>NZ_CM184369.1:6080000-6213249 GCF_059621105.1 Pseudomonas fragariae (ex Marin et al. 2024) | reverse complement strand
GGATATCCCCTGAGTTGAAAGCCGGTGAGGCAAAAACAGCCGCCATTGTAACGGCCCAGAGGCGACTTATCCACATGTAGGTTGCTCACAGACAGCTATAAATCAACGATTTATGCCTGAAGCACACGACAAACGGTCGACGCCTAAGCTCTGTGGATAACCCGTCTTCAGCCCATTGCATAAGTCAGGCTTGAACTCTGTGCATAACTCGCCTGTGGATAAAACAGCGTTCCATGCACAGCTTTTCCGAGGGTCCGGCACAGGCAGGGCACCGTTTCTCGACAACCTTTCTAACCTCTGTACACATTGAATAACAAGGGCTGTGAGAGGTTATCCACAGAAAAGCGCTACCTAAGAGTTATAAGCTTTATAAAGAAGCTTTAAATACTCTCTTCTTTTTATTTCTATAACAGGATCGGGTCAGCCTAGCGGTGAACGAGAGGAAGAGGACGTTCAGCTATAAAAAGACGCCCATGAAGAAAAGCTGGTTGGAAATTGACCTGCGGGCCCGCTTTCTCTAGAATCCCCGGTCTCTTAAAACGGGGGCCATTCCGGCCCGTAGTGGACGAACCAGGTAACACGCCATGAAACGTACTTTCCAACCCAGCACTATCAAGCGCGCCCGCACCCACGGTTTCCGTGCACGCATGGCCACCAAAAACGGCCGCGCAGTTCTTTCGCGTCGTCGTGCCAAAGGCCGTAAGCGTCTGGCAGTTTGATAAATCGGCACAGGAGGTGAGTCGAGACTTCAGTCGGGAAAAGCGTTTGCTCACTCCCCGGCATTTCAAGGCAGTCTTTGACTCCCCTACCGGTAAGGTTCCGGGGAAAAATCTCCTGCTCCTTGCGCGCAACAACGACCTTGATCATCCCCGCCTGGGGCTTGTGATAGGTAAAAAGAGCGTGAAGCTTTCCGTCGAGCGCAATCGTTTGAAACGCCTGATGCGCGAATCATTTCGCCAACACCAAGACAGTTTGGTCGGTTGGGATATCGTTATCGTCGCGCGTAAAGGCTTGGGTGACGTAGAAAACCCTGAACTGATTCAGCATTTCGGCAAGCTCTGGAAACGTCTGGCGCGTAGCCGACCCATTCCGGAAGAAAAATCCGAACCTGCAGGGGTAGACAGTCCAGATGCGTAAACTGGCACTCGTTCCGATCCAGTTTTATCGCTATGCCATTAGCCCGCTGATGGCCAGTCACTGTCGTTTCTACCCCAGTTGCTCCTGCTACGCGTATGAAGCCATCGAGAATCATGGCCTTTTGCGCGGTGGCTGGCTGTCAATTCGTCGTCTTGGTCGCTGTCACCCATGGAATCCCGGTGGTTATGACCCGGTTCCAGCTGTCCCCACCTCCCGTTCTTCTTCGATGGCCGAGTAATCATGGATATTAAACGCACGATCCTGATCGTCGCCCTGGCAATCGTGACCTACGTCGGGGTTCTGAAATGGAACCAAGACTATGGCCAGGCTGCCATGCCGACCCAGAATGTTGCAGCCAGCACCACCGCACCGGGTATTCCGGACACGGCCGCTGGTACTAATGGTTCTGCAAGTGCCGATGTTCCAAGCGCAAACGCTACTGCCAATACGGCTGCAGCACCTCTTGAAACTCCGGCCGTAGCCAGCAAAGACCTTATCCACGTCAAGACCGATGTGCTCGATCTGGCGATCGATCCGGTGGGTGGCGACGTCGTTCAACTTCGTTTGCCTCTGTACCCGCGTCGTCAGGATCGTCCTGACGTTCCGTTCCAGTTGTTCGACAACGGTGGCGAGCGTACTTTTCTGGCACAAAGTGGCCTGACCGGGACCAATGGTCCTGATGCTCGCGCTGCCGGTCGTCCGGTTTACACCTCCACACAAAAGACTTATCAACTGGCTGACGGCCAGGACACGATGGTCGTGGATCTGAAATTCTCGGAAAACGGTGTCAATTACATCAAGCGCTTCACGTTCAAGCGCGGTCTGTACGATCTGGTCATGACTTACGTTGTGGATAACCAGAGCGCACAACCCTGGTCCGGCAATCTGTTCGCGCAATTGAAGCGCGATGCCAGCTCCGATCCTTCTTCGACGACTGCTACCGGCACTGCTACCTATCTGGGCGCTGCCCTGTGGACTGCGGCCGAGCCGTACAAGAAAGTGTCGATGAAAGATATCGATAAGGGCCAGGTCAAGGAAACTGTCCAGGGCGGCTGGGTTGCATGGTTGCAGCACTACTTCGTGACTGCGTGGATTCCGGATCACAACGCAACCAACGCCGTTCAGACCCGCAAAGACAGCCAGGGTAACTACATCATCGGCTTCACCAGTCCGACTCTGTCGGTTGCACCTGGTGCACAAGGTGAAACCAGTGCCACCCTGTATGCAGGTCCGAAAAGCCAGGCGGTACTCAAAGAGTTATCCCCAGGCCTGGAGCTGACTGTCGATTATGGTTTCCTGTGGTTCATCGCCCAGCCTATCTTCTGGCTGCTGCAACACATCCACGCCATCCTCGGCAACTGGGGCTGGTCGATCATTGTTCTGACCATGCTGATCAAAGGCCTGTTCTTCCCGCTGTCCGCAGCCAGCTACAAGTCGATGGCACGCATGCGCGCCGTGGCTCCGAAGCTTGCACTGCTGAAGGAACAGCATGGCGATGATCGTCAGAAGATGTCCCAGGCAATGATGGAGCTGTACAAGAAAGAGAAGATCAACCCGCTGGGTGGATGCTTGCCTATTCTTGTGCAGATGCCGGTTTTCCTTTCGCTGTACTGGGTACTCCTGGAAAGCGTGGAAATGCGTCAGGCACCATGGATCCTGTGGATAACCGACCTGTCGATCAAGGACCCGTTCTTTATCCTGCCGATCATCATGGGCGCGACCATGTTCATCCAGCAGCGTCTGAACCCGACTCCGCCGGACCCGATGCAGGCCAAGGTCATGAAAATGATGCCGATCATTTTCACGTTCTTCTTCCTGTGGTTCCCTGCCGGTCTGGTTCTGTACTGGGTTGTGAACAACACCCTGTCGATCGCTCAGCAGGCTTACATCACTCGCAAGATCGAAGCGGCTACCAAGAAAGCAGCTGTCTGATCTAACCTGTGAATAAGTTCTACAAGACGCCCCCTCGTGGGGCGTTTTGCTATCCGTCATTTGTCCGGGAGCCGGAGCATGAACGTTCCTCGTGAAACCATTGCCGCCATCGCCACAGCCCAAGGGCGTGGCGGTGTGGGTATCATCCGGGTGTCAGGTCCTCTGGCGGGCAAGGCCGCCGAAGCCATTATCGGTCGGACCCTCAAGCCACGATTTGCCCACTACGGACCTTTTGTAGATGGCACCGGGCAGGTGCTCGATGAAGGTATCGCACTGTATTTTCCGGGACCCAACTCGTTCACCGGCGAGGATGTACTGGAACTTCAGGGTCATGGCGGCCCCATCGTTCTGGACATGCTGCTGCAGCGCTGCCTGCAACTGGGCAGCCGCCTGGCTCGTCCGGGAGAGTTCAGTGAGCGTGCGTTTCTCAATGACAAGCTCGATCTTGCCCAGGCGGAAGCGATTGCCGACCTGATCGAGGCGAGTTCTGCACAGGCAGCGCGCAATGCACTGCGCTCGCTGCAGGGCGCTTTCTCGCGGCGTGTGGATAACTTGACCGAGAAATTGATCAGCCTGCGTATCTACGTAGAGGCTGCAATCGACTTCCCCGAAGAGGAAATCGACTTCCTTGCCGATGGCCACGTTCTGAATATGCTCGATGACGTGCGTGCCGAGTTATCCACAGTGCTGCGTGAAGCCGGGCAGGGTGCCTTGTTACGCGACGGCATGACCGTGGTGATTGCCGGACGCCCCAATGCGGGCAAATCCAGTCTGCTGAACGCTCTGGCGGGCAGGGAGGCGGCGATTGTCACCGAGATCGCCGGCACCACCCGTGATGTACTGCGAGAACATATCCACATAGATGGAATGCCCTTGCACGTCGTCGACACCGCAGGGCTGCGGGATACTCAAGACCAGGTGGAAATGATCGGCGTGCAGCGCGCACTCAAGGCCATCGGCGAAGCTGACCGGATTCTGCTGGTGGTGGATGCGACCGCGCCGGAGGCAGCCGACCCGTTTGCACTGTGGCCCGAATTCCTCGAGCAGCGCCCGGACCCGTCGAAAGTCACGCTGATACGCAACAAGGCAGATCTGAGTGGAGACCCCGTCGATCTGCAGACCAGCGTTGATGGCCACGTCACCATCAGCTTGAGCGCCAGGTCTGGTGGCGAAGGGCTTGAACTGCTGCGCGAACATCTCAAGGCCTGCATGGGCTATGAACAAACCTCGGAAAGCAGCTTCAGCGCGCGTCGACGCCACCTTGAGGCGCTGCGCCATGCCAGTGACTCGCTGGAACACGGCAGGGCTCAACTCACCCTGGCGGGCGCTGGAGAGCTGCTGGCCGAAGACCTGCGTCAGGCACAGCAAGCGCTTGGCGAGATTACCGGCGCATTCAGTTCCGACGACCTGCTTGGCAGAATCTTCTCCAGCTTCTGCATAGGCAAGTGATCACTCCCGACTAAGACAAGGCATGGCCCGCCCTGGGTCATGCCTTCAAGCACCACAAGACGCCTCTTTCAGCGGCAGCGTTATCCACATACTCCGCCATTTCCTCCTTTAATTTTGTCTCGACACCTGAATCTGACGAGCAGGAATGCCCGAGGGATGGATTTTCCGTGCCTGATTTTTGCTGAATAGCCGTTTTTTTGTGGATTAAGCCCTGTGAATAACTGCCCTTTAGCTCGGTGGGTAAGCAGGGTGCAAACCTGAAGATAAATCCCCCTGTGGACAAGTGACTATCTTATCAACAGGCTCAGGACGGTTATCCAACCCCCTCATCCCCACATGAACACAGACTTTTGAATCTCTGTACACATTGAAAATAAAGGCCTGTAGAAATCTATCCACAGAAAGGTGGCTCAGTAAGAATAAACATAAAAACAAGGCTTTATAAACTTTCTTTCCTTTTTATTTTCTTTATCCGTGACTTTTCCACAGCTGGTTAAATTTTGTCCAGCGGGTTTCATTCAGGTGGGGTAAGTCCCTATACTTGTCAGCTATCCCAATTTCTCATCGACAACAGGCACGAGGTGCGTGGTGGATTTCCCTTCCCGTTTTGAAGTGATCGTCATCGGTGGCGGTCATGCCGGTACCGAGGCCGCACTGGCGTCGGCACGCATGGGTGTCAAAACCCTGTTGCTGACCCACAACGTGGAAACACTCGGCCAGATGAGTTGCAACCCGGCCATCGGTGGTATCGGTAAAAGCCATCTGGTCAAGGAAATCGACGCGCTGGGCGGCGCCATGGCCATGGCTACTGACAAGGGCGGTATCCAGTTCCGCGTGCTGAACAGCCGCAAGGGGCCTGCCGTACGTGCAACCCGTGCACAGGCCGATCGCGTGCTGTACAAGGCAGCCATCCGTGAAACCCTGGAAAATCAGCCGAATCTGTGGATATTTCAGCAAGCCTGCGATGACCTGATCGTCGACCAGGATCAAGTGCGCGGCGTCGTGACCCAGATGGGTATGCGCATATTTGCCGATTCCGTGGTGTTGACCACAGGTACGTTCCTTGGCGGACTTATCCACATCGGTATGCAAAATTATTCGGGCGGTCGGGCAGGTGATCCTCCTTCGATCGCACTGGCGCAACGACTGCGTGAGCTGCCGCTGCGCGTCGGCCGCCTGAAAACCGGGACCCCGCCACGCATTGACGGGCGTTCTGTGGATTTCTCGGTGATGACCGAGCAACCAGGTGACACGCCGATCCCGGTCATGTCGTTCCTGGGCAACAAGGAACAGCATCCGCCGCAGGTCAGTTGCTGGATTACTCACACCAACGCGCGGACTCACGAGATCATTGCGTCCAACCTTGATCGCTCGCCGATGTATTCGGGCGTGATCGAAGGTATTGGTCCACGTTACTGCCCGTCGATCGAAGACAAGATCCACCGGTTTGCCGACAAGGAAAGCCACCAGGTCTTCATCGAGCCGGAAGGGTTGACCACGCACGAGCTATACCCGAACGGTATTTCCACGTCGTTGCCATTTGACGTGCAACTGCAGATCGTCCGGTCGATTCGCGGCATGGAGAACGCACACATCGTTCGCCCTGGTTACGCCATCGAATACGACTATTTCGACCCGCGTGATCTGAAATACAGCCTGGAAACCAAGGTCATCGGCGGTCTGTTCTTCGCTGGCCAGATCAACGGCACGACCGGTTACGAAGAGGCTGGTGCCCAGGGTTTGCTGGCCGGGACCAATGCCGCGCTGCGCGCACAGGGTCGAGACAGCTGGTGCCCGCGTCGCGATGAAGCGTACATCGGCGTTCTGGTCGATGACCTGATCACGCTTGGTACGCAAGAGCCTTACCGGATGTTCACCTCCAGGGCCGAATACCGTTTGATCCTGCGCGAAGACAACGCTGACCTGCGACTCACCGAAAAAGGCCGCGAACTGGGCCTGGTCGACGATGCCCGCTGGGCTGCGTTCTGCACCAAGCGTGAAAGCATCGAGCTGGAAGAACAGCGTTTGAAAAGTACCTGGGTGCGTCCCGGTACCAAGCAGGGCGATGCGATTGCCGCACACTTCGGCACGCCACTGACCCACGAATACAATTTGCTCAACCTGCTGACCCGTCCGGAAATCGACTATGCCAGCCTGATTTCAATCACTGGCCAGGGCTGCACCGATCCCCAGGTCGCCGAGCAGGTCGAGATCAAGACAAAATACGCCGGTTACATTGATCGCCAGCAGGATGAAATTGCCCGTCTGCGCGCCAGTGAAGACACCCGCCTGCCGGAAGACATCGATTACGCCGCGATATCCGGCCTGTCAAAAGAAATCCAGAGCAAGCTGGGGATAACTCGTCCGGAAACGCTCGGACAGGCATCGCGCATCCCCGGTGTTACGCCTGCAGCGATATCGCTGTTGATGATTCATTTGAAAAAACGCGGCGCGGGCCGTCAGTTGGAGCAAAGCGCTTGAGTTCTATGGTCACCCCGCAACACGCCCAAGAGTTATCCACCGGTGCCAGGGAATTGGGGATTGACCTCAGTCCGGCCCAGCACGAGCAATTGCTGGCGTATCTGGCGTTGTTGATCAAGTGGAACAAGGCCTACAACCTGACTGCGGTACGCAACCCGGACGAAATGGTATCGAGGCATCTGCTCGACAGTCTCAGTGTGGTGCCCTTCATCGAAGGAACACGCTGGATCGACGTCGGCAGCGGCGGTGGGATGCCCGGCATTCCCATGGCCATCCTGTTTCCGGAGCGCAAAGTGGCGCTGCTGGACAGCAATGGCAAGAAAACCCGGTTTCAGACCCAGGTCAAACTTGAGCTGAAACTGGATAATCTTGAAGTTATCCACAGCCGTGCAGAAAGTTATCAGCCCGAAGTGCCTTTCGACGGGATCATCTCCCGTGCGTTCAGCAGCCTGGAAGACTTCACCGGCTGGACCCGTCACATGGGCGACGTCAATACACGCTGGCTGGCAATGAAAGGGCTGCATCCTGACGATGAGCTGGTAGCATTGCCCTCGGATTTTCACCTCGATAGCGCACACGCCTTGACCGTTCCGGGTTGCCAAGGCCAACGCCATCTGCTGATACTGCGCCGCACGGCATGACTGGGAACACAAGCAAGAATGGCTAAGGTATTCGCGATAGCGAACCAGAAAGGTGGGGTCGGCAAGACCACCACATGCATCAACCTCGCCGCGTCACTGGTCGCGACCAAGCGCCGTGTGCTGCTGATCGACCTCGATCCCCAGGGCAATGCGACCATGGGCAGCGGTGTGGATAAACACAACCTGGAAAACTCCGTCTACGACCTGTTGATCGGCGAATGCGATCTGGGCGAGGCCATGCAGTTTTCCGAGCACGGTGGTTATCAACTGCTTCCGGCCAACCGTGATCTGACGGCGGGTGAAGTGGTTCTGCTGGAAATGCAGATGAAAGAGAGTCGTCTGCGCAATGCGCTGGCGCCCATCCGCGAGAATTACGATTACATTCTCATCGATTGCCCACCTTCGCTGTCGATGCTGACTCTGAATGCGCTGGTCGCGGCAGACGGCGTAATTATCCCCATGCAGTGCGAATACTTTGCACTCGAAGGTCTCAGTGACCTTGTGGATAACATCAAGCGCATCGCTGAACTGCTCAACCCGCAGCTGAAAATCGAAGGTTTGCTGCGCACCATGTATGATCCGCGGCTGAGTCTGATCAACGACGTTTCGGCGCAGCTCAAGGAACACTTCGGCGAGCAGTTGTACGACACCGTGATCCCGAGAAACATCCGTCTGGCCGAGGCTCCGAGTTTCGGCATGCCCGTGCTGGCGTATGACAAGTCGTCTCGCGGTGCGCTGGCCTATCTGGCCCTGGCAAGTGAACTGGTTCGTCGTCAACGTCGCGGCGCAAAAACCGCTCAGCCAACCTAAGGAATTCCCATGGCCGTCAAGAAACGAGGTCTCGGACGTGGGTTGGACGCACTTCTGAGCAGTCCAACCGTCAGTTCGCTGGAAGAACAGGCCGTCAAGGCCCCGCCAAGTGAGTTGCAGCATGTGCCGCTGGACCTGATCCAGCGCGGCAAGTACCAGCCGCGCCGTGACATGGACCCGCAGGCACTCGAAGAACTTGCGCAGTCGATCAAGTCGCAGGGCGTGATGCAGCCGATCGTGGTGCGTCCTATCGGTGACAACCGCTTCGAGATCATTGCGGGCGAGCGTCGCTGGCGTGCCAGCCAGCAGGCGGGAGTCGAGACGATCCCGGCGATGGTCCGCGATGTGCCGGACGAAACCGCGATTGCGATGGCGCTGATCGAGAACATCCAGCGTGAGGACCTCAACCCGATCGAAGAGGCCATGGCACTGCAGCGCCTGCAGCAGGAGTTTCAACTGACCCAGCAGCAGGTGGCCGATGCCGTCGGCAAGTCGCGAGTCAGTGTGGCCAACCTGTTACGCCTGATTGCCTTGCCGGAGGCCATCAAGACGATGCTGTCTCATGGCGACCTGGAAATGGGTCATGCTCGCGCCTTGCTCGGGCTGGATGAAGATCGGCAGGTCGAAGGTGCGCGACACGTTGTCGCACGCGGGCTTACCGTGCGCCAGACCGAAGCACTGGTCAGGCAGTGGCTGAGCGGCAAGGCAGAGGCTGCCGAGCCGGTGAAGACCGACCCGGACATCAGCCGCCTGGAACAGCGCCTGGCCGAGCGTCTGGGCTCTGCAGTGCAGATTCGTCACGGTCAGAAGGGCAAAGGGCAATTGGTCATCCGTTACAACTCGCTGGACGAGCTTCAGGGAGTGCTCGCTCACATCCGCTGAAACAATTGCTCTGTAGCGTATAGTCGGAAATCACTACCCGACTGTTGAATAGGGGCTTAACCGCCCCTATACTCTGCGCGCATTTTGTCGGCACAAATTATGCCAAGTTATTGATTATGGCGACCGACATCAAAGGAGCAGTTGCGATGGAATCCCGCATGCCAGACCGCTTGCCGTTCTATCGCCTGGCGGTTTTCCCGCTTTTGCTGGCTCAATTGATCGTGCTGCTCATGGCCGCATTGGTGCTGTGGCAGTGGCAAGGAGTCGTTGCAGGATATTCGGGACTCTGCGGAGGCCTGATAGCCTGGCTACCCAATTTATACTTTGCTCACAAGGCATTCCGGTTTTCCGGGGCCAGAGCAGCGCAAGCCATCGTTCGGTCGTTCTACGCCGGCGAGGCAGGCAAACTGATTTTCACGGCAGTGCTTTTTGCATTGACGTTCGCAGGTGTGAAGCCTTTGGCGCCGCTGGCTGTATTCGGCGTGTTCATGTTGATCCAGGTGGTCAACTGGTTCGCTCCCCTGCTTACGAGAACAAGACTTTCGAGACCTTAGGGCGTTTGAGGCAACCATGGCAGAGCAAACAGCTTCGGGCTATATCCAGCACCACTTGCAGAACCTTACCTTCGGGCACCTGCCCAATGGCGAATGGGGCTTTGCCCACACCGCAGCGGAAGCCAAGGAAATGGGTTTCTGGGCCTTCCACGTCGATACCCTCGGCTGGTCGGTTGCGTTGGGTCTGATTTTCGTTCTGATCTTCCGCATGGCGGCCAAGAAGGCAACTTCCGGTCAGCCTGGCGCACTGCAGAACTTCGTCGAAGTGCTGGTCGAGTTCGTCGACGGCAGCGTGAAAGACAGCTTCCACGGCCGTAGCGCGGTTATCGCGCCACTGGCGTTGACCATTTTCGTCTGGGTCTTCCTGATGAACGCGGTCGACCTGGTACCGGTGGACTGGATTCCACAGCTGGCGATGATGATCTCGGGTGACTCGCACATTCCGTTCCGTGCCGTGTCGACCACTGACCCGAACGCCACGCTGGGCATGGCCCTGTCCGTGTTCGCACTGATCATTTTTTACAGCATCAAGGTCAAGGGCATCGGCGGTTTCATCGGCGAGCTGACCCTTCACCCGTTCGGCAGCAAGAACCTGTTCGTTCAGGCGCTGTTGATCCCGGTCAACTTCCTGCTGGAATTCGTGACGCTGATCGCCAAGCCGATTTCCCTGGCTCTGCGTCTGTTCGGCAACATGTATGCTGGCGAGCTGGTCTTCATCCTGATCGCTGTGATGTTCGGCAGCGGTCTGTTGTGGCTCAGCGGTCTGGGTGTAGTGCTGCAGTGGGCGTGGGCTGTGTTCCACATCCTGATCATCACCCTGCAAGCGTTCATCTTCATGATGCTGACCATCGTCTACCTGTCGATGGCTCACGAAGATAACCATTGAGATTCGTCTCAGGACGCGTCTGATGACCGTCTCGCCAGTGGCGAGGCGGTGCCCGCAAGGGCTGATGTAGAAACGATTTTGTTTTACCGCTTCAATTAAAAAAACCTAACCAATACGACGTAAAAGTCGGGAGGAAAGATGGAAACTGTAGTTGGTCTAACCGCTATCGCTGTTGCACTGTTGATCGGCCTGGGCGCACTGGGTACTGCAATCGGTTTCGGCCTGTTGGGCGGCAAGTTCCTGGAAGGCGCAGCGCGTCAGCCGGAAATGGTTCCAATGCTGCAAGTTAAAATGTTCATCGTTGCGGGCCTGCTCGACGCCGTGACCATGATCGGTGTTGGTATCGCTCTGTTCTTCACCTTTGCGAACCCCTTCGTTGGTCAACTCGCTGGCTGATCACTCGAATTTTCGAGTTGATTGGTGTGATGGACAACGAACGAGCGAGGTGTTGGCGTGAACATTAATGCAACCCTGATTGGCCAGTCCGTTGCGTTCTTCATTTTTGTGCTGTTCTGCATGAAGTTCGTGTGGCCTCCGGTCATCGCGGCTTTGCACGAACGTCAGAAGAAGATCGCGGATGGACTGGACGCTGCTTCCCGAGCAGCTCGCGACCTGGAGCTGGCCCAAGAAAAAGCGGGTCAACAACTGCGCGAAGCTAAAGCTCAAGCAGCCGAGATCATTGAGCAAGCCAAGAAACGCGGTACCCAGATTGTCGACGAAGCCCGTGAAACGGCACGCGTTGAAGCTGACCGTGTGAAGGCTCAGGCTCAGGCCGAGATCGAGCAGGAACTGAACGGTGTCAAAGACGCCTTGCGCGCCCAGTTGGGTAGCCTGGCAGTCAATGGCGCAGAGAAGATCCTGGGTGCCACAATCGATCAAAACGCGCACGCGGAGCTGGTTAACAAACTGGCTGCTGAAATTTAAGCGAGGGCGATCATGGCAGAACTGACCACGTTGGCCCGACCTTACGCGAAGGCGGCCTTCGAGCATGCGCAGGCCCACCAGCAGCTGGCCAATTGGTCAGCCATGCTCGGCCTGGCTGCTGCGGTGTCGCAAGACGACACCATGCAGCGCATGCTCAAGGCCCCGCGACTGACGAGCGCACAAAAGGCCACCACTTTTATTGAAGTGTGTGGCGAAAAGTTCGATGCCAAGGCACAGAATTTCATTCACGTCGTTGCTGAAAACGACCGCCTCCCGCTTTTGCCGGAGATCGCCGAACTGTTCGACCTGTACAAGGCCGAGCAGGAAAAATCGGTCGATGTGGATGTCACCAGTGCTTTTGCATTGAACCAAGAACAGCAAGACAAACTCGCCAAGGTTCTCAGTGCACGGCTCGGCCGGGAAGTGCGCCTGCATGCTGCGGAGGATGCCTCTCTTATAGGGGGTGTCGTCATCCGCGCCGGCGACCTGGTTATCGATGGCTCAGTTCGTGGCAAGATCGCGAAACTAGCCGAAGCATTGAAATCTTGAGTTTGAAGGGGCAGCAGAGCAATGCAGCAACTCAATCCTTCCGAAATAAGTGAAATCATCAAGGGTCGCATCGACAAGCTCGATGTAACCTCCCAAGCCCGTAACGAAGGCACAGTCGTCAGCGTGTCTGACGGTATCGTGCGGATTCATGGTCTGGCCGACGTAATGTACGGCGAAATGATCGAGTTTCCGGGCGGCGTCTACGGTATGGCGCTGAACCTTGAGCAAGACTCCGTGGGTGCCGTTGTACTGGGCGCTTACACGACTCTGGCTGAAGGCATGAGCGCCAAGTGCACTGGCCGCATCCTCGAGGTTCCGGTGGGTAAGGAACTGCTGGGTCGCGTTGTCGATGCACTGGGTAACCCAGTTGACGGCAAAGGTCCGCTGAACAACACCGAGACCGATGCGGTCGAGAAAGTTGCTCCAGGCGTGATCTGGCGTAAGTCGGTAGACCAGCCTGTACAGACTGGCTACAAGGCTGTCGATGCCATGATTCCTGTCGGCCGTGGCCAGCGTGAGCTGATCATCGGTGACCGTCAGATCGGTAAAACCGCTCTGGCCATCGACGCAATCATCAACCAGAAGAACAGCGGCATCTTCTGCGTCTACGTAGCGATCGGTCAGAAGCAATCGACCATCGCCAACGTTGTTCGCAAGCTCGAAGAAAACGGCGCACTGGCTAACACCATCGTCGTGGCTGCAAGTGCTTCCGAATCCGCTGCGCTGCAGTTCCTTGCACCGTACTCGGGTTGCACCATGGGCGAGTTCTTCCGCGACCGCGGTGAAGACGCGCTGATCGTTTATGACGATCTGTCCAAGCAAGCAGTGGCTTACCGCCAGATTTCCCTGCTGCTGCGCCGTCCACCAGGCCGTGAAGCTTACCCAGGCGACGTGTTCTATCTCCACTCCCGTCTGCTGGAGCGCGCATCGCGTGTTTCCGAAGAGTACGTAGAGAAGTTCACCAACGGCGCAGTGACCGGCAAAACCGGTTCCCTGACCGCACTGCCGATCATCGAAACCCAGGCTGGCGACGTTTCCGCGTTCGTTCCGACCAACGTGATTTCCATCACCGACGGTCAGATCTTCCTGGAATCGGCCATGTTCAACTCCGGCATCCGTCCGGCTGTGAACGCCGGTGTTTCGGTATCCCGTGTGGGTGGTGCCGCTCAGACCAAGATCATCAAGAAGCTTTCCGGTGGTATCCGTACCGCTCTGGCTCAGTACCGTGAACTGGCGGCATTCGCCCAGTTCGCTTCTGACCTGGACGAGGCGACCCGCAAGCAACTTGAGCATGGTCAGCGCGTTACCGAGCTGATGAAGCAGAAGCAATACGCACCAATGTCGATCGCTGACATGGCGCTGTCGCTGTATGCCGCTGAGCGTGGGTTCCTGACTGACGTCGAAATCGCCAAGATCGGCAGCTTTGAACAAGCGCTGATTGCTTACTTCAACCGCGATCACGCCGATTTGATGGCGAAGATCAACGTGAAGGGTGACTTCAATGACGAAATCGATTCTGGCATGAAAGCCGGCATCGAGAAGTTCAAGGCCACCCAAACCTGGTAAGCCGCAGCGGGGGCCGCAAGGCTCCCGCTTGCTAACCTGATAGGTGTTACATGGCAGGCGCAAAAGAGATTCGCAGCAAGATTGCGAGCATCAAAAGCACGCAAAAGATCACCAGCGCCATGGAAAAAGTGGCGGTCAGCAAAATGCGCAAGGCTCAAATGCGCATGGCTGCTAGCCGTCCTTACGCGGAGCGCATTCGTCAGGTGATTGGTCATCTGGCAAACGCCAACCCGGAGTACCGCCACCCGTTCATGATTGAGCGCCCTGTGAAGCGCGTTGGTTATGTCGTCGTGAGCAGTGACCGTGGTCTGTGTGGTGGCTTGAATACCAACCTGTTCAAGACTCTGGTCAAGGACATGGCGGTGAACCGTGAAAACGGTGTAGAGATCGATCTGTGCGTGGTCGGCAGCAAAGGTGCGGCATTTTTCCGCAACTTCGGCGGTAACGTCGTCGCTGCGATCAGCCACCTGGGCGAAGAGCCGTCGATCAACGACTTGATCGGCAGCGTCAAGGTGATGCTGGATGCTTACCTGGATGGCCGTATTGATCGCCTGTCCGTGGTATCCAACAAGTTCATCAACACCATGACCCAGCAACCAACAGTGGAGCAATTGATTCCGCTGGTGGCAACCCCGGATCAAGGGCTCAAGCACCACTGGGACTATCTCTACGAACCCGATGCCAAAGAGCTGCTAGACGGCCTTATGGTTCGCTACGTGGAATCGCAGGTGTACCAGGCGGTGGTCGAGAACAACGCAGCTGAACAAGCAGCGCGGATGATCGCGATGAAGAACGCCACAGACAACGCCGGTGATTTGATCAGCGATTTGCAGCTGATCTACAACAAGGCGCGTCAGGCAGCGATCACCCAAGAGATCTCGGAAATCGTCGGCGGCGCTGCCGCGGTTTAACGGTTCAAATATTAGAGGAACCAGCTAATGAGTAGCGGACGTATCGTTCAAATCATCGGCGCCGTGATCGACGTGGAATTCCCACGCGATAGCGTACCGAGTATCTACAACGCGCTGGAAGTTCAGAGCGCGGCAGGAACCACCCTGGAAGTTCAGCAGCAGCTGGGCGACGGCGTGGTTCGTACCATTGCGATGGGCTCCACCGAGGGCTTGAAGCGTGGTCTGGAAGTCACAGACTCTGGCGCAGCCATCTCCGTACCGGTCGGTAAAGCGACGCTGGGCCGGATCATGGACGTGCTGGGCAACCCGATCGACGAAGCTGGCCCGATCGCCACCGAAGAGCGCTGGGGCATTCACCGTCCTGCACCGTCCTTCGCTGAGCAGGCAGGCGGCAACGACCTTCTGGAAACCGGCATCAAGGTTATCGACCTGGTCTGCCCGTTCGCCAAAGGCGGTAAAGTCGGTCTGTTCGGTGGTGCCGGTGTCGGCAAGACCGTAAACATGATGGAACTGATCCGTAACATCGCCATCGAGCACAGCGGTTATTCCGTGTTCGCCGGTGTGGGTGAGCGTACTCGTGAGGGTAACGACTTCTACCACGAGATGAAGGACTCCAACGTTCTGGACAAAGTGGCACTGGTCTACGGTCAGATGAACGAGCCGCCGGGTAACCGTCTGCGCGTAGCACTGACCGGCCTGACCATGGCCGAGAAGTTCCGTGACGAAGGTAACGACGTTCTGCTGTTCGTCGACAACATCTATCGTTACACCCTGGCCGGTACCGAAGTATCCGCACTGCTGGGCCGTATGCCTTCCGCAGTAGGTTACCAGCCGACTCTGGCTGAAGAGATGGGCACTCTGCAAGAGCGCATCACTTCCACCAAGAATGGTTCGATCACCTCGATCCAGGCCGTATACGTACCAGCGGACGACTTGACTGACCCGTCGCCAGCGACCACGTTTGCCCACTTGGACGCCACCGTCGTACTGTCCCGTGACATCGCCTCCCTGGGTATCTACCCGGCGGTAGATCCACTGGACTCGACTTCGCGCCAGCTGGACCCGAACGTCATTGGCCAGGAACACTACGACACCGCTCGCGGCGTTCAGTATGTGTTGCAGCGCTACAAAGAGCTGAAAGACATCATCGCGATCCTGGGTATGGACGAGCTGTCGGAGACCGACAAGCAGTTGGTTAACCGTGCTCGTAAGATCCAACGCTTCCTGTCCCAGCCTTTCTTCGTGGCAGAAGTCTTCACCGGTGCTTCGGGTAAATACGTTTCCCTGAAAGACACCATTGCTGGCTTCAAAGGCATCCTCAACGGTGACTACGACCACCTGCCAGAACAAGCGTTCTACATGGTCGGCGGCATCGAAGAAGCGATCGAGAAAGCCAAGAAACTGTAATCCCGGCGCCCGGCAACGGGCGCTATTAGGTTGAGGCAAGCAAATGGCTATGACAGTCCATTGCGACATCGTCAGCGCGGAAGGGGAAATCTTCTCCGGTCTGGTCGAGATGGTGATTGCGCACGGCAACCTGGGTGATATCGGTATCGCTCCAGGCCACGCGCCGCTGATCACTGATCTGAAGCCGGGCCCGATCCGCTTGATCAAGCAGGGTGGGGAAGCCGAGGTGTTCTACATCTCCGGTGGTTTCCTTGAAGTTCAGCCGAACATGGTCAAGGTGCTTGCCGATACTGTGCAACGTGCTGCCGACCTGGATGAAGCTTCTGCTCAGGCGGCCGTACTGGCTGCAGAGAAGGCCCTGAACGAGAAGGGCGCAGATTTCGATTACGGATCTGCAACTGCTCGTCTGGCCGAGGCTGCAGCTCAGCTGCGCACCGTTCAGCAAATTCGCAAGAAGTTCGGCGGCTAACCCTGCTGCACTCGATGCGCGATTGAGAAAAAGGGTAGCCTCGGCTACCCTTTTTCTTTTTTCAGATTTCCTCTTTCAAGTCAGCCCGTCTTCGGTCCGGTTGCCGCTCAGTTGGTAGTCCTATCATGTCTCTCGATATCGTTATTCTCGCTGCTGGCCAAGGTACCCGGATGCGTTCCGCGCTGCCGAAGGTTCTGCACCCCGTGGCCGGCAATTCCATGCTGGGTCATGTTATCCACAGCGCGCGTCAGTTATCCCCAAGTGGCATACATGTCGTGATCGGCCACGGCGCTGATGCCGTGCGTGAGCAGCTGGCAGCCGATGACTTGAATTTCGTGATGCAGGACAAGCAACTCGGTACCGGCCATGCGGTTGCTCAGGCGCTGCCCGCGCTCACGGCTGACACCGTATTGATTCTTTATGGCGATGTACCGTTGATCGAAGTGGAAACGCTTTCGCGCCTGCTCGAACGGGTCAACCCGCAGCAACTGGGTCTGCTGACCGTTACGCTGGATGACCCTACCGGTTACGGCCGTATCGTTCGCGATGATCAGAATCGTGTTTGTGCCATCGTTGAGCATAAAGACGCGAGTGACGCGCAGAAGGCTATCACCGAAGGCAATACCGGCATTCTCGCCGTGCCGGCCGCTCATCTCGCTGACTGGCTGGGGCGGCTGTCCAACAACAATGCCCAGGGCGAGTATTACCTCACCGACGTGATAGCCATGGCGGCTAATGACGGCCTGGTGGTTGCCACAGAGCAGCCCCACGACGCGATGGAAGTGCAGGGCGCCAATGATCGCAAGCAGCTTGCCGAGCTGGAGCGTCATTACCAGATGCGCGAAGCCCGTCGTCTGATGGCGGCTGGTGTGACCCTGCGTGACCCTGCGCGCTTCGATGTGCGTGGTGAAGTCAGCGTCGGTCGCGATGTGCTGATCGATATCAATGTGATTCTTGAAGGCAAGGTCGTGATCGAGGATGACGTGGTCATCGGTCCGAACTGCGTCATCAAGGACAGCACCCTGCGCAAGGGTGTCGTCGTTAAAGCCAACAGCCACATCGAAGGTGCGATCCTGGGTGAGGGCAGTGACGCAGGTCCGTTTGCACGCCTGCGACCAGGCAGCGTGCTGGGTGCCAAGGCGCATGTGGGTAACTTTGTCGAGCTCAAGAATGCGAACCTGGGCGAGGGCGCCAAGGTCGGCCACCTGACGTATCTGGGCGACGCCGAAATTGGCGCACGCACCAATATCGGCGCCGGTACCATTACCTGTAACTACGATGGTGCCAACAAGCACAAGACCACGTTGGGTGCAGACGTCTTCATCGGTTCCAACAACTCTCTGGTTGCGCCTGTGGATATCCTGGACGGTGCGACGACTGCAGCCGGTTCGACCATCACCCAGAACGTGCCTGCTGAACAACTAGGCGTAGCCCGCGCCCGCCAACGTAATATCGAAGGCTGGAAGCGTCCGGTGAAAATCAGCAAAGACTGAGTTATCCACAGTTCCTGATGACCCGCGTGCCGATGCTCAGCATTGGCACGCGTCCATAACTATTCACAGTTGACACTCAAGCCAGGACGCAGAGCGTCCAGAACCGCATACCCACGCGGAGCATGGGTACGATAGCGTTCCGGCAGACACCTCTCGTTCCTCACGCTCCAGCGTAGGAATGCTGTTCGTGATGCTCCGCGTCAAACCCCAGGCTCAAAAGCCGGTGTCACGAGTATCCGATGGAAATTGCGCCGCCCCATCCTGAAACCTTGACCAAACCCAAAAAATAGGTTTTGATTGCCTTCGTTATCTTTCGAAACGAAACTTAAGGCAGTCATGTCGAAGCGCAATACACCACAACGTCGCCACAACATTCTCGCCCTGCTCAACGAGCAAGGCGAAGTCAGTGTGGACGACTTGGCCAGACGCTTTGAAACTTCCGAAGTTACGATTCGAAAGGACCTGGCTGCGCTTGAAACCAACGGCCTGCTGTTGCGCCGTTACGGGGGAGCAGTGCCGCTTCCCCATGAGCTTATAAGCGATGGCAGTCAGCCAGTTTCGCGCTACAAACAGGCCATCGCCCGCGCTGCGGTTTGCAGGATTCGCGAGCACGCCAGAATCATCGTCGACAGTGGCAGCACCACGGCGGCATTGATCCCTGAGCTGGGCCAGCAACCCGGCCTGGTGGTCATGACCAATTCCCTGCATGTTGCGCGCGCCCTGACCGAGCTGGAACACGAACCGGTCTTGTTGATGACGGGCGGAACGTGGGACCCGCACTCGGAGTCCTTTCAGGGGCAGGTCGCGGAGCAGGTACTGCGCTCCTACGACTTTGATCAGCTGTTCATCGGTGCTGACGGCATCGATCTGGTGCGTGGCACCACCACCTTCAACGAGCTGCTGGGCTTGAGCCGGGTCATGGCGGAAGTCGCCCGGGAAGTGGTGGTCATGGTCGAAGCCGACAAGGTCGGTCGCAAGATCCCCAATCTGGAGCTGCCCTGGAGCAGTATCCACACCCTTATTACTGATGATCGCCTGTCCAGTGAGGCACGCGATCAGATACAGGCCCGCGGCATCAATCTGATTTGTGCTGCTGTCAGCTAGGAGATAACCATGTGTGGAATCGTCGGCGCCGTTGCTGAACGTAATATCACGGCCATTTTGCTCGAAGGCCTCAAGCGCCTTGAATACCGCGGCTATGACAGCGCGGGCGTGGCAGTCTTCAGCAACGAAGGCACCCTTGAGCGCCGTCGTCGCTCCGGCAAGGTCAGTGAGCTGGAACAGGCACTTGCCGGCGAGCCGCTGATCGGCCGTCTGGGCATCGCCCACACGCGTTGGGCGACCCACGGCGCCCCGTGTGAGCGTAACGCCCACCCACACTTCTCGGCCGACACGCTGGCAGTTGTCCACAACGGCATCATCGAGAATCACGAAGCGCTGCGTGAACAGCTGAAAGGCCTGGGTTACGTCTTCGCATCCGATACCGACACTGAAGTCATCGTCCACCTGCTGCACCACAAGCTCAAGGACACCGCCGATCTGGCGGTTGCCCTGAAAGCTGCGGTGAAAGAACTTCACGGTGCTTATGGGCTTGCGGTCATCAATGCCGCGCAGCCCGATCGCCTGCTGGCAGCCCGCAGCGGCAGCCCGCTGGTTGTCGGCATGGGCCTGGGTGAAAACTTCCTGGCCTCCGACCAACTGGCACTGCGTCAGGTCACCGACCGTTTCATGTACCTGGAAGAGGGCGACATCGCCGAGATCCGTCGCGACAGCGTGCAGATCTGGAACGTCGACGGTGTTTCGGTCGAGCGTGAAGTGGTGCAATACCACGAAGGCGCCGAAGCCGCCGACAAGGGCGAGTACCGCCACTTCATGCTCAAGGAAATTCACGAGCAGCCCAAGGTCGTACAGCGCACCCTCGAAGGCCGTCTGGGGCAGCAGCAAGTGCTGGTCCACGCATTCGGCCCACAGGCTGCCGAGCTGTTCGCCAAAGTACGCGATGTTCAGATCGTCGCCTGTGGCACCAGTTACCACGCCGGCATGGTCGCGCGTTACTGGCTTGAAGGCCTGGCCGGCATCCCTTGCCAGGTCGAAGTGGCCAGTGAGTTTCGCTATCGCAAGGTAGTGGTTCAACCGGACACCCTGTTCGTCTCGATCTCGCAGTCTGGTGAAACCGCCGACACCCTGGCAGCGCTGCGCAACGCCAAGAAACTGGGCTTTCTGGCCAGCCTGGCCATCTGTAACGTGGGCATCAGCTCACTGGTGCGGGAATCCGACCTGACCCTGCTGACCCAGGCCGGTCCGGAAATCGGCGTGGCATCGACCAAAGCCTTCACCACCCAGCTGGTTGCCTTGTTGCTGCTGACCCTGTCGCTGGGTCAGGTCAAGGGTTCGCTGGAGGAGGGCGTCGAAGCGCAACTGGTCGAAGAACTGCGTCGCCTGCCAACCCGCCTCGGCGAAGCGCTGGCAATGGATGGCACGGTCGAGAAAGTCGCCGAACTGTTCGCCGAGAAGCACCACACCCTGTTCCTCGGGCGCGGCGCACAGTTCCCGGTGGCAATGGAAGGCGCACTCAAGCTCAAAGAGATCTCCTACATCCACGCCGAAGCCTACCCGGCCGGCGAACTCAAGCATGGCCCGCTGGCGCTGGTCGACGCCGACATGCCAGTCGTCACCGTCGCACCGAACAACGAACTGCTGGAGAAACTCAAATCCAACCTGCAGGAAGTGCGCGCACGCGGCGGCGAGTTGATCGTATTCGCAGACGAGCAAGCCGGCATGAAGAACGGCGAAGGCACCCACGTCATCGCCATGCCACACATCATCGATGCCCTGGCACCGATTCTGTACACCATTCCGCTGCAGTTGCTTTCGTATTATGTGGCTGTGTTGAAGGGGACGGATGTCGATCAGCCGAGGAACCTGGCGAAGTCGGTGACGGTGGAGTGAGTTATCCACAGGGGTGGGGGCTTCAGTAAATTAGAGCAGACTCAGATTTATTCAAAATAAGTCCTAACGCGGTCACTCCTTCGTACGGAGTAACTGCGTTGTGGCGTCAAGCCTCCATGGAAGGAGACCACCCCAGTATGCGCTTGGCTTTTTCGTTGCTGACGGTCGGGCTGTCCTGAGTGATATTAAAAATACCACTTTGCTCTTTTTGCAACGCCAGCAGTACTGCACGCGCAGCGTCTTGTACGTGTACTGGGCTGGTACCGGTCGGCTCGTCAGTGCCGGTGTCGGGCCCGTACAACTGACCATAGCGCAAGACTGTGCCGTTCAATGCAGGCTCGCTGAGCACTTGCTGTTCCAGGGCCGCCACACCCTCCACGCTGATGCCACGGCTGCCTTGTGCCTCTACGTCCAGAGGGCTGGTTTCCAGATAAGGGGTGTCGCCTGGACGGTAGGCCCAGGCGATGCTTTGAGCTATCAGGCGTGTAGCGCCAGCGGCTCGAGCGGCGGCTACCAGATTACGCTTTCCTTCTGTACGGATACGTGCGTTGTTCTCGACCGCTTTGGCCATCAATTCAGGACTCAAGCCACGAGGCAGATCTGTCAGTTGATGAATAACAGCCCATGGCTGTATGCGGACCAACTCTTTGTTTAAACGCTCGGCGTCATAGACATCAACCACCACTGCCGTAGCACCTGTGGCCTCGATGTCCTTCACTTTTTCGGCGCGACGGGTAGCGCCATATACGCTGTAGTCCGCAGCCACCAAAAGCTTGAGCAGGGCTCTGCCGATTACACCGGATGCGCCGGCTACGAAAACTTTACGCGACATTGCACTCATCTCCTTGAGGGTTCATTGCAGCGGAAGCAGTGCGCCAACTCGCCTGGCACTGTGTCAATACCCTCCAATAAAAAATGTGGATTCTATTGGATAGGCCTAGGATTAGGCCCGACCTGCTAGCGCGCTTGACGATGGCTAATTATTCACTATGATTAACTTTGAATCGAGTGACAATCAGGAGTATCTCATCATGGCAACAACCGCCAAAACCCGATCTGTCACGGCTCACGTTCCTGAGCAACTGGCACAAAAAGTCGATTTGATGGCAGAGCGTCTCGAACGCTCCAAAAACTGGATCGTCAAACAGGCGCTGTCCGCTTGGATAGACCAGGAAGAGGAACGCAGTCGCCTGACCCGCGAAGCCTTGGCTGATGTTGATGCTGGCCGCATAATCGACCACCAGGCTGTGCAGGCCTGGGCTGATAGCCTTAGCACCGACACGGCGTTGCCGTTACCGCGCTGATGGAACTGAAGTGGACAAGCAAGGCGCTTTCTGACATTGCTAGGCTTTACGAGTTTCTGGCAGCGGTAAATCAGCCTGCTGCTGCACGAACCGTACAGCAGCTCACGTCAGCGCCGACTACGCTGCGGACTAACCCGCGCATCGGCGAGCGCCTTGAAGAATTTGAGCCCAGGGATGTGCGCCGGATTCAGATCGGCCATTACGAGATGCGTTACGAGATAGTGAATTCCACTGTCTATCTGCTGCGCCTGTGGCACTCCCGTGAAGATCGATAGCGTTGTGAAAGCAGCAAAACCGACCTTTGCGCCTGGTCAAGACCGGTCGAAAAGCCTCAGCGTCCGATTTTTCCGACTTCCGTAAGCTCTCCCAAAACAGACCCTACCCCCCGAAAGTCACCCTCAAGGCCTAGTTTCTTCACTACCTATTCCGGCACTTTCGAAAACTTGTAAAACAGATTCGGCTCACTGACGACGTACAGGTTGCCTGCGCGATCCATGGTCAGGCCTTCGGGTTGGGGGGCGCTGTGCTTGAGGTCGGAGAAGGTAGCCAGCAGTGATCGAATGCTGACGAATCGTCCTTTGCTGTCCAGTTCCGTGATCGAGCGCGACTGGTCGCTGAGCAGCAGTAAATGGCCAGTTCGCGGATCGTAGTAGCCGTCTGAAAGGTCGCGTGCAGCGACACTTTTCGTGATCCAGTCCAGCCGGTCGGCAATTTTGATCTGCAAACGGCCTTGATCGATGGAGCGCAGGACGCCGGAAACCTCGAACATCTGGCGTGGATCGCGTTCCTTGATCGCGAACAGAAGGTCGTTGGCGGGATCGTAGGTTACGCCTTCGAATCCCTTGTTATGAATGCTGGGGTTGATCAGTAGCGCAATGAACTGAGCTTCCTCGACGTGGATGGGGCGTGCCTGCGTCGGCAACGTGATGATGTCCAGTTGCTGGAGATCTTCATCGCACAGCACGATGCGACCGTTGCCCAGATAAGCCACACCCTCTGTGTCGTCGAAACCGATCAGTGGGTAGCGGTCGATTATGTCGCCGTTCGTGTTCAGCGCCAGCAGTTGCATGGGGCCTTTGTTGGTCACTGCCAGCAGTCGGTCATTGTCGTAGTCGTAGGTGATCCCGGAGATATTGGCGACGTCCGGGGCAAGTGGTTTGGCGTCGATAACCACCTGGAAATCCGGCAGCCAGATATTCTTGTCGGCTGCCGTATTGCCCTTTAACCAGGTGCGACCGTATTGGTACAGCTGTTGGTGGACCTGAAAATGTGTCGACACGGCATAGGCCAGGATCAGCAGCCCGAGAGCAGCTGCACTCAACACGAGTTGTGCGAGTGATACCTGCCTTCGAGCGACGTTCGACCACGTCAGGCGCTTTGCCTTGATCGTTTCCAGCTGCATGGCTTCAGGCACTCCCGCGTGTTGGGTGGCTGGGCGGGGGATTAATCAACATTCTGCTGCCAGGCGAAGCGATAGGCCTGCATAGGGCGTTGCGGTTTACACCGGCCATTGTCGGCATCGGCATCGACGATGAACCAGTCAGCTCTGGAGGTCTGGCCCAGCGGCCGGGCTTTTTCCGGCAAGAAGCAATTGGCCAGTTGCTCGCCTGGCACCAGCGCAAAGGTGCCGGGGTGTTCTCTTAGCCAGCGGGCGGCCTGTTCGGTTGCCGACGGCTTGGCAAAACCGAAATGCACAATGGGTTGGCGTGCATAGAGCCAGTGCCCCTCGCGCCAGTTGACCAGCACCAGATCAGCACCTTGAGTGACGTAAGCGGCCTGTTCCATCAGTTCCTTGTGTGGGTTTTGGCCTTCTATGACGGGTTCGACGAACCCTCTGGCGAACCACAGACCGAGCCAGATAACCACCACCACCGGGACGATTCGCCGAGCCCGTATGCGGTCATGGAACCAGCGTTTCAATAACCAGGGCAGCAAGGGGGCGGCTATCAGTACCAGGCCGGGCAGCGCCGGAAAGATGTAGATTTTGCGTTTGCCACTGGAGAGGCTGAAGAACAGCAGCACCAGCAACACCCACCCGAGCAGTACCAACACCCGGCCATCGTGCTTGCTCAACTGTCGGCGCCAGGCCGGGATCAGCCAGGGCAGCGCCAGCACCAGCGGCAGCCAATACTGCGGGATGACTTTGACGAAGAAATACCAGAAGGGCTCGCGATGGTCCCAGGCGCTGGCGTAGCGATTGGCGGTCTGGTGCAAGAGTATTTCCTGCACGTAGGCGAACCCTTCCGGGCCGCCGTCACGCACGACCGAGATAATCATCGGCACCAGCCACAGGCAGCAGGCCAGCAATAACACCAGCAGACCCAGCGCCCAGCGAGCGGCCTGTCCAGGCATGGCCACCACACCTTGCCAACCTTTGCGCGCGGCATAGGCGTAAGGGATCAACATCAACGCAGGAACAAAACCGACGCCCTTCGTGATGATGCCCAGACCCATGGCCGCACAGCTGAAATAGAACCAGCCCCAGGCCGGCCCGAGCAACACGTGGCGAACCAGACCGTAGAAGCCCAGCGCAATCCACAAGCACAGAAAACTGTCGATCTGCCCGGTGCGCAGGATGCTGTAGGTCTGATAGGTCGCCAGAAACAACAAGGCGGCGTACCGACCGATGCGTCGGTTCCACAGGCGGGTGCCCAGATCGTAGAGGACTGCGGTGGTTGCGCCTGCAGAGAGCAGCCCGGGCAGGTACAGCGCGATGTTCGGGCTGCCCGTCAGCCAAATGAAGAATGCCGTCGCCCACATGAACAGCGGCGGTTTGTCGGCATAAATCTGCGCGGCCCGGTGCGGGACGAACCATGAGCCGTTCTGCAGCATTTCCAGGGCAACGCCGAGAAAACGCTCTTCGTCCACGTTCTGCGGCAGACGCAAGCCCAGGCCGCCCCCGACCAGTAAAACGGCCAGCGCGACCAGCAGCCAGCCCTCAAGGCGAGGCGAAAGGTGAGTTCGCACCGTCATTGCTCCTCAGGTGTCTTGGCCTGTCGGCTGATCAGCTGCAGGTTGCGCATGTACACCAGCAGGCCAAAGGCCTGGCCGGCGATGAAGACCGGGTCCTGTCGATAAATGGCGTAGGCCAGCAGGATCGTGCTGCCCAGCATGCTCAGGTACCAGAAGCCTACCGGGATGATGCTGCGCTTCTTGAATTCGCTGTACAGCCATTGCAGGACAAAGCGGCCGGTAAAAACCGCCTGCCCGACAAAGCCGAGGATCAGCCAGAAGGTCTCGTTGTCCGGCTTCATGGCCGCAGTTCCTGTGCCTGAACATCCAGGCGAGTCCGACGGATCAGCCACCAGACCCCGACCAGATCAAGAATGCCCACCAGCGCGCGGTCCAGGTTGCCGTACTTGGACACGCCGGCCTGGCGATGACGGTGGTTGACGGGGTGCGTGACCATACGGCCGTTATGTCGCTGAATCAGCGCTGGAATGAACCGGTGCATATGGTCGAAGTACGGCAGGCGCAGAAACGCGGCTCGCTCGATCAGTTTCAGGCCGCACCCGGTGTCTGGAGTCGAGTCGTTGAGAAGCCGGCTGCGCAGGCCGTTGGCAAAGCGCGAAGCCCAGCGTTTGCTGGCGGTATCGCGCCGATTCACCCGGTGGCCTGCCACCAGCTGTATCGCCTCCGAGCCTGTTGCGTGAGCGCGTACCAGCGCCAACATCCCCGGAATGTCCGCCGGGTCGTTCTGACCGTCACCGTCCAGGGTTGCCAGCCAGGTGCCGTTGGCTGCCAGTGCTGCGTGATAGACCGAGGTGCTCTGCCCGAGTGATCGCTCGTGGCGCAGGATCCGCAACACGGTCAGCCCGCTGTCCTTGAGGTGAGTCAGCACTTTCAAGGTGTCGTCTGTGCTGCCGTCGTCAACGACCAGTATCTCGTAGCGTTCTCCGTCCAGCGCTGTGCAAATTTCTTTTATCAGGCTGGGCAGGTTATCGGCTTCGTTTTTGGCCGGGATCACGACGGAGAGAAAAGTGGGCGTGGTCATGGAAGTCCTTGTTATTGAAGTGGCTCGCAGATCCGGGCCTGATAGTGCTCCCGATACCAGTCGACGAAGGCCCTGACGCCGGTGTCGACCGAGACCTGTGGTTGAAAGTCGATCCATTGGCTCAGCGCACTGACGTCAGCCCAGGTTTGCAGCACGTCGCCCGCCTGCAAGGGCAGGTAGCGCCGTTCAGCGCGCAGGCCTAGCGCGGCCTCCAGGCAATCGACGAACTCCAGCAGCTTGACGGGCTGACCCCGGCCGATGTTGAAGAGTTGATGGGGCGGCTCGCTGCCAACCGCATCGGGCGGCAGCAGACGCAGGCGCAGGATGCTTTCGACAATGTCGTCGATGTAGGTGAAGTCCCGCGCCATTTCGCCGTGGTTGTAGATATCCACAGGCTGGCCGGCCAGCATGGTTTTGGTGAACTTGAACAGCGCCATGTCCGGCCGGCCCCAGGGGCCGTAGACGGTGAAAAAGCGCAGCCCTGTGGCGCGCAGGCTGTACAAGTGGCAATAGCTGTAGGCGGTGAGTTCGTTGGCGCGCTTGGTGGCGGCATACAGGGACAGCGGCCGGTCGACCGCATCCTCGACCTGAAACGGCATGCGCGTATTGGCGCCGTACACCGAGCTGCTCGACGCGTAGATCAGGTGCGCCGGTCGATACTGCCGACAGGCCTCGAGCACGTTGATAAAGCCGACCAGATTGGATTGGGCGTAAACATTCGGTTGTTCAAGCGAATAACGCACACCGGCCTGAGCCGCCAGATGAATGACCTGTTCGAAGCCATTTTGCGAGAAGAGGGCGGACAGCCCTTCGGCATCGGTGATGTCCAGCCTGTGGAACGTGAAACCTGGCAGGCGCTGGAGTAGGGCCAGGCGCGATTGTTTGAGCTCGACGCTGTAGTAATCGTTGAGGTTGTCGATGCCGACGACCTCCACGCCGAGCTCGCACAGACGCCTGGCGACATGAAACCCGATGAACCCTGCAGCACCTGTCACCAGTACCGTCATGCCGGCGTCGCCCGGCCACGACCAATGCCGTAGTAGGTAAAGCCCGCCTCACGCAGTTGCGCCGGGTCGAACAGGTTGCGGCCATCGAACACCACGCGATCACCGAGCGTTTCGCCGAGCGCGTCCAGATCCAGCACCCGGTAGTCCTGCCATTCGGTCACCACCACCAGAGCGTCTGCGCCTTCCAGTGCATCTTGCTTGCACTGCACCAGTTGCAGGTCGTTTCGCTCGCCGTAATGATGCCTGACCGCTTCTATTGCTTGAGGGTCGTGCGCTTGAACCCTGGCACCGGCTGCCCAGAGTGCTTTGAGCAGGGTATGGCTGGTTGCTTCGCGAATGTCATCGGTATTGGGCTTGAAGGCCAGTCCCCAGACAGCGAAGACCTTGCCCCTCAGATCACCGTGATAATGCGTGTGGATATTTTCGAACAGGCGGTGCTTCTGGCGGCGATTGACCTGTTTCACGGCGTTGAGCAACGCCGTCTCCACGCCGTGCTCGCTGGCCGTGCCGATCAGCGCCTGCAAGTCCTTGGGAAAGCATGAGCCACCGAAGCCGCAGCCCGGGTAAATGAAGTCATAACCGATACGAGGGTCGGAGCCGATGCCAAGCCGGACCTGTTCTATGTCAGCACCCACCTGTTCAGCCAGGTTGGCGATCTCGTTGATGAACGAAATCTTGGTCGCCAGCAGGCAGTTGGCAGCATATTTGGACAGCTCTGCGCTGCGCGCATCCATGACCACAAACTTCTCGCGGTTGCGACTGAAGGGCTGATACAACTCGCGCATCTGCTCCAGCGCTCGCGGACTGGCCCCGCCGACGATAATGCGATCCGGACGCAGGCAGTCACTGACTGCGCAGCCTTCCTTGAAAAACTCGGGGTTGCTGATCACTTCAAAGCCGTCATCACGTCGCGCACTGGCAGCGATCTCAGCGAGCAGGCGGTCAACGGTGCCCACTGGCGAGGTCGACTTGTTGACAATGATCGGGGCACTTTCGGCGTGTCTGATCACGCAGCGCAGTACGGCAAGCACCTGGCTCAGGTCCGCCTTGCCGTCGGCTTGCGCTGGCGTACCGACGGCGATGAAGACCAACTCTGCAAAGCGACTGGCGTGTACCTCATCGGTCGTGAAACTCAGTCTTTTGCAGTCCAGGCCGTTGCGCAGAAGTTCGCCAAGACCGGGTTCGAATATCGGACATATGCCTTCGCGAAGCGCATCAATGCGCTTGCTGTCGACATCCATGCAACAGACGGTATGGCCTACTTCAGCCAGACAGGCGGCAAGAGTAAGCCCCACATAACCGGTTCCGAACACTGTCACTTTCAAGTGCCGCTCCTTCCGCCTCATGACATGAATGGATGAGCCGGTTTATTCTCAGGCGCCTCGGCAGCCTGAAATAACCAGCGCAAAATAAATGTCATAAAGGTGTTAAGGAACGATGACACGAGTTTGTCATGTAGTCGGAAGGGCCGCGGGCAGTCCTGTTTGCCCACGGCAAACACCTTGCCGATTACTGACCGCGCTTCATCATGAAAATGAAAAACAGCCCTCCCAACAAGGCGGTCGTAATGCCTATCGGCAGGTCTTCGGGGGCGATCAGCGTGCGGGAGATGACGTCGACCCAGACCATCAACAATGCGCCCAGAAGGGTGGCGACAGGCAACAGTCGTCGATGCTCCGAGCCCACCAGACGTCTGGCCATGTGCGGCACCATCAGGCCGACAAAACCGATGGAGCCGCACAGGGCGACCAGTACGCCGGTCATCAGTGAGGCGATCAGAAAAACCAGCAGGCG
Organism: Pseudomonas fragariae (ex Marin et al. 2024); assembly: GCF_059621105.1. Classification (NCBI taxonomy): domain Bacteria; kingdom Pseudomonadati; phylum Pseudomonadota; class Gammaproteobacteria; order Pseudomonadales; family Pseudomonadaceae; genus Pseudomonas; species Pseudomonas fragariae (ex Marin et al. 2024). The sequence goes on along the minus strand of NZ_CM184369.1, from coordinate 6,184,110 downwards.
CATATTGCGCACTTGCAGGCCAAGGCTCACGGCGGTCTGGTCGCCGCCCATCAGCGCGTTCAGTGAACGACCCAGCCCTTGCAGCAGGATCCAACCGCATAGCACCGTGATAAACGGCACCGCAAGCAATTCCCAGCGGGCCAGACCCAGCCCGCCCAGCATCCAGAACAGCACCGAGGAACTGGCGCGGTGGTCGCCCAGAAACAACGACAGGTTGGCGATTGCCATCATCACGAAGGACACGGCCACACCGCCGAGCAGCAGGCGCTGGCTGTCCAGCCGGCCTTGGTGACTGGCCAGCCACAGCACCAGGCACAGGCTGACCAGCGAGCCGACAAAGGCGGCCAGTGGCAATGTCAGCATGCCAAACACTTCCCCCACATGCATGACCACGATCACGGCGCCAAGCGTGGCGCCCGAGGTCGCCCCCAGCAAATGCGGATCGGCCAGCGGATTACGGGTCGCGGCTTGCAGAACGCTGCCGATCAACGCCAGCCCTGCGCCTGCCAGCGCGCCCAGCAAGACGCGGGGCGTACGTATCAGCCAGACGATGGTTTCCTGTCCCGTTGTCCAGAGCGGTGGGTGTTCGGCAGTACCGGAGAGTTTGAACATCAGGATAGCCATCACCCGGCTCAAGGGCACAGGGGCCGCGCCGAAGGTGATGCACACCAGGCACGACGTCAGCAGCAAAAGCGTCAGAGCGATCAACAGGCCCAGGTAACGGCGCGGCCGTTCGGTCAGCCACTGCGCCAGCGTCATCGCTTCACATCATGAAATGCCGCTGCAAGCGTTTCGATGGCCGTGACATTGTCGATGCCGGGCGTCACCGCCACATAGGGCAGCACGACATAACGCCGGTTGCGGATCGCGTCCACGGAGTGCAGTGCCGGATTGCTTTCAAGAAAGTGCTGTTTCTGCGCAGCGCTGACTTCACCGTAGTCGACGATGACGATCACCTCGGGATTGCTTTGCACGACCGACTCCCAGTTGACGTGGGTCCAGCTGGCTGCGACGTCGCCCATGACATTGCGGCCGCCTGCAGCGCTGATCAGCGCCTGGGGAATGGCCAGGCGCCCGGCGGTCATCGGCCGGTCTTCGCCGCTGTCGTACAGAAACACCCTGGGCGGCGATTTGCCCGCCACGCTTTTCTCGACGTCGCTCACGCTGCGGCGCATCTGCGCAACCAGCGTTTCGGCCCGGCTCTGCACATCGAATATCCGGCCCAGATTGAGCAGGTCGTTATAGACATCCTCCAGCGTCGCCTCGGCGCGGGGCATTATCTGGGCGCAGGACTCGGTCAGTTCATAGGCCTGAATGCCCAGCGGGGCCAGACTTTGCGGCGTGACATCGCCACCCACGCGCATGCCATAGTTCCAGCCGGCAAAATAGAAGTCGGCGTTGGCATTGAGCAGCGTTTCCAGAGACGGGTATTTACTGGACAGCTCGGGCAGCGTGCCCAGGTCGCGCAATAGCGCCTGATCGGGTTTGTTCCAGCCGGTGATGCCACTGTAGCCGACCATGTGCGATTGCAAACCCAGAGCAACCATCATTTTGGTGAGGTTCACATCGTTGCTGACCGCGCGCTGCGGCGCAGCCGTGAACGTCACCGAACGGTCACAGCTTTGCACGGTGACAGGGTAGGCGGCATGCGCCATCGGGCTGCATAGCAACGCGGCCAAAGCCAGGCGGGCGGACAGGCTGTTCATGTCAGGGTATCCAGGTGATGCGTGGGTAGTCACGCAGAGGGTGGCTGTCGACCAGCGCCTTGGCGCCGAACACACTGAGCAGCATTTCCGGGGTCAGCACCTCCCGGGGCGTGCCTTGCGCAATGAGCCGGCCGTGATGAATGACACACAGGCGATCACAGAATGCCGCCGCCAGGTTCAGGTCATGGATACTGGCCAGCGTGGCCGTGCCGAGCTGTTTGACCAGCCCGAGCAATTCCAGTTGATGGCGCGGGTCGAGGTGGTTGGTGGGTTCGTCCAGCACCATCAGTCGGGGTTCTTGCACCAGCGCCCGCGCCAGCAGACAACGCTGCTTCTCGCCGCCGGAAAGCGTGTCGAACCGATGCTGCTCATAGCCCGCCAGCCCGACGGCGTTCAGCGCGTTTTGTACAATTGTGCGGTCGTGGTCACTGTCTGCGGCAAAGAATCCCTGGTGAGGGGCACGCCCCATGTTTGCCACATCCAGCAGCGTCAGGCCGAATGCATCGGGAAACTCCTGGGCAACCACTGCCACGTGCCGGGCGCACCAGCGCGAGCTGCAGGACCAGATATCGCGGGCATTGATGGCGACCTTGCCGCTGTGCGGGCGGCTGTAGCGGAATGCGCAACGCAGCAGGCTGGTCTTGCCGCTGCCATTGGGCCCGATCAGGCCGACGAACTCGCCTGCGGCGATCTGCAGGTCGATATCCTTCAAGGCAAAATGTTGGTGCGTGCAGACTGACGTCTGTTCCGGTGCCCACGCGAGGCGTTCCAGCGCCAGCATCAAACACGCGGGTCCACAGCGACGTGCCGCGAGTGCGGCTCACTGGGTATCCATTGCTGAGTATGCTGACCTGCCTGCAAGGCGTGCTTGGTGGTGACTGGAAAGGATTGGGGAACAGGGTTGATCATGGCGGCGGAAGATCGCTTGGGAAGGCTGCATTAAGAATCTTCAAGCGTTATAACATAACATTTGAGGCGCAGCACACCCGCGTATCAATATTCGATTGCCCCGCTTTATTGACCCACCTTTGCAGAGCAACGTGTGACCTGAGCGATTCAATAAATCGCCCAGCAGCCCGGCGTCAGGAGTTCGACGAGATTTTCATCGGGGTCGCGGAAATAGACGCTCGATCCGCCTTTGGGCCATTCGGTGCGGCCTTCGATGGCGACGCTGGCCCTGGCAAGGCGATCCGCCCAGGCTTGCATCTCGTCGGCATTGATGGCGAAGCACACATGAATCCGGCCGTGTGCATCGTGGGGTGGTATCTCTCCGCCGCTCAGGTACTGCGTCTGCAACGAAGCGCCGCGCTTGAACAACAGCAGGGTGCTCACACCGCCGACGTTGAAAGCCACCAATGTCGCGCTTTCGAACATCACTTCCAGTTCAAGGGTGTCGGAATAGAACTCCCTGGCGTTCGCCAGATCGTCTACGTAGAGGGCTGTTTCGATGATCCTGTTAAGGCGTGGCATGTGTCGTCATCCTTTTCGGTGTGCGACGAGCCTGCATCGATCAACAGCAGGGTGTTGATCGATGGCTCGTGGCAAGTTTCACCGGGATGCGGTCAGGCTGACCAATGCTTGGTTCTTATGCGCGTTATAAGCATGAACTATTGAAGATATTTCGGTGGGTCATGCGGGGCGTCGGGTGACCACCAGCTCCACTGCTGCAATACGGTCCACGTCTTCGTAACCCTCTTCAAGCAGCTCTTCGCCAAACACATCCGGGTCCAGTTCGCGGTAGGTCCATGTCAGTGCCGCATGGTCGATATCGGCCTGCACCGCCTCGAAGAACGGATCGTGCTCGCCCACCATGGCCACGCCGGTGTAAAGCACCAGCGAGCCGCCAGGAGTCAGGCGGTCCAGTGACTCGCGCAGGATGCGCACAGACAGGTCTGCGCCCAGTGCATCACCTCCGTGGCGGTAGGCGCGGCGCTGGGTGTCTTTCATGTAGGGCGGGTTGGCGACGATCAGGTCGAAATTTCCGCTCAGGCCCGAGAGAATATCGCTGTGGCAGCACTCCATATTCTTCAGCCCGGCGACTGCCGCATTGGTCTGTGCGAAATGCAGCGCCTTGGGGTTGATGTCGACGGCGTGGACCTGTGCCTGCGGACGGGCGACCGCGATCAACATGGCGCCGGCACCCGTGCCACAGCCGATGTCGACGGCGCGGTTGACCGGATGCGACGTGCCTTGCAGATGGCGATTGATGGACTGCGCGAAGCGGTAGGTATCCGGACCGAAAAACACCGAGTCTTCATCTGAGGTAGGAAACGCCGAATGCACCAGCAGCAGATCATCCAGGCTGGAAAATCTCACCCGGCTTTTCAAGCCGTCTTCCTTACGTTCCAGAATACCGGCAGCCAGCAACCCTTGAGCCTCCTCGACCGGCAGCATGGACTCCGGTATCAGCCGACTCCAGCCGAACACATCGCGCAGTGACGCGGCAGTACGATTTTCCGGGCGCTGATTGACGTGTTGATGAGTCAGGGGCGTGGGCGTGATGAAGCGATAGCCGCTGTTTTCAAGACGCTGCGCCAGGGCAATCAGCGCGGCGCTGTCGGGGAGGGGATGACTCATGCGTGGGCTCCTGTCATGCGCTCGGCCATGCTGTTCACAAACAGACGCGTCGCGTGCAGGCCGGCGGCGGTCGCGTGTCTCGCCGGCGACATGCTTTCGATCAACGTGGACATCTTCTCCGAGGCGGGCGCAGATTCCAGTTTCATGTGCAGTTCGCGCACGTCCGGATCAGCATCTGCCGAGGCAGGCACTGCAAGCGCGGGGGAGGGCTGAGCGCCATCTTGCAGGCTGCGGAAGCGCGAGCGAAAGGCTTCCGGAAGCCGTTTGCCAACCGTGGGCTGAGCGCTGCCATCCGACAGCCACTCACCGGCGATCCAGTCGTGCACGAGTTGCTTTTCATAACCGTTGAAGACGCCGAACATCGGTGCGCCGGCGCCCTCGAACAGCTTCCAGAAGCGGCTGTGCAGAGGGTCTTCGTGACGCTTGATCCAGCCTCTGTTCTGCAGTACAGCAAGAAATTCCGGGATCTGATCGGGCTCGGCGAGCCATTCGTTGACAGTCTTGCCGTCGAGACGGCAGTAGTCGGAATGCATGTGCTGACCGAACGTGCGCTTGCGCTCGAGCATGGCGATCACTTCCTGCTCCAGGTCGAACGACTGGATCACCTGAGTTGAACCCATGCCCAGCTCATTGAGCCGGTAACCACTGGCGACACGACGGTAAAACTCGTCGCGTTCCTGGCCTACAGGCATCAGTTCAAGGACGCTCTGCGCAGCCTTGCGCGCATGACCGGTGCTGGCGTTGTCGATCGTCACATGCAGGGTGAAGTAGTAAGGGTCTATGCCCAGTTCATTCAGCTCGAATGACGTGATGAGCAAGTGCAGCGGCAGCTGTTCATAGCCCAGGTTGTAACCAATGACCTCGGGAAGGTACTGCTCGCTCAGTTGCCCCAGTGACAGCTGAATCGCACCCTGCAGGTAAGCGTCGTCTGCCAGTGGCGCGTTGGTATCGCAGTCCAGATCCGCCAGCAGTTTCCGGTACAGCGAGACATGATTCTGCGCCTGTTCGCCGTCACCGAGCTCTTCAAGATACGTACGAATCAGGCCGTGGAAGCGGTAGTCCGCCCAGCGCGGCAGCAATCCGTATAGCCAGGCGCCGTCGACCATTTTGGTCGGTGCGACCTGCTGAATGAAATACATCGCGTGCGCTTTGTTCTTGAAAAACCGTCTCGGTTTTCCTGCGCGGCGTTGCTCGAGATAGAGCGCATATTGATCAGCCACGACCCCTACGTTCTGCTCCATCCACTGTTCAAGCGCTTCAGGCTGGGCCGGAAGGTCGCAGTGTTCCCGCTCGGCCAGGGCCAGGCAGTGATTCAGAAACAGGACCGCATCGTGTTGATGTTCGGGAGCACGTTCATTCATCCATGATTGATAGACGGTTTTTGAACGGGCTTCTTCAACGACGGTTTTGACGACGGCATCGCCTGTCATCACTTGAAGAGACGTCATGAAAATCGTACCTCGGCAGTTGAACATCACGTTGACGCAGTCATTCGGGACTTTCTGTTTTTCTATGCAGCGTAGATAAGTGAGTGCCTCGGTACAGGGAAATTCAGCGTAATTTTCCGGGCGCCGATAGGTGGCGATCGTGCTTATTCCAGGGGGCGATGGTCGCGCGGAAAAAATGCATTGCCGGTTCGGGTTTACATCAGCATCAGGTGGCCGTGGTACCGGCGTATGCCGCGTCTGATCAAAAAGGCTGAACGCAGGTATTTGAAGCAGGTCGTAACGTTCATGTCGTCGATAACGATGACGTATTCAGCCCATAAAAGGATGACCGAAAATGACCAATTATTTTCGCATGAGCGCCATTGCCGTTGTACTTTCGCTAGGTTCGCAAATGGCTGTTGCTGCTCAGGACGCTGATGATTTCGTAGAAGACGCTTCTGCTAAAGGCATCGCCGAAGTTCAGGTTGGCAAGCTCGCACAGGATGAGAAAGGTGTCTCTGCAGATGTGAAGGAATTTGCAAAGCAGATGGTCACGGATCACACCGCTGCCAATGAGAAGCTGGCTGCAATCGCAAAAAGCAAGAACCTTGAAGTGTCCGAAGACCCTATGCTGATGGACAAAGCCAAGGCAATGATTCTGGAGATGCGCGAGAAGTCGTTCGACCAGGCTTATGCCAACAATCAGGTCTCCGCGCATGAGCAGGCGATCAAGCTGTACAAGGAAGAGGCCGAGAATGGCAAGGATCCAGAGCTGAAGGCGTTTGCAAAGGCAACGCTGCCTACGCTGGAGAAGCATCTGGAGCATGCGAAAAAACTCGCTGCTGCGCATGGCGGTGATGCTGCCAAGAAGTAATTCCACTAGCCCGCATGACGGGATCTACACCCTGTAGACCGTCATGCGGCTGACGCTGTGAACCATGATTACTTTTTCGAAGTGGCCGCCTGGGTTCCGCCCTGTTCGGCGATCTCCGTGAGCTTTTCGTCTGCGCCTTTTTCTTCCGCCAACGTTGCACTCAACAAAGCGGCTGCCTCTTTCATATTTAAATGTCTGGCCATTGCGATGAGTGTGCCGTAACTGGCGATCTCGTAATGTTCGACCTTCTGGCATGCCCCGATCAACGCGGCATCGAGCACTGCACCTTTTTCGATCTCTTCCAGCAATTCCTTGCTTTCTTCGATCAGACCTTCCATGGCCGCGCACTTCATGCGTTTCAGCTTCAGACCAGCGCCTTCCACCAATTCATCGATACGATCGATCTGAGCCTGAGTTTCTTCAAGATGAGCCTTGAAGGCTTCTGCCAGCAGTGGATTGGTCGAAGCGCGTGCCAGACGCGGGAGTGCTTTGGTAATTTGCTTTTCAGCGCTGTAAACGTCTGAAAGTTCGTGAATGAACAAATCTTCTATCGTCGTGCGAGTCATGTTCTTGCCCTTTTCAGCGAAGAGAGACTTGTCCACAGGCGAGCGGATTGCCTGCTGGCCTGTGGACAAGTCGGGTTTGATGCGCTGTGAGATCAGCGCCGTGGCAGGTTGTTTTCAAGCAGGGTTCCAACGCCGAAACCCTTGATCGCCATCACCACCTGGAAGCCTCGGCGTGCACGCAGCGCCTGGGCTTCGAAGGCACGAAGCCCTTTTACAAATACCGCGTCGCTCAAGGCGGTATCGAACTCGCCCTGCGGCGAAGGGGATGTGCTGGAGCGAAGTTTCTTCATGATTCCATTCTCCTGAACATAACAAGGGTTGCCGTTTCAGGCATCTTTGCCCTGGACCAGACCAGAACCCAGGTCCGCCCCGGTGATCGGGTTGGCGGCCGGGTCGGACTGGGTCCGTTCCTTCATCATTTCCAGCGCCTCGGTGTCCTTTTCATTGAGCGTGACCGAGGCCGTACCATCGCCGCCATCGACAGCCGCTTGTGGCGATTCCACATACTCCCAGTCGCCGCCTTGATTCCAGGCGCCGCGTACATTGGATTCGCCGGACATGTTGAAGTACTTGTTGGTGAATTCCGGCATGCCCGGCAGCTTGCCCTGCGGGAAGTTGGGCTGGATGGCGTGCAGGGCTTTTTCAAACGACAACTGGTGTGCGATTTCCCGAGTCATGAGAAAGCCCAGCGCTTCTTTAACGCCAGGGTCATCGGTCACGTTCATCAATCGCTCGTAAACAATCTTGGCTCTTGATTCTGCGGCGATGTTGGAACGGAAGTCCGCTGTTGGTTCGCCGATGGTATCGATATAAGCCGCTGTAAAAGGCACACCGGCAGAATTGGTCAGCGGCGCACCGGAGCCGTATAGCAGGCTGGTGATATGTGAGTCATTGCCATTACCGTTGATAGCGCGATACAACTCGCCTTCTTCTTCGATGCCTTCAGCCAATTGACCTTTGGCGCCCTTATTGAGCATGACAATAATGGAACCGACGATTTCAAGGTGGCTCAGTTCTTCGGTGGCGATATCCATCAGCAGGTCCTTACGGCCTGGATCTTCTTCACTCAACCCTTGAGTGAAGTAGCGGCCGGCGGCGGCCAGTTCACCCTGAGCCCCACCGAACTGCTCAAGCAGAAGGTTGGCCAGTCCAGGATTGGGTCTTGCTACGCGTACGGTATATTGAAGTCGCTTGTTATACATGAACATGTCGTATCCTCAGGCTTTGATCTCTCGGGAAGCGTCAACCCATGTGCATGGGCTCGATTCAACGCAGTCACAGGTTATGAGAGACTGAGGAGCACGATCGTTACTGCTAACTTTTTTAAAGAGGACCGACGGTGTTTAAACTGCCGTTCAATAGAATTTTATTATTCCCTATGCTGCGCTGAATGTCCGTTCATCGTGGCGGAGAAGCCTATTTTAACCGGCTCGGCGGCCGTCACTGTTTCCCGCTGAAAACAGCGTAAAAGTGCAGTTATAAACAAACTCTATCGCCAACTAAACCCTAGGGTTCAGTTATAAAGATACATCAGGTTATGGCTAAATGATATCATTTAAATGATGGCATTAATATTTTGAATTTTTTGAAACTGCTGTGATCTGTTTTGCGAGTCGACAAAGCAGGAGCACCACAATGGCTGATGAAAAACACTACCGTATCGATTACCTGCTGCATGGCAGTTACAAGACGTTCTACATAAGAGCAGGCGCCATGGACAATAAAGAGGCCTGGCACTGGGCTTCAGTGGATGCCGGGTTCGGTGCGATCCCCAAGTACCGTTCCGACCCGGTGCCGAAGCTGAGCAAGCCTCAGGCGGAAAAGCTCGGTTTGTCGAACGTGGAGTGGGCGAGGGCTTGAAGAGCCCTCGATCACCTCGATACGACACCTACCGTCGTGCGTCACGATGTCGCACGACGGTATTTCTCTTTTGCAAAGTCTACGGTCGCCAGACTGTCAGATGAACAGTTGTTTCCCGCCTGATTGACCTGAATACCCTCATTCGAATCATGCCTGCCGCAAGCGTATTAGCGGTAAAGCGCTCTCGCCCGCCATTCGCCCCATGATCCTGACCTCACGTTAACCGTGGCTTGGTCGATAGCCCGGGTATCAGGCTATAGCACCCATTGAACTTCCTGACAGGCCACTGCTCTCAAGTGATGTCAATGTGCCTCTATCTGAATGGATGACCTCGTTCAGCACGGCATAGCTGCCCTGTACTACCCGTGATGCAAAGAAAGGAGCTTTTCCGCCCGGATCGGACACCCTAATTAAAAAGAGAACACTATGAACATCCTTTCGCCTGGTATCTACCTGACCAATCGCCTGCGTTTCCCTGCCAAGTTTGCCGTTTTAGCCATCATTATCGTTATCCCGCTGATCGTTCTCGGTCTTCGGGTTTTCAACAGCCTGAATGCAAGCATCGACACGGTCGCGCAAGAGCGCGTCGGCCGTGAATACCTGCAATTGACCACCCCCGTGCTGCGAACTTCCATGCTCCAGCGCGCGGCCAGTAACCGTCTGCTCGCCGGCGATGCCTCTGCCGCTCAGGATGTGATCAGCAATCGCGCTCAGCTCGAAACCGCTCTTGCCAATCTTGCCGACATGGACGCACGCCAAGGGCAGCAGCTGGAAACCGAGAACCGCGTACAGCGCCTGCGTGAAAGCACCCGCTCCCTGATGGACAGTATCAAGCCAGGCCTGTCGCAGGATGAAGTATTCGCCCAGTGGAACGAGCAACTGGCCCAGACTCTCAACTTTATCTACTACGTCTCGGCGACCTCAGGCATGGTGCTGGACGAAGATTACGCCTCGCTGTTTCTGATCGACCTGAGCACCATCCGTATGCCTCGGGAAATCAACGTCGCCGGTCAGATCCGCGGCATCACGGCAGGTTTGGTAACCGGTCAGGGGCTGAGTGTATCGATGCGCGGCTCGCTGGAAAGCCTGCTGAAGATCGAACTGCAATTTCGGGCGGAGCTGGAGCAAAGCATTCGACTGCTCAAGCGCCGTTCGCCAGAGCTGGCCGCGCGCATCAGTGACCCGATCACTGCCGCTACTGCAGCGATGGACAGCTTTCGCGGCGACCTGCACGCGTACGTAAAAGGCACAGAGTTTTCGGTGCAGCAGGGTCAGGCGCTGAGTGCGCGCGGCAACGTGGTTGTCTCGGGCCTCTACAAGGCTCAGGACGAAATTCAGACCGCGCTTCAGGATGAGTTGAATTCTCGCTACGACGCCCTGGTGCTGCAACGCGAAGTCGTGATTGCCATGTGCGTGATCATGGGTTTGTTGCTGCTCTACGCGTTCTGCAGCATCTACCGCGCCTTGCGCCTGACCATCGACAGCCTGCTGGGCGTTACCCGACGTCTGGGCGAGGGCGATCTGAGTGCACGCGTAGCGGTCGTCAGCAAGGACGAAGTGGCGGATATCGCCAACGGCCTGAACCTGATGGCCGACGCCTTCGCCAGCTCCATCTCGCACATGGACCGCACCTCTTACGAACTGACGGATGTAGCGTCCCGGCTGGGCGCATCCATCGGCCTGGCCAAGCAGTCGATGAACGCGCAGCAGGCTGAAACGGAGCAAGTGGCGACCGCGATCAACGAGATGACCGCGAGCGTCGCCGATGTGGCGCAGAACACCGAAGGTGCTGCGCTGGCCGCCGATGAAGCGAATACTGCATCGCGTAACGGCCTGCGCATCATGCACCAGGCACACTCGACCATTCAGGCGCTGGCCGAAGAAGTGGAACTCAGTGCCCAGAAGGTCCAGGCGCTGGCCCTGCACAGTCAGTCGATTGGTGGTGTTATCCAGGTCATCAGCACCATTGCCGATCAGACCAACCTGTTGGCCCTCAATGCCGCCATCGAAGCTGCACGGGCAGGTGAGCAGGGTCGCGGATTTGCCGTGGTGGCTGATGAAGTCCGCACGCTGGCTTCGCGCACTCAGGCGTCGACCGAAGAAATTCGCGGCATCATTCAGCAACTGCAAGGTGCGACCGACGCTGCCGTGCAGCAGATGCAGGCCGGGCAGCAGAAGGCTCATGCGTGCATCAGTGCCGCCAGCGATGCCTCGGGCAGCCTGTCGAGCATCAGTCAGGGCGTGGAGCGTATCGTCGAGATGAACACGCAGATCGCCAGTGCCGCCGTGCAGCAGCATGCGGTCTCCGAAGACATCAACCGCAATGTCATGGAGATTCGTAACAGCTCCGGTACGTTGATGCTGGGTATCGACAACAACGCGGTTACCGCCGATGAACTGGCGCGGGTCGCCAGCGACATGCGCAATGTCGTGGCGCGTTTCAAACTGATTGCCTGATTGAATCGGGGGCTGTTCAGCCCCCGATTTCCCTCCCGAATCGGCGCGCTCGCGCGGATTGCCTTTTTCCGATCAAGTTTTGCTCTTCTGCGGCCGATAGCTCTGGCGCGCGGGTTTGCTGTCCATAAAAACAAATCTCAGCTCTTTCGTTGCGCACAAAAAAGCATCTTCAGGAGATTTTATGAACAGCAGATTTGCGAATATCAGCGTCAACATGAAGTTGGCATTGGGCTTTGGGACCGTTCTTTTCTTCACGGCTGTCCTCGCCCTTGTTGGCTGGATCAGCCTCGACAAGCTCATCTATCGCACCGACCGCATCGGCGATATCACCAGGCTGAGTGACAACCTGACCAATCTGCGAGTCGCGCGTTTGCAATACATGCTGACTGACGGCGATGAAACCGCAGCACAGAATATGCAAAGCAAGCTGGATGTGTTCAAGGCGCAGCAGCAATCACTGCTCGTCAGCTTCAACAATCCGGTCAACCTCAAGCCGCTGCGCGAGCTGGCCGATGTCACCCGCGACTATGAGGCATCCCTGAACAGCATGCGCGCCGCGTACCAGACCGGGGCCAAGGTGCGCAACGAGATGACTGCCAATGGCACAGCAGCGATGCAGGCCGTAGAGTCGTTGAACAATGCGGTCCTGCAGATAGATCCTGCTGACCCGGCACGCTTCGATCTGGCCCAGTTGGCAAACAGCGCTCGGCAAGACCTGCTTCTGGTGCGTTATGAAGTGCGTGGCTATACCGGCAATCCGAATGACAAGACCGAGACAGCAGCCTTCCAGCAACTGGATAGCGCGATCAGTCATCTGGACAGGTTCAAGGCCGCTTTTGGTCCTGCCAACCGCGAACAGATCGCACAGTTTGAAAGCGCTTTACGCAATTACCGCAGCTCGGTCGATGCCTTCAAGGCAACCACTCAGACAGCAGCGAGCGTGCGCAAGGATCTGACCACCCAGGGTGCGACCATCGTCAAGCTGGGCGAAGAGTTGTACGGCCTGCAGATGCAGATGGGCAAGGAAGACACCGCTCACGCGCGCAGCCTGCAGATAGGTTGTGTGGTGTTGGTCATGCTTCTGGGCATACTTGCCGCGGTGATCATCACGCGTCAGATCACCCGGCCATTGCGCGATACGCTGGCCATCGTCGAGCGTATTGCGTCCGGCGACCTGACCCATACCGAAGCGGTCACCCGACGCGATGAACTGGGCGTCTTGCAGCAAGGCATCCAGCGCATGGGTACGACGCTGCGTGAACTGATCTCTGGTATTCGCGATGGCGTCACGCAGATTGCCAGCGCGGCCGAAGAACTGTCGGCGGTCACCGAGCAGACCAGTGCAGGGGTCAACAGCCAGAAGGTCGAGACCGACCAGGTGGCCACCGCCATGCATGAAATGTCGGCGACGGTGCACGAAGTGGCGCGCAATGCCGAGCAGGCTTCCGTGGCGGCTTCCGATGCCGACCAGCAGGCGCGCGACGGCGATAAGGTCGTCGGCGAAGCCATCCAGCAGATCGAGCGACTGGCCGCCGAAGTGGTTCGCTCATCCGACGCAATGAACGTGCTGGAGCAGGACAGTGACAAGATCGGCAAGGTCATGGATGTGATCAAGGCGGTCGCCGAGCAGACCAACCTGCTGGCCCTCAATGCTGCTATCGAAGCAGCACGTGCCGGGGAAGCCGGCCGGGGTTTTGCCGTGGTCGCCGACGAAGTTCGCGGCCTGGCGCAGCGTACCCAGCAGTCCACCGAAGAAATCGAAGGGCTGGTGGCTGCATTGCAGAACGGCACGCGTCAGGTGTCGGGCATCATGCTTGGCAGCCGCACCCTGACAGACAGCAGTGTCGAACTGACGCGCAGGGCCGGTACGTCGCTGGAAAGCATCACCCGGACCGTCTCGAGCATTCAGGCGATGAACCAGCAGATCGCTGCCGCTGCCGAACAGCAAAGCTCGGTGGCCGACGAAATCAGCCGCAGCATCGTCAACGTTCGCGATGTATCCGAACAGACCGCCGAAGCCAGCGAAGAAACCGCAGCCTCCAGCGTCGAGCTGGCACGCCTCGGTGGCCAGCTGCAGATGATGGTCAGCCACTTCCGGGTGTGATCCACCTGACGGTCGTGCCCACGCGGAGCAGCCGGACATCTGTCGTGCCGCACGCTCTGGTGTGACCCCCGAAGGTTGGACAATTATCCACCTACGCTGCCTTGGCGGCCTGCATTCTGTATTCCACAGGACTCAGGCCGTTAAGCTTCAGTTTTATGCGTGAGTGATTGTAATACTCAATGTACTCTTCGATACCCGCTTGAAGCTCATCCAGATCGTTAAATTTGTTCAGGTAGAAAAATTCGGATTTCAGCGTGCTAAAAAAGCTCTCAATAGCCGCGTTGTCGTAGCAGTTACCCTTGCGCGACATGCTGGCTGCGATCGAATTCTCATTGAGCAGTCGCTGGTAAATAGGCATCCGATATTGCCAGCCCTGGTCGGAATGCAAAATCGGCTTTTCATGCGGTCCAAGCCGCTTAAATGCTCCTTCAAGCATTTCGTCGACCATGGAGTACAGCGGGCGCCTGGCAATCGCATAGGAAATGATTTCGCCGCTGTACAGATCCATGATCGGCGACAGATAAAGTTTCTGGCCTCCTACTTTGAATTCGGTCACGTCGGTGGCCCATTTCTGGTTAAGGTATTGCGCTTTGAAATCACGCTTTAGCAGGTTAGGCGCGGCCTTGCCTGTTTCGCCTTTGTAGGAACGGTATTTCTTCACGCGTATCAGGCTCTTCAGGCCTAGCTGCCCCATTAGTTTCTGCACCGTCTTGTGGTTCACAAGATGGCCCGCCCTGCGCAAAGCTGCCGTGATGCGACGATAGCCATACCGGCCCTTGTGCTCGTAGAAAGTTGCCTGAATCAGGTCTTTCAGCCCGGCGTATTTGTCATCTACCAGCAGTACCTTTTGTTGATAGTAAAAAGTGCTGCGTGCCAGACCGGCAAACTTCAGCAGGCCGTCCAGAGAATGTAAAGGCCTCAGTTCCATCACGATTTGCGCTTTTTCTGCTGCGCTATTCGTTGCTTCTTCTGAACCAAGGCATCGAGCTTTTTTAGATAATCGACCTCCATCCGCAGTTGCTTCACCTCGGCAAGCAACTCGTCACGCGAGCGCGATTCATCGTTGATCGGAGCGGAGTTCACAGGGGGAAGGGGCGTCGTCATCTTTCTTGGGCGTCCAACTTTCTTAGGGGGCTTTGAGGATGCGTTAAGAGCACCTTCGTCAAAAAGGCGCTGCCATAGATTGATGATGCCGAACTGACGGATATCGAACAAGGCCGCTGTCTGGCGCAGTGATAATCGCTCATCATGCATGCGCTTCAAAACAGCTAGCTTGAATTCGTCACTGTAACGCTGCCGCCTTTTCTCTTTAAGAGCGGCTGGGCCGTGGATCTGATAAGCCGCGACCCACTGACGAAGGCAGGAAAAGTCCACATCGTGGCGACGCGCAACATCCCTCAAACCTGCCTTGCCGGCACAATACTCTTTCACGGCTGCGAGTTTTGCCTGCTCTGTATATTTACCCATGACGCCTCCAAAGGTTGCATCCAACCTTCGGGGGTCACACCACTCCCGCGTGGGAACGCAGTTCGTGACGCTCCGCGTCACAGCTCCAGGCCGCACCGCTTTCTCAGGTGAGGACGCAGAGCGTCCGGAACGGCATGCGACGCGGAGCGTCGCACGATAGTCGAGATTATCGTTCCGCACGCTCCAGCGTGGGAATGCAGTTCGTGACGCTCTGCGTCACAGCTCTGGGTCGTACCGCATTCTCAAGTGACGACGCGGAGCGTCGCACGATAGTCGAGATTATCGTTCCTCACGCTCCAGCGTGGGAATGCCGTTCGTGACGCTCCGCGTCACATCCCCGGTCGTACCGCCTGCTCAAGTGAGGACGCAGAGCGTCCGGAACGGCATACGACGCGGAGCGTCGCACGATAGTCGCGTCCGGAACGGCATGCCCGGAGGAGCATGGGCACGATAATGTTCCTCTGAATAACGCTTAACTGGCCTGAACAACAGAGCCACAGTTATATAACTATACGTTGGTATATATCACTGATACTGACAGATAAACATGAGCTACTTATGCAGGTTTCTACTGTTGATCGAAACGCTATAAGCTTTACCTCACTGTACGGCAACTATTAACTCACGGCCTTTATCTGTTATCGCTGACTGCCTGTTTGCTTATTAAAGCGGGTGGGTCTGCGCCTGCGCGGCCGGCTCGAGGTGAGCAATGCATTCGATATTTGAATTCGGTAAAAGCCTGCGGACGCCCCGTTTCGTCAAACCCGGTGCACGCACGCCTTATTGGGCCGATGGTATTTGCCTGGCCATCCTGACTCTGTTCATTGGCCTGTTCATCTATGGCCTTGGCCAGATGATGCAGCCGTTGGCGGTGCTTAATTCAAGCCCCATGAGCCTCGATCCGGCGCGCCTGCCCGAATATGCATTGCGCACTACAATGCGTATGTTCATCGCGCTGGCCGCTTCGTTGATCTTTACCTTTGTCGTCGCCACGCTGGCAGCCAAAAGTCGCAAGGCCGAGCAGGTGATCATCCCGGCGCTGGATATTCTTCAGTCGGTACCGGTGCTGGGTTTTCTGACGTTCACCGTGACCTTCTTCATGGGCCTGTTTCCCGGTCGGCAGATGGGCGTTGAATGCGCAGCGATCTTTGCCATCTTCACCAGCCAGGCCTGGAATCTCGCGTTCAGTTTCTATCAGTCACTGCGTACTGTGCCCAGTGACCTGAATGAAGTCAGCCGTCAGTTCGGGTTATCTGCAGTACTGCGCTTTACACGCCTGGAACTGCCGTTCGCCATACCGGGGCTGGTGTGGAACATGATGATGTCGATGTCCGGCGGCTGGTTTTTCGTGGTCGCCTGCGAGGCCATTTCGGTCGGCGATACCACGGTCAATCTGCCGGGCATCGGTTCCTGGCTGGCGCTGGCCATCGAGCAGAAAAACCTGGCTGCGATTGCCTGGGCAGTGGGCGCAATGGCGCTGGTGATTCTGGCCTATGACCAATTGCTGTTCAGGCCGATCGTCGCCTGGGCGGACAAATTCCGCTTCGAGCAAACCGCATCGTCGAAGCGTCCGCGCTCGTGGATGTACAGCGTGCTTGGCCGCTCCCGTGTCGCACCGATGCTGGGCTCGGTCCTGGCTGCACCGTGGAAATGCCTGATGCTGATCGACGGGCGCGTGATCTCCCGGCTGTGGAAAGTGAAGCTCACCCCAGGCGTCGCCCGCGTGCTCGACTACGCGTGGCTGGGTCTGGTCATGGCCGCCTGCCTGGCCGGCAGCGTGTACCTGTTCAGGTTCATCGAGGCGTCACTGGGCGCCAGCGATATGGTTACTGCCTTTGGTCTGGGCCTGGCGACGATGGTGCGCGTGATCGTATTGATCGTCGTCGCCAGCCTGATCTGGGTGCCTGTCGGTATCTGGATCGGCCTGCGTCCGGTCTGGGCTGAACGCTTGCAGCCAATCGCGCAGTTCATGGCGGCGTTCCCGGCCAACGTTCTGTTCCCTTTTGCGGTGATCGCGATTGTCGGCCTGCACCTGAACCCGGACATCTGGCTGTCGCCGCTGATGGTGCTCGGCACCCAGTGGTACATCCTGTTCAACGTGATCGCCGGGGCCAGTGCCTTGCCGACTGACCTGCGCGAAGCGGCGACCATGTTCAACATGCGTGGCTGGCAGTGGTGGCGCCGTGTCGCGCTGCCCGGCGTGTTTCCCTACTACATCACCGGGGCGCTGACCGCGTCGGGTGGTTCGTGGAACGCCAGTATCGTCGCCGAAGCGGTTTCCTGGGGCGATCAGCATCTGGAAGCGGCAGGCCTGGGGTCGTACATCGCCAATGCGACCCAGGCGGGCGACTTTCCACGCGTCGCGCTGGGCATCGTGGTCATGTCGGTGTTCGTGATTGCGTTCAACCGGTTGCTGTGGCGCCCGCTGTACGGGTTTGCCGAGCGACGTCTGAGTCTTGTCTGATCTTGTGTAAGGGGAGGGCGCCATCATGATGGCTGTCGAAACGCGTTGCCTGGTAGATGTTCAAAAGGTCCGACATGTGTAC
The DNA here is from genome assembly GCF_059621105.1 of Pseudomonas fragariae (ex Marin et al. 2024). Classification (NCBI taxonomy): domain Bacteria; kingdom Pseudomonadati; phylum Pseudomonadota; class Gammaproteobacteria; order Pseudomonadales; family Pseudomonadaceae; genus Pseudomonas; species Pseudomonas fragariae (ex Marin et al. 2024). The sequence goes on along the minus strand of NZ_CM184369.1, from coordinate 6,166,526 downwards.
GGCAAAGGCAGCAAAGAGCGCCTGGTGCTGGATGACGTGACCCTGACGCTCAACGAGAACGAAATAGTGGGCCTGCTGGGCCGGTCCGGTTCGGGCAAGTCGACCCTGTTGCGCTCCATCGCCGGGCTGGTGGTGCCCACCGAAGGTGAGGTGAATTTCCCGCGTCGTGCGCAAGGGCGGGCGATGTCGGTGGGCATGGTGTTCCAGAGCTTTGCGCTGTTTCCCTGGCTGACCGTGCTGGAAAACGTCGAAGTCGGCCTCGAAGCGCAACGTGTGCCCGCCGCGGTCCGCCGCAAGCGCGCACTGGCTGCCATCGATCTGATCGGCCTGGACGGTTTCGAGAGCGCCTACCCCAAGGAGCTTTCCGGGGGGATGCGCCAGCGGGTGGGCATGGCGCGTGCACTGGTCATCGATCCTGACGTGCTGTTGATGGACGAACCGTTTTCCGCGCTCGACGTGCTCACCGCCGAAACCCTGCGCACTGACTTGCTGGACATGTGGAGCGAAGGGCGCATGCCCATCAAGTCGATCCTGATGGTGACGCACAACATCGCCGAAGCCGTGCTGATGTGCGACCGCATCCTGCTGTTCTCCTCCAATCCTGGGCGGGTGATCAGCGAGATCAAGGTCGATCTGCCCCAGCCACGTAACCGCCAGGACCCGATCTTTCGGGCGCTGGTGGAAGAAATCTACGTGCTGATGACCCAGGACAACGACGCCGGCGAAATCCGTCAGGGCGTGTTTCCGGGCACCGGGCTGGGGATGGTGTTGCCACAGGTTTCCACCAACGCACTGGCCGGGCTGATCGAGGCGATTCACGCGCCGCCCTATAGCCTGAAAGCCGACCTGCCGGAGCTGGCCGCGGCGCTGCACTACAACGCCGACGAGCTGTTCCCGATTGCCGAGGTGCTGCAACTATTGCGCTTCGCTGAACTGAAGGGCGGCGACATTCGCCTGCTGCCTGCCGCCAATCGCTATGCGCTGGCGGATGTCGACGAGCGCAAACAGTTGTTTGCCCAGCATTTGCTGAGCTTCGTGCCGCTGGTGGCGCATATCCGTCGAGTGCTGGATGATCGTCCCACGCACACGGCACCGGCACGGCGCTTTCGTGATCAACTCGAAGACTTCATGTCCGAAAGCGACGCCATGCAGACCCTCAATGCAGTGATTCAATGGGGGCGCTACGCGGAGTTGTTCGCCTATGACGAACTGGCCGATCAGTTCAGCCTGGACAACCCGTCCTGAGGTTTGTAGGACATACTCAATGGGCCTTTTGCAACCAGCGGGATGATGCGCATGCGTGAACCTGAATCCTACGGCAAGGCCGCTATGGCGGTGCGGCTGATCGCGTTGCTGATGCTGGCGCTGGTCATTGCGGTTGCCGACACCTTGACCGACCTGGAAATCGCCGTGGGCGTATTTCAGATTGTGGTGGTGCTGCTGGCGGTCAGGTTCCTGCCGGCCACAGGCGTTATCGCGATGGCGTTGCTGTGCATGGTGCTGACCGTGATCAGTTACGAGATGACGACCTCCAGAGGCAGTGAGGCGTCCGGGCTGATCAATTGCATCATCAGCCTGGCGGCCATTGCCATGACCACCTGGCTGGCACTGCGCATGGCGCTGGCTATCCGTTCGGTACACGAAGCGCGCTCGCAGCTGGCGCGGATCGCACGGGTCAATCAACTGGGTGAGCTGACGGCGTCCATTGCTCATGAGGTCAATCAGCCGCTGTCGGCCATTGTCACCAGCGGCAATGCCTGTCAGCGCTGGCTGGCCACCGAGCCGGTCAACCTGGACAAGGCCCGCCAGGCGGTCGAGCGCATGATCAGTGACGCGAACCGCGCCGGGGACATCATCGTGCGAGTGCGTGCCCTGGCGAAGCGTTCGTCCACTCACAAGGAGTGGATCAGCGTGGCCGATACCGTCGCCGAGATCGTCGCGTTGGCACACAGCGAGATAGAAGGGCAGGGCGTCGCACTGCTGGTCGACGTGCCGGAGGGCCTGCCGCCGCTGCTGGCTGATCGGGTGCAGATCCAGCAAGTGTTGCTGAACCTGATGCTCAATGGTGTGGATGCGATGAAAAAGCTCAAGGCAGATCAGGCGCAATTGGAGGTTCGGGTGGGCTTGCAAGACGGCGGCGATATCGGATTTGCGGTGAGCGACAATGGGATCGGCGTGCTGCCGGAAAACATCCACCAGTTGTTCGACGCGTTCTACACCACCAAGGAGGAAGGGATGGGGATTGGCCTGGCGATCAGCCGTTCGATCATCGAGGCCCATGGCGGGCGCATCTGGGTCACGCCCAACCCGTCAATCGGTGCTACGTTTCACTTCACCTTGCCTACTGGAAAGATGGAAACCTGATGAGCACAGCTGCCACTGCATCACCGACCGAAGAGCCGATCATCTACGTCCTCGATGACGACCTGTCGGTGCGCTCCTCGCTGGAGGACCTGCTGGCCTCGGTCGGATTGCGCAGCATGCTGTTCGGCTCGACCCGCGAGTTCCTGGACACCCCGCGTCCTGACGCGCCGGGCTGTCTGATTCTGGACATCCGCATGCCGGGCATGAGCGGCCTGGATTTCCAGGAACATATGGCCAGGTCGGGGATTTCCCTGCCGGTCATTTTCATCACCGGGCATGGTGACATCCCCATGTCCGTGCGGGCGATGAAGGCCGGTGCGGTGGAGTTTCTGACCAAGCCCTTTCGCGATCAGGACTTGCTCGACGCCATTCAGCAGGGCTTGGCGCAGGATCGCAGCCGGCGCCAGAGTGCCGCCGTCGAAGCCGAACTGCGGCGCCGCCACGCAAGCCTCAATCTCGGTGAGCAGCAGGTGATGGAGCTGGTGGTCAGCGGCCTGCTCAACAAACAGATTGCAGCCCGGCTGAACGTGAGCGAAATCACCGTCAAGGTCCGCCGTGGCTCGGTGATGCGCAAGATGGAAGCCGATTCCCTGGCCGACCTCGTCAAGTTTGCCGAGCGCCTCAAAGAGCTGCATTGATCGACGACCCCATCGTTATACACCTGTCTCGTGGGAGCGAGCCGGGCGACGCTTCGCTTGCTCGCGAAGAGGCCGCTACAGCCTCCAGAAACAGGACGTTTGTTAATTCACCAATTGCGGCAGTACATAGTTGCGCACGACGTACAGCGAACCTTCTGCGCTCAAGTGCCCCGAGTCGATCTGCAGCAGCGAGCGGTTGTCTTCCAGGCGTACCAGGCAGGCATCGGCGATGCACAGTTTGTCGATCAGCGACACGAACTGGATGCCTGCCGATGCGGCCAAATTGCGGGCCGCCTGATCCACCAGCATGATGCTTTGATCCAGAGCCGGATCGCGGATGTGCGATTCGCTCAGCCCCCAATGGCGGTTGGCGATGACGCTGGGCAGCGACGGGTTCCACTGCGGGACCGGGCCGATCAGCACGATATGCTTCACGCCCAAGCCCTTGAGCCGGGTCGCGATCTGCGTCCAGTCAGTCTTGTCGTGCCCATCCTTCTGCGCGATGACCACGATATCCGGACGCAGCTTTTCGATGCCCTGCAGGGCCGTTCTGTTGGAGTAGTCACAGGCCCTGCTGGTCGCAGAGGTACGTCCTTGATGGTCACTCAGACCGGGACGGCAACTGGCCGAGGCGACCTGATAGAAAGGCGTGCTGTGTGTCAGCAAGGTACGCAAGCCGAGCGACAGCGCCTGCGCGTGAGAGTCGCCCCACAGGAACACGCCGCCCGCACCTTGCTTGCGCGTGCAGGCTTCGTCGATGCCTGATTGGCCGCGTTGGGTCAGGGCAGAGAAGGCATCACATTTCAGCCAGTAAGGCTCGTACAGGTTGTGCTGACGATCAGCGTATTCCTGAATGAAACGCGCCTTGTCCGAAACACTCACAGGTCGCAGTGGCGATACCGCGCCGCCAGTCGCACTCACCAGCGCTCCGCCGACGAACAGCAGAGCGATCAGCGCGCCGAACGTGGCACGTCTGCTGCGCTGATCGGATGACGGCCTGCTGACGGGCTGCTCGATCAGCCGCCATGAAACCAGACCCAGCGTCACGGCCACGCCGATGCCCACCAGCACCGTGCGGGTCTCGCCCAGCAAGCCGGCGTCATTCATCCACACCACCACCGGCCAATGCCACAGGTACAGCGAGTACGACCGTGTGCCGGTCCATTGGGCCAGTGGGTTACAGGTCAGCAGCGAGTCGTTGCGCGCGGCGATGATCACCGCGAATGTCCCCAGCACCGGCATCAGCACCAGATAACCCGGCCATGTGTCCTGCACGGACAGCAGAAAGAAACCGGCCACGATCAGCGTCAGTCCGATGTGTTCCAGAGCGCGTTGCTGCAGGGCCTTCAATTGCAGCGGGAACAGGCAGGCGACGCCACCTGCCAGCAACTCCCAGGCGCGGGTCGGCAGCAGGTAGAACGCTGCCTCCGGCCATTGCGAGGAGGCAGGTATGCAGACCACAAAGCCTGCCAGGCTTGCTCCGAGTATCCACCAGCGCAGGTTATGCAGCGCGACGAAGCGGCTGAGCATCAGCAGCGCAATCGGGTACAGCAGGTAAAACTGCCATTCCACCGACAGCGACCAGGTGTGCAGCAACCATTTCTCATGGGCACTGGCGGTGAAATACCCCGCCTCACGCCAATAGACAACGTTGGAAACGAACCCCAGGCTGCTCGCCACATGTGTGCCCAGCGCACTGTAATCCAGCGGCAGCAGGGCGAACCAGCCCAGCAGCAGCAAGGCAAAACACAGCGCAGCGAGGGCCGGGACGATGCGTCTGGCCCGTGACGTGTAGAACGCTGCCAGCCTGAACTTACCGCTCCTCAAGCCGCGCAGGATGATGCCGGTGATCAGATACCCCGAGATCACGAAAAACACGTCGACACCGGCAAAGCCGCCAGGCAGCCAGTCGGGGTGGAAGTGGAAGAGCAGTACCGCGATCACTGCGATGGCGCGCAGGCCATTGATGTCTTTTCTGAAGTCCATTTGAGAACGCCATCCGTTGGCTGATCGTGAGGGAGAGGGTGCCGGGATCAGCCGAAACGTATCGGCGGCCAGCGTGGTGGTGATGGGGTGGCGGTCAGCGGGCAGCCGGCGACAGTCCGGGCGCATGGCTCGCAGAAGGTTCTCTGCCGGCAATCACATGACCAATCGCCAGGCCGATGAACAGGTTGGCGACAGCGACCTCGAACATGTCGGTGGTCCAGCTGATCAGGCACCAGCAGAAGCTGATCGCCAGCAGCATATGGCCGACACGGGTCTGATCATCGATCAGGCGGAACAACAGCGGAATCTGCAGCACATACAGCAGCAAGCCGAGCACGCCCAGCATTGCCCAGAGGTACAGGGCGGAGCTGTCCATGCCGAGAAATACCCCGGCACCGTCCACTGGAAACAGCCCCATCGTGCTGCCGACCATGCCGAAGCCTGCGCCGCTGATCATCCAGCCTTCGCGACTCATCGCATTGATCAGGCCGGGCCAGGTGTTGATCAGCCGGTCATACAGCGAGGCCAGCGAGCCGCCGCTGCTGACCGCGTAGGCATCAGGACTCACAATCAGCCCCAGTGCCGGCAACAGCAGACCGATGCCTACCACCACGGTGCACACTGTCCTGCAGGTCCAGCTCATCCGCCGCAACAACAGCAGCACGATGGTCAGGGCGAAGGCCGCGGCTGGCGCTTTGCTGGTGGTCAGCACGATGGCGTAAAGCGCCACCGCACTCAGCAACACCATCATCAGACGCGAGCGCAGGAACATGAGCAGGTACAGCGTGTAGAAGGCGATCATGATCGACAGCACGTTGGACACCCTGGCGAAACCGGCAATGCGATCCACCTCGTCCGCACTCCATGAGGTATTGGCGCTCAACTGCGTCTCACCGACGCTGTAGCTGTAGCCCTTCCACGGCACGGAGGTGAGCTTGTCCAGGGCAATCCCCAGCAGCGAGGCCAGCAGGCAGAAGCCAATGGCGCGGTACAACAGCTTGCGGCGATACAGCAGGTGCCGGCCACATACCAGGCCGAACACCAGCGGGCTCAGCGCGAACAGGCTGAACGCCAGGTTGTGCACGCTGGCGCGATGCAGCATGGCCAGCAGCCCGGAAAGCAGCCACAGGATCGTGAATGTCCAGAACAGCCATCCGGCCCTGAAGGTGCGCAGTTCGAGCGCAAACAGCAGGATGCAGGCGGCCTTGGGCAGGTAGAGCAGGGGGCTGAGGCCTGCCTGATCGAAGTAGAAGCGCAATGCTCCGGAAAAGGTCTCGACCAGAATCAGGCTGATGGCGACCCACACCACCACCGTGGACTTGTCAAAGGACATCAACGACGACCTGGCGTCGACGCCGTTCGCAGTATTCAACGCCATGCTGGCTGCCTTGTGAAATACGTCAGGGGAATTGCGCGGACAAAGCTACCGCCCGACGATCACGGGGACGTGTCGACACAGGCAGGCTTTGTGAGATGGGGGTCTGGAGCGGACGCTCGCAACGGCATGACAACAGGTATATCAGTCGCAGTTGGGGCAACTGTCAATTAATTAGTCAGGATTAATGGTTATGCGCCGCACGCCCCGTGCCCGGGACAGGACGCGGAGCGTCCAGAACGGCGTGCCCACGCTGGAGCGTAGGCACGATGGTGTTCCTGAGAACCCCTATCGTTCCTCACGCTCCGCGTGGGAATGCCCTTCGTGACGCTCTGCGTCACAAATCTGCGCCGCGCTGCAGTACCGAGGACAGGACGCGGAGCGTCCAGAACGGCTTGCCCACGCTGGAGCATGGGCACGATAGTGTTCCTGCGGACGCGATCCTGCAGACACCTATCGTTCCTCATGCCCCAGCCCAGACACTTATCGTTCCTCACGCTCCGCGTGGGAATGCCCTTCGTGACGCTCTGCGTCACAAATCTGCGCTGCGCTGCAGTACCTAGGACAGGACGCGGAGCGTCCGGAACGGCATGCCCACGCTTGAGCATGGGCACGATGGTGTTCCTGCGGACGCGATCCTGCAGACACCTATCGTTCCTCACGCTCCAGCGTGGGAATGCCTTTCGTGACGCTCTGCGTCACCCATTTGCGGATTACGGGTACTTGCGTTTGTCCGGTGCGGGCGGGAAGTACTGATAGAGCCAGGTCTCGCTCAGCGTACGGTCGCCAGTGCGGATGAACATGCGCATTTCGACCGGCTCGACCGAGTCGCTGTCCGGTACCCAGTCGAAGGTGACGCGGTAGCCCTTGATGTCCGGCAGCACGAGGATGTTGAAGTCCTGCACCTTGCCATGGGTGACCGTGACGATGGGTTCGATCCCGGTGCCTTCCGGCAAGCGATCCAGACCGCCGCCGTTGAAGTCCACCGCAAAGCGGCGTGCCCAGGTTGTCGGGTAATGCTCGCCCGGTGCCCAGCCTTCGAGGAAACCGCCCATGCCTGAACGCGTCGCGTGGACCTGCGCCAGCGGCGTGCTCACCGGCGGCAGCGGGCTCCAGAACAGCTTGTAGCCGTAGTTCATCGAATCCCCGGCCTTGACCGGCGTCTTCGGTGTCCAGAACACCACGATGTTGTCCATCGTCTCGCCGGTGGTCGGCAGTTCCAGCAGGCTGACCTCGCCTTCGCCCCACGCCGTGATCGGCTCGACCCACAGGCTTGGACGACGGCTGTACCAGACGACCGTGTCCTGATAGCTGGAGAATTCGTGATCGCTCTGTACCAGCCCGAAGCCTTTCGGATCGGTGTCGGAGAACGCACTGAATTGCGGTTTGGCCGGGTTGTTCAGCGGACGGCAGATCCACTCACCGTTGCCACGCCACATCGACAGGCGATCCGAGTCGTGGATTTGCGGGTGGATGGTGTCGCACATACGGCGTTCGTGAGTGCCGCAACTGAACATGCTGGTCATCGGCGAAATGCCCAACTGCTGGATGTCGGTACGCGCATTGACGTGCGCGTCGATTTCCATGACCACCTGGCCGGCCTGACAGTCGATGTCGAAGCGATAGGCACCGGTCGCGCTCGGCGAATCGAGCAGTGCGTAAACCACGAAGCGTGTCGCGTTCTTGTCCGGTGTTTCAAACCAGAACTTGGTGAAGTCCGGGAATTCTTCCTGACGCTTGGCGTAACTGTCGATGGCCAGGCCGCGGGCCGAGAGGCCGTATTGCTTGTTGCTGTCCACCGCGCGGAAGTAGCTGGCGCCGAGGAACGAAACGACGTCATTGATGGCGATTTCAGGCGCCTTGAACAGTTTGAAACCGGCAAAGCCCAGATCGCCCTTGACCAGATTCTTGTCGATGCCGCTGTTCTCGTAGTTGAACAGGTCATGGCGGAAATGCACTTCGCGCGCCTGCTTGCTCTGCGGATCGACGCTGTACATGCGTACGGGGGTCTTGAAACCCATGCCGACGTGGAAGAAATGCACGTCGAGCTGGCCGTGGACGTCTTTCCACAGCGAGTGATTCGGGTCGTAGCGGATGGCATTGAATTGCTGCGGCGTCATGTTCGCAAGTACCGGTGGCAGCACCTGCTTGTTGCTCACATACCCTTTGCTCGCAAGCTTCTTGGCATGCGCCTGCAACTCTGCAAAATCGAAGTGTTCGATCTCGCCATCGGCTGCGGCGGCCAGTGCCCGCGCAGCAAAAAGCCCTGAGGCCGATACGCTGCCGTAGGCGGCCAACGCCATGGACGCTTTCAGGAGATTTCTGCGATTCATAAAGGTGAAGCCTCTGAGTAATTCTGTGCGTCCTGCACAAAAAATGGCGCGCCAACGACTCCTTGCCGAACGCAAACTACCCACAACAGATAACAAAGACGAGATACGGTTCGGAAATCGGCCAAAAAAAAACGCCGATCAGGGGTAATGAATCCGGCGTATTGACGGCTATAACGCGGATTTTTGCAGCGCTTTAGACTAATCGATTAAGCGCATCGCCGCGTGGCGCAAGGCTTCCAGCCGATCGGGGCAAGAAGCGCCGATCAACTGGGTGCCTTCGGACGACGCTAAAAACTTTTTTGCCAGGCAATATTCAGCAAACATTTTTCGGGCGTGCGGGCTCATCATCTGTACGACTTCAGGTCGAATCGACCGCTGGGCAGCACCGCTATCGCACATTCGTTCAGCTAATAGTCCTGACGAAAGTTTCATTCCGCGTGTTATATCGTAACGCTATGATTCACTGGCATTCAGATGCCAATGCAGGGCTCTCCAAAGGGCGATAAATAAGCGGGTGCCGGGGTAGTGATGCGGGTTGATTTGGATGAGCACGAAGGCCTTGAAGGCCTGCCGCGTTTTCAAATGGCGGTGCAACAGGTTCGGCGTCTGGGACGATTGATGTATGTGACCGGTGGGGCAGGGGCGTTCGGGCTGCTGCTGGCGTTGTCCATCGATCTGTTTTCCCCCGGCTCTTTGTGGATGGCTGTGCTGTGCAACGCCTCGGCGGCGTTGTTTCTGCTCACGGCGGGCTTGCAATCGGCGCGGCATGTCGCGCTGTGGCGGGCTCGCGCGCTGCGTTCGCCGGATGCAGACACCTTCGACGAAAGCCTGTCTGCTGCCGACGAGAGCGGCTGGTACGAGCGCCTGCTTGAACGGCTGAGTGACTCCGGCAAATCGCTGGTCAGGCATGTGGGCAGTTCGACCCTGTGGCTTGCCGCTTGGGCGGTGCTGGCGTTGATCGTCGTTCGCGCCTTCTGGAACCTGGCGCTGTTCGGCGCCGACCTCTCCACGGCTGGTAGCCTGGCCGGCAGTGTCATGCTGCTGTTGGCGTTCGGCCTGCTGGTCATCGAGCGGCAATTGAGCAGCGAGTCCGAAAGTCAGTCGCCGGAGGCCGGAGCGCTGGCGCAACTGGTGCGCATGACGCTGATCGTTCTGCTGATCGGCGCGCTGTGCCTGTTTTTCTCCAGCGCAGAGCGTGTCTGGCCTGCGCGGCTGGCGGTGTTGATCGGCCTGCTGCCGCTTGGCGTGGCGCTGGAGTTCCTGCTGCGCGCTGTGCTGTCGGTGTTCAGCCCGCGCAACCCACGTAGCGAACCACGCCTGCTGGCCGCCAGTTTCATCGCTGACCTGTTGCGCTGGCCACCGCGCCCGCTGCTCGCCTTGCAGCACGAACTGCACAACCGTTTCGGCATCGATCTGCGCCAGATCTGGGCCTTTACCTACATGCGTCGCGCCTTTTTGCCGGTGTTGGCGGTGGTCGCAGCGCTGGGCTGGGTGCTGAGCGGCGTGCATGAAATTCCCATGCAGGGGCGGGGCATTTATGAGCGCTTCGGCAAGCCGGTCGACGTATTCGGACCCGGTCTGCATGTGGGTTTGCCGTGGCCGTTCGGGCGCGTGCTGGCGGTTGAAAACGGCGTGGTTCATGAACTGGCGACCAGCGTTTCGGCCGCCGACACTTTCGAGCAGACGTTGGACCCGGCCGAAGGCCCGCCGCCTGGCAGCGCCAACCGTCTGTGGGATGCCAGCCATATCAACGAAAAATCCCAGGTCATTGCCAGCAGTGCAGGCGACAAGCAGAGCTTTCAGATCGTCAACATGGACGTGCGGTTCGTCTACCGCATCGGCCTGACAGATGCCGCAGCCATGGCGTCGACCTATAACAGCGCTGACATTCCGGCCTTGATTCGCAGCACGGCCAGCCGCGTGCTGGTGCACGACTTTGCCTCGCGCACGCTGGATGAGCTGCTCGGCGAACAGCGCAGCGGCCTGGCCGATGACATCGGCAAGGCCGTGCAGGCCGACTTGCAGCGTCTGGACAGCGGCGTCGAATTGCTCGCCACGGTGGTCGAAGCCATCCACCCGCCCGCCGGTGCTGCCAATGCCTATCATGCTGTGCAGGCTGCGCAGATTGGTGCACAGGCGCTGATCTCCCGCGAGCGCGGCGCGGCCAGCGACAAGGCCAATCAGGCGCAGCTCAACGCCAGCGTGGCGCGTGATCAGGCCAGTGCCGCCGCCCGCGAGATTCTGGCCGGCGCACAGGGTGCGGACCTGCGCTTCAGTGCTGAACGTCAGGCCTATGCCAAGGCAGGCCAGGCGTTTTTGCTGGAGCAATACCTGGCCCAACTGACCGAGGGCCTGGGCAATGCGAAATTGCTGATACTTGATCACCGTCTGGGCGGCGACAGTGCGCCGACCATCGACCTGCGTACCTTCACCCCACCGGCAGACCCAACGGCGCCGCGTAAAGCCGTTCAGTAAGGAGTCGTCCCTTGAGTCTGTTCCATCATCACGATCACGCCGACCACGATAGCCATGACAGTCACGGCCATGGCGGCCACGGTCATCACCACCACCATCATGGCGCGAGCGGCCCCGCCGCGTTCCCCTGGCGACGGGCAAGCCTGGCTGCGCTGCTGATCGCGTTTGCGATTGCGGCAGCGAGCCTGGTGCAGGTGCGTTCGGGCGAGGCGACCGTCGTCACGCGCTTCGGCAACCCGTCCCGCGTCCTGCTGGAGCCTGGCCTCAACTGGCGCTGGCCGGCACCGTTCGAGGCGACCATCCCGGTGGATCTGCGCCTGCGTACCACCTCCAGCGGTCTGCAGGACGTCGGTACCCGCGATGGCTTGCGCATCATCGTGCAGGCCTATGTGGCGTGGCAGGTGCAGGGCGATGCCGACAACGTGCAGCGTTTTATGCGCGCGGTACAGAACCAGCCAGATGAAGCGGCGCGGCAGATCCGCACCTTTGTCGGCTCGGCGCTGGAAACCACGGCGAGCAGTTTCGACCTCTCCAGCCTGGTGAATACCGACGCCAGCAAGGTGAATATCACCGCCTTCGAAAATCAGCTGCGCCAGCAGATCGATCAGCAACTGCTGGCGACTTACGGGGTGCGTGTCCTGCAGGTTGGCGTTGAACGACTGACCCTGCCGTCAGTGACGCTCAACGCTACGGTGGACCGCATGCGCGCCGAACGCGAGACCATCGCCACCGAGCGCACCGCCGTGGGCAAGCGAGAGGCGGCGCAGATTCGTTCGGCCGCCGAGCGCGACGCACGGATTGTCGAAGCCGATGCCACGGTCAAGGCGGCTGATATCGAAGCACAGTCGCGGGTCGAAGCCGCGCAGATCTATGGGCGTGCCTATGCGGGCTCGCCGCAGCTCTACAACCTGCTGCGCTCGCTGGACACGCTGGGCACCATCGTGACGCCGGGCACGCGTCTGATACTGCGCACCGACGCTGCGCCGTTTCGCGTGCTGGTGGACGGCCCGCCGACGCTGGATGGCAAGAGCGGAACGCAGCCATGAGCCAGCCGCTCGACGAAGCCGTGGCGCAGCGCCCGCCAGTGAACAGCCCCTGGTTGCAGGCGAGTCGTCTGGCGTTTCTGGGGCTGTATGGCGTGACACTGCTCGCCGCGCTGGCCTGGGCGACGTCCAACATACGCCAGATCGATCCACAGAATCGCGCGGTGGTCATGCACTTCGGCGCGATCGAACGGGTTCAGAACGCAGGATTGCTGGTCGCCTGGCCGCAGCCATTCGAACAGGTGGTGCTGCTGCCTTCGGCTGATCGGGTGATAGAGCGGCGCGTGGAAACCCTGCTGCGTTCGCCTGCCGCGTTGAAGGCCGATGAAGTCGCGACCCTGTCGGCACCCATGAGCGATGCACTGGCAGGCTCAGGTTTTCTGCTGACTGGCGATGCCGGTGTGGTGCAACTGGACGTCACGGTGTTTTACAAAGTGACTGACCCCACTGCCTTCGTATTGCAGGGCGAGCATGTATTGCCCGCGCTGGACCGGCTGGTCAATCGCAGCGCTGTGGCGCTGACCGCGGCGCGGGATCTGGACACCATTCTGGTTGCCCGTCCCGAGCTGATCGGTGCTGACAGCCAGGCCGCCGAGCGCCGTGAGCGGCTGCGTGGCGACCTGGTGCGCGGCATCAATCAGCGTCTGGCCGAGCTCAAGGCGACAGGCATGGGCATCGGTGTCGAGGTCGCTCGGGTGGATGTGCAGTCGAGCCTGCCGACCTCCGCAGTCAATGCGTTCAATGCCGTACTGACGGCCAGTCAGCAGGCCGATCAGGCCGTGGCCAATGCACGCACGGATGCCGAAAAGCTGACCCAGACCGCCAATCAACAGGCCGACCGAACCCTGCAAGTGGCGCACGCACAGGCGTCCGAGCGTCTGGCCAAGGCGCAGGCGGCCACCGCAACGGTCGTCAGCCTGACGCAATCGGCCGAAACCCGCAGCGACCCCGGTCTGCTGCAACGCCTCTACCGTGAACGCGTACCGGCCATTCTGCATCAGGCGGGTTCGGTGACCACGATCGACCCCAAAGACGATTCCCGCCTGATCATTCAGGGAGCACCACAATGAGTGGCGAAGCCGTTCACACCCACGACGCCGAACAGCCGCAAGCGCCTGGCAGTCTGCTGAGCAGCGCCGAGCAGCGCAGTGCGGCCCGGCAACTGACCCTCGCGATGCTGGCCTTGGGCTTGCTGGGATTGGGACTGGTCTGGCGGTTTTTCGCCCCGGAGCAGGAAGGTGTCAGCCAGTTGCTGTTGGGCGCTGCATCACTGTTGGTGGCGATACCGGTGATCAGCGCCGGCTGGCACAGCCTGCGGCATCCGAGCCTGCACGGCATCACCGATCAGTTGATTGCGCTGGCGATGCTCGGTGCCTGGGCCACCGGTGACCTGATGACCGCCGCCTTGCTGCCGATCATCATGATCTTCGGGCATGTGCTGGAAGAGCGCAGCGTGATCGGCTCGCAGGAGGCCATCGAAGCGCTGGGACGCCTGACCCGCAGCCAGGCGCGTTTGCTGGGCGCCGACGGCAGCGTGCGCGAGGTCGACAACGCGACGCTCAAAGCCGGCGATCAGGTGGAAGTGCGGGCGGGCGACCGGGTTCCGGCGGACGGTCGGGTACTGTCCGGGCAAGCCAGTCTGGATACGTCGTCGATCACCGGCGAATCGGTCCCTCTGGAAGCCAGTATCGGGGTCGAAGTGTTCGGTGGCGCCATCAACCTGGACGGCCTGCTGCGCATCGAAGTGACCCGCATCGGCGATCAGTCCACGCTGGGCAAGGTCATCGCGCTGATGCAGAGCGCGGAGCGTTCCAAGCCGCCTATCACGCGTCTGTTGGAGCGTTACGCAGGCAGTTACATGGTGCTGGTCTTGCTGATCGCGGCGCTGACCTGGTTCATCACTCAGGATGCGCAGGCGATGCTGGCGGTGCTGGTCGCGGCCTGTCCCTGCGCGCTGGTGCTTTCGGCCCCGGCCACCGCCATTGCAGGTATTGCGGTCGCGGCGCGGCACGGCATTCTGATCCGCAGTTCGGCGTTTCTTGAAGAACTGGCGGACCTCAACTCACTGGTTGTGGACAAGACCGGTACCCTGACCTACGGCCGCCTGCGCCTGCAGTCCGTACAGGCTGACGGTCCACAGCATCCACAATTGCTGGAGCTGGCTGCGAGCCTCGGGTCGGCCAGCAGCCACCCGGTGAGTCGGGCTTTGGCCGGGCTGGTGGACAATGCCCGACTGTTGCCGCTGACCGACACCCGAGAGCGCCAGGGCCTGGGTGTAGTGGCGTCGACCGGGCAGGGCGATGCAGCACTGGGCCGCCCGGAGTTGTTCGCTCAGATGGGCATCGTCACGCCTGCCGTCCCGGCACATGACGGCCCGCTGGCCGGGCTGTCGCTGGATGGGGTTTTTCTGGCCTGGCTGCTGCTCGCCGACAGCGTCAAACCCGAAGCGCAGGCGGCACTGTTCGAATTGCGCGGGCTGGGCCTGGGCCGACAGTTGCTGTTGACCGGTGACCGGCAGAGCGTGGCCGACAGCCTGGCGCACGATATCGGCATCGCCGACGTTCAGGCACAGGCGTTGCCCGAGGATAAGCTCAACCGCGTCATGGGCGAGATTGCCAATGGCTTCCGGCCGATGGTTGTGGGCGACGGGGTCAACGATTCACTGGCCCTGAAGGCGGGCGTGGTCGGCGTGGCGATGGGCGCGGGCGGGGCGGATATCGCGCTGGCGTCTGCCGACATCGTGCTGATCGGCAGCGACCTGCGCCGCCTCGGCACCTGCGTGCGACTCAGCCGTCAGTGTCGTCAGACCCTGCAGGTCAACGTCATCATCGGGCTGGGCTGGACGCTGGCCATCGTGGCACTCGCCGCCTTTGGTCTGCTTGGCGCTGCGGGCGCGATGGTCGCAGCTATCCTGCACAATCTAAGCACCCTGTTGGTATTGGGCAACGCCGGACGTTTGCTGCGCTTTCAGGAGCCATTGCTCAAGCTCGAGGACGCGGGCGTGCAGCATCAGGGCTCGCGTTTGCGCTGAGGGTCAGTGCGTCAAATGGCTTGAGCTTTGACAAAATCTGTTACAGATTAAGCGCTATGTTTCATTGCATGATCCAGATTCAGGCTGACTCTCGGCTCGAATCAGAGGGCACAGGGCTGTTCCCCCGCAGTTGATTCATAGCAGTTTTGCCGTCGCCAATGCCTTTTCGGGCCCTTTTGCAGGGTCCTTGCTGGATTACTCTTTTTTGAGTCTCTGGATAAGGGGGTGATTTTGAAATGCTTACACAACTTCCAACGACCTTGCAGAATCTTCATCTGCCGTTGCGGCTCCGGCTCTGGGACGGTCATCAGATGGACCTCGGGCCTTCGCCCAGCGTCACGATAGTCGTCAAGGATCCGCAACTGGTCTCCGACTTCAGCCACCCCAGTCTGGGCCTGCTTGGCAGCGCGTTCGTTGAGGGTAGGCTGGAACTGGAGGGTTCAATCAGCGAAGTGGTCCGGGTCTGCGATGAACTGACCCACGCGCTGGTGGACGATGACGACAGCGCAGGCAATCCGGTCCGGGTCGAGCATGACAAAGACACTGATGCGGCGTCGATTGCCTACCACTACGATGTTTCCAACGACTTCTACCAGCTCTGGCTCGACAGGGAGATGGTCTACTCCTGCGCGTATTTCAAAACCGGCGACGAATCGCTGGAGCAGGCGCAGCAGGATAAATTCCACCACCTGTGCCGCAAGTTGCGGCTCAAGCGCGGTGAGTACCTGTTGGACGTCGGCTGCGGCTGGGGCGGGCTGGCGCGTTTTGCGGCTCGTGAATACGGCGCGAAGGTCTTTGGCATCACCCTGAGCCAGCAACAATTGGCGCTGGCCCGCGAACGCGTGCAAGCCGAAGGTCTGCAGGACAAGGTCGACCTGCAACTGCTCGACTACCGCGACCTGCCGCGGGATGCGCGCTTCGACAAGGTGGTCAGTGTCGGCATGTTCGAGCACGTCGGGCACGCCAACCTGCCGTTGTACGCGCAACGCCTGTTCGGTGCAGTGAAGGAGGGCGGCCTGGTGATGAATCACGGCATCACCGCACGGCACACCGACGGTCGTCCTGTCGGGCGTGGTGCCGGCGAGTTCATCGATCGCTATGTTTTCCCCAATGGCGAGCTGCCGCACATGGCCATGATCAGCGCCCAGATCAGCGAAGCCGGGCTTGAAGTGGTCGACGTAGAAAGCCTGCGCCCGCACTACGCGAAAACCCTGGAGCACTGGAGCGCACGACTGGAATCCCGGCTCGACGAAGCCGCGCGCATCGTGCCCGAACAGACCCTGCGCATCTGGCGGCTGTACCTCGCAGGCTGCGCCTATGGATTCACCAAAGGCTGGATCAACCTGCACCAGATACTCGCCGTAAAACCCTTCGCCGACGGCAAGACCGGACTGCCACTGACGCGTGAGGATATTTATGGGTGACGTCCCGTTTAGCCCCTCAAGGCAAGCAGCGTAGCGAGCACAGGTCTCACAGAATCGGTGAAATCAGCCGCGCCACGCGCATACCCAGTTGATGCAGACGCCGCGTTTCGTGGCTTTCCTGTACGGAGATTTCGCGGGCGAGGTTGAAGTCGGCGGTGAGCATGGATTCCACCTGGCTGGAAAAGTCGCTGTCGACGGTCAGCAGCATCAATTCGAAGTTGAGGCGGAACGAGCGGTTGTCGAGGTTGGCGCTGCCGATGGCGGTAATCTCGTTGTCGACCAGGACGACCTTCTGATGCAGGAAGCCCGGTTCGTAGCGGAACACCCGTACGCCGGCACGCACAGCATCGAAGGCGTACAGACTTGAAGCGGCGTACACCACGTAATGATCGGGGCGCGACGGCAGCAGCAGGCGCACGTCCACGCCGCGCAATACCGCCAGGGTCAGCGCAGCGCTGACGGCTTCGTCAGGTATGAAGTAGGGGCTGGTGATCCACACGCGCTCTTCGGCAGCATGGATGGCTTCAACGAAGAACAGCGAGCAGGTTTCCTGCGCATCAGCCGGGCCACTGGTCAGCAACTGGCAAAGCACACCGTCTTCGGGAAATTCATCAGGCAGGCTGAGCGGTGGCAGTTCGCGGGTGGCCCAGAACCAGTCCTCGGCGAACGACTCCTGCAAGCAGGCGACCACCGGGCCGATGACTTGCACATGAGTGTCGCGCCATGGGGCCAGCGGCGGCTTCAGCCCCATGTATTCATCACCCACGTTATGACCGCCTATATAGCCTTTCAGGCCATCGACGACAACGATTTTGCGGTGATTACGGAAGTTGATCTGAAAGCGATTGAGCCAGCCGCCGCGTGTGGCGAAGGCTTTTATCTGCACGCCACCGTCGCGCAGTTTATCGATATAGACGCCCGGCAAGGCGTGGCTGCCGATACGATCGTAAAGCACAAAGATCGCTACACCTTCGGCGGCTTTTTCCAGCAGCAGCGACTGCAGCTCGCGGCCGAGTTTGTCGTCATGGATGATGAAGAACTGAATCAGGATGGTCTTTTTCGCTTCACGGATGGCCTGAAAAATCGCCCCGAAGGTTTCTTCGCCGTTGATCAGCAGCCTGACCTTGTTGTTGGCCAGCGCCGGCATGTTGCCCAGCTTGGGCATTGCCCGCAGCGCCGCATAGGCATCCGATCGACGCGCAGCCACGGCCTCTTCCATCCATGGCCGCCAGTTGAGGCTGCCGATCGCGATCCGCATTTCCTGGTTGGCCTGGCGACGCGCCTTGATGTACGCATCGAATGAGCTTCGGCCGAACACCAGATAAGGCAGCAAGGTGAAATAGGGAATGAACAGCAGCGGCATCGCCCAGGCAATTGCTCCTTGGGAAGTCCGCACGGTCAGCAATGCATGGATGGCGGCACCTGTACCGAGTAAATGAATGAAACCCAGGACGTAACCGAAAAAGTACGGGTCGTGATAATCCATGTGGAACAATGCTCCTCGCCTTTGCTGCCTAACAGACCACAGCTGAACAGGAATGTCGCTATTTAATTCCGGGTGCAACTGGGCGACATGTGTGCCGTCTAAGGTTTATCTTTTGGCTGGATTATTCCAGTCTCGTTTTCATCCGTAATGCCCGATCAGGAATCTTGAAATGAACAAACGCATGTTGGCTTGGATGTTTTGTCTGGCGGCTCCTTTGGCTCAGGCGCAGATGCTGCAACCGGGTTTGTGGGAGCTGACGTCCAGCAATATGAAAGTGGACGGACAGCAGCTGCCGGACATGCAGTTGATGCTGGGGCAGTTGCAGAATCTGCCGCCCGAGCAGCGTGCGATGATGGAACAGATGATGAAGAAGCAGGGCGTCACCCTGGGCGGCAAAGGTGTGAGGGCCTGCCTGACTCAGGCTCAGGTGCAGTCGGACGACATTCCCCTGACTGACCCGGCATCCGGATGCACGCAAAAGATCACGGCGCGCAACGGCAAGACCTGGAACTTCCAGTTCAGCTGCCCGAAAGCCAAGGGCACCGGGCAGGCGCAGTTCCTGAGTGATCGCGAGTTCACCACCAACGTCGTCGGCACATTCAACGCCACCGGTCAGCAACAGAACGGCAGCATGGACACCCGCGCGGTGTGGCTGGGGCCGCAATGTGGCAACGTTGCCCCGCGTACCTGATCAAATTCAGAGAGTTATGTTCCACGTGGAACACGCCGCGCAGAGGTGATGAATTTTTGTCGCCTCTGACAGCGTTTCAGATGACTTAATCTTCATGAAGGGCCTCATCTTTCGCTCGTAACTGCATGTTATATTGTTACTAATGATGTGGATGAACCCTTCGTGAGCCGGGATGCTCAATTTGCTCTTTGAGACGTTCCATGCACCGACGCCAAGTGTTGCTCAACATGCTGCTGGCCAGTGCGGCCCTGACGTTGCCGTTGGGTGCCTACGCCACGCAGATTCGTAACGCCCGTCTTTGGCGTACCAACGACAAGCTGCGACTGGTCCTCGACCTGAGCGGCCCGGTGCAATACAAGACCTTCACTCTGACAGCTCCCGACCGCCTGATCATCGACGTCAGCGGTTCGCGGCTGACCGGCGACTTCAGCCAATTGGCGCTGGACCGTACCGTCATAAAATCGATTCGCTCCGGGCACTACGGCCAGGGTGACGACACGCGCATCGTGCTGGACCTCACCGCACCGGTACAGCTCAACAGTTTCCTGCTTGGTCCGGAAGGCGGGCAGGGGCATCGGCTGGTGCTGGACATGAGTTCCACGGCTCATGCGCCTGTGCAGATGGCTGAGCTGCCGCCGCCAGTGCCTGTGCCGATCCCGACCAGCAAGGCGCACACCGGACGCGACATCATGGTGGTAGTCGATGCCGGTCATGGCGGTAAGGATCCTGGCGCTGTTGGTTCGCGGGGTGAGCGTGAAAAAGATGTGGTGCTGTCCATTGCTCAGTTGCTGGCCAGACGCTTGAAGCGCGAGAAGGGCTTCGACGTACGTCTGGTGCGCAACGATGACTTTTTCGTACCGCTGCGCAAGCGCGTCGAGTTCGCGCACAAGTCCAACGCTGACATGTTCATCTCCGTGCATGCCGATGCTGCGCCTCGGCTGACGGCATCGGGTGCGTCGGTGTTTGCCCTTTCCGAAGGCGGAGCAACGTCGGCAACCGCGCGTTTCATGGCTCAGCGGGAAAACGGTGCGGACCTGCTGGGTGCCACGTCGCTGCTGAATCTGAAGGACAAGGACCCGATGCTCGCCGGGGTGATTCTCGACATGTCGATGAACGCCACCATTGCGGCCAGCCTGCAACTGGGTCACACCGTCCTGGGCAGTCTGGAAGGCATCACCACGCTGCATCAGAAGCGCGTTGAACAGGCCGGTTTCGCCGTTCTCAAATCACCGGATGTGCCGTCGATTCTGGTCGAGACCGGCTTCATCTCCAACAGCCGCGACAGCCAGCGCCTGGTCACGGCGCGTCATCAACAGGCCGTTGCCGATGGTCTGTTCGATGGCCTGCAGCGCTATTTCCAGCGTAACCCGCCAGTCGACTCGCACATGGCCTGGCTGCAGGCGCAGAAGCAGGAACAGCCGGTCTGATCGGCTCAGCGGCAGCCATTCAAGCGGCTGCAGGTGATCTTGCTGCGCGTGCCGCTTGAGCTGGATACCCGGGTGATTGTCGTCCAGCCCACACGCTGCACAGTGCCTACCCAGGCTTCGCCATCAGAAGCCAGCCCGGTAAAAAACGTCAACTGGCCATAGCGACTGTTGGTCTGCGCCCAACGGCGCTTGTCGAGTACCTCGTAGCCCTTTAACCACGTCGTTGATCCGGCGGCTGCCACGCTGTAGCTATTGCCCTGCGCATCGTTGCACGCCAGCAGCGTCGCGCTGCGGGTACAGGTAGCGAGGTCGGCGGAGGGTCTTGGTGGTGCAGCCATCAAATGCGTGCTGATCAGCATCGCCATCAAACCTGTCGAAACCCGTCTCATGAAGATCCCTTCACCAAGGCCATAGCTATTTCGGCTTGTTATACTATAACATCCTGATGTGATTGGAGTGGGCTGCCAGAGGGATTCGTCGCAGCCGACATGAACAAGGTTCAAGCCTTGCAGCTGCCTGGAGAATCCTGATGGCAAATCTTCTACCCGTTACCGTTCTGTCCGGTTTTCTCGGGGCCGGAAAAAGCACTTTACTCAATTACGTGCTGCGCAACCGTGAAAACCTGCGGGTTGCGGTGATCGTCAACGACATGAGCGAGATCAACATCGACGGCAGCGAAGTTCAGCGTGATGTCAGCCTCAACCGCGCCGAAGAAAAGCTGATCGAGATGAGCAATGGCTGCATCTGCTGCACCTTGCGCGAGGATCTGCTCGAAGAGGTCAGCCGCCTGGCACAGGACGGTCGTTTTGATTACTTATTGATCGAATCCACGGGAATCTCCGAGCCGTTGCCCGTGGCTGAAACCTTCACTTTCCGCGACGAGGCCGGCAAAAGCCTGATGGACCTGGCGCGCCTGGACACCATGGTCACCGTGGTCGATGGCGTGAACTTCCTGCTCGATTACGAGGCCGCAGACGGCTTGTCCACACGCGGTGAAACCATGGGTGAAGACGATGATCGCTCGATTACCGACCTGCTGATCGAGCAGATCGAGTTTGCCGACGTCATCCTGCTTAGCAAGATCGACCTGATCAGTTCCATTGAGCGTGAAGAGCTGATGGCGATCCTCAAGCGCCTCAACCCGGAGGCCGAGATTGTGCCGATGGTGATGGGTCAGGTGCCGTTGGCGACGATTCTCAACACCGGGCGCTTTGACTTCCAGCGTGCTTCCCAGGCACCGGGCTGGCTCAAGGAAATGCGCGGCGAACACATGCCGGAAAGCGAAGAGTACGGCATTGCATCAACCGCCTATCGTGCTCGCCGGCCGTTCCATCCGGAGCGCTTTTTCGATTTCATCAATCGTCCCTGGAGCAACGGCAAGCTGCTGCGCTCCAAAGGCTTCTTCTGGCTGGCCAGCAAATACAAGGATGCGGGCAGCTGGTCGCAGGCAGGCGGTTTGATGCGCCATGGCTTTGCCGGGCGTTGGTGGCGTTTCGTGAACCGCGACAGCTGGCCCGAGGACAAGGAAAGCGTCAGTTCCATTCTGGAGAACTGGTCGACTGAGACTGGCGACTGTCGGCAGGAACTGGTGTTCATCGGCCAGAACATTGATTTTGCGCGGCTGACCGCTGAGCTGGACAACTGCCTGCTCACTGATGCGGAGATGGAGGCGGGTGTCGAGCGTTGGCGTGCGCTGGCCGATCCGTTTGGCGAATGGCACGCAGAGGTGGCTGCCTGATGCTGGCCTATCGTTTTAAACCTGAAACCGCAGTCCGGCAGGTACAGGGCGCTACGCCCGATGTGTTGAGCGAGATTCTGCAGGATGGCGTCAACCTGGCGCTCTGGCAGCGTCAGTTGCCTGCGCATATAGAAGATTTCGGTGCCTTGCTGCTGTCGATGGGTGAGCCTCTTGCCGAGTCCATGACCCTGGAAGTGCAGGGCGGCGAGGTCGAGCCTGACCTGAGCGCGCTGGCATCGGGCTATTCCGACCTGCTGGGCTATCAGGGGTTCATTGCCGACGTTTCCTGGCTGGTCAGCGCCTATGCCTGTCTGCTGGGTGCCGAATGCGTTGGCCTGCGCCTGCGGGTGCTCGACAAGGCCATGTGCTCGCGCTTCCATGTCGACCACGTGCCGGTGCGTCTCATCACCACTTACGGCGGGGTTGGCAGTCAATGGCTGCATGAAGGGGTGATGGACCGCAAACAACTGGGGCGTCTGGACGCCGAGCCGACGGATGCTGCCCATATCCAGCAGATCAACAGCGGTGAAGTGGCGCTGCTCAAGGGCGAGCGCTGGCACGGCAATGAAGGTTTTGGTCTGATCCACCGCTCGCCGCAACTGCTGCGCAACGAGCGCAGGTTGATTCTGACGCTGGACTGGCTGGCCTGAGGTTCAGTCAGGCGTTAGCCACTGCCCCTTGCTCTGGCCTTCGCAGAAGGGCTTGAGGTACAGCGCATCACCGGCGACGCCGTAATAGTGGATGTGCTCGCGATACGGCATATTGGCAACCTGCGCATTGCGGCAGACGCCGAACGCACCTGTCGGGCACTGTTGCGAATAGACGGTCTCAGTCTTCTGCCCGGCCAGTTGCGGCTGGCAGAAGCTGTCGTGAAACAGGTTTGCCGGGATGTTGATATTTTCCTGGCAGACCTTCACGTCGAGCCTTTCGGCCTGGCTGTGGACCAGGCACGCTTCGGCCCACGCTGAGCCGCAAGACACTGTCAGCAGCATCAACGCCAGGCGGGCAGACAGCCGCATTACTTGCATCGTTATCCTTCCTTGCTCTTCAATGAACCACGCATTCGCCAAAAGTGATCTCATGCTGCAAAACATACCGACGCATGTCATCGGTGGCCCGCTGGGCGCCGGCAAGACCAGCCTGATCAAGCGCCTGCTGGCGCAGAAACCTGCCCATGAGCGCTGGGCCATACTGATCAACGAGTTCGGGCAGATCGGCCTGGACGCCGCGCTGCTGACTACGGATGCCGATGGTATCGCACTTGGCGAAGTGGCTGGCGGCTGCCTGTGTTGCGTCAATGGCGTGCCCTTTCAGATCGGCCTGGGGCGTTTGTTGCGCAAGGCGCGACCGGACCGTCTGTTGATCGAGCCTTCGGGGCTGGGCCATCCCGCGCAGCTGATGACGCAATTGCGCGAAGCGCCGTGGCGCGGCGTCCTGGATGTCCAGCCCGGCGTGGTGGTGCTGGACGCGCAGGCAATGCTCGCCGGACAACCGTTGCCGAGTACTCAGCAGGAAGCCCTGGCGCATGCCGGGCTGGTGGTCATGAACAAGTCCGAGCAACTGGATGATATCTCTCGTCAGGCATTGACCGAACAGTTGCTGCCGCACGCCTTGATCTGGACCCGACACGGCGAGCTGCCCCTGAGCTGTGTGCCGGGGTTTACCAGCGGTACTGCTGTGGATAAACAGTCTGTGGATAAGCTGATGCTTCCCGATGGCGTCGGCCACTTGCCGGCGCTATGGACCGACCCGAAGGTGCCGATCTGTCTGAGTCAGGTCAGTGCTGAAGGCTGGAGCATCGGTTGGCGCTGGCATCCCTCGCAGCGCTTCGATCTGCAGCGCATCCTGCGCTGGCTGGAAAGCCTTGATTGGCGACGGGCGAAGATGGTTATCCACAGCGAGTGCGGCTGGTATTCCGGCAACGTCGTTGATGGTGCTCCGCTGGCCTGGCAAATCAGTGAATGGCGTCAGGACTCACGCCTGGAATTGATCTTTTCCACTGCTCAGGATGTGGATAAGTTGCAGGCGCAGATGGCGGAGTGTCTGGTGTGACGGGGGCTAGCGGCTTGCTGAGGGCAGGACGCGGGGCGTCCGGAACGGCATGCCAACGCGGAGCATTGGCACGATAGTCAGTCGGGTTCAGGCATGGACATGAGCGCTGAATCGCGGCGACGAGCGTCGTGCGCGGCTACTGCTTCCATTTCTGATGCGATTGACGCCATTCGCTCATCTGAATAACTTCAGCGCTGGGCGGTGGTGTTTTGATTTCAAACGGGTAGGGTGCCAGTTCGATTTGCGCAGTGTGCGCGCCGAACAGGGTGATGGTGCCAGGGTGACGTTGCTCGCCGGTCACCGTGAACTCGAAGCCATACACCCGGGCCAGGCGTTTGCGGCCTTGAGCGTCGCGGGCGAAGGTCAGGCGGCGCAGGGCAACCGCGTCGTCCAGCAGTTGCAGTTCGAGGCGTGCGCAGTGCTGCTTGACGCGTGCCAGGGCCTTTTCGCGCAGACCATGGGCGTGCCACCACCAGGCCGCGGCGCTCGCGAACAGCATCAGCACGAAGATGTTTCCCAGGGTCAGCATGACGGAGTGCTCCAGCGTAGGAGTCGTCAGCTTAACTGTCCTGAGTGATTTACAGCCATACTGCGCGACTTATATTTCTCATTATTGCATTTGCATCGTGTTCAGGATTCCGCCCCCCATGAAACGTACGCCTCATTTGCTCGCTATCCAGTCCCATGTGGTATTCGGCCACGCCGGCAACAGCGCAGCGGTGTTCCCGATGCAGCGTATCGGGGTCAACGTCTGGCCGCTCAACACGGTCCAGTTCTCCAACCACACGCAATACAAGCAGTGGACCGGCGAAGTGCTGGCTCCGCAGCAGATTCCTGCGCTGATCGACGGCATTGCCGCCATCGGCGAGCTGGGCAACTGCGATGCGGTGCTGTCGGGGTATCTGGGCAGTGCGGCGCAGGGCAGGGCGATCCTCACGGGCGTGGCACGTATCAAGGCGGCCAATCCGAAAGCGCTGTACCTGTGCGACCCGGTGATGGGCCATCCTGAAAAAGGCTGCATCGTTGCGCCCGAAGTCAGTGATTTCCTGCTGCAGGAAGCGGCGGCCATGGCGGACTTCATGTGCCCCAATCAACTGGAGCTGGACAGCTTCTCGGGTCGTAAGCCCGAATCACTGCACGACTGCCTGGCGATGGCGCGTGCCTTGCTGGCGCGTGGTCCCAAGGCGATTGTGGTGAAACACCTCGATTACCCCGGCAAGGCCGCCGATGGCTTCGAAATGCTGCTGGTCACCGCCGAGGCGAGCTGGCACCTGCGCCGCCCGTTACTGGCGTTTCCGCGTCAGCCGGTCGGCGTGGGTGATCTGACCTCCGGTTTGTTTCTGTCGCGTGTGCTGCTGGGCGACGATCTGGTTGCCGCGTTCGAGTTCGCTGCGGCCGCCGTCCACGAAGTGCTGCTGGAAACCCAGGCCTGTGGCAGCTATGAACTGGAACTGGTGCGCGCTCAGGATCGTATTGCGCATCCGCGGGTCAGGTTCGACGCCGTGCGTCTGTAAACCCGGCTGCCATCGACGACTCGGGCATCCGTGCCCGAGTCTGCCTCTTACAACGCTTCTTCCTTGATGTCCTGATAGCGCTTTTCCAGTTCCTGACGAATCTGGCGGCGTTGCTGCGCCTGGATGAAACGCCGCTTGGCATCGGCCGATTCGGGCTCCAGGGGCGGGACGCTGGCGGGCTTGCGATTGTCGTCCACGGCAACCATGGTGAAGAAGCAGCTGTTGGAATGGCGTACCGAGCGCTCGCGGATATTTTCGGTGACCACCTTGATGCCCACCTCCATGGACGTGTTGCCGGTGTAATTGACCGAGGCGAGAAAGGTCACCAGTTCACCGACGTGCACCGGCTCACGGAAAATCACCTGGTCTACCGACAGCGTCACCACGTAGCGTCCGGCGTAGCGGCTGGCACATGCGTAGGCCACTTCGTCCAGGTACTTGAGCAGCGTGCCGCCGTGTACGTTGCCAGAGAAGTTGGCCATGTCCGGGGTCATCAATACAGTCATCGACAGCTGGGCGTTTCCGGGTTCCATAGCGTACTCACACGGTCAAGGTGTTCAAGGGGCGCCTATGCTGGCGCTCAAGGGGCTTGCGACAGTTATCGGGACGCTGGCCAGCAGGCGGCCGTCACGCGTCATAACTATCTGTTTCCATATATTGCACCGCCTTTATGTCGAAGGGGGCGGTGTTAACCTGCAAAAACCTGTGGATCGGGTCTTTTCCTGCGTCTTTATCTGATTTTAGTGACGAAAAGGATAGCTGTCGCCCTGTAGGGCACGGCGATATCGGCTTGCAACGTCATCATCACAAGGAGCTTCGCCATCATGCATGCCATCAATTTCATTCAGGACCTGGCAGTGATCATGCTGGTGGCCGGTGTGGTGACCATCCTGTTCCATCGACTCCGGCAGCCGGTCGTACTTGGCTATATCGTTGCCGGGTTCATCATCGGTCCGCACACCCCGCCATTCAGTCTGATCCACGACGAAGAGACCATCAAAATTCTGGCCGAACTGGGGGTGATCTTCCTGATGTTCTGCCTGGGGCTGGAGTTCAGCCTGCGCAAGCTGTTCAAGGTCGGCGCCACGGCGTTCATCGCGGCCTTCCTGGAAATTGCCCTGATGATCTGGATCGGTTACGAGATCGGGCAGTTCTTTGGCTGGAAAACCATGGACTCGCTGTTTCTCGGCGCGATTCTGGCGATTTCTTCCACCACCATCATCGTCAAGGCGCTCAACGACCTGAAGATGAAGAACCAGCGCTTTGCCCAGTTGATCTTCGGTGTGTTGATCGTGGAAGACATTCTCGGTATCGGCATCATCGCGCTGTTGTCCGGCATCGCTGTCAGCGGCTCGGTCAGTTCCGGCGAAGTGTTCTCCACCGTCGGCAAGCTGTCGCTGTTCATGATTGTGGCGCTGGTGATCGGGATCCTTGTGGTGCCTCGACTGCTGTCCTATGTCGCCAGATTCGAAAGCAACGAGATGTTGCTGATCACCGTGCTGGGCCTGTGTTTCGGCTTTTGCCTGCTGGTGGTCAAGCTGGAATACAGCATGGTACTGGGCGCCTTCCTGATCGGCGCGATCATGGCCGAGTCGCGTGAGTTACTGAAGATCGAGCGCCTGATCGAGCCGGTTCGCGACATGTTCAGCGCGATCTTTTTCGTCGCCATCGGTTTGCTGATCGATCCGGGCATCCTGCTGCAATACGCTTGGCCGATCGCCGTCATTACCGTTGCCGTGGTGCTGGGCAAGATGCTGTCCTGCGGGCTGGGCGCTTTTATCGCTGGCAACGATGGCCGTACCTCGCTGCGCGTGGGCATGGGACTGTCGCAGATTGGCGAGTTCTCCTTCATCATCGCGGCGCTGGGCATGACCCTGCAGGTCACCAGCGACTTTCTGTACCCGGTGGCAGTCGCCGTATCCGCCATCACCACCCTGCTGACACCCTACCTGATTCGTGGCGCAGACCCGTTGTCGCTGAAGCTGGCGGCGATCATGCCCCGGCGCGTTGCGCGGGTGTTCGGCATGTACGGCGAGTGGCTGCGCAGCATTCAGCCGCAAGGCCAGAGTGCAGTGCTGGCCGGGATGATCAGGCGGATTCTCTTGCAGGTCGGCGTCAACCTGGCGCTGGTGATGGCGATCTTTTTCAGTGGTGGTTACTTCGCCGAGCGTCTGGGCGGCTACATGAGCGAATGGGTGGGCGATGTCAGCCATCAGAAAGCCTGGATATGCGGCGCCGCACTGCTGCTGTCACTGCCGTTTCTGATTGCCGCGTACCGCAAGCTCAAGGCGCTGTCGATGCTGCTGGCCGAGATGGGCGTGAAACCCGAGATGGCGGGCCGGCATACCGTGCGCGTGCGCAAGGTCGTGGCCGAGGTGATTCCGTTGTTGTCGCTGGTGGTGATTTTCGTGATGCTGGCGGCGCTGTCGGCAAGCATTCTGCCCGCCAACGAACTGCTGCTGGTGGTCGCTCTGGTTGCTGCGCTGGTCGCTGCATTGCTGTGGCGCTGGCTGATCCGTGTGCATACACGGATGCAGATTGCGTTGCTTGAGACGCTGGGGAATCATCCGGAATCCCCCGGGCATTAGCGCCCGGAGATCCTTCAAACGCGCGCGGCGGGGTGTCTCAGCTTTCCAGCCAGACATCCCGGGCCCAGTGCCAGACCGACTCCCAGCTGTCTTCGGTGACCAGTTCTTCTTCGGCGGACCACAGCAATACAGTGCCGTCTTCCTCGACGCAGTAGTAGTCGTCACCGTCCTGACAGATCGGGATCAGCTCGCGTGGTACGCCCAGGTCCCAGGCCGTGGCGGCCACGTCTGGCAGGTAGGTGTGCGACTGCGGGTCGGTCACTGTGACGGGTTCAAGGCTGCCATACACCACATCGCTGACTGTCAGGAGAAATTCCTTGAAGACAAACGGAATGTTGATGAACAGCTGTTCCTCGATCTCGACCAGTTGGTCTTCGTCAGGCAGCTCAAGCGGAACCGGAACCGGTTCATTTGCTTCACGCAGTTGTTCAATGACTTCTTCCACGACACAGATCCTCTCACTTGATGGCGCGGGTTATACAGTAGCGTAAAGCCTTTCTCAAAATAACTATCCGAACGGATAAACAAAAACCCCGGACATGTCCGGGGTTCTGAACGCGAGAACGGGTTCTGGTTCAACCGTTCTGGCGAATTCCTGCCACCAGCCAAGGCTGGTTATCGCCTTGCGGGCGTTCCATGTTCCAGCTTTCGCTGAACACTTCGCCCTGATCGAAACGCGACGTCTTGGACACGCCCGAGAAGGTCAGGGTGGCAATGGTCTTGTCGGCACAATCATCCACACCGTCCAGCTGAACCTGAAGGTTTTCGATGAAGGTCGACTGGAAGCCGTCGCCCAGATCTGCACGTTCCTTTTTCAGGAATTGCAGCATTTGCGGGGTGACGAACTCGGCGATCTTGTCCATCTCGTTGGCGTCCCAGTGCTCCTGCAGCGACTGGAAGTGGCCGCGGGCAGCGTCCAGAAAGCGCTGTTCATTGAACCAGGCCGGTGCGTTGATCACTGGCGCAGCAGAGGCAGGCGACGAACTGCCGAAGATCGGGTTCTGTGCGGGCTGGCTGGTTTCGCGCTGGTACGGCGGCGCACCGGCAGCAGCCATTTTCGGCTGTTGCTGCTGACGACGACGCGCAATGAAGCGGAAGATCAGGAAGGCGATGAGGCCCATGATCAGAATGTCGAACAGTTGCAGGCCGTTGAAGCCGTCACCCATGAACATCGATGCCAGCAGGCCACCGGCAGCGATACCGGCCAATGGGCCCAGCCAGCGCGAAGCACCGCTTGCCGCAGCGGCAGGACGACCCGCAGCGTTAGGCGCTGCCGCAGGTGTGGAAGGCGCGGCCTGACGTGTCTGATGCGTAGGCGCCGAGCCCATGCTCTTGCCGCCACCAAAGCGCGCGGCGTTCACATCCAGGCTCATGGTGAGCCCAATGCACAGCGCCATCGCGATGCTTAGAAAACGTTGCATAAGGGTATTCCCGTTTTGTGATTGCACGCGCGCCATGTTGCACAGCGGATGGCGACATGACCAGCGCGTTAGTGTTTCGGACTTTTACATAAACAGCGTAGGACTTTTCTACGCGCTTCGTAAGATGTGTACGAGGATTATCGTTCCTCACGCTTAGCGCGGGAACGATAGTCAGTGGCAGTCAGGGGCGTATGGACGATGATTGACCGGCCTACAACGGCACCAGCTTCGCGTAGCCCATCATCAGCCACTTGCTGCCCTCGGGGAAGTTGACCTGCACCCGTGCCTGGGCGCCGGCGCCTTCGAAGTTGAGGATCACGCCTTCGCCGAACACCGCATGCTGGACGCGCTGGCCCATGGTGAACTCGGTTTCCGGAATGCCCGTGCCGTTGAACAGGCTGCTGCTGTTGAATTTCGGCGTGCCGCCGAACGGACGGTTGACGCTGTTGGACAGCCGGACTTCCTGAATCAACGCAGGCGGAATCTCCCGTACGAAACGCGAGACCTTGTTGTAGGTTTCGCTGCCGTACAGACGACGCGTCTCGGCGTAGGTCATCACCAGCTGTTTCATGGCCCGGGTGATGCCGACATAGGCCAGACGCCGTTCCTCTTCAAGACGGCCCGGTTCTTCCAGGCTCATCTTGTGCGGGAACAGCCCTTCCTCCATGCCCACCAGGAACACATGCGGGAATTCCAGGCCCTTGGCGCTGTGCAGGGTCATCAGCTGAATGCTGTCTTCATGCTCCTGCGCCTGGGTGTCGCCCGCTTCCAGCGAGGCATGCCCCAGGAACGCTGCCAGTGGCGTCAGGTCTTCTTCGCTTTCGTGATTCTCGAAGGCACGCGCAGCGCTGACCAGTTCCTCAAGGTTTTCTACCCGCGCCTGACCTTTCTCGCCTTTTTCCTGCTCGTGATAGGTAATCAGCCCGGACTGTTCGATCACCGTCTGGGTCATCAGGTGCAGCGGCATTTCCATGACCTTGGCCGCGAGGTTCTCGATCAGCTCGATGAAACCGCCCAGGGCAGTGGCGGCGCGTCCGGTCAGGCCCTTGTTGGCCACCAGCAGGCGCATGGCTTCCCACATGGACACATCGGCATGACGCGCATGCTCGCGAATCGCTTCGACGGTCTTTTCGCCGATGCCGCGCGCCGGCACGTTGATCACCCGCTCCAGTGCCGCATCGTTGCCACGGCCTTCCAGCAAGCGCATGTAGGCCATGGCGTTCTTGATTTCGGCGCGCTCGAAGAAGCGCTGTCCGCCGTAGATGCGGTACGGAATACGCTCACGCAGCAGGGCTTCTTCAAGCACCCGCGACTGGGCGTTGGAGCGGTACAGAATGGCGATATCGTTACGCGAAATACCGGTTTTCAGCGCGCTCTCGATGGTCTCGACCACGTAACGCGCTTCATCGTGCTCGTTGAACGCGGCATACAGATTGATCAGCTCGCCATCGCCGACGTCGGTCCACAATTCCTTGCCCAGGCGACCACTGTTATTGATGATCAAGCCATTGGCGGCCTTGAGGATGCTCGCCGTGGAGCGGTAGTTCTGCTCCAGGCGGATGACTTCGGTGTCCGGGAAGTCCGAGGAATACTGGTGGATGTTCTCGATCTTCGCGCCACGCCAGCCGTAAATGGACTGATCGTCGTCGCCGACCACCATCAGGCTGTCGCCCCCCTGGGCGAGCAGGCGCAGCCAGGCGTACTGCACGGCGTTGGTGTCCTGGAACTCGTCCACCAGGACGTGACGGAAGCGGCGCTGATAATGCGCCAGCAAGCCCGGGTTATCGCGCCACAGGTCGAGTGCGCGTAGCAGCAGTTCGGAGAAGTCGATGACGCCGGCTCGCTGGCAGGCGATCTCGTAGGCTTCGTAGACGCTTTTCATGGTGGTCAGGAACAGGTCGCCGCTGGCCTGAATATGTTTCGGGCGCAGGCCTTCGTCTTTCTGACCATTGATGAACCACTGGGCCTGACGTGCAGGCCAGCGTTGTTCGTCCAGGCCCAGCTCGCGCATCACGCGCTTTACCAGACGCTGCTGGTCGTCGCTGTCGAGAATCTGGAAGGTCTGTACCAGCCCGGCTTCCTGCCAGTGCGCACGCAACAGGCGGTGGGCCAGACCGTGGAAGGTGCCCACCCACATGCCAGCCGGGCTGATGCCCATCAGCTGCTCGATACGGTGGCGCATCTCGGCGGCGGCCTTGTTGGTGAACGTCACCGACAGGACCGAATGCGGGGAGGCTTGCTCGACCTGCATCAGCCAGGCGATGCGATGCACCAGCACACGGGTTTTGCCGGAGCCAGCACCAGCCAGAACCAACTGACGACCCAGAGAGGCAGCTACGGCCTGACGTTGGGCATCGTTGAGGGAATTCAGAAGAAGAGAGAGATCATCGCGCATCAGCGCATTCTAGGGTGCCGCGCGATGACGGGCAAACCATGCTTTGCGTCAGGCAATAAAAATGGCGGAGGCGCTGACGACCGGTCGTCGCCTGTCGCCGGGAGCGAATGCGTTGCGTCTACCGTTATTGGTGAACAGTCAGGGTCTGACAGGGAATCCGGCCTAATGTAGGATTATTCCCACAAATGCCGCTGATAAAGCCAGCACAGCCAGCCCGTGACAGCTTCGTTTAACTGGGCGGCTGGCAGGTCATGTAGTATAACTACAAGAAAGCTACAACCCAGCCCACCTCTCTTTTGCCGAGTCTGCCCCTTGAATCTGCTGCAACACATCGCCCAGTCACGTAATCTGCTGCGCAAATCGGAGCTCAAGGTAGCTGACCATGTGCTGCTCGACCCTGCGGCCGTGATGCACAGTTCCATGGCAGACCTGGCGCACAGCGTCGGTATCAGTGAGCCGACCATCGTGCGTTTTTGCCGGGCCATCGGCTGCACCGGGTTTCAGGACCTCAAGCTCAAGCTGGCGCAGAGCCTCGCGGCGGGCGCAAGTTTTGGACAGTTCGCGATTCACGAAGACGATTCGGTTGCCGACTACAGCCTGAAGATTTTCGACACCACGCTGCACACGCTCATGGAAGTGCGCGAAAACCTCGACCCCCATGCGTTGCAACTGGCAGTCACGGCCATGGCCGGGGCCAATCGGGTCGAGTTCTACGGGTTTGGCGCGTCCGGCGCAGTAGCCGCCGATGCGCAGCACAAGTTCTTTCGTTTGCTGCTGACCGCTGCGGCTTATTCCGATCCGCACATGCAGGCAATGTCGGCCGTCACGCTAAAGCCGACGGATGTCGCGGTGTGCATTTCGCAGTCTGGCCGTTCGAAGGATTTGCTGATCACCGCCAATCTGGTCCGCGAGAGCGGCGCCACACTGATCACCCTGTGCCCCAGTCAGACGCCGCTGGCCGAGTTGTCCTCGGTCAATCTGGCCATCGATGTGCACGAAGACACCGAAATCTACACGCCGCTGACCTCGCGCATCGCGCACCTGGTGGTCATTGATGTGCTGGCGATGGGCGTCGCAATGGCCCGCGGCCCAGGTCTGGTCAACCACCTCAAGAGCGTCAAACGCAGCCTGCGCGGCTTGCGCCTGTCACCGAAGTCGATCAAGACCCACGAAGACTGACGCCGTTTTCAATTTGAAAACGACGCCAAAACTCCCGCCAATGACCTGAGGTGATTGGCGGGAGCCCATGAATCAGATGCTATGTTGCGTTGATCAATGCGTCACTTCTACTGCATTGATGGACGCCAGCAGCTCGCCGTTGTAGTAAACGCTGACAGTCGTGATATCGGCACCACTTGGCTGGGTATAGACAACTTCTTTGTCGGTAAGCACCTGGGCGCCGATGTCTTGGGCTTCAAACGTCAGATCCAGACCCAGATGGCTGAAAGCGGCTGGTCTGGCGCTCTTGACCAGTACCGGAACCGAATTTGCCTGCGGGGCAGTCACGATGCCGGAAACTTTCAAGGTCTTAACGCCTGGCATCCTGTCATCACGTGCCTGCCAGTTTTTGTTTTCGATAGTCATTAGGTAGCTCCTTGCTATTAATTGATGTAATGAGTGAATTGCATCCTGCAGGGCCAGTTTCTATCGTTAGAGCACCGGAATGCGGTAGATATATATTTTTCGCGGCTCTTTTCCGGCTACCACGTTTCAAAATTTAACCAAGCTGTCATATGCCCGCCGCCTGATTGTCATTGCCTCGCTCCATGCTGGTGCTCCCACAAAACGTATTGGGAGACAGGATATGGCTCGGCATTACGATGATTTACCTACCAGCACCGTGAAAACCCGCCGTCAGCAGGAAGATCAACGTCGCATGGAGTTTCGTCGGGCAATTGAAAGCTACAGCGAGGCACGTCAGCTCAATCAGGAGTTGTGCGACTACATGGACGGCATGGACAACGCCGTTTGGCAGGCGATCAAGTTGCCCGCGGTCGACCGTCGAAACGCTCGACAAGCTGGCTGATCTGCGCACGTTCACTGCGGATGAACGCAAGAAACGCATGTGCCACGGGTGAAAGGCGTTTGTCCCCGGCCTGAGCCACACACCAGCTGCGATACAGCGGCAACTCCGCCACGGGCAGCTCCACCAGGGCGCCTGTGGCGAGTTCCTGGCAGACCGCGTGTCGGGTCAGCATCGCCAGGCCCAGCCCGGCAACCACACATTCACGTTGTGCTTCGCTGGAGGACACTTCCAGCGTCTGCGTGAAATGCACGCGCTTCTCTTTGAAAAATTCCTCGCAGGCCCGACGCGTGCCTGATCCTGTTTCTCGGGTCAGCAACGGCCATGGCTCCAGATCTTTCAGGTTCAGCGTCGCGCGGCTGCTCAGCGGATGGTCAGGCGGCGCGACGGCGACAATCGGGTTATTCAGGAACGGCAGGAACTCCAGGCCCATGTCCAGCGGCACTGCCGACATCACCACAAGATCATCGCGGTTATCCGACAGGCGCCTGATGACTTGCGCGCGATTGACCACCATCAGGCTCAGGCTGACTTCCGGGTGCTGGCGCTTGAAGGCGGCGAACAGGTGAGGGATGAAGTACTTGCAGCTCGACTCGACGGCGAGCTTCAACTGGCCCTGCAGCGAGCCCTGCATGTCGGAAAGCTGCATGTCGAGACTTTCCAGGCGCCCGAAAATATCCCGACTGGCCTGTTGTAGCGCTTGCGCCGCTTCGGTCAGGTAGAGCTTTTTGCTGACGTATTCGAACAGCGGCTGGCCGATCAGCTCTTCGAGCTGGCGAATCTGCAGGCTGACAGCGGGCTGTGTCAGCGACATCTCTTCGGCCGCACGGCTGTAGGAGCGCAGATCGCACACTTCATTGAAAATGCGCAACTGACGCAATGTCATACGCATCAATGACTTACGCATTTATAAAAGCTTCCTGACGCTGCTGAAGCCTCAACTATAAGCTTTTACTTATGCACCTCCCAACTTTTACTCATTTTTGTTAATCCTCGATTCGGCATAGGGTGGCCCTGCGACATTCAGTCACATACACGGTTACAAGTGTGGGTCGAGGGAAACGTCAGTGATAACAAAAATTCTGATCGCCAACCGCGGGGAGATTGCCGTTCGCATCGTGCGTGCATGCGCCGAGATGGGCATTCGCTCGGTGGCGATCTTTTCCGAAGCGGACCGGCATGCCTTGCATGTCAAACGTGCCGACGAAGCCTACAGCATTGGTGCCGAACCTCTGGCGGGTTACCTGAACCCGCGTAAATTGGTGAATCTGGCAGTGGAGACCGGCTGCGATGCGTTGCATCCCGGTTATGGCTTTCTTTCCGAGAATGCCGAACTGGCCGATATCTGTGCCGAGCGAGGGATCAAATTCATCGGTCCCTCGGCAGAAGTGATTCGCCGCATGGGGGACAAGACCGAGGCCCGGCGCAGCATGATCAAGGCCGGCGTGCCGGTCACGCCCGGCACCGAAGGCAACGTGGCAGATATCGATGAGGCGCTGGCCGAGGGCGAGCGTATCGGTTACCCGGTGATGCTCAAGGCCACCTCCGGAGGCGGTGGACGTGGCATCCGCCGCTGCAACAGCCGTGAAGAGCTCGAGCAGGCCTTCCCGCGGGTGATTTCCGAAGCGACCAAGGCCTTCGGTTCGGCAGAAGTCTTTCTCGAGAAATGCATCGTCAATCCCAAGCACATTGAAGCGCAGATTCTGGGCGACAGCTTCGGCAACGTGGTGC
This sequence comes from Pseudomonas fragariae (ex Marin et al. 2024), assembly GCF_059621105.1. Classification (NCBI taxonomy): domain Bacteria; kingdom Pseudomonadati; phylum Pseudomonadota; class Gammaproteobacteria; order Pseudomonadales; family Pseudomonadaceae; genus Pseudomonas; species Pseudomonas fragariae (ex Marin et al. 2024). Next base: position 6,130,791 of record NZ_CM184369.1, on the reverse strand, counting down.
ACCTGTTCGAGCGCGACTGTTCGATTCAGCGACGCAACCAGAAGCTCATCGAAATTGCTCCCAGCCCGCAGTTGACCCCCGAACAGCGCGCCTACATCGGCGATCTGTCGGTACGTGCGGCCAAGGCCGTCGGTTACGAGAACGCCGGCACCGTGGAGTTTCTGCTCGCCGAGGGCGAGGTGTACTTCATGGAAATGAACACCCGGGTGCAGGTCGAGCACACCATCACCGAAGAAATCACCGGCATTGATATCGTTCGCGAGCAGATCCGTATCGCCTCCGGCCTGCCGCTGTCGGTCAAGCAGGAAGACATTATCCATCGCGGTTTTGCCCTGCAGTTCCGGATCAACGCCGAGGACCCGAAGAACAACTTCCTGCCCAGCTTTGGCAAGATCACCCGCTATTACGCGCCCGGTGGCCCTGGCGTGCGCACCGACACGGCGATTTATACCGGCTACACCATCCCGCCGTTCTATGACTCGATGTGCCTGAAGCTGATTGTCTGGGCGTTGACCTGGGAAGAGGCCATGGACCGCGGCCTGCGTGCGCTCGATGACATGCGCCTGCAAGGGGTCAAGACCACGGCTGCCTACTACCAGGAAATCCTCCGCAACCCGGAGTTTCGCAGCGGTGAGTTCAACACCAGCTTTGTCGAGAGCCATCCCGAGCTGACCAATTATTCGATCAAACGCAAACCCGAAGAGCTGGCCCTGGCCATCGCCGCCGCCATTGCCGCCCATGCAGGCTTATGAATAAGCAGCTGCAAGTTTCAAGCTACCAGCTGCAAGTAAAAGCCGAGTCGCTCTTACTTGAAGCTTGCAGCTGACAACTTGCAGCTCGAAAGGACTACTAATGACCAAGAAGATCTTTGTAACCGACACCATCCTGCGTGACGCTCACCAATCGTTGCTGGCGACGCGCATGCGTACCGAAGACATGCTGCCGATCTGCGACAAGCTCGACCAGGTCGGCTACTGGTCGCTGGAAGTCTGGGGCGGCGCTACCTTCGATGCCTGCGTGCGTTTTCTCAAGGAAGACCCGTGGGAACGCCTGCGCCAGCTGCGTGCGGCCTTGCCCAATACCCGGTTGCAGATGCTCCTGCGTGGGCAGAACCTGCTGGGTTATCGGCACTACAGCGATGACGTGGTCAAGGCGTTCGTCGCCAAGGCGGCGGTCAACGGTATTGATGTGTTCCGTATTTTCGATGCCATGAACGATGTGCGTAACCTGCGGGTTGCCATCGAGGCGGTGAAAGCGGCGGGCAAACACGCACAGGGCACCATCGCTTACACCACCAGCCCGGTGCACACCATCGAGGCCTTCGTGGCGCAGGCCCGGCAGATGGAAGCCATGGGCTGTGACTCGGTGGCGATCAAGGACATGGCCGGCCTGTTGACGCCTTATGCCACGGGTGAGCTGGTCAAGGCGCTGAAGGCCGAGCAGTCGCTGCCGGTGTTCATCCACTCGCATGACACGGCCGGTCTGGCTGCCATGTGTCAGCTCAAGGCGATTGAAAGCGGCGCGGACCATATCGACACGGCGATCTCCAGCTTTGCCTGGGGCACCAGCCATCCGGGCACCGAATCGATGGTGGCTGCGCTCAAAGGCAGCGAGTTCGACACCGGTCTGAACCTGGAGCTGCTGCAGGAAATCGGTCTGTACTTCTACGCGGTGCGTAAGAAATATCATCAGTTCGAGAGCGAATTTACTGCAGTCGACACCCGGGTACAGGTTAACCAGGTGCCTGGCGGGATGATTTCCAACCTGGCCAATCAGTTGAAGGAGCAGGGCGCACTCAACCGCATGAGCGAAGTGCTGGCTGAAATTCCGCGCGTGCGCAAAGACCTCGGCTATCCGCCGCTGGTAACCCCGACCTCGCAGATCGTCGGTACCCAGGCGTTCTTCAATGTGTTGGCCGGGGAGCGTTACAAAACCATCACCAATGAAGTGAAGCTTTACCTGCAAGGCGGCTACGGCAAGGCGCCGGGTCAGGTGGATGAAAAACTGCGTCGTCAGGCGATCGGCAATGAAGAGCTGATCGATGTTCGTCCGGCCGACCTGCTCAAGCCGGAGATGACCAAGCTAAGGGCTGATATCGGCGCGCTGGCCAAGTCCGAAGAGGACGTGCTGACGTTTGCCATGTTCCCGGACATTGGCCGCAAGTTCCTTGAGGAACGTGCAGCCGGGACGCTGGCGCCGGAAGTGCTGCTGCCGATTCCCGAAGCCGGAAGCGTGGCCAGGGCCGGCGGTGAGGGCGTGCCGACCGAGTTCGTTATTGATGTGCACGGCGAAACCTATCGGGTCGACATCACCGGTGTGGGCGTCAAGGCCGAGGGCAAGCGCCACTTCTACCTGACCATAGACGGCATGCCGGAAGAGGTGGTGTTCGAGCCGCTCAACGAATTCGTCGGCGGCGGGGCCAGCAAACGCAAACAAGCCCACGCACCGGGTGACGTCAGCACCACCATGCCCGGCAACATCGTCGATGTGCTGGTCAAGGAGGGCGATGTGGTCAAGGCCGGTCAGGCAGTGCTGATCACTGAAGCGATGAAGATGGAGACCGAGGTTCAGGCGTCGGTCGCCGGCAAGGTCGTCGCCATCCACGTCGCCAAGGGCGACCGCGTCAATCCGGGCGAAGTGCTGATCGAGATCGAAGGTTGAGCTGACACCCGCGCATCATCCAAAGGTTTACCTCAGGGAAGCACTCGTGGCTTCCCTTTTTTATTCTGTGCAGGTGCGGCCAGTGGTCACGACTATCGTTCCGCACGCTCCAGCGTGGGAATGCCGTTCTTGACGCTCTGCGTCCCTCAGGATTACCGAAACGCCTCAAGCCCCTTGATCTGTTGCCCGTTTTTGAAGTTATCCACAGCCAGCCAGCGCTCAAAGGCGTTCTGCCGCTCAGGCCATTCGCTGTCGAGGATTGAGTACCACGCGGTATCCCGGCTCTGGCCTTTGACCACCATGTGCTGGCGGAAGGTGCCTTCGTAGCTGAAGCCGAATCGCTCGGCAGCGCGTTTGGAGCGGGCGTTGTTGGCGTTGCACTTCCACTCCAGGCGGCGATAGCCCAGTGCGAAAATCTCTCTGGCCAGCAGGTAAATGGCTTCGGTGCCTTTGGGCGTGCGTTGCATGGCCGCGCCGAAGGTGACATGACCTATCTCGATACGCCCATGGGCAGCGACGATCGACATCAGGCTGATGACGCCTTCGGCCTTATTGGTCTGCTGATCGACCACGGTGTAAAACCACGGATCGGTGGCCGCCTGGTGCGCGACCAGCCACGCACCAAATGCGCCACGGTCACTGAACGGCCCGTACGGCAGATAATCCCACAGCTGCGGGTCCGCATTCGGACCCTCGAGTGCCGCCCACAGGTCATCGGCGTGACGCGCGGCATCGAGTTTTTCCAGACGAATGAAACGGCCTGTCAGTGTATGGGCCGTGGGCAGTGCAGCGGCTTGCCAGTCCAGCAGGGTGTCGGACATCAGTCACTTCCTGTTTCAGAGTGCTTTACGAAATTGTATGAGGCCGGGCCGTTCGGCGATTCGCTCGTACAACTGAATGGCCGTGGCGTTGGTTTCGTGGGTCAGCCAGTGCACCTTGTCGCAACCGTCTGCCTTGGCCGTGGCGTAGACAAACTCGATCAGTTGCCTGCCGATGCCTGTCCCGCGTTTTTCGGGGGCGACGATCAGATCCTGCAGGTAACAGGCGTTGTTGATGCTCCAGTTGGAGCGATGGTAGATGAAGTTCACCATGCCCACCGCCTCGTCACCCCGCCAGGCGAGCGCCGAGTGAGTCGGCTCGTTCGGGTCCACAAGGCGTTGCCAGGTGTTCTCGCTGACGCCTTCGGCCAACTCGGTGTTGTAGAAGCGCAGGTAGGCCTGCCACAGAGGCAGCCACGCGTGATGATCGTCGACGGTAACGCGGCGAATCCGGATATCGGTCATGAGCTGCTCCCTTCGCTCATCAGGCGAGCGATGTGTTGGTCATTTGCATCCTGGCTTGCGGCAAGGCCGTCGCGCACACCGGCTATGTCCGCAGCGCTGCGATTCTGACTGAGTTTACGTTTGCCCTGCAGCCGCTGCACCGGAATGGCGAATCCGACAATCGCTCCGAGCATCTTCGCGATGTAGTCCGCTGGCGCATCGTCAATGGACCAGGGTTGCGCTCGGTCGGATTCATGGCGATGGGTCAGGTCAGCCAGCAATTGATGCAATTGCGCGGCGTCGGTGAAAACCTCGGCCTGCCCATAAGCATGCACGGCCACATAGTTCCACGTGGGTACGACCTTGCCATGCTCCCTCTTGCTCGGATAGAACGACGGGCTCACGTAGGCATCGCCGCCAGGAAAAATCACCAGTGCTTCGGCACCTGAGCTCAGTTGCTGCCATTGCGGATTGGCTTTGGCCAGATGCCCGTAAAGCGTGCCATACGAACCTTCATCGCGGCGCAACAGCAGCGGCAGGTGGGTTGCCTGCAATCCTTCTGCGCCGTCGGTGACCAGGATCGCCAGGCGCGTCTGCTCCATCTGCTGGTGCAGGCTCGGCGTGTCGTTATCGTTGAAAGCGGCAGGGATGTACATGGGGACTGTTCCTTGGCGAGTGACAGGATCGTAGGCAAGGCATTGGTCTGATGTAAGATCCATTTTTGATCGTTTTAACAGGGCCAATGCATGCCTGATCTCCCCGTTGCGTTTGCGTCCACCCTCACTGGTATCGCGCTGAACCCGAATCAGGGCCTGAGCAAGCAGCTTTATGGGTTGTTGCGCCAGCAGGTCCTCGATGGGCGTCTGAGCGGCGGCACGCGTCTGCCAGCCAGTCGCGATCTGGCGCATTCACTGGGCATCTCCCGTAACAGCGTCATACGCGCCTATGACCAGCTGTATGCCGAGGGTTTCATCGAAGGACGCGTTGGCGACGGTACCTATGTTGCGCAGCTCGCGGAACCAAGCGCTGCGTCTCGGCGTGCGAGCCGTAAAAAACTATCCACCAACTTACCCACAGGTGTATCCACAGGGTTACGCACAGGTTTGTCCACAATCGCGGCTGAAATGCCGTCGGATTCCTGCTGTGAAGTTATCCACAGCCCGGCACTGGCGCTGCTTGAAAAACATCATCTGCATGAACCTCCGGCGGGTCAGCCACGAGCCTTTCGGGTAGGCGTTCCGGCGTTCGATCTTTTCCCCTTTGCCTTGTGGGGCAAGCTGTATGCCGCTTTTTGGCGCAAGCCGGACCGTGCCCAGCTCGGTTATGGGTCGGCAGCGGGAGACCCGCGGTTACGCGAATTGATCGCGGTCTACCTGCGCTCATCGCGTGGGCTGCCGTGCAGTGCTGAGCAAATTGTGATCACCAGTGGCGCGCAGCATGCGATCAGCCTTTGTGCACAGTTGCTTCTGACGCCGGGCGAGGGCGTTGCCGTGGAGAATCCGGGTTATCGGGCGGCCGGTCATGCGTTTGCACTGGCAGGTGCTCGATTGCACGGCGTGGCTGTGGATAACGAGGGCATGCGTTGCGCCGACCTTGAGCAGGCAGACTGTCGACTGGCCTACGTGACGCCTTCACACCAATACCCGACCGGCGTGGTGATGAGCCTGGCGCGGCGCCTGGAATTGCTGGCCTGGGCCGAGAGGCACAAGGGCTGGATCGTCGAGGATGATTACGACGGTGAGTATCGCTACAGCGGTTCACCCTTGGCCCCCCTGGCCGCGCTCGACCGCAACGCGCGAGTGCTGTACGTCGGGACGTTTGGCAAAATCGCCTTCCCGGCGCTGCGCCTTGGGTATCTGGTGTTGCCAGAGCCACTGGTGCCGGTGTTCAGCCAGCGCAAGGCCGTGGACATGCGTCATACCGAAATAGGGGTTCAGGCGGTCATGGCGCAATTCATTGCGTCGGGTCATTTTCAACGACACATACGTCGCATGCGCCGTGCGGCGCTCGGTCGTCGCAATGTGCTGCTGGATAACTGGCCTGCCGATATCCCGGGATGCTCGGCAATGCCCCGAGTGGTTGCCGGGCTGCATGTCATGGTCAAGGTCGACAGCGTGGCGCGCGAGCAGGCGCTGATTGCCAAGGCCAATGGCGTCGGTGTCGAAATGAATGCCCTGAGTGATTACTGGCTGCCTGACTCCACTGAGCCTGTGGATAACCGCGCCGGGCTGGTACTGGGCTTTGCCGCAGTGCCCGAGGACGAAATGCTCGATGCATTGAACAGGCTGCGCGAGGCCTGGTCCGAGTAGTCCCGTTGGCAGGCGTATAATCTGCGCTTACTGTTACCTGTCCTTGAGATACCCATGAACAACTCTCTTACTGCAACACCCGGACGCAAGTTCGGCGCGCCGCTGGCTGCGCTGTTCCTGCTGCTGATGGGTGCCCAGTTCCTTCTGCTCAGTGTCGGCACCCGCCAGGTGATGCTGTGGATCGTCGGCGCGGCGTTGGGCGTAACGCTGTATCACGCGGCATTCGGTTTCACCTCGGCGTGGCGGGTGTTCATCCGCGAGCGGCGGGGTGCTGGCCTGCGCGCGCAAATGGTCATGCTGGCGGTCGCTGTGGTGCTGTTTTTCCCGGCACTCGGTGCGGGCACGCTGTTCGGCCAGCCAGTCACCGGCCTGGTTGCGCCTGCCGGGGTTTCGGTCGTCGTCGGCGCGTTCATTTTCGGCATCGGCATGCAGCTGGGCGGTGGCTGTGCGTCCGGCACACTGTTCACTGCCGGCGGTGGCAATGCGCGGATGCTGGTGACACTGCTGTTTTTCATCCTCGGCTCACTGATTGCCACCCATCACGTCGACTGGTGGTTTGCCCTGCCTTCGTTCCCGGCGGTGTCGGTGGTCAAGACCTTCGGCGTGCTGCCTGCGCTGCTGGTCAATCTGGCGCTGTTCGGCTTGATCGCGCTGGTGACCGTCAAGCTCGAAAAGCGCCGTCACGGCCAGCTTGAAGTGCCGCCAGCCACGGACCGTCGTGGCCTGAGTCGCGTGCTGCGCGGGCCGTGGATTCTGGTCTGGGGCGCTGTCGCGCTGGCACTGCTCAATTACGCAACGCTGGCGTTGGCCGGTCGCCCGTGGGGCATCACCTCGGCGTTCGCGCTATGGGGTGCGAAAGCGGCCAGTGGTCTGGGCGTGGACGTCGGCAGTTGGGTGTTCTGGCAGAGCGCTGCGAACGCCAAGGCGCTGGCGGCTCCGGTGTGGGAAGACATCACCAGTGTGATGGACATCGGCATCATGCTCGGTGCCTTGCTGGCGGCAGGCCTGGCGGGTCGTTTTGCGCCCAGCCTCGACATCCCCACGCGCTCTCTGGTGGCGGCGGTCATCGGCGGCCTGTTGCTCGGCTACGGCTCGCGCCTGGCCTACGGCTGCAACATCGGTGCGTACTTCAGCGGCATTGCCTCCGGCAGCCTGCACGGCTGGCTGTGGCTGGTGGCGGCCTACGCCGGTAACGTGATCGGTGTCCGCCTGCGGCCGGTTTTCTTCACCGGCGAGCGTCCGCAGGTGGCCCTGAGCGGCTGCTGAAAACGTCCGAAACCCCGAGATAAGCGGGCCGCTTGCGAACCAACTGCCGGTTTCGTATTCAAAGGCCATGCGGTAACTGTGCGTATGCGGTTCGCTTATTTTTCGATGGGGTGGTTCTTTTGCAGCAAACGATCATTTCGAAAATCCGTTTTCTCGGCAAGACCATCGGCTATGTAGGATGGTCGCTTTTCTGGCTGTTGATCTGGGACGTGATTGTCACGGTCGACTTCATGCTCTACCTGGAACGCAAGATCACCTTGCCGTCCATGCCGTTGACCCTGCTGGGCTCGGCGCTGGTGGTGCTGACCAGCTTTCGCAATTCAAGTGCCTATAACCGCTGGTGGGAAGCCAGGACGCTGTGGGGTGCGCTGGTCAACAGTTCACGCAGCTTCGCTCGGCAAGTGCTGACGCTGGTCGAGGATGACGACGGGATCAACCCGGTCAAGGCCACGCTGTTGCGTCGTCACGTCGCCTATGTGAAGTGCCTGTCTGCGCACCTGAAGGGCGCCAAGTGTGGTGACGAGGTGCAGATGCTGATCCCTCGCGAGGAATTCGAACGCCGTCACGACACCAACAATTTTCCTAACGACCTGCTCAATACGTCGGCGGCGCTGTTGGCCAAGGAGTATCAGGCCGGGCGGCTCGACAGCATTCGTCTGGCGCGTCTGGAGTCGACCATGGTGGATATCTCCAATTGTCAGGGCGGCATGGAGCGTATTGCCAATACACCGTTGCCTTATCCGTACGTGGCCTTTCCGCGCCTGTTCATCACGCTGTTCTGTCTGATCGTACCGATTGGCCTGGTGGAGACCCTTGGCTGGTTCACGCCTCTGGCGTCGACAGTGGTGGGTTTCATGCTGTTGGCGATCGAGAAGATCGGTACCGACCTGCAGAGCCCGTTCCGTGCCAGTGAACATGAGATTCAGATGACGGCGTTGTGCGAAAACATCGAGCGCAATCTGGATTCGATGCTCAGGGGCGCGCAGGAAGAATGCAAGGCTTCATGAAGGGGTGAGGCGTCGCGCGAGTGCGTGACGCCTCGGGTAAAGCAGAGGCAGCCGCTTAACGCAGCTCGCCGCACAGGTCCAGTTCGACCAGGCGGCGGACCTCTTCGGTCGTCAGGCCGGCGCCCAGCAGCGCATGCAGTTTGCCGAGCGCTGCCTCACGGGTCATGCCACCACCGGAGAGCACGCCTGCACCGCGCAGACGGCTGCCCGCTTCGTAGACATCGAGCTCGACACCGCCCTCATGGCACTGGGTAATCGCGACCACACAGACACCCAGCGCTCGCGCGTTTTCCAGACTGGCCAGAAATTGCGGATCGTCACTGGGGCCGGTGCCGCTGCCGAAGCATTCGAGCACCAGACCGCGGATACCGCTGTTGATCAGACCGTCCAGCTGGGCAGCACCGACACCGGGAAACAGCGGCAATACCGCCACTTCTGCCAGTGTCTTGGGCTGGCGATAGTTCAGTGCGTCAGGGAGCGAAATCACCGCATGGCCACCCCGCGAGCGTTGCAGCGGTGCGAACGGTTGACGACCGAAGCTGCGAATTTTCGCGCAGCGTACGGGTGTCATCAGTTGCCCGTGGAAATACAGCTGAACGCCTGACACCAGACCCGAACCCAGCGCCAGCAGAGCGCCGTTGACGTTTTCCCAGGCATCGCTGTCCTGCACGCCGGCAGGCAGCATCGAACCGGTGAACAGCACCGGCGCGCTGAACCCCAACAACTGGAAGCACATCGCCGCTGCGCTGTACGCCAGGGTGTCGGTGCCATGCAGGACCAGCACCGCATCGCAGCCGTCGACCTCAACCGCCTCGATCACCGCCGCGCGCAGGCGCAGCCAGTAGGAAGGCGTCATGTTGGCGCTGTCGATCAGCGGCGCCATCTCGCGAAAGCGCCACTGCGGCACCACCAGTTCCGGGTGCTCGGCCAGTTGCCCGGCCATTCGCGCTTCGAAACCGGAGGCCGGTGCCAGGCCGTTGGCGCTGGCCTGCATGCCGATGGTGCCGCCGGTGTAAAGAACCATCACGCGTTGGGCGGGTTGTTGTGCGTCATCAGGCATGGCTCTTCTCCGGCGCAGTGTCGCGGTGGTTATCGTGCTTCGGGCGCAGGCTTGGCTGCCGCTTCGGCATCCTGCGTCGACTGACGGGTCGGATTGGCTGGCCATGCGTTGCGGTCCAGGTCCAGATCAGGGAACTGACTGGAATCGAACACCGGCGTCTTGACCCCGGCCCGACGTTGCGCATCGTAGTCATTCAAAATGCGCTTGACGACTTTGAACAGCATGGCGAGGGCGATCAGGTTGACGAACGCCAGCATGGTCATGGTGATGTCGGCGAATGCCAGTACATCTTTCAGGTCGACGACGGCACCCCACATGATCAATACCAGTACCGCGATGCGGTAGATGATGATGGTCTGCATCTTCTCGCCAAACAGGAACCGCAGGCTGTTTTCGCCCAGGTAGTAGTTGTAGAGAATCGAGGTGAAGACGAACAGTGCCAGCGCTACGCTGATAAACACCCGGCCCCAGTCTCCGACCACGGCTGCCAGCGAGTTCTGTGCCAGAACGATGCCGTTGCCGTCGTAGCCGATGTCGTAGATACCGGACAGAAGAATCAGCAAGGCGGTGCAGGTGCAGATCACGAAGGTGTCGAGGAACACGCTGAACGCCTGAACCACGCCCTGTGCCACCGGGTGCTCGACCTGTGCCACGGCAGCCACGTTGGGCGCACTGCCCAGACCGGCTTCGTTGGCGAAGACGCCACGTTTGACGCCCATCACGATCGCGCTGCCGATCAGGCCGCCGAAGACCGGATCAAGGCCGAAGGCGCTTCTGACGATCGTCATAAGCATGCCGGGAACGTGGTCGATCTGCAGGACGATGACGTAGATGGTGACCGCGATGTAGATCAGGGTCTTGACCGGAACCAGCAGGTCGGAAATCGCCGCGATACGCTTGATGCCGCCAACGAACGCCAGGCCCAGCAGTACGACCAGGCAGATGCCGGTGGTTCGGGTGTCGACGTTGAACGCGCTTTTCAGTGAGTCGGTCACAGCGTGCGATTGCAGGCCGTTGAAAGCAAAACCGAAGGTCACCAGCAGCAGTACGGCCATGACCATGCCCAGCCAGCGCTTGCCCAGACCGTGCTGGATGTAGAACGCCGGACCGCCACGGAACTGGCCTTCGGAATCCTTGCGCTTGTAGAGCTGAGCGAGTGAACACTCGATGAAGCTGCTGGCCATGCCGACCAGTGCGGTCACCCACATCCAGAACACGGCACCCGGCCCGCCGAGCGTCACGGCAATGCCGACGCCTGCGATGTTACCGGCACCGACGCGGCCCGCCAGGCTGAGCATCAGGGCCTGAAACGAACTCAATTGTCCCGCGCTGCTGCGCAGACTGTCGCGAAAAACCGAGAACATGTGGAAAAAGTGTCGAAACTGAACGAAACGCGAGCGGATCGTGAAGTAACTACCCAGGCCTACGATAAGGACGATCAGTACCTTACCGGAGAGAAAGTCGTTAATCATTTCCAGCATTTTTGTTATTCCTCGCTACTTTTGAGGGGGCGCACTATACCGGTGCAAAGTTTTTACGTCTGTAGTCGCTTTCTTGGACGGCTGATTCTTCATTCGCGACGATGAATGAATACTTCCACGGATGGCTCCGCAAAAGTAGGGTGCCGAAGGCTCTGGGTCCAGTGTCGGAGCCCTTTGCTGCAGGCAAAAAAAAGGGTCTGGAGAATCACTCCCAGACCCTCAAAAAATTGAGGGGTGTCTAGGCCCTCAATCTGGTGAGCAGGTTGCGCAGGTCATTCCTGTCAGGCCTTCAAGGGGGCCAGGCGAGGAGCGATCATGTTTTCCGGGCGCAGGATGTCGTCGAGCATGGCGTCGTCGAGCAGACCTTCCTCACGCACCAGTTCCAGCACGCCGCGGCCGGTTTCCAGCGCGATGCGGGCGATACGGGTGGAGTTCTCGTAACCGATGTAAGGGTTCAGGGCGGTGACCAGACCGATCGAATGCTCGACCAGCTCGCGGCAGCGCTGTTCGTTGGCCGTGATGCCGACGATGCAGTGCTCGCGGAGCATGTCCATGGCGCGCTGCAGCAGGCGGATCGAGTCGAAGATCTTGTAGGCGATCAGCGGCTCCATAACGTTGAGCTGCAATTGTCCGCCTTCGGCAGCCATGGTCAGCGACAGGTCGTTGCCGATGATTTCGAAAGCCACCTGATTGACCGCTTCCGGGATCACCGGGTTGACCTTGCCGGGCATGATCGAGCTGCCTGGCTGGCGTGCCGGCAGGTTGATTTCGTTGATGCCGGTGCGCGGGCCGCTGGACAGCAGGCGCAGGTCGTTGCAGATTTTCGACAGCTTGACTGCAGTACGCTTGAGCATGCCCGAGAACAGCACGAAGGCGCCCATGTCGGAGGTCGCTTCGATCAGGTCGGCGGCAGGCACCAGAGGCTGGCCGCTGATGAGCGCCAGACGATCGACCGCCAGCTTCTGATAGCCGGGGTCGGCGTTGATGCCGGTACCGATTGCGGTTCCGCCCAGGTTCACTTCGGTCAACAGCTCGGGGGCCAGGCTGCGCAGGCGGTTGAGGTCTTCGGTCAGGGTGGTGGCGAAGGCGCGGAATTCCTGACCCAGAGTCATCGGAACAGCGTCCTGCAACTGGGTGCGGCCCATCTTCAGCACGTGGTTGAATTCTTCGCCCTTGGCGGCGAACGCCTGAATCAGGCTGGACAGGCTGGCGAGCAGGGCGTCGTGACCCAGCAGCAGACCCAGACGGATCGCAGTGGGGTAGGCGTCGTTGGTCGACTGCGCCATGTTGACATCGTTGTTGGGGTGCAGGTGTTTGTAGTCGCCTTTCTCGAAACCCATGGTTTCCAGAGCGATGTTGGCGATGACTTCGTTGGCATTCATGTTGGTGGACGTGCCAGCGCCGCCCTGGATCATGTCGACCACGAACTGATCATGGAAGTCGCCGCGGATCAGGCGCGCGCAGGCCTCGCTGATGGCCGCATGCTTGGCAGCATTGAGGTGTCCGAGCTGATGGTTTGCATCCGCCGCCGCCTGCTTGACCATGGCCAGCGCCACTACCAGTTTCGGGTAGTGCGAAAGTGGCACGCCGGAGAGGTGAAAGTTGTTCACCGCTCGCAGGGTCTGGATGCCGTAATAAGCGTTGGCAGGTACTTCGAGAACACCAAGCAGGTCTTTTTCGATGCGCGATGATGCAGGCGAGGACATGATAAAAAAAGTCTCAAAAAGGCACGGACAATGCCGGAACGCCACGAATAGTGGGCTTGCCGCCCTCGATTGACCAATGCTGTTAAACGCTGGCCTATGCAAGAACGGCATAATCAGGGTGTGACCTGGATTCCGTTCAGTGCGTAAAGGGGGCAAAATGTCGCACCTGTGCGCTCGTTTGGTCGCTCCTGCTGCGCCGTCCGGGCATGTATCCGCGCCGCGTCGCCGGGCGTCCCACTGTGACGCTGCAAATCGGTGCCACTGGGCATGCGCAATTGCCTATCGAAGCCGTCATCCATTGTCCGGGAGGACCTGATGAATCTGGAAAGCAAATGGCTGGAGGATTTCAGCGCCCTGGCCGCCACTCGCAGCTTTTCTCAGGCCGCCGAGCGTCGCTTCGTGACCCAGCCGGCATTCAGCCGGCGGATTCGCAGTCTGGAGTCGGCGCTGGGGCTGACGCTGGTCAATCGCTCGCGTACCCCCATCGAGCTGACCGCCGCCGGACAATTATTTCTGGTCACGGCCCGCACCGTGGTCGAGCAACTGGGCGAGGTCGTACGCCATCTGCATCACTTGGAAGGCGGGCAGGGCGAGGTGATGCAGGTGGCTGCGGCACACTCCCTGGCGCTGGGGTTCTTTCCGCGCTGGATCGCCCAGTTGCGCAACGAGGGGCTGAACATTGCGACCCGTCTGGTGGCGACCAACGTCGGTGATGCGGTGCATGCGTTACGTGAAGGTGGCTGTGACCTGATGCTGGCGTTCTACGATCCCGATGCCGCGCTGCAGATGGACGCGGAAATCTTCCCCTCGCTGCATCTGGGGCATACCGAGATGTTGCCGGTCTGTGCCGCCGATGCCGAGGGGCGACCGTTATTCGATATGGAAGGTGAGGGCAGTGTGCCGCTGCTTGCCTACAGCACCGGGGCCTTTCTCGGACGCTCGGTGAACCTGTTGCTGCGTCAGCGCAATCTGCGCTTCACCACGGTCTACGAAACGGCGATGGCTGACAGCCTGAAAAGCATGGCGCTTGAAGGTCTGGGCATCGCCTGGGTGCCGCAACTGAGTGTGCGCGCCGAACTGGCGCGCGGTGAGCTGGTGGTGTGTGGCGGACCGCAATGGCATGTGCCGCTGGAGATCCGCCTGTACCGTTGCGCATTGGTGCGCAAGGCCAATGTGCGTCTGCTTTGGCGCAAGCTTGAGAGTGCGGCTTCGTAGGACGAGGCAAGCGTGGCCTGGCGTGTGAGGCATAACGTCAGGCCGATTGCTCAGCGAACAGACAGGTTGTCGACGTATTTGCGGATCAGTTCCTTGTTGGCGTCGCTGAAGTAATAGCAGGGGATAATCGATGTAGTGGAGTTTTCCCACATTGTCGTCTGGCATGGAAAACCGGTTGCAGCCTCATGTTCAGCACCAAACAGGTGACCGACCTCATGTGGCAGCGTGTTGTAATCTTTAAGGGACGCCATTGCGACGTTATGGCTCGTTGCCGTGACGCCGTGTACTGTCCCGTTGATTTTATTGGAAGTGATCAGCACATATTTATGCCGCTCCGAAGGGCGCGGCAGGTTCTTTGCGTTTGCATATTCGATGCTCTCCCTGGACAACCGGTAGAGCACAGTGTCCAGCTTCTCCCCGCGATAGGCGAAGTTTGTCAGGCCCGGTTCGTTTTCGATGAACGTGACCGTTGTCCTGCGCCCGGTGATTTCCTCCAGCTGAGCGAGCAGGGGATTCAAGTAGCTGTCCGCCAGTTCAGCGCGTTCATGTTTTGTAAGTTGATCGTGCATGATCAGGAACAGTCCCAGATTGGGACCGCCGGCGCTGGCAAACGGCAGGTAAAAAAAGACGGCCAGTGACAGCCAGATTTTCAGTGTGTTCTTCATGGGTACGTTCTCATCCTTGAGCGTCAGGTTAAATAGCGACTTCAAATGTCGACGAGGCAGTTAAACAAATACTGTTTGTGTCTGACAGTCGCACTCTGCGCCTGACACGGTAGGGCATGGGCTGTCATGACGTAAGATGCACAGGCTCCCTTGGGGACTGCAGGCACTGTCTGCGTCGACGTCTTGCAGGGCTGCTGACACAAGGTGATTGCAGGTGCTTTAAACGCCCCACTTTGCGGTATACTGCGCGGCCTTTGGCCGGTTAAATCGGTCATTATTCGTACAACAAGCCACGCCGGTTCCCCCGCGTGGCTTGTTGTTTTCAGACGCGCCTGCGGGCGCCCGATGAGAGGCACGACGATGAGCGCACTGGTTGGCGTGATCATGGGCTCCAAGTCCGATTGGTCCACCCTTAGCCACACCGCCGATATGCTGGAAAAGCTCGGCATCCCTTTTGAAGTCAAGGTGGTGTCAGCTCACCGCACACCGGATCTGCTGTTTCAGTACGCCGACGAAGCGGAAGGCCGTGGCATTGAAGTGATCATCGCCGGTGCCGGCGGTGCCGCTCACTTGCCGGGCATGTGCGCTGCCAAGACCCACCTGCCTGTGCTGGGCGTTCCGGTGCAGTCTTCGATGCTTTCGGGGGTCGATTCGCTGTTGTCGATCGTGCAGATGCCGGCCGGTATCCCGGTCGCGACCCTGGCCATCGGCAAGGCGGGTGCAATCAACGCAGCGCTGCTTTCAGCCAGCATCCTTGGCGCAAAGCACCCGCAATTCCACGCAGCGCTGAAGAAATTTCGCACTGAACAGACAGACAGCGTCCTGGATAATCCAGACCCACGCCACGCCTGAGGTTTTTCCATGAAGATCGGTGTAATCGGTGGCGGCCAGCTGGGCCGCATGTTGGCATTGGCAGGTACGCCGCTGGGCATGAACTTCGCCTTTCTCGATCCCGCGCCGGACGCCTGTGCTGCGGCACTTGGCGAGCATCTGCGTGCCGATTACGGCGATCTGGATCATCTTCGTCAGTTGGCGGATGAAGTCGATCTGGTGACTTTCGAGTTTGAAAGCGTTCCCGCCGAGACCGTGGCGTTTCTGTCACAGTTCGTACCGGTCTATCCGAGCGCCGAGGCGTTGCGCATTGCGCGTGATCGCTGGTTCGAAAAGAGCATGTTCAAGGACCTGGACATCCCGACGCCGGCATTCGCCGATATCCAGTCGCAGGCCGACCTGGATGCCGCGGTAGCCAGCATCGGTCTGCCTGCCGTGCTCAAGACCCGCACCCTGGGTTATGACGGCAAGGGCCAGAAGGTCCTGCGTTCGGCGGCCGATGTGGTCGACACATTCGCCGAGCTGGGCAGCGTGCCCTGCCTGCTGGAGGGTTTCGTGCCGTTCAGCGGTGAAGTGTCGTTGATTGCCGTGCGTGCGCGTGATGGCGAGACCCGGTTCTACCCGCTGGTGCACAACACGCATGACAGCGGCATCCTGCGTCTGTCCATCGCCAGCACCGATCATCCTTTGCAGTCACTGGCCGAGGACTACGCCGGCCGCGTTCTGAAGCAGCTGGATTACGTGGGTGTGCTGGCATTCGAATTCTTTGAAGTCGACGGTGGCCTGAAAGCCAACGAGATCGCGCCGCGCGTGCACAACTCCGGTCACTGGACCACCGAAGGCGCCGAGTGCAGCCAGTTCGAAAACCACCTGCGTGCGGTTGCCGGTCTGCCGCTGGGCTCTACGGCCAAGGTCGGTGAAAGCGCCATGCTCAACTTCATCGGTGAAGTGCCCGCAGTGGACAAGGTCATCGCGGTCGAAGACTGCCACCTGCATCACTACGGCAAGGCCTTCAAGGCTGGCCGCAAGGTAGGACACGCCACGGTCCGCAGCGTAGACCGCGCAACGCTGGATCGTCAGGTGAAGTTGGTAGAGTCGCTGATCAAGGGCTGATCCGGCCCAAGGCTAGCGTGCCGATGCTCCGCGTTGGCATGCAGTTTCAGGACACTCCGCGTCCTTTTGCGACGCGGAGCGTCGAGAACTGCATTCCCACGCAGAGCGTGCGGAACGAGCGTTTTGAACTGTCGTACCTATGCTTCTGCGTTGCAGCGCCGTTCGAGACGCCTGGCCTCAGCTCAGGTCGGTTCAGCCCCGTCATTCATGAAGAATTCTCCACCTCGACTCAAACTCGCCATCGCGCCGGAACCATTCCCTGTCGCTGTTCTCAGATAGCAGTAGGTCGGGGCTGCTATTAGCCCGGGCATATTCACTTAATACAGAGGGAAATGGCATGGGTATCATTGGAACCATCTTTATCGGCCTGATCGTTGGTCTGTTGGCTCGCTTTCTGAAGCCGGGCGACGACAGCATGGGCTGGATCATGACCATCGTGCTGGGTATCGCCGGTTCGCTTGCAGCCACTTACGGTGGTCAGGCGCTGGGTATCTATCAGGCAGGCGAGGGTGCAGGTTTCCTCGGCGCGCTGGTAGGTGCAATCATCCTGCTGGTTATCTACGGCATGATCAGAAAGAAATAACGCTTATGCGTCAGCCCTCTGTTTTACAGTGCGCAGAGGGCTAGAATGCTCGGCAACTTTCCACCCCTTTGCCGAGCTTTATCATGCGTCGCTTCCTGTTGATGACTCTTCTGCTGTTATCCGCGCTCTCCGGTCCCGCACTCGCCCAGTTGCCGGAAACCGACTGGCTTGAGCTGATGCCCAAGTCCGATCAAAAAGCCCTCGAAGCCATGCCCGAGATTGACCACAATTCTCCGGAAGCCATGGGCACGTTCGACAGCAAGGGTGGGCTAAAGCAGAGCAAGGGTCTGCCAGCAGTCATGTATTCGACCAAAACCGTCCCGGCAATGAATGGCAAGACGATTCGTCTCGGCGGCTACCCTGTGCCTCTCGAAACCGATGCCAAGGGCCGCAGTACGCTGTTCTTCATCGTGCCTTACCCAGGCGCCTGCATCCACGTTCCGCCACCGCCGCCCAACCAGCTGGTGCTGGTGCGTTACCCCAAGGGTCTGAAACTGGATGATATCTACACACCACTGTGGGTAGAAGGCACCCTGAAAATCGAGAAGGTCAGTAACGACCTTGCCGATGCGGCGTATGCGATGGATGCATCAAAGGTCCGTGTGGTGGTTGAGTCGGACCTCTGATGGGCTTGATCAATTACTGATCGATCAGAGCGCCTCGCTCCAGATACTCACACCCAGCACATGCATCTGGTCCGGTGCCAGCGTGACCACGTCGTCCAGCACGTTGGCGGTTTCGACGCAGACCATGCGCTGCCAGCCGTCTGCTGCCATGTCGGTGAACTTGCCGGTCTTTTCGATCCACGGGTTCCACAGGATGGCTGAGTTCGAGCCCGTGCTGCGGATGTGGATGCGTCGCTGCCACTCGGGGTCAACGATGCTGAGCACGCCCGGCGTGTCCTTGTAGATGCGGTCGGTTTCGCCTGTGAAGGTCAGGTCGCCGCTCTGCTCGCGTTCTTCCCAGTTTGCCAGGGTTTCGATGTAGCGCAGGCCGTCGAGCCCTTCGACGCTGACCTGACGTACGTCGCTGACGGCGAAATAGGTGTGCAGCGCCTGGCTGATCACTACTGGCTCAGTGCCGCAGTTGTAGCTGACCAGACTGACATTCAGTGCGTGGTCCAGACGAATGCTTAGTTTCAGGGCGACGTTGTGCGGCCAGCCAGGCAAGTGGCCTTCGGCTTCGGGAAGCACGAACTCCACCAGCAGTGCGTCGCCATCTGCGCCAATACCCAGCAACTGCCAGTCCAGCGCCCGCACTTCGCCATGCGCCTTGGCAGGCTCGCTGCTGTCGCGCATGGCCTGCACGCTTTGCGGGTTGCGCTCCAGGTTACCGAACCACGGCCAGCAGATCGGCATGCCGGCACGAATGGGTTTGCCGCGTTTGAAAACCGCCTCTTCGTTCAGCCACACCAGCGGCGGCTGCCCGGCCACTTGATAGCTGAGGATGTGTGCGCCTTGTTGCGCAACCAGCAGCTCTGCTTCGCCGTGGCAAATACGCCAGCAGTTCAGCTCATCGTAAAGGATGGATTCAACGGTGGGTTCAACCGGGGATGTTGGCATGCAAAGTTCTCACTCAATGACCGTGACGAAAATAGACCGCTTCACGCTCGGTGAGTTTACCCGTGCAGCCAATCCATGACCGAACGACAATTTACCGTCGCGCAGGAACCGAGCGCGTCCGGCCGCTGGCATCTATGGCCACGAACACGAACGCAGCCTCGGTGACCTTGCGCCATTCGCTGGTGAGCGGGTCGTCGCTCCACACTTCGACCATCATCTTGATCGAGGTGCGTCCGACTTCGAGGGTGCGGGTATAGAAGGAAAGCTGTTCGCCGACTGCGACCGGGACCAGAAACGCCATGCGATCGATGGCGACGGTCGCCACACGGCCACCCGCCACTTTACTGGCCATCGCTGTGCCTGCCAGGTCCATCTGAGACACCAGCCAGCCGCCAAAGATGTCGCCAAAGCCATTGGTTTCGCGGGGAAGGGCGGTGATTTGCAGTGCAAGGTCGCCTTGCGGGGTTGGGTCTTCTTGTTCGAGCTCGATCATGCCTAGGGTGCCTCTGACCCATGACTCTCATTATTGTATGTCGCGGTTAACAGGTGCCATTCAAAACCATGAGCATGAACATTATGTGTTCAGCGCCGGTGTGGCCCAAAGGGAAACTCTGCGAAACCCGCTGATTCAGACGTTTTCGCACAGCTTCCCAAGGCTGTTGACGACTTGCGAGTATATCGGGCGTTGCGTCATAGAACGACCGTGGGTCTTCATTTTGTGTCAGTGGCAGTTCTGCCATGTGTTTTTTGTAGCAATTTGCTATCTTGCTGGACCTCTACAGGTGACAAGACTGCCTGTACACGCAATTTTGGTGCCTATCTGCACCGTTGCTCCCGACAATCGCTTCTGCACGGCACCCCGCAGCAGCCAGCGTTGCTGTCGCTCGCCCCTTTTCAAAGAACACGTAAAGAGAAGCCTTGTCATGTCATCTGTTCCTCCAAGTTCCACGCAGCCTGCGCGGCCTCTGACTCGCAGCGATTACAAAACCCTGTCGCTGTCGGCTCTGGGTGGTGCGCTGGAGTTCTACGACTTCATCATTTTCGTGTTTTTCGCGGCGGTGGTCGGCAAACTGTTTTTCCCGGTGGACATGCCCGACTGGCTGCGCATGATGCAGACGTTCGGCATTTTCGCCGCCGGTTATCTGGCGAGGCCTCTGGGCGGCATTATCATGGCGCACTTCGGCGATCTGCTGGGGCGCAAGAAAATGTTCACGCTGAGCATTTTCATGATGGCGGTGCCGACCCTGATCATGGGTCTGCTGCCGACCTACGCACAGATCGGCATGTGGGCGCCGATTCTGCTGCTGTTGATGCGCGTCATTCAAGGGGCCGCCATTGGCGGTGAAGTGCCGGGCGCCTGGGTGTTCGTGTCCGAGCATGTGCCTGCACGTCGTGTCGGCTATGCCTGCGGCACCCTGACCGCCGGCCTGACAGCGGGCATCCTGCTGGGCTCGCTGGTCGCCACGGCGATCAACAGCATCTACACCCCGGTCGAGGTATCGGATTACGCATGGCGTATCCCTTTCCTGCTGGGTGGCGTGTTCGGCCTGATGTCGGTCTATCTGCGCCGCCTGCTGCATGAAACGCCGGTCTTCGCCGAGCTGCAACTGCGCAAGGCACTGGCCGAGGAAGTGCCGCTCAAGGCGGTGCTGCGCGATCATCGTGGCGCCGTTGCGCTGTCGATGCTGATGACCTGGTTGTTGTCTGCCGGGATCATAGTGGTGATCCTGATGACGCCGACCATCCTGCAGACCATTTATGGCTTTCCGGCTGCTACGGCGCTGAAAGCCAACAGCCTGGCCATTGTCTTCCTGAGCGTGGGCTGCATCGCGGCAGGTGCTCTGACGGATCGCTTCGGCGCAGGCTGGGTGTTTCTGCTGGGCAGCGCAGGTCTGCTGATCAGTTCCTGGACGTTCTATCACATCCTCGGCAGCCATCCGGAAGTGCTGTTCCCGCTGTATGCGGTGACTGGCCTGTTCGTCGGTACGATCGGCGCAGTTCCCTACGTCATGGTCAAGGCGTTCCCGCCTGTGGTGCGCTTCTCGGGGCTGTCGTTCTCCTACAACCTGGCGTACGCGATCTTCGGTGGTCTGACGCCGATGGTCGTGACCTTCATGCTCAAGAGCAGTCCGATGGGGCCGGCGTGGTACGTCGCGATCCTCTGCGGCCTGGGCATGGCCATCGGTGCGTTCTTGCTGAGCCGAAAGCGTTGATCATCGCCCACTGTTGAATCGCTCTGGCACCGCTACAGCCAAAGGCTATCTACCTGCACAGGTCGATAGCCTTTTCATCTTATTGTCATAATCAATTCATAGAGTAGTCACAAGACTGGCCAAAAAAGGCTCGTCGACACCGACACACCCTGCCAGGAGCGCAAGGATGACACTCAAGCGTTTGATGACTGCACTGACCCTGGTTGCTGCCGGAGTGACGGCAGCCAATACGCTGGCTGCGGTCGACCCTGCCATCAAGGCCTATACCAAGACCTCCGGTGTGTCGGGCAATCTCTCCAGTGTCGGCTCCGATACCCTGGCAAATCTGATGACATTGTGGGCCGAGGCCTACAAGAAAGAATACCCGAGCGTGAACATCCAGATCCAGGCGGCCGGCTCCTCCACGGCGCCACCCGCGCTGACCGAGGGCACGGCCAATCTGGGCCCGATGAGCCGCAAGATGAAAGACGGCGAGTTGTCGGCGTTCGAGCAGAAGCATGGCTACAAGCCGACCGCGATTCCGGTCGCGGTGGACGCCCTGGCGGTTTTCGTGCACAAGGACAACCCGATCAAGGGCCTGACCCTGCAGCAAGTGGACGCGATCTTTTCCGCGACCCGCCTGTGCGGTGCCAGGGCAGATGCGAAAACCTGGGGTGATGTCGGTGTGACCGGCGATCTGGCAGGCAAACCGATCCAGTTGTTCGGTCGTAACTCGGTGTCGGGCACTTACGGTTACTTCAAGGAAGAAGCCCTGTGCAAAGGCGACTTCAAGGCCAACGTCAACGAGCAGCCCGGCTCTGCTTCGGTAGTCAGCGCGATCAGCAATTCGCGTAACGGCATCGGTTACTCGGGGATCGGTTACAAGACATCCAACGTCAGGGCTGTTGCGCTGGCGAAGAAGGAAGGGGGCGAGTTTGTCGAAGACAGCGAAGCCAATACCCTGAACGGCAGTTATCCACTGTCGCGCTTTCTTTATGTGTATGTGAACAAGGCGCCGAATCAGCCCTTGGCGCCGCTGGAAGCCGAGTTCGTGAAACTGGTGCTGTCGAGACAGGGCCAGGAAGTGGTGATGAAGGACGGTTACATCCCGCTGCCTGCGCGTGTCGTGGAAAAGACGCTGGCCGATCTTGGCCTGCAGGGCGCGAGCGGCGTGGCGTTAAAGTAATCGCGTACGCGTTGGGGCGAGGCTCGATGGACTGGCCTGCACACAAAATTGAACAGTCCGCCGCCGGTTGCGCAGGCAGCGGGCTTTCTTGCGTCACCTTTCTGTAATGTTTCTGTCATACAAGGCGTCTACGGTGTGTGCGCATGAATGAGCTGTTCAAATCGACGATGGACCAGAATTCGCCTCCGGCGCGTATTGATTTCAATACGCCCGCGATGGTGCGAAAGCGTCGTGTCCGTGCGTTGAAGGATCGTCTCACTCATTGGTACGTCGCCATTGGTGGCCTTGCCGTGCTGGCGGCCATCACGCTGATCTTCTTCTACCTTGCCTATGTCGTTGCGCCGCTTTTCAAAGGCGCCAGCCTGACCGCCGAGCCTGCGCTGAATGCCGCCTGGCTGCAGGACGCTGGTGCGCCGCTGATGATCACCATCGAAGAGCAGAACCAGATCGGCATGCGCATTTCCGACAAGGGCGAAGTGGTCTTTTTCAACCTCGAGGACGGCGCAGAGCTGCAGCGCATTGCCTTGCCGCTTCCCGCGGGCGTGTCCGTCGCGTCCATCGGCAAGGACCAGCCCGGCGCGCCATTGATAGCCCTGGGCTTGTCCAACGGTCAGGTGCTGGTGTTCAGGCACTCGTACCTGACGACCTACCCGAACGATCAGAAAACCATCACCCCGAGCGTGGCCTGGCCCTACGGCGAAGCGCCCCTGGTACTGGATGAGGCCGGGCGTGCGGTCGAGCATGTCACCGTCAGCTCCGATGGCGACAGCCTGAAGCTGGCAGGGGCGACCGGCACTCAGTTGCATGTCGTCTCGCTCGAACAGAAAGAAAACATGATGACCGGCGAGATGACCCGCGAGCAGACGCGCATCGAATTGCCGCAGATGTCTGCTGTAGTCAAGGCGATCTACATCGACCCGCGCCAGCAATGGTTGTATGTCATCAACGGGCGCGCGCAGGCGGATGTGTTCAGCCTGCGCGATCGCAGCCTCAATGGCCGCTATAAATTGCTGGAAGACGGCAACGCCGAGATCACGGCGAGCGCTCAACTGGTCGGCGGCATTTCGCTGATCATCGGCAACTCCAAGGGCAGCCTGTCCCAGTGGTTCATGGCCCGTGGCACCGACGGTGAGCAGCGCCTGATGCGCATCCGCGATTTCGGCCTGGGCAGCGCACCTATCGCGCAGATCAAGGCCGAGCAGCGCCGCAAGGGCTTCATCGCTCTGGATACTTCCGGCAAGCTGGGCGTATTCCACAGCACTGCGCACCGCACCCTGTTGATCGACCAGGTTGCCGAGGGGCCCGGCATTCTGGCGTTGTCGCCGCGCGCCAACCGGATTCTGATCGAGAGCGCTGGCAAGCTGCTGCCGCTGACGCTGGACAACCCACACCCGGAAGTCTCCTGGAGTTCGCTGTGGGGCAAGGTCTGGTACGAGAATTACGATGAGCCCAAGTACATCTGGCAGTCCACGGCCTCCAACTCCGACTTCGAGCCCAAGCTGAGCCTGGCACCGTTGACCTACGGCACGCTGAAAGCGGCGTTCTACGCCATGTTGCTGGCCGCGCCGCTGGCCGTGGCTGCGGCGATCTATACCGCCTACTTCATGGCCCCGGGCATGCGCCGCAAGGTCAAGCCGGTGATCGAATTGATGGAAGCGATGCCGACGGTGATTCTCGGCTTTTTTGCCGGATTGTTTCTGGCCCCGTATCTGGAAGGGCATCTGCCCGGCATTTTCAGTGTGCTGCTGCTCACGCCGATCGGCATTTTGCTGGCGGGCTTTTTCTGGACCCGCGTGCCTGATTCGCTTCGCCTGCGTATTCCCGATGGCTGGGAAAGCGCGATCCTGATTCCTGTCGTGCTGTTGGTGGGCTGGTTCTCGTTGAGCATGAGCCCGCACCTGGAGAGCTGGTTCTTCGCCGGGGACATGAGCACCTGGATTCGCGACCACCTGGGTATCACCTACGATCAGCGCAATGCGCTGGTGGTCGGTATCGCCATGGGGTTCGCAGTGATCCCCAACATTTATTCGATTGCCGAAGATGCGGTGTTCAGCGTGCCGCGCAGCCTGACGCTGGGTTCGCTGGCACTGGGCGCAACGCCATGGCAGACCCTGACGCGGGTGGTGATCCTGACCGCCAGCCCCGGCATCTTTTCCGCCTTGATGATCGGCATGGGCCGGGCCGTGGGGGAAACCATGATTGTGCTGATGGCGACCGGCAATACGCCGATCATGGACATGAACCTGTTTGAAGGCATGCGTACGCTGGCGGCGAATGTCGCGGTGGAGATGCCGGAGTCGGAAGTGGGCGGCAGCCATTATCGGGTGCTGTTTCTGGCGGCGTTGGTGCTGTTGATGTTCACCTTCGTGATGAACACCCTCGCAGAGCTGATTCGTCAGCGTCTGCGCAAGCAATACTCGTCGCTGTAAGGAAGGTAAGCATTGGTGAAGCGGAACTCCCTCAGGAACTGGTTCAAAAGTGGCGCCCCCGGCGTCTGGATGAGTGCGGGTGCCGTATCCATCGCTGTGATCATGACCATCGGCCTGTTGGCGGTGATCGCCGTGCGCGGCCTTGGGCATTTCTGGCCCGCCGATCTGGTGAGCGCGCAGTACGCGGTACCCAATCAGGAATCGAGTGTTCTGGTCGGTGAACGGGTCGAGCAGGAGCAGGTGCCTCGTGCGCGCCTGAAAAGCGCGGGCCTGCCGGTGCCTGATCAGGGGCCGGAGTTCATGACCCGTGAGCTGTTCAAGGTCGGCAATCGGGATATCAACCCCAGTGACTTCAACTGGGTGGTAGGCGAATGGCTGACCGGGCAGAGCCGGCCTGCAGACCTGATGACGCTGGAGCGGCGCGAGTGGGGCAATTTCTACGGCTATCTGGTCAACGTCAAGGAGGGCGGACGCATCGTGGCCGAAGGCGAGGCGGCCTGGCCGGTCCTGCAAGAGCGCATCAAACGCGTCGAAAAGCTGGCTGACGAACTCTATACCCTGGAAAAGAAAGACATTGGTGCCATCAATCACAGCATCGAGCGCCTGCGTCTGCAGGCCCGCAAGCTGGAGCTCGATGGCCGGCTGGATGCCGCCGCGCAAGCGGACATGGCCGCCGAGCGTGCCGAGCTGGATGCGCGTTACAAGGTGATCGAGGCGCGTCTTGACGGGCTGCACCAGGCCTTTGATCGCGACAGCCTGACCGCGCGTGATGGCAGCGGCAAAGAGATCGAACTCAGCCTGGGCAAGGTGGTGCGTGCCTATCAGCCCAATGCGATGGGCACGGTGACCAAGCTGAGCTTCTACTTCGAGAAACTGTGGGAATTTCTCAGCGCCGATCCACGCGAAGCCAACACCGAAGGCGGTATCTTCCCGGCGATCTTCGGCACGGTGATGATGACCCTGATCATGGCCGTGATCGTCACGCCGTTCGGTGTGCTGGCGGCGGTCTATCTGCGTGAGTACGCGCGTCAGGGGCCGGTGACCCGGTTGATTCGCATCGCGGTGAACAACCTCGCCGGTGTGCCTGCGATTGTCTACGGCGTGTTCGGCCTGGGCTTTTTCGTCTATGTACTTGGCGGTTCGGTGGATCGGCTGTTCTTTCCTGAAGCGCTGCCGGCTCCGACGTTCGGCACGCCTGGCCTGTTATGGGCCTCGCTGACCCTGGCACTGCTCGCCGTGCCGGTGGTGATTGTGGCAACCGAAGAAGGGCTGGCGCGCATTCCGCTGACCTTGCGTGAAGGTTCGCTGGCACTGGGTGCAACCAAGGCCGAGACGCTGTGGAAGATTGTGTTGCCGATGGCTAGCCCGGCAATGATGACCGGGCTGATTCTCGCGGTGGCGCGTGCCGCCGGGGAAGTTGCGCCCTTGATGCTGGTGGGCGTCGTCAAGCTGGCGCCGTCACTGCCGCTGGACGGCAACTATCCTTATCTGCACCTCGATCAGAAGATCATGCACCTGGGTTTCCACATTTACGATGTCGGCTTCCAGAGCCCCAACGTCGAGGCAGCCCGCCCGCTGGTCTATGCCACCGCACTGCTGCTGGTACTGGTCATCGCCTTGCTCAATCTGTCGGCGGTGAGCATCCGTAACCATTTGCGGGAAAAGTACAAGGCGCTCGACAATTGATTCCGAATTCGCCCTTTGGCAAACGCGGCCGTTCGATGACGCGAACCGTTCGCACAGGAGCAATCCATGCAGCATGAAAGCCCGACGAGTGGCATGAACATGTCGGCCCTGAGGCGGCACAAGCAACGCCTGGATCTGGCCGACGAGAGCGTGGCCATCGAAGTGCCAGGCCTGAATCTGTTCTATGGCGACAAGCAGGCGCTGTTCGACATTGCCCTGAATATCCCGAAGCAGAAGGTGACCTCGTTCATCGGCCCGTCCGGGTGCGGCAAGTCGACGTTGTTGCGCTGCTTCAACCGCATGAACGACCTGGTCGATGGTTGCCGGGTCGAGGGCGCGATCAACCTGTACGGGCACAACATCTACACCAAGGGCGAGGAAGTCGCCGAGTTGCGTCGACGCGTCGGCATGGTGTTTCAGAAGCCCAATCCGTTCCCCAAGACGATTTATGAAAACGTGGTCTACGGGCTGCGCATTCAGGGGATCAACAAGAAGCGCGTGCTCGATGAAGCTGTCGAGTGGGCGCTGAAAGCCGCTGCGCTCTGGGATGAAGTCAAGGATCGACTGCATGAGTCGGCATTGGGTTTGTCCGGGGGGCAGCAGCAGCGTCTGGTCATTGCCCGAACGATCGCCGTGGAGCCGGAAGTCCTGCTGCTCGACGAACCCTGTTCGGCACTTGATCCGATTTCGACTCTCAAGGTCGAAGAACTGATCTACGAACTGAAATCGAAATACACCATTGTGATCGTTACCCACAACATGCAGCAGGCGGCTCGGGTGTCGGATTACACCGCGTTTATGTACATGGGCAAGCTTGTCGAGTTCGGTGATACGGATACCTTGTTCACCAACCCGGCAAAAAAACAGACAGAAGACTACATCACCGGTCGTTACGGGTAGTACGTGCTTCGTCAGCCCTGAACCACCGCTGCGTTTTCGCAATTAACCGGACGTTCCAAGGACACCCAGCATGATCCACAAAGACAGCCATACGCATCACATTTCCCAACAGTTCAACGCTGAACTCGAAGATGTTCGCAGCCATTTGCTCGAAATGGGTGGCCTGGTCGAGAAGCAGGTGAACGATTCGGTCACGGCGTTGATCGAGGCCGACTCCGGTCTTGCCCAGCGTGTTCGCGAGGTCGACGACCGGATCAATCAGATGGAACGCAGCATCGACGAAGAGTGCCTGCGCATTCTGGCTCGTCGCCAGCCTGCGGCGTCCGACCTGCGCCTGATCATCAGCATTTCCAAGTCGGTGATCGACCTGGAGCGCATTGGTGATGAAGCCACCAAGATCGCACGCCGTGCCATCAAGCTTTGCGAAGAGGGCGAGGCGCCGCGTGGTTACGTCGAGGTGCGTCACATCGGCGATCAGGTGCGCAACATGGTGCGCGATGCGCTGGACTCGTTCGCCCGCTTCGACGCCGAGCTGGCCCTGTCGGTGGCGCAGTACGACAAGACCATCGACCGCGAGTACAAGACGGCTCTGCGCGAGCTGGCGACCTACATGATGGAAGATCCACGCTCGATCTCCCGGGTACTGGACATCATCTGGGTGCTGCGCTCTCTGGAGCGAATTGGCGACCATGCACGCAACATTTCCGAACTGGTGATCTACCTGGTGCGCGGGACCGACGTGCGGCACATGGGTCTCAAGCGCAT
This sequence comes from Pseudomonas fragariae (ex Marin et al. 2024), assembly GCF_059621105.1. Classification (NCBI taxonomy): domain Bacteria; kingdom Pseudomonadati; phylum Pseudomonadota; class Gammaproteobacteria; order Pseudomonadales; family Pseudomonadaceae; genus Pseudomonas; species Pseudomonas fragariae (ex Marin et al. 2024). The sequence goes on along the minus strand of NZ_CM184369.1, from coordinate 6,102,912 downwards.
GAAGGAAGAAGTGCAGGGTATATCGAGCGAAACCGCTAATGTTCCGGGCGACGCTGACGATAAGTAAGATTGCCTGCGAGAAAAACGCCCAGCACGCGCTGGGCGTTTTTCGTTGTGCAGATCAGTATTTCCCGTCGCCAGCGGATTAAATGCCGCGGCGCAGTCAATCAATATGGCAGTTGGCTATCAGTCAACGCTATGCTTGCCGAAACAAAGGGCGTGTTGGCATACCGCAGTTCGCCTCCAGGTGAACACGCCCGCAGGAGCGTCGATGAGTAAGGTCAGTGTATTGGTGGTGGATGACGCGACTTTCATTCGCGACTTGGTCAAGAAAGGGCTGCGCAATTATTTTCCCGGGATTCATACCGAGGACGCGGTCAATGGTCGCAAGGCTCAGACGTTGCTGGGCAAAGAGGCGTTCGATCTGATCCTGTGCGACTGGGAAATGCCAGAAATGTCCGGCCTTGAGCTGTTGACATGGTGCCGCCAGCAAGACAATTACCTGAGAACCGTTCCGTTCATCATGGTGACCAGCCGTGGTGACAAGGAAAACGTCGTGCAGGCCATTCAGGCTGGAGTGACCGATTTTGTCGGCAAGCCGTTCACCAATGAACAGTTGCTGACCAAGGTCAAGAAAGCGCTGGCAAAAGTCGGCAAGCTTGACGCTGTCATGTCCACAGCCCCGGCACGCATGAACTCGCCGCTCAATGACTCGCTGAGTGCATTGACCGGTGGCAAGGCCGAAGTGGTTCGTAGCGCGCCTGCTGCTGCCGCAGCTCCCAAGCCAGCACCTGCACCCGCCAGATCGGCAGAGCCGACCGGTCGCGGACAGGGCCAGTTGCGTCTGCCCAACGGCATTCAGTCGTGCGTGATCAAGGCCCTCACCCTGAAAGACGCCACGCTGGTGATTCGCGTCAGCGAAAACCTGCCGCAGGTACTCGACAGCGCGGTGCTGGACCTTGAGCAGGGCGAGAGCAACGAAGTCGCGCGCCTGAATGGCTACCTGCACTCGGTTGCCGCGTTCGAGCAGAAGCCCGACAGCGAATGGCTGCAGGTGTCTTTCCGTTTCGTCGACCAGGATGCGCAGAAGCTCGACTATCTGTCGCGTCTGATTGCACGCGGTACGGCGCAGAAGCACTTTATCCCGGGTGCCTGACATCCACCTCTGAGCTGAACGGCGTGCCCACGCTGCGTCAGCTTTGCGCGGTGTTACACAACACCGCGTACCGGCGCTCTGGCGTGCCTTCCTTGACGCTTCATTCATGTCCGATTGATACCCTTGCGTCCTCTTCTGCCTGCAAGGCTGCTAGGCTTGGCACCCAGTGCCCTTGAACCCGACCATCCCGATGCTTGAACGCCTGCTTATCCTGTTTGCCCTGACGTTGACTGTGCAGTCGGCCGGGGCGGTCACGATTTATAAATTCACCGATGCCAATGGCGTGGTGTCCTTCTCGGACCGGCCGACGCCCGGCGCATCGGTCATGGTGTTTCGGGACCGCATGGTCGAGCGTATCGACGGCCAGGTGCACTTGAGTGTCAGACGTGAAAAGGGCGTACACAGTCTGTACGTGCGCAATGATCTGTATGCCCCGGTCGAGGTCGAACTCAAGCTTTCCAGTGTGACCAACGTGCTGGGGGTCTCTGGCTCGTCGGCAACGCTGCGCCGCACGATCGCTGCGCGCAGCAACCAGCGCGTGGTGGTCTTGAGCCCCAAGGTGGGCAGCAAGCCGATGAACTACGCCTCGATGCTGACTTCAACTCTGGGAGACCCCAAAGGCTCGGTGCAGGCCTACAAATACCCGCTGCCGTGGATTGGCGGCCCGTTCCGCCTGACTCAGGGCCCGAATGGCAGGTACAGCCATTACGGCGTCAAGGGGCGCTATGCAATGGACATCGCCATGCCGGAGGGAACGCCGATCATTGCCGCGCGCGGCGGCACGGTGGTGAAGATCGAAAACAGCCAGTCAGGGCGGGGCTCGAATGCGTCAGGCAACTTTGTGCGCATCTTGCACGACGACGGCACCATGGGCGTCTACCTGCACCTGATGCGCGGCTCGGTGAGTGTCAGGGAAGGTCAGCGGGTGAGTGTCGGAACAGCGCTGGCGCGGTCGGGCAACACCGGCAACAGCACCGGTCCGCACCTGCACTTCGTCGTGCAGCGCAACTCGGGCAATGAACTGATCTCGATCCCCTATGAATTCGCCACACCGGTGCAGAGCCTACCCAACTTCGCCGTCGGCGGGAATTGAGGGGGAGCCATTCATAGCTCCACGCCCTGCGTCCGATCCTGAACATGGGGCGCGGCGCAGATTTGTGACGCGGAGCGTCACGCAAGGCATTCCTACGCTGGAGCGTGAGGAACGATAGTCGTCCGGGAGGACACCTTGCGTTCGATCCTGAACAGGCGGCGCTGATCGGTCAGTCCAGCTTCAGCACCTTGGCCAGGACGATTTTCGGGCCTTTCATCTTTTTGATGATGATGCGCAGGCCTTCGACTTCCAGTTGTTCCTCTTCTTCCGGCACGCGCTTGAGCGTGTCGTAGATCAGGCCCGCCAGTGTCTCGGCTTCGATGTGATCCAGGTCGATGCCCAGCAGGCGCTCGATCTTGAACAATGGCGTATCTCCGCGTACCAGCAGCTTGCCTGGCTGATAGGCAAGAATGCCGCGTTCGACCTTGCGGTGTTCGTCCTGGATGTCGCCCACCAGTACTTCGAGCACGTCTTCCATGGTCAGGTAGCCCACGATCTTGCCGTCGGCTTCTTCCACCACGGCGAAGTGCGCGCCACCCTTGCGGAACTGCTCGAGCAACTGCGACAGCGGCATGTGCCGGGAAACACGTTCCAGCGGGCGGGTCAGCTCGGCGAGGTTGAACGATTCCGGAATATGGTCCAGCGCTGCCAGCTCCAGCAGCAGGTCTTTGATGTGCAGCAGGCCGACGAACTCGCCACGTTCAGCGTCATACAGCGGATAACGGCTGAATTTGTGACGGCGGAACAAGGCGAGGATTTCCTTGAGCGGCGCGTTGAAGTCCAGTGACACCATGTCTTCGCGGGAGTTGGCCCAGTCGACCACTTCCAGCTCGCCCATTTCCACCGCCGACGCCAGCACGCGCATGCCCTGATCGCTTGGGTCCTGGCCACGGCTGGAGTGCAGGATCAGTTTCAGTTCGTCGCGGCTGTAGCTGTGTTCATGGTGCGGGCCGGGCTCACCCTGGCCGGCGATGCGCAGAATGGCGTTGGCGCTGGCGTTGAGCAGGTAGATGGCCGGGTACATCAACCAGTAGAAGAAGTACAACGGCGCCGCCGTCCACAGCGAGAGCAGCTCCGGCTTGCGGATCGCCCAGGATTTGGGGGCCAGCTCGCCGATCACGATGTGCAGATAGGAAATGATGAAGAAGGCGGTAAAGAACGACACGCCCTTGATCAATTCCGGAGTGTCCACGCCCACCGCTGCGAGCAGCGGCTCCAGCAGGTGCGCGAAGGCCGGTTCACCGACCCAGCCCAGGCCCAGAGAGGCGAGGGTGATCCCCAGCTGACAGGCCGAAAGGTAGGCGTCCAGCTGGCCATGGACCTTGCGCAGAATGTGCCCGCGCCAGCCGTTCTTGTCGGCAATGGCTTCAACCTTAGTCGAGCGCAGTTTGACCATGGCGAACTCTGCCGCAACGAAAAAACCGTTGAGCAGGACCAGGAACAAAGCAAACAGAATCATGCCGAAATCGGCGAAGAGTGAAGACAGGTTAAAACTAGGGGAAGGGTCCATGATTGGGTTTTGCAGGGTCCGTATTAACAGGAAGAGGGTCGTGTCACGCCAGAGAGGAGGCTATGAACCCGGCAATGTAGCGGCTCGAAGCGGGATTGCCTAGTAGTCTGAATCGTCGCTCGCGGGTTTGGACAACTGAGCGCTGGCAAAGTGACAGGTAAAAACACTGCCCTTGCCGAGAACACTGTTGATCTCAAGGTTGCCGCGATGGCGCAGCAGCACGTGTTTGACGATGGCCAGACCGAGCCCTGTACCGCCGGTATTGGACGCGCGGCTGGTATCGACCCGGTAGAAGCGCTCCGTCAGGCGCGGCAGGTGTTTGGTCTCGATGCCGATCCCTGAATCCTGCACGCTCAGGTGCGCGCCCCGTTCGTCGGCCCACCAGCGAATACGGATCACGCCCTCGGCCGGGGTGTATTTGACGGCATTGAAAATCAGGTTGGAAAACGCGCTGCGCAGTTCGCTTTCGCTGCCCTTGAGGCGCATGTCGCTTTCCAGGCTGAGGTGGATCTGCTGGTTCTTGCTGCCCGACAGCGCGTTGGCATCGGCGGTGATGGTCTTGAGCAGGGAATTGACGACCACCGGGTGGTTGTCCGAGGGGTAATCGGTGGCCTCGAGCTTGGCCAGCAACAGCAGGTCGTTGAGCAGCGTCTGCATGCGCCCGCCCTGCTGATGCATCTGTTGCAGCGCACGTACCCAGCGTGGATTGACCTCGTCCACGTTGTCGAGCAGCGTTTCCAGGTAGCCGAAGATCACCGTGAGCGGCGTCCGCAACTCGTGAGACACGTTGGCGACGAAGTCTTTGCGCATCTGCTCCAGCTGATGAATGCGCGTCACGTCGCGCACCAGCATCAGATGCTCATTGTTGCCATAACGGGTGATCAGCAACTGAATGCGCAGGCGATCGTTGGTCGGCGACGGGATTTCCAGCGGCTCGCTGTAGTCGCCCAACGCAAAGTATTCCTTGAAACGTGGATGCCGCACCAGGTTGGTCACGGGCTGCCCGCTGTCCTGCGGCGTCTTCAGGCCCAGCAGGGTTTCAGCGGCACGGTTCCACCACTCCAGATTGCCGTCGCTGTCGAGCATGATCACCGCATCACGCAGCGCGGCGGTGGATTCCTGCACGCGGTCGATGACCGCCTGAAGGCGACCGCGGACGCGTTGATCACGACGTTGCAGGTGATAAATGCTATCGAAGACCTCGCCCCACAGACCGTAACCGTCCGGAGGCGGCTCGTCGGCCTTGTGGCTGCTCAGCCATTCATGCAGGCGCAACAGTTGCTTGAGGGTCCAGGCCAGATACAGCCCCAGCCCGGCGGCCAGGCTCCAGGCATATTGCCCACTGATCAGGCCGACCAACAGGCAGGCGGTGACCAGCAACAACATGTGGCGTATCAGAGTGCCGTGCCAATTTTGATTCAATTAGGGGTAAATCCTTGTCTGGTCTGCACCGGCCCTTGCCCTGCGTCGACGCAGCGGTTGTCAGCTTTTGGTCGAGAAACGATAGCCAGTGCCGCGTACGGTTTGTACCAGATTTTCATACGCATCCCCCAAAGCCTTGCGCAAGCGGCGGATGTGAACATCGACGGTGCGTTCCTCGACGTAGACGTTGCCGCCCCATACCTGATCCAGCAACTGACCGCGCGTGTAGGCGCGCTCCTGGTGGGTCATGAAGAACTGCAGCAGACGGTATTCGGTCGGGCCCATTTCGGCCGGTTTGCCGTCGATGGTGACCCGGTGGCTGATCGGGTCGAGCAGCAGGCCGCCGACTTCGATGGGCGCTTCGCCGTCAGTCGGGCCAGCGCGACGCAGCACAGCCTTGAGGCGTGCCACCAACTCGCGGGGCGAGAAAGGCTTGGTGATGTAATCGTCGGCGCCGACTTCCAGGCCCTGAATCTTGTTGTCCTCTTCACCCTTGGCGGTGAGCATGATGATCGGGATGTCCCCGGTCAGTTCATCACGCTTGAGGCGCCGGGCCAGTTCGATGCCGGACGTGCCAGGCAGCATCCAGTCGAGCAGAATCAGGTCAGGCTTGCGGTCCACGATGATCGCGTGGGCCTGCTGAGAGTTTTCGGCTTCAATACAGTCGTATCCAGCCATTTCCAACGCAACGGCGATCATTTCGCGAATTGGCGCTTCGTCGTCAACGATCAGGATGCTCCTGCCAGCCATGCTCGAACCTCTTGTCATTTAACTGTCTTGGGGCGCATTAGATAACGGAATTATTGCAGTCGTGTGACAGGTCTGAATGAGGCTAGCACGCTGACAGGCTGCGGGGGCCCGCAGGCCCCGCGATCCTGAAGTTATTTAATTCGTGCCCAGGCTGGCGCTGGCTGTTTTCAGCGCACCGCGTAGTCGGCGACGATGCCCAGGAATATCGCCAGCCCGGCCCAGTGATTGTGCAGGAAGGCCTTGAAGCAGGCGTCTCGCTCGCGCTCACGGGTGCTCCAGAATTCCCAGGCAAAGCAGCCTGCCGCTGCCAGCAGACCGATGTAGAAACACGTGCCCAGTTCGAAGCGCGCACCGGCCAGCATCAGGCAGCCCAGTGCCAGCCCTTGCAGGGTCAGGATGATGACCCGGTCGGCATCGCCGAACAGGACGGCCGTGGATTTCACGCCGATTTTCAGGTCGTCGTCGCGATCGACCATGGCGTAGTAAGTGTCGTAGCCCACGGTCCACAGCAGGTTGGCGATGTACAGCAACCAGGCTGCAGCGGGCAGCTCGCCGGTTTCGGCAGTGAAGGCCATCGGCATGCCCCACGAGAACGCAGCACCCAGCACCACTTGCGGGTAATAGGTGTAGCGCTTCATGAACGGATAGCTGGCCGCCAGGGCGAGACCGCCGAACGACAGCCAGATGGTCGCCGCATTGGTAAACAGCACCAGCACAAAGCTCAGTCCGACCAGCACCGCAAACAGCACCAGCGCTTCTTTGGAGCTGACTTTGCCGCTGACCAGCGGGCGCTGCTCGGTGCGTTTGACGTGGCCGTCCACCTTGCGATCGGCGAAGTCATTGATCACACAGCCTGCCGCCCGCATCAGAAAGACGCCGAGCACAAAAATGAACACGGTCTGCAGCGACGGCGCGCCTTTGCCTGCAATCCAGACCGCCCACAGGGTCGGCCACAGCAGCAGGTAGACGCCGATGGGCTTGTCGATGCGCGTCAGCTGGATGAAGTCCCAGGCGCGCGGGCTCAGACGATTGAGGGATTTGAGGAGGGACAGGTACATCAGACGTGGTCCTTGTCATGAATCGCAGTGCACAGGGCAGGCAGGAAAACTTCGGCGACCAGCACGCTCAAGGCATCGCGATCAAAGCGCGAGCGGCGTGCCCACAGTCCGCGCGCTGCATCGGCAGCCGGCAGCCAGGCCTCGGGGTAATGACACACTTCAAGCGTGCCGCGCACGAACGCCGGGTCGCTGAACAGCAACTCACCCAGCGAGCGAGTGCCCAGCTCGTCCATATTCAGGCCACCATCCTGCAGGGCGCTGCGGGCGGCGACACTGCGCGCGAACACCCAGTTGTTGCCGTTACCACGCAGGTACACCTCGCGTACCCAGCCTTCGCCAGCCTCTGGCAGGCCCAGCGCCAGGCACTCGTCAGGGCGCAAGGGCTGCCAGCCTTCAAACTGCGGAAATACGCTGAAACGACCGTCAGACAAACGGTCCAACCGACGAGTGAGGGAGTCCTGATTGAACAACCAGTCGAGCATTACCGGGTCCGGTGCGTCGATCAATTGCTCGCGCTCAAGCCAGGCAGGGCCAATGAATGCGGGGGATTGCTGGGTCACGGTAAGCCAGTTCCGGCAGCCAACGAGGCCGCGAGCTTAGCATGATTGCCGGTCTCGACCGACGGTCGATAGAGCGTCGGGTTATAGAATCAGACTTGCATCCGCGCCTGCCGATCAGTACAACGCCCCTTCAGAAGACGGCAACCGACCGTCGTACGCTATTGAGCCTGATAAACGAGAGAACCTGACATGAAGAAGTGGCAATGCATCGTCTGCGGCCTGGTCTATAACGAAGCCGATGGCTGGCCGGATGACGGAATTGCGCCCGGCACCCTCTGGCAGGATGTGCCTGAAGACTGGATGTGCCCGGATTGCGGCGTGGGCAAGATGGACTTTGAGATGATCGAAATCGGCTGATTGCTGCCCGCAAACAAGGGCTGGCAACAACTAGCACCAGGCACAGTGAAATAGGGAAGAACAATGAGCGCACCTGTCGTCATCATCGGCACCGGCCTTGCGGGGTATAACCTCGCCCGAGAGTTTCGCAAGCTGGACGTGGACACGCCGCTGCTATTGATCACGGCCGACGATGGCCGTTCCTACTCCAAGCCGATGCTCTCTACCGGCTTTGGCAAAAACAAGGAGGCTGACGGCCTGAGCATGGCTGAAGCCGGCGCCATGGCCGATCAGCTCAAGGCCGAGATTCGTACGCACACGCGCATCAGCGGGATCGATGCCGGCCACAAACGCCTGTGGATCGGCGAAGAGGCGGTGTATTACCGCGATCTGGTGCTGGCCTGGGGCGCCGAAACCATTCGTGTACCGGTGGAAGGCGACGCCGGCGACGCGGTTTTCCCGATCAACGATCTTCAGGATTACGCCCGTTTCCGGGCGGCTGCGGCGGGCAAACGCCGGGTGCTGATTCTCGGCGCAGGGCTCATTGGCTGTGAGTTCGCCAACGACCTGATCCTGGGCGGCTATGAAGTGGATCTGGTGGCGCCGTGCGAACAGGTCATGCCGACCCTGTTGCCCCCTGAGGCTGCGGCTGCTGTGAAGTCCGGCCTTGAAAGCCTGGGTGCACGTTTCCATCTGGGGCCGGTGCTGACCCGTCTGAATCGCAATGGTGATGGCCTGCAAGCGCACTTGTCGGACGGGCAGGTGATGGACTGCGACCTGGTGGTGTCAGCCATCGGCCTGCGTCCTCGCATCGAACTGGCCGCTGCCGCCGGGCTGCAGACCGGGCGCGGCATTCTGGTCGACCGCCTGTTGCAAACCTCCCACGCCAACATCCACGCGCTGGGTGATTGCGCTGAAGTCGATGGCCTGAACCTGCTCTACGTGATGCCGTTGATGAGCTGCGCTCGTGCGTTGGCCCAGACGCTGGCCGGAAACCCGACTTCCGTCAAATACGGGCCCATGCCGATCACCGTGAAGACGCCCGCCTGCCCGCTGGTGGTTTCGCCGCCGCCGCGTGGCAGCGATGGCCACTGGAGCGTCGAAGGGCAGGGCGCTGACATCAAGGCGCTGTGTCACGACGCTGATGGCCATCTGCTGGGCTATGCCCTGACAGGCGCTGCGGTTATGGAAAAACTCGCACTCAACAAGGCGTTACCTGCGTTATTGGCGTGATTTCTCGTCATTTTGTCGGATTGACCCTGTATTTCTGCCAATAAACCGCGTTCATGCACTGGCGCGGGTCAGTTCGGCATGCCATCCTCGGTCTTGTCTGCCGCTACGTAGAGCTGTCGCGGCGCCTTGTTGCCGTTGTTTTACAAAAGCGGCGCGGGACATAAAAACAAAAAACCGTAAAAGAGGCTTCATATGCGCAAACCAGATGTTGCAGCCGCCATCGCTGAAAAGGCGGATCTCACCAAAGAACAATCCAATCGCGTTCTCAATGCCATCCTTGAAGAGATTACTGGCGCACTGAACCGCAAGGACAGTGTCACGCTGGTAGGTTTCGGTACTTTTCTGCAACGCCACCGCGGCGCTCGCACTGGCAAGAACCCACAGACCGGGGAGCCGGTTAAAATCAAGGCAAGCAACACGGTTGCCTTCAAACCGGGGAAAGCCCTGAAAGACAGCGTCAATCCTTGACACCCTGTTGTGCGCCTCGGCGGGAGGCGCGCGACCCACAGGCGGGCACACCAATCGGATTGGGTGCCCGTTTCTTGTTTCTGTCGTATGACGCCGATGATGCCTTTCGCTCCCTGCGAGAATTGTCCTACCCCATTGCGTGTAATTGCCTTCCAAAGCCCCAGCTTTGCCTGACTTCTTCTTGTTGTTGATTCCCTTAGAGTGCCGCCCCTGCTGCACCCCTTCAATTACTCTTGGGAAATCTCGAATGAAAAAGCCATGGAAGTTTGCTGCTGTTGCGGCGCTGATCGCCACGACCAGCGGTTGTGTGAGCTACAACGTCAGCCAGCCAAGCGCACCGCTGGAAGGCACGGTCAAAACCGACCTGAAGGCTGACGTCAAGGTTGGCGGCACCATCAGCGGCGAGTCGTCCACCAACGTGCTGTTCAATTTCCTGAGCTTCGGCGGCGATAATCAGTTCGCCGATGGCGTGACCTACGGTGGCGCAAGTGGCGGTGGCGGCCTGGGTCTGGCGTTGCCTGATCCTGTGTCAACGACCAAAGCGGCAGCCGCCTTCAAAGCGGTCAAATCCTCCGGCGCCGATCTGATCGTCGCGCCGCGCTACGAAGTCAGCGTCAAGGACTACTTCATCTTCAAGAAGGTCGATGTAAAGGTCACGGGTAACAAAGGCAGCATCAACAGCATTCGTTGATGTCAGTGTGATGCTGCTTCCCACGCGGAGCAGCATCCTCGCGCTCAACGGCCGTTTAGTGCCGATCTCCTTCGATATCCATTTTGTCCTACAGGTTTTGCGCCGATAACCCGCTACACTGCCACGCCGATCCAGAATCGGAACCCGCGTGTTCAGAGGCCGTGTATGAAATTTCGTTTTCTGTTGTGGATGCTGGGCCTGCTGATGGCTCGCGCCAGTCGTAACAACCCTGCGTTTCAGCAGCAACTGGCTGGCAAGGACCTGACCTTTCAGTTGCAGACCGCAGATGGCAAGGTTGCACGTCACTTCATGGTCCACGATCAGCGGATTCGCAGTGCAAGTGGCACGGTCGCAGAGCCGGCCTTTGCCATCGTGTTTCGTGATGCAGCCTTCGGCTTTGATACCCTGCAGGCGAAGAACAAGCAGCTGGCGTTCATGAAGGGCATTCAGGACAAGGATATTCAGATCAAGGGCAACCCGGCCCTGGTGATCTGGTTCCAGGGCCTGGTCAAATACCTCAAACCGAGAAAGAAAGCCGCCTGATCACGGCAGCTGCAGCCCGCCTGCAGCCTTGTGCAACGCCCTGAGGTGCTCGGACACCTGTTTGAGGTTGGCTTCGTTGGCGGCAATCTCTTTGGCGCGCTCAGGCTCCAGCAGGGCTCGCACTTCCTTGTCGAGATCGCCGGTCAGGCGCTTGAGCTGCTTCTGGCGCTGACTGCTTTCTGCCTCAAGACGCTGCCATTCACCCGCCTGTGGCAAACCGTACCCGTCGCTGCCCAGCAGCTCGGCAGGCCGGCTGAGGAACCCGCTGCTGGCGAGGATTTCCTGCAGCGTTTTGGTCGCGTTGGAGACTTTGCCGTCTTTCAATTCCCGTGCACCCAGGTAGCTCTGTTTCACTTCGTCCTGGGCCAACAGCAGTTGCCTGCGCAGGCTGGCCTGCTCGAGCAGCAGAATCGCAGCGCTGGTACGTAGATCGGCTTTAGCGAACCACTGGCTGCGCTCACTGGCTGGCAGGGCCATCCAGTCTTCCACGGTGTTCTGTTTGATCGGCAGGTGCTTCTTCAGCACTTCGAACATCGCCTGATAGCGGTCGCGATAGGAGTCGAACCGATAGCCCAGACGCAGCGCCTCCTTGGGATCATCCAGTACGCTGGTGTCAGCCAGCCCACGGCCTTCGAGGACTTCAAGCAAACCGTTGGGCAAAATGCTGTCCAGGCCGACGAGTTTGGGGTTGTGCGTACCGGCGCGCAGCAGTTTGAGGTTTTCAACGGCGCAGTTGTTCGAAAGGAAGTAGTAGTTGCCGTCGTAGCTCCAGTGCATCTCGGCAGCGTGCTGCACCAGCCCTTCTATTTCCGGACGCGACAGCTTGATCGGTACCGACGCCAGGCTGCGCAGTTCGGTCTTGGTGTATTCATCGATGACCTGCGCCAGTGGCAGGACGAACAGGCGCGACGGGTAGGCCCCCATCAGGCCGTCCCAGCTGGACAGCTGCACGTCGCCGACAAACGCCCGGTAAGACAGCACCAGATGCTGATCGAGGTCCAGTCGGCAATCCGGGCCGCGCGGGCGACCGGGTTTGCAGATCACCAGGCGCAACATGCTGTGGCCCCAGCGGCTTGCCCAGTTCTGGTTCGCCTCGGCCAGCAGATAGTCCACCGCATAGACCCGTTCCGGGTCCAGCTTGCCCAGCGGCTCCCGGCCGAAGTCGCTGCCGGCGTTCAGGTAGGGGTAAAACTTTGGGCATTCGTTATGGGCTGCAGGTGCCCAGCCGAAACGCTCCTTGTAATACGCATACAGGGCAGGGCGACGGCAGGCGTAGGCCGGATCAAGGAGGAAATACTCCATGTTCACCGCCACGAATTCCAGCGGGCTGGTGGTTTCGTAGATGTCCGGGCTGCGGGCAACCTGGCCGTTATGTTCCTCGCGGTCGCCACGACGTCCGACATATTGCTGCCAGCCCGCCAGGTCCAGCAGGCGTGGATCGTCACTCAGGGTGAAGCGTCGCTCGGTCTGGCCGCGGCAGTTGTCAGGCAGGCCGACCTTGCCCAGCGAACTGCTGCGTGATGTGCAGCGAAAAATCGCCGCTCGCTCGCTGGGCGACCACAGGCGGGCGCGGTCGTAGACGTGGGTCAGCTCATGCAGGACAGTGGCGAGCAACTCACGACGCACCGTGCCGTGTGGTCGGCCCGTCTGGGCGGTGGCGGCCGAGCCGTCCGTCAATGACGCCAGCAGGTGGTTGTTGAGGTACAGCTGATAGGGACCGGCAGCCTGACCGTAGGCATTCTGCGGCATGTCAGCGGACCAGCTCACCTCGACGGTGCGGTCCAGTGCTTCGACGAAGCTGGGCGGTAACGCATGCAGGGCTTCGTCGAGCAGCGCCTGGCTGGCTTGCTGTTGAGGTGCATCGAGGCCGTCGGTGTGCAGTTCCAGCTTCAGGCTGGCAAAGGCATGCGTACCGACCAGCGACAGCGCGCCAGCGAGCAGCCAGGCGCGAAGCCGCCTCACAATGCGAGGATTGCTTCAGCCAGGGTCTGATCGCTTGCACCGCGCGCTTCCGGCACGCGGGTACGCAGCGTGTCGAACGCAGCATCCAGTTGGGCACCGTGGATATCACCGCCGGTGGCAACGTAGCTGGCAGCATCGTCCTTGGCCTGGAGAACGACCTTGGAATCGCGGATCGATGTGGTGGTGTCGGAAGTGAAATCGATGGTACGGCCGAACGCACGAACGATGATGTTGCTCGTGGCCACAACAGTCTGGGCCTGGGCAAAATCGGCCAGCAAGAGCAGGCCAAGGGAAGCAGCAATCAGCGGGGTACGCATGTAGTGACGTCTCCAGTTACGCGAAGAGGGGAAAGTGGCTATTGGACGAGGATTGCCTGCGCCAGTTCAAGGTCGCTGGCATGAAGTTTTGCATCTGCCTGACGCAGGGCGTGCAGCGCTGACTCAAGCCGGGCACCGCGCATTTCTCCGCCGCTGGCGATGAATGCAGCAGCATCGTCACGGGCAGCCATGATCAGTTTGTTATCGAACGGTCCTGTCGAAACCTGACTGGTGGCGTAGCCGGTCTTGACCAGGCCTTGCGTGGTCGTATCGAACGCTTGAACCTGACTGACGTACATCAGGCTGGCAAAGGGAGCGATATACAGAAGGTGCACTAAACGCATGACTTTCACGAACCGGCAAAACAGCCTCCAAGGCTAGCGCAATGCGCGGGCCAGAGCTACCCCGGCACATGGCCGGGGCGCAGCGGTCAGATGGCCAGGATGGCTTGAGCCAGTTGGCTGTCGCTGGCTTGCAGTTCAGGCAAAACCTGGCGGATATGCTGCAGCGCGCCTTCGAGTCGAGCACTGCGGATGTCGCCGGAGCTGGCCACGAAGCTGGCGGCGTCGTCACGGGCGGCAAGAACGATCTTGTCGTCTTTCAGGGAAGAAGAAACGTTGGAGGTCGCGCGCGTCGCTGCATTGACGGCATCGACCACTGCGTCGGTGGTGACAATGAAGCTGGAGGCGTTTGCACCGGCTGCGGCGGTCAACAGAAAGACAGCGCCAAGGTTACGTAGCAGAGACATGATCGAGTTCCGTTGTGGACAAGTGGGCACAGACTGCCTGCGAAGCCGAAGGGCTGAGGTAGAGCGCTAGACTATCCCACCGATACCGCAGTTGTCATGACGGTCGATGGCTTCGGCTTACACAGTTTGCAATATTTGGTAACTGTACCTGCAGTTTTAGACTTCTTAAAAACTGTACCTGTCTAGCCAGAACTCTTTAATCCGCCCCCTGAAACGACAAAACCCGCCTCAGTTGCCTGAGACGGGTCTTGTATGAAGCAATTCGGGGTGCTGGCAGGAGACCTAAAGGTCAAGGACCAGCGGGCGCATGTTTAGCGCCAGAACGGCTTGCTCAGCTCTTCGTAACGCTGGGATTCGCTGATACCGGCGTCAGCCAGCAGGCGTGCATCCAGACGGGCCAGCTGGTGGCGGCTGGACAGGCGACGCTGCCAGAGCATCAGGTTGGCGAATACGCGCAGAGGCAGAGAGGCTTTTGCGGTGGTAACGGTGCTTTCGCTGAACAGATCGGAACTGATTGTACGTTCCATGGTGTGACTTCCTTCCGCTCGTGGCGGGATAAGTGAGTTACTTGACTGGTGCCCATTTTCCTCGTGCGCGTCCAGCTTCCATAGACACAGTTCACCTGTATTGTGAGGGTTCAGTTAACTGTGATCGGGCACTGTTTTGTTCATAAATGGGGCAACTGTACCGGTCTGCACTTTATGGGTGCATTTTGTGGTCGATTGTGGTGATTTTGACCGTTCAAGGCAGTTTTATGACCGGTACAGCAGTACAGTTTTTTCATAAGCCCTTGGGTGCCAGCTGAAAGTGAATCAGAAAAGCGCTTGCTCACTTCCAACTGTCCTGTTCAGGCTGGCAGCATGCGTCCGGTTTCTTCCAGGTTGATGTGCCAACTCAGTGCTTCGCGCAGGATGTGCGGGGTGTGCCCGCCCACAGCGCAAGCAGTACTGAAGTAGGCGTTCAGCGCGTCGCGATAGTCCGGATGCACGCAGTTGTCGATGATCACCCTGGCGCGCTCGCGAGGCGCCAGACCGCGCAGGTCCGCCAGGCCCTGCTCGGTGACCAGGATGTCGACGTCGTGTTCGGTGTGGTCGACATGGCTGACCATCGGCACAACGCTGGAGATCGCGCCCCCTTTGGCGATCGATTTGGTGACGAAGATCGCCAGGTGCGCGTTGCGCGAGAAGTCTCCGGAACCGCCGATGCCGTTCATCATGCGTGTCCCGCAGATGTGGGTGGAGTTCACATTGCCGTACAGGTCGAACTCCAGCGCGGTATTGATCCCGATGATGCCCAGACGGCGGATCACCTCGGGGTGGTTGGAGATTTCCTGGGGGCGCAACACCAGCCTGGACTTGTAACGATTGAAGTCGGCAAAGACCTCGGCGTGCTTGGCCGCCGACAAGGTCATGGAGCTGCCCGAGGCGAAAGTCAGTTTGCCTGCATCGAACAGGTCGAAGGTCGAGTCCTGCAGCACCTCGGAATACATCGTCAGGTCGGTGAAGGGCGACGCCAGCAGGCCATGCATCACGGCGTTGGCAATGTTGCCGATACCGGCCTGCAATGGCATCAGCTTGTCGGTCAGGCGGTCTTCGCGCACTTCCTTCTTGAAGAACTCCACCAGATGATTGGCGATGGCCTGCGTGTCCGCGTCAGGTGGCGTTACCGTGGAAGGCGAGTCGGGCTGGTTGCTGATGACAATGCCGACTATTTTTGCCGGGTCGATTTTCACCGCGTGGCTGCCGATACGCGAATCGGCCTCCAGGACCGGAATCGGCAGGCGTGTCGGCCTGTAGCTGGGTATATAGATGTCGTGCAGGCCTTCCAGCTCCAGTGGCTGGGACAGGTTGATCTCCACGATGACCTGTTTGGCCAGAATGGCGAAGCTGGCCGAGTTGCCCACGGAGGTACTCAGCACCAGATGACCCTCTTCGGTGATCGCCACGCATTCGATCACGGCCAGGTCCACAGCCTTGATCTGCCGATTGCGCAGCAGCTCGACGGTGTCGGACAAATGCTGATCGATGAACATCACCGTGCCGTTGTTGATCGCCTTGCGCAGCGTGCTGTCGACCTGAAAGGGCATGCGCCGGGACAGAACGCCGGACTCGGTCAGTTGCTTGTCCAGGTCATTGCCCAGACTGGCGCCGGTCATCAGACTGATTTTCAGCGGCGTCACTTTGGCGCGCTCGGCCAGCGCGTGGGGTACGGCCTTGGCTTCGCCTGCACGGGTGAAGCCACTCATGCCGACGGTCATGCCGTCTTCAATCAAGGCGGCAGCGTCGGCTGCGCTCATAACCTTGCTCATCAGGGAGGGCCGGCGGATACGGTCACGGTACATGGGTCTGTCTCGTAGATAGAAGCGAACGACAAGTCTAGAGCCTTGGACGGGCTTCGTCCTGCTACCAAGGTCGCATTTGAGCGCTCTGATTGGCGGTTTCCAGCGCAAAACACTGTTACGCGGAATGTAAAAAGCCCCGGTCGCCAAGCGAGCCTGGGCTTCAATGGAGCGGTGTGAGGCTAGGCGTTTTCGACGGCCTTCACCATGTCCTCGATCACCTTTTTGGCGTCTCCGAACACCATCATGGTTTTATCCAGATAGAACAATTCGTTATCCAGACCTGCGTAACCACTGGCCATCGAGCGTTTGTTGACGATGATGGTCTTGGCCTTGAACGCCTCCAGGATGGGCATTCCGGCGATAGGGGATTTCGGATCGTTCTTGGCGGCCGGGTTGACCACGTCGTTGGCACCGAGCACCAGCACCACATCGGCCTGACCGAATTCGGAGTTGATGTCGTCCATCTCGAACACCTGGTCGTAAGGCACTTCGGCTTCGGCCAGCAGCACGTTCATGTGCCCGGGCATGCGTCCGGCCACCGGGTGAATGGCGTACTTCACGGTGACGCCGCGGTGGACGAGCTTCTCGGTCAGTTCCTTGAGCGCATGCTGGGCACGAGCCACTGCCAGGCCGTAGCCGGGCACGATGATCACGGTATCGGCATTGGTCAGCAAGAAGGTTGCGTCGTCTGCCGAACCTGACTTCACCGGGCGCGCTTCCTTGGCACCCGCCGGGCCTGCCGAGTCCGTTGCGCCGCCGAAGCCACCGCCGATCACGTTGAAGAACGAGCGGTTCATCGCCTTGCACATGATGTAGGAAAGGATCGCGCCCGAGGAGCCTACCAGTGAGCCCGCAATGATCAGCATCGAGTTGTTCAGCGAAAAGCCGATGCCGGCTGCTGCCCAGCCTGAATAGCTGTTGAGCATCGAGACCACCACCGGCATGTCGGCCCCGCCAATCGGGATGATCAGCAGCACACCGATGACGAAGGCCAGCGCCAGCATGATCGCAAAGGCAGTGAGGCTGCCGGTGAACATGAAGGTCAGACCGAAGAACAGCGTGGCCAGACCCAGGACCAGATTGAGCGTGTGCTGGCCGGCAAACTGTACCGGTGCGCCTTGAAAGAGGCGAAATTTGTACTTGCCCGAGAGTTTGCCGAAAGCGATGACCGAACCCGAGAAGGTAATCGCACCGATGGCTGCACCCAGGAACAGCTCCAGACGGTTGCCGGCCGGAATCGCATCGCCCAGATTGCGAACGATACCCAGCGATTGAGGCTCGACCACGGCTGCTATAGCGATGAACACCGCTGCCAGACCGATCATGCTGTGCATGAACGCCACCAGCTCCGGCATTTTGGTCATTTCGACGCGCTTGGCCATGATCGAGCCAGCGGTTCCGCCCACCAGCAGGCCGACCACAATGTAGCCGATGCCTGCGCTGGTCCCTTCAGCGCTAGACAGTGCCGCCAGTTTGAACACCAGGCCGATTGTGGTGATGACCGCCAGGCCCATGCCGAGCATGCCGAACAGGTTGCCACGGCGCGAGGTGGTCGGGTGCGACAAGCCTTTGAGTGCCTGGATGAAGCAGATCGATGCGATCAGGTACAGCAGGGTAACCAGATTCATGCTCATGACTTGGGCGCCTCATCCTTTGCCTTGGGGGCCTTTTTCCTGAACATCTCCAGCATCCGCCGAGTGACGAGAAACCCGCCAAACACATTCACGGCCGCCAGTGCGACCGCCAGCGTGCCCATGGTCTTGCCCAGCGGGGTAACCGTGAGCGCGGCGGCGAGCATGGCGCCGACGATGACGATGGCGGAGATGGCATTGGTGACCGCCATGAGTGGCGTGTGCAGCGCAGGCGTGACATTCCAGACCACGTGGTAGCCGACATAAATCGCCAGTACGAAAATGATCAGGTTGTAGACGCCGGGGGAAATCAGCTCTTCCATTGGTGTGTCCTCAGCCGTTCTTGCGGACAACTTGCCCGTCGCGGCACATCAGGCATGCGGCGACGATGTCGTCTTCGAGGTTGATCGAGAATGTGCCGTCCTTGTCGAACAGCAGCTTCATGAAGTCCAGCAGGTTGCGGGCGTAGAGCGCCGATGCATCGGCTGCGACCAGAGCGGGCAGGTTGGTGTGGCCGACGATGGTCACGCCGTGCTCGACAACCACTTGATCGGCAACGGTCAGCGGGCAGTTGCCGCCCTGTGCAGCGGCCAGGTCGATCACCACCGAGCCTGGTTTCATCTGCGCCACGGTTTCTGCGCCGAGCAGCACCGGTGCCTTGCGGCCGGGAATGAGTGCGGTCGTGATGACGATGTCCGACAGTTTCGCGCGCTCATGCACAGCGGCGGCCTGGCGCTGCATCCAGCTGGCCGGCATGGGCCGCGCGTAGCCGCCAACGCCTTCGGCGCATTCGCGCTCTTCGTCGGTCTCGTAGGGCACATCGATGAATTTTGCGCCCAGCGACTCGATCTGCTCCTTCACTGCCGGACGTACATCCGAGGCTTCTACCACTGCGCCCAGCCTTTTGGCGGTGGCAATGGCCTGCAGACCGGCAACGCCTGCGCCCAGGATCAGCACCCGGGCAGCTTTGACGGTGCCGGCAGCTGTCATCAGCATGGGCATGAAGCGCGGGTAATGATGTGCGGCGAGCAGTACTGCCTTGTAGCCCGCGATGTTGGCTTGCGAAGACAGCACATCAAGGCTTTGCGCGCGCGATGTGCGCGGCGCGGCTTCCAGGGCGAACGCGGTAATGCCGCGTGCGGCCATCTTGCCGATCAGTTCATTGTTGAAGGGGTTGAGCATGCCGACGACCACCGAGCCACTTTTGATCAGACTCAGCGCCTCATCGTCAGGTGCGACGACCTTGAGAATCAGCTCGGCCGCATAGGTCTCGTCAGTGTCACCGATCACTGCGCCAGCAGCCTCGTAAGCGCT
This sequence comes from Pseudomonas fragariae (ex Marin et al. 2024), assembly GCF_059621105.1. NCBI lineage: Bacteria > Pseudomonadati > Pseudomonadota > Gammaproteobacteria > Pseudomonadales > Pseudomonadaceae > Pseudomonas > Pseudomonas fragariae (ex Marin et al. 2024). The sequence continues at coordinate 6,083,779 of NZ_CM184369.1, read as the reverse complement.
GTCCGGAACGCTGGCATGAAGGCCCGCGCCGCTTTGCACCGTAACCCTGTGACCCTGGCTGATCAGCTTTTTGATGGTTTCCGGGGTAGCAGCTACCCGGGTTTCGCCCGCTTGTGTTTCGAGAGGAACACCAATGTGCACGACAAATCTCCTGCGCGATTTTTTATCGTTCGTATGTAGGCCAGTGCACTACGGCTGGTGCGTCTGGCTTGGCCAATCAGCACACCCCTTTGCAGCAGGGGCGGGGCATTTTGCAGGCGAAGTTTGCGGGCTTCAATACATTCTGTAACGAAACTATAGATGAACTACAAGTCACACTGTGACCTATTGTCGCACTGATCTGACGAGGACCTTTATCTGTAAGGCTTGTGGCGCTATTCCTTACGAAAAACAGGTGATAGAAGTTTTCTGGCGGAAAACCGGGAAAAGCAGCGAATAGAGCTAAAGTCCCTATAAACAAAGAGGGATGCCGGATTTTTGTGATCAGTGGGAAGTTTCTTCATTGCGACATTAGGTTATATCTGTAGGCGACTTTTGCTATGGACTACCTTTGAACGGCTTCAGGCTTGTTCCTGGGGCAGCCGGTAACGCTGGGCCTGTTCGATCAGCCAGTCACGAAATGCAGTCAGCGAGGCCGATTCCACTTTGCGCTCGGGAATCATCAGGTAATAGCCCTTACTGCTACTGCCGGGTAGTGCGCGGGTGTTTGCGATCACCAGGCGCCTTTCCTGCAGTTCACGCTGAATGAGGAAGGGCGGAATCAGGGCGATGCCCATGTCGTGCATGGCCGCCTGCGCCAGCATGGAGAACAGCTCGTAGCGCGGACCGGTCATGTCACGCGCTACATCCAGATCCTGTGCGTTGAACCATTGCCGCCAGGCGTAGGGCCGGGTGGTCTGTTGCAGCAGCGGCAATTCGGCCAGTTCGCGTGCTTCCAGGCTGTCGCGACCTTCAAGAAAGGAGGGGCTGCAGACCGGCATGGAGTTTTCACCCATCAGCCGATGCGACTGGGTGCCGGACCAGTCGGCATCGCCAAAGTAGATCGCGGCATCGAAGTCGGTGTCGGCAAACAGGAACGGGCGGGTGCGGTTGGTCAGGTGGACCGTGACGTCGGGGTGCCTGTGCTGGAAGTCCTTCAGGCGCGGCAGCAGCCACTGAGTTCCGAAGGTCGGCACCACGGCGAGCTCGATGGCGTTGGCACCTTGCTGGCCCATGACCGACAGTGTGTCACGCTCTACCGCGTCCAGTTGCTGGGACACACGACGACTATAGGAAAGCCCCGCTTCCGTGAGCTTTACGCCCCTGCGCGAACGCCGGAACAGCTCAACGCCGAGAAACTCCTCCAGTCCGCCGATTTGCCGACACACAGCGCCTTGCGTGAGGGACAGCTCATTGGCGGCCTTGGTGAAGCTCTCGTGGCGGGCGGCTGCCTCGAAACTGACCAGTGCAGTGGTGCTGGGTATCTTGCGTCTCATGTACTTTCTTCTCACTGATATTTTTGTTTTAGAGCGCAGTTCTGTGTCACGGAGTGAGAAATTAGCACAGACGCTTGATAAAACCTCGTTTGTCGCTGGCATGGGCCGGGACTAGGATCGCTGCATGATTTCATCTGAATGCGAGGAACTGGCATGAGCGGTAAGGCAAGCTTTAACTGGATTGACCCCTTGTTGCTGGATCAACAGCTCACTGAAGAAGAGCGCATGGTCCGCGACACGGCCGAGCAGTTCGCCCAGAGCAAGCTGGCCCCGCGCGTGCTGGAAGCATTCCGTCACGAGAAAACCGACCCGGCCATCTTTCGCGAGATGGGCGAAGTGGGGCTGTTGGGGGCGACCATCCCGGAAGAGTTCGGCGGCAGCGGTCTGAATTATGTGTGTTATGGGCTGATCGCGCGTGAAGTCGAGCGTATCGACTCGGGCTACCGTTCAATGATGAGTGTGCAGTCCTCGCTGGTCATGGTGCCGATCAACGAGTTCGGTACGCAGGCCCAGAAAGAGAAGTACCTGCCCAAACTGGCTTCGGGCGAATGGATCGGCTGCTTCGGCCTGACCGAGCCTGATCATGGGTCCGATCCTGGAGCGATGATTACCCGTGCCCGGCGTGTCGAGGGTGGTTACCGCTTGAGCGGCAGCAAGATGTGGATCACCAACAGCCCGATCGCCGATGTGTTTGTGGTGTGGGCCAAGGACGATGCCGGCGATATTCGCGGTTTCGTTCTCGAAAAAGGCTGGGCAGGCCTGAGCGCTCCGGCCATTCACGGCAAGGTTGGTTTGCGCGCATCGATCACCGGCGAGATCGTCATGGATAACGTGTTCGTCCCCGAAGAGAACATCTTCCCCGACGTGCGCGGTCTGAAGGGGCCGTTCACCTGCCTCAACTCGGCACGGTACGGCATTTCCTGGGGTGCGCTGGGTGCCGCGGAGTTCTGCTGGCACACCGCGCGACAATACACCCTGGATCGCCAGCAATTCGGGCGTCCGTTGGCGGCCAATCAGCTGATCCAGAAGAAACTGGCAGACATGCAGACCGAAATCACTCTGGCCTTGCAGGGTTGCCTGCGTCTGGGGCGCATGAAGGACGAAGGTACGGCTGCCGTGGAGATCACCTCGATCATGAAGCGCAACTCGTGCGGCAAGTCGCTGGATATCGCGCGTCTGGCCCGCGACATGCTGGGCGGCAATGGCATCTCGGACGAGTTTGGCATCGCCAGGCATCTGGTCAACCTGGAAGTGGTGAATACCTACGAAGGCACGCACGACGTGCATGCGTTGATCCTTGGGCGTGCGCAGACCGGCATTCAGGCTTTCTATTAAGGAGGGCTGATCATGGGGGCGCTTTCGCATATCCGGGTGCTCGACCTGTCGAGAGTCCTGGCCGGGCCATGGGCCGGGCAGATCCTTGCTGACCTCGGCGCTGACGTCATCAAGGTCGAGCGCCCCGGGTGTGGCGATGATACGCGCTCGTGGGGGCCGCCGTTCCTTCAGGATGCTGCGGGGCAGAACACCAGCGAGGCGGCTTATTACCTGTCCGCCAATCGCAACAAGCAGTCAGTGACCATCGACTTCACGCGTCCTGAAGGGCAAAGGCTGGTGCGCGAACTGGCAGCGAAGTCCGACATCGTGATCGAAAACTTCAAGGTCGACGGGCTGGCGGCTTACGGACTGGATTACGAGTCGCTGAGGGCGGTCAACCCGAGGCTGATCTATTGCTCCATTACCGGCTTCGGGCAAAGCGGGCCGTATGCGCGGCGTCCGGGTTACGACTTCATGATCCAGGCGCTGGGTGGCTTGATGAGCCTTACCGGTCTGCCGGACGGTGAAGAGGGGGCCGGGCCGGTGAAGGTCGGCGTCGCATTGACTGACATTCTGACGGGGCTGTATTCGACGACGGCCATTCTCGCGGCTCTGGCGCATCGCGATCAAAGCGATATCGGCCAGTACATCGATATGGCGCTGCTGGATGTACAAGTAGCCTGTCTGGCCAATCAGGCCATGAACTACCTGACGACGGGGGTAGCCCCCAGGCGTCTGGGAAATGCTCATCCCAACATCGTGCCGTATCAGGATTTCCCCACGGCCGATGGCGACCTGATCCTTACCGTCGGCAATGACAGTCAGTTCAGGAAGTTTGCCGCTGTGGCGGGGCAGCCGCAGTGGGCGGAGGATCCGCGCTTCCTGACCAACAAGCTGCGAGTGGCCCATCGTGCCGAGCTGATTCCGTTGATTCGCCAGGTGACGGTGTTCAAGACCACTGCGCAATGGGTCAGTGAGCTGGAGGCCGCC
>NZ_CM184369.1:5522500-6077500 GCF_059621105.1 Pseudomonas fragariae (ex Marin et al. 2024) | reverse complement strand
TCAGTTGGTTAGAGCGCACCCCTGATAAGGGTGAGGTCGGCAGTTCGAATCTGCCCAGACCCACCAGTTACCTGGTGAAGTTGGTCAGAGCGCGTACGACACCCGGATACGGGGCCATAGCTCAGCTGGGAGAGCGCCTGCCTTGCACGCAGGAGGTCAGCGGTTCGATCCCGCTTGGCTCCACCACTTACTGCTTCTGTTTTGAAAGCTTAGAAATGAGCATTCCATTGATCCTGATGATCAGTGCCTGAATGTTGATTTCTAGTCTTTGATTAGATCGTTCTTTAAAAATTTGGGTATGTGATAGAAAGAAATATAGACCGGGCACCTCTTTCACTGGTGTGTGTCCGGGCTAAGGTAAAGTTTGTGAAATGCAAACTTTCGGCGAATGTCGTCTTCACAGTATAACCAGATTGCTTGGGGTTATATGGTCAAGTGAAGAAGCGCATACGGTGGATGCCTTGGCAGTCAGAGGCGATGAAAGACGTGGTAGCCTGCGAAAAGCTTCGGGGAGTCGGCAAACAGACTGTGATCCGGAGATGTCTGAATGGGGGAACCCAGCCATCATAAGATGGTTATCTTGTACTGAATACATAGGTGCAAGAGGCGAACCAGGGGAACTGAAACATCTAAGTACCCTGAGGAAAAGAAATCAACCGAGATTCCCTTAGTAGTGGCGAGCGAACGGGGACCAGCCCTTAAGTTGTATTGAGATTAGCGGAACACTCTGGAAAGGGTGGCCATAGTGGGTGATAGCCCTGTACGCGAAAATCCCTTTGCAATGAAATCGAGTAGGACGGGGCACGAGAAACCTTGTCTGAATATGGGGGGACCATCCTCCAAGGCTAAATACTACTGACTGACCGATAGTGAACCAGTACCGTGAGGGAAAGGCGAAAAGAACCGCGGAGAGCGGAGTGAAATAGATCCTGAAACCGTATGCGTACAAGCAGTGGGAGCCCACTTTGTTGGGTGACTGCGTACCTTTTGTATAATGGGTCAGCGACTTATTTTCAGTGGCGAGCTTAACCGAATAGGGGAGGCGTAGCGAAAGCGAGTCTTAATAGGGCGTCTAGTCGCTGGGAATAGACCCGAAACCGGGCGATCTATCCATGGGCAGGTTGAAGGTTGGGTAACACTAACTGGAGGACCGAACCGACTACCGTTGAAAAGTTAGCGGATGACCTGTGGATCGGAGTGAAAGGCTAATCAAGCTCGGAGATAGCTGGTTCTCCTCGAAAGCTATTTAGGTAGCGCCTCATGTATCACTGTAGGGGGTAGAGCACTGTTTCGGCTAGGGGGTCATCCCGACTTACCAAACCGATGCAAACTCCGAATACCTACAAGTGCCGAGCATGGGAGACACACGGCGGGTGCTAACGTCCGTCGTGAAAAGGGAAACAACCCAGACCGTCAGCTAAGGTCCCAAAGTCATGGTTAAGTGGGAAACGATGTGGGAAGGCTTAGACAGCTAGGAGGTTGGCTTAGAAGCAGCCACCCTTTAAAGAAAGCGTAATAGCTCACTAGTCGAGTCGGCCTGCGCGGAAGATGTAACGGGGCTCAAACCATGCACCGAAGCTACGGGTATCATCTTTTGATGATGCGGTAGAGGAGCGTTCTGTAAGCCTGTGAAGGTGAGTTGAGAAGCTTGCTGGAGGTATCAGAAGTGCGAATGCTGACATGAGTAACGACAATGGGTGTGAAAAACACCCACGCCGAAAGACCAAGGTTTCCTGCGCAACGTTAATCGACGCAGGGTTAGTCGGTCCCTAAGGCGAGGCTGAAAAGCGTAGTCGATGGAAAACAGGTTAATATTCCTGTACTTCTGGTTATTGCGATGGAGGGACGGAGAAGGCTAGGCCAGCCTGGCGTTGGTTGTCCAGGTTTAAGGTGGTAGGCTGAGATCTTAGGTAAATCCGGGATCTTAAGGCCGAGAGCTGATGACGAGTGTTCTTTTAGAACACGAAGTGGTTGATGCCATGCTTCCAAGAAAAGCTTCTAAGCTTCAGGTAACCAGGAACCGTACCCCAAACCGACACAGGTGGTTGGGTAGAGAATACCAAGGCGCTTGAGAGAACTCGGGTGAAGGAACTAGGCAAAATGGCACCGTAACTTCGGGAGAAGGTGCGCCGGTGGAGGTGAAGCATTTACTGCGTAAGCCCCTGCCGGTCGAAGATACCAGGCCGCTGCGACTGTTTATTAAAAACACAGCACTCTGCAAACACGAAAGTGGACGTATAGGGTGTGACGCCTGCCCGGTGCCGGAAGGTTAATTGATGGGGTTAGCGCAAGCGAAGCTCTTGATCGAAGCCCCGGTAAACGGCGGCCGTAACTATAACGGTCCTAAGGTAGCGAAATTCCTTGTCGGGTAAGTTCCGACCTGCACGAATGGCGTAACGATGGCGGCGCTGTCTCCACCCGAGACTCAGTGAAATTGAAATCGCTGTGAAGATGCAGTGTATCCGCGGCTAGACGGAAAGACCCCGTGAACCTTTACTATAGCTTTGCACTGGACTTTGAATTTGCTTGTGTAGGATAGGTGGGAGGCTTTGAAGCGTGGACGCCAGTCTGCGTGGAGCCAACCTTGAAATACCACCCTGGCAACTTTGAGGTTCTAACTCAGGTCCGTTATCCGGATCGAGGACAGTGTATGGTGGGTAGTTTGACTGGGGCGGTCTCCTCCTAAAGAGTAACGGAGGAGTACGAAGGTGCGCTCAGACCGGTCGGAAATCGGTCGTAGAGTATAAAGGCAAAAGCGCGCTTGACTGCGAGACAGACACGTCGAGCAGGTACGAAAGTAGGTCTTAGTGATCCGGTGGTTCTGTATGGAAGGGCCATCGCTCAACGGATAAAAGGTACTCCGGGGATAACAGGCTGATACCGCCCAAGAGTTCATATCGACGGCGGTGTTTGGCACCTCGATGTCGGCTCATCACATCCTGGGGCTGAAGCCGGTCCCAAGGGTATGGCTGTTCGCCATTTAAAGTGGTACGCGAGCTGGGTTTAGAACGTCGTGAGACAGTTCGGTCCCTATCTGCCGTGGACGTTTGAGATTTGAGAGGGGCTGCTCCTAGTACGAGAGGACCGGAGTGGACGAACCTCTGGTGTTCCGGTTGTCACGCCAGTGGCATTGCCGGGTAGCTATGTTCGGAAAAGATAACCGCTGAAAGCATCTAAGCGGGAAACTTGCCTCAAGATGAGATCTCACTGGAACCTTGAGTTCCCTAAAGGGCCGTCGAAGACTACGACGTTGATAGGTTGGGTGTGTAAGCGCTGTGAGGCGTTGAGCTAACCAATACTAATTGCCCGTGAGGCTTGACCATATAACACCCAAGCAATTTGCGTCGAATGACCAGATTGCGGTGACTGTGAAGATGACACGAACCGAAAGTTTGCGTCACGAACAACACCTGAGCTGACTATCACATACCCGATTTGCTGAAGCGCGCCGCAAGGCACGACTCGGTACCCGAATTTCTTGACGACCATAGAGCATTGGAACCACCTGATCCCATCCCGAACTCAGTAGTGAAACGATGTATCGCCGATGGTAGTGTGGGGTTTCCCCATGTGAGAGTAGGTCATCGTCAAGATTGAATTCCAGAAACCCTCTTCGCTTACGCGTTGAGGGTTTTTGTTTAAGTAGAAGTCACCAAAATTCGCTGGAACGTTACCTGTTAACGGATCGGCAACAGAATTTCTTGACGACCATAGAGCATTGGAACCACCTGATCCCATCCCGAACTCAGCAGTGAAACGATGTATCGCCGATGGTAGTGTGGGGTTTCCCCATGTGAGAGTAGGTCATCGTCAAGATTGAATTCCGAAACCCCTCATCGCTTACGCGATGAGGGGTTTTGTCGTTATGGGCTTTCAAATAAAAGCCCGCTCAGGCTTTCGCTCCGAGCGGGCTGCTGTGATGCAGCGTCAATCAGCCAAACAGGCTGCGCACTTTACTCATTGCGCCATCTGCAAACCCCTGAAGAAACGCCTCGAATGCATCCCCTTCAGGCCCATTCTCAACAGGGTCGGCAACAATCGTCCAACTGGCGATGCAGGTATCGCCGTCACCGGTTGCTTCAACAGTCATTGCCGCCCACAGATTGCTGACCGGCAAGCTGGTGTGGATCAGTGACCAGGTCATATAAAGCGCTTGATCGTCCCAGGAGTTCAGTTGTTCGATGGCCACGTTGCCATCCTTGAACAGCTTGCTGCGAACCGAGCCCGGACCTTCGCCAGTGACCTCGATGCTCTCCAGCGCCGGTATGAATGCCTGGAAGCCACCGAAATTGCCGACGACAGCCCACACGCTGGCCGCATCACCGGAGACTTCCACGGCGGACACCACTCGGCATGCCTCTGGGTTCTTGATAAGGGTGTCGGGTTTCAGATTGCTATGAAGTGTGTTCATGTCGTTCTCCATTTATCTCAGGGGGTAATGGCTCAGATGAAGTCGATTTCTTTCAGGTAATCGCAGCCCCTGCGCAGTAACGCCGGAGTCTTTTGCGGGTATTGCTCGCCCATGCGACGAATGCCGTTCAGGGTGTTGCGGTGCTCGATCATCGAGATATCGCCGATGTCTTCTTCAAACCCGTCCAGATAGAACCCCAGCACGCCAAACAGCGCGTTCTGGCTGTCGACGCGCCTGAGTTGCATCTGCCATTGCTCGACGCTGACCAGCTCGAACTGACGCCCTGCCTCGCGGAAGGCGTGCACGTAGTCGCTCCAGCTCAAGGGCTCGGGGTTATGCAGATTGAACACCGCGTGTTCTGGTTGGTAACGGCTGGCATGGAAGCCGATGAAGCGCGCCAGAAAGTCCACCGGCATCAGGTCGAAGTTGATGGCGAATGCCGGAACCTGACCCAGTTGCAGCGAACCCTTGAGCATCAGCATCAAGCGGTTTTTCTGTGGCTGACACACGCCGGTAACGCTGTTGAAGGCGATGTTGCCGGGGCGATAGATGTTCACCCACACACCTTGGTCCCGGGCACATTGCAGGATGCGCTCAGCCACCCATTTGGAGAGGTTGTAGCCATTCTTGATGTAGATCGGCGGGGTCGTGGCAGCGGGCTGTTCAAGCACATTACCGGCGGCATCGATGGCACTGCAGGCAGACAACGTCGACACGAAATTGAAGATCTTTTTACTGCGCCCTTCACACAGCTTGAGGCATTCAAAGACCGGGGCGACATTGTCTTTGACCAGGCTTTCATAGTCCTGAACATGGTTCACATTGGCAGCGTTGTGCACCAACGCACCAAACTCGAGATCCAGCCGCTCATACACCGCTTCACTGAGCCCCAACCGAGGCTTTGTCAGGTCAGCGGGGTAGACCTGCACGCGACTCAGGTCCAGGTGGTCCAGACGGTTTTCCCGCAGGGCATCCTCGAAACGCTGCTGCGCGCTTTGTCCAGCAGCCTCGCGCACCAGGCAGGCGATCTCGGTCGCCCCCCGGTTGAGCAGCGCTTCGACGATATGCACACCCAGAAAGCCATTGGCACCCGTGACAATCACTTTATGAACATCACCCAGCCTGCTGACGGGCAATGTAGCCAGCTGAAAGTCCGGGTTGGCATCCCGCAGGGCCTGAGCACTGAGGACTCCCGCCGAGGTGCCGTCGCTGTCGATCAGGCTGGCCAGTGTCAGCACCGTCGGTGCTTCGATAAAACGATTGATGGGAATACTGCGCCCAAAGCGCTCACGAACCCCCAGCAACAGGCGCGACAGCAGGATCGAGTGGCCTCCGAGATTGAAAAAGCTTTCATCAGTCGAGATGTCGTCTGGCGGCAGCTCCAACAGCTCGCCCCATAGCTCCAGCAGCGCCCGCTCCTGCTCCGTCTCGGGCTGGCGACGAGCGTGCTGCCCGATAAAGCTCAGCGGTATTTCCAGAAGCGCTTTGCGATCGACCTTGCCGTTACTGGCGAATGGCATGCCGGGCAACAGCGTGTAGACAGCGGGATGCATGTAATCAGGCAGCAGGCGCTGTACATGCGCTTTCAGTGCCTGTTCGTCATGCTCAAGGTTCGGTTGAGCGAGAAACGCCAGAATTCGTCGCTGTCTGTCGATCACCACGGCAACCTGTCGATACAGTCCGCTGTCACGCAGGCAATGCTCGATCTCTTCCGGCTCGACCCGAAAGCCGCGAATCTTCACCTGATTATCACGGCGTCCGCTGAGGACGATGCCGTCAGCCGTCCACTTGGCGATGTCGCCGGTGCGATAGGCACGCATAAGCTGGCCATCCGGCTTCGTCAGCCACACATAGCGCTGGGCGGTAAGCGCGGGATTGTTTACATAGCCCAGACAGACGCCGGGACCGATGATGTACAGCTCACCCTGAGTCTGTTCGGCCACGGGCTGCAATTGCTCGTCCAGAATCCACGCCTGGCTGTTGGCGATCGGTCGGCCCAGATGTCGGTTGCTGCTGGACGGCCCGAACTCGCAGGCGGTGACCAACACCGTGGCCTCGGTGGGGCCGTACAGGTTGTGGAAATGACATTGCCTGGTGAGTTGCGCAATCACGTGCGGCTCACAGACGTCGCCTCCGGTCATGACATGCTCAAGCCCCAGCGGTTGATCCAGCGGCAGGATGCTCAACAGCGCCGGCGGCAGGAATGCATGGGTGATGCCTTGTTGCAGCGCGCTGACCAACTGCAACGGATCACGTCGCTGGTCTTCATCGGGGACCACCAGCTCGGCGCCACTGAGCCAGGTGGGGAAAATGTCGATAATCGATGAGTCGAAACTCAGCGTAGAGAATTGCAGCACCCGGCTGTGTTCACTCAGGCTCACATGCTCGGCATACCAGGCGGTGAAGTGGCTGAGATTGCGCTGGCTGAGCAATACGCCTTTCGGCTGTCCCGTGGTGCCCGACGTGTACAGCGCCATGCAGGGCGCATCCTGATCGGTAGCAACGCGTACATGGGTTGGAGCTCCATCTCCCACAGGAACCGTAGCGATATCCAGCGCCGGAAACTCCGCAGCCGCCAGCGGGTGCGAGCCATCGTGCAGCAACAGCATCGCTCCCGAGTTTTCCAGAATGTACTGCTGACGCTGCACGGGCTGGCCGGGATCAAGTGGCAGGTAAACCGCACCGCAACCCAGAACCGCGAGAATGCCCGCATACAGCTCGGCTGACTTGTGCAGGCAGATACCGATCACGGCAGGTGTGCCGGCTTTCGCGTGCGCCAGCAACGGCTGCAGCAAGCTTTGGATGGCGAGACTGTGCGCGTGCAGTTGCCGATAGCTGAGCGTCCGGTTGCGAACGGACAGTGCCGGGCGTTCGGCAAACGTCAGCAGCGCCTGCTCCAGCCGCTCGGTGATGGGTGTTTCGGACAGTTTCAGCAGATGCGGTTGATCTGTCTGATTGAAACGATGCTCGAACAGCAATTGATCAACCGCCTGCAAGCCGTGCTGCCGATCGCTCCGGGCGGGTGTGACGCTTGTCATACCGTTGAGACAGTCTTCATCTCTGGATAACCGGCTGATCTGCAATGTCGCCAGATCCACCATGGCTGCGACAGCGGCATCACGCAGTACCCGCCCGCTGCCTGATTCCTCGACCGCAAGCCACTTATGAACGATCAAACGTCGAGCCTCGGCTGCGCCATGCCAGCACAGCAATTCCAGCCGGGGTAATCCGTGATCCAGCGCCTTGCTGAAACCGACCCGCAGTCGCAGTTGCGTGCAGTGGCCGAACGCATTCAGTTGTTCCTCGGACAGGTCCAGGCTGCCGTCTTCGATCAGCACGCCGCCATCAGGCACCGTCAACGCGTCCAGCGCCTGCTGATCAGACAGATGCCGCACGCCATGCCCGTGGTCCAGCAGCTCGCTATTCAGTTCACTCAAGGTCAGGCTGTGACCGATGAGCACAATCTCCAGGCGCTTCATTGCAGCGCCCTCTGCGCAGGCAGATAGTCCGTCAGCGCCCGCTGCACACAAGGATCGTCCAGCATCGAGCTGTTCTTGAAGAAACGCACGATGTTGGCCACCAGTGGATGATGGCGGTTGACTGGAAAACTCACAGCCCTGGTCTCATCCCTGAGCGCCTGCTTGACGGTGTCCGGCACCTGCAGGTGGTCGATCAGGGTGAAGTCGAAGCCATTCTGAATATCGTTGGTCAGGTATTGAGCGATGAACACCGGCATGATGCGGGCGATGGATTCCCGGTCCTGTTGGGGAGCGGTATGCCAATAGATGCGTACCAGCCGCGCCCAGAAGCCCGAGTGACGCCCCTCGTCCAGCAAGTGGTCGGCCATCAGCCCCTTCACCGATTGCTTGACCGATTCGTCCTTGGCAAACGCCGCCACGTCATTGGTCACGGTGTTCTCCGCGATGGCGACACAGATCAGCTCCACCGCGCTGCGCAGATGCTCGGGGGCCAGAGCCAATGCGGCGGGAATGGCCCGGCTGAGTTCAATCTCGTCCGGCAACGGGATAGGCTCAATACCTGTCAGGGCGATGGTCTGTTGCATGAAGTCCATCGCCACCAGTGCGTGGTAGTCCTCATCGACCACCACCGTCATCGCGTCATAGCGACAGGCAAACGGGAAGCGAATCGCGAAGTTGTCCTTGGCGATACTGCGCGCGGTCCTGTCGACGATCTCGGTCTCGAAGATCACCACATCGTTGATGAACTTGTAGAGGCTCTGCACCAGCGCGTAATCGCGCCAATGCGTGCACTCGCGGGTGAAGGTGTCACTGAGTACCAGCGGCTGTCGGCTGAGGGGGTAGATGAGTTTTTCATCGTTCTCGACCATCCTGCGTGGACGCGTACGAATGGTGGCGCGACCTTCCCACGCATCGATGAACGACATGTAGTCTTCTGCTTTCATGATGGCTTCCTTGTAAAGGCTTCAGGGTGTTGCGAGCGGGTCCTACGCGCTGGCCTGCATGCGCGGCGTTCGCATGCTCAGGCGCAGCGTGTCCCATAGCCGGATCCTGCTTTCCACAGCCGCGATGGCGGTCTGATAAACCTCTCGTTCGCGCTGCGTGTCGCCAGCAACCAGACGAGCCAGCAACTGCTCTGCTGCCGGGCCGTGATCTTCAGCGTCCACTTCGATGTGGCGCTCCAGGTAGTAGCGGAAGGTGGGTGCCTGGTCGGCGGTGATGCCCCAGTCATCGAGGATGGTCTGGAACATCAGCGGGATGACACTCTCGCGACCATGCAGAAAGGCCGCAGCAACGCTGTGTGCCGGCGCATGCAGGGCGATGTCGAGCGTGTGTGTCACGAATGCCGTCGCCGCCTGTCCCGCGTCGACGTGTTGCAGCGCAGTGGTGCAACGCATGCCCTGTCTCTGCAGTTCGATGAAGCGCTCGATCTGTACCGTGCTCGCGCCAATCTCGCGCATCGCATCCAGGTACAGCTCGAAGTGGCTGTAATGACCCGCGCCCAGTCGGTCATCGGACTCCTCCCCCAGCACGATCTCGTTGATCAGGCGGGCAGCGGAAGCATCTGTCGGCGGCAACCACGGCAATTGGGTGCAGGTCAGTTCCTGTTGCAGGCGCTTGGTCAGCGACATGAAATCCCAGACCGCGAATACATGGGTTTCCATAAAACGTCGGAGTACATCCAGTGTGGTGATTTCTGCAAAGATCGGATGACGGCCAAGTTCAACTTTCTTGTGTGCGAGCAGTGTTTTTTCACAAAGCATAGTGATGTCCCTATTGTCATGGTGGTGGTCAGTGTTAATGCAGTTACTCAAGGGGTGAGCGTTATCGGCAGTGCGACGATGACACGTAATAAAGTCCCCGAATGCGAGGCGAACAAGGGCCTGAAGTGTGAGGGCTGATTTGCCACAAACACGCATCGGTTATTGAATTACACGATACAGCGCAACGCCGGTTTACCGAGCCTTGGCCCTTGTGGGGCAAGGTGTTCACCCCGGCATGCCGTCGATAACACGGCCGGCGAAGAAAACTTAAAACAAATTTAACAAGGGCTGCAATCGTTTTTTAATAATAATTAAAGGAGGTGTTTTTTGAGGGTGTAAGTGGCTATATAAAACGTCGGGTGTACGTTTTATAGGCGCGCAGACAACCCTTCCGACTGATTAAGTCAGAATTATTAATAATGAGCGAATGCCTCGCCCAGCGTTGCCGATGTGCTGAATAATCAGGGTTCTGGATTTTTTTAATGGGCGAAGTTGGAAATGACTTCCACTGTCTGTTTGCCCCGTTCAACAACTCCTTATCCATTGAGTTCATATGAACAGAGAACCGCTCCGATCCTGCGCGAGCCGTTCAGCCGTAGCCAGGGAACATCCTCCGGTTGGTTTCCTCAGCGTCACGGCCGAGTTTGCCTCATTCCAGCGTTGGGCCATCCGGCAGATCAGGAAAATAGCGATAAAAACGCCATGTCGGGGTTGAGCCTGGCGATACGCCGACGAGGTGTGAAGCGGAGGGCGGGAGGTACAAGCGGCCAAGCCGCAGACGTTGTGTCACCGCCTGCTGGATAGACCGCCTTGATGATTCAGGCGGGGTTTTTCTTCGTTGCGCGGGGCGGCTTGGCCTTGGTGGCCTTTTTGCTGTTCAGGTATTGAGTGACGGCCTGAACACCTCGGTTGAGGTGGTACTGCAGCGCTTCGACACAGGGTTCGATCGCTTTCTGCTCGGCGAGCCGCAACAGCTGCCAATGGTCATCCTGAGAAAGCTTGCCCAGGCCCATGTCGGAAAGATTGAAACGCAGGAAGCGTTCTTCTTCGTTCAGGCCTTCTTCAACCAGACGCATGAGACGCGTGTTGTGGGTCTTGGCATACAGCGAAAGGTGGAACATCCGATTGAGTCTGCCGATCTGGCCGAAATCCGTCTCGACTTCAAGCTGCTCGATGTAGCCCTTGGCCGCCGCCAGATCGTCGGCATCCAGCAACGGGATAGACAGACGCAACGCTTCGGATTCCAGCAGTATGCGCAGGGCATAGGCGTCCACTGCGTCTTCGGTGATCAGCGGCGCGACCACCGCGCCCTTGTGCGTTTCGACACGCAGCAGCGACTGCGCCTCGAGCTGGCGCAGTGCTTCGCGCACAGGCATGCGGCTGACGCCAAACAGCGTCGCCAGTTCCTGTTGGCGCAATGCCGTGCCGCTTGGCAGGCTGCCATCGATAATGGCGTTTCGCAGCTTTTCTTCAATCACGGTTCTGGCAAGGTGCGCCGGAGGCTGCTCATTGCCCAGTACGGAGCCCAGAAAGGCTTCTCTATCTGATTTGCGCATTGGCCTACTTCTTCATCAACCCTGGCTGGACAATGTCCAATTAATCGCTTTGTTGCCGACAGACTAGCCAAGACTTGCCAGTCCGTCGCGAAAATACAAACATCATCATGTTTAACGGCGAGCAGCGAATCGCACTGCAGCCCGGCGAGCTCGACAAAATAAGCGTCTATCTTAGCGCTCATCGACCTCACGTACCGAGTGCGTATTCACAGGTAACAGGAGTTTCACGTGTTGTTTTTATGACATTGCGCTCTGAAACGACCGGTCCAGAGCGCAACCGTGACACGCTCGCGGCATAAGGCCGCAGGCGTGATCGTCTCAGCGCGTCAGGCGGCCGGAAACGAAGTGCTGAACGTCATTGAAGCCGGGCGTCGACGCATGGCCGGGGGTCACCAGCGAATCGATGAACGCCTCGTCTTCAGCGGTGATATCCACCGTGAGTGCCTTGGTATACCCGTCCCACTGCTGCTCGGTTCTTGGTCCGACGATGGCTGAGGTCACGGCCTGGTTGTTGAGCACCCAGGCAATGGCGAACTCGACAATGCCGACGCCTTTGTCCTGCACATACGCCTGAATTCGCTGCGCGATACGCAACGACTCCATGCGCCATTCGGTTTCCAGCAGTCGCTTGTCCTGACGTCCGGCGCGGCTCTCGCTGTCGGGAGCGATGTCCGGAGCGATGTCCGGAGCGTATTTACCACTGAGCACACCGCGGGCGAGCGGGCTGTAGGGCACGACGCCCAGGCCATGATGTGCGGCTGCAGTGATCTGCTCGACCTCGGCCTGGCGGTTGACGATGTTGTACAGCGGCTGGCTGATGACCGGCTTGTCGACGCCCAGGCGTTGCGCAACGTTGACGATTTCAGCAATTCGCCAGCCGCGGAAGTTCGACACGCCCCAATAGCGGATCTTGCCTTGCCGGATCAGATCGCCAATCGCCGACACCGTCACTTCCAGCGGCGTGTCGTGATCTTCCTTGTGCAGGTAATAGATATCCACATAGTCGGTATCCAGCCGCCGCAGGCTGTTCTCGATGGCATTGAACATGTGCTTGCGGTTCAGACCGGCCCGATTGGGCACACCATTGGACGGGCCGATCGCGACCTTGGTGGCCAGCACCCAGTCGCTGCGCTGTGCCGCGATGGCCCGGCCGACGATTTCCTCCGAGCGCCCGGCGTTATAGACATCCGCCGTGTCGATGAAATTGATGCCTTGATCCCTGGCCTTGTCGATGATGCGCAGCGATTCCTCGGCAGCGGTCTGCTCACCGAACATCATCGAGCCGAGTGTCAGTGTGGAAACCTTGAGGCCGGACTGGCCAAGGGTTCGATAATTCATGCTCAGCATCTCCATGTCATTCAGGCGAGCTCAGGCAACCCCCACGCCTTGAGCGGGAAGTCGGCCAGCGAGCCCAGCAGCAGGTCCGCATGCTCGTATTGCTCGACCGGCATGTGCGAGTCCGGCACGGCCACCGCGTACATCCCGGCAGCCTTGGCGGCGGTCACACCGAATGGCGAGTCTTCGAAGACCAGGCAATCGGCAGGCGAGACGCCAAGACGGCGGGCGGCGACCAGAAAGATGTCCGGGGCCGGCTTGGCGGCGCCGACTTCCGGGTCGTCGGCGGTGACGACGGTGTCGAACAGTTCGAACCATGCGCGGTGCAGGGTGGTCTTGGCCTCGAAGTAATGCACCGACGAGCTGGTGCCCACGGCGATCGGAATATTATGCGCAGCCAGATGACGGACCAGCGCTTCGGCACCCGGCATGGCTGCGGCGCGCGGGAAACGCTCTTCAAGCATGGGCTCCCTGACTTCGAGAAACTCGTCGATCGACATCGGCAGCTCCAGCGCCTTGATCACGTAGTCCGAGAAGTCCCGGGCACCGCGGCCAATGGTGTGCTGCTTGACCGACCAGTCGAAGGTGCGACCGTGGCGGCTGGCAATCAAGTGGGTGACTTCGGTGTAAACCCCCTCGGTGTCCAGCAACAGGCCATCCATGTCGAAAATGACGGCCTTGATCGGGCCTCGTTGTTTTTGCTGCTCGCTCATGTGATCACGTCCTGTTCGCAAATTCGTTTCAGCCTAACGTTTCCGGGAAGGCTGTGGCTAGGGTCTGTTTCAAAACCTTTCAGCGGGATTGGCATGCGCAACAAAAGGCACAAGGCCATGTCCAACGCGCTTACAGAAGGGCGACGCGCCCACAGAAATGGCCATGAAGGCTGGGCTCTCGGGATCTGCCGATGATAGTCTCTCGCGGCTTTCAATCGGCGCTGCCGGTCCCGGTACGACTTTCCCATCATCAGAACGGATATCTTCACGTCACTATGAATAAATCAGCAGGTATAGCGATTGGCGTCATCGTCGTAGCGGGCGCACTGGCTACGGCTGGTGCCTGGTACACCGGCAATCAACTGGAAGGCGCGCTGAACGACTCGATCAGCAAGGCCAATCAGGAGCTGGCCAAGTCGTTCAAAGGCACGGACACCAGCGTCAAACTGGAAATGCTCTCGCTCGACAAGCACTTCTTCAGCAGCACGGCGCACTACCGCGTCGACATCCAGAACCTGTCCGATAGCACCCAGGGCGGCCAGTTCTTGTTTGTCGACCATATCGAGCACGGCCCCATTCCGCTGTCGCATCTGAAAACCCTGAACCTGCTGCCGGTCATGGCCCTGAGCAATTTCCAGATGGAAAAAAGCCCAAGCGCCGAGAAATGGTTCGCCATGAGCAAGGACGTTCCACCGCTCACGGGTCAGGCCAGCATCGGCTATGACCGCGCCACCAAAGGCACGCTGCAGATGGCTCCGCTGGAAATGACCGACGTCGACGGCACGTTCCGTTTTTCAGGTCTGGACCTGAACGCCGAGTCGTCCGCTGACGCGGAGAAATTCAGCCTTGCGGGCAACATGGACAATTTGCAACTCAATGTCGCGTCGCCCGACGGCCCGGTCAGCATCGAAATCAAAGGCATGACCTTCGACACGGGTGGTACCAAAGGCAAGTCCGGTTTCTATCTGGGCCACACCAACATGAAAATCCAGAACGCGGGTTTCCAAGTGGTGGGCAAGCCACAGGTGCAGATTCGCGATTTCACCAACACCAACCTGGCGCAGGAAGATGCCGGTAACCTGGCAGCGCAGATCAACTACGATGCCGGCATGATCGCCTACGCCGGCAAGGACGTCGGTTCTGCGCACATGGGCTTCAAGATCGCCAACTTCGATGTGCTGGCGACTCAGGCGCTGTATCAGTTGTATCAGGATAAAATCCTGCCTCAGCAGCAACAGGCCGCGCAGGAGAAACGTCCGTTCCGCCTGGAGCTGAGCCCGGCTGATCAGGAGCTGATGAACACCCAGATGAAAACGCTGCTGGCGGCCAAACCGCACATCGAGCTGGAAAAGCTCTCGCTCAAGACCAGCAACGGTGAAAGCCACATGCGTATCGCCGTGGACCTGGCCGATCCAGGCTCGCTCGATCAGCCTTCCGATGCGCTGCTCATGAAGAGCCTGGGCGAAGTCAACGCCAGGGTCGTCCTGTCCAAGCCGATGATTCGCGACCTCGCGACCCAGCAAGCCATTCGTGAAGGCCAGACCGACCTCAAGGTCATCGCCGATCAGGCCAAGGCCGCTGGCGACATGGCCAGCGCCATGGCCGAGATGATGCAACTGGCCAAGGTCGACGGCGACAACATCGTCTCCGACCTGCATTACGCCAACCAGATGGTCGACTTCAACGGCCAGAAAATGACCGTGCAGCAGTTCATGAGCAACGTCATGGGCAAGGTCGGCGTGCTGGGTAACCAGTAAGCCGCCTGTAACTCGGTCTGCGTCAGGACGGGCAATATGCCGTCCTGACGCAGGCGCTGCTACTGAGTCAGCCCGCGCAGGGTATCGGCCAGTTGGCGGGTACGCTGTGAAGTGCCCGCCGTCATGTCGCTGGAGCCTTCCAGTTCCGACAGCAGCCCCGTCAGCGTTCCGACCTCAAGGGACTGCTCCTCGATGTGCTGCGCCACCTTGCGAATCTCCTCGGCCAGGCGCTCGATATCGGTGCCGATGTCGTTGGCGTTCTGCGACGTCTTCTGCGCCAGCTGGCGCACTTCATCGGCCACCACGGCAAAGCCACGTCCCATTTCACCCGCCCGTGCAGCCTCGATGGCGGCGTTCAGCGCCAGCAGGTTGGTCTGTCCGGCGATCTGCTGGATCGTCTGCACCACCGACTGAATGCGCAGGCTGGACTTGGCCAGCTCCCGCGAGCCCAGCACCACCTCGTCCGCCTGACTGACCAGGCTTTTGACGGTATTGCCCGCTTTGTCGATAACCGTTTCCTGCTGGGTGATGGTCTGCGACAGCTCGTCCATCGACACATGCAGCTCGCCAGAGTAGTGGCGCAACTGAGCGGCGATTTCTTCCTGATCATGGTGGGCCTTGACCAGCACCTCGCCGAGGTCGCTCAGGCCACCGAACACCGGGCGGATCTGCTCGTCCAGACCGCTCGGGTCAATGGTTTGCACGAAGTTGCGCTGCTTGAACTGATCGATCTGCTTGACCACCACATGGCTCAGACCAGCCAGCTTCTTGATCTGCCGGCGCAGAAAGAACGCCTTGAACTCGCCGTAATAGGCGATGAAGTTATCGATGTAGTCGTCGCGGAACGGCTGGCCTTCGGGCACTTTGAAGAAGAACACCGCGGTGAGCGTCTGGTTAAGGTTCAACCCCAGAATCTCGCCAAAGGTCGAGAAGCCCACCACCGGCGTCGCACCGAACACATCGTTCATCCGGCCCAGCTCACTGCCGTTGTTCAGGCGCCGCAGGATGCAGTCGCTCAACAGACCAAGCAGCGGCTTTCCGGACTTGCCCTGCAGAAAGCGCGCGAAGTCCTTGCGCGTGGTGTCGATCATGGATGTTCGTTTGACCATCACCAGCTCTTCGCCGGGCGCCACGTCGCAGAACAGGTGGACCCGCTCGCTTTCATAATCGATGCGCGCAATCGAGCGCACGAACAGCTCTTCGCCCACCCGGATGGCGAACGAGTACTGCGCCAGCTTGCCTTCCAGCTCATGCCGTTCGCACTTCAGCGCGTCACACAGCGCCGCAACCATGGTGGCGATCTCGCCTCTGGCGTTGACCACCTGGCTGATGTAACGCTCCTCCAGGGAGGCCGTCAGCACACTCAGGCTCAGTGGCGTCGGCTCGAAGTTCTGGCTCTTGAAGACGCCGAAGCGCACGTTTTTTGCGCTCTTGAGAAACACCACCTGGGCATGATTTTCGTAGCTGCGTTTGCCGTCGTGAATCAAGGTCTTCTTGAAGTCGCCTTTGCCCCCCGCAGAACCGCCCACGAACAGGCACGGAAAGCGCCCGGACTCATACAGCGCTTCCATGAAGAACGACTCCGACGCCGACAGCCCGTCGAATGTGACGTAGGCCAGCGTATCGCGGTGGTCGATGGGGGTGTTGATCTGCGTGCGCTTGATCGAGTCGGTCAGGCGCGCAATGCGCTCACGCATCGACAGTCGCTTGCCCGCACCGCGAATGTCTTCGCTGTGCAGCGGAATGTGCACCACCTCCGCGCTCTTGATGACGCTTGAGTCGAACAGCGCGAGGACAATCCGGTCCCACTGGTTATCCGCCGCGCAGTACAGCGAATCATTGCCCGAGCACAGTTCGCCTGACGTTGTGCACAGGCTGATCTTCGCGTTGGGAAAGCGCGCAGCGACAGACTTGGCCACCTGATCGAAGTCGACGTGCGGCGAAACGAAACCGGTCAGATAGACCGGATCGAAGCTCAGCGCAGACAGCTTGGCGTTCAATTCTCGGGCGGACGTAATGACACTGATGGCGCCCTCGGTCCGCGACGTGCCGGCCCGAAAACGAGATAAAAGGCTCATGGTTAAACCCGTAAAGATAAAAAAGCAGAGGCCACGCGGAATATGGACCGATCCTTATTGATCGGCTGCCAACAGGTTGGGGTGAGCTTGAAGGGCGATGAATTTTGCCTATGCGTGCCGCTCAGGACAGGTGCAGCATCAACGCTCTGATGAGGGCGAGCGTCTGGCGATGCACCGAATCATAATGATCATTGTGGCAATAGGGCCGTACCGACAGGGTGATGGAGTCGGCCGTTGTGGAGGACAGGTGCACATCGACAGCGGGGCTGCTCAGTACATTGGGCAGGCGGGCTATCTGATTCTTGAGGCGCGGGATGATCTTCTGCTCGTCGGCGCTGCCGGGCAATATCGCGGTCAGTTCGACGCTGCGAAAAGCATTGCTGGAAAAATTGACGATCGTGTCAGAGAAGATCTTGTTGTTGCCCACCAGATTCAGCACGTTTTCCGGAGTGTTGATCGACGTGACGAACAAGCCGATTTCGACCACGGTTCCGGTCACGCCCGCCGCCGAAATCATATCGCCGACCTTGAAAGGCCGCAGCACGATGATGAAACCCCCCCGCTGCCAGATTGGCCAGCAAACCCGACCAGGCCATGCCGATCGCCAGCGCCACGGCCGCCAGCAGCGCCGCAAAACTGGTGGTCTCGATGCCGCAATAGCTCAGAATGGCGATCACCAGAATGATATGCAGCGTCACCGTGATGAACGAGCCGACATAGCGCAGAACCGTCGGATCAAACCGCTGCCGCGTCAGCGAACGCTGCGCCATCCTGACCAGCACACCGATCAGCCAGCGGCCGACAATCCACAGCAATGCGGCGATCACCAACCTCAAAACTACGGTCGCTCCGTACTGCAGAACGATAGTGAACAGCGAGTTGATTCCGTCAGTGCCAATATTGATGACATTCAGCGCATCCATCACCGCTACTCCCGACTGCAGGGCTCGCCCGGCAGATGGCCTGACGAGCGGAGCCGTACATTGAAGGGCAAAGCGGGTTGGTGGCTACTGGTAGTTATGACTGGAGGCAAAGGGCCTGCAACTGGCGTTGGGGAACTCAGCAAGTGTGATGGGCTGTTAGCCTACATCGTGTCTATTTTTTGTTTTTTGAGATGTAGTCAACTATGTTTTGCACCGTTTTGAATTTTTCAAAGTTTTCATCCGGGATCTTGATGTTGAATTCTTCTTCCAGAGCCATGCCGAGCTCGACAATTTCTAAACTGCTACCCTTGAGATCCTTGGTTATGTCAGATGTCGGTTTTACATCTTCTTGCGCTGCTTCCAAATGCTCGGCCACCAATTCTTTTACACGTGTCATTACATCTACCATGATGATCATCTCCTTGATTGCTTTTTTTTACTGACTACTGAAGGCCTAAAATTAGGCCGCAGCAGAAAAGCTGTCTACTGACATTAATAACAGCTGTTCAACAGTGGGAGGTCTGAGCAGTTTGGCCATGCTCGTATTAAGCCCATCGAGAAATCGCTAAACTCGCCACCTCACAAGGACGACTCAAGGACCTGGTATGCCGCTCTCTTCTGACACCCTGCGCCGTACGCTGGTGACCTGGCTGTATGCCGTCGCAGTTGCGCATGTGCTGGGCAGTCTGGTGTTCACCTGGGCAGGCTTTTCCGGCTTGCTCGATGGCTATCTGACTAGCCTCGAGCAGGCGTTCTGGACCGAGGCGGTTCCCGCCGATGCTCGCGCGCAACAGGTCTGGTGGATGGCGCTGTTCGGCGCAACGCTGCAAACCTATTCAATGTACATGCTGGCGCTGGTGCACTTGGGCAATCGCCTGAAAAGCGCCATGCCCTGGGGCTGGCTGATTGCGGGCCTGCTGCTGTGGGCGCCTCAGGACATCCTGATTTCCGTGCGTGGGGGCGTTTGGTCACATGTGTGGCTCGATCTGGCGGCGCTGCTGGCGTTGTTGCCGCCGCTGATCTGGCTGTATCGCCATGATCGCCGCACTTCGGCTGTCCACTCGTCGAAGGACCCTCGTCATGTCTGACTTGCCGCTGCTGTATCTGCTGGCGGGCAACGGCAGCAGTGCCGAATGGTGGGACGACGCGCTGCCGTATTTTCAGCAGCATCAGGTCGTGCCGCTGGAGCTACCGGGCTTCGGCAATAATCCTCAGCCACCCTGCGAAGACCTCGCCGCCTACGCCGATGCGCTGTTGGCGGCGACCGTGAAGGGCAGCGCCATCGTCGCTGTGGGCGTCAATGCCTTGCTGGTCATTCATGCCTTGCAGCGCCAGCCCGGGCACTTCTGCAGAAGCGTGTTGCTGGCACCGGTGGGAGCTTTTCTGTGGCAGCGGCGTTTGCCTGCGCTGATGTCGCCGCTGCCCATTCGCAAGACCATTCACTGGCTGCTGGCCAACAAGCCCACGCTGTTTGCGCACAAGTTTTCCAAGCAGCGCTGGCCTGCCGCGCACTACCAGCGCATGGGTTCCGGTTACGCCCGCTGCCGTGCTTTCGTGCCGTATTGGGACCTGTTGCGTGCCGACACCGCGCTGCCGCTGCTGGAGTGGGTTCAGGATTCGATAGAGCTGGTCTGGGGCGATCAGGACAAGGTCCTGGGCATCGAGCAGGCAGCCGCGTGGTCGGCCATTCTGGCGCGTGCCGACCTGACCATCAGCCTGAAACCGGGCTGGGGTCACTACCCGTGGATCGACGCACCGGCCGAGTTTGCGCAGTGGCTGGAGTCGGGCGAGCGCGGCTTCGTTGCGCACACCAAAGGCGGCCGTCTGCGTCTGGCGGCCATTGCCGGGCAACCGGTGCCCGAGGCACTGTCTCTGGAACAGGGCGGTGACTCGGCCTTGCCCGCGTTTCTGGCCCGTCAGCCTGACGCTATCTGGGCCGTGCGCTCGTCCAGCTTCGGTGAGGATCAGGCCGATGCGGCCAACGCCGGTCTGAGCACTACTTTTCTTCGCGAGCCCAGCCACAACGTAGCCGCGCGCGTTGCAGAGTTGCACAACGCTGGCGTCGAAGAGGTTGTGGTGCAGCGCTTCATCACGCCGGTGCTTTCCGGCATCGCTTTCGTGCGTCACCTGTCGGTCGAGCTGGAGTGGGTGGAAGGCCATCTGGAGTCGCTGGCCGACGGTCAGGCAAGCCCTGAGCGAGCAATCATTTCCCGCCTCGGCGCGGCCTGGAGCAGCGGGGGCTTCAAGCCATCCCACGGTTTGACTGAGGAGGTGCTCTGGGACTTCCTGCAGGGCGTTCTGCGCGTATTCCACTACGTGCCGGGCGACGTGGAGTGGGCCTGGGATGGCCGCCAGCTGTGGCTGCTGCAGTACCGCCCGATCAGTGACTACGGCTGGCGCCGCCACCTGACCGCCGCCAATATTGCGGAGATCCTGCCGCCACAGCCCAGCAGGCTGGTCGAGTACGCACAGCGGCGTGCCGCAGGCAGCATCCCGGCGATCATGGCGCGTTGGGATTCACGCGTGTTGCAGGACAACGAGCCATTTACCGCACTGTTTGGCGCAGCTTCCTACATCAACAACGACCTGTTTCTCGCACGCCTGGCTGACTGGGGCATCGCCTCCAGCAGCTACGCCGACGAGGTCGGCGGCGCGACCCCGCATCTTCCGTGGCGACCGCTGCGTCTGGTGCGCTCATTACCGGTGTTTCTGCGGATGCAGCGTGTCGCGCGTGGCCACTTGCTGACCCTGGAAAAGCAACTGCACCGCTTCGACCGAGAGCTGCATGCCCTCACGGCCCAAGGGGCTGACGGCCAGCAATTGGCTGACTGGTTCACCCGTTTCTACGTATTCGTCGTGCAAGGCAACCTGTGCATCGCCACCTCGCTGGCCAGCAGCGGCGGAGACCTGCTGGGACGTCCGCCGACCGCTTACGACGACCTGGAGCACTGCCCGCACCGGCTGCCCTGGGAAACCGACCCCGCGACCCCGCGCCCGGCAGCCACTGACCTGCCTTTACAGGCCTTCCCGACCTGGCCGGGTTTCATTCGCATCGCCCATCGCGCAGGCATGCCGGGCATGCGCGGCTACTACCTGCAAGTACGCGAGTGGTATCGCGACAACCTGATGCGCCTGTTCTTCCGCCTGCACCACGCCATGCCCGGCGCCGACCGGGAACACTGGTTTGCGCCGCATCCGGACATTCGCAGCCGTGCAGGCAGCTTCTGGCAGGACGGCCGCGAAGGCACCGAGCAGGCCACCGGCTTCATGATCTATCCGGGCCAGGTCCAGGGCATTCTGGGCGAGGACATCCTGCTGGAAGACACCCTCGACCCCGGACGCCACGCGCACTACCAGAACGCCCGCGCGGTGATCGCGCGCATGGGCGGGCGTCTCTCGCACGGCTCGACCTTGCTGCGTGAACTGCGCAAACCCTCGGCCGTGCTGCCGCAGGTTGATCTGGCGTGGGTGGGGCGCGAAGTGCTGTATGTGGATGGGGAGTTGCGGCTGGTGGAAGGGCAGGCATAAAGCCCGAGGGGAGTTATCCACAGCCAACCCGCACGCTCATTGAGCGGTGCGGGTGCTCAGCTGGCTACATCTGCAGGTCAGAGACGCATGCCTTTGAACGGGTTCCAGCCTTGCTCGCCTTTTACTTCCTTGAGGTAGTAGGAGTAGTTGGCCGTCAGGGCGTACATTAGAGAAAACACGACGTTCAAGCCGGTGCCCAATGCGGCGGGAACCTCCATTCCGAGGATCCCGAAAAGCAGAGCTATAACGATGTTGACCGCGATAATGACGCCGATCAGCGCCAGATTTTTCTTCCACAGCCCCAGCACGAAGAAGTAAATCGGACCGAAGAAAAACGCGATGATGTTGGTGCAGACAAGCAACTTCTTCTTGAAGTCAGGCAGCGCGTTCACTGCCGGCTTGAAGCGTGGATCGTTCGGCGCACCATACGTCTCGAAAAAATTGAAGCGCTCTTGCCACTTGGCACTGTGCTGGCCAGTGCTTTGGGTCTGATCTGTCGTGCTCATGGTTCTACTCCTTGTGTTCCGTGGGGTGACGTTTTCTTCCGGGAAATCCTGTGTCTCTGATGTTGCTGCTTTTGTAATCAGCGAGCGATTGTATGAAGTTTCGAGGTGGCGTACTACGCATTGCGCCCCGAGTTCTTCATGTTCGCCTCGACAAGGTATAGCCAAACGCTTACACGCGGTGGAGGGATTTGGCCATTTCCGACCTGGTCCTTCTTCCGTAATATCGGATCCATCAAGTGGTGAACAGGAGTTCACCAGGATCAAGGATGATCGACCATCGCCTCGGAGGCAGCCGACAGGAAGTCGGGATGGTCTTGGAAAAACCCGCTTCGGCGGGTTTTTTGTTGGGCGCGATAAAGTCCTCGTTGAGCCCGGGCTATTTGCGTAGCGCCTTTCTCTTGCGCAGGCTTTCACGATGCACCTCGAGATCCTTGTGCCGCCGCATCTCCTGACGGATCTCCTTGCGTTCGGATCGAATAATCCTCCACTGCATGCGCAACTCCCGGCCGCGCTCGCTGTTGAGCGATAAAAGGCCCAGCAACGGGAAAAGCAGCCCCAGCACGTAAAGCATCAATTCAAAACGCCGCCAGTGCGCAGGGGCAGTGGGCAACACGGCAAAAAAGCAGCTCACCAGAATGGCCGCCAATATCCACATTCCGCAGGCATGCCCGCGACTCATCATGATGCCGCCGAAACTCAAGACCAGTGATACGCCCATCATGAGCATCATTGACTGGCCCGTTCTCTCCGGCTCATTTGGAAAGTACGCATCGACCATCGTGCCTGCGGTAATGGCGAGAGAAAATATGCCCATGAAGATCGGAGTCAGAAAGGACAGCAGATAACGCGAGCGGAAAGCGGCAACGTGACTGCGGTAAATCACCATAGGCTCCGGCGAGGCGCGCTTGCTGCGAGATTGTTTACCCATTTTTCTTCCTTGGTTGGGTGTGGCGGTTAGTTGTCTTTGCTGATGGACTTACTCTCTGGTTTCAATAGGAGCGTTGCTGTGACGACGCAGAATAAATCAGCGCTTCGCGAGATTCTAAACAACCAACTCAATCTGAGTACCATTAAAAATACTCAGCAATGCATCTTTCAGGGTGCGGACCTGCTCCGACGAATCGTGACTCTCTAGGGGTATTTCTGCCAAAATACTTGAGCCACCAAAAAAACTGGCAAATTCAGGCTTTACCACCACTTCCAGGCTATTGGAGTGCAAAATAACCTTTTCGATTGCATCAGACCTCTCATACTCTGCCTGATCAGTTTGAAAGCCGATGCCATCATTTACCGTCGCGTTATCTTCATCGTCAAGACGCGTAATAATAATGAAATTAGAAGGGGCCACTAAGTCATCACTTAAGGCAATAACTAAAACATTATCTTCTTCGTAACATTTTATGGTAGATGCAGAAAAATTCTTCACCATGCTTCTCCTCTATTAGCGACACTCAGGCATCAGTAATTTTAGAGCTTGGTGTGCCATGACTTTACAGTGATTGCAGGGAGAATATTCCCCTTGTATGGCCAGTTTATCACCCCGCACCGCCAGATTAAGGGTTTTTCAGTCTGACAGTCATTTTTTCCTGACTTAAAGGTTTTAGACCTAAAAAGATTTAGGTCGTGCGGATTCATACTTGACCCTAGGCGTTATTCTATAGGAAATCCAGTGGGTCTTTCTATAGAGGGATAAATAAACTTCTTTTGTTCATCCCAGTTTATTTCCGTCTCTTTAAAAAACTTAAGCCTATCTAAAAGTTTTTTAGGATCCCCGAAAACGCCACAAAATTCATGTGCGTTGATGGTTTCAATATCGCTTTTGTCTGAAAGAGCAGTCTTGATCACTCGTCCACCAACGCTGGAGTAGCTATCACTCAACTCTATAAGATTTGATGTGTATACATTTTCTGAAACCCACTCAAAAGAAAGCATTTCTTTTCTTATAGGTCTAGAGTTTTTTATAACCTCGTTATCATTGAGGATTCTTAAGAATATATTTTTTAGACGTTTCTCAGCTACAAAAATACAAAATAGTAACTTGCACTTGTTAAGGTCAACATCTTCCCAGCTGTTATTTGACCTAAATACATCAAAGAATTCCATCAGCCCATTTTTTCTCATTTGGGCTAATGTATATGTCACATCGTCGACCTTGACAACGAGCACTGCATCTTCTACCCACTTTATGCTTTTCAACATCCCGATGCTCCGGTTTTAAGTTTTGCACCTGCTGCTGTCGCACGATATTCATCTGCTGCAGTAAATTAACTCTTTCTATTTGGTCTTTTTATCCCGACAGGGTTCTGCCGGTTAGAGGTTTTTCCAGCCCGCCCCGATCATAGAAAACTCTTTGCTCTAAGCTCCGTGCAGGATTTTTCTCAGTCTGATCATCGCCACCAAAAAAATGGTCTGGTAGGTTGATTAGATTCAGACATATTCGGATATCTATATTTAAGTACATCTTCAGTCAAGTGTCCTGGCTCTCTTGATTAAACAGTAAAGGTATCTCATTTTCCATACCTTCATAATCAAAATTTTTAGCATTTGCAGGGTCGTCTGCTCACTCTATCCGCTCTGGCCTATGTCCTCGACCTATGTCAGATGCACGCCGAGGTTGTAGCAGAAATAGCCGTTCAGGTTGTCGATGTGTTTTTTCAATCAAGCGATCTGCGTTGTACTAGGCAAAACGGTATATTGCGTCGTTTTCACTGGTCAGTGCGACGGGCAAATGGCCTTGCCATACTCGTAGGTGATGGTCTGGCCTTTGCCATCGTTGTGTGTCAGTACCTGGTCCATTTCGTTATCGGTAAAGGTTTTGGCGCTGCCGTCGGATTCCCTTTCCTGTGTGGTTTTATTTTCTGCATCTCTAAGCTTTTCCAGTGTGATAGTGCTGATCGTTACTAATCTGGCTGTCGTCCCGGTGCCTGAATAAAATATAAACGCGGTAGAAAGCGGATAAGAAACATTGACGCCATCATATCTTGTATTTTAAAGAGCGATCGGCCAGGTGCAGGTATAAAGTTACGTATGCTGCTAGGAGTGCGTTTTGTAGCTCATCCAGTACACTTCAAATAGTCCCCAAACCAAAAGTCTACAGCTTTTTCATTTACTCCATACTCTCCTTTCCAGAAGTCTACAGGATAGCTCCAGTCTGTTGAACGTGACTTTCTTGGAACGAGCCCAAGATTTTTAAAGGTATCGATAAAGCCTTTATGTTCGGGGCTTTCCAAGACACCTATATGACCTAACAGATCAAGCAAGCCTCTAGATTCTTCTTTGCTCATTTTTACAGTTAGCGCATTTCTGATTTTTTTCTCCAAGATAATAGGCGTGTCTTCTGAGTCTGAGCTTCTGATAATATTTAATAATTTCTCTAAGGAAGATACCGATTCTGGTTTTTCAGAGTGTTCTTTGTGGCTTTCTCTCAAAAAGAAATACATTTGATCAGGCAGGCCACTTATGACTACACCGCTGAGATGCCTTACTATATTGCAAAAAGTAAAATCTATTTCCTGTTGCTTAAATGCACCACAAATGTCACACCGAACATCATCATGAGAACTTAATAAGTGATCAGGAAAGTTCAGCATGATTGCATATGCAGAAAGAGCCGCTCTTTTTTGTGGTTCTCCACGCTCTAAACCTATTAGAAAAGACTCCACAATATCCTTCTTTTCAACCAGTGCCATTTCATTTCGGAGCGCCTTGATAAGCTCGTCATGACTCATGTCTTTTGACGGGATAATTACATTGCTTTCACGTAGGAGATCAGCTAGTTCGGTATTCTTCATACTGCTCAACGAGCCTGCAATCAGATATTCGTTGAATGCTTTATTTAGTTTGCTACTCATTTTTAACCTCTAGCATGTTGCCGACTTAATGCCGCCATGTGTGCGTGTTTCAATACCTGGTAGTGAGCTCACCTTGCTCACTCCTTTTGCGTCCAAATGTTGATTGGCCGCTTTCACCTGAACAATGCCTTTAGGCTTATTAAGTTTTGCATCAGAGATGCCATGAATAGTATTGCCTCGCACATTCGGGTTGCCGCGACCCAATACAGTTTTTTCTCTGATGCCTGCGTTCTCAATACCCCGAACGGTATCAATGTGTGTTCCTTTAGGCGTCACCTGCGAAATACTATCACCCGGCCCAAATCTAGCCCCATCTGCCCCCACGTTATTGCCGTGACGACGCATTACATCACTCAACGAAGTCTTGTCTGATGCACGGCCATGATAGTAAGGCTCACCAGTGGAGTCAGTCAGGAAGTAATTCCAATCCAGCCCTAACGGATCAACCCACGCCGTAGGGTTACGGCAATAGCCGTATAGATTAAATCCACCCTCCAACCCAATCGGATCCTGCGTAATAAACCGCCCAATCTCCGGGTCATAATACCTAAACGTGTTGTAATGCAGCCCCGTCTCGACATCAAAATACTGCCCTTGAAACCGCAGGTTCTGTTCAACCTCGTTCACCACCAGCTTTTCCACCGCGCCCCACGCCCGGTATTTGGCCTGCCAGACGATCTGCCCTTCGGCGTCGGTCATCTCCAGCGGTGTACCAATCTGGTCGGTATGAAAGTAGTAAACCTTGTTTTCTATCTCGCCTTCTTTCTCGTCAACGCGGGCCAGCGGCGCATAGCTTCCGGGCTCGTATATATACAGGCTGCTCTGTCCTGGACTTTCCTCACGCAGCATGCGCAGGCCTTGCCAGAGGAAGCGTTTGTGTTCGGTGTGGCCTTTGATCTCTGACTGTTTGGCGACGCGTCGACCGAGGCTGTCGTACTGATAGCTGCTGGTGCTTTCCACCTGCGTGTCGGCCATGGTCTCGGTTTTGACCAGGCGGTTTTCGCAGTCGTAGGTGAAAGTCTGCCAGCGTACGATGCCGACAACTTTTTCGATCAGGTTGCCCCAGGCGTCGTATTTGTATTCGTGGTTCGCCCATTGTCTGAGGCGGTTGTCTTTGACGTGATCGAAGCGGCTGGTGTTGAAGTTGAGGCGGTTGGCCGCGGCGTCGTAGCGGAATTCCTCGCCGTCGACCACTCGGCCGGTGTTGCGCGCCAGCAACTGGCCGTTGGCTTCGTATTCATACTGGGTTTCGCCGCGCAGTTTGTCGAGGGTGCGGCTCAGTTCGCCGGCAGGGTCGTATTCGTAGCGGCGGTGAATCGGGTTGTAAGCGTGTTCGACGTAGCGCTCTGGCTTTATGAGCGGGTTCTGGATCTGTGACAGTTTTTCAGCAGGCAGGGTGGTCGCGTACTGCCAGGCCTTTCGACCCATGCTGTCGTAACCGAAGCAACTGGTGAGTTTGCCTTGGGTACGATAGATCTCGCGATGCAGGTCGTCGCGCTCCATGTCGCTGATCAGTTGGCCGTCGAGGTTGAGCTGATGCAGGTGGCCGCTGCCGTAATACAGGTGGTTCAGATGCTGGCCGGTAGGCAGGGTTAGAGTGGTCAGGTTGCTGAGCGGATCGTACTCGTAGGCCAGCGCGCCTTGGGGTGTGGTCTCTTTGACGAGGCGGCCGAGCAGGTCGTAGGCGAAGTCGATCTTCTCAGCGGTGACGCCGAGTTTTCTGCCGGTGTCCGTCGGCTTGCGCTCGATTGACAGCAGTCGGTCGCCGTCGTCGTAGGCGTAGTCCTGACGCGCATCGTCGTTGAGTTTGGCCAGCAGGCGACCAATCGGGTCGCGCTCCAGATGAGTGTTGCGCCGTGGCTGTTCGCCTTTCTCGCCGTAGCCGATTTCCTCGACCTGTGTCAGGTGCCCGCCGAGGTTGTAGCTGAAACGGCGGGTGAGGTTGTCGATGCGTTTTTCTTCGATCAGGCGGTCTGCGTCGTCGTAGGCAAAGCTGTAGGTCGCATCGTTTTCGTTGGTCAGGGCGACGAGGCGAATGGCCTTGTCGTATTCGTAGGTGATGGTCTGCCCTTTGGCATCCTGTCGCCATTTAGGCAGGCCACGGCCGTTACGCAGCAGCTGGGTGGTCTGGCCTTTGCCATCGGTGTGGGTCAGGACCTGGCCCAGTTCGTTGTAGGTAAAGGTCTCGCTGGTACCATCCGGGTGGTTGATGCGCAGCACTTCGCCGTCGGGTTTGCGTTCCAGCGTGGTGGTGTTGTTCAGGGCATCGGTGACGGTGAACAGGTGATCGAATTCTTTACACAAGCAATTCGACATTGACGAGGTGCTCGCTGCACCTTTGATGTTGATAAGGCAATCCAAGTCGCTTTCATGGCAAAGTTTTTATCACCTTTGTACAAGGCTAGGACGGTATTGAAGTTGCCCATCTCAGTCAAATTTTTAAAGATCGCTACTGTGGCGCTAGGGCTATCTCATCGTGAAAGTGCAAGCCTCTAAAAAACCAGAGTTACAAAATACTAGCAACAAGCTTTCTTACAAGCTTCACTTAGACTAATTATATTTTTGTAGCCTAAATGAGTCTTATTATTAGGGCAAAGGCTAACAGCAAAAACCAGATGCCCTATCAAAAGAAAATAAATTTCCTACTCTATTTTTTCAACACTCTCTGTAGCTAATTCAATATGAGTGGTTTGAACCTAAGCTTACATCGCAAAGGTTTTTATTTGCGTAGCATTAATCATTAAATCGTCAAGCCTGTTCGAAATAACTTTCCAAGAAATCGTTAAAATTTGCCCACTGAGGTCTCAATTTTCCTTGTTTGAAATCCAAGAGCTCATTTCCCAAAGATACGCTAAGTACCTCGCCAGTGTCTCTATTATAGAAATAGCCACTTTCGCCCTCGAAGCTATCTAGCGGAATATACTCCTGTGGGAGCTGCAATGTTTCATGTGTGCTCTTCAAGTCTAGATCAAAATTGGTGTTTTTGGAGAACCAGCATACCTGATATATTTCCTTTCCGTGCTGCATGAATGTTGGACCGTCTTCTACGTGTAAGTAGAACTGAGCGAAATCAGATGATAAGTCAATACCCAGCTTCTTGAGCTCCACTTCATAATCTGCGCTAGCATCTTCATACCACCAGCCTTGTTGTTTAAAAAAATCTATCAGTTTTTTCGATATCATAGCTTTATCCGCAGTTTCCCGAAAGCTTAGGGCTCCCGGCTCTTCTGTTAATTTCTGTTTGCGCACGTCCTTCCCAGTAAGCGCCGCGATCACCGTTGAATAGGTCTCTATTAACAGGGTTGATCGGATGCTGTGCAGGTAGATGAGGATGCAACGCGTTAGTGTTACCAAATTTTTTATGTGTATCGGCAGATAACTCGAAGAGAGAGCCTAACCCATCTTGTTTAGAATGATGGAGATTAAGCTGAGAATAACTGCCATTCTTAACAACAAATGGACTTCTCCCCTCTGATGCGAGATCCAAGTTGGTCTTGACTCCTTCCCTTGTATTGACAGGTAGGTCCCAGTCTATCACTTGCTGATAAACTGTATGTGTACTACCGGATGGAGCGGTGAATGAGGAGGGTGTAAAAAATCCAGTTAGTCCAAACGGATCAATCCATCCGTTGGTATTAGGGGCATACTGATAAAGATTAAACCCACCCAACAACCCAATCGGATCCTGCGTAGTAAACCGCCCAATCTCCGGATCATAATACCGAAACGTGTTGTAATGCAGCCCCGTCTCGGCATCAAAATACTGCCCCTGAAACCGCAGGTTCTGCTCAACTTCGTTCACCACCAGCTTCTCAACCGCACCCCACGCCCGGTACTTGGCCTGCCAGACGATCTGCCCCTCGGCGTCGGTCATCTCCAGCGGTGTGCCGATCTGGTCGGTGTGGAAGTAATAAACCTTGTTCTCTACCTCACCTTCTTTTTCATCCACGCGGGCCAGCGGCGCATAGCTGCCGGGCTCGTAGAGGTACAGGCTGCTCTGTCCCGGGCTTTCTTCGCGCAGTATCCGCAGGCCTTGCCAGAGGAAGCGTTTGTGGTCGGTGTGGCCTTTGATCTCGGACTGTTTGGCGACTCTTCGGCCCAGGCTGTCGTATTGGTAGCTGCTGGTGCTTTCCACCTGCGTGTCGGCCATGGTCTCGGTTTTAACCAGGCGGTTTTCGCAGTCGTAGGTGAAGGTCTGCCAGCGCACGATGCCGACGACTTTCTCGATCAGGTTGCCCCAGGCGTCGTATTTGTATTCGTGGTTCGCCCATTGTCTGAGGCGGTTGTCTTTGACGTGATCGAATCGGCTGGTGTTGAAGTTGAGGCGGTTGGCGGCGGCGTCGTAGCGGAACTCTTCGCCATCGACCACGCGACCGGTGTTGCGCGCCAGCAGCTGGCCGTTGGCTTCGTATTCGTACTGGGTTTCGCCGCGCAGTTTGTCGAGGGTGCGGCTCAGTTCACCGGCCGGGTCGTATTCATAACGGCGGTGAATCGGGTTGTAGGCGTGTTCGACGTAACGTTCCGGCTTTATGAGCGGGTTCTGGATCTGCGACAGTTTTTCCGCAGGCAGGGTTGTGGCGTACTGCCAGGCCTTGCGACCCATGCTGTCGTAACCGAAGCAACTGGTGAGTTTGCCCTGGGTGCGGTAGACCTCGCGGTGCAGGTCGTCGCGCTCCATGTCGCTGATCAGCTGGCCATCGAGATTGAGCTGATGCAGATGGCCGCTGCCGTAATACAGGTGGTTCAGATGCTGGCCTGTCGGAAGGGTCAGCGTGGTCAGGTTGCTGAGTGGATCGTAGTCGTAGGCCAGTGCGCCTTGCGGCGTGGTCTCTGTGGTCAGTCGCCCCAGCAGGTCGTAAGCAAATTCCAGTTTCTCGGCGGTGACGCCCAGTTTTCTGCCGGTGTCCGTCGGCTTGCGCTCGATTGACAGCAGTCGGTCGCCGTCATCGTAGGCGTAGTCCTGACGCGCGTCGTCGTTGAGTCTGGCCAGCAGGCGACCAATCGGGTCGCGCTCCAGGTGGGTGCTGCGCCGTGGCTGTTCGCCTTTCTCGCCGTAGCCGATTTCCTCGACCTGTGTCAGGTGTCCGCCGAGGTTGTAGCTGAAACGGCGGGTCAGGTTGTCGATGCGTTTTTCTTCGATCAGGCGGTCTGCGTTGTCGTAGGCAAAGCGGTAGGTCGCATCGTTTTCGTTGGTCAGGGCGACGAGGCGAATGGCCTTGTCGTATTCGTAGGTGATGGTCTGCCCTTTGGCATCCTGTCGCCATTTAGGCAGGCCACGGCCGTTGCGCAGCAGCTGGGTAGTCTGGCCTTTGCCATCGGTGTGGGTCAGGACTTGGCCCAGTTCGTTATAGGTAAAGGTCTCGCTGGTGCCATCCGGATGGTCGATGCGCAGCACTTCGCCGTCGGGTTTGCGTTCCAGCGTGGTGGTGTTGTTCAGGGCATCGGTGACGGCCACCAGGTGGTGGCGCTCGTCATAGCGGTAATAAGTGCTTTTGCCCGAACAGTCCTGAAAGCGCTGCACTTGCGCCAGGTTGTTCCACCACAGGTATTTGGACTTGAGCGTCGGGTCGACGATGGTGTGCGGCAGGCCGTCCTCACCGTTGAGGTATTCGGTCTTGTGGCCCAGCGCATCGATCTCGGCCACGAGGTTGCCTTTGGCATCGTAGTTGGCCTTCCAGGTGCTGCCATCCGGGTAATCAACCTGAGTGATCAGCGTCGTCAGATGGTGGTACTGGTAGCGAATACTCCGGCCCAGCGGATCGGTCTCCTTGAGCAATCGGGCGAACTCGTCGTACTCGAATGCCAACTGGTTGCCATCGGGCAAGGTCAGCCCGGTCATGTTGCCGGTGTCGTCGATCTCGATGACGTAGTGATCGCCACTGTAGTCGCGGCTCGAGGTGACGCGATGGTCCTTGTTGTAATGAATTTCCAGCTCACGGCCCAGTACGTCGGTGACCCAGGTGGTGCGGGCCTCGCGGTCGTAGCGGAAGTGGAAATGCTCACCATCGCTGGTCTGGTGTTCGACGACACGCGGCTGGCCTTCGATGATTTCCCAGCGGTACTCGCAGGTCAGGCCCAGTGCGTTGCTGTGGCGGGTCGTCACATCATCAGTTTAGGAGAAGCTGCGAATGGAGTCGCCATTGTGTTGATGCAATAGAAAGGAGGCTGAAATAGTGTTAGCAGCCTCTCTTCCAACTGAGTTTTTAAAGAGCTTTAGAGTTTCAAAATAGTCTGGATTCAGGCTCTATAGAAATATCAATGATGCTTAGAGTTTTTTATTTTTTCAAGCTCAGACTTAAGAAAGCTAACATCTGATCTATCGAGCCTGGCGTCTATTTTTTTCCACCATTTATGAATGGCGCTTTTAAATAGCTCCACGCCTTGCTCAGTCAAATCAGACTCGCGAATTTCAAAATCTTTCTTAAGCTCTCCACTTTCGGTGAAAGGTATAGTGCATATCAAATCCTCATCTTTCAAGAATTTTAAAAGCGCAGTGGACATCTGGATTATATTTTCTTTATATTGTAGGTTTTTGTTCCTGCTGTATAAAAGAGGTACGCTAAATTTGACGAGATCTACCATTATTTTACCCTCGCAATACGTGAGATGTCCGAAAGTTAAACGAGCTGTTTTGGGCTCTCTTACGAAAGTACCGCCCATTTGCCGGATTTCGGACTCTTTCGTAGTTGGGCTATTTTTATCTGCTGTCTTACTGGTTACTTCAACTGGCGACCAACTCCCATCTTTGCGTTTGACTACAAAATCTACACGGCGTGCCGTACCAGCTGGTGCACGTCACTGTCGGGTTTGCCCCCAGCGTGTGGTTTTCAGATAATCTTTGATGACGATCTGACAGCCGGAGGTCCGGAAAAATATAGTAGCTCTATAACTTAAAAGTCGCGATTTGTTTAGCATAACTTTTCGCCGCTGGAATTCGAGAAGCCTTTAAATAGTCTTCAAGTTCCTTTTTGCTTTTTTCATCTAATAAATATTCTATTGCATTAGCAAGCAGAAACCCCGGCGCATATCCCTTGCTCACAATGTTAGAGTCTCTATCCATTACCTCCGGCTCCTCACCGCTTGGATATTCCTGATCTTCTTGGATGCCATTCATGATTTTGTATTTTTTTATAGAGTATGATTTAAGCTCGCCCGCCCTTTCTGAAATTATTTTCTCAATCGCTGTTAATTCTAATCCAGACCTATTGAGAGCATCGGTATCCAAGCGATTGAATATATCTGCATAATCCTCTGACACCTTAAGCTTCAGCTCTTTTTTTAAATCGGCTACTATTTTTTTGTAGGGCGATGAAGAAATTAAATCTCTTACTGATTCCGAAGTGGTGGTACCCATGTATCTACTCCTTTAATTACCCGAATTAGATCTGACCCAACATGTCTGAATTGATCGACTGCTTCATGCTCCCACGGTGTAAGTGATAGCAGGTTAGATTTATCATGAACTCCGGCCCCACCAGTCCGCTGAGGAATCAGATCATGATGGAGCTCCATAGATACGTCTTTTTCAGATATCTCTAACGTCTTACGATTAATTACTTCAACTTTCATTCTAGGGGCTTGCCCTTTTGTCATTCGAGCTATGTTCGCTGGTGAGTACGCTTGAGTGGGAGCCTTAGCTTCAGCCTTCCAATAGCTGCTTCGAGCCGTGCCCCAGCATTCCCAGCCCCAAGGATCGACCCATGACGTCGGATTTGGAACATATTTGTAAAGGTTGAAACCGCCATCTAACCCAATCGGATCCTGCGTTATAAACCGCCCAATCTCCGGATCATAATACCTAAACGTGTTGTAATGCAGCCCCGTCTCGACATCAAAATACTGCCCCTGAAACCGCAGGTTCTGCTCAACTTCGTTCACCACCAGCTTCTCAACCGCACCCCACGCCCGGTACTTGGCCTGCCAGACGATCTGCCCCTCGGCGTCGGTCATCTCCAGCGGTGTGCCGATCTGGTCGGTGTGGAAGTAATAAACCTTGTTCTCTACCTCACCTTCTTTTTCATCCACGCGGGCCAGCGGCGCATAGCTGCCGGGCTCGTAGAGGTACAGGCTGCTCTGTCCCGGGCTTTCTTCGCGCAGTATCCGCAGGCCTTGCCAGAGGAAGCGTTTGTGGTCGGTGTGGCCTTTGATCTCGGACTGTTTGGCGACTCTTCGGCCCAGGCTGTCGTATTGGTAGCTGCTGGTGCTTTCCACCTGCGTGTCGGCCATGGTCTCGGTTTTAACCAGGCGGTTTTCGCAGTCGTAGGTGAAGGTCTGCCAGCGCACGATGCCGACGACTTTCTCGATCAGGTTGCCCCAGGCGTCGTATTTGTATTCGTGGTTCGCCCATTGTCTGAGGCGGTTGTCTTTGACGTGATCGAATCGGCTGGTGTTGAAGTTGAGGCGGTTGGCGGCGGCGTCGTAGCGGAACTCTTCGCCATCGACCACGCGACCGGTGTTGCGCGCCAGCAGCTGGCCGTTGGCTTCGTATTCGTACTGGGTTTCGCCGCGCAGTTTGTCGAGGGTGCGGCTCAGTTCACCGGCCGGGTCGTATTCATAACGGCGGTGAATCGGGTTGTAGGCGTGTTCGACGTAACGTTCCGGCTTTATGAGCGGGTTCTGGATCTGCGACAGTTTTTCCGCAGGCAGGGTTGTGGCGTACTGCCAGGCCTTGCGACCCATGCTGTCGTAACCGAAGCAACTGGTGAGTTTGCCCTGGGTGCGGTAGACCTCGCGGTGCAGGTCGTCGCGCTCCATGTCGCTGATCAGCTGGCCATCGAGATTGAGCTGATGCAGATGGCCGCTGCCGTAATACAGGTGGTTCAGATGCTGGCCTGTCGGAAGGGTCAGCGTGGTCAGGTTGCTGAGTGGATCGTAGTCGTAGGCCAGTGCGCCTTGCGGCGTGGTCTCTGTGGTCAGTCGCCCCAGCAGGTCGTAAGCAAATTCCAGTTTCTCGGCGGTGACGCCCAGTTTTCTGCCGGTGTCCGTCGGCTTGCGCTCGATTGACAGCAGTCGGTCGCCGTCATCGTAGGCGTAGTCCTGACGCGCGTCGTCGTTGAGTCTGGCCAGCAGGCGACCAATCGGGTCGCGCTCCAGGTGGGTGCTGCGCCGTGGCTGTTCGCCTTTCTCGCCGTAGCCGATTTCCTCGACCTGTGTCAGGTGTCCGCCGAGGTTGTAGCTGAAACGGCGGGTCAGGTTGTCGATGCGTTTTTCTTCGATCAGGCGGTCTGCGTTGTCGTAGGCAAAGCGGTAGGTCGCATCGTTTTCGTTGGTCAGGGCGACGAGGCGAATGGCCTTGTCGTATTCGTAGGTGATGGTCTGCCCTTTGGCATCCTGTCGCCATTTAGGCAGGCCACGGCCGTTGCGCAGCAGCTGGGTAGTCTGGCCTTTGCCATCGGTGTGGGTCAGGACTTGGCCCAGTTCGTTGTAGGTAAAGGTCTCGCTGGTGCCATCCGGATGGTTGATGCGCAGCACTTCGCCGTCGGGTTTGCGTTCCAGCGTGGTGGTGTTGTTCAGGGCATCGGTGACGGCAACCAGGTGGTGACGTTCGTCATAGCGGTAATAAGTGCTTTTGCCCGAACAGTCCTGAAAGCGCTGCACTTGCGCCAGGTTATTCCACCACAGGTATTTGGACTTGAGCGTCGGGTCGACGATGGTGTGCGGCAGGCCGTCCTCACCGTTGAGGTATTCGGTCTTGTGGCCCAGCGCATCGATCTCGGCAACGAGGTTGCCTTTGGCATCGTAGTTGGCCTTCCAGGTGCTGCCATCCGGGTAATCAACCTGAGTGATCAGCGTCGTCAGGTGGTGATACTGGTAGCGAATGCTGCGGCCCAGCGGATCGGTCTCCTTGAGCAACCGGGCGAACTCGTCGTACTCGAACGCCAGCTGGTTGCCATCGGGCAGGGTCAGCCCGGTCATGTTGCCGGTGTCGTCGATCTCGATGACGTAGTGATCGCCACTGTAGTCGCGGCTCGAGGTGACGCGATGATCCTTGTTGTAATGAATTTCCAGCTCGCGGCCCAGTACGTCGGTGACCCAGGTGGTGCGGGCCTCACGGTCGTAGCGGAAGTGGAAATGCTCACCATCGCTGGTCTGGTGTTCGACGACACGCGGCTGGCCGTCGATGATTTCCCAGCGGTACTCGCAGGTCAGGCCCAGTGCGTTGCTGTGGCGGGTCATGACGCCATCGGTGTAACTGAAACGGCGTACTGAATCACCGTTGCGGTTGAACACCTCAGCGAGCTGGCCATTACTGTCGTAGTGGTATTGAACCAGCGTTTCGACCGCCTCGTTGTCGACGATGCGCTTGACCGAGGTCAGGCGCGTGGTCACTTCGTCGTAATGCAGGTGCACGCGGATCCCGCCCGTTGCGCTGATGTCGGTCAGCGTGCCTTGTTCAGTGCGGGTGAAATGCAGGAAGTGACCGAGTGCGTTTTCGATACGATCCAGCGGGACCGGCTTGTTGTCGTCAGGCACTTCGCCGAAGTAGAAGAAGATGTTGTCCAGCGTCTGCAGCAGGTAGTGACCACCCTGCGTGCAGACCAGATAAACCTGTTCGTGGGGGTTGTAGATGCGCTGGCCGGGCGCTATGTCCACGAACGGTACGGTGCGGCCCTGGTTGTCCGTAAGGTAGAGGAAGCTGCCGCGCTTGCGCAGGCTTTGCTCCCACGGCAGCACCCAGCCTTTGCCGAGTACGCTGTCGACATTCAGATTGCTGGCGTAAAAACGCGACCATTCGATGGGCATCAGGCCGGGCAGGCTGAAGTCGATCTCATCCGGGATCAGCTTGCGGCCAGTCGTGGTGTCGACCGGATTGCCGCTCAGGCCGCCGATTGCACTGCGCATCACAGGCTCAACCACGTAGCGACTGCCCACTTCGCCGGCGACGAAACCTGCGGTGAACTTCAGGGCGCAGGGCAGCACTGCTTTCATGCCTGCCTGCGTTCCGGCCTTGATCAACTGGGCGATACCACCTGCCGCACCCGCCACGGCCATCAGTACATCGACGGTAGTGCGCAGCCAGCCTGGAATTTCGTCGTCCACTGGCAGATAGCGATACCTGCCGCCGCCGATGAATACGTTGTCGGAGCCGCCGGAGATGGTCGCGCCACAGGTCAGCTTGTCGCCTTTGCGCGCCGCCGCCACACTGTTGATGAAGACGTTGGTCGAGCCCTCGGCAATCTTGACCGGCCCCGGATGCTTGTCACAGGCAC
Organism: Pseudomonas fragariae (ex Marin et al. 2024); assembly: GCF_059621105.1. NCBI lineage: Bacteria > Pseudomonadati > Pseudomonadota > Gammaproteobacteria > Pseudomonadales > Pseudomonadaceae > Pseudomonas > Pseudomonas fragariae (ex Marin et al. 2024). The sequence goes on along the minus strand of NZ_CM184369.1, from coordinate 6,040,390 downwards.
CAATGCTTTTTTCAACATGCGCTGCCTTGCGGTTGTTGATGTATACATTGGGTGAGGCCGTGATGATCGTGCCGGAAGGGGAGGAAAACATACTCCCTATCGCCTCTCCTGCGGCGGTGAGCAGGCTACCTCCGACGCCTGCTGCAAGTCCTGCCAGAAGAGCCACGCCGAACCCGCACGTGAAGGTTGCGATTGCCACCGTCGCAATGAGCGCAATACCGAGCACAGCCCCGATCAGGAAGCCCCCCAGGGCGCCGGTATGCGATATTTCGTCACCAAAGCGCGCGGCCTCGAACATGAGCGTTACTCCTGTTCGCTACCGTTGGCTGGAGAAGTGTCGGCCACGCGAGGCTGGAAACTGGCCAGCAAGTTTTCCCAGTCCTGGGTCTGCTCGGCACTGAAGTCCGTCTGGGACGTGGTCGAGAATACGATCGCGCGCTCAGGCTCGATCAGAAACGCCGCCTGACGTTGATAGTAAGGACGCCCTTCGGTCATGTAATACGCGTCGATCTGAATACCTTCGAGAGGGGCCACGGTCGATAGCGAAACTGCTTTTCTGTTCAGCAGCGTGTAACCGCGCAGCTTGGACGAAAGCATCTTGACCTGGCGATCAACATAGGTTTTCAGGTGCTCGGAAGGTAGCAGAGTGTCTCTGGAGACTGTAATGCTCAGCGGGGCAGGCAGCGTCGAGCCCATCACGAACATGTTCACTGTGCGGTCCTGAAATCCCTCTGGCAGCTTGATACTGCCTTCGTGCAACTCGTAGTCCATGTGATAAGAATTCCTGAAATCAAAAAAGAAACAATCACTGTGCGGCGAGACCGCCCAGCATGCTATCGAAATCCGCCAGCCAGAGGCTGAGGTCCGGCTTGGTCGGATCGATCAGGCAAGAAATTTCCAACCACTGCAGCACATCCTTTCCGGCAAGGGGAACAAGCGCACCTACCAGACGTGCGTGTTGTTCTGCGCTGCCTTCTTTGAAGTGGAAATCCAGCGCTTTCGCAGTACAGCCCACCAGGGTGCAGTCCCGCCGACGAATAATACGGAGTTGAGGGTCGCGCTCACGAAAGGTCTGCACCGAGCTTTCGAAAAGTGCTTCCAGCGCCTCACCCTGCATTACGTCTCTGCGTTTGACAGACAACATGAGCGGCTCGCCTTTGTACGCAAGCGTAACCTGGACATCACGAAACAGGGCGCCCTCAGGAAAGGCCAGATTAAAGCCACCAAAATTGAAACTGCTGGGCACGTCCTGCAATGGCGTGATCGGTTCTGGCTCAGGCTCGGGGACAGCTTCAACGACCGGAGCTTCCAGCGCCGCCTTGCGTGCTGCCTCCTCATCCGCAATACGTTTTGCGGAAATACGGTCGTAGAGACTTGTTCGTTCCATGCCCTGCGTTCTCACTTGTTGATGTCGACTCGGTCACCTTTGACGAAGGTGCTCTCGCCAAGAACATTGATCACTTTGCCTTTTATCTGAATGCCTTCCGGAGTGATCGAGATGCTGCTGTCGCCCACTTTGAGAAGGATGTACTGCTTGGCATCCACCTGAATGAATTGGTTGTCGACCTTTAGCGTAAACGATCCCTGCTGCACGTTCGTCACAGTATCTTTCTGGATGATTTCCGTATTCGTGCCGCCGACCGTCACCTTGCGGTTATTGCCCACCTCGTGCTTTTCATCCAGCTCGATCTCGGTGTCCATGTTGCGCTCGGCATGCATGATCACCTGTTCGGCACCGGCCTTGTCTTCAAAGCGGAAGAAGTTGGCTGTACCGCCATCCCCCTTGGCCGAACGCGTCAGGAAACCACTCTGGGTCTTGTTGGCAGGCAGCGACCACGGCGGCGTGTTCTGGCTGTTGTACAAACTGCCCATGACGAGCGGACGGTCAGGGTTGCCATCAAGGAAAACGACCACCACCTCGTCACCGACACGCGGGATCTGCATGCTACCAAAACCGCCACTTGCGCCGGATTGAGCGACGCGGACCCAGCAGGAGCTTTTGTCATCAAACTTGCCGTAGCGGTCCCAGTGGAACTGCACTTTTACCCGGCCCATTTCGTCGGTGTAGATTTCTTCGCCGGGCGGGCCGACAACGATGGCGGTTTGGGGGCCGGAAATGCCTGGCTTGAGCAGATCCATCTGAGGCCGGAACTTGATTTTTTTGCGTACGCAATAAATTTTATTGGCGTAACCCGCCTGACTGCCCGAGGTGTAATTATTGCTGCCGCGATGCTCGATATTCATTAACAGGAACTGCCGATCATCGGGAGAGCCCGTGTCATGCTCGTAATGTTGCGTCAGTTCAAATGTGTAACCTGGACGCATCGCCCGACAGTTACTCGACCCTACGAATGTCTTACCTTTTAGCTCCAGTGCCTCGATACGATTACGCACGAGGAGCTCACCATCTTCGGGCGTGCCGTGCGTGTACTGCCCCATGTAATCAAAGATTTCATACGATGGAACATCGCCTTGCTGATTAAGGCTGTTCATCGTGACGGGAATACGATTTCCTGGCTGCCGGTAATCGAAGGTTTGTACCGAAATCTTGCCAGCCTGGAATTCCCGGGCTGAACTCCAGTGGGTGATGGAGTCAGAGGTTTCGGTTACAGAAGCTGTATGGAAGCGAACCTGGGGCTGCTCTGGAAGCGGTGTGAGTACAGTCGAGTCGTCCATGATGATCAGCGTATGGCTGTCCGCCGTATGCTCAAAGTAGAAGAACAAACCCTCCTGCTCCAGCAGGCGCATGACGAAGTGACTATCGCTTTCGCGGTATTGGGTGATGTAGCTATATGGCTTGAGCGTGCGATTGACACGGAACTCGTACTTCGCAAGCCCATCGTAGCGACCCAATACTTTCCGGATCACCTGCTCCACTGTCTGATCCTGATAGATCTGAGAATCGTACCTCTGCGCAATCAGGCTCAACCACGAGCCTATGTAGGCTGAATAGCGCGACATGCCACCGTCGCTGCCATTGTTACCAAAGCTCAATACATGACCGTTAATGTAACGGCTGCCTCCGGTGGCGAGTTCGATTTCAATGGTCGCGGACTGCCCTATAGCGGACTTTAGCTTTACGCTCGCATCATCAGAAATCAGATCGAGTTGAAACCCGAAATCAGCCGACAAACCTTCACTACCGGCAAAGGAATCGAGCAACAGCTCCTGGCCACCCTTGAGGGCCATCGTCAGCTTGAACAGTCGCCTGTTCTGCGCCGTAAACAGTGAGGATAGATCCATCGCTTCCACTACTCCTTAAGCCGGTACAACGCTAGGAGGCTTTATCAGCCCGCGCGTAATTATCATCGAAAATCAGGCTCCCGGCGACTTGCGCCGGGAAGCGACCCACTGGAATAACCTGCTCAGCCACCAGCGTCTACGAGCTTTGCGAATTTCATCAATCTGCATGAATGTATAGGGGGTTGGCATCGTTTTTTGGTGGAGGCGCAGGTCACGCAAGCCTCTGATTATGTGACGTGCGTGGAATAATAACGCTATCGAGAAAGTCGTTAACCCAAACATCGCAACCATCCCGGCGGTAAGGGCCCCTGCTGCTTTGATAAAAATGCTTGCTGCCAGTGTGGTTGCGCCAGCTATTAAGAGAGGATTGTAAGCAATCGATTTTTTTTGCTTTTTCTCTGGACGTGGCTGGACCTTGATTCCATCGTATTCAAATGGATGAAATGATGGCTTGCCATTGACCAAGAGCAGATACGTCAACGATGTAATCCCAAATGGGACGAGTCCCGCCATGAGCGCAGGAGCGCTTGCTTTGCCCCAAAATTTTGTGGCAACCAAATAAGCTGAGAGAGAAGCAAATGAGCAGAAGATGCTTGCTATCGTAACCAACAAGGAAGTCATATATAAAGTAAAGCTCTCGCATACATAGACAAGGTACAGAGTCCACGTTATTGCGCATAAGAAAATAGTAAAATAGACAGGTAAAAAATATTTAAAACTTGAAAGTCCCAAAGCTAGTATGGAGACCAGAAAAACAAACAAAAACCAGCTGAATTTTTTCAGTTTGTCTGAGTCGATCATTTTTGTTTCTCGATTTCTAAGGCTTTTCCGATCATCTCGTCAATTCCGAACTCAACCATCGCCCACTGCGCAACCAGACCCACGCCGAAGCTGACGGCTACGACAACAACTAAGGGCGCTGCAGGAACCGCAAAGAAGGTGGCGCCGGCCGCCATGGCATAACCGGTTGCCACACCGAAACCAGCGGACACAATGTTGGTGGGCTGACTATGAACAGACTTGTTATAGAACTCCAGATTCGTGGAGGAGCTTGAATAATCCAGGTAGGCTTGAGGACCCACTGCCAGAGCAATGCCAACAGGGTTACTGCCCATAAACTTCAGTACTCCTGTCCCACCTTCCGCATGCAAGTGTGCTCGCTGACTCAAGGCCGCTTTCGTATTTTTCACTGGTACATGGGCGACTGAAGGTCCGATCGCATCGAGTATCTTGTAATGCTTTGCAACGGCTGTGACAGGTATCTCAAAAAATAGCTGACCTTCTTTAGCAATAATTTTAATACTGCCTTTAAATGTCTTTCGCGCCGACCGTGCGCCGGGCGTGCCTCTGCTATCTGCCCATGCGTTAAGTTTGGCTTTCTGCTCGGGCGTCATATCCAGTAAATCAGTTACTTTTCTGCTCTGTGCGGCTGCCATAGCGCCACTTGCGGCAGTCGCTATAGTCCCTGGCCAATTCCCTCCCGAGAACATGAGAGGGCCAATTACCGGAATGTTTTCAGCGGCCGTTTGCAAGGCTTGTAATGCTTCAACCGATACGTTGATTGCGTACTTCAGTTTTTGCAGGAGTTTGCGCAGTAGCAGAGCAGCACTTTTGGACTCATCAGAACTCATTTGCTCATCGCGAGATGAAAGCTGATGCACCAGGTACACCGCAGCCGTGTAATCATCAGTTGCGTACAGTCCTGCAAAGCGCCCAGGCTGCATGTAGAAGTCCATGGCCGATTCGCCTGCAAACCCCTGCTGACCACTACCCAGCAAGCCAGTCTGCTTGCGCTCACAGGTCAGAGCTGCGGAGGTAGGAGGGGTCAAGAATTTATTCATGCGCGTGCCTCGTTGACTGCCGCATGACGTCGGCATTTATCAAGCTGATCGGTCCGAAAACCAAATCTACCAAAATTGACGAGATAGCAATACTTTTGATGCCATCGCCGCCGCGACGGTCCGGCCTGATCCGTGGTCATGTACATATCCTTGAACGTACGTACGTCTGTTGCCGCAACTGAACGCGAGTCAGGGTTTGGAAATTGAAGCCGTCAGGTAGCAACGTATCCCTTTATTCAGGATTTTTCTACGTTTCACGTCTATCAAAAAAGTGCAATATTTCCGAAAAAATCGTAGGAGACGTCCTACCTCAGCTTCTTCCAAGACCTTCTGCTCCTACCGAGCCACCGAGTGAGACAGCCAGGAAATGTGAAAGTGCCGCAGAATGACCAGAAAGCCAATACTTTTCTTAGAGCCTTTTCGGTCTTGCAATTCTTGAGGGAAAAACCTGGCCGCTGTAAGGTGCCAGTCATACGGCGGGACTGACACGGCGGCCCTTGTTACGGCACCCATGGACCACGTTCCTGGTAGGAAGCTGTACAAAACTGAGTGGCCCCTGTGAAAGCCCAGGTTGCAGGAGATTAAAATGGACATGGATAAAGTTGAGTTCTCAGCAAAAAAGTTGGAAGAGAAATTAGAGAAGTACTCATCGAAAGATCCTCAGGCATTACATCTCCATAACGACCTGAAGCCATTGCTGGAGCTGGCAAAGTCGAGACGGATTTTAACCCCTATAGAGGTGGGAGCCGTTCCGGGGCGCTATCGATTTACTGAGAATGGGCTTCAAAGATACAGTGATTTAGAGCATGCTTATGCTATGTTTTCAATTGAAATTACAGGCGGGGAACCTCCGATCCTCAAGATGCTTAATGCAAGGGAAAATTTGAGTTAGTTGTATGGTGTAAAAGTATGTGAGCAAATAATAAATTGGTTTGCTATGGGTGTTTTGACAGTTTTAATAACTGTCGAATGCTATTTTTGATATGTATAACATGGTTTAAACTTGCGCGCTAAGGCTATCTATGAGTAAGGGGTTAGAAACAGCTACACAAAATATCCACCCGTTGGTTTTTCGGCTAATTGCATTGGCTTTGATTATTTCTGTGACCGCTGTTGGCATATTTTCAATTTACTGGCTTTGGGAGAGGGTAATACCCTTGTACGCACGTATTTATCGAAATGCCCCTGTTGTAGAGGTGCCTTATTTGGCTTTTGCACTTATCATGGCGCCGCCCGCTGTTCTGATAGCTGTAGTCGGGAGTTTTTTTGCGCTCTGTACAGGAAAGAAATTTGATCCGCCCAATAAGTCTTTCCTATATCGCTTTCAAAGCTTGATGATCTATCTTTCAGTAAAGATAATAACGTATGTCGTGCCCTCTGTAATAGTTATAACTACGATTTTACTGCTCGTGAGGGATTATGCTCCATGCTCCAAGCTGCTTATTTCTGGCTCGGCATGGCAACTATTTTGGGTGAACGATGAGCGGGTTTGTTTTAAGCCGACGCGTTACATTAACGATGGCTGGCCCTGCAAGATGGTGGGCGACCAAGAGTATTGTATACAGGTAGATGGGAAGTGAACTGTAGAATACCGCAGCTTTAAATGAGGCGGTGAAGCCCATAATAATTTTATCTTTATGGTTGATTATTCGTAGGTATGGCAGAAAATGAAGCTTGTTGTAGGCGCTTTTTGCACAAGTTGATGGGCTTCATCTATGAGGTTGAATGATTAAGGCTCTAAGGCAGTCATATGAAATTTAACGATACCTTTTTTAATCGCGACCTCATGCTTTCCTTGGGTATCGAGGAAACCTCAGGGCGTTTCTATTTGTCATTTCCGGTGAATAATGGCTTGATCGATTACGAGGAGTATTACGAGATCGACAAAGCCAGCTTTGATCTTTTCCACACAGACCTCATTGCTGCGGTTGCTTTCGCCACGACATGCCGCAGGAGAGAGCGGGATGATCTTTTGATCCAGAAGCCTGGAGCAAAGCGGGGAACGGCTATTTGGCCGTTAACAAGCGATATAGACTCGGGCATCCGGTAGCAGCTTCCATACTGCTTTACACCTTGAGAAATTATTCTGGAAGGACCCATGATTGACTTGAGAAGCTCCAACGAAACCCTTGATCGATATGTTGAGCGCTACGATCACCTGCTGCCTCCGCCATCTGCGCAGCTGCTCCAACGTATGGATTATATGCTGCAGGCTGACGCACCAAGGTTGCCTGTAGAGAAGCCCGGCTGGATAGCGTCACGGACGTGTACCCTCACCGAAGCACAGGCGCTGGACCGTGCAAAAGGGTGCCTGCTTGGGCTGGCCATTGGCGATGCCGTGGGCACAACACTGGAATTTTTGCCCCGTGATCGTAGCCATGTCCATGACATGGTGGGTGGCGGTCCTTTCAAGCTCAATCCCGGTGAGTGGACCGATGACACCAGCATGGCTCTCTGCCTTGCGGACACCTACCTTGCTGAAGGTGATTTCGATTTTTCTGATTACGCCGATAGGCTATGTCGTTGGTATAAGCAGGGCGAGAACAGTCATAACGGAAAGTGCTTCGATATCGGAAACGCTACTCGTGCTGCTCTGGAAGGACGCTTGGCAAGCAAAGATGGCTGGTATGGCAACGACGATCCATCTACTGCCGGTAATGGGTCGATAATAAGATTGGCACCCACTGCAATATTTCGCAGGCACTCGCTATTCGCTACGTGGCGGCAAAGCGCCGCACAAAGCAGATGCACTCACAGAGCAATGGAGGCTATAAGTTGCTGCGAGCTGCTCGGCGCCCAGTTGCATCTGGCCCTTAATGGAGCAGACAAAGAAGAGACCCTTTCTCCGATGATTCGGCCATTACGACCGCGAGCTTTGATCATCAACGCAGGCGAATACAAAGAAAAAACCCGCGACCAGATCCGCTCTTCAGGCCATGTCATCGACACACTCGAAGCAGCCCTGTGGGCCGTTTGGAATACCGACAATTTCAAAGACGCCATCCTGCTGGCTGCCAATCTGGCTGATGATGCCGACAGCGTAGCCGCCACCGCCGGACAAATCGCAGGCGCGCTTTATGGGGTGTCAGGCATGCCGGAGGAATGGGTCAAGAACGTCGCATGGTCCGAGCACATTCAAGGTCTGGCTCAACAGTTGTTCGAGCGTGCGCCGCTGCAGGACCCTTTGGACGAGTCTATCGGCGACTGATAGGGAAACGCGCGTACTCTCTCCGAGGATCAGCTCACAGCCCCTGACTTTTATCGCGTCTCAAGGAATCTGACCCAAATGTCCAAACCGTGCCCGCAACAGCTCTACAACAAAGCCTGGCTATTCGCATCCCAGGCCCACGTCGGCCAAAAAATGACCGGTTCGGACCTTCCTTACACCACCCACGTGGCGATGGTTGCCAACGAGTTGATCTTCGCCCATCGCGAAGAATCCGTGGGCGCGCTTGAAATCGCCTTGCCCACAGCGTTGCTGCACGACGTGCTGGAGGATACGCCGGTAACTCAGGATGAGTTGGCTGAAGCGTTCGGTGTCGAGGTCGCCTCAGCCGTGGCGTGCCTGAGCAAGAACCTGATCGTGCCGTTTTCCGAAGCGCTTTATTTCGCCGGGATCGCCAGTCATTCCAAAGAAGCTGCGTCGGTCAAGTTGTGTGACCGCATCACCAATCTTCAGTCAGCGCCGTCCACCTGGAAGAAGGCGAAGCGAGCGTCGTATCTGGTGGAGTCGGCGCAGATTCTGGCAGCCTTGGGGCATGCGAACGGGTATCTGCGGCAGCGGCTCATTGATACGATGGCGCGTTATGAGGCGCTTTATGTTGATGGCTTTGAAGGCTGAATAATGAGCTCTCATCATTGTCGGATCGAGAACGGGAGTCTCTGGATAGAAAGTCAGCGAGTCTGCCTTCCTTACCCGGCGGACACGTTTCTGCTGTTTAAGGGGATAGTGCTAATCAGGCTTGAATCCCCGCCGGGCGAGGGCTTCAACCGGAACATCTTCGCTTTCTCGATGGCTGGCGAAGTGCTCTGGCAGATCGAGGAAAGCCCGCACGGTACGCAGGCGGACAAGCCGTTTATGAGTCTTCACTGCGATGACAACGCTCATGTCATCGCAGATTGCTGGAATGGTGTGACCTACTCGGTGAATGCGGAGAATGGGAAGATTCAAGTTATCCAGTTCAACAAATAGCCGCGCTTCCGGGCCGGCTTTTTGTGATACCGAATATCAGGCGACCTACTACTTGTGCCAAGCCGCTATCCACTTGCACAGCCTGCCCAACCACCATCTCCTACAAGCCTCACGAATGTCATCGATTTGCACGATAGGGTAGAGCGTTGACACGCCAAAGCAATCACGCGTCCGACTCTGGGTTGCTCAACTGGTCATACCTGTTACGGAACAGACTGCGATTGTCGCTCGGTTTGACGTCTGGGTGCGAAGCGCTTTCGTGGCGGTGAAGCCCGCGGTTGGCCAGTTCCGCATTTTTGGGATCACCTTTGTAATCGGCGGCTACTGGCAGGTCATAGCTGACGCCGTTACTCAGGTCAATACGGTACTGGCTGGTTGTAACGTGATGGTCGATGCCGATCTGTCCGCTGGCGTCCATCACTCCTTTTTTGATCTCGGCCCCGTCTGCAAAGATGGTATACGGCTGACCTGCCCATGCCTGATAGCCCGCCGCACTACTAAGCCCGGCGTAGGCTGTAAGCTTTTGTTTGATCGAATCGGTCGGCCACGCCGGATTATCCCGATTGAGCTGCGCAGGGCCGTCGAAGGTCTTTTTCACGCCTTTTACATCGATGGTTCCGGGGGCATGAATCTCGATATTGCCGCCTTTGATGCGGATGTACGCTGCGCCGCTGGTCAGCAGGATTTCTTCCTGCGCCGCAATCTCGATGGTGCGAGCGGTGGAGGTGATACGCACGCTTTCTTTCGCGGTCAGTTCAATGCTGTCGTTTTGTGCCTGTATCTCAACTTTGCCCTTTGCCGCAAACAGCTTGGCGCCTGCCGTTTGGGCGAACAGGCTGATGCTTTGCGCGACACTCACCAATAGCGACTTGCCGCTGGCCAGATTGGTGTCTTCACCGGTCGAAAGCGTTAACTGTTTGCCGCTGTGGATGTGAGTATTTTGCGGGGTGACGGTCGCGATGTCGGCCGGTGAGGATGCGACCAGCAAGGGCTTTTTATAGCCTGACGTCTGGCCACGGCCGCCGCTCATGATTGCCGCCTTGGTGTCACCGCCGTTACGTTGCTGCGGACTGCTGCTGACCGGGCTTTCGCCGCCGCTGCCGTAATTGGCCTGGGTATCGGCGTTGAGCTGGTCGAGACTTTCAATACCGCCCGGCATGGGCAGCGCATTGTGCTGCTCGGCAATTTCCGACAATGCCTTCACTCGTGCCTGAGCGTTGCTCAGGTGCTGCTGAGCTTCCTGAGTATCAATCTGCCCACCTTGTGCCTTGTTGCGCGGCCATGTACTCAAGTACAGACCTTGCTGGGCCCGCAAGGCCCCATAGGCGTCAGTACGCAACTCGAAACCTGCGCCGCGCAGTGCGCCTCGTGAATTGCCCTGTTGGTCGATCAGGTAACCGAGGTTCAGCTGACTATGCCCATGGCTACTGTGGATCTGGGTTCTGACCTGGCCGGTGGAATCGTCCATTACCCACTGGTTATAGCCGCTCCCCTGAATCTCCTGACTTTTATAGCCACTCATCAGGCCGCTGGAATGCCACGCCGGCTTATGTCCGCCGTAGACCTGTCCCATGATCAGCGGACGGTCGATATCGTTATCAAGAAAGGTGACGACGACCTCTTCGCCAGCGCGCGGCACATTGACGCTGCCCCAGTCCTGACCGCTGCTCGACTGCATCATGCGCAGCCAGCACGAACCAAGCTCTCCATCCTTCACCAGACGATCCCAGTGAAAGCGAACGCAAACCCGGTTCAGGTTATCGGTGAAAACCTCATGCCCGCCGGGTGTCACGACGACTGCTGTCTGCGGGCCGGGGTGCGCCGGTTTTTGATGGGTAAACGCGCTGCGATAGGGAATATCCAGACGCTGTGTTTCAAAGCGATTCAGGTAGAAGCCTTCATCGCCCGCCGGTAGCGAAGCTTGCGTCTGCAGTGCATCCAACTGTGTTTTCAGGCTCCCGGGTGGGCTTGATCGCGTCTTGCCGATTGGCAGGTTGCTCTGCACAAAGAACTCCACGGCGACGATCAGGAACTGACGGTCCTGGAGCGGCTTGAGCTCGTAAAGCGGATGTTGGGTCAGCTCAAAGCCATGACCGGGCTGCATCTGACGAGCCCCGCCCTGACCCTGAATGCGACGGGCCGCCGACTCATCCTGTTCGATCTGCACGCGTGCGAGCCATTCGCCTCGGCCGAGGCTCTGCCATGCATACTGGCCGCGGTATTGGTAACGCTCAAGGTCAGGGGGCGCCGATGCGGCAGGCAGTGCCATGGAGTGAGTGATCTGTGGCTGCGCATGGCTGCGGTATTCGCTGCTGCGCCACTGCACCAGCCCATTGAGCAGGCGGGCGCCGGGGCTCCATTGGGTGATGCTGTCTTTCAGGTCGGCGGCCTGCTGGGTATGAAAACGCAGGCTTGCGGGGTTCAGTGTGGGCAGAGAGTCAATGTTGTCGGTGAACACGATGCAATGACTGTCGACCTTGTGCTCCACGTACCAGAAAAGGCCTTCCTGCTCGCACCAGCGCTGCACAAAGTTGGCGTCGGTCTCGTTGAACTGCGTCACGTATGACAGCAGCGGGTAGTCGCGTTGCAGGTCGAAGCGGTAGTTGGCCCGGGCCTGGCTGTAGTGCTGAAACACCTGAGCGAGGATGTCCGGCAAGCTCATTTCTTGCCAGATTCGGCAATCAATGCGGTATTCCAGCAGGCTGAACCACGGCGCAAAGACCAGCTGCCAATCCTCGAGCCCGCCATCGCTGCCGAGATAACGCACACTCTCGACCCAGCCATGCCGAGGGCTCAGGCTGCCGTCGTCGAGACGGATGCTCAGTTGCACTGCTTGGCCAATCAGCTTTTCCGGGTCGAAGTCGGTGGTCTGATTGATCACGTCTACCGTGTAGCGGGCCACGTGGCTCAGCCGCTCAACGGCATGCGCGCGCAGAGCAAACAGCTCCTGACCTTGCGGCGTGTTCAATTCCAGCAGACGACCGGCCTGACTGAGTGGTCCGCTGAAGGCGTTCATGGCAGCGTCGAGTATCGAATTCATAGGTACATCCCTTTCTTGCAATTCCCTGGGTGATCAGCCGATCAGCCAGCCCTGAGTCTGGTCCGCGCAACCACGGTCCAGTATCCATGCGACGCTGCCCGGTTCTGCGCTGGCAGCCAGCCACGCCAGCCCGATCTGCGCCCATTGCTCAGTGGCAGGCCCGACCCTAGCGCCCAGCGTGTTCAAACGGATCTGGCGTTCCAGATCGAGGCGAGGCAAAGAGGATCGAGCGTAATGATGGAGCTGCTGCAAACGTTGCCCATCGAAAGCGCCATCACCGATCAGCACCTTGATTTTCTCCGCGTCGAAGCCGGTTCGGGCGCTTAGCCCGGCCATCAGGCTTTCCAGCACCTGCGTGTCGTTGCGGGTCTGAGAGTAACGGCTGACATGGTGTTCAGTGACGGGCGCAAACAATTTCAAAGCGCCTTCGCGCAGAGGTTCAGGAGGGCTGGATTCGCGTTGCAGCAGAACCGCGCTGACCGCCTCCCCAGCCATTTCGCCGGGTTCACCGACCTTCATCTGTTCCTTGCACGCCCAGGTATCCAGGCTCAGGCACAAAAGGTAGGGGGCGCCGTAGCTTTGCCCCAAAGCCTCGGGCAGCCACTGCGCCACCGGCTGAGTGGTGACGTCAAACGCGTAATAAGGCAGCTTGTCGCGAGGCCACAGCCTGCAAACCGCGGCCAGCCAGTCCAGCTCACTGAGTGCCGTAGGTGTAAACAGCATGACCTGAGTGTTCGCCCAGTCGACCTGCGAACAGAACGCCTCATCCCACTGGGCAAACATCGCCTTGAGAATCTCGACAGCCCGCCCAGCCGCATCGACGGCAGGCGACCGAACAGCCGGTGTCTCCAGGCGACGCAGAGGTCGTCGCAAACTGCGTGAATCAACCAGACGCGGATCATGATCAAAATCCGCACGGCGCAGCGCCAGCTCATCAGCCGTCAGCGGCGCGTCGAATACACCGCAAGGCAACCACACCCAGGCATTGACCACCGCCACAGAGCCAGAGGTGAAATTGCCCTTCGGCAACTGCGCCTCGACAACGCGCTGCCGCTCAAGATCAGCCAGACGCTTTTCGGACAGGCGATCATAAATACTCCTACGGGGACCAAGCATTTCTTTTCCTTAAGAGCGCGCGCGAGGTTTTGGATATCGCGCTGTCGTGCAAGTAGAGATCGTTTACTTTTTAACGGCTGCCAAAAGGCGTGCCTGTAGCGGGGTCGAGGTTCTTTTCAGCCGCAATCCGTTGAATCAGTTCTTCCGATGGGGGCGAAGGTGGAGCGGCGGAATCACGATCACGCTTCCATTTGAATGTGCCGTCCCACTCGGGTAACGGTGCTGGAGGAAGTGGAACGATATCGTCCAGATCTGGGACTTTTGCCCCAAGATGCTCATGGCGCGAGAGAAACATGTTTATTTTATCCAATCGCTTCACACGCTCTTCATCTCGCTGCAAGGCCATATAGTAAAGCTCTTCCGATGGTGGCGGACCTTCAAAAGCACGGGCCAGATTGCGTGCTGCATCGTAGTCACCATTTCGAATTGCGGTGTGAAAACCGGTAACCGCATCCGCATAACGGCCAACAACTTTTGAATAGCTTGCGTAATGAACGCCTGCTGGCCCATTACCTTGCTCCATCGCGCATTTGTACATTGCTTGCATGACATCGGCGGTATCGGCCGGGATGCTAGACAGTAATCGAGCGACATAAAATTGTGCAGCAGGATTGCCTAAGTCTGCCGCCCTGCGAAAGTAGGCATACGCGCTGCCCTTATTGCGTACTACGCCGTAGCCGACTTCCAAATAATGTCCCATATCGTAATAACCGCCTGGAATACCTTGCGCGATCAGATGCTCCACAACGTCAATCGCCTCTTTGCTGCGATTGTTACTATCAACAGCACCTTGAGAAATCAGGATGTGCAGGTTGGTCGCTGCTTTATAGTTCCCTGCTGCATAGGCCAAACGGTAATATCTGCCTATTTGCTGATAGTCTTTGGCGCCTTTTTTCGATTTCAGAAATAGTGCATAGCGATACAGTGCCTGAGCATCCTCGCTTATAGCAGGCAGATTGTCGGCTTCGTGAGTGCAGACAAACGAAAGCCTCTCCATGGCCTTAGCCATGTCTTCATCAGTGACGCTGTCATGACCTTTCTTCTCGCAAGCACAGAGGCTTGCGGTGAGAATTGCCAGAAAAACCAGCCTTGTGAACATTTCCATTCCCTTGTATGTGCCTATTTGTGAGAAAAGCTTCCCGGAATTGGAGTCCCTTCCTCTACGCATGTGTCGGGTATGACTCAACGCATGTCTTTTTCACTTTGATGCAGGTAATGAAAGACCTGTTTCAGGATCGAGGTTCTTTTCTGCCGCCATCCGTTGAATCAGCTCTTCCGATGGAGGCGAAGGTGGTGCAGCGGCATCACGATCACGCTTCCATTTGAACGTGCCGTCCCACTCGGGCAACGGTGCTGGGGGCAGTGGAACAATGTCATCCAGATCAGGGATCTTGGCGCCCAAGTGTTCATGACGAACCAAGAAATTGCTGATTTTATCGTATCTTGCGACACGCTCTTCATCTTTATCTAATGCCAAATAGTAATATTCGTCAGAAGGTTCTGGTCCTTCGAAGCCACGCGCCAGAAGACGAGCGCTAATGTTGTCGCCATTCTTGGTTGAGAGTTGGTAACCGGCGACGGCATCCTTATATCCGTTTGTGACTGAAGCATAGCTAGCGTATCTTCTTCCAGCCATCGAATGGCCTTGTTCCATCGCGCACTTGTACATGGACTGCATTGTGGTTGCAGTATTAGGGACTTTGGTTAGCAATTCGGCTATGTAATATTGTGCGTCCGGATTGCCTAGGTCAGCGGCCTTCCGTAGATAGGCACGAGCGCTGGGTATGTCTTTCTTTACTCCATAGCCTATCTCCAGATAATGTCCCATATCGTAATAACCGCCCGGAATACTTTGCGAGATCAGATTTTTTACGATGGCTGTAACCTCTTTACTGCGATTGCTGCTATCAACAACCCCTTGGGCTATCAGATTGTGCAGGTTGGTTGCCGCGTTATAGTTACCTGCTGCATAGGCCAAACGGTAGTATCTGCCTATTTGCTGATAGTCTTTGGCGCCTTTTTTCGATTCCAGAAATAGTGCATAGCGATACAGCACCTGAGCATCATCGCTTATCGCAGGCAAATGGTCTGCTTCGTGAGTGCAGACAAACGAAAGCCTCTCCATGGCCTTAGCCATGTCTTCATCAGTAACGCTGTCGTGACCTTTCTTCTCGCAAGCGCAGAGGCTTGTCGTGAGAATTGCCAGAAAAACCAGCCTTGTGAACATTTCCATTCCTTTGTGTCGAGGTCAGATTCCCCGATTCCGGAGTCCGTTCCTTTGGGGCGTAGCAGGTATGGCTTAACGTATACCCATCGTTATCACGTCATTTCGGTAGCGGCAGACCTGTTTCCGGGTCGAGGCCTTTCTCCTGGCTTAGCGCCCGGATCATGTCTTCCGATGGCTTTTCAGCAGGGGGCGTGGACTCGCGTTTTTTCAGCCATTCGAATGTGCCGTCCCATTCCGGAAGCTTGGCTGGGGGCAGGGGAACGATCTGGTCGATGTCTGGGACTTTTGCTCCAAGAGCATCATAGCGTCTTAGGAAGGCACCAATTTGTTTATAGCGAAGAGACCGCTTGTCATCCACAGGCAGCGCAAAATAATATTGTTCATCACTAGCATCGGTTGTGGAAAATCCCTCCCTCAGAAAACTCGCGCTATTACGACTACCGTACCGAGCGCCCGCTTGAAAGGCCTGAATAGCCTCTGGGTAGTTACCCCGCACCTTCATATAAACTCCGTAGTTGAAAGCGGCCTGAGCATGCCCTTGATTCATTGCGCAGCGACGCATACTAGTCACTGTTTCCTCTGCCGATTCGATACCCTCAAGCAGTTTTGATACGTAAAATTGGGCATCCGGATTACCTAAGTCGGCCGCTCGACGAAAGTAAGCATTTGCTCTGCTTCCATCTTGCTTGACGCCATAGCCCTCTTCCAAATAATGTCCCATATCGTAGTAACCTCCTGGAATACCTTGGGCGATAAGACCCTCAACAATATCGATAACGTCTTTTTCTGGATTGTCGGTCTCAATAACACCTTGGGAGATCAAGGTGTGCAGATTAGTAGCTGCCTTATAATTACCCTCAGCAGACGCAAGTCGATAATACCTTGCTATTTTTTGATAGTCTTTAGGCCCCTCCGTGGTCTCTAGTAATCTTGCATATTGATACAGCTGTCGAGCATTTTCGCTAATAGACGGTAGATGATCTGCCTCTACATGACATGTAAAAGAAATTCTTTCTAAAGCATGTTTCATTTGGTCTGCAGATATGTTCAATGAGTCTTCCTCGGCACATGCGTATATCGTGAAGCACAAGGTGAAAGTTAAAATCAATCGAGTAAGCATATTTAGTCCTTATTTGTTCTTGAAGCACTTTCTCTTCTGAACTCTGTTAAGGATGCCGTGGGGCTTGCCTTGTCTTTGGTTTTTTGACGAAGTGCTGAGTTGTAAACTGCAGTTTCGGTCCAGATATCAAATGCTTCTCCAATATCATCTCCGCTGCCCTTCCCATTGGAATGTATTCCCCATAAATGCTTGCGCAATGGCTTAGTCACAGCTGGATCTTCAACACAGATATTCAGCTCGCTGTCGACTTCCATACTGCGTGTGTTGATATTGCTTGAGCCTAATGTAGTAAAAACATCATCAATGATCATCAGTTTGCTATGAATGTAAACGTCCATCCATTCTTCGGGGGGCGAGTCAGGAGCGACCAAGGTACAAATCAGCACCTCAAGGCCTTCAATTTCTACCTTTTCCACAGTTTTTACACTAGCAGCAGGCAGTTTGGCTTTTAATTCACGGTACTCAGCTTCTGCCGCTGCGGCTGCTTTTCGCTGTGATTCCCACAGTTTACTCATTGCCGGATTGAATGAATTTCCGTAGGTGCCTTCAATAATGGTGATCTTGCCTTTGGCGGTATCATAACGCTCCTTGGCTTGCGCGACCTGAGCTTCCAGCTCTTTATTGCGCTCCAGTCTCGCAACATTAGGCATGAGTTCGGGGCGACCTAATTGTCTGAGCATTCGATAGGTGTTGATTGTTCCATCGCCCATTCCTTCTTCTGACGAGTTGGTAACGACAAAAAGATAAAGTGGGCCATGCTCAATCAAACTCCGCCCGTCTGCAAATTGACGACGGACATTTTCTTTGATTTTTTCCGCCAAAGGTGGCCAGCGAAAATACTGGTTCTCTATGTACATAAAACTGTTTGCATTGCCTGCGGCCTTGATATACATCTCCCTGATATCACGCTTATCTTCTTGAGGCTGAGTCCGCAGAACCTGAGCCATCATTTTAGGACCGAACCCATCTCTGGCTTTCAGCTGGTTTGCAATATGTTGTCTAGGTGTCAAAAGGTCAACGCCTGTTTCGCGCAACCACGCTTCAGTAAAGTTGTGGTTCAAGTATTCGAGTATCGGGCCGGTAACTCGGCTGGAAATATCCTGACGCGGAGTTGCGCCGTTGCGGCCCTCATGAGCTGGCATTCTTGTCGCGCTGTGATCATCCTTATCCCAATAGGCGTCCAATGAGTTGTGACCCATGACAAAGCCCACCGCAATATCCGGAACTTCATAGTCAATAAGCACCATTTTTTGATGGTGACTCGGTGCGACGAACATAGCCCCTGTACTTACGACCTTATTAGTTTTACTGCGATCTTGATCAAGTGCTCTCATTTGCAATTGCCATGCAATTTCCACACGGTCGGTGACGGAAAAGTCGCGAGTGACGAATTCTAAATTCTTGATTTTGAGAGATTCGTCGGTGCCCCACATCATTACATGAAAAAAGCGTTGACCTAGCTGGATAGGGCCAGTTTCAGCACCCGTGTAGGCGAGGCGGACCTGGCGATACCACATCTTGTCAATCTGGATTTGTTCCTTATCTCGATTCTGTTCGGCTTGCGCGCGCCTTTCTTCGAGCTTCTTGTTCACGCTATCAAGGCCTAGTTCTTTTGTAACCGAGTTGGCGTGAAAAAAATCATCAAGGCCGGGAATCCAGTTGCTGACGTTATCTCCTGGTGTAGTGTTTTCCAGAAATTGGCCCATGTGAAGTGAGTCAGACCAACAGATGATTCTTACTTGAATTCCGGCTTGGGCCTTAATCGCCAGAAGTTTTCCGATACACATAGAGCTTTTATCGCCACGCTTAAAATACATCGAAGGCTGAAACCCCCAGCAGACTATTTCAACACTCTTTTTGGCAACCATTATCGCATCGTACACCGCGCCGAATGCGCGCTCGCCGTTGACCAAAGGCTCAAAAGTGGCTTCTCTAGGGTAGTACTCGGTGTTGTGTAGAAACCACGGCATGTTGATGTTGCACGACATGTTTTTGCTGGTAGCGACCGGGGTGGTGATTACAGGTGTGGTCATGGTCAGGCTCCCGGTGCGTTGCTGCTGAGTGTTGTATTCATCTCTGTTCCTTAGAGGTCCACGGTGTCCTGCTGCGTTGCCATCAGCCGCGCACCACAGGAAATGAAATCACCTTCCCGGGCCACCGGGCGGCCGTCCACCAGCAGGGTTTCATCTCCGCTGACGATGGTCCCGATACCATGTGGGCAAGACACTCGGTCCCCGACCCGTGCCACGGCCAAACCGTTTATGAACATGCTGGGCGATCCCTCGAGGACCTGACCTGCATCGGAGGTAGGATCGTTGATCACGATGATTGGTCGCATATTGGCTTCCTTGTGAGTAATGGCTCCATGCCTGCCCAAATGAGAGGTAGGATTTACAAACGGCAGACTTCAACTGTGTGAGGCGAACGCCAGGAAGCTACAAAAATCTATCAAGCCTTGAGCGTCCTCTGGTTTTAATCATCAGTACCGCCATCATTATTGCCTGTAAAAAAAGATAGGCCGAAAGCCATAAAAACGTTTCGGTCTGGTCCGAATCAACGAAAGCAACGAGGAATGCATAGCCTGCCGCGGGAAATGATAAGCAGGTCGACATGGCGTAAGAAAACCGCGACACACGGTCAAGAGGATTGTTACGCCGAATCAACGAAGCAATGGTTCTAATCGGCGCGTAGACAGTAAAAAATCCCAGCGCTAAAAAAAACAGTAATACTGCTGTAATGGCTACAGGTTCAAACATTTAAATCTCCCTGAAATAGAATCCATGTGCTCGCATTACCAACGTATCCCCTCAAAGGGATTCCAGCTCTGCTTGCCTTTCACTTCATTGAGATAATAGGCATAGTTAGTCAGCTGCCCGTAGAGCGCGTTAAATACAAAACCGAGTGCAGAGCTGGCCTCTCTGGCGTAGCGAAAATCAAACATTTCCATCACGATGTCCGATGCGACGGACACCACTATCATGATCGCGATAAAGGACAGATTCTTCTTCCACAGCCCCATGATGAACAGATAAACCGGCCCAAAAAAGAACGCGAAGAAGTTGAAGTTGATTTTCACTTTTTTCAGAAAGGGCAGTTGCTTGAGCGCAGGTCTGAACCCCGGTGCGCTTGGGCCGCCGTGCGCTTCAAAAAAGGCGAAGCGTTCTTTCCATTTGTCGCTGTAGTGGCCTGATGCGTTTACCGGGTCTGACGTGTTCATTCTCTAATCCCTGATGTGTGTGAATCACGTGAATGGTCGTTCCCTGTTGCAGCGCTGGGTATGACACAAAATACGGGTAAATCATGGGCACGTCAGTCGTACAGACAGACTCGTCCTGTGGTGCGTTTCCTGATGGTCTGTACGCACGTTCATACAGACCGATCCTACGAACTGCCCTTACTGCTTAGGCTCTTTCGTACCCAGCACATCGCGAATGCTGTCCACGACGTTGCTGTCCTTGATAACGTCGTTCAGCCAGCCTTCCAGCGGCATGTTGCCCCACTTGATGGCGCGCTCGATGAGGTACGGGACGGGGCTTTGCGGTTCGGTGTTTTTGAAGAACTGTGCGATGCCGGCGAGCATGGTGAAGGCTTCGTCGCGTGTGGTCGGGGTGGTGCGCAGTGGTGCGGACGCGCTGTCCTGGCTGGCCTGGGTCATCACGGCACCTGCGGGTTGGTCGACGACGGTTTCGGGGGCGGCCTGAGCGGCGGCGGGGGCGGGGCTCAGTTCGATGCCGCGGTCCTTGAGCAGCTTTTCGGTCAGTTGCCCGGCGCGTTGCAGGATGTCGCTGAGGGTGACAAGGCTCGGCGCGTCGCGGCCGAACAGGGTGTCGGCAGTGGCCTGGAGCTGCTGGCAGGCGTACAGGCTGGCGGCGATTTCGCTGGCCTTGAGGCGCAGATGATCCGAGTCGGTCAGGACCACCGAGCGCTGGAAGATTTCGGCGTTGATCTTGCCTTCTTCAACAGCGGACTGCATGGCCTTGGGGTTTTGCAGCGCGAGGTTTTCAACGTGGCGTGACTCGTCGTAACGCAACAGGCCGAAGTTCTGCCCCTGTGTGATCGGCAGCCCGCCGACGACTTCGGTCAGCGTGGTTTTCAGCCAGGCCAGGCGGGCGGCACGTTCTTCTACGCCATCTTCCAGAGACGGGTACAGATCGTCCCAGAAGTTTTGCAGGATCCGTTCGGCCACGGTCAGGCCGAAGGTGATGCCGACGAAGTGGTATTTGTGCGCCAGGGCTTCACTGAGCCAGGCGACGAGCATCAGGTCCTTGCTTTGTTCGGCAAGGCCCTGTGCGGCCAACGTGATGGTCTGTTCCCAGTCCGAGGACTTGAGATCGGTTTGCCAGTCACCTTGGGTGAGGTAGTCGGGGTCTGCTCGACGAGCTTCCTTGACCTGATCGAACAGGGTGGAAAAGCTCAGGTCCTCGCCACTTCCCCCGTTGATGGGTGCCGTCAGATCGGCAAGCGAAAGGTCGTTGAGAAATTCAGACATAGTCAACTCTGATCAGAGGATAAAAGAACACCGTGCCTGGGCAGACACGGTGTTGAAGACGGGCCGCTTGCGCGACCCGATGTGTCACGGACTTATGCGAATACTTTGTTCGCAGTGCGGTCCCAGCCGCCAGTGACGTTACCGCCACCCTGGCCATCGGAACGGCTCTGCTGGGTGTAGGTAGTCTTGATGCGAGCGAAGTTGAAGCTGATTTCTTCAATCGGCAGATCGCTGACTGCGTTGTCTTCGCCTTTCTGGCTACCGCCAGCAACCGCCTTCACGGAAGACACAACCACTTCTTCCAGGTTGATGGTCAGGTAGGTCAGCTTGTCGCCGCCTGCACGGTTGACGTTCAGCTGGATCTTGGCGATGTGAGTGCCCTTGCAGCACGCTTCGAACAGCTTGGCGGAAGCCTTGTCCACAGACTTGCGGATGCTGAAGTCGCTCAGTGCAACGCGCTCGGACGAAGCACCGCCCGAAGAGCTTGCGGTCGCCGAGGTGGCCTGGGTAGCGCCGAACTCGTAGCCCAACACTTCGATCCAGTCCTTGTGCTTGTCGTCCAGAACTTCGCCTGGGATGCCGTCGATTTGGATGTATGCGTCAAATGCCATTTTCTGCTTCTCCTTCTTCATTTAAAGCCGTGGCGTCTGCGGACAGAACACGGCCCTTTTGATTAACCTTCCTGAAACGATCAAGAAAGGTTCTCTTGCCACGGCCAAGGTTTCATAGGGACAACCCGGGCTTCGGTTTGCTTGCCAGCGCGCGATCAATTGAGCGCGCGTACTTCGATCTCCACGCGTCGATTCGGCTCAAGGCACTGAATCAACTGAGCTCTGGGTTGCTGCATGTCGCATTTGACCAGAGGCTTCTCGCTGCCTTCACCGATCGCGTCCACCAGCTCGGCGGGCACGCCCTTGCCGACCAGGTAGGTCTTGATGGTCTGCGCGCGCTGTTTGGACACCTGCATGTTGCTTTGCGGGTCGCCCAGCTGGTCGGCGTGACCTGCAATCACGATCTTGCCGATGTTCGGTGTATTCAACAGCTTGCCGGCGATCGCGCTCAACTGATTTTGACCTTCGGTTTTAAGGCTCTGGAAATCGGCACGACCAAAGGCAAACAGCGTGTCCGATTCCAGCGTGATCGTTTCGATAGCCTTCAACGACTGCGTCAACAGGCTGTTGATGTAATTACGCGAACTGGATGTCAGAAATGCGTTGTCGAGAATCCGTGGCACGTCCAGCTCGTGAATCTGATCGCTGTAGAAGTTGATCTGTCGGCTGGCGTACTCGTAGTCCTGATTGGAGCCTGCCTCGGCATTCGCGGTGATGGTCTTGCCGGTCTGACGCGCAATAGCCGGATACCAGTAATCAGGCATCTTCGCTTTCAGGAACGCCGGGTCGG
Source organism: Pseudomonas fragariae (ex Marin et al. 2024) (assembly GCF_059621105.1). Classification (NCBI taxonomy): domain Bacteria; kingdom Pseudomonadati; phylum Pseudomonadota; class Gammaproteobacteria; order Pseudomonadales; family Pseudomonadaceae; genus Pseudomonas; species Pseudomonas fragariae (ex Marin et al. 2024). Next base: position 6,017,721 of record NZ_CM184369.1, on the reverse strand, counting down.
CCTTTTCACGCTGGGCGCGCGACAACATCACGTAAGTGTCCAGCGTGGCCTTGCCGAAGGCAGCGATGGATTGCGCGCGGTTATCCGGCGGCAGCGCCTTGGGCTCGACACTGTCTACACCGGTGACCGGCATCAGGTCCTTGGCATTACGCTGGTAGACCTTGATGGTGGTCAGCAGGTAAAGCGAGCGCGTCAGGTTGTCTGCGGTCGGTTTGAGCATCACCGTTTCCAGACGGTTGAAATAACGCGTGCGCAGCAACGGCTCGACGTCATAGCCCCGGTAGAGACCCAGACGCAAGCGCAGTGGTACGCCCTCGTCGTGATGACGGTCGTAGTAAAGCGAAGTCCAGAAGCGCATGCGATCCAGCGTTTGCCACTCGGTGTACTGCCCGGTGGCCTTGCTGTCCTCGGCTGCGGCCTGAGCGAGTTCGCTGGAGATGGACTGGATGTTGTCCTTGTTGTTCCAGTACGACCAGCCCCACAGACTGCACAGCAGCAACGCGACAAGGCTTGCGCCACCGATCCAGGCGGCCTTGCGGCGACGCTCGCGGTGGTTGGTGGTGTACAGCGCCACCAGATGCTGATCGGGGATGATTACCTTGCGGAACAGGCTGTTGATGAACAGCGGGTGCGGCTGGACATTGCCATCGACAGCTTCCTGCTCGCTTTCCAGCTGGAATCGCTCAGTGACCTGGCGGGTGTGTCCGCCCATCTCGGGCTGATCGGCGTCCAGTGCGCTGGTGAAGTAGAAACCGCGCAGCATCTCGGCGCTTTGATACGGGTTGGCGCGCAGCAGAGCATCGACGAACAGGAGCAGGCGCGGTTTCAAGGCTTCCAGCTCCAGCGGGAAGCGATACACCGCGGTGTCCTGACGAGTGACCTGGATGTCCTGAAGCACCAGTTGCTGGTTGGCGATCTGTTTCCAGTAATTGATCAGTTCATCCATCGCCACACCGAAGCGCTGGCCCCAGTCGGCTTGCTCGAAGCCCTTGTGCGGGAAGGTCTTGCCCATCACTTCGCCGCGCGCCATATCGTCCAGCTGGCGATAGAACGGCACGAAGCCCGGGACCAGGTCGCACTTGGTGAACACCAGATACACCGGCAGACGCACTTCCAGCAGCGCGTGGGTTTCCTGGATACGTTCGCGCAGACGCTTGGCGATGCGCTCCTGGTCCTCCACCGAGGATTGCAGGATGTCATGAATGCTGACGGTGACAATCAGGCCGTTGAGCGGTCTGCGCTGGCGGTGCTGACGCAGCAATTGCAGAAAAGCACGCCATTTGCCGGCTTCTTCCTGATCGTTCATGTAGCGACCGGCCGTGTCCAGCAGCACGGCTTCCGAACTGAAGAACCAGTCACAATTGCGCGTGCCACCCAAACCGGCCACGCGTGCGCCTTCGCGTTCTGCGTAGGGGAAGTTGAGGCCCGACTGATAGAGCATGGTGCTTTTGCCCGCTGCGGGCTGACCGACCACCAGATACCAGGGCAGGGCGTAGAGCGCGTCCTTGGAGTTGCTGCCGTTCGGTTTGTTGCTCTGCAGGCGCTCGAGGCTTTGCAGCAGGCGCTCGCGCAGCAGGCTGACTTCTTCACGGTCTGCCGGGCTGGCGTTGAGCACCGCCTGATCGGCGTCGTCACGCAGCAGGCCTTCCAGGTTCTGGTGCTGTGATACACCTCGGTACAGCAACAGCACATAGGCTGCCGACAACAGCAGAAACAGGCCGATCCCCGTCAGCAGACTGTTCATCGAGCTGAAGCCCAGGGCACGGCCGATGCTCCAGACGATGAAGATCGCCAGGAAAAAGCAGACCCCTAGAACGTAGGGCTGGTAGCGCAAAAAGTAGTATTTGATCTTGTTCATACGGGCTTCAAATCCAGCACATCGACAAAGCGGTCGATAACGTCATAAAGAGGGCGGTCAATGTCTGGAAACACATGGCCTCGGTGGTGTTCGTCGAACGTGTCGAAGGGTGCCAGTACGTCATAACTCTCCGAATGCTCACTCACGCCCGTCACCACCCGGTACACGCCGGAGGTGTTGCGGGATGCAAAGCAGAACAGCCGGGGGCGCATGAAATCATCCGCCAGAATGCTGATCTGCGGCACCGCCCTGTTCGGTTCGATGCGTGTCAGCCAGTTGACCCACAGATCGGCTGTCGGGTTCTTCAAGCCTCGTTCTGCCGGCAGTGGCAGTGAAATACCAACGGGTGCCTTGGACGACGGACGGCTCAGCGCCTGCAGCCTGGTGAGCACGGCGTTGCTGATGAACTCCGGGTAGGAGCTTTCCAGCGAGGTCGCGATGTCGCGCAGGGTGAAGTTCACCAGAAACTTCTCATGCACACGCCTGAACAGCTCGAAATCCTGACCTTGCAGCGGTCGCAAGGCCCTGATGCGTTCGAACAGCACCGCCGTGCTTTCGCCTTGCGCGGCCATGTGCAGCAGCGGTTTGATCTGCCCGGCGAACAGTTCGCTCAGGGTGAACGGGTTCACAAACAGCCCGGCGTCACTGGACTTCACCGTTTGAAAGATGAAGAACGGATAACGCCGAGCGCTTGAGTCCCGGGAACTGATCAAACCGCCCACCAGCCAGTTGCCGCTGCGTGCCCGATAGCTGAAAAAGCACACGGGCAATCGATCGAACAGCGTGCGCCAGTCCTCGCGGTGCTGCATGTCGGCGAGCGCGCCCTGCAGCCATGCATCGAACTCGCAGACATCGTCGCTGGCACCATGCAGGCTGACGAAATCTGCGCTCGCGGGCACTTTTCCGAAGCAGCCAATCATCGACCGCCCTCCAGATCCAGCATGTGCATCCTCACTTGGTCCGCCCATCGGTTGCGTTAAGCGCGCTCAGCGCCTTGACGTTGGCCAGGTCGGTCAGTTTCACGCCGCCATAGTTGCGTACCACCAGGCTGACCGGCCCTTTGGCCGTGTTCCAGCTGAATCGTTGCTGGATGCCGTCGAGGTCAGCGACGCGTGCGCTGTCGTTCATGCGCAGCAGGCCCCAGCGGCCGGTGTAGTCGAACACGGTAATGCGTTCGCCGGACAGGGTGACCACATCCAGGCGTGCGCCTGGCGCTGTGGTAGTGCCAGGCCACGAGAAGCGGCTCCAGCTGGTCTTGCCGTTGCGGTAGTGCTGCTCCTGGCCATCCAGCGTGAAGATGATATCGGTGAAGTAGGCCGACGGCTCAAGCATGATCTCGAAGCCGTTGTCGCGGTCCGAGAGGCTGGCGATGACTTCGCCCAGCGAACTGGCCTTGTCGATGTTGCTGACCATTTTCGGGTTGACCAGCGGCGTCGCCTTGGCCCCGCTGCCCATGCCGAGCCCTTCACCATCGGACAGATTGCCGATTTCATTGCGTTTGAAGTTGGGCAGCAGGCCCGACTCCGGATCGACGAAGCGCTGCAGGTCTTTCACCGAGGCCTCGTTGCGGCTGTCCGCAGCAATCGGGTACCGGTGAGCCATGACTTGTTCCCAGGGCTTGGCGACCTGTTTGGCCCAGGCTTTGGCGATCTGTTCGCCAGCCGGATCGCGCAGCGTTTCCCAGGCGAACTGAATCGGCAGGCTGAACAGGCTTTGCAGCGAAGTGGAAAGCCCGCCCTGGCTGGTATCGACCGTGGTTTCAACGTAGTTACGTACGTTGGTGACTTCGCTCGGCTGCCCTTCGAGGGTTTCGCTGATCAACTGCTTGCTGCTCTTGCCGACATCCTGCGAGCGCTGGATGTTGTTCATCCGCACTTTGAGCTTGCGCAGCGCTGCCAGGTAGCGATCCATGATGGTGCTGTCGGCGCCTTCGGCATTCTGTGTGGCGAAAACCCGCGATACAGGCTCGAAACGCTTGGCCAGACTGCCGTCATCCACCGCAGGCAGTGGCGAGACCAGTACGCTGGCGGCCGCTTCCTTGTTGTCGAAGATGCCGGTGACCTTGCCCCAGAAGCCATCGTCGCGCTTGACCCCGGTCTGTTGCGCCTCGCGAACTGCAGGGACGTCCCATTGCGTGTTGTCGTTGACTGAGGCCAACAGCAGCTTGACCGGCGAATTGCGCACGTCACTGAGCAATGACAACTGCTGCGTGGCGTTGGCCATGTCGCTGAAGCGACGTACGCCCACGCTGTCGATCATGGTGTACCAGACTTTCGTGTAGTCACGCTTGTAACGGGACATGAACTCACGGACGAAGTTGGCTTTCTGCACCACGCTGTCGCCGCCTTCACCGTCGAGCACCCAGTCCGATTCGTTACGCAGATTGCCGGACACCAGCTTGATCAGCTCGGGCTTGACGAACTCTTCCCAGCCCTGACGGGTGAAAATCGCAGGCACAGCTTCCGAACCGTACAGCAACTGACGACCCGGCATCGGCACCAGATCATTCAGGCCGATAGCGGGGAACTGACGGCTGGACTCCAGTTGCAGGCGCAGGTATTCACGGTCCACCAGCGAGCTGGAGATCATGAAAAACTTCAGGCTCTTGCGGGTCTCGTCGATCAACTGCTCATTACGCGGCATGGCCGGCGCGTCGCCGTTCTTGAGCAACTGTACATAGACCGGCGAGTTGTCCTCAATGACGTCGTCGCTGATCGGATTGGCCTCACTGGAGATATCCGCCCAGGCCACCGGCAACGCCGCGTTGACGAACTCGGTTTCCGGGTGCGTGGTCGGCTGAGTCAGAATCAGATAAAGCTTGAGAGCGTTGTATGACTCGATGATGGATGCCACCTGCCGTTCATCGAGTCGTCCGAGCATTTCCTCCGACAGCGACAGACCGCCCGTGGTGGCCGACAACTCGGCCGCATCGTTTGCGGTGGCCGGGTTACGCAGTGCGGCGATGGCCTCGCTGCGTGTCTGGCTGGCCGTGTTTCTCGCGGCGCCGGTCAGGCGATTGGTCACGTCGCCGGTGCTGCGCGGAATGCTGCTAAGGCTGGTCGGACGGCCTGCAGCGACGTTGCGAGCGCCACGGTCCAGCAGTTTCCGGCCTTGCGCACGCGCCTTGCCGGTTTTGCTGTCGGAACCTGCGGGGGCGGCCCCGAAGCCATACTGCGGGTCCATGGTTTTGGCGAACTCGTTGAATTCACGCATCTGCAATTGCAGTTTCAGGGTGATCGGCTCAAGCGCCTGGGTACGCAGTTGCTGCAAGTAGGCGGTCTGGGTGGCGAAGTAGATATCGTCACCACGGTACAGGCCGCCGCTGAGTTGCAGCGGTACGCCCTTGGTGCGGTATTTCTCGATGGTTGCCAGCTGATTGCGCAGCAGCTCCAGGCCTTGGCCCGAGGCAAGGCGTTGTGCCCGGTCCGGGGACTGCTCCAGGTCGTGCAACTGCTGGCTGATGTTGGCCAGCCACTCGCGGTTTTTCTGGAACGACAGGGCCTGCCAGCCGATGAAGGCCAGCCCGGCGAACAGCGCCGCAGCGATGACGATCGGGCCAATAGAGCGGTCGCGGCCATGCCGTGACTGGTACAGGGTCAGGTCACGGTCAGGGAAAATGACGCGGCGGAAGGTATCGGTGATGAAGTAACTGCGATCACTGATTTTCCGGTGTTCTTCTTCCTCTTCCTCCACTGCACCGTATGGCTTCGCCGGCCGCAGGACGAACGACTCCGACAGCTCGTCTTCATACACCGGTGTCAGTTGCTTGTCGGTTTGCAGGGCGCTGGTGAAATACAGGCCGCGCAGCAACAACTGAGTACCGTTGACGTTACTGCGCGCGAAATGCTGCAGGAACTGCTCGAGTATCGCCGACAGCTCGGCAAAGTAGTTGGGGAAGTTCAGCAGGGCGCTGTTGGCATCGGCACCCAGCGCGATGATCTGTGCATCGACATGGCGACTGACATGCGCCTGCAGGTTCGCCAGCTTGCGATCGAGCACCGTGCGCAGGCTTTCGGTGCTGATCTCGTTCAGCCCGAACGTCATGCCGAGCGGCTGCTGGCGCTCGTTCAGGTCCATGCCGTCGAAGGCCTGGTTGAATCCGGGCAGTTGGTCGGTCTTGGTCAGCATCAGGTAGATCGGTGGATTGGCGTCCAGGCAATCGGTGTATTCCTCGATGCGCGTGACCAGGCGCGCCCCCATTTCGTTGCGTTCGGCGGAAGAGGAGGCCAACAGTTCCGGCAGGCTGACCACCAGCACCAGACCATTGACGGCGGCTTTGCTGCGCTGCTTTTTGAGCATGCGCAGGAACGCCGCGAATTCGCTGGCGGACTGATCATCGCGAAGGTAGCGGCCAGCGGTGTCGATCATCACGGCTTCAGGGCTGAAGTACCAGTCGCAGTGCTGGGTGCCGCTTTCCGTGTCATTGGCGCTGCTGGCAATGCTGGCCGACAGGCCGGAGCGGGTCAGCAGCGAGGTCTTGCCTGCCGCTGACATGCCGATGACCAGATACCAGGGCAGATCGTAGAGCGCCGAGGAGCCGCCACCACCTGCCGAACGATCGGTGCGCAGCATGGCAATGGCATGCTTGAGGCGGTCGCGCAGCACTTGCTGATCACGGAACTCGCCGGTGGACTTCAGCGAGCGGTCAACTTCGATCTGAACCAGATTCTCGAGGTTGTGTTCGGTGCGAATCCGGCGGTATTGACGCAGTACGATCAGCAGCAGGTAGAAGGCGCTGATGATCGCCATCGCTTCGAGCGTGTAGCCTTGCAGCCAACTGATCCTTGGGGCGAAAAACCAGCAGACAGCCAGGCTGATCAGCCACAGTATCGGGACCAGGAACCAGAAACTTTTTAACAGGCGCAGTAATGTCTTCATGTCTTCCTGACTCGGTTACCTGATCGGGACTCAAGCATTGAACAGTTGGCTGATTTGTTCGGCCAACGCGGCCACGTCTTTGCCCAGCAACCAGTCAAGCGTCAGATAGACACCCAGGCATACGAGGGCGATGAGCACCAGGTAAAGCCATACCGGAACTTCATGGCGCAGCATTTGCGACACCTGGTCAGGCAATGCCCAGTCAGGCGACAGCGCCTTTGGCGTCTTGCGGTAGCGTGCGATGTCCTGGCCCAGCGTGTTGGCCAGGTAGCGCAACTGGTCCTTCTGACCCAGCCCGAATTTGCCTTCGAAACCCAGGGCCAGGCACAGGTGATACACCTCGAGCACATCCAGGTTCTTTTTCACGTCGGCGCGCAGCAGTTCGATTTTCTCGAAGAAGCCTTCGCCCGCCAGGTGAACCCCGAAATAACGGAACTGCAACGGCTCCATTTCGAAGTGGCGACGCATGTCGTTGTCGCCCGAACGCAGCACGCTCTCATCGAGGAATGCGCACAGTGCGTATTGGGCGTCCTTGACCTGTTCGACGCTGTAGTTGGCGCTGCGCGCCTGACGCTCCAGGTTGGCGAAAAAGGTATCGACGCTGGATTCGAAGGCGGTGACCGAGATCGCCTGGCGGCCGCGACGGACAATCAGCGCCATGGTGATGAAGTCACGCACCAGGTCTTTGAGCGTAGGTTTTTCGGTTGCGGCCGTAGCGGCACCTTGCATCACGGCTTCAGTCATTTAAGCACCGCCAACAGTTCGAGCTTGAGATTGGTAAACGCGCTGGGCGCGTAGAAGGAAATGGCCTGGGCTTCCATCATGCGTTCATACACGCGGCCATGCGGCTCGATGGAGAAGTAATGGTTGTCCAGGCGCACCGGAATGGCGTTTGGCAGACGCGTCGAGTGGTTCAGCGTGACGCCCGGCATGGCGCTGTTGACCACCACTTCGATGTCTTCCGGCGAACCGACCTTGAAGGCGCGCGGCACCAGTTCCAGCAGGCTGGAGCCGGGCATGTCGGCATGCACCGAGATGTAAAAGTCGGCTTCGGTAAGACGCGGGTCCAGCAACTGGCCCTGCCAGTACGAAGGCCGGACCTGACTCAGGTTGATGACGATGCACTGGTTCGGAATCACGTTTTCAAGCAGCAGACGAACCAGTTCGTCGAGCTTGACCAACGAGGCCGCCGGGTCCTGATGATCGTAATCGGGGATGTCGGTGAGCTGGGTGTCCAGCGAGAAGGTCAGCAAACCACCCGCCAGTTCCGCCAGAAACAGATACAGACGTTCCGGGTGCAAGCGTGGATGCGCCAGCAGGTGAGCCAGTTGCGGGTAGGCGCGGTTGACCGTATTCAGCAGCCAGAACAAGGTGACGTCGCTGGAGCCAAACTCGGCGATCTGGTCAGCACGCTCGCGGCGGCGGCCTGAAAGCGCCTTGCTCTTGGCTTGCAGCACGCTGATCAAACGCCTGCCGAGACCGACCAGCGTCTCGTGGGTGCCCACGTGCAGCGTCGGGTGCACAAAATGCGCATCCAGGTTGAAGCCGCCAATGCTGTTGCGTGCCAGTCGGGCAATCGGGCAGTAGCTGTAGCCATCCAGACTGTCGCCATCGACCAGCATCACCACGTTCAGGCGCAGGCTGGTGATTTCGTTTTCCAGATCGCCTTCGTTGAGGTCTGGCAGGGTGTCGAACTGTTTGCGAAAGCGTCGCGCGCTCTTCTGCTCCTGGCCGTCCTCAACGTAGTTCAGGCCAAAGGGCTCAGGCAGTTTGAGCGCCGCGTAGACCTTGATTTCTCCGCCTTTGAGCAGGTTTTTCAGGTCGCGGGCGGCAGGCAGCGGGTCGTGCTGCGGCGCGTCGTAAAGGCTGCCGTCCGGGAACACCAGCTTCAGACGCTTCAGTTGCAGGGAGCCTGTCGCCAGCGCCTCGACGTCGACTTCCAGCGTTTGCACGCCCCAGTGAAAGGGCGTGGAGCGCAGCGTCGACTCAGCAAGCTGATGTTGATGAAACTCATCCTGATATTGGAAATGTTGCGGCAAAAGGAACATGCCTTCCGACCACATCACGCGGCTTTGTTTACTCATTTGGCGCCTTCCAACAGAGAATTGAATTGTGAGTCGGCTGCCTTTTTGGCAGCACTGCCGGCCGAGTCCTGAACCTGCTGGACAGCTGCGTCCTGCGCGCGCTCGGTCATACTTTTACTGGCGGGTTGTCCGGGAATCGAATTGGATTTGTTGAACTGCTCTTCAGTCTTGAGTTTGTTCAGCACGTCCACCCCACGCACCGCGAGGATGTAGTTGTTATCCACCAGCACACGCACGCCGTCGGACGAGAACCAGATACCGTCCTTGCGCAGCGTGTTGGCGTCGAACGCGACCTTCCAGCGGCTGTCGACGTCGGTGCGGAAGAACGCCGCGATGCCCACATACGAGGCATTCGGGTTCAGCGGCCACTGATCGGTCTGGCCCATGCCAGGCAACAGAATCAGCTCCCGGCTTTCGACCAGGGTGTTGCCCAGAGCCTTTTGCGGATCATCCCAGAGGGTGTCGGCGTTGATCGACTCGAAGCGCTCCAGAGAGGACAGTTGATAAACGCGCACCACCACCGAGAGCGGTTTGCCGTACTCGTCGGGGTTGAGCTGGTTGCCGCCGTCAGTCGTCAGGATGACCTTTTCGTTGTCACCAAACATCATGTCGCCAGCCCAGGTGTCATCCATGCGCTTGGCGACACGGTCTGTCACGCCGCAGGCGGACAGAGCCATCATCATTGCCAGAACAGCCAGGCACCTTGCCAAGGCTGGCTTCGAGGAACAATTGCCTTGAAGTCTTTTATTCATTACGTCTTACCTATGGGGTGATCGATCAGGTCAGGGTGTAAGCGAAGTCGCCATCGCTGCCCAGGTCGATGGTCAGGCTCTGAATCGGCTTGTCCTGCGCCATCCGCTCCAGCACCCGCTGCGCGAGCTCCGGCATGAGGGTCTTGGACAGGATGTTGTCGATATTGCGCGCGCCGCTGTCGACTTCCGTGCAGCGCGACGCGATAGCCTTGATCAGCGCTTCGTCGTAACGCAGCACCGCCTGATGATTGCACTCGAAACGCTTGCGGATGCGCTCCAGCTTCAGGCCGACGATGCGCTCCAGAATCGCGTCCTGTACCGGGTAATACGGCACGATGGTCAGGCGACCCAGGAAGGCCGGTTTGAACACCTGATTCAGCTCGTCGCGCAGGCCTTCCACGATGTCATCGGGGGTCGGCTTCTGCTCGGTGTTCAGGCACCACTGCATGATGCGATCAGTACCGGTGTTGGAGGTGAGGATGATCACGGTATTGCGGAAGTTGATCTCGCGACCTTCGCCATCGTCCAGCACGCCTTTGTCGAAGACCTGGAAAAACAGCTCGAGCACATCCGGGTGGGCTTTCTCCACCTCGTCGAGCAGCACCACGCTATAAGGCTTGCGGCGTACGGCTTCGGTGAGCACGCCACCTTCGCCGTAACCGACGTAGCCAGGCGGTGAGCCTTTCAGGCTGGAGACGGTGTGGGCTTCCTGGTATTCGGACATGTTGATGGTGATGACGTTACGTTCGCCGCCATACAGCGTGTCAGCCAGGGCCAGTGCCGTTTCGGTCTTGCCGACGCCGCTCGGGCCCAGCAGCAGGAACACACCGATCGGCTTGTTCGGGTCTTCCATGCGGGCACGGGAAATCTTGATGCGCTTGCCGATTTCTTCGAGTGCATGGTCCTGACCCAGTACGCGTTCGCCCAGCAGCGCGGGCAGGCTCTGCACGGTGTCGATTTCGTCGCGCAGCATCTTGCCCAGCGGAATGCCGGTCCAGCCGGAAATCACTTCGCCAATCGTGCCGCCATCGACCAGTGCGTGGACCAGCGGTTGCTCGCCCTGCACGCTGGCCAGTTCGGCGCGTACGGCGGCAATCTGCCCGGCATCAGGCTCGCCGCTTTGCGGAACGCTGAGTGCACCAAGCTTTTCGACCAGCTCCAGCTCGCGCTTCCACTGTTGTTCCAGCGACTCGCGGGTCTCCTGTTCGGCCTGCAGCTCTTCGTGCAGGGCCGTCAGACGCCGAGCGTGGTCGCTGCCCTTGGCGGTTTCCTGCTCCAGTACGGTGATTTCCGCGTTCAGGTTGTCGATGTGACGCTTGCAGTCTTCCAGCGCTCCCGGCTGTGCCGACTGGCCCAGGGCAACGCGTGCGCAAGCGGTGTCGAGTACGCTGACTGCCTTGTCCGGCAACTGGCGGCCGGTGATGTAGCGGTTGGACAGGCGCACGGCCTGCACCAGCGCTTCATCCATCACCGTGACCTTGTGGTGTTCCTGCATCTTCGCCAGCAACCCGCGAAGCATGTGGATGGCCTTGTCTTCGTCAGGCTCTTCGACTTTCACCACCTGGAAGCGTCGAGCCAGTGCGGCATCCTTCTCGAAATACTTTTTGTACTCGGCCCAGGTTGTGGCGGCGATGGTGCGCAGCTCACCGCGTGCCAAGGCAGGCTTGAGCAGGTTGGCGGCATCGTTCTGCCCGGCTTGCCCGCCCGAACCGATCAGCGTGTGGGCTTCATCGATAAACAGAATGATCGGGTGCAGGCTGCGTTTGGTTTCTTCGATGACCGACTTGAGGCGGTTTTCGAACTCGCCCTTGACCCCGGCACCGGCCTGCAACAGGCCCAGATCCAGCGTGTGAATGGCAACGCCCTTGAGCACCGACGGCACGTCGCCCTGCACAATGCGCAGCGCCAGGCCTTCCACCACGGCTGTTTTACCGACGCCGGCTTCACCGGTCAGGATCGGGTTGTTCTGGCGGCGGCGGGTCAGGATGTCGACCATCTGCCGCACTTCGAATTCGCGTCCCAGCACCGGGTCAATGCGACCATCGCGAGCGCTCTGGGTCAGGTTGACGGTGTACTGGTCCAGGGCTGGCGTCTTGCCGTTACCTTTGGTGGTGGCGCCCGTGCTGGCGTCGGCGTTCGCCAGTGGCTTGCTCAGCTTGGTCTCGGGGCTGCCCTCGACCAGCGCGCTCATGTTCAGGCGCAGGTCGTCAGCGTTGATCTTCTCCAGCTCCGGCGCCGAGCCGATGACCACGCGACGCAGTGCATCGTCATCCAGCAAGGCCTGCACAAGATGGCCGGTACGGATCTGTGACTGACCGAACTCGATCGATGCCAGCACCCAAGCCTGCTCGATCATGCGCGTGATGTGCGGCGAGAGCGCAGGCGTCCGCGTGTTGCCTTTCTTGAACGTCCCCAGCGCAGTGACCAACTGTGCCTGCAGGCGATCAGGCACCACATCGTAGTGGCGCAGGATCACTGGCAGATCGTTGTCGTTGTTATCGAGCAGTTGCAGCAGCAAGTGCTCGACTTCAACGTCGTAATGGTTCTCCGACAGGCACAGCGCAGCAGCGCTTTCAGTGGCAGTGCGGCTCGTTTCGTTCAGCTTGGCGAACAGGGACTTCAGGTTCACAGGGAGACCCCATCAAAAGGAATATGGAAAACGGCGCAACGGGAAGGCTCCACGTCGACACCGGGGCGTTTGAGCCAGCCAAGCCAGCCCAGCGATACATTGCCTTGGCGACCCAGGCGGGCCACGGGTACAGCTTCGCGCTTGAGCTTCGGCGCAATCTGGAAGTCCAGTTCGGCACCGATGTAAAAACGCACCAGTTCAACAAGCTTCTGGTAATCCTCGGTGCCCGGCTGAAAGCGCTGGTAGTCGGCCAGTTCCAGAGGACCCATTTCGATACGTACACACGACTGGTAATCCCAGACGCGATTGCCGGCCACGGCGCTTTGCCCCAGCACGGCATTCTTGCGGCCCAACTGCGTGCACTGGCTGCTGTCGAGCTTCAGCCAGCGTCCGGCGAACTGCTGGATCTTGAACGGCAGCGAGAAGTAAAAACTCAGCATGACCTCAAGGTTCAGGGCGTTGCGCGGCTTCTGCGCGAACATCCCCGAGAAGTAGCTGAACAGTTCGCGGCGCAGGGGAGACTCGCCCTTGTCGAACTTCTGCTTCAGGCCTTCTGGACCGAAACCCACCAGGTTGAGCAGATAACGGTCGAAGTTCGAAGTGCCGTTGCGCTCGTACTCGATGTAAAACTTGTACTTCTGCCACGCCTCGTAAAACAGCGTGGTCATGCGATGCGAAAAAATATCCAGAAACGCATGCGCAGCGTCGTCTCGATACTGAATATGTCGATCGATCAATAGCTCGGTATACGGGCGCGGCAGCACGCCCGAAGGACCGACCAGGCCCATGAACGTGACCTGCACTTCGGACAGCGGCAAACCTGCCGCCGAGAGCTTGCCTTCGCGTTCGAACTGCAGGTCGCTGACTTCGCTGGCCGGGAAGTTCAGTGACAGCTGCGAACGAAAGCGCAGAGGGTCTTCGTGCGGCCTGGTTTCCAGGTCCATACGCCCGTTCCTGCTGTAGTGCAGGCGAAGCAAACGCACCAACTGGAAAAATTCGAATCGGTGCGGCTCAGCCCTTGCCTGGTCGATCAGACCAGGGGTTGATCGCCTGTTCGCGGGGGCCATTGGACCACTCTCTTTTCGCGCTGCAAGGTGCGAAGGGTTAATTGGGTAAAGCTGTTCATCGAGCAGTACTGACCAAAGAAGTGATCAAGCACCATGCCGAACAGGAACACGCCACTGCCGGTGTACTGGCTTTCATCGAACTTCAGCGTGATGCCGACGCCGCGCACGAAGTTCGGCCGCGGATGGCCGATGCGTGCCACGACCGGCTCGCTGCTCACCGAAACGATCCCGTTGATCTGTTTGCGGATCGCCGACACGTTGCGGTAGTTGTAAAGCGACAGCAGTTCCAGCAGCACCTCGCGTCCCTTGGAAACCAGCGACATGTGGTTGAGTGACAGGTGCGAAATAAGCCGCCAGATCACGCCGTTGCCCAGCGGCACGCGCACCGTCGCCGTAGGCTTGCGCAGGCAGCGGATGTCCTTGATCACTGAGTTCGACGGAATGTTGAAATCGCCGCGCTCGCCGCCAAAAGGCAGCATCAATGGCAGGTCGCGATTGCTGCACGTCAGACGGATACTGAGCGTGTCATTGTTGGAATCGATCAGCTCCAGATCCCGATCCACGACCCGGATGAACATGTTTGAGCCGTCACTTTGCCGGCTCTGCGTCGGCCGGCGCCGGGCGATCCAGAAACTCTGTCCCGGGCCTTGATCGCCGCGTGGTTCGAAGAACGGATGGCAGGTGCCGACCTGGTCGTTGCCATTGATCTTCTTCACCCGGCGCACGCGATCGATCGAAACCACTTCGGCGGAGCTTTGCAGGCGCACATCCGGCGTGACAGCGTATTCATGCTGGACGTGGGTCAGCTTGATCGGCTCGGCCTGCTGGCGGAACAGGTTGATGATCGGCGTGCAGTTGAGCTTGAAATTGTTGCGGCTGATGTTCTGCGTCAGGCGCGCCAGACGGTCCGTCAGGTCGTAGTCGGAAAAGTAGAAATTGATCTCCACTTTGCCGATCTCTTTGCCCGCCAGAATGCGCGCAAAGCCCGACAGGTCGAAGAACATGAACTTGTCCGGGAAGGTGAAGTACTCGTGCAGCAACCGATAACCGAGAAACGAACGCTCCGAGTAATCCACCAGCCCTTCATCCAGACCGTAACCGACAGACTTCAAGGCACCGGCGGGCAGCACCACTTCGCGAGTGCGGCCTTCGTCTTCGAAGGACAGCGTGGCCTTGGCCAGGTTGTTGAACAGCAGCTCATACAGTTGATGCATGAGCGTGCTTTCGCCATCGAGGAAAAAGCGCAGGCTGTCCATTTCCATCTTGCCGAACAGCACGTCGGAGGTGGCCGTCAGACCAATGCGCAGACGTGCAATCAGGTCTGCGCTGTGGCCGTTGAACGCCGAGCGTTCCATTTCGATGAACGACGCGCTCTGCACGGCAATCGGCCATAGCTCGACCGGGTAGCACGTCCGGAACTTGCACACGATGCCGTCCACCGGATTGGCATGCAGTTCGGTGTGTCGCGCCACACGATAGGACTCGGTGACCTTTTCCTGCTTGCCCATGTTGAACTCGACGATGGACATCGACGGGGTAGGGCGCAAGTAATGCGGGTACAGCACCTCGAGGAACGACTCGACGATTTCCGGAAACTCATCATCGAGCTTCTTGTGCACGCGAGCCGAGAGGAACGAGAACGCCTCGATCAGGCGCTCGGTATGCGGGTCCTCGCAGTTGTCGCCCTCAATCAGCAGTCGCGAAGCGATCTTCGGATATTGAGCAGCAAATTCCTGGCCCAGAAAGCGCAGGTGCGAGAGTTCCTTCTCGTAATAGGGCAGCAGATCGTCGAGCATCAGTTGAGGTTCTGCACTTTGTATTCCTGAGTGTTGACCTGCAGCACGGCGTCAAAAGAAACCTGACGCGAAATGTCCTGCAGACGCAGTACTGCGTCCACACGAAAAGTCAGCATGCGTTGGCCGGTCTGTTGTGCAAGCAACTGGACTTTCACGCTGCGAAAGCGTCGGTCGCCCACCGAGATGGCCTTTTCCAGCTGGCGCTGGATCAAAAGACGATCCTGTGGGTCGAGCACGCTTCTACTGGTGAAGTCGGGCATACCGTAGTCGAGGATGGTGCCGCTCAGATTGGCGAAACCTTCCAGCTCGCCAGCGACCAGAGATTGGCGAGTGTTCACCAGAATCTCCAGGTCACGCACGATGCTGGCCTTGTAATCGGCCAGCGAGCTCAGTCGTTGCGACGACGATTCCACGGATTGATGTGGACGATCGTCGAGCAATCGATCCAGCAATGAAGGCAACAGCTTGTGTTGACTACTCATGTTGCCTCCCTGGCTAAGTGACTGACGTTAGCCGCGTGTCGATTGCGGCAATTCGGCGACCAGACGCAGCGATGCCGTCAGTTCATCCAGTTGGTAATGCGGACGCAGGTAAGTCACGGCCTTGTAGACGCCAGGCTTGCCAGGGACTTCGAACACTTCGGCACGCGCCTCGCGCAGCGGGAACTTGGCCTTGGCTTCCTGGCTGGCGGTGTCATCCAGCAACACGTAGCTGGACAGCCACTTGTTGAGGAACAGCTCGACATCCTTGCGCGATGCAAAACTGCCGATCTTGTCGCGCATGATCGCTTTCATGTAGTGAGCGATACGCGAGGTCGCGAAGATGTATTGCAGTTGCGCCGACAGACGCGCGTTGGCGTTGGCAATGTCGGTGTTGTACTGCTTCTGCTTCTGGGTCGACTGGGTGCCGAAGAACGCGGCGTAGTCGGTGCCTTTGCAGTGCACCAGCGGAATGAAGCCGAGGTCCGAGAGCTCTTTTTCGCGACGGTCGGTGATGGCGATTTCAGTCGGGCATTTGAGCGCGATTTCACCGTCATCGGTCTTGAAGGTATGGGTTGGCAGGCCTTCGACCAGGCCACCGCCTTCCACACCACGGATCGCCACGCACCAGCCGTAGCGGGAGAATGCGTCGGTCACGCGAGTGCCCAGCGCGTAGGCAGCGTTCATCCACAGGTATTTGTTGTGGTCACGGCCATCGACGCTTTCGACGAAGTTGAATTCTTCGACGGGCGTGGTATCCGGACCATACGGCAGGCGACCCAGCACGTGCGGCAGGGTCAGGCCGACATAGCGGGAATCTTCGGAGGCGCGGAATGACTTCCACTTGGCGTATTCGACGGTGTCGAAGATCTTCGCCAGATCGCGAGGGCCGGCCATGTCGGTGAACGAGTCCCAGCCGAACAGCTCAGCCGAGGCAGCCGAAATGAACGGCGCGTGGGCGGCAGCTGCCACGTGGGAGATCTCTTCCAGCAGGTACATGTCTTCCGGGCTGCGGTTGAACTCGTAGTCACCCAGCAGCATGCCGAACGGCGCACCACCGAAGGTGCCGTACTCTTCTTCGTAGATCTTCTTGAACAGTGCGCTCTGGTCGAATTCGGACGATGCCTTGAGGTCACGCACGAGGTCTTTTTTCGACGCGTTGAGCAGGTGAATCTTCAGCGTGGTGCTGGTCTCGGTCTGGTCAACCTGATATTTCAGGCCGCGCCAGGACGCTTCCAGTTGCTGGAATTCACGGGCGTGCATGATTTCGTTCATTTGCTCGGAGAGCATCGAATCGATCTCGGCGATGCGCGCGTCGAGCACGGCAATCAGGTCCTTGCTCGGCGTCATCTCGCCTTCAAGTACCTGGGCCACCAGTTCGCCGATCAGATCGCGGGTACGGGTGCGCTCGGTTTCGGAGCGTGCAACGCGGCTTTCGGAAATGATGCTGTCGAGCAAGGAAGATTGCGGGGCGAAGTTTTCCACTTCAACCAGAGCGCTGTCCTGCTGAGTCACGGGTTGCTTATCGGTCATCGTCAGGCTCCTCCTTACTCTTTGCTGTCGGTGGCAGGAACGGCGGCTTCACGGCCAAATTCCTTGCCCAGGGTTTTCAGCTTTTCCGTGTTCTGCAACACGTCCATCAGCAGTTCTTCAAGCTTGTCGTTGCCACCCATCTTGTTACGCAGGTCAGCCAGCTTGTTGCGCACTTCCAGCAGCTTGCGCAGCGGCTCGACCTGACGCACGACGTTCTGCGGCTCGAAGTCTTCCAGCGCATTGAAGTTCAGCTCGACACCGAGTTGCGTGCCGTCTTTTGCCAGCGTGTTGTCGACGCGATACGCCAGGCGCGGCTTGATGCCCTTCAGGACGCCGTTGAAGTTGTCGCGGTCGATGAAGATGAACTTGCGATCCTTGAGCTTGGGCAGCGGCTCCAGCGGGTTGCCGGAGAAATCACCCAGAACGCCCACAACGAATGGCAGCTCTTTCTTTTCCTGAGCATCGCCGATGTCCACGTCGTAAGTGATATGGACCCGAGGCGCGCGAACGCGGTCAAGTTTGTGCTGGGTACTTTCCTTCTTCGCCATCGTCATCTCCTGTGCGAGCAACTCGCTGCAAGTCGTTTGCGTACCGGGCCTGTGGCAGGCCGGGCGCGATTAGAGTCCTTCAATCGTCAGCAAAAGACGCTGACGGATTTCATCGTTCATTTCCAGAATGTTTTCGTGTCCGACCAATTCTTCGAAGCTGGTATTGCCTGCAATCTGCGTGCTGTTGCGAATGACCGATTCATCCGGCAGCTCTGAGCGCACCGGCGAACTGATCACGCAGAACGGCAGGTCGCCGAAGTCTTTCAAGCGCTCGAAACTGACCGGGAAGCGCAGCCCTTCGAACAGGCGGCTCATGCCCGGCGACTTGCTCAGGCAGTAGAACAGCACCAGATAATGCACTACATAGCGGTACAGCTCGGCGCTGCTGCGATTGGGGTCTTTGATGACCTTGCGAAACTGCGCCAGATCGAACGAGTTGAAGCCCACCACCCAACGCACCGGACTGGTGATGCGAATGGTCTGCCCGCTTTGTGACAACACCATGTCGTATTCGAGCGGGAACAGCTCGGGTGTCGTGCTGATCAGGTTCAGGGGCACTTCCAGTTCATTGACCAGCTTGAACGGCTCTGCCGAGGCAATGCGGTCATAGAGCTCCTTGAGCTCTTTGAAATGGTGCTGAGTCTCGCGGCCGCTGCTGCGCTGTGCGCCCTGCAGGTATTCACCGAAGAATGTCTGCGGGCGTATCAGCAGCGCGAGGGTCGACAGATAGTCGGACGCCTGCACCTTGAGCGCGTCGGAGATAGCGCGCGTCTGCTTGCGCAGCTTGATCAATGCTTCTATATCGAACGTCTGAGTCATCGGTACATCGTCCTTGAACCCTTCACGACCGTTTCCCGGATCAGGCCGGGGGACGGGGAAAAGTTGCGAATTGCTCGACTGCACACCTGCTCATGAAGTGGTTTTGCCATGTGTGTCACTGCGAGACACACCGCCACAATGAGGGAGGAGTTCGTGCTGGCATATAGATGTCGTCTAGCCAGCAGTGTGGTCTATGGCACTATTTTTAGTAGGAAAGTTCCTACAGACGGTAGATATTTTCTCGGTTTCGTTACAGTAAGCAATGATGCCTATGAGCCATCATTATTTTGGATTACACCCTCAATGTAGCTGTAGGTGTTGATTTTAAAGGGCTTTAGGGTGGTATTTGGATCCGATAAAGGGGGTAAATTAAGCTTAGAAAGATGAACTTATTTGCAGATTTACCGAGCTCTGAAGAGGGTAAATACACAGACTGGCCTTATTAGGCTGTTTTTTCTGGAAAGGGAATGATGGCACTGCGAGCGTTCAGGCGGACGGATCCAGGCGGGTCGACGCAGGTCAGGCGGGCAGCTTTGTTACATCAGTTTGCAAATCAGGGTATAACGCCGCCAGCGCCCTCACGCCTCTATTCGAGCAACGGCAGGGCGCATGCACGCAGACGCCAGAGGCGTTTTACCTGACGGACCCTGTGCGCGCTAAGGACAGCCAGCGGCGACGCACCTCTATGAGCCTTGCCTCATGAAAATCTACAAGCTCATTGCTGTACTCATCCTGCTCCCTCTGGGCCTGAACCTCATCGGTGTCTGGCAGTTGCAGCGCAGTGTCGAAAACACTGAGCGCCTGACCGAGATCCAGGCCGACCTTGCGCATGCCCGTCCCTATTTCGAAAGGCTCGCCAGGTCGCCCGACGCCCTCACGCGAACGATGGAGATGGACGGAGAGAACATCACCCTCAAGGAGGCTCTGTCCCGTCTCCATGAGGCAGAACAGGGTCTCGACTTCGTAGTGGTGGTGGGTAATGTCACCACCTGGCTGGCACGCGCTGTCATCGCGCTGTGCCTGCTGGCGGCTCTGGTCGGAGGCATCGGGCTGGCAGGGCTTAACTGGGCCGGAGCGCGCGCACTGCATTCCCGCGAGCGATTGCTGAACACCTTCAGCAGGGTCAGGCGGATTCTGCCCTTCGTTCTGGTGGGACACATTATCGCCATGGGCACGGCCGTGTCGGCGATCCTCTGTTTCGAAGCCCTGGGCCTGTGGCATGTGGGGCGCATGTCCGCGGGCGAGCTCAAGTTGATCATCGTCGTGCTGATGCTGGTCGCTGCATGCCTGTATTCGATCTGGCGGATGGGCAAGCAACTGGGCGTCATGCTGCACATGTTCGAGCCCACCGCGATGGAGGTTCTGGGGCAGCAGGTCACGCCTGAAGAGGCCCCGGTGCTCTGGACCTATGTGCGCGATCTGGCCGAACGGCTCGGCGCGCTGTCCCCCGATCACATCGTGCTGGGCATGACCGAAGGCTTCTACGTCACCTCGAGCGACGTTTCCCTTCTGCCGTCCGACGCCGTGCTCAAAGGGCGCACTCTGCATGTGCCGATCCTGTACCTCGGGCTGATCGATGCCGCTGAAACCAGTGCGGTGATTGGCCACGAGCTGGCGCATTTTGCCGGTGAGGACACCGAGTACAGCCTGCGCTTTCTGCCGATCTACGACGGCATCGGTCGCAGCCTAGGGGCGATCGCTGAAAACATGATGGTCAGCGGGTGGTTGCAGCGCACCATTCTGCGTCCGGCGTTCATGCTGGGCGTGTATTTCATGGAAAGCTTCGATCACGCGGTCAATCACTGGAGCCGCGTGCGCGAGCTGGCCGCCGACGCCGCGGGGGCGAGCCTGGCTGGCAACGCGTCGGCGGCCTCGGCGCTGGTGCGCATCTCGGCCATTGATCCGCTTTTGCAGGAGCGGATCTACACGCACATCACGCGGGCCACCAACCCAAGGCGCGGGGAGGTGTTCACCAAGGATCTGCCGAACAGCGTGCTGCACGAACTGGCCGGCAAGACATTCACGCTGCCTGACGAAGAAATGGCCGTCCAGCTGCCGCACCCCTCGGATACGCACCCTTCAAACGGCGAACGTATCGCCGCGCTGCAGGTTGCTGCCGACGAGGCGATCCGCAGTGGCACCCGGCCGGTGGTGGCGGCCCAGGCCCGCGCCGCGATGGACCAGTACTTCAGCAATGCCCAGGCACTGCGCACGCGTCTTACCGAGGACTTCATCAAGCATCACGTGGCAAATGATGCTGAGGTGGTGACCGAACTGCGTGCCCGCGCGAAAACGGTAAGCGGTAATGTCGTTCTGCATGAGGGCGCTCGCCTGCGGGGGCTGTTGCTAACGCTATTCCTCGCCCCTCTGCTGGGGCTGGGTATTTATCTGATAGCCGAAGCGCTGTCATTTCCCCAGGGGCTGACCGAAAAGCGCAACTCTATGCTGATAGCGGGCGGTATCTTGACGGCGTTCATGCTGATGCTGCTGCCATTTGCGCTGCGCATGTGTCTGCGTGCTGACAAGACCGCTCTGCTTCTCACTCCCGATCACTTTGTCTTCGCCAACCTGAAGTCCCCCGTCCCGATCCAGCACATCGCTGATTTTGAGCTGAATGTCGCCTACGGCACGTTTCTGACCCTGCATCTGCAAGACGATGCGCCCTTACCCGAGCGAGTCTCACGTTCGTTCTCTGCACCGAACGCAAAAGTGTTCAGGAAAAAACGCCGGGTACTCCTGGCGCTGGCGCGGTTCAGCCGGGACGGCAAAAAGCTCAAGCCAGACGAGCTTGGTGAGTTGATTGCGGATTACGTCAATGCGGGTCATGCACGGCACTTGCTGCAGCAGCGCTTCGAGCAGGGCAAGCGTTAAGCGGTTGGCTGTGAGCGGGGCAGCGTAAGGCGCGCAGCTTTTCTGCAGGCAACAAAAAACCCGCCGAAGCGGGTTTTTCCAAGACCATCCCGACTTCCTGTCGGACGCCTCCGAGGCGATGGTCGATCATCCTTGATCCGGGTGAACTCCTGTTCACCCCTTGATGGATCCAATAGTACGGAGCGCGAGCCAGGTCGGAAATAGCCAAGTTCCCCCAGCGCGTGTAAGCCTTTCGCTATACCTCGCGGGATCAGCTTCGAACCACCCTTTGAAGGGCGGGAGATCTGGCGTCAGGAAAAATCTTGAGGCGGTATGACTGCTGACGGCAAAAATCGCAGGCAATAAAAAACCCGCCGAAGCGGGTTTGTACCAAGACCATTCCAACTCCCTGTCGGCTGCCTTCCCGGCGATGGTCGATCGTCCCTGATCCTGGCGAACTCCTTGTTCGCCAGTTGTTGGATCCAATCTTACGGCTCTGATGGCAGGTGCAAAATAGCCATTCGCTTCATTGCGTGTAAGCCTTTGGCTATACATGTGTCCGTTTTTACGGATTCTCAGGTGCTCGGCCATGCACCGGGAACGTAGAAAAAACCGGTGAAACTGTTGTGCCAGAGCGGCGCAGGCTTGTTTTCAAGGTGAGAAATTCGTGGTCACTTCACAATAGCGCTGTTGGGCGTTTTTACTGTCCTCGTCGCGGTTTCTCGCCGCACGTTTGGTCCACTCACGGCACTCTTCTCGGAAATTGACCGCTGCCGCCTTGCGACACTCGCGCCGTTCGAATGAACGAATGGCGAAGTTTTCGCAGACGCTGTCGCCATCGATCGTGTTGCCGTAAATCCGCCACTGCGCGCGGTAGCGATTTCTGCCGTCCGCTTCGCGGATGGAGGCCGTCGCTACGCTGTAAGGCCTGGAAGAACGCGTGGAATTGCGTGAAGCATTGGCCTTGAAATCGGCCATGTAGTCGGCAGACACCATGCCTGTTGCCGGTTCTGCCTGAGCGGGGCGTGGAGCCTGGCCGAATCGACAGTTCGCCACCGCCTCATTGATGACGTTGCCGTTTTTCATGCAGTCATCCAAGGGCTGCACAGGGGCAGGCGGCGCCACAGTGGCCGCGATCGGTACAAGCTCTGCGGTTTTTCGAATGTGCGTGGGCGCGGGATCGGCGGCGGCTACGGGTTGCGCCTCGGCCTCGACTGTCCGGGTTTCGGGTATGGACTGCACAACAGGCGGTACTGCCAGCGCTTTGGGGCCTCTCGCATGTGAGGTGATCAGTCCGGCCACGCAGGCTGCAGCAATAAGGCACGCCAGCCACAGGCCATAAGGGCGTGAGCGGCGAGGCGCATCGACGCGCTTGCGGCGTGGATGCGAGCCCAGCACCACATCGACCTGACCCGGCACGAGGCGCTGAATGCGGATGATCCCGTCGTCCTCGGGTTGCTGTAGGGAATCCATTCCTGCTCCTGATCAAGCGATGTTTGGCGGTGATATTACAATGATATCGGTCGCTGGGTAGAGTTTCTGCAACGCTTTGGTGCTATGTGCATCCGGCCTGGCGCGTTAAGGTTGAGCCCGTTTTTTGACTGATGGATGGACCGCGAATGCACCAGCGTCTCGAACAGGTATTCGGCTACACACAGTTCCGGCCGGGGCAGGAGGCTGCCATCAGTGCGGTACTGGCCGGGCGCTCGGCTGCGGCGATCTTTCCGACTGGCTCGGGCAAGTCGCTATGTTACCAATTGCCCGCCCTGATGTTGCCGCATTTGACGCTGGTGGTGTCGCCGTTGCTGGCGCTGATTCAGGATCAGCTTGCCTTCCTGCACCGCCATGGCATATCGGCGGCGAGCATTGATTCGGCGCAGAGCCGCGACGAGATCGCTGACGTGATGGCGCGCGCACGCTCCGGCGAGCTGAAGATTCTGATGATTTCCGTCGAGCGCCTGAAGAACGAGCGCTTCCGCAATTTCATCGCCCAAGTGCCGATTTCCTTGCTGGTGGTCGACGAAGCGCACTGCATCTCGGAGTGGGGACATAACTTCCGCCCCGACTACCTGAAGCTGCCGGACTACCAGCGCGAATTCAATATTCCCCAGACATTGCTGCTGACCGCCACGGCGACCCCGCAAGTCATCATCGACATGCAGGACAAATTCGCCATCGCCCCCGAGGATGTCATCACCACCGGTTTCTACCGCGCCAACCTGCACCTGTGGGTCAAGCCGGTCAGCGGCCGTGACAAACGACGCCTGCTGGTGGAGTGGCTCAACGAGCGTCGCGGGCAGCCGACCATCGTTTACGTGACCCTGCAAAAGACAGCCGAACATATCGCCGCGCACCTGGAACAGAATGGCCTGCCCGCCAGCGCCTACCATGCCGGGCTGCCCAATGATCAGCGCGAGTCGATCCAGAAGCAGTTCATGGGCGGCCGTCTGAACTGCATCGTGGCAACCATCGCGTTCGGAATGGGCATCGACAAGAGCGATATCCGCAACGTGGTGCATTTCGACCTGCCGAAATCCATCGAGAACTACAGTCAGGAAATCGGTCGGGCTGGGCGTGATGGTGCTGCTTCGGATTGTCTGGTGCTGGCCAACCGCGACAGCCTCAACGTGCTGGAGAACTTCGTGTACGGCGATACGCCGGAGCGCGAGGGGATTGCCCGTGTGCTGGAAGACCTGCTCGCGGCGCGTCATGACGGGCAGTGGGAATTTCTGCTGGGGCCACTCGCCGACCTCAGCAACATTCGTCAATTGCCGTTGAAGACCCTGCTGGTGCAACTGGAGCTGCGCGGGATCATTGCGCCGCGCTACGCGTATTTTGCCGAGTACCGCTTCAAGTTTCTGCTTCAGCCGCAAGACCTGATGGCGCGTTTCGAAGGGGAGCGACGCGAGTTCGTTCAGGCCCTGATCGACACCTCAAACCGGGCACGCACCTGGGCCACCGTCGATTTCGATGCGATGTACCAGCAATACGGCGCCGAGCGCGGGCGGGTGGTCAAGGCGCTGGATTACTTTCAGGAAAAAGGCTGGATCGAGCTTGAAAGCAAACAGATGACCGAGGTCTACAGCCTGTTGCGCAGCGACTTTGATGCACAGGCCCTGAGCATCGAATTGCACGATTATTTCGCTCATCACGAAGCCACTGAAGTGGCGCGCATTCACACCATGCTGGACGTGTTCGCCAGCGACCAGTGCCTGACCCATCGGCTGGCGCGGTACTTTGGTGATCACAATGCGCCTGAGCGTTGCGGACATTGCTCGGTCTGCTTTGGCGAAGTTGCCCGCCTGCCCGAACCACCTGCGCTGGAGCCCTTGGCGAATCGGGACTTTCAGCAACTGTGCAGCGAGTTTATCCACAAGCATCAGGACTACACCGGCCAGCGCCCCAGCGCCGACTGCCTGACGCGTTTTCTGTGCGGCATCAGCGTGCCACTGTTCACCAGGCTCAAAGCCCGCGCCACCTCCGGGTTTGCGGTGCTGGAGGATTATCCGTACGCACAGGTCAGGACGTGGGTGCAGGCCATGGCTGGCAACTGACTATGCACACAAAGTGATCTGACCAAGGGGGCGATGCTCTGCATCCAGTCCTGAGCCTGCGTTGCGACAGACAAATGAAAACCGGCCGCTCAAGAGCGGCCGGTTTTTATGTTTCAGTAACTGACGGTGGTATCAGTCACGATGACGGCGATGGCCGTGGTGCTTCGGGCGATGGCCATGGTCACGGCCACCACGATAACGACGATCGTCGCTGCGGCTTTCGTTGCCCATGTAGTTGCCGAGTGCAGCACCGCCGCCGCCACCTACCGCCGAGCCGACCAGGCTGCCGGTGTTGCCGCCGACGCTGCGACCCAGCACATTACCGCCCGCTGCGCCCAGACCGCCGCCAATGGCTGCCTCTGTGCGGTTGCGACGGTCCGCGCCTACAGCGCCACCGGCTGCGCCGCCGACACCTGCGCCAATTGCTGAACCAGTGCTGCCGCCGACCTGCTGGCCGACGACCGAACCGAGTACCCCACCCAATGCTCCGCCTACGCCTGACTCGAGGTTGCCTGCAGACGCCGCACCGCTGATCAGGGTAAGAGACAACAACAGTATCGAGGAATACTTCATGTATGGAATCTCATAGGGATGACGGCGCGATCTTGGTGTCAAGTGAAGAATGTAGCAATGCAATTCCGACGAGTAACACGATTGCCACACAAACTGCTAAGTTATTGTTTTGGCTAAGGAACTTAAGTCTGAAAAGAGAGTCTGAGGTTACTTGCAAAAGGCCCGTTTCCAGTGAAACGGGCCTTTTTTGTGGGCGTCTTTCAGGGACGTCAGAGGATGCGTGCCGACTCTGCCGAGCGCTCGAGGCGGATGGCAACGAACTTCGATGTCGGCGTGCTGCTGCCATCGCCCACGCTTTCCAGCGGCACCAGCGGGTTGACCTCCGGGTAGTAGGCGGCAGCCTGACCGGCCGGAATATCGAACGGCAGCAAGGTGAAGCCTTTGACGCGGCGCTCGCGGTTATCACTCCAGATCGAAATCAGGTCCGCCTTCTGCCCCGGCTGGAAGCCCAGACGGATGATGTCGGCTTCGTTGACGAACAGCACGTCACGCTGACCCTTGACCCCGCGATAACGGTCGTCCAGGCCATAGATGGTGGTGTTGTACTGATCGTGCGAACGCATCGATTGCATGATCAGGTCCGGGATCTGCCCGGTCGAGCTGACGTGTTCATTGATCAGAGTCAACGGCAGCGCGTTGGACTTGAAGTTGGCGCGGGTCGACGCAGTGTTCCAGCGGCGTGCGCCAGCAGCGTTACCCAGGTAGAAGCCGCCCGGGTGCTTGACGCGCTCGTTGAAATCCTTGAAGCCGGGGATGGTGTCGGCGATCAGGTCACGAATCCGGTTGTAGTCCTCGACCAGCCACAACCAGTCGACAGGCGTCTTGCCCAGCGTTGCGTTGGCGATACCGGCGATGATCGCAGGCTCGGAACGCATTTGCTTCGACGACGGCTTCAACTGACCGTTGGAAGCGTGAACCATGCTGAACGAATCTTCCACGGTGACGGCTTGTGGGCCGTTGGCCTGGATATCAATGTCGGTGCGGCCGAAGCACGGCAGGATCAGCGCGTCCTTGCCGTGGAACAGGTGGCTGCGGTTCAGCTTGGTGCTGATCTGTACGGTCAGATCGCACTTGCTGAGCGCTTCGGCGGTGCGATGGCTGTCCGGGGTGGCTTGGGCGAAGTTGCCGCCCAGCGCGATGAACACCTTGGCGCGGCCTTCGGCCATGGCGTGAATGGCTTCGACGACGTTGTGGCCGTTTTCGCGGGGCACTTTGAACTGGAAGCGTTTTTCCAGGGCATCGAGCAGGAACACCGGTGGGCGTTCGTTGATGCCCATGGTGCGGTCGCCCTGCACGTTACTGTGACCGCGCACCGGGCACAGACCGGCACCCGGACGACCGATGTTGCCGCGCAGCAGCATCAGGTTGGCAATTTCCTGGATGGTCGGCACCGAGTGGCGGTGCTGGGTGATCCCCATTGCCCAGCACATGATCACGTTCTTGCCCTTGGCGTACATGCGTGCCGACTGTTCGATGTCGCTCAGCGGCAGGCCGGATTGCTCGACGATGGCGTCCCAGGACGTGTCATCGATGGCGGCCAGGTATTCGAGTACGCCTTCGGTGTGTTCGTTGAGGAACGCGTGGTCGAACACCGAAGGTCCGTTGTTGGCCTGCGCCTCGCGCTCCCATTGCAGCAGGAACTTGGCCATGCCGCGCAACAGCGCCATGTCGCCACCCAGGGCAGGGCGGAAGTAGGCGGTATTGGTCGGGCGGTCGCCGTTGGTGAGCATTTCGACCGGGTGTTGCGGGTGCTGGAAACGCTCCAGGCCACGCTCTTTGAGCGGGTTGACGCAAACCACCTGGGCGCCGCGCTGTACCGCTTCACGCAAGGGCTCGAGCATGCGCGGATGGTTGGTACCGGGGTTCTGACCGAGGACGAAGATGGCATCGGCGTGTTCGAAATCCTCGAAGGTCACGGTGCCCTTGCCCACGCCGACGCTTTGCGACAGCGCTACGCCACTGGCCTCGTGGCACATGTTCGAGCAGTCCGGGAAGTTGTTGGTGCCATAGGCGCGTACGAACAGCTGATACAGGTATGCCGCTTCGTTGCTGGCGCGACCCGAGGTGTAGAACTCGGCCATGTTCGGGCTGGGCAGGTTCTTCAGGTGCTTGGCGATCAGCGCAAACGCGCTGTCCCAACTGATCGGCTTGTAACGGTCGGTTTCCGCGTCATAGCTCATCGGCTCGGTCAGACGGCCCTGATACTCGAGCCAGTAATCGCTCTGCTCCATCAGCGAGCTGACGCTGTAGCGGGCGAAGAAGGCCGGGTCCACACGACGCTTGGTCGCTTCCCAGTTCACCGCCTTGGCGCCGTTCTCGCAGAACTTGACCATGCCGCTTTCCGGCGAGTCGCCCCACGCGCAGCCCGGGCAGTCAAAACCGCCGTTCTGGTTGGTCTTGAGCATCATGCGCAGGTTCTTCAGCGCGTTGTCACTGCCCAGCCAGTGTTGCGTCACGCTGATCAGTGCGCCCCATCCGCCTGCCGCACCTTTGTACGGCTTGTAGCGGGGGGTTGGTGTCTTGTCGGCTTGATGATGAGTGCTCACGCTTGAATCTCCATCGCAGGGCTATAGACCCGCGGCGCACTTTTCTGCGGCAGGTGAATTAGATTGAGGTTATGACGGCGGGCCCATTGCAGGGCCAGGCCGGTGGGCGACGACAGGCTGACCAGCGTCTGGATGCCGGCGCGCAATACTTTCTGAATCAGTTCCAGGCTGCAGCGGCTGGTCACGATGGCGACGCCGCCGGCCAGGGGGATGTCCTGGCGGATCAGGGCGCCGATCAGTTTGTCCAGCGCGTTGTGGCGGCCGATGTCTTCACGGCCCAGCAACAGCTGGCCATTACCGTCCATGAACACCGCCGCATGCACAGCGCCGCAATGGCGGCCAAGCGGCTGGAACTCGCCGATGCGCTGACGCAGACCGTCCAGCCATTCGATCGGGGGCAGGGGCGCGCCGGGCAGCGCCTTCAGGTCAGGCAATGCCTGCTCGACGGCTTCAACGCCACACAGTCCGCAACCGCTGGTGCCCGCCAGTTGCCGACGCTGCTGCTTGAGTTCCCAGAACGCGCGGCTGGCGATCTCGACCTCGGCCTGCATGGCCGAGCCGCAACCGCTGATTTTGAAGTCGTAGATTTCGTCATGCGAGGCAATGATGCCGCTGCCCAGACTGAAACCGACGATAAAGTCTTCCAGATCGGTCGGGCTGACCAGCATGACCGCCTGGCTGATACCGTTGTAGGCAATCGCCAGTGCCACTTCTTCGGCAAGTTCGTTGCGTGCAGCGTCCACGCCCTCGAGATTCGAGTAGCTGTAGGACTGGCTTGCTTCAGGGGCTGGCGTAGCAAAGGACGCCGAGCTGACCTTGCGCGTAACGGGCATGGGCTGAAATACCGGCAGAATGACATCTGCAAGACTAGGCCCGTTATTGGAAATCGTCTAATCGCTAGTGCTGATGCCCCGATAGATGACGTCGATCAACGCGCTAGCGCGGTATTTCCGCTACCAGTGCAAAGCAGGCTTCAGCCAGTGCCGAGCGCGGCGCACTGCGGCGCATGATCAACCCCAGCCGGGCTAAAGTCCGGGAGTCGGCAATCGGATGCAGGCGCAAATGTTCGGTCAGCGTTTCCAGACCGCCATCCAGCGGCATGATCGCGCAGCAAAAACCGCCGTGTACGGCTTGCAGCAACTGATGAACGGCATCGGTTTGTATCAGCGGATTGGGTTGCAGGCCGCGGCTATGGAAGTTGTGATCGATCGACTGGCGAAAATGCATGCCGCTGGTCAGCGTGCCCAGCGGCAACTCGACCAGGTCGGCCCAGCTCAAGGGATCGTCACCAAAGGTAAAGTGCCGACGGTCATACAGCAGGCCCATGCGTGTGTCGTCCAGGGTCAGCGAATCGAAACGCTCGTTGTCCAGCCGTTCCAGGTACGAAACGCCCAGGTCGATACGATTGCTCGCCAGTTGTTCCAGCACTTGCTCGGAGCTGAGTGACGACAGCTCGAAGCGCAGATTGGGGTGCATCTGGTGCAGCCGGTGCAGCAATGGCAGCGGGTCGAAGCTCGACAGCGGCACCACGCCCAGGCGCAACGTCCCGACCAGATGACCGCGGCAGGCGGCCGCTTCAGCCTGCAGACCGTCGTAGGCCGCCAGTACCGTGCGTGCCCAGGCCAATACGCGTTCGCCTGGCGCAGTGAAACCCTCGAAGCGCTGGCCGCGATTGACCAGTGGCAAGCCAAGCTCTTCTTCCAGATTGCGCAGGCGCATCGACAGCGTCGGCTGGGTGATGTTGCAACGCGCAGCCGCCTGGCCGAAGTGCCTCGTCTCGTCGAGGGCGATCAGAAATTTAAGTTGCTTGATGTCCATATTCACTCCGGTGAGCCATCCAGACAGCCGATTCTACGCGTTCAGGCTGAACGATGGTCGAGCTACGTTGGTCGGAAGCCTGCAGCCCTTGATTTACGAGGGCTACACTAATCGCGCAGTCCTCAACACTACTTACGGATAACCAGAAAATGAGTCTTATCAGTTTCATCAAAGAAGCAGGCGAGAAAATTCTGGATGCACTTCTGCCAGATAAAGCCAACGCCGATGAGGTGCTGAAAAAGCATATCTCCGAAGTCGGCCTGGGCAACCCCAATGTGCAGACCGAGGTTAACGGCGGCACGGTCATCGTCAAAGGCCAGGTCGCCAATCAGGAGGAGAGGGAAAAGATTGTCGTGACGCTGGGTAATATTCATGGCGTGGATAAAGTCGACGACCAGATGACTGTTGCGGGCGGCGAGACTTCTGAATCCGAATACGTCGAAGTGATGCCGGGCGACACCCTCAGCGCTATTTCCAAGCGCGTGTATCACGATGCCAACCAGTACCAGAAAATCTTTGAAGCCAACAAGCCGATGCTCAAGAGCGCGGACAAGATCTATCCAGGTCAGAAGCTGCGCATTCCGAAGTGATCTGAAGACGCTGCCCGCCTTTTCAGGCGGGCACACGGCGTTGCTTACAATCCCTTGCTCAGCTCCCGATAGTCGTCCACTGCAGCGAACTCTTCGGTGTCTTTCGGGCCTTTCTGGCTGTTGGGCTGGCTGACTGCCAGCAAATGAGCTACACCGAAGTGTCGGGCGCTGCGCAGGATCGGCAGGGTGTCGTCGATGAACAGACTGCGTGCCGGGTCGAACGCTGTTTCGGCCTTCAACGCGTCCCAGAAATGCTGGCTTTCCTTGGGAAAGCCGTAATCGTGAGAGCTGATCAGGCGTTCGAAATAAGGCGCCAGCTCGATTCGCTCCATTTTCAGCGACAACGAATCACGGTGCGCATTGGTGATCATGATCACCCGCTTGCCGGCCTTTTGCAGGGCCGCCAGAAAGCTCTCGGCGTCCGGGCGCAGTGCAATCATGTGGGCGATTTCGCGTTTCAGGTCGCGAACCGAGAGGTTAAGCTCGGCGCTCCAGAAATCCAGGCAGTACCAGTTGAGCGTGCCCGCGTTGTTTTCGAACAGCGGTTTCAATTCCAGCCAGGCCATGGCGAAACTGACGCCGTGCAGTTCGGCGTAGCGCTGCGGCAGGTGCTGCATCCAGAAGTGTTCGTCGTAATGCAGGTCGAGCAACGTGCCGTCCATATCCAGCAGGACGGTATCGATTTCGCTCCAGGGCATGGAAAGCATTCTGGCCTCGTCAGGGGGTTGATAGCGGGTAAGCATATCCGACACAGACATCGGGAAAAGCTCGGTATAGTACCTCGTTCATGTAAAGGAGCCTGTCATGCGTCAGAAACCTACCGTACTTGCCCGCGCAATCGTCGCCAGTAGTCGTCTGTTCCGCGTTGAAGAGCTGCAATTGCGCTTTGCCAATGGCGTCGAGCGGACCTACGAGCGTCTGGCCAGCAAAGGCACGGGCCCCGGCGCGGTGATGATCGTGGCCATGCTCGATGCCGATCACGCGGTGCTGATCGAAGAATATTGCGGCGGCACCGATGCCTACGAGCTGTCCCTGCCCAAGGGCCTGATCGAGCCGGGCGAAGACGTGCTGGCGGCTGCCAACCGTGAACTCAAGGAAGAGGCCGGCTTCGGTGCGCGGGAGCTGGAATTGTTGACCGAGCTGTCGCTGTCTCCCGGCTACATGAGCCAGAAAATTCAGGTGGTGCTGGCCACCGACCTGTACGAAGAGCGGCTGGAAGGCGACGAGCCCGAGCCGATCCGGGTCGACCGGATCAACCTGCGCGAGCTGTCGAGCCTTGCCCAGAATGCCCAGTTCAGCGAAGGCCGGGCGCTGGCCGCGCTGTACCTCACACGTGACCTGCTGACCCAGCGTGGATTGTTTCAGCCATGACCGATTCGTTGCACAACCTGCCACATCCGCTGCTCGCCCCGGTGATTGAACTCACGCGACTGGCGGGCGAAGTGATCCTGCCGTTCTGGCGCGCCAATGTCACCGTGACCACCAAGACTGACGACTCGCCGGTGACCGCCGCTGATCTGGCCGCCCATCAGGTGCTGGTCGAGGGCCTGCAGGCGCTTGATCCGGACATTCATGTGCTCTCTGAAGAGGACGCTGACATCCCCTTCCGCCAGCGGGCAAGCTGGGAGCGCTGGTGGCTGGTCGATCCGCTGGACGGCACCAAGGAGTTCATCTCCGGCAGCGAAGAGTTCACCGTCAATGTCGCACTGATCGAACGCGGCCGCGTGGTATTCGGTGTGGTCTCGATGCCCACCAACAACCGTTGTTACTTCGGCGGTGCCGGGCTGGGTGCCTGGCGCAGCGATGGCGTCGGCCACCTCCAGCCGATCGCCGTGCGCAATCAGCTTGGCGAAGGGCAGACCTTTACCGTGGTCGCCAGCCGCCGCCACTCCAGCCCGGAGCAGGAGCATTTGCTGGCGGGCCTGTCGAACGGGCTGGGTCATTTGCAACTGACCAACATCGGCAGCTCACTGAAATTCTGCCTGCTGGCCGAAGGCGCCGCCGACTGCTACCCACGCCTGGCCCCGACCTCGCAATGGGACACCGCTGCGGCGCAGGGCGTGCTTGAAGGTGCAGGAGGCGAAGTGTTGCAACTGGACGGCCAGCCGTTCAGCTACCCGGCCCGCGAATCACTGCTCAACCCGTTCTTCCTGGCCCTGCCAGCCAACGCCGAATGGCGCGACAAACTGCTGGTGCTGGCGCAGTCCTGAGGCCGGGCCTCAAGGCCTCTGCCCGGCGGGCGTAGAAGCGAACCGGGCGACGTTTCGCTTGCTCGCGAAAGGGCCGGTGCATCCACAGCAAATCCAGTGCTTGAAACGACGCCTTCGCGAACAAGTTCGCTCCTACAAAAGCGCTGAGACGCTTGGCTGAGACAGTTTCACCAGTGCTAAAGCGCACGGCCTGTTCTTCGCTTGATACAGGTATGCAGGGTCAGGCGCGTTCTTGTGGAGCCAGCTTGCTCGCGAAGGCGATGGTTCAGGCGATGAATTTTTGCCGATTGCACCGGCCTCTTCGCGAGCAAGCTCGCTCCCACAGGTCTGCATCCACTACGCGCAGCCACACTGGCGCAACATGAACTGCCCGACAAAGCGCACGGCGTGTTCTTCGCTTGATACAGGTCTGCAGGGGCAGGCGCGTTCTTGTGGGAGCGAGCTTGCTCGCGAATACGATTGATCAGACGATGAATTTTTGCGGATTACACTGGCCTCTTCGCGAGCAAGTTGGCTCCCACGGGTAGTGAATTGACTGCGCGCAGCCTCACCGGTGCAACACAAACTGCCCGACAAAGCGCACGGCCTGTTCTTCACTGTCCTGCTCGCTGATGGCGGTGTGCAGGGTCAGGCGGGCGCGGCCTCGGCGTTGGTAGGTGGTGATGAATTTGTCCCATTGCGCCAGCTCGGGCGCGTCGCAGCGGGCGATGGCGTCGCTGCGTACCGGCAGTGGATAACTGATCTGTCCGTCCTGAATCACGATATGCCCATCAGTGATCCCGGCTTCGCGCAGCCGCAGGTGCAGCCAGCCCCAGCCCGCCAGTACTGCGCCGCAATACAGGCTGCCGCCGAACAGCGTGCTCTTGTGGTTGACGTTGGGGGCCAGCGGCAGGTGCAGGCGCAGTGTCTGGTTGTGCCAGTCAATCACGCGCATGCCCATCTCGCGGGTCAGCGGGATGTCGTGGTGCAGCACCTGCTCCAGTGCGTGGGCGGCGTCATGTCCAGGCTCAATCGTTGTCATCGGAAGCTCCGCTGCTGTCGCCAAACGTCAGGCCGTGCTTGCGCAGTTTGTCGTGCAGGGTCTTGCGCGGCACACCCAGCGCTTCCGCGAGGCTGCGCACCGAGCTGTGCGGGCGCGCCAGTTCGGCGGCGATCAAGGCGCGCTCGAAGCTTTCCACCTGATCACTCAAACCACCACCCGGCGGTGGCGCTTGCTCTGCATCAACGCCTTCCGGCTCCAGCTCCAGTTCCAGACCCAGCGCAAAACGCTCGGCAGCGTTTTGCAGTTCCCGGACGTTGCCCGGCCAGTTATGCCGCAACAGCAGCGCGCGCTGGCCCGGCTTGAGTTCGTGCTTGGGGATGCCGTGGCGCATGCTCGCGGCATCGGCGTAATGTTCGAACAGCATCAGCGCATCTTCACCCCGTTCGCGCAACGGCGGGATGCGCAGCGAGGCCACGTTCAGGCGGTAATACAAGTCTGCCCGGAAGCGGCCCTGATCGGCCGCGTGACGCAGGTCTTCCTTGGTCGCGGCGATGATGCGGATGTCCAGCGGGATCTGCTGATTGCTGCCCATTCGCTCAACCACGCGCTCCTGCAGCAGGCGCAGCAGCTTGACCTGCACGTCCAGGCTCATGCTTTCGATTTCATCGAGGAACAGCGTACCGCCGTTGGCAAATTCGAACTTGCCGATACGCCGCTTCTGCGCGCCGGTGAAGGCGCCTGGCTCGTGACCGAACAGCTCGCTTTCCACCACCGATTCAGCCAGCGCGCCGGCGTTGATCGCCACGAACGGGCCGCTGCGGCGGTTGGACAGGTCGTGCAGCGCGCGGGCAACCACTTCTTTGCCTGCGCCGGTTTCGCCGAGGATCAGCACGTCGGCTCGCGTCCCGGCCAATGCGCCGATTTGTTCGCGCAGACGCAGGATCGGCGGCGACTGACCGATCAGGCGTGTGCTCAGTTGTTGGCGATCACTCAGGGCCAGGCGCAGGCTGCGGTTATCCAGCACCAGACGGCGCAACGCCAGGGCACGGCGCACGCTGTCGAGCATGGCGTCGCTGGCGAAGGGTTTTTCCAGAAAGTCGTAGGCCCCGGCGCGCATGGCCTTTACCGCCAGCGGCACATCGCCATGCCCGGTGATCAGCAGTACCGGCAGGTCGGGGTCCTGCGCGTGAAGCTGGTCGAGCAGTTCCAGGCCATCCATGCCCTGCATGCGAATATCGCTGACCACCACGCCCGGCCAGTCGTGGCCGATGCGCTCGGCCAGCCCGGTCGCTTCGGGCAGCGATAGAACGTTCAGGCCAGCCAGGTCCAGCGTCTGACGCAGGGCCTGACGCAGGTGCGAATCGTCGTCGATCAGCACCACCTGAATCTGGCTGTCGATGGCTGTGTCCGAACTCATGCAGAAAGGTCCTCTGGCGGTTGAAGATTGGCCCCGGAAGCCCCGGCACGCAGGCGCAGGGTCAGCAGCGCACCGCCGCTGGGATGGTTGGCGAACAGCAATTCGCCGCCCAGCGCGCGCATCAGCGTATCGCAGATGGCCAGACCGAGGCCAAGGCCCTGGGTGCGAGTCTTGGTCGTAAAGAAGGGCTCGCGAGCCCGCGCCAGTGCTTCCTGGGAAAAGCCGGGGCCGT
The DNA here is from genome assembly GCF_059621105.1 of Pseudomonas fragariae (ex Marin et al. 2024). Taxonomy (NCBI): domain Bacteria; kingdom Pseudomonadati; phylum Pseudomonadota; class Gammaproteobacteria; order Pseudomonadales; family Pseudomonadaceae; genus Pseudomonas; species Pseudomonas fragariae (ex Marin et al. 2024). The sequence goes on along the minus strand of NZ_CM184369.1, from coordinate 5,982,506 downwards.
TGTCACGAATGTACAGGTTAACGCCCTCGGCGGTTTGCTCGACACTTATCCACAGCCTGCGCGGCGGGCCTTTTTCAGTGAGGGCGTCCAGCGCGTTGGCGATCAGATTGCCGAGCACCTGACGCAGACGGGTTTCACCGGCCTGCACCCAGATTGTGGCGTCCGGCAGGTCACGGATCAGTTCGACTTCCATGGCGCGCCGCCGCTTGGCCAGCAACGCCAGCGCATCTTCCAGCGCCGGTTGCAGTGCCACGCTTTCAGGGGCGTGGCGGTCGCGACGGGCGAAGGCGCGCAAGTGCGCGATGATCGAGGCCATGCGCCCGGTCAGTTCGCTGATCAGCTTGAGGTTGCCGCGGGCGTCCTCGGTGCGCTGATGATCGAGCAGCACTTCGGCGTTTTCGGCGTAACTGCGGATAGCGGCCAACGGCTGATTCAGCTCATGGCTGATACTCGCCGACATGGTGCCCAGCGCCGTCAGTTTGCTGGTCTGCACCAGTTCGTCCTGAGCCTGCACCAGTTCCTGCTGCGCCTGTTCGCGCTCCAGCACTTCCTGGCGCAGACGGCTGTTGAGCCCCTCCAGATCGCTGGTCCGCTCGATAACCCGCATCTCCAGCTCGCGGCGCGCCTTGGCCTCGAAAGCGATGCGGTCCAGATAATGACGACGACGCTGCATCATCAGGCCCAGCAACAACATCAGCACCAGCAGCGCTGCGCCGCCAATCGCCACCACCGTGCGCACCTGACGGTCGACAAGGGCGCGAGGCGCGAGGATGTTGACGTTCCAGCCGGTCTCTTCGATGGCCTGGGTCTGGGTCAGCCAGGCGTTTTCATCGATCCTCAACGGGCGCGGATCGCGGGTCGGGTAGGACTGGATCGCGACGATGGCTTTTTTCTCGTCATCGGTCAGGTCGCGGGTCGCCCGAAAACGCCATTCGGGGTTGGAGGTCAGAATCACCACGCCGTTCTGGTCGGTCAGCAGCAGTTGCTCGGGCGTCTTGCCCCACAGGGTTTCGGTGTGGTCCAGATCGACCTTGACCACCAGCACGCCGATGATTCGCTCACCGTCACGCACCGGGCCGGCGAAAAAGTAGCCACGTTTGGCAGAGGTCGTGCCGAGGCCGAAGAACCGCCCGGTTCTGCCCGCCCGCGCATCGATGAAATAGGGCCTGAACGAGAAGTTTCGGCCAATGAAACTGTCCTTGTGATCCGAGTTGGAGGCCGCCAGGGTCAGGCCGTTTGCGTCCATCAGGTACATGACATCGGCACCGGTCTGACGCGTGATTTCGCTGAGCAGACGGTTGGCGTTTACCAGGGTAGGTGTGTCGCCCGGTGCCGCCAGTGCGGCGCGCAAGGCCGGCAGGTCGCCGAGGATCTGCGGCAGGGTTTCGTAACGGTGCAGGGTGCCGAGCAGGTTGGCGACGTACAGGTCCAGGGTCTGGCGGTTCTGATTGGCCAGCACGTTGCGGTAATAACGTTCGGCCAGATGCTCCAGCGGCCACAGCAACGGCGCCAGGCAGAGTGCCAGAAGGGCAAGGCTGCGCCAGCGAGGGCGGGGCGGCAGAGCGGGAGTCATGGTCATCGATTGGCCGTCGCCGAAGGGTTGACGATGCCTGCTGGCGATCACGCCGCGGCAGGCAACAAAAACACCCGGTCATCCTGACGTGGGCATCAGGCGCGTATTATGCCCGCCGCCGGCTTGTCAGGCACCCGGACATTGCGCCGGGCGGCCTTGGGTCGCGGGCTCAGGGAAACAGGTCGGCTTCTTTCAGGCGCTTGCCTTGCTGATCCTTGGCCGACAGGTTGGGCTGGCCGTCGAACTGCCAGTCGATGGCCAGATCCGCATCGTCCCAGGCGATGCAGCGTTCGGCAGACGGTGTGTAGTAGTCGGTGGTCTTGTACAGGAACTCGGCGTGTTCGCTGAGCACCACGAAGCCATGGGCAAAGCCTTCCGGAACCCACAGCTGACGGGCGTTTTCAGCGGACAGCTCGACGCCGACCCACTGGCCGAAGTTCGGCGAGCTGCGGCGAATGTCCACGGCCACATCCAGCACCTTGCCGACCGTGACGCGCACCAGTTTGCCCTGGGCATTTTCGATCTGATAATGCAGACCGCGCAGGACGCCGCGCTGCGAACGCGAGTGGTTGTCCTGTACGAATTCACGGGTCAGGCCAGTGGCAGCCTGAAAAGCCTTGGCGTTGAAACTTTCATAGAAAAAACCTCGTTCATCACCGAATACCTTGGGTTCGAGAATCAGGACTTCCGGCAATTTTGTTGCGACTACGTTCACGTGGCTTCCCCTGCAATGTTCAATAAGTCGTGGCGACTCGACAGTCTGCCCTGAGGCGCGCCTGCCGAGAAGGGTGCTGATCAGGCAATCAGGTCTTTAGGCTCGGTAAAGCCCAGTCGTTCGCCCTGATAACTGCCGTCCTGAACCCTGCGGCACCAGTCCAGGTTATCCAGGTACCACTGCACAGTCTTGCGCAGCCCGGACTCGAAGGTTTCTTCGGGCGTCCAGCCCAGATCGTTGTCGATCTTGCCGGCATCGATGGCATAACGCTGATCGTGGCCCGGACGGTCGACCACGTAGGTGATCAGGTCGCTGTACTGCGCGACGCCTGCCGGATGCTGCGGGGCGAGCTCATCGAGCAGCGCGCAGATACCACGCACCACGTCGATGTTTTTCTGCTCGTTGTGGCCACCGATGTTGTACGTCTCGCCGACTTCACCTTCGGTCACCACCTTGAGCAGTGCCCGTGCGTGATCCTCGACGAACAGCCAGTCGCGCACTTGCAGGCCATTGCCGTACACCGGCAGGGGCTTGCCCGCCAGGGCGTTGAGAATCACCAGCGGGATGAGCTTTTCCGGGAAGTGGAACGGCCCATAGTTGTTGGAGCAGTTGGTCACCACCACCGGCAGGCCATAGGTACGGTGCCAGGCACGCACCAAATGGTCGGACGCCGCCTTGCTCGCCGAGTAGGGTGAGCTGGGCGCATACGGTGTGGTTTCGGTGAACAGATCATCGACACCGTGCAGGTCGCCATACACCTCATCAGTGGAAATATGGTGAAAGCGGAACGCCTGGCGCTGCGCTTCCGGCAGTTTCAGCCACCAGGCGCGCGTGGCTTCCAGCAGGCTGTACGTGCCGACAATGTTGGTCTGGATGAACTCGGCCGGACCATCGATGGAGCGGTCGACGTGGGATTCAGCCGCCAGGTGCATGATCGCCTGCGGCGCGAAGCGCTCGAGCACCGCGCTGACACGGGCCTGATCGCAGATATCCGCCTGCACGAACTCATAGCGCGTGTCGGTGGCAATCGACTGCAGCGATTCAAGGTTGCCCGCGTAGGTCAATTTGTCGAAGTTCAGCACTTCGTGGTCGGTGTTGTTTATCAGGTGGCGGATCAGTGCAGAGCCGATGAAACCTGCGCCCCCGGTAACGAGTATTCGCATGAACTGACCTTCTTGTGTGTTCTGGAGTAATGCAGCATAGCGCTTGAGCGCGTATGACAGGATCGAACCATTAAACCCGAGCAGGCGGTTGAATAAAACTCCGGCTGATTTCCGACCTGAGGTGCAGGTGCGGATTGGTCGCGCAGTGCAATCCCCCTATAGTCAATGCCCCTACAGTTGCGCGACTGCCCATCACGCCTTGCTCATTGAGCCCGGGCCTGACAACAAGAACGAGGTTCTCCATGCCGCTTGCCACGCTCATCCGCCGGTCCAGTCTGCCTTGCCCCGAGGTCAGCGCGGACCAGGCGCTGCAATTGCTCGCGCAGCACTACGGGCTGAGCGGCACCCTGAAAGCGCTGGGCAGCCAGCAGGATCGCAACTTTCTGCTGGATACCGGCACGCGGCGTTATGTGCTGAAAATCTGCCACGGGGCGTATTCGACCAGCGAGCTGAACGCCCAGCACGCGGCGTTGCATCATCTGGCTGGCCACAGTACGGTCAAGGTGCCGGGCGTGATCCGTGCCATCGACACCGAACAGTTACTGTCGGTCGACATCGACGGGCAGGCGGTGCATGTGCGTCTGCTGGAGTTCATCGACGGGCAATCGCTGGGGCATGTCGAGCACCTGGGGCGTGACATCGTGGTCGAGCTGGGCGAACTGTGCGCCCATGTGGATATTGCGCTGGCCGATTTCGACCACCCCGGTCTGCAGCGCATCCTGCAGTGGGACCCGCGCCACGCCCACGCGTTGATCAAGCACCTGCTGCCGGTGATCAAGGATGCCGACGCTCGCGCTTGTCTGATCGAAGCCGGCGAGCAGGCTCATCGTCGTCTGTTGCCATTGATTGCCGCACTGCCGATACAGGCAGTGCATCTGGACATCTCCGAGCACAACGCAGTCTGGCGACGCGAGGCGGGGCACCCGTGGCACTTGCAGGGGCTGATTGATTTCGGCGATCTGCTCAGTACCTGGCGAGTGGCCGATCTGTCGGTGACCTGCGCGGCGCTGCTGCACCACGCCGAGGGCGACCCGCTGTACATCCTCCCGGCCATTGCCGCCTATCACGCCCTCAATCCGCTGAAGATCGAGGAATTGCAGGCGCTCTGGCCGCTGATCGTGGCTCGATCCGCAGTGCTTGTGCTCAGCAGCGAACAACAGGCCAGCGTCGAGCCTGGCAATGCGTATATCCAGGCCAACCTTGCCGGCGAATGGAACATTTTCGATGTCGCCACTTCGGTGCCGATGGCGCTGATGGAAGCCGCCATTCTGCGCGCGGTTTGTCTGGACCTGCCGCCTGTCGAGCAACCTGCCTATTCGCCGTTGTTGCCCAGCCTGGCGGGGCTTCAGCCGGTGCTGGTGGATCTGGGCGTGCTCAGCGAGCACTTCGTGGCAGGCAACTGGGAGCAGAGCGGCATCGATGAATACCTGCTTTCGCAAGCGGCCGGGGACAGTGGTCTGGCAGCCAGCAGGTTCGGTGAATACCGTCTGTCACGCACCTTGCCTGACTTCGCCAGCGAGCCGGAGACCTTTGCGCTGCACGTCGAATTGCATGTGCCCGCAGCAACGCCGCTGCATGCGCCGTTCGAGGGCACCTTGCGGCTGACGGCCGATGCTGCGGTGCTGTTGGTCGGCGAGCGCGTCAGTTTGAAGCTGTGGGGTGTGTTGCCGGAGGCTTCGCTGCAGGGTCAAGTGGCGGCGGGTTCTTTGATCGGGCAGGGCGGTGGCTCGCTGTTGCTGCAATTATGTACCGCGCCGGACCTCAGCCCGCCGCTGTTCAGCACACCGGCCTGGGCAGATGCCTGGCGCGCAGTGTGCCCGTCGCCCTCGGCGCTGCTGGGTTTTGATTGTGACGCGCCAGCCTTGCAGGACGCCGGGCAATTGCTGGCGCGCCGTGATGCCAGCTTTGCCCGCTCGCAAAAGCACTACTACCAGGCCCCGCCGCACATCGAGCGCGGCTGGCGTAACCACCTGATCGACATGCAGGGCCGCTCCTACCTGGACATGCTCAATAACGTCGCCGTTCTCGGTCATGGCCATCCGCGCATGGCTCACGAGGCGGCGCGCCAGTGGTCGTTGCTCAACACCAACTCGCGTTTTCATTATGCGGCGATCGCCGAGTTCTCCGAGCGCCTGCTCAAGCTGGCCCCCGAGGGCATGGATCGCGTGTTTCTGGTCAACAGCGGCACCGAGGCCAACGATCTAGCGATCAGGCTGGCGTGGGCTTACAGCGGTGGTCGCGACATGCTCAGTGTGCTGGAGGCGTATCACGGCTGGTCGGTGGCCACCGATGCCATTTCAACCTCTATCGCCGACAACCCGCAGGCGCTCAGCACGCGCCCGGACTGGGTGCATCCGGTCACCGCGCCCAACACCTATCGCGGGCCGTTCAGGGGCGCGGACAGTGCGCCTGAGTACGTGCGCAGTGTCGATCAGGCCCTTGCCACGCTGGCTGAGCAGCAACGGCAGGTGGCGGGCTTCATCTGCGAGCCGGTGTATGGCAATGCGGGCGGGATTTCCCTGCCGCCGGGGTATCTGCAACAGGTGTATCAGAAGGTCCGCGCTGTGGGTGGCGTGTGCATTGCCGATGAGGTGCAGGTGGGTTATGGCCGGCTGGGTCATCACTTCTGGGGCTTCGAAGAGCAGGGCGTGGTGCCGGACATCATCAGCATGGCCAAAGGCATGGGCAACGGCCATCCGCTGGGCGCGGTGATCACCCGCCGTGAGATCGCCGAGGCGCTGGAGGCCGAGGGTTATTTCTTCTCGTCATCCGGTGGCAGTCCGGTCAGTTGCCGGATCGGCATGGCGGTGCTGGATGTCATGGAGGAGGAAAAACTCTGGGACAACGCCCGGATCGTGGGCGACCACTTCAAGGCGCGGCTGCAGGCCCTGGCCGATATACATCCGCTGGTGGGCGCGGTGCACGGCATGGGCTTTTATCTGGGCATGGAACTGGTCCGCGACCGCCACACCCTGGAACCCGCCACAGAAGAAACCGCGCGCCTGTGCGAACGCCTGCGTGAGCTGGGCATTTTCATGCAGCCGACCGGCGACTACCTGAACATCCTGAAAATCAAACCCCCGATGTGCACCACCCGGCAAAGCGTGGACTTTTTCGTCGACAACGTATCGAAGGTGCTGCGCGAACTGGAATAGAGGACGCAGAGCGTCCAGAACGGCATATCCACGCGGAGCATGGGCACGATAGAGGTTGGCCGGAGATTATCGTCATACCCGGATCTGTTTTTGATTCTGGCCGAAGGCCGTAGGAGCGAACTTGTTCGCGAAGGGCCGTCGCGTCACACCCAGCTCGTAGGAATGAGCGCGGTCATGAGTCTTAAGCAGATTAATATCGGTAAAATCTACAAATAAATTCATGATAAGAAAATAATAAGCTTTTAATACCGATTTATATCCGCTATAAAGACGTTCATAATCGTCATCGCCTGTCTGCTATGGTGATAAGTCCTTTGCAACCGCCCCTGGAGATATTTTCATGAGCCGTATCGTTTCTGTCGCTGCTACCCAGATGGCCTGCTCCTGGGATCTGGAAGCCAACATCGAGACCGCTGAAAAGCTGGTACGCGAAGCTGCCGCCAAGGGCGCCCAGATCATTCTGATTCAGGAACTGTTCGAAACCCCGTACTTCTGCCAGAAGCCGAACCCGGACTATCTGCAGTTGGCGACCACCCTCGAGTCCAACGTCGCAATCAAGCACTTCCAGAAAATCGCCAAAGAACTGCAGGTCGTCTTGCCGATCAGCTTCTTCGAGCTGGCAGGGCGTGCGCGTTTCAACAGCATCGCGATCATCGACGCAGACGGCAGCAACCTGGGCATCTACCGCAAGAGCCACATCCCGGACGGCCCTGGCTACCACGAAAAGTACTACTTCAACCCGGGCGACACCGGCTTTAAAGTCTGGCAGACCCGTTACGCGAAAATCGGCGTGGGTATCTGCTGGGATCAGTGGTTCCCGGAGTGCGCGCGCAGCATGGCGTTGCAGGGCGCGGAAATTCTGTTCTACCCGACCGCCATCGGCAGCGAGCCGCATGACAAGACCATCAGCTCGCGCGACCATTGGCAGCGCGTGCAGCAAGGTCACGCCGGCGCGAACCTGATGCCGCTGATTGCCAGCAACCGCATTGGCAACGAAGAGCAGGACGGCTACGACATCACCTTCTACGGTTCGTCGTTCATCGCCAACCAGTTCGGTGAAAAAGTCGCCGAGCTCAACGAAACCGAAGAAGGCGTGCTGGTCCACAGCTTCGACCTGGACGAACTGGAGCACATCCGCAGTGCCTGGGGCACGTTCCGTGATCGCCGCCCTAACCTGTATGGCGCGGTGAAGACCCTCGACGGTTCGCTGGAGTCCTGATCGCCATGACCACGCTCAATAGCACGCCACGCGCCGACGGTTTCCACATGCCGGCCGAATGGGCACCGCAAACCCAGGTCTGGATGGTCTGGCCCGAGCGCCCGGACAACTGGCGCCTGGGTGGCAAGCCCGCCCAGGCTGCCCACGTCGCCATCGCCAAGGCCATCGCCCGCTTTGAGCCGGTCACGGTGGCTGTGTCGGCTGCACAATACGACAACGCCCGTGCGCGGCTGGACATGCCGAACATCCGGGTTGTGGAAATGAGCAGCAACGATGCCTGGGTGCGCGACAGCGGGCCGACGTTCGTCATCAACGACCGTGGCGAAGTGCGCGGCGTGAACTGGGAATTCAATGCCTGGGGCGGCTTCGATGGCGGCCTGTATGCGCCGTGGAATCTCGATTCGCAGCTGGGCAGCAAGGTACTCGAAATCGAGCGCTGCCCGCGTTACGTCACCGAAGGCTTCGTCCTCGAGGGCGGCTCGATCCACGTGGATGGCGAGGGCACGCTGATCACCACCGAAGAGTGCCTGCTCAATCGCAACCGCAACCCGCACCTGACCCGCGAACAGATCGAAACGATCCTCGGCGATTACCTGGCTGTGGATAAAGTCATCTGGTTGCCGGAAGGCCTGTTCAACGACGAAACCGACGGGCATGTGGATAACTTCTGCTGCTACATCCGTCCGGGCGAGGTGTTACTGGCCTGGACCGATGATCCCGAAGACCCCAACTACTCACGCTGCCATGCGGCATTGAGTATTTTGGAAAACACTCGGGATGCCAAGGGGCGTGCGTTTATCGTGCATAAAATGCCGATTCCGGGCCCATTGTTCGCCACAGAAGAAGAATGCGCGGGCGTCGATCAGGTGCATGGCAGCCAGGGACGCAACCCTTCGGTGCGTCTGGCCGGGTCGTATGTGAATTTTCTGATCGTCAACGGCGGCATCATTGCGCCGAGTTTCGACGATCCGATGGACGGAAAGGCCCGCGAGATCCTGCAAAAGCTGTTTCCAGAGCATGAGGTGGTGATGGCGCCAGGCCGTGAATTGCTGCTGGGCGGGGGCAATATCCACTGCCTGACACAGCAACAGCCAGCGCCTCACAAGCACTAGTGCTTAGTAACTAGTTGTATCTAACAACTGGATAGTTGGTCCCGTTTTTGCTGTATTAAGCCCATCATCAGATGGGCTTTTTTATGCGTTACTTTATAACTAAGTTCATCAGATTTATCGGCAGTTATCCTAAATTCCACTGGCGAAAACCCGTTTTCTTAGCTTGACTGTCACATGGCATCAGTAGATTTAGCCCCTCATGAATCAAGAGGTTTTCGTTATGAATGCAGGTATGAGCCAACAGCGAGTTCGTGGTTTTTCTGCTTCGCTCAGTAACGAGGCACGCCAGCGAGTGGCGGATTGGTTAAGGACGACCAGGCCCGTGAAAGCCAGACCGGACGTACGCGCCATGCTGCTGCAGCGCTATCCGGCAGGCCTGTTCAACGATGCCGAATTCGAAGCGTTGGCGCGTGTGCTGACAGATTAAGCAATACACCAGACCAGGCCCCGGCCATCCACACGTTTGACACCCCCAGGCACCCGAACTAGGATTCGCGCCCCACTGCCTGTGGCTCCACCCCCTGTACGTGCTTCGTAGTCCACTGCGATGACGTCGTGCGGCGCTTCACCGCCTGACCAGAGGCGGGAAGCCAGACGGCCATTGGCCGCCGCCACAGCGCATGTCATTTGCAGAACAAGGAAGACAAAATGCTTAACACACGTATGGGCATGCTCGCTTTGGGCATCATCAGCGCCAGTCAGGCCATGGCCCAGGGGCAGGCCGATTCGAAGGGCTTTGTCGAAGACAGCAGCCTGAACGTCAACCTGCGAAACGCCTACATCAATCGCGACTTCAAAAACGACCGTGAAGACAAATCCGAATGGGGCCAGGCCTTCATGGGCACCTTCGCGTCCGGTTTCACTCAGGGCACGGTTGGCGTGGGCGTCGACGCCTTTGCGCTGTACGGCATTCGCCTTGATGGCGGAAAGGGCCGCAGCGGCAATGGCGGCATCGACTTCTTCAAGCAGGGCGACAGCGGCGCGGCTGCCGATGACCTGTCCCGTGCAGGCGCAGCGGTAAAAGCACGCTTCTCGAATACCGTCATCAAATACGGCGATCAGATGCCGCAATTGCCGGTATTGAACTACGACAACTCCCGTCTGCTGCCGGAAAGCTACACCGGCACCCTGATCACCTCCAAAGAGATCGAGGGGCTGGAAGTGGTCGCCGGGCGTTTCACCCAGGAAGCGCGCAAGAGCGCCGAAGGCCGCGACAGTGGTGACCTGAAGAGCATCAACGTCTACGGCGCCAGCTACAAATTCACCGATGAGTTCAGCGCCGCTTTCTATGCCTCCGACAACGAAGACGTGTTCAAGAAGCAGTACCTGAACCTGAACTATGTCTTCGCCCTGCCGCAAGACCAGTCACTGACCTTCGACTTCAACGGCTACAAAACCCGACTGGATAAAGACTTCACTGCCAGCGATGCGCGTGACAACAAGATCTGGAGCCTGGCCGCAACCTGGGCCGTGGGCATCCACTCCTTCACCCTGGCGCATCAGCGCAGCACCGGTGACATGGGTTACGCCTACGGAGGCTATCGCAACGATGGCGGTTTTGGTGATGGCGGTAACACCATCTACCTCGCCAACTCCTACTGGTCCGACTTCAACGGCAAGGACGAACGTTCTTGGCAGGCGGCCTATGGCGTCGACCTGTCCGGGCTGGTCCTGCCCGGCCTGAGCTACAAGGCTGCCTACGTACGCGGCGACAACATCGACGATGGCACCGCAGGCAGCGGCGACGGCACGGAACGCGAGATATTCAGCCAGCTGACTTACGTGGTCCAGAGCGGCCCGGCCAAAGACCTCTCGATCCGCCTGCGCAACTCGTTCCTGCGGGTCTCGGACGATGCACAGGCCTACAACAGCGAAGGCAACGAGACACGCATCTTCGTTGACTACCCGATCAACGTTTTCTGATCCGAGGGCGGCGGCCTGACAAAGACCGTCGCCTGAATCCTGATCGTGCCCATGCTCCAGCGCTCATCGCTATACAAGTCTGCTTTTGATTCTGGCCGGAGGCCGTGGGAGCGAACTTGTTCGCGAAGAGGGCTGGATAATCGCCGAAAATGCATGACTGAAACACCGTTCGTGCTCCAGCGTGGGCATACCTTCCCTGACGCTCTCCGTCACATCTACCCATCCCAAGTCTGTCAGTCACGTCAAAGAACATGACAGGTCCGCACCTGACTCAGTCCGCAATCAACTGAACAAACACTGCGAAACCGCCGAGGAAAATCCAGAAAAAGCTGAACAGCCAAGGACTGCGCTTGGAGAACAGCAAGGACTTTTTCGGCCCGGTTTCGCTGGATTCCCAATCGCTGAACAACGGCGAATCGTCATAAGTCAGCCCGATGACCGGCTCGCTGAGCAACAGTTGCGCCTGTTTGTGGTGCCAGTGCTGGATGATGTCGCACGCCGCCCGAATACCCGGCCAGGCGAACAGCGTACTGAGTAGCCCCAGCAAGGCGAGCATCGGCGGCACTACCAGCGTAAACATCGCGCCCCAGGCCGTGTTCATATTGGCCATCGAAGACGCGTAGGCGATCACCAGGAATGACTGCGCCGACAAATAGGCGTTGGTGCGGTTGGAGAGGTTGGTGGTTTCGTAATGAATTTCGCGTCGATAAAAATCCAGCCGTTCCTTGGGCGAGCCAAACAATTTGACCTGCTGCTCATCCACCACGCTTTGGGGTGTCTGATCCGTAATGATTCTGGGCACTGGGGTTTCCGATGTATAAAAGATGCAGGATAGACCCCCACCTGCAGCCGGCAGTTCGACTTAAATCCCCGGCATACGGGACCGTTCATCCAGTGAGCATCGTTCGATGAACAGGGACATCGTCATGACCATCACCCCCACGCTGTACACCGAGCGTCTGCTGCTGACGCCACTTCAGCTCGAGGATGCGCCTGCGGTTCAGCAACGCTTTCCGCTATGGGACATCGTGCGCTACCTGAACAACCGTGTCCCCTGGCCTTATCCACAGGACGGTGCGCTGCGCTACATTCAGGACGTCGCACTGCCCGCCATAGCAAACGGCACCGAGTGGCACTGGATGATCCGCCTGCAGAGCGCGCCCCACGACATCATCGGCAGCATCACCCTGATGACCCATCCCGGCAACAACCGCGGCTTCTGGCTGCACCCGGACTGGCAAGGCCACGGCTACATGAAAGAGGCCTGCCGCGTGATCAATCGACAGTGGTTCGACGTGATGGGCATGCCCCTGATGCAAGTGCCCAAAGCCGCCCCCAATGAAGCCTCGCGGCGCATCTCGATCAGCGAAGGCATGCGCAAGGTGAGCACGCAGGAGGGCGAGTTTGTTGGCGGACGGTTCGAGGTGGAAGTCTGGGAGATGACGCGGGAGGAGTGGTTGCGCTTACACGAATACCCCGGTCAAGGCGCGCTTTAGCCAAGGTCGCAATCAGCGTGAAGACTTACCGCTGTATCCGGAGATGGCTATACGTGAAGGCATCGTCAACGCTTTCGCTCATCGAGACTACAGCAGCTTTTCCGGCGGCATCAAAGTAGAGATCAGTCCGGTCCGACTGCAGATCTGGAACTCCGGCAGCCTTCCGGACGGCGTCGATGCGGACAAGCTGCAACAGGGCCATATTTCAGTGCTGCGCAATCCTGATATTGCCCACGCACTTTATTTACAGGGCTATATGGAAAAGCTGGGTCGCGGCAGCGTACTTATTCGTCAGGCCTGCGAAGAGAACGGCCTTGCGCCTCCTGTTTGGTATAGCGAAGGAAACTCTGGAGTCACCCTCACATTCCTTACCCCGGAAGTCGCCCCGGAAGCCACCCCGGAAGTCACCCCGGAAGTCGAAAAGCTGATTGTGCTCGTAAATGGAGACATCAAACGCATTGAGCTTCAGCACCAGTTGAAGCTGGCTGACGCGGAACACTTCCGTAAACATTACCTTTCGCCCGCGCTTGAGCAGGGCGTTCTCGCCATGACGATTCCGGAGAAACCGACCAGCAGCAATCAGCGATATCGTCTGACGAGCCTGGGGAAAATCGTTCGTAAGCGACTCGATGGGCAATGAGCGCCTTGACGATCAGGCCCGCCAACAAAGCTAAAGTGGTCGCGGTTCCTGGATAGGGCACCTGACGTCGAGCCTTTTATACGGGAGCAAACACAATGCAACAGATTCTAGAAAATGATCCCGACATCACCCTGGTAACGGTCCAGCCCGAAGACTTCGAAACATTGGTGGCCATACGTATCGAAGCCATGCGTGAAAGCCTCGAGCGTGTTGGCCGGTTCGATCCGGTGCGCGCCCGAAAGCGTTTTCGTGAAGGGTTTTCTGCGTCATGCACACATTACATCCAGGTCGCCGGCAGCAAGGTCGGCTTCGTGGTCGTCAAACCGAGCAGCGACGGCCTGCTGCTGGATCACCTGTACATCAAGCCTGCTGTTCAAGGGCAGGGCATTGGTGCTGCCGTGCTTCGGCAAGTGTTCGCACAAGCGGACGCGACCGCATCCACAGTACGAGTGGGCGCCCTGAAAGAAAGCGACTCCAACCGCTTCTACGTTCGTCACGGGTTTCAGCTCGTTGAGAGCGGCGAGTTCGACAACTACTACCTCCGCTCGCAACGTCTGCCGATGTGCTGACGGGTTTTGGATCAACCCGCCGAGGCAGCTTTCTCCGCCGCACGTGCAGCGAGCATGGCCGCCTCCGATTCCTGGGTGTGCAGCTCACCTTTGTACGCCAGTTGATTGAAGAACATGCCGTCGATCTGATCTTTCGATGGCGTCGACGTCTTGGGAATAAACAGCGCGCCCAGGTCCAGAGAATTGGCGAAGTTTTCCTTGTTCAGGTTGTAGCGACCCAGATAACTGCCGCTCCAGGGCGAATCGGCGTCGACCAGGTCAATGGCCGTCTCCCGATAGGTAGCCGCTGCGGCTTTCAGCCCACTGGACGCATTCAACAATGTATTGAGTTGCTTGGTATCCGCCTCGCTCAACTCACCGGAACTGTTGATCGCCTTCAGATTACCGTCCGCCTCGATCGTGAAGCCGAACTTCTTGCTGGCCAGATCCGGATACACCGACGCCAGCGTCGACGTGAACGCTTCATACGACGTCTTCAGCGCCTCCGTCGAGTTACTGTGCTGCGCCGCCATCTTCGGGAAATCAGGCGACTGCGAGCGACCTATCCAGGTATCAACCGCTTCCATCGGTTCAGTGGTCGCAGGTACTTCGGTACTCGGGTGATAGACGACAGCGGGTGTACTGGCAGCAGCGTTCTTAAACGCTTCTTTCTGCGCATCGGTGAGCGGCTGCGGGGTGAGCGTGATGCCGGAATTGGGCAGGGTGATGGTGGGAGACGTGTTGTTGCCGGGGGTTAGTGAGATAACCATTTCATCGATCCATGATTGCGGGGTTGTATGGAGGGTATCGACGGGGTGGGTGGGAAGCTTGAGGAGTTTGGGGAGGACGAAGGTTTTCAGGTTGTTTCTGTTGGCTTTGCCTCGGGAGCTTTTCTTTCCCGATAGAGCTTGGTGGTCACGGCCTGCTCAAGGCCACGCATACAGGAAACCTCCGTCACGCTGAAAGGGGGTTTGAATTACATGGATTGCTGCAACCTGAGGTCATCACCGAGCGCATCCACTTTTCGTAAAGCGCTTGGGGTATGACATGCATACCAAGTGGTTCACACAGGCAAGATCAACGGCTCTTTATCTTGTAGCCATCAATCGGAATATCTTCTGTGCGCTCATACAGGGGAGCATCGCTGAATGTGGCTTGTTCAAATGCTTGCGTATCCCAACGTCTCGCTTTCAAGGCTAAATACAACATGCCCACCCTCAACGGAATGTTGCCGCGTCTGTCTTTGGCGCGCCTGAAGGAAAAGAAGTTGAAACCTTCTTCCAAAAAGTACCGATAAGGGTCGTAATCGTTAAGATCGATAGAGAAACGTTCGAAGAACTCGACCATCAGATCATTTGCGTCGTCGCCATCGACGCCCATGTCCCTTGCGACATCGGTCGCCAAGCTGAAGCTTTCAAACGCCTTTCTTCCAAAGCCCGCGGTATCGTTGATGCAGACGACGATGCTATCCATTAATTTGTAATCAAGGGGTTCGTTCATGGCTAGAAAACCTGATCTTCGGTGCTCACAACGGAGTTATAAGTTACAACTGTCTTGTAGACTATCAGTCCTGGCTTCGCCGCCGTATACGCCCAGCCTGCAGAATGGGCAATAATCTCTGTAATACATCTCCGATTGTCACCTCCATTGGACTCACTGAGCGCCCACTGTACATCGACGAGGGATACCCATGCAGTTGACCAATGAAACCATGGCCGAACACACCTTCCTGAAAGGCATGTATCAGGACGAGTATTTCCCTGATGCCGTTGTGAAAATGTGCGAAAAAGTGCTGGTCAACCTGTGTCACGAAATCGAGCAGCAAAAGCCTTCCGACCTGGACGCGCTGTATGCCCTGACTCACAAAGCGACAGAGCAAATCAACGAGCTGGAGGAGGTATTCGAAGAGAACGGCAGTGAGATCGAAACCGTCGCCCGCGAAACCATTGCTGAGGATTTCGTACGCATAGCAGACGCTTATGGCTTCACCGACGCGGACATTGAGGAGCTGATTGCGCCGCGCGACTGGTAATCAACCGGTTGTATGCCCCCCTGATGCTGACGGGTTTTGCCAGAAGGGGGCGTACGCTTGAATGCGCTCAGCCTCTGCCTCTTACGCGAGTCTCTGATTAATGAAGCAGGTCAGACTAATTCGTCACGGACAAAGCGCTGCCAACGCAGGCGAAGCCAGTGTGGATCACGCGACTATTACTCTCACGTTGAAGGGAGTAGAACAAGCACAGCTAGTGGCCCGATCATTCACACATGCGCCGGATTTGATTGTCGCCTCGCCGTTTTCCCGAGCGCAGGCAACCGCCATGGCGACCGCAGCTGCTTTTCCTAACACTCCGCTTGAAACCTGGCCCATTCAAGAGTTTACCTACCTCGAACCCGCGCGATGTGCCAACACGACCGTTGCTCAGCGGCGGGATTGGGTTGAAGCCTATTGGTCCAGGTCAGAACCGGCGTTTACGGATGGAGCAGGCGCCGAATCTTTTTCAGGATTTATAGCAAGAGCGCAGGCCTTCCTGGCTCGACTTGCGGAGCATCCTGCCCAGCGCATTGCGGTGTTTTCGCATGGGCAATTCATCAATGCCGTCGCCTGGCTGATCGAGCACAAGCCGCAGGACATTTGTGGGCAAGCGATGTCGGACTGGCGGGAGTATGAAATCAAGAACCATGTAGCTAACGGTGGTGGCTACATACTGTTCAGGCATGTGGACGCTGACGACTGGCGAATATGCTCACAACCCTCACAAAACGCTGAGAGCAGATAAAGCCAAACAGCTTCACTTCCGGATGGCGCTCTGACGACTACAAAAAACTGCTCGTTGTCGTGAAAGCGGCGCCA
Source organism: Pseudomonas fragariae (ex Marin et al. 2024) (assembly GCF_059621105.1). Classification (NCBI taxonomy): domain Bacteria; kingdom Pseudomonadati; phylum Pseudomonadota; class Gammaproteobacteria; order Pseudomonadales; family Pseudomonadaceae; genus Pseudomonas; species Pseudomonas fragariae (ex Marin et al. 2024). The sequence continues at coordinate 5,966,111 of NZ_CM184369.1, read as the reverse complement.
TTTCGGGGTGAGGAATCGTCACTGGTCGGGGCTTTGACTGCCCATGTCAGCTCTGTGCGAAACGACCTTCGACATTCCCACGCCCAGTGCCTGGAGCACCTTGAGGATGGTGGAAAGCTTCGGGTCGCCGCCAGCAGTGATAGACCTGTAAAGGTTAGGTCTGGCCAGGCCCGTGTTCTTCGACAGATTACCCATGCCACCTCTAGCCTCGATCAGTCGACGGATAGCCGTAAGGAAAACGTCTTCACCCCCATCTTCGTCAATTTCTTCCAGCGCAACAGACAGGTATTCGATGGCAAACGCTTCGTCTTCACGGAGCATTTCCAGAACGCTTTCATCATGGGAGCGCGTACGAATCGTCATTTCTTTTTCACCTTGTGACATTTCCATAGAGCCTTGGCTTGGTCTATATCGTTTTGCTGCTTGTCCTTTGAGCCGCCACCCAAGAGAAATAGTATTTTTTGGCCCTGAATCGCGTAATACACCCGAAATCCAGGCCCAAAATCCAGCTTCATCTCAAAGACCCCATCACCCACCGGCTCGGTTACGCCGAAGTGGCCAAGCGCCGCTCGGTCGATCCGGGTAGTGATTCTTGCTTTGGACCGCGTGTCTCGAACGGTGTCGAGCCAACCCTGATAGATATCCACCTCGTTGGCAGACAGTACGTGTTCCACTTCGTATATGAGGGGTGTACCTTAAAAGAGACGGCTCGGTGATTGAATATTCTTATCGATAGCAAGGATGGTGATCGGAAATGAGTGACGCTGTGATTCAGCGTTAGAGAGATTGACGCTTGCGAGGGGCCGGTATGAAGCGGAGAAATGTTGCGAGAGGGATGCTGGACGCTGATGCGTGCGTTGAATGCCTTGCCTATGCCTGGTGTTATTTCTGAGAAAAATGGCCTGCATTGCTGCGACCTTCCATTTATTTGGTGCGGCACCAAGAGTCGAATTCAATTGCTATTTGTTTAAAAATCAATGGCTTAAGGTAATAGTATTTGAGGCGTTAACTCTATTTATACCCTGATCGTGGATCAAATAATGGAGCGGGTTCGTTATTGATATGAGCGACTATTCGTGATCTGAGAGAGGAATGAGCTAAAATTTCTTAAATTTCGCGTATGTCATATTGACAGCGTCATTGCCGTTTGGGATAGTCGACGCGTTCTTTACGCGTACAAGCTCGGTCCTGGTACCGATGCTTAGTCGGGCGATTAGCCAGACTCTAGAAAATTGCTTGGATTTATTCCGCAGAGAATATCTGCGGCCCTCCAATCGCGGGCTCATTACGGTCCACAGATATTCTCTGCGGCTGTTTCTTGGTAAAGAACCTCTTATAAATGACGGATCCTCGACTTGCTGCTCTATCATCGATAAAAATAGAGTCATCAAGAGTCGAGTACTGTAAGTCTCACATCGTTCTACTGTGTGGTGGTCGCTCGCCTGAAAAGGGGCATCCTGACGATCCCACCCCTTCAGTACAGTCGCTACGTCACGCTCTTGAGACAGACCTCAATAATAGAGTTGAATTCTTCAAGCCTGAAGATGTCACTAATTGGCAAGTCGACGCTATCTTTAGAAATCTGATTGATCTTGAGGTGGAGTTGGCTGCAATGTGTTCTCTGGTGGTTATTATACTAGAGAGTCCCGGAGCAATAGCTGAGCTTGGTGCTTTTTCTCAGTTAAAGGAGTTCAACGACAAAATTGTTGCTGTTTGCTCGGAAGGTCACTTTCAGAATGACTCATTCATAAAGTTAGGAATTTTTCGACATATCTCAAATGGTAAGCGAACTGCAGTAAAAAGTTATCCATTTGAAGTCGGATTTCCACTTACTATAACTGCTGAGATCATAGAGGATGTTGTGGTTGATGTTCAGCGCGAGTTGGACGAACTGCCGAAATCACAGCTTTTTAAAATATCAAATAGCTCCCATATTTTTGTTCTCTTGTATGAGCTTATAAAGCTGTTTGTTGCCGTTAAAGAGAGCGAGCTATTGGATTATCTTTCCAGGCTAGGTGTTGACGCTGGCAGGGATCAGCTAAGGGGTAAGCTTTTTCTGCTTCAGCGATTCAGGCTCATTAGTCTTGAGATTTACAGTGACTCCCAATTTTACGTCGCTAGGAACGCTGAGTTCCACAGGGTTAATTTTTCTGCGAGCTCTTCTGTACCGATAGATAAACTACGTATTTCTACAGAGTGTAAAGAGTTCTATAATACATCGGGAAAAGATAATCACCGGCTTAGAGTTATTCGTCGGCTGTTTGGGGGTGGGAAGTGATCGCCCATAAAACGCTTGAGAAAATGTTGGCTGATTTGTCATTGACTAATGAACAGTTAGTGCGTGTGGTTTCGAGGGCTCCTTATTCTTATAAAACTTACAGTATTCCGAAAAAGAATGGCGGGTTGCGAATAATCTCTCAACCTGCCAGGGAAACAAAGTATGTTCAATATTGGTTGATTCGTAACGTTTTTCATTTATTGCCAATTCATGAGGCCGCGTCGGCATATGTAAAAGGTGCAAGCATTAAAAAGAATGCCGAGACGCACCGAACAAACGAATACATGGTTAAGGTGGATTTTAAAGATTTCTTCCCGTCTATTAAAATCGATGACCTGATAGCACATTTTCAGAAAAGCTTACCTTTTCTTGATTTGCTAGAAATTCGATATATTGCAAGGCTGTCATGTATTAATAGAGGGAATGGAGGTGCCCTGAGTATCGGCTCTCCAGCGTCACCAATATTGTCAAACTCCATTATGTATGAGTTTGATAGTGCAGTAGCTGATTGGGCATCTCAAAACAAATTTGTTTATACTCGCTATGCTGATGATTTAACATTCTCCACGGCTTTACCTTACGCTTCTGAGTTAGTCGTACCTGTAATAAAAGATTTGTTGTCTAGTTTGAAATACCCACGCTTGAGTTTGAATGTTGACAAAACAATACATTTGTCTAAGCGAGGGAGCCGCAGGATTACCGGGTTAGTAATCACAAACGAAAATAAAGTTTCTCTTGGTCGTGATAGAAAGCGAGAAATTAGCGCTCTTGTCCATAGGTACGGTCTGGGACTGCTTGAACAAAAAGAAGTGTTTAGGCTTCAAGGATTGCTCGGTTTCGCTGCTGATGTAGAACCGTTATTTTTATCGCGTTTAGGTAAGAAATATGGGATGAAAACGATATTAAATCTCCTGAGAAAGCGTCAGTGAGACCCGCGGGCATTATTATTCAAACTCCGTGAAAGCGTTCATGGTCTTTCTATTTTTACGGCGGCTGATATTTTCACAGAGTAACCTCGCTGGGAAAGACTATCATATGCCCTAACAAGGTTTACTTTACTGAAGAAGGGCAAATTGCTTTTCACTGTTGCGGCATCGTCGCCCAATATCAGAAAAACCACTTCATATCCTGCGCTTCGAAAGTTATCGAGTGGAATGATTTCGCGTGCAGCGTTACTGAAAGTACCCAATACCTTTCTGGCTGATTTTCTAAATTCTCGGTCTCCGAGCAATATCTCTGCGGCGACGCTCCCTTGTGCGAAAAGATGGCTTAGTCCAGCAGATCCCCCTTTGCGATGTTTGACGTGTATGAATTGCTTCTCAGTTGAAAGAAGATCGCACAATTCAACTGAACTAGTCGATTTGTTACTTTTGATCAGTCTCTTGTCTAATAGGTGATATCCGTGCAGCTGAGAGGCCCTAATATTGTAATCACCTTCAGCCTCTATTTTCGCCTTCTCACCTTCTTGCCACACGTAGACCCCTGGAAATTGAAGTTCAGAAACACCTATATCCGCTAAGCTAGAATTGATTCTCCCTATGAATGAATTGTCAATTTCATACCAGGTTCCTCCAAATATTATGTTGGTTTTTTTTGCGTTTACTATTTCATAATAGATGCATTTGTATATAGAGTGATCAAATTCGTTATCATGTATGTCGAAAACATACAAATGATCTCTTTTGACTAACTCGATAGATAGCTTTGTATTGTCAATCGTCGAAAGGTATTTTTCCGATGATACAGTCGGTGATCGATCACTTTTGGCTCGAGTAAAGCTGAAGCCAGTTATCGAGTCCCATTTCTCTATTTCTGGTAGTGTTATAACTATACCGGAATCACGGTTTTTAATTGCTTCAAGCAGAATCTGGTCTAGCTGGTCTATGTGTGATTTTTCCCTGATTCTTCTGACGTTGTCTACCCATAGAAAGTCTGTTTTATAATCATCTTTTAGGTAATAAGTTTTTAAATTCTCAGTTATGATTGGTAAATCGCTGATCTCCATTTCAATACCAAATGAAAACATTGCGTCACCGCCAGATATATTTTTGAAATCTATACCTGGTTTAGGTGTTCCAGTCACAGCTCTCAATATATCTCTAGATATATCAATGCCAAACACACTTATTTCTGAGTCGCGTGCGGCCTGTGATCTTTTTTGAACCGGTTGGTCTTCTAATGTATGAATGTCTACGCTTCTTAAGCTTTCGTGATTAAGAGTATTTAAAGCGGTTTTTAGCCCGAAGTCTTGGGCGAAGTTCGCAAGGTTTACTAGGTGGCGTCCGTAACCAAAAGTTATGGCGAATATGTCGGTATCTGTTTTTATGAATAATACCGCAGAGCTAGATTTGTTTCCGATCTGTATTACGTTGGTTCCGGTAATTGTGTCAACCAACTCGCCCCAATTCGGCCTTTTTTCAACTGTGCGTTTTACATATAAAACTCCTTCCAAGCCAAAATCTGCATCGAGTTCATATGGGACTACGTCCTTATCCGAAACTAGTAGGTCCGAGAAACCATTGATCACAGTATCTGGTTTCATCATGAATACATTTAAGTGACGATATTTCATTCCTGGTATTCTCCCTTCCCTAGGTGATATCTCGTGCGTGGCATAACGCTACTCCACCGCTCTGGATATTGCTATAGTTAAAAGAACTTAGCAATTTTTTTGGGAGGCCGAGTTTTTCAGTGTGGCGAATGTCTATGGTCGTTGATCGACGGTTTGCTAATGATAATTGCTCGCATCCGGTGGTGCTGGATTTTTCGATTGGTCACGCCGCAGTGTTCGACATTACGTATTAAGGGAAAAAGATGAATCAGCCAGACGTTGCACTAATATATGAAGAGGGCATGCCAAGTGAATTGTATGTTGATTTCGAGAAGGCATTGCACAACCCAAATATCCGTATAGCGCTTGAGTCTAGGCCCCCTAGTGGACCTCAAGCATGTCTTGAGTGGTTTATTTTTCCAATTGTCGCGGCTTATATAGCACAATCTTACTTTAAGGCACTTTTTGGCGAGATGGGTAAGGATCATTACTTGCTTCTGAAGGAAAAACTTTCCGAAACAGCAGGCAAGGTGATGTCGCAACCTAAAATAGAGCCAGTCCTCTTAGGATCAGCAGGTAAGCTGAATACGAAAAATCCATACTCCCTCGCTTTCTCCATATATGCGGAAGCAAATGATGGCAAAAAATTCAAACTACTTCTCCCAAAGAAATTGTCAGTAAAAAACGACTATAACGAAATAGTTGATATTTTTTTGGATTTCCTAGCTGAGTATCATGCAGGAATAAAGCAGCTTGACGAGATTGGTTTTGACTCTAATGTCAATCCGCCGAGTGGATTTATATTTGTTCGCGTTGATCCAATCACTAAGAGCATCGAATGGCTAGATCACAGACGTAATGGATAATGCAGGGAAGGCGAGCCTGCAAAAAATCGGACATAGTCAAAAATGTCTTCGAACTTCAAATGGGCGAGTTTATTCTTGCGATTGCGATTGCGATTGCGATTGCGATGGCAAGGATTAGACCTTTTAAAGGTTTGGCAATCTTCCATGGAATTGTTTTTTAAAAGTTTATGCACGCAATTTTTTATCGGAGTAGTTCGATATGTTTGAGATATTTAACTCTTTAATCGCTCAAGTTGGTGGTACGGCAATCGTCGTTATCGGACTTTCGGCTTGGCTGGGTAGTATTTGGAAGGGGCGCATCAGCTTGAGAGAGAAGGCGACTTTTGAGGTTCTTATAGAGAAACTCAAATCAGAGCACTCTCGCCAGACACAGAATCTGGAAAGCGCATTGCAAACCGAGCGTCACTTGGTTCAATTGCGGCATGCAAATTTGATCGAAAAAAGAGCTGTATTTATAGATGAAAGCTACAAGCTTCTCGTTGATTTGCATGAGGCGATATATGAAACTATTCGACCCGATTATTTTGGAAGACAACGACCTTCAATCACGCAGGCATATGAATCGGCATTGCCCAAATTTGATGCCTTCGTTGAGTTTTATGAGAAAAATAAAATTTATTTTTCTAAGGCGACGTCAGAAAAAATTTCAGACTTCTATGTTTCGGCTGCTCAGACATTGGATCAGGCTAGAGTAGCTACGCGGTCAGGGGAGGCGCTGGGGCAGGGTGAGACACCTCACCTTCAAAAATTGTTCGAGAAAGTGAATTACGAAATGCATGAGACTCGGACGGCCATCGAACAGGAATTCAGACAACTAATGCACGTGCAATAAATAATATCTAATATTACATAGAGTTTTAATGTTTGGCTTAGACTCATGTCAGTCTTTTTACGACTCTACTGGTTGAAAGCTTCCGGCCAGAAATGTCAGTGTGTGACCGTTGGGCAGTCGCTAAATTTCGCAGTAATTTCAGATTTTAGAATCTCCAAATTATGCAGTATTACAATACAAGGGAAAGTCATGAATATTCAGCTTTGGCAAGCTATTGTTGTCCCACTAATTATCGCTTTTCTTACGCTGTCAATTACTTGGGTTAACAATTCAGCTAGCATTTCCCATCAGCGCACACAACGTTTGCGCGAACTGGTTCACTCGGGCTCATGGAGCACGGTGCATCCCATGGTTTTGGTAATGGATTTGCGTGAAGCGTTCGGAGTTAGATCCAATCTTGATGCGCGAGCTATACGTTTGGCTCTGGACTATCAGGATGGTGCATTTTCGGCCCTTAAGGGGTATTTATCTGCTCGTGATTTTGTATATGTGATCCGAAGATCAACGGTGTTTTCAACGATCTATAAAGCCAGGAGCCGTCCAAAGCTATAAGTTATGGTCAGTATATGTGTCGTTAATTGCACTGTTTGTATACGTCCTATTGGTCGCAATATCCGCTCATCTGTCAAAGATCGGTTATGTTCACGCATTTTTGTTATTGCCTATTGCCTTCCTATGCCCATTGGTTGGAATTAGATTGGCCTCCAGTTTGCATATAGCTAATCGCTTAATGAAATTGCCGCCTATACAATTATAATGAATATTGTTAGGTGAGCCAGTTTGTCATGTGACAACTTTTGCGACCGATCAGCCTGTGCCAGTTACTAAATATGCTCCAGAGTCTGCATAAGCATTAGTTTTTCGATACTCACTCAGGCTCTTTGCGATAATATTGAATTTGGCCGAAAGCTGCTGGTTACGATCGGCCACTTTTGGCTGATTCTGTTGAAACGTTGACCATTTTTTCGCAGCAGAAAAGTATACGCCCGAGATTGAAGTCTTTACTTTAGGCAGATGCCTCCAGACTCGGACTTCACGTAGCAATGTGCAAAAACGAAATTTCAACCAATCAATGGTCAAGCAGTTTTGGCAAACCAACTTTTTCAACAAAATCGGCCGATAGCTGACATTCACCTAATGCTTGAACTACCAGGATTTCCCCAAACGAAGAGTGAGCAAGTGGATGATCAGCAGATTGTACTAGCGCGTCGATTCAGCGTGCTGAGTCAGGTGGTGATTTGGGAACCAGTCGAGATACTTTTTGCTTCCAGGTCCATGGATTGTCATGGTCCCAGCGATTAGACATCGCCGTTTTTGAATGGCCTTCGATTGGCGTAGGTGATGCTCGCGTGTGGCATGCGACCCGGTCAGTACGCTTGCCAGGAACAGCTCCATATCGAATGGCTTGCTCATGCTCGTGCCCCGATATAAGCCATTACCAAGTCGATACGGCCGTGTCCGAGTTCATTGCTGATTTGTAAGCGTGCCTCTTGATCAAGGCGTGGATCGAGGCGCCAGCACCTGCCACCGCCACCGCCACCGTTGATAGGCACGAGATGATGGGTGATTTGCTCATAGCGCCCGCACGCATAGGCTGCCCGCAATTCGTGGAAGCTTTCGAGGTTGTGCGTATGGAGGATATCTCGGGCGGGGCGGACGTTCCCCTGCAATAAATCGAGGTAGCTTTCGTTCGATGCCAGCAGTGTGCGGCCACCATCAGTCGACACCAGTGTACAGACTGCTACCATCGATCACTGTGAGTTTTGACCGTGCCGTAATGCTTGCCGCCAAATAGATCGCGCAACGCTTGCTGCCCGGCCTAGCTCAATTGCCACCCATAGCCAAAGTTCTGCCTATCCCGTTTTCCTACCAGTACCATGATCAAACGCCTCTCGAAGCCAGCTCTTGAAACCCTCCCCACTTTATCCCGACAAGAATGTTGAGTGTTATCAGGAATCAAGGCCCCTGCGACCTGTGAGAGATGTCCACTGACGCGGGAGTGGCGGTTCTTTACGACCGGGAGCTTGGACATCTCATGATCTGGCCTTCTGAACACTTCCGGAGAAGTGGGCGGGTCTCGTCAGCACTGGCTGACGAGACGAACGCCGCGAGATTCTGAGTCAGGTGAAGGCAGTTAAGTGATGACAGGACGTGCCTGACTGTTAGTGAGTGAGGTGCAGTCCAATACATGGTGTGCGTCACCATCATCTACATCGCTATTGCTGGTGACTTCGGTGTTTGTCACACCGATTGCCACGGGGACGATTGTGGCAACGCCACGTTCTCTATGGGATGCCGTTTTGGTTTGAGCGCCCGTTTAGTTTCGGAGAGAGAAACGGGCAAATGGTTGGCGCCTGGAACTGAACGGACGGATAGATTGCTGCAGCGTAACCGGAGAGAACTACTTCAAGGCGGGATTTCGTTACTGTCAATGGCGAAGCTTCAACTCCCTGACCCGCTTGATGACGTATTGCTCGAACAAAGGATGATTCACTACTGGTTCGTATCGCTCGTAATTCGAAAACGCCCGATACACAGCACCGCAAATATCGTGCTCGCTTTGGGCTTTGTTTTTGTTACAAGCGCCTGCCAAGATAGCGCTGATGCTCTGAAGACTTCCTTGCATCCCGGTTTCTTTGAGTATGTCGCTATAAATTGCGCGCCAAGGTCGCGGGTCAATCTCTTTTATTTCACGGCCTACAAACCACCAGCTGACGAAGCGCTGGCCATCGATTTCGAACTCTTCATATCGGTTGTCCGCTATGAAGCAGCTCGGGCCAGCCAGCGCACCTGCTGAGAGTACCGAGGGCGCGGACGGTGATCGTTGTCCATTGAGCACGCGTAAATCGTTATCAACCTGTACGCAGATAATCGGCGTAGGTAGCGATTTGAATAATTTGTAGAACATCGCTTCTCTGGATGCACCTACGATGTCTTGTACCTTACGAAAGTAAGCCTCGACGGTGTCGGTGCTTTCAAACTGCTCAGTCAGCCAATCTGCAGGCATGAGCAATTCTGCTGCGAAGCGATTGGCTTCGGCTTCCATCTGCATGTAAGCAGCATCTGTCTGATGAGAATCCAGATGCGAAATAATGGTGCCGGTATGCCATGGGATGACAATGTGCCCAAGCTCATGAGCCAAAGTAAATTTGCGGCGAGTTGCCGGAGCGGATGCGTTGACCAATATTCGAGGTTTTTGCGCGCTGCCGATTCCGATGGTGATTCCATCAACTTCGTAGGGGAGGTCGAGGTAGTCGAGTTCGCCGTATTCGGTAGCGAGGGCGTTGAGATCAAATGGGGGAAGCAAATTCCGTCTGGCCAGCACGCGGCGCGCCATTTTTTCCTCTGGATACATTAGATCTTGCCAACGCTGCGCAGCCAGGCTTCCACTTTGGTTGCTTCGGCTACTGAGCCCGCGCGAGCGGCTATTTTAGATCTGTCCAGCGAGAGCTCTTGATCTAGAGAGGTGCCACGTTTTCTAGCAGCTAGCACGAAAGAAAGCACTGACGGGGTTGTTGCCCATATTTGGTATTCCTCCCAGCTCATGCCGAGATACTCGTGCAGTTCCATGTCTGCACCTTCGCGTCCTTCGTGCCAGTCCTCAACGAACTGCTCGATTTCCTCTTCCAGCACGCTGCCTTCCAGGCATAGTTCGACAAAACTCATGTGAACCTCTCAGTTCGGTTTGATCCGTCGTCCGCGGACCGGGGGCTTCAGCGTAATGCCAGTATCAGGGCAGACCGATCCCAAATGAAAGCCACGCCGGTCAAAGACCTCAAATTCACCGTGGAGCGAGTCCCATGAATAGTATCGCTGCGCTTCGGCATCAACATAGTACTTACGGCCGCCCTCTACAAACGCCACGGTCATGCCGCTAACGATAGAGGGGTTAGGCCTAGGTTTGCCGCCCATCCAGCATTCCTTATCCATAGATGAAGTCAGCATCACTGCCGTTGAGGGGCGAAATTCTACAGTAGTTGGTCTTATGGATCCGACCAGTGCTCTGCCCAAATAGTATCAAGCCGTGCCAGGTCAGCGTCCAAGATCGCAAAACGAAAAAACCCGCCAAAAGGCGGGTTTTTCGGAGATTTCAAAGGCTGTGAAAGCCACCTTTGGAACCTTATATGGTGCCGGCACCAGGAGTCGAACCCGGGACCTACTGATTACAAGGAAGCTGCTTTTAACATACAGATCATAGGGTTACAGATATTCTTGTTACGTGGCGTATACCTGAAACGTCTGAAATACAGCAGCCGATTAGCCTTTGTTACGTGGGCGAAAGCGTTATTTTTACGTGGGTTCGCGCTTTTCGTCATCGAAGATTGTCGCTGCCATCACGATGGCTCTTGCCCTACCCGCCCATGCAATGTTTCCAGTCATTGAGGGTCTGTGCTAACAATAAGCCACCACTACAAGGAGCGTGACTGATGGCAGATTTTTTGATTGGCGATGTTAAGCAGGTTAGAGAGCTTGTTACCGACCGTGAAGTTAACCGGCATCTTAAAGACGGCTGGGTATTGCTGCTGGTCAGGGCCGGATTGGCTCATGATCGCAACCCAGAGACGGGGGAGTGGGAAAGTTTGCCTACTACTAGCTATGTGATCGGTTGGTTGGGTGAGGGTGAGCCGAAGACTACAGACCAGTATGAGGCTGAGCGGCCAACGCTCGGGCAATTTGACGAGGGGGACTTTTAATGCTGCTACATGAGGTAAGAGCATTGCAGGAAGCGCCCAGTGCGCAGCACGCGGAAGATCTGATAAAGGCAGGATGGACACTGGTAGCCATCGTGCCAGGCGAACGCTATGAAAGCGGGCAGAAGGCACAAGGGCCTATCTATGTTCTGGCGAAAGCAGCGCCGGAATCTGAACCCGCGAAAAATATCAATTTCAGTTGGGTCTAAAGCGCTTCGAATAACGCAAAGAAAAGGAACCCCAGCCGTGCCATCGTAGGACGGCCACTTGCAAGGACAAGGAGAATCTATGCAGCATGTCGATATAAAAGAGATTTACGAATCGTTCACTGAGCACGACGTCAATCTGCATCTGGATCTTGGTTGGGTGATCGTGGCGGTTACCAGTGGTGATCGTTACACCCCGGCCGGAGCGAAAGAAATAGGTCCGATCTACGTGCTGGGCTTGCCGCGTTCGGTGGCCGAGGCGGATGACGAACCGCCCATGCCTATGCTTGGGTAAGCCGCGCTACCGATAAAGAGATATTGGTTAAATGGGCAGTCCATGGGAAACCCTGGCTGTCCACAACGGTGCGGATTTTTTCAGGTAAAGTGGCCGTTTAGCCGCTGCTCGAGGACTGAGCTTGACCAAATTTCAAGTCGATTCCATCCAACGATGGGATTCGTTCGAGCACGATGGCGTAACCTACGAGCTCGGGCACCTGACGTGCCACGAAGTCGAGTTCCAAGGCGACAAGATTACGCCAAAATTTGTCGTCACTTATGGGCTGCATTGCTTTACTGACGATGAAAGTGAGTACAGCATTCCCTTCAAATACCCCGATGGTCGCCATGAACGACGGGTATGTCTTGAGCGCTACGAGGCTTCGAAAAAGCTCAGGGGGATTTTAGAAAGGCTTGATCAGGGCGCGACCATCTATCAAACCAAAGACGAACGTTTCTTCACCTTTGAAATGCTTAACAGCGCCACCGGAAAGCTTGAGTCCTACAAGATATGTCTGGCATTTTTTCACGAGCACCGGCTGTTGAGGATGCATGTCACCAGTGCATTTTTTGCCCGGAAGGGCGAAGGCATTGATTTTCCGGTCAGCAAGAAGGGCTACAACATCTTCAAGGTAGCATCGGATACCCGGATGAAACCCAAGGGCCACTCTTACCCTAAGGAAGTGCGGAACCGATGTCAGAAAAAAAAGTGAAGGTCCGGAAACGGCGAATCCCACTCTAGGTGGGATTCTCAGCTACCGTCTTGCGCGCATTACGGTAGGGCAGGTCGCTGTTGCCTCGTCATGGACGAACTGCCTCTCGGCAGTAGCGGGGTGCGATCCGAAGATCCCTGTAACCACCCTGGTTACACTCGAGTGAATCACTATAGTGCGTGACTATAGTAGTTAGAAGTTGACACGTATGTCAATCATCGTGTCACACCGCACGTCACCTGGAATCACCCTTTATCATCCTGCAGTCCTCGTTCAATTCTGGCCTTTACCTTGGCCATTTCGCCTTGAAAAGTGGTCCGCATGTCCGGTTCGTACAGCTCCAAAAAAGCCTCCTGAGCATTGAGCAGATGCTCGATTTTTCGCTGCTGCTCATCCTCACGGCGTTTTTTCCAAAAATTCAGCATCTGCACTACCTCGTCAAGTGTGAGGGTGCAGCATAAGCCCTGCGCGGATGTCGTTTTTGAGTGGGTTTGCATGTCAGAACCGAAGACGGTTTACAGTTAATGTGAAAACTCGCTACGTCCGAGAAGCGTTGACCAGCGGTACGCTGAGATCGTAGACATCCATCATTGCTCCGTCCCGATGACCGCTGGCCTCCTGTTTATCCGCCCTATTGCCCGCCGTGTCGGTGATACCACGCCGCTTAAGGTCATGCAGGCCAAACCGCTGCTCGACCGTTATGGTGCCGTCCTCAATGGCCGAGGTGATGAATCGTTGCCATGCCGTATCCAGACTGGATTTGCGCAAAGCACCGCCATGACTGGCCACGATGATGTAACGCCGGTCGGGACGAATCGGAACGACCGTTGATTTGCTGGCCCACACTTTGGCCCGGTAGGCCTTCGCTCCCTCCCAGGCGGCGCGTAGGCGTGGCGTCCAGCGGACAATGTTGTCCCGGCTGCCCTTGCGCCGGTTGGTCATGACGCCTTCGGCCAGCTCGTGGGCGTCGGTCAGGGTGATGGTCTCAATGCCCCGCAAGCGGCACAGGTAACCGATCTCCATCACGTAGCTCAGGTACTCCGGACAGCCACCTTTCTCGTTCCTGGCCAAGCGGCCAAATGCCAGCGCACGGTCGACCAGCACCTCCATGACTTGGTGTTCAGGCAAACGCCGGCGTTTGCGCTCCACCGGCGCTTCAATGCCCTGCGCCGGATTGCTGTCGAGGTAACCCCGGTTGCGACCCCACTGCAGTACCCGGCGCAGGTAGCGCAGGACATGCGCCGCTTTAGACGGCGTGCCCTCGTCCGCCAGGCGATCGACAATCCGCTGGATCAGTGCCGCCGTGAATTTCTTCACCAGCAGTTCCCCCAACGGTTTGCCCAGCCGGGTCGGTATGCCAAGCAAGACGTCTCGCGAATAGCAGTAGTCGCTGTGAGTCTTGAGGCTGAGTTTCTTGTAACGATCGCTCAGATGAAACTGCGCGCAGACGTAACGCAGTGTGCCTTTATCGACCCCCGAGGTTTGCTCCATGATCTGGTGCAAATCGGCCAGGCTCACGTCAGCAGGTGCCACATTGCGCCGGCGCTGTTTGCCGGTCTCGTCGTAATGCAGCGTGTACCAGACGCCGGCGTTGCGATGATCAAAATAGATGGCCGCTGGAAGAGCGGCCTGGTCGATGTGCGGGGGGATGTGCGGATTGTGCTTCCGCCTACGCGCTTTCCTCATAGAATATCGGTGCCATAACTCTCTGAGGTTACAGGCTCTATGCCCGCAGCATGGTGGATGAGGTCCAACGTCGTCCACGGACCAGTGCGCCCCCGGAACATGCGGATCCCCTGAGTGATCAGCGAGCGTTCGACGTCGGAGCGGCGTTGGTAGCCGGTGATGCGCTGCAGGTCCTCAAAAGTGAGAACGTTGCTTGTTTGGGAGTTCATGATTGCTCTCTATCTCAAGCAGCAATCAGGGCAGTGTAACGTCCCGCCCTGATGCTCAAAGCCAGAACCTGACGGCTCAATTACTGGGGGAGGGGATGTCGAGAATGCTGGCCAGAACGCGCATGTCGTTGGCGCTCAGACCACCTTGGGTCGTGGCCTGTGTGGCCAGGCTTTCAAGTCGCCCGCGAGCGTGCGGAGTCTTGTGCACCTGGTAACTGATCAATGCTGCGCCGATCAGGGCGATAGTCAGCAGGTTTTGGGATGGTGTGCTAGCCTTTGGATCGCTGCTGCTTGGGTGTTCCGTCTTCATCACCGTACTCCTAGTAGTGGTTGGTACTGGGGAGCTGCAACTCCTCAGTACCGTTCTTTTGCTGACATCGTTGCCGTCAGTTTCTTATGGCTGCAGTCCTGCCCTGCGCACCAGGTGAATCACCAAGTCTTCCAGATCGACCAGATCTTCCGTCTCTGATTGCCATTCCAGCACCGCCTGGATCTGATCCTGGCTGCATTCCATTACTAAAAGCTCCTGCTTTGTGGTGCTCCGAACTTCCAGAATCTCTACCAGGCCAGCAGTGCTGTATGCCTCGGCATGTACAAGTTGGTTTGCTTCGCCGATCCAATCGTGCAGTTCTTTCAAATGCTTGAGCTGCTTCGTAGCACCTTGGCAACCTTCGCCCGTGATGACTTGAATGTGCATGTGTGTTCCTCCTCGTGCTAGTGATCAAGCGGCCTGAAAAATCCAGCACCGCACGGTTTTCGGCTTATCGGCGGCGTCGATATCCCAGGACGAACACACGTTGCGGTTTGTCTCGATGAACTTCGGGCACTTGCTGGTTTTTAGGTGACGTTTGAGTTCGGCCAGATCCGGGACCTTCTGCCGCTTGTTCGCCGCAGCTTCGGCAAAGTCGTTCAGGTTCACCGCAATCAGCCCCTCATTACGAGAGTGGTTCAACGCACCAGCGTGGCTGTTCAGGTACTCGTAAAGCTCCCAGAACTCAACGACCATCGGGTGATCAGCGTTGATTGCCAGTTGTCGCTCTTTGGCCATGCTTTGAACCTCGGCATGGGCTGCGTCAACCTGGTGTTGCTGCAGTGGCACGACATGTACCAGGGCGTCGACCAGCGCATGCAACTGGGCGTGGTTCTTGGCAATACGCACTGTGCGGATCTCGGGCAACTGCAGCAGCCGCTGTTCATAGAGCGGCACACTCGCTTTCACGGTCTGCATCACTTGCGCTTCCCGGGTTGTTGCCATCACCAGAAAGCCACTCACCTTGTCGACTGGCATCTGCTCGAGCTCTTCCACCAGCAGTTTGGTTTTGGCTGTCTGGCCGTCCTTTGTCATGCCGACGTGGGCTATACGCTGCAGAATGGGCTCCGAGGCGTTCACAGCATGGTTTTGGGCGAACACAAAAGCACCGCGAAACGGCGGCTCCCGCGTGTCGTTGCCGTTGTTCTTGACCCCGGTCGACCGGACGCTACGGCCGTTGTAAGCGGTTTTCAGCTCGTCCCAGTCGTACTGCTTAGTCGCGCTGCCATCGGTCTTTTCCCGTTCGGATTCGATCAGCACGACCGGCAGGTTGCCGACCTGCGCGAAGTTACGGGCGCGGGCAACCGGTGTGCCCTTGGATGGGTCAAAGCCTTCGTAGTCGAGGCGACCAAGCAGCTTCCACAGAAACTCGATCAGCGTGGACTTACCCGCACCGGCTTCGCCAACGACCTCAAGAAACAGATAGCTCTTCTGGTGTTGCCGGATCTGTTCCGCGAACAATGCTCCAAGCCAGTACGCCAGAACGACGATTCCTTTGGCCCCAAAGCACTGCCACAGAATGTCGAGCCAGCGCGTTGTGAACTTGTTCAGATCGGTGTTGATGTTCAGCGTGACGGACTGACTGAGCGTTTTAATGCTCAGTTTCTCCATGTCGAAAAAGTCTTCCTCGTTCAGTTTGTAAACCTTGCCGTCGCGCACGGCCACGTCGCCGTAAACGTAGGCACCGTGTTCGCGGGTGTAGCCGGTGAAGTCGATTGTCTGCACGGTCTTGAGCGCGTTTGTCTGCTCCTCAATGAACGCGTCCAGTTGCTGCGTGGTGCCGGTGAACATCCCACCGGGTGCGATCCCGAGCAGTCGTTTCTTGAACTCGGCGGACGAGGCGATCTGCGAGCTGGTAAAGGTGTTCTTGATCGGCGCGGCGTCGTGGGCAAACGTGATCCGGAAGTAGTACCAGGACTCGTCGGTTAGCTTGTTCTCCTGGTAGTACAGCGCCTTGGGGTTGCAGGTGGCGATTCGCTGAATCGCGCCACATTGCTGCATGGCTTTGGCTCGACGTTGCTTGTCGTTCAGTAACTGATCGTCCTGATGCTCGCTGTCCTCGAGGTCTTGCATGGCCCGGTTGAATTTCTCCAGGTCGAGCTTGAACCAGTAGAGGCGGTTACCGAACTCAAGGTGGAATTCACTACGGCGTTTCCAGTCGAAAAGCACCAACGCCTTTTCCGTTGCGTTGTCGGCGATCAAGAGGGCGCCGTGGTGTCTGGCAACAGTCAGGTCCTTCTGGGTCTGCTCGGTCCGTTTGTCATCCTCGTCTATAGCCCACCAACGCTGATGCAGATCGTTCCAGTCGACCTTGCGACCGTCACGCTGGGGGATCTGGGCCGCCTCGCAGACAAAGCCCAGTTCCCGCGCCTGGCGGACCCAGCGCTTGGTGTACGCGTGTGCGCCTGGCTCGTTGTCCAATGCCCACACTAGCTTCGGTAATTTGCCTTCACGGTCTTTGGCGAGGCGCTTCAATGACTCGTCAGGAAATGCATTGGACGACATAGCGGATACTGCTGCCACGCCGTGATGCACAAGCGCGATGGCATCAAAGATCCCCTCGACAATCCACAGCTCTTTGACCTCCAGCAGCTCGACACACGGGGGGCACCACCACACGCCTTTGTAGCTTTCGCCTGGTTTGAAGCGAGCCTTCATTTTCCCGAACCGGGCAGGGCGGTCAATCAACCGCTCCCAGTAGCCACCTTTCTCTAGTGCGAAACGCACTGTGGCGCTGCCGGCATCATGTTGTGACGAGAAGAAAGTGTCTTGAGTAAACCAGCCGGTGATCAACGACATGTCGAAGCTGCGGGCAAATTCCATGTAGGCGCGAGCAGTTGCGGTAGGGGCGTTATCGGTCGCGGGTGCGCGCTTGCTCCAATCCTCAAACAGGTCGTCGTAAATCTCTTTGACGTGCAGCGTGTGTCCACACTTCTCCTGCCGGCCGCAAATCAACTGCCACGGGCTGTCAAAGCGGGTGTAAAGCTCCTTTTTGTTGCACTTTGGGCAGGTGCCGCCGCGCATATAGTTGGTTGATTTGCGGAGCTTCAATCCGTAGTCGGACTGAATGCGCTGCAGAACGTCGTGGCGTAGATCGTCTCTCATGAATGCTTCACTGCTTTGAGGCTTTGGCTCAGGGCTGCCATAAGGCGTTTTTGCGCTGCCATAACAGGGACGTGGGCGAGAATTGCGCCATGGCGTTGGCCGTCCGCTACAAAGCGGTATTGATCGTCGTACCAGTATTCATTGAGACTCAGGCGGTACTGTTCACGCAGTGCTTCAAGCAGTGCTTGAGCCTCTGCCTGGGGCAGTTGAGCGGTGACGATCACGGCGTTGGCCATCGTTAAACCTCGAATTTGGGCGCAGCTCACCCATACCCACTGGAGTGGGGCAGGCAATGTTTGGGGGTGTTTACGTGGCGGGGGGGACGGGTTTGCCGTGGCCGGCAGCGATCAGGTGTTCGTAGATCAGATGAACAGGTACAGACCAAGCGAGCCCACGAATGGGATCACTGATCACTACTGTCATTTCTGCGCTTGCTTGAAGGTCTATACGCTGGCGACCGATGACGGCCAGAACGTTGCTGTAGGCCTGGTGCACCAGATGGTTTGCAAAAGACTCTTTGACCTCAAAGCTTTCGACCAGGTGATCGATCGTTCGACTAAGCAGTTGGCCCAGATCGCCCAAGTGCTCGCCCTGATGGCGCTCGATAAATGCCTGAGCTGCAGCGCGGATGGTCTCTTGATAATCCATATCAGCTGATACGTTGTTCATTTTTCAGTCCCTGATTTAGCGCGGTACAGATCGATAGCTGCCAACACTTCCGCATGACGTGCAGCCATGTGCAGGTTGTGTGCATTGAGAATGTGCTCGGCCTCGGCTGCGCTAATGCAACCGTCGGCAAGAGCCTTAGAGATCTCCTGGTCGACGCATCCACGCTTTGCCGCCGCTTGAATGGAAAGGGCATACATCTCGACGTTGTCCAGCGAATCAGGATCAGCCACCGGAACGAAAAGACCTCCATACATGGACGCCACGTAGTTAGCCAAATACTGGGTACCGGCTTCTTGCTCCAGTTGGAACAGCTGCGCGTCACTGAGTGGCCTACTGTTGTTGTTCTCGTAAGCGTGGTTATCGAACTTCTTCAATGCCAAGCCGATACGAGCAGCTGCGCACTCCCGTCCACCTGGATAACTGCAGATGATCGCGCTGACTACTTCGCGGCGTGTCTTTAGAACTGGGCTTTTCATGTTCTGCTTTTCCCTGCTGCTGCGTGTCATTACTGTTCAATCACGCCGTCTTTAATCCCTAAAAGGACGGCGGCCCGATGTGCCTCCCCTCGGCGACCTTTTCTACGACCGTTTAGAAGGTCGCTGACCAAATTCTTGTTCAAGCTATGAAGACGACTAAATTGAGCGATGCTCATCCCCTGACGATCAAGCGCAGCGCGGGCTTGCTCAGGCGTAACTGGCGCGTGCATAGTGCGTTCACTCCTGTTTGTTTGGGTTGTTTCGTGTTCAGCGGTATTGATTATGCACGTTATTTTGGTCTTGTACAGAGGGATAGCTTGAAAATTTGTGCATCAAATTCAGGGAATGAAAAGTCTTCGGGTGAACGCCTGCGGGAGGAGCGCGAGCGTTTGGCGCTGAGCCAAGAGGATCTAGCCGAGGCGGGTGGCGTGAATCGTAATACGCAAGGAAGCTACGAGCGGGGCGCTCGAAACCCCGACATAGCTTATCTCGCAGCTGTCGCCACCCTTGGCGTCGATACGGTTTACGTACTCACGGGGGTTAAGCAGGTCCAAGGCCTCACAGCTGAAGAGGCTCAAATTGTTGAGCAGTACCGCCGAATCCCAGCGGGCGATCAGAAAGCGCTCCGGCGATTTTTGAAAGCAATGGCGGATGACGTTGAATAAATTCGTTAGTAGCTCGGACACTATCTTTCCTTTGTCCCATAAAAAACATCAGCCTTAATCCGATAAAGCCTGCTCCTCAATGCATATCAAGGAGTTAAGGCATGTTGGATACAGCAGCTATGAGAAGTGAAATTTGCACTCTGATTGGGAGCCAGCGAGTTTCACTCTCCGACGCTGAGAATCAGCTGGTTGAGTATTTTCGCCAGATTACAGACCAAGAAAGAGGTCAGGTACTGCGCTTAATGGAAGCGTTGACTCTGCATCCAGAGACTGAGTAAGCCGAAGTCTTGCCGCTGGTCAGTGATCGGCGGCCTCGCTCTTAGGCGACGGCCTGTCTACCCAGTTGCTCAAACAGTTCTTTTTGTTTGTCAGGTGTCAGATCCCGTAACCGATCAAAAAGCATCACGTCCAGCTGCTGCCCGGACGGCCTGAGCGTGTGCGAAAACGTCAGGTTGGCCACCCATGTATGGCCGCAACTGGCGTCCAAGCATTGGCAGTACAACTTCACATACGCCCTCGTCACTTCTTCCCGTGAGCTGATCCGTCCCTTGTGCCCGCATGTTGTGCAATAAATCCGCATGTTCCCTCCCCAGGGCCATCCTATGGCTACTATTTTGCCATATCTGTAATGGCATTATCTGTGCTTTCGGTCATATCAAGCCGTTACAGATGTATCCGGCAGCGGTTTCCAGGCGAACCGCCTGTCCTCTCGCAAAGTCGCATTAGCCTGGTCAAACAGCTGACAGATCGGCCTGATCTCGTTGCTGGTGTAAACGCGATCGATCTTCTCGATGTCACCGAATCCGCCACTGTTCTCCGGGATGATTCCGGCCAGGGCCGGGTTCATACGCCAGGCCGCAATCACGTCATTGCGCGTGATGTTCTTCACCTTCTCCAGTTCGTCCTTGGCCTGGAAATCACCCACCGGGATGATCTGAATGGCCTTCTCGGAACCGCCCGGAATGTTGACGAACATCGATCGGAAGTTGCCCACGCCTTTGCTGGCCGTGATCTGGGCACGCAGTTCGTCCTCGTCCTCTTCGGTCAGGTTCGGGTCGTTGGTGTAGAAGATGTATCCCGCGTGCGCGCCGTTGCTGTAGTAGCGCCGGCGAAACAGTGTTGCTGCCTCGTTGAGCAGCAGTGCCTGCAGACCGCCCAGGTACTCAGGCACGCCGTAAATGTTCTGTTCGACGTCGTAGTTGAGGACGTGCTCGATCTCGTCCGCGTCGAACTCCGTTTCTCGCCCGTTCTGTTCCAACTGGATGAACCCACCGTCGACCTTGACCCGCATGTTGATGGCCGGCAGGTGTCGCAGCTCCAGAATCTGGCCCAGCAGGTTAGGCACCCGATAGAAGTACGCTTCGCCAAACACCATGAAGTCCAGCGCAGCCCTACCTATTTCGGCCACTGACAGGCCTGCTGAAGGGATGAACTCACGCAGCAGCAGATTGCGTTTGAACCCTGGTATCGCGCCGTGGTGTGCGTTGGCTTTGAGCAGCTTGGCCAGCCCCCTGCGTGAGACTGGCGGCGTGAAGATGCGACCGTCGTCGCTCGCGAACACGCCCAGGTACTGCGCGATGTTGTCGGTCAGCACGGATTCCGGCGCACCGAATGTGAATGCACGCATGGGCCGTTGCGCCGGTTTTTCCTGCTGCAGGGTTTTGGGTTTTGCCATGGGAAGTTGATCCAGTGAGTGCGTAGCGACTGCGCCGCTTTTTGTCCGTGTTGAGGGGTTCGTACTGCAGGGCGTGCATGACCGCCCAAGCCACGTCCGCGTGACCTGTCGCGTCGGTTCGCGACGCGCTGTAGGTCACCTGGCCGCTGGCGGTGGTGCCGCGCTTGATTGTCAGGAAGGCCTGAGCGATATCGTTCCAGCCGGCGTCCCATTCGATGCGGCTGCCCTGGATGGTGTCCTGCGCCTTGAGCACCAACAGGTTCTTGGTCTCCAGGCTGTAATGGATCGAGGTGGCACGCGGGTAGAAGTCGCGGACCAGGTCGAAGACGCCGTAGCCGATGCCGGTCGTATCGATACCGATGTGCTGAACGTTGAAGCGCTCGGTCAGCTTCTTGACCTGCTCGGCCTGGTACTTGAATGACTGGCCACGCCAGCTGTGCTTCTCCAGGATCCGGAACTTGCCGCCGTTCTCCAGCGGCGGTGCGATGACCACGCACGTCGCGTCGTCGCGTGTCCGGCTCGGGTCGTAACCGATCCAGACCGGGCTGTTGCCATACGGGCGCGGATCGTCCGGGTCGAAGTCGGCCCACAAAGACAGGTCCGAATAGCAGCGCTCCAGATTTGCCAGGGAAAATGCGCTCTGGCTGCTGTCGATGAATTTGCACATGAACAGCTGCTGGAACTTGTCGTCGTCGTACTCCAGCTGCAGCTGTTCAAGGTCGAACAGATCGCAGCCGCCGGCGATGGCGTCCAGGATGGTGATCACCTTGCGCCACTGACCGTCCGGACACAGCGCGCCGGCAGAGATCTGCTTATCGCTCGGCCATGGCTCCTTAGCGTTCTTGCGCTTGCTGTTGCGGAACTTCTCGCCTTGCCAAAACGGATAGGCCTGGTGCGACACGGCGCTGGGCGTGGAGAAATAGGTTTTGCGCCACTTCTTATGGGTCGCCATGGCGCTGGCCACGGTGTTCAGTTTCTCGAAGTCGCGGATCCAGAAATATTCGTCGACGTACACATGGCCATGGTGACCCTGCGCGGTGCTGCTGTTGGTGCTGAGAAAGCGCAGCTCGGCCCAGGGCTTGCCGTCCTTGCTGAGCACGATCGGGTTGCCGGTCAGCTCCAGGCCAAACCACGCCTGGGCAAAGGCGATGATGTAGCTGCGGAAAATCTCGGACTGGGCGCGGCTGGCCGACAGGAACACCTGGTTATCGCCGGTCAGCACCGCGTCCATGAAGGCTTCGCCGGCGAAGTAGTAGGTCAGGCCCACCTGGCGGCTTTTGAGGATGTTCCGGATCCTGGCGGTCAGCGGGTTCTGTTTCGCGGCGAACAGCTCTTTCTGGTAGCCGTACATTTTGCTGATGAACTTGTCGAGAAAGTCCACTTCGCGCAGCTCGCTGACGTCGTTCTTGACCTTCTTTTCCCGCTTCTTGCCGTCGCGCTTGCCACGCTCCCGACGCTCACCGCGTTGATCATCGCGGCGATGTCCATCGTCGTCCTGGTCATCACGGATCGGCGCAGCCACAGGCTTTACACACTGCTTAACCAGGCGTTCGCGAACGGTCGTCAACCGGTCCAGTTCGTCCAGCTCGCCCTTGGTCAGCGAGTCAGCTTTCTCCAGAAGCAAGGTGATACGCCGGCTGACGGCGGTCAGCGGTTCTTCATCCGTCAGCATGTCTTCCCAGCCACCAACCCGGATCCAGTGGTACACGATCCGGATGTTGGGCAGGTTCAACTGCGCCTGAATTTCCTTGGCCTTGTGACGGCGTAGAAACAGGCGTTTGGCGGCTTCTTTGACTTCGGTTGAGTAGTACATGGGCCGCAGTCTATGCGGCGAAAACGCGGAAAACGTGCAGTTAAAATCCGTGTTTCTCCTATAAATCAAATATAGGAGAAGCGCGAAAGTAAACCGTTTGTTGGAGGCGTTGCGGCTCCCTATCTTGGGGCCTCAACTTACCGATGAGCGCAGTTCTTCCCATGCCCCGTTCCCTTGTCAGCTTCTGGAAACGCGTCGCCACTAGCGGTCCTACCGTCGATGGTCGCGTCATCACGCCCCAGGAACTGCGCGACATCGCCGAGACGTACAGCACCGCCACGTACACGGCCACCATCTGGTCCGAACATGACCGCTGGCCAGGTTCCTACGGCACCGTGTTTGCCGTGCGCCTGATAGAGGACGTCGAGGGTCTGGCCCCCGGCCAAGTCGCACTGGAAGCGCAGTTGAAACCTAACGACAAGCTGCTTTGGCTCAATGACCAGGGTGAAAAACTCTTCACCAGCATCGAGATCACCCCGGACTTTGCCACCACCGGCAAGGCCTATCTGACCGGTCTGGCCGTCACCGACTCGCCGGCGAGCCTGGGCACCCAGGAACTCTATTTCTCCCGCAAGACCGGCAAGCCCGTGCATTACGCGGCGGCTGTAGAGATCGGCCCGCTGACAGAGGAAGAGCCGCAGGGCGACGTAGCCAAGTTATTCAGCTTGTTCACCGGCCTGTTCAAGCGCTTTGGCATTGAAGAGGTGCCAGCCGAAACCACCCCGCAAACCCCTACCGAGAGCAAACCCCCAATGGATGAAGCTACAGCCAAAGCGCTGCAGGCCTTGATCGAACAGCAACTGATCGTCACTGCCGGCATTCAGGCGCTGATTGACAGTTTCGCAGAGGCACCGCCGGCACCCGACCAGGCCCCGATCGACGACGTACAGACGGCGGTCGATGACATTGTGGCCGCCGCCGAAGACGAAAAGCAGTTGAGCCGCAAGGGCTCGTCCAACGCTGCAGTGCTGGCCGGCATGAACAAGCTGCAGGCGCAATTCAGCGCGTTGCTGGACAAGCCGGAAGGCCGCCACCTGTCACGCACCACCGGTGCCGCTGACCCTAAACCGAAGCGGGTACTCTGACATGGCCAGGTCTCTGAGCGCCTTCGGCGCAAAAATGTTCGCGGCCCTGCAGGTTTCCCTGGCTGAGTCCTATGGTGTCGAGCTGGTTAGCAAGACGTTTAGCGTCGAGCCCTCGATTGCCCAGGAACTCAACGAGGCGATCACCCACAAGTCCGATTTCCTGCAGCGCATCAACGTCATCCCCGTGACCGAGATCAAAGGTGAGAAGGTGTTCCTCGGCGTGTCGGGTCCTGTGACGGGCCGCACCAACACCAAGACCAAGGATCGCGAAGCCAAGGATGCTTCGGCGCTGGATGACGACAGCTATGAGCTGTTCTCCACCGAGTCCGACGTCAGCCTGCCTTACGCGAAGATCGACGCCTGGGCCAAGTTCCCGGACTTCCAGCAGCGCTATGCAGCTGCCGTGCAAAAGCAGATCGCACTGGACCGTTTGATGATCGGCTTCCACGGCACCCATGCCGCTGCGCAGACCGACATTGACGCTTTCCCGATGCTGCAGGACGTGAACAAGGGCTGGCTGCAAATTGCTCGCGAGCAGATCCCTGAGCAGGTGCTTAGCCAGGGCTTGGCAGCCGGCAAAATTACCCTGGGCGAAGGTGGCGACTACGCCAACCTTGATGCTCTGGTGCATGACACCAAGCAGATGGTGGACGAGCGCGTTCGTGACGGCGGCGACCTGATTGCGATCATCGGCAGTGACCTGCTGGCTCACGACAAGGCCAAGCTTTATTCCAAGCAGGGTGACGTGCCTACCGAGAAAGAGCGCATCGAACTTGCGCAGGTCATCGCGACCTACGGCGGTCTGCCGAGCTTCGCCGCGCCGTTCTTCCCGGTCAACGCCGTGGTGGTTACCAGCTTCGACAACCTGTCGATCTACTTCCAGGACTCCAGCTGGCGAAAGCAGACCGTTGATAACCCGAAGCGCTCCCGCGTTGAGGATTACAACAGCCGTAACGAAGGCTATGTGATCGAGCAGCTGGAAAAGTTCGCCATGACCGAAAACGTCGAACTGGTGAAAGCATGAGCCTGGCACTGGCGCATAAACGCCGCTTGATCGCAGAAGGCCCAGCGGCTGCGATCGCCAGTGCCCCAGTGGCTTATTCGGCGGACACCGCGATGTCCAGCCCTGCCAATGCACGCAAGCACTTGAAGTTGATGGAAGACGCGCTGGCGGGCGATCTGGAGCGCATCAGCGCGATCAACAGCCACTCGCTGCGCCAGTTGCTCAAGCGTGACGAGCTGCTGCCCAAATACCTGGAGTACGTACAGCGGTATCGCGATTCGGAATTGAATTTCCCGAACTCTGTGTTGGTGTACGTCCTGATTTGGCTGTTCGACACCGAGCAGTTTACCCAGGGCCTGGAGCTGGCCGATTTCGCCATGTCTCAAGGGCAGGCACTGCCTGAGCGCTTCAACCGTGACATTCCGACCTTTGTTGCAGACGAGGTGATCGATTGGGCCGAGGCGGAATTCAAGGCCAGGCGCAGCCCTGAGCCTTACGTCTCCAACTTGCTGCACCGCGTGGATGGCGAATGGCAGCTGTATGAGCGCATTCCGGCTCGTTACCACAAGTTGCTGGGGATGATCGCGCTGCATCGCAAGGACTGGCCTGTCGCTATTCACCACTTCGAACGGGCCGAACAGCTCTACGAAAGCATCGGCGTAGGGACACGCCTGTCTGACTGCCGCAAGGCGCTGGCCAAGGCGCAGGCCAAAGAAAACGCCGGCAACGGCACCGAATAACCGACTACCCCCCCCGGCGAGAAACTGTGGATGTGAGCCAACCATTTATGGCCCTGACCCACTGAAACAGTTTTCCCGCCCCTAATGCAAAAAGCCTTGCGCATGGCGCATGCTTTAAGAGGTTGCTATGTTCATCGGGTCACTGCGAAAGGTTGTCGATATCAACTTCCCCCTCGGGGAAAGTTGCGGTCGTCCGCAGATTACTGCCCCCAAGAACCTGGACGCATCCTCTCAGTGTACTCATGTACCTGTCAGCGATTTTCAACGCTGCCAAAACGACATCCGGATGAAGATCGCCGTTTGTTTCAAGGCTAATAAGTGCAAGCGTGTGTGCCTGCCTGAGCTTTTTCTCTTTGAGGTATTGCTGGCGTTTTATGGCCAGTTCACGCTCTCTAAGCTTTTCTTCCAGGTAGATAATCTTTTTTCTTATATCGTCCATTTGCCGTCCTCCTCCGTTGCTTGCAGGAAAAAGTATATGAGGTTTTCCGGCAAAGCTCAGGGATTTCTGAACGAGAGGCGATATAAGCTCGTTAGTGAATCACTGCAAAAGCTTATTTATTGTCACTTTCCCGTCCGGGAAGGTCGCAGTAATTTCTACCTGACTGCCTCCAAGGACCTGGACGCAGTCATTCAGAGTGCTGACGTATCGGTCAGTAAGCTTCAATGCCTCCTTGATCGCATCAGGATGAACGTTCTGGGTGCGCAGGCACATCATCGCCATTGCATGTGCTTCCTCGATACGTCTATCAAGGTTCTGTTGCTTACGCCTTGCCGACATAAGGCGTTCTTTAAAGCGCGCTTTCAGAGATACAAATTTTCCTTTCCCATCGCTCATGGTCCGCAGTCCTCCATTACAGGCGGGGAAAGTGTATGAACTTTTCTGGCAAACCTTCATGGTCAGCAGACGAGCGGCGCCTTGAGGCTGATGGCAGATTATTACGAAAGTTTACTTGTAGGCACTCTTGCATCAGGGAATGTCGCGGTGATCTCCAGGTCGCCGATTCCCAACACCTGGACGCAATCTGCCAACACAGTGGCGCAAGTGTCAGCGATTGCAAGTATGTCTTCGACGTTTGCAGTTTCGCGGTGCTCCCCATCGAGCAGTCGGAGCGTGATGGCTTGTGCTTGCTCAAGCTTATTTTTGACATCATGAATCTTAAATTTTTCAGCCATTTGGCGCTCTTTAAGCCGCGCACTCAGCGATTCAATCCTTTCTTCGTCATCGTTCATGACTCGCAGTCCTCTATCGCATGGAGGGGGAGTGTATGAGCTTTTCCGGGAAACCCACCACCTTTGTTGAACAATTCGTCAGAAACGACGGTTTCTGGCCTGATCTTGCAGTCTCCGAGTTTCAGAAAGGTTACCGCCTGCCGGCGGAGTACCTGGTAGAGATGCTGGCCGCCGATCTGAACATGGCCATGGTCGAGGTCAATACCGACCTGGCCAAGTTAAAAGCGCGATGGCAGGGCGCTGGCGTGTCCAACGTTGAATCCGCAGACACCACCATCCTGCCAGAGCGCACCTTTCAAGCGGCGACCTATAAGCGCGCCGTCTACAGCCGCGCCAAAGCCAGCCTGCTGACTCAGTTCGCCACGGTCAATCGCCGCGAAAGCGCCGAAAACGTGGGCAAGGAACTGCCAGAGCGCTCCGAAACCTTCCTCGCTTTCAGCCAGGCTGCTGTGCGGTCGCTGCAGGGCCGTGGCCGCATCACGGCGGCGCTGCTGTGATCAAGCTCAAGGCGTTGACCGCCTACCTGCTCGAGCGCCAATTGGTCGCCCCAGAGCAGCTCGACAGCTGGACCGACCAGGTGCAGGTCGAGCTGGTCTGGAAACCTGACACCCAAGGCATGCACATGGGTGACATGCATTACGGCGCGACCATCTCGATCGAGCGGTTCGCGGATCACCCGGCGCGCCTGTTCGCCTTGGTTGGCAGCTGGCTGGAAGCTCACGACCAGGACCGCGACGGTCTGCCGAACGTGGTGTTCGACGTGGTCATGCTCGACAACGACCTGGCCGACGTCGACATCAAGCTGCAGTTCACCGAAGCGCAGTACCTGGCCGAGGATCCTGCCGGCGAGATCGAGGCGTTCGGCAATACCTGGTCGTTCGTGCCGTTCGAACTGTGGGTGGCTGAGAGCGGCGAGGTGACCGGTCATGGCCTTTGATCTGGACATTCGCGGCATGCTCGAAGCCCAGGACCTGCTGGCCTTGATGGAGCTTCCGACGCCCAAGCGCAGACGTCTGTTGAACAACGTTGCCAAGCGCGTGCGCAGTCTGAGCCGCCAGCGGATCCGCAACCAGCAGAACCTGAATGGAACCCCGTTCGCTGCCCGCAAGGATACGTCCAAGGGCAAGAAGAAGATGGAAACCGGCCTGGGCAAGCTGCTCGATGTCACTCGCCTGACCGGTACTGAAGCCGAACTGGGCTGGCGCAACACGCTGACCCGCTGGGTTGCCTCGCAGCAACACAACGGCGTGTCCGAACGGCGCACCGCCGCACAGATGCGCCAGTGGAACAAGGTCCCTCCGGGCACCGCCGCTACCGAAAAACAGGCCAAGAGCCTGCGCCGTCTGGGTTTCAAGACCCGTCAGAAAGGCAAAAAGACCCTGACCCGCCCATCCGTGGCGTGGATCCAGCAACACCTGAACTACGCCAGAGCGGGATTGCTGATCCGCGTTCTGGACGACGAACGAGCCGAATCCACCGGTGCGCAAAGCTGGAACATCCAGCTGCCTGCGCGTCAGTTCCTCGGTGCCAGTGACAGCGAAACCAGCCAACTGGTGAACCTGGTGCTGCAACAAATCCTTAATTCACCCCGCTAACGAGGCACCGCTTTATGGCACTCGGCAAAGTCAGCGTAAACAATCTCAACCTCGGCCAGGGTGCCGTGAGCGAGATCGAACGCTATTTCCTGTTCATCGGTCCCGCTGCCAAGAACGTCGGCAAGCTGGTCCCGTTGGACACCCAAAGTGATCTGGACGTCCAGCTGGGCGTTGCGGACAGCGACCTGAAAACCCAGATCCTGGCAGCACGCAGCAACGGCGGCGATCGCTGGGCCTGCATCGCCGCTCCGATCGCAGGCGAAACCACCTGGCAACAGGCGCTTGAGAGCGCCACCCGCACTTATTCATTCGAAGCGGTGGTGATCGTCAACCCGGTAACCACTCAGGCCGAGCTGTCAGCGATGCACGTTGCAGCCAATGACCTGAGCAACAAGCTGGGCCGCCGCGTCTTCGTACTCGCCGCGACTGCCGGCATTGCTCCGCAGTTGAGCTGGAGCGCTTACGTTGTCGAGCAGAAAACCATTGTCGACGGCCTGGCTGCGCCTCGGGTTCTGCCGGTACCGCAACTGCACGGCAACAACCTGGGCGTGCTGGCCGGTCGGCTGGCCAATGCAGCCGTGAGCATTGCTGACACGCCGATGCGCGTTGCCACCGGCGCGGTCCTGGGCCTGGGCGCTGAACCCAAAGACATGGACGGCATCCCGCTGAGCACCGCGGTGCTTTCACAGCTCGACGCAGCGCGTCTGTCCGTGCCGCAGACGTACCCGGACTATCCGGGCACCTACTGGGGCGACGGCAACATGCTGGACACCCCCGGCAGTGACTTCCAGGTGATCGAGAAC
Organism: Pseudomonas fragariae (ex Marin et al. 2024); assembly: GCF_059621105.1. Classification (NCBI taxonomy): domain Bacteria; kingdom Pseudomonadati; phylum Pseudomonadota; class Gammaproteobacteria; order Pseudomonadales; family Pseudomonadaceae; genus Pseudomonas; species Pseudomonas fragariae (ex Marin et al. 2024). Next base: position 5,936,634 of record NZ_CM184369.1, on the reverse strand, counting down.
CTGCGTGTCGTCGACAAGGCAGCCCGCCGCGTGCGCGCTCTGCTGATCCGCTACGTGGGCGACCGGACCCTGAACAGCTCGGCCAACAGCATGGCGACCACCACATCCAAGCTGATGGCCCCGCTGCGCGCGATGGCCAAGTCCACCAAATTCGCCGGCCAGGTGTTTCCAGGCGAGATCGAGCAGCCCAAGGACGGCGACATCGTGCTGACCTGGACGAGCAAAACCTCTGTCGTGGCCTATCTCAAGCTGCGCCCCCTCAACTGCCCGAAAGACCTGACCGCGAACATCGCGCTGGACCTTTCCGTTACGGATTCGGAGTAACCCATGGCCGCAAAAATTGGCGGTAAGAACTTCGACGTGAACCTGGGCGATCTGCTCGTTCACGTCGAGGCCGGCACCATCGACATCACGGACAACAGCACCGTGGCCCAGACCAAGGGCGTGCCCAACGGGCACGTCGACGGCGATGTCGCTGCAGCCGGCGAACTGGAGCTGGACACCACCAACTTCAATCTGCTCATCGAGCAGGCCAAGACTGCCGGCAGTTTCCGCGAGCTGGAGCCGTTCGACATCGTGTTCTTCGCCAAGGCCGGCGAAGAGGAACTGCGCATCGAGGCCTTCGGCTGCAAGGTCCGCGTGTCAAGCCTGCTGAGCATCGATCCCAAGGGCGGCGCGAAGAACACCCACAAGGTGCCGTTCGACGTCACCAGTCCGGATTTCATCAAGATCAACGGCGTGCCGTACCTGGCTGCTGCTGAAATCGAGGGCCTGACGTAATGGTCTGCCCGTTCGATCGTGCGCAGGCTCTGGAGCAGCGACAGCGCGACCAGGCTATTGCGGCCCAGTTGGCCAAACCGCGAGCGAGCGGGCCGAGCCTCACCCATTGCCAGGACTGCGACAAGGAGATCCCACCGGCGCGCCAGGCGTTAGGCGGCATGACCCGTTGCGTGCCTTGCCAAACCGTGACCGAAAAAGGACTTCGCTGATGAGCACGAATCAAGCTGCTCAGGACACCGCCATTGCGTTGGTGAAGGCGTCGCCCGCGATCGGCGTCGCCGCCACCGGTGCGACCGGTGCCGTTGACTGGTCCGCCGTGGCCTACATGCTGACTGCGTTTTACATGGTGCTGCAGATCCTGCTGCTGATCCCCAAGTACCGCCAGATGCTGCGGGACTGGAGGGTCAAGCCATGAGCCTGCGGGTCAAGATCACTGCCGGCGTTCTGCTGCTCTGCAGCGCCACGTTGACCGCCTTCCTGGGCACTTGGGAAGGCAACGGCCAGAACGTGGTGTACGCCGACAAGCTGGCCAGTGGTTTGCCCACGGTCTGCAAGGGCATCACCAGGCACACCAGTCCGGATCCAGTGGTGGTCGGTGAATATTGGTCGGATGCGCGCTGTGCCGAGGTGGAAGGCCTGGTCATCGCCAAGGGCCAGTTGAGCCTGGCCGACTGCTTGACCAACCAGGCGATCGGGCAGAACACGTTCGACGCCTTGAGCAGCCATGGCCACAACTTCGGCGTGCCGACGACGTGCGCGAGCCGCGCCGTGGGCCTGATCAATGCGGGCCGCATTACCGAGGGTTGCAAGGCGCTGGCCTGGGCTTCCGACGGCACGACGCCGGTGTGGGCCTATGTGACCGGCGCCGACGGTCGCAAGACCTTTATTCGCGGCCTGCACAACCGTCGGCTGGCCGAAATGAGGCTGTGCCTGCAATGACCATCAGCCCGCTGCGCCTTGCCCTGTTTTTGCTGGTGGTCGGTCTGCTGACCTGGTGCGCTTTCGAGTACCAGGGCAACCAGCTCGTCGCTGCCCGCGCTGATCTGGTCGACGCCACTGCAGATCTGCACACCGAGCGAGAGGCGGCGCGCCTGGCTCGCGATCAGCTGGCAGCGCGGGACCAGCTCGATACCCACCACACCGAGGAACTGAACCGTGCCCGCGCTCAAATCAACACTCTGCAGCTTGCTGTTGCTGATGGCAGTTACCGGCTGCGCATCAAAGCTGTCTGCCCCGCAATGCCCGGTACCGCCGGCACCACCGGCCTGGCTGATGCAGGCAGCGCCGAACTCGCAGCAGACGCTCGATCGGATTATTTCACCCTCAGAGACGAGCTTGCCCTCAGCCGGCAAATGATCCTCGGCCTGCAGGACTACATCCGCCAGGTCGTGCAACGCACGCCGGCACAACCCTGACCCTTTACAACTCAACCTACGGAAACACCGACATGAGCGAAGTAAACCGCAGCATCACCCTGGAACGTGGCGACAAGGAATTTACCTTCAACCTGACCCCGCAGGTGATCACCAAGTACTTCAACGCAACGACCCAGGCCAACAAGGTCGCCCCGGCCCACAACCTGCTGATGGGGACCGTCAAGGACGAAGACAAGGCCGCACTGAAAGCGCTGCTGGAAAACCCGATCACCACCATGACCCTGGCCGGTGCGTTGCTTGAAGAGTATTCGCCGGACGTTGAAGTGATCGTAAAAAAGCCCTCGAACATGCCGAAGGCCTGACCCAGGACGGGCTGGGCCAGTTGCTGGCCCTGACCCAACGCTGGCTGCCTGGCGCTGAGCCCACGATTGAAAGCATGGGCACCGCCAAGTGGCTTGAAGACGAACACTGGAGACGCATGGAAATTGCCGTCGCCAACGGCATTTCCACTGCCTTTAACGGATAACCCTGATGGCTGACCGTTCCGCCCGCCTGGCTTTCATCCTGAAACTGACCGACAAGGTCAGTGCCCCGTTGGGCAAGGTGAAAACCAGCTTCAGCGACCTTGCCGCCAAGAGCCAGCAGAACATCATTCAGATGGGGGCGGGCCTGGCCGGCATGGTGGGGGCGGGCAAGGCCATCACCGAATCACTGGAACCGGCGCTGGAAGTGAACCGGGCGCTGGGCGACATGCGCGCCTTGGGCACCACTGAAGACGCGCTGGCGTCGCTGAACCGGACTGCACTCGAATTCTCGATCACCTACGCCACCAGCGCCGCCGAGTTCGTGGCGTCGTCACGTGTCATCGATGGCGCGATCAAGGGCCTGGTCGGCGGCCAGCTGGCCACCATCACCAGCGCCAGTAACCTGCTGGCCAAGGTCACCAAATCCGACGCCGAAACCACTGGCGCGTACCTGGGCACCATGTACAACCTGTTCAAGTCTCAGGCTGACAAGATGGGCCGGGTGGAATGGGCCCAGCAACTGACCGGCCAGACCGCGCTGGCGGTGAAGCTGTTTCGCACCGATGGTGCCCAGTTGAAAGACGCCTTCAAGGAAGTAGGGGCGATCGCCACCCAGGCCGGTGTCAGCTTTGCCGAACAAATGGCGGTGGTCGGTACGCTGTCCAGCACCATGGAAGGCGGCGACGCCGGCGGGCGCTACAAGGCGTTTTTTGAAAACCTCAGCGCGGCTGCCGAGAAAACCGGCCTGAGCTTCACGGACGCCGCCGGCAATGCACTGCCCATGCTGCAGATCATGGACAAGCTGCAGGGCAAGTACGGCGACCTGACCAGCGCGGCTGCCGGCACCAAGCTGATGGAAGTGTTCGGCGGTGAAGGTGCCCAGGTGATCGGCGCGCTGGCCAAGGACACCGATCGCCTGCGCAACGGCATTGCCGAACTGGGCAAGGTCCGGGGCCTGGAGAACGCCGAGAAGATGGCCAAGGCCATGGTCGACCCCTGGGAGCAGTTTGGCAAAGCCGTCGAAGCGCTGCGCATTGCCTTCGGTCAGTCCCTGATCCCGACGCTGATGCCTCTGATGGAACGTCTGGTGGGCATTGCCAAGACCCTGACCCGCTGGACGCAACTGTTCCCGAACATCACGCGCATCATCGGTATCACCACGCTGGTGGTCTTTGGCTTCATTGCCGCCATGTCGTTGCTGACCCTGGTAGTCGGGGTCAGCAAGATGGTCTGGCTGGGCATGCTCACCGTCTGGAAGCTGCTCACCTGGCAAGGCTTCAAATCGATCGCCATGTTCCTGTTCCACACGGTCATGGTCGCGGCATTCGTCGTCGGCCTGATCGGTCTGTACACCTGGATGGCGATCGTGCGTGTCGGCATGTTGCTGTGGCAGGGCGCGATCTGGCTGGTCAACGCCGCCATGCTGGCCAACCCGGTGCTGCTGATCGTGGCCGGCATTGTCCTGTTGGCCGCTGCCGTGGTTGCGGCGGTCGTGTACTGGGACGATCTGTGCACGGCGCTGATGAACACCACCGCGTTCCAGTGGATCAGCGATCAGATGGCCAAACTGTCCAGCTGGTTCGACTCGATGGGCGGCTGGTCCGGCATCGCCAAAACTGCCTGGGACAGCATCCTGTCCACGGTGAAGGGCGCAATCAATGGCCTGATCGAGATGGCCAACAAGATCCCCGGTATCAACATCGAGACCACGTTTGGCGATTTGCCAGAGCCGCCGAAGGTGCCCGATCTGCCTGGTCAGGTGGGCGTACCTGTACCGGGTCCACAACTGCCGGCAGTGGTGACCACACCGCCAGCGGGCACAGTGCCGGGGGCGAAAGTCGCCTCGGCTGCGCAGGCTCCCGCAACTCAGGCACCCAAACCCTTGGCCCTGGTACCGGCTGCCGTCGCTCAGTCTGCGCATGTGCAGGTTCCCGCACCTGCAGTTCAGATCCAACCGGCACCGCCCATCAGCCTGCCGCAACCCAACGTGCTGCCCTTCAAACCGTTGCAGATGCCTGCTCCGCAGATCAGCCAGGCCGACCCGATCATGCTGCCGCCGGCGTCGGCTGACCTGGCGTTTTCTATGCCGGCCAAAGCTGCTCTGCCAGAGCGCGTCGAGAAGGTCATCGAGCTGCCCGCCAAATCGGACAAGGGTATCGAGGCCCGCAAGGCGATCAACGCCAATACGTCGATCAGCCCCACCAAACCGCAGGCCGTCCCGAAAGGAGGACTGATGCAAAGCTTCCAGAACCAGAGCAACGCCATGAATCCCAACCAGCGCCCCGGCACCCACGTCGAGACCGTGAACATCAATACTTCCAAGCAGATGACCCCGCTGGAGCTGGAAAACATGATGGCTATGGCGGTGGGCGGCTGATGAGCGAATACGTCGATCTGTTGATCATGAACAATGACCTGGTGCTCGATCCGGCCCGCCAGCCCCTGCTGGTAGATGACCGCGCCTCAATCGCCCAGGACATCGCGCACCTGATCCGCGAAAGCGGCCTGCTGATCACCCTGGTGGCCGAGCGCGACCGGTTGCGTCAGCGTGACTGCATTCAGCAGATGGAGCTGCTCGTCGAGGATGACGAACGCCTGGTACCAGGCACTGCGCAGATCGAGCAGACCCAGCCGGGTGTGTACCTGGTGACCGCCACGACCGTGAAGTTCGGCCAGGTGGAGATCACCCTATGACCGTCGACTTCAAAAAGGCGCTGGGTGACTCCGGCATTCCGACCACTGAGACGCAGCTCAAACAGGCCTGGGAAAAGCTCGCCGTCGAGCAGGGCAGCACGCTGACCAACACCAGCGCGTACAGCCCGTTCTGGCGGATCATCACGGCACTTGTTACCAAGCCGGTGTTGTGGCTGCTGGAGTTCGTCAGCGGTACGGTGCTGCCGAATTTCTTCGTCAAGACTGCCGGTGCGCAGTGGCTAGACATGCTGGCCTGGGCGGTAAACATCGAGCGCAAGGCTGCGACGGTGGCCGTTGGTGAACTGCTCTTTACCCGCGCCAATACCGGTGGCGAGCTGGAAGTGCCGATCGGCACTGTCGTCCAGTCACCGACCCTCAACGGTCATATCTACCAGTTGGTGACCACCGAGCCGCGCAGCTTTGAAGAGGGCCAGAGTCAGCTGGTGGTGCCGGTCAAGGCCGTGGGAGCCGGCAGCGGCTACAACCTGGCACCTGGTTATTACGCCGTGCTGCCTCAGTCGGTACCGGGCGTTGTCCAGGTGGTGAACAATACCGACTGGCTGCAGACGCCTGGCGCGGATTCCGAGCATGACGACCAGCTACGTCTGCGCGTGCGCAACCAGTTTTCGGCGGTCAACCAATGGCACACCGACGCGGTGTATCGGGCAATTATTACCGGGTTTCCTGGGGTTGCCGCTGACGGCGTGTACTTTGAACACGGCGCACCGCGTGGACCAGGCAGCGCCAATGCCTTCGTGCTGTTCGACGCCGGCGTGCCAGCCGACACCTTCCTTGAGCAGATCAACACGCATATCCGTGACGGCGGCAACCACGGTCACGGTGACGACCTGCTGGCCATGGCCATACCCGAAACTTGGCACGCGATCAGCGTCAACGTCTGGCCGGTGGCCAACCTGACGGAGCTGCAGTTGCAGGCGCTGCAGACCGAAGTCGGGCTGTTCATCCGGGCCGCGTTTCGCGAGAGCACGCAGAGCGATTACGCCCCGACCCGCACCTTTCCCCAGTCGCGTTTCAGTTTCAGCCGCCTGACCGAAGAACTGCACGTCCAGTTTCCCAACATCAGCTCGCTGCGTTTCGCCAATGCCGACATCGTGTCCGCGCTGACCATCCCCCGGATCCAGAGCCTGGCGGTGGTCCTGCAATGATCAAGCTCAAGCTGCCGTTCTGGCTCGAAGGGCTGGAGCTGACCAAGCTGGTGGCCACCGCCCAGCTCTGGTGGGAACAGACCACCCAGTGGCTGCGCTGGCCTTATCTGCAGTTCGACGCGGACACCTGCCACCTGTCCATTTTGGAGCTGTGGGCTTGGCAGCGCGACGTCACGCGGTTTCCCGCCGAACCCGAAAGCCTGTTCCGGTTGCGGGTCAAGTACGCCTTTATCAACTCCGTGGACGCCGGCAGCACTGCCGGTTTGAAACGCATCCTGGAGCGCCTCGGCGTGGGTTATGTCGAGATCCAGGAACGTATGCCCGAACGCGACTGGGACGTCGTGTTGCTCACCCTGAGCGATTCCCAACTGTCCGAGAACCCCGACCTGTTGCGTGTGCTGATCCGTCAGTACGGGCGCACCTGTCGCCGGTATGACTTTGTAACCATCACCCCGGTGCGGCTCGCTGTTGCCCTGGTGGATTTCAATGACGATCAGCAAACGCTGGTCGCCAGCCTTTAGGAGCCCTCATGGCTGCAAGCATCACCCTCGCCGGCGAGAAACTGATCGCCCAGAAACAAGCGGCCAACCTGCCGCTGACCGTGGCCCGCTTCGTGCTGGCCAACGTGCCAGGCCTCAATGTGAGCGGCCCGGTCAATCGCGCGGGCGTGAAGCCGCCAGCGTCCCAGATCGTCTACACCGCAAACATCACCCAGCAGGGTTACGTGAACCCTAACCAGGTGGTGTATAGCCTGCTGATGGGCACCGATATCGGTGACTTCGACTGGAACTGGATCGGCATGGAGACCAGCGACGACGTGCTGCTGTCGGTCGCCTACGTGCCGGTGCAACAGAAGCGCAAAAACATCCTGCCCGACCAGATCGGCAACAACGTCACGCGCAACTTCCTGGTGGTGTTCGACGGTGCCCAGCAACTGACTGGCATCAAGATCGACGCCAGTACCTGGCAGTTCGATTACACCGCGCGCATGAAAGGCATCGATGAGCGTGAACGCATCAGCAACCGGGACATGTTCGGGCGCGCCTGCTTTTTCGGCGCAGGCCTGCAGCTGCAGAAGGTGGGCAATGCCTACCAGCTCAATCCGGGCGTGGCTTATGTCGAAGGCGTTCGTCTGCAGCTCGATACCGTACTACCTGTGACCGTGCCGGCAGTGCCGACCAAAGCCTGGCTGGATGTGGTGCTGCAGCGCGAGCTGAGCGACGTCGTTGCCTCGTTCAAGGTTGTGTTCGGCCAGGAAGCGAAGGTCGACTACACCGACAGCGCCTCGGCCAGGCACTACCTGGTACCGCTGGCCGACATCTCCGGTACCAGCAGCCTGGTCGACCTGCGTCCGATCGAGGCGATCGACAGCGAGCTGGTGAAGCACTTCGCGGCGCGGGTTGGTGACTATCCGGAGCTGCGCGCTCGCGCCACGACAAAGGACGATGTGGGCCTTGGCAAGCTGCCCAACGCGATCAGCGACGATCCGAACAGCAACAGCAGTGCTGTGCTGGCCAGTACCAAACTAGTCAACGCGGTGCGCTCGGCGTTGGATGCCGTCATCGCTGCGATCGTCGACGGCACCACCGTAGTGGGCAAAGCGGCGCGCCTGTCGACGGCCCGAACCCTGAAGTTCAAAGGTGCGGCCACTGGCTCTGGTACCTATGACGGCGCGAGCGATACAGAGATCGCGCTGACGCTGGCCGATAGCGGTGTCGCGGCAGGTGCGTACACAAAAGTAAACGTCAACGTGAAAGGTCTGGTGACCGGCGGCAGTAACCCGACAACGCTCGCCGGCTACGGCATCACCGATGCGTACAGCAAGGATGACGCGAACAAAAGTTTCGTGAAGCAAGGCGGTGGGCCTGACCAGAAGGGCAATCAGATCAACATCGGCTGGACCGGCGCGACGCTCAAAGCGAGCGTCGACGGCAACGATCTGGGCAGGATCTGGACGGAAACCTCATTCAACCCCAATGACAAGGCCAACAAGGCCACCTCGCTGAGCGGCTACGGGATCACCAACGCTTATACCGTCGAGCAGGTCAACGACCTGGTGGGCAGACGGGTACTGGCCGACTCCATTATTCACGCCGGTTTTGCCAGCAACAACACCGACTATCCGTATTTCCGTCGCATCTCTGATGAAAAGGTTTATTACCTGCAGCCGCAGCTTGGCTTCACGCCCTTGCAGCAAGGTGGCGGTGCAGGCCAGAAGACCAACAAGGTGTACATCGGTTGGTCGGACGTCGGTCTGAAGTTGACGGTCGACACCTCGGACATTGGCCGGATCTGGACGGAGCACTCGTTCAACCCCAACGACAAGGCCAACAAATCCAACTCCATCGCCGGCTACGGCATCACGGACTGCTACACGGTTTCTCAGGTCAACTCTCTGCTGAACCAGCGCGTCGCCGGGGATTCGATCCAGACCGCTGGTTTCGCCAGCGACAACCCGGAGTTCCCTTATTTCCGTCGTAGCTCTAACGGCGGCATTTATTACCTGCAGAACCGTCTCGGTTTCACCCCTGTGCAGCAAGGTGGCGGTGCGAGTCAGAACGCCAATACGTTGAGGCTGGGCTGGTCAAACAATGGCGCAGGCCTGCGCCTGCAGGTAGATGCATCAGACATGGGGGTGCTCTGGGGAGAACAGAATTTCTTCCGGCCCGACACCAGTAACTTTTTCTCGGTTGCGGTAGTGGGCACGTCCGTGCAGCTCCCGGCAGGCGGCACCTGGTGCTACACGCTGATGCACTACTACTCCGGCGGCGCCGGCGTTATAGGTCGTGGTGGTCAAGCAGCAGGCGGCACCGTCATTCAATTTAGTGGGGGATCGACCATCTATGGTTTCGCCTGGAGATACGCACCATGACTGATATTTCACTCAACATACTCGAAGAGGTGCTGCCGCCTTTGGACCAGTCCCCGGCTCAGGAGCCTGAGACCGTCGCGGTAATGTTTACCGACGTCGCCCGTAAAAACGATGGCTCGTTCGTGATAACCGTTGCTGGCAACCGTTGTCATGTTACCCAGGACTACAATCCACCGCTGTATCAAGCCGTTGTCGACTACCTGGACGCCGGCGGCCACGCTACCGACTACGCCGAGGACGTTGTTGTCCAGGGCGATCCCACGTTGTTAGCCAGGCTCTGGATGGAGCTGCGTTTGAAGGTGTCGGATAACCTGGTATCGCAGTACCGCGATGCTCGCGATCTGGGCGGTGAACTGCCGATCACACCCGAGCAATTCACCCAGTTGTTGACCTGGCGGCAGGCAGTGCGTGAATGGCCGCAGGTGCCTGGCTACCCGAAGGAGACCACACAGCCGGTTACTCCTGGATGGATTGAAGCGGTCGTGCTCAATGGCGAATGAATGGGCACCGATCAAACTGCAATGGCCGGTGCAGGCCACCCAGTGGATGGATCAGATGGCGGACGCTCGTGACCTGATCCAGAGCGAAATGGTCATCACCGGCCAGCGCGTATCGATGCTGGCCGATATCGCCACCACCAGTCCTGGTCTGATCGCAGGTGCCGCGAAGTCCGCCATCAGCGCCGGACGTGATGCGCTGGTCGCGCAGTTTGAAAACATTCCGTCGTGCATTGTGGTGACGCCGTTTCAGCACGGTGTAGGGCAGGGCAGCGGTGGTCACCAACGCTTTCTGTCTGCGCCCAACCTGCTGCAGCTGCTGGCCGATAAGTTGACTGACACGACCGACGCAGTCCGCCCGCAAGGTCAGCAGAGCGCCCTGGTACTGATATTCCTTGCCACGCGCCTGGACCAGCTCGCGGCAACGCTGGGGCGGTTCAACGTGGTGTTGCCTATGCCTGACCTGGTGCGCGCCGAGCGCCGTGCCGAACACCTGGCCAAGCTGGAAGTGGAAAAATGGATCATGCCGATCGCCGGGCAAATGCCGCTCTGGAGCCAGTTGCCGCTGCAGCGCTGCCCGATCACCAAGCTGGCCAGCCAGTCCATGGCCGGACAACTGGCGGTACTCGAAGGCTATGCCGCCGACAGCTCGCCCATGTCGGACCTTGCAGATCTGCAGGCGCGAAAGAAGGCGCAGGTACAAGAGCGCGAGCAGCAGCTGGCCGATCTGAAAGCCCAGTTCACCAACAGTGCCGACGACGTATCGATACAGTCCAGGATGCTGGGACCGGGTGACCTGGGCCAGCTGCGTCGCGAACTGCTCGAAGGCGAAGCACCTGGTCATGAATGGCCGCTGTGTGCAGGCGCATTGTTGGTCGGATCTGCGGAGAGTCTGAGCTTTGTCCAGGAACTGGTGGGCCTATGACGCTGCTACTCAATGGCGAGCAGATCGTCGGCCACCGCATGAAGCTGACGGCCAACCTCAAGATCGAGGCCGACGAGCTGGGCGGCCAGACATCGGCTACCGACAAATCGCACAAGGGGTTCAAACCCAAGACGCTGACCGTCGCGCTGACAATCCCCTACAAGGCCCTTGAGGACCTGCGCACTATCATGCGCCTGGCCGAGGCGACTGCAGGCGGTGGCCAGCTCCAGACCTACCGCATCGTGAACGACACGGCCAAGGCCTTCGGGATCCGGCAGGTGACGTTTTCTGACGGGGTCAGCGCCCGTGAAGACGACACACTGGCTCAGTGGATCGTCCAGTTCACCCTGAGCGAGAAGCTATCCAACCCGGAGAAGGTTGAGAACCGGCGTGCCGGCAACGGCGTAACGTCGCAGTCAGCACCAGGTGATGGTGTTGCGGGCAGCGGATCGGGCACACCCGAAGAGCTGACCGGTTTTGAGGCCGTGCTCAAGAAAGTGGACACCTACCTGGGCGGCACGCCATGAGCATGAAGCTGCACAAGGTGCTGACGATCGGCGGCGTGACCATGCCGCTGATCAATGACGATGTTCGTCTGGATCTCAAGAGTCCGGGACGCGCCACGTTCACGATCAAGGCCGGTGTTACCGTCAAAGGTTTGGTCACATTCGATATCGGCTACAACGAAGCGGTCCTGCAGCGTCATTTCATTGGCTATGTCGAGCGCTGCACTGCCACCAACGGCATCGAGCAGGTGGTGCTGTGCCGCGAGTTAGCTGCGGTGCTGGCCAACCCGTTGCCCATGAACCTGCGCCATGTAGATCTGCGCGCGGTACTGGCCGATATCGGCAGCAAGACCGGCCTGCGCTTTCGGGTACCGGATCAGGCGTATACACGCACCAAGACGCCGTTCTTCTACAACCTGGCCGCTGGTTACCAGGCACTGGACAGCATGGCGCGGGTGTTTGGCATCAAGGACTTTATCTGGCAGCAACAGGGCGACGGCGAGATCTACGTCGGTGCCTGGGCTGACAGTTTCTTCGGCGCTCGGTCGCCGTTGCAGTTGCCGGTTAACCTTTTCGACGGTTACCAGGGCAGCCAGAGCGCAATAATCGCGGCCTTGCCGGGCCTGCGACCAGGCGTATCAATCAACCAGGGCGAGCGGATCACGAACGTTACGCTGGCCGGCACGCAGATGGCTATCAAATGGACGACGCAATCAAGCGCAGCGTAGAGCGACAATTCCCTGAACTCACTGGTGGCTATCACTTGCCGCGCTTCGCCAAGGTCGTAGCCGTGGCGGATGCGCCGGCCAGCGCCGGGCTGTGTGATGACTTCCGACCGCGCTTCTCGGTCGACCTGCAGGTGATGGGGCCAGACGGCGAGATCGACACGACGTTGCCGGTACTGGCCGGTGTGCCGCTGCCTATGCCAGTGGGTGGGGATGAAATGGGGTTCTTCGCCTTTCCGGAGGAGGGCACCAGCGTAGTGGTGTGTTTCGCCTACGGCCTGCCGCATAAGCCTTACATTCAGACGATCCTGCCGCATGGCCTGACATTGCCGAAGGTCCCCAAGGGTGACCAGGTGTGGCAGCACAGTGACGCTGTGCAGCAGCGCGTCGACGCGGATGGCAACTGGTTGCGCAAGACTGACGGCAAGATTCAGGACCAGGCGATCGAGCGCGAAGTCGACGCCATGACGAACACCGAAAGCTTCCAGAGCCACACCAGGACAGTGGACGACCATTCGACAGAGTCAGTGGGTGGCGTAAAGAAGATCGAGGCCCTGGGAGCGCTCAAGCTGCTGTCGGGTGGATCTGCGAGTCTGGCGGCGGTGGACGACTTGCACCAAGCCACCGGGCGTGACCTGAACCTGGTGGTCGGCCAGAAGCACAACGCCACGGTGGGTGGCGACATGCACGAACGCATTCAGGGATTGCGAGAGAGCATCACCAGCGAGAGTCAGCGTCTGCAGGCTCCGAAAAACTGGATCGGATCCGGGGCCGTGAACATATTTCAGGTGGTGTGTGACCTGCTCGATCTGGTTCAGGATATGAATATCCAACTCGCCGCGCATCAGCACGGGCCCACCCCGGTGCCTGGTAATGCAGTTGCGTTCACGGCAGACGCTGCGAAGGCAGCGTTACTGTCCGCCAAACTCAAGTCAGTGACGCTTTGATGTCTAAATTCGGCGCTAGCAATATTTTGGGAAATTATCTTATAAGCTTGGAACCAAACCGCTCCCTATGACCACTCAAGTGGCGTCATAAATGCTGTACTTGAAGAGGGTATACGAATGGGAAATATATGTGTCGGCGGATCCAGGATGGCCCATCAGGTGAACTCCCCAGACCGAGTTAGTAATAACTCGGGTGACGAAGATAACGTAACTTCCAATCAGCTTCTGAGCGTCAGACATCAACTTGCGGAGTCTGCTGGTCTACCAAGAGATCAGCATGAATTTATTAGTAGTCAAGCACCTCAAAGCCTGAGAAACCGCTACAACAATCTTTACTCACATACGCAAAGAACACTGGATTTTGCGGACATGCAGCATAGGTTCATGACGGGAGCGTCAGGAATCAATCCGGGAATGCTGCCACGTGAGAATGTGGACGATATGCGTAGCGCTATATCTGATTGGAGTGACATGCGCGAAGCTCTGCAGCACGCAATGGGTATCCATGCTGACATCCCAGCGTCTCCAGAGCGATTTATTGTGACTATGAACCCGAGCGGATCAATTCGAATGTCAACACTTTCTCCTAGCCCGTACCGTAACTAGCAATGATGTCAAGCCGTGTGTGGCGTCATGATGTCTGCGCACACGGCCTGCATCTGTGATGCAATCCGTTGTGATCGCCTGATCTAAAATTCTACGTATTTACAGATGAGTGCAGAGGTTCTTCGGTGGGTCACAACGGGCGATAGACAAAACTAAAGAGCAGTTAATTATAAGATGTGTCTTTAGAAGAACTGGAGTGTAGCAGCGCTTAACAGCACTACGATTAAAAAAGTATCACCCCTTTTAAGAGGGAGGTGTATTCATTCAGTAATATAATATTTCCTTGTGAACCAAAATACTCCGCGTCGCAGCATGCTGCGATATTCTCAATAACACAAGCCTGCGCGTAGGCACAGCCGCCGACGTATTCAATACCACTGAGCACAAACCGTTGTGGGCCATTGGTGGCCAATGTGACGTCCACCAGCTCCGGAAGCCGCTGTTCCTCTTTTGGGCATGCCTGCCTAAAGCCAGGCAATGTTTGCATGCCTGCCTAAATATTCGCAGTGAGTCGATCGGACTATCACGTTCCCTTGTATCGCTTCGTCCCGCTCCCTCTCTCTCGGTTCCAACGCTATACCCTTGCGCCTCTTGGAATGACCAAGACCTGCATCAGGCGGCACTTTCTGATGCAGGGAGGTATAGCTGCTCCTCAATTGCATATGCGAGCGCTCCGTCAGCGAGTTCCAGCATGTCGCTGTACTCCTCTGCGTTCACGATTTGCGAGGTATGCAGAGCGCAAGCACGTTGCAGCAGCAATATGTGATGGACTCCGGGACAAGCGAGCAACGCAGTGATGTCCTCAAGCAACGCGACCCATGCATCAACCTCTGCTTTTTTCTCTGTGATAACCACTGCCGTGACCATCTGACCTCCGAATTTAACTGTATGTGCGTACAGTGGCTTGGCTTGCTTTGGCTTCGCCGCCACTCTCCGATAGAAGGACTGAATCTCAGATGATCTTGGCTTGAGGGAAAATTGGCCTAGGAATAAAAAAACGCAAGGAAAAGCACTTATCCCCCTCCCGCCGACGGGCTTCGCGTCCGTTTTTTTTGCAAATCTCGATGCAGTGCAATAGCCCTTCAAGCCCAAGCGGGCCGTGGGCCTCTGCGGCTGATCAGCCATTTCACAGAGTGCAAAGTTTTGCAGAGGAATGCAGTGGGATTGCACTGTGGACCTTGGAAAAGCATTCAGGAGCTACGTGCAGAAGCCCCCGGTTTCTCTGGGTGAAAAACTAAAAAAGACCCTGAGGCCAGGGTTTTCGAAATCAGGATCGATCAAATCGCACGCCGATTTCGGTCATAGCCTCGTTCGCAGTGGATGGGCTGAAAGCCCTGAGCGACAAGGCTCGTAGGTCAGTTTGGAGGTTTCACTGCGTTACACAGTTACTCACGGGCTTGAAAAACCATACACCTGACTGTTTTCTTCAATAAAACACTGGCCACGTTCTTGTTGGCCTCGACGAATTTCGGCTTAACGGACTCGGTTAGAAATCTGCGGAGAGATGAGTCGATCTGTAGCCCGCAACCATGCTTGTCAAGACGTGATTGCAGATCTTTGAAGTTGATCGCGAGCAACGACTCGGGTGCCGCCGAATGGTTGTACTGTTCGCCTTTGCCATCCAGTAGGTCGAGTGCTGACCAGAAGGGAATCAATGCGTCCTCAGCTGATTGTTCGGGCAAGCCAATGGTATCGAGGGCAGGTATCGGCATGCAGAGCAGCGCAGAAAAATGGGCGAGCTGGTCATAGATCGCCGAACGAAGCGCCATGCTCCTGGTTCGATTCAACTCCCTCAGGAGGAAAACTCGATGGCGGGACAACGCGATCTGGTCAGTGACGCATAAATCCTCGGACATGTTGATCTCCTATGCCCCGACCGGGTCGATGGCGCTGAAACGTGACCGGAAGGTGGGATTTCGTTCTGAAAATAGGGGTGGGGTAAAAAAAATAGCGATATTAGCTAGATGTGAGGAAAAAGGGGCTGGAGGCCCCGGTTTCGCTGGGTCCTTCATATAGCAGGGGATAGCGATATGGTAGCTATATGAATAGCGATATTTTACCAAACCCCCGGAATCATTGGGTTTTAAGGAAGGTAAATATTACTGTTCATAAAGGTAATATTATCGCCTTCATATCGCTTCAATATCGCTATTTCCCCAAAACGCTGAGAGCCTTGTTTTACAAGGGCTGTAGCCGTTTTCAGCAAAGCATATTACTAATATCGCTCTTTTTTTCTGCCCCAGCAAATTTTGAGACGCTGCCCTTGGGTGGGCTGCTTGGGGAGGTGCGGACGTGTGTTGGCGTGTGCGCTTTTGCCGACGCGAGTAATCACGTCTAAGGCCTGGTCAGGCGCAGTGAAAGGATGGCTTGTTACGTGGCTTGTTACGTGTACCGCAAAAAACAAGGGCCTGCATCGCTGCAAGCCCTTGATTTATATGGTGCCGGCACCAGGAGTCGAACCCGGGACCTACTGATTACAAGTCAGTTGCTCTACCAACTGAGCTATACCGGCTAATGGGCTGCGAGTATATAGAGTCTGATGCGCTTGTAAAGCATAGCTGTCTGATTCAGTTGAAAAAAATCGACCATTGGCGCCTCGGGTCGGATGCGGGCGGGTGGTGGTGCAGGACGTGTCCTTCGGTTTTGACAGATTGGTCTGTGTGGTGGGGCGGATGGCGTTGAATTCGGGCGTTGATTTTGCCTTTGGCGCTCGTCGCTTGTGCCTGACAGAACGCTGGATTTTTAACCTGGTCGCGCAAACCAATGGGTCCAGCGTTGATGGCGATTTGGCGTACGAACAGGCACCCATCCGACCCCGCCATTTTTGGGCAGTTGCGGGGCAGGAGGGCTTTGCATAGGCTTGTTCTCAACGGCCCAGGCTACTGAGTCAGCAGCACGGGTCGTTAGCTTTTCAGCCATGCAGATAAAGGACTATCTGATGAGTGATGCGATGGATCGTAACCGGGTTTGGGGTGTTGTATGCCGCAGGCTGGTCATTCGCTGAAGAGTTGTTGAAGGATATTTGCACATGCGCCTGGCCTGTCGGCTTTGCGCAGGGTGGGGCTGAGGATGGCTGTCTGAATCGCATGAATGTGCGTCTGGATGCCGACGAAGGCTTCATCGATGTTTCAAGAAATGCCCGGATCCTCTGGATTCGGGCATTTTCTTGTGCGCTGGTTGCTGTTGCGTCGGATTTGCACTGGAGCTACCGGCTTTTTGGCCGATACAACTGTATCGAAAATGGCAGTCAGCCATGGACAGCAAGTGCAATGCAGAGAACGCCTACGCATTACGAGCTGCTGAGTGTTGCTCGCGATGCCTCTCCTGAGCAGATCAAGAAGGCTTATCGCAAGCTGGCGCAGAAGCTGCACCCGGACAGGAATCCAGATCCTTACGCCTCGGACATGATGGGCGTCGTCAACGCGTCTCACGATGTGCTGGCTGACCCTTCGCGGCGTGCGGCTTATGATGCGCAGCTCGCTGCCAATGAGCACAAGGCGCGTATGGACGCTGCGCGCCGCAAGCAGGCGCATGCGGCGCGTGGGCAGGCGGTGCATGTGTATGCCGCCACTTCTGCAGCGACTGCTGCTGCGCCGTCTCAGGCGGCTCGTTCGGGACCGGCGCCCAAGTCCTCTTCCTACGCTTCTGCATCTCCTTCCCGTGACAGGCGTCGTCGCAGTGCGTGGCGTTGGGCGCTGTTGTTTGTGGTTTTCTGCGCGGGTGGCGCGTGGATGGGCTACGAACCGGGTGCAGGCAAGTCGTTTGTGCCGTCGGAGCCTGCGCCGGTTGCGCAGACGTGGGTCAAGCCCGCGCCTGCCGAGCCGGTCGAGGAGCCTGTAGCGAGCCCGGCCAAATCGGTGGATGCGGCGGCGTCCGAGTGTGGCGTGCCGGCGCTCGATCCGATGGGCGCGCCGTGGCCGGACAAGGCGGGTTATGTGAAGGACATGCCGGTGCTCAAGGACAACGGCTGGTCGCAGATCACTGTGGATAACTCGGCGGGCGAGTCGGCGGTGTATGCCAAGGTTACGGATGCGGTGGGGCGCAGGGCGTTTCGGCATGCGTTTGTGCCGGCCGGGGCGGTGTTTGTGTTCGCCAAGATGGACCCGGGGCTGTACCTGCTCAAGTACAAGATGATGAGTACGGGCTGTGCCTTTGCGTCGGGGCGGATTTTGCTGGAGGAGACGCCGATGGGCAGTCAGATCAAGTCCAGTGCCTACAAGCTGACGTTGCGCAAGCTGCAGAACCGCAGTGTGCCGTTTGCGCGGTTGAAGGATGATCAGTTTTAGTCGTGAGTCATGACAGGAATGCGGCGCTGCGTATTCAGTCTTCGCGAACAAGTTCGCTCCTACGGCCTTCGGCCAGAATCAAAGCGTCGTACTGTGAACTCACCTTTTGCAACGCTTTCAGGCGCGTTTTTGCAGGCACCGTCTCTTTCTTTTGAAGGACATTTCCGAGAGAATCCCCGACCGCTTGCGCCCCTCTATCTGGGCTTCTACTCTCCGCCCGTCGCTGCCTATCAGCGATCGGGTTTAGTAGCCCGTAGTGAGTTAAGGCGTAACACAGCCGCGTTTCATTAGGCTTCGTCCTGATGCTATGGCGACTGTGCGCTTGGCACCTTCGGGTGCGCCGGTTCTTAGCTCACCGGTCTACTAACTCGCGTACAGTTGCCGCCTTTTCGTTTAGTAGCGAAATGGCAGCGACTTCAATAGAAGGAGCTAAAGCATGGTCAAAGTAACCCCCGATCCGCCCAACAAACCGTCCAGCGCAGCACCGGTCTTCGACAAGGCTGTGGTCAAGCGCGCCATGGAGTGTTACCTGCCAATCTCCCGACCGGCCAAGGAACCCCACGACAGCAAGTTCGACTTCATCAGCCTGGAAGCCACCCTGGTGCACGCGCTGGATTTCCTGCGCTGCGCATCGGCCACCGCTCACGAACTCGGCGATGAACTGACCGGTTCGCAGCGCGATCTGGCGTTCGCTTCCATGCACATGCTGGAAATGGCCAAGGTCATGGTCGAGCGCTCGCTGGAGTGTGTCGAAGAGGTCTGAAATTTTGCGCCCCGACAGCTCGTGCACAGGCGTCTGCGTGTGCACGATTGAGCCGCGCAAAACGCTTGCGCCAGAGCCTTTACCAAATCTTTATGCACAATTTGCCGATAAAGTTTTGCGCAGCCGGGTGATTATGTGCAGTCGGGTGCATTGAGCCGCAAGGCATTGTTTTTGCGGGTTACGGGAAGGATGGCGGAAAAAAATAAGGGGCTTCAGTAACTGGCGCGCCAAGCTTTAACGCACTCATCCACATTTTCATCAACAGACTTATCCACAGGTTGCTCAACCGATTTCAGTCACGATTTTCGGGCCAGAATCAGCAGGTTGCGCGGTGTAATCCGGCTGTCACAGAAAGTGCCAACGCTCACGCTGTAACCCTGCTCGCGCACGTACATCGCCCTGTCCAGCACCAGCCACATCTCCAACGGACGCCGAAACAGATCGCGGACCAGTTCCAGGTTGCGCACTTCGGCCAGTCTTTTCCAGCCTGCGGCTTCCAGCGCAGCCCAGTCCTGCTGGCCCGGTGCAGGCAGATGCTTGAGTTTTGCCAGATGGTTGCAGTAGTCCGCGTAGGGTGCATCCAGCCATGACGTCGGCAGCGAGGGTGTGGGCAAGTAGTCATCGATGCCGCGCAGGCGGCGCTGCAGCAGGTCGAAGCCCAGGCGGCGGGCCATCGAGATGTCGCGTTGACGACGTACGCGCGCGCCCGCTGTCACGGTTTCACTGAGCGGCAGGCCGAGCTCGTCTCGCGACAGCTTCAGGCCGGACGCCTTGCCCTCGCTGGACAGCGCCTGATAAAGGTCGTGCCGGGTACGGTTGTAGCAGCACGGCGCAATCGCCATACGCCGACAGCCCGTCTGGCTGGCCAGCTCCATCAACTGAATGTGCAGGTCGCCGCAGGCATGCAGCGCCACAGGCGTATGTTCGGGTTGCAGGTAGCGCCACGTATCGTCGGCCATGACATCCTGCTGCACATGTCTGGCGTCGATGCCTTGCCGCGTGCTCAGGGCCAGGCCTGCTTCGATCAGCGCCGGATCATTCTCCAGACAGGTCAGACGCTGGCCGGGCCCGGTCAGGCGGCGCCCCAGGTGGCCTTTGCCAGCGCACCAGTCCAGCCAGTGAGTCGCGCTGTCACGCATGTCCAGATGGCTGGCGAAGGCTTCGATCTGCTGCCACTTGCGCCCCGGCACATCGACGCTCATGCGCGCCTCGACTGGCTGCAGGGCGTGCACGGGCAGTTCGGCGACGTGGCTCAGCGCGACCGCTTCGGCGGCCAGTTGCTTGAACGGGAAGGGCGCGTCGAGGTGTTCCGGGTGATTGTGCGCGGCCTCGGCCTGTTCCAGCGTGCGTTGCCGCAGCCAGAGCGCGAGGTCCGGGTATTTGTCTTCCCAAGGCAGGGAGAGGTGCGTGAACGGCTTGGGCCGCCACAAGGCCTGATGCGCGAACAGGAAGCTGTCCAGCGCACCGAAGTGGCTGCCGAGGTGTTCATCCTGCAAGCGAGGTTCAGAGGGCATGGTGGCGGACTCGTATGGCAAGGTGCTGACTGGATCGACGCCAGCACCTTTCATATCAGCGCCCTTGGCTTGCGTCTACACGCAATAGTTTTTCCAGCAGCCGGAAGCCCTGCACCAGCACGAAGGTCATGACCAGGTAGAACATGCCGGCGGCGAAGAAGATTTCCACCGGCAGGTAGGTGCGGGCGATGATCGTGCGCGCCATGCCGGTCAGTTCCAGCAGGGTGACGGTGCTGGCCAGCGCACTGGCCTTGAGCATCAGGATCACTTCATTGCTGTAGGCCGGCAGGCCGATGCGTGCTGCGCGTGGCAGGACGATATAGAACAGCGCCTTCCATTTCGACATGCCCAGCGCCCGTGCCGCTTCGACTTCACCTGGCGGCACAGCCTGCATGGCGCCACGCAGGATCTCGGCGATGTAGGCGGCGGTGTGCAGGGTCATGGTCACCACGGCACACCAGAACGGGTCGCGCAGGTACGGCCACAGCGCACTCTGGCGCACCGACTCGAACTGCGCCAGCCCGTAATAGACCAGGAACAGTTGCACCAGCAGTGGTGTGCCGCGGAAGAAAAAGATGTAGGCGTAGGGCAGGGCGCGCACCGGCCAGTGCCGCGATGCGCGGGCGATGCCCATCGGGATGGCAAGGATCAGCCCGGCGATGACGGCAATCGCCACCAGTTCCAGGGTCAGGGTTGCGCCCTGTGCCAGGCGTGGCAGCCACTTGATGATGACTTCCCAGTTCATGACGCGCTCCTCAGAAAGCCGCGACTGGCGCGTTTTTCAAGGAAGTACATGCCGGCCATGGCCAGCACGGTCAGGCCCAGGTACATGAAGGCCGCGACCATGTAGAAGGTGAACGCTTGCTTGGTGAAGCCCACGGCGATCTGCGCGTGGCGCATGATTTCTTCCAGGCCGATCACCGAGACCAGCGCGGTGTCTTTCATCAGAATCATGAACAGGTTGCCCAGGCCGGGCAGGGCGATGCGCCACATCTGCGGCAGGACCAGTTTGAAAAGGATGCGCGAGCGTGACATGCCCAGCGCGAGCCCGGCTTCGCGGTGGCCTTTGGGGATGGCCAGAATCGCGCCGCGAAACACTTCGGTCGCGTAGGCACCGAAGCAAATGCCCAGGGCGATGACCCCGGCAGCAAAGGCGCTGAGGGCCAGGTCGGGAATGTCGAACAGTTTGCCCAGGTCGCGCATACCGTTGACGGTGCCGAAGTAAATCAGCAACACCCAAAGCAGTTCGGGAATGCCGCGTACCAGGGTCGAGTAGGTACTGCCCAGCCATTGCAGCGGCTTGTAGGGCGAGGTCTTGGCCAAGGCGCCGAGCAGTCCGAGCACCAGCCCCAGGCACAGGGCCGAGAGAGCAAGCTGGACCGTCATCAGCGCGCCAGCCGCAAGGGCCGGGCCGAATCCGTGGAGATCAATGTTCATGGGCAGGCTTTGTCAGGGCCGGTCGCCGCGCTTCGACAGCAAGCGGCGGCGACGCGGTCAGGTGAATCAGAGGATGCTGAAAGGGAAATACTTGTCGTTGATCTTCTTGTAGGTGCCGTCAGCGATGATTTCTTTCAGGGCCGCGTTCAGGCGCTCGCGCAGGGCGTCGTCACCCTTGCGCACGGCGATGCCGATCTTGTCGTCTTCCACGACAGGCTCGCCCTTGAACTCGAAGTGCTGACCGGCTTCGCTTTTCAGCCACTCGAAGCTGACGTATTTGTCGGCCAGCATGGCGTCGACGCGACCGGAGGACAGGTCGAGGAAGGCGTTTTCCTGAGTGTCATAGAGTTTGGCGTCCATGATCCCGAGCTTGTCTTCCAGCCAGGTGGCGGCCAGTGTCGAGCGCTGTGCACCCACTGACTTGCCGACAAGGCTCTCTTTGGCTTTTTCCACGCTCGATACGTCGATCGAGGAGGTTTTCGGCGCGATGAATTGCAGCTTGTTCGAGTAATACGGATTGGTGAAATCGACCACCTGCTTGCGCTCTTCGGTGATCGACAGCGACGAGATCAGGAAGTCGAACTTGTTGGCCATCAACGCCGGGATGATGCCGTCCCAGTCTGACGTCACCGCTTCGCACTCGACTTTCATCTTGGCGCACAGGGCCTGGCCGATTTCATAGTCAAAGCCCACCACCTGGCCACTCGCGTCCTTGTTGTTGAACGGCGGGTAGGCCCCTTCGATGCCCATTTTCATGGTTTCAGCAAAGGCACTGCCGCTGAAGGCAAGGGTGGCCGCTGCGATCAGCAAGATCTTTTTGTACGATTGCATGGGTGTTGCTCCGTTAGCGGTGACTCGACATGAATTGTTTGCACCTTGCCGACAGCGGGTTTTCGAATACTTGCTGCGGTGTGCCCTGTTCTTCGACCATTCCCTGATGCAAAAACACCACTTCACTTGATACCTGACGTGCAAAATTCATTTCGTGGGTTACCAGCAGCATGGTCCGGCCTTCTTCGGCCAGTGCGCGGATGACGCCGAGTACTTCCTGAACCATCTCCGGGTCGAGGGCCGAGGTCGGCTCGTCGAACAGGATAACCCGTGGTTGCATGGCCAGCGTACGCGCAATGGCGGCGCGTTGCTGCTGCCCGCCGGAAAGTTGCGCGGGGTAGGCATGGCGCTTGTCGGCGATACCTACCTTGGCCAGCAGCTCTTCAGCCACCGCAATGGCCTCGGCCTTGCTCTGACCGAGGACGCGACGCGGGGCTTCGATGATGTTATCGAGCACGCTCATGTGCGGCCACAGGTTGAAATTCTGGAACACAAAGCCGATCTGGCTGCGCAGACGATTGATCTGCCGGTTATCGGCGGCAATCAGATCGCCATTGCGCGCTGCCTTGAGCTTCAATTCTTCGCCGGCCACCAGAATCTGGCCCTGATGCGGGTTTTCCAGCAGGTTGATGCAGCGCAGCAACGTGGACTTGCCGGAGCCGGACGAGCCGAGGATCGATATGACGTCGCCGTCGCGAGCCGTCAGCGAGATGCCTTTGAGCACCTCGAGCTGATCGTAGCGCTTGTGCAGGTTGCGGATTTCCAGGGCGGGCGTGGCCTCGGCCATGTGGGGTCCTCGTTGAAGTGTGCGCGCTGGCTGCCAGCGAACGCCAAGCTAGCACAGCGTTTAAAGGACAACCATCGACGTATTGTGTCCAGCGTGGAGGCGCTCGACGGGTTGTCTCATCTGGGCAACGGACGGTCGCAAGAAGGCAAGCACGATGCCCTGTAAAACAGGGGCGTGCGCGAAAAAGGCGCGATGTTGCCAGCTTTGGCCGGGTGTTGGAAGTAGCATTTGCTGAGCGGCGGTCTGATTTCTGCACCATGTTTGCGCTTTGAGGAAGGTTTGGGGCATTTTTGGTGCGTGCATGTAGACGAATCTGAGGCGTTTGGTAACAAATCCTACAGACGGCGCAGAAAAGCCATCGTCCTGCAGGCTTCACGGGTCAAGCCACAGGCCTCGTATTCTCTAAGCGACGTCGTTTTCGAAATATTTTGGCGCAATTCTTGCGTCAAATATAAAGAACGGCACCGTAGGTTTCTTTTTACGTAACGCTCCGGTGTGCCTCGCTCGTCTTGCACAGGTGGTTTTATGAGCAGTACCGCTAACTCTTCCGAGCTCGAACAAGGGCTGAAACCTCGACACATTACGATGCTGTCGATTGCTGGCGTGATTGGCGCCGGGTTGTTCGTCGGCTCCGGCCACGCGATTGCCGAAGCCGGGCCTGCCGTGCTGCTGGCGTATGCCGCGGCGGGTACGCTGGTGGTACTGGTGATGCGCATGCTGGCCGAAATGGCCGTTGCCTCGCCGGATACCGGTTCGTTTTCAACCTATGCCGACCGCGCTATCGGCCACTGGGCCGGTTTCACCATCGGCTGGTTGTACTGGTGGTTCTGGGTGCTGGTGATTCCACTGGAAGCCAACGCCGCTGCAACCATTCTGCATGCCTGGTTCCCCAATATCGCGATCTGGGTGTTCACGCTGGTCATCACGCTGGTGTTGACGGCAACCAACCTGTTCAGCGTGAAGAACTACGGTGAATTCGAGTTCTGGTTCGCGCTGATCAAGGTCGTGGCAATCATCGCGTTTGTGGTGCTGGGTGTTGCGGCGATCTTCGGTCTGCTGCCCACCAGCAACGTCAGCGGTGTCAGCCACCTGTTCGATACCGGCGGCTTCCTGCCAAACGGTATGGGCGCGGTGCTGGCAGCAATGCTGACCACCATGTTCTCGTTCATGGGCACCGAGATTGTGACCATCGCAGCGGCCGAGTCCAAGAACCCTGGCAAGCAGATCACCAAGGCCACCAATTCGGTGATCTGGCGGATCTTCCTGTTCTATCTGGTTTCGATCTTCATCGTGGTGTCGCTGGTGCCGTGGAACGATCCGCGCCTGGCCGAGGTGGGTTCGTATCAGACCGTGCTCGATGCAATGGGCATTCCGAACGCCAAGCTGATTGTCGACCTGGTGGTCCTGGTCGCTGTGACCAGCTGCCTGAACTCGGCCCTGTACACCGCTTCGCGCATGCTGTTCTCGCTGGGCAAGCGCGGCGATGCACCGGCCGTGTCCAAGCGCACCAGCAAGGGCGGTACGCCTCACTGGGCGGTGATCATGTCGACTGCGGCGGCTTTCCTGACCGTGTTCGCCAACTACATCGCGCCGGCGGCCGTGTTTGATTTCCTGCTCGCCAGCTCCGGTGCCATCGCACTGCTGGTGTACCTGGTGATCGCGGTGTCGCAGCTGCGTATGCGCCAGAAGCGTATTGCTGCGGGCGAGGCCATCGACTTCAAGATGTGGCTGTTCCCATGGCTGACCTGGGCAGTGATCGCGTTCATCGTCGCGGTGCTGACCATCATGCTGATGCAGGAAGAGCATCGCCTCGAAATCATCGCCACCGGCGTACTCAGCCTGTTGGTGATCGGCGCTGGCCTGATCGTATCGCGTCGTCGCAAGGACGGTCGCGTGGGCGCTGCTGCGCTGGGTTGATCGCGCCCTTGGGCTCATGACCCTCGTGCCAATGCCGCGCATTGGCACGAGCTTCCATCAGCGTGCGGCCCTGGTCTCCCTCTTCATCAGCAGGCCGGACGCCAGGGTGTAATCCTTCTGGAAGGCAGGGCTTTCGATCCACTCGATCGCGCTGTCTTCGTCTTCATCGTGGTACATGGCGCGGTACACGATAAGCAGGCCCATCATGAAGTCCGTGGCCGGGTCTTCGTCCTCTTCGGAAATCACCAGTGCCAGCACCGGGTACTGCAGGAAGACGACGCACAGCGCGAGCTGGCTGATGGCCTCGGCTTGCTTCATGGCCGTGAACAGGTCGTCGTAGTCGGCCGGGTCAAAACCGTTCTCGACAATGTCGCTGAAGTCGAAGGTATTGAGGTCGAGTTCAACGTCGTCGAACGGCTGGTTGACCAGCGCCGAGGCGAATACTGGATGAACCAGGCTGGTTGCAGCCTTGCCCGAGCGGTTCTGCTTGGCCTTGATCTTTGCGCGCTTGGCACGTTTTTGCTGCTTGTCTGGCGAGGCCATGAGCGGTCCTTTGGCTGGCGTGGGGTGCAATGGGCGCTATTGAAGCGCAGACGGGCCTGATAACCAAGGTTTGTGCAGTAATCAGCGGTCAATAAAAAACCCGCAGCGCGCGGGTTCTTGATTGGCGCGGCGCTACCGAAGCGTCAACGCTTGCCCGGTTTTGCAAACGCTTCAGCTTCGTCCATGCGCGTGGCGAACATGTTGACGGCCTCGACTGCATCGCTTGCGCCATCGCGGATCTGCACGATCACCTGGCCGGCCTGATCGGCCAGTGTCACACCACGAATGGCACCTTCCTGCGTGGCATCCATGCTGGCCACGGCTTCGCGTGTTTCGGCGAGGATCTTGCCAATCATTTCGGCAATCTCGGTGGTCGAGCCGCTGGTACGTCCCGCCAGTTGCCTGACTTCGTCGGCCACCACGGCAAACCCACGGCCCTGATCCCCCGCGCGTGCCGCCTCGATGGCCGCGTTGAGCGCCAGCAGGTTGGTCTGATCGGCGATGCCGCGAATGGTGTTGACGATGGCGGTGATCTGCTCGGAGCGATCGCCCAGCTGACTCACCAGTTTCGCCGATGCACCGATGTTTTCGGAGATCTGACGCATTTCCCGCGCGGTTTCCTGAATGACCAGGGTTCCCTGCTCGGCCACTTTCTCGGTTTCTGCCGAGATGTGATAAGCGCGCGACGCACCGTGCGCGTCCGCTTCCTGTTTTTCGACGCGCTGGGTAATGTCGCTGGCGAACTTGACGATTTTGTAGAGTTTGCCGTCGACATCGAAAACCGGGTTATACGTCGCTTCCAGCCAGACAACCCGACCCTGTTTGCCGATACGTTTGAACTGGTCGCCGATGAACTCGCCGTGGTTCAGCTTGCGCCAGAACTCGGTGTATTCCGGACTGTTGACCAGTGTCGGCTCGCAGAACGAGCGATGGTGTTTACCCTTGATTTCGGCCAGCGCATAGCCCATGACGTTCAGGAAGTTGTTGTTGGCGGTTATCACATTGCCGTTGGGTTCGAATTCGCAGATAGCCATCGCCCGGTCGACAGCGGCGAGCTTGCTGTTGGTTTCGTTCTCCAGCATCACGCGTGTGGTGACGTCCAGGGCGTACTTGACCACCTTGACGACGTTGCCCTGCGCATCCGTCACCGGGTTGTAGCTGGCTTCGAGCCAGACGCTGTGGCCATTCTTGCCGACGCGTTTGAAGGTGCCCGAGATAAATTTCCCGGCCTTCAAGGATGCCCAGAGATCAGCGTACTCGCGGCTGCGGAGCATTTCCGGCTCGCAGAAGTCGCGATGCGTCTTGGTCGCCAGCTCTTCAGCCCGATAGCCCATCGCCGCGAGGAAGTTATCGTTGGCCCGGAGGATCTTGCCGTCGAGACCCAGCTCGACCACCGCCATCGATTTTTCCAGCGCGCTTGTCAGTCCTTTGAGTCCATCTACCTCGGCCTTCATGGCCGTCAGCTCAGCTTTGTTCTTATTTCCGAACATAACGTGCCCCTAGGTGTGTTTGCGGACTTACTGTGATGAGGCTATCGACACCAGAACCTGTGGCGTTAATGCATGAGTGCAATAATCCTATAAATAAATCAAGTGATTTTTTGGCGTCAGATATTGTGCGATTTTTTTAACGAGAACGGCGCGTCGGGAATGGGGATCGAATCTGTTCGAAAAGGGCTTTGCCCGTCAAATTCCGGGCAAAGAAAAGCCCGCGATGGGGGAGCGGGCTTAAGGATTCACACTTGGGAGCAGCTCTACAATGACGCGGCCGCTGTGAAAACTTTGTGAAGAGTTTTCACTGTTTTACTTTTTTTCAGGCTGAATGGTGTTGGTCACTTCGGAGGTCGGCACGAAGGTCTTCGACTCTTCGGCAGCCGCTTCCTTGGACTCGGCTTTGTCCTTGGCCGCTTCGGTGTTCTCTTTGGCCGCTTCGTTCACTTTGTCCTGAGCAGACTCCATCTTCTCCTGGGATTTCTCCTGATGCGCCTGAGCGTCCTGTGCCTTCTGTTCGGATTTGCTGTCGCAGGCAGCCAGACCCAGAGTGGCGGCGAGGATGAGGGCGGAGGCAGTTAACTTGAGCACGGAATTTTCCTTGTGGAAGCAAATGTATGGCTTCGAGGGTGGGCAGGGAAAATTAGTTCAATGGGATGGAGGTGGCAGGGCTCTGGATGGCTGGTCTTGAGGGGCTCGAAGCTCTGGGCTTCCGCGCTGCTTAACGCATGTGTGAGCATGCCTCTTCCAGGCGAAGGCCTCTCGCAGTCGATAACGATTCTGGAGTTCAATTATGGAGACCGTACGGATGACCGATCAAAAGGGCGCCTTGATAAACGCGCAGACCGACGTAGACGCTTACACCAGCGACAGCGAACATATTCGCGACTTGATTCGTCGCGAACAGGCCCGGAGCGCAGACATCGAAGCCATCCGGCTTGCGCTGATCGAAGGCGAGCCAAGCGGGGAACCTCGTCCATTCAGCGCCGATGAGTTCAAGCAGAGAATGTTGAAGGCAAATGGCTGAGTATCTAGCTCATTTGCTATCACCAACCCTGATTAGGGATGTATCTCTACGGCTTAGCTGAATCAGAGGCTCAAGTCCAGGCCGGGCTCTACGCTATGGCTTATAGAGCCAGTCGCGAGACTCGGCATTAGCCCTAAGGATCTTTGCTTTTTTCTCGATCTCTTTCTTTTCGTAATCACTGAAATCGATCAGGACGTGCTCGGGAAACTCTTCTGGGTCAGCCAAGGTTGGGAGTCCAAGTGCTAGGCACTCTCCCGCGGTGATAGAAACAACGCCTGCAGAACGGCAATCCTCCCTTGCGGTGAAGTGAGCGTACGAAGCGTCTGGCGTAATCAAATCACCGTCATACGAAGAAAGCTTTTTGTCGTCCTTGGGGGTTGGGCGAAATACTTGAGAGGTGATTTTCCCGTCTTGGACAAAGCTAGGGTGAACCTGGCGCAGCAACTGAGTTTGATCATCCATCACACTTCACCCTTTGCCGCCTTGGAAATGAAATCTATTAGCGAATCGACGTCAGCTTTGGCTTCGAGATTCAGCTCCATAAAGGTGTCTGCTCCATCCTGGATGTTAAGCCCATGTAGCTCAGCTGTTTTTTCTTTTGGAAAAATTTCAAGGCTGACGTCTTGGTTGCCTGTCCTCCACTCCAGCTGGAAGCCACCTTCGGCAGTAGGGTAGATAAATGGCGTTGGCAGCGTAGCTGGGTAGTAGTCCCTAAAGAATGACTCTATCCAATCAAACTCTTGAGGGCTGGGAACCACGCCGCGACCGTCAAGCCATCCGACTCGCAAGAGTCTGAGCTCGTCCAGTCGTGCTAGCGGGTCATTAGATTCAATAATGACTGCGTCCTCAATAAGGTCCAGAGAGTGGAGCTTTTCCATTCGGTCGAATCTGCCAACACCCGACACTGAGACTTTAAGGCCTTCACGAAATCCTCGCGTAGCCTCAAGGATGGTGTCGAGATGTATTGCATCCATTTTTGCAGTGATTTTTTTGCTATCGGGTAGCAGCAGCTCAAAGCTCATTTTCGCTTGATCAATCTCAGGTACTAGCCCTCGGACAGTGACTTCATCCGTAAGAACCTGATTCTGTGATGCTAGCAGAAGCCTACGCCGGGTTACCTTTGAAAGCCTGGCAGGCCGATCAGTACCTGGTCTAAATTCCAATACCTCCCCATCACGCAAACCTCTGCCGAATCTGTCGAAATAGCCAAGCAGAGTAGCGGGTATGTGCTCTGTAATCGAAAAACCCTGTTCGGCAGCGTCGATTGCATTGCCGATCGATTGCACCGCTTGAAAGAAATATTCTTCATTAGCAGCAGCAAATAGCCCTGCTGTGGGGTCATTGTATTCGATCACGATGTTGGGGACAGCGCTTCCCTCTCCGACAGAAGACAGGTTTATGGATAAGTGATCCGTAAACCCTTTAGGCGCTCGGACTCTGCCGTGTTGCTGTACGAACTTCCACTTGGCTACGGCCACCACGAATTCTTCGAGGGCTGCCAAATCCTTGAGCAGCTCCAATGGAATCGTATGGTCATCAAACCGTGCGCCGACAAGCCGCGGTGCGACAAATGGCCTTTTCATGCGACGTCCTTTTCTTAAGTCATGACTGTTTTATAGTGGCGCAGGTTGAAAATCCCGCCGCGCCCTACGACACAGCCTCCATTTCGGTGGCAGCAGGTTACTCTGTCATGTGCTAAGAAATTCGAGCAAGCGAAAATATGGTGCCAACGATTTCAGGCGCGCGATTAGCAGTGATGAAGTCAAACCGGGTTGCCACGAAACGGTAGATGCGTCTTGTGTCATGAGCTGGCATCCTCCCGTCCAAGGTATAAGCTTCACTTCGTTTTTGTGGTATCTGACCTTGGTGAGGTGAGCGCTTTGCTGGCTTGTTTTGACTAGATTTCCAGAACGAGCTGGGTCCGCCCTCGATCTTTGTGGCCTGCCGGGGGAGCATCCGCAAACCCCAGACAGCAAAAAGCCCGCACGAGGCGGGCTTTTTGTGTGCTTTCATGTGTGCTTGGCATCACCTGAAAACGGAAGGTGGTGCCCAGAGACGGAATCGAACCGCCGACACGGGGATTTTCAATCCCCTGCTCTACCGACTGAGCTATCTGGGCAACGGGGCGCATTAGACGTGTTTTTCAGGAGGTCGTCAAGCGTGTTTTTTAAAAAATTTGAATTATTACCGACGCTTACGACCTTCACTGCGTGAAACGCTTTATTTTTCGGGGGGAACGTAGCCTTCGGCCTGGGCGTATTCTTCGCCGGAGAGAAACTTGTCCATCTCGGTCTGGAGGAATTTACGGTCCTCGGCGTTCATCATGTTCAGGCGACGCTCGTTGATCAGCAGGGTCTGGTGTTTCTGCCAGTCGGCCCAGGCTTTCTGCGAGACGTGGTTGAAGATGTCTTCGCCCTTGGCTCCCGGATATGGGGCGCGTTCCAGGCCGGGCAGTTCTTCTTTGTATTTGCGGCACATTACGGTGCGGGTCATGACGACTCTCCTGCGTTCAATACGTCGGCTGCGCGTTTGAGCAGCTTTTTCACCGGGGCGGCAAGGCCCAGGCGTGGCGGGGTGGCGAGGTTATACCAGAGCCAGTCGGCCTCGGCCACGTGATCGGCGGACTCGCGGACCTTGACCAGCCAGGGTTCGATGCTCAACTGGAAGTGGCTGAAGGTGTGGATAAGTCCCGGCAGTTCATGGTGCTCGCCCAGTTGCAGCGCGTGTTGCGTGGCCAGGTGCTGAAGGTCATCGAAGTCGTCCAGTTCCGGCAGGCTCCACAGGCCGCCCCACAAGCCACTGGAAGGGCGGCGATAAAGCAGGATCGCGCCGTCTTCGTTGGCGAGCATCGGCATGAGCGTGCGTTTCTGCGGCACGGTCTTGCGTGGCTTGGGGATCGGGTAGCGCGTTTCCAGGCCCAGCATGTGCGCCTCACAACTGCGCTCCAGCGGACAGAGCAGGCAGCTGGGTTTGCTGCGGGTGCAGAGTGTCGCCCCCAGGTCCATCATCGCCTGGGTGTAGTTGTTGACCCGGCTGTGCGGCGTGAAGCGTTCAGCGGTGGCCCACAGCTGCTTGGCCACCTTGGGTTCGCCAGGGTAGCCCTCTTGCGCGGTGAAGCGCGCCAGCACGCGTTTGACGTTGCCATCGAGGATCGGCGCACGAATGCCCATGCTCAGGCTGGCGATTGCGCCTGCGGTGGACAGGCCGATGCCGGGCAGCAGAATGAGTTTTTCGACATCACGGGGAAATTCGCCGCCATGCTCGGCGACGACGATTTTTGCCGTTTTCTGCAGGTTGCGGGCGCGGGTGTAGTAACCCAGCCCGGTCCACAGGTGCAGTACTTCGTCCTCGGGCGCTTCGGCCAGCGCCTGCACGGTCGGCAGGGCCTCCATGAAGCGGTCGAAGTAGCTCAGAACGGTGCTGACCTGAGTCTGCTGCAGCATGATTTCCGATACCCAGACCCGGTACGGCGTGATGTCCTGTTGCCAGGGCAGGTCATGACGGCCATGACGGTCGTACCAGTCCAGCACGGCGCTGGAGAATTGTTCGGGTTGCATGGCCTGGAGGGCTCTCGTCGAGATGTGAGTCGGGATATAAAAGGAGCGCCGCGAGGGCGCTCCTGAGCAGTGCATGTTGCCCTAGCGTTTGAACAGGCCCTTGAGGGCGTCCTTGAGCTCGGGGCTGACCTTGTCGCCGAGTTTGTCGTTCAGCTTGTCCTCAAGCTTCTCGCTGATCCGGTCGCCCGCCAGTTTCGCAGCGATCTGACCGACGCCTTCCTTGTCCAGACGGCAGGCCTTGGCACCCAGTTCCAGCGGGCCACGGCACTGCACCGGCCACTCGATGCCGACAAAGCGCGGGTTGACCTCGCAGGCCGGGTCCGGCATGTCGCTCTTGTCGCCTTCGACGATGATGCCGACGCGGTAGTTCATGCCCAGCACGCGCAGGTCGACGTCGCCGTTACCGTTGACGGCCATGCCTGGCGTGCGGACCTTGAGGTCCGGGTTGCTGGCGACGCCATTGCGTATCACCAGATTGCCGTTGAGCTGCTGGAAAGGAGTGTCCTTGGCGCGCGGTTCGCCGCTGAGCGTCTTGCGGTTGAGGATCGAAATACCCTTGCACAGCTGCTGCTCCAGGTTGGCATTGACCAGTACGCCGTTATTGAGCGCAAAGCTGGCGGTGCCGTTCAGGCTGTCGATCAGGGCCTTTTCGCTGTTGCCTGTGCCGGTCAGGTTGCTGTCGAGGGTCAGCAGGCCGCGCACCGGCGGCGTCTGGCCCTGGCTTTCCAGAACGCGTTCGACCGGCACTTTGGCAATGCGCGTCTGCACAGTGGCCACAGGCGTGTCCGGACGCGCGTCCAGATTGCCCTTGACCTCGAAATTGCCGTTGTACAGGTCGCCACTCAGCGTATCGACTTTGATAACGCCACCGTTGGCCTGTGTCTTGAACGCTGCGTTGTCGATGGGCAGTTTGTTCAGGGTCAGTTTGCCAAAGCTCAGGTCAGCCTCGACATCCAGCGTACGCAAGCGCTCCAGCGGCAGCAGTTTTGCCGTGCTCCAGGCGGCCTTGGTCGGTTGTTCGGGCAGCGGCGAGTCGCCCGCAGCGGCGGCGGCTTCACCGGACTGCACCTCGGATTTGCGCGCGGCCTTGGCGCCTTTGCTTTCTTCGCTTTCAGCCGGACGGTAGCGGTCAGCGTCGAAGGTATCGCCCTTGAGCTGGACACGCAGCGCCTGTTTGGCGAAGTCGTCCACCGCGATGCGCCCCGTGAAGCTGCTGTCGTCGACTTTCAGGTTGAGGTTTTCCAGCGCAAGGCTGGTAGGCGTACCTGCCAGACGCGTGACCATTTCAACCTTGCTCAGCGCGCCCTCGGACATGGCTGGCAGCGGCTGGCCGATGTTTTCGAAGAACGCGCGCAGATCGAGCTGGGCAATGGACAGGCCGCCGCTGATCTGCGGCGTTTTGTCCAGATCGCGGGCACGCAGTTCGCCGAGTGCACGCAACTGGTTGGCCGAGACTTTGAGGCTGTTCCATTCGGCGATATTGGCAGCCAGGTCGACGAGCAACTGGCCCTGCGCCGAGAAGGTCACGGTCTTGCCTTGCAGCGGCTCGCCGGCGACTTCACCGGACAGGCGCATGTCTTCGAATTGATAACGCTTGAGCACACGGTCCATGCGCAATGCGCCAACCAGCTCGGTCTTGGCGCGCACGACGGGCTGGTTGGTGCTCAGGAACGCCGTCAGTTTGATCGGGATATCGGACGCCTCACGAATCGGCCCGGTGCTCAGCTGAATGCTCTCGGCCATGAAGGTCCGGCCTTTTCGGGCATCGCTGTAATCCACGCGGGCGTTGTTGACGGTCAGGCTGTCGATATCCAGGCGGATCGGCTGGGCAGGGCGATCCGCTTTGGGCGCGTCCGGAGCCGGGGCCGGTGTTGTCTCGCCAGGTGTTTCAGTGCTTGCCACGGCTGGCTTGCCGATGTCTTCCCAGTTGCCATGACCGTTTTCATCGCGGTGCAGGGTCAGGTTCAGGCCTTCGACGCGAATGTCGCTCATCTGTACCTGGCGACGCAGCAGTGGCAGAACACGAACGGACAGGCCGAGCATCTGCACATCGGCGAACGGCTGATCGGGAGCGGTCAGGGTGGCGACATGGGCGTCGTGCAATTCCAGGCCGAGCCAGGGGAACAGGCTCCAGCCGATATCGCCGTTGAGCGTCAGCTCGACGTTGGCCTTGTCGCGTGCCAGCTGGCGAATCTCGTCTTTGTAGTCGTTGGGATCAAACAGGTGGGTCAGGGCGAAGCCGAGAGCCACGATGATCAGCAACAACCCGAGAATAAACAGCCCCAGGATTTTGCCGAACGCTTTCATGGGCGAGTCCTTGTGTCGATGTTCAAAAATAGCCCACGAGTATACCGCTCTGACGAGCCGACCGGGCTGCGGATACCGTTATTGCTGTCTGGCCTCCGGTTCGGGATGCTGGCACCGTGCGCCATTACGTCTGGGAGCAGATGACAAAATGCGAGTCGTCTTGTCGCGATATATCTTCCAAGTCTTTTCAAGCCGGCCGAACGGCCACACAGGTGCTGGCCCAACTAAGCCCAAGGCAGGTTTTCGTCAGTGCTTAATTGATTGCATCTATGGGGCCATAGAGCACGTGGATTAGCGTATGAAAATAGATAATAAAAAGCATGTAGTGAGATGCTTATTTGCCATCAGACAGTGATAGTCTCCGTTTTTGCTGGCCAGGGTGCGTCTTTTTGTCACGTATCCGGAGAACCTGCCGATAAAACAGACATGGCCGCTCGGCACTGAGTCTGTGGCGGACCAGCGGACCATCTGCGAGCTTCACACATCGGGGTAATTATAATGAGCACAAGCACAGCCTTGGGCGGCGAAGCCGTTCAGCCTGCGTTCTTGTCCAAAGAGCGCATTATCGCCAAGCCAGGTTTCAACCGTTGGCTTGTTCCACCTGCAGCACTGGCCATCCATCTTTGTATCGGTATGGCTTACGGCTTCTCGGTATTCTGGTTGCCGCTGTCGAAGGCTATCGGTGTTACGGCACCTGTCGCTTGCACACCGGACATGGGTTTTTTCGCGCAGATGTTCGCGTCGACCTGTGACTGGCAGATCTCCATGCTGGGCTGGATCTACACACTGTTTTTCATCTTCCTGGGTTGCTCGGCTGCCATTTGGGGTGGCTGGCTGGAGCACGCAGGTCCACGCAAGGCGGGTGTTGTTTCGGCACTCTGCTGGTGTGGTGGCTTGCTGATTTCCGCACTGGGCATTTATACGCACCAGATCTGGCTGATGTGGCTGGGCTCGGGCGTGATCGGCGGTATCGGTCTGGGGTTGGGCTATATCTCCCCGGTATCGACCCTGATCAAGTGGTTCCCGGACAAGCGCGGCATGGCGACCGGCATGGCGATCATGGGCTTTGGCGGCGGCGCGATGGTGGGTGCACCGCTGGCTACGGCTCTGATGGGGCACTTCGCTTCGGCTGAAAGCGTTGGCGTATGGCAGAGCTTCGTGGTGATGGCGGTGATCTACTTCATCTTCATGATCGGCGGTGCGCTGGGCTACCGCGTTCCGCCAACCGGCTGGAAACCTGAAGGCTGGACCGCTCCGGCTGCCAAGGCCAAGAACTCGATGATCACCAACCGTCACGTGCACGTCAGCGTGGCCTGGAAAACACCGCAGTTCCGTCTGGTCTGGCTGGTGCTGTGCCTGAACGTATCGGCCGGTATCGGCATCCTGGGCATGGCTTCGCCACTGCTGCAGGAAGTGTTCGCCGGCAAACTGCTGGGCGTCGACCTGACCTTCAGCCAGCTCAATGCCGATCAACTGAAAGCCATTGCTGCGATTGCAGCCGGCTTCACCGGTCTGTTGAGTCTGTTCAACATCGGCGGTCGTTTCTTCTGGGCTTCGTGCTCGGACTTCATCGGTCGCAAGGCAACCTACTTCGTGTTCTTCGCACTGGGCTTCCTGCTTTATGCGTCGGTTCCGACCCTGAGCCATATGGGTAGCATCGCGCTGTTCGTGGCTGCGTTCTGTATCGTGCTGTCGATGTACGGTGGCGGTTTTGCGACGGTTCCGGCTTATCTGGCAGACCTGTTCGGTACGCAGATGGTCGGCGCGATTCACGGTCGTCTGCTGACTGCCTGGGCTGCGGCCGGTGTGCTGGGTCCGGTACTGGTCAACTACCTGCGTGAGTACCAACTCGCCCACGGTGTTGCACGTGCCGACGCCTACGACATCACCCTGTACATCTTGTCGGGCCTGCTGGTACTGGGCTTTATCTGCAACCTGCTGATTCGTCCGGTTGCCGACAAGTACTTCATGACCGACGCCGAACTGGCGGCTGAACAAGCCATCGGTCACGATAAGGGTGCCAACGCCACGACTTCGCTGGAGTGGAAAGCATCCGCAGGCAGCAAGCCATTGGTCATCGCCGCCTGGCTGGCCGTAGGCATCCCGCTGGCGTGGGGCGTCTGGATTACCCTGCAAAAGACCGCAGTGCTGTTCCACTAAAAGCCTGCCGGTAACTGAAAAGCGCTTGCACCTCGGTGCAGGCGCTTTTTTTTGTCCGGGTTTTGGGTGCACTGCGCTTTTGATCATTGCGTCCGGATTTTATTCGTCGCGATAGTCATATTCAGTTGACCCTATGTACTCGATGCACTGCCCGTTCCGGTGCATACGCTGCTACATTAGTCAGCCCTGATTTTATTGCCCGAAGGAGTTGTTTGCATGCTAGCCCACGTGGAGTCATACGCCGGTGATCCGATCCTTTCGCTGATGGAGACCTTTGGCAAGGACTCGCGTGCGGACAAGGTCAATCTGAGCATCGGCCTGTATTACGACGCACAGGGCCGCATTCCGCAGTTGGCATGCGTGGCAACAGCGCAACAGCAACTGGCCGAAGGCGAACAGGCAGCGTCCGTGTACCTGCCGATGGAAGGCCTGGCGGCGTATCGGCAGGCGGTGCAAACCCTGTTGTTCGGCGCCGATCACCCGCTGGTTCAGGCAGGCCGCGTCGCCACCATTCAAACCGTGGGCGGCTCGGGCGCGCTGAAGATAGGTGCCGATTTCCTCAAATACGCGTTTCCGGATTCGCAGGTCTGGGTGAGTGACCCGACCTGGGAAAACCATAACGCGCTGTTCGGCGGGGCGGGCTTCAAGGTCAATGCGTACCCGTACTTCGATGCCCAGACGGGTGGCGTGAGGTTCGAGGCCATGCTCGACACGGTGCAGGGGCTGCCGGCGCAGAGCATCCTGCTGCTGCACCCGTGCTGCCATAACCCGACCGGTGCCGATCTGACAGTGGCGCAATGGGACCGCCTGATCGAAGTGATCAAGGATCGTCAGCTCATCGCCTTCCTGGATATCGCCTATCAGGGCTTCGGCAAAGGCATCGACGAAGACGTCTATGCCATCCGGGCGATGGCCAACGCAGGTATCACTACGCTGGTCAGTAACTCGTTCTCGAAAATCTTCTCGCTGTACGGCGAGCGGGTAGGCGGGCTGTCGGTGGTCTGTGAGGACACGACGTCGGCGGCCAATGTGTTCGGCCAGCTCAAGGCAACCGTGCGCCGCAACTACTCCAGCCCGCCTGCACATGGCGCGTTTCTGGTCTCGAAAGTGCTCAACACGCCGCACTTGCGCGAGCAGTGGCTGGGTGAAGTCGAGGCCATGCGCCTGCGCATCATCGACATGCGCACGCGGCTGGTCGAGGTGTTGGCGCAGAAGGTCTCCGGCCACGATTTCAGCTTTATCCTCAGGCAGAACGGGATGTTCAGCTACACCGGTCTGACCCCGCAGCAGGTCGACGAACTGAAAGATGTTCACGGCATTTACATGCTGCGCAGTGGCCGGGTGTGCATGGCAGGTTTGAATGAAGGGAATATCGACAAGGTATGTAACGCAATCGCGAGCCTCTTCGCCCGTTAAATGCCCTGCTGGTCGTCTGTTTGCTTCATGGCGGGCGCTTCTGGGCCTATAATGCTCGCCTTTTTTTCGCCCAATGATTTTGCGGAGCTGGTGATGGCCGAACGTAAGGCGTACGTCGAGCGCAATACTCTGGAAACCCAGATCAAAGCCTCGATCAACCTGGATGGTACCGGAAAGGCCCGATTCGATATCGGCGTGCCTTTTCTTGAGCACATGCTCGACCAGATCGCCCGGCACGGGCTGATCGATCTGGACATCGAATGCAAGGGCGACCTGGCAATCGACGATCACCACACGGTGGAAGACGTCGGTATCACCGTGGGCCAGGCGTTCAGCCAGGCGATCGGCGACAAGAAGGGCATTCGTCGCTACGGCCACGCCTACGTGCCGCTCGACGAAGCGCTGTCGCGCGTGGTCATCGATTTCTCCGGGCGTCCGGGCCTGCAGATGCATGTGCCGTATACCCGCGCCACTGTAGGCGGCTTCGATGTGGACCTGTTTCAGGAGTTCTTTCAGGGCTTCGTCAACCACGCGAACGTGACGCTGCACATCGACAACCTGCGTGGCACCAACACTCACCACCAGATCGAGACCGTGTTCAAGGCGTTCGGTCGTGCGCTGCGCATGGCGGTCGAGCTGGATGAGCGTATGGCCGGGCAGATGCCATCCACCAAGGGTGTGCTCTGATGCAGACAGTTGCGGTCATCGATTACGGCATGGGCAACCTGCACTCTGTCGCCAAGGCGCTGGAGCATGTGGGCGCAGGCCGTGTGCTGATTACCAGTGACGCCAAGGTGATTCGCGAAGCCGATCGCATCGTTTTTCCGGGTGTGGGCGCGATTCGCGACTGCATGGCCGAGATTCGCCGTCTGGGCTTTGATTCGCTGGTTCAGGAAGTGAGCCAGGACCGTCCGTTTCTGGGTATCTGCGTCGGCATGCAGGCGTTGCTCGACAGCAGCGAAGAGAACGGCGGCGTGGACTGCATCGGCATGTTTCCCGGCCAGGTAAAGTTCTTCGGCAAGGACCTGCATGAACAGGGCGAGCACCTGAAAGTGCCGCACATGGGCTGGAACCAGGTCGCTCAGGCGGTGGATCACCCGCTGTGGCATGACATTCCGGATCAGGCGCGTTTCTACTTCGTGCACAGTTTCTATATCGATGCCGCCAATCAGCGTCAGGTGGTCGGGCGTGGCCACTACGGCCTCGACTTCGCCGCTGCGCTGGCCGACGGTTCGCGCTTCGCCGTGCAATTCCACCCTGAAAAGAGCCATACCCACGGCCTGCAGTTGCTGCAGAACTTCGCCGCCTGGGATGGTCGCTGGTAAGCGCATGAGCAAAGCCAAGGGCAAGCCGCCGATCCTGACCCTCTCGCCCGAGCACGAGCAACAGGCGATCGACAAGCTCAAGCGCCTGTTCGCAGAGCGCTTCGAGCTGGAAATGGGCTCGTTCGAAGTGGCTGAAGTCCTCGAGCTGTTCACTCGCGAGATTGCTCCGCATTACTACAATCGCGCCATTTTCGATGTTCAGCAGCAGCTCAAGGAGCGCTTCGAGAGCATCGAAAGTGACTTGTGGGCACTCGAAAAGAATTAGATAAAGCAGCTTCAAGCGTTGAGCTTCAAGCCGCAAGAATCAGTGAGTACGCATACTTGCAGCTAACCGCTTGCAGCTTGCCGCTCTTTCAGACCAAGGAATAAGCATGCTGATTATCCCCGCTATCGATCTCAAGGACGGCGCCTGCGTGCGTCTGCGTCAGGGCCGGATGGAAGATTCCACGGTGTTCTCCGATGACCCGGTGGCCATGGCCGCCAAATGGGTCGAAGGTGGTTGCCGCCGTCTGCATCTGGTCGATCTGAACGGTGCGTTCGAAGGTCAGCCGGTCAACGGTGATGTGGTCACGGCCATCGCCCGACGCTACCCGAACCTGCCGATCCAGATCGGCGGCGGCATCCGTTCGCTGGAAACCATCGAGCATTACGTCAAGGCGGGTGTGAGCTACGTCATCATCGGCACCAAGGCCGTCAAAGAGCCCGAGTTCGTGGCCGAAGCCTGCCGTGCGTTCCCCGGCAAGGTGATTGTCGGTCTGGATGCCAAGGACGGTTTCGTCGCCACCGACGGCTGGGCTGAAGTCAGTTCGGTGCAGGTCATCGACCTGGCCAAGCGTTTCGAAGCCGATGGCGTGTCGGCCATTGTCTACACCGACATCGCCAAAGACGGCATGATGCAGGGCTGCAACATTCCGTTCACCGCGGCATTGGCGGCTGCCACGCGGATCCCGGTGATCGCTTCGGGTGGCATCCATAACCTGGGCGACATTCAGGCGCTGCTGAATGCGAAGGCTCCGGGCATCATCGGCGCAATCACCGGCCGTGCGATTTACGAAGGCACGCTGGATGTGGCCGAAGCTCAGGCGCTCTGCGACCGCGAACAACGCTGAACAGCTGGAGATTGACCCTGTGGCCCTAGCCAAACGCATCATCCCTTGCCTGGACGTCGACAACGGTCGAGTGGTCAAGGGCGTCAAGTTCGAGAACATCCGCGACGCAGGCGATCCGGTGGAAATCGCTCGTCGTTACGATGAGCAGGGTGCCGACGAAATCACCTTCCTCGACATCACCGCCAGCGTTGATGGCCGTGACACCACGCTGCATACCGTCGAGCGCATGGCCAGTCAGGTGTTCATCCCGCTGACCGTCGGCGGCGGCGTGCGTACCGTGCAGGACATCCGCAACCTGCTCAATGCCGGTGCCGACAAGGTCTCGATCAACACGGCCGCGGTGTTCAACCCCGAGTTCGTCGGTGAAGCCGCCGCGCGTTTCGGGTCGCAGTGCATCGTGGTCGCTATCGACGCCAAGAAGGTCTCCGGTCCGGGCGAAACCCCGCGCTGGGAAATCTTCACCCACGGCGGGCGCAAACCCACCGGGCTGGACGCGGTGCTCTGGGCGAAAAAGATGGAAGACCTGGGCGCTGGCGAGATCCTGCTGACCAGCATGGACCAGGACGGCATGAAGAACGGCTTCGATCTGGGCGTCACGCGCGCCATCAGTGATGCACTGGGTATTCCGGTGATTGCTTCGGGTGGCGTCGGCAACCTCGAGCATCTGGCTGCCGGTGTCATCGAGGGTCACGCCAGCGCTGTGCTGGCGGCGAGTATTTTCCATTTTGGCGAATACACGGTTCCCGAGGCCAAGGCCTACATGGCCAGCCGCGGGATTGTCGTGCGCTGAGTCGCCATAGCGGTCAGACGAGCGCACCTTTTTCATCGTCGGTGCGCTCGTTTATTTCAGCCTTCCGAAGCCTGTTTTTCTGACGCCTGTTCCTGTAGCAGGTCCGTGCGCGGTGCGGACGGATGACCCGCTTCGTCCCTGGCCATCGTGCAGAGCTTGATCGGAAGCAGTTTCGGGCTGATGCTGAAGTTGTAATAAACCGATTTGTAGCCTGATAAATCGGCGCAATCCGTGAGTTCGGGGGCGCCGAATTTGTAGGCGTGATTGGCGTGTGTCGGCAAGCCAGAAATGAAGTTTATCTGGTGCTTGCCGTTATCCAGCCGTTCGATGTTTACATGGGGAGCAGGCGTTTGATCTGCCTCGACCAGTTCGACGGTATGGATGAACGCATTTTCCCTGACACCCGGTGCTGCCCCCTGATTACCATTGTGGCCCGCAATGCACAGCGAATAAATGCCGGGCTCTGTGCCGATAACAGCATTGATATGCGCGGTACGGGCATCTCTGGAGCTTTTATAACCGTCCGGTTCGCGACACTCAGCGGGATTACGCGTGGCCTTGAACTTGAACATCGAGGTATTGACGGTGAACGCCATGTTCCAGCGCGGGGCAATCACGTCCCCGTTCTTATCGCGTTCGAGCCGGATGTAGTGCTTGCGATAGTCCGGATTTGCCAGCGTCAGTTGCGCCGCGGATTGTAGCGTGCACGCGGGGCGGTTAATGTCGAAAACCCCGTCGGCAAAGCAGGCAGACAGCGAGTCTATCGGGCTTGCATAGTTGGTATCGACACGCCACGAAGCCTGTCCGTCATTGACCTCGCACGGCGAGTCGGTGAAGCAACGGCTTTGCTCCGCAGCTTCCCATGATGCCGATGATTCTGTTTGTATAGCGGTCTACGAGGGGGCTGCCCGAGCTTCCCGGTAACACGTCTTCGCATCGATTGCTCAGGTTGGCATTCCAGGCGTAAGGGTGTTCGACGATGTTTACCACCGATTCCAGTTTGCAGGCGGACAAACGCAGCGTATAGCCGGTGGCTGTCAGAGGGGCGCTGACAGACAGCACGTCCATGCCGACGGTAGGCGCCTGTTGCGCCAGTGCCAGCGGTTTAATGCCGTCCTTGAACAAGCGGGACAACGTTGTGTCCAGTTCCAGCAGAGCGAGGTCTGTACCGCGCAGGCTGCTCCATTTGATTCTCTTCAGCGCATAGCTCTTGCGATTTCTGGACATGCCCTTGAAATAATTGAATTCGACATGCCCCTCTATTTCCAGATCAACACCCAACTGGCCTGGCTGGGTGTAAGTGCAATGGCCACTGCTCAATACGTAGGCGGGTACATCAGGGCTGTCGACCTGAGGGTTGCCACGAGAATCGATGAGCACTGCAGTGCACATGCGGTTTCCCCGACTTTCCATACGGCCTATGCCATTCCAGTGATCAAACCTGCCATCCTCGTTCTCCAGCAGCAAAGAGGGTGTGAAGGATGCCATTCCCTGGCCGTAGTCGATGTGTTGTGCAGACGCGACGTTCGTCATCGAGACCGCAAGTACAGCCAGAAAAACCCGTCTTTGAATATCCATCATCATTCCTTGATAAGTGGTGTCAGGTGCCTGTCATTCAATGAAATTCTGCTGTGCCGCGTGAGGTAAATAGTTATTGAGCCTGAGGGGCTTCACGACGGTGCGGATAGCGCTCATACCGAAGTTGTCCATAAGCGACATCGCGAAGTACCGGGCTAGACAGTGCGCCGGGTTCACGGCACTCTGCATGCGTCGTTCACGATCGAGTGCCGGAACATGTTCAAACGCCTACTGCTTGCACTGATCGGGATCGGTGTCTTGTCGAGTGAAGGTGTCCGGGCCAGCGAGTCGACGCCTTATTCCATGGTGTTGCTGACCGAGAACTTCCCGCCGTTCAACATGGCGGTCGACGGCAAGAATTTCGCCCAGGAAAACAACATTGACGGTATCGCCGCCGAAGTGGTGCGCGAGATGTTCAAGCGCGCCAATATCGGCTACAGCATGACGCTGCGCTTTCCGTGGGACCGGGTCTACAAACTGGCCCTGGAAAAGCCCGGTTACGGCGTGTTTTCCACGACCCGCCTGCCCGAACGGGAAAACCTCTTCAAATGGGTCGGCCCGGTAGGTTCCTACGACTGGATCATGTTGGCGCGCGGCGACAGCCCGATCACCTTGACGTCGCTGGAGCAGGCCAGGGATTACCGTATCGGTGCCTACAAGGGCGATGCGATTGGCGAGCGTCTTAAAACCATGGGCTTGAATCCGATTCTGATGTTGCGTGACCGCGACAACGTGAAAAAGCTCGCCAACGGCCAGATCGATCTGTGGGCGGTGGGTGATCCAGTGGGCCGCTATCTGGCGAAGCTGGAAGGCGTCACGGGCTTCAAGACGGCGCTGCGTTTCAACAGCGCCGAACTCTACCTGGCGGTCAACAAGAGCACCCCTGACGAGGTTGTCAGGCGCCTGCAAAAGGCCCTCGATCAGATGCGCGCCGAAGGCTGGGTCGATGCCGTCAAGGCGCGCTATCAGTAATCGCTCAGCCTGCTGCGGGCGACGGGATGATGTCTTCGCGCAAGGCGGATGGCTGACCGTTGATATCGTGGGCGTAGGTGCAGATCTTCAACGGCAACGACTTCGCGCGTAATGTCAGATCGCGAAATTGTGGCTTGAAGCCTTCAGGGGCAGAGCAGTCGGTGGTTTCCGGCTTGCCCATTTTGACCGTGTAGTAGTCGATCAGCCGGTGCTCGTGCGACCAGACGACCGATGTCGCGCCAGATCGATTTGTGCCGATCTCCATTTGCGGTGCCGGCGTGGGGCCTGCCGGTTGCAGCTCTATGCCAAGCGTCAGTGCGTTGCGCATCAGACCGATGCTGGAGCGTTGTTCGGCCGAAGACACACCTACCATGCACAGCCAGTTGATGCCGATCTGTTTGTCCACAGGGTCATCGATGGTCGCGTCCTGCGAGCTGATGGTATGGCTGTAACCCACCGGGTCTTCGCACTGCATGGCCGAATCGACCTTCTTGTAGCGATACAACGGCGTGTTGACCATGAAGCGCAAGTCCCAGGATGGATAGACATTCCTGCCCTCGGCATCCAGTTGTACTCTGGCATGCTGCGCGGGCTGCCGGCCCAGCGTTTCA
The DNA here is from genome assembly GCF_059621105.1 of Pseudomonas fragariae (ex Marin et al. 2024). Classification (NCBI taxonomy): domain Bacteria; kingdom Pseudomonadati; phylum Pseudomonadota; class Gammaproteobacteria; order Pseudomonadales; family Pseudomonadaceae; genus Pseudomonas; species Pseudomonas fragariae (ex Marin et al. 2024). The sequence continues at coordinate 5,892,596 of NZ_CM184369.1, read as the reverse complement.
AAATCGACCGAGAAGGCTGGAAACAGATCGCAGGTCGCCGGGTCCGTACTCAGCGTGCCGCTGACAAAGCACTTCTTCAGCAGCGTGACCGGGTTGCCATAGTTACTGTCGGCGACCATCGGCGGAAAACCGGGTATTTCGTCACTGAGGTCTTCGCTCGGGTTATCCGACGAGGCCTGATTGGTGAGGTTCATCACCGCATAGAGCTCGCCGCTGTCGCGGGTCAGCAGCGGGCTGCCGGACGCGCCCGTACCGACATCCCGGCACTGATTACGGACGGTGTGACGCCAGACCCAAGGCGGCTCCATGATCACCGCCGACGTCTGGTGAACACAGGCCGCCATGCGCAGATGCCCGGTCTCCTTGTCGAGCGGTGCGCCCACCCACAAGATAGCGCGACCCTGTTCGGGCATTTCCGCGGCGAGCCTGATGGGTTGAATGCCGTCGTTGACGAGTGTTTCAAACGTGGGCTGCAGCTCGACAATCGCCAGGTCCACACCCTGCATGCTGCTCCAGCTGACCCGCTTCAATGGATAGCTGCGGGCGGTGCTGTCGGTGAAAAAATTGAACTGCACGCTGCCTTCGATTTCGCCATCGGTGATGATCACGCCATTCTGGCGATTGATACAGTGGCCGCTGGTGAGTACGTAGGCGGGCGCGTCAGACGGGCTGTCGACGCTTCGGCTATCGATCAGCGTCGCCGTGCAGTTTGACCCTGACCTGCTGTTGATACGGCCGATGCCGTTCCAGTGGTCGCGTGAGCCGTCGGCGTTGAGCAGGGCTATCGAAGGTGCGAGAGCCATCAGCCCTTCGCCCAGGTCTGCAGGTGTGGCGTGGATGGAAAAAGGCAGCAGTGCGGCAATGCAGCACGCCCCCGTCATCATGGTCGGTTTCATCATCAATCCCTGATAAATGTGTCTGGGCCCCCATCATGGGAACACCTTCCTTTAAGCCGGAATTGACACGTTTATCAAGGCTGAGACGGTGGTGGACACGCAAAGCAGATTTGGCTTACGTCTGCTCTTGAACCTGCCGACGCAATCCGGGCGTATTCATGTACCTACCTCTACCAAGCCGAGCTGATCCATGACAGTCAAACCTGATTCAAGTAAGGCCTGATGGCAGCCAGCCGCTGTGACGGGTAAGGAAATCCAAGGGCGTTTACGGCAATCCATACGTCGGTATCCGTGAGTTTGAGTAAGCCCCAATCGGCAAAAAACTCGGTCAGGTTACGTTTGGCGGCGATAGACGCAGTCAGTACGAAGTATTTAAGACCCGGGGCCTCGCCTGGATGTTCTCTGATGTAACGATGCCAGTCTGGCAGGAAGTCCTCGCCTAATCCCTTGCGAAGCTGTTCAAACATTGCCAAAGGGTCGGATTCAGGCGCCCCGTAGATTTTTTCAGTGCGTGGTAACGCCAGCCAATTCACGGTGCCATTCCACCGCTCTGGAAGTACATAGGTGTATTCGTTGATGTAGTGTCGTCCTACAGCAAGGGCATAAAGATTGACGGTGATTTCGCCAAACAGGCCGTATGAGTTGTAAGAGGTTTGATAATGGTGTCCGTACTCGTGCAGCGTGACCCATCGCTCAGCGGCCAGCCCTCCGAGTAGAGCCTCATTGAACTCACCGATCGCTTCTCTGTAGGGCAAGGCAATGCAACCTGTGGTCGCATGGGGAATTTTGCTGGCGGAGCCTTCCACCGCATAGATCAACAAGCGAGACCTTGTGTGAATGGGTGCAGAACCGTCAAACCCGCTGACTTCTGCCTCCAGCCGCATGACTTCTTCGTGAGAATGCACTATGGCACTGGGTTCGACATCAGAAAACTTGAGCGCCGTGCTTCGAAATGCTGCCACTACTATGTGCGTACCCACCAGCTCGACCTCAGGCGCCTTGGTGAGTAGAAGCATTTTTCGCCACTGGGTCGCTGTAATCCCATTGACATAGTAGGGCATCGGAATGGCGCCACTTCCGAAGATAACCCTTGCTACGCCCGGCCTGGAGCCGATCAGGTTACGGATGTGAATGGCACCTCCCAAGGGGTCTCGAATAATGTTTATTCCTCGGGTCAGAGGCCGCGCTCGCATGTTCTCGGACTGCTCTGACGGATCGTCGCGGTCAGCCAGGCCTTGTGTACCGACCAGCAAGGTCAGATTATCGACGTTGCCCCATACCCGTACCTCGAACTCTTGTCCTGCGAGCGCAAAGTAGCCGGTTGGCTGATAGTCCGCCTTGCGTATTCTCCAGGACATTGCCGCCTGCTCGGCAGCAGCGTCCTGCATTGGTTGAATAAGCACGGAGCGCGGGTGAGGGAACTCGAGCGTTGAATCCAGTGCATAAGAGCAAATATTTTTATCATGGCTGCATATTCGAACACGCAGGGTATCGGCGGTGTGCAGATAAGCAGACGGTACGGCCGGGTTGGAAAAGACCCCGCCGCTGACGATACCGATGCCTTTCCATTCCGAATCGGAAAACGCTTCCACCAGCCCCGACTGCATAGTGGTAGAGCCGCTGACTGACAGGCTGCCGTCGTTGTTCTTGTGCGATGACAGGCGGGTCAGTATCGGACGGACTCGAAACGTGGTGTCAGAGTCTGGAAAGCCGGCGACACGCAGGCGAATGTGGTCAGGGTCTACGAGATAACTTGCAGGCACATCCGGATTGAGTATGCTCATGGCAACCGAGCCGATGGAGGCCCAGGTGCCATCGGCTCTAAGCGCCTCTACCGTCGCCCCGTTTGCGCCGTAGACCATGACGATGACCTCGACGCGATCATCTGAAACTGCCGTTATGTCGACTGCGACAATTGAAACGGCTTGAGTTGCCTGCGGTTCGGAATCCTCTATGGAGGTGCCGCAGATGAAGCCCTGCATCGCCCCCGCACCCGTGACGGTTGAAGTGAAATCGCTCATGGAATGGTTACCCGTTGTTGCCCGGGCGCTTCATGCCCGAGAGAGAAATAGTGGGCAGGTACGGGGTGGGCGGTGAGGGCCACTATGCTCGTGCCTGTGATCTTCTCGTACAACAGCGGGAGTGGTGGATAGCGTCAGACGAGATCTGCTATCGGATGTCCATACTGCCCAAACCGAGTAAGCGCAGTGTGGGCCTGTCCTTGCTTGGAAGGTACTGACAGAACTGACAGGGCGGTGCAGTGGTTTGCTGCGTCAGCGATAAATCCCGTTCTTGCCATGCGCCGCACTCGCCTGATTGCCGCGTTCGCCGATCATGCTGCGCAGGTCGATCCATTCGACGCCTTGCGCTTTGAGGTTGGGCAGTTCGCGTTCCAGTACGTCCAGCGTGACAGGGTAGGGGTGGCCGATAACCACGGCCGAGCCATATTTGCGGGCGATTTTTATCGCGGTCTGCAATTGGCGGGTGATGGCTTCTGCAGTGCGTTCGTCGTCCAGGAATACGTCACGCGAGACGCTGGCCAGACCGATGCGCTGCGCTTCGGCGGCCGCCACGGTTTTCGCGCTGGTGCGGCTGTCGACAAAAAACAGGTGACGACGCTGTAGCTCGGCCATCAGCCAGGTCATGGCGACCGGCTCGGCGGTCATCCGGCTGCCCATGTGGTTGTTGATGCCGGCTGCGTACGGCACTTTCAGCAGGGCAGCATTGAGACGGCTTTCCAGCTCAGGCAGTGGCAGCTCGGGGTGCCAGGCGTAAGGACCGGTCGCGGGGTCCATGGGCATGTGCAGCATGACCGTTTTGCCTGCGCGATGAGCCTGGCGGGCAAACTCGGTGGCATGCGGGGTGTCGGGCATGATTGCCAGGGTGACCGGGCCGGGAAGCGCCAGTGTGCGGCTGTCGCGCTGCGGATTCTGGCCCAGGTCATCGATGATCAGGCTCAGGTAGGCCTTGGACGGTTTGCCGCTGTTCTCGGCTGGCGCTGCATGGGCAGCGCCAGTGATCGAGAGGGTCAGCAATAACAAAGTTAGAAAGCGCATCCGTCAGTTGCCGCGGGTGATACTCAGCCCCTTGAGCAGGCTGAGCGCCTGGCTGAGCTGGAAGTCGTCATCCTGCGGACGCGCCTTTGCGGCTGCGCCACTCTTGACGGTCGGTTTGTCTGCGCCGCCGTTGCCATTGCCCAGGTGACCCAGCAGGTCGGCTTCCTTGTAGTTCTCGCCGTCCGCTTCGTTGGTGACCTTGGCCCGACGTACCACGATGTCCGGGTTGATGCCCTGGGCCTGGATCGAGCGGCCGTTCGGCGTGTAGTACAACGCGGTGGTGATCTTCAGGGCGCGATCGTTGTTCAGCGGCAGGACGGTCTGCACCGAGCCTTTGCCGAAGGTGTCAGTGCCCATCAGGATGCCGCGTTTCTGGTCTTGCAGGGCACCGGCAACGATTTCCGATGCCGAGGCGCTGCCGCCGTTGATCAGCACCACCAGTGGCACGCCTTCGCTGGCGTCTGCCGGGTCTGCCGAGAAGCGCAGTTCGGAGTTGGCGATGCGGCCTTTGGTGTAGACGATCAGACCCTTGGTGAGGAAGTGATCCGCCACCTGCACGGCCGATTGCAGCACGCCGCCCGGGTTGTTGCGCAGGTCGAGAATCAGGCCGCTCATCTTCTTGCCGTTGTCCTTGCGGAATTTGGCCAGCGCCTTGCCGACTTCGTCACCGGTCTTGACCTGGAACTGGGTGATGCGGATATAGCCGTAGCCATTTTCCAGCATCTGCGCCTTGACGCTCTTGACCTGAATGGTTGCCCGCGCCAGGGTCACGTCAAACGGCGTGCCGCCATCGCGGACCAGCGTCAGGGTGATCTTTTCGCCGATCTTGCCGCGCATCTTGTCGACCGCTTCCTGCATGTTCTGGCCCTGGGTCGGCGTACCGTTGATCTTCACGATCAGGTCGCCTGCCTCGATGCCAGCCTTGGAAGCCGGTGTGTCGTCGATGGGCGAAACCACCTTGACGAAACCGTCCTCGACGCCGACTTCGATGCCCAGCCCACCGAACTCGCCGCTGGTGCTTTCCTGCAGCTCCTGGAAATCTTCCGGGCCGAGGTAGGCAGAGTGCGGATCAAGGTTGCTGAGCATGCCTTTGATGGCGTTCTCCAGCAGGGTCTTGTCGTCGACCGGCTCCACGTAGGCCGCCTTGACCCGGTCCATGACCTCGGCAAAGGTGCGCAACTCGTCGAGCGGCAGCGGCGGCTTTGCGGCGGCGTTGGTTTTGGCGGGCGAGACTGCTGCAGGCGTGGCTGGCGCGGTCTTTTCGGCAGCTTGCGCCAGAGGCGCGCCGATAACGATGGCAATTGCCAGGGCCAGCGAGGTGAGGCGGGACAAATGCAGCATGTCTAACGAACTCCTACAGATATTGACGCCGACTTATCCTTGAGTGCGGCACCATTGGGCCGGATCGCTGGGGCGACCCTGCTGACGAATAGCAAAGTACAACGCTGCCGTGTCCTGACCGCCACTATTGCCGACCGTGGAAATCGCTTCACCGGCTTTTACAATGTCACCTGCCGACTTGAGCAGGCTCTGGTTGTGCCCGTAAAGGGTCAGATAACCGTTGCCATGGTCGAGAATGACCAGAAGCCCGGCACCGCGCAACCAGTCGGCGAACACCACTCGTCCGCCATGCACGGCACGTACCTGGCTTCCGGCTGCGGCGCTGATCATGACGCCGTCCCATTTGGTCCGTTCGTCATCACCGCGGGCTTCACCGAAACGCGCAAGCAGTCGACCATCGATGGGCCATGGAAGTTTTCCCTTGGCCTCTGCAAACGGTCCGCCGTAGGAAACACCGGCACTGGAAACGACTGCGCCGGGGGCTTTGACCGGGCGACGCGGTGCCGGTTCATCATCGCTTTTTCTACTGCTGTTGTTGCTGTTGTTGCGGGCGACGGCCTCAGCTTCGCGCTGACGCTTCTCTTCCGCCTCGCGGGCTGCGACCAGCGCCTTCTGGCGAGCTTCTTCGGCTTCACGTGCCTGGCGGGCCAGGGTTTCTTCGATGGTCTTGAGGACTTTGGCCAGGTCGGCCTGATCCTGCTGCCGCGCCTGCATTTTCTGATCGCGGGCCTTGTAGTCCTGATTCAGCTTGGCCAGTGCCTGCTGACGTTCCTGACGAACCTTGGCCAGTTCTTCGCTCTGGCTGTCCAGGTTGCTTTTCTGCACCAGCAGCTGGGCCTGTTGCAGGTCGATGTCTTTTTCGACATTGGCCAGCTGGCGCAGGGTTTCGTTGAAATTGCGTAGCTGCTCCAGGCGCGCCTGGCTCAGGTAATCGTAATAGGTGAGGGTTCGCGCGAACTTCTCGGGATGTTGCTGGTTGAGCAGCAGCTTGAGGTATTCCTGACGGCCACTCTGGTAGGCGGCGCGGGCCTGGATGGCGATCAGGCGTTGCTGTTCAACGCGGGCGCTGTTGAGTTTCTTTTTTTCACTGTCGAGCTTTTGCAGCTCGGTTTCCGTCTTTTTTAGTTCCTTTTGCAGGACCTCGACCTGCTTTTCCAACTTGCCCATTTCGGTTTCAGTGGTGCGCAGGTCCTTCTGGACGCCTGCACGTTCTTCCTGAAGCTTGCCCAGGACTTTTTGCAGCTCCGCCACATCCTGACGCGCAGCATCTATCTGTTTTTGGGTTTGCACACGCTCGTCTTCGGCAAACGCCGGATTGAGCAGGCAGATCAGAGCAAGGGCAATCAAGGCGCGAAGCATGTGGGTGGGCGATACCGAGGAATTGTGAGAAAAAATGTCAGGCCTAGTATGCCCGCCATGCGCTGCAAAAAAAACGCCTCGCAGCCACTGCTTTGAGGCCTGAAACATAAAAAACCGGCCTTGCCTGATGGCTAAAGGCCGGTTTTTCCGGATTACTCGGCCACGAGGATCGAGTGACCAGTCATCTCTTGCGGTTTCTCCATGCCCAGCAGGTGCAGCATGGTCGGCGCGACATCGGCCAGAACGCCGCCTTGGCGAACTTTCAGCTGACGTTTGCCGACATAAACGAACGGCACCGGCTCGGAGGTATGCGCAGTGTGCGCCTGTCCGGTGGAGTCGTCGGTCATCTGCTCGACGTTGCCGTGGTCCGCGGTAATCAGCGCCTCACCACCGACTTTCTCCAGCGCCTCGGCGATGCGCCCGACACACACGTCCAGGCATTCCACAGCCTTGATCGCGGCTTCCATGATCCCGCTGTGGCCAACCATGTCGCCGTTGGCGTAGTTGACGACGATCACGTCATAACGCTGATGTTCGATGGCATCGACAATCTTGTCGGTCACTTCCGGTGCGCTCATCTCCGGCTGCAGGTCGTAAGTGGCGACTTTCGGCGACGGGATCAAAATGCGCTCTTCACCCGGGAACGGTTCTTCTCGGCCGCCGGAGAAGAAGAAGGTGACGTGGGCGTATTTTTCGGTTTCAGCGATGCGCAGCTGGGTCTTGCCGTTGTCCGCCAGGTACTCGCCCAGCACGTTTTTCAGGCTGCCCGCAGCAAAAGCGGACGGTGCAGGAATGCTCGCCGCGTACTGGGTCAGCATCACGTAGTTGACCTTCGGCTGACGGGCGCGCTCGAAGTCCTTGAAATCGTCTTCGACGAACACACGAGTCAGTTCACGGGCGCGGTCGGCGCGGAAGTTCATGAACACCACCGCGTCGCCATCTTCAACGCGGGCGGCTTCGCCGATGCGGGTGGCCTTGACGAACTCGTCGTTCTCGTCGCGTGCGTAGGCGGCTTCGAGCCCGGCAACGGCGCTGTCGGCGTGGAAATCGGCAGCACTGTCGACGATCAGGTTATAGGCAGAGGAAACCCGGTCCCAGCGGTTGTCACGGTCCATGGCGAAGTAGCGGCCGACGATCGTGGCGGTGCGGCCCTTGCCCAGGCGGGCGAAGGTTGCGTCCATCAGCTCGAGGGATTTCTTCGCGCTGCGCGGTGGTGTGTCGCGGCCATCAAGGAAGGCGTGCAGGTAGATTTTTTCTGCACCGCGTTTGACCGCCAGTTCTGCCATCGCAACCAGATGGTCCTGGTGGCTGTGTACGCCGCCATCGGACAGCAGGCCCATGATGTGCACGGCCTTGCCGGCGCTGACAGCTTTATCCACAGCGGCGCAGATGGTCGGGTTTTCGAAGAACTCGCCATCGCGAATCGCTTTGGTCACCCGAGTGAAGTCCTGATACACCACGCGGCCGGCACCCAGGTTCATGTGCCCGACCTCGGAATTGCCCATCTGCCCGTCCGGCAGACCGACGTCCATGCCCGACCCGGAAATCAGGCCATTGGGCATGGTTTGGTAGAGACGATCCATGACCGGCATCTTCGCGGCCAGAATGGCATTGCCCTTGTGGCTTTCGCTGTGTCCGAAGCCATCCAGGATGATAAGAACCAGAGGTTTTGGCGTGGCAGTCATAGAACCCACTCGATGCTGATTGGATAAAGAGATGAACAAAGTACAAGGGAACGGCATTTTAAGGACAAGTTCAAACGGCGTCACTGTCGTACGGACTTTGGCCGACCTTGGCTGCTGTGTATACTGGCCGACATTTTAACGCCCTGGAACCTACTGATGGTTGCTCACCTGCTTGAATTCGCCACTAACCACTATTTGATCACCGGTGCCTTCGTCATTCTGCTGGGACTGCTGATTGCTTACGAAATGAGCAAGGGCGGCGCCAGCCTGAGCACTCGCGAGCTGACCGCGCTGGTCAACAGCGATCAGGGCGTGGTCATCGACGTGCGCTCGAAAAAGGATTACGCCGCAGGGCACATCGTCGGCTCCCTGAATTTCCCGCAGGACAAGGTACTGACCCGTACCGCCGAACTGGAGAAATACAAGGACAAGACGTTGATCATAGTCGATGCAATGGGGCAGCATGCTGGCACCACCGCCCGCGAGCTGCTCAAGTCCGGCTTCAAGGCGGCCAAGCTGTCCGGCGGCATTTCCAGCTGGCGCGGCGATAACCTTCCTCTGGTGAAGTGAACATGGCTCAAGTCATCGTCTATTCCAGCGACTACTGCCCGTATTGCATACGTGCCAAACAGCTTCTGCAGAGCAAGAGCGTGGCCTTCGAGGAAATCCGGGTCGACGGCAAGCCGCAGCTGCGTGCCGAAATGACCCAGAAGGCCGGTCGTACTTCCGTACCGCAAATCTGGATCGGTTCGACCCACGTGGGCGGCTGCGATGACCTGTTCGCTCTGGAGCGTGCCGGCAAGCTCGATGCGCTGCTGGCCTGATACCCCTTAATCTTTCAGCCTAATCTGACAAGGATCCGAGATGACCGATCAACCGAACAACGACGCCGTTGCCAACGAAGAAAACGGCCCACAATTCTCCCTGCAGCGTATCTACGTTCGCGACCTGTCGTTCGAAGCGCCAAAAAGCCCGGCAATCTTCCGCCAGGAGTGGACGCCGACCGTCAGCCTGGACCTCAACACCCGTCAGAAGCAGCTGGAAGGCGATTTCTACGAAGTCGTGCTGACCCTGTCCGTGACCGTCAACAATGGCGACGAAGTTGCCTTCATCGTTGAAGTGCAACAGGCCGGTATCTTCCTGATCAAGGGCCTGGACGACGGCGCAATGAGCCACACCCTCGGCGCATTCTGCCCGAACATCCTGTTCCCTTACGCTCGCGAAGCCATCGACAACCTGGTCGTACGTGGCTCGTTCCCTGCGCTGATGCTGGCTCCGGTGAACTTCGACGCCCTGTACGCGCAAGAACTGCAGCGCATGCAGGAAGCTGGCGAAACGCCGACTGTTCAGTAAGCGTTACCGCTGCAAACAAAAAGCGCCTTTCGGGGCGCTTTTTTGTGCATGGTCGCTCGGTCTAGGCAAACCCGTGCTGACGCCATGCTTCATAGACAGCCACGGCCACCGTGTTGGACAGATTAAGGCTGCGGCAGCCTTCGCGCATGGGCAGTCGCAAGCGATGCTCGCTGCTCAGCGAGTCAAGAATATCGGCGGGCAGGCCACGGCTCTCCGGACCGAACAGAAAGGCATCGCCTGGCTCGAAGCTCGCATCATGAAAAGGCCGAGAGCCTTTGGTGGTGAAGGCGAACACCCTCGGGTTGCCGATCTTCTCCAGACAGCTTGCCAGGTCAGCATGTGTCTGCAGCGTGGCATACTCGTGATAGTCGAGCCCGGCACGACGCAGGCGCTTGTCGTCCAGCTCGAAACCCAAGGGTTCGATCAAATGCAGGGTGCAGCCACTGTTGGCGCATAGCCTGATGACATTGCCGGTATTCGGCGGAATTTCTGGTTGAAAAAGGATGACGTGAAACATGCACGGCTCCGAACGAAAGGACGGGATGCATTCTACCCTTGAAGAGGACCCGAGACCGAAGCTATGGCCGCGTGTTCTTGGCTCCATGGCGATTGTCGGGTTTACCGTGGGCACGATTATCGGCCGCCTGCAGCAGCCTGACCCGGTCGAACTGGAGCAGATCGAAGAATTGCCTGCCGGTCTGGCGCTCTGGTTCAACGAAGAACCGAAGTATCGCGGCGCGACAGTCGATGGTGCAGTGGTACTCAACGTCGATGCGTCAGGACAGCCGTGGACGGGCCAACTGAGGTTCGACAACAGGATTGCGCGCTGGAAGGTAGAACGTGGAGAGAAGGGGTTGGTGCTGACGCTCCTGGCAGCCCGTCCACTTCATGGCGACTGGCGCACTGAGAAGGTGGACGGGCGCTGGAGACTGGAGGTCAGTCTCCGGGAGGAATAAAAGAGGGGAATCCCCGGCCTGCCTGTACCAAGGTCCCCAAAACTGGCGATGTAATACCTATTGCAGGGGGCGTGCCAGTTTTCAAATCGTTTCAGAAAAAACGTGTTCGCGTGAGAAGCGGATCCTCCCTGCGTGAGGCCATGCTTTATTCCTGCAACACATAACTCTTTGAATTATAAATATTTATACATGTTGCTCGTGTGCCGGAAGTGATTTGGCTATAGAGTGGAGTCGTAGTGCCGCGTCGTTCCTCCTTGATAACGCAGTACACGTTCCAGCCTTCCGGTTTTCCAGAAGCGCACTCAATTTGCGCACCACTAGCGTGCAGAAACCCATACTGATGCACTCGTCCATCCGAACTCGATGATGGATCTTCGCCCCTCACGTGCACAAATGAGCCGTTTGCGCATTGGCCAATCGGCTGGCTGCCATGGCGCCCGACACCAGAATTGCCTTTTTGTTCACATGGACTACAGTGAGGGACGGCTCTGAAGGCCGAAAAATGCTTGAAAATGGCCCAAAAAAGCAAAGTGAAAAAAATTTTTTGTGCTTGAACATGGTGCGCCGTCAAAGTGATGACAACTGTCACATTAACTGACTAATCTCCCCGAAGTTCCCGTAATACAAGGCTTTCGCCAGTTTTGCATCAGCACTCTGCTGGCGGGGATCGAGGCCGGTGAAGGTGCATTTTTCCGGTCGGGGGCACGAAAACGATAGATCTGACGAACGGTACCAAAATAAGTTTTGGGAAATGGGTAGTCAGGTCGATACACTCCGTGACGTCTTTGCTGACACGAGTTGTGACATATGACTGGATGTTCTCAAGATTCCAGCAACGGTTTCTTCAGCGCATAAAAACATTGCACCGACGTGTTGGCATCGACCAAAGCGGTCTAGTCAAAAGTCAGGGCGAACAGAATCCATTGATCTCGGATCGGGACTGTCGCCTATCGCTAATCCGTGGGTCAGGGCCAAGCCCGGCACCATGGATATAAAAAATTAGATTCACGAGGAGCGTAGTAATGAAGAAGTCCACCCTGGCTTTGGCCGTCACCGTTGGTGTATTGGCTCAGCAGGCCAGCGCAGCTGGTTTCCTGGAAGACAGTAAAGCGTCCGTCAGTTCTCGTACCCTGTATTTTGACAACGATTTCCGCGAAGGCACTACCCACAACAACCGTGAGACGGCCACTGGCCTGAAATTCGACTACCTGTCGGGCTTCACTCAGGGCACCGTTGGTTTTGGTCTGGACCTGCAAGGTCTGGTCGGTGTTCACCTTGACGGCGGCCGTGGCGCCCACTCCGGTGCATTGAATGGCGGCATTCTGCCTACCGACAGCGATGGTTCTGCTGTCGACGAGTGGAGCCGTCTGGGCGCCAACGGCAAGGTACGCTTCTCGAAAACCGAGCTGAAAGTCGGTAACGCACTGGCACCTAACCTGCCAATTCTGGTCAGCAACGACGGTCGTCTTCTGCCTCAGGCGTTCCAGGGCGGCATCCTGACGTCCAAAGAGCTGGACAACGTGACCTTCACTGCTGGTCAATTGAGCAAGTCCATCGGTCGTGCTTCGAGTAACTGGACTGATCTTTCAGTTAACGGCGCTTCTCAGTCCAGCGACGAATTCCGTTTTGCTGGTGCTGACTGGAAAGTCACCAAAGACCTGACCCTGCAGTACTACTACGCCAATCTGGAAGACTTCTACAAGCAGCACTTCCTGGGTTTGGTTCATGTTTACCAGATCGACAGCAATCAATCGTTCAAGACTGATCTGCGTTACTTTGACAGCAGCTCCGACGGTAAGAACAGCAGCGGCGCTGCTGGTTATGGCTTCAACAACAACAGTGGTTACGCCAAGACGCCTGGTGAAGTTGACAACCAGACATGGTCTGCCATGTTCACCTACTCTCTGGGCGGTCACGCACTCATGGTCGGTCACCAACAAGTTGGTGATGACGGCGGTTTCGTGAACTTGAACCAAGGCGCTGTCGTAAACGGTCACAACCGCGCAGAAGGCAATGGCGGCGCTAGCTTCTATCTGTTCACTGACTCGATGATCAACAGTTTCAACCGTGCCGGTGAGAACACCACGTTCGGTCAATACTCGTATGACTTCGCCAAAGTCGGCGTTCCAGGCTTGAAAGCAGCTATCGCTTACCTGCACGCAGACGACATCCGTGACCGCACTACCGGTAAAGAAGAATACTCGGAGTGGGAAACCGACATGCGCGTTGACTACGTGATCCAGAGCGGTCCGATGAAGGGCTTCGGCACTACATTGCGTCATGGTACCTACCGTGGCGATAACGACCTGAACGCTTCCACTACCAACATCGACCAGACCCGTCTGATCTTCAACTACACCTACAACTTCATGTAGTGTATTGAGGCTTAAAGGAACCCCGCCCTATGCGGGGTTTCTTTTGCCTGTTTTTTGATATTCCTGGCAGGTCTATCGGGTGCATTATTTATTCTTTTTAACTTCTCTCGACAGGGCGCACAGTGGTGCTATACCAAGGCCTTCCCGATACAGACAAGGAGCAACACCATGACACTGCGACTTGGCGACATAGCCCCTGATTTCGAACAGGAATCCAGTGAGGGGCGTATACGTTTTCATGAATGGCTCGGCGACAGCTGGGGTGTGTTGTTTTCTCATCCGGCTGACTTCACGCCGGTGTGCACCACAGAACTGGGCTTCACTGCCAAATTGAAAGACGAGTTCGCCAAGCGTGGCGTGAAAGCCATTGCGCTGTCGGTGGACCCGGTCGATTCGCACATCAAGTGGATCGATGACATCAACACCACGCAAAACACCCTGGTCAACTTCCCGATTCTGGCCGATGCCGACCGCAAGGTTTCCGACCTGTACGACCTGATTCACCCCAATGCCAACGACACACTGACTGTGCGCTCGCTGTTCGTGATCGATCCGAACAAGAAGGTGCGTCTGACCATTACCTATCCGGCCAGCACCGGGCGTAACTTCCACGAGATTCTGCGCGTTATCGACTCCCTGCAATTGACCGACAACTACAAGGTCGCCACGCCCGCCAACTGGGTGGACGGTGATGACGTAGTGATCGTGCCGTCGATCAAGGACGAAGCCGAGATCAAGCAGCGCTTTCCCAAGGGCTACAAGGCGGTCACCCCTTATCTGCGCCTGACACCACAGCCAAACCGCTGATTTTCGATCTACCAAGCGTGGGGTTATTCGGGCCGATTTATCGGCCCTTTTTTATTGCGCCCTCATAGCCGCCTGCTACGTCGCTTGATCAAGCGCGGACGCAGAGCGTCCAGAACAGCATACCCACGCGGAGCATGGGCACGATAGTTACAGGGCTATCGTTCCTCACGCTCCAGCGTGGGAATGCCTGTCGTGACGCTCCGCGTCACAGGTTGCCAACGTACAAGCACGAACACTTTTCCATATTCATTTATGGAATAACTAAATGAATAAATAAGATTTATAGATATAAAAAAGGGCTGTTAATGTCGTGCCTATTCACACCTTGCTCCTTCGTAACCGGTCGAGCAGGGGATCACCCCAAATAGGTAAAGGAGCGCATATGCGCACTGTCATTTTGCGTCGAGGCCTTGTTGCGCTGTTTGCTGCTGCGGTCGCTCTTGGTGCGGTCACTCAGGCCCAGGCGGAAGATCTGCGCATCGGTTACCAGAAGTACGGCACGCTGGTGCTGCTCAAGGCCAAGGGCTCGCTGGAGAAGCGTCTGGCCGAGCAGGGCGTGAAAGTCCAGTGGACCGAGTTCCCTGGTGGTCCTCAGCTGCTTGAAGGCCTGAACGTAGGCTCCATCGATTTCGGCGTCACCGGCGAAACGCCGCCGGTCTTCGCTCAGGCCGCGGGCGCGGACCTGCTGTATGTGGCCTACGAGCCGCCAGCACCGACCAGTGAAGCCATTCTGGTCCCCAAAGACTCGCCGATTACCTCGGTCAAGGACCTGAAGGGCAAGAAAGTCGTCCTCAATAAGGGCTCGAACGTCCATTACCTGCTGGTCAAGGCACTGGAAGATGCCGGCCTGAAATACACCGATATCCAGACCGTCTTCCTGCCTCCGGCCGATGCGCGTGCGGCTTTCGAGCGTGGCAGCGTGGACGCCTGGGTCATTTGGGACCCGTACCAGGCCGCTGCTGAAAAGCAATTGCAGGCGCGCACCTTGAAAGATGGCACCGGTATTGTCGACAACCATCAGTTCTATCTCGCCACCAAGCCGTACGCACAGAAAAACCCCAAGGTCATTCAGGCCTTGGTCGAGGAGGTCCGTGCGGTGGGGGAATGGTCCAAGGCCAACCCCGATGAAGTGACCCAACAGGTCGCACCGTTGCTGGGGCTGCCGGCCGACATCACCCTGACCTCGGTGAAGCGTCAGGGCTACGGCGCGCAGTTCCTTACCCAGCCGGTAGTGGCGGCACAGCAGAAAATCGCCGACACCTTCTACCAGCTCAAGCTGATTCCAAAGCCGCTCAGCATTGCTGACGTGGTCTGGACACCTCCTGCTGCTGTTGCTCAAGCACAGTGATCGTCAGGCCCTTCGAGGAGACAACTCCATGAGCCTCAGTGCTTCGCAACGCATCGTTCACCGACTGGCGCCCTGGGCACTTCCAGTCCTGTTGCTGGCAGTCTGGCAGCTGTCGGTCAGCGCCGGCTGGTTATCCACACGCATTCTGCCCGCGCCCAGCGCGGTCATCGAAGCCGGCATAAACCTGGTCGCCAGCGGCGAAATCTGGACCCATCTGGCAATCAGCGGCTGGCGCGCCGGGATCGGTTTCGCCATCGGCGGCGGCATCGGTCTGGCGCTGGGCTTCATTACCGGCCTGAGCAAATGGGGGGAGCGTCTGCTGGACAGCTCGGTGCAGATGATCCGCAACGTGCCGCACCTGGCGCTGATCCCGCTGGTCATCCTGTGGTTCGGCATCGACGAGACCGCCAAGATATTCCTCGTTGCGCTGGGCACCCTGTTCCCGATTTACCTGAACACCTACCACGGCATCCGCAACATCGATCCGGCGCTGGTAGAAATGTCCCGCAGCTATGGCCTGTCAGGTTTCAGCCTGTTTCGTCATGTGATCCTGCCGGGCGCCATGCCTTCTATTCTGGTCGGTGTGCGCTTTGCGCTGGGCTTCATGTGGCTGACGCTTATCGTCGCGGAGACCATTTCCGCCAGCTCCGGCATCGGCTACCTGGCGATGAATGCGCGGGAATTTCTGCAAACCGACGTCGTGGTGCTGGCCATCGTGTTGTACGCCGTACTCGGCAAGCTGGCCGATCTGGCGGCGCGAGGCCTGGAACGTGTCTGCCTGCGCTGGCACCCGGCCTATCAAACGAGCAAAGGCGGTGCCGCATGACCAGTCTGAAACAGCAACCTCCACATTTGCTGCGTGGCATCCCGCTGGCGGTACGCAAACTGAAAAAAGCGTTCGGCGCCCGCGAAGTGCTCAAGGACATCGACCTGCACATTCCGGCCGGTCAGTTCGTCGCCATCGTCGGCCGCAGCGGTTGTGGCAAAAGCACCCTGTTGCGCCTGCTCGCCGGTCTCGACAAACCGACGCAAGGCCAGCTGCTCGCCGGCTCTGCGCCACTGGACGATGCCCGCGAAGATACGCGCTTGATGTTCCAGGAAGCGCGCTTGCTGCCCTGGAAAAAGATCATCGACAACGTTGGCCTCGGCCTGAGCGGCGACTGGCGGGCGCAGGCCCTTGAAGCGCTTGAAGCCGTCGGCCTCGCTGAGCGCGCCAACGAGTGGCCTGCCGCATTGTCCGGTGGTCAGAAGCAACGCGTTGCCTTGGCCCGCGCGCTGATTCACAAGCCGCGCCTGCTGTTGCTCGACGAGCCGTTGGGTGCGCTGGACGCTCTGACCCGGATCGAAATGCAGCAACTGATCGAAAAACTGTGGGGCCAGTATGGTTTCACGGTGCTGCTGGTCACCCATGACGTCAGCGAGGCCGTGGCCATTGCCGACCGTGTGATTCTGATCGAAGAAGGGCAGATCGGCCTTGATCTGCTGGTCGACCTGCCACGCCCGCGTGTTCGTGGTTCGCATCGCCTCGCGGCGCTGGAGGCCGAAGTGCTCAACCGTGTATTGGCTCTGCCGGGTTCGCCACCTGACCCGGAACCGTTTTCGCCACTGCCCACGCAATTGCGCTGGGCAAATTAACCCTGATCCCCAAAGGAAGACATGCCATGACTATCAAAGCCATTAACGTTCGCAACCAGTTCAAAGGCACCATCAAGGAAATCGTCCACGGCGACGTACTGTCGGAAATCGACGTACAGACTGCATCGGGCGTCGTGACCTCGGTCATCACCACCCGCTCGGTCAAGGAGCTGGAGCTGGTCGTCGGCAGCGAAGTCATCGCCTTCGTGAAGTCGACTGAGGTTTCCATCGCCAAGTTGTAAACGATGGGCAAAAAACACCCCGGACGGTTGTAGCCCTCCGGGGTTTTTTGCTGTTTACCTAGCAGTTATGCGAGGTAGGCGGCGTATCAGTATTGCTGGATGCTGAAGGCTGATTCCCTCCGAAGCATCTGGCCATGACCTCTTCAAATCAAGCAGTGTTATGCCGCTACAGTTATGACCCGCTGGACCGTCTGGCGTCCAGCTCGCCGGCAGGGCAGGCGGATGTGCAGCGCTTCTATCAAAAGAACCGCCTGGCGACCGAAATAGAGGGTGCATCACGACGCACGGTCTTTCAGCATGAAGACCTGTTATTGGCTCAGCAGCGGCGTGTTGAGGGTGCGATCGAAACCACGTTGTTGGCGACGGATCAGCAGCGTTCTGTTTTGCAGCTTGTGGATAAAGCGGGTACTGAGTCTATGGCTTACAGCCCCTACGGTCACCATCCGGCTGAAAGTGGCTTGACCAGTTTGCTGGGGTTTAACGGCGAACGACGCGATCCGGTGACCGGGCATTATCTGTTGGGGAATGGGTATCGGGCTTATAACCCGGTGTTGATGCGGTTCAACAGCCCGGACAGTTTGAGTCCGTTTGATGAGGGCGGGTTGAATGCCTATGGGTATTGTGGAGGGGATCCGGTTGGGGTTGTGGACCCCTCCGGTCATATCACAATCGTTGCTATAAGAGCAATAAGCAAGGTTGGTTTCTTGTCTTTTAGAAAAGCCAGGATAAGATCCAGGCCTATTACGAGTAAAGTAAAACATTTAATTTCTCAGAATGTTCAAACAAGTATTGTAAGTCATACGGGTACAATCCCGGTTTCCTTGTCATCCAGTGCTGGTATTTCAACTAGACCGATGGGCCCCGCCCATGCGGCGCTGGCGCCTTATTCGGCTGTCGGCGTAGAATTAACAGTTGTCCCTAGAGCAGGAATAATTGAGAAGATGTCTGATCCGTCTTATCTCAGCCGAATGAGATCTTGGGTTGATAGAAAAGCCAGTCCGGTAGTTTCTCCAGAATTCAGAGCTGCAAGCAAAAGGCTTGAATTGCATAAGCGCAAGGTTGAAGGGGCCTCAATACTTTATGATTTTTACAAAGAAAAGACCAAGTCTGGGCGGCGAATCAAGATGTATTCTGCGTCAAAGACGAGGTATGAAAAAACTTTAAATGAGTACCGCGATGTGCTGAAAGGCTATAAAGAAGAATACAATATAGCTCATGCATCAGAGATTCGGGATATGTGACCGGACCCGCTTTAAGTAATTTCGCTATCTTAGGCGCAAGACATCCTCACCAAAAACATCGGCAAATACAATCCCAAACAAGTATCAAACACCCGCATCCCTTCCTCAGCCATGCGCGGTGTGACCTCGTCATGTAACTGCACTGACCGCGCATACACCCGATCCCCCCAGCCCATCGCCGCCTACATCATTCGGCAATGCAGGCAGCTTGAGGCGGCGATCAAAGACCTCAAGCCTGATGCTTTCAGGCTCGAAGCCGAGCGTTTACCTAGCATTTATGCGAGGTAGGCGGCGTATCGGTTTTGCCGGATGCTGACGGCTGGTTCTATTTGAAGAAGCTGCCATGACTTCCCCCGACCAGACAGTGCTGTGCACGTATCGCTACGACCCGCTGGACCGTCTGGCCTCCAGCTCGCCGGTTGGGCAGGCGGATGTGCAGCGCTTCTATCAAAAGAACCGCCTGGCGACCGAAATAGAGGGTGCATCACGACGCACGGTCTTTCAGCATGAAGACCTGTTATTGGCTCAGCAGCGGGATGTCGATGGTGTGGTGGACACGACGCTTCTTGCGACCGATCAGCAACGTTCTGTCCTGCGGGTTGTGGATAAGTCCGGGGTTGAGCCAGTGGCGTACAGCGCCTATGGTCATCACCCGGCGGAAAGCGGGTTGACCAGTTTGCTGGGGTTCAATGGCGAGCGGCGTGATCCGGTTACCGGGCATTACCTGCTGGGGAATGGGTATCGGGCTTATAACCCGGTGTTGATGCGGTTTAACAGCCCGGACAGTTTGAGTCCGTTTGATGAGGGCGGGTTGAATGCGTATGGGTATTGTGGAGGGGATCCGGTTGGATTTGTGGATGAGACGGGGCATGCAAAATTCAGAGTTATCACTCAGATAGCAGAGGGTGTTTTCTCGAGTGCTTCAAACCAAGGCCGAAAGAGTGTGATTGTGCAGGCACCGCCTATAATGAAAAAAGGCTCCTCTAAACTTTTCGCATCAGTGTCTTCAAGTGTTGAAGTGAATTACGCCAACTCGTATACGGCAAATCACACGGCAGGTACTATCCCAGGTGTAGGTCAGTCCTCTTCCAGCTCTACGCGTCGTTCAGCGGTTGATATGTCAATCGCTGGCCCGTCTTCAGCGACGACTGCTAACGCCTCAGTAAGTACTTTGACATTAGAAAATAGCGCTCTGCTTTCAGACAAAGAGGTTAAAAGATATACTTCTCTCTTAAGGATCGGGTTAGGGTCCGATGTACCTCATACTAAAGATTTGATCTCAAAACAGGAGTCTCGTTTTAAATGCCGGATTTCAGCCGGTAAACGTATGGTGAATCATTATCAATTAAAGTCAAGTGCTGTTGATGGTAAGTATATTGCTACGTATAAGAAAACTTTGCGTAAGTATTGGCAGCGTCTTAATAGAGAAGAAAGTGACTATATTAAGTTTAAAAATAAGCTCGAACGCGTGCGTGGAAATAATAGTTAATGTTTTGAGTTTCATGATTTTTGGAGTGAGGTCATAAGCGTTAAGGCAGTGTTCTCTTCCCCAAAAACATCGGCAAATACAATCCCAAACAAGTATCAAACACCCGCATCCCTTCCTCAGCCATGAGCGGTGTGATCTCGTCATGTAACTGCACTGACCGCGCATACACCCGATCCCCCAGCCCCATCGACGCCTACATCATTCTGCAATGCAGGCAGCTTGAGGCGGCGATCAAAAACCTCAAGCATGATGCTTTCAGGCTCGAAGCCGAGCGTTTACCTAGCATTTATGCGAGGTAGGCGGCGTATCGGTTTTGCCGGATGCTGACGGCTGGTTCTATTTGAAGCATCAGCCATGACCTCTCCCGACCAGACAGTGCTGTGCAAGTATCGCTACGACCCGCTGGACCGTCTGGCTTCCAGCTCGCCGGCAGGGCAGGCGGATGTGCAGCGCTTCTATCAAAAGAACCGCCTGGCGACCGAAATAGAGGGTGCATCACGACGCACGGTCTTTCAGCATGAAGACCTGTTATTGGCTCAGCAGCGGCAGGTTGATGGTGTGGTGGACACGACGCTGCTTGCGACCGATCAGCAGCGTTCTGTCCTGCGGCTTGTGGATAAGTCCGGGATTGAGCCTGTGGCTTACAGCCCCTACGGTCACCATCCGGCTGAAAGTGGCTTGACCAGTTTGCTGGGGTTTAACGGCGAACGACGCGATCCGGTGACCGGGCATTATCTGTTGGGGAATGGGTACCGGGCTTACAACCCGGTGTTGATGCGGTTCAACAACCCGGACAGTTTGAGTCCGTTTGATGAGGGCGGGCTGAATGCGTATGGGTATTGTGGAGGGGATCCGATTGGGGTTGTGGATCCTTCGGGGCATGCACTGTTAAAGATTCCTTCCGGTATACGGGCTATCGATAGTGTATCTTGGACGAAGTTTAAGCGTATTGCTAAGCCAGTGGTATCTACTATCGGGAAGCCGTCTTCATCAAGTGCTAATGCGTCAGTTACTTTGCACAATTCAGTACGTTCATTATCGGCGGATGTCTCTTCAGCTAAAACCGCGGCTTCACCCGGTGGAGTACTACCGCCGACCTCATCGTTTGCGTCTTCTTCCTTGACTGAACCTGTTTCGGGTAGGCAGTCTTCGCAATTTACAGATATGCAAAACGCACGGAGAAGACTAATTGTTGAGGTTTCAGCTGACTTGCCTGGCGGAAAGAGGAGCGCATCCATAAGATACAATAGCCTTAAGCAGCGCACAGAGGATGCTGCTTATCTGATGAATTACTATGCGGAAAATACTCATACCTCTAAGCGCAGTAAAATCACAGCGCATGATTCATTAGTGGATTACGCAAAAAAGTATGATGACGCACTCGCCCGGTTTAGTGAATACGATAAAAAATATACTGCGCAGTACGGTACTTTCATTCGGGATCCGGATAAGAATGAGTAATATCGCTAGCTCAGGCCCTCCTTCCCAAAAACACCGGCAAATACAACCCCAAATACGCATCAAACACCCGCATCCCTTCCTCAGCCATGCGCGGTGTGATCTCGTCATGCAACTGCACCGACCGCGCATACACCCGATCCCCCAGTTCCATCGCCAGTGCAAACACGTCCACGTCATCTGGCAGCGCAGGCAGTTGGAAGTGTCGATCAAACACCTCGAGCATCAAGTGCCCCAGTTCAATGTCGTGCTGTCGGTCGGCCTGGTTGATTTCGGTCAGGCCGTGCTGGGCGAGGATCAATTGGCGGGCGGCGGCGTCGGCGTTGTAGATGGCCAGCATGCGCAGCTCGACGATGCGTGACAGGTCGCGCCAGGTGGTGAGCTGGTCGTGATCGATGGGTGCCTGCAGCGAGGCGCGAAAGGCGGCGTGGATGTCGGCGGTCAGTGCTTCAAGCAGCGCGGGGACGCTGGCGAAGAAGTGGTACACCGACGAGGGCGGAATGCCGGCGCGCTCGGCAACGCTGTAAATCGACAGGCTGGCCACTCCTTGTTCGGCAAGCAGCGTGCGGGCGGCGTCGAGAATCGAATCGATTCTGGCCTGGCTGCGTGCTTGAGGTTTGCGAGGAGTGGCGGCGCGTGTCATGGGCGTGGCTCTTGGTTGGGCTGCAGGCATTGTAAGGGATTCTGACGGGATGAATCGCTGCCGTCGCCAAACGATTATCGCTCCCGCGCTCCGCGCTCGTCGGTATACACAAATCTAACTGTTTATCGTGCCAATGCTCCGCGTTGGCATGCAGTTCGTGACGCTCTGCGTCACAAATCTTCAGTCTGGCGAGATAGCGTGCGTAAATGAAACTCGGGCTTTAAGAGTGCCGCAACTCGTACAGCCTGAAGTAGGCGTCAACGCTCCACTGTGTGACGCGGAGCGTCACGAACTGCATTCCCACGCTGGAGCGTGAGGAACGATAGGTGTCCGGGGGCTGCACGCCAAACCAAAACGCCGCAAGGCTCAAGGCCTGCGGCGTTTTGTGTTACTCGGCCTCAATCAGACCGTATGCAGGTACCAGTTGTACTCGAGGTCGGAGATGGAGTGTTCGAACTCTTCCAGCTCGCTCTCTTTACAGGCGACAAAAATGTCGATGTATTTCGGGTCGATGTACTTGGCCATCACCGGGTTGTCGTCCAGCTCGCGCAGTGCATCGCGCAGGTTGTTCGGCAGGCTTTGTTCGTGTTGCTCGTAGGAGTTGCCTTCGACCGGAGCGCCAGGCTCGACCTTGTTGACCAGGCCGTGGTGCACGCCCGCCAGGACCGAAGCCATCACCAGATACGGGTTGGCATCGGCGCCGGCAACGCGGTGTTCGATACGTACCGCATCGGCGGTGCCGGTCGGTACGCGAACGGCGACCGTACGGTTATCCAGGCCCCAGGTCGGTGAGTTGGGCACATAGAACTGCGCACCGAACCGGCGATACGAGTTGACGTTCGGGCACAGGAAGGCCATTTGTGCCGGCAGGGTCTCGAGCACACCGCCGATTGCGTGACGCAATGCGGCGTTCTGCTCGGGATCCTCGCTGGTGAAGATGTTCTTGCCGTCGCGATCCAGAATCGAAATGTGAACGTGCAGACCATTACCCGCCTGACCCGGATAGGGCTTGGCCATGAAGGTCGTGTCCATCTCGTGATCGTAGGCGATGTTCTTGATCAGGCGCTTGAGCAATACCGCGTAATCGCACGCCTTGATCGCGTCGGCGACGTGATGCAGGTTGACTTCGAACTGGGCCGGGGCACTTTCCTTGACGATGGCGTCGGCAGGAATGCCTTGTTCCTTCGCACCTTCGAGGATGTCCTGAAGGCAGTCGACGTATTCGTCGAGGTCGTCGATCAGGTAGACCTGTGTCGAATGCGGTCGTTTGCCGGAGATCGGCGAGCGGGGCGGTTGTGGGCGACCGTTCACGTTCTCTTGATCGATCAGGTAGAACTCCAGCTCGAACGCGGCGCAGATGGTCAGGCCCATTTCGTCGAATTTGGCGACGACCTGGCGCAATACTTCACGCGGGTCGGCGAAAAACGGATCGCCTTCGAGTTCGTGCATGGTCATCAGCAATTGCGCGGTAGGGCGCTTTTGCCATGGCTCGTTGCACAGGGTATCGGGGATGGGATAACAGATTCGGTCAGCATCACCGATGTCCAGGCCCAGGCCGGTGCTTTCCACCGTGGAGCCATTGATATCCAGAGCAAATAAAGAGGCAGGCAGGTTGATGCCCTTCTCGTAAACCTTATGGAGGCTGGTGCGTTCGATGCGTTTGCCACGCACCACACCATTCATATCTGCAATCAGAAGGTCAACGTACAGAACCTCAGGATGTTCCTTAAGGAACGCGTTCGCTTCGTTAAGCTGAACGGCACGCGGGGGTACCGACATGATGCAACACCTTTGTTGTTAAAAATATCAATCATCAATGATTGCGGATCTCAGTCAATCCGAAAGCCATGATGAAGTCAATAGAGCCTTTTTTTGCCCTAAAACTGCGCCATATGGCCTTTTTTGCTGCTATTTAGGGCGTTTTATTCCGTTTTTTACCGATGTTAAATAAGAGCTAAAGCGGCCTGTCTACTGTTTTTAACGGGCTGTTGTATAAAAAAATGAACGAGGCTAAGCTCGATCGCAACCCAGTAGAGCAACAACAGCGGGGGTCCAATGCTTCACCTTTCCCTGGTCGACACGCGACTATCAAGTCCGTACAGCGCTCATCATGCCTGTGATATCGCTGCTCGTGGTGGGTTGCCACGCATTGCGACATCCCTGAACGGTCATCGAAGCCAGTCTGCCCTGCTCTCAACGCTGGACACTACCAGTATAGCGGCGTCGTCAGTGTGACCGCGGCCGTCTGGAAATCCGGCCCCGCAGCTGTCACCTTACCCCTATTCGGCGTCTGCCGAAACGAGTTGTACATCATGACGCCGATGCGTCTGGAACGCCTGATCACGATCAGGACAATAAAACCCTGAGGTATTTATGAGTACCAACCTCGACCAGCTCACCGATTGGTTGAAAGAACACAAGATTACCGAAGTCGAATGCATGATGTCCGACCTCACCGGGATCACGCGCGGCAAGATCTCGCCGACCAACAAGTTCATCGCAGAAAAAGGCATGCGCCTGCCTGAAAGCGTGCTGTTGCAGACGGTGACCGGTGACTACGTAGAGGACGATATCTACTACGAGCTGCTGGACCCGGCAGACATCGACATGATCTGCCGTCCCGACCAGAACGCGGTGTATCTGGTGCCCTGGGCGGTCGAGCCCACTGCGCAGGTGATTCATGACACCTACGACAAGCAAGGCAACCCCATCGAGCTGTCGCCGCGCAACGTGCTGAAGAAGGTCCTCAAGCTCTACGCCGATCAGGGCTGGCAGCCCATCGTGGCGCCGGAGATGGAGTTTTACCTGACCAAGCGTAGCGACGACCCTGACTATCCGCTACAGCCGCCGATCGGCCGCTCCGGGCGTCCGGAAACCGGCCGTCAGTCGTTCTCGATCGAAGCGGCCAACGAGTTCGATCCGCTGTTCGAAGACGTCTATGACTGGTGCGAACTGCAGAACCTGGACCTGGATACGCTGATCCACGAAGACGGCACGGCGCAGATGGAAATCAACTTCCGTCACGGTGATGCCCTGTCGCTGGCTGACCAGATTCTGGTGTTCAAGCGCACCATGCGCGAAGCCGCCCTCAAGCACGATGTCGCGGCGACCTTCATGGCCAAGCCGATGACCGGCGAGCCAGGCAGTGCCATGCACTTGCACCAGAGCATCATCGACATCGAGACCGGCAAGAATATCTTCTCCAACGAAGACGGGACCATGAGTGAGCTGTTTCTGAACCACGTCGGTGGTCTGCAGAAGTTCATCCCCGAGCTGTTGCCGCTGTTCGCGCCCAACGTCAATTCGTTCCGGCGCTTTCTGCCCGACACCTCGGCGCCGGTGAACGTCGAGTGGGGCGAAGAGAATCGCACCGTCGGCCTGCGTGTGCCGGATGCCGTGCCGCAAAACCGTCGCGTGGAAAACCGTCTGCCGGGTGCCGATGCCAACCCTTATCTGGCCATCGCCGCCAGTCTGCTGTGCGGCTTCATCGGCATGGTCGAAGGCATCAACCCGAGCGCACCGGTGGTCGGACGGGGTTACGAGCGGCGCAATCTGCGTCTGCCGTTGACCATCGAAGACGCGTTGGAGCGCATGGAAAACAGCAAGACCATCGAAAAATACCTGGGCAAGAAATTCATCATCGGTTACGTCGCGGTCAAGCGCGCCGAGCATGAAAACTTCAAGCGCGTGATCAGTTCGTGGGAGCGGGAATTCCTGCTTTTCGCCGTCTGATCACGCAGAGCGCCGCCGCGGTCGAGGCGCGGCGCTCTGCCAACTGACCTGATCAAAGGAAGTGCTGCATGAGTGCCAACAACCCGCAAACCCTCGAATGGCAGGCCCTGAGCAGCGAGCATCACCTGGCACCGTTCAGCGACTACAAACAACTGAAAGAGAAAGGCCCGCGCATCATCACCCGTGCCGAGGGCGTTTATCTGTGGGACAGCGAGGGCAACAAGATCCTTGATGGCATGTCCGGCCTGTGGTGCGTGGCCATCGGTTATGGCCGCGAAGAACTGGCCGACGCAGCCAGCAAACAGATGCGCGAGCTGCCGTACTACAACCTGTTCTTCCAGACCGCCCACCCGCCGGTGCTGGAACTGGCCAAGGCCATCTCCGACATCGCTCCCGAGGGCATGAACCATGTGTTCTTCACCGGTTCAGGCTCTGAAGGCAATGACACGATGCTGCGCATGGTTCGTCATTACTGGGCGCTGAAAGGCCAGCCGAACAAGAAAACCATCATCAGCCGCGTCAATGGCTACCACGGCTCCACCGTCGCCGGTGCCAGCCTGGGTGGCATGACCTACATGCACGAACAGGGCGACCTGCCGATCCCGGGGGTGGTGCACATTCCACAGCCGTACTGGTTCGGCGAAGGCGGCGACATGACGCCGGACGAGTTCGGCATCTGGGCGGCCGAGCAACTGGAAAAGAAAATTCTCGAGCTGGGCGTCGAGAGCGTCGGGGCGTTCATTGCCGAGCCGATCCAGGGCGCAGGCGGTGTGATCGTCCCGCCTGATTCCTACTGGCCGAAGATCAAGGAAATCCTGTCCCGCTACGACATCCTGTTCGCCGCCGATGAGGTGATTTGTGGCTTCGGGCGTACCAGTGAGTGGTTCGGTAGCGATTTCTACGGCCTCAAGCCGGACATGATGACCATCGCCAAAGGCCTGACCTCCGGTTACGTACCGATGGGCGGCCTGATCGTGCGCGATGAAATCGTTGCGGTGCTCAATGAGGGTGGCGATTTCAATCATGGCTTTACCTACTCCGGGCACCCGGTGGCGGCCGCGGTTGCGCTGGAGAACATCCGTATCCTGCGCGAAGAAAAGATCGTCGAACGGGTCAGGTCGGAAACGGCACCGTATTTGCAAAAGCGTTTGCGTGAGTTGAGCGATCATCCGCTGGTGGGCGAAGTCCGGGGTGTCGGGCTGCTCGGGGCCATTGAACTGGTGAAGGACAAGACCACCCGCGAGCGCTATACCGACAAAGGCGCGGGAATGATCTGTCGAACCTTCTGCTTCGACAATGGCCTGATCATGCGGGCTGTGGGCGATACCATGATCATTGCGCCACCGCTGGTGATCAGTTTCGCGCAAATCGATGAGTTGGTAGAGAAGGCGCGCAAATGCCTGGATCTGACGCTGGCGGTGTTGCAGGGCTGAAAATGCCAAAAAAAGCGTCGATTCAAGCGCAATGTGCATTGTTTGAGGGGGCTTCGGCTTGAAAGCCTGCCCAGGAAGTTGCCAGACTAATGGCTACACGCCGCTAACTGACGGTCAGTGATAAAAATACATTGGAGCTACGCATGAAAAAATTTGGCAAGACCCTTCTCGCGCTGTCCCTGATGGGCGTTGTGGCCACTGCTGCGCAGGCCGATGACAAAGTGCTGCACGTCTATAACTGGTCCGATTACATCGCGCCGGACACCGTTGCCAAGTTCGAGAAAGAATCGGGCATCAAGGTGGTCTACGACGTTTTCGACAGCAACGAGACGCTGGAAGCCAAATTGCTCGCTGGCAAATCCGGCTATGACGTGGTCGTGCCATCCAACAACTTCCTGGCCAAGCAGATCAAGGCGGGCGTTTATCAGGAGCTGGACAAGTCCAGGCTGCCGAACTGGAAGAACCTCAACGAATCACTGCTCAAGGCCGTGTCGGTCAGCGACCCGGATAACAAGCACGCATTCCCGTACATGTGGGGGTCGATCGGGATCGGCATCAACCCGGACAAGGTCAAGGCCGCTCTGGGTGCTGACGCGCCAGTCAATTCCTGGGACCTGCTGTTCAAGCCCGAGAACGCTGCCAAGCTGAAGTCGTGCGGCATCAGCTTCCTCGACTCGCCGACCGAAATGCTGCCGATTGCCCTGCATTATCTGGGCTACCCGACCGACTCGCAGGACAAGAAGCAGCTCGCCGAAGCTGAAGCGCTGTTCATGAAGATTCGTCCGTCGATTGGCTATTTCCACTCGTCCAAGTACATCTCGGACCTGGCCAACGGCAACATCTGCGTAGCGGTCGGTTACTCGGGTGATATCTACCAGGCCAAATCCCGTGCTGCCGAAGCCGGTGGCAAGGTGAAGGTTGCCTACAACATTCCGAAAGAAGGCGCCGGCAGCTTCTATGACATGGTCGCCATTCCCAAGGATGCCGAAAACGTTGAAGGTGCCTACAAGTTCATGAACTTCCTGATGAAGCCGGAAGTCATGGCCGAAATCACCAACGCCGTGCGCTTCCCGAACGGTAACGCGGCGGCTACGGCGCTGGTCGACAAGGAAATCACCAGTGACCCTGGCGTTTATCCACCTGCCGACGTAC
Organism: Pseudomonas fragariae (ex Marin et al. 2024); assembly: GCF_059621105.1. NCBI lineage: Bacteria > Pseudomonadati > Pseudomonadota > Gammaproteobacteria > Pseudomonadales > Pseudomonadaceae > Pseudomonas > Pseudomonas fragariae (ex Marin et al. 2024). The sequence goes on along the minus strand of NZ_CM184369.1, from coordinate 5,864,395 downwards.
AGGCCAAACTGTATGCAATCGCTGACCTGCCTGCAGCTACGCAGCGAATCATGACCCGCAGCTGGACCAAGATAAAGTCAGGTAAATAAGCCTGTCATCAAACCTGTGGATGCTGCGTAGCCTCGGCTGCGCAGCCTCCAGCAGACAGGAATATTGCCTAAACCTTTGCTGGTTGGACGCATAGACGGTAAGTTGCGCGCCGGTTTGGTTTTCCGGACGCCCTCCGGCGCTCAGGCCCCTCTGTTAAAAGGACTCATTCTTTGTCTATTTCTATTCTTTCCAAAGCCTTGCTGGCGGCTGCCGGCCTGACACTGACCCTCAGTGCCCAGGCTGAGTCCACCGTGCATATTTATAACTGGTCCGACTACATCGGCAAGACCACCCTGGCGGACTTCGAAGCCACCACCGGCATCAAGCCGATGTACGACGTGTTCGACTCCAACGAAACCCTGGAAGCCAAGCTGCTGGCCGGGCGCACCGGTTACGACGTGGTCGTGCCGTCCAACCACTTTCTTGGCAAGCAGATCAAGGCCGGTGCGTTCCAGAAGCTCGACAAGTCGCTGCTGCCCAACTACAAGAATCTCGACCCTGCGCTGCTCAAGCGTCTGGAGAAGAACGATCCGGGTAACCAGTACGCCGTGCCGTACCTGTGGGGCACCAACGGCATCGGTTACAACGTCGAGAAGGTCAAGGCCGTGTTGGGCGTCGACAAGATCGACTCCTGGGCCGTGCTGTTCGAGCCGGAGAACATCAAGAAGCTCTCCAGCTGTGGCGTAGCGTTTCTTGATTCTGCCGATGAAATGTTGCCAGCGGTGCTCAACTACCTTGGGCTGGACCCCAACAGCACCAAGGAAGCCGATTACAAGAAGGCCGAAGCCAAACTCATGGCTATTCGTCCTTACGTGACCTATTTCCACTCGTCCAAATACATTACCGACCTGGCCAACGGCGACATCTGCGTTGCCGCAGGTTTCTCAGGCGATGTGTTCCAGGCCAAGGCTCGTGCAGAAGAAGCGGGCAAGGGCGTGAAGCTCGCCTACAGCATCCCGAAAGAGGGCGGCAACCTGTGGTTCGACATGCTGGCCATTCCGGCTGATTCGAAAAACATCAAGGAAGCCAGCGCCTTCATCAACTACATGCTCGACCCCAGGGTGATCGCCAAGGTCAGCGATGAAGTCGGCTATGCCAACCCCAATCCCGCCTCCGGCGAGTTCATGGACCAGAAAATCCGTACTGACGCAGCGGTCTACCCGCCTCAGGAAGTGCTGGACCGGCTGTTCGTGAACAGCGAGTTGCCACCCAAGGTGCAACGTCTGATGACCCGCAGCTGGACCAAGGTCAAGTCGGGCAAATAAAAATCCAGCACCCGGCCATATGGGCCGGGTTGCCTATCTGTTGGGAGTTTCACCCATGGCAGTTGCCTCCGGCGCCTACAAGAAAGCCCTCGAAGGCGGTCAGCAACCCAAAGAGGTGCTGGTCAGGATTGATCGGGTCACGAAAAAGTTCGACGAGACGATCGCGGTGGACGATGTGTCCCTGCAGATCAACAAGGGCGAGATCTTCGCCCTGCTTGGCGGCTCTGGCTCCGGCAAATCGACACTGCTGCGCATGCTGGCCGGGTTCGAACGGCCGACCGAAGGCCGCATCTACCTCGACGGCGTCGACATCACCGACATGCCGCCGTACGAACGCCCGATCAACATGATGTTCCAGTCCTACGCGCTGTTCCCGCACATGACCGTGGCGGACAACATCGCCTTCGGCCTCAAGCAGGACAAGCTGGGCAAGCCGGAAATCGAAGCCCGCGTGGCGGAGATGCTCAAGCTGGTGCAGATGACCCAATACGCCAAGCGCAAGCCGCATCAGCTCTCTGGCGGTCAGCGTCAGCGCGTGGCCCTGGCCCGTTCGCTGGCGAAAAAGCCCAAGCTGTTGCTGCTCGACGAGCCGATGGGTGCGCTGGACAAGAAACTGCGTTCGCAGATGCAACTGGAGCTGGTGGAGATCATCGAGCGCGTCGGCGTGACCTGCGTGATGGTGACTCACGATCAGGAAGAGGCCATGACCATGGCCGAGCGCATCGCGATCATGCACCTGGGCTGGATCGCGCAGATCGGCAGCCCGATCGACATCTACGAGACCCCGACCAGCCGTCTGGTCTGCGAATTCATCGGCAGCGTCAACCTCTTCGAAGGTGACGTGATCGAGGACATGGAAGCCCATGCGCTGATCCGCAGTCCCGAGCTGGAGCGCAATATCTATGTCGGCCACGGCGTCAGTACGTCGGTGGAAGACAAGCACATTACCTACGCACTGCGTCCGGAGAAGCTGCTGATCACCACCGAGCAGCCAGGCTTCGAATACAACTGGTCGCGTGGCAAGGTCCACGACATCGCCTATCTGGGCGGTCATTCGGTGTTCTACGTCGAGCTGCCGGGCGGCAAGCTGGTGCAGTCGTTTGTCGCCAACGCCGAGCGTCAGGGCGCACGGCCTACCTGGGGTGATGAAGTCTACGTGTGGTGGGAAGACGACAGCGGCGTGGTACTGCGCTCATGAAAATCCGCAAGATCAAGCGCGCGTTCGAGCGCATAAAGCCCAACGGGCGGCAGATGGTCATCGGCGTGCCGTTCCTCTGGCTGTTCCTGTTCTTTGCTCTGCCGTTTCTGATCGTGCTCAAGATCAGCTTCGCCGAGGCCGACGTCGCGATCCCGCCGTACACCGAAATCTTCAGCTACGCCGACGAAAAGCTGCAGATGGTCCTCAACTTCGCCAACTACACCTTGCTCAGTGGCGATGATCTGTACGTTTCGGCCTATCTGGGCTCGCTGAAGATGGCCTTCATCAGCACCTTGCTGTGTCTGCTGATTGGCTATCCGATGGCCTACGCCATCGCCAGCGCGCGCAAGGACCTGCAAACCGTGCTGTTGCTGCTGATCATGATGCCGACCTGGACGGCGATCCTGATTCGCGTGTATGCGTGGATGGGCATTCTCAGCAACAACGGGCTGCTCAATGCATTCCTGATGTGGCTGGGCCTGATCGACGCGCCGTTGCAGATCCTCAACACCAACCTGGCGGTGTACATCGGCGTGGTCTATTCCTACCTGCCGTTCATGATCCTGCCGCTGTACGCCAACCTTGTGAAGCACGACACCAGCCTGCTGGAAGCCGCGTCCGACCTGGGTTCGAGCACCTTCAACAGCTTCTGGAAAATCACCGTGCCGCTGTCCAAGAACGGCGTGATCGCCGGCTGCATGCTGGTATTCATTCCGGTGGTCGGTGAGTTCGTGATTCCCGAGCTGCTCGGCGGCCCGGAAACCCTGATGATCGGCCGCGTGCTGTGGCAGGAATTCTTCAACAACCGTGACTGGCCGGTGGCTTCGGCGCTGGCGGTCATCATGCTGCTGGTGCTGATCGTGCCCATCATCCTGTTCAACCGCAGTCAGGCCAAAGAACTGGAGGGCAAGGCATGAACCGCTTTCGATTCTCGAACCTGATGCTGGTGCTGGGTTTGCTGTTCATCTATGCACCGATGGTGATTCTGGTCATCTACTCGTTCAACGCCTCGCAACTGGTGACGGTCTGGGGCGGCTGGTCGGTGAAGTGGTACGTCGGCCTGCTGGACAACTCGCAACTGATGGGCTCGGTGATGCGCTCGCTGGAAATCGCCTGCTACACCGCCGTTGCTGCGGTGGCGCTGGGGACCATGGCTGCGTTTGTGCTGACCCGCATCAGCCGCTTCAAGGGCCGCACGTTCTTTGGCGGGCTGGTCACAGCTCCCTTGGTGATGCCGGAGGTGATCACCGGTCTGTCGCTGTTGCTGCTGTTCGTGGCCATGGCGCAGATGATCGGCTGGCCGCAGGAACGCGGCATCATGACTATCTGGATCGCGCACACGACGTTCTGTGCGGCCTACGTGGCGGTGGTGGTGTCGGCGCGCCTGCGTGAGCTGGACCTGTCGATCGAAGAAGCCGCAATGGACCTGGGCGCCCGTCCGTGGAAGGTGTTCTTGCTGATCACTATCCCGATGATCGCACCGTCGCTGGCAGCCGGGGGCATGATGTCCTTCGCTCTGTCGCTGGACGACCTGGTACTCGCCAGCTTCGTTTCCGGGCCCGGCTCGACCACCTTGCCAATGGAAGTGTTCTCAGCCGTGCGTCTGGGTGTGAAGCCTGAAATCAACGCCGTGGCGAGCCTGATCCTGCTGGCCGTGTCACTGGCGACCTTTCTGGTCTGGTTCTTCACCCGCCGCGCGGAAAACAACCGCAAGCGTGCGATCCAGCAAGCCATCGAGGAAAGCGCGGCAGACGCCTGGAAACAGCCTGATCCAAGGCGTGCTCCGGCGGCGTGAAGACCTGATTGCGCGCGATACACAAGTCCGCTCCTGATTCTGCCCTCCGGGCGTGGGAGCCAACTTGTTCGCGAAGATGTTGGTCGCAAGTCCGCTCTTGATTCTGCCCGCAGGGCGTAGGAGCGAACTTGTTCGCGAACTGCCGGGGACCGGCAGCAAAGCTAGCTACCTCGGTCGTGCCTGATGTACCGCACTTGACGGTTTCACTGTCGGTTCCCGACAGTTCGCGAGCAAGCTCGCTCCCACGCCCTCCGGGCAGAAGCCCCATTTCCGGGCTCGGCGCAGAGAGTGTCGCTACGCCCCCTGCACCAGCCGCAAAACGCCTGGAAGCAGCCTGATCGGGGCGATACACAGATTCTGCCCGCAGGACGTGGGAGTGAGCTTGCTCGCGAAGACGTTGGTCGCAGGTCCGCTCTTGATTCTGGCCGAAGGCCGTAGGAACTTGTTCGCGAACTGCCGGGGACCGGCAGCAAAACCAGCGACCCCGGTTGTGCCTGATGTACCGTACGTGACGGTTTCACTGTCGGTTCCCGACAGTTCGCGAGCAAGCTCGCTCCCACGCCCTCCGGGCAGAAGCCCCAGTTCCGGGCTCGGTACAGAGAGTGTCGCTACGCCCCCTGCACCAGCCGCGAAACGCCTGGAAGCAGCCTGATCGGGGCGATACACAGATTCTGCCCGCAGGGCGTGGGAGCGAGCTTGCTCGCGAAGACGTTGGTCGCAGGTCCGCTCTTGATTCTGGCCGAAGGCCGTAGGAACTTGTTCGCGGACTGCCGGGGACCGGCAGCAAAACCAGCGACCTCGGTTGTGCCTGATGTACCGTACGTGACGGTTTCACTGTCGGTTCCCGACAGTTCGCGAGCAAGCTCGCTCCCACGCCCTCCGGGCAGAAGCCCCGTTTCCTGGCTCGGCGCAGAGAGTGTCGCTACGCCCCCTGCACCAGCCGAAAAACGCCTGGAAGCAGCCTGATCGGGGCGATACACAGATTCTGCCCGCAGGGCGTAGGAGCGAACTTGTTCGCGAAGACGTTGGTCGCAGGTCCGCTCTTGATTCTGCCCGCAGGGCGTAGGAGCGAACTTGTTCGCGAACTGCCGGGGACCGGCAGCCAAACCAGCGACCTCGGTTGTGCCTGATGTACCGTACGTGACGGTTTCACTGTCGGTTCCCGACAGTTCGCGAGCAAGCTCGCTCGCACGCCCTCCGGGCAGAAGCCCCATTTCCGGGCCCGGTACAGAGAGTGTCGCTACGCCCCCTGCACCAGCCGCAAAACGCCTGGAAGCAGCTTGATCGGGGCGATACACAGATTCTGCCCGCAGGGCGTAGGAGCGAACTTGTTCGCGAACTGCCGGGGACCGGCAGCCAAACCAGCGACCTCGGTTGTGCCTGATGTACCGCACGTGACGGTTTCACTGTCGGTTCCCGACAGTTCGCGAGCAAGCTCGCTCCCACGCCCTCCGGGCAGAAGCCCCATTTCTGGGCTCGGTACAGAGAGTGTCGCTACGCCCCCTGCACCAGCCGCAAAACGCCTGGAAGCAGCCTGATCGGGGCGATACACAGATTCTGCCCGCAGGGCGTAGGAGCGAACTTGTTCGCGAACTGCCGGGGACCGGCAGCCAAACCAGCGACCTCGGTTGTGCCTGATGTACCGCACGTGACGGTTTCACTGTCGGTTCCCGACAGTTCGCGAGCAAGCTCGCTCCCACGCCCTCCGGGCAGAAGCCCCATTTCCGGGCTCGGCGCAGAGAGTGTCGCTACGCCCCCGGCACCAGCCGCAGAACCCCTTCCGTATGCTCCGCCACATCCTTCTCGCTGAAGCGCTGTGGCAGGTACTCGCCGTTCACGAAGGCCTTGGCCTGATCCGAATAGTGCTTGTCGAATGGCACGCCGCTTTGTCCTACCGGGTTTATCCCCAGGCTATGTGCCGGGTCGGCGAAGTCGATCAGGCGGCGGGTCGAGGGGCCGTAGCTGACTGGCCACGGGGCAGGGCGGATGCTCGACGACAGGTTGTTCGGCACTTCATGCGTACCCGGCGCTGCGTACGGGCCGACGTTGAAAATCATGTCCAGCGGCTTCTGCGAACCCAATGGGTGGCCTTGGGTCAGGGTATGCGCCTTGCCCCACACCCATTCGTCCGGGTTGGTGCCGTACAGCGACCTCAAATGCGAAACACTGGCGCGCCAGGCCACCTTGACGGTGTTGGCGCGGCTTTCTTCGTGGGGTGAATTGCGATTGTTCCACCACGGCGAATCGGCATCGGCGGCCAGGCGCGGCAGGGCAGCGTCCAGTACGCGGCTCGACAGCAGGGTTTCAAACATCGCGTCGCCCAGTTCGTCGTGAAAGGTCTCTTCGGTCAGGTCGAACAGGAACTGATTGAACAGCGTGGCACCCACCGAATCGACAGGGTAATCGCCTTTCCAGCTGGCCAGTCGCTCCACGAGTGCCCGTTCGTCCGGGTCGCTGACAACGCTGCGCAGCACCGGAATCAATGGCCTGAGAATGCTCGGTGCATAGTCGGTCTGCGTGCCCAGTTGCAGCGCTTTGCTGGCGGCCAGGTCCCACTTGATGCTGGCGTCACTCAGTTGTCGGTTCAGCTCCTGGCCACGTTCGGCCGGGTTGTAGTAGCCGGGAATCTGCATACCGGTCGGCGACAGCGGCTGGAAATTGGCTGAGACGATGTAACCACGCGCCGGGTTTTCTTCGTGCGGGTTGGCGCTGAACGGGTAAAAACCGAGCTTATCGGCCTGCGCCGTGCTGCCGTCCAGAATGAAGGTGGGGTTGACGCCTTGCGGGCGGATCGGCAATTGCGCCGCAGCCCACCAGCCGATATCGCCTTTGGCGTTGGCCCAGACGATGTTGAGGCCCGGCGACTGAATCTTCTCGGCCGCGCTACGCATCTTGTCCAGCGTATCGGCGCGGTTGGCCTCGTAAAAACCGTCCAGCACCGGGTTGGCAGACACCAGAAAAGACCACCACATCGCAATTGGCGCCTGGCCGGCGTTCTTGCCCATCACGTTGTTGACGATAGGGCCGTGCGGCGATTCGAGCAGCGTCAGTGTGACCGGGGCCTGGCCTTTGACGGCGATCTGCTGCTCGGTGCGTTTCATGTCCACCCACTGACCGTGGTACCAGACCTGATTCGGGTTATCCGGGTTGGTCTTCTCGGCAATCAGGTCCACGTCGTCATTCTGGAACATGGTCAGGCTCCAGCCGAAGTCCATGTTATGGCCCAGCAACGCGAACGGGTTGAGCGCCGGAAAGTGCCCGTACAACTCAAAGCCCGGCGCCGACAGCTGCGCTTCGTACCATACCGAAGGCACCGAGAAGCGGATGTGCGGGTCACCGGCGAGGATCGGCTTGCCGCTTTGCGTGCGGCTGCCGGAAATCACCCAGGCGTTGCTGCCTTCGAACTGCGGCAGGCCAGCGTCTTCAAGCGCCTTGTGACTCAACTGCGCGAGCTGATTCAGGCCCTTCCAGTCGGCGTCGGCCAGTGCCGGTTTCGAGTCGAGCATGCCGTCCGGGTGCCAGTCCAGGTCGAAGACTTTCAAGTACTCCGGACCCAACTGATCACGGACGTAGGTCAGCAGTGGCTCGGTTCTGAACGCCGCGGCAAAACTGTAAGCCAGATAGCCGGCGATGCTGACCGTGTCCTCTGGGGTGAAGCGTCGTCTGGGAATGCCCAGCGCGTCGAACTCCATCGGCCTTGCGTGGGTGTCCTGATACTGGTTGATGCCGTCGATGTAGGCTTCCAGCGCTTTCCAGGTCGGGGTGTTCTTGTCCTGACGTGCGACATACGCGTCCGCGTGTTCGCGAATGCGCAGGGTGCGAAACAGTTTGTCGGTCTCGAGCAGATTCGACCCCAGTACCTCTGCCAGCTCGCCACGTGCCAGGCGACGCAGCATTTCCATCTGGAACAGTCGGTCCTGAGCCTGGGCATAGCCCAGCGCACGGTAAAGGTCGGCTTCGTTCTCGGCGCGGATGTGCGGCACGCCACGCTCGTCGTAGCGCAGGGTGACGGGGGCCTGAAGACGGCTCATGGCGATCTCGCCATCACGTACCGGCAGTTTGCTATTTACGTACCAGCCCGCGCCACCCGCAAGCAGGGCGATGATGATGGCTAGAATGAAGAGGCTGCGTTTCATCCGGTTTCTCTGTAAATGGCGTAGGCAGGAATGGAGACTATCGTTGTGACGCAGTTGACTCGATGAAACCCGACACACGAGTCTGTTTGAAACGGCTTCAGGGCGAATTCGGGCGGGTGAATTCGCGAGTATCGCCCAGTGTGCAGACAACAATGTGCACGTTCGATGACAGATATCTGCGATTACAGCCGCTTAGCTTGCCATGCCGAAGCAGACAGAAGAATATCGTTACACAACTTTACGAGCCATTTGTTGAAATCTGGAAACCACATGTCCGCCACGTTTGACCCCGATAACCTGCGTGCCAGCCTGCTGCCGCTGAGCGTTATTGACCCGCTTTCCATGGAGGGACTGGCCTATCAGCGCTTCTACGGTCTTGCCGGACTGTGTGGCGAGAACGTCATACGCAGCTGGCTGGGGCGCCTCGATGTGGCGGGCTACGAGGTGGTCGGGCAGGTATGGCTGCCTGACAGCCCGGTCGCCACGCTGTTTCTGTTTCACGGCTTCTATGACCACATGGGGCTGTATCGGCATGTGATCGAATGGGCTCTGGAGCAGGGCTTTGCGGTGATCGCCTGCGACCTGCCGGGGCATGGTCTGTCGAGCGGCAGCCGTGCCTGCATCAATGACTTTGCCGAGTACCAGCTGGTGTTGCAGCGCCTGCTGCTTGAAGCCGAAGGCCTTGGGTTGCCGCACCCCTGGCACCTGTGCGGACAAAGCATGGGTGGTGCCATCGTGACGGATCACCTGCTTCATCAAGGCGCAGACTCGCCCGCGCAGGGCGAGGTGATCCTGCTGGCGCCGCTGGTCAGGCCGCGCGCCTGGGGCTGGTCGCGTCTGAGTTATCACCTGCTCAGACCGTTCGTGAACGGCATTGCCCGCCGTTTCACCGAAAACTCCAATGCGCCCGCGTTCCTGCCGTTTCTGATGGCCGATCCGTTACAGCCGCTGCGACTGCCCACGGCCTGGGTCGGCGCGCTGGCGCAATGGATCGTGCGTGTTGAAAGTGCGCCGCGCAGCCTGCGCAGCCCGCTGATCATCCAGGGCGAGGCGGACATGACGGTCGACTGGTCGCACAATCTGGCGATCCTGAAAGACAAGTTCAGCCAGCCGCAGATACTGATGCTCGGGCACGCCCGGCATCATCTGGCCAACGAAACGCCAGAGCTGCGGGCTCGGTACTTTGATTTTCTGAAAGGGCGCTTGCGTTAGAGTTTTTCAGTTTTGCCGGCCTGCAGCGCCTTTACCTGTCGGCGCAGGCGGGAGTTGTCAACGGCCGTTATGACGAGCATCAACGCCCCAAACACGGCAAAGGCGTCCTGTCCCAGAGAACTCCAGAACAGCCAGGCGAAAAAGGCCATTACGATACCGGTGGCGAGCAAAGCCAATGAGTCTTTCATACGATGGTGTCCATTCCTTTGACCTCAGGCGCTTGAAGGCCTGAACGGTTTTTACTGTCCGGGATTGAGGCTCGACGCACTCTGCCCGACCGCCAGCCCGGCACGAATCGCGGCCAGAGCGGCCTGGTAATAGGCTTTGCCTTCCGGCGATTCGGCGAAGGTCGAGAATTCTTCGAGCTCAGGGTCGGACAGGTCGCGATAGACGTACAGCAGCGTGTTGTTCAGATCGGCACTCATCTGCGCCATCAGTCGCTCGCGCTGGCCTTCGAGCATGCCCTGCGCCTGGCCTCCGCCGAACAGGCCGGGAATCATCTGGCTCAGGCTGTCTGCGGCAACACCGGCGATGGCAAGGCTGACTTCCGCGCCGGCCTCTCTGGCCGGCAGCGCCTGGGCCAGATGGCCGATCAACAACTGACGCGTTGCGTCCGCTTCGATATGCGGCAGCCCTTGGGCATGTTTGGCCAGTTGATCGGCGCGAGTGGCGGTCAGCTCGGCATTGACGATCTTGCGGCCCAGCGGCGACTGGAAAAACTGCAGCGACGGGGCAGGGTCCTTGAGGCTTTCACGCAGGCGCTTCGAGGCGCGTTGGTCCATGGCCTGGGGGGCAAAACGCTGATTGCTGTTGTTGACCAGCGCTTGATAAACCGCAGGCGGCAGGTTGTTGCTGTAACGCTGTTGGGCAGCTTTGAGGGCATCGTTGAAATGCGCGCGCTGTTCCGGCCAGCCTGCAGACTTGTACAACTGATCGTAGCTGTCTGCCCAGGCAGGTGAGGTGCAGAACATCAACAGCAAAACAAACAAACGACGCATTGGGGACTCCTGTCGGCAGGCCGCTATTCTCCCGGTGTTGGCGTGGATTTGTCGAGTTATGAGTGCCTTCGGTGAATGAAATCTCGCGCGCGTGATACCGCCTGTATAAGCCTCTGTCCGATTTCAGAGCTTATGGATACTATGCACGCCATGCGCATACCCTCTGACCACCCACTGCTGTTGCGAATCGTCGACGATCTGGCCGCCAACGGCTGGTCGCAGCAGAATATTTTCCTGCCCGAAGCTCTGACTCTGGAACTTGAGCAAGAGTGCCGCAAACGTGCAGCGGAAGGTGAGCTCGAGCCTGCTGCGATTGGCAAAGGGCCGGCACTGGAAATACGCGAGGGTATTCGCGGTGACCGCATTCAGTGGCTTGAACCGGGGCAGGTGCAGTGCTGCGATCGCTATCTTGAGCTGATGGACAGTTTGCGTCAGGCGCTCAATCGCGGCCTTTTCCTCGGGCTGGAGGATTACGAAAGCCATTTTGCGCTGTATCCGCCGGGTGCCCGCTACCTCAGGCATGTGGACCGATTCCGCGATGACGACAGGCGCATGGTGTCGGCGGTGCTCTACCTCAACAACGCCTGGCTGCCCGAGCACGGCGGTCAGTTGCGCATGTACCTCAAGGATGATGTGGCTTACGACGTTCAGCCTGCGGGCGGCTGCCTGGTGGTCTTTCTGTCCGGCGAAATTCCCCACGAAGTCATGCCCGCCAGTCGTGATCGACTGTCACTGACGGGGTGGTTCAGACGCCGGGGCAACGAGCTGTTCCAGTGACCTGCAGGCTGCGTTCATGAAAACAGTTTCATCAACGCAATGAGCCATTGAGCCTGGCTGCGGTCTATCGTGAGCACTCCTGAACCGACGGATTCGTCGTATGAGGGTCGACTTACGCCAACTGCAGCCGGAGCAATCATGAAATCCTTATTTTCTGGAACGATGGTCGCCGGCCTGTTGCTCAGCGCATCCATGCTGGCCAGCGCCGCCGATATACCACGCACCGCAGCCCCTGAAGGCGCCGAGGTGTACATCATCTCGCCCAAGGACGGTGAAACGGTCACCTCACCGTTCAAGGTGCAATTCGGTCTCAAAGGCATGGGCGTCGCGCCTGCGGGTGTCGATGTTCCCGAGACCGGTCACCATCACCTGCTGATCGACGTGAAGGACCAGCCGGCGATGAATGCACCGCTGCCGGTCAGCGACAACATCCGCCACTTCGGCAAGGGCCAGACCGAAACCGAAATCAACCTGCCGCCGGGCCAGCACACCCTGCAATTGCTGATGGGCGACAAAGGCCACATGCCGCTGAACCCTTCGGTCGAATCGAAGAAGATCACCATCAACGTGAAGTAGGGCTGTCAGTGCTGGTGTGACGCAGAGCGTCACGAACGGCATTCCCACGCGGGAGTGGTGTGACCCCCGAAGGTTGGATGCAACCTTTGGAGGCGTCATGGGTAAATATACAGAGCAGGCAAAACTCGCAGCCGTGAAAGAGTATTGTGCCGGCAAGGCAGGTTTGAGGGATGTTGCGCGTCGCCACGATGTGGACTTTTCCTGCCTTCGTCAGTGGGTCGCGGCTTATCAGATCCACGGCCCAGCCGCTCTTAAAGAGAAAAGGCGGCAGCGTTACAGTGACGAATTCAAGCTAGCTGTTTTGAAGCGCATGCATGATGAGCGATTATCACTGCGCCAGACAGCGGCCTTGTTCGATATCCGTCAGTTCGGCATCATCAATCTATGGCAGCGCCTTTTTGACGAAGGTGCTCTTAACGCATCCTCAAAGCCCCCTAAGAAAGTTGGACGCCCAAGAAAGATGACGACGCCCCTTCCCCCTGTGAACTCCGCTCCGATCAACGATGAATCGCGCTCGCGTGACGAGTTGCTTGCCGAGGTGAAGCAACTGCGGATGGAGGTCGATTATCTAAAAAAGCTCGATGCCTTGGTTCAGAAGAAGCAACGAATAGCGCAGCAGAAAAAGCGCAAATCGTGATGGAACTGAGGCCTTTACATTCTCTGGACGGCCTGCTGAAGTTTGCCGGTCTGGCACGCAGCACTTTTTACTATCAACAAAAGGTACTGCTGGTAGATGACAAATACGCCGGGCTGAAAGACCTGATTCAGGCAACTTTCTACGAGCACAAGGGCCGGTATGGCTATCGTCGCATCACGGCAGCTTTGCGCAGGGCGGGCCATCTTGTGAACCACAAGACGGTGCAGAAACTAATGGGGCAGCTAGGCCTGAAGAGCCTGATACGCGTGAAGAAATACCGTTCCTACAAAGGCGAAACAGGCAAGGCCGCGCCTAACCTGCTAAAGCGTGATTTCAAAGCGCAATACCTTAACCAGAAATGGGCCACCGACGTGACCGAATTCAAAGTAGGAGGCCAGAAACTTTATCTGTCGCCGATCATGGATCTGTACAGCGGCGAAATCATTTCCTATGCGATTGCCAGGCGCCCGCTGTACTCCATGGTCGACGAAATGCTTGAAGGAGCATTTAAGCGGCTTGGACCGCATGAAAAGCCGATTTTGCATTCCGACCAGGGCTGGCAATATCGGATGCCTATTTACCAGCGACTGCTCAATGAGAATTCGATCGCAGCCAGCATGTCGCGCAAGGGTAACTGCTACGACAACGCGGCTATTGAGAGCTTTTTTAGCACGCTGAAATCCGAATTTTTCTACCTGAACAAATTTAACGATCTGGATGAGCTTCAAGCGGGTATCGAAGAGTACATTGAGTATTACAATCACTCACGCATAAAACTGAAGCTTAACGGCCTGAGTCCTGTGGAATACAGAATGCAGGCCGCCAAGGCAGCGTAGGTGGATAATTGTCCAACCTTCGGGGGTCACACCAGAGCGTGAGGAACGATTATCGCAACTATCGTGCGACGCTCTGCGTCGCATGCCTTTCTGGACGCTCTGCGTCCTCTTGCGACGCGGAGCGTCGTGAACGGCATTCCCACGCTGGAGCGTGAGGAACGATTATCGCAACTATCGTGCGACGCTCTGCGTCGCATGCCTTTCTGGACGCTCTGCGTCCTCTTGCGACGCGGAGCGTCGTGAACTGCATTCCCATGCTGGAGCGTGAGGAACGATAGGTGCCCGCAAGAACATCGCTCGTGCCCACACGGGGTGGGCACGGCGCTCAGATCAGAACAACACGCGGCTGCGGATGGTGCCTTTGATCTGTTGCAGCTTGGCCTGGGCGAGGTCGGAGTATTCGGCGTCGACGTCGATGACCACGTAACCGACTTTCTCGTTGGTCTGCAGGAACTGACCGGAGATGTTGATACCGTTTTCGGCGAAGACCTTGTTGATCTCGCTGAGCACGCCCGGGATGTTTTCGTGGATGTGCAGCAGGCGGTGCTTGCCAGGGTGCGCAGGCAGCGCCACTTCCGGGAAGTTGACCGAGGACACCGACGTACCGTTGTCGCTGTACTTGACCAGTTTTTCCGCCACTTCCAGACCGATGTTGGCCTGCGCTTCGGCTGTGGAGCCACCGATGTGCGGCGTCAGGATCACGTTGTCCAGACCGCGCAGCGGGCTTTCGAAGATGTCGTCGTTCGAGCGCGGCTCGACCGGGAACACGTCGATGGCGGCGCCGATCAGGTGCTTGTCCTTGATGGCGTCAGCCAGTGCGTCCAGTTCGACCACCGTGCCACGCGCGGCGTTGATCAGGATGCTGCCCTTCTTCATCGCGCGGATTTCTTTCTCGCCGATCATCCACTGGGTTTCCGAGGTTTCCGGAACGTGCAGGGTGACGATATCGGACATGCCCAGCAGCTCGTTCAGGCTCGACACCTGAGTGGCGTTGCCCAGCGGCAGTTTGGTCAGCGTGTCGTAGAAGTACACCTGCATGCCCAGACCTTCGGCCAGCACCGACAGCTGCGTACCGATCGAACCATAACCGATGATGCCCAGCTTCTTGCCACGGATCTCGAAGGAGTTGGCCGCGCTCTTGATCCAGCCGCCACGGTGGCAGGAAGCGTTCTTCTCGGGGATACCGCGCAGCAGCAGGATGGCTTCGGCCAATACCAGTTCGGCGACCGAACGGGTATTGGAGTAGGGCGCATTGAACACTGCGATACCGCGCTCGCGCGCCGCGTTGAGGTCAACCTGGTTGGTGCCGATGCAGAAGCAGCCGACCGCAACCAGTTTCTTGGCGCAATCGAACAGCTCTTCGGTCAACTGAGTACGAGAGCGGATACCGATGAAATGGGCGTCGGCGATCTTTTCTTTCAGTTCGGCTTCCGGCAGAGACTTGGTGTGGTACTCGATGCTGGTGTAACCGGCTGCCTTGAGGACGTCGACAGCGGATTGGTGGACGCCTTCGAGAAGAAGGAACTTGATCTTGCTCTTGTCGAGGGAAGTCTTGCTCATCTGCGTAAACCTGTGTCCCGAAGAAAATTGGCAGGGGGGGGGGCCGGATCGGCTCTGGGCACGACTCGCGGGGGGCGTATGCTAGCATATGAGCCCCGCGAAACCTCATCCCGAACGTGAACCGTTCTCAGGATGCCCATGAATCGTTCGAGAGTTGATTCAATGACCGATCGCGTTTTGATTGATGAGCTGCAGACCCTGGTTGACCCTGGCAAGGTACTCACGGATGCCGGTTCTCTGGAGACGTACGGCAAGGACTGGACCAAGCAGTTCACCCCCGCGCCACTGGCCATCGTATTCCCCAAGACCACCGAACAGGTGCAGGCCATCGTGCGCTGGGCCAATGAGCGGCTGGTGGCGCTGGTGCCTTCGGGTGGACGAACCGGTCTTTCGGCGGCCGCGGTGGCCGCCAACGGTGAAGTGGTCGTCTCGTTCGATTACATGAACCAGGTGCTGGATCTGAACCTCACCGACCGCACGGCGGTCTGTCAGCCGGGCGTCATCACTCGTCAGTTGCAGGCGCTGGCTGAAGACAACGGCCTTTATTACCCGGTCGATTTCGCTTCTTCGGGCTCCAGCCAGATCGGCGGCAATATCGGCACCAATGCCGGCGGTATCAAGGTCATTCGCTACGGCATGACGCGCAATTGGGTCGCCGGCCTCAAGGTCGTCACCGGCAGGGGCGATCTGCTGGAATTGAACAAGGACCTGATCAAGAACGCCACCGGCTACGATTTGCGCCAATTGTTCATCGGTGCCGAGGGTACGCTGGGCTTTGTCGTCGAAGCGACCATGCGCCTCGATCGTGCGCCGAAGAACCTCACCGCGATGGTGCTGGGCACCTCGGACTTCAACTCGATCATGCCGGTGCTGCATGCCTTTCACGGCAAGCTCGACCTGACCGCCTTCGAATTCTTCTCGGACAAATCCTTCGCCCGCGTCATGGCGCGCGGTGATGTGCCGTCGCCTTTCGACACGCCGTGCCCGTTCTACGTATTGCTGGAATTCGAAGCGACCACCGAAGACCTCGCCGATCAGGCCCTGGCGACCTTCGAGCACTGCGTCGAGCAGGGTTGGGTGCTGGACGGCGTGATGAGCCAGAGCGAACAGCAATTACGCAACCTGTGGAAGCTGCGCGAATACATCTCGGAAACCATCTCGCACTTCACGCCATACAAAAACGATATCTCGGTCACTGTCTCGAAAGTGCCGGAGTTTCTGGCTGAAATCGATGCCATCGTTGCCGAACACTACCCGGACTTCGAAGTGCTGTGGTACGGCCACATTGGCGACGGCAATCTGCACCTGAACATCCTCAAGCCCGAGAGCCTCGACAAGGACGAGTTCTTCGTCAAATGTGCCAAGGTCAACAAGTGGGTGTTCGAGACCGTCGAAAAATACAACGGCTCGATTTCGGCCGAGCATGGCGTCGGGATGACCAAGCGTGACTATTTGACGTACAGTCGCTCGCCGGTCGAAGTCGAATACATGAAGGCGTTGAAAGCGGTGTTCGATCCCAACGGGATCATGAATCCCGGCAAAATCTTCGCCGTTTGAGCTGCCACAACCATTTGATCCGTCGCAACAACAAGGTCGCAACAATAAGCAGGCTACCTCTTACAGCCTCAGGAGACGTCATGAGCTACCAGCACAAATATGTCGATGGCACCAACATTCACTTCCCGCTGGGTAAAGTGGTCTGCATCGGGCGTAACTACGCCGAACACGCCAAGGAACTGGGCAACGCGGTGCCTACCGAGCCGCTGCTGTTCATGAAGCCTGGCAGCGCGGTGGTTGCGCTGGAGGGTGGCTTCTGCATCCCGGCAGACCGCGGTTCGGTGCATTACGAAGCCGAGATCGTGGTGTTGATCGGCAAGCCCCTGAGCAAGAACCCTTCGCGCGAAGAAGTACTCGACGCGATCAGCGGCTTTGCGCCTGGTCTGGACCTGACGTTGCGTGATGTCCAGTCGCGTCTGCGTGAGAAAGGCCTGCCGTGGGAGCTGGCCAAGTGTTTTGACGGCGCTGCGGTGATCCCGCCGTTCGTGCCCGCCGAGACCTTCCCTGATCTGGAGGACATCGGTATCCGCCTGACCCTCAATGGCAAGGTGGTTCAGGACGGCAACAGCAACATGATGCTCAACCCGATCGTGCCGATGATCCAGCACATGGCAGCCAACTTCTCGCTGCAGGCCGGCGACCTGATCATGACCGGCACGCCTGCCGGTGTCGGGCCGTTCGAAGCCGGCGACCAGATCGCCCTGGAACTGGTCGGGCAGACGCCGTTCGAGAGCGTCGTCAGGTAAGCCGACAGCATGTTCAGGCAGCGCCCAAAGCCACGCGGGATCACTCCCGGGTGGCTTTTGTTTGTGGGGTGACTGATAGTTCGGTCGATTTTGCGTTTTTTTCACACCTGTTCCGGATAATCCGGCCGTCCCTGCAAGGGCACCCCGTCGTCATGAAGTCTCATTTGCTCAGGAACACATGAATGGCCAGTACTGCCGCAACGCCGCCTCGTACCAAAAAACGCTTCGCTTACCTGCGCAACATGCGCTGGTATTCGTGGTTGTTAGTGGTTGCCTTGCTGGGCTATGGGCTGGCGTTCATCATGCATTGGGATGATCGCGCGCTGCTCTGGTTCCAGGAGCGATTCGAGAGCAAGGCAGGCCGTCACGCCAGCATCTGGCTGCCGGACTACCACGTGGATATCGACGCCAAGGTGCTGCCCGGCATGGAAAAGGACGAGGCGTCGGACCTGTCCTATAACCCGGTGACCAAAACGCTGTTTGCGGTCATGGGCAAAAATGCGTTTCTGGTGGAGCTGACGCTCACGGGCGATGTACTGCGCAAGATCCCGCTGGTGGGCTGGAGCAATCCGGAAGGCGTTGCCGTCATGAACGATGGCCTGATTGCGATCACCGATGAGCGCCAGCACAAGTTGACCATCGTTAAAGTGAACGCCGACACCACCACCCTGAACATCGCGGATTTCCCCCAGTACGAACTCGGCAAGTCCGCCAACCAGAACAAGGGCTTCGAAGGCATCGCCTGGGACCCGCAGCGTCAGCAGCTGATACTGGGCGAGGAGCGACCTCCTGCGCTGTACACCTGGAAAAGTAATGGTAGCGACGTGCTGGCAGGCGACAAGCAGCCGCTATCGAGTCGCTCGCTGGACATGCGCAATCTGTCCTCGCTGAGCATTGATCCGCGCACGGGCCACATGCTCGCGCTGTCTGCCGATTCGCACATGTTGCTGGAAGTCGACGATCAAGGCGAGCAGGTGAGCTTCATGACATTGTTGGGCGGCATGAACGGTTTGAAGGATACAATTCCGCGCGCAGAAGGCGTGGCCCTCGATGAGGCCGGTACGCTGTACATGGTCAGCGAACCGAACCTGTTCTATTCGTTTCACAGGGCGCTGCGCAAGCACTGAGCCAGGACGGCAGCTACACAGGTCGCCGATACACATTCGGCAAACATATAGCACCATGCCATTAAGCTTGCTTTCAGGATGGCATGGTATCAATCCCGTCCGCTCAATCCGTCCGAGTCACCCTTAATGCGCCGCTCTACTCGCTCTTTAGTCCTGCTTCTGGCCCTTGTACCTCTGATCGTTATATTCGTGATCGCCAATCAGCGATACCGTTATGTTGAAAGCGCCCTGTTCGACTGGCAGGTGTTCTGGCAGTCCGACTCGCTTCACTCCATTGGCCTGGATCAGTACCGCGTCGTCACAGAAGCACAGGTGATCGACGGGCTGCAGGATGATGTCTCGGGCCTGAGTTACGACCCGGACCGCAAGAGCCTGTTTACGGTGACCAACCAGAACCCCGAACTGGTCGAACTGAGCCTGGACGGTCGCGTCCTGCGGCGCATTCCACTGGTGGGATTCGGTGATGCCGAGGCCGTCGAATACATCAGTCCGGGCACTTACGTGATCAGCGATGAGCGCAGGCTCCGGCTGATTCAGATTCACGTCGATGACAACACCAAAAGTCTGGACGCCGCCCAGGCCGAGCAACTGACGCTGGGCATCACCGCCAGCGGCAACAAAGGCTATGAAGGGCTGGCCTATGATTCGGTCGGCAAGCGCCTGTTTGTCGCCCGCGAGCGTGATCCGGTGCAGATCATCGAGGTGCGCGGCTTTCCCAGGACCAACTCCGAGGCTCCCGGCAATCTGCAGGTCATCTCCAATAGCAAACGCGATGGCCGACTGTCGGTTCGTGACCTCTCCAGCCTGCAATTCGATGAGACCAGCGGCCATTTGCTGGCGTTGTCCGATGAGTCGAAGCGCATTCTCGAACTCGACACCAGCGGTCATCCGATTGGCAGCGGCTCGCTGGCAAAAGGGGCGATGGGGCTGAGCAAGGACGTGCCGCAGGCTGAAGGGATGGCCATGGATGCGGAAGGGGCGTTGTATCTGGTGAGCGAGCCGAACCTGTTTTACGTGTTCCGCAAGCCTTGAGCCTGTGAGGGTCATGCCCACCTTGCGTGGGCATGACCGGTTTTATCAGCGCGTCAGGGTTTTCACGCCTTCAGCGGTACCCAGCAGCAACAGATCGGCCGGACGTGCGGCGAACAGGCCATTGGTGACCACGCCGACGATGGCGTTGATCTGTGCTTCCAGCTCCACCGGGTTGGTGATGCTCATGTTGTGCACATCGATGATGATGTTGCCGTTGTCGGTCAAAACGCCTTCGCGGTAAACCGGGTCGCCGCCCAGTTTCACCAGTTGCCGCGCAACGTGGCTGCGGGCCATCGGAATGACTTCGACCGGCAGCGGGAACGCGCCCAGCACCGGCACCAGCTTGCTGCCGTCGGCGATGCAGATGAAGGTCTTGGCCACCGCCGCGACGATTTTTTCGCGAGTCAGTGCCGCGCCGCCGCCCTTGATCAGATTCAGGTGCTCGTCGCTTTCGTCGGCGCCGTCGACATAGAACTCCAGGTCGCTGACCGTGTTCAGCTCATAGACCGGAATGCCGTGCGCCTTGAGGCGCGCCGCAGTGGCTTGCGAGCTGGCGACAGCGCCGTCAAAGGCGGCCTTGTGCTTTGCCAGTGCGTCGATGAAGCAATTGGCCGTGGAGCCGGTGCCTACGCCCACAATGCTTTTGTCATCGAGCTTCGGAAGGATGAAGTCGACAGCTGCCTGGGCGACTGCCTGTTTGAGTTGATCCTGGGTCATGCGGGCTCCACGGTGCCTGATGTAGGTAGAAGAGGGGGGATGCAAAAAGGCCCGCATTATAGCGGCGACTGCGCCGCAAAGCCCTGTCATTCGTATGGTCGTCTTTCGGTACGCAGAGTAGACTTCCCGACCTTGCCCGCTTCGTCAGTGATGCCACCCCGATGCTTGAACAGTACGTCAAGAAAATCCTCACCTCGCGCGTCTACGACGTTGCCATCGAAACGCCGCTGCAAGGCGCTCGCCAGCTGTCCGAACGGCTGGGCAATCAGGTGCTGCTCAAGCGCGAAGACCTGCAGCCGGTGTTCTCGTTCAAGATTCGCGGTGCGTACAACAAGCTCGCGCAACTGCCCGCAGAGCAGACCGCACGGGGCGTGGTGACGGCCTCGGCAGGCAATCATGCCCAGGGCCTGGCGCTGGCAGCGCGTGAGCTGGGGATCAAGGCGACCATCGTCATGCCGCGCACCACGCCGGAGATCAAGGTCGAAGGCGTGCGCTCGCGGGGTGCCACCGTGGTGCTGCACGGCGATTCGTTCCCGGAAGCGCTGGCCTACTCGCTGAAGCTGGTCGACGAACAGGGTTTCGTCTACATCCATCCGTATGACGACCCTGACACCATCGCCGGGCAAGGCACTGTGGCGATGGAGATCCTTCGTCAGCAACCGGGCCAGCTGGATGCGATCTTTGTTCCGGTCGGGGGTGGCGGTCTGATTGCCGGTATCGCGGCTTACGTGAAATACCTGCGCCCGGAGATCAAGGTGATCGGCGTCGAGCCTGACGATTCCAACTGCCTGCAGGCGGCGATGGCTGCCGGGGAGCGCGTGGTGTTGAGCCAGGTCGGGCTGTTTGCCGATGGCGTGGCGGTCGCGCAGATCGGCCATCACACCTTTGAAGTGTGCCGCCATTATGTCGATGAAGTGATCACCGTCAGCACGGATGAGATCTGTGCGGCGATCAAGGACATCTATGACGACACTCGTTCGATCACCGAGCCCTCCGGCGCGCTGGGCGTGGCCGGGATCAAGAAGTATGTCGAGCAGCGCGGCGTCAGCGGCCAGACGCTGGTGGCGATTGATTCAGGGGCCAACGTCAACTTCGATCGCTTGCGGCACGTGGCCGAGCGCGCCGAACTGGGCGAAGGCCGCGAGGCGATCATTGCCGTGACCATCCCCGAGCAACCGGGCAGCTTCAAGGCGTTCTGCGAGGCCATCGGCAAGCGGCAGATCACCGAATTCAACTACCGCTACCACACCGATCGCGAGGCGCACATCTTCGTCGGCGTGCAGACCCATCCCGAGAACGATCCGCGCAGCGCCCTGATCGCCAGCCTGACCGGACAGGGTTTCCCGGTGCTGGACCTGACCGACAACGAACTGGCCAAACTGCACATCCGCCACATGGTCGGCGGGCATGCCGAGCGTGTCGACGATGAAGTGGTGCTGCGCTTCGAGTTCCCGGAGCGACCGGGCGCGCTGTTCAACTTCCTCAACCGCCTGGGCGGGCGCTGGACCATCTCGATGTTCCACTACCGCAACCACGGCGCAGCCGATGGCCGAGTGGTTGCCGGGCTGGTAGTGCCGGAGGAAGAGCGGCACCTGGTCGGTGCTGCGCTGGACGAGATTGGTTACCGGTACTGGGATGAAAGCGAGAACCCGGCGTACCGGTTGTTTCTGGGCTGAGGCCGAGGATACTTCTCGTTCCTCACGCTCCGTCACAAGAGGACGCAGAGCGTCCAGAACGGCATGCCCACGCGGAGCATGGGCACGATGGTGATCTGACTGACGACTATCGTTCCTCACGCTCCAGCGTG
This sequence comes from Pseudomonas fragariae (ex Marin et al. 2024), assembly GCF_059621105.1. Classification (NCBI taxonomy): domain Bacteria; kingdom Pseudomonadati; phylum Pseudomonadota; class Gammaproteobacteria; order Pseudomonadales; family Pseudomonadaceae; genus Pseudomonas; species Pseudomonas fragariae (ex Marin et al. 2024). The sequence goes on along the minus strand of NZ_CM184369.1, from coordinate 5,842,329 downwards.
GGAATGCAGTTCACGACGCTCCGCGTCGCAAGAGGACGCGGAGCCTCCAGACCGGCATACCCACGCAGAGCATGGCACGATGGTGATCTGACTGACGACTATCGTTCCTCACGCTCCAGTGGGAATGCAGTTCACGACGCTCTGCGTCGCAAGAGGACGCGGAGCGTCCAGACCGGTGTACCCACGCGGAGCATGGGCACGATGGTGATCTGACTGACGACTATCGTTCCTCACGCTCCAGCGTGGGAATGCAGTTCACGACGCTCTGCGTCGCAAGAGGACGCAGAGCGTCCAGACCGGTATACCCACGCGGAGCATGGGCACGATGGTGTTATCCCTGACGACTATCGTTCCTCACGCTCCAGCGTGGGAATGCAGTTCGTGACGCTCTGCGTCGCAAGAGGACGCAGAGCGTCCAGACCGGTATACCCACGCGGAGCATGGGCACGATGGTGATCTGACTGACGACTATCGTTCCTCACGCTCCAGCGTGGGAATGCAGTTCACGACGCTCTGCGTCGCAAGAGGACGCGGAGCGTCCAGACAGGTGTAACCACCGGAGCACGGGCGCGATGGCGCTTAAGGCGCGATTCTAGTGTCCACACTGCTAAACTCACCCAAGCCCGATTCCAGAGGAACACCGCGTCATGGAACCCATCACCACCCTTAATACCTTGCACATCGTCGCCATCGCGTTGTTGCTGATCAGCGCGCTGGTGTTGGCCAGCGGGGTGATCAAGGTGCGTCTTGAAGGCGACACGACCGTGCAGAATCGCCTGCTCAAGCGGCCACTGCTGTTTTTCTGGGTGTTGATGGCCGTGTGCCTGGCGACGCTGCCGTTCAGTGGCTGGTGGCTGGTGCATTTGAAAGGCCTGTCACTGGGCCAGACCTGGGTGCTGGGCAGCAGCGTGCTTTACACCCTGGGGCTGTGCAGTTGGGTCTGGCTGGTGGCCAGGCTCAACCGGTTGCGTCTCGGTGCCCAAGGCGGCAAGCGCGGCTTTACCCTGGCGCTGACGGTGATCAGCCTCGTGTGCTTCGTGGCGATGGCCGGTCTGACGGGCTTCAAACCGGCCTGAGTATTGCCAGCACTCAGTGACGCAGGGTAATTACCGGCCAGCCGCGTCGCTCGGCTTCGGCACGCAATTTATCGTCCGGATCGACCGCAACCGGGTTGGCCACCTGCTCCAGCAGAGGCAGGTCGTTCATCGAATCACTGTAGAAATAGCTGTCCTCAAGGCTGAACGCGTTGTCTTGCAGCCACTGATTGAGGCGTGTCACCTTGCCTTCACGGAAGCAGGGCACACCTGTGGTGCGGCCGGTATAGCGGCCGTCAGCCATCTCGCATTCGGTCGCCAGCAGGGTATCGATCCCCAGTCGCGCCACGATAGGTGCCGTCACAAAGCGGTTGGTGGCGGTAATCACCACCAGCTTGTCGCCGGCCTCGCGGTGTTTGGCGATCAATTCCAGCGCCTTGGGCAGCATCATCGGTTCGATGCAGTCGCGCATGAACTCGCGATGCCATTGATCGAGCTGCGCCATGTCAGTGTTGCCCAGAATCTCCAGGGTAAAATTCAGGTAATCGGTCATGTTCAGCGTGCCGGCCAGGTAATCCTGATAGAACTCGTCGTTGCGGGTTTTGTAGGTCGCGGCATCAAGGATCCCGCGCCGGCACAGGTAATCGCCCCAGGCGTGATCGCTGTCGCCGCCCAGAAGGGTGTTGTCGAGGTCGAATAAAGCCAGACGCATAGGGTTACTCGCTGAAATAGTTGAAAAAAGAGCCCCAGAATACGAGGTTTTCACAAGTCTTCACATAAGGTGATAAGCCTCGTTGCTGGTTTGATCGCCTTTGTGGAACAATGCGACGACATGCGTTTGCGAGGTTGTTGCCGTGATCGACCCCGATGGTTTCCGTCCTAATGTCGGGATTATTCTGACAAACGATGCTGGTCAGGTCCTATGGGCTCGGCGTATTAACCAGGATGCCTGGCAGTTTCCTCAAGGGGGTATCAACCCGCAGGAGACGCCGGAAGACGCGCTTTATCGTGAATTGAATGAAGAAGTCGGTCTGGAACGACATGATGTGCAAATACTTGCCTGCACTCGGGGCTGGTTGCGCTATCGTCTGCCGCAAAGACTGGTCCGTACCCACAGCCAGCCGCTGTGTATCGGCCAGAAGCAAAAATGGTTTCTCCTGCGCCTGATCTCCAACGAGCAGCGGGTGCGGATGGATTTGACCGGTAAACCGGAGTTCGATGGCTGGCGCTGGGTCAGTTATTGGTATCCGTTAGGCCAGGTGGTGACATTCAAGCGCGAGGTGTATCGACGCGCACTCAAAGAGCTTGCCCCGCGCCTCTTATCGCGCGACTGACACGGAGTTCGACCCCGAGCCATGCTCAATACGCTGCGCAAGATCGTCCAGGAAGTTAACTCCGCCAAGGATCTCAAGGCGGCGTTGGGCATTATTGTGTTGCGCGTCAAGGAGGCCATGGGCAGCCAGGTCTGCTCGGTCTACCTGCTCGATGCCGAGGTCAACCGCTTTGTCCTGATGGCTTCCGAAGGCCTCAACAAGCGCTCTATCGGCAAAGTCAGCATGGCACCGAATGAAGGCCTGGTCGGTCTGGTCGGTACGCGCGAAGAACCGCTGAATCTCGAAAACGCCGCAGATCACCCTCGTTATCGCTATTTCGCCGAAACCGGTGAAGAACGCTATGCCTCGTTCCTGGGCGCGCCGATCATCCACCACCGGCGTGTGGTCGGCGTATTGGTCATCCAGCAAAAGGAGCGCCGGCAGTTCGACGAGGGCGAAGAAGCCTTCCTGGTCACCATGAGCGCGCAACTGGCGGGCGTTATCGCGCATGCCGAAGCGACCGGCTCGATCCGCGGTCTGGGACGTCAGGGCAAGGGCATTCAGGAAGCCAAGTTCGTCGGTGTCGCCGGTTCGCCGGGTGCTGCGGTCGGTGTCGCTGTGGTCATGCTGCCGCCAGCCGATCTGGAAGTGGTCCCCGACAAGACCGTCACTGACATCGCCGCCGAACTGGCGTTGTTCCAGAACGCGCTGGAAGGCGTACGCGGTGACATGCGCACCCTGTCAGCCAAGCTGGCCACTCAGTTGCGTCCCGAAGAGCGGGCGCTGTTCGATGTCTACCTGATGATGCTCGACGACGCCTCGCTAGGCAGCGAAGTGACCGACGTGATCAAGACCGGCCAATGGGCGCAGGGTGCCTTGCGCTCGGTGGTCAGTGAGCACGTCAAACGTTTCGAACTGATGGACGATGCCTATCTGCGCGAGCGGGCGTCGGACGTCAAGGACCTGGGCCGCCGTCTGCTGGCCTATCTCCAGGAAGCGCGGCAACAGGCGCTGGTCTATCCCGACAACACGATTCTGGTGAGTGAAGAGCTGACCCCGGCGATGCTCGGCGAGGTGCCAGAAGGCAAACTGGTCGGCCTGGTGTCGGTTCAGGGTTCCGGCAACTCCCACGTTGCGATTCTGGCGCGGGCCATGGGCATTCCCACGGTCATGGGCCTGGTGGACTTCCCTTACTCCAAGGTCGATGGCATCGATCTGGTGGTCGACGGCTATCACGGCGAAGTCTTCACCAACCCCAGCGAAATCATGCGCAAGCAGTTCGGCAAGGTGGTGGAGGAGGAGCGTCAGCTCTCCCAGGGCCTGGATGCACTGCGCGAACTGCCTTGCGTGACCCTCGACGGGCATCGCATGCCGCTGTGGGTCAACACCGGCCTGCTGGCCGACGTGGCGCGTGCGCAACAGCGAGGCGCCGAAGGGGTGGGCCTGTACCGCACCGAAGTGCCGTTCATGATCAACCAGCGCTTCCCGAGCGAAAAAGAACAGCTGGCGATCTACCGCGAGCAACTGGCCGCCTTCCATCCACTGCCGGTTACCATGCGCAGCCTGGACATCGGTGGCGACAAGTCGCTGTCCTACTTCCCGATCAAGGAAGACAACCCGTTTCTCGGCTGGCGCGGTATTCGCGTTACCCTCGATCACCCGGAAATCTTCCTGGTCCAGACCCGCGCGATGCTCAAGGCCAGCGAGGGCCTGAACAACCTGCGCATTCTGTTGCCGATGATCTCCAGCACCCACGAAGTGGAAGAAGCGCTGCACCTGATCCACCGCGCCTGGGGCGAGGTGCGCGACGAAGGCACCGACGTGCCGATGCCGCCCGTGGGCGTAATGATCGAAGTGCCGGCTGCGGTCTATCAGACTCGCGACCTGGCGCGGCAGGTAGACTTCCTCTCGGTGGGTTCGAACGACCTGACCCAGTACCTGCTGGCGGTCGACCGCAACAACCCGCGTGTGGCCGATCTCTACGATTACCTGCACCCGGCGGTGCTTCAGGCGCTGCAAAGCGTGGTGCGTGATGCTCACGCCGAGGGCAAACCGGTGAGCATCTGCGGCGAAATGGCGGGTGACCCGGCAGCAGCGGTACTGTTGATGGCGATGGGTTTCGACAGCCTGTCGATGAACGCCACCAACCTGCCGAAAGTGAAATGGATGCTGCGCCAGATCAACCTCAGCAAGGCCAAGGAACTGCTGGCGCAACTGATGACCAACGACAACCCGCAAGTCATCAGCAGCTCCCTGCAACTGGCACTGAAAAACCTCGGCCTGTCGCGGATGATCAACCCGAGCTCGGTCAAAGGGCACTAAGCGCTACTAATGCTTTCATGAGCAAACTCACTCCCACAGGGGTACACATTGCCCTAGTAGGAGCGAACTTGTTCGCGAAGAGGCCGGCATGATCGCCGAAAACGTATCGTCTGAAGACACCGTCTTCGCGAACAAGCCAGACGTCGCCCGGTGCGCTCCTACGCCCTCTCATTCCCACAGGGAGTACACATTGCCCCTGTAGGAGCGAACTTGTTCGCGAAGAGGCCGGCATGATCGCCGAAAACGTACCGTCTGAAACACCGTCTTCGCGAATAAGCCAGGCGTCGCCCGGTGCGCTCCTACGTCCTGCGGGCAGAAGCCTGAAAGGCACGTATTCAGTGCTCTCCAAGACCTGTACATAACGCTGCGCGTGGAAGCGATAACCATACGGCCGGACACATCAATCGCATCTTTTTTCACTTCGTTCAGGCGGCTTCCATCGGTCGCCGCTAGAGCATCCTGCCGGGCTCCGGTAACATGCGCGCCTGATTCAGTCGCTCGCAAGGGCGTTCCAATTGAGGAGTCGCAATGCTGCCTTACCCGCAGATTGACCCGGTAGCCGTCGCTATCGGCCCGCTGCAAATTCACTGGTACGGTTTGATGTACCTGGTCGGTATCGGCGGCGCCTGGCTGCTCGCGTCGCGTCGCCTGAACAAGTTCGACCCGACCTGGACCAAGGAAAAACTTTCCGACCTGATTTTCTGGCTGGCCATGGGCGTGATTGTCGGTGGGCGGCTGGGCTACGTGCTGTTCTATGACCTGTCGGCCTACATCGCCAACCCGCTGCTGATCTTCGAGGTCTGGAAGGGCGGCATGGCGTTCCACGGCGGCTTTGTCGGCGTAATGATCGCGGCCTGGTGGTTTGGCAAGCGCAACGGCAAAAGCTTCTTCCAGCTGATGGACTTCGTTGCCCCGCTGGTGCCGATCGGCCTGGGTGCCGGGCGTATCGGCAACTTCATCAATGCCGAGCTGTGGGGCAAGCCGACCGATGTGCCGTGGGCCATGGTCTTCCCGCCGTTCAGCGACCCTGCGCAACTGGCGCGCCATCCCTCGCAGCTGTATCAGTTCGCGCTGGAAGGCGTTGCGCTGTTCATCATCCTCAATCTGTACGCCCGCAAGCCGCGTCCGACCATGGCCGTTTCCGGCATGTTTGCGCTGTTCTACGGGATCTTCCGCTTTGTGGTCGAGTTTGTCCGCGTCCCTGACGCCCAGTTGGGTTACCTGGCGTGGGGCTGGGTGACCATGGGTCAGATCCTCAGCCTGCCGATGATCATCGCGGGCCTGTTGCTGATCTGGCTGGCCTACAAGCGCGACCCGTCCGCCAGCAAAGCAGCGGCCTAATACCGAAACGCCGGGTGAGACAACGCCCGGCGCGTTCAACAATGCAGGTGATTTATGAAGCAATATCTGGAACTGGTCGCTCATGTGATCAAGCACGGGACCTTGCAAGCCAACCGTACCGGCGTGAACACCATCAGCTTTCCGGGGGCGATGCTGCGTTATGACTTGCAGGAAGGTTTTCCGGCGATCACCACACGGCGCATGGCCTTCAAATCGGCCATCGGCGAGATGGTCGGCTTTCTGCGTGGCGTAAACAACGCCGCCGAATTCCGCGAACTGGGCTGCAAGGTCTGGGATCAGAACGCCAACGAAAACGCTCAGTGGCTGAACAACCCGTTCCGCAAGGGCGAGGACGATCTGGGCGAAATCTATGGCGTGCAATGGCGCAAGTGGCCTGCCTACAAGCGTATCGATGCCGGCAATGTCGCGGCCATCGAACTGGCGCTGGGCCAGGGGTATCGTCAGATTGCCGAGTCCGAAGAAGACGGCCAGTCTTTCGTGGTCCTGTACAAGGCCATCGACCAGATTCGCCAGTGCGTCGACACCATCATCAACGACCCGGGCAGCCGGCGGATCCTGTTCCACGGCTGGAACTGCGCACAGCTCGATGAAATGGCCCTGCCGCCGTGCCACCTGCTGTACCAGCTGCACCCGAACCCGCAGACCCGCGAAATCTCGCTGACGCTGTACATCCGCTCCAACGATCTGGGCCTCGGTACGCCGTTCAACCTGACCGAAGGCGCCGCGCTGCTAAGCCTCATCGGCCGTCTGACCGGCTACACGCCGCGCTGGTTCACCTACTTCATCGGCGATGCCCACGTGTACGAAAACCACCTGGACATGCTCAACGAACAGATGACCCGCGAGCCGTACCCGATGCCGAAACTGGTGATCTCCGACCGCGTGCCGGAATTCGCCAAGACCGGTGTGTACCAGCCTGAATGGCTAGAGCTGATCGAGCCTTCGGACTTCTCACTGGAAGGCTATCAGCATCACCCGGCAATGACGGCGCCGATGGCTGTTTGAGTCCGTAAGAGTGAATTGAGCGTTGTGCTATAGTTTTGGCGTAACTCCCCTGACCCTGTTCAATGGAATCGACTATGTTTTTCAATCGGATTGGACATCGTAGTGATACGAAGAAGGCTGAAGATGAAGCCTTCATGCAGGCAATCAAGAACATCGACACTCTTGTGGTGAGGGGCGGCCGCATGTCCATGGACGCCAAAGAAATCGAAGGTTTGGTTCGCTCCTCCCGCGACAAGGCTAAAAAACTGGTCACTCCGCAAGCCGAATCCTGATAAATGGCTTTTTTACTTCTGCTGCCACTACTCGTCAGCGGCTTTTTGGTGTGCCTGAAAGATCCCACCATTTACTGCAGGTTGCATCGCTATGAGGGCCAGATGCTTTATCTGCAGGTGGGCCGTTATGGGATTTACTGCTTTGTAGCGGCCATGTCTGCCACCGCAGTCCTTGCAGGACTGTTCTCGCATGACTGGGGTGTGTTGTGTCCCGAATGGCTCCAAACGGCGAGCGCGACCTCCCCACTCTGTTTTGCCGTGAACACCGATTTCATGGGCGCTTTAAGTCAAGTAGGGCAGGATTTCGACATCACTGGCAGGAATTTTAGCCAAGTGGGCGTATTCCTTGCCTTGTCAGGTTTACTGACCTTTGTGATGCCAGACCTAGGGGCTTTTCTTACTGTCAGGATTCTCAAGTGGCAACTGGGTGCCAGAAAAAAAGAAGAAATTGTGGCCTATCTGCTGGGCGAGTCTGTAGATCACAGCCCTATCTGCTCGACGCTTTTCGATGCATTTGTCGACAAGGACGAAGTGATGATCACGATGGCGGATCGAAAGGTCTACGTCGGTTACATCATGGACGTCGGAGCCCCTACCGAAGTGACGGGTGTGAATCAGGAAATTTTGCTTATCCCGACCGTCAGTGGCTATCGGGACAAGGACACCCTGAAAGTGGTGTACACGACCGATTACCCAAGTGATACACCGCTCAGGCCTATTGGTTTTCGGCAGGAAAATATTGTCTCCATCAGCATCTTCAGCGAGGAGGTACGCGAAGCGTTCAAACGCGTTGATTCTGAGCGGGCGGGTGAAGAGACAGCGAAAGAGAAAGCTGCCAAAGATCAGCTCGTCAAGGCGATCACTGAGCTTGTGGCGGTGGTGCAAGCTGCGCAGCTTGCATCAGAGGTCTCAAACCCGTCTCAATGCCCATGACTCCTCCCCACATGTGAAGGCTCGCCCTCTGGCGCTGCCACAGCGCCCGTCACTTCCAGCCTTTCCAGTATCGCGCAATGTTCTGTCGTGCCATCGCTGCAGCGGCGGCGCAGGTCGAGCAGTTGTTCCTGGAGTGCTTGCAGGCTTGCGACGCGGGCGTTGACGTGTTCGATGTGTTCGTCGATCAGGGCGTTGACGTTTTCGCACTGGTCCTGCGGGCTGTCGCGCAGGTTGAGCAGGCTGCGGATTTCTCCAAGGGTCATGTCCAGGCTGCGGCAATTGCGGATGAACGACAGGCGCTCCGTGTGTGCCTGGGTGTACAGCCGGTAGTTGCCATCGCTGCGGGCGGGCGCGGGCAGCAGGCCTTCGCGTTCGTAATAACGGATGGTTTCGACCTGGGTGTCGGTCAGTTTTGCCAGTTCGCCGATTTTCATTTGGACTCATCTCGTTTGAGTGCTTGACCCTATAGTGGCTACAGGGTGTTCACTTGGCAACAAGCAGAATCCTGGAGCCACAACGAATGGGCACGACGATCAAGAACCCCCCCGCACATGACCATGACCATGACCACGATCATGATCACGGCGAGCACGCGCACGAGCAAAAACCCGTGGAGCATGCGCATTCGTGCTGCTCCAGCGATGCACAGCCTGCCGTAGTGACCTTTGGCGAAGCGCCAGCAGCGGGCGGTCGTCTGAGCAACTTCCGTATCGAGGCGATGGATTGCCCCACCGAGCAGACGCTGATCCAGAACAAACTGGGCAAGCTGGCCGGTGTGCAGAAGCTGGAATTCAATCTGATCAATCGCATGCTGGGCGTCTGGCACGATCTGCCGTCCACCGACCCGATTCGTGAGGCCATCAGCTCGCTGGGCATGCAGGCCGAGCCGGTCGAGGAAGGTGCAGCGTCTGCCGAACCGGCGCCGGTGGTGAAGAAACACTGGTGGCCGCTGGCGTTGTCCGGCGTTGCGGCGCTTGGCGCAGAGGTGGTCCATTTTGCCTCGCTCGGCCCGACCTGGGTTGTGGCGCTGCTGGCACTGGTGTCGATCTTCAGTTGCGGCCTGACGACCTACAAGAAAGGCTGGATCGCGCTCAAGAACTTCAACCTGAATATCAATGCGCTGATGAGCATCGCGGTGACCGGCGCGATTGTGATCGGTCAGTGGCCGGAAGCGGCGATGGTGATGTTCCTGTTTACCATTGCCGAGTTGATCGAAGCCAAGTCGCTGGACCGCGCGCGCAATGCAATCAGCGGCCTGATGCAGTTGACGCCAGAGCTTGCCACCGTCAAGCAGGCGGATGGCAGTTGGCAGGAGGTCGAAGCCAAAAACGTCGAACTGGAGGCTATCGTCCGGATCAAGCCGGGCGAGCGTATCGGCCTTGATGGTGAAGTGGTGTCTGGTAGCTCGACCATCGATCAGGCGTCGATTACCGGTGAAAGTCTGCCGGTGGAAAAGACCGTCGGCGATAAGGTTTTCGCGGGCACCATCAACCAGGCGGGTTCACTGGAATACCGTGTTACTGCGGCGGCAAATAACTCGACGCTGGCGCGCATCATTCATGCGGTGGAAGCGGCTCAGGGTTCGCGTGCGCCGACTCAGCGCTTTGTCGACAGCTTTTCCCGTATCTATACGCCAGTGGTGTTCGTCGTAGCGTTGGCATTGGCTTTGATTGCACCGCTGTTCTTCGGTGGCGAATGGTTTGACTGGATCTACCGGGCACTGGTGTTGCTGGTGGTGGCGTGCCCGTGTGCGCTGGTGATTTCCACGCCGGTAACCATCGTCAGCGGTCTGGCAGCGGCGGCGCGCAAGGGGATTTTGATCAAGGGTGGCGTTTATCTGGAAATGGGCGAGAAGCTTGATTACCTGGCCCTCGACAAGACCGGCACGCTGACCCACGGCAAGCCGGTGCAGACCGACTATGTGCCGTTGAACCCCGCAGTCGCCGACAGCGCGCCTGCCATCGCCGCGAGCCTTGCGGGTCGTTCAGATCACCCGGTTTCCCAGGCCATTGCCAAGGCCGCCGATGGCAGCCTGACGCTGCATGAAGTCAGTGCGTTCGAGGCGTTGGGTGGGCGCGGTGTGAAAGGCGAGATCAACGGCCAGATGTATCACCTGGGCAACCATCGCCTGGTGGAAGAACTTGGCCTGTGCTCGCCAGAGCTGGAAGCCAGGCTCGATGCGCTGGAAATGCAGGGCAAGACCGTGGTGCTGTTGCTCGATGCCTCTGGCCCGATTGCGCTGTTTGCTGTCGCCGATACGGTGAAGGAGACCAGCCGCGAAGCCATTGCTCAGTTGCACGAGCTGGGCATCAAGACGGTCATGCTGACCGGTGATAACCCGCACACGGCCAAGGCGATTGCCGATCAGGTCGGCATCGACGAAGCGCAGGGCAATCTGCTGCCTGCCGACAAGCTCAGTGCGATCGAGGCGCTTTACAGCCGCAATCACCGGGTGGGCATGGTCGGTGACGGTATCAATGATGCCCCTGCGCTGGCCCGTGCGGAGATTGGTTTCGCCATGGCTGCGGCAGGCACCGATACGGCTATCGAAACGGCAGATGTCGCCCTGATGGACGATGATCTGCGCAAGATACCGACGTTTATCAAGCTGTCCCGTCGAACCTCGGCAGTGCTCAAGCAGAACATTGTGTTGGCCATTGTGACCAAGGTGCTGTTCATCGGCATCACCTTCGCGGGTCTGGCGACCATGTGGATGGCGGTGTTTGCCGACATGGGCGTGAGCTTGCTGGTGGTGTTCAACGGCTTGCGCTTGCTCAAGAAGTGATCAGGCGGGAACCTTGAAGGGCGGACGCGGAGCGTCCGGAACGGCATTCCCACGCGGAGCATGGGAACGATAATCGTGGCCACCGAACACTGGCCATCGCTCCCACGCTCCGCGTGGTAGCGCCTTTCTGGACGCTCTGCGTCCGACGTTGTCAGCCGAACCGCTCTTGCCCCCAGGCAATGAAGGTTTCCAGCAGTGGCTTGAGCACGGCGCGAGTAGGCTCAGCCAGGTCCGGGCGGTAGTGGAAGGGCACGAATTCGTCCATGTAGGTGCTTTGCGCCAGCTCCAGCTGTACGGCGTGGATGTTGTTGGCCGGGTTGCCGTAGTGGCGGGTGATGTGGCCGCCCTTGAAGCGTCCGTTCAGCACATGGCTGTAGTCCTTGGCCGCTGCGCAGACCTGCTCCATCCGGCTGGCCAGCTCCGGGTCGCAGCTGGCGCCATTGAAGGTGCCCAGGTTGAAGTCCGGCAGGTGACCGTCGAACAGGTGCGGAATGTGGCCGCGAATCGAGTGGGCGTCGAACAGCAGCGCATAACCGAACTCGTCACGCATGCGCTGCAGTTCCTGCTCCAGCGTCTGGTGATACGGTGTCCAGATCTGCTGCAGATAGCGCGCCCGCTCCTCGGCGCTGGGCGTCTGGCCATTCTTGAACAGGGGTACACCATCGAACAGGATCGACGGAAACAGGCCGGTGGTCGCACCTGCGTACATGGGCTTGTCGTCAGCGGGCCGGTTCAGGTCGATGACAAAACGCGAGTATTCGGCGGCCAGGGTGCTGGCGCCCAATTCGGCGGCGAAGTCATACAGACGCGGAATGTGCCAGTCGGTGTCCGGCAGGCTCAAGGCTTCGTCCACCAGCGCGGCTTCGACCACCGGGGTCAGTTTCAGACCGGCATGCGGCATGCTGATCAGCAGCGGAATGCGGCCACGCTTGAATGTCAGAACGTTATCCACAGGGCTCTCCTTCAGATCGATGATTCGACGCCGTGGCGCACGATGCGTTTGTCCAGATCGCCGCCTAGCCAGTAGGCCAGATCAGCCGGTCGTTCGATGTTCCAGGCGACGAAATCCGCGACCTTGCCAACCTCCAGCGAGCCGTGGGTCGCGCTCATGCCCAGCGCCCTGGCGGCATTGAACGTCACCCCCGCCAGTGCTTCTTCGGGCGTCATGCGAAACAGCGTGCAGGCCATGTTCAGCATCAGGCGCAATGACAGGCCCGGCGAGGTGCCAGGGTTGAGGTCGGTGGCAATCGCGATCGGCACGCCGTGCTTGCGCAGCGCGTCCATCGGCGGCAGTTGTGTTTCACGCAGGAAGTAAAACGCCCCCGGCAGCAGCACCGCGACGGTTCCGGCGGCGGCCATGGCGATGGCGTCGTCTTCGGTCATGAACTCCAGGTGATCCGCCGACAGCGCCTTGTAGCGCGCGGCCAGGCTCGATCCGCCCAATGACGACAGCTGCTCGGCATGCAGTTTGACCGGCAGTGCCAACTGCCCTGCGGTGATGAACACCTGCTCGACCTGGGCGGGCGAAAACGCCAGGTATTCACAGAAGGCATCCACTGCATCGACCAGTCCTTCGGCTGCCAGCGCCGGGAGCATGTCGTTGCAGATGTGGTTGATGTAATCGTCGGCGCGATCGGCGTATTCCGGTGGCAGCGCGTGGGCGGCCAGGCAGGTGGCGCGCACGGTGACGGGCTGGGTGTTGCCCAGACGCCGGATCACCCGCAGGATCTTGCGCTCGTTTTCCAGGTCCAGCCCGTAACCCGACTTCATCTCGACGGTCGTGACGCCGTCTTTCAGCAGATGCCGCAGACGGCGCTCGGCACTGGCGTACAGCTCATCCTCACTGGCGGCGCGAGTGGCACGCACCGTGCTGGCAATACCGCCGCCCGCTGCGGCGATCTCGGCGTAGCTCACACCCTGCAAACGCTGTTCGAACTCGCCGCTGCGGTTGCCGCCGAACACGGTATGGGTGTGGCAGTCGATCAGGCCGGGCGTGACCCAGGCACCGTCCAGATCGATGCAGTTGTCATGTTCCGGCTCGGCCAGCTCGGCCTGAGGCCCGAGCCACTCGATGAGCGCTCCGGAGGTCACGATGGCGGCATCCTCGATGATCGAGTATTTGCCGTGCGCCATGCTTGCGATGTGACAGTTTTTCCAGAGCGTTTTCATTCGAGGCCTCGTTGATCAATGAGTGGTGTTGAGCGCCTTGGGCTTGACCCACACAGCGTAGGCAATGAGCAGCAGCACGATCCAGATTGCGCCGACGATCAAGGCTGCACGGTTGTCCGGGAAGTAACCCAGCACGCCGAAGATGAACAGCATGAAGGCGATGGCAGCCGCCGGCCCGTAAGGCCAGAACGGCACGGCGAATTTCAGCTGTGCCGCTTCCTCGCGGCTCATCGAGCGGCGCATGGCGACCTGCGTCAGCAGAATCATCAGCCAGACCCACACGGTGGCGAAGGTGGCCAGCGAAGCGATCAGCAGGAACACGTCCTTGGGGATCAGGTAGTTGAGCAGCACGCCGCCCAGCAGCGCGATGCCCATGACCAGCACGGTCATCCACGGCACGCCATGACGCGACACACGGGCAAAACTGGCGGGCGCCTGACCTTCACGGGCCAGGCCATACATCATGCGGCCTGCGCCGAAGATGTCGCTGTTGATCGCCGAGACGGCCGCCGAGATCACCACGATGTTGAGGATGGTCGCCGCCGAGGCGATACCCAGGTTGTCGAAAATCTGCACGAACGGGCTGCCCTGCGTGCCGATCTGCGGCCACGGGTAGATGCACATCAGCACGAACAGTGTCAGCACGTAGAACAGCAGAATGCGCAGCGGCACGGCATTGATCGCCTGCGGCAGGCTGCGTCGCGGGTCCTTCGCTTCGCCTGCGGTAATGCCGATGATTTCGATGCCGCCGAAGGCAAACATCACCACCGCGAACGAGGCGATCAGGCCGGTGACACCGTTCGGCATGAAGCCGCCATGCGCCCACAGGTTGCTGATGCCGATTTCGCTGCCGCTGGCCGAGCTGCCAATGCCGAAGATCATGATGCCGAAGCCTGCGACGATCATCGCCACGATGGCGCTGACCTTGAGGATCGACAGCCAGAACTCGGTTTCACCGAAGACTTTCACGTTGCACAGGTTGAGCGCGCCGATCAGAAAGACGATGCCCAGCACCCAGATCCAGCGCGGCACTTCCGGAAACCAGAAGCCCATGTAGATGCCGAATGCGGTCACGTCGGCGAGGCAGACGATGATCATCTCGAACGCATAGGTCCAGCCGAGCACGAAGCCGGCCAGCGGGCCCATGTAGCGCGTGGCGTAATGGCTGAACGAACCGGACACCGGGTCGTGGACCGCCATTTCGCCGAGCGCGCGCATCACCATGTACACCGCCGCGCCGCCGATCAGGTAAGCCAGCAGTACGGCAGGCCCGGCCTGTTGAATCGCCGAGGCCGAGCCGTAGAACAACCCTGTACCGATGGCAGAGCCTAGGGCCATGAAGCGGATGTGGCGGGCGGATAACCCGCGTTTCAAACCATCTTGTGACGTCATTTCAGGTCCATTTCATTACAGGTATGGCAAAAGCCGCGAGAACGCCTGCATCCGGCCTCCCGCAGCGATGACCAAAGCGAGCCCTGCCAGGCTCGCGGTGCATCACAGACTCGGTAGCAGACGTGCAGGAACCAGCGGGTTCAGGCAAGTGGAGGACAGCAGCTGACTGGCAGCTTCGATGTCCGGTGCAAAAAAGCGGTCCTTTTCATAGAACGGGACCTTGCTGCGCAACAGGCTGCGGGCTTGCTCCAGCTTCGGAGAGGTTTTCAGACCTTCACGCAAGTCCAGACCCTGGCAGGCAGCCAACCATTCTACGGCAAGAATCCCGCGAACGTTTTCTGCCATTTCCCATAAGCGCTTGCCGGCGGCCGGGGCCATCGACACATGGTCTTCCTGATTGGCCGAGGTTGGCAGGCTGTCGACACTGTGTGGATGGGCCAATGCCTTGTTTTCACTGGCCAGTGCGGCGGCGGTCACCTGCGCGATCATGAACCCGGAATTGACGCCGCCGTTGGCCACCAGGAAGGGCGGCAACTGCGACATGTGCTTGTCCATCATCAGCGAAATGCGTCGTTCGCTGAGCGAGCCGATCTCGGCGATGGCCAGCGCGAGGTTGTCCGCCGCCATGGCGACCGGCTCGGCGTGAAAATTGCCACCGGATATGACGTCGTTCTCGGCGGCGAACACCAGCGGGTTGTCGGACACCGCGTTGGCTTCGATTTCCAGCACCTCGGCGGCCTGACGCAGCTGGGTCAGGCAGGCGCCCATGACCTGTGGCTGGCAGCGCAACGAGTAGGGGTCCTGAACCTTGTCGCAGTTGCGGTGCGACTCGGACACGCCGCTGCTTTCGCCCAACAGGTCACGGTAGCAGGCCGCCGCGTCGATCTGCCCGCGCTGCCCGCGTGCGGCATGAATGCGCGCGTCGAAGGGCGAGCGCGAACCGAGTACCGCCTCAACGGTCAGAGAGCCGCAAGTCAGAGCCGCAGCGAACAGGTCTTCGCCTTCGAACAGGCCGCGCAATGCGTAGGCGCTAGACACTTGCGTGCCGTTGAGCAGCGCCAGCCCTTCCTTGGCGGCGAGGGTCAGCGGTTTCAGGCCAGCAACGGCAAGTGCATCGACAGCGTTCAGCCATTCGCCCTTGTAGCGCGCCTTACCTTCGCCCAGCAGCACCAGCGACATGTGCGCCAGCGGCGCCAGGTCACCGGAAGCACCGACCGAGCCCTTGAGCGGAATATGCGGGTAGACCTCGGCATTGATCAGCGCAATCAGGGCGTCGATGACCACGCGCCGAATGCCCGAGAAGCCGCGGCTCAGGCTGTTGACCTTGAGCACCATGATCAGTCGCACCAGCTCATCGCTGATCGGCTGACCGACACCGGCCGCATGCGACAGCACCAGCGAACGCTGCAGGTTTTCCAGGTCTTCGCTGGCAATCCGCGTCGAAGCGAGCAGGCCGAAGCCGGTGTTGATGCCGTAGGCGGTGCGGTTCTCGGCCAGAATGCGCTCGACACAGGCGACGCTGTCGTCGATCTGCTGGTTCGCGCTGCTGTCCAGCGTCAGGCTGACCGGCTGCAGATAAATGCCGCGCAGTTGCGCCAGGGTCAGTTGGCCGGGGATCAGGTTCAGCGTCTTGGCAGATAAGGTGGTCACGATGCTGCTACTCCTTGATAAGTGTCAGCGACGGCGTGTGGCCGTACGCTGCTTTTATAGGCCTGCCGCGTTGTCACGGCAGTGCTGGAAAACCCTTTCCAGCGACGTTTCGTCTTTGAGCAGGGCCGCGCTGCTGGCGATGTCCGGGGCCAGCCAGCGGTCTTCGTCGTAGGCCGGAATGCGCTCGCGCAGCAGTCGCCACGCGGCACCGGTGCCCACGCCAAAACCCTGTGTCTTGAGAAATTCGAACGCCTGGGCCGCGAGCAGATACTCGATGGCCAGAATCTGCGTGGTATTGCCCAGCACCTTGTGCAGCTTGAGCGCGGCGCTGGTGCCCAGGCTCAGGTGATCCTCCTGCAGACCGGAGGTCACGTAGTTGTCGACCACGGCCGGTTGCGCCATCTGGCGGTTTTCCGCGCACAGCGAAGCGGCGACGTACTGGACGATCATCATTCCCGAGTTGACGCCCGGCTGGGTGACCAGAAACGCCGGCAGGCCGCTGACCATCGGGTTGATCAGGCGGTCGAGGCGTCGTTCGGCGATCGAGCCCAGCTCGGCCATCGCCATGCACAGCAGGTCTGCCGCCATGGCCACCGACTGGCCGTGTGGATTGGCCTGGGACACCACGCGGAAAGCCTCGGGCGTGCCGAGCAGCAGCGGGTTATCGGTGACTGAATTGAGCTCGATCTCGACCTGCCGAGTGGCGTGAGCCAACTGGTCGCGGGTGGCGCCATGCACCTGGGGAATCGAACGGATACTCAGCGCATCTTGAGTGCGAATGCCTTCACTGCTGGCGAGCACGTCGCTGCCTGCCAACAACATGCGCAGGTTCTTGCCCACCTGCTGCATGCCCGGATGCGGCTTGAGGGCGAGAATGCTTGCATCGAATGCGTCCAGCTGGCCGCGCAGGGCTTCGAAGCTCATCGCGCCGATCACGTCGGCCCATTGGCTCAGGCGCTCGGCATCAGCGATGGCCAGACAGCTCAGGCCGGTCATGCACGGTGTGCCGTTGACCAGACACAAACCGTCCTTGGCTCCGAGGATGACCGGAACCAGACCCTCTTCGTTCAAGGCCTGCTCAGCCGGGACGATCTGCCCGCGATAGCTGACCTGACCGATGCCCAGTAACGCGATACCGACGTGCGCCATGTGCGTCAGATAACCCACCGAACCCTGCGCCGGTACTTGCGGCGTGATGCCGCGGTTGAGCAGGGCCAGCAGCGCTTCGACCACTTGCCGGTGAATGCCGGACTTGCCCTGGCTGTAGTTGAGAATCGCGGCGCAGATGATTGCGCGGGTCTGCTCGTCGGCCAGTGGCGTACCGACGCCGCAGGCATGGCTGAGCAGGGTATTGCGCGACAGGCGACTGAGCTGTTCGCCTTGCAGTGACACATTGCACAGCGCGCCGAGCCCGGTGTTCACGCCATAGGCGCGCTCGCCGCTGACGACGATGCGCTGCACGATGGCCTGAGCGTTGTCGATCCGTGCCCAAGCGGCGTCCGACAGGACCAGTCTTGCGCCATGTCGAGCCACGGCGACCACGTCCTGCCAGCCCGCAGGTGCTTCACCGATGACGATCTGTTCTGCTCGCGACATCTGCAACGGTCCTTAAAGGGTGGCTACGCGGCGCTGAACGAAACGATCCACGTAATCGTCGGCGGGCGAATGAAGGATTTCTTTCGGCGTACCGACCTGAATCAATCGCCCGTCCTTGAGGATCGCGATGCGATTGCCGATGCGCACGGCCTCGTCCAGGTCGTGGGTAATGAACACGATGGTCTTGTGCAGACTGGCTTGCAGCTCCAGCAACTGGTCCTGCATCTCGGCGCGGATCAGCGGGTCGAGGGCGCTGAATGCTTCGTCCATCAGAATGATGTCGGTGTCGGCCGCCAGTGCGCGGGCCAGACCTACACGCTGACGCATGCCGCCGGAAAGCTGGTGCGGGTATTTGTTTTCGTAGCCCTTGAGGCCTACGGTGGTGATCCAGTGCTGCGCGCGTTCCTGACACAGCGCCTTGCTCTCGCCACGCACGGTCAGGCCGTAGGCCACGTTGGCCAGCACGGTCTTGTGCGGCAGCAGGCCGAAGCTCTGGAACACCATACTGATCTTGTGCCGGCGGAATTGGCGCAAGGCCTCCATGTCGTAACGCAGGATGTCTTCGCCATCGACCAGAATCTCGCCGCTGGTAGGGTCGATCAGCCGGTTGAAGTGGCGCACCAGCGTTGATTTTCCCGAGCCGGACAGGCCCATGATGACGAAGATTTCGCCGCTGCCGATCGACAGCGACAGGTCGTTGACCCCGACCACGCAGCCGGTCTGGGCCAGCACCTGGTCCTTGCTGTGGTTTTGCTGGATCAACTGCAGTGCTTCCTTGGAGCGGTTGCCGAAGATCTTGAACACGTTTTTGACGACGATTTTGTTCGGTTCCACGCTGCTCATTTGTGCGCCTCATGCCGTGGGCGGCCATAGGCCTGCGTGATACGGTCGATGACGACCGCCAGAATGACAATGGCCAGGCCCGCTTCCAGCCCGCGCCCGACGTTGAGGGTCTGAATGCCCACCAGCACGTCTTCGCCAAGCCCGCGTGCGCCGATCATCGAGGCAATCACCACCATCGACAGCGCCATCATGGTGGTCTGGTTGATCCCGGCCATGATGCTCGGCATCGCCAGCGGCAGTTGCACACCGAACAGTTGCTGCCAGCGGTTGGCGCCGAACGCGTTGATGGCTTCCATCACTTCACCGTCCACCTGACGAATGCCCAGATCGGTCAGACGAATCAGCGGCGGCGCGGCGTAAATCACCGTGGCGAAGATCGCCGGAACCTTGCCCAGACCGAACAGCATCAGCACCGGGATCAGGTAAACGAAGCTGGGCATGGTCTGCATGATGTCGAGCAGCGGCATCAGCACCGAGCGCAGACGATTGCTGCGTGCCGAAAGAATGCCCAGCGGAATGCCGATCAGCACCGCGATGATCGTGGCGACCAGCATCAGCGCCAGGGTCTGCATCAGCTTGTCCCACAACCCGACCGCACCGACCAGAAACAGCAGGCCGACGATGACCAGCGTCGTGACGATCTTGCGTGTCGCGTGCCAGGCAATGCCGCCGACGATCATCAGCATCAGCCACCACGGCGCCATGCGCAGCAGGCCTTCGAGGTTGACGATGGCCCATAGCAGGGTGTCGGAGATGTGCCGGAACACATCGCCGTACTGCGTGACCAGTGAGTCGACGCCATCGTTGACCCAGTTGGCGATCGAGAAAGTGAAGCTTTCAGGAAACATAAGCGGCTCTCAAATGAGGTGTGTCGGGTCAACGACAGGGCTGTCGAACCGTTCGGTCCGACAGCCCGGTCGTTTACAACGAAGCGTCCACCTTCTTCGCGGCGTCTTCGCTGACCCATTTGTGCCAGACTTCGGGGTGCTCTTTCAGGAAAATCTTCGCCAGCTTCGGCGATTCGATGCGTTCCTTGGCCATGCGCCCCAGGTTCTGGTTGAGCAGGTCGATCGGCAGGTTGACCTTTTCCAGGATGGCGACCAGTTCAGGGGCCTCATCGTGGAACACTTTGGACACGCCGACCTTGATATCGATCGTCTTGTTGACCCCGGCTTTCTCCTCCAGACGCACCAGGTCTACCTGACCCATGAGCGGCGTGGGTGACCAATAGTAGGTCAGGATCGGCTCGCCACGTTTGTAACTGGAGAGAATCGCCGCATCCAGCGCGGGGCCGGTGCCCGGGCGGAAGTTGGTGTATTTGCTTTCCAGGCCGTAGCTCTTGAGCATTTCGCTGTTTTCCAGCTCACAGGTCCAGCCGGCCGGACAGTTGTAGAAGCGGCCCTTGCCAGGCTCTTCCTGATCCTTGAACACGGCTGAATACTGGGCCAGATCGCTGATGGATTTCAGGTTGGGTGCCTTGGCTTCCAGCTTGCGTTTGGCATCGCCTTCGATCACGTAGCGTGGCACGTACCAGCCTTCCACAGCGCCGACGATCGGTGCGCCGACACCGACCACCTTGCCGGCAGCGGCGGCCTTGTTCCAGACCTCGCTGCGACCTACCCATTCTTCGGCAAAGATCTGGATATCGTTGGTGCCCAGGGCATTTTCCATGGCGATGGAATTGCCGGGCAGGGCGTCAACGGTGCAGCCGTAACCCTTGTCCAGAATGACCTGCAGTACATCGGTCAGCAGCATCGCGCTTTCCCAGTTAAGACCGGCGAATTTCACCGGCTTGCCTGATTCGCACCAGCCGGCAGCCTGACTTGCGCCTGCGCTGGCGAGCAGGCCAGCGGATACCAATGTGGTCAACAGGGCCTTTTTCATATTCATTGTCGATGCTCCTAAGCCTTAAATGGATGACGGCAGCTTCAAGTAGGCATCCGGCCCGTGGGCATGCTCATGCCCGTCCCCGACGTGTGCCGGCCTGATGGCCGACAACGTTGTCAACGTCCGATCATTGGCAGGTTCAAGCCCTGCTCTCTGGCACAGTCGATAGCGATGTCGTAACCGGCATCGGCATGGCGCATCACCCCGGTGGCCGGGTCGTTATGCAGCACGCGGGCAATACGCTCGGCGGCTTCGTCCGTGCCGTCGCAGACGATTACCATCCCGGAATGCTGCGAGAAGCCCATGCCGACGCCGCCACCGTGGTGCAGCGAGACCCAGGTCGCACCGCTGGCGGTGTTGAGCAAAGCATTGAGCAGCGGCCAGTCGGAAACAGCGTCGGAGCCGTCACGCATGGATTCGGTTTCGCGGTTGGGGCTGGCGACCGAGCCGGAGTCCAGGTGGTCGCGACCGATCACCACCGGTGCCGACAACTCGCCACTGCGGACCATCTCATTGAACGCCAGACCCAGTCTGGCGCGTTGACCCAGGCCGACCCAGCAGATACGCGCCGGCAGGCCCTGGAAGCTGATGCGCTCGCGGGCCATGTCCAGCCAGTTGTGCAGGTGCTCGTCGTCCGGGATCAGCTCTTTGACTTTGGCGTCGGTCTTGTAGATGTCCTGCGGGTCGCCCGACAGCGCGGCCCAGCGGAACGGCCCGATGCCACGGCAGAACAGCGGACGGATGTAGGCGGGGACGAAGCCTGGAAAATCGAAGGCATTGGTGACGCCGACTTCCTTGGCCATCTGACGGATATTGTTGCCGTAGTCGAAGGTCGGAATGCCGGCTTGCTGGAAGGCGAGCATGGCTTCGACGTGCTCGGCCATCGACTGCTTGGCGGCCTTGACCACACTGGCCGGTTCGCTCACCGAACGGGCACGGTACTCGTCCCAGGTCCAGCCTTTGGGCAGGTAACCATTGAGCGGGTCGTGGGCGCTGGTCTGGTCGGTGACCATGTCCGGGCGCACACCGCGACGGACCATTTCCGGCAGGATTTCCGCCGCGTTGCCACACAGCGCGATGGAGATGGCTTTGCCTTCGGCCGTGTATTTGGCGATACGCGCCAGTGCGTCATCGAGATCTGCGGCCTGTTCGTCAACGTAGCGGGTCTTGATGCGGAAATCGATGCGGCTCTGCTGGCATTCTATGTTCAGCGAGCAGGCCCCGGCCAATGTCGCGGCCAGCGGCTGCGCGCCACCCATGCCGCCCAGACCTGCGGTGAGCACCCAGCGGCCCTTGAGGTTGCCGTCATAGTGCTGGCGACCGGCTTCGACGAAGGTTTCGTAAGTGCCTTGCACGATGCCCTGGCTGCCGATGTAGATCCAGCTGCCGGCGGTCATCTGGCCATACATGGCCAGGCCCTTGGCATCCAGTTCGTTGAAGTGCTCCCAACTGGCCCAGTGCGGTACCAGGTTGGAGTTGGCGATCAATACGCGAGGGGCGTTGCTGTGGGTCTTGAACACGCCGACCGGCTTGCCGGACTGTACCAGCAGGGTTTCATCATCGTTGAGCTGAGTGAGGCTCTCGACGATCTTGTCGTAGCACTCCCAGTTGCGCGCGGCGCGGCCGATGCCGCCGTAAACCACCAGCTCATTGGGGTTTTCGGCGACTTCCGGGTCGAGATTGTTCATCAACATGCGTAGCGGCGCTTCGGTCAGCCAGCTCTTGGCAGTCAATTGAGTACCGCGTGCAGCCCGTACGACGCCTTCGCGATGGCGGGTCCAGTCCTGCTTCAGGTGTTGATTATTCTCGGTCACAAAAAAATCCTCGGCGATCAATTCGAACCAGCCCGATGAAGGGCGAGCAAAGCCTGGCGAAGCAGGCCGATTCAGTTGGGTAGAAGGCGGAATGTTTAGCCTGTCTCTACTTGTACATACAAGCATATGCAATCAAAAGACCAACTTTGCGCCTTTGCTGTTTTTTGCTCATCGAATTGGCCTGAAGGGCTTTGTTTACGGGGTCTTGCAGTTTTGGTCAGCACGAAAGCATTTTTCCAAGAAGAGCGCGGCGCTGTTACCTGAATGACTTTTTGCGCAGTTTTGGGGCAGTTGGTAACAGGTTGGTGCGGTGACGATGTGCGCAGCGTTCGGGCCGGGATTGAAGCGCCATGAGCGTTCACAGAGCGCGCATTTGGCGGGCTGCAAATGGTCTCTTTGGCGTGGGAACGAACCCGCTCAAGCATGCGTCATACCCACGCCTGAGCCTGCATTCACCGGCCCGCGATTAGGTCTCGTGGGGGTTTTCATGTTTAAATTGAACGCTCGTTCAAGTTAAACCGGTGGTTCGCTGCCCGCTCACAACAGGAGGCTTACCCTTGCCGTATCCGCTTTTTGCAGTTGGTTTTATCAGTCCGGAGGCACTCAACCGATGAGTTCTGCGAGTTCCTCTTCAAGCGGCATGGTTCGCATGAATGCTCCAGTGTTCTATTTCGCTGCGAGTTTTATTCTGATTTTCGGCATCGTCGTGATCGCGTTCCCGCAAGCCAGCGGCGAATGGCTGCTGGCGGCGCAAAACTGGGCGGCCAACACGGTCGGCTGGTACTACATGATGGTCATGACCCTGTACCTGGTCTTCGTGGTGGTCACCGCCTTGTCGGGCTTCGGCAAGATCAAGCTCGGTGCCGACCACGACGAACCCGAGTTCAGTTACCTGTCATGGGCCGGGATGCTGTTTGCCGCCGGCATCAGCATCACGCTGTTCTTTTTCTGCGTTTCAGAACCCCTGACGCACCTGCTGCAGCCGCCGCAGGGCGAGGGTGGCACTGCAGAAGCTGCGCGCCAGGGCATGCAGTTGCTGTTTCTGCACTGGGGCCTGCATGGCTGGGGCGTGTTTGCCTTCGTCGGTATGGCGCTGGCCTATTTCGCTTATCGGCACAACCTGCCGCTGGCCCTGCGTTCGGCGCTGTATCCGCTGATTGGTAAACGCATCAATGGTCCTATCGGTTATGCCGTCGATGGCTTCGGCATCATTGCGACCATCTTCGGTCTCGGCGCAGACATGGGCTTCGGGGTGCTGCACCTCAACTCCGGTCTGGATTACCTGTTCGGCGTGGCGCACACCCACTGGATTCAGGTCGGTCTGATTACCCTGATGATGGGCGCGGCGATTCTGGTGGCGATCGCCGGTGTCGACAAGGGCGTGCGCGTCATGTCCGACATCAATATGTTGCTGGCCTGCGCGCTGCTGCTGTTCGTGCTGTTTGCCGGCCCGACTCAGCACTTGCTCAACACGCTGGTGCAGAACATCGGTGACTACCTGGGCGCACTGCCGAGCAAGAGTTTCGACGTGTATGCCTATAACGAGCCGAGTGACTGGCTGGGCGGCTGGACGGTGTTCTATTGGGCCTGGTGGATTGCCTGGGCGCCGTTTGTGGGCCTGTTCATTGCGCGTATTTCCCGTGGCCGGACCATCCGTGAGTTTGTCTTCGGTGTCTTGCTGATCCCGCTGGGCTTCACCCTGGCGTGGATGTCGATCTTCGGTAACAGCGCGATCGATCAAGTGCTCAACCATGGCATGACGGCGCTGGGTCAGTCGGCTATCGACGATCCGTCGATGACCCTGTACCTGCTGCTGGAAACCTATCCGTGGAGCAAGACGGTGATTGCCGTCACGGTGTTCATCAGCTTCGTGTTCTTCGTCACCTCGGCCGACTCGGGCACGGTGGTGCTGTCGACACTGTCAGCCAAAGGCGGCAACCCTGACGAAGACGGTCCGAAATGGCTGCGGGTGTTCTGGGGTGTGGCCACGGCGCTGATCACCAGTGGCCTGTTGTTCTCGGGCAGCATCGATGCACTGAAATCGGCTGTAGTGCTGACGTCGTTGCCGTTCTCGCTGATTCTGCTGCTGATGATGTGGGGCCTGCACAAGGCGTTCGTCATGGAGTCGCAGCGCAAGATCGCGCAGTTGTACTCGCTGGCGCCGGTATCCGGTTCACGACGCGGCGGTTGGCGCCAGCGTCTGAGCCAGGCGGTGCATTACCCGTCGCGAGACGAGGTGTACCGCTTCCTTGATCAGACCGTGCGCCCGGCGATTGAAGAAGTGACAGCGGTGTTCGTCGAGAAGGGCTTGAACGTGGTCAACGTCCCCGATCCGTCCAACGACTCGGTGACCCTGGAAATCGGTCACGGCGAAGAGCGTCCGTTCATCTACCAGGTGCAGATGAAAGGCTTCTTCACCCCGTCGTTCGCCCGTGGCGGCATGGGCTCCAAGCAATTGAACAACCGCCGCTACTACCGCGCCGAGGTTCACTTGAGCGAGGGCAGTCAGGACTACGACCTGGTGGGTTACACCAAGGAACAAGTCATCAACGACGTGCTCGATCAGTACGAACGGCATATGCAGTTCCTGCACCTGGTGCGTTGATCGAGGGGTGGGGGGCGGTTACGACTATCGTTCCTCACGCTCTGCGCCTCACCTCGTGTTCAGGCCAGGACGCGGAGCGTCCAGAACGGCATACCCACGCGGAGCATGGGTGCGATGGTGTTTGCCCGGACACCTCACGCGCTACCCGTTCCGCGATCTTCCTGACGGCTATCGTTCCTCACGCTCCCGCATAGGAATGCCCTTCGTGACGCTCCGCGTCACATCTGCGCCGCGCCGCATGTTCAGGCCAGGACGCGGAGCGTCCAGAACGGCATACCCACGCGGAGCATGGGTACGATGGTGTTTGCCCGGACACCTCGCGCGCTAGCCATTCCGCGATCTTCCTGACGACTCTCGTTCCTCACGCTCCAGTGTGGGAATGCCCTTCGTGACGCTCCGCGTCACACATCTGCGCCGCGCCGCATGTTCAGGAGAGGACGCGGAGCGTCCAGAACGGCATACCCACGCGGAGCATGGGTACGATAGCGTCCGCCCGGACACCTCGCGCGCTACCCTTGCCGCGATCTCCCTGACGATTATCGTTCCTCACGCTCCAGCGTGGGAATGCCCTTCGTGACGCTCCGCGTCACACATCTGCGCCTCGGCGCATGTTCAGGAGAGGACGCGGAGCGTCCAGAACGGCATACCCACGCGGAGCATGGGTACGATGGTGTTTGCCCGGACACCTCGCGCGCTACCCGTTCCGCGATCTTCCTGACGACTATCGTTCCTCACGCTCCGGCGTGGGAATGCCTTGGGTGACGCACCGCGTCACACATCTGCGCCGCGCCGCATGTTCAGGCCAGGACGCGGAGCGTCCAGAACGGCATACCCACGCGGAGCATGGGTACGATGGTGTTTGCCCGGACACCTCGCGCGCTACCCGTTCCGCGATCTTCCTGACGACTATCGTTCCTCACGCTCCAGCGTGGGAATGCCTTTCGTGACGCTCCGCGTCACACATCTGCGCCGCGGCGTTTGCGTGTCAGAGGCTTTTCGTCGGCCATGCTCGATCACTTCGCATAAAATCAAAAGCAATATAAAACTAATTTTTCAGTATTGGACGATCTATAAGTCGTTTTCCGATACTGGTGATGTTAGCGCTAACAAAGATGGTTTTTCTGCTACTCGCCACCGCGAATGCCCGGACCCGGTTTAGTCAGCACGCACAGGCGACAGTGCGCATCGCACTGTCGGATCAGGGCATATTTCAGGTAGGCACGCAGATGCACACAACAGGTAGGGATGGCGTCAGACACACGCTTCTGGCGCAGGCGATCGATCAGGCTCATACCGCGCGGGGGCGTCGTTGTGGGTGGTTGCTGATGGGGCTGACGGCATTGCCGTGTGTTCCGGCCATGGCAGAGACAGCGGCAGGGCAGAACACGGAAACGGTAGCGCTGGAATCGGTGACCGTGACCGCCACACGCCGCGAGGAATCGCTGCAGAAAGTACCGGTCGCCGTGTCCGTGATCGAGGGCGAACAACTGGAGCGCGATAACCGTAACGGCGTGGCCAGCATCGTGCAGCAGGTGCCGTCGTTGAATTTCCGCACCGGGGCTTCCAACAAGGACACTTCGCTGTTCGTTCGCGGTGTCGGCACCATTTCCACCTCGCCAGGCGTCGAACCGACCGTGGCCACGGTGATCGATGGCGTGGTGTATGCGCGGCCGGGTCAGGCCACGCTGGACTTGCTCGACCTGGAACGCATCGAAGTACTGCGCGGCCCGCAAGGCACGCTGTTCGGCAAGAATGCTTCGGCGGGCGTGCTCAACGTCACCACCAAGGCACCGACCGAAGCGACTCACGGTTACATCGATCAGTCCTATTACAGCGGCAACGAAAGCCGCACCCGTTTCGGCATTGGCGGCAGCCTGATTCCGCAGACCCTCAAAGGCTCGATCACGACGTTGTTCGGCAGCTATGACGGCAATGTCGACAACAAGCTCAATGGTCAGGAAGTCAACGGTTACAACCGCAAGGGTGCCCGCGGCAAGCTGGAATTCACACCCAATGACGACATCACCTTCACCCTTGCAGCGGACTACATGCAGTCCCATGACGATGCACCCAACGGTGTCGTAACCAAGGCGCTGACCCCGTCCTTCGCCAGTGCCCTGGCGCCGGTACGTGCCGACAGCGATAACCGCAATGTCGTCAGCGATTACCGCAGCCATGTCGAGGACGTCAACAAAGGCCTGTCCGGCCAGCTCGACTGGCAACTGGGCGACTACACCCTGACCTCGATTACCGCCTGGCGTGGTTGGGACAACACCCAGTATCAGGACGGCGACCGGCTTGGCACTGTCACCGCGGCGTTCCCCGGCACTGAAGACAAGGGCGATCTGGCGTTCAACCAGTATTCCCAGGAGTTGCGTCTGGCGTCGCCGAAAGGCCGGTTTGTCGAGTACGTCGGCGGGCTGTTTTACATGCACGGCAAGAGCGACGAGACCTATCAGCGCACGCTGATCACACCGACGACTCAGGATCGCGGCATCGCCGATTACAGCACCACCACCGACAGTTATTCGGTGTTCGGCGAAACCACGTTCAACTTCACCCCGGACTTGCGTGCGATTGCCGGGGCACGCTGGACCCACGACGACCTGGAATACGATCATCGCCGCGTATCGACATCGGCTACCACCGTCAGCGGCATTCAGCCAGCAACCAGCAGTTCCGGCTCGGTGGATGAAGACGGCAAGTCCGGACGCCTCGGTTTGCAGTACGACCTGAGCGACAGTGTGATGACCTACATCACCTACTCGCGCGGCTACAAAGGCCCGGCCTACAACGTGTTCTTCAACATGCAGCCGCGTGACACCGAGGCGCTCAAGCCGGAAACCTCGAACACCTGGGAGGTCGGCCTCAAGGCCACCACCTGGAACAATCGCCTGACCACCAACCTGGCGGTGTTCCACAGCGAGTACGACAACTATCAGGCGAATTTCTTCGACAGTGTTGCCGGGCAGGTCGTGACGCGCCTGATCAACGCAGGCAGCGTCAGCACCGAAGGCGTCGAGCTGGATTACGCCCTGCAAGCCACCCGAAACCTGAAATTCTCCGGGGCGTTGTCCTACACCAGAGCACGCATCGACAGCTTTGCCTGCCCGGCCGGTGCGGCGGCGTCCTGCAATGTCGACGGCAAGACCCTGCCGTACAGCCCGGACTGGAAAAGCTACGTTCGTGCCGATTACACCATCCCGCTGGACAACGGCCTGGATATCGAACTGGGCACCGATTACAGCTGGCAGAGCGAAGTGCAGTACGACATCAGCCAGAACCCGGACACCAGGCAGGGTGCTTACGGCATCTGGAACGCCAGCGTGGCACTGGCCGATTACAACAGTGGCTGGCGCGTTGCATTGCTGGGCAAGAACCTGGCGGACAAGTCCTACTCGCCAATGCTGGCGACCGGGGGCAACTACGTTTATCGATCAGTGCCGCGTGATGATGAACGTTATTTCGGCGTGCAGTTGCGCAAGGATTTTTGAGCCGAGACCCCAGGCAACACGTAAGGAGTGAGGTATGAGCACCACTGCCCGACAGATGAAGCTGGGCGCTTTCCTGATGGCCACCGGGCACCATGTCGCCGCCTGGCGGCACCCGGATGTGCCTGCGGATGCAGGGCTGGATTTCAAGCATTACCGGCATGTGGCCAGGGTCGCGGAGGCGGCAAAATTCGATGCGCTGTTCGTCGCTGACAGTGTGGCTGCCGCGACCGGTGATATCGCCAGCCGCATGGCGCGCTCCGATCATTTCGAGCCGCTGACCCTGCTCTCGGCACTCAGCGCGGTGACCGAGCATATTGGTCTGATCGCGACAGCGACCACCACCTACAACGAGCCGTATCACGTAGCCCGCAAGTTCGCCTCGCTGGATCATCTCTCGGGTGGGCGAGCGGGCTGGAATCTGGTGACGTCGGATGCTGCCGCCGAAGCGCAGAACTTCGGTCGCGCCGAGCATGTGGCGCATGCCGAGCGCTACAGCCGCGCACGAGAGTTTCATCAGGTGGTGACCGGCCTGTGGGACAGTTGGGCAGACGATGCCTTCACCCGCGACAAGGCCAGTGGCGAGTATTACGACCCGGCCAGGCTGCATGTGCTCGATCATCAGGGCGAGCATTTCCGCGTCAAGGGTCCGCTGAACGTGGCGCGTTCGCCGCAGGGGCAGCCAGTGGTGGTGCAGGCCGGCTCCTCGGAAGTCGGACGTGATCTGGCGGCGCAGACGGCGGAAGTGGTGTTCACCGCGCAGACCTCGCTGGCCAGTGCGCAAGCGTTTTATGCGGATATCAAAGGCCGGTTACGCGCCTTTGGGCGTGACGCAGACTCACTGAAAATCATGCCCGGCGTGTTCATCGTCGTGGCCGAAACCGAAGCCTTGGCCAAAGCCAAATTCGAGTCGTTTCAGGAACTGGTCGAGCCTCAGGTCGGGGTCGCTCTGCTGGGCCGCATGCTGGGCAATTTCGACCTGTCGGGCTACCCGCTGGACGGCCCGCTGCCAGAGTTGCCATTGACCGACAGCGGCCAGCGCAGCCGGCAGAAACTGCTCACCGAACTGGCTGATCAGGAAAACCTGACCCTGGCGCAACTGGGACGGCGGATTGCCGGTGGGCGAGGGCACTACAGCCTGATCGGTACGCCAGAGCAGATTGCCGATGAGTTGCAACGCTGGTTCGAGCAAGGTGCGGCGGATGGCTTCAACGTGCTGGTGCCACACCTGCCGGGCGGCCTGGAAGATGTCGCGCAGTTGCTGGTGCCGGAGTTACAGCGGCGCGGGCTGTTTCGCGCCGAGTATGAAGGCACGACCTTGCGCGAGAACCTGGGCTTGCAACGGCCTGCTTATAGATTTTGATAATTTCCCGTACCAGATACCAAGCCTGGCTGCAGAGAGGTGACGCGGAGCGTCACGGGATGCATGCCAACGCGGAGCATTGGCACGAGAGTCGACCGAGAAAGGATCACCCATGAAACCATTCACGTTTATCGCCGCCATTCTGGCCTTCAGCGGTCTTTTCGGTACAGCTTCTGCCGACGAGCCCGACACTCTTCGCATCGGCTATCAGAAGGGCTCGATCACGCTGGTGCTGGCCAAGGAAAACGGCCTGCTGGAAAAGCGGTTTCCCGAGAAAAAAATCAAATGGATCGAGTTTCCGGCCGGGCCGCAGATGCTGGAGGCGCTGAACATTGGCAGCCTGGACATCGCCTCCACCGGCGACATCCCGCCGATCTTCGCCCAGGTCGCAGGTGCCGACCTGGTCTACATCGGTGCCGAGCCACCCAAGCCGCAGGTGGAAACCCTGTTGGTGCGCAACGAAAGCCCGGTGCACAGCGTCGCGGAATTGAAAGGCCGCAAGGTCGCGCTGCAGAAAGGCTCCAGCTCGCACAACGTGGTGCTGCGTTTGCTCAACAAAGCCGGCCTGACCTTCAAGGATATTCAGCCGATTTACCTGACCCCCGCCGATGCCCGCGCGGCCTTTGAAAACGGCAGTGTCGATGCCTGGGCGATCTGGGACCCTTACTACTCCATCGCCATGAGCGAAGGCCACAGCCGCCTGCTGGCCAACGGCGAGGGGCTTGGATTGTCCGGTCCGTTCTATACCGCACGGCGGGCGTTTGCCGACGAAAACGCGGCGCTCGTGCAGCAGGTACTCGACGAACTGACGGTGGCCGACGGGCTGTCGCGCTCGCAGCGTGCCGAGAGTATTCAGATACTGGCGCGCAGCATGGGCTTGTCCGAAGCGGTCATCACTCAGTATCTTGACCATCGGCCTGTATCACCCAGTCTGCCGATCACGCCCGAGATCGTGCGTGCGCAGCAGGCGACCGCTGATCTGTTTTACGACAACCACTTGATACCCAAGCGGGTCGACATTCAGCAGGTGGTCTGGCAAAAGCCATGATTCCGGCGTTGCGAACAGGCGTCGCCTGTTCGCAAACGCAATCAAGACGCCTCGAATATCCCCCAGACAAGAGAGGATTCAATGACCTACATCGCTGCCGAAAATCGTTACGAAGACATGCCTTATCGCCGTACCGGCCGCAGCGGGCTGGTGCTTCCGGCACTGTCTTTGGGCTTGTGGCACAACTTCGGTGACAGCACGCCGATCGATACCCAGCGCG
Source organism: Pseudomonas fragariae (ex Marin et al. 2024) (assembly GCF_059621105.1). Taxonomy (NCBI): domain Bacteria; kingdom Pseudomonadati; phylum Pseudomonadota; class Gammaproteobacteria; order Pseudomonadales; family Pseudomonadaceae; genus Pseudomonas; species Pseudomonas fragariae (ex Marin et al. 2024). Next base: position 5,811,225 of record NZ_CM184369.1, on the reverse strand, counting down.
CCATGCTGCGCACGGCGTTCGATCTGGGCATCAACCATTTCGACCTGGCCAACAACTATGGCCCGCCGTACGGCAGCGCCGAGATCAACTTCGGCCGTTTGCTGCGCGAAGACTTCAAGCACTACCGTGATGAGCTGATCATCTCCAGCAAGGCCGGCTGGGACATGTGGCCAGGGCCGTACGGGCAGGGCGGCGGTTCACGTAAATACGTGCTCGCCAGCCTCGACCAGAGCCTGCAACGCATGGGCCTCGATTACGTCGACATCTTCTATTCCCACCGTTTCGACCCGGACACTCCGCTGGAAGAAACCGCCAGCGCACTGGCCACCGCAGTTCAGCAGGGCAAGGCGTTGTACATCGGTATCTCGTCGTATTCCGGTGCCAAGACCCGAGAAATCGCCGCGTTGCTCAAAGAGTGGAAAGTGCCGCTGCTGATTCACCAGCCGGCCTACAACCTGCTTAACCGCTGGGTCGAGAAAGACTTGCTCGATGCTACTGAAGAGTTGGGTGCTGGCGTGATTGCGTTTACCGCGCTGGCCCAAGGACTGCTGTCGGACAAGTACCTGAACGGCGTGCCCAAGGATGCGCGGGTCAATCGTCCGGGTGGTGGTTCGCTGCAGGCTTCGCACCTGTCCGAGCAGAACATCGCCCACGTGCGCGCGCTCAATGAAATCGCCCAGCGTCGCGGTCAGAGCCTGGCGCAAATGGCCCTGGCCTGGACGTTGCGCGATCCGCGTGTGACTTCAGCGTTGATCGGTGCGAGCCGTCCCGAGCAGATCATCGAAAACGTCGGCGCGCTGAAGAACCTGGCGTTCAGCCCCGAAGAGCTGACCGAGATCGACAGCTTTGCGGTGGAAGGCGGGATCAACCTGTGGGAAAAGCCGTCGCTGGCTGAGTGATGCGCTGCGGCCTATGACCGTCATTCCCGCGCTCCGCGCTCATCGTTATACATAACTCCTTGAAAGCCCGTAATACAGGGCTTTCAGGCTTCTGCCCATAGGGCGTAGGAGCGATCGGGGCGGCGTCCGCATTGTTCGCGAAGACAGTGTCTCAGACGACGCATTTTCGGCGATCATACCGGCCCTTTCGCGAACAAGTTCGCTCCTACGCCCTACGGCCAGAATCAAAAGCGGACTTGTATAACGCTGAGCGCTCCGCGTAGGTATGAACAACCATCATATAACCACTCAGCCCTCATCGGCCTCGTCGTCGTCCCCGCCATCGATCTTCATGCCCAGTTCCTTGATCTTGCGGGTCAGGGTGTTGCGGCCCCAGCCCAGCAATACGGCGGCGTCGCGGCGGCGGCCGGCGGTGTGTTTGAGGGCGGTTTCGATCATGATCCGCTCGAAGGTCGGCACGGCGCTGTCCAGCAGGCTGGACTGACCGCGAGACAAGGCCTGATCGGCCCACTGGCGCAGTGCCTGTTCCCAGTTGGTGACCGGCGCGGCGTCCTGCGGCAGGCTCAGCAGTTCCGGCGGCAGATCGCTGACGTGCACTTCACGACCCGAAGCCATGACCGTGATCCAGCGGCAGGTGTTTTCCAGCTGACGAACGTTGCCAGGCCACGGCAGATGCTTGAGGTATTCCTCGGTCTCGGCCTTGAGCAGCTTGGGTTCGACCGCCAGTTCCTGGGCCGCGCGGCTGAGGAAGTGCTTGGCCAGGGTCGGGATGTCTTCGCGACGGTCCGACATGCGCGGAATGTGGATTCGGATCACGTTCAGGCGGTGGAACAAGTCCTCGCGGAACTTGCCGGCCTGCACCAGGGTTTCCAGATTCTGGTGGGTGGCGGCAATGATGCGCACGTCGACCTTGACCGGCGTGTGACCGCCGACCCGGTAGAACTCGCCATCCGCCAGGACACGCAACAGACGGGTCTGGGTGTCGGCGGGCATGTCACCGATTTCATCGAGAAACAGCGTGCCGCCGTCGGCCTGTTCGAAGCGTCCACGGCGCAGGTTGGCCGCGCCGGTGAACGCGCCTTTCTCATGCCCGAACAGCTCGGACTCCATCAGGTCCTTGGGGATCGCCGCCATGTTCAGCGCAATGAACGGCGAGGCCGAACGCGGGCTGTGGCGATGCAATGCGTGAGCGACCAGTTCCTTGCCAGTACCCGACTCACCATTGATCAACACCGTGATGTTGGAGTGGCTCAGACGGCCGATGGCGCGAAACACTTCTTGCATCGCTGGCGCTTCGCCAATGATCTCGGGAGTGCGGGTCAGCGTCGGGGCGACGTCCAGGCCCTGTTGTTCCTGAGCGTGCTGATTGGCGCGCTTGACCAGCGACACGGCTTCATCGACGTCGAATGGCTTGGGCAGGTACTCGAACGCACCGCCCTGATAGGACGCCACGGCGCTGTCCAGGTCCGAGTGGGCGGTCATGATGATCACCGGCAGACGCGGATGCTGCTCGCGAATCCGCGCCAGCAGGTCCAGGCCACTGGCACCCGGCATGCGGATGTCGGAAATGATCACGTCCGGTTGCTGACGGGCTAGACGGCTCATCACCCCGTCGGCGCTGTCGAAGCTCTGCGTGGTCATGCCTTCCTGTTGCAAGGCCTTTTCCAGTACCCAGCGGATAGAACGATCGTCGTCTACGATCCAGACAGTTTCACTACGGCTCATGTCGAAGCTGCTCCTTGTTCCAGCGGCAGGAAGATCGAGAATGTGGTGTGGCCGGGATGGCTGTCACACTCGATCAGACCCTGGTGCTGGCTGATGATGTTCTGGGTAATGGCAAGACCTAGTCCCGTGCCATCCGGGCGGCCACTGACCATCGGATAGAAAATGGTTTCCTGAAGTTCGGCCGGAATACCGGGGCCGTTGTCGATGATTTCGATCTTGCTCACCAGTCGATGGCGAACGTGGCCGATGGTGAACTGGCGCATGGCGCGGGTACGCAGGGTGATCCGGCCAAGGCGCAACTCGTTCTGGCCGCTGATGGCCTGCATGGCGTTGCGCACGATATTGAGCACGGCCTGGATCATTTGCTCGCGGTCGATCAACACGTCCGGGATGCTTGGGTCGTAGTCGCGCACCAAGGTAATGCAACCCTGGCTTTCGGCCTCGACCAGGCTGCACACGCGCTCCAGCACTTCGTGCACGTTGGTCATCGCCAGCGATGGCAGCTTGTTGGAGCCGAGCATGCGGTCGACCAGATTACGCAGGCGGTCGGCCTCTTCGATAATGACGTTGGTGTAGTCCTTGAGGCTTTCTTCAGGCAGCTCGCGGGCCAGCAATTGTGCGGCCCCGCGAATGCCGCCCAGTGGATTCTTGATTTCGTGAGCCAGGCCACGCACCAGCATCTTGGTGGTTTCCTGCTTGGACAGCTGAGCCTCTTCCTTGGTGATACGCAACAGCCGGTCACGCGGATGCACTTCAAGCAGCAGCAGGGTATCGCCCTTGCTAAGGATAGGCGTCACCGCGTAGTCGACCGTCAGGGTCTGGCCGGTCAGTGCAGTGAGCATCGCTTCGCGCTTGGTAAAAGGATGAGCCTGTTCGACTGCCTGACGCAGCGAACTCAATGCTTCGGCCGACTCGGTGAACAGCTCGCTGATGAATTGCCCATGGCTGCGCTGCCCGCTGATGGCCAGCAGCATTTCCGCCGCTGGGTTCATGTACTCAAGTCGCAGGTCGGCGTTGAGCAGAATGGTGGCAGTGGTCAGGTTATCCAGTAACAGTCTGTGCAGCGCATCGCTGATAGTCATGAATCGTGTTGACCTCTTTTGGCACATTGCAGTCGCGCAATGCGGGTGCTGGTTGGTCTGCACCAGCAGGAGCAAGGCCACCAATACGGTGCTTTGCCAGTGAAGTTGCAAAAAACAAACCAAGGCTCCGAAAAGAAGCGCTTTATCTGCAAAATCGGGCCGTTTTTGTAAAGAGTGCCCGCATACGGCGCTACCCGGCCAAGGTTCCTGAACCAGATTGGGCTGTATTGTTGCGCAGGCAGGCATTGAGCGCACCAAAAAGGTGCCGACGATTTGGCGAGATCAAAAGAAGGGCAGAATGCTGCTTTTTGGCTCGGGCTTGTCCTTGAGCGGACACTCCGGACGCACGCCGTAGTCATCATCCTTGCAGGGGTGGGTCGCGCGCTTTTGCGCCAGGGAAATGCGCTGCACGTGAAACGGCTGGTTCGGGGTTTTTTCCAGAACACGGCCAAGCTCGTCGAAAATCTCTACCGACAGTTGATGGGTGCCGCGATCTACATTGCTCAGCGGGAACACCGGGCTGCGGCCGGCCTGACCGACGGCAACGTTATCCAGCAGCAGCCGGTAGCTGTGGCCCGCCTGTAACACCGGTTCGCTGGTGACGGTAACGATCAGGTCGCCACTGGGATTGACCAGGGTAGCGTCCGGTTCGGGCACCAGGATTCTCAGCAACTGGTAATGAAACATCGGTTGTACTGCCGGTTTGGCGGGGTGGGCCTTCAAGGTGCGGGTCGGCGGCGTGCCGGTCATGTTGTTGCTGGGGGCGATGTCGACGCGGGTGGCGTTCTTGCGCGGCTGGTCGGTAAACACCCGATTACCCTGCGCGTCGATATAGATGTAGACGTCGGCCACTGCGGGCAGCGTCAAGAGCAACAACAGGCAGGTCAGCAGGCGGCGCATCGTGTGTCTGCTCATGGCTTGCCGAGGTGTACGCGCTGTACGGTCAGGGTGATGGTTTCGCTCTGCTGAATGATCCGCTCGCCGTCTTTCACGACCACCGCGAAACTGTGTTCACCGCGATCTGCGTTGACCACCTGAAAGCGCGGCAGGTTGGAGGGCTGCCCGTACAGGTTGCCGTCCAGCAGCAGTTGCAGGCTGTGAGTCGGTTGCAGGCGTGGCTCGATCTTCACACCGATGATGAACGTGCCATTGTTGGCGCGTAACGCTTCATCGGTGGGCAGGTCTTTCAGTTCCAGCACGTCGTAGGCCGTTTGCGGCTGCGAGGGTGGCGCCACAGGGGCCGGTTGCGGCTCGCGGTTGAGGGCTGGCCTGGAAGGTGTCTGCGTTTCGATGCTGTTGAGCGGCGGTAACTCGACCACTTCGGTCTTGGTGCCGTTGGGCGGCTGGTTGCTGAACGCGGTGTTGCCGTTCGCATCGGTGTACTTATAGATCTGCGCCAGCGCAGGCAGGCTGATCAACAGCAGCAGGCAAATCAGACTTTGACGCATGAGACTCTCGACAGCAGGGCAAGATTGGCCGTCAGCATAGAACACATCGTCCTATGCTGCGCTATCCGCCTGATGTGTCAGAGTTTCGCAGGGCAAAGGTCGGCTGTGGCCAGTACCAGCGCCTGATCGTGAATCGGGTCGGTCTGATAACGCTTTAGTGCCGCATCCAGTTGTATCCGGCAGGTTTCTGCCTTGCGCAGTGGCTGGAAGTCCGCGTAGGCCTGGAGCAACTGGGTTTGCAGGCGATCCAGCTTCGGACGAATGTCATCGACCAGACTGAGCCTGACCGTGTCGGGCGCCTTGCCTGCCGCGTGCCATTGGGCGAGCAGGGCGTTCTGCACCTGTTTATTGGCTTCGATCTGCGCGCGGAACAGGCGTTGAACGTCATCGGGATCGAGCTTGAACTCGGCAGCACGGGCCTGGGCGGCGCTGATCACTTGCTGCTCGCGCGGCGGGTCCTCGACAGCCTTGCCGCTGTCCCACTTGCTCAGGGCAACCTGATCGGCGATGGTCAGGCGCTCGCTGATCGCTTGCAGCAGAGGTTCAAGTGCAGAAGGTTTTTGCTCGGCAGTGAAGGCGAAACAGGTAGACATGAACGTCATTGTCAGCAGGGAAGTGGCCAGAATAAGGCGCATGGCAGTTCCATCTCGGTTCGGTTGGGAGATGCAGATTTAACTCCAGGCGACCGGTCAGAGCCAGTGTTGCGGGGTGAACAAATGTTCACGCGGTAAAATCCGGGCAAAAAAAGACCTCCCGAAGGAGGTCTCCTGTTACGCCATCAACGCTGGCGTGGCTGGATCAGCAGCTGTAGTACAGCTCGTATTCCAGTGGGTGTACGAAGGTGCGAACCTTGATTTCTTCTTCGCTTTTCAGCTCGATGTAGGCATCGATGAAGTCGTCGCTGAAGACGCCGCCCTTGGTCAGGAACGCGCGGCCCTTGTCCAGTTCTTCCAGGGCTTCTTTCAGGCTGCCGCAAACTTGTGGGATCTCTTTGGCCTCTTCAGGCGGCAGGTCATACAGGTTTTTGTCAGCTGCGTCGCCAGGGTGGATCTTGTTCTGGATGCCGTCCAGGCCAGCCATCAACAGGGCCGCGAAGGCCAGGTACGGGTTGGCTGCCGGATCCGGGAAGCGTGCTTCGATACGGCGGCCGCGTGGGCTGTTGACGTAAGGAATACGGATCGATGCGGAGCGGTTACGCGCCGAGTAGGCCAGCATGACCGGTGCTTCGAAACCCGGGACCAGACGCTTGTAGGAGTTGGTCGACGGGTTGGTGAAGCCGTTCAGCGCCTTGCCGTGCTTGATGATGCCGCCGATGAAGTACAGGGCGGTATCGGACAGACCGGCATAGCCTTCGCCTGCGAAGGTGTTCTTGCCATCCTTGGAGATGGACATGTGTACGTGCATACCCGAGCCGTTGTCACCGTACAGTGGCTTGGGCATGAAAGTAGCGGTACGGCCGTAAGCGTCGGCAACGTTGTGTACGCAGTACTTGAGGGTCTGAACTTCGTCAGCCTTCTTGACCAGCGTGTTGAATTTCACGCCGATTTCGTTCTGGCCGGCAGTCGCCACTTCGTGGTGGTGAACTTCCACGGTCTGGCCCATTTCTTCCAGAGCGTTGCACATGGCGGTACGGATTTCGTGGTCGTGGTCGACCGGTGGCAGCGGGAAGTAACCACCTTTGACGCCCGGACGGTGGCCCTTGTTGCCGCCATCGACGTCGCCGTCGGTCATCCAGGAAGCCTGTTCGGAGAAGATCTTGAACATGGAGCCGGAGATGTCGGACTTGAATTTCACTTCGTCGAAGATGAAGAACTCTGGCTCCGGACCTACGAATACGGTGTCGCCGATACCGGTCGACTTCAGGTATTCCTCGGCACGGTGGGCAATGGCGCGCGGGTCGCGGTCGTAGCCTTGCATGGTCGAAGGTTCGATGACGTCGCAGACCAGAACCAGGGTCGGCTCTTCGGTGAACGGGTCGAGCAGGGCGGTTTCGTCATCTGGCAGAAGAATCATGTCGGACGCTTCGATGCCTTTCCAGCCAGCGATGGAGGAACCGTCGAACATTTTGCCGACTTCGAAGAAATCGTCTTCCAGTGCATCGCGCGCAGGCATGGTGACGTGCTGCTGCTTGCCCTTGGTGTCTGTGAAGCGCAGATCAATCCACTTAACGTCATGATCTTTGATGAGTTGAACCGACTTCGACATGGTGTCCTCCGGGTGGCTAGAGACCGTCTTGATAGAGTTATGGTCCCTTGAATTTGGGTGATGCCGGCGCAGATACTCTGCCAAGGCAACCTGCCTCACAAGGGAGCAATTTGCATGCCAGTGCCCCGTGTTGGGTTTTTTGCCTCAAACGCAGGTTTTCAGGGGGCGAAAACGCACCACGCGTGAAAAACACGCACCTTTATGGCGCTGCAATTTGGTGCGCCGACTCTTTTTGGTGCGTAGCTGATTGCGTGTACGATAACTGGTTAAACCTTGAGCAATTTCCGCTATAATCCGCGCCCCCCTTTTTTGGTCGGCACCTCACGCTCCGTTTCCATGAAACTAATCGTTAAAGTTTTCCCAGAAATCACCATTAAAAGCCCGCCGGTGCGCAAGAAGTTCATCCGGCAACTGGGCAAGAACATTCGTACCGTGCTCCGTGAACTGGACGCGGACATTGTCGTGGGTGGCGTATGGGACAACCTTGAGGTCGAAACCCGGCTGACCGACCCCAAAGTGCTGCAGGGCATCAGGGAGCGGCTGAGCTGCATGCCCGGCATTGCCAACTTTCTGCAGGTCGCCGAGTACCCGCTGGGCGATCTCGACGACGTCGTCGCCAAGTGCAAGCTGCACTACGCCGACCTGTTGCCTGGCAAGATGTTTTCAGTGCGTTGCAAGCGCGCCGGTCGCCACGACTTCAGCTCCATGGACGTCGAGAAATACGTCGGCAGCAAGCTACGCATGCAGTGCGGCGCGGCCGGAATCGAGCTGAAAAAGCCCGATCTGGTCGTGCGCATGGAAATTCGCGACCAACGGTTGTTTGTCGTTCACGACCAGCATCAGGGCATGGGCGGTTACCCGCTGGGCGCGCTGGAGCAGACCCTGGTATTGATGTCCGGCGGGTTCGATTCAACCGTTGCGGCCTACCAGATCATGCGCCGCGGCCTGATGGCGCACTTCTGCTTCTTCAATCTGGGCGGACGAGCCCATGAACTGGGCGTGATGGAAGTCGCGCACTTCATCTGGAAGAAGTACGGCAGTTCACAGCGCGTGCTGTTCGTCAGCGTACCGTTCGAGGAAGTTCTCGGAGAAATTCTGCAGAAAGTCGATAACAGTCATATGGGTGTAGTTTTGAAGCGTATGATGTTACGCGCTGCATCCGCCGTGGCTGATCGTCTTGAAATCGATGTGCTGGTCACCGGCGAAGCGATTTCACAGGTTGCCAGCCAGACGCTGCCCAACCTGTCGCTGATTGACGCGGCAACCGACAAGCTGGTCCTGCGGCCGCTGGTTGCCACCCATAAGCAGGACATCGTGGACCTGGCGACTGAAATCGGCACCGCTGATTTTGCCCGGCACATGCCAGAGTATTGCGGGGTGATTTCGGTCAACCCGAAGACCAACGCCAAGCGAAATCGCGTTGAGTACGAAGAAAAACAGTTCGACATGGCGATTCTCGAGCAGGCGCTCGAACGCGCGAAGCTGGTTTCGATCGATCGGGTGATCGACGATCTGAGCCGCAATGTCGATATAGAAGAAGTCAGCCAGGCGCTGGCCGGTCAGGTGATCCTCGACATCCGTCACCCGGATGCCCAGGAAGACCAACCGCTGCAAGTGCCCGGCGTGGAGATACAGACGTTGCCGTTCTACGCATTGAACAGCCGTTTCAAGGCACTGGATGACACGCGCCAGTACCTGCTGTATTGCGACAAAGGCGTCATGAGTCGCCTGCATGCCCACCATTTGCTCAGTGAGGGACATGCCAATGTGCGCGTATATCGACCGAGCTAAGTGCCCGGGGCTGTTTGCCTGTGGCTTGCGTCACCGGCCCCCCGACACCCGTCGTCATGCCGTTACGGCTTTTGCCGACTCAAAATAGTAATCGCTGTCCTTAACCAGTCAGCAGACCGAATCCTCTGATCGAGATACACAAGTGATCGAAAATCTACGTAACATCGCCATCATTGCTCACGTTGACCATGGTAAGACCACCCTGGTAGACAAACTCCTGCGTCAATCCGGCACTCTGGAGCGCGGCGAGCTCAACGACGAACGCGTGATGGACTCCAACGACCAGGAGAAAGAGCGCGGTATTACCATTCTCGCGAAGAACACCGCGATCAACTGGAATGGCTACCACATCAACATCGTGGACACCCCGGGCCACGCCGACTTCGGTGGTGAAGTAGAGCGCGTGATGTCGATGGTCGACTCCGTACTGCTGCTGGTCGATGCCCAGGACGGCCCTATGCCGCAAACCCGTTTCGTGACCAAGAAGGCCTTCGAAGCCGGCCTGCGTCCGATCGTGGTCATCAACAAGGTTGACCGTCCAGGCGCACGTCCGGACTGGGTTCTGGACCAGATCTTCGACCTGTTCGACAACCTGGGTGCCACTGAAGAACAGCTGGACTTCAAAGTCGTCTACGCCTCGGCCCTGAACGGTATTGCCGGTCTGGAACACACCGCCATGGCTGAAGACATGACCCCGCTGTACCAGGCGATCGTCGATCACGTCCCTGCGCCAAAGGTTGACCGTGACGGTCCGTTCCAGATGCAGATTTCCGCACTGGACTACAACAGCTTCCTGGGCGTCATCGGTGTTGGCCGTATCGCTCGTGGTCGCGTCAAGCCGAACACTCCGGTGGTTGCCATCGACGTCAACGGCAAGAAGCGTAACGGTCGTATCCTGAAGCTGATGGGTCACCACGGTCTGCACCGTATCGACGTTGAAGAAGCAGCTGCCGGCGACATCGTCTGCATCAGCGGCTTCGACCAGCTGTTCATCTCCGACACTCTGTGCGACCCACTGAACGTCGAAGCGATGAAGCCGCTGACCGTTGACGAGCCAACCGTTTCGATGACCTTCCAGGTTAACGATTCGCCGTTCTGCGGCAAGGAAGGCAAGTTCGTCACCAGCCGTAACATCAAGGAGCGTCTGGACAAGGAACTGCTCTACAACGTTGCTCTGCGCGTTGAAGAAGGCGACACCGCCGACAAGTTCAAGGTCTCCGGCCGCGGTGAGCTGCACCTCTCGGTACTGATCGAAACCATGCGTCGCGAAGGCTTCGAAATGGGTGTCGGCCGTCCTGAAGTGATCATCCGCATGGTTGACGGCGTCAAGCACGAACCGTACGAAAACGTCACCATCGACCTGCCTGAAGAAGCGCAGGGCGCGATCATGGAGCAAATGGGTAACCGTAAAGGCGACCTGACCAACATGGTTCCGGATGGCAAGGGCCGTGTGCGCCTTGAGTACAACATCCCGGCACGTGGCCTGATCGGTTTCCGTAACGAGTTCCTGACCCTGACTTCCGGCGCAGGCATCCTGACCAGCATCTTCGACCGTTACGACGTGATGAAGTCTGGCGACATGTCCGGCCGTCAGAACGGCGTTCTGGTTTCGGTTGCTACCGGCAAGGCGCTGACCTACTCCCTGGAAACACTGCAAGCCCGTGGCAAGCTGTTCCTGGGTCATGGCGAAGACGTGTACGAAGGTCAGATCGTCGGCATCAACAGCCGCGACAACGACCTGGGTGTCAACCCAACCAAAGGCAAGAAGCTCGACAACATGCGTGCTTCCGGTAAAGACGAAACCATCGCTCTGGTTCCGCCTATCCGTTTCACTCTGGAACAAGCGCTGGAATTCGTACAAGAAGACGAACTCTGCGAAGTGACGCCAAAGTCGATCCGCCTGCGTAAGAAAATCCTTGGTGAAAGCGAGCGTACTCGTGCTGCCAAGAAGTCGGGCAACTGAGTAATCGGTTAGTCGGCTAGACACAAAAAACCCGGTCGCGAGACCGGGTTTTTTTATGCCTGCCATTCGTGGCCTGTGGCACAGCTCGCCTGGCGACAAGCTACTTCGAACGGCCGCCCACTGGCGCCAGCAGCAACTCGATACGCTGCTTGCGAATCCCGTCGGCAGCCGCTTCGGCCAGGGCTGCGTCGGTGATGATGGTGTCGAACTGCTCGAGCCCGGCGACCTTGTACATACCGAAGGTGCCGTACTTGGAGCTGGTGGCGATCAGCACGGTTTGCGAGGCGGACTGCATGGCGGCCTGCTTGACCTCGACCTTCAGCGCCGACGGTGTGGTGGTGCCGCGTTGCAGGTCCCACGAGCTGGTGGACATGAAGGCCACATCGGTCGCCAGCTGGCGCAAGGTTGCCGCTGCCAGGCCGCCGACGCTGGAACGATTCGGATGATCGAGCAGCCCGCCGGTATGAATCACATCCACATGCGCAGCATCGGCCAGCGCGTTGACCACGCCGAAATCATTGGTGACCACGGTCATGCCCGACAGCGCGATGATGTGCGGGACGATTTCGAGTGTGCTGGTGCCTGCGTCCAGATAGATCGTCATGTCCGGGTGCAAGAGCCCCGCTGCGAGCCGCGCCATGCCCTGCTTGTGTGGCAACTCCACCACCGCCTTGGACTGGTGGCTGGGTTCGCTGTGGACCTGGCTGGCGATACGCACGCCGCCGGTGACCGAGTAGGCGCGACCTTCCTGCTCCAGCAGGGCGATGTCGCGGCGGATGGTCATGTGCGAGCAATCGAACATCTCCATCAACTGATGCACGCTGAGCACCTGATGCTTGCGTAACTGACGCAGCATCAGCTCTCGACGCTGATCAGGGATCATAGGTGTACCGCCGGAAATGGCGATCTCCTCTTCAGTGGACATTCGTACTCCTGTACATCAATGAGCCGGCTCAGGCAGCAGACGGTCCGCGCATCTTAGCCAATCGCTTCGGCAATGGAAGCGGTCGCAGGCTTTTTTGCGCGGTTCGGCTCATCTTTACCTCTGTCTCACTTCAATTCATCCAGTTGCCACCGTCGACGTTATAGGTCTGGGCGACCACGTACTCGCTGTCCGCTGAAGCCAGAAAAATGGCCATGCCGGTCAAATCGTCCGCCGTGCCCATGCGCCCGTAAGGCACTTGTTCGCCCACCAGCTTTTTCTTCTCGCCCAATGGCCGGTTTTCATGGCGCGCGAACAACGCATCGACGCCATCCCAGTGTTCGCCATCGACCACACCCGGTGCGATGGCGTTGACATTGATGCCGTGCCTGATGAGGTCCAGCCCGGCCGATTGGGTCAGGCTGATCACCGCCGCCTTGGTCGCGCAATACACCGCCACCAGCGCCTCGCCCCGGCGCCCGGCCTGGCTGGCCATGTTGATGATTTTGCCGCCGTGCCCTTGGGCAATCATTTGCTTCGCTGCGGCCTGCAAGGTGAACAGCGTGCCAGCGACATTGATCGAAAACAGCCGCTCGTAGCTGTCGCGGGTGATGTCGACGATCGGTGCCAGGTCGAACAGCGCGGCGTTGTTGATCAGGATATCCAGCTTGCCGGCCTGCGCGACCACTGCGGCGATGGCCTGATCGATGGACGACTGATCCGTGACGTCCATCCGCACCGCATACGCGTTGGGTCCCAGTTCGGTCGCTGTCGCCTGTGCGCGTTGCAGATCGATATCGGCAATCGCCACGCGCGCACCTTCGTGAATGTACGCCTGCGCAAACGCCCGGCCGATGCCTCGCGCCGATCCGGTGATCAGCGCGCTTTTACCTTCAAGTCGTTTCATGGGTTCATCATCCGTTCAATACAGTTGAGGGCTGGCGCTCTACTTCGGGTAGCCGGCACGTTTCATCTCGCGTTCGGTCACCGCCTGCGCGGCTGTGAGCGCCTGTTCAGTGGTGGTTTGCCCGGTTACAGCGGCAGAAAACAGCTTGCCGACCGAGGTGCCGATGGCCTGAAACTCGGGAATGGTCACGTACTGGATACCGACATAGGGCACGGGCTTGGCCGACGGGTGCGCCGGGTCGGCGTGTTGCATCATCTGCAGCGTGACCTTGGCGAACGGCGCAGCTTTCAGATAAGCCTCGCTGTAGGTGGAGGCGCGGGTGCCAGGTGGCACGTTGCTGATGCCGTCTGTCTCGGCGACCAGCTGGATATACGCCTTGGACGTCGCCCAGGTGATGAACGCCTTGGCTGCATCCTTGTGTTTCGAGGTAGTCGGTATTGCCAGCGACCAGGCATAGAGCCATGACGAGCCCTTGTCAGTCACTTCGACCGGCGCAGGTGCAAAGCCGACGCTGTCGACAACCTTGCTCTGCGCCTTGTCGGTGGTGAACGAGCCGGCCACGCTGGCATCCACCCACAACGCGCATTTGCCGCTGTTGAACAGCGCGAGGGTTTCGTTGAAACCGTTGCTCGACACGCCCGGCGGGCCATAGTTTTTCAGAGTGTCGACGTAGAAATTCGCCGCCTTGCTCCATTCCGGGCTGGTCAATTCAGGTTTCCATTGCTCATCGAACCAGCGCGCGCCGAATGCATTGGCCATGGTGCTGAGCAGGGCGATGTTCTCGCCCCAACCGGCCTTGCCGCGCAGGCACATGCCGTAAACGCCCTTGTCGGGCTGATGCAGCTTCGCGGCGAATTCGCCCAGCTGCGTCCAGGTCGGGTGTTCGGGCATGCTCAAGCCAGCCTGCTTGAACAAATCGGTGCGGTAATAAGTAATGGTGCTTTCGCCGTAAAAGGGCAGGGCATAGAGCGTGTCCTTGACTGACAAGCCTTGGCGCACCGAGGGAAAGATATCCTGCAGATCGTAGTCCGGCGCAAGGCCGGTGATCGGCTCCAGCCACTGTTTGGCGCCCCATAACGGGGTCTCGTAGGTGCCGATGGTCAATACGTCGAACTGGCCACCCTGTGTGGCGATATCGGTGGTCAGGCGTTGGCGCAGGACGTTTTCTTCGAGCACCACCCAGTTGAGTTTGATGTCGGGATGCTGCTGTTCAAAGGTTTTCGACAGGCGCTGCATGCGGATCATGTCGCCGTTGTTCACGGTGGCGATGGTCACGGTTTCGGCAGCCTGGACGGTCAGGTTGAAAAGGGCGGCGGACACGCCTGCGGACAGGAAAAGCGTTTTCCGAATGTTCATCGTAGTGCTCTCCACCCCGCGCCTTGTCTGGCGGGAGTCATTGTTTTTGTTGTTGGCCACGGTTGAGTCACCCTGGTGGACGGCTCGATTACAGCAGCCCTCAAGAGGTTGAACAAACGCAGGGCGGATGAGCGACTGATACTTTTTTAACCGAGCGCGCTCCGGCGGTCCGAAAGCAAAAAAGTATCAGTGCCGGTTTGATCGCGAGCTAGCGTTGGCTAGGTGCGAGGGCGTATGTTCAAGCGTCCACAGCGCATTCATAACGATAAAAAGGGGCATCCCGTGCCTGACAGCCGAGCCGCCTTGCTCGAGCAGCGCCCTGCCGAGCTTGAGGTTATTCTCCCGCAGCCCGACCACTGCTTTCGCTGGTACGAGCATGACTATCCCTACGCGCTGGCGCGCTGGAACCATCATCCGGAATTCGAAATCCATCTGATCCGCCAGGGCAGCGGCAAGCTGGTGGCCGGTGATTACATCGGTGAGTTCGCGGCAGGGCATGTGGCCCTGATCGGCCCGGATCTGCCGCATGACTGGATCGGCGATCTGGCCCCCGGTGAGCATCTGCCCGGGCGGGACGTGGTGCTGCAGTTCGACGGTGCAGCGTTGCTCGCCTTGCGTGGCACGCTGCCGGAGATGGGTGACTTGCAGCGTCTGTTCGAGCAGGCGCGACGCGGCCTGGAGTTCACCGGTGCGACAGCGGTGCAGGCCGCGCGCCTGCTCGAAGAGATTGGCCCGGCTCAGGGGCTGGAGCGGCTGATTCTGTTCCTGCAACTGGTCAACACGCTGATGAAAGCGCCTGCGCAGGAGGTTCGCCTGCTGGCCAGCACCTGGTATGCACCGACTCTGGATGCGCGCAGTTCCGAGCGGATCAACAAGGCGTTCGACTATCTGTTGACCGAATTGACCAGCGATATTCGCCTGTCCGTCATCGCGCAGCGACTGGACATGAGCGATCCGGGGTTTTCACGCTTCTTCAAGCGCACCACGGGCCATTGTTTTATCGACCTGATGCGCAAACTGCGGGTCCAGCGGGCCTGCCGGTTGCTGCTGCACAGCGAGATGTCGGTGTCGGACATCTGCTTTGAAGTCGGCTATGCCAATTTGTCCAACTTCAACCGACACTTCCGCGTGGAGATGCAGCAGACGCCCAGTGAATACCGGCGCGCCGCTGCATCCGCCTGATCAATGCTCTGCCGGGTCTTTGGCCTGCGGGGCGCGGGTGACGGCATTCACCAGCTTGCCGATGGTCAGGCCCTGCAAGAGAATCGACAGCAGCACCACGATGTAGGTGATGCTCAGCAGCAGATCGCGTTCCGGCCCGGTCGGCAGCGCCAGCGCCAAGGCAACCGAGACTCCGCCGCGCAAGCCACCCCAGGTGAGGATGCGGATCGTGCCGTGCGGCACCTTGCGCCAGCGACGCAGGAGCAGGATGGCCGGAGCGACGGTGACGAAGCGCGACAGCAGAATCGCCGCCGCCAGCAGGCTGGCTGCAATCAGGTGCTGCCATGAGAACGGCAACAGCAACAGCTCCATACCGATCAGCGCGAACAGCAGCGCGTTGAGCATGTCATCCAGCAACTCCCAGAAACCGTCCATGTAGCGACGGGTCATGTCGTTCATCGCCAGATTGCGTCCCAGGTTGCCGATGATCAGGCCGGCCACGACCATCGCGATAGGACCGGACACATGCAGTTCAGACGCCATCGCCGAGCCGCCGATCACCAGCGCCAGCGTGAGCATGACCTCGATCTGATACTGCTCGATGCTCTTGATCATCAGGTACACGGCGTAACCGATCAGGCCGCCGAACAGCACCCCGCCCATCGCTTCGTGAACGAACAGCAGAGCGGTTTCGCCAACCGTCGGCGTCTCGCCCAACTGCGCGATACCCAGCAACACGGTGAACACCACCACTGCGGTTCCGTCGTTGAACAGGCTTTCGCCGACGATCGTGGTCTTCAGCGGTTTCGAGGCGTTGGCGGTACGCAACACACCAAGCACCGCAATCGGATCGGTAGGCGAGATCAGTGCACCAAACAGCAGGCAGTACAACGGGCTGACGTGCCAGCCGAACAGGGCAAAGATCCAGTAGGCCAGTGCGCCGATCACAGTGGTGGCAATCAGCACCCCGAAAGTCGCCAACAGGCCGATGGGCCAACGGTAGCTTCTCAAGTCGCCCAGGTTGACGTGCAGCGCCCCGGCGAACAGCAGAAAGGACAGCATCCAGTTCATCAGCAGGTCGCCGAAGTCGATCTGGCCGATCAATTGCTGAACGCGATCTTCCAGGCCGGGATAGCCCAGAAAGCTCAGACCCTGCAGCAGCAACGAGAACATCAGCGCGGTGACCATCACGCCGATGGTGGGCGGCAGGCCGATGAAACGGTAGTTCACGTAGGTCAGAAGCGCAGTGAGGCAGATAAAACCAGCAGCGAGTTCAAGCATCGGTCATTCCAGAATCCGTAAGTGCAGTGTCTCGATCACCGTAACCGAGCCTGTGTTTGATGGACCGGAACTACGTCCAGACACATCTCGACACGCCACAGTGGGGTTTGCGTTGACCACGCAGAGGCGGTGATGTTGCAAAAAAGGCCGGAATTACCAAACGAAGCTGGATTTGAGACGGGAAAAGGAGGGGATTGCAGACGCAAAAAAGTCAGCCCGAATGAAGGTCCGGGCTGACGGGGGATGTAACGCTGAGTGGCCTTCCTGGCAGGGTCAGAATCATTGGCTGTTTCTGCATCCGCTGAGGACCTGGTACTGAACCGTGTTCAGCTTGCCCTTGGAGTCTTCGTAGGTCATCAGTTTCGGCATTACGCTACAGGTTTGCAGATCCGGGGATTTGCGGACCAGCTTGGCAACGTCCAGCTTCATGCCGTAGGTGTACTCCTTGATCTCCGGCATCGGCTTGTTATGGAGGGCGGCATACTTCTGCACGCTGGCCTGGTGTTCCTTGATCACCGTAGTGGCTTTGACCTCATCAGAGGTGTAGGCGAAAGCACTGATGGGCGAAAGGATGACCAGGGCAAGTAACAACGATTTGGCTGTGCGCATTTTCTTTTGTCTCCGTTTGAATGTGGCTTAACCCTAACCAATGCGCACTAACCGGAAGGTTGCTGAAACATTACAAATCGGTCATCTCGAAGATGTCAGCTTCCTAACAGTATTGTCATTGTTCGCTCACCTTCCTGTTAGCTCCCCCTCCGTAAGCTTGTTTCATCCCTGACGAGCGCCGAGCGCTGCGCAGGTCCGACATTCAACCGAGAAAGGTAATGATGATGAAACTGGTCAAATCGATGGTCTTCGCCGTAGCTGCCTTGTCCGCCACTGCAGCCTTTGCCGACGACGGTAACGAGTACGCAAGCCCCGCTGCCGACAAGATGCGCCTGGCGCAGGAGATGCGTTTCAAGGAACAGAACAGCAGCAAAGCCGAGCGGTACGTCAATGCTGACGAGAAAGCCGAGGCTGAGCGGTCGACCAAGTCCGAAGGCTGATGCCTTTGCTGCCCGACCCGCTGCACCCCTGTTCGCCCTTTGTAGCAGCTCCCTGCTCCTTTGGTCGGGGCGAATCTTTAAGCGTCCTTCGGGGCGCTTTTTTTATTCCCGGCAAAACGTCGGCGATAAGCGTTTTTCATGCATCTGCCCGAAGGGCGTAGGAGCGAACTTGTTCGCGAAGAGGCCGGTATGCTCGCTGCAAATGCACCATCTTCGCTAACCAGCGAAACGTCGCCCGGCCTGCTCCTACGGCCTTCGGCGAGAATAAAAACAGACGTATCCGTTCAATGCCTGTTTCACCGTATTGAACTAACGCAGGCGGTACTTCACTTCCTTTCATATTTGTAATCCCGCTGTCACCTCGACGTTATCTTCGCCACTTCAAGATGGTGCCCCGCTGGCAGCTCTCGCACCTATAAAAAGAGCCAGGTCGACACGTTTAAAACAATCTGCCGATCCATCGGAGCACATATGACCCAACTCAGAACATTGTCCCTTGCCCTGTGCTCGACACTGGCAGGTGTAACGCCGATTACCGCACTCGCCGAAGAACAGAAAGAAGGCTTCATCGAAGGCAGCACGCTGACGGTACTCAACCGTAACTTCTACATGAACCGCGACCACCGCAACGGCGAGTCAAGCCCGACCGGCAATGGTTACTCCGAAGCATGGGCGCAGGGCATCATCGGGCGATTCCAGTCAGGTTTCACTCAAGGCACATTCGGCGTCGGGGTCGATGCCTTTGCCATGATCGGCATCAAGCTCGACACAGGCGATGGACGCAACGGCGGGCGCAGCGCATTCGATGTGCTGCCGGTCGATGGGCAGGGCAATGCCCGCGACGAGTACAGCAAAGTCGGCGGCTCGCTGAAGGCCAGGGCCTTCGACACCGTCGTCAACGTGGGCGATGTCTTCCCGTCGACGCCGGTGGTGGCATTCGGTGACTCGCGCCTGCTACCGGAAAGCTTCCGTGGCGTCACAGCGATCAACAACAGTATCAGCGGTCTGACCCTGCAAGGCGGTCGTCTGCACTCCATGAGCCAGCCGGTTTCCAGCAATATGCGCGACGGTTTCGTGACCTTCTACGGCGGCGCGGTCGACTCTCCCTGGGTTGCCTACTTCGGCGGTGATTACCAGGCCACCGACGCGCTGAGCCTTGGCCTCTACACCAGCCGCCTGAAAGACGCCTGGGACCAGAAATACGCCTCGGCGTCTTATGTGCTGCCACTTTCCGATGACCTCGCACTGACCGGCAGCCTGAACTATTACAACGCCACCGACGAGGGCAAAAAGCTGCTCGGCGAATTCGACAACGACATCTGGAGCGCAAAACTCGCCCTGCAATACGGCGCACACACCCTGTCGCTTTCGCACCAGCGCAACGAAGGTGATGATGACTTCGACTACCTCAGGCAGTCCGACTCCATCTACCTGGCCAACTCCATCCAGTACAGCGACTTCAACTCACCCAAGGAGCGCTCGTGGATGGTCACCTACAACCTCGACATGTCCACCTTCGGCGTGCCCGGCCTGTCGTTCATGACCCGCTACGGCAAAGGCACCGACGCCGACTACTCCAACGCCAACAGCACCTACATGCGCCGCGACGCACAAGGCAACCCGCTGACCGATCAAAAACGCTGGGAGCGTGATATCGAAGCGAAATACATTGTGCAGACCGGATCATTGAAAGACCTGTCGCTGCGCGTGCGCCAGGCAACGACCCGGGCCACGGCGTTCGAATCGGATCTGGATGAGGTGAGGGTGATTGTGGAGTATCCGTTGAGTGTGCTTTGAGGTGGATGATTGAGTGAAGCGTCCTTTGGGGCGCTTTTTTTGATGAGGCGTGAATACTCTCACAGTCCCGGGCTTATACGTTATATAGGAAGGGCATGTGCTACGGAGTTATGTCGCCCATCCTTGGCTAATATTTTTTCAACTAATGAAGTCCGCAGTTGAATAGTTTGATGTCTTGGTTGTTGTGAGTGTCCTGATGTTTAAGTTTTGTTATAAATTTTAGCTGTGTTGAGGTGAGGTTTTTATCTTAATGACATGCAGCCGTCAATTTCAAAGCTTTCAGAGTTTATTATAAAAATTACGATATGATTTTCTACTTCCAAGGGGACCCAGCTTCGCAACGCCTCATCCCTTGAACCTTCAAGCGATGCTGCGCATAGGTCTGCGCCATTAAGCTGGCGCCCTTGGGCTGCCAGGTTGTTGGCTCTGAATTCTATAA
Organism: Pseudomonas fragariae (ex Marin et al. 2024); assembly: GCF_059621105.1. Lineage (NCBI taxonomy): Bacteria > Pseudomonadati > Pseudomonadota > Gammaproteobacteria > Pseudomonadales > Pseudomonadaceae > Pseudomonas > Pseudomonas fragariae (ex Marin et al. 2024). The sequence continues at coordinate 5,791,200 of NZ_CM184369.1, read as the reverse complement.
TGGATTTTAGCGTATTTTTGTTTTGATCATCATAGGCAGATACTTCTGGAGGTAGCAGAAAGGAAATGTCAGATATCTTTGACTTGCTAAATAATTCGCGTGTGATGGGGTCGCATAGATTCGAAGAAACGTACGATTTGAAGTCGACTTTTTCTATGATGTCTTTAGCGTTCATTTGGATTGAATGCCTTAATTCACGATTGATTTGCTTTAAGTAGTAATCTACTTGCTCTCTAATCCTAGCCGCAAAAAACTCCTGCGGCCAATTTTTTCAAAGCTTGGGTGCGCATTTATGTGCGCTAGAAAACATACCGGATGAGCTACTCTTATCTAACCAAAATTTCCATATACTGCCCCTGAAACCTCAGGTTCTGCTCGACCTCGTTCACCACCAGCTTCTCAATCGCCCTCCACGGCCTATATTTGGCCTGCCAGACGATCTGCCCTTTGGCGTCGGTCATCTCCAGCGGCGTACCAATCTGGTCGGTGTGGAAGTAGTAGACCTTGTTCTCTACCTCGCCCTCTTTCTCATCAACACGGGCCAAAGGCGCATAGCTACCAGGCTCATACAGATACAAGCTGCTTTGTTCCGGGCTTTCTTCACGCAGCAAGCGAAGGCCTTGCCAGAGAAATAGTCGATGGTCGGTCTGCCCCTTGATCTCCCACTGTTTGCCAACACGCCTGCCCAAGCTGTCGTACTGGTAGCTGCTGGTGCTTTCCACCTGGCTGTTAGCCATGGTCTCGGTTTTGACCAGGCGGTTTTCGCTGTCGTAGGTGAAGGTTTGCCAACGCACGATGCCGACGATTTTCTCGACTAGGTTGCCCCACGCGTCGTATTTGTATTCGTGGTTGCTCCACTTTTTGAGGCGGTTGTCTTTGACGCGGTCGAAGCGGCTGGTGTTGAAGTTCAGGCGGTTGCCGGCAGCGTCGTAGCGGAATTCTTCGCCGTCGAAACGTTTTTCGGGGTTGTGTTCGAGCAGGCGGCCGTTGGCTTCGTATTCATAGGTGACTTCGCCGCGCAGTTTGTCGAGGGTACGGCTCAGCTCGCCGGCCGGGTCGTATTCGTAGCGGCGGTGGAGCGGGTTGTAGGCGTGTTCGACGTAGCGCTCTGGCTTTATGAGCGGGTTCTGGATCTGTGACAGTTTTTCAGCGGGCAGGGTGGTTGCGTACTGCCAGGTCTTGCGGCCCAGAGCGTCATAGCCAAAGCAACTGGTGAGTTTGTTTTGGGTGCGATAGTCCCAATACTCATGTCTCTGATCAGTTGGTGTTTGGGATTAAACTGCTTTATTAGGGCTACTGCCAAGCTACGATTAAAAATAAAGCTATATCTTTAAGAAGAAATAAATCTAAATTTTTAAAGATCGCTAGCATTGCTTCTCAAAATAAGCTGAGCCAGTTGGCATTTATGTAGTTTTTAACTTTATTGAGCAAGTATGAGAAATCAATAAAATTTACTTTGAGTCCGCATGTTAGTGCTAGCTTTTGAAATCAGGGGTTTGATGAGAATCTAACAAATTGCCTGTGTAATTTTAATGCGGATTTATACTTAATAAGTTTCACATTTTCTGAGATGATCTCATCTTTTTTTTCTAGTTTTTTAGTTAGCAGTGCTATTGAATAGTCTAAATTAAAATCTTTTTTGATTTTCAGCGCGTCAGATGCTTTTGGCTTGATCTCTGCAACTGAAACTATGTTGCCACTATCACTATCACTATCACTATCTACATCAGCCATCGCGTAGGCAGTTAGCTGTTCAATGGAGTCAAAGACTTCAGCGTCATTAATAAAGGGATCTCCAGACCCTATAAAGTAGAATTTCTCCAAGCCTTTTTTGGGGGTTAATATTAATCCGCCTCCAGAGTCATCTCCTATCAAAATGTACTCGGGGAAATTTATATCTATTTCATATGTTTTATTACGCTCGACAATTTGATCGGTAGGATAAAATACGATTTGATCTTCTAATACCGCACCATTGCATTCAGGCCAAAATTTTCTCAACCAGTTTTTTTCTGAGATTCCTAACTCTTTGCAGATGGATTCTATTTCATTTACGTTGGCAGGGCTGTTCTTTTCAGTGAAGGATATCATTAATCAAATGCTCCCAAGGAATCAAAGTATTTATATGATCTGCTCGCAGCTTTCTTTGCTGCGCTAGGACTAACTCCAGAGTCTATTAGCTCTTTGTATGCGGTTCCAAACTCTTCCTTGATGGTTCCATTAAATCCACCCAATCTGCGTCTGGTTCGTTGAAGTGATGAAACAATAGCGTGTGATTCTCCAGAGGAACTCTTTAATAAAACTGCTGGCGCCGCGTTACGCTTATATCCTGCTACATTCCTCTTTGCCCACTCATCCTGAATAAAGTGGTGTGACTGAACTGATTTATCACTGGGGATGTTTTTATTACCAGGCGCTCTGTTTAGGCCCGGTGATAAATTGCCATGGGCATCGACGTCACCTGATTTATAGCCCTCCGGACGATTGCAAGCCCATCCCCATGGATCAACCCACGCTGTGGGATTTGGAACATATTTGTAAAGGTTATCCCCCCCAGCCAACCCAATCGGATCCTGCATAATAAACCGCCCAATCTCCGGATCGTAATACCGAAACGTGTTGTAGTGAAGCCCCGTCTCGACATCGAAATACTGACCCTGAAACCTCAGGTTCTGCTCGACCTCGTTCACCACCAGCTTCTCAATCGCCCTCCACGGCCTATATTTGGCCTGCCAGACGATCTGCCCTTCGGCGTCGGTCATCTCCAGCGGCGTACCAATCTGGTCGGTGTGGAAGTAGTAGACCTTGTTCTCTACCTCGCCCTCTTTCTCATCAAAACGGGCCAAAGGCGCATAGCTACCAGGCTCATACAGATACAAGCTGCTTTGTTCCGGGCTTTCTTCACGCAGCAAGCGAAGGCCTTGCCAGAGAAATAGTCGATGGTCGGTCTGCCCCTTGATCTCCCACTGTTCGCCAACACGCCTGCCCAAGCTGTCGTACTGGTAGCTGCTGGTGCTTTCCACCTGGCTGTTGGCCATGGTCTCGGTTTTGACCAGGCGGTTTTCGCTGTCGTAGGTGAAGGTTTGCCAGCGCACGATGCCGACGATTTTCTCGGTCGGTCTGCCCTACAAGTAGTATGTGCATTGGCAAGTTTATTATTGATTTAGTCAGCATTTTAATGCTTCAAAGTGCAGTTTTTTTCCAGCTATCTCCATTTTTTGTTTCTTTTTTTATTATCTTGTAGGATCCATCTATTGGTTTTAAATAAAATTTATAGATGGCTTTTAGTCTGGCTGTCTGTTGAACTACTATTGTATGCGTTTTTCCTGAAAGCACAGGGGTAGCGATATCGTCCCGGTTAGGGTCATATGTTGGCGGATGCCCACACCCTAAATCTACTAGACGCGCCCAGCTTCTCTGATCAGGAATAGAAAAGTTTTCGAATATATCAGCTAGAACTGTCTTGTATTTTTCTTCGCTCTCACCGGTGTCAAGCCCTGCTTTTATGAGTTCCATCTGTTCTTTATAAAATTTTTCTTCCCAGTCACGCATGGCACCCATAAACTGCTTTAGTGTGTCTACTGCATCTATATTCTCTTTGCTCATGAGAACTCTCAATTATTGAACATGTCTGATAGGACGGTATGACCATTTTGATAAACGTCATAGAGTATTTTGGACGGCCTCGTATTAGAAGATCCATACACAAACCTAATGTCAACGTCTACTGGGCCGTTAGTTTTGACGTAGTTTGCTATCTCACCCTCAAAATCTCTAAATAAGCCTCGATTGGTTCTTGATAGCTGCGGAAACACCCCATCCTTACCACCCGATCCACCAAGAAGCTTAGCGATTATGTGACCAGCATCATCGTCCGGATTGCCAAGGCTTCTCGCCCAACTCCGGGACGACGCGTTTGTCGCAGTTCCGCCTTTTTTGATGTCGGCCTTGGTAATCGTAGCCGTTGCTTCATACTACGCCAACTTCAATTCAGTAGCTGTTTTAACGAGGTCTTGATGGGCTCTATATACCTAATGTTAAGTGCTTTTAGTAGCGGTTGACATTGCATGTATAACGCTGTTGAATTTGCGGTCGATTATTAAAACTAGAATATTGTTTTTCACTTTTTTAGCGATCCAGCTGACCGGGTGGTCTGGTGCTAATTTCTCTAACTTGAGCGTGCATTCTTTTGCTCCGTAGAAAGTTCTGCCGCTTTTCTCGAGAGTGCCTATTCTGTAATCTACAATTTGTCTCATGCTTGAGCTGCTATCCACATTATAGATGTCAAGATTTAACCCGTTTATGAATTCAACACATGCCTTAGCCTGCTCTAGGACTTTGGCTGTGTGCATATCTATGTCGTCAGATTTTAATATATTTTCAATGGTTTCTTGGTTGATTGTTTTAAAGTTCATTTGGGTTAAAAACCTCTAGTTTAGACCGGACTCCTTTAAGCAATAGCTCTGATTCACCCCAGTCGTCTGGAGATAGCTCCCAATGCCAGTTATCTCCTGGCTTGGGCGCGCCTGTAGGTGTGCCGAGAATCACACCACCTGGGCCATCTTTATTTGCCCACCATTTAGCGATTTCTAAATCCCTTGTCCATGAAGTGTAAGGGCTGACGTCTGATACGGCACCATAGTTGTGTTCTGATGGAGTGATTGTGCTATCAGCTTTTGCAGGTTTAGCTATGCCTTTCCGAGCATCATCAATAGCTGGATGGTTGGCGCTCACTCCCCGGAACAGTTCGCAAGCCCAACCCAGAGCATCAGTCCATCGAATTGGATTAGGCGCATACTGATAGAGATTCACACCCCCAGCCAACCCAATCGGATCCTGCGTAATAAACCGTCCAATCTCCGGATCGTAATACCGAAACGTGTTGTAGTGAAGCCCCGTCTCGACATCGAAATACTGCCCCTGAAACCTCAGGTTCTGCTCGACCTCGTTCACCACCAGCTTCTCAATCGCCCCCCACGGCCGATATTTGGCCTGCCAGACGATCTGCCCTTCGGCGTCGGTCATCTCCAGTGGTGTACCAATCTGGTCGGTGTGGAAGTAGTAGACCTTGTTCTCTACCTCGCCCTCTTTCTCATCAACACGGGCGAGCGGCGCATAGCTGCCGGGCTCGTAGAGGTACAGGCTGCTCTGCTCAGGACCCTCTTCACGCAACATCCGCAATCCCTGCCAGAGAAAGCGTTTCTGGTCGGTCTGCCCTTTGATCTCCCACTGTTTGCCAACGCGCCTGCCCAGGCTGTCGTATTGATAGCTGCTGGTGCTTTCCACCTGACTGTTAGCCATGGTCTCGGTTTTGACCAGGCGGTTTTCGCAGTCGTAGGTGAAGGTTTGCCAGCGCACGATGCCGACGATTTTCTCGACCAGGTTGCCCCACGCGTCGTACTTGTATTCGTGGTTGCTCCACTTTTTGAGGCGGTTGTCTTTGACGCGGTCGAAGCGGCTGGTGTTGAAGTTCAGGCGGTTGCCGGCAGCGTCGTAGCGGAATTCTTCGCCGTCGAAACGTTTTTCGGGGTTGTGTTCAAGCAGGCGGCCGTTGGCTTCGTACTCGTAGGTGACTTCGCCACGCAATTTGTCGGCCGGGTCATATACTTAGCGCCATTGCTCATCTATATCGCTCTATCTGAGTTTTTAAAGAGCCATTTTTAATATTCAATATTATCATCCGCGTCTTGGATGCTTACGGCCAAAAGAGAATGTTTAATGATGTTCCTTTCGCTTGTTGGTCTTCTGGTTTTCTTCAAGTCTAGATGTAAGTGGTTCTCCATTTTTCGTTGTCTTGAAATTCGCGTTTTTGTATTCTGCATGTATTGTCTTTTATTGAGAAGGTCAATCTGTAGGTTTGTCTTAGGCCGTGCTTTTTTTTATATACTAAGGTTGTAGTATTTTTTGAAGAGATTTCTAATCTTATCGATTCTTCTTCAAACTCATATTCAGGATGCATGCTGCATACCAGGTTCTCTAATCGATCATAGTTTCTGCCTTTTTCAGTAACGTAAGTCGAAAAGATTGCTAGTAACTCAGCGCGCGCACGTCCATCCGCATTAGGCGTACTGTTATTTGCGTTTCTGTTCTCTCTCTTGTGCGTATAAAACCAATTTTCCCAATTGCGCAATGCCGTCGAAAAATCGCGAAACGTTTTTTCTACGATTTCCTCGTTAAGCTCGGTGCTTATGTTAGTTGTTGAATTCTGCGCCATCAATTAACTTCCCGTTACGATAAAGGTCATAATAAATTTTAGTGGGGCGTGTGCCGCCATTTGCATATTGGAAAACGATTTCAAGATCAACTGGCCCATTGTCTTTAACCTCATTCGCAATTGCTCGTTCGAAGTCTCTGAACAACCCTCTATTAACTTTCGATAGCTGTGGAAAGACCCCATCCTTACCACCCGATCCACCAAGAAGCTTAGCGATTATGTGACCAGCATCATCGTCCGCATTGCCAAGGCTTCTCGCCCAACTCCGGGACGACGCATTTGTCGCAGTTCCGCCTTTTTTGATGTCGGCCTTGGTAATCGTAGCCGTTGCTCGCAAAGGCTGTCCTGCGGTACCTCGGGTAACACTCGCATTGACGCACCAGCCTAACGGATCAACCCACCCATTAGGATTAGGCGCATATTGATACAGGTTATCCCCACCACTCAACCCAATCGGATCCTGCGTAATAAACCGCCCAATCTCCGGATCGTAATACCGAAACGTGTTGTAGTGAAGCCCCGTCTCGACATCGAAATACTGACCCTGAAACCTCAGGTTCTGCTCGACCTCGTTCACCACCAGCTTCTCAATCGCCCTCCACGGCCTATATTTGGCCTGCCAGACGATCTGCCCTTCGGCGTCGGTCATCTCCAGCGGCGTACCAATCTGGTCGGTGTGGAAGTAGTAGACCTTGTTCTCTACCTCGCCCTCTTTCTCATCAAAACGGGCCAAAGGCGCATAGCTACCAGGCTCATACAGATACAAGCTGCTTTGTTCCGGGCTTTCTTCACGCAGCAAGCGAAGGCCTTGCCAGAGAAATAGTCGATGGTCGGTCTGCCCCTTGATCTCCCACTGTTCGCCAACACGCCTGCCCAAGCTGTCGTACTGGTAGCTGCTGGTGCTTTCCACCTGGCTGTTGGCCATGGTCTCGGTTTTGACCAGGCGGTTTTCGCTGTCGTAGGTGAAGGTTTGCCAGCGCACGATGCCGACGATTTTCTCGGTCGGTCTGCCCTACAAGTAGTATGTGCATTGGCAAGTTTATTATTGATTTAGTCAGCATTTTAATGCTTCAAAGTGCAGTTTTTTTCCAGCTATCTCCATTTTTTGTTTCTTTTTTTATTATCTTGTAGGATCCATCTATTGGTTTTAAATAAAATTTATAGATGGCTTTTAGTCTGGCTGTCTGTTGAACTACTATTGTATGCGTTTTTCCTGAAAGCACAGGGGTAGCGATATCGTCCCGGTTAGGGTCATATGTTGGCGGATGCCCACACCCTAAATCTACTAGACGCGCCCAGCTTCTCTGATCAGGAATAGAAAAGTTTTCGAATATATCAGCTAGAACTGTCTTGTATTTTTCTTCGCTCTCACCGGTGTCAAGCCCTGCTTTTATGAGTTCCATCTGTTCTTTATAAAATTTTTCTTCCCAGTCACGCATGGCACCCATAAACTGCTTTAGTGTGTCTACTGCATCTATATTCTCTTTGCTCATGAGAACTCTCAATTATTGAACATGTCTGATAGGACGGTATGACCATTTTGATAAACGTCATAGAGTATTTTGGACGGCCTCGTATTAGAAGATCCATACACAAACCTAATGTCAACGTCTACTGGGCCGTTAGTTTTGACGTAGTTTGCTATCTCACCCTCAAAATCTCTAAATAAGCCTCGATTGGTTCTTGATAGCTGCGGAAACACCCCATCCTTACCACCCGATCCACCAAGAAGTTTAGCGATTATGTGACCAGCATCATCGTCCGGATTGCCAAGGCTTCTCGCCCAACTCCGGGACGACGCGTTTGTCGCAGTTCCGCCTTTTTTGATGTCGGCCATGGTAATCGTAGCCGTTGCTCGCAAAGGCTGTCCTGCGGTGCCTCGGGTAACACTCGCATTCACGCACCAGCCTAACGGATCAACCCACCCATTAGGATTAGGCGCATATTGATAGAGATTATCCCCACCACTCAACCCAATCGGATCCTGCGTAATAAACCGTCCAATCTCCGGATCGTAATACCGAAACGTGTTGTAGTGAAGCCCCGTCTCGACATCGAAATACTGACCCTGAAACCTGAGGTTCTGCTCGACCTCGTTCACCACCAGCTTCTCAATCGCCCCCCACGGCCGATATTTGGCTTGCCAGACGATCTGCCCTTCGGCGTCGGTCATCTCCAGCGGCGTACCAATCTGGTCGGTGTGGAAGTAGTAGACCTTGTTCTCTGCCTCGCCCTCTTTCTCATCAACACGGGCCAGCGGCGCATAACTGCCGGGCTCGTACAGATACAGGCTGCTCTGTCCCGGGCTTTCTTCACGCAGCAAGCGCAGGCCTTGCCAGAGAAAGCGTTTCCGGTCGGTCTGCCCCTTGATCTCCCACTGTTTGCCAACGCGCCTGCCCAGGCTGTCGTACTGGTAGCTGCTGGTGCTTTCCACCTGACTGTTGGCCATGGTCTCGGTTTTGACCAGGCGGTTTTCGCAGTCGTAGGTGAAGGTCTGCCAACGCACGATGCCGACGATTTTCTCGACCAGGTTGCCCCACGCGTCGTACTTGTATTCGTGGTTGCTCCACTTTTTGAGGCGGTTGTCTTTGACGCGGTCGAAGCGGCTGGTGTTGAAGTTGAGGCGGTTGCCAGCGGCGTCGTAGCGGAATTCTTCACCGTCGAAACGTTTTTCGGGGTTGTGCTCAAGCAGGCGGCCGTTGGCTTCGTATTCGTAGGTGACTTCGCCACGCAATTTGTCGAGGGTGCGGCTCAGTTCGCCGGCCGGGTCGTATTCGTAGCGGCGGTGGAGCGGGTTGTAGGCGTGCTCGACGTAGCGTTCTGGCTTTATGAGCGGGTTCTGGATCTGCGATAGTTTTTCCGCGGGCAGGGTGGTTGCGTACTGCCAGGTCTTGCGGCCCAGAGCGTCATAGCCAAAGCAACTGGTGAGTTTGCCCTGCGTGCGATAGATCTCGCGGTGCAGGTCGTCGCGCTCCATGTCGCTGATCAGTTGGCCATCGAGGTTCAGTTGATGCAGGTGACCGCTGCCGTAGTACAGGTGATTCAGGTGCTGACCGGTGGGAAGGGTCAGCGTGGTCAGGTTGCTGAGTAGATCGTAGTCGTAGGTCAGCGCGCCCTGAGGCGACGATTCCTGCGTCAGGCGGCCCAGAATGTCGTAGGAAAATTCCAGTTTTTCAGCCGTGACACCGAGTTTTCTGCCACCGTCGGTGGGCGTGCGCTGAATGTACAGCAGGCGGTCGCTGTCGTCGTAGGTGAAATCCTGACGGGCGTCGTCGTTGAGCCTGGCCAGCAAACGGCCAACCGGGTCGCGCTCGAAATGCGTGCTGCGTTGTGGTCGCTCACCTTTCTCGCTGTAGCCGATTTCCTCGACCTGAGTCAGATGTCCGCCGAGGTTGTAGCTGAAACGGCGGGTCAGTTGGTCGATGCGCTTTTCTTCGATCAGCCGGTCGGAGTCGTCGTAGGCGAACGTGTAGGTGGCGTCGTTTTCATTGATCAGCGCGGCAAGGCGCAGGGCCTTGTCGTACTGGTAGCCCACGATAAAACCCTTGGGGTCCTGGCGTCTGATCGGCAGGCCACGGGCGTTGCGCGCCAGATGCGTGGTCTGGTCCTTGCCGTTGGTGTGCGTCAGAACCTGGCCGTGGGCGTTGTAGGTGAAGCTCTCGCGGGTGCCGTCCGGATGGTTGATGCTCAGCACTTCGCCACCGGGTTTGCGTTCCAGTGTGGTGGTGTCTAGTTTTTAAAGAGCAGACTTTTAACGTTAGGGATCAATATTTACACTTTTAATATCAGAAATTAGCAGAGGTTCAATCAATGGTGCCTCATCGCACGATCGAAGGTAGTGATAGCTAGCAAAGATATAGGTCGTTACTTAACCTGCTGTCGAGTCTGGCTCATAGAGTCTTTGCAGGAAGTTTTCAAAACTATCTGATACATTGAAAATGTTTTTTCCGTCAGGTGCGTACAAATAAATACGGCCGTAGTCTTTTTCGCGTAGTGACAAGAATATTGGGTTTCCTCCAAAATCGTAAGCAAAGGGTAAGAACTCATATCTAGTCCAAGTTCCATATTCATTATCTTCGGGCTCAATGGGGGATATGTCAGATATCACATCTTCAATTCTTAACTTCCCGTATTTGATCGAGTAAAATCCGCACACAGGTAAACCCCAGTGGCCTTCTTCTATATCGCTTTCAGATGGACTGCCTCCGTTGTTGGTTTTGTAATGCGCTTTAAAGCTATTTGGTATAGCATTTGAAAGGAGCTTTTCAAAGCTCTGGATATCTACGTCAGTCAATGATTGCTCAGTGTTGACTAAGCTTGCCATATAATTTTCCTCACCAAACGTTATATATATATTTTAGGCCAGTCGCAGCTTGGTATTGACTGACGCCACCCACATGGGGTATTCCATTATGTGCGCCGGTCTTGACTAATTGCATCGTGCCTATTCCAGTCTCTGGGTTGAAATCATCAAGGTGATGCCATACATAGCTTTCTCCGTTGAGTTTAGGGTTTGAAGTTTGACCAAAACCTAATTTGTTAGCTGCTAAAAAGTCTTTTTGGTAGTCGCCGGTGTATTTTATTTTAACTATTGCGCTGGCTGGAGTGCCATCTGGTTTTAGGCGTCCTGGATTTGAGTAAAGAGCATTGCTTTTTGAGTAGTCTAGCCCTCCTGAGTGATTACGAGTAACTCCGGTATAGCCCTTGGTCTCTAATTTATGCAGTGAGTCACAGCTCAAGCCAAGTGAGTCAACCCACCCATAAGGGTTCGGCGCATATTGATACAGGTTATCCCCACCACTCAACCCAATCGGATCCTGCGTAATAAACCGCCCAATCTCCGGATCGTAATACCGAAACGTGTTGTAGTGAAGCCCTGTCTCGACATCGAAATACTGCCCCTGAAACCTCAGGTTCTGCTCGACCTCGTTCACCACCAGCTTCTCAACCGCCCCCCACGGCCGATATTTGGCCTGCCAGACGATCTGACCCTCGGCGTCGGTCATCTCCAGCGGTGTACCGATCTGGTCGGTGTGGAAGTAGTAGACCTTGTTCTCTGCCTCGCCCTCTTTCTCATCAATACGGGCCAAAGGCGCATAACTGCCGGGCTCGTACAGGTACAGGCTGCTCTGTCCCGGGCTTTCTTCACGCAGCAAGCGCAGGCCTTGCCAGAGAAAGCGTTTCCGGTCGGTCTGCCCCTTGATCTCCCACTGTTTGCCAACGCGCCTACCCAGGCTGTCGTATTGATAGCTGCTGGTGCTTTCCACCTGACTGTTAGCCATGGTCTCGGTTTTGACCAGGCGGTTTTCGCAGTCGTAGGTGAAGGTTTGCCAGCGCACGATGCCGACGATTTTCTCGACCAGGTTGCCCCACGCGTCGTACTTGTATTCGTGGTTGCTCCACTTTTTGAGGCGGTTGTCTTTGACGCGGTCGAAGCGGCTGGTGTTGAAGTTGAGGCGGTTGCCGGCAGCGTCGTAGCGGAATTCTTCGCCGTCGAAACGTTTTTCGGGGTTGTGTTCAAGCAGGCGGCCGTTGGCTTCGTATTCGTATGTGACTTCGCCACGCAGTTTGTCGAGGGTGCGGCTCAGTTCGCCGGCCGGGTCGTATTCGTAGCGGCGGTGGAGCGGGTTGTAGGCGTGCTCGACGTAGCGTTCTGGCTTTATGAGCGGGTTCTGGATCTGCGAGAGTTTTTCCGCGGGCAGGGTGGTTGCATACTGCCAGGTCTTGCGGCCCAGAGCGTCATACCCAAAGCAACTGGTGAGTTTGCCCTGCGTGCGATAGATCTCGCGGTGCAGGTCGTCGCGCTCCATGTCGCTGATCAGTTGGCCATCGAGGTTCAGTTGATGCAGGTGGCCGCTGCCGTAATACAGGTGGTTCAGGTGCTGACCGGTGGGAAGGGTCAGCGTGGTCAGGTTGCTGAGTGGATCGTAGTCGTAGGTCAGCGCGCCTTGGGGCGACGATTCCTGTGTCAGGCGGCCCAGAATGTCGTAAGCGAATTCCAGTTTTTCAGCCGTGACACCGATCTTTCTGCCGCCGTCAGTGGGCGTGCGCTGAATGGACAGCAGGCGGTCGCTGTCGTCGTAGGTGAAATCCTGACGGGCGTCGTCGTTGAGTCTGGCCAGCAAGCGGCCAATCGGGTCGCGCTCGAAATGCGTGCTGCGCTGTGGTCGCTCACCTTTCTCGCTGTAGCCGATTTCCTCGACCTGAGTCAGATGTCCGCCGAGGTTGTAGCTGAAACGGCGGGTCAGTTGGTCGATGCGCTTTTCTTCGATCAGCCGGTCGGAGTCGTCGTAGGCGAACGTGTAGGTGGCGTCGTTTTCATTGATCAGCGCGGCAAGGCGCAGGGCCTTGTCGTACTGGTAGCCTACGATCAAACCCTTGGGGTCCTGGCGTCTGATCGGCAGGCCACGGGCGTTGCGCGCCAGGTGCGTGGTCTGGTCCTTGCCGTTGGTGTGCGTGAGCACCTGGCCGTGGGCGTTGTAGGTGAAGCTCTCGCGGGTGCCGTCCGGATGGTTGATGCTCAGCACTTCGCCACCGGGTTTGCGTTCCAGTGTGGTGGTGTTGTTCAGGGCATCAGTGACGGCGACCAGTTGATCGCGCTCGTCGTAACGGTACCAGGTGCTCTTGCCCGAGCAGTCCTGGAAGCGCTCGACCTGCGCCAGGTTGTTCCACCACAGGTATTTGGATTTGTAGGTCGCATCGATGATGGTGTGTGGCAGGCCATCTTCGCTGTTGAGGTATTCGGTCTTTTGACCCAACGCGTCGATCTCGGCAACCAGATTGCCTTTCGAATCGTAGCGGGCCGTCCAGACGGCGCCGTCAGGGTAAGTGATCTGTTTGACCAGCGTGGTCTTGTAGTGATGCTGATAACGGGTGGTTCGGCCCAGCGGGTCGGTTTCTGCGGTCAGGCGTGACAGATCGTCGTACTCGAAGCCCAGCTGGTTGCCATCGGGCAGCGTCAGGCCGGTGATATTGCCGGTGTTGTCCAGCGCGATACGGTACTGCTCACCGCCGAAATCTGTGCTGGCGATGACGCGACGGTCCTTGTTGTAGGTCAACTCGGCGCGACGACCCAGCACATCGGTTACGCGCGTCTGGCGTGCCTCGAAATCATAATCGAAATGAAAGTGCTCGCCGTCGCTGGTCCAGTGCTCGACCACGCGCGGCTTGCCGTCGAGAACCTCCCAACGGTATTCGCAACTGAGCCCCAGCGCATTGGCGTGGCGGGTCATCAGGCCATCGGTGTAGCTGAAGTTGCGCACCGAGTCGCCATTGCGGTTGTACACACTGTTCAGCTGGCCATTGTTGTCGTAGCCATAGCGCACCAGCGTCTCGACGGCCTGGTCGCCGACGATTCGCTTGACGGTGCTCAGACGGTTGGTCACCTCGTCGTAGTGCAGGTGCACGCGATGCCCGCCGGTGGAGCAAATGTCGGTCAGAACGCCGTCTTCGCTGCGTACGAAATGCAGAAAATGACCGAGGGCGTTTTCGACACGTTGCAGGGGAACAGGCTGGTTGTCGTCGGGGACGTCACCAAAGTAGTAAAAGACGTTATCCAGTGTTTGCAGCAGGTAATGACCACCCTCGGTACGCACCAGGTACAGCTGTTCCTGTGCGTTGTAGATGCGCTGGTTGTAGTCCAGTGTCACGAACGGCACGCTGCGGCCCTGATTGTCGCTGAGGTACAGAAAGCTGCCCTTGCGCCGCAGGCTTTGTTCCCAGGGCAACACCCAGCCTTTGCCCAGCGCGCTGTCGACATCAAGGTCGCTGGCGTAGAAGCGTGTCCACTCGATCGGCATCAGGCCGGGCAGGCTGAAATCGGACTCGTCGATCAGCAGCTTGCGCCCGCTGGTGGTGTCGACCGGGTTGCCGTGCAGGCCGCCCAGCACTTTTTCGGCCACGGGGGCGACGCCGAAGCGAAAAATGGCGTCCCCGAGAAAGACACCGCCCATGAACTGTAGCGCGCAAGGGCCTGCCGCTTTCAGGCCAGCCTGCATGCCCAACTTGGCAATGCTGAGCACGGCCTTGGCGCCGCCGGCCACGACCAACAGAATGTCCACGGTGTAGCGGGCCATCGCCGAGACTTCGTCGTCCACCGGCAGGTAGCGTTGGGTACCGCCGCCGATGAAGACGTTGGGCGAGCCGGTGCCGATCTTCGCGCCGCAGGTCAGCTTGTCGCCCTTGCGTGCGGCGGGCTGGCCATTGATGAAGACGTTGCTGGAGCCTTCGGCGACCTTGACGATCGGCGAGTGCTTGTCACACACGGCGGTGCTTTCGATGGCAAAGGCCGCGGGTCTACCGTTGATGAACACGTTGGGCGAGGCAGATTCGATCTGCCCCGCCGGAGAGCTGAAGGCGCTGCCGATACTCTCCCCGATGCTGGCAATGGCATTACCGGCCAGACCGACCGCCATGGCCAGTAAAAAACCGCCGAACCCGCACGTGGCGACGGTGAGCGAGACATACGCCACGGCCGCGATGCCCACAATCGCTCCGAGCACAAAGCCCGCCATCGCTCCGGTGTGTTCGATATCATCCAGTAACCGCGCTGCCTCGAACATCGCCGTTACTCCTGCGGGCTGCGAGTAGTTGAGGTGCGATCACCTGGGGTGACGCTGATGTTCTGCAACGGATAGTCCATTAAAGCGTGTCCTGTCAGCGATGAAATAGAGTTCAGGGGGCGGTCAGGCCTTCAAGCATGCTGTCGAAATCCAGCAACCAGGTTTTCAGCGCGGGCTTTTCGGAGTCAATCACGCAGCCCACGCTCAGCCATTGGCGTTCGTTGTGATCGGCACATGGCACGATGGAACCGATAAGGCGTCCATGCCGTTCTTCGAGGCCTGCGCGAAAATGAAAATCCAGCGCCAGCGCTGCATTACCCGCCAACAGCGTTTCATAGTGGCGAATGACCTGGATTTCGCCATGCAGTGGCTGCAGCGCCTTGACGGCTTCGGCGAACGCTTCGGCAAGCGTTGCCTCTTCAGGTACATCGCGACGCTGAACGGAGATCACGACAGGCTCTCCACCCACTTGAACGGTGGCTTCAATCGCGTTGCACTGGAAACCTTCCGGAAAGCCGAAGTGGAACCCGCCGAAATTGAAACTGCAGGGCGCGTTGAGCAACGGCTTTGGAACAGGAATGAGCGCTTCGACACGTTCAAGTGCCTGCTGCGCGGCAGCACGTTCGGCTGCCTCACGCGCCAGTGCTTCGTCAGCCAGTCGGCGTTCGGAGATGCGGTCATAAATACTGGTGCGCGTCATATGGCCGGAACCTTGTTCGTCAACATCTACATGTCCTTATGCACGGCGGCCCCAATGACTGCCATTTGCAAGTTGACGATAAGCACTTGCGCGCGTGATTTATATGTCCTGCGGTTACCCGCTTGCCTGGAAATGTCTGAAACCCCTGTGCGAAGAAGGCTACGGACACAGTCTACTGTCGAAGGCTGAATCGTTCGACCTTTTCCCAAATGAAAGTTCACTGTGGGTAGGGCAAAGCTCCAGAAGGCTGTGTGCCGAGCTTTCTGGAGCTTGAGCGGTTGTTTTTTGAACCCTATTTCAACGCCTCAACGGCCTCCTCATCCTCCCGCCGATGCGCCCACTGATACAACGCCGGCAACACCAACAACGTCAGCGCCGTCGACGACAGAATCCCGCCAATCACCACCGTCGCCAGCGGTCGCTGTACTTCGGCGCCAGTCCCGGTGGCGAGGGCCATGGGGATGAAGCCGAGGGAGGCGACGAGTGCGGTCATCAGCACCGGGCGCAGGCGGGTGAGGGCGCCTTCGTTGATGGCGTCGTGCAGCGAGTGGCCTTGTTCGCGCAGGCTGCGGATGAAGGCGATCATCACCAGACCGTTCAGCACCGCTACACCCGACAGGGCGATGAAGCCCACGCCTGCGGAGATCGACAGCGGAATGTCGCGCAGCCACAGGGCCATGACGCCGCCGGTCAGGGCGAACGGGATACCGGTGAAGACCAGCAGGCCGTCCTTGAGGTTGTTGAACATCATGAACAGCAGCGCCAGTACCAGCAGCAGCGCCACCGGCACGACGATCTGCAGGCGTTTGGCGGCCGATTGCAGTTGTTCGAACTGCCCGCCCCAACTGGTCCAGTAGCCGGCCGGGATCTGCACGCCGTTGTCGATAGTGGTGCCCGCTTCTTCGACAAACGAGCCGAGGTCGCGGCCGCGCACGTTGGCGCTGACGATGACCACGCGTTTGCCGTTCTCGCGGCTGATCTGGTTCGGGCCGAGCACCAGGTCGAGGCTGGCGACCTGGGACAGGGCGATGAAGCTGATCTGCTGATTGCCAGCACTGCTGCCTGTAACTGCGGGCACCGGTATAAGCAGGCTGGAAAGCCCGTCCACGTCGGTTCGCAGTTGCTCAGAGAGGCGCACCACCATGTCGAAGCGGCGGTCGCCTTCATACAGCGTGCCCGCCTGACGACCGCCCAGCGCAATGGCGATGGCGTCCTGCACATCAGCCACGTTGAGGCCGTAACGCGCGGCCTTGTCGCGGTCGATGTTGATGGTCAGCACCGGCAGCCCGGTGGTCTGCTCGACTTTGACTTCCGAGGCGCCTGGCACTTTTTGCAGCGTAGAGGCGATTTTTGCGGCAGTCTGGTTCAGCACGCTCATGTCGTCGCCGAACACTTTCACCGCGACGTCACTGCGCACCCCCGAAACCAGTTCGTTGAAGCGCAACTGGATCGGCTGGGACAGTTCGTAATTGCTGCCCGGCACACTGGCTGCGGCCTTTTGCAGGTCGGCGATCAGCGTTTCGCGAGACTTGTCCGGGTCAGGCCAGTCGCTTTGCGGCTTGAGCATTACGTAGCTGTCGGAAATGTTGGGCGGCATCGGGTCGGCGGCGATCTCGGCGGTGCCGGTACGGGCGAACACGCGCTGCACTTCCGGGACTTTTTCGATGATGGCTTTTTCCAGACGCTGCTGCATGTCCACCGACTGGGTCAGGCTGGTCCCGGGCACACGTAATGCCTGCAAGGCGAAGTCGCCTTCGCTCAGGCTCGGGATGAACTCGCTGCCCATGCGGCTGGCGGTGAAGCCGGACAGCACGATCAGCACGAAGGCCATGCCGAACGCTATCGAGCGATGCCCCAGTACCCAGCTCAGGATCGGCGCGTAGCGCTGGCGGGCGGTGCGCATCACAAAGCCTTCTTCTTCCTTGACCTTGCCGGTCACGAACATGGCGATGGCGGCAGGCACGAAGGTCACCGAAAGAATCATGGCGCCGAGCAGGGCGATGACCACGGTGAAGGCCATGGGGTGGAACATTTTGCCTTCCACACCGGTAAGGGCGAAGATCGGCAGGTACACGACCATGATGATCAGCTGACCAAAGATCAGCGGTCGACGGGCTTCTCTGGCGGCGGCGAATACCTCGTGGAAACGCTCGCTGCGGGTCAGCATGCGGCCGTGCTTTTGCTGGGCATGCGCCAGTCTGCGAATGGCGTTTTCGACGATCACCACCGCGCCATCGACAATGATGCCGAAGTCCAGTGCACCCAGGCTCATCAGGTTGGCGCTGACCTTGTTGGTGAACATGCCGGTGAAGGTGAACAGCATGGCCAGCGGAATCACCATGGCGGTGATCAGCGCAGCACGGATGTTGCCGAGGAACAGAAACAGAATCACGATGACCAGAATCGCGCCTTCGATCAGGTTCTTCTTGACCGTCGCGATGGCTTTCTCCACCAGCGTGGTGCGGTCATAAACCGTTACAGCTTCTACGCCCTGTGGCAGGGTGCGGTTGATCTCGGCGAGTTTGGCGGCCACCGCCTGCGAGACCGTCCGGCTGTTTTCACCGATCAGCATGAACACGGTGCCGAGCACCACTTCACGACCATTTTCGGTGGCTGCGCCGGAGCGCATTTCCTTGCCGATGCCGACCTCGGCCACGCTGCTGATTCTGATCGGCGTGCCCTGCACATTGGCGATGACGATGTTGGCGATGTCGTCCACGGTGCCCAGCTGACCCGGTGCGCGAATCAGTAACTGCTCGCCGCCGCGTTCTATATAGCCTGCGCCGACGTTGGCGTTGTTGCGCTCCAGCGCTGCCACCAGATCGTTGAGCGTCAACTTGTAGGCGGCCAGTTTTTTCGGATCAGGCGCGATCTGGTACTGCCTGGCGAAACCGCCGATGGTGTTGATCTCGGCCACGCCCGGCACGTTGCGCAGTTGCGGCTTGATGATCCAGTCCTGAATTACCCGCAGGTCGGTCGGCGTGTACGGCGTGCCGTCCTCTTTCAGCGCGCCCTCACGAGCCTCGACTGTCCACAGGAAGATCTCGCCAAGGCCGGTGGAGATCGGCCCCATCATCGTATCGACGCCTTCCGGCAACTGGTCCTTGGCGATCTGCAGGCGCTCGTTCACCAGTTGGCGGGCGAAGAACAGGTCGGTGCCGTCCTCGAAAATCACCGTGACCTGCGACAGGCCCGAGCGCGACAGCGAGCGCGTCTGTTGCAAACCGGGCAGCCCCGCCATGTTGGTCTCGATGGCGAAGGTGATGCGCTGCTCGGTTTCCAGCGGCGAGAAGCCGGGCGCAGAGGTGTTGATCTGCACCTGTACGTTGGTGATGTCGGGGACCGCATCAATGGGCAGTTTCTGGTAACTGGCGATGCCCAGCCCAGCCATGAGCAATACAGCGAGCATCACGACGATGCGCTGTTCAATCGCGAATTGAATCAACCGTTCAAACATGTGGGTGTACTCGTGGGACGCAGATCAATGGGCGTGCTCGGCGGAGCCTTTGCCCAGCTCCGACTTGAGGATGAAACTGCCGGCGGTGGCCACTTGTGTGCCGGCCGCCAGGCCCTTGACGATTTCCACGTGGCCACCATCGCGGCGGCCAAGTGTCACCGGCGTCAGTTGAAACCCTTCAGCGTTGCGCACGAAGACCGAGGGCTTGTCCTCAACCGACTGAATCGCCGATTCGGGAAGACTGACCGCCACACTGGACTGCTCGGCGGCGACTTCCACCGAGACGAACAGGCCGGGACGCCAGGCGCCCTGCGGGTTGGCCAGCGTCACGCGCACGGCCGCAGCGCGGGTCTGCTCGCCCAGCAGACTGCCGACGTAGCCGACCCGTCCTTCGACCCGGGCATTCAGGTCGGGCGCACTGACGATGACCGGACGACCGACCACCACCTTGTCCAGATCCCTGGGCGCCACGCCGAAGGTGGCCCAGACACGCGACAGGTCGGACAGCGTGAAGGCGTTGCTCGCCTCGCTGACCATCTCGCCGATGCCCAGGTGTTTTTCCACGACTACGGCGTCAAACGGTGCGATCAGCTCGTAGCGGCTTCCCGCTGAAGGGTGGGTGCTGGCACCGATGGCGCTGATCTTCTGCCGCGCGTTGGCGAGGTTGATGTCGGCCTCCTGAAAGTCCTGACGCGCCTGCAAGTAATCCTGCTCGGCCGAGATCCTGTCTTCCCAGAGTTTCTTTTCGCGTTGCAAGGTCAGGCGCGCCAGTTCCTGGCGTCGTTGTGCGGCGTTCAATTCGCTGCGTTGATCGGAAATCTGCTGGCTGGCAATCACCGCCAGTACCTGGCCCTTTTTCACCGCCTGACCCAGATCGACCTTCACCGCTTCGACCACGCCGCTGACCCGCGGCACGACATGCGCAGTGCGGTCTTCATCGAAGCGGATTTCACCGGGGAAGGTCACGGTCGTGCTCATCTGCCGGGGTTCTGCGCTGGCCAGCTCGATGCCTGCCGCCTTGATCTGCTCGGCGGTCAGCTCGATGTGTCCTTCTTCCTCTTCTTCATGGGAAGGCTCGGAGGCTGCGGCATCCGGTTTTTTCGCCTCGTTGCCGTGGCCCTGCTCGTCGGCGTGGCCTGGCTCTTCAGAGTGCCCCTGCTCGGCGTCATGCGCGTGCTCCTCGGCCGATGGCTTGGGTCCGGCTGCGAACGGCAGCATCTGCGGGTTCAGGGTCAGACTGCCCAGACCCATGATGACCACCACCGCCAGCGCGATGGCAATGCTTCGTTTGTTGTTCATGAAGGCTCCCGGCGATCAGGTGCGTGCAGCACCTTTCGATACGCTCGATACAGGCGGAAAAGGAAAGTCAGGGGTTGAGGCTGAAGCGGTTGAGATCACCGTGTATTCGCTCGATGGCGACTCTGGCCTCGGTGGCGGTGGCCAGCGATTCGAGGTACTGGTTGCGCGCCGAAATCAGCGTCCGTTGCGCATCCAGCACTTCCAGAAAACCGAACTTGCCCATCTCGAAACCGCGCGTTGCCGTGTCGACGGCACGTTGCGCGGAGGGCAGGATCACGCGGTCAAAGGACTCGACTTCCTGCGCGGCGGTGGTCCATTGATCGAGGGCGGACTGCGTCTGCGTGCGCAGCTTCAGTTCGACGGCGTTGCGCAGGTCGCGTGACTGGTCGGCACGGCGTGATGCCGCGAGCACGTTGCCTTGATTGCGGTCGAACAGCGGCAGTGGCATCGACAGGCCCACGACGTTGACCCGCTCGCGCTCTTCGCGGCTGTACTGGCTGCCGACGCTGACGGTCAGGTCGGGGATGCGCTTGGCGCGTTCCGACCCCAGCGCGGCTTCGCTTTGCTCGATCTGGGTCTGCGCCAGGCGCAGCTCGGCGGACTGATTGAGGGCGGTCAGTAGCTTTGCGCTCGGTGGCAGCTTGCCCGGCGACAGGTCGCTGTAGTCCAGACGTTCGAAAGAGGCGAGCGGCGAACCAGTGGTGCGCGCCAGCTCGCGCTTGCTGTTGATTTTCAGGGTCTCGGCGCGGCGCACCAGCAGGTCGGTTTCGGCCAGTTGCACCTGGGCGCGTGTGGCTTCCACCGGCGATACCTTACCCGCCCGGACTCGCCCTTCGGCAACCTCAAGGCCGCGTTCGGCCAGTGTCCTGGATTGGCGCGCCAGCTCCAGGCCAGCCTGTGCCCGCGCGGCTGCGTAGAACGCCTGAACCACCTCGGCACGCAGTTCATTGCCGCGGCGCTCCAGCTCCAGACGCGCAGCGTCCTGACCCTTGCTCGCGGCCTCAATGCGCGCCCCGCGTTTGCCGCCCAGTTCCAGTGCCTGGCTGAGCATCACGGTGGTGGTGCTGGTCTCGCGGCGGGTGTCTTCGACTTCCCATGACACTGTCGGGTTGGGAATCAGTCCAGCCTGCTGGCGATCACCCTCGGCAACGCCGATCTCCCACTGGGCTGCGGCCAGTTCCGGGTTACGGGCAAAGGCGGCTTCCAGTGCCTGAGGCAGACTGATGCCCTGGGCCATCGCCATGCCCGGAGCAATGAACGGTAACAACATCAGACAAAGTGCGCCGACTCTCATGCCGGGCTCCCTGCCAACTCTTCGGTACGCCGAATGCGTACGTTGTTCTCCAGATCCATGAAATCACCCCATCAAAGCAAGAATACAAACAGGCACCAAGGCACTGAAGTTGGCTGAGCGGGACTTTATGCAATGGGAGCTATCACAGGGATTGCTGGAAAATTACGATTCTGTTATCTCGCGAGACAGGCGTTTCTTTTCAGTACACTGCACGGCATCGTCATTCACCGTTCATCAAACAGGAAGCCTGGTTATGCGAATCCTTGTAGTAGAGGACGAGCCGAAAACTGCCGAGTACATGCATCAGGGGCTGACCGAAAGCGGCTATGTGGTCGACATCGCCAACACCGGACTCGATGGGCTATATCTCGCGCAGCATCAGGCCTACGACGTCGTGATTCTGGACGTGAACCTGCCGGAGATGGATGGCTGGGAGGTGTTGAGCCGCCTGAGGAAAACCGTCAACACGCGCATCATGATGGTCACTGCACGAGGGCGTCTCGAGGAGAAGGTCAAGGGGCTGGAAATGGGCGCCGATGATTATCTGGTCAAGCCGTTCGAGTTTCCCGAGCTGCTGGCCCGGGTCCGCACCCTCATGCGCCGCAGCGAACAGACCACGACTGCCAAGGTGTTGCAGGTCGGCGACCTGGAGCTCGATCAAGGCCGGCACCGGGCGTTTCGCGGCAAGCAGCGCATCGACCTGACGACCAAGGAGTTCGCGCTGCTGCACCTGTTGATGCGGCACAGCGGCGAGGTCATGTCGCGCACCCAGATCATTTCGCTGGTCTGGGACATGAATTTCGATTGCGATACCAACGTGGTGGAGGTGTCGATCCGCCGTCTGCGCGCGAAGATCGATGATCCGTTCGAGACCAAGCTGATTCACACGCTGCGTGGTGTCGGTTACGTACTGGAAGTGCGTGAATGAAGCTGACCCGTCTCTCGACACGTCTCGGACTGACGGTCGCGGCACTCATCGGGTGTCTGGTGCTGGTCATGGAAATGCTCGCCTATACAGCCATTTCCCGTCAGCTCGATATACGTGCCGAAGACGCTTTGAGCGAGAAGTTCAGGCAGATCGAACACAGCATGAGCGAGGGGTTTCTGGGCGTCGCCGACATCGTCCAGTACCCGCACACGCTGCGTGACCAGATCGTCGGGCATGACAGCTTCTCGCTGACCATTCTCGACTCGGGCAACCCTCGGCAAGAGCTGATGAGCGTTGGTAACGTAGAGGGACGAAATCTGCCGGTTCCCGATGCCGACACGCTGCCGCAAGGCTTTCAGGAACTGAAATCCGCCCAGGGCCACAAGATTTTGCTGGGTTACAGGACCGTGCGCCTCAAGACCGGTCAGGACGTGCTGGTCAGGCTGTCCATGGACAGGGAAAGCGACACCGTGCTGCTGCACGCTTACGTCACATCGACCTGCCTGGCCTTGCCGGTGATTCTGCTGCTGGTCGGCTTTGGCGTCTGGTGGGTGGTGCGTCGCGGGCTCAGGCCGCTGGGGGCGTTCAGGAAAGTCACCGCGCTGATCTCGGCTCGCGACCTGTCTCATCGCATGAAAGTGAAGGGCCTGCCTGACGAATTGCGCGACCTGGCACATGCCGTCAACTTCATGCTGCACAGGCTGGACGGCGATGTGCAGCAACTGGCGCAGTTCTCGGACGACCTCGCGCATGAGTTGCGCTCGCCGATGAACAACCTGATGGGCAGGGCGCAGGTCACGCTGTCCAGACCGCGTCCGGCGGAGGAGTACAAACAGGCCCTGGAGTCCTGCACCGAAGAGCTGGAGCGCATGTCGCGCATGATCAGTCAGATGCTGTTTCTGGCCAGTGTCAGTCAGCCAGCAGCGCCGTTGCCGGTCGAGGTCATCGACCTTCGCGAGGAGGCGGACAAGGTCGCCGAACTGTTTTCCTCTTCGGCGGAGGATCGCGACATCACCTTGCAGGTTCAGGGGCACGCCAGGGCGACCGGTGACCGGCTGATGATTCAGCGAGCGATTTCCAATCTGCTGTCCAACGCCATTCGCCATGGTCTGTCGGGCAGCGTCATTACCGTCACGCTAGCCACGCATGAAGATGAAGTGACACTGGCGGTGCGCAACGCAGGGGATGGTATCGATGCCGAGCACCTGCCACGCCTGTTCGATCGTTTCTATCGGGTGCACGTCAGCCGCGCGCGACAGCAGGGCGGGACCGGGCTCGGTCTGGCGATTGTGCGTTCCATCATGAGCCTGCATGAAGGGCAGGTCACGGTGCGGAGCGAGCCAGGCCAATTCACCACGTTCAGCCTGATCTTTCCTAAACTGGTGTAATGCGTCAGGTCGGTGGTCGTTCTTCAAGAACCTTTCGCTGACCCCCGGCTCATAATGTGTGAGCGGGTATTGCCCGGATGCTTCAGATGAAGCTGAACCTATAAGGATGGACGTATGACAGTTGCTTTCTGGTGCGTGCTGGTCGCGATCCTGCTGCCGATTATCTGTGCCGGTATCGCCAAGTTCGGCAGCGGCAAATTTGGCAGCGGGCACAATCATGACCCGCGTGCCTTTCTCGACAAGCTGGAGGGGTTCCCGCGCCGCGCGCATGCTGCCCAGCTGAACAGCTTTGAAGTGACCCCGGCGTTTGCTGCAGCGGTGATCATTGCGCACATTGCCGGTAACGCGCAGCTGGTGACCATTGACGTGCTGGCGGTGCTGTTTATCACCAGTCGCCTGCTGTACATCATCTTTTACCTGGCTGATCTGGCCGCACTGCGCTCGCTTGTCTGGCTGGTGGGCATGGGCCTGATCATTGCGCTGTTCGGGGTGTCGGCTTTCCCGGCCGTGTCCTGACAGCCGTTTTGCGACGCTGCCGATCATGGGCAGCGTCGCAACCTGATCAATCGTCCGGCTGGACTTTCTCGAGTTCGGTCTGGGCTTCCTGCAATTCCTTGCGCGAATCGGCGAGCTTGTCCTTGCGCTTGTTGATCTTCTCTGGATCGCCCTTTTCCATGGCCTTGTTCAGGTCGGTCTGACGGCGGCTGACTTCCTGCTTGGCGTCGAGCACCTTCTGCTTGCGTTGTTTGATCAATGACGTTTCGGTGCAGTTGGCATTGACCTCGGCGAGTGCCTTTTCAAGGTTGGCCTGCTCCGTTTTGTCACCCTCGGTCTTGGCGTTCTGAATCTTGCTGCTGATTTCCTGGCTTTTGATCTGGCATTCGGACTGCACGGGGGCCTGTGCGTCTGCGAATACGGTTGTGGCGAGCAGCGTGCAACTGGTGAAAAGAATCAGTGGTGATAAAAACTGCATATGAACTCCGTTTGAATACGGACAGAAAAATGAACGTCCGCTACTTAAAACCTGAAATGCTCTGTGCCTGCAATTGCTGGCTCAGTGCCTGTACCTGTGGGTCCTGAAAAAAAGCCCTGAGCCTGGCTGCACGACCAGGACCGATGCCGGGCTCTGCTTGCCATTGCTCGACGCTGCGGCCAGCCAGCTCGTGCCAGTTGTCGGGCAGTCTGGCGCCTCCCGTGGGCGGCAGTCCGATGGCCTTGAGCCATGTCTGAAACGGCCGTTCGCGTGCGGTTTGCAGGCTGTCGAGCAGTTTAGCGCTACTGCGTTCAGCGAAGCCGGGAATGTTAACAAGCTCAGCATGATTCAGGGTCATCCAATCGAGTAAGCCCATGATTTGGCCGTTGTCGATAAGTGCGTTCCAGGTCCCCGGACCAACGCCGGGCAAGGCCAGGCCTTTCTTGCCACTGAGCCATGCCAGTCTGGCGCGGAACTGACTTTCGCAGCCGGGAGTGGCTTGCCAGCAGCTGAGTTCATGAAAGTCGTCAGCTCGCGGGACGATCATGTCAGCGCGTTCGGCAGCACGCGACACCACGCCGTCGAGTCGTGGAATCGTCAGCCCGGCCAGACTCACCGCGATCTGATCGCCAGGCCTGATATCCAGTGTTTGCCAGCGCTGCAGCGAGCCCGTGCTGATGCGGCTGACGGTACGATCATCGAGGCGCACCGGGGTCAGCTCCAGCACCGGCGTAATCCTGCCACTGCGGCCGATCTTGAAGTTGACCTTGCGCACCTCGGCCAGCGCCTGGGCGTAGGGATGTTTCCAGGCGGCAATCCAGTAAGGCGCACTGGCTTGCCAGCGCTGCGCAGGTGGGCGCTGACCCTGGCGCATGATCACGCCGTCCGTGGCGAACGGCAGGGGATTGCGATACCAATGTTCGCGCCATCGGGCGGCCTGGGCGTAGTTTTCCAGTGGATGCGTATAGGCCGCGCTGTCCTCAAAGCCCATGGCTTGCAGGCCCGCGAGTCGTTGCGCCATATCGGCAGGCCCGTTCGGCCAGTCCCAGACGAACAGCCCGATAGCGTCGGCCTGCTGCGGGCTGATCGTCTGTCTTGCCAGCAGTCCCGCGACCTTGCTGCGCGCGTTGACGCTGCCGGATGCGGCCTGAATATGATCGTCCAGCTGCCAGTACAGCTCGCCTTGCAGGATTGGGGATTCAGCCTGGGGCAGTTGTTGAGCAATGGCCTTGATCAGGCGCGCCTGCGAGGTCCAGTCCTGCCCCTTGCGCCCGTCACCACGACTGATCGCCTGCACAAGCCGGCCCTTTTCGTAGACCAGCGTGACGGCTACGCCATCGACCTTGGGTTGAATCCACAGATCGTTGCGGCCCTTGAGCCAGTCCTTGACGCTGCCTTCGTCGGCCAGCTTGTTGACGCCCGTGTGCGGAACGGGATGAGGCAACGGGCCGACTGCTGTCTTTAGCGGATCGGACTCGGGAATGGAAACGGCAAAGCACGAGCGCCACAGGCTCAGCTTCTGCCGCGCCTGATCGTAGAGCTCATCCGCGATTTGCGAAATGCCCTGCCGGTGGTAGCTGTCGTCCCACTCGGCAATCTGCTGTTGCAAGGCGGTGACCTCACTGCGCGCCTTGGCTGCTGGCCAGTCAGGGCATTGGCTGGCATGGCCGAGGCCGGGCAGAACAAACACAAGAGCGCACGTCATCAGGCGAACGGTAGGCAGCATCGAAGCATCCTTGCTTTAGGAATGGGCCCGATGAGGCTAGTCGTCGTCGCGTGGTGAAGGCGTGGGGCTTGGTTACCGGGTTTTGCGATTGCGCAGGCCGGCATGTCCACGCAGAGTAATCAGTGACTGCACCGGCGTCTTCGTGAGCAAGCTCACACGCCCTTCGGGCAGAAGCGCAGCGCATCGGGCACGATAGTCGAGGTTATCGTTCCTCACGCTCCAGCGTGGGAACGCAGTTCTCGACGCTCTGCGTCGTCAAGAGGACGCGGAGCGTCCAGAAAGGCATGCGACGCAGAGCGCCGCACGATAGTCGCGCCTGCACCTGCCCCTTCGTGAGCAAGCTCCCACGCCCTTCGGGCAGAAGCGCAGAGCATCGGGCACGATAGTTGAAGTTATCGTTCCTCACGCTCCAGCGTAGGAACGCAGTTTTCGACGCTCTGCGTCGTCAAGAGGACGCGGAGCGTCCAGAAAGGCATGCGACGCAGAGCGCCGCACGATAGTCGCGCCTGCACCGGCGTCTTCGTGAGCAAGCTCCCACGCCCTTCGGGCAGAAGCGCAGCGCATCGGGCACGATAGTTGAGGTTATCGTTCCTCACGCTCCAGCGTGGGAACGCAGTTTTCGACGCTCTGCGTCGTCAAGAGGACGCGGAGCGTCCAGAAAGGCATGCGACGCAGAGCGCCGCACGATAGTCGCGCCTGCACCTGCCCCTTCGTGAGCAAGCTCACTCCCACAAGATTTGCGTATAACGGTGAGTGCGGAGCATGAGCACGATAGTGTTCTCCCGGCTGGCTCTCGTTCCTCACGCTCCAGCGTGGGAATGCCTTGGGTGACGCTCTGCGTCACAAGTCTGCGGCGCGCCGCATTTTCTTGATCGGACTCGGAGCGTCCATATCTCCAGACGAAAAAAAGCCCCGAAACGACCAGGTCGTCCGGGGCTTTTTTCTGGGTTTTACAGACCGGCAGCTGCGCGCAGGGCGTCGGCGCGGTCGGTTTTTTCCCAGGTGAAGGCGGTGAAGGTGTCATCGCCAACGGTCATTTCGACCGGGATACGACCGAAGTGGCCGTAGGCTGCAGTGGCCTGGTACATCGGGTGCAGCAGGTCGAGCATGGTGGTGATTGCGTAAGGACGCAGGTCGAAGTTGTCGCGGACCAGCTTGATGATCTTGTCATCGGACAGCTTGCCGGTGCCGAACGTGTTCAGCGAGATCGAAGTCGGTTGAGCGACGCCGATGGCGTAGGACACCTGAATCTCGCAACGCTCGGCCAGGCCGGCAGCGACGATGTTCTTGGCGACGTAGCGACCGGCGTAGGCAGCCGAACGGTCAACCTTCGATGGGTCCTTGCCGGAGAAAGCACCGCCGCCGTGACGGGCCATGCCGCCGTAGGTGTCGACGATGATCTTGCGGCCGGTCAGACCGCAGTCGCCTACCGGGCCACCGATGATGAAGTTGCCGGTCGGGTTGATGTGGAACTGGGTGTCCTTGTGCAGCAGGTGCGCAGGGATGACGTGCTTGACGATCAGCTCCATCACGCCTTCGCGCAGGTCCTTGTACGACACATCCGGGTTGTGCTGAGTCGACAGTACGATGGCGTCGACGCCGACCACCTTGCCGTTTTCGTAACGGCAGGTCACCTGGGATTTGGCATCCGGGCGCAGCCACGGCAGCAGGCCGGATTTACGCGCTTCGGCCTGACGCTGCACCAGCTGGTGGGAGAAGGTGATCGGCGCTGGCATCAGCACGTCAGTCTCGTTGCTGGCATAGCCGAACATCAGGCCCTGGTCGCCAGCGCCCTGATCTTCTGGCTTGCTGCGGTCAACGCCTTGGGCGATGTCTACCGACTGCTTGCCGATGATGTTCATCACGCCGCAGGTCGCGCCGTCGAAACCTACGTCGGAGCTGTTGTAGCCGATGTCGAGGATGACGTTACGCACGATGTCTTCCAGATCGACCCAGGCCGAAGTCGACACTTCGCCAGCGATGATCGCCACACCGGTCTTGACCAGTGTTTCGCACGCTACACGGGCGTATTTGTCTTCAGCGATGATGGCGTCCAGAACCGCGTCGGAAATCTGGTCGGCGATCTTGTCCGGATGCCCTTCGGACACGGACTCGGAGGTGAAAAGTGAGTATTCGCTCATCTCTACGGGTTTCCTTCATTTTACCGATGGTGAGTGTCGCCAGCCGGTCGCTGAAAATGGCGAACCTGGATCTGGAAACCATTACGTAAGCCTACATAGAGGCTTTCCCCGGGAACTAGCCCCGCAGCGATGGCCCAACGGGCCAGGTCTTCCTGCTCGAAACCTAACCAGAGATCGCCACAGGCCTCCCTGGCCCAACTCTGGTCATGACTACACAATTCTGTTACCAGCAGGCTACCGCCGGGTTTTACATGTTCGGCCAGTTGCCTCAAGGCTTCGGCCGGTACCGCGAAATGATGCAGCACCATGTTGAGGACGACGCAATCGGCACTGACTTTAGCGTCGGTCAGTGCATCGGCCAGTCTGAGCTCAACGTTAGCCAGTGCCTTGCGCTCGCAGACGCCGCGTGCCAGGTCCAGCATGACCGGGCTGTTGTCCATCGCGATCACCTGACCGAAGCGTCGCGCCAGCTCAGGAAGGAAGCCGCCGTCGCCGGGGCCTACTTCCAGAGCGGTCGCTTGCGCGCCGAAGCTCAGTTTGTCGAGCAAGGTCAGCAGGCTTTCGCTGTACTGCGCCAAACCGGCGATCAGGTCCTGCTGGGCGCGAAACTTTTCTGCGGTGCGGGCGAAAAAATCCTGACTGGCCAATGCCCGTTGCCGATGCACCAGGCCGATACGGCTTTGTACGTCGTCCGGCAAGTCCAGCGTATCCACTTCATCGAGCAGCGCCGCATGCAGCCTGCCACCCGGTAATTCGGTGTGGGGCAGGGCGCGGCGGTAGAAAATCGCGTTGCCTTCACGCCGTGTCGCGACCAGATCAGCCTGCGCCAGCACCTTGAGGTGGTGGCTCATGCCGGACTGGCCGATGGCGAAAATCTGCGCCAGTTCCAGTACGCCGAACGAGTCGTTGGTCAGCACACGCAGCACGTTCAGCCGCAAGGGATCGCCGCCGGCCTTGCACAATGCAGAGAGGTCGTCGCATGCATCGTGGCGAATGGCAGGTACACGCAGGTTCATAGCTGCGCAGTCTAGAGAGCGATCCGGAGTGTCGCAAGGGCAATATCAAAAAGTTTTGATATTGCGGGATGGATGGCGTCGGTCAGGCGTTGTGAACTTGTCGTGCAGGCGGGTGATCCAGTCTTTGCGTGGCAAATAATGTCCGCAACCCCGGAAAAAAGCCTATGGTCGTCTATCTGTGATTGCCCCCGGCCTGTCCGTGAGGGAAAATGGCCTTCTTTTTCTCAATCCTATTTCTTAATTCCCAGGAGATCAGCGATGCCAAGCCGTCGTGAGCGTGCCAACGCTATTCGTGCCCTCAGCATGGATGCCGTGCAAAAAGCCAACAGCGGCCATCCGGGTGCCCCCATGGGCATGGCGGATATCGCCGAGGTTCTTTGGCGCGATTATCTGAAACACAACCCGGCAAACCCTTCGTTTGCCGACCGTGACCGTTTCATCATGTCCAACGGCCACGGCTCGATGCTGGTCTATTCGCTGCTGCACCTGACCGGCTATGACCTGTCCATCGACGACCTGAAAAACTTCCGTCAATTGCACAGCCGTACACCGGGTCACCCGGAGTACGGTTACACGCCTGGCATCGAGACCACCACCGGTCCGCTGGGTCAGGGCTTTGCCAACGCTGTCGGTTTCGCTGCTGCCGAGAAGACGCTCGCCGCGCAGTTCAACCGCCCAGGCCACTCCATCGTCGATCACCATACCTACGTGTTCATGGGTGATGGCTGCATGATGGAAGGTATTTCCCACGAAGCGGCCTCGCTGGCCGGTACGTTGCAGTTGAACAAGCTGATCGCGTTCTACGACGACAACGGCATCTCCATCGATGGCGAAGTGGAAGGCTGGTTTACCGACGACACGCCAAAGCGTTTCGAGTCCTACGGCTGGCTGGTGATCCGCAATGTCGACGGTCACGATCCTGAAGAAATCAAGACGGCCATCGAGACCGCTCGCAAGAGCGATCAGCCGACGCTGATCTGCTGCAAGACCACCATCGGTTTCGGTTCGCCGAACAAACAGGGTAAGGAAGAGTCCCACGGTGCGCCGCTGGGTGCTGACGAAATCGCCCTGACCCGTGCTGCACTGAAGTGGAACTACGGTCCTTTCGAAATCCCGGCTGATATCTATGCCGAGTGGAACGGGAAGGAAAAAGGCCTGGCTGCCGAAGCTGAGTGGGACCAGCGCTTTGCTGATTATTCCGCCGCGTTCCCGGAACTGGCCAATGATTTCATTCGTCGCATGAGCGGGCAATTGCCTGCTGATTTCGCCGAAAAATCAGCGGCTTATGTCGCCGAAGTCAACGCAAAGGGCGAAACCATCGCCAGCCGCAAGGCCAGCCAGAACGCGCTGGGTGCACTCGGCCCGTTGCTGCCTGAAATTCTGGGTGGTTCGGCTGACCTTGCCGGGTCCAACCTGACCATCTGGAAAGGCTGCAAGAGCATCACCGGCGAAGACCCTAACGGCAACTACCTGCATTACGGTGTTCGCGAGTTCGGCATGGGCGCCATGATGAACGGCATCGCCTTGCACGGCGGCTTCGTGCCTTACGGCGCCACCTTCCTGATCTTC
The DNA here is from genome assembly GCF_059621105.1 of Pseudomonas fragariae (ex Marin et al. 2024). Lineage (NCBI taxonomy): Bacteria > Pseudomonadati > Pseudomonadota > Gammaproteobacteria > Pseudomonadales > Pseudomonadaceae > Pseudomonas > Pseudomonas fragariae (ex Marin et al. 2024). Next base: position 5,759,934 of record NZ_CM184369.1, on the reverse strand, counting down.
ATGGAATACGCGCGCAACGCGGTGCGTATGGCCTCGTTGATGAAGAAGCGCGTGATCTACGTATTCACCCACGACTCCATCGGTCTGGGCGAAGACGGTCCGACTCACCAGCCGATCGAGCAATTGACCAGTCTGCGTACCACGCCGAACCTGGACACCTGGCGTCCTGCGGATGCGGTGGAATCGGCCGTAGCCTGGAAACACGCGATCGAGCGTGACGATGGCCCGTCGGCACTGATCTTCTCCCGTCAGAATCTGACCCATCAGGCGCGTGACGAGAAGCAACTGTCCTACATCGCGCGTGGCGGCTACGTGCTGCGTGACTGTGCTGCCGAGCCTGAACTGATCCTGATCGCAACCGGTTCGGAAGTCGGTCTGGCTGTGCAGGCGTACGACAAGCTGACCGAGCAGGGTCGCAACGTGCGCGTGGTGTCCATGCCATGCACCAGCATTTTCGAAGCTCAGGATGCTGCTTACAAGCAGGCGGTGCTGCCGTTGCAGGTCAGCGCGCGTATTGCCATCGAAGCGGCTCACGCCGACTACTGGTACAAATACGTTGGCCTGGAAGGGCGCGTGATCGGCATGACTACCTTCGGCGAGTCGGCCCCTGCGCCAGCGCTGTTCGAAGAGTTCGGCTTCACGCTGGAAAACGTCCTGAGCACTGCTGAAGAGCTGCTGGAAGACTGATCAGCTATGTGATGTTGATGTTGTGGGAGCGGACCGGGCGACGCTTCGCTCCCACATGATTGTTATTCCCTGGCGAAAACTTCATGCCCCAGCCCCGCCCTTACAAAGTTGCTCTGAACGGTTACGGCCGTATTGGTCGTTGCGTCGTTCGCGCGCTGTGCGAGCGAGGGGCCAAGGCCGGGTTTGAAGTGGTTGCCATCAATGATCTGGCCGACATGGCCAGTCTCGAATACCTCACGCGCTTTGATTCCACACATGGCCGGTTCCCCGGCGAAGTGCGGGTCGAAGGGCAATACCTGCACATCAATGATCACCGGATCAAGGTGTTGCGCAGTGCGACGCCGGAAGGCATCGACTGGGCCGCTCTGGAAGTCGATCTGGTGCTTGAGTGTTCCGGTGTCTACAACACTCGCGAAGATGGCCAGCGCTTTCTGGATGCCGGCGCGCCGCGGGTGCTGTTTTCCCAGCCGATGGCCAGTGAACGAGATGTCGATGCCACCGTGGTGTTCGGCATCAACCAGCACAAGCTGACCGGCCGCGAGCTGCTGGTCTCCGCCGCGTCGTGCACCACCAACTGCAGTGTGCCGCTGCTGCGCTTGCTGGATCAGGCCATCGGCCTGGAATACATGACCATTACCACCATCCACTCGGCGATGAACGATCAACCGGTGATCGACGCTTATCATCACGAGGATCTGCGCCGTACCCGCTCGGCCTTCCAGTCGATCATCCCGGTGTCCACCGGTCTGGCGCGAGGAATCGAACGGCTGCTTCCGGAACTTGCCGGCCGAATTCAGGCCAAAGCTGTTCGCGTGCCGACCGTGAATGTGTCCTGTCTGGACATTACGTTGCAGATGTCGCGAGACACCGATGCCGTGGAGATCAACCGTATCCTGCGTGAGGCCGCCACCAGCGGTCCGCTCAAGGGACTGCTGGCCTACACTGAATTGCCGCACGCCAGTTGCGATTTCAACCATGACCCGCATTCGGCCATTGTCGATGCGAGTCAGACCCGCGTTTCCGGACCCCGGCTGGTCAATCTGCTGGCCTGGTTCGACAACGAGTGGGGCTTTGCCAATCGAATGCTCGACGTCGCTGATCACTTTCTGCGCGTCGCTGACCAATAACAGTAAAAAAACAGGAATGCTCATGACCGTCTTGAAGATGACCGACCTCGATCTGCAAGGTAAACGTGTACTGATTCGCGAAGACCTCAACGTCCCGGTAAAGGACGGCGTGGTCAGCAGCGATGCACGTATCCTCGCTTCGCTGCCGACCATCAGGCTGGCGCTGGAAAAGGGCGCGGCCGTCATGGTCTGCTCGCACCTTGGCCGCCCGACAGAAGGTGAGTTTTCTGCCGAGAACAGTCTCAAGCCGGTTGCCGACTACCTGAGCAAGGCGCTGGGTCGTGACGTTCCGCTGGTTGCCGATTACCTGGACGGCGTCGACGTGAAGGCCGGTGATGTGGTCCTGTTCGAGAACGTTCGCTTCAACAAGGGCGAGAAAAAGAACGCCGACGAGCTGGCGCAGCAATACGCAGCGCTGTGCGACGTGTTCGTGATGGATGCCTTCGGCACCGCGCACCGTGCCGAGGGTTCTACTCACGGCGTGGCCAAATTCGCCAAGGTGGCGGCGGCGGGTCCTTTGCTGGCGGCCGAGCTCGAAGCACTGGGCAAGGCCCTGGGCGCTCCGGCCCAGCCGATGACCGCCATCGTTGCCGGCTCCAAGGTCTCCACCAAGCTGGATGTGCTCAACAGCCTGAGCGGCATCTGCAATCAGTTGATCGTCGGCGGCGGCATTGCCAACACCTTCCTGGCTGCAGCCGGTCACAAGGTCGGCAAATCGCTGTACGAACCTGATCTGCTCGACACCGCCCGCGCCATCGCCGCCAAGGTCAGCGTGCCACTGCCAACTGACGTGGTGGTTGCCAAGGAGTTCGCCGAGAGCGCTGCCGCTACCGTCAAGCTGATTGCCGATGTCGCCGATGACGACATGATTCTCGATATTGGCCCGCAAACTGCTGCACATTTCGCCGAATTACTGAAATCTTCCGGGACTATCCTGTGGAACGGTCCGGTCGGCGTATTTGAGTTCGATCAGTTCGGTGAAGGCACCAAAACGCTGGCCAAGGCCATTGCTGAAAGCCAGGCGTTCTCCATCGCGGGCGGTGGTGACACACTGGCGGCCATCGACAAGTATGGTGTTGCACAACAGATTTCCTACATTTCGACCGGTGGCGGTGCGTTCCTCGAGTTCGTGGAAGGCAAGGTCCTGCCAGCGGTGGAAGTGCTCGAACAACGCGCCAAGGCTTGAGTGAAAGCCTTGGACAAGGAGTGGTCAATGGTCAGGGCGTTACCGTGGTTTCTCATCGCAGGTTTACTGGCCGGTTGCGCGGGCAAGCCTGCGGCTGAAGAGGTGGAGAGCGACTCCCCGACGCAACCGCTCCAGCTAAGCTGCTATCAGGCGGGCTGGCAGGCCGAAACGGTGCCGGTTGTCTACAAGCGCGGCGGCCCGGAAGTATGGGATCGTTACGAATTCATGCCGCGGACCGGCAATGTAGGTTGTCTGTGAGCCAGGTCTGAAACCCGTTGGCAACATTGACGGGCTTCAGTGGTCTTTAAAGGGTGGATATTTTTCCGCGAAAGGAGTTTCGCCATGAAGATCGCTGCCCTGGCTCTTATGAGCTGCATTGTACTGGCTGGTTGTACCGGTTCTGGCTCGCGTGCCAAGACCTGTCAGATATTCAGCCCGGCCGACGTGAATGTGCCGACGACCGAAAACAGTCAACGGGTCGAGGCGCATGTGACCGGTGAGCCGGCCGATGACCGAAAACAGGAACAGAACTGCCCCTGACAGTTGAAACGGCCGGCACACGCCGCGTTTCGCAGGGCAGCCAGGAGACGTAATGAAAGGCTTGATTGCCCTCGGGGTTTTGGCAGTGCTTGGCGGTTGTTCGAGCATGACTTCACCGCAGCAGAATGACCCCTGGAATCGCTGGGTATGCGACAGCAATGCTGAGGTCAACTGGCGCTACATCGACTCGGCCAAAAAGGAAGTCGATGTGCGTCTGAATCAGAGCGATCAGGTGTTCAGGCTCAAGGCCGAACCCGGCGCTGCCAGCGGAACGCTGTACAGCAACAATGTGTTGGCATTCGTCAACAAGGGTAGCGAGGGCCTGATCTACTGGGACGCTACCAACGATCTGATCGGTCGCGGCTGCAAGGCCAGATAAGTCGGATCTCGGGCACACACGCACGGCCTCGCGGCTGAGCTTATAACTTGAATGGCAGCCGCCACTACGGCAGGCTTGCTCGACTAACGACCCTACCGGGAGAGAAACAGACAATGGCACTTATCAGCATGCGCCAGATGTTGGACCACGCAGCCGAATTCGGCTACGGCGTTCCAGCCTTCAACGTAAACAACCTGGAACAGATGCGCGCCATTATGGAAGCGGCCGACAAGACCGACTCCCCGGTGATCGTCCAGGCTTCTGCCGGTGCCCGCAAATACGCCGGTGCGCCGTTTCTGCGTCACCTGATCCTCGCCGCGATCGAAGAATTCCCGCACATCCCGGTGGTCATGCATCAGGACCACGGCACCAGCCCTGACATCTGCCAGCGCTCGATCCAGCTGGGTTTCAGCTCGGTCATGATGGACGGCTCGCTGCGTGAAGACGGCAAGTCCCCGGCCGATTACGACTACAACGTCGACGTTACCCGTCGCGTGGTGTCCTTCGCTCACGCCTGCGGCGTTTCCGTGGAAGGCGAGCTGGGCGTGCTGGGTTCGCTGGAAACCGGCATGGCCGGTGAAGAAGACGGCGTTGGTGCGGAAGGCGTTCTGGATCACAGCCAGATGCTGACCGACCCGGAAGAGGCCGCTGACTTCGTCAAGCGCACTCAGGTCGATGCCCTGGCCATCGCCATCGGCACCAGCCACGGCGCTTACAAGTTCACCAAGCCGCCTACCGGCGACATCCTGGCGATCGAGCGGATCAAAGAGATCCACAAGCGCATCCCCAACACTCACCTGGTGATGCACGGTTCTTCGTCCGTTCCACAGGAATGGCTGAAGATCATCAACGAGTTCGGCGGCGACATCAAAGAAACCTACGGTGTGCCGGTCGAAGAAATCGTTGAAGGCATCAAGCACGGCGTGCGCAAGGTCAACATCGACACCGACCTGCGTCTGGCGTCGACCGGTGCCATCCGCGAATTCATGGCCAAAAACCCGAGCGAGTTCGACCCGCGCAAGTACCTGGCCAAGACCGTTTCGGCGATGCGTGATGTATGTATCGCTCGTTACGAAGCATTCGGCACCGCTGGCAACGCCTCGAAGATCAAGCCGATCTCCCTGGACGCCATGTTCGAACGCTACGCGCGTGGCGAACTGGATGCCAAGGTCAACTGAGTTGACTGAGCATTGAAGAAACCCGCAGAAATGCGGGTTTTTTTATGTCCGGTCAAAAGCACCTGCCGGGTGAATGAATGCTCCGCGCTCATGGTTAGACACAAGTACTGAAGAGCCTGAACATCTCGCTTCTGCGCGGCGGGCGTAGGAGCGAACTTGTTCGCGAAAGGGCCGGTACATTCTCCAAAAATGCATTTTATGAACGACCGTCTTCGCGAACAAGTTCGCTCCCACAGCCTTCGGCCAGAATCAAAAGCGGACTTGTGCGTAACGATGGGTACTCCGCGTGGGCATGCGGTTCCGGACGCTCTTGAAGCGCTTAAACGCTCTTCATCAACCCTGCACACGCCGCCTTGTACGCTTCGTGCTGGTACTTGTTCAGGGTGTCAGGCAGGGCGAAGGAGTGTTTCTTGTTCTGTGCGTTGATGGTTTGCGGCGAGATCAGCACCACGTCGCAATCGGACATCAGTTGAAAGATGGTTTCGATCTTGAAGGTGGTCGGGCCGCCAGCGAATTCGCCTTTCTTGCTGCGCTTCTTGATGGCGATGTGGCTGACGCCGTTTTCACGCACGAAGCCTGCGATTTGCGTGGCGAAAGCCTTGACGTTGGCAGGCTCTTCATCGTCCTCCAGCGCGATCTTTTTCGTGGCCAGCGGCAGGTGGGCGAGGCCGCTGCTCTGCCGTGTGGCGAGGGCGAAGATGGCTTCGCTGCCTTTGATTTCTACACCGCAAATAATCATGAGAAAACCTGATGAGCTCGTTCATATAAAGAGGCAGGTTATCTCATCGTAGACGTTATTCCTGAGCTATCGACTCCAGATACTCCGAGCGCTCGTCACTCATGCGTGCAATGCAGTCGTTTTCGCTGATGGTGAAGGCCTTGCTGCCTGCTGCAGAAGGAAAGACTTCCACCGCGCAGTCGGCGTCACGCAGCTTCTCCCAGGCTTGCTGGGCGGTTTTGAGTTTGCTGGTAAAGTCGTTGAACTGCGTCTTATTGGCAACGAACTGGGACTGAACCCGCTTGAGCAGATTGTCGAAGTTCTCCTTGAGCAACTGTTCGGCAGTGGTACGGCTGTAGGCCGAGCATTCCAGTGTCTGCTTGTCGTCCTCGACACCGTCGCAGGGCGACGCGTCCGGATTCTGAGCAGCATGTACGCCTGTCACAGCTGTCGTCATAAGGGCCAGGGTCAGCAAAAACGTTTTCATCGAGTCGCTCCGATCCATTGATAGGCTCGATTCTGTCTCAAGCGCGAGACATTGAACAGGTTTACGACATCGCACGACCACGCGCCGTACCCCTTTGTCGCATCTTGACGCTTTCGGCAAACCCCCTGTCGTTTTTGCACCCGGTTCCCCTGACCCTCCGGCATATGCTGACCCCATTAGCGCCGACAGCCGATTCGGCGCACCGGAATCAAAAAAGGGGACAGCCTGATGAGCCCAGCCGAATTACACGCCGACAGCATCGTTATTGACGGGCTGATCATCGCCAAGTGGAACCGCGAGCTGTTTGAAGACATGCGCAAGGGCGGCCTGACCATGGCCAACTGCACCGTGTCGGTGTGGGAAGGCTTTCAGGCGACCATCAACAGCATCTGCACCAGCCAGAAACTGATGCGCGAGAACAGCGATCTGGTCATGCCGGTGCACACCACAGCCGATATCCGCAAGGCCAAGGAACTGGGCAAGACCGGCATCCTGTTCGGCTTCCAGAACGCGCATGCCTATGAAGACCAGATCGGCTACGTCGAGATCTTCAAGAAGCTTGGCGTCGGCATCGTGCAGCTGTGCTACAACACCCAGAATCTGGTAGGCACCGGCTGCTACGAGCGCGACGGCGGGCTGTCGGGCTTCGGTCGTGAGATCGTCGCTGAAATGAACCGTGTCGGGGTGATGTGCGACCTGTCCCATGTCGGCTCGAAAACCTCGGAAGAAGTCATTCTCGAATCGAAAAAACCGGTCTGCTATTCCCACTGCCTGCCGTCCGGCCTCAAGGAACACCCGCGCAACAAGTCTGACGCCGAACTGAAGTTCATCGCCGACCATGGCGGGTTTGTCGGCGTGACCATGTTCGCGCCGTTCCTGGCCAAGGGCATCGAGTCGACCATCGACGATTACGCCGAAGCCATCGAATACGTGATGAACATCGTCGGCGAAGACGCCATCGGCATTGGTACTGACTTCACCCAGGGTCACGGCCAGGAATTTTTCGAGTACCTGACCCACGACAAGGGCTACGCCCGCCGCCTGACCAACTTCGGCAAGATCATCAACCCGCTGGGCATCCGCACCGTCGGGGAGTTTCCCAATCTGACTGAAACGTTGCTCAAGCGCGGTCACTCCGAACGCGTGGTGCGCAAGATCATGGGCGAGAACTGGGTCAACGTTCTGGCCGACGTCTGGGGCGAGTAAACCGCCCGCCATACCTTATCGAATTGAACCCCCACGGCCCTTCGAGCGGTGGGTGTAGCCCGAATCATCTGGAGTTTGACCGCCATGGCTAAAATCGCCCCGCAACTGCCCATCGAAGTCGACAGCGAAACCGGCGTCTGGACCTCCGATGCGTTGCCGATGCTGTACGTGCCCCGGCACTTTTTCGTCAACAACCATATGGGCATCGAAGAAGTGCTGGGCGCCGATGCCTACGCTGACATCCTCTACAAGGCGGGTTACAAATCCGCCTGGCACTGGTGCGAAAAGGAAGCCGAATGCCATGGTCTGCAAGGCGTTGCGGTGTTCGAGCACTACATGAAGCGCCTGTCGCAGCGTGGCTGGGGCCTGTTCAAGATCCAGGACATCGACGTCGAGAAAGGCACTGCCAGCGTGAAGCTGGAGCACTCCTGTTTCGTGTACGTCTACGGCAAGGTCGGGCGCAAGGTCGATTACATGTTCACCGGCTGGTTCGCCGGGGCCATGGACCAGATCCTCGCTGCCAGCGGCAGCCCTGTGCGCACGGTTGCCGAGCAGGTTTACGGTGGTTCCGAAGAAGGTCATGACGACGGTCTGTTCGTCGTCAAGCCGCTGTAAATCGAGGATCGGGTTATGGCTTTCGAAGCGATGTTCCAGCCGATCCAGATCGGCAAACTCACCATCCGCAATCGCGTGCTGAGCACCGCGCACGCTGAGGTCTACGCCACCGACGGCGGCATGACCACGGATCGTTACGTGAAGTACTACGAGGAGAAAGCCAAGGGCGGCATCGGTCTGGCCATTTGTGGCGGCTCTTCAAGCGTGGCCATCGACAGCCCGCAAGGCTGGTGGAAATCGGTCAACCTGGCGACCGACAGAATCATCCCGCACTTCCAGAACCTCGCCGACGCCATGCACAAGCACGGCGCCAAGATCATGATCCAGATTACCCACATGGGCCGTCGCTCGCGTTGGGATGGCGATCACTGGCCGACCCTGCTGTCGCCGTCGGGCATTCGCGAGCCGGTACACCGGGCAACCTGTAAAACCATCGAGCCGGAAGAAATCTGGCGGGTAATCGGCAACTACGCCAGCGCTGCGGCGCGTGCCAAGGCCGGTGGTCTGGATGGTGTCGAGTTGTCGGCGGTGCATCAGCACATGATCGACCAGTTCTGGAGCCCGCGCGTCAACAAGCGTACCGATGAGTGGGGCGGCAGTTTCGAGAACCGCATGCGCTTCGGTCTGGAAGTGATCAAGGCGGTGCGCAAGGAAGTCGGCCCCGACTTCTGTGTGGGGTTGCGCATCTGTGGCGACGAGTTTCACCCCGACGGCCTCAGCCACGAGGACATGAAACAGATCGCCAGGTATTACGACGACACCGGCATGATCGATTTCATCGGCGTGGTGGGCTCGGGATGTGACACCCACAACACCCTGGCCAACGTCATTCCGAACATGAGTTATCCACCGGAGCCGTTCCTGCACCTGGCGGCCGGCATCAAGGAAGTGGTCAAGGCCCCGGTGCTGCACGCGCAGAACATCAAGGACCCGAACCAGGCAACGCGAATTCTGGAAGGCGGCTATGTCGACATGGTCGGCATGACCCGCGCGCACATTGCCGACCCGCACCTGATCGCCAAGATCAAAATGGGCCAGATCGATCAGATCAAACAGTGCGTCGGTGCCAACTACTGCATCGATCGTCAGTATCAGGGCCTGGACGTGCTGTGCATCCAGAACGCCGCGACCTCCCGCGAATACATGGGCGTGCCGCACATTATCGAGAAATCCGCCGGGCCGAAGCGCAAGGTAGTCGTGGTCGGTGCCGGGCCTGCCGGCATGGAAGCGGCGCGGGTCTCCGCCGAACGCGGCCATGACGTGACCCTGTTCGAGAAGAAGGACTTCATCGGCGGGCAGATCACCACGGCATCGAAGGCACCGCAGCGCGACCAGATCGCCGGCATCACCCGCTGGTTCCAGCTGGAGCTGGCGCGCCTGAAAGTCGACCTGCGTCTGGGGACCGCCGCGGATGCGGCAACCATTCTCGACCTGCGCCCGGACATCGTGGTGCTGGCGGTCGGCGGTCATCCGTTTCTGGAGCAGAACGAACACTGGGGGGCGGCGGAAGGCCTGGTGGTCAGCAGTTGGGACGTGCTGGACGGCAAGGTGGCGCCAGGCAAGAACGTGCTGGTCTACGACACCATCTGCGAGTTCACCGGTATGTCGGTGGCCGACTTTCTGGCCGACAAGGGCTGCCAGGTCGAAATCGTCACCGATGACATCAAACCGGGCGTGGCGATTGGCGGAACCTCGTTCCCGACCTACTACCGCAGCATGTACCCCAAGGAAGTGATCATGACCGGCGACATGATGCTGGAAAAGGTCTATCGCGAGGGCGACAAGCTGGTAGCGGTGCTGGAAAACGAATACACCGGCGCCAAGGAAGAGCGGGTGGTCGATCAGGTGGTGGTGGAAAACGGTGTGCGTCCGGACGAAGCGATCTACTACGCGCTCAAGGAAGGCTCGCGCAACAAAGGCCAGATCGACATCGACGCGCTGTTCGCCATTCAGCCACAGCCATCGTTGAGCCAGCCGGGTGACGGTTACCTGCTGTTTCGTATAGGCGATTGCGTGGCGCAGCGTAATACCCACGCGGCGATCTATGACGGCTTGCGGCTGTGTAAGGATTTCTGAGAGCAGCTGCAAGTTGTTAGCTTCAAGCGGCAAGTAAGCGCTTCTGTTCCGTGCTTTTTCTTGAAGCTTGTAGCTTGCAGCTTGAGGCTTTTGCCTTGAGAGCGACATGATGCTAGACACTCTTCTTCCCATCCTGCTGTTCAGCGCCCTGGCCCTTGCGGCGCTGGGCGCCTGGCGGCGGGTAACCCTGTGGCGCAACGGTCGGTCCTCGAAAGTCGATTGGCTGGGTGGCCTGCTGGCTATGCCCAAGCGTTATATGGTCGATCTGCATCATGTGGTCGCACGCGACAAATACATCGCCAATACCCACGTGGCCACAGCGGGCGGTGCGGTGGCCTCGATTGTGCTGGCGATTCTGGTGCACGGTTTCGGTCTGCATAATCGCGTGCTTGGCTATGCGCTGCTGCTGATGACGGCGGTGATGTTTGTCGGCGCGGTGTTTGTCTATCGTCGTCGTCTGAACCCTCCTGCGCGTCTGTCGAAAGGCCCATGGATGCGCCTGCCGAAAAGCCTCATGGCGTTTTCCGCGAGCTTCTTTCTGGTCACGCTGCCGGTGGCCGGCATTCTTCCCGAGCACTTCGGTGGCTGGGTGCTGGTGGCCGTCCTTGGGCTGGGCGTGCTGTGGGGCGTGAGCGAACTGTTTTTCGGCATGACCTGGGGCGGGCCGATGAAGCATGCCTTCGCCGGGGCGCTGCACCTGGCCTGGCATCGCCGGGCCGAGCGTTTTGGTGGCGGACGTTCCACGGGCTTGAAACCGCTGGACCTGGCCGATCGCAGCGCGCCGTTGGGTGTAGAAAAGCCCCAGGACTTCACCTGGAATCAACTGCTGGGCTTCGACGCCTGCGTGCAGTGCGGCAAGTGCGAAGCGGCCTGCCCGGCGTTTGCGGCGGGCCAGCCGCTCAACCCCAAAAAGCTGATTCAGGACATGGTGGTCGGCCTTGCCGGTGGCACCGACGCAAAATTTGCGGGCAGTCCGTATCCATCGCTGGACGGTAAAGGCAAACCGCTGGGCGAGCATGGCGGCAATCCGCATCAGCCCATCGTCAACGGGCTGGTGGACGCCGAAACGCTGTGGTCCTGCACCACATGCCGGGCCTGCGTCGAAGAGTGTCCGATGATGATCGAGCACGTCGACGCCATCGTCGACATGCGCCGCCACCTGACTCTCGAAAAGGGCGCTACGCCGAACAAGGGCGCTGAAGTGCTGGACAACCTGATTGCTACCGACAACCCCGGCGGGTTTGCGCCGGGCGGGCGAATGAACTGGGCGGCCGATCTGAACCTGACGCTGCTCAGCGAGAAAAAAACCGTGGATGTGCTGTTCTGGGTCGGTGACGGCGCGTTCGATATGCGTAACCAGCGTACCCTGCGCGCGTTCGTCAAAGTCCTCAAGGCGGCCGGTGTGGATTTTGCCGTGCTGGGCCTCGAAGAACGCGACAGCGGCGACGTGGCGCGACGTTTGGGTGATGAAGCGACCTTCCAGACGCTCGCCCGGCGCAACATTCAGACCCTGTCCCGGTACAGTGTCCAACGCATCGTGACCTGCGACCCGCACAGCTTTCATGTACTGAAAAACGAATATGGCGCTTTTGGCGGTGACTATCAGGTGCAGCATCACAGCACCTTCATGGCCGAGCTGGTGCGCAGCGGCGCCCTGAATCTGAGTCAGCACAAAGGCGCCAGCGTGACCTATCACGACCCGTGTTATCTGGGCCGTTACAACGGCGAATACGAGGCGCCGCGTGAAGTGCTGCGGGCACTGGGGATCGAGATCAGGGAAATGCAGCGCTCGGGCTTCCGTTCCCGCTGCTGCGGTGGCGGCGGTGGCGCGCCGATCACGGATATTCCCGGCAGACAGCGGATTCCCGACATGCGCATGGACGACATTCGTGAAACGGCTGCCGAACTGGTGGCCGTGGGTTGTCCACAGTGCACAGCCATGCTCGAAGGCGTTGTCGAACCGCGACCGCTGATCAAGGACATCGCCGAGCTGGTGGCCGATGCGTTGATCGAGGAAGTTATCCCCAGCACGCCAGCACCGGCCAAACGTGAACCTGCGGAGGTGCACTGATGAGCGACCTTATCCGCCGTGATCCACGCGCCGAGTGGATCGCCCGCAATCGACTGCATCCGTTGCACGCGGCCATGCAGCCCGTACAGAACAGCTGGATGGGGCCGAATGGCCTGATGCGCAAAAACCTGCATGGTCAGGGATTTATCGGCCCCAACGGCATCAAGCGTATTGACCGCAGCGGCGCGCAGCAGGGCGGCGCGGTCAAGCGTTCGGTTGCTGCCGAAGTGCAGTTGCCGCTGCATACCCTCGTCGAGCCAGCGTTCTATATCACCGTGGTGCCCGATATGGTCGGCGGCCGCCTGAGCAGCCATGACCGTGATTTGCTGGGCCTGGCGCGTCAGCTGGCGGGGGCCGAGGGCGCCGTGCTGACGGTGGTGTTCGGCGAGCACAAGGAAACTGCCTTCGACACCGCTGGCGCGGATCGGCTGTTGATTATCGACGGTGCCGAGTTCGACGGTTATTCACCTGAACAGCGTGTGCAAGGGCTGCGGGCTGTGGATAACCAGTTCAACCCGCGCCACTGGCTGCTGCCGGACAGCCGCAGCGGCGGTGGCGAGCTGGGAAGACGTTTTGCCGCCAGCATCGGCGAGCGACCCGCAACGCGGGTCTGGCAGGTCAAGGACCAGCTGTGCATAAGCCGCGCAGGTGCAGGCCGCGAAGACCTGGTTCGGCCTCTGGCGCGCCTGATTCTGGCCGCTGTGGAGTGCGCCGAACCGGTCAGCGAAACCCGCCACGAGGCATTGCCGGTCGAGTTGTCCACAGGCGTGGCGCGCAGCCTGCCGCGTATCGAAGACCTGGGGGCGGTAGCCGTCGATCCCCGGGTTATCCCCATGGCTGAAGCCGAATTCATTCTGTCTGGCGGCAATGGCGTCAGGGACTGGGACCTGTTTCATCAGGCCGCTTCGGCTCTCGGTGCCACCGAAGGGGCGTCGCGGGTGGCGGTGGACGATGGTTTCATGGGCCGCGAACGGCAGGTCGGCGCGAGTGGCACCTGGGTGACCGCAAGGGTGTATGTTGCCGTCGGTATTTCCGGAGCCATCCAGCATCTGCAGGGCATCGGCGCCTGTGACAAGGTCATTGCGATCAATCTGGATGCGGGGTGCGACATGGTCAAGCGCGCTGATCTATCGGTCATCGGCGAGAGCGCCGAAGTACTCACGGCGCTGATCGCCGCCGTCGAAGCCTGGCGCAGCGGAGGTAAACGCGATGCAGCCTGAAGTGTCTGTGGATAAGCATGCGGTACAGATCATCAGTCTGGTGTCCATCGGGGCGCACCCGACATCAGGTCGTGCGCGCCGCGCCGAACAGGATGCGCGGGCCGTCGAGCTCGGTTTGCAACTGGCTGGGGATAACTTGCAGGTGCTGCACGCCGGCAATGCCGAAGAACCGGCGCTGCGCGCTTACCTTGGCATGGGGCTCAACGAGCTGCATGTGCTGGAGCAACCCGAGGGCGCCGATGCGCTGGTTGCGTTGACTGACTACCTTCGCGATTCTGCCGCACAGGTGGTGTTGGCCGGCAGTCAGGCTGAAGCCGGTGAAGGGTCGGGCATGCTGCCCTTTCTGTTGGCTGAGAGGCTGGGCTGGCCGCTGGTGACCGGTCTGGCTGAAGTCGAGGCGCTGAACAACGGCACCGCGCTGGTCTTGCAGGCTCTGCCTCGCGGCCAGCGTCGCCGGCTGAAGGTTCGCCTGCCGTTTCTGGCCACTGTGGATAACGCGGCTCCCAAACCTCGACAAAGCGCCTTCGGGCCCGCGCAGCGTGGCACGCTGGACACCGAAATCGTTCAGGCAGTTACCGATGAGTTATTGACCGACCAATCGCTGCAGCCCGCCAGACCGCGGCCCAAACGCCTGAAAGTGATCAAGGCCAAGAGCGGCGCTGATCGCATGAAAGCCGCCACCGCCAAGGCCAGTGGTGGCGGGGGGCAGGTGCTCAAGGGGCTGCGCCCTGAAGAGGGCGCAGCCGCGATTCTGAAGCTGTTGATCGATGAGGGCGTTGTAAGGTAACCCTAGGGTCCTGTGCTGCCCTCTTTGATAGGCGGTTTGCCTTTCTGTTCGGAGGCCGGCCGGAAGTAGGCATAGGAAATGCTCCCGTCCAGACCGCCGCCATTGCTGACCTCGACTTTGACATCCGCGTTTTCGTAACTGCGGTTGAAACTGGAAATCGTGATGGGTAACAAAATGGTCCGTTTGAATGTCACGCCTGTACGACCTTGACCAAAGCCGCCGTCCGGCCTGCCGGTAACCGAGAACACTGATCCCTTGCCGGCCTTGAGTATTTTGGCCGAGCGTATTTCATCGTTGTCGCAGCCATAGTTGTTGTTGCCACTGCCCATCTTGAATTGCCTGTCGACGTTGAAGGGAACGGTGCAGACAATATTCTGTGTTGCCCCGTTGCCTTCATAGAACACAATGCTTGCGTCACTGATGTCGTTATCGTCTGGCTTGTTAAGCACTCTTATTCGTGAAACCTTACCGTCGAGCCCGTTATTGCGAGAGGCGAGCTTACGGTAATAGAACGTATCGGTCGTGCCCTCGAATGAATCGATTCGCACCCTTTTGCCCATGGGGACCGATTGTTTGACGTCTATGATCGTGAAGTCATCTTGCCGGTCACCGTTGGGGTTGTCGTACAGTTCGATACGCGTGCCCGCTCGAACACCTTCAAGTTCCATTGACCTGAGTTCGTCGTTCTCACACCCGCGTGAGGCAAGCTTCAGATCATATTGAACGCCGCTGCTGCCCCCGCTCTGATTGACCGGCAACACGCAGGAGGCGTCGCCTCCACGATCGGCATTGTTGCGTTCGTAGAAATAAAGACCGCCTTGAGAAAGCGTCGCGGCATAGGGCAGTGCGTCACCCACCTGGTTGAAATCAATGCCCAGATAGTTGGGTTTGCGCCAACCGGTCGCTTCACCGCAATGGTTTTCTACCCTGCGCTGCAACCAGGTCAGGTTGTTATCCACGTCCCCTGCATGCAGCGTAGTACTGCCCCAGGAATGGAATTGATTGAGGACAAATAACCGCGGCAGGCCGCCGTCCCGGGTGCGTAACGAAAGGTCCATGTAACCGTAGCGGCTTTTGCACTGCCAGTCATGCACCAGCGACGTTATACCCAGGTTATAGGTGTTCTCGACTTCTGTATCGGGTGCCCAAAGAACCTCGGCCTGCTTGCCGGCCAGCGTGTACCTTTTGGCCACTTCTCCGTTCGATAACATGACGAGGCGTTTGTTACTGTCGATCATTTCCCTAAGCGTTGGCCAGCTGTATCCATTGGACACATGGCTGTAATCTGCCAATTCCGGCACTTGCTCCAGCACCGGACGCAGTTCGTCTGAGCTCAGCGTCGATTCGAACAGCAGGGAAATGACGGCATTTCGGTCTTTCTGCATATAGGCAACAAACTCTCTGAGTACGTCGCTTAACAAGGGCGCGTCCGCCCAGCATGCACCGATCGCCGGCAGATGGCATACCCGAACCCGTTTTTGCCCGTTGTAATCGCCCACATCCATGTGGATATCCAGCATGAACCCTCTGATCCCACGCTCCAGTTGCGGGGTAATGGCGTCCAGATAGGCGTTGTGCGCGGTGACCCATGTGTACTGATCGAATGGCCTGGTAAAATCATTGATGCCCGGCGCTGCATAAGCGTCCTTGCTGACCTTGATCCAGTAGGCGTTTTCTGTTTCGGCGGTCGGGTAGTACCAATAGTGCGTCGCCGCGTTACCGGAAAATTTCGAACGGTAAAAAGTGATGTTATTCAGCGAGTGAATGGCGCCAGGATAAGTAGGCTCGTTCCATTCCTTCGGGTCCTGCCAGGTGCCTGCATGCTTGCCGGCATAGGTCCAGAAACCATTGTCTGCGGCACCAGCAGGGTAATACCAGTTGTGTCTGGCAGGGCTGCCCTCCTGCAAGGCTTTGAAGAACCACGTCTGGCCGTCGTGATCGGAACGATGGATTTCCCCCACACGCGTAAATTCGTTCCACGTTTTGGGATCGGCGTAGTTACCTTCATTTTTGTAGAGGTATGTCCAGTCTGACGTGCTGTATTCCGAGGTCGGAAAGTACCAGCCTTTTTCAGAAGGACGACCCTCTTTTTCTGCGCGGAATAACAACCGTTCGCCCTGGTAGTCGTAGCTGTAGATATCATCCGGGTAGGCGTAGTCGTTCCAGGTATTGGGCACTTGGAGGGTGCCCCGTCCCTTGCTGAAGAACTCCCACCATGTAGAACTCTTGGGGGCAACGGGGTCATCTTTTGCGGGCTGCCCCTTGGGGTAGTCGTTCTTCCCTGTGAACTTCGACCTGAACAGCATGCGCTGATAGTCGATGGTGGTCTGGTGGACGAGCCCGTTCTGCGTCCAGTCAGCTACGCTTTTGGGCTGTTCGCGTGTTCCGTTGAGGTGCGTGACCTGAAGAAACTTCCAGGCCGGTGACTTTTCGACCAGAGCCGGAGGCTTCTTTTCTTCGTCCGCATCCAGTGGCGCGTTCGGAGGCAGCGTCCACTTGTCCTGTTCTGCAATGCCCTCCTTGTCGGAGTTCACGCTAAACAATAAACGCATCCCGCTGACGTTGTGCACATGCACGGCGCCGCGCCAGCTGACTTCGTCCCACTCCTTGGGGGCATCGAGGGTGCCTGCGTTTCTGGAGATGCCATAGAAAACCCAGTTTTCGGTGTCTCGCATGTCGAAGGGGAACGGCCAGTCATTCAATGAAGGAACGCCGCTGTTTTTTGCGATGAAATAAAGATCAATGCCCTCATGGGGTGTTTTTACATAATCGCCCGGTACGACGGGCTCCTTCTCATCCTTGGGATCGCTGAGCGTGCCGGCGTGTCTTTCGGTCGCTACGTAGATGAAATGCTCATTGTTCGTCGCGTCCGTGGGGTAGGTCCAGTTCTGCTGCTCGGGTATGCCAGCGCTTCTGGCTTTGAAATAGAACCGTATGCCGTCTTTTTCTACGCGATGAATCGCTCCCCTCCACGTAACTTCGTCAGGTATATGAGGGTCGGCAAAAGTGCCTGCATGGGATGTTGTACCGTAATAGGCCCACTGCTCGGTGCTGCTTTCATCGGTCGGGTAGTACCAGTTGTTGGCTGAGGGTGTCCCTGTCATCTGTGCATGAAAATAGAGTGTTTTGCCGTCATGCTCATAGCGATGCAGACGTCCGGGCCAGGTGTATTCATCCCATTCCTTGGGATCGTTCTGGGTGCCGAAGTGCTTGCTGATACCCAGGAAGTGCCAGGATTCGTTATCCGTCGGCGTCATTGGCCGCTCGCCTACATCTATACCCATTTCGCCGGATTTTCTGGCTTCAAACAGAAACTGCGTTCCCCGGTCCAGATGGATGGCGCCCACCCAGGTGGGCTGATCGAAAAGCTTGGGACTGTTCAGCGTGCCCTGGTAAATCGAAAAGCCCACACGATCAAAGTTGTTTTCGTTCGCGTAACCCTCTTCATCATCCGCTACATGCCCCCAGATTTTTGATCTGTAGAACCATCGGGTGAAACTTTCGCCGATGCCGGTGGGGATCTTCACCACGTGCAGCGCGCCTGGCCAGGTCGCATCGGATTGAGGTTTCGGATCGAGCCAACTGCCCGCGTGAATGCCCATGTCCAGGTAAGACCACTGCTCGTTACTGTCAGGCGGTGCCGGATAGTGCCATCCTTCCTGGCCGGGAGCGCCATCGATGAGGGCCCTTGCGAAGTAAGCCTTTCCATCAACTTCAAAGCGGTGAATCGCACCGGGCCAGGTGATTTCGTAAGCGTCCTTGGGCGATTGCAAGGTGCCTGCAAAGGCACTTTTACCCACATAAAACCAGTTGTCATTGCTTTGCTGTGAGTCAGGCAGCGGATGCCCGGTATTGAAAACACCGGCAAAGCGAGCCTGGTAATACTCGTCCGCAGTATGGATAACCTTGACAGTGTCTCCGGGCCTGATCATCTCCCCCGTCTGCACTGGATCAGTCAGTGTGCCTTGGTGAGAGGACTGCCCCGCGAACTCCCACCAGGCGTTGTCGGTTGCCTCCAGCGGCAGCGGGTGATCGATGCCGATGACCGCGAGATTGCCCGTAATCTTCGAGCGGTAATAACGCCTGGTGTTGTCGACCTGGCGCATATGAATCGCCCCGGTCCAGGTCACTTCCTGCTGATCCTTGGGGTCGATGATCTCGCCCGAATGCCGGGATTCCCCGACCACTGTCCAGTAATCATTTTCTCCGACCAGCGGAATCGGCCAGTCGTGCTCGGCAAGCAGTCCATCGACCTTGGAAAGCAGATACAGAGTACGGTCTCTGGCTTGCATCGCGTGAATGCTGCCCGGCGTGGTAAAGCCGGAGTCGCCTTTCGGATCGGCCCAGGTGCCCACGGGAAGGTTTGTGCCCAGATACTCCCAGTGCTCGTTGTGGGTTCCGGGCGCGGGGTAACTCCAGTCATTGGCTTGAGGAACGCCTCGTGCGAGGGCGCGATAATAGACGCGCTGCCCTTCAACGATGGTGGCGTGAATCAGCCCCTGGCTGGTCATTTCATCGAAGTCTTTCGGATCGGCAAACGTGCCTTTGTGCCGGACCAGGCCCAGCACTTTCCAATACTGTGTGTCGCCCGAAGTCGGGAGAGGCCAATTGTCGGCGATCGGGTTTCCCGACTGCTGAGCGATGTAAAGCTGGCTCCTGCCTGATGAGCTGTACTCGTGAACAGCGCCAATCCAGGTCTGGCCGCTCATTGATTTGGGGTCGGCGTAAGTGCCTGCCTGATCTGAGGTAAACATGAACTCCCAGAAGTCTGTACTTGTGGGGTCTTGCGGGTAAGGCGTTTGCGAAGTGGGCTTTCCGGTCATCTTCGATTTGAGGAGCACCCGTTGGCCATTGATGGTGGCCACGTGTATCGCATCCGGCCAGGTAGGATCGGTGAAGGGTTTTGGGTCCGAGAAGGTGCCGGCATGTTCTCCGGCGTACTCATAGAACGTGTTGGATTCTTCACCTGAGGGATAGACGGCACCCACATCCTGGGCAAATCCGGCAAATCTGGAGCGAAAAAGTTTTTGACGGGTCAGGCCAAGCTGGTCGGCAAAGATTGCGCCGGGGGTGTTGATGTCGTTACGTTCGCGTGGCGTTTCGGCAGTGCCGCCGTTGAGTGAGGTCACGTAGCTCCACTGCTCATCGCTTGTTTCACCCACCGGATAAACCCATCCCCCTGCAACCGGTTGAGCCTGCTGCCGGGCCGCGAAAATGATGTGCTGATCGTCATCCAGGTGCAGTGCGCCTGGCCATGTGGCGTCATCACGGCCTTTGAGGTCGTCTGCCGTACCGGCATGTTTGAACACTGTGACGAATTCCCAGTGGGTGTTACTGGCAAGATCACTTGGGTAAGGCGTCGCGGCAGAGGGCATGCCGTCGAACAGTGAGCGCAGCACTACACGCTGCCCCTTGATCGAGGCTTCATGCAGTGCGCCGATCCGGGTAATGTCATCGAAGGGCTTGAAGTCGCTCCATGTGCCTGCGTGTCCGCCTGCATAGACCCAGTAAGGATCGACGATGCCCACCGTCGAGAAGCTGTCGAGATCGTTGGCGGGATAGCCTTCGTAGCTGGAAACATAGAACGTGCGCGCGCCTGGAACGGTGCCATCCACGTACACCGAACCTGCCTGGCTGTAGTCATCGAATCGTCTCGGGGCTTCGAAGGTACCCAGCGGTGGTATCTCTGGAATATACGACCAGTGCTCGTTGCTTTCTGGTGTGGCTGGTAGCGGCCAGTCATGCTTGGAGGGAAGGCCTTCCGCCAGCGAGACGAAATACACCGGGTTGTGGTCGATCAGCGTTTCGTGCACTGCGCCTGGCCAGGTAAATTCCTGTTGGGTTTTGGGGTCGGCCACTGTTCCTGCATGGAGGGAGGTCCCCAATAACTCAAACTCGTCGGTCTGGCTGTAATCCCAGCCGGTTGGCGGCGCGGTCCAGGATTTCAGCGCACGGTACAGCGCTTTTCCCTGGCCCTGCTGTACCGAATGGATAGCGCCGACCCACGTCTCGGTGTCCAGATCAGTCCTGGGGTCCTGCCAGGTTCCGGCATTCTGGGTGATGTGGCGCACTCCCCAATAAGTGGTGTTGGTGGGCGAGGTCGGGTAAGGCTGTTCAACTGCCCCTGAGAAGTGGGCCGCAAACGAAACCCACTTGCCCTGCAGTTTGGCGCGATGCAGTTTTTCGAGCGCGGTGTTTTCTCCGAAGGCTTTCTGGTCGGTGTATGAGCCTTCATGGACGCCGCGATAATCCCAGTACTGATTGCTCTGCGCGCCGCCCGGGAATTGTGCATTCAGAAGGGGCGCGAATCCGATAAAGGTGGAGGCGTAGTAGTCACTGCGTAGCGGCGTCAGCGGGTTGCGATAATAAGAGCCTTTCGACGTGCTCAGGTCGGTCCAGGGTTTGGGGAGGGAGGTCTGAATGCCTGACAGCGTCCCCGCAAACGTCCAGTACCCGGCGCCGCGCTCTGTGCCGGGTGCAGGCCATGCATCGACGCTTGGGCGTCCGGTGTGCTGCGCCAGATAAACGGCCTTGGTCTGCTCGAAATAGACGAAGACGCCAGGCCAGACCAGATCCTGATCGGTTTTCATCGCTTCAGGTGTACCGGGCTTGTCAAAAAAGCCGATGAAGTCCCAGAAGTCATTGCTTTGCGCTGTGGTTGGATAGGGCGTTTGCGGACCGGGCATGCCGTTGATTTTCGAGCTCAGCAAGGCGTTTTTGCCTTCGATCATCGCCAGGTGCAGCGCCCCCTCGCGGGTTGGCTCGTCGAATGGCTTAAGGTCAGGTCCCAGACCTGAATGCTGGCCGGCGTAGGTCCAGAAGTCCGTCGAATGGGGTGTGTCGGGAAGGGCTGGATCGAGCTGTTCAGGCTGGCTGTCGAAGGCTGCGATAAAGAGTGCAATGAACTGGCCCGTATGGACGAAGAACACGGCGCCCTCGAAGGCGGGTTCTCCGGCCTGTCTTGGTTGTTCGAACGTGCCCGCATTCACTTCCCTGCTAACGGTCGACACTTGCGCAATCGACACCGCTGGCGCTGGCAGAGAAGAAGGTCCCTGGTCTGGGGCCGCACTGACGAGCCAGGCCAATAGCAGGCCTGTGATGAACGCCACTGACAATACAGTCCTTTGGTATTTTTTCATGGCACCGGTGCGTCCATTCACAGTGGCTCGGAATTGCCTCTTTGATTAATCAAGGAGCGCTGAAAAGAGCCTATGCGCGTGCCACGCGTCGAGATACTCGCAAAACTGATAGGTGGACGTGGCAGCCGTGATGGACTTACACACAATCCCTGTGCGCGTGCCTGTGGATAAAGTGTTCGTTAATCGCTGAAGCTCTTGCTGGACGTGGCGTGTGACGTAGCGATCAAAAATTGATCAATCTAAGTGGTTATTTCCATTGGGCTTTTTGTGGATAAGCATTCAGGCGCTACCTGTCAGTCACTCACTTTGCCCACAATCTCTGTTGGTGTGACTGTGGACAACTTGTTTGTGGTTGTCTGCAGGCCATATATTTAAAGGGTCTTGAGCTGTTGTTCAAAAAATGATCAGGATGGAAGATTGCGCGCGAAATCTTCCTGACGGCGAGGTTTTTTTGGCCATTTCAGACGTTGTCCACAGCGGGTGGGTTATCTGGACCAAGTTGTACCCAAAGTCTGTTGGCGCTTCTGTGGATAAGGTGTTCGTGCTCGTCTGTAGCCCAATGAAATTAAGCTCTGCAGAGAGTTGGTTAAAAAACATACAGGCTTTGTGAATGAGGTGTTCCACGGTAAGTCGTTGTTGCCCCAGCTATTTGCGGGCCTACGAAAAAACGACTTATCCATAAACGCTTTTTGGGCACTGTGGATAAGTCGTTCAGTTATTACACCGTCACCGTCTGTTTATGAGCCAGGGCAGGTACTCGCGAGGTTCACTGCCATTCTTTCGGCCAGTCGCGGAAACCTCTGCCGCCTGCTTGCTCGGTCCAGGGTGCCCATAGCGTCGGCGCACCGCCTGGGTACCAGTCTGTTTGTGAATGGTGAGGATTGAGGCAGATGTAAGAGGCACCGGCATACATCACCTTATCCCCCTTCACGTAGTCAGTATTTGTTTTCCATTCAAGCAATGCGGCGCTGGTCGAGGCCTGCACAACGTTGCTGGGCCCGGACAGTTCTGAATCTTTATCGCGTGCGCCGACCAGATACTGATAGGTCTTGCTTGGGGTCAGGCCTCTGACGGTATAAGTCAGTACGGTTGAGTCGACGGTCACAGTAGGCGCGTCGAAACTGTAGACATGGTAGACGTCAACGGCAGTACCCCCGGTAGGTGCATCCCATGCCAGTGAAACACTGGTGGGGGTCGCACCTGTCTGACGCAAGTTGCCGGGTGGCGCAGGTCGATCATTGGACGCCTCGGATTCTGTAGTGGCCAGAAGTTCTTCAGAGAGTCCTGAGCTGTTGCCCAGACTGTCGGTCGCGATGATGTGATAACCATAAAGGCGGCTTTGCAGAAGGCCTTCGTCGATGAAGGGAGGAACCTTGCCCTTGCCTATCGAAACACCCTCGCGGAACAGCTCATAGTCAAACGGACCGCTGGCATCCGTCGAAACACTCCAGTCCAGCGTTATCGATGTGGTGGTCCGCCCGGTTGACCTGAAGTCGACAGGCACTGAAGGTCTATAGGGTTCCAGATCGGTTGGGACTTCCAGCTCGTTGCTGATCTCCGACCACTTACCCTGTATATCTTTTGCAATAACGAAGTAGGTATACGTTCTGCCCGCTGTGAGGTTCTCATCGGTATAGACGCGTGGTTGGTCAGCAGGGACCTTCACAAAAGGCCAGCCATCCCGGGCAATTTGATACTCGAGGAGTCCAGCTTCGCTGCTGGACTGTGTCCATTCCAGCGATACACTTCTATCGGTGACGCCTGCCAGGCTCAAGACCGGTGGTGTCGGGTTCGCCGCACCGCCGCCGCCTGCCTGGGTACTCACGCTGATCGCTGGAGAGAATGCGGAGGTGTTGCCCATGACATCAATGGCACGTACCTGGTAACTGTAAGTGATACCGGACTGAAGGCCGGTGTCTTCATACGAAGGGCTGTCCGCAAATAACGACACGCTGTTGTCGCGGCGCAGTTCATAGCGCAGTACCGGGTTCTGGCCTGCCGACAGCGACCAGACGAGTTTCACCGACGTTGGGGTTTGTTCGGTTGACCTGAGGCCAGTGGGTACTGAAGGCTTGTCAGGTACGGGCGTTTCGCCGCCGGTGAGATAACCGTAGCGTTTGGCAAACTCCCATTTATAGGCTTCGCCAACCTTGGGCGTGCCATTGTCCCAGTTGACCGACCAGGTCATCAGACCGCGAATCGGGTTGCCGTCGGCCTGCAGGGTGTCCAGGGCGTATTTCACGTCGTCCGGGTTGATCACATAACCTGTCGCGGCGGCGTCATTATTGGTGGGCAAGCCGATCGCAAGCCGGTTCGCCGGGATTTTGGTAAAGCCGCGCGTGCCGTGGATCAGGCTGTCGGTCAGGTAATAGAGAAATTCCTTCTTGTGGGCATCATTGTTTTGCGTCACCCACAGGTTGAGCTCGTCGACCCATATGCCGTCGCCACCCTGGTTGTAGTATTGGGGGGCGATAAAGTCATAGAGGTCCTCAAGCGCCTCGATATAAGCGAGGTACGCGCCGCCACTTCTGAAGGACGTGAGGAAGGCGACGGCTTCTTTCAGAAACGGAAAGTAGGTGGTGATTTCTTTCAGCAGTGGCGTATCGCGGGCAGCCGATCGCAGATAAGGAAACTCCGGAGCCATGCTGATAATGAAATGCTTGCCTTCGGTCTCGTAATGCTCGCGCACCATTCTCAGTGCGGCGGGTAATACGGTGCGGTTATCGGCAAAGGTAATGGCGGCCTGTTCGAGATCGATATCCAGGCCGTCAAAGCCATAGACTTCGACCAGCCGGATAATCTCGTAGGCCAGCGCTTCTTCCTGGCCGGCATGCAGCTCGATATGCGCATCAGCCCCGCCAAGCGAGATCAGCACCGCCCGGCCCTGGGCATTCAGTTCCGCTACCTGAGCGCGAAACGCCTCATCACTCAGGTTATAAGGCTTGAAGGTCGGTATGCCGGCGCCTTTCATGAAAGCCACTGCAATGACGTTGTAGGCCTTATCTATGCCTGTCAGCGGCATTTCGGCAAACATTCCCTGCTGGTAGCCCTGACCTGATTCCGAGGGCCAGTTATGCCAGAAGCCCATGAGGATATTTTTCCCTGATATATCCGTCATGGTCGATGCGGCGTCGACCTTCTTGTTTTTGTATTGAGTGATGATTTTTGGGTTGAGCATGATTCGTGTCTCCGTCCGTTGGATTGACTGCAACGGGAGTTGATCACGAAAGGTTTTTTCACGTAACTGTCAGAAATGACGGTATCGGCGGGAAGGCTTTTGTGTCGGCGATACTTCAGGGCTGACTCGCTTCGTGCGTGAAGTGAGTCAGCCCTGACGTATCGCGTTGGCGGGGTAAACGCTACTCGTGATTGACCGCCACGCCCTTCAAATACGGTGCAGGCTCCGCGCCGAGGTTTTCCAGCATGCGCGAGCTGTACCAGTCGACGAAGTTGACCACGCCGAACTCATAGGTTTTCGAGTAAGGGCCGGGTTGATAGGCGCTGGAGTTGATGCCTCGCTGGTTTTCCTCGGCCAGACGACGGTCCTGATCATTGGTAGCGTCCCAGACCTGGCGCATACGCTCGACGTCGTAATCGACGCCTTCGACCGCATCCTTGTGGACAATCCACTTGGTGGTGACCATGGTTTCCTGCGCGCTGATCGGCCACACCGTGAAGACGATGATGTGATCGCCCATGCAGTGGTTCCAGGAGTGCGGCAAATGCAGAATGCGCATCGAGCCCAGGTCAGGGTTCTGGATACGGCCCATCAGTTTCTTGCAGCCGACCTTGCCGTCCATGGTCATCGACACTGTGCCTTTAAGCAGTGGCATGCGCACGATACGGTTGCGCAGGCCGAAGCTGGCGTGGGCGTAGGGAATTTTCTCTGCGTCCCAGGCAGCGGCGGACGCGGCGACATGATCCTTGAAGGTCTGATCGGCGCGGGGATCGGTGACGTCGTCCCATTCCAGCAGCGTCTTGAGCAATTCCGGGTGCGAGCCACTGCAGTGGTAGCACTCGCGGTTGTTTTCCAGCACCAGCTTCCAGTTGGCCTTCTCCATCAAGGTGGTTTGCACCGCCACCTTGGTGTTCTCCATATCGTAGGGTTCCATGTAGTGGCGCAGCGTCGAGAGGAACTCGTCGATGGCCGGCGGGTTTTCTGCCAGGCTGATGAAAATGTAGCCGCCCGCAGTCTTGACGTGGACCGGTTTGAGGCCGAACTGCTTCATGTCGAAGTCGTCGCCCATCTCGGTACCGGCATACAGCAGGCGACCGTCCAGCTCATACGTCCACTGGTGATAGTGGCAAACCAGTTTGGCGACCTTGCCTTTTTCGGCTGTGCACAGGCGCGAGCCGCGATGGCGGCACACATTGTGGAACGCGTTGACGGCACCGTCCGGGCCGCGCACGACCAGGATCGGGTTCTTGCCGATCTGCAGCGTCAGGTAATTGCCCTTGGTCGGGATTTCGCACGTCATCCCGGCAATCAGCCACTCCTTGTGAAAGATTTCCTGCATGTCGATTTCAAACAGTCGCTCATCACTGTAGAAAGGCTGCGGCAGCGAGTACGTGCGCTCGCGATTCTGCAGCATCTCGGCAGTGGCCTTGCGTGCAGGTTCCAGCGGATCGCCCAGGCTCAAGGTTGCGGTGACGTCCATCGATTGAATCCCTCATGACCGCGGCATGGGCGGCCTGCGAATGTGGCTGATACGGGTGTGATCGCGTTTCAAGCATGAGGATAGATCAGTCGATCATGCTTATGACCCTTGGTGGCGAGTGTGGAGCCGGGCGCGCAGTGAACCTTATCCATGGGCGACATGGCCGCATCCGTTCCCGACGCGACAGGCCTTGTTGGACGGGGCTGGTCGCGGTAAGTACGTGAATGTCGTTGATAGGTAAATGGCCGCCTCGCGCGTTACGCAGAATCCGCAGCATGAGAGGCCGACAGTCGGCCGTGGAGATCGAGTATGTCCCAAAGTTTCCTGAGCCCGGTCACGACCCAGACATGGGCCAACGGGCGTCACCTGGTACGTGTCGTCAAAGTCATCCAGGAAACCTGGGACGTGCGCACGTTCTGCTTCATGGCCGACCAGCCGATCATGTTCTTCTTCAAGCCGGGCCAGTTCGTGACCCTGGAGCTGGAGATCGACGGCCTGCCGATCATGCGCTCCTACACCATCTCCAGCTCGCCATCGGTGCCGTACAGTTTTTCGATCACCGTCAAGCGCGTGCCGGGCGGCAGGGTTTCCAACTACCTGCATGACACCCTGATTGAAGGGCAGGAGCTGGCGGTACACGGGCCGGTCGGGCTGTTCAATGCCATCGACTTCCCGAACCCGAAGATTCTCTACCTCAGCGGCGGTGTCGGTATCACGCCGGTAATGTCCATGGCGCGCTGGTTCTACGACACCAACGCCAATGTCGACATGGTCTTCGTGCACAGCGCCCGCTCGCCCAAGGACATCATCTACCACCGCGAGCTGGAGCACATGGCGTCGCGGATCGACAACTTCAACCTGCATCTGGTCTGTGAAAAACACGGGCTGGGCGAGCCGTGGGCGGGTTATCGCGGTTACCTGAACCAGAAGATGCTTGAACTGATGGCCCCGGACTTCATGGAGCGCGAGGTGTTCTGCTGCGGGCCGACGCCGTACATGACCGCGGTCAAGCGTCTGTTGCAGGAAAACGGCTTCAACATGGCGCAGTACCATGAAGAGTCGTTTGGTGCGACACCGCCAGAAGCCAGGGCCGATGCGGTCGAGCAGGCCGAAATCGCTGCCGACGCGCCCGACGTCGACATCGCCGACCTGCATCAGGTGGAGTTCACCGACACCGGCAAGAGCATCCGTGTGGGACCGGGCGAAACCGTGCACGCCGCCGCCGCCAAACTCGGCCTGATGATCCCCAAGGCCTGCGGGATGGGCATCTGCGGGACCTGCAAGGTCATGAAGCTGAGCGGTGAAGTCGAGATGGAACACAACGGCGGCATCACCGACGATGATGTTGCAGAGGGATACATCCTGTCCTGCTGCAGCGTGCCGAAGGGCGATGTGCGGATTGAGTATTGAGCACGCCTGACGCTATGTGACGCGCTACACGCTCAAGGCAGGACGCAGAGCCTCCGGAACGGCATACCCACGCGGAGCATGGGCACGATAGTCAGAGCCTTATCGTTCCTCACGCTCCAGCGTGGGAATGCATTGCGTGACGCTCTGCGTCACAAATCTACGCCGCGCTACAGGCTCAAGGCAGGACGCGGAGCGTCCGGAAAGGCATACCCACGCGGAGCATGGGTACGATAGGCGTTCTTTCGGGCGTTTATCGTCCTGATCCACTCTGACTCTGCTTGTAAGCCGCCAGCGCGGGCAGCAGTTGCTGGTCGATGGCCTGGCGGACGGCGGGGAGGAGGGTGGCGCTGCCGGTGAGGAGTTGTTCTACCAGGCGCCGCAAGGCGGTCGCGCGTTCGGCGTTGAGGCCGCAGACGGCGTTTGCGCAGGCTTGTTCAGCGGTTGCGCCGCCGGGTGCTTCGAAGCCCAGGGCTCTGAGCTGGCCGAGCAGGTCTTCCTGGTCAATCAAATCCGCGTGCATCATGACGTCTGTTCCTTTGATCGGGCTTTTTCCGATTCTGGAAGGACAACCGCCTGCGGGCAACCCCTGCCTGTCGTGAGTGGCAGGATTGGCTACAAGTGCGTCGTTTTCAGTTCATGGGGTCATTCGGCTTGCAGGTTGTCTATGGTTCTGTCGACCATGACCTTGGCCATTTCCACCAGGTGCATGATCGACAGCGTCATGTCGCGCTGGGTGCCGGTCATGCTGTCGCTGAATTCACAGGCGCTGGTGGCGGCGCAGCGCAGCAGGTCGCTGGCATGCATCAGGGCGTCTTCATGGCTGACGTTGGGGTTGGCGGTGAAGAGGGGCGGATCGGGGACGATTTTTAGCATGTGATGTATCTCCTGAAGTTTTAGAAGACCATCACCGTCGGCTACTAATCGAGGGTGGTGATCATGCGCAGGTAGTAGCCCGGTCCAGGAACCCCGGTGCATCCAAAGATGCCCCACGCACGACCACCATAAAAGCGCAGGCCGTGAAAGGGCACCTGCACAAGGTGGCGCAATGCGCCTGGATAACGAGGGCTACTAATCCTCACCGCTGAATATGCAGCGGCGGGCGCAGAGTAGAGATCGAAACAGGCAGGCACAAGGGGCCGGGAGTTTCTCGGAAATTTCCTTCAAGTGAAAGAGACGAGTCCCGCAAATTCGTTACAAATTCTTGTTCATTGCTCAGGTTTGCTAAACTGCGCAGCTTGCCAGGAGCTGCCATGAATTACCGTCACGCCTACCATGCCGGCAACCACGCCGACGTCTTCAAACACCTGACCCTGACTCGCCTGATCGCCCTCATGGCGCGCAAGGAGCAGCCGTTCGCCTATCTCGACACCCACGCCGGGCTCGGCCTGTACGACCTCAAAGGCGATCAGGCCACGCGCACCGGAGAATGGCTGGAAGGTATCGGCCGTCTGTGGAACGCCACCGACCTGCCTGCGCTGGCGTCCGACTATCTGCAAGTGCTGCACGACATGAACCCGGATGGCGAGCTGCGCTACTACCCCGGTTCGCCGGAACTGGCTCGCCGCCTGACCCGTGAGCGCGAGCGTGTGCTGCTCAACGAGAAGCATCCCGAAGACGGGCGTCTGCTCAAGGAGAACATGAAGGGCGACCGCCGCGTGGCGGTGCATCTCGGGGAAGGCTGGCATGTCCCGCGCGCCTTGCTGCCCGTGGCCGAAAAGCGCGCCGTGATGCTCATCGACCCGCCATTCGAGCAGCTCGATGAAATGAAGCGTTGCGCGGTCGCGCTCCAGGAAGCCATCGGCCGCATGCGTCAGACAGTGGCGGCGATCTGGTATCCGATCAAGGATACCCGCCTGCTGCGCCGCTTCTATCAGGACCTGGCAGAAACCGGCGCGCCCAAGCTGCTGCGCGTCGAACTGTTCGTCCACCCGCTGGACACCCCGGCCAGCCTCAACGGTTCAGGCCTGGCCATCGCCAACCCGCCTTGGGGTCTGGAAGAAGAACTGCGCGAGCTGATGCCGTACCTCGCCCAGAAACTGGGCCAGACCCAGGGCGGCTGGAAGATGGACTGGTTGATTGCCGAGTAGGCGTGTTCATAGCCAGGCCGAGTTGCGCTGCCTAGCGGACGCAGAGCGTCCAGAACTGCATTCCCACGCGGAGCTCAGCGTTATACATAAGCCCGCTTTTGATTCTGACCGTAGGTCGTAGGAGCGAACTTGTTCGCGAAAGGGCCAGTATATTCGGCGAAAATGCGTCACCTGAACTACTATCTTCGCGAACAAGTTCGCTCCTACGCCCAGCGGGCAGAAGCCTGAAAAACGCTGTTTTCTGGCCGCTAGGCGCGAATCAAGCCGGCATGCACACGCCCGTGCCGCCCAGCCCGCAGTAGCCCTGTGGGTTCTTGGCCAGGTATTGCTGGTGGTAGGCCTCGGCAAAGTAAACCGTCGGTGCCTGCTCGATTTCGGTGGTGATGGTGCCCTTGCCGGCTTTGTTCAATTGCGCCTGGAACGTTTCGGCACTGGCTTTGGCGGCGTCGAGCTGTTCGGGCGTCGTGCAGTAGATCACCGAGCGATACTGCGTGCCGATGTCGTTGCCCTGGCGCATGCCCTGAGTCGGGTTGTGCACTTCCCAGAACACCTTGAGCAGTTCTTCGTAGCTGATTTTTGCTGGCTCGTAGACCACCAGCACCACCTCGGTGTGGCCGGTCAGCCCGGAGCAGACTTCTTCGTAGGTCGGGTTCGGGGTAAATCCGCCTGCGTAGCCGGCGACAGTGCTCACCACACCTTCCTGTTGCCACAGACGGCGTTCTGCGCCCCAGAAGCAACCCATGCCGAAGATGGCGAATTCGACGTTGCTCGAAAACGGCCCCAGCAGCGGATTGCCGTTGACGAAGTGAAATTCCGGAAGCGCCATAGGTGTTTCACGACCCGGCAATGCTTGTGCGGCGGTAGGCAGTACATTTTTGTTCACTAGAATTTCCGAGCGCAAAGTCATGAACCATATCCTCTCGTTTAGAGACAGGCAGCAGGGGCCAGGACGGATGAATGCAATTACATAGGTCCCGTTACACGTAGAAACAAGTGCTGCCGTGTAATAACAGACTGACAGTGTGCCCGAGAGAGCGGGGTGCAGGGAAGGTTGTCAGGCGGATGGGCGACGAGGGTAGCGCTTCAGTTTCTCGATCAGCTCTTGGCCTGGGATAGGCCTGTCGAACAGATAGCCCTGGCCGACATCGC
This sequence comes from Pseudomonas fragariae (ex Marin et al. 2024), assembly GCF_059621105.1. NCBI lineage: Bacteria > Pseudomonadati > Pseudomonadota > Gammaproteobacteria > Pseudomonadales > Pseudomonadaceae > Pseudomonas > Pseudomonas fragariae (ex Marin et al. 2024). The sequence continues at coordinate 5,729,214 of NZ_CM184369.1, read as the reverse complement.
AGCGGTGGCGTCGCAGGAAAGCCAGCTGAGCCGCAGTTTCAATGCCTTCGGCGACCACTTTGAGCTTGAGGTTGTGAGCCATGGCGATGACCGCGGAGGTGATTTCCATGTCGTCTTCATCATCCGGAATATCGCGGATGAAGCTGCGATCGATCTTGATCACATCGATGGGGAATTTCTTCAGGTAACTGAACGACGAGTAACCGGTGCCGAAGTCGTCCATGGCCAGTGACAGGCCGAGCTTCTTCAACGAGTCGAGTTGTTGGCGGGTATCTTCTGTCGCTTCCAGTAGCAGGCCTTCGGTCAGCTCCAGTTCCAGCAGCGAAGGGTCAAGCTCTTCTTCTTTGAGGATGGCGGCAATCGATGACACCAGTTCCGGGTCGGAAAACTGCTTGGGCGATACATTGATGGCCACTTGCAGGTTGCCGAACCCGGCGGCGGTCAGGTCCTTGCTCATGCGACAGGACTGACGCGCGACCCATTTACCGATGGGGATGATCAGGCCGGTCTCTTCGGCCACGCTGATGAACTGGTCCGGTCGGATCATGCCTTTTTCAGGATGATTCCAGCGCAACAGCGCCTCCATGCCCAGCAGACGACCGGTCAGCAGGCACAGCTTGGGCTGATAGAACACCTCCAGCTCGTTCTGGGTCAGGGCGCGGCGCAGGTTGTTTTCCACGAACAGCTTGTAGCTGGCCTCGGCATTCAATGCTTCGGTGAACACCTGAACCTGATGTTTGCCATTGGCTTTGGCCTTGTGCAGGGCCAGACCGGCGTTTTTCATCAGGGTCTGCGGATCACGACCGTGCAGCGGCGCGCAGGCGAGGCCCACCGAGCCGGTGACGCTGATCAACTGATTGTCGACGAACATCGGCTTGTCCAGCGTGGCCAGCACCTGGGTGGCGGTGGCGTGCCCGGCTTCCTGATCGGTGTTGTCGATCAGCACGGCAAATTCGTTACTGGCAAAGCGCGCCAGTATGTCGGACGGGCTCAAGGTATTGCGCAGGCGCCGCGCCAGGCTGATCAGCAGTTTGTCACCAGTCTGGTGGCCAAGGCTGTCGTTGATGCGCTTGAAGTTGTCGATGTCGACCAGCAACAGACTCATCGGCGTATCGGTGTCGCGGGCAAAGCGTTCGTCCAGATTGCGGATAAAGGCCGGACGGTTGCCCAGGTTGGTCAGGTTGTCGGTGTACGCCAGGCGCTCGATGCGCTGCTGGGCCAGCTTGCTCTGGGTGATGTCTTCGTAGATGCCGATATAGTGCGTCAGCTCACGATTATCGCCATACACCTTGGAAATCGACAGCTGGCCCCAGTAGGGTTCGAGGTTCTTGCGCCGGCTTTTGAACTCGCCCTGCCAGCTGTTGCTGTTGGTCAGGCTGGAGTTGGCTTCCAGCAGCAACTGGTTGAGGTTTTCCAGCGCGGGCAATTCCGACAGCTTGTGCCCGGAGACTTCCTCCGAGCTGTACTGGGTGATCGCCGTGAAACTCGGGTTTACGTATTCGACCACGCCGTTGCAGTTGACCAGCAGAAAGGCGTTGGCGCTTTGTTCGACCGCGCGCTGGAACAGGTGCAGTGCGTTGGTCGCAGCGCGTCGGTTATGGTTGTTGATGACCTGGGCAAACTGGTCAGCCAGCTCGCCGGCGAAGGCGATCTCGTCGGACTGCCATTCGCGCGTCGAGCCGGACTCTTCCAGGCACAGCACGCCGATCACCTGCCCATCGATACGAATACTGGCATCGAGCACCGCCCTGGTTTCTCCCGGGTTCAGGCTTTTGGCCATTTCGCAGGTGCGCGGGTCAGTCTGGATATTGCTGGCGTCGATCGCTCGGCTGGTATTCAGCGCTTGCAGGTAGGTGGGGTAGGGGCTGATATCCACCGGCGTGCGCGACTGGTAGTCGCCGGTTTCGCGGCTGTAGTCGGTGATCGGCTCCAGGCGCTTGTCGTTGAGGTTCCAGATACTGACATGATCGACATCGTAGATATCACAGGCGCTTTTGGTGATCAGCTCTGCCGCTTCGAGCAGGGTATTGGCCGTGGTGTAGCGATGTCGGGTCAGGCGCAGGATCAGATCCTGCTGGGCGCGCACGCGCTCCAGGTGAGCAAACTGATCGCGCTGGGCGCGCTGGTTGAGTTCCAGGGCAATCTGCAGTCGCAGGTTGCGGGTTTCCAGATCGGAGTCCGTGACCGGTTCGCCAGTCGTGACAAGGCCTTCGACGATCAGAAAATAACCACGTAACAAATGGCGGTTGTGCTGTTTGTAGGCTTCGCCGATTTCCAGCAGGCCAAGCGGGCCTTTGGGGCTGTGAAGGGTGTAACGAATCAGGTAATTCGGGGAAGAGGCCAGTTGCAGCTGGATGTCATCGTGCAGTTGATAACGAGCTTCCGGCTCCATGAGGCTGGCATAAGGGGATCCAATCAAGGCGCAAAGGTCAACGGCTGCCAGTCCGAACTGCCTTTCGCAATTTGGATCGAGAAACAATAGCGCCCAATTGGCTTCATTCAGCCGCTCGAAACGCAGCATGCCCAGGCGCGAGGGCACTGGCAATTGCGTCACTACCTCGGCTGCGGATCTACCGGCAGCATCGGTTTGGCTTTTCATGAACAAACTCGCTTCCGGAATACTAGTCGCGACAGGGGTAAACCCCACTTTCGCGTATGGCAAGGTTGCATCATGCGGCCCGTGCTTACAAGAGACCACAGTGGCTTAGTGCTATAAAAGTGTCGGCCGGTTGTCCAGGTTCTTCAGTGTATCTGGTCGGATACTCAAATTCGTTGATTTTTCGGGCGAAACCCCCGTTTTCCAGGGGAATTCGCTTTGCAGATGTGCTCCAGTCACGAGCCGTTGTCAATCAGGCTTTGGCCATCCTGGGCTCCTTCGCGGGCAATTGCAGGAAAATACCTGCTGCAAACATGGCCAGCACCCCGACACTCAGGAAGGTCATCTGGAACGCCCCCAGCGTGCTGCTGACCTCGCCGGTGGCTACTTCTTCGCTGAAACCACCCAGCAAGGCTGCTGCGCTTGCCACGCCAAGACTCAGCGACAGCTGCGCCACCACCGAGAGCAGGCTGTTGCCACTCGCTGCACTGGCATCGTCCAGATCGATCAGGGTGACCGTATTCATCGCCGTGAACTGCAAGGAGTTGACCGCGCCGAGCAGCCCCAGATGCACCAGCAACACCCAATATGGGGTTTGCACATCGACCAGCGCCAGGCTGGCCAGCAGGATGCCCAGCAGCAGTGTGTTGCCGGTCAGAATCATGCGATAGCCCAGCCGCTCGATCAGCCAGCGGGCGACAGTCTTGGCGAACATGCCAGCGGCGGCCAGCGGCAACATGCTCATACCCGCCTGAGACGGCGAATACCCCAGGGCCACTTGCAGCAGCAATGGCACCAGGAAGGGCAGCGCGCCGCTGCCCAGGCGGGCGAACAGGTTGCCCATGATACCGACGGCAAACGTCCGGGTACGGAACAATGAAGGGGCAAACAACGGCGATTCGATGTGCCCGGCACGTAGCCAGTAAGCCGCCAGGCAGCCCATTCCGGCAAACAGCAGCAGTACCACGCGCATGTGTGGCAAGTGCAGCTCGCCCAGGCCCTCCAGGGCAATGGTGATCAATACCATCGCCGCGCCAAACAGGATGAAGCCGACGCCGTCAAACCGCGTTCGACCGCCTCCCGGAAGATCAGGAATGAAGTGTTTGACGGCATAGCAACCGAGGATGCCGACCGGAATGTTGATCAGGAAAATCCAGTGCCAGCTCAGGTACTCCACCATCCAGCCGCCAAGCGTCGGGCCGAGCAATGGGCCCAAAAGGCCCGGCACGGTGATAAAACCCATGATTCGCACCAGCTCCGAGCGCGGATAGGCGCGCAATACGATCAGGCGCCCGATGGGCAGCATCAGCGCGCCTCCAAGCCCCTGAATCACCCGGGCGGCCACCAGCACGTTCAGTGACCAGGACAGCGCGCACAGCAATGATCCGAAGCTGAACAGCAGGATGGCGCTGAAGAAGATGCGCTTGATCCCGAACCGGTCGGCGATCCAGCCCGAAGCCGGGATCAGCAGCGCAATGGTCAGCATGTAGGCGATGACCACCGACTGCATGCGCAACGGGTCTTCTGCCAGTGAGCGGGCCATGGACGGCAAGGCGGTGTTGAGAATCGTGCCGTCCAGGCTTTGCATGAAGAATGCGATGGCGATGACCCAGGGCATCCAGCGCAGGGTCTTTTCGTCCATGATCGGCGCTGCTGAGTTCTGCATAGGCTCCTGCTATAGCGTGAGGGTGAGTCGGCTGATCAATGCGCCAGGCAACTGGATTGAACCGGTCTGGCGCTGACTGTAGGTACTCGATTGGAGAATCAGTTCCCTCTCTCTGGTCAGGTCCTCCAGTGCGCTGCCCAGCAGGCTGTAGGCGCTGTCATCGAAACGCATGGTGCTCACCGGCGCGACGATCTTGCCCTCTTCGACCCAGAACGTTGCGAAACGTGTCATTCCGGTGAGGCGCGCAGCGGCGCGGTCGGAGAAGTTCAGATACCAGAGGTTGCTGATGTAAAGCCCGGTGCCGAGCCTGGCGAGGATCTGATCCAGCTCCAGCGAACCGCCGGCAATACTCAGCGCGCTTGGGCCTTCGCCGTAATCCGCGCCGTTGGCAGGCAGGCCGTATTCGGCTGCGCTGCTCGAATCCACCAGTCGATCGCGGGCTTGCCCGTCGACGATCAGTTTCAGGTCCTTGCGCGGGTAGCCTTCGCGTGAAAACGCTGGCGAGAGTGAACCGCTGACTTTTTCGTCGAAGTTGACCAACGGGCTGAAAGGCGTCTCGCCGTCATACAGCCTTTGCAACGGGCTGCGTTTACTGGCCAGTGACTGCGCGGAAAATCCGCCCCAGGTGAGCATGCCGATGACTTCGTCCAGAGCCGCTGGCGCCAGGTACGCGCGGTATTGTCCGGGCTTGAGTGCATGGAGCGGGCGGCCGAGAAACTCCAGCTGTTCGCGGGCCTGCTGAAAACGCTGCGCGAAGGCTTCGTTGCTCCAGTGGTGACCGGCGTAGTTGGCTTTCACGGCCTGGCCGTTTTCGTGAAACAGGCTCCAGTCGAAATTGAAGCTGTTGGCCTGATGCCAGCCCAGCGCCCCCCACGAACTGGCGAAGCCGCGGTAAAGCGGGCCTGCGGCATAAAAGCCTACCAGGTCCAGATCGCCTGCCAGTTCGCTGATCTGCTCGACAACCCGGGCGCTGTCCGGCAGCGGCAAGTCTTGAACGTTGCTGCTTTGCCAGGCAGTCGTGTTCGGCAACAGATAGGGATCCCTGGCCAGCGACGGCAGTGTTTCGCGCAATTTTTGCAGGGCGTCGACAAGGCGCTGCTGGTCGGTCTCGGCGTCGCCGGACAAGGTCAGTTCCAGATTGGCATGCCGGCCGTCATCGATCAGTTTGAACGTGGCGATGACCTGCTGGACGCTCCCGGCCTGTCGAACCTGGCCGTGGTTGAACCGGATGAAGTCAGACGCCTCGGCGTCGTAGGCCAGAGTGAAGTGTTCCGTCGGGCTGATGGCAGCCTTGAGCACGGCGACCAGCGCCTCGAACTGCTGTTGGTGCGACATCAGGCATCTCCTCCAAACACATCGACATTGGCAAACACACACGCCGGAGAGGCATGACCTACACGGATCACCTGGTTGGGTTCGCCCTTGCCGCAGTTCGGCGTGCCCAGCACTTTGAACGTGCTGGCATCACCTACGGCGCTGAGGTTTTTCCAGAATTGCGCGGAGATCGCACGGTAGTTAGGGTTCTTCACCACGCCCTTGAGCTCGCCGTTCTCGATCAGTTGGCCCCATTCGCAGCCGAACTGGAATTTGTTGCGTGCGTCATCGATGGACCAGGAGCGATTGCTCGACATCAGAATGCCGTGCTCGATGTTGCCGATCAGACTGTCCAGCGACTGGTCACCCGGTTCGATGTTCAGGTTGGCCATGCGATCGATGGGTGCACGGTTCCAGCTGGAGGCGCGGCTGTTGGCGACGCCTGCCAGACCGCTGCGGTATTGCGACAGGGCACCACCGAGCGGGCGCTGCAGCAGGCCGTCACGAATCAGGAACTGCTTGCTGGCTGACGTGCCGTCGTCGTCGTGCGCGTAGCTGGCCAGTTGCTCGGGAATCTCCGGGTCGAAGGTTACATTCAGCAGGCTGGAGCCGTATTGCAGGGTGCCGAAGTCAGTCGTTTTGACGAAACTGGTGCCTGCGTAATTGCGCTCGTCACCGAGAATCCGGTCCAGCTCCAGGGGATGGCCGATGGACTCGTGAATCTGCAGGACCATCTGATCGGGCATCAGCAGCAGGTCGCGTGGGCCTGATGGTGTGTTGGGGGCGAGGATCAGCTGCAAGGCCTCGTCGGCAACAGTGGCGGCAGACCCGATCAGGCCGCAACTGCTCAGCACTTCGATGCCACCTTGCTGGCCGAAGTTATGCCCGCCCAGGGTGCGCGTCTGGCTGTCGCGACCGTCGTAGGCCGTCACGCTCATGCCGGGAAACACGAAGCGCTGTGCCTGACGCAATTCTGCGCCCGCGCTGTTGAGGTAGATTTGCTCGACGGTTTCCAGGTCCAGTATGGCCTGCCAGTTGACCAGGCGTTCGTCTGCCGGGACCGCGCTGGATTCGGCCATCAACAGGCCGATGCAGTCGCTCAGCGGCGGGAAGGCTCGATCCATGTTTGGCGACAGGTAGTCAGCCTTGGCGCTCGAGACAGCTTGATCGCTCAGGTCCAGCAGCGCATGCGGTGCCAGACGGCGGGCCAGCGTTTCGGCCTGCTGCAAGGCCGCCTGCAAACCCTTCAGGGAGATGTCGTTGGTGGCGGCGTAGGCTTCAACGCCGTTCAGGCGCACGGTCAGCATGGCACCCTCGTCGCTGATCAGTGACGGCGGCTCGGCCACATTCTTGCGCACGCACAGGCGCTGGCCGGTGCGGTGCACGTAACGTACGGAAAAGAATTGCGCTTCACTCTGCAGGGCAGCGAAATGCTGCTTGAGCCGGGCGGAGAAATCGAACATGCAGACAAGCTCCTTCTTGAGGGCGGTCGGTAAAGTCCGGACGGCCTTGTGGGCCGTTTGCCGTCAAGAAGGAGATTAACCCGTCGCTCGTCAGGCTGCACCTGCAAGCTTGATTTAGACGCTTCAGCCCTGCATCACCAGCCTGATATCGGCGGCCAGTTCACGCACGCGGTCTTCTTCGGTGTCCCACGAGCACATGAAACGGGCGCCGCCGTTGCCGATGAAGGTGTAGAAGCGCCAGCCGCGGGCGGTCAATGCAGCAATGGCCGGCTCCGACAGCTGCAGGAACACGCCATTGGCCTGCACCGGGAACATCAGCTCCACGCCAGGAATGTCCTTGACCAGTTCGGCGAGCAGTTGTGCACAGCGGTTGGCGTGACGGGCGTGTTTGAGCCAGGCGTCGTTTTCCAGCAGGCCGACCCACGGTGCAGACAGGAAGCGCATCTTCGACGCCAGTTGCCCGGCCTGCTTGCAGCGATAGTCGAAGTCTTCAGCCAAATCATGGTCGAAAAACAGAATCGCTTCGCCCACCGCCATACCGTTTTTGGTGCCGCCGAAGCACAACACGTCAACGCCGGACTTCCAGGTCAGTTCAGCCGGGGAAGCCTCCAGAAAGGCGCAGGCATTGGAGAAGCGGGCACCGTCCATGTGCAGATGCAGGCCCAGTTCCTTGCAGGTCGCGCTGATCGCCTTGAGTTCTTCCGGCTGATAGACGCCGCCCACCTCGGTGGCCTGGGTCAGGGTCACGACGCGCGGCTTGGGGTAGTGAATGTCCTGACGCTTGAGCGCCACTTCACGAATCGATTCCGGGGTCAGCTTGCCGCCCGCGCTGCGGGCTGTCAGCAGTTTGGAACCGTTGGAGAAAAACTCCGGCGCACCGCATTCATCAGTTTCGACGTGAGCCGTTTCCGAACAGATGACACTGTGGTAACTCTGGCACAGCGATGACAATGCCAGCGAGTTGGCCGCCGTACCGTTGAAGGCGAAGAATACTTCGCAGTCGGTTTCGAACAGTCGGCGGAAATCATCCGAAGCGCGTGCAGTCCATTGATCGTCACCATAAGCGCGTTGATGGCCCTTGTTCGCCTGCTCCATGGCTGCCCAGGCTTCAGGGCAGATACCGGAATAGTTGTCGCTGGCGAACTGTTGGCTTTGGTCTGTCATGGCCGATTCCTTATGGGCGATTATGGTGCGCACTGTAGCGACAATATAAGGTTCGGTCATGTGTTGGCTGCATGACGCAATTCCCCGTTCAGGAGCACTATGGATCTTTCCAACCCGCCTTTTCTGCCCGGACGCAACAAGGCGCTGGACCTGCTCAAGTGGCTGGCGATGTTGAGTATGGTGCTTGACCACCTTCGCTATGTGGGCTGGTCAGTCGATTTTCTTTACGTGCCGGGGCGTTTTGCCTTTCCCTGGTTCTGCCTGGCCATCGCCGTGAATCTTTCCCGGCGCAGCGCAGCGATTGTGGCCCCGCAGGTGCAATGGCGTTATCTGGGCTGGCTGCTGGCATTTGCCGGGCTGGCGGAGATTCCGTATCGGCTGTTCATGGCTGACGCGACGGTGCTGAATGTGATGCCGACCCTGCTGCTGGGGCTGGTGATTGCTCAGGGCTGGCAGCATCGCAATCCGACGACGCGAGTGATGGCCCTTGTCGCACTGCTGCTGACGGCGATCTTCCAGAAATACCTGATGTTTGGCTTTGCCGGTGTGCTGCTGCCGCTGGTCTTTGTGCTGGTGCTGGAAAAGCGGCTCTGGTATGCGGTGTTCCCGGCGGTCTTTTGTCTGGCGGGTAATGCGTGGTCGCAGATGTTTGCCGGTGCGAGCTGGGGCGATCCGATTTCCATCGGTTCGATAGTCGCCTGCGTGTTGGCGCCTGTGCTGGGCATCGCGCTGCTGCGGGCGAAGCCCGGGTTCGCAGTGATTCCCATGCGGCGCTGGGCTTACGCGATCTACCCGCTGCACTTTCTGCTGTTGCTGGGGTTGCGGATGGTGTTGGGCAGGGGTTGATCGGGAGTGTGCAGTGCGTCCTCACACACTTCTCGTTCCTCACGCTCCGCGTGGGAATGCAGTTCGTGACGCTCTGCGTCACACGGCGGTTTTTCTTTGTTAGGTAGATTGGTGTTCGGCTCAGGTCACCTTTTCGCCCCTCGGCGACTTACTTTGATGGGGCCAAAGTAAGCAAAGCCCGCAGCTCCGTTTCCGGCCCGACTTCGTCGGGTTCCTTCGCCCTGTCACTAACGTCGCACTCTGCGTCGTCAGCGCCACCGTGGGAGAAAAGCACTTTTGCGGCAGTGGCTGCGGTCTTGACTATCGTTCCCATGCTCCGTGGACTGCAGTTCGCGACGCTCTGCGTCGCAAGAGGACGCGGAGCGTCCGGAACGGCATGACGACGCAGAGCGTCGCACGATAATCACGAAACTATCGTTCCTCACGCTCCGCGTGGGAATGCATTTCGCGACGCTCTGCGTCGCAGGAGGACGCTGAGCGTCCGGAACGGCGTGCCAACGCAGAGCATTGGCACGATAGTCATAGTCAGGAACAGCGAGCTCTTGCAGGAGCGAAGAGGTCGGGGCGCTTCGGTATCAGCTGTTGGGCAGCAACCGGCAGGTGATGCTTTTGATGTAGCGCGTTTCGGCGATCGCCGGGTGTACCGGATGGTCTGGGCCCTGGCCGCCGCGTTCCAGCAGCTGGATGTTGCGGTCCAGATGGCGGGCGCTGGTCAGGAGGATGTTTTGCAGGTCGTCTTCCGGCAGGTGCATCGAGCACGACGCGCTGACCAGAATGCCGTCCTTGCTGAGCAGGCGCATGGCTTGCTCGTTCAGGCGGCGGTAGGCGCCTTCACCGTTTTTCATGTCTTTCTTGCGTTTGATGAACGCAGGCGGATCAGCGACGATCACGTCGAAACGCTCTTCAGCGGCTTTCAGTTCCTTGAGCGCTTCGAAGACATCGCCTTCGATGCAGGTCATTTTTTCTGCAAAGCCGTTCAGGGCTGCGTTGCGCTCCACGCCATCGAGGGCGAAGGACGACGCGTCGACGCAGGTGACGTCGCTGGCACCGAACGCCGCTGCCTGAATCCCCCAGCCGCCGATATAGCTGTACAGGTCCAGCACACGCTTGCCTTTGACGTAAGGAGCGATGCGCGCGCGGTTCATGCGGTGGTCATAGAACCAGCCGGTTTTTTGCCCGGCCATGACCGGTGCTTCGAACTTCACACCGTTCTCTTCCAGTGCGACCCATTCCGGTACCAGACCGAAAACAGTCTCGACGTAACGATTCAGGCCTTCCGCATCGCGAGCCGCCGAATCGTTCTTGAACAGGATGCCGCTTGGCTTGATGACCTGAACCAGCGCCGCAATGATGTCTTCCTTGTGGTTTTCCATGGTGGCCGAGGCCAGCTGAACGACCAGAATGTCGCCGAAACGATCGACCACCAGACCCGGCAGCAGGTCGGAGTCACCGTAGACCAGGCGGTAGAAGGGCTTGTCAAACAGGCGCTCACGCAGCGACAGCGCAACGTTGAGGCGATGGACGAGCAGAGACTTGTCGAGCGGCAGCTTGATGTCGCGCGACAGCAGGCGTGCGCAGATCAGGTTGTTGGGGCTCATGGCGACGATGCCCAGCGGCTTGCCGCCCGCAGCTTCGAGGATGGCCTGATCACCGGCTGCAAAACCATGCAGTGGGGTGGCGGCTACATCGATCTCGTTGCTGTAGACCCACAGATGACCGGCGCGCAGGCGGCGGTCGGCGTTGGCTTTGAGGCGCAAGCTAGGCAGGGACATGACGTCGCTCCTGAAAAAAGAGCGGGATTATAACGCGTCATCCCGGCGCTGGGCCGGGATGACTGCAATTAACTGACGGAATCTGTCAGGCAGACAGTGCTTCGATCAGTTTGCTGTTGAACGCGGGGATGTCGTCGGGCTGGCGGCTGCTGATCAGCTTGCCGTCGGTGACAACTTCCTGATCGACCCATTTCGCGCCAGCGTTGACCAGGTCATCTTTCAGCGTCTTGAAGCTGGTCAGGGTTTTACCTTTTACCAGGCCGGCCGAGATCAACAGCCAGCTGCCATGGCAGATAACCGCCACCGGCTTGCCCGCGGCCTCGATGTCCTTGACGATCTTCTGCGCGTCGCTGTCTATGCGGATGGTGTCTGAGTTCTGTACTCCGCCCGGCAGCACCACACCATGGTAGTCACTGGCATTGGCAGCCTTGAACGTGCCGTCGATCTTGAAGTCATCGGCAGGTTTGTCGTGATTCCAGCCTTTGACCTTGCCCTCTTCAGCGGAAAGGATTTCCACGGTGGCGCCTGCTTGCTCCAGCGCTTCTTTCGGACCGGTCAGTTCAACCTGTTCGAAACCGTCGGTTACAAGAATTGCTATGCGTTTGCCAGTCAATGCTTTAGACATGGGATCCTCCAGTGTCGGGCTTAAAAGTAGCGTCTGGCAGGCCGTTTTGCAGCCGCCGTTCACGCCGTTAACACAGAGTCCGAAGCTTCGTACCAGGCAAAGTTCCGAGAATATCTTCGTCTCGGATGATGGACCGTTTCTCCGCAAGGGGTCAGAATCCAGTCATCACCGTGAGTAAATTCCTATGTCCGAAGAGCTAAGCCCAGAACAGATCCAGCAAGCGTTGCAGGGCATCAGTGTGCCCCCGCAGCCGCAAATCATGGTGGACCTGCAGATGGAGCAATACATGCCCGACCCGGACCTGGGGGCGATTGCGCGATTGATCGCGCAGGATCCCGGGTTGTCCGGGGCGCTGTTGAAGATCGTCAACTCCGCCCACTACGGCCTGTCCAACAAGATTGCCTCCATCGACAAGGCGGTAAACCTGCTGGGCAGTCGGACGGTGATCAACCTGATCAACGCGCAGTCGATCAGGGGCGAGATGACCGATGAAACCATCGTCGCGCTCAACCGCTTCTGGGATACGGCGCAGGATGTCGCCATGACCAGTCTGACCCTGGCCAAGCGCATCGGCTCGCAGACGGCAGACGAGTCCTATGCTCTGGGCCTGTTTCACGACTGCGGCATTCCGTTGATGCTCAAGCGTTTCCCCAACTACATGCCAGTGCTGGAAGAGGCCTACGCCAACGCGGGGCCCGATTGCCGCATCGTCGATACTGAAAACAGCGCCTTCGACACCAACCATTCGGTGGTTGGCTATTACACGGCCAAATCCTGGCGTCTGCCTGCGCACATTACCGACGCGATTGCCAACCATCACAACGCATTGGCGATCTTTCAGGACGATACCAGTCGTAATGCCACGCTCAAGAACCTCCTGGCGCCCCTGAAAATGGCCGAGCATATCTGCCAGTCCTATCGGGTATTGGGCAACCAGGACGAGGACCACGAGTGGGAATCCATCGGTGCGCTGGTGCTGGACTACGTGGGTTTGTCCGAATATGACTTTGAATACCTGAGGGAAAGCATTCGCGAGCTGGGCGCGCGCTGATCCGGCGCCGTCCCGGCCTGTCCTTTCTGCACGACCGAGTTGTCCATGCCTGAATTACCTGAAGTCGAAACCACCCGTCGTGGCATTGCGCCGCATCTTGAAGGTCAGCGCGTCAGCCGCGTGATCGTGCGCGACAGCCGCTTGCGCTGGCCCATTCCCGAAGATCTGGACGTGCGCCTGTCCGGCCAGCGCATCGTGCAGGTTGATCGGCGCGCCAAGTACCTGCTGATCCAGGCCGAGGTGGGCACCCTGATCAGCCACTTGGGCATGTCCGGGAATCTGCGTCTGGTCGAGGCCGGGCTTCCGGCGCTCAAACATGAGCATGTCGATATCGAACTGGAGTCCGGGCTGGCCTTGCGTTATACCGACCCGCGTCGCTTCGGCGCGATGCTCTGGAGTCTTGATCCGCATAACCACGAACTGTTGATCCGCCTGGGGCCGGAGCCGCTGACCGATCTGTTCGATGGCGAGCGTCTTTACGAGCGTTCGCGTGGCAAGTCGATCGCTGTCAAGCCGTTCGTCATGGACAACGCCGTTGTGGTCGGGGTGGGCAATATCTATGCGACCGAAGCGCTGTTCGCCGCCGGCATCGACCCGCGCCGCGAAGCGGGGAGTGTGTCCCGGGCGCGTTACCTGAAGCTGGCCATCGAGATCAAACGCATTCTGGCCTACGCCATAGAGCGTGGCGGCACCACCCTGCGTGACTTCATCGGCGGTGACGGCAAGCCCGGGTATTTCCAGCAGGAATTGTTTGCATATGGGCGTGGCGGTCAGCCATGCAAGGTGTGCGGCACGACGCTGCGTGAGGTCAAACTCGGCCAGCGCGCCAGCGTGTATTGCCCGAAATGCCAGCGCTGAAATACGTATGACAGGGGCTCTGGGCCATTTGCTTAACCCACAGCCCTGTTTATAGTGATGGCACCTTAACTATTTGCTACGCCTGAAGGATCAAGCCATGAGCCCGTTTCGTATTCTCGCTGCCACGCTGGCATTGTTCATCGGCCTGCAGGCGCTGCCGGCGGTTGCCGCCGATGTCACCACAGGCAGCGGCGATCCGGTCTACACCATCCAGAACCCGCCGGCGTTTGCCATGATCGGTGACTTGCTGATTGCCCGACCCTTGCTGATCGCGGCAACCGTCATCGGCACGGGACTGTTCGTGATCGCTGCGCCTTTTGCGGCGGCAGGCGGCAACCTCGGGGCAACAGGCAAGGCGCTGGTGGTGGATCCGGGCAAGGCAGCCTTCGTGCGTTGTCTGGGTTGCACGGGCGACGGGTACGGCAAGCAGCAGTAAAGACCGTTATCAGGCCTTGCTGGTGATGATCCGGTATTTGTCCATCAACTGCTCTTTGCTCTCGACGTGATTCTCATCCAGGGGGATGCAGTCGACCGGGCAAACCTGCTGACATTGAGGCTCGTCGTAGTGACCGACGCATTCGGTACACAGGTTCGGGTTGATCACGTAGATCTCCTCGCCTTGTGAAATCGCCTCGTTTGGGCACTCGGGTTCGCAGACGTCGCAGTTGATGCAATCGTCAGTGATGATAAGGGACATGAATTGCTCCTGCCGCGGCCGACGCCGGGGCACATTAAAACCAATGCGGCGAATTGTGCCGCATTAGGCTTCGGGATGCACCTTCACATGCAGCGCGTCTAGCGCTTGAAGCGTTCGGTCAGCGCCTGGGCAACTGCAGGGTGAACGAACTTGGTGATATCACCGCCCAACGCGGCGATTTCACGCACTAACGTCGAGGAAATGAACGAGTAGCGCTCCGACGGCGTGAGGAACAGGCTTTCGACGTCCGGTGCCAGCTGACGATTCATGTTGGCCAACTGAAACTCGTATTCGAAGTCCGAGACGGCACGAAGTCCGCGCAGAAAGACATTGGCATTCTGTTCCTTGGCAAAATGCGCCAGCAGGGTCGAAAAACCGACCACTTCCACATTGGGCAAGTGCTTGGTGACTTCGCGGGCCAGCTCGACGCGTTGCTCCAGAGGGAACAGCGGGTTTTTCTTCGGGCTGGCGGCAACCGCAATGACCACTTGGTCGAACAGGCGCGAGGCGCGCTCGACCAGATCTCCATGGCCCTTGGTAATCGGGTCGAAGGTGCCTGGGTACAACACTCGGTTCATCGCGTCGTCCTGGTCGGAGTCCGTTGTGGGACTCGGATGGTATCGCAGCCTTCCCGATGGGCCAAGCTGTGCGGCAGGTATCAAACGTCGTATTGCGCCGATTATCGGCCATGTTTCTACTGAAATCCCTGATTTTGGGGCTATTTGGCGCAGTCACGGGGCCTGGTCGGCGTATGAAAAAGTTTGTAAGGATGACGCTGGTTGATGAGCGAGGTGTCATGCGGATTTTCGGTCCGTCCGGGTGTCGGCCCAGGTCCGTGTGCCTGCGTCGACATAACACTCTCACCGCGACGATTCTGCCACCATTGCAGCATCAGCCTGCGCTAAGATTGCCATCATCTGATCAGCATAGAGTGGTCTGGCCCAGCATGGCACCGCGTACCAAAACCCGTGAACGAATCGTGCAAACCAGTCTGGAACTGTTCAATCAGCAGGGTGAGCGTAGTGTGACCACCAATCACATCGCTGCGCATATGGAAATCTCGCCCGGCAATCTCTATTACCACTTCGCCAACAAGCAGGCGATCATCGCCGAACTGTTCTCCGAGTACGAGGTGCTGATCGGCAGTTTCCTGACCTTGCCAGCCGATCGTGCGCCGACCATCGAGGACAAGCGCGATTACTTCCTGGCGATCATCGACGCCATGTGGCGCTACCGTTTTCTGCACCGTGACCTTGAGCACCTGCTGACGTCCGATGAGGAGCTGGCGCGGCGCTATCGGCGTTTCTCATACCGCTGTCTGATGCAGGCGATGACCATCTATCGGGGATTCATCAAGGCAGGCATCCTGAAGATGGATGAGTCGCAGATCGAGTGGACCAGTCTCAACACCTGGATCGTCCTCACGTCGTGGGTGCGTTTTCTGTGCACCAACCGGGAAAACTCCACGCAGATCAACCAGTCGGCTATTCGACGTGGCGTCTATCAGGTACTTATGCTCGAATCTGTTTTTGTCGCGCCTCAGGCTCGCGAAGCGTTCGATGCACTGTGCGAAACGTTTCACGCGTCGCTGCCCGAGGTTCTGATGTGAATTCCGGGACCGACGAGCAGCCTGCTTGTCAGTTCTCTGCCACGGGAGAGTGTCATGTCCATTGCGCAACTGATCAACCCTGAGCAACTGGCTGAACGCCAGAAAACTCCAGGCCTGGTGATTCTCGATTGCCGTTACGCGCTCGAAGATTCCGACTACGGTCAACGCAGTTACGCCCAAGGGCATATCGAAGGCGCGTCTTTTGCCGATCTGAAGCGCGACCTCAGCGGGACTGTGATCAAGGGCAAGACCGGACGTCATCCACTGCCCGATCCCGCCGCTTTGCTGCAATGCTTTCAGGCATGGGGCATCAACGCCGACAGCGATGTGGTGCTGTATGACGATGGGCCGGGAATGTATGCCGCACGGGCCTGGTGGTTACTGGCGTGGATGGGCAAGCGTGAAGGCGTCTACCTGCTCGATGGCGGGCTGAAGGCCTGGCACGCGGCGGGGCTGCCGTTGAGCCTCGATGCGCCGAACCGTGAATCCGGTCATTTCAGCGGTGAGCCAGACATGTCCATGGTGCTCAGCGGCAGTCGCTTGCAGGGTCGTCTGGGGCGCCCGGAAATGACCCTGATCGACGCGCGCGCCGAAGCCCGCTTTCGAGGCGACGTAGAGCCTATGGATCCGGTGGCCGGGCATATTCCCGGTGCGCAGTGTGCCGCCTGTACCGACAACCTCGGCGCGGACGGACGCTTTTTGCCGCCCGGGCAGCTCAGGCAGCGTTTCGCCGAAAAGCTGCAGGATCGCCCGCCGGAGAGTCTGGTGTCCTATTGCGGTTCAGGTGTCACCGCCTGCCACAACCTGTTCGCCCTGTGTCTGGCTGGCTATCCGCTGGCTACGCTGTATGCGGGGTCGTGGAGCGAGTGGATCACCGATCCTGAGCGTGAAATCGCCACGGGCGCCTGATTCGTTATCAAATCGTGGGCGAGCCTTCGCGCTCCTGAGCGGCGCATAACCACAGCGGGATGCGACGTTCGAGGTAGTAACGCGGAGTGCGAAGCGAGCCTTCGACGAAGCCGACATGCCCGCCTTTGGTGTGCAGTTCGAATTCGGTGCAGGACGACAGTTCGCTGGGTTCGGGCAGGCTGTGAGGGAACACGAACGGGTCGTCGCTGGACTGGATGATCAGCGTCGGCGTCTGAATCTGGCCCAGGTAGTAGCGGCTGGACGCCCTGCGGTAATAATCCGTGGCATCGGTAAAGCCGTGCAGTGGTGCAGTCACCCGGCCATCGAAGTCCCAGAAGGTGCGCATGTTCTCCAGTGAACCCAGCGCGGCGAGTTCGGCCAGCCCCTCGCTGATGCCTTCATGCTGGAACCGATGCTGCTTGTCACGGATATAAGCCAGCATTTCGCGCATGAAGTGCCGCTGATAAACCCGCGAGAAGCCTTGGCCGATACGGTTGGCGCATTCGTCCAGACGAAACGGCACGGACACCGCCACGGCCCCCCGCAAATCACTGTTGGCGCCGGATTCACCCAGGTACTTGAGCAACACATTGCCGCCCAGCGAATACCCCACCGCATAAATCGGAGCCAATGGCCGCAGCGAACGCAAATGGGCGATCACCTCGGCCAGATCCTCGCTCGCCCCGGAGTGATAACTGCGCGACAGCAGGTTGGGCTCTCCCGAGCAACCGCGCCAGTTCAACGCCACACTCGGCCAGCCCTGCGCCGCCATGGCTTTTTGCAGACCGGCGACATAGGGCGAGTTGGACGACCCAGTCAGGCCGTGCAGTACCAGCACCAAGGGTTTATCGGGCTGATCAGGACCATGCCAGTCCATGTCCAGAAAGTCCCCGTCCTGCAACCACAACCGCTCGCGCGTGCGCGCCAGCAACGTCGGCTTGCGCAGCAGCGGCCCCCAAAGCGTCTGCAAATGCGGATTGCCCATGCCGACGGCCGGGACGAATGGATTGGCATGGGACACAAAGGTAGGGCGTGTGGGCACGTGCTTGCTCAACGATCAATTCAGGGGTGACTGGCTATACGTTGCCACTAAGCTGTCCGGGATGTAAGGGGGAAGCGCCGGAATGTATTCATGACACTCTGCATGACCACGAGGACGCAGAGCGTCCAGAACTGCATGCCGACGCAGAGCATCGGCACGATAGTTACAAGAGTCTCGTTCCGCACGCTCCAGCGTGGGAATGCCGTTCATGACGCTCTGCGTCGTCAAGAGGACGCGGAGCGTCCAGAACTGCATGCTGACGCAGAGCATCGGCACGATAGTTACAAGGGTTTCGTTCCGCACGCTCCAGCGTGGGAATGCCGTTCATGACGCTCTGCGTCGTCAAGACCTGCATGCCAAACGCGGAGCATTGGTACGTGAGCTGTCAGGCCTGGCCCCGCTGCCACAACGCGTAATACACCTGCCCGGCCTTTTTCTCGCGGTGCAATCGCCAGCTGCCCGGCAAGCCGGTGGTCGATGGCGGGGTTTCGCTTTCGGTGTAGATCCAGGCGGTGTCGGCCAGCCAGCCGTGGCTTTCCAGCAGGTTGCAGGCTGAAGCCAGCAGGCCCTGATGGAAGGGCGGGTCGAGGAATACGACGTCGAAGGGCGAGGCGGTGGCGGTTTCCAGATGGCGCAGGGCGTCGGTCTGGGAGACCTGGCCGCTGGCGCAGTTCAGGGCATTGAGGTTCTGGCGCAGGCTGGCGATGGCCGCGGCGTTGCTGTCCAGCGCCAGGCCCATGCTGGCACCACGCGACAGGGCCTCGAAAAACAGCGCGCCGCTGCCGGTGAAGACATCCAGTACCCTGGCGCCGGCAATGTAAGGCGCGAGCCAGTTGAACAGGGTTTCGCGCACGCGGTCCGGCGTCGGGCGCAAGCCGGGTGCGTCGGGGAAGGTCAGGCGGCGGCTGCCCCATTCTCCGCCGATGATACGAAGCTGACCCAGGCCGTTGTGGCCCTTCGGACGTGGATTGGCCATCAGTGTTCCGGGACCCCTGCAGGTTGGCGGACGGGTTTGTCGGTCGGCGCCGGCAATGGTTTTTGCTCAACGGTAGGACCCACGGTGACGATGACCATCTTGTCGGCGCTCAGGTGCTTGCTCATGGCTGCTTTCACCTGTTCGACGGTCACGTTCTGGGCGGCGGCCATGTAGTCCTCGAGGTAGGTCAACGGCAGGTTGTAGAAGCCGATGGCACCCAACTGACCCACGATGGCCGAATTGCTGGCTGCGGTCAGCGGGAAGCTGCCGGTCAGTTCGCGCTTCACATCGTCGACTTCTTTCTGCGTGGGACCGTTGGCGAGGAAGTCGCGAACGATGTCCTGCACCAGCTTGAGGGTGTTTTCGCTCATTTCCGCACGCGTCTGCAGGCCGATCATGAACGGCCCCGCCACCTGCATGGCGGTGAAGCCGGAAGACACGCCGTAGGTCAGGCCACGTTTTTCCCGCACTTCGGTCATCAGCCGGCTGCCGAAGCCGCCACCGCCCAGTACCGAGTTACCCACGGTCAGTGCTGCATAGTCGGGGTCGTTGCGATCGACACCCAACTGCGCGAGCATCAGGTGCGTCTGGTTGGAGGCAAATTCGATGTGCGTGGTGCCGGCCTTGGGCTCGACCGGGTCAGCGACCTTGGCCAGCGCCGGGCCTTTGGGCAACGAGGCCGAGACCTGTGCCGCGATGGCCTGCGCTTCGTCTCGCGACAGGTCGCCGACCAGGGCAATCACCGCATTGCCCGCCGCGTAGCCTTTGGCGTGGAATGCCTTGAGCTGAGCCAGGGTAATGGCGTTGACGCTCTTGGCGTCGCCTTCGCTCGGATGAGCGTAGGGGTGATCGCCATACAGACGATTGAACAGCTCCTTGCTGGCGATAGCGCCGGGGCTCTGTTTCTGAGTCTCGAAGCTGGCGATCAACTGGTTCTTGATGCGGGCCAGGGAGTCGGCAGGGAAGGTGGGCTTGCCCACCACCTCACTGAACAGCTTCAGGGCCGGATCGCGCTTGTCCGCAGCACTCAGGCTGCGCAGCGAGGCCACCGCCATGTCGCGGTAGGACCCGTTGCTGAAGTCGGCGCCCAGGCCTTCGAATCCCTGGGCGATGGCGTTGACGTCCTTGCCTTTGATGCCCTCGTTGAGCATGGCGTTGGTCAGCAGGGCAATGCCGGGCGATTTCTGGTCCTGGCTGCTGCCGGCGGCGAACGTCAGGCGCATGTCGAACATCGGCAATTCGCGGGATTCCACGAACAGCACGCGGGCGCCCTCGGCGGTATTCCAGGTCTGGATATTCAGGGCGCGACGGGCCGGAGCCTTGCCGTCCAGTTCCTTGAGGGTCTGCAGGTTGCTGCCCAGCGCGGGAGCGGCCTGGCTCTGCTCGGCAGGGGCGTCGTCGGCCAGGGCCGGCAGTGCGAAAAAGGCACCGAGCGAACCGGCCAGGATCAGGCCAAGCAGCGCATGACGTGGAGCATTGCGCGTGATCATTTGGCTTTCTCCTCAGGCAGAACGTGCGCAACGCTGAGGCGCTCACGGGTGAAATAGGTGTTGGCAGCTTTCTGGATGTCTTGCGGGGTCACGCTCTGCAGCGCCTCCAGTTCATTGTCCATCAGCTTCCAGGACAGACCGACGGTTTCCAGCTCTCCGATCATGGTCGCCTGGCTGGTGATCGAGTCGCGCTCATAGACCACACCGGCAATGACCTGAGCCCGGACACGCTCCAGCTCCTCGGCGGACGGTGCCTTGGTTTTCAGCTCATCGAGCAGGCGCCAGATCCCGGCTTCCACATCGGCCAGGGTTTTCTTCTTCTGCTGGTTGGGTGTGGCGCTGATCATGAACAGGCTGTCGCCGCGAGCGAACGCGTCGTAACGCGACGAGGCACCGGAGACCAGCTCTTCGCCACGTTCCAGGCGTGCGGGAATGCGTGCGCTGTAACCACCGTCGAGCAGCGCTGCGATAAGGCGCAGGGCGTTCGCCGAACGTGGATCTTCAGCGGTTGCGACACTCGGTACGTTGAAGCCGTAGATCAGGCTCGGCAACTGGGTTTTGACGTGCAGGGTGATCTTGCGCTCGCCAGGTTCGGCCAGTTCAAGCGGTTTTTTCGAAGGCGGTACAGCGCGGCGCGGGATCGCCCCGAAGAAACGCTCTGCCAGGGCTTTGACGTCGTCCGGCAGCACATCGCCGACCACCACCAGCGTGGCGTTGTTCGGCGCATACCAGGATTCGTACCAGTGGCGCAGTTCTTCGACCTTCATGCGCTCCAGGTCCGCCATCCAGCCGATGGTCGGCGTGTGGTAGCCGCTGGCAGGGTAGGCCATCGCCTTGAAGCGCTCGAACGCCTTGCCCATTGGCTGGTCATCGGTACGCAGGCGACGTTCCTCCTTGATGACCTCGATCTCGCGGCTGAACTCGTCGGCGGGCAATTTCAGGGTTGCCATGCGATCGGCTTCCAGCTCCAGCGCGACGCTCAGGCGGTCACGCGCCAGTACCTGGTAATAGGCGGTGTAGTCGTCGCTGGTGAACGCATTCTCTTCAGCGCCCAGATCGCGCAGAATCAGCGAAGACTCGCCCGGTCCGGTTTTGCTGCTGCCTTTGAACATCATGTGTTCAAGTGCGTGGGACAGACCGGTCTGTCCCGGCGTCTCGTAGCTGGAGCCGACCTTGTACCAGATCTGCGAAACCACCACCGGAGCGCGGTGGTCTTCGCGGACAACAACCTTCAGGCCATTGTCGAGGGTGAATTCGTGAGTCGGTTGCGGATCGGCAGCCAATGCTGTCAAAGGCAGACAAATTGTGCTGAGCAGCAGGCCTGCGGCGCGGCGGGCTAAAGCATTCATTCGTAGTTTGAACCTGTAGGACGGCCCGCGTGAACTTAGCGTCGGCGGGCGCGGGGGTGTTAGGATACTGATCCGTTTGCTTCAGAGACAGCCTTCACTGGCCGATTGCGAGTGAAACCTGTCTGAAACGCAGGTAAAGGTAGCTGCACAAGCGGCCGGTGAGTGAACAAGAAGTCCTAAACGCAGTCTGTTTTGCATGTCAGAATTTTCCGGGTCGCCCTCTGGCGCCCCGCAACCTTGAGATAGCCGTCATCCATGTTTGGTTCCAACGACGACAAGAAGACCCCAGCCGAGGCTGGAGAGAAGAAAGGCCTGTTCGGATGGCTGCGCAAGAAGCCGCAGCAAACCGAGCCGAAGCCAGCAGAATCATCCCCGATGCAACCCGACCCGATCGCCGATCAGGTTGCCGCGACGCCGCAGGTTGAGCCTCATGTTGCCTCGCAATCGGTGCCTGAAGTCACTGTCGAAGCAGCTGCGCCTGCATCGCAACTGCATGTGGAGCCCGGCGCGCCTTCGCCTCAGCCCTGGCTGACCTTGCCGGTGACCGAAGAGCCGGTGGCCTTGAGCGACGAGCGCGAGCCGCATGTCACGCCGGCCATCCCTGAACAAAGCCATGCCCCTGTTGCGCCCGAGCCGCTGGAGCCTGAACCCGTCGTAGCGGAGCCTGTGGCGGATATCGTGCCGCTCGGGATGCCTGAGCCGGTGCTGGTTCAGCCTGTTGCAGAGCCAGAGCCAGTCGTCGCGCAGGCAGTGCCGCAACCGGTTCAGCCTGCTGCGCAGGCGCTTGCAGTGCCTGCTCCGGCACCCGAGCCAGAAACCGGCAAGGTCGGCTTCTTTGCACGCCTCAAGCAGGGCTTGTCGAAGACCAGTGCCAGCATCGGCGAAGGCATGGCCAGCCTGTTTCTGGGCAAGAAGGCCATCGATGACGACCTGCTCGAAGAAATCGAAACCCGTCTGCTGACCGCCGATGTCGGCGTTGAAGCCACCTCGGTCATCATCAAGAGCCTGACCCAGAAGGTCGCGCGCAAGCAGTTGACCGACGCCCAGGCACTGTACACCTCGTTGCAGGGTGAGTTGGCCGCGATGCTCAAGCCTGTCGAGCAACCGCTGGTGATCAAGGCCGAACACAAGCCGTTCGTGATTCTGGTGGTCGGCGTCAATGGCGCGGGCAAGACCACGACCATTGGCAAGCTGGCCAAGAAGCTGCAACTGGAAGGCAAGAAGGTCATGCTGGCGGCGGGCGACACATTCCGTGCTGCAGCCGTCGAGCAATTGCAGGTCTGGGGTGAGCGTAATCACATACCGGTCATCGCCCAGCACACCGGTGCCGACTCGGCTTCTGTCATCTTCGACGCCGTGCAGGCCGCCAAGGCTCGTGGCATCGACGTCCTGATCGCCGACACCGCTGGCCGTCTGCACACCAAGGACAACCTGATGGAGGAGTTGAAGAAGGTTCGCCGCGTGATCGGCAAGCTGGACGCAGACGCTCCTCACGAAGTCCTGCTGGTCCTCGATGCGGGCACCGGGCAGAACGCTATCAATCAGGCCAAGCAGTTCAACCAGACCGTCACGCTGACCGGG
This sequence comes from Pseudomonas fragariae (ex Marin et al. 2024), assembly GCF_059621105.1. Lineage (NCBI taxonomy): Bacteria > Pseudomonadati > Pseudomonadota > Gammaproteobacteria > Pseudomonadales > Pseudomonadaceae > Pseudomonas > Pseudomonas fragariae (ex Marin et al. 2024). Next base: position 5,706,206 of record NZ_CM184369.1, on the reverse strand, counting down.
CTGGCGCTGACCAAGCTGGATGGCACCGCCAAGGGCGGCGTGATTTTCGCCCTGGCCAAGCAGTTCGGCTTGCCAATTCGCTATATCGGCGTCGGTGAAGGTATCGATGATCTGCGTACCTTCGAGGCCGAACCCTTTGTTCAGGCACTGTTTGCGGAGCGGGAGCGTCCATGATTCGATTCGAGCAGGTCGGTAAGCGCTACCCGAATGGACACGTCGGGTTGCATGAACTGAGCTTTCGAGTACGTCGCGGCGAGTTTTTGTTCGTCACCGGGCATTCCGGTGCCGGCAAAAGCACGCTGCTGCGCCTGTTGCTGGCCATGGAGCGTCCGACCACCGGCAAACTGATGCTGGCCGGTCAGGACCTTGGGCAAATCAGCAACGCACAAATCCCGTTTCTGCGTCGCCAGATCGGCGTGGTGTTCCAGAATCATCAGTTGCTGTTCGATCGCACGGTGTTCAACAACATCGCGTTGCCCTTGCAGATCCTCGGCTTGTCCAAGCCCGAGATCGCCAAGCGGGTCGACTCGGCGCTTGAGCGGGTGGCGTTGTCCGACAAGGCCGAGCTGTACCCCGGTGACCTCTCTACCGGTCAGCAACAGCGTGTCGGCATTGCCCGCGCCATCGTTCACCGCCCGGCCCTGCTGCTCGCCGATGAACCGACCGGTAACCTCGACCCACGCCTGGCAGCGGAAATCATGGGTGTTTTTGAAGATATCAACCGACTGGGGACCAGCGTGCTGATCGCCAGTCACGACCTTGCATTGATCGCCCGCATGCGCCATCGCATGCTGACCCTGCAGCGCGGTCGTCTGATCGGTGACGGGGAGGCCGGAGTATGAGTGCCACACGCAGCCCCAAGGTTTCAGAGCGCGTCGCGCCCAAAGCCGCCGATCCAGTGCCGCCGAAACAGAAAAAGCAGCGCCACGACCACGATGACGACGGCCCTGATTTCAGCGCGCTGTTGTCTGCCTGGCTGGAAAGCCATCGCTCCAGTCTGCTGGACAGCCTGCGCCGTCTGGGCAAGCAACCGATTGGCAGCTTCTTTACCTGTCTGGTCATGGCGATTGCCTTGAGCCTGCCGATGGGCTTGTCGTTGCTGCTGAGCAATGTCGAGCGTCTGGGAGGTTCGTGGCAGCGCGCGGCGCAGATTTCGATCTACCTGAACCTGGATGCCAGCACCGCTGATGGCACTCGCCTGCGCGATGAAATCAAGGCGATGCCCGGCGTGGCAGATGCCGAGTACATCAGCAGCGAACAGGCGTTGGGCGAGTTCAAGCAACAGTCCGGGCTGGGCGAGGCGCTCAAGGAATTGCCGGAGAACCCGCTTCCGGGCGTGGTGCTGGTGACGCCGGACGAAGTGGACAAGCCTGCGCTGGAAGCCTTGCGTACGCGACTGGCCCAATTGCCTAAAGTAGAGCAGGCGCAGCTGGACCTGGTCTGGGTCGAAAGACTGGCCGCGATCCTCAAACTGGGTGATCGGTTCGTTTTCGGCTTGACGGTTTTGCTGGTCTCGGCTTTGCTGTTAGTAATTGGTAACACAATTCGTCTACACATTGAAAACCGCCGAATCGAAATCGAAGTCATCAAGCTGGTGGGCGGTACCGACAGCTACGTGCGCAGGCCCTTCCTTTATATGGGCGCGCTGTACGGCTTCGGGGCAGGCATTCTGTCCTGGGGCGTTCTGGCTTATGGCCTGAACTGGCTGAACGGCGCGGTCGTCGGGCTGGCAGGTCTCTATGGCAGTGACTTCGCGCTGGCCGGTGTGCCGATGGGTGATGGTCTTTCCCTCTTGCTTGGAGCGGTTCTGTTAGGGTATATCGGTGCCTGGATTGCGGTGGCCCGACATCTTCGTGAACTGGCGCCCCGGTAGAGCCACATTATTGTTTCACCAGGCTGGCCTCTGAAAATCAAGGAACTTGGTTAGCGGTTCCGGGTCAATCTGGCTAATGCTGAACTGCACATAACCTGTGCGCTGGAGGTTTTTTCGTATGACCACTTCTTTGCAACCTGCTTATGCTTTAGTCCCGGGTGCAAACCTCGAGGCCTATGTGCAAACGGTCAACAGCATTCCATTGCTGACGCCCGAGCGGGAGCGTGAACTGGCTGAGAGTCTCTACTATGAGCAGGATCTGGACGCGGCCCGACAAATGGTCCTCGCCCACCTGCGCTTTGTCGTGCACATCGCTCGCAGTTATTCGGGTTACGGTCTGGCTCAGGCTGACCTGATCCAGGAAGGTAATGTCGGTCTGATGAAGGCCGTGAAGCGTTTCAACCCGGAAATGGGCGTGCGTCTGGTGTCTTTTGCCGTGCACTGGATCAAGGCCGAAATTCACGAGTTCATCCTGCGCAACTGGCGCATCGTCAAGGTCGCCACGACCAAGGCGCAGCGCAAATTGTTCTTCAACCTGCGCAGCCAGAAGAAGCGTCTGGCCTGGCTGAACAACGATGAAGTGCATCGCGTCGCGGAAAGCCTGGGCGTCGAACCGCGTGAAGTGCGGGAGATGGAAAGCCGTCTGACCGGCCATGACATGGCCTTTGACCCGGCCGCCGAAGCGGATGACGACAGCGCGTTCCAGTCGCCGGCCAATTATCTGGAAGACCACCGCTACGACCCGGCGCGTCAACTGGAAGATTCCGACTGGACCGACAACTCCACCGCCAATCTGCATCAGGCGCTGGACGTGCTGGACGAACGCAGCCGCGACATTCTCTACCAGCGCTGGCTGGCAGAAGAAAAAGCCACGCTGCACGACCTGGCGCAGAAGTACAACGTCTCCGCGGAGCGTATTCGTCAGCTGGAAAAAAGCGCGATGAACAAGCTCAAGACGTCGATCGCCGCGTAAGGCTACCCGGCAACGAAAAACGCCCCGAGATGATCGGGGCGTTTTTGTTTGTGTATCAGCTATCGTGCGGCGCTCTGCGTCCTCTTTGTGACGCAGAGCGTCACTAACTGCATAGTTTTGTAGGAGCGAACTTGTTCGCGAAAGGGCCCGTATAGTCGCAGAGGATTTGTCGTTCGAAACAATGCCTTCGCGAACAAGTTCGCTCCTACAAAAGCCCGTTCTCATGCCCGAACGTAGGAGCGAACTTGTTCGCGAAAGGGCCAGTACAGTCGCAAAAGATTCGTCGTTTGAAACAATGCCTTCGCGAACAAGTTCGCTCCTACAAAAGCCATCCGGCTCTCATGCCCAAACGTAGGAGCGAACTTGTTCGCGAAAGGGCCAGTACAGTCGCAAAAGATTCGTCGTTTGAAACAATGCCTTCGCGAACAAGTTCGCTCCTACAAAAGCCATCCGGCTCCCATGTCCAAACGTAGGAGCGAACTTGTTCGCGAAAGGGCCCGTACAGTCGCAGAAGATTTGGCGTTCGGAACAATGCCTTCGCGAACAAGTTCGCTCCTACAAAAGCCATCCGGCTCCCATGCCCAAACGTAGGAGCGAACTTGTTCGCGAAAGGGCCCGTATAGTCGCAGAAGATTTGTCGTTCGAAACAATGCCTTCGCGAACAAGTTCGCTCCTACAAAAGCCATCCGGCTCCCATGCCCAAACGTAGGAGCGAACTTGTTCGCGAAAGGGCCCGTACAGGCGCCGAAGATTTGGCGTTCGGAACAATGCCTTCGCGAACAAGTTCGCTCCTACAAAAGCCATCCGGCTCCCATGCCCAAACGTAGGAGCGAACTTGTTCGCGAAAGGGCCCGTACAGTCGCGGAAGATTCGTCGTTTGAAACAAAGCCTTCGCGAACAAGTTCGCTCCTACAAAAGCCATCCGGCTCTCATGCCCAAACGTAGGAGCGAACTTGTTCGCGAAAGGGCCAGTACAGTCGCAAAAGATTCGTCGTTTGAAACAATGCCTTCGCGAACAAGTTCGCTCCTACAAAAGCCATCCGGCTCCCATGTCCAAACGTAGGAGCGAACTTGTTCGCGAAAGGGCCCGTACAGTCGCAGAAGATTTGTCGTTCGAAACAATGCCTTCGCGAACAAGTTCGCTCCTACAAAAGCCATCCGGCTCTCATGCCCAAACGTAGGAGCGAACTTGTTCGCGAAAGGGCCCGTACAGGCGCCGAAGATTTGGCGTTCGGAACAAAGCCTTCGCGAACAAGTTCGCTCCTACAAAAGCCATCCGGCTCCCATGCCCAAACGTAGGAGCGAACTTGTTCGCGAAAGGGCCCGTATAGTCGCAGAGGATTTGTCGTTCGAAACAATGCCTTCGCGAACAAGTTCGCTCCTACAAAAGCCATCCGGCTCCCATGTCCAAACGTAGGAGCGAACTTGTTCGCGAAAGGGCCCGTATAGTCGCAGAAGATTTGTCGTTCGAAACAATGCCTTCGCGAACAAGTTCGCTCCTACAAAAGCCATCCGGCTCCCATGCCCAAACGTAGGAGCGAACTTGTTCGCGAAAGGGCCCGTACAGTCGCAAAAGATTCGTCGTTTGAAACAATGCCTTCGCGAACAAGTTCGCTCCTACAAAGGCCCGTTCTCATGCTCGAACGTAGGTAGCGAGAGGCCATTGAAACCGAGCGCAAACATCACCACCGACGGCTGCTGTTCAGCCCCTGCAGGTACTCATCCCCACCCAACTGACGCATCTGCTGACGAATCCAGCCTGCACGACGCGAGACGTAGCTGCTCGGGTGGCTGGCGCTCCACTGGCGCGGGTTGGGCAGGACGGCGGCGAGGTAGCTGGCCTGTTGCGCCGACAGTGCGCTGGCATTGGTGCGGAAGTGGTGTTGCGCCGCAGCCTGTGCGCCGAATACGCCTTCATCCCACTCGACACTGTTGAGGTACACCTCGAGGATGCGCTCCTTGGACCAGAGCAGCTCGATCAGCATGGTGAACCAGGCTTCCAGCCCCTTGCGCAGGTAGCTGCGGCCGGACCACAGGAACAGGTTTTTCGATACCTGCTGGCTGAGCGTGCTGGCCCCGCGTATCGAACCGCCACGCTCGTTGTGCAGAATGGCCGCTTGAATCGCGTCGACGTCGAAACCCCAGTGCTCGGCGAATTTCTGGTCTTCGCCGGCAATGACCGCGATTTTCAGATTGTCGGAGATTTTGTCCAACGGTTCCCAGTCGCGTTGCAGGTCGATAGGCTCGCCGTCGAACCAGGATTCTACCTTGCGCTCGACCATCAGCGCCGTGCCCGGTGGCGGCACCCAGCGCAGAACCAGAACCACGAGAACACTGCCTGCGGCGAACCACAGCAGGGCTTTGACGATGCGACGAAGAATAGACTGCAGCATAGAGATGGCTTGGCCGAACCCGTTGAGCGGGCCATTATACAGACCGTGCGCCTTTCGACGATTTTTCCCTGGAGTCCCTGATGCTTCGTAGCTTTTTGATGCTGGCCGCCTTCTTTGGCTTCACCGGTGTGGCCCTTGGCGCGTTTGCCGCCCACGGCCTCAAGGAACGCCTGAGTGCCGAGTACCTGGCGGTGTTCCACACGGGAGTGCTTTATCAGCTGATTCACGCGCTGGCCCTGCTCGGCGTGGCGATACTGGCAACGCACATCCCCGGACGCCTGGTCACCTGGGCCGGATTCTCCTTCGCGGTCGGTATTCTGCTGTTTTCCGGCAGCCTCTACGCCCTGACCCTCACCGGTTTCAGCAAGCTGGGCATCATCACGCCGTTCGGTGGTCTGGCCTTTCTGTTCGGCTGGTCGATGCTCGGGCTGGCGGCCTGGAGGCTGGGTTCGCCTCCTTGAGTATCTGCTCCCCGCAAAGCAGGCGCGCATGAGACGAATGGCGTGGCTTTGCCTTGGTCATACCGGCTGATCGGGCTAGAATGCTGGCCCCCCAAAAATGATGGCTGCTCTCGCATGCACATTCAGTTGAACGGCGAACCCTTTGAATTGCCCGATGGCGAAACCGTCGCGGCATTGCTGACCCGTCTGGACCTTGCAGGGCGCCGGGTCGCGGTGGAACTGAACCTGGATATCGTGCCGCGCAGTCAGCATGTGACGACCGTCCTGAGCGAAGGCGATCAGGTCGAAGTGGTGCATGCCATTGGCGGTGGCTAGTTCGCAATCCGCACTGCGCCCAACCCCATCTGCACGTTATGAGGATTTCCGATGAGCAATGTTCGCAGCGACAAGCCTTTCGTCCTGGCCGGTCGGACTTTCGAGTCGCGCCTGCTGGTGGGCACCGGCAAGTACATCGATATGGAACAGACCCGTCTGGCCATCGAAGCCTCGGGTGCCGAGATCGTCACCGTTGCCGTGCGCCGCACCAACCTGGGCCAGAACCCCGGCGAGCCGAACCTGCTGGACGTGCTGCCGCCTGATCGCTACACCATATTGCCGAACACCGCTGGCTGCTTCGATGCGACCGAGGCCGTGCGCACCTGCCGCCTGTCCCGGGAATTGCTCGACGGCCGCAACCTGGTCAAGCTCGAAGTGCTGGCCGATCAGAAAACCCTGTTCCCGAATGTGATCGAAACCCTCAAGGCCGCCGAGATCCTGGTCAAGGACGGCTTCGACGTGATGGTCTACACCAGTGATGACCCGATCATCGCCCGCCAGCTGGCCGAAATCGGCTGTATCGCGATCATGCCGCTGGCCGGCCTGATCGGCAGCGGTCTGGGCATCTGCAACCCGTACAACCTGCAGATCATTCTTGAAGAAACCAAAGTGCCGGTGCTGGTCGATGCCGGTGTCGGTACTGCCTCCGATGCCACCATCGCGATGGAACTTGGCTGTGAAGCCGTATTGATGAACTCGGCCATCGCCCACGCCCAGCAGCCGGTGATGATGGCTGAAGCCATGAAACACGCCGTAATTGCCGGTCGTCTGGCCTACCTCGCCGGGCGCATGCCACGAAAACTCTATGCCAGCGCGTCTTCGCCGCTGGATGGCCTGATCAAGTAAGAGCCCGTTGATGACTGATTCGCACGTTCCGCACCCAGAGTCGCCTGCTGTCGAAGAAGGCGAAGAGCGCCCGCACCGCCGCATCAAGAGTTTCGTGATGCGAGCCGGCCGCATGACCGAAGGTCAGCAGCGCGGCCTCGATCAAGGCCTCCCGTTGTATGGCCTGTCGCTGACTGACACGCCGGTGGATTTCGATCAGGTGTTCGGCCGCTCTGCGCCGCGCACGCTGGAAATCGGCTTCGGCATGGGCCACTCGCTGCTGGAAATGGCGGCTGCCGCTCCCGAGCACGACTTCATCGGTGTCGAGGTGCACTCTCCAGGCGTAGGCGCGCTGCTCAACGGCGTTCTGACCCAGGGGCTGACCAATGTGCGCGTCTACGATTGCGACGCCATTGAAGTGCTGAACCGCTGCGTTGCGGACAACAGCCTGGATCGTCTGATGCTGTTCTTCCCGGACCCGTGGCACAAGAGTCGTCACCACAAGCGGCGCATCGTGCAGCCTGAATTCGCCGCACTGGTGCGCAGCAAGCTGAAGGTCGGCGGGGTGTTCCACATGGCCACCGATTGGGGGCCTTACGCGGAATACATGCTGGAAGTGATGAGCGTGGCGCCCGGTTATCGCAACCAGGCTGAAGACAACCAGTACGTCCCGCGCCCTGCGGAACGGCCGATCACCAAGTTCGAGCGCCGTGGCGAGAAGCTCGGGCACGGCGTCTGGGATCTGAAGTTCGAAAAAGTCGACTGACCGGGATTGCGGGTTGGTAACAACCCGCAATCCCGCGATGTTGTGCCGCTTACTGAATCTCGTCCGGCTTGACGATCACCCAGTTCTTGTCCGCCGTAACCGGCAGTTTCTCCCTGGCCTGAGCTTCGGCATTGTCCTTGATCATGCCGTTCAGCTGGGTCATGTATTTGTCCTTGCGGTTGATCCACAAGTGCACGCCGCCCTTGCTCACGTCGACGCTGTGGAACAGCATGTAGCCGTCGCTGGTCGGGGTGTCGCCGCCGACCAGGACCGGTTTTTTCCACTGATCGATGTAAGTCAGAATGGCCGCCTGCTTGCCGGCCATCCAGGTCGCCGGGGTCCACAGATAAGGCGTCAGCTCCAGGCCCATATTGCTTTTCGGATCATACTTACCCGCCGTGATCTGCTTGCGTGCGGTGGTCAGCTCGCCGGTCTTGCGGTCCTTGAGCAGTGTGCTCACGCCGATCACATTCTGTGGTTTGACGTTGTAGCCGTACTTCGGATCGGCAGCGACCATGCGTACCAGCTCTTCGGACGCAGCGGTCATCACATACACCTCGATGCCGTTTTCCATCAGCTTGTTGTACAGCTCGGCCTGCCCGGTGAATACCCGCGGCGGCTCGACGTTGATTTGCTTGACGGTGTCGCCTTCGTAGTAGGTCGCAGGGATCGGCTTTTTCAGCGCCATCAGCTCATCGACGTAGCCCTTGAGCTCCTGAAGCGTAAAGCCGGAAAACACCTGCGCGACCCACGGGTAGCAGACCATGTCGTCTATTTCGCAAAGACGATAGTAGTAACTGAACAGGCTTTCCTTGTGCTCGGCGGTGTCTTTGAAGGGGATCAGCTTCAGCGAGGGATCGAGTGTTTCGCGGGTGATCAGGCCTTTGTTTTCCATGTACGGCAACAACGCTTCTTCGAGGTCGAAGCGGTAGCTGGTGTTGTCCATGTCGAAGACCGCGTAATTGCCCTTGTTGGCATTCGCCGCAATCATTGCGTCGAGCGCCTTGGCGGCAGGCTCGGGCCAATGCTTCAGTTCGGTGGCCGCGATAGCCTGGCTGGCAAGCCCGAAGCAGACGGCAGCGGCCAACAGTTTTGGCACGAGTTTCATAGGCGATTTCCCCTTGTCGAAAAAACGAAGGGGCAGACCGTAACAAATTATTGTGAAGGCAAAAGTACGTCAGCGACCCGAAAAAGGCCAAATGACGCCGTTTGCCCCTTTATTTGCGACGGTGAAACCAAAAACGACACTTTTGTTGCAGTTTTTCGTCATCGGTTGCAGTTGCGCCGAAAACCGCTGATCAGACGCGTTCCCAGACTTCGAAGTTGTAGGCAGGCTTGCCATCGACGGCGGCGTTTTCGGTGTTGGATACCAGCGCCCACTGCGCGGTATCGAACTCCGGAAACCACGCGTCGCCATCAGGGCTCAGCGCCACGCGAGTCAGGTACAGGCGATCGGCCTGAGGGAGGCCTTGGGCGTAAAGCTGCGCGCCGCCGATCAGCATCACCTCGTCGACACCCTGTTCCTGCGCCCACTGCTCGGCACGCACAACGGCGGCGTCCAGCGAAGCGAAGACTTCCGCGCCTTCAAGCTGCAGGTCAGTCTGGCGGCTGACCACCAGGTTGAGGCGGCCGGGCAGCGGGCGGCCCAACGAATCCCAGGTCTTGCGGCCCATGATGATCGGCTTGCCGAGCGTCGTGGCCTTGAAGTATTTGAAATCCCCCGGCAAATGCCAGGGCATGGAATTGTCGACGCCAATCACTCGGTTTTCACCGAGGGCGGCAATCAGGCTGAGGGGGAGATGAGTTTTCATGCCGCGAGGATATCAGAGGTCGCAGGGCAGGCGAATGAACTGACATGCGCCGTGCTCAGTCCCATGACTGCGGTTATGCTCACCGCTGAATTCAATCAAGAGACACTGTGTGACTGCACTGACCCCCCTCGATACCCTTTGGCTGACCGAAGCCGTGCGCCTGCGTGAACAGCAGGCTGGCGTGCTGGATGATCTGGAAGCCAATCGCCGTGCCCGCGCTGCCGGAGGCGACCTGACTGCGCGCATTACCCACCGTGCCCTCGGCCTTGCGCAGCGCGACGGCATGCTTGGCGCGCTGCATCACTGGAAGCAGGGCGCACGGCTGGCGTTGATTGCGCTGGCGGTGCTCGCGGTCATCAGTGGCGCGGGCCTGGCGTTCGCCGCAATGGGCGACGGGCAGGCACCGGTCAATGTGTTCTGGGCGCTGGGCAGCCTGCTTGGGCTGAACCTTGTGCTGTTGCTGACCTGGGCGCTGGGCCTGATCTTCGCCGGGCGCAGTAATACCGGGCTGGGCCGGGTGTGGCTGTGGCTGAGTGAAAAGCTCGCCCGTGACGCCCAGGCCGCACAACTCGCCCCCGCGCTGGTTTTGCTGCTGCAACGCCAGCGCCTGAATCGCTGGGCGCTCGGGCTGGTGGTTCACAGCCTGTGGCTGCTGGCGTTACTCACTGCGCTGCTGTTGCTGTTGATGCTGATGGCGACCCGGCGTTACGGGTTTGTCTGGGAAACCACCATTCTGAGCAGCGACACGTTTGTCAGCCTCACCCAGACGCTCAGTACCGTCCCGGCATGGCTGGGGTTCAGCGTGCCGGATGAAACCATGATTCGTGCCAGCGGCAATGGCGCGTTGAGTATCGAGAATGCGCGTCAGGCCTGGGCGGCGTGGCTGGTGGGTGTGCTGCTGGTGTACGGCATCGTGCCGCGTCTGTTGCTGGCCGGGTTCTGCCTGTGGCGCTGGAAGCAGGGCAGGGCAGCGCTGCGCCTTGATCTGGATTTGCCCGAATACCTTGAATTGCGTGAGCGCCTGATGCCCAGCAGCGAGCGCCTGGGTGTCAACGATGCCGAACCTGCTGCGCTGCATCAGGTGCAGTCCGGCCTGGGGGCTGTTGAAAGCAATGGCGCCTTGTTAGTGGCCATCGAGCTGGATGATCAGCAGGTCTGGCCGCCAGCGCTGCCGTCGGGTGTGGCCGATGCAGGTATTCTCGACAGCCGTGAGTCGCGCCACAAACTGCTGGAGCAACTGACCCAGTATCCGCCTGCGCGCATAGTGATCGCCTGCGACCCGCGCCGTTCGCCGGACCGTGGCAGTCTGGCGTTGATCGCCGAACTGGCACGCTGCGCCGGTGCAGCGCGCATCTGGCTGCTTCCCGCGCCTGCCGGGCAGAGGCTTGATTCGGAGCGTTTGAGCGACTGGCACGTCGCGCTGGATCAATTGCAGTTGCCGCACGCCGACACTGTGCCCTTGAACTGGCTGGAGACAGGCCATGACTGAAGCAGACGGCACTCGTGCGATCAAGCTGGCGGTGGTCGGTCATACCAACGTCGGCAAGACCTCGCTGCTGCGCACGTTGACCGGTGATGTCAGCTTCGGCGAAGTGTCCCATCGTCCCAGCACGACTCGCCATGTCGAGGGCGCGCGCCTTTCTGTGGACGGTCAGGCCGTGGTCGAGCTGTACGACACGCCGGGTCTGGAAGACGCCATTGCGCTGCTCGATTATCTGGAGCGCCTGGACCGACCCGGCGAGCGTCTGGACGGGCCGGCACGACTGGCGCGTTTTCTGGAGGGCAGCGAGGCACGCCAGCGTTTCGAGCAAGAGGCCAAGGTCATGCGCCAGTTGCTCGACTCGGACGCGGGTCTGTATGTGATCGATGCGCGTGAGCCGGTGCTGGCCAAATACCGTGACGAGCTGGCGGTATTGGCGAGCTGCGGCAAGCCACTGCTGCCGGTGCTGAATTTCGTCAGTGCGCAGCAGCACCGCGAGCCGGAGTGGCGCGAAGCGCTTTCACGCTTGGGCCTGCATGCGCTGGTACGTTTCGACAGCGTAGCGCCCCCGGAAGACGGCGGTCGTCGTCTGTATGAAAGCCTGGCGCTGTTGCTGGAAAGCGCGCGGCCGCGGCTTGAACGGCTGATTAATGATCAGGAAAAACAGCGCTCGGCCAAACGCCATAGCGCTGCTCGCCTGATCGCCGAGCTGCTGATTGATTGCGCAGCGTGCCGACGCAGTGTCGAAACCACCGCCGACCAGGAGCAGCAGGCCGTGGAAGCGCTGCGCAAGGCGGTTCGGCAGCGCGAGCAGCAGTGTGTCGAGGCACTGCTCAAGCTGTATGCGTTTCGCAAGGATGATGTGTCCAGCAGCGATTTGCCGTTGATGGACGGCCGTTGGGGCGATGACCTGTTCAACCCGGAAACCCTGAAGTTGATGGGCGTGCGCGTTGGCGGCGGCGTGGCGGCTGGCGCGGCGGCCGGGGCAGGGGTCGATCTGATGGTTGGCGGCGTGACGCTGGGTGCGGCGGCGCTGGTCGGGGCGATTGCCGGTGGTGCGTTATCCACCGCGCGCAGCTACGGCGGCCGGTTGCTCGGCAAGCTCAAGGGGCGCAGAGAGCTGACCGTCGACGATGCGGTACTGCGCCTGCTCGCCCTGCGTCAGCGTCACTTGCTGCTGGCGCTGGGTGTCAGGGGCCACGCTGCCTTGCACAGCATCGAACTGACCACACCGCAGGACAAGACCTGGCGCAAAGGCAAAATCCCCGAACCCCTCTCCCGAGCCCGCGCCCACCCGCAGTGGTCGACGCTCAACCCACATCCGAAGCCAAATCAGGGCGAGAGGCAGGAAGCAATCGATGAGCTGGCGGATGTGGTGTTGCAGGATTGAGCCCTTGCGGCTCTGAAGAGCGGACGCAGAGCGTCCAGAACGGCATGCGACGCGGAGCGTCGCACGATAGTTGAGGTCATCGTTCCTCACGCTCCAGCGTGGGAATGCCTGTCGTGACGCTCTGCGCGTCACAGATCCAAGCCGCGCCACCTGCTCAAGGGAGGACGCGGAGCGTCCAGAACGGCATACCCACGCGGAGCATGGGCACGATAGTTGTAGATCCTATCGTTCCGCACGCTCCAGCGTGGGAATGCCTTGCGTGACGCTCCGCGTCACAGATCTGTGCCTTGCCGCAAAGTGATGGCTGGACGGATTCAGACTGCCCGACAAGCAGTGAAAACGCGCTTCTTGTTTTTTATTGATTGATCGTTCAATAAAAAATCTTTAGACTGGCCCCGTCATTTCGATACAACGATCACTGCAGACACCCGGGAGAATCGCGCCAATGCCCAAGGTCGGAATGCAACCCATCCGCCGCCAACAGTTGATCCAGGCCACGCTGACTGCGGTCGATCAGGTCGGTATGGGTGACGCCAGCATTGCCTTGATTGCGCGGCTGGCAGGCGTATCAAACGGCATCATCAGTCACTATTTTCAGGACAAGAACGGCCTGATCGCTGCCACGATGCGGCACCTGATGAACGCCTTGATCCAGAAAGTCCGCGAACGCCGTCAGGCGCTGACCGAAGACAGCCCCAGGGCTCATCTGCAAGTGATCATCGAAGGCAACTTCGACGCCAGTCAGGTCAGCGGCCCGGCCATGAAAACCTGGCTGGCCTTCTGGGCGACCAGCATGCATCACCCTTCGCTGCACCGATTGCAGCGTATCAACGACCACCGTTTGTATTCGAACCTGTGCTGTCAGTTCCGCCGCACCTTGCCACTGGAACAGGCACGCAGCGCCGCCCGCGGGCTGGCAGCCCTGATAGACGGGTTGTGGCTGAGAGGCGCGCTGTCAGGCGATGCATTCGACACCGAGCAAGCGCAACGGATCGCTTACGAGTACATGGACTTTCAATTGGCGAAATCGGCGAGCTGAAGCTTTCGAAGCTCCTCACCGAGCGACTGTATAAGCCTGTTGCCGAACCAACCCGGCACACTGAAAACAGTCATCGCCCCCCACTGAATTTGCGAGGACTTTATGGCCCGTTTTGAACTGCAGAAACTTTACATCGATGGCGGTTATGTCGATGCCAGCAACCCTGCAACCTTCGACGCCATCAACCCGGCGAACGGCGAAGTCCTGGCGCAGATCCAGCGCGCCGGCAAGGACGATGTCGAGCGCGCCGTCGTCGCGGCCGAAAAGGGTCAGAAAATCTGGGCCGCCATGACTGCGGTCGAGCGTTCGCGCATCCTGCGCCGTGCCGTCGACATCCTGCGCGAGCGCAACGATGAACTGGCCGCTCTGGAAACCCTGGACACCGGCAAGGCCATCTCTGAAACCCGCTACGTGGATATCGTGACCGGCGCCGACGTGCTGGAATACTACGCAGGTCTGGTGCCCGCCATTGAAGGCGAGCAGATCCCGTTGCGCGACTCTTCCTTCGTCTACACCCGCCGCGAGCCGTTGGGTGTGGTGGCCGGTATCGGCGCATGGAACTACCCGATCCAGATCGCACTGTGGAAATCCGCCCCGGCACTGGCGGCGGGCAATGCGATGATCTTCAAGCCGAGTGAAGTCACTTCGCTGACCACCCTGAAGCTGGCAGAAATCTACACCGAAGCGGGTGTACCGAACGGCGTATTCAACGTGCTGACCGGCAGCGGCCGTGAAGTCGGCACCTGGATCACCGAGCACCCGCGCATCGAGAAAGTCTCCTTCACCGGCGGCACCGACACCGGCAAGAAAGTCATGGCCAGCGCCTCGAGCTCGTCGCTCAAGGAAGTGACCATGGAACTGGGCGGCAAGTCACCGCTGATCGTGTTTGACGATGCCGATCTGGATCGCGCCGCTGACATCGCGATGATGGCCAACTTCTACAGCTCCGGCCAGGTCTGCACCAACGGCACCCGCGTGTTCGTGCCGAATGCCCTGAAAGCCGAGTTCGAAGCGAAGATCCTCGAGCGTGTGAAGCGCATCCGCGCCGGTAACCCGGAAGACGAAAACATCAATTTCGGCCCGCTGGTCAGCTTCGAGCACATGGAAAGCGTGCTGGGCTATATCGCCAAGGGCAAAGAGCAGGGCGCACGTCTGTTGTGCGGCGGCGATCGCCTGACCGGCGGTGTGTTCGACAAGGGCGCGTTCGTTGCGCCGACCGTGTTCACCGACTGCACCGACGAGATGACCATCGTGCGTGAAGAAATCTTCGGCCCGGTGATGAGCATCCTCGGTTACGACACCGAAGATGAAGTGGTGCGCCGCGCCAACGATACTGACTTCGGTCTGGCCGCAGGCATCGTGACCCGCGACCTGAACCGCGCCCACCGCGTGATTCATCTGCTGGAAGCCGGTATCTGCTGGATCAACGCCTGGGGCGAGTCGGCGGCACAAATGCCGGTCGGCGGTTACAAGCAGTCGGGCGTCGGCCGTGAGAACGGCATCAGCTCGCTGGCCCAGTACACGCGCATCAAGTCGGTACAGATCGAACTGGGCGATTACGCCTCGGTTTTCTAAGCACGGTTTCAGTGGCACGCGGCAGGCCTCAAGCAGACGCACTCAAAAGCTGCCTGCCGCACCCCATTTTCACGAGTATCGCCTGGCGGCTTCTGCTTGCGGCCAAGGCTTGAAACTCGCAGCTCTATGAGGGAGCCTCTATGACGACTCAATCCGAATACGACTACATCATCATTGGTGCCGGCTCGGCCGGTAACACCCTGGCAGCCCGTCTCACCGAAGACGCAGGCGTCACCGTTCTGCTGCTCGAAGCCGGTGGCCCGGACTACCGTCTGGATTTCCGTACCCAGATGCCTGCCGCCCTGGCATTCCCGCTGCAGGGCCGTCGCTACAACTGGGCCTACGAGACCGAGCCAGAGCCGCACATGAACAACCGCCGGATGGAATGCGGTCGCGGCAAAGGCCTGGGCGGCTCATCGCTGATCAACGGCATGTGCTATATCCGCGGCAACGCGATGGACTACGACGGCTGGGCCAAGGAGCCGGGTCTCGAAGACTGGAGCTACCTCGATTGCCTGCCGTACTTCCGCAAGGCCGAAACCCGCGACATCGGCCCGAATGATTACCACGGTGGTGAAGGTCCGGTCAGCGTGACCACGCCCAAGGCGGGCAACAATCCGCTGTTCCACGCGATGGTCGAGGCGGGCGTGCAAGCCGGTTTCCCGCGTACTGACGACCTCAACGGTTATCAGCAGGAAGGTTTCGGTCCGATGGACCGCACCGTGACGCCTAACGGTCGTCGCGCCAGTACCGCCCGTGGTTATCTGGACGAGGCCAAGAAGCGCTCGACCCTGACCATCGTCACTCACGCGCTGACCGATCGCATTCTGTTCGAAGGCAAGCGTGCCGTCGGCGTGGCCTACCTGGTGGGCGACAGCGACACGCGCATCCAGGCCCGTGCCCGCAAGGAAGTGCTGCTGTGTGGCGGCGCGATCGCTTCGCCACAGATTCTCCAGCGTTCCGGCGTCGGCCCGGCCGAAGTGCTGAACAAGCTCGATATCCCGGTGGTTCATGACCTGCCGGGCGTTGGCCAGAACCTTCAGGATCACCTGGAGATGTACCTGCAGTACGCCTGCACCCAGCCGGTGTCGCTGTATCCTTCGCTGAAATGGTGGAACCAGCCGGCCATCGGTGCCGAGTGGATGTTCCTCGGTACAGGTATCGGCGCGAGCAACCAGTTTGAAGCCGGTGGTTTCATTCGCTCCAGCGAAGCGTTCGAATGGCCGAACATTCAGTACCACTTCCTGCCGGTGGCGATTAACTACAACGGCACCAAGGGCGTTCAGGAGCACGGTTTCCAGGCTCACGTCGGCTCCATGCGTTCGCCGAGCCGTGGTCGTGTGCAGGTCAAATCCAAAGACCCGCGCGAGTACCCGAGCATCCTGTTCAACTACATGGCCAGCGAGCAGGACTGGCAGGAGTTCCGTGACGGCATCCGCCTGACTCGCGAGATCATGCAGCAACCGGCGCTGGACCCGTACCGTGGCCGCGAAATCAGCCCCGGCATCGACGTGCAGTCCGACGAGGCGCTGGACCAGTTCGTGCGTGAGCATGCCGAAACGGCTTATCACCCGTCCTGCTCGTGCAAGATGGGCACCGACGAGATGGCAGTTGTCGATGGTCAGGGTCGCGTGCATGGCTTGCAAAGCCTGCGCGTGGTCGATGCCTCGATCATGCCGATCATCACCACCGGTAACCTGAATGCACCGACGATCATGATCGCCGAGAAAATCGCCGACAAGATCCGTGGTCGTCAGCCTCTGCCACGCAGCACGGCCGACTACTTCGTCGCAGGCGACAAGCCGGCACGTGGCAAGCCGCTGCGCGAGATCAGCCATCAGGCCTGATCCGACGACCAGGCGTCCTCCCGGGACGCCTTGCGTTGTGCATGCTCCAGCGTGGAATGCATGTCCACACTGGAACATTGGTACGACAGTTACGAGATTCTCGTTCCTCACGCTCCCGCGTGGGGACGAGAACCCGCTCGATTCAGACCCTCCTCCCGACAGACGCGAATTGCCACTACCCCTCCGCTCTGCCACAATCGCGAATGATTCTCTTTAGTTAGAACTTTCTCATCGAGGCCATTCGTGTCGTCAGTCCCAAGCACTCATAGCGAGATCGTTGGTGCGCTGTATCGCGATCATCGCGGCTGGCTGCTGGCCTGGCTCAGACGCAATGTCGCCTGCCCGCAACGTGCTCAGGATTTGAGTCAGGACACGTTCGTGCGCTTGCTGGGGCGCCATGAATTGCTTGCGCCCAGAGAACCACGCGCTTTTCTGGCAACCGTCGCCAAAGGGTTGATGTTCGATCACTTCCGACGCGCTGCGCTGGAGCAGGCTTACCTCGGGGAATTGATGCAGGTGCCCGAGGCCGAGCAGCCCTCTCCGGAAGAGCAGCTGCTGATTGTGGAAGACCTCAAGGCCATCGACCGCATGCTCGGCACACTGTCCAGCAAAGCGCGTGCAGCTTTTCTGTACAGTCGCCTCGACGGCATGAGTCACGCCGAGATTGCCGAGCAGCTGGGCGTTTCGGTCTCGCGCGTCAGGCAGTACCTGGCTCAGGCCATGCGTCAGTGCTACGTGGCGCTCTACGGTGAGCCGACGTGAACACCAGACCGGTCTCTGCCCGTGTGCTCAATGCGGCCATCGAGTGGCAACTGAACATGGACAGCAACGGCGGCAATGACGCCGAGCTGGCGCGCTGGCTGGCCGCCGACGAAGAGCATGCCCGGGCCTGGAGCCAGTTGGGCATGGTCAATCAGCGCTTTGCTTTGCCCGCAGGTCCGGCACGCAAGGCGTTGCAACAGTCACCGGGTGCCCTGCGGCACAGCTTGCGCAAGCTCGGTGGCGGTCTGGCCGGAGTGTTCATGGCCTTGGGCCTGGCATTGTTCGTCGGCGATCGCTATCTGCCGATCGATTACTGGCTTGCCGACCAGCGCACCGCCACCGGTGAACAGCGCGACGTGCGTCTGGCGGACAACACCCTGATTCGTCTGAACACCCACAGCGCAATCGATGTGCGCTTCGATGCGCAGCAACGTCGGGTCATTCTGCAGGACGGTGAAATACTGGTGCAGACCGGCGATCATGATGACCCGCGGCCCTTCATCGTCGAGACGGCGGATGGAAAGATGCGTGCTCTGGGAACGCGTTTTCTGGTCCGGCGCGAGTCCGATGGAACCCTGCTCAGCGTGTTGCAATCGGCGGTTGTCGCCCACCCGCGCAATGCTTCCGGTGAACAGGTTCTGCGTGAGGGCCAACAGGTGCTGCTGACCCGTAACGGACTTGGCCCGTTGCTTGGCATGCCTTCCGGCGCCGACGCCTGGACGCGCGGCATGCTGGTGGTGGACAACGCTCGGCTGGCCGACATGCTCGCTGAACTGGGGCGTTATCGGACAGGACATCTGGGCGTCGACCCGAAGGTGGCCGATCTGCGCGTCACCGGCACCTTCCCGTTGACCGATACCGACCTGGCGCTCAAGGCGCTGCTGCCGACCTTGCCTGTGCAGATCGAGCAACACACGGCGTGGTGGGTGTCGGTGCTGCCCAGGGATCAACAGCCCGGCACCCCTCCGGCAAAACTCTGAAACATACCCTTTCATGCGGACAACGGATCGCCCTGACACTTTTTCGGTTTCGAGCGGCTTAGTCTTACAAGTCATTTCGGGGACGCGCTCAGCGCTGCGTCTCTTCGTCTGTGGATAAACCATGAAAAGCCAAACCGTGCGCCGCTGGTCCATCGTGCATACCTGGAGCAGCCTGATTTGCACCCTGTTCCTGTTGATGCTGGCTGTCACCGGCCTGCCGCTGATCTTTCATCATGAAATCGATCATCTGCTCGGCGACGCTCCGCATTACAAAGAGATGCCTGCCGATACGCCACGTCTGGACCTGGAGCAACTGGCCAGGGCTGCCGAAGCGCATCGCCCCGGCGAGGTGATGCAGTATTTTGGCTGGGACGACGAAGACCCCAATGGCGTCATGGCAATCACCGCTGCAACCGCCGGCACCGAGCCCAACTCCTCGCACACCTTCGCCCTCGATGCGCGCACCGGTGAGGCACTGGAGATGCCTTCTGCCAACGGCGGCTTCATGATGGTCATGCTGCGCCTGCACGTAGACATGTACGCCAATCTGCCCGGCAAACTGTTGCTGGCGTTCATGGGCTTGCTGTTTGTGGTGGCGATCGTTTCCGGGACCGTGTTGTATGCGCCGTTCATGCGCAAGCTGGAGTTCGGCCAGGTGCGGGTCAATAAATCCAGGCGTACGCGCTGGCTGGACCTGCACAACCTGATTGGCGTAGTGACATTGACCTGGGCGCTGGTGGTCGGCGTGACCGGGGTGATCAGCGCCTGCGCCGATCTGCTGATTGCCTCCTGGCGCAATGATGCGCTGGCTACCATGATCGCTCCCTACAAGGACGCGCCGCCATTGACCCAGCGCGCCCCGGCGACTCGATTGCTGGAGATTGCCGAATCCGCTGCGCCCGGCATGCAGGCCGATTTCATCGCCTTCCCCGGCACGCGCTTCTCCAGCGAGCATCATTACGCGGTGTTCCTCAAAGGCAATACACACCTGACTGCGCACCTCGCCACACCGGTGCTGATCGACGCCCAGACCCTGCACGTCACCGCCGTGGTCGAACGTCCCTGGTACATGGACGCACTGGGGATGTCGCAACCGCTGCATTTCGGCGATTACGGCGGCATGCCGATGAAGATCCTCTGGGCGGTGCTGGACGTGCTGACCATCATCGTACTCGGCAGCGGCGTTTATCTGTGGTGGGTGAGGCGTCGTGCCGCGCGCTCGGTGAGCGCTGTTCAGGCTCAGGTGGCGCAATGAGTTCGAAGCCATCGCGATTCTGGAAGACCTTTGCGATACCCGCCGTCATAGCGCTGCTTATCGGCGGCGGGCTGTTCGCTGCGCTATTGGGTGACGGCTGGTGGGATACGCTGGCGTGGCTGGGCATGGGGACGGCGGCCCTGTTGAGTATCAAGGGCTTGCTGGTACGGCGCGGTTGATTGAAGTGCTGATTGCAGGCACAGCACAGGCTGACTAGTCTAGGATCCTGTCTCATTCGAGGAATACCCATGTCAGCGCCCACGATGACGTTGTACTTCAACGCCGCTTCGCCCTTCGCCCGCAAGGTGATGGTGATGCTGCATGAAACCGCTCAGCTCGATCGCGTCGAGTTGCAGACCACAGTACTGACACCGGTCAGCCCGTCTGCCGAGCTCAATGAAGACAACCCGGCCGGCAAACTTCCCGCGTTAAGGCTGGCCGACGGCAACGTCATTCATGACAGCCGGGTGATTCTTGATTACCTCGACCATCAGCACGTGGGCCTGCCACTGATCCCACGGGAAGGTTCGGCACGCTGGAGGCGCATGACCCTGGCCTCGCTGGCCGATGCGGTGCTGGATGCAGCGGTGCTGATCCGCTATGAAACCGCCTTGCGTCCGCAGGAAAAACACTGGGATCAGTGGCTGGACAACCAGCAGCAGAAGATTGAACGCTCGCTGCATTACTTCGAAAGCGATGCGGTCACCGAGCTCAGCACGTCGTTCGATGTCGCATCGATCAGCGTCGCCGCGGCGCTCGGCTATCTGGATTTCCGCCAGCCGGATCTGAACTGGCGCAGCACTTATCCGCGACTGGCCGCCTGGTACCTGGACGTCAGTCAACGCCCGTCGATGATCGCGACCCAGCCGCCGGTCTGAGTCAATCTGCGCCGCGCTGCACAGTCAAGCCAGGACGCGGAGCGTCCAGAAATGCATACCCACGCGGAGCATGGGTACGATGGTGTTCTCGCGGGCGGCTATCGTTCCTCACGCTCCAGCGTGGGAGTGCCGTGGGTGACGCTCTGCGTCACAGATCTGCGCCGCGCTGCACAGTCAAGCCAGGACGCGGAGCGTCCAGAAATGCATACCCACGCGGAGCATGGGCACGATGGTGTTCTCGCGGGCGGCTATCGTTCCTCACGCTCCAGCGTGGGAATGCCGTGGGTGACGCTCTGCGTCACAGATCTGAGCCGCGCCGCACATTCGGGATAGGACGCGGAGCGTCCAGAAATGCATACCCACGCGGAGCATGGGTACGATGGTGTTCTCGCGGGCGGCTATCGTTCCTCACGCTCCAGCGTGGGAATGCCGTGGGTGATGCTCTGCGTCACAGATCTGCGCCGTGCCGCACATCCCGGATAGGGCGTGGAGCGTCACACGATACTGAGGACTATGAACAACCTCAGCAATCAGGCTCGTCAGCGGTATAACGACGGGCCGGATTGACTGCGGCGTCGAACTCACGCAATGCCTTGGCACCGATCAACAGCGGGAAGTTGAAGTGGCTGCGGTCCACCAGGTTGACCTCGACCGTACGCTTCTTGTCGCCCAGGCACAGTTCCAGGTCAACGACAGGGCGCTTGGCAGGGTTGATGCTTTCGTCGTCATCGTCGTCACCTTCTGCACGCCCCTTGATCTTGCTGATCCGCGACACCTTGTGCTCATACACTTTGTTGTCTGCACCCTTGGTTGCCAGGCGGAAACGTACCCAGTCATCACCATCGCGCTTGAACAACTCGATGTCCTTAGCCGACAGCGAGGCGGTCAGTGCGCCGGTGTCCATCTTGGCCTTGAAGGTCTGGCCTATTTCCGCAACCTTGATGTTCTCGTAGCGACCATACAACGTCGGTTCAGCGGCCATGACCGGCAGGGCCAGCAAAGACAATAGCGCCAGGATCGGTTTCACGTGGGAGGTTCCTCGCAATAGTCAGCGCCTGATTGGCGCCCGGTTTTAGACAGCGAACCTGCGGTAGGTTCGTCAGAATAAATGTGACGTCAGCATAAAGGCCGAGACGTGAAACATTTGTAAGTACCTGTGTAATTGGCGTAAAACGCGAGGATCTTTATTATTGCCGCCCCTGAACCTTCAAGAGTCCGTCATGCGCCGTCTGTTCACCGGCTGTTTTGTTGCCCTGCTGTTACTGATCAATACGCTGCTGCTTATCGGTCCGCTATTGATTTTTGCGTTGCTCAAGCTGTTGTTCAGAGGCCGGATGCGCGATCGCTGTTCAGCGGCGGTGATGTGGATCGCCGAAACCTGGGCCGAGATCGACAAGGTCATCTTCGCCACCTGCATACCGACGCAGTGGGACATTCGTGGCGATGAGGGGCTGCGTGGTGACACCTCCTATCTGGTCATCAGCAATCATCAGTCGTGGGTGGATATTCCCGCGCTGGTCCAGGCACTCAACCGGCGCACGCCGTTCTTTAAGTTCTTCCTGAAAAAGGAACTGATCTGGGTACCGCTGCTGGGCCTCGCATGGTGGGGGCTGGACTACCCGTTCATGAAGCGCTACAGCAAGGCGTTCCTGGCGAAGCATCCGCAGCTCAAGGGCAAGGACCTGGAAATCACCAAGGCTGCCTGCGAGCTGTTCAAGCGCCAGCCGGTGACCATCGTAAACTACCTGGAAGGCACGCGCTTCACTGCAGCCAAACATGCCGCCCAGGGCTCTCCCTACACCCATCTGCTCAAACCCAAGGCCGGCGGCGTAGCCTTCGTGCTAGCGGCAATGGGCGAGCAACTCGATGCCATTCTGGACGTCACGGTCGTCTATCCCGATTCAGGCATTCCCGGTTTCTGGGACATGCTCTGCGGTCGGGTCTCCAAAGTGATCGTCGATATCAAGACCCGTGAACTGGACCCGGCGCTGTGGCAGGGCGATTACGAAAACGACCCTGTGTTTCGCGAGAAAGTGCAGGGCTGGGTCAATCAGCTCTGGGACGAAAAGGACGCGCGTATTGCGGCGTTGCGGCTGGAGTTGCCCGGGCACTGACAGTTCTGACAGGTAGACGAGGCGAAACGGGCGGATGAGACTGGCCTTTAATGTTGCCGGAATCCGCTCTCATGTCATCGCCCGATGTTTCGCTGATCGGCTTATACCGTTACGACGGACTGGACCGACTGGCAAGCATAGTGCCAGCGGGGCAGGAGGTCGTCAGGCGTTTCTATCGAAACAACCGCCTGACCACAGCAATACAGGGCACTTCCCGCCAGTCTGTCGTTCAGACAGAGGATCTTTTACTGGCATTGCGCCGTGTGGAATCTGATCAGCTCCTGTTCGATCTGCTTGCCACAGATCAAGCCAGCTCGGTGCTGCACAGCCTTGATGCCATGCGCAATCAGGCGTTTGTCTACAGCCCTTATGGCAGGCGATCCCTGCAAACAGCCGCACTGGGCGTACCTGGTTTTACAGGGCAGACGATTGATCCGATCACTGGACATTACTTGCTGGGCAATGGACTTCGCGCATTCAACCCGACGCTGATGCGCTTTAACAGCCCGGATACGCTGAGCCCGTTTGGTGAAGGCGGGATAAATGGTTATGCCTACTGTGGAGGAGATCCTGTCAATAACGTCGATCCGACGGGACAAGTATTTCGGATGGTTTTGGCAGTGTTCATTCCGCGTGCGCTAAAGTCGGTAAAACTGATCAGCGCGCAATTTGGCGATGTGATTGAAACAACCCGCAAAGGCTTAATCCCTGCTGCTAGCTCACCGATGCCTCTGCAAGGCAGTAGAAAATGGCTTGATGACGCGCTTGAACCATTCAATGACAGCCAGTCTTCCTTCATCAAAAACCTCCGTCAAGTGAATCGCAATTTTGCCAGTCACGGAGACTCAGGGTTGAGTTTTGAGCAGGCCGAGTATTACGCGCGACTGGCGTCGCAAGTGTACTCCGGGAAAAAAAACGACTCGACAGCGTTTGGGGCGGCTGCTTTCAAATGGGCTCGGCAATTACCTGAAGGCCGCAGCACCGCCATGGTTGGCGCGGCCTTCAATTCAGCAGGTGCGATGATCTCGGGCGCTATGCAAAAAAAGCAGTACAAGAGCGGAGATATATTGAGGAAGGCTACGCGTATAAGGTCCGGCTCAGCTCCCGGTACCCCATAACCCACTCAGACTCTGCAACGCCGAACCACTGGCACCTTGCTGTCCCAGGTATTGCAGAATCAGCGGGGCAAACTGGCTGACCATCGTGCTGTCCATGCCCAACGCCTTGAAGGCATTGTTCACATCACCCATGCTCTGCACGTTGCCCAGTGCGCTGTTGAGCATCGAACTATTGCCTGACTTGCCGCCCAGCAGACTGCCCAGCCCGTTGGCGCCGCCCAGACTGTCCAGCGCGGACGTGCCGGACATTTGC
Organism: Pseudomonas fragariae (ex Marin et al. 2024); assembly: GCF_059621105.1. Taxonomy (NCBI): domain Bacteria; kingdom Pseudomonadati; phylum Pseudomonadota; class Gammaproteobacteria; order Pseudomonadales; family Pseudomonadaceae; genus Pseudomonas; species Pseudomonas fragariae (ex Marin et al. 2024). The sequence goes on along the minus strand of NZ_CM184369.1, from coordinate 5,682,098 downwards.
TCCAGGCCCGGGACCGACTTGGCCAACTGCGAGTAATCGGTGCTGGTCAGTTTGTTCTTCGCCAGCCCGAGCAATGCGCCCGTCCCGCCAACCGCCTGTTCCGGGGTGACATTGAGCTGCGTACCCAGGGTATTGAGCAGCCCCGCGACTTCGGGTGCCGCCGTGGCTTTCTGATTGCCGTTGGTGGCATTGGAGACCGCGTTCGCGGCGTCATTCAGATTGAAGGCAAATGCCGGGCTTGCCGCCACAGCCATCAACGTTGCCAAAGCCATTGCGCGTGCAGTTTTCATTGCGTCACCTTTATCGAACTCGAACCGCCCGTGAGTGGGCGATGAAGCAGAGGGTTTGACTGGAGGAACAGAAGCTTGTTCCCGGGGCGGGGCCGCGAACCACGGCAACGTCCGGTATTTGCTCGGTGACTGGACCTGGGTCGTCCTGAAACATCTATGTATTACCCCGCTTTTTCCGCGAAACAGCATGGTGTCGGTCATTTGGAATGCACGGAGCATCAGCAATGACCGACACCTACACCTCACTTCCTTCCATGCCAGCTGCCACCAGGGAAAGCCTTCATCTCGTACTGGCAACTGAAGGTCGCGAGCAACTGGCCGCCATTCTGCAACGTCCCCGACCCGAAGGTTTCACGCTACTGGACGAGATCCAGGTACTTGGGGCTGCCAGCTCGTTCGGGCGATGGGCCGACGACATCGAACTCCTGAGTACCCTGAAATCAATGCTGTTCGATGACGACCTGAACGCCCTCAGCGACAGCGCAGAACGCGTTACCCGTTCTGTCGCTTCGCCGGCATCGGGGGAAGGCCCCGAGCACGAACTGGCCAAAGCGGCGTTCGATATTGCGCAGAGTCATCAGCGCGAGTCACATTCGTCGTGTGTCCGAAGCGAGCGCATCGATCGTACCCGGGGCGATTACCGCAGGTTGCTGAATACGCTGCGGGCACGAATACGGGACGTGACGACCGGCACCTGTGCGACCAACAGAGTGTTCGTGGCGGTGGCCGATGACTCGCCGTTGTTTGCGAGCGTCGCTTTTGGCGGTTCTATCGTGCAGCAGTTCAAGGTGTTGCTCCGGGCTATCGCCGGCGTGGACCCTGCTGGCGATATCGATGAAGATCTGTTGCCCGGGGTACGCCTTAAAGACCTGCGCTACGTTCTTGATCTGGTCAACACGACTCAGGTGGACTTCATGCAGCCTTTCACCTGTGTGCTGCATGTCAGGATGAATGAGGGCAGGCCGGTTCACTCGCTGCAACTGCAGGGCATTTCCGAGGGCCGGCAACCTGCACACGCCACGCTGTCAGACCTGCACCTGCGAGTGATCCGTTTCACGGACTGCCTGGCCCCGCTGGCGCCGCATCTGGAGTCCGCAGATGCCAGGTGCATTCTGGCCATTCGCGACGATCGAACCGTCTCATTGCACGGCCTGCTCGATTACTACGGTGTCGATATTCCCCTGGCTGCCACCCGAGACGACCTGCTGCAGGCGATCACTGCGCTGTTGCCCGGAGAGCGCGAAGCCGACCCCGCAGTGATGGCGCCCGCGTTGCCTTTCACCCTGGCAGAACACCAGCGTTTCATGCTCGATACGTCGCAGGTCTACACCTTCCGGCAGCACAAGGTCCAGGCGCATGGCACTGACGATTACGGTGTCATCGACCTTGAGCTGGAGAAAGAGATGCAGTGGCATCTTGATCGATGCCGCACCTTGCTGAACAGCTACCGGCATTTCGGTGCATCGCTGCAAGACAACGAAAACGCGCTGCTGGCAATGTTCCAGCAAGCCGGTGGCATCACCCTGAAACTGGTCGTTTACGACAGCGACGGCCACCAGGATATCTACCGGGAGCAGCACACCGTCAATCCCTGGCGCGCGAAAGATCTTGCCGAATATTTCGACGTGGCGCGCCAGGAACTGTCGTCTTACATGATCAATACCATTTGCTATGGCGAGGCCGAGGGGGCGATCAATATCGAACGGCTGATCGTGCAAGTGATCGTGCCCAATCCTGTCCAGCGTCGTCATCCGCTGAGCGATATCGACATCGAAGCCTTCGATATCCGCAGCAAAGAACCTCCGTTTCTGTACGTAGACCCGCTTGCACTGGGTGCTTATGACGTCATCAGGTCGCGGTTTGTGGCGCTGACCGAGGAGCTGCGCGAGGTGCAATGGGACGCCGGCCACTCGGTGACATTGCAGCGCGCGGTCCGCTATCTGCTGGCACATTACAAGGAGGACCTGCCGGCGTTGCCGCACGCGCAGCGTCACGCGGCCTATACCCGGCGCTTGAATGATGCCGTCAACGCCTATTACAGCGTGATTGCGCAGAACCTCGAGGACCAACAGCGACTGCAAGTCGTTCTGCAGCCGACCCAGCCGGAGTTCGTGGCGCGTGAACTGTGCCGTTATCTGGGGCTGAACGAATCCTGCTGGCCGGTGATTGCGCGGTCTTCGTTCGATATCAGTTACCAGGCCGGCTGGATCAATACCGGCACGTTCTTCAGGCACGAAGAGTCGCTCGGTTATCGAACCCTGCTGAGTGTGGTGTATGACGAAGACCTGCGCCGCGAGCTGGCGCTTGCCGACAATCGTGATGAACGGCTCGGGCAGCTGGCTCAGGCGCTCGCCGATAAAACCCGTTACACCGCAAGTCTGGACGCGTTGCAGGCGAAGCTGACCGGTTTATTCGAGGCGAACATTGCCTTCGTCAACAACAGCCTTCTGCCTGCTCGACTGACCGCACCACAGGCAGCGTTCAAGCGCGAGGCCGAGAACTACGCCATCCAGGCGACCGAAACCTACCGGGCGCTGGAGGCCGAGCGGCTCGTGCTGGTCTCCGGTACTGCCGCCGAGCGCTTGCAATCTCTGGAAGGGGCCACGCTGTCGGACAGTGACAGGCCGGTTCATTGCATCGAGTTATTGAGCGCCGACGAGAAGGTCCGCCTTGAAGCCAGTGCTCTGGCGTTCAGGCAGATGTTGAGTGCCCGGGCTAACTATGATGACATTCAGAACATGTCGACCAGCGCGCAGCATGTGCTGCAACTGGTGCATCAGGTCGGCGGACTGATTCCTGTACTGGGCAACTTCATCAACCTGGGGTTCGATATTTACGACGGCAATGATGAAGGCATCGCTACGGATGCACTCAACATCATTGCCGAGCTGGTGCTGTGCAAGCTGCGCACGCTCCCTCCCAGGGTGCTGGGTGTGCTGATGCTGCAAGGCACCAACAGCTGGACGATGAGCCAGCAGGTCCAGGCCCTCGGCGAGTCGATCAGGGCCAACGACTACGAGGCGTCGGTGAAGAACTTCGGTTTTCTGCTGGTCGGTCTGCGTTCGGCGCTGCACTGCGGCATATCGGCGGTGAAAGGGCTGCGCTCCGCGACACTGCATTATCAACAGACCGTCAGCGAGCACGGCGTGTCTGACAGGTCTGATCTGACCGAAACGGCTCGACACCCTGAGCACAGCGATGCCATCGAGCGCGAAGCCGAGGGCGAACACCTCGCGAGGCGTCGGCCGTCGACAAGCAGCTCCCACTGGCGGGTCTCCGAGGATGGACAGATATCCGAAAGGCCCACGGGCAGAAAGGTCACGCGCCTCGACTGGAACGGCAACGCGATGGTCGAGGGCGGTGCTCGGGCGGTGCTGCTGGGTGGGATAAGCGAGAAGATTTACATGCTCAACGGCTATGCCTGCCGGATGGTCAGCGGGCTGGCGGGGACGGAATTGCGACCGCTGCATACGCTGGACCTGGAAGCAGGGCAATGGCGCAGGCATCCGCAGTCAACGGTCGACGCCCCGCAGCTTTCACGTTTTGCCCACACCGAAGATTTTCCGCTTGGCTTCAGCGGCCGACCGCAGCGTTTTCTGGCTCCCGCCAACACGGTCAGCTGGTATGACAACTGCGTGGTGACACTTGAAACAGCCTCCGTGCGGGTCATCGACGCAGATGGCAGGGTAAGCCAGCAGAGCGTGGCGCTTGGCGTGATCGAGCACAAATACGTCACCGAGCGTAAGGGTCATGTCGAAGTACTCGAACATGCGGGCACCGATGTTGAGACGACCGCCTTCATTCGCGCTGACGGCAGCCGCATGGACGTCGCCAGGGTCTTGCCCGCAATCCCGACCTACAAGCCTGAAATTCAGGCACAGATTGTTGCCGCTCAGGGCATGTTCGTGACTGTCCGGATAAGCGATACGCTGCAAGGTCTGGTCGGCAGAAAAACCGTGGCCGGCGTTCTGGCGACGCTCAGTGATGGCCGCGGGCAGGAACTGGTGATCGAAGCGGATCGCGGCGTTCACTATCGCGGCACGCTGCCCATCGAGCACTTCCTGGCGCTGGCGCCGGGCGAGACGTTGCACGACCAGCGGCCTGTTGCCCTGACCCTGCAGAAAATCAGCCCGCAAGCCGATCCCAAACGGGCGTTGCCTCACCTGTGGCACGACCAGTCGGATTATCGCGACGGCATCGCCCATGATGACTTTGCACTGGAGCTGTTCTATGGCGCGAAAGCGGCGAACGAAGCCTATGCACGCAACCCTCAGTGGGTCGCCAGGAACATCGACGCCGTGGCCAAAATCAAGTCGCGGCTGCCCTCGTCTATTACCTCGGTGGAAAATCCATACTATGTACTCGATACCCCCGAGGAACTGGCCATTCTTTTTGCTGCGCGCAACCAGGCGGCGTTGGCCAATACCTTGCTGGGCCATACCATTGAATGGGGAGCGGCATCGAGGTCCAGGGAGTTAAGCCTGGGGGAAAATATCCTCAAGCAGCTTCGTCTGAACGGGCCGCTGCTGGCCGCGCAGGAAAACATTCCGCCGCACGCCAGCGAGCGAGCTGCCTTGGTCAGTCAGCTTCAGGAGAAGCTGGCCCGCAACAACCTGATGATGGCTGAAGTCAGCCTGAAGTCAGGGGAAAAAGCCTGGTTCGCCCATTCGCCTGCCAGGCATCTCGGCATGCTGGCGGGGCATCTGCACGATGAGTTTTACCTGAGTCATGCGGGGTCGGTCATCGATCATGTCGAAGCCTGTTTTAGCGACCCGTCGAGAATCGAAAGTATCGCCGTGCTGTCGCTCGATGACGTCTCGGAAACCGATGCGCGACGCATTTTTCTTTCCTCGCAGCGCGGCTACACCTATGAGTCGGTCACCAGCCTGGAGCAGCCGGCCGAGCATGCACATCTGAGCGGTGCGCAACTGCAACTGCACATCGACGATGCCCTTTATCCCGAGCGAACCCGAGGTGTGGGGATTGCCAGCGCGGCTGTCGACCTGACAGGTGCCGAGGCGATCAGCAGCGGGCCAAAGCGCGGCAGTTACTCGATTGAGGGGCGTGACTACATCAAGCTGGATAACGGCAGGATCTACCGGGCCGAATGGGATGAGCGCAACCGGGTGTTTCTGCTGGTGCCGCCGCAGGGCAGGTCGCGCGCCGAGAGCCTGGCACTGCCCTGGGTGCGTCACATCGGCGGGCATGAGTTCACGCTGATCAACCGGCCAACGCTCAAGGGCGGCAATGTCGTCGATCAAATGATCTGCAGCATCCGCACCCGGCGGCCGACCGATAGCTTCGCAACCCACGAGTCCCATTCCGCTCATGACACGGCGAGCGGAACGCTTCAGGTTCACCATGAAGACCTGCACATTATGGACGACGACGTTCTGGTGCCCGGCAAGCTTAATGTGCCATCGAGCCTTTTCCACTCCATCGCAGCAGATCGTGACGGTTATGTGAGGCTCGAAGCCAGGGCAGCGGTGCCTGAAAGCTGCATCTCCAGCACCGAATTCCTGGTGTCGAAATATGCCGGTGGACAAGTCGCGTTCGATTACCAGGGCGAGAGCCTTAACGATCCGACGCCCGTGGTGCCCAATGTCGAGGTCGTCGCCCTGCAGGATGGCCAGCCGGTGAGCCTGAATATCACGACAACAGCGCTCGATGACTGGATAAATGCACGCGGCCACTCTGATTACTTCGTCGGCGAGCAGTCATTTCCCGAGATCGGTGAAGGTATCGGTTTCATCGAGCGAGGGGGGCTGGAGGGCAGCCCGTCATCCGACTACCCGTTTCATTTCATGTTCGTGGCCGGGAAAGTGCTGGACCAGAACGGGCAGGTTACCGGGGTGCTGGCCTCGGATTTGTCCGAGCCTGCACGTGAGCCTGATCAAGACGGAGTCACGCCGCAATTGCCGGCCAGACGGAACTGGAATCTGGGGCTTTTCCCGTCAATCGACAGCATGCGCGGGTCGCCGGAACCTGACAGCAACGCCTACGTGCAGGAGCATTACTACTCGGTATTGGTGAGGGCTGTGCGGGAGTAGGGCGCTTCCCCAGCGTTTTTTGTCCCGCAGGCGGAACAGCCTAGTAGTTCTGCTAGCTGGGCGGCAGCAGAGCGTCAGCCCAGACTTGCTGCCATAGGGTGACTTCAAAGGAGTGACAACATGGCGTCGTCCGGGCAATCCGTGCTCTGTGTCTATCGCTACGATCCATTGGATCGCCTGGCCGATTGTTCGCCTGCGGGGCAGGGCAGCACTCGCTTTTTTTATCAGAAGACTCAATTGGCTACGCAGATTCAGGGGCAGGTCCAGCACACGCTTATGCGCACGGATGAGTATTTGCTGGCGTGCCTGAGTGCAGAAAATAATCAGCGCGAGGGCACGTTGTTGGTAACGGATCAACAGCAGTCAGTGACCGTCGCTCAGTGGTTGGAGTTTGCCTACACACCTTACGGACATCGTCATCCTTCAGGCCCCGCTGGCCTGCCGAGCTTTACCGGCCAGCGAGTTGACCCGGTGACGGGGCACTATTTGCTGGGTAACGGGTATCGGGCGTTTAACCCGGTGTTGATGAGGTTCAATAGCCCCGACAGTTTGAGCCCGTTTGGTGAGGGTGGGGTGAATGCGTATGGGTACTGTGGGGGGGATCCGGTTAATCGGGTTGATCCGACGGGGCACGTTAATGCTCGAATACTGGCACTGATATTCCGAAATAGACAAGCTTTGGTCGCTGCGAAAAAAGTCACTGAGCACCGCCATAGCGTTCTTGTGCCTGGCAGTCCAACCTCCTCGCGTTTAACGCGTACAGGAGGCGTTTCAGGGGCTAAAGGGCCCGTAGCTGTTCCAGATTTCATCAATAAACTGGCCCAACCTGAAAATGTGCCGGCTCATTTAAAAACTCGACGGCGTTTACCTGCGGTACCAAGCGACGCGCGGCTGCATACAAGATGGGCCGCCCCTAAGTCCTCAATAGCACCTCGTAATATCTACCACCTCCCAAGCGGAGTGGTGCGCCGTCCAAAGCGTATCGAGCTTCCCGCAACGCCATTCCAGCGTGTGCTCACTGGAGATCTGCCAATGGATACAATTTATCAGTATCCAAGACTTTCACGCTCTCAAGCACGTGCCTTGAAGGTAATCAGAAGAGGGGAAATGTTGCAGAGAGATCATTCTTAAAGTATTTCAGTAAGTGTTAACTTCAGGCAGTCAGATCCCACGTCTTCCGTGAATATTGCCGTGCGGTTTTAGAAAGGAAATTCGACTGACCTCTCAGGAAACAGCGCACCTGCATAAGTGCGCTGCTTTACGCTGCTTTAAAAGATCGAAGATGGATCTACGCCCCGCTAAACAACCCATGCGGATCAATCACAAACTTCTTCGGCACGCCCGAATCAAACTCGCCATAACCCCGCGGGGCATCATCCAGACTGATCACCTCGACACCCACTATGTCGGCGATCTTGATGCGGTCCCACATGATCGCCTGCATCAGCTGGCGGTTGTATTTCATGACCGGGGTCTGGCCGGTGTGGAAGCTGTGGGATTTGGCCCAGCCCAGACCGAAGCGGATGCTCAGGCTGCCCATTTTTGCCGCGGCGTCCACGGCTCCCGGGTCTTCGGTGACGTACAGGCCGGGGATGCCGATCTTGCCGGCGACGCGCACTACGCCCATCAACGAGTTGAGAACAGTGGCGGGTGCTTCGGCCTGAGCGCCAGCATGGCCGTGACCGCGTGCTTCGAAGCCTACGGCGTCGATGGCGCAATCCACTTCAGGTTCGCCGAGCAGGGCAGCGATCTGCTCGTGCAGGGGGGTGTCCTGGGACAGGTCGGCAATTTCGAAGCCCTGGGCCTTGGCGTGAACCAGGCGTGTCGGGTTGACGTCGCCGACGATCACCACGGCAGCGCCCAGCAAGCGTGCTGACGCCGCCGCAGCCAGGCCGACCGGGCCAGCGCCTGCAACGTAGACTGTGCTGCCCGGCCCCACCCCGGCAGTCACTGCGCCGTGGTAGCCGGTGGGCAGGATGTCGGACAGGCAGGTCAGGTCGCGAATTTTCTCCATCGCCGCATCGCGGTCCGGAAGTTTGAGCAGGTTGAAGTCGGCGTAAGGCACCAGCACGTATTCAGCCTGGCCGCCGACCCAATCGCCCATGTCGACATAACCATAGGCACCACCGGGACGCGCCGGGTTGACCGTCAGGCAGACGCCGGTGTTCTGTTCCTTGCAGCTGCGGCAGCGGCCGCACGCCACGTTGAATGGCACAGAAACCAGATCACCGACTTTCAGATGTTCCACGTCACGACCGGCTTCCAATACTTCGCCAGTGATTTCATGACCGAGTACCAGCCCGGTCTGCGCCGTGGTGCGGCCGCGTACCATGTGCTGGTCCGAGCCACAGATATTGGTGGAGACTACGCGCAGAATCACGCCGTGTTCGATGCGCTTGCCGCGTGGATCTTCCATTTTCGGGAAAGGAATTGATTGCACTTCGACCTTGCCAGCGCCGAGATACACTACACCGCGATTACCAGACATACATGTCACCTCGCTTTTATTGTGATGAAGCAGATTTAGAGCAGAGAAGAACAGTTGCAAGCTTCAAGCGGCGAGAAATACGGATCGCTTGCAGCTTGCAGCTTGCAGCTTGCAGCTTGCAGCTTGCGCCTACAAAACCACTGTCCTGTTGGCGTTGAGGAACACCCGCCGTTCGATGTGATAACCCACCGCGCGGGCCAGTGTCAGCCCTTCGATGTCTCGACCCTTGGCGATCAGGTCTTCGGGATAGTGACTGTGATCGACCACTTCCACGCCCTGAGCAATGATCGGACCTTCGTCCAGATCGTTGTTGATGTAATGCGCCGTGGCACCGACCAGCTTCACCCCCTTGTTGTACGCCTGATGGTAGGGCTTGGCGCCCTTGAAACCGGGCAGCAACGAGTGGTGGATATTGATCGCCTTGCCGTCCAGCTTGCGACACAGGTCCGGCGACAGGACCTGCATGTAACGGGCAAGAATAACCAGTTCTGCACCAGACTCTTCGATGACCTGCCAGACTTTGGCTTCCTGCGCAGGCTTGTCGTTCGGGTCCAGTGGGAAATGGTAGTACGTAATGCCGTGCCAGCCAGCCAGTGGCTCAAGATCAGGGTGATTGGACACCACCGCGACCACGTCCATGGACAGTTGATTGATACGCTGGCGATAGAGCAGGTCATTGAGACAATGATCGGCTTTCGAGACCATGATCACTACTTTTGGCCGGTAGTTGGGCGCGGTGAGTTCGAAGATCATGCCAAACGTTTCGCCGCGCTCACTCAGCCCGGCCCTGAACGCCTGTTCGTCGAAAGCCTCGGGCTGACGAAACTCCACACGGATGAAGAAGCGTCCCGAGAGGCGGTCATCGAAGGAGTGGTGTTCTGTGACGTAGCAACCCTGCTCGAACAGAAAGCGCGTCACTGCGTCTACCGTGCCCAGCATGCTGGGGCAGTCGGCGGTCAAAATCCATGTGTCGGGCGCGCGGCTCATTAAATGAATGCTCCAGAGTATTCGTTATCCGCAAATCTGACTGACAGTGTCAGCCAGCCTGCTCAAGCTGGACGCAGAGCGTCCGGAACTGCATTCCCACGCGGAGCGTGGGGACAATAATCATCGTGTCGGCTATCGTGCAAATGCTCCCGCAGGAGTCTCCATTAAGACTGACGCTGCGGTTTCAGCGCCGGTTCCGGGCGCTTCACGCCTGAATGCTCAGCCCGTACTCGGCACTCGCATCCTGCAGCCACAGCCACCAGTAATCCGAGAAGCTGCGGCGGACCAGCAGCTCCCAGGTTTCTTCTCCGGTCCGGCGGATTACCAGTTGCGACTTGGCGAACACGGTGCCGACTGCCTTGCCCACCGGGAAGTTGTCCGGGTGCACATCGTAGCTGGTCGACTTCATCAGTACCTGGCGCACCTTCGGCCCGCTCAGTTCAAGAATCGACTGCCCGCCGCTGACATTGACGATCGCGATGTGCTGCCCGCTCAGTTCGTCGCGTAGCTTCTGTTCTGCCGCAAACTCTTCGCCGCTCGGCACGATCAGCAGCCACTCGTCCGGGCCAAGCCACTGCAGCGAGCTCTCGCCGCTGATGACCAGCATCAGCGCGGCGGGCAATTCCATGCCCAGCGCCTTGTGGACGCCAGCGGCGAAGGCCGGATCGTGGGCATTGCCACGAATCGTCAGATGCCCCAGCAGCTTTTTCTCGCGCAGGAAAACCCCCGGACTGGCGCGCCCCTTGCCAATCAGGCTGTCGAGGTTTGCATGGAACAGCGGCGACTCGGCTTTGACATCGGAGGTCGGGCGCTGCTGGTAAACGTTGGCTGTGCTCATGATTCACCTGCTTGAATTCTGTGTGCCGCGGATGATCGGCTCATCGTGTGCTACTCGACGTTCTGCCGCTCGCCCTTCGGATCGAAGAACACCGAAGAAACGATCTCGGCTTCGATCACGCTGCCATCGGCCAGAGGTGCGAAGACCCGCTCACCCATACGCGCCAGGCCGCCTTTGACCACGCCCATCGCGAACGAATAGCCCAGCGAGTTGTGCGCGTAACTGGAGGTCACGTGGCCGACCATGCTCATCGGAATCGTCTGTTTGGTGTCGAAGACCAGTTGCGCGCCTTCCGGCAGCCATTTGGCAGGGTCCACCGGCTTGAGGCCGACCAGTTGCTTGCGCTGTTCACGCACGCAGTCTTCGCGATTCATGCCGCGCCAGCCGATCCAGGAGAACGGCTTGGTACGGCCGACACACCAGCCCATGTTCAGGTCGTCGGGCGTCATCGAGCCGTCAGTGTCCTGACCGACGATGATGAAACCCTTCTCTGCGCGCAGCACGTGCATGGTCTCGGTGCCGTAAGGCGTCAGGTTGTACTGTTTGCCTGCCTCGGCGATCTTTTCCAGAACGCCCATGGCGTAGTCGGCCTGAATGTTGACCTCGTAGGACAGTTCGCCGGTAAACGAGATGCGGAATACCCGGGCCGGCACTCCGGCGACCAGACCTTCCTTCCAGGTCATGAACGGGAAGGCTTCACGGCCCAGATCGATATCGGTGACTTCGCTGAGCAGCTTGCGGCTGTTGGGACCGGACAGCGTCAGGGTCGCCCAGTGATCGGTCACTGAGGTGAAATACACTTTCAGGTCCGGCCATTCGGTCTGTTGATAGATTTCCAGCCATTGCAGGACGCGCGCTGCGCCGCCCGTGGTGGTGGTCATCAGGAAGTGGTTGTCAGCGAGACAGGCGGTTACCCCGTCATCGAAGACCATGCCGTCTTCCTTGCACATCAGGCCGTAGCGCGCCTTGCCCACGTCCAGCTTGGTCCAGGCGTTGGTGTAGATACGGTTAAGGAACTCGCGTGCATCCGGGCCCTGAATATCGATCTTGCCCAGTGTCGATGCGTCCAGCAGGCCGACGCTGTCGCGCACCGCCTTGCATTCGCGAGCAACGGCGGCGGGGAGGTCTTCGCCGTTTTTCGGGAAGTACCACGGCCGTTTCCACTGGCCGACGTCCTCGAATTCGGCACCGTTTTTGACATGCCAGGCATGCAGCGCGGTGAACCGCACGGGTTCGAAGATGTGTTTGCAATGACGTCCGGCTATCGCGCCGAAGGTCACCGGCGTGTAGTTGGGACGGAACATGGTGGTGCCCATTTCCGGGATCGACACATTCAGTGAACGGGCGGCGATGGCCAGGCCGTTGACGTTGCCCAGCTTGCCCTGATCGGTGCCGAAGCCCAGCGCGGTGTAGCGCTTGACGTGCTCGACCGACTCGAAACCCTCGCGCGTTGCCAGTTCAATGGCGGCGGCGGTGACGTCGTTCTGAAAATCAACGAACTGCTTGGGTGCCCGAGCGGTGCCTTTTTCATGGGGCACCTGAAACAACGCCAGCGTCGGCTCTTCAGCACGGCTGAGGGCTTTGGGCATCACGCCTTCGACCACCTTGAAGCCCGCTTCACTGGCAGCGCGCACGCCGCCTTCGAAGCCATCGGCAAGACTGTCAGCCAGGCTGTAGACGCCGTTGACGCCGCCTACGCAGATACGTTTCTGTGGTGCCTCGCCTGGTACGAAGCCGAGGATGTCCTCGCGCCAGACCGGCTTGCCGCCCAAGTGCGAGGCCAGGTGCACGATCGGGCTGTAACCGCCGGAGCTGGCAACCACATCGCATTCAAGCCATTCGCCGGGGCTGGTCACGCTGTGCGTCTTTACGTCGATGGCGGCAACGCGGGCAGCCGTCACGCGCTTGCTGCCGCGGGCCTCGATGACCGCGCTGCCGGTCAGGATGCGAATGCCTTTGGCCCGCGCTTCTTCAACCAGCGGACCGCGTGGGTTATGCCGTGCATCGGCAATCGCTACCACGTGCAGGCTGGCGTCGAGCCAGTCCAGAGCGACGCGATAGGCATGATCGTTGTTGGTGGAAAGCACCAGTTTCTTGCCCGGTGCCACGCCATAACGGCGGACGTAAGTCGATACGGCACCGGCCAGCATGTTGCCGGGCACATCGTTGTTGCCATAGACCAGCGGACGCTCGTGAGTACCGGCGGCCAGCACCACACGTTTGGCACGTACCCGGTGCATGCGCTGGCGGACCATGCCGATTGGCGCGCGATCACCCAGGTGGTCGGTGAGGCGCTCGTGGATGGTGAGGAAATTGTGATCGTGGTAACCATTGACCGTGGCACGCGGCAGCAGGGTGACGTTGTGCAGGCTTTTCAGCTCGGCGACGACCGTCGACACCCACTCGGCGGCCGGTTTGCCGTCCAGGCTTTCGCGGCTGTCGAGCAGGCTGCCGCCGAACTCTTCCTGTTCATCGGCAATGATCACGCGGGCACCGGAGCGACCTGCTGCCAGGGCGGCGGCCAGACCTGCCGGGCCCGCACCGACGATCAACACGTCGCAGTGCTGGTTCATCGCATCGTAGCTGTCCGGGTCGTTCTCGGTCGGCGAGCGCCCCAGGCCGGCAGCCTTGCGGATGTACTTCTCGTAAGTCATCCAGAACGATTGCGGGTACATGAAGGTTTTGTAGTAGAAACCCGGCGGCATCAGCTTGCCGCCGACCTTGCCCAGAATGCCCATGACATCGGTGTTCACACTCGGCCAGCCGTTGGTGCTGGTTGCGACCAGTCCCGAGTACAGCGCCTGTTGCGTAGCGCGCACGTTGGGGATCTGCGTCGCTTCGGTCGCGCCGATCTGCAGCACCGCATTGGGCTCTTCCGAACCCGCTGCGAAGATGCCGCGCGGGCGGGAGTATTTGAAGCTGCGGCCGATGATATCGACACCGTTGGCGAGCAGGGCAGAGGCCAGCGAGTCACCTTCAAAGCCCTGGTAGGTCTGGCCGTTGAAGGTAAAGTTGAGCACCTTGCTGCGATTGATACGGCCGCCGTTGGGCAGGCGATGGGTCTGGCTCATACCTTGTCTCCCTGATCCGTGAACTGCGGTCTGGTACCGATCGGATAGGTCTCGAGAATCTCGTAGGTCACGGTGTTACGCGTCATGTTGAAATACTGGCGGCAACCGGCGGCGTGTATCCACAGTTCGTGATGCAGGCCGCGCGGGTTATCGCGAAAGAACATGTAGTCGCCCCATTGCTCATCGGTACAGGCACCGGGGTCCAGCGGGCGCGGGATGTGCGCCTGACCGGACGGGTGGAATTCCTCTTCGGAGCGCAGTTCGCCACAGTGAGGACAGAAGATATGCAGCATGGTCGGGTTCTCCTGTTAGTGGGCTACGGCTGCAGCGCCATGTTCGTCGATGAGTGCGCCGTTGTGGAAACGGTCAATGGAGAACGGTTTGGCCAGCGGATGCATCTCGCCTTTGGCCAGGCTGGCGGCAAACACGTTACCCGAGCCCGGCGTGGCCTTGAAGCCGCCTGTGCCCCAGCCGCAGTTGAAGAACATGTTCGGCACCGGGGTCTTGGAAATGATCGGGCAGGCGTCCGGCGTGGTGTCGACGATGCCGCCCCACTGACGGTTCATGCGCACGCGGGACAGCACCGGGAACATCTCGACGATGGCCTGGATGGTGTGTTCGATCACCGGGTACGAGCCGCGCTGGCCGTAGCCGACCCAACTGTCGATACCGGCGCCGATCACCAGGTCGCCCTTGTCGGACTGGCTGATGTAGCCGTGTACCGCGTTGGACATGATGACGCTGTCGATAATCGGTTTGATCGGCTCGGAAACCAGTGCCTGCAACGGATGTGATTCGATGGGCAGACGGAAGCCTGCCAGCCTGGCCATGTGCCCGGAGTTGCCGGCGGTGACCACACCGACACGTTTGGCACCGATGAAACCCTTGTTGGTTTCCACACCGATGCACACGCCGTTTTCCTTGCGAAAGCCGATGACTTCGGTCTGCTGAATCAGGTCGACGCCCAGCGCATCGGCCGCGCGGGCGAAGCCCCAGGCCACCGCATCGTGACGGGCGACGCCGCCACGGCGCTGAACGGTTGCGCCGATGATCGGGTAACGGGTGTTTTTCGAGCAATCCAGGTACGGGATTTCCTCGGCGACCTGCTGGCCGTTGAGCAATTCGCCGTCCACGCCGTTAAGCCGGTTGGCGCTGACGCGGCGCTCGGAGTCACGCATGTCCTGCAGGGTGTGGCACAGGTTGTAGACGCCGCGCTGGGAGAACATGACGTTGTAGTTCAGGTCCTGGGACAGGCCTTCCCACAGTTTCATCGCGTGTTCATACAGGTGGGCCGACTCGTCCCACAGGTAGTTGGAGCGCACGATGGTGGTGTTGCGCGCAGTGTTGCCGCCGCCCAGCCAGCCTTTCTCGACCACGGCCACATTGGTGATGCCGTGCTCCTTGGCCAGATAATAGGCCGTCGCCAGACCGTGCCCGCCGCCGCCGACAATGACCACGTCGTAGATCTTTTTCGGGGTCGGCGTGCGCCACATGCGCTGCCAGTTTTCATGGTGGCTGAGGGAATGCTTGAGAAGGCCGAAGCCTGAGTAATGCTGCATGTGAGGCTACTCCTGACTCAGCGATAAACCGGAAAATCGGCGCACAGGGCGGCGACCTGGCTGGCGACGTCGGCCTCGACATCGGCATCACCGAGGTTGTCGAGGATGTCGCAGATCCAGCCGGCCAGCTCGACGCACTGGGTCACCTTGAAGCCGCGGGTGGTAACGGCCGGTGTGCCGATGCGCAGGCCGGACGTCACGAACGGCGACTGCGGGTCGTTGGGCACCGAGTTCTTGTTGACGGTGATGTGCGCACGGCCCAGCGCGGCGTCGGCGTCCTTGCCGGTCAGGCCCTGACGGATCAGGCTGACCAGAAACAGATGGTTGTCGGTGCCGCCGGAGACGACGTCGAAGCCCCGTTCGATGAACACCTGCGCCATCGCTTGCGCGTTGTCGATGACCTGCTGTTGATAGGCCTTGAAGGCGGGCTCCATGGCTTCCTTGAAACACACGGCCTTGGCGGCGATGACGTGCATCAGCGGGCCGCCCTGACCACCGGGGAAGACGGCGGAATTGAATTTCTTTTCCAGCTCTTCGTTGGCCCTGGCCAGAATCAGGCCGCCGCGTGGGCCGCGCAGGGTCTTGTGGGTCGTGGTGGTGACTACGTCTGCGTAGGGCAGCGGATTCGGGTAAAGACCGGCGGCAACCAGACCGGCGACGTGCGCCATGTCGACGAACAGGTAGGCGCCCACCTTGTCGGCGATTGCGCGGAAGCGCGGGAAGTCGAGGGTCTTGGAGTAGGCTGAAAACCCGGCGATGATCATTTTCGGCTGGCACTCGACGGCGATGCGCTCGACTTCGTCGTAATCGATCAGCCCGGTCGCGGTGTCGATGCCGTACTGCACGGCGTTATAGAGTTTGCCCGAGAAGCTGACCTTGGCGCCGTGAGTCAGGTGACCGCCGTGCGCCAGGCTCATGCCCAACACGGTATCGCCGGCCTGAAGCAGCGCCAGATAGACCGCTGCGTTGGCCTGACTTCCGGAATGCGGCTGAACGTTGGCATAGTCGGCACCAAACAACTGTCTGGCGCGTTCGATGGCCAGTTGCTCGACCTTGTCGACGTGCTCGCAACCGCCGTAGTAACGCTTGCCGGGATAGCCCTCTGCGTACTTGTTGGTCAGGCCGCTGCCCTGCGCCTGCATCACGCGTTTGCTGGTGTAGTTCTCCGAGGCGATCAGCTCGATATGGTCTTCCTGACGCTGCTCCTCGGCGTTCATCGCCGACAATAGTGCATCGTCATAACCCTGGATCTGGTCTTGCTTGCTGAACATCGCGGATCTCCCAGCGGCGGCGCGGCGCCTGACTTGTCGTTCGGGCTGAACAGAGCCCTCTGAGAGCGATGGTAGGGCCGGACCGAAGACGCCAAATGCCTATGGACGCCACACAAAGGTGCGTTTACGACATGCGGCTGAGGGAGCAGAAATAGCGGCAGGGGAGTTACCCGGGTGAAGGCTGTGGACGAAAAAAAGCCCGCTCCCGGCTGGATGAGTCCAGCGCGGTGGAGCGGGCTTGTCGGTTGCAGGCCTTGTCAGCCGTGGTTTTTGCCCAGCAACGCGTGATACAGCTCGGTATCACCCAGAATGCCGACCACTTTATTGCCGTCCTGCAGGACCAGTTTGTTGCCGGTCTGGTAGCGGATCTGCAGCGCGTCGCGCATGCCGATGTTGGAATGCACAAGCGTGGGGCGTCGATCCAGGGAGGCGACGTCCTGGCCGGGGGTCCAGTTCTGCAGATCGAGGGCCGAGGCACCTTGCCGTGCACCTTTGATCACGTTGCCTTCGGCCAGATCGAGCCATGAGTCGCCACTCGGGTCCAGGCACACCGAACCGTTGACGTGGGTGCACTCCTCGACGGTACGCATCAGGCTGCGACCGCACAGCACGTTCAGTGGGTTGGTATGTGCAACGAAGGTGCGCACGTATTCATCGGCCGGATTGAGAACGATCTGTTCCGGCACGCTGTATTGCACGATGCGGCCATCCTTCATGATGGCGATCCGGCTACCGAGCTTCAGTGCTTCGTCCAGATCGTGGCTGACGAACACAATGGTCTTGCTCAGTTTGGTTTGCAGGGCAAGCAGTTCGTCCTGCAGACCCTGGCGGATCAGCGGGTCAAGCGCCGAGAAGGGTTCGTCCATTAGCAGGATGTCGGCGTCCATCGCCAATGCTCGCGCCAGGCCCACTCGCTGCTGCATGCCGCCAGACAGTTCGTCGGGCTTCTTGTTGCGCCACTGGGTCAGGCCCACCAGCTCGAGCTTTTCATCCACCAGCTTGCGCCGTTCCTTTTCGGGGCGACCCTGCATTTCCAGGCCGAAGCTGATGTTTTCGCGCACCGTCAGCCAGGGCATCAGGGCGAACTTCTGAAAGACCATGGCAATGCGCTTGGTGCGCATCATTTTCAGTTCGGCTGCGCTGCAGTTGGCGATGTTGATCTGCGAGCCTTCATGCTCGACGAACAGGGAGCCACGGCTGACGGTGTTGAGGCCGTTGATACAGCGCAACAGGCTGGATTTGCCGGAGCCCGACAGGCCCATCAGGACGCAGATTTCGCCCTTTTCGATATCCAGACTGGCGTTTTCGACGCCGACGATCTGTCCGGTTTTCTTGAGGATCTGGTCACGCGTGAGGCCTTCGTCGAGCAGTTTGAGGGCTTCACGCGGGTCCTTGGAGAAGATGACGTCTACCTTGTCGAATTTGATGATACTCATGCGTCGGACCCTACCTTGGCTTCGGGTTGTTTGCAGATGCGGTCGAGCATGATGGCCAGCAATACGATTGCCAGACCGGCTTCGAAACCGAGCGCGATGTCGGCCGTGTTCAGCGCGTTGACCACTGGTTTGCCGAGGCCGTCGGCGCCGACCAGGGCGGCGATGACCACCATCGACAACGACAGCATGATGCACTGGGTAATGCCGGCTGCAATGCTGGGCATCGCGTAGGGCAGTTCAATGCGTGTCAGCAACTGGCGGCGTGACGAACCGAAGGCCTTGCCGGCATCCAGCAACTCCTGAGGCACATCGCGGATACCCAGGTAGGTCAGGCGAATCGGCGCGGCAATGGCGAAAACCACCGTCGAGATCAGGCCGGGTACCACGCCCAGACCGAACAGCGTGAGCGTCGGAATCAGATAGACGAAGGTGGGCACGGTCTGCATCAGGTCGAGTAACGGCCGGATGATGGTGTAGAACAGCGGCTTGTGCGCGGCAATGATGCCCAGCGGCACGCCGATGACGACACAGACCAGCGTGGCGAAGAGCACCTGCGCCAGGGTTTCCATGGTCTCCTGCCAATAGTGCAGGTTGAGGATCAGTAGAAACGAAAGGATGACGAAAACCGTCAGGCCCCACTTGCGCTGGATGAAGTGCGCGAGGGCGGCGATAAGGCCGATCAGTACGAATGGATTGAACCAGGTCAGCGCGAAAGTGAACCCGTGGATCATCATTTCCAGTGTCGAGGCTATCGCGTCGAAGTAATCGGCGCCGTTGGCCGTCAACCAATCGACAAATGCGGCGATGTACTCGCCCAGAGGGATTTTATGGTCAGTCAGCATGATTTCGGGTGTCCGCTTGCGGAAGGTGAAGAGGGCAGCAGGCGGGTCAGTCCCGCCTGCTGTCGGCTTACTGGGTCAACTTGGCTTTGGCTGCCTCCAGGCCTGGCTTGCCATCGACGGTGTTTACGCCTGCGAGCCAGGTGTCGAGTACTTGAGGGTTTTTCTTGATCCACGCCTTGGCGGCGGCATCAGGCTTCATCTTGTCGTCCAGCACGTTGCCCATCAGGGTGCTTTCCATGTTCAGCGTGAAGGACAGGTTCTTGAGCAACTGACCTACGTTGCTGCACTCCTGACTGTAGCCTTTGCGGGTGTTGGTGTAGATGGTCGCCTGGCCGTAGTTGGGGCCGAAGAAGTCATCGCCGCCAGTCAGATATTTCATCTTGAAGCGGGTGTTCATCGGATGCGGTTCCCAACCGAGGAACACCACATCGTTTTTGCGTTTCACGGCGCGGTCGACCTGCGAAAGCATTGCGGCTTCGCTGGATTCAACGACCTTGAAGCCTGCGTCCTTGAGGCCGAAGGCGTTCTTGTCGATCATGCTCTGGATCAGGCGATTACCGTCGTTGCCAGGCTCGATGCCGTAGATCTTGCCGCCCAGTTCCTTCTTGAATTTGGCGATGTCGGCGAAGTCATGCAGGCCTTTGTCGTAAAGCGCTTCCGGGACCGCCAGGGTGTACTTGGCGTTCTCCAGGTTGGCACGCACGGTTTCGACGGTCCCGGCTTCGCGATAGGGCTTGATGTCGTTTTCCATGGTCGGCATCCAGTTGCCGAGGAACACGTCCATGTTCTTGCCGTCGGCCAGCGACTTGTAGGTCACCGGTACGGAAATCATGGTGGTTTTGGTCTTGTAACCCAGTGACTCGAGTACGGCGCTGGTTACCGCAGTAGTGACGGTAATGTCAGTCCAGCCGACATCGGAGAAGTTGACCGTATGACAGGCCTCTGGCTCGGCTGCCTGGGCTAGCACCGGCATACAGAGCGTAGCGGCCAACAGCAACGATTTGGAACCTTTCATGGGGTGGACTCCTGTGAGTTTCTTCTGGTCATCAGCAGGTGAACGCTGACGCGGCTTATGGGTTGGCGAGGCTTTTCGCGAAGCTCCATCACTGCGCCGGGCGATCGAGTCGGAACCGATCATGTAACAGGGAAAATCAAACGCCTACAGGGGGCGTCGTATCCAGTGCAGGAGGCGTCGTATCCAGTGCGCGCAAGGTCGCTTACAGATTCGTTGCATCGTACGCACGCCCGGTTGCAGTGTCGGAACTGCGAAAAAACGGCCAGTACGTTACACGGTTGCTGCGCAGGTCGGCAGCGGTCGGTTGGCAGGTCGGTGCCTGCGCGAACGCGGTGCTTTGGAGGGGAGTAACGCCGACAAGTTCATTATCGGGGCGGATCCGCCAGTGGTCATGCCAGGTCGCGTGCCCTTTTTTTGCGGCTGCGCGCTTTTCGATCACGCGCCCTGCAGGCCGCCACTTTTTAGCGCGAACGCCTGCCCTCGGCACGGCTGCCTCGGGATGTGCCTTGAGTAGCACTCGGCGTGTGAACGCCCCTCGATCGTTTCCCTGAAGTGCTACCGAACTGCTCATCGAACTCCGCGTGCGGCGGCCTCGCCGTCGCAAACAGGTATGAGGGTCGCAGCCGGGTAGACGCTTCGCGACGTCGTTTTCAGGTGTTCTTGAATGAGCGATCAAATTCCGGCATGGGATTTGCGATGTCATTACCAAGCCCTGCAATAACGAGGGCTACAAGAAGAGCCTGTCCTGGGGCCAACCATTGCCATATGAGAGGAGATAGTGTGATGACATCGTTCAATCAAGGGACTCAACCCCAGAACCGCGCGCCTCAGTCCATCGGCTTTCTGCTGCTGGATAACTTCACCCTGATCTCCCTCGCATCGGCGGTAGAACCCCTTCGCATGGCCAATCAGTTATCGGGCCGCGAGCTGTATCGCTGGACCACGCTGAGTGTCGACGGCGGCCAGGTCTGGGCCAGCGATGGTCTGCAGATCACGCCGGATGCGGCGATGCACAAGGCTCCTTTGCTCGACACGGTCATCGTCTGCGGCGGTGTCGGTATTCAGCGCTCCGTCACGCGTGAACACGTCAGCTGGCTACAGGGCCAGGCGCGTCAGTCGCGTCGTCTGGGCGCCGTGTGCACCGGCAGTTGGGCGCTGGCGTGTGCGGGTTTGCTGGATGGTTTCGAGTGCAGCGTGCATTGGGAATGTCTGGCCTCGATGCAGGAAGCCTTTCCACGGGTGTCGATGAGCACCCGGCTGTTTACGCTGGACCGCAACCGTTTCACCAGCTCGGGCGGCACCGCACCGCTGGACATGATGCTGCACCTGATCAGTCGTGATCATGGGCGCGAGTTGTCGGCAGCCATTTCCGAAATGTTCGTCTACGAGCGCATTCGCAACGAACAGGACCACCAGCGCGTGCCGCTCAAGCATATGCTCGGTACCAATCAGCCGAAGCTGCAGGAAATCGTGGCGCTGATGGAAGCCAATCTTGAAGAGCCGATCGACCTTGACGAGCTGGCTGTGTATGTCGCCGTTTCGCGCAGGCAGCTGGAGCGGCTGTTCCAGAAGTATTTGCATTGTTCGCCTTCGCGCTACTACCTGAAACTGCGCCTGATTCGCGCCCGGCAACTGCTCAAGCAGACCCCGATGTCGATCATCGAAGTGGCGTCAGTGTGCGGCTTCGTGTCGACGCCACACTTCTCCAAATGCTACCGCGAATACTTCGGCATCCCGCCACGTGACGAGCGCGTAGGGTCCAACACCGCACAGCAGGTCGCGATGATGCCGATCCCGCAGGCCCTGGTACTCGCCCCGCTGTCCGGGCCGATGTCGGCCCTGAGTCAGGCGCGTAATGAGTCGACGTTTGCGAGTGTGAGGCTGTAACAAAACGTCCGGTTTGCAAATGCTCACGACGAGAAAGCATCTCTCACAGGCTGTAAAACATTCGCTCTGCTCATCGCCCTACAGACGCTAAGGTTCAACGTTGAACCGGTTCTGGAGGGCGATGGAATGCCTCATTGCGCAACGACACGACACCTGCGCAAAGGCAGATACTCGGCAGTTGGTCAGACTTACATGGTCACTTCAGTAACGAAGGGCCGTGTAACTGTGTTCGCCGAAATGCAGCTGGGACGGCTGCTCGTACGAGAAATGAAGCGTTGCGAAGAGCAGGGGCTGGTCAAGTCTATGGCATGGGTAGTCATGCCTGACCATCTCCACTGGCTTTTTGAACTCAAGGCCGGTGATTTGCCCAGCTTGATGAAACAATTAAAGGCCCGAAGCTCGATTGCAGTTGGAAAACTGTGTGTCCGTCCTCACGCTTTGTGGCAATCCGGGTACCACGACAGAGCAATCCGCGACGAAGAGGATATTGCGCCGATAGCCCGTTATATCGTGGCCAATCCTTTACGTGCGGGCTTGGTTAAAAAGCTTGGGGATTACCCGCTGTGGGATGCTATCTGGGTTTGAGGCACGGGCAGCTTTCGCGAACAAGTTCGCTCCTACGGCCTGCGGCCAGAAGCTGAAGGCTCACAGTTTGCTTCTGCCCGAAGGGCGTGAGCATTTTTCGCGAACAAGTTCGCTCCTACGGCCTGCGGCCAGAAGCTGAAGGCTCACGGTCTGCTTCTGCCCGAAGGGTGTGAGCATTTTTCGCGAACAAGTTCGCTCCTACGGCCTGCGGCCAGAAGCTGAGGGATCACGGTTTGCTTCTGCCCGAAGGGTGTGAGCATTTTTCGCGAACAAGTTCGCTCCTACGGCCTGCGGCCAGAAGCTGAGGGATCGCAGTCTGCTTCAGCCCTTAGGGCGTGAGCATTTTTCGCGAACAAGTTCGCTCCTACGGCCTGCGGCCAGAAGCTGGGGCTCACGGTCTGCTTCTGCCCGAAGGGTGTGAGCATTTTTCGCGAACAAGTTCGCTCCTACGGTCTGCGGCCAGAAGCTGAGGGATCACGGTTTGCTTCTGCCCGAAGGGTGTGAGCATTTTTCGCGAACAAGTTCGCTCCTACGGCCTGCGGCCAGAAGCTGAGGGATCACGGTTTGCTTCTGCCCGAAGGGTGTGAGCATTTTTCGCGAACTTGTTCGCGAAGACTGGCTTTCACACAACATAGCTTCCGGAAATAAAACGCCCGTTTTCGAGCATCAAAGCGCGAAGCGCGCCACCATGCCGTTGAGGTCGATTGCCAGGCGTGACAGCTCGGTGCTGGCTGCGCTGGTCTGGTTGGCGCCGTTGGTGGATTGTGCCGACAGGTCGCGGATGTTGACCAGGTTGCGGTCCACTTCGCGGGCGACTTGTGCCTGTTCTTCGGCGGCGCTGGCGATGACCATGTTGCGTTCGTTGATCTCTTCCACGGCGCTGTTGATGGTATTCAGGGCCTGGCCTGCGCCCTTGGCGATGTTCAGCGTCGATTCGGCGCGTTCGGTGCTGTTGCGCATCGAGCTGACGGCCTGTTCCGTGCCGGTCTGAATGCTGCTGATCATGCGTTCGATTTCGCTGGTCGATTGCTGGGTGCGATGGGCCAGGGCACGGACTTCGTCGGCCACGACGGCAAAGCCACGTCCTGCTTCACCGGCCCGCGCTGCTTCGATGGCGGCGTTCAATGCCAGCAGATTGGTCTGGTCGGCCAGGCCGCGAATCACGTCGAGCACCTTGCCGATATCACGCGACTCATTGGCCAGGCTGATGATCAGCTCGGCGGTGCCTTGCACGTCGCCACTCATACGCTCGATGGCGCTGACGGTTTCCTGAACCAGGTCGCGGCCATCGCCCGCAGAGGTCGCCGCGCTGCGCGAGGCCTGCGAGGTGCTGGTGGCGTTGCGCGCCACTTCTTCCACGGCGCTGGTCATCTGGTTGACCGCAGTGGCAGCCTGTTCTATTTCGTCGTTCTGCTGCACCAGCCCGCGTGCGCTTTCGTCAGTGACGGCATTCAGTTCTTCGGCTGCCGAAGCCAGTTGCGTGGCCGAGCCGGAAATACCCTGCAAGGTATCGCGCAGCTTGTCCTGCATGGTTTTCATGGCCAGCAGCAGACGACCGGCTTCATCGGTGCCGTCGATACTGATCGGCCGGGTCAGGTTGCCTTGCGCGATGGTCTCCGCTGCGAGCAGTGCGGTGGCAATCGGTGTGGTAATGCTCTTGATCAGCATCCAGGCAAACACGAGGGTCAGCAGGGTGGCGGCGATCAGCAGTCCGATCACCATATTGAATGCCGAGTCATACTCGATGGAGGCCTGCTCCTTGACCTCATTCAACTGCGCCGTATTGATATCCACCAGCTTGCGCAGCACAACGTTCATCTGGTCGGAGTTGCTGACCATTTCGTTGTTGAGCAAGCCCTGCAATTCGTCGATGTTGTTCGCACGGGTCAGCGTTTTCAGGCGGTCTTCAAGCTGGCGATACTGGCCCAGCAACTGCACGTACTGGCTATAGAGGTTGCGCTCGTCGGGGGTACTGATCAGCTTCTCGTAAACGGCCTGAGCGTCAGTGATCTGCTTGTTGCGCATCGCCATCAGCTCGATGGTTTTCTGCTGGGTTTCCGGATCGCGATTGACCAGCAATCGATAGGACAGCACCCGCAGACGAATGCTGACTTCAGCGAAGCGATCGAGGCTCTTGATGCTGGGCACGTTGCTGTCGGCCAGCACCTCGGTGGCGCTGCGGATCTTGCTCATCTGTGACAGTGCAAAGACGCCCAGAATCAGCATGAGGGTGCCGATCATGGCAAATCCAAGAAACGCTCGAGGCGCGATGTTCATATTTCGCAGGGACATAGAAAGCTTCCAGGGTCATTTACGCGTTCCATGCGATTTAGAGACGGAGATAAAGCCGTAAGTGGGGTGCCTATCGGACGTGCGACTAAAGTCTTGAGCCGATAGGCACGTATTGGGGGTGACTTAATCGTGACGATTTCTTCATTTCTTTCGCCGATCGGGCGCAAGCCTTTGAAAAGACGAGGCGGATGCTTTTTTCACGATGGCAGTCTGCCCATTGCCTGCGCGCATTTGTCGCAGTTTCAGACGGTCTGACGAACAGCAGGAACCGGATACCGAATAAGGAGTCACAAGCCCCCTACGCGTCTACGTTATCGATGTGTCGATGTGATGACAGAGCGGTGAGCGCTGGTATGCGCAGCGACTTTTCTTTATCGTACGCGCCCGTTGAAATTTGCTCGAGAAATCAAAATGTTGGAAGCCTCCCTTAGCCAATTGGAACAACTTGTCGGCGATCTGGTGCAGCAGAACCAGGCCCTTCAGGAAACAAATGCACAGCTCAGTGCCGAGCTGG
Source organism: Pseudomonas fragariae (ex Marin et al. 2024) (assembly GCF_059621105.1). Lineage (NCBI taxonomy): Bacteria > Pseudomonadati > Pseudomonadota > Gammaproteobacteria > Pseudomonadales > Pseudomonadaceae > Pseudomonas > Pseudomonas fragariae (ex Marin et al. 2024). Next base: position 5,656,973 of record NZ_CM184369.1, on the reverse strand, counting down.
CAAAAGCCAAGGACGAGAACGAGAACTTGCAACTGAGTCTGATGGAGCAGGAAGAGAAGCATGGCAGCACTGCCGCGCGTATCCAGGCACTGGTTGATCGCGCCACCAGCGCAAGTGCTGTCGGCGCATGAACGTCGATGGCAGCGGTGTAACCGTTCTCACCATTCTGGGCAATGAGTACTCGGTCAAGGCGCCGGCTGGCGAAGACCTGACCCTCATGAAGGCCGCTGCGATGCTCAATGCGTCGCTGGCCGACACCAAACGCAAATACCCGACGTTGATCGGTGACCGTCTGCTGGTCCTTGCAGCGCTGAACCTCTGCTCACAGCAGATCGAGCTCGAGCAACTGCACAAGGTCGAGCTCAAGCGCTACCGGGAGCAGGTCGAAGCGACGGTGGATGTGATCGCCAAGACCATCGCCCCGAACTGAACGGGAGGCGCTGACGCAGTCGCAGTCAGAACGAATGCGACTGTCTGCGCCTGCGCCATTGCCCGAGTGCTTCCTCCAGCCGCAAGGGGCTGTCGATCTGCTGACGACGGGCGTGGCTGAACAGAATCAGCGCCAGTTCCGCGGTGACCAGCGCATCGGCGCTGGCGTGGTGACGTTGTTCGGCATGCAGGCCAAAGAAACGGGTCCAGTCATCCAGCCCGGCATGACGCAGGTTGGCGTGCTCGCAGAGCATCGGGGCGATTTCGGCGGCGTCGAAAAACGCGTGCTGCAAGCGATAGCCCAGGCTTTCCTTCAAGGCGCGCGACAGCATGTGCTGATCGAATGGCGCATGAAAGCCGAGAATCGGGCTGTCTCCGACGAACTCCATGAAGTCCAGCAAGGCCTCGACCGGCTCACTGCCAGCGGCAATCGCACTGGGCGCCAGCCCATGAATCAGAACGGCCGGACTGATCTTGTGGTCGACGCGCAACAGCGTGCGCTCGAACTCCTGGCCCAGATCGATGGCGCCGTCTTCAATCACCACCGCACCAATGGACAGCACCTGATCGCGGTTCATGTTCAGGCCACTGGTTTCCAGGTCCAGCACGACCCAGCGCTGTTCACGCAGTGATGTGTCACTGAGGTTCGCGCACACCGGCAGTCGTTCAAGGCGCTCCAGTTGGTGCGCGTGCAAGGGTGTCTTTTTCGGCCGTGGTTTGAGCCATTCGAACAAGTTCATAGCTGATAACGCAGGGTCAGGCTGGTTTGCAATCGCTGCGCCTGGCGAAACGATTCGCGCAGAATGCGCCGGTCCAGATGGTTGAGGGTGTCGGGGTCGATGCGGTTGGAATAAGCCAGATTCTGGCGGCTCTGCAGTTGGTGCTGCTGCATGCGGGTCTGCTGAATGAAGTGATAAGCCTCCTCATACGCAGCACCGTCGAGCGGGTCGATGACTTCGCGCTCGACCAGTTGGCGCAGGCGTTCCTGCGTGTTGTTGACGCCGATACCGTTGGCCAGTGCCAGCAGGCGCGCACCGTCGACGAAGGGCGTCAGGCCTTCGACCTTGAGGTCCAGCGTGTCCTTTTCACTGCCTTTGCGGGCCAGCACGAAATCCTTGAAGCGCCCCACTGGCGGACGCTGGCGCAGTGCGTTGTCGGCCATCATGCGCTGGAACAGCCGGTTGTCTGCGACCTGATCAAGAATGCCGCGGCGCAGTTGCTCGACGCCACTTTCATCCCCCCAGACCACGCGCAAATCGAAATAGATACTCGAGGCCAGCAGGTTCTCCGGTGTCGCCTCGCGAATAAACGTCGAGAAGCGCTGCGACCATTCAAGGCGCGACAGGCACAGGTCGGGGTTGCCGGCCATGATGTTGCCCTTGCACAGGGTAAAACCGCACTGCGCCAGGCTCTGATTGATACGTTCGGCGATCGGCAGCAGTGATCGGCGAATCTGCTCTGCCTCTGCTGCATCTCGGGCCTCGAACAGAATGGCGTTGTCCTGATCGGTATGCAGCGTCTGCTCGCGACGGCCTTCGCTGCCAAAGCACAGCCAGCTGAAGGCAATGCCGGGGTCGCCTTTCTCTGCAAGCGTCAGCTCGATCACCCGGCATACGGTGTGGTCGTTGAGCAGGGTGATGATCTGGGTTATCTGGGTTGAAGACGCGCCGTGGGCGAGCATGCGATCGACCAGCTGGACAATATCGCCGCGCAAGCCGGCAAGCGCTTCGATGCGTGGCGCGTTGCGGATGGTCCGCGCCAGGTGCACCAGGTCGACCCGTTGCAGGGAAAACAGATCCCGCTCCGACACCACGCCACACAACCGCCCGTCCCGGACCAGGCAGACGTGGGCGATATGGCGACCGGTCATGGCGATGGCGGCGTCGAATGCACTGGCGTCCGGGCTCAGGTGGAACGGTGACAGGCTCATGGCGTGCCTGACCGGTGCGCTGAAGTCGGCATCCACATCGGCAACCGCCTCACGCAGGTCGCGCAGGGTAAAGATGCCCAGCGGCGCCTGCCGCTCGTCGACAATCACGATGCTGCCTACCTGCTGCTCGTGCATCAGCCGCACGGCGTCGCGCATGGGCGTTTCCGGGCTGCACATCACCGGATGGCGCATGGCAAGTTCACCCAGCCGGGTATTCAGAGAGTACTGCGTGCCCAGGGTTTCGACGGCGCGCTGCTGGACTTGTTGATTGACTTGATCGAGCAGGCTGCTGACACCGCGCAAGGCAAAGTCGCGAAAGGTTGTGGAGAGCGCGAACAGTTTGATGAACGCCTGCTTGTTCAACTGCAGGCAGAACGTGTCCTCGGCAGCCAGATGCTCGGTGCGAGTGGCGCGCTCGCCGAGCAGGGCGGCGAGTGGAAAACACTCGCCCGTGGTTATTTCGAATGTTGTTTCCGTACCGCCTTTGGCAGAATGCGGGCGCTCGCCGACGATGCGACCCTGCTTGACGATGTAAAAGTGCTCCACCGGTCCGTCGCCAGGCTTGATGATGCTTTCACCGGCCGCGTAGAAGCGCAGCTGACACTGCTCGACCAGATACGCCAGATGGGCGTTTTCCATCTGATTGAATGGCGGGAATTTTTGCAGAAACTGCATGGTGCCGTGTATGTTCTGCAGCACGGCTGTCTTGCCTGCCTGGGTGAAAGCATCTGCCTTGCTCATGGCCTGTTCCGCGTTCTTGTTATTGGTGCTCATGGTCGGCCGCTTGCAGCCAGGTGCCCATTGGACGTAAGTCTTACCTTGAACCCCGTGACACCGCCGTGCTGCTTGCGGCATAACTGATTTGACGAGCGCAATGGATTGCGAGCGAAGATTGGCCAGGATGCCGACGAAATGCATCGCAGATTGACCCGTATCTGCTGTCGGATTAGTTCAGGGAATGATGAGACTGCAATGATTGACCACGATATTCTGAGCGACGATGAGCGCGATGCCCTTCATGAGGTCATGCTCACGCCTGCACGTGACGCCCCGCAACGGGTCCTGATCGTTGATGACGACAGCGACGCGCGCGAGCTGCTGGCCGAAATTCTGAGCCTCAATGACATCAGTTGCATGACCGCGCCCGGTGGCGATACGGCGCTGCAGATGATCCACTCGCGTCAGTCCATCGGACTGCTGATCACCGACTTGCGGATGGCTCCTTTTGACGGGCTGGATCTGATTCGCAAGGTTCGTGAGTCGGATCGTGCCGAACTGCCGATCATCATCGTGTCCGGCGACGCCAACGTGCGCGATGCCATCGATGCCATGCACCTGAACGTGGTGGACTTCCTTCTCAAACCGCTCAATACCAAGCAGTTGGTGAAGCTGGTCAAGCGGGAGTTGGGGATAAGTTGAGGCGGTGAGCCCTTGCAGGTTCTGGTCCGGCAAGGACCAGAACCCGCAAGGGGGCGTGCGGCGCGTTACAGGCCGTTGATGGCCTTGAACTCCCGACGGCGGCGGTGCAATACCGGCTCGGTGTAGCCGTTGGGCTGCCGGGTACCTTCGATGACCAGTTCGACCGCCGCCTGGAAGGCGATGTTGCTGTCGAAGTCGGGTGCCAGCGGGCGATACAGCGGGTCGTTGGCGTTCTGGCGATCCACCACCGATGCCATGCGCTTGAGACTCTCAAGCACCTGAGCTTCGGTGACGACACCATGACGCAGCCAGTTGGCCATGTGCTGGCTGGAGATGCGCAGCGTAGCGCGGTCTTCCATCAGGCCGATGTCATTGATGTCCGGCACTTTCGAACACCCCACGCCCTGATCAATCCAGCGCACTACGTAGCCAAGAATGCCCTGCGCGTTGTTGTCCAGTTCGTTCTGGATTTCTTCCGGCGTCCAGTCAGTGTTCGGTGCCAGCGCAATGGTCAGAATGTCATCCACCGAGGCTTGCTCGCGCTGCGCCAGCTCGGCCTGACGGGTGAACACGTCGACTTTGTGATAATGCAGGGCGTGCAGCGCAGCCGCGGTAGGCGAGGGGACCCAGGCTGTGTTCGCACCCGCCAGTGGATGAGCGATTTTCTGCTCCAGCATGGCGGCCATCAGGTCCGGCATGGCCCACATGCCTTTGCCGATCTGTGCGCGACCTTGCAGGCCGCATTTCAGGCCGATGTCGACGTTGGAATTTTCGTAGGCAGCGATCCACTTCTCGGCTTTCATCTGTGCCTTGCGTACCACCGGACCCGCTTCCATGGAGGTATGGATTTCGTCGCCGGTGCGGTCGAGGAAGCCGGTGTTGATGAACACCACACGCTCGCTGGCGGCCTGAATGCAGGCCTTGAGGTTGACCGTGGTACGGCGCTCCTCGTCCATGATCCCGACCTTCAAGGTGTTACGCGGCAAGCCCAGTACCTGCTCGATACGCTCGAACAGTTCGTTGGTGAATGCAGCTTCCTGCGGACCGTGCATCTTCGGTTTGACGATGTACATCGAGCCGCTGCGGCTGTTGCTGCGCGAGGTGTTGCCCTTGAGGTTGTGGAGGGCGGCGAGACTGGTCAGCAGGCCGTCGAGAATGCCTTCTGGCACTTCGTTGCCATGCTTGTCGAGTATCGCATCGATGGTCATCAAGTGGCCCACGTTGCGAATGAACAGCAGCGAGCGACCGTGCAGGGTGACTTCGCCGCCCTCTGGCGTGGTGTAGACGCGGTCCGGGTTCATGGTGCGGGTAAAGGTTTCACCGCCCTTGGACACCGACTCGGCCAGGTCGCCCTTCATCAGGCCCAGCCAGTTGCGGTAGACGACCACTTTGTCGTCGGCGTCCACAGCGGCAATGGAATCTTCGCAGTCCATGATGGTGGTCAGCGCGGCTTCCATGAGGATGTCTTTCACGCCCGCCGGATCGGTCTGCCCGACCGGGCTGGCGGCGTCGATCTGCAGTTCGAAGTGCAGACCGTTGTGCTTGAGCAGCAAGGCAAACGGCGCCAGGGCATCGCCTTGAAAACCGATCAGTTGGGCGTCATCGTGCAGGCCGGTATTGCTGCCACCCTTGAGACTGACGACCAGCTTGCCGTCGATCAGCTTATAAGCTGTCGAGTCGGCATGTGAACCTGCTGACAGAGGCGCTGCCTGATCGAGAAAGGCACGAGCGAAAGCAATCACCTTGTCGCCACGCACCTTGTTATAGCCCTTGCCCTTTTGCGCGCCGCCTGCTTCGCTGATGGCGTCGGTGCCGTAGAGCGCGTCATACAGCGAACCCCAACGGGCATTCGACGCATTGAGCGCAAACCGGGCGTTCATCACCGGCACGACCAGTTGCGGGCCAGCCATGGTGGCGATTTCTTCATCGACGTTTTGCGTGGTGATCTGGAAATCCGCCGCTTCTGGCAGCAGGTAGCCGATCTCCTGAAGGAAGGCTTTGTAGGCCGAGGCGTCGTGAGCCTGCCCGGCATGCGACTGGTGCCAGGCGTCGATTTTCGCCTGTAACTCATCACGTTTGGCGAGCAGTGCCTTGTTCTTTGGCGCAAGGTCGTGGATCAGTTTGTCCGCACCGGCCCAGAACGCAGTGGCATCGACGCCGGTTCCGGGGGTGGCTTCGTTCTGCACGAAGTCGAACAGGACTCTGGCGACTTGCAGGTCACCGACTTGAACGTACTCAGTCATTGCACTTGCCTCACTCTGCTCAGCAGGGTCGAGCACACTCGGGGAGCGCTCTGTTATTGATCCGGGTGTCATGTAGTGCGAAATTCGGGATACTACATGAGCCGCCGTCGCGTGAAAACGTCGCTGAATATGTCACTAAACGACTGGATATTCATATCGGGTCACGATGATAGTCACCGTGTCCCCAAAGGCGCTCAGGATTGTTCCATAAAGCGTGGCAAACGGTACACGATTTACCGCGAGCCAGGTGCCCGTCGGGCATGCCTATACTCGTATGACCGACGCTGTCTCCTAATCATCTGTGCAGAAAGAGGAATTGACCGTGGATCATCTCGTCGTAACGCTGGTTGCTCCCGACAAACCGGGTCAGGTCGAACGCATCTCGAAGTGCATTGCCGAGCACGGCGGCAACTGGCTGGAAAGCCGCATGTCGCGGATGGCCGGACAATTTGCCGGGATCCTCAAGGTCGGCGTCGAGGCCGAAAAGTACGACGACCTGATCAAGGCGCTGAACGGCCTGTCAGCCCATGGCATCCGCATGCTGCTGGCCGAGAGCGTGGTCGAGACGTCCGATACCACCCGGCTGATCAGCATGGAACTGGTCGGCAACGACCGCCCCGGCATCGTGCGCGACATCACCCGTTTGCTGGCCGGGCAGGGCGTCAACGTCGAACACCTGATCACCGACGTGTCCCCTGCGCCCATGAGCAGCGAACTACTGTTCCAGGCCAAAGCAGTGCTGGGCGTCCCGCAGGACTTGTCCCTGGATGACCTGCAGATGGCGCTCGAGACCCTGGCGGATGATTTGATGGTGGAGTTGGTGCTGGGGGCCAAGGAGTCATCCGTTTCGGGTTATCCAAGTTAATCGTGCACCTGCCTGTGGATAACCTGGGGGAATAGCCTTGCGGGCCATACCCGCTGAGGCCTGGCGCGTATTGATCAAAAATTCAACAGTTTCAAGGGCTTGTGCACAGATAAGGTCAGTCTGCCTGTGGATAACCCTTGGAGAACCTCTTGCAGGCCACAGTGGGCGTGGCCTGCAAGTATTTGTGTGTTTTTTGATCAGTGACGGCCGCGGGATTTCAGCCAGATATCCACACTGTAGATCGCCAGCCCGGCCCAGATGAAGGCGAAGGTGATGAGGGTGCTGGTGGTCAGGTGTTCGCCATACAGCAGCACGGCCAGCAGCAGGACCAGTGTGGGCGCGACGTACTGCAGGAAGCCCAGGGTGGTGAAAGGCAAATGACGGGCGGCGGCGTTGAAGCACACCAGCGGTACCAGCGTGACCGGGCCGGCTGCGGCGAGCCAGATGGCTTGAGTCGTGGTCCAGAATTCTGGCTGGACGCTCACGGCCGTCGGGTTGAGCGCCAGCCAGATCAGCGCCAGCGGCACCAGCATCCAGGTTTCGACGACCAGGCCGGGCAGGGCGGCGACCGGGGCTTGTTTGCGGATCAGCCCGTAGAACGCGAAGGTCAATGGCAGTGCCAGCGACACCCACGGCAGGCTGCCGACGTGCCAGACCTGCTGGGCGACGCCAATGGCGGCGAAGGCGACCGCCAGCATCTGCAGGCGTCTGAGGCGCTCGCCCAGTAGCAACATGCCAAGCAGCACGTTGACCAGCGGGTTGATGTAATACCCGAGGCTGGCTTCAAGCATGCGTCCGTTATTCACCGCCCAGACGTAGATGATCCAGTTGCTGGCGATCAGGGTGCCGCTCAGCGCCAGTACGGCCAGTCGTTGCGGGTTGTTGCGCAGGTCGCGCCACCAGCCGGGATGCTTCCAGAACATCAGCACGATCGAGCCGAACAGCGCTGACCAGAGCGCGCGATGGATGATGATCTCGATGGCCGGAACGGCGGCAATGGCTTTGAAGTAGATGGGGAACAGTCCCCAGATGATGTAAGCACTCAGGCCCAGAATGTACCCACGGCGTGGATTGGCAGCTTGCATGGAGCGTCCCTTTAATACAGAAAATTCCGGTTTTATTGTGGGGTGATGCAGTTGATGGTTTTGATCGTACTCACGCTGCAGCGCTCGATGTTATACACAGGTTCGACCGATTCACGACATCTGTGCCGCGCCGCTTGCCCAGGATCGGACGCAGAGCGTCGCACGATAGTTGAGATTATCGTTCCTCACGCTCCAGCGTGGGAATGCCTTGGGTGACGCTCCGCGTCACAGATTTGCGTCGCTCCGCACATTCAGGATCGGACGCAGAGCGTCCAGAACTGCATGCGACGCAGAGCGTCGCACGATAGTTAAAACTGTCCAACTTTCGGGGGGCAGTCCACGGAGCGTCGGCACGATAGTTACAGAACTATCGTTCCTCACGCTCCAGCGTGGGAATGCCGTTCGTGACGCTCCGCGTCACAGATTTGCGTCGCTCCGCACATTCAGGATCGGACGCGGAGCGTCCAGAACTGCATGCGACGCGGAGCGTCGCACGATAGTCGGGGTTATCGTTCTGCACGCTCATCAGGTCAAAACAGTTTTAACGGCTCTTCATTCAGTGCTGCCATCTGCTCGCGCAGGGCCAGGATATGGTCGCCCCAGTAGCGCTCCGTGCCGAACCACGGAAAGCTGTGCGGGAACGCCGGGTCATCCCAGCGCCGGGCCAGCCAGGCGCTGTAGTGCATCAGGCGCAGGGCTCGCAATGGCTCGATAAGCGCCAGCTCGCGTGGGTCGAAATCATGAAATTCGTTGTAGCCGTCCATCAGCTCCGACAGCTGACCCAGACGTTCCTGACGGTCGCCGGCCAGCATCATCCAGATATCCTGAACGGCAGGGCCAAGGCGGCAATCGTCAAGGTCGACGATGTGGAACATCTCGTCGCGGCACATCATGTTGCCGGGGTGGCAGTCGCCATGCATGCGGATGTTGGTGTGCGGTGTGGCCGCGTAAACGTCTTCGACACGCTTGAGCAGGTCGCGGGCCACCGACTCGTAAGCCGGCAGCAGGCTGCGCGGAATGCAGTCGTTTTCCAGTAGAAAGTTGACCGAATCATGGCCGAAGTTCTTCACGCCCAGGGCTTCACGATGGGCGAACGGTTTGGTCGAGCCGACGGCATGCAGACGGCCCAGTAACTGGCCCAGGCGATACAGCTGATCAAGATTGCCCGGCTCCGGCGCTCGTCCACCGCGACGCGGGAACAGCGTGAAACGGAAACCGGCGTGCTCGAACAGGGTGGCGCCGTCGTGCACCATGGGCGCGACCACGGGCACTTCGACCTCGACCAGTTCAGCAGTGAAGCTGTGCTCTTCAAGGATGGCTTCGGTGGTCCAGCGCTGTGGGCGGTAGAACTTGGCGATCAGCGGTTGGCCGTCTTCGATACCGACCTGATACACGCGGTTTTCGTAACTGTTGAGCGCCAGGATGCGGGCATCGCTGAGAAAACCGATGCTTTCGACAGCATCCAGAACCAGATCGGGAGTAAGTGTTGCAAACGGGTGAGCCATGACTACTCCTGCGCGCAGCAGGTTGCCGCGTCGGACCGCTGATGGTAACGCAGACCGGTCCCGCTTCGCCAAACCCATCCGATTAAAGTGCTCAAGGGTCGGATTGTCACCAAACGGTCATCACCCGGTCGCGGTTTGGCCATGTTCGCCGCTTAGAGTTGCCGTCAATGAGATCGATCTCAAGCGAGCGACCATGACTGATCTGAAAGAGGTAGCGCATCTGGCCGGGGTTTCCCGAGCCACGGCGGCACGAGCCTTCGCAAGCCCCGACGTAGTGCGCCTGGAGACCCGCGAGCGGGTATTCGCCGCTGCCCGCGCCCTGGGTTTTCGCCCCAACCGGCTGGGCCGCCAGCTGCGCCTGCAAACCACCAACCTGATTGGCGTGGTGGTGCCCAACCTGCTCAACCCGGTGTTTGCCGAGCAGTTTCAGGCCATGGAGCGGGCGGCGCGGGCGCGGGGCTATAACCTGCTGCTGGCGACCACCGACTACACCGCAGAGCGTGAAAGCGCTGTGGTTGAGGAGTTGTTGCGTCAGCGGGTCGACGGGCTGGTGCTGACGGTGACCGACGCCGAGCACAACCGGGTGCTGCAAGGCCTGATCAATGAAGACACCCCGTTCGTGCTGGCCTATCACCAGACCGGCAATCCGGATTACAGCGCGGTGTCTGTGGATAACCGGGCGGGCATGGCGCTGGCTACTCGATACCTGATCGATGCAGGCCATCAGCGCGTCGCCATGGTCGCAGGCCCGGCCATGCAGTCCGACCGCGCCCGACTGCGTTATGAAGGCTACCGCGACGCCATGGCCGCGTGTGGGCTTGAAGCGCGACCAGTGATTGAGATGCCTGCTCATACAAGCGCCGATTTCGCTGCACTCGAACCCCTGTTACGTGGCCCGGACGCGCCCAGCGCGCTGGTCTGTTCCAACGATTTGCTGGCCATCAGCCTGATTGCCGAATTGCGCCGCAACGGCTGGGGCGTTCCCGAGCGTCTGTCGGTGATCGGCTTCGACGGCATCGCACTCGGCACGCAGATGCACCCGACCTTGTGCAGCGTGGTTCAGCCTATCGCCGAGCTGGCGCATATCGTCATCGACCAACTACTGGCACGGATTGCTGGCGCAGTACCGGTTTCTCATTGTCTGCCGTGCCACATCCGGCCCGGCGAAAGCACCCAGCCCTACCAGGAGATGCTTCATGCTCAGCCTCAGTAAAACCCTCGCGGCACTGCTGTTATGCGGTGCGGCCAGCCTCGCCCAGGCCGCCGAAACCGCCATCTGCTACAACTGCCCGCCCGAATGGGCCGACTGGGGAACGCAGCTCAAGGCGATTGCCGACAGCACCGGTGTCCAGGTGCCGCTGGACAACAAGAACTCGGGCCAGGCGCTGGCACAGATCGTTGCCGAGCAAGCCGCGCCGGTCGCTGATGTGGTGTATTACGGCGTGACGTTCGGCCTGCAGGCGCAGAAGGCCGGCGTGGTCGACACCTACAAACCCAAGCACTGGGACGAGATTCCGGCAGGCCTGAAAGACCCTGAAGGGCACTGGTTCGCCATTCACTCCGGGACCCTCGGCATCATGGTCAACGTCGACGCACTGGGCGGTCTGCCGGTACCGCAAAGCTGGGCGGATCTGCTCAAGCCCGAGTACAAGGGCATGGTCGGCTACCTCGACCCGTCCAGTGCGTTCGTCGGTTACGTGTCTGCGGTGGCGATCAACCAGGCCATGGGCGGTACGCTGGACAACTTTGGTCCGGCCATCGACTACTTCCAGAAACTGGCGAAGAACTCGCCCATCGTGCCCAAGCAAACCGCCTATGCACGCGTGCTGTCCGGCGAACTGCCGATTCTGGTCGACTATGACTTCAACGCCTATCGCGCTCGCTACAAGGACAAGGCCAACGTCGCCTTCGTGATTCCCAAGGAAGGCACCATCGGCGTTCCGTACGTGATGAGCATGGTCGCCAAGGCGCCGCATCGTGCCAACGCCGAGAAGGTGCTGGATTTCGTGCTGTCCGATGAAGGGCAGGCGTTGTGGGCCAAGGCTTACCTGCGTCCGGTGCGCTCGAAGATGCCTGCCGAGGTGGCTGCGCAGTTCCTGCCGGACAGCGATTACGCCCGTGCCGGCGTGGTGGATTACCAGCACATGGCCGCCGTGCAGGAAGCCTTCGCCGCCCGTTATCTGCGTGAGGTGAAGTAATGTCGGCCTCGCCGGAACAAGCGCTGGCTCTGCGCAAGGGCGGATTTTTCAGGCTGCGGCTGCGCCCGACCGCTGCGGTGGCGCTGGCCCCGGCGATGGCCGTATTGCTGGCATTCTGGCTGCTGCCGCTGACCCACTTGATCGTGCTCGGTGCAAAAAGTACCGATGGCAATGCCAGCGGTTACTGGCAGGTCCTGAGCAGTGCTCAGTACCTGGGCAGCCTGGTGCAAACCTGCCTGCTGGCGCTGGTGGTGACGCTCGCAGCGTTGCTGGTCGGCGGCATCAGCGGTGTGTTTCTGGCCCGCAATCATTTCTTCGGACGCTCTGCGCTGGTGGCCTTGCTGACCTTCCCGCTGGCGTTTCCCGGTGTGGTGGTCGGCTTTCTGGTGATTCTGCTGGCTGGTCGCCAAGGCATCTTCGCCGCGCTCGGGCTGCACCTGGCGGGCGAGCGCTGGGTGTTCGCCTACTCGCTGACCGGGCTGTTCATCGGCTATCTGTATTTCTCGATTCCGCGCGTGATTCTGACCGTCATGGCGGCCTGCGAAAGCCTGGACCGCAGCCTTGAAGAAGCCGCGCATTCATTGGGTGCCGGTCATTGGCGGGTGGTGTGCGATGTGATCGTTCCGGGGCTGGCGCCCGCGCTGGTGTCGTGCGGCGCGATCTGCTTCGCCACGTCGATGGGCGCCTTCGGCACCGCCTTTACCCTGGGCACGCGCCTGAACGTCACGCCGGTAGCGATCTACAACGTGTTCACCAATTACGCCAACTTCACCGTGGCCGCCGCGCTGTCAGTCATCCTCGGGCTGGTGACGTGGGCAGTGCTGTTGCTGGCACGTCGTATGGTCGGTAAATCGGGAGTTGTCCTGTGAAACGTTCACCGCTGTTCGTGGCGCAACTGGCGTTCACCCTGTTGGTCTGTGCGTTCATGCTGGTGCCGGTGGTGCTGTCGCTGCTGGCCGGCCTGACGCGCAATTATTTTCTCGGTCTGTCGAGCGGTCTGACCTTCGACTGGCTGGTGCAGGTCTGGCAGGCCTATTCACCAACCGTCTGGCTGTCATTGCAACTGGCCGTGGCGTGCGCGATCTGCGTGTGCCTGGTGGGTGTTCCAGCCGCGTATGCACTGGTGCGCATGAACAATCGCTTCAGCCGGGCCTTCGAGGAATTGATGGTCTTGCCCGTCGCCATGCCCGGTCTGGCCAGCGCCCTTGCGTTACTGCTGACCTACGGCCAGTTCGGCGGCTTTCGCAGCAGTTGGTTGTTCATTCTGGTCGGCCACGTGTTGTTCACCCTGCCGTTCCTGGTGCGCCCGGTCATGGCGGTGATGCAGCGTCAGCAACTGCCGGTGCTCGAAGAGGCGGCCGCCAGTCTGGGCGCCGGGCCGATCAAGCGTTTCTTCAGTGTGGTGGTGCCTAACTGCCGCGCCGGGATTCTCGCTGGCGTGCTGATGGTCGTGACCCTGTCGCTGGGCGAATTCAACCTGACCTGGATGTTGCACACGCCGATGACCAAAACCCTGCCGGTGGGTCTGGCCGACAGCTACGCCTCGGCCCGACTGGAAGTCGCCAGCGCCTACACCCTTCTTTTTCTGTTGCTGATTGTGCCGCTGCTGATTGCGTTGCAGGCCATCAGCGCGCGTCTTGCCCGTGGAGAGAGCCGATGAGCGGAACCACCATTCGCCTGAAAGGCTGCCGCAAGGCATTTGCCGACGGCACCGTTGCTGTAAAGGATCTGCACCTGACCATCGAACCCGGCGAAACGCTGGCGATCCTCGGTCCGTCCGGTTGCGGCAAGACCACCACCTTGCGGCTGATTGCCGGGCTTGAACGCCCGGACGTCGGCCAGGTGCTCTTCGATGATCAGGACGTGACACGTCTGCCCATCGAGCGGCGCGACGTGGGCATGGTGTTTCAGAACTACGCGTTGTTTCCCAACCTCGATGTGGCCGGCAATATCGTTTACGGCCTGAAGATTCGTGGTCTGTCGGCTGCCGAGCGTAACAAGCGTTGCGATGAGTTGCTGGAACTGGTCGGTTTGACCGGCCACGGCAATCGCCGCGTCAACGAGCTGTCTGGCGGTCAACGGCAACGGGTCGCACTGGCCCGGGCACTGGCGCCGCGTCCCCGGGTGCTGTTGCTCGACGAACCGCTGGCAGCAATGGATGCGCAGTTGCGCGAGCGCTTGCGCAGTGAGCTGGACCAGCTGCTGCGCGGGCTGGGCATCACCTCGGTGTTCGTCACTCACGATCAGGGCGAGGCAATGGCCCTGGGCGACCGGATTCTGGTCATGGAAAAAGGTTGCGTCTCGCAATTGGCGACGCCGAGGGAAATCTATCAACAGCCTGCCAATGCGTTCGTCGCCGGGTTTGTCGGCAATCTGAATGCGTTCAGTGTGGTCGAGCGCACCACCTCAGGCCTCAAGGTGAGCGGTGGCGAGCTGCCGTGGCACGGTGCTGACGTACCGGGCACTGTTTACTGCCGCCCCGAGCACCTGCGTTTGATGTCTGGAAACGGCCATCTTCATGGGCGCCTGGTCGGGCAGTTTTTTCAGGGCGCGCAAAGTCGCTTGCTGGTCGATGTCGGTGGCCCGCAGCCGCTGCTGGTGGACAGCACCGACAACGTGATTTACGCCGCCAACGCAGTCATTTCCCTGAGTGTCGACCCGCAAGTGCTGTTTACCCTGCATTCGTGAAACCGTTTTTCGTAGAGAGATTATTTTGAATCGTCCGTTTCTTATTGCCCAGATCAGTGACCTGCACCTCAAAGCCGACGGGCGCCTGACCTATGGCGTGGTCGACACCCTGGGGGCGTTGCGCCGCGCTGTCGCGCACATCAATGCCAGCAAGCAGCGCCCCGACATCGTGGTGATCAGCGGTGACCTGGTGGACTTCGGTCGCGAGGACGAATACGCCGTGCTCAAACCCGAACTGGAACGTCTGCAGATGCCGTTCTATCTGGTGCCCGGCAATCATGACGATCGACACAACCTGCTGGCTGCGTTTGCCGAGCAGGTGTACCTGCCGTTGTCGGCCAGCGGGCCTCTGGACTGGGTGGTGGAGAAATACCCGGTGCGCCTGATCGGCATGGACACGACCATTCCCGGCGAGCATGGCGGGCAACTGGATTACTGTCAGCTGGACTGGTTGCACGCGCAGCTGTCCCGTCGTCCTTATGTGCCGACCGTGATCGTCATGCACCATCCGCCGTTCATTACCGGCATAGGGCACATGGACCGCGAGCCCTTTGGCAATGCATCGGCGCTGGAGCGTGTGATCGCCCAGCATCCGCAGGTGGAGCGTTTGCTGTGCGGACATCTGCATCGACCGATGCAGCGACGTTTCGGCGGCAGCCTGGCGAGCATCTGCCCGGGCACCTCACACCAGATCGTCCTCGACCTCGACGAAGCCGCGCCTGCGCATTTCAACCTCGAACCGGCAGGCTATGTGCTGCACCGCTGGCAATCGGAGCAGGGGTTTGTCAGCCATAACGCCGTGTTCGGCGACTATGAAGGGCCGTACCCGTTCTACGATGTGAACGGGTTGATCGACTGACTGATTGCTCATCGTTCCCACGCTCTGCGCCCGGCGTGATACTCAGGTCTTGATGAGCCCTGAAAGCGGGGCTCGACGCGCAGTATCAGGCGGAGTAAAGATCCTTGTGGGAGTGAGCTTGCTCACGAAGACGGTGTTTCAGTCGATGCATTTTCGACGATCATACAGCCCTCTTCGCGAACACGTTCGCTCCCACGGCCTCCGGCCAGAATCAATAGCAGACCTTTATATAACGATGAGCGATCTGCGTCCTCTTCCTGATTGCCGATCAGGCGCCGATAACGCCGCCATCTTCCCGGGTGATGACCATCACCGATGAGCGCGGTTTGCCGTTGGGCAAATGCTCGGGGAAGGTAGAGCCGCCGTTCTCACCGGGATGCTGGATGCCGATAAACATCGTCCGGTAGTCGGGCGCGAAGCTGATACCGGTGATTTCGCAACCGACCGGCCCGACCAGAAAGCGGCGGATCTCGCCGCTGGCCGGATCGGCGCAGAGCATCTGGTTGTTGCCCATGCCAGCGAAGTCGCCCTTGTTACTGGAATCGCCATCGGTCTGGATCCACAGCCGACCCGACCGATCGAAACTCAGCCCGTCCGGGCTGTTGAACATGTTCTGCGCGTTGATGTTGCTTGACCCGGCCTGTGGCGTACCGGCATGCACAGTCGGGTTGCCCGCGACCACAAACAGGTCCCACTCGAACGCCAGCGCCGACGCATTGTTGCCGCCTTCGCGCCAGCGCAGGATCTGCCCGTACTGGTTCTTGGCGCGTGGATTCGGCCCGCCGACAGGTTGACCTTCTTCGCCACGCTTGCTGTTGTTGGTCAGGGTGCAATACACCTGGCCATCCTTGGGGCTGACCACGATCCATTCCGGACGGTCCATGCGCGTGGCCTTGACCACACTGGCGGCCAGCCGTGCATGAATCAACACCTCAGCCTGATTAGCGAAACCGGCAGCAGCATCGAGGCCGTTCTTGCCATGTTTCAGTTCGATCCACTGGCCATTGCCCTTTGGATGATCCGGGTTGCCGTTGCCTGCGTCGAATTGCGCCACGTACAAGGTGCCGTGGTCGAGCAGGTCGCGGTTGGCTTTCGGGTTCTTGCGATTGATCCGGTCGCGGCTGATGAATTTGTAGATGAACTCGCCACGCTCGTCGTCGCCCATATACACCACGGCGCGCCCGTCCCTGGTTTGCGTGAAGGCGGCGTTTTCGTGTTTGAAACGCCCGAGCGCCGTGCGCTTGACCGGCGTCGAGTCGGGGTCGAACGGATCGATCTCGACCACCCAGCCATGACGATTGACCTCGTTGGGGTTCTTCGCCACGTCGAAGCGCGGGTCGTGCGGGTGCCAGTTGATCTCTTTGCTGGCAGCCACGACGCCATAGCGCTTCATGCCCGCATCGAATGTCTGCTCCGCGTTGCTGCTGCCGAAGCAGTCGGTGAAGTTCTCTTCGCAGGTCAGGTAAGTGCCCCACGGTGTCTGGCCACTGGAGCAGTTCTGGAAAGTCCCCAGCACGCGGGTGCCGGTCTTGTCGGCGTCAGTCTTGAGCCAGTCGTGACCGGCCGCCGGGCCACTCAGCCTGATCGGCGTATTGCCATGCACGCGACGGTTGTAACGCGAGTCCTGCACGAACTGCCATTTGCCGTTTTTCTGCTGTATCTCGATCACTGACACGCCTTCTGCGGCGAGTGCCTTGCGGACTTCTTCAGCCGATTGCGGCTCCTTGCCATGCTCGAAGAGGTAGCGGTAGTTGGTGTATTCGTTGTTGATCGCCAGCAAGGCACGGTCTTTGCGACCCGGCATCGGGAACAGGCACATGCCGTCGTTGTTGTCGCCGAACTGCACCTCCTGAGCCTGGGCGGTACCCTTGCCACTCGGGTCGAACGCCGGACCGCCCGCGCGCAGAGGCTGGCCCCAACTGATCAGTACCGAGGATGTGTAACCTGCCGGCAGGCTGATGCTGTCGGCGGTGGCAGCAGGAATGCTCTGGAAGCCGAGCAATCTGCCAGACGCCGCGCTGACGCTGTCCGCCAGGACGGTGCGGCTGAGCAGGTTGCCGCCCAGGAACATCGCCGCGCCACACAGGGCAACGGCGCTGATGAAACCGCGGCGGGTGAGGCCGACCTTATCGTCGCCGACCATGTTTTCCAGATCGGTGGTTTGGTTTTCTTCTAATAGTTTCATCATCACGGCTCCCTCGAATATGGCAGCCACCTTAGTGCGCGCATATGACGAAATTGTGTCGTGGTGATGACCTGCCAGCGCTTACAGCGGTATGCCCAGCAACACCAGTGAAGCCGCGAATCTTGCCTGCACCGTGACGCCGGTTTTCAACTGCTGTGCACGCAGGTGCTCAGGTGTCGCCAGGGCGCACAGCGTCTGGCCGCCGGGGAGTGTGATGCGTACTTCGCTTGGGCCATCTTCAGCGTCGGTCACACTGTCGATTCGGCCGGTCAGGGAATTGTTTCCATTTGTTTCTTCGCTGCTGTCTGCGTGCAGTTCCAGCCAGCCGGCCTTGATCAGTGCAACCACTTCCGTGCCGTTCTCCAGCTCCAGACGCAGCGTGCTGTCATGGGTGACCTGTGCTTCGATAAATACCTCGTCGGCCAGTTGCAGGCGAACCTGATCGTTGTGCCCCTGACGCGTGATACTGACGATCCGCCCCAGCAACTGGTTGCGTGCGCTGGTGCGCATGGTCAGACGATTGAGCAGGTCGAGGTCGCTGCTGTCTTCGGCGGCTTCCAGCACCTGGGCCTGCAAGGCCTGAACGCGCTGATAGAGACGCAGCACTCGCTCGCCCTCGACCGACAACTTAGCGCCACCACCGCCGCGCCCGCCGACACTGCGCTCTACCAGCGGTTTTTGCGCCAGATTGTTCAGCTCGTCGATCGCGTCCCAGGCCGCCTTGTAACTCAGCCCTGCGCTTTTCGCCGCACGGGTGATCGAGCCCTGTTCGGCAATATGCTGCAGCAGCGCAATGCGTTGCGGGCGGCGGACCATGTGTTGCGTGAGTAAGGGAGGCAGGGACATGGTGATCCGGGGTGGTCGAGTAGGAGAGGGCAGTATGATCGCTCTTGTGCATGACGTCGAAACCGGACGCGGAGCGTGGTCCGCGCTACCACGCGGAGCGTGGGAGCGATGAGAACATTAGCCCGCAGCGCCCCATCAATCCCCCGGCCTGGGCGTCCTCGCCAGGCAATACACATCCACCCGCCGCGCACCGGCGGTGTTCAATAAACCTGCAATGACCTCTGCTGTCGAGCCGGTGGTCAGAACGTCATCGACCAGCGCCAGGTGCCGGCCTTTTACCCCGTCGGGATCAATCAGGGTGAAAGCACCGCGCAGGTTGCGTTTGCGGGCCTTGGCGTCCAGGCCCTGTTGCGCGGTTGTCTCGCGGCTGCGCAACACATGCCCTTCGTCGACAGGCAGTTGCAGCTGTTTACCCAGCCAGCCGGCCAGCATTGCCGCCTGATTGTAGCCGCGCTGGCGCAAGCGTTTGTTGGCCAACGGCACCGGAATGAGGCAGTCGGGACGTGGCAGGTCTTCCTCGAAACGATGCTGCAGATAGTGCGCGCACAGTTCCGCCAGCAGTCGTCCCATGGGCCATTTACCGTTATGTTTGAAGCGGGTGATCAAACCGTCGACCGGGAAATCGTACAGCCAGGGCGCGATGACCTGGGTAAAGCCGGGCGGTTGCTTGCAGCATTGCGCGCAGCTCATGCCTGAACGGGGTAACGGCAGCGCACAGCACTCGCAAGCGTTGCCCAGCCACGGCAGCTCTGCTTCGCAGGGCACGCAGATGGGCGCGGGCACCTCACTGCGTTCATCACATAACAAACAGGATTGTTTGTTTTTTAACCAGATGTAAACCTCGTGCGGGTAGCTGGGTTGACAGCGCATGACTCTTCCTTAAATATGCCCGACATCCGTGTAGCGAGTGGGGTCTTTCCCGCCCTCGCGCATTGCCCAGAAACACCAAGGAGCCGCCCGATGAGCGCCAGCACCACCGCCACTTTGCGTCACGACTGGACTTTAGCCGAGGTCAGGGCGCTGTTCGTACAGCCATTCAATGACCTGCTGTTTCAGGCGCAAACGGTGCACCGCGCTCATTTCGACGCCAACCGCGTGCAAGTCTCCACGCTGCTGTCGATCAAGACCGGCGCCTGCCCGGAAGACTGCAAGTACTGTCCGCAGTCCGGCCACTACAACACCGGTCTCGAGAAAGAAAAACTGCTGGAAGTGCAGAAGGTGCTTGAAGAAGCCGCGCGCGCCAAGGCCATTGGCTCGACGCGCTTTTGCATGGGCGCAGCCTGGAAGCATCCTTCCGCCAAGGACATGCCTTACGTGCTGGAGATGGTCAAAGGCGTTAAAGCCATGGGCATGGAAACCTGCATGACCCTGGGCCGCCTCGATCAGGAACAGACCGAAGCGCTGGCCACCGCGGGGCTGGATTACTACAACCACAACCTCGACACTTCGCCGGAGTTCTACGGCAGCATTATCACGACCCGTACCTACAGCGAACGCCTGCAAACCCTGGCTTATGTGCGCGATGCGGGGATGAAGATCTGCTCCGGCGGCATTCTGGGCATGGGCGAGTCTCTCGACGACCGCGCGGGGCTGCTGATTCAGCTGGCGAACCTGCCGGAGCACCCGGAGTCGGTGCCCATCAACATGCTGGTCAAGGTTGCCGGTACGCCGCTGGAAAATGCTGAAGATGTCGACCCGTTCGATTTCATTCGCATGCTCGCCGTGGCACGTATTCTCATGCCGAAATCCCACGTGCGCCTGTCTGCCGGTCGCGAAGCGATGAACGAGCAAATGCAGGCGCTGGCGTTCTTCGCCGGGGCCAACTCGATTTTCTACGGCGACAAACTGCTGACCACCGCCAACCCGCAAGCCGACAAGGACATGCTGCTGTTCTCGCGTCTGGGCATCAAACCCGAAGCGGGCGAAGGGCACGCCGACGAAGTGCACCAGGCCGCTATCGAACAGGCGCTGGTCGAACAGCAAAGCAGCTCGATGTTCTACGACGCTGCCTCTGCCTGATCCGTTGAACGGGCTGGCATGTTCCGGCCCGTTTTGAATTGTCATCTTCCGGACCGGGGCCTGCATGTCTTTCGATCTCCGCGCGCGCCTTGATGCCCGTCGCGCCGCACACCTCTATCGCCAGCGTCCGCTGCTGCAAAGTCCGCAAGGGCCGCAGGTCATCGTCGACGGCCAGCCGTTGCTGGCGTTCTGCAGCAACGATTACATGGGGCTGGCCAATCATCCCGAGGTGATCGCTGCCTGGCAGGCGGGTGCCGAGCGCTGGGGCGTGGGCGGCGGGGCTTCGCATCTGGTCATCGGCCACAGCGCGCCGCACCACGAGCTGGAAGAAGCGCTGGCCGAGCTGACCGGTCGTCCGCGCGCCCTGTTGTTCTCCAATGGCTACATGGCCAACCTCGGCGCGGTGACCGCGTTGGTCGGGCAGGGCGATACGGTGCTGGAAGACCGTCTCAACCACGCCTCGCTGCTGGATGCCGGTCTGCTCAGCGGTGCACGCTTCTCGCGCTATCTGCACAACGATGTGAGCAGCCTGGAAGCCCGGCTGGAAAAATCCGTGGGCGATACCCTGGTAGTGACAGACGGGGTGTTCAGCATGGACGGCGACATCGCCGATCTGCCCGCGCTGGCCCGTTCGGCGAAGGCCAAAGGGGCCTGGCTGATGGTGGATGACGCTCACGGCTTCGGCCCTTTGGGTGCCAACGGCGCCGGTATCGTCGAGCACTTCGGCCTGAGCATGGATGACGTGCCCGTGCTGGTCGGCACCCTGGGCAAGTCGTTCGGCACTTCCGGGGCGTTCGTGGCCGGCAGTGAAGAACTGATCGAAACCTTGATCCAGTTCGCCAGGCCTTACATTTACACCACCAGCCAGCCGCCCGCGCTGGCCTGCGCCACCTTGAAAAGTCTGCAGTTGCTGCGTACCGAGCATTGGCGTCGCGAGCATCTGACGCGCCTGATCCAGCAGTTTCGTCGCGGTGCCGAGCAGATCGGGCTGCAATTGATGGACAGCTTTACCCCGATCCAGCCGATCATGATCGGTGATGCCGGTCGGGCGTTGCACCTCTCGCAGTTGCTCCGCGAGCGTGGTCTGCTGGTCACCGCCATTCGCCCGCCCACCGTGCCTGCGGGCAGCGCGCGGCTTCGTGTGACATTGTCTGCCGTGCACAGCGAAGCGGACGTGCAGCTATTATTGAACACTCTGGAGCAGTGCTACCCGCTGCTGGATGCCAGCCACTCCTCGGAGCCTGTTCATGCGTGATCGTCTGATTCTGTTGCCAGGCTGGGGCCTTGGCGTTTCGCCGCTGGAGCCGCTTGCCGCTGCGTTGCGCGGACTGGACGAGCACTTGCGGGTTGAAATCGAGCCGTTGCCGGATATCGACAGTTGCGATTTGCCAGACTGGCTCGACGAGCTGGACACCAACCTGCCAGACGACGCCTGGCTGGGCGGCTGGTCATTGGGTGGCATGCTCGCGGCTGAACTGGCAGCGCGTCGTGGCGACCGTTGCTGCGGGTTGCTGACGCTGGCCAGCAACGCCTGCTTCGTCACCCAAGGGGCGTGGCCGAATGCGATGCCCGCGCAGGATTTCGAGGCATTTCTGGCAGGTTGTGCTGATGATCCGGACCTGACCCTCAAGCGTTTCAGCCTGCTGTGCACGCAAGGTGCAGAAGACCCGCGCGGTCTGGCACGGCTGCTCAAGGCCGGCGCGCCGCACCTGTCGAAAACGGCGTTGCTCGACGGCCTGAAAATACTCCGGCAACTCGACACCCGCAGCGCGCTGCAAACCTATCGTGGCCCGCAACTGCACCTGTTCGCCGGGCTGGATGCCTTCGTGCCCGCCGAGGCAGCAGGTGATCTGCTGGCCTTGTTGCCGGATGTCGAAGTGGGCCTGATCGAGCAGGCCAGTCATGCATTCCTGCTGGAAAACCCTCACGGGGTAGCGGCCGCGATCTACGCCTTTCTGCACGAGCTGGACGATGACTGATCTTTCAATCCCCAAACCACCTTCTGTTTTGCCTGACAAACGTCGGGTCGCTGCGTCGTTTTCCCGCGCTGCAGGCAGTTATGACAGCGTTGCCGAACTGCAGCGCAACGTCGGTAATGAGCTGCTGGCGCGTCTGCCTGCGCAATGCAAGCCGTCTCGCTGGCTGGACCTGGGCAGCGGCACCGGCTATTTCAGCCGGGCGCTGGCGCAGACGTTCAGTGGCAGCGAAGGTATTGCACTGGATATCGCCGAAGGCATGTTGCGTCATGCCCAGCCCTTGCGCGGCGCACAGCACTTCGTTGCGGGTGACGCCGAGCATCTGCCGCTGCGTGAGCAGAGTTGCGGGCTGATTTTTTCCAGCCTCGCGGTGCAGTGGTGCGCCGATTTCGCTGCAGTGCTCAGTGAAGCTCGCCGCGTATTGCAGCCAGGCGGCGTATTCGCTTTTGCCAGCCTGTGTGTCGGCACATTGTACGAACTGCGCGACAGCTGGCAGGCCGTGGACGGGCGGGTGCATGTGAACCGCTTTCGTCATGAGGATGACTATCGCCAGCTGTGCGCGGCGAGCGGCCTGCAAGTGCGCAGCCTCGACGTTCGCCCGCAGGTGCTGCATTACCCGGACGTGCGCAGCCTAACGCACGAGTTGAAGGCGCTCGGTGCGCACAATCTCAACCCCGGACGCCCCAATGGCCTGACCGGGCGCGAGCGGATCATGGGCATGGTTCAGGCCTATGAAGGCTTTCGCCAGGACGCCGGGCTGCCCGCCACCTATCAAGTGCTGTACGCGGTGCTTGAAAAAAACTGATGGACTGACAGGAAAGACTGCTGAGATGACTGCCGCCTACTTCATCACCGGAACCGATACCGACGCTGGCAAGACCACGGTGGCTGCCGGTTTGCTGCATGCCGCCCGTTCGTCCGGCCTGAGCACGGCAGCCGGCAAGCCCGTCGCGTCCGGTTGTTTGGTCACGCCACAGGGGCTGCGTAATCCGGATGCCCTGGCGTTGCTGGCCGAGTGTTCTGTCGAGCTGGATTACGCTGAAGTCAATCCGCTGGCCTTCGAACCGGCCATTGCTCCGCACCTGGCAGCACGCGAAGCCGGCGTCGCGCTGACGGTCGACTCGGTGCTGCAACCCATGCGGCATATGCTCACCAGACAGGCCGATTTCACCCTGATCGAAGGGGCAGGCGGCTGGCGTGTGCCGCTGTCCGGGCAGAGCACGTTGTCCGATCTGGCCATTGCCCTGGATCTACCGGTGATTCTGGTGGTGGGCGTGCGTCTGGGCTGCATCAATCATGCGGTGCTGACTGCTGAAGCGATTGCCCGCGACGGTTTACGTCTGGCTGGCTGGGTGGCCAACATCGTGGATGCCGACACCTCGCGGCTTGAAGAAAACCTCGCCACGCTGGTCGAGCGTCTGCCCGCACCTTGTCTGGGGCGGGTGCCGCGATTGGATGAGGCAAGTGCCGAAAATGTGGCGCAGTATCTTGATTTGAAGGTGTTGAGCTGACAGCGCCGCTATGTGGCTGACCAGCAAGACAGTTTTGGATTTTCAAGACCCAGGCTATCGTGCGGCCTAGTGCCATTAGTCTGTTTGTCGAGTATTTCCGGACAAATGCTGGTTCAATGGCTTGTGTTCGTTTTTTGAACTGAGGATCGGCTTATGCAAATCACCATGAACAACACCCTCTACCCGGGCCTTAGCGCAATGCAGGTCGGGCAAAGTCGTGTGGATCAGGCGGCCACCCAGATTGCCAGCTCCAATATCGAAGTGTCGGGCAGAAGCCAGTCTTCAGACTTTCAGCTCGAGAACCTGCGCTCGGTCGACCGTAGCCAGCGCTCCGACCTGTCGTCCAATATGGTCGAACTCGAAGCCGGCAAGGATCAGTTTGCAGCCGGACTGGCTGCGCAGAAAGCCAGCAATGAAATGCTTGGCACGCTGATCGACACCTACGCCTGATTTTCGCGTCAATTCTCGCCGTGCCCTCAGCGCACGGCGTTGCTCCCTGAATTTCTCCGCATCATTGTCCTGTATCACGCCTGCACCTGGTTTCGCCCTCCACTAGACTTTTGCTTACGCTTCTCTCGCCCCCGCACGACGTACGCCTGCGTGGCTTACGCATGGGCCGTGGACGAATGGTGCATGCTGCACTATTGACAAGGTTTGGGCGTAAACGTATGTTTCAAACACCTGTTTGACCGCGAGGCATACGAGATTGTCTGGCGCTTGAGGGTGTCTCTCCAGCGACCGCCCGGTCATTCGTTCCAGGATTCATCAGCAGAGGTTATCGCTATGCCTGACTACAAGGCCCCCTTGCGTGATATTCGTTTTGTTCGTGATGAACTGCTCGGCTATGAAGCGCACTATCAGAGTCTGCCAGCCTGTCATGACGCCACTCCGGACATGGTCGACGCCATTCTTGAAGAGGGCGCCAAGTTCTGTGAGCAGGTGCTGGCGCCGCTGAACCGTGTGGGCGATACCGAGGGTTGCACCTGGAGCGAGTCGGGCGTGAAGACGCCGAACGGCTTCAAACAGGCTTACAAACAGTTCGTCGAAGGCGGCTGGCCGAGTCTGGCGCATGACGTTGCGCACGGCGGTCAGGGTCTGCCCGAGTCGCTGGGCCTGGCGGTCAGCGAGATGGTCGGCGAAGCCAACTGGTCGTGGGGCATGTACCCGGGCCTGTCGCATGGCGCGATGAACACGATCTCCGAGCACGGCACGCCCGAGCAGCAGGACGCGTACCTGACCAAGCTGGTGTCCGGCGAATGGACCGGCACCATGTGCCTGACCGAGTCGCATTGCGGTACCGACCTGGGCATGCTGCGCACCCGGGCCGAACCTCAGGCTGACGGGACCTACAAGGTCACCGGCACCAAGATCTTCATTTCCGCCGGCGAACACGACATGGCCGATAACATCGTCCACATCGTGCTGGCCCGCCTGCCGGATGCACCGGCTGGCACCAAAGGCATTTCGCTGTTCATCGTGCCCAAGTTCCTCTCGGCTGCCGATGGCAGCATCGGTGAGCGCAACGCGGTGAACTGCGGCTCCATCGAGCACAAGATGGGCATCCACGGCAACGCCACCTGCGTGATGAACTTCGACGGCGCTACCGGCTACCTGATCGGTCCGCCGAACAAGGGCCTGAACTGCATGTTCACGTTCATGAACACTGCGCGTCTGGGCACTGCACTGCAAGGTCTGGCGCACGCCGAAGTCGCCTTCCAGGGCGGCCTGCAATATGCCCGTGATCGCCTGCAAATGCGTTCGCTGACCGGCCCCAAGGCACCGGAAAAAGCCGCTGACCCGATCATCGTTCACCCTGATGTGCGTCGCATGCTGCTGACCATGAAGGCGTTCGCCGAAGGCACGCGTGCCATGGTGTACTTCACGGCCAAGCAGGTCGACATCGTCAAGTACAGCGAAGACCCGGAGCAAAAGAAAGCCGCTGATGCATTGCTGGCGTTCATGACCCCGATCGCCAAGGCGTTCATGACGGAAGTGGGCTTTGAAGCCGCCAACCACGGTGTGCAGATCTACGGCGGCCATGGCTTCATTGCCGAGTGGGGCATGGAGCAGAACGTTCGCGACAGCCGGATTTCGATGCTGTACGAAGGCACCACCGGTATCCAGGCGCTTGATCTGCTGGGCCGCAAGGTGTTGATGACCCAGGGCGAAGCGCTCAAGGGCTTCACCAAGATCGTGCACAAGTTCTGCCAGAGCAATGAAGGCAACGAAGTTGTGCAGGAATTCGTGACGCCACTGGCTGCGCTGAACAAGGAGTGGGGCGACCTGACTCTGAAAGTCGGCATGGCGGCGATGAAGGATCGCGAAGAAGTGGGTGCTGCATCGGTGGATTACATCATGTTTTCCGGCTATGCCTGCCTGGCGTACTTCTGGGCTGATATGGCGCGTGTTGCGGCCGAGAAGCTGGCGGCCGGTGCGTCGGACGAGGCGTTCTACCGCGCGAAGATCCAGACCGCGCGTTTCTACTTCCAGCGCATCCTGCCGCGCACCCGCACCCACGTGGCGGCCATTCTGTCGGGCGCTGCCAACCTGATGGACATGAAAGAAGAAGACTTCGGCCTGGCTTACTAAGCGTCGCTGCTGTCATGAAAACCGCCTGATCGCTGATCAGGCGGTTTTTTTATGGGTGCGTTTTAGCGCATGGCTGTATTCGAATTCCCGGCGAGACCTGAGAAGGCGCTCAGGCCCCGTGCATAGTCACGATGTTCTCCAGGACACCTCTCGTTCCTCACGCACGCGTGGGAATGCAGTTCGTGACGCTCTGCGTCACACAGGGGTTTTCTTTGTCAGGTGGATTTGGGTTCGACTCAGGTCACCTTTTCGCCCCTCGGCGAGTCACTTTGATGGGGCCAAAGTGACCAAAGCCCCTGGCTCCGTTTCCGGCCCGACTTCGTCGGGTTCCTTCGACCTGTCACTGATCCGGGGGTCGCCGCAACGGGCCCTCCATGGCCCGGTGCGGCTAGCCTGGCGTCCTGCCAGGCTACCCCCGGATCAGCGCCAGGACTCAGCCGTCACTTACGTCGCACTCTGCGTCGTCTATGCCATCGTGTCCGAAAAGCACTTTAGAGTAGTCGGGCTAGAGGCACGGCCCGGAACCTGATGACTATCGTTCCTCACGCTCCGCGTGGGAATGCAGTTCGTGACGCTCTGCGTCACACAGGGCTCTGCGATGTCGGGTGGATTGGGGTTCGACTCAGGTCACCTTTTCGCCCCTCGGCGACCTACTTTGATGGGGCCAAAGTAGGCAAAGCCCGCAGCTCCGTTTCCGGCCCGACTTCGTCGGGTTCCTTTGCCCTGTCACTGATCCGGGGGTCGCCGCAACGGGCCATCCATGGCCCGGATGCGGCTAACTCGGCATCCTTGCCGAGTTACCGCCGGATCAGCGCCAGGACTCAGCCGTCACTAACGTCGCACTCTGCGTCGTCTGTGCCATCGCGATAACAAAGCGCTTTTATGTGCAGTGATGACAGGTAAAGCATGACTTTGCGCTGCAGCACGACCTAGAGCGTCACGAACTGCATGCCAACGTACGGGTACGAGAAATCCCGCAATAAACATTTCCCACTTCCTGCCGTTACAGAAATTAAGTTGTTTGTTGATCCTGCCGATGCATTGTTCGCTGACGAAGGGCACAATGCCATTAGGCCAGCCAGTCATCCAGATGCCGGGTAGGAGATAACCCCTTTTGTTGCGTCCATCAGCTGCACGCTTGAGTCATTTTCTGCCTTCACTGGGTTTGCTGGTGGCGGGGCTGGCGGCTGCGTACGTAAAGGACCTGAACGTCTTCTTCACCTCGCTGTTCAACGTGCTTCCTACTCTGGTTCTTCTGTTGGGCGGTGCGTACTGCTGTGTTTATCGACGTCAGCGCGAGCTGTTTCTGATGCTCACGGTGTATATCGCCTACTACCTGCTCGACACCCAGACCGACTACTACCGTGACAACGGCAAGGTTCGCGAGGATGCGGCGGTGATCTTTCACCTGGTCTGCCTGCTGCTGCCGCTGCTGTTCGGGTTATATGCGGCATGGGAGGAACGAACGCATCTGTTCCAGGACATGGTTGCGCGGCTCGCGGTGCTGGTGGCGCTGGGCGGCGTGGCGGTGGGGCTTGAGCAAAGTTATCCGGTCGAGCTGCAAGTCTGGCTGGCGGACATTCGCTGGCCTGTCCTGCATGGCGCATGGATGAGCCTGATTCAGTTGTCCTATGCGATGTTTCTGGTGTCGTTCGGGGTGCTGATCTGGCAATACCTGGAAAAGCCGCGACCGCTGCATGCGGCGCAGATCGTCGGCCTGCTGGGTTTGCTCTGGGCATTGCCCAAAACCTTCATCCTGCCGTTCACACTGAACATCCTTTGCAGCCAGGTGATGCTGATGATTGCCGCTGCCGTCGCTCACGAGGCCTATCAGATGGCCTTCCGCGACGAGCTTACCGGGCTGCCTGGGCGTCGGGCGCTCAATGAGCGCATGCAGCGTCTGGGTCGCAACTATGTGCTGGCGATGAGCGACGTGGATCACTTCAAGAAATTCAATGACACCCACGGCCACGATGTGGGCGATCAGGTGCTGCGTCTGGTGGCCAGCAAGCTGTCGAAAATCACCAATGGTGGCGGCAAGGCCTATCGCTATGGCGGTGAGGAATTCGCCATTGTGTTCGCCGCCAAGAGCATCAATGAGTGCATGCCGCACCTGGAAGCCATCCGCGAGACCATCGCCAGTTACGAAATTCAGCTGCGCAACAAGGACAATCGCCCTCAGGACGACCAGCAAGGCCGACAGCGTCGAAGCGGCGCGCAGGCTGGCAGCGTGTCGGTGACGGTGAGTATCGGCGTTGCCGAACGCCAGCCGGAGCATCGCACGCCCGAAGAAGTGCTCAAAAGCGCCGACCAGGCGCTGTATGCAGCCAAGGGCGCCGGGCGCAATTGTGTGGTGGCTTACGGGCAGTTGAACCGACGCGGCGCTGTGCGCACCACTGAAGCGGCAACCTGAGCAAACCCTGGCACTTCCCGTGACCTGTTATGACTATTCAGTCATGACACGACCCTATGTCTCTGAAATGTTGTTCGGTTAGACTCGTGGAACTCGACTGCTGATCTGCGTCGCTGGATGCATCGATCGGCTTCCCAAAGCATTTCGATCCGTGTTCACGAGGTTTGCCATGGCTGACTATAAAGCGCCACTGCGCGATATGCGCTTCGTCCTCAATGAAGTCTTCGAGGTTTCAAAGCTCTGGGCTCAACTGCCCGAGCTGGCCGAAACAGTCGACGTCGAAACGGTCGAAGCCATTCTCGAAGAAGCCGGTAAAGTGACCAGCAAGACCATTGCGCCGCTGAGCCGCAATGGTGACGAGGAGGGCTGCCACTGGAAGGACACCGTCGTCACCACGCCTGCCGGTTTTCCCGAGGCCTATAAGATCTACGCCGAAGGCGGCTGGGTCGGTGTAGGCGGTAACCCCGAGTTTGGCGGCATGGGCATGCCCAAGGTGGTGTCGGCTCAGGTCGAAGAGATGCTCAACTCTGCCAGCCTGGCGTTCGGTCTGTACGCGATGCTCACCTCCGGCGCCTGCGTGTCGATAGACACCCACGCGACCGAGGAGCTCAAGAACAAATTTCTGCCCAATATGTATTCGGGCGTCTGGGCCGGGTCGATGTGCCTGACCGAGGCCCACGCCGGTACTGACCTGGGCATTATTCGCACGCGCGCCGAACCCCAGGCGGACGGCGCCTACCAGATCACCGGCAGCAAGATTTTCATTACCGGTGGCGAACACGACCTGACCGAAAACATCATCCATCTGGTACTGGCCAAGTTGCCGGATGCTCCGCCTGGCCCGAAGGGCATCTCGCTGTTTCTGGTGCCCAAGTTCATGGTTGGTGACGACGGCAGCCTCGGCGAGCGCAACACCGTCAGTTGTGGCTCGATCGAGCACAAGATGGGCATCCAGGCGTCTGCGACGTGCGTGATGAACTTCGACGCCGCCACCGGTTACCTGATCGGCGAGCCTAACAAAGGGCTGGCGGCGATGTTTACGATGATGAACTACGAGCGCCTCGGCGTCGGTATCCAGGGCCTGGCGTCTGGCGTGCGCTCTTATCAGGCCGCCGTCGAGTATGCGCAGGACCGTCTGCAGAGCCGTGCCCCGACCGGTGCGCAGAACAAGGACAAGGCCGCTGACCCGATCATCGTCCATCCTGACGTGCGTCGCATGCTGTTGACCATGAAAGCCTTCAACGAAGGCGGTCGGGCGTTTTCCAGCTACGTCGCCCTGCAACTGGATATTGCCAAGTTCAGCGAAGACGATACCGCGCGCAAGCGTGCCGATGATCTGGTAGCACTGCTGACACCGGTCTCCAAGGCGTTCCTGAGTGATATCGGTCTGGAAACCACCGTGCATGGCCAGCAGGTATTCGGCGGCCATGGTTACATCCGCGAGTGGGGCCAGGAACAACTGGTGCGTGACGTGCGTATCACGCAGATCTACGAAGGCACCAACGGCATTCAGGCGCTGGACCTGGTCGGGCGCAAGATCGTCGGCTCGAATGGCGCGTTCTATCAGCTGTTCTCCGATGAAGTCCGCCAGTTCATCACCGGCTCGGACAACGCGCTCAGCGAGTTCACTCAGCCGCTGAGCAAAGCCTTGAATATGCTCGATGAGCTGACCGGCTGGGTGCTGGATCGCTCGCGCAACAACCCCAATGAAATCGGTGCGGCCTCTGTGGAATATCTGCATCTGTTCGGTTACACCGCGTATGCCTACATGTGGGCCATGATGGCCAAGGCAGCACTCGGCAAGGAGCAGCAGGAGGAGTTCTACGCAAGCAAGCTGGGGACCGCACGCTTCTACTTCGCACGTCTGCTGCCGCGTATTCACTCGCTGGATGCCTCGGTACGCGCGGGTAGCGAGTCGCTGTACCTGTTGAAGGCGTCACAATTCTGACCTGGAAAAGTCTTGTAAGCATTTGCTTACACTACGTGACGCCAATTGGCCTCTTCCCAAGAAAGGGATCCAAAGTTAATCTTTGTTCATGGACGTAGCGCAGGACGCGCAACAAGACATAACAGGGACACGTAGGGAAGCCTGCCAGGATGGCGGGGTGAAAGGGAAATCAGGGAAACAGTCGGGAAAGCCCCGCTTCGGCGGGGTTTTCTTTGTTTGCGTTTTAACGATTCGATGTTCTTTCTGCTCGCAGCACACGATGTTGTGCCCGCAGTGCAATGCTTGTCCTGATCCTCTCCCGAGAAAGAATAATGGCGCGGTGCCAGAGCCGGTTGAACCCTCGCCGCCGGGCAGGGTCGATTAGCTGTATGGCCAATCAGAGCCAATCAATCAGGAGCTTTTCATGGACATCATTCGTATCATTTTCGCCATTCTGCTGCCTCCGGTAGGCGTGTTCATGCAAGTAGGCTTTGCTGGCGCTTTTTGGTTGAATATCCTGCTGACCCTGCTGGGTTACATCCCGGGCATCATCCACGCGATCTATATCATCGTTTCGCGTAAGTAACACCTCGCTGCACACGCTGATCGTTCCCTGACGCGGGAACGATCACACGGCCTGATCAGGCATCCAGCACCTCCCGATAGAAACGCCATTCCTTCTCCAGCGCATCTGCCAGGTTGTTTGCCTTGCGGAACCCATGATGCTCGTCCGCATAGAAGTGCGCTTCGGTCTTGATACCGTTGTCCTGCAAGGCCTTGAGCATGGACCGGGTCTGTTCCGGAACCACCACGGCATCCAGTTCGCCCTGAAAGAAAATCACCGGCACTTTGATGCTGTCGGCGTGCAGCAGGGGCGTACGAGCCTGATAGCGCTCGATGTCCTTGTCGGGATCGCCGATCAGCCAGTCCAGATAATCACCCTCGAATTTATGCGTCGCCCTGGCCAGTGCTACCGGGTCGCTGACGCCGTAAAGGCTGGCCCCTGCGCGGAATACGTCGCGGAAGGCCAACGCGCAGAGCGTGGTGTAGCCACCGGCACTGCCGCCGCGAATGAAAGCCTGTCGTTCGTCAATCAAGCCGCGCTCGGCCAGATGGTTGACCACTGCACAGGCATCTTCGACGTCCGCCACGCCCCAGGTGAGGTGCAGGCCTTGCCGGTACACGCGGCCGTAGCCGCTGCTGCCGCGATAATTGAGGTCTGCGACGGCGAAGCCGCGGTGCGTCCAGTACTGAATGCGCGGGTCCAGCACCGGGTAGCACGCAGAGGTCGGGCCGCCATGGATGAACACCACCAGCGGCGGTTTTTCTGCGCCGGTCATGGCCGGATAGAAGTAGCCATGAGCCTCGGCCCCGCCACTGGGGTAACGCAACGTCTGAGGACGGCTGATCTGATCGGCCGGCAGCGGCGACCCCCCTCCGGCAAGCACCTGAACACTGGCGTCGTGGCGAGAAATGGCCAGTACCGCTGAGGTGCTGATGGCCGAGGCGGCGATGCAATAGACGAACTCTTCGTCAATGGCGAGGCTGCGAAAGCGGCTGTAACCCGCGCTGAAGTCCTCGACGCTGCCGTCAGCCTGAGAAAGCCCCAGGATACTTGAACCGTCTGCAAACCAGCTCGCCAGGTAACCATCGTTGATCGGCAGCCAGGTGCAACTGCCCATTTGCCACGGCGCGGAAGCATGATCCGCCGGACGGGCGTGAAGCGGCGCAAACCCGGAAGGCGATTCGCCCCACGGCTGCCAGAAACCTGCACGATCAGTCAGGCAATACAGACGCCCATGGGCATCGAAGCGTGGTTGTTGCAGAGACTCTTGCGCACCGTCGCCTGCGATGCACTGCGCAGTGGCCCAACTGCCGTCGTCCTGTCTGGTCGCACACATCAAACGGGTGCTGGTCCACGGCTGATGCGGGCGCTGCCATTCGATCCAGGCCAGGCGTCTGCCGTCGGCACTGACAATCGGCGATGAGTAGAAATCAGCGCCTTCGGCCAGCAACTGACGCTTGCCGTCAGCCAGCTCGATAGCCACCAGTCGATGCGTGTTGCGGTCCTCTTCAACGGCCAGAATCCGGCCGCCGCTGAAGAACACGCCGCCGTAGCGCTTGTCGCCCTCGGTCAGCGCCACCGGCTCGCTGGCGTCCAGGGCCTGTCGATACAGTTGCTGGTCGCGCTCGTTGACGAAGACTACGGCGTCGTCGGCGAGGCAGAACGAACCACCACCGTATTCATACACCCGGCTGCGTACGCTGAAACCTTGTGGCGTCAGGCAGCGCTTGCTGTTGGCGTACCAGTGCCAGATGCGGCTCGCGCCGTCTTCGGGGCGGTATTCGTTCCAGAACAGGCCCGCCGAGCTGACATCCAGTTCGGCGAAGTCGACGCCTGCAGCGACCGCCTGGGCGGCGCTCAGGCGGTCAGGAGGATTTTGCGATGAGTCGTGAGTTTCGGTCATTGCGAAAGGCCAGCTCTTCAATGGTTTGAGTAGCGGTTTCGGACTCGTCACGAGCCTGAGTGATAATCCCGTGGTGATAGGATTTGCTGCACACCGGGTCGGCATTGGCAGCGTCGCCGGTCAGCATGAAGGCCTGGCAGCGACAGCCGCCGAAATCCTTTTCCTTCTCGTCACACGAACGGCACGGCTCGGGCATCCAGTCGTAACCGCGGAAGCGATTGAAGCCGAACGAGTCGTACCAGATGTGCTGCATGCTGTGATCGCGTACGTTGGGGAACTGGATCGGCATCTGCCGCGCGCCGTGGCAGGGCAGCGCCGTGCCATCCGGTGTCACGGTCAGGAAGATATTGCCCCAGCCGTTCATGCAGGCTTTGGGACGTTCTTCGTAATAATCAGGGGTGACGAAAATCAGTTTGCACGGATGATTCTCTGCCTCCAGCCGGGCGCGGTATTCGTTGGTGACGGCTTCGGCGCGGACCAGTTGATCTTTGGTCGGCAGCAGACCGACGCGATTCAGATGCGCCCAGCCATAGAACTGACAGGTCGCCAGTTCGACGAAGTCCGCTTCCAGCGCGAGACACAGCTCGATGATCTTGTCGATACGGTCGATGTTGTGACGGTGGGTCACGAAGTTCAGCACCATTGGGTAGCCATGCCTTTTCACCGCTCGGGCCATTTCCAGCTTCTGCGCGAAGGCTTTTTTCGAGCCGGCGAGCATGTTGTTGACCTGCTCGTCGCTGGCCTGAAAGCTGATCTGGATGTGGTCCAGGCCTGCTTCCTTGAAGGCGATGATCTTCTCTTCGGTAAGGCCGATGCCCGAGGTGATCAGGTTGGTGTAGAAGCCCAGACGCCGCGCCTCGGCGATCAGTTCGGCGAGGTCCTGGCGCACCAGCGGCTCGCCGCCGGAAAAACCGATCTGCGCCGCACCCATTTCCCGCGCTTCCTGCATGACCTTGAACCACTGCGCGGTGCTCAGCTCCTGGCCCTGTTTGGCGAAATCCAGGGGGTTGGAGCAATACGGGCATTGCAACGGGCAGCGATAGGTCAGCTCGGCGAGCAGCCACAGCGGCAGCCCGACCTCGGGAGTGGGCGGTATGTACGGGGTGTTGGTGACGGGTGCTATGTCAGACAAGATCGATCCAGTTTTTCTTTTTGGCGCCTTCCATGAACTCGTCGACGTCCATGCCCAGTTCGGGAACATTGGGGAACTGCTGATGAAGCTCATCAATGATGGCGGCGATGCTGCGCTTGCCATCGATCAGCCCGCCAATCAGGGCCGCGCTTTCATTGAGTTTGATCATGCCTTCAGGGTAAAGCACCACACGCGCCTTTTGCGCAGGCTCGTACTGAAAGCGATAGCCTTGATGCCATTTGGGTGTCAACGCTCGGAACTGCGGATCGTGCTTCATAGGGTAATCCCCTTATGCCAGACCCTTTGGTCTGTGACGCTGTGATACGGCGGGCGGTTCAGCTCGTAGGCCATGGACATGGCATCGAGCATGCTCCACAGGATATCGAGTTTGAACTGCAGGATTTCCAGCATACGCTGCTGACCTTCGTACGTAGTGTAGTGCTGTAACGTGATGGCGAGGCCGTGCTCTACATCGCGTCGGGCCTGACCCAGGCGAGTGCGGAAATACTCATAGCCTGCCGGGTCGATCCATGGGTAGTGCTGCGGCCAGCTGTCCAGACGCGACTGGTGGATCTGCGGGGCGAACAGTTCGGTCAGCGAGCTGCTGGCGGCTTCCTGCCAGTTGGCGCGGCGGGCGAAGTTCACGTAGGCGTCGACGGCAAAGCGCACGCTTGGCAGCACCAGTTCCTGCGAGCGCAGCTGGTCCGGGTCCAGTCCCACGGCCTGGCCGAGGCGCAGCCAGGCTTCGATGCCGCCGTCTTCGCCGGGCGCACCGTCATGATCGAGCAGGCGCTGAATCCACTCGCGACGGATCTCGCGATCCGGGCAGTTGGCCAGAATCGCCGCGTCCTTGAGCGGAATGTTCACCTGATAGTAGAAACGGTTGGCGACCCAGCCCTGAATCTGCTCGCGGGTCGCACGGCCCTCGTACATCGCCACATGGAACGGGTGATAGATGTGGTAATAGGCGCCTTTGGCGCGCAAGGCCTGTTCGAATTCGGCGGGGGACAGCGCAGTCGCTTCGCTCATGTCAGCTCCTAAAGCTCGATGCTCATGCCATCGAAGGCCACTTCGACGTTGCGACGAAGCAGCTCCGCACGTTCCGGGGAGTCTTCGTCGAGAATCGGGTTGGTGTTGTTGATGTGGATAAGCACCTTGCGCTGCTCGGGGAAGCCTTCGAGGACTTCGAGCATGCCGCCGGGACCATTCTGTGCCAGATGGCCCATTTCCCGGCCGGTGCGGGTGCCCACGCCACGGCGCTGCATTTCGTCGTCGTCCCACATTGTGCCGTCGACCAGCAGGCAGTCGGCGTCACGCATCTTCTCGGCCAGTGCTTCATCGACCTTGCCCAGGCCCGGGGCATAGAACAGCTTGCCGCCGGTGCGGGTGTCTTCGACCAGCAGGCCGATGTTGTCGCCCGGGTGCGGGTCGAAACGGTGTGGCGAGTAGGGCGGCGCGGCGCTGCGCAGCGGGAAGGGCGTGAAGCGCAGGTTCGGGCAGGCCGGAATCACGAAGCTGCCCTGCAACTCGATGCGGTTCCAGCTCAGGCCGCCGTTCCAGTGCTTGAGCATTTCGAACAGCGGGAAGCCGGTGCTCAGGTCCTCATGGACCATGTCGGTACACCACACCTGATGCGGGCAGCCTTCACGCAGGCTGAGCAGGCCGGTGGTGTGGTCGATCTGGCTGTCCATCAACACGATCGCGCTGATGCCGGTGTCGCGCAATGCGCGACCCGGCTGCATCGGCGCAAAGCCCTGCAATTGCGCGCGAATGTCCGGTGAGGCGTTGCACAGCACCCAGTTGATACCGTCGTCGGACAGCGCAATGGACGACTGGGTCCGCGCATGGGCACGCAGGCTGCCGTCGCGAAAACCCGCGCAATTGACGCAGTTGCAGTTCCACTGGGGGAATCCACCGCCAGCAGCAGAACCTAGAATCTGGATGTACATGACAGCTCCTGGGACACGCTCTGAAATAAAAAACAGCCACAACCATAAAAAAAGCCCCGGCGAACCGAGGCTTCACAGCGCACTGAAATCAACGGCTTGCGAAGTACATGGTGACTTCAAAACCGATACGCAGATCAGTGTAAGCAGGTTTAGTCCACGACATAAAAATCTCCTCGGATAAGTGCAGCGGTGGGTGACTACATCTTAGTGCATCGCTGGAGGCATACGTTCAGATGCTTAGGGAGCTATGTTACTCATTTTCACAATTCAGCAGGGCTAGAATCTGCATGAAAGACCGTTACTGTTCAGGTAAGGATTGCGGAACGGCCGCGCTGGCAGGGCGATTGGCCACGATCAGCCAGCCACCTGTGGCCTTGATCAATTGATCCGCAGAGGCCAGCAACGAGTGTGTTTCCAGATTTGACAGCGCCCGCTGCAAGGTGGGCGCATGGTCGCTCTGATGCCCGGCAAGGTGTGCCTGCCACTGCAGGTCGGCACGCTGTTGCTCCGGCAGGTTCGACGGCTCGAACTGCGCTGCAAGGGCGTTTGTCTGTTCAGGCAAATCTGCGTCGTGGACTAACTGCGGCAATCTGCCGATAAAGGCCGCGATGTGCTCAAGCAGTTGCTGGGCATTGCAGGTGGGCGATTGCACACCGAACAGCAAGCCGGTCTTTCCGTCGATCTGCCTGAGGCCACTGAACACCGCGTAACCCAATTGCAGCTCGACCCGCAGCCGCTGATAGAACGGCGGCTGGGCCAGGTGCGCGAGCAAACGCCAGGCGGCTTCATCTTCGATGGAAGTCGTGGGCGCCGGGCAGAACACCAGCACGGCGTCTTCCGAGGAAGACGATGCTTGCGCTGCCCAGTGCTTGCCAGCGCGAATGGTTGGCAGATCGGCCGGGGAAGTTTGCCGAACGCCGGGTGCTGCATTCAACACCGCGTCCAGCATTGACTGGCTGGCCGGGCCGAAACCGCTGGTGAAACTGATCCAGCGCGAAGCCGCCCATACGCTTGGCAGGTCGCTTATGCTCACCTCCGGGTTACTGCGCAGGAAGTGATCGGCAAGCTGCTTGAGCAACTGACGAATCGGGATCAACACTGGCTCGTCGTGTTCCTGTGCGTGGGTATCGGGGTGCTGCAAGCGCAGCAGGCTCTGTTGCAGGACTGCCACAATGGGTTCGCGCAAACCGTTCAACTGTAGCTGCCAGTAGGGGCCGTACGCGGTGAAGGTCAGTGTTACCCCGGCCTGACGTGCGTCTTCGGCCAGTGGCTTGAGCGCGGCGTCGAGCATCCGCCAAAAGGCGGGCTGTGGGGACGGCAGTTGCCAGCGCAGGTACAGCGCGGCTTCAGCGGGGTCGTCCACTGCCGTACCAAGAAACGGGTTCGGGGCGGGCAGGCGCCAGTCGACCGGCTCTGGATCGAGGTTATCCACGTCAGCCGTGAGTTTTGCGAGAAATGCGCTTAAGGCTTTTTGGCCTTGCTCGCTCAACTGCGCGGGCGTTTCGCGACAGTGATGGTTGGCCAGAGCCAATGCTCCGCACATCTGCAGACGGCGTTGTTCGAGACGGTGGTATTCCTCGATTCGCGTCGGCCAGTGAGCCTCGAAGAAACCGAGCCAGCTGAAAAGCAGGCTGCTGATAGCGGTCGCGTTCGCCGGGTCGCCTTTACACTCGATATCCAGCAAAAGCTGCCCGCCGAACTGGTAAAGCGGCGCGGCGTGCAGTGAAGTGCAAAGGCCCCTGCGGATCAGCTCGGCAACCAGCCCGCCAGGCTGCGCTGCGTTCAGCCAGTGACAGAAGAAGGCCACCGCTTCGTCAGCCTTGTCCGGCAAGTCCTCGAAGGCAAACAGCAGATGGTTTTGCTCGCCAGCCTGTCGAGGGCTGGTCATTAATGCTGGAGGCGGGCGCTGTGTGACCTTTATCCCAGTGGCGAAAACCGCGCCGTGGTTTGTCGCCAGCGCCTGCAGTTCAGCTATCGGCAGCGGGCCAGTCAGGCACAGCGTCATCTGCCCGGCCTGATAGAAGCCTCGATAAAAGTCATGCAATGCCTGCTGAAACGCCGGGTTAGGCACTGACAGGCTGTAGCGATTGCCGGCGTGAAAGCCGCGTAGCGGATGCTCAGGGTTGATCGCTGTCAGCAGGCGCGCCTGATCGCGGGATGCGCTATCGCCGAGCCAGGCGATGAACTCGGCGTGCAGCACTTCGCGTTCGCGCAATTGATCTGCGATGTCCATGCGCGGCCGGGCAAGCATGTCGCACAGGCGCTCCAGCCCTTGGGCGAAGGCGGCTTGCGGCAGTTCGAAGAAGAAGTCAGTGGTGCGCTCGCGGGTGCTGGCATTGACCTGCCCGCCATGACGCTGCACAAAGGTCATCAAGTTGTCCCCGGCCAGGAAGCGTTCGGTGCCGAGAAAAAACAGGTGCTCCAGAAAATGCGCCAGCCCTGGCCAAGCCTGTGGCGCATCGTGACTGCCGGCTGCCACGCGCAATGAGGCCGCACAGCGCTTGAGCCGTGGCTCGTGACACAGCAGCACATTCAGGCCGTTGGCCAGCGTGAGGCGTTGAGTGTCGGCGGAGTGTGCGGCAGGCATGAGGGGCGTCCGGAAAGCTTTGCAAGGCGAAGCGTCATGCTAGCGGATTAGCCGACCCGTTCGCGAGCCTGCTGCTCAAGGCTGCGAAATAGAGGACGCAAAGGGGCCGTCAAGCTTCCCGACAATGCATCGCCTGAGCGACCGTCTTCGCGAACAAGTTCGCTCCTACCCCTCGGGCAGGAGGCCGTTTTTGATTCTGCCCAACGGGCGTAGGAGCGGACTTGTCCGCGAAGGGGCCGCCAAGCTTTCCGGACATGCATCGCCTGAACGACCGTCTTCGCGAACAAGTTCGCTCCTACCCCTCGGGCAGGAGGCCGTTTTTGATTCTGCCCAACGGGCGTAGGAGCGGACTTGTCCGCGAAGGGGCCGCCAAGCTTTCCGAACATGCATCGCCTGAGCGAGCGTCTTCGCGAACAAGTTCGCTCCTACCCCTCGGGCAGGAGGCCGTTTTTGATTCTGCCCAACGGGCGTAGGAGCGGACTTGTCCGCGAAGGGGCCGCCAAGCTTTCCGGACATGCATCGCCTGAACGACCGTCTTCGCGAACAAGTTCGCTCCTACCCCTCGGGCAGGAGGCCGTTTTTGATTCTGCCCAACGGGCGTAGGAGCGGACTTGTCCGCGAAGGGGCCGCCAAGCTTTCCGGACATGCATCGCCTGAGCGAGCGTCTTCGCGAACAAGTTCGCTCCTACCCCTCGGGCAGGAGGCCGTTTTTGATTCTGCCCAACGGGCGTAGGAGCGGACTTGTCCGCGAAGGGGCCGCCAAGCTTTCCGGACATGCATCGCTTGAGCGACCGTCTTCGCGAACAAGTTCGCTCCTACCCCTCGGGCAGGAGGCCGTTTTTGATTCTGCCCAACGGGCGTAGGAGCGGACTTGTCCGCGAAGGGGCCGCCAAGCTTTCCGGACATGCATCGCCTGAGCGAGCGTCTTCGCGAACAAGCTCGCTCCTACCCCTCGGGCAGGAGGCCGCTTTTGATTCTGCCCAACGGGCGTAGGAGCGGACTTGTCCGCGAAGGGGCCGCCAAGCTTTCCGGACATGCATCGCCTGAGCGAGCGTCTTCGCGAACAAGTTCGCTCCTACCCCTCGGGCAGGAGGCCGTTTTTGATTCTGCCCAACCGGCGTAGGAGCGGACTTGTCCGCGAAGGGGCCGCCAAGCTTTCCGGACATGCATCGCCTGAGCGACCGTCTTCGCGAACAAGTTCGCCCCTACCCCTCGGGCAGGAGGCCGTTTTTGATTCTGCCCAACGGGCGTAGGAGCGGACTTGTCCGCGAAGGGGCCGTCAAGCTTTCCGAAAATGCATCGCCTGATGCGACCGTCTTCGCGAACAAGTTCGCTACGGGCTCCGGCCAGAATCAAAAGCGGGCTTGTGTATGACGATGGTCGCGGAGCGTGGGCACGATAGTTATAGGATTATTCCGCACGCTCCTGCGTGGGAATTATCCATCCGGCTAATCTGATCAAGTCAGCGACGTATAAAGCGCCGGGCGGCGATCCACGAAGTAGTCGTTCGCGGTTCTGGCCTGGGCCAGCAGTATCTTGTCCAGCGTGCCGACCAGCAGTGCCTCGTCCTGACCTGCCAGCAACGGGCGGCTGCCGTCCGGTGCGCAGAGGCTGCTGAGCCCGCAGTAACGAATCGCGCCCTCGCTGCCGCAGTAGTTGGCGTACACCACGTAGCAGTGATTCTCGAAAGCCCGCGCCCGAACCGTCACGTCGCAGACGAAATCGTAAGGCAGCATGTTCGCGGTGGGGACCAGAATCAATTCGGCCCCGGCCAGGGCCAGCCGACGGGTATTTTCGGGGAATTCCACGTCGTAGCAAATCAGCAGGCCCAGGCGCCAGCCATTCAATTCGACCACCGGGTAATGATCGTCGCCTGCGGCGAACATCGACTTGTCCAGCTCGCTGAACAGGTGCGTTTTGCGGTAGTTGCACAGGCGCGTGCCCTGGCTGTCGATCAACTGCACGGCGTTGTAGATTTGCCCATCGCCCGCGCGCTCCGGATAGCCGTAGAGGATCGCAATGCCGCTGGCCTGCGCGATGGCGGCAATGCGCGTCGCTGCCGGACCGTCCTGCGCCTGCGCCAGCTCACCGACAGCCTGAGCGCCGATGTTGTAGCCGCTGAGGAACATTTCCGGACAGATCAGCACCTGTGACCCTTGCTTGGCGGCGGCCTGAGCCTGCTGTTCCAGGCGAGTCAGGTTGCCGCTGACATCCAGCGGCAATGGTGGGCATTGATACAGCGCAACGCGCATGGGGTTTTCCTTCTGTCAGTCGCCCAGTGCTATCGGGCCGATCTCGTGGAACACATCACCGGGGCCGGGGTTCTCGGCGTGAGTCTTGCCGCCGAAGTGGTTCATGATCCCCCAC
Organism: Pseudomonas fragariae (ex Marin et al. 2024); assembly: GCF_059621105.1. Taxonomy (NCBI): domain Bacteria; kingdom Pseudomonadati; phylum Pseudomonadota; class Gammaproteobacteria; order Pseudomonadales; family Pseudomonadaceae; genus Pseudomonas; species Pseudomonas fragariae (ex Marin et al. 2024). Next base: position 5,615,783 of record NZ_CM184369.1, on the reverse strand, counting down.
ACGGCGTTCAGTGAGGTCTGCACAGCGCCTTCGACCCACGCCGGTGTCCAGGAGACATCGTCGCCGGCGATGAACATGCCGCGCTGTTCGCTGGGCATATCCTGCTGCATGAAGTGCGCGTACATGCGCTGGTTATAGCGGTAATGGCCCGGCAGCGCACCCTTGAACGCACCCAGGAAGTGCGGATCAGCTTCCCATGACACGGTAATCGGATCACCGATGATCCGCGCTGCGATGTCCACTTTCGGGTAGATCTTCTTCAAGGCATCCAGCGCCAGCTTCACCCGCTTCTCGATGGGCTGCGGGAGCATCTTCAGTGCATCGCTCATCCACGAGTAGGACAGGCAGATCACGCCTGGCTTGTCGTCGCCGTTATCGAACAGGTACGTGCCACGGGTCAGCCGGTCGGTGAGGGTCATGCTCATCAGGTCGCGGCCGGTTTCCGGGTCTTTGTCCTTCCAGAACGGGCGGTCGACCATCACGAAGGTCTTTGACGACTGCATGTAGCGGGTGCGGTCCAGGGCCATCCACATCTTCTGCGAGAACAGCGACTCTTCGCACTCGATCTGCGTGGTCAGCAGCCAGCTCTGGCAGGTGGTCAGCACAGCGGCGTACTGCCGGGTGTCGCCCCAATTGTCGGTCACCGCAAAACTGCCATCCTCGGCGCGCGCAATGCGCTTCACGCCGGGACGTGGTGCACCGCGGTGCAACGACGACAGGCTGGTGCCCTTGGGCCAGTGCGCGCAATGTTCGGGTACATGGCTCCACAAGCCGACCGGCACTTGCTGCACGCCGCCGACGATCAGGTGCTGGTGTTCATCGCAGTTGGTCATCACCACACGGAAGATTTCCAGCATCGAGTTGGGGAAGTCCGAATCCCAGCCGCCCGTGCCGAAGCCCACCTGGCCGAATACTTCGCGGTGAAAGAAAGACAGCTTGGCGAAGGCCTTGGAAGTCGCGACAAAATCATAGAACGTGCGGTCGTCCCATAACGGCACCAGCTTGTTCCACAGCTCCTTAAGACGCGGCACATCGCGGTCGCGGATGGCCTGCTGGATGTCGCCGAATTGCGAGCCGCTTTCCAGTGCGTCGGCCCAGGCGTCGGCGACTTCCTGAAACAGCGCCGGCAGGTCCGAGAGCATCTGTGCGTAGTAGGTGGTGCCTTCCAGGTCGATAACGGTGCTGCCAGACGCCGCGGTCAGCGGGTTGGGGAACGGCCTGGACTCAAGGCCCAGCTTGTCGACGTAATGAAAGAACGCCGTCGAGGACACCGGAAAGCGCATGCCGCCCAGTTCGGCCACGATGCCTTTGGCGCCTTCGAACTCCTGCGAGCGCAGGCGGCCACCCATTTTCGAGGCTTCGTACACCACCGGCTTGAGGCCCATCTTCATCAATTCGTAGGCCGCCACCAGACCGGCTATCCCGGCACCGATAATTGCCACTTCAGCGCCGTGGTTCTCCACGGGAATGCTGCCCAGGCCTTTCGGGTGCTCGATCCAGTCATCGAAGGCGAAGGGGAAGTCGGGGCCGAACATGGTGATCGGCTTTTTGCCGTTGGCGGGGTGACGGTTGTTCTTCATGACGGACCTTGATGGGCAACGGCGAAAAACAACAGTCTAGAGAAGGGCGGGCACGTTAATAAGACGCAAAGTGTCGTCGATATGCTGTTTGTTTGGGCTAAGTGACGAATCTGCTGGTCGGTTTGTATGGCTGTTTGATCGAGTAACCAGTTACACCGGCTGGCCGCGATCGATCTTGCTGCTGAGGATGATCGATGTGGTGGTCTTCTCGACACCCTCCACGCTGCCGATCAGGTCGAGTAACTGGTCCAGTTGCTCGGGAGAATCCGTGCGCAACCAGGCGACATAATCGAACTCGCCACTCACTGCACAGAGTTGCTGAACCTGCGCCATGGCACTGAGGCGCCGCAATACTTCCTTGCCCGAGCGAGGTTGCACGGTAATCCCGACATACGCCTGCAACCCGCCACTGACCACGCGCTGGCCAAGGCGCACGCCGTAACCGGTAATCACTTTGCTGCTTTCCAGGCGCGCGAGCCGCGAGGTGACGGTGGTGCGGGCGATGCCCAGTTGCCGGGCGAGCATGGCGACGCTTTCGCGCGCGTTGATTTGCAGCGCGGCAATCAGCTGGCGATCGATTTCATCCAGCACTGGCGGGCGGGTATCGGGCACGGGCGGTTCCTTAAAACTTCCAGCGTTTGGCGGTCTTGGCCAGACGCGCCTGCAGGCCGTCGAGGTTGAGCGCCAACTGCTGGGTCATCAAGTGGTAGCCCTTCAACTCGGTAGGAATCACGGCCTTCACTGCAGGTGTCTCAGGTGTTTCGGTCGTGCGTGCCAGACGTTCGGTGGCCCCGGTTTGCAGGGCGCGGGCCATGCCGATCAGTTGCCGGCGAATCTGGCGGTAGTCAGCGTCCAGCGATGCCTTGAGCGTCTCGTCGGCAAGTTGATTCAGATTCGCAGGGCGAATATTGGCGAGAATCTCCAGGGTGCTCAGGCACATGCGGAAGTGGCCCTGGATGGCGTCCAGCTCGACCATGGACATCTTCACTTCCTTGGACACCGACGGCAGCAGCGAGCGCAGTTGCAGCATCGTGCCGTTGAGCCTGGCGGTCAGTTTCAAATGCTCATCGGCGGTAACCGGCTGGCCCTGCACGATGCGCCCGTACACCTTGGCGCAGTCACGCAAGCCGCTGGCCAGGTTGTAGCGCCAGGAAAACACCGCATACAGCGGCAGGGCGAAGGAGAACGCCAGGGCCAGCGCGATACCAATCAGAATATCGACGGTACGCCACAGCCCGTCGCTGATCGGGTTGTAACCATGACCGGCAACGATGAACAGCGTGATCGCCGACAGCAGCGCGGTGTAACCGCCTTTGCCAATGGCGTGATAGGCGAAGAAACCGCACATCACCGACATCATTGCGTAGGTCAGCAGCGGCATTTCCAGATAGCCCTGCTGGACCACCACGATCAGACCGAGGCCGGCACCGATCAACGTTCCATAGGCACGTTCGACCGACTTCTTGCCGATATTGCCGTGATGCTGCAAACCGCCGATCACGATCAGCATGGTCACCGACGCCCACTCGCCATGGGGCAGGTTGAGGCCGGTGGTCAACAGGATAGTCACCAGCAAGCCCACCGCAATCCGCGCCGCGTGGATCAGCCGCGCATGCCGATAACGGCGATACGGGTCCAGCAAGGGACGCAGAACAGGGCGAAGCCAGGAGGGTATGAAAGCAGAGCGCGAATTCGTCATGCGTAAAGAGACCGCGAGGGTAGGGAAGAGATCCCTGATTGGATGGTGGTATTTCCCAGTAAGCCACATTTGACGGGAGATGGGTGGGGATTGTTGCCGATCAGCACGAGCAGCATCGTCGACTTATCTTCCAGACTTGCTTTCAGAGACTGGAAAGTCTCAGCTTCTGATATCCCTCTTTTTTGGCGTCGTTCAAGGAACCTTGCCCGGCTTCCTGCCACTCAGGACGCCACAATAGCGCCCGTCATGGATAATCTGACGGGTTCTTGGGCACACTGGCTCGACACCACAAAAGCGGACGCTATCCAGCATGAAAAGTCTTCTCCCCTCGCTCCTGATTCTGTTTTTCTGCACTGGTGTATCTGCAGGAACGGCACATGATGAGCAAAGCATGGCGTCCTATGTCGATAGCCACAGCGCCGAGCAGATCGCTTTGCTTGAAAAACTCGTCAACATCAACAGCGGTACCGATAATGTTGAGGGCGTCGTCAAAGTGGGTAATTTGATGAAGCCGGAGCTGGAGGCGCTTGGCTTCGAAACAACCTGGCACGACCTGCCTGCAGGAATGAATCATGCGGGTAGCCTTGTTGCGATCCATGATGGCAATAAGTCTGCGAAACGAATTCTACTGATAGGCCATCTGGACACGGTTTTTCCTGAAACAGGCAGTTTCCAGAAATTCACCTACCTTGAGGGCGGTAAAAAAGCCAAGGGCCCTGGCGTCATCGATGACAAAGGCGGCATGGTCACGATGCTCTACGCTTTGCAGGCGCTGAAACACACCGGCGCGCTGGAGAACATGAATATCTCGGTGGTCCTGATCGGTGATGAAGAGCTGGCGGCCAAACCGACGGAGATCTCCAGAGAATGGCTGATCGCCGAAGCCAAAAGAAGCGACATTGCGCTGGGTTTCGAATTCGCCTTGTCGCCCAACCAGTTGATCACCGAGCGCAGGGGATTGAGCGAGTGGTTTTTGACCAGCACCGGCGTAGACAAACATTCAGCGACTATTTTTCAGCCTGAAACCGGTTTCGGGGCAGTGTATGAGTCGGCTCGAGTGCTTGATGAGATTCGTCGGAAGCTTTCGAATGAGCAAGGCCTGACCATCAATCCGGGACTCATTCTGGGTGGCTCTACAGCGGTCGAAGATGTCGCCAGTGGACAAGGTACTGCTTCTGGAAGAAAGACAACGGTTGCCCGGATTTCTTCTGTGCATGGCGATTTGCGGTTCAGCAGTGAGGCTCAGAGAGTCTCCGCGGAAAACCAGCTGAAAGAAATAGCCAGTTACCCGCTGCCTCTGACCAACAGCGATGTGAAAATCAAAGCCATCATGCCGGTCATGGCTGATCGTGAGAGCAATCGCAAACTACTGGAAGCCTACAGCCAGGTCAGCCAGGATCTCGACGGGCCTGTTCTGAAATCGGCACCGTCAGCGGAAAGAGGCGGAGCTGACATTTCCTATGTGAACAACTATGTAACCGCAAGCCTGGACGGGCTAGGTGCCTGGGGTGAAGGTGCGCACAGTGAAAACGAAACCATCGATCTGAGCTCTTTGCCCGTGGTAACAAAACGGGCGGCTATTTTCCTGAGCCGTTACGGTAATTAGCATGAGAGGCTCGGTGGCGTTCGACCTGCGCCTGTCGAAAGATAGCGATCTACCGGACTTGAGGCGCCTCTCGGCGCTGGCCCGTGATCGCTATAAAACCATTTCCTCTCTGGCACATGTCGCCGACCTCCCTCCGCTGAGTGCAGACAGATTCGAAGCCTGCCGCGTTGTCGTTGCTGTTGACCAGAGCACTCATGAGGTCATCGGGTACGCCGCCATGCGGCCACTCGATGGTTTGTTGTATCTGGACAATATCTCCGTCGTTCCTCGTGCTTCAGGCAGTGGCGTGGGTAAGACTCTGCTGTCCTCCGTTGTGACGCATGCGCAGGCCCTTCGGGTTCAGGCCGTGAGCCTGACGACCTTCCGCGAGCCGCTGTGGAACGGGCCGTGGTTCAGGAAACACGGCTTTGGTCTTATGCCGGACATTGAAATTGGCGAAGGGCTGAGGCGTGTCGTGGATCGTCAATCGATGACGTTCAGTCCTGCAACGCGGGAGACATTGTGGCGTGTGCTTTGACGCGCGTGTAATCCGATACGCGCAATCGACTCAGCGGCGCACGGCACCTTGATTGATCGTACTCTGAGCTCAGGCGGTGCTCTCCGCTATTAGGGTTTGTGGCTGTTGAGCCGTATTGACACTCACCCCCGCAGAGCTTTTCGCTCTGCGGTCGTCATCTCTTATCGCCGCATCGTCTGTATGGCGTTGGACCGGATTATTCCGGTGTTTGCGCGCCGCTGGTCCTGGACAGCTCAGCCGGTCGGGTTGCCGCATTGGAAAAGGCCAAATGATAGGCCAGGCCGACGAACACCGCGCCGCCCACTGCGTTACCCAAAAATACCGGAACGAAATTCTCGCCGAACTGCGCCCAACTCAAGGCGCCAGCGAAGATCGCTGCAGGAATGACGAACATGTTGGCGACAATGTGCTGAAAGCCGATCGCGACGAATGCCATCACCGGAAACCACATGCCGACCACTTTACCGATCACGTCCTTGCTCGCGTAGCTGAGCCACACCGCCAGGCACACCAGCCAATTGCAGCCAATACCCGAGATGAAGGCCTGTTCGAAGCTGGCCCCGACCTTGGTATTGGCGATGGCCACGGTCTTGGCCATGAAGGCGCCTTCAGTCAGCCCCACCACATGGCCGAAACAATAAGCAACGAACAGCGCACCGATCAGGTTGGCCAGCGTCACCAGTACCCAATTACGCACCAGCTGACCCAGACCGATGCGCCCGGCGAATAGCGCCATGGGCAGGCTCATCATGTTGCCAGTCAGCAACTCACCGCCAGCCAGCACCACCAGAATCAGCCCGACCGGAAACACCACAGCGCCAAGCAGATTGCCCAGCGACGCCCACTCGTGAGGGATCATGGTGCTGACATGAATATCGAGAAGAAACCCGAGGGCGATGAAAGCCCCTGCCAGAAAGCCCAGAATCATCAACGACGACAGGCCCAAGTGGGCCTTCTTGACGCCGCTTTCGACGGCAATTTCAGCGATTTGCTGCGGGGTGTTCAAAGACATGGTGGGCTCGTGCGTGGTCGTGGGCTGAGCATGGGGAATAAAAGCTCAAGCGGTGCGCGCATCTGTCGCACCGGGAAACAATGTTACGGAATGTTTCGGAGGATGGCCAATCGGATGTTTTGATCGGGTGATTGAGAGGGTCGATGAGTGGGCAGGTTTCGCGGGGGTGGGCTTATAGTTGTTTGGTTGGCAGGTGTGCAGTGGGTCAACTCAACCCGATCACTGAGTTGTCAGCGACCGAGCCACCTTGGAAACGCTGACTCAAGCGCTCAAGCCAGCGGATTCTGACGCAACTGTAGGCAACGGAGCAAGGCGCCAAGGCTTCTGTAGGACGTTTACTCGTTCCGCAACACGATCCTGTTTTTTACTTCATCCGGCTTGGTATTGCCCGGCATCACCCCATAACTATCCCTGTCTCCATAAACCGCAAGGACAGACCATGACCAACCCAACCGAAACCGCCATCCTTGCCGGCGGCTGCTTCTGGGGCATGCAAGATTTGTTGCGACGCTACCCCGGCGTGCTGCATACGCGAGTCGGCTACACCGGTGGTGACGTACCGAACGCCACCTACCGCAACCACGGCAACCATGCCGAAGCGATTGAGATCGTGTTTGACCCGGCGGTGATCAGCTATCGGCAGATTCTTGAGTTCTTTTTCCAGATCCATGACCCGAGCACGCCTAACCGGCAGGGCAATGATCTTGGGCCAAGCTATCGTTCGGCGATTTACTACCTGAGCGAACAGCAAAGGGATATTGCCGAAGATACCGCGGCTGACGTGGACGCCTCCAAGCTGTGGCCGGGGCGTGTGGTCACGCAAATCGAGCCCGCCAGAGAGTTCTGGGAGGCGGAGCCGGAGCATCAGGATTATCTGGAGCGGATACCGAACGGTTATACCTGCCACTTCATCCGGCCGAACTGGAAGTTGCCCAAGCGGGCTTGAACCTGAATCGCACCGGGAAAGGCTGCGATAGGGGAGAGCGCAAAAGCTGACCTGCCTCTGTCATGCATGCAGCTGTAGTGGTAATCAGACACTTCTATCTGGCGATATTCTCGCCTGAATGAGTGTCTGGAATCGCTAGACCACTACAGGGGTTTATCTGAGAGGACATCACCAGAGGCACAAAAGCCGCGCAATGTGCGGCTTTTAAAGGTGGTGGGCCCACACGGACTCGAACCGTGCACCAAAGGATTATGAGTTGCTGGGCGAGCTAGTATGCCTAGAGAAAGCGTTCGTAGGTGAACGTAGGTTGGCATAGCTAGAGGCCCCGTAGTACGTGGTGTTGAGCACAATTGAGCGAAGGTAGCGTAAGCCCAGGAGTGTACCGTAATCGTACCGATGCTTCGGTATTGGATGAACGATTGCTGTCAAAAAGACGAATGGTCGAGCGCACCGTCGGCATGAAATATGGGAGGAAATCGGAGCGGTCGAATAGCTCGTCATTCGAAAGCGTAGACCTTAACCGTTGGGGTGCGTCGGTGCTGCGGAACAATTGCAATCATCATGCACGCAGGCGTGTTCGTACGACAACGCGCGATTTAGAGGACATAGATATTTTTGCTGTGTTTTTATACAGTAAAATGCTACGATCAAGGCCATTGCCGGACTGGAGAACCTCCCCAGTTTGGAAACTATTGCTCCTGGGGAGAGCGTCCAGTAAGATCGTCCTATGAAAAATATTGTCGATGACCAAGCATACACTCCTCATTTTTCTGGCCATGAAACGTTTCCGTTACGTCAAATGTGGCTAAAGAAAGCCTTTGAAGCCGGTAGCGGCGATGCCGTAGATAAAGCTGTATTTACTGACGAAAGTGCTATTGCGCTTTTTGGTGTTGGCAAAAATATGGTTTCGTCAATTAAGCATTGGGCCTTGGCGTGCGGTGTCTTTGAGGAAGCTGCCACCGACAAAGCTCTATTTAAGAAGAATGATATATGGACTCGCATTCTGGGGGATCAGGCACGATCTCTAGACCCATTCTGTGAGAATCCGGCTACATCTTGGCTGGTGCATTGGCGGCTCGCGGGAGTACCTGTTGGCAAGCATCGTTCCACCACGTGGTGGTGGGTTTTTAATAATATTTTGACCCCAACCTTTACGCGCGAGGAAGTGCAGCGACAAATTGCAGATTATGCATCGAAAAGAGGCGTCAAGGTCTCAGAGTCTACGTTGCGTCGAGATATTGAAACCTGCTTAAGAGGGTATTGTCCCAAACTAGACTCTGGAATAGAGGATCTAGCCGAGCCTATGCTGGCGGAGTTAGGACTTATATTAGATGAGGGGCGGGGTTCATTTTCTTTTAGGCGGGGTCCGAAAGCTTCCCTGCCTGATGGGATTTTTGATTTAGCAATTTTGGATTATTGGCCCGTTTCGACGGGCGAGAGTTCGATGGCATTTGAGTCTATCGCACATGGTCGTGGGGCGCCGGGCAGAGTTTTTAAAATGGATGAGAGCTCCTTGGCGGAGCGCCTGCAGGGGTTGGAATCTAGAACTGACGGATTATTATTTTGGTCCGATTCTTCAGGGATTAGGCAAGTTATGAGGCGTGATATGGACGGTAAAAAAACTAAGCGCCTTATGGAACGCCTTCTGAAGGATGCTTATAAGTGAGTAAAGAAAATAATCTTCTAAAATATATCACGGTAGCCCAGCACTACCGTCGCTCTATTCGTCTCGACTCTGATATTGGTCGATATGACTCGCTGGGCGGCTATGTTTGTCACGGAACAGCTAAGGCAGTGATCGAAAGTATGGCACGGCAGGTAACTGCGAGTTCCCAGCGAGCGTTTACTTGGACCGGGCCTTTTGGCGGAGGGAAGTCCTCGCTAGCCGTGACTTTTGCATCCGCGCTTCACAAGGATGCGAAGCTGCGAGGATTAGCTAGGGATCGACTAACGAGTACGTTACATTCTGCGCTTGATACGGCATTTCCAGTAAAAAAAGGCTGGCAGATAATTGCCATTTCTGGTCGTCGGACGGGGGTTGTTGCAGAAATAGCATCAGCAATTAACAAGGTTGCGGGCGTTGAGTTAGTAGACCCTCGAAAAGTGAATGGCGAGGTGCTGATCCAGGCTTTAAAAGATCTTGCGGTATCAGAAACTGTCGATGGACTGCTACTTATTATCGATGAAATGGGGAAGTTTTTAGAATCTTCGGCTCTAGGTGGGGATGATGTTCATTTCTTTCAGGAGCTAGCTGAGCAAGCTGCGCGTTGTACGGCTCCTTTCGTTGTCATAGGGATACTTCATCAAGCTTTCCGACAATACGCTGCGCGACTTGGTTCTGACGCTAAAGAGGATTGGGCCAAAATTCAGGGAAGATTTGTAGATATTCCATTAGTCGCTTCAAGTGACGAAGTTGTAGAACTCATCGGTAAAGCGCTAAAGAGTGAGCTTGAGCATGACTGGACTATAAGTAGTTCTGAGGTCGTTGCAGATGCTGTTCGCAGGCGCCGACCTGGTGTTGGGAAAGGTTTTTCCAAAAGTTTAGACGCCTGCTGGCCGTTGCATCCAGCAATGGCGGCGTTATTGGGGCCAATCTCAAAGCGACAGTTTGGTCAGAATGAGAGGAGCACCTTTGGGTTTTTGTCTTCGGTGGAACCCTTTGGCTTTACCGCTTTTCTAGAGTCTACTGATTCATCCGCACATGCATGGTATCGTCCTGGAGATTACTGGGATTTTTTACGCGCAAATCTCGAGCCTGCGATATTGTCATCTCCTGACGGGCATCGCTGGGCGCAGGCGGTTGACGCAGTTGAACGAGTAGAAAACCGTGGAGATGAGCTGCGTACCGCTCTGATTAAGAATATTGCAATTATAGATCTTTTCCGCAATGGGTCTGGTTTGTCAGCCGATGGAGAAGTACTAAAAGCACTATTCAATAACGTAGATAGCAGTGCTCTAGATAGGGCATTAGCAGATTTAGTTGCATGGCGTGCTGCGATTTTCAAAAAACACACTGGCTCTTGGAGTACTTTTGAAGGCAGTGATTTTGATATAGATGCTGCTGTAGCAGACGCTCATTCTAAAGGGGGCGGAGTTGCCTTATCTGTATTGTCCGATATGGCTAAGCTACGCCCGATAGTTGCCAAGCGCCATTATCAGATGACTGGAACGATGCGATGGATGGATGTCGTTATTTCCGACTCTAGTGATATGGAAGCTGTATCGGAGAGAAAATCTGAAACCGGTGGTTTTGGCAAGTTTGTTCTCTATCTTCCTCAGCGCGACGAGACACCAGAAAAAGTAAAACGAAAAATACGAAAGCTAAGCGAAAATAGTCTACCAGAGACCATTTTTGGGCATGTACCTAATCACGGTATAATAATGGAGCTAGGCGAAGAGCTTGTGTGCCTTCAGCAAGTTTCCGAAGAAAATCACCAGTTGGTAGGTGATCCTGTTGCAAGGCGTGAATTATCTGCACGTCTTGCATCCGTCCGCTCAGCACTTGAGGATGAAATGCGTGAGGCTATGGACGGTGCCTCGTGGCTTATAGATGAGGTTTGGATAAAGGCTAACAAGCTATCATCGATGGCGTCCGATCTGGCAGACAAAATATTTCATGCGGCACCGGTAATATTTAGCGAGCTGGTAAATCGTGATGTTCTTTCTTCCAATGCAGTTAAGGCTCGTCGCGATCTAGTACATCGGATGATAAATTCTGAGGGAGAAGAGAATTTAGGTCTAAACGGGTGGCCTGCTGAAAGAGGCCTTCACGAGACAATACTGCGTAGAACTGGTTTACATCGACAAGATGAGCGCGGCGCCTGGCATATTTCGGAGCCGGATTGTGTTGATCTCTGCCAGTTCGTTCCTCTGTGGAGAGCAGCCGACGCATTGTTCGGAGCCGGCGAGAAACTAATACAGGCTAAAGAAGTGTATGACATTTGGCGCGCCGCACCGTTTGGCGTCAGAAATGGCTGCTATCCTGTACTATTCACAGCGTACTTTCTATCGCGTAAGAGGACTATTGCCATCTATAAAGATGGGATGTTCTTACCTAAAATCACAGACGCGGATATGGATGAGTTTCTCCAAGATCACTCTCGTTATTCGTTACGTCAGATAGCTATTGACGAAGAAAAAAATGAAGTGCTTGAGGGGATTTCTAAAATTCTCCAACGTACCGGCGCAGGTGCGTTCTCGTTTGACGCGTTAAATGTCGCACGCGGTCTAGTAGGTCTTGTCTATGAACTCCCAGATTGGGTGCGGAAGACCAGAACCTTATCTCCTGATGCTATGGCGGTTCGGGATGTTTTACTCCGAGCAAATGACCCGCATAAAGTCATATTTGTAGATCTTCCCGCGATTCTAGGTGCTTCATCTTCAGAGTCATATTTGGATCTCCTGGAAAAGCCAATTTTAGAAATATCGAATGCCTATGCAGCACTTTTGAGCTCTATTGAATCCAAGATGCTAATGGAACTCGATTCAAGCTCGACGGATCTGGATAGTTTGCGGCATCGTGCCAGCATCGTTGAGGGCGTTACTGGTGACTTTAGGTTGAATGCATTTGCTGCTAGGCTCATGAAGCATGATGGCCAGGCTACAAGCTTAGAGAGTATTTTAAGCCTGGCTGCTAATAAGCCTCCACGGTTGTGGGCAGACGGCGATATCGATTCGTCATTATTTGAGATATCGTCGTGGGCTACGAAATTCCGTCAGGCAGAGGCTTTAGCTGCTGTGAAGGGAAGAGCTCCAACGCGAGAAGCGTTTGCGTTCGTTGTGGGTTCTGGGAGTTCTGCAAAATCGGTTATCCGAGAATTTGATATCGCTGAAAGAGACAGGGTCGCGGTCAATGACCTCGCGGCCTCACTTGTACATCAATTGCGTGCTAATGCGTATAGCGATGAGATATTGCTCGCAGTTTTGGCCAAGGTCGGTCTAGCTATAGTCAATGAGGGGGATTGAGTAATGGGTGAGCGCCACGTTCTAGGTGTTTCAGGAGGTAAGGATAGTGCTGCCCTGGCAATCTACCTAAGACAAAATCGACCTGAGCTCGATATTGAATATTTCTTTACTGACACTGGTAAAGAACTCCCGGAAGTCTATGAGTTTTTAGGGAAGCTTGAGGGGTTTCTTGGAAAAGAAATTACCCGGCTCAATCCGGATCGTGACTTTGATTTCTGGCTGCGAGAGTACAACCACTTTCTACCTTCACCTCAAACTCGGTGGTGTACTCGGCAACTTAAACTACTACCGTTTGAGCGGTGGGTTCGACCGATGTTGGATAGCGGCGACATCGTTACATCATATGTTGCCATACGAGCTGATGAAGAGTTTCGTGAAGGGTATTCTTCAAAGCACAAAAATCTGAGAGTTAAACTGCCCTTTCGGGATGATGGTATTGATAAGCCCGCAGTTTCTGAAATCCTTGAAGCTTCTGGCGTAGGCTGGCCTACCTATTACGAGTGGAGGAGCAGGAGTGGCTGCACCTTCTGCTTTTTCCAGCAGAAAGTTGAGTGGGTACGCCTTAAAGTCAAGCACCCGGAAGAATTCGAAAACGCTAAAGCATATGAAAAAGATGCTCTCGAACACGGATCTCCATTTACATGGACTAAGGGAGAGTCATTGGAACAGCTGGAGCAGCCAAAAAGAGTGGAGCAAATCCTTCAAGACTACGAACTACGTAGAGCGAGAGAGGAGAAACGTCGACCTGTGAATCCTTTGAGACCAGCGTTACCGCCAGACCTGGATGAGCTTTATGGCTGCGACGAGGGCAACGGTTCCTGCGCGATATGTCATAAATGACACGTATTGCGGCGGGAATTACCAGCCGCAATACCGCATTCTTACCCTGGTAGGCCTAGCCATGGGGCAATTCGTGCCCAGGCCAGCTCCGCTATGCGGAGCGAACGTCGATCAATCAGATCTGTAGACCAATCACCTTCTACCAATGCAACGGCTTTCGCGAGAGGTAGGTAGCGTGAAACTGCCAAAAGCTCAGCAGTATTTTTGCCGATATCGATTTTCTGAGCTTTCGCCTGCTGCAATAAAGGATCTAGTTCATCTGATGTCTCAGCAGACAAGACTTTATAGATCAATCTCTTCTTTGCCCAAGAACTGTTTCCAAGTGAAGCGTTTTCGATGCGGGGGAGCAGTGTCAAATTGCCTAGGCGATCGATTGTTTCATCATCATGATACAGTGTGTCAGACCATCCAGTGTCTTTGGACTGGGGGGCGATATGCTCTAGAGTTTGCGAGTTTTCATCAATCCACTTGTCATATTTTAGCAGATCGAGTAGTCCAGGCTTTCCGGCGACGGTGAGCCCTGGTGATGCTGGATCACAAGCACTATCGTGCGCCGCTGCGAGTAATACGAACCGAGCAATTGCCCGTTGATTTTTATAAGCAGGTGTCTTTGCTGCCGCCTTACACCATTCGTCTTTAGTACCAACTTTCCCATCGGCTTCGAGAATGTAAGATAATGCTCGCTGCAGCATATCGGCATCAGGTACCGGCGATTCACTGCCGTTTGATCGGCGAGCCAGTGGTGGCATACCAACGCCTGGGTGGCCAATCTCCATTAACTTTCTGTAATGCATATCGATGTTGTCGGTGCCCCGGCGGGATGCTCGCCATAGTACCGAGAAGGCAGCGCATGATTTCACTGCTTTTACGAAATCAGTTACCGCTTTTGGACGTTCATCCGCAGTTGCGACCCTTATGGCTGAATAAAATCTGATCAATGGGGCTTGTGTTATCGTATGTTTAAAGCTGCGTAGCAGGTCTAAGCACAGAGCGACGTCATCAGTGTCAGCCTCAGCTACGGAGAACAACTTCGGCTTAGCATTTTTCTCATCAGGCCAAGCATACTGTACGAATAGAGCAGAGTGGGAAAGATGTCTAACAAAATTTTGTTTCGGTTCGCCGTCTTCCAGCTTATCAAAGTTGTCTTTGAAGAATCTTCGCTGTTCACTTAGTCTCTTTGAGAGTTTTTCTCCCCGTTCAGCTGAGGCGAACGCGACAATAAGTCTGCTAGTTGCGTCCTGCTTGTCATCCGTTTTACCAAACCTGTCAAGGTATGCCTCTACGGATTTCATGTATTCGTATGCTTTGGACTTTTCGTAGTTTTGAAGCCTTTCGCTATTAATTACTCGGGGCTTGAAAGTCTCAAATGCAGTAAGCGGTTCCCCAGTAGTATTCAGTGCCTCGAACATGTCGAAGGCATAGTCTTCATTCTTTGCGGTTACAATTGTAACTGCCACACGATCTAGAATGAAATTCGCAAACATAACAAGGCGAAGTAGTTCTTTGAAGTCTTCGTTGTTTTCCGCGAGTAGTGTCGTCTTGACAATGTCTGGGAAGTCAGCCTTTATCAATATATCTTGAAAGTCTGATGCATCAAGCATGTCAGAAATTCGAGGTAATTCCAGCTCGTCCTTCTCTTTAGCCACATCCTTTATGAGGCTTTGAATTATTTTTCTTCCGTCTGAGAGTAGTTTGTAGCGCGCCTGATCACGCTCTTCTGGTGTTTCGAATTTATATTGTTTCGTTGGGTCGCCACGGCCATGCTTTCCGTAGGAATGTAAATAGTAGCCGATCGGTGATTGATAGTTAGCCTTGTCTTTTTTTCGGGACCAGGAATCGTCGTATGCCCGGATCATCCTTGGATAGTAACGAAAGCCCTCGTCTCCGTAATCCTTGTCTTCTTCGAAAGTCTTAGCCAGACGCCCTACAACTTTCATGCATTCCTCGCGCAGCCATTCTCGGTCTGGATACTCGACGTTTTTCAGCCGAGCTTGTCGAGCGCGAATCTCCTCATGCAGTGAAGTGTTTATAAGCAGTAGAGTTGTGAGGCGTTGCTGGCCATCAATGATCGTCATGACCCTCGACGGAACATCCCCTTTTACCAGTGGATCTACGGTCGTATACTGGGTGTCATGAATCGCAATAATTGTTCCCAAAAACGTAATAGCGTCTTTTTGGCTTATCAACATCGAGAAGCCGTGACAAGCGTCCTCGAAAAGACGAGCGATTTTTGACTTATCCCAAGAGTATTGCCGCTGATATGCCGGGACATATAAACCCTGTCCATTCTCGCAGAGGTACTCCCATACACTCTTTGGTTGTGCGCCGAAAACGTCACTTATCTGCATGTCCTATCCACTGGTCGTTAGAGTCTGGCGATGGTAGCACGTGAGGCGATGCTCGGCGGAGGACGTAAGACAGTCTGGCGTAGCAGTCCTTGACCCCCGTGTTGGAATCTGCGTCCAGAAGTTGTGTGGAGACCCTCTGGGGATGGAATGTGCAGGTTGGGGGGGGGCGGTGTCGGCATCGTCGCGTGAATGGCCTGCTTCCTGCTATCCCGCTTCATAAGCTGAATGGTAGACCCGGCTGAGTTCGCTCTTCGTGTTGAAAACATTTTTCGCAGGCAACGAATAACGGTTACGTTAAGCAACAGCGGCAGGTTGGTGCCACCGTCTTGAAAGTCTGTAACCGGGTCGCTAGAAGGTGCGGGGATGAAGAAGTCGACAAGGGCCGCATTAATTTATACGGCTTCAGTTCCTCGCTTTGCGGGAAAATTTCCAGACAGCAGCTCGGACGAGCTATGGATCGCTGACATCAAAGCATTTGTGCCGGGCGGAGAATGCCGCATATTCAGAGAGGTAATGTTCGTTGAGTCCAACGGTGCCGCCTTCATCTTTGGGATCGAGCATGAGGATGGCCTACCACGCGGCGTAAAAGCGGAGCTGGCCGAGAGACAGCAGCTGTTCATCGATTTTTTGCGAGCGCAAAACGAGATCAGCGATTTGGCGATGGGAGGGTTGAGGGCTATTTTTCAGGCGTCGGAGTACGCTAGCCAAGCACGGGCCACAGCGGCATACATGGCTCACCGAGAGCATCTGACAGATGCTTGCTTTAGGCTATAGAAATCGCGAAGGTGAGTATGTATGTGAAAAGTTGGAGGGTGGGTTTATCGAGAGCGCCCGCGCTACGCTGACTTTCGACGAGCTGCACCGTTAGTTCACGGCCGGAGACGGCTCTTGTGGCAACAGGGGGATCAGACATGCGCCAATCACTAATTGACTCCATTGGCCGTGAAAGCGCCCTCAAGCTAATGGGCGAAGCTGTGTTGCAAGCCATTAAAGGGAACGACTCCTCTGGCGGTTTTCGCAAAGCCAAAACGACCCAAGTGGTTGATGGCCCCCTATGCGTCGTCGAGGATGCATGTCAGATTCCTCATGTTGCCGGTCCATCACCAGTATCTCGATCACTGAGCAAACAAGTCCCTATTGCATGATTAATAAGGCATAAGGTCGACGCTTTGCATCTTTACCGGGCTCACCGAAGAACACCAGGCTGCAGTCACCCGGCCGAGCTGGATTTTCCATAGCCGACTGAAATAGCGCTGTCGCCCGTTTGCTCAAAGGCACAGTACGTTGTGCGTCATTCTTGGTATCCACAAGCTTCACGATGCGACGCTCTAGATCGACCTGGGGCCGGTGTAGAGAGCTGATCTCTGTGGACCGCATACCCGTTTCAAGAGCGATACCAACGATCCAGCCAAGCATTGGGTTGCTGTGCTTGCTTACGGCGGCCAGTAACCGGCGCTCCTCGTCAGGTGATAGCCGGCGATTGCGGCCTTCCCCTGGGCTAGGCTTGCGGATGTTTAGGACTGGGTTGAATGTAAGGCCCAGCCCCCATTCTTGAATTGCGACCGTGAATAGGTGGCTCAGCAGAGCGAGCTCTAGGCGTACGGTGTTATTGCTGGTAGTGCCGGCACGCCCTTTTTCGTTTAGGCGTTTGTCGCGGTAGTTCGCGATAGTTTCAGCGGAAAGGGCCGCGAGTGAATATTTGCCCAGGTGTTCTGTGAGCTTCTTCGCTTTCGACGTTTGGGCTTCTCAGTGGGGGTGATGTCGCTCAAGTAGCGTTTGAGAGCTGCCTCCAGCGTCATGCGCTCGGAGCCGGTGCGCTGGATATACACACCTCTGACCATTTCGTCTTCGGTGCGACGTGACCAGTCCTCCGCATCACGCTTGGTGCGGAAGGTTTTAGCCACAGTTGGCCAGCCGGTTTTGCGGATCAAAGCCTTCCAAGTGCCGGAAGGGGGTTTGACTAGTGTTGCCATCTGAAAGGACACCAAAGGTGTACTGGCGCACCAGCACTGTACCGATCTTGTACTTTTGGACCATGGGACTGTATTAGTGGAGAACCACCCAGAAACGCGAAAGCCGCACAATGCGCGGCTTTCAAAGATGGTGGGCCCACACGGACTCGAACCGTGGACCAAAGGATTATGAGTCCTCTGCTCTAACCAACTGAGCTATGGGCCCTCAGTAGGTCGCGGATTATAACGGCGGTTTCGCGGCTGTGCTATCCGAAAAGTCCGAAAGATTCATCAGAAGAAATCTTGCGCGGAATTCTTCGGCGTCGAGGGGCAGGCTGATGATGTAGCCCTGGATCTGTTCGCAGCCTTCGGTGGTCAGGAATTGCTGCTGTTCGCTGTTCTCCACGCCCTCGGCGATCACGGTCAGTTGCAGGCTGCGCCCCAGGGCGATTATGGCGCGGACGATAGCGGCGTCGTGGGTGTCTTCCGGCAGGCCGCGGACGAAGGACTGGTCGATCTTGAGGATGTCCAGTGGCAGGCGTTTGAGGTAGCTCAGTGAGGAGTAGCCGGTGCCGAAGTCGTCGATCGCCAGTTGCACGCCGAGTGTCTTCAATTGGTGCAGCACGGCCAGTGCTTCCTGGGTCTGGCTCATGATGAAGTTTTCGGTGATCTCCAGTTGCAGGCAACCGGGTTCCAGGCCGTTGTCCGTGAGCAGCTGTTCGATGCGTTCGAGCAGGTTGGTCTGGCGCAGTTGCGCGCCTGCCAGGTTCACCGACAGCGGGCCGAACGGCTGACAGGTCTTGCGCCATACACCCATCTGGCGGCAGGCCTGCTCCAGCACCCAGTCGCCGATCTGCAGGATCATGCCGTTTTCTTCAGCCAGGGGAATGAAGTGCTCGGGCGGCACTTCGCCAAAGGTTGGGTGGTTCCAGCGGATCAGGGCTTCTGCGCCTGCCATTGTGTGGGTCAGCAGGTCGATTTTGGGCTGGTAGGCCAGTGTCAGTTGATTGCGCTCCAGAGCTCTTCTCAGTTCCTGCTCGAGGGCGATGCGCTCGCTGGCCTGGTCACTGAGGTCGCAGGTATAGCTTTCGACCCGGTTGCGGCCTTTTGCCTTGGAGCGGTACATCGCCGCATCGGCATTTTTGACCAGCGTGGCCACGTCGGTGCCGTCGGTGGGGAACACGCAACTGCCGATGCTGGGGCTGATGTAGAGCTCATGTTCGCCAGCTTCAAAGGGCGTGCTGA
Source organism: Pseudomonas fragariae (ex Marin et al. 2024) (assembly GCF_059621105.1). Lineage (NCBI taxonomy): Bacteria > Pseudomonadati > Pseudomonadota > Gammaproteobacteria > Pseudomonadales > Pseudomonadaceae > Pseudomonas > Pseudomonas fragariae (ex Marin et al. 2024). The sequence goes on along the minus strand of NZ_CM184369.1, from coordinate 5,597,073 downwards.
AGCAGGCCAGTAATTTATTGGCGATGGCCTGTGCGTCGCTGGTTTGCAGCAGGCCGGGCAGCAGGACGATGAACTCGTCGCCACCCAGGCGTGCAACGGTGTCGATGTCGCGCAGGGTCTCCTTGAGCCGGTGTGCGATGCCTTTGAGCAGCAGATCGCCGACCGGGTGGCCCAGGCTGTCATTGATGTGCTTGAAGCGGTCCAGATCGAGAAACAGAACTGCACCGAGGCTGCCGGATTCTTCGCTGTGCAGCAGAGCGGCTTGAAGCCTGCTCTCGAACAGTATTCGGTTGGGCAGGCCGGTGAGCGGGTCATGATGCGCCTGGTAGTCGAGCCGCGCCTGTGCTTGTTTGAGGCTGGAGATATCGGCGAACACGGCGACGAAGTGGGTCAAGAGGTTGTCTTTGTTGCGCACGGCGCTGATGGTCAGCCAACTCGGGTAAAGCTCGCCGTTCTTTCGACGGTTGCTGATTTCGCCCTGCCAGTGGCCCTCGGCTGCCAGTTGATGCCACATCGCGGCATAGAACGCGCTGTCGTGTTGGCCAGAGGCAAGCAGGCGAGGGGTCTGGCCGATGGCTTCACTTTCGCTGTAGCCAGTGATTTCCGTGAACGCGCGGTTGACGGCGCTGATGCTCTGGTCGGTATTGGTGATGAGCACACCTTCGGCAGTGCTCTCGAAAACTGTCGCCGCCAGATGGAGCTTCTCCTGCATTTGCCTGCTTTCGGTGATATCCCGGGTAATCGTCAGCAGACAGTCTTCACCCGCAATGATGAGGGGTTGAGAGGACAGTTCGCACAGTCGAATATCGCCATTGTTGTTACGAATCCGGACCCGCATATCCTTGACGAAGCCATGCTTTTTCATGCGTTCGATGAGCTTTGAACGCTCGCTCAGGTCGACCCAAATGCCCAGCTCGAATGTCGAGTGGTCAAGGCAGTACTTTTCGCTATAACCGGTCAAGCGGCAGAACCCCTCGTTGACCTCCAGAAGCATGCCGTCCTGCTGCCGGGTAATCGCCATCCCGTCAGGCGAGGCATGAAAGGCTTTGGCGAACTTCTCTTCGGAAAGCTGTAATTGTTGTCGGGCCAGTTTGAGCTGGGTGATGTCACGCACTATCACCAGCACGGCGGGTATCGGGCTATGCTCGAACGGCTGGGCGGACATGAGCCCTGAAAAGGTTTCGCCGTTTTTGCGCCGAAAGGGTATCTCCAGATTATGGATATCGCCGGTCTGCAATTGCAGCAAGACTTTTGGGCCGATGCCTGGCACTGCCCACAGATTCAGTTCTGTGGGTGTCTTGCCAATCACTTCATCAAGGGGGATACCGGTTCGCTCTACGAACGCTTCGTTGGCATCCATGATGTGCCCGTCAGCAAGGCTGACGATAAGCATGGCATCCGGGCATTGAGCGAAGATCGAGGCGAATTTTCCCTCGGACAGGCATGACGCTTCCCGGTCACTGGTGTTGATTACTCCACGCATATGCGGCTTACGTCCGTGTCTGACTATCGCTGATGATGGTGTGGCGTAACCTTGTAACTACAATGATCCAAGGCTTGATTCGAAGAGCGCTGGTGTCTGGTGTGATACATAGTTGTAGGTCAATTTTTCAGGCGCTGCAATTAGACTGATGTCTGACCTCTTATTGATTCGGTGAATTGACAACTGGGCCTGCAAATTTTGAATTTTCTTCTGCCCGGAAACGCAAAACCCCCGGCATGCCGGGGGTTTTGTTGACTCGCGGGTGCGATTACTCGTCGAGGAACGAGCGCAGGTGCTCGCTTCTTGTCGGGTGACGCAGCTTGCGCAGTGCCTTGGCTTCGATCTGACGAATCCGCTCGCGGGTCACGTCAAACTGCTTACCAACCTCTTCAAGAGTGTGGTCGGTATTCATGTCGATGCCGAAGCGCATGCGCAGAACCTTGGCTTCACGGGCGGTAAGGCCCGACAGCACTTCGCGTGTCGCTTCTTTGAGGCTTTCAACAGTGGCGACATCGATTGGCGACTGCATGGTCGAGTCTTCGATGAAGTCACCCAGGTGCGAATCTTCGTCGTCACCGATCGGGGTTTCCATGGAGATCGGCTCTTTCGCGATCTTCAATACCTTGCGGATTTTATCCTCAGGCATTTCCATGCGTTCGCCCAGCTCTTCCGGGGTCGGTTCGCGACCCATTTCCTGCAACATCTGCCGGGAAATACGGTTGAGCTTGTTGATCGTCTCGATCATGTGCACCGGAATACGAATGGTGCGTGCCTGGTCGGCAATCGAGCGAGTGATCGCCTGACGGATCCACCAGGTGGCATAAGTCGAGAACTTGTAGCCACGACGGTATTCGAACTTGTCCACAGCCTTCATCAAGCCGATGTTGCCTTCCTGGATCAGATCGAGGAATTGCAGACCACGGTTGGTGTACTTCTTGGCGATGGAGATCACCAGACGCAAGTTCGCTTCAACCATCTCTTTCTTCGCGCGGCGGGCCTTGGCCTCACCGATCGACATGCGACGGTTGATGTCCTTGATCTCGGCGATTTTCAGGCCGGTCTCTTCTTCCAGCGCAGACAGCTTCTGCTGGCAACGCTGGATGTCAGGCTGCAGGCGACCGATGGCTTCGGCGTATTTGCTCTTGCCCTTGGCCAGTGCGTCAGTCCAGCTTTCGTCGACTTCGTTGCCCGGGAACTGGCGCAGGAAATCGGCGCGCGGCATACGTGCATCACGTACACACAGCTGCATGATGGCGCGTTCCTGGGCACGAAGACGCTCGAGTGCACCGCGTACACGCTCTACCAGACCTTCAAACTGTTTCGGAACCAGTTTGATCGGCATGAACAGTTCGGCCAGTGCCACCATTTCGGCAATGGCGTGCTTGTCGTCGCGACCAAATTTCTTCAGGGCCTTGCGGGTGATTTCCATTTGATCGGAAACCGCACCGAAGCGCTGCTGGGCGATGACCGGATCAGGACCGCTCTCGACTTCGTCTTCTTCGTCGCTGGCGTCTGCCGACTCTTCCTCGTCGTCATCGGCACCTTCGGCCTTGACGGCTTTGGGGTCGACAGGCGGCGGTACTTCGGCAGGCGGCGCAATGCCGTCGTCCGGGTCGATATAGCCGCTCAAGACATCGGAAAGGCGACCGCCTTCACTGGTGACGCGTGTGTATTCGGAGAGAATGTGGTCAACCGTGCCTGGGAAGTGCGCAATTGCGCCCATCACTTCACGGATGCCTTCTTCGATACGTTTGGCGATTTCGATTTCGCCTTCACGGGTCAGAAGTTCAACGGTGCCCATTTCCCGCATGTACATACGAACAGGATCGGTGGTACGACCGATGTCGGTCTCGACCGCTGCCAACGCTGCAGCCGCTTCTTCTGCGGCTGCCTCGTCGGTATCGGCGTCGGCCAGCATCAAGGCGTCCGCATCCGGAGCACTCTCGTGTACCGGGATCCCCATGTCGTTGATCATGCGGATGATGTCTTCCACCTGCTCGGGATCTGAAATATCCTCGGGCAAGTGGTCGTTGACCTCTGCGTAAGTCAGATACTTCTGCTCACGACCCAGGGTGATCAACTCTTTGATACGAGATTGCTGTTGCGCTTTTCCGGACATAACACCCTATCCACTGAAGGTCTTGGCGGGCAAAAAACAAGCCGAGGATTATACCCGAGCTATGACCTCACGCGCCAGTTGAGGTCGGGGTTTGTGCGGGAACATTGCGATTTAGCAGTTCCCTAAGCTGAATTTTCTCTTCTGCGCTCAGCTCGGTCTGCCGAGCCTTGCTGATCAGATGTTCCAGACTGCGCTCGCGCTGGCGAGCGGATAAGCTAGTTATAGTGTCGAAAAACTGTTGTTCAAGGTTATCGGCCTCAATCAGCCATTCCTTTTCTGCCAGAGCACGCAGCAAGCGGCCCTGTTCAGTCCCGTGCCATCGCGCTATCAACTGTAACGACCGAAGGTTCGGATTCTTTTGCCGGGCTTCGATAAGAGCGACCAGCAGTTGTGCGTTGGATTGGTCTTCTGCAGCGAAATGGCTGGCATTTTCGACCTTTTCCGCTAATTCGGGGTGATGCAGCAAGGTTCTCAGTGCGGCCTGCATGGGTGGCTCGACGGCGGTGGGTACACGCGGCGTTCGAGGTTCGAAGTCCTGGCGCTTGCCTTTTTTGCCCCAGGATTTGTTGTCCCATTTTTTTTGATTCGGACCGCCGGTTTTCTTCTGCGTCCATTCCTGCTGAGGCTCGTAACCGCCTTGTGGCTGGTAATCGGCAAAATCAGGCATGGCGTCGTAGTCGACGTACGGGTCGTAGCTCGGTGGCGCCTCTGCCGGCGCGCTCTGCACCAGCTGGCTGACGGCCTCGCCGGTCAGCCCGGTAATTTCGGTCAGGCGCTGACGCATCAGAATACGCAGGTTCGCGCCGGGCACCTTGTCGATCAATGGCGCCGCGAGGGTGGCCATGTGCGCCTTGCCCTCCAGCGAGCGCGGGTCGGACTCTTTGGTCAGTTGCTCGAAAAAATAATCGGCCAGCGGCTGCGCGTGCTGATTGATGCGTGCCTTGAACGCGTCGGTGCCTTCGGAGCGCACCAGCGTGTCCGGGTCTTCGCCTTCGGGAAGAAACAGAAAGCGCGCCCGGCGTCCGTCCTGCAGGTTCGACAGGGTCGCTTCCAGCGCACGCCATGCAGCGTTGCGTCCGGCCTGATCGCCGTCGAAGCAGAACAGTACGTTGGGCACGACCCTGAACAGGCGCTTCAAATGCTCTTCGCTGGTCGCAGTACCCAGCGTCGCCACGGCATTGCGCAAGCCTTGCTGGGCCAGGGCGATGACGTCCATGTAGCCTTCAACGACGATGATTTCATCGAGGTTGCGATTGAATTTGCGCGCCTCGAACAGCCCGTACAGCTCCTGGCCCTTGTGGAACACCGGTGTTTCCGGGGAGTTCAGGTACTTGGGTTTGTCATCACCCAGCACACGGCCGCCAAAGGCAATGACGCGCCCGCGCGAATCACGGATCGGAAACATCACCCGGTCGCGGAAGCGGTCGTAGCGCTTGCCGGTTTCGGCGTTCTCGATCAGCAGCCCGGCATCGATCATCACCTTTTGCTGCAAGGAGTCGCTGCTCAGGTGTTTGTACAGGTTGTCCCAGCCGGGCGGCGCGAAGCCCAGGCCAAAGTCTCTGGCGATTTCGCCGGACAGCCCGCGGCCCTTGAGGTAATCCACCGCAGCCTTGCGTGACGGGTGGCTTTTCAGGGCCTGGCGATAGAACTCGGCGGCGGCGGTCAGCAGCGGGTAGAGCGGGGAATCGGTCGGCTCCCGGGGCTTCTGGCCTTTTACGCTCTGTTCGCGAGGCACTTCCATGCCGGCGGCCTTGGCCAGGTCTTCGACAGCCTGGGGGAAGTCCAGGTTGTCGTGGTCCATGATGAAGCCGAGGGCGTTGCCGCCTGCGCCGCAACCGAAGCAGTAATAGAACTGCTTGTCGGGGCTGACGCTGAAAGAGGGTGTTTTCTCTTTGTGGAACGGGCAGCACGCTGTGTAATTCTTCCCGGCTTTCTTGAGCTGCACGCGCGAACTGACAACATCGACAATATCGGTGCGGTTCAGAAGGTCGTCGATAAAGCTCTGGGGAATCAGCCCGGCCATGGCGTTCTCATCATTCAAGCGTGGTGCAAAAGTATCGGATGACTCTACGAGCGTTCCGTCAGCCTGTCAGCCGTCTTTTTTGAAGACGTCGGCAATAAACGGGCACGTCTTTGCATCCGAAGGACGGTGTTGGCCTGAAAGGAATGAAGCTTGATCCCGCGAGAGGATCGGAAAGGCCACAAGCTTCGCTGCCCACGCGAGTGGTCAGAGCCTGGGGACACGGAGACGCTGCCTTGGCTGAGCTTCTTGCGAAGTCATCAAGGCATACTCGTCTTGTCATCGGTCGATGTGCTGCCCGAGTGGGCATGACTGATGTAGCCTGTGAACAGGCTGGACGTGCTTGAATGAATGTCTGAGTCGCATCGGCGGCCTGGACAGGGTCAATCAATAAAGCGAACGCAAAACAGCGAAGCTGTAACTGCCGACAGCCCGGCTGGTTGGCCGGGCAAGGCAGAAGCTTGCGACGAAGGTCTGTAAATTAATACAGACGAACGGCGCGGCGCTGTTCGCGCTGGACTTTCTTGGCGTGGCGTTTGACAGCAGCTGCTGCCTTGCGCTTACGCTCCGAAGTCGGCTTCTCGTAAAATTCGCGGCTACGAACTTCAGCCAGAACACCGGCTTTTTCGCAGGAGCGCTTGAAACGACGCAGAGCTACGTCGAAGGGTTCGTTCTCTTTAACTTTGACGGCTGGCATCCAGAGCTACCTTCATTCATTACCGGGGTCAACGCTCAGTGCAAACACTGCACAAAAGTACGTCGGTTTTTAAGGGTTGCGGATGTTAACCCCTCATTGAGAGGAATGCAAAGCCTCTGATCGAAAACCGCTGGTCGGCACCTCGGTCGGCGACTATTATGCGCGCCTTCAAATCTGCCCCCTACAAGGCGCAACCCCATGCTAGTACTGGGATTAGAAACCTCCTGCGACGAAACCGGCGTCGCGTTATACGACAGCGAACGCGGTTTGCTTGCGGACGCATTATTCAGCCAGATCGACCTGCATCGTGCCTATGGCGGTGTGGTACCGGAGCTGGCTTCGCGCGATCACGTCAAGCGCATGCTGCCCCTGATTCGCCAGACACTGGCCGAGGCGGACTGCGTGGCCACTGATATCGACGCCATTGCCTACACGGCCGGCCCTGGCTTGGTCGGCGCCTTGCTGGTCGGCGCTTCGTGCGCTCAGGCGCTGGCGTTCGCCTGGGATATCCCGGCGCTGGGCGTGCATCACATGGAAGGTCATCTGCTGGCCCCGATGCTGGAAGAAAACCCGCCACAGTTCCCGTTCGTCGCCTTGCTGGTGTCGGGCGGCCATACGCAACTGGTGCGCGTCGACGGCATCGGTCAGTACGAGCTGCTGGGCGAGACGCTGGATGATGCCGCAGGCGAGGCCTTCGACAAGACCGCCAAGATGATGGGCATGCAGTACCCCGGCGGCCCGGAGATTTCAAAGGCGGCCATGCAGGGCGTGGCAGGGCGCTTTGTCTTCCCTCGGCCGATGACCGATCGTCCCGGGCTGGAATTCAGCTTCAGCGGCCTGAAAACCTCTGCGCTCAATACCTGGCAGCAATGCCGGAATGCTGGAGACGACAGTGAGCAAACCCGCTGCGACATCGCTCTGGCCTTCCAGCAGGCGGTAGTGGAGACTTTGACCATCAAGTGCAAGCGCGCGCTGAAGCAGACCGGTCTCAAGAGCCTGGTGATTGCCGGTGGCGTCAGCGCCAACAAGGCACTGCGTGCTTCGCTGGAAAGCATGCTTGGCGACCTGCGCGGCCATGTCTATTACGCACGGCCCGAGTTTTGTACCGATAACGGCGCGATGATCGCGTTTGCCGGGTGCCAGCGTTTGCAGGTCGGGCAGAAGGAAGATTTGAGCATCAGCGTGCAGGCACGCTGGCCCATGGAGCAGTTGTCGGGGCTGTGACGGCAGACCAGGCGGGTTACGCCTCAGAAATGTCGTTCGCGCCCGGCGAGCAGGTCGCGTAGATTGCCGCGATGGCGCCAGACGATGAGCAGGGTCAACACGCTCATCGGCAGCAGCGCATGAGGCTCCTGCCACGCCAGCAATGGCAGTGTCAGGGGTGTGGCGATCAGGGCGGCAAGCGAGCTGGTGCGGGTCAGGTACAGCGTCAGCAGCCAGGCGACTATCGCCAGGGCAGCGGCGGGCGGATACAGGCCCAGCAGCACACCGGCGGCGGTCGCTACGCCTTTGCCACCGCGGAAGCGGAAGTACACCGGGAACAGATGGCCCAGCACTGCGCAGACGCCGATCCAGCCCTGTTGTGCGATGTCCATGCTCAAGGTGCTGGCGATCAGGATCGGTACCAGGCCTTTGCAGAGGTCGCCGAGCAGGGTCAGGATGGCGAGTTTTTTCCCGGCCAGACGCAGCATGTTGGTCGCGCCGGCATTGCCGGAGCCACTGGCGCGCGGGTCCGGCCTGCCGCTCAGGCGGCTGAGCAGGATGGCGAAGGACAGCGAGCCAAGCAGGTAGGCGAAGGTGGCCAGTAACCAAAACATGCGAACCATTCCGGGCGAGGATGCCCTGATTCTAACGGCGCATCGCGCCCTTGTCGTGCAGTGGAGAGTAGTGCTTGGACAGAGTTTTCATCGAGGGCCTTGAGGTCGATACGGTCATTGGCGCTTATGACTGGGAGCGTGGCATTCGTCAGTGCCTGCGTCTGGACCTCAGCTTTGCCTGGGACAATCGCCCCGCAGCCGCAGGCGACGATCTGAGCAAGGCCCTCGACTACGCCAGTGTCTCGACACGTATTCAGGCGTTCGCCGAGCAGGCACAGTTCCAGTTGGTGGAGACCTTCGCCGAGCGACTGGCTGAAGTGCTGATGGGTGAATTCAATATTCCCTGGCTGCGCCTGAAACTGACCAAGCCCGGTGCTGTAGCGGCCGCTGCCGGTGTGGGCGTGGAGATCGAGCGCGGATGTCGCTGACGCGGATTTTCCTCGGCCTGGGGAGCAACATCGAGCGTGAGCGCCACCTGATTGCGGGGCTCGATGCGCTGGATGGCTTCCTGACCGATCTGAGCTGTTCGCCGGTTTTTGAAAGCCATGCCGTGGGTATCAAGAGCGGGCCGTTCTTCAATCTCGTCGTATCGGCGCTGACTGATTTGCCCCTGATGGAGCTGGATCGTCGCCTGAAATTCATCGAAGCGGACAATGGCCGCTACGCCCCGGATCGCAAAGGGTTGCCGCTGGATATCGATGTGCTGCTGTATGGCGAGCAGGTCGGTAATTTCGACGGGCTGATCCTGCCGAGGGCAGAAATCCTGAAGAATGCCTTCGTGCTTCGCCCATTGGCGTTGATTGCCCCTGAACGTCTGCATCCCGGTGTGGGCATTGCCTTCAGCAAACTCTGGGCTGATGCGCAGATCGATCAGCAGCTTTGGCCTGTGGCGTTCGAGTGGCGCGGGCTGGCACTGACGCCTGAGGATTTGCTGCGTAGCTGAGGTCATCCTCGTCTTTCAGCCCGAGTGCAGAGCGTCCATGGCTGCGCATAGTTACGAAAAGTGCTCCCCCGGACACCTCTCGTTCCTCACGCTCCGCGTCACACAGTGCTGGTCTTGTAGGTTTTCAGTGCCTTCAAGCGCTCATTCTTCAGCGCGTCACCCAGTTCCTTGCCTTTCAGACCCTGTTCCAGCAACGGCTGTACTGATACCGCGCGTGCGGCCTCGGCGGCGCCGCGCAGGTAGTCGGCCTGTGGATAACTGCGTTGTTCGAAGCCGTGACGTCCTCGGGCGTCCATCTCGCACGCTGCAATGAACTCTTCAAAGCGCTGCGGGCGGCGGTAGACGTCGAAGCTTTGCAGCAACTCCAGCAGGGTCGAAGGTTTCAACTCCAGCGCACGGTGGCCGTGGGTATGGTACTGGCCGACCAGCAGCGCCAGTTCCTGGCAGTCCCTCGGCACACGAAAACGCTCGTTGACCGCTTTTATCAGGCGCAGGCCTGTGTGTTCATGAGCGATGTGCCTTGGCCATTCGGCTTCCGGCGTCAGCCCTTTACCGAGGTCGTGCAGCAGGCAGGCCCAGCGCACCGTCAGCGGGTGTTTGTGGCGTGCGGACTGCTCGAGGACGCTGAGCACGTGGACGCCAGTGTCTATTTCCGGGTGATGCGCCGCCGGCTGCGGTACACCGAACAACGCTTCGACTTCGGGCATCAGCTCTTTGAGCGCGCCGCAGTCGTGCAGCACCTGAATGAATACCTGAGGCTGTTCTTCCATGAGCGCGCGCGAGATTTCCTTCCAGCTTCGCTCGGCAGTCAGCGCCTTGAGTTCGCCCGATTCACTGAGCTGTCGCATCAGCCCAAGGGTCTCGGGCGCGATGGTAAAACCGTAACCGGCGTAGCGTGCGGCGAATCGCGCTACGCGCAGAACCCTGAGCGGATCTTCGGCGAAAGCGGGGGAAACGTGACGTAATATCCGCGCTTCCAAGTCCTTCTGGCCGTTGTAGGGGTCGGTTAAATTACCGTCCTTGTCTTCAGCCATGGCGTTGATCGTCAGGTCACGCCGAATCAAATCCTGCTCAAGCGTCACCTCGGGGCTGGCGTGGAAAACAAAGCCCCCGTAGCCCACGCCGCTCTTGCGCTCGGTGCGCGCCAGCGCGTATTCCTCATTGGTCAGCGGATGCAGAAACACCGGGAAATCTGTACCGACCGGGCGATAGCCCTTGATCAGCATGTCCTCGGTGCTTGCACCGACCACGACCCAGTCGATGTCCGTGACAGGTTGACCCAGAAGACGGTCGCGTACAGCACCGCCCACTTTATAAATCTGCATAAAAAGCCTCCGTAAGCGCGACAGGATAAACCTTGTGTCGTACTTGCGGAGGCTAAAGCTGCATGAACAAGCGTTTAAAACCCTATTCCCCTAGTGCTTAAAGGTGAACGACCGCCATATCAAGCCGGGGATATTCACTGTCGGCATGCTCGCCTTTCGGGGGGACGTGATGAGTCTTGACCACCTGATCGCCTTGCAGGGTTTCCAGGTGGATGTCAAAGCCCCAGAGCCGGTGCAGGTGCTTGAGCACCTCGTCTGTCGAGTCACCGAGTGGTTTGCGATTGTGCTGTTGATGGCGCAGGGTCAGCGAGCGATCGCCTCGGCGGTCGATGCTGTAGATCTGCACATTGGGCTCCCGATTGCCCAGGTTGTACTGCGCAGCGAGTATTTCGCGAATGGTCCGATAGCCGTTTTCATCATGAATGGCGGGCACCAGCAGGTCCTCCTGCTGGTCGTCGTCCATGATGCTGAACAGCTTGAGGTCGCGAATCACCTTGGGCGACAGGTACTGGAGGATGAAGCTCTCGTCCTTGAAGCTGGTCATTGCGAATTTGATCGCCGTGAGCCAGTCGCTGCCGGCAATTTCCGGAAACCACTGGCGGTCTTCGTCAGTAGGGTTTTCGCACATCCGGCGGATGTCCTGATACATGGCAAAGCCCAGCGCGTAGGGATTGATACCGCTGTAATACGGACTGTCGAAACCGGGCTGGAAAATCACGCTGGTGTGCGACTGCAGGAACTCCATCATGAAGCCGTCGGTGACCAGGCCTTCGTCGTACAGATCATTCATCAGCGTGTAATGCCAGAACGTCGCCCAGCCTTCGTTCATCACCTGGGTCTGGCGCTGTGGATAGAAATACTGCGCGATCTTGCGCACGATGCGCACCACTTCACGCTGCCATGGCTCCAGCAGCGGGGCGTGTTTCTCGATGAAGTAGAGAATGTTTTCCTGCGGCTCTGCCGGAAAGCGCGCGTTGTCTTCCTTGCTGCTCTTGTCGGCACTTTTCGGGATGGTGCGCCACAGGTCGTTGATTTGCCGCTGAAGGTGCTCCTCCCGGTCCTTCTGCCGACGCCGCTCCTCTTCGGCGGAAATCGGGTAGGGGCGCTTGTAGCGATCCACCCCGTAGTTCATCAGTGCATGGCAGGAGTCGAGCAAGTCCTCCACGGCATCGATGCCATGCCGTTCCTCACACTGCATGATGTACTGCTTGGCAAACACCAGGTAATCGATGATCGAGCTGGCGTCGGTCCAGGTGCGAAACAGGTAGTTGCCCTTGAAGAAGCTGTTATGGCCATAGCACGCATGAGCCACGACCAGCGCCTGCATGCAGATGGTGTTCTCTTCCATCAGGTAGGCGATGCACGGGTCGGAGTTGATGACGATCTCGTAGGCCAGGCCCATCTGGCCTCGCGAATAGGATTTTTCCGTGCTGAGGAAGTGTTTGCCGTAGGACCAGTGGTGATAGCCCAAGGGCATACCCACCGAGGCATAGGCATCCATCATCTGCTCGGCCGTAATCACTTCGATCTGGTTGGGGTAGGTATCCAGCGCATACCGCTCGGCAATCCTGCCGATTTCGCGGTCGTAGGCGCGGATCAGTTCGAATGTCCACTCTGACCCCGTGGAGAGGGGTTGGCGCTTCTGCTCTCTGGCGGTCATGACACTAACCTTCGCTGAAAGAGTTCGCGGAATACCGGGTAGATATCACCGGCAGAGACCAGCTGTTGCTGGGCAAACGTGTCGGCAAAATCTTCACCGATGCGTTCGTATTCATACCACAAGGCCTGATGCTCACGCGGCGTGATTTCCACGTACGTGTAGTACTGCACGAAGGGCATGATCTGTTTGGTGAGGATTTCCCGGCAGATGGGCGAATCATCGTTCCAGTTGTCGCCATCCGACGCTTGTGCCGCGTAGATATTCCAGTCACTGCTCGGGTAGCGTGCGGCCATGATTTCCTGCATCAGTTTCAAGGCGCTGGAAACGATGGTGCCGCCGGTTTCCCGGGAATAGAAAAACTCTTCCTCGTCCACTTCGCGGGCGCTGGTGTGGTGACGAATGAAGACCACGTCGATCTTGTCGTAGTTACGTTTGAGGAACAGGTACAGCAGGATGAAGAAGCGCTTGGCGATGTCCTTGGTCGCCTGGGTCATGGAACCGGAGACGTCCATCAGGCAGAACATGACCGCTTTGGAGCTGGGGTTGGGTTGCTTGACCAGCAGGTTGTACTTGAGGTCGAAGGTGTCGAGGTAGGGCACACGACGAATGCGTGCCTTCAGTCGGTCGATCTCTACTTCCAGTTCCTGAATGTCACCAAAGTTATCCGGCTCTTCGCGCTTCATGCGTTCAAGCTCGGCGGTCGCTTCCCTGAGTTTCGCCCGGCTGCTGCCGGACAGTGCAATGCGGCGTGCATGTGCCGAGCGCAGCGTACGGATGATGTTGATCCGCGACGGGTTGCCCTCGTTGCTGATCCCGGCGCGCACAGTCTTGAAGGTGTCGGTGCCGGTCAGGTTACGCTTGACCAGATTCGGCAGCTCCAGGTCTTCGAACATGAATTCGAGAAATTCTTCCTGAGTAATCTGAAACGAAAACTCATCCATCCCTTCGCCGGAGTTGCCTGCCTTGCCGGGGCCTTTGCCGCCACCGCCGCCTTGAGGGCGGGCGATGTGCTCACCTGTGGTGAACTCCTTGTTGCCAGGATGAACAACGGTCTGCTTGCCGCCGCGACCGTGGTGCAGGACCGGTTCGTCGATGTCACGTCCGGGAATGCTGATCTGCTCGCCGTGTTCCATGTCAGTGATGGAGCGTCGGCTGACCGCTTCCTCCACCGCCTTCTTGATGTGGTCACGGTAGCGCCGCAGAAACCGCTGGCGGTTTACCGTGCTCTTGTTCTTGCCGTTGAGACGTCGGTCGATCACATAGCTCATAGGCTCCTCCGGGGAGCTTCAAGTTGTAAGCCTCAAGCTGCAGGCGAGCCGCGATGAATCCCGAGCCCGGGGGGTGATCGCTTTTCGCCTGCAGCTGATAGCTTGAAGCTTGCAGCTGCTTTACTGCGATTTCCGCACGCGCAGATACCATTCGGAAAGCAGACGTACCTGCTTGTCCGTGTAGCCCCTCTCGACCATTCGTGTCACGAAGTCGTTGTGCTTCTGCTGATCCTCTTTGCTGGCCTTGGCATTGAAGCTGATAACGGGCAGGAGGTCCTCGGTGTTGGAGAACATTTTCTTCTCGATCACCACCCGCAGCTTCTCGTAGCTGAGCCAGGTCGGGTTCTTGCCGTTGTTGTTGGCGCGGGCACGCAGCACGAAATTGACGATTTCGTTGCGGAAATCTTTCGGGTTGCTGATGCCAGCCGGTTTCTCGATCTTTTCCAGTTCCTCGTTCAAGGCCACACGGTTGAGAATCTCGCCGGTTTCCGGATCGCGGTATTCCTGATCCTGAATCCAGAAGTCTGCATACAGCACGTAACGGTCGAAAATGTTCTGACCGTACTCGCTGTAGGATTCCAGGTACGCCGTCTGGATTTCCTTGCCGATGAACTCGATATAGCGCGGTGCCAGGTATTCCTTGATAAAGCGCAGATAGCGTTCGCGCGTTTCGGCAGGGAACTGCTCCTGTTCGATCTGCTGTTCCAGCACGTAAAGCAGATGCACCGGGTTGGCCGCGATTTCATGCGGATCGAAGTTGAACACCTTGGACAGAATCTTGAACGCGAAGCGGGTAGACAGACCATTCATGCCTTCGTCGACGCCCGCGCTGTCGCGGTATTCCTGGATCGACTTGGCTTTCGGGTCGGTGTCTTTCAGGTTCTCGCCGTCATACACGCGCATCTTGGAGTAGATGTTGGAGTTGTCCGGCTCTTTGAGGCGCGAGAGCGTGGTGAACTGCGCAAGCATTTTCAAGGTGTCCGGCGCGCAGTGCGCCTTGGACAGCGAGCTGTTGAACAGCAGCTTGTCGTAGATCTTGATCTCGTCGCTGACACGCAGGCAATACGGCACCTTCACGATGTAGATACGGTCGATGAAGGCTTCGTTGTTCTTGTTGTTGCGGAAGCTGTGCCATTCCGACTCGTTGGAGTGCGCCAGCAGGATACCGGTGAACGGGATCGCGCCCAGCCCTTCGGTACTGTTGTAGTTGCCTTCCTGGGTTGCGGTAAGCAGCGGATGAAGGACCTTGATCGGTGCCTTGAACATCTCGACGAATTCCATCAGGCCCTGGTTGGCCCGGCACAGTGCGCCCGAGTAGCTGTAGGCGTCGGCGTCGTTCTGCGGGAATTCTTCCAGTTTGCGGATATCCACCTTGCCGACCAGCGCAGAGATGTCCTGGTTGTTTTCGTCGCCAGGCTCGGTTTTCGCCACGGCAATCTGGTTGAGAATCGACGGATAGAGCTTCACCACCTTGAACTGGCTGATGTCGCCGCCGAACTCGGCCAGGCGTTTGGTCGCCCAGGGCGACATGATGGTGCTCAGGTAGCGTCGCGGAATCCCGAAGTCTTCTTCGAGAATCGCGCCGTCCTCCGTGGCGTTGAACAGGCCCAAGGGCGACTCGAAGACTGGCGAGCCCTTGATGGCGTAGAACGGGACTTTTTCGATCAGTTGCTTGAGTTTTTCCGCCAGGGACGATTTACCGCCACCCACCGGGCCGAGCAGATACAGGATTTGCTTCTTCTCTTCCAGGCCTTGGGCGGCATGGCGGAAATACGAAACGATCTGGTCGATGCATTCTTCCATTCCGTGGAAGTCGGCAAAGGCCGGATAGCGGCGTATGACCTTGTTGGAGAAAATGCGCGACAGCCTGGAGTTGGTGGAGGTATCCACCAGTTCAGGTTCGCCGATAGCCAGCAGAAGACGTTCTGCGGCAGAGGCATAGGCGCTGCGGTCCTGTTTGCAGAGCTCAAGGTACTCCTGTAGCGAGAGCTCTTCTTGCCTCGTGCTTTCGAAGCGTTGTTGGAAGTGGCTGAATATACTCATGACGTCACCTCGCTCGATACGTGGAGCCGGCGGCGGATCGTCAGTCGATGCTGGCAGCAGCCGCTTAACGGCCACTGTTTCCCCCCAGAACACCCTAAAAGTAACTACCGATGACCCACGCGCCGGTGTACCGGCTCTCCCCTGAATACGGATGGCCTAGGCTAAGGATAGTTCGGATTCGGAAAGATAAAGAAGGGATGCGCGAGAAGACGGGCTGACCGTTCGTCAGATGGCTCGCGAGCCCGCGTAGAACGCGGGATCAGCTGTCATAAAAATATTTTCTATCAGCCTTGCACGGTTTCTTGTGGGTAAGTGGCGCGCCACAGCTCGAAACCGCCGTCCACGCTGTACACATCGGAGAAACCCTGGCTGACCAGATAGGCTGCAGCGCTCTGGCTGGAGTTGCCGTGGTAGCAGACGACCACCAGCGGCTTGTCCAGGTCGGCTTCGCGGATGAAGTCGGCGATCGAGTGGTTGTCCAGATGCACGGAATCGGGAATGTGATTGCTCTCGAAAGCCTGCGGATCCCGGACATCGACCAGCACGGCGCCTTGCTCGCGCAGAGCCTGGGCCTGTTCGGGTGGGATACGTTTGAATTCAGTCATTGCCTGGGCTCCTGAGCCTGAGGTTACGGAAGGGGAGTAGCGCCGGGTTGCACTCGGGTAACAAGCCCGTCTGCGGCATTGCCCATAGCATCGCAATTGCACTGATGGCGTTCAAGCGTATCGACATTGAGCAGCGTCATCGAACCGCCCCAGACACATCCGCTGTCCAGGGCAAAGACGTCCGGTTCGTCGCAGCGACCTTCAAGCGCAGCCCAGTGGCCGAAAATGATTTTCACGTCGCGGGTCTTGCGGCTCTGGTGGCTGAACCAGGGCGCGTAGCCAGGTATCGCGGTGCCGACCCCTTCCTTGCTCTTCAGATCGAGCTTGCCGTCGCTGGTGCAGAAGCGCATACGCGTGAAGTAGTTGGTGATGACCCGCAGACGCGTCACGCCTTGCAGGTCGTTGTCCCACCTGGTCGGTTCATTGCCGTACATGCCGTCAAGAAAGGCGCCGTACAACTGCTCGTCCTGCAGCGCGTGCTCGACTTCGGCAGCGTGCTTCAAGGCCTTTTTCAGCGTCCACTGTGGTGCGATACCGGCATGCACCATGGCGACATTGCGTTGAGCATCGTAATGCATGAGCTTTTGCCGACGCACCCAGCCGAGCAGGTCGTCACGGTCAGGCGCTTCAAGGATTTCAAGCAGCGTGTCGCCTTTTTTCAGCAGCTCTTTTTTGCGCGCCACTGCAAGCAGGTGCAGGTCATGATTACCCAGCACGCACACCAGCGATTCGCGAAGGCTGTACAGGTAGCGAAGCGTTTCCAGCGATTGCGGACCACGGTTGACGAGGTCACCTACCAGCCAGAGGCGATCCTGCTCCGGGTTGAAGTGAACGTGCTCGAGCAGGCATTGCAGAGGTTCGAGGCAGCCTTGCAGGTCACCCACGGCGTACACCGCCATCAGTGCAGCGAGCCCGGAACGGCCAGCCGGAATGGCTCGATGACGGCATCGAAGCGTTTGCCGTCTTCGGCCAGCATCTGATAGGTGCCCTGCATGTTGCCGACCTTGGTGGTCATGACCGTACCACTGCTGTAGGTATGGCTGTGGCCGTTCTTGATCAGTGGCTGCTGGCCAACCACGCCTTCGCCACGCACTTCCTCGACATTGCCATCACCGTCGGTGATGACCCAGTGCCGCGACAGCAGTCGGGCAGGTAACTCGCCGTTGTTGTGCACGGTGATGGTGTAGGCGAAAGCGAAGCGGTTCTGCTCGGGTTGCGACTGCTCCGAGAGGAAGCGTGTGACGACGCTGACGTCGACCTTGTAACGAGAATCGGGCATGCAATAGGCCTTGAAATCCATAGCTGCGAAAAAAGGGCGTGTGCGGCAGGTAGATCAGTCTAGGACAAGTAAGCGGAAAATGACGACTGAGCCTGCCGTTTACTTGTCCCCAGGGTTCACTCTGTCACAACTTTTTCGCTGAGAGTGTCCGCCAGACGAACGAATGCAGCCAGATCGAGCTGCTCGGGGCGCAAGCTGCCGTCTACTCCGGAAGCGGTGATCTCATCGCTGGTCAACAGCAGCTTGAGCGTGTTGCGCAAGGTCTTGCGACGCTGGTTGAACGCTTCACGCACGATGCGCTCCAGCACACGGTGATCCTTGGCAGGGTGCGGCAGTGTTTCGTATGGGACGAGGCGCACAATGGCCGAGTCCACTTTCGGCGGCGGGTTGAACGCACCCGGTCCGACGTTGAACAGGTGCTCCACGCGGCAATGGTACTGGACCATGATCGACAGACGACCCCAGTCACCGCCGCCGGGTCCGGCAGCCATGCGCTCGACCACTTCCTTTTGCAGCATGAAGTGCATGTCGCGGATCAGGCTGGCGTTCTGCAGCAGGTGAAAAATCAGCGGTGTCGAGATGTTGTACGGCAGGTTGCCCACCACCCGCAGGCTGCGCGGTTCGGCGCCGAGGGTGTTGAAGTCGAACTTCAGTGCATCGCCCTGATGCAGGTTGAAGTTCGGCTTGCTGGCGAACTGACCGTTCAGGATCGGAATCAGGTCCTTGTCCAGCTCGACCACGTCCAGCTGAGCGCCGCTGTCGAGCAGGCCCTCGGTCAGTGCACCCTGGCCCGGCCCGATTTCCAGCAGCCGGTCTTCAGGTCTGGCACGGATGGCACGCAGGATCTTGTCGATAACGCCTGCGTCGTGCAGGAAGTTCTGCCCGAAGCGCTTGCGCGCCCGGTGTTGGTATTGCTCGGTCATGAATGGGTCTCGGCCATCTGGTAGGCGGTTTGCAGTGCGACGTGCAGGCTGCCGGTGTCGATGTTCGCGGTGCCAGCCAGGTCCAGCGCCGTGCCGTGATCGACAGAGGTGCGGATGATTGGCAGGCCGAGCGTCACATTGACCGCTGCGCCGAAACCTTTGTATTTCAGCACGGGCAGGCCCTGATCGTGGTACATCGCCAGCACTGCATCGCAGTGCTCCAGATATTTGGGGGTAAACAGAGTGTCTGCAGGCAGCGGGCCGCGCAAGTCCAGGCCTTCGCTGCGCAGGCGCTCCAGAGCAGGTTCGATGATGTCGATTTCCTCACGACCCAGATGCCCGCTTTCGCCGGCATGAGGGTTGAGGCCGCAGACCAGAATGCGTGGGTGGGCAATGCCGAACTTGGTGACCAGATCAGCGTGCAGGATGCGTGTCACTCGCTCCAGACGATCCGCTGTGATAGCGTCGGCCACATCGCGCAACGGCAGGTGAGTGGTCACCAGTGCCACGCGCAGGTCGCCGGTTGCCAGCATCATCACCACCTGTTCGGTGTGAGTCAGTTCAGCGAGAAATTCGGTGTGTCCGGAAAATGCGATACCGCCGTCGTTGATGACGCCTTTGTGCACCGGGGCGGTGACCATGCCGCTGAACAGCCCATCCAGGCAGCCCTGGCCGGCGCGGGTCAGGGTTTGCAGGACGAACGCCGCGTTGGCCTTGTTCAGTACGCCGGTTTCCACCGGAGCAGCCAGTGGCGTATCCCAGACGTACAGACTGCCGGCAGGTGCAGGCAGGTCGGGAAACGCTTCGGGGGTGACATCGATCAGACTGACCGCTACACCCAGTTGCGCGGCCCGCTCCAGGAGCAGGTCACGGCTGGTAATGGCAATCAGGGGGTATGGCTGAGGCTGCGTGGCGAGCAGCAGGCAAAGGTCAGGACCTATGCCGGCCGGCTCGCCGGGTGTCAGTGCGAAACGCTTGGGTTTCACTGTGCAGCCTGGGTCGCGCCAGGGAGTTTGATTTCAACGTAGGCTTCGTCGCGGATCTGACGCAGCCAGGTTTGCAGCTCTTCGTCGTACTTGCGGTTACGCAGTACGTTCAGCGCCTGCTGTTCGCGAGCCTGATCGGTAGCGTCCGTGGAGCGACGACCGAGCACTTCGAGGACATGCCAGCCGTACTGGGTCTGGAACGGTTTGGACAAGACGCCTTGTGGTGTTTCGCTCATGACCTGACGGAATTCCGGAACCAGAGAATTGGGATCAACCCAGTTCAGATCGCCGCCATTGAGTGCAGAACCCGGATCTTCCGAAAAGCTTTTTGCCAGCTCGGCGAAATCTTCGCCGTTCTCGATGCGGTCGTAGATCTTCTGGGCAAGACGCTTGGTCTCTTCCTCATTACGGATTTCGCTTGGCTTGATCAGGATATGACGCACATGCACTTCATCACGCATTTGCGCCTGACCCTGACCGCCACGCTTTTCCAACAGCTTGAGAATGATGAAACCACCCGGCGTACGCGCAGGAGGCGTTACGTCACCGACCGGCATCGAGCTGAGCATGTCGCCGAAGGGTGGTGGCAACTGTGCAGCCTTGCGCCAGCCCATGTCGCCGCCTTCCAGTGCGTTTTCGCTGGACGAGGAGGTGGCTGCAAGACGGGTGAAGTCAGCACCTTTCTTCAGCTGGTCGTAGATACCCTTGGCCTTGACCGCTGCGGCCTGGATGGCGTCCGAAGAAGCGCTGTCAGGTGTGGCGATCAGAATGTTGGCCAGGTGAAACTCTTCAGACAGCTGAGCCTTGCCCATATCGGAGGCGAGGAAGTTCTTCACTTCCTGCTGGGACACCTGGATACGTTCGGCCACCCGGCGCTGACGCACGCGGCTGATGATCATTTCCCGGCGCACCTGTTCGCGCGCATCGTTATAGGACAGGCCGTCATGCGCCAGCGCGGCGCGGAACTGCTCCACGCTCATGTTGTTGCGCTGGGCAATGGTGCCGATGGCCTGGTTCAGCTCTTCGTCGGAGACTCGAATGCCAGACCGTTCGCCCATCTGCAACTGCAGGTTTTCCAGAATCAGACGATCCAGAACCTGTGGTTGCAGGGCTTCGGCAGGCGGTACACCAGAGCCACGCTTGGCAATGGTCTGCTGAACTTCACGTACACGCTGGTCCATCTGGCTTTTCATGATCACGTCGTTGTCGACGATGGCCACGACACTGTCCAGAGGTTGAACCGCAGCATGCACTGCACCGCTCAGGAGTAACGCGCCCAGCATCAGCGGGCGCAGACAATCAGAAAGCTTGGTCTTCACGTTCACGATAACCTTGGATGCCTTTGTCGAGGAAGCTGTCTACTTTGGCGCCAGTTACACCGCCGAGCCCCTTCAACACGATTTGTAGGAATATGCCGCGGTCGCCTTTCTCGTTCTGAGGTGCTGCCTGGCTGAACTCGTCGTAGTCGATCCAGTAACGATTGACCAGACGCATTTTCCAGCAGCAGTTGTCGTACTCGAACCCGCCGAAAGCTTCGATGGTGCGTTCACGGTTGTAGTCATACTGCCAACGGCTGATCAGGCTCCACTGCGGCACGATCGGCCAGATGACCGAGAAATCGTGCTGCTGAATCTTGTAGTAGTCCTTCACGTAGTTTGGCGAACCCGGAGTGCCGTAGTCGCCACCGCCCACGACCCAACGGCCGGTGCTTTCGTCGTAACGAATCTGGTCGTTACGATAGCGATAGCCGAGGTTGACGACCTTGTTCGGGTTGTCTTCAGGCTGGTAGTGGAACATTGCGCTGCCCGAACGGGTGCTTCGGCTGTCCGGATCCCAGTTGAAATCGGAGTTGAAGCGCCAGTCGCGGTTGAAGCGGTATTCGTATTCCAGTGCGTAAGGCGAAACGTTGGAGCGCGCATCGTCACGGTCAGCGAACGCGACACCCGGCAACTGCACCTTGCGGTCTTCGAAATACAGCGCCTGACCGATGCTGAAGCGTTGACGTTCGAAACCGTTGTTCTCGATCCAGCGGTTGGTGACGCCCAGCGACAGTTTGTTCTCGTCGCCGATGCGGTCGGAACCGGTGAAGCGGTTGTCACGGAACAGCGAGGCGAAGTTGAACGTGCTTTCGCTGGTGTCGAATACCGGGATGTCGGTCTGGTCTTTCTCGGGAACATAGAGATAGAACAGGCGCGGCTCCAGGGTCTGGCGGTAATCCTTGCCGAACCAGTTGGTATTGCGGTCGAAGTACAGACCGCTGTCGACGCTGAAGATCGGTACGCTGCGGCTTTGGCTGCTGCTGTACTCTTCGCCGGCCAGCAGGGTGTTTTTGCCCTGGCTGTCCAGATCCAGATCGTATTGCGTGTAGACATACTTCAGCTTCGGCGTCAGGAAGCCATAGGTCCAGTTCATCGGCAAGCTGACCGACGGTGCCAGGTTCAGGCGATCACCGTTGGCGCGAGCCAGGCCGGAGATGTTGTTGTCCAGACGTGTTTCGGAGTTGCCATCTTCATCGATGAACGCGCCGCTGCGCAGATCACGCTCGAAGCGGACGGCTTCGGTCTGATAATCGAACTTCAGGCCGCCGGGGTTGTAGGGCAACGTACCGTTGAGCGTCAGCTGAGGCAGGCGGTTGTACGGCGTAACGTTGGCAACCGTCGCCAGCTTGTAGGCCTGAGCATTGAGCACTGCCGAGAAGCTGTCGCCACGGTAGGTCAGGGAGCCCTGCTGGTTGAGGAAGTCTGTTCTTTTTACGCCGATCTGATCGGTTTCCAGATCCTGGAAGTAATACGGATCACTGATATCGGTGTAATCGACCTGGGTCAGCCAGCGCGTATCAAGCCCGCCCTTGTGCTGCCAGTTGATCATCCAGCGGGTCTTGTCGTAATCGGACTGCTGTTTGCGGTCGTCATTCTCGTCGTTCAGGTACGCGCCGCCAAA
The DNA here is from genome assembly GCF_059621105.1 of Pseudomonas fragariae (ex Marin et al. 2024). Taxonomy (NCBI): domain Bacteria; kingdom Pseudomonadati; phylum Pseudomonadota; class Gammaproteobacteria; order Pseudomonadales; family Pseudomonadaceae; genus Pseudomonas; species Pseudomonas fragariae (ex Marin et al. 2024). Next base: position 5,574,965 of record NZ_CM184369.1, on the reverse strand, counting down.
CTGACCTTCGCTGCCCTTGGTCAGGTAGCGGAACTCGCCTTCCATCAGCAAGCCACGATCAGCCATGTAACGCGGGTACAACGTGGCGTCGTAGTTCGGTGCCAGGTTGAAGTAGTACGGGGTGACCAGCGTGAAGCCGTTGTCGCCACCTGCTGCAATGGTCGGCGGCAGGAAACCGGACTGACGACGGTCGTCGATCGGGAAGTAGATATACGGCGTGTACAGAACCGGTATGTCCTTGACCCGCAGGGTAACGTTGGTCGCTGTACCGAAGCCGGTGGCCGGGTTCAGCGTGATGTTGTTGCCCTTGAGCGTCCAGGCGTTGCTGTTCGGCTCGCACGTCGTGTAGGTACCGTCCTTGAGCCGGATGATCGCGTTCTCTGCACGCTTGGCGTACAGGGCGTTACCGCGAATGTTCGACTTGTGCAGGACGTACTCGGCGTTGTCGACACGGGCTTCGCCGGTGTCGAGTTGCAGTTCGGCCTTGTCACCGACGATCAGCGCACCGTTGTCGCGCAGACGGACATCGCCGTTCAGCTCGCCACGGTTCTCGGCCTGATGCAGTGCAGCCTCCTGGGCCTGCACCTGCATGCTGCCCTGGCGCATCACCACATCACCGGCCAGCGTCGCGACCTGCGCGTCCTGTTCGTAACGCGAAGCCTTGGCTCCCACGAACATCGGCGCGTCTTTCATCGGCGTCTTGTCGTCCATGCCAGGACGGATCGGTTCGACGTAGGCACCCGAGCAATACGGGCCGGTCTCGGCCAGTTGCGCTGCGGTAAGCTTTTCGCGAGGAACCCAATCGAGGTGGCTGTAGTCAGCACTACGCGACTTCAGACCTTTGCCCTTGGCTTCAGTGACCAGTTGCGTACCCGCAGACTGTTCACCCGAAGAGGTGCCTTGTGAGGTGACCGTGCCGTTGGAGCTGACCGACGTCGTGTCATGCACGGGGCGCGGAGGCAGATCCACTGCAGCAGCATTGGATTTCGGCGCACAGTTCCAGGCACCCGAAGCAGAGACTGAGCAGTCATACTGTTCCGCGGCGACCACGAACTGAGTGGCCAGAGGTTGCATCGCCAGCAGACTGCCGGTTACGAGCAACGGAAATTTTTTACGAAACGCGGGGGATTTCAATGCCATCTTATTAGTCCGGGCTTCCTGCGCGCCATCTGCCCGCGGGGGGGCCGCACGCCTCTCGATGGGCTGAAAAAGATTCCGGATAATAAAGCATGACCCGCTTGACGGCTAGCGCCGTCGGAGACCCTTGTAATGTCAGATCAAGATATACGCCTGCAATCCCTGAAAGTTTGGCTCGATGAGCAGTTGCCGGCGCTGTTTTCGGCGCACGGTTGGGGCGCCGTGCCCCCGGCTACGTTGACTGCGGCCAGTAGTGACGCAAGTTTTCGCCGTTATTTTCGCTGGGAGGGTGCGGGCCGAACTTTTATTGTCATGGACGCCCCTCCGCCGCAGGAAAACTGCAAACCGTTCGTGGATATCGCTCATTTATTGGAAAAGTCGGGCATTAATGTTCCAAAAATTTATGCCGAAGACCTGACACAAGGCTTTTTGCTGCTCAACGATCTGGGCCGTCAGACTTATCTGGATGTCATTGACGACGACAATGCCGATGCCTTGTTCGCTGATGCTATCCAGGCGTTGCTGGCCTACCAGCAACTGCCTATGGACGCGCCGTTGCCCAGCTATGACGTCGCGCTGCTGCGCCGTGAACTGGAGCTGTTTCCCGAGTGGTACGTGAAGCGGCACCTGGGTGTCGAGATGGACGAGGCGCAGCTGAGCGACTGGCAGCAGGTCAGCGAGCTGCTGATCAACAGCGCCCTGGCACAGCCCAAAGTGCTGGTGCATCGCGACTACATGCCGCGCAACCTGATGATCAGCGAGCCCAATCCGGGCGTGCTGGATTTCCAGGACGCGGTCTATGGCCCGGTTACCTATGACGTGACATGCCTGTTCAAGGACGCATTCCTGAGCTGGCCACAGGAGCGCGTGAGTGACTGGCTGCGCACCTACTGGGATCAGGCGCGGGCCATCGGCATTCCGGTACAGGAAGACTTTGCCGCTTTCGAGCGCGCCAGTGATCTGATGGGCGTACAGCGACATTTGAAGGTGATCGGCATTTTTGCCCGTATTTGCCACCGCGATGGAAAACCTCGTTACCTGGAAGACGTTCCGCGCTTTTTCGCTTATATAGAGGCGGTACTGTCACGTCGCCCAGAGCTGGCGCAGCTCGGGCAATTGCTTACCAGTCTGCAGCCGGTAGACACCGCTGTCTGACAGAAACCGTCAACGTGATAAACAGCCGGTTTTATAAAGGGCCGCTTTGAAAGATGGCCACTTTGGAAAAGATCTTGATTGTGTCGAAGAGGACTGCATGAAAGCGATGATTCTCGCTGCCGGTAAAGGCGAGCGAATGCGCCCGTTGACCCTGCACACGCCCAAACCGTTGGTGCGTGTCGGGGATGTACCGTTGATCGAATACCACCTGAACGCCTTGCGCAATGCAGGGTTTCACCAGTTGGTCATCAACCATGCGTGGCTGGGCCAGCAGATCGAGGATTACCTGGGCGACGGTCAGCGTTTCGACCTGAGCATCCGTTACTCGCCCGAAGGTCTGCCGCTGGAAACGGGAGGCGGCATACAGCGGGCGTTGCCATTGCTTGGCCTGGAGCCGTTCGTGGTGATCAACGGGGATATCTGGACCGATTACGACTTCGGCGCATTGCGCGTGCCGCTTGAAGGCCTTGCGCACCTGGTACTGGTCGATAACCCCGCGCATCATCCGACAGGTGATTTCTCGCTGGTCGATGGTCAGGTGCGCGACGACGATTCGGCGGGGCAGCGGCTGACCTACAGCGGTATCGCCATCCTCCATCCACAGCTGTTTGCCAACTGCGAGCCCGGCGCGTTCAAGCTCGCGCCGCTGTTGCGCGAGGCGATGCATAAGGGGCTGGTCACGGGTGAGCACTACAGAGGGCGCTGGGTCGATGTCGGCACCCACGAGCGTCTGGCTGAAGTCGAGCAGATGCTTGCGGAGACTCGCTGAATGCTCTGGCCCGGCACATTGATCGGCGCTGGAGTCGGTTATGCAATTGCCAGCATTCCAGGCGCGATGCTCGGCGCTCTATTGGGTCAGGCGCTGGATCGGCGCCTGAAACTGCAGAGTTGGGCGCATCTGCGTGAGCGCCTGGGTGGACGTGCAACGATCCCCCAGAATGACCTGCTGTTTGTGTTGCTGGGCCGTCTGGCCAAAAGTGGCGGACGGGTTCTGGCCAGTCATATCCACCAGGCACGTATCGAGATGCGCCGTTTGAATCTGAACGAGACGGATCAGTTGCGCGCCATCAACGCCTTCAAGCGCGGCCGCGATGGCAGCGATGGCCTGCGCAGTTATCTGCGTGGTCTGCAAGGGCAGCCGGACATTGCCGAAGATATGTTGCGTGCCTGCTGGCGGATGGCCTGGGCGGACGGCAAGGCTTCTCGGGTCGAGCGCGAGCTGATCGGGGTATGGGGGATGTGGCTTGGCTGGACAGGGCCGCAAGTCGAGGCGCTGGCTGCTGACCACGACCCCATGAAGCGCTCGCCGATCAGCAGCGGCGACGACTACAAAAGTGCGATGACGCTGCTGGGGGTAAGGTCGGACACCGATCCTTTGAGCATCAAGCGCGCCTATCGGCGTCTGCTCAGCCGCCATCATCCTGACAAGATTGCCGGTTCGGGCGCCAATCCTCAGCAAGTGCGGGTGGCGACCGAGAAGACCAGCGAGTTGCACAATGCCTATCGGGTGGTCAAAGCCCGACGCGGGTTCAACTGAACCTGCTGGTGCGTGTGGCGCTTATTTTTCCTCTTTGGCGTCTATCCAGCCACGAACACGGCGGAATAGCTGCTCTTGTTCGGTATCTCCGCTGCCGGCGATGTTGATCAGGCCGATCTGGGTAAAGCCTGGCCCCTTGGTGCGTTTACTGGCCTGCAGGCGGGCCTTCGCGGCCTCGTCAGGTGAGTTTTTGTAGATGAAGTCGACGGCCTTTACTTTCAGCTGAGGCACCATGTCCAACAGCGAAGGCTTGGCATTCATAGGCTCACGCGCCGCCAGCATCACCAGTTTCTGCACCACAGGCGATGTCCGCTCATTGAGGAACCTGGCCGCCCAGTACGCGCCGCTGCTGTGGCCGATCAACACGATACTGCGTGCTTTGTTCTGCTGCGCAAAGCTGATCGCACTTTCGATCCGCGCGAAGATGCGCTCGGCCTGAGCCTTGTCGAGCGCTTCGTCGGCAGCAGCCTTGGCCGTTTCAGCCGCAGCCAGGGCCTCGGCTTCTGCGGCCGGGTCTTTTGCCGTCGCGGTGGCGTCCTTGGGGGTTTCCTTCGGTGCGTCAGTGGCTTTGGCGGTGTTTGCATCTGCTGGAGCAGCATCGGGCTCGCGTGCTCCCGGCGTGTTGTCGAGCGGGTCCGGCAGGGTGATGCTCAGGCTCGACCAGCCGACATCCGGAAACTTGCGTCGCAGCGGGCCGACAGCGTCGGGCCAGTCCGGTGACTCGGCGTCGCCAGGCACAATGATGACCGCGCCTTCAGGGGCCTCAGTGTTGGCGGGTTTCCAGAGCGCGAGAAAGCTGTCGTCTCCAGCCTGAAGTTGTTGCTGATCTTCGCGCGGCAATTGACGTTCCAGCGCTATTGCGTCTTCCTGCGAGCGGCTGAGCAGCGGGGCTCTTTCGACGGGCGCTTCTGCAGCCGCGTCCTTGGCCGGGGCAGGCGCCGGGTCGGCTGCGAGGGCAGGCAAGGCGCAAGGCAGTATCAATGACAGAAACAATGCAGGAAACGTTGCGCGAAAGGTGTAGGACATCGGATATTCCAAGCCAGAAACTATCCCGGCAGCCTAATGGGTTGATCGGCTTTTGTCAGGCCTGAGCCTGCGCGGCACACGGCCGTGATACGCACACACGAGAGCGACATACTGATGATTCGTCTTCTGCGTACCGGTTTTATCGGCTGCCTGGCCTTGCTCTTGATGGCTCAGATGGCGAATACGCAGGCTGACGAACCTCAAACACCTGCCGTTGCGCAGTTGAGCGCAGCGCAACGCAACTGGCTCGACCAGCACGGACCCTTGCGCGTAGGGCTGGTACTGCGCGCGCCTTACGCGCAGTTCGATCAACGCTTGCAGCAGTTGTCCGGTGCCAACGTCGACCTGATGAATGCGCTGGCGGCGACGCTGCCGGTCGACTTGCTGTGGCGGAATTTTCCTGACCAGAGCGCGTTGGAGAACGCGCTGGCCAAGGGGGAAATCGACGTTGCGCCCGGCTTGATGCAAACCCCCGCAGGCCTGCGTCTGTGGTTGTTTTCCGACCCGTATCTGCGTGTTTCGCAGCTGTTGATCGGCGAACGTGATGGCAGCACTGCCGTGGACTTGGAGAAACTCGACAGCCTTTCGCGCGTCGCGGTACGCATGCCCAGTACCACGGCCGACTACCTGCGCAGCAACTTTGCGCACCTCAACCTGCAAGGCGTGCCGCTGGAGCGCCAGGCCTTGCAGCTGTTGCTCAGCCAGCAAGCTCGTTATGCCGTGGTGGACGAAGCGCAACTCAGTCGTCTGCTGCGCGAGCCGGAGTTCGCCGGGTTGGCGGTGGTGGGGGATATCGGGCTGCCGCAATTGTTGCGTGTGGCTTCACGACGCGACATGCCGGAGCTGGCCGCCATCGTCAGCGAAGCGTTGCGAGCGATCCCTGCCAAGGAGCTGGAGCAGTTGCACGCGCGCTGGATGCCGCTGACCCCGTCCCACTTCATCGAGTCGACCAAACTCTGGAAGAACCTGTGCATTCTGCTGCTGGTGATGTTGCTGGCGTGTTTCGCCATCGTGATCTGGCAGCGTCGCCAGCAGCAGGCGCTGGAGCAGGAGCTGCTGGCTGCGCGTGAAGAACTCGCCCGCCGTGTCGAAGAGGAGGAGGCGCTGCGCCTGGCGCAGTTTTCCATTGATCAAAGCACCGTCGGCATTCTGTGGGTCAACTGGGACAGCCGCGTGCGTTACGCCAACCGGGCGGCGGAATCCATGCTGGGCTATGCGCCGGGGCAGGTGGTCGAGCGCCCGCTGATCGATTTCGAGCCCGGTCTGCACATGGATCGCTGGCTCAACCTGTGGAAGAGCGCGCGTTCCAGCGAAGACAGCCCGCAAGTGTTCGAGACCCATTGCCTGCGCGCCGATGGCAGCCTGCTGCCTGTCGATGTCTCGTTGAGCTTCCTGCGCTTTCGTGACGCTGAATACCTGGTGGTGTTCCTCACTGACGTCAGCGAGCGGCGCCGCGCGCATGATCTGTTACGTGAGTTGTCAGCGCATCTGGAAAGCGTGCGTGAAGAAGAGAAGGCGCATATTGCCCGCGAGGTTCACGACGAGCTGGGTCAGATGCTGACGGTATTGAAGCTCGAGACGTCGATGTGCGAGCTGGCCTATGCCGACCTCGACCCTAGCCTGAGCGAGCGGCTGGACAGCATGAAGCGTCTGATCGCTCAGTTGTTTCAACTGGTGCGCGATGTTGCCACGGCCTTGCGCCCACCGATTCTCGACGCCGGTATCGCTTCGGCCATCGAATGGCAGGCACGCCGTTTCGAGGCGCGTACGCAGATTCCGTGCCTGGTGCAGGTGCCGGACAATCTCCCGGCGCTCAGCGATGCCAGGGCTACGGGCATGTTCCGCATCCTTCAGGAGGCGCTGACCAACGTGATGCGCCATGCCCGCGCGCACACGGTAGAGATCAGCCTGACGCTGCAGGACGGCATGATGTGCATGAGCATCGCTGATGACGGGCAGGGCTTTGTCATCGAGTCGGGCAGGGCGGTTTCGTTCGGTCTGGTCGGGATGCGCGAGCGGGTGCTGATGCTCGGCGGCAGACTGGAGCTGGACAGCGAGGTGGGTGAGGGCACAACCTTGCGCGCCTATATCCCGCTGGACACCCTCGCACAGGAGCGAAGACAGTGATTCGTGTTTTGGTAGCCGAAGACCACACCATCGTGCGTGAAGGGATCAAGCAATTGATTGGCCTGGCCAGGGATCTGCAGGTGGTGGGCGAGGCCAGCAACGGCGAACAGTTGCTCGAAACCCTGCGTCATGTGGCCTGCGAAGTGGTGCTGCTGGATATCTCCATGCCCGGCGTCAATGGCCTCGAGGCGATACCGAGGATTCTCGCACTGACCAACCCGCCGGCCATTCTGGTGCTGTCGATGCACAATGAGGCGCAGATGGCCGCGCGTGCCCTGAAGGTCGGCGCAGCAGGTTATGCCACCAAGGACAGCGACCCGGCGCTGCTGCTGACGGCCATTCGCCGGGTGGCGGCCGGCGGTCGTTATATCGACCCGGACCTGGCCGACCGCATGGTCTTTGAAGTGGGTCTCACCGACAGCCGGCCTCTGCACTCGCTGCTGTCGGAGCGCGAGTTTTCGGTGTTCGAGCGCCTTGCCCAGGGCGCCAACGTCAACGACATCGCTCAGCAACTGGCCTTGAGCAGCAAGACCATCAGCACCCACAAGGCCCGGCTGATGCAAAAAATGAAACTCAACTCGCTGGCCGATCTGGTCAAGTACGCGATGGAGCACAAGCTGCTCTGAGTCTGAAAACGACACCCGGCACGATAGGCGTCCGTGAGAACACTATTGTGCCCATGCTCCGCGTGGGCATACCGTTCGGGACGCTCTGCGTCCTCTTGCGACGCAGAGCGTCGAGACCTGCATTCCCACGCGGAGCGTGCGGAACGATAGGCGTCCTTGAGAACACTATTGTGCCCATGCTCCGCGTGGGCATACCGTTCGGGACGCTCTGCGTCCTCTTGCGACGCAGTGCGTCGAGACCCGCATTCCCACGCTGAGCGTGCGGAACGATAGGCGTCCTTGAGAGCACTATTGTGCCCATGCTCCGCGTGGGCATGCCGTTCGGGACGCTCTGCGTCCTCTTGCAACGCAGTGCGTCGAGAAGGATGCCTGAGCCGACTTATCCAATCGCGCCATCTCTGTAGGGCAATCCCTACCCCTGGCCTTCCAGCCGGCCTAGGCGATTCTCTCCCGGCCACCGATTTGCGGGGGCTTCGGGCTGCTCTAGGCTGGAGCCCACGCAGACAAAACAAGGGTGTGGGTAATGAGCGACGTCGATACAAGCGCTGGAGCAAATGATGTTCTGGTCAGCTTTCGTGGTGTGCAGAAGAGCTACGACGGCGAAGCACTGATCGTCAAAGACCTCAACCTGGACATTCGCAAGGGCGAGTTCCTGACCCTGCTCGGTCCTTCCGGCTCCGGCAAGACCACCAGCCTGATGATGCTGGCCGGTTTCGAGACACCGACGGCCGGTGAAATCCTCCTCGGTGGCCGCGCCATCAACAACGTGCCACCGCATAAACGCGACATCGGCATGGTGTTCCAGAACTACGCCTTGTTTCCGCACATGACCGTGGCCGAGAACCTGGCGTTCCCGTTATCGGTGCGTGGCATGAGCAAGACCGACGTCGGCGAGAAGGTCAAAAAGGCACTGGGCATGGTCCAGCTCGATACCTTTGCGCATCGCTATCCGGCGCAGCTGTCCGGTGGCCAGCAGCAGCGCGTTGCGCTGGCGCGTGCGCTGGTCTTCGAACCGCAACTGGTGCTGATGGATGAGCCGCTCGGCGCCCTCGACAAGCAGCTGCGCGAACACATGCAGATGGAGATCAAGCACTTGCACCAGCGCCTGGGTGTGACCGTGGTCTATGTGACTCACGACCAGGGCGAAGCGCTGACCATGTCGGACCGGGTCGCGGTCTTCCATCAGGGCGAGATCCAGCAGATCGCGCCGCCCCGCAGCTTGTACGAAGAACCGAAGAACACCTTCGTCGCCAACTTCATCGGCGAGAACAACCGCCTCAACGGACGTCTGGTCAGTCAGGACGGCGACCGCTGTGTGGTCGAGCTGGAGCGTGGCGAAAAAGTCCACGCGCTGGCAATCAATGTCGGTCAGCCAGGTGGCCCGGTCACCCTGTCGATCCGTCCCGAGCGCATCAACCTCAATGGCCGCAGCGAGAGCTGCGCCAACCGTTTTTCCGGTCGTGTGGCCGAGTTCATCTATCTGGGCGACCACGTTCGCGTGCGTCTGGAAGTGGCAGGCAAGCACGACTTCTTCGTCAAACAGCCGATTGCCGAACTGGACCCCGGCCTGAGCGTGGGCGACGTGGTGCCCATCGGCTGGCAAGTCGAGCACGTCCGAGCGCTCGACCCCTTGCAGCAAGTGCATTGATCTACCGACAAAAGCAATAACAGAGGCGACCTGATCGCCCATCCCAATCGCTTACCAACACTGCTCGTGGAGAAAAGAACACATGTTGAAATCTTTGAAGTTCACCGCCATCACGTTGGGCATGATGTGCGCGGCGCAAGCCATGGCAGCCACCGACCTGACCGTCATCTCCTTTGGCGGTGCCAACAAGGCCGCTCAGGAAAAGGCCTTCTACGCGCCTTGGGAAAAGGCTGGCAACGGCAAGATCATCGCCGGTGAGTACAACGGGGAGATGGCCAAGGTCAAAACCATGGTCGACACCAAAAGCGTTTCCTGGGACCTGGTAGAAGTCGAATCGCCGGAACTGGCGCGTGGTTGCGACGAAGACATGTTCGAAGAGCTGGACCCGAAACAGCTGGGCAATGCCGCTGACTTCGTGCCTGGCGCCATCACCACCTGCGGTGCCGGCTTCTTCGTCTGGTCCACCGTGCTGGCCTACAACGCTGACAAGGTCAGCACTGCACCCAGCGGCTGGGCCGATTTCTGGGACACCAAGAAATTCCCGGGCAAGCGCGGCCTGCGCAAAGGCGCCAAGTACACCCTGGAATTCGCCCTGATGGCCGACGGCGTTGCGCCGAAAGACGTCTACAAGGTATTGGCCAGCAAAGACGGCCAGGACCGCGCGTTCAAAAAGCTGGATGAGCTCAAGCCAAGCATTCAGTGGTGGGAAGCTGGCGCACAGCCGCCGCAGTACCTCGCTTCCGGTGACGTGGTGATGAGCTCGGCCTACAACGGCCGGATCGCCGCCGTGCAGAAGGAAAGCAACCTCAAAGTCGTGTGGACCGGTGGCGTGTATGACTTCGACGCCTGGGCCATCCCGAAGGGTTCGAAAAACGCCGATGCCGCGAAGAAGTTCATCGCCTACATGCTGAGCCCCGAGCAGCAGAAGACCTACTCGCAGAACATCGCCTACGGCCCGGCCAACACCCAGGCGGTCAAGCTGCTGGACAAGGAAACCCTGCAGAACATGCCGACCACGCCTGAGAACATCAAGGATCAGGTGCAGATGGACGTGGCGTTCTGGACCGACAACGGCGAATCCCTCGAGCAGCGTTTCACTGCCTGGGCTGCCAAGTAATCCGTTTGCGTTGAGTCAGAACCGGGCGCTCCCTGAAGCGGGGAGCGCCCCCTCGTTGAAAGATTCCGGAGTTCGCTATGGCCATCGCCGTGCCCTTGACTGAAGGCGCCAGCCCTAACTTGAAGCAACGTCTCGCTCGCGCCGAGCGGGTCAACCGCTGGAAGGCTCAGGCACTGATCGCGCCGTTGGTGATTTTCCTGCTGTTGGTGTTTCTCGTGCCCATCGCTGCGCTGCTGTACAAGAGCGTCGGCAACCCCGAAGTCGTGACTGCGCTGCCGACCACCGTGGTCGAAGTACAAAAGTGGGATGGTAAAGGGCTGCCGCCCGAGTCGGTCTACAAGGCAATGAGCCTGGACCTGGCCGAAACGCGCAAGAATTCCACGCTGGGTGATCTGTCCAAGCGTCTGAACATCGAGCTGGCCGGATACCGCAGCCTGCTGAGCAAGACCGCCCGCGCGCTGCCGTTCAAGACTGAGCCGGCCTCTTATAAAGAAGCACTCGAAGCGCTGGACGAGCGTTGGGGCGACCCGGCCTATTGGCAGGCGGTGCGCCGCAATACCAGCAGCATCACCCCGTATTACCTGCTGGCGGCGGTCGACCATCGTGTCGATGACCTCGGCGAAATCGCCCCGGCGACTCCGGACCAGGCGATCTATCTGGACATCTTCGCCCGCACGTTCTGGATGGGCCTGGTGATTACCGCGATCTGTCTGGTGCTGGCTTATCCGCTGGCCTATCTGCTGGCCAGCCTGCCTGCGCGGCAGAGCAACCTGCTGATGATTCTGGTGTTGCTGCCGTTCTGGACCTCGATTCTGGTGCGCGTGGCTGCCTGGATCGTGTTGTTGCAGTCCAGCGGTCTGATCAACAGTGCCTTGCTGGCGATGGGCATCATCGACAAGCCGCTGGAGCTGGTCTTCAACCGCGTCGGCGTGTACATCTCGATGGTGCACATCATGCTGCCGTTCATGATCCTGCCGATCTACAGCGTGATGAAGAACATTTCCCCGACCTACATGCGCGCGGCGATTTCGCTGGGCTGCCATCCGTTTGCGAGCTTCTGGCGCGTGTACTTCCCGCAGACCTACGCCGGGATCGGTGCCGGCTGTCTGCTGGTGTTCATTCTGTCGATCGGCTACTACATCACCCCGGCGTTGCTGGGCAGCCCGAACGATCAGATGGTCAGCTATTTCGTCGCGTTCTACACCAACACCAGCATCAACTGGGGCATGGCCACCGCGCTTGGCGGGCTGCTGCTTTTGGCGACCATCGTGCTGTACCTGATTTATAGCTGGCTGGTCGGCGCCAGCCGCCTGCGTCTGAGCTGAGGAGCGTGACCATGCTGAACCCTTACACATCGCCGATCGAGCGCCTCTGGTATTACACCTTGCGCATCATCTGCACGCTGGTGCTGCTGTTTCTTGTGCTGCCGGTATTGGTCATCGTGCCGCTGTCATTCAACTCCGGCAGCTTTCTGGTCTATCCGCTGCAAGGCTTCTCGTTGCAGTGGTATCAGGACTTCTTCAACTCTGCCGAGTGGATGCGCGCGCTGAAGAACAGCATGATTGTCGCCCCGGCTGCGACCCTGCTGGCGATGGGCTTCGGCACGCTGGCGGCGATCGGCCTGACCCGCGGCAACTTCCCCGGCAAGGCGCTGGTCATGGCCCTGGTGATCTCGCCGATGGTGGTGCCGGTGGTGATCGTCGGCGTCGCCAGCTACTTGTTCTTCGCGCCACTGGGCCTGGGCAATAGCTACACCTCGCTGATTCTGGTCCATGCGGTGCTGGGCGTGCCGTTCGTGATCATCACCGTGTCGGCTACTTTGCAGGGCTTCAATCACAACCTGGTGCGCGCTGCTGCCAGCCTCGGTGCATCGCCGCTGACCGCGTTCCGGCGCGTGACGCTGCCGCTGATTGCGCCGGGGGTGATTTCCGGCGCGCTGTTCGCCTTCGCGACCTCGTTCGACGAAGTGGTGGTCACGCTGTTCCTCGCCGGGCCGGAACAGGCGACCCTGCCTCGGCAGATGTTCAGCGGCATTCGCGAAAACCTCAGCCCGACCATCGCCGCCGCTGCGACCCTGCTGATCGGCTTCTCGGTGGTCTTGCTGCTGGTGCTGGAGTGGCTGAGGGGGCGCAGCGAAAAACTGCGAACGGCGCAGTGACTGCAAGCTGCAAGCTGCTAGCTACAAGCTACAAGCTACAAGCTACAAGCTACAAGCTACAAGCTACAAGCAGAAGCAAATCAAAATGCTTGAAGCTTGAAGCTTGAAGCTTGAGGCTTGAGGCTTGAGGCTTGAGGCTTGAAGCTTGAGGCTTGAGGCTCGAAGCTTACCGCTCCGGGCGAAGCTTGGCGTACAATCCGCGCACCGTGATTCTGCTCAAACAGGTGCGTCATGCAGCCCTTCGTTATTGCCCCATCGATTCTTTCCGCTGACTTCGCCCGTCTGGGTGAGGAAGTCGACAACGTGCTGTCCAGCGGCGCCGACTTTGTCCACTTCGATGTCATGGACAATCACTACGTCCCGAACCTGACCATTGGTCCGATGGTGTGCAGCGCGCTGCGCAAATATGGCGTCACTGCACCGATTGACGTGCACCTGATGGTCAGCCCGGTGGATCGCATCATCGGCGACTTCATCGAGGCCGGTGCCACCTACATCACCTTTCACCCGGAAGCGACCCAGCACATCGACCGTTCGCTGCAGTTGATCCGCGAGGGTGGCTGCAAGGCGGGCCTGGTGTTCAACCCGGCCACGCCGTTGAACCTGCTCGAATACGTCATGGACAAGGTCGACATGATCCTGCTCATGAGCGTCAACCCCGGTTTCGGCGGGCAGAAGTTCATTCCCGGTACGCTCAACAAGCTGCGTGAAGCGCGCGCCCTGATCGATGCTTCCGGACGCGACATCCGCCTGGAAATCGACGGCGGCGTGAACGTCAACAATATCCGCGAAATCGCAGCGGCAGGTGCTGATACCTTCGTCGCCGGTTCAGCCATTTTCAATGCGCCGGACTACCGCGAAGTGATCGAAAAGATGCGCACAGAACTGGCGTCATCCCGCGCATGAGCGGCTTCGAGCAGTTGTTTGCAGGCAAGCTTCCCAAGCTGATCATGTTCGACCTGGACGGCACCCTGGTGGACTCGGTGCCCGATCTGGCCGTGGCGGTGGACACCATGCTCTCTGAACTGGGGCGTCCGATCGCCGGGCTGGAATCGGTGCGGGCCTGGGTGGGCAACGGTGCGCCGGTGCTGGTACGCCGCGCGCTGGCCAACAACCTCGACCACAGTGGAGTCGATGACGCCCTGGCCGAGCAGGGCCTGGAAATCTTCATGCGCGCTTATGCACAAAAGCATAAATTCACCGTGGTCTACCCCGGCGTGCGCGAAACCCTCAAGTGGCTGCAGAAAATGGGTGTCGAAATGGCGCTCATCACCAACAAGCCGGAGCGCTTCGTCGCGCCGCTGCTGGACGAGATGAAGCTGGGGCGTTTCTTTCGCTGGATTGTCGGCGGTGACACCATGCCGCAGAAAAAGCCTGATCCTGCTGCACTGTTCTTCGTGATGAAAATGGCTGGTGCACCTGCCTCGCAATCGCTGTTCGTCGGCGACTCGCGCAGTGACGTGCAGGCTGCCAAGGCTGCCGGTGTGGCCTGCGTCGCGTTGAGCTATGGCTACAACCACGGGCGACCGATTGCCGAGGAAAACCCGGCGATGGTCATCGATGATCTGCGCAGACTGATTCCCGGTTGCCTGGACATGGACGCTGAGATACTGTTGCCCGACATCAAACGTCCCTCCTCAAGAGAATCCATCGTGGTGGTCACTCGCAAACTCTGGATGAAAGTCATCAAGGCCCTGGCCCGCTGGCGTTGGCGCGCCTGACCTGATTCTGGCCGGCCTGCCGGCACGTTTGCCTTACTGACCGTTTTGTCCTCAAACCACGAGGTTGCTCATGAACCGTGAAGAATTCCTGCGTTTGGCCGCCGAAGGCTACAACCGCATCCCGCTTGCCCGCGAAACCCTGGCCGACTTCGACACGCCGCTGTCGATCTACCTCAAGCTTGCCGATCAGCCCAACTCCTATCTGCTGGAGTCGGTGCAGGGCGGCGAGAAGTGGGGGCGTTATTCGATCATCGGCCTGCCGTGCCGCACCGTGATGCGCGTGCATGGTCATCACGTCAGCGTGACCCATGATGGCGTCGAGATCGAAAGCCTGGATGTCGAAGACCCGCTGGACTTCGTCGAAACCTTCAAGGCGCGTTACAACGTGCCGACCATTGCCGGGCTGCCACGCTTCAACGGCGGGCTGGTGGGCTACTTTGGCTATGACTGTGTGCGCTATGTCGAGAAGCGTCTGGCCAACTGCCCGAATCCCGACCCGCTGGGCGTGCCGGATATCCTGTTGATGGTGTCTGACGCGGTCGTGGTGTTCGACAACCTGGCGGGCAAGATGCACGCCATCGTGCTGATCGATCCGGCGCAACAGGACGCTTACGCGAGTGGTGTTGCACAGCTCGATGAACTGATGCACAAGCTGCGTCAGCCGATCACGCCGCGCCGCGGCCTTGATCTGGACCGGCCGCCGGCGGCCGACCCGGTGTTTCGTTCCAGCTTTACCCAGGACGATTACGAGGCGGCGGTCGATACGATCAAGCAGTACATCCTCGCCGGCGACGTGATGCAGGTTGTACCGTCGCAGCGCATGTCCATCGATTTCAGCGCCGCGCCGATCGATCTGTATCGGGCGCTGCGCTGCTTCAACCCGACGCCTTATATGTATTTCTTCAACTTCGGCGACTTCCATGTCGTCGGCAGTTCGCCGGAAGTGCTGGTGCGGGTCGAGGACAATCTGATCACTGTGCGTCCGATCGCCGGTACTCGTCCTCGCGGCGCCACCGAAGAGGCGGATCGCGCGCTGGAAGAAGACCTGCTCTCCGATCACAAGGAAATCGCCGAGCACTTGATGCTCATCGATCTCGGCCGCAACGATACCGGTCGGGTGTCCGAGATTGGCACGGTCAAACTGACCGAGAAAATGGTCATCGAGCGTTATTCCAACGTCATGCACATCGTATCCAACGTCACAGGCCAGTTGAAAAGCGGGTTGAGCGCGATGGACGCGCTGCGCGCGATTCTGCCGGCGGGCACCCTGTCCGGGGCGCCGAAGATCCGCGCCATGGAAATCATCGACGAGTTGGAGCCGGTCAAACGCGGCGTCTATGGCGGCGCAGTCGGTTACCTGGCCTGGAACGGCAACATGGACACGGCGATTGCGATTCGGACTGCGGTGATCAAGGATGGTGAGCTGCATGTACAGGCCGGCGGCGGCATTGTCGCCGACTCCGTGCCAGTGCTGGAATGGGAAGAAACCCTGAACAAACGCCGCGCCATGTTCCGCGCCGTAGCCCTGGCCTCGCAGCCTGCCGAGGGTTGAGCAGGCTTGCTGCTCTGCGTCTCAAAGCGGACGCAGAGCATCCCACGATAGTTGAGATTATCGTTTCTCACGCTCCCGCGTGGGAATGCCGTGGATGACGCTCCGCGTCACAGATCTGCGCCGCGCCGCAGAGTCAGGACAGGACGCGGAGCGTCCAGAACGGCATGCGACGCGGAGCGTCGCACGATAGTCAGGCTTGCTGCTCTGGTAATGAACGGTAGTTGGAGAGCTACCGTTCCTCACGCTCCAGCGTGGGAATGCCGCGGGTGACGCTCCGCGTCACAGATTTGCGCCGCGCCGCAGTTCTCAGGATAGGACGCGGAGCGTCGCACGATAGTCAGGCTTGCTGCTCTGGTAATGAACGGTAGTTGGAGAGCTATCGTTCCTCACGCTCCAGCGTGGGAATGCCGTGGGTGACGCTCCGCGTCACAGATCTGCGCCGCGCCGCAGAGTCAGGACAGGACGCGGAGCGTCCAGAACGGCATGCGACGCGGAGCGTCGCACGATAGTCAGGCTTGCTGCTCTGGTAATGAACGGTAGTTGGAGAGCTATCGTTCCTCACGCTCCAGCGTGGGAATGCCGCGGGTGACGCTCCGCGTCACAGATTTGCGCCGCGCCGCAGCTCTCAGGACAGGACGCGAAGCGTCCAGAACGGCATGCCCACGCGGAGCATGGGCACGATAGTCAGATTATCGTTCCTCACGCTCCCTCCTGCGGGCAGTCTAGAAACTCAGACTCAACGCAACATTCACCCCTTGCTGGGTCACGTCGTCGTTCTTGCGCCAGTTGTAATTGCCGCGCAGTGTCAGGTCCTGAGTCAGCTTCTGGCTGACGCCCAGCGTGGCCCGGTTCAAATCGCGTTGCGGCGTGTAGCCTTGCAGCGTGAAACCGACTGACTGGACGCTGTTGAGCGCCATGGTCACGTCCTGCTGATCGGTCTCGAACTCCCTTTCATGGGCCACTTCGCCCCATACCTGTGTGCTCGGTGTCACCTGGAATTTGCCCTGCACACCCACGCCAGCACGCCGCGATTTGCGCGTCTGGTCACTGAAGGTCAGCGCGGTCGAGCGGTCGCCTTTTTCCGAGTAGCCGTCGACATCGATGTGCGCGTAATCGGCGCTGACGAAAGGCGACAGATGCCAGCGACTGGTCGGGCCCGCGATGTCGAAACCGACCCGCCCGCTGACAGCCCACATTTCGCCGTCGGTATCGCCTTTTTCCTGACCTTCGCTGACGCCCAGCGCGAACTTGCGCTCGGCATTTTCGTAGTCCAGTTTGCCGCCCGACACCGCCAGATCACCCCACCAGTGGTTGGCCTGATACTGCAGGAACGCAGTGGCGATGTAGCTGTTGAGTTTGTAGTCCGAATCCCTTGGCCCTGCCTCGAGACTCTGGCGATACGCCCCGGCGACAACCCCAGTGCGCCAGTTTTCGGCAAATCGGTAGCTGCCGCCGATGGTCAGGTTATAGCCTCTTCCGTCAGCATCAGCCGAACTGTCCTGCGCGTCGAAGTCCATTTTCTGACCGCCTGCCGAAAGCATGCTCTGCCACTGTCCTATGCCTTGCCAGTTGCCCCAGTCGCTGAGCCACTGGGCGCGGATCTCGTCCTGATGCATGCGCAGCGTGCCATTGGCCATTTCCGGCAGCAGGGAGATTTCCCAGGGGGCCGAAAGCAGCGAGTAGGCGTAGTCGGCCAGCAACCTCTGCCCGGCCTCGGTCGGATGCACGCGATCGTTGAAGAACAGCCGGTTTGGATTCGGCGTCGCACTGGACCGGCCGTTGGTGGTGCTTTCCCGGCAGCTATTGCCGCTGAAACAGGTACTGACCAGATTCTCGTTGGGATCGAACCCGAAGCGTGCCGGTTCGGCGAGGACTTCATTGATCAGCAATGGAACATTCAGCGGAATGATCTGGGCATTGATCTGCGCCAGTCGGCTGACTAACTGCTGATTGAAGCCCGCGCTGAGTGCGGAAGTTGCCGAAGCCAGTGGCGAACCGCTCAAGGCTGGCGTTTTACCGATATCCGGCAGCAACCAGACCATGATGTAGCGCGCACCGGCCTGTTGCAGGGCTTGCGCGCTGTCAGCCAGCTGATTGGCAGCTTGCGCGGCGCTGCTGGCACTCAACACACGACCCTGCAGGAAGTCGTTGCCGCCTCCGGTCAGGTAATAAAGCGCGTTGGGGTCGGCGCGAAAACCGTTGGCGGGCAGATAACCGGTCCGGCTGCGCAGCAATGTGCCGGTGTTCGGGTCGACGACGGTGGATTGCGAGTTGATCGAGTCAAGAATCTGGTCGGTCCGATAGCCGCCGACTGCCCAGTTATTGCCATCGGGTGCGCCCAGCGCAGCATTGACCGGCGACGTGGAAGCCGCCAGATCTCCTGCCGGCACACCGAGCATCCTGCCGATCAGCGTCGACGAGTTCAGGTTGAACACCTCTCCACTGCCGTCCTGATAAGTGGGGCCGACCCGATTGGTGAACCGAAGCGTAGAGCCTCTGGGCCCGGCGGTGTCGGGAAACTGCCCGGCATCGGCCAGGCTGTCACCGAACACCACCATGGTCGAATAGGGCGCGGCAGCAGCGGTGCCGCAGGCAAGCGATAACAGGCAGGCCGCGAAGGGCCAGCGCCTCGATGTCTTGGTCATGAACGGATCCCGATTGTTTTTGTTTTGTACCGGAAACGTAGCAAGATTTTTCATGACTGCAAAGTTCGATGAACATTATCGCGCTGCGGCGGTGCTTTTTTGACCTCAGGCGGCCCTGTTGGTCACGATGGCGCTCAGGTAGTTGGCCAGGTCGTGCAGGTACACGAAGGGGTGCCCCTGACGACTGCCGCCTGTACGGCTGACCTTCAAGTCGATGCGCCCTGCGTTGATCTTGCGCAGCAGATTTCTGTCGTTCGACAGGTGCGAAAAATAACGCTCTCTGACGGCGCTCAGCGAAGGGCACGGCGTGGCGAATTCTTTGCGGAGTTGATCCAGTATTTCGTTCATTCCATGACTCCCTGTGGTTTGCATGTGAGTACTCCCGAAATGGGGTGCAGACAAACAATACGATATGTAGCGCGTCGTGACAATACAGTTTGTATTTTAAATACGATCTGTATAGTCCGCATCACAGGGAATCGATGTACCAGAACACGTGGGCAGTGCCGTTTTCAGAGCTGCGGGTTACGTTGATGCCGTCGGCCTCGCTGATCTGATCCATGATGCGCTCCCAGTGGGCCACCGACTCGCCAGGCTCCCTGATCAGGAGGACCTGATGCTCGATCTGGGCCTTGTCACTGGTGATAGCGTCTTGAATCCGCTGTGCCAAGGCCAGATAAGCGTCATGTTGCGAGGTGTCGGGGAACTGCTTGAGCATGAGTGAACTCCTTTTTACTGTATGTGCATACAGTAATTGAGGGGTGTTTCTCACGCAAGCTACAAATGTTTCCTACACGGACACCTGCCCGGACTGAAACAGTGGCGCATGAAAAAGCCCCGATTATCGGGGCTTGGGCGGGGCGTGCCGGGATTCAGAGGCGCATGGTCATCTGCCTGATGACGCCGATCAGTTTGCACTCCTCGGTCACCGCAAGGGTCGGGTAGGCGGGGTTCAGCGGCTTGAGAAAGTAGCGTCCGGCGTCTTCGACCAGTTTTTTGAAGGTGGCCTCGTTGCTTTCCGGCAGTTTGGCGATGACCAGCTTGCCGGCAGTGGGCTCGATTCCGGTGTCGACCAGAATCAACATGCCTTCGGGAATGCTCTGCCCTGCGGGCGCGGTCATCGAGTCACCACGCACTACCAGCCAGAAAGCTCTGCCCTTGGCTTTATAGTCGCTGATCTCGAAAGTGTCCGAATAGCCGGCAGGGTAGGGCTCGACGGCCTCACTCCAGCCACCGGCCTCGACCCAGCTGATGACCGGATAGCGATAGAAACGCGAAGGCTGCACCGTGGGCTCCACGTTGTGCATGCCGGGTTCGCTGGCCGGGATGGAGGTGGTGAGAATCGGCAGGCCGAGCTCGGTCAGAAATCGATTGATGACCTCGATCTTCGGTTCACGCTTGCCGTTCAGCCAATGCCCTACCGCGCCGGGCGTCACGCCCATCCGCTCAGCCATTTCTTCCTGGCTGATTTCCTGGGTTTCCATGACCTGTCTTGCGACTTCATACCATTTTCTGTTCATGCGTCGAATCATACAGGCTGTAGGTTGTTGAGCAATATACATAATGTAATGCTTCGTTGTGTCATAAAAATACAAAATGTATTGTAAGGCCTTTGTTCTGTGTAGCGAAAGACGCTGCGCAGCTTTTCAGAAAGGTCCTACAGGAGAGACACAATGATCGAGAAAGTAGAAGCCGTGATGCAGCATTGGGGTGAACAGCGCATGCGCATTGGTCTGGGCGGCGGGCTGAGCAGTCCGATGGCCGGGATCATGGAATGGGGCGCGTACATTCCGCGTCGCACACCCGGCTCGCGCGCGCTGGTGGGCAATGGCAGCGGTCTGGACTATATAAGCAGCGAAGTGGAGGCGGCCATTGCGCAGCTGTCGCGCAGCCCGGCAAAGAGCCGCGGGCCCGAACTGGCCCAGCTGGCGACATTGCGTTATGTCGAGTCGTTGCCGGTGCGCGAGCAGATGCGCCTAGTGGGCATTAATGAGGGCGCAGACCGCACCTATCGCAACTGGATCAACAAGCTTCACCAGCAAGTGCTGGCGATTCTCGCCGAGCGCAGCGCTTCCAGAAGCAACAACGCCGTCGCCGACAAAGCTGCGCAAGGGTGAATGAAGACACGGTTTCACGCCGTTTATCCGGGTCGATTGCACAGCTGTGGCCGAACTCGTGTTGAACTCCGGTCAAACTCGACCCACCCCGAAACTGCCCCTTCCCAGGCTTTCCGGAGGGGGGTAAAAAGGTCCCACGATATGCGATTTGCGCCTCAGGGCAGCAGCCGGAAACAGGCTGATCAACAGCCACAACCGGTCACTGGCGACCCACCTCAAACCCCGCCTCGGCGGGGTTTTTCATTGGGCCAGGCGCATGGAGGCCAATGTAGATGTTGAAAAACTTTAGATGCGGGCAGTGCAAGAAACTGCTGGCCCGCATGGGTGAATACACAGAGCTCCAGATCAAATGTTCCCGCTGCGGGACGTTGAATCATGTGAAGGCCGCGAGCCTCGAGTTATCGCCGTTGAGCGAAAGAGGTACAGCAGCGTCGCTGCTGCCTCGCGGTGCCAACTAGAGGTATCAATCATGTCCAATAGCAGTTCTGCTGTCAGCCAGCTGAAGAATATTCCGCTGGTAGGTATCAACCTGGGTTCGGTGGCGAACGCCGGACAGATCGTGCCGGGCGAGGCCGGGACTCATTACCAGTGGCCCAATCGTGGAACCATCACGACCTGGGTCAAGAACCGGGGCGTGCGTCTGATCCGGTTCCCGTTCGAACTTCAGCGCGCCATTCAGCTGTCGACTCTGGACGGTCTGCCAGGCCAAGGGGCGAACCTGAACACCGATTTTGTGAAGCGCTGGAAAGAAATGCTTGGCTGGATTCGCGATGACTCCAACGGCGAGGCCAGAATCATTCCTGATCCGCACCACTACATGCGGTTGCATCGCTACGAAACAGATGCAAACGGGACGCTGACCGGACGCATTCTTCCTGCCGCAGAGGCCGGTAATCAGAATGGCTGGAAGGCAACCGAATCGGTATTGATCAAGGACGGGAACGGTGTCAACGGCACTTTCTGGAGCGCCGTTCACCTGGCCAACTTCCACCAGAAGCTGGTCACTGAATGCGACGATCCGATGGTGCTGGGCTGGGGGTTGGGTAACGAGCCGTATTCGAATACCACGGCAGGTGCCAAAGACTACATTACGTTGCCTGATCTTGAAGCGCTGTACATCAGCACGATGAATACCGTGCTGCAGGCGTTGCGCAATAGCTCGAAAAAGCCGGTGTTCATTTGTGGGCTGGAGTTTGCAAGCGCCAGAAACTGGGCCACCGTCTCTGCCAACCTTCAGTCGAAGATTGTCGATCCGGCCAATGCAATCGTCTGGGAAGCCCACGCTTACGGCGATTACGATAAAAGCTCCAGCGGTGCCTACGCCAATAACAACGATTTGATCTCGCCGACCGTTCTGCGCGATGAAATCGTGGGTCCGTTTCTGACCTATGCCAAGACTAACAAGATGGCCGCATTTATCGGTGAAACAGGGATTCCGCCAACGGCTGCCGGTCGCACCGCGCTGAAAAACCTGCTCGATAAAGCGAAGGCAGAAATGGTGCCAGTGACGCTGTGGGTTACAGGACCCGGCACCGATGGCGAAAAGATGAGCCTGGAAGCCAGCAACCAGGCGCAGACCGTCGCACTGGTCACACCGTACTTTGCCGAGCGCATTGCCCTGTGGGGTTATGCACAGGCATGACGGTGCAAGTCATTCCGTTCTGACCCGACAACGGAGCCCCGTATCAAGGGGCTCTTTCCAGTTTGTTCAGGCTTTCGATCAACGAGGGCCTTGAGAGTCCACCAGCCTGTTACGGAGTACCCATGGACCCAACCGACCTAGGCCCAGGCACAGCTACCTGGCTGGGCGGCACGGGCACAATTCTGCTTGGCGGCTTTTTATGGCTGCGCAAGTTTCTTTCCAGAGATGCAACAGACCGGGCGATGGACAACGCGGACATCGGCACGGTTCGCCGCCTCAATGAACTGCTCGACTCCGAGCGCCAGGCGCGCAAAGAGGCTGAAGCGCGGGCTGATCAGTTCGCCAAGGAGCGCAACGAACTCGCCGCAGCGGTTGGCCGGATGGAGGGCAAGATCGAAGCCCTCACCAGCCACATCGTTCAGCTTACCGACAAGGTCACTACGCAAAGCGCCGAAATAGCCCGGCTGCGATCCCAACTCGGAGGTGCAAACGATGCACAGATGCGCAATTGATTTCATCGCTCGCCATTGGTGGCGGCGCCTGGAGGTCTGGTTGATTTCCATGCTGCTGATCGCTGGCTGCCTGATGCTCGGTTTTCAGGCCGGGCAGTGGTCGGCCAATGCCGAGCATACGCAGCAGCTCGCCGAGGTTCGCAATGCCTATGACGCAGCACTGGGCAAACGCGACCGGCGCCTGGACAGGCTGGCCGAAACCACAACGCAGGCGGCGGACAAGGTCGAGACGGCTGCCTCCATCGCCAGCCAGGCTGCGCATGCGGCCAGTCGCGCGGCGGACAAGGCGGATGAGGCGCTGGGCAAGGTAAGCCAGTAGGCGCATTCATCACGTCAGATCACTCCAACACACGCGGAACTCCTTATGAAGATAACCCCGATAGTTGCCCATTTGCAGGCGACCTGCCCGAGCTTTGCCGGGCGAATCAGTGCCGGTATCGACTGGGCTGCGGTCGCCCTCGGCGATCAGCTCGCTCACCCGTCGGCTTACGTGATTGCCACTGGCGATCAGTCCACGGCCAACGATTTGCAGAACGTCATTCGCCAGAACATCACCGACACGATCGATGTCGTGGTGGTGCTCGATGGTGGTGACAAGCGCGGGCAGGAAGCCAGTGAGCAACTGCATGCCCTGCGCGCCGAACTGTGGCGTGCACTGGTGGGCTGGAACCCGGATCACGATTACGACGCGATGCAATACACCGGTGGCGCGCTGGTGCAGATCAGCGGCGACCGGGTGACGTACCGCTTCGGCTTTGCCGCGCAGTTCCAGTTGGGCCGCAACACCGCCGATCAGCCTGCCGAGACCTGGCACGAAGCGTATCTGGATGGTTTGCCCGGGTTTACCGGCGCCACCCTCGAGATGGACTGCGTTGACCCCGCAGATCCGAATCTGAAATCCCCCGGCCCTGATGGCCGTATCGAAGCGAAGTTCACAGCAGAGGTAACCCCATGACTCAACGCATCACTGTAGTACCGGCCGAGGGCCGCACTGTGCCGGATCCGGAGGCGGGCGATTTGCTGCCCGTCGAAGGCCGGCAGGTGACCTTCAACGCCTGGTGGCAGCGTCGTCAGAACGACGGCGACATCACCATCAAAACCGAGCAATCCACCACCACCCATCAAGCCTTCACGGCTTAACCAAGAGGAAGCCAAACAATGGCTATCAGCTTTAACAACATTCCATCCGATGTCCGCGTGCCGCTGTTTTATGCGGAGATGGACAACTCTGCCGCCAACAGCGCGTCGGCCAGCATGCGTCGCCTGATCGTTGCGCAGGTCAACGACGACGTGTCCGGCCCCGAACTGGGCTCTCTGGTGCTGGTGCCGAGTGTGGCGCTGGCGAAAAACATCGGCGGTCAGGGTTCCATGCTGGCCTCCATGTATGAAACCTGGCGCAAGGCGGACCCCACCGGCGAAGTCTGGTGCCTGCCGCTGCTCAATACCGAAGGCGCCAAGGCCGGTGCGAAAGTTACCCTCACCGGGGCGGCGACCGAAGCCGGTCTGCTGAACCTGTATGTCGGCGGCATGCGAGTGCAGGCCACTGTCGTTAACGGTGCAACCGCTGCCCAGGCGGCCACGGCACTGTCGGTGAAGATCAATGCCACGCCTGACCTGCCGATCACTGCGGCTGTCGAAGCGGGCGTGCTGACCCTTTCCTGCAAATGGAGCGGGGCAAGCGGCAATGACATCCAGCTGGAATTCAATCGCCAGGGCAAGACCAATGGCGAAGTCATTCCGGCTGGCCTGACGGCGGCAGTATCAGCCATGACCGGCGGCGTGGGTACGCCTGATCAGCTCAAGGCACTGGCTGCGCTGGGCGATGAGCCGTTCGAGTTCATCTGCATGCCCTGGACCGACACCGCTACGCTGGATGCCTGGAAAGCGGCAATGGACGACAGCACCGGTCGCTGGAGCTGGGCGCGTCAGTTGTACGGTCACGTTTACAGCGCCAAGCGCGGCACGGTCGGTACGCTGGTGGCCGCAGGTCAACTGCGCAACGATCAGCACATCACCCTGCAGGGTGTGGAAAACGGTGTTCCGCAACCGGTCTGGCTGCAAGCCGCTGCACTGGCTGCGCGCACGGCGGTGTTCATCTCTGCCGACGCCAGCCGTCCGACCCAGAGCGGCACCATGCCTGGCATCGATCCGGCTCCGGCCAGTCAGCGTTTCACCCTGACCGAGCGTGAGTCGCTGCTGCGTTACGGCATCGCCACGGCGTACTACGAAGGCGGTTACGTGCGCATTCAGCGTTCGATCACCACCTATCAGAAGAACGCTTATGGCCAGGCTGACAACTCGTACCTGGACAGCGAAACCATGCACCAGTCGGCGTTCATCATCCGTCGCCTGCAAGGCATCATCACCAGCAAGTACGGCCGCCACAAGCTGGCCAACGATGGCACGCGCTTCGGTGCCGGTCAGCCGATCATCACGCCGAGCACCATCCGTGGCGAGTTGATTGCGCAGTACGCACGTCTTGAAGAAGAGGGTCATGTGGAGAACGCCGAAACGTTCGCCCAGCACCTGATCGTCGAGCGTGACGGCAATGACCCAAGCCGCGTGAACGTGATGTTCCCGCCTGACTACATCAACGGCCTACGCGTGTTCGCGCTGCTCAACCAGTTCCGCTTGCAGTACGACGAAGCGGCATAAGCCTAACCAACCCTTTCAAGCCCGCCTCGTGCGGGTTTTTTCATTCTGGAGATAAACAACATGGGTCAGAAAGTTGCGGGTACCTGCTACATCAAAGTGGATGGCACCCAATTGACCATCAGCGGCGGCGGCGAAGCGCCTCTGATGAACATCAAGCGCGATACCGTCGTACCGGGCTACTACAAGGAAGTCGATAAGGCCGCGTGGTTGAAATTCACCGCCGTGCATACCGCAGATCTGCCGCTCAAGCTGCTCACTACCGGTGTGGATATGACCATCACCTGTGAGTTCAAGAACGGCAAGACCTACGTCCTGTCCGGCGCCTACCTGGTCGATGAGCCGAGCAGCAAAGCTGACGACGGCACCATCGAGCTGAAATTCGACGGCAATCAGGGGAGCTGGCAATGAGTGAAGTCATCGACCTGGCCAGCCCGATCGAAGCGCACGGCGAAACCCTTTCGCAACTGACCTTCCGGCGCCCTACAGCGCAGGAAGCGCGGGCCATCAAGGCCCTGCCGTACAGAATTGACAAGAACGAGGAAGTCTCCCTGGATCTGGACGTGGCGGCGAAATACATCGCCGTCTGCGCTGGCATCCCGCCCTCGTCGGTCAATCAGATGGACCTGTGCGACATCAACACGCTGAGCTGGAAGGTTGCGAGTTTTTTCATGGCAGCGGCATCAGCGACCTCGAAGGACTGATCGCCGTCGTTTACGACCTCGCGTACTTCTGGAAGACCGATCCCGAACTGATGATGTCCAGGGAGCTGGACATCATCACCGAGTCGATCTTGCAGACGCAACGCATCAACCAGATCCTGCAGGGGGAGTGATGGCAGACACTATCAAGACGCTGATTACCGGCGTCGACAAGCTGTCTCCAACGCTGGCAACCATCCGCAACAACGTTGAAGGCTTCGAGACCAGGCTTAAAGGCTCTGGTCTTGGGAACGTCGAAGTGGGCGAGATGATCAAGAGCAATGCTTTGGCAGAGCCCTTGATTGCCGGGGTAAAGGCAGCGATCGGTTTCGAGACCAGCATGGCCGGCGTGAAACGATCGGTCACCTTTGAAACACCGCAACAGTTCCAGCAGATGAGTTCCGACATTCTGGACCTCAGTGAACGACTGCCGGAAAGCGCCAACGGTATCGCGGCGATTGTCGCCGCAGGTGCCAAGGCCAACGTACCGCGCGAAGAACTGACCGGGTTTGCCAGCGACGCCGTGAAAATGGGCGTCGCATTCGATCAGACGGCGGCCGAGTCGGGCGACATGATGGCCTCGTGGCGGTCATCGTTTCAGATGACTCAGCCGCAGGTCGCGGCGTTGTCCGAGAAGATCAACGTGCTCGGCGGCAACAACCTGGAAAAGAAAATCGCCACCATGGTGACTGCAATGGGCCCGCTCGGGCCGGTTGCGGGGATGGCCTCCGGGCAACTGGCGGCAATGGGCGCGACCCTGGCCAGCGTCGATGTGCCGGCCGATGTGGCCGCCAGCGGCATGAAGCGGTTCATGCAATCGTTGACCGAAGGGGGCGCGGCGAAAGCCGGGGCGTTCGAGGCGTTGCAGCTCGACGTCAACCAGCTGACCCAAGGCATGCAGAGTGACCCGTCCGGGACCATTGAAAAGGTCCTGACGGCGGTTTCCAGTGTTGATCCTGGCAAACAGTCGGACGTCATCACGCAGCTGTTCGGTGCCGAATCGCTGGGCGCGATCACGCCGCTGCTGGCCCACCTCGATGTGCTCAGGTCCAACCTGGCCAAGGTTGGGGAGGGCGTGCAAAACAGCGGCTCCATCGAGAAGGAGTTCGCAGACAACTCCCAGACCACGGCCACTGCCATCAAAGAGATGACCAACCGTGTCGATCGTCTGGGCATCAATATCGGCAGTATGTTTCTGCCGGCGATGAACGAAGCGATGGCCGTGATCGGGCCGATGATTTCTCAGGTCGCCGCGCTGGCGGCCGAACATCCAGAGGTGATCAAGGGCGTCGTGGGCGCCGCGATTGCTTTCGGCGTACTGCAAGTAGCCGTTCTCGCTGCGACGAGTGCCGCCGGGCTGCTGGCTGCGGTCATGGGCATGTCACCGTTGGGCCTGATCGTGCGCGGCCTCGCGCTGGCGGCAGGTTTTCTGATCGCCAACTGGTCGACCGTCGCACCTTATTTCCAGGCGGTCTGGGAGGCGATTCGCGGACCGGTAATGGCGCTGTGGGACGTACTCAAGGCGGTCTTCGCCTGGACGCCGCTGGGCATGATCGCAGCCAACTGGCAGCCACTGAGCGAATTCTTTGCTGCGCTGTGGGACGTGATCAAGGCGCTGGCCACGCCGGTCTTCGATTTTCTGCAGACGCTGTTTGCGTGGTCGCCATTGGGCATGGTCGTGGCCAACTGGCAGCCGCTGTCCGAGTACCTGGCCGGCCTGTGGGAAACCATCAAGGCCGAGGCACAACCGTTTACCGATGTGCTGGCCACGCTGTTCAGTTTTTCGCCGCTGGGCATGGTCATCGAGAACTGGCAGCCGATCAAAACCTGGTTCGCAGGTCTGTGGGCGGACATCAAGCCATTCATCGAGCCGATCATGAGCTGGTTTGGTGGCGACACGAATAAGACCGTCCTGCAGCGGGCGACCGAGAAGGCCAATCAGTTCGCGGAAGAACAGCGGATACGCAACGCAGGGCCAGGCGGCGGGACGGGTGCGTTTCTGGCGGCCGGTGCCGTCGAGAACGTTCGCGCGAATCAGCAGTTGCTCAATCAGGCCACTGGCGTGCCGCCGACCAGCCAATTGCTCGGCGTACCCACCCCGCTGGCCCCCGGCAGCCTGTTGTTGCAACAGGGCGCAGCCGGGGCCGGCCCGCGACTTGAAGGCGAGCTCAACATTCGCTTTGAAAACGCGCCGCCGGGCATGCGTGCCGGGCAAGTGCAAACCAACCAGCCGGGTTTGACGATATCGCCAAACGTCGGTTATCGAACCCTCGGCGCAGGAGCCGGATCATGAGTACATGGCGTGACAGCCTGCTGCCGGCGTCTTTCCGGGGCGTCGGTTTTTTCATTGAAAAAGCCGTCGTCCCGGCAGGCCGCAAGGGGCAGTTGCATGAGTTTCCACAACGCGACGAGCCTTATTTCGAGTCGCTGGGCAAACAGTCGAAAGTGCATACGCTGACGGGGTTCATTGTCGGTCCCGACTGTTTCGAACAGCGAGACAAATTGCTGCAGGCACTGGAGCAGGAAGGTGCCGGCGAGCTGGTACATCCCTGGCTGGGTCGCGTGCAGGTCCAGGTTGGCGAATGTGGCGTCACACACAACCTGAGCGAAGGCGGACTCGTCCGGCTGGACCTGAAATTCTATCCGGCCAACCCGCTCAAGTTTCCCGTGTCGACGCTCAATACGCGACGGCAGTTGCTGGGCGCGTCCGAGAGCTTGCTGGACTCGGCGCTCAGGCGCTATCGCTCGGTGATGGCCACAGTGGACGCGGTGCGTATCAATATTCAGGCGCTGCGCAGCGCCCTGTCGGGTGTATTCGCGACCATTCAGCGGCAGTTCACACCGTTCATGACGATCTATTCGGATGTCACTGCGCTGGTGCATTCGCTGGTCAATGCGCCGTTGACGGTCAGCACGCTGTTTACCACGTTCTTCGCCAGTTTCGACGGGGACAGTCGTCGAGCCAGAAGAGCGAATGGCACCAGCAGTATTGGCGGGGCGAGTACCGGAACGAATGCTGGTTCAGGTTCCGGCAGCTCGACAGGGGGCGGCTCAGGCAGCGGTTCCGCGAGTGGCAGTAACGGCACCGCTGCGAGCAGCGCGGCAGCAAGGTCCGGCAGCAATGGCGGCGTGTCCTCTGTTGAAACGGTCGATTACCGGTCGGTGATTTCCGAGGCCACGCAACAGGCGGAGGCAGTGTCCGGCATCAATCTGGTCAGCCAGAGCAGCGGGCTGGATACCGGCGTGACGGCGCAGGCCGCGGCCAATCTGGTCCAGGATGCCTTGTTGGTCAAGGTGGCGAAAATCATCGCGAGCATGCCGGTTGCGACGACCGTCACGCCGCTCACGGTGGTGCCGTCGCTGGATCAGCAAGTGACGCAAGCACTGCAGCGCGTGGATGTGCCGGTTGCCGATGATGTGATCGAACTGCGCGACACGCTGAGTTCAGCCATCTGGGAGGCGTCGTTGAAAGCCGACCCTGAACATTACCTGGCGCTCAACACGTTGCGTCAGGCGTTGATCAGGCACCTCAACGCGGTGGCGGCCTCCGGCGTACGTCTGGTGGACCTGAAGGTGTCCGAGCCGTTGCCCGCGCTGGTGCTGGCCTATCGCCGATTCGGTGACGCCAGCCGGGCGCAGGAAATGGTGCAGCGCAATCGGCTGGCCCATCCGGGTTTCGTGCCGCCCGGCACGCTGAAGATCGCTCAGGAGTGACCCATGATCGACCCTAACGTTGTCACCCTGACGGTTGACGAGCACGACTATGCCGGCTGGAAGTCGGTGGAAATCTCTGCCGGGATCGAGCGTCAGGCGCGCAGCTTTGACGTGAGCATTACCTGGCAGTGGCCGGGCACTGAAATCTCGCATCCGATCACGCCCGGCGCCGCGTGCGAAGTGCGTATCGGCGGCGAGTTGATTCTGACCGGCTGGGTGTTTGCCGCGCCGATCAGCTATGACGGCAAGCAAGTCACGCTAAAGATTTCCGGACGCTCGAAAACCGCCGACCTCATCGACTGCTCTGCCATCAACAAGCCGAGTCAGTGGAAGGAGGTGGGGGTGCTGAAGATCGTTGAAGCGCTGGCTGCTCCCTATGGTTTGTCGGTGATCAGCGAAATACCGGAAACCTCGAAGATGGCCGATCACACCATCGAGCCTGCCGAAACCGTGTTCAAGTCCATTGACCGGCTGCTGACCCTGTTCCGGATTTTTTCCACCGATGACGAATACGGCAATGTGGTGCTGGCCAGGCCGGGTAGTCGCGGACAGAGCGCAGACGCGCTCGAACTTGGCAAGAATGTGTTGAGCGCGAACATCGCGCGGGACTTTTCCGGGCTTTTCTCCGAGTACCGGGTCATCGGTCAACAGACCGGTAATGACCAGACGTTCGGCAAGGAGTCGTCGGAGGTCTCGGCCGAGGTCACGGATAACCGGCATGACGATCCCGCGCATAAAAAGCGGCTTCGCGTACTGGTCGTTCATGAGGATGCGCCGATCACACCCAAACTCGCCCTGAGTCGCGCCAATTGGGAGCGTGGTCAGCGGGCTGGCAAGGCGCTGCTCACCACCTACAAGGTCCAGGGCTGGCGGCAGTCCAACGGGGCGCTCTGGCGGCATAACACCATGGTCCGGGTGATCGATCCGGTCATCGGTTTTACGAGCCGCAACATGCTGATTTCAGCCGTGACCTATTCGCTGAGTGACCAAGGCACGATCACCACACTGGTGGTCGGTCCGCCTGAAGGTTTCCAGGCCGAGCCGGGTGACCCCAACAAGCGCAGCAAGGTGCAGGTCAATCAGGATGCTTACTCCTGGCTGCTGCCCATCGACGAGGAAACAACCTCATGAGCTTACTCAATCGCATGCTGGTGCGCGGCACCGTGGTGCTCGCCAGGGCCAGCAGCAAAATGCAGGCGCTGCAAATGCGCCTCACCGCCGGAGAGGTCAAGGACGACATGGAGCACTTCGAACCCTACGGTTTCACCAGCAATCCACTGGCCGGCGCTGAAGGTATCGCCGCGTTCATTGGTGGCGACCGGTCGCACGGTCTGCTGCTGGTGGTGGCCGACCGGCGCTATCGGCTCAAAGGGCTGGAGTCGGGCGAAGTGGCGATCTACACCGACGAGGGCGACAAGATTCACCTCAAGCGCGGCAAGGTCATCGACATTGAAACCGACACCTTGAACATCAAGGCGACGGTGGCCGTGAACTTCGACACACCGCAGATCACCCAGACCGGAAAGATCGTCTCCCAGGGCGACCAGCTCGCCGCGGGTATCAGCCAGATCAGCCATCTGCACGGCAACGTGCAGGGCGGGAATGGCCAGAGCGGGCCGCCCGTTGGAGGTGCCGGATGATCATCGAAGGCTCTCTGCAGGCGTCTCTGCTGCGCTCGGTGGTCATCAGCCTGTTCACTTGGCGACGTGCCGAAGCGGACGACCCGTTCGACGATGCCGAGCGCTATGGCTGGTGGGGCGACACCTACCCGGCACAGGCCAATGACCGCATCGGTTCCAGGCTGTGGCTGCTGCGCCGGGTCAGGCTGACTGCCCAGACCCAGCGCGATGCCGAGTTCTATGCCCGCGAAGCGCTCGACTGGCTGATCGAAGATGGCCAGGTCACGCACATCAACATCCTTACCGAACAGGTTCAGAGCAACCGCCTGAACCTGGGCGTCGAGCTGGTCGTCTCTGACGGTCAGATCGTGCGTTTCAACCCTTCTGAACAGTGGCAGGTGATTTATGCCGTTTGAAACACCTACGTTACCGGCGCTGATCAACCGAACCCAGGTCGACCTCGCCGACGAAGCGCTGCGTCAGTCCGATGCCCGGGTATTGTCCCGCGCGCACAGCGGTGCAGCCTATGGGCTGTACGGCTATCAGGACTGGATCGCCGACCAGATTCTGCCGGACACCGCCGACGAGGAAACCCTCGAGCGGCAAGCCATCCTGCGCCTGAGGCAACCGCGCAAGGTGGCACAGGCCGCTACCGGCACGGTGCGCTTCAGCGCTGCAGCCGGCGCGGTGCTGGATGCGGACACTGTGCTGCAGTTCAGCGATGGACGCTTCTACCGTGTCACCAAAGGCGTCACCGCGGTTGCGGGCAATAACACAACCACGGTCGAAGCGGTGGATGCCGGTGTTCTGGGTAATGCGGATGCCGGTCTGGTGATGACTGCCGTGCAACCGGTCGAAGGCATCGACAGCACCTTCACCGTCATTGCCGACGGACTGTCCGGCGGTATCTCGCAGGAAAGTATCGAGTCCTTGCGTGCGCGTGTCGTGCGCTCCTACCGGGTCATCCCGCATGGCGGCAATCAGGATGATTACGTGACCTGGGCGCTGGAAGTACCGGGCGTGACGCGTGCCTGGTGTGTGCGCCGGTTCATGGGGCCAGGGACGGTGGCGGTGTTCTTCATGCGTGACGACCAGGCCGATCCCATTCCTGACGCTGAGCAGCTCGCTGCGGTCGCGGCGTATATCGAGCCGCTGCGTCCGGTTACGGCGGATGTGTATGTGCTGGCGCCGGTGCAGAAACCTGTGGTCTACACGATCCGGCTCACACCAGACACCTCCGCCGTGCGGGCGGCGGTCGAGGCGCAGCTGCTGGACCTGCACAACCGTGAGGGCGGGCTGGGCGAAACCCTGCTGCTCACGCACATCGCCGAGGCTATCAGTCGCGCGACGGGCGAAACCGATCATGTGCTGGTTTCACCCGTGGCCAACGTTACCGCGGCGGCCAACCAGCTGCTCACGTTCGGGGGTATTCAATGGTCTTCATAAGAACTGCCGAACACTACGCCGGGCAACTGCAGGCGCTGTTGCCCCCCGGCCCAGCGTGGGATCCGGAGCGGGTGCCGGAATTGCAGCAGGTGATTACCGGGCTGTCCCGCGAGTTCGCGCGCATCGATGGCCGCGCGTTCGACCTGCTCAACGAGATGGACCCCGCCACCGTCAGTGAGCTGGTCCCGGACTGGGAGCGGGTGATGAACCTGCCCGACCCGTGTCTGGGGCTCAAACCGTTGTTCGCAGACCGGCGTCTTTCGGTTCGACAGCGGCTTGTGGCGACAGGAGGGCAGAACGCGGCGTTCTACATCGACATTGCCATCAGCCAGGGCTACCCCGATGCCACCGTGACCGAACACCGAGCGCCCCGTATGGGGCGTTCGCGTTTTGGCCAGGCGCACTTTGGCACCTGGAACGCGCAATTCATGTGGACCCTGAACACCGGCGGGCGCCAGCGCCTGGGCCGACGCTTCGGGGCCAGCTACTGGGGCGAGCGGTTCGGGGTGAATCCCGGGCTCGCAATCGAATGTTTGATCCGTCGAGCAGCACCGGCGCACAGCGTCGAATTCGTAAACTTCAACTGAGGAACACAATGTGGATTATCCCAAGAGTGTGCCGGGCGTAGGCTTGGCAAGCGGCAAGTTTGTAGATGAAAACCCGGCGACCGGCATGCCCGGCTCGCTTATTCCTGCGCAGTGGGGTAACTCGATCACGCAGGAGATTTTGAATGCGATGGCGGCCGGTGGTGAGCAGCCTGATGAAACCAGAACAGACCAGCTCGCAACCGCAATTACGCAGATTGGTTCGCAAGTCAGGCAGGCCTATAAAGGTGCCGGGTTTGGCTACACCGCTTCTGAAACTCTGTTGCCCGGAGCGGCGGGGCATTGGCACAGAATCAACCTTGGGGGCATCACGCTGACCTTGCCTCCCAAAGCGAACGTAGTGGTAGGTAAGTCGATAACCTTTCATAACGCATCGCCAGCAGCGGCAACTATCAAGGCCAATGGTGCTGAGATCATCTCCCTATACGGTGCCGGCAGCAATACGTTGAAGCTCAATGCGGCGGAGTGGGTAGAGCTTGTTTTTAATACTGACGCGATCTACATCACCAAGCGCGGCAAAATGACAGAGGTAGAGGAGGTCGACTCTCAAAAAGTGTTCTCTTTCACCACCGATACAGTTTTTACAAGAGACCAGATGGAGTTGCTGCTACTGGATGCCACTGGCGGCAATCGTGCGTTCACACTGCCCTCCTCAAACGCGGCACTAGGTGTCAAGGACGTCATTGTTCGCAGAATAGACGGCAGTGGCAACCGGCTGACCGTTAATGCAAGTGCCGGGGAAAAGATCAGGTTTCATACCCATCTAAATGCTGCTGGTTATTCCTTTCTGGTTCTGATGGGGGCTGGAGACTGGTGGCATCTGCGCAGCGATGGTGCCGGGAGTTGGTGGCCGGTAGGACGCTACGACAACACACCTCTGGGACGACCCGTCTTCGAAACAACGACGTTGTTCAGCCCAGGAGGATACGGAGCGTTGAACGGTGGGCTTCTCAACCGCGCCGACTGGCCGTGGCTTTGGGATCATGCGCAAAAGTCCGGGATGGTTTACACCGAAGCAGCTCGTACCGGCAAGGAAGGTGGATGGAGCAGTGGCGACGGCGCCCTGACCTTCCGAGGGCCCGAAGGTAGGGGCGAGTTCCTGCGGGTACTGGATGAGTCTCGTGGCGTCGATACGTCGCGTGTCGCCGGATCTTGGCAGGACGGCACTTGGCTGAGGACGGTGGCTCAGGAGTGGAGCGGGTCTGACATAGAAACGGGTACTTACTTGTTGGGCAGTGGTCACGCCCAGGCAGATGGACGCCTCAACTCCACAGGCCCTAATGGCTTGTTGCCGATCGGTGCATTGGTTCCAGCTGGAGGTTCTGCGTATCTCCGTGAAACGACAGATAACGGCGTGACGGGAGCTGCTATGAGAGACGACCAGCAACCGATGAACAACTGGATTCGTTTCCGTAGCCGCAACATGGCCTATCCCGGCCGTATTAAACTGATCTGAGGACATTATGCCTACTTACTTGATAGACGACTCTGGGGCCTTGATAGGGCCTGTTGAATTACCGGTTGTTCCTGGACTGGGCGAGCAAACGCCCAGCAATGCTGTAAGCATGACCGAGTTGCTTAACGAACCGAACACAGGATTTGCCTGGACACTGATAAATGGTGAGCTGCAGCAGGTCATAGATCGCCGTGGCTTGATGTATCGAATAAACGACGGCTCGGTAGAGGAGTGGAGCAGCCTCGGTCTGCCGCCTGAACGGCTCACCGCCAAACAATGGCCCGGCAAGTATTACGTTTGGCGAGAGGGTGAATGGGTTCTTGATACGGAAGCGCAGAAGGCCGCTTTGGCTTCCGCCGCTCTGCTGGTTCGTGACCAGCGTTTGCAGGAAGCAGCTACACGTATCGCCCCGTTGCAGTATGCCGAAGAACTGGGAGATGCCACCGAGGCGGAGAAGGCAAGTTTGCTCGAATGGAAACGCTATAGCGTAGAACTGAACCGGATCGAGCAAACCCCGGATTACCCTCTCCAGATCAAATGGCCTTCACCGCCCTCGGGTACAACTGCCCTGTAGACATGACTGCGAGAGCGGTTTTTTTTTGCCCGTGCCTACAGAACAGCTAGCCCCGGTAGGGCGCAAGTACAGACGAACTGCCCCGCTCTGAGGGGGCGTTGTTTTATTCGCCATTTAATCTCGCTTTTGAACAGGAGAGCCTTGTCGACTCAAGGGGTGGGCTCGTCCCGCAAGCCCCAGAGGAGTATCAATTCCTGTCAACCAGCAACAACAACTCAACATCATCCCTGACGCCGGCCCCACCGCCGGCGTTTTAGTTCCTGTCATCAAACGAAACAGGAGGTCCGCCGACGCCCGCAAGCGTCAATCATTCATAAACCCATACTCTCTCACTAGAAAACCGAAGGTATTCATATGTACACAGTAATAAGCGCTCGTGATCCACGTTGGTCCGATATGGCACACACATACATTAATCTGTGGGTGTTGTTTGCAGAGTTTAAAGACACTTACGGCGAGGTGCCTTTTAGTGCGTCTCCCAACGACTCCGCTGCTCATGGCGTCGATCTGTTTAACCGTGCCCTCGCCGGTGAGTTCGGCCCGGTTCTCGAGCCGACCGAGGAGGCGGTCCTGCAGCTGGTGACGAGTCAGCGGAATAACTTGTCAAGTAACGCTACTTATCGAATTCACTCGTTGCTGGACGAACTGGATATTCTTCAAGACGCCATAGCAATGAATCTGGCGACCGAAGAGCAATTGAAATCCGTGCCAGCCCTAAAAGCTGAGCTGTACGCGTTCCGTCTTTATCGCGTGCAGCTTTCCCTAATTGACACATTGCCAGGTTACCCAAGGAAGTTCGACTGGCCAGTGGCGCCTGCGCAGCCTTTTGTGTATGTGCCACCTTCTGAGTAGTTAGCCATTTGGCAGGGCGTGCGCGAAAACGAATTGCATCCGGCGCCAGCTATGAGGCTGGAGTTGTTGTTTCTGCTTTCGCTATGGCCGCGACCTGCCGATATGACTGCTGCTAACGACTCAGGTCAATGATGGGGCGTTTTTTTACCCGTAATGCGCGTCGTTCTTGAGTCACGAGAGCTTCGTCGATGGGGGACACTGACGAGCGTCATAAGCAAGGCAGGAGTAACCATGCCTATCAACCAGCAACAACTACTGCAAATCCTCCCCAACGCCGGCTCTAAAGCCGGCGTTTTCGTTCCTGCTCTCAACATCGCCATGGCCCGTTACGCCATCGACACCCGCCTGCGTATCGCCGCGTTCATTGCTCAGATAGGGCATGAGTCCGGGCAGCTTCGTTATGTGCGCGAGCTGGGCAGTGACAGCTACCTGGCGAAGTACGACACGGGCCAGTTGGCGCTGCGTCTGGGCAACACGCCAGAAGCAGATGGCGACGGTCAGTTGTATCGGGGCCGTGGGCTGATTCAGGTGACGGGGCGGACCAACTACGAGGCGTGCGGGGAGGCGCTCGGGCTGGACTTGCTTGCCCAGCCGCAACTGCTCGAACAACCCGGCCACGCGGCCATGTCGGCGGCATGGTTCTGGGATCGGGCCAACCTCAACGTGCTGGCAGACCAGGGTGATTTTTTGATGATCACCCGCCGCATCAACGGCGGTACCAACGGCCTGGCGGATCGGCAGGCGCTTTACCAGCGGGCATTGGAGGTGCTGCCGTGAAAGTGCTGGATATGCGATTCCTGATCCTCGCATTCGTGCTGGGGTCAGGGCTGGGTACATGGGCCGCCTGGAAATGGCAGGCGGCCCGCTATGGCCTGCAACTGTCCACGCAAGCGCTGACGTGGCAGCGCGAGCGCGAGCAGGCGGCGCTGGCGGTCGTCGACTGGCAGAACGCCGAGCAGGCACAACGACGGGCGCTGGAAGTCCGTTTGCACACCAACGATACAACCATCCACAAGGAGTTGAGCGATGCACAGACTGCTCAGGCTCGTTTGCGTGATCGCCTGGCTACCGCTGATTTGCGCTTGTCAGTCCTCCTCGCCAACAGCCCCGCCAAGCGCGATGGCATGCCAGCCGGCACCGACACCGGCGGCGTGGTTCATGGAAGCCCGCGAGGCGAACTTGACCCAGCGGCTGCTGGACGAATTGTCGCCATCACCGACTACGGCGATCAGGGATTGATCGCTTTGAAGGCCTGCCAAGCCTATGTGCGCGAGATTGCGCACTGATGTTCCTCTCGGCTCCCCACCTCCCAGGCCATCGTGCCCCTGCCTCAATCCCGCCTCCGCAAGGAGGCGCGGCCCTCTTTTCAGCCTTTAACTGCTTTTCAATCGACGCGGCCCGGTACATTCATATTGCACCGGCCGATTCGGTACGCTAATGTCCTGAAACGTACCGATGAGACCCCTTCCGTGACGACAGTCAGCAAGCTTTTGATGCGCGTTATCAAGGCTCACGCCCGTTGGCGTTGGCGCGCCTGACTATTTCCTTGCCGGCCCTGCCGGTCCCGTACCTGTATGCCTTCGATTTTGTGATGTTTTTCTCCGTCCCCCGGCCTTGTGGCTGACGAGGGGATGCATGAGTGAAGCAGAATCCGGAAGGCCTGAATCAAGTCAGTAAATCAAAAGGTTGATAGCAAAATGCTGCTGATGATCGATAACTACGATTCGTTTACCTACAACGTCGTGCAGTACCTCGGTGAGCTGGGGGCGGACGTCAAAGTCATTCGCAATGACGAACTGAGCATCGCCGAGATCGAGGCCCTGAACCCGGAGCACATCGTCGTTTCGCCTGGCCCGTGCACGCCCAATGAAGCCGGCGTCTCGCTGGATGTGATCAAGCACTTCGCGGGCAAACTGCCGATTCTGGGCGTGTGTCTCGGGCATCAGTCCATCGGTCAGGCCTTTGGCGGCGACGTGGTCCGCGCGCGTCAGGTCATGCATGGCAAAACCAGCCCGGTCATTCACCAAGACGGCGGGGTGTTCGATGGCTTGAATCATCCGTTGGTGGTCACCCGCTACCACTCGCTGGTGGTCAAACAGGATACGCTGCCCGATTGCCTGGAAGTGACGGCCTGGACTGCGCTGGAAGACGGTTCGGTCGATGAGATCATGGGCCTGCGCCACAAGACATTGAACGTCGAAGGGGTGCAGTTTCACCCCGAGTCGATCCTGACCGAGCAGGGCCACGAGCTGTTCGCCAATTTTCTCAAGCAGAGTGGCGGTCATCGTCAGGGCTAAGGATTTTTTATGAGTACCCCCATGGATATCAAAAGCGCGCTCAATCGCGTGGTCAACCAGCTGGACCTGACCACTGAAGAGATGAGCGATGTCATGCGCGAAATCATGACCGGCCAATGCACTGAAGCGCAGATCGGTTCGTTTCTGATGGGCATGCGCATGAAGAGCGAAACCATCGATGAAATCGTCGGTGCGGTGTCGGTCATGCGCGAGCTGGCTGGCAAGGTCGAACTGAAAACCCTGGACGGCGTGGTCGACATCGTTGGCACGGGCGGCGATGGCGCGAATATTTTCAACGTGTCGACAGCTTCCGCTTTCGTCATCGCCGCCGCGGGTTGCACCGTGGCCAAGCATGGTAATCGTGCCGTCTCGGGCAAAAGCGGCAGTGCCGATCTGCTCGAGGCTGCCGGGGTTTATCTGAACCTCACGCCTGTTCAGGTAGCGCGTTGCATCGACAGCGTGGGTATCGGCTTCATGTTCGCCCAGTCTCATCACACCGCCATGAAGCACACGGCCGGGCCGCGCCGCGAACTGGGTCTGCGCACACTGTTCAATATGCTCGGCCCGCTGACCAATCCGGCCGGCGTTCGTCATCAGGTCGTCGGCGTGTTCAACCAGGCGCTTTGCCGCCCGCTGGCCGAGGTTCTGCTGCGTCTGGGCAGCAAGCATGTGCTGGTGGTCCACTCGCAGGACGGCCTGGACGAATTCAGTCTGGCCGCACCGACCTTCGTCGCCGAGCTGAAAAACGGCGAAGTCACCGAATACTGGGTACAGCCCGAAGACCTGGGCATCAAAAGCCAGAGCCTGTACGGCCTTGCCGTGGAAAGCCCGGCGGCTTCGCTGGAGCTGATCCGCGATGCGTTGGGACGTCGCAAGACCGAGAACGGGCAGAAAGCTGCGGAGATGATCGTGCTCAATGCCGGCGCCGCGCTTTATGCTGCTGATCACGCCACAAGCCTGAAAGAAGGCGTGGCCCTGGCGCACGATGCGCTGCACACTGGCCTGGCGCGGGAAAAACTGGAAGAACTGGGTGCCTTCACGGCGGTATTCAAGCAGGAGAACGAAGCATGAGTGTGCCAACCGTACTGGAAAAGATCCTTGCCCGAAAGGCCGAGGAAGTTGCGGCTCGTCGTGCGATTGTGGGCCTGACCGAGCTTGAACAACAGGCAGCCCGGGCCGACGCGCCACGTGGCTTTGCCAAGGCATTGATCACTCAGGCCAAGGCAAAGCAGCCTGCCGTTATCGCGGAAATCAAGAAGGCCTCGCCGAGCAAGGGCGTCATCCGCGAACACTTCCTGCCGGGCGAGATCGCCAGAAGTTATCAGGCCGGTGGCGCGACCTGTCTGTCAGTGCTGACCGATGTGGACTTCTTTCAGGGCGCCGATGCCTATCTGCAGGAGGCACGTGCGGCGTGCAACCTGCCAGTGATCCGCAAGGATTTCATGATCGACCCTTATCAGGTGGTCGAAGCACGTGCTTTGGGCGCTGACTGCATTCTGTTGATCGTGTCGGCACTGGATGACGTGCAAATGGCTGAACTGGCTGCCGTTGCCAAGGGCCTGAAGCTGGATGTACTGGTCGAGGTGCACGACGGCGACGAACTGGAGCGCGCACTCAAAACGCTCGATACACCGCTGGTGGGCATCAACAACCGCAACCTTCATACCTTTGAGGTGAGCCTGGAAACCACGCTGGACTTGCTCCCGCGCATCCCGCGTGATCGCCTGGTCGTTACCGAAAGCGGCATTCTCAATCGTGCGGATGTCGAGCTGATGGAAATCAGCGATGTCTACTCGTTTCTGGTGGGTGAGGCCTTCATGCGTGCCGAACACCCGGGCGCCGAGTTGCAGCGGTTGTTCTTCCCGGAGCGCAAGATTGCAGTAAGCGCTTCGTCCAGCGACTGAGCGTATTGAGCTGAACATCTTTGCGAGGGCCGGCATGCAAGACTCGATCATCGACATATGTGTCGAACAAGGCCTGCAGGCCGAGCAGGATCTTCTGGCGTCGGTATGTGCAGGTGCTGCAGATCACGGGCTGCTGTTCTGGCGGCCCAATGATCGCGCGCTGGTCATGCCACGGCGGATGAGCCGGTTAGCGGGTTTTGCCGAAGCCAGCGAGACCCTGTCGGACAACGCATGGCCCGTCCTCTTGCGTGAAACCGGCGGCGAGCCAGTGCCGCAGTCCTCTGCCACGCTGAACATCGCACTGGTCTACGCGCAACCGCCCACTGACGTGGATCGTGACCGTATAGAAACCGCCTACCTGCGATTATGTCAGCCGATTCTCGATCTGATGACCGACCTGGGTGGCCAAGCCTCACTGGGTGAGGTGGCAGGCGCATTCTGCGACGGTCGCTTCAACGTCAACCTCAATGGTCGCAAAATGGTTGGAACGGCTCAGCGCTGGCGTCAGAGCCAGGGCGGAAGGCGTCCCGTAGTGCTGGCGCATGGTGCCTTGCTGCTGGATAACGAGCGCGTTCAGATGGCGGCCGCGGTAAACCGTTTCAATGAGCTGTGCGAGCTTGAGCCGCGTGTCCAGGCAGGCAGCCACATTGCCTTGTACGAAGCGTTTC
Organism: Pseudomonas fragariae (ex Marin et al. 2024); assembly: GCF_059621105.1. Classification (NCBI taxonomy): domain Bacteria; kingdom Pseudomonadati; phylum Pseudomonadota; class Gammaproteobacteria; order Pseudomonadales; family Pseudomonadaceae; genus Pseudomonas; species Pseudomonas fragariae (ex Marin et al. 2024). The sequence continues at coordinate 5,533,757 of NZ_CM184369.1, read as the reverse complement.
CGGGTGCTGACGTCCTGGAGCGTCTGGCGCAGGCTTACCGCAAGCTGCTCGCCGGGCTCTGAATACCAAGGGCTCAGCGTGTCCCGAAGACCACCATGGTCTTGCCTTTGACGTTGACCAGGCTCTGTTCTTCAAGGGCCTTGAGCACGCGTCCGACCATTTCCCTCGAACAGCCGACGATGCGTCCGATTTCCTGGCGGGTAATCTTGATCTGCATGCCGTCCGGGTGAGTCATTGCATCCGGCTGCTTGCACAACTCGAGCAACGTGCGAGCCACTCGCCCGGTGACATCGAGAAACGCCAGATCACCGACCTTGCGCGTTGTATTGCGCAGGCGCTCGGCCATCTGGCTGCCGAGCGCATACAGAATTTCCGGCTCTTGCCTGGTCAGCTCGCGGAACGAGTCATATGAAATCTCGGCCACTTCGCATTCGCTCTTGGCCCGCACCCAGGCGCTGCGCACGGATTCCTTGCCCGGTTGCTCGAACAGGCCCAGTTCGCCGAAGAAATCCCCGCTGTTGAGGTAAGCAACAATCATCTCCCGGCGCTCGTCGTCTTCGATCAAAACCGTGACTGACCCTTTGAGGATCAGAAACAACGACTCGGAACGCTCACCAGCATTGATGATGTTGGTTTTCGCGGGGCAGCGGCGGCGTTCTGCATGGGGCAGCAGCTTGTCCAGACTGTTTGCTTTGGGCGTAAAGGTTATTGCGACCATGCGAGACTTCCGAAATAAGGTGTATGGCCAAATGGCATACCTATAGGTATCGGCTGCGCCTTTATTCTCGCCAGCTTTTCCAGACGTGTAGGAAGCTATTTGCGAACATTCCTACGCATTTCCTACAAAAGGCATTTCTTCCGGCCGGCTTTTGGCCCTGTGCTAAGCTGGCGACCCCTTTTTTACAGTGGAGTCTTGGCGATGAAGGCACGCATCCAATGGGCTGGCGAAGCCATGTTCCTCGGCGAGTCCGGCAGTGGTCATGTGGTGGTAATGGATGGTCCGCCGGAAAGCGGTGGTCGCAACCTGGGTGTACGCCCGATGGAAATGGTCTTGATCGGTCTGGGTGGCTGCAGCAACTTTGACGTTGTGAGCATTTTGAAGAAGTCGCGCCAACCCGTGGAAAGCTGCGAGGCGTTTCTGGAAGCCGAACGTGCCGATGAAGACCCGAAAGTGTTCACCAAGATCCATCTGCACTTCGTCGTCAAGGGACGAGGGTTGAAAGAAGCGCAGGTCAAGCGGGCGATCGAACTGTCCGCAGAGAAGTATTGCTCGGCCTCGATCATGCTCGGCAACGCGGGTGTGAAGATCACTCACGATTATGAAATTGTCGAACTGGGCTGAACGCCAGACATCCAACGATCATAAAAACGGCGCACACTCTGGCAGACGGCTTCGGACGTCTGCATAATGCGCCACTTTTTACGGGCGCAGCATGTATTGGTTTTCTGCTGCCGGTCCGAACAGACAACCAAAATCGCCAACGCGAAGAGGTGTTAACCGTCCTACGCAGATGAGCCGGGCTCACCTGACGGGCATGCTTGATCACGCGGCTGGCGCCGCACCCATATAGAGAGTTTTTAACGGTGAAAAGCAAACTCAAGCTCCACGGGTTCAATAACCTGACAAAGACCTTGAGCTTCAACATTTATGACATCTGCTATGCGGAAACCCCGCAGGACCAGCAGGCGTATGTCGAGTACATCAACAGTGTGTACGATGCAGAACGCCTGACGCGGATTCTGACTGATGTTGTCGATATCATTGGTGCCAACATCCTGAACATTGCGCGTCAGGATTACGATCCACAAGGTGCCAGTGTGACCATTCTGATCTCTGAGCAGCCGGTGACGCCTACCGAAAGCCAGATCGAAGAGTCGCCAGGTCCACTGCCGGAAACCATCCTGGCGCACCTGGACAAGAGCCATATCACGGTCCACACCTACCCGGAAATTCACCCGGTTGACGGTATTGCCACGTTCCGCGTGGATATCGATGTGTCGACCTGTGGCGTTATTTCACCGCTCAAGGCGTTGAACTACCTGATTCATAAATTCGAGTCGGATATCGTGACCGTCGATTATCGCGTGCGCGGCTTTACCCGTGACGTGGAAGGCAAGAAGCACTTCATCGACCACGAGATCAACTCGATCCAGAACTACCTGTCCGAAGACACGCGCAACGGTTACCAGATGACCGACGTGAACGTGTATCAGGAAAACCTGTTCCACACCAAGATGCTGCTCAAGCAGTTCGAACTGGACAACTACCTGTTTGGCGACGCCACCAGCAACTTGTCTCCCGAGCAGCGCGAGCAAGTGACCGCCAAGGTCAAACACGAAATGCTGGAAATCTTCTACGGCCGCAACGTCGCCGTATAAACCCGGATTCCGGACATTAAAAAGGCGCCTGATGCAGGCGCCTTTTTTATGGGTGTTGTATACGTGTTGTCAGATGCGATAAGTCGACTTGGTCATGACCTTGGCCAGCACACTCATGCCGAACTTGACCGGTGCCGGGAAGCGAAAACCGCCTGCCTCCAGTGCGGATTCAGCGTGGTGCTCTTCATCGCTGAGCATCTGTTGCAGGATAGCCCGGGACTTGCCGTCTTCGGTCGGCAGTTGCTCCAGATGTTCAGCCAGGTGCTTGCAGACCTGATCTTCGGTCGCCGCGACGAACCCCAGGCTGACCCGGTCGCTGATAACGCCGGCTACTGCGCCCATCCCGAAGGACAGGCTGTAGAACAGCGGGTTCAGCACACTGGTATGGCTGCCAAGCTGATGAATGCGCTGTTCGCACCAGACCAGATGATCGATTTCTTCTTCAGCCGCACGCTCCATCGCCTTGCGCACCTTGGGCAGCTTTGCCGTCAGCGCCTGGCCCTGATAAAGCGCCTGGGCGCAGACTTCGCCGGTATGGTTGATGCGCATCAGGCCCGCGACGTGGCGCGTGTCGACTTCGCTCATCTTGTGCTCGGGCTGAACAACGGCGGGGGAAGGGCGTTGCGAGTGCGCGCTGGACGGTAGCAATGTACGCATCGCGCTGTCGGCTTGCAGTAACAGACGGTCGAGGGGGGAGTATTGACGTTCGGTAGCCATGGGCACCTCCGGAAGATCATGCGGGCAGTTTACCCCAATCAGCCGGAGCGGGCAGGGCTTGTGTCGTCCGACCAGCGCTGATCACACACGCTGGTCGGCCGGGAAGCCCGAAAACGCTGGCTCAGCCCGGTGGCCAGTTCATCTGGCGCTGACCAAGTACATGCATGTGAATGTGGTAGACGGTCTGCCCGCCCAGCTCATTGCAGTTCATCACCACGCGGAAGCCTTCTTCGCAGCCCAGCTCGAGGGCCAGACGCTGCGCCGTGAACAGAATATGTCCGGCCAGGCCTTTGTCTTCCTCGGTCAGATCGTTCAGGGTGCGAATGGGCTTTTTCGGGATAACCAGAAAATGCACGGGTGCCTGTGGGGCGATGTCGTGAAAGGCCAGTACCTGATCATCTTCATAGATGATCTTCGCCGGGATTTCCCGATTGATGATCTTGGTAAACAAAGTGTCCACAGCCGTTTGCTCCTTGTCGGTTGATGGTCGTCACAGGGTATCGCTGTGCTTCAGCGCGTCCGAGTGTACTGAGCAAGACGCGGCTCGCCCAGCCGTTTGTCGGTCAGCGCGGGCAGTATTTCTTGTTGATGTAGCCGCTGATCTGGCGAGCCAGCCAGCGTGAAACCAGGCGCGGGCTAAGCGTCCACAGCCGGTTACCGAAACCGGGAGTGATCACTGCGCGGTTTTTTGCCAGCGCGCGAACGGTATACAGCGCCACTTCTTCGGGGCTCATCAGGTTATCCACATTGACCTGCAACTGCGCGGTGCGAAAAAAAGCCGTCCTGGTCGGGCCGGGGCACAGCACCGAGACCTTCACGCCGGCTTTCTTCACTTCCTCGCGCAGCCCTTCGGAAAAATGCAGCACATAGGCCTTGCTTGCGTAGTAGGTGCTCATCCATGGCCCGGGCTGGAATGCCGCCACCGAGGCGATGTTGAGTATCTGGCCGCCGCCCTGAATGGCCATCAGGTTGCCGACCGTGTGGCACAGGCGCGTCAGGGCCAGAATGTTCAGATCGATCAGGTCCTGCTCTGCACTCCAGTCCTGAGCCAGAAAATGTCCGCAGGTGCCGATGCCCGCAGCGTTGACCAGCAGATCGATCTGGTGGGCACCGTCTTCCAGTTCCAGCAGAAAGCCCGAGAGTCTCAGCGGCTCGCCCAGATCGCAGGCTCGAAACAGCACTTCCACGCCAAAACGCTGAGTCAATTCCAGTGCAATTGTTTCCAGCAGGTCGCGCTGGCGGGCGACCAGGATCAGGTTGCGACCGCGACGTGCCAGCGCTTCGGCCATCGCCAGGCCTATGCCGCTGGACGCGCCGGTGATCAGGGCGTAACGGGTCATGCATTTCTCCATTGAGCGTGTTGCGACCGGCAGTCTGCCGAACCGTGAGCAGTCTATTACTTGTCGCTTTGTTCTTCGGGCTCTATGTTGACATCCGCTGGTGCGGTCAAGGCACTGTCACGGCTTTCTTCGTCATCATAAGGGAGCGATTGCTCGTATTCGTCGGTCTGCAATTCCAGCTCATCACGCAGCATGCCTGCGCCGCCGGCGGTGAGTCCGATCAGGACAGTCGGGATCAGTAACACCCACAGAATGGCTAGGGTCTTCACGCCTCGGGAATTCGGTGGCGGCGGCGGGCCGAAAGCGTTGGGGCCTTTCGTTCCAGGCAGCAGGATCATCAGAAACGGGAAGACGCTGCCTACGAACGGCACCATGGTCAGCAGCAGAAGCCAGCCCGACCAACCCAGATCGTGCAGCCGCTGAACGCCGATCTGCGCACCAATGACAGCGAACACGACGAGCACCACCGCCATCAGCAGGCCGCCGGCGACCAGCGAACCGTTCATGACCAGCAGGCACACACCTACCAGCACCAGCGTCGCGGCACTCAGGACCATGCTCCACGCCAGATAGCGCAAGCGCCCGATACGCCCATGGATACTCAAGACCTTCAGCGTCGAATGACCGGGCTGATCAGCGCCGACCTGTGCCTTGGGCGGTGCGTAGGGCGATATTTCCAGATGCGCGGGTTTGGGGGAGGGCTGGCTGACGACTTCATCCAGACTCAGGCTGATTTCAACGTCAGGTTCGATACGTGCTTCGACGCCCGCATCGTCCAGCGCCCGCAGGTAGCGTTCCGCATCCTGATAAGTGATCCCGCGCTTGAGCGCGACGGGTTGACCGCTGAACAGCTTCTGCACTGCAGACGGTTCGCTTTTGAACAGCCCCGCCAGGTTGGCCTTTGCGGTGTCGAGCTCGACGCCTTCACGCACCTGCCCTTCAAATACAATCTTGAAGTGTGAATCGGCCATACGGGGCTTCCTTGTCTTTAAATGGAAAACAATGCCGGGCGCCTGTCTGAGACAGGGCGCCCTGTCGCGTTACTGATGATTGAAGTCAGAAGGGTTTGACGATAACCAGAATGACGATAGCGATCAGGATCAGTACCGGGATTTCATTGAACCAGCGATAAAACACGTGGCTGCGGCCATTTTCGCCACGGGCAAAGCGTTTGACCTGTGCACCGCAGACGTGGTGATAGCCGATCAGCAGGACAACCAGTGCGAGCTTGGCGTGCATCCAGCCCTGACTGAAATAACCGCTGGGGTCGAAGCTGATCAGCCAGCCGCCGAAGACCAGCGTTGCGATCATTGCCGGGGTCATGATGCCACGGTACAGCTTGCGCTCCATGACGATGAAACGCTCGCGGCTGACCGTGTCCTCACTCATCGAGTGATAGACGAACAGTCTTGGCAGATAGAACAGGGCTGCAAACCAGCAGACCATTGAAATGACATGAAGCGCCTTTATCCATAGATAGAGCATTTTTGATTATTCCCAGGTTCACGGTGGCCGAATAGTAGTGTCTTGTGCGCCCATACGTCACGTTGTCGGTTGTCGCAGAGGCGATAGGCTCCTATTATCGACCGCTTTCCAGTTGTTTCGTTGAGGGCAGGTTATGGTCAAGGTCGGTATCGTCGGCGGCACGGGTTACACCGGGGTCGAGCTGCTGCGTCTGTTGGCACAGCATCCGCAGGCAGAAGTAGTGGTCATTACCTCGCGCTCGGAGGCCGGCATGCCAGTCGCCGACATGTATCCGAACCTGCGCGGGCACTACGACGGCCTCGCGTTCAGCGTGCCTGACGTGAAAACCCTGGGTGCCTGTGACGTGGTGTTCTTCGCCACGCCCCACGGTGTAGCCCATGCCCTGGCTGGTGAATTGCTCGCGGCAGGCACCAAAGTGATCGACCTGTCTGCCGACTTCCGTCTGCAGGATCCGGTCGAGTGGGCCAAGTGGTACGGCCAGCCTCATGGTGCTCCTCAGTTGTTGGAGGATGCGGTGTACGGGCTGCCGGAAGTCAACCGCGAACAGATCAGGAACGCGCGACTCATCGCCGTACCGGGTTGCTATCCCACCGCTACCCAGTTGGGTTTCCTGCCGCTGCTTGAAGCCGGTATTGCCGATAACACTCGTCTGATTGCCGACTGCAAATCTGGCGTGAGCGGAGCGGGCCGTGGTCTGAATATCGGTTCGCTGTACTCGGAAGCCAATGAAAGCTTCAAGGCCTACGCCGTGAAGGGCCACCGCCACCTGCCTGAAATCACCCAGGGGCTGCGTCGCGCTGCCGGTGGCGACATCGGCCTGACGTTCGTGCCACACCTGGTGCCGATGATTCGTGGCATTCACTCCACGCTCTATGCAACGGTCACTGATCGCTCGGTGGATCTGCAGGCACTGTTCGAGAAGCGCTACGCCGACGAGCCATTCGTGGATGTGATGCCAGCGGGCAGCCATCCCGAAACCCGCAGTGTGCGTGGCGCCAACGTGTGCCGCATCGCGGTGCATCGTCCGCAGGGCGGCGATATGGTCGTCGTGCTTTCGGTGATCGACAACCTGGTCAAAGGTGCGTCGGGTCAGGCGGTGCAGAACATGAACATCCTGTTTGGCCTCGATGAGCGCGCCGGGTTGTCTCATGCGGGGATGATGCCCTGAGGGAGGCAGCTTTGAGCTTCAAGCGGCAAGCTTCAAGTTGCAAGGCAAAGGCGGGCCGACCACGCTCTTGTAGCTTGTAGCTTGTAGCTTGTAGCTTGTAGCTTGTAGCTTGTAGCTTGTAGCTTGTAGCTTGTAGCCGCTCCCGATCAAATAGTTGACCGATTTTCTAGGAGAAGCGGATAATGCCGTCATTACGCATTACGACGGCTAACGCCGGGAGATATCAGACATGAGTGTCGAATCCTTCACGCCTACCGCTTTGGAGTTCACTCCAAATGCTGCGCACAAGGTGAAAACCCTGGTCGACGAAGAGGGCAATGATCGTCTCAAACTGCGTGTATTCGTTACAGGTGGCGGTTGCTCAGGTTTTCAGTACGGTTTTACTTTCGATGAAGATGTGGCAGACGATGACACCATCGTCGAGCGCGAGGGCGTAAGCCTGGTTGTCGATCCGATGAGCTTTCAGTACCTGGCCGGCGCAGAAGTCGATTATCAGGAAGGGCTTGAAGGGTCGCGATTCGTGATCAAGAACCCGAATGCCTCCACAACCTGTGGCTGTGGCTCCTCGTTCTCGATCTGATCGAAGCTTGCTGTAAACAAAAACGCCGCTCATTGAGCGGCGTTTTGCATTGCGGCATCGCGTCAGGCGGGGTAGATCGCGCCCAGAACGCGCCTGCCTTTGGCGCCGGTCACCGTCGGACGATTGGCCGGAACGCCTTCGAGGCAGCAATGGGCCAGCCAGGCAAACGCCATTGCCTCAACCCAGTCAGGGTTTACGCCGAACTTCTCGGTACTGCTGACCTCTGTATCGGGCAACAGCTCTGCAAGGCGTTTCATCAGCGCCTTGTTATGCGCACCGCCACCACAGACCAGAAGCTCCCGGGTAATCGGTTGTGCAGATTTCAGGGAATCGGTGATCGTCAATGCTGTCAGTTCCAGCAGAGTGGCCTGCACATCTTCTGGAGCCAGTGTTTTCGACTGGAACAGATGGTGTTTAACCCAGCCCAGGTTGAACACTTCCCGGCCTGTACTCTTGGGGCCCTTGGTGAGGAAAAACTGATCGCTGAGCAGTTTCTCGAGCAGCGCAGAATCAACCTTGCCGCTCGCCGACCATGCGCCATCCTTGTCGTAGCTTTCATGGAGCTGTGAAGATATCCACGCATCGAGCAGTACGTTACCGGGGCCGCAGTCGAAGCCTTCGACCGGGCGATCCGACTCGATCAGGCTCAGGTTACTGAACCCGCCGATGTTCAACACGGCGCGATGATCCTTGTTGTCGTCGAACAACGCTTCGTGGAAAGCCGGCACCAGGGGGGCGCCCTGGCCGCCTGCTGCGATGTCGCGGCGGCGGAAGTCGCTGACCACGGTAATTTCAGTCAGCTCTGCCAGCAGCGCAGGGTTGCCGATCTGAATGCTGTAGCCGCGCGATGGCTCATGACGAATAGTCTGGCCGTGGCTGCCAATGGCGCGAATCTGAGCGGGCACCATGTTTTGATCTTGCAGCAAGGTCTGTACGCCCTGTGCGACCAGCCTGCACCACTTTTGCTCCGCAATGGCCGCACGCGCAAGCTCATCCGCGCCGCTGGAGCAAAGCCCCAGCAGCTCGGCATGCAGGTCTTCCGGCATGGGGATGTAGTGAGTAGCCAGAAGCCTTGATCGGTCATCCTGCTTCAAAAGGGCGATATCAATCCCATCGAGACTGCTGCCGGACATCACACCTATATAGAAGAAGTCCATGGATTACCTTTTATTCGAGGCCAGCGTGGTGGCTTTTTCCTGATCCATGCGGGCCATCAACGGCTGGCTTTGCTGCATGAACCGCTGTTTTTCGGATTTGGCGATCGGATCCGCCATCGGAAGCTTTTGGCCCAATGGGTCTACGTGAACGCCATTGACCTGGAACTCGTAGTGCAAGTGCGGGCCTGTGGACAGCCCGGTAGTTCCAATATAGCCGATAACCTGACCTTGCTTGACAGTGCCGCCGGTCTGTATGCCTTTGGCGAAGCCCTGCATGTGACCATACAGCGTACGGTAGGTGTCGCCGTGCTGAATGATGACGGTATTGCCGTATCCGCCACGGCGGCCGGCGAGCAGGACCTTGCCGTCGCCGGTGGCCTTGATCGGCGTACCGCGTGGCGCTGCATAGTCCACACCTTTGTGGGCGCGGATCTTGTTGAGGATCGGGTGCTTGCGGCCCATCGAGAACATCGAGCTGATGCGGGCGAAGTCGACCGGGGTACGGATGAAGGCCTTGCGCATGCTGTTGCCGTCAGCCGTGTAGTAATTGGTATTGCCCTGCTTGTTGGTGTAGCGAACGGCAGTGTAGGTCTTGCCCCGGTTAGTGAAGCGGGCGGACAGGATATTCCCTGTGCCTACGCTCTTGCCGTTGACCACTTTCTGTTCGTATACCACATCGAATTCGTCACCCTTGCGGATGTCCTGCGCGAAGTCGATGTCGTAGCCAAAGATGTTGGCCATGTCCATCGTCATGCTATGAGTCAGGCCGGCACGTTGCGCGGACTGCGACAGGGAGCTGTTGATCACCCCGTGTACGTAGGCGTTACGCACGTTGGGCTTGCTGATCTCGCGATTGAATGCGTAACCACCAGTTGCTGTCTTCGACAGGCTGATGGACTCGACTTCGCTGAGTTTTGTGTGCAATTGCTTGAGCTGGCCATCCGGCGTCAGCTCGAACTGCAGCGTCTGTCCGTTCTGCAGCTTGCTGAACTGCTTGGCCTGCTTGTCGCTGGCCAGTACTTCATGAACGGTGGCGGCGGGTAGCCCGACTTTTTCGAACAGGGTCGACAGCGTGTCGCCCTTGCTGACGGTGACCTCCCTGTGGGCAGGATCTTTCGCAGCGGCTGGCGCGGTAGTCTCTGCCTGAGGCTGTGCGTTGGCGGTGTCTTGAGCCTGATCGTCGGCGTTGTCGATCTGGGCAAATGGCGATTCGGTGGTTTCAGGTGTGGCTTGAGTGGCTTGTTGAGCGTCTTGGTCTTGTACGTCCTGATCCGGTGCCTCCAGATCGAGGGGAATGTTGGTTCGTTTGGCTTCGACATCGCTGGATGGAAAAACCAGGAGAGCCAGGCTCAACAACGCGGCGATGCCGCTTGCAGCGAGCAGGTGACTCTTCGGATAAAGCGGGGGCGCTTTAGGCGGTGTGTCTTTCATAGGTAATTTGACTTTGAAAAAGGTGAAATGGAAAAGATGAATGACATGATGAAGATGAAATAACTGTATAAAATATAACCAAAACCTGCTCGAAGCAACCCTTCCCGCGTATCAGTCACTGATTCGCAGGCAAACGCTGGGCAAAACTTGTAATTGGGCTCTGATCTTGTAAGGTTGGTTCCCTTTGAGTTGGGGGCTGTAATGAAGTCGGTTGAAGAGCAGCTGGCGCTGATCAAGCGCGGTGCAGATGAACTCCTGGTCGAGGCCGAGCTGGTCGAGAAGCTGAAGCGTGGCCAGCCACTGCGTATCAAGGCTGGTTTCGATCCGACGGCGCCCGATCTGCACCTTGGGCACACCGTGCTTATTAACAAGCTGCGGCAGTTCCAGGATCTGGGGCATCAGATCATCTTCCTGATCGGTGATTTCACCGGCATGATCGGCGACCCGAGCGGTAAAAGCGCCACGCGTCCGCCGCTCACCCGTGAGCAGGTTCTCGACTACGCCGAAACCTACAAGTCTCAGGTCTTCAAGATTCTCGATCCGGCCAAGACTGAAGTCGCGTTCAACTCGACCTGGATGGATCAGTTGAGTCCGGCTGACTTCATTCGCTTGTCTTCGCAGTACACGGTCGCGCGGATGCTCGAGCGTGATGATTTCGACAAGCGCTATAAAAGCAATCAGTCCATTGCCATTCACGAATTCCTGTACCCGCTGGTGCAGGGCTATGACTCCGTGGCCTTGAAGGCCGACGTCGAGCTGGGCGGTACCGATCAGAAATTCAATCTGCTGATGGGGCGCGAGCTTCAGCGCGCTTATGGGCAGGAGCCGCAATGCATCCTGACTATGCCGTTGCTGGAAGGCCTGGATGGCGTGAAGAAGATGTCCAAGTCGCTAGGCAACTACGTCGGCATTCAAGAAGCGCCGGGTATTATGTATAGCAAGCTGGTGTCGATTCCTGATTCCCTGATGTGGCGCTACTTCGAGCTGTTGAGCTTCCGCT
>NZ_CM184369.1:3865000-5520000 GCF_059621105.1 Pseudomonas fragariae (ex Marin et al. 2024) | reverse complement strand
TGATTCATTGAAGAAGACGATTAGAAGCAGCTTTAAGCTCCAAGCTGATAGCTCAACGCTAGCGGCTACAAGCTCGAAATTGGGTCTGTAGCTCAGTTGGTTAGAGCGCACCCCTGATAAGGGTGAGGTCGGCAGTTCGAATCTGCCCAGACCCACCAATTTTGTGTGGGAAACGCCTGTAGAAATACGGGGCCATAGCTCAGCTGGGAGAGCGCCTGCCTTGCACGCAGGAGGTCAGCGGTTCGATCCCGCTTGGCTCCACCACTTACTGCTTCTGTTTGAAAGCTTAGAAATGAGCATTCCACCCTGCAAGACAAGGGGTGCATGAATGTTGATTTCTAGTCTTTGATTAGATCGTTCTTTAAAAATTTGGGTATGTGATAGAAAGAAATATAGACCGGGCACCTCTTTCACTGGTGTGTGTCCGGGCTAAGGTAAAGTTTGTGAAATGCAAACTTTCGGCGAATGTCGTCTTCACAGTATAACCAGATTGCTTGGGGTTATATGGTCAAGTGAAGAAGCGCATACGGTGGATGCCTTGGCAGTCAGAGGCGATGAAAGACGTGGTAGCCTGCGAAAAGCTTCGGGGAGTCGGCAAACAGACTGTGATCCGGAGATATCTGAATGGGGGAACCCAGCCATCATAAGATGGTTATCTTGTACTGAATACATAGGTGCAAGAGGCGAACCAGGGGAACTGAAACATCTAAGTACCCTGAGGAAAAGAAATCAACCGAGATTCCCTTAGTAGTGGCGAGCGAACGGGGACCAGCCCTTAAGTTGTATTGAGATTAGCGGAACACTCTGGAAAGGGTGGCCATAGTGGGTGATAGCCCTGTACGCGAAAATCCCTTTGCAATGAAATCGAGTAGGACGGGGCACGAGAAACCTTGTCTGAATATGGGGGGACCATCCTCCAAGGCTAAATACTACTGACTGACCGATAGTGAACCAGTACCGTGAGGGAAAGGCGAAAAGAACCGCGGAGAGCGGAGTGAAATAGATCCTGAAACCGTATGCGTACAAGCAGTGGGAGCCCACTTTGTTGGGTGACTGCGTACCTTTTGTATAATGGGTCAGCGACTTATTTTCAGTGGCGAGCTTAACCGAATAGGGGAGGCGTAGCGAAAGCGAGTCTTAATAGGGCGTCTAGTCGCTGGGAATAGACCCGAAACCGGGCGATCTATCCATGGGCAGGTTGAAGGTTGGGTAACACTAACTGGAGGACCGAACCGACTACCGTTGAAAAGTTAGCGGATGACCTGTGGATCGGAGTGAAAGGCTAATCAAGCTCGGAGATAGCTGGTTCTCCTCGAAAGCTATTTAGGTAGCGCCTCATGTATCACTGTAGGGGGTAGAGCACTGTTTCGGCTAGGGGGTCATCCCGACTTACCAAACCGATGCAAACTCCGAATACCTACAAGTGCCGAGCATGGGAGACACACGGCGGGTGCTAACGTCCGTCGTGAAAAGGGAAACAACCCAGACCGTCAGCTAAGGTCCCAAAGTCATGGTTAAGTGGGAAACGATGTGGGAAGGCTTAGACAGCTAGGAGGTTGGCTTAGAAGCAGCCACCCTTTAAAGAAAGCGTAATAGCTCACTAGTCGAGTCGGCCTGCGCGGAAGATGTAACGGGGCTCAAACCATGCACCGAAGCTACGGGTATCATCTTTTGATGATGCGGTAGAGGAGCGTTCTGTAAGCCTGTGAAGGTGAGTTGAGAAGCTTGCTGGAGGTATCAGAAGTGCGAATGCTGACATGAGTAACGACAATGGGTGTGAAAAACACCCACGCCGAAAGACCAAGGTTTCCTGCGCAACGTTAATCGACGCAGGGTTAGTCGGTCCCTAAGGCGAGGCTGAAAAGCGTAGTCGATGGAAAACAGGTTAATATTCCTGTACTTCTGGTTATTGCGATGGAGGGACGGAGAAGGCTAGGCCAGCCTGGCGTTGGTTGTCCAGGTTTAAGGTGGTAGGCTGAGATCTTAGGTAAATCCGGGATCTTAAGGCCGAGAGCTGATGACGAGTGTTCTTTTAGAACACGAAGTGGTTGATGCCATGCTTCCAAGAAAAGCTTCTAAGCTTCAGGTAACCAGGAACCGTACCCCAAACCGACACAGGTGGTTGGGTAGAGAATACCAAGGCGCTTGAGAGAACTCGGGTGAAGGAACTAGGCAAAATGGCACCGTAACTTCGGGAGAAGGTGCGCCGGTGGAGGTGAAGCATTTACTGCGTAAGCCCCTGCCGGTCGAAGATACCAGGCCGCTGCGACTGTTTATTAAAAACACAGCACTCTGCAAACACGAAAGTGGACGTATAGGGTGTGACGCCTGCCCGGTGCCGGAAGGTTAATTGATGGGGTTAGCGCAAGCGAAGCTCTTGATCGAAGCCCCGGTAAACGGCGGCCGTAACTATAACGGTCCTAAGGTAGCGAAATTCCTTGTCGGGTAAGTTCCGACCTGCACGAATGGCGTAACGATGGCGGCGCTGTCTCCACCCGAGACTCAGTGAAATTGAAATCGCTGTGAAGATGCAGTGTATCCGCGGCTAGACGGAAAGACCCCGTGAACCTTTACTATAGCTTTGCACTGGACTTTGAATTTGCTTGTGTAGGATAGGTGGGAGGCTTTGAAGCGTGGACGCCAGTCTGCGTGGAGCCAACCTTGAAATACCACCCTGGCAACTTTGAGGTTCTAACTCAGGTCCGTTATCCGGATCGAGGACAGTGTATGGTGGGTAGTTTGACTGGGGCGGTCTCCTCCTAAAGAGTAACGGAGGAGTACGAAGGTGCGCTCAGACCGGTCGGAAATCGGTCGTAGAGTATAAAGGCAAAAGCGCGCTTGACTGCGAGACAGACACGTCGAGCAGGTACGAAAGTAGGTCTTAGTGATCCGGTGGTTCTGTATGGAAGGGCCATCGCTCAACGGATAAAAGGTACTCCGGGGATAACAGGCTGATACCGCCCAAGAGTTCATATCGACGGCGGTGTTTGGCACCTCGATGTCGGCTCATCACATCCTGGGGCTGAAGCCGGTCCCAAGGGTATGGCTGTTCGCCATTTAAAGTGGTACGCGAGCTGGGTTTAGAACGTCGTGAGACAGTTCGGTCCCTATCTGCCGTGGACGTTTGAGATTTGAGAGGGGCTGCTCCTAGTACGAGAGGACCGGAGTGGACGAACCTCTGGTGTTCCGGTTGTCACGCCAGTGGCATTGCCGGGTAGCTATGTTCGGAAAAGATAACCGCTGAAAGCATCTAAGCGGGAAACTTGCCTCAAGATGAGATCTCACTGGAACTTTGAGTTCCCTGAAGGGCCGTCGAAGACTACGACGTTGATAGGTTGGGTGTGTAAGCGCTGTGAGGCGTTGAGCTAACCAATACTAATTGCCCGTGAGGCTTGACCATATAACACCCAAGCAATTTGCGTCGAATGACCAGATTGCGGTGACTGTGAAGATGACACGAACCGAAAGTTTGCGTCACGAATGACACCTGAAACAGCTTGATATCACATACCCGATTTGCTGAAGCGCGCCTCAGGGCACGACTCGGTACCCGAATTTCTTGACGACCATAGAGCATTGGAACCACCTGATCCCATCCCGAACTCAGTAGTGAAACGATGTATCGCCGATGGTAGTGTGGGGTTTCCCCATGTGAGAGTAGGTCATCGTCAAGATTGAATTCCAGAAACCCTCATCGCTTACGCGTTGAGGGTTTTTGTTTGTCTGGTATCTGCAAAAAACCAACGTGAAAACACGTTTTCGTTTCTATGCATCATGCCTCTGCGTGGCTATGATGCGTGCCTTATTGCCAGGCGATTCCAAATGCTGACCTTGTTAAAGCTTCTTGCTGATGGTGCATTTCATTCCGGGCAGGTATTAGGCGATGCCCTCGGCATAAGTCGCAGTGCGGTCTGGAAGCAGCTACAGCAGCTTGAGGCGGACCTGGGCATAGATGTCCACAAGGTGCGCGGTCGTGGTTATAGACTCGCAACGCCCATTTCTCTTCTAAGTCCTGCTGACATCATGCAGTCAGGCTTTCCTGCCGGCTGGTCTGTACGTACTTACGACTCTATCGACTCAACCAATGCTGAGGCTGCGCGCCTGATTGCTCAAGGCGTTCCCATGCCTTTGTTGGTGGTGGCCGAGCAGCAGACCTCCGGAAGAGGGCGACGTGGTCGAAAGTGGATAAGTCCATTTGCTGAAAACCTGTATTACAGCCTGGTCCTGCGCATCGATGGCGGGATGCGTCAGTTGGAAGGCCTCAGCTTGTTGGTGGGGCTTGCGGTGATGAATGTGCTGCGTGATATGGGTGTCCAGGACGCAGGTCTTAAATGGCCCAATGACGTGCTCGTTGGCAGGCAGAAGATCGCCGGTATTTTGCTCGAGCTGATTGGCGATCCGGCGGACGTGTGTCACGTGATCATCGGGATAGGGGTGAACGTAAACATGCGCTCCTCCAGCGAGGTCGATCAGCTGTGGACGTCGGTGAGGCTCGAAACAGGCGGACTGGTTGATCGCAATCAGGTCGCTGCTCGTATAAGCACCCAGCTTGAGGCGCTCATGGCGGTTCATCGCAAGGAAGGCTTTGCAGCATTTCAGAAAGAGTGGGAGCGCGGGCATGTGTGGCAGGGTGCTGCGGTCAAGTTGCTCTCGGGGGTAGAGGTCGTGGAGGGAGTGGTGTTGGGGGTTGACTCGCTTGGAGCGCTGCGGTTGGAAGTCAATGGTGTGGAAAAAAGCTTTAGCGGTGGTGAGCTGAGCCTGAGGTTGCGAGATGATTCTTGAACTCGATTGTGGCAACAGCTTCATCAAGTGGCGCATTACCACCAAGAGCGATGCAGCAGTGGTCAGCGTCGGCGTTGTGGACTCTGACGCAGCCTTGTTGGAGCACCTGCGTAATCTACCTGACACAACGTTCAGCGACTGCCGTCTGGTAAGTGTTCGCAGCGCCGAAGAAACGACGCGTCTGGTTTCTGTGCTGACGAACACGTTCTCCGTCACCCCCGTCTGCGCAGTGCCTGCCCGTGAGCTTGGAGGGGTGGTGAATGGCTATGACGATTTCGAGCGCCTTGGCCTGGATCGCTGGCTTGCTTTTGTAGGTGCATACCATCTCGTCAAGCGTGCATGCCTGGTGATTGATCTGGGTACCGCCGTGACATCTGATTTCGTCGATGCGGGCGGCGCACATCTTGGTGGTTTTATCTGTCCAGGGATGCCCTTGATGCGCAATCAGTTGCGCACCCATACCCGCCGCATCAGATATGACGACACCGAGGCGGAAAGGGCTTTGGTTCGTCTTGTTCCCGGGCGTGCAACCGCAGAGGCGGTAGAGCGCGGCTGCTCGCTGATGCTTCGTGGGTTCGCATTGACTCAGGTCGAAATAGCCCGTGGGTATTGGGGCGACGACTTTGCTATTTTTGTGACTGGCGGCGACGCTGCTCTGGTTGCGGATGTGCTCCCGGGAGCCCGTATCGTTCCTGATCTGGTCTTCGTGGGGCTGGCCCTGGCCTGCCCTTTGCGTTGAGGTCTTTATGCGTTGGTTATTTCTTCTGCTGTTGATGCTTAATGGCTTTTATTACATCTGGCATCAGCAAGAGGCTCCGATCAGGGCCAAAGAGTTCATGCCCCTGTCGTTGCACCGTACTACTCAGCAGGATATTCGTCTGCTCAGCGAGTCTGATGCCGGGCGGGTGTCCAGCGATCCCGGCGCCAGGTGTCTGTACGTCGGTGGCTTTGCCAGGCAAGAGGATGCGCGCCTGGTCGAGCAGCGATTAAACAGCCTTGATATCCAGTCTCAATTTCAGCCAATCCAGTCCAGTGGGGCTACCGCCTACTGGCTGAAAATCGCCCCGGAAAGTCGACGCCTTGTCGAAGCCGGCTTGATCAGTCAGCTGAGTCAGGATTTTCCGCAATTAAAAAATCAAATAATGTCGTGCGAGGGCATTGCAACTGCTGATTAGTTTACATAGAATGGCGCCCGCTTCGCAGTGAGGTGAAAGTCTCACGAACGAAGTGGTAGTAGTCAACGCATGTAACCTCAGGTTTTTACTGAGAAAAAGGTTGACAGAAGGGTGGCATGAGTTGAGAATGCTGCCTCGCTTAGGAGGGGTTCCCGAGCGGCCAAAGGGATCAGACTGTAAATCTGACGTCTACGACTTCGAAGGTTCGAATCCTTCCCCCTCCACCAGATTTAGCGCGAGCTGCAAGTTGTGCGGGTATAGTTTAGTGGTAGAACCTCAGCCTTCCAAGCTGATGATGCGGGTTCGATTCCCGCTACCCGCTCCAGGCTTGTGGTTCATGCGCAGTGTTTTGCTCTTGTAGCTCAGTTGGTAGAGCACACCCTTGGTAAGGGTGAGGTCAGCGGTTCAAATCCGCTCAAGAGCTCCATTGATAAAGGCAGATATGAAAATATCTGCCTTTGTTTTAGGCGGTTCCGCGCTGTGTGCGCCGCCTGAAGCTTGTTCGGGGTGTGTCGCCTGTTAGGTGCGATTCGAATAAGGTGTTGAAAAACTCTCGTCAGGTCCGCATAATGGTCGGCCTGATTTTGCTTTTAGGTCAGTAGCTCAATTGGCAGAGCGACGGTCTCCAAAACCGTAGGTTGGGGGTTCGATTCCCTCCTGACCTGCCAGATTCCCTAGATGTAATCTGGCTTTCTTTTCACAGGATCTCCGTAGATGAATCCCAAGGCTGAAGCATCAGACTCTCGCTTTGATATGCTGAAGTGGCTCCTGGTAGTCGTTTTGGTTGTCGTGGGTGTTGTCGGCAATCAGTATTATTCTGCTGAGCCGATCCTGTATCGCGTTCTCGCTCTCCTTGTGATTGCCGCAGCTGCTGCATTTGTAGCGCTGCAGACAGGCAAAGGTAAGGCCTTCTTCGTTTTGGCGAAAGAAGCCCGTGCCGAGATCCGTAAAGTCGTATGGCCTACTCGCCAAGAAACCACTCAAACCACGTTGATCGTTGTGGCTGTTGTGCTGGTTATGGCGTTGCTGTTGTGGGGGCTTGATTCCCTGCTCGGCTGGCTTGTTTCCTTGATAGTTGGCTAAGGGTGTCCCGTGGCTAAGCGTTGGTACGTAGTGCATGCTTACTCGGGTTACGAGAAGCATGTCATGCGCTCGTTGGTCGAGCGTGTGAAGCTGGCAGGCATGGAAGATGGCTTCGGCGAAATTCTGGTTCCCACTGAAGAAGTGGTTGAAATGCGTAATGGCCAGAAGCGCAAAAGCGAACGCAAGTTCTTCCCTGGTTATGTGCTTGTTCAGATGGACATGAATGAGGGTACTTGGCACTTGGTCAAGGATACCCCGCGTGTCATGGGCTTCATCGGCGGTACCGCTGACAAGCCTGCCCCCATCACTGATAAAGAGGCAGAAGCGATTCTGCGTCGCGTTGCTGACGGTAGCGACAAACCGAAGCCGAAAACGCTGTTCGAGCCAGGTGAGGTTGTTCGCGTCACCGACGGCCCGTTCGCCGATTTCAATGGCACGGTCGAAGAAGTTAACTACGAAAAGAGCCGGATTCAAGTGGCGGTGCTCATTTTCGGACGCTCTACTCCGGTAGAGCTGGAGTTCAGTCAGGTCGAAAAGGCATAACTGAGCTGGAATCCCATACCCCGCAGCCCAAGGCTGTGGGGTTTTTTCGTCACTGGGATATACGCGTAAGTAACCGGGGAGCCTTTATTGGCGCTTGAACCCGTAATTGGAGTGCCTCATGGCCAAGAAGATAACCGCATACATCAAGCTGCAAGTGAAAGCCGCTCAGGCTAACCCAAGCCCGCCAGTTGGTCCTGCTCTGGGTCAGCACGGTGTGAACATCATGGAATTCTGCAAAGCGTTCAACGCCCGTACTCAGGGTATTGAGCCAGGCTTGCCGACTCCAGTGATCATCACTGTATACAGCGACCGTAGCTTCACTTTCGAAACAAAAAGTACCCCTGCATCGGTTCTGTTGAAGAAAGCTGCAGGCTTGACCAGCGGCTCGGCTCGCCCGAACACCGTTAAAGTTGGCACCGTGACTCGTGCTCAGCTGGAAGATATCGCTAAAGCAAAAAATGCGGATCTGACTGCAGCTGACATGGAAGCGGCCGTGCGTACCATCGCCGGTTCCGCTCGTAGCATGGGCCTTAACGTGGAGGGTGTGTAATGGCTAAGCTGACCAAGCGTCAAAAGGCAATCGCCGAAAAAATCGAAGCTGGCAAGTCTTACAATTTTGTAGACGCCGCTGCGTTGCTCACCGAGCTGTCGACTGTCAAGTTCAGCGAGTCCATCGACGTCGCTGTCAACCTGGGTGTTGATCCTCGTAAATCCGACCAGGTCGTACGTAGCGCTACTGTACTGCCGCACGGTACTGGCAAGACTGTACGCGTTGCAGTATTCACCCAGGGTCCTGCTGCTGAAGCTGCTCTGGCTGCCGGTGCTGACCGCGTGGGTATGGACGATCTGGCCGCTGAAATGAAAGCTGGCGATCTGAACTACGACGTCGTTATCGCTTCCCCTGATGCAATGCGCGTTGTGGGTCAGCTGGGTCAGGTTCTCGGTCCTCGTGGTCTGATGCCTAACCCGAAAGTCGGCACCGTTACTCCTGACGTCGCTAACGCCGTCAAGAACGCCAAGGCTGGTCAGGTTCGTTATCGCACCGACAAAAACGGCATCATCCACACTTCCGTTGGCAAGGTCGGTTTCGACGCTGTCAAGCTGAAGGAAAACGTTGAAGCCCTGATCGCTGATCTGAAGCGTATCAAGCCTGCTTCTTCGAAAGGTATTTACGTCAAGCGCATCACCCTGAGCACCACTATGGGCCCAGGCCTGGTTATCGACCAGGGTTCGTTGGAAGCGTAAGACAAAACGGTACGGTGATCGATTGCCGTACCGTTTGAAAGATTGGGGTCCCTGCCTGGCGGGGGCTATCCAAGACCGTAGGCGACGCAAGTCTTAAACCTCAAGCCTACGCAGATGGTGCTCCCGGTTCCTTACCGAATCAGACACCAAAACGACATCTGGCTCCGGTCCGATGAAACGGTAACAAGCAGGAGTTAAACCCGTGGCAATTAAACTCGAAGACAAGAAGGCCATCGTCGCTGAAGTCAACGAGGCTGCCAAAGCTGGTCTGTCCGCTGTCGTGGCTGATGCCCGTGGTGTGACGGTTGGCGCAATGACCGGACTCCGTAAAGAGGCTCGTGAAGCTGGCGTTTACGTACGTGTTGTACGTAACACCCTGCTCAAGCGCGCTGTTGCTGACACTGAATTCAGTGTTCTCAACGACGTGTTCACCGGCCCGACCTTGATCGCGTTCTCCAACGAACATCCTGGCGCTGCTGCCCGTCTGTTCAAGGAATTCGCTAAAGGTCAGGACAAGTTCGAGATCAAGGCAGCTGCGTTCGAGGGCAAGTTCCTCGCAGCTAATCAGATCGATGTACTGGCAAGCCTGCCGACCCGTAACGAAGCAATTTCTCAGCTGATGAGCGTGATTCAAGGCGCTACCAGCAAGTTGGCTCGTACTCTGGCGGCTGTTCGCGACCAAAAAGAAGCAGCTGCAGCCTAAGGCTGAGTCAGATCTTTTCGCGTATTTTTGTTTATTTTGATGGTCGCGTAGGCCGTCCCCCAATTCAGGAAATTGAGTCATGTCCATCTCTCAAGACGATATCCTTAACGCCGTATCTGAAATGTCCGTTCTGCAGGTTGTAGAGCTGATCAAGGCGTTCGAAGAGAAGTTTGGCGTCACCGCTGCTGCCGGCTCTGCTGGTCCAGCTGTTGCTGCTGCTGTTGTTGAAGAACAAACTGAATTCAACGTCATGCTGCTGGAAGCTGGCGAGAAGAAAGTTAACGTGATCAAGGCAGTACGTGAACTGACCGGTCTGGGCCTGAAAGAAGCCAAGGCAGTCGTTGATGGCGCCCCAGCAATGGTTCTGGAAGCTGTTGCCAAAGACGCAGCTGACAAAGCCAAAGCTACTCTGGAAGAAGCAGGCGCTAAAGTCGAGCTGAAATAAGCATCGATTTTGAGTGTCCAGCCCACGCGTTTAGCGAAAGGCTGATGGCTGGTGGCTTTTGCCACCGGCCTTTTTCCGTTATAGACGATTGGCGCTGTCAACGTCTGTAACGTGTGGTATCCACCGATGGCGGTGGCGCAAACCAAGGGGTTTGCAAGATTTTCTGGCTGCTTCCGTCGGGAGGGAGCCAAACAAGCAGGTGACCAAGCTGGGGAACGCTGATGGCTTACTCATATACTGAGAAAAAACGTATCCGCAAGGACTTTAGCAAGTTGCCGGACGTAATGGATGTGCCGTATCTCTTGGCCATCCAGCTGGATTCGTATCGCGAATTCCTGCAGGCGGGAGCGACCAAAGATCAGTTCCGCGACGTCGGTCTGCATGCAGCCTTCAAATCCGTTTTCCCGATCATCAGCTACTCCGGCAATGCTGCGCTGGAGTATGTAGGTTATCGCTTGGGCGAACCGGCATTTGATGTCAAGGAATGCGTGCTGCGCGGTGTGACTTACGCAGTACCTCTGCGAGTCAAGGTCCGTCTGATCATTTTCGACAAAGAATCGTCGAACAAAGCGATCAAGGACATCAAAGAGCAAGAAGTCTACATGGGTGAAATCCCCCTGATGACTGAGAACGGTACCTTTGTAATCAACGGCACCGAGCGCGTTATCGTGTCTCAGCTTCACCGTTCGCCTGGCGTATTCTTCGACCACGACCGTGGCAAGACGCACAGCTCCGGTAAGCTGCTGTACTCCGCTCGTATCATTCCTTACCGCGGTTCGTGGCTGGACTTCGAGTTCGATCCGAAAGACTGCGTATTCGTCCGTATCGACCGTCGTCGCAAGCTACCTGCGTCCGTACTTCTGCGCGCTCTGGGTTACACCACCGAGCAAGTGCTCGATGCGTTCTACACCACCAACGTATTCCATGTGCGCGGTGAAAACCTGAGCCTGGAACTGGTGCCTCAGCGCCTGCGTGGTGAAATTGCCGTTCTGGACATCCTGGACGACAAGGGCAAGGTCATTGTCGAGCAGGGTCGTCGTATCACTGCCCGTCACATCAACCAGCTGGAAAAGGCCGGGATCAAAGAGTTGGAAGTGCCTCTGGACTACGTCCTGGGTCGCACTACAGCCAAGGTCATCGTGCATCCGGCAACCGGTGAGATCATTGCCGAGTGCAACACCGAGCTGAACACTGAAATCCTGGCCAAGATCGCCAAGGCTCAGGTTGTTCGTATCGAAACGTTGTACACCAACGACATCGATTGTGGTCCGTTCGTCTCCGACACACTGAAGATCGACTCCACCAGCAACCAACTGGAAGCGCTGGTCGAGATCTATCGCATGATGCGTCCTGGCGAGCCGCCAACCAAGGATGCCGCTGAAACACTGTTCAACAACCTGTTCTTCAGCCCTGAGCGTTATGACCTGTCCGCTGTAGGTCGTATGAAGTTCAACCGTCGTATCGGTCGTACCGAAATCGAAGGTTCGGGCGTGCTGTGCAAGGAAGACATCGTAGCGGTCCTCAAGACCCTCGTTGATATCCGTAACGGCAAAGGCATCGTCGATGACATCGACCACCTCGGTAACCGTCGCGTTCGTTGCGTAGGCGAGATGGCCGAGAACCAGTTCCGTGTTGGTCTGGTCCGTGTCGAGCGCGCTGTCAAAGAGCGTCTGTCCATGGCAGAAAGCGAAGGCCTGATGCCTCAGGACCTGATCAACGCCAAACCTGTTGCGGCGGCGGTCAAGGAGTTCTTCGGTTCCAGCCAGCTTTTCCAGTTCATGGACCAGAACAACCCGCTGTCCGAGATCACGCACAAGCGTCGTGTTTCCGCACTCGGCCCTGGCGGTCTGACGCGTGAGCGCGCCGGCTTTGAAGTTCGAGACGTTCACCCGACTCACTACGGCCGTGTGTGCCCGATCGAGACGCCTGAAGGTCCGAACATCGGTCTGATCAACTCCCTGGCGGCCTATGCCCGCACCAACCAGTACGGCTTCCTCGAGAGCCCGTACCGTGTGGTCAAGGAAGGTCTGGTCACCGAAGAGATCGTGTTCCTTTCAGCGATCGAAGAAGCGGACCACGTCATTGCCCAGGCTTCGGCCGCAATGAACGACAAGCAAGAGCTGATCGACGAACTGGTTGCTGTGCGTCACTTGAACGAATTCACCGTCAAGGCGCCAGCCGATGTCACCCTGATGGACGTTTCGCCCAAGCAGGTTGTCTCGGTAGCTGCATCGCTGATTCCGTTCCTCGAGCACGATGACGCCAACCGTGCGTTGATGGGTTCGAACATGCAGCGTCAGGCTGTTCCTACTCTGCGCGCCGACAAGCCGCTGGTAGGTACTGGCATGGAGCGCAACGTTGCTCGCGACTCCGGCGTTTGCGTCGTGGCTCGTCGCGGTGGTGTGATCGACTCGGTTGACGCCAGCCGTATCGTTGTTCGCGTTGCCGATGATGAAGTTGAAACAGGTGAGGCGGGTGTAGACATCTACAACCTGACCAAATACACCCGTTCGAACCAGAACACCTGCATCAACCAGCGTCCGCTGGTCAGCAAGGGTGACCGTGTTCAGCGTAGCGACATCATGGCCGACGGCCCGTCCACCGATATGGGTGAACTGGCGCTGGGTCAGAACATGCGCATCGCGTTCATGGCCTGGAACGGTTTCAACTTCGAAGACTCCATCTGTCTTTCTGAGCGTGTTGTTCAGGAAGACCGTTTCACCACGATCCACATTCAGGAACTGACCTGTGTGGCGCGTGATACCAAGCTTGGGCCAGAGGAAATCACAGCTGACATCCCTAACGTGGGTGAAGCGGCTCTGAACAAGCTGGACGAAGCGGGTATCGTTTATGTAGGTGCCGAAGTCGGCGCCGGCGACATCCTGGTCGGTAAGGTCACTCCGAAAGGCGAGACCCAGCTGACTCCGGAAGAAAAACTGTTGCGCGCGATCTTCGGTGAGAAGGCCAGCGACGTTAAAGACACCTCCCTGCGCGTACCAACCGGTACCAAAGGTACTGTCATTGACGTTCAGGTCTTCACCCGTGATGGTGTCGAGCGTGATGCGCGTGCCCTGTCCATCGAGAAGTCGCAACTCGACGAGATCCGCAAGGATCTGAACGAAGAGTTCCGTATTGTCGAAGGCGCTACTTTCGAACGTCTGCGCTCTGCGCTGGTGGGTCGTGTAGCTGAAGGCGGCGCTGGCCTCAAGAAGGGCCAGGAAATCACCAACGAAGTGCTCGATGGTCTTGAGCATGGTCAGTGGTTCAAGCTGCGCATGGCTGAAGATGCTCTCAACGAGCAGCTCGAAAAAGCTCAGGCTTACATCGTTGATCGTCGCCGTCTTCTGGATGACAAGTTCGAAGACAAGAAACGCAAACTGCAGCAGGGCGATGACCTGGCTCCAGGCGTTCTGAAAATCGTCAAGGTCTACCTGGCAATCCGTCGCCGCATCCAGCCGGGCGACAAGATGGCCGGTCGTCACGGTAACAAGGGTGTGGTCTCTGTGATCATGCCGGTTGAAGACATGCCGCACGATGCCAATGGCACGCCGGTTGATATCGTCCTCAACCCGCTGGGCGTACCTTCGCGTATGAACGTTGGTCAGATTCTCGAAACCCACCTGGGCCTCGCGGCCAAAGGTCTGGGCGAGAAGATCAACCGCATGCTCGAAGAGCAGCGTAAAGTTGCTGAGCTGCGCAAGTTCCTCAACGAGATCTATAACGAAATCGGCGGTCGTCAGGAATCTCTGGAAGACCTCACCGACAACGAGATTCTGGACCTCGCGAAGAACCTGCGTAACGGCGTACCGATGGCTACCCCGGTTTTCGACGGTGCCAAGGAAAGCGAAATCAAGGCAATGCTCAAGCTGGCAGATATGCCGGAAAGCGGCCAGATGCAGCTGTTCGACGGTCGTACCGGCAACAAGTTTGAACGTGCTGTAACGGTTGGCTACATGTACATGCTGAAGCTGAACCACTTGGTGGACGACAAGATGCACGCGCGTTCCACTGGTTCGTACAGCCTGGTTACCCAGCAGCCGCTGGGTGGTAAGGCACAGTTCGGTGGTCAGCGTTTCGGGGAGATGGAAGTGTGGGCGCTGGAAGCATACGGCGCGGCGTACACTCTGCAGGAAATGCTCACAGTGAAGTCGGACGATGTGAACGGTCGTACCAAGATGTACAAAAACATCGTGGACGGCGATCACCGTATGGAGCCGGGCATGCCCGAGTCTTTCAACGTGTTGATCAAAGAAATCCGTTCGCTCGGTATCGATATCGATCTGGAAACCGAATAACACGTGACGCGAATCGGGGGCAGGGCGGTATTGCCTGCTCCCTGCTCCGCCAGGAGGAAAAGCCTTGAAAGACCTACTGAATTTGCTGAAAAACCAGGGTCAAGTCGAAGAGTTCGACGCAATCCGTATCGGACTTGCATCGCCTGAGATGATCCGCTCTTGGTCGTTCGGTGAAGTTAAAAAGCCGGAAACCATCAACTACCGTACGTTCAAGCCTGAGCGTGACGGTCTGTTCTGCGCCAAGATCTTTGGCCCGGTAAAAGATTACGAGTGCCTGTGCGGTAAGTACAAGCGCCTGAAGCACCGCGGTGTCATCTGCGAAAAGTGCGGTGTTGAAGTAGCACTGGCCAAGGTTCGTCGCGAGCGCATGGCTCACATCGAACTGGCTTCGCCGGTTGCCCACATCTGGTTCCTGAAATCGCTGCCGTCCCGTATCGGTTTGCTGATGGACATGACCCTGCGTGATATCGAACGTGTTCTCTACTTCGAGAGCTATGTCGTTATCGATCCAGGCATGACCACCCTTGAAAAAGGTCAGCTGCTGAACGACGAGCAGTACTTCGAAGCGCTCGAAGAGTTCGGTGACGACTTCGACGCCCGCATGGGTGCCGAGGCTGTCCGCGAGCTGCTGCACGCTATTGATCTGGAGCACGAAATTGGCCGTCTGCGTGAAGAAATTCCGCAAACCAATTCCGAGACCAAAATCAAGAAGCTGTCCAAGCGTCTGAAATTGATGGAAGCCTTCCAGGGTTCCGGCAACCTTCCTGAGTGGATGGTGCTGACCGTTCTGCCGGTTCTGCCGCCAGATCTGCGTCCTCTGGTTCCGCTTGACGGTGGCCGTTTCGCGACGTCCGACCTCAACGATCTGTATCGTCGAGTGATCAACCGTAACAACCGTCTGAAGCGCCTGCTGGATCTGTCCGCTCCCGATATCATCGTGCGCAACGAAAAGCGCATGCTGCAGGAAGCGGTCGATGCACTGCTCGACAACGGTCGTCGCGGTCGCGCGATCACGGGTTCGAACAAGCGTCCTCTGAAATCCCTGGCTGACATGATCAAGGGTAAGCAGGGTCGTTTCCGTCAGAACTTGCTCGGTAAGCGTGTTGACTACTCGGGTCGTTCGGTAATTACCGTAGGTCCGACCCTGCGTCTGCATCAGTGCGGTCTGCCGAAGAAGATGGCTCTCGAGCTGTTCAAACCGTTCATTTTCGGCAAGCTGGAAATGCGTGGCCTGGCTACGACCATCAAAGCTGCCAAGAAGATGGTCGAGCGCGAGCTGCCAGAGGTCTGGGACGTTCTCGCTGAAGTGATTCGCGAACACCCGGTGCTTCTGAACCGTGCGCCGACACTTCACCGTCTGGGCATCCAGGCGTTTGAACCGGTACTGATCGAAGGTAAGGCTATTCAGCTGCACCCATTGGTTTGTGCTGCGTACAACGCCGACTTCGACGGTGACCAGATGGCCGTTCACGTGCCTCTGACGCTGGAAGCTCAGCTCGAAGCGCGCGCGCTGATGATGTCGACCAACAACATTCTGTCGCCAGCCAACGGTGAGCCAATCATCGTTCCTTCGCAGGACGTTGTACTGGGTCTGTACTACATGACTCGCGAAGCGATCAACGCCAAGGGCGAAGGTCGTGTATTTGCGGACCTGCAGGAAGTCGACCGCGTATTCCGCGCCGGCGAAGCGGCTCTGCACGCCAAGGTCAAGGTGCGTATCCACGAAACGGTCAACGACCGTGATGGTGGCAGCGTCAAGAACACCCGTATCGTCGACACCACTGTCGGCCGTGCGCTGCTGTTCCAGGTGGTTCCGGCCGGCCTGTCCTACGACGTCGTCAACCAGCCGATGAAGAAGAAAGCGATCTCCAAGCTGATCAACCAGTGCTATCGCGTGGTCGGCCTGAAAGAGACCGTTATTTTCGCTGACCAGTTGATGTACACCGGTTTTGCCTACTCGACCATTTCGGGTGTTTCCATCGGCGTTAACGACTTCGTTATCCCTGATGAAAAAGCTCGCATCATCGACGCGGCCACCGAAGAAGTTAAAGAGATCGAAAGTCAGTACGCCTCCGGCCTGGTAACCCAGGGCGAGAAGTACAACAAGGTAATCGACCTTTGGTCCAAGGCGAACGACGAAGTCTCGAAAGCGATGATGTCGAACCTGTCCAAAGAACGCGTTATCGACCGTCACGGCGTCGAAGTTGATCAGGAATCCTTCAACTCGATGTACATGATGGCTGACTCCGGGGCGCGTGGTTCTGCTGCCCAGATCCGTCAGCTGGCCGGTATGCGTGGTCTGATGGCCAAGCCTGACGGTTCCATCATCGAAACGCCGATCACTGCGAACTTCCGTGAAGGTTTGAGCGTACTTCAGTACTTCATCTCTACTCACGGTGCTCGTAAGGGTCTTGCGGATACCGCGTTGAAAACCGCTAACTCCGGTTATCTGACACGCCGTCTGGTAGACGTCGCTCAGGATCTGGTGGTTACCGAGGTTGATTGCGGTACCGAGCACGGTCTGCTGATGACTCCGCACATTGAAGGCGGTGACGTTGTAGAGCCGCTGGGTGAGCGCGTATTGGGTCGAGTCATTGCCCGTGACGTATTCAAGCCGGGCACGGAAGATGTCATCGTCCCTGCTGGCACGCTGGTAGACGAGAAGTGGGTCGAGTTCATCGAGCTGAACAGCATCGACGAAGTAATCGTTCGTTCGCCAATCAGCTGTGAAACCCGCTATGGCATCTGCGCCAAGTGCTACGGTCGCGACCTGGCACGCGGTCACCAGGTCAACATCGGTGAAGCTGTCGGCGTAATCGCTGCACAGTCGATCGGTGAGCCGGGTACCCAGCTGACAATGCGTACGTTCCACATCGGTGGTGCGGCAAGCCGGACCTCGGCAGCCGATAGCGTTCAGGTGAAGAATGGCGGTACTGTCCGCCTGCACAACCTGAAGCACGTCGAGCGTGTTGATGGTCACCTGGTTGCGGTATCCCGCTCCGGTGAACTGGCAATCGCAGATGACTTCGGTCGTGAGCGTGAGCGTTACAAGCTGCCATACGGTGCAGTGATTTCGGTGAAGGAAGGCGACAAGGTCGACGCTGGCTCTATCGTGGCCAAGTGGGATCCGCACACTCACCCAATCGTCACCGAGATGAAAGGTACTGTTACCTACGTAGGCATGGAAGAAGGCATCACGATCAAGCGTCAGACAGACGAATTGACCGGTATGACCAACATTGAAGTGCTCGACGCCAAAGATCGCCCGGCTGCCGGCAAGGACATCCGTCCTGCTGTGAAGATGGTTGGTCTGGATGGCAAGGATCTGCTGCTGCCAGGTACTGACGTACCGGCCCAGTACTTCCTGCCGGCTAACGCCCTTGTTGGTGTTGCTGACGGTGCGCAGATCGCGATCGGTGATGTTATCGCTCGTATTCCGCAGGAAACGTCGAAGACTCGTGACATCACCGGTGGTTTGCCGCGTGTTGCCGACCTGTTCGAAGCGCGTCGTCCGAAAGAGGCGTCGATCCTTGCAGAAGTCAGCGGTACCATCGCATTCGGTAAAGAGACCAAAGGCAAGCGCCGTCTGGTCATCACCCCGAACGACGGTAGCGATCCGTACGAGGAGCTGATTCCGAAGTGGCGTCACCTGAACGTCTTCGAAGGCGAGCAAGTGAACCGCGGCGAAGTTATCTCCGACGGCCCGAGCGATCCACACGACATCCTGCGTCTGCTGGGTGTGAGTGCGCTGGCCAAGTACATCGTCAACGAGATTCAGGACGTATACCGTCTGCAAGGCGTGAAGATCAACGACAAGCACATCGAGACGATTCTGCGTCAGATGCTGCGTAAGGTTGAAATTGCCGAGTCTGGCGATTCCAGTTTCATCAAGGGCGACCAGATGGAGCTGACTCACGTACTGGTAGAAAACGAGCGTCTGAGCACGGAAGACAAGTTTGTTTCCAAGTTCACTCGCGTGTTGCTGGGTATCACCAAGGCATCGCTGTCTACCGAGTCGTTCATCTCCGCGGCCTCCTTCCAGGAGACAACCCGCGTACTGACCGAAGCGGCTGTGACTGGCAAGCGCGATTACCTGCGCGGCCTGAAGGAAAACGTGGTCGTGGGTCGTCTGATCCCGGCCGGTACCGGTCTGGCTTATCACAGCGAGCGCAAGCGTCGTCGTGAAATGGACAAACCGACCCGTGTCAGCGCGAGCGAAGTAGAAGCGGCTCTGACGGAAGCGTTGAACTCCAGCGGTAATTGAGACCAGAGCCTCGGCATTTTTCACCTGGCAGACAGCACGTTTTCGTGTTGTTTGCCCGGTGAGGACGTCGGGGCTTTGTCTTGACTGGGGGCGGGATCCTCTTTAGACTCTTGTACCCCTAAATTTGGCGGGGCCTGTGCCCTGTCATTTGCTTTTCTTGTAAGACAATAGCGTCGCAAGACAACAGTGGAGCTAGTAGATGGCAACTATCAACCAGCTGGTACGTCAGCCGCGTAAGCGTATCGTCGAGAAATCCGACGTACCTGCGCTGCAGAACTGCCCGCAACGTCGCGGTGTGTGCACTCGTGTGTATACCACCACGCCGAAAAAACCTAACTCGGCATTGCGTAAAGTCTGCCGTGTGCGCCTGACCAACGGTTTCGAGGTTTCCTCGTACATCGGTGGTGAAGGTCACAACCTGCAAGAACACAGCGTGGTACTGATCCGTGGCGGTCGTGTAAAAGACTTGCCAGGTGTTCGTTACCACACCGTTCGTGGTTCTCTGGATACTTCCGGCGTTAAAGGCCGTAACCAGGGTCGCTCGAAATACGGTACCAAGAAGCCTAAGTAGTCTTTGGCCTCTGTTTGAAATTGCAGATTTCTATTTTTCTGAGTCGATAAGAGTAAGGTCGGGCGCATTCCTAACTGGATGGTGGTCCCGAGCTAACCTGAAGACCGTTTGAGGGCTTATCCATGCCAAGAAGACGCGTAGCAGCCAAGCGCGATGTGCTTGACGATCCAAAATACGGTAGCCAGATTCTGGCCAAGTTCATGAACCACGTGATGGAAAGCGGCAAGAAAGCCGTTGCCGAGCGTATCGTTTATGGCGCGCTGGAAAAGGTTAAAGAACGCAAGAACAGCGATCCCCTGGAAATCTTCGAGAAAGCTCTCGACGCCATCGCTCCGCTGGTCGAAGTAAAGTCGCGCCGTGTAGGCGGTGCTACTTACCAGGTTCCTGTTGAAGTTCGTCCGTCCCGTCGTAATGCTCTGGCAATGCGCTGGCTGGTAGACTTCGCGCGCAAGCGCGGTGAGAAGTCTATGGCTCTGCGTTTGGCCGGCGAACTGATGGACGCCGCCGAAGGTAAAGGTGCTGCAGTCAAGAAGCGTGAAGACGTGCACCGTATGGCTGAAGCCAACAAGGCTTTCTCGCACTACCGCTTCTAATTTCAGCGTCACTAATTTTGCGAGGGCTTTATGGCTCGTACTACTCCGATTGGCCGCTACCGTAACATTGGTATCGTCGCTCACGTGGATGCTGGTAAAACCACCACCACCGAGCGCGTCCTTTTTTACACCGGCAAAAGCCACAAAATGGGCGAGGTGCATGATGGCGCCGCGACCACGGACTGGATGGTTCAGGAGCAGGAGCGTGGTATTACCATTACTTCTGCTGCTATTACTGCCTTCTGGCAGGGTTCCGAGAAGCAACACAAAGACCAATACCGCTTCAACGTCATTGACACCCCGGGCCACGTAGACTTCACCATTGAAGTTGAACGTTCCCTGCGTGTACTCGACGGCGCGGTCGTTGTGTTCTGTGGCACTTCTGGCGTAGAGCCGCAGTCCGAAACCGTATGGCGTCAAGCCAACAAGTACGGTGTTCCGCGTATCGTTTACGTGAACAAGATGGACCGTGCCGGCGCTAACTTTCTGCGCGTAATTGCTCAGATCAAGCAGCGTCTGGGTCACACTCCGGTGCCGATCCAGCTGGCTATCGGTGCTGAAGACAACTTCCAGGGTCAGATCGATCTGATGTCCATGGAAGCGGTCTACTGGAATGATGCCGACAAGGGCATGGTTCCAGTTCGCAAGCCTATCCCTGCCGAATTGCAGGAACTGGCTGACGAATGGCGCAGTAACATGGTTGAGGCTGCTGCTGAAGCCAACGAAGAGCTGATGAACAAGTACCTCGAAGGTGAAGAACTCACCAACAAGGAAATCAAGGATGCTCTGCGTCAGCGTACTATCGCTGGTGAGATCGTTCTTGCTGTTTGCGGTTCTTCCTTCAAGAACAAGGGTGTTCCCCTGGTTCTCGATGCCGTGATCGATTACCTGCCTGCTCCAACTGACATTCCAGCTATCAAGGGTTCCGATCCTGATAACGAAGAAGTTCTGATGGAGCGTCATGCAGACGACAACGAGCCGTTCTCGGCTCTGGCGTTCAAGATCGCTACCGACCCATTCGTGGGTACCTTGACGTTCGTCCGCGTTTACTCGGGCGTGTTGGCATCCGGCGACGGCGTGATCAACTCGGTCAAGGGCAAGAAAGAGCGTGTGGGTCGTATGGTGCAGATGCACGCAAACGCCCGTGAAGAAATCAAGGAAGTACGCGCTGGTGACATCGCGGCCTTGATCGGCATGAAGGACGTCACCACTGGTGAAACCTTGTGCAACGCTGACAAGCCAATCATCCTGGTTCGTATGGACTTCCCGGAGCCGGTTATTTCGGTTGCCGTTGAGCCAAAGACCAAGGATGACCAGGAAAAAATGGGTATCGCACTGGGCAAGCTTGCTCAGGAAGACCCGTCTTTCCGCGTCAAAACTGATGAAGAGACTGGTCAAACGATCATCTCTGGCATGGGCGAGCTCCACCTGGACATCCTGGTTGACCGGATGCGCCGTGAGTTCAACGTCGAAGCCAACATCGGCAAGCCTCAGGTTTCCTATCGTGAGCGCATCACGAAGAATTGTGAAATCGAAGGCAAGTTCGTTCGTCAATCCGGCGGTCGTGGCCAGTTCGGTCATTGCTGGATCCGTTTTGCACCTGCTGACGAAGGTCAGGAAGGTCTGCAATTCGTAAACGAAGTGGTAGGTGGTGTTGTTCCCAAGGAATACATCCCGGCTATCCAGAAGGGTATCGAAGAGCAGATGAAGAACGGCGTTGTTGCCGGTTATCCGCTGATCGGCCTGAAGGCTACCGTGTTTGATGGTTCCTACCATGACGTCGACTCGAACGAGATGGCGTTTAAGGTGGCTGCTTCCATGGCGACCAAGCAACTGGCCCAGAAGGGCGGTGGTGAGCTGCTTGAGCCGATCATGGCAGTAGAGGTTGTTACGCCTGAAGACTATATGGGTGACGTGATGGGCGACCTTAACCGCCGTCGCGGCATGATTCTGGGTATGGAAGATACGGTTTCCGGCAAGGTAATTCGTGCCGAGGTTCCGTTGGGTGAGATGTTCGGTTATGCGACCGACGTTCGCTCCATGTCTCAGGGTCGCGCAAGCTACTCTATGGAATTCAAAAAATACAATACAGCTCCGTCGCACATCGTCGAAACTGTAACCAAAAAACAAGGCTGATTCAGCGCCTTTAGGCTAGGAGTTATTTGTCGTGGCTAAAGAAAAATTTGATCGTTCCCTCCCGCACGTCAACGTTGGCACCATTGGTCACGTTGACCATGGTAAAACCACGCTGACCGCTGCTCTGACTCGCGTCTGCTCCGAAGTTTTCGGTTCGGCTGCTGTTGAATTCGACAAGATCGACAGCGCACCGGAAGAAAAGGCTCGTGGTATTACCATCAACACCGCGCACGTCGAATACAAATCGTTGATCCGTCACTATGCTCACGTTGACTGCCCAGGTCACGCTGACTACGTGAAGAACATGATCACTGGTGCTGCCCAGATGGACGGCGCGATTCTGGTTTGTTCGGCCGCTGATGGTCCGATGCCACAAACCCGTGAGCACATCCTGCTGTCCCGTCAGGTTGGCGTTCCGTACATCGTGGTCTTCCTGAACAAGGCTGACCTGGTAGACGACGCTGAGCTGCTGGAACTGGTCGAGATGGAAGTGCGCGATCTGCTGAGCACTTACGACTTCCCAGGCGACGACACTCCGATCATCATCGGTTCTGCTCGTATGGCTCTGGAAGGTAAAGACGACAACGAAATGGGCACCACTGCCGTTCGTAAACTGGTTGAAACACTGGACTCCTACATCCCAGAACCAGTTCGTGTTACCGACAAGCCGTTCCTGATGCCGATCGAAGACGTATTCTCGATCTCCGGTCGCGGTACTGTTGTGACTGGTCGTATTGAGCGCGGTATCGTCAAGGTTCAGGATCCACTGGAAATCGTTGGTCTGCGTGACACTACCGTCACCACCTGCACCGGTGTTGAAATGTTCCGCAAACTGCTCGACGAAGGTCGTGCTGGCGAGAACTGCGGCGTTCTGCTGCGCGGTACCAAGCGTGACGACGTTGAGCGTGGCCAGGTTCTGGTCAAGCCAGGCAGCGTCAAGCCGCACACTCAGTTCGAAGCTGAAATCTACGTTCTGAGCAAAGAAGAAGGCGGTCGTCACACTCCGTTCTTCAAAGGCTACCGTCCACAGTTCTACTTCCGTACTACCGACGTAACTGGTAGCTGCGAACTGCCGGAAGGCGTAGAAATGGTTATGCCAGGTGATAACGTTAAAGTTTCCGTTACCCTGATCAAGCCAATCGCAATGGAAGATGGTCTGCGTTTCGCAATCCGTGAAGGCGGTCGTACCGTCGGCGCTGGCGTCGTAGCCAAAATCATCGCTTAAGCGTTGAGTCCCAAAAAGAGCCCCCGCACTGCGGGGGCTTTTTTATTGGGTTGACACCTTGTTAGGTCGTCTATAGAATTGCGCCTCCTTTTAACGGGCGTATTGCGCTCGGTGGGAACAGCAATCTGGAGTCTGAATCCAATGCAAAACCAGCAAATCCGTATCAGGTTGAAGGCTTTTGACCATCGCCTGATCGACCAATCAACCCAGGAAATCGTGGAAACCGCGAAACGTACTGGTGCACAGGTGCGTGGTCCGATTCCACTGCCGACTCGTAAAGAGCGGTTCACCGTCCTGGTTTCTCCGCACGTCAACAAAGACGCGCGCGACCAGTATGAGATCCGTACTCACAAGCGTGTTCTGGACATTGTCCAGCCAACGGAAAAAACCGTTGATGCGCTTATGAAGCTTGATCTTGCGGCCGGTGTGGAAGTTCAGATCAGCCTCGGCTAAGACTTGGGTCTTAGTCGTGTAACGCTCTGAAATGGGCGGCCATAGCGGGTGAAAGCCCCGTACACTCATGAGGTTTACAACATGACTATTGGTGTAGTCGGTCGTAAATGCGGTATGACCCGTATTTTCACCGAAGAAGGTGTCTCCATTCCGGTCACGGTCATTGAGATCGAGCCGAATCGCGTCACTCAGTTCAAAACCGAAGAAACCGATGGCTATCGTGCAGTGCAAGTCACTGTCGGCGAGCGTCGCGCTTCGCGTGTTACAGCCGCTCAGGCTGGCCACTTCGCCAAAGCGAACGTTGCCGCCGGTCGTACCGTCATGGAATTCCGTCTTGAAGAAGGCGACTACCAGGCTGGCGATCAGATCAACGCTGAAATCTTCGCCGCTGGTCAACTGGTTGATGTAACCGGTCAGTCCAAGGGTAAAGGCTTCCAGGGTACGATCAAGCGTTGGAATTTCCGTGGTCAAGACAATACCCACGGTAACTCCGTCTCCCACCGCGTCCCAGGCTCTATCGGCCAGTGCCAGACTCCTGGTCGTGTATTCAAGGGCAAAAAAATGTCCGGTCATATGGGCGCTGAGCGCGTGACCGTGCAGTCCCTGGAAGTAGTGCGCGTGGACGCTGAACGCAATCTGTTGTTGGTCAAGGGTGCTGTTCCTGGCGCTACTGGCGGCAACCTGGTTGTACGTCCGGCAGCCAAGGCTCGCGGTTAAGGGGAAGCTGACATGCAATTAAATGTAAATGACGCTCAGGCAATCGAAGTTTCCGAACTGACATTTGGCGGCGAATTCAACGAGACGCTGGTTCACCAGGCAGTCGTGGCCTACATGGCTGGCGGTCGTCAGGGTAGCAAGCAGCAAAAGACCCGTTCCGACGTTCGTGGTGGCGGTAAGCGCCCTTGGCGTCAGAAAGGTACTGGCCGTGCTCGTGCCGGTACTATCCGTAGCCCAATCTGGCGTGGCGGCGGTACCACTTTCGCAGCTCGTCCTCAGGATCACACTCAGAAGCTCAACAAGAAGATGTATCGCGCTGCGCTGCGCTCCATCCTTGCTGAACTGGTTCGTACTGATCGTCTGGTCGTGGTTCAGGACTTCGCTGTTGAAGCACCGAAAACCAAAGATTTGCTGAACAAGCTGACTGGCATGGGCCTGACTGACGTCCTGATCGTGTCTGACGCTGTTGACCAGAATCTGTACCTGGCTGCTCGTAACCTGCCGCACGTTGATGTACGTGACGTTCAAGGTTCCGATCCAGTTAGTCTGATCGCATACGACAAAGTGTTGATCACTGTGTCGGCCGTGAAGAAATTCGAGGAGCTGCTGGGATGAACCAGGAACGCGTATTTAAAGTTCTGCTTGGCCCGCACGTTTCCGAGAAGGCTACGGTTCTTGCAGACAAAAAAGGTCAGTTCGTTTTCAAGGTTGCTACTGACGCAACCAAGCTGGAAATCAAGAAGGCCGTCGAAAGCCTGTTCAGCGTGAAAGTAGAGCGTGTTACTACCCTGAATGTTCTGGGTAAGAGCAAGCGCACTGCTCGCGGTCTGGGCAAGCGTAATGACTGGAAGAAGGCAGTTATCTCCCTTCAGCCAGGCCAAGATCTCGATTTCAGCAGCAGTGCTGAGTAAGGAAGGGGTGCATCATGGCAATCGTTAAATGCAAACCGACTTCCCCTGGCCGCCGTTTTGTGGTCAAGGTGGTCAACCAGGAGCTGCATAAAGGCGCTCCTCACGCACCGCTGCTCGAGAAAAAATCGAAGTCTGGTGGTCGTAACAACAATGGTCGTATTACTACCCGTCATATCGGTGGTGGCCATAAACAGCATTATCGTCTGGTCGACTTCCGTCGCAACGACAAGGATGGCATCGCTGCCACCGTCGAGCGTATCGAATACGATCCAAACCGTACTGCTCACATTGCTCTGCTGCTTTACGCAGACGGCGAGCGCCGCTACATCATCGCCCCTAAAGGTGTGAGTGCTGGCGACCAGCTGATTGCAGGTGCTCTGGCACCAATCAAGCCGGGCAACGCTCTTCAACTGCGCAACATTCCAGTTGGTAGCACCGTACACGGCATCGAACTGAAGCCAGGCAAAGGCGCACAGATCGCTCGTTCCGCTGGTGCCTCGGCACAGCTGATCGCTCGTGAAGGTGTGTACGTGACCCTGCGTCTTCGCTCCGGTGAAATGCGTAAAGTACTGTCTGAGTGCCGTGCAACGCTGGGCGAAGTCTCGAACTCCGAGCACAGCCTTCGTTCGCTGGGTAAAGCGGGTGCCAAACGCTGGCGTGGCGTTCGCCCAACCGTTCGTGGTGTTGCCATGAACCCGGTTGACCACCCACATGGTGGTGGTGAAGGTCGTACCTCTGGTGGTCGTCATCCGGTATCGCCGTGGGGCTTCCCGACTAAGGGCGCGAAGACTCGTGGTAATAAGCGTACCGACAAAATGATCGTCCGTCGTCGCAAGTAAATAGAGGGATACGACAGTGCCACGTTCTCTGAAAAAAGGTCCTTTTATTGATCTTCACCTACTGAAGAAGATCGAAGTGGCGGCGGAAAAGAACGATCGCAAACCAGTTAAGACCTGGTCGCGTCGTTCGATGATCCTGCCACAAATGGTCGGTTTGACCATTGCAGTGCATAACGGTCGCCAACATGTTCCAGTTCTCGTGAACGAAGACATGGTCGGCCATAAACTAGGCGAGTTTGCCGGTACCCGCACATATCGTGGGCACGTGGCAGACAAGAAAGCCAAGCGTTAAGGGGTAAGGAACGATGGAAGTAGCCGCTAAGTTGTCGGGCGCTCGAATCTCCGCCCAGAAAGCCCGCTTGGTCGCCGACCAGATCCGCGGGAAGAAGGTGGGCGAAGCGCTCAACCTGTTGGCTTTCAGCAGTAAGAAAGCCGCCGAGATCCTGAAGAAAGTGCTGGAGTCGGCTGTAGCCAACGCCGAGCATAACGAAGGCGCAGACGTTGATGACCTCAAGGTCTCCACCGTTTTCGTCAACGAAGGGCGTTCGCTGAAGCGCATCATGCCACGTGCTAAAGGCCGTGCTGATCGCATCGTCAAGCGGTCTTGCCATATCACTGTCAAGGTTGCTGACAAGTAACGGAGTCGAAGAGATGGGTCAGAAAGTACATCCCATTGGCATTCGCCTGGGAATCGTCAAGGAGCACACCTCCGTCTGGTACGCAGACGGTCGGACTTATGCGGACTATTTGTTCGCTGATCTGAAAGTGCGTGAGTACCTCCAAGACAAATTAAAAAGCGCGTCCGTCAGCCGTATCGATATCCATCGTCCGGCTCAGACAGCACGTATCACCATCCACACCGCTCGTCCAGGTATCGTTATCGGGAAGAAAGGTGAAGATGTTGAGAAACTGCGTCAGGACCTGACCAAGCAAATGGGTGTGCCTGTGCACATCAATATCGAAGAGATCCGTAAGCCGGAGCTCGACGGTATGCTGGTTGCGCAGAGCGTAGCTCAGCAGCTGGAGCGTCGCGTAATGTTCCGTCGCGCTATGAAGCGCGCTGTTCAGAACGCCATGCGCATTGGTGCCAAAGGCATCAAAATCCAAGTGAGCGGTCGTCTCGGCGGTGCTGAAATCGCACGTACTGAATGGTATCGCGAAGGTCGTGTGCCACTGCACACCCTGCGTGCCGACATCGACTATGCCAACTACGAAGCTCACACCACTTACGGTGTGATCGGTGTAAAGGTTTGGATCTTCAAAGGCGAAGTAATTGGTGGTCGCCAAGAAGAACTGAAACCACAAGCACCAGCGCCTCGTAAAAAAGCTGCTAAGTAAGGGGTACGCCAAATGTTGCAACCAAAGCGTACGAAGTTCCGCAAGCAGATGACCGGCCACAACCGTGGTCTGGCACTGCGCGGTAGCAAAGTCAGCTTCGGCGAGTTCGCGCTGAAGTCTGTAGCTCGTGGTCGTCTCACCGCTCGTCAGATCGAGTCAGCGCGTCGTGCTCTGACCCGTCACGTTAAACGTGGCGGCAAGATCTGGATCCGTGTGTTCCCGGACAAGCCTGTAACCAAAAAGCCACTCGAAGTTCGGATGGGTAAAGGTAAGGGTAACGTGGAGTACTGGGTTGCCCAGATTCAGCCAGGCAAAGTCCTGTATGAAATCGAGGGTGTTACTGAAGAGCTGGCGCGTGAGGCTTTCGCCCTGGCTGCTGCAAAGCTGCCGCTCGCCACCTCCTTTGTTAAGCGGACGGTGATGTGATGAAAGCGAATGAACTTCGTGAAAAATCAGCACAGCAGCTGAACGAGCAACTGCTCGGCCTGCTGCGCGACCAGTTCAATCTGCGTATGCAGAAGGCAACTGGCCAGTTGGGGCAGTCTCATCTGCTCTCGCAAGTTAAGCGTGACATCGCTCGCGTGAAAACTGTGCTCAACCAGCAGGCAGGTAAGTAATCATGGCTGAAGCCGAAAAAACTGTCCGTACGCTGACTGGCCGTGTTGTCAGCGACAAGATGGACAAGACCATCACCGTTCTGATCGAGCGTCGCGTAAAGCACCCGATCTACGGTAAATACGTTAAGCGTTCGACTAAGCTGCACGCGCACGACGAAACCAATCAATGCCATATCGGCGACAAGGTCACTATTCGTGAAACTCGTCCGGTAGCCAAGACCAAGTCTTGGGCGTTGGTTGATATCCTCGAACGCGCTGTGGAAGTCTAAGGGCTAGGGGTCGGAGAAATTATATGATTCAGACTCAATCCATGCTCGATGTGGCCGATAACAGCGGCGCACGCCGCGTTATGTGCATCAAGGTGCTGGGTGGCTCCCATCGTCGTTACGCTGGTATCGGTGACATCATCAAAGTAACCGTCAAGGAAGCAATTCCTCGCGGCAAGGTGAAGAAAGGCCAGGTGATGACTGCAGTTGTAGTCCGCACTCGCCACGGTGTTCGTCGTGCAGACGGCTCCATCATCCGCTTCGATGGCAACGCTGCTGTTCTGTTGAACAACAAGCAAGAGCCGATCGGTACCCGTATCTTTGGGCCAGTGACCCGTGAACTTCGTACTGAGAAGTTCATGAAGATCGTCTCGCTCGCCCCAGAAGTGCTCTAAGGAGATCCGACATGCAAAAGATTCGTCGTGACGACGAGATCATCGTGATCGCCGGCAAAGACAAAGGTAAGCGCGGTAAGGTGCTCAAGGTTCTCGCTGACGACCGTTTGGTCGTTGGTGGGATCAACCTGGTGAAGCGTCATACCAAGCCAAACCCGATGTCGGGCGTACAGGGCGGTATCGTCGAGAAAGAAGCGCCAATGCACGCTTCCAACGTCGCCATTTTCAACGGCGCAACCAACAAGGCTGACCGCGTTGGTTTCAAAGTTGAAGACGGCAAGAAAATTCGTGTCTTCAAGTCGACCCAAAAAGCGGTTGATGCTTGAACACTGCTAGGTAGAAGACCATGGCACGACTAAAAGAGATTTACCGGAAGGAAATCGCTCCGAAACTTAAGGAAGAACTTAAGCTTTCGAACGTGATGGAAGTTCCGCGCGTTACCAAAATCACCCTGAACATGGGTCTGGGCGAAGCGATCGGCGACAAGAAAGTCATCGAGCACGCTGTTGCTGACCTGGAAAAGATCACCGGTCAAAAAGTCGTTGTGACTTACGCTCGGAAATCCATCGCTGGCTTTAAAGTCCGTGAAGGTTGGCCGATCGGTGTCAAAGTGACTCTGCGCCGCGATCGTATGTACGAATTCCTGGATCGTCTGCTGTCGATCTCCCTGCCTCGGGTTCGCGACTTCCGCGGCCTGAATGCCAAGTCCTTCGATGGTCGTGGTAACTACAGCATGGGCGTCAAAGAGCAGATCATTTTCCCGGAAATTGACTACGACAAGATCGATGCTCTTCGCGGTCTGGACATCACCCTGACCACCACTGCCAAGAACGATGATGAAGGTCGCGCATTGCTGCGTGCTTTCAAATTCCCGTTCCGCAACTGATTGGAGTAGGACAATGGCCAAGATGAGCATGAAAAACCGTGAGCTGAAGCGTCAGCTCACTGTTGCCAAGTACGCCAAGAAGCGTGCAGAGCTGAAAGCTATCATCGTCGATCTGAACGCAAGTCCAGAAGCGCGTTGGGAAGCTACCGTAGCCCTGCAGAAGCAACCACGTGACGCAAGCGCTGCGCGCATGCGTAACCGTTGCCGCATCACTGGTCGTCCACACGGCGTCTACCGCAAGTTCGGCCTTGGCCGTAACAAGCTGCGTGAAGCAGCTATGCGTGGCGACGTTCCAGGTCTGGTCAAAGCCAGCTGGTAAGGCGACACCTCTCGCGCCCTCCCGCCGGTTACGCAAGTCACCGGTCGGGATGGAGCCTGAATTTGAATCAAGCCCCTTTTGGGGCTTGATTCATTTCCGGCGTAGGACTAGAATTGCCGGCTCGCCTGAGCCCGTGTTTTTACTTGCCCGGAAGTTCTCGGCGATCAAGCTGTAGCCGCAAGGCTAATTATTTTGTTTTAGGAGCGTCTAGCCCATGAGTATGCAGGACCCGTTAGCGGACATGCTAACTCGTATCCGTAATGCCCAGATGGCTGAAAAGCCCGTCGTAAGCATGCCATCTTCCACGTTGAAGGTTGCTGTAGCAAAAGTCCTGAAGGACGAAGGCTACATTGCGGGTTATCAGATCAGCAGCGAAGTTAAATCCTCGCTGTCCATCGAGCTTAAGTACTTCGAAGGCCGTCCGGTCATCGAAGAGGTTAAGCGCGTCAGCCGCCCAGGCTTGCGTCAGTACAAGTCCTCCGATGATCTGCCGAAAGTTCGTGGCGGTCTTGGTGTGTCTATCGTCTCCACCAGTAAAGGTGTGATGACGGATCGTGCTGCGCGCGCTGCCGGTGTCGGTGGCGAAGTGCTTTGCACTGTGTTCTAAGGGGGGATAAGCATGTCACGCGTCGCTAAGAACCCCGTTAAGCTGCCATCCGGCGTCGAAGTCAAACTCGTCGGCCAGCTGCTTTCGGTGAAGGGTGCCAAGGGCACTCTAGAACTGAACATCCATTCGTCCGTTGAGATTGTTGAAGAAGCTGGTGAGCTGCGTTTCGCTGCTCGCAATGGCGATCAACAAACCCGCGCAATGGCAGGCACCACTCGTGCACTGGTAAACAACATGGTCCAAGGCGTAAGCCAAGGCTTCGAGCGCAAGCTCCAGCTGGTCGGTGTTGGTTACAAGGCGCAAGCAAAAGGCACGGTACTGAACCTTGCACTTGGCTTCTCGCACCCAGTGGACTACGAATTGCCGAATGGCATCACCGCTGAGACCCCCAGCCAGACCGATATCCTGATTCGCGGTATCGATAAGCAGTTGGTTGGTCAAGTGGCCGCTGAGATCCGCGACTTCCGCCGTCCTGAGCCTTACAAAGGCAAAGGTGTGCGTTACGCAGACGAAGTCGTCCGCCGTAAAGAAGCCAAGAAGAAGTAGGGCATAGCAAATGAC
The DNA here is from genome assembly GCF_059621105.1 of Pseudomonas fragariae (ex Marin et al. 2024). Classification (NCBI taxonomy): domain Bacteria; kingdom Pseudomonadati; phylum Pseudomonadota; class Gammaproteobacteria; order Pseudomonadales; family Pseudomonadaceae; genus Pseudomonas; species Pseudomonas fragariae (ex Marin et al. 2024). The sequence goes on along the minus strand of NZ_CM184369.1, from coordinate 5,489,031 downwards.
CGTCAAAAAAGTTACCCGACTGCGTCGCGCTCGCAAAGCACGCCTGAAAATGCACGAGCTGGAAGTCGTGCGTCTCTGCGTGCACCGCTCTTCGCAGCACATTTATGCCCAGGTCATCTCGGCCGACGGCAGCAAAGTCCTGGCAAGCGCCTCGACTTTGGACAAAGAACTGCGTGATGGCGCCACTGGCAACATCGACGCGGCCACTAAGGTTGGCAAGCTGGTCGCCGAGCGCGCGAAAGCCGCGGGTGTATCGCAAGTCGCTTTCGACCGTTCTGGCTTCAAGTACCACGGCCGTGTCAAAGCGCTGGCTGATGCTGCTCGTGAAGGCGGGCTGGAGTTCTAAGTTATGTCAAATCACGACCAAAAACGCGACGAAGGCTACATCGAGAAGCTGGTTCAAGTTAACCGCGTGGCCAAAACCGTAAAAGGCGGCCGTATCTTCACTTTCACTGCGTTGACCGTAGTGGGTGATGGTAAAGGGCGCGTTGGCTTCGGCCGTGGCAAGTCACGTGAAGTGCCTGCTGCAATCCAGAAAGCGATGGAAGCTGCTCGTCGCAACATGATTCAGGTTGATCTGAACGGCACTACCCTGCAGTACGCGATGAAGTCTGCTCATGGCGCCTCCAAGGTGTACATGCAGCCTGCTTCTGAAGGTACCGGTATCATCGCTGGCGGCGCAATGCGCGCAGTGCTGGAAGTTGCTGGTGTCCAGAACGTATTGGCCAAGTGCTACGGTTCGACTAACCCGGTAAACGTGGTTCACGCTACGTTCAAGGGTTTGAAGGGCATGCAGTCTCCTGAGTCGATCGCTGCCAAACGTGGCAAGCGTGTTGAGGAGATCATCTGATCATGGCTACCGTTAAAGTAACGCTGATCAAAAGCATGACCGGCCGCATCCCTAATCACAGATTGTGCATTAAGGGTTTGGGTCTGCGTCGCATCGGTCACACTGTAGAAGTCCTGGATACTCCCGAAAATCGCGGGATGATCAACAAGGCTTACTACATGCTGCGAGTCGAGGGTTAATCGATGAAACTCAATGATCTGAGTCCAGCGCCGGGTTCCCGTCGCGAAAAGCATCGTCCGGGCCGTGGTATCGGTAGCGGTTTGGGCAAGACCGGTGGCCGTGGCCACAAAGGTCAAAGCTCCCGCTCCGGTGGCACCATTGCTCCGGGCTTTGAGGGCGGCCAACAGCCGCTGCATCGTCGCCTGCCAAAATTCGGTTTCGTTTCCCTGAAGGCCATGGATCGCGCAGAAGTGCGTTTGTCCGAGCTGGCTAAAGTGGAAGGCGACATCGTAACTGTGCAGTCCCTGAAAGATGCCAACGTGATTAACCAGAACGTTCAGCGTGTGAAAATCATGCTGTCGGGCGAAGTTACTCGCGCTGTCACTATCAAGGGTATCGCCGCCACCAAAGGTGCGCGTGCGGCTATCGAAGCAGCTGGCGGCAAGTTCGAGGAATAAATGGCTAAGCAAGGTGCTCTCTCAGCGCTCGGCAAAGGCGGTATGTCTGAACTCTGGGCTCGTCTGCGTTTTCTGTTCCTGGCGATTATCGTCTACCGAATAGGCGCACACATCCCGGTTCCAGGTATCAACCCGGATCGACTCGCAGAACTGTTTCGACAGAATGAGGGGACCATTCTTAGCTTGTTCAACATGTTTTCCGGTGGCGCGCTGGAACGGATGAGCATCTTTGCACTGGGGATCATGCCGTACATTTCGGCATCGATCATCATGCAGTTGATGACTGCCGTCAGCCCGCAGCTGGAGCAGTTGAAGAAGGAAGGTGAAGCTGGCCGTCGCAAGATAAGCCAGTACACCCGCTATGGCACCGTTGTCCTGGCTCTGGTCCAAGCTATCGGCATGTCCGTTGGTCTGGCGAGTCAGGGCGTCGCGTTTTCTGGGGACCTGGGTTTCCACTTTGTGGCCGTAACTACCTTCGTGGCAGGTGCGATGTTCATGATGTGGCTGGGCGAGCAGATCACCGAGCGCGGTGTCGGCAACGGTATCTCGATGTTGATTTTCGCAGGTATCGTCGCCGGTCTTCCGAGAGCAATAGGGCAGTCTTTCGAGTCTGCACGTCAGGGTGATATCAATATCTTCGCTCTGGTTGCAATCGGTTTGCTGGCGGTAGCGATCATCGGTTTTGTGGTGTTCATTGAGCGTGGTCAGCGTCGAATCGCCGTTCACTACGCCAAGCGTCAGCAGGGCCGCAAGGTCTTCGCTGCGCAGACAAGCCACTTGCCGCTGAAAGTGAACATGGCTGGTGTGATACCGGCCATTTTCGCGAGCAGCATTTTGCTGTTCCCGGCTTCGTTGGGGTCCTGGTTCGGTCAGTCTGAAGGTCTGGGCTGGTTGCAGGACATCTCGCAGTCGATCGCTCCTGGTCAGCCGTTGAATATTCTGCTGTTTAGTGCAGGGATTATTTTCTTCTGCTTCTTCTATACGGCGTTGATGTTCAATCCGAAAGACGTAGCGGAAAACCTGAAGAAGTCCGGTGCCTTTATTCCGGGTATTCGTCCAGGCGAGCAGTCGGCGCGCTACATTGATGGCGTTTTGACTCGCTTGACCATGTTCGGTGCTCTATATATGACGGCCGTGTGTCTGCTTCCCCAGTTTCTGGTGGTCGCGGCAAACGTACCGTTCTACCTTGGCGGGACCTCGTTGCTGATCGTGGTCGTGGTTGTGATGGACTTTATGTCGCAAGTGCAATCTCACCTCGTTTCGCACCAGTATGAATCCCTGATGAAGAAAGCCAACCTGAAGGGCTACGGTGGCAGCGGCGGTATGCTGCGCTGAAGCACCCCTAAGGTTCGAGGAGTTGGTGATGAAAGTTCGTGCATCGGTGAAAAAGCTGTGCCGTAACTGCAAGATTATCCGCCGCGAAGGTGTGGTTCGAGTAATTTGCAGCGCGGAACCACGTCATAAGCAGCGCCAAGGCTGATTGTGATTTGTGCTTAAGCCCAGCAGCTAGTGCGCTGCTGGGTTGATTATTTGTTACTACAGCGATATTATCTCGCGCCCTATTTCTTGGCTTCCGGGGCGTAGGTAGCTGTCAATTGGAGTCCCACTGAATGGCCCGTATTGCAGGCGTTAACATTCCAGATAACAAGCATACTGTTATCTCGTTGACCTACATCTATGGTGTTGGTCGCACCACCGCACAGAAAATTTGTGCAACCACCGGCGTAAATCCGGCGGTGAAAATCAAAGATCTGAGCGACGAGCAGATTGAACAGCTGCGTGGCGAAGTGGCGAAGTTCACCACTGAAGGTGACCTGCGTCGCGAAATCAACATGAAAATCAAGCGCTTGATGGACCTGGGCTGCTACCGCGGTCTGCGTCATCGTCGTGGTCTTCCAGTGCGCGGTCAGCGTACCAAGACCAACGCGCGTACTCGCAAAGGTCCGCGTAAGCCGATCCGCAAGTAATCGCACCAGCGCAACGACAGGAATTTAGTCATGGCAAAACCTGCTGCTCGTCCTCGTAAAAAAGTTAAAAAGACAGTGGTTGATGGCATCGCCCACATCCACGCGTCGTTTAACAACACAATCGTCACCATTACCGATCGTCAAGGTAACGCTCTTTCGTGGGCTACCTCCGGCGGTTCGGGTTTCCGTGGTTCGCGCAAGTCCACCCCGTTCGCTGCTCAAGTAGCTGCTGAACGTGCTGGTCAAGCTGCGCTGGAGTACGGTCTGAAGAACCTCGACGTCAATGTCAAGGGTCCAGGCCCAGGTCGTGAATCCGCTGTCCGTGCATTGAACGGCTGTGGCTATAAGATCGCCAGCATCACCGACGTGACGCCAATCCCGCACAACGGGTGCCGTCCGCCGAAGAAGCGCCGCGTGTAATCCAGGAGACTGTAAGAAATGGCTCGTTACATTGGTCCAAAATGCAAACTTGCTCGTCGTGAAGGCACCGATCTCTTTCTGAAGAGCGGCGTTCGCGCTATCGAATCCAAGTGCAACATCGAAGCAGCTCCAGGTATCCACGGCCAACGTCGTGGTCGCCAGTCCGATTACGGTACTCAGCTGCGTGAAAAGCAAAAAGTCCGTCGTATCTACGGCGTTCTCGAGCGTCAGTTCAGCGGCTACTACAAAGAAGCCGCCGGCAAGAAAGGTGCAACAGGCGAGAACCTGCTGCAACTGCTCGAATGCCGTCTGGACAACGTTGTATACCGCATGGGCTTCGGCTCGACGCGTGCCGAATCCCGTCAATTGGTTTCGCACAAGTCGGTCAGCGTAAACGGCAAAACCGTTAACGTTCCTTCTTATCAGGTTCGTGCTGGCGACGTTGTTGCTATCCGCGAAAAAGCTAAGAATCAGCTGCGTATTGTCCAGGCTCTCGATCTGTGTGCCCAACGTGGCCGCGTAGAATGGGTAGAAGTAGACACTGAGAAGAAATCGGGCGTTTTCAAGAACGTTCCAGCTCGCAGTGATCTATCCGCCGACATCAACGAAAGCCTGATTGTCGAGCTCTACTCCAAGTAAGGGCTAGAAAATAGGTGCATCCATGCAGATTTCGGTAAATGAGTTCCTGACACCCCGCCACATTGATGTGCAGGTTGTCAGTCCAACCCGCGCCAAAATCACTCTCGAGCCTCTCGAGCGTGGTTTCGGCCATACCCTGGGCAACGCGCTTCGCCGCATTTTGTTGTCCTCCATGCCCGGCTGTGCAGTAGTCGAGGCCGAGATTGACGGTGTACTCCATGAGTACAGCGCCATCGAAGGTGTACAGGAAGACGTCATTGAAATCCTGTTGAACCTTAAAGGTCTGGCTATCAAGCTGCACGGTCGAGACGAAGTTACGCTGACCTTGTCGAAGAAGGGTTCGGGGGTGGTTACCGCTGCCGATATTCAGCTGGATCATGATGTCGAGATCGTTAACCCCGATCACGTAATCGCTAACCTGGCGTCTAACGGCGTCTTGAACATGAAGCTCACCGTAGCTCGTGGTCGTGGTTATGAGCCGGCAGACTCGCGTCAAAGCGATGAAGACGAAAGCCGCAGCATTGGTCGCTTGCAGCTTGACTCTTCGTTCAGCCCGGTTCGCCGTATCGCATACGTGGTGGAAAACGCCCGTGTCGAACAGCGTACTAACCTGGACAAGCTGGTTATTGATCTGGAAACCAACGGTACTCTGGACCCTGAAGAGGCTATCCGTCGCGCTGCAACCATTCTGCAACAGCAGTTGGCTGCGTTCGTGGACCTCAAAGGCGACAGCGAACCAGTGGTAATCGAACAGGAAGACGAGATCGATCCGATCCTGCTTCGTCCGGTTGACGATTTGGAACTGACCGTGCGTTCGGCCAACTGCCTTAAGGCGGAGAACATCTACTACATCGGCGATCTGATTCAGCGCACCGAAGTAGAGCTGTTGAAGACTCCGAACCTGGGCAAGAAATCCTTGACCGAGATCAAGGACGTTCTGGCTTCTCGTGGTCTCTCCCTCGGCATGCGCCTCGACAACTGGCCGCCGGCAAGTCTTAAGAAGGACGACAAGGCTACGGCCTGATCGTCGTAATCACCGAACGCGAGTTTGGTAAGGAATGAACCATGCGTCATCGTAAAAGTGGACGTCACCTGAGCCGTACCAGCTCTCACCGCAAAGCCATGTTTCAAAACATGGCGGTGTCGCTGTTCGAGCACGAGCTGATCAAAACTACCCTGCCGAAAGCCAAGGAACTGCGCCGCGTTGCCGAGCCGCTGATCACCCTGGCCAAGGAAGACAGCGTTGCCAACCGTCGTCTGGCTTTCGACCGTACTCGTTCGAAAGAAATCGTCGGCAAACTGTTCAACGATCTGGGCAAGCGCTATGCAACCCGTCAGGGCGGCTACCTGCGCATCCTCAAGTGCGGCTTCCGCGCTGGCGACAACGCGCCAATGGCGTACGTCGAGCTGGTTGATCGTCCTGTCGGTGGCTCTGTAGAAGCTGCTGAATAAGACATCAGTTTGAACATGAAACCGGGCCCAGTGCCCGGTTTTTTGTTTTCCGGAATTAAGAATTGCTATCGATAGTCATGCTTTAATGAATTCGACGCTGCAATAGCTTTCGACAATACTTCCTCTCAAGCCGATCAGCCGGCTATACACACCAGAGGAAGATGTAGATGAGCCAGAAGACCCTTACGACCGCCGGCGGTGCCCCCGTCGCAGACAATCAGAACTCCCGTTCGGCAGGCCCACGTGGTCCTCTACTGCTCGATGATTTCCATCTGATCGAAAAGCTTGCCCACTTCAACCGTGAAAACATCCCGGAGCGTCGCGTGCACGCCAAGGGGTCGGGTGCTCATGGTACGTTCACCGTGACCCGCGACATCAGCCAATACACCAGCGCCAGGCTGTTCGACACGGTTGGCAAGCAGACGCCGATTTTCCTGCGCTTCTCCACCGTAGGCGGCGAGCGTGGTTCGGCTGACACCGAGCGTGACCCTCGTGGCTTTGCGATCAAGTTTTACACCGAGGAAGGTAACTGGGACATCGTCGGTAACAACACGCCGGTGTTCTTTATCCGCGACCCCCTGAAATTCCCTGATTTCATTCACACCCAGAAGCGCCTGCCGCAGACCAATCTGAAGAGCCCTCAGATGATGTGGGATTTCTGGTCGCACTCGCCTGAAGCGCTGCACCAGGTCACTATTCTGTTCTCCGATCGTGGCATTCCGGACGGCTACCGTCACATGCACGGCTTCGGCAGCCACACCTATAGCCTCATCAGTGCTGCAGGTGAGCGTCATTGGGTGAAGTGGCATTACAAGACCCGCCAGGGGATCAAGAATCTGACGCCCGCAGAGGCTGCGCGCATTGCCGGTACTGATCCTGATTACGCTCAGCGCGATCTGTTCACTGCCATCGAGAAGGGCGACTTCCCCAAGTGGCAGGTGTGCATCCAGTTGATGACCGAAGCTCAGGCTGCGAATCATCATGAAAACCCGTTCGACGTGACCAAGACCTGGTCGCAGAAAGAATACCCGCTGATCGAGGTGGGCGAGCTGGAGTTGAACCGCAACCCGCTCAACTACTTTGCCGAAGTCGAGCAGGCCGCGTTTGGCCCAAGCAACATGGTGCCAGGCGTTGGCCTTTCGCCAGACCGCATGTTGCAAGGGCGCGTATTTGCCTATGCTGATGCGCATCGCTATCGCGTAGGTACCAACCACCAGCAGCTGCCGATCAATGCGCCCAAGAGTCCGGTGCACAGCTATCAGCGTGACGGGGCGATGGCCTTCGGCACCAATGGCGGTGCGACGCCAAACTATGAACCGAACAGCTACTCGGATGCGCCGAAAGAGAATCCGCGCTACGCGGAGCCTGCGCTGTCTCTGAACGGTGCAGCAGATCGTCATGATCATCGAGTAGACGGCGATTACTACAGTCAGGCAGGCAAGTTGTTCAACCTGATGAGCGCTGATCAGCAAGCCCTGTTGATTGGCAATATTGCCGGCGCAATGGCAGGCGTTTCCAGTGATGTCGTGCAACGTCAGTTGCAGCATTTCTACAAAGCTGACCCTGCTTACGGCGAAGGCATTGCCCGCGCATTGGACGTAAAACTGGGCTGAGTCGAAGTGAGAAACAGAACCGCCCTCATTTGGGCGGTTTTTCGCTTCTTAACGGCGTAATTTCGCCACTTTTCGTCGGTTTATTGCGTTTTTCTAAGTGACCTCGCGCGGCGCTTGGTTCAAACTATTGTCTTTGAAGCAGGAGTCTGGTGCGATGCAAGGCCACCCCGAAGTAATCGATTATCTCAACACGTTGCTCACGGGCGAACTGGCAGCTCGTGACCAATATTTCGTTCACTCACGCATGTACGAAGACTGGGGCTTTTCGAAGCTCTACGAGCGTATCAATCATGAGATGGAAGAAGAGGCGCAACACGCTGATGCGTTGATGCGTCGTATCCTGATGCTGGAAGGCACGCCGCGCATGCGCCCGGACGACCTCGACGTCGGCACCACAGTGCCTGAGATGCTCGCCAGCGATCTGCGTCTCGAATACAAGGTACGTGCTGCCCTGTGCAAGGGTATCGAGCTCTGTGAGCTGCACAGCGACTACGTGACCCGAGAAATCCTGCGCGTGCAGCTGGCTGATACCGAAGAAGACCATACCTACTGGCTCGAACAGCAGATGGGGCTGATCAAGTCCATCGGCCTGCAGAACTACCTGCAATCGCAGTTCTGATTCAGCCGCTCATAAAAAAGCTCCTGCACTTGCGTGACAGGAGCTTTTTTGTATCCGGGTTCGACTGACGCCGAACCCGTTTTCGTCACACTCGTCAGGCTTTGTCTCTGGTCAACAGAGGTTTCAGGTAATGACCGGTGTAGGACTGTTCCATCTCGGCGACTTGTTCAGGTGTGCCCGTCGCAATGATCTGCCCACCTCGCGAACCGCCTTCCGGACCCAGGTCCACCAGCCAGTCGGCCGTTTTGATCACATCCAGATTGTGCTCGATCACCACCACGGTATTGCCGTGGTCGCGCAGGCGATGCAATACATCCAGCAGCTGCTGAATATCCGCGAAGTGCAGGCCTGTGGTCGGCTCGTCGAGGATGTACAACGTCTTGCCGGTGTCGCGCTTGGACAGCTCACGCGACAGCTTGACCCGCTGTGCCTCACCGCCTGACAAGGTCGTCGCCGATTGCCCCAGCTTGATATAGGAAAGTCCTACATCCATTAGGGTTTGCAGCTTGCGCGCCAGTGCCGGAACGGCGTCGAAGAACTCACGCGCTTCCTCGATGGTCATTTCCAGCACTTCGTGGACGTTCTTGCCCTTGTACTTGACCTCAAGCGTTTCGCGGTTGTAACGCTTGCTCTTGCACACGTCGCAGGGCACGTAGATGTCTGGCAAAAAGTGCATCTCGACCTTGATCAGCCCGTCGCCCTGGCACGCCTCGCAGCGGCCGCCCTTGACGTTGAACGAGAACCGCCCCGGACCATAGCCCCGCGAGCGTGATTCCGGAACCCCGGCGAACAGCTCGCGAATCGGCGTGAACAGCCCGGTGTAGGTCGCCGGGTTGGAGCGTGGTGTACGACCGATAGGGCTCTGGTCGATGTCCACCACCTTGTCCAGATGCTGCAGGCCGTTGATGCTGTCGTGCGTAGCCGCTTCCAGCGTCGTGGCGCCGTTCAGCGCCGTAGCGCTCAGCGGGAACAGCGTGTTGTTGATCAGCGTCGACTTGCCCGATCCGGAAACACCCGTCACGCAGGTCAGCAGGCCGATCGGGATGTCGAGATTGACGTTTTGCAGGTTGTTGCCACGCGCGCCCTTGAGGGTTAGCGAGAGCTTCTTGTTACGCGGGGTGCGCTTGGCGGGAACGGCAATCTTCACGCGCCCTGACAGGTATTTGCCGGTCAGCGAGTCGGGATGCGACATCACCTCGTCCGGCGTACCTTCGGCGACAATATGACCACCATGCACGCCGGCCCCCGGGCCGATGTCGACCACGTAGTCGGCCAGGCGAATCGCATCTTCATCGTGCTCGACCACAATCACCGTATTGCCGATGTCGCGCAGGTGCTTGAGTGTGCCCAGCAAACGATCGTTGTCGCGCTGGTGCAGACCGATGGACGGCTCATCGAGGATGTACATCACCCCGACCAGCCCCGCACCGATCTGGCTGGCCAGACGGATACGCTGTGCTTCGCCGCCGGACAGGGTGTCTGCGCTACGGTCCAGGGTCAGGTAGTCCAGGCCCACGTTGACCAGAAACTGCAGACGCTCACGGATTTCCTTGAGAATCTTGTCGGCGATCTCGCCACGTCGTCCGGTCAGCTTGAGCGTTTCAAAGTAATGCGTCGCGTCGCCAATCGGCAGACTGGTGACTGCAGGCAGAGTCTTTTCACCCACCCACACATGGCGCGCTTCGCGACGCAGGCGAGTGCCTCGGCAGTCAGGGCAGGGCTGTGTGCCCAGGAACTTGGCCAGCTCTTCGCGGACCGTAGCCGATTCGGTTTCCCGATAACGACGCTCCAGATTCGGCACGATGCCTTCGAACGGGTGCGCACGCTTGACGATATCGCCACGGTCATTGAGGTAGCGGAAATCGACACTCTGCGAGCCACTGCCGTTGAGCAGAATCTTCTGCATGTCGGCGGGGATCTGCTTGAATGGCATTTCCAGGCTGAAGCCATAGTGCTTGGAGAGCGAGCCGAGCATCTGGAAGTAATAGACATTACGCCTGTCCCAGCCTCGTATCGCGCCTTCGGCAAGCGTCAGTTCGGCATTCACCAGCCGCTTGATATCGAAGAACTGCTTCACGCCCAGACCGTCGCAGGTCGGGCAGGCGCCAGCCGGGTTGTTGAAGGAGAACAGCTTCGGTTCCAGCTCGCTGATCGCATGGCCACAGATAGGGCAGGCGAAGCGGGCAGAGAAGATCACTTCCTCGCCTGGCTCGTCGTCCATCGGCGCCACCAGGGCGATACCGTCGGCCAGCTTCAGGGCGGTCTCGAAGGACTCGGCCAGACGCTGCTGCAGATCGGCGCGGACCTTGAAACGGTCCACGACCACATCGATCGAGTGCTTCTTCTGCTTGTCCAGCTTCGGCAGCTCATCCAGCTCGCACAGCTTGCCGTTGACTCGCGCCCGGACAAAGCCTTGCGCGCGCAGCTCTTCAAAAACCGAAAGATGCTCACCCTTGCGCTCGCGGATAACCGGCGCAAGCAGCATCAATTTGCTGCCCTCCGGCTGGGTCAGCACCAGGTCGACCATCTGGCTGACCGTCTGGGCTTCCAGCGGAATATCGTGGTCGGGGCAGCGAGGCTGGCCGACGCGCGCATACAAAAGACGCAGGTAGTCGTAAATTTCGGTGATCGTACCCACGGTCGAGCGCGGGTTATGTGAAGTAGACTTCTGCTCGATGGAGATCGCCGGCGACAGACCTTCGATCGTATCGACGTCCGGTTTTTCCATCATCGACAGAAACTGGCGGGCATAGGCAGACAGCGATTCGACGTAGCGGCGTTGCCCTTCGGCGTACAGCGTATCGAAAGCCAGCGAAGACTTGCCTGAGCCGGAGAGCCCGGTGATAACGATCAGTTTGTCGCGGGGAAGTGTCAGGTCAATATTTTTCAGGTTGTGGGTTCGTGCCCCACGTATCAGGATCTTGTCCACTGCGGCCTCGCTTGGCGGGCATAAACGACGGAGTATACGGCTCCGAGCCATCACGCGGCAAAGCGTCGCGTATGTGCTGTACAACGATGGGACTGGTAGAATCGCCGCCGGTTCACACGAGGTTATTCCATGCACGATACCCACAGCGAGCGTATGAGTAGCGGCGAGACCCGCGCAGCAGGCGGTCTGGCCCTGGTGTTCGCGTTCCGCATGCTTGGCATGTTCATGGTCTTGCCGGTTCTGGCAACCTACGGCATGGACCTGGCAGGCGCGAGCCCTGCACTGATCGGTCTGGCGATTGGCGCCTACGGCCTGACCCAGGCGGTGTTGCAGATACCGTTCGGGATCATTTCCGACCGTATCGGCCGGCGACCGGTCATTTATTTCGGCCTGATCATCTTTGCGATCGGCAGCGTGGTGGCGGCGAACGCGGATTCGATCTGGGGAATCATTGCCGGACGTATCCTGCAGGGGGCTGGCGCCATTTCCGCGGCAGTCATGGCGCTGCTCTCCGACCTGACCCGCGAACAACACCGCACCAAGGCCATGGCCATGATCGGGATGACCATTGGTCTGTCGTTCGCCATCGCCATGGTTGTCGGCCCGGTGATCACCGGCATGTTCGGGCTTTCCGGATTGTTCCTGGCCACCGGCGGCATGGCCTTGATAGGCGTTCTCATCGTCGCCTACGTGGTGCCCAAGGCCAGCGGGGCATTAATGCATCGCGAGTCCGGCGTCGCCAAACAGGCGCTGGGGGCGACGTTGCGTCATCCGGACCTGCTGCGCCTGGATTTGGGTATCTTCGTGTTGCATGCGATGCTCATGTCCAGCTTCGTGGCCTTGCCACTGGCGCTGGTCGAAAAAGCCGGTCTGCCCAAGGAAGAACACTGGTGGGTCTACCTGACCGCCTTGCTGGTTTCCTTCTTCGCGATGATCCCGTTCATCATCTATGGCGAGAAGAAACGTCAAATGAAGCGCGTTCTGCTGGGCGCCGTCACAGTTTTGATGCTGGCTGAGCTATTCTTCTGGGCCTACGGGGACACGTTGCGGGCACTGGTCATAGGGACAGTGGTATTCTTCACCGCGTTCAACCTGCTGGAAGCATCCTTGCCGTCGTTGATCAGCAAGGTTTCACCGGCCGGCGGAAAAGGCACGGCAATGGGAGTTTATTCCACCAGCCAGTTTCTTGGATCGGCCGCAGGTGGGATACTGGGCGGCTGGTTGTTCCAGCACGGTGGGCTCGATGTGGTGTTCCTGGGTGGTGCAGCCATGGCCGCCGTCTGGCTCGCCTTCGCAGTGACCATGCGAGAACCGCCTTACGTGACCAGCCTACGTCTGCCGTTGTCGCCGCAGGCGCAGCGTGAAGCAGGCCTGGCAGAGCGTTTGATGTCCGTAGCAGGCGTGACAGATGCAGTGGTGGTTGCGGAAGAGGCAGCCATCTACATAAAACTCGACACAAAATTATTGGATCGTGCCTCTCTCGAAAAGCTGGTCAATCCAGCATCAGAAGCGTGCGAAGCCTAGGAGAACGTTATGGCCCGTGGGGTTAACAAAGTCATATTGGTCGGTACATGCGGCCAGGATCCCGAAGTTCGCTACTTGCCTAACGGTAACGCCGTGACCAACCTGAGTCTGGCCACCAGCGAACAATGGACTGACAAGCAGAGCGGCGAGAAAAAAGAAAAAACCGAATGGCACCGTGTTTCGATGTTCGGCAAGGTCGCGGAAATCGCCGGCGAATACCTGCGCAAGGGTTCGCAGGTCTACATCGAAGGCAAGCTGCAGACCCGCGAGTGGGAAAAAGACGGCATCAAGCGCTACACCACTGAAATCGTCGTCGACATGCAGGGCACCATGCAACTGCTGGGCGGCCGTCCACAGGGTGACGCTCAACAAGGTCAAGGCGGTGGTGGCAACTACAACCAGTCCGCGCCTCGTCCACAGCAGTCGCGCCCACAACAGTCGGCGCCGCAGCAGAACTACAATCAGCAGCCGCCACAACGCGACTCGCGTCCAGCGCCGCAACAACAAGCGCCGCAGCCAGCTGCTGACTTTGATAGCTTTGATGATGATATTCCGTTCTAGCGCATACAGCTGGAACCCGTTGTTCAGGTCCAGAGCCGGAGCCCCCGTTTATCGGGGGCTTCGTCGTTTTCAGGCGTCACAAAGCGCTGAACCACTCTGGTTGTACTGCTGCTGTGAAAGCCGCGGAGCACCTAAATCCGCGCATCCTTCTGCATTTGCGCGTTTTCGAAACAATGTGCGATCACCCAGCTCGCCGGCTTCACCTCACCTTGTGGGCCAAACGCCAATGCCCGTTGTGCCAACGGCCCGTTGCTGGCCGTGGCGCCGGCAACATGCGGGCTGTCCCATACACCCCAGGTGATAACCGTCGACACCGAGCGCGTAGCGAGGATCAGGTCCAGATAGCGCTTATAAGTCGCTGCAACTGATCCATCGCGTTCTGCGATGGACCCCGCCAAATGGCTGTCATCGACGTCCAGTTCCGTGATGTGGATCGACAACCCCATATCCCGCACTGCCAGAATAAAGCGAGACAGGCCCGGACCAAATGTGTCGCCTGCACGCAGGTGGGACTGAATGCCCAGGCCGTGTATCGGAATGCCCCGCTGCTTGAGACCGCGCAGCAGGGCTAGCACGGCAGTACGTCGGCTTTCGCCGTAATGGGTATCCTTTTCCAGGCCGTAATCGTTGTAGCAGAGCAGGGCGTTCGGGTCGGCCTTGTGAGCAGCGTTGAAGGCTATGTCCAGGTAGCGAGGCCCGAGCATCTGATACCAGAATGAATTGCGCAGCCCGTCAGGCTGGCCGTCCTCCAGCTGGATGGCTTCGTTGACGACGTCCCATGCGCTGATGAGGCCACGATAATGGCTGGCGACGGTACTGATGTGCGCCGTCAGCACCGCCTCGGCGTTCGTCGGCGTGACGGTACGGTGAACCCAGTCGGGTAAAGAACGATGCCAGCAGAAGGTGTGCCCGCGCATACGCTGGTCATGCGCTTTGGCAAACGCCGCGATCGCGTCGGCCGGCGCGAAGTTGTAACGCTCCGGTTCGGGGTGGACGGTCTGCCACTTCAAGACGTTCTCTGGCACTACGATGCTGGCCTGACGGGCGACCAGTTCCCGGTAGGCCGCGTCGTCATTCAGCTTTGCCGGATCAACCGCAAAGCCGAACCGTATGCCTTTCCCGGCTGCAGGCTGGCGCAACGCGGTAAAGGTTTCTGCCGCCAGCAGCCTGCTGTTCACAAAGGGCAGGCACGCCAGCAGGCGGACAAACGCAGTCAGAAAACTGCGTCGACTAGCACGGCGCATTACGCACCAAAAATCCCCATCAGCTCCTCACGGCCTACCATCACCGTCATCGAGCCTTGTTTCTGTTCGCCTTCAATCGTGCACAACAATCCGGCTTCCCGGCAAATCACTGCACCTGCTGCGATGTCCCACAGGCTGGTGAATTTCTCCATGTAGCCGTCCGTTTGCCCCAAAGCGGCGAACGCCAGGCCGATGGTGGCGCAGCGATAACCGGCAAGGCCCCAGCCCTGGCGGCGCAGGCTCAGGTGCAGTTTGCCCATCTCTTCGGCGTCCCAGCGGGTGTTTTCGCCAACGCCGGCGATGCGCAGGTGCTCGGGTGGTTGCGGGCGGACAAAGGGGACACCGTTGCGCAGCAAGCCATCGCCCGTGCGGGCTGCCAGGGTATAGCCCAGTGCCGGGTAGGCGACGACGCCGATTTCGGGCTCGCCTGCCGACATGTACGCCACCGCGATTCCCCACAATGGGGTGCCCCGCAGGTAGTTGCCGGTGCCGTCGATGGGATCGATGACCCAGCCATCGGTGATGAACTCGCCGCCCATTTCTTCGCCGAGGATTGTATCGTCGGGGAAGTGTTTGCTCAGTTCTGCACGCAGCAGTTGTTCCACTTCAAAGTCGGCGCGGGAGACGAGGTCTTGCGCGCTTTTGGTGGTGATGTCGAGGGTGTGGCGGTCGTTAAAATACGCCATGGCCAGGCCAGTGGCCTGTTCTACGGCGTGCATGGCGACGCTGAGTCGGTTGTTCATTGCAGACAGCCTCCGTTCGGCAGGTTCAACAAGTCCGGGTAATCACTGAGAATCGACTGTGCGCCATGTTCCAGCAGGTAGCGCGCACGTTTCGGGCTGTTGATGGTAGCCACGGCGAATTCGACGCCGCTGCTTTTCAGGCGAACAAGGTGATGGTCATCGAGCATATCGTCAAGTACGTGAAGTATTCGGCAGTCATATTCGGCCAATAGCGCGACCGGGTCGGCAGGCGCCACCACCGAGGCAATAGCCAGTGGTACGTCGTTCCATAAGCGTCGGGCGGCCGTTAGCGAGCGCACCGAAAAGCTGGAGACGAACAACCGGTCGTTGTCGGCGGGCCACAGGTTTTTGAGAATCGGCATCACCACTTCCGCCGTCTCGACATCGTCGCCAATGGTCGGCTTGAGTTCGACCTGCAGACCCAGGTTGAGGCGCAGCGCACAGGCCACGATCTCTTCAAAGGTCGGGACCTGCAAACCGGCGAATTCAGGCGCGAACCAGCTGCCCGCGTCCAGTGTGCGGATAGCTTTCAGATCATGCAGCACGACGGCGCCGCGCCCGTTGGTGGTGCGGTCCAGCAAGTCGTCATGAATCACGACAGGCTGGCCATCGCGGGTCAGCTTCACGTCGATCTCGACCCACTCGGCGCCGCATTCGGCAGCTTTTTCCAGGGCCAGCAGAGTGTTTTCCGGCACGTAAGCCTTGGCACCGCGATGGGCAATCAGGGGCGAGCGGACGAGGGGAGCAGGTTTGAGCATGGCGGGTCACTTGGTGGTGTGGGAAAAGGTCACGAGCTGGCGCTGGCCGGTCTCGATATCGAACAGCAAGGGCGTGGAATTGATCGCCAGTCGAACCTGGGTGCCGGGTATCTGGTGTTGCCGTCCGGCGAGGCTGACAACGCAGCGCGTTCCAGCCAGTTGGCAATACAGCAGCGTGTGGCTGCCCAGATTCTCTGAAGACTCCACTGTGGCAGTCACGCCTTGTTGATCGAGCATGAAGGTCTCGGGGCGCAGGCCCATCAGCCATTTGCCGGTCCGGTTGCTGGCAATGCCGAGCTTGATGGGCAGGCGTTGACCATCGGCGAGCATCAAGATCTTGTCGTCCAGGCAGTGCACCGGCAGCAGGTTCATGGGCGGCGTGCCGATGAAGCTGGCGACGAATGTGCTGGCGGGTTGATCGTAGATCTGCGCAGGCGTGCCGATCTGCTCGACACGGCCTTTGTCGAGAATCACCACGCGCTCGGCGAGGGTCATGGCTTCGGTCTCATCGTGGGTGACATACAGGATCGTCGCGCCGGTCTGCCGGTGCAGGCTGCGAATCAACAGACGCATTTCATGACGCAGCGCGCTGTCCAGGTTGCACAGCGGCTCATCGAACAGCAGCACCGGCGGTTTGCGGATCAACGCCCGACCGATAGCGACGCGCTGGCGCTGGCCGCCGGAAAGTTCTCCGGGCTTGCGTTGCAGTAGCTCTTCCAGACCCAGCGAAGCGGCGCACTCGCGGATGCGTTGCTCACGCTCCTTGCGTGCAACCCGCGCCAGCGTGAGCGCGTAGCCGATGTTGTCGGCCACGCTCATGTGCGGGTAGAGCGCGTAGTTCTGAAACACCATGGCGCAGCCGCGCTCCTTGGGCGGCAGGCGCGTGACGTCGCGGCCACCCATGAGGATCTGCCCTTGGCTGACCTCTTCCAGCCCGGCCACCATGCGCAGCAGCGTGGACTTGCCACACCCGGACGGGCCGAGGATGACGTTAAGCTCACCCGCCTTGAAAACCAGGTCGAGCCCGTGAAGGATGGGCTCGGTGCCGTAGGTTTTGTGCAGGTCCGTGAGGATAATATCCGGCGCGCAGGTAATAGGGGTGAGCGCGTTCATTTACCGACTCCGATCAGGCCTTTGACAAACCAGCGCTGCATGAGCGCAATGACGAGGATGGGCGGCAGCATGCTGACCACAGCAGCGGCCATCAGCAGGTTCCACTCGGGGACCTGGGTTGCATCGGTCGGCAGAAAGCTGGCCACGCCCAGTACCAGCGTGCGCATGTCCTCGCGATTGGTTGCCACCAGCGGCCACAGGTAGTCCTTCCAGGCGCCGATGAACACCAGCGTGCCGAGCGCAGCAAAGTTGGTCTTCGACAGTGGCAGCAGGATGTCGATGAAAAACCGCCAGGGCCCGGCACCGTCCATGCGTGCGGCCTCGACCAGCTCGGCAGGCAGCGTCTGGTAGAACTGCCGAAACAGAAAGGTGCCGGTCGCCGAGGCAATCAGTGGCAGGGCGAGGCCGGGGTAGCTGTCGAGCAAATTGATGGTCGGCAGTGGCAGCCACTGAATGCCCAGCCAGTGCAACAGGCTGCGCACGGGGCCGAGCAGATCGCTGGCCACGGCATACGTGGGGATGATCCGTACTTCCAGCGGCAGCAGCAGCGCCCCCAGCACGGCGAAGAAAATCACCGAACTGTAGCGGCTGCGAAAGTACACCACGGCAAAGGCCGTCAGCGCCGAGAGCGCCAGCTTGCCGATCACCACCAGCGTGGCGACCAGCAGGCTGTTGCCCAGCAGGCGCAGCAGATCCAGACGCCGACTGACCCGAACACCAGGCCAAGGGTCAGCAGCAGGTAAGCGCCTGCGTTGAACAGCCGGTTATGCTCGATCATGCTTTCACCCCACGACGCTGGAAGCGCGACAGGAGTGTGAATTGGGCGACGCTCAGCGCCACCACCGCCAGCAGCATGAGCACTGACAGGGTCGATGAGCCTGCCAGATCCAGCCCCATGAAACCGTCGGTGTAAATCTTGTAGGCCAGCACATTGGTGGTGTCGCCAGGTCCGCCTTGGGTGAGGGTGTCGACCAGGCCGAAACTGTTCGACAGGCTTTCCAGCAGGTCGATGACAAACACGAACAGCAGATAAGGCGCGATCAGGGGCAGTTGTATGTCGAGCATGCGCCGCAAGGGACCTGCTCCATCCAGTGCAGCAGCGGCGAGGTAGTCGTCGGGCACCGATTTCAGGCTGGCGACCAGCATCACGAAGTTGAACGGCACCAGGCACCAGGCATACGCCACGATCAACAACAGCATGCTCTGTATCGGGCTGGCGTAGGGCGCCCAGGTGCCGGGTGCAATCGCGTTGAACCAGGCGAAGATGCCCATCACCGGATTGGCCAGCACATGAAAGACGATACCGATGGTGGCGCCCGATACCGCGTAGGGCCAGATCAGCAGGTTGCGAAACACGGCGTTGCCGCGCAGTTTCAGTTCCAGGCACAGCGCAAGCACCAGTGCGATAAGGATCGAAAGCACGACGCTCGACAAGCTGAACACCAGTGTCGAGCCCAGCGACGCCAGCACGCCTGGGTCCCTCAGCACCCGCCAGTAATTGCTCAGGCCAACGAAGATTTCATTACCGCCGAAGGGCGGCACCAGATGAAACGACCACCAGATGGCCTGGACCGCAGGCCAATAAAAGAACAGGCCGAGCGCCAGCAGTTGCGGCAGGGCAAACAGCAGCGCCAGACGTGGCTGTGGGAAATGAGCACGGGGTTTCATGGCGTGGCCTCGCTCGACTCGTTGCTGGCCTGGGCGCGGTGCATCTGTTGAAACAGACCCAGCAGCTCGTTGGCCCGTAGCGTCGTCTGGCGCAGGGCCAGATCGATGCTCTGGCGACCCGCGAGCGCGTTCTCCATTTCCTGCGACCAGATCAGGCGTATCAGCGTGATAAAGCCGCAGCGCAAAGGCGCGGAAGGCTGACCGTCGATATCGTCCAGCGCTGTCAGTCCGACCGTGATTGCCGATGGCTCGCTGGCTGCGGATTGCAAACGTGCAGCGGCGGCCTGGGTAACGGGCAGGTAGCCCGTTCGGGCGCTGAATATCAACTGGTTGTCCGGTTGCAGCACGAACGCCAGAAATTCCGAGACCAGCCGGTAATCCCTGACGGAATGCCCGCGCATGACCCACAGCGAGGAACCTCCGGGAACGTTGGCACGTCGCTGGGTGGCCGCGTAAATCGGCAGTGCCGTGACCTGGATATCGGATTTGAGCGTGCTGTGTACAACATTCCACGCCCCGGTGGAGTCGAGCAGCATGGCGCAATCGTCGGTGGCGAACGCCAGCGCCTGCTGCCCGCTGCGGGTTGCATCCTCATGCACCACCAATCCTTCGGAGGTCCATTGCGCGAGGTCTTTCATGAGGCGCAGATGGGGGCCTTCGTCGAACTGATAGCGGTCACCGCCTGAGGAGCGAATCGCAACGTCGGTGCCTTGCGCTGCGCTGGTTTGCTCAAGCCAGATCCAGGGGGCAAAGGCGCTGACGAGCGGGCATTGCTGACCGTTTTTCTTCAGGGCCCGCAAGGCATCCGCAAAGGCTTCCCAGGTGGCGGGTGGCTCGCTGATCCCGGCAGCGGCCAGCGCCTTCCGGTGTGTATAAAGCACGGCTGTGGACGCCGCAAAAGGCTGCGCCGCGAGCGTGCCGTTGTCGTCGGCGTAATAGCGCCGCAAGGCTGGCAGAAAGGTATCGTCGGGATAGGCCCTGTGATGATCGGCCATGATCGCCTCGACAGGTCGGGTGGCACCGCCCAGCAGCATGTCAGGCGTGGCAACGTCGTAAATCTCCACCAGTGCCGGGCCTATGCCCGCCCGGTAAGCCGCTACGGTTTTCTGCAGCGTCTGCTCATAGCTGCCCTGGCGGACACAGTGCAGGCGATCACCTTCCTCGCGTGGCGCATTGAAGCTTCTGCACAGATCCGCGATGGCACTCCCGGCCGCGCCACTGTGGCTGTACCAGAACTCGGCCGGTGCAGCGGCGAAGGCGTTTGCGGCGAGCGACAGCAGGGCCAGCACGGAAAACATCTTACGGACGGAAGGCATGAGGACACTCACAAGAACTCAATGCCATTTAATACAGGTTGTGTGTAGTATTTGTGACCTGCGCGACTTTTATTAAATTTTCATGATTGAAGCGTGCAGTGGATGGTGGGCGATACACTGCTCCACACGCCGACTGTTTTAATTCTCATCTGATTTGAAGACTCCATGCCTCTCGACCTCGACACGCCACTTGATTCGCACCAACCGTTGAGCCTCAATGAACGCAAGTTGCTGGACATCCTTCGTCGTCGAGGTGCGATCACGCGTGCTACGGTTTCGACCGAGATGGACCTGGCTCAGCAGTCAGTGCACCGGCTCATTGAAGAGCTGATCAGCCGTGGACTGCTGCGCAGTGGTGAGCGCGTCAAGAACGGCCGCGGTCAGCCCAGCCCGCGCATCGAACTGGTCAATGAAGCGGTGTATGCCATCGGTGTATCGATCAACACCGACTCGGCGGTGGTCTGCGTCGCCGACCTGGGCTGCAATGTGCTCGAGCAGGTCACCCTGCGCACGCCGCCGTTAAGCCGCAACAGCACCCTGGATTCACTGGAAAAGACCATCGAACGCATGCTTCAGCGCAACGGCATTGAAGCGCAACGCGTCGTCGGCATGGGTTTCGCGATTGCCGGCTTTTTTCTTGAAAACCGCCAGATCAATGCACCGGAACCGCTGCGCGACTGGTCATTGATGGATCTGCAACCGGTGCTGGAAGAACGTTTCGGCATGCCGGTCTGGCTGGAAAACAACGCCACCACCGCGGCCATCGGCGAAAGCCTGGTCGGCGTGGGCGCCTGGGCCAGCAACTTCATCTACCTGTCCTTCAACTTCGGTTTCGGCGCAGGCGTTGTCATCAACGGCAAACCGTATTTCGGCAGCCACGGCAATGCAGGCGAGATCACCCTCTACAACGACGAAGAATCGATAAACCGCCCGGCCTTGCGCTACTTGCTGGAAGACTTGCATCAGAACGGCGTGCAGGTCGACTCGATCGAAGACCTGCGCCTGCGCTTCGACCCCGACTGGCCCGGTGTGGATACCTGGCTGACGCGCGTCAAGCCCACACTGGATCGCCTGATCAACGCACTGGCGGGCCTGTTCGATCCGCAGGCCGTGGTGTTTGGCGGGCAATTACCGCCCGAATTGGGAAAACGCCTGATCGCCGCGACGACCTTCTGGGGCACCCATCGCTACAACTCCCCACCGCCTCGGCCCCAGTTATTGCTGAGCGAAACGAATGGGGACGCGGCGGTTCTGGGGGCAGCGCTGGTGCCGTTGAAGGAGCGGTTTTTTGTTTGATTCGTTGGGCGTTGGGTGGACAGGTATTGGCGGTTTTTGGGTGGTGCTGTTGACTGTTGTTGGGCCAAAGCTGGTGTTTCAAGGGTTGTCGTAGTGCTGTACCTCAGTCGCAGACCGATCGATGCGCTTTTCCATATCTGCAACAAACCCGTTCAATGGCATCAATTGCTCTCCTGCATACCCCGGGTACTGCACCTGATACGGCGGTTCACCGGACAAATTGCGTAACTGGTCCAGGCTCTGCGCCACATAGGCAACGCTGACAAACTGCGCGCCCGTGCGGTCGTTCGCCCAGCGTTCAAACACGATAGTGCCGCCTGGTGCTGCGTCATTCTCGGGGTATTCGGCGATTTTCCAGTCAAAACCCAGCAGCGTTCGCAACTGCGCGATGTTGCTGTCGTGGCCTACGTACGCCAACCATTTGCTACCCGGCGGGCTGCCCACGGATGTCGGTTGCAGAGCCAGGAGGATTTGTCCGAGCAATTGCGAAGCACCCCGCTGGGCGATGTAAGGTACGTGATTGCTCAGCGCGTATTTGCCCGAACGCAAGGCCATCAAGCGCGATACGTCTGCAGCGGTGCGCCCTTCGCCAAACGCCACCTGGTCCAGTGGCAAGCCTTCGGCGTATTGCATGCGGAAGGTTTCGCTCATGGCCGCGCCCACGCTCAACGGTCCGCTGAGCCTGGTGACGCCTGCCTTCTCTTTCAGTGCCCAGGGTTGCTTGCTCAAGGCACAGGTCTTTTTCCCGCAGTTCGTCGGCACGCCTGCCAATTGCTGCATGGCCAGCAACGGCGCGGCAAAGCGCTCGCGAGCTGCGTCGACGCTGCCACCCATGGCTGCCAGCATCGCCGCCTGGGTGCGCGCCGGGTCCAGCGGTGCCAGGCCATTTTCGCCGCCGTGGAACAGCCGGTCTTCACTCTCACGCCCATGGTGTACTGCTATGTTGCAGCCCGGGAACATCCCCTTTACCAGCGCCGCACTGGTGGCCTGGGTTCGCGCTACCGGGCTGGACCACACGTAGGCATCCCCCGCCTGCGGGCACTGCCCCGCCTTGAACAGCCCGAGCGAATCCAGCGTGTGGCGTTGCCATTGGCCCAGCAGCACGGTGGCTGCGCGGCCATGCTCGGTCAACTGACCGTCGCGGGTACCAAACGCTGGCCAGGTCCTGGCCGACCAGCGTTGCAACTCGGCGGTGTCGGTAGCCGGGCGGATACCGTGGCGCATCACCAGTACCACCTTGTCCAGGCGCAGGCCGGTGGTGTCCAGAGGCGCGGCCACCGATGGAAGCGCCAGGCACACGCCCAGCGCCAACCCCGCATACTTCAACAAAGTCGATTTCATCATCACGGGCCTAGAAGTCATAGCGGGTATTGAGGCTTAACGTACGTGGCGAACCCGGTTGCAGGTAGTTTTCCTGATAGTAGGTCCAGTACTTTTTGTTGGCCAGGTTGGTGACGTTGGCACCCAGGGTCAGCGCATGACCATCGCCCAGACGCAGACGATAGCCGCCCCCGGCATCGAACAGGCTGTAGGCCGGGAGGGTATGCACGTTGCCCGAATCCACCGCCATTTCGCCGATACGCTGGGCGCCGGTGTGCAGGAACATCCCGGGCACCACGGGCACACGATAGGTAACCTGGGTTGCGGCCTGATAGTGCGCCGCACCGGCTGCACGGTTTCCGTCCACACCGTCTCCCGCATCGTGGTAGGCCGAGTCCAGTGACATGACGCTACCTTCCACTGTCAGGTCCGGCGTGGCATCGACGCTGGCGTTCAGCTCCAGGCCCTGATAGCGGATGGTGCCGCTTTGCACGTAGACGTTGGCGTCGTTGGTGTACTCGGCGCCACGGTCGATGCGAAACGCTGCGGCGGTGGCACTCCAGTTACGCTGCTGGGCTTTCACGCCCACCTCGTATTGCTTGCTGAGCAGCGGGCTCAGGGTCTGGTCGGAGTTGACTGCGCTGCTGGGTGCGGTGCCGCCGCTTTCCAGAGATTCGACGTAACTGGCATACAGCGTCACGTCCTGGGTCGGCTTGTACATCAACGCAACGGTTGGGGTGGCCGGCCGGGCCTTGTACGGCGTCACAGCGGAGGTGGCGGAGTCGTGGGTTTGCTCACGGTAGTTTTCGTTGCGCAGGCCAGCCAGCAACGACCAGTGTTCGCCCAGGCCGATGGTGTCGCTGGCGAACACCGCGCTTTCCTTGACGTTGTCGTCACCGTAGGTACCGCCGCTGTAGTCGATGTTGTACACCGAGAAGATCGTCGGGTTGTACAGGTTGCCCTTGCCCACGGTGGTCTTCGGGGTGACCACGGATTTGTCCGAGTTCAGTTGGGAATAGCTGGCGCCCAGTACCACGTCGTGAGTGAACCATCCCGTGGTGAATTTACCTTCCAGGGTGCCCATGGTGTCGTTGTAGTCGTAGGCGTGGTACTCGGACGTCACCTTGTCGGTGTACGCGCCGGCGTCGCTGGAAATCTGGTATTGGTCCTTCACATAACGGCGTGTCGAATCGGAGTAGCGGTAGGCCAGCTTGCCGGTCCAGTCGGGAGAAAACTTGTAGGTGGCGCTCACGGTCGACAGGCTGTAATCGACATCGGTGTAGGAGCCATTGCTGTACAGGCGCTTGCTGCCGTCAATAGGGCTGGGCAGGGCGTTCTTGGTGTTGACGATGATGTCGGTGCCACCGCTGGTATTGCGTTTCTGGTACAGAGTGTCGAAGTCAACGCTCAAGTCATCACTGAGCTGCGCGTTCAAAGCCACGCCGACTGCCGTGCGGTTGACCTTGGCGTCACCCGAAGCGGCATCGCCTTCCTCGTGCACCACGTTGACCCGGTAGCCGAAACGCGGGTCATCCAGACGCCCTCCGGCATCCAGATGTTCCTTATAGACGTTGTCGGACTGGTAGCCGGCATCAACGCTGAGGGTGGTCTTGTCGGTAGGCCGCTTGGTTACGTAGTTGACGATGCCGCCCGGGCTGCCGAAGCCATACATGAAGCCCGACAGGCCTTTAAGCACATCGACCCGCTCGAACATCTCAAGAGGCATTTCCACGCCGCGGTTGATGTTGGCCATGCCGTCGACTTTGTAGCCGTTCAGGTCATCGAGGGGGAGGCCGCGCACGGCCAGTGTGGCGGGGTGGGTGCCATAGCTCGAACTGATGGAGGTGACCGAGGCATCATACTTGACAGCCTCAGACAGGATGCCCGCCTGACGGGCCTGGATTTCGTCGCTGCCTACGCTCTTGAACGAAAACGGTGTGTCGATCACCGCGTGGCTGCCCAAGGCGCCGCTGTTGGTCTGCTGGTGCAGCGCCGGCTTGCGCTTGGTGGCCTTTACCGTGACTTGAGGCAACGTGGCCAATGTACTGTCGTCGATGGCCGGTGGTACATCGGCAGCAAACGATGGCAAGGCCAGGGAGAACGCTGCGAAACCGAGACCTGCACGCACATACAACGAGGATTTGCGAAACATGACTGCACCTTCGAAAACGGCCGTTCACGGCCTGGTTGATTTCTGTCGCGCGCACTTAGCCGTGGCCGGCTGTAACAGCCGGCCAAGGGGGTTGGAGGAAGGCGGCGCGGTTGTTAAGGCGTAACGGCCTTGGTCACGAAGCCGATCTTGTCCAGGCCACCGGACTGCGCCGCGGCCATTACCTGCACCACCTTTTCATACGGGGTGTTGCGTTCGGCGCGCAGGTGCAACTCCGGTACCGGCTGACGCGCGGCGGCCTCGGCGATCAGTGCCGGCAAGTCGCTGTCGCCGATGTCGCGGTCGTCCCAATGCAGGTGGCCTTCGTTGTCCAGTGCCAGATCCACGGACGGCGGCGGTTTGTTGTCCTGCTGCGCGGCGGCCTTGGGCAGGTCAATCTTCACCGTGTGCTGGATGGCCGGCACGGTGATGATGAAGATCACCAACAGCACCAGCATCACGTCCACCAGTGGCGTGGTGTTGATCTCGGGGTTAAAGCCGTCCTCTTCCAGTTCATCCTCGCCCAGCAATCCACTGGCCATCAGACGAACTCCGCCTGGGCGTTGAACGTGCTGCGCGCAGGCTGCCCGCCGCGAGGGGTCGCACGGGCGCCGATCACCAGCAGGTCGTGCAGTTCGAAGGCAAACTTGCCCAGTTCAGCGAGGGTCTGCTTGTTACTGCGCACCAGCAGGTTGTAGCCCAGGGTGGCCGGAATGGCCACGGCCAGTCCCAGAGCGGTCATGATCAGCGTTTCGCCGACGGGGCCTGCGACCTTGTCGATGCTCGCGTCGCCGGTCAGGCCGATCTTCATCAAGGCGTGATAGATGCCCCACACGGTGCCGAGCAAACCGACAAACGGGGCGCTGGAACCCACGGTGGCCAAAATCGCCATGCCGCCCTGTAACTGTCCGCCCACGGTCAGGGTGGCTTGGCGCAAGGCGCGGGTCAGCCATTCGCTGAAGGCCGGCGGGTGCATGTCGCCATTCAGCGCATCACGGTGCTGGCGTGCGGCGCTGACGCCGGCCTGGGTCAGTTCGGCGTAGGCACTATGATGTCCCAGTTGTTGCACGCCATCCTTGAGCGTCGGTGCGTTCCAGAACGCCTCCAGCAACTTCGGTGAACGCAGGCGATGCAGTGCCAGGCGCACCAGCTTGTCGACCATCACGTACCAGGACGCAATCGACATCACCAGCAACGTCAAGGCCACGCCACGGGTGACAACGTCGGCCTGTTGCCACAAAACATTCAAACCCAGTGTTCCGGTGTCCATATGTATTTCCTTTCTTTGAGGTGAGCACTGCCCTGACCGGGAGGCCCGTCGATAAAAGATGGTGGGTTACGCCTGCGTGAGTGCTAACTGTCGAGCTGGAATCGCAACGGCACGATCACGTACACCGACACCGCATGACCCTCCTCCAGATGAGGCTTGAACAGTGCGCCGCGCACAGCCGTCCTGCCCGCCTCGTCGAGGTTGCCAAAGCCCGAGGAGCGTACGATGTCCACCGCGCCGGGCTTGCCGTGCTCGTCCACCAGCACCCGCAGGATCACGGTGCCCTCGTGGCCCTCTTCACGCGCACTGTCGGGATAGTCGGGTTGTGGTTCATGCACGTATTCGACGCCACGGGTGAGGGTCTTAGGCTGCGGCGGTGGTGCGGGAGTTTGCGCAACTACCGGTGCGGCAGCCGCAGTGCTGATGGTCGCGGGGGCAGACGTTGCGGCGGCCACAACGGGGCGTTGCATCACCTGCGGTTTGGCCGCGGGCTTGTGCCGGGCCACCGGCTGAACGGCCACAGACGTGGGTGCCGGTACGACCGGGGCAACGGGAGGCGGTGGCGTGGGCGCGGCACTTGCGGCTGGCGCCGGAGTCGGTTCATTGATGACCGAGGCGTAAATAGTACGAGTCGCCTGCGGCGCAAGCGCAGGGGTCGATGACCCGGTCACCATGCTCAATGCCAAAATATGCACCGCCACCACCAGCGTTATCGCGCATCCTCGGCGCAGCAATCGCGAGGCGCTGCCGGCAGGCAATGGCTGAAGGTGCAGCAGGGGTGTCAACGTCGCATCCACGATTGATTTCCTCCAGGCCGGTAGGCCGGGCACATCGGGCGCATTCCCTGCGAAAGTTGGGTCCGAGGCCGGTACAGGCACCTCGTAACGCGTGTCGGAGGAATATAGGAGTGACGAGTGACAGATACGTGACAGAGAAGAATTATCAAGTAAGCAGTTTGTGACGATTGCATGGTCGCCAACAGGCGTGACCGCATAAGCGGTCATCCGGCCAACCATAAGGCCTACGGCTAACGGACTTTGATGCCGTCAACCCCCTGCCGCACACGTTGCATAAGTTGCCCGACAACGATGGCTTCAACAGCACCTTCACTGGCATTCGCCTCAAAAGCAGCGCAGCAAGCCGATGCGTCGCCGTCGCAGATGCGGTAGACAGCAATGACGCTGCCTGGCCCGCAGCCTGTGTGCCCGGATAGAGAATACCCACCGTCAATCGAACCTTGCATCAAGCCCAGGCCATAGCCCGGCGTGATCCATGGGCGCCCGGGAATCGGGCCGCCCAGTGTTCGTGCTGTCTGCATTTCCTGAAGCAGGCCCGTGGAGAGGAGGTCTGCGCAGAGAAGTCGATCCAGAAAGAGCGCTGCTTGCGAAATCGGGCCGATCAACAAACCGTGGTAAACCCAGGCGGGGTCATAATTCGAGGTACTTCCCTGATGGGTCGTTTGTAAATCGGCTCGTGTTTTAGCAAAGCGAACGTTCGAGATGCCCAGAGGCGAAAGAGCACGTTGAATCACCGCAGCATCAAGCGTCAGATCAGTCAGCCGTTCAATTAGCCTGCCGATGAACAAGTAGCCTAGATTCGAGTAACGCCAGCCGGTTCCGGGACTGTATCGAAGTCGAGTACCGTCAAGACGTCGCATCATTTCATCTGCCGGCCAGGCGGGGTCACCGCTGGCAACGGCGGTGTGATACTGCGCAAGTTCTCCGTAATCAGCCAGGCCTGCCTCGTGCCGCAGTAGCTGGCGCAAGGTGAAAGGCTGGTCGGGAATGGGGTCGTCCAATCCGATCAGTCCGTCACGCACCAACGATAGGGCTGTCGCAGCCAGGACCGTTTTCGTAAAACTCCACCAGGGGGCGATCAGTTCCAATCGCTCTGGCGTGTGTGGCTGACCATTTGACAAGAGTGAAATGAGCATTGGCTTCCCTGGAATGGTGAGCGGATCGACAGCCCGACAAGAGATCTCAATTATTCTTCTTCGCCGGGGTGAAGTCAGCCGTTTGTACTGTACTAAGCGACTGTTTTGGGCAGACAGCTGCCTGTGGCGGGGCCGGCAGGTGTGTGGGCTGGCCGATTAACATTTATTAATGCAGTCGATACTTAAGATTCAAGCGCCTCGGCCGATTATATGAGATGGCTGAGCTTAAGTTAGTGCTCATCCCCGTTGGCTAATAAGTTCTTATGTAGGTGGAGTGAACAAGTGAAGTTACGCCTAAGCTGCAAAGCTATCATGATCGCCCTGTCTGTTGCCTTGTCGAATGTGGCGACTTCTGAAGAGCTTAAAGTGTACAATTTTTCGCCTGTCAATCAATACAATCTTAATCTTTCAGCCAGTTTTTGGAATCCCATCATAAAGTACGTGTCCGAAAAAAGCGGCGTGAACCTCACGCTGAAATTAGGGCGAACCTCCTCGGACACAACCAGTTATGTGCTCGCGCAAGAAGTTGATTTCGCGTTCACCAACCATCTGTTTAGCCCCGAACGCGACAAGATGGGCTGGACGGTGTTTGGTCGCCGTGACGCGCCTGCCCTCGAAGGACAAATCGTGGTGCCTGTCGACTCGCCAATTCATAGCCTTTCGGAGCTAGCGGGCAAAGAAGTTGTTTACCCGGGACCCGAAGCGTTTATTGCTTATAAAGTCACCAGCTCGGAATTGGTCAAGCAAGGCATCAATACATCTACGGTGTTTGCAGGAAACATGGACGGTGCGTTCAGCCAACTCCTGAGTGGTAAGGCTCAAGCGATGGGGGCCAACTCACAGCTTGTAAGCGGCTACACGGAGAGGGAAGGGAAGTCGTTCCGCGTACTGTGGAGTTCGGCCTCGTTCAATGATTTAGCCCTGATGGCATCCCCACGGGTTTCTAAAAAAGAACGTGATGCGGTCGCCAACGCATTTCTGAATATGCAACATGACGCCGACGGTAGCAGGATTCTGCGTGAGGCAACCGAGCTCGTCCATGCACCGGCACCGATTACGTTCATTCCTGCGACGGAAGCGGATTATGCTTCCTATCGAGATTTTTATAAAAGTTTGCCGGCAAACCTTAAGTAAATAATTTCAACGTTAGCTGGAGAGGCTGTTAATGAATTTCTTTAAAAGCCTGCTGCCCAAATCACTGACGTCGCGAATACTGGCGATGTTATCCATTCTGATACTGACCTTTCTGACGACGGGTCTGGTTCTGTTTTATAAAAATCAGCTGCTTCAGCATATTGAAGAGATACAAGACACCGCCAACATGCTGATCGAGGTTGCCGCGCAAGCGGTAGAGGAAAGTGTCGTCATCGGCGATTACGACACCATCAAAAGAACCCTCGAAAAAACCCTGGCCCGCTCGCCGTTCAAATCGGCCATGTTTATTGACCTGTCGGGTGGCGTCATTCGCCTTGAGGCCGCCAGTGCGCCACTTGGCAGAGCACCTGCGTGGATAGAGTCTGAAGTCGCTGCACGATTATTCGATGTCAATCGTCCGATCACTATTGGCGGGAAAGATTATGGCGTGATGCGTCTGTCTTTCAACGCCGAGAGAATTGCTGCCGAACTCTACAGTCTGGTGATCCAGGCGACACTCTTTGCGGGATTTTTCTTGCTGATCAGCTTGATGTTAATGGGGTTCATGATCAAGCGTTCGCTTGCCCACCTGGGCAAGCTTCATTCTTATGAGGCAGAAATCGCTTCAGGCGCAGTGGCAGCAGAAGCGATGTTGGTCGCTGATGCTCCCATGGAAATACAGGAGGCTATAAAAGCCGTAAACCGTACTGCTGCGAGTATGCGCAATCACTTTGGCCTGCGTATCGAATCGTTGATGAATACCTTGGTGCAGCATAAAAATGCGCTGGATGAGGTGTCCATCGTTTGCGAAGTGTCGGCCTCCGGACGTATCACCTACGTTAACGAGCGATTCGTCACCAGCTCACAGCATTCGCGAGCCGAGCTTTTAGAGTTGACGATCGATGAAGTCTGGACCGGCATGTCTTCAGCCAACGAACCGTGGCTATGGGCACCTGAAAACAAGGTGTGGAACGGTGAGGTGAGGCTTTCTGGTCGTACCGGTAAGGAGGCTTGGCATCAACGCACTGTCATACCTATTCTCGATGACTTGGGCGGCGTTGAAAAATACATCTGCATCGATATCGATATTACAGATCGAAAAGAATTTGAAGTGGCGATTCTGGATAACTCCAGAAGGCAAAACCTTATCGCCTTGTTTGGCCAGCAGGCATTGACAGAAGAAAACGTCAGTGTGCTAGGTGAACGGGCAGCACTGACTGCGGCGCAAGGACTGAAATTGAGCAAGGCCGCTTTATTGGTCGTTGATCGAGTGAGCCATGGGACCATCCTCCACGCGGGGGTTGGCTTGACCCGATTTGAAATCCGCAGCGGTCATCATGATGATTTTCTGAACGGTACTGCTCCTTCTGCGGGGTTTGTGATTAATTCTGATGCGCCTGATAATCGCTACACGCTGCTTCCTGCTGAAACAGTGGACGCTTACACGATTAGAAGTAGCCTGGAGGTTGATATATCCTGCACGGAGGTTTTCAAGGGCGTGCTTGGGGTGTATGCCAGCACGGACCACCCCTTTACACGTGAAGATGTCAGCTACCTTCAAACACTTGCCAACCTCTTGGCCGCCGCGCTTGAACGGTATGACGCAAAGAAAAAACTCACCTATCTGGCCGAAAATGATTCGCTCACCCATCTGCCTAATCGCTGGTTCCTCAGCAATTATCTGCGCGAGATAATCAGTCGGAAAACGTCAGCGCCAGATGCAGTAAGCGTCATATTCATAGATTTGGACAGATTCAAGGCCGTGAATGACACCATGGGGCATTCAGTGGGCGATCAATTGCTTATTCAGGCGGGTCGACGCTTGAAAGACTGCATAGGTGAGAACAGTGTGGTTGCGCGGCTGGGAGGCGATGAATTTTCGATCGTCGTCACACACTCTGTTTATTCCGAGAGCCTCATCAAATCGCTTGCGACCCATGTTGTTGAGGCGTTGGGGAAACCGTTCAACCTTGGCGGCCAGGATATATTCGTTTCGGCGAGTGTCGGCATCGCTAATTATCCGTTTGACGGGCGTGACACTGGTGTGATCTTGAAGAATGCGGATACCGCCATGTACCAGGCGAAGAAAAGTGGCCGTAATAATTTCAAGTTTTACAACGCCAGGATGAACGAAAGTTTAACCAGGCGCTTGCAAACTGAAACGCTGTTGCGCGGCGCGCTCGAGCGCGATGAGTTTATTCTGCACTTTCAGCCCAAGGTCAGCCTTACCGATGGCAGGATAAGTGGTCTGGAGGCTTTATTGCGCTGGAATCACCCTGAGCAAGGCATGGTTTCTCCGGCTGATTTCATCCCTATTCTTGAGGACACGGGCCTGATCATTCCTGTCGGCGTGTGGGTCATCCGGAAAGTCTGCGAAACCCTGAAGCGCTGGGAAGAGAATCATATCAGGCTGGTGCCGATCGCCATCAATCTGTCCGTCAGGCAGCTTCAGGTAAAAGGCCTGGCTGAGACCGTCAAGCATATCGTTGAAGCGTACGGTATCAACCCCGCTCTTTTAGAGTTCGAACTGACCGAGTCGATGCTGATGATCGATCCCGAGTCGGCGGTTGAAATACTTCGAGATATAAAGTCGTATGGCATCAGCCTTTCGGTCGATGATTTCGGCACGGGCTATTCCAGTCTGGCCTACTTGAAGCGATTTCCTCTTGATGCCCTCAAAATCGACAGGGCGTTCATCAAGGATATAACCAGCAATCATGAGGACGCCGCGATCACCAGGGCGGTCATCGTATTGGCGCACGAATTGGGTCTTAACGTCATTGCAGAAGGCGTCGAAACAGTCGACCAGTTGGAACTGCTCGTGACGTATGGCTGCGATCAAATGCAGGGTTATCTTTTTAGTAAGCCTGTCATCAGTGATGAGTGTGCTGCCATGATTAAATCGTCACGTAGTCTGGAGATAGGCTTTTCTGAAAGCGGTGTTGCGTGAAGCAGTAGTGATAGCGTCTGCGAGAGCCGTCATGCAGTTGTGACCGGCCATTCGCAGCCCGCTCGAACGCGACTGAACTATGGAGCCCTCGCGGGGACTGAACTTAACCCCCCTTGAAGGAGCCAGCCCCATGAACAGCGATCAACTCAATCAATGCGACGCCGAGCGCCTCCACCAGCGAGTAGCGGCCGAACTGGGCATTACTGCCGAAGAGCTGACCACCTGGATGATCAACGATATCGAACGCGTGACCGAGGGCGGCAAGGACGTCGGGCACATGGTGGTCTTCCGCGAGTCGACCCCTGCGCAGATTCTCGACAAGGTCCAGCACAAGCAAAGCCATTTCACGGCCATGACCGGTGTGATCGACCTGAGCTAAGTGCAGCGGGCTTTGATGTCAAAGCCCGCAGACTCAATAACCCGCCCCCGTACCTGCGCCGGTCACGATCGCAATCCCGGAACTGGTGCCCAGGCGCGTTGCGCCAGCTTCGATCATCGCTCTGGCCGTGGCCACGTCACGCACCCCGCCAGACGCCTTGACGCCGATGTCAGGGCCTACCACACGGCGCATCAGCGCCACATCCTCGAGCGTCGCGCCGCTGCGGCTGAAGCCAGTGGAGGTCTTGACGAATGCCACGCCCAGCTCGCGGCAGATCTCGCAGGCGCGCACCTTCTGCGCCTCATCGAGCAGGCAGGTTTCCAGGATCACCTTGAGCGGCACCTTGCCACAGGCTTGCAGCACCGCGGCGATATCGTCGCGGACCTCATCGAACAGACCGTCCTTGAGCCAGCCGATGTTCAGCACCATGTCGATTTCCTGAGCCCCGGCGGCGATCGTCAGGGCTGCTTCCGACGCCTTGCTGGCACTCAGCCCGGCGCCCAGCGGAAAGCCCACCACCGCACAGACCTTCACGGCAGACCCGGCCAGTTGTCGGGCGGCAAAAGGCACCTGGCTGGAGTTCACGCACACCGAGTAGAAGCCGTGTTCCCGGGCTTCTGCGCAAAGCGTGGCAATCTGCTCTCGGCTGGCATCCGCCGCCAACAAGGTGTGATCGATGGCCTGGGCCAGTGCAGCGGGTTCGAGCGAATTCATCAAGGGATTCCTGTCATCGGTAAAAATACTTGGGTGGATACCCGTAAGTTATAAAATTAACACTTGGTGTTACTCTAGTGACCCCACCAACGGATTGCCGGGATGCCCGTGGACGTCAAGAAAACCGACCGCATCAAACAGATTCAACAGGCCCTGCAAGATCAGAAAGCGATCCATCTGCGGGAGATGGCGGCGCTGCTCGATGTGTCCGAAATGACCTTGCGCCGCGACCTCAGCCGGCACCCCGAGCGGTTACGACTGCTGGGCGGCTACATCACCCGTGCCCACGATGATCCTGAACCGGGGGATTACCGGGTCAGCGAGCAGGGCACCCGCCATGTCGAGGAGAAGCGCCGCATCGGCAAGCTGGCCGCCACCTTCATCCAGCCCGGCGATACGGTATTTTTCGACTGTGGCACGACGATCCCCTTCGTGGTCGACTTCATCCCCGACGAGCTGGAGTTCACCGCGGTGTGCAACTCGCTCAACGTGCTGCTCAAGCTGCAGCAGAAACCCAACTGCAGCATCGTCCTGTGCGGCGGCATGTTCCACCGCAAGAACCAGGTGTTCGAGAGCCATGCCGAAACCAGCATCCTCGATGGCGTGCGCCTGACCTGGGCCTTTGTCTCGGCGGCCGGGGTCAGCCTGGACTGCGGTGTCACCTGCTTCAATCTCCACGAGGTTGAGGTCAAGCAGAAGGTCATGCGCCAGGCCCGGCAAAGCCTGCTGCTGGCCGATCACTCCAAATTCGACGCCGTACGCACTGCGCACTTCGGTGCCTTGAGCGATTTCCATTGCGTGGTCAGCGACAAGAAAATCCCGCGCAGCTACCGCGAGGCCATCGAGACCGGCGGCGCGCAGCTTGTGCTCTAGATGCATCACGGTTGCAGCGCCCGGCGTTCGGGTGCGTTGAGGTAACCGGTGGTCACGCTGAACCCGGCGCGGGCACCGGGCGCCAGGCTGCGCACGTTGCCTTTGGCGAGTTCGGCGCGGTAGCCCTCCGGTTCACAGGTGGCCGGCAAGATGAAGGCCGCCACCTGCTGATCGGTGTTATGCAGGATCCAGCGCGCGGCATGTTCAAATTGCCGGGGGCTGTAGCGGGTGTAGAACGCCGCGCCGTCGGGGTGATCAAGGAAGAAGTGCGCCTGTCCCTGAGCGTCGCTGCGCACGTCATCGAAGAAGCAGACGATCTCCGGGTCATACAGCGCGGGCGAGTCGAGCACCTTGAGGCGGGTCGGGTCCTGGCTCAGTTCTGCGATATAGGCGCTCCAGGTCGGCGTCGGCCGCACATGGGCCGGCACGCTGGCGCGCACCCGTGTGCGCTCGCAGCCCAGGGGCTGGGTGAGGCGGGCGCCGTCGACGTAGGCGTAGTTCATGTGCGCCATGTACATCAGGTCCATGGGCTTGCCGGCCAGATTGACCACCTGCATGCCGATCTCGAACAGCCCGCTGGCCGGGCGCAGGGTCACGCTCGGGCTGGCCCGGTAATGGTCGCCGAAGCCCTGCACGTATTCGTAGGTACCGCCGAGGCGCAGATAAGCGCCGTGCTCGTCTTCGCCTGCCTGCAGCCAGGCATCGTCCATCGGCGCGCAGGGCATTTCGCCGTGCAGCGCATGATCATCCTCGGGACCCGGGCAACCGTTGCGCAGCAGGCCGCTGTGAAACATGAAACAGCCGTAGGTGCCGATCACGCTGGCACTGGGCCGCGGCTGGGTGAACATATTGAGCATGGTCAAATCAACGCCGTCGAATTCGGCCGACCAGATCATCTGCCCCTGCCAGGGCAGGATCACCAGTTTGCCTCGGCTGTTTTCCAGTGACAGCGCCTTGACCCCGCTGGGGTAGGTCCAGGCACGCACGCTGAAACTGGCTGATTCGAGCAGCAGCCGGCTGGCCTGGTCCCAGAGCTGTGGGTAGAGCGGCAGGCGCCACGCTTCGTTACTCATTGCGCCACCGCCGTGGCCGAGCCACCCAGCACCGGTTGCGGCTGACGCATGCAGTACACTGCGTACATAACGATGGCCACGAAACACAGCAGCGGCACGCTGTAGGCAATCTGCATGTTGCCGCCATTGGCGTCGCTGAGCAGGCCCTGGAAGATCGGCATCACGCCACCGCCGACGATGCTCATCACCAGCAACGAGCCGCCGACACCGGTGTCCTCGCCGAGCCCATCAATGGTCAGACCATAGATGGTCGGCCAGCAAGGCCCGAGAAACACACTGACTCCCACGGCGGCATACACCGCGCTGATGTTCGGCGCCAGGATGGTGTAGGCCAGCAGCACGATGCACAGCACGCCATACACCGCGAGGACTTTGGCCGGGTGCATTTTGCGCATCAGCAGATTGGCGATCATCTTGCCGATAAAATAGGCGGCAAAGGTGGTCAGCAGGAACCACGAGGCACTGCGCTCGTTCATGCCGCCCATTTGCATGGCCAGGCGAATAGTGAAACTCCATACCCCGACCTGCGCGCCGACGTAGAGGAACTGCGCCAGCACACCGAAGCAAAAGCGCGGATTGCGCCGCAGGCGGCCGAGGCTCTGGCCGATGCTCGCCCGCGGTTCGCTGACGGTGCCGTTGCCCTTGCATGCGGGGAAGCGCGTGATGGCGATCAGAATGAACATCAATATGAGTACCGCGATCATCCATTTGTACGGCAGCAGGGTCGACTGGATCATTTGCAATTGCTGCGCTGCTGCCTCGCTGGCGCTCATCTGGGTCAACTGTTCGCGCGTGGCGTCGGTGTCCTTGAACATCACGAAGCTGCCGACGTATACCCCGGTCATGGCGCCGAATGGGTGGAAGGTCTGCGAGATGTTCAGGCGCCGCGTGCCGGTTTCCCGCGGCCCCATCAGTGTCGAGTAGGTGTTGCACGCGGTCTCGAGAAACGACAGGCCGGCGGCGATGACGAACAGCGCCATCAGGAACATGCCGTACTTGGCAGTCGACGCCGCCGGAAAGAACAGGGCGCAGCCGAACAGGTACAGCATCAGGCCGATGAGGATGGTGGTCTTGTAGCTGAAGCGGCGCACCACCAGTGCCGCCGGAATGGCGACGAAGAAGTAACCCAGGTAAAACGCCGACTGGACGAAAGCGGTCTGGAAGTCGCTGAGCAGGAAGGCCTTCTTGAAGTGCGCGATCAGCACGTCGTTCATGCTCGCGGCCGCCGCCCACAGGGCAAAGATGCTGCAGAGCAGGAGAAAGGCGAACCACGGCGTGCGGTTCAGGTAGAACCCGTCCGGAGTTTGTTGCAGCGCAGGCTTATTCATTATTGTTCTCCGCGAGATGCTGGTGAGTGTCAGTTGGCCGATGCATCGAGGAATCGTGCAAACGTGGGCGCATCGGGGTAAGAAGATTGCGTGCCGAGGCCGGTGACCGAGCAGGCGGAGTAGGCCACCGCCTGATGCATGGCTTGGCGAATATTGCCGTCCTGGCTCCAGTGCCGGGCGAAGCAGCCAATGAAGGCGTCACCGGCACCGGTGGTGTCACGCGCCTGAACCTTGACCCCTGGCACCTGCCACTCGCCTTCGGCGCCGACGTAAAGCGCCCCTTGTTCGCCGAGGGTGACGATGACGTGGCGTACGCCCAGCGCGACCAATTGGCGTGCAGCCTGAGCCGCTTCCTCGGCGCACGTCACCGGCTGGCCGCTGATCAGTGCCAGCTCGCTCTCGTTGGGGATCAGGAAATCCAGCTGCGCGAGGTGCTCGCGGCTCAGGCCGGCCAAGGCTGGGGCCGGATTGAGCAGCACCGGGATTGCGTGCCGGTGAGCGAAGGCGATGGCGTGGTAGACGGTCGCCAGCTCGACTTCCAGTTGCAGCACAATCAAAGCGCAATCGCGCAGTTGCGCCTCGGCGCGGTCGATATCGGCCGGGCTCAGGTGGGCATTGGCGCCTTTGACGATAAGGATACTGTTATGGGAGTTCTCCTGGACGAAGATCGGAGCCACGCCGCTCGACACGCCCGGTACCCGTTCGACGAAGCGCGTATCAATGCCCAGTCGCTGAAAATTGGCCAGGGTGGTATCGGCGAACGCATCGTCGCCGACCTTGCTGAGCATCAGCACGTCGGCGCCCAGCAGCGCCGCAGCGGCGGCCTGATTGGCGCCCTTGCCGCCGCACCCCATGGCAAAACGCGGTGCCTCGAGCGTTTCGCCCTGGGCGGGCATGCGTTCGATGTAAGTGATCAGGTCGACCATGTTGCTGCCGATGACTGCAATCTTGCTCATTGTTATGTTGACCTCACCAGCGCCGATGGAAGCCTCGACGGCTTTTATTTGTGTTATTTAAATAACATTTTTTGTGAGGATTCAATCTTTATTTTTTGCTGTGAACGTGCGCTGTCAGTCACCGTGACCTGATGCTGCCGGTCGCGATTGCGGTCATTGCCTGACCGTTGACGGTATTCGTGCATGTGCAGGGCCCGCTCAGGCAGGGTGGCGCCTGCGTTGTGCCTGGTGGCGCCGTTTGGCTTTAAAGGTAGCGTCAACAGCCATCCCAGGTCCGCAGGTAGTTAGTTCAAGAACTACTGGGCTTCTGTTGCATCGCTTACTAGGAGCAGCGCGAAAATAAGCCGTGGGGTATGAAATAGCGCGAGACGATCCGGCGCATGAAATTCTTTGCGGCTGTGGCCAATTATTTCCCGGATCATTCGCCTGTAGGCCTGCGCCAGTTTAAAGATTATTGACGAAGCTTTAGTTGGTGGCACAATAGTGGCCTCTATCGCTGCCGTATGAGGCAGCGGTAAGGCCGCAATTCTTGAATGGATTCGGACAGACGTTCTGTTATTGACTAAGGAAATCGTAAATGAAACGCTTGAAGACGCTGGGTCTTGCGGCAATGCTGGTATTGAGCGGTTGCGCCAGCTTTACCAAGGATGAAGTAGCGCCAGTCACCATGCCCTCCATGGCCAGCTACACGAACAAACCCAACGTGTTTGTTGCCTTCGATTTCTACCAGGGCACACCCGGTACCGCCGGCGCAGTAGAAGTACCGCAAGCTCGGGATGCACTCAAGCCTCAACTGCAAAAAGCGCTGACTGACTCAGGGCTGTTTGGCCGAGTGACCCTTGATGAGTTCAAGAAACAGCCAGGCGACTACAGCCTGCACCTCAAGGTTTATAACCATCCGCCGAGCGGTGGCCAAATGGTAATGGCGTTTGTCAGTGGCCTGACCCTGACTATTATTCCTTCGATGGCCACCGATCAGTACAGCATGAGCCTGGACGCGCAGGATTCTCAGGGTAAGGTGCTGAGAACAGTCGGTAACCATGATGCAATCAATAGCTGGATAGGTATCTGGTTTGTGCCGATGATGGCCAATACCCCGCAGAAGGCTGTTACCGATACATTTACGCGCCAGGTCAATTCACTGCTCAAGCAGTTGGTGGATAGCCAGAGTCTGAAGTATTCAATGCTGAATGTTAGTGTTCCGCAGGCGTAATGAACTGACCGCCCAAAAAAAGAGCCCATGTGGGCTCTTTTTTTATTTGTGGTTCAGCGCCTGGGTAAACAACGGGTCGCTGTATAAAGCCTTGAGCAAATCACGCACCAGCGGGTTGTAAGCGTTTGCCGCATTGGGGATAGCGACCGCACCCAGAAAGCTGCTGTTCCATTGACTGCTGACCTGCTTGGTGGCGTCATATTCAACTTTCTCGCCGTCAAGCAGGGTGAAGCGCGCGGCGATTGTGCCGGTGCCGGTACCCATTCCAGCGGTCAGTTCATTATGGGTAACCAGCACATTCAGCTGGCGCGGCGATTGTGGGTCGATGAGACCTGCGCGGTCCAGTTCACCCGTCAGGGCATCCTGAATATGTTGCGTGATGCTGCCGCTAGGGGATGTGACAGGATTACCCCGCACCTGCAATGAATCCTGACCTGCCGCGGCGCTGACCTGGGCCTGACGGATCGGTAGAAGGGGAGGCGTCTGCTTGAGCTTCTGGACGTTATCGAAGCTGGGCTCGTAACGCGTCATGGTCACGCCACAGCCTTGCATCAACAGTGCAAGCACCGCAACCAACAGTAGATTTCCTTTCACTGCATTTCCTTGCCTGAGTTATTTGGGGGCGTGATTATCAGGAACCTCAGATTCAAGGGCAATGCTTGATAGCCTGCGGGCCTACATCCTCAGGGCTATAGCCTCTGCCACAAGGCACTCCAGCGCAAACTGCTCGGTATAGGTCATCTGAATCGGCGTGGTCTCGCCCTTGACGGTCCGCTCGCCATCGAGGATGTAGCGAATGCGTTTGTCGGTCACACCGATGCGCTTGGCGATCCACGAAGGGGTTTGGCCAATGCGCGAGATCAGTTTGTCGGCATATTCGGTGGAGGGGTTATAGAGTTCTGCGTTGGGTGTCATGGGGTGTCCACATG
Organism: Pseudomonas fragariae (ex Marin et al. 2024); assembly: GCF_059621105.1. Classification (NCBI taxonomy): domain Bacteria; kingdom Pseudomonadati; phylum Pseudomonadota; class Gammaproteobacteria; order Pseudomonadales; family Pseudomonadaceae; genus Pseudomonas; species Pseudomonas fragariae (ex Marin et al. 2024). The sequence goes on along the minus strand of NZ_CM184369.1, from coordinate 5,449,481 downwards.
GAGGTCAGGCGCTAGAGAGGGGGGAAGTATGCAGCACAGTGCGCTGTTCGTCGCCGTGGGGCTGGCAACCGACACGTATTATGCAGCGACTGGCGGATTGCCTTCGCGAGTAAGCTCGCTCCCACAGAGCCGGTCTCCAGAAGCGTGCTTGCTCCCAAAGGATCCTGTCTCCAGCAGCAAACCGCGTAGCGTCATTCAATGCAGGTGGCGGGTGGGGCGATCCTTCGCCCGTCTTCAGTCAGCAACGATCAGAGTTTCACGCCCAGTGTTACGAATGCGCTGCGCGGTGTGCCCACTTGAAGAATCTGCAAGTTGCCCGCCGGGTCGGTGGCTGCGCTGGCGTCGGTGTTGAGGGTGGAGATGTAGCGTTTGTCGAACAGGTTGACCATGTTCAGCGACAGCGTGGTGTCCTTGAGGGCGCCGAGTTTGCCGAAGTCATAGCCGAGGTTGGCGTTCGCCAGCCAGTAGCCGCTGACACTGGAGTCATTGGTGTAGGTGTAATAGCGCTTGCTGATGTAGCTGCCTTGCAAGCCGGCGTTCCAGTGTTCCCAATTCCAGTCCAGGTTGCTTGAATACATCAGTTTCGGTGTATCGACGACGGTCTTGCCTTTTACATGAACGGTGTTGCCGCCGCTGGCGTAGTCATCGTCGTAAGTGCTGTGGTTATAGGACATGGAGTTGGACCAGCGCCAGTTCTCATTGGGCGTCAGGCCGAACGACAGTTCCAGGCCTCGACTGGTGACCGAACCGACGTTGGCGACGCCGTTCTGGCAGATGACGATGCCCGTGCAATTGGTGATGGCGACCAGGCGGTTATCGAATTTGGTGTTGTAGATCGCCGCCGAGGCCGAATACAGCTTGGTGCTGCGGCGCACGCCCAATTCGACGGTTTTCGAGGTTTCCGGCTTCAGGTCCTTGAAGCCGTTCTGCGCATCGACGGCGCTCTGCGTCGTGAAGAACGGGCTGTAACCGCCACTCGGGAATGCGGCCATGTTTTCCGAGTAAGAGGTGAAGACTTCGTCGTACTCGTCGAGTTTGTAGGTCGCACCTGCTTGCGGCAGAAACCTGTCCCGCGCTTGCAGCGAACCACTGGCATAACCGCCACCTTTGCCCTCGGCTGTCGAGGTGGTCACGGTATTTTTCGCGCCGAACTCAAGTTTGAGGCGGTCATCGAGCAATGTGTAGGTGTCGCGCAGGTAGAACTGCCGAGTCAGGTCATTGTAACTCTGGTCCAGAACGGTGGCCGCCAAGGGCAGGCCATCGGTTTTGACGATGTGGTTCTGCGGCGTCGCATTGGTGGTATCGAACAGGTAGCGCGAGATGTCGTTCTTGTTGGACTGAATCCAGAACCCGCCCTGAATTTCATGCTGGCCCAGGTAGTAGGTCAGCGAACTCTGGAAACCGGTTCGATCGATGCCGTATTTTGTGCTGCGAATCGAATTGCTCGGCACTGTCGTCGAGCCGCTGGTGTAGACGAACGGGTAATACGAGTTGCCGCGGCCCGAGTCATGGTGGTGATAGACGGTGGCGTCCAGGACCAGATCATCGGTCAGCGAGAAGTTGCCGTTGAGGATATCCAGTTCGTCGTCGCGCAGGCTGCTGGCGTTGTAGGTCGCATCGTTTGCGCTGGTTACCCCGCCGCTATAAATGCCGTTGGCCGCATTGACCGCGCGGGTCCAGTCCGGCGTGTAGTAGCTCCAGTTGTAGCCCAGACGCTGGATGATGCTCTTCGACATGTTCGGCAGGTTGGCTTCGTCATGGGACGAGGTGCTGTGGAAGAAACTCACCCGGTTGTCGCCGAAGTTGTAGTTGACCTTGGCGTTCACCGCGTCGGACTTTTGCGGGTTGTTGTGGCCTTTCCAGGCGTCGGCGTCGTACTTTTCGCCCGACACGTACGCTGAAAGTCCGTTGTATTCGCCGGTGTCGACCCGCATGAAAGTGCGTGACGTGTCGTAGCTGCCCAGGGTTTGCGACAGACGCGCGCCGAACTCTTTATCAGGGTTGGAACTGGTGAACTGGATCGTGCCGCCCAGATCACTGTTCGATGCCGTGCCCAGTGATCCGATGCCGGGTGCCACTTCGCTGGAGGCGATGTTTTCCGCGATGATCGCGCGGGTGATGCTCAGACCGTTGAAGTTGCCGAAGCTCATGTTGCCAAGGGTGACGCCGTCCAGCGTGTAGCCCAGGTGGTGCATATCGAAGCTGCGCAGGCTGATGCGCTGGCTGCCTTCTTCACGGCCCAGCGGGTCACCGGACTGGAAGTTGACCCCCGGCAGGCGTTGCAGAACCTTCATCGGGCTGGTGCCTGCCGAGTAAGCCTTCACATCCTTTTGCGTCACGCGCTGCACCTGGCGGGTCTCGCCCTGACCAATCACTGACACCGTGCCCAGCGTCATGGCGGCGCTGTTGTCGCTGGCGGGCACCGTTGCCGAGGTGGGCACCTCGTCATCGGCCTGAATGAACGGGCTGATCAGGCACAGTGAGTTCAATGAAACCAGTAGCGCTAGGCGCGTTACCGGGAATCGAGGTGCACGCAGTATCGATCGATTGTTCATGGAAAGGTTTTCCTGGAGGCGTCAGGGCGCCGCGCTTGCGGCGGGTCATGTGGTGAACGACAGGTTTTTGTTTCAGGGGCTTTCGGTAATCACCGACAGGCGACTGATGCCGGCTTTCTGCACATCGGCCAGCACCTGGGCTACGCGGCCGTAACCCGTCGCCTGATCGGCGCGCAGGCTGACGGCAACGTCCGGGTCTTTGCTGTGCAGGGCTTGCAGCGCCTCCGGAAGTTGCTCCAGCGCTACAGCTTCGCTGTCGATGAACACGCCGCCGCTGGCATCGACACTCACCACCACCGGGTCGGCCTGATCCAGTGAGGTGGTGGCGACGGTCTGCGGCAGGTCCAGCGGTATGGCGTTATTGAGCAGCGGTGCGGTGACGATGAAGGTCACCAGCAGTACCAGCATCACATCCACCAACGGCGTGATGTTGATGTCGCTGATTGCATCGTCATCATTGGACGTGGAGAAGGACATGTCAGCTCACTCCTTTCAGGCTCGGGGCCGTCTTGTCGCGGTGGTCGGGTTGCAGCCGGAAGGCGTTGCGTTGCGAGAGGTTGAGGAAGTCCACGGCGAACTCTTCAAGGTCCGCGATCACCAGCTTCAGACGCCGCCCGAAAAAGTTGTAGGCCAGCACCGCAGGCACCGCGACGGCAATGCCGACGCCGGTCGCGACCAGCGCTTCGCCAATGGGGCCGGCGACCACCGCAATGCTCGCCGACTTGGCCTGGCTGATCGCGCTGAGCGCATGAATGATGCCGAACACCGTACCGAACAGGCCGATGAAGGGCGCGGTGCTGCCGATCGATGCCAGCAGGATCATGCCGCTTTCCAGGCGACGACGTTCCTTGTGGATCTGTTGACGCAGGCTGCGCTCGAGCAAGTCCTGGCGGTTCCAGCTGTGGCCCAGGTCCGGCGAGTCGTGGGGCGCGGCGAGGGCCTGCGCGCCGGCATCGGTCAGGCGCGCCAGGCTGCCTTCACTGTGCGGCAGGTGCAGCGCATTTTTCAGGTCGCGGGCGGCCCAGAACTGCGTGGCGTAGCGTCGGTTCTGCCGGGTCAGTCGCCAGTGCTGGAAGGTTTTGCCAAGCAGTAGTGCCCAGGTCACCAGCGAGAAAATCACCAGCAGGGCCATTGAGGATTGAGTAATGAGTACGGAGTAAGCGGTGTTCATGACGTGAGCCTCAGGGTGCGAGTTTGAAAGCCATGGGGACGTTGACCCAGCCTTCTACCGGGGTGTCGCCGCGTTTGGCGGGAATAAAGGTCCATTGCCGGACGGCGGCCTGCGCGGCTTCATCCAGCGCCGGGACGCCGCTGCTTTGCAGCACTTGCACCTGGTCGGTACGTCCGTTGGGCAGCACATGCACACGCAGCATCGTCGTGCCTTCCTGATGGCGGCGCGCGGCGGCGGGTGGGTAGACCGGCGGCGGATTGTTCAGGTAACCCGCCCGGCCTATGGGCGCGGTGGTGGTCTGTGGCGCCGTTGGCGCAGGTCTTGGCGCTGGCGCTGCAGCAGGCGCCGGTGCGGGCGCCGCGACGGAAGGCGCTGGCGCAACAGGCTTGGCGACAGGTTTGCTTGGCGCGGTTCTGGGCTGCGCCTTGGGCTTGGGTAGCTCGGCAGGTTTGGGCTCAGGTGGCGCGGGCTTGGGAGCTGGCGCAGGCGGCTCAGGTGCTGGCTGAGGCGTTGGCTCGGGCGGCGTCGGTTGTGCAACGGGCGGCGCAACGGGCGGCGGCACCCACTGCACGGTGATCGGCATCGGCGGGGTCGGCTCGGGCGCTTGCGGGTGATCGGCCATCAGCCACGCTGCCAGCGCGGCATGCAACCCGATCGCCAGTGCAATCGCCAACGCGCCGTGCGGCCATGTGCGTGGCGTGTTGTCGCTGTGCTGGACGACAAGTGACGATGGGGCAACGTTGCAGTTACCCACGGGCTGATCTGGCCAGTGGCGTAGCTGACGCGGCGGTAATCGGCGGGACAGTATCAGCGTTGACATGAGTTCAGCTCACCCGTGAAAGAATACGAGCCCGTCGTGTTGGCGAAAGGCTCGTTTCAACTGGAGCTGATATTAATACTCGTTGTGTGTATTAATTATGACCGCCGCTGTTTGATCCTGGTTTTCTGTGGTTAAACGCGAACCCGGCTTGCCGCGCAATTGTTCGTAAATTTCATTAGGCGAGGCATCGGCTGCAATGCTATGTGTCCGGACTTGTCAGGTTCGGACTTATACGAAAACGTATCGCCGCGCAGGCTGGGCAACAGGGCGTCACCCTCTTGATCCGCGGTTCACACCTTGGACAGAAACGGGAGAATTCGATGAAATTGCTACGTTACGGTGAGAAGGGTCTGGAGAAGCCAGGCGTGCTTGATGCTGCCAACCAGATCCGTGACCTGTCCGCACACGTCAAGGATATCGCTGGCGATGTGCTGAGCCCTGCAGGTCTTGCAAGCCTGGCTGCGCTGGATCCCGAGAGCCTGCCTCTGGTTCCGGGCCAGCCACGCATCGGGCCGTGTGTCGGGCAGGTCGGCAAGTTCATCTGCATAGGCTTGAACTACGCCGACCACGCAGCCGAGTCGCAGATGGAAGTGCCGAAGGAGCCGATCATCTTCAACAAGTGGACCAGCGCAATTTGCGGCCCCAATGATGATGTCCAGATCCCCCGTGGTTCGCTCAAGACTGACTGGGAGGTCGAGCTGGGCGTGATCATCGGCAAGGCGGGCGCTACATCGACGAAGCCGATGCCATGGAGCATGTGGCCGGGTATTGCGTGATCAACGATGTGTCCGAGCGCGAATGGCAGCTCGAGCGCGGCGGGACCTGGGACAAGGGTAAAGGCTTCGATACCTTCGGCCCGCTAGGTCCGTGGCTGGTGACCCGCGATGAAGTTGCCGACCCTCACTCGCTCGACCTGTGGCTGGAAGTGGATGGCCATCGTTATCAGAATGGCAATACGCGCACGTTGATTTTCAGCGTGCCGCAACTGATCGCCTACCTGAGCCGGTGCATGAGCCTGCAACCAGGCGATGTCATCTCGACGGGGACGCCACCGGGTGTGGGGCAGGGCGTGAAGCCACAACCTGTCTTCCTGCGTGCGGGGCAACGCATACGTCTGGGGATCGCGGGGCTGGGCGAGCAGAATCAATTGACCGTACAGGCCGACTGATCCGCTCCCGACAGGGAGTCGGCAATCGGCTCCCTGTCACACAAACGATCAGCCCTGCACAAACGTCAGCAGGTCTTTGTTGAGCGTCTCTGCATGGGTCACTGCAAACCCGTGCGGTGCGCCTGGGTAGACCTTCAGTTCGGCACCCTTGATCATCGCTGCAGCACGCTTGCCCGAGGCTTCGAACGGCACCACCTGATCGTCGTCACCATGAATCACCAGGGTCGGCACATCGATTTTTGCCATGTCCGGGCGGAAGTCGGTTGCGGAGAACGCTGTTACGCAATCCAGCGTGCCCTTGAGTGAAGCGAGCAGCGCAATGTTCAGTGTCTGCGTCTGTACGCCTTCGGAGACTTTCTGGCCGTGGTTGATGCCGTAGAACGTGCTGGCAAAGTCGCTGATGAATTGAGCACGGTCCTTGAGCAGGCCTGCCGTGATGCCATCGAATACCGACTGATCGACGCCTTCCGGGTTGTCACCGGTCTTGAGGAAAAACGGCGTAACCGAGCCCAGCAACGCCAGTTTGGCCACCCGCTCGCTGCCATATTTGGCGATGTAGCGGGTGACGTCGCCGCCGCCCATGGAGAAGCCCACCAGCGTCACCTCGCGCAGATCGAGGTGTTCGATCAGTTCGGCGATGTCGTCAGCGAAGGTGTCATAGTCATAGCCGGTCCACGGCTGATCGGAACGACCGAACCCGCGGCGGTCGAAGGCGATGGTGCGATAGCCCCGGCTGCTCAGGTATTGCATCTGGTATTCCCACATGTCCGCATCCAGCGGCCAGCCGTGGCTGAACAGGACCGGTTTGCCCGTGCCCCAATCCTTGTAATAGATCTCGGTGCCATCTTTGGTGTTGAACGTGCTCATGCAGATTCCTCTCGATGTCGGGTTCTCGATGTCGGGTTTACAGGGCGAACGCCGTGGTGCGCAAACGGCTGTACACCTTCGGCAGCCCCCGATAAGTCCGGCAGTGAGCGTTTTGCATAGTTCAGTCGAGAAGACTGAGCGTACTGCCCTGGCGCGATTTTTCTGAAACATTGACTCATCGTATTTCCCTGCCGAAACCGAACTTGCCGCGCATACGGGAATCAGTTCATTGGGGTCGAGGCTTGCCTTGCCCTGTCCATGGTTTGACTTGCCCATTGAAGGAGAGAACTGCGTGGCGTCTCAGCTGAAAATCTTGATCCTTTCGGGTCTGCTGCTATTCGCAGGCAGTTTCAATCTCCAGGCGGCCGATGTACCTGCATTACCGATGGGCGCGGCGGTGCCGGCAGACGACAAGGCGGCTGAAAAGGCTGACCCCAAAGCCGACTCCAAGGCTGCTGACAAACCCGCTGCGCAGGCGGATGACAAGGCAGCGGACAAGGACCAGACCGATGCGAAACCGGCCGATGGCGCAGAGCCTGCCGCCGAGGCTCCCGAGCTGCTGGTGCAGGGCGGATTGCTCGGCGCCATCAGTACCAGCATCGATGACGTCCAGGAAAAGCTCAATCTGGACGACAACCTGTTCGACGTCTGGCAACTGCGCGCCGACCGCGCCGCCGATGAGCTCGAAAAGCTGGTCAACAAACGCACTACACGTTCTCCATGGAGTGTCGCCGGGGACTTCCTCGCCCTGTCTTTTGTATGGATCGCATCGTTTGCGGTTCTGACCACGCTGGGTCGTTTTCTGGCTGTACGCTTGTGCCGTACACCGTTCATGCGGGTGCGCGCGCGCAGTCAGGCGCTGCTCAAGTACGTGTTGCCGTTTACCCTGCCAGCCATCGTCTGCCTGCCGTTGACCCTTTACGTCAGCCACTTCATGCCGTCTTCGGTAGGCCGTGCGCTGGCGCTGTGTTTCGCGTATGCAACCAGCAGCGGCATCGTTTCGACTTCGGTGCTGCTCTGCGTGATCGTGATGTTCAACTTCGGGCACAAGCGTGCCGCCGTGCACATGATTCGCCGCTACGCACCAAGGCCACTGTTCGTGGTCGGCTTTCTGGCGGCGCTGAGCGATGCGTTGACCAGTCCGCAGATCGCCCGTCAGCTCGGCAGTAACGTCACCACCAGTGTTGCGGTGTTTACCGGGCTGTTCGCCTCGGTAGTGTTTTGCATGTTGATCATCAAGGTGCGTCGCCCGGTTGCCCACCTGATCCGTAACCGCTCATTGAGCAGTCGCCTGCAACGGCCCGCGCTGCAACAGTCGTTGAAGATATTCTCCAGGCTGTGGCACCTGCCGATCCTGCTGATGATTCTGGTCTCGGCGATCAACCTCATCGGCGCCGGTGAGGACAGTCAGGAAGCGCTGCGTTGCGCGTTGTTCACCACTATTCTGCTGATTGCCACGGTGTTTCTCAGCACCGTGTTCCAGCACCTGTTCAAACCGACGGAAACCCTCGGGCGCGGCGGGCACGTGTATAAGGCGCGCCTGTTGAGCCTGGTGTACGCGGTGTTGCGTATCGCACTGGCCATCGGCTTCATCGAGATACTCGGCCGCATCTGGGGCTTCTCGATGTTCGAGTTTGCCCAGCGCAACACCCTTGGCCGGGTGATCAGTGATTCGTTGAGCAGTATCGGTCTGATCTTCGTCGTCACCTGGCTGTTGTGGGTGGTACTCGACACCGCCATTCAGGAAGCCCTCAAACCGCCGGTCAATCATCGCAGCGGTCGTCAGCCGAGCACTCGGATCAAAACCATTCTGCCGCTGTTGCGCAATGCGGTGAAAATCATTCTGGTGGTGATCTGTGCGATCACCACCATGGCCAATCTGGGCATCAACGTGGCACCACTGCTGGCGGGTGCCGGGGTGGTCGGTCTGGCCATCGGTTTTGGTTCGCAGCAACTGGTGCAGGACGTGATCACCGGCCTGTTCATCATCATCGAGGACACCTTTTCGGTGGGCGACTGGGTGGTGCTTAGCACGGGCCATTCCGGTACGGTTGAAAGCCTGACCATCCGTACCGTGCGCCTGCGCGACGGCAAGGGCTTCGTCCACTCGGTGCCGTTCGGCCAGATCAAGGCGGTCACCAACCAGTCACGGCAATTCGCTTACGCGTTCTTCTCGGTGCGCTTCACCTACGACTCCGACATTGATGATGCGCTGGCGCTGATTCGCGAAACCGGCCAGTCGATCAGTGAAGACATTCTGCTCAAGCACAACCTTCAGGGGCCGCTGGAAGTGTTCGGCGTCGATAGCATGGACCTCAACGGCATGGTGCTGACCGCGCAGTTTCGTACCTCTTCGGGCGGGCAGTACGCGGTAGGGCGCGCTTTCAACGAGCGCCTCAAGCGGCTTGTGGATAAAAATCCGAATGTGCGTTTCGCACAGACTTATCCACAGATGGTCATGGGGCCGGGCTTCAACAATCCGCAGGCTGGCGTCGAAGCCGAAGGCCCACCCGCGCCTTCGGATCCTGCTGCGGCGACACCTTCTGCACCTGTACCTGCGCCGCCCGGTCTATCCAAGGGCAACAGCACGCCGGGCCCGGCAGCTCAATAACTCAACCGGCACGTCAGGACGCTGCAACGCTTTGTCGCGGCGTCATCAACCCGCCAGGCTGCGCAACTGTTGGGGGTTGGCAGGCAACGTGTTATGTTTGCAGGCGTTTTTCAATTGTTCGTTTGATTACCTGATACCGAGCCTGCTGACTCTATGCGAATGCGCCTTATGCTGTTGGGCGGCGGGAATGCCCTCGGGCAGGCGCTGATTCGTCTGGGTGCCGAGGAAGACATTGGTTTCCTCGCACCACGTCCACCGCAAGACGGCTGGGACGTGGCGAGCCTTACGCAACTGCTTGATGACACCCGTCCCGATGCCCTGATCAACCTTGCTTACTACTTCGACTGGTTTCAGGCGGAGACCGTGAGTGAAGCGCGCCTGACCCATCAGGAGCGCTCTGTCGAGCGTCTTGCCGAACTCTGTCAGCACCACAACATCACGCTGGTTCAGCCGTCCAGCTATCGTGTGTTCGATGGTTCGCGCGCGACGGCCTATAGCGAAAAAGACGAGCCTGTACCGCTGGGCCTGCGCGGTCAGGCCCTGTGGCGTATCGAGCAGAGCGTCCGCGCGACCTGCCCGCAACATGTACTGGTGCGTTTCGGCTGGCTGCTGGATGACAGCACCGATGGTGTGCTGGGCCGCTTCCTCTCGCGTGCCAAAGAACCCGGAGAACTGCTGCTCGCCGATGATCGTCGCGGCAACCCGACGCCGGTCGATGATGCGGCGCGGGTGATCATTTCGGTCATCAAGCAACTCGACTGCGAAGCGCCGCTATGGGGCACCTACCACTACGCCGGACACGAGGCGACCACGCCGCTGGCGCTGGGGCAGGCAGTGCTCACCGAAGCGCGTCTGCTGCACGCGCTGGCTATCGAATCGCCCACTGCGCAGGCTCATGCCGCGCGTCCCGATGCAGCCGAAGAACCGCAGCACGCGGTATTGGCCTGCAAGAAAATTCTCCACACCTTCGGCATCAAGCCTCGCGCCTGGCGGGCCGGTCTGCCAAACCTGCTGGATCGGTATTATCGACATGTCTGACGCTCCTGTTCTGATCACTGGAGGTGCGGGTTTCATCGGCTCGCACCTGACCGACGCATTGCTTGCCAGCGGGCAGGCCGTGCGTATCCTCGACAACCTCTCGGCAGGCAAGCGCAGCAATTTGCCGCTCGACAATCCGCGGGTCGAGCTGATCGAAGGGGACGTGGCCGATGCCGACCTGGTCAAGCGCGCGGCGCAGGGCTGCAAAGCCGTTGTGCACCTGGCGGCAGTGGCTTCGGTGCAGGCGTCGGTAGACGACCCGGTGCGCACCCACCAGAGCAACTTCATCGGCACGTTGAATGTCTGCGAGGCCATGCGCGAAGCGGGCATCAAGCGCGTGATCTTCGCATCAAGCGCGGCGGTGTACGGCAACAACGGTGAGGGCGAAGCGATCACCGAGGACACCACCAAGGCACCGCTGACCCCTTACGCTTCGGACAAGCTGGCCAGCGAGTATTACCTGGATTTCTACCGTCGCCAGCATGGCCTGGAACCGGTGATCTTTCGCTTCTTCAACATTTTCGGGCCACGCCAGGACCCATCGTCGCCGTACTCCGGCGTGATCAGCATCTTTGCCGAGCGTATCCGCAAAGGCCTGCCGATCAGCGTGTTTGGCGACGGCGAGCAGACGCGGGATTTCTACTATGTCGGGGATCTGCTCAAGCTGCTGCTGCAGGCCTTGTCACGGGAAAGCGCCATCGAAGGTGCGATCAACGTCGGCCTGAACAAGACCACGTCGCTCAACGAACTGCTGGCTGCGCTTGCGCAGGTTGTCGGCAAGCAGCCGGAAGTCACCTACCAGGCGCCGCGCTCGGGCGATATCAAACATTCCCGCGCCAGCAACCAGCGCCTGCTGGAACACTTCACCCTCGACGAGCCAACGCCGCTGGTGCGTGGGCTGGAGTTGCTGATGGGGCAGTGAGTCCTACATCGAATGTAACTGCCCATTCGCGAACAAGTTCGCTCCTACAAAAGCCTGTGAGCACCTGTAGGCGCGAACTTGTTCGCGAAGACGATATTGCAGACGCAGAAAGTACATCGAGTGTAACTGCCTATTCGCGAACAAGTTCGCTCCTACAAAAGCCTGTGAGCACCTGTAGGAGCGAACTTGTTCGCGAAGACGCTATTGCAGACGCAGAAAGTACATCGAATGTAACTGCCCATTCGCGAACAAGTTCGCTCCTACAAAAGCCTGTGAGCACCTGTAGGAGCGAACTTGTTCGCGAAGACGATATTGCAGGCGCAGAAATTACATCGAATGTAACTGCCTATTCGCGAACAAGTTCGCTCCTACAAAAGCCTGTGAGCACCTGTAGGAGCGAACTTGTTCGCGAAGCCGATATTGCAGACGCAGAAATTACATCGAGTGTAACTACCTATTCGCGAACAAGTTCGCTCCTACAAAAGCCTGTGAGCACCTGTAGGAGCGAACTTGTTCGCGAAGCCGATATTGCAGGCGCAGAAAGTACATCGAATGTAACTGCCTATTCGCGAACAAGTTCGCTCCTACAAAAGCCTGTGAGCACCTGTAGGAGCGAACTTGTTCGCGAAGCCGATATTGCAGACGCAGAAAGTACATCGAATGTAACTGCCTATTCGCGAACAAGTTCGCTCCTACAAAAGCCTGTGAGCACCTGTAGGAGCGAACTTGTTCGCGAAGACGATATTGCAGGCGCAGAAATTACATCGAGTGTAACTACCTATTCGCGAACAAGTTCGCTCCTGCAAAAGCCTGTGAGCACCTGTAGGAGCGAACTTGTTCGCGAAGCCGATATTGCAGGCGCAGAAAGCATATCGAGTGTAACTACCTATTCGCGAACAAGTTCGCTCCTGCAAAAGCCTGTGAGCACCTGTAGGAGCGAACTTGTTCGCGAAGCCGATATTGCAGGCGCAGAAAGTACATCGAGTGTAACTACCTATTCGCGAACAAGTTCGCTCCTACAAAAGCCTGTGAGCACCTGTAGGAGCGAACTTGTTCGCGAAGACGATATTGCAGGCGCAGAAAGTGCATCGAATTTAACTGCCTTCGGACCAGCCCGCTCCTGCAAAAAGCGCGGCATTACTTCGTCATGGAGTTGGTACGAGATCATCAGGTCTACAAAACACAAAGACACCCGCTGAGGGTGCCTTTGTGTGTGTGGCGCTTGAGACGTTCAGGTCAGAACTTGTAACCCACGCCCACCATGTACACCCACGGGTCGATGTCCACGTCGACCTTGGTCTTGCCGACGGCCAGGGCTGACGGGCCGTCCACGGTTGCTTTGGTGTCGATGTCGACGTACCAGACCGAGGCGTTGAGCAGTACGTTGTCGGTGATCATGTAATCCATGCCCAACTGCCCGGCGAGGCCGACCGAGTCCTTGAGCTTGAGGTTGCTGAAACCCTGATCCTTGCGGTTGCCGGTCAGGTCGGTATCGAAGAAGGTGGTGTAGTTGATGCCCACGCCGGCATACGGCTGGAACTTCGACGATGGTTCCATCGGGTAGTACTGCAACGACAGCGTCGGCGGCAGTTGTTTGATATCGGCCAGCTTGCCATCCAGGCCAGGCCCGAGGCCTTTGACCGACACGGTATGGCTGAACGGTGTGGCGGCCAGCAGCTCGATACCGACGTGCTGGGTCAGCATGTAGGCGAAGGTCAGGCCCAGCTGGTTTTCGCCGTCGACAGTCGCTTTGGTGCCGGAAACCTTGGCACCGTCGAGGCGCACTTCGCCGCTGTCTTCATTGGGTTGAACGTGCGCGACACCGGCGCGAACGATGAAGTCGCCAGGCTGGTAGGCGTGTGCCGCGACCGGGGCAGTAAGGGCAAGCGCGACAAGGGACGCGCGTAACAGATGCTTGTGCATGGAGGCTCCAGAGATCAGTCAAAATTTATGGGCGTAATGTTAAAGCGCTGTCGAGCGGCGACTTTGACTCAGCTCAATGAAATCGCTGGGAACCTCGTCATCCTTATGAATCCGGCAACTCGTAGACAAGAATCTTGTCTGCCTGCATCTGATAGCCCGCTTCTGCCAGTTCGCTGGAAGACGACTTGGCCTGCATCGGTCCTTCGATCCAGTACGGCTGATACAGCTCATCGACCTTCACACCCAGCTCGCTCGTGACGTGCACGATCTGGTTCGCCGGTGGCGGCGGCACATGGATGCAGGCGCCGAAATACGGCACCAGCAAAAACTCCGTCACCCGGCCTTCCTCACTGACCTCGAGCGGCACGATGTAGCCCGGTAAACGCACCAGTTTGCCATCCAGTGCCTTGACCACCGGCGCATGCGGCGCCAGTTGGTGGGCCGCAGGCGCTGCCTCCATGGCCAGTGCATCGGACAGCTTGGACATATCGTGGAGCGGAGCCGTTACCGGCTTCACCACAGGTGCATCGGGTGGAATCATGTCATTCCAGGTCAGCTCACGCGGCTCGGCGGCCCACACTTGAGTGGTAACCGAGAACAGCAGAGTGAGTAGCATGCGCCGCATCATGAAGGTCCTCATAAACGAATCGACAGTCCATCGGCCAGTGACTGCCTGTAGGCTCGCCAGGCTGGCACGGTTCCCATCAACAGCGCGCAGCCGAGAATGGCACCGAGTAATGTCCATTCATATTGGCCAGGTGGCATAGACGACAGGTACAGACCGTAGTTGTCGAGCACGTAGTCGCGGGCCACGAAGATGCCGATATAGAGCAGCGCAAGGCCGCTGATGACACCCGCCAGCGCCAGGGCGAAGGCTTCGAGTATAAGCAGGCTTGCGATATGCCAAGGGCGCGCGCCGACCGAGCGCAGGATGGCCATTTCCCGGCGCCGTTCATTGAGGCTGGTGAGAATCGCGGTCAGCATGCCGATCAGCCCGGTCAGCACCACGAACAGCGAAATCACGAACAGCGCCTTTTCCGCCGTGCCCATCAGGCTCCACAGCTCCTGCAGTGCCACGCCGGGCAGAATCGCCAGCATGGGTTCGCCACGGTATTCGTTGATCTCGCGTTGCAGGCTGAAGGTGGAAATCTTGCTGTTCAAGCCCAGCATGAACGCGGTGATCGCAGTCGGCGTCAGGTCCATATTGCGCGCCTGATCGGCTGAAATGCGCTCGCTGCCGCGTGCCGGGGCGCCGTTGTGCCAGTCGATATGAATGGCTTCCATGCCGCCCAGGCTGATATGCAGCGTGCGGTCCACCGGCGTCCCGGTCGGCTTGAGGATGCCGACCACGGTGAACGGTTTGTCGTCATGCTTGACCAGGCTGATCACCGCTACACCGTGCGCCAGCACCAGCTTGTCGCCCAGCTTGTAATGCAGCGCCTTGGCGACCTCCGAACCCAGCACCACTTCAAAGGGGTCGGTCTTGAACTCGCGTCCTTCGGCCATTTCCAGGTGCTGCTGGCGACCGAACTGGTAATGCTCGAAATACGCCTCATTGGTGCCCATCACCCGATAGCCACGATGGGAGTCGCCCAGCGAAACCGGGATCGCCCACTTGACCTGCTTGCTGTTGGCGAAATGCTCGAAGCTGTCCCAGCGAATGTTGTTGGTGGCATTGCCGATGCGGAACACCGAGTACAGCAACAGGTTGATCGAGCCCGAGCGTGCACCGACGATCAGGTCGGTGCCGCTGATGGTGCTGGCGAAACTGGAACGCGCTTCGGTGCGCACCCGTTCGACGGCCAGTAACAGGCAAACCGACAGCGCAATGGCGAAGGCAGTGAGGAATGCAGTGAAACGGCGGTTGGCCAGGCTGGCCATGGCCAGACGAAACAGATACATCTCAAATCTCCACGGCGACGGCGGCGCGATTCAGGTCGCTCAGCGACAGATTGCGATCAAACAGCGGTGCCAGGCTCTGGTCATGACTGACAAACAGCAGGCTGGCCCCGGCCTCGCGGCACTCGGCGAACAACAGGCGAATGAACGCCTCGCGCGAGTCCGCGTCCAGCGCAGACGTAGGCTCGTCGGCAATCACCAGTTCCGGTTGACCGATCAGCGCGCGGGCGGCAGCGACTCGCTGTTGTTGGCCGATCGACAGCGAGTCGGCGCGGCGTGTCAGCATCGCCGGATCTTCCAGACCCAGGTGGGCGAGCAGGGTGGTGGTCGCTTTCTCGACGCTGCCGTGGCGTTGCCTGGCACGCTCGGCACGCACGCTGGAAAAGTGGCAGGGCAGTTCGATGTTTTCCCGCACCGACAAAAACGGCAGCAGGTTGAACTGCTGGAAGATGTAGCCGGTGTGATCGACGCGAAAGCGATCACGCGCGGCCGAAGAGAGGGCCGACAGGTCCTGATTCAACAGGCGAATGCTGCCGCTGACCGGTTTTTGCACACCGCCCAGCAGGCCCAGTAGCGTGGTTTTACCGCTGCCACTCGGGCCTTTGAGGAACAGGGTTTCACCGCTTTGCAGGCGGAACTCGGGGATGTCCAGCAGTTGCGGGTGGCCGGGCCAGTTGAAGCGCAGGTCCGACAGTTCGATCAGTGCTTGGGTCATGGGCTGACTCACGCTCGGTTGGAAATTAAAAGACCGGGCCAGGCCCGGTCGTTGTGCCGCAGGGTGCGATCAGAATTTCAGCGTCGGGTTGGCTGCGATCACTTCTGCGCCCGACTGGCCGCCTGGCGAAATCAGTTGTACCTGAAGCTTCTTGGTGTCGGGAAAGGTTTTGAAGATTTGCGACAGGTCGAGCTTCTTCAGAATGGCCGGTGCGTCACAGACGAACTTGTAGTGACCGTGGATTTCACTGTGCTCGTGATGCTCGGCATCGCCAGCGTCGGCATGCGCGTCGTGATCGTCATCCTTGTCACCAAACAGCGGGCTTTCCAGCTTCACCGAAGTGGCCGAGCAATTGGCGGCATCGGCAATGCTGAACAACGCGTTGGGCTTGAGCAGCAATTCGCGGGCCTTGGCGACTTTGGCCTTGTCTTCATCCGAGGTCGCAACGTGTTCGAAGCCGACGATGTTCATGGCCGGACTGTCGAATTCGAATTCCAGCGTCTTGCCTTCCAGCACCACATCGAGACGCCCTACGCCATGCTCGTGCGCGCCCAGGCTGCCATGTTCATCGCCATGATCGTGGTCGTGTTCTTCAGCCGCGTGCGCAGCAACGAGTGGCAACAGGGCGAAAGGCAGGGCGAGTAGCAGACGGCGCATAGCGGGCTCCAGAACAATAATCGAGAAAAACTGTTATGTGATCTTATAACAAGTAGCGTTCTGCGTGGACGTGTTTTTATCCAGGCGCCGGGTGACCGGGCTGCAGCAAAGCACCATCGACGAGTTTATCGGGAATACCCCGTGCAGTGCTTATGCCTAAGTAGTCTCACACTTCGCGTTATCAAGTCCTACTCTGGAAGATGAAAATCGCTACACCTGCGCCGGATGCGCAGGAAAGATTTTCATCGCCAGCCGGGACCTGCGCTCGACCTGGGCCGAGCGCGACATCAGGGAAGATACTCATGAACAAGCTCCATTCGAACAGAGAAGTCCTGCGTGCGGTGTACAAGGATATGACACGCATCACCGAATTCGCCGACGCTGACATCGTGCTGCACAAGGCGGATCAAGGCGCTGGCGGTGGCTTGTCCATAGCCGTTGGCAAGGAGGCCGTGCTTTCCCACCAGATCAATCTGATCAGACGCACGCATCAGACCCTGTACATGGATGTCCACGACATCGTCGCCAACGATCACTTCGGCTCGGTGCTGGGCGAGATGCGCGCCAGTTGCGAGGGCCGGAAAATCATCATGCCGTTTTGCGGCCTGTGGCGGTTTCGCGATGGCCGAATTATCGAGTACTGGGAAAACGTCTACGACGTGCGGGCGCTTGGCAATTTCATGAACGGCAAGGAACCGCTCCTCAATCAGTGGCGTTACGGTTGATCATGGGAATGCGCGCCAGCCTGTGGGAGCATGTACGCCTGACTGTCAGCAGGTGCACATCATGTTGCGTATTCGTGGAACCGTAGGCCAGTGGCCGGTGGATTTGACCCTAGAACTGGACGAAGGAGACTGGGCACAACTGGGCGCGCAGCTCAAGGGCGTGGCCCCGGAGGCGCCAGCCGCCGTGGCCGAGAG
This sequence comes from Pseudomonas fragariae (ex Marin et al. 2024), assembly GCF_059621105.1. NCBI lineage: Bacteria > Pseudomonadati > Pseudomonadota > Gammaproteobacteria > Pseudomonadales > Pseudomonadaceae > Pseudomonas > Pseudomonas fragariae (ex Marin et al. 2024). Next base: position 5,432,215 of record NZ_CM184369.1, on the reverse strand, counting down.
CACGCCGCTCAACCAGGACGACAGGCTCTGGCAAGTCGCTCAGGAATTGCTGCGCAAGGCCGGGCAGATGAGTGGGCCGGATCTGTTGGGGCAACTGGAAGGGTTGGCGGGCAGTACCGCTGCGGGCAAGCATCTGCTGGTGCGCTTGCGTCACTCGGCGAACGTGAAAGTCGAGAGCGGCGGGGATGCGCCGCTGTACAGCTGGGTCGAAGCGACGTGACCTGACGGCTTTCAATAACAACAGGCACCCGAGCCGTGCCTGTTGCTTTTTACCTCAGTACAGCGCGGCAAACAGTTTGCGGCGGTAGGCCGTGACCAGCGGGTGCTCGTTGCCCAGCAGGTCGAATACCTGCAGCAGCGTCTTGTGCGGCAGGCCCTCGGCGTAATTGCGATTGCGGATGAACAGCTTGAGCAAGCCCTCGAGCGCCGCTTCGTACTGTTGACGCGACAACTGCTGAATCGCCAGTTGCAGCGCCGCTTCATCGTCCTGCGGGTTTTGCGCAAGACGGCTTTTCAGTTCGGCGGCGTCCGGCAGGGTCGCGGCTTGCGCGAGGAACGTCAGCTGGGCCTTGGCGCCGGCGAGTTCGGCCTTGTGCGCATCACCGGTGACCGCATCCAGCACAGCCTTGGCCTCGCTCAGTTCGCCACGTTCGGCCAGGCAGCGCGCATACAGAATCAGCGCGGCGCCATTGGTGTTGTCTTCGCCCAGCAGCACCTTGAGCTGTGCTTCGGCTTCGGCGAAACGACTTTCCGCAAACAGCGCCTGTGCCTGCTTGAGCGGGTCGGCGGCTGGCGGTGGCGGCATGACCACGTGCTGGTCGAGAATCTTGCGGATTTCCGACTCGGGCTGGGCACCGGCAAAGCCATCTACCGGCTGGCCGTCCTTGAACAGCACCACGGTCGGCAGGCTGCGAATGCCGAAGCGCGCCACGATGTCCTGCTCGATGTCGCAATTGACCTTGGCCAGCAGCAGCTCGCCCTGATAACTCTCGGTGATTTGCTGCAGCAGGGGCATCAAGACCTTGCAGGGCGCACACCACTCGGCCCAGAAATCCACCAGCACCGGCTGGTCGAAGGACTTGTCGATCACCAGTTGATCGAAGTTCGCGGCGGTTGCGTCGAAGATGTAAGCAGTTTCCTGGCTCATTGCACGTCTCGAAGAATCTGAATGCTGCCAACTATAAAGCCCGCAGGGCAATGCTGAAAGCGGTGTCGTCTATTGGACATGATCGTGCCCACACTCATTGCTATTGATGCTGGCCGAAGGCCGTGGGAGCGAACCGGGCGACGCTTCGCTTGTTCGCGAAAGGGGTGGAAAGCTCTCTGGAAATTTATCGTTTGAACGACCGTCTTCGCGAACAAGTTCGCTCCTACAAAAGCCGTTTAGCTGAGCAATCCCGGACTGTTATTTAGCGCTCACCGCGCCGCGTGATAGAGGCTCACGTCGCGAAACTCGTGCGGTTCGGCCAGGTCCGGCAGGGTGTGGGCATGCAGCATCGTCAGACGCTGGTAGGCAGCGTGTTTGAAGTCGCGCACGCGGGAATCTGCCACCAGTGCCTCGCGGCCCCGGGAGAGAAACTGATCAAGCAACGGCAGGTTGGCGCGGTCGTAGAGCACGTCGGCGACCAGAATCAGATCGAAGCGGTCCGCCTCGGCAAAGAAATCCGTCGAGTAACTCAATGGCACCTGATTGAGTTCGGCATTGGCCCGGCAGGCAGCGAGCGCCAGAGGGTCGAGATCACAGGCCACCACCTCAAGCGCCCCGGCCCTGAGCGCGGCAATGCCCGCTACACCCGAGCCTGCACCGAAGTCCAGTACCCGCTTGCCGGCCACCCAGTGCGGGTTTTCAGCCAGAAAACGCGCCAGGCCCAGGCCGCTCGCCCAGCAGAAGCTCCAGTACGGTGGTTCTTCCAGAATGCGCCGCGTTTCCTCCGGGCTGAAGGCGCGGTCCATGTTGACATCGTCGATCAGCCACAGCTTCAGCTCGGTGCCCGGCAGCGCAGTGACTACCAACCGGGCGTCGCCAAGCAGTTCGCTCAGCGCGTGTTGCAGATGCTGCGGAGCGATCATGGCGCCTTGACGAACTGCAACTGCCCCAGGGCCTGAGTCACCGGCTGATCGATACGCATTGACGGCAGGTGCAGGATCAATTGCCCGGACTTGCTGGCGCGGCCACGCAACTCGACGCGTCCGCCGACCGGAAAGGCTTCCGGGTTGAAGCGCAGCTGGAAAGGCAATGATTGACCGTTGCCCTTGAGCAGGGTGTTGGTCAGCAGCTTCTGTGGACGCCCGCGCTCGTCGATGACCAGCATTGCCAGCTCGACCTCGGCGCCGGCCGGCACGCCCAGCAATTGCCCGCTGAGTTCACGTTGGTAAGGTTGCAGTGGCCCCGGCCCGGCGGGCAGCTTGATCGAAGGTGCGACCGGTGGCGGCGCAGCCGGTTTCGGCGCGTCATTACTGCTGCACGCGGCCAGCAAGCCGATGAAGCAGAGTAGAAAAGCGGGGCGTAACGTCATCAAAAGCTCCACAAGACAAAATTCGAAAGGCTGGGGGACGCCAAGCGTGCAGTATTACCGAGCCCGGACAATTTCACACCGCTTTAATGTGCGTCTATATACCGTAAACCCTCAGCCTTGTCTTGCCAGCAGGATGCGCTAACATGGCGCTCCTCATTCTTTTGTTGCCAGCCACCATGCACTGTCCCTTCTGCGGTGCCAATGACACCAAAGTCATCGACTCCCGCCTCGTCGCCGAAGGCGAGCAAGTACGCCGCCGACGCGAGTGCCTGGCCTGCGGCGAGCGCTTCACCACGTTCGAAACGGCCGAGCTGGTCTTGCCGCGTCTGATCAAGCAGGACGGCAGCCGCCAGCCTTTCGATGAAGAAAAACTGCGCGCCGGTATGCAGCGGGCGCTCGAAAAGCGTCCGGTGAGTGTCGAGCGCCTGGAAGCGGCCCTGGTTCACATCAAACACAAGCTGCGCGCAACCGGCGAACGCGAAGTCAAATCACTGGTGGTGGGTGAGCTGGTGATGACCGAGCTGCAGAAGCTCGACGAAGTGGCCTATATCCGCTTCGCTTCGGTGTACCGCCGCTTTCAGGACCTCAACGAATTCCGTGAAGAAATCGATCGTCTGGCCCGCGAGCCGGGCAAGGAATAAATGCATTGCTGACTGAACAGGCGGCTCTCGACGTTCATTACATGGCGCGAGCACTCGAGCTGGCGCGCAAGGGGCTGTACTCCACGCATCCCAACCCGCGAGTCGGCTGCGTGATCGTGCGTGAAGGCCGGATCGTTGGCGAAGGCTGGCATGCGCGCGCCGGTGAACCGCATGCCGAAGTGCATGCCTTGCGCCAGGCCGGCGAGCTGGCCAGAGGCGCGACCGCCTACGTCACCCTCGAGCCGTGCAGTCACCAGGGGCGCACACCGCCCTGTGCCGATGCACTGATCGAAGCCGGGCTGACGCGGGTTGTCGCAGCGATGCAGGACCCCAACCCCGAAGTTTCCGGTCGCGGCCTGTTGCGCCTCATGAATGCCGGCATCGGCGTTCAGTGTGGTGTGCTGGAAAGCGAAGCGCGAGCGCTGAACAAAGGCTTTCTCAAGCGCATGGAGACCGGCCTGCCGTATGTGCGGGTCAAAATGGCCATGAGCCTGGATGGCCGAACGGCGATGGCCAGCGGGGAAAGCCAGTGGATCACCGGCCCCGAGGCGCGCTCTGCCGTACAGCGCCTGCGCGCCCAGTCGAGCGTGGTGCTCAGCGGTGCCGACACGGTGCTGGCTGACAAGGCTCGTCTCACCATACGCCCTGATGAACTGGGGCTCGATGCCGAATTGACCGCGCTGGCCGCGGCACGCGCGCCGTTGCGCGTGTTGATCGACGGCCGTTTGCGTGTGCCGCTCGATGCACCGTTCTTCCAGGCAGGCAGTGCGCTGGTCGTGACCTGCGCTGCTGCGTCGGCGCGAGGCCGCTATCAGGAGGAGGGCCACGAAATGCTCGCGCTGGCCGACAGCGCCGGTCATGTGGACCTGCGCAGGTTGATGGGCGAACTCGCAGCGCGGGGCGTCAATGAAGTGCTGGTCGAGGCCGGTCCGCGACTGGCGGGGGCTTTTGCGCGTCTCGGGCTGGTCGACGAGTTTCAGCTCTTCATTGCCGGCAAGTTTCTCGGCTCATCGGCCCGTCCGCTGCTCGATCTGCCACTGGCGCAGATGAGCGAAGCGCTGGAACTGAACATTGTGGAAATGCGTGCTGTCGGTAATGACTGGCGAGTCATCGCTCTCCCTGTGCGCACACCCGGCGTATAATTCCCGGCTTTCGCCTTGCGCGCAGCCCTTGTTCTCCCGGAGGACCCATGTTTACCGGCATTATCGAATCCATTGGCAGCATCCGCGCCCTGACTCCCAAAGGCGGCGACGTCCGCGTTTACGTGGAAACCGGCAAGCTTGACCTGACCGACGTCAAACTCGGCGACAGCATTGCCGTCAATGGCGTATGCCTGACCGCCGTCGAATTGCCCGGTGATGGCTTCTGGGCTGACGTCAGCCGCGAGACTCTGACCGTCACCGCCTTTGTCGACCTGAAGAGCGGCAGCCGGGTCAACCTGGAAAAGGCCCTGACCCCGACCACACGTCTGGGCGGCCATCTGGTCAGCGGCCATGTCGACGGCGTCGGCGAAATCGTTGCCCGTGCGGATAACGCCCGTGCCATTCAGTTCACGGTGCGTGCGCCACGTGAACTGGCCAAATACATCGCCCACAAAGGCTCGATCACGGTCGACGGCACCAGCCTGACCGTCAATTCGGTCAACGGCGCGGAGTTTGAACTGACCATCGTGCCTCATACCTGGAGCGAAACGATCATGGCCGACTACCAGCCCGGCCGTAAGGTCAACCTGGAAGTCGATCTGCTGGCGCGTTATCTGGAGCGCCTGCTGCTGGGTGACAAGGCCGCCGAGCCGGGCCACGGCACGATCACCGAAAGCTTCCTGGCCGAGAACGGCTACCTCAAATCCTGAATTGATTGAAGGGGGTGCCGCGTGGCGCTCAACAGTATCGAAGAACTGGTCGAAGACATTCGCCAGGGCAAGATGGTCATCCTCATGGATGACGAAGACCGCGAAAACGAAGGCGACCTGATCATGGCCGCCGAATGCGTGAAGCCCGAGCACATCAACTTCATGGCGCGTTTCGCCCGTGGTCTGATCTGCATGCCGATGACTCGCGAGCGCTGCGAAACCCTCAAGCTGCCGCTGATGGCAGCGCGCAACGGTTCGGGTTTCGGCACCAAGTTCACCGTTTCCATCGAAGCCGCCGAAGGCGTGACCACCGGCATCTCGGCAGCCGACCGTGCACGCACGGTGCAGGCCGCCGCTGCCAAGGACGCCAAGGCCGAAGACATCGTCAGCCCTGGGCATATCTTCCCGCTCATGGCTCAGGCGGGCGGCACCCTGGCGCGCGCCGGTCATACCGAAGCGGCCTGCGACCTGGCGCGCATGGCCGGTTTCGAGCCGACGGGCCTGATCTGCGAAGTCATGAACGACGACGGCACCATGTCGCGTCGCGCCGAACTCGAAGCATTTGCCCTGCAACATGACATCAAGATCGGCACCATCGCCGACCTGATTCACTACCGGATGATCCACGAACGTACCGTTCAGCGGATTGCCGAGCAGCCGATGGACAGCGAACTGGGCAGTTTCAACCTGGTGACCTACCGCGATTCGGTCGAGGGCGACGTGCATCTGGCGCTGACCCTGGGCACCATCTGTGCCGAAGAGCCCACGCTGGTTCGCGTGCATAACATGGACCCGCTGCGTGACCTGTTGATGGTCAACCAGCCCGGCCGCTGGAGCCTGCGCGCCGCCATGCGCGCGGTTAACGAGGCGGGCAGCGGTGTGGTGCTGCTGCTCGGTCACCCGCTGGATGGCGATGTCTTGCTGGCTCATATTCGCGAAACCGCCGGTCAGCAACCGATCAAGACGCCGACTACGTACAGCACGGTCGGTGCCGGTTCGCAGATCCTTCGTGACCTTGGCGTGCGCAAAATGCGCCTGATGAGTTCGCCGATGAAGTTCAATGCGATATCCGGTTTCGATCTGGAAGTTGTAGAATACGTGCCCTCCGAATAAATACTGGCAGGTCGGGGCGTGTGAAAGATGGTTTTTCGCAGGTTTTGGCCTGACAGGCATGATTCGTGGCCTAATATCCCTCAAAGTCCGCCCCAAGGCGGGCTTGCTCTTTAATACGAGACTCACCGAATGACCTTGAAGACCATCGAAGGTACCTTCATCGCCCCCCAAGGCCGCTATGCCTTGGTAGTTGGCCGTTTCAACAGCTTCGTCGTGGAAAGCCTGGTTAGCGGTGCCGTTGATGCGCTGGTACGCCATGGTGTGAGCGAAAGCGACATCACCATCATCCGTGCGCCGGGTGCGTTCGAGATTCCACTGGTTGTGCAGAAAGTTGCCCAGCGCAGCGAGTTCGCGGCCATCGTCGCACTGGGTGCAGTGATCCGTGGCGGTACTCCGCACTTCGAATACGTGGCAGGCGAGTGCGTCAAGGGCTTGTCCCAGGTGTCCATGGAGTTCGGCGTGCCGGTCGCTTTCGGCGTATTGACTGTCGATTCCATCGAGCAGGCCATCGAGCGCTCCGGCACCAAGGCCGGCAACAAGGGCGCTGAAGCTGCCCTGTCCGCCATCGAAATGGTCAGCCTGCTGTCGCAGTTGGAGGCCAAGTGATTTCCGACGATACCGACCAGTTCAACCCGCGCGACGCCAAATCGCCGGAAATCGCCAAGGGCAAGAGCGCCAAACGTCGCGAAGCGCGTCAGATGGCAACTCAGGCCCTGTACCAACGGCACATGGCTGGCCACGCGCTGAACGAAATCGAAGCCCAGTTCCGTGTCGATAATGACTTCAGTAACGTTGACGGCACTTACTTCCGTGAGTTGTTGCACGGCGTGGCAACCAACCAGACCGAGATCGACACCGCTCTGAAGCCTTGCCTTGACCTGACCATCGAAGAACTCGATCCGATTGAGCTGGCGATATTGCGCCTGTCCACCTTCGAACTGCTCAAGCGCATCGACGTGCCTTATCGCGTGGTGATCAACGAAGGCATCGAGCTGGCGAAAGTCTACGGCTCCACTGACGGCCACAAGTTCGTCAATGGCGTGCTGGACAAGCTGGCGCCGCGCCTGCGTGAAGTCGAAGTGAAGGCCCACAAGCGCTGATTCGCGCCTGACCTTCATGGGAGAGTTCGAGCTGATCCGCAATTACTTCGCCGCCGCGCCCTGTGCGCAGGCGGGCGAGGAAGTTGCCCTGGGGATCGGCGATGACTGCGCGCTGCTGGCGTTGACGCCCGGCGAGCAGTTGGCGATCTCGACCGACACCCTGGTTGCCGGGGTGCATTTTCCTGATGTCTGCGACCCCTTTCTGCTTGGCCAGCGTGCGCTGGCAGTGTCTGCCAGTGACCTGGCGGCCATGGGCGCCCGGCCTGTCGCGTTCACCCTTGCCCTGACCCTGCCGCAGGTCGATGCCGACTGGTTGCAGACCTTCGCTCGCGGCCTGAACCAGATGGCGCAAGGCTGTTCGCTGCGTCTGATCGGTGGTGATACCACGCGCGGTCCCTTGAGCCTGACCCTGACAGTGTTCGGCGCTGTGCCGGCCGGATCAGCCCTGACCCGCGCGGGTGCCGAGGCGGGTGACCTGCTGTGTGTCGGCGGCACGCTGGGTGATGGCGCAGGTGCATTGCCGCTGGTATTGAAGCAGCGCAGCGCCGAACCCTCGATCGCCGAAGCATTGCTGGCCCGCTACTGGTCGCCCCAACCGCAACTGGCGCTGGGCCAGGCCTTGCGCGGCAGGGCGACGTCGGCGCTGGACATCTCCGATGGGCTGCTGGCCGACTGTGGGCATATCGCCCGCGCTTCGGGTGTGCGTCTGGTGGTCGAGCGCGACAGGCTGCCGATGTCCGATCAGTTGCTGACCTTGTTCGATCTGCCCTCAGCCCGACAGGCCGCGCTGAGCGGTGGTGATGATTACATCCTGGCCTTCACGCTGCCCTCCGAACATCTGCCGGTTCTGCTGAAAGAAGGCTGGCCGGTGCATGTCATTGGCCGGGTAGAGCAGGGGCAAGGCGTCGTGCTTTTCGACGACACGGGGCAAGACGTCACACCCGACACGCGTGGCTACCAGCATTTTGGCGGTGAGCAGTGAGCGGATGAGCGCTTCTATTTATCGAACTTTATGATCTAAATGCCCGAGAATTCACCCTGAGCGTCTGCAGGAACCTGCTGTTACAATGCAAATCTTGCGAATTTCCAGTCTTCATACTGATCAGGAGCACACGGTGCCCGTCGTCTTTGTCGCCGCTTCCAAACTGCCCACTCCCTTTGCAGAGTTTGCCATGCACGGCTTTATCGAGTCGGCAACCGGCCGTGAACATGTCGTCCTGAGTCTGGGCGATGTGGCGGACGGTGAGCCGGTTCTGGGTCGCGTACATTCCGAATGCCTGACCGGCGACGCCCTGTTCAGTCAGCGTTGCGATTGCGGCTCTCAACTGGAGGCTGCCCTGCGCGCCATCGCCACCGAAGGGCGGGGCGTACTGTTGTATTTGCGCCAGGAAGGGCGCGGTATCGGTCTGATGAACAAGATCCGCGCCTACGAGTTGCAGGATGGCGGTGCCGATACGGTTGAAGCCAACGAGCGTCTGGGCTTTGCTGCCGATCAGCGTGACTACGCGATCTGCCTGCCGATGCTTCAGCATCTGGGCGTGCAGTCGCTACGGCTTATGACCAACAACCCGCGCAAGGTCAAAGCCTTGACCGAGATGGGCATCAGGGTCGCTGAGCGCGTGCCTCTGCACACCGGGCAAAACCCGCACAACCGCCTTTATCTGGCGACCAAGGCGGGCAAGCTGGGGCACATGATGGGTAACGAACATCAAAGCGAGGTCGGTCCCGCGTGACACGCAGCGAGGTTCGTCAAAAGCTGGAGATGCAATGGTGGCGTCAACTGGGCCTGACCCTGGCGCCATTGCTGGTGGTCTGTGTCTTTTTCGGTGCCAGCGAGCCGCTCATTCCGGTGTTGGCGCTCCCGCTGTTCATCGCCGGGATAGGCTCGATGTTCGTCAGCCTGAAACCCTTCGGCGCGTACAAGCGCGCGTTGGCCGTCACCCAGGCTGCACTCGATACCCCCGAGGAGCCGGCAGCATGGCTGAAACTCGCTGCCATCCGCCGCCTGGCCTTTCTGGCCGCCGGGTTGCCTGCCTGGATCGCCGCCATCGCGGTGCTGTTCGGTCTGCATCCGTTGCCGGTCTGCCTGCTGGCGTTTGCCAGCGCAGTGCTGCTCTACCTGTACCGCATTCCTGTGCTTTCACGCTGATCATGCCCAGCTGAAGCGGACACGAGCAGCGCGAAACTCCCTCAGGCTGCCAGCAACCATACTCCCGCTGCCGCAGAAGCTGCACCGGCGATACGCACCAGCGGTGCTGCCGCCTGCGGCAACACGCGAACCACTGCATAACCCAGCGCATGCAAGGCCGCGGTCGCTGCAACGAAACCTGCTGCGTAGGCCCATGGGCTGGACATTTCCGGCAGTTCAAGGCCATGCGCCACGCCGTGGAACAAGGCGAACAGGGCTGTTGCGGCTACCGCCAATGCCAGTGGCGGACGTACTGCCAATGCCACGGCCAGGCCCAGAGCCAGTACCGATGCGGCAATGCCGCTTTCCAGCGCTGGCAGGTTCAGACCTTCAAAGCCCAGCATGCCGCCGATCAGCATGGTGCCGACGAAGGTGCACGGCAGCGCCCAGCGTGCCGAACCTTGTTGCTGCGCAGCCCACAAGCCGACGGCAAGCATTGCCAGCAAATGATCCAGCCCGCCGATCGGGTGGCTGATACCGGCGATCAGGCCGTTATCGCCATGACCGGGGTGAGCCAGCGCCAGAGTCGGGACCAGCAACAGCGCGAGGGCGCCAAGGGCTTTTTTGTAATTCATCGACGGGTTCCTTTTGGTTGTGAATTCAGGCGGCCGCAGTCAGCAGGCCCTGGCGCTCAATGAAGGCAATGATCTGTTCCAGACCCTGACCGGTTTTCTGATTGCTGAACACGAACGGCTTTTCGCCACGCATCCTGCGCGTGTCGCTGTCCATCATCTCCAGTGACGCGCCCACCAAAGGGGCGAGGTCGATCTTGTTGATCACCAGCAGGTCGGACTTGCAGATGCCCGGACCGCCCTTGCGCGGCAGCTTGTCGCCGGCCGACACGTCGATTACGTAGATGGTCAGGTCGGAAAGCTCCGGGCTGAAGGTCGCGGAAAGGTTGTCGCCACCGGACTCGACGATGATCAGGTCCAGGCCTTCGAAGCGGCGATTGAGTTGGTCGACCGCTTCCAGGTTGATCGAAGCATCCTCACGAATCGCGGTATGCGGGCAGCCGCCGGTTTCAACGCCGATGATGCGCTCTGGTGCCAGTGCCTCGTTACGCACCAGAAAGTCAGCGTCTTCGCGGGTATAGATATCGTTGGTCACGACGGCCAGGTTATAGCGGTCGCGCAATGCCAGGCACAGCGCCAGGGTCAGCGCCGTCTTGCCGGATCCGACCGGGCCACCGATTCCGACGCGCAGAGGTTGGCTGTTCATTGAGTTCTCCATAAGGGCTGATCAGGACCGGAATAACCGGCTGTATTGACGTTCGTGCGCCATGCTCGCCAGGGACAGACCGAAGGCTGCGCTGCCGGCATGGCCGGGTTCTTGTGCGCTGGCACTGACCTGCGCCTGCTGCAATAACGGCAACAGTTCGCTGGTCAGGCGCTGGGCGGCTTGCTGGCCCAGCGGCAGGGTTTTCATCAGCACCGCCAGCTGGTTTTCAAGCCAGCTCCATAGCCAGGCGGCCAGCGCATCCTGCGGGCTGATCTGCCAGGCGCGTGCGGCCAGCGCCCAGCCAAGGGCCAGGTGCGGCTCGGCAGTCTGCTGCAGAAAATGCCGTGCATCACGATCCAGTTCAGGCAGGCCATTGAGCAACTGCTTCAAGGAGTAGCCCATCTGCCGACTTTCCAGATGCAGCTCGCGGGTCTCGCGGCTGGCGCGATGCTGTTCGCTGACTTGCAGCAACTGGCCCCAGTCACCGGCTGCCGCCGCCTCGCAATGAGCCAGCAGCAGGGGCGCCTCGAAACGCGCGAGATTAAGCAACAGTTGATCGCCGATCCAGCGGCCCGCGGTCTGCGGGTCCACCACAATGGATTGCTCCACTGCCATTTCCAGCCCCTGCGAATAGCTGTAGCCACCGATGGGCAGCTGCGGACTGGCCAGGCGCAACAGCGCCCAGGCGCTGTTCACTTGCGCACGCCGAACTGGTGCATGCGCGGCGGATAGTTGAAATCCTCCTCGCCTGCGCGCGAGTGATGATGCCCGCCGCCGTAGGCGCCATGTTCCGGCTGGAACGGCGCTTCGATGGTGTCGACAGTAGCGCCCAGTTGGTCGAGCATCGCCTTGAGCACGTAATCGTCGAGCAGGCGCAGCCAGCCGTCGCCGACTTGCAGGGCCACGTGACGATTGCCAAGGTGATAAGCCGCGCGGGTCAGTTCGAAGGTGCTGCTGCACGTGACATGCATGAGTTTTTCAGGACGTGCGCAGACACGCACGACACGGCCGTCCTTGGCCTGCAGAAACTCGCCATCGCGCAGCGGCGACTGGCCGCGTTGCAGAAACAGGCCAACGTCTTCGTTTTCCGCACTGAAGCAGCGCAGTCGACTTTTGCTGCGTGCCTCGAAATTCAAATGCAGCTCGGCGGCCCATTCGGCCTGAGGTTCGATTCGGTCGTGAATCACCAGCATCAGATAGCTTCCAGCCAATTGCGATGCGTCAAATCAGAGCAAGGGGCTTGCCAACAGTGCAGCTTGTAGGGAAAAGGCTGACAGAGGCAGGTGATGCGAGCATTGGCGGGCTTATCAGTGATCTTTTATGGTGCGCAATCAAGTTCGTGCTTTAAGTTGGTGCGTAGTGTGGTGATCAAGATAACGTTAATAGTGAGACGGTTAACGCCGCAGGACGGAGTACAGCGTGCTGACGCTCAATCATGACTGCCCAGCCCCCGCCAGTGCCGTGCGCCGATGAAGATGAAGCGCAGTTGCTGGGTGATCTTCGCCTGAGGTGTCAGGTGCGGGGCAAGTGAGGCGGGGGGCGGGTCGATCAGTTCCGGCAGCATCGCAAACACGCTTTTCACCACCAGGTCGGCGATGATCGACAGTGCATCGGCATTCAGGTGCTGCCATTTGGGCATCTTTGCCAGATCGGCCGTAAGGTCGGCGCTGATGCCTTCGCGCAGTGCTCCGAGCGCCTGACGCACCTTCAAGGAGCCGCCGTATTGTTCGCGCGCCAGAAACAGGAACTGCGAGCGGTTGGCCGCTACGCGTTCGAGGAATATCTTCACCGACGCACGAATCAGCCCGCCCATGGCGAATTCGTTGTGGCGCACCAGCCGGATGGTCTCGCGAAAGGTCTGGCCGACCTCGCTGACCAGCGCCAGCCCCAGCTGGTCCATGTCTTCAAAGTGCCGGTAGAACCCGGTCGGCACGATGCCCGCCGTGCGCGCCACTTCGCGCAGGCTCAGGCTGCCGAAGCCGCGCCCGCTCTCCATCAGTTGATGGGCAGCATCGAGCAAGGCTCTTCGGGTCTGTTGTTTCTGTTCGGCGCGGGGCAGCATGGCTCAAACGATTCTTGGATTAGGCTGGGATGCACTTTAGCAAATGCGCTTTACCTGCGTCGAAAGGGTTTTCAGTCAGGCTCCTTGACCAGTAATAGTGCATGAGTGCTGGCCTTCGATGCATTTTCGTATTCAAATCAAACCCTCGGCGCGTTTGTCAGTCGAATATTCATGTCGTATTCAGCGCGCCAGGGTCGGGGCGCTGTTTTCTGGAGAGTCACGCATGACGCGCAGCCGCAAGATTTTCGCCTGGACAGGTGCCACGTTGCTGGTGGTGCTGGCTATATTGGTCATTGTGATTGTCACTTTCGACTGGAACCGCATCAAACCCACCCTCAACGCGAAAGTCAGCGAAGCGCTGCATCGTCCGTTCGCCATCAATGGTGATCTGGATGTGCGCTGGACGCGCGAGCCCGAACTCGGTGGCTGGCGCGCCTGGGTGCCGTCGCCGCATTTTGTCGCCGACGACCTGAGCCTGGGTAACCCCGAGTGGTCGAAGACCCCGCAGATGGTGACCCTCAAGCACGTCGAATTTCGTCTCTCGCTGCTGCCGCTGCTGGCGCAGCAAGTGGTTATCCCGCGTATCGACCTGACCGGCCCCGAGGCCCGGCTGGAGCGCCTGGCCGATGGTCGCGCCAACTGGGTGTTCGAACTGCCCAAGTCCGACCCGAATGCCGAGCCCTCCAAATGGGTGATGGACATCGGTGCGATCAAGTTCGACAAGGGGCTGGTGAGCTTCAACGACCAGAAACTCAACGCCAATCTGGACGTCGTGATCGACCTGCTCGGCAAGCCGGTCCCGTTCAGTGAAATCGTCGGCAGCAAGGAAGCGCAAAAGGCTCAGGAAAAGGGCGCAGTGCCGCAGGACTACGCATTCGGTCTGGCGGTCACCGGCCAGTACCACGGTCAGAAACTGAGCGGCACCGGCAAGGTGGGCGGTCTGCTCGCGCTCAAGGACGCCAGTCAGCCGTTTCCGGTACAGGCTGACGTGAAAGTCGGTGACACCCATGCGGTGATCGCCGGGACCCTGACCGATCCACAGAACCTGGGCGCGCTGGATCTACGCCTCAAGCTTTCCGGCGCGAGCCTGAGCAATCTGTACCCGCTGACGGGTGTGACCCTGCCGGATTCTCCGGCGTACTCCACCGATGGCCGCCTGATCGCCAAACTGCACGATGCGGCCGGTGCCAACTTTCGTTACGAAGGCTTCAACGGCAAGATCGGCAACAGCGATATCCACGGCGACCTGGGCTTCGTCGCCAGTCAGCCCCGGCCCAAGCTGAGTGGCGTGCTGGTCTCCAACCAATTGCTGTTCAGTGACCTCGCGCCGTTGATCGGTGCGGACTCCAATGCTGCGCAGAAAAAGCGCGGTGGCGAGAGCAAGCAGCCTTCGGGCAAGGTTCTGCCGGTAGAAGAGTTTCAGACTGATCGCTGGCGGGCGATGGACGCCGACGTGGAGTTCACCGGCAAGCGCATCGTGCAGAGCCCGGACCTGCCGTTCACCGACCTCTACACCCATCTGGTTCTCGACGATGGTCAGTTGAGCCTCGAGCCGCTGCGTTTTGGTGTGGCAGGCGGCAAGCTGGACGCGGATATTCGCCTGAACGGGCAAAACAAACCTATGCAGGGCCGGGCAAAACTGTCGGCGCGCAATTTCAAGCTCAAGCAGCTGTTCCCGACCTTCGAACCGATGAAAACCAGCTTCGGTGAGCTGAACGGCGATGCCGACATCAGTGGGCGCGGCAACTCGGTCGCAGCCTTGCTGGGGACTGCCAACGGCGAAATGAAGATGCTGGTGAACGACGGCGCGATCAGTCGCGGCCTGATGGAAATTGCCGGGCTCAACGTGGGCAATTACGTGGTCGGCAAGCTGTTCGGCGACAAGGACGTGAAGATCAATTGCGCGGCCTCGAACTTCGGCATCAAGGACGGGCTGGCGACCAGCCGGCTGTTTGTCTTCGATACCGAGAACGCCATTATCTACATCAATGGCACCGCGAACCTGAGGACCGAGCAACTGGACCTGCAGATCAATCCGGAATCCAAGGGCTTTCGCGTGTTCTCGCTGCGTTCGCCGCTGTACGTCAACGGCCCGTTCGCCAAGCCCAACGCAGGCGTGCAGTCTGGCCCGTTATTGCTGCGCGGAGCCGGCATGGTCCTGCTCGGTGCAACCGTAGGTCCTGTTGCCGGTTTGCTGGCGCTGGTCGCCACTGGTGACAGCGAGCCCAATCAGTGTGGCCCGCTGCTGGAGCAGATGCGCACCGGCAAGGCGCCGAAGACGGTGAAGTAACCCTCCATCTTTCGTGCCAGCGCTCCGCGTTGGCGCGCACTTAGTGGGACGCAGAGCGTCCAGAAATGCATTTCCATGCTGGAGCGTGCGCAACGATGTTCACGCATCTGGCTTGAGACAATATCTCCCACAAAAAAGCCAGGACACAGGTCCTGGCTTTTCATTTGCTGCCGCGCGTTACAGATCGTTCAGAATGTCTGCCATGTCATCGGCGTGCTCTTCTTCCTGAGCAAGGATTTCTTCGAAGATGCGGCGGGTCGTCGGATCGTTGTCGCCGAGGTATTGAATGATTTCGCGGTAGCTGTCGACGGCGATGCGCTCGGCAACCAGATCTTCGTAGACCATTTCTTTCAGCGTGTTGCCAGCCACGTACTGCGCGTGGGAGTTCTTCGACAGGGTGTCCGGGTTGAACTCCGGCTCGCCGCCCAGTTGCACGATACGCTCGGCCAGTTTGTCAGCGTGCTGCGCTTCCTGTTCTGCGTGCTCCAGAAACTCGGCTGCCGCGACGCTCGCTTTGAGGCCCGACGCCATGTAGTAGTGGCGCTTGTAGCGCAGCACACAGACCAGCTCGGTAGCCAGCGATTCATTGAGCAGGCGCAGGACCGTTTCGCGGTCAGCGCTGTAGCCTTGAGTCACAGCACCATCCTCAACGTTCTGGCGTGCGCGCTGGCGCAGAGTATTTACATCGGAAAGCTGTGATTGCGGTGCAGAATTCATCATTTATCTCCAGGACTCATCAGGTTTTGCTGTCTCGCTCTGTGTATTGCCCGGCAGGATCAGCAAGGGTTGTGAGTGTTGGAGAAGGGAAAAAGTTTTATCGGATTTTCGCAGGTGCGCAAGGTTGTGACTGAATGTAAAAATATAAGAAACGAGTGCTGAGCCTCGCGGTCCCAACCTTGAGACCCAAATAAATCGTGGAGATACACAATGCTCAAGTTCCTGGGAAGCACCGTTGGCATCATCTTTCTGATCGGCCTGGTCGTGGTTATCGCCCTGTTCAAGCTGGTTTTCTAGGCTCTGTACGAAAAGTCGGCGAGCGAAGGTCAGGCGAGGCAAAAACAGGCGAGGAAGCGGAGTCTACGTGTTGTAAATGAGCATTCCGAGCCTGTTTTTAACGAAGCATCACCGAGCGCAGCCACTTTTCGTACAGATCCTAAAAAAGCATTCAACAAAAAGCCCGAGGCATTCATGCCTCGGGCTTTTTGTTTGTGCCTGCGTTTTGATTACATCGCTTTTTCGTTCTTCTCGCGTTGTTCGCAAGTCATGAAACCTTTGTTGGTCACACGCCCGTCGCTGTTGAAGCTGACGTGGTAAACCTGTTTGTGGCCGTCCTTGTTCATGACGTAGTTGTTGCAAGTGCCCGGGTTGACCTTGCGCTCGATGGTGCTCGACGGTTCACCGCCGATGGTCAGGACCTGCTGGCGCGTCATGCCGTTCTCGACCTGCTTGACCAGCGGCTCGTTGCGATAAGTGACGTAGTCCACCGGGTTCTGCACGGTTGTGTTGCTGCAGCCAGCCATCGTCGCCAATACAAAGGTCGCCGCGAAGAGTTTTTTGTACATCGTTGTTGCTCCACATGTCAGAGCCGGTTTTGGCCCGGTATGCCTTGGAGCCGGGAGGGGTCCAAGAGTTCGAAAAAAAGATGGCGATGAGGCAGTACCTTGCATCCACCCTGATGCCGCTGCTGAACGACCGAACACCATGACGATCGGGCATGAAAAGCGCTTTGAATATTCCTCGCACGTTCCCGAAAGGCCGAGGTCAATCTGATGGCATGGTTGAGCGTTTTGCTCAGCCTTGGGCTCGGTCATCGGTTGTCGGACCGTAGTTCGTTAATCAGCCGCTCCTCTGTGACGGCCAGGAAGATGCGATGAGCGATAAAGAACTGTATGAGATCGAGTACACCCTGCTTGGCGAGCACCACGTAGACATTATCGAGAATCTGGACGTGCCTATCATTGAAGTGGTGCACGAACTGGCGCTCAAGCATCACGTAGAACTGGACGAGCTTCCAATGGGTGAAGCCGGCCTGCCGCTTGCCGCCGGCATCACCGACGTGTCGATTCACAGCCTGGAGGGCAGCGAAGGCAGCGCGACTGTCTAATCCGCACCTGACCGCAGCGGCGTCGTCCAGCGTTCCGCGAGGATGACGCCGCACAGGGTCAGCGCTCCGCCGAACAGGTGATAGAGCGCCAGTTGTTCGCCCAGTGTCGCCGCGGCAATTAAGGCCGTGGCGATGGGCATCAGGTTGAAGAACAATGTTGTGCGGCTGGGACCCAGGCGCATGATCGAGGTCATCCACAACCACGGCGCGAGCATCGACGTTGGAATCGCTGCATACAGCACCATCGGGAGGTTGCTCGCATTCAGGCCGGTTTTCGCCGACAGCATGAACGGCGGCAGCAAAACCATAATCGCCAGCAGGATCTGTACGTAAAGCAGCTGCAGGGGCGGCAGGCGCAACTGCCACTTCTTCAGCAGCGTGCTATAGACCGCATACGACGCGGCGGCCACCAGCACCATCGCGTCGCCTCGATTGACACCCTGCTCGATCAGGCTGGCCGGATTGCCCGCCGAGACCACAACCAGCACCCCCGCGAATGACAGCACTGCCCCCAGCAGCGCGCCCGAGGTCAGGCGAGTGCCGAGGCAGGCTATCGACAGCCCCAGCGCGATCATCGGCACCATCGACTGAATGATCCCCATGTTGGTGGCCGTCGTCAGGCTGGCCGCGAAGTACGCCAGGCTCTGATACAGCGCTGTGCCAAGCACGGCCAGAATGAAGATCTTGCCCAGTACCGGTTTGATCGCCGCGCGGTTCGCCCACACCGGCCCGAGCATGAACGGCGTGAACAGCAAGCCGGCCAGCGCCCAGCGATAAAAGCCTATTTCAGCCGGAAAGATCACCCCGGCAGACGCCTTGGTGACAGCTGTGTTGATCGCCCAGATAAGGACGGTAATCAGCGGGAAAGCGTATTGCATGAGGGGATCATCGTTAAAGCGAGGCGTAATTATCCGCCTGTTTGTCGAGAATGCCAGCGGCGATGTCCGGTGTCCCGTCACAGAGCGCAGACGCTGACTACACTGACTCTCAGCCTGTGCCGCCCGGTGCAGTGGATCTGGAGAGTGGATCGATGAACAAGCTCGGTATTCCTGTGTTGCTCGTAGGCTTGATGTTGTCTGCCCAGGGTTTCGCTGCGACCGCGCAGCAGAACAAAATGACCACCTGCAATGCCGACGCCAGCGCGAAGTCGCTGAAGGGCGATGAGCGCAAGACGTTCATGAGCACTTGCCTGAAAGCGGCACCGCCGCCGGCGGCCACCCAGCAGGAGAAGATGAAAACCTGCAACGCGACTGCCAGCACTCAGGCGCTCAAGGGTGACGCGCGCAAGAGTTTCATGAGCGATTGTCTCAAGAAGAAATAATTTTTCAGTCGGCCTCCTTGCTGCAGGTAACCGGCGCGGGTGCAGTAAACACTGCACTTTCGCGCCGTTCTCGAGCCGATCATCGGGCAGATGGTTGCGGCTTGTTTTTTAGCGCTTTCGGATCACTGGTTCTGGACTGCGAAGGCTGGCAGACTGCCCACCTTCCTTGTGTTGCCCGTTGAGGGTCTATGCCAACGTTTTCTGCGCGTCAGGTGTTAATAGCCAGCTGGATTCTTGTATTTGGCGGTCTGTTATTGGTGTTGCCATTCAAGTTATTGCCCAGCCTGCTGGCCGGACTGTTGGTGTTCGAGCTGGTCAACATGTTGACCCCCAAGCTGCAACGTCTGATCTCCGGCGAACGGGCGCGCTGGCTGGCTGTGGCGCTGCTGGGCACGCTGGTGGTTAGCCTGCTGACGCTGATTTTCGCCGGGGCCATCAGCTTTGTGCTGCATGAAGCCGAAAACCCCGGAGCCTCGCTCGACAAGTTCATGACCCTGGTGGATCGCGCGCGTGGTCAGTTGCCACCGTTTATCGATGCCTATCTGCCTGCCAGCGCCGCGGAGTTTCAGGTTTCGCTCGGGCAGTGGCTGCAGAAGCACGTGGGCGAATTGCAATTGATCGGCAAGGGCGCGGCGCACATGTTCGTCACCATGCTGATCGGCATGGTGCTGGGCGCGATCATTGCCTTGCAGCGTATCTCCGATGTGCATGCGCGCAAGCCGCTGGCAGCCGCACTGTTCGATCGGCTGTACCTGGTCAGCCGGGCGTTTCGCAACATCGTTTTCGCCCAGATCAAGATTTCCCTGCTCAACACCGCGTTTACGTCGGTATTTCTGGCCGTCGTGCTGCCGCTGTGCGGGATTCACCTGCCGCTGACCAAGACCCTGATCATCATGACCTTCCTGCTCGGCCTGTTGCCGGTGGTGGGTAACCTGATGTCAAACACGCTGATCTTCATCGTCGGCATGTCTATCTCGATCTGGGTCGCGCTGGCGGCGCTGGGCTACCTGATCGTGATCCACAAGGTCGAGTACTTCCTCAATGCGCGCATCGTGGGCGGGCAGATCAATGCCAAGTCGTGGGAGTTGCTGCTGGCGATGCTGCTGTTCGAAGCCGCATTCGGCCTGCCGGGTGTGGTCGCAGGGCCGATTTACTATGCGTACCTGAAGAGCGAGTTGCAGAAGGAAGGGTTGGTCTAGGGCGCTTGAGTAGATAGGCGTCCGAAAGAACGCCTATCGTGCCAGTTCACCGCGTTGGCATGCAGTTCTGGACGCTCTACGTCTGCGGTGCTGCAGAGCATCCACATGGCTCGAAACACTCCCGCCCGTGGGAGTGAGCTTGCTCACGAAGAGGCCCGTGCAGCCGCTGGACATCCATTGATCAGGTAATCCGTCTTCGCGAGCAAGCTCGCTCCCACAAGATCAGCGATCTTTGACGCGGAGCATCACGAAGGGCATTCCCACGATAGGCGCATGACTAGCCGTAACGTTTCTTCGCTTCGATGGCCAGGCCGCTGCCGATGCTGCCGAAGATGTTGCCTTCGACGTGGCGTGCGTTGGGCAGCATGTCCGAGACGCTGTTGCGCAGGGCCGGGATACCGCTTGAACCGCCGGTGAAGAACACCGTGCTGACCTGTTCGACACTCACTCCCGCATCGTTGAGCAAGTTCGTCACGCTGTTGCGCACGCGCTCAAGCTGGGCGTCGATGGCTGCTTCGAACATCACCCGGCTCAGGTCCACGCTCAGTCCGGCTTCCACTCGATCCATGAGCAGGTGACGGCTGTCGGCGTGGGTCAGCTGGATCTTGGTTTCTTCCACTTCCATGGCCAGCCAGTGCCCGGCGCGCTGTTCGATCAGTTTGAACAGGCGATCGATGCCGCCGGTGTCTTCGATGTCGTAGCGCATGCTGCCCAGGGCCAGTTGCGACTTTTGCGAGTACACGGCGTTGATGGTGTGCCAGGTCGCCAGGTTCATATGGTGGCTGGTCGGCATGTACGCACCGCTTTTCATGCGGCTGCCATAACCGAACAGTGGCATCACGCCTTGCAGGCTCAACTGCTTGTCGAAGTCGGTCCCGCCGATGTGCACGCCACCGGTGGCGAGGATGTCCTGCTGGCGATCATCGTGCTGGCGTCGCTCGGGCGACAGACGCACCAGCGAAAAGTCCGAGGTACCGCCGCCAATGTCGACGATCAGCACCAGTTCTTCGTCCTGGATGGTGGACTCGTAGTCGAAGGCCGCCGCGATGGGCTCGAACTGGAAGGACACGTCCTTGAAGCCGATCTTGCGCGCCACTTCAGCCAGCGTGTCTTCGGCTTCCTGATCGGCCTGTGCGTCGTCATCGACAAAATGCACCGGACGGCCCAGCACGACCTGCTCGAATTCGCGGCCGGCCGTTTGCTCCGCGCGCTTTTTCAGCTCGCCGATAAACAGGGCCAGCAAATCCTTGAACGGCATCGCTGTGCCCAGCACGCTGGTGTCATGCTTGATCAGCTTGGAGCCCAGCAGGCTTTTGAGCGAGCGCATCAGGCGGCCTTCATAGCCTTCCAGATACTCGTGCAGCGCCAGGCGGCCATACACCGGGCGGCGCTCTTCCATATTGAAGAACACCACCGAAGGCAGGGTAATCTTGTCGTCCTCCAGCGCGATCAACGATTCCATGCCGGGTCGTTGCCAGCCGACAGTGGAGTTGGACGTGCCGAAATCGATACCGCAGGCACGGGCCGGGGATTGGTCATTCATGTCTTTTACGTTCCAGTCAAAAAACGGCCGCGCAGTTTATGTCAGCGCGGGCAAATTGCGTAGCGCGACACGTCGCTTATATTTACCTGGCTGTATTTGCGGCCAAGGCTTGAACTGAGACCCGTTACCCCCAATCTTGTAGGGATTCCCGGTAGACCCTGTTGTCGGACACTATGTTGTCGAGCTATCGACCCGCCGGCAAAGGCGGCTGGTCTATCTGTATATTTTTCGACGTTAGGTAATCCAGATGCCTCGTGACAGAGGGAGCTGGGCGCGTGACGCCAGCGTATCTGGCTTTGCCGGATAATTCGGATGGGTGATCGTTACATGGATTTCAAAGACTACTACAAGATACTTGCCGTGGAGCCGACTGCGGACGACAAGGCGATCAAGACCGCCTATCGCAAACTCGCGCGCAAGTATCACCCGGACGTCAGCAAGGAGGCAGGCGCCGAAGACAAGTTCAAGGAAGCTTCCGAAGCCTATGAGGTACTCAGCAGCCCTGAAAAGCGCGCCGAGTATGATGAGCTGCGCAAATACGGTCGTCAGGGCCGCCCGTTCCAGACTCCGCCGGGCTGGCAAAGCCGCGCAGGTGCCGGGGCAGGCGGGTTCGAGGAAACGGCAGACTTCTCGGAGTTTTTCAGCTCCATTTTCGGTGGCCGGCCACAGCAGGGCGGGCGTACCCGCAACCCGGGGCGTACCGGGCAGGACGTGGAGATGGAACTGGCGGTGTTTCTCGAAGAAACCCTGTCGGGGGAATCCAAGCAGGTCAGCTTCAAGGTGCCGCAGCACAGCCCCAACGGGCAGCGCATGAGTGATATCACCAAGACCCTGAACGTGAAGATTCCGGCGGGAGTCGTCGATGGCGAGCGTATTCGCCTCAAGGGGCAGGGCGCGCCGGGCGTAGGCGGTGGTGCCAATGGCGATTTGTACCTGATCATTCGCCTGGCCCCGCACCCGCTGTTCGAGGTCGAAGGCCATGATCTGGTCATCACCGTGCCGCTGGCTCCCTGGGAAGCCGTGCTGGGCACCAAGGTCGCCGTGCCGACGCTGACCAGCAGGCTCAACCTGACCATCCGCCCGGACAGTCAGAACGGTCAGCGTCTGCGGATCAAGGGTAACGGCTTGATGAACAAGAGTGGCGAACGCGGCGATCTTTATGCGCAGTTGAAAATCGTCGTGCCCAAGCACACCGACGAGGCTACGCGGGCGCTCTGGCAGAAACTGGCCGACAGTTCTTCGTTCGATCCCCGTGCGCAGTGGAAGGGTTGAGCGGAGCAGTCTTGCGACTCGGTCTTTTCTGCCTGGGCTGATGCGGCACCCGTATCTGCGGGCAGTCAGCCCCGGTCAGTTTTTCGGCAGCACCACATTGAAGGTCGTGCCCTCACCAATGGTCGAGGTCACAGTGATGCTGCCGCCGTGGGCGTTGACCACTTCCTTGACGATGAACAGGCCCAGGCCCAGGCTGGTCGACGTGCCGCGTGTTTCGCTGTTTTCCTCGGTGCTGCGCACCAGCGGATCGAAAATCGTCCCGATAGCGTCTTCGGCAATCGGTTTGCCTTCGTTGTGTACCACCAATATCACGGCTTTCTCGGCGCCCGTGACTGTCACCGTTATCTCGTGGCTGGCCGCACCATGCTGCAGGGCATTGCCGATCAGGTTTTGCAGCATCTGGCTGATCCGCCCGGCGTCCCAGTGGCCCTTGGTGTTGCCTTCTACGTTCAGCACCGGAGCAGAGTCCGGTCGCCCTGCACAGGCTTCTTCGATCGCCTCGCGGCAGGCGCTGGCCAGGTCCATGTATTTGCGTTCCACCGGCAGCCCGGCGCCCAGACGACTGCGTACGAACTCCAGCAGATCGCTGACCATCGAGCCCATATGGCGGGTGCTGGTCTGGATACGTGAAACATAGGACTGGGTTTTTTCGTCCAGCGTTATTTTGCGTGCCAGCAACTCGGTGGACATGCTGACGGCCTGCAGCGGTGCGCGCAGATCGTGACCGAGAATGGCAAGAAAGATATCCCGTGAGCGGCCAACCCGTTCCGCATAGGCCGCGGTGGATTCGGCAAGCGCCTCGTCGATGGCTTCGTTGAAGCGAATCACGTCCTGAAAATCAGCCAGTTGCGGCGCTGCCAGGCTTTCTACCCAGAGGCGGATGACGCTGGCGCGCAGATGGCGAAACTCCGACGTCATCTGCACCAGATCAAAACCGACCTCATGGCGCAACTCGCCATGGCTGCTGGCTGCTTCGTCCAGGCTTGGCGTCTTGTTCAGCTCTTCGCCTCTGGCCTTGGCAATTTCTTCGCTTTTGCTCTGCGCGGTCTTCATGTCCCGCGCGGCGGCGAGCAAAATCGACCTGGCATGATCCCGCAACTCGGCCTTGGTCATCGTTTCTGCCGCAGGTTTCAGGGTTCTGGCGAAGGCTTCCCATTCATCGACGATGCGATCCACATGAATAACGATGAATTCGGAAAGGCGCATGGCCGAGTACCTTGCTGGAGAGGCGTGACGAAAGATGGCGCATATTATCGCCTTTACAGAGCACGACAAACAGAGTGTTTACTGTCATTTCTGTCAGTAGACGCTGATTTCTATGGGGCCTATGTTCATTCGGCAGGTTAATCGAATGGAGGCCCTGAGCATGAGTGTCATGACAGTTACTGATTCGACCTTTCAGAAGGATGTCATTGAGGCGAGCAACCAAAAGCTCGTGGTGGTGGAATTCTCGACGAAAGTGAAGGTAAACAAGCGAGGCGAGGATAACGCCAGCGCCAGAATGGATACCATTTTTAATGCGCTGGAAGAGAAATATGCCGGAAAGGTCAGCTTGGTCAGGGTCGAGATCGAACTGGATTCGCATCTCAACCCGGTGACTTCGACTCAATATCAGATAAATCATGGTCCGACGATGGTTTTCTTCAAGGCTGGCGCAAGAGCAAGGGAAGACCTTGTCGGCCAGCAAACCAAAGAACGGATGACGCAAATCCTGGATGAATTGCTACCCGCTTCGTAATGGGAGAATGACCATGTCGAACACAGAACTCACAGCTTTTGTCGAAGAGCGTGTAACGCGTGCCCAGCAGACACTGGCCGATGGAAAAGTCAGCAAGCTCGACGACGTAGCGACAGGAAAACTGAGCGTTTTTCTCCCATTGCAGCGAGCATTGCAGGGCACCGGCACCCCCCAGGATCTGGGGGTACTGGACGCTATCAACGATACGCTGCAGTCGCTGAAAATATTGGAATCTAAAGAAACACTTCTGAATTACCAGAACAAAGCAGCCCGGGTCCGGGTCGTCAAGAACGATGCGGACTTCAGTTCCCAATGGACTGCAATCAGCCCGTTGGTGGTGTTGGAATTCAGCAACCCCGGCGTTAATGACCACGGTGAAGCGAACAACAGTACACGGACTGGGGCAATTCTCGATGAGCTAGCGCCTGAGTTTGCCGGGAGGGTCGTCATGCTTCGTGTGCCTGTGGACACTAGCCCAGCGACCGCCCAAAACTACAATGTCACCGTTACACCAACCGTCATCTTTTTCAAGAGCGGTAAAAAGATTGAGGAAACCGCTGATTTTCATCTGAAGTCCTGGTTCAGAGCCAAACTCAACGAGTTGCTTAGCCTCAAAGAATAAACCGAGCAATAAATATTGAAGGGCCTTCTGAAAGCGAAGGCCCTTGCTGATTCAAAACAGAAAATACCGCTGCGCCATCGGCAGCACATCGGCAGGTTCGCACCATAGCAGCACGCCGTCGGCCTTGACCTGATAGGTCTGCGGGTCGACTTCGATGTCCGGCAGGTAATCGTTGTGGATCAGGTCTTTTTTCTGCACGGTACGGCAGCCTTTGACGACACCGATCTGCTTTTTCAGGCCCAGTGACTCCGGTACGCCGGCGTCGAACGCTGCCTGGCTGATGAACGTCAGGCTGGTGGCGTGCAGTGAACTGCCGAAGCTTGCGAACATCGGGCGGTAATGAACCGGTTGCGGGGTCGGGATTGAAGCATTGGCGTCGCCCATCAGGCTGGCAGCGATGGCCCCGCCCTTGAGGATCAGGGTCGGTTTGACGCCAAAGAACGCCGGCCGCCACAGCACCAGGTCTGCCCATTTACCGACTTCGATGGAGCCCACTTCATGGCTGATGCCGTGGGTGATCGCCGGATTGATGGTGTATTTGGCGATGTAACGCTTGGCGCGGAAGTTGTCGTTGCCCGGGCCGTCCTGCGGCAGTGGGCCGCGCTGTTTCTTCATCTTGTCGGCGGTTTGCCAGGTGCGCATGATCACTTCGCCAACCCGGCCCATGGCCTGGCTGTCGGAACTGAGCATGGAAAAGGCGCCCAGGTCGTGAAGGATATCCTCGGCGGCGATGGTCTCGCGGCGGATGCGGCTTTCCGCGAAAGCCACGTCTTCGGCGATGCTCGGGTCCAGGTGGTGGCAGACCATGAGCATGTCCAGGTGCTCGTCGATGGTGTTGCGGGTGAACGGGCGCGTCGGGTTGGTCGAGCTCGGCAGCACGTTCGGCGAACCACAGGCCTTGATGATGTCTGGCGCATGACCGCCACCGGCACCTTCGGTGTGATAAGTGTGAATCGTGCGGTTCTTGAACGCGGCCAGGGTGGTCTCGACAAAACCCGACTCGTTGAGGGTGTCGGTGTGGATCGCGACCTGCACGTCGTATTCGTCGGCCACGCTCAGGCAATTGTCGATGGCCGCAGGCGTGGTACCCCAGTCTTCGTGCAGCTTCAGACCGATGGCCCCCGCCTTGACCTGTTCGATCAGCGGGCCGGGCAGGCTGACGTTGCCCTTGCCGGTGAAGCCGATGTTCATCGGGAACGAGTCCGAGGCCTGGAGCATGCGCGCCATGTGCCACGGGCCGGGTGTGACGGTGGTGGCGTTGGTGCCCGTGGCCGGGCCGGTGCCGCCGCCGATCATCGTTGTCACGCCGCTCATCAGGGCCTCTTCGATCTGTTGCGGGCAGATGAAGTGGATGTGCGTGTCGACGCCACCCGCGGTGAGGATCATGCCTTCGCCGGCAATGACCTCGGTGGCAGCGCCGACGGCAATGGTCACGTCCGGCTGGATGTCCGGGTTGCCCGCCTTGCCAATGGCCGCGATACGCCCGTTCTTGATGCCGACGTCCGCCTTGACGATGCCCCAGTGATCGATGATCAAGGCATTGGTGATCAGCGTGTCGACCACCTCGGCGGCCAGCAGCTGGCCCTGGCCCATGCCGTCACGAATGACCTTGCCACCGCCGAACTTCACTTCTTCGCCATAGGTGGTGAAGTCCTTCTCGACCTCGATCCACAGCTCGGTGTCGGCCAGGCGAACCTTGTCGCCGACGGTGGGGCCGAACATGTCTGCGTAGGCCTGTCGGCTTATCTTCATCTCTCGTACCTCGGATTCAGAGCGGCAAGCTGCAGGCCGCACACTGTAATGTGTTCAAAGCGACAAGCTGAAAGATGCAAGCTGCAAGCTGCAAGTCTTTAGTCGTCATATGCTTTTCTCTTGAAGCTTGAAGCTTGAAGCTTGAAGCTTGAAGCTAAAGCTCCCCCATCACTCGCCCGGCAAACCCGTAAACCTTGCGCAAGCCGGCCAGGTCGACCAGCTCGACTTCGCGGGACTGGCCCGGTTCGAAGCGCACGGCGGTGCCGGCCGGAATGTTCAGGCGCATTCCCCGGCTGGCGGCGCGGTCGAAGGTCAGTGCGTCGTTGGTTTCGAAAAAGTGGAAATGCGAGCCCACCTGAATCGGCCGGTCGCCGCTGTTGGCGACGGTCAGGCTGAGGGTGCGGCGTCCGGCGTTGAGTTCGATGTCGCCGGGCTGGATCTGGTATTGACCAGGGATCATGTCGGTTGCCCCAAGGTTTTGAAATAAATGGCGGTCGGCCGATAGCGACCGTCCGGTGTGGCGCAATAATCCGGCAGCTCCCCGACACGGTGGTAGGCCAGCGCGCTGTAGAAGGCTTCAGCCGTCGAACCTGCTTCGGTGTCCAGGTGCAGCAGCCCACGCTTGTGTTTCACCGCAGTCTGTTCGACCTCCTCCATCAGTTGCCTGCCCAGGCCGCGCCCGCGAGCCGCAGGCAGCACCATCAGTTTCTGTACCTCGGCGCGGTTCAGGCCGTTGGGCTTCTGACACAGCGACAACTGCGCGCTGGCCAGCACATGGCTGTCCTCGGCCACCACCCACAGCAGCAGATCGCCTGCGGCGATATCGGCCTTCAGGCTATCGCACCAGGCATACGCCTGCTGCATATCCAGATCCGCCATGAACCCGACCGATGCGCCGCCGTGAACCGTGTCGAACAGCAGTTGCGCCAGGCCATGGCGATAATGCGCGAAGCTTTCAGCGGTAACACGTCGCAGTTGTGCATGGTTCATGGCGTGCTCTCTAGAGGGGCTTGGGTGAGAGGGGCTTGGGTGCCTGTGAAGCGGGCGCAGGCGCACCGGGCGACAGGTCGAGCTGCATGAACGTCAGGTCCAGCCAGCGGCCGAACTTGGTGCCGACCTGCGGCATTTGCCCGGTAATCTTGAAGCCCAGGCGATCATGCAGGGCGATGGACGCAGCGTTACCGCTTTCGATGGCCGCGACCATCATGTGCTTGTCACAGTCGCGGGCGCGCTCGATCAAGGCGTCCATCAGGAGCGGGCCCAGGCCTTTGCCGCGCTGGTCGGCGCGCACGTAGACCGAATGCTCGACCGTATGGCGAAAGCCTTCGAACGGCCGCCAGTCGCCAAACGACGAATAGCCGAGCACTTCGCCGGCGTTGTCGACCGCCACCAGAATCGGATAACCCTGACTCTGGCGAGCTGCGTACCAGGCCTGGCGGTTGGCCAGATCAACCGGCTGCTCGTTCCAGATAGCCGTGGTGTTGAGCACTGCATCGTTGTAGATGTCCAGAATGCCCGGCAGATCGTCCGGCAGGGCATCGCGAATCACGTCCTGCATGATCACTCCTTCAGGCAATCGGCTGATGCACGGTGACGAGTTTGGTGCCGTCCGGGAAGGTGGCTTCCACCTGGATCTCCGGGATCATTTCCGCGATACCTTCCATGACCTGATCGCGGCTCAGCAGGGTCGTGCCGTAATGCATGAGCTCAGCGACGGTCTGCCCGTCACGCGCACCTTCGAGCAGCGCCGCAGAAATATAGGCCATGGCTTCCGGGTAGTTGAGCTTCACGCCGCGCGCCAGACGCCGTTCGGCGACCAGTCCGGCGGTGAAGATCAGCAGCTTGTCTTTTTCGCGTGGTGTCAGGTCCATGGGGCTTCCGTTTGTTCAAATTCGTTGGTTGATCGTTCCCAGGCTTGAGCCCTCATCGTTATGTATAAGTCTGTTTTGGGTTCTGGCCGAAGGCCGTGGGAGCGAACTTGTTCGCGAAGGGGCCGGTGTAGTCGCCGAAAATGCAGCGCCTAAAACATTGTCTTCGCGAACAGGTTCGCTCCCACGCCCTGCGGGCAGAAGCGCTAAAAGCCCCGATTTTCGGGCTTTTCAGGACTTATGTATCACGCTGAGTGCATCAGCGCCGAGGGTGTAGCATGGAATGCAGAGCGTCCAGTCATCAATCAGGTGTTCCAGATTCTTGGCGTTACCGCCTCGCGTCCCAGCAGGGCAGGGCGCAGGTATTTCCAGATTTGTATCAGCCAGGCCCGTGCGTGCAGTGCTTCGTCTGCCAGGCAGCGAGCGACCAGCAGGCCGGGCAGTTGCGTCAGATCGCCGCGTACCGGGTTGGGCATCGACAGCGAACGGCAGGCCTCGAGCAGCTCGCTGTCGACTTCGCCGGTCATCAGCAGGGTGGCGAACACCGTTCTGCCGTCCAGGCCGATGGGCGAGTCCAGCAGCCCGTCGCCACCGATAATGCGTTGTCGCTCATGCCAGAGCAATGTGCCGTCGCGACGGATATCCAGATGCGATTGAAACTGCCCGTGCTCGAACCGCTCGCCACTGGCCGGCCGGCCCAGCGCCACCACATCCCAGTAGCATAGCTTCGCATCACCGTGCAGCTCTATGCGGGTGCTCAGTTCTGCCTGGGCGTTGCTGAAGACGATGCTTTCCTGCGGCAGCCATTCCAGTGTCGCGCCGGGCTGGACGTGCAGTTCCAGTTGCTGAAAGGCCGGGCTGGCGGCGCGATACCATTTGGCCGCGCCGGGGCTGGTCAACTGTGCCCAGGCATCGGCACCCACGGTGGCCGAGATATCCAGCCGGTCTCCCCCGGCGATACCGCCCGGTGGATGTACGATGATGTGCTGGCACACCTCCGGGCCTTCGGCGTACAGATGCTTTTGCACGCGCAGCGGTCCTTTGTGGCGCCGCAGCGTCGGGCGTGTGCTGTCATCAAAACGGCCGTAACCCAATTCCAGCTCGGCGTGCCAGCTGGGGGTAAAGAGGGCGGTGTTGGCAGGCAGGTTCATGGTGTCTTCATTGGCTTGTCGAGTGTTGCACGATAACGGATTGACGCATCAAATGGTCACCAGACCACGAACGCCGTCGCTCTCCATGTTCTCGCCACGGCCCTGCTGGACGATCTCGCCCCGCGACATCACCAGGTACTGATCGGCCAGTTCCGCGGCGAAGTCGTAGAACTGCTCGACCAGCAGAATCGCCATGTCGCCACGCTCGGCGAGCTTTTTGATGACCGCGCCGATTTCCTTGATCACCGAGGGCTGAATACCCTCGGTGGGCTCGTCGAGAATCAGCAGGCGTGGACGGCTCGCCAGCGCCCGGCCTATCGCCAGTTGCTGCTGCTGACCACCGGACAGATCGCCGCCGCGGCGGTGCTTCATTTGCAGCAGCACCGGGAACAACTCGTAAATGAAGGCCGGCACTTCCTTGGCCTCGGCGCCCGGAAAACGCGACAGGCCCATCAGCAGATTTTCCTCGACCGTCAGCCGGCCGAATATTTCCCGGCCCTGCGGCACGTAAGCAATCCCGGCATGCACCCGTTGGTGTGTCTTGAGCTGGGTGATGGTCTTGCCTTCCCATTGCACCGAACCTTCCTTGGATGGCAGCAGGCCCATCAGCACACGCAGGAGCGTGGTCTTGCCCACGCCGTTGCGGCCCAGCAGGCAGGTGACCTCACCAACCTTCACATCAAACGACAGACCGCGAAGAATGTGGCTGCCGCCGTAATATTGGTGGAGCTGGCTAACAGTGAGCATGAGGGCCTCATGAGTTATAAGCTTCAAGCTTCAAGCTGCAAGTAAAGAGCAGCACGTTGTTTTTGCTTCTAGCTTGCCGCTTGCAGCTAAAAGCTTGCAGCTGGTCGCGCTAGCGCCCCAAGTAAACTTCGATCACGCGTTCGTCGGCCTGTACGTCGTTCAGCGAGCCTTCAGCCAGCACGCTGCCCTGGTGCAGCACGGTGACATGGTCGGCAATCGAGCCGACAAAACCCATGTCGTGCTCAACCACCATCAGCGAATGCTTGCCGGCCAGGCTCTTGAACAGCTCGGCGGTGAATTCGGTTTCGGCATCGGTCATGCCCGCGACGGGCTCGTCGAGCAGCAGTAATTGCGGGTCCTGAACCAGCAGCATGCCGATCTCCAGAAACTGCTTCTGGCCGTGGGACAGCAAGCCCGCAGGGCGGTGCATCGAGCTGATCAGGCGGATCGTTTCCAGCACCTCAGCGATCCGGTCCTGTTGTTCGCCGCTCAACCGCGCACGCAAACTGGCCCACACCGATTTGTCGGTCTTCTGTGCCAGTTCAAGGTTTTCGAACACGCTCAAGGCCTCGAACACCGTGGGTTTCTGGAACTTGCGGCCGATGCCGGCCTGGGCGATCTGCACTTCGGTCATCTTCGTCAGGTCCAGCGTTTCACCGAACCAGGCCTTGCCGTGGCTGGGACGGGTCTTGCCGGTGATGACGTCCATCAGCGTGGTCTTGCCCGCGCCGTTGGGGCCGATGATGCAGCGCAGTTCGCCTACGCCGATGTACAGATTCAGATCGTTCAGGGCCTTGAAGCCGTCGAAGCTGACGCTGATGTCTTCCAGCGTCAGGATCGTGCCGTGGCGAGTATTGAGGCCCTTGCCTGCGCTCTTGCCGAGCCCCACCGCATCGCGGCTGGTGCCGGCGTCGGAGTTCGGGGCCAGGATCGGTTCCAGCATGAAAGACGGGGTCGGAGTGGTTTTCATTGCTCGCTCCTTTTCTTCAGCATGCCGATCACGCCCTTGGGCAGATACAGCGTGACGATGATGAACAGCGCGCCGAGAAAGAACAGCCAGTATTCCGGGAAGGCCATGGTGAACCAGCTTTTCATGCCGTTCACCAGACCTGCGCCCAGCAGCGGGCCGATCAGCGTGCCACGGCCACCCAGGGCTACCCACACAGCGGCTTCAATGGAGTTGGTCGGTGACATTTCGCTGGGGTTGATAATGCCGACCTGCGGCACATACAAGGCGCCAGCCAGACCGCACAGCACGGCGCTCAGCACCCAGACGAACAGTTTGAAGCCGCGCGGATCGTAACCGCAGAACATCAGGCGGTTTTCCGCATCGCGCAGCGCGGTCAGCACGCGGCCGAACTTGCTCTGCGCCAGGCGCCAGCCGATGTACAGACTGGCCACCAGCAGTGCGACCGTGGCCAGAAACAGCGCGGCTCTGGTCCCTTGTGCACTGATGCTGAAGCCCAGAATGCTGCGGAAGTTGGTGAAGCCGTTGTTGCCGCCAAAGCCGGTCTCGTTGCGAAAGAACAGCAGCATGCCGGCGAAGGTCAGCGCCTGGGTCATGATCGAGAAGTACACGCCCTTGATCCGCGAGCGGAAGGCGAAGAAGCCGAAGATCAGCGCCAGCAGTCCCGGTGCCAATACCACCAGGCACATCGCCCAGAGGAAATGGTCGGTGCCCGCCCAGTACCATGGCAGCTCGGTCCACGACAGGAAGGTCATGAAGGCCGGCAACCCATCCCCAGCGGCCTGGCGCATCAGGTACATGCCCATGGCATAACCGCCCAGGGCGAAGAACAGGCCGTGGCCCAGCGACAGCAGCCCGGCGTAGCCCCAGACCAGGTCCAGCGCCAGCGCGACAATGGCGTAGCAGAGGATCTTGCCCACCAGGGTCAGGGTGTAGGCCGAGACCTGAAAGCTGTTATCGGCAGGCAGCAGCGACAGCAGCGGCAGTGCCAGCAGCACTGCAAGGATTACGCAGCCTGCGGTCAGCGTGCCTCTGGGCCCGACTTTTTGCGCGGCAGTTACTATCAATGGCTGGCTCATCAGTCGATCACCCGTCCTTTCAATGCGAAGAGGCCTTGCGGACGTTTCTGGATAAACAGAATGATCAGCGCCAGGATCAGGATCTTGCCCAACACGGCGCCGATTTGCGGTTCGAGAATCTTGTTGGCGATGCCCAGCCCGAAGGCCGCCATCACGCTACCGGCCAGTTGCCCGACACCGCCGAGCACGACCACCAGGAACGAATCGATGATGTAGCTTTGGCCAAGATCAGGGCCCACGTTGCCGATCTGGCTCAGGGCAACACCCCCCAGACCAGCGATACCTGAGCCCAGACCGAAGGCCATCATGTCGATGCGCCCGGTCGGTACGCCGCAGCAGGCGGCCATGTTGCGGTTCTGGGTGACGGCGCGCACGTTCAGGCCCAGGCGGGTCTTGTTCAGCAGCAGCCAGGTCAGCACCACCACGAACAGCGCGAACGCGATGATCACGATGCGGTTGTAAGGCAGCACCAGATTAGGCAGCACCTGGATGCCGCCAGACAGCCATTGCGGGTTGGCGACTTCGACGTTCTGCGCGCCGAAGGCCAGACGCACGGCCTGAATCAGCATCAGGCTGATGCCCCAGGTCGCCAGCAGGGTTTCCAGTGGGCGGCCATACAGATGACGAATGACCGTACGCTCCAGGGCCATGCCGATCGCGGCGGTGACAAAGAACGCCACCGGCAACGCGATCAGCGGGTAGTACTCGATGGCCCCCGGTGCGTAGCGCTGCAGCATCAGTTGCACGACGTAGGTTGAGTAGGCCCCCAGCATCAGCATCTCGCCATGGGCCATATTGATCACGCCCAGCAGGCCGAAGGTGATCGCCAGACCCAGCGCCGCCAGCAACAGGATAGAGCCCAGCGACATGCCGCTGAACGCCTGGCCGAGGATCTCACCGATCATCAGCTTGCGCTTGACCTGCGCCAGGCTGGTTTCAGCCGCCACGCGTACCGAAGCGTCGGTTTCCACGCCGGGCGCCAGCAATGATTCAAGACGGGTACGCGCCAGCGGATCACCGGTTTCGCCAAGCAGCCGCACGGCAGCCAGACGTACTGTCGGGCTGGAATCGACCATTTGCAGGTTGGCCAGCGCCAGGGTCAGTGCGCTTTTGACGCTGGAATCTGTTTCGCCGGCCACGCGTTCGGTCAGCAACTCCAGTTGTGCAGGGCGGGCGCTTTTTTGCAATTGCAGGGCGGCGGCCATGCGCAGTCGTGTATCGGCTGCCAGCAACTGGTGGCTGGCCAACGCCGTTTCAACCAGGCCGCGCAGCCGGTTGTTCAAGCGCAATTTACGCGGTTCGTCAGGCGTTGGCGCATCGGCGGCGGCTGGTGCCTGTGCATCGACGGCCACGTATTGATCGTTGTTTTCGATCCAGGCGCGCTTGCTGCTGTCGGCACCCACACGGCCATCGCGTAAGGCTTCAAGCAGCTCGACGCGTTCCGGCACAGGCTTGGCGGCCCAGGCCTCCAGCAGTTCTGCCTGTTGCGAAGAACTGGCTGCGACAAAGTCGCTGGCATCACCGGCCTGGGCAGCCAAAGGCAGCAGCAGGCTGATGGCGAGGATCAAACGGTAAAAATAAGAAGGCATATCAATATGGCCTTGGTCTGTTATGGCGTTCCACTAGACATTCGTGGCTGTTCGCCCTGACGCTGCTCGTTCCTCACGCTCTGCGTGGGAATGCCGTTCGTGACGCTCTGCGTCAACCATGCACCGAGCCGCGCGCTCAGGATCGGACGCGGAGCGTCCAGAACTGCGTTCCCACGCTGGAGCGTGGGAACGATCAGAGCAGCGTTGATCCGTCAGTTGCTCTTCGCCGGGGCGTCCGGCTTCTTGTCGTTGCCAGGGATGTACGGGCTCCATGGCTGGGCGCGGATCGGCTCTTTGGTCTGCCAGACGACGTTGAACTGACCGTCGTCCTGGATTTCGCCGATCATCACTGGCTTGTGCAAGTGATGGTTGGTCTTGTCCATGGTCAGGGTAAAGCCCGACGGCGCTGCGAACGTCTGGCCGGCCATGGCTTCACGGACCTTGTCCACGTCGGTGGATTTGGCTTTCTCGACCGCCTGCGCCCACATGTGAATGCCGACGTAGGTGGCTTCCATCGGGTCGTTGGTCACGGCCTTGTCAGCGCCTGGCAGGTTTTTCTTTTTGGCGTAGGCTTTCCAGTCAGCCACGAACTTCTTGTTGACCGGGTTTTCCACCGACTGGAAGTAGTTCCAGGCGGCCAGATGGCCTACCAATGGCTTGGTGTCGATGCCGCGCAGTTCTTCTTCGCCTACCGAGAAGGCCACAACCGGTACGTCGGTAGCGTTCAGGCCCTGGTTGGCCAGTTCCTTGTAGAACGGCACGTTGGAGTCGCCGTTGACGGTGGAGATAACGGCCGTCTTGCCACCCGCGGAGAACTTCTTGATGTTGGCCACGATGGTTTGATAATCGGAGTGACCGAACGGCGTGTAAACCTCTTCGATATCGGTATCTTTCACGCCTTTGGAATGCAGGAATGCGCGCAGAATCTTGTTGGTGGTGCGCGGGTAGACATAGTCGGTGCCAAGCAGGAAGAAGCGCTTGGCAGCGCCGCCATCTTCACTCATGACATAGTCGACGGCCGGGATAGCCTGTTGGTTAGGCGCGGCGCCGGTGTAGAAAACATTGGGCGACATTTCTTCGCCTTCGTACTGCACCGGGTAGAACAGCAGGCCGTTGAGTTCTTCGAAGACCGGCAGTACCGATTTGCGCGACACCGATGTCCAGCAGCCGAACACCACGGCGACCTTGTCCTGGGTCAGCAACTGACGGCCTTTTTCCGCGAACAGCGGCCAGTTGGACGCCGGGTCCACAACGACCGGCTCCAGCATCTTGCCGTTGACGCCGCCTTTGGCGTTGATCTCGTCGATGGTCATCAAGGCCATGTCCTTGAGCGACGTCTCGGAGATGGCCATGGTGCCGGACAACGAATGCAGAATGCCGACCTTGATGGTCTCGGCAGCCTGAACGGTCCAGGTCAGCCCCATGGCGGCGATGGATGCGGACAGGGTAAAGGCTTTGATCAGGCTGCGACGCTTCATTGACTGGCTCCCTTAGTACATTGTTTGAGGTTTGGCGGCGGTGCATTTCGTTGCTCTTTCAGGCTTTAGCAAGGTCTGGGCCAACGCAGCAACGTCGCGAAACGGAATGATTTTGTCGCGTTGAGTCGAGGAGTCGCACCAAGGTGGAACAACGTTCTGCCGTTGGTGCGTATGAAGCTCTGCGATGGTGCGAAAGGGGTGTTCAGGCTAGCGAGCGGTCAATTTCCCAGGTGTTTCAGACCCATAGCTCCTTTGCTCCGGTGTACAGGTCAAACGTCTGATCAGTGAGTTGCTCGGGAGCGTCGAACCACGCAAACAGCTGACCGTTGATTCGCGTTGTCGCTCCCAGTTGCATGCGCGTGCCCGGTGCGACGGCGACGTGATCACCGAGAAAGCCGGTAAACATGTTTTTTTTCGGTATGCCCGGGGCAAAGATGAAAAAGACCGGGTGATTTTCTGCATTGGCGTTACTGCTCACAAATCCATCCCGGCTCCACAGGAAGGCATTGGCTCGCGATATCGAGGCGGACTGCACGCCACTGTCGGTAAACACCGCACCTGCTTCGTGCTCCAGACAGGCCATCCCTTCGCTTGATACGTACGTCGAGCGAAAAGCAGTGCCATCCCATGCTTTGAGCTGATAGAACTGGCTTAGAAAGTTGCGTGTTGTGGCATTGCGCACACCGCTTCGTAACAGAGGGTTGATGTCCGTCGAGCCACCTTCCGCATAAGCCGCTATTTCGGAAAGGTTTTCGGCGTTGGACGCTGCGCCCAGGGCGAGGTAGTCGGCCTCGAACTTCAAGCGTTCGGCGCTACCTGTCTCTTCCAGGGACACAGGCCAGGCAGTGGTCAGGCTGGCCAGTTGTGATCGGGCATTACGGATGGCGGACTGACTGATGCGTGGTATCTGTTTGCCCACGGTTTTCCAGGCCCCGCTGGTGGTGCGCAAAGCGTATTCCTGCTCATGCACCAGTAGCGTTGGGTCAGTCGGGGATCGCCGATAAAGGCGCGAGTGACCAAACATATTGGTACGTCGGCTTACGAAAAAGGTCTGGCCCTCTATATCGATGGCGATGAACCGTTGGGAGTCCATAGCGACGATCAATTTGGGGTCTGCAAAGCGGGGGGCTCTGGAGTGCGACAGGAGGTAGCCGATCTGGATCTGCCCGTCGCGGCCGACCCTGCGGATCAGGTGCGGGCGTCTTACCACCTTCGAGGCATGCATTGCCGGCTTCAGGGCCAGCGCCAGGCGGCCAATGAAAGCGGTAGCAAGATAGCCTACGGCGCTCAGAAATTCCTCGGCTGCACCTTCGAGGTCGCCTTCGTCGAGTTTCGAGAAGGCGCTCCAGGTCTTGTACAGGCCCACGCCCAGTGCGACAGGCATCATGATCGGGTCAGGCAAAAACAGAATTCCGATGTTGGCGATCAGATCGAAGGTTCGGCCTGATCGCCCCATGCCGTTGGCCAGACTCATTTGCCGTTTGGCTTCGCTGATCAACTGATTGATCCTGGTCTCGTGGATTTCCACATAAAGGTCTTTGCTTTGGCTGACAAATACCACCGGGTGCAGCAGCCTCGCCGGGATCGGTATCAGCGACAGTTGGGTAAAAACCTCTGGTATGCGCCAGTGCTTGGCCTGCTTTTCGTATTGCATGGCACGCAACGTTTCCAGGCGTCTGGAAACCGGTATTTGCTCAATCAGATACTGCTGGAATGGCGCTTTTTCCAAAAAACCGGTGGTCAGGTGATACATGCTGTTGAACCAGCGGAAGACGACGCCGTCGGCAGCATCCAGCGTGCACAGCACCAGTGGCCCCCGCTCGAATTTGTCGGCTGGAGCAATCAGCATGACATTGGTCATCATGAATTGATTGACGCTGAAAAACCGGACCTCGATGGCTTCCCCTTTGATGGTCCGACGCCCTTGCGGTGCCGGCGAATCAAGCACTGCCTCGATCCACTCAAGACCGGCCGGTGCAAAAGCCTGCTGTTCGATCTCCAGCAGGGCCGTCTTCATCCGGGCTTCCAGCATGGCTTTCTGCAACTGCTTGAGTTGTCGCGCATACGCCGATGTCTTCAGATTGAGATCGAGGTAGTCGCTAAGGTGCTGAGGGTTCTCTATGGCTGTGATCAGCCCCTTTATAGTGGCCATGTCCAGTTTATGGATGACGGCGCCTGCCTCATCGACAGCCTTGATCAGCACTGCATCTGCGGCCCTGGCACGGTGGGCATGGGTATGCGCCAGTTGCCAGAGCGAAATGTTTTCAGTTTCGGTTGTCGGCAGCACAGGTGCGCCGGGGATCTCCAGCACTTCGGTGCCAAGCCTGTAATTAATTGAAACGGTAATCTGCTGCGCGGCTATTTCGACAGATGCCTGTTTCAATACTTCATCCAGCTGCTTGTCGATATAGCGCGTGAGATAGGTACGGCTATCATTGTCCGGCGGGTCGAAGTTAGCCTTGCTGACTTGGCGGATGCTGACAACCGACTCACCAAACTGTTGTGCCTGCGCAAGCCATTCCTCGCGTTGCGACGCCTGCATGGTTTTCCACCAGTCAGGCATCTGGCTCTGAACCAGGTCGTTATCGAGCCTGTCCAGGCGCCAATGGTTGTCAAAGTAAAACTCTGGCTTCAGCAAATGCGTTATCGATTGCTCGAAACAAACCTCGTCCATCCGTTGAGCACGAGCAAGCTGTACGGCCTGAGCGAACATTGATTGCTGTCGGGCGATCTGGCGGGTGTGCAACAGGCTCAGAAAATTGCCTTCCAGCAAGGTGTACTGCCATTGCAGCGCGATGAAACCGGAGGCGGCCTGGCTTGCCTGTTCAGCCGCAGGCTCAATCCCCAGGCGTCGCCTGTAGTCAGGCTCTGTTGCGCGTTGAGCAAGGCGCTCATTCATGTGTGTCAGGGATGCAAATGCCTCCAGCCCGTCATAAGGAGTGAACAGCAGGACGTCCTCAAGCTCCTCTTCGTCAAGCTTTAACAGCGGTTCTTTACGAAGACGTCGAGCGATGGCAAACGCACCGGAGATCGCAATTGCAGGGCCATCACCGATACGGGTCGAGAGGCTGAAAATGCTGTGGGGTTGAATCTGCGCGATGTTTCCGGCCGGGCGTGTGGCACATGGCCCCAGTGCTGCCGATAGCAGACTGTAGTGCCCGGTCGCCATTTTTCCCGAGGCGATCAGCACCGCGCATTCGGATTTCAGACACTCGATCTGCTCGGCCAGATACCGGTTGCTCCGGGTTTCACCGTCCGGCGTTGCGATGGCCCAATAGTCTGCAAGTTTCTGGCTATAGAATTGCTCCAGCTGCTGGCTGACCCGAGTGTAGAAATCCACGATAGCCGCTCGACCCAGCGGCTGGATGGCCGGTGTCTGCGAAGTGGACGACGGGGTCGGGTAAAGACCCTGCACATCATTGTCGGTCCAGTTCAAAAGGCCGGTGAAATGCTCGACCAAGCTGGAGATCAACGGAACGCTGTGTATGTTGGCGCCGTCGTCCGCTGCGACCTTGCTGTCGCGGTAGGTCAGCCATGTGGTCTCGACATCCAGGTCGGGTTTGAGCGGGTGCAGCAGGCTACGGGCGAGCTCTTGCGTCGTCTTGCTGAAACCGGGTGGATAGCTATCGCTGGCAAGCGAGGCGGGTAGAGGTGGGGGTGATGTCGTGAGCGGTAAGTTCATGGTGCCGATTCGTCTGCATGATGGATGATCCGCTCGAGGCAATGGCCTGGCGGTTCATGTCATGTAGTCACGGTCGGTGCTGCGGGGATATCAGCCAGCGATGGTCGATGGCTGCGGCATCGGCTATTCGGTGGGTAGGACGTGTAGGGGGAGCAAGAGCAATTCAAGGCAGGGCGAGGCCTGAAACCGGGTATGAGGAGGAATTCATCACAACGCCACTCAGTGGTTTCAGGCCCCGCAGGGAGCAATCTAAGCTGTTGTCGCCTGTTTGGCAAAGCGCGAAAGCACTATTCGATCAAGCACCCAGACAATGAGCATCGAAATGCCCACCAGAGGGAACACTGCGCCCAGGGCAATCATCACCACTGTCGCTGTTTTCCAGCGTGGCAGGTCGTGGCGCAAGGGCGGTACACCGAGCCCGCGCTGAGGTCGACGTTTCCACCAGATCACCAGGCCGCTGACCGAACTGAGCAACACCATCAGGCAAACCAGCAAGATAAGCAGCTGGTTGATCCAGCCGAAAAACTTGCCCTCATGCAGCATGACGCCCAACTCGGTAGCCTTGGACACCGTGCTGTAATCGACGTAGCGCACATCGGCCAGCACCTTGCCGGTGTATTGGTCGATGTGCAGCGTCGCATCATCACGGGGGTCGTCGGCGAACACCGACACGGTAAACACGCCGTCAGCTGTCTTGGGCTGGGTGATGCTGTAGCCCGGCACGATGTCTCTGGCCCGCGCGATGTCGACCACCTTCTGCAAGGACACTGTTGGCGCTGCCGGTGCGCTGGACATGTGCATGTGGTCCATGTGCTCGGCGTGTTCGCCGGTCGAAACCGGCATCGGTGTGTTCTCCATTGCCCACGGCACGGTCTGCACGCTGGCATTGTTCAGCTCGCCAGCCTGCCTGTCGGACTTGGGGACGTCGGTCCACATGGCGGCCGGGAAGGTGTTCCACACCGCCGCGTATTGCTTGCCCCACAGACCGGTCCAGGTCATGCCGCTCAACAGCATGAACAGCAACAGCAAAGCGCCCCAGAAGCCGGTAACCGCGTGCAGATCACGCCACAGCACGCGCCCTTTGGCCGTCAGGCGCGGCCAGAAAACCCCAGCCGCCGAGCGACCGCGTGGCCACCATAGATAAAGGCCGGAAATCACCAGCACAACGCCCCAGCCTGCCGCCAGCTCGACAAGCCGGTCGCCCAGCGTGCCGATCATCAGCTCGCCGTGCAGTGCGCGGGCAACCGCCTGCAGGTTCTTTGTGGCGTCCTGGGTGCCAAGAATGTCGCCGCGATAGGGGTCGATGAAGACATTCAGCTCCCGTCCCTGCTCGCTGACGACAAACTGCGCACTGCCCTCGGTGCTGGTCGGCGGGAAATACTTGCCGACCGTGGCGTGTGGATAAGTACTCAGCACGCGCTGTTGCAACACGTCGGCAGTCAGGCGGTGCTCGGCCGGCGCGACGTTCAGCAGATCGCTGTACATCAGGTTATCCAGTTGCGGCTTGAACAGGTAAATGATGCCGGTCAGCGACAACAGGATCATGAACGGCGCGACGAACAGTCCCGCGTAGAAATGCCATCGCCAGGCAAGGTTGTAAAAAGAGACATCAGGTTTGGACACGTCAAACGCTCCCCAATAGGGACAACACAGCACGAACGGCGCGCAGCAGTGAGCCGCGCGCCCTCGTGAAATCTTTTTTTCGGCTTATGCGGTGATGAGCGCTGGTGGTGCCCGGCTTCGAGCATTGGGGAAGATGGCGTTGCGGGCATGCCCCGGCAAGGGCAGCAGGGCGAAAAAGTCAGCGGGTCCGGGTGGCGGGGCGGCGACCAGTTGAAGGACATGGGGCAATGCCGGGCAACTGAACAGCAGTGTGCAATAGCCACATTTTGCCCACAGCGCGTGATCGCTCATGCCTGCGTCGGCAGGCATCGCATGCTCGCTGCCATGCTGGGCGTGACCATCGGCCGGCATGTCCATGCCGGCTGGCATGGACATCGACATGCCGGCGTGATGATCCATCGGCATCGACTGGGAAACCAGTGGACCGATAAAGATCATCAACATGGCAAACAGACTCAGCCAGGCTCCCCGGTTATTACGAGGGGCTGATCTGTCGCGACGGCATGCGCTGCTCACTCGGGAAGGCTACTCAGTGCTGGTGCTCCGAAGCCTGCTTTTGTACCACGACCTGCACCTCGATATCCCCCGCCTTTTCGAAATGCAGGGTCATCGGGAAGCGCTGGCCGACCACCAGCTTCGAACGGTCCTTGATGTCCAGCAGCATCACGTGCCAGGCCATGGGTGCGAAAACCACCTTCGCGCCAGGCGGTATGTCGACCGCCTGCACGTGCTGCATCTTCATCAGCCCGTCGGCGTGTACATGCTCATGCAACTGCGCCTGTCCGGCGATGGGCGTGTCGACGCCGATCAAGCGGTCGGCGCTGTCACCCTTGTTCTCGAGGGTGAAATAGGCCGCCACGGTTGGTGCATTGGGCGGCAGCTCCATTGACCACGGATGGCCGATCAGCAATGGCCCTGCCTTGTACTCATGGGCGTGGACGAGGCAGGCTGGCAGCAGCAGTGCGGCCAGCAGCAGTGCTTGTTTGAGCATGGGGGATTCTCCGGGGGATTCGATGAAGGAGTGAAAGGTAGCTCAACTGGAAGTCCGAAACACTTGGGCAAACCTTTGAGCGCCGCTGAGTGAGCCCGTTTCGTAGAGTCGTTCCCCGGCACGCAGCCATAAGGTGATGAGGATGAATCAGAGATCACAATCACATCGTTTACGCTTGGGGCGATTCTCCGGTACCGGCCAGATTTATTTGGTCACCGCAAAAACATTCCAGAGAACTCCTGTCTTTTCCGATTGGCGCATGGGGCGTCTGTTGGTGGATGAGCTTCGACACGTTCAGGCGCAGCAACTGGCCGATTCATTAGCCTGGGTTGTAATGCCCGACCACATTCACTGGCTACTGCAGTTGAATAGCCACTCATTATCCAGCGTTGTACAGCGCGTTAAATCGAAAAGCGCGATCGCCATCAACAGAGCCAGAGGCTGCAGTGGACCTTTTTGGCAAAGCGGATTCCACGACGTCAGCATCCGCACTGAAGAAAGCCTTTTGGATTTTGCCCGTTATATCGTTGCCAATCCTGTTCGAGCCAACCTGGTCAAAAGCGTACGCGATTATCCCTTATGGGACGCAATTTGGCTGTGAAAAACCGGCCTCTTCGTGAGCAAGCTCACTCCCACAGGTCCAGAGTTTTTTCGAGGAATGTGGATAACTCCCACAGGGCTGGTGTGTTTCAAGTCATGTAGATGTTCATGCGGCATCGCTGACCTTGTGGGAGCGAGCTTGCTCGCGAAGGCGGATTAGCAGATCAACAGATTTTCAGCGACTGCCCCGGCCTCTTCGTGAGCAAGCTCACTCCCACAGGTCCGGGGTGTTTTCAAGCCCTGTGGATCACTCCGCAGGTCGGGGGTGTTTTCGAGCCACGTAAATGTTCTGCAGCAGCGCTGATCTTGTGGGAGCTTGCTCGCGAAGGCGTAGTAACGGATATATAGATTTTCAGCGACTGCACCTGCCCCTTCGTGAGCAAGCTCACTCCCACAGGTCCGGCGTGTTTTCAAGCCCTGTGGATCACTCCCGCAGGTCGGTGGTGTTTTCGAGCCACGTAGATGTTCTGCAGCAGCGCTGATCTTGTGGGAGCGAGCTTGCTCGCGAAGGCGTAGTCACGGATATATAGATTTTCAGCGACTGCCCCGGCCTCTTCGTGAGCAAGCTCACTCCCACAGGGCCGGGGTGTTTCAAGCCCTGTGGATCACTCCCGCAGGTCGGTGGTGTTTTCGAGCCACGTAGATGTTCTGCAGCAGCGCTGATCTTTTGGGAGCGAGCTTGCTCGCGAAGGCGTAGTCACGGATATATAGATTTTCAGCGACTGCCCCGGCCTCTTCGTGAGCAAGCTCACTCCCACAGGTCCAGAGTTTTTTCGAGGAATGTGGATAACTCCCACAGGGCTGGTGTGTTTCAAGTCATGTAGATGTTCATGCGGCATCGCTGACCTTGTGGGAGCGAGCTTGCTCACGAAGGCGTAGTCACGGATATATAGATTTTCAGCGACTGCCCCGGCCTCTTCGTGAGCAAGCTCACTCCCACAGGTCCGGCGTGTTTTCAAGCCCTGTGGATCACTCCCGCAGGTCGGGGGTGTTTTCGAGCCACGTAAATGTTCTGCAGCAGCGTTGATCTTGTGGGAGCTTGCTCGCGAAGGCGGATTAGCAGATCAACAGATTTTCAGCGACTGCACCGGCCTTTTCATGAGCAAGCTCACTCCCACAGGTCCGGCGTGTTTTCAAGCCCTGTGGGTCACTCCCGCAGGTCGGTGGTGTTTTCGAGCCACGTAAATGTTCTGCAGCAGCGCTGATCTTGTGGGAGCGAGCTTGCTCGCGAAGGCGTAGTCACGGATATATAGATTTTCAGCGACTGCCCCGGCCTCTTCGTGAGCAAGCTCACTCCCACAGGTCCGGCGTGTTTTCAAGCCCTGTGGATCACTCCCGCAGGGCTGGGGTGTTTCAAGTCATGT
Organism: Pseudomonas fragariae (ex Marin et al. 2024); assembly: GCF_059621105.1. Taxonomy (NCBI): domain Bacteria; kingdom Pseudomonadati; phylum Pseudomonadota; class Gammaproteobacteria; order Pseudomonadales; family Pseudomonadaceae; genus Pseudomonas; species Pseudomonas fragariae (ex Marin et al. 2024). The sequence goes on along the minus strand of NZ_CM184369.1, from coordinate 5,388,545 downwards.
AGATGTTCATGCGGCAGCGCTGATCTTGTGGGAGCGAGCTTGCTCGCGAAGGCGTAGTCACGGATATATAGATTTTCAGCGACTGCCCCGGCCTCTTCGTGAGCAAGCTCACTCCCACAGGGGCGGGGTGTTTTCAGAATTTTCATGAGGACTGACGGCTCATTGACTCCAGCCCCAAGGCCTCCAGCACCTCATCCACGCCCCAGAACAGCCGGTCGACGTCAGGCAACTGCGGGCGTTTGAGGATCAGGACGGGCAGGCCGCGTTCGCGGGCGACATCCAGTTTGGGTTCGGTGGAGCTGCTGCCGCTGTTTTTGCTGATCAGTACGTCGATGCGGCGCTGTTCGAACAACTGGCGTTCGTCTTCCAGCATGAAGGGGCCGCGTGCGCCGATCACTTCGCAGCGTTCGTTGCCGGGGTAGTCGTCCAGTGCCCGGAGTGTCCAGAACTGGTGCGGGGGGATTTCGTTCAGGTGCTGCAAGGGCTCACGACCCAGCGTGAACAGCGGGCGCTTGAAGGGGAGCAAGGCAGAGGCCAGTTCTGACCAGTCAGCCACTTCACGCCAGTCATCCCCCGGACCTGCCTGCCACGCGGTGCGGCGCAAGGCCCAGCAGGGAATGCCCGCCAGCCTGGCCGCACGCGCTGCGTTGTGGCTGATCTGCGCGGCGTAGGGATGGGTTGCGTCCAGCAGCAGGTCGACGCCCTGTTCGCCCATGTACTGCGCCATGCCCTCGGCGCCGCCATAACCGCCGACCTTCAATTGGCAGGCCAGATCCGACGGCACCCGGCCCACGCCCGCCAGGCTGTAGATGTGCTCAGGCCCGAGCCTTCGCGCAATGGCCAGCGCCTCGGTAATGCCGCCCAGCAGCAGGATACGTTTCATGTCGCTTCTCTCTGTGAGTCAACGCCAGCCTGACCCACCAGCCCGCCTTGACGATCAATTGCGAAAACCTCCACCTGAACGCTCGCAGGCACGATGCTGCGCGCGAAATTCAGCGCGTGGCGACACACTTCGTCACCCAGTGGCACACCCGCCGCAGCACTCATCGCCAGCGCTTGCTGACTGGTGTTGGCTGCAAGGATCTGCTGTTGCAGACCTGCATCCGCGCCGACATCCGCAGCCCAGTGCGCCAGCTGTGGCAGGTCGATGCTGGAATGGCGGCTGTGCAGGTCCATATGGCCGGCGGCCAGCTTGCTGATCTTGCCGAAGCCGCCGCACACGCTCAACTTATCCACAGACACCTTGCGCAAGTGCTTGAGCACGGCACCGACGAAGTCGCCCATCTCGATCAGGGCGATATCGGGGATTTTGTACACGCGGCGCATGGTGTCTTCGCTGGCATTGCCGGTGCAGGCGGCGATATGCCGATAGCCGTTGGTGGTAGCAACATCGATACCTTGGTGGATCGAGGCGATATAAGCCGCGCAGGAGAACGGCCGGACAATCCCGCTGGTGCCGAGAATCGACAGTCCGCCGAGAATGCCCAGGCGCGGGTTCATGGTCTTGAGCGCCAGCGCCTCGCCGCCCTCGACGCCGATCGTGACTTCGAATCCGCCGCTGTAGCCTTGTTCTTCGGCCAACTGCAGCAAATGCTCGGTCATCATGCGCCGGGGTACCGGGTTGATGGCCGGCTCACCCACTGCCAGCACTAGCCCGGGGCGGGTCACGGTGCCGACACCTGCGCCCGCCACGAAGCGTACGCCCGCTGCCGCTTGCAGCCTGACGCGGGCAAACACCAGCGCGCCGTGGGTGACATCCGGATCGTCGCCGGCATCCTTGAGGGTGGCGGCTTCCGCGAAGTTATCCACAAGCCGGCAGAACTCCAGACGCATCTGCACCTGCTTACCCTTGGGCAGGACGATGTCCACCGCATCGCTGACTTGCCCGCAGAGCAACAACCGCGCCGCCGCGAGGCTGGTCGCGGTCGCACAGCTGCCAGTGGTCAGGCCACTGCGTAGTGGCGCAGGCTGTTCGGCGGTTTCTTCGCGCATCAGGGTTTGACTACGTCCAGCAGGGTGATCGGCAACGCCTGACGCCACGTGTCGAATTCGCCAAGGGGCTGCGCGTGGGCGACGTGGATACGGGTCAGTTCGCCGCCATGCCGTTCGCGCCAGGCCATCAAGGCCGTTTCGCTTTGCAGGGTGACCGCATTGGCGACCAGTCGGCCACCCGGACGCAGTTGTTCCCAGCAGGTTTCCAGCACGCCGATACGCGTCACGCCACCGCCGATGAAAATCGCATCCGGGCGCTCCAGACCGCTCAATGCCTGAGGCGCACTGCCCCGCACCAGTTGCAGGCCGGGCACGCCGAGTGCGTCGCGGTTGAATTCGATCAGTTGCTGGCGGCCTTCGTCGGCTTCGATGGCCATCGCCCGACAGGTCGGGTGCGCGCGCATCCATTCGATGCCGATGGAGCCGCAGCCCGCGCCGACATCCCACAACAGTTCGCCCGGCAGCGGTGCAAGGCGGGCGAGGGTGATGGCGCGTACGTCGCGCTTGGTGAGCTGGCCGTCATGTTCGAAGGCGCTGTCCGGCAGACCTGAAACGGGGCTCAGACGGATGGCGCTGGCATCGGCGCGACAATCGATGGCAACCAGGTTCAGCGCGGCGATCTCGGGGTTGCCCCACTCGCTGGCCAGCCCTTCGACGCGCCGTTCGGCTTCGCCACCCAGATGCTCCAGGACGGTCATGCGGCTTGGACCAAAGCCGCGCTCGCGCAACAAACCGGCAATCACGGCGGGGCTGCTGCCGTCGTTGCTCAACACCAGCAGACGCATGCCATGGTGGAAGTGCGCGTTCAGCGCGGCCACCGGCCGGGCAACCACCGACAGGGTGACGACGTCCTGCAGGGGCCAGCCGAGGCGGGCGGCGGCCAGAGAATAAGAGGAGGGCGCAGGCAGAATACGCATTTCGTCAATGCTGACCACGCGTGCAAGACTGGCGCCGACGCCGAACATCATCGGGTCGCCACTGGCCAGCACGCAGATCTCGGCACCGCGCTGCTCGAGCACAGGGTTCAACGAGAAAGGGCTGGGCCACGCACGTCGCTCGGCGCGAATGCACGGCGGCAGCAACGCCAGTTGGCGCGGGCCGCCGAACACCTGATCAGCATGCAGCAGCGCGTGTCTGGCGTTCTTGCCGAGCCCCTTGTAACCGTCTTCTCCGATTCCCACGACTGTCAGCCACGGCGACATGTACCTACCTCAATCCGAACTTCCGACAGAGCGCCTTTTCATGCCTGCGGACAAAGCAGGCATAATACCGCGCCCGACGGGGTACAAGTGCTCTAATCAACGTCCGTTTCCAGCCAGTTCACATCGGGTGACCCATTGAACGAGCAGCAGTCCGCTCGCACATCCTCTGCAACGCTACGCCCCTCGGCCTGTCCGGGGTTGCTGCGTATCGTCCCGGCACTGGACGGCGGGATCTGCCGGATCAAGCTGGCGGGCGGGGTGATCAGCAGTGTGCAGGCCATGGCCGTTGCCGAGGCCGCGCGCACTTATGCACAGGGCATTATCGAAGCCACCAACCGCGCCAACCTGCAGATTCGCGGCATTGGTGCCGATCATGACGGGTTGATCGGCGCCTTGATGGCGGCAGGGCTCGGCCCCGCCAACCCGGCCAGCGACGATGTGCGCAACCTGATGCTCAGCCCGACGGCCGGGCTGGACCCGCAGATGCTCTTCGATGCCCGGCCGCTGGCGGCGCAGATTCTCGACGCGCTGGAACATCACCCGCGTTTTCATGAGCTGTCCCCCAAGTTCGCCTTGTCGCTGGATGCTGGTGAAGCGCTGGTCATGCTCGAACACCCGCACGACGTGTGGCTGTCGGCGCTGAAACGCGACGACGAAGTGCTGCTGGCGTTCGGCCTGGCCGGCTGCCCGGCCCATGACCGACCGCTGGCCGCTGTCCCTCTAGCCGAAGGGAAGATGCTGGTTGTCGCACTGCTGGAGCTGTTTCTCGACCTGGCCCGTCCCGAGCACACCCGGATGCGGCACCTGCTGACCGAGGTATCGACCGCCGATCTGCTGCGTGAGCTGTCGACCCGGTCCGCCTGCACAGTGCGGACCGATAAGGCGATCACCGATTGGCAGCGTCCGGCCATTCAAGGCACTCGGCATATCGGTGTTTATCCACAGGCCCAGCCGAATCAGGTGGCGGTGGGCGCTGCAGTACCGTTGGGGCGTCTCGATGCGGCGATGCTTTGCAGCGTGGCGCAACTGGCTGCGGATCAGGGCGACGGCACGCTGCGCCTGACGCCCTGGCAAAGCCTGTTGCTGCCCAACGTGCCGGTCGAGCGCGCGGCAGCGGTGCTGGACGAGTTGCAGGCATCCGGCTTCGCAGGTTCTGCCGAGCAACCGCTGGCGCAGATGCTCGCCTGTACCGGTTCTGCCGGATGCGCCAAGGGGCTGGCCGACACCAAGGCCGACGCCCTGCAACTGGCTGCGGCACTTGATACCGGCCAGGCTATTCACTTGAGCGGCTGCACGCGTTCCTGCGCCGCCGCCCACGTAGCGCCAGTGACCTTGCTGGCTGTCGCGCCGGGCCGTTACGATCTTTATTTTCGCGATGCAGCGCATGCCGGTTTCGGCGTGCTGCGCGCGCGCAACCTTACTATTGAAGCAGTCGGCGCGCAGTTGAACGCCGGCTCACGGAGCAACATGCATGATTGATTACATCCGCGATGGTCAGGAGATATATCGCAACTCTTTCTCGATCATTCGCGCCGAAGCGCGTCTTGACACGATCCCTGCCGACCTGGAAAAACTCGCCGTGCGCGTGATCCATGCCTGCGGGATGGTCGAAGTCATCGAAGACCTGCGCTTCTCGCCGGGTGCCGGTACCGCCGGGCGCAACGCTCTGGCCGCCGGAGCGCCGATCCTGTGTGATGCGCGCATGGTCTCCGAAGGCATCACCCGCACCCGGCTGCCCGCCAATAACCCGATCATCTGCACCCTGCATGATGAAGGCGTGCGGGAAATGGCTCTGGAGTTGGGCAATACGCGTTCTGCGGTGGCGCTTGAGCTGTGGCGTCCGCACCTGGAAGGCAGCGTAGTGGTCATCGGCAACGCGCCGACCGCGCTGTTCTATCTGTTGGAAATGCTCGATGCCGGTGCGCCCAAACCTGCACTGATTCTCGGCTTTCCGGTCGGCTTTGTCGGCGCCGCCGAGTCCAAGGCGATGCTCGCCGCCGATAGCCGCGGCGTGCCGTTCGTGATCATGCAGGGCCGTCGTGGCGGCAGCGCCATGGCCGTGGCCGCTGTCAACGCACTGGCCACGGAGATCGAATGATGCAGGCACGCGGTCGATTGATTGGCCTGGGCGTCGGTCCTGGCGATCCGGAGCTGATCACCGTCAAGGCCCTGCGCCTGCTGCGCGAGTCGCCGGTGGTGGCGTATTTCGTGGCCAAGGGCAAAAAGGGCAACGCCTTCGGCATCATCGAAGCGCATCTGCAGGACGTTCAGACCCTGATGCCGCTGGTCTACCCGGTCACCACCGAGGCATTGCCGGCGACACTGTCCTACGAAAAGCTCATCAGCGACTTCTACGACGAATCCAGCCGGCACATCGCCGCACACCTGGACGCCGGACGCGACGTGGCGGTGATCTGCGAAGGCGATCCGTTTTTCTATGGCTCCTACATGTACCTGCACGATCGTCTGGCCGAGCACTACGACGCTGAAGTGATTCCGGGCGTGTGCTCGATGCTTGGCGGTGCTTCGGTGCTGGGCGCACCGCTGGTGTATCGCAATCAGAGCCTGTCGGTGCTGTCCGGTGTGCTGCCCCACGATGACCTGAAACGCAAGCTGGCCGATGCCGACGCGGCGGTGATCATGAAACTGGGGCGCAACTTCCACAAGGTCCGCGAGGTGCTGACCGAACTGGGGATGGCCGGGCGCGCGCTGTATGTCGAGCGCGCCACGATGAGCAACCAGAAAATCGTCCCGCTGGATCAGGTCGACCCGATGTCTTCGCCGTATTTTTCGCTGATTATCGTCCCGGGCGACAGGTGGCAAGGCTGATGACCTCCATGACTCCGGCCATCGTCATTCTCGGCAATGGCAGCCTTGCTACCGCGCGGCGTATTCAACAACTGTTTCCCGATGCGCTGATTCATGGCCTGGCCGAGCGCGTGCAGGGGGCCGACCGCACTTACAGCGACTTCGGCGCGACGCTGCGCCAGTTGTATCAACAGAACACGCCGATCATCGCCCTTTGCGCAGCCGGTATCGTTATCCGCACCCTGGCCGCCGTGCTGCTGGAGAAGGGCGCCGAACCGCCGGTGCTCGCCGTGGCCGAAGACGGCAGCGCGGTGGTGCCGCTGCTTGGCGGTCTGGGCGGGGTGAATGTCCTGGCGCGCAGCATCGCCAGCGGGCTTGGCGTTGCGCCGGCGATCACCACCAGCGGCGAGCTGCGTTTCGGCACCTGCCTGCTCAACCCGCCAAGCGGCTATGCACTGGGCGATCTGGAGCTGGGCAAGCGTTTCGTTTCCGACCTGCTGTCCGGCGAACCCGTGCGCATCGAGGGTGAAGCCCCCTGGCTGGCTCAGGCGCAACTGCCCGAAGATCCACAGGCGGCGCTGGCCATTCATGTCGGCAGTGCCCTGCGCGATCCTTCGCCCCATGAATTGCTGATCTACCCACGTAACGTGCTGGTGGCGGTGACTGAGCTCACCGACGAACTGGCTGAGCACGTGCGCTCGGCCCTGCGTGAGGCTCGTATCGCCGGGCAGTCTCTGGCGTGCCTGTTGGCTGCCGAGGAGCAGATGGCCAATCCGCACCTGCACAAGGCTGCCGCCGAGCTGGACGTTGCGGTGCGATTTGTCAGTGCCGCGCCGGCCAGCGAGATGGCCCTCAATGCAGTCCCTCAGCTGTTGCCACCGCTCTGCGTCGATGCCCACACAGCGATCGCTGTCGCAGCGCATCCGCTGGATGTGCCGAGCATCGGCCGCGGGCGTGGCCGACTCGCAGTCATTGGCCTGGGTCCTGGCGCAGCAGACCTGATGGTGCCTGCGGTCAAGGCCGAACTGGCACGTGCCAATGATGTGCTGGGCTATGAAACCTACGTGCGCATGGCGGGGCCGTTTCGCGCTGATCAGGTACTGCACTGCACTGACAATCGTGAAGAAATGCAGCGTGCCCGACATGCCTTCGAACTGGCTGCTCAAGGCCGCTCGGTGGTCGTGGTGTCGTCCGGTGATCCGGGGGTTTTCGCCATGGCTTCAGCGGTGCTTGAAGCGTTGCATGCGTCGGATAATCCTCACTGGCATGCGGTCGAGCTGGAAATTCTGCCCGGTGTCTCGGCCTCTCTGGCCACCGCAGCCCAGGCCGGTGCGCCGTTGGGGCATGATTTCTGTGTGCTGTCGCTGTCCGACAACCTCAAGCCCTGGGACATCATCGAAAAGCGTCTGGACCTTGCCTGCCAGGCCGATCTGGCGCTGGCGTTCTACAACCCGATATCCCGCTCCCGGCCCTGGCAACTGGGGCGTGCGCTGGAGATTGTCCGCCAGCATCGCATCCCTGAAACCCCCGTGACGCTGGGGCGCGATATCGGCCGTCCCGGGCAGACATTGAGGGTTATCACGCTGGGCGAATTGACCCCGGAACAGGTGGACATGCGCACCATGGTGTTGATCGGCTCTTCCCTGACGTGCACCTTTCCTCGCCACGAAGGCGGCAACTGGGTCTATACGCCGCGTTGGTACGGCAACAAGCCTACAGCGTGACCGCGCCCGCGTGTCATACCTGCAGCTCTCTATCGCGGGAAAGTGCTGAAGTGTCGATGTCACTTCAAGCCTGTGGGCCTGTGTATCGGCTCACAGGCCTGAGCGAATCGGCGCTCTCCAACCTGCGTCGGCCGTAGTCCGATTCCAGAAACCTCCCGGGAATGTTCGCTCACCTGCGGTATACCGGGAGGCAGGCGGCGGGTCGAATTTTGTTCTGCGTATCGAGCGCAACCGCCAGGTGCCTGGAAGCCATCAGAGGACAACCGGAAAGCGCCGAAAAAACGGCCTGAGTTATTTCGTTAGTCTCGATTCAGTCCATCAGGACTCATGAATTAAAGGACTAATGAAATGACACAGGAAAAAACCATGAACAGCACTGACAACCTCGATTACATCGCCGCCTGCGAGCTGGCTGAATGCCCTCCTTTGTTGGCCGCCTATGCGGCCGCAGCAACCCCCGGGTTACTTGAGGCACGTGACGTCACTGACGCAAACTCCGGCAATGAAGGCGCGGTGGTCGCAGGCAGTCTGCTGGCATTTGCCAGCGGTATCTCGGCGCAGAGCAAGCAGGACGTTATGAATTCCTTTCTGTTCGCCACCCTCGTGGCCAACAAGGCGTTCAGCTCTGAAACCCAGGGCGATCAGTGGTATGACAAATTCAACGAAGTGCTCTCGAAGGTGGGCTGGCTTTCCACCCAGTGGAGCTATGCGCGCTATCGTGCTACCCAGCAGCGTTTCACCATGGACGAAGTCGGTCTGGAAATCCTCGGTTCGGCCATTACAGCTGCCGCGTTGCCCGGACCTGCATCGCTGCTGATGCTCAAGGTGGCTGCAGATGCCATCGCCGCGTTGAAAGCCAAAAAAGAACCCCTGCGCCTGTTCGAGAACCAGACCAAGTCACACCGTGGCGGCAGCTTCCGTATCGCCTCCTGTATCGAATCCGAGGACAACATTGTGAGTCTGGCTATGGCAGCAGTCAGTTTTCAGGCTGACAGCGACGTCACCAACGTGCTGTTCTGGGAGTGGCAGGACACCAGTGTCCAGACCTGGAAAGGCGAGGACAGCCTGTTGCTCAACACGGCTCTGTATGCGCGCCATCGCGACCTGATCCAGCAACGGCTGGATGATAACGCCAGTCGTGCGATCGCAGAGTTCGACATCTGATCGGAGTGTTGGCGGAGGTACGTGCTACCTCCGCTTCCGGGATAAAAGGAATTTTCCCATGAAGCAGGAATTGGATGCCGTAGTCGTCAATGCGGGTTGTTTGATGTTTTTCCCCGAGCCGCAGCCGGTCTCCCTGAAAAACGATGTGCTGGACTCGATGCTGTACGTGCAGTTGGCCGCATCGAAGCAACACTCAAAGTTTGCCGAACCCGAAAAATGGAATGAAACCCGTCTCGCCGCAGCGCAGCGTTTCGGCTGGTTGCCGAGTGCCAACGAACATGTCAGCCAGCCTTTGCCGGCAGAGTCTGCCGAAACGGTATGGAGTTGCATGGCGCGCGCGCTTGCACCCTTCGTGTCAGCCGACACTCTGCTGCAGGCAGAGTCGTTCATGCGCAGGGTGGGCAATCAGTCCGTCGGCAGCGAAGCGCTTGATCTGCTGCGCAGTCAGAGCGTACAGAGCGGTTTGAATCACGCAGGAAGATTGCAGGTCAGCGTGGTTCTGCAAATGGCGTTCGTCGACACCCGGCAGAACCTGAAGCTGGCGCAGTTTCAGTTCGCCACGCGTCAGCCGTTGCCATCCGCTTTTCTTTTCGAGGTCATCGAGCCAAAGAATATCTACGGCAACATCGCTGTGACCGTCTATGCGATGCAACTGTTCGAACAGGTCTATTCACAGTTTCGCGATGGCATCGATACCGCGCTGTCGAGCAAGCGCGCTGGTCTGATCATGTCGCTTGGGGGCAGTCCTGATGTCTGATCCGAATGAAGCCCTGTTGACCGGTGCCAGCCTGCTGTCCTTCGCCGACAATGTCGAACCTGATTTGCGCCAGGACATAATCGATTGTCTGCACCATGCCAAACTGGTCGCAGATGATCGCCATTCTTTCAGGGGAAACTGGCGTGCATGGCTGGATGTTTACCAGCGCTCGATTGCCGCCACGGGCGGTTCGCATGGCGCCGGGATCAACGATGCGCGTTTGAAGATTCACAGTTTCAGTGACATTGGCAGCTTGCAGCTTCCAGTGTTCGATAATGCTGGCGAGCTTCGCCAGCTATATCGCAGTTCGCTCGACAGGCTACTGAGCAGTGATCATGCGAAGACGTTTTTCAGCAGTTGGTTTACGTCCGGACGTTCTGAAAGCTTTCAACTCATACCGTGTTCAATGCACAGCGAAGACGAGGTAACGATCCTGTTGTGCAGCCTGCAGATGACGACCATAGCGTTGAGACCCGCGCTTTATTTTTGGCAGGTTCTTGGCGGAGAAATGCAGGTGCATGTCGTTGGTACTGCATTCCGCTTCAGTCGCCAGAGCTTCGAGCCTTTTCGCCAGGTTGTGCAGGACACCCTGGCTGATCGTGCCGCAGCCGAAATCATCAGTCTTTAGCAATCTGGACAAGCCCATGGAAGGAAGTAACGCAAATGAGTGCAGACACAGGCAATGCGGCCTATCTGGGCACTATCCCCAGTATGGTGGCGTTCCTGCCCGGGCTTGCGAGCGAGGAGCGCACGGATATTCAGAACGTGCTTCTGGACGCCCAGTTGTTCGCAGACAGGCAGTTTGATTTCAAGGCCCAATGGGGCAGCTGGATGCATTACTACCGCAGCCGCCTCAAGGCGCGCGGTATACAGCAAAAGGGTGTGGTCCTGGGTGACTCACTGGTGGTGAGCAGTGCCGACGATTTGTTGGACGCGACGTTCAAGGTCAGCCATCCTGCGGACCGCAAACGTCTTGGCGGCCTGGTGCAGCGCGCTGTCGCAGCGTTGGGAGTGAATCAGGCAGCAGAGTCGTACTTTCAAAACGGCTTCGATCAGGGACGTCTGGGCAGTTTTCAGGTCGTGCCCTGCGAAAAGTATGAACCTGATCGAGTCCTTCTGTTGTTGTGCAGTCTGCATCTCAGCGTGGACGAGTATGCGGCAGGTAGCCGACGGCTGCTGTTTCACTTCAAAGGTGGCAGTTACACGTTTGACAGTAAGGCGTATGCAGCACACCGTGACGAGGTGATGGATTATCTGGACGGCAGGGCGCAGGGGCTGGTGCGCGCTGCAAGTATCTGAATCCGGTCAGGGCAGCAGGTAGCCCCGGATGCCGGTGAAGATGATTTGCGCGGCCAGCGCACAGACGAACAACCCCATCAAGCGGCTGACAATCTGCAAACCCTGATCGCCGAGGATTCGTTCGATACGGTTGGAGAGGTAAAGCACGACGCCTACGGTCAGGCTGGCCAGCGCAATACTCAGGATGGCGGTGAGTTTGTCGTCCCAGTGGGGCTGACTGACGCCCATGACCAGCAGCGCACCGATCGTGCCGGGGCCGACGGTAAGCGGGATGGTCAAAGGAACGATGGTCACATCCTGCTGGATATTGTCGGTCTGCACCGCCGACTTGCCCTGGGCCATGCCCAGTGCCGATATGAACAGCACGCTGCCGGCACCAATCCGGAACGCATCCACGGTGATGCCGAATACATCGAAAATCACGCGTCCGAACAGATAGAGCAATACGCTGGAAACCAGTGTCGCCAGTGCCACCTTCCAGGCCAGGCGTCGCTGTTCCTTGCGCGAGTGACCACGCGTGAGGCTGATGAAGCAGGAAAGAACGAAAAACGGGCTGTAAAGCACCAGCATTTTCAGATAGACGCTGAACAACACGTGAAGCATGGCTTCGACTCACAGCAGCAGGTGGATGGCATCGCCAGTCTATCAGGCCACAGGCCTTTCCCGTCGCTGTCAGTTTTGCCGATAGTGCTCGCCGTCCGACGTCAGCCCGCGGGCCTTGTCACGGTGCGCCACCCAGTGCTCCACCAGCTCGCGCAACTGGGACAATTCGATGGGCTTGGCCATGTGGCCGTCCATGCCGGCCTGGCGCGCGCGGTCCTTGTGCTCGGTGAGAATATGCGCGGTCAGTGCAACGACCGGGGTACGTACACGCTGATTGCCGACTTCCCAGGCGCGCAATTGCTCGGTGGCCGAGAAGCCGTCGAGTATCGGCATCTCGCAGTCCATCAACACCAGGTCATAACGCTGCGCCTTCATGGCACGTAACGCCTCTTCGCCATTACTCGCGGTATCGGGGTTGAGGTTGAGCTTGCCGAGCATGCCGCGGATGACCTTGGTCGAAATGCTGTTGTCTTCGGCCACCAGAATCCGGAAGTCGCCAGGGACGTTGACCGGCGGAGTCACGACCGGGCCAGGCTTGTTCGACACGACACCCTTGTTCAACTGAGTCAGTTCATCGGCCAGCGTGGTCTTGAGCGTGTAGCCTGCCACCGGTTTGGCCAGAATGCGCTTGATGCCGGAGTTGCGCGCGATGATCTTGCTGGGCGCATTGCTGATGCCGGTCAGCATGATCAACAGAATGTCGTGATTCAGGCTTGGATCTTCCTTGATCTTGGCGGCCAGTTGCATGCCGGTCATGCCTGGCATGTTCTGATCGAGCAGGACCACATCGAAATAGTCGCGCAGGTGCGCCTTGGTTCTGAGCAGGGCCAGTGCCTCCTTGCCGGACGCCACGGCGCTGACATTCAGGCCCCAGGCGCTGCATTGCTGGACCAGCACTTTGCGGCACGTGTCGTTGTCGTCGACCACCAGCACCCTGGCATCTTTGAGCGGGCTGTCCAGATCGATGGTCGGCTGTTCAAGCAGCTTTGCGTCCAGCGGCAGGTTCAGCCACAGCGTATTACCTTGCGCCCCCGTGTTCTGAATGCCGAACTCGCCATCCATCAGTACGATCAACTGACGAGCGATCACCAGCCCGAGGTGGCCGCCGAGCCGGCTGCTGGCCAGGAAGTTACGGCTGTGCAGTTCGGCGTGCAGCAGCTCTTCACGCTCTTCGTCGGAAAGCGATTCGCCGCTGTCCTGCACCGAAATACGCAGCCGCGTATTGCCGCTTTTCGATGACTCAAGGGATACGGCCAGCAGAATTTCCCCTTCGTCGGTCTTCTTCAGGGCATTTTCCAGCAGGCTCAGCAGTGTCTGGCGCAGGCGAGTCGGATCACCATTGATGACACGTGGCACCTGCGGCTGGATCTGGCTGATCAGTTCGACCTGTTGCTGCTCGGCCTTGGCGCGGAAGATATTCAGGCAGTCCTCGACCAGCGCGCCGATGTCGAACTGCACGTCGTCCAGTTCGATCTGTCCTGACTCGAGCTTGGTGATGTCGAGAATCTCGTTGATCAGCGTCAGCAGTTCGTTACCGGCACTGTGGATGGTCTGCACGTAATCGCGCTGCTTGACCGACAGCGGGGTGCCGAGCAGCAGCTCGGTCATGCCCAGCACGCCATTCATCGGGGTGCGAATCTCGTGGCTGATCTTGGCCAGAAACTCGGCTTTGGCGTTGATTTCGGCGGTGCTGGCCGCCTGATCGCGGCTGATGCTGAAACGGTCTTCGGTGATGCTGCGATGGCGTTCGCTGAGCGCCAGGCTCATCAGCACACCGCTGATGCAGAACACGCTGAGCAGCGCCAGTATGAGCCATTGCGGCGGCACCAGGCTCAGCCACAGCAGGCCGGGCAGGACCACCATGTAGCCGATATTGAAGGTGATCATCCCCAGGACAAACAGGCGTGCCGAGCGATAGCCCTTCTGCCAGTGCCACATCGACACCGCCAGAATGCTCAATGTCGTCAACGAGACCAGGCCGAACGTCAGGAAATTGATCGGCAGCTTTTCGTCGAACAGCACCAGCAGGGCGCCGATCCCCATGAGCACCGCGTTGCCCAGCAACAGGCGATCGAGCTTGCGGGCATTGCGGTGGACGAAGAAACAGTAGGTGTAGATCAGGCCTGCGACAGCGGCCAGCAACAGTGCCAGGTGCGCGCTCGGGGTTTGCGCGATATTCCACGGGTCGATCGGGCGCAGCAGGTTGAGGAGCAACAGGGCACTGAGCCCGAGTAACGATTCGCAGGCGGCCAGCCACAGATTGCTGCGCGACCGGGTGTGCCCGTAACGCGTCAGGTTCTGCACGATCAGCATGGACAGTGCGCCAAACAGCAGCCCGAACAGCAATGGCTGAGTCTCATTGGCGGCGCTTGCGATGGCCGGTTCAAGGGTAATGCTGGGGCGCATTTTCTGCGCGGAGACCAGCCTCAGATAGATATCCAGCGGGGCCGAGCTTTGCGGAACCGGCAGCAGGAAATCGTTGGACGGCAGTCGCTGATCTTCAATCGGTACGTCATTGCCCGTGCGTACATGATCAATCTGTCGATCGCCGTCCATGACATACATGTCGGCGCTGGACAGGTCCGGGGCGAAGATGCGCAGCAATTGCTCGTGCTGGGTCGGTTGCAGGCGGTAGTGCAGCCATAATGCGCTGTCGCGATCCGCAGCCGTGACACGTTCCAGCTCGATGGGGCTGAATTGATTCTGATAGCGCGCCGAGCGGATTTCATCCAGCGTCAGGTGGGCCTTTTCGTCGAGCAGCGTCGACCAGCCTGCACCATGCTCGGCCTGTGCCGAAAGCATGAACAGCAGAGTCAGCAGTCCGACGGTTGAGGCTATGGCAATCCTGAGCCAGCGCACAATGAAATCCCTTCGTGAGTGAATGCCTGGTAAAAACCGCGAATACCGGAGCAACCGGCCAGCCTCTGTTTGAAGAGGCTGGTCCGATCGATTATTCCTGGTCTTCGCCACGCTCACGGGCAATGGCTCGGTAGCCAATGTCCTTGCGGTAGAAACACCCTTGCCAGTCGACTTTTGCGGCCAGCGCGTAGGCATTTTCCTGCGCGTTGCCCACGCTGTCACCTAGTGCTGTGGCACACAGTACACGACCACCGCTGGTCACGACACGTTCATCCTGCAAGGCTGTGCCTGCATGGAAGATCTTGCCTTCGAGCTGTGCCGCTGCGTCCAGACCTTCGATGACCGCGCCTTTGGCGTAGTCGCCAGGATAACCCCCGGCGGCCAGCACGATACCCAGACTCGGGCGCGGGTCCCACTGTGCTTCGATCTTGTCCAGCGCCTGCGCCAGTGCAGCTTCGACCAGCAGTACCAGGCTCGATTGCAGACGCAGCATGACCGGCTGGGTTTCCGGGTCGCCGAAGCGGCAATTGAACTCGATGACTTTCGGGTTACCCGCTTTATCGATCATCAGACCAGCATAGAGGAAGCCGGTGTAAACGTTGCCTTCATCGGCCATGCCCCTGACGGTCGGCCAGATAACCAGGTCCATGACACGTTGATGGACCTCGGCGGTGACCACCGGGGCAGGGGAGTAGGCACCCATGCCGCCGGTGTTCGGCCCGCTGTCGCCGTCGCCGACGCGCTTGTGGTCCTGGCTGGTGGCCATGGGCAATACATTCTTGCCGTCGACCATGACAATGAAACTGGCTTCTTCGCCATCGAGAAACTCTTCGATGACAACGCGCGAACCGGCGTCGCCAAAGGCGTTGCCAGCCAGCATGTCACGTACGGCGTCTTCGGCTTCTGCCAGGGTCATGGCGACGATCACGCCCTTGCCTGCGGCCAGGCCGTCGGCCTTGATGACAATAGGCGCGCCCTTTTCACGCAGATAGGCCAGGGCAGGCTCGATCTCGGTGAAGTTCTGATAGTCGGCAGTAGGAATCTTGTGGCGCGCCAGGAAGTCCTTGGTAAACGCCTTGGAACCTTCGAGCTGCGCAGCGCCGGCAGTCGGGCCGAAACAGTCCAGGCCACGGCTGCGGAACAGGTCGACGACGCCTGCAACCAGCGGTACTTCAGGGCCGACGATGGTCAGCGCAACGTTCTTTTCAGCGAAATCCGCCAGTTGCTCCAGTGCCAGAACGTCGATGGCCACGTTCTCGCATTTGGCCTCGATCGCCGTGCCCGCATTGCCCGGTGCGACAAACACCTTCTGCACGCGCGGGTCCTGGGCGACTTTCCATGCCAGGGCGTGTTCACGACCGCCGCTGCCAATGATCAAAATATTCAAAAACAGACTCCTTTGGAGTAGCTACAAGCTGTTAGCTAAAAGCTGCAAGCTGCAAGCTGCAAGTAAAAGCGCAGTGTTTAGCTTGTGGCGTTGAATGGTTAGTACGCTAGGCTTTAGCTTGAAGCTTGAAGCTTGAAGCTTGAAGCTTGAAGCTTGAAGCTTGAAGCTTGAAGCTTGAAGCTTGAAGCTGCCTTTAGTGCCTGAAATGGCGCATGCCGGTAAACACCATCGCGATGCCGGCTTCGTCGGCCGCAGCGATCACTTCATTGTCACGCATCGAGCCGCCTGGCTGTATGACAGCGGTGATGCCGACCTTGGCCGCGTTGTCGATGCCGTCACGGAACGGGAAGAAGGCATCGGAGGCCATGACCGCGCCCTGAACCTGCAGCCCGGCGTGTTCAGCCTTGATGGCAGCGATACGTGCCGAGTTCACGCGGCTCATCTGGCCTGCACCGACGCCGACGGTCTGGCGGTTGCGGGCGTAGACGATGGCGTTGGACTTGACGTACTTGGCGACTTTCCAGGCGAAGATCAGGTCATGCATTTCCTGTTCGGTCGGCGCACGCCGGGTGACGACCTTGAGGTCGGCTTCGGTGATCATGCCGATGTCACGGCTCTGTACCAGCAGGCCGCCATTGACACGCTTGTAGTCCCACGCAGGCAGGCGCTCGCTCCACTGGCCGCTGGTCAGCAGGCGCACGTTGGCTTTGCTGGCGACGATGGCGCGGGCTTCGGCGCTGACGCTCGGTGCGATGATCACTTCGACGAACTGACGCTCGACGATGGCCTTGGCGGTTGCAGCGTCCAGCTCGCGGTTGAAGGCGATGATGCCGCCAAATGCCGACTCGGAATCGGTGGCGTAGGCCAGTTCGTAAGCCTGACGAATGCCGCCTTCATCATCCGGGCAGACCGCCACACCGCAGGGGTTGGCGTGCTTGACGATCACGCAGGCCGGTTTGACGAAGCTCTTGACGCATTCCAGTGCGGCATCGGTATCGGCCACGTTGTTGAACGACAGCTCCTTGCCTTGCAACTGGGTGGCGGTGGCGATGCCGACCTCGGCAGGTTTGGCTTCGACGTAGAACGCGGCACTCTGGTGCGGGTTCTCGCCGTAGCGCATTTCCTGAGCCTTGACGAACTGGGTGTTGAAGGTGCGCGGGAACTGGCTGCGGCCTTCGGTACTCAGGGTTTCGGCGGTCTGGTCGACGCCGCCCAGGTAGTTGGCGATCATGCCGTCGTAGGCGGCGGTGTGCTCGAACGCCTTGAGCATCAGGTCGAAGCGCTGGGCGTAGGTCAGGCCACCGGCCTTGAGGCTTTCCAGGACCTGGCCGTAATCGCCGGCATTGACCACGATGGCGACGTCCTTGTGGTTCTTCGCCGCGGAGCGGACCATGGTCGGGCCGCCGATGTCGATGTTTTCGATGGCGGTGGGCAGGTCGCAGCCCGGCTTGGAGACAGTGGCTTCAAACGGGTACAGATTGACCGCAACCAGATCGATCGGCTTGATGCCGTGCTCGGTCATGATGGCGTCGTCTATGCCGCGACGACCCAGAATCCCGCCATGGATCATGGGGTGCAGGGTCTTGACCCGGCCGTCCATCATTTCAGCGAAGCCGGTATAGTCGGCCACTTCGACTGCCGCGACACCGTTGTCCTTGAGCAGCTTGAACGTACCGCCAGTGGAAAGAATCTCGACGCCCAGCGCTTCAAGCTCGCGGGCAAACTCAAGGATTCCTGTCTTGTCGGATACGCTGATCAGAGCGCGGCGGATCGGCAGGCGGGTAGTCTGGTCGGTCATCTCGATTTCCATCAAAAGCAAAAGAAGTCAGCAAAAAAAAGCGACCGCGGTGCAAGGTCGCCTTTTCTGTTTTGAATGCTTTAAAGCAGATCGTACTGTTTGAGTTTCTTGCGCAGCGTGCCGCGATTGAGCCCCAGCAGCTCGGAGGCCTTCGTCTGGTTGCCCTTGACGTAGTTCATCACGCTTTCCAGAAGCGGAGCCTCGACTTCCGACAACACCAGGTTGTAGACGTCAGTGACGGATGCGCCTTCGAGGTGGGCGAAATAATTGTGCAGCGCCTTCTCGACACTTCCGCGCAGGGTCTGACCCTCTTCGCTCGGCGTGTTGAGGTGCTGTTTCAAATTGACGTTGTCGCTCACGGGTGTTGTTCCACTCACTAAAGTCTCGGTCATCATCGTCATGCGGCCACCTCTTTATCATTCTCGTTATCCGGGCCCTTGCAGCCTTGGCTGAAGAACTCCCGGACGTTGGCGCACTGTGCTTCCGTATCTTCCAAACGATTGAAGTGGGCGCGAAACTCTCTGGCGCCCGGCAGCGTTGCGAGATACCAACTGACGTGTTTGCGTGCAATGCGCACGCCCATCACGTCTCCATAGAAAACGTGGAGCGCTGCCAGATGCTCAAGCAGAATGCGTTCCACTTCACTCGACTGCGGCGCCGGGAGTGTTTCTCCGGTACGCAGGAAGTGTTCTATCTCGCGAAAAATCCAGGGACGCCCCTGTGCGGCCCTGCCAATCAGTAATCCGTCTGCACCGGTAGCCTTCAGCACGTGCCGGGCCTTTTCCGGTGAATCGATGTCGCCATTGGCAAAGACCGGTATCGACACGGCCTGTTTGATCAGGGCAATGGTGTCGTACTCGGCCTCGCCGGTGTACAGGTCGGCACGGGTTCGCCCGTGTACCGCCAGTGCCTGAATACCTGCCTGCTCGGCGATTTTCGCCACTGTCAGGCCATTTCGGTTGTCGCGATCCCATCCGGTGCGGATCTTCAGCGTGACCGGTACATCGACCGCAGCCACGACGGCCTGCAGGATGTCGTTGACCAATTGTTCATCTTTCAACAGCGCCGAGCCTGCTGCCTTGTTACAGACTTTCTTGGCCGGGCAACCCATGTTGATGTCGATGATCTGGGCACCCAGTTCGACATTGGCACGTGCTGCGTCTGCCAGCATTTGCGGATCACCACCGGCGATCTGTACCGAGCGCGGCTCGGGATCACCTTCGTGGATCATGCGCAGACGCGATTTGCGGCTGTTCCACAGGCTCATGTCACTGGTGACCATCTCCGAAACCACCAGGCCGGCACCGAGTCTTCGGCACAGCTGACGGAAAGGCTGGTCGGTGACGCCCGCCATCGGGGCGAGGATCAAGCCGTTTTGCACTGTATATGGGCCGATGCGTACTGCCGACATAGCCTTACCTGTTGTGGAGGCCAAATCATCCGCAGGCCGTGTAAAAACCGTTTCACCCGGTCTGCAACGGCTCATCCCGCCAGCCGCATGCGCCACCGTCAGAACGAACCGAGAGTTTGAAAAAGGGTTGGCATGATACCCGCTCTCGATGACTGGATAAAGGCTGAATTGGATAAAATCTGAACAGCTCGTACCCGTGCTCGACAAGGCTGGTCAGAGGGTGTTTTGTAGCGAAATTTCTGCGATCGTGCAGTGTTATTTGCTGAAAACAGCGTGTAAAGATGCAGTCTTGACCGACGCCTGGGCGTCGGGTGTGTCATTCCGGCGAGCGGAAGTTCAGGCTGTAGTTCACGGCCTTGGCGCCAGGATCAAGGATATCCAGCGCAATATGGATCGGCGTCTGGGGTGGCATCTCTTCCTTGCCGGCCATTTCGCCGCTCAGGTATTCGCTGGGCTTGAACCGACGACTGGCAATCAACTGAC
The DNA here is from genome assembly GCF_059621105.1 of Pseudomonas fragariae (ex Marin et al. 2024). Taxonomy (NCBI): domain Bacteria; kingdom Pseudomonadati; phylum Pseudomonadota; class Gammaproteobacteria; order Pseudomonadales; family Pseudomonadaceae; genus Pseudomonas; species Pseudomonas fragariae (ex Marin et al. 2024). The sequence goes on along the minus strand of NZ_CM184369.1, from coordinate 5,369,058 downwards.
CGCCGGTATCGGAAAAGCGCAGCTCCAGCAGCGGAAACGGCTGGGAAAACGAGGCGCGGTTGTAGATGATCGCATCGACCACCAGCGCCCCCTGAAACTCCGGGTGGCTGCGCACGACCAGGTTGCTGCTCTTGAGCTGGGAAATGTCGACCTTGCTCGGCACCTTGCAGCCAACCTGCGGGCAAATCTGCTGAAACAACGGGCGATATTGATCCTGGCGTGCCAACTGATCGAAGTGGTACCAGACGTACTGTCCTGCCAGGCCCGTCAGCGCCAGTACGATCAACAGGCCCCAGGCCAGGCGTCTGCCCCAGCGTGGTTTGGGCCGTTGCCAGTCCAGCTGTAAAGGATCGTCGGTCAGATCAAGAAGTGTCTGGTCGCGCACTGCCGGTTCGTTGCGGCTGCGCTTGCCCCGGGTTTCAGGCTCCGGCTCATGGTCGTGGTCTTCATCATCGTCATCCACCGCTGACCAGCGCTCGACCTTCTCGGCAGGCGGGGCTTTGCGCTGAATGATGACCGGCATCGGCGGCTCGTCATCGTCCAGATCGTTGTCCAGTGAAAGCGACGGCTCGGTGCGTTTGTCGTCCTCCGGCGGCTCCGCAGCTTCTGCAGGGTCGGTATCCGCGATAACCTCGGCATGCAGCTCGGGCAGTTGCTCGACATCATCGTTATGCAGTGTATCGACCCATGCCGCTTCGTCGCTCTGACGACTGTCACGCTTCGCAGTCAGGCTCACATCGTCGTTGCCGATATCGCTGACGGGGCGGGCAAAGGTGTCAGGCCTGCGGGTCTCGCGTTGTTCGAGGCGAGCCAGTTCTTCGTCCAGATTGAGATTGTCCAGATCCAGTTCGCTGACCTGCCAGGGGTCGTCCTCTTCGGGCAACTTTTCCGGCTCCGGCTGAGGCTTCAGCTCGGGCTCGGGAACTGGCGTCGGCAGAAACTCCGGTTCGGGCAGGGCTGCGACCACCGGCGAGGCGGGCAGGGCCTCTTTCTCGGCGTCATCGCTGGCGCGTTGCTCGAGCAACTGCCGTGCTGCGTTGAACACCTGCAGGCAGGCTCCGCAACGCACCACGCCACGGGCCACGCTCAGTTGAGCGTGACTGACTCTGAAACTGGTCTGGCAGTGCGGGCACTGGGTGACGAAACTGTCGGTCATGCGGCTGTCCGGTTGAAGCGGCGGTTAACGGCGGCGACCCGTGATGCGTACCCAGCCATCTCGGTTTGCGATCGGGTCCAGCTCAAAACTGTCAGCGTAGGCTGCCGCGACTTCCTCACCCTGTTCGGCAAGGATGCCTGACAGCGCCAGGCGTCCGCCGGTCCTGATCAGGGTTGCCAGTTGCGGCGCCAATGAGACCAGCGGGCCAGCCAGAATGTTGGCGACCAGCACGTCGGCCTGCTGGTGTGGCAGATCCTCGGGCAGGTACAGCGGGAAGCGTTCGGCCGCGATATCGTTGCGTCCGGCATTGTCACGAGACGCTTCCAGTGCCTGTACGTCGATATCGGTGCCGACAGCCTGTTCGGCACCCAGCAGCAGTGCGGCGATGGCCAGAATGCCCGAGCCGCAGCCGAAATCCAGCACGTTGCAGCCGTCGAGGTCCTGGCCATCCAGCCACTCGAGGCACAGCGCGGTGGTCGGGTGGGTCCCGGTGCCGAACGCCAGACCCGGATCGAGCAGCAGGTTCACGGCGTCCGGTTGCGGTGCGGCATGCCAGCTCGGCACGATCCACAGGCGCTTGCCAAAACACATCGGCTGGAAGTTATCCATCCAGCTGCGTTCCCAGTCCTGATCTTCGATGACTTCAGCGCTGTGCTCGGGCAATTCTTCGCCGGTCAGCAGGCTCAGGTGCGCCAGGGCCATCTCGGCATTGGTGTCGGCTTCGAACAGCGCCAGCAGGTGGGTGTGTGCCCACAGCGGCGTGGTATTGAGTTCGGGCTCGAAAATCGGCTGGTCTTCGGCGTCCATGAATGTCACGGACACGGCGCCGACTTCAAGAAGAGCGTCTTCGTAGGTTTCGGCTTGTTCCGGGCTGATGGCGAGACGGACTTGCAGCCAAGGCATGGCGGATTACCTTCGATTTGGAAATAAGTGTGGCTAGTAAGGCCAGTGCGGCCGCAGGAAGCGGGCAAGTTTACTGCTATGCGCTGCAAACAACAAAGCCGCATCACTGCGGCTTTGTCGTCGTGAAGCAGACTGGCTTATTGATTGGCCAGTTTGTGCTCCAGGTAGTGGATGTTGACTCCGCCTTCGCAGAAGCCTTCATCGCGGGTCAGGTCGCGGTGCAGCGGGATGTTGGTCTTGATCCCGTCGACCACGATTTCGTCCAGGGCATTGCGCATGCGTGCCATGGCTTCTTCGCGGGTCGCGCCCCAGGTGATCACTTTGCCGATCAGCGAGTCATAGTTGGACGGTACCTTGTAGCCGCTGTACAGGTGCGAATCGACCCGTACGCCGTTGCCGCCCGGTGCATGGAAGTGCTTGACCAGACCCGGGCTTGGCACGAAGGTCTTCGGGTCTTCGGCGTTGATCCGGCATTCCAGCGCATGGCCCTTGATGACCACGTCATCCTGGGTATACGACAGTTTGTTGCCGGCGGCGATGCTGAGCATCTCCTTGACGATGTCGATGCCGGTGACCATTTCCGAAACCGGGTGCTCCACCTGAACACGGGTGTTCATTTCGATGAAGTAGAAACGACCGTTCTCGTACAGGAACTCGAACGTACCCGCACCGCGATAGCCGATATCGATACACGCCTTGACGCAGGCAGCCAGAACATCCTCGCGCGCCTTTTCATCGATGAACGGTGCCGGCGCTTCTTCCAGAACCTTCTGATGGCGGCGCTGCAGCGAGCAGTCACGATCGCCCAGGTGGATGGCCTGGCCCTGACCGTCGGAAATCACCTGAACTTCCACGTGACGTGGGTTGGTCAGGTATTTTTCCAGGTAGACCATCGGGTTGCTGAACCAGGCGGCTGCTTCGGCGCGGGTCTGGGAAGCGGCTTCGATCAGGTCTTCTTCGCGATGAACCACACGCATGCCGCGACCACCACCGCCACCGGCGGCCTTGATGATCACCGGGTAACCGACTTCACGACCAATGCGCAGAGCGGTGGCTTCGTCTTCCGGCAGCGGGCCGTCGGAACCGGGAACGGTCGGCACGTTGGCCAGCTTCATGGCGTCCTTGGCGGAAACCTTGTCACCCATCAAGCGAATGGTGTCTGCTTTTGGGCCGATGAAGGCAAAGCCGGATTTTTCGACCTGTTCGGCGAAGTCGGCGTTCTCGGCGAGAAACCCGTAACCCGGATGGATCGCGGTGGCGCCGGTCACTTCGGCAGCCGAAATGATCGCCGGAATGTTCAGGTAGGACAGATTGGCCGGTGCCGGACCGATGCAGACGGTTTCGTCTGCCAGGCCCAGGTGCATCAGCTCGCGATCTGCGGTGGAGTGTACAGCGACGGTCTTGATGCCCAGTTCTTTACAGGCACGCAAGATGCGCAAGGCAATTTCGCCGCGGTTGGCGATCAGAACTTTTTCCAACATCGCAGGCTCTCCCCGGGTCAAACGATTGTGAACAGCGGCTGGTCAAACTCAACCGGCTGACCGTTTTCTACCAGGATGGATTCGATCACACCGCTGGTTTCTGCCGTGATGTGGTTCATCATTTTCATCGCTTCGACGATGCAGATGGTGTCGCCTTGCTTGACGGTCTGGCCGACTTCGACGAATGCAGGCGAAGTAGGCGCCGGGGTACGGTAGAACGTACCGACCATTGGCGACTGGACCACAAAGCCGTTCAGTTTCGGAGCCGATGGCGCTTCTGGAGCGGCCGCAACCGGTGCTGCTGCAGGAGCCGGAGCCGCTGCAGGCGCAGCAACCGGAGCCGGTGCGTAGTAAGGCTGTGCCGGCGTCTTGCTGTGACGGCTGATCCGTACGGATTCTTCGCCTTCACGGATTTCCAGCTCGTCGATGCCGGACTCTTCCAGCAATTCGATCAGTTTCTTGACTTTGCGAATATCCATTAATCAACTCCCAAGGTTCTGTAAGGGCAATGTGTCGGCCGGCTCAAGCCATATGGTCAGCTTCAGGCTGGACTCGTCATGGCTTGGCACTGGCGGCCAGTTGTTCCAGGGCGGCTTCCAGGGCCAGTCGGTATCCACTGGCACCCAGGCCACAGATCACTCCTACAGCGACATCTGAAAAGTAGGAGTGATGGCGGAAAGGTTCGCGTTTGTGCACGTTTGATAAATGCACTTCGATGAATGGGATGCTCACTCCCATCAGCGCGTCACGTATTGCAACGCTGGTGTGCGTAAAAGCGGCCGGATTGATCAAAATAAAATCCACACCCTCGCCGCGGGCAGCGTGAATGCGGTCGATCAGTTCGTACTCGGCGTTGCTTTGCAGATACATCAGATGGTGACCGGCATCGCGAGCGCGCTGCTCCAGGTCCTGATTGATCTGAGGCAGGGTGATAGTGCCGTAGACCCCGGGTTCCCGAGTGCCCAGCAGGTTCAGGTTGGGTCCGTGAAGGACCAGGATGGTCGCCATTGCGTGTTCCTTTTATTGTCTGCGAGCGGTTTACGCCCGGCGACTATGCCGGAAGGGCAATGGACTGTCCAGTTAACAACAGTAGCCAGCACAATGAGCGATATTCGCGCAAAGTTTGTGACTCAGGTGTCAGTTTTGGTCATTGGCGCTGTTCAGACGCTCAATCAGGCCTGCTGCGTCGATTTCGCCGATAACCCGCACAGTTTGCCGTTCTTCGCCGTTTTTATCGAAGAAAAGCAGCGCTGGCGGGCCAAACAGCTTGTACCGGTCGAGCAGAGCGCGTTGCTCTGCGTTGCTGTCGGTCATGTCGAAACGCACCTGTTTGTAACCCGACAAGCGGGCGACCACACCCGGGTCAGGCAGGACTTCGTGTTCGATGACCTTGCAACTGATGCACCAGTCGGCATACCAGTCCAGCACCAGCGGTTTGCCCTCGCGCTGGGCTTCCTGCATCACACGGTCCAGTTCGGCGGAGGTGGTGATCGTCTGCCACTGTGACGCGACCGGAGCTGCTGCCCCGTTATTTGCCGTGACGTATTCGCGACCCAGCGGGCGCATGGGGTCGGTCTGCCCGGACAGCGCGCCGTACCAGCACGCCAGCGCATAGACCAGCAGCGCCAGCCCCAGCAACTGGGCGAGTTTTTGCCGTGTGGTTTTGATGTTGAATTCCAGCGCACCGAGAAACAGCGCGACACCGGCCGACAGCAGACCCACCAGCAACAACGTGACCTGTCCTGGCAGCACGCGGCTCAGCAGGCCGATTGCCAGTCCCAGCAGCAGCACACCGATGGCATTTTTGACCGTCACCAGCCAAGGGCCGCTTTTCGGCAGCCATGTGGCACCACCGGTTGCGATCAGCAACAGCGGCGCGCCCATGCCCAGCCCCAGCGCAAACAGTTTCAGAGCGCCGCCGAGCGCATCGCCGCTGGCGCTGATGTACAACAGCGCACCGGCCAGAGGCGCCGATACGCAAGGTGACACCAACAGGCTGGAGACCACGCCCAAGACCGCTGCCCCCCACAAGGAACCGCCCTGGGTCTTGCCGGCGATACGGTCCAGGCGAGAGCTGATGGACTGCGGCAGGCGCAGTTCGAAAGCGCCGAACATGGCAATGGCGAAGATCACGAAGAATGCCGAGAACGGCACCAGTACCCAGGCCGATTGCAAGCGCGCCTGCAGGTTAAGGCCTGCACCGAACACGCCCATCAGCGCGCCCAGCAGGGCAAAGCACGCCGCCATCGGCAGTACATAAGCGAGAGACAGGCTCAGCCCGCGCAATCCGCCTACCTGACCGCGCAGTACCACGCCGGACAGAATCGGCAGCATCGGCAGTACACACGGGGTAAAGGTCAGGCCTACGCCGGCGAGAAAAAACAGCGCCAGTTCTTTCCAGCTCCAGGCTGCTGTGGCGGCGGGTGGGGTGGCAGAGGCTTGCTCGGCCGGGCTGGCGGCCACATCACCAATGCTCAAACGCTCGGTTTCAGGTGGATAGCACAAGCCCTTGTCGGCGCAGCCCTGGTACGTGACGGCGAGGGTGAAGGGGCGCTGTTCACCGGGTTTGCGTGGCAGGTCGATATCGAGAATGCCATGATAGACCTCGACATCACCAAAGTACTCGTCGTGTTTCTGCTCGCCCTTGGGCAGTTGCGCTTGGCCAAGGCCGATGTCGGCAGGCTCGGTGCGGAACTGGAAGCGGTGGCGATACAGGTAGTAGCCGTCGGTAGCGACCAGCCTCAGTTTGATCGACTCCGGCGTCGTCTCGATCAGGCTCAACTGAAAGGCCTGACGCACAGGCAGGAAGTCCTTGCTGTTATCCAGCGAGCCACCGCCCAGGGTGGATGAGGGACGGCTGTCCAGCAGACCGGCGCCGGAGGCGGGCAGGGCCAGGATCAATAGCAGCAGGCATAACAAACGGCGCATGGCAGTCTCGAAGATCGAAAGTCCGCGCATGATAACGGAGTGCCCGGCGGCCTGCCGAGCGCAGGTTGTAAGAGTGGGTGTCAGCAGGCCCACTATCGGTTCGGAATTATTTCTTGCCCGAGGAAAAGCTGCCGCCAGCCTCCTGATCGTAAAAATCCGGGATCTTGTACTTATAGGTGTCCAGCCAGCGTTGCAGACTGAGGTCGCGTTCTGCAGCGGTATTGACCTGCGGCGTCGGCGAAGCCGCCTTGCCGCTGGCCTGAAGCTGCAGCCAGGTCTCGGTCTGCCGGGTTTCAGAAGGCGAAGTTTCATGGTTGTCCGCCCAGGCATCTCCTGCGCTCAACAGCAGTACACACCCGGTGAGTATCATGCGCTTCATGGTCGTACCTCCTGGGGCTGACGATCATTTTCCCCTGTCAGGCTCGCAATGGGCCGTGCAGATGCTCGCGGAGCGGCAAGGGGCTTTCTCAATTGCTCGGCGCGCGCCTGGGCATCGGTCACCTGTTCAGGCGTCAGCCCGGCCCGCGACGCCAGTTCGGCGGCCTGCGTCCAGTTGTTCTGATAGATCAGCAGCGTGGCCAGGTTCACCGCTGCCAGCGAGTCCGATTGTTTGAGCTCCATGGCCGTCAGGAACTGAAAGCGTGCCTGTTCCAGTTTCAGCTGATTGAGGTAGACGACGCCCAGGTCATTACGGATCTTTTCATCGGTCGGTTGCAGCTTGCTGGCCATCAGCAGGTGTTGCTGTGCCAGCGCGTTGTCACCACGCGCCGCAGCCAGTTGCCCGAGGCCATGCTCACCCTCGGCTGCCCGGCAGGTGCCCAGCAGGCTGCGGTACAGAGGCTCTGCCTCGTTGCTGCCTAATAGCCGCAACACCCGGGCCTTGCGCAAGCGGACTTCGCCCAGGCTGTCGGGCAGGCTTTCCAGGTTGGCAAGGCTGGCATGCAGCCGGCCTTCGTCGGCCATGTTCTGAGCCAGATTCAGGGAGAACTCCTGATCCGAGGTCAGCTTGGGGCACTGGCCCGCCTGAGCCGTGGTCTGCGTCCAGAGGGGGCGACCATCACTGGCGCATCCGCCCAGCAACAGCAGCCCGAGTAGTACGATCACTGGTTTCATTGCAATGCGTCCTTTCGTGCACAGGTAATACCGGGTCAACTGCCCAGTGCGCGGCTTATTGCCATAAATCCGGGCCCGGCCAGCACAATCAGCAGGGCGGGGAACAGAAACACCATCATGACCACCGACATTTTTGCCGAGAGTTTGGAAATGTATTCCTGCAGGCGGGTCAGGCGTCGGTCGTCGATCAGTTGCTTGAGCGTGAGCAGGGACTTCAATGCGCCACCGCCCTGATGAATCAGTTGATTGAGGATCACACAGGTGTCGCTCAGCTCGTCGACGTCCAGCACAGCGGCGGTTTTTCTCAGTTCTTCACCCAGTTCCAGACCGGAATCGACGCGCATCAGCACCACGCGGATTTCCTCGGACAGTACCGGCAACAGGTCTTTACCTTCGTTGCTGAGCACCCGAAGCGCCTGCTCGACCGCCATGCCGGACTCGAACAGGATGCGCAGCAACGGGATAAAGGTAGAGATTTCCACCACCACTTGTTTCTGACGGCGCCGAGCCACGCTCGCCAGAATCCGCTTGGGCAGCAGATAGCCGGCGCCCAGGGCAAAGATAGGCGCGATGAGCGGTTGCTGGACGCCTTTGAAAAACAGCATCTGGCCGAGGATGGCCACGACCATCAGGCCGACCGGAACGCCGACCTGGCAGGCTGCGAACAACGAGCGTTTACTGGCGCGCCGCCAGCCGATGCGGTTGAGCAATATCTGGGTTTCCGAATCCAGGCTGATGCTGCGTTGACCTATGCGGGTGTCACCGAGCAACCGCAACAGGCTGCCGATGCGGCTCTCGCGGATCACCTGGCCCCTCAAGCGTCTGGCCACCAGGCGTTCATTGCTACGTTGACGGGCTATGCCTGACAACAGCAAAAATGCGGCAGCGGCAAGCATCATGGCGGCGAATAATAGTTCCATCTCAAATGCTCCTCAACATGCGCCACAACACCACGCACCCCGTGACCTGCAGGGCGAAGGCCGCGCTCAGCATGATCTTGCCGCTTTCGTCATCCCACATATGCAGCAGATAGCTGGGATTCACCGCCAGAAAGTAACCAGCCATGCTGATCGGCAGCAGCGCCAGCACCACGGCAGTCATTCGGGTTTCGCCGGTCATGGCGCGCAATTGGCGACCGGCCTGTTCCCGATCACGAATCAGCTTGATCAGGTTTTCCATCAGCTCGCTGGCATTGCCGCCGTAGCGGTGATTGACCCGCAAGCCGATGGCGAACAGGTGAAACTCATCGCGCTCATACAGTTCGGCAAAGTCCCTTGCCGCATCCGGCAGGCTGACCCCCAGTTGTACGTTACGCTCGATCCGGCTCATGCCGTCCTTGAGCGGCTGGTCGGTGGCGTCGATGCCGTGCAGCACGGCGTCGGCCAGGGTTCTGCCGGACTTGAGGCTGCGCACGGTATGGTCGAGCAATTGCGGCAGTTGCTGGATCATGCGGCGCACGCGCACCTCATAGCGCCATGAAACGAACGCACGCAGTGTCAGAGGTACCGCCAGCAGCACGCTGAGCGCACCGACGACGCCGGCCGTTGCGTAGCCGATCAGTATCAGCAGCGCATACAGCGACAAGGCCAGGCCCATGCGTTTGGTCGGCTGTCCCAGCCCGGCGCGCAAAAAGGCCCGATCCAGGTAGCTCCAACCGGTCTTTTCAGCCACGGGCTGCACTTGTCCGGCCATCAGCCGCTGCCGGACCCGTTCACTGGCTCCCTGATTGAGCGCCAGGTAGAACATGCGAATGGACGCAATAAACAGCAGCAAGGAGATCAGGCCCAGTACCAGAGACGCACTCATGCCGACTCCTTGAGCATGTCAGTAGCCAGGCCGCAGCTTGTCGCCAGCGGCATGGGCCGCTTCGCGCATGAAGCCGACCCCGGTGCGGCGATCAACGCGAAACAGGGTATTGGTGACATAGATGTCATCGCGTATGCCGACCACTTCCACCACTTCACTGACACAGCGGCGCCCGTCAGGCAGGCGCGTCAGCTGGATAATCACATCCAGCGCCGCGCAGACCATCTGGCGCAGGGTCTTTTCCGGGATCAGCCGCCCGGTCAGGCCCACCAGCGTTTCCAGACGCAGCAGAGCATCCTGTGCATTGTTGGCGTGCACGGTACTCATCGAGCCGTCGTGGCCGGTGTTCATCGCGGTCAATACGTCCAGCACTTCGACACCGCGAATCTCGCCGAGGATGATGCGGTCCGGGCGCATCCGCAGCGAGTTGCGGATCAGGTCGCTGGCGCGCACCTCGCCATGCCCTTCGGCGTTGGGCGGGCGGGTTTCCAGGCGCACCACATGCGGGTGGCTGAGCTGCAGCTCGGCGACGTCCTCGATGGTCACCAGACGCTGATGGCTGTCGATCAACTGGCTCAGCACGTTGAGCATGGTGGTCTTGCCCGTGCCGGTACCGCCGCTGACCAGAATGTTGCAGCGTTTGCCGACGGCCTCCTGGAAGAACTCGAAAATCGACTGATCGATGGTCTGCATGGCCACCAGGTCGGCGCTCTTGAGCATGTCCTTGCGGAATTTCCGGATCGACAGGCAAGGGCCGTCCAGCGCAATGGGCGGAATGATGGCGTTGACCCGGCTGCCATCGGGCAGGCGTGCGTCGACCATCGGTGAAGACTCGTCCAGACGCCGCCCAAGGGGTGCCAAGATGCGTTGCATCACGCGCTCGACGTGGTGCGAATCGATAAAGCGCAGGTCGGTGTGGTGCAGCACGCCATCGCGCTCGACAAAGACCTTGCCTGGCCCGTTGACCAGAATTTCCGTCACCGAGGTGTCGCGCAGCAGCACTTCCAGCGGGCCGAAGCCGGTCAGTTCGTCGACCAGTTCTTCAGCGAGGCGCTCCATTTCGTAACGCGAGATGGCCAGCCGCAGCCGTGCGACGTATTCGGCCACCTTGTCGATGACGAACTGCGCCAGGGCCGGTCGTGAGCCTTCGAGCAGGCTTTTGCCGCTTTCTTCCATGCCGTCGATGATGTAACGGTGCAGCACCAGTTTCAGGCCTTGCCCGTCGTCAGGCTTGCCTTGCGTACGCGATGAGACGCCAAACAGTTTCTCCGCCATTACCGGTTCCCCCACAGTCGAGCGAGCCAGCCCTGAACGGCTTTCTCGCGAGCCTCGGTATGCCGTGCCAGATGCTCGCCAAGCCGCCGCAGCCCGGAGCACAGCGCGTCGCGTGACGCCAGTTCGAACAGTGTCACGCCCTGATTCTTGGCGTTCAGGCGCAGCTCCGGCGCAAGCGGCAGTACCGCCAGCACCGGCAGGCCGAAGGTTTTGCTCACGGTTTCGGAATTGGGCGCGACCGAGCGCTGATAACGATCGACCAGCAGGCCGGCGTGCTGCATTTTCATGCCTTTTTCGCGCCAGTTGTTGAGTACCGTCAGGTTGCGTCGACAGCCCAGCACGCTCTGGTCGGTGTACCAGAGCAACTGATCGCAATGGCTGACCAGCGAGCGCAAGGCTTCGCTGTCGGGCTGACCTACCAGGTTCACCACCACATGCTGAAAATGCTGGCGCAGCGCGCTGAGCAGCATATAAAGCTCGGCGGCACTGGACTGTTCCAGATGATCGTCGGCTTCGCTGTAAGCCAGAATGCGCAGGCCGCTTTCGCTGGTGGTGAAAGCACTGTCGATCAGCGTTGCATCGAGCCTGCGCAAGTGGCGCAGGGCGTCACCGAAGCTGAAGGTCGATTCAAGACCGAGCATCAACAGGCTGTCGCCGCGTGGCAGGCCGAGGTCCAGCAGCAGCGTGCGCTGCCCGCTCTTGTGCACGACCATCGCCAGGTGCGTCGCGATCAAGGCCCCGTCGTCATCACTTTGTACGCCATACAGCACCGACAGGCCGCTCATGTTCGGGTTGGGCGTCACGGCGGGCAGGCGCTTGCTCAGGCGTCTGACCAGACCGGCGACCTCACTGGAGCGAGAGCCATAGGCAACGAAGTCCCTGGCTCCGGCGCGCATGGCATTGAGCACCAGCTGGTTATCCATGCCATCGCCGAGCGCAACGATGGCCAGCATCGGCTTTGCTTCCAGCGCACTTTCGATCAGGGCGCTCTGGGTCATCAAATGCTCACGGTCGAGCCCGACGAACACCACGCTGGCGAACGTCACGTCCACCAGCGCGAGCAGGTCGTCGAGGCTGCCGGTACCGGCACTGACCACCTGGCCCAGCGAACCCAGAGCACTTTGCAGCCACTCCAGGTCGGTGTTGTTACGGGTGATTGCCAGAAAGGTCTGGCTCAGGCTCTGGCTCATTTGGATAATCCGTCGCGGCGGTCGAAATCGCCGTTTTCCAGAAAATACAGACGCGGGAAGCTCGGGTCGTAGGTGCGCAGTGCCTCACCTGGCAGCGACGGCAGCCGGGCGTTGGCGGCCAGTGGCTGGACCAGATGCGGGGTGACGATCATCAGCAGTTCGCGCTCGTCGCGCTGGATTTGCGAGCTGCGAAAAAATGCACCGAGAATCGGGATGTCGCCAAGACCGGGAAACTTGTCCACCGAACCGCTGTTGCTGGAACTGATCAGCCCGCTGACCACGAAGCTCTCGCCGTCGGCAAGCGCAATGCTGGTATCGGTACGGCGGATGTTGAGTGCTGGCACGGTGGTCCCGGCGATGGTGATGCCGGCCGAGAAATCCAGCTCGCTGACTTCCGGCGCGACCTTCAGCAGAATCCGATCCCGGCCCACGACAGTCGGGGTCAGGGTCAGGCGCACGCCAAACTCCTTGTACTCGATGGAGATACCGTTGCCTTCACCATTGGGCACCGGCACCGGGAATTCGCCGCCGGCCAGAAAGCTCGCGCTTTGCCCGTTGAGGGCGACCAGGCTGGGGCGTGCCAGGGTGTAGGCGTAGCCGCTGTTTTCCATGGCGTTGATCATGCCCAGCACCTTGCTGCTGCCACCGCCCCAGACGATATTGAAATTGCTGTTGTTCAGCGGAATGCTCGGCGTTATGCCGCCCACAGCGCCAGGTGTGACGTTGACGCCCGGTACCGTGCCGGGCGCGCCGAACAGAAAGTTGCTCGAGCCTTTGCCGAAGATCGAGGTGCTGGCCTCCTTGAGTTTGGTGCGGCTGACTTCGATAAAACGGATGTCGGTCTGCACCTGGCTGGGTAACTGCGCATCGGCAGACGGCGCGGTGACACTCTCGACCATGGCGGTCGTCGCCCGGCCACGCACGAAGACCATGCTCTGGCGTGGCGCGCTTGCGCAGGCGGTCCAGACCATCAGGCTGGTCGTCCCCTGTGCGACGCCGGTCAACAGAAAACCGTCGCTGCCGTTGACATGTACATCGGCGATTTTCGGATCACCCACGGCGATGCGGGTGATGGGCACCGCAGAGCGCACCTCCTGTTGAATGCCCTGGTCAATTTCCACGGCAGCCGGCATCGCGGCAAGGCCGGCACAACTGCCCGAAGCGGCCCACGCGCCTGGCGCGCACAATGTTGCGATGACTAACGCCAGCAAACGGGGTTTTATAACTGGCACGGAACAACAGCTCATCAAATGCAATCCTTGCTCAATCAGGGAGTTTGTTGCGTGATCTGGTTACCGCGTATGACCTCGACAGCGCGAGACGTACGCGGGGTTGCGCCTGATGTTGGCGCGCTGGCCGGGCCCAAGCTCAGTTGTCTGAAGCTGACCAGTTGGCGGTTGGCTGAATCGAGTCGCTCGGCAGCGTCAGGGCCGCCGGCTTCGTTGGCCCAGTAATCCTGCAGGTTGCCCTCGTCGGCGCTGCGCACGGCCAGACGCAGCACACCGGTTTGCGACGCCAGCATCAGGCGCGCCACCAGGGCTTGCGGCACCGCGACCGTGACGGTTCGCGCGTTGATCCGCTGCTGCTCCTGTTTGAGGCGTTCGTCAGCGTTGATGTCCTGCACCGGCTTGCCGTTGCGGTCCGGACCGAGCAGCGCGCCAACGCCGAGAATGCGCAGGGCAGGCACCACAACCTGGCTCGACCGATTCGGATTGCTCACGTCCTCAGGCAGGTAAAGCAGTACATCCACGTAGTCGCCGGGGCTGAGTTGCCCGGAGGCGCCCGTCACTTCATCGACCTGCAACGCCAGGGCCCGTTCGTGAGGACGAATCATCCGCGCCAGGGTGCCGCCTGCTTCGAAGTTGCTCTCCGCAAGCCAGCTTCCGGCGGTCAGCGTGCGCCAACTGCTGCGCCCGACGATCTTGTCGATGGCTTCAAAGCTCCCGGGTGGGGCGACCTTGAGGCGCTCGATGGTCAGGTCATCGGCCGTGATTGCGGTGTAGGCAGGGATATCCCGGGCCAACACCACGACGTTGTGACGCAAAGCGTCCTCGACGGGAGGCGTCGGAGGCGTCTGGATCGCTGTTTCGGTGGTGACAGGTTCGCTGGGCGGAATGACAGCTGCAGGTGCCTCGGCTGGTTTGCTGACGGCGATCCCCAGATACGCGGCAATCAACGCCCCCAACAAAAACAGGACAGCAAGCACCAGGGTAATGCGACTGCTCATGGCAACTTTTCCCTTTGTCATCGCAGGACAACTTCAACACACGCGGTGCGGCAATTTCACCAGCAGGTAATAGAGGACAAGGTCAAATGTCCGTTATGTGAAGGTAGCTCATGGCAATCAAAGCGCCATTCTGCTTTGGTATAAAAATGCTTTCGGATGAATGGCATAGCCGTTTCTGCAGTTTGCGCAAAGGGCTGGGCAGACCTATAACTTTCCGGTTAATGCTTTGTTGAGATTGTGGGTTTTTTGATTGAGGGCAATGCTGATATTGCGAGGAGATATATGCGCAAGAAGGTTTATTGGCGCCACTGAAGGCGCAAGGAGAAATGAGATGTTCCTTACCCAGTTGTACGTCAGCATCTACACGCGTATTCAGTCTTTTTTCAAGGACAAGGAGGCGGCATCGGCGATCGAGTACGCAGTGATTGTAGCCATGGTGGCGCTGGTACTGTTTGCGTTCGTGACCCCCTTGGGGGACGCTATCAAAGGAAAATTCAATGATATTGTCACTGGATTGGGTGGTACTACGGTAAGTTAGTTGATTAATATGCTTTGAGTTCATTCCTGTTGAGATAACCACATGGCTGTCCACCCCATCCGCCAACAACTGCTTCTGGTTGATGACGAAGAGGACGCAAACGAGGAATTGGCAGAACTGCTCGAAGGTGAGGGGTTCTGCTGTTTCACGGCGTCTTCCGTCAAGATGGCCTTGCACCAGTTGACCCTCCATCCGGATATCGCGCTGGTGATCACTGACCTGCGGATGCCGGAGGAAAGCGGCATCCAGCTGATCCGTCACCTGCGCGATCACACCTCACGCCAGCATTTGCCCGTTATCGTCACTTCCGGCCATGCCGACATGGATGACGTCAGCGACCTGCTGCGCCTGCATGTGCTCGACCTGTTCCGCAAGCCGATCTATCACGTGCGTTTGCTGGAAACCCTCAACAACCTGTTTCCCGAGCCGAAGATCTTTCAGGTTCAGTGACGGCAGGCTCGCGCCCTACAGCATGCTCACGCCGGAGTATGGGCACGAAGTCAAAGGTCTATCGTTCCCCACGCTCCAGCGTGTGAATGCCTTTCGTGACGCTCTGCGTCATACCCGTCTGCGCTCACTCCACCACGCTGAATTCAACCCGCGCCGTCTGACCGCTTTCGTCCAGCACGCTTAACTGATAACGCCCCGGTTTGCTCAGGGTGGGGGTGAAGTCTTGCCGGGTGTCGGTGTCTGCCAGAGGTTTGCCATCGATAAACCACCAGCGATGGCCACTGCCGCCGAGTGCCGAGAGCGTGAGGCGTAAAGCCTGACGGCTGGTGGCAGGCAGGCGCAGGTTGTCGCCTTCGCGCACACCGACAATGCTCAGCGGGGGCGCCAGGTTCAGGTTCTGCGGTGGGCAATCCGGGTCAGCGGGTGGCAGGCGAGCATCGCGTCGCTCTGCTCTGGGCAGCCAGGGCTCCAGAGGCGCAGGCCACAGCGCGATGTCCTGCGCTCGGGCGTCCGGGCAATTGGCCGCGACGCGCAGCCCCTTGGCATTGACCCAGACACGCTCCTGCAAACCCAGCCCGAGCGGTTGGTCGGCCGCTTGCAGGGTGGGTGGCGTGGTGCCGTCCAGCGTCCAGGCGAAACGTTGGCGCCGGCAATTGGGGTCGCTTTTGTTCATCGGTTGACCCAGTGGCCAGCAGATGGCGGCTACACCGACGTTCAGCGGCACGGGTTGCACCGGTGCGGCGATCCCGCGCTGACTGTCGCGATTGACCAGCACATCGTGCACCTGAAGCATCAGCGGCGCTGCCGAAGCCAGCCCGAACTGCCCCGGCACCGGTGTGCCATCCGGCCGACCGATCCACACACCGACCAGAAAGCGCGGTCCGACGCCAATCGCCCAGGCATCGCGGAAGCCATAGCTGGTGCCGGTTTTCCAGGCCAGTTGCGGGCGCTGTACCAGCTCGGCGCGCGGGTCGATGTCCGGGCGCGACTGGCCACTGAGAATGCGTCGAATGATCCACGCAGCGCCCGGTGACATCATCCGCCGCTCGCGCAGTCGGTCCTGCGGTTGCAATCGAACATCGGCACTGCGCCCGCCGCGCGCGAAGGCGCTGTAGCCTGTCACCAAGTCCTCTAACCGACTGCCCGCGCCACCAAGAATCAGTGCCAGACTGGGCTCGGCCAGCGGCGGCAGGCTCAGGGGCACGCCGCCATTGCGCAGTTCGGCGGCGAAGCGTTTCGGCCCGTAGACCTCCAGCAATTGCACGGCAGGCAGGTTGAGGGACATCGACAGCGCCGAACTGACTGCCACCGGTCCGCCGAAGCCGCTCGAAAAGTTGCCCGGTCGATAGTCGCCATAGCGCCGCGGCACATCCTGCATCAGCGATTCGGAATGGATCAGCCCGGCGTCCATGGCCATGCCGTACAGGAACGGCTTGAGCGTCGAGCCCGGTGAACGCAGGGCGGTGACCATGTCCACATGGCCGAAACGCTTGGTGTCGTTGATGTCCACCGAGCCCACGTACGCGCGTACGGCCATGTTCTCAGCCTCGACCACCAGAATCGCTGCCGACGTTCGTTCCGGGAGGCGTGCGCGCCAGCCCATCAGCAGGTCTTCCATGCGTCGTTGCAGTGAGGCGTCCAGCGTGGTGCGGATCAGTGGCGGGCTGTTGGGTCGATTCAGGCGTCGGGCCAGCAGCGGCGCCAGGCTCGGTTCCTGTCGCGGCGCCAGCCATAAAGGCTCTTCCAGTGCTTCGTTCACGCTTGCTTGCGGCCACACCTGAAACTCGGCCAGACGTCTCAACACCTTGTCGCGGGCCTGTTGCGCGCGCTGCGGGTGACGATCAGGACGCAGACGGCTAGGCGCCTGTGGCAGCACCGCCAGCAATGCCGCCTCGGCGCGGGTCAGGTTTTGCGGCGACTTGCCCAGATAGGCCCAACTGGCGGCTGCGACGCCTTGCAGTGTGCCGCCGAACGGGGCGCGATTGAGGTACAGATTGAGGATCTGATCCTTGGACAGGTGCCACTCAAGTTGCAGCGTGCGCCACAGCTGGCGAAACTTGCCGGATAGCGTACGCGAATGCGGATCGAGCAACCGCGCCACTTGCATCGACAGTGTGCTGCCGCCTGAGACTACACGGGCACCGCTGAGGTTTTGCCAGGTGGCGCGCAACAGCGCCAGCGGGTTCACCCCGGGATGGCTGTAGAACCAGCGGTCTTCGTAGGTTAGCAGGGCTTCGAGGTAGTAGGGCGAGACCTGCTCGTTGCTGACCGGGTAGCGCCATACGCCATTGGTATCGGCGAAGCGCCACAGTGGTGTACCGTCCTCGGCCAGCACAACGCGAGCCAGATCGTCCCTGGGCAGTGGCAGCGGCCAGAGTCGGTCAGCCAGCCAGAGGAGGGCGATCAGCAGCATGATCGCGCCCGCCAGCCACTTGAACGTTCGCGGCAGGCGCAGAAGAAATTCAGGTTTCAACGCAAAGAGCCTTTATGATCCACGGAACCTGACACGCATTGCGACAGCCAAAGCGGACAGACCATTTTCTTCACGACCCCAATCAGGACGTACATATGCAGGTAGAAGGCTTTTTTGAATGGCTCGGGCAGGCCATCGGCGCGATCATTCGCTTCTTTGTCGACGGTCTGGCGTGGTTGTTCAACGGGTTTACCCATGCCGGGGGAAATTTTGTCGATGGCTTGTCTCGCACGCTGGGCATGGACACCTCGCTGATCAGCATCATCGCACTGGTCATCGGCCTGATGCTGCTGTACTCGGCGGTTCGCGCCTTCATGCGCGCTTCGATCATCCTTGGCATCATCTGGCTGGCGCTGGGCCTCTGGTTGCTGAGCTGGATCATTCATTGATGCGTTGAAGGCTAACCCGCCGCCATGGCGGGTGAACGGGGCGACGCCTTCGCGAGCAAGCTCGCTCCCACTGGATCTGCGGTGTGTCGGGGCAGTTGTGTATGGTGCCTCGATCGTTTCTGTGGCGCACATCTGAGACACTTTTTACTTTTGTAGGAGCGAACTTGTTCGCGAAGGCTCTGGTACGGGCGATACATCTTCAGCGGATGTACCGGCCCTTTCGCGAACAATGCGGATCGCCGCCCCGGTCGCTCCTACTGGAGCTGTGGTGTGTCGGGCCATTTGCGAGCGAGCTTGCCCTAACTGTCACGCCTTCCAGTCAGTAATCGATCATTTCCCCTTCACCACCATCTGCGCTGGCGCTTCGCCCAGGGCTTGCCAGTTCGGGCGGTACATGGATTCGACCTGTGGCGGCGGTACGCGGTAGGTGCCCGGGGTGACGGCTCGCGCAAGGTAGAGCAGGTGCACGGTGCTGCTGCCGTCGATGTCCAGGGCTGCCACGTAACGATCGCCGCGATATTCCTGATGCTTGATCCCGGCGTTTTCCATCGACTCACGGATGGTTTTCACCTCCTCGCTGGCGTCTTCCAGGCTGGCCGCGCTTTGCGCCAGGTTCTGGTTTTCCAGCTCCAGGCCCGCAGGCAGCAGGTCCACCGCCAACGCATCCGGCACGCGCTGTTTGGCACCGATCTCCAGGTGCACCAGCACCAGTTGCCCGGTTTTCAAGGCGCCAATGTTCAGTGGTGCGCCGCTCAGGTTCAGGTACTCGCGGCGAATGCTCAGGTTTTCGCCACCCGCCGCAGGCGCCTGGGTGGGATAACCGGAGACGGTCAGTTGCTGGTAAAGCGCTTCGCTGCTCTGGTTGTGTACCGAAAGCGGCGAGGCCAGCAGCGAACCGTCCAGCTTGAGGCCCGGCTGCCGGTTGCTCAGCTCGCGGGTTTGAGTGCCGCTGGCGATGCTGGCGGTCCAGTCCTTTTCCGCTTTGCCCAGCAGGTTGCGGCCAGCCATGAACAGTGAATTGCTTTCCTGCGTGGACAGGTAACGATTGGCGGCCACCTCATCGGCCAAGGCAAACAGGCGCTCATCACGCTTGTCTTTGCCGAGGTCGTTTTCTTCCAGCAATGCCAGTATCAGCGCCTGATCACGCAGCGAACTGCCGTAGTCAGCCAGCCATTCATTCTTGCGGCTGGCGGCCAGGCCCGCCAGCAGGGCCTGGTCGGCGCGGGGTTTGTCGCCCATTTTTTCCAGCGCGACTGCCAGTTGCACCAGCGGCAGGCCGGAGCGTGCGTCACTGCGGCGGTCGAACAGGCTGCGCAAGGCCGCGAGCGGTGCCTGCTGACTGCGTGACAGCACCTGCCCGGCATAGGCTTGCACAGCGAAGCGCGTATGTTCGGCGTTCTGGCTGTAATTGACCTGAATCTGGCCGGCATCCTGCAGATAACGCAGTAGGCGTTCACTGGCTTTCTTCAGCGCATCCGGCGGCACGGCAAAGCCCTGATCGCGGGCGCGCAGCAGAAAATCGGTGACATACGCCGTCAGCCAGTATTCCTCATCGCTGTCCGAGCCCCACAGGCCAAAACTGCCGTTGTAACGTTGCATGCCCAGCAGCCGCTCGATGCCAATCTCGACCTTGCGCTTGCGTTCGGCATCCGTTTCGCCGGTCAGGCCCAGGCGCTTGAGGGTTGCAGCATCGGCATACAGCGACGGGTACAGGCCACTGGCGGTCTGTTCCAGGCAGCCGTAGGGGTAGGCTTTCAATGCGCGAATCTGTTCGCCGAGGTTCAAGGGCGGACGGCTCGACAACGACAGCAGCGCCTCACGACCGGCCGGTTCGAACGCTTCCAGCGCGCCCTCCGGCAGGCTCCAGGGCTGATCATTGAGGGTGGCGCGGTAATGCTTGAGCATCGCCGGGTAGGCCGGGCGCACACCGACGGTCCATTCGCGGGTGAAGGCCGGCAGGTTTTCGCCCGGCAGTTCCAGACCTTCGACCAGTACCTTGATCTTGCCCTGACCCAGGCCGCCCTGCGCCAGCACCGGAATCTTCAGGGTGACGCGCTGGCCGTCCTTGAGCTGCAGGGGCTTGCTCTGCTCGCCGCCCGGAAGGCTCAACTGGCCCTCAGCGCTGATGTTCACGTCCAGCTTCTGTGCCTTGCCCGACAGGTTGGAGACGTCCAGCGCCACGCTGGTCTGGTCGCCGCCGGCAAGAAAGCGCGGCGTCGACAGTTCGGCGATGATCGGCGCAGCAACCACGGTTTTCGCCTCGGCCATGCCGTAGCGGTCGTCGGTCCAGGCTTGAGCCATGACGCGCAGCTCGCCGTTGAAGTCCGGGATATCGACGCTGACTTCACCTTCACCGGCGTCATTGAGCGTCACCGGCGCACTTTGCAGCGCCACGATGGTGACGCTGGTGTCCGGACGTTTGCCGCCCTTCGCCAGTGCATCGCCACCGAACGCCATGCTTGCCAGGCGCCCCTGACCGGCTTCGATCAACTGACCGTAGATGTCCAGTTGGTCTGCGCCGTACTGCTTGCGGCCAAACAGGCTGGCAAACGGATCGGGCGTCGCGTAGCTGGTGATATTGAGGATGCCGACGTCCACCGCCGACACCAGCACATGGACCTGTTTGGGTACGCTGCCGTCAGCATTTTTGGCGGCGACCTTGAGGGTCAGCGGTTGTCTGGGGCGCATTTTCTCCGGCGCGGTGAGCGTCAGCGCCAGCTTGCGCTGCGCCCGGTCCAGCGGCAGGTGCAGCACACCCACGGCGCGCTTGGGTGTGACATTGGCCTTGCGTTCACCGGGGCGTATCACCAGAGCGGTGACGTACAGGTCGTGGCGCGCCCATTTTTTGTCCAGCGGGATGTCATACGATTTGCCTTCGGCAGGCACGTCGATTTCCTGCCACCACAGCGGGCCTTCACTGGACTCGATCAGCAGATAACCCTTGCCCGCAGCCGGAGGAGTGACAGTGACTTTCGCGGTGTCGCCGTCGTTGTAGGCCGGCTTGTCCAGCGCCAGCTTGACCTGATCCGGCCTGACCGCGCCGCCGTCAGTGTTGTCCTGCCAGCGGTAACCGGCCCAAAAGCGCAGGCTGCTGACCATTCCGGTGGACGGATCTTCCACCTCGACACGGTAAGGACCCCATTCGACCGGGAAGCTGACCCTGGCGGTGGCGTCCTTGGTGATGCTGACGGTTTCTTCGTTGAGGTTGAGGAATTTCTCGTTGAAGTGGTAACTCCAGCCGTCGTCGGCCGAGTAGTTCCAGTAGTAATCGCGGCGCTCGCGGATCAGCCGGACTTTCACGTTGTCAGCCGCCAGCTTGTTGCCCGCCGCGTCGGCCATGACAATTTCAAAATCGGCCGGGCCGTCGCCGTTGGTCTGCGCCTCGCCCTTGGCTTCGTCGTCGTAGTCGTCATTGCCTGCGCTGCTGCCGAACAGGGCACGTACGCCGGGCAGCTGTTCGGCCGGCCAGATGGGCTGCACCAGACGACGGGTGATCGGCCGCCCGCCGGACTCTTGCATGCTGGCTTGCAGAATCAGTTGCAGCGGCGATTTGGCCTGCGCCCACTCGCTCTGCACGGCGAGCGTGGAATGACCTTCGGCATCGAGGGTGACGGGTTCAAGCTCCAGATCATGCTTGAGGTCTTCTTCAGTGATCGAGCCGAACTGATAACCCGGCAGCTTCGACACCGCCTCACGCAGCGGGCGGACATAGACCTGACCGGTCAGCGTATTGCCCGAAGCCGGGGCGCCGTACAGGTAGCGGCCAGTGATATCGAATTGCGGGTTGTCAGCAGGCGCCACCGGCGTGTCGCTGCCCTTGAGTTCCAGCGCCAGACGCTCGGGCAGGAAGTCCTCGACCTTGAACTCGTAGAGCTGCGGTTTGCCGTCGCCCAGGTCGAACACCAGTTGCCAGCGTCCGGTGGGCGCTTCGTCGGCAAGCGGCAATTGATACTGGTAGAAACCGTTGCTGTCGGCTTCCCAGACGAATTTGCGGCTGACCTGATCATCGGGACGGCGCACTTCGACGGTGATGGGCTGCGGCTTGACGGTGTTGCCGTCGCTGTTGCGCAGCAGGCCGTTGAGCAGCACGGTTTCGCCGGGGCGATACAGGTCGCGCGGGCCGAAGATGAAGAATTGCAGGGGGTGAGCCTGCGGGCCGGAGATATCGAATTCGGCCAGGTCCAGCGCCGAGCTGTTGAGGCGCAGCATGCTGGTCTGTTCGTCCTTGTGCGCCAGTACCACGGCAGCCTTGGCCGGCAATGGCAGTTGCGCGTGGCCGTCGCTGTCGGTCTTGCCCTGGGCGACGACCTTGCCGTTGTCGTCATACACATCGACGCTGATATCACTCAGCGCCTTGCCACCCTCGAGCGCTTGAGTGAAGACGTCCAGACGGTTGCTATAACGGTGCACCGACAGGCCGATGTCACTGAGCGTCAACAGGGTGGCTGGCTGCGAGTAGCTGTAGGTGCCCGAGGCGCGCATCACCGCCAGATAAACGCCTGGCTGTTGCAGGGGCTTGATACCGGCAATCGGCAGCAACAGGGTTTCGCGGGTGTTGCGCGCGGGCTTAAGGTCGAAGCGGCCGCTGTAGACCAGTTCGGCCATGGGCAGCAGTTCTTCGGAACTGTAGCTGGACAGGCTCGACGCGCCGTCCCACTGGGCGAGGAAGTTCGGCATCGAATCGGGTTTGATGCGGAAGAACTCGACATCCACCTTGTCGACGTTCAGCGCGATCACCGGCATGCCCTCGGCCAGACGGGTCGGCAGCAGGCTGCCACGGCTGGCGAAACCGACAGAGGGCTGCAGGTCGCGGGTTTCCAGGCGGCTGATGTATTCGGCGGCGAGTTTGGCCTTGTTGACGGCCAGCAACCCGGCATCGACGGTCAGGACCAGTTTGCGCTGCGGCTCCAGGTGGCGCAGGCGCAATTCCATGAGGTTATCCGACAGTTCCCAGGCACCGTCGACCTTGCCGCTCTTGCTGTCCACCAAGTGAAGTTTTTCGTCGAATTTCTGCTCGGGGTCGAGCGGTACCGAGAAGCTTACCGACAGCGTGCTTGCGCCGTCGACCTGGATTTCCGAGACATCGATGACCGTCAGTTCACGGCCTGTGTAGCGCTTGCTCAGCGCGGCGAGGTCGACTGCGGGTTTGGGCTTCGTGTCGGTGACCGTTGCCTGGGTCGTGGGTGCCGCGGCGGGCGCGGGTTTATCCGTGGAAGAAGAATCACAGGCGCTCAGCAGCGCAAGCGCGCAAGCCAGAAACAATCCTTTGTTTAGCATGGGGGCACTCATCGGCAACGGTAGAGAGGGTGCGACTATATAACAGTCGTGATGACAAGTATTACTGTCAGATTGACCAGTAAGGTCATCTATCGAACGGACTGACTATCGTGCCTATGCTCCGCGTTGGCATGCAGTGGGTGACGCAGAGCGTCACGAAATGCATTCCCAGGCTGGAGCGTGCGCAACGATAACGCCGCAGCTTTCGAGGCATGAGTACCCTTTCCGGACGTATCGAAACGCTGGGACACCCCGCGTTTGATCTGGCTACAATGCCCGCCTTGCCGGGAGTTCTCATGTCTACGTTGCTCACTGACTGGCGTCATCGCTCAACCCATCGTCGTGTCTGGTCGCTGGCGACGCCGATGATTCTGTCGAATATTTCCGTTCCGCTGGTGGCGCTGGTCGACAGTGCGGTGATCGGTCATTTGCCCCACGCCCATCAGCTGGGCGCCGTGGCGGTGGGCGCGACGCTGTATACCTTTCTCGCCTGGGCCATGGGCTTTCTGCGCATGGGCACCACCGGGTTTGCCGCGCAGGCGGCAGGGCGCAGTGACAGCGCTGCGTTGCGGCGGATTCTGTTGCAGGGGCTGCTGCTGGCTGTCGGGCTGGCGTTGTTGCTGGGTGTGATCGCCTTGCCGTTCAGCCATCTGGCGCTGACGATGATGCAGCCGTCTGCCGATCTGCAGCAAATGACCCTGGATTTCTTCCATACCCGACTGTTCGGCCTGCCTGCGGCGCTGGCCAGTTATGCGCTGGTCGGCTGGTTTCTGGGTGCGCAGAACGCTCGGGCGCCACTGGCGATTCTGCTGGTGACCAATGCCGTCAACATCGTGCTCAATCTGTGGTTCGTCATGGGGCTGGACTGGGGCGTGGTCGGCTCGGCGCGTGCTTCGGTACTCGCGGAGTGGACCGGCGTGGTGCTCGGTCTGCTGCTGGCACGCAACACCTTGCGCGCCTGGCCGGGCCGGATTGTCTGGTCGGCCTTGCGGCTGTGGAGCAACTGGCGGCCCTTGCTGGCCGTCAACCGGGACATCTTTCTGCGCACGCTGGCGCTGCAATCGGTGATGTTCCTGATCACCGTGCAGGGCGCTCGCCTGGGGGATGCGACGGTTGCCGCCAATGCCTTGCTGCTCAATGGCCTGCTGTTGACTGCCCATGCCCTGGATGGGCTGGCGCATGCGGTCGAAGCGCTGTGCGGGCATGCCATCGGCGCGCGGGACCGGGATACGTTGCGCCGCTCTCTGGTGGTCGCTGGGGGCTGGTCACTGATTTCCAGCGTAGTGTTTGCGCTGTTCTTTCTGGTGGCTGGGCAGGGCTTCGTCAGCCTGCAGACCGATATACCGGAAGTGCGCGCCACCGCGATGATGTATCTGCCGTATCTGGCGCTGATGCCATTGTTGGCCGTGTGGAGCTACCTGCTGGACGGCCTGTTCATCGGTGCCACCCGTGCGCGGGAAATGCGTAACGCGATGCTGTTCAGCGCAGCGGGCATCGCGCCATTGGCTTATCTGGCTTCCAGCCACGGCAACCACGCCCTATGGCTGACGTTCCTGGCTTTTACCCTGTTGCGCGGCCTGAGCCTGGGGACCATTGCCTGGCGGCTGACACGCAGGGACGGCTGGTTCGTTCACTGAGCCTTTGGCCCGGTTGCGTTCTTTTCGGATGCCGTTTGCGGCGTGTGCCTGACGAACATGTCCACCTCGTCGACCACTGGGGCCAGACCGCTCAGTAATCTGGCGAATGCGCCGACCAGCGTGCCGTGATTGGTGCGTGAGAAATACAGGTCGCGCACCGGCACGCCGGCTTCACGCAACGCCCTGGCCAGGCCGCCGGTGTTGCGCTTGGGGTTGACCAGCGAGTCGGTGTGCGAGGCCATCAGCAGTGCCGGTGGCGCGCCGGACGTGACGTGGTTGATGGGTTGCGAATCCAGCGGGGAATTGGGGAAGAAGAACACTGGCTTCACGTCCGGGTTCTCGATGGGCAGGAAGTCATAAGGCCCGGCCAGCCCGATCCAGCCGCTGAGGATGGAGGGCGACAAGCCTTCGCGCGCCAGCCAGCGCGGGTCGAGCGCGAGCATTGCGGCGTTGTAGGCCCCGGCGCTGTGGCCCATCACGTACAGGCGGCTCGGGTCTCCCCCGTAGGTGTTTGCATGTTTGTGTGCCCAGGCCAGGGCCTTGGCCGAGTCTTCCAGAAAGCTTGGGTAACGTACCTGTGGATACAGTCTGTAGTCGGCGATAATCACCACCATGCCTCGTGCGGCCAGCGCTTCGCCGACGAACGCGTAATCAGCCTTCGAACCGCTGTTCCAGCTGCCGCCGTAGAAAAACACTACGACCGGTGCCTTGGCCGGTTTCGCCTTGGGCGTGTAGACATCCAGCGTATTACGTGGATCCGGCCCGTACGCCAGGTTGTAGACATGATCGACAGGGCCGCTTGGGTTCAACGTATTGAGCAGCTTCAAAGGCGAGCAACCGGACAGCGCTGCCAGTACGGCACCGGTCATCAGTGTCAGGAAAATCACTCGGATCATAGCGGAGGGGCTCTGGAAGGTAAGTCGGATATGCCTGAGACCGTCACGCTTCGTCCCAGTGCCGCACAGTTGCTGCTACGTCATTCACTGCTGCGCGGATCACTCGATGGGCTGGCAAAGCTGACGCGCGGGCTGCTCAACGTGAGGCCACTGTCGTCGATCTGTACCGTGCTCGCTCCGGCATCGACTGTCAGTGTGCTGCCTTCAGCCAGTTCCAGGCGGGTCCCGTCCGCCAGTTGCAGTCGTCGGTCTGGCCCGGTGATCACCTGCCAGTCGAGGTGCATCTCAACGTTATCGGCACGTGCTTGATCATTCCTGCGACCATCTTTGTCTGCCAGCGCTGACAAACAGCCGGTAATCTGCGGCGGGCGGGTATCGTCTGCGCAAAAGCTCACAATCACTGCCATGCCACCCCGACATTCGATGTCCAGCCCCGCAGCCAGATGCAGCCAACAGCCGGCGTCGGGGCCCTCGGGGCGTTGCCACTCCCATTCGAGGCGAACATGCACCCGGCCTGACGCATCGGTCCTGGCCGGTTCGCCGTCGCGCCCGCTGATCCAGCCACGCTGCAGTGGCGCAATGGCGGGGCGCGGTGCCGGGACAGGTGTTTTGAATCCGGCTTCCCGGTGGATGGCACCAAAGACCAACTCGTGGCGGCGACGGGAGTGGACGAAATGGTAGTGAATGCCTTCTTCTGCACACAGCCGCTGGACCAGTTGCAGGTCGGATTCCTGGTACTGCACGCAGCTTTCGCGCTCGCTGCATTGCGTCTGCGGGGCAAAGCGGAAGCAGTGCTGCAAACCATGTTCTTCCAGCACCTGGGCGATGATCCGCGTGGCGGTCATGTGCTGAAAGATACGTGAGTGGTGGCGTAGCCCGAGGCAGGCCAGTCGAGGTCCCATCAGCAGCGTGTAGCAGGCCGGGCCGGGGTGGTAATGCTTGCGGGTCGCGCCGTGAATCTGACCGTGAAAGCCTTGCCCATGAAATCCGGGCTCGCTACCGCAGCTCAGCCAGGCAGGTTTGTACATCAGGCTGGTCAGGTCCAGATCGAAGCCGTCGCCGAGGATTTCCAGCTCGATGGCATACGGCTGGCTGATCGCTTCGGTTGCGCTGAACGATACGACGCTGAAACGGCGCTGCAGGCGGGCAATCTCCAGATGAAGGAATGGCGCGCTGGCGGGGTCGGGCATGGAGGGCTTCTCTACCGGGAATGCGACCGCGGATTCTCGCGCAGAAGCCGGGCAGGGTAGAGGTCTGCAGGTAGAACAGGACGTTGCCTACAGCAAGTGTTGGCGGGGGATTACATCGAGTGGGGGCTGTATGAGTGCGGAGCATGGGGGGCGGTGGTTACGGGCACCTCTCGTTCCTCACGCTCCGCGTCACGAACTGCATGCCAATGCGCAGCATTGGCACGATAAGCAGTTAGATCTGGCTCCGCGCAACGATCAGGACGACAGGTACGACGAGCGGGTCAGCCCCAGGCGCAAGGCATCGAGGAAGTAGGTGCGCTCGCGTGGGGTGATCTTGGCGCTGGCGACCTTGTCCCGGTAATGGGTCATCAGTTCTTCCGGCGACAGGTGCACGTAGCGCAGCATGTCTTCGATGGTGTCGTGGGTTTCGATGCCTGCGTGGTAAACGCTGCCGTCCGGGTTCTGGTAGATGTTCACCGAATCGGTATCACCGAACAGGTTGTGCATGTCGCCGAGAATTTCCTGGTAGGCACCCACCAGGAAGATCCCCAGCAGATAGTCTTCGCCTTCGTTCAGCGAATGCACCGGCATGCTGGTCTCGATGCTCTGCTCGTCGACGTACTGCTTGATCTTGCCGTCCGAATCGCAGGTCAGGTCCTGCAGCACGGCGCGGCGCACCGGCTCTTCATTCAGGCGGTGCAGGGGCAGAATCGGCAGCACCTGGCCAATGGCCCAGGTGTCCGGCAGGCTCTGGAACACCGAGAAGTTGCAGATGTACTTGTCGGCCAGCTTGTCGTTGAGCTCGTCCAGCACCTGACGATGCGAGCGTTGACGGGCTTTCAGCGAGTTGTACAGGCGACGGCAGACGGCGAAGTAGCATTGCTCGCCCAGCGCTTTTTCCGACAGGCTGATCTTGCCATCGGCGTACTGGGCCGCGATGTCGCTCATGTAGTGCGTGGCGCGCCAGTAGGTTTCGGTGACCATCTCGATGTCAGTCGGGCCCAGCAGGTCGACCAGCCATTGCACGGTTTCCGGCAGGCTGGCCTTGTCGGCGATTTCCGGGACTTCGTCGTTGTGTTTTTCGACGTCGGTCACCTGCACCACCAGCATGGCGTGGTGGGCGGTCAGCGAGCGGCCGCTTTCCGAGAAGATATGCGGGTGCGGCAGGCTTTGCGCGTCGCAGAATTCCTTGAGCATGCCGACCACGACGCCTGCATAGTCGTCCATGTCGTAGTTGATCGAGCTGGCGTTGCGCGAGTGCGTACCGTCGTAATCGACCCCCAGACCACCCCCGACATCGATGTAATCCACCGGCAGGCCGAGCTTGCGCAGTTCGCCGTAGTAACGGATCGCCTCCTTGAAACCGTGCTGATAGTCGGCCAGGTTGGCGATCTGCGAGCCCATGTGGAAGTGCAGCAGGCGAATGCCCTGATCCAGGCCGGCCTTGCGGAAACGCTCGACCACCGACAGCAACTGCGCAGCCGACAGACCGAACTTGGATTTCTCGCCACCGGTATCCGCCCATTTGCTCGACGCCAGGGAGGAGAGGCGTACGCGCAGGCCAACCTGGGGAGCGACCTTCAGTTCGGCGGCTTCTTCGATCACCAGTTCGACTTCGGACTCTTTCTCGATGACGATGAACACGTTGTGGCCCAGCTTCTGGCCCATCAGCGCCAGACGGATGAACTCACGGTCCTTGTAACCGTTGCAGACGATGGTGCCGCCTTTGGGCGCCAGTGCCAGCACCGCCATCAGCTCAGGCTTGGAGCCCGCTTCCAGGCCGATGGAGACGTTCTGCGTGGCGATGATGTTTTCCACCACCGCTTCCTGCTGGTTGACCTTGATCGGGTACAGCGCGGTGTACTTGCTCTGGTATTCCAGGCGCGCGATGTTGCTGTCGAACGCGCCGGTCAGCTGACGCACACGGTCCTGCAGAATGTCGGGGAAGCGCACCAGCAAGGGCAGCGACAGGCCGCTCTTGCGCAAATTGTCGACCTGTTCGTAAAGATCGATGGGCGAGCTGTCCGGCCCGTTGGGACGGACTTCAACGCGTCCCGCTTCGTTGATAGCAAAATAACCCGCGCCCCAATGGCGAATGCCGTAAACGCTGCGGCTGTCCGCAACGGTCCATTGGCTGCCATCGTCTTTACGTGTGCGTCTTACGGACATCGAAGTCCCCTATAAATAAGTCGTTGCGCCAGCCTGAAGCTGACTGCGCGCATTGTAATGGGTGGAAATGACGATTTGATTCGCGGGTTCAGCCGCCGGACTTTTTAGCCTTGAAGCCTTTTTTGATCAGCTCTGCCAACAGCAGTTCGACGTGATCGCCCTGAATCTCGATCACGCCTTCCTTGAGCGATCCGCCTGTGCCGCAGCGTTGCTTGAGAGCCTTGGCCAACTCTTTGAGCGGTTCTTCGGCCAGCGGGACGCCGCTAATGGTGGTGACGGTCTTGCCGCCCCGGCCCTTGCTTTCACGACGTACACGGGCAATGCCGTCACCTTCGGGGATGGCCGTCTGTTTGCAGGTGCACTCGGCAACGGGTTGACGACAATCGGGGCAGTGGCGCCCAGCGTCGGTTGAAAATACCAGGCCACCCAGGGCGGCGAGAGAAGCGGCTTTTTTAGCCACGCAAACATCCTCTTGTTGAGGACTGAAGATGGGTCGGACTCGTACGAGTTATCGACCGCGAAGCCCCACTCTGGCAGGGGCAGCGCTACTGAAACGGCAGGGCCGGTCCAGTTTGAAAAGGTCGCGCAGTGTAACGGCAAACCGGCCGGTTGCTAAGGGGCTGGATGTGCCAATTGCTGAACACTCGCTTACTGCTCGTTCTCTATCTGCTTAAGGTAGCGTTTCAGTGCCGCCAGGGAGTCGGGGCACCAGGGATTATGCTCAGCCTGTTGCAGAACTTCGGCGATGGGCATGAAGCGCGCCTCCAGGACCTCTTCAGGTTGCAGTTTCAAAGGTCCGTCCCATACGGCTGAAAACACTGCACACCAGAGCCGGTTGCCCGGCTGATCGAAGAAAAACTGTTCGTGGGCCTGCAGCGGTACGCCACTGACCCCCAGCTCTTCTTCCAGCTCGCGCGCGGCAGAGGCTGCGTAGCTTTCATCGGCTTGGACCATCCCGCCTGCGGCTACGTCCCAGTAGCCGGGATAGATCGCCTTGCTCAAGGTGCGCCGATGCACGCACAGCTCACCGAGACTGTTGAACAGCAGGATATAAGTGCCGCGTCCGATCAGTCCGCGTTCACGCAGGTCAGCGCGGACCAGC
This sequence comes from Pseudomonas fragariae (ex Marin et al. 2024), assembly GCF_059621105.1. Taxonomy (NCBI): domain Bacteria; kingdom Pseudomonadati; phylum Pseudomonadota; class Gammaproteobacteria; order Pseudomonadales; family Pseudomonadaceae; genus Pseudomonas; species Pseudomonas fragariae (ex Marin et al. 2024). The sequence goes on along the minus strand of NZ_CM184369.1, from coordinate 5,338,858 downwards.
GAACCGAGCAGTCGATCCTGTTCGTCGACCCAGGCGATCTGCTCGGCATCCGAGGCGGCGCGGTGCGCGGCCTCGTTGGCAGGTATGGACATCAGCCCTGATTCAGCAGCTGGCGCAGGTCGATGACCGCAGCGTTGGCACGCGAGATGTAGTTGGCCATGACCAGCGAGTGGTTGGCGAACACGCCGAACGGGCTGCCGTTGAGAATCATCGGGCTCCACATCGGCTCTTGCGAGGCTTCCAGCTCACGAATGATCTGGCGCACGCTGACCGTCGCGTTCTTCTTCGCCAGTACATCGGCAAAATCAACCTCGATGGCGCGCAGCAGGTGCGACAGCGCCCAGGCCTGACCGCGTGCTTCGTAGAACACGTTGTCGATTTCCAGCCATGGCGTTTCGACGATTTCCTCGTCGACCTGCGGTACTTCACCGGGTTTGACCGACACAGCGGCTTCGGTTTTCAGCGTGCTGTTGAGTTTGACCCGGCCAACGCTGGCCGACAGGCGTTGCGACAGCGAACCCAGGCGGGTGCCGACATCGCCCAGCCAGTTGTTCAGGTTGTCGGCGCGGGCATAAAACAGCGCGCCTTTCTGGTTGGGATCGGACAGGCGTGCCTGGTAGCGGCTCAGGGAGTTGATCCCCTCGGCGTACTGCGACTCGCTGGAAGGCAGCAGCCAGCTGCGATTGTTGAAGTTGAACAACGGCTCGGCGCGGGCCAGATCGCCATCTTCAGCCGATTGCGACTGGGAGCGGGCGAAATCCTTGCGCAGCGCACGACTCAGATCACGCACCTGCACCAGCACGCCGTATTCCCAGCTCGGGATGTTGTCCAGCCACAGGCCAGGTGGCATGCGGTCGTTGGACAGGTATCCACCGGGCTTGTTAAGCAACGTGCCCGCCACGGTCTTGAGCGTTTCAACCGTCGTGTAGCCGATGACCATCTGTTTGCCTTCGCGCTCGGCGGCGGCTTGCGCATTCTGTTGTACCGGGAACAGCGCAGGTTCCTTGCTCCAGTACCAGCCGACTGCCAGTGCGACGAGCAGGTAGATCAAGATCAGGGCGCCCAGCGCACGGCTATAGAACAGGTTACCCAGGTAACCGCGGCGTTTGGTCGATGAAGTGTCAGCGCTGCGCGCACCCGCGCTGCCTGCGCGGTTCTTCCAATCCAGCATGGTAGGGTCCTTTCGATCTTGAGTTGAATGCTTCACGAGGCGTTCGACCGCAACCTTACCTCAAGGTGCGGCTGACAGACATTATCTTGATATTTGAACTGTAACGATCATAGGCGCAGTCTATGCATCGATTGATTTTGCATACTGGCTATGCGCCATCAAATTGTTGTCAAATAAGTGACTTACGACGCTGTTCTGTTGTAACGGAGGTGCTAGCATAGCGCCATCAGCCGTATCGCTCAGCAAAACCACAGTAGTCTGACCATGACCGACCACGAAGACCCTAGCCGAGATCGCCTGAAGCATCACTTTGCCCAACGGGTCATTCACCAGGCGCGCCAGATTCTGGAGACGTGGCAGCGTCTGCAAAAGGCCGAATGGTCGGTCGGCGATATGGCCGAGCTCAAGGAGTCCACGCAGCGTCTTTCGCGCTTCGCCGAGCGTTTCGAGCAGGCAGAACACAGCGCTCTGGCGCAGGAGATCAGCCAGGCCCTCGATGCGGTGGAAGCCAATCGCGGTCGTCTCAACAGCCGTGTCATCACGGATCTCAATCGTCTGATGCAGCGCCTTTCCCGAACCGGACTGCGGCACGGCGATCGTTTCGAGCAGACGGCGCTGCCACCGTTGCGCAAGCCCGTCTATATAGTGCTTCAGGATCACGAGCGGGCCGAGCGCCTGGCCAAGCAGCTGGAGTTTTTCGGGCTGGCGGCGCTGTCGCTGCACAATGTCGCCGAGTTTCAGCGGGCGATGGCACAGCGGCACCCGGCAGCGATTGTCATGGATGTCGATTTCAGCGGGCCGGGCAAGGGTCTTGAACTGGCCTCTCAGGCTCAGGAAGGGCTGGAACAGAAGCTCCCGCTGTTGTTTTTCAGCCTCAATGAAACCGATACACCCACCCGCCTGGCCGCCGTCAGGGCCGGTGGCGAAGAGTTTCTGACCGGCGCGCTGGAAGCGTCGAGTCTGCTGGAAAAAATCGAAGTGCTGACCTGCGTGGCTCAATACGAGCCTTATAAAGTGCTGATCATCGACGATTCCCGCGCGCAGGCGCTGCACACCGAGCGTGTTCTCAACGCCGCCGGAATCGTCACGCGGGTGTTGCTCGACCCGATTCAGGCGATGTCCGAACTGGCCGAGTTTCAGCCCGACCTGATCATTCTCGACATGTACATGCCGGGGTGTACCGGTACGGAGCTGGCCAAGGTCATTCGCCATAACGACCGTTATGTCAGCGTGCCGATCATTTATCTGTCGGCCGAAGACGATCAGGACAAGCAACTCGATGCCATGAGCGAAGGCGGCGACGATTTTCTGACCAAACCGATCAAACCCCGTCATCTGATCACCACGGTGCGCAACCGTGCTGCCAGGGCGCGAAGCCTCAAGGCGCGCATGGTCCGCGACAGCCTGACCGGGCTTTACAATCACACGCATATTTTGCAACTGCTGGAAGATTGCAGCTTTCGTTCGCGACGTGAAGACAAGCCGCTGTGCTTTGCCATGCTCGATATCGACCACTTCAAGAAGGTCAACGACAGCCACGGCCACCCGATGGGGGACCGCGTCATCAAGAGCCTTGCGCTGTTTCTCAAGCAACGCCTGCGCAAAACCGACTTCATCGGGCGTTACGGCGGTGAGGAATTTGCCATTGTCATGCCGGACACCGACATCCAGAGCGCCCACAGGGTGCTGGATGACATCCGCCATCGCTTTGCAGAGATCCATTACCCGGCGCAGCCCGCCGATCTGTTCTGCACCTTCAGTGCCGGGGTGGTTTCTCTCGGTGCCCATGACGACAGCCTGAGCCTTGCCTCCCAGGCGGATACGGCGTTGTACTGCGCCAAGCACGCGGGCCGCAATAGAGTGCATTCGGTGCTGGTCGATGTGCCTTATCACGTCGTATTGAACGAGATCGAAGCCTGACTCCCGTTCAGCCCTGGCTTTCGCTCTGCCTTTGCCGCTCTGCCGATTTGCCCGGTGAAAATGCCAATGCCAATTGTGTGCGGTTATGCATGTGAGTCAGGCGCAGCACTTGCGACACATAGAGTTTTACAGTGTTTTCAGTAATGCCCAGTTCGCAGGCGATCTGGTAATTGGTCAGTCCGGTGCTGACCAGGCGCGCCACGTCCAGCTGGCGGGGTGACAACTTGGCCAGTGCCACCGGCATTTGCCCGTCACGTTGCTGCCCATCACGTTCTTGGCGGTTACGCATTTTGGGCTCGGTTTGAGGCCTGTTCTGGACGCTGTCCAGGTTCTGATAAAGGTCGTCGATGGAGGCGGCCAGAAACTGGAGCTTTTCGTTGAGCAGGCCCAGTTGCTGGCGGGTTTTCTGCCGCTCGTGCAGCGCCTGGACTTGCAACTGCACAGCCTCGAGCAATTCTTCCAGATCGACCGGCTTCTGATAATAATCGGCGATGCCGGCCCGAAGCGCCTTGATGACGTCTTTTTTCTCGGCCTGGCCGGTCAGCATGATGGCCTCGAACAGGTGCGTCTTGCCGCCAGCCATCTTCATCGCTTCGACCATCTCGATGCCGTTCATGCCGGGCATTTCCAGATCGCAGAGTACGATGCCGATGGTGCTGTCGGCGCTGAAATGCTCGATGGCCTCAAGGCTTGAATGGCAACGCACACACTCATAGCCGCTGCTCTCCAGAAACTCGCAGAGTTCTTCAACGATAAGGGGCTGGTCATCGACCACTAGAACTTTCGTGAGCGGGTAGTTATCCACAGGCAACTCCATGCTGTTAGGGGGCCGCCGACGGCGCCCCGATCCATTCAGCAAAACATGACTCGGCGTTATTCGATCAGTGTGGGTATTGGTGACAGTACGTCATGGCCATGACTTAACCGTAGTCGTACTTTCTGACTATGTACATAGCATTAAAATTTCCCGCGCTGTTATTCGACTAGTGGAGCAGTGCCGTGCTCAGGAGTAAACCGGCGAATAAAAAAGGTGAAAAAGGATGTTTATCTGGCGCCGCAGGGTTCATATACCGATAGCGTTGCGCAACCCATTGCTGTGCAAGCGGCCAGGCACTCTTTCCGACGATAAGCCAGGTCGCCATGGCAACACCCGCGCCAATAAACGTACACAGCAGATAGGCACTGTTCGAGGCCAGCGCCAACGCCGTCATCAGTTTGACGTCTGCGGCGCCCAACTTGCCGAGTGCGTAACCGGGCAATGTCAGCGCCAATGCCAGGGTCACGGCCAGCAGGGCCTCCAGCGCAGGCGAGCCGAGCCAGGTCATACCGGTCAACGCCAGGTAGATAATCGCCAGCGCTGCTGCGCCGAGTGTCAGTCCGTTGGAAATCTGCTTGCAACGCGCATCCTGTTCGGCGCAAATTGCAAACCAGATCAGCAGGAAAAATAATTTCATCACGCCGAAGACATCCTGTTATCGGGAAAGATCTATGCTGTGTTGATGCATTACATGTCAGGGTAGACGTCGATATGAAAACTGTTCTGCACCACACCTTGCCCCGTCGTCAACAGGGGGCCGCTGCTATTGAATTCTCTGCGGTGTTCGTTATTTTCTTTGCGGTGTTCTACGGCATGGTGAGTTATAGCCTGCCGTTGCTCATGGTTCAGTCATTCAATGCCGCCGCCAGTGAAGCGGTGCGCAGAAGTGTGGCGCTCAGTCCGACAGTTACTGGCTATAACGATCTGTTGAAGAGTCAGGCCCAAAGTGTGGTCATGAACCAGTTGTCGTGGATACCCCCTGCGCTGGGATTCAATATCAACCATACCAGCGTGACCTATAGCGCAGGCATTTTGACCGTGACCATCCAGTACCCCAAGACCCGACTGGCTCAGGTACTGCCCTTGTTGACTCTTCCAGGCATTGGCGAGGTTCCGCGCTTGCCCAGCAACCTGACTGCACAAGCGAGTCTGCAACTTGTCCCTTGAAAAGAATCGTTTGAGCCGTTGGCTGGGCCGTGGTGAAGCAACGCAGGTGCCGCAGCCCTTGCCGATATCGAGCGAGCCCGGTCCGATCGGTGCGGACCTTTATCTGCTGCTGGATGACGAAGGCCGTATACAAAGTATCAGCCCGCACTTGCTCTCTCGTCTGGACATCGCTGCGCCACTGCCGGCTGCCCAGCGATTGATGAGTCTGCTGCTGCCCAACAGTGCACTGGTTATCGAAGGTGTGCCGCGTGACTGGCTGGGGCACATGCTCGACCTGGACTTCAAGGGCGACGATGCACATACCTTGCACGCCCGAGGCTGGGTGCAGGCGCATGGCAAGGGCTGGCTCTTGCAATTGCTGGATATCAGCGACCTGATGGAGGAAGCCAGTGCCGCGCGCAGCCGCCAGCAGTGCCTGCGGTTTGCCGGGCAGATGGCCGAGCGTGTGCGAGGGTGCAATGTCGACCGCCTGACTGCCGTGGTGAGCGAGCAACTGGAGGAACTCGCGCAGCTGTGGCGCATTCCCTGTGTGGCGCTGGTGTTGCCGGAGGTTGGCGGTGTCGGCTGGCGTGTTTATTGTCAGTACAGCGCTCATACGGCGCCCGAGTTGTGGCAGGTCGGGCAGCGGCTGGGCACTGCGCTGGATCGATTCAACGTCGATGCCACGCAGCAGCTGAGGTTTGGCGGCAGTGTCGATGCGGGAGCGCTGCAAAGTGTTTTCGGCAACGCTGACGGTTTTCTCATCCCCCACAGCCGCGATAACGTTGCCAAGGCCTGGCTGATGTTCGGTTTTTATAACGCGCAGCAGCAGGCGCCGGACCTGGGCGAGCGCGAGTGGCTCAACCTGTGCTCGGCGCTGGCCGGGCCGGTGCTTTTTCGAATGTCCGAGCAACATAACCGTCACCATGTCGAACGCCTGGCGGTGCTTCAGGACCTGCTGGGCACCGGGTGGTGGGAATTGCTGCCGGATCGTGACGAGGTTCTGCTGGCACCGCAGCTGGCTCGCAGTCTGCGTCTGGGCGACCGGGTCGAGAGCCTGTCGCGTCAGGACTGGCTGGCACTGATTCATCCCGCCGATCGACAGGAGCTGTCCAGTCGCCTCGCCCAGTTGCGCGACAAGGGCACGCCGCTGTTGCTCTGTGTACGTCTGGCACAAAACGACCCCGCTCAGGAAACCCTCTGGTTTCGTATTCAGGGGCAAGCGTTGCACAGGGGGCAGGTGCAGCGGGTATTGGGCTTCATGCTGGACGTCAGCGATATCAAGAATCAGGAAACCGAGGCCGCCGCCGCCCATGCCCGGCTGGATAACCTGATTGCCAGTTCGCCCGCCGTGATTTACGTGCAGCGTTATGATCACGGCAATCTGGAACCCACCTTTTTCAGTGACAGCCTCACGCCTTTGCTGGGCTGGACGCTGGCCGATTGCGTCGACGGGCAACTGGCGGGGTACATCCATCCCGACGACCACGACATCTGGTTCGAGCGTAATCGCCAACTGCTGCGCGAAGGATTCGTCAGCCGCCGTTTCAGGTTGCGCAACAGGAACGGCCAATACCACTGGCTGCTGGACGAGGCGCGACTGCTGCGTGACGACCTCGGCATGCCGGTGGAGGCGGTGGGTCTGTGGCTGGATGTGACCGAGGCCACCCTGGCCGCCGAGCATATACGGCGTAGCGAGGAGCGTTACCGCATTCTGGTCGAGGATTCGCCGGCCATGATCTGCCGCTACACGCCGGACCTGGTGTTGAGTTTCGGCAACCGGCCGCTGGCCAAGTATATGGAGTGCACACCCGAGCAACTGACCGGGATCAACCTGGGAGACTGGCTGTCGGACGAGCAGCGCGAGGCATTCATCAAGCGTATCGGCCAGCTGACTCCGGAAGCGCCGGTGAGTACCGAAGAAATCTGTATCGAGCTGCCGGGACGCGAGTATGCCTGGTGGATATGGGCCGACCGGGGGGTATTCGATGAACACGGCAAACTGGTCGAAGTGCAGGCGGTGGGCCGTGACAACACCGATGTACGCCGCTCGCGCATGCAGTTGAATCAGAGCGCGAAGATGGCAACGCTTGGCGAGATGTCCACCGGTCTGGCCCACGAGATCAATCAGCCGCTCAACGTCATGCGCATGGCCGTGGTCAACGTCCTCAAGCGTCTGGGTCGGGGTGATGTGGACATCGAATACCTCACTGAAAAGCTCAATCGCATCGACACCCAGGTGCAGCGCGCCGCCCGGGTGGTCGATCATATGCGGGTATTCGGTCGCCGCTCTGAAGTAGAAGAGCAGCTGTTCGATCCGGCCCAGGCGGTCGAAGGCACGATCTCGATGCTGGCTGAAGGCATGAAAGGCAAGGGCGTGCAGCTGCGGGTCGGCGGGATGATCGACGCGGTGCGGGTTCGTGGTCATGTCGATCAGCTTGAGCAGGTGCTGATCAACCTGATGGTCAACGCCCGGGATGCCTTGTTGTCGCGCCGGGAAAAGGACCGGGATTTCGAGCCATGGATCAGTGTCGAGGCCGAGCGCGATGAAAATATCATCCGCCTGGCGGTCCAGGACAACGGTGGAGGCATTGATCCGCGGTTGCTGGAGCGCATTTTCGAGCCGTTTTTCACCACTAAACCGGTAGGTGTCGGCACCGGGCTGGGCTTGTCCGTCAGTTACGGCATCGTCGACCAGATGGGCGGCCAGCTCAGCGTCGCCAACATCGGCGAGGGCGCTCGCTTCCAGATCGAGCTGCCGATATTCAACGCCGATCAGCCCGGCAGCTAAATCACCAGCGTCGCCTGACCCAGGTTGCAGCTCAGGTTGGTGCCGACATCGGTAGCCCCCATGCTCACACCCAGTGATTCGAACAACGGGTCGACGACCGACGTCAGCAAGCGTGTCAGGGTGTCGTCGACAATCGCATCCAGCGCCAGGGTCAGGCTGTTCAGTGTGGTGGCCGCACCGGTGATGACGTTGCCCAGCACATTGCTGGTCGCCGGTTTATACACATTCACTTTCACGCTTGAAGCCGTGCCGTTGAGCAAGGTGCTCGGTTTGGTGTGTGCAACGCGTGTCAGGTAAAACGGGGCACTGTTGATCTCCGGCAGGTTGGGCGAGCTGAACGTCGTGCTGGTCACCGTCGAGCTGCCCAGTGCCGACTGGCTGACGTTGTCGAAGGTAAGGCCGATACCGCCACCCCCGAAAGGCTTGCGGGCGGTGCAGTTACCCAGCAGCCCGGCGATTTTCTGACAGGTCATGGTGCCGATATCGATGACCGGCACCGGCAGGGCGGTGATGGCCGCCGGATCAGTGCTGGCGGGGAAGGCCGACGAGCTGTCGATCGAGCCGATCCTGGCGCTGAGCAGTGCTGCGTCGGTCTTGACGTTGAGGGTTTTGCTGGCGTTGCTGGTACAGGTAAAACCGGTGACGTAGCTGTCGGCGCTGGCCATTGACAGGCTCATGTCGATTCTCGGGCCTGCGCTTGATGAGCTGTCGGTCAGAAACTTGAAGTCGGTCACCATGCAACTGCTCAGTCCCAGCGCGCAGGAGGCCGAGGTCCCCAGCCCGGCGAGGTTCAGGCCCAATGCGCTGTTGAGGATCGGCGTGAGGCTGCCGATCACCGAACCTGCGGTATTGGCCAGCGAAGTGATTGTGCCGAGCACCGGCAGGTTGATCGACACCAGCGCGCGCATCTGTGCCGTGCGTACGTAAATCCGGTTGGCACCGTCTCGCGGGTTGAGCGGGTCGATTTTGCTCGGGTCGCCGATCGCCGACAGCTGAGGCGGCTCGATCACCTGAATGCGTGTGGTGACCTGCGCCAGCCCGGCGACATTGATCTGGGTGGCGGTCAGAACGCCGGTTTTTTCGTTGGCCAGTTGCGCGATGCCCTGGACCAGATCCATCAGGCGCAGATTGGTGTTCAGCGCGGCGAGGTCCGTGCCGCTCTGCACTGAGAGTAGATCACCCAGCAGCACGGTGGTCGTTCCAGCCGCCAGCTTCAAGGCTTGCAGGCCCTGAATGGCGGCGGCACCGCCCAGCGTCGCGTTGGGGCTGATGACGTTGATTGCGCTCTGCAGCAACTGACTGACCGAGACCGAGGTGTTGAGTACATCGTTGTAGCCAATCGCCGTAAGGCTGAGGTCGGTTTTCAGCCTGTTCAGGTAGCTCAGCAGGCTCAGGTTGGTGTCTGCGATGCCTTGCCAGTTGGCAACACTCAGGTTCAGCGTACCGCCCAGCAGGCTGCCGACCACCGGGTTGAGGAGGGCGGCGCCGGTGCTGTCCACAGTGACTGCCGCACTGCGGATGGTCAGTGCCGCCAGCGGCGAGGCGCTGGCGGCCACGGCGGTGGCGCTGATCGTCACATTCGGTGGGGAGGGCGTTTTTTCGAACAGGGCGCCAATGCCGGCTGCAATGCTGCGCGGCACCGGATGCGCCGCAACCACCTGAATAGCCAGCGCTTGCGTCGAGTCGGCGACAAATACGCGAGGTCCCGCGACGTCCACCGCAAGTGTTCCGCAGCGAGTCACCAGGGTGCGGCCATCGGTATTCGGGGTGAAACCGTTGCGCGTAGCACTCTGACTGGCGAAATCGGGCGCCGAGGCCGCCGTGCCGCTGCACGTTCCTCTGCGGCCTGCCGCTTCCAGGGCGGCAATGTCCGCAACCCGCTGCAACGAGCGCTTTTCCAGGTACAGCCTGCCGCTGTCGATAACGGTCAGCGTGCACAGCAGCGCCAGACCCATGGTCAGCGCCGCCATCAGGCCGATCGCGCCGCGCTGCCGGGAGGGCAGCGCCGTATAACCATCCAGTGCAGACATCAACACTCCTTCGATCACGCCATCGCACACTCATTTGTCGCTGGAGAGTGTAGTCAACGCCTCGAAAGAGCACTGGCAAGGTGCCAGATTTGAGAAGTGTCGCACCCGTTGCGCGCGGGTGCGATCAGTTCTGCCGATCAATACTGGTAACGCAGCACACCGTGCGACAGGGCGCGAACGGCAAAAATACCCAGCAACGCGGTCATGGCTGGCACGACGAGCCACCAGACGCGCACCGACATGGCCGGCAAAGGGTCCTTGCGTTGAATGAGCGCCAGGCTGGCGGCGCAGACACAGAACGCCAGAAGCATGCCGGCGAGAATATCGGTGGGCCAATGGACACCCAGATATACCCTCGACAGCGCGATTGCCAGGGCCGGAATACCGGCGACGAACATCCAGGTCACGCGCAGCCGCACGGGCTGGCCACGTCCGGCCAGCACTGCCAGGGTCATGAACAGCGCAAAGGCCGCCGAGCTATGCCCGCTGGGCATGCTGTACGTGGTCAGCGGTTCTAACAGCACCTCCGGGCGAGCGCGGGCGAAAAACGTTTTCAGGATGCCGTTGGCGATCGCGGTGCCCAGTGTGGCGGTCAGGGCAAAGGCTGCGTGGCGCCATTGCCTGGCAACCGCCAGCACGATGATCAGCAGACTGGCGGCCAGCAACTGCGCCCTGAAATCGCCGATGCTGGTGACGAAGACCACAATGTGCTGCGTGGCTTCGCTGCGGTGTTCCTGGATGAGCGTCATCAGGCCGTTGTCGAAGTCGGCCAACAAGGGGAAGCCGAAGAACAGCGCCGCGACCAGCGTCAGGCTGAGCGCGGAAATCAGTCGGGTTGCGTAGCGTTTCTGGCGAATACTGCTCTGGATGCTCAGCCCGAACAGGACGGCCAGGCCGCCGCCGACCACGGCCGCCTCGGGCCAGAAGCCTTCCGGCAGTGGCAGGCGAATCGCTGCACCTGCCGCCCAGCCCGGCATCAGGTAGGCAATCGACCAGCCTGCCGCCGCCAGCACACTGACCGCCACGAAGCGCGGCAGCGGCATGTCGCACATCCCGGCGATCATCGGCAGCATCGGGCGCAACGGACCGATGAAGCGTCCTACCAGCAAACTGGCAATGCCGTAACGGTGGAAGTATTTTTCCGCACCTTCCATCCACTCCGGGTGCGTGCGCAAGCCGGGCAATTGACGGATATTCTGATGAAAGCGCCGGCCTACGAAGTACGACACCGCGTCACCCAGCAGCCCGCCGAGAAAACCCAGCAACAGCACTTCACTCAACGGCAGTATCCCGCTGCCCGCCAGGGCGGCGATGGCAAACATGATGACCGTGCCCGGCACGACGATCCCGACGATCGCGACGCATTCAATGAAGGCCACCAAAAAGATCGCGACAGCCACCCAGGAAGGGTTTGCGGTCAGCCAGCCAGTCATTCCATTGAGCAGATCGCCCATCGGTCAGTTTCCTTGATCGAGAAATAAGTAGTCGCGGCCTTCGACCTGACCGCGTCTGAGAGGGTTCCGTGTGCAGAAACGGGCGTACCCGGCATCCACGAAGCGGTACATCAGGTGCTCATCGCGCCCGGCAGGAATGCCCAGTCGGGTGGTCTGGATGATACGTTCGGGTGTCTGGCCGACGTCCTCGACCAGCAATTTCTGCGGGTCGAAGCGCTTGGCGTCCCACACCGGGACTTTCAGGCCGAGCGCCTTGCACAGCAGCGTCTGGCCAGCGCAAAGCCGTTGCGCCGGGCGCATCGCGCCGCTGGCGTCGGGGTTGTTCAGTTGCATCTGCGCCAGCGCGTTTTCGTCGCTGGTTGCGTCGGTCCAGGCAAACGCCGATTTGATCAGCACGGCATTGCCCGGCCCTTCGGCGCTGAAATTCAACGAATCGCCGCCACGCGCGTAGTACATATAGATGTGGCCGCCGTCGAGAAACAGCGCCTTGCGTTTCTCGGTGTAGCCCAGCGAGGCATGGCTGCCCTTTTCGGCGCAGTAGTACGCTTCGGTTTCGATAATCCGCGCGGCCAGCCACAGGTCGCCTGCCTTGTGGCGAATGACTTTGCCCAGCAGGTCGCGCGCCAGCACCTGGGCATCGCGATGAAAGAAGTGGTCGGGAAGGGCTGTGGGCATAATCGGACGGGTACATTGAGAAAGAGCCCGATAATAACAAGCGCAAGTTTAATTGCAGCTGAATGTGTCCGGATTAGGCGCTTTGTTGTTTCTGAACATGACCGAATCATGACAGGCCGTTAAGCCCATGCGTGATGCCTGCCTGTGCATGGCCGCTGGCAACGCCTGCCACGGTGACGAAAAATCTGCGCACTGATATCGACCATCCGCCTGTCTGCGCTGTCGTTCGGGCGGCACGACAGCTATAATCAGCCGCTTTCCTCTTTGCCAAGACCTCTGAGACCAATGACTGAGTCCGTTCTTGACTACATGACCCGCCTGGGTCGCGCCGCCCGCGAAGCTTCGCGAGTGATCGGTCGTGCCAGCACTGCGCAGAAGAACCGCGCCCTGCAGGCCACTGCCGCCGCTCTGGACGAAGCCCGCGCCGAGCTGTCTGCCGCCAATGCGCTGGACCTGGCCAATGGTCAGGCGAACGGGCTTGAGCCGGCCATGCTCGAGCGTCTGGCCCTGACCCCCGCACGGATCGACGGCATGATCGTCGGGTTGCGTCAGGTTGCAGCGCTGGCAGACCCGGTCGGTGCGATCCGCGACATGAGCTATCGGCCGTCGGGTATTCAGGTCGGCAAGATGCGCGTGCCGCTGGGGGTTGTCGGAATCATCTACGAGTCACGTCCGAACGTGACCATCGATGCGGCCAGTCTGTGTCTGAAGTCCGGAAACGCAACCATCCTGCGCGGTGGTTCCGAAGCCATTCATTCCAATCGCGCCATCGCGGCCTGCATTGAACGCGGTCTGGCCGAGGCCGGGCTGCCCGCTGCTGTCGTGCAAGTGGTTGAAACCACCGACCGTGCAGCGGTTGGCGCGCTGATCAGCATGCCCGAGTACGTGGACGTCATCGTTCCGCGTGGCGGCAAGGGCCTGATCGAGCGCGTCAGCCGCGATGCGCGGGTGCCGGTCATCAAGCATCTGGACGGCATCTGCCATGTGTATGTCAGTGCCCACGCCGATCTGGCCAAGGCGCAGAAGATCGCCTTCAACGCCAAGACCTACCGTTACGGGATCTGCGGCGCGATGGAAACCCTGCTGGTCGATCAGACCATTGCCGCCGACTTTTTGCCGTCGATGGCCGCACAGTTTCGCGAGAAGGGCGTCGAGTTGCGCGGTTGCGAGCGTACCCGTGAGCTGATCGACGTGATCCCGGCCACCGAGGACGACTGGCATACCGAGTACCTGGACGCGATTCTGTCTATTCGCGTCGTGTCCGGGCTGGATGAAGCCATCGAGCACATCAACCATTACGGCTCGCATCACAGCGATGCCATCGTTTCGGACCACCAGAGTCAGGTGCGCCGGTTCATGGCCGAGGTCGATTCCAGTTCAGTCATGGTCAACGCGCCGACCTGCTTCGCTGACGGGTTCGAATACGGCCTGGGTGCCGAGATCGGCATTTCTACTGATAAGCTGCACGCCCGCGGTCCTGTCGGTCTTGAAGGGCTGACCTGCGAGAAGTACATCGTGATCGGTGACGGCCAATTGCGCGGACAAGCCTGACTTGAATAGCCCCATGACCGCGCTGCCCAGACGTATCGGCATGCTTGGGGGCACGTTCGACCCGGTTCATATCGGTCATTTGCGCGGTGCGCTCGAAGTGGCCGAACTGCTGGAACTCGATGAGTTGCGCCTGACGCCCAGCGCCAGGCCTCCGCATCGTGACATGCCGAGCGTCACCGCCGAGGATCGTCTGGCGATGGTTCAGAGCGCCGTCGCGGGTGTGTCGCCCCTGACGGTGGATGACCGTGAACTGAAACGTGACAAACCGTCGTACACCCTCGACACACTGGAATCGATGCGCGCCGAACTGGCGCCTCGCGACCAGTTGTTCCTGTTGCTGGGTTGGGATGCCTTTTGCGGGCTGCCGACCTGGCACAGATGGGAAGAACTGCTGGAGCACTGCCATATCGTGGTGCTGCAACGCCCGGACGCGGACAGCGAGTCGCCGGATGCCATGCGCAATCTGCTGGCGGCCCGCGCAGTCAGCGATCCCAAGGCCCTGAAAGGGCCGGGTGGACAGATTACATTCGTCTGGCAGACGCCTTTATCGGTATCTGCCACCCAGATCCGTCAACTGCTGGCCAGCGGTAAGTCGGTACGTTTTCTGGTGCCAGACGCGGTACTGGCCTATATCGATGCGCGCGGACTTTACCGCGCGCCGAACACTGATGGGTCGTCCTGAAACTGCTTTGATCGACAAGCGTCTGGACGGTCCCACACATACGAGCTGAATGAGTTTTATATGACCAAGCAAAAAATGAGCAGTGAAGAAGTCATCAATGTTGCGATTGCAGCCCTCGAAGAGGTCAAGGGTGCCGACATCCTGACCATCGACGTGCGCGACAAGACCAGCATCGCTGACTACATGCTGATCTGCACCGGTACGTCCAACCGTCAGTTGAACGCACTGGTCGATAACGTCCGTGACAAGGTCAAGGCTGCCGGCCTGAAGTCCCTGAGCGAAGAAGGCAAGGGCGACAGCGACTGGGTCCTGCTGGACCTGGGTGATGTGATCGTCCATGTGATGACCGCTGCGGCACGCCAGTTCTATGACCTCGAGCGCTTGTGGCAGGGGGCTGAACAAAGCCGTGCTGCCAGCGCTGCGCACCACACACCGGGCAACGAATAAGGTCTTGATGTGCGTCTGCGTCTGATCGCTGTGGGTTCGCGCATGCCCAAGTGGGTGGAAGAAGGTTGGCACGAATATGCCAAGCGGATGCCCTCCGAGCTTGCGCTTGAACTGGTGGAAATCCCGCTCAATACCCGAGGCAAAAACGCCGACGTCGCGCGCTTTATCCGTCAGGAAGGCGAGGCGATGCTGGCGAAAGTGCAGCCGGGCGAGCGGATTGTCACGCTGGAAGTGCATGGCAAACCGTGGAGCACCGAACAGTTGGCGGTCGAGCTCGATCGCTGGCGTCTCGATGCGCGCACGGTCAACCTGATGGTCGGCGGCCCCGAGGGGCTGGCGCCTGAAGTCTGTGCCCGCAGTGAACAACGCTGGTCTCTGTCGCCGCTGACCCTGCCGCACCCGCTGGTGCGCATCCTGATCGGCGAGCAGATGTATCGCGCCTGGACGGTCCTGTCCGGGCACCCTTATCACAAGTAGCATCGTCTTTACTGTGAATACGGCCTAAATGTCTCAACCGATCCGCCTCAAAGACCACGAAAAGGACGCACGCCTGGTGCGCGGCAGGGTCGTGTTCGGTGCTGTGGCGGTGGTGTTGCTGGTGTGCGTGCTGATTGCCCGGTTGTATTACCTGCAGGTCATCCAGTACGAGTATCACTCCACGCTTTCGGAAAATAACCGCGTTCACGTTCAGCCGATTCCGCCCAGCCGCGGGTTGATCTACGACCGTAACGGCGTTGTGGTCGCCGATAACCGGCCCAGTTTCAGTCTCAGCATGACCCGTGAGCGCGCCGGCGAGTGGTCCAGCGTGCTCGACACCATTGTCGAGATCCTGCAGCTCACCCCCGACGACCGCATCATCTTCGAAAAGCGCATGAAGCAGGGGCGTCGGCCATTCGAGCCGGTGCCCATCCTGTTCGAGCTGAGCGAGGAACAGATCGCCCTGATCGCCGTCAACCAGTTCCGCCTGCCGGGCGTCGAAGTGGTTGCGCAACTGGTCAGGCATTACCCGCAAGGGCCGCACTTTGCCCACTCGGTCGGCTACATGGGGCGCATCAACGAGAAAGAGCTCAAGAGCCTCGACCCGATCAATTACAGCGGCACGCACCATATCGGCAAGACCGGCATCGAGCGCTTTTACGAGCCCGAGCTGCATGGTCAGGTCGGCTACGAAGAGGTCGAGACCAACGCCCGTGGTCGCGTATTGCGTGTGCTCAAGCGCACCGACCCGATCCCCGGCAAGGACATCGTCCTGAGCCTGGACATCAAGCTTCAGGAAGCCGCCGAAGCGGCACTGGGCGGGCGTCGTGGTGCGGTCGTCGCGCTGGACCCGGCCACCGGGGAAGTGCTGGCGATGGTCAGTGCGCCGAGCTTCGATCCGAATCTGTTTGTCACCGGCATCAGCTTCAAGGCCTATGCCGAGCTGCGCGATTCCATCGACCGGCCGCTGTTCAACCGCATCCTGCGAGGGCTGTACCCGCCGGGCTCGACCATCAAGCCTGCAGTGGCGATTGCCGGGCTGGATACCGGTGCGGTGACGCCTGGCTCGCGGGTATTCGATCCGGGCTATTACCAACTGCCCAATTATGATCACAAGTACCGCAACTGGAACCGCACCGGCGATGGCTGGGTCGATCTGGATACGGCGATCATGCGTTCAAATGACACGTACTTCTACGATCTGGCACACAAGGTGGGCATTGATCGACTGGCTACCTACATGAACAAGTTCGGTATCGGGCAGAAGGTCTCGCTGGACATGTTCGAAGAATCTCCCGGCCTGATGCCGTCCCGCGAGTGGAAGCGCGCCACGCGCCGTCAGGCCTGGTTCCCTGGCGAAACCCTGATTCTCGGGATTGGTCAGGGCTACATGCAGGCGACGCCTTTGCAACTGGCCCAGGCGACCGCGCTGGTGGCCAACAAGGGTGTATGGAATCGGCCGCATCTGGCCAGAACCATCGAAGGCAAGGCGCCTGTTGATGAAAATCCGATGCCGGACATCGTGCTGCGCGACCCGGCCAACTGGGGACGCGTCAACCATGGCATGCAGGAAGTGATGCACGGCGCGCGCGGTACGGCGCGCAAGGCCGCCATTGGTGCGCAGTACCGGATTGCCGGCAAGAGCGGTACTGCCCAGGTGGTGGCCATCAAGCAGGGCGAGAAATACGACCGCACCAAGGTGCAGGAACGCCACCGCGACCACGCCTTGTTCGTCGGCTTCGCCCCGGCTGATAACCCGAAAATCGTTGTTGCAGTGATGGTCGAGAACGGCGAGTCCGGTTCCGGCGTTGCTGCCCCCGTCGTGCGTCAGGTCCTGGACGCCTGGCTGCTCGACGAAAACGGCCATCTCAAACCCGAGTACGCCGGTTCCCTGAATCTGGAGGCTGCGGCCCGTGAAGAGTAATTTCGACCGCATCCTGTCCAGTGAAGACGTGATGCGTCGCCGCGCCACGTTTCTGCAGCGCATTCATATCGATGGCCCATTGCTGATCCTGCTGCTGACGCTGGCGGCGGGCAGCCTGTTCGTGCTGTATTCGGCCAGCGGCAAGAACTGGGACCTGCTGATCAAACAGGCCAGTTCGTTCGGCATCGGTCTGGTGGCAATGGTGGTGATCGCCCAGCTGGAGCCGCGCTTCATGGCGCGCTGGGTGCCGGTGCTGTATGTCATCGGCGTGCTGCTGCTGGTGGTGGTGGATGTCATGGGTCACAACGCCATGGGCGCAACGCGCTGGATCAACATTCCCGGGGTGATCCGCTTCCAGCCTTCGGAGTTTCTCAAGATCATCATGCCGGCGACCATCGCCTGGTACCTGTCCAAGCGCACGCTGCCGCCGCATTTGAAGCATGTGGCGGTCAGTCTCGCCCTGATTGGTGTGCCGTTCATTCTGATCGTGCGCCAGCCCGACCTGGGAACGTCACTGCTGATTCTGGCGTCGGGTGCCTTCGTGCTGTTCATGGCCGGTTTGCGCTGGCGCTGGATTATCAGTGTACTGGCGGCGGCCATACCGGCCGCGGTGGCCATGTGGTTCTTCTTCATGCACGACTACCAGAAGCAGCGCGTACTGACCTTTCTGGACCCCGAAAGCGATCCGCTGGGGACCGGCTGGAACATCATTCAGTCAAAGGCTGCGATCGGTTCGGGCGGCGTGTTCGGCAAAGGCTGGTTGCTCGGTACCCAGTCGCACCTCGACTTTCTGCCGGAAAGCCATACCGACTTCATCATTGCAGTATTGGGTGAAGAGTTCGGCCTGGTAGGCATCTGTGCGCTGCTGATCATCTATATGCTGCTGATCGGCCGCGGGCTTGTGATCACTGCGCAGGCGCAGACATTATTCGGCAAACTGCTGGCCGGCGCGTTGACCATGACGTTTTTTGTTTACGTTTTCGTCAACATCGGTATGGTCAGTGGCCTGCTGCCAGTGGTGGGGGTGCCGTTGCCCTTCATTAGCTACGGCGGAACTTCGCTCGTGACCCTACTGTCAGCGTTTGGGGTTTTGATGTCGATCCATACACATCGTAAATGGATCGCTCAAGTTTGATTAAGGTGAACTATTCAATGCAAGCAATGCGTAACTGGGCTCGATATGCTCCGGTGGTCGGTCTGGTGGGCATCCTTGGCTCGGTGCAAGAGGCGCTGGCGGGCGACTATGAAGGGTCGCCCCAGGTAGCGGAATTCGTTGGTGAGCTGACCCGCGATCATGGCTTTGCCGGTGAGCAGTTGATGAGCCTGTTCCGCGAGGTCGAGCGCAAGCAGGCCATTCTCGATGCCATTTCCCGCCCGGCCGAACGGGTCAAGCAGTGGAAAGAGTATCGGCCGATGTTCATCACCGATACGCGCATCGCTCGCGGTGTCGACTTCTGGCGTCAGCATGAGGCCGCCTTGGCGCGTGCCGAGCAGGAATATGGCGTGCCGGCGCAGATTATCGTGTCGATCATTGGTGTAGAAACCTTCTTCGGCCGCAATACCGGTAATTACCGGGTGATCGATGCCCTGTCGACGCTTGGCTTCGATTACCCGCCACGTGCCCAGTTCTTCCGCAAGGAACTGCGCGAGTTTCTGCTGCTGGCGCGCGAGCAACAGGTCGATCCCCTGACCCTCAAGGGGTCTTACGCCGGGGCGATGGGGCTGCCGCAGTTCATGCCGAGCAGCTTCCGCGCCTACGCGGTGGATTTCGACGGTGACGGTCACATCAATATCTGGACCGACCCGGACGATGCCATCGGCAGTGTCGCCAGCTATTTCAAACGCCATGGCTGGGTGGCCGGTCAGCCGGTGGTCAGTCGCGCCACGGCCCGCGGCGAACGGGTTGACGAGGGCTTGAGTCCTGCGCTTGATCCGGTAATGTCGGTCGGGGAGTTGCGACAGCTGGGCTGGGCGAGTCATGATGCGCTGCGCGACGATATGCCGGTGACGGCATTTCGTCTGGAAGGCGACAATGGTCCTGAATACTGGCTGGGTTTGAACAATTTTTATGCAATCACCCGTTATAACCGCAGTGTGATGTACGCCATGGCCGTATATCAGCTGTCTGAATCGTTGGTTCAAGCTCGAGGCGTCAAGTAATGCGGGCATCGCCGATTCTTCAATCATTCAAGCTTCTGGCGCTGACCGGCCTGGCAGTGCTGGTTGCCAGTTGCTCGTCGCCGTCACGCACAACGTCGTCGCAGCCGCCAAAAGGCGGTGCAGTCGTGCGCTCGATGCCGGGCCTGGACATCAACAGAGCCCACAAGGACGGCGCGCCGTGGTGGGATGTGGATGTCTCGCGTATCCCTGACGCAACGCCGACCCTGCACACCGGGGCCTACAAGGCCAACCCGTACACCGTGCTGGGCAAGACCTACTTCCCGATGAGCGATGCCAAGCGTTACGTCGCTTCGGGCACCGCCTCCTGGTATGGCACCAAGTTTCATGGCCAGAACACTGCCAACGGCGAAGTGTATGACCTGTACGGCATGAGCGCCGCGCACAAGACCCTGCCGCTGCCCAGCTACGTCAAAGTGACCAATCTGGACAACAATCGCACGGTGATCCTGCGCGTCAACGATCGCGGGCCGTTCTATTCCGACCGCATCATCGACCTGTCCTACGCGGCCGCCAAAAAGCTCGGCTATGCCGAAAGCGGCACGGCTCGGGTCAAGGTCGAGGGTATCGACCCGCAGGAATGGTGGGCGCAACGGGGTCGTCCGGCGCCGCTGTTGCTCAATCAGCCGCAGGTCGTTGCCCAGGCGACGCCGCCTGCGCTGTCCACTTCGACCGGCACCGTCGAGCAGTACACACCGCCGCCTCAGCAGCACGCTGCACCCGTCGTGCCGATGCAGGTTGACGCAAAAAAAAACGCTTCAGGACAAGCCGCTGGGCTGTTTCTCCAGGTGGGAGCCTTCGCCAACCCGGACGCTGCGGAACTCCTGAGGTCGAAATTGAGCGGGATGGTTCGAGCGCCGGTGTTCGTCAGCTCGATAGCGCGCAATCAGCAAACACTCTATCGAGTGCGGATGGGACCGATCGACACGCAGGGTGAAGCCCAGCAGCTGCAAAACAGCGTCAGGTCGGCCAATCTGGGTCAGCCGAGCGTAGTGACATCGGATCAGTAAGTTCTTCGACAATCGTTCCCCGGCAATAATGGGGGACGATATGCAGTCGCACGCGGCGCAGATTTGCTTTCAGGGCAAGCGTTGCAGGTAACTGCCCACAAGGTCGTGTGTCGAACAGGCGACTTTGTCAGCCAGGGTTACAGCCTGGCGCCACGAGCCGTACCGAAGCGTTTTCGCTTCGCCGGTCTGTTCAGTTTTGCCCGCAAGGGCATGTTTGCCCATTAGGATTCTCGAGAGACGGATGAACATCACCACCTTTGCAAAACGTTTGTGCCTGCTTGTTCCACTGATTATCACCCCGACTGTGTGGGCGGCAGAGCAGATGACGCCTGCTGCACCGCAACTGGCGGCCAAGTCCTACGTGCTGATGGATGCCACCAGTGGCAACGTCCTGGTCGAGAACAATGGTGATCAGCGTCTGGCTCCTGCCAGCCTGACCAAGCTGATGACCGCCTACATCGCGACCCTGGAAATCCGTCGCGGCCAGATCGGCGAAAACGATCCGGTGACGATCAGTGAAAACGCCTGGCGCACAGGCGGTTCGCGGATGTTCATCAAGGTCGGCAGCCAGGTCACGGTCAGCGACCTGTTGCACGGCATCATCATCCAGTCGGGTAACGACGCCAGTGTCGCGATTTCCGAGCACATCGCCGGCAGCGAAGACGCTTTCGCCGACATGATGAACAAGACTGCCGGCGACCTGGGCATGACCAACAGCCACTTCATGAACCCGACCGGTCTGCCGAACCCTGAGCACTACTCGTCGGCTCACGACATGGCGATCCTGGCGCGCGCGATCATTCACGAGGACCCGGCCCACTATGCGATCTACTCGCAGAAGGAGTTCTTCTGGAACGGCATCAAACAGCCTAACCGTAACCTGCTGCTGTGGCGCGACAAGACCGTTGACGGTCTGAAAACCGGTCACACCGATGAAGCCGGCTACTGCATGGTGTCCTCGGCAGTACGTGACGGCATGCGTCTGATCGCCGTAGTGTTCGGCACCAACAGCGAACAGGCCCGTGCGGCTGAAACCCAGAAGCTGCTGACCTATGGCTTCCGTTTCTTCGAAACCCAGAACTTCTATCAGAAGGGCACCGAGCTGGCCCAGGCCACGGTCTGGAAAGGCACCGAGCGTCAGGTCAAGGCCGGTCTGGCTGAAGATCTGAGCATGACCATGCCAAAAGGCGACATGAAGAAGCTGTCTGCCAGCATGACCATGAACCCGCAACTGGTTGCGCCAATTGCCAAGGGCGACGTGATCGGCAAGGTCGAGGTCAAGAAAGACGATCAGGTGGTTCACACCGCCAATCTGATTGCGCTCGATGGGGTTGAGGAAGGTGGTATTTTCCGCCGCGTGTGGGATAGCATCCGCCTGTTCTTCTACGGCTTGTTCAACTGATCCAGTAACCAATGCCGACCTTCTCGCGGCCTGCTCATGATCTGAGCGGGCCGCGTGTCCGTCGTCACGGCTTGTGAGACCTTTACTGCCATGACTGATACCGACATCAAGTCGCACAAAATAGAATTTCCCTGCAATGACTACCCGATCAAGGTGATCGGTGACACCAGTGTGGGCTTTACGGCGGCCGTGATGGAAGTGCTTGAAAAGCATGCCACGGTCGACCTCAAGACGCTCGCCGAGCGTCAGAGCAGCAACGGCAAATACACCACTGTGCAACTGCACATTGTCGCTACCGGCGAAGACCAGTTGCGCGATATCAATAGTGCCTTGCGCGCTACGGGTTTCGTGCACATGGTGCTCTGATGGCGGGTACGCTGGGTTTTCGTGATCTGGGCCTGATCGATTACGAAACCGCCTGGCACGCCATGAAGCGCTTTACCGACGAGCGTGGCCGCGAGGCTGCCGATGAGGTCTGGCTGGTTCAGCATCCGCCGGTTTTCACTCAGGGACAGTCCGGCAAGGCCGAGCATTTGCTGCTGCCGGGTAATATTCCTGTCGTACAGGTCGATCGTGGCGGCCAAGTGACTTATCATGGTCCGGGCCAACTGGTGGCTTATCTGATGCTGGACGTCAGGCGCCTTGGTTTCGGCGTTCGCGATCTGGTCACCCGGATCGAGAACACCCTCATCGCCTTGCTCGCCGACTACGGCGTCAAGGCAGCAGCCAAGGCTGATGCCCCTGGCGTATACGTCGACGGCGCGAAGATAGCGTCGCTCGGTCTGCGCATTCGCAACGGCTGCTCGTTTCATGGTCTGGCGTTGAACGTCGACATGGACCTTGAGCCGTTCCGCCGCATCAACCCGTGCGGATACGCCGGGCTGGCCATGACCCAACTGAGCGATCAGGCAGGGCAGATAGAATTTTCCGAGGTAAGTGCCCGACTGCGTGCGCAGCTCGTCAAACACCTCGACTACGCTGAGCAGGCGACCCTTACGGGCGGAATAAACCATTATGACTGACACCGTGCAAACCCTGATCCCGACGCTGGATGTTTCCGAGCGAGTGGCCCGTCCGAAAGTCGAAGCGGGCGTCAAGCTTCGCGGAGCGGAAAAGGTTGCGCGCATCCCGGTCAAGATCATCCCGACGGTAGACCTGCCGAAGAAGCCTGACTGGATTCGCGTGCGCATCCCGGTTTCTCCGGAAGTCGACCGTATCAAGCAATTGCTGCGCAAGCACAAGCTGCACAGCGTCTGTGAAGAGGCGTCCTGCCCCAACCTGGGCGAATGCTTCTCCGGTGGCACTGCAACGTTCATGATCATGGGCGACATCTGCACCCGTCGCTGCCCGTTCTGTGACGTGGGCCATGGTCGTCCGAAGCCGCTCGACGTCAACGAACCGAAGAGCCTCGCCATCGCGATTGCCGACCTGCGCCTGAAGTACGTGGTGATCACCTCGGTGGACCGCGACGACCTGCGTGATGGCGGTGCTCAGCACTTCGCCGACTGCATTCGCGAAATCCGCCTGCTGTCGCCGGGCGTGCAGCTCGAAACGCTGGTACCGGATTACCGTGGCCGGATGGACGTGGCGCTGGAAATCACCGCCGCCGAGCCGCCGGATGTGTTCAACCACAACCTGGAAACCGTACCGCGTCTGTACAAGGCTGCGCGTCCGGGGTCGGACTACCAGTGGTCGCTGACCCTGCTGCAGCGCTTCAAGCAGATGGTCCCGCACGTACCGACCAAATCCGGTTTGATGCTGGGGCTGGGCGAGACCGACGAAGAAGTCATCGAAGTCATGCAGCGCATGCGCGAACACGACATCGACATGCTGACCCTGGGTCAATACCTGCAGCCTTCACGCAATCACTTGCCCGTGCAGCGCTTTGTCCACCCGGACACCTTTGCCTGGTTCGCCGAAGAAGGCTACAAGATGGGCTTCAAGAACGTCGCTTCAGGGCCGCTGGTACGCTCTTCGTACCACGCCGACGAGCAAGCCAAGATCGCCAAGGCGATGCTCTGACAGCACGCCGCAAAAACAGGAAGGGCCAGGTAGCGATACCTGGCCCTTCTTTTTGTGGCTGATGATCGTGCCGATTATCTGCGGACTATCGTGCCAACGCTCCGCGTTGGCATGCCGTTCTGGACGCTTTGCGTCACACTCTTCGCCGCATCGTAAGTCGAGATTGGACGCGGAGCGTCCGGAAATGCATTCCCACGCTGGAGCGTGAGGAACGATAGGCGTCCGTAAGAACGCTATCGTGCCAATGCTCCGCGTTGGCATGCCGTTCTGGACGCTCTGCGTCCTCCCGATTACTGCCCGACAGGCTTGCGCAGGTTCTCCAGCAACTCATGCGTAGGGTAACCATCGGCTGGCCAGCCGAGCGATTGCTGCGCACTGCGGATGGCCTTGCGTGTATTGGCGCCGATAATGCCGTCTGGCGCGCCTGCGTCGTACTGGCGTGCCGAGAGCAGGGTTTGCAGCTCAATACGCTCTGAGCGGCTCAGCGGCAGGTCTCCGCGCGGCCAGCTGCCCACGACATAGCCCGCGCCCTTGAAGCGATCGGAGAGCAGGCTGATCGCCAACGCGTAGGAGGTCGAGTTGTTGTACTTGAGAATCGCGCGGAAGTTGTCCAGCACCAGAAAGGCCGGCCCGCGATAACCGGCTGGCAACAGCAAGGCGGCTTGCTGCTGGCTGGCGGCGACCGGAATGGCTGAGCCGTCGGGCTGTTTCAGACCCAGTTGCTGCCATTCAGCAAGACTCTTGCGGGTCGTCGAGTCGGCCAGCGAGTAATCGAACCCCGAGCCGAGCACCACTTCAAAGCCCCAGGGCTGACCACGCTGCCAGCCGGAACTTTGCAGGTAGTGTGCGGTGGAGGCCAGGGCATCGGCCGGGGTGTTCCAGATATCACGGCGGCCATCGCCGTCAAAATCCACGGCGTGGGTGTTGTAGGTGGTAGGGATGAACTGCGTCTGGCCCATCGCACCGGCCCACGAACCCAGCATTTTGTCCGGGGTTATGTCGCCATGCTGGATGATTTCCAGCGCGGCGAGCAACTGGCTCTGTGCAAAGCCGGGACGGCGACCTTCATAGGCCAGTGTGGCGAGTGAGCGAATGACGGATTGCGTACCCTGTAACGACCCGAAATTACTTTCCATACCCCACACCGCGACCAGCGTCTGACGATCGACGCCGTACTGCTGCTCGATCTTCTGCAGGTCGTCGGCATACTGCGACAGCAGCGCCTGACCCTTGCGTACGCGTGCGGCAGAGATGGCACCGTCAAGGTATTCCCAGACCGGGCGGCTGAATTCAGGCTGACTGCGGTCGGCCTTGACTACGCTCATGTCGGGGGTGACACCGGCAAATGCCAGATCGAATACGTCCGCGCGAATGCCTGCCTTCAACGCCTGGGCACGAAAGCCGGCCTGCCATTCGCTGAAGCTGACGGCGGGCTGAATCGTGAGGTTGTCATCAACGACCAGTGCTGGCGTAGGCGCTACGGCAGGAGCGTTTGTCTGCACCTTGCTGGATTGAAGAGGCGTGGCATCGGCTGCAGTGGGTTTTTCTGCGCAGGCTACCAGGGCAACAAGACTGGAGGCAGCGATGAGTTGGCGCAGCTGCGGGCGATGGGTAAAACGAGAAGGCATGCTTGAGTCCAAGGGTATTACCGTTAGGTGCAGACCATAACACGGCTAAGCGGTTGAAAGCGCCCCGGAAATGTTGCTCGATATCAGGCTGCCATAAAGCAGGAAGCCTCCCAGCTTTTAGACTGGAAGGCTTCGCGGCGGTAGCTGCCTTTGCCTTTGGCCGGTTGTTCCTGACGACTGCGGAACAAGGGCTGGGCGATGATGGATTTGGCCTTGTTCGGCCGCTTTGGCTTGCTCATGGCAGGTGCTCCTGATGGGTGTTGTAAAACGTTGCGAATCATCGGGCAGAGCCGCGCGTGTGTCCAATAGTCGTGTGCTATGGCGCTGAGTACGTAATTGGCCGAGTGAATGAAGACCTGTAGGAGCGAGCTTGCTCGCGAAGGGGCCGGTGCAGGCCCGTCGCTTTGATTATCGTGCCGATGCTCTGCGTCTGCATGCAGTTCGTGACGCTCCGCGTCACAAGAGGACGCAGAGCGTCCTGAAGGGCATTACCACGCAGAGCGTGGGAACGAGAGTCGACAACACCTGCCTACTCCGCAGGCAATGCCAATCGTTGCCCTGCCATCAGCAACGCCAGTCGGCTCAGGCTGCTCCAGGGCGAGCCTGCTGCCTGGCCTTTGATCTGCGCATCGACGCGTTGCGCATCCATGAGCAGCTGGCTCCAGCGTTTGGCCGAGTGACGTTGCAGGGCTTTGCTCATCAGTGGCTTGCGCTTGTCCCAGATCGGCGGGCGTGCCGAGCTGAACACCTTGTCCAGCGGTACGCCCTGGCTGAACTGTTGCGACATGTTGGCCAGGGCGCGCAGTTCGCGGGTCAATGCCCAGAGAATCACTGGCGTTTCGACCCCTTCGCCACGCAGTCCTTCGAGCATGCGCAACGCGTGGGCAGCTTCGCCATTGAGCACTGCATCGGTCAGGCCAAATACGTCGAAGCGCGCACTGTCGGCTACGGCCGCCTGCACGGTCTCGACGGTGATCTGGCCTTCTTCGGCCATCAATTTGAGCTTTTCGATTTCCTGCGCGGCGGCCAACAGGTTGCCTTCGACTCGGGCCGCGATCAGTTCGACAGCGTCCTGAGTCGCTGCCAGACCTGCCTGCGACAGGCGCTGGCGAATCCATTGCGGCAGCTGGCCGATGTCTACCGGCCAGATTTGCACGAACTGGGTTTGCGCACCCTCGACCAGGGCCTTGCCCCATTTGGTTTTCTGCGCACTGCCATCGAGCTTGGGCAGGCTGATCAGCAGCAGGGTGTCTTCGGCAGGTCTGGCGCAGTATTCCATGAGTGCCGCAGCACCCTTGTCGCCGGGCTTGCCGGAGGGCAGACGTAACTCCAGGAGACGGCGTTCGGCAAACAGCGACATGCTGGCACCCGCCTGGAGCAGTGTGCCCCAGTCGAAGCTGGCGTCGGCGCTGAATACCTGCCGCTCATCGAAGCCTTGCTGGCGTGCGGCTGCGCGAATGGCGTCAGCTGCTTCCTGGCAGAGCAGCGGATCGTCACCGCTGATCACGTAGACGGGCGCAAGTGTGCCTTGCAAGTGCTTGCCGAGTTGGGCGGGGGCGAGTTTCATGAGTCAGAGAATATCGGGGCCGGAGAATGGCCCCGAACACTTATCTGGCTGGAACTTCGACAGGCGACTGCTGAGGCGTCTCGTCGCGGATTCGCTGGGCAGCCTCCAGTGCGTCGGCTTCGGCCTTGGCAACCGCATCGGCCTTGGCCTGCAGTTCGTCCAGACGCGAAGGGGTCAGTTGCTGCAAGCGAGCCATCATTTTCTGGATCAGGTCGTTGCGCATTTCCTGACGAACCTGGGTGGCTTCCTGGTCGGAACCGGTCAGATTGTTGCCGTCGTGCACGTAGGAACGGTCTGCGGTGACTTTATCGCCAAGCAGGAAGCGATCCCTGTCGCCATGCACTTCATAGGTCAGGGTGGTGGTCAGCTGGTATTCAGCCGAGCGACCCGAGCCCGAGTAGCTGACGGTGCGCTGAGTCTCGGCCTCGTTGGTCAGCATCAGCTTGTAAGGCGCGCCGGTATAGACCTTGACGCCGGAGCTGGTCAGCAGGCGAGTGAGTTGCGTCACGGTTTCGCCATAGGCGTTGCGGGCGCTGACATCCAGCTCCTTGATCGCAAGCTCGGTGGTACCGGTGCCACGCAGCTGGAAGCCACAGGCACTCAACAGAACAGCCAGGCCCATCACCAGCAAATTGCGTTTGATCATCTTGATGCTCCCCTTGAATCCGTTTGGGCCGCCAGTGCGTGCCCTGGAAATATGTTCGGCGCCCTGCATTTGCCGGGCGCCCGATCCAATCAGCTTGCGACGATGTTGACCAGCTTGCCAGGCACGACGATCACCTTGCGAATGGTCAGGCCATCAGTGAAGCGCAATACGTTCTCGTTGACGCGTGCGGCCGCTTCGACCTCTTCGCGGCTGGCGCTGGCGGGCATCTCGATGTGACCACGCAGTTTGCCGTTGACCTGAATCACCAGTTGCAGACTGTCCTGTACCAGCGCGCTTGCATCGAATGCAGGCCAGCCCGCGTCGATCACTGGCTCATTGTGGCCCAGTTGCTTCCACAGTTCGTGGCTGATGTGCGGTGTGATCGGAGCCAGCAGCAGGGCGACGGTTTCCACGCCTTCCTGCATCAGGGCGCGATCCTGCGGTGTGTCCTGCGGGGCCTTTTCCAGCACGTTCATCAGCGTCATCACTTGCGCGACAGCGGTGTTGAATTTCTGGTTCTGGCCAATATCCTGGCTCGCCTGTCTGATCGCCTGATGAATCGCGCGGCGGATGGCTTTCTGCTCATCGGTCAACGCCGCAACGTCCAGGCCGGTCGATGGCCCTTGAGCTACATGCGCCTGAGCCAGACGCCATACGCGGCGCAGGAAACGATGCGAACCTTCGACGCCCGAGTCGGACCATTCCAGGCTCATGTCGGGCGGGGAGGCGAACATCATGAACAGACGGCAGGTGTCGGCACCGTACTGGTCGATCATGGTCTGTGGGTCGATGCCGTTTTTCTTCGACTTCGACATCTTTTCAGTGCCGCCGATTTCCACCGGCAAGCCGTCGCTGGTCAGTGTGGCGCTGATCACCTTGGCCTTGGCGTCTCTTTCGAGGGTCACGTCGGCCGGGTTGATCCAGGTTTTCTTGCCGCTGGTTTCCATGCGGAAGTAGGTTTCGGCGTTGACCATACCCTGGGTGAGCAGGTTCTTGAACGGTTCGTTCGAGGTTACCAGGCCTTCGTCGCGCATCAGCTTGTGGAAGAAGCGGGCGTAGAGCAGGTGCAGAATCGCGTGTTCGATACCGCCGATGTACTGATCCACCGGCAGCCAGTGGTTGGCAGCGTTCGGCTCGACCAGACCACCCTCGTAATGCGGCGACGCATAGCGCGCGTAGTACCACGAGGACTCGACGAAGGTGTCCATGGTGTCGGTTTCACGCTTGGCCGGTGCGCCGCATTTCGGGCAGCTGCATTCGTAGAACCCGGGCATGCGCGCCAGTGGCGAGCCAGCGCCGTCGGGCACGACATCTTCCGGCAGGACAACCGGCAACTGGTCTTCCGGGACCGGCACGTCGCCGCAGGTGTCGCAATGCACAATAGGGATCGGGCAGCCCCAGTAGCGCTGGCGGCTGATGCCCCAGTCGCGCAGGCGGAACTGAGTGCGGGACTGGCCCAGGGATTTCTTGACCAGCGCGGCTTCAATGGCGTCAAACGCGTCCTGGAAGGTCAGGCCGGTGAACTCGCCGGAATTGATCAGCTCGCCATGCTCACCGTAGGCCGGTTGCCATGGGGCCGGCGTTTGGTCGCCGGCGCTGGTGCGGACCACGGGCTTGATCGGCAGACCGTATTGGGTGGCGAACTCGAAATCACGCTCGTCGTGTGCCGGTACGGCCATGACCGCGCCATCGCCGTAGTGCATCAGCACGTAGTTGGCGACCCACACCGGCAGTTTCTCGCCAGTCAGTGGATGCTCGACGAACAACGAGGTCGCCTGGCCTTTCTTTTCCTGTGTGACAACGTCGGCTTCGGCAACGCTGCCGCCCTTGCATTCATCGATGAACGCTTGCAGTGCAGGGTTGCCTTGAGCGGCCAGGGTTGCCAGCGGGTGTTCAGCCGCCACGGCGACGTAGGTCGCCCCCATCAGGGTGTCAGGGCGGGTGGTGAAGACTTTCAGGGCACCGGCTTCGCCGATCGACGCCTGGTCGTACGGAAACTGCACTTCCATGCCGCGCGAACGGCCGATCCAGTTGCGCTGCATGGTCTTGACCTGTTCAGGCCAGCCCGGCAGTTCGTCGAGGCTTTCCAGCAGCTCATCGGCGTACGCGGTGATCTTGAAGTAGTACATCGGGATTTCGCGCTTTTCGATCAGCGCGCCGGAACGCCAGCCGCGGCCGTCGATGACCTGCTCGTTGGCCAGTACGGTCTGGTCGATCGGGTCCCAGTTCACGGTGCCGTTCTTGCGGTAGATCACGCCTTTTTCGAACAGGCGAGTGAACAGCCATTGTTCCCAGCGGTAGTAATCAGGCTTGCAGGTGGTGACTTCGCGCGACCAGTCAACCGCCAGACCCAGGCTCTTGAGCTGGGTCTTCATGTAGTCGATGTTTTCGTAGGTCCACTTGGCCGGCGCGACGTTGTTGTCGATGGCGGCGTTTTCAGCCGGCATGCCGAAAGCGTCCCAGCCCAGTGGCTGCAGAACATTCTTGCCGAGCATGCGCTGGTAGCGGGAGATCACGTCACCAATGGTGTAGTTGCGCACATGACCCATGTGCAGCTTGCCGCTCGGGTAAGGAAACATCGACAGGCAATAGAAGGTGTCCTTGCCTGGCTGTTCACTGACTTCAAAAGACTTTTGCTCATCCCAGAACGTTTGGGCGGCGGCTTCGATTTCACGGGGCTGATAGAGTTCGTGCATGGCTACTTTTTACTAAGGATTAGTGACCCTTGACCTCTTCATTGCTTCGCCGAGTCAGGTCGGCACCGCGTGGCGGACAATTGCAACTGTCTGTGCGGTGCGTTCGGGCTCAAGAGCGCGGAAGTGGAATTACAGGAAGCGCAGTAGCATACATGAGGGCCGTCTATCGAGGGAAACCCTGATTGCGTCCCCGTGTGGGCTCAACGCCCGGCCGACAACCTTATCTGGCCGTTGGTCGTAGTTCCATGCCGGTTCTTGCAGCAGCGCTAAGCTCAAACGCGAGGGTGATGATTTATCTTCGATGAGGTGAGCGGATGACAGAGTTGCAGCATGTTGTAAGTCTATCCAGGCTGTACGGGCGTCTGATTGACCGTCTCGGAC
The DNA here is from genome assembly GCF_059621105.1 of Pseudomonas fragariae (ex Marin et al. 2024). Lineage (NCBI taxonomy): Bacteria > Pseudomonadati > Pseudomonadota > Gammaproteobacteria > Pseudomonadales > Pseudomonadaceae > Pseudomonas > Pseudomonas fragariae (ex Marin et al. 2024). Next base: position 5,308,243 of record NZ_CM184369.1, on the reverse strand, counting down.
TTGCACTCGAGACGGCGAGTACCTCGGTCCGGCTCCGAAACGAGTCGCCTGCCGAGCTTGAGCTCAAGGGGTTGAGCCGCGCCGAGTTCCAGTTGATCGAGGCCTATCTCGAAAAAGGTAGCGGGGACGCAGGCGCAGCTGTCGTGGACACGTTTACGGGCAACGGTGTGGTTGCTGCGGAGCATGGCCGGTTGCCCCGAGCGTCAGCCACAATCGTGTGGCTGAAGGATCGGCGACGAGCCAAGGCGTCAGTACGGCTGGGCCGTAACACTTAGGCAATTGCACGCCTGCCTGCGCGCGCAGGCCAAGGGCCTGGCTATCATCGGCTTCCTGCTCCAGGCATTGTCGCGTGCCTGCAAACATTCTAGGCTGCGGGCACTCATGGAGATGTCCCGATGCCCTTGCGTTACCTGTTCAAAACCCTCCTTTTGCCGCCCGGCATTCTGTTTGTCCTGCTGATCCTCGGCTGGTGGTTGCGTCGCTCCCGGCCACGTCTGGCGACGGCGTTCTTTGCGGTCGGCCTTGGCGGATTGTGGCTGATGAGTCTGCCGGTCGCCGTAGAGTTCGCCGCTCGTAGACTGGAGCAGATCCCGCCCTTGCCGCAACAGCGATGGGCGATGCTGGCGCAGCAGGTGGATGCCATTGTGGTGCTGGGCAATGGGCGTGAGCGCAACTCTCCGACCTGGGGCACAGACACGCCCACTGGTCTTGGGCTGGAGCGCCTGCGTCTGGCAGCGCGATTGGCGAAAGAATCCGGACTGCCAATACTGACCTCTGGCGGCCTGCATTTTGACCAGCCGCCCAGCGAGGCGGCGATCATGGCGCAGTCGCTGCAGGACGATTTTGCCGTGACGGTGCGCTGGCAGGAGGGGCTGAGCCGCACCACATGGGAAAACGCAACCATGAGCGCCGCGATTCTGCAGCCGCAAGGTATCAAGCGCGTGGTGCTGGTGACTCAGGCCTGGCACATGCCGCGGGCACGCTGGTGCTTCGAGCAGGCGGGTTTCACGGTGGTGGGTGCGCCGGTCGGCTTTCTGGGGGTCGACAACGCTCGGCCTTTTGGTGGCTGGCTGCCTGAAAGTCGCGTGTTCACGCAGAGCGGGATGCTGCTCAATGAAGCCGCAGGCTTGCTGGTGTATCCGTGGATCTATCGGAAGGGGTAACGATCATCTGAAGCAGTGACCATCTGAAGCCGATTCCACCTGCAGGCAGATGAAACCGGCTTCGTACACTCACACGGTCTTGGAAATCCGTGCCGCCATCAACGCCCAGCCAAACAGCAGCAGGCAGACAATTGCCAGCGGCCACGAGCGCCAGTGCAGATAAGGCGTGAGTTCATGCATCGGCACCACTTCGCCGTACAGCACGCCGCGTTCGAACTGCGGAATCTGCTCGGTGATCTTGCCGAACGGGTCGATCAGCGCGGTCACGCCGTTGTTGGTTGCCCGGATCATCCAGCGACCCGCTTCAAGGGCGCGCATCTGGGCCATTTGCAAGTGTTGCAGAGGGCCTATCGAGGTGCCGAACCAGGTGTCGTTGCTGACCGTCAGCAGCAGGTCGCTTTGCGCCGACAGGCCAGCGGCAAACTCGGGATAGACCACTTCGTAGCAGATGAACGGCGCGATGTGATAACCCTTGGCCTGCAATAACGCCTGATCGTTCGGGCCGCGCGCGAAGTCCGACATTGGCAGATCGAAGAAGGAAATCAGCCCGCGCAGCAGGTCCTGCAGCGGCACGTACTCACCGAACGGCACAAGTTTCTGCTTGTAGTAGGTGCCGTCACCCTGACCCGTGACCGTGATGCCGTTGTAATAGCGGTACTCACCGCGCCCGGTCGGTTCGCGCACCGGTACGCCGGTGATCAGTGCCGCGCCGCGGTCCGAAGCGAACTTGCCCATCATCGACAGATAGCCTTCTGCGCTTTCCTTGAGCACCGGCACGGCGGTTTCCGGCCAGACGATCAGGTCTGCCTGCTGCGAACGGAAAGTCATGTCGCGGTACAGGGCCAGCTGATCGTTGAGCTTTTGCGGGTCCCACTTCATGCTTTGTTCGACGTTGCCCTGCATCGCCGCGACTTTCAGTGGCGCGCCGGACGGCGATGTCCAGGCGTGCCCCTTGAGGGCCAGGCCTGTCACCCACGGGGCCAGCAACAGCACCACGCCCATGGCCAGAAACGATTTGCGTGCACGCAGGCGGTGCAGGTTGCACAACAGTGCAGCAGTCATCGCCAGCGAGAACGAAATCAGCCATACGCCGCCGACGGGGGCGAGCCCGGCCAGTGGGCCGTCGAGCTGACTGTAGCCGGAATAGAGCCACGGGAAACCGGTGAGAAACCAGCCGCGAAACGCTTCCTGCCACAGCCACAGGGCTGCGAAGGCCAGCGCATCAGCCAGCGGTGCCTCATTGCGACGCAGCCAGCGCGCCCAGACCCAGGCGGGCAGTGCAAAGAACAGGGCAATGGCGGCGATGAACAGCAGCATCAGCAGCCCGGCCAGCAGTACAGACGCGCCGCCGTAGGTGTGAATGCTGACGTAGATCCAGCTGGTGCCGGCGCCGTACAGACCGAAGCCGTAGCACCAGCCACGGGCCAGTGCCTGGCGCGGGTTCAGGTCGCGCAGGCCCAGATAGAACATCGCCACTGCCACCAGCACCAGAGGCCAGAGGTCGAAAGGCGCCAGGGCCAGAGTCGTGAGCCCGCCAGCCGCCAGGGCCAGCAGGTTACCGGGCCAGCCGGGGCGGGTTATCCAGCGCATGTAGATTCCTTAAAGCAGCATCAAGTGTTTACGGACGTGAAATGGGCGTCACGCGCAGCAAATGAATGCGACGGCTGTCAGCGCTCAGGATGCGGAAACGATAGGCACCGATTTCAGTGATTTCGTTGCGCTTGGGCAGATGGCCGAAGGCATTCATCACCAGACCGCCCACGGTGTCGAACTCGTCGTCCGAGAACGTGCTGTCGAAGAATTCGTTGAAATTCTCGACCGGGGTAAGGGCCTTGACCAGGAAGTCGCCGCTGGGAAGCGGTTTGATGTAGCTGTCTTCCTCGACGTCATGCTCGTCTTCGATGTCGCCGACGATCTGTTCCAGCACGTCTTCGATGGTCACCAGACCTGCCACGCCGCCGTATTCGTCAATGACGATGGCCATGTGGTTGTGATTGGCGCGAAATTCGCGCAGCAGCACGTTGAGACGCTTGGATTCGGGCACGAAGGTGGCCGGACGCAGCAGCTTCTTGACGTCATCGCTGTCGCCGTCGGCCTTGAGGATCAGCGGCAGCAGATCCTTGGCCAGCAGCACACCGAGCACGTCATCGTGGCTCTCGCCGATCACCGGATAGCGCGAGTGCGCAGCATCGATGACCGCCGGCAGGAATTCACGGGGTGTCTGGGTCGCCTTGATGCTGATCATCTGCGAGCGCGGCACCATGATGTCGCGCACTTGCAGGTCAGCCACTTGAATGGCGCCTTCGACGATGGCCAGCGCTTCGCTGTCCAGCAGTTTGTTCTGGTGGGCTTCGCGCAGCAGCTCAAGCAGCTCCTGGCGGTTTTTCGGCTCATGGACAAAGGCCTGGGTCAGTTTACCCAACCATGACTTTTGCCCGTTGCTCGATCGGTCTTCGCTCATAGCCCTTACTCGTGGTCCTTGCTTGGTGTGTCTGAATGGGGAGGGTCGGCACTTTCGTCGTCGGCGTAAGGATCGGGATAGCCCAGCTCCTCAAGCAACGTTCGTTCCAGTGCTTCCATTTCTTCGGCTTCTTCATCATCGATGTGGTCGTAACCCAACAGATGCAGGCAGCCATGAATGACCATGTGCGCCCAGTGCGCGTCGACGGACTTGCCCTGTTCAACGGCTTCACGGTTGACGACCGGAACGCAGATGACCAGATCGCCCAGCAACGGGATGTCCAGCATGTCGTCCGGAACGTCCGCCGGGAATGAAAGCACGTTTGTTGCGTAATTTTTGTGTCGCCAGGTGTTATTGAGCTCACGGCCTTCGGTTTCGTCAACCAGGCGGATGGTCAGCTCGGAGTCGGCACTGCGCTGACGCAAGCCCATTTCACACCAGAGGCGCAATCGGGCTTCGTCAGGGGCGCTGGTCTCGCTTGCAACCTGCAGGTCCAGCTCAAGCATCGCGGTGTTTGTCCCGTGGGTAACTGTTGTTGCCCGACGGACCATCGCTGAGGCGGTCGTCGAAACGCTCGTAGGCTTCGACGATGCGCTGCACCAGCGGGTGGCGAACCACATCCTTGGGTTTGAAGTGCGTGAAGCTGATGCCCGGCACGTCCTTGAGCACATCGATGACATGCGTCAGCCCGGAGCGAGTGCCTTTGGGCAGGTCGACCTGGGTGATGTCGCCGGTGATCACGGCCGTGGAGCCGAAGCCGATACGGGTCAGGAACATCTTCATCTGCTCGACGGTGGTGTTCTGACTTTCGTCGAGAATGATGAAGCTGTTATTAAGGGTGCGTCCGCGCATGTAAGCCAGCGGTGCCACTTCAATGACCTGTTTCTCGATCAGCTTGGCGACGTATTCGAAACCGAGCATCTCGTACAGCGCGTCATACAGCGGGCGCAGGTACGGGTCGATCTTCTGCGCCAGATCGCCGGGCAGGAAGCCCAGCTTCTCGCCAGCCTCGACCGCCGGGCGCACCAGCAGGATGCGTCGAATCTGCTCGCGCTCCAGTGCATCCACCGCGCAGGCCACCGCCAGGTAGGTCTTGCCGGTACCCGCCGGGCCGATGCCGAAGTTGATGTCGTTGCTGAGGACTTCCTTGACATAACGCTGCTGGTTCAGGCCGCGCGGGCGAATCATGCCCTTTTTGGTGCGCAGCGAGACGCCGACTTCGGCGGCAGGGTGGTTGTCGAGGCCGTCCACCCCCGATTCCTGGAGAAACAGGTGGACCATGTCCGGCGTCAGTTCGGTACCTTTGGTTTCCCGGTACAGACGGCGCAGAAGGTTCTCGGCGGAATGACTTTGTTTGGGGTCGCCAATGAGCTCGAATTGATTGCCGCGATTGCGGATCTCGATGTCCAGGCGTTGCTCGATCAGGCGCAAGTGCTCGTCGAGTTGCCCGCACAAGTTGGCGAAACGATGGGCCTCGAAAGGCTCGAGGGTGAAGCGATGAGGTTCTATGGGTGCGTTCAAGGTCGTTTAATGGCCGTCCGGCGGCAATTGAGATGTATTGAAGAATAACCCTAGCGCTGGTTGTGCGAAAGCTTTGCCTTGTTAAAGGCCGCGCCAGGGATTCACCGTGCTCAATGGTAGGGACCGCGCAGAAACGAATTCATTCGGCGATTCGTTTCTGCGCCGACACTCAGGTTTTACTGTAGCAGCGAGCCGCGCAATGAGTGAGGCTGTGCATCATCGATGTGTACATCGGCAAACTGCCCGATCAATTTGGGGTTGTCGCAGCGAAAATTGACAATCCGGTTGTTCTCGGTGCGGCCCTGCAGTTCGCCCGGGTCTTTCTTCGAGTAGTCGGTTACCAGAATGCGCTGGATGCTGCCGACCATCTGTCGGCTGATCTCGAAACCCTGCTGGTTCAGACGATGTTGCAGCGCGGCCAGTCGCTCTTTTTTCAGGGCTTCCGGCGTGTCGTCCTTGAGGTCCGCGGCGGGAGTGCCCGGACGCGGGCTGTAGACGAACGAGAACGAGAAGTCGAAACCCACGTCCTCGATCAACTTCATGGTGTTGTCGAAATCCTTTTCGGTCTCGCCGGGGAAGCCTACGATGAAGTCGGAACTGATACTGATGCCCGGCACTGCGGCCCTGAGCTTGCGCAAGCGGGACTTGTATTCCAGCGTGGTGTGGTTGCGCTTCATCGCCGCCAGGATGCGATCGGAACCCGATTGCACAGGCAAATGCAGGTGTTTGACCAGCTCCGGCACTTCCGCGTGGGCCTGGATCAGGCTGTCGGAAAATTCCAGCGGGTGCGAGGTGGTGTAGCGAATGCGGTCGATGCCATCGACGGCGGCGACCACGCGGATCAGGTCCGCCAGGTCTGCAACGCGGCCGTCGTGGGTGGTGCCGCGATAACCGTTGACGTTCTGCCCCAGCAGAGTGACTTCACGCACGCCGTTTTCGGCCAGGTGGATGACTTCACTCAGCACGTCGTCGAACGGACGACTGACTTCCTCGCCACGGGTGTAGGGCACCACGCAGAAGGTGCAGTATTTGCTGCAGCCTTCCATCACCGACACATAAGCACTCGGGCCATCGACGCGTGGCTCGGGCAAATGGTCGAACTTTTCGATTTCCGGGAACGAGACGTCGACCTGCGGCAAGCGGGTCACGCGTGCGGCGTCGATCATTTCCGGCAGGCGGTGCAGGGTCTGCGGGCCGAACACCACGTCCACATAGGGTGCGCGATCGCGAATGGCTGCGCCTTCCTGGCTGGCCACGCAGCCACCGACGGCGATGACCATTTCCGGATTGGCCAGCTTCAGCTCACGCCAGCGGCCGAGCTGGGAATACACCCGGTCCTGGGCGCGCTCACGAATCGAGCAGGTATTGAGCAGGATCACGTCGGCGTCTTCCGCGCGAGCGGTGACTTCCAGGGCCTGATGTTCGCCCAGCAGGTCGACCATGCGCGAGCTGTCGTACTCGTTCATCTGGCAACCGTGGGTTTCGATATAAAGCTTTTTGGCCATGCGTGATGATCAACCGTGTCAGTGAACCGCGCATTATAAGGATGAAGGGCTCGGGTTCCTAGCGTTGGCTGTCCGACGAGGCGGGCGGACATGCTATAGTCCGCGCCCCTTTTTCATCTCTGATCGTTACCCGCCCGTTATGACCAAACGCGAAGCTCCAATCTACAAGGTGATTTTCCTCAACCAGGGACAGGTGTTCGAGATGTACGCCAAGCAGATCTACCAAAGTGATCTGTGGGGCTTTCTGGAAGTTGAAGAATTCGTCTTCGGCGAGCGCACGACCGTTGTGGTGGACCCCAGCGAAGAGAAGCTCAAGGCCCAGTTCGAAGGCGTGGTGCGCAGTTTCGTACCGATGCACTCGATTGTGCGCATCGATGAAGTCGAACGCATGGGCACGCCGAAGATCAGCGAGGCGCGCGGTACCAGCAATGTGATGCCGTTCCCCATGCCGATGCCGGAAAAGTAAGCGTTGCAGGTGTGCATCGCGACTGCCCTGAAAGATTCCTGATCAGGGCAACGGAGAGAAAGGACTGCGCCCTTCGGCGGTCTGCAGTTCAAGCAGGTATTTGCGGAAAATCTGCCCCAGTACCTGAGTGGCCACTTCGAGCTCGTCACGCGGCATCTTTGCCGACACTTCGTCGGCAGCGTCCAGCGCCTCTTCCGAACCGTTGACCGCGGCCATCTTCAGCACGATGTACGCCTGAATGTTGTTGGCCTGCACACCTTCGCCACGGCTGAACATCAAGCCCAGCTGGTACTGCGCCTGGGCATGGCCCTGCAGTGAAGCCTGCTCGAAATAATTCAGCGCCTGCGGCAAATCGCGAGGTGCATTTTTGCCCTCGTAATAGAACTCACCCAACTCGTACTGTGCCTGCGCGTCCCCACCCTTGGCGGCCTGCTGGCAGGCTTCAAGCGCTGCAGGCAGGTTCTCTGGCTGGGTATTGAGGGTGCAACGACCCATCGCCGGTACTAACAACGAGTTGCCGCCGGCAGTTGCCAGCAGGGGATAGACAAGCAACAGGCAGCCCAATACAAGGGTGCGGCCGGTGCGGTTCATGGGAGTCGACTTACCTCTGAAAAAGGTGCGGGCATGCCCGACCAGCTAAACGTGCTGGCTGCGCATTATGAAATAAGCAGAGCCAACCTTACAAAGTCTTTACGGATTTTCTGCTGCACGGCCTGAAAACACCCTTCTTTACGGGCGGATTACCTGAAACAGGGTTGTTGTCAGCGTGTATATGCAGCGTTCGCAGTGCATTGTAGAAGCAAAATGCATACTTAACGTTCAGTTTCATTTGCAGTCATCACTCGCGCCGGTTCACTGACACCCTGCGCGAGTGGTGCCTGAGGAGCTTATTTCAGCGCAGCGAATGCCTTTTCTGCGGCATCCAGGGTCAGTTTCAACTCGGCATCACCATGGGCGATTGAGGTGAAACCCGCTTCGAAGGCGCTTGGCGCGAGGTACACGCCGCCGTCCAGCATCAGGTGGAAGAAACGCTTGAAGCGCTCGGAGTCACTGGTCATCACGTCTTCAAACGTGACGATTTCGTCGGCTTCGCTGAAATACAGGCCGAACATGCCGCCGGCCTGGGTCGTCACGAACGGAATACCGGCTGCATTGGCGCGCTGTTGCAGACCTTCGAGCAGGCGGCGGGTGTAGTCGCTCAGTTCATCGTGAAAGCCGGGACGGCTGATCAGGCGCAGCGTGGTGAGGCCGGCCGCCATCGCCAGCGGGTTGCCCGACAGAGTGCCGGCCTGATAGACCGGGCCGAGCGGTGCGATGTGCGACATGATTTCGCGTTTGCCGCCAAAGCAGCCGACCGGCATGCCGCCACCGATGATCTTGCCGAAGGTGCTCAGGTCGGGCGTCACGCCGTAGTAAGCCTGTGCGCCGCCGAGGGCTACGCGAAAACCGGTCATCACTTCATCGAAAATCAGCACCACGCCGTGCTCGTCGCACAGCTCGCGCAGCCCTTGCAGGTAGCCAGGCGCCGGCGGCACACAGTTCATGTTGCCGGCCACGGGTTCAACGATGATGCACGCCACTTCCTGACCCACTTCGGCCAGCAGGTCACGCACGGCGTCGAGGTTGTTGAAGGGCACGGTCAGGGTGTGTTTCGCGAATGCTGCAGGTACGCCAGGCGAGCTGGGCACGCCCAGGGTCAGTGCGCCGGAGCCGGCCTTGACCAGCAGGCTGTCGGAGTGACCGTGGTAGCAGCCTTCGAACTTGAGGATGCTGTCGCGGCCGGTGAAGCCGCGCGCGAGGCGGATCGCGCTCATGGTTGCTTCAGTGCCCGAGCTGACCATGCGCACCATTTCCATGGACGGCACCAGTTCGCAGACCAGGTCGGCCATTTCGGTTTCCATGGCCGTCGGTGCGCCGTAGGACAAGCCGTGTTCCAGCTGGCTGCGCACGGCGTCGAGCACGTCGGGATGGCTATGGCCAAGAATCATCGGCCCCCAGGAGCCGACGTAATCCACATAACGCTTGTCGTCTTCGTCAGTCACGTAGGCGCCCGCAGCGTGCTTGAAGAACAGCGGCGTGCCACCCACGCTCTTGAAGGCGCGAACCGGCGAATTGACGCCACCGGGGATGTGTTTTTGGGCGTTGGCGAACAGTGTTTCGGAACGGGACATGATCGGGTCTCTGCTTTGAAGCGGGGAATTCGTGTCTACGCTGGGGTCAGCCGAGGCGGGCAGCTTCAGGGTGGGCTGCTTTATTGGGTGGCATGAGCCAGAGAAGGCGCAGGAACGCGCACTATATCAAATGAAGCGCGGCTGCGAATGAGGATCCACGTACTTGTGGGAGCGAGCTTGCTCGCGAAGGGGGCAATGCAGGCCCCGAAAATAGCGGGTCTAAACCATCGCCTTCGCGAGCAAGCGAAGCGTCGCCCGGCTCGCGCCCAAAACTATTCCGCTCTACAACAACGCCGTGAAAGCTTTCGCCCGGCGCGTCACTTCCTGAGTATTTTCAGCGCCGAACAGGCCGTGCACCACGGCGAGCAGGTCGGCCCCGTGTTCGACCAGTTGCGGTGCGTTCTCCAGGGTAATGCCGCCAATCACCGCAATCGGCAGGTGGACCCTGGCACGCACCTGAGCGATCAGGTCCAGCGGCACGGCCGGGGCGCCGGGTTTGGTCAGGGAGTTGAAGAACCTGCCAAATGCCACGTACGTCGCGCCGTCAGCCTTGGCTTGCTCGGCCAATTCCACGCGGCCATGACAAGTAGCCCCGACAATCGCCTTGTGCCCGAGCAGGGCGCGGGCATCGGGCAGCGAGCCGTCGGACTGTCCCAAATGCACGCCCACCCCCAGCCGCGCAGCCAGTTCAGCGTCATCGTTGATGATCAGCCGGGTCTTGTAGCGTTCGCAGAGCTTGAGCAGTTCGGTCGCTTCGCGCAGGCGGCGGGACTCGTCACTGTTCTTGTCGCGGTATTGCAGCAGCGTCACGCCGCCGTCCAGCGCCGCTTCGACGTACGACAGAAATTTTCCGGACAGCAACTGGCTGTCGGTGATGGCATACAGGCCACGCAGTTTCATGAATCGACCCTCATGGCGATGTGTTACGAGCAAAAATCCAGCGGCAGCCGACGTGGCACGAATTGCCCCCGGCCCAACTGTTCGGCATCCCTCAGCGTTCGCCAGGTGTAGTCGAGTGCCGACTTCACCGCGCTGACCAGCTCCTGCCCCTGGGCGATCCGCCCGGCCAGTGCGCTGGCCAGGGTGCAGCCGGAACCGTGATAGCTACCGGGCAGACGTTCGCAGACGAAGGTGTGGGTCTGGCCGCCGCGCAGGTACAGGCGGTTATGGATTTGCTGTTCATCACCATGACCGCCAGTGATCAACAGATATTCACAAAACGGCAGTAGTTTGTCAGCGCACTCATCCGCAGTACCTTCGGGCAGCTCGGCAAGAATGCGGGCTTCCGGAAGGTTCGGCGTGGCGATGGTCGACAGTGGCAACAGGCGTTCGCGCATGGCGTAGCCGACCTCGTCCTTGCCCAGTCTGCCGCCGCCGCCAGCGCGTAACACCGGATCACAGACCATGGGCAAGTGCGGGTGAGCCAGAAGCAGATCGACGACCGTATCGACCATTTCCAGTGAGCCGAGCATGCCCAGCTTGACAGCTGCTACGCTCGAATCGTTGAGGACTGCATTGGCTTGCGCCATCACCCATTCGCGATCCAGCACGCGGAAATCACTGACATTGACGGTGTCTTGCACCGTAAGCGCGGTAACGACCGGAGCGGCATGGCAGCCTTGGGCGAGCAGGGCTTCTATATCGGCCTGCATACCGGCACCGCCACTAGGGTCGTGGCCGGACAGGCAAAGGACTACGGGGCGGGAGCTATAGATATTCATGGTGCGCGAGCTTATCACTAAACCTTTCGCGGGCCGCTCGGGGGGGCCGGTTTTTTCTTGCGGATCGAGGTCAGTCGGCGACGACGGCAGGCTCGACAAAACCTTAAAAAGTACTCATGTTTGCTCTGCAGTCACCGATATAGAGCTATTGCCTTGATTTTGATCGCGATACTGTCTTTCAGCTATTAGCGGCTATGCTTGAGTGGCAAGGCTGACAAGTGACAGCTCGGGCTTTTACTGATGTCTGCCGGTATATGTGCACGTTCAATGGTGTGTTTGAATCATTAGCCTGTTTCAAGGATAGAAATTTGCGGGACGTCGTAATCAATGGATGGATTGAACGCGACGACCTACCTTGGGGCTTCAATGCGCTATCTGTTGATCATTCTGGCTCTTTGGCTGCCGTTGCAGAGTCATGCAGTCGAGTTTGATGAAAACACTCGTTTTCTGCCGCTGGGCCGTGCCATTCAGGTATTCGAGGACCCCACCGGCGAGGCGACCATCGAAAGCGTCAGCGCTGCCGCTCATGCCAGTGCCTTTAAGCCCGTGCCTCCAGGAACCTTCAACGCCGGCTATTCGCGTTCTGCCTTCTGGCTGAAGGTCGAGCTGACCTATCGCCCCACAGATGCCAGCATCCATAACGACTGGCTGCTGGAACTGGCCTATCCGCCAATGGACCACATTGACTTCTACGGCCCGGATGCCGACGGGCAGCCCACTCGCGCCTGGCATACCGGCGATATGCTGCCGTTCTCCAGCCGTCAGTTCGCCCAGAACAACTACCTCTTCCAGCTGGACCTGCCGCCTGGCCAGACGCGAACCCTGTACATGCGTATTCGCAGCGAAGGCGCTGTTCAGGCACCGCTCTACCTCTGGTCTACCCACGCCTATATGGATGCGCAGCCCACCAAGATTTACGTCTTCGGTCTGATCTACGGCGTGCTGCTGGGCATGCTGGTCTACAACCTGTTCATCTACCTCAGCGTTCGTGAGGTGGATTACCTGTATTACCTGCTGTATGTCGCCTCGTTCGGGCTTTACCAGATGTCGATCAACGGCGTTGCGATCGAATACCTGTGGCCTGACAGCCCGTGGTGGGCGAATGCGTCGACCCCCTTCCTGATATCGCTGGCGACGTTATTTGCGTGCCAGTTTTCGCGCAGCTTCCTGGGCACGGCACAACTGAGCCGCTGGCTGGACCGGCTGTTGCTGGCGGTCATCGGCGCTGCCGTTCTGGTCATGGGTATGGCCTTGTTCCTCAGCTACGGGCCAGCCTTGCGCGGCGCCGCTCAACTGGTCATGGCAGGCGCCCTGACGATCTATCTGGCGGGTATCATTGCGGTCATAAAAGGCGAGCGGGTCGGGCGCTATTTTGTGCTCGCCTGGTCGGTGTTCATGGTCAGCGGACTGATCTTCGGCTTGATGCTGCTTGGCTATCTGCCCAATACCTTCCTGACCATGTACGCCTCGCACATCGGCACGGTGCTGGAAATGGCGTTCCTGTCGATGGCGCTGGCCGACCGTATCAACCACGCCCGCAGGCAGCAGGCGCAAACCTTGCTGGCTGCCGGTCAGGATCTGGAGCGTCTCAACCAGCAACTGGCCAACAGCAACCGGCTGAAGGATGAGTTCCTGGCCACGCTCACCCATGAGCTGCGCACGCCGATGAACGGCGTGATCGGGTCGCTGGAAGTCATGCAGACGCTCGACATGGACGACGAAGTCGAGATGTATCAGCAAACCGCCGCCAGTTCGGCACGCGACATGATGAGCATGATCAACGGCATCCTGACCCTCACCGAGTTGCAGGCCGGGGTGCTGTATGCCGACTGCGAGGCGTTTTCGCCCAAGGATCTGGCCGACAGGCTGCGTGAACGCTTCAGCGGTGCGGCTCAGTCCAAGGGCCTGATATTGACACTTGATCTGGACGATAAACTGCCGCCGAGCCTTCGTGGCGACGCGGGCAAGCTCTACCAGTGCATCGAGTGCCTGGTGGACAACGCGATCAAATTCACCCGAAAAGGCGCAGTGCAGGTGCGTTTCAGTGGCCATCCGCAAGACCTGGAGCGCCTGTACCTGCGGGTCGAAGTGATGGACAGCGGTATCGGTTTGAGCTGCCTTGACGAAGCCGGGCTGTATCAGCATTTCTTTCAGGTCGACGGCTCCATGACCCGTGAGTACGGTGGGCTGGGCATCGGTCTGGCGATCTGCCGGAAACTGATCGAGTTGCAGGGCGGCGAACTGAGTCATCGTTCCGAACCCGGCAAAGGCAGCTGTTTTACGCTGAGTGTCCCGATGCTGATGGTCGTACCGGGCGCAGTGCGCAGGGCGCCTGAACTCAAGGCTCAATGGGGCATATAAGCGGCCTTATAGCGCCATCAGCTTAAAGCGCCGACCGTTAGGCGGCTGCGGTACTTTTGCGAGGGCCGGGTGCGTGATTCACTGTGTGCATATTGCGTGTGTATGCAGGCAGGAGATGACTCATGAACCCGAATCAATTCGCCGAAACCCACGAAGTCACCAATCAACCGCCGCCGCTGGACGGGGCAAACCTTTACCGTATCGACGTGCCGCTTCAGGAGTGGAGCAGCCGATTCGGTGCGGGCTGGGCGCAGCCGCGTATCGACGCCTATGGTGCGCTGGCAGGAGGTCCGCTGATGGCGGCGGGCTTCCTGGCCAACCAGCACAAGCCCGAGTTTGCCAGCCATGACCGCTCCGGGCATCGCATCGACCTGGTCGAATTCCACCCGGCGTATCACCAGTTGATGAGCACGGCCATCGCGCATGGCATCCCGTCGTTGCCGTGGACCGAGCCGCAGCCCGGTGCTCACGTGGCGCGTGCGGCCATGAGCTATCTGCACACCCAGGCTGAGCCCGGCAGCGGCTGTCCGCTGACCATGACCTTTGCCAGCGTGCCTGCGCTCAGGCTGCAGCCGGATCTGGCTGAAATCTGGCTGCCCAAGGTGCTGTCGACTGAGTACGATCCGCGCAATGTGGGCATTGCGCACAAGAACGGCGCGACCATCGGCATGGCCATGACCGAGAAGCAGGGCGGCACCGACGTGCGGGCCAATACCACGCGTGCGTTTTCGGTGGGGGCCGGCGGCCCCGGCCAGGCCTACGAACTGGTCGGGCATAAATGGTTCTGCTCTGCACCCATGTGCGATGCCTTCCTGACCCTGGCGCAGACCGACAAGGGCCTCAGCTGTTTTCTGCTGCCACGCCACCGGCCTGATGACACGCGTAACGAGTTCTACATTCAGCGCCTGAAAAACAAGCTCGGCAACTGGTCCAACGCCTCCAGCGAGGTCGAGTTTCGCGGCGCGCTGGCATGGATGATCGGCGAAGAAGGGCGCGGCGTGCCGACCATCATCGAAATGGTCGCCATGACCCGTTTCGACTGCATGATCGGCTCCAGTGCCCTGATGCGTCAGGCGCTGACTCAGGCGACTCATCATTGCGCGCACCGTGCGGTCAGTGGCCGGTTGCTCGCCGAGCAGCCGTTGATGCAGAACGTGCTGGCTGACCTGGCACTGGAAAGCGAGGCCGCGCTGGCCCTGACCCTGCGTGTGGGGCGCGCGCTTGACCACCTGGATGATGATCACGAAAAGCGTTTTGTGCGCCTGGTCACCGCAGTGGGCAAATACTGGATCTGCAAGCGCGCCCCGGCCATGATCAACGAAGCCGCCGAGTGCCTGGGTGGCGCCGGTTATGTCGAGGACAGCATTGTGCCCCGCTTGTACCGCGAAGCGCCGGTCAACTCGACATGGGAAGGCTCCGGCAACGTGCAATGCCTGGACGTGCTGCGAACCCTGTCCAAGGAGCCCGGCGCACTCGATGCGCTGTTCGACGAGCTGGGCGACGGGCATGGCGACCCGCATCTGGCGGCGCACATCGGCTCGCTCAAGGCCGCGTTTCAGGACACCGGCGACATTCAGTATCGCGCCCGCCAGTTGACCGAAGACATCGCCATCGCCTTGCAGGGCAAGCTGCTGCTGGAAGCGGGTAACGCGGCGGTCAGTGACGGCTTCATTGCCGGTCGGATAGCCTCCGGCGGGCGGGTGTATGGCGCATTGCCCACGGGCGTTGACGTAGAAACATTGCTGCAAAGGTCCTCGCCGCAGGTGGCATGAGCACGCGAACCCGTTACGATGCACGTCTGCAAGATCAGACAGGACATGAATCGTGACCCAAGCCTTTGTTGTTGTCGACACCGCCGAGCAGGCTGTAGAACGGCTCGCCGAGCTGCATGAACGCGCTACCAGTGCGTTGAGTCAGGCGCTCAAGCGCTACCTGAAAGACCGCGTCGAACCCACCGCCGAAGAGCGCGCGCAATTCAGCTACCCGGAACTGCGCCTGATCTACAAATGCCAGGGCGAAGTACCGGTGACCACCCGTGCCTACGCCAAGGTGCAGCTGCCGGGCACCTACAGCGTTACCGTCACGCAGCCCAAAGCCTTCAAAAAGTACCTGCTCGAACAGCTCGTTCCGCTGATGAACGATTTCACCGTGACGGTCGAAGTCGGCATGAGCGAGCAGAGCATTCCTTATCCTTACGTGGTCGAGCAGGGCGATGAACTGGCCGGCACGGGTGTCACCGCTGCGGCGCTGGCGCGGGTGTTCCCGAGTACCGACCTGTCGGCCGCCACCGATGGCATTGCCGACGGCCTGTATGACTGGGCCAATGTCGACCCGCTGCCACTGGCGCTGTTCGACGCTGCGCGGGTGGATTTCTCGCTGCGCCGTCTGGTGCATTACACCGGCAGCGACTGGCGCCACGTACAGCCGTGGATTCTGCTGACCAACTATCACCGCTATGTCGACCAGTTCATTCTGCACGGCCTGGAAAAGCTTCGCGAAGACCCGCGTTTCGTGCGCATGGTCCTGCCGGGTAACGTGGTAGTCGACAAGAGCATGGGCCAGGACGAAGCCCAGGCCATCGTCGCCAGCGTGGTCTGGCACCGCTATCAGATGCCGGCCTACCACCTGATCGCCGAAGACGGTCATGGCGTGACGCTGGTCAACATCGGTGTCGGCCCGTCCAATGCCAAGAACATCACCGATCACCTCGCTGTACTGCGTCCGCATTGCTGGCTGATGATCGGTCACTGCGGTGGCCTGCGTCAGTCGCAGACCATCGGCGATTACGTGCTGGCCCACGCCTACATGCGTCGCGACGGGATTCTCGACCGTGTGCTGCCGCCGCATATCCCGATTCCGGCCCTGGCCGAAGTGCAGCTGGCCCTGCAGGAGTCGGCTGCGCAGATTACCGGCGAACGCGGCGAAGAGCTCAAGAAGCGCCTGCGCACCGGCACGGTGTTGACCTATGACGACCGTAACTGGGAACTGCGCTGGGCGCAGGAACGTCCGCTGATCAACCTGTCGCGCGCAGTGGCGGTCGACATGGAAAGCGGCACCATCGCCGCTCAGGGTTATCGCCTGCGTGTGCCTTACGGCACCTTGCTGTGCGTATCCGACAAGCCGTTGCACAGCGAAATCAAGCTGCCGGGTTCGGCGAATGCGTTCTACGAACGTGCGGTGAGCCAGCACTTGAAGATCGGCATCGCTGCGCTGGACCTGCTGCGCACCGAGCTGAACTCGCTGCACTCACGCAAATTGCGCAGCTTCGACGAGCCGCCATTCCGTTGATGGCTTGCCGTTAATAGATTGGTATTTGCACGAAGGGCCACTAAAGTGGCCCTTTCTGTTTGCCGATTGCCGAATTCTCATGTCCCGCACCCAACGCCCCGTTTCCCGCCGTCCTGCCTCCAAACCGGCAGGTGCTGCCCGGCGTGTCGCCAAAGCACCACCGGCCGAGCCCAGGCTGATCCTGTTCAACAAGCCTTTCGACGTGCTGACCCAGTTCAGCGATGAGGAAGGGCGGGCGACGCTCAAGGACTTCATCAAGATCCCTGGCATCTATCCGGCCGGGCGTCTGGACCGCGACAGCGAAGGATTGCTGTTACTGACCAACGACGGCCAGTTGCAGGCGCGCATTGCCGATCCGAAACACAAGCTGGCCAAGACCTACTGGGTGCAGGTCGAAGGCGAGCCGAGCGATGAGCAGTTGCAGCAGCTGCGCGACGGTGTCCAGCTCAACGACGGGCCGACCTTGCCCGCCGAAGCGCGGCAGCTTGATGAACCGCAACTCTGGCCGCGCAACCCGCCCGTGCGCTTTCGCAAGAGCGTGCCGACAAGCTGGCTGGAGCTGGTGATCAAGGAAGGGCGTAATCGGCAGGTGCGGCGCATGACCGCTGCCGTCGGCTTGCCGACCCTGCGGCTGGTGCGGGTCAGGATTGGCGACTGGACGCTGGAGGGCCTGGATCAGGGCCAGTACAGGGAAGTCGCCGCAAAACTGTGAAGCCGGTGTTGGCTCAGTTGCGCAGGTGAGTCAGCGGCATTTCGGTGCTGGCCAGCACCTGATTGAGAACAAAGCTCGATTTGACGCTGGTCACGCCTTCGATGCGGGTCAGATGGCCCAACAGCAGTTTCTGATAGTGATCCATGTCCGGCACCACCACTTTCAGTTGATAGTCCGCGTCCATGCCGGTCACCAGGCTGCATTCCAGAACCTGAGGCAGGTTGCGGATCTGCTGCTCGAAATTCTCGAAGCGCTCGGGCGTGTGCCGGTCCATGCCGATCAGCACGTAGGCGGTCAGGTTCAGACCCAGTTTCTTGCGATCCAGCAGGGCAACCTGGCGCACGATATAACCGTCGTCTTCCAGTTGCTTGACCCGGCGCGAGCAGGGTGACGGTGACAGACCAATGCGTTCGGCCAATTCCTGGTTGGATATGCGTGCGTCCCGTTGCAATTCAGCCAAAATGCTCAGGTCGTATCTGTCGAGCTTGCTCACGATGCACCCCGTTATCAATTCAATTGCGCTGGATTATTCATCTGAAGTCAAAAATTGCGCAAGTAATGTTTTAATCCGCAATATTAGCAATCTTCTGCCTTAGCCTCAGGCCTATTCTTTTAAACAGAATCACTGCCCGGACACAGCGTCCAGCGCGACCCGCCGAATCAGGCCAGTCGCGGCCTCCCACCCGACAGGGTGTGTCAGGCCCCCGGGCTACATACTGTCCAGAAGACGGCATGAGGTGAGCCAGCGTCAAAAGCGCTGCGCCAGGACGAAGTATCTCAAGGGGGCCATATGGTCCCCTTTTCTTTGTCTGCTGATAAAGTGCGCAGAACGGCGCTACGCTTAAACAGTCTTAATGACGTCAACCCGCGCTCTAGTGAGGAAAGCATGAAATCTGGCATCTGGCAGTTTGCGGGTGTAAGTCTGTTGTGTCTGAGCATCGGTGCTCAGGCGCTGGCCGACGAACGTGATGAACCACCGCGCAATCCGCTTTACGGCAGCCCTGGTGAAAACGCGCAGCAGCGTCAGCAGCAACAGCAGCGTGCTCAAGAGCAGAACAACCAGCAGCGGCAGATCCAACAGCAGCAAAACCAGCTGCGCCAGGTCGAGCGTCAGCAGCAACAGCAGATCAACCAGCAGCAGAACAATCAGCAACGCCAGATTCAGGAGCAGCAGAATCAGCAGCGTCAGGTCGAGCGTCAGCAACAGCAGCAGATCCAGCAACAGCAGCTTCAGCAGCGCAACATCGAACGCCAGCAGCAACAGCAGATCGAGCAGCAACAGCGCGATCAGCAGCGCCAGATTCAGCAGCAGCAAAACCAGCAGCGTCAGCAGTTGCGCCAGGCTCAGGACAACCTGCCGATCCAGAGCGGCCCGAAAGAGGCGTGGCAAACCCAGCCGCCGCGGCAGGGCTATTACCAGGACATTCCACGCGGCAACAACCGCAACTGGCAGGCCGGCAACGGTCGCCCGAATGACCGTTGGGAAGGGCGTCCCGACGGGCACGGCAATGGCTGGGGGCCAGGTCCGCAATATCGGCCTGGCTATGCGATAGATCGCGTACCGGGTGGCTACTCGCGTATTCCCTATCGTGGTCAGGACTATTACTACTCGGGTGGCTACTGGTATCGCCCGCAAGGCCCGCGTTATGTCGTGGTGACACCGCCCTACGGCGTGCGTGTCAGCAGACTACCGTCCTACTCTCAGGAAGTATGGATCGGCAGCAGCCTGCTGTTTCTGGCTGCCGGGACCTATTACGCCTACCAGCCGGACAGCCAGGACTACGTGGTGGTCAATCCGCCGCAGAACGAAGCCGTGTATCAGGCTCCGCCGGCCGAACAACAGAGCAATGGCTACGATCCGGTGGCCTACCCTGCCAACGGGCAGAGCCCGCAGCAGGTCGAGCTGGATAAATACCAGTGCTACCGCTGGGCTGCGGAGCAAAGCGGTTTCGACCCGGCCAATGTCACCAGCCAGCCACCGCCTGACGTGGTCGATCTGTATCGTCGCTCAATGGGCGCGTGCCTGGCGGGGCGGGGCTACACCGTCAACTGATATCGGTCAGGCACTGGCCTGTTTGACGACTTCCTGAGGGTCGGCGTGTACCAGCACCTCGGCCTTCGGGAATTGCTTGTGAATGGCGTCAGCCACCTGATCACAAATGGCGTGGGCGACCGACAGCGTCAGGCTGCCCGGCAGCTCCAGGTGCAACTGCACAAACCAGTGATTGCCGGAGATTCGTGTACGCAGATCATGCGCACCAAGCACGCCCGGCACTTCGCATGCCAATGCCAGCATTTGAGTGCTGACATCGGCGGGCAACTCCGCATCCATGAGCACCGATATGGTTTCGCGGGCGATCTGAAAGGCGCTCCACAAAATATACACCGCGATGCCCAGACCAAAATACGCGTCCAGCCGCTGCCAGCCGAAATACGCCAGCGTCAGCGCCACCAGGATGCTGGCGTTAAGCAGCAGGTCTGAACGGTAGTGCAGCGAATCAGCGCGGATCGCTGCCGAGCCGGTCGCCTTGATCACCCGGTATTGCAGGGTGAGCAGTGCGATCGTCAGCGCGATGGAAATCACCATCACGACCATGCCCATTAGCGGCGCGCCCAGCGGTTCCGGGTTCTGAATGCGCTCGACCGCCTGAACGGCAATCAGCACACCACTGACGGTGATGAACAACGCCTGCGCCATGCCCGACAGCGCTTCCGCCTTGCCGTGACCATAGCGATGATCGTCATCGGCAGGCCTGAGTGCGTAGTGCACCGCCAGCAGGTTGAGGAACGAGGCTGCGCCATCCAGCAGCGAGTCGGTGAGGCCGGCCAGCAGGCTCACCGAGCCGCTCAGCCACCAGGCAACGCCCTTGGCCAGGATCAGCGTCGTGGCAACCGCCAGCGAGGCCCGTGTCGCCAGACGCAGCAGTCGGGAATGTTCGGCAGTGGTGCTCATGACGCTTCCTTGAACGGGATCGATATCAGGCGGCAGGGACCAGGCCCAGTGCTGCCAGTTGTTCCACACTGCCTTTGTGCTGGATCAGGCGTGGATCGTTCAACGGCAGGGAACGGCCCAGCTCGGTTTCAATGATGGCCTGCAGCTTGGTGTTGTCGACGCTGCCGTCAGCCTTGAGCGCTTTTTGCAGCTTCTGCGGATCGATCTGCGCGTGCTCGCCGGGCCCGTAATAGATCGCGCCAGTGGCGAAGTCCACCGCAAACGCAATCACGCCCGGAACGATATAGAACAGCAGCGCAAAGGCATCCAGCGCCGCAATGGCCGGGTCAACCTTGCCATCGATCTGACCACGACGATCAGGATAGAAAATACTGCCGCAGGCGGAAATCTGAGTCAGCAACGTGGCGACCAGAACGCCACCGATCAAGCGAGAAGGAATGCGCATGGAAAGCTCCTGAGATGAAGACGGCAACTATACAAGGCAATGACTGCAAGGCTAAGACTATTGAGTGATGGCGTGGTTCTGCGCTCGTGAAGTTAAACCCAATGGGACGCGGAGCATTCTGAACTGCAGAATCGCAGGGCCCTGAGCGGGCGTTGAAGATTATCGAATGTGAGATCGGCCAGGAAAACAGCTCCATCGCCAATGCCTCTTACCGACCACGATTAACATCTGGTTTACTGTGTCGCACGATAATTACAAAAACCCAGGAGTCATGTATGCAACCGATTCGTCTCGGTCTGGTGGGCTACGGCAAGATTGCGCAGGATCAACACGTCCCTGCGATCCACGCCAACCCTGCGTTTGAGCTGGTGGCCGTGGCCACGCAAGGCCAGCCGTGCGCCGGGGTAGAGAATTTCAAATCCCTGGGCGAACTGCTTGCGAGCGGGCTGCAGGTTGACGCGATTGCGTTCTGTACGCCCCCGCAAGGTCGCTTTGCCCTGGTGCAAGAGGCGTTGGCGGCCGGCAAACACGTGCTGGTCGAGAAGCCGCCGTGCGCGACCCTGGGTGAGGCGATGGCGTTGGTGGCCCAGGTGCAAGAGCAGGGCGTCAGCGGTCTGTTCGCCTGGCATTCGCGTTACGCGCAGGGTATCGAAGCGGCGCGTGAGTGGTTGTGCAGCCGCACCCTGCAGAGCGTGCAGATCGACTGGAAAGAAGACGTGCGCAAATGGCACCCCGGTCAGGCGTGGATCTGGCAGCCCGGTGGCCTGGGCGTGTTCGATCCCGGCATCAATGCCCTGTCGATCGTGACCCACCTGCTGCCACTGCCATTGTTCGTCGAGTCTGCCGAACTGCGCGTGCCGAGCAATTGCCAGTCGCCTATCGCCGCGTCCATCAAGATGTCCGACACGCGCCATCTCGATATTCGCGCCGAGTTCGATTTCGATCATGGTCACGACGAACTCTGGAGCATCGAGATTCGCTGCGCCGAAGGCACGTTGCGCCTGGACAACGGCGGTGCACTGTTGAGTATCGATGGCGTGCGCCAGGCTGTTTCGGAGGAGGGCGAGTACGCCGCGGTGTATCGCCACTTCCAGCAGCTGATCGGCGATACAGCCAGTGACCTGGACCTGCAACCGTTGCGGCTGGTCGCGGACAGTTTTTTCGTGGGCAGTCGGGCATCCGTTGAACCGTTCTACGACTAAGAGCCTCTCAGGTACAGGTGGGGGCAAACCGCGTTGCGCGCCCCTGCATACGTCAGCCTGACAAGAGAGCAGAAATTGGACACAAAACAGCCTTGGCCTTGCAGTGAGCAGGAGTTGGTAGAAGTACGACGGTTCAATAAAACCCTCGCGCGGATGCCGCGTTTCCAGATTCGCAATCGCGTCACGCCCCGGCTGATTCAGGCGCTGTTGCGCGCAGCTCAGATCGGCAGCGCCCTGAAACCGGGAGGGCATGACCTGCGCATCGAGAAAAGAACGGTCAGTTCGGATAACGTACCGGTGCCCGTGCGCATCATCCGCCCCAAAGGTAAACCCCGGGGCGTGGTGTTCGACATCCACGGCGGCGGATGGGTGATCGGCAACGCGCAGATGAACGATGATCTCAACGTCGCCATGGTCAATGCCTGCGACGTGGCCATTGTTTCGGTTGATTATCGACTCGCTGTGACAACCCCCATTGAGGGCCTGATGGAGGACTGTTTTTCTGCCGCCTGCTGGCTGTTGGGCAAAGACTGCGAAGAGTTTGCCGGCCTGCCGGTTATCGTGGTCGGCGAATCCGCTGGCGGGCATCTTGCGGCAGCCACCCTCCTGAAATTGAAAAACCGACCTGATCTGCTCGAGCGGATAGTGGGTACGGTGCTGTACTACGGCGTCTACGACCTGACGGGTACCATGAGCGTGCGTACCGCAGGGCCCGAGACACTGGTGCTGGACGGTCCGGGCATGGTCGGCGCCATGCGCGCGCTCACCCCTGATCGAAGCGACGATAAACGCCGTGAACCGCCATTGTCACCACTGTATGGCGATTTGACCGGCCTTCCGCCCGCACTGATGTTCGTCGGAGAGATTGACCCGCTGCTGGATGACACACTGCAAATGGCCGAGCGCTGGGCCAACTCGGCAGAGGTCGAAATGCACCTCATGCCCGAGTCGCCGCACGGCTTCATCCACTTCCCGACCACGTTGGCGCGCAAGGCGCTGGCGCGCAGCCGCGAGTGGATCAATGAGCGGATCGATGCGCTGGGTTGAGCCCGCCGCTCAACCTATTTCCGCGACCCACTTCGATACCGGGTCGCCACTGCTCAAGCCCGGCTGCACAAGACCGTCGATCATGAAGGTCGGCGAGACGTGTATGCCGTTCTGGCGAGCGTATTTGGCATGCCATTTCACGGCCTGTTCAAGCTCGGGATTGGCGAATGCCTCCGCCAGCGCCAGGCCGCTGTAACGCTCGATACGCGCGATGATGTCGTTGGGCGTCGCGTCCATGTTCGGGCCGCTGGCATGGTGTTCGAACTCGAATTCTTCACGGTGCGACGCAACCGCCGTCATGACCGCCTTGGCGCTTTGCTTACCGCCTTCAAGGGTCGCAGCCGCCAGAATGCAGCGCACGATGACACCCGAAAACATGTGCCAGGGCTGCGATTGCAGGCGGATTTTGACCGTGACCCTGTCTTCTCCGGCCTGAGCCAGCAGCTCATCGAGTTTGAAGAAGGCCTTCACCGAGAAGGGGCAGGTCGGCTCAAGGAAGACTTCGAACAGACGAGGCCCGCGGCCCCAGGAAAGTGCGTCTGAATGCATGGTCGTTTTACTCCCGTCGATGGTTGTACACAAGGCGCGCTGTGCGTAGGCACTGGAAGTGTTTTCCCGAACACCTCTCGTTCCTCACGCTCCGCGTGGGAATGCCGTTGGTGACGATCCGCGTCACACATTGCAGCGTTGACGCCTGAACTGCGGATCATGCGGGTTGGAGAGCCGGTTCGGGCATGAGTTCGATTTTCACGCCAGCAACGCGGTAATCCAGCGGACCTGTTGCGCAACGTCCTGCAGCTTCTCTTCGTTCACCGCTTGCTGCGCGCGTTCGAAGTTGTGCAGCGTCTTGTGTTTCTTGCCCAGCAGACGTTGCCACTTGAGCAGAAACGCCGGGCTGCGCGCCTGCATCTGCAGCGGGCCGAAATACAGCTCCTCAGCCGTGTACTTAACGGGGCCTGTGCGTTCGGCGACGATGATTTCGTAGTCGAAACGATTTTCCCGCAGCACCTCTTCGCTGACGATGCGGTAGTCATGCTCCATCAGCCAGAGGCGCAACGGCTGCTCGCCGCCGTTGGGTTGCAGGATCAAGCGTTCCTGACCGCTCAGGCGCGCCTTGCCCGCTTCAAGGATGTCGCGAATCGTCTCACCGCCCATGCCGCAGAGACTGATCGCTGTGATCGCGTCTTCCGCTTCGATCGCCGCCAGACCGTCGGCCAGGCGCACGCTGACCTGATCCTGCAGATCGTTCTCGCGCACGGTACGCTCGGCTGCGCAGAACGGCGTCAACGCCACCTCGCCAGCCACCGCTGCCGCAATGACGCCACGGTTCAGCAGCGCCACCGGCAGATAGCCGTGATCCGAGCCGATATCGGCCAGTCGTGCACCGGCTGGCACATGCGTCGCCACACGCTCAAGGCGCATGGACAATCTCTGTTCGTTCAACGGCAACCCCTTCCACCCCAAACGCCCGACAGCATGGCCGGGTCCGGGCGCGATTCTGTAGAGCAACGCGGCGCATTTCAACTTTCCACGCCAAAGCCCACGGCTCGACCCCCATCTTTCGCTCGCGTAGGCTTGGCGTTTTCCATCCTTTGCAAAGCAGAGAACCCATGGCAAACGCAGACATCACCTTCACCCCCGATCCCGACCCGGAGTCCATCTCCTCGGACGTCGCCGACTTCAACGGCGTGCTGGTCAGCACCCAAATCCCCACCCACCCCGACGGCAGCCTGGAACTGGGCGGCATCACCGAGCAGAGCGAGTGCACCCTGCGAGCCCTGAAAGACGCCCTCGAACGCGCCGGCAGCTCGATGGACCGGGTCATGCACCTGACCATCTACCTCACCGACATGGCCGATCGCGCAGCCTTCAACGAAGTGTACAAACGCTTCTTCAAAAAACCTTGGCCCGTGCGCGCAGCGGTGGGCGTGGCGGCGTTGGCGGTTGAAGGGATGCGGGTGGAAGTGACGGCGATGGCGGCCAGGGCGGGCTGACCATTATTCGCCAACCTGGCTGATGCTCGCGTCAGTGCTCTGCACCTGTGCAGAGTTGCACATCCCGTGGAACCGGATCTCGTTGCTTGCCACCAAGGCGGTATGAGTTTCCGGAGAAGCAGATGATCAACCTCACCACCCTTGCATCTTCGTTGGCGCGAGTGGCGCTCAGCGATTCGACAAAGCCAACGATAGACCGCGCGATGAACGTCGTCAGCCATATCGCTGGCAAAGTGGCGTTGCAGGTCAACAGCTCATTGCTGGAGCAGAAAGGCCGGCTCAACGAGCGCCAGCAGAAAGGCCTCGAGGTGATCCTCGACGCATTGCTCGGCAAGGAACCGGTGACCCATGTCGAGACGCACGAAGGGGGAGGCCGATTCAATCTGGCGCGAGCTGCCTTCGACGTGGCCAGCGTTGTCTGGGAGCGCGACCAGTCGATGCGCAACGTGATGAGCTTTTTGGGCATCAATGATAGCAAGGGCAACCTGCTGTTCTCTCTGGGCAAGACGCTGGCCGACGCGATGGCCAGGCCCGAACCCGAGCATGGCAAGCACAACAGTGAGGCGAACTACGCATTCTTCTCCAGCAACTTGAAGCTGAACAAACTGATGAATGACATCGCTGACCAGGTGATCAACGAGATTCGTCAGCAGAACACCGATCGCGTGCGACGACCCACACCGGGCCCATCCTGGAGACCTGAAAGTACTCAACAGCAAGCACGCCCACAAACGCCTCCAAGCGCTCGCCCCCAGGCCAATAGCGCGCCGCCACCGCCGAAAGCCCAGCCCGATGCGGGCGCTCAGCGGCCGTCAACAGAGCGGCCCCCCAAAACAACCCCCGCTGGCGCGTCCGCGAAGGTGGACGATTCCGCCCCCGCCAAACCACCCGTCAAACAGTTGTACGAGCACTTGGGCCTCTCGGACATGACGGCGGACCTCTCCGCAGTCAAAAAGGCTTACAAGAAGGCCGCGTTGAAGTACCACCCTGATAAAAACATGGGCAACGCGGCGGAGGCGAATGAGCGTTTCAAAGTAATTTCAAATGCGTTCAGGATTTTGTCCGATCCAGAATTGCGCAAGAAATACGACAATGGCGTTATTGATGAGAACGGTAACGAGTTCAAGACCTGACTTTTCGGCGTGAGGCATGCTGGCGGCAGTGTTATTGAGCAGTGGGCTCCACGCGCAAGTAGCCCCGATAACTAAACGCTGCTCTTCGTTGATCACACTGAAAAGCGTTCTTCTATTGCCTCGGAAAAATGCGTGCAGTTTATTCGCGCAAAACGCTGGTAGTCGCGCGACACCGAGAACGCCGAGCCCGGCATCAGCAGGATCTTGTGTTGTTCAAGTTTCTTTATGAAGGGCTCCAGGTTAGGGATGTCCGAGTGATAGGCCCAGATGAACATGCCGCCCTGCGGTGCTATATCGAATTGCCAGCCTCTTGCTCGCAGGGCGCGTTGAGTCTGGACCTGCTGGCTGATAAGCCTCTGTTGAACATCCTGCATGTGCCGGGCATAAGTACCGTCCGCAAGAATGGTGTTGACGAACCGCTCGCAGAACGCTGGAACGGCAACGCATGTCAGGAGTTTCAAGCGTGTCAGCGGCTCGATGAGCTCTTGCGAGCAGGCGATATAACCCACGCGCAGCGAAGCAGAAAGGCATTTGGAAAAACTGCCGACGTAGATCACACGATCCAGATTATCCAGTTCGGCAAACGTCTGGCGGACAGTGGGGCTGAAGTCACCATAGACATCATCTTCGACCACAAAGAACTCGTGCTCTACAGCAAGACGCAGAACCTTGAAAGCATTGTGCGGGCTGATGTTGCTGCCGGTCGGATTGTGGAAGGTGCTATTGCAGAAGAATGCTTTGACCGTGTGCTTCGCCAGATAACTCTCCATCTCGGCAATGTCCGTCCCGTCCTGAGTCCGCTTTATACCCACAACATGTCCGCCCGCCAACTGAATCAACCTGATCAGGTTGCCATTGCCCGGCTCGTCCACGAATACATGGTCACCGGGCTTGATCAATAGGCGGGCAACCAGATCCAGGCCCTGCGTTGCTCCCAGGGTGGTGAGGATCTGACTGGGTCTGATGTCGATACGGGTGAGACGCTTCAGGTGAACGCAAAGCTGTTTACGCATCGGGAGATAGCCGGAAATGTCGCCGTATTCGGCCAGCGAACTTTGCTCCAGCCGCGCCGTGCGTCGAATGGCCTTGGCCAGCAATTCGGTATCTCGCCATGCCGGTGGCAGCCAGCCACATCCCAGCTTGGTGTAGTGCGGCCCTGCCTGTAGCAGCCTGAACAGTGGGTCGGCGCTCATGCACTCTATTTCCCGCACGTTATCCACATGGGTGACATGACTGCTCACAAAGTAACCGCGTCCGGGAGAAGCCGACAGCACACCTTCACTCACCAGGCGAGCATAGGCCGAGACGGCATCGTGGTAGCTCGCTTCGGCAGTCAAGGCCAGCTTCCTTATCGACGGCATACGTTGTCCAGCCAGCCACTCGCCTGATTCAAGGCGCTGTTTCAGCGAGTCATAAAGGGCATCAACGCTCATAAGCACCCGGCAAACTGATAGGAAAAACACCCTAACAGTTAACTGTAAAGCTTGTCGACTGTGCGCGCTTGTGGGGTGGGTGAGTGCGATTATGCGCTTGCTGGCATTTGAGCCAGCAGGGCGTCAGCTGCGCAGAAGCCCCTGAAATCAGAGACTGGATATCGAGATAATGCCAAATATGGACATACGATCAGTACCTTCTTCCCGACTCGCCGTCGCAGGTGGTCAGGAGTCGTTTCAACTGGTCAAGAACCTTGTCATCGCAGCATTGCTGGAATGCTGTTCTGTAGAGGAGTTCAATGAATTAAAAGAAACCCTTCTCATTGAGTACGTTACCGAGCAGTCGCACGAGGATCTATTGATGTTCGCGCGCAAGGACCCGGCCTCTTGCGGCGATCCTTTGGTCATTGCAAGGACTTACACGTCCTTCGCAGCGGTAATGCATTACCGCCTGGCCCACTGTGTATACCAAAATGCAAAAAGAAGCTGTAACTCCCACGAACAGTCTCTGGCAGCCATCATTTCCAGGCGAGGAAAAATGCTCTCTGGCGCAGAAATCCATTTCCGCTGCAGCATAGGTGCTCGACTTATCATCGATCATGGGTTCGGTACTGTAATTGGCGAGACCGCCATAATTGGCGACGACTGTTATATTCTCGGAGGTGTAACACTGGGAGCCAGAGGTATCAGCAGTAATCCTTCGATACCGCGTCATCCTAAAGTAGGCAGTCGCGTGCAGATAGGCGCTTTTTCAAGCGTATTGGATCCGGTGAACATAGGTGACGATGCATTCATTGGACCGCGCTGTATCATCACCCAAGACGTTCCCTCGGGTGCTCGAGTGCAAGTGAAAACATCACTGCAGGTGGTAATTGAGCAATGATCGCCACGACTCACGATGTGTTGCGTAACACGGAAAAACTGTATTACAAGGATCGGTACTTGGGGTCTACAAATACCAAAGTGACGCGGTTGTACCCAGACGCTATTGAGCTTGATTGTACGGTTGCCTACCCCGAGGGAGGTGGGCAGGAAGCTGACTTCGGTACTATAGAATTACCCATTGGTACCGTGCGATTTGTCTGGGTAAAAAAGCTCTACGGCACCCCCATTCACCTGGAAGGCTTCAAGGGCGGAAAGTTAGGCGGAGTTATCCTCCATATGATACATCCTGAGGATCTTCACCTCCTTGACTCAATAAGTGAAGGCATGGCTGCTCTGATTAGAATTGATATTTTGCGTCGCGAACGATTGAGTCTATCTCACAGCGCTAGCCATTTTCTGTATGCCGCTGCCACCAGCCTGAGCGAGGAACTAAAGCAGTGGACCATCGGCTGTCACATTAAAGAAAACTCGGCACGCTTTGATTTTCTTGTTGAAGAGTCCTTTAGCAGCGATGACATCAGTGAAATAGAACGACTCGCAAATGAGTTGATCGCCCACGACGACGTGATCAAGAGCTATACGGTCTTTGATGTTGAGGATGCGCGCATGTGGAGTTACCAAGGCATCGAGATTCCCTGCGGTGGCACTCATCTCGTTAATCCTAGTGCCATAGGCCGCCTGAACGTACGTCGAAAAAGGTTGGGTAAAGGTAAAGAACGACTGATCTGTGACTTTCCCAACGCTGAAATTGATTTGTCCCCCTATCATGAGCGCGCCCTACGATGAGTACGCTTCCGCGACGCACCTATCTGTATTTCATCGCGCAATCCATTAACCTGACCACCGCTGTAATGTCCGTGACCATGGCCGCTATTGTCGGCTCCGCACTGGCACCTGAAGCCCGTTTTTCAACGGTGCCGTATGGTTTACAGTTCCTGTTCCTGATGCTGGCCACATATCCCGCTTCCAGGCTGATGAGCCGGATCGGTCGGAAAAAAGCCTTCATGTTTGGCGCCATACCTCTGGTGGCATCCGGCTTGAGTGGCTTCTGGGCAGTCGAGCACCAGCATTTTCCGATGCTGATGTTTAGCCATTCGGCACTCGGGGTTTATATCGCTTTTGCCAACTTCAACCGATTTGCTGCAACCGACAACCTTGATCAAAAGTTAAAGCCCAAAGCCATCTCTCTGGTTGTAGCCGGTGGGGTTATCGCCGCCGTGGTGGGACCGACACTGACTGAGGTGCTCAGGGACTTGGGCGGCTACTCTCTATTTTCATTGTGCTACGCCTCGTTCATCGGTCTGGCTGTACTATCTTTTCTGGTCACCGTTTGCCTGCCTGACGATCCGGTGATGCCATTAGTTTCCAGAGGAAGCCCAGAGACCAAGCCGCCGCAAGTGATGACGTCGACGATGTTGATCGCTATGTCTGTTGCCGCAATAGGCTACGCAATCATGAACGTGCTGATGATTCAGGCTTCAATGCACATGAAGCACATGCACGAGGATTTTTCGGATGTGCGCTTGGCGATCCAGTGGCATGTGATAGCGATGTTTGCTCCGTCTTTTTTTACGGGGGCAATTATCCAGAAACTAGGGATCAAAACCACCCTCTGCTTGGGCGTCCTCATGCTGGCCGGCTGCTCAGCCATAAACATGGGATCAAGCTCTTACGGCGCCATGGTCTTCGCTCTGATCATCCTTGGCTCAGGCTGGAATCTAACCTATGTGGGAGGCGGAGCTCTGTTGGCTCAAGCCCTTCAGAGCAGCTCGCAAGCCTTGCGCATGCAGGGAAAAAACGACCTTGCTATCGCTGTTTTCGCAACGATCGGTGCGTTTACTGCTTCGCTGTTGCTTAGCACGGTAGGCTGGTTTGGTACCAACGCTATTTGTATTGGGCTATGCATCTTTTTGTTAGCTGTAATTGTTGCGCTGTTGGATCAAAAAAAAACGGGCCACGCCATGGAGGGAGGCATTAAATGAGTGTGCTTATCAGAACTCATGATCGAGTTTTAACCAAGCTGGAAATGAATAACCCAGGAGGTAGTCACAAATATCGCGCAGCTAATTTAATTGTAAAAAATGCGCTACGCAATGGGAAAATTATTCCTGGTATAACTACTGTAATTGAAAAGACGGGTGGCAATTTTGGTTTTGGTCTGTTATCTGCCTGCCACGCGTATGGTATTCCGGTTGAACTGGCAGTTGGCCTCGGTTTTAGTCAGACCAAAAGAGATTTGTTGGAATGCTTTGGTGCCAAATTGATTGGTAAGGATATGTTGATCGCAGGCGCATCGCCGAGGGATGTCGTTGCCCATCATTTGGAGCATCAGGTCGAAATGGACAAGTGTTACTACTATACCGATCAGTTTAATAACCAAATCGGGATCGAGGCATATCGCTACCAGACTGCATTTGAGCTTGCCTGCCAATTAGAAGAAGCTGAGGCCGACAAAGAGCTTTTGTTTATAGGCTGCGCAGGGACGGGGGCGAGCTTTACCGGTATTACCTTGGGCTTGAAGGACAATGGTTTCGATGTATCTACTGTCTTGGTCGACCCCTCGGGTTGCGACTCCAAGAATGGTGTTTTTTCAGACCATCGTTTTGAAGGGATGGCGGTTGGCCTCTGCCCACCCTTTCTGGACTGGTCCTTGGTAAACAGATGCTATCAAGTCGAACATGGCGAGATGCTGGCAGCGCAACGCGGATTCTATATTCAGAGCGGTACTTTTGTCGGCAATACCGCAGCGGCATGTCTGGCAGTCGCTCAGCGTCTTGCCTGCCTTCCGGAATACGCAGAGACCACGTTGGTGACAATCGCTTATGACAACGGGCTCTGGTATCAGGATTTACAAAGGTCAGTGGCATTAAGTGCAGCTTAGTGACGTTTATGTAAGGCTAGAAAATCGTCTAGAGTTATGGGGTGTCAAATTTTTAAGAAGCGTGAGTAGAGAGAGGGCTTTCTAAAGCGTTATGCCAATACTCTCCCTGATTCCCCAACCCCACCCCGGTATACTCCCCGCATCTCTCCGGGAGCCCCCATGACCTCGTTACCCATCGATGCCGTCCTGCCGGCCCTGCGCCAGGCCTTGTCCACACGCCATGAAGCCGTGCTCGAAGCCCCTCCCGGCGCGGGCAAGACTACGCGCGTGCCGCTCGCGCTGCTTGAGGAAACCTGGCTGGCCGGGCAGACCATTCTGATGCTGGAACCTCGGCGCTTGGCCGCGAGAGCGGCTGCCGAGCGGTTGGCCAGTGAGCTGGGCGAAAAGGTCGGCGAGACGGTGGGCTATCGGATTCGTCTGGAGAGCCGGGTCGGCCCGAAGACGCGTATTGAAGTGGTCACCGAGGGGATTCTCACGCGTCGTTTGCAGGACGATCCGGCGCTGGAAGGTGTGGGGCTGCTGATTTTCGATGAGTTTCACGAACGCAGCCTGGATGCCGATCTGGCCTTGGCTCTTAGCCTCAATGGCCGGGAGCTGTTTCGGGATGATCAGCCGCTGAAGATTCTGCTCATGTCGGCCACGCTGGAAGGCGAGCGCTTGGCGGCGTTGCTGGACGATGCGCCGGTGGTACGCAGCGATGGGCGGATGTTTCCGGTGAGCATGCAATGGGGGCGGCCTTTTCAGCCCGGTGAGTTTGTCGAGCCGCGTGTCGTGCAGACGGTGCTGGATGCGCTGGGCAGTGAGTCCGGCAGCCTGCTGGTGTTTCTGCCGGGGCAGGCCGAGATTCGTCGGGTCAACCAGCAACTGGCGGAAGCACTGGGTGAGCGCACCGACATTCTGCTGTGTCCTTTGCATGGCGAGCTTGATCTGAATGCGCAACGCGCGGCTATCGAACCCGCTCCCAAGGGCACGCGCAAGGTGGTGCTGGCGACCAATATTGCGGAAACCAGCCTGACCATCGACGGCGTGCGCGTGGTGATCGATGCCGGGTTGGCGCGGGTGCCGCGTTTCGATCCGGGCAGCGGCATGACGCGTCTGGAAACACAGCGCATCTCTCGTGCCAGCGCCACCCAGCGCGCTGGCCGGGCAGGGCGGCTGGAGCCGGGCGTGTGTTACCGGCTGTGGTCCGAAGCGCAACACGATCAACTGTCCGCCTATGGGGCGGCAGAAATTCTTCAGGCGGACTTGGCCGGGCTCGCGCTGCAATTGGCCCGCTGGGGCGTCACGCCTGCGCAACTGGTCTGGCTCGATGTGCCGCCAGCCGCGGCTTATACACAGGCGCAGGATTTGCTGGTGCGTCTGGAGGCGTTGAACAATCAGCCGGGTCAGCCGCCAGCCCTGACGCCACACGGTCAGGCGATGGCTGAGCTGCCTGCTCATCCGCGCATCGCCCATCTGCTGTTGCGCGGCCATGCGCTAGGGCTGGGCGAACTGGCGTGCGACGTGGCGGCCTTGCTGGGCGAGCGCGATATCTTGCGCGGAGCTGGGGCGGACTTGCACAGCCGCCTGACTCTGCTGGCCGGCACCGAACGCGCGGCGCGCGGCGCACAAGGCGGGGTACAGCGCGCGAGGCAACTGTCGCGCCAATATCGCGGGTATCTGCGCGGCGCAGCGAACAGCCCGGTCAGCGATCCGGACCACTCCCGCTGGCTGGGCGCCTTGCTGGCGCTGGCCTACCCGGATCGCGTCGCACAGCAACGCCGAGCGGGCGGCGCCGAATACCGACTGGCCAACGGCCGCGCGGCACTGTTCGCCGAGGCGGATGCGCTGATGAAACAGCCATGGCTGGTCATCGCGGATTTGGGCAGTCGTCAGGGCCAGCGCGAAGAACGCATTTACCTCGCCGCCGAGTTCGATCCGGCACTGTTCGATTCGGTGTTGGCCGAGCAAGTCATCAGCGTGGACCAGATCGACTGGGACGAACGCGAAGGCGTATTCCGCGCCGAGCGACAGCGCAAAGTCGGTGAGTTGATCATCAGTCGCGAACCACTGACCGGCCTCGACGACGCAACCCGCAGTCACGCGCTGCTGGCGTTGGTGCGTCGCAAAGGCCTGGAACTGCTGCCCTGGACGGCGGAACTGCGTCAGTGGCAGGCGCGTGTCGCACTGTTGCGCGGCCTGGATATCGAGAAAAGCTCAGCAAGCGAGTGGCCTGATCTGAGTGACGCGCAACTGTTGGCAACACTCGAAAACTGGCTGATGCCCTACCTGGGCAAAGTCACCCGACTCAGCCATTTCAGCCAGCTCGACCTGTCATCAATCCTGCGCAACCTCCTGCCATGGCCATTGCCGCAACAGTTGGAGGCGCAGGCACCCCAGACTCTGCAAGTGCCCTCTGGCTCGAATATTCGTATCGACTACAGCGAACATCCGCCGATTCTGTCGGTGCGGTTACAGGAATTGTTTGGACTGTCCGATACCCCGCGCATTGCCAATGGGCGGCAGGTGCTGAAACTGCACTTGCTGTCCCCGGCACGCCGCCCGGTACAGGTGACGCAGGATCTGGCTAACTTCTGGCGGTCGACCTACATTGAGGTGAAGAAGGATTTGAAGGGGCGCTATCCGAAGCATTATTGGCCGGATGATCCATTGGTGGCGGAGGCTACGGCGCGGGTGAAGCCGAGGGGGACTTAGAGGGCAAAATACTGGTTAAACCTTATGGACTGGATGTTCTGTGCCTGAATTTGGAAGCGCCGCGAAGGCCCTGTCCCAAGCCCCCGAGATCGTCATTTTCACGGGTGCGGGAATCTCAGCTGAAAGTGGCATCCCCACGTACAACGATCCATTGACCGGTACTTGGGCTTCATACGATCCGCGCAATATGGAAACAGCCAAGGCCTTTCGTGAAAATCCTCCGTTGGTATGGGGATGGTACCTGTGGCGGCGCCAACAGGTCTCTAAAGCAGCTCCCAATGATGCACACCTCGCGGTGAGCCGACTGGCCAAATCAGGGTATAACGTCTCCGTTATCACTCAAAACATTGATGACTTGCATGAACGAGCGGGATCTGTGGATGTACTGCATCTCCATGGGAGCTTGCACCGGCCGGCGGCATGGCTAACGGAATAAATGCAGGTGGGAGCGCCGGGCTTTTCTGCGCTTGCAGCCGAATCCATTTGTGGACGAGGTTTGCGTTGAGACTATGGCTGAGTGCGACGCTGGCAATCGAAGCGCCGGGGTGGGCACATTCCTGAATGACCTGGGCTTTGAAGGGCTTGGAATAGGAACGGCGTGTTGGCTGCATGAAATACCCGCTTAAAAAGCTAGAACGGGTGTCCACTTAAATTTAAGTGCACACCATGCCCTGGCTTTGTGGGGCTGGGTAGATGACTTGGTCGGACGCATACGGATGGATATTGATGTGTGCGACGATTGGAGAAACGTGTGTGTACGGCTGCGCGGTTTTAGTGTACAGGTGATGTTGAATGGTTTGCGGTGTCGCAACTGTAGCTCAGTGACTTGTCACTGCCTGATGGCAAATGGCGATTTATGCCTATCTACGTGGTCTCCATTGCCATCGATGGGGGGGCAGAGCATCGAACTCCCAGTCTCATTGTTAGTATATCTGGAGCTTGAGCATGCTTTGATTTCGGTCGTTCCTCAATGGATTTTTGTGTGCGCTAAAGTCTATGGACTCTGTGAGGAGGCGTTGCAGTACAAGATGTTTAGAGGCTTCTTTACTGAGCCAGTCAAGGAAGTACCTGACGGGCGGATTTCGTTCTCTGCCAGGTACACAGGCCGAGATATAATGGGTCCCCGTTAGTTTAACCTCGGGCTTGTATGGCGTTAAAAAGCCTCGGGTAACACTGTCGACGGCTAAGACGTCGCTGGCGAGCACCATCCCATAGCCAGAAGTTGCAGCTTGCAAAGCATGATGTTCATCGTCGTACTCCCTGAACGTGGCGTTGGCCAGCCAATCGTCGTGTCCCGCCGCTTGGCACCAAGTCGTCCAGTCGAATGGGTTATGGCCATCAGCCTCCCAACGAACGTTGATGAGTGGGGACCTTGTGTCTCCAGATAAGGGCGTCCTGCAGGGCATATAGGCCAGAAAGCTTTCGTCCATTAGATGTAGCTGATAGGTATCAGGGACCTCTTTGAAAACGCTGCTAATAGCCACGTCGATACTGGCATCTCTGTGCAGGTCTGCCTGTGTTTTGCTGGTGATGATGTTGACTTGCATCGTTGGATGGCGGCGGTAGAAATCTCCTAATCTGGGAATGAGCCACAATGAGGCAAATGCATGGGTGGTTGTGACGGTGATTGCGTTCTCGTCGGTCTGTGAGCGTAGTTGACTAAGACTTTGGTTTATGCTTGAAAAATGCTGATGGATATTCTTGTATAAATCAAGCCCTTCAGTCGTTAGGGTGACTCCCTTGGCTACTCGCTCAAAAAGCAATAAGCCGAGCCAGTGTTCTAGTGATTTTACTTGATGTGAAATCGCTGAAGGAGTAACAAAAAGTTCAATGGCAGCCGCTTTGAAGCTGCTTAGTCGAGCCGCTGACTCGAACGATCGTAGAGACGTTAAGGGGATTTTTGAAAACATATTAGCCAGCACTCCATTGTTTGGGCGACTACATGGGCTATAGTGTTTATCCGGTTATTTTGGTATGTCAATCTTGCCGTGGACTTGTCCCCGTAAAGCCGTACACCAATCCCTGCCAAATTGATACGGCTCCAAGCGCCTGAGCTTTCTCGGTGAGCGATAGTTCAAGGCGCTGTGCGGATGCTGTTCATTGTAGTATTCGAAGGCATTGCCAGGTTATACAGAGCCAATTTCTCGATCTGGCTTGGACGCTTACGCCACGCAGCCACCCTTGATCGTCTTCATGAAGCTCTTGGCCATGCCGTTGTTCTGCGGGCTGCGAACTGGGGTGGTTACCGGTTGGATGCCGAGCAACTTCACGCTCTGGTACTCGGTCTATCTTAGCCGCGGGTTTCCCTTGTCGACCCTTTTGTCCCCCCACCTGTCCCTCCACTTCATCGTCGGATGAGGTCGAATGGTATTGAACACCATCGGACAGGGAAATGCCTGAAACCCCGGAATAGCTAGGCTACCGGCAGGATTCTCGAACGCGTTACGATTACTTCGGACAAATAAAAAGCCGGCTTGTGGTTAGCTTTTTAGCCCGCGCGTCACTCCTGAGTAAAATAATCGCTTTTGAGTTGCTTTATTTCGTCTCTCTGCTTAACGCTCACGCCCAGGTTGTGCCCGGGCCATAAGCCGGGCGAGCTCGACACCATCGATTAATACAGCCTTGATATCCAGGCCGAGTGCCGTCTCTCGCGCCCATGTAAAAATCCGAAGTGGTAATGAACACACCCTTGCGTGCTCGCTGGCGGGTCAGTGTGCAGATGAATTTGTCTATTTCAGGGCGATGCACCGTTCTCCGCTGCGACCAACACTGGGCGCATGGGTGAGGTCCAAGCTCCGTCTCCAGGCTATCAGCGGCAAGATAACTGGGTGATGGTGGGGTGATCGTGGTTTCTGAGCAGGACGTCACCTTAGAAGGCTATTGCCCAGGTGACCCCTTGGGTGGCACCACCGACAGTGCCAATAAGGGCGCCGATTTTCCTATGGGGAATACGATTGATGGCTGGGATAGAGGACTGATTAAAGAGCTGAATGAAGTGATATTGATTGGCTATCTATGTGTGGCCCGCAAACGGCGAGCAAGAAGCCATCAAGGAATAGATCAAGCGGAATGAATAAAATACATCAAGGATGAATTTATATAATTTTTTGGTGTTTTCATTCAGTGATAGTTTTTGCTGAAGCGTTAAGCCAGTCGAAAACCCTGGGTTCGGCCAAGGCGATGTTCTTGACTCCATGCTGAAAGAAATCTGAATAGGAGGGCGGTGAGGTGATTCTTACAGACCCGAGCTTCAAGGTATTTATAAGCGTTAACTCAGTCAGTGTAGATTAAAATTCTGGGGGGGTGTCATGGGTTTAAAATTATCAAGTGTTCCTTTTGAAATATCATACCCGGCTCAGAGTTTTGGCGTCGAAATCGAGAATTTAAAACTACACAAAAATCTGTCGTTTGACACAATCGCAGCGATAAAAAAATGCTTGGCATATCGCGGGTTTGTGTTATTCAGGAATCAAAATCTTACACGAAGAGAGCAAGTCGCAGTCACGCGACTGCTGGGCAATCCGAACCTAAAGTTACACTCTTGGGCGCCGCAGATAGAGACAACTACTTTTGGTGATGACGAGGTGATTCCTAATGGGCTGCCGCTAATTAATCATGGGGAGATTTTGTATTTTGTGAATGGCCCGGATTTTTGCGACAAAACTCAGGATGAGCATGCGATATGGGATGAGAAAGACAATCATACCAAGGGTAAGGGAACTTCGTGTTGGCACACTGGTGACTCGGAAGCCATAAACGTTGAAACGATTAATTGCTTATATGCAGAGCTGGCTGCCGCACAAGGCGGAGCAACGTTATTTTGCGACACCGTTGCCGCCTATAATGACTTGGAAGACAGCCTGAAAAAGCGTATTGATAATCTTCGAGTGCTTCACTACTTTGTCGATCCTCAGCGTACTGAACCGGTCAACCAACCATTAGTTAAAACCAATCCGATCACCCGGCAAAAATATCTTTATCTGAACTACAACACTATGGAGCGTGTTGAAGGGCTGAGTAAGTCAGAGAGCTACAGGCTCTTAAAGTTTCTGTTTGATCATCAAATTAAAGATCAATACGTTTATGAGCACTTTTGGAAGCAGGACGATTTTCTGATCTGGAATTGCAATGGCACCATGCACAAGCGTGGTGCGCTGGTCTCGAACCACAACAGGATCATGCGTCGGACTCAAGCTATTATTCCGGAGTTTACCAGTTACTACGAACGGGATAAAAGCCTGGCAGTGACCAGTCATGATAATGAAGACTGGCATCCATATCCTTTTGAACGCGCAGAATTGGAGTCGGCCGGGTCGGCTTGATCTATTCGTTGAGGGTGCGTTTAAAAGTCCCTCCGTTGCGGTGGAATGTGCAATGGCTATGAAAGAGTGAATACATGAAAGAAAAAATCAAATCCTATCTGACTCAAAATTTCTTATTTGAGTTCGACGAGGATATAACAGAACAAGATGATCTCATCAAACTCGGCTTGATCGATTCGGTAGGTTATATTCAACTTATTTCTTTCTTGAAG
The DNA here is from genome assembly GCF_059621105.1 of Pseudomonas fragariae (ex Marin et al. 2024). NCBI lineage: Bacteria > Pseudomonadati > Pseudomonadota > Gammaproteobacteria > Pseudomonadales > Pseudomonadaceae > Pseudomonas > Pseudomonas fragariae (ex Marin et al. 2024). The sequence continues at coordinate 5,269,673 of NZ_CM184369.1, read as the reverse complement.
AAGGAGTTTGGTATTGTGTTCACCCAGGAAGATATGATGGGCAATGTGCTGGTTTCTATCCAGAATATGGTAGAGTTTGTCGAGAAGCGGGCAACGGCCACCCGGTAGTTCCGAGGTGCGGTTGAGAGGCCCACCAGTCCATCAGATACTGTTGTCAGTCAGGCAGGACAGCTAAAGTTTGTCGATGCTTTTCTCCGTAATATTATTCGGTGTTTGTGGCGCGTGCGCGTTGGCCTTGGCAAAAAAACTCCAAGCCGTGATTGGGACTTTCGACCTTCGCTAAGGCGGTAGGGCGCTACAGTTCTGTGTGGGGTGCCAACTTAAACTTTGGTGGGTTTATTTTTATGTGTGGGATAACTGGCTTCTTTGGTGTTAAAAATAAAAATCTCGATGAAACCACCGTCATAAAAAATATGCTTTCAATGATTGAACATCGAGGCCCCGACCAGGCAGGGTATTATGTCAATAATTCCATGGGTCTCGGCACCATGCGTTTAAGTATTATTGACCTTGCGGCAGGTATTCAACCCCTCAGCGATGGCACAGGTCAGTATTGGATTTCATACAACGGTGAACTGTATAACTACATCGAGCTAAGGCGTCGATTGCAGGTCTTGGGACACAATTTTTCCACTGAGTCCGACACCGAGGTGGTGTTGCGCAGCTGGATGGAGTGGGGTGATGAGGCCTTGGAAAAATTTAATGGCGCTTTCGCCTTCGCCATTTATGACACGGTTAAAGATGAAGTATTTATAGCGCGCGATCGCTTTGGTAAGCGCCCGCTGTTTTATACGCAAACCGACGGTGGTTATCTTTTTGCTTCAGAGATGAAGTGCTTTTTTGGCTTTCCAGGGTTTGAGTTCAAGTTTGACGAAATGTCCTTGTCCTCAATCCTCGCCCATTGGACACCCCTGCCATCGCAAACCCCGTTTCAGGGCATTCGTCAGCTGCCACCTGGGTCCATCATGACCTTGCGAGGGGCTCAGTGTGAGATCCGGCCCTACTACGCCCTGGATTTTCGCGCTGTGGATTTTGATGGCACTGAAAATGAAGCCAAGGAAGAAATCCGCAACACCCTCGAGCAGGCGGTCAAGCTCAGACTGCGCAGTGACGTGCCTATGGGGCTGTACCTCAGTGGTGGTGTTGACTCCTCCGTTTTGACCAGTATTGCGGCAAGGATCATCAAGCAAAAGCCGCTGCGCACGTTTTCTGTGGAGTTTGAAGATAAGAACCTGGATGAGTCGAGTGATCAACAACTCGTCTCTGCGTTGTTCTCGACCAAGCATGAACGGTTGATTATTAACCATAAAGACATTGTTGATAATTTCTCGGCGACGGTTTTCCATGCTGAAATGCCGTTGTTTCGTACCGCGCCCGTGCCGATGTACATGTTGTCCAAGCATGTTCGCTCGACCGGTATCAAAGCGATTCTGAGCGGAGAGGGAGCGGATGAAGTATTTCTGGGCTACAACATCTTTAAAGAGACTCTGTTGCGCTCCCAGTGGGACACCACTGATCACGATGAGAAGAAACGCTTGCTGGCCAAGTTGTATCCTTACATGAAAAGCTTCAGTGAAGACAATGACTCGAACTTGATGGGTTTCTATAACGCTTATGCGAAAGAAAAAATCCCTGGGTTGTTCTCCCACGAAATACGTTTTCAAAATGGGCGCTTTGCCAGTCGGTTGCTGAAAACTAAGAATGATCCATTTGCTGGCATTCAGGCATGGGTGGCGAAAGACCCGGTGTACAGCGCGTTAAGCCCAACGCAAAAAGCCCAGTGGCTGGAGTTCAATACCTTGCTTTCCGGGTATCTCCTCAGTAGCCAGGGCGAGCGTATGGGCCTTGCTCATGGTATTGAAAACCGCTGTCCATTCCTCGACATCAATGTGCAGAAACTCGCCTCCTCCATCAATTTGCGTTTTGACGATGGCTTTACTGAAAAGTACATGCTGCGCATGGCCTACGATGGAATTCTGCCGGGTCGTATCATTCATAAAGCCAAAACACCGTATCGTGCGCCGGACAGCGGGCCGTTTGTCGAACACGCCCTCGATTATCTCAATCATCTTTGCGAGTCAAATGCGCTGGACGCCATCGAGCTGATTAATCCGGTGTTTGCAAAAGCACTGATCAAAAAAGTGGTCGAACGAACCCTTGCCGGCGGTGAAGACATAACAGTCAGAGACAACCAGGCGTTTGTCTATCTGATGTCCTTGATCGAGCTGGATAAATGGTTTGTCAAACGTCAGGGCGCGGCTTATATCAATCCTTGCCGGGTGGATAAGTTGTTGGTGCAAGCCGTAGACGCAAGGCACTAGAAACCTAAGGGACAACGTTTATGTCAAGCACAAAAACTGACCTAGATAGCACCCAGGTCGCTATTGTCGGGGTTGGCCTTCGCCTGCCTGAAGCAGACTCTATTGATGCCTTCTGGGGCAAGCTTAAAGCTGGAAAGTCCCTGATTAGTGAGGTGAATGAAAAGCGTTGGTCGAAGGCTGAGCTTTACGGTGATCCTAAAACCGGCGGCGATAAAACATCGAGTATTTGGGGCGGGTTCGTCGACGATATCGAGTGCTTCGATGCCAATTTCTTCGGGATTTCGCCCCGTGAAAGCAAGTTCATGGACCCCCAGCAACGTATTGCCATGGAAATGGCCTGGCATGCCTTTGAAGACGCAGGGATATGCCCATCCAGCGTGAAGGGGACGAACACCGGCGTTTTTATGGGGGTGTGTCACTGGGATTACGCTGAGCTGTTGGCGCTGAATCACACGCCGATTGATCCTTACTTTCCGACGGGAACGGCGTACTCGATTTTATCCAACCGGATCTCTTATTACTTTGACCTCAAAGGCCCCAGTATCAGCATTGATACCGCCTGTTCAAGCTCGCTGGTGTCGTTGGCGTTAGCGGTCAATGCCATCAAGTCCGGCGAGTGTGAGCTGGCCTTGGCCGGGGGGGTGAATTTAATCTGGAGTCCGCAGCATTTTATCGCCTTTACCAAAAATGGAATGCTCTCTAAAGATGGCAAGAGCTATACCTTCGATGACCGCGCCAATGGTTATGTACGCGGTGAGGGCGGCGGGCTTTTGCTGCTCAAAGCGTTGGACAAGGCCATTGAGGACGGGGACAACATCTACGCCGTGGTGCGAGGTATTGCCAACAACCATGGGGGTAAAACCGGCTCACTGACCGTGACCAACCCTCAGGCGCAAGCGGACCTGATCGCAGAGCTTTATCGACGCAGTCATATTGATGTTCGCGATGTTAGCTATATCGAAACCCATGGCACCGGCACGCCGTTGGGTGACCCTATCGAGATCCACGGGCTTAAGAAAGCCTTCGCTCAGGCGAGCCACGCTGTCGATGACCCGCAGTCCAGGAAAAACTACTGCGGTATTGGCTCGGTTAAAACAAATATTGGACACCTGGAAGGTGCAGCGGGTGTTGCCGGGATTATCAAGATTTTAGCCGCGTTAAAAAATAAAGAACTGCCCGGAAACCTGAACTTTAAAAGCATCAACCCCAAGATAGAACTGACAGATACGCCTTTTTATATTGTCGACAAGCATCAGCCTTGGGCGAGTCCTGCGGATGGCTCGACAGGGCGCATCGCCGGTATCAGTTCATTTGGATTTGGTGGCAGCAATGCCCATGCGGTGATCCAGGAGTTCATTCCTGAAACCGCGCAGTTGTCAGCCCGTGCAGTCGCTGATAACCATCCCGTGTTTGCGATCCCTGTGTCGGCCAAGTCAAGTGAGTCGTTGGTGGCGTATGCCCAGCGCCTGCTGGCGTTTCTGGAGGACAACCCTCCTAACCTGCCCGGCATTGCCCATGCATTACAGTGCCAGCGCGACGCGCTCACAGAACGCGTGTGCTTTGTGGTTGAGTCTATCGACGAACTGAAACTGGCGATTCGGAGCTTTATAGATACACGCGCTGCTGCCGAGCACACATTTGTAGGTAACTCTTACGATGCCGGAGAAGGCAAGAAACTTAGGAGTTACGCCGAAGAAAATCGAGCGTCACTGACTGAAAACTGGATGTCCAATCACGATATGCTCAGCCTGGCCCAGTACTGGGTTTTTGGGGTTGCCGTCGATTGGAATGACCTTTATCTCGACGCTGGCCTGATCCCCGCGAAAGTCCGCTTGCCGCTTTATTCATTTGAGCGCACGGCTTACTGGTTCCCCAAAAAGAACGCTGATGTGGCCAAGCCAAAACAGCCGGGTACAGTCGAATTTACGCTGTCGAGTAAAGCCTTCTTCCTGGAAGATCACACGGTTAATAACCAATCTATATTGCCGGGTGTGCACTATCTGGAAATGATTTTATCGACGATTCCCCGTGCCGATAAAATGATCAATGTCGACTTCTCAAACGTATTTTGGTTATCGCCATTTGCCATCGAACTGTCCGACGACGACGTCGATATCAGAAAGTCGATTTACCTCGACTTCGACAGTAAGCAGGCTGATGCAAACGCTGCCTCTGGGCAGCCAGGCAAAGGCTTTCGTTTTTATACCCATCCCAAAAATATCGAAGGGCAGGCTAAAGATAAAGTTCGTGTTCATGTGCAAGGCGAGTATCAGCCGGGTTCAACGGTAGCCGATCGTATTGACCTGCCGGACATGTCGCCATTCAAGAAAATTCACCGCGATCAATGCTATCAATACCTTCAGAGCACAGGTATTTACCATGGCCCGAGGCTGCAGGGTGTCGAGCAAATCCATGTCGGCGTGGATGAAGTCTGGGTAAAGGTTTCAATCGCTGGGAGTCAACAATCATTCTCTGCCCACCCGGCAATTCTCGACTCGGTATTGCAGGCCGGTATTGCGACGGCGTTGTCCAATAACGCCTCACGTTATCCCTATGTTCCTTTTTCACTCGACAGTTTATCGGTCTATCAGATTTGCCCCACGACCGTCTGGGCTCGTATCAGTGAGAAAAATCGATTTGCCGGCACTAAAGCCTCGTTGACCTTTGACCTGAATATTTTTACCGAACAAGGCGAACAGGTAGCGTCGGCGAAAAACTTTACGATGTGCTTATTGCGCAGTCCCGTGGGTGAGCAAATGACCAGCAAGAATAACAGTGGCTCGAATGAACCGAGTAGCCAGAATCTTTATTTTTCGAAACAGTGGGTTGTTGACAGTACAGACCATCAACAGCCGCCAATAAGCTCAACAGCGCCCGCAGATCGTGCTAATCACGTGCTTGCCCTTTATGTGGGCAGTACGATTCAGGATGATCGCTGGATCGCCAATTATCGTAATCAGGTGTCTGCGCAAACGTCCTGCACGTTCCAGTCGATGGCGCTGTCTTCCCCTGAGGCAGTGAGCAGCGCACCGACGATGGAAGCGTACTCCCACGTGTTTTCATACATTAAGAAACTCCTGGAAACCAAGCCTAAAACTATTCAACACCTTTTGGTCTGCGCCTCCTCGACACTGCCGGATGTGATCCGCTCCAGCCTGACTGCGCTGCTGCGGGTCGCGCACAATGAAAACCCACGGATCCAGGGCCGCTTTGTATCGATAGAAAACTCACCGCTGGTCGATTCCGGATCGATCATCGCCCGTGAGTTTCTCATCGCCGACGGAGTATTTAGCGTACGTCATGATGCGCAAGGCCTGCGTCGGATAGAACGGATTACAGCGCAACCCGTAAGGCCTGTTCAGGGAAAAATTCCGGTGCTTAATGAACAGCCGGTGTTCTGGATAACCGGCGGGCTGGGTGGTATTGGTCAACTGATTTCCAGGCAGCTCGCAGCGGATTTTCCGGGGTGCACGCTCTACCTGACCGGGCGCAAAACCGCCGCCGAGCAGCAGGCTGTTTTCTCTGCCTTGAAAAGTGAAATACAAGCACGGGGTGGCAAGGTCGATTATCAGCCACTCGATATTACCGATGTCGTTGAGGTCGAGAATTTTGTCGCTGCACTGAAGAATACTCATCACAGCGTTGATGTCATATTCCATGCCGCTGGCCACATTGCCGATAACTTCATCTTGCGTAAAGAGGTCAAGGATTCGCTGCCAGTGCTGTCGCCAAAGCTCGATGGGACGCTGGCTATTGATCAGGCGATCAAGCGTCTGCCATTAGGCAAGTTCGTGCTGTTCTCTTCGGTGGCGAGCACGTTTGGCAATGCTGGCCAAAGTGACTATGCCGCAGCCAACGCCTTTTTGGATGCCTTCGCGATTGATCGCAATCAACGGGTGCGCGAGGGGGAGGGGACCGGGCAGACGATCGCCATTAATTGGCCGCTTTGGCAAGAAGGTGGCATGAAAATGGACGCCGGCACCTTAGCATCGGTGCATGAAACAACCGGCATGGAGCCGCTTCCCACCCATGAAGCGATGCACGCGTTGCGTTATGCGCTGACCACCACCGATGATTTTCCGATCCTCGTCACGTACGGCAACCAGGAGAAAATCCACGCTTACATCGCAGGCCTTAACCAGCGCAGCCTTGTGCCTGAGGGGGGCAGTCAGGAGAGTCCTGATCCCTCGAAGAGCGGTGATGACGTCGATAATGAGGCCCTGTTTCAATATGCCCAGGACTATCTGAAGGGCAAGTTGGCTATCGTCATTGAACGCGACGCCAAGACGATCCGAGGCGATCAGAAAATCGAAGAGTACGGCTTTGACTCGATTATGGCGGTAGAAATGATCCGTCAACTCGAGGGGCAATTCGGTCAGTTATCAAAAACGCTGTTCTTCGAATACTTCACGATCAATGAAGTGGCCGATTATCTGATGGATGAATACAGCGAAAAACTAAAGAGCCTGTACCTGGAGGGCAGAGCGCCTGTCGTCGAGGTCGCAGCTCATACAGACACGCCCTCTAAAGACAAACAGGTCGCTGAAGAGGCGGCTGCCGCACCGGCACCGTCGATCAACAAGCAAATTGAAGCAGTACCTGTCGCCAGTCAGGTCGCCGCCGATGACCGTGATCAGCATGACATTGCGATCATCGGTCTGTCCGGACGTTATCCTAAATCGAGAAACATGGATGAACTCTGGGAGTTGTTGAAAAGTGGCCAGCATGCGTTCGAGAAGATCCCGGCGGATCGCTGGAAGCACGACGCTATTTACTACAAAGAACGCGATGTGTGGGGTAAGTCGACGATCAAGACCGGTGGCTTCCTCGACGACATAGACAAGTTTGATCCGCGTTACTTTCAGATTTCTCAACTCGAAGCCGAGAAGATGTCACCGGAAGTCCGGCTGTTCCTCGAAGTGGGCGTCGAGGCCTTGGAAGATTCGGGCTATTCAAAAGAGTCGTTGCAACAGCTGTATAAAGGCGACGTGGGTGTTGTCGCGGGCACCATGAGCAACCACTACAACTTGTATGGTTTCCAAAACAACCTCACGCGGGGCGGTTCTGCCAGCGGCAGCTACACCGGCACGATCCCGAACATGCTGTCGTATTTTTATGGGTTCACCGGCCCGTCCTTGTTTGTCGACACCATGTGCTCGGCGACATCGACCTGCATTCATGTGGCTGTGCAAATGCTGCGGTCTGGTGAGTCGAAAATAGTCGTGGCGGGGGGCATGAACTTGCTCCTGCACCCTTACAACCTGATCTCCAGTTCCCAGGAACATTTCACCACCAAAACCTCAGATGTCATCAGAAGCTATGGGATTGGCGCCGATGGCACTATTTTGGGCGAAGGCGTGGGTGCCGTGGTCCTGAAAACCCTGGCAGATGCCAAGCGTGATGGCGACAACATCTGGGGCATTATCAAGGGAACGGCCCTGTCAAATGCTGGCGTACGCAATGGTTTCACCGTTCCGCAGCCGCATATGCAGGCTCTGGCGATAGAAAAAGCGATTGAAGATGCGCAAATTGACCCGCAAACCATTGGTTACTTCGAAGGCCATGGTTCGGGTACTGAACTGGGCGACCCGGTCGAAATAAAAGGCGCTACCCAGGCCTTCCGAAAATACACCGATAAGAAGCAGTTCTGTCCGATTGGCTCGATCAAGTCGAACCTTGCCCACCTTCTCGCGGCCGCTGGTATCGCCGGCATCTCGAAGATCTTACTGCAGTTCAAGCACCAGCAGATCGTGCCGTCGCTGGGTGCGGATACGCTCAACAGCAATATTCGTTTCGAAGACTCACCGTTTTATGTGCATAAAGAACTGCAGTCGTGGCCAGCTCCTCGTTCCGAAAGCAACCTGGTCTTACCGCGTCGAGCATCGATCACCTCCATCGGTGCTGGAGGGATGAACTCGCACATGATTTTGGAGGAGTATGTCGACCCTCGGACGACGAGCCGCAGCCCGCGCCAGACCCTGCAACAGCTGTTTGTATTTTCGGCGACCAATCGTGATTCGCTGGTCAGGAACCTGCAGGGTTTTTCAAGCTACCTGAAAGACCACCGTGATGTATCGCCCGTCTCGCTGGCCTACACCCTGCAAGTGGCCAAGAACCAGATGAAATGCCGCCTGGCATTCTGCGCAGACAGCGTCAATGAGGTCATTGGGTCGATTGATAGCTGGCTGAGTGGTCTTTCCAGCAACCGTTCCGTGCGCTTCGTGGACAGTGCGTCGGGTGCGACCAAGGAGTTCTCCAGGAGGGAACTGAGTCAGGCTATCGAGAGCGCTGAGCTTGAGACATTGGCCGAGTACTGGACCAATGGCTCGACCGTGGACTGGTTTGCCTTGCATGGCTTGAATGACCAAGCGGCCTTGGGTGCGATGATTAAAGTACGCATTCCGGCTTATCAGTTCGAGAAGAAACGCTGCTGGTTTGAGGTTCTGGAAGACGCCCCAAGCGTTATTGATCCTCTGGGCAACCGCAACAAATATCACCCGCTGGTCCGTGACAACACCTCCGACCTGAGCGGCATCCGTTACTCCGCTGATTTGATCGAGATTGAAATCCTCGACTACCTTTACCGGGTCAAGAAACAGCCGCAGTTAATCACGTTCAGCCTGCTCGATGCGGCGATTGCAGTGATGAAGCAGGCTGATCCGCAAAGCGGCTACACCTCTGTGCGTTGGGAGTTGCTGGCGCCTATCCCTGTTGTGCCTTCGCAGCTGTGTTATGCGGTGGCATTGAATGATCAAACGGGGCAATTTTCTGACGTTTACATCTCTTCCACATCGGATGCGTCGACGCCGCATCAACTGTGTGCACGGGTCGAATTTGCCGTGCAAGCTGGCGATGGACGCAGGGTTCTCCAGCAGCCTTTTCCCGCGTTTGCGAATGCGACCGTTCGGGAAAGCCTTTCCGGTGCACAGGTCAGCAAAGCGCTGGAAGAGCACAAAATCGTTTTTGGCGATTACGTCAATGCTATCAGCGAGCTGCAGTTGATCGGTGAACAGCGCTATCGCGTGCACTTGAAAGATACTGATTATCGACACAATCACTTTGCCCGCAACACGACGTTTTTATCCGAACTCGGTTCGGCGTTGCAACAAGCCGTCCTCTACATCGCCTTGCGCCAAGGACTGGACCATTGGAGCAACTACGCGCTTTGCGCCTGCAATGTCCAGCTGGATTTAGCGTCTGTGTCGAAGGTCAGCAGCCTGCTGTTCTCCCTCGAATCGTCGGGGCAAGCGTTGCGCGGAACGATTGCGTTGGCTGATAAAAATGGCACTTTGTTGTCCCTCTTGGACGATGTGTATATCGCCAATAGCCAAGCCATTGAACCGCGTGCCGCCAAGACCATTGAGACGGCCAGCTTCCGCAGCCAACCCGTTTTCCGCCACGAGACTGCCGAGTCTCCACGACCAGTCGCCGCCGCTGGCACGGAGTCCGACGGTCTCGGCAAAGCCGTGTCTGCCATCGTCGCTAAGCTTTTGAAGTTTGATGAATCCGAAGTGGACGCAAGAACCAGCTTCTACGAGTTCGGCTTTGACTCCATCGGCTTAACCCAGTTGAGCAAAGAAGTTAACGAGACGCTGGGCGCCAGAATCACCCCGGCCGTTTTCTTTGACTGCGAAAATATTGAGGCCTTGTGTTTTTACCTCAAGGATCAAGGCGTCAGCGGCACCAGTGAAGAGGCGCCACAGAACAGCGCCTCTGCAGTGAACCAGGCTGCAACGCCGGTTTCTCGCGTCGAGAAACCAGAGGCCGAGCGGAATCACCGTCTGCCGGACCCTCATGAATCCATCGCGGTCATTGGTATGGCCGGACGATTCCCGGGGGCCGCGTCGGTTGAAGCGTTGTGGTCGAACCTGCTCAATAACCAAGACAGCATTCAAGACTTCCCCTACCAGCGTTACAACCAGGACACCCAAGCGGCGTTCGCCGGTGTGGCTTGCGTCAAACAGGGTGGCTACCTGGATAAGGTAGACGGGTTTGATGCGGCGTTTTTCAATATTTCGCGGGTTGAAGCGGAGTTCATGGACCCACAGCAACGCCAAGTCCTGGAGGTGGTCTGGCACGCCGTTGAAAACGCCGCTTATGACCCCAGCCAGTTGCCTTCGGACACCGGGGTATTTATCGGGGTCAGCAACAATGACTACCGGGCATTGCTGCAAAAAGACCAGGAGCTGGACGGTTACATCGCCACGGGCAACTCTCACGCCATGCTGGCGAACCGTGTGTCGTTCTTCCTGGACATCCACGGCCCGAGTGAGTCGATTGACACCGCGTGTTCCAGTTCACTGGTCGCTATCCATAATGCCTGTGAAAGCCTGCGTTCCGGCTCGGCGTCCTTTGCCATCGCCGGTGGGGTCAATCTGTTACTCGACATCCAGGGCTTCGCCGAGCCTGACCATGCAGGCATGTTGAGCCTGGATGGGCGTTGCAACACCTTCTCGCGCAATGCCAATGGTTATGTTCGAGGGGAGGGTGTGGGCGTGGTCATCCTGAAGCCGCTTTCGCTGGCACAGAAAGACGGCGACAACATCCTGGCCGTGATTGAAAGCAGCGCGCATCAGCATGGCGGCCGGGCCAAGTCGCTGACGGCGCCGAATGCCAAGAGCCAGGCTGAGCTGTTGCGTACAACCCTTAAAAAGATCGACTTGAGCCAACTGCAATATGTTGAGGCTCATGGTACTGGCACCGAGCTTGGCGATCCTGTAGAGGTCAATGCGCTGAAACAGGCGGTGACGGAAACGCATGGTTTGCCGATTTATCTCGGCGCGCTGAAAAGCAATATCGGGCATCTGGAGTCAGCCGCAGGCGTGGCCGGCCTGATCAAAGCGGTGAAAGTACTCAGCGAGCGGACGGTGCCCGCCAATCTTCACTGCTCACCGTTGAACCCCTATATCGAGCTGCATGACAGCCGCTTCGTGATCAACGAACGCCAGTCCAGCTTGAAGGCCAGTGATCAGGGGATTTTCGCGGCGGTCAGCAGTTTCGGATTTGGCGGCTCGATTGCCAGCGTCGTTCTGCGCCGTTATGAAAGCAATCGGACGACTGCTCGTGCGCACCGGGCGTTTTCCGGGCACGAGGTGGTTCTGGTGCTGTCGGCGAAAACTCGCCGTGGGCTGGTCTCGCAAGCGATCAATTTACGCCAGCACCTGTCCAGTCATCCCGAGCAGATTGAGGAGGTGGCTTACACCCTCCAGGTTGGGCGTGCCGAGCTGTCTTACCGTTTGTCGATTGTGGCCATGGATAGCGCGGATGGCCTGAGCAAACTCACGCGGTTTATTGAAAGTGAGGCCGCACTGTCCGATGCAGACTTCTCGACCGGGGCCAATGAGTTAAACCACGTGTCCATCTTTACCGGGCATATCAAGGGCTCGAAAACCGAGAAAATGTCCAACGAGGCACTGCCAAAACTGCTCACTTTGGACAATGCCAATATGGTGGCGGAGCGGTTTGTTAAAGGCGTTAAGTTTAACTGGAATTTGCTCTACGGAGGCGCACGGCCTAATCGGGTTGTGTTGCCTGGTTATCCTTTCGAACAGCAGCGGTATTGGCTGCCTAAAGACCAAGTGACCACCTGGTATGACGTCGATAATTTTTCAAATGAGCAATTTGTAGCGCACTCATTTTATGAAGATTTATTGGATAGAGTGCTTTTGGACGATCTGGATACCGAGACGGTCCTGCAGCTATTGAGAAAGGATTAAGGGTGTCGTCATGAATAACTCCAATGAGATTGCTAACTTTCAGCGTTACATTATTGATCAACTCAAAGCGGGTCGTATTACTAAAGAGCAAGCGGTTCAGGCGCTGGCCAAAACCGACGCCACCGGGGGCAGTATGCGTGAAGAGCAGTCCGGGCCGCCGGGCAGTACGCGTTATGTGCCGGTGTGGCGCGATGCGCCGCTTGGGCGCGCGCTCGATGTGGCTCAGGCTCACGAACAGCATTGCGTGGTGGTCGTAACGGAGCACGGTCATGAGCGGTTGGTGGATACCTTGAAAGCCCGCCTGGATCAACGCCTGCTGGCCCGGATGACGGTAGTGTCGGCTCCCGAAGAGGCGGCCGCCAAAGGCACGCTTGCCGACCAGATGAGCGGTTTGGCCAGTGCGATGATCCTCGACGTTTTCCTCAGTTTGAAGGCGCAGGTCACGGCCATTTTGCAGCATGGTAAAGGCCGGAAAAGCTCGGCGGATACGCTGCTCCAGGTGTTTTTTCTGAGGCCCGATAGTTACGCTGAAGACAAAGTAGCGCACGAATCTGTGTATGTCGGAGTGGAAGCGGCTATTTCAGCCATGCTGAAAACCCTGAATAAGGAGCACCCGAGCATTACCACTCAACTGGTGGCGCTTGATGAAGCCTCCTTGGGTCAGTTAAGCCAAAATAGCCTGGCCGAGGAACAGCACAGTCACGCGGCGTATGTGCGCTACCTCAAGAATGTCCGTTATGTTCAGGTGTTTGAAACGCTCAGTGACCGTTCTGATGGTGCGTCGTTGCAAAGCTTTATAAAAACCGATGCGAGTTATCTGATTATAGGTGGCGTAGGCGGTATTGGTTTGCACTTGGCAGATTACATTTTGCGCCAGGGGCAGCAGGCCCGCGTCGTATTGACCGGGCGCCGCAGTGAAGCCGATCTGCAAAGTAATACGCCGTACCTGCAATTGGTAAACACCTACGGAAAGTCCCGGGTTTCCTATCTCACGGCGAACGCGGCGAGCTACTCGGACCTCAAGTCGCTGTTGATCAAGGTCGTCGCCTCCCATCACCTCGAAGGGATTTTCCACTGCGCCGGCACGTTGAATGACAGTTTTCTGGTCAACAAAACCGTCGAGCAGTTTGAAAATACCCTGGAAGCCAAAGTCAGTGGCAGCCTCCATCTGATTCAGGCTGCAAACGACGTCAGTCAACAGACTGAAACGGGCTTTGACTTCATTCTATTTTGCTCCTCTTGTGCAGGCCAGTTAGGTTTTGTCGGCCAGATCGACTATGCGGCCGGCAATGGATTCATTGATGGTTTCAGCGACGCTCGAAACAAGGTCGGGCGTAACGGCTTTGATCGCCTGTTGTCGGTGAACTGGCCGCTCTGGGAAAACGCCGGTATGGGTGTTGACCAGCAGGCGCTGAAAGAACTCCACGTCGAGTACGGTCTGTTGCCGTTGCCGGTCGATGTGGCCCTCAATCACGTGAATACGTTGTTACTGGCCGCCGATACCCACCATGTTCTGGTGACCTATGGCGATCCGGTGAAAATTGATAGCCAGTACGTTAACGCTAAACCACAGCGGAACCTGCAAACCCCGGCGCTCAGTCAGCAAACGGCTCAAGCAGCCAGCGGGAAGGGCGCAGTGACATCGGTTGAGACTGCCTATGATCCATTGGTCGCTCACCTCAAACAGTTGATCTCCAGCGTCCTGAAGCTGGAGACAAGCAAACTCGACACCTTCGAGCCGTTGCAAAGCTACGGCCTCGACTCGTTTTCCATCATGCGGATCAATCAGGCGTTGAGTGAGCATTTCTCTCGACTGTCGAAAACGCTGCTGTACGAAGTGGAATCCATTCATGACCTGGCCACCACACTGAGCCAGTTGCAACCCGACGCGGTGCAGGCGTGGCTCGGCGCGGTTGCCCCGGCAGCGAGCCAACAGGCTCCGCAAGCCTCTGCCCGTCAGGACGCTCAGCCGCGTCCGGCAGTGCCCCGCGCAGTGGATGCGCAGGCCGGTGATGCGGTCGCCATTATTGGTATTAACGCGCAGTTTCCGGGAGCGGCGAATATCGAAGCGTTCTGGGAGCTGTTGCGCAACGGCGTGAACGCGGTGACCGAGATTCCTGAGTCGCGCTGGTCCCTGGAAGACTTCTATGCCACGGACAAAATCGAGGCCATCAGAGACGGTAAATCCTACTGCAAGCAAGGCGGGTTTCTTGAACAGGCTTATGATTTCGATGAGCAGTTTTTCAAGCTCTCACCACGAGAAATCCTCGCCATGGATCCGCAGGAGCGGCTGTTTATGCAGTCTTGCTGGCGTGCCCTGGAGGACTCTGGTTACACCAAAGATAAAATCAAGCAGCAGTATGACGGCGACGTTGGTGTCTACGTCGGCATTACCAAGACTGGCTTCAATCTCTACGGCCCGGCACTCTGGAATCAAGACGAACGCACGATTCCGACGACCTCGTTCAGTTCTGTCGCCAGCCGTATTTCTTATCTCTTCGACCTCAATGGGCCCAGCATGCCCATCGACACCATGTGTTCATCGTCGCTGGTGGCGATTCATGAGGCGGTCCATAGTCTCAAGGCCGGGCGTTGCCAGATGGCGATTGTCGGTGGCGTGAACCTGTATCTGCACCCCGCAAGCTATGTACAACTCTGTGCGTCCAGCATGCTGTCGCAAAAAGGTCAGTGCCACAGTTTTGGCGACCAGGCGGACGGCTTTGTACCGGGTGAAGGTGTCGCGACGCTTATTCTGAAGCCGCTTCGGCAGGCCCAGGCAGACGGCGACCGGATTTACGCAACAATCAAAGGCTCGGCGGTCAATCATGGTGGCGCCGCCAAAGGCTACACCGTGCCGAACCCCAAGGCGCAAACGGCGGTGATCGAGAAAGCCCTGAACAGCGCCAATATCACAGCGGGCGAACTCAGCTACATCGAGGCTCACGGCACCGGGACGGAACTCGGTGACCCCATCGAGTTGAACGCACTCAAAGCCTGTTTCTCAGGTAATGACCTGCGTGAGTCTTCCTGCGCGATTGGCTCGGTAAAAAGCAATATCGGCCACCTGGAAGCCGCCGCCGGTCTGGCCGGTGTGATCAAAGTGGTGCTGCAGATGCAGCACCGGGTCCTGGTACCCAGCCTGCACGCACAGACGATCAATCCTAACTTGGAGTTCGACCAGTCGCCGTTCTATTTGCAGCGGGAGCTGATCGAGTGGCCATCGCGCAACAACCGCAATCGTATCGCCGGTGTTTCGTCGTTCGGTGCGGCGGGGGTGAATGCCCACGTTATTCTGGAGGAGTACACAGCGCCGCAGGAACAGGTCGTTGGCGCACCTGTCGGGCAAGAACATGTCCAGGCGTTGGTTTTCCCTTTCTCTTCGAATACCGAACAAGGCCTGAAAAGAAACTGCCGTCGGTTCCTGGATTTCCTTCAGGCGCAAGCGCCTGAAGCCTCCACTGCAATGGATATTGCGACGTTTATTCGCGCCACGCTTCGGGGGCTGGATAACAATCTCTCGTTGAATCAGGTTGACGATTCAACCCCCTTGGTCGATGCCGGGCTCAAACCATTTGATTTCTATCGACTATTCGAGGCCGTCAACACCCGCTACGGGCTGAATCTGTCGATGCTCAATTGGCAAGGCAGCGTATCGATTGGGCGACTGGTGGCGGTTATTCAGGGCGGCGTTTCATCGTCGACCGTACCCGCGTTGCGTGACGTCGCGTTCACGCTGCAGACGTGTCGAAATGCCCATCAACATCGCGTCGCGATTTGTGCCAGGGATCTAGCCGGTTTTATCGAGCGTCTCCAGCGCTTCCTTGGCGAGGAAGACCCTCAGGTTAATGGTAGCGGCCTGTATGCCGGGGTGAAAACTCACCGGTTTGAAGAGCTTTCCAAGCAAAGAGCGCTGGCCCACGACCGCGTTCAGATTGCTTTTGCCCACCACGAGTCGGACGCCTTGGCGCAACTGTGGGTCAATGGCAGCTTTGAGCAGTGGGAAGGTTTGTACAGCGATGGGCTGCAACCGAAAAAATGCCGGATACCCGAGTATGCCTTTGCGGCCAACACCCATAGCTTCCTGGACAAAGTCGGTTCGAACGCAAGGGCCGTCAGACACCTGGATCAGCCATCAGAAGCAGGGAAGGTGAGCGCCGAAATCATCAGTCACGTGCCCGTTCGCCTTGAAGTGCCGGCCGTTGCCGGATTCATTCGAGAAAGACTGGCCAATGTACTCAAGATGGATGAGGCGTCGATCAACAATGAGGTGTCGTTTGTCGATTACGGTCTGGACTCCATTTTGGGCGTTGATTTAATCCATTCGCTTAATGAACAGTATCGTCTCGGTTTGAAAACCACGTGTATCTACGATTATCCGAATGTCGAGGATCTATCCCGCTATGCCCATGGGCTGATTACGCCTGTGACGATCGTCGACTCGTCGACTCAATTCGCTCGGCCAGCGTCTCAGCTACTCAGCGAGTCGCCTGCAACTGGCCAGGAACGCAACCAAAAGCCGATTGCAATTATCGGCATGAGTGGCCGTTTTGGCGGTGCCGATGATACCGAGGCGTTCTGGAACAATATCCGCGACGGCAAAGACAGCACCGAATCGGTGAGTCGTTGGGATCTGGCGGACTATCTCAATCAGGAAAAGTATCGCGACGGTGTTTGCCAGCGCGGTGGATTCCTCAATGAAATTGATAAGTTCGATGCGATCTTCTTCAACATTTCCGGGGTTGAAGCCACGTATATGGACCCACAACAACGCCTTTTCCTCGAAGAGGCGTGGCATGCTCTGGAGGACAGTGGCTATGCAGGCAGTCGCCTGACCCCTGAAGTGAAAGATCAGTTCGGCATTTACGTCGGCGGCTGGACTGGCGACTACAACGAAGTGTTCGAGGCCAGTGAGGCACCGGCGCAAGCGCTGTGGGGCAACATGGGCTCGATGATTGCGTCGCGGATTGCCTATTACCTGGATTTCAAAGGGCCGGCGCTGACCATCGACACTGCGTGTTCAAGTTCGTTGGTGGCGATCCATCAGGCTTGTAAAGACCTGCGACTGGGGATCACCAATACGGCGATTGCGGGCGGTGTATTTGTACAGACGACGCCGCGCTTGTACGTGCAGGCGACACAAGCCGGGATGTTGTCGCCCACCGGGACGTGCTCGCCATTTGATGAAAACGCCGATGGTTTTGTCCCCGGCGAAGCGGTCGGGGCGATTATTCTTAAACGTTTGGACGATGCCTTGGCCGATGGCGACAACATTCGCGCGGTCATCTACGGTGACGGCATCAACCAGGACGGCAGAACCAACGGCATCACGGCCCCAAGCGCCGTCTCGCAAGAGAAGTTGCTGAAACGGGTGTACAAGGATTTCGGTATTACCGCTAACGACATCTCCATGGTGGAGGCCCACGGCACCGGCACCAACCTGGGCGACCCGATTGAGTTCAACGCACTCTGTGCAGCCTTCACCACGGACTCCGCGCACAAGAATTACTGCGCCTTGGGCTCGGTCAAAGCCAACATTGGCCACACCCAATTTGCCGCCGGTATCTCGAGTGTGATCAAGTCGGTGCTGGCACTGGAACACAGCACCATTCCGCCGCTGATTCACCACACCAAAGGCAACTCGCGAATTGATTTGGCCGGTAGCCCGTTTTATGTCGCGAAATCTTCACAACCGTGGCAAGCCAGAAATGGCCGGAGGCTGGCAACGATCAGTGCCTTCGGTGCCAGTGGCACCAATGCACACGTGGTGCTCGGTGATTTACCCCAGCCGGTACGGCACACGGCGGAGAAGTTTGGGCCGCAGTTGATTCTGCTGTCGGCGAACTCTGACCCACAGTTGGTCAAACTCCTGCAGAAACTGCGTGAGCACCTCGAGTCTGACGCGACGGTGTCGCTGACCAACATCGCTTACACCTTGGCCTGCGGGCGCAGGCACTTCGGCAAGCGCGTGGCGATTCTTAGCCGCTCGGTTTCTGAACTGGCCAATGCACTGGGCTCCCTGCTGTCAGCAGCCAAGCCGAGCATGCAAATCTTTACGCCGAGCGACCTGGGGCAGGGCAATGCCCAGGCTTTGCTGAAACAAGCGCACGTCTATATTGAAAACGGCCAGGTCAACGACGCTTCGTTCCAGGGCAGCATTTGTAGCCTGCCGGCAAGTCCGTTCAATTCCATGTCGTTCTGGGCGTCTTCGAAGGATAAAGCGCCGGCGAAACAGGCCTCCGTTGCACGTCCGAGTCCTCCCGCATCAGCCCCACGAGCCACGGCGGCAAGGTCAAAAGCCGCCAGCAAGTACTGTGAATTCACCCTGACGGTGGATGATTTCTTCATCGCGGATCATTTGGTTATGGGGCAGAAAGTCCTGCCCGGCGTGATGTATATCGAGCTGATGAAACGCAGTGTTTGCGCGGTGTATGGCGACAAGTTCAAGAATGCCTACCAAATAGCGCTGAACGATATTGCCTGGGTTCAGCCGATGGTCTTTACCGACGCCACGCCACGCTTACCGATTATTGTGGAAGTGACAGAGCGAGGCGACAACGCTGACCTGAAGGTGCTGAGCCGAGATAAAAAGCAGCTGTATGCCCAAGCCATCTGTGAGTTGTCGTCAGGTCAACAGATGCTGGCAGAAGATCAGTCGTTCAGTCACCTGAAAGCACAGGGGATCCGGTTCGATGAGATTGACCTGAGCGCGGCAGGGCTGGCCCAGTATCGAAAAGTACCGGCAGCGCAATGCTATGACTTGTTGCGTCGCCATGGCATTACCCACAAGACCCGTTTGCAAGGTATCAAGGCCCTCTACTTTTCGCCCTCGACGGTCATCGCTCAATTGCAACTGCCGTCGATCCTGGCGAATAAACAGTCGCCTTTTTCGGTTCATCCCTGCCTTGCAGACTCTGCACTTCAGGCCATCTCGATTCTCGCTGTAGCGCGGGATAAAGCCAAACAAACCAGGGATCAGGGCGGGGTGCAAACCCGGGTTCCTTTTGCAATAGACCGCTTTCAACAGTATCGGGAAATTCCACTCAACGCCTGGTCGGTTGGGCATGTGCTGAATGATGGCAAGAAAGAAATCTGGACCATTGTTATCTACGACGCGCAATCCAATGTCTGTGCGGTGCTGGATGGTTATCGCCAACGGATACTGTCCGGTGTGCCGCGATTGTCTGAAGCTTAAACAGGTCCTGGTGTTTGGGTGCTATTGACTGTTACCTCTGGGTAGAAGGTTTGATATGAGCAATGCCGTGCATAACATTTATGCCGTTAATCGTTGGCGGCCAATAGCGGGCAGCCCGTCGTTGGTGACCGATGAAAGCGTTCTGGTTATTATTCCAGTCACTTCTGCGGCGGGTGTGTCGCCAAACAGGCAGAGATTATTGTCGTTGGTTGGCGGTCAGGCTCACTGCAGCTTTACTGCGCTGGATACGCTGGAACGTATGACCGCGACACTGGCGGACTACATCCCGGGAACGATTAAAAGTATCCTCTGGATCGGCGGTAGCCTTGATGTCTCTGTGCACGCAGAGGATCAAGGTTTACAGTATGGTATCGAAGAAAAAATCTTCTTCAGGTTCTTCAAGGCGTTGCTGGAATTAAAGGCTGATGAAGTCAGGTTGTCGATCACGGTCGTCACCAAGAACAACTTCAATGTCAACAACGAAGGCACTAACACAGCGGTCAACGCCGGGTTGCACGGGTTTGTCGGTGCCGCTGCGAAAGAATACAGCCATTGGACGATAAGCTTGCTTGATGTCGATGACGCCTTTGTGGCGCGTGCGACCTCAAACCCCTCGCTGGTGCGCTCGTCGCAAGGCATTGAAAAAAGAAAAGTCAAAGGACAGACGTATTGCTGCCGCGACGATCAATGGTATGCCGAGCACCTGGAGGTGTTGCCGGTTGAAAACGGCAGTGAGCCGGTCAAGCCGATCTACCGTGACAACGGGGTATATCTGATCATCGGTGGTGCCGGTGGCCTGGGCCAGGCCTGGACCGAAAGTCTTTTGCAACGGCACGATAGCCAAGTCATTTGGGCAGGTCGAAAAGCCATTAATGATGAAATCCGTCATTCATTGCGTGCCATGGAGAGACTCGGTCGTGCTCCCCTGTACGTATCGGTTGATGCCACCCAGCCACACCAAATGGAGCAATTACGACACACCATCCTCCGTCAATATGGCCGGCTGGACGGCATTATTCATTCGGCAATCGTCCTGGAGGACAAGACGGTTGCCAATATGTCTGAAACAACCTTTAGTTCGGCCCTTGCTGCGAAAGTGGATATTTGCCGAAACATCGAAAATTACTTTGCCGATCTAGACCTCGACTTCATCGCCTTCTATTCCTCGATCCAGAGCTTTGCTCGCCAGGCCGGGCAGAGTAATTACGCTGCGGGGTGCACCTTTAAAGACAGTTTTGCCCATTACTTGCAGGCCAAGTGCGCAACTACCCATGTCAGAACCATGAACTGGGGGTATTGGGGAACCGTCGGCATTGTCAGTGATGCGTCGTATCAAAAGGTGCTGGAAAAAAGCGGGATGGCGTCAATCAACCCGACCATCGGCATGTTGGCCTTTGAGGCGTTGATTGCAGGGGATCATTTACAGGCCAGTTTTATCGCTGCCTACGATCCAGAAAAAATAACATTGATAGATAAGGTGACACTTCATCAGAACACTACAGAATTTGGTTTTGTGCAATCAACAACTCAGTTAAATAACGATGTAGTGGAGGGCTGTATGATGGAATATGTGTATCGGAATGAACACTATATGGCCCTAAGGGAGGAAGGCGTTTTTTACCTGGAGGACATGGACAGCTACCTTTGCCGGATCGTCGCTGCCGACCTTGAAACCTTGGGCGTGTTTTCCGGTACTGAGTTTTCCGTTGAAGACGTGCTTCGCAAGACCGATATTCGCGCAGTTTTTTCGCGCTGGTTGACGGAGACCCTGATGAGCCTTGTGCGCCAGGGCTACCTTCGTCACGACGCCGGTCAATTCAGCAAAACGGCAGAGTTTCCTGAGAGCGATGCCAGCGCAGCCTGGCTCTCCTGGAACACCGCAAAAGTTGAATGGCTGCTGGATGATAATAAATCCGCTCAAGTCAAACTGGTTGAAGCCTTGCTGATCCATACCAAGGAGATACTGACCGGGAAAATAAAGGCCACCGACGTCATGTTCCCTGACTCTTCGATGCGCATGGTCGAGGGTATCTATAAAAACAACCGCGTTGCTGACTACTTCAACCTGGTGCTTTCGAGGACGGTGGTTGACGAAATCAACACGCTGCTGGCCGCTGACCCTCAGCGGAAAATTCGCATTCTGGAAGTGGGCGCTGGCACCGGCGGTACAACCGCCGTGTTACTCAAGCACCTGGCGCCGTTTCACGCCAACATCGCAGAGTACTGCTACACCGACCTTTCGAAGTCGTTTCTGTTTCATGCCCAGCGGGAATACGGGCCAGGCAATCCATTCTTGCGCTACGAGATTTTCAACGTAGAAAAGTCGGTCGATGACCAACCACTGCAGCGTGATTACTACGATATTGCAGTTGCCACCAACGTGTTACACGCCACCAGTGACATTGCCGCCTCGATTCGCCGGGTCTGGGAAGTTTTGAAAGATCAGGGCTCATTGATCGTCAACGAGCTCAGCCGCAATACCTTGTTCAACCACCTCACGTTTGGTTTCCTCGACGGTTGGTGGTTGTACAACGACGATCACATCAGGGTGCCGGGCTCTCCGGTTCTGGAGCCTGCCACGTGGCACAACACCGCCCTGCAAGTGGGTTACGGCTCTACGCAGTTCCCCGCCGAGCTGGCCCACGACATGGGGCAGTTCGTGATGTTGATGCGTGCGCAAAAGCACGCCGCGTCCCTTGCCCCCAAGGTCGTTGAGTCCGGATCCAGTCATTCATCAGGGAACGAGTCCTCCATGCATACCCCGTCAAATACCCCTTCGGCTGTCAACGTTGCAATGTTGAAAGCCAAGAGCCAGGCGTTTTTCACTGATCTGATCGCCGACGTCGTTCAGCTTCCTGTCGATGAAATCGCGCTGGACCTCTCCCTCGAAAAACTGGGATTCGATTCTATCCTGGTCGTCACCCTCACCAATAAACTGCGTGAGCATTTCGAGCAGGTCAGCAGTTCCCTGCTGTTTGATATTGATAGCGTCGAAGGCATCATCGATTACTTTATCGAGCAAGATAAACAGGCCTTGGCGGCGTTGCTGGGTATTGATTTCAGCGATGCACAACCACCTAGTGCTGCCCCGGTTGCCGTTGCTTCTCACACCCAGGCCCCTGCCAGCGCACCTGCGGTTACTCAGTTTGACGTGATCGACCTGGGCGCATTCTCCCTTCAAGAGGTTGACGCCCCGTCGGCGTCACTGCCTCAGGTGTCTGATTTCCAGGAAACCTACCCTGAACCCCGTCGTTCCGGCGATATCGCGATCATCGGTCTGAATGGTACTTACCCTGGCTCGCGGACCCTGGACGAGTTCTGGGAAAACCTGTCGCAAGGTCGTGACCTGGTGACCTCAGTGCCCAAGGCAAGGTGGGAGCAAACCGGCTTTAATCGGGTCGAAAATCCGGAAAATTTCAAGGGCGGCTTTATTGACGGCTTTGACCAGTTCGACGCGGAGTTCTTCGACTTCAGTGAAACCGATGCGCTGCTGACAGATCCTCAGGAACGCAAATTCCTCGAATGTGCCTTCTCGGTGCTGGAAGATGCGGGCTACACCAAAGAGTCCCTGGCCGAAAGTGACATGACCACCGGTATCTATGTCGGCGCGATGTACCAGGAGTATCAGCTGCACAGCGAAACGGCTAAAGGTCTGTACGAAGGGCAGGCCATCTCCAACAGCTTTGCCTCCATTGCCAACCGTGTTTCCTACATCCTGAACCTGGAAGGCCCTAGCGTCGCCATAGACAGCATGTGTTCGTCATCGCTGTCCGCCGTGCACCTGGCGTGCTCTGCGTTGAAGCTTGGGGAGATTGATTACGCGATTGCCGGCGGGGTCAATCTGACCTTGCATCCCAACAAATATGGTGTGCTGAAACAGGGCGGCGACCTTTCGCAGACCGGTAAATGTGCGAGCTTTTCCGAGAGTGCAGACGGCTATGTACCGGGAGAAGGTGTTGGTGCGGTCTTGTTGAAACGCTACGAGGATGCGCTGCGCGATGGCGACCACATCTATGGGGTGATTACCGGGTCGCTGATCGTTCACGCAGGCAAGACCAATGGGTATACCGTTCCAAGCCCGAAAGCTCACAGTAAGCTGATCTCAAAAGTGGTCCAACAGGCCGGCATTCGTTCTGCGGACATTTCGTACATTGAAGCGCACGGTACGGGCACCCATCTGGGCGACGCCATCGAAATTCATGGGCTGAGGCAGGCGTTTTCCATCGATCAAGACTCGGCACAACAAGGTAAGTTCTGCTCGGTAGGCTCGGTGAAATCGAATATCGGTCATTGCGAAAGTGCCGCAGGCATGGCCGGTTTGACCAAGATTCTGCTGCAACTGAAATACCAGCAAATCGTCCCTTCGCTCCACTCGAAGAAAATTAATAAAAACCTGCAGATCGAAAAAACCTCCTTCTCGATCCCCCAGTTGCTGTCCCATTGGCGTCTGCCGAATAAAGAGGTCAAAAAGCGGATTGCCGGCCTGTCGTCCTTTGGCGCGGGCGGTGCGAATGCGCACTTCATCATCGAAGAGCACGAGGAAGTGTCGAATCAGGTCAATTACACGATGGATTACCCGGAACTGATCGTGTTGTCCGCAAAATCAAAGGAGGCGCTACACCAGAGAGCTGCGCAGTTGCTGGGCTACATCCACTACAACGCTCAGCAAAACACCTCCCTGAACAACCAGCCACGATACTGGTTGGGCAACATTGCCTATACGCTGCAAACCGGCCGCACTCAAATGCCGTACCGCCTGAGCTTCCTGGCGGACTCCATCGAGCACCTTGAAGACAACCTCGATGCATTCCTGAATGATAAAAAAGGCAAATCCCCGCTGCATGTCTGCTATGCCAGCGAGATGGACGCCACAGCGAAGCTGTTGTACGAGGATAACTCCCTTGAGCTGATTCTTTCTGAATGGCTGAAGCAAGGTAAATACCAGAACATCGTCGCGCTCTGGGCCAAAGGGGTGGTGATTAACTGGGGCGGCCTGCTGGGGAAAAGAGGGCAACGTATCAGCCTGCCGACCTACCCGTTCTCACAAAACCGTCATTGGTTGCCGATGGGCAACCACACGGCCGGCGTGTCTCAAAAAGTCGAGGCAGCTCCTGTGCAGCAGCGGGTGAAAACCGTAGCCGCTATGGTTGAACCGGTCGTTGAAAAAGTCGCAGGGAAGATTGTTCAGAAAACCGTTGAGCCGGTGGTTGGCGAGCCGGTCATTACGGCACCGGTGGCGGTCGAAAAAGTCACCGCCGAACCGAAGTCGTTGTTTATTCATCGCTGGAACAAGGTGGACGTGAGCCCACATCCGAAACCGGCGCAGGCCGATACGAAAATCTGTGTCGTTGGCCTGGACACCCTGGATTACTTCCAGCGAGATCTGGAGACCTGCGGCCTCGATGCCGGCTCTTCAGAATGGCAGCAAGTCCTGCCGAACGGCTTTGCCCAGTCCTTCGCTGATCTGGCCAAGTCCGTCTCACGTCAACTGGCGAAGAAGGTCAAAGCCTGGCTGGCGGACAGCACTCAGCCTTTGCACCTGCAAATCATCATGCCGTTCGATCGCCAGTATCAACTCTATGCAGCATTGACCGGGGCGTTGGAACAGCACGTGCTGGGTGCTGCCAATGTCAAACTGACGATTATTTACTGTGAAGCCTTGTGCTCGTTTGCCAACATTTCGACGCTGATCAACCGTGCAGCAGACACACAGACTCACATCGCTGAATACCTGTGTGCCCACGACAGTATCTATGCCGGCAGCGTGCAGAAAGTCAGCCAGCCGGAATCAGGCTCGTTACTCAATGACAACTGTGTCTATGTCCTGGCAAACGGCTTGAATGAGGTGGGCCAAAGTGTGATTCGTGCGATTGATGATGAAACCAGCGGATGCCATATCGCAATCCTGGGTGACGCGCTTTCAGCGCCAGACATCGATGAGCAAATCGGGTTACTTCAGAACAGCCTGGACAATACCAAAGTCGGCTACTACGCGGCTGAACTTGACGATAGAAAGTCCGTGTTCAATGCACTGTTGCTGATAAAAGACCAACTGGGCGATATCCAGGGTGTGCATTACATTGTTCCGGCCGATGACAAGGTTCAGCAGCATAAGGAACCGTTGAAAGACAAGGCGCTTATTCGTCATCTCGCGGCACTGATTAACCTAGATGAGGCGACCTACTCATTTGACTCCCAGCTGCAATCGTTCTCCATCGTCATGACCGTCGAGGAACACGACAGTAAACAGCTCAACACCCTGGCAAAAACCTTTGGTCGTTATCGCGCGGCGTTGCAGGGTACTGGTTACCGCGAAGGCAAGACCGTAGCGCTGGAAGTGGAGGGCAACGCGGCCAATGACATTGCCACTGCATTTATTCACGCCCTGGACAAAAACCATTCGGATGAGCAATTCGCGTTCATCTGGAAGGCCGCAACTCTCGCTGACAACACGCCAGTCATTCAACCGCAGGTAACCGTGGAACCTCCCGTTGCATCGCCTGCGCCACTGGCAGCGGTCGCGCAAAAACAGCCAGCCTATTCGTTTGATGGCGCCAGCGACGAGTTGCAGGCAACGGTTTCCTGGTTGGTTTCAATCTCCTCGGAGTTGCTGGACAAGGAGTCAGCTTCGTTTAGTCCTGTAGCAACGTTTACTGAAAACGGCTACGAGTCGATCAGCATTGTTGGGTTGTGTGAGTTGATCAACAGCCGTCTGGGGCTGGCGATCTCTGTGGTGGTGTTTTTCGAGCACGACACCATTCAGTCGTTGGCACAGTACCTGGTGGCTGAGCACGGCGACCAGATTGAAGAAGTGTTAGAAACCGACGTGGAGGGCTGATGCAATGAATGTCAGGACCGATGCGCTCGCCAGAGACACCGCCTCGCCGCTGAACCAGGGGATAGTCTATCCCTTGCACAGGATATTTATGTTCGGCGGGCAGGGGTGTCATTACTATCAGATGGCGAGCCATCTATTCCTGACGCATTCAACGTTTCGTGAAGCCATGCTGCGGCTGGATCTGATAGGCCAACGCATACTGGGTAAATCGGTAATCGCGGAGATTTATCGTAAAGACAAGTCTCGCAGCGATGACTTCTCCTCTATCACGTTCACTCATCCGAGCATCGTGATGGTGCAACTGGCACTGGTCTCAACCCTCGCTGCTGAAGGGATCACCGCTGACTCGGTGATCGGCACGAGTTTGGGGGAGTTCATTGCCGCTTGTGTTGCCGGTGCCATTTCGGATACGGATTTATTGGCTGCAATCTGTGATCAAGCCTTATTGATAGAGCAGTTTGCAGGACAAGGCAAGTTGCCGAAAGGCGGCATGCTGTCGGCATTGATTACCCCGGATGAAAGGGACGCACTGCTCGCCGAGTTTCCTGAAGTTGCTGTTGCGGGTGTGCATCACTCACGACACGTCACCTTTTCGGGAGATACGTGGGTGATTGATGCGTTGGAAAAGAGCTGCCAGCAACGAGCTTTTTTATATCAGCGGATCGCTGTGGACTACGCCTTTCATTCGCCTGCCATACGCCCGTTAAAAGCGGCTTCTTTAGCGTCGATAAAAAAGTACACAACCGGGGCATTCACGCTGCCTTTTTACTCCTGTGCAACGGTTGCGCGGTGTCGTGTGATTGACGCCGAGCACTTTTGGGGGATCGTTGAGTCACCCATCAACTTTGCAGACACCATCGACTTGATAGAGGCAAGCGCCACAGGCGCGACGCCTGTGTATGTTGATCTTAGTCCTTCCGGATCGTTGCATGGATTTGTCAAACAGCATCTGGGTGCGTTCAGGGCAAAGCAGGTCCCTGTGAGCCTGACGCTGATGTCCTTGATGAGTAACGACACGACTCAATACCAGGCCGGCGTGCTGACCCTAAAGCGCCTTGCAAAGGCGTATAGCGAAAGCGCTATCGCTCAACCCGGGCCTCAAGACACTACCTTGGTAAATCATTCTATGGAAAAGACTCGAACAAGCGTGGTCGGCAATAATCCAGCAAAGAACACTGCCCTTGTTTTTCCAGGACAGGCCTCACAGCGAGTGGGCATGGGGCGTGAATTGTTCCAACGTTTCCGTCGGCAGACTGAAATCGCCAGTGATATTCTGGGATATTCCATTGAGCAGCTGTGCCTGGAAGACCCACAGAAGCAGTTGAACAAAACACAGTACACGCAACCTGCGCTGTATACCGTGTGTGCATTGCAGTACCTCGCCTATCGGGAAGATAACGAGGTGGTGATCAAGTTCCTGGCCGGGCACAGCCTGGGAGAATATGCGGCGCTGTTCGCCGCGGATGTCTTTGACTTTGAAACGGGACTGCGCATCGTCAAGCACCGCGGGGAATTGATGTCTTCCGCGAATGCCGGTTCCATGGCCGTGATCCTGAATTATAAAGCTCAGGATCTGCAGCAACTGCTCAACGATAACGGCATTACCAGCATTGATGTTGCAAACATCAACTCTCCGGATCAGTTGGTGATTGCAGGGCCGCATCAGGCGCTGGAGGCGTTTGAAGGCATTATCAACTCGCTGGCGGGCACCTACATTCCTATTCCGGTGGGGGCACCTTTTCATTCGCGCTACATGCAGCCGATAGCACAAGATTTTGAGCGGTTTCTCGAGCCTTTCACGTTTCGACCGATGAATAAAACGGTGATCAGTAACGTCACCGGTTTGCCCCATCAGAATGAAACGCTGAAGAGCCAACTGGTGAAGCAACTGTACAGCCCAGTGCAGTGGTTGGACAGCGTTCGTTACTTGATGGGGTTGGAGGTCGATGAGTACGTAGAGATCGGTCCTGGTGATGTGCTCACCAAACTGACAACAAAGATCCGCAATAAATGCTCGCCATTAGTCTTGGGTGAGAAAGTCATTCGCCAAGTGCCAGGCAGCACAGAAAGCGTGGAAAGCAAGGTTGCCCGGCAGCCTGCGAAAGACGGGTTGGGTAAGGCTTTCAAAAGTCGCTGGGGCCGGGGGGATGAGTTTTCTAGTTATTTTGGCCTGGATTACCCTCATGTCCTGACGCTCTCGGAAGATAATCTGGATTATTCTTTTATAGAGCGTGCACAGGCGTGCGGACATCTAGCTTTTCAGGCAGTTCCTTGGACCGCTGAGGCGATTGATTCCGGTAGCCTGGACAGCATTCTGTCGAGATTGGGCGCCAAAAGATCCAATGACTCCGGGTGTGTGGGGGTGGCTATTACCCACAGTGAAAACGATAAGGTTCTGTTTTCAAAAGTTCTGGCGCATCAGTTGAACGCTGTCGCCCTGACCGGCGTCTACGGTATGACGACTGAACTGGTCTACTACCGGGTTATTTCGGCCTACCTAGGGCGTTTTAGTAGTACCCCACAAAAGAACAAGTTGTTTATCAGCGTGGATGATCCTCGCTGTGTTCAGGGCTTTTACCAGAAGCTACCGCAAGGTGTTCTTGAGCGTTTGCACCTGCAAGGGCGAATTGATGCTGCTCAGTTTGAGTTTGCGAAAAACATCGCTGCCTGTGATGCCATTATTCTCAATAATGAAGAGCATGACCTGGAGGCATTGATGGGCATTAACCGGTTGAGGGTTGAACACCCTGAACTGGATATAAAGATTGGCATCGAAGGCGCGCTGTCGGCCCCGAACGACTTCACTCAAGGGACGCTCAGTCAAATAGATTTTTTTGTCAGCAGTGAGTTGAACGTGCTGATAGGCGAGTCTTTTTTGCCTGGACTGATCAGGCAGACCCTTTTTTCCGCAAGCGACGCCTTTATAGTGGATCTCCCAGATCCTAAGACGATCCATTTTGGTGGGCGAGCCAAGACGTACATCACTAATGATCCAGCGATTCGCCAGCGTGCGGGTAACGCCCATGGTTGGCTGTCGGATGATCAAAGGCCAACGCTATGCAGGTTGCTACCGTCCAACTATCTGGCCATTTCCGAATGGCTCAAGGTTCAGTTCGTCAATAAACAGCCATCGTTGGCTGAGTTAAGCTCGGCTCTTTTGAATGGCGTATAGGCTGCCAGGGCTTTGAGTATTTGGACTGTCTCTTTTTTGTATATATTTAATTGCCAGGGAATGCCGGTATGTCCAATCTGTTTATTTCTAACGTCGTGTTTGATTTCGGCGAGTCGAAGTCAATTGATAGCTTGTCATCTTGCATGAGTCCTGATGAGCTTAAGGCCTTTCGGGCGGGCGGCTTTGAATATTATGTAAATGAAAGTCGTGACGTTTATGCTGTGTGCGAAAAGGTAGCCGCGAAGGTCCTGGATGAGAGCCATGTCGGTCGAGAGGATGTGACCGATATTGTCTATATCAGCTCAACCAAATTCATTGACAAGGTCGTTGGCCTGAGTGTCTACCTCTCGAAGTTGGCAGCGAATATCGGTATTCATAAGGCGACGCTGTATGCCTTGTCTGCGGGGGAGTGCGGTAATTTCGTTCATGCCTTGCGTTTTTGTGGGCAGATCCTGCAGGAGCGTCCAGACAGTAAGGTTTTGTTGGTATTCGCAGAAAAGCTGATGACTGACGAGGAGCGGCATTATCCTGGAACGGCGATTTTAAGTGACGGGGTGGCAGTTTGTCTGGTGACCTGCGAAAAAACCGGAAACTGCTACGAGGTTATCGCGCGGTCGGAGGCCACCGACCACCGAGTCACTAAGGCTTATGCTGAACAGAAAAATATTGATGCGTTGCGGCTCGCCTTGACCGCAATTCATACGCTGTCTAGGGATATTTTTTTGAAAGTTGATTTTGATAAAAGTGCTATAAACCACTTCATAACCAATAACTTTATTATGCACTTGTCCAAAATGTACATTATGGAGGTCGGCGGCGACGCCTCAAAACTCAGGCTGCCAACGCGGTCTCCGAAAGCGCATGTTTTTACGATTGATTGTTTGTTGAATCTGACTGGGACCCCGATGGATGATGGTGATTTGGCCTTTTGCCTGAGTTTTGGCATGTTTTTTTGGGGGGCATGCATCGTTAAGTACCATGCCTGAAAAAGCTTTATGACCGCGTGTTTATGCCTTGGGGACGTACGCGCGCGGACGGGGTCGAGTTGCGGGGCGCGCGGTGAGTGACCAGGTATTCAATGAATTTTTGTCAAGTGAAATGTTGCTATTGTGCAAGGGTGTGATATGCATGAACTACTGAAGGTAGCGATTGAGTCTGCTGTACTGTTATTTGTTCCGGGACCGACTAATACGTTATTGCTGGCGGCCGGCGTGTCCAAGGGGTTTTTGAAGTCTGCTGGTTTACCGCTGTTCGAGCTTTCCGGCTACGTGATTGCGATCACCTTCTATTCCATTCTGATCGAATATGTCTCGGGCAATACAGGTTGTCTGTTTTTCATGAAGGTGTTCTGTGCGGGCTATATATCTTACATGTCTTGCAAGACGTGGAAGCTTTCAGGTAACTTTTTAAAAGCGACCGAAACTATTTTGGGAATTAATATATTTATTACTACGCTGTTTAATCCGAAAGCATTTATTGTGTCTTCGATCATCTTTTCCGTTACGCTTATCGACGATCCGCTTTTAATTGCTCAGGAAATGCTGGTCTTTTCTGGGGTTATGTTGCTGGCATCCCTTTTTTGGCTGAGCGTCGGAACTTTTGTCAATCTCCATTCGCAGGAAGGAGGGGGCACAAGGCGGGTAATACTTAAAGCATCAGCATCGGTATTGATGATGTTTTCTTGCGCTATATTATATTCAGGTGTTTCCAGCCTGCTGAGCTAATACTATTGATGACCAATATGAGCTGGACAGCAGTTTGCACAACCGTCTGTAGCAGCAATCATACCCTCCATGAATTTCCCCAAACTCCGAAGGATCACACGTGAGCCAGTCCCTGATTGCTGCCCTGCAAAACCCGGCCCTGTTCCCCCATCCGGTGGATCAGTTCCACGTCATCGAGACCCATATTTCCTGGGTCCTGCTTACGGGTAACTACGCTTATAAAATGAAGAAGCCGGTG
Organism: Pseudomonas fragariae (ex Marin et al. 2024); assembly: GCF_059621105.1. Classification (NCBI taxonomy): domain Bacteria; kingdom Pseudomonadati; phylum Pseudomonadota; class Gammaproteobacteria; order Pseudomonadales; family Pseudomonadaceae; genus Pseudomonas; species Pseudomonas fragariae (ex Marin et al. 2024). The sequence continues at coordinate 5,238,472 of NZ_CM184369.1, read as the reverse complement.
AATTTCGGCTTCCTCGATTTCACCACCCTGGAAGCCCGCAGCCACTTTTGCAATGAAGAGCTGCGCCTCAACCAGCGCCTGACCGATAATTTGTATCTTGAAGTGTTGCCAATCACCGGCAGCGCAGAAGCACCGCAATTGGGCGGCGACGGCCCGGTAGTCGACTACGTGCTGAAAATGCGCCAGTTCCCACAAAGCCAGCTGCTCAGCACCTTGCAAGCCAACGGCGAACTGACCAGCGCGCACATCGATGAACTGGCCAAGCAGATCGCGCACTTTCACCTGAATGCCCCGAAGGTGCCGGCCACACACACCGCCGGCACGCCACACGACGTCATGGTGCCGGTGCTGCAGAACTTCGAGCAGATCTGCCCTTTCCTCAGCGACAAGGCTGACCTGGCACAACTGGAAGCTTTGCAGGCCTGGGCCGAAAGCAGCTTCGAGCGCCTCAAGCCACTGTTTGAACAACGCAAGCTCAATGGTTTCATCCGCGAATGCCACGGTGATATTCACCTGGGCAACGCCACTATGATTGATGGCCATGTGGTGATCTTTGACTGCATCGAGTTCAACGAGCCATTCCGCTTCACCGACGTGTATGCCGACACCGGTTTCCTGGCGATGGACCTGGAAGACCGTGGCCTCAAAAGCCTGGCGCGGCGCTTTATCAGCCAGTACCTGGAACTTACCGGCGACTACCAAGGCCTGGAACTGCTGAACTTCTATAAAGCCTACCGCGCCCTGGTACGCGCCAAGGTTGCACTGTTCAGCATGCCTTCCGAGGCAGACGCGGTGCAGCGCGCAACCACCCTGCGCCAATACCGCAACTACGCAAACCTGGCAGAAAGCTACAGCACCACCCCCTCGCGTTTCCTGGCCATCACTCACGGCGTGTCAGCCGTCGGCAAAAGCCACGTGGCCATGCGCCTGGTAGAAGCACTGGGGGCAATTCGCCTACGTTCAGATGTAGAGCGCAAGCGCCTGTTCGGCGAGCAGCATGTCGAGAACAAGCCGCAGGCAGGGATCTACGCCGCAGATGCCAGCGCCGCCACCTACGCGCGCTTGAACGAGATCGCCGACACCGTACTGCGCGCTGGTTTCCCGGTGGTACTGGATGCGACCTTCCTCAAGCGTGAACAACGCGACGCTGCGGCGAAAATCGCTGAGGCCACCGGCGCACCGTTCCTGATCCTCGACTGCAATGCGCCACAGGCCGTGATCGCCGCTTGGCTGGCACAACGTCAGACAGCCAAGAACGATCTGTCCGACGCCACCCTGACCGTCATCGAAGGGCAGCAGGCCAATCGTGACCCGCTCAGCGCCGAAGAGTTGCTGCTCAGCAAACGCGTGGAGACCAATGAAAGCGGGACGCTTGACGCGTTGGTTGCGCAAATTCGTCAGCGACTGTCCCGTTCGTAAGTAAAATTTATTGACATCAAGCCCTCATCAGATAAGGGGCAAGAAATACTGGCATTTTTCTTGACCCTTTTTGCGCCTTTTTCATGCTGACGTTGCCGACAGTGGCATCGTAACTCCATCGAGCCTTCCTCGGTCATCCGCAGTGCCGACAGCATAGAACGGCACCATCTATCTTTTTGCGTAGGCTGAATCAAATGCATCGAGAGTGAATTTAAGTCATTTGCTGCCTGAATATGCCAGCTATAGCCTTAATCGAACAACATTACCCCCCCCCACCTGTTCAGCCTGCTGCAGAGTCACGTCCCACGGCTGGAAAATACTATGGGCTGGCGCTGGCATAGCGGTGACGTAGCGATCTGGGATAACCGCGCCACCCAGCATTACGCGCTAGATGATTAAGGAACCCAAGAGCGCATCGTACGCCGGGTGACCTTCAAGGGCGAAGTACCGGTGGGCGTGCAAGGACAGCGGAGTCAGGTCACGAAAGGTCCTTAAAGCGGAATCTGGACGTTGCAAGCCAAATTGCAAGTGTCGATCGAAAAAACCAGCTATAGCAGACCAACAACTATTGATGGTGTAAAACGTGAAGGATAATCATGCAGAAAATATTAGTTGGCCCATAGTGCGATATAGGAAAGCTATGATGCTCACTTCACAGAAAAACGTTATTAATACGGGTATTCCAAGTCGAACTGCTTTTCAGGTTGCCGAACTCCGGGCCGCTCATCAGCTGCTGGACGAACCAATCATATTCAACGACCCGTGGGCCTTGCCGATTCTTGGCGAGCAGGCGGCAACCGACCTGCGACAGTATCCATTCCAATCCAACGATCTCCATGCGCGAGGCATACGTGCTGTCGTGGTTATTCGTAGTCGATTAGCTGAAGATGAACTCAAAAAATGTGTACACTCCGGAGTGAAACAATATGTCGTTTTAGGTGCCGGCCTTGATACATTCGCTCTCAGGAATACTTATCTTGAAGAGGGCCTTCATGTATTTGAAGTGGACCATCCATCTACCCAAGAATGGAAGAGAAGTCTCCTTAAAGAAGCGTCCATAAAAGTACCTGACTCATTGACGTTCGTGGCGGTTGATTTTGAAAGTAACACCTTAGCCGAAGAGCTGCAGAAAGCCGGTTTTCGCGCAGATCAACCTGCATTTTTTTCTTGGTTAGGCGTGACGATATACATATCCCATGAAGCGATACTTGACACACTAACGTTTGTCGCGTCGCTGCCAAAAGGAAGCGGCATAATTTTCGATTACGGCGTCACCCCTACGTTGCTCGATCCCATTGAAAATGCCATAGGCGATTATCTTGTGAGCTTGATCGGGCAACTGGGTGAGCCATGGAGAACATGGCTTGACCCCGCTGTCATTGAAAATGAGCTCCAGAGTATAGGATTTCAGTCCGTGAGAGACTATGGCTCTGTTGAACTGAATGAGCTCTATCTGGCTAGAAGAAAGGATGGTTTGCGAATGCTCGGAACATTTCGATTGATATGTGCGAAGACTTGAGTATGGGTTTGCACGGATCTAATAGGTGCGGTTTCGTGTATACAGTTGTTGCTTCAACCCTCTAACGCTACGTGACGGTCCCAAGCAAACGGCCCGCCTTGTTAGGGCCGTTACGCTTTGTTATGGGCAGATCTTGCCGAGGGTGTCAATCCTCTCAAAAAATATCCTCTCAAAATGTCAATCCTCCATAGCGAGATTGACAGTCAACGGTGTTGCTGACGAAAACGCCAGAAGTCCACTAATTTAGAAGCTACAACGCTGTCAATGTCGCAGGTGCTAGGTGATAGAAAGCATTACTGGCCGGATGATCCGTTGGTGGCGGAGGCGAGGGCGCGGGTGAAGCTGAGGGGGACGTGAGGTCCGGGAGCAATGGCTCGTAATCCAGTAGACCGAGAGGCTAAGCCGTCAAGCTCTGCCAACCGATCACGTTGAACGGCGTCAGGCTAATTAGGGGCTCGGCTTTTCCAGCGGACTTTATAAAGCAAAAGCGCAAAAATGACGGCAAGAGGCTATCTATCCGGTTAAGCTGCCCGCCACTCAACCAATGGACAGGAATCCATAATGAAAACTAACTTCGCTTTGTTGTTGCTGGCAGTCATCTCTATCTCGGGCTGCGTTCAAACCGCTTACAGCAAAAGCATCGCAGTGACCAAGGATGCATCGGGCCGTGTTGTGCAGACCGTTGAAACAGAGACGGTCACGCAGCCAGGTCAAGGTTATGAAATGCGTCTTGAGAAAATTCAGGGCGTGCAACGTTGAGTTGATATCTAAAGGGAGAACCTCTTTATTCTGGTCACTTAGCTTGCAAGCGAGACAGTGACCCAGAGAACGCCAGGGCGCAACGCCCTGGCAGGCAGCAGATGTCACTTTTTCTTTTTAGCCGGCTTTTCAGCCTTTTCAACCTTGTCTGATTTCTTGGCCTTTTCTGGCTTGCTATCAGCTTTTTTGGCCGCTTTCTTTGGCTCGGCGTCTTTCTTCTTGTCTTTCTTTTCGGAAGACTTGGAAAGCGTCGAGGCCGCTTCAGATTTCTTGGCCGGTGATGCCTTCTTGTCTTTCAGGTCTTTGCTGGCTTTCGAGGCTTCGCCTTTACTTTTCTTGTCGTCTTTAGCCATGTGGATCACCCTTTGGTGTATGCCGGTATTGGCACGTCGCCCATGGAAGTATCCACGGGCTAATCATTAGGCGAGCGCTTCCAGAAACGGTTCCAAGTATTTGATCATAATCGGCTGTTGAAGCACGTCATTCGGAAGTCTGGTGACCAGCCAGAGTATTGAAACCTGAATGCCGCTTTCCACCTCAAGGCAAAACCGGCAGCAAAAACCGCCCGATCACCGGCAAGTGATCAGAGATCAGCAACGTATCATCCCGCCGCACCCGCGCGCTGACCCGCTTCAGGCTCGGGCTGTAGAACAGGTAATCCACCGTCCGGTCCGGCCCGTTGATGCGGCTGTCGTTGGGGAAGTGCGTCAGCCATTTGCTGCGGTCGATGCCGCTGGATTCGGCGTTGTTGGGGATCATCGGGTATTTGTCCCATAGCTGGTGCAGTTCGCTGTCGGCGGCATAGCCAAGGCGCTGTTGCTCGGGGAGGCGCTGGTATTGGCCCAGCGGCAGCAGGTTGAAGTCGCCGCCGATCAGCCAGGGCGTGCCGCCGCTTTCCAGCTTGTCCAGCTGCGTTTCAGTGGCCGCGACCTGTTTTTGTGCGGTGTCGCCGGCGCGTCTGGCGGTGGTCAGGCTGGTGTTGATGACGGCCAGTTTGCCGCCGTCACGCAAGGGCAGGTAGCTGACCAGCAAGGCATCCTTTGGCTGAAACTGACGGCTGATGATGTTGGCGTCGGGCACCGGCAGTTGCAGGCGTTCGGCACTGTCGATATGGAAGCGGCTGAGGGTCACCAGTTTTCTGCCGACGCTGCCCCAGATATGCGGGTTGGGCACGAACTCTGCCTTCCAGTAGAAGGCCTGCGTGCTGCACGGGTAGAGGTCCGCGACACGTTCCTTGATCAGCGCCAACTGGTCTTCATAGTCAGAGTTCTTGGCGCCATCGTCGACCCCTTGCAGCAGCACGATGTCGGGCTGTTCGTCACGGATGACCCGTGCCACTTCGTCCAGGTTGTAGGCAAGGTCTTCATGGGTCGGGCGTTCGTCCGGGCCGCTGCCGTCGGCCATGTCGTACCAGAACACGTAGCGCTTACCCGCCAGGTACTGGATGTTCCAGGTCATGACTTTCAGCGCTTGCCCCGGTACCAGTTTTGGTGCCTCGACTGCAGGGTTGCAGCTGACCGTGAGTAGTTCACGGGCCGGAGGGCGCCAGGTCAGTTGGAAAACCAGTAACAGCAATACGGCGACCAGCAGCAAGCCGTACAGGGTCAGACGTAGCAGTAAACGGGGCATCGGCTCGACTTGGAGCGCCTGGCGCTCAGTGAGGGATTCGGCGTTGAGCATACCGAATCGACGCGCCTGACGTCAGCCTTTGCTTCAGGCGCGGTGCGCGGGCTCGCTGATCAGCATGAACAGGCGGAACGTCACGATGGTGGTGAACAGTTGCAGGAAGCTGCCGATGCTGTCGGTGATCACGGAAACCGCTGCACTTTGCGGTTCCGGAAACAGGTACAGGCTGGCGCCCTCGAGCAGCCACAGGGGAATGTAGAAGCTCAGTACGCACACCAGAATGCGCGTGAAGTGTCCGGTGGTCATCTGCATGCTTTCGCGCATGGCCATGAACGGCGTGAGTTTGCGCAGAACCAGCAGGTATTCGCTGAACGCCAGTTTGATCATCACCCAGATGCCGGGCACGACGAACAGTGAAAGGCCGAACATGATCAGCAGGGTACTCATGGCCGAGAGCACGGCGAAGGTCGGCCACAGGCGCACCGCCATGGCCAGTACATCACGGGTGTGTACGTCCTCGCCACGGCTGCGTGCGTCGAGAAACAGGATCAGCGCGGCCGTATAAATAGGGTAGAAAAACAGCCCGATCACCAACGCGTAGGCAGGTGAAGTGTCGGCGGACATGGCGCTGCCCAGCGCTTGTTTGGCCAGCACTTCAAGGATCACGACAGGCAGGCACAGCAGCGCGATGCTGCCCAGATTGCGCCGGAAGAAATAAAGCGAATCCTGGATGACGTTCAACGGGTTCATGGAGATAGATCGCAGGCTAAAAGCAGGCGCACACTTTAGCCCATGGCCCCGGTCTAACCAAGCGCAGTGGTTTTCGGCGCACGCCTTGTTATCTTTTTCTTCATGTCATTGAAGCGCGTCGATGAGGCCCCATTTTCTGCACATGGTCCTGCCATTGCGGCAGGGAAGAATTCCAGTGGCAACTCAGTGAGGTGGTCATGAACAGCGAAGAGCAAACCCTGATTGACGGTCTTTTCTCGAAACTGAAAGACGCTGAAACGGCTTCCGCCCCGCGAGATGCTGCGGCCGAGGCGCGTATCAAGGAGCATCTGACCCGCCAGCCCGCTGCGCCGTACTACATGACGCAGGCGATTCTGGTGCAGGAAGCGGCCGTCAATCAGCTCAATCAGCAGGTAAAACAGCGCGACGAGCAGATTCAGCAGTTGCAGGCCGAGCTTCAGCAGGCCAAGGGGCAAGCCTCGTCCGCGCCAGCGAGTGGCGGGTTTTTGTCGAGTATCTTTGGCAGCAGCGCCCCGCGCGCATCGCAGCCGCAACCGAGCCAGCCATCCAGTGGCGGCTGGCGTGATGGTGGCGGTTTCAATCCGGCACCTGCGCCCGCAGCGCCGCAGGGCGGTTATGCCGCGCCTGCTCCGGCTGCCGGTAGTGGCTTTCTTGGCGGGGCGCTGAAGACCGCGGCCGGTGTAGCGGGCGGTGTGCTGCTGGCAGAAGGTATCAGCAGCATGTTCAGCCACCACAGCCAGCCGCAGGAGATCGTCGAAGTCATTCATGACGCGCCACAGGCGCAGGACACCGGCTTGTCCAATGATCAGGGCGGTTGGGGACAGCCGGATCAGCAGTACACGGCTGACGACAATTTCGACGATGGTGGCGACATGTTCTCGGATGATGATTCGTTCGTTTGAGGATGTGACGGTCGTTCTTCATATTCCAGCGGGAATGTTTTTGACGCTCTGCGCCACGAATCTGCGCTGCGCCGCGTGCTCCGGAACGGACGCGGAGCGTCCAGAACGGCATTCCCACGCTGGAGCGTGGGAACGATGATCTATGCCATGACGCGCGGGCTTCGCAGCGGCCGGTACCGATCCATCCCTCAATTCCTTCCTCAAACTGGCATACTGGGCACCGATTCACGTTCCGGATCGCTGTAACCCGTGGGCATGTTGCCCGCCATGAGGAATTGCGGTGAAGAAGATCGCGGTGTTCGCCGACGTGCAGAACCTGTATTACACCGTGCGCCAGGCGCATGGCTGTCATTTCAATTACGCCGCCTTGTGGGCGGATATCAGCAAGCGCGGCGAGATCGTTCACGCGTTTGCGTACGCCATCGATCGTGGCGACAGCAAGCAACAGCAGTTCCAGCAGATACTGCGCAATCTGGGGTTCACGGTCAGGCTCAAGCCGTATATCCAGCGCAGCGACGGTTCGGCCAAAGGCGACTGGGATGTCGGCATCACCATCGATATCATGGATTTCGCGCCGCAAGTGGACGAAATCGTGCTGGCGTCGGGTGATGGCGACTTCGACATGTTGCTCGAACGCGTGATCAGCAAACATGGGGTCGAGGCGGTCGCCTACGGCGTGCCGGGGCTGACCGCGAACTCGTTGATCCGCGCCGCCAGTCGTTACGTGCCGATCGAAGGCGCGTTTTTGCTGAAATGAATTAACAGGGTCAGGCCAGTGTTGGAACGTATTGCAGTCATCGACTTTGAAACCACCGGCATCTCCCCGGGCCATAGCTGCCGGGCGACCGAGATTGCGGTGGTGATCATGGAGCAGGGGCGTATCGTCGAGCGCTTTCAGAGCCTGATGAATGCCGGCGTGCGTATTCCTGCGTTCATCGAAGGGTTGACCGGCATCAGCAACAACATGATTCGTACCGCCCCCAGCGCCGAGCGGGTGATGGGCGATGTGGCGGATTTCGTCGGTTCGACACCGCTGGTGGCGCACAACGCCTCGTTCGACCAGAAGTTCTGGGACTACGAGCTGTCGCGTATCCAGCGCACGCGCGAACAGAGCTTCGCCTGTTCACTGCTGCTGGCCCGACGCCTGATGCCCGGCGCACCGAACCACAAGCTCGGCACGTTGACCCGCTATGCGCGTCTGCCCGACACCGGCAAGGCTCACCGGGCGATGGCCGATGCGGAAATGGCGGCCAACCTGACCGCGCACCTGACCAACGAATTGCGCCAGACCCACGGCATCTCTGCCATCTCCCACCAGATGCTGTGTTCCCTGCAGAAAGTCCCGGCCGCGAAGATCAGCGAAACCCTGAAGCGCCAGCGCGGCGTCTGACCTGTCAGTGCTCCTGTTTGCCGTTGCTGATCAAGTAATCGCTCGGCAGGCTGCGCTCCACGGCTGTCGACAGCACGATTGATGTCTTGCTGAAGCCAAACTTGGCGATCCGGTTGATCAGGTCTTCCAGATGCGGCATCGAATCGACCGCTGCGCGCATGATTACGCACGGGTCGCCCGTCACCCGGTAACACTGGATCAGCTCGGGGACTTTCCACAGTTCCTTGTAGGCCTGCTGATTGCCATGGCTGCCCATGCGCAGTTCGATGATGCATTGAATCGGCAGGCCGACTTTCGACAGATCGACCTTGGCCTCGTAACCGGTAATCACGCCACTGGCTTCCAGCTTGGCGACCCGCTCGGCCACCGCGGGCGCGGACAGGTTGACCAGTTTCGCCAGTTGCGCAAAAGACGCCCGGCCATTTTTCAGCAGCTCATCGAGCAGAATCCGATCGTATTTATCCAGGGTCATGGCGTGCCTCGTACCCAGCGATGGGCGTTTTTAAAATAAAAGGAAAGCAGGCCTGACAAGCATTGAATCGTAAGTTTCAGCGCGTTTTAAACAGGTTTGTCTGCTTAATATCCGACTTCGGCCTTCATACAATAGGTCAACCATAACAATGATCCCAGAGCCTAGCCATGCCTCAATCCGTTCGTGTTTCACCCTTGCTCATCGGTGCCTTTCTGGCCTTGTACCTGATCTGGGGCTCTACCTATCTGGTGATCCGCATCGGCGTGGAATCGTGGCCACCGTTGATGATGGCGGGTGTGCGCTTTCTGATTGCCGGCTGCCTGATGTATGGCTTTCTGCGGTTTCGCGGCGTGCCTGCGCCGACCTGGCGCGAGTGGAAAGCCGCGTTCGTGATCGGCTTCCTGCTGCTGGCCTGCGGTAATGGCGGTGTCACCCTGGCCGAACACGCAGGCGTCGCATCAGGCGTTGCCGCGTTGGCGGTGGCGACCATGCCGCTGTTTACCCTGCTGTTTGGCCTGTTCTGGGGCAATCGCACCACGAATCTTGAATGGGCAGGCATCGTGCTGGGCCTGATCGGCATCGGCCTGCTGAACCTCGGCTCCAATTTGCAGGCCAGCCCTTATGGCGCTGCCGTGGTGATTTTTGCCGCCGCAGCCTGGGCGTTCGGTTCGGTGCTGAGCAAGCACCTGCCGTTGCCGAAGGGTCCGATGGCCAGTGCGGCGGAAATGATCACGGCGGGGGCGACGCTGCTGATCGGCAGTGCCTTGAGTGGCGAGCGTCTGGCGCATATGCCGACGGCGGCGGGCTGGGGCGCGCTGCTGTATCTGGTGGTGTTCGGCTCTATCGTCGCGTTCAGCGCCTATATGTACCTGCTCAAGAACGTGCGCCCGGCAGCGGCGACCAGCTACGCCTACGTCAATCCGGCCGTGGCAGTGATGCTCGGCGTGGTGTTCGCTGGCGAAACGATCGGTGTCGAAGAGTGCATGGCCATGGTGGTGATCATCAGTGCCGTGGTGCTGATTGGCCTGCCGCAATGGCGCAGGTCGCCGCCGCCAGAGGTCGCATCGACACGCACAAGCTAACCGAGGCGCGCCGGACAGGTTAAACTGCGCGCCTTGCGTTGAATCTTTCCTACGGTATTTCCATGACATTCGCCTCTCTCGGCCTGATCGAACCCTTGCTGCGCGCCCTCGAAGCGCTCGGTTACCAGACTCCGACGCCTGTACAGACCCAGGCAATTCCTCCGGTACTGGCGGGCCGCGATCTGATGGCAGCTGCGCAGACCGGCACCGGCAAGACCGCAGGTTTTGCCTTGCCGCTGCTGCAACGGCTGACTATGGAAGGCCCGAAAGTCGCGCCCAACTCGATTCGCGCGCTGGTGCTGGCGCCGACCCGCGAGCTGGCCGATCAGGTTCACGAAAGCATTCGTCAGTACGCCGAGCATCTGCCGCTGACCACCTACGCGGCTTACGGCGGCGTGAGCATCAACCCGCAAATGATGAAGCTGCGCAGGGGCGTCGACGTGCTGGTCGCGACCCCCGGTCGCTTGCTCGATCTGCATCGCCAGAACGCGGTCAAGTTCTCCCAGTTGCAGACGCTGATCCTCGATGAAGCTGACCGTATGCTCGACCTGGGTTTTGCCGAGGAACTGCGCGGTATCTATGCGGTGTTGCCCAAGCAGCGCCAGACCCTGCTGTTCTCCGCGACGTTCTCTGACGAGATTCGTCTGCTGGCCGCGCAGATGCTCAATGACCCGCTGACCATCGAAGTTAGCCCGCGCAACGTCGCGGCGTCTTCGGTCAAGCAATGGGTCGTGACCGTGGACAAGAAACGCAAGGCGGATCTGTTCATCCATCTGATGAAGAAGCATCGCTGGGGGCAGGTGCTGGTATTCGCCAAGACCCGGGTTGGCGTCGATCAACTGGTGGATCGCTTGCAGGCGCTGGGCATGAACGCCGACGGCATTCATGGCGACAAGCCGCAGGCCACTCGCCAGCGTGCGCTGGACCGCTTCAAGAGCAACGAAGTGAAGATTCTGGTGGCCACCGACGTGGCAGCGCGCGGTCTGGACATCGATGACCTGCCGACCGTGGTCAACCTGGACCTGCCGATCGTGGCCGAGGATTACATCCACCGTATTGGCCGCACCGGCCGTGCGGGGCTGACGGGGGAGGCAATTTCGCTGGTGTGTGCCGATGAGGTCGAGTTGCTGTCAGCCATCGAAGTGCTGACCCGCCAGACCCTGGAGCGCAAGGAAGAGCAGGACTTCGAGCCGGAGCATCGCGTACCGAGCACGGATGCCAGCGGCCAGATCCTGAAAAAGCCCAAGAAACCGAAAAAACCCAAGGTGTCGGGCAGCAAGCGCAACTTGGGCAAATGGGTCGACAGCGGCGACTCCGAGCCTGCGCCGGTGGTCAAACCGGTGCGTAAAGTACCGGTCTTCAACACCGGCCCACGCAAGAAGAAGCCTTGAGGCGCAGTGCGCATTCAAAGCGGACGGAGCGCTCATTGCTATACGCAAGTTCGTTTTTGATTCTGGCCGGAGGCCGTAGGAGCGAACTTGTTCGCGAAGGGGCCTGCATAATCGCCGAAAATGCATCGATTGAAACACCCTCTTCGCGAACAAGCGAAGCGTCGCCCGGTTCGCTCCTACGCCCTGCGGGCCGAATCAAAAGCGGACTTTTACATAACGATAAGCGCGGAGCGTGGCGACGATCATGATCAGCGCGATTGCAGCCATTCGACCATCCCCAACCCCGCAGCGCGGCCGCTGGCGAAGCAGGCGGTCAGCAGGTAGCCGCCGGTCGGCGCTTCCCAGTCGAGCATTTCACCGGCGCAGAATACGCCGGGCAATTGCCTGAGCATCAGACGCTCGTCCATGGCCTCGAAGGTGACGCCCCCTGCGGTGCTGATGGCCTCATCGATGGGGCGCGGTTTGATCAGGGGCAGTGGCAGCGCCTTGATGGCCTCGCTCAACACCAGTGGATCGGCAAACGCTTCACGAGGCGCAAGCTCGCGTAACAGTGCTGCCTTGACGCCGTCCAGGCCCAACTGGCTGTGCAGGTGCTTGGACATCGAGCGCGAGCCACGGGGTTTGCTCAGGGCTTTTTGAATGTCTGCCAGCGTCTTGCCGGGCAGCAGGTCAATATCCACAATCGCTGAGCCGTGGAGGTTGATCTGTTCACGAATCTGCGCCGACAGTGCATACACCAGGCTGCCTTCCACGCCCGTCGCGGTCAGCACACATTCGCCCAAGCGCAGGGCATGGCCATGCAGGCCCATCGCGATATTCTTCAACGGAGCACCGGCAAACTTGTCGCGCAGCAGGTCGCTCCAGGCGCTCACCTCGAAACCACAGTTGGCGGCCTGCAAAGGTGCAACCTCGACCTGCCTTGCCTGCAGCCACGGCAGCCAGGCCCCGTCCGAACCCAGCCGCGCCCAACTGGCGCCGCCCAGCGCCAGCAATGTGGCTGCAGGTTCGATCGCCCGTTCACCGTCAGCGTTCGCGATGCGCAGGCTGCCATCGGCGTTCCAGCCCGACCAGCGATGCCGCGTGTGAATCGTGACGCCCGCATCACGCAGCCGCTTGAGCCAGGCACGGAGCAGGGGCGCGGCTTTCATGTCTGTGGGAAACACACGCCCCGAGCTGCCGACGAAAGTCTCGATGCCCAGCGCATGAATCCACTGGCACAGGGCATCAGCGTCAAAACCGCGCAACAGCGGTGCGATCATCGGCGAGCGTTCGGCATAGCGCGCCAGAAAGGCCGGGTAGGGCTCGGAGTGGGTGATGTTCATACCGCCCACCCCGGCGAGCAGGAACTTGCGCCCAACCGACGGCATGGCGTCGTACAGATCGACCTTCAGTCCGGCCTGGCTCAACACTTCTGCTGCCATCAACCCCGCAGGGCCGCCTCCGATGATGGCGACGGTTCGGGCAGCGGAGAGGGCAAGGTCGGTCATGGTCAGCGAAGTATCGATAGCAGAGGGGTGGGGCATTCTACCCGAGCGTTCTTTCAAGGTGTGGCGCACGTCATTGGCGGAGACTGAAGCAAAGTACCGCGCAGGCTCACAGGCCCATGTCGTTCCAGACCCGTTGCGCACTGTGATGGAGGATTCCGTGGCGCCTTGCCAGTGCCAAGCGGTCCTTGCTGTAGCCACCGCCGATCACGCCCATGACCGGAATGTCGCGGCTCAGGCAATGACGCAGCACCGCTTCGTCGCGATTGGCCAGCCCCTGGTCGGTGAGTTGCAGATAGCCCAGCGCATCGTCCTTGTGGACATCGACGCCTGCGTCATACAGCACCAGGTCCGGCTTATAGAGCGGCAGCAGGTAGTTGAGCAGGTCATCGACGACGTTCAGGTAGTCGGCGTCGCCCATGCCCATCGGCAGCGGGATGTCCCAGTCGCTCTGCGCCTTGCGTGCCGGGAAGTTCTTTTCGCAGTGCAGCGAGACGGTAATGGCGTCCTCGGTATCGGCCAGAATGCGCGCCGTGCCGTCACCCTGATGCACATCGCAGTCAAAGATCAGCACCTTGTCCACGCGGCCGCTTTGCAGCAGGTACTGACTGATCACCGCCAGGTCATTGAAAATGCAGAAACCCGCCGGGTAGTCATAGTGCGCATGGTGGGTGCCGCCCGCCAGGTGGCAGGCCAGGCCATGCTTGAGGGCCTGTTCGGCGGTCAGCAGTGAGCCGCCTACCGCACGGATGGTTCGGCGTGCCAGAGCCTCGCTCCACGGCAGTCCGAGACGCCGCTGGTCTTCGCGCGACAGATCACCGCTAAGGTAGCGGCTGATGTAGGACGGATCATGAGCCAGCGCCAGAATGTCCGCCGGGCACAACTCGGGACGCATTAATTGAACGTCACTGGTCAGGCCGCTGTCGATCAAGTAATCGCGCAACAAACGAAACTTGTCCATCGGGAAGCGATGATCCGCCGGGAAGTCCGGGCTGTAGTCTTCATGGTAGATAAGCGGTAGGGACATTTTGCGTCCGTTAGAGGGCCGAAGCCCGATAGTGCCAGTAAAGCATCCGTACGCCCAGTTGTGTGGCGCAGCGGATGGCTGCACTGACGCCCATTCATGTCTCGTGACACGGGGGAATCGATGGAACCGATACTCAAGCTTGATAGCGCCCGACTGCTGATGCGGCAGTGGCGTGACGATGACTTGCCGGCGTTCGCCGACATGTGCGCGGACCCTCGTGTCATGCGCTATTTTCCAGACCCCCTGAGCCGTCTCGAAAGTGCTGCCATGATCGGGCGGCTGCGTGGTCATTTTGCCGAACTGGGCTTCGGGTTCTGGGCGCTGGAGCGCAAGGACACCGGCGAGTTCATAGGTTTCACCGGGCTGCATGTCGTGGGTTTCAAGGCACCGTTCACCCCGGCCGTGGAAATCGGCTGGCGGCTGGCGCACAAACACTGGGGCCTGGGCTTTGCCAGCGAGGCGGCCTGGACCGCGCTGGGCTGTGGTTTCGAGCGCCTGGAGCTGAAGGAGATCGTGTCGTTCACGGCGGTCAACAATCAGCCGTCGCAAAAGGTGATGCAGGCAATCGGCATGCAGCAGGATGAGTCCGGCAACTTCGATCACCCCAATCTTGCGGACGGCCACCCGCTCAAACCGCACGTGCTGTACCGGATCAGCCATGAGCAGTGGCTCAAGACGCTGAAGCCTTGATCCGGGTGCAGATTGAATTAAGCCAACCATCTTAAATCTGTATCATTCCATTCCAGCGGGGACGGGCCCGAGGCCTGTGGGAAAATGCAGCGACTGCTGTTGCCGTACAAGTGCAAAGTCGATGTACGAGAGGAATGAGAATGAGCCAAGTGCTGGATGATCTGGTTGAGTTGCTGACGCTGGAAGCCATTGAAGAAAACCTGTTCCGCGGTCATAGCCAGGATCTGGGCTTTCGCCAGTTGTTTGGTGGTCAGGTGCTGGGTCAGTCGCTGTCTGCCGCCAGTCAGACAGTTGAAGAGGACCGTCATGTTCACTCGCTGCACGGCTACTTTCTGCGTCCCGGCGATGCCGGTTTGCCGGTGGTCTATCAGGTGGACCGTGTGCGTGACGGTGGCAGCTTCAGCACGCGCCGTGTCACTGCCATTCAGAAGGGCAAGCCGATCTTCACCTGCAGCGCTTCGTTTCAGTACGACGAAGAGGGCTTCGAGCACCAGGCGACGATGCCGCAGATTGTCGGCCCGGAAGACCTGCCGTCCGAGCTGGAGTTGCTGACCCGCCGCGCGCACCTGATTCCTGAAGCGATGCACGACAAGTTTCTGCGCCCCAAGCCGATCCAGTTCCGCCCGGTGACCGCTGAAGATCCGTACGATCCCAAGCCCGGCGATCCCGTCAAATACGTGTGGTTCCGCGCCGATGGCAGCCTCCCGGACGTGCAGGCGCTGCATCGTTACATGCTCGCCTATGCCTCCGACTTCAACTTGCTGACCACATCCCTGCTGCCGCACGGCAAGACCGTCTGGCAGCGCGACATGCAGGTCGCCAGCCTTGACCATTCGCTGTGGTTCCACAACGACCTGCGTGCCGATGACTGGCTGCTCTACGCGATGGACAGCCCCTGGGCAGGCAACTCGCGCGGCTTCTCGCGCGGCAGTATCTTCAACCGCACCGGGCAACTGGTCGCATCGGTCAGTCAGGAAGGGCTGATCCGCCATCGTAAGGATTGGGCATGACACTCGAAGGTATACGGCACTGGGTGTTCGACATGGACGGTACCTTGACCGTCCCTATCCACGACTTCCCGGCCATCAAACGTGAATTGGGCATCCCCCAGGACGATGACATTCTCGGGCATCTTGCTGCGTTGCCCGCTGAGGAATCGGCGGCCAAGCACGCCTGGCTGCTGGAGCATGAGCGCGAGCTGGCACTGGCTTCGCAGCCTGCCGAAGGCGCGGTCGAGCTGGTTCGCGAATTGTCGGCGCGCGGTTATCGACTGGGCATACTCACCCGTAACGCTCAGGAGCTGGCGTATATCACCTTGAAGGCCATCGGCCTGGCTGACTGCTTTGCCGTCGAGGATGTACTGGGCCGCGACGAGGCGACTCCCAAACCGGATCCGGCGGGTTTACTGCAGCTGGCCACGCGCTGGAGTGTCGAGCCGGAGAAGATGGTCATGATCGGCGACTACATGCATGACCTGAACTGCGGCCGTGCGGCAGGCGCCAAAACTGTTCTGGTCAACCTGAAGGACAATCCCTGGCCGGAGCTGACTGACTGGCATGCAGAGAATTGCATAGCGCTGCGCGGGATGCTGGGGTGATCTGAGTTGCCTATCGTGGCAATGCGGAGCGCTCACCGTTATCCACAAGTCTTTGTGGGAGCGACCGTGGCGGCGATCCGCATTGCTCGCGAAGACGGTATTTCAGTCGATGCATTTTCGACGATTATGTTGACCCTTTCGCGAACAAGTTCGCTCCCACGGCCTCCGGCCAGAATCAAAAGCGGACTTGTATGTAGCGTTGAACGCGGAGCGTGGGGACAATAGTTATATCCAGATCACTCAAAACGGCTTGAACAGCACCGCCTGGCCTTCCGGTGAGGTGAAGATCCCGTCGCCGTTGTGGCCGACTTTCGGCACGATCACCAGGCGCTGGTTCAGCCCCTCGGGGTGACGCTTCTGCAGATAGTTGAAGTAGTTCTGCCCGCGAATCAGGCGGTAGGCGCCTTGCGCTTCGGCGGCACAGGTCTTGTCTAGCGCCGGGTGATTACGGTCGGTGTCCAGCTCGCCCATCAGGTAAGTGATGTCGCGCTTCACGTAATTCTTCTCGATGTCAGCCGGCTTTTCCTTGCCCGAGTAGAACGGCATCTTGTTGAGGCCGTATTTCCAGTCGTTGAAGTTCGGGCAGCTTTGCGCGGTTACCGGCTCAGGCCGTTCCGCGTCGAAATAGGCGTAGGACGACGGATTGGCGATCACGTAGCGCAGCTTCACCCCTTCACGCTGCAGCAGGGCGTCTTCCTTGCCGCCGATCATCGCGTAGCGCTGCACCACCTGGGCACCACCGGAGTGCCCGGCAATGACGATTTCCTTCAGGTTGGGGAACAGCTTGCTGTCGCTCAGGCGCTTGAGGATGTGGTCCAGCACCAGAAACGAGCTGACCGGCTTGGGATCGGTGGAGGTTGCGCCTTCCATCCAGCTGTTCTGGCGCCAGCGCAGGATCGAGTCCGGCAAGTGGTGCGCGACGATATCCTTTTCATCCAGGAATTGCGGGGCGATCAGCAGGGTCTTGCCGCGCTCTCTGGACTGGTTGGCCGCACGTTCGATGCTGCGCAGGTAGGTTTGCGCATTGCGCAGGCGACCGTGCAGGACGATCACCACGCGCTCGATCTTCGGCTTGGGGTGTACCCACTCCTGGCTCAGCCCGAGGGTCGCCTCGGCGCCATTGATGGCGAGGCGATCCGGGCTGATGGAATTGACCGCTTGATCCTCGGCATGCGCCCCGAGGCTCACGAAGGCAGTGCTCAACAACAGGACCAGAAGCGGTTTAATCATGTGCTCAGAGACTCTTGGCGGCGAATGTATCGCATTGATTGATTTGACCTTGGGCAAAGCCTGCCTTGAACCAGCGTACACGCTGTGCAGACGTGCCGTGAGTGAAGGAGTCCGGAGCGACTCGACCACTGCTTTGCTGCTGCAAGCGATCATCGCCGATAGCGTTGGCCGCATTCAATGCTTCTTCAATATCACCCGGCTCGAGCCAGTTCAAACGATTTTGTGCGTTGTACGCCCAAACACCGGCAAAGCAGTCCGCTTGCAGCTCCTGGCGGACCAGTAAACCGTTGGCTCCTTCCATTTTTTGCCCGGCCTGGCGAGCCTTGTCGACCTTGGCGGAAATGCCCAGCAGGGTCTGCACATGGTGCCCGACTTCATGGGCGATCACGTAAGCCTGGGCGAAGTCGCCAGCGGCGGAAAAGCGCTGGGCCATTTCACGGAAGAACTCCATGTCCAGATAGACCTGCTGGTCAGCCGGGCAATAGAACGGACCGGTTGCCGACGTAGCGCGACCGCAGGCCGAGTTCACCTGGCCGCTGAACAACACCAGCGTGGGGTCCTTGTATTCGCGACCGTTCTGGGCGAACACGGCACGCCAGGTGTCCTCGGTATCGCCAAGGATGCTGCGCACGAATTCGGCCTGCTGGTCGTTGGCCGGCGGGGCCTCACGCGTTTGCGCGCTGGGTGGGGCGCTTTGCTCGGTCACTTGTCCGGTCAGTTGTCCGAGAATCTGCATCGGGTCCTGGCCGGTCAGCAGGCCGATGGCGACGATGATCACGATGCCGCCCAGACCCAGCCCCTTGCCGCCGATGCGCATGCCACCGCCGCCACCACTGCTGCCGCCATCGCGCGCATCGACTACGTTGTCGCTGCGTCGGCCTTTTTTCCAGAGCATGTCGGATCCCTCTTCTTTTCGTGCAATTAGTTTCGCTGCTGATACGCGAATGCGCCAGTCCGGCGTGTTCCGGCCAGCGTCGTGTGCAGAATGCGAGGGTATAGAGGTGCGGCGAGGCTGATTGGTTCGCGCAAGCTGTGCCGTGGCTGTGTTTTGCTGAAACCTGCCGCCGTCAGGCCTGTTTGACGGGCTGCGCGTTGAGCACGTCCGGCGGCGAGGCGTCGGCAAAACGGTCGACCTGGCGCAATGACTTGAAGCCCGTCATCCAGGCGCCGACCACGCCCAGCGTGCAGACGCCACCCAGGATCGCGGCAGGGATTGCGCCGACCAGCGAGGCACTGGTGCCTGCACGGAACTCGCCCAGTTCGTTGGAGGAGCCAATAAACAGCATGTTCACGGCATTGACCCGGCCGCGCATGTTGTCCGGCGTCGAGAACTGCACCAGCGCTGAACGAATGAACACGCTGACCATGTCCGCCGCGCCCGCGATCAGCAGGGCCAGGCATGACAGCCAGAACAGGGTCGACAGGGCAAACACCAGATTCGCGACGCCGAACAGGCCGACGGCGAGAAACATGGTCATGCCGACGTTGCGCTGCAGCGGGCGCATGCTCAGGTAAATGCCGACGCCCAGTTCACCCAGGCTCATCGACGCACGCAGCATGCCCAGCCCCTGCGGCCCGAGGTGCAGCACTTCATGGGCGTAGATCGGCAGCAGCGCCACCACGCCGCCGAGCAGCACGGCGAACAGGTCCAGCGAAATGGTGCCGAGGATGATCGGCCGCGAGCGAATGAAGGCAATGCCCGCGGTGAACCGGCCCCAGGCGCTGGAACCCAGTTCCACCGGCTTGCCGGCAAAGGGCGTTGCCACGGGGGCCAGAAACAGGATGCCGGCGATAAATGCTGCGACGCAGACCGAATAGGTCAGCTCTGCGCCGCCCAGCCAGTACAGATAGCCACCGATCAGCGGCCCACCGACGGTCGAACAGCGCATGATCACGCTGTTGGTGGCGATGGCCGAGGCCAGTTGGTCGCGCGGGACAATCTGTGGCAGCAGGCTTTGCAGCGCCGGACCGGTAAAAGCGCGGGCGCAGCCATACAGCATCAGCGCGCCGTAGATCAGCCGCAGGTCTTGCAGCTTCAGTGCCGAGAACACCAGCAGAATGACCCCACAGATCGCCTGCACACCCCAACTGAGCATCAGGATGACCTTGCGGTTGTAGCGGTCGATCAGATCCCCGGCAGGCATCAACAGCAGCAACATGGGAATGAACTGAGCAAGGCCCACATAGGCCAGCGCCATCGGCTCGCGGGTCATGTCATAAACCTGCCAGGCAACGACCACCGCCTGAATCTGCATGGCGAACACCGCCATCAGGCGCGAGAGGATAAAACTGACGAAACCGGGCTGGCTGGACAACTTGACCGGTACAGAAGGCGCGGAAGACTCGGAGCTCAAGAAAAAGGATCCCATCGAAGCAGCTGATTCAGGTTTTTGGTTTATACCCCAGCGTATCGATAGGAAGCTAATAAATATTCTGACAGTTTCGCCGTGACGGGCATGAAAGAACTCTCGTTCCTCACGCTCCAGTATGGGAATGCATTTCACGACGCTCCGCGTCGCAAGAGGACGCGGAGCGTCCGGAACGGCATGCGACGCAGAGCGCCGCACGATAGTCGGGATTATCGTTCCTCACGCTCCAGCGTGGGAATGCCGTGGGTGACGCTCTGCGTCACAGATCTGCGTCGCGCCGCATGTTCAGGATAGGACGCGCAGCGTCCAGAACGGCATGCCAACGCGGAGCGTCGGCACGATAGTCAGTCAGAGGAGCCTCAGCGCCTAACCAGCAGCACGCCCGATTCCATGTGGTGGGTGTACGGAAACTGATCGAACAGTGCGCAGCGCTCGACCCGGTGGGTGTCGTGCAGTTGGGCGATGTTGGCGGCCAGGGTTTCCGGGTTGCAGGATATGTACAGAATGCGCTCGAAGCGCCGGGTCAGTTCGCAGGTGTCCGGGTCCATGCCGGCGCGCGGCGGGTCGACGAACACGCTGCCAAAATCGTAGCTCTTCAAGTCCACGCCGTGCAGACGGCGGAACGGGCGCACTTCGTTCAGGGCTTCGGTCAGTTCTTCGGCCGACAGACGCACCAGCGTGACGTTGTCCACGCCGTTGTCATCCAGGTTGCTCAGCGCCGCATTGACCGAGGTCTTGCTGATTTCGGTGGCCAGCACCTTGCGCACGCGTGTAGCCAGCGGCAGGGTGAAGTTGCCATTGCCGCAATACAGCTCCAGCAGGTCGTCCTGCCGCTCGCCCAGCGCATCGAAGGCCCAGTTGAGCATCTTGCCGTTCACCGTGCCGTTGGGCTGGGTGAAAGCGCCTTCCGGTTGCCGGTAACTGTAGGTGCGGCCAGCCACGTCGAGCTTCTCGGTCACGTAATCATGACCGATGACCAGCTTCTGCCCCTTGGAACGGCCAATCAGGCTGACGTCCAGTTCGGCGGCCAGTTGCGCGGCGGCGGCCTGCCATTCGGCGTCCAGCGGGCGGTGATAACACAGGGTGATCATCGCGTCGCCTGCCAGCGTGGTCAGGAAGTCCACCTGAAACAGCTTGTGGTTCAACGTCGGGCTGGCTTCCCAGCGCTCGCGCAGCACCGGCATCAGCGCGTTGATGCGCTCGCTGGCGATCGGCAGGCCCTCGAGCAGGATCGGCGTCCTGTTGTCGCCCGGCGCGAACATCGCGTAATAGCGCTTCTGGTCTTCGCGCCACAGGCGGAACTCGGCGCGCAGCCTATAGTGTTCGCGTGGCGAGTCGAACACCTGTGGCTCGGGAGCATCGAACGGCGCCAGCAACTCGCGCAGGCGGACGGTTTTTTCTTCGAGCTGACGGTCGTAGCTCGCAGGGTCGAAGGGAACACTCATGCGTTGAACCAGCCCAGCTTGATCACGAACAGGATCGACAGGATCACCAGCGCCGAATTCAGCTCGCGCCAGCGTCCCGACAGCAGCTTGATCGCTGTCCAGGAAATGAAGCCAAAGGCAATGCCATTGGCGATGGAATAGGTGAATGGCATGGCCAGGGCCGTGATGACTACTGGCGCTGCGACCGTGATGTCATCCCAGTCGATTTCCGCCATGCCGGACGCCATCAACACAGCGACGAACAGCAGCGCGGGTGCGGTCGCGAAGGCGGGCACGCTGCCGGCCAGCGGGGCGAAGAACAGCGCCAGCAGGAACAGCACGGCGACTACCACTGCAGTCAGACCTGTGCGGCCACCGGCACTCACGCCTGCAGCCGACTCGATGTAGCTGGTGGTGGTCGAGGTGCCCAGCAGGGAACCGGCCATCGCGGCAGTACTGTCGGCGATCAGCGCACGGCCCATCTTCGGCATGTGCCCGTCCTTGCCCATCAGCCCGGCGCGTTTGGCCACGCCGATCAGCGTGCCGGAGTTGTCGAAGATGTCGACGAACAGGAAAGCGAAGATGATGCTGACCAGACCGACGTCCAGCGCGCCCATGATGTCCAGTTGCATGAAGGTCGGTGCCAGCGAAGGCGGCATCGACACCACACCGCCAAACGGCGAGAAGCCCAGGGCGATAGACACCAGGGTCACCGCGAGGATGCCGATCAGCACGGCGCCGCGCACCTTGAGGTAATCCAGGGCCACGATGAGAAAGAAGCCCAGCGTCGCCAGTACCGGGGCTGGCTGCTTGAGATCGCCCATGCCGACCATGGTCGCCGGGTTGCTGACCACAATACCGGCGTTATGCAGGGCGATCAGCGCCAGAAACAGGCCGATACCGGCCGCAATCGCCGAACGCAGGGGCAGGGGAATGCTGTTGATGATCCATTCACGGATCCGGAAGATCGACAGGATGAAGAACATCACCGCTGAAATGAACACCGCGCCCAGCGCTACCTGCCAGCTGTGGCCCATGTGCAGGACCACGGTGTAGGTAAAGAAGGCGTTCAGGCCCATGCCCGGTGCCAGGGCGATCGGGTAGTTGGCGATCAGGCCCATCACCGTCGAGCCGATGGCCGCTGCCAGGCAGGTGGCGACGAATACCGCGCCCTTGTCCATGCCGGTTTCGCCGAGGATGCTCGGGTTGACGAACAGGATGTAAGCCATCGCCAGGAAAGTCGTGACGCCCGCAAGAATCTCGGTTCGCACGTTGGTGTTGTGTGCCTTGAGTTGAAACAGCCTTTCCAGCATGTCTGGCTCTCCGTGACGCGGCGCGCGTCGTGAATGATCGACTCCAACAGCAATGCACAGACTGCAGGGCAGCCCGTTTGATTTTTGCGGGTCGGAAAAAGCCGCGCATCATACCAGCAGCTTGGCGGGATGGCTGCCTGTGGATGACGGCCTTTCAATGACAAGTACGCCCATCAAGAAAGCCTGAACGTTGCAAACCTCGCGAAGTCCCACCCCTTAAGACGCATAAAAAGTGCGCTAAGTGACCGCCTACCGTGAGGTTTCCATGAGTGCAACGACCCCGAACCCCCAGGAATTCGCCACCCACGCGATTTCCCTGACCCTGAACGGACAGCTCCGCCAACTGGATGTGCTGCCCTGGACCACCTTGCTTGACCTGCTGCGCGATCAGCTCGATCTGGTCGGCACCAAAAAAGGCTGCGACCACGGCCAGTGTGGTGCGTGTACCGTACTGCGCGACGGCACGCGCATCAATGCCTGCCTGACGCTGGCGATCATGTGTGATGGCGCCGAGCTGACCACCATTGAAGGCCTGGCTGATGGCGACCAGTTGCATCCCATGCAGCAGGCGTTCATCAAGAACGATGCGTTCCAGTGCGGCTACTGCACGCCCGGGCAAATCTGCTCGGCTGTCGGGCTTGCCAATGAGGGGCGCGCCAGCACGCGTGCCGAGATTCAGGAACTGATGAGCGGTAACCTGTGCCGTTGCGGTGCCTACAGCAATATTCTCGCCGCCGTCGAAGAGGCGCTGCCGCAGTTCCACAACGCAGCGCCGAAGCCGGAGGTGAACGCATGAATCCGTTTACTTACAGCAAGCCGACCGACATCACTGCTGCGGTCAACCTGAGCGGACCGGCCACGCGTTTCATTGCAGGCGGCACCAATCTGCTTGACCTGATGAAAGAAAACGTCGCCACGCCAGAGCACCTGATCGACATCACCGGCCTGCCTTTAAGGGATGTCAGTGAAACTGCCTCGGGCGGTCTGATGATCGGTGCGTTGGTCAGCAACGCCGACCTGGCCTATCACCCGCTGATCGAAGCGCGTTACCCGCTGCTGAGCAAAGCCGTGCTGGCCGGTGCTTCGCCGCAGTTGCGCAACATGGCCAGCACCGGCGGCAACCTGCTGCAACGCACCCGCTGCTATTACTTCTATGACACCGGCGTGCCGTGCAACAAGCGTGAGCCAGGCAGTGGCTGCCCGGCGCGTACGGGCGTGAATCGCATTCACGCGATCCTGGGTGCCAGCGAAGACTGCGTCGCGACTCACCCGTCCGACATGTGCGTGGCACTCGCTGCGCTGGAAGCCGTGGTGCATGTTCAAGGACGTGCCGGCCGCCGCACTATCGAGTTTGCTGATTTCCATCGCCTGCCGGGTGATGCTCCGCAACGGGACAATCAACTGGCCGACGATGAGTTGATCGTCGCCGTCGAACTGCCTGCAAACGGCTTTGTCAGCCACAACGCTTATCTGAAGATCCGCGACCGTGCGTCCTATGCGTTTGCCCTGATATCGGTGGCTGCCGCCATCGATATGGACGGCGATGTGATTCGCGACGTGCGTCTGGCATTGGGCGGTGTCGCGCACAAGCCATGGCGCGACAAGGCGGTCGAAGCGCTGCTGGTCGGCAAGCCGGTCACTCGCGAGAACTTCGCCGCTGCTGCAGACGCCATGCTTGAAGATGCGCAGCCTCTGGAGCACAACGGTTTCAAAGTCAGACTGGCCCGCCGCGCGATCATTCGTGCCTTGAGCGATGCCGCAACAGGAGGGAGCGCCCAATGAACCAGCCATTTTCGCCAATGGGCAAGCCTGTGGACCGCGTCGACGGCCGATTGAAAGTGACCGGGGGCGCGCGTTACGCCGGTGAATACCCTGAAGAAGGGTTGCTGTATGGCAGCGTGGTCTCCAGCACCATCGCCAACGGTCGCGTCGCCAGCATCGATAAGAGCGAGGCAATGAAGGTTCCGGGTGTGGTCGCGGTCATCGACCACACCAATCGTCCTTGGCTGGCCAGCTATGACGAAAACTATGAGGACGCCGATTCGGCCGACGGTTCGCCGTTTCGTCCTTTTTACAACGACAACGTCATGTACAGCGGCCAACCGCTCGCGCTGGTCGTTGCCGATACGTTGGAACTGGCGCGTCACGCGGGCTCGCTGGTGCGTATCGAATACGAGCAGCAGGAGCACCAGACCGATCTGCAGGCCATGCTCGACACCGCCTATGACGCGCCTGCCGAATTGCCGCCGCCGCGTGGCAACTTCGAAGGCGAACTGGCCAGCTCCGCGCTGAGCGTGGACGTGACGTACAGCACGCCCAGCGAGTACCACAACCCGATGGAACCGCATGCGTCGACCGTCCTGTATCAGGCCGATGGCAGCTTGCAGATTCACGACAAGACCCAGGGCACGCAAAACTGTCAGGACTATCTGCACAAGGTGTTCGGCCTGGAAAAGGACAAGATCCGCGTGCTGGCCGCTTTCGTCGGTGGTGCCTTCGGTTCTGGCCTGCGCCCGCAATATCAACTGCCGCTGGCAGTAATGGCTGCACTGCACCTCAAGCGCTCCGTGCGCCTGACGCTGACCCGCCAGCAGATGTTCACCTTCGGTTATCGTCCGCGCACCATTCAGCGCCTGCGTCTGGGCGCGGCTGCCAACGGTCGTTTGCTGGCGGTCGGTCATGAAGCCATCGGGCAGACTTCGCGTTTCGAGGACTTCAGCGAACACGTCGTGGAATGGAGCGGCATGCTCTACCACTGCGACAACGTGCAGTTGACCTACAAACTGGTGCCGCTGGACGTGTTCACGCCGCTCGACATGCGTGCGCCGGGTGCTGCCTTGGGCATGATCGGCCTGGAATGCGCCATGGATGAGCTGGCTTACGCGTTGGCCATCGATCCGGTGCGCCTGCGCCTGACCAACTACGCCGAGCGCAACGGTAACGAAGACAAGCCGTATTCGAGCAAGGAATTGCGCGAATGCTACGCACAGGGTGCCGAACGCTTTGGCTGGTCCAGCCGCAACCCTGAGCCACGCAGCATGCGTCAAGGCCGTCAGCTGGTCGGTTGGGGCATGGCCGGTGGTGTCTGGGAGGCCATGCAGATGAAGGCCAGCGCCAAGGCGCGTCTGCAAGCGGACGGCACGCTGGTGGTCAGCAGCGCTACCACCGACATTGGCACCGGCACCTATACCGTCATGACGCAGATCGCTGCAGAATCGTCGGGTATCGAGGTGGATAACGTCAGCTTCCTGCTGGGCGACTCTTCGTTGCCGACTGCGCCGTTGCAGGGCGGCTCGTTCACGGTGTCTTCAGTCGGTACTGCGGTGCAACAGGCCTGTCAGGCTTTGCAGCGCCAAGTACTGGAAGTTGCCAAAGGGCTGCATCCGCAATTCGCTTCTGTGACGCCGGATGAGGTTCGCTTCGAAGCGGGCAAGCTGTACGTCGGCGATCAGGCGCTATCGATGGCTGAACTGGCCGCGTCTCAGGCCCACGGTGTCATCGAGGTGCAAGTCGACGCCGAGCCGGACAACAAGCGCGAAGCCTATGCGGCAGCTACGCACTCGGCGGTGTTCGTCGAAGTGCTGGTCGACGAGGATCTTGGCACTATCAAGGTCAATCGTGTGGTCAGTGCCGTGGCAGCGGGCAGGGTCGTGAACCCGAAAATGGCGCGCAGCCAGATTCTGGGCGGCGTTGTCTGGGGCATGGGCATGGCGCTTCAGGAAGAGGCGATGCTTGACCACGACCTGGGCCGCCCGATGAACCACAGCCTGGCCGAGTACCATATCCCGGTGAACGCTGACATCGGCGACATTGACGTGCTGTTTGTCGAAGAACACGATGACATCGTCAACGCGCTGGGTTCCAAGGGCGTCGGCGAAATCGGCATCGTCGGTGTGCCGGCAGCGATTGCCAACGCGATCTATCACGCCACCGGCAAGCGTATCCGCGAGTTTCCGATCACGCTGGATAAGCTGTTGTAACAGCGAGCGCACATCCAGTTGCCTATCGTGCCAATGCTCTGCATTGGCATGCAGTTCGTGACGCTCTGCGTCCTCTTGCGCAGGTGGTGTGACGCGGAGCGTCACGAACGGCATTCCCACGCGGAGCGTGAGGAACGATAGACGCCGCAGTTCTCCGCAGGTGAGACAACCCGCCACGCGACAATAGACCACACGACTTTAATGGCCGAACAGGACTACTCTTTGATGGTCGATTGATCTGCATCAGTGCGTTCAGGCAATGATCAGTGCATCGACCGGCGTTTTCGCCACTGGAAACGCCAGAATAAAGAAACATAAGCACTCATTACCGTGGGGGCAATCGCTGTTGGCTTGCGGCCGGCAGCAGGTTTCATCTGAGAGAGGAACATCTTATGTTCGGTTTAGAGGCTATAGATCTCGCCCGGATTCAGTTCGCATTCACGATTTCGTTCCACATCCTGTTTCCTGCCATCACCATCGGTCTGGCAAGTTATCTGGCTGTGCTCGAAGGTCTGTGGCTGAAGACCCGCGATGACGTCTACCGTGACCTGTACCACTTCTGGTCGAAGATTTTTGCAGTCAACTTCGGCATGGGCGTGGTTTCCGGGCTTGTAATGGCCTACCAGTTCGGCACCAACTGGAGCCGCTTCTCCGACTTCGCAGGTGCTGTGACCGGCCCGCTGCTGACCTACGAGGTGCTGACCGCGTTCTTCCTCGAAGCGGGGTTCCTCGGCGTCATGCTGTTCGGCTGGAATCGTGTCGGCCGCAACCTGCACTTCTTCTCCACGGTAATGGTCGCCATCGGCACGCTGATCTCCACCTTCTGGATTCTGTCGTCCAACAGCTGGATGCAGACCCCGCAAGGGTTCGAGATCATTGACGGTCGGGTCATTCCCACTGACTGGTTCGCTGTGGTGTTCAACCCGTCGTTCCCTTATCGCCTGACGCACATGGCGATCGCCGCGTTCGTGGCGACGGCGTTCTTCGTCGGTTCGTCGGCCGCCTGGCATCTGTTGCGGGGCCGCGACACACCTGCAGTGCGCAAGATGCTCTCGATGGCCATGTGGATGGCCCTGCTGGTGGCGCCTGTCCAGGCTGTCGTCGGTGACTTCCACGGTCTGAACACGCTCAAGCATCAGCCTGCGAAGATTGCGGCCATCGAAGGTCACTGGGAGAACGTCGGTGACGAACCGACCCCGCTGATCCTGTTCGGCATTCCCGACATGAAGGAAGAACGTACCAAGTACGCGGTGGAAATTCCGTACCTGGGCAGCCTGATCCTGACTCACAGCCTGGACAAGCAGGTGCCTGCGCTCAAGGAATTCAAGCCTGAGGATCGCCCTAATTCGACGATCGTGTTCTGGTCGTTCCGGGTCATGGTCGCCCTTGGCATGCTGATGATCTTCACCGGCCTTTGGAGCTTGTGGCTGCGCAAGCGCGGCACGCTGTACAACTCGCGTCCGTTCCTGTATCTGGCGTTGTGGATGGGGCCATCCGGCCTGATCGCTATTCTCGCCGGCTGGTTCACCACCGAAATCGGCCGTCAGCCGTGGGTCGTGTACGGCCTGATGCGCACCGCCGATGCTTCGTCCGGGCACAGCGTGGCGCAGATGAGCATCACCCTGGTGCTGTTCGTGGTCGTCTACTTCGTGCTCTTCGGCACCGGTCTTGGCTACATGATGCGTCTGGTTCGCAAAGGGCCGAAAGCCTACGTCGAACATGTGCCTCACGGTGGTCCCGGCCAGCAACGCACACCGGCCCGTCCGCTCTCCGCTGCTGTTGAAGGCGAAGAAGATGGCGACAATCTTGACCGTCACGGCAAGGGGATTTAAGCCATGGGTATCGATCTTCCGCTGATCTGGGCCATCATCATCGTCTTCGGCATCATGATGTACGTGGTGATGGACGGCTTCGATCTGGGTATCGGGATTCTCTTCCCGTTCATGAAGGACAGCTCCGACCGCGACGTGATGATGAACACCGTCGCGCCGGTCTGGGACGGCAACGAAACCTGGCTGGTGCTGGGCGGTGCGGCACTGTTCGGTGCATTCCCGCTGGCCTACTCGGTGGTCCTGTCTGCGCTGTACCTGCCGCTGATGTTCATGCTCATGGGCCTGATCTTCCGTGGCGTGGCGTTCGAGTTCCGCTTCAAGGCGACCGAGCTGAAGCGTCACTGGTGGGACAAGGCATTCATTGGCGGCTCGCTGGCTGCGACCTTCTTCCAGGGTGTGGCGCTGGGTACCTACATTGAAGGCATCCCGGTGGTCGATCGCCAGTTTGCCGGTGGCTCGCTGGACTGGCTCTCGCCATTCCCGATGTTCTGCGGGCTGGCCTTGATCGTCGCTTACGCGCTGCTGGGCTGCACCTGGCTGATCATGAAAACCGAAGGCTCGCTGCAGAAGGCGATGCATGATCTGGCACGTCCGCTGGCCCTTGCGGTGCTCGCGGTCATGGGCGTGGTCAGCCTGTGGACGCCGCTGGCCCACGCTGATATCGCGCATCGCTGGTTCAGCATGCCCAATCTGTTCTGGTTCATGCCGGTACCGATTCTGGTGCTGGTGACCATGTACGGTCTGTTCAAGGCGGTGGCCCGCAATGCCCACTACACGCCGTTTCTACTGACCCTGTTGCTGATCTTCCTGGGTTACAGCGGTCTGGGCATCAGTTTGTGGCCGAACATCATTCCGCCTTCGGTATCGATCTGGACAGCCGCCGCGCCGCCGCAGAGCCAGGGCTTCATGCTGGTGGGCACGCTGTTCATCATTCCGTTCATTCTGGGCTACACCTTCTGGAGCTACTACGTGTTCCGCGGCAAGGTGACGGCAGCAGACGGTTATCACTAGTCCGAACCGAGGAGAATGACGATGTCTGGTAAAAATTCCATGCACGATCCTGATCCGGCGCTGAGCAAGCCGCTCTGGCAACGACTGGCCTGGCTGGTCGGAATCTGGGCGGGCAGCGTATTTGCGCTGTTCATCGTCGCCAGCCTGATGCGCATGTTCATGAGCGCAGCGGGCCTGACGACACACTGATACTGAATTCCCGTTCGTGTCTTCCGGACACGTTTTGCGACCCTCTTGCCACTCGCGTGGCAAGGGGGTCTTTTTTTGTGCAGTGAGTTACTTGCGGGCTTTCAGAATCACGAATTTCGGCGTAGCGGCGACTTGTTCGACGCCGCGGAACAGGCGCGACAGCTTGGTGTGATAACCCAGGTGGCGATTGCCGACGATGTACAGCGCCCCGCCGGTCACCAGCGCGGCACGCGCCTGCAGAAACATCCGCCAGGCAAGAAAGTCGCCGACCACTTGCTGCTGGTGGAAGGGCGGGTTGCACAGCACCACATCCAGCGAGTCAGGCTCCTGCATCTCCAGACCGTCGCCAGCCCGAACCCGGACGTCGCGATCACCCAGCGTCGCCCGCCAGTTCTCGGCTGCCGATTGCACGGCCATGAACGACTCGTCGACCAGCGTGTAGTGCGCCTGCGGGTTGTCCAGCGCGCTGGCAATGGCCAGTACGCCGTTGCCGCAACCCAGGTCTGCGACCCTTGCCGTGCCAAGGTTTTTCGGCAGATGCGGCAGGAAGGCGCGAGTGCCGATGTCCAGCCCGTCGCGGCAAAACACATTGGCATGGTTGAGCAGTTCGATGGCCGGCTCCTCCAGCCGGTAGCGCGTCGGATAGGGCGAGGTGCGCACTTCCATGGGCTGTGGCGTGGCGAACAGCAGCCTGGCTTTTTTCACTGCCAGCGAGGCCTGCACCGGCCCTACATATTCCTCCAGCAAGTCGCCCGCCGAACGCGGCAAATGCTTGACCATTGCCGCAGCAATGACCCGAGCGCCGGGGGCCAGCTGGCCTTGCAGGCGTATCAGTTGCTCTTCCAGCAGCGCCAGGGTCTTGGGCACCCGGATCAGCACCCAGTCGAAGGGCCCCTGCAACGCTTCGCTGGCCGGGATGTGCGGTACTGCGTCGTAGCTCATGCCGTTGCGCGCCAGATTCTTTTCCAGCGCCTGCGCCGCCAGAAACGAGTCGGTACTGCTGATCACCGTGGCATGCGGCGCGAGACTCGCCGCCAGCGCGCCGAAACTGTCATTGAGCACCAGAACCCGGCTGGGCAGGCTGAGCCCTGCCTGTGCAACATGATTGAGCAGGTACTCGTCGGCGGCATCGAATGCCTGCAGGGGCTCATCCTGTTGCTCGGGTTGGCGAATGAGATCAAGTTCAGCGAAGGGACTGATGAGCAGGGGCATTGGCGGGAGAACTCTGTGCAATCGAAGGTATGTCAGTGAGCCCGATGACAGGTGGGCTCGCTGAGACAAACGATTTTACGTATTTTTTCGTTTCGATACCTGTCTGATTACGCGGTGATTGCCCGTTTGTCAGAACATCCCGCTGAGCGCGGCTTGTACGGCGGCAGCCGTCTTGTTGCAAACGCCCATTTTTTGAATGGCACTGGCAATGTGGAAGTGAATGGTGCGTTCCTTCAGGCAGAGGATCATTGCGATGTCGCCAGCTGTTTTGCCTTCGGCGGACCACTTGAGGACTTCGATTTCTCTCTGAGTCAGGTTTTTTGCTGGCGAGGGCTGTGAGAAATTTATGTCCATTGTGTTCATGTAGCCTCCTTGCAGTACGTGTACAGACCTTGCTGGGTGTTTATCCAGTCTAGGAACAAATAGACCGCAATCCGTCGGGCTGCGGATCAGCCGGACGGATGGGCTGATGGCACATGGCTGCGTGTTCTGGGGCTGCTGGCTGAAAACCCCGCGCGAGAAGGGTCGAGGCAATTTGGCCTGTGGATGTGCTACCCGTCAGGAGCTGATCCAAGAACCAAATACTCTAAGCGGCAGAGCCCGTTGCCGGATAATCCATCACAAACAGCCGGTGTTTATCGAGCCTGCTTTGCGGGACACTGGGCTCTGCTTTCCATATTCAGGAGTTCAAAGCGCACCATGACCGTCAGTGACGACAAATTCACCCGACAGACACTGCAGCGTGTCACGCCGCTGACCGCGAACCTGTTTACCCTGCGCACCACGCGTGATCCCGGCTTTCGCTTTCGTGCCGGACAGTTCGCGCGTCTCGGGGTGACCAAGGCCGACGGTTCAGTGGTATGGCGTGCCTATTCGATGGTTTCTTCACCGCACGACGAGTTTCTGGAGTTTTTTTCCATTGTGGTGCCGGATGGCGAATTCACCAGCGAGTTGAGCCGTTTGCGTGAAGGCGACAGCCTGTTGGTGGAAAAGCAGGCGTTCGGTTACCTGACTCTGGATCGTTTCATTGATGGGCGCGATCTCTGGCTGTTATCCACTGGGACGGGGGTCGCACCGTTTCTCTCGATCCTTCAGGATTTCGAGGTCTGGGAGAAGTTCGAGCGGGTGATTCTGGTGTACAGCGTTCGTGAGTCGCGCGAGCTGGCCTATCAGCAATTGATTGCCGAACTGATGCAGCGTGAGTACCTGGCTGAATACGCGGACAAGTTTCTGTTTCTGCCCACGGTGACCCGTGAACAGCATCCGGGCGCATTGAATGGACGTATCACGCAGTTGATCGAAAACGGGGAGCTTGAGCGCGCGGCCGGCATTGCTCTCACGCCGGAGCATTCGCGGGTGATGTTGTGCGGCAATCCGCAGATGATCGATGACACACGGGCGATTCTCAAGCAGCGCGAGATGCGCTTGAGCCTGTCACGCAAGCCGGGGCAGGTGGCGGTGGAGACGTATTGGTGAGGGTTGGCGGCTAACGATGGCTATCGTGCCGAGCATTGGCACGATAGTCACATAACCATCGTTCCTCACGCTCCGCGTGGGAATGCAGTTCGTGACGCTCTGCGTCACCGCACTCAATGCTGGACGCAGACCGTCCGCAAATGCATCCCCACGCGGAGCATGGGGACGATAGCTCGCGGGCCTTGCTCAATCAAAGCGTACGCGCAGGATCCACGGTAATGGGCGCTGCCGGTTTGCTCTGCTCTTTGAGCAGGTCGCGAATCTCGCCCAGCAGGATTTCCTGCTTGGAGGGCGTTGGCGGCAGGGTAGGGGCTTTGGCTTCTTCGCGTTTCAGGCGGTTGATGGCCTTGACGCCCATGAAGATCGCGAACGCGACGATGATGAAGTCGATGACGGTCTGGATGAACTTGCCGTACGCCAGCAGCACTGCCGGGGCAGTCCCTTGCGCGGGGCGCAGGGTGACGGCCAGGTCGCTGAAGTCGACACCGCCAATCAACAGGCCCAGCGGCGGCATGATGACATCGCCGACGAACGAAGAAACGATCTTGCCGAATGCCGCGCCGATGATAATACCGACAGCCATATCAACTACGTTGCCTTTGACCGCGAATGCCTTGAATTCCTTAAGCACGCTCATGGGGTAATTCCTTGTAGCAGATAAATTTGATCCGGATGAGTGTAGCCCAGACGTACTGCTGCCGCCCGTGCCACGTTCAATCGACCGAAGTCGTTCGCGTAAGTTTTATCCGGTTTTCAAAAGCAGTTGTCGCCGAGCGACTGGCAGGGGTTGCAACCTGCGTTATCATGGGCGTTTTTTAACGACTGGGGTTGTCATGGCCAAGGCCAAACGCTTGTACGGCTGCACCGAGTGCGGCGCGACATTTCCCAAGTGGGCGGGCCAGTGCAGCGAATGCGGTGCCTGGAACACACTGGTCGAGACCATGATTGAAAGCGGTGCCGCCGCGCCGCCTACCGGGCGTACCGGCTGGACCGGTTCCCAGGCGCAGATCAGGACCCTGGCGGAGGTCAGCGTCGAAGAAATCCCGCGCTTCTCCACCAACTCCACCGAGCTGGACAGGGTACTCGGCGGCGGTCTGGTTGACGGTTCGGTGGTGCTGATTGGCGGCGACCCCGGCATCGGCAAGTCCACGATCCTCTTGCAGACGCTGTGCAACATCGCCCAGCGCATGCCCGCGCTGTATGTCACCGGTGAGGAATCCCAGCAGCAGGTCGCCATGCGCGCCCGGCGCCTGGGGCTGCCGCAGGACAAGCTGCGGGTCATGACCGAAACCTGCATCGAGACCATCATTGCCACCGCCAAGGTCGAGAAGCCCAAGGTGATGGTGATCGATTCGATCCAGACGATTTTCACCGAACAGCTGCAGTCGGCCCCTGGCGGCGTGTCGCAGGTTCGCGAAAGCGCCGCCTTGCTGGTGCGCTACGCCAAGCAGAGCGGTACGGCGATCTTCCTGGTCGGCCACGTCACCAAGGAAGGTGCACTGGCCGGCCCGCGTGTGCTTGAGCACATGGTCGACACCGTGTTGTATTTCGAGGGCGAATCGGACGGCCGCCTGCGTTTGCTGCGCGCGGTGAAGAACCGCTTTGGCGCGGTCAACGAGCTGGGCGTGTTCGGCATGACCGACAAGGGCCTGAAAGAAGTCTCCAACCCGTCGGCGATCTTTCTCACCCGTGCGCAGGAAGAAGTACCGGGCAGTGTGGTCATGGCCACCTGGGAGGGCACGCGGCCGATGCTGGTCGAGGTGCAGGCGCTGGTGGACGACAGTCACATGTCCAATCCGCGCCGCGTAACGCTGGGTCTGGATCAGAATCGTCTGGCCATGTTGCTGGCGGTCCTGCACCGACATGGCGGCATTCCCACTCACGATCAGGACGTGTTTCTCAACGTGGTGGGTGGTGTGAAGGTGCTGGAAACCGCCTCCGACCTGGCCTTGATGGCAGCGGTGATGTCCAGCCTGCGCAATCGTCCGTTGCCGCATGACTTGCTGGTGTTCGGTGAGGTGGGGCTGTCGGGCGAAGTCAGGCCGGTGCCCAGCGGCCAGGAGCGCCTCAAGGAGGCCGCCAAGCACGGCTTCAAGCGCGCCATCGTGCCCAAGGGCAATGCGCCGAAGGAAGCGCCGCCCGGCTTGCAGATCATTGCCGTTACGCGCCTGGAGCAGGCCCTGGATGCGCTGTTCGAGTAAGCGGTCTAGAGTTCGATCAGTGCTGCCAGCTCGCGGTCCAGTTCGTCCTGATCGGCAAGGTTCAGCTCGATCAGGCGCCGCAGATGGCTGATCGACTCCAGCCCGATGTGCCGGCAGACGAAACCGAGTTGCCGGTTATGGTCGTGGGTGATTTGGACATCCATGTGCACGTACACGTCATTGCTCAGGCGAATATCGACTTCAAAGGGCTGCGCCGTATGGGCGGTCCATGACTCGGGTCGCTCGATCAGCAGGCCTTTCATGGACAGGTCGAGCAGTTGAACCTTCCAGGTCTGATCGCCCTGTTTCAATTCGGTTTTGGCGTCGAAGGCAATGCGCTTGAAACGACGGCGATCTGCAGGTGAGTCGGTCATCGAATGAACTCTCTTGTTACCCGCCACGAGAGGTCAGCGGCAGGTCGTTATCTAATCGATTCTGTTGTCCATGCACGATAGACCGGAAAGCAATTACAGAACAGTTCTGTATCACGGTTTTGTGATCGGACCGCCATCTGTCGAGGCCATTCCAGCCCTCTATGCCGGGTATCTGCCGCAATTGATCAAAATTCGACCTAGACCTTGGTTGGGGGTGGTCTTTCGCTGATCCGGCGCTAAACTCGCATGGCTTGCCTTCTAGTCAACTCTGCTGGAATAAAAAAATGAAAAATAATAATAGTCTGATGCGCCATGTTCCCTGGCTCATCGTTGCAATTGTCGGGGCATGTGCCCTTGGGGTCGTGGCCTTGCGCCGCGGAGAGGCGATCAACGCCTTGTGGATAGTGGTCGCTGCGGTAGCTATCTACCTGGTTGCCTATCGTTACTACAGTCTTTTCATCGCCACTCACGTCATGCAGCTCGATCCGCTGCGCGCGACACCGGCGGTGGTCAACAACGACGGTCTGGACTATGTGCCGACCAACAAACACATTCTCTTCGGACACCACTTTGCCGCCATCGCTGGCGCAGGCCCGCTGGTCGGCCCGGTACTGGCAGCGCAAATGGGCTATCTGCCCGGCACGCTCTGGCTGATCGCAGGCGTGGTGCTGGCCGGTGCGGTGCAGGACTTCATGATCCTGTTCCTCTCCACGCGCCGTGACGGACGCTCGCTGGGTGACATGGTTCGCGAGGAAATGGGCCGTATTCCCGGCACCATCGCGCTGTTCGGCTGCTTCCTGATCATGATCATCATCCTGGCGGTGCTGGCGCTGATCGTGGTCAAGGCCCTGGCCGAGAGCCCGTGGGGCATGTTCACGGTCATGGCGACGATCCCGATCGCGATGTTCATGGGCATTTATATGCGCTACATCCGTCCGGGGCGCATTGGTGAAATCTCCATCGTCGGTGTCATTCTGTTGCTCGGTTCGATCTGGGTCGGCGGGATGGTAGCGGCGGATCCGACCTGGGGGCCGATGTTCACGTTCACCGGTGTGCAGATCACCTGGATGCTGGTCGGTTACGGCTTTGTAGCGGCCATGCTGCCGGTCTGGCTGCTGCTTGCGCCCCGTGACTACCTGTCGACCTTCCTGAAAATCGGCACCATTCTGGCACTCGCGATCGGCATCCTGATCCTGGCGCCCGAGCTGAAAATGCCGGCCCTGACCCAGTTCACCAACGGCACAGGCCCGGTCTGGAAGGGCGCATTGTTCCCGTTCCTGTTCATCACCATTGCCTGCGGTGCAGTGTCGGGTTTCCACGCACTGATCTCCTCGGGCACCACGCCCAAGCTGCTGGATAACGAGAAGAACGCCCGTTACATCGGTTACGGCGGCATGTTGATGGAGTCCTTCGTGGCCATCATGGCGATGGTTGCCGCTTCGGTGATCGAGCCGGGCGTGTACTTCGCCATGAACAGCCCGGCTGCCGTGGTCGGCAGTGACGTGGTGACCGTCTCGCAGACGGTGTCCAGCTGGGGCTTTGCCATCACGCCGGAGCAACTGACGGCTGTGGCGAAAGACATTGGTGAAAACACCGTGCTGGCGCGGGCTGGTGGTGCTCCGACGCTGGCCGTCGGTATCGCACAGATCCTCCATCAGGTGCTGCCGGGTGAAAACACCATGGCGTTCTGGTACCACTTTGCGATTCTGTTCGAGGCGCTGTTCATCCTGACCGCCGTCGACGCCGGGACACGTGCCGGACGCTTCATGCTGCAGGACCTGCTGGGCAGCTTCGTTCCGGCCTTGAAACGCACCGAGTCGTGGACGGCCAACGCCATCGGCACCGGCGGTTGCGTGGCGCTGTGGGGCTATCTGCTCTATCAGGGCGTCATCGACCCGCTGGGCGGCATCAATACCTTATGGCCGCTGTTCGGTATCTCCAACCAGATGCTCGCCGGTATCGCCCTGATGCTGGCCAGCGTGGTGCTGATCAAGATGAAGCGTCAGCGCTACGTCTGGGTGACCATGCTGCCTGCCGTCTGGCTGCTGATCTGCACCGTGACCGCTGGCTTGATCAAGCTGTTCGACGCCAACCCTGCGGTAGGTTTCCTGGCCCTGGCCAAGAAATACAGCGCGGCGGCCGATGCCGGTCAGATTCTGGCCCCGGCCAAGACCATGGACCAGATGCAGCACGTGATCTTCAACGCTTACACCAACGCCGGGCTGACCGTGCTGTTCCTGTTCGTGGTGTTCAGCATCCTGTTCTACGCCATTAAAGTCGGCCGTGCGGCCTGGAGCACCAAGGAGCGCACCGACAAGGAAGCGCCATTCCAGGCCATGCCGCCAGCGTCGCAGGTGTGACGATGGTTACCCACAGAGGAATTGCCCATGTTCAATGACCTGAGTCGCCTCGGCAAATACCTCGGTCAGGCCGCGCGCCTGATGGTGGGCATGCCGGACTACGACACCTACGTCGAACACATGCAGAACACTCATCCGGACAAGCCGATGATGACCTACGAGCAGTTCTTCCGGGAACGGCAAGAGGCACGGTACGGCGGCAAGGCCGGTCCGAAGTGCTGTTGATCCGCTGATCTGCGTTATGGTTTGATCCGACGCGCCGCAGGCCATCACCTGTGGCGCGTTTTCATTTCAGCTGAATGCCTCACGCCAGGAGCCTTATGACTGAGTTGCAACCCATCCCCGTGACCGTGCTGACCGGTTTTCTGGGCGCCGGCAAGACCACCTTGCTGCGCCACCTGCTCAAGGCCGAACACGGCCTGAAAATCGCCGTGATCGAAAACGAATTCAGCGATGCTGGCATCGACAGCCAGTTGCTCGGCACCGACCCTGTACAGATCATGACCCTGTCCAACGGTTGCGTGTGCTGCACCATCCACACCGACCTGACCAAGGCGCTCTACCTGTTGCTGGAGCGTATGGACAGCGGCGAAATCGCGTTCGACCGACTGGTGATCGAATGCACCGGCCTGGCTGACCCGGCGCCGGTCGCGCAGACCTTCTTCATTGATGAAGAATTGCGCGAGCGTTACATCCTCGACGGCATCATCACCCTGGTCGACGCCGCGCACGCCGATACCCACCTGGCGCAAACCATCGCCCAGGCGCAGATCGGCTTTGCCGACCGGTTGCTGGTCAGCAAGCGTGATCTGGTCGACGACGCAGCCTTCGAAGCCCTGAGTGCGCGCCTGACCCGCATCAACCGCCGCGCGCCGATCCGTATCGTCGAGCACGGCAAAATCGACCTCGCCGAACTGCTCGACGTACGCGGCTTCAACCTCAACGCTGACCTGGGCGGCGGCATGATCCTGCGCCCGCTGGCCCCGGCCGGCAATTCCGCTGACCGCATCAGCAGCCTGGTCCTGCGCAGCGACAAACCACTGAATCTGGACCGCCTCAGCGAGTTCATGAATGAACTGCTCGAAGACCACGGCAAACAACTGCTGCGCTACAAGGGCGTGCTCAACATCGAAGACGAACCGCGCAAGATGGTGTTTCAGGGCGTGCTCAAGCTGTACGGCTTTGACTGGGACACCGAGTGGGCCGAAGGCGAAAAGCGCGAGAGCGTGATTGTGTTCATTGCCGATGAATTGCCGGAGGAGAAGATACGGGCGGGGTTCGAGAAGGTATGCGGTTGAGAGGTCGTTCAGCGGCCAGGCTTCTGCCCACACAATGAGTTGCCCAACAAAAAGCCCCGGCTCTCACAAGTCGGGGCTTTTGGTACTGCGTTTAAACCAGGCTTATCAAGCGCCGTAAACCGGCAGCTTGGCGCAGATGGCCTTGACCTTCTCGCGAACCGCGTCGATCACGGCTTCGTTGTTCAGGTCAGCCAGGATGTCGCAGATCCAGCCGGCCAGTTCCTTGCACTCAGCTTCCTTGAAGCCGCGAGTGGTCACTGCCGGGGTGCCGAAGCGCAGGCCGGAGGTGACGAACGGGGAGCGTGGGTCGTTCGGTACGGAGTTCTTGTTGACGGTGATGAAGGCGCGACCCAGAGCGGCGTCGGCGTCTTTACCGGAGATGTCCTGTTTGATCAGCGACAGCAGGAACAGGTGGTTCTCGGTACCGCCGGACACGACGTCGAAGCCACGCTCGATGAACACGCCGGCCATGGCCTTGGCGTTCTTCACCACTTGCTGCTGGTAGGTCTTGAACTCAGGCTGCAGCGCTTCCTTGAAGCACACGGCCTTGGCCGCGATGACGTGCTCCAGCGGGCCGCCCTGGGAGCCAGGGAATACCGCCGAGTTCAGCTTCTTCTCGATCTCGGCGTTGGCGCGCGCCAGGATCAGGCCGCCACGTGGACCGCGCAGGGTCTTGTGCGTGGTGGTGGTCACGACGTCGGCGAATGGCACCGGGTTCGGGTAGACGCCTGCGGCGACCAGACCGGCGACGTGCGCCATGTCGACGAACAGGTAGGCACCGACCTTGTCAGCGATGGCGCGGAAGCGCGGGAAGTCGAGGATCTGCGAGTAGGCAGAGAAACCGGCGACGATCATTTTTGGCTTGTGCTCGACGGCCAGGCGCTCGACTTCGTCGTAGTCGATCATGCCGTTGGCATCGATGCCGTACTGAACGGCGTTGTACAGCTTGCCCGAGGACGAAACGCTGGCGCCGTGGGTCAGGTGACCACCGTGAGCCAGGCTCATGCCCAGAATGGTGTCGCCGCCTTGCAGCAGGGCCAGGTAGACCGCCGAGTTGGCTTGCGAACCGGCGTGTGGCTGGACGTTGGCGTAATCAGCGCCGAACAGTTCCTTGGCACGATCGATGGCCAGTTGCTCGATAATGTCGACGTACTCGCAACCACCGTAGTAGCGCTTGCCTGGATAGCCTTCGGCGTACTTGTTGGTCAGGGCCGAGCCCTGAGCTTCCATGACGGCCGGACTGGTGTAGTTTTCCGAGGCAATCAGCTCGATGTGTTCTTCCTGACGCAGAGCTTCTTGCTCCATGGCGGCAAACAGATCGGCGTCGTACTTGGCGATAGTCAAATCACGGCTGAACATGGCAGTCCTCAAGGGGGCATGGCGGAAAAGGCGGCTATTCTACCCCATCGGGTTTTATCTGGCATATGAAAGGCAGTCATCTTGACCAGTGACCGCGTTCACGCGGGTTTCGACCAGGCCTGAAAATCATGGTCGTGCTGCAGGCGCAAGGCTTGTTCTGTGTGGGGCCCGGCCGCATGAGATGGTCAAGATCAATTTAGTCATCGGCGGCGTGAACCGGGCACATCCACTCGCAATTTCAGCGATCACGCACCGACTTCCCCTTAATTACCGGAACCGTTCCGGGCCGGACGACACTCAGTCGGTCTGTTGCCCGTACCCACCGACAATAGGGAAAACGCCCATGATGCCCTCCCAGATAACGCGCTCCTCTCATTCCTCATTGCCGGAGGTTGCTCCCGCGTCCGGCGATGCAGCCGGCGCTAGTGAGCAAACTCCGCAGCAGGCTCTTACCGTGGCGTTTTTTGCCTCCGGCGAGCTGGCTGTGGCATTTGGTCGCACCTCGACCGCGCCAGCGCAGGACTCTGTACGTCTGTTGTCTGCTCTTCAGCGTGAGCTGGACAAACAGCAGCCGTCCTGGCCCACAGTTGCCCAGCTCTGCCAAAGCCTGGCCGAGGTCGCCACGACCGAGCAGGGTTGGCACCAACTTGCCGACGAGGATCAGGCGCCGGCGCTGAAAGACCTGCTTGACCGCTGTATTGGCCGGCTGGCCGATATGCCTGCTTCTCATGCATCTCACGACTCACTGTCGCTGGCCTGCGAGGGGCTCAGGACGGCGCGGCTGCACCAATCCGTCGCTCGTTTGACTGCCCGCCCGCCCGCTCTGGCCCGGGCGATTCCGGATCTGCTGGCGTTGACTCATCTGGATCCCGAGACGCTGGGCGCAGAGCCCCCCGTTGTTTCGTCTTACACGCTCTTCAGCCATTTCGTTCACACGGCCAAGCAGCGTACTGCGGAGTTGAATGACAGCCTCCAGCGTCACCCCGAAGCGGTCGTCAGTCTGCTGCGCTCACATGCCGACACGCTCAATGACCTGGAGACGTTGCCCGGCGCATTGCAGGCATTGACCGAAAATTGCCAGGACGCGCCTGCCTGCAATGAATTGCGCGAGCTGGCGGAAGTGGTGGAGGCGCTGCTGCAGCTATTGCGCGAACACGGCATTTTGCCGAGGCTGGAAGCAATCTCCATCGAGCCAGGCGAAGCACCTGCACCTGGCCATGAGGCTGCCGAGCCCCGGCTGACGAGAAGCCAGGCATTGCTCAAGGCCGGCGGCAATCTGGTGCGCAAGTTTGATGCCTATGGGGCGCTCGCGCCAATGGACGACAAGGGGTTGCTGGCCTTGATGCGCACCCCGGCGCCACACCTGTCGCCCGATCAGATGCATGCCTTCCTGAACAAGCATGTGCTGCATCTCACGCAGGAACAACGCGATATCGTCAGCAATACCCCGTTGCCCTTCGCCCCTGAAGGAGACATCGAGGCCCGGTGCGGCATGGGGTTCGATGAAAAACTGCGGTTGGCGCTGGCCAACGGTTCGCTGGTATTGAGCGAGGAGCAACTGGCCCGTCTTGGTCATTTGCCCAGTGCTGCTACCACGACGTCCGACGTTGTGAAGACGCTGCTGGAAAAACCATCGTCGGCGCTGAGCGAAGCCGAGCGTGACATGTTGGGCGCAATCGTTCAGGCCAACGGCCAGGGTCAACTCGACGCCTGGCGCGCTCACAACGAACAGTTGCCTGCAGTGTTGAGCCGCTCGGGGCTACCCTCTGATGTGAAAGATGAGTTGCTCAGCCTTAACCAAAGCATGAATGCCGAACTGGGCACGCTCAAGAACGGTGCCTCGTTCAAGAGTCGCATCCTTGCAAGTCCGGCGATGCTGCTCGCGCTGGCACCCTTGCCACTGGCCGTGGCGTTCGTCAGCAAGGACAACTCCTACAGCTCATCGCTGGTTGCCCACTTCACCAAGAACGCAGTGTTCATGGCTGGCCTGATGATGAACGAGCTGACCAACGCGCGGACCAATGTCGATCACGGCCTGAACCGCTACTTCGTCACCGTGCTGGCCAACGCCATCGTGGCGCAGCCCACCTTTGCCAGGAACGAACACCTGCTGGAGCAGGTCGGCTTCGGTATCGCAACGGCCGTGGCATCGGGCGCAGCCACGCTGGGCGTATTCAACCGCGAATCGATCGTCGCCGCCTTCAAACTCGCCAAGAGCAAGCTTTCCAGGCAAGACACCGGGAACGCCAGCATCCCGGAGGAAGACCATCTTGCCGTGGCCAGGCATTTCGACGTCAGCGAGCATTTTGCCCAGCAGATGAAAGTGGCGACCGAATTGTACAAGCAAGACAAAAGCATCACCGACATCATGAACTCGAGCCTGACGTACCTGGGCACCAAGAGCAGCGAGTTCCAGGCCAGGTTCGAAAGCGCCGATGCCCTGCGCGCAGGGCTGCAACTGGCCGAGGGGGAGCGCAAGGCGGACCCTGACTTCTACACCAAACTGGGCCTGGTGGCCCTGACGGCGAGTATCGGTGCGGCGCTGGTGATGTTGATGAAAAGCATGGTCGGCAAAGCCGATTACGCGGCGGACGGCGTCTGGTGCGTATCGGAGATGCTCAAGCTGGCCATGAACCCTGAAGTCGACATGCAAAAGGCGGTTCAGGTCTTCAAGGAAATCGTCGGCCTGAATCTGGTGATGACAGGGTTTCTGGGCGTCAACAAAGTCTGGAATTTTCTCGACAAGGGGATCAAAGGCTACGCCTCCGGTGCTGCGGTCCTGACCGCAGCCAACCTCACGCTTCCGGGGATGGTTGGAGAAGTGGCTGGCGCAGCAGCCGGCAAAGGGTTGAGCTACCTGACTGACAAAGGCAAGGCGGCGCACCAGGCTGGCAGGGCGGCAGCGTCCTGGGCCGGGAATTACGTCGGCACCTCGCGTCTGGGGAGCGCGGTCGGTACCCTGCAAACGGCAATTCCGGGCAGGATCGCAGGCGGGCAGGTAGTGGCGGGTCTCTACGACCGCTTCCGGTACCTGACCGGGTCGCACCCGACGCCGGCACAGCAAGCGGCTGGCGAGCCATAAGCCTGTAGCCGGCAGACCGCCGTCAGCAACGCAGGCGGTGGTCTCGCCACCGCCAATAATCCCTTCGCATCAACCCGCACAAGCGTTTAGCGGCGGCCTGCGTGCGGCCCACGGCTGGGCGCGTTCCAGTTGCCCGGCGAGGCTCAGCAAGGTCAGTTCGTCGCCAAACCGCGCGGCGAAGTGAGAGCCCAGCGGCAGCGAATCGGCTGTCCAGTAGAGGGGCACGGACATGGCCGGCTGGCCTGTCGCGTTGAAGATCGCCGTGTAGGGCGAGTAGCGGTGCGAAAGCGCGATGAAGTCCTGCAGGGAGCGGCTGTCGTCGTCGAAGGCCAGCTCCCCCAGGCGGGGCGGCGCGCGGTTGAGCGTCGGGGTGAGAACAATGTCGTACTCTTCGAAGAAACCGGCCATCGCCCGGCCCAGTGCATGCATCGATTCGACCGCGGAAATGTAGCGTGTTGCAGGCAGTTGCCCGCGTTCGCGCAGAATCACGCGGGTGCGCGGCTCCACTTCGTCCATGGCCACCGGGAAACCGCGCATTTTGCCCAGCAGATCGAGGTAGCCCTGGGTGTGTGAGCCGATGATGTCGAACGTCGCATCGAGGAATTCAGGTAACTGAACCGGCAACGTCGTCGGGACCACGTAATGCCCGAGCGCCTCCAGCAAGGCCACAGTGTGTTGCAGTGCGGCCAGGGCTTCCGGTTCGGCCGGCCAGGGTGATATTGCCGAGATCAGGGCGATTTTCAGGCGCCTGGGATCGCGTCCTGCGGCGTGTGCAAAGGGCGTCGCTGGCATGGGCGCCGCATAGGGAGCACCCAGGTCACTCCCGGCAGTGGCATCAAGCAGGGCGGCGCTGTCGCCTACCGACAGGGTAATCGCATGAGCGGTGCTCAGGCCTGCCCAGCCCTCGCCGACCATCGGGCCGGACGGCAGCAGGCCGCGCGAGGGCTTGAAGCCGAATACGCCGCAGCAGGAAGCCGGCACGCGAAGCGAGCCGCCGCCGTCGTTGCCATGAGCGAAGGGGATGGCGCGCGCCGCAACCAGAGCGGCGGCACCCCCGCTGGAACCACCCGCGCTGTGCTGCAGATTCCACGGATTGCAGGTCGCGCCGAAGCGTTGCGATTCGGTGCTGTAGGACACGCCGAATTCAGGGGCGGTGGTCGTTCCGATCAGTTGGCAGCCGGCCTGGCGCAGCCGGCTGACGATTTCGCAGTCGATGTCTGAGCGAAACTCGCCCAGCGCATGCGAGCCACTGGTCATCCGTGCTCCGGTCATCGGGGTGAACATGTCTTTCACCAGGGTCGGTACGCCTGCCATGACGCCCTGTCTGACGCTGCTTCCGCTCGCCTGGCTGCGCGCCTGCTCGTAAAGCCTTTCGCTGACGGCGTTCAGGCCGGGCTCGACCTGCTCGACCCGCGTGATAGCGGTTTCCAGCAGCTCGCCGGGGCTCACCTCGCCATTGCGTACCAGTGTTGCCAGGCCACGGCCGTCCAGCGTATTGAATAATTCGTGCAGGTCGTTCATCGATCGTCTCCAGGATTGAAAGCGTGTCGTCGCGGTGCGCACGCCACTTAAAAGCTGATGCCGGTACGCAGCGCCACGGTGTAGCCCTCGGCACGGTTGCGGGCGTCGAACTCCTTGTAGGCGTGCAACCAGATGGGGGGCAGACCTGAGCCGGGTTTGAAGTAACTCACTGCAGGGCCTGCGGCGAGTACCCGCGCGCGATTGCCGCGGGTCAGCCCCGGCGCGTCGTCGTCCGACAGCTGCCGGTAGTAGTAGCCGCCGATGCCGACGGTCCAGTCGCCGACATGCTGGCCCACTGCAAACTCATGCCGGTACTCAACGCCACTGCGGTAATCGGTGTCGGGGTTACGCGCGTTTATATCGATCTGGAAACTCGAGGAAACCTCGAAGCCGCCGGGTGACACGTAGGTCGCATTCAACAGCGGA
This sequence comes from Pseudomonas fragariae (ex Marin et al. 2024), assembly GCF_059621105.1. NCBI lineage: Bacteria > Pseudomonadati > Pseudomonadota > Gammaproteobacteria > Pseudomonadales > Pseudomonadaceae > Pseudomonas > Pseudomonas fragariae (ex Marin et al. 2024). The sequence goes on along the minus strand of NZ_CM184369.1, from coordinate 5,193,707 downwards.
GAGACCGTCCAGTGATGGGTGCCAGGGCTGACCAGGCGGTTTTTGTCATAGTCCCCGGTGGGCGCCTGAATCATCAGTTGGGTATTGATGCCCAGCCCCGGCCCGAGCTTCCAGTCCAGGATGATCGGCACCACTTGCAGGTCCGCCTGGCGAAACAGCGCTGCGCTGTCGCTGACTACCCGTTGCCCCCCGACGTTCACGCCCAGGTCTGCATCCATCTTGAAAAAGATCGGCACCACCGCGAAACCATAGCGGGCCCCCAAAAACGCCTGATCGGTCATTCGCAAGTAGGCGAGGCCGATCGCCAGGACGTTGATCTGGAAGTCGTTGGGGCTGTCATTGCCGTGGCTGTCCTTGATGACATCCGCGTGGTAGTTGCTGATGCGCATGCCGACGGTGCCATTGGGGGTGGTGGGCGGCATGAAACCTGCGCCAAAGTCAAAAACGCCAGCGGCTGTCGTGGGCGCCGCATTCTCGGTGGCGCACGCTGTGGACGATAACCACAGGATCGCCATGGCGAGCCCTGAAGCGCTGAGAAAGTGGTTTTTTAAAGACATCGGTAAGTGCCTTGTTATTTTTATGGGCGAGCACAGCCCTCCCTTGCGGGGTGGCAGTTATTGGAAAAACCGGAAATGGGGATAGAGCGCGTTGGCGTCAGCCGTCAGTCAAATGCAGTAACTGGGCGATCTGCGCTTTACGGGTGACACCGAGCTTGTTGTAGATCTTTCTCAAGTGGTGCCGGACGGTGCAGGGCGACATACCGATATTGCGCGCAACTTCCTTGTACGTCTGTCCGACCGCAAAGCCTCGGGCGACCTGAAGTTCGCGCGTGCTCAACAGTTCCAGGCTGCTGCGTCGGCGCGCCGTCAATAGAACGAGGTCGCCCACCGGCTGCGACGTGATGTGCAGGTTATGGCTCGAATAGCCCGCTTGAGGGTTGCACTGTCGGGGCAGACGATTGGACGGCCTGTCGGGCCATTCCGAGGCCAGCATCGACGCGAACGCAGGCTCCATGGAAAGCAGCACGCCGTAACGATCACTCACCGCCATGGCGGTCTCATCGTAGGCCCCCTGCGTTTCCCGCAGGGTCGTGAGCGTGCGCAGATAACTGGCCTGTTCAGCGGCGATCAGATGCGGCATCAGCCACTCGATCAGGCGTTTGTCCAAGGGCGAAAAGGGCGTGTGGTCGGCCGAGCGAAACAGCGTCAAATGCACGCCCTGCTGGGTGTGCGGGTCGGTCAGGACTATGCCCAGCGCGAAGCAAAGGTCGTACTGGCGTCCGAGGTCGGCAAGCGCGGGAGGGGCATCCGCTGCCGTGCAGTGAATGACCTGACAGACGCCCTGGGTCTGATGCATTCTGCCGACGCTGGCATCCGAGGTCTTGAGTTGCTCCCACTCGGCGGCGTAACCGGAGGGCAGGCCGAGCAAAAAGGAACTGTGCTCGACGGGCCAGTTGTCACGCCAGGTGGATCTGCCCCACCAGGCCTTGTCGAACTGCACCAGCGCGCGCACCCGCTCAAGTGCCTGTTGATGAAACGTAGAGATAGACGCACTGCTGACCTCGGTCTGAAGCGCGAGAATCACCTTGTTCAAGGCTTCCACGACCTGCCAGGAAACACTGTCCAGGGACGTTGTATCGCTGATCATGCTACCCCCTTGTGTTCTTTGTTATGGGTAGAGCGCTCGCTGTCGTCGACGCTGTGCGAGGCAGTGGCTCAAGTCTACTCATATTCAAGGGTTCGGCTATCGTTCAAATGGACGATGGCGACGTTGCGAGAACTGGCCCTCAATCCAGCATGAACAACGCGTCGTTGCTGAATTGCGCTTCGAACTGGGCAGGTGGCATCGGGCGGCCGAACAGGTAGCCCTGGACTTCGTCGCAGTCGTGTTCGCGGAGAAACTCAAGTTGCTCGTGGGTCTCTACGCCTTCGGCGATCACCGAGAGGTTCAGGCTGTGGGCCATGGCGATGATGGCGCGGGCGATCTGGGCGTCCTGCTCTCCGGACGGCAGGCCATCGACGAAGGTGCGGTCGATCTTCAGCACGTCGATCGGGAACTGTTTGAGGTAGTTCAGCGACGAGTAGCCGGTGCCGAAGTCATCGACGGCGATACTCAGGCCGAGGTTCTTGAGGCCATCGAGTATCTGCATGGCCTCGTTGACTTCGCGCATCAGGATGCTTTCGGTCAGCTCCAGTTCCAGACAGGCGGGTGACAGGCCGGCCTGTTCGAGTATGTGGGCGATGCGTTTACCGAGCTGACCGTCCGAGAACTGCCGTGCCGAGATGTTGACCGACACCTTGGGCACGCGAACCCTGGCCTGATGCCAGTGCTTGAGTTGACGGCAGGCTTCGGCCAGGACCCAGTCGCCGACTTCCACGACCAGCCCGAGCTCTTCGAGCACCGGGATGAAGTCGTTGGGCGGCACCAGCCCGCGGCGCGGATGGCGCCAGCGCAACAGGGCTTCCGCGCCCGTCAGGCGTTTGCCGTCGCCGCTGAACTGCGGTTGGTAGAAGAGGGTGAACTCCTTCTGCTCCAGGGCGTGGCGCAAGTCGCTTTCCAGCTCCAGACGCTCCAGCGCGGTCGCGTTCATGTCGGCCTGATAGAACTGGAAGTTGTTCTTGCCGCGCTCTTTGGCGTGATACATCGCCGTGTCGGCGTTCTTCATCAACTGACTCAGTTCCTTGCCGTCCTGCGGGCTGAGTGCGATGCCGATACTGGCGGTCACAAAGAACTCGCGGCCTTCCAGCACGAACGGCGTGATCAGGCTGGTCAGAATGCGTTCGGCGACGTGAATGGCGCGATTCAGCGCCGCTTCACGGCTTTCATCCGGTTCCAGCAGCAGGGTGAACTCATCACCGCCCATGCGGGCCACGGTGTCATCCACCGACACACAGGCGAGCAGCCGCGTGGCCATTTCCTGCAGCATCCGGTCGCCCGCGGCATGCCCCAGGGAGTCGTTGATCGGTTTGAAGCGGTCGAGGTCGAGGAACATCAGCACGACCCAGGCCTGTTGGCGCTCGGCGTGCTGCAGCGCCGAATGCAGGCGATCCTGGAACAGGGTGCGGTTGGGCAGGTGAGTCAGCGCGTCGTAGTAGGCCAGACGGTGGATACGGTCCTCGCTGGCCTTGCGTTCGCTGATATCGCTGAAGAAGCACACGTAGCTGGCCAGATCGCCTTCGTCGTCGAGGACTGCGGTAATGCCGACCCAGGCCGGGTAGTGTTCGCCGTTACGGCGCTTGAGCCGGATTTCACCTTCCCACGTGCCTTGTCCGTTCAACTGCCTGAGAATGTGGCGCAGGCGGGTTTCCTGTTCGGATTCCACGGTGAGCATGCCCGGCAACTGATCGAGCACCTGAGCTACTTCATAGCCACTGACGCGGGTAAAGGCCTCGTTGGCCTGCACGATATAGCCGGCGGGGTCGGTAATCAGGATGGCGGATGTCGAATGCTCGAATACAGTGGCAGCCATGCGCAGGTCTTTCTCGGCCCGACGCTGCTGACTGATGTCCCGGCCCACGCCGAAGATGCCCTCGAAATTGCCGTGTTCGCCCCACACCAGCACCACGCGCAGTTCCACCGGGATCTTGCGACCGTCGGCACGCAGGCAGTCGAACAGGAACATTCGGGTGGTGACTTCTTCGCGCAGCCTGGCGAGTTCCTGAGGTTTGTCGAGGACCTTGTCGATGCGGCTCATGAGCGCATCAAAACCGACTATTTGCTGGGGGTTGGCAATCGCGGCGGACCAGCCGTTCTGTATGATCCACTCGGCGCTGTAGCCCAGCGCACGTTCTACCGAAGGGCTGACGTAGTTGACTGCCAGCCGGCCGTCGGTGGAGAAAATCACGTCACTGATGCTTTCGGCGAGCATGCGGTAACGCTGTTCGCTGTCACGCAGCGACTGGCTGGACGCGACCTGCTCGGTAATGTCCTTGGCAATGCCGATGATGCGGGTGACCCGGTCTTCTGCGTCCCAGGCCAGTGCCTGTTCGCGAATGTCGAAGCTCCGCCAGTTGCTCTCGCGGTCCCGAAAGCGCAACACGCTTTGCAGTAATTCATTGTGCCCATGGTGACGCTGGCGCAGGCGCATGTCCTGATAGTGTCGCGCGTCGTCGGGGTGCAGCAGGACTTCCCAGAAGAACTCGCCCATGGCGTGCAGTTCTGACTTGCTGTAACCCAGCGTGTAGCCGAAGTGGTGGTTGCTGTAGATCACCCGCTGGCTGAGCACGTCCTGAACGTACAGATGGTCGGGAACGGTCTGGACCACGTCGGACCAGAAGCTCTCGCGGTCCAGCAACGACAGCTCGACCTGTTTACGGCTGGTGATATCACCAATGCTGAGAATGACGGCATCGAAGTCGCCGCGTGTCTCGGGCAGGCGCATGACCAGCCACAGGTGCTGATCCTGACCGCCTGCACGGGTCAGGCAGATTTCCAGTTCCAGTCGCGGCTGTCCGGCGAGAACCGCCTGAATGATCGGAATGCCGACCCCCGGACGCGAGCGCGATTCACCCTCGATCAACGGTTGCCATGCCTGTTCGCGGTGCTCGATGTCCAGCAGGCTCAGAGCGACTTCGTTGAGTTCGCTGATGCGCAATTGCTGCAACAGGCGTTTCAGGGAGGCGGGCTGGCTTTTGAGCAGACGCTCGAAGTCCTCGCCGTTCCTGACCTCGAGTGCTTCCAGTTGCTCTTGCAGGCCGGACATGTCCATGACACAGATTGCGACGCCCGCGCCCTCGAAGATATCCCGGTAGCGGCGTCGGCTTTGCAGCATCTGGCGCTGGCGTCTGCGCAGGCTCATCAGCGCGAGCAACGGCAGGATCGACAGCAGCACGCCGATCAGGCACTTGCCGATCAGCGGCGCAAGCAGTTCGCTGCGGGTCTTGTAGGTATCGAACAGCCCCCGCAGTTGCCAGTCACTGTTGCTCAGCGGCTGAAGCAGAATGGTGTCGTACAGGCCACTGTCCGCGTCGTTGGCGGCCACCGGTTCATGGAGAATGACCCGCTGCGTCTTGCGCTGTTCAAGACGCCACAGGTGCTGAAAGTCCTGAGCCGGCTGGCTGGCAAGCTCCTTCAAGGCCTCGGGCGCCACGCGCACTGCCCAGTAATCGCCGCTCACGCCGTTGCCCAGGCGAATCAGTATATAAATCTGGTTGCCGTCTTCGGAGTTGGTATAGAAGTAGGGGCGACCTCGCGCCTGTTTCATGGCCCGTCCGAGAAACTCAGCGTCGCGCGAGGCCTCGGCGCTGTCACTGACAATCTCACCCGCCGGGTTCAGGCGAGCGACGCTGCGCAGGGCGGGCAGGGCAGTGCGCAGGTTCACCAGCGTCGTCGGCTGCTCCAACTGCTCCCCGGAGGAGAGTGCCTCGTCCAGCAGGTTCATGGCGATCTGCGCCTTGAGCGCCATGTTCAGACTCATCCGGTCGGACAGCTGCACGCTGTACTCCAGACTGCGCTGACGCTGACGCTCCTGAGTCTGGTGAAACTGCTCGATCAGTTGCCAGAGCAACAGGGCAAGCACCACCAGAACCAGACCCGCCAACACGCCTTTCACTGACCCACGCAGAGGCCTGGTCGCACTGTCTGTAGCGACACTGGATGACGACAGAGGCGTTGAAGTGGGCAAATCGCTGTTCCTGACTGCTGGACTGAAGCAGTGGTGCTTTATGTAAAATAGGCGGGTCGCCCAAAGAGGGCGGCTAGCATGCCTTTAGTTGTGGCAAAGTGCCAGTCCCGTTGGGCCGTATCGTTTGCCCTGCACGCAGCATTCGGGTAGCTTTGCGCAACGCGTGGTCTCCACCGACTCCTGCATGAGTGACTCCACTTTTTGCAATATCGATCAGGCTTTATATTTGCCAGCACTGCCCGACAGGTTTCCAACTGAGTTTATTCAAGGCTCGGAACGGTCCCGCGGCAAGTCTCAAGGACAAATAAAAGCTTTTTTCCGGCCGGAGCTTTAAGCTCGTTACCCAAATCGGTCCTCATTACAGACGCTAGGTTTTCATTTCATGGCTCAATACGTCTACACCATGCATCGGCTGAGCAAAGTTGTGCCGCCGAAGCGTGAAATCCTGAAAAACATCTCTCTGTCTTTCTTCCCCGGTGCCAAGATCGGTGTGCTGGGCCTCAACGGTTCGGGTAAATCCACGCTGTTGAAAATCATGGCGGGTGTCGACACCGAGTTCGATGGCGAAGCACGTCCGATGCCGGAGCTCAATGTGGGTTATCTGCCGCAGGAGCCACAACTTGATCCGAACAAGACGGTCCGTGAGGTCGTGGAAGAGGCGGTCAGCGTGATCAAGGACGCCCAGGCGCGTCTCGATCAGGTCTACGCCGAATACGCCGAGCCGGACGCTGATTTCGACAAGCTGGCGGCCGAGCAGGCCAAGCTCGAATCCATCCTGCAGGCCAGCGATGGCCATAACCTGGAGCGTCAGCTGGAAGTCGCCGCCGACGCGCTGCGCCTGCCGGCCTGGGATGCGAAGGTTTCGGTCCTTTCCGGTGGTGAGAAGCGCCGTGTCGCGCTGTGCCGCCTGCTGCTCTCCGCACCGGACATGCTGCTCCTCGACGAACCGACCAACCACCTGGATGCCGACTCGGTCGCCTGGCTGGAGCATTTCCTCCACGACTTCCCGGGTACTGTGGTTGCGATCACGCACGACCGTTACTTCCTGGACAACGTGGCTGGCTGGATTCTGGAACTCGACCGCGGCGCCGGTATTCCTTACGAGGGCAACTATTCCGGCTGGCTTGAAGCCAAGTCCGACCGTCTGGCGCAGGAATCCAAGCAGCAGACCGCGCACGAAAAAGCCATGAAAGACGAGCTGGAATGGGTCCGCAAGGGTGCCAAGGCGCGTCAGTCCAAATCCAAGGCGCGTCTGCAACGCTTCGAAGAAATGCAGTCGCAGGAATTCCAGAAGCGCAGCGAGACCAACGAGATTTACATCCCTGCCGGTCCGCGTCTGGGCGACAAGGTTATCGAGTTCAAGAACGTCACCAAGGGCTATGGCGACCGCGTGCTGATCGACAACCTGTCGTTCTCCATGCCCAAAGGCGCCATCGTTGGCGTGATCGGCGGTAACGGTGCCGGTAAGTCGACATTGTTCCGCATGCTGATGGGCAAGGAGCAGCCGGATTCGGGCAGCATCGAAGTCGGTGAAACCGTGCAGCTGGCCTGTGTGGACCAGAGCCGTGATGACCTGGACGGCAGCAAGTCGGTGTTCCAGGCTGTGTCCGACGGCTCCGATGTGATCCGTATCGGTAACTATGAGATTCCGTCGCGTACCTACGTCGGTCGCTTCAACTTCAAGGGCGGCGATCAGCAGAAGTTCGTCAAGGACCTGTCCGGTGGTGAGCGTGGTCGTCTGCACCTGGCGCTGACCCTGAAAGAGGGCGGCAACGTGCTGCTGCTCGACGAACCGTCCAACGACCTTGACGTGGAAACCCTGCGTTCACTGGAGGAAGCGCTGCTGGACTTCCCGGGCGCTGCCATTGTGATCTCTCACGATCGGTGGTTCCTTGACCGTGTAGCCACGCATATCCTGGCGTACGAAGACGATTCGCAAGCGATCTTCTTCGAAGGCAACTACACCGAGTATGAAGCCGATCGCAAGAAGCGTCTGGGCGAAGCGGCTGCCCAGCCGCATCGTGTGCGTCACAAAAAGCTGGCCTGATCAGCGTTCAGGCACGCGCCGCTCCTTGCAAGGAGCGGCGCTGCCGTTGGCTGGCCTGGCTCACGCGTCAGGTTCGATCAGCAGCACTTCAATCGACTGATCGCCTGCCGGGCGCTGCCACAACACTTCATCGCCTTTCTGTGCGCCGATCAGGGCGCGGCCCAGTGGCGATCCCCAATTGATCAGCCCGTTGGCTGCATCGGCCTGATCCTCTCCGACCAGATGCACGCGCTGGCGGTTATCCTCTTCATCCGCGAACGTCACCCAACTGCCGATCTGCACTTTTTCGGTCGACACTGCCGGTGCAACGACCTGCGCGCTTTGCAGGCGCTGGTTGAAGTAGCGCAGGTCGCGTTCCAGGTCGGCCAGTCGTTGCTTGTCCGCCGCTTCGCCCAACGCAGTTTGCGTACTGTGCTGCGCCTGCAGGCTGCCGACGTGTTTCTTCAACAGGGTCAGGCCTTCGGCAGTGACGTAGTTGATCTGTGTGCTGACCAGCCGCTCTACCGGTTGTTCGGCCTCGGCGGCAGCGTTGTCTTCGTTTACGAATGCGCGGCTCATGAAAAGTCCTCCCTAATAGGCTTTGGGCCACAGCAGGACATCATTGGTTTCGTCGATTTTCCACGCTTTGCGGGTCAGTTCGGACGATAGGCCTTGGCGGCACTGCGGGTCTTTTCCTGCTCCCAGGCGCGATCACGCTCATTGAAGACCTGGCCAGGATCAAGCCGGTCGCGATTGTCCTGCGAGGTCTCGCACTGACGAAAGCCATCGGTCCAGCCCTGGGCGTAGAGCTTGTCTTTCAAGTAACGGGGTACGTTTTTGCGGAATTGGCCGGTCGTGGCGCCTGCTGCTTCCCTGCCGCTGCTGCAACCATCCTGATAGCCGTCTGCAAAGCCCGGCGGATAACCCTCGGCCAGCATCTGGTCACGGGTGGACTGACAACCCGCCAGCACGATGGCCAGCGACAACAACAGCCAATACCGCTTCATGGTGATTCCCTCTGCTTATGAGAGGAGTCTAGAAGGTAATTTGTGAGTTATTCGTAAAAGCGATGTAGGGAACGTGTAATGGCAGTGTGCTTTTATTTTCGCGACACACTGCCAGCCGTTTCCACCGACCCGATCAGTAGTGATACCACTTCACCTCAAGCATCACTTCATTCTGCGGCGAGCTCATCTGGCTGAATTCGCGCTGGGCGCTCAGGCGCAGGCCGAGGTTGCGGGACAGCTCCCATTGCTGATTGAGGCTGACGCTGCGGCGCACTTCGCCATTGGTGAAATAGTCGCCCTTGGCTTCCAGGCTCAGGTTGCCCAGCGGGTTGCGCCACAGCAGGCCAGTGTTAAAGCCCGCAGCGGGTGAGATGAATTCGGCGAAATCGTTGTTGTGCTCGACCCGCACCGTGCCCAGTGCAAAGCCGAGCATGTCGTCGGTCAGTTTCCAGGTGCCGCCGCCACCACCGTTGACATGGCTGACGAGGTTCTCGTCGCCATGCTTGCCGAGAACCCGCTCCAGGCCGCCGGTAACTTGCCATGACCAGGGTTTCAGCAGCTCGGTACGCGGAGTCAGCGAGCGAATGGTCGCCAGGTCCAGTTGCTGCACCTGCCAGTCGTTGCCTTCATATTGGCGCACCTTGAGCTGAAGGATCTCGATCTGCGCACCCAGCGGGAAGCCATAGGCGTTGTCGTTCAGGTCGTGGTAGGCCATGCGCAGGCCATATTCGGCAAACGCCTTGTCACCGCGGGTGCCCGCTCCCAGCTGCCAGGTACGTGATTCATGGCCTTCTTCCGGCAGGCCGGGGCGCGGGATGTCCAGTTGTGGCGGCGGGTTCTGATTGATCGCCTGCAACAGCTCGAAGCTGCGTTGCGAGCGCTGCGTGTCGCGCTCAAGACCGTTGGCGCGGTAGCGTTCCAGACGGTAGGCGGCGTCCTGAATCAACGCGCGGCGTTCTTTGGGCTGCGCGAGGTACTCGCTGTTGTGCAGCTGTTTCTGATCGGCGCTGACCTTCAATACCCACTGTTGCTCGTCTGCATCGAGCGGTTCGGCGCGGCTCAGCAACTCGCGTTCGCGTGACGGGCGATAATCTATCTTCTCCACCAGCCCGGCGGCCTTGATCGCCTTGACCGTATCGGTCGGGATCGCGGTCAGGCCGAACTGATCGGTAAGCTTCAGGCCCGGGCGGGCGACCTGCAGCAATTCCAGCAGCCGGTAGGAGCAGTTTTCGTCGAAGAAGAAATAACTGAAGCGGATCTGTTTCAGCTCCCAGACGTGCTCGACCATGCGCCCGGTTTCTTCCGCAGTCAGGTTCAGCCGGTATTCCCACAGGTCGCGGTTTTCCAGGCTGCGGTATTCCGACAGTTTTTCCTGATACGGCACCAGCGCAAACAACCCCGGGTAGCCGCCTGCCAGACCTTTCCACGCGTACAGAATGCTGTTGTCCATGCCTTCGATGTAGGCACCGAAGTTGATCGCATAGCTCAAGAGTGTGGTGTTGTTGGTTTTCGCGCTGGCCGGGTCGATGCGCAGCAACGTATGGCCAAACATCGACGAGGGACTGTTGAGGTAGGCGGCCGGGAAAATCAGCACCGTGCTGTCCGGCGCCACATCCTTGTACCAGGCTTTGAATTCCTTGCAGTCCGGGGTTGGCAGGTCAGTCAGGTGCAACTGGTCGCGCAGCCAGCGGGTACGTGCCGGGTATACGCACTGGGCGTGGGTCTGCTCGTTGGTCACGGGGGCGTAAATCGCCTCCAGCGTGGCGCTCAGCTCTGCCTTCGGGTCATGCGCACCGTCGGCGGCGAGAAAGAATTTGGGGTCTGTGACGTAGCTGCGCCAGCCACCGAGCTTGCCGGCCTCGTAGTGACCCAGGGAAATCCAGAACGGCTCATTGGCCAGTTGCTGCAAACGGTCAGCGCTGGCATGAGGTGCCGCAGATAAAGGGGCACAGACGAACAGCGCCAGCGATACAAGACGTTTGAGCATAGAGGGCAACTAATCAGAAAAGGGGATCCCGCCCTTTGCGAAGAAAGGGCGGGCGAGCGACTTTAAGCCTGGGTAGCGTACTTGGCCAGAGTCGGATCGTTTTTCAGAACATTCACAGTGTTGGTGTGGACGTCTTCGGCAGTGGCGTCGGCCTTGCTGAAGATTTGCGAGAAGTGCTCGTGGGTGACGGCGGCGAAGTGCTCGCGGTCTTCTGGTGCAACGCCCAGTACCACAGCGTAGGTCGTCAGTGCTTCGCCCTGACCCATGGCCATGTCCTTGGAGAGTTCATCCATCATGCCGTTCATGGCAAGCCAGGATTTACCGCCATAGGTCAGTGCGCCGTTGGTGGAGCAGCCGTTGGTGCCGGAGGTCATGCCGAAGGTGGCGTTACCCGAAGTACCGTTGGTGGTCGAAGCCAGGAAGTGAGCTGGAGTACCGCGTTGACCTTCAAACAGCATGTTGCCCCAACCGCAGTCAGGGCCGCCTGGTGCTTGAGCCATAGCGTTGATCGATACAGCGGCGAAGAGCGTTCCAAGAAGAATCCGTTTCATAGCTTTTTCTCTTTTTAGTTCAGCCAAGGGTCGAGTTTCTTGAGTCGTTACATCAAGACAGATGGCCAGCCAGCAACCACCTGTTCAGTTTGGAGTTTAGGCACGTTCCAAGGGTTCCGTGAGTGATTACAGATTATTACCTGAAAACGGCTTTTTTCAGGACGCCGCTCCTGGCGGCAGACACGCAAATGCTTTTCGACTCTTTCCTGCCTTGCAAGTCGTGTACAGCGAGCGCCAGAATGCCGACATCTGCCCCGCCTGATGTAAGGATTACTGATGCCCGATTCTGTCGCAGCCAACCTACGCCTCGCGCCCAACGCGCTGACCCGTCCGTTTTCCGCTGAGCAGTTCAGCTTTGCGACCACCCACGAGCTCGAACCCTTTCGCGGTGTCCTTGGCCAGGAGAGAGCCGTAGAGGCCCTGCAGTTCGGCGTTGCCATGCCGCGCCCCGGTTACAACGTGTTTGTCATGGGCGAGCCCGGCACCGGGCGCTTTTCGTTCGTCAAACGCTACCTCAAGGCCGAAGGCAAGCGGATGCAGACGCCGTCGGACTGGGTCTACGTCAACAACTTCGACGAGCCCCGCGAACCCAAGGCGCTGGAGCTGCCACCAGGTACTGCTCATGAGTTCACCGCCGACATCGGCGGTCTGATCGACAACCTGCTGGTGACCTTCCCGGCGGTTTTCGAGCACCCCTCGTACCAGCAGAAGAAAAGCTCGATCGACCGTGCGTTCAATCAGCGCTACGACCGTGCTCTTGATGTCATCGAGCGCCTGTCGCTGGAGAAAGACATCGCGCTGTATCGCGACAGCTCCAACATCGCGTTCACGCCGATGGCCGACGGCAAGGCGCTGGACGAGGCCGAGTTTTCGCAGCTGCCCGAAGCGGATCGCGAGCGTTTTCACGAAGATATCTCCGCGCTCGAGGAGCGTCTCAACGAAGAGCTGGCCAGCCTGCCGCAGTGGAAGCGCGAGTCCAACAATCAGCTGCGTCAGTTGAATGAAGAAACCATCACCCTGACCCTGCAACCCTTGCTGGCACCGCTCTCGGAAAAGTACGCCGAGAACGCTGCGGTCTGCGCCTACCTGCAGGCCATGCAGGTGTACCTGCTCAAGACGCTGGTCGAGCAGTTGGTCGATGATGCCAAGACCGATGCCCAGGCGCGCAAGCTGCTGGAAGAGCAGTACAGCCCGAGTCTGGTGGTCGGGAATACCCGTGATGGCGGTGCGCCGGTGGTTTTCGAACAACACCCGACCTATGACAACCTGTTCGGGCGCATCGAATACAGCACCGATCAGGGCGCGCTGTACACCACCTACCGGCAACTGCGCCCTGGCGCGCTGCATCGCGCCAACGGCGGTTTCCTGATCCTGGAAGCCGAGAAGATGCTCGGCGAGCCGTTCGTCTGGGATGCGCTCAAGCGTACCCTGCAATCGCGCAAGCTGAAGATGGAGTCGCCGCTGGGCGAGCTCGGCCGTGTTGCCACCGTGAGCCTGACGCCGCAAGTGATTCCGTGGAACGTCAAAATCATCATCATCGGTTCGCGTTCGCTGTACTACACCCTGCAAGACCTCGATCCTGACTTCCAGGAGATGTTCCGGGTGCTGGTCGACTTCGATGAAGAGATTCCGATGGTCGATGAAACGCTCGAGCAGTTCGCTCAGTTGCTCAAGACCCGGACCTCGGAGGAGGGCATGGCACCTCTGACCGCTGACGCAGTGGCACGACTGGCGACTTACAGCGCCCGCTTGGCCGAGCATCAGGGGCGTTTGTCGGCGCGTATCGGCGACCTGTTCCAGTTGGTCAGCGAGGCCGATTTCATCCGTCAGCTGGCCAACGACGACAAGACCGACGCCGGGCATATCGAGCGTGCGCTCAAGGCCAAGGCCACCCGTACCGGGCGAGTTTCGGCGCGGATTCTCGATGACATGATGGCTGGCGTGATCCTGATCGACACTGACGGCGCGGCAGTCGGCAAGTGCAACGGCCTGACGGTGCTGGAGGTTGGTGACTCGGCCTTCGGCGTGCCCGCGCGGATTTCCGCCACGGTTTACCCGGGCGGCAGCGGGATCGTCGACATCGAGCGCGAGGTCAACCTTGGCCAGCCGATCCACTCCAAGGGCGTGATGATCCTCACCGGCTACCTCGGCAGCCGTTATGCCCAGGAATTCCCGCTGGCGATTTCCGCGAGTATCGCCCTTGAGCAGTCCTACGGTTACGTAGATGGCGACAGTGCGTCGCTGGGCGAGGTCTGCACGCTGATCTCGGCGCTGTCACGCACGCCACTCAAGCAGTGCTTCGCGATTACCGGCTCGATCAACCAGTTTGGCGAAGTTCAGGCGGTGGGCGGGGTCAATGAAAAGATCGAGGGCTTCTTCCGCCTCTGCGAAGCACGTGGGCTGACCGGTGAGCAGGGTGCGATCATTCCGCACGCCAACGTCACCACGCTGATGCTGGATGAGCGTGTGGTACAGGCTGTTCGTGCCGGGCAATTCCACATCTACGCAGTACGTCAGGCCGATGAGGCGCTGAGCCTGCTGGTGGGCGAACCTGCCGGTGCGCCCGACGAGCATGGCGAATTCCCTGAGGGCAGCGTCAATGCGCGTGTCGTGGAGCGTCTGCGCGATATCGCAGAGATGCTCAGCGACGAAGACCTCAAGGAAGAGCTGGAAAAGGAGCCTGCGCAGTTGCAGCCTGAACTCAAGGTCTGAATGCGCAGGAACCGGGCGGTGCCAAACCGTCCGGTGCTCCGTTCATCAGAGATGGTTTCTCGCCGGGTGGTTTTCTTCTAGTCTTGAGGTGATCGCAGTGGCCAAAGAGATTGGCGTGCATTCTGCTTCATGGGACGGATGAATACTGTTGCTGAACAGGAGCGCATCATGCCGCGTAGCCTTTGCCTTACCCGAGAATGCATGGGGCTGATGACCCGCATCGAGTGTGTCATCCGGCCTCTTCCTCATGACAACGGACAGTGGATGGTGTTCTTCGCCGCCGGTATGGCCGAAGAACAGCCTTCCGCAATCAAGTCCCAGGGGCCTTTCAAAGGCTTGCCCGCAGCGCAAACGGTGCTCACCAGCGTTATTGAAAGCCTGTCGTTGCATGGTTATCAATGTGCCGATGACGTGCCTATCTGGACGCTGCACATACAGGCTGAATTGCGCCGTATCGATAGCGACAGGACTGTCTGTCAGAGTTCGTCGCTGTTCTAGCCTTCAACCCGTTTCCTCAAGTGCGCTAACTGCCGCTGTGCGATATTTTGTCGCACGCTCAGAGCGGCGCATTACCGCTGATATACTCGCCCGCTCTTTTAAAACACCTTGCGAGTATCAATGGAACGTTTTTTTGAAAATGCCATGTACGCATCGCGCTGGCTGCTGGCGCCGATCTATTTCGGCCTCTCCCTTGGTCTGTTGGCGTTGTGTCTGAAGTTTTTCCAGGAAATCTTTCACGTCATTCCCAACATCTTCTCGCTGGCCGAAGCTGACCTGATTCTGGTGTTGTTGTCGCTGATCGACATGGCGCTGGTCGGTGGCTTGCTGGTGATGGTGATGATCTCCGGCTACGAGAACTTCGTGTCGCAACTGGACATCGACGATGACAAGGAAAAGCTCAACTGGCTGGGCACCATGGATTCGTCTTCATTGAAGATGAAAGTCGCAGCATCGATTGTCGCGATTTCTTCCATCCACCTGTTGCGGGTGTTCATGGACGCCACCAACATCAAGCCCGAATACCTGATGTGGTACGTGATTATCCACATGACGTTCGTGATATCGGCGTTTGCGATGGGCTATCTGGACAAGGTCACCAAGCACTGAAACAACATGGAATGACAGGGGCGGGCGTTATCGTTTCTGGCATGTCGGCGCTGTGTGTTGTAAAACGTCCGTTCCGATGCATCAGGCATTTGCGCAGGAGGTTCGATCATGAATTATCAGGAATTTACCGACCACGCCCAGGCCGGGCGGGTCGATGAGCTGAACCTGATCTCCATCGAAGGCGGCATCTATCTGCTGGATGTGCGCATGAATGGCACTTCGGTGATGCTCAAGGACCCGGCGGGCAAGACCCTGCATCTTCGCTCGGTAGAGCATGCCCGGGAGCTGCTCAAGGACATACCGGTGGTGCCTTTTTACCTGGTCCATTGCGTTGTCCATGATGAGCTGTGCGGCATGCCGGTCAATGACCGTTCCGAAATGCGCCTGCCGATCTCGTTTCATTCTTCATGGTCCTGATCGTCAGAAGTTAGCCACCGCTGCTGTAGGACGTTTCCGGTCTGTTGTGCTAGGCTGCTCGGCCTTTTGTCCGGGGTGTATCAGCGAGTGTCGAAGTGATGGCCATCAGGCCTCAACCGCTCACTGACTGTATGCCCCCATGCGGAGCAGTGTCATGTCCGAAGTCAATCTGTCCACCGACGAAACCCGCGTCAGCTACGGCATTGGCCGTCAGTTGGGCGATCAGTTGCGCGACAACCCGCCACCGGGCGTCGATCTGGAAGCCATCGTGGCAGGCCTGCGCGATGCGTTTGGCGGTCAGCCAAGCCGTGTCGGTCAGGAAGAAATGTCCGCCAGCTTCAAGGTCATCCGCGAAATCATGCAGGCTGAAGCAGCCGCCAAGGCTGAGCAGGCTGCGGGCGCCGGCAAGGCCTACCTGGCTGAAAACGCCAAGCGCGAAGGCGTGACCACGCTGGCTTCGGGTCTGCAATTCGAAGTCGTGACCGCTGGTACTGGCGCCAAGCCAACCCGTGAAGACCAGGTACGCGTTCACTACCACGGCACGTTGATCGACGGTAACGTCTTCGACAGCTCCTACGATCGTGGCGAGCCGGCCGAATTTCCGGTCAGCGGCGTGATTGCCGGCTGGACCGAGGCGCTGCAACTGATGAACGCCGGCAGCAAATGGCGTCTGCACGTGCCGAGCGAACTGGCTTACGGCGCTCAGGGCGTAGGCAGCAT
Source organism: Pseudomonas fragariae (ex Marin et al. 2024) (assembly GCF_059621105.1). Taxonomy (NCBI): domain Bacteria; kingdom Pseudomonadati; phylum Pseudomonadota; class Gammaproteobacteria; order Pseudomonadales; family Pseudomonadaceae; genus Pseudomonas; species Pseudomonas fragariae (ex Marin et al. 2024). The sequence goes on along the minus strand of NZ_CM184369.1, from coordinate 5,177,557 downwards.
CGCACCGCACAGCGTGCTGGTGTTTGACGTGGAACTGCTGGACGTTCTGTAAGCGACGCGGTCGATGCAGATGGTCGCTGAGCGAATCGCGCCGATTCGTTCAGCGACGCAGTTGTGCTGATGCTTCATGCTCAGTGCAACTCACCCATGGGGCGCAACGCCCGCGCGTAGCAGAACAGAAACAGGTTTCTCACCAGCTCCTTGAGCACCAATGGCTCGCTGGAACTCAAGCTGCACACATCCAGATCGCCCTGATCGCGTAACTCCTCCAGCGCTTCCTCTTCCAGTACGGCACACACTTCCCCTGTCTCGCGATGGAGAATTCTCAGGTAAGGGTGGGGTCTGTCCAGCCATGCATCGATCAAATAGGTCATGTCTCATCTCCTGTGCAAGTAAGATGAGAATAATTCTTATCGGGATAATAGCAAGGCTCTATTGAGATTAATTCTCATTTTGCGCTGAATGGTTGATCCAGATCAGCGAATGCCAGCCAGAAGAGGATACGGAGCGTACTTTCGGACACGCCCACCGTTCCTTACGGTCCAGCGTGGGAATGCCGTGGGTGACGCCCCGCGTCACAGATCTGCGCCGCGCCGCAAGTTCGGGGCAGGACGCAGAGCGTCCAGAACTGCATGCCGACGCGGAGCGTCGACACGATAGGTGTTCTCTCGGACGCTTATCATTCCTCACTCTCGACGCGGAGCATCGGCACGATAGTTACAGACCTATCGTTCCTCACGCTCCAGCGTGGGAATGCCGTTCGTGACGCTCCGCGTCACCCAGCGACGCCATCGGCCGGTCAGTGGTGCTCGCGGGTGGCGCGGAATTTCACGTCGGGCCAGCGTTCTTCCATCAGGGCCAGGTTCACGCGGGTAGGGGCGAGGTAGGTCAGGTGACCGCCGCCGTCCACTGCCAGGTTTTCCACCGCCTTGTTTTCAAACTCTTCGAGCTTCTTCTTGTCGTCGCAGTCGATCCAGCGGGCTGACCACACAGTGATCGGCTCGTAGGCGCATTCGACCTTGTATTCTTCCTTGAGGCGGCTGGCGACCACATCGAACTGCAGCACACCGACGGCGCCGAGGATGATGTCGTTGCTACGCTGCGGGAAGAACACCTGTGTGGCGCCTTCTTCGGCCAGCTGTTGCAGACCCTGACGCAGTTGCTTGGATTTGAGCGGGTCCTTCAGGCGGACGCGACGAAACAGTTCCGGGGCGAAGTGCGGAATACCGGTGAAGCCCAGCGCTTCGCCTTCGGTAAAGGTATCGCCGATCTGGATGGTGCCGTGGTTGTGCAAGCCGATGATGTCGCCGGCGTAGGCTTCTTCCAGCTGCTCGCGTTCCGACGAGAAGAACGTCAGCGCGTCGCCGATCCGTACGTCCTTGCCCAGGCGCACATGGCGCATCTTCATGCCCTTGTCGTAACGGCCCGAGCAGATACGCATGAAGGCGATGCGGTCGCGGTGCTTGGGGTCCATGTTCGCCTGGATCTTGAACACGAAACCGCTGAATTTCTCTTCCGCCGGCTCGACGGTGCGCTCGTTGGCCACACGTGCCAGCGGCTTGGGCGCCCAGTTCACCACGGCATCGAGTACATGATCGACACCAAAGTTGCCCAGCGCGGTGCCGAAGAACACCGGGGTCAGCTGACCGTCGATGAATTCCTGCTGGTTGAATTCGTGGCAGGCACCCTGTACCAGCTCCAGTTGCTCGACGAAGCGCTCGTATTCATCGCCCAGGTGGGCGCGGGCTTCGTCCGAATCGAGCTTCTCGATGATTTTGGTTTCGGTGCGCTCGTGGCCGTGGCCTGCGGTGTAGACAATGATGTAGTCGTCGGCCAGGTGATAGACACCCTTGAAGTCCCGGTAGCAACCGATCGGCCAGGTGATCGGCGCCGCCTTGATCTTGAGGACCGCTTCGATTTCATCGAGCAGCTCGATCGGGTCGCGGATATCGCGGTCGAGCTTGTTGATGAAGCTGACGATAGGCGTGTCGCGCAGACGGCAGACATCCATTAGCGCGATGGTGCGTGGCTCGACGCCTTTACCGCCGTCGAGGACCATCAATGCCGAATCGACCGCCGTCAGGGTGCGGTAGGTGTCTTCGGAGAAGTCTTCGTGGCCCGGAGTGTCGAGCAGGTTGATCATGTGGTCGCGATACGGAAACTGCATCACGGACGTGGTAATGGAGATACCACGCTGTTTCTCCATTTCCATCCAGTCGGAGGTGGCGTGACGGTCGGATTTACGCGACTTGACCGTACCGGCGACGGAAATGGCCTTGCCCATCAGCAGGAGTTTTTCCGTGATGGTGGTTTTGCCCGCATCCGGGTGGGAAATAATGGCGAAAGTGCGGCGTTTCGCGACTTCGGCGGCCTGTTGGGTCATAGGAAATCGCCTGGGATGGGATTGAAAAAGGGCGCAGATTATAGCTCAACTCGCGGCAATAACCGAACCGTTCAGACAATAAACGATGGCCAGATAATGTCTCGTGTGGGAACCTTTCAGGTCGTGGAGACGTCCACTCCCCCGTCAAGGCTCGCAACGAAGCCAACGCAAGGGGCTGATTCATCAGCATGTTGGTTTGACGAAGCTGCGCTTATGGCTTGTGTTTTCGCCGAGGTTAAACCCTTACCGGCGACCCACCCGCTGCTCTTCGCGAACGTTATTGCCGGCGTCCTTTCCGGACGTCCAGGTCAACGCGTTCGCCGACTGAAATAAGGAGTCCGCCTGTGGCAAATCGCTATGGCAAGGGGCTATTGGGAGGTGCGGTTACGATCGCACTCCTGGCCCTGCTGATCCACTGGATCGGCATCAGTACTATCAAGCAATACCAGGATGACCTGCTGTTCTACCTTCAGGCTCACCTGATTCTGGTTCTGGTTTCGATGTTGGCGGCCCTGGTGGTCGGCATCCCTGCAGGCATTGCCCTCAGCCGACCAAGCATGGTTGGCCGCGCCGAACGCTTCATGCAGATATTCAACATTGGCAACACCGTTCCTCCTCTCGCCGTTCTGGCCATTGCCCTCGGGATTCTCGGGATCGGCAGCGGGCCGGCGATCTTCGCGCTGTTCCTCGCCTCTCTGTTGCCTATCGTGCGTAACACCTACGAGGGCCTGAAAAACGTCCAGGGTTCACTCAAGGAAGCTGCCGTCGGTATCGGCATGACCCCGCGCCAGGTGCTGTGGCGTGTCGAGTTGCCCAATGCCGTACCGATCATTATCGGCGGTGTGCGTGTCGCGCTGGCGATCAATGTCGGGACCGCGCCGCTGGCGTTTCTCATCGGTGCCAACAGCCTTGGCAGCCTGATTTTCCCGGGCATTGCCTTGAACAACCAGCCGCAACTGGTGCTGGGTGCGGCGTGTACCGCTCTGCTGGCGCTGCTGCTCGATGGTCTGGTGACACTGGCCAGTCGTCTTTGGCTGGAACGCGGACTGGCTCGCTGAGCGAAGGAATCCTCATGAAAAGAATATGCTTGTTTTTAGGCTTTGCCTTGCTGTTTCCGGCATTGGCCCAGGCTGCGGAAAAGCCGCTGTTACGTGTCGGCGCACGGGTGTTCACCGAGCAGACCATGCTTGCCGAACTGACTGCGCAATACCTGCGGACCAAGAACTACGACGTGCAGATTACCGGCGGTCTTGGCAGCAACCTGGCGCGCAGCGCTCAGGAAAGCGGTCAGCTGGATCTGCTGTGGGAATACACCGGTGTGTCGCTGGTGGCCTACAACCATATCGATGAAAAACTCGACAGCGCCCAGACCTATGCGCGGGTGAAAGAAGTGGATGCGAAGAAAGGCCTGGTCTGGCTTTCTCCGTCGAAGTTCAACAACACCTACGCGCTGGCACTGCCGCAAAAAGTGGCTGACAAGTACCCGCAGGTCAACACCATGACCGACCTGACCAAAGTGCTCAAGGACGAAGCCAAAGAGGGTCATGTCGTAGCGCTGGACACCGAGTTTGCCAACCGTTCCGACGGGCTGATCGGCATGGTCAAGCACTACGACATGAATCTCGGTCGTGAAAACACCCGGCAGATGGACGCCGGGCTGGTCTACACCGCGTTGCGCAACGGTCAGGTTTTTGCCGGTCTGGTGTACACCACCGACGGTCGTCTGAATGCTTTCAAACTGAAAGTGCTGGAAGACGACAAGCACTACTTCCCGGACTACACCGCGGCGCCGGTGATCCGTCAGGAATATCTGGATAAGCATCCGGACATCGCCACGCTGCTCAAGCCGCTGGCTGACCTGCTGGACAACCAGACCATGATCGACCTCAACGCTCGCGTCGACGTCGGCCATGAAAGCCCATCCGTTGTTGCCGCAGATTTTCTGCGCCAGCATCCATTGAACTAAGGAAGGAGACGATATGAGTTTCTTGAGCGCCTTCTCCCATCTGGACTGGGCACAAGTCCTGCAGCTGACCTGGCAGCACATCACGCTGGTCGGCATCGCCGTGACCCTGGCGATTGTCGTCGGTGTGCCGCTGGGCGTGTTGATGACGCGTTTTCCAGCGCTGGCGGGCCCGTTGCAGGCCAGCGCCACGGTGCTGCTGACCGTGCCGTCGATTGCTCTGTTCGGCCTGCTGCTGCCGTTCTATTCCAAATTCGGCCAGGGCCTTGGCCCGATGCCGGCGATTACGGCGGTGTTCCTCTACTCGCTACTGCCGATCATGCGTAACACCTATCTGGCGCTGACCGGGGTAGAACCGGGTATTCGCGAAGCCGCCAAAGGCATCGGCATGACCTTCGGCCAGCGTCTGCGCATGGTCGAACTGCCCATCGCCGTGCCCGTGATCCTCGCCGGTGTGCGCACTGCCGTGGTGATGAATATCGGTGTCATGACCATCGCCGCGACCATCGGCGCCGGTGGCCTGGGTGTACTCATTCTCGCTTCAATCAGCCGCAGCGATATGTCGATGCTGATCGTCGGCGCGGTCCTGGTCAGCATTCTGGCCATCATCGCCGACCTGCTCCTGCAATGGCTGCAACGCACGCTGACTCCAAAAGGATTACTGAAATGATCGAACTCCAGAACCTCTCCAAGACTTTCCAGAGCAACGGCAAAGAAGTGAAGGCTGTCGATTCGGTCAGCCTCACGGTCAACGAAGGCGAAATCTGCGTCTTCCTCGGCCCGTCGGGCTGCGGCAAGAGCACCACGCTGAAAATGATCAACCGCCTGATCATGCCGACCTCCGGCAAAGTGCTGATCAATGGCGAAGACACCACGGGCCTGGACGAAGTGACCCTGCGTCGCAACATCGGCTACGTGATTCAGCAGATCGGTCTGTTCCCGAACATGACCATCGAAGAAAACATCGTGGTCGTGCCCAAGCTGCTCGGCTGGGACAAGCAGCGTTGCCATGATCGTGCTCGCGAGCTGATGAGCATGATCAAGCTGGAGCCCAAGCAGTACCTGCATCGCTACCCGCGTGAACTGTCCGGTGGTCAGCAGCAGCGCATCGGCGTGATCCGTGCGCTGGCCGCCGACGCGCCGTTGCTGTTGATGGATGAACCGTTCGGCGCGGTCGACCCGATCAACCGCGAGATGATCCAGAACGAGTTCTTCGAGATGCAGCGCGCGCTGAACAAGACCGTGATCATGGTCAGCCACGACATCGACGAAGCCATCAAGCTGGGCGACAAGATCGCGATTTTCCGTGGCGGTAAACTGCTGCAGATCGATCATCCGGACACCCTGCTCGCGCATCCGGCTGACGACTTCGTCAGCAGCTTCGTCGGTCAGGACAGCACCCTCAAGCGCCTGCTGCTGGTCAAGGCCGAAGACGCCGCCGACAACGCGCCGTCGGTCAGCCCGGAAACTCCGGTTGCCGACGCACTGGAAGTGATGGACGAAAACGACCGTCGCTACATCGTTGTCACCGATAGCGAGAACAAGGCGATGGGCTATGTGCGTCGTCGTGACCTGCATCGCCAGCAGGGCACGTGCGCGCAGTTCCTGCGTGAATTCAACGCCACTGCCGCTTACGACGAGCACTTGCGTATCCTGCTGTCGCGCATGTACGAGTTCAACCGCGCCTGGCTGCCGGTGCTGGACGCCGAGAACGTGTTCCTGGGTGAAGTGACGCAAGAGTCCATTGCGGCGTATCTGAGCTCGGGCCGTTCGCGTGGCATGAAGACCAGTATCGTCTCGCCAGCGGAGGCGGCGGCAGACGCGCAGGCTTGATGTAAAAAAGCATAGCCCGGTGCTGCAAAGGCCTGGGCTAAGCTGATCAGATAGCGTTTGCCCTTTCACACCTCACAATGTAAGTCAACTCTCAGATCTGTCAGTAGCGTTGCGAGGGTCGCGAGTCTAACGTGGCTTCACGCAGCACCGTTTACTTTCGTGGCTTTACGTGCTGTTTTATTCAAGTGAGGGAGTGAGTGATGGCCACGCTTACGGATAAGCAGTTGGCGCGAGTGCGCGAAGACTTCTACCGCTACGATACGAATGGCGATAAAAAAGTAACCGTCGCAGAGTTTCGTTTAACGATGGAAAAGTATCTGACTCCGGAAGATTTTGACGTCTTGCTTGCCAAGATAAATTCGGATGGCAATGACGAAATAAGCTGGGAAGAGTTCCTGAAGGATTATGAGAACGACCTGGGTTAGTGTGGCAGCGTCATCGATGCAGAATGACGACGTTCGATAGGCTGTTTTACGTCTGGACGTTATACTTTAAGCCCTGCCCGAGTTGAGTCAGGGCTTTTTTCGTCGATCTTTTTTGTGGGTGATGAGGTCAGAGGGGACATGCGGTCTTTTCGAAGTCGGGCCGTTCGCGCGACATGAAGACCCGTATTGTTTCGCCTGCGGAGCAAGTGGCTTTCTGATTTGCCGTGTTGCCGCCAGTCGTTGTGACTGGCGGCAATAGAGGCAGCTACAGCCCGCCCAACTCGCAATGAGTGACGTTCGGGTCTTGAGGCCCGGTTTCACTACGTCCGTGTGGGGTACTGCTTTCGTACAGGGTGTAGGCCATACCGTCGTATTCGCACATGACCTGGCACAGGTCATCACTGTCAGATTTTCCGGAACTCGTCCACACGCCATTGTTCACGCTGGAATAATAGGCGTAACCCTGAGTAATCTCGGACACGTAAGCACCGTTTACATACAGCTTATAGTCAAGTTTCTTAAACGCCTCCCCCGCAAAATGAACCGACAGGCTGTTCGTTGTGCGCACCACACGGGCGATACTGGGCGCCAGCAGCAAGCGCTGCGCAGTACCCAGGAAGGCTCGGTAATCCGCCCGATTGGCCAAACTGATTATCGGATCGCCATTGACTGTCTGGTACAGTGCGTTAACGGTTTCCTGGTCGGCCAGAGGCGTTAACCGGGTCATCGTGTAGTCCGTGAAAAGCGCTCTTATCGGCAGTGCTATTCTGCCTTCCGCCAACGTGCCTGAAAAAAGCACATAGGGTGTGTTTGAGTGATCCATACTGACGGTGATGGAATATATGTCATGGGGGTCTACACCTGCATACTTGACCCAGATGTTATCGAGTAAAACCGACTGGCTGGGGTTGCCCTTATCAAGCGTCGCGTAGACGAACGAAGTGCCTTGGAGCACATAGGTGTAGTTCTTGAAGCCTGCGGTGGCAAACGTGACACTGACAGTGCCTGCGCTAATCTGGACGCTGCCAATCATTTTCTGTAAATAAATGCGCTGTGCCCGACGCAGCAAGCGAGTATGGATTTCGTTCGTTTGAAGGCTGTTGACTTCAGAGAAATACGCATCCAAAGCGAACTGCGTAAGCCCCGGCCTGAGTTCGGCACAACGGTCATCGGTAAACAGATTTTTTATCGTGACCAAGAGCAAAGGGTAGGATTGAGTGCTGGCGGCCTCGTACTCCACTGAGCTGAGGTCGTTAGTGACGACGTTTACAACCCATTTCTCACCCGGCAAAATCTGAATGGGGGTGTCGATGTAGCAACGGTCGCCGTCAAAGACGACTCTGCAATTTATACAGACTGCATGATTGACCGTTGCCATAACCAGTCCGTTTCTGGTCATGTTGTAGCGGAATTTCCCGAACCATTTCTCATTGATAGAGAAGCGGGTGGTCTGGTTGAAATCCGCCCGTAGGTCCGACAGGATATGGGCCAGCTCAGGAAAGTACGTCCCAACAGGCGGTAATAGCGGATACGTCTTTTTATCATCAGTGTCCCAGATAGGCTCTTCAAGCGCTCGCAAGTCTGAGGTTTGCCGCAGCGTCTCTGGTGTTGGATACATTCCCCAGCGGTCAAAAAATTCTGACAGGTCTCGTCCGCTAATCAGTGAGGTTTCCACGATAAAACGTTGCGTTTTGTCGCTGTTCAGTGCCGGCGGGTTTTTCATGAGTCGGTAGCGTTGATGCAACTGAGGGTAGAACGAGTTACCAAACGTAAGGCGCAGTTGCCAGATCATTAACATTTTATGTCCGACATTCTGAATCTTGTCGTAGTCCCTTACCTTAAGGGCCCGATATGCTTTCATGACGGGGTAGCCGTCATCCGCCCCGGTCGCACGCCCTAACAGGAATTCCTGGGTCGCCATGCTGTACAGGTTGGTCGTTACTTCAGTCATTCCCGACCCCCTTCCCCATGTCATGGGGTCCATCTGCCGCTGATGGCCGCTTTCATGCCACGGTCCCCAACCAGTGGCAGGATTAGTTGAAAGCAGGCTGGCAAGCGGAGTCGCGCCGTTGAATCCCATATGACCATCCGAAGCAAACATATAAAGCCGGTCGGCCTCTATATACAGATGCTTGTTAGGATCAATGGACCATTCATTATCTCCGTATTCGATCACCCCGGAGATGCCGTCCTGAGCGCGAATAACGTCATCGTAGTAGGCCATCAGCTTTTCGGGGTCAGTGATGTAGAGCCGGGCGCTTTCGTAGCGGACGACGATAATGGCTCGCTCGCTGGTAAGCATTACGACCGGTGCACTGGTCAGTTGATCCAGCTCAGACTGCCACTGCGCATGGGTCGTCTCGTTCAAGATGAACGAAGGTACATGGCTGTAGGAGCCCTTTATCATCATAAGGACAGACTTGCCCGCTTCTTGATAGATAAAGCTCAACAGGCCGGACTCAGGCACATCGATGGCGTTAAAACCGAAATTCAGATCAATAACGATGGGTGTATTAAGTTCGGGAACGCCGATAACGGCCGAAATCTTTTCTGTCGATTCTTCATAGTAGCTGAGTTCCAGGCGCTCGCCTTTCGTGACATAGACGCTGGTCGGCTGATAGTCACTGTGCCCTCTGGGGCGCATCTGCCGAATCTTGTTCAGGTAGGCAGAAGTCCTCCCTGTGACGGTAAAACTTGTTTGACGTGGCGTGAGGCTGGAAGGCCCCGAGCCTGCGGTTTTATCGTGTCTATCGTCCATGATCGTTTCCAGATGAGGTGGCTTGGGGGTTATTGGGCGCGCGGACAGCCAATCCGTCCACTGTCAGAACTGACAGGCGGGGCAGCCCTTTGCCTCATCGTCGTTCCAGGCCCAAGGGAACATCTGCCTGTCATGCAGGTCGGTTAAACAGGTCCTTGGGAAGGCAACTCGAGAGCCCTGTGCAAAAACGCGACATTTTTTGTTGATATCCGGCCCCTCAGGTCCTAAAGTTCGCGCCGAACGTCCATGCTGGAAACGATCCATCCGGCTCAAGTACTGACGACGAGACAGCAAGGCCAGGAAGGCAGCCCTTCAGGGCCTTTTTGCTTTCGGCGACATGCCTTGGGAAGTAGGCGAACCAAAGTGGGGATACGGAGGGCGTTCATTTGTACCCATTGACCAATACCGTTTGCCAATAGGAGTTCCAGCAGCATGCCGATCAATGTCGAAGACTACTACTCAGCCGAAACCTTCAAGAAAATGAAGGCGTTCGCTGACAAGCAAGAAACCCCGTTCGTGGTCATTGATACTGACATCATCAGCAAGGCATATGACGACCTGCGTGCGGGCTTCGAATTCGCCAAGGTTTACTACGCGGTCAAGGCCAACCCTGCCGTTGAAGTCATCAATCTGCTCAAGGAAAAGGGTTCGAGCTTCGACATCGCCTCGATCTACGAGCTGGACAAGGTCCTGAGCTGCGGCGTTGGTCCGGAGCGCATGAGCTACGGCAACACCATCAAGAAATCCAAGGACATTCGTTACTTCTACGAGAAGGGCGTGCGTCTGTTCGCCACCGACTCCGAAGCCGACCTGCGCAACATTGCCAAGGCTGCACCGGGCGCGAAAGTCTATGTGCGCATCCTGACCGAAGGGTCGACCACCGCCGACTGGCCTCTGTCGCGCAAATTCGGCTGCCAGACCGACATGGCCATGGACCTGCTGATTCTTGCCCGCGATCTGGGTCTGGTGCCTTACGGCATCTCGTTCCACGTCGGCTCGCAGCAGCGCGACATCAGCGTCTGGGATGCTGCCATCGCCAAGGTCAAAGTGATCTTCGAGCGTCTGAAAGAAGAAGACGGCATCGTTCTCAAGCTGATCAACATGGGTGGCGGCTTCCCGGCCAACTACATCACCCGCACCAACAGCCTGGAAACCTACGCTGAAGAGATCATCCGCTTCCTGAAGGAAGACTTCGGTGATGACCTGCCGGAAATCATTCTCGAGCCAGGCCGTTCGTTGATCTCCAACGCCGGTATTCTGGTCAGCGAAGTGGTACTGGTTGCCCGCAAGTCGCGTACCGCGGTCGAGCGTTGGGTATACACCGATGTGGGCAAGTTCTCCGGCCTGATCGAAACCATGGACGAAGCCATCAAGTTTCCGATCTGGACCGAAAAGAAAGGCGAAATGGAAGAAGTGGTCATCGCCGGTCCTACCTGCGACAGCGCCGACATCATGTACGAAAACTACAAGTACGGTCTGCCCCTCAACCTGGCCATCGGTGACCGCATGTATTGGTTGTCCACCGGTGCCTACACCACCAGTTACAGCGCAGTGGAATTCAATGGCTTCCCGCCGCTGAAGTCGTTCTACCTGTAAGCGCTGTCCTGATATAAAAACCCGCGAGTGATCGCGGGTTTTTTTTGCGTTTCATCCGGGGTCAGGCAGTCAGCTCCTGCCCAGTGTCGAACCCTTTGGAAAGACGCTGGATTTCCCGCACGTTGACCAGTAGCAGCCCTGATGCCAGGCGGTCACGCGAAGGTGTGTCGGCTTTACGTACGCCGATAATGCTGCCCACACAGGCCCAGAGCAGTTCCCACATTCGCGACAGGTAGGCACCCAGATTACTGGCGGCCGTGTAAGCGCGGGTGTACCACCCTGACGCTCGGTACGCATAACCTTGTGCACGAAACAGTCGTTCTTGCGCGTCGATCGCATCCGGTGCACCGAATGACAGCGGCAGGGCGTTTGCCAGATTTTCCCGGAGAGGGTTGCCCGGCTTCAGTCCGAACTTGCGGCTATAGCGAGAGATAGCGTCGTTCAGGAAGTCAATAAGTCGCGGCAGAATGGTGCAGATACCCAGGGTCAGTTTCTGTACGGTCTGTTCCTCGTTATCGAACTCGTTCTCGAACGCTATCAGCCGATCGCCTGCGGAGCCCCTCAGTTGCACGGCCAGCTTCTGGTGCTGCGTTGCATTTCCGGAAAACTGCGTGAGTTCTGCCGTCAGGGCGTCAAGTCGTCTGTGCATCGCCATCAACTTGGGCATAAGCGTTGACCAGACAGATAAGTCCTTGTAGGCCCTGTCAAGCACATTGCGTAGTTCGGGAATGGGGTCGGCGCTGCGTCCGGCCAGCGGCACCTGATCAAGATGGACCTTGAAAGAGCGGGTCAATTCCGGAAGCCTCTGCAAGACCTGCAGGTAAGTGGTGAGGTCCTTGAAGTCGCTTTGATACAAGAGTTGTTCTGTCATGCTGGCCCCTCGAGAGTTGATGACTTTTTGGCTGCTGTCGAACGGCAGGTGTATAAACGCGGGTTGCAACGGGCGTACAGGCCATTTCCCTTGCAACCCGAGCTACGCTGCTATCAGCGAATGCGGCTCAAGTAGCCGATCAACTGTCGGCCCGACTCGATCAGGCGCATGCTGCGTTGGCTGTCATCGGATGTACCCGTGGTGTTGACGTCCAGAAAGCTGTCCAGCGCGTTTTTGATTTTCTGGTATTGCTCGACATAAGCGGCCCGTTGCTCGTCAAAAGCGTTGAAGCATTCAAGCAGTTCAATGCGCTGTGCGAACCCCATTTTGTCCTTGTCCAGGCTTGCCAATTGCTGGGACAGGGCATTGATGCGCTCGCGAAAACCATCACGGCGTTTGATCATCGCGATGAGGTTGATTCCCGCTGCACCCTTTTCCAGGGTCGCCTTCATTTGCTCGAGCGCCAGCATGATCACGGCGAGTTGCGGGGGCTGCATTCCCAGGCCGAGCACCTTCTCCGCAGTGATCAAGGTGTCCTTGGCAATACTCGCCAGCCCCTTGCTTTCCAGGGCGTCGATAGCGCTGCTCAGCACTTGACGCTCGTCTTTCAACTTCGCCAGGCGGGTGTGTGAAACATCGAGTTCGATGCCGACTTTTGCCATGTCACCTTCCAGACTCTGTACAAACTCAGCGGTCTGCTGTCGATCGATACCTTGCGTCAGTCCACTCACAGCATTGGCCAGTTGATCGGCCGTTGCAGTGACATTGTTCACAAGGCGCTGACACTGAGCGTCAATATCTTCCAGATCCTCGGCATCTATGGGAATAGCGGAGGGTTGAGCGTACTGCCTCAGCAGGGTGGTCTTCGACTCGATATCAATGATCAGCCGTTCAGCGTGTTCTCCGAGGCGCTGCTGTTCAGTGACGGCCAGGATGTTCAGGCGCGTGAGCTTTTCATAAAGGTTGGGCAGGTACTGGGTCTTGGCAAACAGCAGGTCTGCCTTTACCAGATTGTTACGCATGAGTTGCAGGCTGCGAGTCATGGCGGCGCGGTCAGGTGCTTGAGCCGAGAAGGCGGTGTCATTGAGCGTGAGCGTATTTTTCATTGTCGAGTTATCCATAAATCCGTTTATATTCTTCATCGGCTTCCTTGAACACATTAAGCAAGGCGTCCGAGTCATCTTCGATGGTCTTCCAGGGTTGAACGACTTGTCTGAAGTGATTCATAAATTGCCTTAAGGACAAGGCGTCGTTTATCTCGGACGCCGATCCCACAGACGCCTCAATGAACAGAAAAAGCTTGTTCCATACGGTAATCAGGTTTTTAGTGGCCACGTCGGCATCGACCACAATCGTCGCCAGGTTCTGCAAATTAAACTTTACCCTGCTCAATGAGCCCAGAATATTGTTCTTGTCTTGCAAGGTGTCTATGTCGGCGGCTTGTTGTGCGATTAATTCATTGCGCGCGTACCTGGCATTCTCAGCCTCGACGCCAAAGTAAATGCCCAGTGCCAGACCCGCAATGTTCAAGCTACTGACCGAATTCAACGATTGTTGTACCGTCGCCTTGTATTCCTTGTTCTTTTCATCGATGTCCTTTGCGCGCTGCTCGATATCCAGGGTCAGCTTCGCCACGTCGGCTGGCAGTGAGCTGTTGTCGATGGCAACCATCTTGCGTTGTATCTCGGGCCCGACATGCAGCGACAGGTCCAGGCCGAACTGATCCAGCTCCTTCTTGATGGTTTGGGCATCGGCCAGATTGGCGGTGATCAGGTCCAGTATATCGGTGAGGTGGTAGCCTATTTCCTTGGTGATCTCCTTATCGTTTTCATCCAGCGCGATGCCCGGGAAGTCCTTGCCCAGTTCAAGGGTCAAGCGTTTAACATCCTCCAGTGTCTTGATCTGATAATGGTCAACGATTTTCCCGGTCCGGATGTCGTCGTTGATCTCCTCCATGCTTTGGCCGTACACGAGCATCTTGCCTGCGAAGACTTTCAGTTTGCTGCCTATGCCCAGAAGGTCGGTGCGCAGAGGACTCCAGCGACGTGCATGCCGGTGGATAAGGTTGAAACTTTTCAGAAAGTCTTCAGGTTCAAGCCCGACACCGGCACCTTTTGAATAGCCGAGATAAACAATGACATCGTCCAGTTCAATGGGCAGAGCGAGGCCCGCCAATTCATATTTCTTGAGGTTGATAATCTGCTCTTTGGTCAGAATCAAACCGGGTGCACGGGTGACCTGCTTGTTAGTGGCAGACGACATCGTACCGAACAGTTCGGCCGTTTTTATCGCCTCATCCGCCTTGAGGTCACCGGATAAAGGTTCTGCCTTCACGACGTCATAAAACATTGGGTGCATGGATATGTCCTTATTTCCACTGGGAGAACAGAAATTGATCCCCTCCACGAGTTAATGTTCTCGTGCTGAAAAATATTAGAGTTTCAGGGGGGAGGGCGTCAAAGCAGAAACATGGTTTAAAGATGTAAGACACCTGACTATTTGCAGTCAGCCGTCGTGGGCAACTGCCTTTTTAAATGGAGGTGGTATAGGGGTAGATTTAATGTTCTTTATAAGGATGTTTTTACTCGTCAGCGGCGCGACTGGACAGGGAAACCCGCGTTGCCTCGATTTAAAGATGAGAATGTGTCGCGGTTGGAGCATAATGCGCGCCGCAGCCCGCAGAGGGGGGAGCGTCGGCGTTGAAGAAAGTCCTGTTTCAACTGCACTGGTTCTTCGGGATCACGGCAGGTCTGGTGTTGACCCTCATGGGGATGACCGGTGCGCTGTATTCGTTCGAGGACGAAATTCTCGATGCGCTGAATCCGAATGTGCTGTTGGTCGAGTCGCGCGGTGCCACGCTGCCGCCCGTCGAACTGGTGCGCAGGCTGGAAGCTGCGACCGGCCTGACGGTCGCTATTCTGCGTGTCGAAACCACCGGCAATCGTGTCGCTCAGGTCTTCTTCACGCCCAAAGCGGGCGAGCGTCGAGGCCCCAAGCGCAATTTCGATCCCTACACCGGCGAGCTGAAAGGCAATGCGGTGGGGGAAGGGTTTTTCGACTTTGTCCTGAAGCTGCACCGTTATCTGGCCGTGGGCGAGGCGGGCAAGCAGGTCACGGCGGCGTGTACGCTGATTCTGGTGTTCTTTTGCCTGTCCGGACTGTACCTGCGCTGGCCTCGCGCAGTGCGGAACTGGCGGGTCTGGCTGACGGTTGACTGGGCGAAGAAGGGGCGCAGTTTCAACTGGGACCTGCATTCGATCTTCGGCACCTGGTGCTTGTTGTTCTACCTGTTGTTCGCCATCACGGGGCTCACCTGGTCATATGACTGGGTGAGCAACGGCCTGAATAAACTGATCGGGGATCCGCCGCTCGAGGAGGGCATCGCTGCCCCAGCCAAGGCTGCCGGAAGATTGCCGCTGGTGGTCGATTACGTGGCGGTCTGGGACAGTATCCAGAAGAGCGCAGGGCCGGACTTGCGGGCTTATAACCTGCGCCTGCCTGCTGCAGGCGGTCAGCCTGCCACCGTGTTTTACCTGCTCAAGGATTCTCCGCACCCGCGTGCGCTGAACACCATCACCCTTGATCCGGCCAATGGTCAGGTCAGCTCGGTCGTACGCTATGCCGAACGCAGTTTCGGTGCGCAATTACTGGCCAGCAATTACGCGCTGCACGTCGGCAGTTACTTCGGGCTCGTCGGTCGAATCATCATGACCGGCGCATCGTTGCTGATGCCGCTGTTCTTTATTACTGGCTGGTTGCTGTACCTGGATCGACGTCGCAAGAAGCGCGGTATCGAGCGTGCATGCGGCGATGTTCAGGGTGGTGATCACGACGATGAAGCGTCCTGGCTCGTCTGTTTCGCCAGTCAAAGCGGTTTCGCCGAGCAATTGGCCTGGCAGACCGCCGGCCAGTTGCAGGCTTCGGGATTGTCGGTACGCGTGAAGCGGCTGGGCGATCTGAGCGAAGAAGAACTATGCCGAAGCCGTAATGCCCTGTTCGTTGTCAGTACCTTTGGTGACGGGGAGGCGCCGGACAGTGCCCGACGTTTCGAGCGCAAGCTGCTGGGTAGTCCACTTTCACTGAACCAGCTCGATTATGCCGTTCTGGCGCTGGGCGACCGGCAGTACCCGCATTTTTGCGGCTTTGCCCATCGTTTGCACGGCTGGTTGACCGCGCAGGGCGGGCGCAGCCTGTTCCCGCCCGTTGAAGTGGACAGCGCCGATCCTGCAGCCCTGCAACACTGGCAGCAGCAATTGGGGCAGGTGACCGGTTGCGCGCCTGCAGCGCACTGGCAGGCACCGGTTTTCGAGAACTGGACGCTGACTCGGCGCGCGCTATTGAACGCTGGCAGCAGTGGTTCGAAGGTCTATCTGCTGGACTTGACGCCACCAACCTCGGCGCACTGGCAGGCGGGGGATCTGGTCGAGGTGATGCCGCGTCAAACGCTGCGGGTCATCGAGCCGTTTCTCGCCGGGCTGGGTGTCGATCCGGATGCATTGGTCAGCGTGGATGGTTTGCAGGAGCCGCTCGCGCAGGCGCTGGCAAGCCGCCAGCTACCGCAGAACCGTGCGCATCTGGTGGGGCTGCATGCGCAGGCGTTGATCGATGCGCTGGTGCCGGTCTCCGTACGCGAATACTCGATTGCCTCGATTCCAGAGGACGGCTGTCTGCAGCTCATCGTGCGTCAGGAAGTGCATGCCGACGGCAGCCTGGGGCTGGGCTCGGGATGGCTTACCGAACACTGTGCCCTGGGCGGTGCCGTCAGCCTGCGTTTACGCCGCAACAGCAGCTTTCATCTGCCTGCCGAGCCGCTGCCATTGATCCTGCTGGGCAATGGCACGGGGCTGGCCGGTTTGCGTAGCCTGCTCAAGGCGCGTATCGCTCAAGGGCGAGTGCGCAACTGGTTGTTGTTCGGCGAACGTAACCGCGCGCATGACTTCCATTGCGGTGCTGAACTGCAGAGCTGGTTGCAGGCTGGCCATCTGACGCGTCTGGACCTGGCTTTTTCCCGGGATCAGGCAGAAAAGATCTACGTGCAGGATCGCTTGCGCGAGGCGGCCGATGAACTGCGTCTATGGCTCGACAACGGTGCAGCGATTTACATCTGTGGAAGCTTGCTGGGTATGGCGGCGGGCGTGGATCAGGTGCTGAACGAGGTGCTGGGCGAGCAGGCAGTCAGGGAACTGATCGAGGAAGGGCGTTATCGGCGGGACGTGTATTGACTAGCGAAGATCGGACGCAGAGCGTCCAGAACTGCGTGCCCACGCTGGAGCGTGGGCACGATAGTCTTGTAGCTTGTAGCTTGTAGCTTGTAGCTTGTAGCTTGTAGCTTGTAGCTTGTAGCTTCCAGCTACGCCGCTACGAATTGCTCGGCGTAATGGCACGCCACCTGGCGGTTATCCACCAGACGCAGCTCCGGCACTTCGGCGGCACAACGCTCGGTCGCATAGGGGCAGCGCTTGTGGAAGGCGCAGCCGCTTGGCGGGTTGAGCGGATTGGGCAGCTCGCCGACGATCTTGATCTTCGGCTTGAGCGGGTCCGGGTGGATGGTCGGGGTCGCCGACAGCAGCGCCTGCGTGTACGGGTGCAGCGGACGGTTGTAGATCTCTTCCTTGGGACCCATTTCCGCAGGCCGGCCCAGGTACATCACCAATACCGTATCGGCGACATGACGCACCACCGACAGGTTGTGGGAGATGAACACATAGGCGGTGTTGAATTCCTGCTGCAGGTCCATGAACAGGTTCAGTACCTGGGCCTGAATCGATACGTCCAGCGCTGAAGTCGGCTCGTCCGCTACCAGCACTTTGGGCTGCAGCATCATTGCCCTGGCCAGCGCGATACGCTGACGCTGACCGCCGGAGAACATGTGCGGGTAGCGCTGATAGTGCTCAGGGCGCAAACCGACCTGGGCCATCATCGCCTGCACTTTCTCGCGGCGTTCGGCGGCCGACAGATTGGTGTTGATCAGCAGCGGCTCGCCGAGCTGATCCCCGACTTTCTGCCTTGGGTTGAGCGAGGCATAAGGGCTCTGGAAGACCATCTGCACGTCCTTGCGCAACTGCTTGCGCTCGGCCTTGCTGGCCCCGGCAACTTCCTGACCGGCGATTTTGAGCGAGCCGGATGAAGGCTCTTCAATCAGTGTCAGCGCGCGCGCCAGTGTCGATTTGCCACAGCCGGACTCGCCGACCACAGCCAGAGTCTTGCCGGCTTCCAGTTCAAAGGACACCCCGTTAAGCGCACGCACCAGCGCCGAGCCCTTGAACAGGCCGCGGGAAACTTCGTAGTGACGGGTAAGGTCGCGGGCGGTCAGTACGACGCTCATTACGCCACCTCCTGATTCAAGGGATAGAAGCAGCGCGCCAGGCTGTGCGCCTTGGGATCAAGGGCAGGGCGTTCGGTACGGCAGTTGTCGCGTACGTACGGGCAGCGCGGAGACAGCAGGCAACCCTGTGGACGGTCATAGCGGCCCGGGACCATGCCCGGCAGCGTGGCGAGGCGCTCGGCGCCCATGCTGTGCTCGGGAATGGCGGCCAGCAAGGCTTCGCTGTACGGGTGGGCAGGGACATCGAACAGCCCAGGCACCTGACCGACTTCGACGGCCTGACCGGCGTACATCACGCAGACTCGCTGGGCGGTTTCGGCCACGACAGCCAGGTCGTGAGTGATCAGCACCAGTGCCATGTCCTGCTCTTTTTGCAGGCTCAGCAGCAGCTCCATGATCTGCGCCTGGATGGTCACGTCCAGCGCGGTAGTCGGTTCGTCGGCGATCAGCAGTTTCGGTTCGCCGGCAATCGCCATGGCAATCGCCACACGCTGGCTCATGCCACCGGACAGTTGGTGCGGGTAGGCATTCAGGCGCGCAGCGGCGCCAGGGATCTCGACCTTTTCCAGCAGTTCCAGTGCACGCTGGCGTGCGGCCTTGCCCGACATGTTCAGGTGCTGGCGCAGCACTTCCTCGATCTGGAAACCCACGGTATAGCTGGGGTTCAGAGCGGTCATCGGGTCCTGAAAGACCATCGCCAGGTCTTTGCCGATGATGCGTCGACGCTGCCGCGAGTTGAGCTTGAGCAGGTCGTTGCCGTCGAAATTGAGCGCGTCGGCGGTGATGATGCCGGGGGAGTCGATCAGCCCCATCAGCGCCATCATGGTCACCGATTTACCGGAACCCGATTCGCCGACGATGGCCAGTACTTCTCCCTTTTCGACGCTCAGGGACAGGCCGTCCACAACAGGTACGGCCTTGGCGTCGCCGAAGCGGACGTTGAGATTCTTGATTTCAAGAAGTGACATGCGAATCTCCTCAGGCGGCGTTCTTGAGTTTCGGGTCCAGCGCATCGCGCAGACCGTCGCCCATCAGGTTGATTGCCAGCACGCTGAGCAAAATGGTCAGACCGGGCAGGCTCACGACCCACCAGGCACGTTCGATGTAGTCGCGCGCCGAGGCGAGCATGGTGCCCCACTCAGGCGTCGGTGGCTGTACGCCCAGACCCAGGAAGCCCAGCGCTGCGGCATCGAGAATCGCCGACGAGAAGCTCAGGGTCGCCTGAACGATCAGCGGTGCCATGCAGTTGGGCAGCACGGTGATGAACATCAGGCGTGGCAGTGTGGCGCCAGCCAGACGGGCAGCCGTCACGTAGTCGCGGTTCAGCTCGCCCATCACCGCAGCGCGGGTCAGACGAACATAGGAAGGCAGCGACACGATGGCGATGGCGATTACGGTATTGATCAGGCCTGGGCCGAGGATCGCCACGATGGCCACAGCCAGCAGCAGCGAAGGCAGGGCGAGCATGATGTCCATCAGGCGCATCACCGAAGGGCCGAGCACGCGAGGGAAGAAGCCCGCCAGCAAGCCCAGCAGAATGCCGGGGATCAGCGACATGACCACCGATGCCAGACCGATCAGCAGCGACAGGCGCGAGCCCTGGATCAGACGTGACAGCAGATCGCGGCCCAGTTCGTCGGTACCGAGGATGAATTGCCATTGGCCGCCTTCGAGCCACACCGGAGGCGTCAGCAGGAAGTCGCGGTATTGCTCGCTCGGGTCATGGGGTGCAACCCAGGGCGCGAACAGGGCGCAGAACACGATCAGGATCATGAACAGCAGGCCGGCAACCGCGCCTTTGTTTTTCGAGAAGGCTTGCCAGAATTCTTTGTACGGGGATGGGTAAAGCAGGCTTTGATCGACTGCTACCGCAGGAGTAGGGGTGCTCATATCGATGATCTCAGCGCTGGTGACGAATGCGTGGGTTGGCAAAGCCGTAGAGGATATCCACCACGAAATTGACCAGGATCACCAGACAGGCGATCAGCAGAATGCCGTTTTGCACGACCGGGTAGTCCCGGGCGCCAATGGCTTCGATCAACCACTTGCCGATACCCGGCCAGGAGAAGATCGTTTCGGTCAGTACCGCACCGGCCAGCAAGGTACCGATTTGCAGACCGAACACGGTCAGTACCGGAATCAGCGCATTGCGCAGGCCATGAACGAATACCACACGGGCAGGCGACAGGCCTTTGGCTCTGGCGGTACGCACGTAGTCTTCACGCAGCACTTCGAGCATCGACGAGCGAGTCATCCGGGCGATCACCGCGAGCGGGATGGTGCCCAGTACGATGGCCGGCAGAATCATGTGGTGCAGGGCATCGAGGAACGAACCCTGTTCGTCACTGAGCAGCGTGTCGATCAGCATGAAGCCGGTGACCGGCGGAATGTCGTACAGCAGGTCGATGCGCCCGGAAACCGGGGTCCAGCCCAGCGTTACCGAGAAGAACATGATGAGGATCAGGCCCCACCAGAAGATCGGCATGGAATAACCGGCGAGGGAAATCCCCATGACCCCATGGTCGAACAGGGACCCTCGCTTGAGTGCGGCGATCACCCCGGCCAGCAGGCCGAGAATACCCGCGAAAATCAGCGCCGCCAGCGACAACTCCAGGGTTGCCGGGAACAGCGAAGTGAATTCGGACCAGACACTGGTGCGCGTACGCAGCGATTCACCGAGGTCGCCCTGGGCGAGCTTGCCGATGTAATCGATGTACTGGGCGTAGAGGGGTTTGTTCAGACCCAGACGCTCCATGGCCTGAGCGTGCATTTCCGGATCGACACGGCGCTCACCCATCATGACTTCGACCGGATCGCCCGGAATCAGACGAATCAGGGCGAAGGTCAATAAGGTGATGCCGAAGAAAGTGGGTATCAGCAACCCCACTCGGCGGG
This sequence comes from Pseudomonas fragariae (ex Marin et al. 2024), assembly GCF_059621105.1. Taxonomy (NCBI): domain Bacteria; kingdom Pseudomonadati; phylum Pseudomonadota; class Gammaproteobacteria; order Pseudomonadales; family Pseudomonadaceae; genus Pseudomonas; species Pseudomonas fragariae (ex Marin et al. 2024). The sequence continues at coordinate 5,156,508 of NZ_CM184369.1, read as the reverse complement.
CGATAAAACTAAACATCTTGGTGTGTACCTCATCAGCCGGTTAGGCGTGCTCCGGCGAGTCTCGGGTTATGAGCTCGCCGGATTATTTTTCTACTTCACCTGGGTAGTGGCGAAGTTGTTATTGGTCAAAGGGCTTATTTTAAAGCCTTCGACATCTTTGCGCATTGCAACGAAAAGTTTCGGGTAAGCCAGGCTGATCCAGGGCTGTTCTTGATTGAACACTTGTTGAGCCTGCTTATAGAGGGCGGCACGTTCCGCCGGTTCGGTTATTTTTCGTGCTTGAGTGATTGCGTCCTCGAACGCGTTGTTGCACCAGCGGGCATAGTTCTCGCCATTTTTGGCCGCGTCACAGCTCAGGTTGGGCGTGAGGAAGTTATCCGGGTCGCCATTGTCGCCAGCCCATCCGGCAAAAACCATGTCGTGTTCGCCATTTTTGGCGCGCTTGAGCATTTCGCCCCATTCCATGATGCGAATGTCTATCTTGATCCCGACCTTGGCCATGTCCGACTGAAGCATCTGTGCGCCTACCATCGGGTTCGGGTTGGTCACCGCGCCGCCATTTCGAGCAAACAGGGTGAATACCTGACCCTCAGGTACGCCGGCTTCCTTGAGCAGCGCACGGGCCTTGTCAGGATCGTATGCGGGGCTCTTGCTAGCGGTGTCGTAACCCATCATGGTCGGTGGATACGGGCCTACACCCTCAGTGGCCTTGCCTTCGCCAAACAGTGCCCTGATGTACGATTTCTTGTCGAAGGCCAGATTGATCGCCTGCCGCACGCGCACATCGCTCAGGTATTTGTGCGAGGTGTTCATGGCCAGGTAGCTGGTCATCATGGACTCCATCTCGTCGATCTTGAGATTGGGGTCAGCCTTGATGTTGGCAATATCGTCAGGTTTTGGGTAAAGCGCAACCTGACATTCATTCGCCTTGAGCTTTTGCAGGCGTGTGTTGTTGTCCAGAGTGATGGCAAAGATCAGTGCTTCACTCGGCACTTTGCCTTTCCAGTAATTCGGGTTGGCTTTATAGCGGACTTGGGCATCCTTGGCATAGCGAGTCAGGATGAACGGGCCGGTGCCAATCGGTTTGCTGTTGAGTTCGGCGGTCTTGTTGCTCTTGAGCAACTGGTCGGCGTATTCGGCGGAATAGATCGAGGTGAACGGCATCGCCAGATCACGCAGGAATGGCGACTCGGGATGCGCAAGGGTGAACTTGACGGTGGAGTCGTCAACTTTTTCGACGTCCTTGAGCAAGTTCTGGAAGCCCATGCTTTCAAAATAGGGGTAGCCGACCAGCGAAAGTGCGTGCCACGGATGCTTGGGGTCCAACTGGCGCTTGAAGCTCCAGACCACGTCATCGGCATTCATTTCGCGGGTGGGCTTGAAGTAGTCGGTGGTCTGGAATTTGACGCCCTTTCGCAGTTTGAAAGTGTACGTCAGACCGTCGGGGCTGATGTCCCAGCTTTCAGCCAGGCCCGGTACGGTATCAGTGGTGCCTGGGGTGAACGCTACCAGACGTTCAAGAATGGTTTCGGCCGAGGCATCTGCCGTGACGGCGGTCGTGTACTGCACGATATCGAAACCTTCAGGGCTCGCTTCGGTGCAGACCACCAGCGGTTTGGCCGAAACGGTTGCGGCGGCGCTAAGCAGCGCAATGGCAATCGACGCGCGGAGCGATAGCAGTTTCAATAGAAGCCTCCTTGTTGATCGAAGAAGCCGTGACTGACCCTGTGTCAGCCACGGCTACGGGACCGCTTAAAGAATGTTGAACGGAACGGTGGTCACCAGACGGAATTCGTTGATGTTGCCATCAGCCTGATTCTCGCTGGCGCGGTGGGTGGTGTAAGTGGCGCGGATGGCAGTAGCCTTGAGCGGGCCGGACTGCACGGAGTACGACGTACCGATACCGTATTCGTAGTGAGTCTCGCCGTCCATTGCGTTTACGCCGCTCGGTGTCCGAACGCCATTGATGGTCTGGACGTCGCCGTAGACGTTGCCTTTGTATTTGGTGCCGTCGATGTCCCAGCCACGAGCCTGGTAGATGTTGAATTTCAGACCCGGCACGCCGTATTCGGCCATGTTCAGTACGTAGGCGATCTGCAGGGATTTCTCGTTCGGGCCGTTGAAGTCCGAGAGCAGGGAGTTGGCCAGGAAGATCGCGTTGGTGTCGTGCGCATAGTCGAAGTACTCATCGCCAGATACTTGCTGATAGGCAAGGCTGATGCTGTGAGCATTGTGTGTACCGGTGAAGGACAGGCTGTAGGTATCGTTGTCGATAGGGCCCTGTTTGCTTTGACCGGAGTCCTTGGTCTTGTAGTAGTTCAGGTTGGTGCTGAGCGCCAGCGCCTTGCTGTCACCCAGTTCGTGGGTGAAACCGAAGTAGTACTGGTGCCAGAAATCTTCCAGATTCGATGCGTAAAAGCTGGTTGTCAGGCTGTCGGTCGGCTTGTAGTCAGCGCCGAACATGTCCAGACGGTCGGCGGTCTGGCTGCGATCACCGTACTCGGAGCGGAACTTGTCCAGGCTCTGCTCCATACGTGGCGATACGCGGTCGAAACTACCGGCTTGAAAGGACAGGTTATTCAGCTCGTCGCTCTGTACGGCAACACCCTGGAAGCTGGAGGGCAGTGCGCGGTTGCCGATGAAGGCGATGACCGGGGTGTTCACCGATTGGCGACCCATGGTCAGTACGGTGTTGGAAACCCGCGCCTTGACGTTGCCCAGGCCCATCTTGCTCCACTGACCGACTGCATCGCCGTCGCTGTGTGCCAGGGTACGGTTGGAGTTGCCGGCAAAGTCGTCGGTGTCACGGTCCAGCGCAATGGCGTTGTACAGCGCCAGTTCGGTGGAGAAACCTACAACGCCCTGCGTATAACCGGAGGTGTAGTTGACGATCGTGCCCTGCTGCCAGTTGATACGACGCGAGGTCTGCTCGGCAATGCCGTTGTCGTTGTAGCGAAACACTTCGCCACGACGTTTGAGTTCATTGGCGTACCAGTTACGGGTCGTGCCGGTCAGGTGTTGATCTTCGATAAAACCGTTGGCGTCGGCCTGTGCATTCTTTGAACTCAGCTCGGTCGGTACGAACGTCTGGCTTGCCGGTTCAGCCTGAACCAGTGCGCCAAACGACGAGAGAGACAATGCCAATAACGCAGTGCTAGTTGTTTTCACGATGTGCAGCTCCCTTTATCACTTTTTTATATGCCAGTTCTTTGAGCCTGGCTTTTGGTGGTGCAGGACTTTGGGTCCTGCGTTGTTATAGGTATCGACGCGCAAGTACCCGCTCTCGCCGTGACACAAGACGGCGAGGGCGTACGGAGTTTTCGATCAATCGACGATGCTGACGCCTGAAAAGTTGTTGCGACCGAACGGGCTGACGTGGAAGTCCCTGACCTCGGCGCGCAATGGCTGATTGACGGTCGAGTGGGCAATCGGTGTGATCGGCACCTGCTCCTTCAGGTAGCGCTGCGCCCGTTGGTACAGTTCGGTACGCTTCACGCGGTCAGTGGTCGCAACCGCGTCCTTGATCAGGTCGTCGTATTTCTTGTCGCACCACATCGAATAGTTGTTGCCGCCAATCGCGTCGCAGCTGTAAAGCGTGCCCAGCCAGTTGTCCGGGTCACCGTTGTCGCCGGTCCAGCCGATCAGCGAGATATCGTGCTCGCCGTTTTTGGTGCGTTTGAGGTATTCACCCCATTCGTAACTGACGATCTTGACCTTGATACCGACCTTGGCCCAGTCGGCCTGAAGCATTTCAGCCATCAGTTTGGCGTTGGGGTTGTACGGACGCTGAACCGGCATGGCCCACAGGGTCAGTTCCGTGCCTTCCTTGACGCCAGCGGCACGCAACAGGGTCCTGGCTTTTTCCGGGTCGTAGGGGGCGTCCTTGATGCTGTCGTCATAGGACCACTGGGTCGGTGGCATGGCGTTGACTGCCAGTTGCCCCGCGCCCTGATAAACCGCGTTGATGATCGCCTTCTTGTTGACGGCCATGTCCAGCGCCTGACGGACTTGCAGCTTGCCCAGCGGTTCGTGGCGCACGTTGTAAGAGATGTAGCCGAGGTTGAAGCCTGGCTTCTCGATGATCTGCAGGCTTTTGTCTGCCTTGAGGCTGGCGAGGTCCGCCGGACGCGGGTTGACCGAGACCTGGCATTCGTTGGCCTTGAGCTTTTGCATGCGCGCGGAGGCGTCGGTCACGATGGCGAAGATCAACTGGTCGATTTTCACCCGGCTCGGGTCCCAGAATTCCTTGTTGCCCTTGTAGCGAATCTGCGAATCCTTCTGATAGCGCTGAAACACGAACGGCCCTGTACCGATAGGCTGCTGATTGATGTCGCGCACGTCGCCCTTGGCCATCAGCTGTTCGGCGTACTCGGCGGAGAGAATGCCGGCGAAGTTCATCGCGATGTTCTGGATGAATGCCGCATCGACCGTATTGAGGGTGAAGACGACGGTCAGCGGGTCGGTCTTCTCGACGGACTTGATCTTCTTGTTCAGGCCCATGCCGGTGAAGTAGGGGAACTCGGTCGGGTAAGCGACACGGAACGGATGATCGGGCTTGAGCATGCGATTGAAGGTGAACAGCACGTCGTCGGCGTTGAAGTCACGGCTGGGCTTGAAGTTCTTGTTGCTGTGGAACTTCACGCCCTCGCGCAGATGAAACGTGTAGACCAGGCCGTCTTCCGAGGTGTCCCAGGAAGTCGCCAGCGCTGGAACCACGGTGGTATCGCCTTGCTTGAATTCGGTGAGTCGATTGTAGATCGGCTCGGATGCATCGTTATCGGTGGAGGAAGTGTATTGCGCACCGTCGAAGCCAGCCGGGCTCGCTTCGGAGCAAAACACCAGATTGCTTGCCGCCTGGGCAAACGGGGCCAGTGCCAACAGTCCCAGGCACGACGTCATCGCAAGAGTTTTACGCATGATGATCCCTATCCTCGAAGGATGAGCCGAGGCTCTAATATCTAACTGGCCCAAAGGCCTCGCCCCACGCAATTTTGCACGACATGCCCGGTACACCTGGACACGAAGCGGCGTGCTTCCCGCCATTGCCGCTGCCCTTCGACGGTAAGTCGTCAGAGGCACGCGGTATATAGGCTCGAAGGCTGCAAAGCTCGTAGGAAATATCTTAGTGATAGTAGAAGAATGCCGTTATCGGCACGTTTCAACCCATCACTCGGGGCTTATATTCAAGTAGAGCGGTTTGCTGCGCCGGGTGAGCGGCGCAGCAAACAGTCGCTTTTACTTGCCGCTCACGCTCACACCGTAAAAGGAGTTCAAGCCAAACGGGCTGATCTTGAAGTCCTGTACTTTGGAGCTCATGGGTTGATAGACCGTCGAGTGCGCAATAGGCGTCATTGGCACGGCGTCTTTCAGGAGGTGTTGCGCCTGCTTGTACAGTTTGGTGCGCTCGGTCTGATCGGACGTTTGCTTGGCCTGATGGATCAGCGTGTCGAACGGCTTGTCGCACCATTTGGCAAAGTTGTTGCCATTCAGGGCGTCGCAGCCGAACAGGGTGCCGAGCCAGTTGTCCGGGTCACCATTGTCACCGCTCCAGCCGATCAGCATGGCACCGTTCTCGCCATTCTTGGCGCGCTTGATGTACTCGCCCCATTCATAGCTGACGATCTTGGCGTTGATACCGATCTTCTTCCAGTCGGACTGGAGCATTTCGGCCATCAGTTTGGCGTTGGGGTTGTAAGGACGCTGAACCGGCATCGCCCACAGGGTGATTTCGGTGCCTTCCTTGATGCCGGCTTCCTTGAGCAACTGGCGAGCTTTCTCGGGATCGTACTTGGCGTCCTTGATGGTGGTGTCATAGGACCACTGGGTCGGCGGCATGGCGTTGACCGCCAATTGACCTGCACTCTGGTAAACCGAGTCGATGATCTGCTGCTTGTTGACCGCCATGTCCAGCGCCTTACGCACTTCCAACTGAGCCAGCGGGTTTGGATGGTCTTCGCCCTTGATCTGAGGCATCACGTTGTAGGCGATGTAACCCAGGTTGAAGCCCGCCTGATCAGGCATCTTCAGGCTTTTGTCTTCCTTGAGGATTTTGACGTCGGCAGGACGCGGATAAGCCGTGATCTGGCATTCGTTTTTCTTGAGCTTCTGCATGCGCACCGAAGCATCGGTGGTGATGGCGAAGATCAGATTGTCGACCTTGACGTCCTCAGGCTTCCAGTAATCCTTGTTGCCGGTGTAACGGATGTTGGAGTCTTTCTGGTAGCTCTTGAACACGAACGGGCCAGTGCCGATCGGCTGCTGATTGATCAGCTCCGGCTTGCCTTCCTTGAGCAGCTTGGCGGCGTACTCTGCGGACTGGATGGACGCGAAGCTCATCGCCATGTTCTGGATGAACGCGGCGTCGACCATGCCCAGCACGAACTTGACGGTGTGATCGTCGATCTTCTCGATCTTCTTGATGTTGGTGTCCATCGCCATATCGGTGAAGTACGGGAATTCGGTCGGGTACGCTTTGCGGTAAGGCATGTCCTTGTCGATCATGCGATTGAACGTGAACAGCACGTCATCGGCATTGAATTCACGGGTCGGCTTGAAGTACGGCGTGGTGTGGAATTTGACGCCTTCGCGAAGGTGGAAGGTGTACGTCAGACCATCTTCGGAGATGTCCCATTTGGTCGCCAGGCCCGGCACTACGGCGGTGCCGCCGCGCTCAAACTGACTCAGGCGGTTGAAGATGGTCTCTGCCGAGGCGTCGAAGTCAGTACCAGTGGTGTATTGACCCGGATCGAAGCCCGCTGGGCTGCCCTCGGAACAGAACACCAGATTCGATGCCGCGTGAGCGAAAGGTGCGCTGGCGAGCAAGCTGGCGCCGACCAGAAACGGAATGACCGCGTGTTTGAGCATGGTTGCCTCAGTTGTTGTCATTTTTGATTAGAGGGAACGACCTCGTGAGCCGATCCGTCCGATACTTATGCAGGGGCCATACCCAAAGCAAGACAGTGAGGCGAAAGAAGCGACAAAGAGTGGCACGATCGTACAGGAATGTCGCGAAAGTGTAACTTTCTTGGTAGTTGATCGTTTGCGCGACGCTTTTTCGATTATTTCGCGCACCAATAAGGCGCAACCGGGTGAGAAAAATGCACCCGGTTGGCGCTGTGTTGTTACTTCACTGTTCCCAGGCTGACACCATAAAAGGGTGTCAGACCGAAGGGGCTGATCTTGAAGTCCTGCACTTCCTGGCGCATCGGCTGAAACACCTTGGAGTTGGCAATCGGGGTGATCGGCACCTGCTGCTTGAGAATGTGTTGAGCCTGTTGATAGAGCTTGATGCGTTCATCGCGGTTGCTGGTCAGCTTGGCCTGCTGCACCAGCTTGTCATAGGCCGGGTCGCACCATTTGGCGTAGTTGCTGCCTTTGACGGCTGCGCAGCTGTAAAGCACGCCGAGCCAGTTGTCGGGGTCACCGTTATCACCGGTCCAGCCGTAAATCATCGCGTCATGCTCGCCGGCCTTGGCGCGCTTGATGTATTCGCCCCATTCATAGCTGACGATGTTGGCCTTGATACCGATTTTCTCCCAGTCGGACTGGATCATCTGTGCCGACATGCGTGCATTGGGGTTCGACGCGCGCTGCACAGTCATGGCCCACAGGTCGATTTTGGTACCCGGCGCTACACCTGCTTCCTTGAGCAGCTGCCTGGCTTTGGTCAGGTCGTGCGGGGCGTCCTTGATGGTCGGATCGAAGCTCCACTGACCCGGCGGCAGCGCATTTTCAGCCAGCTGGCCCGCGCTCTGATAAACCGCTTTGATGATCGCCGGCTTGTCGATGGCCATGTCCAGCGCCTGGCGGACCTTGAGCTGATCCAGCGGCGGATGCGTAACGTTGTAGGCCACGAAGCCCAGGTTGAAGCCTGGCTGGCTGAGGACCTTGAGTTTCGGGTCCTTTTTCATCTCCTCGATGTCCTGTGGACGCGGATAGCCGCTGACCTGGCATTCGTTGGCCTTGAGCTTCTGCAGGCGCACGGCGGCATCACTGCTGATCGAGAAGATCAGGTTGTCGATCTTCACATCCTCCGGCTTCCAGTACTGGGTATTGCCGACGTAACGGATCTGCGAATCCTTCTGGTAGCGCTTGAAGACGAACGGACCAGTGCCGATGGGCTTCTGGTTCAGGTCTTCGGCCTTGCCTTCCTTGAGCAGCTTGTCTGCGTACTCGGCAGACTGAATGGATGCGAAGCTCATGGCCAGGTTCTGCACGAAGGCCGCATCGATGTTGTTCAGGGTGAACTTGACGGTCAGCGGGTCGACTTTCTCGACGCTCTTGATCGTCGTATTCAGGCCCATGTCGGTGAAGTAGGGCGACTCGGACGGATACGCCTTGCGGAACGGGTGGTTGGCATCGAGCAGGCGGTTGAAGGTGAACAGCACGTCATCGGCGTTGAACGTGCGCGTCGGGGTGAAATAATCCGTGGTATGGAATTTCACGCCATCGCGCAGGTGAAAGGTGTAGGTCAGGCCATCCGGCGAAACGTCCCAGCGCGTGGCCAGACCCGGCTCCACTTCCGTACCGCCACGCTTGAACTGGGTCAGACGGTTGAAAACGGTTTCGGCCGAGGCATCGAAGTCGGTGCCGCTGGTGTACTGGCTGGGGTCGAAACCGGCCGGGCTGGCTTCAGAGCAATACACCAGCGTGCTTGCCGCGTGGGCCAAAGGCGCGCAGGCCAGCAGCGCGGTGGTCAGCAGCAGCGGTTTGAAAAGTGTGTGTCCCATGGATCCCTCGCGTGGTACGGCAGTAACCGTGCTTGAAAGTCGACAATCAGCTAGACAACGGATAGTGCCGTACTTGGTCGGGGTCGGACAATACGCTTACTTGCCGGTAATCCTCGCCCAAAGGTCTGCCAGCGACACACTTTCAAAAAACACGTCCAGAAAATTGCTGCCGTCCTGACTAAAACGCTGCAAGTCCTTTTTCGTGCTTTGCTGCAATTGGATTCTGGACTGGTCCAGCTCGCTCTTGAGTGTCGCCCGCTCGACCTGTTCTGGATTGGCCTCGGCCCATTCCCGGACAATCGCGTCCTGCCAGTCGCAGTCCATGGGATGAGTGAAGAACCGCGTGGCTACCCGGACCGGTTGTTCGGCGCCTTCCTTGCCATGCCATTGGCCCAGAACGGCCTGACCTACTTGCAGCACGGCCTTTCTGGCGAGGGTTGCGGCAAGCACATGCAGCGGGTGCTGCGCATGATCCTTGGCCAGTTGCGAATGTGACGGATCGGTCGAGCCGCTGCTATTGGGGTCTTCGTCGAGCAGGGTCTGCAGGTCGTCGACGCTGTTGCCAAGCCAGATGGCCAGACTTTGCATGACGGTGCCAAATGCATTGCCAAGCAATCGCCCCGGCGTACCGACGAAGGCGTAGAACTGTTCGACCTGTTCGGAGAACGGCTGGCTGGCCCACTGGTCCCGCGCTTCGAGAAAGGCTTCGTAACCCGTGAGCAGTCGCGGATCAGGGTGCTCGCCCAGAACGATCTGAATAATCTGGTCGCGCTCGTAACGTTCTCCAGCCTTGATCGCTTCGAACGGTTTTTCGTCTGTCGAGAACAGAATCCTGCCAAGCGGCTCAGCGAGGCTGGCGATGATATCGCTGCCACCGAACGTACCGGTTACCAGCGGCAGACGGTGCTTGCAGTCTGCTTCGGACGTCCAGGGCAGAATGCGCTCATGGCCGAGTTTGATCAGGCTGAGTTCGGCGAAGTTGGAGTGGGCGAAGAAGTCTTCGAGAATGTGCAGCGCCGCGCCCATGTCGCGCAAACCGTCTGTAGAGCCGGGGCCGCCATTGACGGCCGATTCCAGCCCCGCAGCCATCACCTCCACCGAGCGCTGAATGTAGCGTTTCATCGAGGTGTCAGGGTCGACCTTCAATAGCGGATCGTCAGGCAGCACCCAGGCGTCGAAGTCGGCGTCGCGTTCTTTTGGATTGGCCAGTTTGGGGGCGGGGGTTCTGGGGTTGTCGATGTGTTCAGCAGGACGATAGACGCCGAGGCGCTCTGCGGTCACGACGAAGCGCGAGCGGTCTGCCTTCATCAGATCGGTGAATTCCTTGACTGCCAGCACGTCCACAATGCGCGTCAGTGCGTCACGGGAAAGCAGGTCAGGGAAGCTTTTCGGCATGCTTGTCGCCCTGACGATTTTCGGATCAAGCAACTGCGAGTAGTCGCGCAGCCAGTTGCCGAAATAGATCGCGCGGATTTCCTCAGGCCTGAAACCTGCAGATTCGAGAACGGCTTCGATAGCGCCATGGGTATGTTTGTGTTTGTCGCCATCACCGGCTTCGAATCTCAAGGGGGTTGGAAGCGGTTCGCGATGGGTATTCATGCCCTGATCGTTGACAGTGGCAGGGTTGCGGGAAGCGTTATGCGGGGGATTCATCCTTGATTCCTTGATGGCAAGCGCGCGTTGGCCGGTTCGCTCAGCCAAGGCGATAGTGCTCGGAAGTGAGATGGCAAGTTTCGCGAGCCGCGAGATTACCGACAATCAGGCGGGGCATCAGCCAACGTAGGAGATTGCCGAGCAAGAGGGGGGAGTCAGGAGGAGGGGAGCGTGGAAAAGGGCGGCAGTCGATACTACCGCCCTGTCATTCACGGAATCGCGACTTCAATCACGCCATCTGCCGCAACGCTGACCTGGCTGGTGCCCGCTTCGACATCGGGTGTCGGTGCCGAGTCTGCACGCGAAGACTTTGCCATCATCATGACCGGCGCGCGCAGATACGGCTGCGGGTAGCCCGAGGTATTCAGGTTCAGGTTGACCAGCTTGTAGCCCGTACCACCCAACGCTTCGGTGACCAGTTGCGCGCGAGCCTTGAATGCGGTCACCGCGTCCTTGAGCAGGGCGTCTTCGCTGGTCTTGCGCGTCGATGGCGAGATCGAGAAGTCCATGCCGCCCATTTTCAGGTCGGTCAGCAGCTCGCCGGTCAGCTTGGACAGCACGGCGAAGTCTGCACTTTCCAGGCGCAGTTCGGCACGTTCACGCCAGCCGGTGATCTTCTGGCCTTTATCGTCGTAGACCGGGTAGCTGTTGCGGCTGCCCTGGCGGATCTTCACGTCCTTGACCTGGCGCGCCTGACCCAATGCCTTGTTCAGCGTCTCGGTGATCTGCGCGGCCAGTTTGGCCGGGTCGATGTCCTGCGCTTCGGTGTACAGCGTGACGAGCATCAGGTCGCGCTGCACCTCCTGGTTGACCTCGGCGCGCAGTGAAATCTGGTTGTAACGGGCTTCTTCAGCCATGGCGGGCAGGCTGGACAGAGCAGCGGCCAGCGCGACGAGGGTGGCGGCAGGGCGAAGGTTGAACATGAGAGCTCCTTGTTATCAAACGGCCGCCGACAGTTGTCGGGCGGCGCAAAGTGTTCTGACTGTAGCGCTTTGGCCCGGTTCCTGCGATGACCGAGTGCCCTGGGGTGCGGTGCGTTGACGCACTTTTTCAGTTTTGCCTCCCGCTTGGTTATACTCGCTGCGATCCGCCTGGAGCACTCATCAGGAGAGCTCATGCTCGCCCCCGTTCAAATGCTTTCAGCCACACGACAAAACCTGTGGCGCCTGACATTCATCCGTATTCTGGTGCTGGCCGCGCAGGCCGGCTCGGTCGGTATGGCCTGGCTGTTCGACTTTCTGCCGTTGCCCTGGCTGCAACTGTCGATCACCCTGGGCTGCTCACTGGTGCTCTGCGGGCTGACGGTCATCCGTCTGCGCACCTCGCTGCCGCTCACCGAGCTTGAATATGCGCTGCAACTGGCGCTGGACCTGCTGATCCACAGCGCGCTGCTGTATTACTCGGGCGGCTCGGCCAACCCGTTCGTTTCCTATTATCTGGTGCCGCTGACTATCGCCGCTGCCACGCTGCCGTGGCGCTACTCGCTGATCCTGTCCGGCTTTGCGCTGAGCATGTACACCTTGTTGATGGTGCGTTCCTACCCGCTGGAAACCGACTCCATCGCCCGGGAAAACATGCAGATCTACGGCATGTGGCTGAGTTTTGCCCTGGCGGCGGCAGTAATCACCTTCTTTGCCGCGAAGATGGCCGAAGAGTTGCGTCGTCAGGAGCAACTGCGTGCCGAGCGTCGCGAAGAAGGCCTGCGTGATCAGCAGTTGCTCGCCGTCGCGACCCAGGCCGCAGGGGCTGCCCATGAATTGGGAACGCCGCTGGCAACCATGAGCGTGCTGCTCAAGGAAATGCGCCAGGATCACAGTGACCCGGCCTTGCAGGATGACCTGTCCGTGCTGCAGGAGCAGGTCAAGCAGTGCAAGCAGACCCTGCAGCAACTGGTGCGCGCCGCCGAAGCCAATCGGCGTATGGCTGTCGAATATCAGGCTGCCACCCGCTGGCTGGATGAGTCCCTCAACCGCTGGCATCTGATGCGCCCGGAAGTGAGTTACCGTTTCTATAAGCTGGGCAAGGGCGAAGCGCCGATGCTGGCGCCGCCGCCGGACCTGACTCAGGCGCTGCTCAACCTGCTCAACAACGCTGCCGATGCCTGCCCCGATGGCCTTGAAGTCAACCTGGACTGGGACAGTGCGGAAATCTGCATCAGCATTCGCGACCATGGCGCGGGTGTGCCGCTGGCGATTGCCGAACAGATCGGCAAACCGTTCTTTACTACCAAGGGCAAAGGTTTCGGCCTGGGTCTGTTCCTGAGCAAGGCCAGCGTCACCCGTGCGGGTGGCTCGGTGAAGCTCTACAGTCATGAAGAAGGCGGTACGCTCACCGAGCTGCGCCTGCCCCGAGATACGCGAGGAGAAGAAGCATGAGTGACGATGACATCCAGGTCGAAGGCGAAGAGCTGCCGCACCTGCTGCTGGTAGATGACGACGCGACGTTCACCCGTGTGATGGCGAGGGCCATGAGCCGTCGTGGTTTTCGCGTGAGCACCGCCGGCTCGGCTGAAGAAGGGCTGGCCCTGGCGCAACAGGACATCCCCGAGTACGCCGCGCTGGACCTGAAGATGGACGGCGACTCCGGTCTGGTGCTGCTGCCCAAGCTGCTGGAAATGGACCCGGAGATGCGCGTGGTGATTCTCACCGGTTATTCGAGCATTGCCACGGCGGTCGAAGCGATCAAGCGTGGCGCGTGCAACTACCTGTGCAAACCGGCTGACGCTGATGACGTACTGGCAGCGCTGTTGTCCGAGCACGCCAACCTCGACACGCTGGTCCCGGAGAATCCGATGTCGGTGGACCGCTTGCAGTGGGAGCATATCCAGCGCGTGCTGACCGAGCACGAGGGCAATATTTCAGCGACTGCGCGTGCGCTGGGCATGCATCGCCGGACCTTGCAGCGCAAGTTGCAGAAACGCCCCGTGCGACGTTGATGAAGGTTTTTTCATAGTGATCGATTAGGCGTTTTTTTGCTTCATTGTGCTCAGGCATCGTACGTTCAAAGAGAGCGAGCCTGAACCACATGAATCGCAATGCTGAATATTCTGCCGTCAACGATACTGTGCAAGGAGCATTTTTACCCCGCGTCTGGAAGCTGATAACGCCATATTGGCGCAGTGAGGAAAAGACCACTGCCTGGCTGCTGCTGGTCTCGGTGATCGCACTGTCGCTGTTCAGCGTGCAGGTCTCGGTGTTCTTCAACAGCTGGTACCGAGACTTCTACAACGCGCTGCAGAACAAGGATCTGGCTGCGTTCACCCACCTGATCCTGTACTTCAGCGGCATCGCCGCGATCGCCATTCTGGCTGCGGTCTATCGTCTGTACCTGACCCAGTTGCTGACCATCCGCTGGCGTCGCTGGCTGACGGAGCAACACTTCGCGCGCTGGCTCGCCGACAAGAATTACTACCAGCTGGAGCAGGGCGGTTACACCGATAACCCTGACCAGCGCCTGTCCGAAGACCTCAACGAGTTCACCACCAGCACCCTCAGCCTGGGGCTGGGGTTAATGAGCGCGGTGGTCAGCCTGGTGTCGTTTTCGGTGATTCTCTGGGGCGTGTCGGGCAGTATCGAGCTGTTCGGCGTGACCATTCCCGGCTATATGTTCTGGGCGGCCTTGCTCTATGCGCTGGTGGGCAGCCTGCTGACCCACTGGATCGGCAAGCGGCTGATCCCGTTGAACAACCAGCAGGAGCGATTCGAGGCGGACCTGCGTTTTGCGCTGGTGCGTGTGCGCGAGAACGCTGAAAGCATTGCCTTGTCCGAAGGCGAGCGCAACGAAAACCAGCGCCTGAGCGCGCGCTTCATGATGATCTGGAATAACTTCCGGGCCTCTATGAAGGTCCAGAAGCGGCTGACGTTCTTCACCTCGGGCTATTCGCAGATTGCGCTGATCTTTCCCTTCATTGTGGCCGCGCCACGCTATTTCGCCGGCAAGATCGAGCTGGGTGATCTGATGCAGATCAACTCGGCATTCGGCAATGTGCAGGAGAACTTCAGCTGGTTCATCAGCGCCTATGGCACGCTGGCGTCATGGCGCGCCACCAGCGACCGTCTGCTGAGCTTCCGCCAGGCCATGACTGACAATGAAGGTCGGCAGCCGGCCATCGAAAGAATTCACGGCGACGACACGCTGGACCTGCGCAATCTGGGCTTGAGCATTGCCGGCGGTCGTCAGTTGCTGAGCGACGCCAGTCTGCAGGTCGGTGCGGGAGAGCGGGTCATGCTCAGCGGTCGCTCGGGCAGTGGCAAAAGCTCGTTGCTGAGGGCGCTGGGCGGTCTCTGGCCTGAGGGTTCGGGGCAGATTCGCTTGCCCACCGGCACGGCGCTGTTCCTGCCGCAACGGCCTTACCTGCCCATCGGCACCTTGCGTGAGGCGATGAGTTATCCACAGCCCGTCGAGCATTACCCGGCACAGCGCTTTGCCGAGGTACTGAATCAGTGCCGTCTGGAGCATCTGATACCGCGCCTGGACGAAAGCAACCACTGGCAGCGTTTTCTCTCACCGGGCGAGCAGCAGCGGGTGGCGTTCGCGCGTGCCCTGCTGGTCGCGCCGAACTGGCTGTATGTGGATGAGGCCACCTCGGCCATGGACGAAGATGACGAGACGGCGATGCACTGCGCCATCATCGACGGACTGCCCGGCCTGACGCTGATCAGCGTCGGGCACCGCAGCAGCCTGAAACGCTTCCATGACCGGCATGTGCGCGTCGAGAGCGGCAAATTGATCGAGCAAGCGTGATCCGCAACGTTTTGAGGTCGATGCTATAGGGGACACGGCGCTTTTGAGGGTGTGATCATACAACCGCTGAGCTATGATTAGCCCATGTTTAGCAGTCCAGAGATCGATGTTGGATGGAAAATCAAAGCGCTCTGCCCCGCGCCCGCAGAAAACACCGCAGCCTCGCGCAGGAGCTGGTGACAGAGCTGTCCGAGCGTATTCGCAGCGGTCAGCTCAAGCGCGGCGACAAACTGCCCACCGAATCCGCAATCATGGAAGAGCAGGGCGTCAGCAGGACAGTCGTGCGTGAGGCGATTTCGCGTCTGCAGGCCTCCGGTCTGGTCGAGACCCGCCACGGCATCGGCACCTTCGTGCTCGATACGCCAAGCCCCAGTGGCTTCAGGATTGACCCGGCGACCATCGTCACCCTGCGCGATGTACTGGCGATTCTCGAATTGCGCATCAGCCTTGAAGTCGAGTCGGCAGGCCTGGCAGCCC
The DNA here is from genome assembly GCF_059621105.1 of Pseudomonas fragariae (ex Marin et al. 2024). Taxonomy (NCBI): domain Bacteria; kingdom Pseudomonadati; phylum Pseudomonadota; class Gammaproteobacteria; order Pseudomonadales; family Pseudomonadaceae; genus Pseudomonas; species Pseudomonas fragariae (ex Marin et al. 2024). The sequence goes on along the minus strand of NZ_CM184369.1, from coordinate 5,140,906 downwards.
AGCGGCGTAGTGATGAACAACTGGCAGCCATGCGTTCGGCGCTGGACGCGCTCAATGAAAGTGCGGCACACGCCACCGATGCCGTGGCGTCTGACTTCCAGTTCCATCTGCAGATTGCCTTGTCGACCGGCAATCGCTACTTCACTGACATCATGACCCACCTGGGCACCAGCATCATCCCGCGTACCCGGCTCAATTCCGCGCGTCTGGCACATGATGACCAGCAGCACTATATGAATCGGCTGAGCCGCGAGCACGAAGAAATCTTCGACGCCATCGCCCGCCAGGATTCCGATGCGGCCCGCGCCGCCATGCGCCTGCACCTGACCAACAGCCGCGAACGCCTGCGCCATGCGCATGAAGAGGCCGAATCGCAGCGGGCTTGAGGTTTGAAAAGAGGACGCAGAGCGTCCGGAACGGCATGCCCACGCTGGAGCGTGGGCACGATAGGTGTTCTCCCTGACATCTATCGTTCCTCACGCTCCAGCGTGAGAATGCCTTTCGTGACGCTCGGCATCACACATCTACGTGGCATCGCAGGAGTCAAAACCGGGCCCCGTGCGCTCCCTCTGAAAAAACCCGAAATCCCTGTTGAGTGATTTTATTATCAGTTGTACGATGACTTACGACATCGGCGCTGACCCGGTGATCCTCTAACAATTATGTCCTCCAGGGTGTTCGAATAATGAATCCACAAGAACTGAAGTCCATCCTCTCTTCCGGTCTGCTGTCTTTCCCGGTTACCGATTTCAATGCCCAGGGCGATTTTCATCGCGCTGGCTACATCAAACGCCTCGAGTGGCTGGCTCCGTATGGCGCAAGCGCTCTGTTCGCCGCCGGCGGCACGGGTGAGTTTTTCTCCCTGGCTGCCAGCGAATATTCCGAAATCATCAAGACTGCCGTCGACACTTGCGCCACCAGCGTGCCAATCCTCGCCGGTGTAGGCGGTGCGACCCGTCAGGCCATCGAGTACGCTCAGGAAGCCGAGCGTCTGGGCGCCAAGGGCTTGCTGCTGCTGCCGCACTACCTGACCGAAGCCAGCCAGGACGGTGTTGCCGCTCACGTCGAAGCCGTGTGCAAATCGGTGAAGATCGGTGTGGTGGTCTACAACCGTAACGTCTGCCGCCTGACGCCAACCCTGCTGGAACAACTGGCCGAGCGTTGCCCTAACCTGATCGGTTACAAGGATGGCCTGGGTGATATCGAGCTGATGGTTTCGATCCGCCGCCGTCTCGGTGACCGTTTCTCGTACCTGGGCGGCCTGCCGACCGCTGAAGTCTATGCCGCTGCCTACAAGGCGCTGGGCGTGCCGGTCTACTCGTCCGCAGTGTTCAACTTCGTACCGAAACTGGCGATGGACTTCTACCACGCCATCGCCCGCGACGATCATCAGGCGGTCGGCAAGTACATCGACGATTTCTTCCTGCCTTACCTGGAAATCCGCAACCGCAAGGCCGGTTATGCCGTGAGCATCGTCAAGGCCGGCGCGAAGATCGCCGGTTATGACGCAGGTCCGGTGCGCGCACCGTTGACCGATCTGACGTCAGACGAGTGCGACATGCTCGCTGCACTGATGGACAAGCAGGGCAAGCAGTAACACCTGCCACGTCAAAGCCGCTGAGCGATCAGCGGTTTTTTCGTTGCACGGCATGACCCTTACAGGTGGCAGATGTCGTCGCCGTGACGCTGCCAAGGGGCCTGTAACGCTACACCCAAAAACAGCTTTACCCGCGTAAAAAAATAATCAGTGGGAGCTCTACCATGCAAAAGTCCAAGCCGACGCATGTCCGCTATTTGATCCTGTTGATGCTGTTTCTGGTCACCACGATCAACTACGCCGACCGCGCCACCATCGCTATCGCTGGTTCCAGCATTCAGAAAGACCTGGGCATCAGTGCCGTCACGCTGGGCTATATCTTCTCCGCATTCGGCTGGGCCTACGTGGCCGGTCAGATTCCCGGTGGCTGGCTGCTCGACCGATTCGGGTCGAAGAAAGTCTACGCCATGAGCATTTTCACCTGGTCGCTGTTCACTCTGCTGCAAGGCTATGTGGGCGAGTTCGGTGTCTCCACGGCCATCGTTGCGCTGTTCATGCTGCGCTTTCTGGTCGGTCTGGCCGAAGCGCCGTCCTTTCCAGGTAACGCGCGCATTGTCGCCGCCTGGTTTCCGACCGCCGAACGCGGTACCGCCTCGGCGATTTTCAACTCGGCGCAATACTTCGCCACCGTGCTGTTCGCTCCGCTGATGGGCTGGATCGTCTACACCTACGGCTGGCAGCACGTGTTCGTCGTGATGGGCGCGTTCGGTATCGTGTTCTCCATGATCTGGATGAAGGTCATCTACGGCCCGCGCAACCACCCCATGATCAACGAGGCCGAACTGGAACACATTTCCAGCAATGGCGCGCTGGTCGATCTGGATCAGGACAAGGGTAAAGGCGCGCAAAAAACAGCCAGCAGCGGCCCCAAGTGGGATTACATCCGTCAGTTGCTGACCAACCGTATGATGCTGGGTATCTACCTCAGCCAGTACTGCATCAACGGCATCACCTACTTCTTCCTGACCTGGTTCCCGGTGTACCTGGTTCAGGAGCGCGGCATGACCATCCTCAAGGCCGGCATCATCGCGTCTCTGCCAGCGATCTGCGGCTTCATCGGCGGTGTGTTGGGCGGGATCATTTCCGACTACCTGCTGCGCAAGGGCCATTCGCTGACCTTTGCGCGCAAGGCGCCGATCATCGGCGGCCTGCTGCTGTCGACCTCGATCGTGACCTGCAACTACGTCGACATCGAATGGGTGGTCGTGGGCTTCATGGCCCTGGCATTCTTCGGCAAGGGCGTGGGCGCGCTGGGCTGGGCTGTGATGTCCGACGTGTCGCCCAAGCAGATCGCCGGTTTGAGCGGCGGCCTGTTCAACACCTTCGGTAACATTGCATCGATCACCACCCCGATCGTGATTGGCTACATCATCAGCAGCACCGGCTCGTTCAAATGGGCGCTGGTGTTCGTGGGCGCCAACGCGCTGCTGGCGGTGATCAGTTACATTTTCATCGTGGGTGAAATCAAGCGTGTGGAATTGAAAGAGCCGCCTGCCAAGGGGCCATTGCTGAACGACTCGGTCAGCGACCTTTCCGAAGCAAAATCCTGAGGAAACCGTGATGAACCTGATTCAACATGCCGATTCGCCACGCTATATCCGGCTGCATCCGCTGGATAACGTCGTGGTCGTGGTCAACGACCAGGGTGTGCCGGCCGGAACCGAATTCGACAACGGCCTGGTCACTGTCGATAACGTACCGCAGAGCCATAAGGTCAGTACCGTTGACCTGGCCGTGGGCGAGGCCGTGATTCGTTACGGCCACACCATCGGCTATGCACTGCAACCGATACCGCGCGGCAGTTGGGTCAGGGAAGACCAATTGCGCATGCCTTCCGCGCCTGCGCTCGACAGCCTGCCGATGTCCGATGCCGTGCCGGAAAAGCAGGCCCCGCTCGAGGGTTACACCTTCGAAGGCTATCGCAATGCCGACGGCACCGTGGGCACCCGCAACATTCTCGGTATCACCACCACCGTGCAGTGCGTGACCGGTGTGCTCGACCATGCGGTCAAGCGCATCCGTGACGAGTTGTTGCCCAAGTACCCGAACGTCGACGACGTCGTGGCGCTGACCCACAGCTACGGCTGCGGCGTGGCGATCACTGCCACTGATGCCTACATCCCGATTCGTACAGTACGCAACCTGGCACGCAACCCGAATCTGGGCGGCGAGGCACTGGTGATCAGCCTGGGCTGTGAGAAGTTGCAGGCCGGGCAGGTCATGCATGAGGGCGACAGCTCGGTGGACCTCAGCGAACCCTGGCTATATCGCCTGCAGGACTCCAGCCACGGCTTCAACGAAATGATCGAACAGATCATGGAGCTGGCCGAGACGCGTTTGAAAAAGCTGGATTTGCGGCGTCGCGAGACGGTTCCCGCTTCGGAGCTGATTCTGGGCATGCAATGCGGCGGCAGTGATGCGTTTTCCGGCATTACCGCCAACCCGGCATTGGGCTACGCCTCGGACCTGCTGCTTCGCGCCGGTGCGACGGTGATGTTTTCCGAAGTGACCGAAGTGCGCGATGCCATCTACCTGCTGACTTCACGCGCACAGGATCAGGACGTCGCGCAGGCGCTGGTGCGGGAGATGGACTGGTACGACCGCTATCTGGCCAAAGGCGAGGCTGATCGCAGCGCCAACACCACGCCGGGCAACAAGAAGGGCGGGTTGTCGAACATCGTCGAGAAGTCTCTGGGATCGATCGTTAAATCAGGCAGCAGCGCCATCAACGGCGTACTCGGCCCTGGCGAGCGGGTCAGCGGCAAGGGGTTGATCTTCTGCGCGACACCGGCCAGTGACTTCGTCTGCGGCACCTTGCAACTGGCTGCCGGCATGAACCTGCATGTATTCACCACCGGGCGCGGTACTCCGTATGGTCTGGCAATGGCGCCGGTAGTGAAGGTCTCGACCCGCACCGAACTGGCCCAGCGCTGGCCTGACCTGATCGATATAGATGCCGGGCGCATCGCGACCGGACGCGCGAGCATCGAGGATCTGGGCTGGGAGCTTTTCCACTTCTACCTGGACGTGGCCAGCGGCAAGAAGAAGACCTGGACCGAGCATTACCGGCTGCACAACGACATCACGCTCTTCAACCCGGCACCGATTACCTGACTGGAGTGGGACGCGGAGCGTCACGAACGGCATGCCCACGCTGGAGCGTGAGGAACGATATGTGGGTGAATACCCCTATCGTGCTCATGCTCTGCCTGGGCATGCCGTTCTGGACGCTCTGCGTCTGCGCTGAGCACCCGGTCACAATCCGAAATATTCTCTGAACTTTAAGGCTCTTTGTGACCTCTTCTACAGTAGGGCAGCTGGTCTGGCTGCCTTCGTTGATGGTGCAGGAGATTTCAAATGGGTTGGATATCGGAAAATCATTTGTGGTTGTTCGCAGCGCTGACCGCCCTGATCGTGATTTCGGACATCTGGGCAGTACTGCGTATTCGCAAGAGCAAGACACAATCCAGCAACAAGCTGATGTGGATCATTGTCGTTGTTGCCGTGCCAATCGTTGGCGTGCTGGCCCTGCTGGTTGCGGGTCCGCGTCATGTGGACACACCGGCAAGACCTGAGCAGCAAAACACCAAGTACTGACCCCGCTTTTCAAAAATACCCCGCCTGCGGGCGTGGGTATTTCCTCTTGTAGATCGCCCCCTCCTGTTTTTTGACACCTTTGCTCACAAAGGTGAAATGCCGGCTGGCAAAAATAAAAATCTCTGCAATTCTTCTGCAATGGTGGGGTGTTTACATGCTTGCCATTCAGACCTGAACAAGGAGAACGCGTATGTCGACCATGACCAAGTGGGCATTACAGGCAGCTGCATTGTTTGTGCTGGGCTGGATGGCAATGTCGGTAGCGACCTGGAGCGATCACATTGCCAATGGCACCGGCAGTGATCGGCTGGCAGAGCTGAATACCGACGTATTGAGCAGCCAGGTGCTGGCAGTGTCATCGTCGCCCGTAGCGCGAGGCGAGTGATCCTGCCGGATCAGCGGGGGAGTACCGGCACTTTTCTGCAGGCAAAAAAATGGCCCACAACGGGGTGGGCCAAATGGGATTCATCAAAGGAGTAGGGTCAATTTACGCAGCCGGACGTGAAGGGGATGTGAAACGGATGTCATGGAATCGAGAAGTGGATCGATAATAAAGCGGCGTCATGACGGGGTGAAACAGCGTCGCCGGTTGCGTGGCAACGCTGTGTCGAATGATTCGCGGGGGATTGAGTCGGTCTAGCGGGCAATCGCCTGTACGCTTCTTTCAGGGACTGCGCGGTGTGCCAGATGCGGCAGCGAATGAGGCGCATCGATTCTGGATTTCATGCGGTCGGCAAATTCTCTGGCTTCCTGCCAGCTCCGGCATTTGACCGGGTAGTCGTCCAGTATTACAACCCAGGCATCGCCATATACACCTTCTTCAATTCGGATGAGCATTGTTGGCATCTCCTTTCAGTGAGGGTAAGTCTTTGCCGGGTCATCGGCGCTAGAGCAGACGCACGAAATCCTGCGCCGAAAATCGGTGTCTCGCTACAAAAAATTACAATTCCCCGATGAGCGCACACGGCCTGAAAGCAAACCGGCTCTGCAGCTTTCAAGGCTGTGTTCGTGGAGAAGCCTGACTCAGAAATGTGACAGGCTGATGGATAAGCGCCGATCAGAACGCCAGCTTGAAGCCGATCGTGCCCAGCATAATCGCCAGGAAGGGCCGTAGCAGGTCATCGGAGACACGACCGGCCATATGGCTGCCCAGGTAGATGCCGGGCAGTGAGCCCATCAACAGCCAGCCCAGCAACTCCCAGTTCATGTTGCCCATGCTCGCATGGCCAAGGCCTGCGACCAGCGTAAGAGGGACTGCGTGGGCGATCTCCGTACCCACCAGACGCCGGGTTGGCAGCAGTGGATAGAGGATGAACAACGCTACCGTGCCCAGCGCGCCCGCACCGATCGAGGTGAGTGCAACCATGGTGCCGAGAATCAGGCCGGTGATCACGGTCAATACCGTCAGGCTGGTGCCGCTGAAAAACGAGTAGCCGTCTTCGCGTCGGTGAGCGAAGGCCAGCAGTTTTTTCTTGAACAGGACGGCGAGGGCGGTGAGCAGCAGCACAAACCCCAGCGCCTGCTTGATGATCGCGTTGAGCGCTTCGGGAGCGGTATGCAGGGTGCTCAGAAACCACAGCGTCATGAGCACCGCCGGGACGCTGCCCAGGGTCAGCAGCCCGGTGACTTTCCAGTCGATGTTGTCGTTCTTGCGATGGACCAGAACCCCGCCGGATTTGGTAATCGCCGCGTACAGCAAGTCTGTGCCGACCGCCGTCGCCGGATTGATGCCGAACCACAACAGTATCGGCGTCATCAGCGAGCCGCCACCGACTCCGGTCATACCAACGATGAAACCGACTACCAGCCCTGCAATGACGAAACCCAGACCACCCGCTTCCATATCCAACCTTTTTCAAGCAAACGCATAGGCAAAAAGTGGCGGGCAGCATAACGGCTTGTGTGGTAAACGGTTATGAAGATGTGTTCTAAGGTTATAACCGTTTGTCGCGGACGACTGCCGCCTCTGCGGCTTGGGCAGCACTCTGCAGGCGTTGGTTCGGGCCGATCCAGTTCAGCAGCGCCTCGGCTTCCATGGGTTTGGCGATCAGGTAGCCCTGACCCTCATCGCAGCCCCATTGCTTGACCAGACAACGAATCTCGTCGGTTTCGATGCCCTCGGCCACGACGCAGTATCCGAGTTTCTTGGCCAGACCGATCAATGCCTTGACCAGACGCTGATCGGTCTTGTCGGACGCCAGATTGCGGATCAGCGACTGGTCGAGCTTGACCGTCGTCGCGGGCAGCTGCCGCAGGTAATTCCAGTTGCTGTAGCCCGTACCGAAGTCATCGATCGCCACATCCATGCCCATCTGACGCATGCGCTCCAGCTGATGGCGCACCTCTGCCGGGTTGTGCATCAACGCGCCTTCGGTGAACTCCAGCTCAAAGCGGGTAGGGTCTATCTTGTGCATGCCCAGCAGGCGGATCATCCGGTCGGTGAACGCCGGGCCGGTGAGGTCTTCGGGCGTCACGTTGATCGCAATACGGAAATCGAAGCCCTGCTGCTGCCAACGAGCGGCCTGCTCGATGGCACTGGTCAGCACCCAAAGGCTCAGCGGGCGCATCAGTGCGGTCTTCTCGGCCAGCGGCACGAACTCGGCCGGTCCGATGGCGCCGAGCGTCGGGTGATTCCAGCGCAGCAAGGCCTCTACCGACGTACACAGGCCGGAGTCGAGGTCGATGCGCGGTTGATAGACCAGACGCAGTTGATCATGAGCGTACACCGCTCTGGTCAACGAACTGAGCAGTTTGAAAGCGCGCTGCTGGGCAGCGTCGAAGTGCGGTTCATACATCGCCCAGCCGAGATCGCGGTCGCGGGCATCGTCGGCAGCGCTGATCACCATGCGCATCCAGTCCTGCTCTTCGACTGCACCCTGGTTCAGGGTCACGACGCCCAGACCGACCTGCATCTGTACCGGAATACCCCGGCACTCAACGGGTGTCTCGAAGTCTTTGAGGATGGTGCGAAACAGGTGCTCAGGCGTGCGGTCGCCCGCCAACAGAAAGCCGAATCGCGTAGGGCTGACCTTGTACAGGGAACAGGTCGGCGGCAGCAGGCACTCCAGGCGGCCCTTGATTGCCGTCACCAGGTCCTGGGAGAAGCTGTAACCCAGCGCCTTGACGATGTCGTTGAGGAACGCGGAGGTAATCATGTCCACCACGACCAGTTGATAATCGACACTGGATGCCACTGCCTGATGAATATCTTCCTGCAGGCGTGAACGGTTGTACAAGCCGGTGGGCTGGTCGATGAAGCAACTGAGCCTGAGGCCGACGATGCGCTTCATGACCAGCGACGCAAAGCGCTTGAGCATCTGCGTCTGGTATTCGCTCATCGGCTCGCGCGGCTTGGTGTCGATCACACACAGGCTGCCCAGGGCAATGCCATCATCGGTGATCAGTGGCGCGCCTGCGTAGTAGCGGATGTCTGGGTGGCCGGTCACCAGGCCGTTGTTCACGAAGCGCGCATCAAGCGTCGCGTCGGGAATCTCGAACAGCGTGTCGGAAAGGATGGTGTAGGCGCAGAAGGACACGTTACGTGGCGTTTCACGAGCTTTCAGGCCCACCCTGGCGCGGAAAAACTGACGGTGCTCATCGACGATCGAGATCAAGGCAATCGGCGCCTCGAAAAAAGCAGCGGTCATCGCGACAAGTTCATCGAATACGTCATCGGACGTATCCTCAAGCACGCACAGTTCCCGGATGCGCAACAGACGTTGCGTTTCATTCAGAGGGATGGGGGCACTGGCGTTCATGACGATTCTCAATGGGTACTCGATGATGACTATATGACATCACTAAACTCACTTTAACAGACGAAAAGATTCCGACCACAGCGGCGAGATCCCAATTAATCGGCCGCAGATCGGATTTTTTGAACGCTATCGTTGTTCAAGCCGCGCACGGCGAGGGGTTGACCTTTTATTTACGGTATCTTGCGAGCACTACCATTCGTCGACTGGCCGAAAATAAGTGAATCGAGGGTCGTCCCGCAGGCTCTTTGCCTGCATTTTTTGCATGCGCAGTGAACAAATTCTTCATCGTATGGGGGCGTGTGTTGCTTGCCAGCTCTCTCTGGAAACGAGCTCATCCATCGCAAGCCAGCCAGGAGGCACACCATGAGCATCGAGGTGCGACCCGCCCGTATAGCCGACGCCGATGCGATCAGCCGAGTAGTACTGGCGGCCTTGCGAATCAGCAATGCCAGGGATTATCCCGCCAGCGTGATCGAGCGCGTGCAATTGAGTTTCAGCCCGGCTGCGATCGAGCAACTCATACAGCAGCGACGGGTATTCGTGGCGTCAGAGGGCAACGTGGTGGTGGGCACTGCCAGCCTGGAGGGGGAGGTGGTGCGCTCGGTGTTCGTCGACCCTGACCGGCATCGGCGGGGTGTCGGGCGTTTGTTGATGGCAGAACTGGAGCGCGTGGCCCGCAAGGCTGGCGCGGTGCGGATGGTTGTACCGTCATCCTTGACTGCGCAGGGGTTCTACTGGGCGCTGGGCTTCAACGTGGTGCGGGAGCATCTGGAGGGAGAGGAGCGTACGTTGATCATGGAGCGGCAACTGTGCGTCTGAGGCATTCCATGCCTTAAGCGGTAACTTCCTGCATTTCCTGCAGTTGATAGTGCGCGTATAGCGTGCTGGCGATCAGCGTGCAGAATACTTTCAGGGTATCGAGAGTATTGGCGTCATCGAGTGGCGCAGGCTTGGTATCCAGACCGCACAGGGTGCCGAAGAAATCTCCGTTGGGAAAAATGATCGGCAACGAGAAGTAGCTCTGGAAACCGTACATTTTAGTAATGGGATGCTCTGCGTAGACGGGGTCGGTCGCGACTTCGTTGATTACGATAGGCTGGCGGTGCTGACGCAGCTCATTGCAGAACGTGGTCTCCAGCTTGAGCTGATGACCGGCTTCCAGCCCGAACTGGATTTCGTCGTAAACAGCGCATGCGGTCCAGCTGGCCTCGGTTACTTTGGCAATTGCCGCAAATCTTAGCCCGGTCAGCCGGGTTACCAGTCGTAAAAGACTGGAAGTGGCCTCGATTTCACTGATGACTGCCAGCTCTGCTGAAGTCAGGTTGTTGTTCAAAATTTGTCACCCTGGTCATAAAAAGCACTGATGCGGCCTTGGCAGTACGCCGGGCGCTGCCGATCCCGTGCAGGAAGTGATCGTGTCATACCTGATCGTGGCTTACATGAAATATCGTGTTGTTCACCGCCAACTATTGAATGAGTTTTATGCCCATGTCAACGTTGCGGGCTTTTTCAAATAGCCTGTGCTCATAAATAGGCCTTTATGGATCCTATTTCAACTAATGGAGGCAATGCGTCTGAAACGCTGTCAGCAGAGAGGCGCGGCTGACAGGTTTTGAAAGGAGGGCTGTCGGTAGGAGAAGCCATTGCCGGTTTTTTGCCGAAACTGCACTGACTCCATAAAAGAAGGGCAGCAGACGAATCTGCTGCCCTTGTGTCATGGCCGGTTGGCGTGGAGGCCTGGATTACGTCTTGAAGCGCAGAACCAGATCATTCAGGTTGACCGCCAACTGCGAAAGTTCGGTACTGGCGATCAGGGTCTGCCGGGTGCCTTCGCTGCTCTGCACGGCCAGGTCGCGAATGCTGACCAGGCTTCTGTCGACATCGCGCGCTACATGCGCCTGCTGCTCGGACGCCGCCGCGATCTGCAGGTTACGGTTATTGATCTCGAGTACCGAGTCGGTGATCTGGCGCAGCGATTCGCCGGCATCTTCTGCGGTCTTGCGAGTGACGTGAACTTCCTGAGTGCTCTTGTGCATCGACTCGACGGTGGCGGAAGAGCCGGCCTGAATCGCTGAAATCATCTGTTCGACTTCCTGCGTGGACGTCTGTGTACGATGCGCCAGAGCCCGCACCTCATCGGCGACCACAGCAAAGCCGCGACCCTGTTCGCCGGCACGCGCAGCTTCGATGGCAGCATTGAGTGCCAGCAGGTTGGTCTGTTCGGCAATGCCGCGAATCACGCCCAGCACTTTGCTGATGTCCTGAGCCTGGCCGGCCAGCGCAGTAACTTGCGCGGAAGAACCCTCGACCAGGCCTGTCAGGTTTTGCATGGCGGTCAGGGTTTCGTTAACGCGCTGGTTACCCAGATCGGCGGAAAGGCTCGACTGTTGGGCGGCCTGCGAGGTCGACGTAGCATTACGAGCGACCTCTTCTACGGCAGCACTCATTTCGTTTACCGCAGTCGCTGCCTGCTCGATTTCGCTGTTCTGTTGCTGCAGAGTGCGGTCGGCGCTTTCGGTGATCGACGTCATCTCGACGGCGGCAGTGCTCAACTGCGCGGACGCGCCGGAAATTTCGTGAATGGTGGTGCGCAGGTTCCCCGACATGGTGTTCAGGGCCGTCATCAAACGTGATGCTTCATCGCTGCCGCTAACGCTCAATTGCCGGGTCAGGTCACCGGCGGCGATGTCTTCCGCCAGTTTCAGCGAGGCGCTGATCGGGTCGACAATGCTGCGTGTCAGGGCAATCGCGAGTACCACGGTAAGCAGGAACGCTGCGATCAGCACAATCATCAACACGTTGACGCTGTGGTCGTAGACTGCAGTGGCATCTTTCCCGGAGACGACCGCTTCTTCAGCATTGTGCCCGCGTAGCGCAGTGAGTTTTTCCTGATAGGCAGCGGCCTTTAGGGCCTGTTCTCCGTTGGCAAGGGAGACCGCTCTTTCGTGATCAGCGCTGTCCAGTGCGACGACCTGTTTCAAGCCGTCAATGTAAACGCCCATCTTGTTATTGGCTTCTTCGAATTGCGCCCGGTCGGCTTCTCCCGACAGCAGGTGCTTCTGATAGAAGTCGCTGTTGGCACGTAGCGCCTCGATCGCTTCCCGTACCTTGGCTTCTGCGGTGGCGTGTACGCTCGGATCGTTGCTGGCAAGCATGCGGATGCTTTCCAGACGGGCGTGAAGCAGGGCGATCTGAATGTCGTCGACGACCTGAACGCTGGGCAGTGAGTTTTCTTCTATGTTCTGCTCGGCTACGCGCAGGTGGCCGATCTGTACGTAGGAGAAGGCACCCAGACCGATCAACAGCAAGGTAATGATGCCAAAACACAGGGAGGCCCTGCGTGAAATGCTTAACGATCTGAGGTTCATGGTTGCCTCCAGCGGCAAAACAGACGAAGGCCAATACTTTCCTTCCAGTAACTGGTTTTCTGCTGGAAACGAGAGAGCTTTAATGAATAGCGATGAAAGTTATTTCATGAAGTATTCACGTGTCGTTAGGCGACGTTAAGCAACGGTGTACGTCGAAAAGTTCCAGTCGTACGATCAATAAAGTTAACTTTCGCTATTAGCGTTACTAAAGTATTAACTCTAATGACGTGGCTTCCCGGGGCGGATCAAATGAGGGCTGAGGGTTAAGCCGCAAACTCGTTACCCGTAACGACCAGCTTGTCCAGAAAACCTGCGATGCATCCCATACAGGCCATTCGCTCCTCTACATGGGGCATATGACTGGACTCTTCGAAGACAGACCAACTGATGTCGGGGACGTTATCCACATAGGGCTTCACGACCAGCGGTGTGGCTTCGTCGTACTTCCCGGAAATCAGTAAGGCAGGAACATTGATGAGCTCCAGGCGATCAACGATGGTCCAGTCCTTCATCGTGCCGATGACGTGAAACTCGGTAGGACCATTCATGGCGTGGTACACGGTCGGATCGGCGTCAATCGCGTCGAAGGTACGTTTTACCTCTTCCGGCCACGGTGTGATGCGGCAGACATGACGGTCATAGAATGCTCGCGAGGCTTTCAGGTATTCCGGGTCTTTCAATGTTCCCGCCTCTTCGTGCTTGAGCAACGCAGCCTGCACGTCGGCTGGCAGATCCTCGCGCAGCCGGTTGGCCTCGTTTACCCAAGTGAGCATGTCTGCGGGGGAGTTGGCGATGATCAGCGCCTTCAGCCCTGCAGGCTGGCGCACGGCATGCTCTGCCGCCAGCATGCCGCCCCACGACTGGCCCAGCAATGCGTAGTTGTTTTTGATACTCAGGTGCGCAAGCAGATTGTCGAGTTCGCTCAGGAACAGATCGACCGTCCAGAAATCGCGACCCTTATGGGGCAGTCGAGTCGACTTTCCGTTACCCAACTGGTCGTAATGGATAACGGCCCGGCCAGTGCTGGCGATGTCCTTGAACGCATCGACGTAATCGTGCGTACAACCGGGGCCGCCGTGCAGAATAACCAGTGGTGTGCCGGGACCGTGCAGGTCGCCTGTGATGCGATACCACGTCTGATAGTCGCCAAAGGGCGCAAAACCTTCCTTGATCGTCATATCTGCCATGTCGCCGGTCCCTGCTGGATAGTTTGGGGGCACCATAGCGCGGCGTCTTGCGCCTCATAACTATAGAAAATGATAGGTTTTGGCCGATAATCCGGTCAGTGGTCGAGTAAACGGTAGTGAACGGCACGCACCACCGCCTGCACACGGTTTTTTGCCCCCAGCTTCTGCATGGCCGAATTCAGGTGCAAGGTCACCGTAGCGACAGAGCGGTTGAGCTGATCGGCAATCTCCCTGGCCGTCAGGCCCTCGGCAGACCAGCTCAGGCATTCGCGCTCACGCGGGGTCAGCCTGATCGCATTGCATGAGCGTATTTTCTGGTCGAACAGCGGGTAGGCGACCTCCTGAAAAGCGTGAGCGAGCAGGCCAAACTCCGCCAGGCTCTGGCGGGCGTCCTCGAGGGCGACATCGCTGCCGTCCGTACACAGCCCGGTCAGCGTGGCGAAACCGCCCTTGGGCATGTGGATCGGCACCGTTACGCCACAGGTCATGTGTGAGTCATGCAGATAGCGCACCACCGGCTTGTGCATGTCGGTGATGAAGGTTTTCAGCACCGTCTCGGCCCTGGGCTGGTATGACCATACGAACGGCGAGACGCTGGCGACGGCCAGGTGTTGCACCGGATCGATCTGGTAATAGCCCTGACTGCACCAAAGCGCGTGCCAGTCCGCAGGTGTATTGCGCAATGAAAGCAGCGACGGGGTGATCAGTGCTCCATCATGGGACACTGGCACCGGGCTGTAGTCGTAGATCACGGCATCGAATCCGAGATCCGATGCCAGCAGCAGCGCGCAATCCATTTGCTGATCCAGCGTGGATGCAGACTGCAGCCGCGAATTGAAATCCGACAACCTGATATGCATGGCATGACCTCCTTTGTCATTGAGCCGATGTAGGGCTCTAATATAGCAATTAGCAAGGACGGTGCCACGCGTGCGTCCAGTCGGCTGCCAGTCCTGTAAAACCTATAAGAATTGCTAGCTGTCTGCGCTCGCCTTGCAGGATAGGGTTGATGCCATGAGCGTCGTCCGCAGAGGTGCAATGCAATGGGCTATGAACACAGGCCGGATGAGCTGAAAACAATCGAAGTCGACGGATGGTCAATGTTCGACTACAACTCTGCTCTGCCCTTTTACGTAGAGGGGGCGGCGGCGTACTTTCCGGTCCTGCTGAATTTTCTGTCACAGCATCGGGGCGTCTGATGAATCTGGGTCGTTATCGTTTCATTCTCCAGCGTCCGCTGCAGCTGCTGCCGGTGCTGTTCGGCATCAGCCTGGTCACCTTCATTCTGGTGCGTTCGATCCCCGGCGATCCGGCGCGCATCCTGCTGGGTTCGCGTTCCACACCACAGGCCCTGGCCAACATCCGCGCCCAGTATGGTCTGGATGAGCCTCTGTGGACACAGTACGTGTATTTCATGAAAAACCTGGTGCAGGGCGATATGGGCAAATCGCTGCTGTACAAGATAGACGTACTCAAGCTGATCAGCACACGGATCGAGCCCACCGTATTTCTGGTGTCGGGCAGCGTTCTGCTGGCGCTGCTGATTGCCGTGCCCTTGGCCACGCTCGCTGCGCGTAACAAAGGCAGTTGGAGCGACAACCTGATCCGCGTTTTTACCACCACAGGGCTGGGCATGCCGGCGTTCTGGCTGGGCATCATGCTGATCCTGCTGTTCAGTGTGCAGCTTGGCTGGTTTCCGGTGTCGGGCTACGGCAGCGACTGGCTGGACAAGGCCCATCACCTGGTGCTGCCCTGTCTGACCATCGCGCTGGCTCTGTCCGCGGTGCTGATTCGCAACCTGCGCGCGAGCATGCTCGTGGAGCTGCAAGCCGATCATGTGACGGCAGCCCGGGCGCGTGGCCTCAGTGAAGGGGCGCTGTTTCGGCGCCACGTGTTGCCCAATTCGCTGGTGCCTTCGATCAACCTGCTGGCGGTGAACATCGGCTGGCTGATCAGCGGCACCGTGGTGATCGAAAGCCTGTTTGCGATTCCCGGCATCGGTCAGTTGCTGGTGCGCGGCATCTTCAGCCGCGATTACATGGTGGTGCAGGGGGTGGCTATGGTGCTGGCCTGTGCCACGGTGATGGTGAACTTCCTCGCCGATGTGGCCACGGTAGCCATCGACCCGCGGGTAAATATCAAATGACCGTGGCCCATGCCGATCTTCGTCCGCACTGGCGTTCCCGGCTGCGTGTGCGTTTGCGCAACGGCCGGCTGGCGATGCTGCTGGGCGGTTCGTTACTGGGGGGCTGGCTGATACTGGCGCTGTTTGCACCATGGCTGGCACCTTACGACCCCATCTACCAGAACACCGAGCTGCGCATGCTTGCCCCGCACCTCGCGCATCCGTTCGGCACCGACAATTTTGGTCGCGACATTCTGTCCAGGGTGATCTGGGCGGCACGCGTCGACCTGCAGATCTGCGTGATCGGGGTGATCTTCCCGTTCATGATCGGGACCTTCGTCGGCGCCTTGTCGGGCTACATCGGCGGACGTTTCGACAACCTGTGCATGCGCGTGATCGACATCGTGCTGGCATTCCCGTTTCTGGTGCTGATGCTGGCGATCATCGCGATTCTCGGGCCAGGCCTGGGCAGCTTCTACATTGCCATGGCACTGGTGGGCTGGGTGTCTTATGCGCGGCTGATCCGCTCACAGGTCCTGGTGCTCAAGGAAAGCGATTTCGCCCTGGCGGCCAAGAGCCTGGGCTTTGGTCACCTGCGTATCCTGTTCCGCCATCTGCTGCCCAACGCGATGTTCGGCTCGATTGTGTTTTCTATGTCTGACGCGGTTCTGGTGCTGCTCAGTGGCGCATCGGTCAGCTACCTGGGCCTGGGTGTGCAACCACCGATGGCGGAGTGGGGGACCATGGTCGCCGAAGGGCAGGCGTTCCTCACTTCTGCGTGGTGGATCTGCACCTTTCCGGGCCTGGCCATCGTGACCTTGGCCATGGGCTTCAGCCTGTTGGCGGACGGCGTCGCCGAAACCCTGGGAGAACGGCAATGAGTACGCCCGTGCTGCAGGTCAGCGAGATGAGCGTGGTGGCGAGCCATCGCGGCCGCGAAGTGACGCTGGTCGACCGGTTGTCGTTCGACCTGCACCAGGGCGAGATCCTCGGGCTGGTCGGTGAAAGCGGCTCTGGCAAGACCATGGCCTGCCGGGCGCTGATGCAATTGATGCCGTCGCCGGATCTGCACGTGCGTGGCGGCTCGGTACGGCTCAATGATGTCGACCTGTTGAAGCTGGATGCCGCTGGAATGCGTGCCATGCGCGGGCGGCGTATCGGCATGATTTTCCAGAACCCCGCCAGCCATCTGGACCCGCTGATGCGTATCGGCGAGCAGATCGCCGAAGGTGTTCTTCTGCATCAGGGCGCATCGAAGCGTGAAGCCCGGGCGCAGGCGATCGATCTTTTGCGCCAGGTCGGTATTCCCGATCCGGCGTCCCGTGTGGATAACTTCCCCCATGAGTTTTCCGGTGGCATGCGCCAGCGCGCGATGATTGCCGTGGCACTGGGCTGTGGGCCGCAGGTCCTGATCGCCGACGAGCCGACCACCGCACTGGATGTGACGGTGCAGGCGCAAATCCTGCGTCTGTTGCTGGACCTGCGCGATCGTCACGGGCTGTCGTTGATCATGATCACCCACGATCTCGGCGTGGTGGCGCAAACCTGCGACTCGATTGCGGTGATGTACGCCGGTCGCCTGTGTGAGCACGGCAGCAAGCGCGATGTGCTCGCCCGCGCACGTCATCCTTACACCCACGGTCTGATCGAATGCCAGCCCGCCAGCAGCGCGGGCAGCGAACTGCTACGGACCATTCCCGGCCAGCCGCCCTTGCTCGACGCACTGCCCGGCGGCTGCCGTTTCCATGCCCGCTGCAGTCATGCAGGAGCAGACTGTCCTGACAGGCTACCGCTGATGCGGCCGATGGGCGTTGCCCATGCGGCGGCCTGTCACTACCCGTTGGTGCAATCGCGGGAGGCCGTCTCATGAGCGGCCCAATACTGCTGAACGTCAATGATCTGGTGGTGCGCTTCCCGGCACCCGGCTCGGGTTTCATGGGCCTCAACAAGCGTTGGGTGCATGCCGTCAACGGTGTGTCACTGAGCATTTGCGCGGGTGAAACGCTGGGGCTGGTCGGCGAGTCCGGCAGCGGCAAGAGCACGCTGGGCCGCGCCATTCTGCGCCTGAATGACATTACCTCCGGGCAGATCGTCTTCGATGACGTCGACATAGCCCAGGGCAGCGGTATCAATCTGCAACGCCTGCGCAGCGAAACCGCGATGGTCTTTCAGGACCCGTCCTCTTCGCTCAATCCGCGCATGACCATCGGTGCGACGCTGGCCGAGGTGCTTGCCGTGCAGCGCAAGGTCGCCACTTCCGACATTCCGGCGCGGGTCACCGAGCTGCTCGACATGGTCGGTCTGCGGCCCGAATTTGCCGAACGCAAGCCGGGTGCCTTGAGCGGCGGACAATGTCAGCGTGTCGGTATCGCTCGCGCGCTGGCCATCGAGCCACGGCTGATCATTGCCGACGAATGCGTGGCGGCGCTGGACGTTTCGATTCAGGGGCAGATCATCAACCTGCTGCTGGAGCTGCGCCAGCGCATGAACCTGGCGATTCTGTTCATCGCCCATGACCTGGCCATCGTGCGTCGCCTGTGTGATCGGGTGGCGGTGATGTACCTGGGCAGAATCGTTGAAGAAGGCCCGGTCGAGGATGTCTTTGTTTCGCCGCGCCACCCCTATACCGCGGCGCTGATTCAGGCGATTCCGGAAATCGATCCGGATCGTCCTTTGCTCGGCGAGCCGTTGCAGGGTGAGCCGCCAAGCCCCCTGAATTTGCCCGACGGCTGCGCGTTTCATCCGCGTTGCCGGTTCGCCAGGCCGACCTGCTCCAGCGTCGCGCCACCGACCCGGCATGTCGGCCAGCAGCGCTACGACTGCGTGCTGGAAGCCCCGGTTTTTTGATCTCAACCTGTAACCACATCTGTCCCGACATCGACAAGGAGTTCATGCGTATGAAAGCTCGACCAATGAAAATGCTGACCGTCGCCATGCTGGCGGCCTGTTCCCTGGCGGCGGGCGTGGCCGAAGCTGCGGGCGTGCTGACCATCGGCCGTCGTGAGGATGGCACCACGTTCGACCCGATCAAAAGTGCGCAGAACATCGACAACTGGGTGTTTTCCAACGTTTACGACGTGCTGATCCGCGTAGATGACAAAGGCACCAAGCTGGTACCGGGGCTGGCGGAAAGCTGGTCGATCTCGCCTGACGGGCTGACCTACACGCTCAAGATGCGTCCGGCCAAATTCTCCGATGGCTCGGACCTGACGGCCAGTGACGCGGTGTTCAGCCTGCTGCGAATCCGCGACGACAAGGGGTCGCTGTGGAGCGATTCCTACAAGATTATCGATAAGGCCGTCGCGACAGATCCGCATACGCTGGTGATCACGCTGAAGAATCCTTCGGCCTCGTTCCTCTCGCAACTGGCCCTGCCCAACGTGTCGATTCTCTCCGAGAAAGCCATGAAGAGCATGGGCGAGGAAGCGTATGCCGAGCAGCCTGTCAGCTCTGGCGCATTTACCGTGAAGGAGTGGCGGCGCGGTGACCGGGTGATTCTGGCGAAGAACCCCAACTTCTGGGAGGCGCCGAGCGTGAGCCTGGACGGGGTCGAGTGGATCTCGGTGCCGGACGATAACACCCGCACGCTCATGGTCCAGAAGGGCGAGCTCGATGCTGCGATATGGATACCGTTCTCGCGCATCGCAAATCTGCAGAAGGACCCCGATCTGGTGGTCCATCTCGACCCCTCCACCCGTGAAGATCATCTGCTGATCAACCACGAACATGGCGCATTGGCCAAGCCGGAAGTGCGCCAGGCGCTGGACATGGCCATCGACAAGAAATCGCTGGTCGATGCCGCCACTTTCGGGCTGGGCACCGTGGCCAATTCCTACATTCCCAAAGGCGCGCTGTACCACTACGCCGACAACCTGCAACGTCCTTATGACCCGGTCAAGGCCAGACAGATGCTGGCGGACGCCGGTGCATCGGACCTGAAACTCAATTACGTGGTCAACGCGGGCAACGAGGTCGACGAGCAAATCGCGGTCATGCTGCAACAGCAACTGGCCAAGGTCGGCGTGACCACAACGCTGCAGAAAGTCGACCCGAGCCAGAGCTGGGACATGTTGATTGCCGGTGACTACGACATCTCGGTGATGTACTGGACCAACGACATCCTCGACCCGGACCAGAAGACCACCTTCGTGCTCGGCCACGACACCAACAATAACTACATGACCCGTTACAAGAACGACAAGGTCAAGGATCTGGTCGCTGCCGCACGGGTCGAGATGGACCCGAAAAAGCGTGAGCAGATGTACATCGACCTGCAGAAAATGGCCAAGGCGGACGTCAACTGGATCGACCTCTACTACAGTCCCTACATCAGCGTGTCGCGCAAGAACATCGAGCACTTCGGCCAGAACCCGCTGGGCCGCTTTACGCTCGAAGAAACGGTCAAGAAGTGACATGAGCAGGGCGCCTGTCTGAACGGCAGGCGCTATTCAGCAACGCTTTCCGATGCCTATTCGGCCGGGAAACGTTAATTTGTATCCTCAGGTTTACCAGGCCTTTGACAGGTTCTGCCGGTGGTAAAATTGCGGCCTTTTTGCGCTGTACCCCCGCGGAGCTGTCATGCACAAACCCACCCCTCGTACCGAATCCCCGAATGCACTGGCGTTCATCACGCGTTTCTTCGCTGCTGAATCCGCTGGCGGGCTGGTGTTGATGGCAGCCGCGCTGGCGGCCCTGATCGTTGCCAACTCACCGCTGGGCGACAGCTACTTCGCCGCGCTGCACGCAGTGTTCGCCGGTTTGTCGGTTTCGCACTGGATCAACGACGGTCTGATGGCGATCTTCTTCATGCTCGTCGGCCTGGAGATCAAGCGCGAGGTGCTCGCCGGTCAGCTTGCCTCCTGGAGCCAGAGAGCCTTGCCGGGCTTTGCGGCGCTTGGCGGCATGCTGGTTCCGGCGCTGATCTACGTGGCCTTCAACTGGGGGCGGCCAGACACCATCGGCGGCTGGGCCATTCCGGCAGCGACCGATATCGCGTTCGCCCTGGGTGTGCTGTCACTGCTGGGCAAGCGCGTGCCGCTGTCGCTTAAGATCTTCCTGTCGGCACTGGCGATTCTCGATGATCTCGGCGCGGTGCTGATCATCGCGTTGTTCTACACCAGCGATCTCTCCATTCCCATGCTGCTCGCAGCGCTGGGCTCCATCGCCATGCTCGTCGCGCTGAATCGTCTGGGTGTTAAAAAACTGCTGCCTTACCTGGTTGTAGGCGCGCTGCTGTGGTTTTTCATGCTCCAGTCCGGCATCCACGCCACCCTCGCGGGCGTCGCGCTGGCGCTGTGCATCCCGTTGGGCAAACCCGATGAAGAGGCCCGCTCGCCGCTGCTGCACCTGGAAGAAAAGCTGCACCCATGGGTGGCGTTTGCCGTCGTACCGATCTTTGGTTTTGCCAACGCTGGCGTGTCACTGTCGGGCATTACCGCCGACACGCTCGTGGACCCGGTCCCGCTCGGCGTTGCGCTAGGACTGCTGGTCGGCAAACAGGTCGGCATATTCGCCATGGCCGCGCTGGCGATTCGCGCAGGCCTGGCGCGCTTGCCGGATGGCAGCAACTGGGGCCAGCTTTATGGCGTTGCAGCCTTGTGTGGTATCGGCTTCACCATGAGCCTGTTCATTGGCGCACTGGCCTTCCCGGGCGCGCCGGAACTGGTCGATGAGGTCAAGGTGGGCGTGCTGATCGGTTCGGTGTTGTCGGCTGTGCTGGGTGTGGTGGTGTTGCGCAGGTTTGCGCAGCGGGGGTGAAGTTGCAGCAGTCCTTGGCACGACAGTTACAAGATTATCGTTCCTCACGCTCCAGCGTGGGAATGCCGTTCTGGACGCTCCGCGTCCGGGTAGCGGAGTCGGTGGCAGGGCGCAAACCGATCAGCAGGCCGTGAAGTTGATTCTGGATCGGATGTCCATGATCTGATCGCAATCCGACATACAGAAACCTCACGGCATGTCGATAAAGAAGTGACATGCCAGGGACTCGGCAAATCCGACTTTATTTTGAGAGCCCACAGCATGCTTCACCTGTTCAGCCCCCGTCGTGACAAAAAGGCCCTTCAGCAACTTATTTCCTCGCTCAAGGGCGGCACTGAGCCCGCGGTAGGGGGATGTGCTGAAAAAAGTGCGGTACTGGAATGCTGGAGCTCGCTGAGCACCCAGCGTCGCCTCGACGAGCAACGTATTGCCGCGCTTGAGCAAGAACTGGAAACCGCCCGCCACCTGCTGGGCGAAGCCTCTGCTTCGGCTGCCGCTTATGAAACCCGCTTTGATCTGGTCAACCGTGCGTCAAGTGAAGGCCTCTGGGACATGGAGGTGGTCGCGGGCGATCCGGTCAACCCGAACAATCGATTCTGGTGGTCGCAGCAACTACGCAAGCTTCTCGGTTTCAATGACGAGCGGGACTTCCCCAACGTACTGGCGAGCTGGGCAGACCGGCTTCATCCTCAAGATAAACAAGCCTCGCTGGACGCATTTGCCAAACACCTGAATGACCGTTCCGGCAACACGCCGTATCGGATCAAGAATCGTCTGGCGATGAAGGACGGCACCTACCGCTGGTTCTATGCCCAGGGCGAAACATTAAGGGATGCGCGCGGAACGCCGCTGCGGGTCGCCGGTTCTCTTCGGGATATTCACGATGAGCTTGAGCGTGATCTTGAACACGATGTGATCATTACTCGCTTCGAACTCGCTCGGGAGATGCTCTCCGACGGTCTTTGGGACATGGAAGTCATTGCCGGTGACCCGGTCAATGCGCGCAATCCTTTCTGGTGGTCCCCCCAGTTCAGGCGCCTGCTGGGTTTTGAAACGGTCGAAGAGTTTCCTGACGTACTGGATAGCTGGGCGTCACGGCTGCACCCTGAAGACAAGGAGCGCAGTCTGACGGCATTCGGTGCGCACTTGAATGACCGGACTGGCAAGACGCCGTTCGATATCGAGTACCGCCTGAAGATGAAAACCGGCGAGTACCGCTGGTTCCGTGCGCGCGGCCAGACTCGGCGCAATCCCGAAGGTGTTCCGCTGAGGGTGGTCGGTGCGTTGGTGGATGTGCATTTGAAACATGAGCAGGACGCTCTTCGCGATACCGAAGCACAGCATCAGAAAAACCTGGAAGAGAACATCGCTCAACTGACCCAGATAGTTGGCACTATCCAGAGCATTGCCAGCCAGACCAACCTTCTGGCGCTCAATGCGGCAATCGAGGCTGCGCGCGCCGGTGAGGCAGGGCGGGGCTTTGCGGTTGTGGCGGATGAAGTCCGCAAGCTGGCGACCAGAACGACCGAAGCGACGGAGCAGGCGGCAAGCATGATGAGCCGCTGATAAAACCAGCGTTCGCTGGTTGATAGCGGCAAAAAAAACGCCTCCGCAAGGGAGGCGTTTTTTCAACTCAGCACATCAGATACATCAGGCCAGGTCGAAGCGGTCCAGGTTCATCACCTTGGTCCAGACTGCCACGAAGTCGTTGACGAACTTCTCGTGTGCATCCGAGCTGCCATACACTTCGGAAATCGCACGCAGTTGAGCATGCGAGCCGAAGACCAGATCGACACGGGTGCCGGTCCATTTCACTGCGCCAGTCTTGCGGTCACGGGCTTCGAACGTATCGGTGCCACCCGCAGTCGCTTTCCACTCCACGCCCATGTCCAGCAGGTTCTTGAAGAAGTCGTTGGTCAGGGTGCCCGGCTGATCAGTGAAGACGCCATGCTTGCTCTGTCCGACGTTGATGTTCAAGACCCGCAGGCCGCCCAGCAGCACAGTCATCTCCGGTGCCGTCAGGGTCAGCAGTTGCGCCTTGTCGACCAGCAACGATTCTGCCGAGACCTTGTAATGCCCCTTCTGGTAATTGCGGAAACCATCAGCGATCGGCTCGAGGAAGCTGAACGACTCAACATCGGTCTGCTCCTGAGACGCATCGGCACGGCCCGGTGCGAACGGAACGGTGACGTGCTGGCCTGCATTTTTTGCAGCCTGCTCGACACCTGCGTTACCGGCCAGGACGATCAGGTCGGCGATTGAAACCTTCTTGCCGCCCGACTGAGCTGCGTTGAATTCGCTCTGAATACCTTCAAGGGTCTTCAGCACGCCTGCCAGTTGCTCAGGCTGGTTGACTGCCCAATCCTTCTGCGGAGCCAGACGCAGACGGCCGCCGTTGGCACCACCGCGCTTGTCCGAGCCACGGAAGGTAGAAGCTGCCGCCCAGGCCGTCGACACCAGCTGCGAGACCGAAAGGCCCGAAGCGAGAATCTTGGCCTTGAGTGTGGCCACATCCTGATCATCCACCAACGCATGATCAACGCTTGGTATCGGGTCTTGCCACAGCAGCTCTTCGGCCGGTGTTTCCGGGCCGAGGTAGCGGGCAAGCGGGCCCATGTCACGGTGAGTCAGCTTGAACCAGGCGCGGGCGAACGCGTCGGCCAGTTGCTCAGGGTTGTTCAGGAAGCGACGGGAGATCTGCTCGTAAGCCGGATCGAAGCGCAGCGCCAGGTCAGAGGTCAGCATGCTTGGTGCATGACGCTTGGATGGATCGTGGGCATCCGGAATCTTGCCGGCGCCTGCGCCGTTCTTCGGCGTCCATTGATGCGCGCCTGCCGGGCTCTTGGTCAGTTCCCATTCGAAGCCAAAGAGGTTTTCGAGGTACTCGTTGCTCCATTTGGTTGGCGTCGAAGTCCAGGTCACTTCCAGGCCGCTGGTAATGGTGTCGCCACCCTTGCCGCTGCCGAATTTGTTTCTCCAGCCAAGACCCTGTTCTTCCAGGCCGGCTGCTTCAGGCTCCGGACCAACGTTGTCGGCAGGGCCGGCACCGTGGGTCTTGCCGAAGGCGTGGCCACCGGCGATCAGCGCCACGGTCTCTTCGTCATTCATCGCCATGCGACCGAAGGTTTCACGGATATCCCTTGCCGAAGCAACCGGGTCCGGCACACCTTCAGGGCCTTCAGGGTTCACGTAGATCAAGCCCATCTGCACGGCGGCAAGCGGGTTTTCCAGATTGCGTTCGCCACTGGCGGTACGGCTTTCTTCGTTGGCGTGATTCTCCGGCTCGGCCACCAGCGTGCCGTCGCCCGGTTGCTGCATTTTCTTCTGCGCGCCGTAGCGTTCTTCACCACCCAGCCAGGTGGTCTCGGAACCCCAGTACACGTCCTCTTCCGGTTCCCAGACATCCGCGCGACCACCGGAGAAACCGAAGGTCTTGAAGCCCATGGATTCGAGCGCGACGTTACCGGTCAGCACGATCAGGTCAGCCCAGGAGATCTTGCGGCCGTACTTCTGCTTGACCGGCCAGATGAGGCGGCGAGCCTTGTCCAGGCTGACGTTGTCGGGCCAACTGTTGAGCGGCGCAAAACGTTGCTGACCGGCACCTGCACCGCCACGACCATCGCCTGTCCGGTAAGTACCGGCGCTGTGCCAGGCCATACGGATGAACAGCGGGCCATAGTGGCCGAAGTCTGCCGGCCACCAGTCCTGGGACTGGGTCATGACGTTACGCAGGTCCTGTTTGACCGCTTCGATGTCAAGGCTCTTGAACTCCTTGGCATAGTCGAAATTCTCGCCCATCGGGTCGGAGAGCGTGGAATGCTGATGCAGAATTTTCAGGTTCAGCTGCTTGGGCCACCAGTCACGGTTGGTGGTGCCGCCGCCGGCAGCGTGGTTGAAGGGGCATTTCGATTCAGTTGACATGCTTGATACACCTTTTTGTCATTTGCATCCGGCCATCCAGTCCACTCGTGGGACCTCAGACAATGATGACGGAACTCAACAGCACTGGGTTCATGCCGGCCGCTCGGTGAACGATCAGGCCAGCCCTACAGATACGCGGCACAGCGATCGTCAGATTGCTGCGAGCCGAGCCCACAACGTGCATAGCAGACTTGAGCTCATTGTTATCTCCTTATCAGGGTGAAACCGCACGACTTTCGCCGATGCTTATGCAGATTAGCCTTCTTCACGAAGATTTCTAATAGAAAGAACATTACGGGGCGATAGGCAGACTCTGGCAGCGCTGTCATCAAGGCATCAAGCGGCTCTGCTAATCTGCTCAGCCCATGAGACCGCAGGCCTGGCTTAGCCCATGATCACGATTCGCAGCATGACCCTGGACGACTACGATGCGGTCATCGAACTGATGCGCAGCACGCCAGGCATCTCCCTGCGCGACGCCGATTCGCGCGAAGCGACCGCTCGCTACCTCGAACGCAACCCCGGCATGAGCTTCGTCGCCGAGGCGGACGGCACCTTGTGCGGCTGCGTGATGTGCGGGCATGACGGAAGACGCGGTTATCTGCAGCATCTGATCGTGCTGCCCGAGTATCGCCGGCGGGGGATTGCCCATGAGCTGGTCGAACGCTGTCTCGAGTGTCTGGAGGCGCTGGGTATTTACAAGTGTCACCTGGACGTCATGAAGAGTAATGAAGCGGCCGGACGTTATTGGCAGGGGCAGGGATGGACATTGCGGGAGGATATCGATCGGTATTCGAAGGTGCGGCGGGGCGGGAATGTTTGAAGGGGAAAACGGGCGCTAGGCATGCGTAGGCTTTTCAACTGATTGTGTCGCTTGATTGTGCTTTGTCGTGCTGACAGCGTTCGATGAAACTATCCTGCCTTCAAAGGCGATACATATTCTGCCACTGCGCTTGGCGTAATACAGGTTCTCATCGGCCTCTTTCAACAGGTCATTGATCGTTTCAACCCGCGACAAACTCGCCACACCGGCACTGAATGAATAGGGCACTTGAGCCGCGTCATCATGTTGCGCGAGCATCAATAACCCTTCCAGTGCATGTATAGCGTCTGTGGCGTTCGCCGCCGATAAGATCACGCCAAACTCTTCCCCACCCAAACGACCGAAGCTGATGAGCCCCTTTGTGCTTTTCAGCAGTGTTGCAAAACTGATAAGAACATTGTCACCCACGTCGTGACCATGGGTGTCGTTGATACTTTTAAAGTGATCCAGATCAAGCATGGCAAACCACAACGACGATTTATCAGCGGATGCCAGCGCGGTATTCAGACCGGCAACCAGTGCACGACGGTTGGGGGCGTGCGTCAGGGTGTCGGTTTCGGACAGTTCCTGATAACGGTCCCTGGCTGCCATGGTCTGCATGATAAGGCTCAGGAAGGTTGCATTCAGGCAGCCGCCCAGTAACGTCGAGCTTATCAGGAACACATAAAACAGAGGTACATGGTCGACGCCGACGGCCGTCAGGTCCGTTTGCCACATGATCAACCAGATCAGCGCAGCCGCGGCGATGTAATCAATAAACTTGACGAAGAATACGCTCATTCCCGTGATGAGCAGGGAGGTGACAACCAGCCCCCACATCGACGCTTCCTCGCCCATGCGGTCGATCTGTTCATTGAACAGAAAGGTCAGTGATGCCATGTAAATGATGCCGAACAGGCGCCACGCCAGCATGCTCCTGCTATTGGACGTGACAATGATCGACAGCGCCGCCCCCGCCAGCGCGCAGCAGATGAATATATCCAGTGATCGATCAATAGACGGATTCAGACACCAGCTGATAACCCAACTGAAAAGACCGATCAATTGAGACAGCTTCAAGGGTACGAAAATAGAGTTTTTCAGGTTTCTTCTTTGCGGCACGTGCAGTTTTCCATACTGATGCCAGCCGAACCGTTATCGACGGCACACGCCTTGGTCGAACAGGGTGATGATATATGGCCACTATACGTGATTGTCAGATGAGCGGGATGGCCGCTGGTCTTGCGGTGGGCAGTGCGCGCAGGCCTTGTTGAATGAGGGGCAGGGCAGCGGCCGGTCTGGTCTACAGTTGCTTGCGCAGCCAGACGTAGCCCGATGGTCAGATGTAGACCGCATGGGCGCTTCCGCCCTGGCCCATGAATGCGGGCAATACGAAGATTGCCTATCTCCCTGCTCTTGAGATGGGTCAGCCCTGTTGCCACTGGAATTCCATCGGCGCGGGCCAGGTAAATGATCTTTTTCCACCCAGGATCTGTATTTATCCGAGGTTGACAGTGTTACGAAATGCTCAGCCAATCCGATACGTTTTGCAACGCAAAGGGACAGGAGACGTTGAATAAAATCCCACGCAGACGTGAGACGCTTGAAACCCTTAAACGTAAAGTGAGTTATTTAGAAAACAGCATACTGGAATAAGCGCAACGTCGTCAGCTATATCGATCTATAAACCTGCTCGCCTAAAGTATTCTCGCCTAAAAGACGAGCGTCCGGTTTCAACCGGTCATCATGAATTTAATTTGTTCGCGTTGCTAAAGATTAGTTCATGGCTACGCTCAATTATCATGAACAACACTTGAGCGCCAGGCCCCTCACTCTGAGAGGTGGCAATGTATTTCCGACTGTAATTGTGACAGTGCTTTCATAGCCCCAAACACAGCCATGTGTGCGAATTTAATTATAAGGATATTTCCATGGGTCTTAATAGATTGTCCAGAATAAAACGCTTGTCAGCGCGTGCGGGGCTGGATTCATTGGCTGCACAGGCGTTGATATCCCCCGCAGCCTTTCGTAACAAACTATCGACGAGTGGTTTATCATTCTGTGAGGTCGATGAGCTGTATGAATCAGCCCGTGACGAGCGAGAGGCGGCGCTAATTTACGAGAAATGCTTGCTGGCTCGCTCCTCTCCATTGCTGAAAAACTCAGTGCGTTTGGGCATCAACCCTCCGGACGCATCGCTACGTGATTATGAAGAGCAGTTTGGTCATCGCGCCAGTAGCTATACCTTGCCAGGCTCTGTGTCATCGATGTTCTCCCCGGCGGCCTACCTTTCGGCTCTCTACCGGAATGCTCGCGGCCTGTACCCGGAAGAGTCGCCTTATCACATTGACAAGCGCCGGCCCGACCTGAAGGGGTTATCACTCAGTCAAAGCAATATGAACAAGGAGGTTTCTGCGCTCTCGCTCTCGAACGAGGTGCTGATGACCCTGGCTGGAGAGTCGCTGAAGCTGGAAGTAACGGCAGAGGGTCAGGGGTCGGTATTGGAATGGCTGTCTACGTATCGACTCAGTGGCTCGACACCGTATCATCACCCCCATGCCCGTTTGCGTCAGAGTCAGATACAGAAGGATCCCAAGTTTAAACAGTTGGCGGCTAACCCTCGAGTAACGGGTTTGTTTTCCGGGGCCACCATGGCGGGAATGGCGTTTGATATTTCCCCTGAGGTGTACGCTATATTGACGGAGGAAGTAACGGCGGGAAGCGCTGATGAGTTATACGCCAGAAACTTCGGCACTATTGATCCGGAGACGTTGATCACGCCACAGAGTCTGCGTCGTTATTACGGACTTAGTGATGAGGAAGTGGCGCTATTTTCAACAGATTATGCCAATGGGGAGGAGGGGGCTGAAGAATACATCAACAATTTATTGGTGACCAGGATAGGGGATAAGATTTATCGTCTACAAAGCGGACATCCTACAAATACGTTAAACTACGCTTGGTTACTGCCTCAGGCGGACGGAACGTGGTTGTTGAGATTCAGTTTTAGTGATGCTCAGCCTGGTTATGATATTTTTCGGGTGAGAGTTGATGCTGCAGACGCTATCATATATGAAGAAAACCAGGAGTGGGGGGATTTTGTTCCTGGGCAATCGTATACGGTAAGCATTCAGGCTTCGGATCTTCTGCAGGGTGAACTTACAATGTCCCTGCGGCGTTATCATTATAACGGCTCCTATGTGGGTGGGGTCGTAAGTTATAATATAAATATTATTGATTCGTTCCAGTTTTACGTGCTTAAATTGAATAAGGCCATACGCCTGTGGCGTGCCACGGGTCTGCATCCTAAAAGCTTGGAAGTCATTGTCAATAGCGTTAATCCTGTTAATATCACCGATGAGACTTTGCAGTTACTGTTTCAGGTTCAGCGATGCGTACAGCGCTATGGCGTTGAGCCTGAAGAAGCCTTGGTTCTCTGCGGAGGACTATTGTCCAACAACAGTTATGACGATAATCAAAGTCTGTTTGATCAGGTATTTAATAGCCCGCCGCTAAATGGCGAGACGTTCGCACCCTCAACGACCTCAATAAACCTGCTGCCGACGAACGCTACCGACAACACTGTTGAAAAAGCTATTTTGAAGCGTGCGCTTAACGTTGACGACGTGGGGCTGTTTGCCTTGCTCAGGATTTTTGACAACGCCGCCTCTTCAGGCGTATTGACTCTTAATCTCAAAAATTTGTCAGCGATGTATGCCCTGAGCCGCTGGGCCCAACTCCACGCGTTAAGTGTGACGGAGCTAGAACAATTATTGAAGGCTGCTGGCTTGCCTAGGCTCACCTCCGAGCTGGAGAATACTCAGCTATGGTCAGGCTGGTTGCAAAACGTCGACAGCCTGACGCAGTGGCTGAACTCGCGAAAACTGTCCGTGGCCGACCTTGATTTGTTAACGCGCCCGACATTTACGCAGGCGGCTACCACCGAAATTTTGGCGCTGTTGGACGAGCTTAAGGGTGTGATAAGTGCTCATCCTGACGCCGATACCTTGGAAAAGCGTATCGCCCTTCTAGCACCCGTTTTGGTTTCGTCTTTAGCGCTACCGTCCGCCCCAGTGGCTGAATCGGTTCTTGCTTGGGCCAATGGCCTCCAGCCAGCTGAGTGGACCGTGGATCAATTCTGGGACGCGGCGGAGACCGACGATGATAGCGTCGTTGCGTTTTGCTACGGTCTAGCGCAGTTGGCATTGATTTATCACGCCACAGGTATCAATCCTCAAGCCTTTTCATTGTTTGTAGCCACTCCTGCCCGGCTCTTGGGTCCTGTACCAGAAGTTGCGGTGTTGCCGCGTGCTTTGGCAACGGTACAAGCGCTTTGCAACTTCAGTGCCTGGCTAAAAAGCCTGGGTGATGGAGCGTCTGCCGTGCTGGCAGCCTTTGTGGCCGACACCCTCACTCCGGCTGATCTTGCAAGGGCGCTGAATGATGATGCGACAAGGTTCGAGCAGGCTACCAGGCAAGCCTATGCTAATACTCAAGCAGCTTCAGAAACGAAACTCAGTGCCTGGTCGGAGATCGACGTCGTGCTGCAGTGGGCGGCGTTGAGCACCACCTTTGGTGTGACACCCGTGAATATCGGGCAGCTTCTTGCGCTGAACTATACCGCAGGTAACCAGCCGCCATGGGACGACTGGGTGCGCGTTGCGGATGCGTTCACGGCAGGGCTGACACCCTACGAGACCAAAGGCATGGAGGCCGCTTTGGCCTCCGGACTGAGCGCCGCCCTGTGTGGCTATCTGCTCAAGTCCGGGATGACTGCCCAGTTGGCAAATAATTCTCGTGAAGGGCTCTATCAATACCTACTGTTAGACAACCTCAACGGGCCACAGGTAATGACCTCTCGCGTGGCTGAAGCCATCGTGAGCGTACAGACATTTATACAGCGGACCTTAAGTGCCGCCGAGTCACAAGGTACCGTAGATAAGGCGGCAGTCACGGGGCAATTCTTTACCGACTGGGAACGCTATAACCAGCGCTACAGCACCTGGGCAGGCGCGGCAAAGTTAGTCTACTACCCGGAGAACTACGTTGATCCCACGGTGCGTCTGGGCCAGAGCGGCATGATGAATACGATGCTGCAAACGTTGGGGCAGGCGCAACTCAATACCGATACGGTCGGGGACGCATTCAACACCTACCTCAACAGTTTCGAGGAGGTGGCCAATCTCAGGGTGATCAGTGGCTATCACGACAACCTGGACGTCCACGAGGGGAAGACCTACTTCATTGGTACTAACCAGAGCGAAGTGCGTGAATTCTACTGGCGCAGCGCGGACGAAGGAAGGCGCAGTGAGGACGGGCAATTAGCGGCGAACGCCTGGACTGACTGGCGCAAGATTGAGTGTGCCGCACAGCCGTGGGGGGATTGCATCCGGCCGGTGATTTACAAATCGCGCCTTTATCTCTGCTGGTTAGAGCGAAAAGATGTCACTCCACCTAAGGCGGACGGTTCGCCGGGTGATTCGAAGATGTTTGATTACGCCATCAATATTTCCTATCTACGTTACGACGGCAACTGGACGTCACCGAAAATAATTGATGTCACCACGGATATAAAAGTCTTTGCGGATGGCGGTGAGCCGCCAGGGCTTTATTGCACTAGTTTTGATAAGGAAACAACTATGGCCGTGCTGCTCTATAAAAAGGCAGCTAGCTATGCGGATCAGCTGCCACCGCTAGCTGATATGCATTTGGTTTACATCTATGAAGATATGGCGTCGGCTCCAAGGCAGAACTCTGCTGAAACTTTCATTTCGTATATGAAGTATGAGCTTGATACGACTACAGTAAATTTTATAAATAATAAATATGCTCACGGGCTTAGTCTGGGGAGTGAGTCAGCTCATGATGTCTATAGACAGTATTATAATATTTCAGTTGATGGGGGAGTGTATGCGCTCGATGAAAATGGATCTGAGTCTGATGCGCTACTTTCCATCGGTAAGCGGTGTGAAATTGTACCAGTAATTCCCGAGATTTTGATGAGGTTGTATCGTTTTGACAATAGTTTAGGTGATGAAGCGTATTTTATGGTTATGTACTCCGATGACGGTAAGAAATGCTTCGTAAGGCACGGAGGAAAAATATATGTAGCGACTGATTTTCCACGTGGGCATATTTTTCCTGCCATGGTCGTGAATTATATTGCTGAAGGCCTTACGACTTTGAGTCGCGAGGATCAGTATCTTGAAGGTGATTTTTTATGTATGCGTTTTGATGATCCGTTTCCTGATGCGTTGATTGGTACGGTTAACGATACGTTTTCTGTAAAGCTAACAGCTGTTGGCTGGTTCTATGAGTTTTATACAGTGCCTCTGTATACATTCAATAATTTTTGCCCTATTCCGCATGAAAGTATTCAATTAGATGTTTATGATGGCGCAACGTATAATACTTTTTCGGCAAGAGAGTATGTGGATCCTCTTCCTCCATTTGACTTAAATGGGATGGTTTACGATTTTAAGAATATTAGTAATGTTAAGGTTGCTAAAAACTGGGGCCCACTTCCCTCCCATGATTTGGCTTTCACTTTAAGCATTGGTGGGCTTGATAGTAGTGATCGTATTCAGTGGCTTGTTCCCATCACTCGAAATGCATCTGATGCAACAAACATCATCAAAATAAAAAACACCCCTGAAAAAGCTCAGTATATGGAGTTCGACGCCTGTCGCACGCGCCTCAATACACTGTTTGCGCGCCAGTTGGTGGAGAGGGCTGCTTCAGGTATCGACACTATTCTTAGCTACGAGACGCAGGAAATTCAGGAACCTCAATTGGGCGCAGGGTTCTTCACTAATATCAATCTACCCGTCTATGATCCCGAGGCTCATGGAGATGAGCACTGGGTGAAAATATATTATTCATATTTCTTTAAGGCGTCGGATAGTTATCTGGCGTGGACGGGTAACCTCAATACGACGAGCACGACACCTTTGAGATTATTTGTTCCTTATCCCGACGACGGATGGCAGCAAGGTCAAGCTATCCATCTGCGAGTGCAGTACAAAGGGAACGATAATACAGGTGCCATTGGTCGAAGTATTATGTTTTCGTATACGCCCGGTAATGAGGCGGCGACTGTGACCAGGCCTACAACTGCAATGCCTCTCCCAGACGTTGCCCATAGTGTTTCGGTTGACAGTAATCGGAGCATATCGATGGACTTCTCAGGCGCCAACGCGCTCTACTTCTGGGAGCTGTTCTACTACACCCCCATGATGGCAGCGCAACGTTTCCTGCAAGAGCAACAGTTCACGCTGGCCGATCAATGGCTACGCTACGTCTGGAGCCCATCAGGTTATGTTGTTCGCGGTCAGCATGTCGACCGTAACTGGAACGTGCGCCCGCTTCAAGAGGACACCAGTTGGAACGACGCCCCACTCAAAGCGGTAGATCCTGACGCAGTGGCGCAAAACGACCCTATGCACTACAAGGTCGCTACCTTCATGCGGGCGTTGGACCTGCTCATTGCCCGCGGTGATTCTGCTTACCGTAAACTTGAGCGCGACACGCTCGCTGAGGCGAAAGTCTGGTACAGCCAGGCTCTGAACCTGCTGGGTGAGCAGCCCTACATCCGCGCCAATGCGCTATGGGCTGAGCCATCGCTAGGCGAGGCGTCCTCTGAGGCGTTGGCTGAGCAACATTTGACTGTATTGAGCTTGCTGCGCGAGGGGCGAGTCTTAACCCTTAAGTCGATGGCATCGAAAAAGACGGCTGCTGCAAGTGCCTTGTTCCTGCCGGAAGTCAACGAGGTCATGCAGGGCTACTGGTTAACGTTGCGCCAACGGATGTACAACTTGCGGCATAACCTGACGCTGGACGGCCAGCCGCTGCTGTTACCGCTATTCGCCAAGCCGGCGGATCCAAAGGCCCTGCTCAACGCTGCCGTGGCGGCGGAGAGTAGTGGCGGGTCAGATCTCCCCGTGACATCTCTCCCTCTGTGGCGCTTCGAGCCGATGCTCGACAGTGCTCGCGGTTTGGTGTTCCAGCTCATACAGTTCGGTAATGCTGTTCTGGGTGTGCTTGAACGTCAGGATGCAGAGTCGCTGAACGCCTTGTTGCAAAATCAAGGCACTGAGCTGATGGCTAGCACTATCCAGGTACAAGAAGGCACGCTCAGAGAGCTGGAGGCTGAAAAAAAGGTCCTTTCTCGTTCCAAAGACAGTGCACAGCGACGATTTGACAGTTACTCCCGCTTATATGATGAAAACATCAATTCCCGCGAACGCCTGTCTATAAGTTCACTAGAAAACGCCAAATCGCTTGGTGCTGGAGCTAAGGCGGCGTATATAGCCGCTGCGGCTTTGGATCTTGCCCCCAACATCTTTGGGCTGGCCAATGGTGGTATGAAGTTTGGTGCTGTCGGCACCATGGCGGGGCTTGGTATCTCTATAAGTGCTGAAAATCTAATGATGGATAGCTCGCGCATTTCCCAGGAAGAAATCTACCGTCGCCGGCGCGAGGAGTGGGAAATCCAACGTAACAATGCAGAGGGCGAGATCCAGCAGATAGAGGCCCAGCTAGCATCGCTCGAGGTGCGCCGCGAGTCTACTGAACTGCAGAAAGCGCACCTAGAGATGCAACAAGGACAAGCACAGGCGCAGTTAGACTTTCTGCAAACCAAGTTTAGTAATAGCGCTCTTTACAGCTGGCTGCGTGGTCGGTTGGCAACCATTTACTTCCAGTTTTACGACCTGGCGGTGTCTCGTTGCCTGATGGCCGAAAAGGCGTGGCACTGGGAGAGTGGCAAGAGCGATACCTACATTCGCGATGGTGGATGGCAGGGTACCTGGGCCGGACTTACTTGCGGGGAAGGGCTCATGCTCAATCTGGCGCAATTGGAAACTGCCCGGATGAAGTGGTCTAAACGCGCGCTTGAAATCACACGGACAGTTTCGCTGGCTGATTTTTACCGCAGCACATTGGCAGAAACCGATCAATTTGAGCTGTCAGCAGCGGTGTCGGCGTTGCTGAACGGGGATACGCCCCCAGAGGGCAGCGCCGAGCGTGTCAGGCTGGACGAAAGCGGCGCGTTAACGGCTTCAATTACACTGGCGGATCTGAATATAGTTGATGACTACCCCGGCGGGCTGGGAGATCAGCGCCGAATCAAACAGGTCAGCGTATCACTGCCCGCCTTGTTGGGGCCTTATCAGGATATTCAGGCGGTACTCAATTACACCGGCGGGGGGAACGTTTTACCGCCGGGTTGCGACAACATGGCAATTTCGCGAGGAGTGAATGACAGCGGTCAGTTTCAACCCGACTTTAATGACCCACGTTGGTTACCGTTTGAAGGGGCAGATATCAGGGAGGGCAGCATGATAATCAGCTTCCCGCAGGCCGAAACGAAACAGAAGGCGCTGCTGGAAAGCCTGAACGATATCATTTTGCATATCAACTACACGATCCGCTCTTTATAGTCTCCCCGGCTGGACCCGCCTGCAAAGGGGCGGGTCCTTTGGGGAGTCGTATGAGTGACCCGGTGTTAGTGGCATGGCTGCACGTTGGCACTCCCGGGGTCATGATTGCTTCCACGTCGATAAGCGCTCAACCATCCGCAGCCCTGTACCAGATTTCTCCACCTCGCTGAACTCCATCACGGTTTTTCGGGGTTGGTGGCGTCCTTGCGTTAGCCAGACTCGCTGACGAATTTCCTGATAGTCATGTTGCGCTCATTCACGCGAATACCTGCTCAGGCATGCTTTAAGATAAGCACTACCTTGTCCTTATGCTAAACCCATTGATAGGAATTTCCTCGGTTTTGTTATAAATTGGCAAAGTGCTAAAGCTTTTTTGCTCAAGAGCTTCGCAGTTCCATGCCTTAGTTTGGGCTGCGTTATACAACATGCCTAACGTCATTACTGTCTTTGCGCGCCGATCTTTGGATCTGAAGAACACAAAAATATCGGTTCCTTCGGGCTTGAAATAACGATAGTGGTCGTAGTCACCGGGGGTAACACCAAAGTGTTCGAAAAAATCTTCCATAAAGTCACTGGCGTCGTCACCGTCAAGCCCTAGATCCCAACTGACTCTAGTGGCGAGGCTGAGCGTTTCAAACGCTTTTTTGCCAAATCCAACATAAAAGTAGATTCTCTCGATGAGATAATTAAGTATGTCATGGTTCAGATCGTTTTTATCCATCTTAAAAAACCTGATCTTGTTCATCTACGATAGAATAGAATTGTAGGTGTTCACGGTTATTTATTTTATCTTACCGAATTTTATTTGTTGTAGGATCATGCGATGACTAGTGCTGCCTGTACAGGGTGGTCCCTAGGCGCTGGTGTATCTCAAAACTTAACAATCAAAGTCGCTCCGCCCAGTCTAGAAGGTTTAACTGCTTAGGCCGGGCACAAATTATCAGTACAGCCAGCTCTAAAGGTAAAGTCTTATTTCTCAGTCCTTTGGCGTAGGATCTTCTTGAGTTAGCGTAATCCTGTAACTTCTAAGGTTGTCGCCTTCAGTGACATACTCCTTGCTAAAGTAACGGTAGACAGCACCCTTTACCGTAATTCCTACGCCATTGGGTGTATCATGGATGGCGACGTTTTCTAAAGAGCTATCCGTGATCAGAAATTCGCTTTCCTTATTAAGTTTATGCAGTACTTCTGAATCGTCGCCTTCAAGCGGTTTACTGATGAAAAAACGTAGTGTGTCCATGTCAGTGGCCATGGCGCCATAGCGTGTAATATACAGCCAATCACCCTGAGGAAGCGCCCGCTTCAACACTACTTCATCCGCGTCACTACCGAAATCAAAAAGGTCGCCAAGAAATGCCTTCGCTATTAAAAAGACTACAAGTATCCAAAACGAATTCTTGTAAGTAAATCTAAAGTTAGTATCCTTTGGATTTTGCATACAAGATCCCCATTTTTATCCATTTCTGGTCTTTGGGGTCATCCCCGTATGGAGGCAGCCAGAACCAATGGCCCCACTTATGTTTTCGTGTTTTGGCTTCTCCTTGGGCGAACCCAGCGGCTCTCAGTAGAAGCTGCTCAGTTAATTGGCCGGCTGTCCCCACAGCGCCGTAATGAAAATTGCCGAAGTCCTCCCACTCAGGATGTTTCTGCTTGTAGTCCCACGGGCCCTTGTTACGGACTTTGTAGTAAAACCAACTCATTAAAGCACCCGTGCTAGGATCTTTTTTCCACTGATCGTTCGCGAGCTTCATGTGGACATCTACATTGACTCCGGGAGGAATGAATGCTGGTATTTCGTAATTCATCGCCTGTCCCTGCGAAATCTAATGGGTGGTTATGAAAATATCTTGTTGCTGATAGCATCCCAGCCGCCAGCAATTTGTCCAGCGCTTTGCCCTGTTTTCCGACTTTGCTTGGAGTAAATAAGTTGAATTCTTCCATAGTTCAGAGCGATAAGTTCGCTTGGAAAGCTGTTGTCCTGGTCGCCATTGCCCGTTAATGAAAAAGAACTGATAATAACCTCTTCAAGTTTTATCTCCAGGTATTTGACTTTTGGGTCGCCTGCACGGAAAAGATGCACAGATACCTGCTTGAAGTGCTTACCACTGCAGCAAGCCTCATGAAGCTTTGGGGTGGCATTATCAACAGCCTTACGAACGAGCATGTCGCTCATGTAAGCCCTGCCCGAGGTTGCGCCGCCGGCTGACGTGGAGGTAGCTGAGGCCGTCTGACTAGCCGAAAGGTCGAAGTCTTGCAGCTCGATCCAGTTTTCGTAGCCTTCTGAGAGTGTCTCGCCGGGAACTCCTTCGATCTGCAGATATGCTTCCAATGACATATTCAATTCCTTTTAATGCGATCCTGAGCTTTTGATAATACACGGAAGCATTTTTGATGTGAATCGCTCGGTCGGTTGGGGCAGGGCGCGCATTGTGCAGAGAGGCTGGACAAAAATTGTCAGTAGAAAGCCGCGCCCGCCGCCAGCCTTTGGGGGCATTGGAGACGGTCATAAAGCTGGAATTACTGAGCCAATACGGCCCAACAAGGCACAAAAAAAGCACTTGCGATAAACGCTAAGTGCTTGATTTGTAACGCTTGTTTGGTGGAGCCGGGGGGATTTGAACCCCCGTCCGCCAGTACTCCGCTGTCGGTACTACATGCTTAGCCGTGTCTATTAAGTTAACCCTCAGCGACCCGACGGGCAGGGTGCTTTGGGCGAGTTGTGTAAGTTTTAGTCGCTTCGTCCACAACGTACTAGGCGACGATCCTGTTCTATATGACAATCATTTCGGGTTTACAGGCATCCCCTGATGATTGCTGGAGCCGAAGCTACCAGAAGGAAGGCTAGCACCGCTTACGCGGCGAGAGCGTATTCCCCGTAGGTTTCGTCATTGGCAACTATAGAAAGTTGCAACAGTGGATTTACGAGTTCTGTTACCAACTCGGCATGCACCTAAAGTTTCATCACCGGCGTCGAATCCAAATCGGCCCCGAGACTGCTTTCGCAATCGCTGGGGCGCAGTGTACGCCAATTGGCGTGGCACGTCGACCCGTCTACTGCAATCGTTCAGGCCAGCCTGGCTGGCCTGCTCGAAGCTTTACTTGGCGCCTTCGCTGCCCGAACCGGTGTTGTTCAATGACGTGATAGCTTTCTGAGTGATCTCAATGCATTTTTTCTCGTCTTTTTGAGCTTGGGCCGCCTTAGCGTTCTTCACCGTGGTTTCGAGCATGTCCGTGTTTCCGGTGCTCAGGTTTGTGTTGGTAGAGTCCACAGAGTTTTCAAGAGTCTTGATATTGGCAGAGCACAAATCATCGGCGGCAAAAACCGGCGAAGCCAACAGGGCGGCGCTGAGGAACAATCCAGTGAGGGCGGTACGCTTCATGTGTTTCTCCTTAATAACCTGTGGACTCGGTATGTCCGGTGTTTGAGGCCGTCGCCCGAGGGGTTTGAAAGCCCGTTTAACAGCTGGGCCTAAAGGATTGACTGTGGCGTAACGCAGGCGTTCTATTTTATTTTCGCAATACTGCGAAATAGCCACATTGCGCATTCAAGCACCAAAATGAGGCGATCTTCGCTTGGAGGTATCGAACGGCTTGACGCGGGGAGTGGCGCGGGGTATGCGGGTAGAGGGGTAGATATGAAGTGCCAAATGTCCGGGGCTGGACATTTGGCACACGCCAGCGCCAGGAACTAGTCTTCCTTGCCTTTGGAGCGCACGGCACGCTGCAGCTCACGGTCCGAATCGCGTTCGCGTTCGGTGTGACGCTTGTCGTATTCCTTCTTGCCTTTACCCAGCGCAATTTCGCACTTGACCAGGTGCTCCTTCCAGTAGACGGAAAGGGCGACGCAGGCATAGCCTTTCTGCTGAACCGAGCTGGTGAGCTTTTCGAGCTCGCGCTTGTTCAGCAGCAGTTTGCGGGTGCGTGTCGGGTCAGCGATGACGTGTGTGCTGGCAGTCTTGAGAGGCGTGATGTGGCAACCCATCAGCCAGGCCTCGCCATCCTTGAGCAGCACATAACTGTCGACCAGCTGTACCTTGGTGGCACGCAGGCTTTTTACTTCCCAGCCAGACAGGACCAGACCGGCCTCGAACTTGTGTTCGATGAAGTAATCGTGACGCGCTTTCTTATTCTGCGCGATGGTCCCTGTAGGGTGTTTCTTGAGCTTAGCCATAGGGGGCGCATTATAGGCAGTTGCATCAATGTCGGCTACGGGAAAGCGCGTGCTTGAGCACAAAGGTTGAATCCCGGACAATGCGCGATCTTTTTTGGCTGGGCGTTTCGATAATGTCGACGGACAAGGTTTCGGTCCACGGTAGCTGGGCAAGCCGCTGGGTGTTCATCCTGGCTGCCACCGGCTCTGCTGTGGGGCTGGGCAGTATCTGGAAATTTCCGTACATGGTCGGTGCCTACGGCGGCGGTGCATTTGTACTGGTTTTTCTGGCGTGCATCGCGCTGATCGGTATTCCGGTCATGATCGCCGAGACGCTGATTGGTCGTCGTTCCCGGCTCAGTCCTGCGAATGCGCTCAAGACGCTGGCGCAGGAAGCGGGGCATTCGCCGCGCTGGTCCTGGGGTGCGTTTGCCGGGATGATCACGGCGCTGCTGATTCTCTCCTTTTATAGTGTGGTGGGCGGTTGGTCGCTGGATTACATCATCGACATGGGGCGCGGCGACTTTCAGGGTGTGTCGCCGGATCAGGTCGGTGCGTATTTCGGTGCGGTGATTGCCGACCCATGGCGTCTGATTCTGTGGCACACCATTTTCATGCTGCTGTCGGCGGTGGTGATCGGCAAGGGTGTCGAGGCCGGGCTGGAGAAAAGCCTGCGTATCATGATGCCGATGCTGTTCCTGCTGATGCTGGCGCTGTTGGGCTACAGCCTGACCACCGGGCATTTCATGGAAGGCGTGCATTTCATGTTCGACTTCAATCCCGAGAAGGTGCTGGATGGCTTGCTGCCCGCGATGGGGCATGCGTTCTTTTCCCTGAGCGTCGGTGTGGGCTCGATCATGGTCTACGGCGCGTACATGACCAAAGGCGCGTCGATCAGCAGCACGGTCGTCGGCATCGCGTTGCTCGATACCTTCGTTTCGCTGTTGGCCGGCCTTGCGCTGTTCCCCATCGTGTTCGCAGCAGGCCTGAACCCCAGCGAGGGGCCGGGCCTGATGTTCGTCACGTTGCCGTATGCATTCGGCAACGTCGCGTTCGGCCAGTTGATGGGCATCGTGTTCTTCGTATTGGTGGCCGTTGCAGCCTGGAGTTCGGCAATTTCGTTACTTGAGCCGATGGTCGCCTATCTGGTCGAGCGCACCCGTATTCGTCGCGCCTGGGTGACGTTCTGGCTGGCCTTTACCTGCTGGTTTGTCGGGCTGGGCACGGTGTTCTCGTTCAATATCTGGCAAAAAGCCAAGTTTTTCGTGAACGATGGAGGCGCATTCCACCTCTATCAATGGGGCGCATCGACTGGCCTGGACTTCTTCGGAGTCATTGATTTCTTCACTTCGCGGATCATGTTGCCGCTGGGTGGGTTGTGTTTTGTAGTATTCGCTGGTTGGGTGATGAGCCGTGAGACGGTGCGCGACGAATTGTCGATTCGCAGTCCGCTGCTCTTCAACCTGACGTACTTTTTGATGCGCTACGTGGCGCCGCTCGGCATTCTTGTGGTGTTTGCCGCTCAGCTCTGGAAATGACGCTCACATGACTACGCATATACAACGCTCTGCTTTACTGCCGTACCCGGCCGGGTTCCTTTATGACCTGGTCAATGATGTGGCTCGTTATCCCGAGTTTCTGCCGTGGTGTTCGTCCGCTACCGTGGTTGAAGCCAGTGAGGCGCAGATGCGCGCCAGCCTGGAGATCGCCAAGGGGGGGCTGAGCCAGAAGTTCATGACGCGCAACACGCTGGTTCCCGGCGAGTCGATCGTGATGGACCTGGTCGAAGGTCCGTTCGAACAGTTCCACGGTGTCTGGACATTCAAGCCGCTGGGCGAGAAAGCCTGCAAGATCAGTCTGGATCTGTCCTTCGATTATGCCGGCACCATCGTTCGCGCCACGCTGGGGCCGCTGTTCAATCAGGCAGCCAACACGCTGGTGGATGCGTTCTGCCAGCGAGCGAAAGAGCTGCATGGCTGACGCATCGATTCAGATAGAGGTGGTCTACGCCTCTGTACAGCGCCAGGTATTGAAGACGGTCGATATCCCGGCCGGCTCTTCAGTGCGTCAGGCGCTGGCACTCAGCGGCATGGACAAGGAGTTTCCCGAACTGGATCTGAGCCAGTGCGCCGTGGGTATTTTCGGCAAGGTGGTGACTGATCCTGCTGCGCGGGTGCTGGAGGCGGGGGAGCGGATAGAGATTTATCGTCCGCTGGTGGCCGACCCCATGGAGATCAGGCGTCTGCGTGCCGCCAGGGCGCGTGAGAAAAGAGGGCTTCCCGGCTGAACGCAGGCTGAATGGAAAGCACAAAAAAGCCCGGCATGCCGGGCTTTTTGTTGGACGCTTTGGACTACCGGGAGTTGGTGTCCAGCGGTTCCTGAGTCGGGACCGGTACGGTCTCGACGCTGTCCACGTCTTTCTGGATTTTATCCAGCAACGAACCTGGCTTGGCCGGCTCTTCAGGCTGCTGCACTGGCTGGTTCTCTGCCGGGACAGTGGTGTTGCTGTCCTTGCCGAGAATGGCTTCATCGCGGCTGACGCCGGGCATGAAGTCACCAGACAGGCTCACGAGCTGGTCATTGCCGTTGAATATAAGGCTGACACGCTCCTGCTGGCGTTCACCGCCACCTGGCTGCAGGCTGTACAGGTAATCCCACCGATCGGAGTGGAAAGTGTCGGTCAGCAGGGGGTTGCCCATGATAAACCGTACTTGCCGCCGGGTCATTCCGGGGCGTAACTGGTCTATCATGTCCTGCGTGACGACATTACCCTGCTGGATGTCGATTTTGTAAACCCCGGGGAATGAACAACCGGCGAGTGCGAGCAGTCCCACGAAGGTGAAACTGGTTAGCAAGAGCTTGGTGTTTTGCATCGGTGGGCGACTTCCACTATCTTGGCTGGGACAACGTAAACTCCGATCATACCTGCATTAAGAGAAGCTGCGAAGCAGCGTCTGCGAGAAAGCTGACCATGGTTGAAAATAGCGAACTACGTAAAGTAGGACTCAAGGTAACCCTACCGCGGGTCAAAATACTGCAAATGCTCGATTCTGCAGAGCAACGCCACATGAGTGCCGAGGATGTCTACAAGGCTCTCATGGAGGCTAGCGAGGACGTCGGTCTGGCCACGGTTTACCGTGTTCTGACTCAGTTCGAGTCCGCTGGGCTGGTGGTGCGCCACAATTTCGACGGCGGTCATGCTGTGTTCGAGCTGGCTGATGGCGGCCACCACGACCACATGGTCAATGTGGAATCGGGTGAGGTGATCGAATTCTTCGACGAAGAAATCGAGAAGCTTCAAAAAGCCATTGTCGAGAGACACGGCTTTGACCTGGTGGACCACAATCTGGTGCTTTACGTCCGCAACAAGAAGGCGTAATCAGCAACAGGGGCGACCGCGGTCGCCTTTGTGCGTTCTATCGCTCAGCTTTTCGCCGTAACGACCATCTTTTTGGCGTGCGCCAGAGATTCCTTGGTCAGATCGATGCCGCCCAGCATTCGGGCGACTTCCTCTATACGTTCAGTCTTGCTGAGCCTGGACACCGCTGTGCGCGTTGCGTCGTTGTCGCGCACCTTGTGCACGAACAGGTGCTGATGGCCCTGCGCCGCGACCTGCGGCAGGTGAGTGACGGTCATGACCTGACCGCGCTCGCCCAGGCGACGCAGCAGCTGCCCTACGATCTCGGCGGTCGGTCCGCCAATCCCCACATCCACTTCATCGAATACCAGCGTCGGTACCCGCGAGGTTTGCGCAGTGATGACCTGAATCGCCAGGCTGATGCGCGACAGTTCACCCCCCGACGCGACTTTTGCCAGCGCTTTCAGTGGTTGGCCGGGGTTGGCGCTGACCAGTAGCTCCACCTGCTCCAGGCCGTGAGGCGAGGGTTCTACGCTGGCGTTGGCTTTGAGGTCGATCTGGAAACGGCCGCCGGGCATGCCCAGACGATGAATTTCCTGTTCCACAGCGCTGGCCAGTTTCGTCGCCGAATTGTGGCGCAGGTCGCTCAGCTCACGGGCTTTATCCTGATAGTGCCGGGCGAATGCCTGCACTTCATGCTCCAGGCGTTCGATGGATTCGTCGTTGGCATTCAGCGTTTCTATTTCATCCAGCAGCTTTTGTTGCAGTGTCGCCACTTCGCCTGGCTGGATGCGGTGCTTGCGCGCCAGTGTGTAAATGGCATCGAGACGTTCTTCAAGCTGTTGCAGGCGGGCAGGGTCGGCATCGAAGTGATCCAAAAAGCGATTCAGCTCGCCTACCGCTTCTTCTACCTGTATCTGCGCGCTGGACAGCAGCCCTGTGGCCTCGCTCAGGGCGGACGGGGAATGGTCGACGCTGCCAAGACGATGCAGGCTGGCGGTCAGGGCATTGAGCACGTTGCCGGAATCGCTTTCGCTGCACTGCTCGACCACTTGTCGGCAAATGCTCAGCAGGCTTTCGGCGTTGGTCAGGTCCTTGTGTTCCTGTTCGAGCTGTTCAAGCTCGTTTTCGCCCAG
This sequence comes from Pseudomonas fragariae (ex Marin et al. 2024), assembly GCF_059621105.1. Taxonomy (NCBI): domain Bacteria; kingdom Pseudomonadati; phylum Pseudomonadota; class Gammaproteobacteria; order Pseudomonadales; family Pseudomonadaceae; genus Pseudomonas; species Pseudomonas fragariae (ex Marin et al. 2024). The sequence continues at coordinate 5,096,710 of NZ_CM184369.1, read as the reverse complement.
GCTCAGGCTTTCCAGCTCTTCGAGCTGATAGCTCAGTAACTGATGCCGTGCGCGTTGCTCGTCACCCGAATTGGAAAGACGCTCGAGCTCCTGCCGCGTCTGCCGCCAGCGCTGCGCGGCGAGATGGACCTGACGGGCCAGATCGGTTGCACCCGCGTATTCGTCGAGCAGGCGCCGATGGGTATCGGTCTTGAGCAGCGACTGGTGCTCATGCTGGCTGTGAATATCGATGAGCAGTTCGCCCAGCGCCTTCAGGTCGCCCTGAGGGCAGGGTGAGCCATTGATATAGGAGCGTGACCGACCTTCGGCAGTGATGACCCGGCGCAGGATGCAGGGGCCGTCGTTGTCCAGGTCGCGCTCTTTGAGCCAGGTCTGTGCCTCGGGAATGTCGCCCAGGTCGAACGTGGCCAGGATGTCGGCCTTGTCGGCGCCGGGCCTGACCACGCCGCTGTCGGCACGGTCGCCCAGGGTCAGGCCCAGGGCGTCGAGCATGATCGACTTGCCAGCGCCGGTTTCGCCGGTGATGACGCTCATGCCTCGATCCAGTTCAAGATCAAGGTGTTCGACAATGGCGTAGTTGTGTACGGAAAGGTGCACCAGCATTGAGCGGCTCCCGGGCTGTTTGTCTGGTTATTTATACAGTGTTTTATTTGTGGCTGACAATGCCCTTGCTTAGCTCGATTTCATCGGTCTGCAGTGGTTTTTAGTCTCTCTTGAGTCGTTTCGCCATTTTTTGTCGGGCTGGAATCCGGATTATTTGTCAGGGAATGCGTATCTCGATCGCACGAAACCCTTGAAGCCGGAAAATCCGATCCCATATAGGTGGGCAGAAGCGCGAATCGGGATCGCGGACGTTTTTAGAGGAGAACATGTATGGCTGACGAACAGAATCTGGATGCGCAGGCTCAGGATCAGGCTGCCGAGGCGGGCGCGGGTGACGAACTGACAACCCGCGTGCAGGTGCTCGAAGAGCAACTGGCTGCTGCGCAGGACCAATCCCTTCGCGTGGCTGCGGATCTGCAGAATGTCCGCCGCCGTGCCGAACAGGATGTTGAAAAGGCGCACAAGTTTGCGCTGGAGAAATTTGCCGGTGATCTGTTGCCGATCATCGACAGTCTGGAGCGAGGCCTTGATCTGTCCAGTCCGGACGATGAAAGCATTCGCCCGATGCGTGAAGGCATCGAGCTGACCTTGAAGATGTTCCAGGACACCCTCAAGCGTTATCAGCTGGAAGCCATCGATCCGCACGGTCAACCGTTCAGTGCCGACCAGCACCAGGCGATGGCCATGCAGGAAAGTGCCGACGTTGAGCCCAACACGGTGCTCAAGGTATTTCAGAAGGGTTATCAGCTTAATGGTCGCCTGTTGCGCCCGGCCATGGTCGTGGTCAGCAAGGCACCATCGCCTGCAACGCCGTCAATCAACGAGCAGGCTTGAAATCAGCTGTAAGGCCCCCATTTAAAGGTCAAGCGTTTAAGAGCTACCGCACGGTGTAAACGCACTGGCGGCAACCAAATCCAAGTTTTGCAAGTTTCGGGAGAGTCAAAGATGGGCAGAATTATCGGTATCGACCTGGGGACTACCAACTCCTGCGTCTCCATTCTGGAAAACGGTAACGTCAAGGTTATCGAGAACGCCGAAGGTACACGTACTACACCTTCGATCATTGCTTACGCAAATGATGGCGAGATTCTGGTCGGCCAGTCCGCGAAGCGTCAGGCGGTCACCAACCCGCACAACACGCTGTACGCGGTTAAGCGTCTGATCGGTCGCAAGTTCGAAGAGGATGTCGTTCAGAAAGACATCCAGATGGTCCCTTACAAGATCGTCAAGGCTGACAACGGTGATGCCTGGGTTGAAGTGAATGGCCAGAAAATGGCGCCTCCTCAGATTTCCGCTGAAATCCTGAAGAAAATGAAAAAGACTGCCGAAGACTATCTCGGTGAAGCGGTTACCGAAGCGGTCATCACCGTTCCGGCCTACTTCAACGACAGTCAGCGTCAGGCTACCAAGGACGCTGGCCGTATTGCCGGTCTGGACGTCAAGCGCATCATCAACGAACCTACCGCAGCCGCGCTGGCTTACGGGATGGACAAGGCCAAGGGCGACCACACTGTCATCGTGTATGACCTGGGTGGCGGTACCTTCGACGTCTCGGTCATCGAGATCGCTGAAGTCGATGGCGAGCACCAGTTCGAAGTGTTGGCCACCAACGGCGACACGTTCCTGGGTGGTGAAGACTTCGACATTCGTCTGATCGACTACTTCGTCGACGAATTCAAGAAAGAAAGCGGCATGAACCTCAAGGGTGATCCGCTGGCCATGCAGCGTCTGAAAGAAGCTGCCGAAAAAGCCAAGATCGAGCTGTCTTCCAGCACCCAGACCGAAGTCAACCTGCCGTACATCACTGCAGACGCAACCGGTCCGAAGCACCTGGTAGTGAAGATTTCCCGTTCCAAGCTGGAATCGCTGGTTGAAGACCTGGTTCAGCGCACCATCGCTCCTTGCGAAATGGCGCTGAAAGATGCTGGCATCGACAGGAGCAAGATCAACGATGTGATTCTGGTCGGTGGTCAGACGCGTATGCCGCTGGTTCAGAAGCTGGTGACCGAGTTCTTCGGCAAAGAAGCACGTAAAGACGTCAACCCTGACGAAGCCGTTGCCATGGGTGCTGCCATTCAGGGCGCAGTCCTGGCCGGTGATGTCAAAGACGTTCTTCTGCTGGACGTCAGCCCGCTGACCCTGGGTATCGAAACCATGGGCGGCGTGATGACTGCGCTGATCGAGAAAAACACCACGATTCCTACCAAGAAATCCCAGGTGTTCTCGACTGCCGATGACAACCAGAACGCGGTAACCATTCACGTCCTGCAGGGTGAGCGTAAGCAAGCCGCTCAGAACAAGTCTCTGGGCAAGTTCGACCTGGCCGAGATTCCACCTGCTCCACGTGGCGTGCCACAGATCGAAGTGACCTTCGACATCGACGCAAACGGTATTCTGCACGTTGGCGCGAAAGACAAGGCCACCGGCAAGCAGCAGTCCATCGTGATCAAGGCCAACTCCGGTCTGTCCGAGGAAGAAATTCAGCAGATGGTTCGCGATGCTGAAGTCAACTCCGAAGAAGATCGCAAGTTCGAAGAGCTGGCCTCTGCCCGTAACCAGGGTGATGCGCTGGTCCACTCGACTCGCAAGATGATCGCTGACGCGGGTGACAAGGTCACTGCTGAAGAGAAGACTGCGGTAGAAGCTGCGCTGGTTGCTCTGGAAGCCGCTATCAAGGGCGACGACAAGGCTGCCATTGAAGCCAAGGTCGAAGAGCTGTCGAAGGTTTCCGCGCCAATCGCTCAGAAGATGTATGCCGAGCAGGCTGAAAACCCGGACGCTGCGGCCAAGCCAGCTGAAGAAACTGCCAAGGCTGACGATGTTGTCGACGCCGAGTTTGAAGAAGTAAAAGACCACAAGTAAGCGCAGGCTCACTTGAACGCCGGTTGACCTCTTTCGAGCGCTGACTGGTAGGATGTCGCCGCGCGGGAGCTTGCTCCCGCGTTGGCGTGTCTGGAACAGGCAAAAATTTCGGCGTGTGGAGTTGCTCCGCACGCCACGTGGCAAGATCGCGACGCTCCTGCGTGGCGAATCATTCTGCCGCTTTCTCGGCCGGATGCATCTGGCTGCTGAACGAAGACCAGGATCGTTGAATCGACGTGAGTTGGGTCCGGGCCTGTATGGGGCTCAACGAGTTTGGTGCGGCTCAGGAGAGCCTTCGCCGAACGTCCTCAAGAGTGCGGAAGAATTATGGCAAAGCGTGATTATTACGAAGTGTTGGGAGTGGAGCGAGGCTCCAGCGAGGCGGACCTGAAGAAGGCTTATCGCCGTCTGGCGATGAAGCATCACCCTGACCGCAACCCTGATGACAAAGCATCGGAAGAGCTGTTCAAAGAGGCCAACGAAGCCTACGAAGTGCTTTCCGACGCCAGCAAACGCGCGGCCTACGATCAGTATGGCCATGCCGGTGTCGACCCGAGCATGGGTGGCGGCGGTGGTTTTGGTGGCGGTGCCGGTGGCGCCAACTTCTCCGATATCTTCGGCGATGTGTTCAGCGACTTCTTTGGCGGCGGCCGTGCCGGTGGCGGCGGTGGTCGTGGCGGCGCTCAGCGTGGCAGCGACCTGCGCTATACGCTGGAGCTGAATCTGGAAGAGGCGGTTCGCGGTGCTAACGTGAATATCCGCGTTCCGACGCTGGTCAACTGCAAGCCGTGCGACGGCAGCGGCGCCAAGAAAGGTTCTTCGCCGGTCACATGCCCTACGTGCGGCGGCATTGGTCAGGTGCGCATGCAGCAGGGGTTCTTCTCTGTGCAGCAAACCTGTCCGCGCTGCCACGGCCACGGCAAGATCATCTCTGACCCGTGCGATTCCTGCCATGGCGAAGGCCGCGTCGAAGAGTCCAAGACGCTTTCCGTCAAAGTGCCGCCAGGTGTTGATACTGGTGACCGCATTCGTCTGTCTGGCGAAGGCGAGGCGGGTACCCAGGGTGGCCCGACCGGCGACCTGTATGTCGTGATCAATGTGCGCGAGCACGCGATCTTCCAGCGTGACGGCAAGCACCTGTTCTGCGAAGTGCCTATCAGCTTTACCGATGCAGCGCTGGGCGGCGAGCTTGAGGTGCCGACGCTCGACGGTCGCGTCAAACTGAAGATCCCCGAAGGTACCCAGACCGGCAAGCAGTTCCGCTTGCGTGGCAAGGGCGTCGCTCCGGTGCGTGGTGGTGGTGCCGGTGACTTGATGTGCCGTGTTGCCGTCGAAACCCCGGTTAACCTGAGCAAGCGTCAGCGCGAGCTGCTTGAAGAGTTCCGCACCTCGCTTGAAAACGACGAGTCCCACTCTCCGAAAGCCAGTGGCTGGTTTGAGGGTGTGAAGCGTTTCTTCGGCGATCTGTAAGGCTATCAACGGGAGCAGGGCATGCGACGTATTGCTGTAGTAGGCGCCGCCGGGCGTATGGGCAAGACCTTGATCGAGGCGGTTCAGCAGGCGCCGGGCGCCGGGTTGACCGCCGCTATCGATCGTCCTGACAGCACGCTGGTGGGCGCTGATGCGGGCGAACTGGCTGCGCTGGGTCGTATCGGTGTGCCGCTGTCAGGTGATCTGGCAAAGGTGGCGGACGAGTTCGACGTTCTGATCGACTTTACCCACCCTTCGGTGACGCTGAAAAATCTGGCGTTCTGTCGCAAGGCAGGCAAGGCGATGATTATCGGCACCACCGGTTTCAGCGCCGAAGAGAAGCAGCGTCTGGAAGAGGCGGGCAAAGACATTCCCATCGTCTTTGCTGCCAATTTCAGTGTCGGCGTGAATCTGTGTCTGAAGCTGCTCGACACCGCTGCGCGCGTTCTGGGTGATGAGGTCGATATCGAAATCACCGAAGCGCACCACCGGCACAAGGTTGATGCGCCGTCCGGCACCGCCTTGCGCATGGGTGAAGTGGTTGCCAATGCGCTGGGTCGCGATCTGGAAAAAGTCGCGGTCTACGGCCGTGAAGGCCAGACCGGTGCGCGTGATCGTCAGACCATCGGGTTTGCGACCCTTCGTGCCGGTGACATAGTGGGTGATCACACCGTGCTGTTCGCTGCGGACGGTGAGCGGGTCGAGATCACGCACAAGGCGTCCAGTCGCATGACCTTCGCCAAGGGTGCTGTGCGGGCTGCAATGTGGCTCGACGGCAAGGCACCAGGGCTTTACGACATGCAGGATGTGTTGGGTCTGCATTGATTTCATACAGGGCCATTCGTGGCCCTGTCGCATTTCCCCGCATTTCAGGCTCATTGGTGGTAGACCAAAATGGGCCTTTTCTGTAAGCTACAGCTTTAGTGTGTCCACTAAAAGCGCGCAGATGATTCCATAAGAAAGCGGGGTGACGTAACTACGTCATTCCGCTTTTTTGCAGCCTGCGATCGCCCTTTCAGGTTTTATTTACGGGAGGTCTTCTTGACTAAGCCAGCCATACTCGCCCTTGCTGATGGCAGCATTTTTCGCGGCGAAGCCATTGGAACCGACGGTCAGACCGTTGGTGAGGTGGTGTTCAACACCGCAATGACAGGCTATCAGGAAATTCTTACCGATCCTTCCTACGCCCAGCAGATCGTTACCCTGACTTACCCGCATATCGGCAACACCGGCACCACCCCTGAAGACGCAGAGTCGGATCGCGTCTGGTCCGCCGGCCTGGTCATTCGCGACCTGCCTCTGGTAGCCAGCAACTGGCGTAACAAGCTGTCCCTCGGTGATTACCTGAAAGCCAACAACGTCGTTGCCATCGCTGGCATCGATACGCGTCGCCTGACCCGCATCCTGCGTGAGAAAGGCGCCCAGAACGGCTGCATCCTGGCCGGCGATAACATCACCGAAGAGGCAGCCATCGCCGCTGCCCGCGGCTTCCCGGGCCTCAAGGGCATGGACCTGGCCAAGGAAGTCTGCACCAAGGACACCTACGAGTGGCGTTCCAGCGTCTGGGATCTGAAAACCGACAGCCATCCTGAAATCGCCGCGTCCGAGCTGCCTTATCATGTGGTCGCCTACGATTATGGCGTCAAGGTCAACATTCTGCGCATGCTGGTCGAGCGCGGTTGTCGCGTAACCGTGGTGCCGGCGCAAACGCCTGCCAGTGAAGTGCTCGCCTACAAGCCGGACGGCGTTTTCCTGTCCAACGGCCCAGGTGACCCGGAGCCGTGCGATTACGCCATCAAGGCGATCAGGGAAGTGCTGGAAACCGACATTCCGGTGTTCGGCATCTGCCTCGGTCACCAGTTGCTGGCTCTGGCCGCGGGTGCCAAGACGGTGAAGATGGGCCACGGCCACCACGGTGCCAACCACCCGGTCCAGGATCTGGACACCGGCGTGGTCATGATCACCAGCCAGAACCACGGTTTTGCGGTGGATGAGGCAACCCTGCCGAGCAACGTTCGCGCCATTCACAAGTCGCTGTTCGACGGCACCCTGCAGGGTATCGAACTGACCGACAAGAGCGCCTTCAGCTTCCAGGGTCACCCTGAAGCGAGTCCGGGCCCGAACGACGTCGCGCCTTTGTTCGATCGCTTTATCGAAGCCATGGCCAAGCGCCGCTGACCGGTTGCCTTGAGACTGTAATACGCAGGTGCCCAGGGCGGCCCCGGACTCAGTGTCCGGTCGCTGCCGCCCAGGCCACCTCAGACAAATGTTCAAGACGGCTTGCCGACTGACCTGCGGATTTGAGTGACAACCCATGCCAAAACGTACAGATATTAAAAGCATCCTGATTCTCGGCGCCGGCCCCATCGTGATCGGCCAGGCCTGTGAATTCGACTACTCCGGCGCCCAGGCCTGCAAGGCTCTGCGTGAGGAGGGTTACCGCGTCATCCTGGTGAACTCCAACCCGGCCACCATCATGACTGACCCGGCCATGGCCGACGCCACCTACATCGAGCCGATCAAGTGGCAGACCGTTGCCAAGATCATCGAAAAAGAGCGTCCGGACGCACTGCTGCCAACCATGGGCGGCCAGACCGCTCTGAACTGCGCACTGGATCTGGAGCGCGAAGGCGTTCTGGAGAAGTTCGGTGTCGAAATGATCGGCGCCAACGCTGACACCATTGACAAGGCAGAAGACCGTTCGCGCTTCGACAAGGCGATGAAGTCCATCGGCCTGGCGTGCCCGCGCTCCGGCATCGCGCACAGCATGGAAGAAGCCAACGCGGTTCTTGAAAAGCTCGGCTTCCCTTGCATCATCCGTCCGTCGTTCACCATGGGTGGCACCGGCGGCGGTATCGCTTACAACCGTGAAGAGTTCGAAGAAATCTGCGCCCGTGGTCTGGACCTGTCGCCGACCAAGGAACTGCTGATCGACGAATCGCTGATCGGCTGGAAAGAGTACGAAATGGAAGTTGTCCGCGACAAAAAGGACAACTGCATCATCGTCTGCTCGATCGAAAACTTCGACCCGATGGGCGTGCACACCGGCGACTCGATCACCGTTGCGCCGGCACAGACCCTGACCGACAAGGAATACCAGATCCTGCGTAATGCCTCGCTGGCAGTGCTGCGCGAGATCGGCGTTGAAACCGGTGGCTCCAACGTTCAGTTCGGCATCTGCCCGAACACCGGCCGCATGGTTGTGATCGAGATGAACCCGCGTGTATCGCGCTCCTCGGCGCTGGCTTCCAAGGCGACCGGCTTCCCGATCGCCCGCGTTGCCGCCAAGCTGGCAGTCGGCTACACCCTCGACGAGCTGTCGAACGAAATCACTGGCGGCAAGACCCCGGCATCGTTCGAACCGTCGATCGACTACGTCGTCACCAAGCTGCCGCGCTTTGCCTTCGAGAAATTCGCCAAGGCCGATGCGCGTCTGACCACTCAGATGAAGTCGGTCGGTGAAGTCATGGCCATCGGTCGTACCTTCCAGGAATCCCTGCAGAAAGCCCTGCGCGGCCTGGAAGTCGGTGTGTGCGGTCTTGATCCGAAGCTGGACCTGAGTCATCCGGAAAGCATGAGCACGCTCAAGCGCGAGCTGACCGTGCCGGGCGCCGAGCGTATCTGGTACGTCGCCGATGCCTTCCGCGCCGGCATGACGGTCGAAGAAATCTTCGCCATGAACATGATCGACCCATGGTTCCTGGTGCAGATCGAAGACCTGATCAAGGACGAAGAGAAGATCAAGACTCTGGGGCTGTCGGCGATCGACCGCGACGTCATGTTCCGTCTCAAGCGCAAGGGCTTCTCCGACGCGCGTCTGGCCAAGCTGCTGGGCGTTACCGAGAAGAACCTGCGCACGCACCGTCACAAGCTCGAAGTGTTCCCGGTCTACAAGCGCGTCGACACCTGCGCCGCCGAGTTCGCAACCGACACCGCGTACCTGTACTCGACCTACGAGGAAGAGTGCGAAGCCAACCCGTCGACGCGTGACAAGATCATGATCCTCGGTGGCGGCCCGAACCGCATCGGCCAGGGTATCGAGTTCGATTACTGCTGCGTACACGCCGCGCTGGCACTGCGTGAAGACGGTTACGAGACCATCATGGTCAACTGCAACCCGGAAACCGTGTCCACTGACTACGACACCTCGGACCGTCTGTACTTCGAGCCTGTCACCCTGGAGGACGTGCTGGAAATCGTCCGTGTCGAGAAGCCGAAAGGTGTGATCGTCCAGTACGGTGGCCAGACGCCTCTGAAACTGGCGCGTGCTCTTGAAGCCGCCGGCGTACCGATCATCGGCACCAGCCCTGATGCCATCGACCGTGCCGAAGACCGCGAGCGCTTCCAGCACATGGTCGAGCGTCTGAACCTGCGTCAGCCGCCAAACGCCACTGTGCGCAGCGAAGACGAAGCGATTCGTGCCGCAGCGAAGATCGGTTATCCACTGGTGGTGCGTCCGTCCTATGTACTGGGTGGCCGTGCGATGGAAATCGTTTACCAGGAAGACGAACTCAAGCGTTACCTGCGCGAAGCGGTTCAGGTGTCCAACGACAGCCCGGTGCTGCTCGACCACTTCCTGAACTGCGCAATCGAGATGGACGTCGACGCGGTCTGCGACGGTACTGACGTAGTGATCGGTGCGATCATGCAGCACATCGAGCAGGCGGGCGTTCACTCCGGTGACTCCGCGTGCTCGCTGCCGCCGTACTCGCTGCCGGCTCACATCCAGGACGAAATGCGCGAGCAGGTCAAGAAGATGGCACTGGAGCTGGGCGTTGTCGGCCTGATGAACGTGCAGCTGGCGCTTCAGGGCGAAGACATCTACGTCATTGAAGTCAACCCGCGTGCATCGCGTACCGTGCCGTTCGTTTCCAAGTGCATCGGTGTTTCCCTGGCAATGATCGCTGCCCGCGTGATGGCAGGCAAAACCCTGAAAGAGCTGAATTTCACCAAGGAAATCATTCCGAACTTCTACAGCGTGAAAGAGGCAGTGTTCCCGTTTGCCAAATTCCCTGGTGTTGACCCGATCCTCGGCCCGGAAATGAAATCGACCGGTGAAGTGATGGGTGTGGGTGATACCTTCGGCGAAGCGTTTGCCAAGGCCCAGATGGGTGCAAGCGAAGTGCTGCCGACTGGCGGTACCGCGTTCATCAGCGTACGTGACGATGACAAGCCCCTGGTTGAAGCGGTCGCTCGTGACCTCATCAATCTCGGCTTCGAGATCGTCGCCACCGCAGGCACTGCCAAGCTGATCGAAGCGGCGGGCCTGAAAGTGCGTCGCGTCAACAAGGTGACTGAAGGCCGTCCGCATGTGGTCGACATGATCAAGAATGACGAAGTCACTCTGATCATCAACACCACCGAAGGTCGCCAGTCGATTGCGGATTCCTACTCCATCCGTCGCAACGCCCTGCAGCACAAGATTTACTGCACCACTACCATTGCAGCAGGCGAAGCGATCTGTGAAGCGCTCAAGTTCGGTCCGGAGAAGACTGTACGTCGCTTGCAGGATCTCCATGCAGGATTGAAGGCATGATCAAATACCCAATGACCGTCCAGGGCGCTCGCGCCCTGGAAGAAGAACTGACCCACCTGACCAAGGTGGTCCGTCCCAAGTTGAGCCAGGACATCGGTACTGCGCGCGAACTGGGCGACCTCAAGGAAAACGCCGAATACCATGCTGCCCGCGAGCAGCAGGGGATGGTCGAGGCGCGTATTCGTGATATCGAAGGCCGCATGCAGAACGCTGTGATCATCGACGTCACGACGATTCCGCACACCGGCAAGGTGATTTTCGGCACGACAGTCGAAATCGCCAACGTCGAGACTGACGAAAGTGTGGTCTATCAGATCGTGGGTGAGGACGAAGCGGATATCAAGAAAGGCAAGATTTCAGTGGGTTCGCCCATTGCCCGTGCCTTGATTGCCAAGGAAGAGGGTGACGTCGTCGTGGTGAAAACGCCCAGCGGCGTTATCGAGTACGAAATCATCGAAGTGCGTCATATCTGATGCTGGCGCCCGTTTTTACGGGCGCTTTCGGCGGCAAAAAAGAGTCAGGGCGCGCTTTTGGCGGCCCTGACTTCTGTTTTTATCCGTGCGCGCGGTGGACGTTGGACAGTTGCTTGTTTACCTTTGGGTTCTTGCGATAGATCAACGCCATTTTGCCGATGACCTGAACCAGGTCGGCAGAACCGGCCTTGCACAATTCTGCGATGGCGCCGAGACGGCTTTCGCGGTCGAGGATGTTGAGCTTGATCTTGATCAGCTCATGATCGCTCAGTGCGCGTTCAAGCTCTGCAAGTACACCTTCAGTCAAACCATTGTCAGCCACGATCAATACCGGTTTCAGATGGTGGCCAATGGATTTGTATTGTTTCTTCTGCTCTGGAGTGAGCGGCATAATCTGACCTCTGCGTCTGATCTTTTAAAAGCGGCGGCCAGTTTACCCGAGCGAGTCCGGGACCGCCCAGTTAATCACGACTCGTTTATTTTTGAGGTGCCCCGTGGCCCGTTCCAAGACAAGCCATAACTGGCTCAAAGAACACTTCGACGACAAGTACGTCAAAATGGCGCAGAAGGACGGCTACCGTTCGCGCGCCAGTTACAAGCTGCTCGAGATCCAGGAAAAGGACAAACTCATCCGTCCGGGCATGACCGTGATCGACCTCGGCGCAGCGCCGGGAGGCTGGTCACAAGTGACCAGTCGTCTGATCGGCGGTCAAGGTCGTCTGATCGCTTCCGACATCCTTGAAATGGACAGCATCCCCGACGTGACCTTCATTCAGGGGGATTTTACCGAGGATGCGATTCTTGAGCAGATCCTCGAGGCAGTCGGTAATACGCAGGTAGACCTTGTGATTTCCGATATGGCCCCCAATATGAGTGGATTGAGCGCTGTAGATATGCCGCGTGCAATGTTTCTCTGCGAATTGGCGCTCGATCTTGCCGGTCGGGTACTGCGTCCCGGTGGCGATTTTCTGATCAAGGTCTTCCAGGGTGAAGGCTTCGATGTCTACCACAAGGACATTCGCAAGCTGTTCGACAAGGTGCAGATGCGCAAACCGTCGTCGTCCCGCGACAGGTCACGCGAGCAATACCTGCTGGCTCGCGGCTTTCGCGGAATTGATGGCGCGGCCAGCATCGAACGTTTTTGACAAGGCGCGATAGCTTTTTTCAAATGGCGTTACCGATGCAGCATGACTGAACATTATGTTGTCAAAGTTTCACAAAGGGTTACAGACGGTGTCTGCCGCATCTGTAGGTTCTGTAGTAAGTTAGGCCGGTGAATATCATGCGAGGCACGCTTGCTGCGTGGAGCTTGCTTCAGAGGGTAGCTAATTGAACGATATGGCAAAGAATTTGATCCTGTGGTTGATCATCGCGGCTGTCCTTGTGACGGTGATGAACAACTTCTCCAGCCCGAACGAGCCGCAGAACCTCAACTATTCCGAGTTCATCCAGCAGGTCAAGGATGGCAAGGTCGAGAAGGTTTCTGTAGACGGCTACGTCATTACGGGCAAGCGCAGCGATGGCGACACCTTCAAGACCATCCGCCCGAACATCCCGGACAATGGCCTGATCGGTGATCTGGTCAGCAATAACGTCGTGATCGAAGGCAAGCAGCCTGAGCAGCAGAGCATCTGGACCCAGTTGCTGGTGGCCAGCTTCCCGATACTGGTGATCATCGCGGTGTTCATGTTCTTCATGCGCCAGATGCAGGGCGGGGCGGGCGGCAAGGGCGGCCCGATGAGCTTCGGCAAGAGCAAGGCGCGTCTGTTGTCAGAAGATCAGGTCAAGACGACCCTGGCTGACGTTGCCGGTTGCGACGAAGCCAAGGAAGAAGTGGGCGAGCTGGTCGAATTCCTCCGCGATCCGGGCAAGTTCCAGCGCCTGGGCGGTCGGATTCCGCGCGGCGTGCTGATGGTCGGCCCTCCGGGTACCGGTAAAACGCTGATCGCCAAGGCCATTGCCGGCGAAGCCAAGGTTCCGTTCTTCACGATCTCCGGTTCCGACTTCGTCGAGATGTTCGTGGGTGTTGGTGCGAGCCGCGTTCGCGACATGTTCGAGCAAGCCAAGAAACACGCGCCATGCATCATCTTCATTGACGAAATCGACGCGGTCGGTCGCCATCGTGGCGCCGGCATGGGCGGTGGTCATGACGAGCGTGAGCAGACTCTCAACCAGTTGCTGGTCGAGATGGACGGTTTTGAAATGAATGACGGCATCATTGTCATTGCCGCAACCAACCGCCCTGACGTACTGGACCCGGCGCTGCTGCGTCCAGGTCGTTTCGACCGCCAGGTGGTTGTAGGTCTGCCAGACATTCGTGGCCGCGAGCAGATCCTCAAGGTTCACATGCGCAAGGTGCCAATGGGCGAAGACGTCAACCCGGGCGTTATCGCTCGCGGTACGCCGGGCTTCTCCGGTGCGGACCTGGCTAACCTGGTCAACGAAGCGTCGCTGTTCGCTGCTCGCTCCGGCAAGCGCGTTGTAGAGATGAAAGAGTTCGAACTGGCCAAGGACAAGATCATGATGGGCGCCGAGCGCAAATCGATGGTCATGTCCGACAAGGAAAAGCGCAACACGGCTTACCACGAGGCGGGTCACGCTATTGTCGGTCGTCTGGTGCCAGAGCATGATCCGGTCTACAAGGTCTCCATCATCCCGCGCGGTCGTGCGCTGGGTGTGACGATGTTCCTGCCGGAAGAAGACCGTTACAGCCTGTCCAAGCGTGCGTTGATCAGCCAGATCTGCTCGCTGTACGGTGGTCGTATTGCGGAAGAAATGACCCTGGGCTTCGATGGCGTCACAACCGGTGCCTCCAATGACATCATGCGTGCCAGCCAGATCGCCCGGAACATGGTCACCAAGTGGGGTCTGTCTGAAAAGCTCGGCCCGCTGATGTACTCGGAAGATGAAGATGCAGGTTACCTGGGGCGCGGCGGTAGCCAGAACTCCAGTGTTTCCGGCGATACTGCCAAGCTTATCGACTCCGAAGTGCGCAGCATCATCGATCACTGCTACGGCACCGCCAAGCAGTTGTTGACGGACAATCGCGACAAGCTGGAAGCGATGGCTGACGCGCTGATGAAGTATGAAACCATTGATGCCGACCAGATCGACGACATCATGACCGGTCGTACTCCGCGCGAGCCGCGTGACTGGGGTGGTGGTTCGGGTACCAACGGTACTCCGATCACGCCTGACCCTCGTCCGGAAACTCCGATTGGCGGTCCTGCTGCCGAGCACTAAGGTCTGACATGACATCTGCGCTGTATCCAACCCGGTTGCCTTGCGGCAACCGGGTTCTTGATTTGGCCCATACGCACGTGATGGGCATCCTCAACGCAACCCCAGACTCATTTTCCGATGGCGGCCGCTACAGCCAGCTCGATGCGGCGCTGCGTCACGCCGAGGCAATGGTGCAGGCTGGCGCGACGCTTATCGATATCGGTGGCGAGTCAACGCGTCCAGGCGCGCGTCCAGTCTCTGCATCTGAAGAGGTCGAACGTGTGGCCCCGCTGGTCGAGGTCATCGCGCGCGAGCTGGATGTGATCATCTCGGTGGATACCTCCACGCCTGAGGTCATGCTGGCGACGGCTGGGCTGGGTGCCGGGCTCATCAACGACGTTCGCTCGCTGCAGCGCCCAGGCGCGCTTGAGGCGGCCGCAAGCACCGGTTTGCCGGTCTGTCTCATGCATATGCTGGGCGAGCCCGGAACCATGCAGAATGACCCGCACTACGATGACCTGGTGGGCGAGGTCTGTGCCTTCCTGGCTGAGCGCATGAAGCAGTGCGTCGCTGCAGGCATCGGTCAGCAGCAGATCATTCTTGATCCGGGCTTTGGCTTTGCCAAGACACTGGAGCACAATCTGAGCCTGTTCAAGCATATGGAAGCGCTGCATGCGCTCGGCCGGCCTTTGCTGGTGGGTGTTTCGCGCAAGAGCATGATCGGTGCTGTGCTGGGGCGTCCCGTCGACCAGCGTCTGTCCGGCGGGCTCGCCCTGGCGGTTCTGGCGATGGCCAAAGGGGCAAGAATTCTACGTGTGCATGATGTCGCCGAAACGGCTGACGTGGTGCGCATGATCGCAGCTGTCGAAGCAGCTGAATAACAACAGTGGGGCATCCATGACTACCAGAAAATATTTCGGAACCGACGGCATTCGCGGTCGTGTAGGGCAATTCCCGATCACTCCCGAGTTCATGCTGAAACTGGGTTGGGCCGCCGGCATGGCTTTCCGCAAGATGGGCGCCTGCCGGATTCTCGTCGGCAAGGACACGCGCATCTCCGGCTACATGTTCGAGTCGGCCCTCGAGGCCGGCCTCTCCGCTGCGGGCGCTGACGTTCTCTTGCTGGGCCCGATGCCGACACCGGCCATCGCCTACCTGACACGTACCTTCCATGCCGAGGCAGGCATCGTCATCAGCGCCTCGCATAACCCGCACTACGACAACGGCATCAAGTTCTTCTCCGGTCAGGGCACCAAGCTCCCTGACGAGATCGAAATGATGATCGAAGAGCTGCTCGACGCACCGATGACCGTGGCTGAGTCCGAGAACCTCGGCAAGGTCTCGCGGATCAACGATGCGGCCGGGCGTTACATCGAATTCTGCAAAAGCAGCGTGCCTACCAGCACCGACTTCGCCGGCCTCAAGGTCGTCATCGACTGCGCTCACGGTGCGACCTACAAGGTGGCGCCCAACGTATTTCGTGAGCTGGGCGCGCAGGTCGTGGTGCTTTCCGCGCAACCTGACGGGCTCAACATCAACAAGGACTGCGGCTCTACGCATATGGAAGCCCTGCAGGCGGCCGTGCTTGCCGAGCATGCGGATATGGGCATCGGTTTCGACGGTGACGGCGACCGCGTGTTGATGGTCGATCACACCGGGACCATCGTCGATGGCGACGAATTGCTCTACATCATCGCCCGCGACCTGCATGAGCGGGGTCGCTTGCAGGGCGGCGTCGTCGGCACATTGATGAGTAACCTGGGGCTTGAACTGGCCCTGGCCGAGCAGGGCATTCCCTTTGTTCGGGCCAATGTCGGTGACCGTTATGTGATCGCCGAACTGCTCGAGCGCAACTGGCAGATTGGCGGTGAAAACTCCGGTCATATCGTCTGTTTCCAGCACGCTACCACCGGTGACGCGATTATCGCCTCATTGCAGGTGATACTGGCCCTGCGTCGCAGTGGTGTAAGCCTGGCTGAGGCGCGTCTGAAATTGCGTAAGTGCCCGCAAATCCTGATCAATGTGCGCTTCGCCGGGTCGGCTGTTGACCCGGTTTCGCATCCGTCGGTCCAGGAGGCTTGCGCCCGTGTCACCGAGCAGATGGCCGGGCGTGGCAGGGTGCTGCTGCGCAAATCGGGTACCGAGCCGTTGGTGCGCGTCATGGTCGAAGGCGAGGACGAAACGCAGGTCAGGGCGTACGCCGAAGAACTCGCAAAACTGGTTACTGAAGTTTGCGCCTGATTTCGGCTTGCCAGTGTCGGAACTGTTGGGTAACATCTGCGCCCACTTTGACCCACGAGGTGTAGCATGCGTCGCCCAATGGTAGCTGGTAACTGGAAAATGCACGGTACCCGCGCCAGCGTCGCTGAGCTGATCGAGGGTTTGTGCAAGCAGTCGTTGCCAGGCAGCGTCGATATCGCCGTGATGCCTGCCAGTCTGTTTACCTGTCAGGTGGTCGATGGGCTCAAGGCCACGTCGATCATCGTCGGTGCGCAGGACGCAGCCATTCAGGCTGAGCAGGGCGCGCTGACGGGTGAAGTTGCATCGAGCCAGCTGGCTGATGCAGGTTGCAAGCTGGTACTTGTCGGTCACTCCGAGCGTCGTCAGTTGATTGGCGAACAGGATGATGTTCTGAACAAGAAGTTTGCGGCAATCCAGGCGAAAGGTCTGACACCTGTGCTTTGCGTAGGTGAAACCCTGGAAGAGCGCAAGGCGGGGCAAACGCTTGAAGTGGTAGGGCGTCAGCTGGACAGTGTTATCGCCGAGTTTGGCGTCAATGCACTGGTCAACGCCGTCATTGCCTACGAGCCGGTCTGGGCCATTGGCACCGGATTGACTGCTTCGCCTCAGGAAGCGCAGGAAGTGCACGCAGCCATCCGTGCGCAACTGGCGAAAGAGAATGCCGAAGTCGCACAAGGCGTGCGACTTCTCTATGGCGGCAGCGTGAAGGCGGCCAATGCGGTCGAGCTCTTCAGCATGCCGGATATCGATGGGGGGCTCATTGGTGGAGCTTCCCTGAATGCAGATGAGTTCGGTGCGATCTGTCGCGCCGCGGGAAACTGAAAAAATGCTGGAAACAGTCGTAATCGTTTTTCACCTGTTGGGCGCTCTGGGCGTTGTCGCTCTGGTATTGCTGCAGCAGGGTAAAGGTGCCGACGCAGGCGCGTCGTTCGGAGCAGGTGCATCAAATACTGTCTTCGGAGGTCAAGGAACCTCTACCTTTCTCAGTAAGTTTACTGCTATACTTGCGGCATGTTTTTTCATAACCAGCTTGGGGTTAGGTTACTTTGCTAAAGAGAAAGCTCAACAGCTGACTCAGGTAGGTTTGCCAGACCCGGCAGTACTGGAAGTGAAGCAAAAGCCGGCAGCAGATGATGTACCGGTTCTCGAAGGGCAAAAGCCAGCCGCTGTTCCAGCTGACGTACCTCAAGCCCCAGAGAAGAAGTAATACAGAATTCGGCGATGTTCGTGAGGTCGCCAAAAAGAGTTGTAATGCCGAGGTGGTGGAATTGGTAGACACGCAACCTTGAGGTGGTTGTGCCCATAGGGTGTAGGGGTTCGAGTCCCCTTCTCGGTACCAATTAACAGGAGAGCCCGCACTAGCGGGCTTTCTTGTAGGTGGATGTTGGATTGACCCAGCAATGGATCGGTCGTATACTTCCGCCCCAGCTTTGTCGCGGGGTGGAGCAGTTTGGTAGCTCGTCGGGCTCATAACCCGAAGGTCGTTGGTTCAAATCCAGCCCCCGCAACCAGTTTTAGCGGAGCCCCTTTTAAGGGGCTTTTTGTTAGCTGGACAGTACATGACGTCGATGTTCAGCGGCGTTTTCAGGGATGGGCTTTTGCCCATTTTTTTATTTCTAAAGCATGCACGAGGGGGTTCAGGTGTCGAGCAAGCTAGAACAGTTGCAGGACTTGTTGGCCCCAGTGGTCGTGGCCCTTGGCTACCAGTGCTGGGGAATCGATTTCAGTTCCCAGGGCAAGCATTCGGTGCTGCGCATTTATATCGACAAGGAAGGGGGCGTTCTGGTCGACGACTGTGCAATCGTCAGTCGCCAGATCAGCGGCGTGTTGGACGTAGAAGACCCGATCAGCACCGAGTACACCCTCGAAGTATCTTCTCCTGGCATGGAGCGCCCGCTGTTCACTATTGAGCAGTTTGCTTCGTACGCCGGGGAACAAGTGAAAATAAAGCTGCGTTCACCTTTCGAAGGTCGACGCAACTTTCAAGGCCTTCTCCGCGGGGTGGAGGAGCAGGATGTCGTGGTGCAGGTTGAAGACCATGAGTTCCTGTTGCCGATCGACATGATCGACAAGGCCAACATTATTCCCACGTTTGACTGAGACGTGCCGGTTACTGCGGATCCCGCGGATCCAATGGCTTGCGAAAGGCGAGGCGTACGATGAGCAAAGAAGTACTGCTGGTTGTTGAGTCGGTGTCCAATGAAAAGGGCGTTCCGGCTAGTGTCATTTTTGAAGCGCTGGAGCTGGCTCTGGCCACCGCTACCAAGAAGCGTTTTGAAGATGAAGTAGAACTGCGTGTAGAGATCAATCGCCAGACAGGCAACTACGAGACTTTCCGTCGCTGGACAGTTGTCGAAGACGAAGATCTGGACGATCCTGCTTACGAATTGGCTGTTGATCAGGCCCAGGCGAAAAAGCCGGGTGCTGTTGCAGGCGACCTGATCGAAGAAAAAATCGATTCCATCGAATTCGGTCGTATCGCGGCGCAGACCGCCAAGCAAGTCATTGTGCAGAAAGTTCGCGAAGCCGAGCGTGCTCAGGTAGTCGATGCCTACCGCGAGCGTCTGGGTGAAATCATTTCTGGTACTGTTAAAAAGGTTACACGTGACAATGTCATCGTTGACCTGGGTAACAATGCCGAAGCCTTGCTGGCTCGTGAAGACATCATTTCCCGGGAAACTTTCCGGGTCGGTGTTCGCGTCCGTGCTCTGCTGAAAGAAATTCGCACCGAAAACCGTGGCCCTCAGCTGATCCTGTCGCGTACTGCGCCAGAGATGCTGATCGAGCTTTTCCGCATTGAAGTGCCGGAAATTGCCGAAGGTCTCATCGAGGTGATGGCTGCCTCCCGTGACCCGGGTTCTCGTGCGAAAATCGCTGTTCGCTCCAAGGATAAACGAATCGACCCGCAAGGTGCCTGTATCGGCATGCGCGGTTCGCGAGTTCAGGCTGTTTCCGGCGAGCTGGGTGGCGAGCGTGTGGATATCGTTCTCTGGGACGATAACCCGGCGCAGTTCGTGATCAATGCAATGTCCCCTGCAGAAGTAGCGGCAATCATCGTAGATGAAGACGCGCATGCAATGGATATCGCAGTGGGAGCGGACAACCTGGCCCAGGCTATTGGTCGTGGCGGTCAGAACGTGCGTCTGGCAAGTCAGCTAACTGGCTGGACCCTGAACGTAATGACCGAATCGGACATCCAGGCCAAGCAGCAAGCTGAAACCGGTGACATCCTGCGCAACTTCATCGAAGAGCTCGAAGTCGATGAAGAATTTGCACAGGTGCTGGTTGATGAAGGCTTCACCAGCCTGGAAGAGATTGCCTACGTACCGTTGGAAGAAATGCTCAACATCGACGGCTTTGACGAAGACATCGTCAACGAGCTTCGCGCTCGTGCCAAGGATCGTTTGTTGACTAAAGCCATCGCTACAGAGGAAAAGCTGGCAGACGCCCATCCGGCCGAAGACCTGCTCTCGCTTGAGGGTATGGACAAGGATTTGGCGATGGAACTGGCGGTGCGCGGCGTAATTACCCGCGAAGACCTGGCCGAGCAGTCTATAGATGACCTGCTCGACATCGACGGCATTGACGATGATCGTGCCGGCAAGTTGATCATGGCCGCCCGAGCCCACTGGTTCGAGTAATTGGGCGCGGCCTGAGGAGAGAAGTGCATGACGCAAGTCACGGTGAAAGAACTGGCCAAAGTGGTCGACACACCGGTAGAGCGCCTGTTACAGCAGATGCGTGAGGCAGGTCTGCCGCACACCGCCGCCGAGCAAGTTGTGACCGATAACGAAAAACAAGCCTTGTTGACGCACCTGAAAAGCGGTCACAAGGCCAAGGTGGAAGAGCCTCGCAAGATTACCTTGCAGCGCAAGACCACCAGCACCCTGCGCGTTGCTGGCAGCAAGAGCATCAGCGTTGAAGTGCGCAAGAAGAAAGTCTTTGTGCAGCGTAGCCCGGAAGAGATCGAAGCCGAGCGCAAGCGCGAGATGGATGAACGCCGTGCGGTAGAAAACGCCGCCCGTCAAAAGGCTGAAGAAGAAGCCAAGCGTCGCGCTGAAGAAGATGCGCGCAGCCAGCCTGCTGCCAGCCAGTCGGCTCCGGCTGCTGCCGAGCCTGTTGCCGCCGCCGAGCCTGTGCGCGAAGCAGCGCCAGCCGCTGCTCCGGCACCGGCCAGCGCCGCGCCTTCTGCCGATGCTCGCAAGCGTGACGAACAGCGTCGCCCTGACAAGCCTCGTGCTGACGACCGCAACGCCCGTGGCGGCGACGGCGAGCGTAAAAACGCTCCGCATCGCGCTTCGGTCAAGGAGAAGGCTCCGGCCCCTCGCGTTGCTCCTCGCACTACCGACGAAGAAAGCGACAGCTTCCGTCGTGGTGGTCGTGGCAAGGGCAAGCTGAAGAAGCGTAACGCGCATGGTTTCCAGAGCCCTACCGGCCCGGTCATCCGTGACGTTGCCATTGGCGAGACCATCACTGTCGGCGAATTGTCGGCACAGATGTCGGTCAAGGCCGCTGAAGTCATCAAGTTCATGTTCAAGATGGGCACCCCGGTGACCATCAACCAGGTACTGGATCAGGAAACTGCCCAGTTGATCGCTGAAGAGTTGGGCCACAAGGTCACGCTGGTCAGCGACAACGCTCTGGAAGATTCCCTGGCTGAATCGCTGAAGTTCGAAGGTGAGTCGTTCTCCCGTGCACCGGTTGTGACCGTAATGGGCCACGTCGACCATGGTAAGACCTCGCTGCTCGACTACATCCGTCGTTCTAAGGTTGCAGCTGGCGAAGCCGGCGGCATCACCCAGCACATCGGTGCCTACCACGTTGAAACCGAGCGCGGCATGGTCACGTTCCTCGACACCCCTGGTCACGCTGCGTTTACCGCCATGCGTGCTCGTGGTGCCAAGGCAACGGATATCGTGATTCTGGTTGTTGCAGCTGACGACGGCGTGATGCCTCAGACCATCGAAGCTGTTCAGCATGCTGTTGCGGCTGGCGTTCCGCTGGTTGTTGCGGTGAACAAGATCGACAAGCCTGGTGCTGACCTCGATCGTATCCGCAGCGAGCTGTCGGTCCATGGCGTGACGTCCGAAGAGTGGGGCGGTGATACGCCTTTCGTTTCGGTCTCCGCGAAGATGGGTACTGGCGTCGACGAATTGCTGGAAGCTGTTCTGCTGCAGGCCGAAGTCCTGGAACTCAAGGCAACCCCGTCGGCCCCTGGTCGTGGTGTTGTTGTCGAGTCCCGTCTGGACAAGGGTCGTGGCCCGGTCGCTACTGTTCTGGTTCAGGACGGTACGCTGCGTCAGGGCGACATGGTGCTGGTCGGTTCGAACTTCGGCCGCATCCGCGCCATGCTCGACGAGAACGGCAAGCCGGTCAAAGAAGCAGGTCCTTCGATTCCGGTCGAAATCCTGGGTCTTGACGGTACACCGGACGCTGGCGACGAGATGAGCGTGCTGTCGGACGAGAAGAAAGCCCGTGAAGTGGCTCTGTTCCGTCAAGGCAAGTTCCGCGAAGTCAAACTGGCCCGTGCTCACGCTGGCAAGCTGGAAAACATCTTCGAGAACATGGGTCAGGCAGAGAAGAAGACGCTCAACATCGTCCTCAAATCTGACGTACGCGGTTCCCTTGAAGCGTTGAACGGCGCCTTGAACGGCCTGGGTAACGACGAAGTGCAAGTGCGCGTGGTCGGTGGCGGTGTCGGTGGTATCACCGAGAGCGACGCCAACCTGGCACTGGCCTCCAACGCTGTACTGTTCGGCTTCAACGTGCGTGCCGATGCCGGCGCTCGCAAGATCGTCGAGCAGGAAGGTCTGGACATGCGTTACTACAACGTGATCTACGACATCATCGAAGACGTCAAGAAAGCCCTCACCGGCATGCTTGGCAGCGACGTCCGGGAGAATATCCTGGGTATCGCCGAAGTCCGCGATGTGTTCCGTTCGCCGAAATTCGGCGCGATCGCAGGGTGCATGGTTCTGGAAGGCACCGTCTACCGTAACCGTCCGATTCGTGTTCTGCGCGAAGACATCGTTATCTTTGAGGGCGAGCTGGAATCCCTGCGCCGCTTCAAGGACGACGCTGCCGAAGTACGTGCAGGCATGGAATGCGGTATCGGCGTCAAGAGCTACAACGACGTCAAGGTCGGTGACAAGATCGAAGTCTTCGAGAAGGTTCAAGTGGCTCGCAGCCTCTAAATCGCGAGCTTCAGGAGTCATGGTGGGAGCCTCGCATGCAAATGCCCTGCTTTCCCCATGGGCTCTAAACGCAACGCCCGGTCTGGCAATTGTCAGGCCGGGCGTTTGCCGCTTTCAGACTGTCAGGGTTTGGTCCCGGATCAGTAACAGGTAACAAGCATGGCAAAAGAATACAGCCGTACCCAACGTATCGGCGATCAGATGCAGCGCGAACTGGCGCAGCTGATCCGCCGCGAAATCAAGGACCCACGCGTGGGTCTGGTCACCATCACCGCCGTAGACGTCAGCCGTGACGTGGGTCATGCGAAGATTTTCATGACCGTCATGGGTCAGGACAGCGCCGAAGAGATCGCGCAGACCATCAAGGTGCTCAACGCTGCCGCAGGTTTCCTGCGCATGCAGCTGGCCCGCGAGATGAAGTTGCGCAGTGTGCCTCAACTACATTTCCACTATGACGAAAGCGTCGTGCGTGGCGCGCATCTCTCGGCACTGATCGAGCGTGCCGTGGCAGAAGACGGTCAGCATCAGGAAGGCCCCGCATCGGCGGATGCAAAGCCTGAAAGTACCGAGGAATAAAGAGTGGCTCAGGTCAAGCGTATACGCCGCAATGTCAGCGGGATCATCCTGCTCGACAAGCCACTGGGTTTCACCTCCAACGCCGCTCTGCAAAAGGTTCGCTGGCTGCTCAACGCCGAGAAAGCCGGGCACACCGGCAGCCTCGATCCTCTGGCAACGGGCGTTCTGCCGTTGTGCTTTGGTGAGGCGACCAAGTTCTCTCAGTACCTGCTCGATTCGGACAAGTCCTACGAGACCCTGGCGCAACTGGGCAAGACCACTACCACTGCCGACTCTGAAGGCGAGGTTTTGCTCACGCGTCCGGTGACCGTTGGTCGCGACGATATCGAAGCGGCTCTGCCGCATTTTCGCGGACAAATCAGCCAGATACCTCCCATGTACTCGGCCCTCAAGCGTGATGGCCAGCCACTTTACAAGCTGGCACGTGCAGGGGAAGTAGTGGAGCGCGAGCCCCGTTCTGTTACTATTGCGCGCCTGGAATTACTCGCTTGCGAAGGCGACACGGCACGTCTGTCCGTCGATTGCAGCAAAGGCACCTATATCCGCACGCTGGTCGAGGATATCGGTGAGAAGCTTGGTTGTGGTGCTTACGTCGCAGAGCTGCGTCGTACCCAGGCCGGGCCTTTCACGCTGGCTCAGACAGTGACGCTGGAAGAGCTCGAGCAGGTGCATGCCGACGGCGGCAATGAAGCGGTTGACCGTTTCCTGATGCCATCGGACAGCGGTCTGCTGGACTGGCCGCTGTTGAAGTTTTCGGAACACAGTTCGTTTTACTGGTTGCATGGTCAGCCAGTACGCGCGCCGGACGCACCGAAATTCGGTATGGTTCGCGTGCAGGATCACGAAGGTCGCTTCATCGGTATCGGTGAAGTCGCCGAAGACGGGCGCATTGCGCCGCGTCGCCTGATTCGGTCAGAGTGACCGAAACCAGTCCAGCCGTCGGCTTGCCGGCGAGTGGGGTGGAACGAGGATGGCTGTCAACAGGCACGGTCATACCTCATTTTTTAATACGAGGATCTGTCCTCGGCCTGTTGGAAACGTTTCTCCGGAAGCGCTTCCTTGCACAAAAGGATTGCCCACATGGCACTCAGCGTTGAAGAAAAAGCTCAGATCGTAACCGACTACCAGCAAGCTGTTGGTGATACTGGTTCGCCAGAAGTGCAAGTTGCACTGCTGACCGCCAACATCAACAAACTGCAAGGCCACTTCAAGGCCAACGGTAAGGACCACCACTCGCGTCGTGGTCTGATCCGTATGGTAAACCAGCGTCGCAAGCTGCTGGATTACCTGAAAGGTAAGGACGTTAGCCGTTACAGCGCCCTGATCGGTCGTCTGGGTCTGCGTCGCTAATAACGACGTTGCTAGAGGTTGGTTGTCTGTCACGATCCGTCGGGTTTGCCCGGTGGTTCTGGCAGGCTCCCAGCCTCAAGTTTTATCTGGGCTGTGGAAGGGGCCGATTCCCCACGCTGCCCAAGAATTCGCAAGAAACCAGTTCCCCAAGAGCCACAAAGAAAGGTAGGAAACCGTGAACCCGGTAATCAAAAAGTTTCAGTTCGGTCAATCGACCGTAACCCTCGAGACAGGCCGTATCGCCCGTCAAGCCTCTGGTGCAGTATTGGTCACCGTTGACGACGACGTCAGCGTACTCGTGACTGTGGTCGGCGCCAAACAGGCTGACGCTGGCAAAGGCTTCTTCCCTCTGTCCGTGCACTATCAGGAAAAAACCTACGCTGCCGGCAAGATTCCTGGTGGTTTCTTCAAGCGTGAAGGCCGTCCTTCCGAGAAAGAAACCCTGACTTCGCGCCTGATCGACCGTCCGATCCGCCCGTTGTTTCCAGAAGGCTTCATGAACGAAGTGCAGGTCGTCTGCACCGTCGTCTCCACCAGCAAGAAAATCGATCCGGACATCGCTGCGATGATCGGTACTTCGGCTGCCCTGGCCATCTCCGGTATCCCGTTTGACGGTCCGGTCGGTGCTGCCCGCGTTGCTTTCCACGAAAGCACCGGCTACCTGTTGAACCCGACTTACGAGCAGCTGCAGGCTTCGAGCCTGGACATGGTCGTTGCCGGTACTTCCGAAGCCGTTCTGATGGTCGAGTCGGAAGCCAAAGAGCTGACCGAAGACCAGATGCTGGGCGCCGTGCTGTTCGCGCATGACGAGTTCCAGGTCGTGATCAACGCCATCAAGGAACTGGCTGCCGAGGCCGCCAAGCCTACCTGGGACTGGCAGCCAAAGCCTGAAGCGACTGCACTGCTGGGCGCTATCCGTGCCGAGTTCGGCGACGCGATCTCCCAGGCTTACACCATCACCGTCAAAGCCGACCGCTATGCGCGTCTGGGCGAGCTGAAAGATCAGGTCGTTGCCAAGCTCGCTGTCGATGACGGCAGCCCGTCTGCCAGCGAAGTCAAAGCGGCTTTCGGCGAAATCGAATACCGCACCGTTCGCGAAAACATCGTTAACGGCAAGCCGCGTATCGATGGTCGTGACACGCGCACCGTTCGTCCTCTGAACATCGAAGTCGGCGTTCTGCCGAAGACTCACGGTTCGGCACTGTTCACCCGTGGCGAAACTCAGGCGCTGGTGGTTGCCACGCTGGGTACTGCACGTGACGCACAGCTGCTCGACACCCTCGAAGGCGAGAAAAAAGACCCCTTCATGCTGCACTACAACTTCCCTCCGTTCTCGGTGGGCGAGTGTGGTCGCATGGGCGGCGCAGGTCGTCGTGAAATCGGTCACGGCCGTCTGGCCCGTCGCAGTGTCCAGGCCATGCTGCCAGGCGCTGACGTGTTCCCGTACACCATCCGTGTCGTGTCGGAAATCACTGAGTCCAACGGCTCCAGCTCCATGGCTTCGGTCTGCGGTGCTTCCCTGGCTCTGATGGACGCTGGTGTGCCGATGAAGGCGTCGGTTGCCGGTATCGCCATGGGTCTGGTCAAGGAAGGCGAGAAGTTCGCGATTCTGACCGACATCCTGGGTGACGAAGACCACCTGGGCGACATGGACTTCAAGGTAGCCGGTACCTCCAAAGGTGTTACCGCGCTGCAGATGGACATCAAGATCAAAGGCATCACCGAAGAAATCATGGAGATCGCCCTGGGCCAGGCCCTGGAAGCTCGCCTGAACATCCTCGGCCAGATGAACCAGATCATCGGTCAGTCGCGTAACGAACTGTCGGCCAACGCTCCGACCATGATCGCGATGAAGATCGACACCGACAAGATCCGTGACGTGATCGGCAAGGGCGGCGCAACCATCCGTGCCATCTGCGAAGAGACCAAGGCTTCGATCGACATCGAAGACGACGGCTCGATCAAGATCTTCGGCGAGTCCAAGGAAGCGGCTGAGGCTGCACGTCAGCGCGTTCTGGGCATCACCGCAGAAGCGGAAATCGGCAAGATCTACATCGGTAAGGTTGAGCGCATCGTCGATTTCGGCGCATTCGTCAACATCCTGCCGGGCAAGGATGGTCTGGTTCACATCTCGATGCTGAGCGATGCTCGCGTAGAGAAAGTGACCGACATCCTCAAGGAAGGTCAGGAGGTCGAAGTACTGGTACTGGACGTGGACAACCGCGGCCGTATCAAGCTGTCGATCAAGGACGTAGCCGCAGCGAAAGCGTCGGGCGTCTGATTGATCTGAGCGGCATGTGAAAAAGGACTCTTCGGAGTCCTTTTTTTATGAGCGCAATTAAAGGCTTACACATGGAGCATGCAAACTGCCCGGTGCAAACATGCATCTTGCAACCCCGGGTTTGAGCGAACGGGCAATCTGCACGACTCAGCAAAATAGCGAAAAACATAAGCTATTGATTATAAAGGTTATTTTGACTGTCTCATTTTTGGCACACCGCTTGCGATACACCTGTTAACCCTGCCACCACATGCTGGTGCAGATTTTGAGAAAAACAGGAGTTATCGTATGAAGAAGTTTGCTATTGCCGCTGCTACCGCTACTGCCCTGACTCTGACCATGGCCAATGCTGCTTTCGCACAGACCTCGGCCCAAGCGCCAATGGTTCTGGCAGCTAACACCACTACTCAAGAAGTCAAAGAAGACGTGTCCGATTCCTGGATCACCGGCAAAGTCAAAGCTGATCTGGTAACCGAGAAAGGCATCCCTGGTACCGACATCAAGGTTGAGACCAACAAAGGCGTGGTTTCCCTGTCCTCCATGGTAAAAGTGACTGAAGCTCAGAAAACTACTGCCGTCGCTATCGCCAAGAAAATCAAAGGCGTTAAAGACGTATCGGCTGCTGGCCTGAAAGCCGAGTAATCGAATACTGCTCATGAACAGCCGCAGTCATTGATTGATGGAAGGTTCATGCGAGGCTACAAGGATGTAGCCATTAAAGGCCCCGACTGAAGAGTCGGGGCCTTTTCTATGGGGTGACGAAAAAGATGAAGGGCAGGGAAGCAGGGGATCAGTTGCGGCGTTTGCTCTCGATGCCCACCAGGCGCCCGCCTTCGAAGCGCAGGTACTGATACATGCCGTTATCAGGACCGTATATCCACTCCTCGATCCTCACGGCTTCGGACCTTCGATAATTGTTGCTATTGAAGGTTTCCTGAGTGCCGAGCACCTCCTGGCTGACCGGTTCGCCGCATTTCTGCTGGACTTCGAACGCCCGGTCACCGGTGCTGACCAGTTGGCTGCCGCAACGCAGGGTTGAGCTGGCATATGCCGAGGCGACAATTGACCCGGCCATGGCGGCGAGGGTCAGGTTGATCAGTCGTTTGATCCGGGTGTGTGCCAAAGGCTTCATTCGCTGTCGAGGTGCAGAGGGCTGATGACTTTACCATCCGGTTGGGCCTGGCCCAGGCGGGCATCGACGAAGTACACGCGAGCGTCTTCGAGCTTGCCCTTGTCCACCAGGTAATCCTTGATGCTACTGGCTCTGCTCTGGCCCAGTTCGCGCAGCAGCACCTCATTGCTGCTCCAGAACTTGAGCACGGCGGCACGCATCTGGGCAGCACGTTGCTCCTTGCCCAGACTCGCCCATTCAGCGGGCGGTTGCTGTTTCAGGCGTGTCCTGTAGATACCCTCGAGCATAGGCGCCTTTTCCTCTTCCGGGACCTGTACCAAACCGGCCCTGGCTGGAACCTTGTCGCCACGTCGCTGGAGGATCTTGTAATACGTGTACTGGTATTCGCGTTCCAGCCTTTGCTGGGCGATCAATGGACCGTCACTGCTGGCGGCGCTGGTGCCTTCGATCTCCAGCTTCAGGTCCGGACGCTCCTTGAGCGCTACCGAGAGCTTGTCCAGGGCATTTTGCGCCTCTGCCGACAAGTCACTGGAGCCTGGCGCGAAACTTACGCTGCCGAGGTCCTCGGAGCTTCCACCGGCGACCAGCCCGCCGAGCATCTTGAACGGGGCCTGTGCTGCACGCAGCACCAGATTGCGCAGGGTCTGCCAGACAATCGGCATGACGCTGAACTGCGGGTTGTTCAGGTCGCCTTCGATGGGCAGCTCAAGGGAAATACGCCCCTGGGTATCCTTGAGCAGCGCGACCGCCAGACGAATAGGCAGGTCCAGCGCATCCGGGCTGTCGACCCGTTCACCCAGTTGCAGCTGCTCCACCAGCACCTTGTTCTGGGCCTTGAGCTGGCCCTTGGTGATCAGGTAGTGCAGGTCGAGATTGAGCCGGCCCTTGCGGATCCGGAAACCTGCGAACTTGCCGGAGTAGGGGGTCAGATTGGTCAGCTCGACGCGCTTGAAGCTGGTGGTGATATCCAGGCTGGCCATCGGGTCGAACGGGTTTAGGCTGCCCTTGATGGTCACCGGCGCATAGCGGTCGACCTTGCCCTCGATGTTCACCGGGGCCGGTGTAGGCTTGCGGTTGTCGATGGTGCCGATACGACCGTTGAGCTGCTGCACGGCGGTGGCGAAGTTTGGGGTCAGGGTCATGTCGGCAAAGTTTGCCGAGCCATCGTTGATATTCACTTCACCCACGTAGATCGCCAGCGGGTTTTCCTTCTTGCCTGCGGCTTGGGTTCTGGCTGCCTTTGGCTGGCTGGCGGTCTTGCCAGTAGCTGCGTCGGCTGGCTGCGGGATCAACAGATCGTCGATGTTAGTGGTCCGGTCCTCATTGATCATGAAGCGCGCGTAAGGCTGATCCATGTTCACTTTGGCAATCGACAGGCCCTTGCCGTGCTGGTAGTCCAGGCCCTCCAGCGCCAATTGCTGCCATTTCAGGAAGTCGCGCTGTTTGAGTGTATCCAGCGTGTGCAACTGATTGACCTGTGCTTTACCGGTGACGCTGAACGCCAGTGGCTCGGTGCTTTTCAGGTCGACCGCCAGATCGCTGCCGAGCATGCCGCTGCGCAGCTCCAGACGAATGAACGGGCTGATGTAGGCCTGGGCGAGGCGCAGGTCGATGTCGCGGGTGGTTACGTTGAGTCGTGCGCTGACCGGATTGAGGTTCACGTCACCGGCGGCAGTGAGATTGCCCTGTTTGCCCAGCCCGGTATCCAGCTTGAGCGTGAAGGGCGCCTTGTTCAGACTGTCGAAATTCTGGATGTCCAGATTCAGCGGGCCAACGTCCAGCGCGACCGGCTCTTGAGGCACGCGATCTGCCAGATGGACCATGTAGTTGCGCAATTGCACATCCCGCAACAGGACCTGCCAGGGTTTGCTCTGCGCCACGGGTTGAGCGCTGACTTTGGCTGAGGCCTCGGTGGCAGGCGCCGGCTCGGCGGCTTTTTCGTCCACGGCCGGGGTGTGCGGCGCTGCGGGCTTGCCCGGTTGGCTGGCGAACAGTTTTTGCCAGTCCAGTTGCCCGTCGGCTTCACGCGCGGCCCAGGTTTCCAGTTTCTGGCTGCGGACCTTGCCTACGGTAACCAGCTGCTTTGCCAGGTCGACCGATGTTTCGCTGACGTCCAGGCGTTGCAGGCGTACCAGGGGGCGACCGTCGGGAGCGTTGAGCGCGAACGGCGCAACACTGGCCGAGACGTTGGTCAACTTCAGTTCGGTTTCCCTGGACAGGTTCAATGTGTAGGCCGTGCTGAAATTCAGCACGCCGTCCTCGAGCGCCAGTGGCAAGGCATCGCGCACATAAGGCCACCACAGTTTCATCTTGCTGTCGGTGACTTTCAACGTGCCCTCAGAGGTGATCGGGATCAGGCTGATACGGCCGACCCAGTCGATCTGCCCACCGTCCGGACCCGCCGCGACCAGGGTCATATCGGCATTGTCTTCAGGCAGTGTGCTGAGGTTCTTGAGCTCGAAATCCAGCGCGTCGTAGAGAAACTCGATGGGCTGGCTGGGACGCAGGTCCTGGAAGTGAACGTAGCCTCCCGCCAGTTTGATTTCGTCGATACGCAGCGGGAATGGCTTGCTGGCGGGTTGGTCCTGTGCCGGTTCGCTGGCGGGCAGCTTGAACAGCTGCGCCAGATTGAGCTTGCCCTGTTTGTCGAACAGCAGCTCGGTGCGCGGTTTGATAAGCTCGACGCGTTGCAGATGCAGGGCCCGTGTCCACAGGCTGTTGATTTGCAGATTGGCATAAAGCTTTTCAAACGCCACCTGCTCCTTGCCTGGCGTGCCGATGTTCAGGCCCCAGAGTGTCAGCTCCAGGGTGAAGGGGTTGAACTCCAGGCGTTCGAGCTTTGCCGGCACCGTGGCGTAATTGGCCAGTTGCTGGTTGGCGATCCGCAGAGCGACGCCGGGAAGAATGAAAAACCCCAGCAAACTGTAGAGCGCGATCACAGCCAGCAGGGAGCCGAGTGTGCGTTTCAATCCTCTGGACATGGGCAGCGGCGTCTCTCTCTTTTGGAAGCCCTTGGAGTATGGCATGCCTGTTCGGTTCCCAAGGCACTGCCCTCGCGGCTTGTAGGAATTTTCCGGTTGCGCTTGACGATATCAGGCGCCGAGTCAGAGTTGCAGAATCAGCGTTTTCAGCGGTGGTTGATTATCCTGAGACGGGAAGTCTGCGGCGGGACGCATTTCCTGGCAGTCGCGCACCGGACGCCCGGCCTTGGTGGCGCAGCGCAGCACCTGCTCACGCCAGTCCTGCATGCTGACTTTCGCCAGATTGTTGCAGCAGATCAGCACACCATCGTCTGCCGTGGTCAACAGCGCAGGTTTGAGCAGGCTTTGATAGTCGCGCAGCAAATCAACGGTGCCGAACGCGCTCTTGGCCCAGGCCGGTGGGTCGAGCAGGACCAGATCATATTGGCGCTGTTGCAATTTCACGTAGCTGGGCAATTGCTGGCTGCGGCGCGCGGCAATGGGCAACCCGGCCAACTGGCGGATCGCCGGAAAATAATCCGACTGGATGAATTGCATGGGTGGCAGTTGCGGGTTGAGCGCACCATTCTCGCGACCCACCGCCAGATTGCCCTCGGCGAAATCGAGATTGCACACTTCACTCGCGCCACCGGCCGCCGCACTCAGGCCGACGCCGCAGGTGTAGGCGAACAGGTTCAGCACGCTTTTGCCGGCGCTGTGCTGCTTGACCCAGCCGCGGGTGTTGCGCAGGTCCAGAAACAACAGCGGGTCCTGGCCTGCATGCCGACCGCGGACCCGGTAATTGAGCCCCCATTCGTGGCCGACATGATCGGCCAGAGCCGCGTCTTCAGCCTTGTACACGGTGTCGTGGCGATCGACGCGCGAGTTGCCTTGCGAGCGATCGTTATAGACCAGCAGGGTGTCCAGGCCCAGGCGCGTGTTGACCCGTTCATGCAGCGCCAGCAGGGCATCGCGATCCAGGCGGGTGTGAAAGCTCTGTACCAGCAATTGCGGGCCGTAGCGGTCGATGGTCAGCCCGCTGGTACCCTCCTGGCTGCCGTGAAACAGTCGATAGCAGTCCGTGCCCTGTCCATGCAATTGGTCAAGCAACGCCTGGCGATTGTCGAGGGCGACGCTGAGCGCCTGATTCAAGGAAGACATGCTGAGCGCCTCGGGCTGGAATAAGGCGCGGGAGTTTACCAGTTACCGGGCGCCGGGGGTTTTTGGCGTCTGCCATGCGCTTGATCTCCTGCGTTGTCATACAGCGCCAATATTCCCCTGCTACGGTGCTTTTTTGCCTGTCAGCGAGGGGATAACCGTGAGCCAGTTCGATCTCAAGCGTCGCCGTGTCATCCAGGCCGTCGGAACGGTAGGTGCCGGTCTGCTGTTACCGGGTGTTGCACCGGCGGTCATCGCCTCGGTGCAGGATCGTCCGAAGATGATGGATGGCGTGCAGTCCGGCGATGTGTTCGGCGACAAGGCAATCGTCTGGAGCCGCAGCGACCGGCCTTCGCGCATGGTCGTCGAGTGGGACACGCGCAGCATGTTCACCCAGCCACGCCGCGTGGTGTCGGCGCTGGCCGATCAGCGTA
Organism: Pseudomonas fragariae (ex Marin et al. 2024); assembly: GCF_059621105.1. Classification (NCBI taxonomy): domain Bacteria; kingdom Pseudomonadati; phylum Pseudomonadota; class Gammaproteobacteria; order Pseudomonadales; family Pseudomonadaceae; genus Pseudomonas; species Pseudomonas fragariae (ex Marin et al. 2024). Next base: position 5,064,218 of record NZ_CM184369.1, on the reverse strand, counting down.
GCGACTTTACCGCGCGGGTCGAGTTGAGCGGGCTGCCTGTCGATCAGGCGATTTTCTACCGGGTGTCTTTCGAGGATGCGCAGAGCGGTGTCGCCGGTGAGCCGTGGTTCGGTCATTTGCGCAGCACACCGCAGCAGCGCCGCGACATCCGCTTCGTCTGGAGCGGCGACACGGTAGGGCAGGGCTTTGGCATCAACCCCGATATTGGCGGCATGCGTATCTACGAAGCCATGCGTTTGCGCTTGCCGGACTTTTTTATCCACAGCGGTGACACCATCTACGCCGACAGCCCGGTGCCGGAGCAGCTCACCACGGAGGGCGGGCGCGTCTGGCGCAACATCACCACCGAGGCGAAGAGCAAGGTGGCGGAGACCCTCGACGAATACCGGGGCAATTACCGCTACAACCTGATGGATGAAAACCTGCGCCGCTTCAACGCCGAAGTCCCGCAGATCTGGCAGTGGGATGATCACGAAGTGACCAACAACTGGTCACCCAGCAAACAGCTCGATGATCGCTACAAGGTCAAGGACATCGGCCTGCTGTCCTCGCGTGCCCGCCAGGCTTATCTGGAATACGCGCCGCTGCGCTTGCAGGAAGCCGACAACGGCGGGCGCATTTATCGCAAGATCCCCTACGGTCCGATGCTCGACGTCTTCGTCCTCGATATGCGCAGCTACCGCGCCGGCAACGATGCCAACCTGGCCGACAAACCCGGCCCGACCACCGCATTCATGGGCCGTGAGCAACTGGACTGGCTCAAGCGCGAGCTCAATGCATCGCGCGCGCAGTGGAAAGTCATCGCGGCCGACATGCCCATTGGCCTGGGCGTGCCGGATGGCGAGGTCAGCCCCGGCGTACCGCGTTGGGAGGCCATCGCCAACGGCAATGACGGTCCGGCGTTGGGGCGTGAGTTGGAGGTCGCCGAATTGCTGGCGTACCTGCGCGCGCAGAAGATTCGCGATTGCGTCTGGCTGACGGCCGATGTGCATTACTGCGCGGCGCATCATTACCAGCCGGACCTGGCCGTGTTTCAGGACTTCGACCCGTTCTGGGAGTTCGTCGCCGGGCCATTGAACGCCGGTAGCTATGGTCCCAACGTGCTGGACAAGACCTTTGGTCCCGAGCTGGTGTTCCAGAAAGCGCCACCTGCGCAGAACACCTCGCCGTTCGCGGGTTTTCAGTTTTTTGGCGAAGTGAATATCGACGGGCAGACCGGTGAGATGACCGTGGCGCTGCGCGATCTGGACGGGGTCTCGGTCTTCGAGCGCAAGCTCCAGCCTGTGAAGGAAGTCAGCCGCATCGTCTGATGAACAACAGACGCGGCGCGGTGATCAGGGTTTCGGAAATTCCGTGCAACATGCTCGTCCTCGGTGGCCTATTATGAGCTACCTAACGACGGGACCGGATGCGTTGCATGCTGGCTATTTTTCTCGAAACCCTGAACATCACCGCCCCGGTGTTTGCCATGCTGTTTCTGGGCGTGTTCCTCAGGCGTATCGGCGCGATCAATGATGGTTTCATCGTTGCGGCTTCCGGGCTGGTGTTCAACGTCACCATGCCTGCGCTGCTGTTTCTGGGCATTATTCACGCCGACCTGCGCACCGCCCTGCAGCCCAAACTGCTGGTTTTTTTCAGCATCGCCACACTTTTGAGTTTCGCATTCGCCTGGTGCTGGGCGATCTGGCGTTGCCCGCACGAAGAGCGCGGGATCTACGTCCAGGGCGCGTTTCGTGGCAATAACGGGGTCATCGGTCTGGCCCTGGCGGCCAGCATGTACGGGCCTGATGGCATTTCACTGGGCGCGATTCTCGCCGCGCTGGTCATCGTCTTCTACAACACGTTATCGACGGTGGTACTGGCGGTTTACAGCCCGGTGATCAAGTCCGATCCCTGGAGCATCTTCAAAAGCGTGCTGGCCAACCCGCTGATCATCAGCGTGATCATCGCCTCACCCTTCGCTTACTTTGCCATCGGCCTGCCCAAATGGCTGGAAACCTCCGGCAGCTACCTGGCCCAGATGACTCTGCCGCTGGCACTGATCTGCATCGGTGGCACATTGTCGCTGGCCTCGTTGCGCAAGAGTGGGAAACTGGCTGTCAGTGCCAGCGTCATGAAAATGATCACGCTGCCAGTGCTATGCACGCTGGCCGCCTGGCTGGCCGGTTTTCGCGGCGCTGAACTGGGGATTCTGTTCCTGTATTTCGGCAGCCCGACGGCGGCTGCCAGCTACATCATGGCGCGCACGGCCAACGGCAACTACGAGCTGGCTGCCGCGATCATTGTCATCACCACGCTGGCTGCCGCGGTCACGACCAACGTGGGGATTTTCATCCTGCAATGGGGCGGCTGGATCTAATCCGCTTTGACGTAGCTGTCGATCACTTCCTGCGCCGCACGAAACGCGTCGATGGCCGCTGGCACGCCGGCGTACACCGCGCAGTGCAGCAGCGCTTCGCGAATCTCCTCGACCGTGCAGCCATTGTTCAGTGCGCCACGAACGTGGCCCTTCAGTTCTTGCGGGCATTTCAGGGCGGTGAGAGTGGCCAGGGTGATCAGGCTGCGGGTTTTCAATGGCAGGCCCTCGCGACTCCAGACGCTGCCCCAGGCGTGCTCGTTGACGAAATCCTGCAGTGGCTGGCTGAACTCGGTGGCATTGCCCAGCGCGCGGTCGACGTAGACATCGCCCATCACCTGGCGACGGATCTGTTCGCCGTCACTGATCGTCTTGTCTGTCATGGCCTTGCTCCTTGTATCGATGCGGGGTGGAGGTCAGTGCTGGCGTCGCCAGGCGCGGATCGTGCCCCAGACAACCACAGCGCCCAGCACAGGTAACACCAGCGTGAGCATTTTGCTTTCAAGCCGTTCAGCCAGCGCCATACCGGTGCTGATCGACAGGATATGCAGCCCGTAGGTCAGGTACAACGACAGCAGAAACAGACCTTCCAGGCGGTCTATCCGGTAACCGGAATAGAACAGCGGCACGCACAGCAGCGACACGCCGAGCATGATCGGCAGGTCGAACACCAGTGCATTTGGCGAGATCGTCAGCGGCACCGGGGCGACCAGTGCGGTCAGCCCCAGCACGCCCAGCAGATTGAACAGGTTGCTGCCGATCACGTTGCCCACGGCAATATCGCGCTCACCACGAAACGCTGCGATGAGCGAGGTCATCAGTGCTGGCAGTGATGTGCCGATGGCAATGATGGTCAGGCCGACGATGCGTTCGGACAGCCCAAGATGGATGGCAATCACCACTGACGCGTCGACCAGCAGGTGTCCGCCAGCGGTCAACAGCAGCAAGCCAGTGGCAAGCATGAGGATACGCGTGAAGGTACGAGGTTTTGCGGTTGTCTCGGCATGTCCGTGACGCGGCGCATGACCGCCCTGACGGATGATGACGATCAGGCAGAACAGCAACCCGGCGAGCAGCAGTGCGCCGTCAAGCTTGCTGAATTCGCCGCTCCACGACAGGCCGATAGCCAGCACGCAGGCACCGATCATCAGCGGAATGTCGACGTGCAACACCTGACGGGCAACGCGTAAAGGAATGATCAGTGCGCACAGGCCAAGGATCACCAGCACATTGAAAATGTTACCGCCGATGACACTGCCCACCGCGATGTCGGTGTTATCGGCAAACGCGGCTTGCAGGCTTACTGCCATCTGCGGCGCGCTGGTGCCCATTGCCACGACGGTCAGGCCGACGATCAGTGGCCGGACCTTGAAAATCGCTGCCAGATGCACCGCTGTACGCACTGACAGTTCTGCCCCGATCAGCAGCAATAGCAAGCCACTGAGCATCTGGATAAGCGCGGGGGCGGGCAGGGCCGATAGCTGGAGAATACGAGTGTCCTTGTTGGCGGTGATCGGGGGTTGGGTTTAATCCAGGGCCTGCACACGGACTGGCGCTGTCCCGCTGCGCAGCATACCCAGTTGTTCGGCCGCTTCGCGAGAGACATCGATCAGACGACCACGGGTGTGAGGGCCGCGATCGTTGACGCGCACGACTACCGACCTGTCGTTGTCGAGGTTGGTGACCTTGACGCGCGTGCCGAAGGGCAGTTGGCGATGTGCAGCGGTCAGCGCGTTCTGATTGAACGGCTCGCCGCTGGCAGTGCGGTTGCCGTGATGGCGGGCGCCGTAATAGGCGGCGGTGCCGGTCTCGTCATAACCATGGGGGTCGATGATGTGATTGGCGCACCCTGCCAGTAAGGTCAGCAGGCTGCAGGTAAAAATAAGGCGGCGCATGGGGTGGGTTCCTGAGTGCCGGAGTAGTTGTGGTTGACGCTCGTGCCAATCCTCCATGCTGGCATGCATTTCGTGACGCTCCGCGTCGCAACTCGGTGTTGCAGTGCGTACTCGACAGCGGACGCAGAGCGTCCAGAACTGCATTCCCACGCAGAGCGCTCATCGTTATACACAAGTCATGAAGAGCCCAGAAGGCGGGGTCTTTGACCCTAATCGCGATGTGAATAAAGACCTCTGTGGGAGTGAGCTTGCTCACGAAGACCTTGGTCCAAACGCCCTGTCTCTAGAGGCTGTACCGGCCTATTCGCGAGCAAGCTCGCTCCCACAAGACTCGTGTATAACGCTGATCGCATAGCGTGGGAACGAGAGTGACGAGGATCAGCCCTCCAGCTTGGCCTTCAGCAGTTCGTTGACCTGCTGCGGGTTGGCCTTGCCTTTGGAGGCTTTCATCGCCTGACCGACGAAGAAGCCGAACATCTTGCCGCGCTTGGCTTCATCGGCGGCGCGATACTGTTCGACCTGTTCCGCGTTGGCTGCCAGTACCTCGTCGAGCATCGATTCGATGGCGCCGCTGTCGGTGACCTGCTTCAGGCCGCGCTTTTCGATGACTTCATCGGCGCTGCCTTCACCATTGGCCATCGCCTCGAAGACCATTTTCGCGATCTTGCCGGAAATGGTGTTGTCGGTGATGCGCTTGAGCATGCCGCCCAACTGCTCGGCACTGACCGGCGACTGGTCGATTTCCAGGCCCTGCTTGTTGAGCAGGCTGCCCAGCTCGACCATGACCCAGTTGGCTGCCAGTTTGGCGTCACCACTGATGCTCACCACCTGTTCGAAGTAATCAGCCTGCTCGCGGCTAGAAGCCAGTACGCTGGCGTCGTAGGTCGACAGACCGAACTGGCTCTGGAAGCGTTCGCGTTTCTGCGGTGGCAGCTCCGGCAAGGTGGCGCGGGTTTCTTCGAGGAACGAGTCCTCGATGATCACCGGCAACAGATCCGGGTCGGGGAAGTAACGGTAGTCGTTGGCTTCCTCCTTGCTGCGCATGGCGCGGGTTTCGTTGGTGTTCGGGTCATACAGGCGTGTCTGCTGGATAACCTTGCCACCGTCTTCGATCAGGTCGATCTGGCGCTGAATCTCGCTGTTGATCGCTTTTTCGATGAAGCGGAACGAGTTGACGTTCTTGATCTCGCAACGCGTGCCGAACTCGACCTGACCCTTGGGGCGAATCGATACGTTGCAGTCGCAGCGCAGCGAACCTTCGGCCATGTTGCCGTCACAGATGCCCAGGTAGCGGACAATCGCATGGATGGCCTTGACGTAAGCCACGGCTTCCTTGGCGTTGCGCATGTCCGGCTCGGAAACGATCTCCAGCAACGGGGTGCCGGCACGGTTCAGGTCGATACCGGTCATGCCCTGGAAGTCTTCGTGCAGGCTCTTGCCCGCGTCCTCTTCCAGGTGCGCACGGGTGATGCCGATGCGCTTGACGGTGCCGTCTTCAAGGGGGATGTCCAGGTGGCCCTTGCCGACAATCGGCAGCTCCATCTGGCTGATCTGATAGCCCTTGGGCAGGTCCGGGTAGAAGTAGTTCTTGCGGGCAAACACGTTGTGCTGGCCGATTTCGGCGTTGACGGCCAGGCCGAACTTGACGGCCATGCGCACGGCTTCCTTGTTCAGCACCGGCAATACGCCGGGCATGCCCAGGTCGACGAGGCTGGCCTGCGTGTTGGGCTCGGAGCCGAACGTGGTCGCGCTACCGGAAAAAATCTTTGATTGGGTCGAAAGCTGGGTATGAATCTCCAGCCCGATGACGACTTCCCATTGCATGTGTTTCTCCTCAGAAGCCTTCAGGTGCGCGAGTGTGCCAGTCGGTGACTTGCTGATACTGATGCGCCACATTCAAGAGGCGGCCTTCCTGGAAATACGGAGCGAGCAGCTGCACGCCGACCGGCAGGCCGTCGACGAAGCCCGCAGGCATGGACAAGCCGGGCAGGCCCGCCAGGTTGGCGGTGATGGTGTAGAAGTCTTCCAGGTATTCGGCAATCGGGTCGTGGGTCTTGGCGCCGATTTTCCAGGCCGGGTTGGGCGTGGTCGGACCGAGAATCACGTCGACATCGGCGAACGCGTTCATGAAATCGTTCTTGATCAGGCGACGGATTTTCTGCGCCTGCAGGTAGTAGGCGTCGTAGTAACCCGCCGACAGCGCGTAGGCGCCGACCATGATGCGTCGCTGCACTTCCGGGCCGAAGCCTTCGGCGCGCGAGCGCTTGTACAGGTCGGTCAGGTCTTTCGGGTCTTCGCAGCGGTAGCCGAAACGCACACCGTCGAAACGCGACAGGTTGGACGAGGCTTCAGCCGGGGCGATGACGTAGTAGGCCGGGATCGCGTGTTGCAGGTTCGGCAGGCTGACTTCCTTGACGATCGCGCCGAGTTTTTCCAGCTCCTTGACGCTTTCATGCACCAGTTGCGCGATGCGCGGGTCAAGGCCTGCGCTGAAATACTCTTTCGGCACACCGATACGCAGGCCCTTGAGCGAGGTATTGAGGCTGGCGGAGTAGTCCGGAACCGGTTCGTCGATGCTGGTGGAGTCCTGCGGGTCGAAACCGGCCATGCCTTGCAGCAGCAGCGCACAGTCTTCGGCCGTGCGTGCCATCGGCCCCGCCTGATCGAGGCTGGACGCGTAGGCAATCATGCCCCAGCGCGATACGCGGCCGTAGGTCGGCTTGAGGCCCGTGAGGTTGGTCAGTGCTGCAGGCTGGCGAATCGAGCCGCCGGTGTCGGTGCCGGTTGCGGCAGGCAACAGGCGTGCAGCGACCGCGGCTGCCGAACCACCCGAAGAGCCACCAGGGACGCATTCCAGGTTCCACGGGTTTTTCACCGCGCCGTAATGGCTGGATTCGTTGGCCGAACCCATGGCGAATTCGTCCATGTTGGTCTTGCCCAGCGTCACTGTGCCGGCCGATGCCAGACGCGACACGACCGTGGCGTCGTAGGGTGCCTTGAAATTGTCGAGCATCAGCGAGCCGCAACTGGTGCGGATGCCCTGGGTGCAGAACAGGTCCTTGTGGGCCAGCGGAGCACCGAGCAACGGGCCGTTTTCACCGGCGGCACGGCGCGCGTCTGCCGCCTGCGCCTGGGTGATGGCCAGGTCTTCGGTGAGGCTGATGAAGCTGTTGAGCTGCGGGTCGAGCGTCGCGATGCGCGACAGCAGAACACGAGTCAGCTCTTCGGAAGAAAACTTTTTATCGGCGAGTCCGCGAGCGATCTCGGCCAGAGTCATTTGGTGCATGCAGGCGCTTTCCCTTACTCGATGACTTTCGGAACCAGATAGAGGCCGTCTTGGACCGCTGGTGCGATGGCTTGGTAAGTGTCACGGCGATTTCGCTCGGTGACGGCGTCTTCGCGCAGGCGCTGGGTGGCTTCCAGCGGGTGAGCCAGCGGCTCGATGCCAGCGGTGTCGACCGCTTGCATCTGATCGACCAGCCCAAGAATGCTGTTCAGTGCTTCGGTGGTACGCGGGATATCGGCGTCATTGAGACCCAGTCGGGCCAGATGAGCGATCTTTTCCACGTCGGAGCGTTCAAGCGCCATGGGGTATCTCCAGTGGAATGCTTATGGATTTGCTTTGTTGCCAATTGCGGAACACTATCGCGTTATTACTGTCTCAAGCCGCTAACGTCGAGGGTGGTGTTCGGAAAACCGCCAATTTAGCATATTGGCTCCTTGCCCAAAATCCCTGTCGTTGTTAGAGTTTGCCGCACTTTTTTTACCACGCGTTCCCTAGGGTCCCTTTCCCATGTTCAAGAAACTGCGTGGCATGTTTTCCAGTGATCTATCCATCGACCTGGGCACTGCCAACACCCTTATTTACGTGCGTGAGCGCGGTATCGTTCTGAATGAACCCTCTGTCGTTGCCATTCGTACTCACGGCAACCAGAAGAGTGTCGTGGCCGTCGGTACCGAAGCCAAGCGCATGCTGGGCCGTACTCCAGGCAACATCGCAGCCATTCGTCCAATGAAAGACGGCGTTATCGCCGACTTCAGCGTCTGCGAAAAAATGTTGCAGTACTTCATCAACAAGGTTCATGAAAACAGCTTTCTGCAGCCCAGCCCTCGTGTGCTGATCTGCGTTCCGTGCAAATCCACCCAGGTTGAGCGTCGCGCGATTCGCGAGTCGGCCCTGGGTGCAGGCGCACGCGAAGTCTTCCTGATCGAAGAGCCGATGGCCGCTGCAATCGGCGCCGGTCTGCCGGTGGAAGAAGCTCGCGGTTCGATGGTTGTCGACATCGGCGGCGGCACTACCGAAATTGCCCTGATCTCCCTGAACGGTGTGGTGTATGCCGAATCCGTCCGGGTTGGCGGTGACCGTTTCGACGAAGCGATCATCACCTATGTGCGCCGCAACTACGGCAGCCTGATCGGCGAATCGACTGCCGAGCGCATCAAGCAGGAAATCGGTACTGCCTATCCGGGCGGTGAAGTACGTGAAGTCGACGTGCGTGGCCGCAACCTGGCTGAAGGCGTTCCACGTGCGTTCACCCTGAACTCCAACGAAGTGCTCGAGGCACTGCAGGAGTCGCTGGCGACCATCGTTCAGGCGGTCAAGAGCGCTCTGGAGCAATCGCCTCCGGAACTGGCCTCGGACATCGCCGAGCGTGGTCTGGTCCTGACCGGTGGTGGTGCGCTGCTGCGTGATCTGGACAAGTTGCTGGCTCAGGAAACCGGTCTGCCGGTGATCGTCGCCGAAGACCCGCTGACCTGTGTAGCGCGTGGCGGTGGCCGTGCGCTGGAAATGATGGATAAGCACACCATGGATCTGCTCTCCAGCGAATAATTCGCCGGGGTGCCTTTCACGGAGTCTTTTGTATGCAGGTGGCGGATATGCTACCTGTATGCTTCAGGCTGACGCCGAAACAGGGTGCCTATCTCTTTCATTTGTCCAGGCCGGTTACATACCGCATGAATAATTGCCAATCGAAGTTCGATCCAACGATCGCATGCCCCGGAGGAGCGGCCTATTAAACCGCTTTTCTCAAAAGGCCCGTCGCTGGGTGTACGTCTGCTGGTGCTGGCCGTTCTGTCGGTTGCGTTGATGGTTGTCGACGCCCGCTTTACGATCCTCAAGCCCGTGCGCAGCCAGATGTCGATGGTGCTCATGCAGTCCTACTGGATCGTCGACCTGCCACAGCGTCTGTATCAAGGCGTCGCCAGTCAGTTCGGCAGCCGCACAGAGCTGATCGCCGAAAACGAAAAACTCAAGACCGAAGCCCTGCTCCTGCAAGGTCGCCTGCAAAAGCTGGCGGCACTGACCGAGCAGAACGTTCGGCTGCGTGAGTTGCTGAACTCCTCGGCGCTGGTCAACGAAAAGGTCGAGGTCGCCGAGCTGATCGGCATGGACCCGAACCCCTTCACCCATCGCATCATCATCAACAAGGGCGAACGCGACGGCGTGGTGCTCGGCCAGCCTGTGCTCGATGCGCGCGGCCTGATGGGGCAGGTGGTCGAGTTGATGCCCTATACCTCACGTGTCTTGTTGCTGACTGACACCACCCACAGCATCCCGGTGCAGGTCAACCGCAACGGTTTGCGTGCCATCGCCAGCGGCACCGGTAACCCGGAACGTCTGGAGCTTCGGCATGTGGCGGACACCGCAGACATCAAGGAAGGCGACCTGCTGGTCAGTTCGGGCCTTGGGCAGCGTTTCCCGGCCGGTTACCCGGTGGCGACGGTCAAGGAAGTGATTCACGACTCCGGCCAGCCGTTTGCGATCGTTCGTGCAGTGCCGACCGCTGCGCTGAATCGCAGTCGCTATCTGTTGCTGGTGTTCTCCGACGGGCGCTCGCCGGAAGAGCGCGCTGCCGATGCCGCGCAAGCACAGGAATCCCTCGACAAGGGCGTCGAGCCCTCCGTGATGGCGACACTGCCGCCGCCGACACCCGCCTTCCCTATGTGGCCGCAGGCCGTCGTTCCGGTCTTTCCGGGCAGTACGCTGACGCACAAGCCTGCAGCGCAATCGGCAACACCTGCACCTGCACCGGCGGCAACGCCCGCGACACCGGCAAGGCCTGCTGCCCGGCCTGCGGCGTCACAGCCGCCTGCTTCACGACCTTCCACTGCCCGGGAGCCTATCGATGGTTAGTCATGTTTCCGGGCGCAATGGCTGGGTGGTCTGGCTGACGTTTGCGATCGGTCTGCTGCTGAGCGTTTCGCCGCTGCCGCAATTCATGGAAATCTTCCGGCCACTGTGGCTGGCCCTGCTGCTGACCTTCTGGGTTCTGGCGCTGCCGCACAAATACGGCATGACCACCGCGTGGATACTGGGCCTGATGGAGGATGTGCTGTACGGCACCTTGCTCGGCCAGAACGCCCTGATCCTCAGTCTGATCACCTTTCTGGTGATGTCCCTGCAGCAGCGCCTGCGCATGTTTCCCATGTGGCAACAATGCCTGGTGCTGCTGGTGGTATTCGGTCTGGCACAGCTTGCGCAACTCTGGCTCAGCGCGCTGACCGGCAACCGTCAGCCAACGCTGGCGCTGGTGCTGCCCGCGTTGGTCAGCGCTCTGTTGTGGCCCTGGATCAGTTATGGCCTGCGTGGATTGCGCAAACGTTTGAAAATCAATTAAGCGCAAGGTGAGCGCGACGCCCCGCTGCGTTGTTCGCGCTCACCCGCACAGACACGGAGATGTCCTTATGCCCTCGCTTTATCTGGCTTCTGGCTCGCCGCGCCGCCGCGAACTTCTGACTCAGATCGGTGTGCCCTTTAACGTACTGAGCGCTCAGATCGACGAAACCCCCTTCGACCATGAAACCCCGGCTGCCTATGTCGAGCGTCTTGCGCTGGGCAAGGCTCAGGCCGGGCTGTCCGTGTTGCCAGCCGAACAACAGGCCTGCGTGATGGGCGCTGACACGGCGGTGGTGCTCGATGGACGCATTCTCGGCAAGCCGGTCGATGAAGCGGATGCTCTTGCCATGCTGATGGCCCTGTCCGGGCGCGAGCATCAAGTGCTGACCGCTGTCGCGCTCAGTGATCGGCAACGCAGCGAAACCCGTATTGTTACCAGTCGTGTGCGCTTTCGCCCGATTCAAATCCATGAAGCTCAGTCCTACTGGACCAGTGGCGAGCCCGCCGACAAGGCTGGCGGCTATGCCATCCAGGGGTTGGCAGCGATTTTCGTCGAGGGCCTGCAAGGCAGCTATTCTGGGGTGGTGGGTCTGCCCCTGTGCGAAACCGCAGAACTGCTTGGCCATTTCGGCATACCCTGCTGGCAATGCCTGGAAGGTGACAAGTCATGAGTGAAGAGATTCTGATCAACATCACGCCGATGGAATCGCGCGTGGCCGTGGTGGAAAACGGGGTTCTGCAAGAAGTGCATGTCGAGCGTACCCAGCGTCGCGGCATCGTCGGCAATATCTACAAAGGCAAGGTTGTGCGGGTGCTTCCCGGCATGCAGGCGGCGTTCATCGACATTGGTCTGGATCGCGCGGCGTTCATTCATGCGTCGGAAATATCTATGCGTGAAGGGCCGGCGGTCGAGAGCATTGCGTCGCTGGTACATGATGGCCAGAGCCTTGTCGTGCAAGTCACCAAAGACCCGATCGGCAGCAAGGGCGCACGGCTGACCACGCAACTCTCCATTCCGTCGCGTTATCTGGTGTACATGCCGCGCACGGCGCATGTGGGCATCTCGCTGAAAATCGAGGACGAAGCCGAGCGCGAACGACTCAAGAAAGTGGTCAGTGATTGTGTTGCCCAGGAAGGCATCAAGGAAGCCGGAGGTTTCATTCTGCGCACCGCTGCCGAAGGCGCCGGGGCTGATGAAATCCTCATGGACATCCGCTATCTGCGCAGGCTCTGGGATCAGATCGGCGAGCAGATCAAGACGGTCAGCCCGCCCACGGTGATTTACGAAGACCTGGGCCTGGCGCTGCGCACCTTGCGCGATCTGGTCAGCCCGCGTATCGAGAAGATCCGCATCGACTCGCGGGAAACCTTTCAGAAAACCACCCAGTTCGTCGCCGAGCTGATGCCGGAAATCGCCGACAGGCTCGAGCACTATCCGGGCGAGCGCCCGATCTTCGACCTCTATGGGGTCGAGGACGAAATCCAGAAGGCCCTCGAGCGCAAGGTGCCGCTCAAGTCGGGCGGCTATCTGGTAATCGATCCAGCCGAAGCGATGAGCACCATCGACGTCAACACCGGCGCGTTCGTAGGGCATCGCAACCTCGAAGAAACCATCTTCAAGACCAATCTGGAAGCTGCCACGGCCATCGCCCGGCAGCTGCGCCTGCGCAATCTGGGCGGCATCATCATCATCGATTTCATCGACATGGAAGACGGTGAACACCAGCGTCAGGTGCTGCGCACGCTGGAGAAACAGCTGGAACGCGATCACGCCAAGACCAACATCATCGGCATCACCGAGCTGGGTCTGGTGCAGATGACCCGCAAGCGCACCCGCGAAAGTCTCGAACAGGTGCTGTGCGAACCGTGTCATTGCTGCGCAGGGCGGGGCAAGCTGAAGACCCCCGAGACCATCTGCTATGAAATCTTCCGGGAAATCCTGCGCGAGGCCAGGGCCTATCAGGCAGTCGGCTATCGGGTTCTGGCCAATCAGCGCGTGGTGGATCGTCTGCTCGACGAGGAGTCCGGCAACGTGGCTGAACTGGAGAGCTTTATTGGCCGCACTATCCGTTTTCAGGTAGAAACCATGTACTCGCAGGAACAATACGACGTGGTGCTGCTCTGAGGGTGCTGATCGTTTGAAATCTATGACAAGTGCCCTACGGGTTTCTGGCAGGTATGCCGTTTTATCGAGAATGATGCGTGGCAAATGAGCAAAACCTGTACCTGACCGCACCTGCACACCTGAGCCGGAATCCGTTCGCCGATTCTGCTCCTTGCATCCCGCAGTGGAGGACCTCCTGAGATGGGACGTCTTCCTCGCCTCGTCGCAACCCTGACCCGCTGGGGGCTGAGCCTGTGCGCACTGATTCTGGTGCTTGCGGCGCTGTACGTGAGCCTCGGCCGTCAGTTGACGCCGCTGGTTGCCGAATACCGTGTCGATGTGGAAACCCGTGCCAGCAGCGCGCTGGGCATACCGCTGAGCATCGGCAGTCTGGAAGGTAGCTGGAGCCGCTTTGCCCCGGTACTGCTGGCCCACGACGTGATGGTCGGCGAGGGTGCCAGTGCTCTGCGTCTGGATCGCGTAAGGGTGGTTCCCGACCTTTGGGAAAGCCTGCTGGCGCGTGACGTGCGCATCGCTCATCTTGAAGTGGACGGCCTGCAGTTCAGCCTCAGGCAGGACAAGGACGGCGCGTGGTCGATTCAGGGCTTGCCGGTGCACAACGACAGCCCGTTCGATCCCGAGCAGGCGCTCAAGCAGATGCAGATGGTCGCGCATGTGTCGTTGCTCGACAGCCAGGTCACGGTGCAACCGTTTGACGCTGCGCCGCTGACCCTCACCTATGTAAACCTCAGCCTGGACACCGGCAGCTATGCCCAGCGACTTGACGCACGCCTGACTCTGCCGGATGGTCAGCCGGTCGCGCTGAACGTGCGCTCGCGCATCCAGGCCAGTCAGTGGAAGGACGGCGAGGCCGATATCTACGCCAGCCTGCCGCAAAGCGACTGGGCCAGGTGGCTGCCGAAAAGCCTTACGCGCGAATGGACGCTGGCGAAGCTGCAGGCCGGCGGCGAGGTCTGGTTGAGTTGGGGCAAGGGCACCGTGCAAAGCGCGACCACGCGCCTCAATGCACCACAGGTCAAAGGCGTTTATGCCGGTCGCAAACCGTCGACGATCAATAACCTTGCGCTGAACGCATGGTTTGCACGCACTGAAACAGGTTTCGACCTGAACCTCGATTCACTGGCGATGAGCCTTGGCGACGCGCGTTGGGAAAGCCGTGTGCAACTGACGCAAACCGCCGCGACGCCTGACAGCGAAGAGCTCTGGCACGTGCAGGCGGATCGTCTGGACCTGACCCCCGTCACGCCGCTGATCGACTCGCTCGCGCCCCTGCCTGACAAGGCCATGGCAGTGGTCGACGGCCTCAAGGTGACAGGCGGGCTGCGTAACGTACTGCTCGACTACCGGCCACAGGCAATCGGTGACCAGCGCCTGAGCTTTGCCGCCAATCTGGACAAGGTCGGTTTCAACGCGTATCGCGGGGCGCCGGCGGCCGGAAACGTCACCGGTGCCATCAGCGGTGATCTGGGGCAGGGCGAGCTGCGCCTCGACACCGATGACTTCATGCTGCACCTGGACCCGATCTTCGCCAAACCCTGGCGTTACCGGAAGGCCAATGCCCGTCTGACCTGGAAACTGGATGACCAGGCGTTCACGCTGATTGCCCCGTACATCAAGGTGCTCGGCGACGAAGGCAAAATTGCGGCGGACTTTCTGATCAAGATTCATCTCAATCATGATCAGGAAGACTACATGGACCTGCGGGTCGGTATGGTCGACGGCGACGGCCGTTACACCAGCAAGTACCTGCCGACCGCGCTCAGTCCGGAGCTTGATCACTGGTTGCGCACCGCCGTGGTCAGTGGCGCGGTCAAGCAGGGTTTCTTCCAGTATCAAGGGTCGCTGAACAAGAACTCGCCCGATACGGCGCGTGTCATCAGCCTGTTCTTCGACGTCAGCAACGCAACGCTGGCGTTCCAGCCGGGCTGGCCGTCGCTGACCGGAGTGGATGGCAAGGTCTACGTCGAAAACAGCGGTGTACGTGTCAAGGCGAGCAAAGGCCAGTTGCTGGATACCAAGGTCAGCAACGTGCTGGTCAATATTCCCCATGTGCCGTCAGGTCAGGACAGTCACCTGCTGGTGGACGGTAATTTCTCCGGAAACCTGATCGACGGCCTGAAGATTCTCCAGCAGGCGCCCATCGGTACGGGCAGCACGTTTGCCGGATGGCAGGGCGAGGGCCCGCTGGACGGTAAGCTGAAGCTGGATATCCCGCTGGCCAAGGGCGTCGAGCCAAAGGTCGTGGTGGACTTCAGCACCGACAATGCGCGCTTGAAACTGGCCGACCCGGTGCTGGAGCTGACTCGCCTGAAAGGCGACTTCCGTTTTGACAGCTCCAGCGGGCTGAGTGGCAAGGGCATCAAGGCCCAGGCATTCGATCGCCCTGTGACCGCAGAGATCGCCGCCGAGGGCAAGCCTGGTGACAACGTGACGCGCATTATGGCGAACGGACAAATCACCGTGAAGCGGCTCACCGACTGGCTGAACGTGACCCAACCGCTGCCGGTCTCCGGCGACTTGCCGTATCAGTTGCAGCTGATTCTGGACAGCAAGGACAGCCCGCTGGTAATCAACTCCACGCTCAAGGGCGTGGCGATCGATTTGCCCGCACCGTTTGGCAAGACCGCCGAGCAGGAGCGTCCCAGCGAATTCCGCATGACCCTGCAAGGCGCGGAGCGCAGGCTCGGCGCGGCCTATAACGATCAGGCCAACTTTGCGTTCGCAGCACCGAATGGCAAGTTTGCCGAAGGTCGTGGCGAGCTTTATCTGGGGCGCGGCGGGGCGATCGTGCCGGACGCCAAGGGCTTGCGGATCCGTGGGGAGTTGTCCGAACTGGACATCGCGCCCTGGCAGGAACTGGCCGCTCGCTACATCGGGAATGATCCGGGCGGCAACGCAAAACAACTGCTTAACAGCGTTGATCTGCAGATCGGCAAGCTGACCGCGATGGGCACCACACTCAATGACGTGCGTGTCCAGTTGCAGCGCAACTCGGCAGCCTGGGCCCTGTCGCTGGACAGCGCAATGGCCAAAGGCACGGCAACGCTGCCCGACGCCAAGTCTGCACCGATCGGCGTCAACATGCTCTACGTTCGACTGCCTGCATCAGATCCGACAGCGACCGTTGTGGAAAACGCGCCTGATCCTCTGGCGGATATCGACCCGCACAATATCCCTGCGCTGGACGTGAAGATCTCCCAGCTGTTTCAGGGCGATCAGTTGCTCGGGGCCTGGGCATTGAAAACCCGGCCGACGCCTGCCGGCATGCGCATGTCGGACATGAGCCTGGGGCTCAAAGGTATTCTGCTGGAGGGTGACGCTACCTGGGAGGGTACGCCCGGGGCCAGCAGCAGTTCGTTCAAAGGCCGTCTGGCGGGCAAGAACCTCGCGGATGTGCTCAAGGCGTGGAACTTCGCACCCACTGTTACCAGTGAACGCTTCGAGATGAACGTGGACGGGCGCTGGCCGGGTTCGCCTGCCTGGGTTGGTCTGAAGCGCTATTCCGGCAGTCTGGATGCCACGTTGAACAGAGGCCAGTTCGTCGAAGTCGAGGGCGGTGCTCAGGCATTGCGGGTGTTCGGGCTGTTGAATTTCAACTCCATCGGCCGGCGTCTGCGTCTGGACTTCTCCGACCTATTGGGCAAAGGCCTGAGCTACGACCGGGTCAAAGGGCTGTTGGTCGCCAGCGACGGTGTCTATGTGACGCGCAACCCGATCACCCTGACCGGGCCGTCGAGCAATCTGGAGCTCAACGGTACGCTGGACATGGTCCGCGATCGTGTCGATGCGAAGCTGCTGGTGACCTTGCCGGTCACCAATAACCTGCCTATTGCTGCACTGATTGTCGGCGCGCCGGCCATTGGCGGGGCGCTGTTTCTGGTCGACAAGCTGCTGGGCGACCGGGTTGCGCGTTTCGCCAGCGTGCAATACAAGGTCGAAGGGCCCTGGAAAGAGCCGAAGATCACCTTCGACAAGCCATTTGAAAAGCCCCAATAGCGTCTCATGGAGTACAGTGGTGGCCATCTCATTCAGGAGCGGGTTGCCATGTCCTTCGCGGTGATTCAGATGGTCAGCCAAAGCGATGTCCTGGCCAATCTGGCCAGCGCCCGACGTCTGCTGGAACAGGCTGCCGACGGTGGCGCGCGGCTGGCGGTACTGCCCGAAAACTTCGTCGCGATGGGGCGCCGTGACGTCGCCGATATCGGGCGTGCCGAGGCTCAGGGGCACGGACCGATCCTGCCATGGTTGAAACTGGCCGCTCGCGACCTCAAGTTATGGATTGTTACCGGAACCTTGCCACTGCCGCCGGATGAGCGGCCGGATGGCAAGGTGACGGCGTGTTCGCTGTTGATCGATGAGCACGGTGAGCAGGTGGCCCGTTATGACAAACTGCATCTGTTCGATGTGGATGTCGCTGACAACCGTGGCCGCTATCGTGAATCGGATGACTATGCTCATGGGAGCAGGGTGGTGGTGGCCGACACGCCGGTGGGGCGTCTGGGGCTGACCGTCTGTTATGACCTGCGCTTTCCCGAACTGTACACCGCGCTGCGTGAAGCCGGTGCTGAACTGATTACCGCGCCGTCAGCCTTCACTGCGGTAACGGGGGCCGCGCACTGGGACATTCTGATCCGCGCGCGTGCCATCGAAACCCAGTGTTACGTGCTGGCGGCGGCACAGGGCGGGGTCCATCCGGGACCTCGCGAGACTTACGGACACGCGGCCATCGTTGATCCATGGGGCCGCGTACTGGCCGAGCAGGCACAGGGTGAAGCGGTACTGCTGGGCACACGTGACAGTGAAGAACAGGCGTCCATACGGGCGCGGATGCCGGTGTCCAGTCACCGGCGCTTTTTTTCGCAGGACGCCATGCGGCCTGCTTCGGAGTGAATATGAGTGATCTGTCCTCAGTCAGCGAACACCTTCTGGCACCCGGCGGCCTGAACCTCGACAGCCTGCAGTCCGTGCTGGGCGATCTGGCCGGACCAGGCATCGACGCGGCCGATCTGTATTTTCAGGGCATGATCTCCGAGTCCTGGTCGCTCGAAGACGGGATCGTCAAGGAAGGCAGTTTCAATCTCGATCAAGGCGTTGGCGTGCGTGCCCAGTCGGGTGAGAAAACCGGCTTTGCGTACAGCAACGCGATCACCGCCGAGGCCCTGCGCACCGCCGCACAGGCCGCGCGTTCTATTTCCCGCGCAGGCCAGAATGGTCGCGTGCAGGCTTTCACCTCGCAGGACGTGGCACAGTTGTATGCCCCGGATAACCCCCTGGAAGTACTGAGCCGCGCCGAGAAAGTCGAGTTGCTCAAGCGCATCGACGTTGCGACGCGTGCGCTTGACTCGCGTATCCAGCAGGTTTCGGTGAGCATGGCCGGCGTCTGGGAGCGCATCCTGGTGGCCGCCGCAGATGGCAGCCTGGCCGCCGATGTGCGCCCGCTGGTGCGTTTCAACGTCAGTGTCATCGTCGAGCAGAATGGCCGCCGCGAGCGGGGCGGGCATGGTGGCGGCGGGCGTACCGACTACCGTTATTTCCTGACCGACGATCGCGCCATGGGTTACGCCCGTGAGGCCCTGCGTCAGGCACTGGTCAACCTGGAAGCGATTCCTGCACCGGCAGGCACCTTGCCGGTGGTACTCGGCTCCGGCTGGTCCGGTGTGCTGCTGCACGAAGCGGTCGGTCACGGCCTTGAGGGTGACTTCAACCGCAAGGGCAGCTCGGCCTACAGCGGGCGCATGGGCGAGATGGTTGCGTCGAAACTCTGCACCATCGTCGACGACGGCACCCTGGCGGGGCGTCGTGGCTCGCTGAGCGTCGATGACGAAGGCACACCGACCGAATGCACTACGCTGATCGAGAACGGCGTACTCAAGGGCTACATGCAGGACAAACTCAATGCGCGCCTGATGGGTGTGGCGCGCACCGGCAACGGCCGTCGCGAGTCCTATGCCCACCTGCCGATGCCGCGCATGACCAACACCTACATGCTGGGCGGGCAGAGCGATCCGCAGGAAATCATCGCCTCAGTAAAGCGCGGCATCTATTGCGCCAACCTGGGCGGTGGTCAGGTGGATATCACCAGCGGCAAGTTCGTGTTTTCGACCAGTGAGGCCTATTTGATCGAAGACGGCAAGATCACTGCGCCGGTCAAAGGCGCGACCTTGATCGGTAACGGGCCGGAAGCCATGAGCAGGGTATCGATGGTGGGTAACGATCTGTCGCTGGACAGTGGCGTCGGCACATGCGGGAAAGATGGCCAGTCGCTGCCGGTCGGTGTGGGTCAGCCTACGCTGAAAATCGACGCGATTACCGTGGGTGGCACCGGTAGCTGAAAGTGAGTCGGGGCCGGCTGCTTGCTGCCGCCGGCCCCGAGGGCGAAGTCAACGCAGACCGCGTTGAAGTTCGTCCAGCTCACGGATGTATTTGAAGATTTTGCGGCTGGTAGCCGGCGGTTTGTTGCGTGCAACTTCGTGTTGCGCCTGACGGATCAGCGAACGCAGCTGCTGACGGTCGGCATCGGGGTATTCGACAACGAACTTCTCGAGGTCGGCGTCATCGCCCGCGATCAGGCGATCACGCCAGCGCTCCAGATTGTGGAAACGTTCATTGTATTGGCGAGTGGAGGCATCGAGTTGGTCCAGCAACACCAGAATGGCTTCCTGGTCCTGATCGCGCATCAGCTTGCCGATGAACAGAATGTGCCGCTTTCGCGCGATGTTCGCCGTGTGCTTGGGCGCTTCGGCCAGGGCCTTGCGCAAAGCGTCGGTCAGCGGCAGCTTGGCCAGCACATCGGCTTTGAGTGTTGTCAGTCGCTCGCCGAGGTCGACCAGAGCATGCAGCTCTCGTTTGACCTGGGTTTTGCTTTTCTCTCCGTCGAGGGAGTCGTCGTAAGAATCAACCATGGGGGCAGTCCGCAAAGAAACGCCGCCATGATAACCAGTCATGGGCCGCTTGTCCGGCCCGGTCGGTATTCGGCCTGTGCTGAAAGAAGAATTTGATGGAGAAAGTCATGAGTGCAACCCAAAGCGTCGGCCCACAAGCCTTGCCCGAGCTGCAGGAACAGGTCGAGCAGATCATCGCCGAAGCCCGGCGTCAGGGCGCCAGCGCCTGCGAAGTCGCCGTGTCGGTGGATCAGGGGCTGTCGACCTCGGTCCGTCAGCGTGAAGTCGAAACCGTCGAGTTCAACCGCGATCAGGGCTTTGGTATCACCCTGTATGTCGGACAGCGCAAGGGCTCGGCCAGCACGTCGGCAACCGGCGCCGATGCGATTCGTGAAACGGTCGCCGCTGCACTGGCGATTGCCGAACACACCTCCGAGGATGAAAGCTCCGGGCTGGCCGACGCTGCGCTGATGGCCAAAGAGGTTATGGATTTTGACCTTTATCACACCTGGGACATCACGCCCGAGCAGGCCATCGAGAAAGCGCTGCTCTGCGAAGCGGCGGCCTTCGATGCCGACAGCCGCATCAAGAATGCCGACGGCACCACGCTCAATACCCATCAGGGCTGCCGTGTGTACGGCAACAGCAATGGCTTCATCGGTGGCTATGCGTCAACGCGGCACAGCCTCAGCTGTGTGATGATCGCCGAGGGCGAAGGTCAGATGCAGCGCGATTACTGGTATGACGTCAACCGCCAGGGCGAGCTGCTGGCCGATGCGCAGAGCATTGGTCGCAAGGCGGCGTTGCGTGCAGCGAGCCGTCTGGGCGCGCGTCCTGTGCCGACCTGTGAAGTGCCGGTGCTGTTTGCTGCAGAGCTGGCAGGCGGCCTGTTCGGCAGCTTTCTCGGCGCCATTTCCGGGGGAACCCTGTATCGCAAGTCGTCGTTCCTCGAAGGCGCGCTGGGTGAGCGCCTGTTTCCTGAGTGGATGACCATCGATGAGCGCCCGCACCTCAGGCATGCGATGGGCAGCTCAGCGTTCGACAGCGATGGTCTGGCGACCTTCGCCAAACCGTTCGTGGCAGGTGGCGATCTGGTTTCCTATGTGTTGAGCACGTATTCCGGCCGCAAGCTGGGCATGCCGAGCACCGCCAACGCGGGCGGTGTGCACAACCTGTTCGTTAGCCATGGCTCGGACGACCAGGCTGCGCTGATCCGGCGTATGGGACGTGGCCTGCTGGTGACCGAATTGATGGGCAGCGGTCTGAACATGGTCACCGGCGACTATTCACGCGGCGCGGCAGGCTTCTGGGTCGAGAACGGCGAGATTCAGTTCCCGGTTCAGGAAGTGACCATTGCCGGCAACATGCGCGACATGTTCAAGCAGATCGTCGCCGTTGGCAGCGATCTTGAGCTGCGCAGCAACATCCGCACCGGCTCGGTACTGATCGAGCGCATGATGGTGGCGGGGAGCTGACAGATCCCCGATTCAGGCTATCGTTCCTCACGCTCCCGCGTGTGAATGCAGTTCACGACGCTCTGCGTCGTCAAGAGGACGCAGAGCGTCCGGAAAGGCATGCGACGCGGAGCGCCGCACGATAGTTGAGGTTATCGTTCCCTACGCTCCCGCGTGGGAATGCAGTTCACGACGCTCTGCGTCGCCAGGTGATGTGGCCTAATCATTCCGGACACACCCAAAGGAGCGGTACCCTACCGCTCAACGATGAGGTGTCCTATGTCAAAACGTCAGTTTCCAACCGAGTTCAGACTTGAGGCTGCCCGCCTTGTTCTTGATGCCAATTATTCAACCGCTCAGGCCTGCGAGGCTATGGGTGTCGGGGCAACAGCACTGCGCCGCTGGGTTGAACAGTTAAGGCAGGAGCGCGGGGGAGTAACGCCTGAAACGGCTAATGCCATGACCGCTGAACAACAACAGATCCAGGCTCTGCATGCCAAAATTCGCAAGCTTGAAATCGAGAAGGAAATCCTAAAAAAGGCTACCGCTCTCTTGATGTCCGATTCCCTCGATCGGTGATTCTGATCGAGAAGTTGAGTGAGCGTTTTACTGTGACTGACTTGTGCCGTGTGTTTGGAATGAACCGCAGCCGGTATTACGACTATCTGAAGCAGCGGGATCGAGTTGATCCCGACAGAGAACGGCTCAAGGTCGAGGCGATTCAATTGCACACTCAAAGTCGCCGATCAATGGGAGCTCGCAGTTTGTCAGCGGCCTTGAAAGCCCGGGGTGAGCAGGTTGGCAGGTTTTTGGCTGGTCGTCTGATGGCCGAGGCGGGTTTGCAAAGCTGTCAGCGTCGACCGAGGCCTTATCGGCATAGCGTCGTGCAATCCCGATTCGCCGAGAATTTGCTGGAACGCCAATTTGAAGTATCAGCCCCCAATCAGGTCTGGTGCGGAGATATAACGTATATCTGGGCTGGTACGCACTGGGTATATCTGGCGGCTGTGCTTGACCTGTACGCCAGGCGGATAGTGGGTTGGGCGATTTCCAGCACACCAGACTCAACGTTGACTTGCAAGGCGCTGGCATTGGCTCATGAAGCTCGAGGAAAGCCACACAAGGTCATGTTTCACTCCGACCAAGGCTGCCAGTACAGTAGCGAGATGTTCCGCACTAAACTTGAGTCGCTCGGTATGCAGCAGAGCATGAGCCGTCGCGGAAACTGCTGGGACAATGCCCCGATGGAACGCTTTTTCGGCAGCCTGAAGTCCGAATGGATACCGAAAAAGGGCTATCGGAACGAGGAGGAAGCACGCCCTGATGTGCTTCGTTACGTAATCCATCACTACAATCAGGTCAGGCTGCACAGCTACAACGAATACCGCACGCCAGTGGATCAGGAAAAAATGGCGGCGTAGCTTCTATAACTGTGTCCGGAATCAGTTGACCAGATCAAGGATGACGCTGAGCTTCTAGAAAGGCATGCGACGCGGAGCGCCGCACGATAGTTGCGATGGTCGTTCCGCACGCTCCAGCGTGGGAGTGCAGTGCTCGACGCTCTGCGTCGCAAGAGGACGCAGAGCGTCCGGAAAGGCATGCGACGCGGAGCGCCGCACGATAGTTGAGGTTATCGTTCCCTACGCTCCAGCGTGGGAATGCAGTTCACGACGCTCTGCGTCGTCAAGAGGACGCAGAGCGTCCGGAAAGGCATGCGACGCGGAGCGCCGCACGATAGTTGAGGTTATCGTTCCCTACGCTCCAGCGTGGGAATGCAGTTCACGACGCTCTGCGTCGTCAAGAGGGCGCAGAGCGTCCGGAAAGGCATGCGACGCGGAGCGCCGCACGATAGTCAGGCTGATCGTTCCTCACGCTCCCGCGTGGGAATGCCGTTCGTGACGCTCTGCGTCACCCATCCACCTCCGGTTTTGGCCGCCCATAACCTTCGTCCGAACCCGCGTGTTACGTCTCCCTCAAAGCATGTTCACGCTCACCGGTGCAAGGCCGTGCAGCGATCGGGCTTGTGTTGATTCTGTATCTCATTTAATAATGAATATCATTTCTAAAATGAACTGCGATCATGGGGTCTGTTCTGCACGAGTTGTCTTATCTGGAAACCAGCGTGGCTTGAGTCTGCGGATTCGTTGTGCGCTTGAAACCGACGAGCCTCTGCTGATCGAGCATTACCTCGCCAAGAGGCGTCCCTGGCGCGATTGAGCGCCCCGCCCCGGCCCATGGTCGCTGCCCAGTCAATGTTCCTGGAGGTACCTCATGCAGCATTGGAAACGCACCATCGAGCTGGCCAATCGCTGTTTCAATCTTGGCGATTGGGTCGAAGCTCGCGAGTTGTACCTTCAGGCGCTGGCGTTGGCGCAGGTCTTGTTCGAGCGCTGGGCGGATGTCGATGAAGCGGTCGCGGCCTGTGTGATTTCTCACCATAACCTGGCGGATCTGCACCTGAGTCTGGGCCAGCCGGAGGAGAGCGCCGAGTACCTGTGTGCCATCCACCAGCACCTGTTGCAGACCATGCAGAATCAACGCCTCCCGCCCGCGTTACGCGAGGCAGCCTTGCGCCACAGCAGCAAAACATACGCCGAGCTGCTGAGTTTCATCAGCGAACACGGCGAATACCCGCGCACTCATCGGTTGCTGAACAGCGGCAGCGAGCACACCCGTTCATCGCTACAGCGCCATTCGGCAAGCCCTTCCGGACTTTTCTACGGAGCACATTGAAATGCCATACACCTTGCCTGCACTGCCTTACGCATACGATGCCCTTGAACCACATATCGATGCGCAAACCATGGAAATCCACTACACCAAGCATCACCAGACGTACATCAATAACCTCAATGCCGCGGTCGAAGGGACGGAGTTCGCCGACTGGTCGGTGGAGAAGCTGGTGGCCAGTGTCCAGCAGTTGCCTGAAAACCTCCGTCCAGCGGTGATCAATCAGGGTGGCGGCCATGCCAATCACTCGTTGTTCTGGGAAGTCATGGTGCCGGGCGGCGGCGGCTTGCCCACGGGCGCTGTCGGGTCTGCCATCAATGAGCAACTGGGTGGCTACGAAAGCTTCAAGGAGGCATTCACCAAGGCCGCATTGACCCGTTTCGGCAGTGGCTGGGCATGGCTGAGCGTCACGCCTGACAAAAAGCTGGTGGTGGAAAGCAGTGGTAACCAGGACAGCCCGCTGATGAACGGCAATACGCCGATTCTGGGGCTGGACGTGTGGGAGCACGCTTACTACCTGCGCTATCAGAACCGTCGTCCCGAATACATCAATGCGTTCTACAACGTGATCAATTGGGATGAGGTGTCCCGCCGTTATCAGGCCGCTCTGGCCTGAGCCTGGCAGCCGGACCCAAGGCGGCGTATGCGCTCCGGATTCCTCACGCTCAGCAATGTGCGGTTATTTCGTCTGGCAGTCGGGAGCGTGCTGCTGTTGGCGGGTATGGCGCTACTGATTGCCCACGGGCTGAGCTGGATGCGCGTGCAAGGCTGGTGGTGACGGATACCGCGTTTGTACGAGGGCTTATTCGCCCTCATCAAACCGGTTGTCGATCAGCTCGATCAGGCCATCAAGCGCTTCCTGTTCGAATTCGCCTTCGGTGTGCAGGTGGATCTCGGTGCCCTTGCCGGCAGCCAGCATCATCACGGCCATGATGCTTTTACCGTCGACCATGCTCTCCGGAGTGCGGCCGACCCTGATCTTGCAGGGAAACTTGCCTGCGACCCCGACGAATTTGGCGGCAGCGCGGGCGTGCAGGCCCAGTTTGTTGATGATGGTGATTTGACGAGCGGGCATCGCAGTGAAAATCCTTCAGCTGAGGTCGCGGTGGCGGACCTGAACGTTCTTGAGTGATTGTTGCAAGACCTGACCAAGCCGCTCGGTCAGGTAGACCGAACGATGGTGTCCGCCGGTACAGCCGATGGCAATGGTAACGTAAGAACGGTTACTGGCTGCAAACCGGGGTAGCCATTTGTTCAGGTAAGCGAAGATGTCCTGAAACATTTCTTCGACGTCAGGCTGCACCGACAGGTAGTCGATAACGGGTTGTTCAAGCCCCGAGTGGTCGCGCAGTTCTGGCTTCCAGTACGGATTGGGCAGGCAGCGCACATCGAATACCAGGTCTGCATCGACAGGCATGCCGCGCTTGAAACCAAAGGACTCGATCAGAAATGCAGTGCCTGGCTCGGGCTTGTTCAGCAGACGAAGCTTGAGCGCGTCGCGCAACTGATAGAGATTCAGGTGGGTGGTGTTGATCTTCAGGTCGGCCAGATCGATGATCGGGCCAAGCAGTGCGGTTTCATCACGTATCGCTTCGGCCAGCGAACGATCTGCCGTGCTCAGCGGGTGGCGGCGCCGGGTTTCCGAGAAGCGCTTGAGCAGGGTGGCTTCGTCTGCATCCAGATACAGCACGTCGCACTGAATATTGCGCGAGCGTACTTCATCCAGCATCTGCGGAAAACGGGTCAGGTGGCTGGGCAGATTGCGGGCATCTATCGAAACCGCCAGCAAGGGTTCGGCGAGTTCGGTGTTGATCAGCGCGCGTTCGGCCAGCTCCGGCAACAGGCCGGCCGGCAGGTTATCGACACAGTAAAAGCCGTTGTCTTCCAGCACATCGAGCGCCGTACTCTTGCCTGAGCCGGAGCGACCGCTGACGATGATCATGCGCATGGTCAGTTTCCGTTCTGCACGTCCAGCACCACTTGATAAAGCGCCTCAGCGCTTTCGGCACTGCGCAGGCGCTTACGCACATCTTTGTCGTCGAGCATGCTGGCGATCTGGCGCAGCAGCTCCAGGTGTTCATCGGTGGCAGCTTGCGGGACCAGCAAGACGAACAGCAGGTCGACCGGCGCACCATCGATGGCGTCGAAATCCACAGGGGTGGAGAGGTGAATCACTGCACTGACAGGCTCGCTGCAGTCAGCGAGGCGGCAGTGGGGGATGGCAATACCGTTGCCAAAACCGGTCGAGCCCAGTTTTTCCCGGGCGACGAGACTTGCGAATACTGTGTCCGACACCATGCCCGGCACTTCACGGCCGATCAGGTTGGCAATTTCTTCGAGTACACGCTTTTTACTGCCGCCCGGCACGTTCACAAGGGAGCGGCCGGGGGTCAGGATATTTTCGATTCGGATCATTAAATGGGCGTTAGCGAGCGGCCGCACCTTTGAGGATGCTTTGCTGCTTTTCCTTATGCTTGAGCAATTGTCGGTCTAGCTTGTCAGTGAGCAGGTCGATGGCAGCATACATGTCATCATGTTCAGCATTGGCAACGACCTCTCCACCATGGATGTGCAACGTGGCTTCGATCTTCTGCTTGAGCTTTTCGACCGTCATCGTGACCTGCACGTTGGTAATCTTGTCAAAATGCCCCTCGAGCTTCTTGAGCTTGAGCTCAACGTATTCACGAAGGGGTTTGGTCACTTCCAGTTGGTGTCCACTGATGTTGACTTGCATACAGCTTTCTCCTTTGCCAGTGCATAAAGAGGCAGGCATGGCGCATGCCTCTGGGACGCTGTGGCTCGGCCTGCATCACATCAGCCGCTTACGCTCACTGGAAGGGGCGATCCCGAGAGACTCACGGTACTTGGCGACTGTGCGACGGGCTACTTGAATGCCTTGTGCCTCCAGTAAACCAGCGATCTTGCTATCACTCAACGGCTTTTTCTGATTTTCCGCCGCAACCAGTTTTTTGATGATTGCGCGAATTGCCGTGGACGAGCATTCACCGCCCTCGGAGGTGCTCACATGGCTTGAGAAGAAGTATTTCAGCTCGTAAATGCCGCGTGGGGTGTGCATGAATTTCTGGGTGGTTACGCGCGAGATGGTCGACTCGTGCATGCCCACTGCCTCGGCGATGTCGTGCAGGACGAGCGGCTTCATGGCCTCGTCACCGTACTCGAGAAAGCCGCGCTGATGTTCGACGATTTGCGTGGCGACCTTCATCAACGTTTCGTTGCGGCTTTGCAGGCTCTTGATGAACCAGCGCGCTTCCTGCAACTGATTGCGCATGAAGGTGTTGTCTGCGCTGGTATCGGCGCGCCGTACGAAGCCCGCGTATTGCGGATTGACGCGCAGGCGCGGCACCGACTCCTGATTGAGTTCGACCAGCCAGCGTTCATTGTCCTTGCGCACGATCACATCCGGAATGACGTATTCGGCTTCTGTGGATTCGATCTGCGAGCCTGGACGCGGGTTGAGGCTCTGCACCAGTTCGATGACCTGACGCAGCTCGTCTTCCTTGAGCTTCATGCGTCGCATCAGCTGGCCGTAGTCGCGGCTTCCGAGCAGGTCGATGTAGTCGCTGACCAGGCGTTGTGCTTCTGTCAGCCAGGGTGTTTTTGCTGGCAGCTGGCGCAGTTGCAGCAGCAGGCATTCGCTCAGGTTGCGAGCGCCGATGCCGGCAGGTTCAAACTGCTGGATGCGGTGCAGTACGGCTTCGATCTCGTCGAGCTCGATGTCCAGTTCGGGGTCGAAGGACTCGAGAATCTCATCGAGCGTCTCGTCGAGATAACCCTGGTTGTTGATGCAGTCGATCAGCGTAACCGCTACCAGACGGTCCTTGTCGGACATCGGCGCGACATTCAGTTGCCACAGCAGGTGGCTTTGCAGGCTTTCGCCCACAGAGGTGCGCGTGGTGAAGTCCCACTCGTCGTCATCGTTGCTTGGCAGGCTGCTGGCGCTGGTCTGGTAGATGTCTTCCCATGCGGTATCGACGGGCAGCTCGTTGGGAATGCGTTCGTTCCATTCACCTTCTTCAAGGTTGTCCACGGTAGGCGCGGATTCCTGATAGGTCGGTTCCTGAACGTCGGGGTTGGGCTTTTGTTCGATGTTGTCGGCAAGCGGGTCGGAATGGTCGAAGTCGTCGCCTTCTTCCTGCCGCTCCAGCATAGGGTTTGACTCCAGCGCCTCCTGGATCTCCTGCTGGAGATCCAGAGTGGAAAGCTGAAGTAAGCGGATTGCCTGTTGCAGCTGCGGTGTCATCGTCAGCTGCTGGCCCATTCTCAAGACTAGCGATGGTTTCATGGCAGGGGCTAAACACCTTATTCGCCGGCGCGCATGCGCCATCTACTACAGGCGCCGTGGCGCCAACTTAAGCAAATTATATGCCTGAAACCTGTGCGTTTGCCTAGAGTGATATGACAAATAAAATGTTGTCAATACACTGCGTAGGCATCAATCGGCTGCGAAGCGCAAAGGGCAGTCGATTAAAGGCGGAACTCGTGGCCGAGGTAGACCTCTTTCACCAGCTGATTCGCCAGAATGGTCTCCGAATCGCCTTCCGCAATCAGCTGTCCATCGTTGACGATGTAGGCTGTTTCGCAGATATCCAGCGTTTCCCGGACGTTGTGGTCAGTGATCAGTACACCGATACCCTTGGCCTTGAGATGGTGAATGATCTGCTTGATGTCGCCTACCGAAATAGGGTCGACACCTGCAAACGGTTCATCCAGCAGGATGAATTTAGGCGCGGTGGCCAGAGCCCGGGCGATTTCCACACGGCGACGTTCACCACCCGACAGGCTCATGCCCAGGTTGTCACGGATATGGGTGATGTGGAACTCCTGCAGGAGGCTTTCCAGCTCCTTGCGGCGAGCACCGGCATCGAGCTCCTTGCGGGTCTCGAGAATCGCCATGATGTTGTCGGACACCGACAGCTTGCGGAAGATCGAGGCTTCCTGAGGCAAGTAGCCGATGCCTGCGCGGGCGCGACCGTGCATGGGTTGATGGCTGACATCCAGATCGTCAATCAGCACGCGCCCCTGATCAGCCTGGACCAGACCCACGATCATGTAGAAGCAGGTGGTCTTGCCGGCGCCGTTCGGGCCCAGCAGGCCGACGATCTGGCCGCTGTCGATGGAGATGCTCACATCGCGCACGACCTGCCGGCTTTTGTAGCTTTTAGCCAGATGCTGGGCTTTGAGCGTCGCCATTTACTGGGCCTTCTGAGGTTGATCGGTTTTCTTTTTCGGCTGGATGACCATGTCGATACGCGGACGTGGCGTGGTCACCTTGGCGCCGCCATTGGCCCGACCGGCACTGACGACCTGTCTGACCGTGTCGTAGACGATTTTCTCGCCTTCCGAGGTGTTGCCGTCATTGATGACCTTGGCCTTGTCGATCAGGACGATACGGTCCTGGCCGGCGTAATACTGGATGGTGACGGCATAGGCCTGCACGATCGGCTTGTCCACGGCAGGCTTCTGCTCGTAGTAGGCCAGGTTGCCGACGGAGGTAAATACGTCGACTTCGCCCTGGGCATTACGCGTGATCGTCACGGTGTTGCCCGTGATTTTCATCGAGCCCTGAGTGATGATGACATTGCCCTTGTAAGTCGCCACGCCTTTCTTGTCATCGAGCTGAGCATCGTCAGACTGGATGTGGATAGGCTGATCTCGGTCGGTTGGCAGGGACCAGGCGCTCGCGCTTCCCAGTGCTGCGCCCAGGCCGAGCAATAAAGGAAGAGTTTTAACGAGCCTCATACTGTCCTCTTACGTTGGACAGCAGGTCCATCCTGCTGTCTTTCAAATACGCTTTCATTCCCTTGGCCGTAGTGACACCGCCCGCGCCGTCGATTCTAACGTCTTGGTCGGTCTGCGCATATTCCTTCTGAGGAAATACGGTCATGCGGCTGCTGGTAATAATGGTCGTGCGCTGTTTTTCATCGGTGCGTTCAACACGAACGGAATCCATCAGCTCGACCTGATCGCCGTCGGACGAAACTTCACCTCGTTTGCTTTGCACGTGCCACGGAAATGCTCCGCCGCGGTACATGTTCAGATTGGGTGTCGTCAGCAGGCTCACATCTGTGGCCTTCACATGCTCGACCTTGTCGGAGGTCATGTCGTACTGAAGTGTGCCGTCTGGCAGGTACTGCACGCTGCGAGTATTGATCGCATAGTAGTCGATCGCCGTGTCGTCAAGCGACGCATCAGGCTGGTCCATGAAGCTTTCCGGGCTGATGTTCCAGTAACCGACCGCTGCCAGCAGCAGCGCCAGTACCCCGAGAAGCAGGAACTTGCGAATTTTTTTAGTGAACATAATGGCTTCTATAAATAGGCGGAGTGAGCCGCTTCAAGGTTGCCTTGCGCACTCAGAATCAGTTCGCAGAATTCGCGCGCTGCACCTTCGCCGCCTCGCGCCCTGGTTATCCCGTGTGCGTGCTCGCGTACAAAGCCGGCAGCATTGGCCACTGCCATGCCCAGACCGACGCGTCTGATGACGGGCAAGTCTGGCAGATCATCACCCAGATAGGCGACCTGTTCGTAACTCAGGTTGAGTTCTGCCAGCAACTTGTCCAGTACCACCAGTTTGTCTTCACGTCCCTGAAACAGGTGTTCAATGCCCAGGCTCTTTGCCCGGCGCTCGACTATCGCGGTCTTGCGGCCACTGATGATCGCCGTGGTGACGCCCGAGGCTATCAGCATTTTAATGCCCTGGCCGTCGAGAGTATTGAATGTCTTGATCTCGCTGCCGTCTTCCATGAAGTAAAGGCGGCCATCGGTCAGCACGCCATCGACATCGAAGACTGCCAGCTTGATGGCCTTGCCGCGTTGCATGAGATCCTGGGTCATTATTTCGGTTTCCATTACATGACGCCTGCGCGCAGGAGATCCTGCAGGTTGAATGCGCCAACCGGCCGGTCGTTCTGGTCTACGACAACAAGCGCACTGATTTTGTTGTCCTCCATGATTTTCAGCGCCTCGGCGGCGAGCATCTCGGCATGGGCGGTCTTGCCATGAAGCGTCATGACCTCGTCGATGATGGTCTGGCGGATATCGACGGGGCGGTCCAGTGTCCGGCGCAAGTCACCGTCCGTGAAGATGCCGGCCAGTGTGCCGTCGGCTTCGACGATGGCCGTCATGCCCAAACCTTTACGAGTCATTTCAAGCAGTGCGTCGCGCAACAGGGTGCCACGTTGCACGCTGGGCAGTGATTCGCCGGAGTGCATCACATTCTCGACCTTGAGCAGCAGGCGGCGACCCAGTGCGCCGCCCGGATGGGAGAATGCGAAATCTTCGGCAGTGAAACCGCGCGCGTCGAGCAGCGCCACGGCGAGGGCGTCGCCCATGACCAGTGCGGCGGTTGTCGAGGACGTCGGTGCCAGGTTGAGCGGGCAGGCCTCATGCACGACATGCGCGTTGAGGTTGATGTCGGCAGCCTTGGCCAGAATGGACTCGGGGTCGCCGGTCAGGCTGATCATCTTTATGCCCAGGCGCTTGATCAGTGGCAGCAGGGTGACGATTTCGTTGGTGCTGCCGGAGTTCGACAGGGCCAGGATGATGTCATCACGGGTGATCATGCCCATGTCGCCATGGCTGGCTTCGGCCGGATGCACGAAAAACGAGGTGGTGCCGGTGCTCGCCAGCGTGGCGGCGATCTTGTTGCCGATGTGTCCGGACTTGCCCATGCCGACCACGACCACACGCCCTTTGCTGGCGAGGATCATTTCGCACGCGCGCACGAAATCGCCGTCAAGACGTTCAAGCAAGCCTTGTATGGCTTCTATCTCAAGGCGAATGGTGCGTTGCGCCGATTGGATCAGGTCACTGGATTGGTTCATGTCTGGAGAGGGTCAGCCTGCTGAAAGGCGGCGATTATAGCGGTAATGAACGATTCCCTCACGTCTGATCGTCGTTGTGTTGTTTTTAAACGAATTTCCTACGCACCTGCGGGTCTGTATTCAAGCCTGTGGCCATAACATTGTGGTACAGAATAATTCAGCGAATACCTGAACCGCTCGGTTCTCTTCTTGGGGGCGGGTGGCTGCGGTGATATAGTTCGCGGCCTGTTCGGCACGCCTGGGCAGCCTGTCGGTGTTCAAAAACCGGCGGCTCGGGGTGGAAGCTGTATCGCAAGGAGTTTAGATGAGTCCTGATGACGCCTATGCGGTCGAGTTGAAAGGTGTGTCTTTCAAACGCGGTGCGCGCAGCATTTTCAATAACGTTGATATTCGTATTCCGCGCGGCAAGGTCACCGGGATCATGGGGCCGTCAGGCTGCGGCAAGACGACCCTGCTGCGCCTGATGGGTGCCCAGTTGCGCCCGAGCGAAGGGCAGGTGTGGGTCAATGGCCAGAATCTGCCTGAGCTATCGCGCAGTGATCTGTTCGATGCCCGCAAGCAGATGGGCGTTTTGTTTCAGAGCGGTGCGCTGTTTACCGATCTGGATGTTTTCGAAAACGTCGCCTTTCCCCTGCGCGTGCATACCGAGCTGCCGGAAGAAATGATCCGCGACATCGTTCTGCTCAAGCTTCAGGCCGTGGGCCTGCGCGGTGCGGTGGAACTGATGCCGGACGAATTGTCGGGCGGCATGAAGCGTCGTGTCGCGCTCGCGCGCGCAATCGCTCTCGATCCGCAGATTCTCATGTATGACGAGCCCTTCGTCGGGCAGGACCCGATTGCGATGGGGGTGCTGGTGCGTCTGATCCGCCTGCTCAACGACGCGCTGGGTATCACCAGTATCGTGGTGTCCCATGACCTCAGCGAGACGGCGAGCATTGCCGACTATCTCTATGTTGTCGGCGACGGGCAGGTGCTGGGGCAGGGTACGCCTCAGGAACTGATGTCCTCGGACAATCCACGTATTCGTCAATTCATGACCGGCGAACCGGACGGCCCTGTACCGTTCCACTATCCGGCGCCGGATTTTCGCGAAGATCTATTGGGGAAGCGCTGATGCGCAATAAGTCACTCATGGACCGGGTTCGCCTGCTGGGGCGCTCGGCCATTGATATTGTTACTGTTCTGGGGCGTTCCGGTCTGTTTCTGGTGCATGCCTTGCTCGGTCGTGGCGGTGCGGGCAGCAGTTTCCAACTGCTGGTCAGGCAGCTGTATTCGGTTGGCGTCATGTCGCTGGTCATCATTGTGGTGTCCGGCATGTTCATCGGCATGGTGCTGGCGCTGCAGGGCTTCAGCATCCTGACCAAATACGGTTCGGAGCAGGCGGTCGGCCAGATGGTTGCCCTGACGCTGTTGCGTGAACTCGGCCCTGTGGTGACGGCTTTGCTGTTCGCCGGTCGTGCAGGCTCTGCGTTGACCGCCGAGATCGGCAACATGAAGTCCACCGAGCAGCTGTCGAGCCTTGAAATGATCGGTGTCGATCCGCTCAAGTACATCGTGGCGCCGCGTCTGTGGGCCGGGTTCATCTCGCTGCCGATTCTGGCGATGATCTTCAGCGTGGTCGGTATCTGGGGCGCTTCCTGGGTGGCGATCGATTGGCTGGGAGTCTATGACGGTTCTTTCTGGTCGAACATGCAGAACAGCGTTTCTTTCACGAACGATGTGCTCAATGGGGTGATCAAAAGCGTCGTATTTGCCTTCGTGGTGACATGGATTGCCGTTTTCCAGGGTTACGATTGCGAGCCTACTTCCGAGGGGATCAGTCGCGCGACGACCAGAACCGTCGTTTACGCCTCGTTGGCCGTGCTGGGACTGGACTTTATTTTGACCGCTTTGATGTTTGGAGATTTCTGATGCAAAACCGTGCCATCGAAACCGGAGTCGGTCTGTTCCTGCTGGCGGGGATACTGGCTCTGCTCCTGCTGGCCCTGCGAGTCAGTGGTCTGAGCACAAGCGCGAGCACCGACACCTATAAACTTTATGCCTACTTCGACAATATCGCCGGTTTGACTGTCAGAGCCAAGGTAAGCATGGCTGGCGTCACGATCGGCAAGGTGACGGCGATCGATCTGGATCGCGATACCTTCACCGGTCGCGTCACGCTGGAGATTCAGAAGAAGGTCGATAACCTGCCTTCGGACTCGACTGCGTCGATTCTGACGGCTGGTTTGCTGGGTGAAAAATACATCGGTCTCAGCGTCGGTGGTGATGACAAGCTGCTCAAGGATGGCGGGACTATCCATGACACGCAGTCGTCGCTGGTGCTGGAAGACCTGATCGGAAAATTCCTGCTCAATACTGTTAGTAAAGACGCCAAGTGAGGAGCTTCAAATGATCTCTATTCTGCGCCGTGGTCTGCTGGTATTGCTGGCCACTCTGCCAATGCTGGCGAATGCCGCGGCGACCCCGTCGGCTCATGACCTGGTGGAGCGCACCACCAAGGAACTGTTGAGTGACCTGGCGACCAATCGCGAGCAGTACAAATCCAACCCAAGCGCGTTCTACGATGCCCTGAACCGCATCGTCGGTCCTGTCGTGGATGCCGACGGCATCTCCAAAAGCATCATGACCGTGAAGTATTCCCGCAAGGCCAGCCCTGAACAGGTGAAGCGTTTCGAGGAAAACTTCAAGCGCAGCCTGATGCAGTTCTATGGCAATGCGTTGCTTGAATTCAACAACCAGGGCATCACCGTCGCACCTGCCAAGGATGAAGGCGATGACCGCACCAGCGTGGACATGCAGGTCAAGGGCAATAACGGCGCGGTCTATCCGGTCTCCTACACGCTGGTCAAGCTGAACGGCGAGTGGAAAGTGCGTAACGTCGTCATCAACGGCATCAATATCGGCAAGCTGTTCCGTGACCAGTTCGCCGATGCCATGCAGCGCAACGGCAACAACCTGGACACCACCATCAACAACTGGGCTGGCGAAGTGGCCAAGACCAAATCTACCGTTGATGCCACGCAGAAGCCGGTGCAATGACCGAATCTGCCGTTCGCCTTGTCGGGCCGGGTGAGCTCAGGCTGATCGGGGTGCTGGATTACCGCACAGGGCCGCAACTGCGCAAGCAGGGTGCGGCACTGATCAAATCCGGTGATCTGGCAGACCTCACGCTTGACTGCTCGGGGGTCGAGAAGTCCAGCAGCGTCGGCCTGGCCTTGTTGCTGGCGTTCATGCGCGATGCCCGGGATGCGGGAAAGTCGATGACCCTCCGCTCGCTCCCCGAAGACATGCGCCAGATAGCTCGCGTATCAGGTTTGACCGAGCTGCTGGACGCCCACTGAAAGGCACTATCGAAAAAGCCCTTTATCCGGGACCTGCTTGTCGGGCTTCGCATAACATGGGCTTTTTTTGTATGATGCCAGACCCGCGCGCGTACAGCGCCGATCGAGGTTAAGCATGCAGGCCGTAGAAGTTAAAAGCTTCCTTGAAGGAAAGCTGCCGGAAATCAAAGTGGAAGTCGAAGGCGAAGGCTGTAACTTCCAGCTGAATATCATCAGCGACGAGTTGGCCGGCCTGAGCCCGGTCAAGCGTCAGCAACAGATTTATACCCATCTGAACCCCTGGATTGCCGATGGCAGCATCCACGCGGTGACCATGAAATTTTTCAGCCGCGCTGCATGGGCCGAGCGTTCCTGAGCCAATTGGTGTCGAGACTCTAATGGATAAACTGATTATTACCGGCGGCGTTCGTCTTGATGGCGAAATTCGCATTTCCGGGGCAAAGAACTCTGCCCTGCCGATCCTTGCCGCCACGTTGCTGGCGGACGGACCCGTCACCGTTCAGAACCTGCCGCACCTGCACGACATCACGACCATGATCGAGCTGTTCGGTCGCATGGGCATCGAGCCTGTGATCGACGAAAAGCTCAGTGTCGAGATCGACCCGCGCACCATCAAGACCCTGGTCGCCCCGTACGAGCTGGTGAAAACCATGCGCGCGTCGATTCTGGTGCTGGGCCCGATGGTCGCTCGTTTCGGCGAGGCTGAAGTCGCTCTGCCGGGTGGCTGTGCCATCGGTTCGCGCCCGGTAGACCTGCACATTCGCGGTCTTGAGGCCATGGGCGCGATCATCGACGTAGAAGGTGGCTACATCAAGGCCAAGGCACCTGAGGGTGGCTTGCGCGGTGCCAACTTCTTCTTCGATACCGTGAGCGTGACCGGTACCGAAAACATCATGATGGCTGCCAGCCTCGCCAACGGTCGCAGCGTGCTGCAGAACGCCGCGCGCGAGCCAGAGGTTGTCGATCTGGCCAACTTCCTGATCGCAATGGGTGCCAAGATTCACGGCGCAGGTACCGACACCATCACCATTGATGGCGTCAAGCGTCTGGGCCCGGCCACTTACAAGGTCATGCCTGACCGTATCGAGACCGGCACCTACCTGGTGGCCGCTGCCGTTACCGGCGGTCGCGTCAAGGTCAAGGACACCGATCCGACCATCCTCGAAGCTGTGCTGCTCAAGCTTCAGGAAGCGGGTGCAGAAGTCACGACCGGTGAAGACTGGATCGAGCTGAACATGCACGGCAAGCGTCCGAAGGCGGTCAATGTGCGTACCGCGCCTTACCCGGCGTTCCCGACCGACATGCAGGCGCAGTTCATCTCGCTCAACGCGATTGCCGAAGGCACGGGGGCGGTCATCGAGACCATCTTCGAAAACCGCTTCATGCACGTGTATGAAATGCACCGCATGGGCGCTCAGATTCAGGTCGAAGGCAATACCGCTATTGTTACCGGCACCGAAGTACTCAAGGGCGCGCCAGTCATGGCCACCGACCTGCGTGCATCGGCCAGTCTGGTGATCTCGGCGCTGGTTGCCCAGGGTGACACGCTGATCGACCGCATCTACCACATAGACCGTGGTTACGAGTGCATCGAAGAGAAGCTGCAAATGCTGGGTGCCAAGATCCGCCGCGTTCCGGGCTAGCAGCACGCGGCCCTGATGCCGCTGGCATCGGGGCCGCCTGTTCTGTCGCGGGTGTGATTTCTGATTCGTTTCACTTCAGGTCAACAGGCCTGAGGGTTGTCATGCGCCGCTTGCGTCGTGATAAAAGTTTCCTGATAAGGACTTACGTTTCC
Organism: Pseudomonas fragariae (ex Marin et al. 2024); assembly: GCF_059621105.1. Taxonomy (NCBI): domain Bacteria; kingdom Pseudomonadati; phylum Pseudomonadota; class Gammaproteobacteria; order Pseudomonadales; family Pseudomonadaceae; genus Pseudomonas; species Pseudomonas fragariae (ex Marin et al. 2024). The sequence goes on along the minus strand of NZ_CM184369.1, from coordinate 5,027,181 downwards.
CATGTTGACCATCGCACTGTCCAAGGGCCGCATTCTTGACGACACCCTGCCGCTTCTCGCTGAAGCAGGCATCGTGCCGACCGAGAATCCGGACAAGAGCCGCAAGCTCATCATCCCCACGACTCAGGCCGATGTGCGCCTGCTGATCGTGCGCGCCACCGACGTGCCGACCTATGTCGAGCATGGTGCCGCCGATCTGGGCGTCGCGGGCAAGGATGTGTTGATGGAATACACCGGTCAGGGCCTGTATGAGCCGCTGGACCTGCAGATTGCCAAATGCAGGCTGATGACTGCGGGTGCCATCGGGGCGGTCGAGCCCAAGGGCCGTCTGCGCGTAGCGACCAAGTTCGTCAACGTTGCCAAGCGTTACTACGCCGAGCAGGGGCGTCAGGTCGATATCATCAAGTTGTACGGCTCCATGGAGCTGGCGCCGCTGATTGGTCTGGCAGACAAGATCATCGACGTGGTCGACACCGGTAACACCTTGCGCGCCAACGGCCTCGAGCCTCAGGAACTGATCGCGACCATCAGCTCGCGTCTGGTGGTGAACAAGGCCTCCATGAAGATGCAGCACGCACGCATTCAGGCCCTCATCGACACCCTGCGCAAGGCAGTGGAGTCGCGACACCGTAGCTGATTCATTCACGCAACGTTGAGTTGCGTCCAGCTATCCGTGTCATAGCCAGATTTCTCAGGTGCCTGCGCGGATAGCTTGGTAGCTTTAGGCTCCTGAGCATCCGCCAATTATTGAGGCCCCGCTATGACCACTCCCACTGCAATTCGCCGACTCGACGCTGCTGACCCGGATTTCGCACGACATCTGGATCATCTGCTGAGCTGGGAAAGTGTGTCTGACGATTCGGTCAACCAGCGCGTGCTCGACATCATCAAGGCGGTGCGTGAGCGTGGCGACGCGGCGCTGGTCGAGTTCACCCAGAAGTTCGACGGGCTGCAGGTCGCGTCGATGGCCGACCTGATCCTGCCTCGCGAGCGTCTGGAACTTGCGTTGACGCGCATTACCCCGGTTCAGCGCGAAGCCCTGGAAAAGGCCGCCGAGCGTGTGCGCAGCTACCACGAAAAGCAGAAGCAGGACTCCTGGAGCTACACCGAGGCCGACGGCACAGTGCTGGGCCAGAAGGTCACGCCGCTGGACCGTGCAGGCCTGTACGTGCCGGGTGGCAAGGCTTCCTACCCGTCGTCGGTTTTGATGAATGCCATACCGGCCAAGGTGGCAGGTGTGACCGAGGTGGTGATGGTCGTGCCGACGCCGCGTGGTGAAATCAACGAGCTGGTGCTGGCCGCTGCCTGCATTGCAGGTGTCGACCGGGTGTTCACCGTCGGCGGGGCGCAGGCTGTTGCAGCGCTGGCTTATGGCACTGAAAGCGTGCCGAAAGTCGACAAAGTGGTCGGCCCTGGCAACATTTATGTGGCCACCGCCAAGCGTCACGTGTTCGGCCAAGTCGGGATCGATATGATCGCCGGTCCTTCCGAGATTCTGGTGGTGTGTGACGGTCAGACCGATCCTGACTGGATTGCCATGGACCTGTTCTCCCAGGCCGAACACGACGAAGATGCCCAGGCCATTCTGGTCAGTCCGGATGCCGAATTTCTCGACAAGGTGGCGGCCAGCATTACCCGTCTGCTGCCGACCATGGAGCGGGCGGCCATCGTCGAAACGTCGATCAACGGTCGCGGCGCGCTGATAAAGGTGGCTGACATGGCCCAGGCCATCGAAGTCGCCAATCGCATTGCGCCCGAGCACCTCGAACTGTCGGTCGCCGATCCGGAAGTCTGGCTGCCGCAGATTCGCCATGCGGGTGCGATCTTCATGGGGCGTCATACCTCCGAAGCGCTGGGCGATTACTGTGCCGGCCCCAACCACGTGCTGCCGACCTCTGGCACGGCACGTTTCTCTTCGCCGTTGGGCGTCTACGATTTCCAGAAGCGCTCGTCGATCATCTATTGCTCGCCGCAAGGTGCGTCCGAGCTGGGCAAGACCGCGTCCGTGCTGGCTCGTGGCGAATCCCTGAGCGGCCACGCGCGCAGTGCCGAATATCGAATCACTGACCCTGACTGGACAGCAGGCAACACAGAGGACGGCAAATAATGAGCAAATTCTGGAGCCCTTTTGTCAGCGATCTGGTGCCTTATGTGCCGGGCGAACAGCCGAAACTGACCCGACTTGTCAAGCTCAATACCAATGAAAACCCGTATGGCCCTTCGCCAAAGGCCATCGACGCCATGCGCACTGCGCTGACCGACGATTTGCGCCTGTACCCGGACCCCAACAGCGATCTGCTCAAGCACGCTGTCGCCGATTACTACAAGGTGCAGCCCAGTCAGGTATTCCTGGGCAACGGCTCGGATGAAGTGCTGGCGCACATTTTCCATGCCTTGTTTCAGCACGATGCTCCGCTGCTGTTCCCGGATATCAGCTACAGCTTCTATCCAGTGTATTGCGGCCTGTATGGCATCGACTATGAAACGGTCCCGCTGGACGAACAGTTCCAGATTCGTGCCGAAGACTACGCCAGACCGAATGCCGGGATCATCTTCCCCAACCCGAATGCGCCGACCGGTTGCCTGCTCGGTCTGGACAAGGTCGAGCAGATCATCAAGGCCAGCCCGGATTCGGTGGTGGTCGTCGATGAAGCGTATATCGACTTTGGTGGCGAGACGGCCATTACGCTGGTCGATCGTTACCCGAACCTGCTGGTCACCCAGACCCTGTCCAAGTCGCGCTCGCTGGCCGGCCTGCGCGTCGGCTTGGCGGTGGGGCATCCTGACCTGATCGAGGCGCTGGAGCGGGTCAAGAACAGCTTCAACTCCTATCCGCTGGACCGTATGGCCAATGTGGGCGGGGCGGCCGCTTTCGAGGATCGCGAGCACTTCGAGACGACCCGCAACAAAGTCATCGAAAGCCGCGAGGCACTGGTCGAGCAACTGCAGGGCAAAGGCTTTGAGGTGCTGCCATCGGCAGCCAACTTCATCTTCGCCCGCCACCCGCAACACGATGCCGCAGCACTGGCTGCCAGACTGCGCGAGCAGGGCGTCATCGTCCGCCACTTCAAACAGCAGCGAATCGCCCAGTTCCTGCGCATCAGCATCGGCACGCCAGAGCAGCATCAGGCATTGCTGGAAGGCCTGAGCGACCTCTGAGAAGTGGATCGGTCAGCCCGAAAACGGGCTGACTCTGCGCCGTCACTCATCGCCGACCTGTGTGAGTAATCCACATGGCTCGAAAACACCTCGGACCTGTGGGAGCGAGCTTGCTCGCGAAAGGGTCTGCACAAACGCCGAAAATGCATCGACTGAAACACCGCCTTCGCGAGCAAGCTCGCTCCCACAAGATCAGCGCTGCTGCAGAACATCTACGTGGCTCGAAAACACCCCCGACCTGCGGGAGTGATCCACAGGGCTTGAAAACACGCCGGACCTGTGGGAGTGAGCTTGCTCACGAAGAGGCCGGGGCAGTCGCTGAAAATCTATATATCCGTGACTAAGCCTTCGCGAGCAAGCTCGCTCTCACAAGATCAGCGCTGCTGCAGAACATCTACGTGGCTCGAAAACACCCCCGACCTGCGGGAGTGATCCACAGGGCTTGAAAACACGCCGGACCTGTGGGAGTGAGCTTGCTCACGAAGAGGCCGGGGCAGTCGCTGAAAATCTATATCCGTGACTACGCCTTCGCGAGCAGTTGGCTCCCACGTCCTTTGGGCAGAAGCCTGGACGCCCTTTATTTCGGGCGTCACTGATCTGTGCTGTACCTCATTTTGAGGTACTGGCGCATCACTCCGGCGCTGCGACCGGGGTAGGGGCGGGCGGTGGACGCAGGCCGACTTCGGCGCTCAGGCGCATTTCCTTGCCGTTGCGCATCACGTCGATAGCAATCTTGTCCTTGGGTTTGGTGCGCGCCACCTGGTTCATCGAACGACGCCCGTCGCCGGCAGGTTCGCCATTGATGCTCAGGATCACGTCACCCAGTTGCAGTCCGGCTTTCTGCGCCGGGCCGTCGCGGAAGATGCCCGCCACAACGATGCCTGGACGATCCTTCAGTCCGAAGGATTCGGCCAGTTCCTGAGTCAGGGGTTGAACTTCGATGCCCAGCCAGCCACGAATGACCTGACCGTGCTCGATGATCGACTTCATGACATCCATGGCCAGCTTGGTCGGAATGGCGAAGCCGATGCCCTGCGAGCCGCCGGACTTGGAAAAGATCGCGGTGTTGATACCGATCAGATTGCCGCTGGCGTCGACCAGTGCGCCGCCCGAGTTACCCGGGTTGATGGCCGCATCGGTCTGAATGAAGTCTTCATAGGTGTTGAGGCCCAACTGATTGCGCCCGGTGGCACTGATGATGCCCATGGTCACGGTCTGGCCGACCCCGAACGGGTTGCCGATCGCCAGTGCCACGTCGCCGATGCGGATGCTGTCAGAGCGCGCGATGGTAATCGCCGGCAGATTTTTCAAGTCGATCTTGAGCACCGCCAGGTCGGTTTCCGGGTCATTGCCGATGACCCGGGCAATGGTTTCACGGCCGTCCTTGAGCGCGACCACGATCTGGTCAGCGCCGGTGGTGACGTGGTTGTTGGTCAGTATGTAGCCTTCGGGGCTCATCATGACGCCAGAACCCAGGCTCGATTCCATACGCTTCTGCTTGGGCGTGTTGTCGCCGAAGAAGCGTCGGAACTGCGGGTCTTCGAAAAGCGGGTTGTTGCCCTTGTTGACCATCTTGGTGGTATAGAGGTTGACCACCGCGGGCGCTGCGGCAATGACCGCGTCGGCATAGGAAGACGGACCTTGCATGACATTGGTGGTCTGTGGAGCCTGTTGCAGATTGACATCCAGGCTCGGCAGACCGACCCACTGCGGATAGCGCTGAATAATCAGCATGGCGATAAGCACGCCAGCCAGCAATGGCCAGCCGAAAAAACGCAGTGCCTTGAACATTTAACAAGTCCTGATGGTTGCGGGCGCAGAAAGTTTTGCCACGGGTGCGCCATAATGGCGGGCATTATACGAGTACAACGCAGCTCTGAACTGCATATTTAGGAGTCTTTTATGGCTGTTGCCCTGAGCACCCTGGTCGAAGAAGCCGACCGCTATCTGAACAGTGCCCGGATTCAGGATTACTGCCCCAATGGCCTGCAGGTCGAAGGGCGCCCGCAAGTCATGCGCATCGTCAGCGGCGTGACGGCCAGTCAGGCCCTGCTGGACGCGGCAGTCGACGCTCAGGCTGATCTGGTTCTGGTCCACCACGGTTATTTCTGGAAGGGCGAAAACCCGTGCGTCGTCGGTATGAAGCAGCGTCGCCTGAAAACCTTGCTCAAGCATGACATCAGCCTGCTGGCCTATCACCTGCCGCTGGATGTGCACCCCGAGGTGGGCAATAACGTGCAACTGGCGCGTCAACTGGACATCACGGTCGAAGGCCCTCTGGACCCTGAAAACCCGCGTGTGGTCGGGCTGATCGGCTCATTGTCCGAGCCCGTGACTGCGCGGGATTTCGCCCGCCGCGTGCAGGATGCGCTGGGTCGTGAGCCGTTGCTCATTGAAGGCAGTCAGATGATTCGCCGTGTCGGCTGGTGCACGGGCGGTGGTCAGAACTATATCGATCAGGCGGTGCTGGAAGGCGTCGATCTGTTCCTCAGTGGCGAAGCGTCGGAGCAGACGTTTCATAGTGCACGCGAGAATGACATCAGCTTCATTGCCGCCGGTCATCATGCCACCGAGCGCTACGGCGTGCAGGCGCTGGGCGATTATCTGGCGCGGCGGTTTGCGCTCGAACATATCTTTATCGACTGCCCGAACCCGATTTGAACGATCAAACAGCAGGGCATATGCATAGATCGTTTCGATCTAGTTGCATCGCTGATTAGCGATATCACGCATGTTAAAGTGCGCGGCTCGAATACGGCCCGCTGGCCGCCCCGGGGTTTCCCGGTCCATAACGAACGCAATCCGTGAGTAGCCATGGTTGACAAACTGACGCATCTGAAACAGCTGGAGGCGGAAAGCATCCACATCATCCGCGAGGTCGCCGCCGAGTTCGATAACCCGGTGATGCTGTACTCGATCGGCAAAGATTCGGCCGTGATGCTGCACCTGGCGCGCAAGGCATTCTTCCCCGGTAAACTGCCATTCCCGGTCATGCACGTCGATACGCGCTGGAAATTCCAGGAGATGTATCGCTTTCGTGACCAGATGGTCGAGGAAATGGGCCTGGACCTGATCACCCACATCAACCCCGATGGCGTGGCACAGGGCATCAATCCGTTCACCCACGGCAGCGCCAAACACACCGACATCATGAAGACCGAGGGCCTGAAGCAGGCGCTCGACAAGCATGGTTTCGACGCCGCCTTTGGCGGTGCCCGACGCGACGAAGAAAAGTCCCGGGCCAAGGAACGCGTCTACTCGTTCCGTGACAGCAAGCACCGCTGGGACCCGAAAAACCAGCGTCCCGAGCTGTGGAACGTCTACAACGGCAACGTCAACAAAGGTGAGTCGATTCGTGTGTTCCCGCTCTCCAATTGGACCGAGCTGGACATCTGGCAGTACATCTACTTGGAAGGCATCCCGATCGTGCCGCTGTATTTCGCCGCCGAGCGCGACGTTATCGAGAAGAACGGCACGCTGATCATGATCGACGACGAGCGCATCCTCGAGCATCTCACCGATGAAGAGAAGTCGCGCATCGTCAAGAAAAAGGTCCGTTTCCGCACTCTGGGCTGCTACCCGCTGACCGGTGCCGTCGAGTCCGAAGCGACCAGCCTGACCGACATCATTCAGGAAATGTTGCTGACGCGAACTTCCGAACGCCAGGGCCGGGTCATTGACCATGACGGCGCTGGTTCGATGGAAGAAAAGAAACGTCAGGGTTATTTCTAAGGAGCAGCTTTTAGCTTCAAGCGGCAAGCTACAAGAAAATTAAAAGCAGGGGATCGAAATGGACTTCGAGAGACTCTTGGTATGGCAAAGAGCAAAGGCGCTGGCGGTCATTCTCTACAGGCAAACGGCGTCTTGCCCTGATCTGGCTTTCAGAAGCCAGATCACACGCTCTGGTTTGTCGGTACCAAGCAATATTGCTGAGGGCATGGAGCGATTCACTGCCAAGGACAAATGTCGCTTTTTGTATATTGCGAAAGCCTCGTGCGGCGAGCTGAGAACTCAGCTCATGATCGGCAGTGAAATCGGTTATATCCCTGAGGCCGTTGCAGCAGCATTGATTACTGAAACCCGCGAGCTCTCGAAAATGCTGTGCGGGCTGATCAACAAAATTTCTGAATAGCTGTACGCCGACAAGCTTGCCGCTTGAAGCTTACAGCTTGGAGCTCAACCGCTATGAGTCACCAATCTGATTTGATCAGCGAGGACATCCTCGCCTACCTGGGCCAGCACGAACGCAAGGAAATGCTGCGCTTTCTTACCTGTGGCAACGTCGATGACGGCAAGAGCACGCTGATCGGGCGTTTGCTGCACGACTCCAAGATGATCTACGAAGATCATCTGGAAGCCATCACCCGCGACTCGAAGAAGTCCGGCACCACCGGTGATGACGTCGATCTGGCGTTGCTGGTGGATGGCCTGCAGGCCGAGCGGGAGCAGGGCATCACCATCGATGTCGCTTATCGCTATTTCTCCACCGCCAAGCGCAAGTTCATCATCGCCGACACCCCGGGCCACGAGCAGTACACCCGCAACATGGCTACCGGTGCGTCGACCTGTGACCTGGCGATCATTCTGGTGGACGCCCGCTATGGCGTGCAGACCCAGACCCGTCGTCACAGCTATATCGCCTCGCTGCTGGGCATCAAGCATATCGTCGTCGCCATCAACAAGATGGACCTCAACGGCTTCGATGAAAGCGTTTTCGAGTCGATCAAGGCCGATTACCTGAAGTTTGCCGAGGGCATCGCGTTCAAGCCGACCACCATGGCTTTTGTGCCGATGTCGGCGCTCAAGGGCGACAACGTAGTGAACAAGAGCGAGCGTTCGCCGTGGTACACCGGCCAGTCGCTGATGGAAATTCTCGAAACTGTCGAAATCGCCAGCGACCGCAACTATGCGGACCTGCGTTTCCCGGTGCAGTACGTCAACCGTCCGAACCTCAACTTCCGCGGTTTCGCCGGTACGCTGGCCAGCGGCATCGTGCACAAGGGCGACGAGATCGTCGTGCTGCCGTCGGGCAAAAGCAGCCGTGTGAAGTCCATCGTCACCTTTGAGGGCGAGCTGGAGCAGGCGGGGCCGGGTCAGGCGGTGACGCTGACCATGGAAGACGAGATCGACATTTCCCGTGGTGACCTGCTGGTGCATGCCGACAACGTTCCGCAGGTCAGCGATGCGTTCGATGCCATGCTGGTGTGGATGGCCGAAGAGCCGATGCTGCCGGGCAAGAAGTACGACATCAAGCGCGCCACCAGCTATGTGCCGGGCTCCATCGCCAGCATCACCCACCGGGTCGAAGTGAACACGCTGCAGGAAGGCCCTGCCAGCTCGTTGCAGCTGAACGAGATCGGCCGGGTCAAGGTCAGCCTTGATGCGCCTATCGCGCTGGACGGCTACAGCAGCAACCGCACCACGGGTTCGTTCATCGTCATCGATCGTTTGACCAATGGCACCGTTGCTGCAGGCATGATCATCGCCAAGCCGGTTTCAGGTGGTGGCTCGCAGCACCATGGCGAACGGGCTCACGTCTCCACTGAGGAGCGCGCGCAGCGCTTCGGCCAGCAACCGGCCACCGTGTTGTTCAGCGGCCTGTCCGGTGCGGGCAAGAGCACCCTGGCCTATGCCGTCGAGCGCAAGCTGTTCGACATGGGCCGTGCGGTCTATGTGCTGGACGGTCAGAACCTGCGTCATGACCTGAACAAGGGCTTGCCACAGGACCGTGCCGGTCGTACCGAGAACTGGAGCCGTGCCGCTCATGTGGCGCGTCAGTTCAACGAAGCCGGCCTGCTGACCCTGGCGGCATTCGTTGCACCGGATGCAGAAGGGCGTGAGCGCGCCAAGGCGCTGATCGGCAAGGATCGTCTGCTTACCGTCTATGTGCAGGCATCGCCAGCGGTCTGCCGCGAGCGTGATCCACAGGGCCTGTATGCCGCCGATGGCGACAACATTCCTGGCGAGTCCTTCCCGTATGACGTGCCGCTGAATGCCGATCTGGTGATCGACACGCAGACACTCAACGTCGAAGAAAGCGTCAGGCAGGTGCTGGAGCTGCTGCGCAGCCGCGGCGCGATCTGATTCATAGCCTCTAGCGGGGCAAGGGATTGCAGTTTCGATCCACAGAAAAGCCCGCCGCAGATGCTCTCTGCGGCGGGCTTTTTGTGTGGCTGCGAAAGCTTACTTCTTCAAGCCGTAATGCTCATCGAGCATGCCCGGGGTATTGGGCGACTTGGGGGCGTAATCCTTGGGTGTTTCAGTGTCGCGTGGCGGGGTCAGGCGGTCGCGATGATCGCGGTGCGCATGACTGGCCTCAGGGTGCAGGGCGGCCAGCAAGCGTTGGCGGGTCAGCTCGTCGAGAGCCAGGCGGTTGGCGCCCTCGGCAAGGTGTTCCTGAACATCCTGATAGCTCTGTGAAAGCTTTTGGACCAGATTGGCCGTGCTGTTGAAGTGCGTGACTACCTCGTTCTGATAGGCGTCGAAACGCTCCTGAATGTCATCCAGCTGGCGCTGGGTGCTGTTCGGAACGGTGTTGGGCAGCAGGCGTGCCACCAGAAAACCAATGACGACACCGGCCACCAGGGCGAGCGTCGGCAACAACCAGACTAAGAGCGAGTGTTCCACGAGTCCTTCCTCTATAAACGGCTTTGCTTTACGTTAACGGCTCGAACCTGCGCTGTATACCCGCGACGTATCGTTGATATGCATGCCGCAGACAATCAGCTAGACGAGTCGACCCATTTCGAGGTCACGGAGTTCTGTTTTGCTCATGCGTGAAACCCCATTATTTATCGATGGCCCTGAAGGCCAGCTCGAAGCGCTGTACCAGGACGTCCCCGACGCCCGAGGTGTTGCACTGATCTGCCATCCTAACCCGATACAGGGCGGAACGATGCTCAATAAAGTCGTCTCGACATTGCAGCGTACCGCACGCGATCAGGGTTTGATCACGTTGCGCTTCAATTATCGCGGCGTCGGTGCCAGTGCCGGTACCTCGGTTGCCGGGCCGGGCGAGATCGATGATGCCCAGGCTGCCGCCCAATGGCTGCGGGCGCAACATCCAGATCTGCCGATGACCCTGTTCGGATTTTCCTTTGGCGGCTACGTCGCTGCCAATCTGGGTGGCAGGCTGGAAGCGCAGGGTGAAACGCTCACCCATCTGTTTCTGATTGCGGCTGCGGCGTCGCGCCTTGAGGATCAGAGCGTACTGCCCAAGGCCTGCCCGCTGACGATCATTCAGCCGGAGAACGACGAAGTGATCGATCCCGAGACGGTCTATGCATGGTCCGCCGCGTTGCAACGTCCCCATGAGCTGCTGAAAGTGGCAGAATGCGGACACTTTTTTCACGGCAAGCTGACTGATCTGAAAGATCTGCTCCTGCCGCGACTTTCCAGCTGATTGCAGCCCGTATTGCATCCTATTGATAAGCGACCTGCCATGACCACTCGTATCCTGACCGGTATCACGACCACCGGCACTCCCCATCTGGGCAACTACGCGGGCGCCATTCGCCCGGCCATTGTCGCCAGCCGTCAGAGCGATTTCGACTCGTTCTACTTTCTGGCCGACTACCACGCGCTGATCAAATGCGATGACCCGCTGCGCATTCAGCGCTCGCGTCTGGAAATCGCCGCGACCTGGCTGGCGGCGGGGCTGGACGTTGATCGTGTGACCTTCTATCGCCAGTCGGACATTCCTGAAATCCCGGAACTGACCTGGTTGCTCACCTGCGTCGCGGCCAAGGGCCTGCTCAATCGCGCCCACGCCTACAAGGCGTCGGTAGACAAGAACGTGGAAGGTGGTGAAGACCCGGATGCAGGCATCACCATGGGGCTGTACAGCTACCCGGTGCTGATGGCTGCCGACATCCTGATGTTCAATGCGCATCAGGTTCCGGTAGGCCGCGATCAGATTCAGCACGTTGAAATGGCCCGCGACATCGGCCAGCGTTTCAATCACCTGTTCGGCAATGGCAAGGAATTCTTCGTCATGCCCGAGGCGCTGATCGAAGAGAGCGTGGCGACGCTGCCCGGTCTGGACGGTCGCAAGATGTCCAAGAGCTACGACAACACCATCCCGTTGTTCAGCGCTGCCAAGGACATGAAAGGCGCGATATCGCGCATCGTCACTGACTCGCGTGCGCCGGGCGAAGCGAAAGACCCGGACACCTCGCACCTGTTTACCCTGTATCAGGCCTTCTCGACCGCCGAGCAGTGCGCTGAATTCCGTTCCGACCTGTTGCAGGGCCTGGGTTGGGGTGAAGCCAAGAATCGTCTGTTCACGTTGCTGGATGCGCAGCTGAGCGAGCCCCGTGAAAAGTATCTGGGGCTGATCGAGCGTCCTGCCGACCTCGAAGACATCCTGCTCGCTGGCGCACAGAAAGCCCGACGTGTCGCCACCCCTTTCCTCGAGGAGTTGCGCGAGGCGGTGGGCCTGCGGTCGTTCCGTACCGTGGTGCAGAACGCCGACACCGGCAAGAAGAAGGCCACTAAAGGCGCCCGTTTCGTCAGCTTCCGTGAAGACGACGGCAGCTTCCGTTTCCGTCTGCTGGCAGCCGATGGCGAGCAGTTGCTGTTGTCGCGCAATTTTGCCGATGGCAAGGCGGCTGGCGTGGTCAGCAAGCAGTTGCAGCAGGGCGGTGAACTGGACCTGCGCAGCGAAGACGATCGCTTCACGCTGTGGCTGAACGGCGCCTGTGTGGCGGACAGTCCGGTATTCGCCGACGCTGCCACGCGCGACAGTGCCATCGAAACGCTCAAGCTGGCGCTCGCTCCCCAACAGGACTGATTGCCAATCCCCGGGGTCGTCGCTACAGTGACGACCCGTTTTTGTTGCCTTGCTAACGAATTATGACGCCCCTAGAACGATATCAAGCTGATCTGAAACGCCCGGACTTCTTTCACGATGCCGCTCAGGAAAACGCTGTGCGTCATTTGCAGCGCCTGTACGACGATCTGATCGCCGCTCACGACAGCAAGCCCGGCCTGTTCGGCAAACTGTTCGGCAAGAAAGAGCAGACGCTGGTCAAGGGGCTGTACTTCTGGGGTGGCGTAGGCCGCGGCAAGACGTATCTGGTCGATACGTTCTTCGACGCGCTGCCGTTCCAGGACAAGGTCCGTACGCACTTCCACCGCTTCATGAAGCGCGTGCACGAAGAGATGAAGACCCTCAAGGGCGAGAAAAACCCGCTGACGATCATCGCCAGGCGTTTTTCCGACGAGGCGCGGGTCATCTGTTTCGACGAATTTTTCGTCTCCGATATCACTGATGCCATGATCCTCGGCACGCTGATGGAAGAGCTGTTCAAGAACGGCGTGACGCTGGTGGCGACTTCCAACATCGTTCCGGACGGTCTGTACAAGGACGGCCTGCAGCGGGCGCGTTTCCTGCCGGCCATCGCGCTGATCAAGCAGAACACCGACATCGTCAACGTCGACAGTGGCGTCGATTACCGTCTGCGGCATCTGGAGCAGGCCGAACTGTTCCACTTCCCGCTCAACGAAGTTGCACAGGAAAGTCTGCGTAAAAGCTTCAAGGCACTGACGCCGGATTGCGCAGAAACCATCGAAAACGATGTGTTGATGATCGAAAACCGCGAGATCCGTGCGCTGCGCACATGTGACGATGTGGCATGGTTCGACTTCCGTGAGTTGTGCGACGGCCCGCGCAGTCAGAACGACTACATCGAGCTGGGCAAGATCTTCCATGCCGTGCTGATCAGCGGTGTCGAGCAGATGGACGTTGCCACTGACGACATCGCCCGACGCTTTATCAATATGGTCGACGAGTTCTACGATCGCAACGTCAAGCTGATCATCTCGGCCGAGGTTGAATTGAAGGACCTGTACACCGGTGGCCGCTTGATGTTCGAGTTCCAGCGCACCTTGAGCCGTCTGCTGGAAATGCAGTCCCACGAGTTCCTCTCGCGGGCGCACAGGGCCTAGTCGCTGCGGCAAGTTTCAAGCTGCAAGCCGCAAGCTAAAAGCCCAGGCTCTTGCAGCTTGCAGCTTGCAGCTTGCAGCTTGCAGCTTGCAGCTTGCAGCTTGCAGCTTGCAGCTTATAGCTTCTCCCTCTGACTCTCGAACTGTTGCCGGTACTGATTGGGTGACAGCTCGGTGTGCTGGCGGAACAGTCGGGCAAAGAAGCTGGCGTCGTCGTAGCCCACTTCGTAGCTGATGGTCTTGATGCTCTTGCGCGTCCCCGAGAGCAATCCCTTTGCCGTTTCGATCCGCAGCCGTTGCAGGTAATGCAGCGGCTTGTCGCCTGTGGCGGTCTGAAAGCGGCGCATGAAATTGCGAATGCTCATGCCGTGCTCGCGGGCCACGTCTTCAAAACGGAACTTGTCGGCAAAGTGCTCTTCCAGCCAGTGCTGAATCTGCAGAATGACCACGTCCTGATGAAGCTTCTGACCGCCAAAGCCGATTCGCCCCGGCGAGTACGTGCGCCGCACTTCATAGAGGATGTCGCGGGCGACGGCCTGGGCGACATTGGCGCCGCAGAAGCGCTCGATCAGATAAATGTACAGATCGCAGGCTGAGGTCGTGCCGCCCGCGCAATACACGTTGTCGGCGTCGGTCAGGTGCTTTTCCTGATTGAGCAGGACCTTGGGATAGCGCTCGGCGAATGCGCTGAAAAAGCGCCAGTAGGTCGTCGCTTCCTTGCCGTCCAGCAAGCCGGCTTCGGCAAGCCAGTAGACACCGGTGGCTTCGGCGCAGAGTACGGCACCGTTGGCGTGCTGCTCGCGCAACCACGGCAGGATCTGTGGGTAACGCTGGCAGAGGGTTTCAAAATCGTCCCAAAAGGCCGGGATGACGATGATGTCGCTCTGGCACAGCGCGCCGTCGACCGGCAGGGTGACGTCGCTGAAGCTGCTGACCGAAAGCCCGTCCGGGCTGACCAGGCGCGTTTCGAAGGCGGGCACCAGGCCGTGGCCCAATTGCTTGCTGTAGCGCAGGCTCGCCAGATGGAAGAAGTCCTTGGCCTGCATGACGGTCGAGGCAAACATCTTGTCCGTGGTCAGGATGCTTACGCGGCGCAGAAGAGTGGCGTGTCGGATCGGCATAGTCGTTATTCTTATATGGGTAAATGGTCAAGCAACGGCTGGATCGTCTTATTTTTTGCCAAAACTGTCCAGCCTCGTTACGTGGGGCTCCTTGGCAGGGTACCCATGATGGCTTTGTGCTAAGGGGGGTAAATATCCGCCAATCCACGCCCCGCAGGCAATAAACAGAATGTGAACAAAAAATCCGGTTGAGGTTATTTTTACAGTCTGTATAATCCGCCAGCTCTTTGCAGTGGAAGTGATGCGCCGTCTGCCGAAGAATCTTGCCGTATAACGGACGCGCTGACCCGAGCCCCCGATAGCGTCTGTTTCCGGCTGCCTTTGACTTGTCAAAGTACGCACTATTCAGTAAGATCCGCCGTCTAATTTTCAGGGCGGCCCCTGAGGCTATAAAGAATGAAAACTTTTACTGCTAAACCGGAAACAGTTAAGCGCGACTGGTTCGTCGTCGACGCTGCTGGTCAGACCCTGGGTCGTCTGGCCACCGAAATCGCGAGCCGTCTGCGTGGCAAGCACAAACCGGAATACACTCCGCACGTTGATACCGGCGACTACATCGTCGTGATCAATGCCGAGCAGATCCGCGTTACTGGTGCCAAGACCACCGACAAGATCTACTACTCACACTCCGGTTTTCCGGGCGGGATCAAGTCGATCAACTTCGAAAAGCTGATCGCCAAAGCTCCTGAGCGCGTGATCGAGACCGCGGTCAAAGGCATGCTGCCTAAGAACCCGCTGGGTCGCGACATGTATCGTAAGCTGAAAGTCTATGCGGGCGCTGTACACCCTCATACTGCTCAGCAGCCCCAAGAACTGAAGTTTTAACGGAATAGTTCATTATGTCGGCGACTCAAAATTACGGCACTGGCCGTCGCAAGACCGCAACCGCTCGCGTTTTCCTGCGTCCGGGTACTGGTAACATCTCGATCAACAACCGCTCCCTGGACAATTTCTTCGGTCGCGAAACTGCCCGCATGGTAGTTCGTCAGCCGCTGGAACTGACCGAGACAGTTGAAAAGTTCGACATCTACGTCACCGTTATCGGTGGCGGTGTAAGTGGTCAGGCTGGCGCAATCCGCCACGGTATCACTCGCGCTCTGATGCAGTACGACGAGACACTGCGTGGCGCTCTGCGTAAAGCAGGCTTCGTGACTCGCGATGCTCGTGAAGTTGAACGTAAGAAAGTCGGTCTGCGTAAAGCGCGTAAGCGTCCGCAGTACTCGAAGCGTTAATACGCTCTTCGTTCAAAGAAAGAACGTCCATCCCCTCGCGGGGCTGGGCGTTTTTTTATGGGCGTGTGTTTTACGGTTAAGGTGTTTTTGGGCTGCTCGTTTTACGTCGATATTGTGAAATTTATCCGCCTGTCGACGAAGATTACGGAATTTACATCGCGTAAATGAGCTATCTTGTGGCCCGCGACGAACACCTGTCCTGTTGCGTTCATTATCGGATGCGCCCTTGAAGCGCGTTCGTTCGTCTGTCCGATAAATTTTAACAAGCGAGGAGGATCGCCATGGGCGTGACCAACCGGTTGGCCTGCTACTCCGACCCCGCCGACCACTATTCTCATCGCGTACGCATTGTGCTCGCCGAGAAGGGTGTCAGCGCCGAAATCATTGAAGTGGTGGCAGGTCGTCATCCGCCGCAACTGATTGAAGTAAATCCGTACGGCAGCGTGCCGACCCTCGTCGATCGTGACCTGGCGTTGTACGAGTCGACCGTGGTGATGGAGTATCTGGATGAGCGCTATCCACATCCGCCTCTGCTGCCCGTCTATCCGGTTGCCCGTGCCAATAGCCGTTTGCTGATCCATCGTATCCAGAGAGACTGGTGCGGCCTTGTCGACCTGATTCTGGACACGCGCAGCAAAGAGCCTGCTCGTGTTCAGGCGCGCAAGGAGCTTCGCGAGAGTCTGGCCGGGGTTTCCCCGTTGTTCGCGGAAAAAGCTTTTTTCATGAGCGACGAGCTAAGTCTCGTTGACTGCTGTCTACTCCCCATACTCTGGCGTTTGCCAATTTTGGGTATTGAATTGCCGCGGCCTGCCAAGCCGTTGCTTGATTACATGGAGCGCCAATTTGCGCGTGAGGCTTTTCAGACGAGTCTGTCTGCTGCCGAACGTGAAATGCGCTAAGGCTTAAGGAGCCGTTGATGAACTCCAGTCGCCCTTATCTTGTTCGTGCTCTCTATGAGTGGATCGTCGATAACGATTGCACCCCGCATGTGCTGGTCAATGCGGATTACCCGTCGGTGCAGGTCCCGCAAGGGTTTGCCAATGACGGGCAGATTGTCCTGAATGTTTCGCCCAGTGCCGTGCGTCATCTGCATATGGATAACGAAGCGGTCAGTTTCGAAGGCCGCTTCGGCGGTGTGCCGCACACGCTTTATGTACCTGTCGCTGCCATCCTGGGTATTTATGCCCGCGAGAACGGCCAGGGCATGGTTTTCGATCTGGAGCCTTCCATGGAAGAGGGTGAAGAAATCGAGATCGAGATCGAAGACGATACGCCTCCGCCAGACAGCGAACCGCCACGTCCGAGTGGCAGGCCGAGTCTGAAGGTCGTGAAGTAAAAACGGGCAATAAAAAAGGCGATCTTCGGATCGCCTTTTTCATGCCTGTCGGTCACCCGTCAGTCGATGTACTCGAAGAGTTTGACGATCTTCTGCACACCGGAGACGCCCTGTACCAGGTTGGTGGCGCGATTGGCTTCGTCCTGGGTCACCAGGCCCAGCAGGAACACGATGCCGTTCTCGGTCACTACCTTGATGCGCGAGCCGGGGATGGACGCGTCAGCGATCATCTGGCTTTTGATCTTGGTCGTCAGCCAGGCGTCGTTGTTGCGCGCCAGCAGCGAGGAGGGTGCCATCACCTGCAGTTCGTTGTTGACCTTCTTGACGCGCTGAACCGCGCTGGCGGCCTGTTCGGCCATGGCCTTGAGGTCGGCACGCGGTGTCTGGCCCGCCAGCAGCACGATGCCGTTGAAGCTGGTCACAACGATGTGGGAACCGTCTGCGAGGTCAGGGCTGGCCTTGGAGATGTTGACGGCTGCCTTGGTCTCGATCAGCGAGTCATCGATCTTGCTGCCGAAGGTGCGCGTGCCGCGATCATCTTCGATCGGTTTTTCGCGAGTGGCCGTGATCACCGAACTGCATCCGGTGACGCTGAGGCACAGTGTCAGAACCAGTAGGCTGAGACGATTAGGGGTCATTCTTCACTCCCGAACAGTTGGCTGTCGATCAAATCGCAAAGGCAATGGATCGCCAGCAGATGGACTTCTTGTATGCGTGCCGTGACATTGGCGGGTACGCGGATCTCCACATCCTCGGGCAATAGCAGCGAGGCCATGCCGCCACCGTCGCGTCCCGTCAATGCTACGACAATCATTTCGCGATCATGTGCGGCCTGGATGGCCTGAATAATATTCGCCGAGTTGCCGCTGGTGGAAATGGCCAGCAACACATCGCCTGGCTGCCCCAGCGCGCGGATCTGTTTGGAGAAGATTTCGTTGTAGCTGTAATCGTTGGCGATCGAGGTGATCGTCGAGCTGTCGGTGGTCAGTGCAATCGCCGGCAGGCTCGGCCGCTCACGCTCGAAGCGGTTGAGCAGTTCCGAGGAAAAGTGCTGTGCATCGCCTGCTGATCCGCCGTTGCCGCACGCGAGCATCTTGCCCTCGTTGAGCAGGGCATTGACCATGACCTGACTGGCTTGCTCGATAAAGGGTGCTAGGACTTCCATCGCCTGTTGCTTGGTTTCGATGCTGGCCTGGAACAGCCGGCGAATTCGGGATTGCATGTCCATCAATGTGACCTTAATTAGAGCGTACGGCGGCGAGGCGGATGCGCCGGGTTCTCCCGGAAGCTATCCGGCACACAAGGTGTGCAGCCGGCAAAACAAATAGCGAAATCGGTGAGGGCTGTAGCGTATTGCATTCCTGGCTCAGGCTGGGCCGCTGCGCCAGCTCAGCTGTCAAAAGCGCTCTTGATCCAGTTCAGCGGTGCGGCATTGCCAGGCTCGCCTTCAATGGCGATCACGTCGAAACGGCACGGGTGATTGGCCCAGGCCGTTGCGTGCTGCAGAAAAAGCTGTGCGGCCGTGACGAGTTTCTCCTGCTTGCGAAAATCGACGCTTTCCATGGCGCCGCCCCAGCCTGAATGGCGCCGGTAGCGAACTTCGACGAATACTACTGTATCGCCGTCAAGCATGACTAGATCAAGCTCGCCGCGTTTGCATAACCAGTTTTGTTCAATAAGGCGCAGCCCCTGTCGTTGCAAAAACTGCAGGGCGAAGGCTTCAGCCTCGCGCCCTGCTTGCTGGCGGGTGCTGCGTTGCATCAAGGAGCCGTGTCCGGCAGGCGCTGGACCTTGCCGTCGACGAATTCAGCCCATGGCAGCTGGCGTTCGACGCGACGGCCAGGGTTCAGGCTGAGGCTGCCGGACAGCCCGTCAATGCGGCTGTCAGGCATTGCCTTGAGCTGGGCGAGGCGCGGTGCCAGGCGATAGGCGTCGATACCCATCGCATACAGACGACCCAGGCTGCCTGCAGCCTGTGGCCATTGCGCGGTCACTTGCTGGCGCAGCGGGTCTTCGGCGTTCAGCAGCCATGGCGTTTCGCAGAAGCGCACGCCATTCAGGTCCATGTATTGCGCGTGATCGTTGCTGTTGGTGAACAGGTGCGAAGTGGCGTAGACCGGAACGTCACCTGCGTACTGAAAGACCATGGTGGGTTTGATCTGCTGCGCTTGTTGCGGGGTTGCGGCGAGAAACATGAAGTCGATGTCCTGGCGACGGCTTGGCTGAGCGGCGATCTGAGTGCCGGCCGTGCTTTGCAGGCGTTGCGCGCGGCCTTCGCTGTTGCGCAGCTGGAACAGGTCGGCGACCTGCTGTGCCAGTTCTACGGGCTGATCAACGTGCTCTGCAGCGATCAGCGTGCCGCCCTTGGCCTGCCAGCTCTTGCGGAAGGCATCCAGCACGCGGTCGCCCCATTCGCCTTTCGGAACCATCGCTACGGCGCTGCGCTTGCCGTCCGCCCAGGCGCGACGTGCGACCTCGCGGGCTTCGTCTTCGGCGGCCAGGCCGAACTGATACAGCTGGGCAGGGCCTTCATTGCTGGTATCGCTGTAGTTCAGCGCCAGGGTGGTGATAGGCAGCTGCTGACGGCTGTTCAGCTGTTTGACGAGGTTCTTTTCCAGCGGACCGACGACCAGTTGCACGCCAGCGGCTTGAGCCTGACGGTAAAACTCGTCCATCGAGGTGATTCGCGAGCTGTCGAAGACCTGAATGGCCGGCGGATTCTCGCCTGCTTGCTGAGCCTGGAAGTGCGCGGCCATGAAGCCTTCGCGCAATGCCTTGGCAACTGCGGCCAACTGACCGTCCTGCGGCAGCAGCAGGGCGATTTTGGTAATCGGTTCGCTGGTCAGTGCACGCAGCTGCGCGAGGGCAGTAGGCAATTGCAGTGCAGCAGGGTGTTTCGGATTCTGCGCTTTCCAGTTGTCGATGGCAGCCTGTTGCTGCTCAAGCGTGCCTGCGCCCTTGATCGAACGAGCCAGGTTCAGCCAGCCGCCCATATCGTCGGTGGCTGTGCTCTGCAGTTGCTCGGCAGGCAGGGCGGAGACCAGGGTCCAGATCGCGTCATTGTTGGCGCTGGCGTCTGTGCCTTGCAGCAGCGGGCCGGCGTAAACCCGCTCGTTGGCGGCTGCCAGAGCCTGACCATCGGCTTCCAGAGCGCGTGCCTTGACCATGTGAGTGCGAATCTGCTGCTCGACCGACAGTTCGCCAAGGCGCTGCATGCTTGGATGATTCAGGGCGGTCAGCGCTGCCTTGGGTTGATTGCGGCCCATCGCCAGCTCAGCGGACAGTGTGCTGGCGAAAACCTGCAAGCCGGGCTTGAGTTGATCGATTTGCACCTGTCCGAGGATTTGCGCGGCGCGCCCCGCGTCATTCTGGCGGCTGGCCAGATCGGCAGCACTCAAGCGCAGCGTTGCGGCCTGCTCGGGTGTTTTGGCGCTGGCGGCCTGCTCGAGCAATTGCTCGATACTGGCATCAGGGGTTCGAGGCAGCTCGCCAAGGCTGGACGAGGGCGAGCTGGCACAGGCTGCGAGGAGGGCAGCGAGGCAGAGGGCAGAGAGCAGCCGCAGACAAGCGATCATTGGTATGTTCCTGAAACTCGAGCGAATTAACGGGGGATTGTACCCAAGCGCTGGCCGGGGTGCGATGTCGAAGGTATTTAAAGCCGTGATATCAGTCGCGTTAAGGTCATCTGGCGGCCAAATCGTTCAATTCGAGAGGTGCGCCGCGCTTCTTGCTCGGGTCTGAACATGTTTTCATTCCTTTTTTGTCGGCATCCTGACGCGCGAACCGTTCCGCCGGGCCGCAGTCTGTACAATGCATTTTTTCCAAGTGCCTGTTTTAACCTGCGAGGTTTGCGTTTTGACTGTTCCGGTTGTTTCGAATTCCACTTCGGGTTCGCTTTATGTAGTGGCGACTCCTATCGGCAATCTGGACGACATGAGCGTGCGAGCCCTGAAGGTGTTGCGTGAGGTCGCGCTGATTGCGGCTGAAGACACGCGTCATTCCGCACGGCTGATGCAGCATTTCGGCATCTCTACGCCATTGGCGGCCTGTCACGAACATAATGAACGTGATGAGGGTAGTCGGTTCATCACGCGTCTGCTGGCCGGTGATGACGTCGCACTGATTTCCGATGCGGGCACGCCACTGATCTCCGATCCCGGTTACCACCTGGTGCGCCAGGCGCGCGCCGCGGGTGTGCCGGTCGTACCGGTGCCGGGCGCGTGCGCCTTGATCGCAGCGCTGTCTGCGGCCGGGCTGCCGTCGGATCGATTCATTTTCGAAGGCTTTCTTCCGGCCAAGTCTGCCGGTCGCAAGGCCAGGCTTGAGCGTGTCAGGGAAGAGCCGCGCACGCTGATCTATTATGAGGCGCCGCACCGCATCCTGGAGTGTCTGCAGGATATGGAACTGGTCTTCGGTGCTGACCGTCAGGCATTGCTGGCGCGTGAAATAACCAAAACTTTCGAAACCCTCAAGGGTCTGCCTTTGGGTGAGCTGCGGGCGTTCGTCGAATCCGACAGTAATCAGCAGCGTGGCGAGTGCGTCGTGCTGGTGGCTGGCTGGACGCCGCCGGATGACGAGGACGTCATCGGTGATGAGGCCCGCAGGGTGCTGGATTTGCTGCTTGCCGAGATGCCGCTCAAGCGCGCCGCAGCGCTGGCTGCCGAAATAACCGGCGTGCGCAAGAACCTGCTGTATCAGGTGGCGCTGGAGAAACAGAAGGAGTAACACGCTGCGTTTGAAAGGGGCAACCGGGACACGCATGCTATTAAAGCTTGTTCTTGATGGCGTGTGCCGCTAACCTTGTCGGCGGAGAGTCGATTGGACAGTCGCTGCCTCTTGTTGTTCCGCAACAAGGGGGGGAGGAAAGTCCGGGCTCCATAGGGCGGAGTGCCAGGTAACGCCTGGGAGGCGTGAGCCTACGGAAAGTGCCACAGAAAATAACCGCCTAAGCACTTCGGTGCCGGTAAGGGTGAAAAGGTGCGGTAAGAGCGCACCGCACGTCTGGTAACAGTTCGTGGCAAGGTAAACCCCACTCGGAGCAAGACCAAATAGGGTTCCTAGGCGTGGCCCGCGCTGGAACCGGGTAGGTTGCTAAAGACGTCCAGTGATGGCCGTCGTAGAGGAATGACTGTTCTCGACAGAACCCGGCTTACAGATCGACTCTCCACCTTTTTTCTTCCCCTTCGTTTCAAGCAGCAAAACCCCTCCGTAATACCAAAAAAATCTTACAGCTCATAAATTACATTAACTTCGAATCGCAACGATTTGAGTTGCGTGGGATTTATCTGTCGGATCCTTCGCAGAATTACCCTTTTATCCCCAATACCTCTCCTAAATCTCCGAAATGTAAGGGTTTTCCTTAAGACCGTGCCTTGACGGTGTGGTGGGCGCGTTCCTATAGTGTGCGCAAGTGGCAGAAAGTGGCACGAAGTGGGTTTTTTTAGCGCAAAAAGCTAATATTCGGAGAATGCGCCTGTGTTCCGTGGTGCCAATGCGATCAATCTCGATGCCAAGGGTCGTCTCGCTATGCCGAGCCGGTACCGTGACGAGTTGGATTCGCGTAGCGCCGGCCAACTTATCGTGACCATTGATGCCGTTGATCCATGCCTTTGCCTTTACCCGCTTTCCGAATGGGAGCTGATAGAGGCGAAACTTCGTGATCTGGCGACGTTTCGTGAAGAGAACCGTCGTCTGCAAAGGCTTCTGATTGGTAATGCTGTCGATCTGGAGCTCGATGGCAGCGGGCGTTTTCTGGTGCCGCCACGTCTTCGCGAATACGCGAAGCTCGACAAGCGCGTGATGTTGGTGGGCCAGCTCAACAAGTTTCAACTGTGGGACGAGGACGCCTGGAACGCTCTTGCTGATGCTGACCTGGCTGCCATTCAAAAACCTGGCGCGATGCCCGACGAATTACGTGATTTGATCCTGTGACTATGAATAGCGGCTTTACCCACATCACCGTGCTGCTTGAAGAAGCCGTGGAGGCTCTCGCGGTGCGCGCCGATGGCTGCTATCTGGACGGCACGTTCGGACGTGGCGGGCATAGTCGTCTGATACTCAGCCAGCTGGGCCCCGATGGTCGGCTTCTGGGATTCGACAAGGACCCTCAAGCGATTGCCACCGGGCAAGCGCTAGCGGCCGAAGACGGCCGCTTTGTCATTGTGCAGCGCAGCTTTGCCGAATTGGGATCCGAAACTCAGGAACGCGGTTTGGCCGGCAAGGTCAGTGGCATCCTGCTGGATCTGGGTGTGTCGTCCCCGCAGCTGGATGATCCCGAGCGCGGTTTCAGCTTCATGAACGACGGTCCTCTGGACATGCGCATGGACCCCGCCCGTGGCGTAAGCGCCGCCGAGTTCATCGCGACTGCACCGGCTGAAGAAATTGCCCGCGTCTTCAAGGAGTACGGCGAAGAGCGGTTTGCCAAGCGGATGGCCAATGCGGTCGTTGCGCGTCGCGAAGTCCAGCCTTTCGAGCGCACAGCCGATCTGGCAGAAGTGCTCAAGGTCGCCAACCCTGCCTGGGAAAAGGGCAAGAATCCGGCAACGCGTGCCTTTCAGGGCCTGCGTATTCACGTAAACAATGAACTGGGCGATCTGGAAGCCGGCCTTGAAGCGGCACTGGATGCGCTGGAAGTGGGTGGCCGCCTGGTCGTCATCAGCTTTCACTCGCTGGAAGACCGCATCGTCAAGCTGTTCATGCGCAAGCTCGCCAAGGGCGAAGCCGACAACATGCCGCGCAATCTGCCGATCCAGTTCAAACCGTTCGAACCGAAAATCAAAATTCACGGCAAGGCTCAATTCGCCTCGGATGCCGAAACCAAAGCCAACCCGCGCTCGCGCAGTGCTGTCATGCGTGTAGCGGAGAAGCTCAGGTGAGCCGTCTGTTTCTGAAGCCTCTGCCCGGCGGCAGTTTCATTATGCTGCTGCTGTTCATTGCTGTCCTGATTTCGGCGATTGGCGTTTCCTATAGTGCACATTGGAATCGTCAACTGCTCAACTCGCTGTATTCGGAAATGAGCGTGCGCGACAAGGCGCAGGCAGAGTGGGGCCGGCTGATTCTTGAGCAGAGCACCTGGACTGCGCATAGCCGTATCGAAACTCTGGCCACCGAACAGCTGAAGATGCGCATCCCGAGCGCTGCCGAAGTGCGGATGGTGGCGCCATGATGAAACTTGATGGCGCTCTTTATCCGTGGCGTTTTCGCGTAGTCGTGGGGCTGCTGGTGTCCCTCGTGCTCGCCATTTGCTGGCGCATTGTCGACCTGCAGGTCATCGACCATACCTTTCTCAAGGAGCAGGGCGATGCACGCAGCCTTCGGCATATCCCTATTCCGGCGCACCGTGGTCTGATCACCGACCGTAACGGCGAGCCGCTGGCGGTCAGTACGCCGGTGACCACGCTGTGGGCCAACCCGCGTGAAATGCAGCAGGACAAGTCCAAGTGGCCGATGCTGGCCGCAGCGCTGGGCCAGGATCTCAAGGCATTGACCGAGCGTCTGGACTCGCAGGCGAACAAGGAATTCATCTACCTGGTCCGTGGCCTCACGCCGGAACAGGGCCAGTCGGTCATCGATCTGAAAGTGCCCGGCGTTTACGGCATCGAAGAGTTCCGCCGCTTTTATCCGGCCGGCGATGTCACTGCACACATGGTCGGCTTTACCGACCTTGACGACCATGGCCGGGAAGGCGTCGAGCTGGCGTATGACGACTGGCTCGCTGGTGTGCCCGGCAAGCGTCAGGTCATCAAGGACCGGCGCGGTCGACTGATCAAGGATGTTCAGGTCACCAAGAATGCCAAGGCCGGAAAGACCTTGGCTTTGTCTATTGACCTGCGCCTGCAGTACCTGGCGACCCGTGAACTGCGCAATGCCATCGTCGAGAACGAGGCCAAGGCCGGCAGCATGGTGATCATGGACGTCAAGACCGGTGAGGTTCTGGCGATGGTCAACCAGCCCACCTATAACCCGAACAACCGTCGCACCATGGTGCCTGCCGCCATGCGCAACCGGGCCATCATCGACGTGTTCGAACCCGGTTCGACCATGAAGCCGATCTCCATGACCGCAGCGCTGGACAGTGGCCGCTGGAAGCCGACCGACAAGGTCGAGGTTTATCCGGGCACCCTGCAGATCGGCAAATACACGATTCGTGACGTGACCAAGACCGAAGGCCCGATCCTCGATCTGACCGGCATTCTGATCAACTCCAGTAACGTCGGCATGAGCAAGGTTGCGTTTGATGTGGGCGGTGAGGCGATCTTCCGTGCCATGCAGCGCGTCGGTTTCGGTCAGTACACCGGCCTCGGCTTCCCTGGCGAGCGCGTCGGCAACCTGCCCAACTACCGCGAATGGCGCAAGGCCGAAACCGCCACGCTGTCCTATGGCTACGGTCTGTCGGTCACGGCCTTGCAGCTGGTGCATGCCTACGGCGCGCTGGCCAACAATGGCCGCATCGTGCCGTTGACCATCCTGAAAACAGATAAAGAGCCGGAGTCGACCCAGGCCATTCCTGAGAAAACCGCGAAGACCCTGCAAGGCATGTTGCAGCAGGTTATCGAGGACCCACGCGGCGTCTATCGCGCCCGTGTGCCGTCCTACCACGTTGGCGGCAAGAGTGGTACGGCGCGCAAGACGTCCATTGGCACCAAGGGCTATGCGGAAAATTCCTATCGCTCGCTGTTCGCCGGTTTCGGCCCGATGAGTAACCCGCGTTACGCCATCGTGGTTGTCATCGACGAGCCGAGCAAGGGTGGTTACTACGGTGGTCTGGTTTCGGCCCCGGTATTCAGCAAGGTCATGTCCGGCACGTTGCGTCTGATGAACGTGACGCCGGACAACCTTGCGCCACCTGAACAAGTCAACGCCGCACCGGCAGCCAAAGGAGGGCGTGGTTGATGGCCTTTAATCTGAGCAAGATTTTCGCTCACACCGACCGCGATGCGCTGATTCGCGAGTTGACCCTCGACAGCCGCAATGTGCGCCCGGGCGACCTGTTTCTGGCAGTGCCGGGCATCAAGGTCGATGGCCGCGCGCATATCGCCGACGCGCTCAAGCGTGGCGCAGCTGCCGTAGCCTATGAAGTCGAAGGGTCGACCGTGCTGCCGATCACCGACGTGCCGCTGATCCCGGTCAAGGGGCTCGCCGGGCAGTTGTCCGCCATCGCCGGTCGCTTCTATGGCGATCCGAGCCGCAGTCTGAATCTGGTCGGTGTTACCGGCACCAACGGCAAGACCAGCGTGACCCAACTGGTGGCCCAGGCGCTTGATGTCCTCGGCCAGCGTTGCGGGATCGTCGGTACCTTGGGCACCGGTTTCTACGGCTCGCTGCAAAGCGGTCGCCACACCACGCCCGACCCGATTGCCGTGCAGGCGACGCTGACCGACCTGAGAAAGGCCGGTGCGCGCGCAGTGGCGATGGAAGTCTCGTCCCACGGTCTTGATCAGGGACGCGCTACGGCGCTGGCCTTTGATGTGGCGGTGCTGACCAATCTGTCCCGTGACCATCTGGATTATCACGGCACCATGGAGGCCTACGCTGCCGCCAAGGCGAAGCTGTTCGCATGGTCCGATCTGAAATGCCGGGTGATCAACCTGGATGACGACTTCGGTCGTGAACTGGCCGCGGTCAAACAAGAGTCGCGGTTGATCACCTACAGCCAGCTGGACAGTTCGGCCTACCTGTATTGCCGCGATGCGAAGTTCGATGACGATGGCGTGCGTGCCACGCTGGTCACGCCGCAGGGCGAGCATTTCCTGCGCAGCAGCCTGCTGGGTCGTTTCAACCTGAGCAATGTGCTGGCTGCGGTCGGCGCGCTGCTGGGCCTGGATTACGCGCTGGATGAAATTCTCAAGGCGCTGCCGAAACTCGAAGGCCCGGTCGGACGCATGCAGCGTCTGGGTGGTGCCGACAAGCCTCTGGTGGTCGTGGATTACGCGCACACCCCGGACGCGCTGGAAAAAGTACTTGAAGCACTGCGCCCGCACGCCAAGGGCCGCTTGTTGTGCCTGTTCGGCTGCGGCGGTGATCGTGACCGTGGCAAGCGTCCGTTGATGGCTGGAGTGGTCGAGCGTCTGGCCGACGGCGTATGGGTCACTGATGACAATCCGCGCTCCGAATCGCCTGTCAGTATTTTTGACGATATACGCCCTGGCTTCGTTGCTGCGGACAAGGTGCGTTTCATCGAAGGTCGCGGTCAGGCCATTGCCGAGCTGATTGCCAGCGCCAATGCTGATGACGTGGTGGTGCTTGCTGGCAAGGGCCACGAGGACTACCAGGAAATCAACGGTCAGCGGCAGCCGTTCTCCGATTTGCAAGAAGCCGCCAGTGCGCTTGCCGTATGGGAGCCTGCGAATGCTTAAGCCAATGACCTTCCGCGAACTGGTTGTACCACTCGACGCCCGTCTGGTCGGCGGCGACTGCAGCTTTGCCGGCGTGAGCACCGACAGTCGTGGCATCCAGCCTGGGCAACTGTTCGTGGCCCTGACCGGCCCGCGTTTCGACGGTCATGAATACCTCGACCAAGTGGCTGCCAAAGGTGCGGTCGGGGCTCTGGTCGAGCGCGAAGTGCAGGGCACCGCCTTGCCGCAACTGCTCGTGCTGGATACCCGCAAGGCACTTGCCCAGCTGGGTGCCATGAATCGCAATGCGTTCGTCGACCGGCCGGTTGCTGCCGTCACCGGGTCGAGTGGCAAAACCACGGTCAAGGAGATGCTCGCGAGCATCCTGCGCACGCGCGGCCCTGTGCTGGCGACCCGAGGCAACCTGAACAACGAATTGGGCGTTCCACTGACGCTGCTGGAACTGGCTCCCGAATTCACGTCCGCTGTGATCGAACTGGGTGCATCGCGGGTTGGCGAGATTGCCTACACCGTGAGCCTTGCCAAGCCGCACGTTGCGATGATTACCAACGCCGGCACCGCCCATGTTGGCGAGTTTGGCGGCCCGGACAGGATTGTCGAAGCCAAGGGCGAGATTCTGGAAGGTCTCGACGCGGGTGGCACTGCAGTCTTGAATCTGGAAGACAAAGCGTTCCCGATCTGGCGCAAGCGCGCCGGCAATCGCAATGTCCTGACCTTCGCACTGACCGACTCTGCAGCGGATGTGTACGCCAGCGAGCTCAGTCGTGATGCTCGGGGCTGCCCGGCTTTCACCATCAACAGCCCGCTCGGCACCGCCCGGGTTCAGCTGAACCTGCTCGGCACGCACAACGTTTCCAACGCCCTGGCCGCTGCGGCTGCCGGCTGCGCAATGGGTGTGCCGCTGGAAGGGATCGTTACCGGGCTGAACAACGTGCAGCCGGTCAAGGGCCGTGCCGTGGCGCAAATCGCCAGCAATGGCACGCGCGTCATTGATGATACCTACAACGCCAACCCTGCCTCGATCAACGCGGCCGTCGACATCCTCACCGGCTTCACCGGTCGTACCGTACTGGTGCTGGGCGATATCGGCGAGCTGGGCGACTGGGCCGAGCAGGGCCATCGCGAAGTCGGTGCCTATGCCGCTGGCAAGGTGTCGGCGCTGTATGCCGTCGGCCCGTTGATGACTCACGCCGTCAGCGCCTTTGGCGAGCACGCTTACCACTTTGCCAGTCAGGCTGAACTGATTGCGGCGCTGGGCGCCGAGCAGGACCCCGATACCACTTTACTGATCAAGGGCTCGCGTAGCGCTGCGATGGAACACGTCGTGGCTGCCTTGTGCGGTTCTAGCCTGGAGAAACATTAATGCTGCTGCTGTTGGCCGAGTTTTTACAACAGTTCTACAAAGGCTTCGCGGTCTTTCAGTACCTGTCATTGCGCGGGATTCTTGGCGTGCTCACTGCACTGACGCTGTCGCTGTGCCTGGGGCCGTGGATGATCCGCACCCTGCAGATGCGTCAGATCGGTCAGTCGGTGCGTAACGACGGTCCGCAGTCGCACCTGTCCAAGTCCGGCACGCCGACCATGGGCGGGGCGCTGATCCTGTCGTCCATTGGTATCAGTACGTTGCTGTGGGCTGACCTGAGCAACCGTTACGTGTGGGTCGTGTTGCTGGTGACCTTCCTGTTCGGCGCGATCGGTTGGGTCGATGACTACCGCAAGGTGATCGAAAAGAATTCGCGGGGCCTGCCGAGCCGCTGGAAGTATTTCTGGCAGTCGGTATTCGGCCTCTGTGCCGCGATCTTCCTTTACACGACTGCGCCGTCGGCAACCGAAACCACGCTGATCGTGCCGATGCTCAAGGATGTGCGCATCCCGCTGGGTATCGGTTTCATCGTACTGACCTATTTCGTGATCGTCGGCTCCAGCAACGCAGTCAACCTGACTGACGGGCTGGACGGTCTGGCGATCATGCCAACGGTGATGGTGGGCGGTGCTTTGGGCATTTTCTGCTACCTGTCGGGTAACGTTAAATTTGCTGAATACCTGCTGATTCCCTACGTGCCGGGGGCGGGCGAGCTGATTGTGTTTTCTGGCGCGCTGATTGGCGCCGGGCTGGGGTTCCTCTGGTTCAACACGTATCCGGCGCAGGTGTTCATGGGCGACGTCGGTGCGCTGGCACTCGGCGCGGCGCTGGGCACCATGGCGGTGATCGTTCGTCAGGAAATGGTCCTGTTCATCATGGGCGGCGTGTTCGTGATGGAAACCCTTTCAGTGGTCATTCAGGTTGCGTCTTTCAAACTTACCGGCCGCCGCGTATTCCGCATGGCGCCGATCCACCACCACTTTGAACTCAAAGGCTGGCCCGAGCCACGTGTGATCGTCCGTTTCTGGATCATCACCGTGATTCTGGTGCTCATTGGCCTTGCCACGCTGAAACTGAGGTAGAACGAGTGTCCCTGATCGTTTCCGACCGCTTCCGCATTGTCGTGGGACTAGGCAAAAGCGGCATGTCCCTGGTTCGCTTCCTGGCGAACCAGGGCGTGTCCTTTGCCGTGGCCGACACGCGGGAGAATCCTCCTGAGCTGGCGACCTTGCGTCGCGACTATCCGCAGGTGGAAGTGCGTTGTGGCGAGCTGGACGTGGATTTCCTCTGCCGTGCCGATGAGCTGTATGTCAGCCCCGGTCTGGCCCTGGCCACCCCGGCCCTGCAGCAGGCGCACGCACGCGGCGTCAAACTGTCGGGTGACATCGAACTGTTCGCGCGTTACGCGAAGGCGCCGGTGATTGCCATTACCGGCTCGAATGCGAAAAGCACCGTGACCACGCTGGTCGGCGAAATGGCCGCTGCCGCTGGAAAGCGTGTGGCAGTGGGCGGCAATCTTGGCACTCCGGCGCTGGACCTGCTCAGCGATGAGGTCGAGCTGTACGTGATGGAGCTCTCCAGCTTTCAGCTCGAAACCACCGATCAGCTCAATGCTGAAGTGGCGACCGTGCTGAATATCAGCGAAGACCACATGGACCGCTACAGCGGCCTGCCTGCCTACCACCTGGCCAAGCACCGGATTTTCCGTGGCGCGCGGCAAGTGGTGGTCAATCGTCAGGATGCGCTGTCCCGTCCGCTGATTGGCGAAGGCCTGCCGTGCTGGACATTCGGCCTCAACAAGCCCGACTTCCATGGTTTCGGCCTGCGTGAAGAGAACGGCGAAAAGTACCTGGCGTTCCAGTTTGAAAACCTCATGCCGGTGCGTGAGCTGAAAGTGCGCGGTGCGCACAATCAGTCCAACGCGCTTGCCGCCCTGGCCCTGGGGCATGCGGTCGGCCTGCCGTTCGACGCCATGCTCGCCAGCCTGCGTGAATTCACCGGCCTGGAGCATCGCTGCCAGTGGCTGCGCGAGCACGATGGCGTTCATTACTACAACGATTCCAAAGCCACCAATGTCGGTGCCGCACTGGCTGCCATCGAAGGGCTGGGCTCGGATATCGATGGCAAGCTGGTGCTGATCGCCGGCGGCGATGGCAAAGGCGCTGACTTCAGCGGTTTGCGTGCGCCAGTCGCCAGGCATTGCCGCGCAGCGGTACTGCTTGGGCGTGATGCCGAGCTGATTGCCCGGGCATTGGGCGACGCCGTTCCGCTGCTGCGTGTCGATACCATCCAGGCGGCTGTCGAGCACAGCGCCAAACTGGCGCAACGTGGCGACGCCGTATTGCTTTCTCCTGCATGCGCCAGTCTGGACATGTTCAAGAATTATGAAGAGCGCGGACGTGTGTTCGCGCAGGCAGTGGAGTGCTTGTCATGATCTTCGGTGTGATCAAGCCTTATCCATCGCCACTGATCAGCGGGCGCGGCATCGACCTCGATTTCCCGATGCTGGTCGGCTGCCTGGCGCTGCTCGGCCTTGGCCTGGTAATGATTACCTCGGCTTCTTCGGAAGTGGCCGCAGTGCAGTCGGGCAACACGCTGTACATGATGACCCGTCACCTGGTTTATCTGCTGATCGGCCTGGGTGCCTGCGGCGTGACCATGATGATTCCGGTAGCCACCTGGCAGCGCCTGGGCTGGATGATGCTGCTCGGTGCGTTCGGCCTGTTGCTGCTGGTACTGGTGCCGGGAATCGGGCGCGAGGTGAACGGTTCGATGCGCTGGATCGGCTTCGGCGCGTTCAACGTGCAGCCGTCGGAAATCGCCAAGGTGTTTGTGGTGATCTTCCTTGCCGGCTACCTGATCCGTCAGCAGCAGGAAGTTCGCGAAAGCTGGATGGGCTTTTTCAAGCCGTTCATCGTGCTGCTGCCGATGGCCGGTCTGCTGCTCATGGAGCCTGACTTCGGTGCCACCGTGGTCATGATGGGCGCGGCGGCGGCCATGCTGTTTCTTGGCGGGGTCGGCCTGTTCCGCTTCTCGCTGATGGTGGTACTGGCGGTCGCTTCTGTGGTGGTGCTGGTTCAGGCCCAACCTTACCGGATGGCGCGTCTGACCAACTTTACCGACCCGTGGGCCGACCAGTTCGGTTCCGGCTATCAGTTGACCCAGGCGCTGATCGCCTTCGGTCGCGGCGAGTGGTTCGGCGTCGGGCTGGGCAACAGCGTGCAGAAGCAGTTCTACCTGCCGGAAGCGCACACCGACTTCGTGTTCTCGGTCCTTGCAGAAGAGCTGGGCGTCGTGGGTTCGCTGATCACCGTCGCGCTGTTTCTGTTCGTCAGTATTCGCGGCATGTACATCGGCATGTGGGCCGAGCGCGCCAAGCAGTTCTTCGGTGCCTACGTGGCCTACGGTCTGTCGTTCCTGTGGATCGGTCAGTTCCTGATCAACATCGGTGTGAACGTCGGCTTGCTGCCCACCAAGGGCCTGACCCTGCCGTTCCTCAGCTACGGCGGCAGCTCGCTGGTGATCTGCTGCGCGAGCCTCGGGCTGCTGCTGCGCATCGAGTGGGAATCGCGCAACAACATGGGCAGTGAAGAAGCCGAGTTCAAGGAAAGCGACTTCGCCGAGGAGACGCCCCATGGACGCTAATGTGCTGATCATGGCGGGCGGGACCGGCGGGCATGTATTCCCGGCGCTGGCCTGTGCCCGCGAGTTTCAGGCACGCGGCTACAAGGTCCATTGGCTGGGCACGCCGCGCGGTATCGAAAACGAACTGGTACCGCAAGCCGGTCTGACGCTGCACCTGATCAACGTCACCGGTCTGCGTGGCAAGGGCCGCTTGTCGCTGCTCAAGGCGCCTTTGATGTTGCTCAAGGCCCTGATGCAGGCACGCAAGGTCGTGCGTCAGGTGAAACCGGTCTGCGTGGTCGGCTTTGGTGGCTACGTCACCGGCCCCGGCGGTCTGGCGGCGAAGCTGGCCGGCGTACCGTTGATCATTCACGAGCAGAACGCCGTGGCCGGTACCGCCAACCGCAGTCTGGCGTCGTTCGCCAGCCGGGTGTGCGAAGCGTTCCCGAACACTTTTGCGGATTCGTCCAAGCGTCGCACCACCGGCAACCCGGTGCGTGTCGAGCTGTTTCTGGAAACACCGCGTCAGGCACTGGCCGGACGCAAGGCTCGTCTGCTGGTACTGGGCGGCAGCCTGGGCGCGGAGCCGTTGAACAAATTACTGCCCGAGGCGCTATCTCAGCTGCCTCAGGACATCCAGCCCGAAGTCTTTCATCAGTCGGGCAAGAATCATGACGCAGTCACCGCCGAGCGCTATCGCAACGTGGGCGTCGAGGCGCAGGTTGCGCCGTTCATCCAGAACATGGCCCAAGCCTATGGCTGGGCCGATCTGGTGGTCTGCCGCGCAGGCGCATTGACCATCAGCGAACTGGCCGCCGCCGGCCTGCCGTCGTTGCTGATACCGCTGCCCCACGCGATTGATGACCATCAGTCACGTAACGCTGACTATCTGGCTCGCGAAGGCGCAGCCTTCGTCATGCCGCAAGCGACAACTGGCGCCGCCGAGATGGCAGCACGCCTGAAAGAGGTTTTGATGCAACCCGAACAATTGAACAGCATGGCCCGCACTGCACGCAGCCTGGCCAAGCCTGATGCAACCCGCACCGTCGTCAACGTCTGCGTGGAGGTGGCCCATGGTTGAGAATCAACGCGCCATGCCACAACCTGAAATGCGCCGTATCCGTCGTATCCACTTCGTCGGTATCGGCGGCGTAGGCATGTGCGGGATCGCCGAGGTGTTGTTGAACCTGGGCTACGAAGTCTCGGGCTCCGACCTGAAGGGCTCGGCCGTGACCGAACGCCTGGAATCGTTCGGCGCGCAGATTTTTGTCGGCCATCGTGCCGAGAACACCATCGGTGCCGACGTGCTGGTGGTGTCCAGCGCCGTCAACACCTCCAACCCGGAAGTGGCCACTGCCCTGGAGCGTCGCATCCCGGTCGTACCGCGTGCCGAGATGCTCGCCGAGCTGATGCGTTATCGCCACGGCATCGCCGTTGCCGGTACGCACGGCAAGACCACCACCACCAGCCTGATCGCCTCGGTGTTCGCTGCTGGCGGCCTGGACCCGACCTTCGTGATTGGCGGCCGTCTCAACGCCGCAGGCACCAATGCGCAGCTGGGCACCAGCCGTTACCTGATTGCCGAAGCTGATGAAAGCGACGCCAGCTTCCTGCACCTGCAGCCTCTGGTCGCAGTGGTCACCAATATCGACGCCGATCACATGGCGACCTACGAAGGCGACTTCAACAAACTGAAGAAGACCTTTGTCGAGTTCCTGCACAACCTGCCGTTCTACGGGCTGGCGGTGATGTGCATCGACGATCCGGTGGTGCGTGAAATTCTGCCGCTGGTCAAGCGTCCGACTCTGACCTACGGCTTCAGCGAGTCTGCCGATATACGCGCAATCAATGTGCGTCAGGACGGCATGCTGACCTTCTTCACCGTACTGCGCCGCGACCGCGAGCCGCTGGATGTGTCGGTGAACATGCCCGGCAATCACAACGTACTCAACTCGCTGGCGACCATCGCCATTGCCACCGATGAGGGCGTCAGCGACGAGGCCATCGTTCAGGGCCTTTCCGGGTTCCAGGGCGTCGGTCGGCGCTTCCAGGTTTACGGCGAGCTGCCGGTCGATGGTGGTCACGTGATGCTGGTCGATGACTACGGTCACCACCCGCGCGAAGTCGCTGCGGTTATCAACGCTGTGCGCGGCGGCTGGCCTGATCGTCGTCTGGTGATGGTTTACCAGCCACACCGTTTCAGCCGCACCCGTGACCTGTACGACGACTTCGTGCAGGTCCTGGCCGAAGCCAATGTTCTGTTGTTGATGGAGGTCTACCCGGCCGGTGAAGAGCCTGTTCCCGGTGCGGACAGCCGCAACCTGTGCCACAGCATTCGTCAGCGCGGCCAACTGGACCCGATCTACATCGAGCGCGGTGTCGAGCTGGCGCCGTTGGTCAAGCCGTTGCTGCGTGCCGGCGACATCCTGTTGTGTCAGGGCGCCGGTGACATCGCTGGTCTCGCACCGCAGTTACTCAAAAGCCCGCTGTTCGCCGGTGCCAAAGTGGCCTCCACCGAAGGGAAGCTGAAATGACAGCCGTTGCCCAGTCGTCCCTGCGCTCGACACTCGAGCCGAAAAGCTTCGGCCGTGTCGCCGTGCTCTTCGGTGGCAAGAGTGCCGAGCGTGCGGTCTCGCTGAACTCGGGTAATGCCGTGCTCGGCGCGTTGCTCGAGGCTGGTGTGGATGCGTTCGGCATCGATGTGGGCGATGACTTCCTGCAGCGACTGGTCAGCGAGAAAATCGACCGTGCCTTTATTGTTCTGCACGGACGCGGCGGTGAAGACGGCACCATGCAAGGCCTGCTGGAATGCCTGGAAATCCCTTATACCGGCAGTGGCGTACTGGCTTCTGCGCTGGCGATGGACAAGTTGCGCACCAAGCAGGTCTGGCAGAGTCTCGGCCTTGCTACACCGGCGCATGCCGTTCTTGAAAACGAGAGTGATTGTATTTGCGCGGCGACGGAACTGGGCTTGCCTTTGATCGTCAAACCGGCCCATGAAGGTTCAAGTATCGGTATGGCAAAGGTGAACAGCGTCGATGAATTGATCGCCGCCTGGAAAGCCGCCAGTACCTACGATTCGCAAGTATTAGTCGAACAATGGATTCAGGGACCTGAGTTCACTGTGGCGTCTCTGCGTGGCCAGGTGTTGCCTCCCATCGGCCTGGGCACTCCTCACAGTTTTTATGATTACGATGCCAAGTACCTGGCGTCCGATACCCAGTATCGGATTCCGTGCGGACTTGGCGATGCGCAGGAACAGGAACTCAAACAACTTGCAGCACGTGCTTGCGAAGCCATCGGCATTGCAGGGTGGGCGCGCACGGATGTCATGCAGGACGCACAAGGCAAGTTCTGGTTACTGGAAGTCAATACTGTACCGGGCATGACCGATCACAGTCTGGTGCCTATGGCGGCCCGTGCGGCAGGTCTGGATTTTCAACAACTGGTGTTGGCGATCCTGGCCGACAGCGTTCAGGCGAGGGGTTAAGGCATGTACGGCCCGTCGACACGTCCTCAGCCACCTGCACCCGGCCGCAACAAGCCGGTGCCGCGCGGCGCCAGCCGTATGGTGGCCAAGGAGCCCTTGTCGGCGCGCCTGCCCAAGGCCAACTTCAGTTTTCTGAAGCGTCTGCTCTGGCCCGTGCTGTTGGTGGTTCTGGGCTTCGGTACTTATGAGGCAGCACAGCGTCTGCTGCCGTACGCCGACCGCCCGATCACCCGCATCAACGTGCAGGGCGATTTGAGTTACATCAGCCAGCAGGCTGTGCAGCAGCGGATTGCGCCTTATGTGGCGTCGAGCTTTTTCAAGATCGATCTGGCGGCCATGCGCACCGAGCTTGAGCAGATGCCATGGATCGCGCACGCCGAGGTCCGTCGTGTATGGCCGGATCAGGTAGTGATTCGTCTTGAAGAGCAATTGCCGGTTGCCCGTTGGGGCGATGAAGCGCTGTTGAATAACCAGGGGCAGGCTTTCACACCGCGTGAACTGTCCAATTACGAACATCTTCCCCAGTTGTTCGGCCCGCAGCGGGCCCAGCAGCAGGTGATGCAGCAGTATCAGGTGTTGAGTCAGATGTTGCGCCCGCTGGGCTTCTCCATCGTGCGCCTGGAACTGCGCGAGCGTGGCAGCTGGTTCCTGACAACAGGTGCCGGTAGTGCTGGCCCGGGTATCGAATTGTTGCTTGGACGCGACCACCTTGTCGAAAAAATGCGCCGCTTCATCGCGATTTACGACAAAACGCTGAAAGACCAAATAACGAATATCGCGCGCGTCGACTTGCGTTACTCCAACGGCCTTGCGGTCGGTTGGCGCGAACAGGCAGCGCCGGCGACGGAAAAACCCGCCGTCGCGAAGAATTGATAAGAGGCAGGACCATGGCAAATGTGCAAAGCGGCAAAATGATCGTCGGGCTGGATATCGGTACCTCCAAGGTGGTGGCACTGGTAGGCGAAGTCGCGGCCGATGGCTCGCTGGAAATCGTGGGTATCGGTACCCATCCCTCCCGCGGCCTGAAAAAGGGCGTGGTGGTGAATATCGAATCGACCGTGCAGTCGATCCAGCGCGCAATCGAAGAAGCTCAGCTGATGGCCGGCTGCCGTATCCACTCGGCATTCGTGGGCGTTGCAGGCAGCCACATTCGCAGCCTGAACTCGCACGGCATCGTGGCGATTCGTGATCGCGAAGTCAGCTCTGCGGACCTGGAGCGTGTGCTCGATGCTGCTCAGGCGGTGGCCATTCCTGCCGACCAGCGCGTGTTGCACACCCTGCCTCAGGATTACGTGATCGATAACCAGGAAGGCGTGCGTGAGCCCCTGGGCATGTCCGGCGTACGTCTGGAAGCCAAGGTCCACGTGGTGACCTGTGCAGTGAACGCGGCGCAGAACATCGAGAAGTGCGTACGTCGCTGCGGTCTGGAAGTCGACGACATCATTCTCGAGCAGCTTGCCTCGGCGTATTCCGTGCTGACCGATGACGAGAAAGAACTGGGTGTCTGCCTGGTGGACATCGGTGGCGGCACCACCGACATCGCGATCTTCACCGAAGGCGCCATTCGCCACACGGCGGTCATTCCGATTGCGGGTGATCAGGTGACCAACGACATCGCCATGGCGTTGCGCACTCCGACCCAGTACGCCGAAGAAATCAAGATTCGTTATGCCTGTGCGCTGGCCAAGCTGGCCGGTGCAGGCGAAACCATCAAAGTGCCGAGCGTGGGCGACCGTCCACCTCGCGAGCTGTCGCGTCAGGCCCTGGCCGAAGTGGTAGAGCCTCGTTACGACGAGCTGTTCACCCTGATCCAGGCCGAACTGCGCCGCAGCGGCTACGAAGACCTGATCCCGGCCGGCATCGTGCTGACCGGGGGCACAGCGAAAATGGAAGGTGCGGTCGAACTGGCCGAGGAAATCTTCCACATGCCGGTCCGCCTGGGCGTACCGCACAGCGTCAAAGGGCTCGCTGATGTCGTGCGCAACCCGATCTACTCAACCGGCGTAGGCCTGTTGATGTACGGGCTGCAAAAACAATCGGATGGCATTTCGCTGTCCGGGATTGTCGGCAACAGCAGTTACAGCGACGAAACCAAGGCACCGGTGCTTGAGCGTATCAAGCGTTGGGTGCAGGGAAATTTCTAGGTTTCAACGTTCAACGGTTTCACAGCTTCAGATTCAGGGCTTCACCAGCAGTATCGGCAGGCAGTAGGCAAAACTAACTAGAAAGCGGAAGGAGAGAGAAAATGTTCGAACTCGTAGACAACGTCCCGCAAAGCCCGGTTATCAAGGTTATCGGCGTAGGCGGTGGTGGCGGCAACGCTGTCAATCACATGGTCAAGAGCAACATCGAAGGCGTGGAATTCATCTGCGCCAACACTGATGCTCAAGCGCTGAAAAACATCGGCGCGCGGACTATTCTGCAACTGGGCACCGGCGTGACCAAGGGCCTTGGCGCTGGCGCCAACCCTGAAGTCGGTCGTCAGGCCGCACTTGAAGATCGTGAGCGCATTGCAGAAGTTCTGCAGGGCACCAACATGGTTTTCATCACCACTGGCATGGGCGGCGGTACCGGTACCGGTGCAGCACCAATCATTGCTGAAGTGGCCAAGGAAATGGGCATTCTGACGGTCGCAGTCGTGACCCGTCCGTTCCCGTTCGAAGGTCGCAAGCGTATGCAGATCGCCGATGAAGGCATCCGCATGCTGTCCGAAAGCGTCGACTCGTTGATCACCATTCCCAACGAGAAGCTGCTGACCATCCTCGGTAAAGACGCCAGCCTGCTGTCGGCTTTCGCCAAGGCTGACGATGTACTGGCCGGTGCCGTTCGCGGTATCTCCGACATCATCAAGCGTCCGGGCATGATCAACGTCGACTTCGCCGACGTGCGTACCGTGATGAGCGAAATGGGCATGGCGATGATGGGCACTGGCTGCGCCAGCGGTCCTAACCGTGCACGTGAAGCGACTGAAGCGGCCATCCGCAACCCGTTGCTCGAAGACGTCAACCTGCAGGGCGCTCGCGGCATCCTGGTCAACATCACTGCCGGTCCTGACCTGTCTCTGGGTGAGTACTCGGACGTGGGTAGCATCATCGAAGCGTTCGCTTCCGAGCACGCGATGGTCAAGGTCGGTACTGTTATCGATCCGGACATGCGTGACGAGTTGCACGTGACCGTGGTCGCCACCGGCCTGGGCGCGAAAATCGAGAAACCTATCAAGGTCATCGACAACACGTTGCAGACCACCCAGCAGGCTCCTGCACAGCAGGCGTCCCGCCAGGAAGCACCGTCGGTCAACTACCGTGACCTGGATCGTCCTACCGTGATGCGCAATCAGGCACACGCAGGCGCTACAGCCGCGGCGAAGATGAATCCTAACGATGATCTTGATTACCTGGACATCCCGGCTTTCCTGCGTCGTCAGGCCGATTGATGAAATGTATCAGGGGTATTAGGGTGATTGGTGTTCAGCAAAGGCATGGTCTGCTATCATCGCCAGCCTTTGTTGATACCAGTTCGCAACTTGCGCTGAAGCGGCCCATGCCATGATTAAACAACGCACCCTGAAAAATATTATCCGTGCCACAGGTGTAGGCCTGCACTCCGGGGAGAAGGTTTACCTGACCCTCAAGCCCGCACCTGTGAATACCGGCATTGTGTTTTGCCGAGCTGACCTTGACCCCGTCGTGCAGATCCCTGCGCGTGCGGAAAACGTCGGTGACACCACTCTGTCGACCACTCTGGTCAATGGTGATGTCAAAGTCGACACGGTAGAACACTTGCTCTCGGCCATGGCTGGCCTTGGCATCGATAACGCCTACGTCGAGCTCTCTGCCTCCGAAGTTCCTATCATGGACGGCAGCGCAGGCCCTTTCGTATTCCTGATTCAATCGGCAGGCCTGGAAGAACAGGACGCGCCGAAGAAATTCATCCGTATCCTGCGTGAAGTCACGGTGGAGGAGGGCGGTAAACGCGCTACCTTCGTGCCTTTCGAAGGGTTCAAGGTCAGTTTCGAGATCGATTTCGATCACCCCGTCTTCCGTGACCGCACCCAGAGTGCAAGCGTGGACTTTTCCAGTACCTCCTTCGTGAAGGAAGTCAGCCGTGCCCGGACCTTCGGGTTCATGAGTGATATCGAGTACCTGCGCAAGCACAACCTCGCACTCGGCGGCAGTGTGGAAAACGCCATCGTGGTCGACAAGGACGGTGTACTGAACGAAGACGGCCTGCGTTACGAGGACGAATTCGTCAAACACAAAATCCTCGACGCCATCGGTGACCTCTACCTGCTGGGCAACAGCCTGATAGGTGAGTTCCGGGGTTTCAAATCGGGGCATGCACTGAACAACCGTCTGCTGCGCACGTTGATCGAGCAGAAAGACGCTTGGGAAGTGGTGACTTTCGAGGATGCCAGTACGGCACCAATTTCTTACATGCGCCCTGTCGCGGCCGTGTAAGCAAGCTTTACTCTCTTTCCTTTTGTTCTTTAAAGGCTGCCCTCGGGTGGCCTTTTTTTATGGGTTTACTCAGGGGGAAGTCTGTGTTCGTGGAGGTCTTGCAGCGATCAGGCAGGGTTACTTCCTGTCCTTTGCATGGCTGGCCAGCCGTTCAAGTGCGGCACGCAGGCGCGGATCGGTGATGCCTTCGGCGGTGGCCTGAATGTTTTCGGCAGCCACTGCCGACAGGTCGATGGTGTGCGTGGCCGCCCCGCGTGGCGCTTCAGGCGGCTGCACCTTGAACACAATGCGGGTCAGGTTGATGAATTCGTCGAAGGCCATCATTTGCCGGTGCAGGCGTTTCTGCTGGTAGCGCAGGCGCGTGGCCCAGTGACCGTCCGTCACGATCAGCAACAAGGTGCCCTCGCGCCACGAGGCCACGCGACAATGCTCGCGAGCCGCAGGCTGCAGCTGGCTTTCGAGCAGGCGCTGCAGGTGGCTGAGGCGTTCGGCGTGGCGAAATATAGCCTTCAGGGGCTTGGCTTCACGCAGCAGAACAGCGGGCGGGCGGGCGTTCAGAGGACGAAAGGCCATGGAGGGATGCCTGGGTAACAAGATGAACATCTTAACAGAAAGCGTTCTGACGGCTGCTTTTCAGGGCATTTCCGTGCTTTCATATGCAAATCAATGAGTAACTTCCCCGGATAACGGGTTGAAGTGCTTGAAAATGGCCCCATTGTAAACCTGCCCCGTCACAGCGCTGTGCCAGCATCGTGGAATAACGCCACTTTCCTCACCATCGTTTCCGGGTAGAATGCTCGTTCGCATGCGGCCATCTGGGCTGCACGGGCGACTCACGGGGCCGCCCTCCATTCCTATGTGTGGAAGATCCTGTCGATATGTTTGCGCCTTTGTTGAAAAAACTTTTTGGAAGCAAGAACGAGCGTGAAGTAAAACGCATGCTCAAGACGGTACAGATCGTCAATGCCTTCGAAGAGCAAATGGTGGCCCTTTCGGACGAGCAACTGCGCGCCAAGACCGAAGAGTTCAAGGCCCGCATAGCCAAAGGCGAGACCCTCGATCAATTGCTCCCGGAAGCCTTTGCTGTCGCTCGTGAAGCGGGCAAGCGCGTCATGGGCATGCGCCACTTCGACGTCCAGTTGATCGGCGGCATGACCCTGCACGAAGGTCAGATCGCGGAAATGCGTACCGGTGAAGGTAAAACCCTGGTCGGTACGCTGGCTGTCTACCTCAACGCATTGTCCGGCAAGGGCGTTCACGTGGTTACCGTGAACGACTACCTTGCTCGCCGCGACGCTAACTGGATGCGTCCGCTGTACG
The DNA here is from genome assembly GCF_059621105.1 of Pseudomonas fragariae (ex Marin et al. 2024). Classification (NCBI taxonomy): domain Bacteria; kingdom Pseudomonadati; phylum Pseudomonadota; class Gammaproteobacteria; order Pseudomonadales; family Pseudomonadaceae; genus Pseudomonas; species Pseudomonas fragariae (ex Marin et al. 2024). Next base: position 4,985,779 of record NZ_CM184369.1, on the reverse strand, counting down.
AATTCCTCGGTCTGACCGTAGGCATCGTCACGCCATTCCAGCCGCCGGAAGAGAAGCGCGCCGCCTACGCTGCCGATATCACGTACGGCACCAACAACGAATACGGTTTCGATTACCTGCGCGACAACATGGCGTTCAGCATGGACGACAAGTTCCAGCGTGAACTCAATTTTGCCGTGATCGACGAAGTCGACTCGATTCTGATCGACGAAGCGCGTACGCCGCTGATCATCTCCGGTCAGGCTGAAGACAGCTCCAAGCTGTACACCGAAATCAACCGCCTGATCCCCAAGCTCGAGCAGCATATCGAGGAAGTGGAAGGCGAAGTCACCAAGCCGGGGCATTTCACCGTTGACGAGAAAACCCGTCAGGTCGAACTGAACGAAGCCGGTCACCAGTTCATCGAAGAAATGCTCACCGAAGTCGGCCTGCTGGCCGAAGGCGAGAGCCTCTACTCGGCTCATAACCTGGGCCTGCTGACTCACGTCTATGCCGGTCTGCGTGCGCACAAGCTGTTCAACCGCAACGTCGAATACATCGTTTCGGACGGTCAGGTGCTGCTGGTCGACGAACACACCGGCCGGACCATGCCGGGCCGTCGCCTGTCCGAAGGTCTGCACCAGGCCATCGAAGCCAAGGAAGGTCTGAACATTCAGGCCGAAAGCCAGACCCTGGCATCGACCACGTTCCAGAACTACTTCCGTCTGTACAACAAGCTGTCCGGCATGACCGGTACCGCCGACACCGAAGCGTTCGAATTCCACCAGATCTACAACCTGGCCGTCATGGTCATCCCGCCGAACAAGCCTTTGGCGCGTAAGGACTTCAACGACCTGGTCTATCTGACGGCGGAAGAGAAGTACGCCGCCATCGTCACCGACATCAAGGCCTGCATCGCGGAAAACCGTCCGGTACTGGTCGGTACGGCGACCATCGAAACTTCCGAGCACATGTCCAATCTGCTCAACAAGGAAGGCATCGAGCACAAGGTTCTGAACGCCAAGTTCCACGAAAAGGAAGCGGAAATCATTGCGCAGGCCGGTCGTCCGGGTGCGTTGACCATCGCCACCAACATGGCCGGTCGTGGTACCGACATCCTGCTGGGCGGCAACTGGGAAGTCGAGGTCGCCAATCTCGAAGACCCGACTCCCGAGCAGATCGCGCAGATCAAGGCTGACTGGCAGAAGCGCCATCAGCAGGTGATCGAAGCGGGCGGCCTGCATGTTATCGCCTCCGAGCGTCACGAATCGCGTCGTATCGACAACCAGCTGCGCGGTCGTGCCGGCCGTCAGGGCGACACCGGCTCCAGCCGTTTCTACCTGTCGCTCGAAGACAGCCTGATGCGCATCTTTGCCTCTGACCGGGTGAAGAACTTCATGAAGGCGCTGGGCATGCAGTCCGGCGAAGCGATCGAGCATCGCATGGTGACCAACGCCATCGAAAAAGCGCAGCGCAAGGTGGAAGGTCGCAACTTCGACATCCGCAAACAGTTGCTTGAATTCGATGACGTGGCCAACGAGCAGCGTAAAGTGATTTATCACATGCGTAACACGTTGCTGGCTGCCGAGAATATTGGCGAGACCATTGCCGACTTCCGCGAGGAAGTGCTCAACAACCTGATCAGCCAGCACATTCCGCCACAGTCCCTGCCGGAGCAGTGGAATGTTGCAGGCCTGGAATCGGCGCTCAATACCGACTTCGCGGTTCAACTGCCGATCCAGCAGTGGCTCGACGAAGACGATAAGCTGCACGAAGACAGCCTGCGCGAAAAAATCATGGCGCAGTTGCTGGTGGCGTACAACGAGAAGGAAGACCAGGCCAGCGCCGAAGCGCTGCGCTCCTTCGAGAAGCAGATCCTCCTGCGCGTGCTGGACGACCTGTGGAAAGATCACCTGTCGACCATGGACCACCTGCGTCACGGTATCCACCTGCGCGGCTACGCTCAGAAGAACCCGAAGCAGGAATACAAGCGCGAGTCCTTCACGCTGTTCCAGGAACTGCTCGACTCGATCAAGCGCGACACCATCCGTGTGCTCTCGCATGTTCAGGTTCGTCGCGAAGATCCAGAGGAAGAAGAGGCACGCCTGCGTCAGGACGCCGAAGAGCTGGCCAGTCGCATGCAGTTCGAACACGCGCCTGCCCCGGGCATCGAGCAACCGCTGCTCGACGAAGAGGGTGGCGAAGCGCCTGTTGCCGTTGCATCCGAGCCGGTTCGCAACGACCAGAAGCTGGGTCGCAACGAGCTGTGCTGGTGTGGTTCGGGCAAGAAATTCAAGCACTGTCACGGCCAGATCAACTAAGCCTTTGACCGTGTAATACCTGCGCCGCGACCGGCTTGCCCGTCGCGGCGTTTTTTCATTGAGCGCCGTACCGATGCGGACGGCGCCACACTCCATGAGGAGCACCCCGATGGCTGTTGGTCTTGGTCCTTTGCCTGCGTTGCACCCGGTTCCCGGTTTTGAACTTGGCATTTCTTCTGCCGGCATCAAACGCCCGGGGCGCAAGGATGTTGTGGTCATGCGCTGTGCCGAAGGCTCCATCGTTGCCGGTGTATTCACCTTGAATGCGTTCTGCGCAGCGCCGGTCATTCTGGCCAAACAGCGCGTCCAGGGCACTGTGCGTTATCTGTTGACCAACACCGGCAATGCCAATGCGGGCACCGGCGAGCCGGGTCTGGTTGCGGCGCGTCGTACTTGCGAGAAGCTGGCGCAACTGACTGGCGTCGATGCTTCGGCGGTGCTGCCCTACTCGACGGGCGTGATCGGCGAGCCGCTGCCGGTGGAAAAGATCGAAGGCGCTCTGCAAGCCGCGATAGATGATCTGTCTGTGGATAACTGGGCCGCTGCGGCGACCGGGATCATGACCACCGACACCCTGCCCAAAGGCGCCAGCCGTCAGTTCAGCCATGACGGCGTGACCGTCACTGTGACCGGCATCAGCAAGGGCGCAGGCATGATTCGCCCGAACATGGCGACCATGCTCGGTTACATCGCCACCGACGCCAAAGTGGCGCAGAGCGTGCTTCAGGACCTGATTCGTGACGGCGCCAACAAGTCGTTCAACCGCATCACCATCGATGGCGACACCTCGACCAACGATTGCTGCATGCTGATCGCCACCGGTCAGGCTGACCTGCCGGAAATTACCGAGGCCAAAGGCCCGTTGTTCGAAGCGTTGAAGAAAGCCGTGTTCGACGTGTGCATGGAGGTCGCTCAGGCCATCGTGCGTGACGGTGAGGGTGCGACCAAGTTCGTGACCGTGGAAGTCAACGGTGGCGGCAATCACCAGGAATGCCTGGACGTTGGCTATGCCGTGGCCCACTCGCCGCTGATCAAGACCGCGTTGTTCGCCTCCGACCCGAACTGGGGACGTATCCTGGCGGCGGTCGGCCGTGCCGGTGTGCCGGATCTGGACGTGAGCAAGATCGACGTATTCCTGGGGGGCGTGTGCATCGCCAGCCAGGGCTGCCGCGCCACGACCTACACCGAAGAGCAGGGCTCGGCGGTCATGGCCGAAGAAGAAATCACCATCCGTATCGAGCTGGGCCGCGGCGATTGCAGCGAAACGATCTGGACCACCGATCTTTCTCACGAGTACGTGAAGATCAATGCGGAATACCGCACCTGATTCAATGCCCGGCGCGCCGGCATCCTGTCTTCGCGCCGGGCTCAATGGAGCTGAACCATGAGCCTGCATCTGATTATCGGCGACAAACGCTACTCCTCCTGGTCGCTGCGTCCCTGGCTGGTGCTGGAAATGACCGGTGCTCCGTTCACCGATCAGGTTATCCGCCTCAACCAGCCTGACACCCGCGCGAACATTCTCAAGTATTCACCGACCGGCAAGGTCCCTGCGTTGCAGTGCGAGCACGGCACGATCATCGATTCGCTGGCCATTTGCGAATACCTGGTCGAACGTTTTCCGGACGCCGACCTGTGGCCGAGCGACACCGCCGCGCGTGCCCAGGCGCGTTCTGCCTGCGCGCAGATGCACAGCGGTTTTGTCAGCCTGCGTTCGAACATGCCGATGGACCTGCGTCAGGATCAGGCACTGGAAGTGATTCCGGTCGATACCCAGAACGACATCGACCGTATCGTCGAGCTGTGGGCCGAATGCCGCGCTGCTGCGGCCGAAAGCGGTCCGTTTCTGTTCGGCAAGCCGAGCATTGCCGATGCGTTCTTCGCGCCGGTGGCGATTCGTCTGCGCAGCTATCGTGTCGAGTTACCCGCAGAAGCGCTGGCTTACATCGAAACCATCTACCAATGGCCTGCCTTCAAACGCTGGCAGCAGGCCGGTCTGGAGGAGTCCTGATCGTGAAACGAGTGCATGTGGCCGCCGCCGTCATTCGTGGTGCTGACGGCAGCGTATTGATTGCCCGACGTGCCGATACCCAGCATCAAGGTGGCCTCTGGGAGTTTCCCGGCGGTAAGGTCGAGGAGGGCGAGACCGTCCAGGCGGCGCTCGCACGTGAACTGCAGGAAGAGCTGGGTATCCTGGTGACGGCTGCGCGTCCGCTGATCAAGGTCTGCCACGACTATCCGGACAAGCAGGTGCTCCTGGACGTCTGGGAAGTCTCGGCCTTCACTGGCCAGGCGCATGGCGCCGAAGGGCAGCCGCTGGTCTGGGCCACCCCGCGCGAGCTGGCCAATTATGACTTTCCAGCCGCCAATCAGCCGATCGTCGCGGCGGCACGTTTGCCTGGCGAGTATCTGATCACGCCTGACGGGCTGGACACTATCGAGCTGTTGCGCGGTATGCAGAAAGCCATCGCCGGTGGCATCAAGCTGGTCCAGTTGCGTGCGCCGGGTGGTTACGACCCGAAGTACCGCGACCTGGCCGTGGATGCGGCGGGCCTGTGTGCCGGCAAGGCGCAACTCATGCTCAAAGGGCCTCTGGAGTGGCTGGGCGACTTTCCGTCCGCCGGCTGGCACCTGACGGCGGAGCAACTGCGCAAGTACGCCAGTCGCGGCCGTCCGTTCCCGGAGAACCGCTGGCTGGCGGCGTCATGCCATAACGCCGAAGAGCTGGCTCTGGCCGAGCAGATGGGCGTGGATTTCGTCACCCTGTCGCCCGTTCAGCCAACCTTGACCCACCCTGATGCACAGCCGCTGGGCTGGCAGCAGGCAATGCAGCTGATCGCAGGCTTCAACAAGCCGGTCTTTCTGTTGGGCGGCGTGGGCCCTGCCGAGCGTCAACAGGCCTGGGAGAGCGGCGCACAGGGCGTGGCCGGGATTCGCGCGTTCTGGCCTGACGAGATCGTCTGACGCTCAGCAGAGGACGCAGAGCGTCCAGAACGGCATGCCCACGCAGAGTAACTAGCGTTATACACAAGTCTGCTCTTGATTCTGGCCGCAGGCCGTGGGAGCCAACTGCTCGCGAAGAGGCCAGTAAAACCCCTGAAAATGGGGCGTCTGGGCCGACGTCTTCGTGAGCCCGCCTCGCTCACTCCCACAAGACCTATACCTAACGCCAGAACGCTGGCGTGAGGATGTCTTCTGTGATGCTCCGTTTAATGGATATGTCCATCAAAGCGGCTTGGGCGCGGGCTGCCAAAGGATCTCGGAAATGCCCTGTCGTCTGGCGATCAATCGGGCTGCGACGAACAGCAGGTCCGACAGCCTGTTGATGTACGCCAGCCCTGCGCCTTCCAGCGGCTCGACGGCATTCAGATGCTGACAGCGACGTTCTGCACTGCGTGCCAGGCTACGGCAGATGTGCGCTTGGGCGATCAGCGATGAACCGCCTGGCAAAATGAAATTCTCCAGCGGGCCCAGTTCCTCATTCCAGACATCAATGGCGGCTTCCAGCCGCTCGACCTCGGCTTCGTTCAGCGCCTTGTAGGTCGGCATGGCCAGTTCCCCGCCCAGATCGAACAGTCGGTGCTGGCAGGGTGCAAGTACTTCGATCACTTCGTTGAGCGCCGGGACGCGCTGAGCTTCATCGATCAGCCCCGCCAGCAACAGTCCCAGCTGGCTGTTGAGCGTATCGACCTCACCGATGGCCTCGACGCGCGGATGATCCTTGGAGACGCGTCGGCCATCGCCCAGACCGGTTTCACCGGCATCGCCGGTACGCGTGTAAATCTTCGACAAACGAAAGCCCATTGATGCGATTCCTGATCAGGATTTTGAAATGACCTGCTGCTGAACGCTCACCGGGTTGGCCACCAGCGGTAGACGCAGCGTAAAGCAGGTGCCCGTGCCGAGAGAGGAATGTACCTCCATCTGGCCTTTGTGGTTGTTGGTGACAATGAAGTAGGACACCGACAGACCCAGCCCGGTGCCCTGGCCGATTTCCTTGGTGGTGAAAAACGGCTCGAACGTACGCTTGCGAATGCTCTCCGACATGCCGATGCCGTTGTCCTCGACCTGAATCTCGGCCCACGGCGGATTGAGACGCGTGCGCAGGGTAATGCGCCCTGGCTCTTCGCTCTCCGGCCGCTGGTGAATGGCCTGCGCGGCGTTCTTCAGCAGGTTCAGCAGCACCTGCTCCAGCTCGTTGGCGATGCATGGTACCGGACCCAGTTCGGGGTCGAACTGACGGATGATGTGCTGACCCTTGAAGTCGAAGCCGATGGTCAGATCGAAGTCGTTACTGGCGATCTCCACGGCCTGATCGATCAAGGCCGGCAAGTCGCAGGGCGATAACTGCCGACTGCTCAGGCGGCTGAAATTGAGCATGTGGCTGACAATTTTTGCGGCCCTGGCACCGGCCTGTTGAATACCGTCGAGCAGTTTCGGCACTTCGCGGCTTTCCAGGTAATGGTTGACCTGCGCCAGATCGATGCCGTCGGCCTCAGCCTGCTCGATGTTCTTCGGCAGTTCCGGGGACAGCCGCCGACGTATGTTCTGTACGTTGTGCAGTATGGCGCCCAGCGGGTTGTTGATCTCATGGGCCATGCCTGCTGCCAGACCGCCGACAGACAGCATTTTTTCCGACTGCACCATCATTTCTTCCAGCGATATGCGCTGGGTGATGTCATCGATCCGGATCACCACGCCGCGCCCGGCATCGCCAGTCAACGGGTAGAACGTCAGAGCGTAGTGGCGGGGCTCGTCATTCTTGATCCAGGTCACGCGCTCGATCTTGGTCACGCTGTGACGCTCGACGGTGTGTTTGATCTGCGGCAGAAACGAGCGCATCGGCTCGAAGGCCAGGAAGATCGGCTGGTTCAGCGCTTCGTCCAGTGTGGTGCCGGACAGTGCTGTGGCTTCCTGATTCCACTGGGTGACGTACAACTGTTCATCCAGCGCAATCATCGCCGAGGGCATCGAGTCGATGATGCTGTTGAGGTAATTCTGAAAGCCGGTGAGCTTCTTCTCGATCTTGCTGCGCACCTGGACTTCCAGCTCCAGCTTGCGGTTGGTGTGGCGGGTTTCCTCGGCCAGCCCCTGGGCCTGATCGTAGGCTTCCTGCGAGTCGTCGCGCGCGCGCTTGAGTTGCTGTTCACGCGCTTCGATACGCGACAGCATGGTGTTGAACGCCTCGGCCAGACTGCCGATTTCATCTTCGTTACCGGGTTCTGCGCGCAGTGCGTAGTTCTCTTCGCGGGTCACCTGCCGGGACAATTCTTCCAGTTGGTAAATGGGCTCGGTGATCAGTCGGCGAATCTGCCGCGCTACCACCAGCCACAGCAACACGCTGAACACCAGAATGCCCAGGCTGGCGGTCAGCGTGCCGGTGTAGAAGGCCGGTGGCAGCTCGCTGCTGGCCACCAGCAGCAGATGCCCTGGCGGCTCGTCACCTTTGGGTACGGTGATGACTTGCGTGCTGCGAAATTCGGTGAGGCGCCAGCTATCCAGGTCTTTAAAGCGTCTGGGCAGCTCAAGGCTTTCGCCCTGATGCATCTGTTCAAGCCGCTCGCCGTTGTTGTCATACAGGGCTGCGGCACGCAACGGCCCGTAGCTTCTCAGCTCCTTGAGCAGCGCGCGCGCCTCATCAGGCGAGTACAAGGCCCGCTCGTTGAGATTGGCGCTGCTGATCAGTCGGCCGATGGTCTGCAGGGCCTGCGGAGCCATCGCCTCCTGAGAGATGTAATAGGCCGCGCTGATGAAGGTCAGGTTGGCGACCAGCAGTACGGTGGTCATCAGGACCAGCAGGGCAGCCAGCAGTTTCTGGCCGACGGGCAGGTTTTCCAGGCGTTGGCGCAAGGGCATTGGGCAAGTCGCAGTGACGGGTGATGCGAGCAGGGTAGCGCGGGCTAGTCGGTACGCAAACCCTTGCTTGCCAGATGAGCGGTCAGGCGCGTCTGCAAATGCTGCAGGTGCGGTGCCGGGCAGCCATGACGCACTGCGGCTGCGCACGCGTAACCCAGCAGGTAGCTGATTTCGGTGCGTCGCCCGTGAAGCACATCCTGATACATGGATGAGTAGTTGGCGGCGGTCGCCTGGATGACCCGCAGCACTTCAGCGTGCAACTCCTGCGCAGCCGCTGGCTGGCCGCAGCGGCCCAGCAGGTCGCTCAGCTCGGCGCACAGCGTGGCGACCTCGCAGGCGTGATCGAGCAGGCCACCATTACGGCAGTCGTGCAGGACCGTCAGCGGGTTGATCGCACAGTTGAGTGCCAGCTTGCGCCACAGGCGGGTCAGGATGTCCGGCGTCCATTCGTGGGGAATGTCACTGTCGTGCAAATCCTGCACAAGCGCGGGGGCTGTCGGGTTGGATGCATCACCCAGCCAGTTGAAACCGTGGCCAGCGAACCTGACGCGCCAGTCCGACTCCAGAAACGCGCCTTCGGTGCTGGAGGCGAACAGGCAGCGCGCGTGGGGGATTTGCGCAGCCACTGCGTCCTGGCTGCCCAGGCCGTTCTGCAACAGGATGACGTCGGCCTGCGCCGTCAGTCGCGGCGCCAGCTGAGCGACAGCCTGCTCGGCCTCGTAAGCCTTGCAGGCCACCAGCAGCCGTTCGATGGGCTGTCGATGGTCGGCGGTCTGTGCTTCGACCGGGTACGCATGGGCAATATCGTTCTCGACCAGCGTCACGCAGCTGCCATTGGCTTGATAGGCGGCCAGCCGATCCGCGTTGCGAAGGATCAACCGCACCGGCAGATTCGCGCGTGCCAGTCGCGTCGCCCAGAGACTGCCCAGGCTGCCCGCACCGAGAACATGCCATGTCACCGCCATCACAGCGGCACGTTATGGCGCTGAAGCGGTCTGCAGAAGGTGAAAACAAGGATGTGCATGGAAGGCTCACAGTGAACGCCGGAAAAGTCTCGTTATAATGAGCGTTCTTTCACACCGTCAAGTCATGCGTGCCCGAATTGTGCGCACGCCGTTTATCTGGAGAACATACATGCCCTCGTTCGACGTAGTGTCCGAATTGGATAAACACGAAGTCACGAATGCCGTCGACAACGCTATCAAAGAGCTGGACCGTCGCTATGACCTCAAAGGCAAAGGCACGTTCGAGTTCAAGGAACTGACTGTCACGCTGACCGCAGAAGCAGACTTCCAGCTGGAGGCCATGATCGAAATCCTCAAGCTGGCGCTGGTCAAACGCAAGATCGACGCGAAGTGCCTCGAGATCAAGGACGCCTACGCCTCCGGCAAATTGATGAAGCAGGAAGTCATCCTCCGTGAAGGCATCGACAAGGAGCTGGCGAAGAAAATCGTCGCCCATATCAAGGAAGCCAAACTCAAGGTCCAGGCCGCCATTCAGGGCGAGCAGGTGCGGGTGACCGGCAAGAAGCGCGACGACCTGCAAGAAGCCATCGCAGCGTTGCGTGCCTACGATTCGGGCATGCCGTTGCAATTCAACAACTTCCGCGACTGATCGTTGCATTGAAAGCCAGGGAACCCTGCGTTCCCCGGCCAGTCCGAATCGCCCTGAGCATTGAAATGACGGCAGGCCGCCGTGGTTTTGATCGCAGTTCGTGACGAGTAAGGAGATAACGATGGATTTAAACGCAGAAGTCGGTCATCTGTGGCAAGCGTCGCAGGCCTGGATTCCGATGATCATGGAGTACGGCAGCCGCTTGCTGCTGGCAGTCGTCACGCTGTGCGTAGGCTGGTGGCTGATCAACCGGCTGACCGGAAAACTGGGCGCCTTGCTGGCCTTGCGACACGCCGATCTGGCCTTGCAGGGCTTCGTCAGCAACCTGGCCAACGTCATTCTGAAAATCCTGCTGGTGGTCAGCGTCGCGTCGATGATCGGCGTGGAAACCACCTCGTTCGTGGCGGCGATCGGTGCTGCCGGTCTGGCGATCGGTCTGGCCCTGCAAGGCAGCCTGGCGAACTTCGCCGGTGGCGTGCTGATTCTGTTGTTCCGCCCGTTCCGTATCGGTGACTGGATCGAAGCCCAGGGTGTGTCGGGAACCGTCGACAACATCCAGATCTTCCACACCGTGCTGCGCACCGGCGACAACCGTACCGTGATCATTCCCAACGGCAACCTGTCCAACGGCATCATCACCAACACCAACCGTCAACCGACCCGCAAGATCACCTTCGACATCGGCGTCAGCCATGATGCCGATCTCAAGAAGGCCTTGCAGGTCCTGCTGGACATGGCCGACGACCCGCGCGTCCTCAAGGACCCGGCCCCCCAGGCTGTGGTGGCTGCGCTGGGGGAGAACGCAATTACCTTGTCCCTGCGTGTCTGGACCAGCAGTGGCGACATGGGCGACGTGACGTCGATGTTCAACATCGAAGCGCGCGACCGCCTGAAGGACGCAGGCATCGAGATCCCACTGCCGCAGCGGATTGTGCGGATGGTTCAGGAATAGTGGTTTGTGCCGTAAGACAAAGCCCTGGCTCGTGAGAGTCGGGGCTTTTCTTTATTTACAGGCTCAGGAAAAGGCTATTTCCATGGTTGATGATTGTCTGCCTTCAGCGATGCCCAGGCGCTTTACCGTCTGTTGATACGAACATGCCTTTCACCTCTCCTGCAAAAAAAGTACGTTATTTACTGTAAATGTAACCGTCGTCGTCCTCATCTTCCTCGTCGATATCTTTGAGTTTTTCTTGGTGAGGTACGGGGTAAAGACCCAGTACAGCCGCTACTCCCGCAGATATGCCCATGAGGAATGGGGTGGGCTCGGGATAATGCGAAAGTTTCCGATCGGGATCCTCTGTGGGATTAACGTCGCTGCCAGCGGGGAGCTTCATTATCTTCATACCATCAGCGGTGAGAACGCAGCGAGGCGGCACTATTTTGCCTTCAAACATTTCCACTATTTCGGCGTTGGGTAAGGGGGTGAGCGGCTCACTGACCTGGGTGCCTGCGTCACTTTGCGTGAGCGTGAAGTTCTCGCCGTTCTTCTCGATACGAAACTTCGGTTTATTTTTAGGCTTCGCGGCGTAGTCGCCAATCAGTTCGTCACACGGGGATACGGAGTCCTGCGTACAGCCTCCCATTAAAATCAATGCCGCGACTAAATTTATCCCTACAAAGGCCCTACAAAAATGCGCATACATATTTTCTTCCTTGTTTACGATTGAGAGTGTTTAGTGACCGCTAAGGCGAACCAAAGATAAACGGATCTGCGCCGCGGTTCTGGCTGTTCTTCGCTTTACGGGCTTCATCGGGCGGACGGACCATTTGTACGGTCAGGCTGCCATCGGTGCCGGCGTAGACAACGGCGCTGACGCCGCCATCCTTGTAACTGGCGATGGTCGCCAGATTGATCTCGACCAGCGCACCACTGACCCCGGTATTACCCAGACGACGACCGATGTCGTAGCCCTCTTCGACATTGCCGAGCTCAAGACCGTGGCCGTCCTTGTTCAGGTCGTGCAGGGCGTTGTTCAGGGCGATTTCCGCCTCCGGGTTATTGGTGCTGTCGTAGAACACCCGCACAGGTTTCTGACCATCTGGCAAGGTATCCAGCGCCTGCACCCAGGCGGCTTGCAGCGCTTTGGCTTGCAAGGCTGGTTTCAGGCGCTTGCCGTTTTCATCCTGCATGGGCGCCTTGATCGGGCGGTGCAGATAACCGAGTACCGGCGCAGCATCGAACTCCTTGACCTGATGCTGATTCTAGCGGATCGGCAGCCAAGGGGAAGGCTCGAAGTTGCCGGGACTACGGTTGCTGATGGTTTTCCAGAGCGTGGGGAGTTGGGATTGCCAGTAGGCGGTTGACATGGTGCCCGGGGCGTAGGGTGTTTCAATGCCCTTGGCTTTCTCGGCAGCTTCGTACCAGTCCATAAATGCTTTGTCCCGATCCCAGTAGAAAGCCCAAAGCTTGCCTAGATCGGTATCTTTGCTCTGGTTGTCCTCTGGCTCGTTTGTCGCATAGGGACGAATATAGCGATCTACCCTGTCAGAACGGGTGACCAGCAGGCCTGTCATGCTTTCAAATACCGTTGGTACTACTTGAGTATTTTTCTGCAGGCCAGGAGTGCCACGTTTGCGATATATGTTTCGCGTGACGTCCCCGTCCTCGCTTGCGATCAGTGCTTGCGGAACTTTAGGATTAGCCTCAAAAAACTGAAACAGCCGCTCGATCATGCTTTGTGCGTAGTTGGTGCTCTCATCGTTTTGCCAGAGAAGCTGGGTGACACCTAAGGTCGCTGCATTCCGGCCGGAGTTGATCAGATTCGCTGCACGGTAGGGCTTTTCATAAGGGTTCGGAGGGCCTAAAGCAAAGGCTGGAATTGGCCAATAGGCTACTGACTCTCCAGCGGAATGCTGAAAAGCCACCCGAGTATTAATATCCGCTGTAGTTTCTCGCGAGCTCAAGGACGGGTTATAGGCTTTAGAGTCCGACGGAAATATCGATGAGAAATTGTTGCTTTTTTTAGCAATTTCTCGCCAGACAGAAGATTGATGCCAGTCATTTACTGCAAGGCCTACGCCTCGTATTTCTAGCGAGTATGTTCGTGCTTGCGCAGCCTGTTGTTCTGCATTTTTAGCAATAATCTCGGATCTATAAGCTGCCAGTTCGTGCTTTTCATTGGCAATAGCTTTGCCCCACCAATGCCCGCTGTAGCTAAGCAGAACCGCACTTAAAGTCCCTGCAATGCCCCAGCGGGTCACCGAATGTATGTCACGCAATCCCATATGGTTTTCCTGTGCTTCCATTGCATAGCCTGATCACAAATAAAACCCCTAAACCACTCGCACATTCATGGCATGGCTGGCCACACCCTGACAGCCGCACGCCAGTCGATGGCCGTGCAGGACCACCGGGATACCGTTCAGCTTCCGGGTGGGGTGGCCTTCAATAAAAGCGAATTCACCAGAGTGAAGCGGGCAGGTGGCTTTGTCGCCCAGCACGGCCGGAGGCTTGCCGTTGAGGGTGTGGGTGCCTGCCAGTTGGCAGGACACCACTCGGCCACCACTGCTGGTGGAGTCGCCCAGGCAGACCGGATAACTCACTCTGCAGGTGCCCCGCCGGTTGGCGAGCCGAAGGTGAACGGATCTGCGCCGCGGTTCTGGCTGTTCTTCGCTTTACGGGCGTCATCGGGCGGACGGACCATTTGTACGGTCAGGCTGCCATCTGTGCCGGCGTAGACCACGGCGCTGACGCCGCCATCCTTGTAACTGGCGATGGTCGCCAGATTGATCTCGACCAGCGCACCACTGACCCCGGTATTGCCCAGACGACGACCGATGTCGTAGCCCTCTTCGACATTGCCCAGTTCAAGACCGTGGCCGTCCTTGTTCAGGTCGTGCAGGGCGTTGTTCAGGGCAATTTCGGCTTCCGGGTTGTTGGTGCTGTCGTAGAACACCCGCACAGGTTTCTGACCATCTGGCAAGGTATCCAGCGCCTGCACCCAGGCGGCTTGCAGCGCTTTGGCTTGCAAGGCCGGTTTCAGGCGCTTGCCGTTTTCATCCTGCATGGGCGCCTTGATCGGGCGGTGCAGATAGCCGAGTACCGGCGCAGCATCGAACTCCTTGACCTGATGCTGACCCCAACGGATAGGCAGCCAGGGGGAGGGCTCGAAGTTGCCGGGGCCACGGTTGCTGATGGTTTTCCAGAGGGTGGGGAGTTGAGCTTGCCAGTAGGCGGTGGACATGGTGCCGGGGGCTAATGGATCTTTGACTCCTTTGGCTTTCTCGGCATTTTCGTACCAGTCTATGAACGCGTTGTCGCGATCCCAGTAGAATGCCCAGAGCTTGCCCAAGTCAGTATTTTTGTTTTGGTTGTCTTCTGCCTCATTGACCGCGTAGGGTCTGATAAAGCGATCTACGCGATCCGAACGGGTGACCAAGAGTCCAGTCATGCTTTCGAAAACAGTCGGTACGACTTGAGCGTTTTGGAGGCCGGGTGTACCGCGTTTGCGATAAACGTCTCGTGTTACATCACCGTCTCTACTCGCAATTAACGCTTCGGGAACCTGCGGGTTATCGTCAAGAAACTGATAAAGCCTTTCGATCATGGCTTGTGCATGGGTGGTGCTTTCGTCATCTTGCCAAAGTAGTTGAGTAACACCCAAGGTGGCTTTGTTACGTCCAGAGTTAATCAAGCCTGCGGCTCGGTAGGGTTTGTCATATGGATTTGAAGGTCCCAGCGCAAAAGTGGGTATTGGCCAATACGCGACTGACTCCCCAGCAGAGTGTTTGAATGCAGCGCGGGTGTTAATTTTTTGGGTATTCTCTCGGGAGAGCAAAGAGTCGGTATAGTCCTTAGGGTTCTGAGAGTATATCGAAATAAAATTATTTTTCTTTTCTTGAACTTTTCGCCATACGGATGATTGATGCCACCCACCTACTGCGATTCCCACCCCTCGAATTTCCAATGCGTAGGTTCGTTTTTGCGTTGCCTTTTGCTCTGAGACTTGTGCTATCACGTTGGTTTTATAAACCGCCAGTTCAGCTTTTTCATGAGCAACAGCCTTGCCCCACCAGTGACCGCTATAAGTCAATAGTATGGTGCCTAGAATAGCTACTACACCCCAGCGGGTAACTGAACCTATTTCACGAATTTCCATGTTGTTTTCCTGTGCTTTGACGTAGACAAGCAAGACGAAGCCTATCCAGAATGCCAGTAGTGTTGTCGTTATCCATAAATAACGTTTGAGTCCCGGTCGAAGTGACGTGCTCGGCTGATTATCTCTCATTATGTTGCTCCCTTTTCGAGGAGCCTATTACGAGCGAAGGCGGGGTCAGCGATATCAGGCTTTTAGATGGAAATTTACCTTTGTCGTAGTAAAGGTAACAGGCCCTAACAAGCTCTTGAGCTTCATCACTTAATTTATTCCAGCCTGCCAGCTCCGTGACTTTAGTGAACTGCTCTTCATCCATCCTCCAATTCGCAATCGCCACCAACACCTCACGCATCTCAGGATCGTCCAGGCATTTCGCCTGCCCAATCGCAATGTCCATCGCCGTGACCCAGCGCTGATTTTCCGGGCTGCGCAACACCGCCGAGTGATAGCTGTTCGGGTCCAACTCCGGAGTCTCGGCCAGCCTTGCACGAATTTCATTGGAGGTCTCTTCTCGCTCCAGAGCGTATCTGTCCGAGGGTTTGGGGGCGCCTTCTCCGGTCAGTCGCCGACTTTGCATGGCACTGGTTTGATCACCGGATGCTTTGCCTTTATTCCAGCGGTCGCGCTCTTGCTCCAGATCTATCCGGCCTGAATAGGTCCTGATATTAATCCAGTTGAACTTGGCGCTAGGATTGCCCAGTGCGGCGTTGATGCTCACATCATCGGGCTTGTCTAGGCCTGCTTTGGTGGCAGTGCCTGATTCAAACTCACCACCAAACATCTGTGGCTCATGTGGAGGGCTCAAGGGTTCGGCATTTATCAGGCACAACTGGCCCATCTCTACCGGGGCTTGCGAGATGACACCTGCCACTGTCCAGCCTCCAGGGTAGCGTGGCTCATTGTCCGCACGCAGCAGCTCATGGCCTGCCGGTTTTCCGACCAGTACCGGAGCGTTGTCACGATGGCGCTTGGTCCACATGCGCTGGTAGAAACGCAATGGCTGCAATTCATTCATGGGTTGCCGGCCGCTCTTCTTGCCCAGCGTATCCCAAACGCCATACGTGCCGATGCCCTTGACGTCATCCAGAGCAACGGTGGTGTCGTCCGGGCAGAAATACAAGTACACCTTGCCGCGATTATCGCGCTCCGGAAAGATCGCCAGATTACCGATCTTGTCCTTGCGTATGCCCTGTGCCGGGCTCCATTGCGGGCCGCTTCGTCCACAATAGGTTGCAGTGTTACGCAGGTCCGACAGCGGCGGCTGGGTATGAGGGGCATGAGTGACTTCAGTGACAATACGCGTCAGCGTGGACAGCGTGTCGTGGCCTTTGGGCGTGACATTGGGAAACAGGCTGTAAGGCGAGTCCACCATGATCAGCGTGTCCGCGCATCGCTGCCCTTCATCCACCAGCAAGGCTTGCGCCAGCAACGTGATCAAGGTGCCTTGGCTGTGGCCCATGATGGTGATGGTTTCGTCCGGGGATACACGGCGTATCTCTCGTACCAGCATGGCCAGCCGGGTAGCCGCCAGAACGAAATAACGGCGATGCGGGCCTTCGCCCATGTACAGCGTATTGGGTAGCCTTGCCTGCACCGCCTTGTGAATCAGGTTTTTATCCAAACCCTTGTCGTACATCTGCAACAGGTTGTTGGTGGCGTTGGCAAAAAAACCGCCACCTTTGCCAAAGTGCCTGTCCAGACGATTGCCGCGCACGTCCTGATACTGGTCGCGAAGCTTGGTTGGGTCGTCGTTTTTATCCCGTTTCACCTCTCCAGGCTCGGCACGATAGCCCCAGTAGAAGGGAATCATCAGGCTACGGGTTTTCGGATCCTTGGTGTCGCGTTGATAAAGATAGGTGTCGGGATCGTCCAGAATATCTTTCTGATCGTCTTGCACATCTTCAGCTGGGAGCTTTTTTACCATCGCGTACTCAGCCCCATACCGCCCCGCCACCAGATCCGGCCGATCCAGCCGCTCATTCACCCCCTGACACAAACCGGTCTCCACCGGCTCATAAGAAGCCCCCGGGTCATTCACACCGTGCAGAAAAATCACTACGCCTGGCAAATCGCCGGGCACTTCCATTTTGCAGGTGGTGTTGAGGTTGGGGATCAGGCGTGTGTTGCCTTGGGCAACGGCGTATTCATCGGCGCCATTCATTGTGCACCTCCTTTCGGTGTGCCGCTGCGCAGTGCCGATACTTGCGCCTGATGCATCATTTCGCGTTCCACGCGCTCGGTCAGTCCGTCTGCGTTCGTCATTCCTTTCACCAGGCTGCCATCTTCCAGTTTGATTTCATACGAGTGATCCGCTGCTGCCCGCGGGCTTTGTTCGCTGTGGCCGGGGTAGTGGAAGGTGACCTGCTGGGCGGCGGGGTCGCGGCCGAAAGAGGGGATCGCAGCGTTGTCGGTCTTGGGGCCGATCCAGTCGTGTTCGCTGGCGTGCACGGTGACTTTGCCCTGTGAGCCGATCTCGACGCCGCCGCCAATCTTGATGTAACTGCCGTCATCGGCGACCAGGCGGATGGTCGGCGCGGTGATGACCACTTCGCCTTCGACGGCCGAGAGGTGCAGGTTTTTCTGGGCATTGAGGGCGATGTCGTCTTCCTGCGCTTGCACCAGCACCTTGCCGCGGTTGGCGATGGCGCTGATGCCTGCGTCCTGGGCGAAAGCTGACAGCCCTTTGCCCGCTTGCAGGTGCATGGCCGCGCCGCTGGTCAATTGCAGGTTGTCCTGCGCAGTGGTGTCGTGATTTTCACCGGCGTAGTGAACCTGCGAGCGTGGTGTGGCGCTGGCGATGCCGGCAGCGGCGGTCATGGCCAGTACCGGGTCGCCCAGGCCGTTATTGTCCGGCGCGGGCCATTGATCGAGCGACTGGCGCAAGGCTTCTATACCTTTGACATCCACCGCCTGACCGCCGCGCGCGGCTGCGGTTTCGCCAAGGGACTTGAACAGCTCGCCGCACTCGGCCAGCAGTTTGAGCAGCTCTTCGCGATCCAGCTGTGAGCCTTTTGCGTCGGTACGCGCATAGGTGGTCAGCAACATGCCTTGCGCGGCACGCAGGGCGATGGCGGCATCGGTGCGCAGTTCTGCGCCGTTGCCGCGTGGCTGGGCGGTGCCGTCAGTGCGCGGGTCGGTCAGTTTGCCCAGGTTGAGGGCGGTTGCCTGATGGGTCGTGCCCATGCGTGCGCGCAGTGAGCCCGGCGTGTCATCGAACAGCAGTTCGTTGAAGCCGCTGCCTTTGTGTTCCTGGGTGCGGATCCCCGACAGCGTGCGGTTGCCGGGCAGCCCCGAGGCCTTGCTGAAGCGTGGCGGCAGATTAATGTTGTTATAGAGCACCGACGTCACCAGAGGCCGGTCGATATCGCCTGCCAGAAACGTCACCAACACTTCCTGGCCGATGCGTGGCATGAACTGATGCCCGAAGCCGCTACCGGCACTGGGCATCGCCACCCTTAACCAGGTGGTGCCTTGCGGCAGGCTGTCGCCGCGCTGCCAATGGAACCTGACCTGTATCCGCGCCAGCTCATCAGTGAACACTTCCTCACCTTCCGGCCCGACCACGATGGCGCTCAGCGGGCCGTTAATGCTTGGGCGCGGGACGGTGATCGGATGACGGTAGGGAATCTTGTGGCGAATGCACACGAACTCGTTTGTGTAGCCCGCGCCTTCGTCCGACAGGTAATTGTTGCTGCCCTCATGCTTGACCGTTATCAGCAGAAAACTGCGATCTTCAGCAGAGCCGCGGTCATGATCAAAATGCTGAGTCAGTTCAAAGGTGTGGCCAGGGTACATGGCGCGGCAGTTACTGTTGCCGGTGAATGTCTTGCCCTGAACCTCAATGGCCTCCAGACGCTGACGTACCAGGCGTTCACCGTCATTGAAGGTGCCATGGCTGTAGTGATCGAGCACGTCATACACTTCATACGAATCGACGTTGCCCTGCTCATTGAGGCTCGGCATGCCCACCGGCAGCGAATTGCGCGGCTGCTTGTAATCGAAAGTCTGAATGGACATGCGCCCCGACTGCAGGCGTCGATGGCTGCGCCATTCGGTAATCGAATCCGCTGTCTCGGTAACGGATGCACTGTGATAACGAATGCTCGGCTGTTGCGGCAGGGGCGAGAGGTCACGCGAGTGATCAAGAATGATCAGCGTGTGCTTTTCCTGATTGTGATCGAAATAGAAGAATAGCCCTTCGTGTTCCAGCAAGCGCAATACAAAGGTCAGATCGCTTTCGCGGTACTGGGTGATGTAACTGTGCGTCTTGAGTGGCTGGCTGAGTTGAAACTCGAAATCGGGCAACGCACCATAGGCCGCAAATACCGTTCGGATAACGGCTTCGATGGTCTGTTCCTGAAATATGCGCGAGTCGACGCGCCGCGAGAGCATCCACAGCCAGGGGCTCAGTGTGGCGCTGTAACGTGCCAGACCGCCGTCGCTGCCTTCCAGGCTGAAGGTGCTGATATAGCCATTGATGAAGCGCGACTCGCCGGTGGCCAGCTCTATTGCCAGCTGTGCAGGCTGGCCGATCTGCGATTTGAGCTCCAGGCCGGCATCGCGGCTGATCATCGACAACTCGAAACTGAACAGCTCGGACAGGCTTTCAGTGCCGGAAAAACGTTCCAGCAGGAGTTCCTGTTCGTCACGGGCAACGGTCGTCAGCTTGATCAGGCGACGGTTTTGTGGCGCAAACAGCGCCGTTAGATCCTTTAACATTGTTGCTCCGTTATATAACGCCAGCCGCTCGTTCCGGGCGAGAGTGCTGATATAGAGAGGTGCGTGAGTCTATAGACTTCTTTCCGGGGGCACACATTTAAATTGCAAGGGTCCGTCACCGAGCGACATTACTATTGATGGCGCGGTGAGAAAGTGAGGAATGGCTAACGATATCGTCGGCCAATTCACAAGAAGCTGTAGTGCGTTTCTTACGGCGTAATGAGAGACGCCAAGAGGAAAGACTTTAAGGGGAGGGTGCGCGATATGAAAAAAGCCCTGGCGCTTGAGCGTCAGGGCTTTTTTAGTCGGCGATTACTGCAGGCTTATATTGGCCAGCGTAACGATAATGCCGATTGCCGCGACGACGGCGGCGACTGCGTTGATCGAGAACACCGTACGTAGGGTTGTGGAGAGTCTCCACGGTTTTACGGCGAACGCATAAACCAGCAGAAAGATGATGGCGAAGATCTCCACCTGTGCGAGCAGAACCACCGCGCCACCGAAGGCCATTGGCCCGGAAGGGGTCGCGGGATCCTGTGACAGGTAGGAGCTCAGCAGGGTGCCGATGATCGGCAGCCAGATCCCCAGGCTGATAAGGATCAGGGGAACGGGGTTGAAAGCGCGTGCTTTGTTTTCGGTGTCCAATGTTGTTCCTTGATGAGGTAGCCAGAGATCAGGGCTTGTCGATAACGGAAGCCTCTTGAGGCGGCTCGGTCTTCGCCGTGAGTATCTCTCGGTTCCATTGCAGGATGATCATCACCAGCGTCGGAATGCCCAGCAGCGCGGTGATCAGGAAGAAGTTGTGGTAGCCGTACTTTTCCACCACCACACCGGAATAGCCGCCCAGCAGGCGCGGTAGCAGCAGCATGATGGAGCTGAGCAAGGCATATTGCGTGGCAGAGAATTTCAGGTTGGTGAGGCTCGACAGGTAGGCGACGAACGCTGATGTCGCCAGCCCGGAGCTGAGGTTGTCCAGCGAGATGGTGACGATCAGCATCTTCACGTTCGGGCCCATGTCCGCCAGCAACAGGAACAGGATATTGGTCGAAGCCGAGGCCAGTCCGCCGATGAACAGGATCGGCATGATGCCGAAGCGCACAATCAGCAGCCCGCCGATACCGGCCCCCAGCAGGGTCATGATCAGGCCGAAGATTTTGCTGACGCTGGCGATCTGGTCCTTGGTAAAGCCCTGGTCGATGTAGAACACGTTGGCCATGACCCCCATCACCGTGTCGGACATCCGGTAGGTCGCGATCAGGCCCAGTAACAGCAGCGCCTGCCAGCGGTAGCGCATGATGAAATCGTTGATCGGGGTGAGAACCGGTGCCAGTCCGCGACGACCCATTGAGGACAGGCAGGCGATGGTCAGGAGCGTGTAGAGAATCGCGCGTAAAAACGCCCGGTCTTCCAGCAACAGGTCCATCCAGCTGGTGCCGTTGAACAGCACGCTGGCGAAGTCGGTATTGTAAAGCTGGGTAAACATCGCCGGTACGGAGACCAGCAGCACAATCAGCACGAACACCGAGGCCAGCTGGTGCGTAAAGCCATAGCGCGCTGCCGACAGCTGGGTGCGCAGCGGCACCGGCGGCTCGCGCATGATCAGTGTGGTGACCAGGGCGGGCAGCATCAGCAGTCCGAACAGCACATAAGTGCCGGTCCACGCCGAATGCTTGTAGGCAAAGCCTGTAGAGCCGAAGCCCTCGGCGAAATACAGCGCACCCGCAGTCGCCAGCAGTGCAGCGACCCGGTAGCCGGACATATAGCTGGCGGCCAGGGCAGCCTGTTGGGTGTCCTGGGCAATTTCCAGGCGATAGGCATCAATGGCGATGTCTTGCGTGGCGGACGAGAAGGCGACCACCACGGCAATCGCGATCAGCCACGAGAGATGCTTTTGCGGGTCGCAGAAGCCCATGCCGATCAGGCCCAGAATCACCAGGCTCTGGGACAGCACCAGCCAGGAGCGACGACGTCCCAGCTTGCCGAGCAGAGGCAGACGCCATTGGTCGAGCAATGGCGACCAGACCCATTTAAAGGCATAGGCAAGGCCGATCAGGCTCGCATAGCCGATGGTCTCGCGCGCGACACCGGCTTCGCGCAACCACACGGACAATGTCGAAAAGACCAGCATATAGGGCATGCCCGCAGCGAATCCGAGCAGCAGTAATACTAATGTCGACGGGCTGGCATATGCGGCGAGCGCGGCGCGCCAGGTTTTACGGGGCATGGGCTGGAATCTGCCTCAGGTTACGAAAACAAAGGGCGCACTCTAACCGCTGTGCTATAGGGGACGCCAGCCATGGCGCTGCATATCAACCCGATTATTCACAATGGTCACGCCCTCGGCGCGTAAACGTGCCCGTTGTTCGTCACCGGAAACGCTGCCAGGCGGCAGACTGAGCCGACCGCCAGCCCCCAGAACCCGGTGCCACGGCAGGGAAGAACCGTCCGGCAACTGGCTCAAGGTACGCCCCACCCAGCGTGCCGCTCGGCCCAGGCCTGCTAGTTCGGCAAGTTGCCCGTAGGCGACCACTTTGCCTTCGGGTATCTGCGCCATCGTCAGGTAAAGGGCGGTGCGTCGCGCCTCGTTTGGCGATTGTCCCGCTGGGTAAGGTAATGTTAAGTCCGGATCTGTCACGCGATAATCCTGTATAAAACGCTATTGATTGTCGTTCGCTGAACTTTCGATGGTCCGGGCTGTCTGTTACCACCGTGCTTGGTGGTACATGGATCGCCCCGACACCTCCCCGCAGGAAAATGCCCGATTCCCGCCTTACAGAGCCTAGTTATCGCTTATGTTGTCCAGAACCCTGTTGTGCCTTGCAATCACCGCTGTTTCCACTCCATTGCTTGCCGATACCGTCTGGTTGAAGAATGGCGACCGCCTGACCGGCACAATCAAAGTGTTCGACGGCGGCAAGTTGCTGCTGCAGACCGAATACGGGGGCGCTATCGCGCTGGACTGGAAGCAGGTCAAGACCCTGAAAAGCGATCAGCCATTGCTGGTCAAGCAGGATGAGCATGGCGGCGAAGTCTCCAATTCGCTGCAGGCTGCGGATGACGGCAAGGTCGTGCTGGCCAATGGCGATGCACCCAAGACCGTCGATCTGGCAAGTATCCATCAGATCATCAAGCCCAAGCCGGTTATCACTGATCTTGTCTGGAAAGGCAACATCGATGCGGCGCTGGATTTCCAGCAGGCCGAAAACGATACCAATGATTACAACGTCGCCTTCAAGACCTCGGCTCGCCATGGCGACTGGCGTCACAACGCCAAGGGCGATTACAACCGCGAGACCACCGACGACGTGGTCGGCACCGACAACTGGAGCGCCGAGTACTCGCTGGACCGCTTCCTGACCGAGAAATTCTTCTGGGACGGTCGCGTCAGCTACAAACGCGACAAGGTCGAGGATCTGTCTCGTCAGCGCGTAGTCGGTACCGGTCCGGGTTACCAGCTGTGGGATGACGAACTGGGTGCATTCAAGGTTGGTGCGCTGCTTAACCGTACCGATTTCGAGTTCTCCAACGACGAGAAGGAAAACTTCTATTCCGTTGCCGGCACCTGGGATTACAACCGCTACCTGATTGGCAAGAAGGTCGAATTCTTCACCAACGGCGAGCTGGGCAAGCCGCTGAGCGCCGTCGCCGACTACTCGCTGGATGTCGAAGCGGGGCTGCGCTACAAGGTGACCGACTGGGCGTCGCTTAACCTGAAAGCCGAGAAGAACGTCATCAGTGGTTCGAGCAATGGCGATGTCGACAAGACACGCTATACCGCTGGCTTCGGCGTAAGCTGGTAAGCGAAGGGCAGGCGACGCACACCCTGTGCGTCGCCTGCTGCTTTTACGGGCTGACTAGATTCGCATCGCGCCATCCAGCTCAAGGATGCGTCCGCTGAAATAATCATTCTCCAGAATATAGGCCACCGAGTGTGCAATCTCGTCCGGCCTGCCCATGCGCTTGAGCGGGATCGCCGAGGTCATCTTCTCGAGGGCTTCGGGGCGCATGCTGCCGGTCATTTCGGTTTCAATAAACCCCGGCGCCACACCTGCCACACGAATGCCGTAGCGGGCCAGTTCCCTTGCCCAGGTAACCGTCGCAGCCGCCACACCGGCCTTGGCTGCCGAGTAGTTGGTCTGTCCGATATTGCCCGCACGTGAAATCGACGAGATATTGATGATCGCGCCCTGACTCTTCTGCTCGATCATTTTCGCCGCCACTTCACGAGTGCAAAGGAATACGCCGGTCAGGTTGACGTCAATCACCGCCTGCCATTGCGCAAGGCTCAGTTTGGTCATCTCGCCATCCTTGACCTTGACCAGCAGGCCGTCACGCAGAATGCCAGCGTTGTTGACCAGGCCATGAATGGCGCCGAAATCCTCGGCGACCTTGCTGACCGTGTCGACGACCTGTTCTTCATTGGCGACATTGCACAGATAAGCGCGAGCCTTGACCCCGAGTGCCTCACAGGCGGCGACAGCCTGATCGAGTTTCTCCTGATTGAGGTCCAATAGCGCCAGGTTGGCGCCTTTGCCGGCCAGGTATTCGGCCATGGCTCTGCCCAACCCCTGGCAGCCGCCGGTGATGATTATCAGCTTGTCTTTCAATTCCATATGCGTGCCCAATCACAGTTGATCGTTTCCATGGCATCACTGGCGGGTTGCGAGTGCTTATGCCATAGCCAGAGCACGTTATAGGCTGTTTTTGCGCGTTCGTCTCGGGTGGGCCGCCAGCCCTGAAATACACCGATACACGTTTGTGAAGGCCTGGTTCAGCTCACTTGTGCGCATAATTTAGTAGTAAGCCAGATGCAGGGAGCTTGAATTAACGACCTTCTGACATCACATACGGTCTACTCGGAAGGCATTCTTCCCTTGAGGAACTCATTTGATGCGTGTTTTTTTGCTGCTGTTTCTATTGTTCCCGGTACTTGAGCTGTTTCTGCTGGTTCGTGTCGGGATGTCCATCGGCTTTCTCTGGACTTTTCTGCTGGTCGTCGCGACGTCGATGCTCGGCTTGTTCGTGATGCGCGTGGCCGGTTTTGCGACGGCGCTGCGTGCACGCGAAAGCCTGGCGCGTGGCGAGCTGCCTGCGCAGGAAATGCTCGAAGGCCTGATGGTTGCCGTGGGCGGCGGCCTGCTGCTGTTGCCCGGTTTCATCAGCGACATTCTGGGTGTGATCTGCCTGCTGCCGATCACCCGTCGTCTGCTGATCAACAAGGTCCGCCAGCGCGCCGAGGATCAGGCCATGCGTCAGCGGGCCTTCGCCGATGATTTGCAGACGCCTGCCAATCAGGGAACGTCCAGTCATCGCCCGACGGCGATTCACCAGCCTACCCGCGAGCCCGACGTCATCGAAGGCGAGTTCGAGCATCGCGACAAGTAATCTTCCACACCCCCCGGCAGCGCGGCACCTCAGGGTGCCGCGTTCGTTTTGACCAGCCGGTTCGGGTGTAAAAAATTTCTATCCAAGACTTGTAATCACTTTGCTCGCCCTTATGTATGGGTCACCGCAAGGTTTCTGGCCTGAAGGCCAGACCGTATTCTGCGGTTCGCGCGTCGAACCGTAACCGGCAAGTCCGGATTTAAACCGGCCGGTGCACTCACCGGACGATCAAACAAACATAATCAGGAGATCGACAATGAAGCTTCGTCCTCTGCATGACCGCGTCGTCATCCGTCGCAGTGAAGAAGAAACGAAAACTGCCGGCGGTATCGTTCTGCCAGGTTCGGCTGCTGAAAAGCCTAACCGCGGCGAGATCGTTGCTGTGGGTACCGGCCGCGTGCTGGACAACGGCGAAGTACGTGCGCTGGCTGTGAAAGTGGGTGACAAGGTTGTGTTCGGCCCTTATTCCGGCAGCAACACAGTGAAAGTAGACGGCGAAGACCTGCTGGTGATGAGCGAGAACGAGATTCTTGCTGTCGTCGAAGGCTGAGTGCTCCCGCTGACTTCCGTTACTACTAAGTATTCAAGGAATAATGATCATGGCTGCTAAAGAAGTTAAATTCGGCGATTCTGGCCGCAAAAAAATGCTCGCCGGTGTGAACGTCCTGGCTGACGCAGTTAAAGCGACCCTGGGCCCTAAAGGCCGCAACGTTATCATCGAGAAAAGCTTTGGCGCTCCGCTGATCACCAAAGACGGTGTTTCGGTTGCCAAGGAAATCGAGCTTAAAGACCGTTTCGAAAACATGGGCGCGCAGCTGGTCAAAGACGTTGCGTCCCGTGCCAACGATGATGCAGGCGACGGTACCACTACCGCTACCGTTCTGGCTCAGGCCATCGTCAACGAAGGCCTGAAGGCTGTCGCTGCCGGCATGAACCCGATGGACCTCAAGCGCGGCATCGACAAGGCGACCATCGCCATTGTTGCCGAGCTGAAGAAGCTGTCCAAGCCATGCACCGACACCAAGGCAATCGCCCAGGTCGGCACCATCTCGGCCAACTCTGATCACTCCATCGGCGACATCATTGCCGAAGCCATGGAAAAAGTGACCAAAGACGGCGTTATCACCGTTGAAGAAGGTTCCGGCCTGGAAAACGAGCTGTCTGTTGTAGAAGGCATGCAGTTTGACCGTGGTTACCTGTCCCCTTACTTCATCAACAAGCCGGACACCATGGTTGCCGAGCTGGACAGCCCGCTGCTGTTGCTGGTCGACAAGAAGATCTCCAACATTCGCGAAATGCTGCCGGTTCTGGAAGCAGTCGCCAAGGCTGGCCGT
This sequence comes from Pseudomonas fragariae (ex Marin et al. 2024), assembly GCF_059621105.1. Taxonomy (NCBI): domain Bacteria; kingdom Pseudomonadati; phylum Pseudomonadota; class Gammaproteobacteria; order Pseudomonadales; family Pseudomonadaceae; genus Pseudomonas; species Pseudomonas fragariae (ex Marin et al. 2024). Next base: position 4,959,475 of record NZ_CM184369.1, on the reverse strand, counting down.
CCTCTGCTGATCGTTGCCGAAGACGTTGAAGGCGAAGCGCTGGCGACTCTGGTAGTCAACAACATGCGCGGTATCGTGAAAGTTGCAGCCGTCAAGGCTCCAGGTTTCGGCGATCGTCGCAAGGCCATGCTGCAGGACATCGCTGTTCTGACTGGCGGTACCGTTATCTCCGAAGAGATCGGCCTGAGCCTGGAAACCACTACCCTGGAACACCTGGGTAATGCCAAGCGCGTCATCCTGAACAAAGAAAACACCACCATCATCGATGGTGCTGGCGTGAAAACCGATATCGACTCGCGTATCTCCCAGATCCGCCAGCAAATCGGTGACACCAGCTCGGACTACGACAAGGAAAAACTGCAAGAGCGTCTGGCCAAGCTGTCTGGCGGCGTTGCAGTGATCAAGGTCGGTGCCGGTTCCGAAGTCGAGATGAAAGAGAAGAAAGCCCGCGTTGAAGACGCCCTGCACGCAACCCGCGCAGCCGTTGAAGAAGGCGTGGTACCTGGCGGTGGCGTGGCACTGGTTCGCTCGCTGCAGGCTATCGAAGGTCTGAAAGGCGACAACGCTGATCAGGACGTCGGTATCGCTCTGCTGCGTCGTGCAGTCGAAGCGCCTCTGCGCCAGATCGTTGCCAACTCCGGTGACGAGCCAAGTGTTGTTGTCGACAAGGTCAAGCAGGGTTCGGGTAACTACGGTTACAACGCTGCTTCCGGCGAATACGGCGACATGATCGAAATGGGTATCCTTGACCCGGCCAAAGTGACGCGCTCTGCTCTGCAGGCGGCGTCCTCCATCGCCAGCTTGATGATCACCACCGAAGCGATGATCGCTGACGTGCCTGAAGACAAGCCAGCAGGCGGCGGCATGCCGGACATGGGCGGCATGGGTGGTATGGGCGGCATGATGTAAGTCAGCTTTACCCCCAGCGTTACACCCATAAAGAACCCCGCCTTGTGCGGGGTTTTTTTATGGTCTTTGTGTGCCGGATCAATCAATGCGTCGGTTGTACCTTGCTGTTCTCGAGACCCTTGGGTTCGGGGCGGTAAAGCACGAAATAATAAACCCCCAGACAGATCAGCCAGCAGAACACCGCCGTCCAGATGTTATGGGAAAAGAAGTGCGCACCTTGCAGCATCCGCCCGACAGAGAACACCGTTCCCAAGCCAAACGCCAGAGCCAGGCCCATTTTCGCCATCCGTGGACGGCGGTCGCGAAGGGCGAAGAACAGCGCGAACAGGGTAAAGCCGGTCGCCGCATGACCGCCCGGCCAGCAGCGTCCCGGTTTATCGGTCGCAGGGCGTGGGCTCAGCAGTTCGCTGTAGGTTTCCTGACCACCGAATTCCTTCAGGCTCCAGGGGCATTGCACTGACGTCACCACTTTCACCGGGGTAACGAAGGCGGTTGAAAGCGCCATGGACAGCACCAGGCAACCCAGCTCTCTGCGCCACGGGATCAGGCGCTCTACCTTGAAGGATGCCGCAAAGCCGATCGTGGCCACCGCGCCGAATACCATGACCAGTTGTTTGGCGCGGTCGTGGAGAACGTCTTCGAGAAAATAACTGTGCCTGCCGATGAACTGTCCGCTGACCGGATCGAAGGCCAGTTTGGCGATGTCCATGTCCAGCGAAGTCAGTTCAAGCAGCATGAGGATCAGCGCCACGGCGACAGGAATACCCAGGTAAATCCACGGGTTGATCGAACGGGAGTAGGGTGGGGCGACGGTTTTCGACATATCGAATCCAGATCTTTGAAGGGCATGCCGCGATTATTGTGTGCGACGGTTCGTCTCAAAGTGTGTCATGAGCCTTATGAATCATAGGTGAAAAAAACGTCATGCCATTTCGGCGCTGGCCCTCACGCCCACTTCGTCTTAAGCTGCGCCAGCCCAAACTGCATATGAGAGTGCTTTATGCGAATTCTTCTGGTTGAAGACAACCGCGACATCCTGGCGAACATGGCCGATTACCTGGGCATGAAAGGCTATACCGTCGATTGCGCCCAGGATGGCCTCTCAGGACTGCATCTGGCAGCCACCGAGCACTACGACCTGATCGTCCTCGACATCATGCTGCCCGGTATCGACGGCTACACCTTGTGCAAGCGTCTGCGCGAAGATGCCCGGCGCGACACGCCGGTCATCATGCTGACCGCCCGCGATCAACTGGACGACCGTCTGCAGGGTTTCCGCTCCGGTGCTGACGACTACCTGCTCAAGCCGTTTGCCCTGTCTGAACTGGCCGCGCGGATCGAAGCGGTATTGCGTCGTGCCCAAGGCGGCGGGCGGCGTACCTTGCAGGTGGCCGATCTGGTCTATGACCTCGACACCCTCGAGGTCACGCGTGAGGGGCGCATGCTCAAGCTCAACCCGGTCGGGCTCAAGCTGCTCGCCGTCCTGATGCAGAAAAGCCCGCACGTGCTGCGTCGTGAGATTCTCGAAGAAGCGCTGTGGGGCGATGACTGCCCGGACAGCGACAGCCTGCGCAGCCATGTGCACCAGTTGCGTCAGGTGATCGACAAACCGTTTGGCAAACCGCTGTTGCAGACCGTGCATGGCGTGGGCTATCGCTTGGCCGAGGGCCGGGATGGAGTTTAAACAGAGTCTTGCGCAACGGATCATCATTGCCTTCGCATTGATGAGTGCACTGGTCGCCGGGTCGTTCGCCATCGGGATCATCTCCACCGTCCACCTGGTCGAAGAAAAGCTGATTTCCGCCGGACTCGGTGGTGACCTCAACCGTCTGATGCTGATGGACAGCGTCAGCGACTGGAGCCACCGGCCCAAGCCCGACCAGTTGTTCTATTTCACCAATGGTCCGGGCGACTTCGACCTGCCCAAGGATATTCGTCACCTTGAGCCAGGTTTCCATGAGGTGTTCCGTGGGCCGTTGTCATACCACGCCATGATCGAGGTGGTGGATGGCCGGCATTACGCCCTGTTGCAGGATCAGAGCGATTTTGAAGAGCGTGAGCGGGTGCTGTTCGCCGTAGTGCTGGTCGGTTTCGTTCTGGCCCTGGCGCTGGCGGTGTTTCTGGGTTGGGTGCTGGCGCGCCGGGTCATGGCACCTGTGGTGCGTCTGGCCCGGCAGGTTCGCCACCGTGACCAGTTGCTCGGACTGGCACCGCCACTGGCGCCCGACTACGCCGCTGACGAAGTCGGCGAGTTGGCGGTGGCCTTCGATGCGACATTGGGCCGTTTGCGGCAGGCGTTGATTCGCGAGCGCATGTTCACCAGCGACGTGAGCCATGAACTGCGTACGCCATTGATGGTGCTGGCCAGCTCTTGTGAGCTGCTGCTGGAAAACCCTGCGCTCGATTTGCGCGGCCGCCGTCAGGTCGAGCGTATCGGCCGTGCCTGCGAAGAAATGCGCGATCTGGTACAAACCTTCCTGATGCTCGCTCGCACCCAGCGCGAAGACCCGGCCATGACGCCCAAGGCCACGCTGGTCGGGGTGGCCGAACAATTGATCTCCCAGTGGCGTGACCCGATAGAGAGCAAGGGGCTGCAGTTGACCTACACGCCACCGGCCGATGACCAGCTGTCCGATATTCGTTACAACGCGACCTTCCTGCATGCCGTGATGGGCAACTTGCTGCGCAACGCGCTTCACTACACCGATCACGGATTCATTGCGCTGACCCTGCACGCCGAAAGCTTCACCGTGGAGGACAGTGGTGTGGGCATTCCCGAGGAGAAGCGCGAGGCAATGTTCGAGCCTTTCGTACGCGGCAACGAGCAGCGCGGAGAGGGGCTGGGCCTCGGGCTGTCACTGGTGCAGCGCATTTGTACCAACCAGGGATGGAGCGTCGATCTCACCCCTATGGAACCTCATGGTTGCCGGTTCAAGGTAACGCTCAACGTGATCAAACCCTGACCTTTCTCCCGAGTAGACCGGCCTCATTGTGTAGCGGCCAATTGACTGCACTTCGTCGATTGGCCACACACGGCCTCTAACTCTCTGTAAAATCTCGAAACACCTGACGTTAAAAGGTAACATTTTTTTCACATTCAGATGACCTGACGGTGACGGCGGTGCCTTTAGTTTGGCCCCCATCAACATCAGGAGCTGCTCTCATGAGCGATCGCATCGAACTCGAGTTTTCCCGAAAGTACGACAAGACACACGCCCGCCAGTACCTGGAAAAGCATCAGGACGGTATCTGGCGCAAGCTGTCGCATCATCGCGATGAACAGTTGGCGAGAAAGGCGCTGCACATGGCCGGAGACCCGGGCCTGGTGCTGGACCTGCCTTGTGGTGCCGGACGCTTCTGGCCATTGTTGGCCGAGAAGCCGAACCGCTCGATCATCGGTGCCGATAACTCCGCAGACATGCTCAGTACCGCCTGTGCCTCGCAGCCGGCAGACGTTGTAAAACGGGTACAACCTTTGCAGACATCTGCCTTTGCCATCGACCTGCCGGATAACGCAGTAGACAGCATTTTCTGCATGCGCTTGTTGCACCATGTCGGTCAGTCCAGCGACCGGATGGCTCTATTGCGCGAGTTTCAGCGCGTGACCCGTGACAGCGTGATCGTCTCCCTCTGGGTTGATGGCAATTTCAAGGCATGGAAGCGTGCGCGCCTGGAGAACAAGCGCCAGCAAAAAACCGGGCGGGAAAGTTACCAGAATCGTTTTGTGTTACCTGTTGTTACCGCAGAAACCGAATTTGAGCAGGCAGGATTTCGCATCCAGAACCGAATGGATTTCCTGCCCATGTACGCCATGTGGCGAGTCTATGTCCTACGTAAAAGGTAAAAAGATGGGTTTGCAGTCCGTGAAAGAACCAGTTGTGAACCCGATCCAGAATGAGTTCGATCAGTTCTGGAGCCAGCGTGGCGAATGGGTTGAAGAACCCAATGTGCGTCGCGGTGGCGAAAGTGGTGTGCAGCGGCTGGTCATGGACGATGGGCAGACCCTTTATGCCAAGCGTCAGACAGGTCATATCTACCGCAGCCTGCTGCACCCGTTGGGCCGCCCCACCGTACTGCGCGAGCGCGAGGCGCTTGAAGGCCTGCGCAAGCTTGGCGTCGTCGTCCCCGAAGTGGTGTTTTGCGGTGCTGAACGGGGTGAGGACAACGCCTGGAGGGCATTGCTGGTCACCGTGGCGCTGGAAGGCTTCGAGGAAATTGAAAAGTGGCAGGCTGCCGGAGGGCGCGAGCGCCATGGCGAGCTGTTCTATGAGCGGGTGCTCAAGGAAGTGGCAGCCACGCTGGCGCGCATGCACCTGGGGCGCTGGCAGCACAGCTGTCTGTACATCAAGCACATTTTCGTGCGCGTGACAGGGGAAGGGCCGGACGCCAATGTCGAGGTCGCCTTGCTCGATCTCGAGAAGGGCCGTCGTCGCCTTACCGCTCAAGGCGCAGCCCAGCATGATATGAAACAGCTACGACGCCATTCGTCATTCAGCGCTGCAGACTGGCAGAAGTTGATCTACTTTTATCAGGCAGCGTTTGGCAGCTCTATCAAAGGTTTAGAGTCATGAAGCTAGAAATGGCAAGAGGTTTGTTTATCTTCGGTGCACTGGCAGTTGCCACCGTCGCCGTGGCGGCGCTTGAACAACCGTCTACTCGCATCCTCACCACGCAGCACGGCGAGGGCCATTGCCCGATGCCACGCGTGGCGAAGAATCTGGTGAACGTGCAGCCGGACCACGACCTGTTGCTGTTCATGTACAGCCTGGCGCAGGGCACCGGGGTCAAAAACTGAAGCCCTTGCAGGCCCTGTACCTAACCCACCTGAGCCAGATGAAGATGGTTGTCCCACAACCCGGCTGGCAGGTCCAATGGCCGAGCCAGCAGTTGCGCCTTGCGACAGTCATAGAAGCGGCAGCGTCCCTGGCCTGAGGTCACGACAAAGCCGTCGGCGACAGCCCCCACTCCCGCACAGTCCGGCAGCGGCGCATCCAGTTTCAATGCGCCACTGTCCAGGTCCCAGATGAAGAAGCGATTGCCGCGTGGCGCCGTCAGGGCCACCAGTCGCAGGTCACTGTGTACTGCGACGCTGGCGGTGTAGTGGGCCATCGCGCGCAATTGCTCCTCTGCTACCGGAAACGCCTGGAATGGCTGGCCTGGACGCTTGATGGCCAGCAGTTCGGCCAACTCGTGGCTGTCGCCCATGAACTGCTGACCCGCAACGATGGTGCCATCGCTGGCAATACCCATGTGGCGCACGCTGTTCATCTGCTGGGAAAGCGCTTCCTTGCTGAGTAACGTACCGTCACGCTGCATGATGACCAGGCTGGGTTGCATGGCATCGAGGTTCATCTCTACCCGGCTTTCCGCCTCGGTGCGAATGCCACCATTGGCGACCACCAGCGTTTCACCGTCCGGCATCCAGGAGACCTGATGCGGACCGATGCCATGCGTGGAAATTTCAGCCGAGTGCACCAGTCGCTCGCCGACGAAGCGGTAGACGCCCAATAAACCGCGGCCTGGATCGCGGGTGTCGTTTTCCGTCGCATACAGCCATTCGCCGTCGCGATGAATCACGGCATGGCCGTAGAAGTGGCGGTCAGGCTGCGAAACGATGGTTTGCAGCAAGCGGCCATCGCGCAGGTCGATCAGGTAGCTTTCAGTACCTGGGCGACGGGCGATAAACACTGCGAGTGGCAGGTCGGGATGATTGATGATGTCGTGGCAGCGCTGGCCCACCCGGGTGGCGAATACCTGCGTTCCGTCGAGCTTGAAACCCACCGCGTAGTGCTTGCCGTCGCCATCGTCGCGAGCGGAAAGCAACAAGGGGCGTGTGTCCTTTTGCCTGAACAGGGTCCAGCCACCCAGCGTGCAGGCGCTGAGCAGAAGACTGCCGAGCGCCATGGCCTGACGTCGCAACATCACATGTACCTCTTGATCAATCGCCGTCGTTGGCGTTGAAGCCCAACTGAATGCCGAGGGCCTTGGCCAGCTCGCCTTCGTGCAGGCGGTGCACGGCGTTCAGGCTGTCGTAAAACGCATTGAGTTGCTGGCGTCCTGCATCCGTGGCCAGCAGGTCGGCCAGTGGCGGCTTGAGCTCCGACAGCAATTTGCGGCTGTTAGCGTAGGCGGCATCGATTTTGTCGGCCAGCGGTTTCTGCTCGGCGGGCAGCAGGCCGCGCAAGCCCTTGTTGTCGACACCGGTCCACACCGTCTCGGCGCTGATCAGGCTGGCTTCCAGGCTGCTGAGCGACGACTTGCTGCGCCACGCATCTGCCTGGAAGGGCTGCGGTTGCCCCTTGCTCTGACGACCCAGTGGCGTGCCGAGCTTTTTCTTCAGGCTGTCGAGGGCGGTGACCTGAACCCGCAGCAATTCGGCGATGGCTTCATGAGAGTCGGCGTAGCGCTGATTGGGGAACTTGCTCAATTGCGCGAGCATGCCGTCGGTGCTGTTCCAGCTGTTGAGGATTTCTTCAGCCAGTTGTTTCTGGCGTTCACCGATGGCCATCAGCAGCGGGCAGTAGCGTGCTTTCTGCTCGGCATTGGCCATGTCGATGTCGGCGTCGAAGAGGATGTATTCGTAGGCGGACAAACCCTGCACCACGACACTGGCCTTGGACAGTTCCTGAGCGGTGATCTGCGGCTGTGCAGTCACCAGTTGCTCGACCTGACGGCCCACCAGGTTCTTCTTGTCTGGCCAGAACTGTATTTGCCAGGCGCGATTGCCTTCGGCCAGAGGGCCGATCAACAGTGGTTGCAACTCGGCCCAGGTCTTCTGTGCTTTCAGAAAGTCGGCGCGGGCGCTGGCCAGATCAGTCTTGCCCTGGCAGAACGCCAATGCGCTGGCTGCCAACTGACGATCAGCCTCTACCCAGCGGCTGTAGGTCGGCAGGATGACCTGTTTGGCAATCGCTGCGGACGTCACCGCCTGAGGGTCGGATGGCGAGCAGGCACCCAAGGCAAGCGCCGCAAGGCTGGTCAGCAACAACTTGGGTCGGAACATGTCCGGCTCCTTATTTCTTAAAGGAAGGTGTTTGAACAGGAAGATTCTGCAAAGGGCGCAATCATAACGAATTCAGGAAGGCCAACAGCGCTTCACGTTGCTGGGCGTCAAAAGCCAGAACCTGGCGCTGCGCCGCTTGCGCTTCGCCGCCGTGCCACAGTATCGCCTCAAGCACATTGCGCGCGCGACCGTCATGCAACAGTTGCGTGTGTCCGCTTACGGTGCCGGTCAGGCCCAGCCCCCACAAGGGCGGGGTGCGCCACTCACTTCCGCTGGCCTGGAATTCGGTACGGTTATCGGCCAGCCCTTCGCCCATGTCGTGCAACAGCAGGTCGCTGTACGGGCGAATTTCCTGATTGGCCAACTCGGGTTCGGCGGCGTCGCTACGGGTTTTGAAAGAAGGGGTGTGGCATTGCTGGCAGCCCGCCTGGAAAAACAGGTTCTTGCCTGCCAGCACCTGCGGGTCGTCGACCTTGCGGCGCGCCGGAACAGCCAGGTTGCGGGTGTAGAACTCCACCAGGCGCAGGATGTTGTCGCTGACTTCCGGTTCGCCATCCGGGCCATTGCCATTGGGCGCAGCCAGGCAATCGGTCTGGGCCGGCGTGCAATCATCGAAAGGGCGCAGGCTGGTGGTCAGCCCCATGTCGCCGGAAAAGGCGTGCACGTTCTGCTGGTTGAGATTCGGCTGGCCGGCTTTCCAGCCAAACCGGCCCATCACCACTTTTTGCCGAGCATCGTCCCAGACCCAGTTGGGACGTCCCGAGATGCCATCGGCGTTCTTGTCATCGGGGTCGGCATTGGCAAGGATGGCGTCATCGGCAATCGCCTCGAGCAAGCCCAGACCGATCATCGGCGGGGCCACGCGAGCCGAGATGTGAGTATCGGGGTGCATGGGGCCATAGCCCAACTGGGTGATCCTGAGGGTCGGCTGGCGCAGCTCGACTGACGTGCCATCGCGAAACTCGACCGTCAGCGCATCGTACTCGACCCGCACCTTGCCCTCGGGCGTTACGCCGGGGTTCGACATGTCCTGCAATTGCCCGCCGTAGACCGGTTCGGGCAGCACGCCGTTGCGTTTTATAAGGTCGGCATAGGCCGGGTCATCGGGAATCGACAGCCTGACCAGCATGGACACGGCATTGCTGTCGCCAGCCTCCGGCGGATGACCGCGACCGTCCTTGATGTGGCAGTTCTGGCAGGCATTGGTGTTGAACAGCGGGCCAAGCCCATCGCGAGCCGTGGTGGTCGATGGCGCAATCACCCACGGGCTGCGGAAGAAGCTGTTGCCGACGCTGAAGTCCAGCCGCCGCACGGGGGCCAGGTTGGCCGAGGGCATCGAGAAAGCGCTCTGGTCGCTCTTCCTGACGGTGGCGCTGCCACCCGACAAGGCTTCTCCCGGCTCGGCATGCGTGAAACGCGGGGCGTCATCGCATGCGCTCAGGACCAGGGTCGTGAGCAAGGCAAGTGATAGACGGAGCCGCGTACTCATAAACATCCTGCAACGGGGCGAAAAATCGGGGCGTGCAAGCTTATCAGCCTCGTGCGGTTTGAATAAGAGGGATTATCGTTTGCGACGTGTTGTGCAATGTGATGTTACGAATCTTTGAGGCTGGTCGGGTCCTGATGTTTTTGCCTATGCTGCGCAGGCTGCTTCACACGATCAGTCACATGACGCTGGCAGCATTCATACACCAACGGTCAGCAGAGATTATCCAATGAATAACCCGGACAACAGCGCGTTCGTGACCACCCTCCAGGCACTGGAAGCGATCTATGGCCCGATCGCACCTCCTTCGCTCATCAAGGAAGTTGACCACATTCATGAGGTCTACCGGCCTTTCATCGAGCAGGCACCGTTTGCCGTGCTTGCCTCTGCCGGGCCTGACGGGCTCGATGCTTCTCCACGTGGCGATCAGGCGGGCCTGGTGCATATCGAGGACAGCAAGACGCTTTATCTGCCGGACCGACGCGGCAACAACCGCATCGATACGCTGCGCAACATCGTCAACGATCCGCGCGTTGCGCTGCTGTTCCTCATACCCGGCGTGGGTGAAACCCTGCGCGTCAACGGAACCGCTCAGATATCGGTTGAGCCCGAGTTGCTCTCGCGTTTTGCAGTGAAGGGCCAGTTGCCCTGGTCAGTGCTGCGCATTTCAGTGACCAGCGTGTATTTCCAGTGCAGCAGGGCGACCATCAGGTCCGGTTTGTGGGACCCGGCGAAGCACATCGAACGCAGCGCGCTACCCACTGCCGGGCAGATCCTCAAGGCGGTTTCGGCTGAGCAGATCGACGGTGACGCCTACGACAAGGCGTTGCCGGGGCGTATTGCGGATACGTTGTACTGATGCCTCGAGAGTCTGCCCATGTCGCAGGTCAACGCGCACGGCAGTTGCAAACGATGCCTGTCAATCAGACACAAAAAATGCCGGTCAGCGAACTGACCGGCATTGATGGTTACTGCAACAAACGCGGTTGATCAGAACTCGTGATCGGCGTTGTCCGGGTTCAGGTCAGTGATGCCCAGCTTGCCAGCCGCCTGCTCGATAGCGCCTGTCTGTTTGACCAGCGCGGCGATTGCATCACGCACCACCTGATTGCCAGCCGTGTTGCCGGCAGCAATCAACTGGTCGAAATGCTCGCCCTTGTTCGCGTGATCGACGATGACCTGCAACTTGGCCTGAGTGTCGTCCAGGTCAGCGCGCAAGGTGGCGTCGGTGGCCGGGTCTGCCTTGGCGACCAGAGACGAAAGGCTCGGGCCACTGACCTTGCTGCCGTCGGTGCGGGTGTACTCGCCCAGGTAAACGTTGCGAATGCCCTTGCCGTTGTAGAAGTGCGAGTTGTGCGTGTTATCGCTGAAGCAGTCGTGTTCGTCTTCGCTGGAGTTGGCTTCCAGCGCGACTTTCATGCGCTCGCCCGCCAGTTCACCCAGCGACAGGCTGCCCATGCCGAAGAGCATTTTGCGCAGACCGCTTTCGCCGGGTTCGGCTTCCAGCGTGGCGCGGTAGTTGTCGGGCACGCCGGCCTTCCAGTTACCGGACATTTCTTCAAGGTCGCTGACCAGCAGGTCGGTGACGGCCTTGAGGTAGGCGCGGCGGCGATCATTGTGGCCGCCGGTTGCGCCAGCCCCCTCCAGGTAATCGCTGGCCGGACGTGCGCCGGCGCCAGGGCCGGTACCGTTCAGGTCCTGACCCCAGAGCAGGAATTCGATGGCGTGGTAGCCGGTGGCGACGTTGGCCTCGGAACCGCCCAGCTCGTTCAGGCTGGCGAGTTTTTCGGAGGTGATTTCCTTTACGTCGACCTTGTCTTCGCCGACCTGAATCTCGGTGTTGGCGATGATGTTGGCAGTGGCGCCCGGGTTGCCCAGTGCGTGTTGATAATCCTTGGCCACATAGTCGATCAGGCCTTCGTCCAGGGGCCAGGCGTTAACCTGTCCTTCCCAGTCATCGATGATGGTGTTACCGAAGCGGAAGACTTCGCTCTGCATGTACGGCACACGCGCAGCGATCCACGCCTCACGGGCGGCTTTCAGGGTTTCATCGTTGGGTTTGGCCAGGAAGGCGTCGACGGCCGTGCTGAGTTTTTTCGCGCCGGCCTCGGCATCGTCGAACACGGCGGACACCATGTTGGCGTAGTTCGCGACCACAGCCTTGGCCGCCGCGTCGTCAGTCTGGGCGGCGGCTGCCGGAGCAGGAGCAGCAGGCGTCGCAGCCGGCGTCGCCGGAGCAGCGGCTGGCGCGGGAGCCGGTGCGGCAGCCTTGTCCTTGCCTTCGCCACAACCGGCGAGAGAGATAGCGATGGCCAACAGACTAGCGGTTGCCAGAGGCATACGAATCATGACGGAATCCTGCGTCGATAAAGGTGATGGCGGGGGTACGCCCATAAAATCTGCGACATAATGCGAAAGATTTGCATTCGATGTAAAGGCAAAACGCCTGTGTGGGTGTGTTCAGGCATTCGGCAGGTTGTAACAGTCGGTTTCAAGATGAGGTGAATGGCCGGGAGCATGCAAATCGGCTCACAGACTGGCGGCGTGGTCCTGACGCGACTGCTTGAGGTAAGCCAGCAGTTCGCGACCCGGCAGCGGCTTGCTGTACAGATAGCCCTGGCCTTCGTGACAGCCTTCGGTCACGACATAGGCCTCCTGCTCGACGGTCTCCACACCTTCGGCAATCACTTGCATGCCCAGGCTCTTGCCCAGCTGGATAATGGCTCGCACGATAGTAGCGTCATCGTCGTCATCGATCAGGTCCTGCACGAAGCTGCGGTCAATCTTGATCTTGTCCAGCGGCAGGCTTTTCAGGTAGCTCAGCGATGAATAGCCGGTGCCGAAGTCATCGATGGCAATCAAGGCACCGGAGCGTCGCAAGCTCAACAGGTGCTGGGCGGCGGTGTTGATATCTTCCATCAGCCCGGTTTCGGTCACTTCCAGTTCCAGGCTGCGCAGTGGCAAGCGATAGATCTGCAGCAGGTTGTTGACCACGCGGGGCAGTTCCGCGTGATGCAGCTGCACGGTCGACAGGTTGACGGCCATGCGCAAATCGGTGAACCCCTGATCGAGCCATTCGCGCAGCTGGCGGCAGGCCTGATCCAGCACCCATTCCCCGATGGCGATGATGGTGCCGTTCTGTTCGGCCAGCGGGATGAATACGTCCGGCGGCACCAGGCCATGCTCCGGATGCTGCCAGCGGATCAGCGCTTCCACACCGACGATACGGTGATCGCGGTAGCTGATCTGCGGTTGATAGACCAGGTACAACTGATTGCGTGGCAGGGCTTCGCGCAGGTCTTTTTCGAGTTCGCGGCGGCGGCGCATTTCGCTGTCCACGCTGGCGATGTAGAACTGATACCGGTTACGCGAGCGGGCTTTGGCCAGCGTCATGGTCTGTTCGGCTTTTTGCAGCAGTTTTTCGGTGCTGTCGCCGTCTTCGGGAAACAGCGTGATGCCGATGGTTGCCCGCAGTCGAATCTGCTGGTCACCGACAATGAACGGTGCCTCCAGCTCATCGAGAATATTCTGCGCCAGCTCTGCTGCCTCGTAGGGCTGTTCGATGTTGGACTGAACCAGCGCGAACTGGTCGCCGCCCAGGCGCGCCAGTGCGCCGAGCAGTACGCTGTGCGCGCGCAGGCGGTCAGCGAGTGCGAGCAGTAATTGATCGCCGGACTGGTAGCTGAACTGTTCGTTGATGCCCTTGAAGTCGTCCAGTCCCACGCAAAGAACCGCCACTCTGTGTTGCTGGCGTCCCGCGTCCTCCAGAATCCTGTCCAGCCGTGTCTGCAACTGCAGTCGATTGGGCAGGCCGGTGAGGAAATCGTATTGCGCCATGCGCTGCAGATTGTTCTCGGCCTCATGGCGCAGATAAGTGTGGCGCTCGATGGAGGCCAGCAATTGGTTGGCGGTGTTGACCCAGATCCCCAGTTCGTTTTTCTCGTGGCCTTTGAGCAACGGCAATTGGTGTTCGCTGGGGCGGTCGGGGTTGATCGCGATCAGGTGCTCGATGATCTTTGACAGCGGCTTGGTCAGCAGCCAGTGATAGACCAGATACAGCACCAGCCCCATTGCCAGCGCACGCAGCACGCCGGCGACAAAGATGATGCCGGCATTGACCAGAAAGCTTTCGCCGTAATTGGCAGTGTCGAGAGTGATGCGCAGGTCGCCGTAATACTCGCTGTAGGGGCTGCGGCCTACCAGTTGAGTGGTGAAGCTGCGCTCCTGGCCGAGGATGAGGTCTGTCAGCCACCGGGTGGGGGAGTCTTTCAGCGGCCGGTCTTTCTCGGCCAGCAGGCTTTCATTGGGGTGCCCTATGGACGCCATGCGTACCGAGTCATCCTGGAACAGGCCTTCGATGACCTGCATGCCCATCTCGCGGTCCAGGCTGTAGACGGCCTGTGTCGAAGGATCGCGGAACATGCCGAGAATTCGCTCGGCATCGCTCGCCACGGCCTGACGTGTCTTGTAGGCGTCGAAGATGATTTGCGCACAACTGAGCAGGACGCCCACCAGAAGCGCCGAAAGCAGCACAACGCGCAGCAGCTTTACCGACAGGCTGTTCTTGAGTTCCAGCTTCAATGGCCGTTCCTTAGTTCGTGTCGGAGGGCATATCGCCTCATGACCCTCGAAAAACCAGGCCCGCACGCCGTGACCTTGTCACAACCGGTACGCCTGGCTGATCTTCGCGTTCCTTGCACCTGCTGGCCAAAGCCACCTCAATGCGTCGGGTGGCCAGTTAGGTAACCTGAGCAGAACACTGTAAAGAATTACGTCATAGAGAATTACGTTGTGGCACGAGTCAGCTAGCGTTTTCTGACAATACACAAAGTACGAGCGGCAGGCGAAAAAAGATTTGCGATTCGCCTGACTGGCAGGCGGGTGTTCGACGCCGTCTGTGAAACAGGCATCGGGTGAGCGAGCTTTACCGGCCGGAAAACATAAAAAACCCGACGCTAGGCCGGGTTTTTCGATGACGCTGGACTCAGGAGGCGAATTGCTTGGCCACGAAGTCCCAGTTCACCAGGTTCCAGAACGCTTCCACGTACTTCGGACGCAGGTTGCGATAGTCGATGTAGTAGGCGTGTTCCCAGACATCGCAGGTCAGCAGCGGGGTGTCGCCGCTGGTCAACGGGTTGCCGGCACCGATGGTGCTGGCCAGTGCCAGGGAGCCGTCAGCCTTCTTCACCAGCCAGCCCCAGCCGGAGCCGAAAGTGCCGATAGAAGTCTTGCTGAACTCTTCCTTGAACTTGTCGAAGGAACCGAACGCCTTGTTGATGGCTTCGGCCAGAGCGCCGGTAGGCTCGCCGCCAGCGTTAGGGGCCAGGCAGTTCCAGTAGAACGTGTGGTTCCAGACCTGAGCGGCGTTGTTGAAGATACCGCCCGAAGAAGTCTTGACGATCTCTTCCAGGGTCTTGCCTTCGAACTCGGTGCCAGGCACCAGGTTGTTCAGGTTCACGACGTAGGTGTTGTGGTGCTTGTCGTGGTGATATTCCAGAGTCTCCGCAGAAATGTGCGGCGCCAGAGCTGTTTTTTCGTAGGGCAGTGGCGGCAATTCAAAAGCCATGGTTTATCTCCTTTCAGGTCAATTGCGGTAGTCGCAGGGCCGATCACGGGCGGCCAGATACAGCATGCACCGGGAGTTTTACTCTTTTGCGGCGCAGACCCCGGACTATAGCACCGGGCCTACGGCTTAACCACGCAACAACTGTGTGGGATAGAGGTTCCCGCGCTGTTGCTTCAACGGACATGAAACCTTCAGGCCGAACGGATCAATTGCCACGCCACACTGAACATCATGACCGCCACCATCACATCCAGCAGACGCCATGTGGCAGGGCGGGCCAGCCAGGGAGCGAGCCAGGCCGCGCCGATGGCGAGGCAGGAAAACCACAGGAACGAAGCGCTCGCGGCGCCTGCTACATAGGCGCCCGGCACACTCTGTTGTGCCCCGAGCGAGCCGATCAGTAGTACGGTGTCCAGGTACACATGCGGGTTGAGCAAGGTCACGGCCAATGCGCTGAGCAGTACCGTGCGGCGCGATCTTTTGCCAGCCGCGGCACCGTGTTCGAGGCTCTGCTTCGAGCAGGCCCGGCGCAGTGCCTGCACGCCATACCAACTGAGGAATAGCACACCGCCCCAGCGCGCCACCGCCAGCAGGGTCGGGTTTTGCGCCAGCACATTGGCCAGACCGAACACCCCGGCGGCGACCAGAATGGCATCGCAGATAATGCAGAGCATCGCGACTGACACGTGGTGTTCACGGCGCAGCCCCTGAGCCAGTACGAATGCGTTTTGCGAGCCGATGGCCATGATCAGGCCAGCGGCGATCAGCAATCCGTTGAAGTAGCTTTGCCACATAAATACGTTCCCATCGAGCAGATTCAGGTGGCGACTTTCAATGTTGAAGCGATATAAGTAAAACCAATAATAATCATCTCTCATTAGGGAAACTGATGTTCGACTACAAGCTGTTGTCCGCGCTCGCCGCAGTTATCGAGCAGGCCGGGTTCGAACGTGCGGCCCAGGTGCTGGGGCTGTCGCAGTCAGCGGTCTCGCAACGGATCAAATTGCTGGAGGCGCGCATTGGGCAGCCGGTGCTGGTCCGCGCCACGCCGCCGAGCCCGACCGACATCGGCCGACGCCTGCTCAATCACGTGCAGCAGGTCCGCTTGCTGGAGCGCGATCTGCAAAGTCAGGTGCCGGCACTGGACGAGGAGGGCATGCCCGAGCGTTTGCGGATCGCCTTGAACGCCGACAGTCTGGCAACGTGGTGGGCTCCGGCCATTGGTGACTTCTGCACGCAGCATCGTCTGTTGCTGGACCTGGTGGTCGAAGATCAGGACGTCGGGCTCAAACGCATGCGCGCTGGCGAAGTCGCAGCGTGTCTGTGTGGCAGTGAGCGCCCGGTGGCCGGGGCGCGCAGTCAGTTGCTGGGGGCGATGCGCTATCGGGCGCTGGCCAGCCCGGCATTCATCGCGCGCCATTTTGCGGACGGTGTCAGCCCCGAAAAGCTGGTCAGATCAGCGGCGCTCGTTTACGGGCCGGATGATCTTTTGCAGCATCGTTATCTGGCATTGCTTGGTGTGCAGGACGGTTTCGAGCATCATTTGTGCCCTTCTTCCGAGGGTTTCATCCGTATGATCGAAGCCGGAATGGGCTGGGGGCTGGCGCCCGAACTGCAAGTGCGCGAGCAATTGCGCAGCGGCACGCTGCTTGAACTGCTGCCGGATCGCTGTATTGATGTGCCGTTGTACTGGCACCATTGGCGCAACGGTGGTCAGTTGCTGACACGTCTCACCGGGCATCTGGCACAACATGCTGCCCACTGGCTGGTGCCGTTGAGCGATGAATGATCGTCATTACGATCATGTGTAATCAATGCGTGTCGGGTTACCCCTGTCACGCAGACGCGTTAATGGAGCGGTAAATGAAAATTCTGGTCACCGGCGCAAGTGGCTTCATCGGCGGACGCTTTGCGCGTTTTGCCCTTGAGCAGGGCATGAGCGTGCGGATCAATGGCCGTCGTGCCGATGCGGTCGAGCATCTGGTCAGACGCGGCGCCGAGTTCATTCAGGGCGACCTCGCCGACCCGTATCTGGTGCGTGCGCTGTGCGATGACGTCGAGGCCGTGGTGCATTGCGCCGGCTCCGTCGGCATGTGGGGGCGTCGTCAGGATTTTGTCCAGGGCAACGTGCAACTCACCGAGAACATTGTCGAGGGCTGCCTGAAACAAAGAGTGCGCAGGCTGGTCCACCTGTCATCGCCGTCGATCTATTTCAATGGTCACTCCCGCCGCGATATCACCGAAGACCAGGTGCCCAAGCGCTTCCACAACCACTATGCGGCCACCAAATACCTGGCCGAGCAAAAGGTCTTCGGCGCTGAAGAGTTCGGCCTGGAAGTGATTGCCCTGCGGCCGCGTTTCGTCACCGGTGCTGGCGACAACAGTATCTTTCCGCGGCTGCTGCACATGCAGCGCAAGAAGCGTCTGTCGATCGTAGGCAACGGCCTGAACATGGTCGATTTCACCAGCATGCAGAACCTCAATGAAGCGCTGTTGAGCAGCTTGCTGGCAACCGGGTCTGCGCTGGGCAAGGCGTACAACATCAGTAACGGCACGCCGGTCCCGTTGTGGGATGCGATCAATTATGTGATGCGGCAGATGCAGTTGCCTCAGGTTACCCGCTATCGTTCTTACGGGCTGGCCTACAGTGCGGCGGCGATCAACGAAGCGGCCTGCATGCTGTGGCCGGGCCGACCTGAACCTACGCTGTCCAGACTGGGCATGCAGGTCATGAACAAGGACTTCACGCTTGATATCGGCCGTGCAAGGCATTATCTGGATTATCAGCCGCAGGTCAGCCTGTGGACGGCGCTGGATGAATTCTGTGGCTGGTGGCAGGCACAGCACCCGATCTGAATGCGGCAGTAGCACAGTGAGATTGATTCTGCGCTGTTGTTATACTGCCGAACTTTGATTTACGAACTTTGATTTAACAGCTTCCTGAAGGGTTATTCATGCGCAACGATCCCTACGACGATGTCGATGACGTTCCCAGCCTGAGCGCCAAGGACGATGACGACGACTTTGCGCCGAGCAATGGCGCACGCGAGCGCACCACCGTCTATTCGCGCACCACGCCTGTGGTCAAGGTCAAGGGGCCGAGCACCGGGCCGCTCTGGGCATTGGTCGGTGCGCTGTTCATTGCGTTTTGCGGCCTTGGCTGGTGGAGCTTTCAGCAAGTGTCCCTGATGGAGCAACAACTGGTGGCGACGCAGGAAAGCTTTGCGCGTATCAGCGAAGAGGCGGCGGGGCGTTTGCAGGATATCTCCGGCAAGGTCGTGGCCACCGAATCGCTGTCCAGTGACGGCGAAGCCCTCAAGCAGCGCATCAAGTTGCTCGAAGCGCAACTGGAAGACCAGGACAAACAGCGTGAAGGCGTTGAAGGTCAGCAAGGCAGTCTCGACAAGCGTCTGGAGCAGATGGCCGCGCAAACGGCGCAACAGCAAACCGAAAACGCGCAGATGCAGGAACAATTGAAAAGCGTTGTCGCTGAACTGGCTGCGCTGAAAACAGCGTTGCCTGACCTGAAAACCGCTCAGGCTGAGCAGGGCAAGCTGGACGCCCAGATCAAGAGCGTGGCAGCCGATGTCGCAGCCCTGAAAAAGCAGAGCAACCCTTCGGCTGCTGTCGAGCGACTTGAACAAGAGCTGATGGTGCTCAAGAGCGAGCAGGAAAATACTCCGGCACCGTCAGCAGGCGGCAATACTGCCGAGTTCGATGCCTTCCGTGCGCAGGTCACCCGTAGCATCAACACGCTTAACAGTCAGATCCAGAACCTCTCGCAACAGCTCAACGCACGTCGTTGATACCGCACCTTGCCTGCTGCTACCCATAGCGGCAGGCAGGTGGCCCGGTTTTTTTGCAATCGCTAAATAGTTATATGCCTGCCAGTGGAGGGAGGGCTTACGCTTGCGTTTCAGTTGAATAAACGGAGTTTCAATAATGAATGGAATCAAAGAGATGCACACCGATATACACAAAGACACAATCGAAAAAGATGACCTCGTTGCTGGAGAACTTCAGCCCATGCATCTTGAGCATCCGGTATCAATCAAGCCAAAGGTAAACGTCAAACCCCCGGTCAAGGCGAAAGATCCAGTCAAGCCGCCGGTCAAGAAAACGGATCCGGTCAAGCCGCCTGTGAAACCGCCGGTCAAGAAAACGGACCCGGTCAAGCCGCCTGTGAAACCGCCGGTCAAGACAACGAACCCGGTCGAGCCGCCTGTGAAACCGCCGGTCAAGACAACGAACCCGGCCAAGCCGCCAGTCAAGCCGCAGGTCAAGCCCTCTACCAGTGAGCCGGTACCGCAGACGGTGCCCCCGGTGCCTGCTGCACCTTCGCGTCTGGACAAACTACTGGCAGTCGTCAACACCGCAACGGGCGTCCTGCAACTGGTCCAGCCGCCCAACAGCGTGAACAACGCGGACGGTACTGTCAGCTATCCGAACGGCAGCGTCGAGTCTGCAGATGGTCAATCCGTCACCCATTCTGACGGAGCCGTGCAGAACCTTGACGGCACGACCGTGCATGCCGATGGCTCTACAGAGCACCCCAATGGTGATATCCAGCACAAGGATGGAACCTGGGTTTTTGCGGATGGCTCGGTCAACTACCCGGACGGTCGCTGGAAGATGGCGGATGGTACGATCACCGACGCCGAAGGCAATGTGTTAGGTACAGTCAAGCCTGACGTTGCGCCGTAGCGGTTACCCTTGCACGGGCGATAAAAAAACCCTGACTCTTGCGAGTCAGGGTTTTTTGCCTTGCAGTAACGTTTTACAGGCGCGGGTAGTCGATGTAACCGACCGGCCCTTTGGCGTAGAACGTCTCCGGATGGGCTTCGTTCAGAGGGGCATCGCTGGCCAGCCGCTCCGGCAGGTCAGGGTTGGCAATGTACGGCACACCGAACGCGATTGCGTCGGCCTTGCCTTCTGCCAGCCAGGCATTGGCGCTGTCTTTGGTGAACTTCTCGTTGGCGATATAAACGCCGCCGAAATCCTTCTTCAACTGTGGGCCGAGGCTGTCTTCAGCATCATGCTCACGGGCACAGATGAAGGCGATACCGCGCTTGCCGAGCTCTTTGGCCACGTAGCTGAAGGTTTCAGCACGGTTTGCATCGCTCATGTCGTGCATGTCGAAGCGAGGCGAGAGGTGAACACCTACACGGCCAGCGCCCCAGACATCGATGACTGCGTCGGTCACTTCGAGCAGCAGACGCGCACGATTTTCCACCGAACCGCCGTACTCGTCGGTGCGCTGGTTGCTGCCGGTCAGCAGGAACTGTTCAAGCAGATAGCCGTTGGCGCCATGCACTTCCACGCCGTCGAAGCCCGCAGCCTTGGCGTTTTCCGCACCGACGCGATAGGCCTCGACGATGTCACCGATTTCCGCCAGCTCCAGCGCGCGAGGTACTGGCAGTGGTGTGATGGGGCGCATCAGGCTCACGTGCCCTTCAGCCGCAATGGCACTCGGCGCGACCGGGGTTTCGCCGTTCAGGTAGGACGGGTGGGAAATACGGCCCACGTGCCACAACTGCAGGGCGATACGGCCACCGGCGTTGTGCACGGCCTTGGTGATGTTGCTCCAGCCACGTACCTGGTCGTTGGACCAGATGCCCGGGGTGTCGGGGTAGCCCACGCCCATCGGCGTCACAGAGGTGGCTTCAGTCAGGATCAGGCCGGCCGAGGCGCGCTGCACGTAATACTCGGCCATCATCGCGTTCGGCACACGGCCTTCATCGGCACGGCAGCGCGTCAGTGGGGCCATGATGATGCGGTTGGGCAGTTGCAGATCGCCCAGGGTGATCGGGTCAAAGATAGTCGTCATGTATCGAATCCTCGTAATTGATCAATGCGTAGCGTGTGCCAGATCCGGATTGCCGGTCTGACGGAAAGTAATCAGGGTGATCAGCAGCGCCAGCACTGCCAGTACGGCTGCCGCCAGCGGTACGCTGGTCAGGCCCAGACCGTGGGCGATGACGCTGCCACCGACCCAGGCGCCGAGTGCGTTGCCGACGTTGAAGGCGCCGATGTTCAAGGTTGAAACCAGGTTGGGTGCCGCCTTACCGAAGGTCACCACGTTGATCTGCAGCGCCGGGACGGCAGCGAAGGCCGCGACTGCCCAGAGGAACAGGGTGATTTCAGTCGGGATCAGCGCGGCGCTGGTCCAGCTGAGTATGGTGGAGATCACCGCCATCGAGACGAACACGCCAATCAGCGTGGATGACAGGCGGCGGTCGGCCATCTTGCCGCCGATCACGTTGCCGGCGGTCAGGCCCAGACCGATGAGCAGCAGGGTCCAGGTCACGCCGTTGGGCGATACACCGGTGACTTCGCCGAGCAGTGGGGCAATGTAAGTGAACAGGGTGAACATGGACGCCGAGAACAGCGCAGTCATGGTCAGCGACAGCCAGATGCCGGCACCGCGGAGAGCGCCCAGTTCAGCGCGCATATCGAGCTTTTCTTCATTGCGGTTGGTTGGCAGGAAGCGGATCAGGCCGATCAGCGCAATCACGCCGATGACCGTGACAGCCCAGAAGGTCGAGCGCCAGCCTGCGTATTGACCCAGCGCAGTGCCCAGCGGCACGCCCAGTACGTTGGCCAGGGTCAGGCCGGTGAACATCAAGGCCACCGCTGAGGCACGCCGGTTGGCGGGCACCAGACCTGCGGCAACCACCGAGCCGATGCCAAAGAACGCACCGTGACACAGCGCAGTCACCACGCGGGCGAACATCAGGACGTTGTAGTCACTGGCCAGCGCACAGAGCAGATTGCCAATGATGAAAATCCCCATCAGCGTGACCAGCGCAGCCTTGCGCGGCAGTTTTGCCGTGGCCATGGCCATGAACGGCGCACCGACGGCGACACCCAGCGCATAGCCGGTCACCAGCCAGCCGGCACCGGGGATCGATACGCCAAGGTCAGCCGCCACATCAGGCAGCAGGCCCATGATGACGAATTCGGTGGTGCCGATGGCGAAGGCGCTCAGGGCCAGAATGAGTAGCGAAAGAGGCACGGGGCAGCTCCTGGTAAACGTTGAAAAATCAGGTCGGGTTGTTCAGTTCTTCAACCAGCGCCTGAACGAATGCCTGTATGACTTCTTCGTTGCGTCGGAAGAAATGCCATTGGCCGACCTTCTTGCTGCTGATCAGGCCAGCGCGTTGCAAAGTCGCCAGATGGGCCGAGACAGTGGATTGTGACAATCCCGCACGCTGATCGATCTGTCCGGCACACACACCGTGTTCGATCGAGTACTCCTGGGCGGGAAAGCTTGCACGCGGGTCTTTCAGCCAGGTCAGGATTTCTCGGCGGACCGGGTGGGCCAGGGCTTTTATTATGTCGTCGAGGTCGATAGGCATGTCGTTCTCACAGGCGGTGTAGCGTTATATCGCGATAGAGCGAACCTTATATCTGTATTTCGCGATATACAAATATGATTATGTGCTTAGGATGGGTCAAATCGCTATATCGGGTTATAACGATATATGGACAGCAGGCCCGAAAGCGGCCTAGGCTTGCAGCCATGAACTACTTGGCACATCTTCATCTTGGTGGGCATCGGCCCGCTCAATTGCTCGGCAGCCTGTATGGCGACTTCGTCAAAGGTCCGCTGCCGGGACGTTTTCCTGCGGAGCTGGAAGCGGCGATTCGTCTGCATCGCAGCATCGACGCCTTCACTGACAGTCATCCGCTGATCAAGGCCTCCATTGCGCGCTTTCCGCTGCAGAGACGGCGCTATGCCGGCATCATGCTCGACGTCTTTTTCGATCATTGCCTGGCGCGCGACTGGCATCGTTATGCCGATCTGCCGTTGGACGCATTCACCCGCAAGGTCTATGCCACGCTGGCTGCCGAGCCGCAGTTGCCCGAGCGGCTGGCGCTGATCGCACCGCGCATGGCGGCGCAGGACTGGTTGGGTTCGTACCGGGATTTCGGGGTGCTGGAGCAGGTGTTGAGCGGCATATCCCGACGCCTGTCACGACCCGAAGGGCTGGCCGGCGGCATGCAGGAACTGCAGGCGCTGTACCAGCCCTTGAGTGCGGATTTTGCCGAGTTCTATCCGCTGCTCGAGAACTTCGCTCAGGCCGCTCGGGCCGGCCGCGAAACCACTTCGCTCGGCTGAGCCGGCGGCTCGCCAAACAATGCCACCTGAACCGCCTGCTGGGCCTTGAAGGCCAGTGCGGCGCGTTCCTGGTCAGCGGTCGGGATCGGTGTCAGCAAGTGAATATGCACGTCGCTCTGCTCGTTGGCGAACAGTCGGCGCAAATGCGACAGCAGGTCATCGTCGCCAATGAACGGGGCTATCGGGTCCGGTTTGCCGTCACGCGAGTAACCAATGGCCACCGGCTGAATTGGCACGCCAGCGTCGATGGCGCTGGACAGCAGACGACCGTGAAAGGTGCGCAGGCTTTTGCCGTCCGTGGTGGTGCCTTCGGGGAAGATCAGCAGTGCGTTGCCTTGTTGCAGGTGGTTGCACATCTGCTTCTGGATCAGACGGCTGTCGCCCGATCCGCGACGAATGAACAGCGTACCGGCCTTCAGCGCCAGCCAGCCCGCTACCGGCCAGGTGCGCACTTCGGCCTTCGACAGAAACGACAGCGGCGCGAGCATGCCGAGCAGGGCGATGTCGGTCCATGACACATGGTTGCTGACCCACAGCATGGGCTGGGTCGGCAGTTGACCTGTCACGGTGACGCGAAACGGCAGGGCGTTGGTCAGTCGCGCCATGAACCAGCGGCTCCAGCGCTGTCTGCGCTCCATCGAACCTCCGATTCTGGTGCGTTCCAGGACCGCGAACGCGCTGGCAATCGTCAATCCGAGCGCTACGACCAGTAGCACCCGGACTACGCGGGCATAGCCGCGCAACCGGCTCATCACACGGCCGCCTTGAAGTGGCGGGCGTAGCGCGGGCACAGGTCGTCGCGCTTGAGCAGGATGAACACGTCGGCCACCTGGAAGTCTTCGTCCCAGCACGGTTCGCCACAGATCTTGGCCCCCAGACGCATGTAGGCCTTGAGCAGCGGTGGCATCTCGCAGATCACATTGCTCGGGATGTCGAGGGTCGGCAGCGGATTCTTCGGTTCGGCGCGCAGGTGCTCGTTGCACAGGTAGCGTTCGCGCAGGCGTTGCATGATCGCATGGGCCTGAATACCGCCGTCCTGCATCGGGATGCTCGCGCAGCCCATCAGGTAGCTGTAGCCGCCTTCGTTGAGCACCTCGGCCAGTTCGCTCCACAACACCGCAATGGTGCCGCCGTTGCGGTAGGCCGGATCGACGCAGGTGCGACCCAGTTCGAGGATCGGCCCCTGCAGATTGAC
The DNA here is from genome assembly GCF_059621105.1 of Pseudomonas fragariae (ex Marin et al. 2024). Classification (NCBI taxonomy): domain Bacteria; kingdom Pseudomonadati; phylum Pseudomonadota; class Gammaproteobacteria; order Pseudomonadales; family Pseudomonadaceae; genus Pseudomonas; species Pseudomonas fragariae (ex Marin et al. 2024). Next base: position 4,935,194 of record NZ_CM184369.1, on the reverse strand, counting down.
CAGCCCGTGCAGGCTGAACTCTTCTTCGCTGTAGAAGCGCCCCAGCGTGTTGGCGGCCTGGTGGTCGAGCAACCGGGTCGTGGCAACCAGACGCCCGGTGTTCAGGTCGCGTACCCCGATGTGCGAGCAGTGAACATCGTAATCGTCGATGTCCAGGCCTTGTTCCGCGCCGTTGAGACGAGCGTTGAACTCTTCGCTGAACACACTGAAACGCAACGCCTGTGCTTCCTGCAAGGCGCGCGCTCCAATCAGGCGCTCGGCCTGAAGACGACGTTCAGAAGTGTTGTCACGAATGCGGGCGATCTGGGTCATACGAATCTCCATGAGCCAGCCTTGCAGATGCAGAAAGGGCTGGTTGACTGATTTGTCCAGGCGCTTTGCCGTAACTGCAGGCTAGGGAGATGGCGTGTCATGCCTGTGAAGCTTTGGTGATGGTTGTGTGACGGGAAGCGCTGTAGCCATTTCCTCTGCGTCTGCTCTTGGGTTGATAGCTGACTGTCATGAAACGCTGATACGGTGTGCGGATCATTCTGTAGAGGCCTTGTCATGCCGCGTGGATTTGTCCGTCTGTGTCTGGTTCTGATCCTGGGTTTCAGCGCCCAGGGCGTCGTTGCTCAAACATGGCCGACAGAGCAATGGCCTTCTCGGTCTGTGCCGCGATCTGCGGCCATCGAAGAGCTCGAGGCCTATGCCTTCCCGCCGCGTGACGACGCCTCGCGCAAGGGCGTACGCACCGATGCGCTGCTGGTGATTCGTGATGGCGACGTTGTGTACGAGCGCTATGCCGGTGTCACCACCGCGCAAACGCCGCACCTGACCTGGTCGATCAGCAAAAGCATCATGGCGACGGTGTTGGGGGTGGCGTTCGCAGAAGGGCGCTTTCAACTGAATGACCCGGTAGCGAAGTTCTACACGCCGTTCAAGGCGCACCCCGATATCGCCATCAAAGACCTGATGCACTGGGCTTCGGGTCTGGATTGGCAGGAAGACTACGAATACGCTCCGCTCAACTCCTCGGTGGTCGCCATGCTCTACACCCGCGGGCGTGATGACATGGCGCGCTTCACCGCCGATCACAGCGCTGCCCAACCCCCAGGCAAGACTTACCTTTACTCCAGCGGCGACAGCACCGTGCTGGCGGCGGCCTTGAAAAAGATGGTCGGCGATGAGGCTTATCCGGGTTATCCATGGACCGCGCTGTTCGACCCGCTCGGCATCCGCAGTGCGGTCTGGGAAACCGATGGCGCGGGTACATTTGTAGGCTCTTCTTATGCCTACATGACCGCCCGCGATCTGGCCCGCATCGGCCTGCTGATGCAGCGCGGCGGACAATGGCAGGATCGGCAGTTGCTCAACAAGCAGTGGATGGACTTCGCGCTGACGCCGTTTGCCGGCGAAGGCGTGGATGCCAGCGTTGAAGTGCCCGCAGGTCAATGGTGGCTTAACCGCACTGGCGATGGCGGCAAAGGACCGTGGCCGGACGCTCCCCCCGACACCTTCGCGGCACTGGGGCATTGGGGGCAGGCGCTGTATGTAATTCCCGATCAGAAGCTGGTGATCGTGCGCTATGCCGATGACCGCGACAGTACCTACAACCACAATGAGATGCTCAAGCGCGTACAGGCCGCGTTCGGCAAGGAGGGCGGTCAATGAGCTCGCGTCGAATGTTCATCCTGCGCCGTCCCTTCAGCAGCCTGCTATTGCTGATCGTTGCCGCACTTGCCGTACTCGCCTGGCAGTACCGTGTGAACCTGCAGGCATTTCCGACCATCATCAGTGCCTACACCGCCAAGGAATACTGTTCGTGCAGGTACGTCATGAACAATTCCGAAGCGTATTGCCAGGGCTACATCAAGCAGTATCTGCCCAGCACCCTGGTTGACGACAGCAGTCAAAAACGGGTCATTGCCAGCGGCCTGGGACGCACCAGCAGTGCATCGTGGCAGGGTGAGCGACAGGGCTGTCGCCTGCTGCCATGAGGGCTTGATGGATTGTCGCCGAACGCAGGCGTTTGCCAGCGGTCAGACAGGCGGATAAGGTGGCCCTCAATTGCACGTCTGGAGTCTGCATGCTCACTATGAATCGCCTGCTGCTGGTCATGCTGGCCGCAGTGGCGTTACCTGCCCATGCGAACTGGTATCTGGATAACGAGTCGTCGCGACTCTCGTTCACCTCGACCAAAAATGCCGATATTGCCGAGGTGCATCGCTTTCTCGTGCTGCACGGCAAAGTCGACGCCAAGGGGCTGGCTGAGGTAGAGGTTGAAACCGACTCGGTCAGCACCGGCATTCCGCTGCGCGACGAGCGCCTTCGAGAGCAGGTGTTTCAGGTGCGCAAGTTTCCGGCTGCTCAGATCAATGCGCAGCTCGACATGCGCCCGATCAATAACCTGGCGCCCGGCGCACAGCTCGAACTGCGTTTACCGCTGACCGTCAGCCTGCGCGGCAAGACCCACAGTTATAACGCCGAGCTGCTGGCGACGCGTCTCGACGAGCGGCGCTTTCAGGTCGTGACGCTCGAGCCGCTGGTGATCCATGCCCAGGATTTCGATATGGCCCCGGACTTCAAAGCCTTGCGCAATGCCGCAGGATTGTCGGCGGTGAGCCTTTCGGTCCCGGTCGGGGCTGTCCTGATCTTCACGGCGCGCTGATATGAACGGTGCGATTTTCCCGTGGCGTGAAAACAACCGCTTTCAATTGCTGATCGACGGTCCTGCGTTCTTCCCGCGCATGATCGCAGCCATTGATCGCGCCGAGCAGCAGGTCGATCTGGAGTTGTACCTGGTCGAAGCCGGGGCTTGCGCCGACGCCATCGTGCGCGCGCTGGTCGAGGCGGGCAGGCGTGGCGTGATCGTGCGCTGCCTGTTCGATGACTTCGGTTCAAAAGCCTTCGACGCCGGCCTGCGCAAGCAACTGACCGATGCCGGTGTGATTCTGCGTTTCTACAATCCGATCCACTGGCGGCGGGGCGTGCGCAACTTCTACCGCGACCATCGCAAACTGCTGGTGGTGGACAAGGCCTTGGCCGTGGTGGGCGGCACCGGCGTGACCGACGAGTTCTGGGAGCCGGACAAGGACGCCAGCCAGTGGCACGAAGTGATGGTCGAAATCACCGGGCCGCTGGTGATTGACTGGCAGGCGCTGTTCAACCGGCAGTTCCACGCCAACGCCCGGCGTTTCGCCTGGCGTCCGAAAGAAAACTTCGGTCTTGATCATCTGCCCAAAGCCCCGGTAACCGGCGAGGGGCTGGGCCGCGTGGCGTATGCCGATTCCCGCCAGCACCGCGACATTCTGCAATCGCTGGTACGTGCGCTGCACACCGGGCAAAAGCGGATCTGGCTGGCAACCCCTTACTTTCTGCCCACCTGGAAAGTTCGCCGCGCCTTGCGCCGGGCGGCCGCGCGTGGCGTAGATGTGCGTTTGCTGCTGACCGGACCGCGCACCGATCACCCGTCCGTGCGCTATGCCGGTCACCGCTACTACCCGCGCCTGTTGCGCGCCGGGGTCAAGGTGTTCGAATACCAGCCCTGCTTTCTGCACCTGAAAATGGTCCTGATCGACGACTGGGTGAGTCTCGGTTCGTGCAACTTCGATCACTGGAACCTGCGCTTCAACCTGGAAGCCAACCTCGAAGCCCTCGACCCCGGACTGACCCGCGACGTGGTCGCCAGCTTCGAAAAAGACTTCGCTCTGAGCGCCGAAACCACGCTGGCAGACTGGAAGGCCAGGCCGCTGTGGCGGCGCGTCAAACAGCGCTTGTGGGGCTGGATCGACCGGCTGGTGGTGAACTTGCTGGATCAGCGTAACTGAGGTTTGCGCGGGGCCGAGCGCGGCCCCGGTTGTCATCTGCTCAAACGATGCATTCCAGTGAACGATCAACCATGGCTTTGGCCATCTCGGCCATGTGCAACACCGAAAACGCCAGGTCACGGCTGGTGCCCTGGGTGCTATCGCCGGACTCATAGGCCGTCGTAATGATGCAGCGCAGCAGATCCGAAGCGTAGTTGAGCGCTTCCTCCTGGCTGACGGATGCGTTGACGGTGAACAGGGCGGTGGGCGGGTCGGGGACGATTTTATCGGGCATGTTTGCAACTCCAGCAGAACTTGTGGGAGCCGTCATTAATCGCTACCAAACGATAAGGTGGCGGCCGTGTGCAAGTTGGTAGACCGGCTGCTGGCACCCGGTGCATCCGAAGATGCCATGCGCACGGCCACCATGAAAACGGGACGAAAGAGATCGCCTCGCGGAGGTGGCACATTGCGCCAGCAAAAGCAGGTCTACCAAACCTGATCGCTGATTGGGCAGCGATCGATGAAGGCTAGAGACCTGAATAGCCAAGCGCAAGAGGCCGGGATTTTCTCGGAAATTTCCTTCAATTGGAAGGGAGGCGTCCTGCTGATAATTCCTACAAGAATTATCGAAATGGGTTTGCTGAAGATGTTTTCGGTGTAGGCGGGGAGATGACGGGGGCTGTTTATCAGTATTTCAGCAAGCAGTACATCACCGAGGGCGACACGTTAAGAAGCTATCGGATCACATTGAATCAGCATGACGTGTCTCCGCCCTATAGATAATGTGCGGAGTAGAGTTCTTGTAATGGAAATAGCCTGTGCAGCGTTTGCCGGACAGGCTTGTTGCATGTAGGGAGTAGTTAAGGCTTTTTGATATTCTGCATGTAGGTATGATTCGGGTGGGTCACGACCTTCTTCGTCAACGCGTCGAGCTCCTTGCTGTGATACATGTCCAGGCATTTCAGCAGGTCGAATTTTATGCCCTTGATCTGGGATTCGGCCAACGGGTTTGTGTAGTCGCGCGTGAGGTATTTTTCAACCAGGGCCTTGACGGCAAGAGGGCTTTTTTCCATGTCATAGTAGGTCCAGTCACGCATTGCACTGACACTGCTACCCGCGTCAATTCCGACGTTTACGTCATATTTATAAACGGTGGTTATGCAGGTGGCGAGCGCCATGTCCTTGTAGTTTTTTTCAAAGGTTCTGTACATGCCTTCGGGCGATGACATGGGGGTGTAGGCAAAGCAGTTGGATGTTGCTAACAAGAGAAGTAGTTTCGTGGTTGCAAGAAATAGCCTCATGGCATTTAGCTCCTTGTGCTGCCTAATGTTTTTTATAGTCTTGTATGTCGGTATGCGTAGGGTTGGTTACGACCTTTTTTGTCAATGCGTCTAGCTCTTTGCTATGGTAAAGATCAAGGCACTTAAGTAAATCGAATTTCACGCCTTTTATTTCGGACTCAACCAGTGGATTTGTATAGTCTCTAACGAGATAATTGTCCACAAGTTCTCTAAGCTTTCCAGGGCTTTTTTCCCAGTCATAATTGGCCCAGTCGCGTAGCGCGGTTACACTGCTGCCGGCATCTATCCCGACGGTTTCATTATATTTGTAAGCGCTGGCGATGCAGGTGGCAAGAACAAGGTCTTTATAGTTTTGTGCATGAGTGCGGTACATTCCCTCTGGTGACGTTGGCGTAACAGATGCATAAATACTAGGCGTATCGAGCGTTAAGAAAATCAGAATTGCTGCACGAAACGAACGCATTACGTAAGGCTCCAGAAATTTGCTTGATCTGTCCGATAGTTAACGCCAGGTTCGTTGAAATAGCAATGGTCATAGCAGATGCTCCCGTCATACAAAGTTGCATGTACTCGAGCGTCTGACCAGCCTGATATTTCAAATACTATGATGCCTTTTTTGTTGGCCAATGGTCCGCTATCAGAGGGCGGGTATTTGACTATCTCTGGTTTGCCCCAATTTCTTATCAGAAAATTTTTGAGATCAGTGATGCGGAAGAAATATTGATTTCGATCTTCTCCGGAGACTGTCTGATCTGGTGTTTTTGGGATTTTTGCTCCTGTGTAATTTAGAATGTAGCTCATTCTGACTGCGCAGGTGTTTTTCCATCTTGCCAACGCATCAGGATTATTTATATTCTGTGCGACGAACCCTCCAATCACCTCTGCCACTCGCTTTTCCGGCGCTACCGGATTATAAATATGTTGCGAAGCCGCCCAGGCGGCAGTAAAAAATGGCCGTGCCATAGTCTTTCCTTGATCATGTCGTGACGTTTGATGCATGCGCTTTCAAGACGTCAGGAATAGACCTTGTTGTTGATACGGTTCCAGCCCCCCGAGATATTTCCTCCACCGGCACCGTCAGATCTTTTCTGCTGGGTGTAGGTGGTTTTTATTTTTCCGTAGTTGAGGCTGATGGTCTCGCTGGGGATGCCATCGTTGGCATGCTGGGTGTAATTGGAAATGATGACTTCTTCCAGCAGCACTTCAAAGTATTTGACCTTGTCTCCGCTTGCACGATGCAATGACAAGACGACTTCCTTCAGATGCCTGCCCGCGCACAGCGTTTCCATGAGCTTGCAGCTCGACTTGTCGAGTGATTTGGTGAACGTGAAATCACTCAAGGACGTCCGACCCGACGAGGCGCCTCCTGAAGAACTCGCCGTGGCGGAGGTACTTTGGTGCATGCCGAAACCATACCCGGTGATCTCGATACAGTCCTTGTAGCGATCATCCAGCGCTTCGCCTGGAATGCCTTCGATTTTGATGTACGCATCAAATGGCATGTTTCAAATCTCCACGTTCGATCGGTCTTACGTTGCATACAGGTATCCATATGTTTCAACAGCGTAATCTTTATTTTTATCGAACATGGTTGTCAGCAACCTTTGGTGTTGACTGAAATATCTCTACTTGTTGTCAGAGTGGTCGTACAGAATCTATCGGCCGCTTTGCACTGTCAGAGTGCTGCCTTATAAATAAAAATGGCTTTACTTTGAGTTGCGGTTGCAAGTACCGAGCATTCTCAATATTGGAGATGGTGACGTGAGTCTACAGTTTAAAATGATTAATGTGTTTCACTCCGAGCGTAAAATGGCTGATCGGATCCAGTACAGGATCTGTTTGGCGCTGCACCCACAATGCCTCCATTTGAAACTCGGTCAGTGGTATGGGCATGCATAGCTTCGTTCATATCTAGACGTCCTTTTACCAACCTGGTATTGACCAAGAGAAACTTTCCGTGCGGCGTATTCGGCTTCGGTGAAGGTCATCTGCTTCATCAGGCGTCTCGGCGATTGAGATCAGACGTTCTACCAAATTTGGAAGTCTTCCCCATCGTTTCCCTAGTAAAAGCCAGTCTGGCTATATGATTGCTGTTTAGGGCGTACAGCAACAATAAAGTCAGCGAAGGGGAATTCTGAGTCCCCCTGCCGATCAACCCATAAAGCCTCCATGCCAAAGTCGTCAAGTACTCGTTGAGTTCGCTTGCCGTTGGGCGTTTCCTGAAGAAAAGTCTGTAGCATTTCCGGAGTTTTGTTTTCTATTGTCAAAGTTTTCGTCAACGTCTCATTATTCACGACGAAGCTATTTTTTATAACCGAAGGTAAAACGCCATGGGTATTTGTTTTTTGGGCGATGGTTCTATACTGGTATCGGACTACGTCATTGGCATGGTAGTCATTGCTTCCGCTTCTTTTGTAATTTGAACGAAAGGTCCATTCGTTGGGCGCGTAGTCGTTGAGGAAGTCGTCGTTTTCTTGAAGGTGTTTTGATTCTACGGTGTAAGGGTAGTCTTCTAAGTTGCTATCATGATCAAACATCGTTGCCACAACAGCGGTCGCCTTGCCGGAATTTTTATCAGCTGCGGCCAATCTCTCCTCCAATCCGGAAACAAGATATCTGTCTGGTAATGTGTAAGCAGGTCCGAGGAATGGCTCCTGATCGCCCCACAAAACACCGGGTCTCGCATCTTGATTTTCAAGGGCATAGCTATTTGAGGTTATTGGTTTTCGACGAGCGGGTGATGGCGGCGACTCAAGCGCGTGCTTCCCCATGTATCCCAACCTGTCGTAATAGGTGATTGGACTGTTTCTTACGTAGCCGAACAGATTCAACCCATCCACAGCTCCCGCCGGGTCCGGATTGATCCACCGCTGCAACCACGGCGCGTAATACCTGAACCCGTAATAATAAAGCCCGCTGGCGTCGCGCTCCTTGCCCGAATAACGCACTGTCTTGTACTTCGCTTCCACTGCGCTGCGCGCCGCCCACCAGGCCGTACCGCCGAACGGATAATAACTTTCCTGGCTGATCAGGCCGCCTTGCTGATCCAGTTCCAGCGTGCTCGACCCTAGATGATCACTCAGGCTGTAACGCACCTGATCGTTCGTAATAATGCCCGGTTTTCCGGCTTTCCAGTGCAACACTCGCACGCTGTTGCGACCCGCCTGAGCGGTGATGACATGGAGGATTTCGCCATCGGCCGTAGTACGAATTTCCAACCCCGGCAGGTAGCGCACTTCGTTGATCAGCGTGCGACCTGATGCCTGAGCAGTACTGATCTTGCGACAACGTTGACCCTGGCCGTCATAGACATAGCGTTCGTCATCGTTCGACCCGTCTTCACGTTGCACAGTGGTGATGTGCTGCAACTGGTTACGCACATCCCAGCCCATAATCTGACCACGCACCAGTTGCAGCAGGTTGCCGTTGGCATCAAAACTCGTAGCGAAATCCACATCGCCGTCATCGTCGGGCAGGCTGCGATTGCTGTCCGGTGCAACGTGCATGTTGCGGGTGAAGTTGTGCGCGCCTTCGTGGCGCATTTGCAGCAGATTGCCCGCTGCGTCGTAGCTGTAATTCTGTGTGTAGTTGCTGACCTGGCAAGGATCGATGGTTGGCAGAGATTGCAGCCCGGGCAACGCGGGGCCATGGCTGGCACCGTTTCGGACTTCACGGCCGCGGGCTTCGATCAGTTGATACAGCGTGTCGTAAGCAAAGCGACTGATCGGTTCGATAAGCTGGTTGTCGCAATACCTGTCCGGTTGAGACGCATCGTTGACGAGCAGGATATTGCCCACCGGGTCATAGCTGTAATTGAGTTGCTGCAGCAGCGTGCCGTCAGTAGAGATCGCGCTCAGCCCGGTCAGCCGGCCGTCCTGTTGATCATAGGAATAAAGGCTGACTACGCCATTGCTCGCTGTTTCCTGCTCGACCTGATTGAAGGCGTTGTAATGAATTTCATTGACCAGTGTCTGCGGCTGTGAGGCACCGGCCAATGTCAGTCCAGCCGCTTTCAACTGTCCGGCGACAGTCATGCCAAATGCCTGGGTATTGCCCATGGCATCGGTCTGCGCAAGCGCGTCGCCCAGCGCATTGAACCGCCAGCAGGTTTGCAGCACGACAGGCTCAAGCAAGGCATCGCGCTCGGCTTCGGCCAGCGGCCAGTCCGGGCTTTCAGGGGTTTGCAGGAACTGTCGTTCTTCACAAAGCGCTACGCCGAGCAGCCCGTAATCCGCCAGCAAGCGCGAGCCCGCCGTATCGTCATGGCGAACCAGTTGATTGCATTGGTTGTGTGCCGCTGCATCTGCCTGGCCATAGGTGAACCGCTCCGCGCAGCGATTCTGTTCGATGATATTTCTCAGGCGTAACAGCAGGTCGTACTCGAGCTGCTTCTCGGTGCCGCGACCATCCCAGTCGCGCAAGACCTGGCCCGCCTCGCCGAATAACACCCGTTGCCAGCCGGCATCGACACTCTCAGTGGCCAACGCGTTGCCGCCAAGGCTGTAGACAGTGCTCCGGTTGGCGCTGGCCAGACGTGGATCAGTGGCGGCGATCATTCTGCCTGCCGGGTCGAAACGCTGTCGGGTAACCCGCATTGCGGCCGCTTCCGTGGCTTCGGTTCGATGTAAAAGGACCTGGCGCACAACCAGGCCACGCCCCTCGCAAACGATCAACTCCGGCGTATGGGCATGTACCGCGCTACTGACCATGCTCGGCTGCCTTCCTCGCGGCCAGCACTTCCTCGGCCGTGTCGTTTTCGTCCTCACTTATTGTGTACCAGACCCGATAGGTCTGCCGGCGCATCCAGCCTTTGGCGGTAATGGTGATGGTCGGACGCCCCAGCGGGTCGTAGAACTGTTTGTCGACGATGTTTTGTGAGCGTATCGAGGCGTCGTTCACATACAGATGACTGTTGGCGAAATACGGCCGGTAAACGCGCACCGCCAGGCCTTTATTGTTGTATTCCACCCGTTCACTGACCCGCCAGCGTGGCGATGCGTGGACAATTTTCGGTTGACCGCCGACCAGCTCGAGATTGCCCCATTCATCGACGGAATAGGCGTCGCCGTCCTCCACCTTTTGACGGGTTTGCAGGGTGCGACCGAAGCCGTCTATCGACGCCATGCTGATGCGGATCTGCCTGTCTGGATCTTCGGGGTAGCGGTCCGCAACCAGGACAGCGGTTGCCAGCGGTATGTGGACCCGCCCCAAAGCCGTATTGCCATCGTAATAGGCCGCGCTGGCCTGCCTGCCCAGCGCATAGTCGGGTTGCAGTACGACATCGCTGGCAGAAGCCCAATAATGTCCGGCGCGATTGAGCGGCGGAAAACCGGCTGCCTCACCCAGTTCCGTGCCGTAAAAGCTGGTTGCCCATACCCTGCCAAAGGCGTCGTAATCCGCTTCCTGACAGTTCTGATTGGGGTCGATGATTCGTCTTGGCTGCAGCACACGATAATCGTATTCAGCCGTGGTGACGCAGCCTGCCGGGTCGGTAATGCGAGTCGTGAACAGATCGTAGGCGTCGTACTCGACGAGACTCCAGCCATGACTGCGTGTGGGCCTGAATGTGGTGGGGTGAAAGAAATGCTCCGGACCGGCATAAGTGGCGAAGCCGCGTTTTACCGACCACAGGTTCAGGCTGTCTGCCGGCAGAAAGCCGGGCATCTGCTGATAGCCGATCTCGACGAGTTTTTCGGCCAGAGTGACGCTGTCCATGACCCGCTCATAGGCGCTCAGTGCATGATCATCCAGTTCAGCCGTTTCAACGGCGTCAGCCAGCGCCTGAAAGGTCGCCTCGCCATCGCCACAACCGATGTAGCGTTGCACCGACAGACTGGTGAGCGTGCGTGGCAAGGTTGCGAATGGCCCGCCCGGATCGGCGAACTGTTCGTAGCTGATCTGCGCAGGCGTCAAGGCGCTTGCCGGAATGAGCATGGCATCGCTGCGTGTGCGGTAAGGCAGCCCCAGACGCCAGCTCTGCGGGCTGTCCAGATGAATGGCTTCGGCGCGCATTTCATTCGCGTAGAACTGTTGTTGAGCTTCGTCGTGCGACGCTTCCCACCATTGTTGCTGGTAAGGGTCCGCGAAGGGGGGCGCGTCGCCCGGTTTCTTGCGCCGCGCATAGTTGACGCTGGCTGAGTGGAGCATCGAGCCGTAGCGGTCCCACGCCAGGTTCAGGCTGTGTTCGCACATCGGATCCTCCAGTTCCTCGGCCTCGTAACGATAGGTGATGACTTCCAGGCTCAGCGGCAGCATTGATGCGTAGGGTCGATGTGCGCTCAATGCTTGCAGTTGGCGAACCAGATAGCGGCAGGACTGGGTCGAATACAGCACTGTGGGACGTTGACTGGCGTCGAGTCCAAAGACTTCGCCGCGCAGTACCGAGCCGCTCAGCGCTCGTGCCATTTCCTGCAAGGTCGCGTCATCCGCGTCTGTTATCGGCAGCTCTGTCTGGGTTGCGGCGTCGAGTCGGGACAACACATGTTCGCCGGGCAAGCGTGCCAGGAGGTCGCTGCGGTCATAGTCAGTGCAAGGTCTGGCGGGGTAGCGTCCGGTGTGGAACCAGGTCTTGTTCAATACCGGAGCGGTAAAGTCTTCCTGATTCTGCGACGACGTTTCGGTGTCGGTCTGCAGGAGCAAGCCGAAGCCGCGAAACTCGCGTTCGCGAGGGTCATAGAAACCCTGTCGATAGCGGAACAACTGGGTCAGCGTATTGCCAGTGACCTTGTCCTGCAGGGTTTGCCTGACGACCACATGAACCGGGAACGGCAATTCCGAGACGGCAACGCTGCCTGCGCCCCGCAGCTCGTTCTTTTCGTCCAGCCATTCCTGCGCCGAACTGCGATAGCTGACTTCTCCGGCAGCACCGAGATTGTTGTCCGAGGCCTTCAGCAAATACGGTTTGTGCACCGTGCCTGTCCGGTCGGCTGCGTAGTAAAGGCTCCAGTGCCGGGGCGCCATGTGTGGCACGGTCAGCACCAGGCTGGAAAAGCCGAGGCCCAGCAGATCGACCGCACTGAACTGGCAGAATCGGTCATAACGCACGCCCTCTGGCCAGGGCTGATCGAAGGCCGCGGCCAGACCGTTGCCGCCCTGATTCATGAAGACCTGGAAGCCATCGGCTTGCAGATAAAGCACGTCACTGGCACCTGAGCCATCCAGGTCCGCCAGTCGCACCCGGCTCGAATCGAAAGCTTCATAGGTGTAGGGCAGTGTGGCAAACAACTGGCCCTTGCCGAACCGGCCTCGGCCCAGGTTCGGCCAGACGCGGATTTCGTTGTGCCGTATCCGGATCAGGTGTTGTTGCCCGGTACCCAGCAGGTCGCTGAACGCCACCAGTTCAGTGGAACTGTCGCTGAGCAATGGCAGGCGATCCTCGTCGTGAGGAATGTCCACCGCTGCGGCGAATCCATCGGCTCGACGGTTGGCATACAGACGAACGCTACGTGGGCCGATCAAGGCCAGATCCGACAGCCCGTCGCCGACCAGATCCGCCATTTGGCCTTGCGGGTGGAAAAACTCTGCAGGAAAAGCCGAGAACGTGGCGTATTTCGACCAGCTTCGATCAGGGTTGAGGGTAAAGAATCCGGCCATTCCCGGTTGGGCGACAACCCAGTCCAGCCGCCCGTCGCCGGTCAGATCTGTCAGGGTCTGACGTACCGGTGCGGCTGAATCAGCCGTGGGAATGCGGGGTAACGGTTGACAGGTTCCGTAGGCAACGGCATCTGCTGTGCCAGCGGTATCACGGATCGGTTCGCGATAAAGCCAGGCCTTGTCGTCGCGATACAGAATGCCGGGCAAGCCGTCGCCATACAGATCGACCAACTGGTATTGCTGGCCGTCATTCAGGCCGGCCATGGGCTCCAGCGGCGTGTAAGTGCCCGACTCAAGACTGAAATCGGTGTATTGAAATTGCACAGGGGGTTGTCGATCGAAGCGCCGCCAGTCAGTGCCATCCCATGCTTCTGAATGCGCCGCGCTCAGCATGTTGTAGCCGAGGGTTGTCTGATAATGCTCCAGCAGCAGTCGCCGGGTCAGCAGCGGAGATGCTCCGAGTTCATTCGGGAAGTGATGGAACATCAGAACCTGCCGGCACAGGCGCAGATTACCCAGCTCAAAACCGTAGGCGAAACTTGAATGCGGATCACTGCGCACGGGCCAGGTAAATTGCTCGTCATATTCGGGCGGCGGATCACTGCGGGTGTCGCGCTGGCCATAGTCGAATAACAGGTCGAAGTGCCACAGCAAATCGTCCAGCGAATCTTCCTCCCACAGGTAAAGCAAAGGGTGCGCCTTGGCATTGCCGTAGCGAACCCGGCTCAGGTAACGTTGGGCGCGGAAGTTTCTCGGGTGATCCTCCGGCAGGCCCTGATGGTCTTCGGGCTTGTATTCGTAGAGGATGTGTTCACCGACGGCATTCATGCTTTCATCCAGCAACCATTCGGCAACCCGGTTCATGTCTGCCGGGTCGGCAATACGCGACGAGATCTTCCTGCCATAGAGGTTCAGGCTGCCGTCGGCGCCGTGAATCAGCCAGAAGCCGGGATCTGTGTTGTTTACGCGCCAATGCTCGATGCGCGCAAAGGCCCCCTCGACTCTGCTGAAGTAACGCACTACCTGATAAGTCGCATCCAGATCATCACCGTTGTAGCGGCTGACCTGACTCGAAACCAGCGCGCCGCTGTCGTCGCGTTCTGGCAGGCAGACATCGCCTCCGGGGCCGAAAATAAGATCATCGTCGGTGTAGCTCGGTACGCCCTTGCTGGCACGACGCGCCACTTTGCTGGTGTTCAGATTCCAGCCAAGCCCGAACACACCGTTGCCGGAGGTGCTTTGATAACTCAGCGACAGGGCGGGCGCGTAACCGCGGCCCTGGCTGATCGGCAGGGCGATCTCCAGTGATGCCGCGCCGCTGGTGCCAACCGATCCCCAGCCCTTGCCGATGCTTTGAATCGCGCCACCGCCTTTGGGTAATGACGGGGTGGCAACAGCCGGCTGGAGAGACTGCGGCGATTGATTCTGCGATTGCGATTGAGCTTCCATGACGCTTGCTCCCTGTCGGTTAACGACTTTTCGCCGTGTAGCGCATGTGCACGATGATGTCGGTGATCGAGTCGATCATGTCGCGCTGCGATGCCGGGTTGGAAAAGCTCAGGGTCCAGCGAGAGATCGCACCGGTGCCCTCAAACGGCAGATAACGCTCATCGTCGAAGTTGAAAACGAACAGCCCGTCATCGTCCACGCCGGTAGACAAGGCGATCTGCTGGCTGGCGCGCATGTTTTCCTTGAGCGGCGCGTCAGGCTGTGCGTCCATCTGCACCGCGCTGTACGACTGGGTCAGGGTGGCGCGGATGTCCTGATAAGGCCCGACCGTGACGGGCAACGACACACTGATGCGTCTGATACGACGCAGATAGTGGCCCGGGTAATCGTCGTCAAGCATGGCTCGGGTGATTTCGAACTCGGCAATCCCGTCTTGCGCCAGGCGCTCGACCACTGCATCCCAGCCGTGATTGATCCCGGCAGCATCTCCCTCGGTTATTGGCAGCTGGCGCACCGAAACCGTCTTGACGATCTCCATTTTGCGTTCGTTGCGGGCCATGTAGGCTGCATCCATGCGCAGCAAATTCAGTTTCAGGGCCTCGCCAGCAGCCAGGCCGCGCCACGCGTCTTTCCAGGCCGCGGGCTGGATGAAGGAGGCCGAGTAGTCGGCAATTTCATACTGCCAGCAGGCTTGCGTCGCCAGGCACAGTGAGAATGTTGCGTCATAGGCCTGGTAGTAGAAGGTCGAGAACTGCCCATTGAGCCATTGATAGAGCTGGCTGTTGGTGAAGCGCTTGTTGAGAAATGCGTAGACGGTCTCGGCCTGTTTTTTGGCTTCCTGAGCCTGACGAAGTTGCAAGGCGGTAACGCGGGTCTGGGCGTCGTGGACAGCCAGTTGCAAGGTGATCTGTTCAGATTCAAGCAAGGCCTGATCGCGCGCGTGTTCCCATTCCTGGAGGCGCCGACGGAACATTTCCGTGCGCTCCAGTGCATCACTGACAGCCGCAGATCGCGCGGCGAACGCATGAGCGCCAGTTGCAACCATTTCCGGTACGCCTTCCAGCCTGAAGCCGCCTACTGCCCCTCCGGCTGCGGCACCAACGGCCATACCGCCGGTTGCACCGGCATGAATACCGGCGTGATTAGGGGCTACTTTCATGGCTGAAGCCACGATGCTGGCCGCACTGGCAGCGCTTTCGGCAATCCGTGAAACAAGTTTGGCGGCACCCGCTGCGATTTCCACTGCACTGACATTTTCAGCCGCCAGTTGGCCGTAAAAACCGGCTCGGGCATCAATCACGGCCTTGCTGGCCTCCAATGCCTTGCGTGCCTGAACTTCGACTTTTTGCGCCTCGAGCTGCAGGTCAATGGCGTACTGGGCGAACTCCCAAACCTGCTGCTGTTGCAGCTCCATCAACTGCCCTTGCTCCTTGCGCTCAATGATCGACAGCAGGGTGAAGCCAAACTGGATCAGGGTTTCCACCGCCGCGCTGGCCCTGGCAAACATGACCGGGTAGCGATAGTGCGGTGTTTCCTGAGCCAGCAGGCTGCCAGCACCACCATCGGTCGCGCCATTGGCGTAGGCCGCGAGCAGTGCCCTTGGGTCCAGCGGTGCAGCGAACAGCGGCAGGGAGAGTGGCTTGCCGTCCAGCGTCATGTTGTGGCGCAGGTTGTACAGGCGCGACTCAAGCATGTCCCAATATTTGACCAGCTCCGAATTCATCGGGAGGATGAAGTGATCGCTGTCTTCCTCGTTCAATGTCGGGTCGCTGCCGAAGGTGCTCAGGCGCAGGGACGGTTGGCTGAAACTGACAGTGGCTTTGCCGTCGTTGAAGGCGGCGCTGGTACGTACCTGTTGCTCCTGCTCGACAAGCTGCTGCTCGAAAGCCCGCAGGCCCGGACTGCTGGACGTTGCCAGATCGCCCAACGCCACAGGCGTCCATTGGCTGATCAGTTTCACATCCGGGCGCGGCCCGAGCAGGTCGAGAATACGCACATACCAGAGCTTGGCTTCGCCCAGACTGTCGGGCGTCAGTTGCCGATAGGCCATGTCGCCCCGGTCGATCAGGTTCTTGATGTAATGGAAATACACCGCTTTCTGATAGCGCACCGGGTCACTTGCCGCGATGCCGTCCGGGTCGATCGGGGCGCGCAGAAAGTAATCCGGATCAGGTACTTCAACCAGAGGTCGAACGTTCCAGTAAGCCGGTGCGTCGCTGGTTTTTTTACGGCCCGGGTCGAAGATGAACCCGAGCCAGCGTTCGGCATCGGTGAAGCGTTGTTCCAGGTTGAGGCGATGGGAGATCATGAACGGCAGATGCAGAAACAGCTCCCAGAAGTAAAGGCCGTTGGCGCCTTTGAAGTCCATCAGGTCAGCGATGGCGTCATCACCGATGGGCGGTTCCTGTAGCTGCTGGGTGTCCCAGGACAACAAGGCTTCGAGCGCAATGTTGGCCTTGTTGATCAGCTCGCGGGCAAACAGCGTGTTCATGCGAATGGGGTCGCGGGTGTCGGTGGTCGAGTTGTCGCTGAACCGAATGCTGGAGGCGGAGAAATCGATGTATTCGGCGATGCCCAGAATGGCGCTTATGCGTTTGCTGATTTTGGGCGCGATAGGGTCGCTCCCGTCAGCGGTTGCCCACTCCAGTTCTATTTCTGTGGATTTGAGGGCGTTACCGATCCAGACCGGGGGATCAATCGAGTTGACGCCGACGCCATGAGTGATATAAAACTTTTTCGAGCCGCTGATGAATTGGGTTTGCGGAAGATTTGGCAGAAGCGTGGATTTATCGAAGGTAATGGTTGTTTCGTAATGGCTCGGTGCCGTAATACTGCTGGTCGGAGGTCGTGCGGTCAGGTGCTTTTGCGAGTTGTTGTGGGGGACGCTCATATCCAATGGGTAACTGAACCATTGAGCGAAAGAAAGCGTGTCAGCGTAGTGAGGCCCTACGTGTACAGAGGGATACAGATCATATGAAGTTTCGCCTTGTATAAGTGCTATGAGTGCCGAGGATATGACCTCCGGGTCGGTTGCCGCCAAAGACATTAGCTCGACAGCGCCCACCTTCAGTTTGCCGCCTCCAAGATTCCAGTCGGTGGTATATCGTTCTATACGGTAATAACTATTGTGTTGGTTGCGAAGGAACGCGGTGCTTGAGGGAAGGGCGTCTACGGCGCTATACAGGTTCAGCGACAGATCGCCCCAATAGCCTCCGGTTGATTCGATTTTTAAGTTTGATCCGTTCTGTAATATAAAGCTGTTCTGGTCGAGGTCGAGATCGTAGGGTGTCGTTATGAACTCAAACGTCCACTGGCTGGCGGGCTCAGTCAATACGAGTGTGGTTTTAGTCGTACCCTTAATGAGGATGTCCTTGGTTATTGCAGTGCTTAATTTTATTGTGGCGTTTTCAAGGTCCAGGCGGGGTGCATAGGTACCGGTCATCTGGGCTATTGCTTCCTGATGGTCTTGGTAGTCCCACCAGGTATCGCCAGTGTTTGGAGATGTTGTCAGGGATGGTTTTAGCCTGATATACAAACTCCACGTAAACTGAAAATTCCCCTTGTTCTTTAAAGCAAATGCCCAACAGGTCTTGCGCACGCGGGGCTGCTCCGGACCCAGGTCTGCCTTGTCGGAAACGGCGTCTACGTAGTTCGCAACTGGAAAAGCTGGCGTTTTGTTGAAATTCTTGTCGATAAAGGCCGTGTGCAGAAAAGCATAGGTCGATGTTGAGCCATCGGTGTCACCAGGCGCCAGCGTTTCACCCGCATACATCGCGATAAACAGCGATTCCGGGGAGGCCGATACATCGAAGATCGCAATACTGTTCAGGTCGTTTTCAAGGTTGACTGCCTTGCCTGCCCGGGTGACGACATTGGGTGTTGTCACGTCCATGTAGATGTGTGGCGCACTCCAGGAGTCGTCGTATTTTTTATAGGAAATATTGAATACCAGACGCACATTGGGTGTGACCACCGTCAAGGGCGCGATGTCAGCCGGTGGGGTGATGGGGATACTGCCATCGGCAGCTGGCTTGACTGTACCTTCGGGCAGCGTGACCGCTACCTGTTCTGTCACGTGAACCAGGTCCACCCACGCCACAAACAACCGATTGTTGAAATACACCGGGCGAATGGTTCTTTCCAGCGTATTGGCATTGATGCCGATCTCGGCGCGCTTCCAGTCGGACCAGGCACCGGGTGTCGGATTATCGAACTTCGGCCCTTCAGTGCCTTCCTGGTAGGCACGCTCATTCATGTCCACCGTGCGCCAGTAATAAATATTCTCGGCGCGCGACGTGCCGATAAAGTAGTACTTGCCTTGCGCAAATCGATCACTGTCGATATAGCCATTGATGATGGTCAGGTTGGCGACTTCTTCAAAACTGGCCAGGTAAGCTTTTACCGCTTCCTGCGCCGTGTCGACATTGATCCTGTTCTGATTGATATCGTTTTCCAGTTGCGTGAAGTAGCCGGACTTCTTCAAGCGCAATGCCGGAGAAATATAGATTTCCGGATACAGTGCCAATTGCATATTGGCCGCCCAGATCGGGTATTGACTGCTGCGTTCACGCCACTCGACAAAGCGCGCTTCGGTCGGCAGCAGTGTTTCATAGCCGGGCTCCATGCCCAGTAACGTGCCATTGATGAGCTGTTGCAGGCTGCTCATTGCCGATGCGACATAGCTGGTCTGGACTTCATTGCCGACCTGATTGTCGAGCAGAAAAAACTCGTACAGGTCGTTGGCCGTTTTCAAGCGCTGGTCCAGGCCCAGGCGCTTCAGCATAGGGTCGTTGGGTACGACCTCACCCAGATAGTACGCCACCAGCGCATCGCGAAAGGATTCGTTGAGCCGGCTTTCAAGGGTATCGGACATGATCAGGCCTCCATGGCATTGAACAGGTTAATGCTCACGACTTAACGGTTGGCGGCTATCACGGCTTCGCCTGCTGACTTCCAGTGCGAGGCAGTGCTGGTCGCTGTCAGGTCAGTAGCCGACAGTAATTGTCTTGCCGAAAGGCCGGTGACATCACTGGCGCTGTGCATCCGGGTCAACCAGTCCACCTCGTGCATGCTGGAAGCGATACGATCTGACCCCGTCAGCAATGCGTTTGCGGCCAGCACCTCAGATGACGTCCAGCCTGTCAGTGACGCCAGCCGCGCAGCACATTGGGTATTGTCTCGATGCGTGTCATTGGCTTGCTTGAAATAATCGAGCAGCGTTTCTTCCGGGTAACCGCAGTTGTCGCGCCAGTTGCGGTAACGGTCGAGCAAATACAGACTGTTCATTGAAAGGGGAAGCAGGAAGCCAAAGTCTGCATGCAGCCAGCGTGGACTGATTAAAAACGTGCGTAACGCCCGGGCGCTCAGCCCCAGTTGCTGGCTGACTTCTGAATAGCGAATCAGCGTCGAGAGCTTCTGAATGGCGCCATCATCCCAAAGTAACGCACCGAGAAACTTGCCTGCATCGCTGCCTGCCCAGCGTATCACCGGCTCGCAACGGTCCGGCGGCAAACCGGTGAGGGTCAGCAACAGCCCTTCCACCAGCCGATGTTGACTCCGGTAGCCGTTCAATACGAACGTTTCAAGTCTGGCTTCGACTTCGCTTGCAAGGGGTTCCGCGATGGCTATGGAGGACAAGCGTTCATGCAGGGTGCGGCGGATGCTGACCGCGGGTTCCTCGTGCAGCGGCTGAGTCGTGACCAGCCCTAATCCGTCGATCAGGTCGTAATCGAGGATAGTCCACCAATTGATGGTGTTGTTTTGGTCATCCTTGCTTGGCAAGTCAAGGGATGCCAGCTGGTCTCTCTTCAGTACAGCCTGGCGCGCATCGTTGGTTAATTGCTCAAGTTGAACAGTCAGTTCCTGCGTGACTATTGTTTCGGTGATGCCCCAGCCTAGCTGACGTCGCAGTGCAGCGATGTCTCGGTCAGACGCTTTGAGCCACGTGACTGCCCAGTCCAGTTGCATCAGGATATCGAGCACGTCCGGTTCGGTGTCGTCGAGTTGACCTGAGACCACCTTTTTCCGAAAAGACAGAGTGCCCAGCAGGTCGATCAATGCCCGGCATTCTGCTGCGGTCAGACCGAACATCGAAGCAATGCGGGCTTGGCGGTACAGCGAAGAAATCATGCTCAAATTGAGTCTGAAGTCAGTGGGCGCGTTGCCAATCAGTTCGCGAACATCGACGGCCAGCTGCCTCAAGCCTTCATGAGTGCTGGATAACTGCAGGGCTCGGCTCAACTGAGCGCGAGTCTTGACGTGCTGGCTACTGTCCTGATCGAGGTCGAGAATCGACCCATCCAGCACCAGCGGAGTATCGAACAATGCCGGGTTGTTGAATACCCGGTCGAACATCGGCAAGCGTCCGTCGTTTGCCTCGCCGGGCATCAGGTGAACAAAGGCTGCAAACTCATCAGGCGCGAGGCCGTAACGTTTGTTCAGATACCGATAGGTTCCCAGTGCGCGTAGCGTATTTACCGTCAGCACCATCTGCAGGTTCACGGCGCCTTCGGAGCGAATGACCGCCATGACCAACGTGTCCAGCGCTGTAAACGGAATGCCCGTCCAGCGCTGCAGACGGATCATGCGTTGCAGACGGTCGAAGCGGTCCACGCTGGTGTTTACCAGCCGCTCAGTGCCGTACGCATCCTTGTTCAGAGCCATTGCCGGCTGATTGGTCGGGCCATTGACGTAGCCAGCTCCGAATCGGGCCTTGATTGCTGTCAGGCTCGCATCGAGTGGGGAGTCTTCATCTGCGGTGTTTCCCGCTGCACGGATGTTGGGAGAGGCATAGGCCGTGTGGTTGCCTATGGCAAGCAGGGCTTCGACTCCGTCACTGTCCAGACCCGTCTTCTCCAGGAAGACGTTCAGATTATTCAAAGGATTGCTGGCGTCGTCGACGTAATCGACGTTGTATTTCGTTTTGAAGAACTGACGGGTCAGGTCTGCTGACGTGTCTGCGTTTGCCAGACTGGATAAGGCAGGTTCAATCACGATTGCCTGTTGCTCTGGGCCTGCTCCGCTCATCAGCACTTGTGCGATGGCACTGGAGTGCTGCACTTTTCCATAGTCACTGCCGTACCTGGAAGTGGTTGGAAGTTCAAGGCTGACGCAGTAATTCAGCTCGCCTAACATTGGCTTCTTCCCGGCAAGCCCGAGGCTGATCTGTTGAAAGTGGAAGTTGTAAGGAAACTGAAACGGGTGTTGTTTTTCGGCCACCAATTGGTAAATAGACTTGCCCTTGTCCTCAGGCACCGTGTCCACGTAGGCATTGATGGCTTTACTTAACACCTGATTGACGATGTGCAGCGTGGGGATTGGCGTGAAGGTGCTTTGTTGGTCGATCAACAGACCTTTGAGATCAGGCCGTCGGTCATGGAGTTTGATTCGGCTGTCCTCCGCGACGCTGCCTTCCAGCTGTTCCAGAGCAAACCGGTACAAGGACGTCAGGTACGCAACGGGCGAATCCTTGGCTTCTATCGCACCCACCTTGCAAAACAGATCCCAGTTTTCCTTGAAAAGATTGGGAAAGCTGGGCCCGATGTCTACCAGTGAACGCACGCCGGTGCGCCGTGTCACTGGCTGGGGCCGGCCTGAAGACAGCAGTTGATTGCGATACAGGCGCACGATCTGGGTGGCGTAACAGCGAGCGTTTTCATAGGCGAGCGCTGCATCAGCATCACTGATACGTGAGAGTTCGTGAACAAAAGCGCTTTTGGAGCGCCGTACGATATCGAACACTGAATGGATGTTCAGTTTTTCCATCGCGTTGATGAACGGTAACGTGTCATCGCCATGTTCGTGCGTGTCGTTCCCGGTTCGGGCCAGGTTGCGTAGAAGGGAGAAGGGTTGCTCGGTCATGTCCGGCGCTCCAGTGGTCATGACACAGCCTTGTTTACCATGGCGCTCGCGTCTAGCTGACAAAAGTGTCAGTCAACCATCAGCAACACCAAGCATTTCCTATAAAAACAAAGCATTAGTGCCCGCCGCTGAAGGTATATTCATTGGCGATTGACCACCCAAAGTTTATGCCTATTGGTTCTTGACCAAGCCGCGTGCTTCCGTTTGTCTGCTGTTATGGTTGAAGGGCGTCACTAACGGCGGATAGAGGTTTCAAGGATGAACTCGATCATGCACACCAATACGCCGCAATTGGCGGTCAGCGATTCACGGGCCCTGCCGGTACGCAGTGTGCAGTTCTATCGTGGCGCTGATGATCAGCCTGTTGAAGCCAGGGTGACGCAGCAATATTTCGACAAGGCCGGGCGACTGATCGCCAGTCGCGATCCACGTTTTGCCAGTCGTTTGAAATACGGTGTCTGTGCGCCTGTGAACCTGATGCAAATCGTCAGTTTGTCCGGGGCTTTGCTGCTATCGAAAAGTGTCGACTCAGGTTGGCGGGTGAGCCTCAATGGCGAAGCGGGGCAGTTAGTCGACGGCTGGGACGGACGTGACAACCCGCGCCAGATCGAATACGACGCGCAATTGCGCCCTTTGGCGATCAACGAATCAGGCCGAATGACCGAGCGCTTCACTTATGGCGGGCCCGCCACTGCTGAGCGTAACCAGTGCAATCAACTGATTCGCCATGACGATACGGCAGGCTCGCGCCTGCTGCAGGACTATGGACTGTCGGGCGGGGTTCTGAGTGAGGAACGGTGTTTCCTGCAGTCGCCTGACCGCCCGGACTGGCCACTTGCCGAACCTGATCGTGATGCACTGCTGGAGCCCGTCGGCCTGCAGACACGCCGGGCTTTCAACGCGCAGGGCGAAGCGCTGGCGCAGACTGACGCCAACGGTAACGTCCAGCGTTTCAGTTACGGTGCGGCGGGGCAACTGCACGCTGTTGAACTGACCCTGACCAATACGGAACAGCCGCAAACGCTGGTCAGTGCAATTGACTATGACGCATTCAACCAGGTCGAGCAGGAGACGGCAGGAAATGGCGTGGTCAGTCGCTATGTGTATGATCTACAGGACGGTCGGCTGATTGAACTCAGTGCGCTATCTGCTGACGGCTCAGTGCTGCAAAAACTGAATTACAGCTATGACCCGGCAGGTAACGTTCTACTCATCAACGATGCCTCGCAGCCAGACCGGTATTGCGGCAATCAGCGTATCGAGCCGATAAACCGCTACTGTTACGACACGTTGTATCAGTTGATCGAAGCCACGGGTCGTGAGGTCAGAAACGGTGCCAGTCATGGTCCGGCGCTGCCCGGTCTGCAACCTCTGCCGACGCTCGATCCTTGCCAGGTCAGCAACTACAGACAGCATTACAGCTACGATCGTGCGGGTAACCTGCTGCAAATGCGCCACGAAGGCGCACACAACTTCACCCGCAACATGCACGTTGCACCGGACAGCAATCGCAGCCTGCCCGACGATGACGAGGATGTGGATTTCGCCACTAGTTTTGATCCCAACGGCAACCTGCTGCAACTGGTTCGCGGGCAGGTTATGGGCTGGGATGCGCGTAATCAGTTGCAGCACATCATCACTGTGCAACGTGAAGACGGGTCGAACGATGACGAACGCTATGTCTATGACGGCCAGGGTCAGCGTTGCCGCAAGATCAGCACCGCGCAGGCATCAGGTCGCACGCTGAGCAACGAAGTGCGCTACCTGCCGGGGCTGGAAATCCGGACCACGGCGAGTGGAGAAATTCTCCACGTCGTTATCGCTCAGGCGGATCGCAACAACGTGCGGGTGCTGCACTGGGAAGCGGGAAAACCAGATGCCATTGCGAACGACCAGGTGCGCTACAGCCTGGGTGATCATCTGGGCTCAAGCACGCTGGAGCTTGATCAGCAAGGCGGCCTGATCAGCCAGGAAAGTTATTATCCGTTCGGCGGTACGGCCTGGTGGGCGGCGCGCAGTGCAGTGGACGCCAAGTACAAAACAGTTCGGTACTCGGGTAAAGAGCGCGATGCCAGTGGGCTTTATTACTACGGGTTCAGGTATTACGCGCCGTGGTTGCAGCGGTGGATCAATCCTGACCCGGCGGGGGCTGTAGATGGGTTGAATCTTTATGCAATGGTTGGGAATAGTCCGTTACGAAATAAAGATATAGCGGGTTTGCAACATCGACCTTATCAGGGCTTTCAAGACGCTTACGAGCAGCAGGCCAGTTCAAGTGGCCTCACCCTCATCGCTCGAGGCAGAGAAAATATAAAACTGTTGAAGAAGCCTCCGACAGATAAGCTGGGTCATGCCCTTGAGGTTGTTGAAGTGGCCTATAAGGAGAGTCAGCGTGTTTTTAATAGCGGAGATTTAACTGAAACGCAAAAAGTCGTCGTCTGGAATGTCATGGGGTATACATCACTGGCACAAATGCCCGAAATGGCCAGTCAGTACGCGAGTTTGAACGACGTGGTGCAGGATTATACGGCAGGGCACGGGTTTAATCAGTTTGCCGTCTTTGGCAGGCAGCCAGGTACTCAGGGTCTTACCTTTTCAAACGACCCACACAAAAGAATATTTTTAGGGCGGGAGGTATTGGATTTTCATGTGCTGGGAACCGCGCTGGTAATGGGCCATGAAATTTCCCATACCACGCAGAGGCGTTCGAAGGATTACATTTATATGAATGCGAACGTCAATCGGGATGAAGGTGTTGAGCAGTTAACACCAGGTGACGTGGATGAGCATTTGCAGAGCATGTTAGAGTCGGCAAGTCATGTCACAGCAGGGCAGCATGACCACGTCATATTTTCGAATATTGATAGCATGATTCGCGAAGGTAAACTGACGGCAGATGATGTAACAAGTCTGTTTGCAACCCGTAGTCTTCAAGATATCCACGTTAACCGCTTAACGTACCCGGGTGTCAGGGACCGCATCCTGCGTAATAATGCAGATAATATTGCATTTTTAGGGCTTTTTCTCGGAAGAGAGCAGGTTGTTTCAAAAATGAAGGCGCGAGGCTATGTTAAGTAGATGCAGGATGCTGTGGTCGCGCGAGGGCGTCCGGTCTGTATTTGAAGTATGAGCTTGATTTTTCGTGCTGCACGTCCGTGCACTGATCCTGTCAGGCAGGAAATAGTGTTCTTATCAAACTTTCATGGATGAAGGTCATGAGTTCGATTGTGCACAGCAATACGCCGCTACTGGTGGTCATTGATCCGCGTGCGCTGGTTGTGCGTAGCGTGCAGTTCTGTCGAACTGTGGCCGGGCAGCCTCTTGCCGCGCGGGTGACCCATCAGCGCTATGACCGGGCAGGGCGTCCGGTTGTCGGTCGTGATCCGCGTCTGTTCAGTCGCTCGGAAACCGAAGCGCAGACCCCGGCAAACCGGGTGGTCAGGTTCAGTCTGTCCGGAGCGGCTTTGCTGAGTGAAAGCGTCGACTCGGGTTGGCGACTGAACCTGATGGGCGAGGCCGGGCAGTTGCTTCAAAGCTGCGATGGGCGAGGCACTCAGCGCTTGATGGAATACGACAGTTCGCTGCGCCCGGTCTCTGTGACAGAGCAGGGGCTTGTCTTGGAACGCCTGGCCTACGGTGGCGCCGACGCCGCTGAGCATAACCAATGCAATCAACTGATTCGCCATGACGATACGGCAGGCTCGCGCTTGCTGCATGATTACGGCCTGCCTGGCGCTGCGCTGGGTGAGAAACGGCATTTTTTGCAAGCGCCTGAAAGTCCGGACTGGCCGCTGGGCGAAGCAGAGCGCGATGCATTGCTTGAGCCTGTCGGGCTGCAAACCCGCTGTGGGGTCAATGCGCTGGGCGAAGCGATCTGGCAGACCGATGCCATGGGCAATACACAGGCCTTTGGCCTGACCGTCGCTGGGCAGTTGAAAGCGGCTGAACTGACATTGGCCGGTGCCTCACCACCGCAAACGCTGGTCGGTGAAATTCATTACAACGCGCTTGACCAGGTCGAGCAGGAAACGGCCGGCAATGGTGTTGTCAGTCACTTCCAATATGATCCGCAGGACAGCCGGCTCGCTGCACTCAGCGCGATGGCGGCGGATGGCGCGCTATTGCAAAAGCTGATTTACAGCTATGACCCGGTCGGTAATGTTCTGGTGGTCAACGATGCGTCCCAGCCAGACCGTTATTGCAACAACCAGCTCGTCGAGCCGATCAGTCGCTTCGAGTACGACACGCTGTATCAGCTGATCGAAGCCAGCGGCTGTGAAGTCAGAAACGGTGCCAGCCATGGCCCGGCGTTGCCGGGCCTGCAATCTCTGCCGACGGATGACCCGTGTCAGGTTAGCAACTACACACAGCGTTACCGCTACGACGCTGCGGGTAATCTGCTGCAAATGCGCCACGAGGGCGCGCACAACTTCACCCGCAACATGCACGTTGATCCCGACAGCAATCGCAGCCTGCCCGACGATGAAGGAGAAGTGGATTTCGCCACAAGTTTCGACGCCAACGGCAACCTGTTGCAACTCGTGCGTGGGCAGACCATGAGCTGGGATGCGCGTAATCAGTTGCAGCACATCACCACCGTGCAACGTGAAGACCAGCCGAACGATGAAGAGCGTTATATCTACGATGGGCAGGGTCAGCGTTGTCGCAAGATCAGCACCGCACAGGCATCAGGTCGCACACTGACCAACGAAGTGCGCTACCTGCCGGGGCTGGAAATCCGCACCACAGCCGATGGCGAAACCCTTCACGTTATTAATACTCAGGCGGGTCGCAACAGCGTGCGGGTGTTGCACTGGGAAGCGGGAAAACCAGATGCTGTTGCGAACGATCAGGTGCGTTACAGCCTGGGTGATCATCTGGGCTCGAGCACGCTGGAGCTTGATCAGCAAGGCGGCCTGATCAGCCAGGAAAGTTATTATCCGTTTGGCGGCACGGCCTGGTGGGCGGCGCGCAGTTCAGTAGAAGCCAAGTACAAAACAGTTCGTTACTCGGGTAAAGAACGCGATGCCAGCGGGCTTTATTATTACGGGTTCAGGTATTACGCGCCGTGGTTGCAAAGGTGGATCAATCCGGACCCGGCGGGGGATGTGGATGGGTTGAATCTTTATCAGTTCATCGCAAACTCACCTGTTAATTACCGAGATGCATCGGGACTCGCGAAATACAAAACAAAATACGACATGACAGAATTAGAGGTGCGTTTAAAGAGGGGGCCTATTTTGAGCCGCGGGCTTACGGACCTTCAAAAAAATAATAGTGACACAGCGGGTACGTTAAGAAACGCAATTGATTATGCAGTGACAGCGACTGCCGAGGCGATCAAGGCACTGGAGAACCCCGAGCTCGCTAACGCCTCTGCGCTGGCAGATCAAATACTGGGGGGGCAGGATTCTAACCATGATGTGCTATTAAACAACGTCAGAACCCTTCATGCCGCTGCAATCAGTTACAAAAATGAAAATGCCGAGCAGCTGGTGGTTGTAAAAAGCAAGGTGCCCACTGAGCTTGCTTTTGTCATGAAGGGTGACCCTCACGAGCGAATATTTTTCACGGAAGCAGGGCTAAAAGAATCAAAAAAAGTAATGGCCATGACGTTTATTCACGAGCTTTCACATATAAAGCTAAACACTGAAGATTTCTATTACTATCGAAAAGGACACACCATAAATCCTAATAGCCAAGACACCTCGGAGGAAGCCTACGAAGTCGGAGCAGGGTTGCATGACAAAAAGCTCGCCACAACCTCTGAAAAAAACGTTTCCAAAAAAACGTTGCTGTCACTCGTCGGCAGCACACACGCCAGCGATGTCGAAAAAAAACTGCAGACCGATAAAACACTCAGGAGCAACCTGCTTTTACGTAACGCAGACACCTGGGCGCTGCTCATATTTTCCTATGCGCACTCTGCACTTTGGCGCCTGGATCTTAGAGAACAAGTGGGAGAGTAAGCACACTGTTACTTTTAATGATGACAGCTTTTTTGCTGCTCACTCAGGTACGAGTGTGTTAACTAATATAACGAGTGAAGGAAGCGAGCGATATGAGGAAGCCGAGTGCAGGAGCTATATGCAGACCCGATGGGTATGACGGCATCGGTCTGAGTCTGCTCTGAAAGCATGGCCCAGTGGCAAGAGTTCGAACGTTATCGAGGATGGCAGCTGTTTACCTTCGCCGACCAAATGGCCAGGAAGATGCCGCTGCATCGGTATATAAAAAGCGGCGCGGCGCAAACCTGGCGCTGACCATAAACGATAAAACCCGCCTCAATGAGACGGGTGTTATCCGGTGTTTACTGCACTTCCACCGCCAGACTGTCGCTGATCTTCTTCTGCCAGATCTGCGGGCCGGTGATGTGTACGGACTCACCGTTGCTGTCTACGGCCACGGTCACCGGCATGTCCTTGACCTCGAACTCGTAGATCGCTTCCATGCCCAGTTCGGCGAAGGCCACGACGCGGGATTTCTTGATCGCCTGAGCCACCAGATACGCCGCACCACCAACCGCCATCAGGTACACGGCCTTGTGGTCACGGATCGCTTCGATGGCGGTCGGGCCGCGTTCGGATTTGCCGATCATGCCCAGCAGGCCGGTCTGGTCGAGGATCTGCCGGGTGAACTTGTCCATCCGGGTGGCCGTGGTCGGGCCGGCCGGGCCGACGACTTCTTCGCGCACCGGATCAACCGGGCCGACGTAGTAGATGAAGCGACCCTTGAGGTCCACCGGCAGGGTTTCGCCCCGGTTGAGCATTTCGACCATGCGCTTGTGCGCCGCGTCGCGGCCGGTGAGCATCTTGCCATTGAGCAAAACGGTTTCGCCCGGTTTCCAGCTTTGTACTTCTTCCGGGGTCAGGGTATCGAGGTTGACGCGGCGGGCCGATGGGCCGGCTTCCCAGACGATTTCCGGGTAGGCGTCCAGCGATGGCGCCTCCAGCGAAGCAGGGCCGCTGCCGTCGAGTACGAAGTGC
Source organism: Pseudomonas fragariae (ex Marin et al. 2024) (assembly GCF_059621105.1). NCBI lineage: Bacteria > Pseudomonadati > Pseudomonadota > Gammaproteobacteria > Pseudomonadales > Pseudomonadaceae > Pseudomonas > Pseudomonas fragariae (ex Marin et al. 2024). Next base: position 4,906,214 of record NZ_CM184369.1, on the reverse strand, counting down.
GCGTGGCGGGTGGCGGCGCAGTTGGGGATCATGCACACCGGCAGCGACGCGGCGTGGGTCGGGTAATCCATGATCTTGACGTCGAGCACGGTGGTCAGACCGCCCAGGCCCTGAGCGCCAATGCCCAGCTGGTTGACCTTCTCGAACAGCTCCAGACGCATCTCTTCGATACGATTCTGCGGGCCGCGGGCTTTAAGTTCATGAATGTCGATGGACTCCATCAACACTTCCTTGGCCATGACCGCGGCTTTTTCTGCGGTGCCGCCGATGCCGATGCCGAGCATGCCCGGTGGGCACCAGCCTGCGCCCATGGTCGGTACGGTTTTCAGAACCCAGTCGACGATCGAGTCGGAAGGATTGAGCATCGCCATCTTCGATTTGTTTTCCGAACCGCCGCCTTTCGCCGCGACGTCCACTTCCACGGTGTTACCCGGGACGATGGAGTAGTGAATGACGGCCGGGGTGTTGTCCTTGGTGTTTTTGCGAGCGCCTGCCGGATCGGCAAGGATCGAGGCACGCAGCACGTTTTCAGGCAGGTTGTACGCGCGACGCACGCCTTCGTTGATCATGTCGTCCAGGCCCATGGTGGCGCCGTCCCAGCGAACATCCATCCCCACGCGCACGAAAACCGTGACGATGCCGGTGTCCTGGCAGATCGGGCGATGACCGGTCGCGCACATGCGCGAGTTGATCAGGATCTGGGCGATGGAGTCACGAGCGGCAGGCGACTCTTCACGCAGATACGCCTCGTGCATGGCCTGGATGAAGTCCACGGGGTGGTAATAGGAAATGAACTGCAGTGCGTCTGCAACGCTCTGAATCAGGTCGTCTTGCTTGATCACGGTCATGCGGCGCGCTCCTCTGTAAGGACGGGAACATTCAATTACGCTATCGGCGGCAGTCTGGAACTGCGGCTTGAACCAGAGCTGTCAGGTTGGCGATAGCGGGCGCAAAAAGGCGCGGCAGTATAACCCGCCCGACAGGCCAGTCTGTACAATCGCCGTTATTTTCTGCACAGGCCGTTTTGATGCCTCAATTGCATGTGGGTGAGCTTAGCTGGTCGGTGACATCGGCCAGCAATCTGCTCGACGCCCTGAACCATGCCGGTATTCCGGTCCCTTATAGCTGTCGTGCCGGCAGTTGCCATGCGTGCCTGGTGCGCGTCGTAAAGGGCGAGCCTGAAGACGCGTTGCCCGACGCGCTGCCTGCCGAAAAGCGCCAGCAGGGTTGGCGGCTTGCCTGTCAGTGCCGAGTGACGGGGGATCTGGCTGTCGAGGTGTTTGACCCCCAGCGTGATGGCCTGCCTGCCACAGTGGCAGGCTGCGACTGGCTCTCTGCGTCGGTGCTGCGTTTGCGTCTGGAGCCTGCGCGACCTTTGCGCTACAGCGCCGGGCAGCACCAGGTGTTGTGGACTGACAGCGGTGTTGCACGGCCTTACTCGCTGGCGAGCCTTCCCGGTGAGGATGCGTTTCTGGAGTTTCATGTCGATTGCCAGCAGCCCGGGGCCTTCCGTGACGTTGCCCGCCAGTTGCAGGTCGGTGATGCCCTGAGGCTCGGCGAATTGCGCGGTGGTGCGCTGCGTTACGACCCGGACTGGCAGGAGAAGCCCTTGTTGCTGCTGGCCGCCGGCACCGGGCTCGGTCCCTTGTGGGGCGTGCTGCGCGAGGCTCTGCGTCAGGACCATCAAGGCGCGATACGCGTGATTCACCTGGCCCGCGACAGCCAGGAGCACTATCTGGCCGATGAACTGCACGCCCTGGCTGAACGTTATTCCCAAGTGCATGTTCAGCTGGTTACCCCGCAGACGCTACAGGCAACCCTGGCTGAACTGCGCCTGATGTCGCGGCACGCGATGGCGCTGGTGTGCGGCAGTGCCGACAGCGTGGAGATGTTCGCCAAGCGCCTTTATCTGGCGGGGCTGCCGCGTAATCAATTGCTGGCTGATGTGTTTGTGGCGCGGGAATAAGAGGCACGTCAGTTACAGTTCTCGTTCTTCGACACGATAATCACAAAAGGCTGACCCAACGCAAAAGGCCCCGACTCTTGCGAGACGGGGCCTTGGCTTGCAGTGTGCTGCGATCAGACCAACGGGTCGCCGACGTGCAGAATCTTCATGCCGTTGGTGCCGCCGATGGTGTGGTAGCTGTCGCCCTTGGTGAGGATGACCCAGTCACCTTGCTCGACCAGACCACGCTTGAGCAGTTCGTCGACTGCGGCCTGGCTGACCTGACCTGGCGGCAGCGCTGCCGGGTCGAATGGCACGGTGTAGACGCCACGGAACATCGCAGCACGCGCCTGAGTACCACGGTGCGGAGAGAACGCGTAGATCGGCACCGAGGAGCGGATGCGCGACATGATCAGCGGGGTGTAGCCGCTTTCGGTCAGTGCGATGATCGCCTTCACGCCCGGGAAGTGGTTGGCGGTGTACATGGCCGCCAGCGCGATGCTTTCATCGCAACGGGTGAAGGAGTGACCGATACGGTGGCTGGAAGTCTTGCCGGTCGGGTGCTTTTCAGCACCGATGCAGATACGGGCCATGGCCTGAACCGCTTCGATCGGGTAGGAGCCTGCAGCACTTTCGGCCGACAGCATCACGGCGTCGGTGTAATCGAGCACGGCGTTGGCCACGTCGGACACTTCGGCACGCGTCGGCATCGGGCTGGAGATCATCGACTCCATCATCTGCGTGGCGACGATCACCGCCTTGTTGTGGCGACGGGCGTGCAGGATGATGCGTTTCTGTACGCCGACCAGTTCGGCATCACCGATTTCAACGCCCAGGTCACCACGAGCGACCATGACCGCATCACTGGCGCGGATCAGTTCATCCAGCACTTCGTCGTTGGCAACGGCTTCGGCGCGTTCGATCTTGGCCACCAGCCAGGCCGTACCACCGGATTCGTCGCGCAGCTGGCGAGCATATTCCATGTCAGCGGCGTCGCGCGGGAAGGAAACGGCCAGGTAGTCCAGGTCCATCTCGGCAGCGAGCTTGATGTCCTGCTTGTCTTTTTCGGTCAGTGCCGGCGCCGTCAGGCCACCACCACGACGGTTGATGCCTTTGTGGTCGGACAGCGGACCACCGATCAGCACGGTGCAGTGCAGTTCGTCAGCGGTCTGGGTGTCGACGCGCATGACCACGCGACCATCGTCGAGCAGCAACTCGTCGCCTACGCCGCAATCCTTGACCAGATCCGGGTAATCGATACCCACGATCTGCTGGTTGCCACTGGTCAGCGGATGAGCAGTGGAGAAGGTGAACTTGTCACCGACCTTCAGCTCTATTCGCTTGTCGGTGAACTTTGCGATACGGATCTTCGGACCCTGCAGGTCGCCCAGCAGAGCGACGAAGCGCCCGTGTCTGGCGGCGATTTCGCGGATCAGCCTGGCGCGAGCCTTGTGCTCGTCCGGAGTACCGTGAGAGAAGTTCAGACGAGCAACGTCCAGACCCGAAAGGATCAGTTGTTCGATGACTTCCGGCGAGTTGCTGGCAGGGCCAAGTGTGGCGACGATTTTGGTGCGGCGAACGGTCATGCACAAACTCCTTAATTGAAGCGCAGCGAGAGGCTACTCCTGTCTGGGTCTTTAGTCATTGTTCCTTTGCACTACCGTGTCAGGGTCAGGGAGGGCAATCGGCTGACAACCGGCGCTCTATTGGCCTGAAGAAACAGGCCGTGACGCCGATACAGGGCAGAGAACAGGAGAGTCCCATGCGTATTGTAACGATTGTTGTATTACTGACTGTGCTCAGCGGTTGCACCCGCTGGGCGATGAATTCCAACCTCGATCACGCCTACCGTGCCTATCAGGAAGGTGACTGTGATCGGGTGATGCTCGATCTCTCCAAGGTCGAACGCCAGAGCCGCTCGCGCCGTTATGTCCAGCCGGAAGTGTCGATGTTGCGCGGCCAGTGCCTGGAGCGACAGAAATTGTATGTCGATGCGGCACAGACCTATCAATTCCTGATGGCGCAGTATCCGGAAAGTGAATACGCCTTCCGCGCACGCGCCAGACTCGACACGCTGGCACAAACAGGCCTTTACCCCAGGGCTCAACCTGCCAGACCCATACCTGTACCTGTTCGAAACGCTCCCGTATCGAAATAATTACCCTCGTTTGAATGGAAGGTGCTGTGTTCGGGTGGATTTCGACTAATTGTGAGCTAGTCTGAGGTCATTAAGCGGACGAGCTGCAGGGCTCCGGGTCGAGACTGTTTCCTGGATAGCCTCTGTCGTGCAGCGTATTCGACATCCGCAACGAACACACAGTGTTGCGTGGTCGCAGCACCGGTCCCGGAAGGCAGCCTGCCATGTATAAAGAGCGGAAAATCGAACGCCATCAACTGCAGGATTATCTGCAGGTTTTCAATCGTCATACCGGCAAGCTGGTGGGGTGTCTGGGGAATGTCTCCGGTGAGGGGCTGATGCTTATCAGCAGCCTGCCGATCCTGGTGGGGGCGAGGTTCGATCTGTGCCTGAAACTGCCGAATGGCAATATCGGACAGCCCATCGATGTGAGCGCCAAGTGCCTCTGGTGTCACGAAGACGAGACACCTGGCAGTTATGACTCCGGTTTTGAATTGTGTCAGGTTTCTGCAGAGTATCTGGGGTTCGTGCAGCTGTTGCGACAGTACTTCTGCTTTTACCCCTCCTACGAAGCCTCTGCCTGAGGCTGCTGCCTGAAGGGCAGGGCGTCGTTCATAACGTCCCTGCCTTTTTCCAGCTCATGTAACGGTTGACCAACTGTGGTCCCAGTTCTCCTGGCCGCGCATCCATGATCACGATGCCTTGCGCACTCAAGCGATCATGCAGCGAAGCCCGGGCGTTGAGAAAGTCGATCGTTCCGCAATAACTCAGCGCTTCATCGTACGTGTGCACCGGTGAGTGGCGCAGGCCGTCGAGTACTTCCTCTCGCAGGCTGGCAATCAGTACCCGATGCTGTTTACCGAGCTGCCTGGCGGCGGCCAGCAGCTCCTCATCGTCTTCATCGCGCAAGTTGGTCATCAACACCACCAGTGAGCGTCTTTTATGACGAACCATCAGTTGGCGCACGGCGGCGCTGTAGTCAGCGGGGCGCCGGGTGGTCTGCAGGTCATAGACCGAATTGAGCACCCGATTCAGCTGTCCAGGCCCCTTCACCGGCGCCAGATAACGATCCTGCTCGCCGGCAAAGGTCGCAATACCGACAGAATCACCCTGACGCAGCGCGACATAGCTCAACAGCAGGCAAGCGTTGAGGGCGTGATCGAAGTGAGACAGGTCGCCGTCCTGACTGCGCATCCGACGTCCGCAATCGAGCATGAAAACGATCTGCTGATCCCGCTCGTCCTGGTATTCCCGTGCGATGGGCGCTCGCTGGCGGGCGGTGGCTTTCCAGTCGATCTGGCGCAGGCTGTCGCCCTCGCGAAACTCACGCAACTGGTTGAATTCCATGCCCAGCCCGCGACGTTGCAACTGGCGCACGCCCAGTTGGCTCAGCCAGTTATCCACCGCCATCAATTGACCGCCGCAGAGGCGGGCGAAATCCGGATAGACCCGCGTGGTGCCGGGCACTGCCAGGTAGCGTCGTGCCGTCCACAGGCGCAAAGGCCCCGGCAGGCTGATTTCGCAACGCTCAAAGGTGAAATGCCCCCGGCTTGACGGGCGCAGACGATAGCCAATGCTGCCTTTACCGCGTGCGGCCAGGGTGAGTGACTGCGGCAGGTTTTCGTGTTCCAGCCCGTGCGGCACATGATCGAATATCCGCACGGTCACGGGGCTGCCACCGTCGTGCTGCACATCAAGTCGGGCTTCGTTCCAGCGATCCAGCGTCAGACTGCCCGCCAGCTCACGCTGCACACGTGGCGAGGGGCTTCTGAGCAGCCAGATTGCATCAAGCACGCTCACGACGACGAGGGTCAGCAATGCCCCCCAGTAAAGGTCGTCGATTTTTGCCGGATACTCGACGCCCAGCGCATGAAGCGTGCCGAGCAGCACGGCCACACCCATCAGCCCGCCGAGCCAGCGCAGCAGCGTGACCGACGGCTTGAGGACCTGTTTCACAGGCGCGGTGCCGAGACCTGGTCGAGGATCTGCCTGAGCACCTGATCCACCGACAGCCCTTCGATGTCCAGCTCAGGTGACAACCTGACCCGGTGTCGCAGCACCGCCAGTGCGCAGCCCTTGATGTCGTCCGGGGTCACGAACTCGCCGCCACGCAACACAGCTCGGGCCCGCCCGCCACGCACCAGCGCAATCGAAGCGCGCGGGCCTGCGCCCTGACTCAGACCCGGCCAGGTGCGCGTGCTGCGTGCCAGCCGCACGGCGTAGTCCAGCACTTGCTCATCGATGGGCAGCTCGCTGGCAATGCGTTGCAGCGCCTGAACCTCGCGGGCCTGCATGATGACCCTGAGCGGTCGCACATCCAGCATGTCAGCCCGGGACGAGCGGGTGACCTGACGCACCATGTTCAGCTCTTCCTGCGCTTCGGGATAATCCATGCGCAGTTTGAGCATGAAACGGTCCAGTTCAGCTTCCGGCAATGGATAGGTGCCCTCCTGTTCGATGGGGTTCTGGGTCGCCAGCACCATGAACGGCTGCGGGATCGGCAGGGCGCGCCCTTCAAGGGTGACTTGCCGCTCCTGCATCGCTTCGAGCAATGCCGCCTGGGTCTTGGCCGGTGCCCTGTTGATTTCGTCGGCCAGCAGCAGGTTGGTGAACAGCGGCCCCTTGCGCAGCTTGAACTGCTCGGTCTGCAGGTCGTACACCGCATGACCGGTCACATCGCTGGGCATCAGGTCCGGCGTAAACTGGATGCGGGCGAATTCGCAGCCGATGCAACTGGCCAGCGCCCGAACCAGCAGCGTCTTGCCAAGCCCCGGAACACCTTCCAGCAACACATGTCCGCCACCGATCAGCGCGGTCAGCACGTCGTCGATAACCGCATTTTGTCCGATCACGGCCTTTTGCAGCTCATTGCGCAACGCCTGAGCCAACTGGCTGGCGCGCTGACGCTGCTGCAACTGGGTGGTGGATTCGGCTGCGGGCTCGGCAAGTGGCTCGGTGCTGCCTGATGGGGCGGGTGTTTGATCACTCATAGGGCATTCCTGATTGTTTGCAGGTGGGCTACCTGGCGGGTGAATTCGCTGTGGGACAGGCGTTGCGGCGGGCGAGGGCGCAGCGCGTCGCTGATGGCGCTGGTGGGCTGACGGGTCAGGCGAGCAAGCACTTGCCATTGTTCGGCAATGACCAGCCGCTCGAAACCGGGATGCAGTTGGCGGGCGCGACGCAGGATGTCCTGTTGCAGGCGTTTGATCAGCGTCTGCTGCCCGGCATGTTTGCGCAGGAACTCGGCACTGGCGCGCAGGTGCTCTGTCAGTTGGCGGCGTGCGAGTGGCGCGGGTCGACGCAGCGGGCCCTCGCGCAGGCCGATGTGCCACAGACCCAGAGCAATCAGCAGTGCCAGCGTCAGCAGCGCCTGCGGATAGTTGCGCAGCAACAGGCTCAGCAGGTTGTCGTGTTCGGTTTGCAGCACCAGGGTCACTTCGCTGCCCTGCGTCAGATACCAGAGCAGCCAGGCATTGTCATAGTGGCCGATCGAGCGGGTTTTCCACAGGTTGGCGTCCGTGACAACCGTGATCAGCCCATTGCCCCGGCTTATCTGCAGCAGGTGCGTGGCATCGGCGCTGTTCGCCCAGGATTGAGCGTGATCTTCCGGGTCTTCGAGGTGAAACGCCGGATCGAAACTCATGTAGGCCGGGGCGCTCTCGTTTTCCAGGTACAGGCGGGTCAGCTCTGGCCAGGGCATTTTCTTGTGTTTGGGTGCGGGCGTCATCAGCGGGATGGGCAGTGGCGGCTGAGCGTCGGTCAGTTGCTGTTCCTTGGCATTGATGTCTTTGGTGAGGTACTGGTGAATCTGCAGACTGTCCAGCAGCAAGTCACCGCTGCGGCCTTTTTGTTCGTCCCAGAGTTGTTCGGCGACGAACAGCAGGTGCCCGCCTGCCTCGGCCCAGTTCAGCAGCTTTTGGGTTTGCGCCGGGGTCATGTCTTCCCGGTCATCGAGCAGCAGCAGGGTCTGGGTGCTCTGACTCGGGTCGGGAAGCTGGGCCAGCGTATCGGTGATATTCACCGTGAGGGAGCGGCCACGCAGAAAGTGTTCGGCCGCCAGCCAGGGATTGGCTTTCGCCTCTGGCGAGGGGCCCTGATCGACCGTTTTTTCGTAGCGCTCAAGCTGAGTGCTCAGAAACAGCGCGCCGCCTGCCAGTAATGACAGGACCAGCAGCCCGATCAGCAGCCCGGTGCGGCGGGTCATGGCTGCGCTGCCTGGTTGAACAGGCGACGCCAGCCATCGCAGAGTTCCTGCCGGGCGTGGGCCGGTGGCAGGCGATGCCCGTAGGCGAGGTTTTGCCAGTGTGCGGTCAGCGTGCGGCTGAACTCACTCAGCAGCGGCTGGTTGAGCGCGGCGATGCGTTCGAGTACCTGACTTTCGGTATCGGCATTTTTCAATGGCAATCGATAGTCGCTCAGCAAGCGGCTGAGCAGGGCGCGGTATAGCAGACCCAGCGCTTCACGAGGCTGGTTGTTCCAGAGCTGCTCGGCCCGGCCGGCAACATCGTCGGGCAGGCTTTCGGCATTCACTTGCAGACCAAAGAGCTGCTCGGGTGCCGGGCGGGTGGTGTTTGCCTTGCCGGCCTTCCGGCTAACGAAGGTCCTGAACCAGTCCTGGTAACGAAAGATCACCAGCCCTACAAGCCCGATGACCACGCCCCACAGCAGTACTTCAATCAGGCTGGCCAAGGCGCTCGCTGCGCGCAGAAACCGATTGAGCCAGGTCATCAGCCAGCTCTGATCGCGCGCGTCCCGGGCTGCAGACGGGCCTTTCTGTTTTTCAGGAAAGCGCCAGCCAGTTTCGGTCCTGGGATTGCGGAAGGGTGGCTGTTGCAGAACGCTCTGGATCTCGCTGCGCGCCGCTTCGCTGGTCAGGGACTGGCGGGTCAGGCGCGGCGTATCGGGTGCCGCCACGGACGGAGCGGATTGCGCAGGGGCGGATTCCGGCAGCGGGCAGCTGTAGCTTTGCTGATCGGCCCAGACCGGTGCGGGTGCTGCGGAAAGTACCAGCCCGACGCCCATCAATACGGCATAGGCCGTACCGATCAGGCGCTGACGCAGGCGTCGGAAGATCAGTTCTATGTCCCAGGCTTCAAGAACCGTGCGGCGATTCAAATACAGCGTGAAGCCGCAGGCGACATATACAGGTTCCCAAAGTATCAGCGCCAAGGCATAGAAGAGGTTGGTCAGGTGGTCGATCCACAGCCATTGGTTTTCGACGTCGAGCAGATTCATCCAGTGCCAGTCGATCTGGATCTGCTGCGGTATCAGGGCGTAGAGCAGGACCAGCAGGCCTATCCACAGTGCGTATTCCAGGTGTGCGCCAACGATGGTGAGCAGCTGTGCGGCACGCAGGTCTTTCTGGCTGAGCAGGCCGATGCGCAGGGCGCGTTCGGTACCGGCCAGATGCTCCAGTTGCTGCACCGGCAGTTGGAAACTGCGACTCAGGGAAAGACGTCGCCACAACAGGCTGGGCAGCAGTTGCGCCTTCAGGGTCGCCGGCCAGGCCTTGAGGGCCTGGCGCAGTGTCGGCGTGGCACCGAACAGTGACTGCGAAAGGATCAGCAGCGGCAACCGATCAAACGCAGGTTTGAGCCACCAGAACAGCAGAATGGCAGCTGTTGGGTAATCCCAGAGCAACGCACTGAGGACGCAGAAAAAGGGCAGGGTGACGATTGCCCAACTGCTCATCAGCACGCCGCGGTGCCGCCCGGCGAGCAGCACGCCCAGGTCGATGGCCTCCCAGGGCGAGCGAGGGCGTATGGCAACAGTCGACTCAGTCAGGCGCATGGGGTGTACGTCCTGCCAGAGTCAGATACGCGGCCACCAGCGACCACAGGGCGGCACCTGTCAGGTACTTGAGAAGCGGCCCGGGCCAGGTCATCGATGACCAGTACGCCTCGATGAAGGCTGCGATCAGCAGAAACAGGATCACCCCGCCGACCAGTTGCATGCTGGCCCGCGCGGCGATGCGCAGGGCGGCGCTGCGCGTCAGCCGTCCGGGGGCCAGCAAGGCCCAGCCCAGCTTGAGGCCCGCCGCCCCGGCGAGAGCGATGGCCGTCAGCTCGAACGCGCCGTGACCGATGACGAAGGGCCAGAAGGTCTGTCCGTAACCGATGTCTGTCAGGTGCCCGGCGATTGCGCCGGTCATCAAGCCGTTGAAGAGCAGAAAAAACAGACTGCCCAGCCCGAACAGCAAGCCGCTGGCATAGGTTTGAAACGCGATGCCGATGTTGTTCATGATGTAGTAGCCGAACATCATCCAGTCCGTATCGGAACCCCGTTCGACGGGCTGACCGACCCGGCTGGCCGACGGGTCATACATACTCTGCATGTCTGCCAGTTGTTCGGGGCTGACGACGCTGTAGATCAGTTGTGGAAAACCGTACACCAGCAATGCCATGCCGATCAGGCTGCCGAACAGCAGCAGACTGGCGACCAGCACAAAGCGCCACTCGGCCCGCACGCGTCGCGGAAAGCCGCCCAGAACGAAGCTCAGCAGTCGCACCCCGGCAGTGCTGCGGTGACGGTAAAGTTGCTGATGACCGCGCATGGCCAACTGATGCAGGGGGTCGACCAGATGGCTGCTGTAGCCGCGTTCCTGTGCCAGCGCCAGATGGTGGCAGAGGCGTCGATAGTCGCCGGGAAAGGTCTCGCCGCCACGGACATCGGCCTTGCCTTGTTCAAGGGCCGTCAGGCGCTGCTCGAAGCGTTGCCACTCCTGCTGATGGCGGGTTTCAAACAGGCTCTGCTTCATGTCGGCCCCAGCAGGTTGCGGGCGATGCCGTTTACATGAGCGACCGCCGTGTCGGCGGGAATATGCAAGGGTTCGGCAAGGATGGCCGCGAGTTCCTGGGTTCGCGCGCTGGACAGTTCAGCCTGCCGTTCCGCCAGGCCGAGCACCGCCCGCTGTTCATCCAGATGCAGGGCAAAAGGCACGATGACCGGATCGGCCTGCGGCAGGGTAGGGCGCGCTACCGGCCGGTCGCTGTAAATCACCAGCGTTCCCGCTGCAAGATCGCCCAGCCGTTTGAAGAACGGGTGGTTCAGACAAGTAATCGCCCCCAGCCCGTAGCCCAGCGGGAGCATGTCGACGAAGCGCAGCAGGTTACGGATCAGCGACGAAGACCAGTCGATGGGCGTGCCGTCGTCGTGCACCACCCGCAGCCCGAGCAGGCGCTTTCCGGGTGTGCGTCCCTGGTTGAGCACTTCAAACAGCACCATGTACCACCAGTTCACCAGAAAGAACACCAGAGCGGCCAGACCCATGCCGAGCTTGTCGAGTAACTGCAGAAGCACAAAGAACAGGCCGACGAGGGCTGCGCGAATGGCGAAGTCGATGCCGAACGCCAGTGCGCGGGAAACCAGCCCGGCAGGGCGCAGAAGCATATCGATGCCTTCTGGCGTCTCGATTTCAATGCGCGTGTCCAACGGCGTGGGCAGCGCTGCATTCCTTGGCGAAGCGGGACGGGATGACATTGTCGAAGGACGCGCCTGAAAACGAAAACTGATGCTAGCTAGCGCAGCGGAGCTAAGCAACCGACCATTCAATACGCGGGCTGTAAGAAAACATTTCCCGGTGCGCCGGATACGACCCGATTAGCCAATGACACCTGTCACGCCCTACACTTCGCGGGTCTTTTGTTCAGGATCAGCCCGTGACCTCCAGCATCTTCTGGTACGACTACGAAACCACCGGTATCAACCCGCGCAATGACCGTGCGCTGCAGATGGCCGGAATTCGCACGGATACCGAGCTCAATGAAATCGCGCCGCCGGTCAATCTGCACTGCCAGCTCAGCGATGACATCCTGCCTCATCCTGCCGCCTGCATGATTACCGGAATCACTCCCGCCACGCTGGCAGAAAAAGGCTTGTGCGAGGCCGATTTCATGACGCGCGTACATGCCGAGCTGTCTGCGCCGGGTACCTGTGGCGCGGGTTACAACACCTTGCGTTTCGATGACGAAGTCACGCGCTACAGTTTTTATCGCAACTTCTTCGACCCCTATGCACGCGAATGGCAGGGGGGCAACAGTCGCTGGGATCTGATCGATGTTGTGCGGGCCGCCTATGCATTGCGCCCCGATGGCATTGTCTGGCCGGAACAGGACGGTCGGGTCACGCTGAAACTGGAGCGGCTGACGGCTGCCAACGGTATTGATCACGGACAGGCGCACGATGCCTTATCCGATGTCCGTGCAACGATTGCTCTGGCACGTTTGATTCGTGAAAAGCAGCCGAAGCTTTATGACTATCTGTTCGCCTTGCGCAGTAAGCAGAAAGTCCAGGAACAGGTTCGCCTGATGCAGCCTCTGGTGCATATTTCGGGACGCTTTTCTGCGGCGCGCAATTACCTGGGCGTGGTGCTGCCGTTGGCCTGGCACCCGCATAATCGCAACGCGCTGATCGTGTGTGATCTGCACCTGGATCATGCACCGTTGTTGCACGAGGACGCTGAAATACTCAAGCGCCGTTTATATACGCGGCACGATGCGCTGAGCGACGGCGAATTGCCCGTGCCGCTCAAACTGTTGCATATAAACCGTTGCCCGGTGATCGCCCCGCTGGGGGTGCTGCGCAGCGAAGATCAGCAGCGGCTGCAACTGGACATGGCCGGCTATCAGGCACGCGCAACGCAATTGAGTGAAAACCGCGAAGTTTGGCACGGTAAACTGGCTGCCATTTACGGCAAGGACGATTTCGCCGCAAGTGACGATCCCGAACAGCAGTTATATGACGGTTTTATCGGGGACCGTGATCGTCGACTGTGTGAGCAAGTTCGACAGGCCGAGCCAGAACAACTGGCGCGTGATGCGTGGCCGTTTGATGATGCCCGATTGCCTGAATTGTTATTCAGGTATCGCGCTCGTAACTTCCCTGACACCTTGAGTGGCGAAGAGCAAACACGCTGGCGGGATTTCTGTCAGCAGCGCTTGCGCAACCCGGAATGGGGCGCTCCCAACACCCTGCATGACTTTACGGCCGCATGGGTAGAATGCTCCCTTAGTGCCGGGCCAGAGCAGCTGGAGGTGTTACGGCAGTGGCAGGATTACGCACACAGGCTGAGTAACCGTCTGGGCGTATAAAAAATACCGGGCAATAAAAAACGCCAGCAGGCTGGCGTTTTTTCAATCGCAATGAACCGCGACCTGGTGAAGCTTAGCCCAGCAAAGTGGCCCAGCTTTCAACGTCGTCGCTGCCCCACTTGGCTTTCCACTCTTTCAGCGTCTTGTGGTTGCCGCCTTTGGTTTCGATGACTTCACCGTTGTGCGGGTTCTTGTATTGCTTGACCTTACGGGCGCGCTTGGTGCCGGCAGGTTTAACAGCGCCGCCACGAGGGGCCTTGTTTACCTTGGCATCCGGATCCAGCAGGGCAATGATGTCACGCAGCGACTTTTGGTATTCGCCCATCAGCGTGCGCAGTTTGCCTTCGAATTCCAGCTCGGTTTGCAGTTTGTCGTCTTGCGACAGGTTCTTCAAACGGGCTTGCAGTTCTTTGATGGCTTCTTCTGTAGCGCGGTATTCGTTGATCAGGGACATGAGGAGACCTTATGTTGTGAGGGTTGCAGGGATACAGTGCGGCAATAATAGTCACTGTAAATGAGCAAGTAAACATTAAATAAAAGTTTTATTTGAATTATTTAGCAATATACACACGTCCTACAGACGCCTGAACTAGGGACGCGTCACGCTTCCTTCAAAAGATCGCCGCTATAAAGCCCTTCTTATTACAGGTTTTGTTTAGCGGTGCGCACCCGGAAAACGCATACTGGCACGGTGCAATCTTTGGCCTTGGCGGTGTGCTTTTTCGGCCTCTGCATTCAGGCAACAGAGATACTGCAGTTTTGCTGCGCAGCCGCTAGAATAGCGGCTTTGCGAAGTTCTGGAGTTTCCCCCAATGCGCACTTTTCGTCTGGTGATTGCTTGCCCGGACCGTGTAGGCATCGTTGCCAAAGTCAGTAACTTTCTGGCGTCCCATAACGGCTGGATCACCGAAGCGAGTCATCACTCGGACAATCTCAGCGGCTGGTTTTTCATGCGTCACGAGATCCGTGCCGACACCCTGCCTTTTGACCTGGACGGGTTCCGTGAAGCCTTCACGCCGATTGCCGAAGAATTTTCGATGGACTGGCGCATTACCGACTCGGCGCAGAAGAAGCACGTCGTGCTCATGGCCAGTCGCGAATCACACTGTCTGGCCGACCTGCTGCACCGCTGGCACAGTGACGAACTCGACTGCGACATCGCCTGTGTGATTTCAAACCACCAGGACCTGCGCAGCATGGTCGAGTGGCATGACATCCCTTACTACCATGTTCCGGTTGACCCGAAAGACAAGGAGCCGGCATTCGCCGAGGTGTCGCGTCTGGTCGGTCATCATCAGGCCGACGTCGTGGTTCTGGCGCGCTACATGCAGATTCTGCCGCCACAGTTGTGCCGTGAATATGCCCATCAGGTCATCAATATCCACCACAGCTTCCTGCCATCGTTCGTGGGTGCCAAGCCGTACCATCAGGCCTCGTTGCGCGGCGTCAAGCTGATCGGCGCGACCTGTCACTATGTGACCGAAGAGCTCGATGCCGGTCCGATCATCGAGCAGGACGTCGTGCGCGTCAGCCACCGTGACAGCATCGAAAACATGGTGCGTTTCGGCCGCGACGTGGAGAAGATGGTGTTGGCCCGCGGCTTGCGCGCTCATCTGGAAGACCGTGTGCTGGTTCACGACAACAAGACAGTCGTCTTCGGCTGATCTATCTTTTCGGGAGCGCGTCTGTCGCGCTTCCGACTCAGCTGTCGGCAATGGTGTAACGCGCAAGGTGACAGCCAATGACCGATCCTCTCGACAAAGCCACTTCCACCGCTCCGGCAACGCTTGGCGAGGGCTGCCTGAGCCGCTATGACCCTGCGGAACTGACTGCGGAAAATGGCACTGAGTTCGACGGTGCCGCAGCACTGTGGCGCGAGCTGCAGCAAGCGCAAGCGCCTGGTGAAGGGCTTGAGGAGGAGGGGGAGCAAGAGGATAAGTGAGTCAAACCCTTGAGCGGTGCAAGGCATGCACCGCCCGAAGGGTTTTAGGCTCTTTACGAAAAGTGGCTGCGCTCGGTGATGCTTCGTTAAAAACAGGCTCGGATGCGAGTCCAATCGGAATGCTCATTTACAACACGTAGAGTCGATCGCGACCCCGGCCGTTCCTCGCCTGTTTTTGCCTCGCCTGACCTTCGCTCGCCGACTTTTCGTACAGAGCCTAGATCAGGCCAGGGCCTTGGAAGCCAGCCAGAACAGCGCTGCGGACAAGGCGACCGTTGCCGGCAGGGTCAGCACCCAGGCCAGCAGGATGGTGCGCACGGTTCCGCCCTGAAGGCCGCTCTTGTTGGCGACCATGGTGCCGGCCACACCCGACGACAGAATGTGCGTGGTGGACACCGGAAGGCTGAACACGTTGGCCAGACCGATTGCGCAGGCGGTAGTGATTTGCGCGGACATGCCTTGTGCGTAAGTCATGCCCTGCTTGCCGATCTTCTCGCCGATCGTCAGGACTACACGCTTCCAGCCGACCATGGTGCCGATACCCAGCGCCAGTGCGACCGCCAGAATCACCCAGAACGGTGCGTACTCGGTGGTGGTGGTCAGGTCCTTGCGAAGCTTCTCCAGGTCGGATTTTTCACGCGCTGACAGGTCTGGAAGTTTGCCGACCTTGCGGGCGGTGTCGTCCAGGCACAACAGATAGCGACGCACTTCGATGCGGCTTTCAGGGGCCAGCGCGTGGTAGTCGGACACGCCCTTCAGGCGGTCGAGCAGCGCGTCGATGGTAGGTTCGGTCTGCTTCGGATTACACGCGGAGCTGGACGGCAGGTCGCCTTTTTCGGCTTTGCCCATGGCCAGGTATTCGCCCAGCGTGCTGCTGTTGCGCTGATAGAACTGGCTCAGGTGCTGGGTCGCATCGCGGGTACGTTCGATCTGATAGGTCGTGCTGGTCAGGTCAAGTACGAACTGGCTGGGCACGATGCCGATCAGTACCAGCATGATCAGGCCAATGCCTTTCTGGCCGTCATTCGAACCGTGTACGAAGCTGACCGCCATGGCGGAAATGACCAGTACCAGTCGGTTCCAGAACGGAGGGTGCTTCTTGTCATCCAGCTTGCGGCGCTGGTCGGGGGTCTTGTGCATCTTCGACAGTGGACGCCACCATTTCAGGGCAACCAGCACCAGACCCGCAACGATAAAGCCGGCCAGCGGCGAGAACACCAGCGAAGCGCCGATATCGATCGCTTTCTGCCAGTTCACGCCATCGGCCAACGGGATATCGTTGAGCAGGGCATTGGCCAGACCCACACCGAGTATCGAGCCGATCAGCGTGTGCGAACTGGAGGCCGGAATACCGAAGTACCAAGTCCCGAGGTTCCAGGTAATGGCCGCCGCCAGCAGCGAGAACACCATGGCCAGGCCGTGTCCGGTGTTGACGTTGATGAGCAGTTCGACCGGCAGCAGATGCACGATGGCATAGGCAACGCCCACGCCGCCCAGCAACACGCCGAGAAAGTTGAATACACCGGAGAAGAACACGGCCAGATGAGGCGGCATTGCTTTGGTGTAAATGACTGTCGCCACCGCGTTGGCGGTGTCATGAAAGCCGTTGATGAACTCGAAGGTGAGGACGAAAGCCAGGGCGAGCAACAGGCTCACAAGCACCCAGGCATCAAGCCCGCTGAATAAATCGATCATGTAGGTTTTCTGACCGGGTCTGAAGGGGGCGCGATTATGACAGAAAAAATACCGAACGACTTGTCGTCACCGCGAGGTGTCGCCTCAAACCAAAAAAAAGACGCATGAGCGCCGCCCCGTTGAATGCTCAATGAGGCCGTGAGGCGTGTAATTCCGGGTGCTGGAAGTCGAAGACGTAATCGGGCAGGGATCATCGGACCCGTGCTGTTACGGCTCTTCTTTCAGGCCTTCTTCCATCTTTTGCAGTTCTTGCTTGAACGCCTGGTCCAGCAGGCTGGCTCTCTTGCGCCAGGGCTTGCGTTCCGGTTCCGGTTGCGCGGCGTAGGTGGTGATTTCACCGCCGTAGACATCCTTGTAGCGTTGTTCCTGGCGCTCAAGTTCCGCGCGCAGTTCATCTTTAGTCACTTTAATACCTGATCGAGTCGAATGGGCTCTGGCGATGACGCAAAACAGTGCAAGTATGTTCACTCCAGTCTGGCTGTATACCCAATACAGTCAGCGACCTGTTCGGGCGATTGCGCGAAAGGGTTACTGGACATGCCTGTTGTTGTCTGCGGCTACGTGCACCAGAGAGAAATACCTGTCGTAGCGACACACGTTTGATTTCAAGCACAGGGCTTGCGCTGGCAGGCTTGCTGATGGTCTCGCGGCGATGGTGCACCGTGACAACGCTTCGACAGGACAGTCGAGGCAGAAATCGGGTGAATGGATCAATCGTTGCGAGGGTATTGCCAACCAACTGACCGATACTATCTCCAAGAACTTCTGCTACGTCAACAACAGAGGTTGAATGAGTTCACAGGTCTGGTTTTTTTGTACGATTGTTCCGAAGTTTCAGTGAGCCGTTTATATGACATAAGTTTTATAAAACAGTTTTCATTTTCGACGACAAAATGTTGGCGAAGAAATTCACCGTTTTTTATATGCAGGATGTGTGGAGTTGCGCGGCGGGCGCTGATCGAGAGCGGGAGGGGGAGGGTGTCGCGAGCATCGGGCACACAGCAAGCGCCTGAGTAATGAAAACGGCCTTGCTTGGTGAGCAAGGCCGCTGCCTTGGACTTCTCAGTGGGTACCTGACCAGTATTTCCAAGAAGTCACTTCATGGCAGAGGTAAAGGTATAAGTATATTTACATGGGGTCAATTGCGATTATCGGCCACCTGTTCGATAATCGCACAACCGGGGGTTGGCTTCGCTCCCCTGCAAAGAGCTGAAACCTGCGGTTTACAGGGCCTGAAAGGCAGTTACATAAGGTGTGTCAATGAACGACGAACTGCGTAAATCTTTTGCCTCATTGGCACCGCCCATCGTGGCGTCGCCCGCAAAGCGCATTCAGGCGCTGACCGGTGATCCGGATTTCATGACCTCGCTGGCGCGTGGGCTGGCCGTGATTCATGCCTTTCAGGAGCGCAAGCGGCACCTGACCATTGCGCAGATCAGCCATCGCACGGAGATCCCCCGTGCGGCAGTGCGTCGTTGTCTGCACACCCTGATCAAGCTCGGTTATGCGACCACTGACGGCCGTACCTACTCGCTACTGCCCAAGGTGTTGACGCTGGGCCACGCCTATTTGTCATCGACGCCACTGGCAACCTCGTCGCAGCCTTATCTGGACCGTATGAGCGACCAGCTGCACGAGGCGTGCAACATGGCCACGCTGGAAGGCGACGACATTCTTTATATCGCGCGCTCTGCCACCACGCAGCGGCTGATCTCGGTCGACCTTTCCGTGGGCGGTCGTCTTCCCGCGTACTGCACGTCCATGGGCCGCATTCTGCTGGCCGCACTGGATGACGTGTCGTTGCATGAATACCTTGACCATGTCGATCTGCAGCCCAAGACCAGCCGCACCATTCGCACCCCGGAAGCCTTGCTCGAATGTCTGCAACTGGTTCGGCAACAGGGCTGGTGCATTGTCGATCAGGAACTGGAACAGGGGCTGCGTTCAATTGCGGTACCGGTCTATGATGCGTCGGGCCAGGTGCTGGCGGCGCTGAATGTCAGCACCAGCGCCGGACGTGTGGCACGCAGCGAGCTGGAACAGCGCTTTCTGCCGATCATGCTCGATGCCAGTCGCGACTTGAGTACGCAGCTGTTTACCTGAAGTGGCCGTGTTTTGGCTGATTGAATTTGTTCGATTACCGAACGTTTAGTCGATTATCGGATTGTTTGCCCTCTTGCTCAGGCATAACCTCATTTTCATTCCGGCGCAGGTCTTCGCGCTGATCATTGAACGTGATGTTGGGTTCGGAGCACCTCATGGCAGACATTCTTTCTCTACGCGATGCGGTGAAGCAACTGGTCAACGATGGCGACACCGTTGCGCTGGAAGGCTTCACTCATCTGATCCCCACGGCCGCTGGCCATGAAATCATCCGTCAGGGTAAAAAGGACCTGACCCTGGTGCGCATGACTCCCGACCTGATCTACGACCAGTTGATCGGCGCCGGTTGTGCGAAGCGGCTGATTTTTTCGTGGGGCGGCAACCCTGGCGTTGGCTCCTTGCACCGTTTGCGCGATGCCGTTGAAAAACAGTGGCCGCGCGCGATGGAAATTGAAGAGCACAGCCATGCCGACCTCGCCAACGCCTATGTAGCCGGTGCGTCCGGTCTGCCGTTCGCTGTGCTGCGCGCTTACGCCGGCTCTGACCTGCCCAAGGTCAACCCGCTGATCAAGACCGTCACCTGCCCGTTCACCGGTGAGGTGCTGGCAGCGGTGCCTTCGGTGCGCCCGGACGTGACCGTGATTCATGCACAGAAAGCCGACCGCAAGGGCAACGTGCTGTTGTGGGGCATTCTCGGTGCGCAGAAAGAAGCCGCGCTGGCTGCACAGCGCTGCATTGTGACGGTGGAAGAAATCGTCGATGACCTGAACGCCCCGATGAACTCCTGCGTGCTGCCGACCTGGGCGCTGAGCGCTGTGTGTCTGGTGCCAGGCGGTGCTCACCCGTCTTATGCGCACGGTTACTACGAACGTGACAACCCCTTCTATCAGGCCTGGGACCCGATCGCCAGAGACCGGGAGACCTTCACCGCGTGGATCGATGAATACATCCACGGCACCGCAGATTTCAGTGAATTCCAGAGCAAGCTGGCTCGCGCTTCGGAGGCCAAACAATGACTTACTCCACCAGTGAAATGATGACCGTCGCCGCAGCCCGTCGCTTGCGCAATGGTTCTGTGTGCTTCGTCGGCATCGGCCTGCCTTCGAAGGCGGCGAATCTGGCACGTCTTACCTCTGCGCCTGACGTGGTACTGATCTACGAGTCCGGTCCGATTGGTGCCAAGCCCACGGTGTTGCCGCTGTCTATCGGCGATGGCGAGTTGGCTGAAACCGCAGACACAGTGGTATCCACCAGCGAAATCTTTCGTTACTGGCTGCAGGGCGGTCGCGTCGATGTCGGCTTTCTCGGCGCAGCGCAGGTCGACCGCTTCGGCAACATCAACACCACCGTGGTCGGTGATTACCACCATCCCAAAGTGCGTCTGCCGGGCGCCGGTGGTGCGCCGGAGATCGCTGGGTCGGCCAAGTCAGTGCTGATCATTCTCAAGCAGTCGGCGCGTTCGTTCGTCGACAAGCTGGATTTCATCACCTCGGTCGGCCATGGCGAAGGCGGCGATTCGCGCAAGCGTCTGGGCCTGCCCGGTGCCGGCCCGGTGGGCATCATCACCGACCTGTGCATCATGGAGCCGGAAGCCGGCACCCACGAGTTCGTCGTGACTACGCTGCACCCTGGCGTGACCCGTGAGCAGGTTATCGCCGCAACCGGTTGGGCGATCCGCTTTGCCGACACCGTTGTGGTCTCCGAAGAGCCTACCGAGGTCGAGCTGACGGCGCTGCGTGATCTGGAAGCACGGACTGCCGCGGCTCACGGTCAGGTTGCAGGAGAAGCGTGATGCGTGAAGTGTTTATTTGCGATGCGATTCGTACGCCCATCGGTCGCTTTGGTGGCGGGCTGTCTTCAGTGCGTGCAGACGACCTGGCGGCGGTGCCGATCAAGGCGCTGATGGAGCGCAACCCGTCGGTCAACTGGGAGGAGATCGACGAAGTGTTTTTCGGCTGTGCCAATCAGGCCGGCGAGGACAACCGCAACGTTGCGCGCATGGCCGCACTGTTGGCCGGGCTGCCACAAAGCGTACCGGGGGTCACCCTCAATCGCCTGTGCGCGTCCGGTATGGACGCCATCGGCACCGCTTTCCGGGCCATCGCGTCAGGTGAAATCGAGCTGGCAATCGCCGGAGGCGT
The DNA here is from genome assembly GCF_059621105.1 of Pseudomonas fragariae (ex Marin et al. 2024). Classification (NCBI taxonomy): domain Bacteria; kingdom Pseudomonadati; phylum Pseudomonadota; class Gammaproteobacteria; order Pseudomonadales; family Pseudomonadaceae; genus Pseudomonas; species Pseudomonas fragariae (ex Marin et al. 2024). The sequence goes on along the minus strand of NZ_CM184369.1, from coordinate 4,885,162 downwards.
CGAGTCGATGTCCCGCGCGCCCTTCGTGATGGGCAAGGCCGATGCCGCGTTTTCGCGCAACGTGAAGCTGGAAGACACCACCATCGGCTGGCGCTTTATCAATCCGGCGATGAAAGCACAGTACGGCGTGGACTCAATGCCCGAGACGGGCGACAACGTTGCAACCGACTTCAGGATTTCTCGAGCCGATCAGGACGCTTTCGCCCTGCGCAGCCAGCAACGCACTGCCGTTGCCCAGGCTGCGGGCTTTTTCGAGGAAGAGATCGTGCCGGTGCGAGTCGCGCACAAAAAGGGCGAGACCCTTGTCGACAAGGATGAGCATCCGCGTGGCGATACCAGTCTGGAAACCCTGAGCAAACTCAAGCCGGTCAACGGCCCGGACCGCACGGTGACTGCCGGTAACGCGTCCGGGGTCAACGACGGTGCTGCTGCGCTGATTCTGGCGTCGGCCGAAGCGGTGAAAAAGCATGGCCTGACGCCGCGTGCCCGCGTGCTCGGCATGGCCAGCGCGGCGGTTGCACCTCGGGTGATGGGCATTGGCCCGGTGCCAGCGGTGCGCAAGCTGGTCGAGCGTCTGGGCCTGGCGGTGACTGATTTCGATGTCATCGAACTCAATGAAGCGTTTGCCAGCCAGGGGCTTGCGGTCTTGCGCGAACTGGGTCTGGCCGACGATGCACCGCAGGTCAATCCCAACGGCGGGGCGATTGCCCTCGGCCACCCGCTGGGCATGAGCGGCGCGCGGCTGGTGCTGACGGCGCTGCACCATCTGGAGAAAACCGGCGGGCGCAGAGGCCTGGCAACCATGTGCGTCGGCGTCGGGCAGGGGCTTGCACTGGCCATCGAGCGGTAAACCCTCCTGCTTCAACCTGTTGTCCAGCAACCCGGATCGTTTGTCTGCCTCCACGAAAAGGCGGGCCGATGATCCGGGTTGTTGTTCGTCCGGGCGCGGAATGTTCAACGATACCGCTATTCCTGTCGGCTGAATTGGCCTGACTGATTGTGCTCGATTAAAGACGGTGTTACAGATTGTTTCTTATGGACAGTTCTGCTTGGGGAAAATAATGACTACAACATCAAAAGCACCGCATTACACCGGCGAGGAGCGAAGCAAAAGAATTTTCGCGATTGTCGGCGCCTCATCCGGCAACCTGGTCGAATGGTTCGACTTCTATATCTACGCTTTCTGCGCAATTTATTTCGCACCGGCTTTCTTTCCTTCCGATGATCCGACCGTTCAGTTGCTCAACACCGCGGGTGTGTTTGCCGCTGGCTTTCTGATGCGTCCGATTGGCGGCTGGCTGTTTGGTCGTGTCGCGGACAAACATGGGCGCAAGAACTCCATGCTGATTTCGGTCACCATGATGTGTGCCGGATCACTGATCATCGCCTGCCTTCCAACCTATGCATCGATTGGTGCCTGGGCGCCGGCCTTGCTGCTGATGGCGCGCCTGCTGCAAGGTCTGTCGGTAGGTGGCGAGTACGGCACCACGGCCACCTACATGAGTGAAGTGGCGCTACGTGGCCAGCGCGGCTTTTATGCTTCGTTCCAGTACGTCACCCTGATCGGCGGGCAACTGCTGGCGGTGTTGACGGTGGTCATTCTCCAGCAATTCCTGACCACCGAAGAGCTGCGTGACTACGGCTGGCGCATCCCCTTCGTGATCGGTGCTGGCGCTGCGGTTATCGCCTTGCTGCTGCGTCGCACCCTCAATGAAACCACCACGGCCGAAAGCCGGCAGGATAAGGACGCGGGCAGTATTGCGGCACTGTTCAAGCATCACGCTGCGGCCTTCATCACCGTGCTGGGCTACACCGCCGGTGGCTCGCTGATTTTCTACACCTTCACGACCTACATGCAGAAATACCTGGTCAACACCGGGGGCATGGAAGCCAAGACCGCCAGCTACATCATGACCGGCGCGCTGTTTCTGTACATGTGCATGCAGCCGTTCTTCGGCATGCTCGCAGACCGCATCGGCCGTCGCAATTCGATGCTCCTGTTCGGCGCGCTGGGTACGCTGTGTACAGTGCCAATCCTGATGACGCTCAAGACCACCACCAACCCGTTCATTGCCTTCGTGCTGATTACCCTGGCGCTGGCGATCGTCAGCTTCTACACCTCGATCAGCGGGCTGGTCAAAGCCGAAATGTTTCCGCCACAGGTTCGTGCGCTGGGCGTAGGGCTGGCGTATGCGGTGGCCAACGCGGTGTTCGGCGGCTCGGCTGAGTGGGTTGCCCTGAAGCTCAAGAGTGCCGGAATGGAAAACAGCTTTTACTGGTACGTGACGGCGATGATGGCGGTAGCGTTCCTGTTCAGTCTGCGTTTGCCCAAAGAGCCCAAGTACCTGCATCAGGATCACTGATCGCAGGTGTGTTTCGGCCATAAAAAAACCCACCTGATCAGGTGGGTTTTTTATGCACTGCAATCAGAACAACTGAACCGAAGGCTTCTCCTTGGAGATGGTTTCGGTCTGCCCGGTTCTTTCATACCAGCCGCCGCCGAGGGCCTTGTACAGGTTGACCTCGCTGGTCAGCTGCGACAGGCGGTCGGTGATCAGCGTTTGTTGCGCACTGAACAGCGAGCGCTGGGCGTCTAGGAAGGTCAGGTTGCTGTCGATGCCGATCCGGTAGCGACGTTCGGCCAGACGGTAGTAATCCTGGTTGGCCGCGACGAAGTCACGTTGCGCCTGGAGCTGCTCGTCATAGGTCTTGCGCGAAGCCAGGCCGTCGGACACTTCCTGGAAGGCGGTCTGAATCGCCTTCTCGTAGTTGGCGACGCTGATTTCCTTCTGGATTTTCGAGTAGTCCAGGCTGGCGCGCAGGTTGCCGGCGTTGAAGATCGGGATGTTGATGCTTGGCTGGAACAGCCACGCGCCCGATCCGCCCTTGAACAGGCCGGACAGCTCGCTGCTGCTGGTCCCGGCACTGGCCGTCAGGCTGATGCTCGGGAAGAACGCTGCACGCGCCGCGCCGATGTTGGCGTTGGCCGCCTTGAGCGAGTGCTCGGCCTCGAGAATGTCCGGACGACGCTGCAGCAGGTCGGACGGCAGGCCTGCCGGCATTTCGGTCAGCATGTCGGAATCGAGCAAGTGGCTGGCCGGCAGGTTGTCGGGCAGGCTGGTGCCAAGCAGCAGCACCAGGCTGTTCTGATCCTGGGCAACCAGGCGCTGGTACTGGGCCAGTTTGGCGCGCGCGCTTTCGACGGCGGTGCGCGACTGGCTCAGGTCCAGTGCCGAAGAAACGCCGACTTCGCTGGCGCGCGAGGTCAGACGGAAGCTTTCTTCGTAGGTCTTCAGGGTGTCCTGCGTCAGCTTGAGCAGTTCCTTGTCGGCCTGCCAGGTCATGTAGGCATTGGCGACGCTGGCCACCAGACTGATCTGGGTACTGCGACGCGCTTCCTCGCTGGCGAAGTAGGTCTCCAGCGCCTGCTCGCTGAGGCTGCGGACCCGGCCGAAGAGGTCCAGCTCGTACGAGCTGACACCCAGGGTGGCCGAGTAGCTGCTGGTGATGCCTGGCTGACCGGTCTGCGACTGGTCACCCGGCACGCGCTGACGTGAGCCGCTACCGGTGGCCGAAACAGCAGGGAACAGGTCTGAGCGCTGGATACGGTACTGGGCGCGGTAGGCGTCGATGTTCAGCGCCGCAACCCGCAGGTCACGGTTGTTGAGCAGTGCAGTCTGAATCAGCTGCTGCAGCGCCGGGTCATTGAAGAAGTGCCGCCAGCCTTGCTCCGCGGCGGCCATTTTGGCGCCTTCGACCGGCGAGTACGCTGGCCCTTGCGGATATTGTGCCGCGACCGGTGCTTGCGGCTGCTTGTAATCGGGGATCAAAGAGCAGCCGCCGAGAATGAACGCGGTAACTGCAAGTGAGATCAATGACTTGCTCATTGGCCAGCCTCATCGTGTGAAATATGTTTCTGCTTGCTCTTGAAGAGCCCTGAAACCGTTACGAAGAACAGGGGCACCCAGAAGATCGCCAGAATAACTGCGGTGATCATACCGCCAATTACGCCGGTACCGATCGAATGCTGACTACCCGAACCTGCGCCCGAGGAAATCGCCAGCGGCACAACGCCAAGGATGAAGGCCATGGAGGTCATGATGATCGGGCGCAGACGCATGCGGCAGGCCTCGATCGCCGCGTCGACCAGGCTCTTGCCCTGTTCATGAAGCTCTTTGGCGAACTCGACGATCAGAATGGCGTTTTTCGCCGCCAGACCCACCGTCACCAGCAACCCGACCTGGAAGAACACGTCGTTGGACAGACCGCGCAGGCTGGTTGCCATCAGTGCACCGATAACCCCCAGTGGCACCACGAGGATGACCGCGATCGGAATCGACCAGCTTTCATACAATGCCGCCAGACAGAGGAACACGACCAGCAGCGACAGGGCATACAGGGCAGGGGCCTGTGAACCGGACAGGCGTTCCTCGTAGGACAGACCGGTCCACGAGATGCCGATACCTTGCGGCAGCTTCTTGGCCAGCGCCTCGACTTCGTTCATCGCGTCGCCGCTGCTGTAGCCAGGGGCTGGAGTACCGAGTACTTCCTCTGCCGCCACGCCGTTGTAGCGTGACAGTTTCGGCGAGCCGTAGGACCATTTGCCGCTGGCGAAGGCCGAGAACGGCACCATCTCGCCCGCGCTGTTGCGTACGTACCATTTCTTCAGGTCTTCAGGCGTCATACGCGCACCTGCATCGCCCTGGATGTACACCTTCTTCACACGGCCACGGTCGATGAAGTCGTTGACGTAGCTGCCACCCAACGCGATGGACAGGGTGTTGTTGATGTCCGACAGGGTGATGCCCAATGCACTGGCGCGCTCGTCGTCGATGATCAACTGGTATTGCGGTTCGTCGTTCAGACCGTTCGGACGCACGCCCGCCAGAATCTTGCTCTGTGCAGCCATGCCGAGGAACTGGTTACGCGCTTCCATCAGCTTGTCGTGACCCACGCCGCCCTGATCCTGCAGGTAGACGTCGAAGCCTGTGGCGTTACCCAGTTCGAGTACCGAAGGCGGGACGACCGCAAACACCATCGCGTCGCGCAGGCTGAAGAAATAGCCTTGAGCCCGCTTGGCCAGTTCGAAAACGCTGTTGTTGGAATCACGCTCTTCCCACGGCTTGAGCATCACGAACGCAATCGCCGAGCTTTGACCGCGGCCCGCGAAGTTGAAGCCGTTTACCGAGAACACCGACTTCACCGCGCCGCTTTCCTTGGTCAGCAGGTACTCACGCATCTGATCGATGACTTCCTGCGTGCGCTCGGTCGAGGAGCCGGCCGGTGTCTGGATCTGAGCGAAGATAACGCCCTGGTCTTCTTCCGGCAGGAACGCAGCCGGAATACGCATGAACATGAACACCATGCCCGCGCAGATCAGTATGTAACCCAGATACGCAGGCCACTTGTGCTTGAGCATGTTGCCGACGCCGCGCTCGTAACTCAGAACGCTGCGGTCGAAGGTGCGGTTGAACCAGCCGAAGAAACCCCGTTTCGGTTGTCCGTGCTTCTCGTGATCGATGGGCTTGAGCATGGTGGCGCACAGCGCCGGGGTAAAGATCAGCGCAACCACGACCGACAGGGCCATGGCCGAGACGATGGTGATCGAGAACTGCTTGTAGATCACCCCGGTGGAGCCGCCGAAGAACGCCATCGGCAACAGAACCGCCGACAGCACCAGGGCAATACCGACCAGTGCGCCCTGAATCTGTGTCATGGATTTGATCGTGGCGTCGCGCGGGGAGAGCTTTTCCTCCTCCATGACCCGCTCGACGTTTTCCACCACCACAATCGCATCGTCCACCAGCAAGCCGATGGCCAGCACCATACCGAACATGGTCAGGGTGTTGATGGTGAAACCGAAGGCCGCGAGGATGCCGAACGTACCCAGCAAGACCACCGGAACGGTCATCGTGGTGATGATGGTTGCGCGGAAGTTCTGCAGGAACAGGTACATCACCAGGAACACCAGCACGATCGCTTCGATCAGGGTGTGCACCACGCCGTTGATCGATTCGCTGACCACCGGTGTCGTGTCATACGGATACACGACTTTCATGCCAGGCGGGAAGAACGGCTCCAGCGAGGAAACGGTCGCGCGGATGGCCTTGGCGGTGTCCAGCGCGTTGGCGCCGGTGGCGAGCTTGATCGCCAGACCGGAAGCCGGTTTGCCGTCGAACTGCGAGTCGGTGCTGTAGTTCTCTGCGCCCAGGCCGACCGTGGCGACGTCTTTCAGGCGAACCTGCGAGCCGTCGGTGTTGACCTTGAGGAAGATGTTGCCGAACTGCTCGGCGGTCTGCAGACGGGTCTTGCCGATGATCGTGGCGTTCAGTTGCTGACCGCTGATCGATGGCAGGCCGCCCAACTGGCCGGACGACACCTGGACGTTTTGCGCGGTGATCGCGTCTTTCACGTCCACCGGGGTCAGCTGGAAGTTGTTCAGCTTGGCTGGGTCCAGCCAGATACGCATGGCGTACTGCGAACCGAACACCTGGAAGTCACCCACACCGGAGGTCCGCGAGATCGGATCCTGCATGTTCGACACAATGTAGTTGGCCAGGTCTTCCTTGCCCATGCTGCCGTCTTCCGACACCAGACCGATCACCATCAGGAAGTTCTTCACTGCCTTGGTGACGCGGATACCCTGTTGCTGCACTTCCTGTGGCAGCAGCGGGGTCGCGAGGTTGAGCTTGTTCTGCACCTGAACCTGCGCCGTATCCGGGTTGGTGCCCTGATTGAACGTCGCAGTGATGGTCATGCTGCCGTCGGAGTTACTTTCCGAGCTGACATAACGCAGGTTGTCGATACCGTTGAGCTGTTGCTCGATCACCTGAACCACAGTGTCCTGCACCGTCTGGGCAGACGCGCCCGGATAGGTGACCTGGATACCGATGGCGGGCGGTGCGATGCTCGGGTACTGGTTGATCGGCAGGCTGGAAATCGACAGCGCACCGACCAGCATGATCACGAGGGCAATAACCCAGGCAAAAATGGGTCGATCAATAAAAAATTTCGACATGGGTTACTCCCCTTTGCTGCCTGCGGCTTTATCAGTGGCCGGGGCAGGTGCCGGGTTTGCTCCTTTGACGTTGGTCGCTTCGGCGACTTTCACTTCGGCGCCTGGTTTGACGTACTGCAGGCCTTCGGTGATGACGCGATCACCTTCTTTCAGGCCGTCTTCGATCAGCCAGTCGCTGCCCACGGTGCGATTGGCCACCAGCGTACGCATTTCAACCTTGTTGTCCTGATTGACGACCATGGCGGTCGGCGTGCCTTTCAGGTCGCGGGTTACGCCTTGCTGCGGTGCCAGGATGGCTTTCGAATTGACGCCAGCCTGCAACTGCGCATGAACGAACATGCCCGGCAGCAGACGGTGCTCAGGGTTCGGGAACACGGCACGCAGGGTCACGGAGCCGGTGGTCTGGTCAACCGATACTTCGGAGAACTCCAGTTTGCCTTCCTGGGCGTAGACGCTGTTGTCTTCCAGGGTCAGCTTGACCTTCGCGGCGTTGTCGCCGGCTTTCTGCAGTTTGCCGCTATCCAGGTCGCTGCGCAGCTTGAGCATGTCGGCAGATGACTGCACCACGTCGACATAGATCGGGTCGAGTTGCTGGATGGTTGCCATCGCATCGGTCTGCGCGCTACTCACCAGTGCGCCTTCCGTCACCGCGGAGCGACCGATACGACCGGAAATAGGTGCCAGCACCTTGGTGTAGCGCAGGTTGATCTGGGCGGTCTGCAGGGCTGCCTGAGCTTCCTGGGTCGATGCCAGCGCCGTGTCGTACTCCTGACGGCTCACTGCCTGCTCGCTGACCAGTTGCTTGTAGCGATCGGACATCGACTTGGCGGACTGCAGGGTGGCCTTGGCGCTGTTGGCGTTGGCTTCATAGACAGCCGGGTCGATCTGGTAGAGCTGCTGACCGGCTTTGACATCGCCACCTTCGGTAAACAGGCGCTTTAGAATGATGCCGTTGACCTGAGGGCGAACCTCGGCGACGCGGAAGGCGGTGGTCCGGCCCGGCAGCTCGGTGGTCAGGGTATAGGGCTGTGCTTTGATGGTAACGACGCCTACCTGAGGGGTTTGCGCAGGCGGGGCGGCCTGTTCCTTCTTGCTACAGCCACTGAGCAGGGTTGCCAGGGCGATGGCAGTGACCAGAACGGTAACAGCTGGCTTGAATTGCATGAAGATCCTCGGGGCAGGAGCCTGTTTTCTCAACAGTACGTTGAAGTGTTAAAAAATATTTCGGCTAGATAAGTAGCATGCTAAGGAATATACTTACATTCGCGGCTGTTTGTAAACACCCGCTGTGCGCATTCGGCCACTATTCAGGAAGCCGGCAGCCAATTCGGGACAAGGCGAGACAAATGCCGCCCGGCCATATCTCGAGGCATGACGCAAGACGCGTGCCTGAGGTGAATTTTTTGAGGTCTTATTGCCATGGTTCGTCGCACCAAAGAGGAAGCTCAGATCACTCGCAGCCAGATTCTGGAGGCTGCCGAGCAGGCTTTTTATGAGCGAGGCGTCGCCCGCACCACGCTGGCCGACATTGCAACCCTTGCCGGTGTGACGCGAGGCGCCATCTATTGGCACTTTAACAATAAGGCCGATCTGGTGCAGGCCATGCTCGACAGTCTTCAGGAACCCCTCGACGAAATGGCGCAGGCCAGTCAGAGCGAGGAAGAGGAAGACCCGCTGGGCTGCATGAGAAATCTGTTGATTCACCTGTTTCATGAGCTCGCACTGGACCCGAAAACCCGTCGCATCAATGAAATCCTGTTTCACAAGTGCGAGTTTACCGACGAGATGTGTGATTTTCGTCGTCAGCGCCAGGACAATGCCATACAGTGCCACGATCGGATCACCCTGGGGCTGAACAATGCCGTACGCCAGGGGCAGCTACCCAAAAGGCTGGACACCGCGCGCGCTGCAGTGGCCCTGTTTGCTTACGTCAACGGCATCATCTATCAATGGCTGCTGGTTCCGGACAGCTTCTCGCTGCCTGCAGAGGCCGAGCAACTGGTCGACGTGTGCCTGGACATGCTGCGTTTCAGCCCGACGTTGCTGATCGATAATAACCGCTCGACAGTGGGTGCCTGACTGAACATGACCGGCGGGGCACCCGCCGGTTCCGCCTGCCAGCGACGCTGTGCAGAGCCTGACTCCGATTCGTGCCTCTTATAGAGTGTGTTTACCGATCGTTTGCCGGTATTCATTGATTGCGCCCACCGTGCAGGTATCAGCGAGCGTTGATCTGACAAGATATTGTAGGAAGCAGGTAGGACATTTCCTGATACATGTAGCTGATTTCCCAAAGTAAATTCCGAGTATTGCCCCGCAGGAAAACTCCCTTCACTCTTCGCCTCCTGAAAGAATCAGAAGAGAGGAAGGTTGCATGTTTTTGCCGAATCTTGCGCCTATGTGCCTTGAAATCATCGCCAGTTACGCTGATGTCCACTCGAGCTGGCAGGGCCATGGCTACCCAATGAGTGGGGACATTTCCGGCGTGACCGAAACCTGCGAAGGGCATGCAGGTACGCGCAAAAACCTGACCCCCGCGACTGATGGGAGGGCGGGGCATGTCGGACACTGCAACTGACGCTGTGAGGTTATTGGCCAGGGTTACGCAACAGTCCGAACGCGTGGCCATGGATTCCGTGTTGGGCACACCGGTCATACGGTTGGGATTGATCACTACGCTGTATTTTCGCAATGGCCACACCGTGGAGATGAAGCGTCGCGTCGAAGCCTGTTTTTCGCGCTTTTACGATGCGTTCAAAACCAGGCTCAAATGGCAACTCTTCAAACGCATGCGCCGCCTGAGTGGCTCCGGTTTCGCCTCGACCCGGCGTCAGATTGTCGAGAGTCCGCCAGACGAGCAGTTCATCTGGTCTATCGCCAGCGCCACTCAGGCTGAAGTCGCCACCTATAGCCTGTTCGTGATGAACACCTCAGAGGGGCAGGCCGAAAACGATCGATCGTGTCTGAAAATGGTTCTGCCCTGGTCATACCTGACCGAGCCCGACGGCTTGAAACATTACGAGGAGTGGATCAGGTACCTCAGCAGCGAACTGCAGGCCGAGCACGGTTTTGGTGGTCTTGCTTGTGTGTTGCCTTGCGATGGCCATCAGTATTTGCCGTGGGAATTCCGGCTTGCTCAGGATTTTAGCGGGCTGATGGTCGACCCCGGCCCGCACATTGAAAGCCTGCGTCTGCTGGACCGCATCAAGGGCGTCAGCTGGTACACCGTGCTCGGTGATGCGTTCGTCAGGCAGTTGGGGGGCAGCGACAAAATGCGCGGCGAGATGAGTGCGCACAGTGAGATCGTTTTTCACACCTATCGCAACGGCCTGATCATTCGCGCCGGCGAGGTGCCTGAGCTGGGCGGGCGAGGGCTGCCGCCGCCAAAGCCTTATGTGACGGTCAACAGGATGATCAAACCGATTCGCCTGCAGGACACCGGCAATCTTCATCCCTACCTGGCTCCCGGAATCGGTTTTACCGATGAAACCACTGCGCAGTGGTATGCGCGATTCGATGAAAAGCCGCTGCCGCCGGTCTATGCCGGGCAAGCATGCCCTCGCTCAGGCAGCTGGTTCAGCAGCGCACAGTCCGGTTCGCGTCGGCACTTCGACGAGGGTGAACTGATGCCTGCGTTTGCTCATATAAAGAGCAAGAAAACGCAATGGTTCTGGGCCGGGTTGCCTTCCTGAGCCGGAAAGGCCGATCAGTCCCGTCCTCGCAATAATGTATTGGGCATCACTGCGGCTGCCGCAAGACCGAGCAGCGAAATGGCCGCGCTGGTGATCAGCAGGTTTCTGAAGGTCACTGCCAGTTCGGTGCGCAGGGTTTCCAGCGCGGGGCCGGTTGCCGCGTTCAGACTGTCGAGCAGGACGTTGCCGGAGCTGCCTTCGCTACCCAGCGCTCCTGCGCCGAGTTGGCCGACCCCGGTGTGCTGCAACATGGCCAACAGCAGCGCCGACATCAGTGCCACGCCCACTGCACCACCCAGTGAGCGGAACAGATTGGTCGTGCTGGTCGCCACGCCCATATCCCGGGGCTGAACCGAATTCTGAGTGCCGACCAATGACGTGGGGAACTGCATGCCGGTAGCAACACCGGTGAGGACCATGAACAGGCTCATGACTATCAACGATTGCGGGGGCGTGAAGGCCATGCCCAGAATCGCAACCGGCATCAGCAGTGCACCGGTCAGGATCAGCGGCTTGTAGCGCCCGGTATGCGCGGTGCGTCGCCCGGCGAAATAGGCACCCATCGGCATGCCGATAGCCAGTGGAAGCAAGTGCAGGGCGGCGCTGTCTGCTCCGCCGCCGGTGACGGTCTGGTAACGCAGCGGCATCAGGACAATCAGGGAGATGGCCTGAAAACTGGTGAAGAACACGGTGCACCAGCACAGCACGGCGCTCTTGTTGGTGAACAGATGCATGGGCAGCAACGGTTCGGCAGTGCGACGTTCGTACCAGACGAAAATGGCCAGCGTCAGCAGGGCCGTGCCCAGTAACAACTGAACCTCGGCATCGCCCAGGCCATGCCCCTGGCCAATTTCGGTAATCCCCAACAGCAGCGCTGTCAGACCGATGATCATCAGCACGGTACCCAGGTAATCGATGATCGGCTTGCGCTGCGGCACCGGCAGGCCAACCAGGGTCCGATACGCGACGATCAGCGCAGCGGCCCCCAATGGCAGATTGATCAGGAACACCCAGCGCCAGGACAGGTATTCAGTCATCAGGCCGCCAAGCACCGGCCCGGCGACGCTGGCCACGGCGTACATGCTGCTGAAATAACCCTGATAGCGGCCACGTTCGCGAGGTGGAACGATGTCGGCGATGATCGCCTGGCTGACCGAAACCATCCCGCCCGCGCCGATGCCTTGCAGGACGCGCGCCAGGACCAGTTGTTCCATGCTCTGCGCCAGGCCACAGAACAGTGACGCCAGGGTAAAAATCCCCAGCCCGAACAGCATCAGTTTACGTCGCCCGTAAAGATCGCCGAGTTTGCCGTAGATCGGCACGGCCACGGTCAGCGACACCATGTAGGCGGATATGACCCAGGCCAGTAGATCGATGTCTCTGAACTGGGCAGAGATGGCGGGCATCGAGACCGCGACGATGGTTTGGTCCAGCGCGCTGAGCAGGACTGCCATCATCAACGCAAACAGGATGCTGCGGATGGCCGGAGGCGTTTGATTAAGACTGGTCAAGGCAAAACCTGATGGCAGTGTTGACCCGCCGCAAGTGTGGCGGGAGAGTCTGGCCAGTCTAATCCGATAGCTTGCTAATCGATAGCTGCCTTTGCGCAATGGCGATGCAATTCACGCTGTGCGCGCCTCATCGCAAGGCGCTGAAGGTTGCATCGGTTGGCACGCAATGGCCAAACGTACAGCTGGAGACATAGGGGGCCTGGCGCGCCAGTTCGTTACGATAGGCACCGGCGCCGTATACAGCCAATACCGCCAGAGCACCTGCGACAACCATGCACTTTCTTGTTATTGCTTTCATGACGCACTCCTTACCTCGGCTACAGAGCAGTTTGAAAGGACTGATTAGAGTGTAGGACAAGGTTGGGTTTTGCGTCGGCTGCCTTATCGCTGCATGCCGCGTGTCGGACGAGCCGAAAGACGCGCTAGAATTCGCGCTTAGACGTATTGGCAGGGTTGAGAGACATGGCACGCAAGGAATACAACGGGTTTGAAGTGGTCTCGGCAGTGATGCCGTCCGAGCAGGGTTATAACGCGGCGATTGCCGTAAAGGCGCTGGGCGCCGGCGGCGCACCGCGCTTCCATGCGCTGCTGCCGGACCAGAAATTCAAGACCGCCGATGATGCCGACCTGGCCGCTGTGCAAGAGCTGCAGCGGCTGGTCGATATTGATGCAGAGGGCGAACCGGTCTGGGCTGACGCCTGATCAGGCGCCTGGGCGGAACATCTTGAATAGCGCTTCCGGGCCGAGCTGGAAGTAATCCGCCGGGCCGCCGCCGCGCAGAATCGGCTCGGCGGCGGCGGTATCGTAAACGCCGTCCTTGAGCAGTGACTTGTCGATGTGCACCGCCACCACCTCGCCGAGAATCAACCAGCTGGGCACCAGTTCCTTGTCGGCGCGTTGCAATTGAATGATCTGCGTGACCTTGCACTCGAACGACACTGGCGTTTCGAGTACGCGCGGCACCGATACGATCTGCGAGGCCAGTGGTGTCAGGTTTGCCAGCTCGAATTCGCTGACGTCCGGCGCCACCGGTGCGCAGCTCTGGTTCATGGCTTCGGCCAGCGAGCGGGTCGCCAGGTTCCAGACGAACTCGCCGGTCTGCTCGATATTATTGAGGCTGTCTTTGCGGCCCACGCTGCAGAACCCGATAATCGGCGGCACGTAGTTGAACGCATTGAAGAAGCTGTAAGGTGCCAGGTTGAGTTTGCCGTTGGCATCCTGCGACGAAATCCAGCCAATCGGGCGTGGGCCTACAATCGCGTTGAACGGGTCGTGCGGCAGGCCGTGACCCTTGGATGGCTCGTAGGAGTGAATAGCGTCTGACATGCTCGGTTCCTGATGGGCTCAATAGTGGATGTCAGCATAGTGCTGCGCATTTGCAGAGGATGCCAGAGGGGCGTGTGTGTTTCATCCTGAGCCAGACATGAAGAAGCCCGACATCGGCCGGGCTTTGGGGGTGTTGCGTGAGCGATCAGCCCAGACGATTGGCGCCTACGCGATCTGCACCGTCTGCAGCAAGACGATTGGCACCGACGTGGTCTGCACCATCGGCAGCCTGACGGTTGGCACCGACGCGGTCTGCGCCATCAGCGGCGAGACGGTTGGCACCGACGTGATCTGCGCCGTCAGCCGATACGCGGATCGAGCCTACGTTAGTGTGTTTGGTACCGCCTTCAGCAACGAGGGTGGCGCTGGACAGGTCGCTTTGAACGTGGGTGGCTGGAAGTGCAAATGCGCTGGAAGCCAGAACGGAGATAGCCAGGCCAAAGATCAGTGTGTTGGTTTTCATGATGATGTCTCCAATGAGTGTCGGGTGAGTTGTCATCCCGGTATGGAGGCAATGCTACGCGCCAGCGGATTATTAAGAAGTTAATAGGATTGCTAGCGATCATCGCTGAAAATGATAGTTGTCTGTAATGCTCTGGTTTCGGGCCTTGCAGGCGGTGTTGCATTATTGTGGTGCAATTCCTGAAAAGTCTTGTAATAAAGGCTCTTGACAAATTTAAAGTTCAGTTTATTCAGGCAGTTATTGCTGAAATTCGGCTAAATAACGCACCGCCCTGTAACACTCTGTTGCAGGTCCCGGATGTAATTGATTGTTTTGGAGCGGCTGATGTATCAATGCGGGCGATGCTATTGATCGTTGTAAGTGAGCCTGAATGACTCTTCTGCCTGCGCGGAGTCCTCAGCGTTATACACACGTCTCGATAAGCCCAAAAAATGGAGTGAACGGGGCGGCGATCCCCATTGCTCATGAAGAGTCAGTCATAACGCTCTATTTCTGGAGGCTGTACCGGCCTCTTCGCGAGCAAGCTCGCTCCCACGAGATCTGTATATAACGATGAGAGCGGAGCCTGGGCACGAGAATCGTCGCAATCCGATCAGTCAGTTTCGATACGCGAGTGTTTGCGGGTGTCTTTCATGAACACATACACCAGCAGCGAGCAGGCAATACAGGCAGTGACGTACCAGTAGTAACCGGTTTCCATCCCGATGCTCTTGAACCACAGCGCGATGTATTCCGCAGTGCCGCCGAAGATCGATACCGTCAGGGCGTAAGGCAGACCGACGCCCAGCGCACGGATCTCGGTCGGAAACAGCTCGGCCTTCACCACTGCGTTGATCGAGGTATAGCCGCTGACAATGATCAATGCCGCCATGATCAGGAAGAACGCACCCCACCATGTCTGAATGGTATGCAGCGTGGTCAGGATCGGTACGGTACACAGCGTTCCCAGTACGCCGAACGCGATCAGGATCGGACGACGCCCGACCTTGTCGGACAGCGCACCAACGACCGGCTGCAACAGCATGAACAGAAACAGTGTCGCCGCTGATATCGACGTCGAGTCGGTGATGCTCATGCCGACGGTGTTGACCAGATACTTCTGCATGTAAGTGGTGTAGGTGTAGAAAGCCAGCGTCCCGCCCATGGTCAGACCGACGACGGTCATCAGTTCCTTGGGATGACGCATCAGCGTGCGCATCAGGCTTTCCTTGGGTTTTTCCTTCTTCTTGCGCGTGAACGACTCGGTTTCTTCCATGCCGCGACGCAGGAACAGCGCGACGATTGCGCACAGGGCGCCGATGACGAACGGGATGCGCCAGCCCCAGGCATACAGCTGCTCGGTGGTCAGCGTCTGCTGCAGAACGATCAGCACGCCCAGCGCGATGAGCTGGCCGGAAATCAGCGTGACGTACTGAAAGCTGGAGAAGAAGCCACGACGTTCCTTGGTGGCCATTTCGCTGAGGTAGGTGGCGGACGTGCCGTATTCACCGCCGACAGACAGGCCCTGCAGCAAGCGGGCGAACACCAGCAGGATCGGAGCACCGACGCCGATGCTTTCATAGCCCGGTGTCAGGGCAATGATCAGCGAGCCGAAGCACATCAGCAGCACCGAGGCCATCAGTGCAGCCTTGCGGCCTTTATAGTCGGCGTACAGCCCCATCAGCCAGCCACCGATGGGCCGCATCAGAAAGCCGACGGCAAAAATCGCGGCGGTGTTGAGCAACTGGGCAGTGGTGTCGCCCTTGGGAAAGAAGGCTTTGGCGAAGTACAGCGAGAAGGCGGCGTAGACGTACCAGTCGTACCACTCGACCATGTTGCCGACCGAGCCACTGAAAATCGATTTGAGACGGCTGGAGGTGGTTTTCTGGCCAGCGGCAGTAGCAGCCGACCCATGAGAGGCGGGATTGGAGGTTTCCATGGTGTTCCTTGTTTTCATTATTTTTGGAAGGAGGCATTCGATGCCCTGCCCGTTACATAGCAGGAGCTGTGCCAGACCATGAAGGCTTGTTCTAGAGCGGTAGGACGACTTTGATGAGCAAGAATCCGCTTATCTGCCCGATTGGGATAAGCGGATTCTTGCCGATGGGAGCGCTCGCCGTAGGGTGTTCTGGTCGATTGCCGACAGAAGACCGCTCAAGCGCTCAGTTTAGAGGAGATCAACAGCGCCGCCATGACGATGCTCAGCGTGCCGATGATCACCATGACTGTGTGCCTTGCATAAAACTGCCGAATCTTCTGCCGGGCAGGCGCCGTCTGAAACAGGTAGCGATAAGGCGACAGGGCGACCCACAGCACCGCCAGCAGCAGATAAGCCAGCAGCGTGCGCGGGCCGTCAAGCACGTGGACAAGGCCCAGAAACAAAAACGGAAGGCCATGCCGCAAGACCAGCGCCTGGGCACCGGGCCAGCTCAGCACCTTGGGCAGTAACTTGCTGCTCAGCCAGGCATCGGCAGGCTCTGCGAGAACCATCAGCGGACGCCATACGCAGATGAAGATGAAAAAGCCGACGGTTGTCCACAGCGATGTCAGGAACAGCGCGACGACCCGCGTTCCCGGATTGTATTCCACCCCTTCAGGCGCTAGCGGAGGGGCCAGCAACGCCAGCAGAAAAGCGCCGATGTAGACCCAGATGAGCGGCGTGAAATCGCTCTGCTCACGCATGAGTTTCCAGGCGTTCAGGTCTGCTTCGGGGTAGCGCTTGAGGATGTCGGGGTAGTGGACGGTCAACTGCTCCTGAATATGCGCGCAGGCGTTCCACACCGAGGCGTCTTGCTTGACCGCGGTACGGATCCGCGCGGCCAGACGTGGCGGCTTGAACATCAAGTGCGCGGCCTTGCCTTCGGCAGTGCTCGGTTTGGCGTCGAGCAGGCGTTGCAGATGCTCGGCGTACTCCACTTCTTCGTATCGATGGCGCAGCGCCTGCCAGAGGTCTTCCGGGCCGGGGTGAAGGTTTTGCTGCAGGTTCCAGCCAAATACCGCGCGCGTCTGTTCCAGCAGGTCAGAGGTCACAGGGTGGCTGGCAATCAGCAACACCATGCACCTGCATTGCAAATGCTCGCGACGCTCCAGCTCTGTCAGCCAGGGCTGTTGCTCCAGCGTCTGAAGTTCTTCAATGAAGCGTGCATGCTGCCCGCTCTCGATGAGTGCGCTGAATGCTTCGAACGCCTCGCGCAATATCGCCTCGGCCAAGGCGTGCTGCTGGTAGCTGCTGATGTGAATGCTTTGCCATACCGTCAGCCAGCGCAGATGCTGAAATGCAGCTTTGATCAACTCGACACGACGCGCCGAGTCGTTCAGGCACTCCAGCAGCAACAGTTGTTGAAAGCGCTCGGCCTGTCCATGCTCCATGGCGAGCTGCTGTTGCTCGAGCAGGTTCTGCGCTGTGGTTTGCCTGACCTGTTGAAGCCAGTCCATGCCATCGGGCTGCTCGATAACGGTCGTTGTCGGAAGCGGTGCAGGCGAGGGCTCAGGCAAGGGCTGGCGCAGCATGACAGGCTGGTCGTCTTCATCTGCGCGTGATCGTGCCCGCTGCAGCGCCTCTTCATAGGCATCACGCAGATTCTGGAAGGCTACCGGGTCTTCATCAGGACGGTTGACCTTCAGTAACCGGGCATATTGGCGTTTGATGCTGCGCTCGTCGGCATCGTTATTCAGCTCAAGTACTGACCAACAGTCGATCATCTTGCGCCCTGCTCGAACGTGTCGACTTCCTGTTTGAGTTGCTTGCGAATTTCGCTGATCTGCCGCTCGTCCTGCGTCTCCAGCACATGCTGGAACTGGGTGGTCCAGTGATCGATAAGTTCTCGATCGCTGCCCAGGCATTCCTGATACAGGCGTTCAAGTCTGGCGATCAGATGAGTGTTGGCCTGTTGTTCGCGCGGATGGACTTTGAGTGCTTCGAGTACCTGAAGGCGCTCCTGTATTTCATCAGGCGTCATCACGCCAGGGTTGTTTTCGATGACCAGCTTGTGACGTTCCCCGGTCAGCTGTGTCATCACGTCGGCCTCCAGCAGGCCGTTATTGTCATAGGTAAAACGCACATCCAGCGCCACTTCGCCGGCCTTCGCCCTGGGGATCGGGATAATGAGCTCGCCCAGGGCGATGTTGTCCTTGACCATACGGCTTTCGCCTTGAAAGATCCGCACCATAACGTGCTCTTGATCATCACTGACGGTCTGCACTGTTTTTACCCGGCTGACCGGTACGACGCTATTGCGTTCGATAATGGGCAGGTAGTGACCGCTTTCATAGCGATTGCCAACTTGCGTGATGGTCTCGATCCCCAGCGTGTAAGGGCACACATCGGTGAGGACGATCTCTTCCAGCGCTGCATCCCGGTGCTTGAGTGCCGCCTGCACCGCTGCGCCCTGAGCGACGATTTCATCGGGATTGAGAGCAATGGAAGGGAAGCGCCCGAACAGGCTCGCGGCAAGCTTGCGGATCAACGGCATGCGCGTCGTGCCGCCCACCAGCAGAATCTCATCCAGATCGGCGACGCGTATCCGCGCGTCTCGAAGCGCACGCTCGGCCGGCGCGCGAAGGCGGTTGAGCAGGGGCGCATAAAAATCGCTCATCTGCTCTTGAGTAATGGTCTTTCGCCATTCCCTGTCGGCGTGACGCAATACGAAGTCGGCACTTGCGTCCTGGCCCAAAGCCCTGCGCACCCGCTCGGCTTCGCGCCGCAAGGCCGGGGCAATCAGCTCCGTTGACGGGAAGTCCGGCTCATCGCGGTGCAGGTTCACAAAGTGCTCGACCATGACCTGATCGAAATCTTCACCCCCCAGAAAGTTGTCGCCCGCGCTGGCACGTACTTCCATCACGCCGTCGAAAAGTTCGAGGATCGAGATGTCGAAGGTCCCGCCACCCAGATCGAAGACCAGAAACGAGGTTTCGCCTTCCTTCTGGTGAAGGCCATACGCAAGTGCCGCCGCTGTCGGCTCGTTGATGAGCTTCTCGACCTTGAGGCCCGCCAGCTCTCCGGCAATACGCGTGGCTTTACGCTGAGCGTCGCTGAAATAGGCCGGAACGCTGATCACCGCTTCCGTGACCGGCTCGCCAAACGCGCGCTCGACATCAGCCTTCAGGCTTTTGAGCACCAGCGAGGACAGCTCTTCGGGGCGGTAAGTAGCAGAGCCGAGGCGAATTTCCTGGGCGCTGCCCATGTAGCGCTTGAACAGGGCGGCGGTTTTTTCCGGGTGGGTCTGCAGGCGTTCGCGGGCTGCCTTGCCGACCAGAATCTGCCCGTCGTCGTCCAGCCCGACAACGCTGGGGGTAAGTGTTTCTCCCAATGCGTTGGTCACCAGCTCGCTGCTGCCGTCGCGCCATACAGCCACCAGGCTGTTGGTGGTGCCCAGATCAATACCGACGATCATCTCGAAAATGCTCCCTGCTCTAAGAGTGTTGCGATGTTTTGCGTGATTCTGAATCAAGGCAACCGGTGTTGTCTTGGTTTTATGCGTCGGAAGTGCCGGGATTCACTCATGCGTATCAGGCATCAGTGAATCCGCTGGCGTGATGAATTGATGCGAATCCATCCCCTCAGTGTTCGCCGCTACGACTCACCGCCTTGTGCAGAATCGCCGCCAGATCGTCTCTGGAGTAGGGTTTCTGCAACAGGTCGAAGCGCTGTGTTTCGTCCTGAGCGATCGTCGCGAACTCAGTGCTGTACCCGGTGGTAAGAACCACCGGCATCCACGGATAGCGCGCTTCGATTTCGGCGTACAGTTCCAGGCCGCTCATCCCCGGCATGGCGATATCCGAGAACACCACATGGAAGTTTTCCGGGTTGCCGGAAAGCTCTTTCAGCGCTTCGGCGGCACTGCTCACCCAGAGTACCTGAAAACCCAGTTGCTCAAGCATGGGGCGGGTATAGGTGCCGATGTCCTGATTATCCTCGACCATCAGCACGCACAGCCCGGGCAACGGGGTGAGGGTGTGGCGATGGTCTTCCTGGACGACTTCGTGATTTTGTGCGCTGGGCAGGCACAGCGTGAAGCGGCTGCCTTTGCCCAGCTCGCTTTCAACCAGCACTTCACCACCCGACTGTTTGGCAAAACCGAATACCTGCGACAAACCCAGCCCGGTGCCCTGGCCGACACTCTTGGTGGTATAGAACGGTTCGAAGATCAGGCCCAGCTTCTCCTTGGCAATACCGGCGCCGGTATCGGTCAGCGATACCTTTACATAGTCACCCTCTATACAGTCACCCTCGCCGAGTGAAGCGGGTTGATCGTCGGCAGGACAGGCAGCACATTCAACCTTGATGACCAGCCGCCCCGCGCCGGACATCGCATCGCGGGCGTTGACCACCATGTTGACCAGCGCAGTATCGAACTGGCTGCCATCGGCGAAGATGAAGCACGGCTCGGCAGGCAGGTCGATGCTGACCTGAATCCGCGCGCCGGTCAGCGTGTCCATCATCTCGCCAATGCGCGCCACGCTTTTGCACACATCGAACACTTCCGGCTGCAAGGCCTGACGGCGGGCAAACGCCAGCAACTGTCCGGTCAGGCGCGCGGCCCGGTCCACCGTGCTGGAAATGGCTTCGACGTATTTGACGCGACGATGCTCTTCGAGGTTTGGCGACTTCAGCAGGTCGCTGCAGGAGCGGATCACCGTTAACAGATTATTGAAGTCATGCGCTACGCCGCCGGTAAGTTGGCCAATGGCTTCCAGCTTCTGCGCCTGATGCAGGGCGTCCTGTGAAAGCCGCAGCGCTTCATTGGCCTCTTCCTCGGCCTGAATGTCACGGCCGACGGCATGGATGAATTGCTTGTCCGGCACGGCCGTCCAGGAGATGGTCCGGTACGAGCCGTCCTGATGGCGATAGCGATTCTTGAAGTGCGGGATGGTGCGGCCGTTCTCCAGCCCGCTCATGGCGGCCAGCGTACTGTCCACGTCCTCAGGGTGCACCAGTGCCAGAAACTGGCTGTCGAGCAGTTGTTCTTCCGACCAGCCGAGGGCTTGCGTCCATGCCGGATTGACTGCCGAGATGATCCCGTCGAACTGCGCCACCAGCATCAGGTCGGTCGACAGCCGCCAGATGCGATCACGGTCCTGGGTGCGTTCGACCACGCGCTGCTCGAGCGTCTCGTTGAGCGACAGCAGGGCTTCTTCAGCGTCTCTGAGCTGGGTCATGTCCCTGGACACACAGAGGATCTTCTCCGGTTTGCCATCCTTGCCGAAAATCGGGCTGACCTGCACGTGCCACCACTTGGTGGTGCCGGCCAGGGTTCGCGCCGAGCCCGTAAAACTGGCGTTCTGACCCGCTCTGGCCGCTTCGACTGCCGCGATGGCGTCCAGATTGCCCTGTTCCTGCCAGAAGTCAGGCCAGGGGCAGCCGCGAATCGCGTTGAAATCGCTGACCTCCATGATCCGCTGACCGCCCTCACTCATGAAGGTCAGGCGCGAGTCCAGGTCCAGCACCTTGATGCAGTCGTTGATGCTCGACAGCACACGGTCCGTGAACGCTTCGTTTTCCGACTGACGTGCTTCAGCCATGACCTGCAAGGTGGTCTCGTTGACACGGCAGAACACGCCCTCGATCAGGCCGCTATCGCCATACAGCGGCGAGTAGGAGAGCGACCACCAGGTCTGCTCGGGCTTGCCATTGCGCACGATGGTGCGCTGAATATTGTCGGAGCGGCGGCTTTGTCCGGCCAGTGCCAGCTCGGCGAGCGGCCGCACGGCTTCCCAGGCATCGCCCCAGACCGAGGCAATGGGCTGCCCCTGCGCCTGTGCTGCCGCGATGGGCAGGACCTGAGCGTAAGCGTCATTGAAAAACAGGGTGTAGTCCGGGCCCCAGAGCAGGTACATGCTGTCAGGGCAATTGAGCATCAGATTCATTGAAGACAGTAGCGCTGCGGGCCATGCTTGCTTAGGTCCCAGCGCGGACGTCGACCAGTCCGTCTCTCGGATAAACCGACCCATTTCGCCGCCTCCCAATGGGAGGTCGAGGGGAGTATTCACGGTAGAAAATGCCCCATCTTTCGGACTGTCAAAGTGAGCTGAATGCCATGCGGGCATGATGTCATTATGCCTCATAAGTATCCAGCCATCACGACCTCATATAGCCGTGAACAGTATGCAGACCCGGCGCTGCAGGAAATGTTCGGTTATCGCCGGAACAAGCTGTACGGAATCTGCGCAGCCCTCATTCGAGGAACGTTTCGCGTACCAGAGCATGGCGCTGCATCTTCTCGTTCAGCGTCCTTCGAGGCAGTTGCAGCTCATTGAGCACCGCCTTGATGTCGCCTTTATGACGGGCCAGCGAAGCGCGCAGGCATTGTGCTTCGAAGGCTTCCTGACGCGCCGCCAATGAATGTCCCTGCCATTGAGTATCAGGTTGCGGCAGGGCCTGCTCCAGACCCAGCGCCTGCCGCTCGGCGGCATTGGCCAGCTCGCGCACGTTGCCAGGCCAGTCATGGCCGAGCAAAAGGCTCAGGCGCGCTGCATCCAGCGCGGGCGCCTCCCGGCCCACGCGTTCGGCGGCGGCGCGGGCGAAGTGGCTGAACAGTTGCGCGATGTCTTCAAGACGCTCGCGCAGCGGCGGCAGGCGCAGCTCGGCAACGTTCAGGCGATAGGCCAGATCTTCGCGGAAGCGCCCGGCACGCGCTTCTTCGAGAAGATCAGGCTTGGTCGCGGCAATGATTCGCAGGTCGACGTCGATACTCTGATTCGAGCCCAGCCGCTCAAGGCGCTTGTCCTGCAGAACGCGCAGCAGCTTGACCTGCTGTGCCATCGGCATGCTCTCGATTTCATCAAGGAACACCGTGCCGCCGTCGGCATACTCCAGACGACCGATGCGTTTGCCCTGCGCGCCGGTGAAGGCGCCGCTTTCGTGGCCGAACAGCTCGGCTTCGAACAGGTGCTCCGGGATGGCCGCGCAGTTGAGTGCAACAAAAGGTCTGGCGGCGCGCGGCCCGAAATCATGCAGGCAGCGAGCGACCAGTTCCTTGCCGCTGCCGGTTTCCCCGCGAATGATCACATTGACCGGCAGTTGCGCCAGTTCCAGCACCTGGCGGCGCAGTGTCTGCATGCCGGGCGATACGCCGAGCAGCGTGGCGTCCAGGCGGGTTCTGGCATCGGCCTGCTCATGCAGGCGGCGGTTTTCCAGCACCAGTTGGCGTTTCTCGAGGGCGCGCCGCAGGTTGCTGATCAGGGTTTCCGGGCTGAAGGGTTTTTCCAGAAAGTCATAGGCCCCTTCGCGCATCGCCTCCACGGCCATCGGCACATCGCCATGACCGGTCAGGAGGATGACCGGCAGGTCGCGGTCTGCGTCTTGCAACCGGGTCAGTAGCTCCAGACCGCTCATGCCTGGCATGCGCACATCGGTCAGCACGACGCCCGGGAAGTGTTCCGGTAGGTGCGCCAGGCACTCTTCGGCGCGGGCGAAGACTTGCACCTCGAACCCCGACAGCGTCAGCCATTGTTCGACGGCTTGCCGAATGGGCGCCTCGTCGTCTACCACGATGACCGAATTCAACATGCCGGGTCAGGCCTCCAGAAAGTCGTTGGGCAGGCTGAACCAGAATTCGGCGCCGTCCGCATGGTTTTGCGCCGTCAGTTGTCCGCCCAGTTCATGAATGATGGCGTACGACACCGCCAGGCCAAGGCCCAGACCATCGCCTACCGGTTTGGTGGTGAAGAACGGATCGAAAATGCTGGGCAGATTTTCCGCAGCGATCCCGCTTCCGTTGTCCCTGACGCTGAGCCGCCACTGATTGTCGAGGGCGTCGATACGCACTTCAAGGCGCCTGGAGCGGCACTCGCGCATGGCGTCCAGTGCATTGCGCAGCAGGTTTATCAGCACCTGCTCCAGGCGGATGGCGTCGCCGCGCACCCATGCCGGGCGTGCCAGATGCAGGATGCAGTCGACGTGTTCCTCGCGCAGGCGCGGGTCGAGCAACAGCAAGGCCTGATCGACCACCGTGGCCAGGTCCAGCCTCTCGCGCAGGCCGCTGGGGCTCTTGCGTGCGAAGGTCTTCAAATGGCTGGTCAAGGCGGCCATACGTGTCAGTTGCTGATCGACGGGAACCAGCGCTTTGCAGGCTTCATCGATGCGGCCTTGATCGAGCAGCAGTCGCAGGGTCGCCAGCTGCATACGCTGGGCGGTCAGCGGCTGGTTGATTTCGTGGGCCAGCGCTGCCGACATCTGCCCCAGCGCCGCGAGTTTGGCCGACTGCACCAGACCGTCCTGCGCGGTGTGCAGATCGCGTGTGCGCTCTTGCACCAGGCGCTCCAGTTCATCCCGGTTGCGCTCCCTCAGTCGCGCCAGTCGCCAGCGCTGATAGAGAAACAGGCTCAGAAATACCAGCGCCAGCCAGATGCCTGCGGCGGCCAGTCCTGCGTTGCGCACATCCTCGCTGGACGCGGGCGGCTTGCGCAACAGGTGCAGGGTCCAGTTCTCGTCCGCAAGTGGCAGCGACTGCCAGAGATAGTCCGTGGTGCCGTCCGGGCCGTCGACACGGCTCAAATGGCTGTTTTCGCTGAAGCTGTCGATGACCCGGCTGCGCAGCGGTGACAATACCTGCTTGTCGTACTGGCGGGTGCGCAACAGGGTGGCACGGTCTTCCACCGAGATCGGCTGCAGCTCGCGATAGCGCCAGCCTGGTTGATTGGCGATAAACACGATGCCTTTCTCATCGCTGACCAGCAGCAGGTCGCCGCCCTTATCCCACTCCTGCTCGAGGCTGGGGAACTCCAGCTTGACGACCATCGCCCCCATGAACCCACCGGTATCATTCAACACCGCGCTGGACAGAAAGTACCCCGGAATTCCGGTGGTCACCCCGACCGCATAAAAGCGCCCGGTACCCTTGGCGCGGGTCTGCAGGAAGTAGGGTCGAAAAGCGTAGTTGTGACCGACATAGCTGTTGGGCGTGCGCCAGTTGCTCGCGCCAATCGCCAGACCCTGCAGGTCGAGCAACTCCAGCGTCGACGAATGAGCCGCGTTGTTGATTTTTTCCAGCTTGAGGTTGAGTGCGTTCTGTACTTCACCGGTTACCGGGCCGCTCAGCGCGGCACGAATTTCCGGGTCCAGTGCCAGAACGGAGGGCAGGGCGCGGTAGCGCTCGATCAGGGTGTGCAGGGTATTGGCATACAGTGCCAGTTGTCCTTCGGCACGCGCGGCATCTTCAGACATTGCGTGACGCTGCGCCTGACGCATCGCGAGCCCGGCGCACAGGGCTGCACCGGCCAGAATCAGCAGCACGTACAGGGTAATGCGCCAGTAGCGATGCTTGAGCGTCATGTCGCAGCCTGATCGGACCCTGTTGGCGCGTTCCCGAGCGACTGCTCACGAACGCGCCATGCGCAGGGGTTACAACAGATTGAAGGTCGCTTCTTTCACAGCTTCGGAGTCCAGGCCGATCATGACCTTGAATTCGCCAGGTTCCGCCACGTGCTTGAGCTCAGTGTTGTAGAACTTCAGATCGTCTTCACTGAGGGTGAAGGTCACGACTTTTTCTTCTCCGGGCTCAAGCATCACTTTTTCGAAGTTTTTCAGTTCCTTTACCGGACGGCTGATCGACGCCGCTACGTCATGCAGATACAGCTGCACAACGGTAGCACCGGCAACCTTGCCGGTATTCTTCACGGTCACGCTGGCAGTGAGCTTGCCTTTGCGCGTCATGCTGGCGTCCGACAACGTGATGTCCGAGACGTCGAACTGGGTGTAGCTCAGACCATAACCGAACGGGAACAGCGGGCCATTGGGCTCCTCGAAATAGTGCGAGGTGTAGTTGCCTGGCTTGCCTTCGTGATACGGACGGCCGGTGTTCAGGTGCGCATAGTAGACCGGCAGTTGACCGATCGAGCGCGGAAATGTCATGGCCAGCTTGCCCGACGGGTTGTAGTCGCCGAACAGTACGTCAGCCACTGCATTGCCGCCTTCGGTGCCCGGGAACCAGGTTTCGAGCATGGCGTCGGCCTGTTCCTGTTCGTCGACCAGAACCAGCGGACGGCCATTCATCAGCACCAGCACCAGTGGTTTGCCAGTGGCCTTGAGCGCCTTGATCAGGTCGCGCTGTTTGCCCGGAATGTTCAGGCTGCTGCGGCTGGCCGATTCATGGGACATGCCGCGCGACTCACCGACCACGGCAACGATCACATCGGCCTGCTCGGCGACCTTGACCGCTTCGTCGATCATTTCCTGCGCCGGACGCGGGTCGATCTCTACTTCCTTCTCCATGAAGTTCAGGTAGTTGAGGACGTGTTCATTGTCACTGACGTTGGCACCGCGTGCGTAAACCAGCTTGGCCTTGTCGCCGACCGCGTTGGCCAGCCCTTCATACACTGTCACCGACTGGTTGGGACGACCGGCTGCCGACCAGCTGCCGAGCATGTCGAGGTGACTTTGCGCCAGTCCGCCGATCACCGCGATGGTGCCTTGCTTCTTGAGTGGCAATGTCTCGTTCTGGTTTTTCAGCAGCACCAGCGTCTTGCGCGCCACATCGCGAGCTTCGGCACGGTGCAGGCGGTCATCCGCATAGGTGTCGGCAGGGTCATCGGCGGCAACGCCGATGCGACCGTAAGGCGAGGCGAACAGGCCCATGTCGTACTTGGCACCCAGCACTTCACGCACGGCGCTGTCGATTTCCTTCATGGAAACCTCGCCGTCTTTCACCAGCCCGGGCAACTGCTCGCCATAGGCCGCGTCGTTCATGCTCAGGTCGACGCCCGCCTTGATAGCCAGCTTGGCGGCCTCGCGGAAATCCTTGGCCACGCCGTGGTCGATCAGCTCCTTGAGCGCGCCGTGGTCACTGATGGTCACGCCCTTGAAGCCCCAGTCCTTGCGCAACAGGTCCTGCATCAGCCATTTGTTGGAGGTCGACGGGACGCCGTTGATCGAGTTGAGCGCGACCATGATGCCGCCGGCGCCGGCATCGATGCCGGCCTTGTACGGCGGCAGGTAGTCCTGGTACATGCGCGTCATGCTCATGTCCACGGTGTTGTAGTCGCGCCCGCCTTCTACCGCGCCATACAGGGCGAAGTGTTTGACGGCGGCCATGATGCTGTCATTGGCTGCGACGTTCTTGCCCTGGAAGGACCTGACCATCACATCGGAAATGCGTGACACCAGGTAGGTGTCTTCACCGAAGCCTTCGGAGCTGCGGCCCCAGCGAGGGTCGCGGGAAATATCCACCATGGGCGCGAAGGTCATGTCGATACTGTCGGCACTGGCTTCTTTGGCCGAGACCCGGGCCATCGTCGCGATGGCGTCCATGTCCCAGCTGGCGGCCATGCCCAGGCTGATCGGGAAAATCGTCCGGTGACCGTGAATCACGTCGTAGGCAAAAAACATCGGAATTTTCAGACGGCTTTTGGCGACTGCGGCTTCCTGCAGCGGACGATTTTCCGAACGGGTAATGGAGTTGAACGTACCGCCGATTCGTCCGGCGGCAATTTCCTTGAGAATTTGCGGCTGTGGCATTTCCGAACTGATACTGATGAGTCGCAATTGACCGATCTTTTCGTCCAGAGTCATTTGTTTCATGAGTTTGCCGATGAAGGCATTCTTGGCCTGAAGCGTTGTATTGTCCGTGGCGGCAGCGGTCTGGGCCATCACCGACTGACTGGCCATACCGACCAGCAAACCTAATAAACACAGCTTATTCATGAATGATTTCTCAAGGCTTTTGTCAGTAACTCGCGTTTAATGTCCGACAGCCAGTTTTTGGGTTATGGACCTTTGGCGTTATGGTTCGTACGTGATGCAAGGATAGTTGCTATCCGCTTGACTGTACGAAGTCTCCCCAGGGTGTGTACGAAAATGGCGGTTTGATTGATTTTTGTACAGACCCTGTTCGATCAAATAGTGAACGCACCAGGTGTTGGCGGTGGATTATGCCGGGGAACTTGTGTTTTGGCTAAGGCGTGTCGTTTCAATGGATTCAAAAAAACACCGGAGGTCTGGATTTTGAAGTCTGTTTCACAGTGGATGCTGTACATGGTGATGCTGTTGGGAGGGGTATTGCGGGCCGAGGCAGAGCCATCAGCACTGGTTTTTCCGCCGATGACCGGCAGTGTGGTGGATGCCGCACAGATGCTCGACAGCCAGACTACGGTTCGTCTGGCCAGACTTCTGAGCGCCCATGAAAAGGCGACCGGGGAGCGGGTAGTGGTGGTGACCCTCGCTGATCTGCAGGGCTCGAGCATCGAAGAGTTCGGCTCTCGACTCGGCGACGCCTGGGGCCTGGGGCTGCACGGCAAGGATGACAGTGTTCTGCTGGTGGTCTATCGCGACAAGCGCAAGGTGTTCATGGAGGTCGGCGGTGCGCTGAAGGACCGTCTCAATGACGCCCAGGCGTCTCTGATCATCGACATGCTGATGACCCCCGAGTTTGACGACAACCGGTTTGCCGTCGGCATAGAGCGCGGTACGCGCGCGGTCATCGCGGCATTGGGTGGGCAGATACCCGATTATCCCGAGCCGACAGGGCAGATGTCCGACTATGACGAGCAGCCCGATGACGACCAGGTCTGGCTGATCGGTATCGTGTTGACCCTCATCGTGCTGGGGATTGTAATCATTAGTGTCAGACGGGGCGGCGCCACCCGGCCCGCACGTGAAAGAGTCGCCGATCGCAGTGGCGGACGCTTCGGCGGTGGCGGTGCTTCAGGCAACTGGTAGTTGATTGATTCGGAATGAGGGAACCATGGCTTTACTGAACAAAGACGAACAGCGGCAGGTTGCCGAAGCGATTGACCGCGTCGAGCAGCGCACTGACGCCGAGCTGGTCACGGTACTGGCCGCTCGCGCTGACGACTATGCCTACATGCCGTTGATCTGGGCCGGGCTGATCGGCCTGCTGCTGCCGGGCACGATCAACTACTGCCTTCAATGGTTGAGCGCGGACGAGTTGATGCTCGCGCAGATGAGTACGTTCATTATTGTCGCGCTGGTGTGTCGCCTGTCGAAGGTCTCCGCGTTGCTGGTGCCGCTTTCGGTGCGGCGCTGGCGGGCCGGGAATCTCGCGCGTCGGCAGTTTCTCGAGCAGAACCTGCACAAGACCCACGACGGAACCGGCATTCTGGTGTTTGTCAGCGAGGCCGAACGGTATGTCGAAATCCTGGTTGACCATGGCATTGCCAGTCGTCTGCACAACGACACCTGGAAGGCGATGGTTGACGTGTTTACCCAGCAGGTCAGAGACGGACAGACCTTGCAGGGGTTTCTCGGGTGTATCCATGCCTGTGGCGAGCTGCTTGCCGATCATGTACCAGTGACTCACGGCAGGAATGAATTGCCGAATCGGCTGGTGGTGCTGGGGTAACAACAAAAGGCAGGTGTCGATATGGATCAACGCCTGCCTTTATATTGAAGGCTGACGCGTCAGACGAGGCGCCTGATATCGTAGAACGATTTTATGTACGTCTTCAGTTTTTCGACAGGCGTGCTGATCGGTGCAGAAGCGTCATCTTGCGACGTGATCTGATCCAGAAATTTGTAGAGCGAGTGATAAACCTTCCTGGCCTCTTTGACCCAAAGTGCCTTGCTCTTGCTGATGTCAGCGAGCCCGGTCAGCTCATCGAGCCTTCCGTTGATTGACTTTGCTTCCTGGGCGACCGTGCGGGACTCGGCGAGCAGTGCGTTATAGCGCGACCTCAGTCTGTCGCGTTCTTCAGTAAGGTCAAGGTAGGTCAGGGCGCTGCTGATCTTGTCCAGGAGTTTTCCGAGTCTGGCAATTCCGGCGGTGATCAACGCAAGTTCCGGCGATGGCATGGTGACGATCTGCAGTTCTTCCTGAGTAGGCAGCATGTCCTTGAACAGGTCGGCAAGGTTGTACTTTTCATAGGTCTTGATCGTTGTGTCAAGCAGGCGCCGGTCTTCAGCGATGACACTCATCGCGCTTTCCAAAGCGGCTGAGCGTTGTGTCATGCCGTCAATCTGTTGCTGGAGTATGTCCTGTAAACGGTTGTCTTCCAGCGTGAGGTTTATTTGCGCCATATCATCGCTGCGCTCGGCAATGGCGTGAGCGCTGCTGCGCAAAACGGCGGTCAGATTCGAGAGCAGACGAATGCGCTCGCCGTTCAGCAGGCTGATCGCTTGCTTCTTTTGTTTATCGCTGAGTCGAGCGTCTGCTTCAATGTGCTGTTGCCTCAGATCAATCGGCTGCAGGTTCACGTTATTCAACTGCACAGTGATATCGGCCAGCGCTTCACGATAGGCGTTGTCTGCACGCGTCAATGCGTTTTGAAGCGACAGCATTTTTTCTTTCATCGCCGGCAGAAAGTCCAGCTTCAACGTATTCACCTGGGCCAGAATATTCTGGCTGGCGGCATTCATGATTTCAGTATCGGGAGGCGTGAGGACCATCGGCTTACCCAAGGTTTCAGTGCTCATGGTCATTGTCCTTTCAGGCTGGATTGCTGTTCGTGTTGAAACTGGTCCAGCGCACTTTCAAACAGCTTCAGTAACTGGGCGGTCATGCTTTTTATTTCCAGCCACGGTGTGACTACGGCCTGAAACCGTATAGCGAAAATCAGCAGTGCCTGATCGTCGCTGATCGCTGCCAGTTCATCTGCAGAGCTGTCAATGTATGCCGCCAGCAGGGTCCATAGGTCTTTCAGATTGGTCGCACTCTGATGAGCGTCCATCATGCGAATATTCATATCCTCGAAGAGTATCTGCAGGCTGCGTACGGCGGCGGCCAACGGAACTTTTTCCTTGAGGGTCTGAACCTTGAGGTTCTTGGAGGCGATCATCCGGTTTTTTTCTTTCCGGATTTTTTCCGCCTGGGCGCCAAAAATACCTCCCGTGATAGCAACCCCGATGGGCCCTCCGAAACCACCCCAGGCAATATTGGTTATGGCTGCCTTATATTCTTTGTTCTTGTGTTCTATATCGACGGTCAGCTGTTCGATGTCTTTTTCCAGTTCGCTGATCTGCTGGTCCAGATCAGAGCGCTTTGCCAGTTTTACCTTATCGTTGATGCCGGGAATGAGTTGAACGCTCAGGACGGTGCTGAAGGTATCGATGTGTTGCGCCAACGTGCTGGCAGCGTGCTGATGGTTCTTTATTTGTGACGCGGTTTCTTTCAGGAACTGGGCCAGCGTGATACAGACCTTCTGGTCGGTTTGCCCCAGTGGCGTGGGCGATGTATCGCGGACCTCTTCAAGGGTCAGATCGACAACGGTCAGACCCAGCTGCCTGGCAAAGTCCATTTTTTCAATGTAACTGATGATCTGCCGACCCTGATCCGAGAAGTGTGCGGCAAACAGGTCAATGGTGAAACCGCTGCGCTTGATGGCGTCCTCGATACCCAGCCAGCTTTTGCCGTGGTTGTGGATTGCCTTGTAAGTCACCAGCATGTCTTTAGGCTCAAGCCCGGGAATGCTACTGGTTGTAAAACCCAATTGCTGTTCGACGCGAGCGAGTGACGTGGGGATGTTAAGGGCGTGTCGTTCGTAACGTTTCAGACTAAGAATGTCTTCTTTGGTCAAAATAAGCGCGGCGCCACGGCCACCCTTTTTTTCATCATCAAGTATAAGGTTCAAATACTCTACGGGTTTTAAGGTGACCCGCGCGAGTGTGTCGTTTTCCAGCAGTGCTGCTTGACTCAACATAAGGCACGTTCCTTGTGCGGTTTATTCTGCCGGAGCAAAAGGCTCCAGAACTTTTATCTGATTATCTGTAATCAGCCACAACGACTATAAAGGTGTTTTTATACGGCGCAAGCAATGCTTCGCTGTTGTCGGTAGAGATTGTTTTACCGATCATGTGCGTGTCGCAATGGTGTGTAGGACCGCACTAACAGCCCGCGTAGTCTCTGAAAAATAAGGGTGCCCTTGACGTGCCGACGCGCCTAAAATGCCGGTCTGATTTTTCGAGTCCCGGACGGGACGCTTGAGGCACATTTTCAATGTCAGTCATTACCTCCACGTCACCCATCGCTGCGACCGATCACCTCGCGCAGTTCCTTGGCCTGCTGGACATCAGCCTGTCGCAGAACTCGCTGATCAAGCTGGTCCTGGCCAAATACGTGGGCAGCGAAGCCGACTTGCAGCGGATCATCATCAAGCCGCTGACCGTCAAGGAACAACCGTGCCTGAGCTTCGTGTATCGCTACAAGACTCGTGACATCACCAAGAATTTTTCGCTTGCTGAAGCGGTGGCTGTCATTGCCAGCCTGATTCCGGCGTCCTTCAAGAATGCGCACCTGTTGTCGCTGACCGACGAGGTGCAGTTGGAGTTCAGCAAGAAGGGCAAGACGACGCTGTTCAAAAGCAAGGCTCAGCAGGAGCGCCAGGCTCCTTCGGCCGGGCATGACCGCGAGAAGAAACGCTACCTGGAGCTTACCCGGCCATTCCTGACTGACTTGGGTGTGACCAATCGCCAGCATGAGCTGATTCCGGCCATGTCGCGCAAATGGAAGCAGATCAACAAGTTCATCGAGGTGTTTTCCCATGCACTGAGCTCATCGCCGCTCAAGCTCGATCAGCCGATCAAGGTTGCGGACTTCGGCTCAGGCAAGGGTTATCTGACCTTCGCCATCCACGACTACCTGTGCAACACCTTGCAGGCGCAAGGGCAGGTGACCGGTGTCGAACTGCGCGAAGACATGGTCACGCTGTGCAACGAGGCGGCGGCGAAGCTCGATCATCCGGGGCTGACCTTTGCGCAGGGTGACGTGCGTACAGTGGCGTCCAGCGCGCTGGACGTGATGATTGCGCTGCACGCCTGTGATATCGCGACAGACTACGCCATTCATATGGGCATTCGCTCCGGCGCCTCGATCATTATGTGCTCGCCGTGCTGCCACAAACAGATCCGCTTGCAGATCCAGAGCCCGACGCTGTTGAAACCGATGCTGCAATACGGTCTGCACATGGGCCAGCAGGCAGAAATGGTCACCGACAGCCTGCGCGCGCTATTGCTGGAAGCATGCGGTTACGAGACCAAAGTGTTCGAGTTCATCTCGCTGGAGCATACCAACAAGAACAAGATGATCCTCGCGGTCAAGCGTGCCGAGCCGGTCGATCCGGCTCAGTTACTGGCGCGCATTCAGGAGCTCAAGACGTTCTACGGCCTCAGCGAGCATTGCCTGGAAACGCTGCTCAAGAGCGACGGCTTTATTGGCTGAAAATAGCCGTCCTGTGCGCAGTGGCCGAAGCGTCTGCGACCAACGGTCTGGCGTTTGACTGCTTCGTTGCGCTGGATCAATGGTTGTACCTCGCGCAAGGCGGATGCTTGGCTCATCACCCCAGCATCCGCGCTACCCTCGAGGGTCCGTCATGATCAGCACTTTTTTCATCCCCGCTGTGAACATCATCGG
Organism: Pseudomonas fragariae (ex Marin et al. 2024); assembly: GCF_059621105.1. NCBI lineage: Bacteria > Pseudomonadati > Pseudomonadota > Gammaproteobacteria > Pseudomonadales > Pseudomonadaceae > Pseudomonas > Pseudomonas fragariae (ex Marin et al. 2024). Next base: position 4,851,875 of record NZ_CM184369.1, on the reverse strand, counting down.
CACTGGCTGCATTGACGAAGCCATGCTCGCCATACGCAAATACGGATTTCGCAAGGCTCTGATCGTCACGGATGCTGGCCTTGCCAGGGCCGGAGTAGCCAGTCAGGTCGCCGGGCTGTTGGTGGAGCAGGGCATTGACTCGGTTGTGTACGACGGTGCCCGGCCCAACCCGACCATCGCCAACGTCGAGAACGGCCTGGCCCTGTTGCAGGAGCGCCAGTGCGATTTCGTCATATCGCTGGGCGGTGGCTCGCCTCACGACTGTGCAAAAGGTATTGCCCTGTGCGCCAGCAACGGGGGGCATATCAGCGATTATGAGGGCGTCGACCGTTCGGCAAAACCGCAGTTGCCATTGATTGCCATTAATACCACCGCCGGAACCGCGAGTGAAATGACCCGCTTCTGCATCATTACCGACGAAGCCCGGCACGTAAAAATGGCGATCATCGACCGCAACGTCACGCCGCTGCTGTCCGTGAATGATCCCGACATGATGGTCGCCATGCCCAGGTCGCTGACTGCCGCCACTGGCATGGATGCCTTGACTCACGCAATCGAAGCCTATGTCTCCACGGCTGCCAACCCGATCACTGACGCCTGTGCGTTACAGGCTATGGCGCTGATCGCCAACAATTTGCGCGACGCATTCAACAACGGGGCCAATATCACTGCCCGCGAGAACATGGCGTATGCCCAGTTTCTGGCTGGCATGGCGTTCAATAACGCGTCACTGGGCTACGTGCACGCCATGGCGCACCAGTTGGGCGGCTTTTATGATTTGCCCCACGGTGTGTGCAACGCCGTATTGCTGCCCCATGTGCAGCGCTTCAACGCCAGCGTCAGCGCTGCACGCCTGACCGACGTTGCACACGCCATGGGCAGCAATATCCGTGGGCTCTCTCCGGAAGAAGGCGCTCAGGCAGCCATCGACGCCATTCGTGCATTGTCGGCTGCCGTGGAAATCCCGGCAGGTCTTGCTACGCTGGGCGTCAAGGAGGAAGACTTCACGATGCTGGCCAGCAATGCCCTGAAAGATGCCTGCGGCCTGACTAACCCGCGTCCTGCCGATCTTGAGCAGATTCAGGATATATTTCGCCAGGCGCTTTAATCACCCCTGTAAAACAGGCCCCTGTCATGGACATGCTGCGTCCGTACACCCTTGCAGATCGTGAGCGATGTCTGGATATCTTCGACACCAACGTCCCGCGCTACTTCGACCCTGCGGAGCGCGAGCAATTTGCCCGTTTTCTGATGGCCCCTTTGGGCCAGTACTTCGTAGCCGAGCGTGACGGCGAGGTTGTCGCCTGCGGTGGATACCTGGTGTTGTCAGACCCTGAAGTGGCAGAGCTGACCTGGGGCATGGTCATCAGCGACCGCCACGGCAGCGGCCTTGGCAGGTTTCTGACCGAGGCCCGACTGCAACGCATGCAGGCATTACCGGGCGTCAACCGAGCCTTTATCGATACCAGCCAGCATGTTCAGGGGTTTTACTCGAACCTGGGCTTTGCCGTGGTCTCGGTCGATATCGACGGGCATGGGCGCGGGATTGACAGCGTCAGGATGGAGCGGGTGTTTTCGTGAGCGAGGGAGCCTGAACGTAGGCTGACCAACACCATGGAAGCGGAGCAGGCCAGGCCGCAGTCCGTTTAGCATCCAGATTGTCCCGCGATTCCCGCGGGCATGACTGGAAGCTCAACCGATGACGCCCCTGCGTTCTCTTTTGCAAAGCGGCTGTCTGAAGATCGCCACCACTCTGGTTCTGCTCCTGTCAGGAGCGCAATGCCTGTGGGCAGCAGACATACCTGAAGGTTTTGCCAAGGGCGTGACCGGCGGAGGCTCCGCGGCTGCCGTGCATCCCTCCACGCTGGATGAACTTCGATCAGCACTCTGCTCGTCGCATGACTCACACGGGGCCTGCACCGATGACACACCCCGAGTGATTGTCCTGGACCACACGTTCGACTTCCGCGCGAGCGTGATTGCCAACGGCAGTACCACAACCACCGAACCTGGCCGCGTCGTGAAACCGTGCCCGCAGGGTGGTGAGCAGCTTGCACTGAATGGTGCCAACGACTTCTGCCAATCAAGGCCGCCCGTCATGGTGACCTACGACAACGCGGGTCTGAAGCCACTGAAAGTCGGTTCCAACAAGACATTGATCGGGCTTGGCGACAAGGCAGGCATTCAGGGCGCTGGACTGTTCATTGGCGACGGTGCGCATAACGTGATCGTTCGTAACCTGACCCTTTCGGATATCAACCCGCATGTCGTATGGGGCGGCGATGCGCTGACCCTGAACAAGGCCGATGGCGTGTGGATCGATCACAACACCTTTGCGCGGATCGGCAGACAGATGATCGTGACAGGCTGGGGCACTGCTTCACACGTCACCATTTCCAGCAATGAATTCGACGGCCGTACGCCTTACTCGTCTACCTGCGATGGCCATCATTATTGGGTCTGGCTGTTCCTCGGCAGTCAGGACACGCTGACGCTGTCGAGAAACTACATACACGACACCTCCGGCAGAGCACCTCATTCCGGCGGGATGAAAAATGCGCAAATCCGCGCTCAACTGGTCAACAACGTCTTTCAGCGCATGACCTACCAAGGCGCAATCATGTCGCGGACCTCATCTTCACAGTTGCTGGTAGAGGGAAACGACTTCGAAAACGTAGCCCACCCACTGTTCAACGATACGGATCAGCCAGGTACGGCATTCGCTTTGTTCGAGCCGGTTTCGACGGCTGCAAACAACGTGTGCATGAGCGTGATCGGCAGGCCTTGTGTGGCGAATCAGCAACAGGATAGCGGCGACGACTATCGCCCGCAGGATGCCTCTGTCTTGCAGGCGTTTCGCGAGTATCGGCAGTACCTGGTGGCGCCGGTTTCGGCGCAAGAGGCCAAGGCGCGGGTGCCGGGAGAGGCGGGGGTGGGTAAGGCCAGTGCCGGTCTACTGCAATGACTTCGATGTTTGGGTTGCATTCACCGGTACCCAATCGTTTTACTATCACGCAATACCGCGCCTTCTAACACCTAAAAAGGCCCGATCAGTGAGTCAGGGGAAGTCATTTTGATGGATCAAGAAAGCATCGTCCGGTACTGGCATGCGGTCGAGTTGTTGCAACCACAATCAGCACCCAAGCTGAAAAAACGCGCTAATCGATACGAAGCGTTTATCCATGACACGTCAATTCAGCGTCCGCTGCTTCCGTGGACCCCGGAAAGTATCGTCAGTCAACAGGCGCTGCCCAAGAAGCGCATATGGAGCCACACGCTCTATGCTCATCTTTACGACAGTCGTCTCGTTGCCGAGAAGCTCGATGCGATGTACGGCGCCGATCAGGGCTACCAGGAGCCCAGGTTTCGCGAGTCAGCCGTGTTTGCGGCAAAATTCACGATGGCGGGCCGACTGGTCGATGACAGCCTCGTGCTTTCAAGCGAAGCGTGGTTTCTTGGGCGGGTATTGACCGGCAAGGATTGGACCAGAGGGTTCGAGACCGACCAAAAGACCGTCAGGGAGCGCGCCAACACCCTGTTCGAAGGTGAGGTATCAAGCGCAGACTTGCGCGAACTGACTCACTGGACCCTCCAGTTCCTGGGGCTGGGGGACTTTTTTGGTGAGATGGACCACCATCATTTTCGCTTTCGCTCACAACCCGTCAAGCCCGACAAGCCCGAGTCGGAAGACGATCCACTGAGCAGGGCAAACCAGTAGTCAATTGCCCAACCGGCACCGGCGAGCTCTAGTCGCTGGTTCTCTGAGTCCTGCGATGACGTTGAGACACGTCCGTAACCAAAAGTGGCCATCTGCCCATTTCTCCTGTAGGAATACGATGTCGAAAATAGGATGGCCTGTCAGAAAAGAAGGCTAATTTCCTGACAGGTTAGGTTGACCCTCGTCAGAGGTACCGGAAAACAGTCGTTTACCGGCAGTCTTAATTGCTAAGGAAGGTGTTATGCAGCTGGGTTCAGATTTCGTTAACGACAAGCTCTGGAAAAGTCTGCGCACGGGTCAGAAAAAAGGCATTGAGTCAGCTTTTAATTACCTCGCTGGTGCCGAGACAAAACATTCTTGTCTCATCAGCCTTCCGACCGGCGCTGGAAAAACCGGTGTGATAGCCACAATTGCACACTTCAGCTCAAAGAAAAACGTGCTTGTTGTCTGCCATCGCTCCGCTGTAAAGGATCAAATACTCAAACAGCTTTCAGGCGAGTTTTTTGAAGAGCGGATTCCGCGGGAGAGTATTCCTTTAAAACCGGTATGGTCAGGAATAAAGCAAGTTTCAGATACTGGGGTATACGTCACTACATTTCAAAAGCTTTCATCCACAGATGTGGATACCCTGCAGGCCTTCACGAAGGCTATCGATCTAATAATTATTGATGAGGGGCATTCGGAGCCGTCGCCAGTATGGAGTAAGATATCGCGAGCAATTAAGGCGCATAAAATAATCATTACTGCCACCCCTTACCGGAATGACCTTTTTAAATTTGATGTTTCACCGGAAACTAGTTTTATTTACACATTTAAGCACGCATTAGAGCATAAGGTTTTATGTAGTCCGAAGTTTGAGAGTGTTAATGAGGGGGAGCTAAGTGAACGGATTAAGGTTCTGCTCAATGAGCAGCCTGATACAAAGTGTATAATAAAATGCAAGAACCATCATGAGATAGCTAAATATGAGGCGATATTCTCGCAGCACTATAAAACCTTAGCTATACATCAACAGTTCACCGGGGATGCGAGAGAGAATTTCAAATCAGCAGTTCCTAAGGCCCTAAAGTCCTCTGATTACCAAGTTATAATTCATCAAAGGAAGCTTGATGAAGGAGTTGACATACCAAATGCCAAAATCCTAGCGCTCACCTATCCTATAGGCAGTGGCAGGGAGCTCGTGCAAACTGTTGGTAGAGTCGTTCGCAAGAGTGGGGATTTTGTAGCTTATGTTCTGGATCTCAGTAATGGATCTAATACACGCCTATGGAGTAATTTTATAAAGTTTGACGAATATCTAAGTGATCCAGGCGCTGTCTCATCCTTTCTGAAGTCTCTCGACACATCCGTGCTCCTGAAGTCGTATTTAGACTCTTTTCCAGAAATTAGCTATTTTGATTCGGGCTATAAAAAGAAGTTTAATATCAGTGAGTTTAATCCAGAGCATAGTTTGAGGTTACCACTGGCTTCCCTTTGCTTTATTAATAAAGAGCCTAACTTTTCACTCCCTGTGCTGGTGGATACTCTATATTGGAAGCTTGTGACGAATGGAGAGCTTGTCACCACCCAGCTTTCATTGGGTTTTTCAGTGATAACGAGTGTTAGCTTTAGTAACTCAAAGTTTCTAAGTGATTCCTTGTTTTTTGAACCTGCTTTGCAAGTTATTATCTTGCGCGAGGCTGGTGATCTTTTAGTTGTGTATGATAGTAGGGGCATAAACTACGCGTTCGAGCCGGAGTTTGGTCTTGGGTCAACTATTTCTTTGGATCAAATACTGGCTCTAGCCGCCAGAACTAAAAGCCTTAAAACCAAAAGCACTACTAGTTTTGCGATAGGGGATGCCAAACATCGGCCTGAAGGGGTTTCATGGAGGGGGAGGAATCTTGAGGCGATAAATTCGTCTCAAGCTAATGCAGCCTACGCAATTTCAACGCTTCTAGTAGATAACCTGACGCCTGAAGGTGTATCGGATACTAGCTACTACCTCGGTGTCGGATCAGGTAGGGTTTCTGACCAGAAAAAAAAGAACATGAGCCTAGCGCAGCTTTCGTATTGGATTGATGATATTCATAAAGTGATAGAAAATGCAGATAAGAATACAAGTCCTCTTCTGAACTCTTTTGCTAAACCTGTTAATGATAGTCCAAGTGGCGATCCTGCTGTATTGTTACTGGACTTAAGCACATTTGAAACGCCCCTTGAGTTTGCCGGCGGGCAAAACAGATTTACCGTTGATAACGACATCCATTACATTCAGTATGATCCAGTTAATAATTTTTTTTCGATTGGTGTTGGTAAGGGTCATATATCGGTAGTTATTTTATACAGCATAAAAACTAAGTTGCCTAGATTGCATGCTTTAGACGAGTTGACGCTAACCAATGTTGAGCTAAAGGGTGGGGATAAGAGCTATCAGTACGGTCAATCAGTTGATCAAGTATTAAGCGATAATATTGTTAAGATTTTGTATCAAGATTCGATTAGTTATTTTTCCGGCAGCTACTATAAAATGCGGCTTCCAACTGAGCTGGGTGTAGATATCGCGGAATCTCATGTCGGCAGGTGTCTGCACTCGATTAAAGAGCTGCAATGTAAAGGCCTGAAAGAAAAAGGCGATTCGGCTTTGCTTACTGAAAATCTCTTCCCTGGGAATTCGGTTTTTTACATTATTGATAAATTAAAAGACTCCGCAGATCTTACTAAAACCATAGCAGATCTAGGGCCTTTCTTCCCCCACGTGGCGGACCTAGACTTTTTGCTATGCACAGACTTAGGGACGGAACCGGCCGACTTTATTGCAAGCACACCGTCAAAACTGATCTATATTCATGTTAAATGTGCAGACGTCGAAGCACCACATTCTTCTGCTGGCGCTCTTGCGATGGTCGGGACGCAGGCTGTTAAAAACCTCGAAGCATTAACCTCACCAAATGCACAACTTTTTTTCGCAAACTGGAATATGTTGAAGTCTCCGTGGCGGACCGATAACGCTCATCCGGATCACGTAAGCAGACTTCGATTGATCGACAAAACTTTTCCCGAAGAACACATAAGAAAAAATGGTGGTGATTATAGCGCGTTGATTGACTATGCATGGGACACTATCACTCGGAGGCGTAAGTCCTTGGCCGTAGAGAAAGAGATTTGGATTGTGGTTGGCAATGCATTTTCGAAAAAAGATTTCTATGCTCAAATTCGACGTGGGCAACAATGTGCACCAGAGACTTTACAAGCCTTCCAGCTTATAGATTCTGTGCTAAATACGCTGTCGACAAACGAAGTTGCATTGAAGTTGTTTGTCTCTGAGTGATGGGTTCTATGTTTGATAGACGTGGGCGTCCCTTTTTAAGGGGCGCTCCTAAGGGGGGAGGGGTTAGTTGTATTTGTTATTTAAATTATTCTTCAGGAGTTTGCAGGCGACACTCTCCTATGTAGTGTGTGCTTAACGGAAGCTAGGCCCTCGTGGACTTTAAATGGCTGTATGGCAGGAAGATTGAAGTTTGGTTTTCCAAGTGAGGACACTGGCGTGCGGCTACGTCCTTACCATATCGGTTTAGGCTTCTTATGTCACCCCTCTCATGACCTGCAATTTCGTTGATAGTATTTTCTGGAATGGCGTTATCAATGAAGGCAGGGTCGAACTCTCTCATGCATAAGTGCTATTGCACCAACAGATGGGATGCTACAGCTTTAGCCGCCTTGAGATTAGTCGTTTTGGTGGATACATGAATTTTTTGCTGCCGGACCTGAGCGCGATAGCGAGCCGGGACGGTGATGAGAAGGACATAGATTCCGCCCGAACGGCGGGGGAGATTGTCGCTGCGTCACTTCGCTGGAGCCCTACTTGACTGTCTCGCTGTTTTTCAATGGATTTTAGTAAAACGATGGGGCAGGAGAAAGGTGGAGCGGGTAGAGGGAATCGAACCTTTATTGGACATTCCGGCTCAAAGCGTGTATCCGTGTAGTGATCGCTCGTCTCTGAGCCCCCTTTTTCATGGGGGGATAGCCGTTCTCTCCACCGTGCACCACGGTGCACCTTCATACCACAGTATCCCTGGAGCCAATTGCAACGCAACCTTCGCTCAGCGCTGTCCGATCTGTAGCCCCTGTCGCGGTTTTTGGTCGGCGGCTCCGACCTGTGAGCTCGACATAATTACCCTTCCAATCAGAGCTGCCAGAGGTACTGAGGCAGCGCGACGAAGAGATGGCCAATGGCTACAAATGGCGTCTGAATCTGTGGTAGCGTGAGCCCCTCCAAGCGGCTTTGGTGTGACGGCTTGTCAGTGTTAGTTTGCCTTCAGCGTAGCCCAATCGACCTCATGAATTAGGATTTGAGTAGATGGATCTCAACACTCTGGAAGAGCGCTTGGCGCAGTATGGATCGGGCGGATATCTTTTCCTAGAAGCATTCATTATCAAACTCCTACAGGTCGAGGGAGAGCAGTTAGGACAGAAAGTTGAGGGTCAAGATAGCCATGTTTCGGCTTTTGACGCCATTGCTCCAAGTGGTATCGGTGAAATTTCCTCACCGCTGGTAGTGGAAATCGTATTTTCTGTTTCCCGGTCAAAGCTCGATGCTACCGTTGAAAAATTTAGGGGGCATGCTAGTCGCGGTTACAGTTTGCTGATTATTGCTCCGAAAATATCAGATCTGAAGAAAAGTATTTATATCAATGAAGAAAATCCACGAGTGGACAGCCTTGTCTACCTCTGGGGGGAGAGTGAAGTCAACGAGCTGATGCTGAAGCATAAAGAGGCTGCAGAAACCCTCACCGCTAATTTGTTTTCTCTGCGTCTAAAAATGGCTGCGGAGCGTACTGTCAGATCCTGGAAGGAAGATCGTGATCAGTTAGTAAAAGCAGTTGCTGAAAAATACCGAGCGGGCAGATTTTCTTTAACTCTTGGCGCCGGAGTATCCAGTAGCGCTGGTTTGCCTGACTGGAATACTCTGCTGAATTCCTTACTTGTTTCTATGCTATCGCAGGAAAATTTCGGTGGCCCCCACGGCGATCCGGCTAAGGTGTCTGAAATCGTCGCCAGGCTAATGGAAGTAGATGGGCCGTCTACATTGATGTTAGCAAGGTATATCCGAAAAGGGCTTGCTGTGGGCTCACCTGTAGAACAGCAAGGGTTCGTTGATGCGATCACCCATCAGCTTTATTCTTTGCGTGACAAAAAATTCCTAGTCGAATCAGAGCTGATTTCTTCTATCGCGAAGCTATGTACCCCGACTCGAACCGGTGCCAACGTAAGATCTATTTTGACCTATAACTTTGATGATTTCATTGAGAGGGCTCTACTCTCTCGCTCGTTGGTACATAAAAGTGTGTTCGAAGAATTTGAGACACCAAGCGCTGAAGAACTACCTGTATACCATGTGCATGGTTTCTTACCGGAGGATAGGCAGCGCTACTCCAATCTGGATCGATGCACCTTAGTTTTCTCTGAGGAAGGCTATCATCAGATATACCGTGACGCCTATCACTGGTCGAACTTGGTACAGTTGAACAGCTTCAAGGAAAGCTCATGCCTTATGATCGGTCTTTCACTGACTGATCCGAATCTGCGCCGGCTATTGGAGATTGCGTCCAAATCGATCGAGGAGCCCAAACACTTCGCTTTCATGCGGCGTTTGACCTCCAAGAAATTTATGGAGGGGGCGAGTGGCAAGCCTCTCAAAATCTCAAATGCTGTGGTTGAGCGCTTCCTTGAAAGACACCATGCCACCAACGAAGAGCTTATGCGTGAGCTAGGGGTGAGCGTCATTTGGTACGAGGAGTATGGCGATATCCCGGAAATTTTGAACAAGATACATGCTGGATGAGCGGTCTATGTTTGTCCAAGGCGAGGCCACCCAAAAGCTAGCAGGTAGGGTTGATCGCCAGGTAATCAAGCTTTCCCTCAAATGCCGACCACTTATCCCCCAGGAGTTTCCAAAAAACCTTTTCATGAGTGGCTTGATTTGGGAGTTGCTAGCTGTATTTTTCGACGTAATACTTCAGTAGCTCGCCTTCGCTGTTACAAGTCTGGCATTCTTCATGGTTAATCCTGCACTGCCCTTTGCAATGAGGACAAGTGACCATCCTATACAGGGACACGTCCAGTTCAGATGCTAGGCCAGCAGTCATGCAACCCTCTGAGTTGCAGGCAATGCAATCTTCACCATACAGCTTCCTCTTCCCCTTGCAGGCTGGGCATTTTACGTTTTCATACAGCGAAAGGTCGACCATATCAGCATACCGCCGAAGTAGTACTCTTTCACCGTAGCAAAGCTGACATGTGTCTCCGTCATGCCTGCCACTTCCTTTGCACAGAAGGCAGTCTATGTAGTCATAAACGGCTACATCTATATTTTGGGCGTGTCCATGCATCATTCGCTTCTCGCCGTCGCAGGCTAAGCAGCGTTCTCCATGCAGGCGACCAGTACCCTTGCAAACAGGGCAATCTACAAAGTCATATTGAGAGTAATCGATTCGCTCCTCAATCCTGCGCTCAAACTCTCCTTCACCATCGCATGCGATACAAGTTTCACCGTTGAAAGATCTACTTCCCTTGCATAGCTTGCATGTGACCAAATCAAAATCTCTAAGGTCAACGGATATGTTTTCATCAATCGTGCCATCTCCTTGGCAAACTGGGCAGTCAAAGCTATGTGTTGATCCCCGGTGTTCGCACAGCGGACACCTGACTAGACCGCTTTCCTCAAGAAACCTTTCTTCAAATGACGAAACTTCTACAAGTTTTGATCTGGTAGTAGAGTCTTGATTCGCGCTTACATCTGAAATTTCAGCTAACAGCTTTTCTAAAGAGGGGCTGATGGTTGATTCCTCTGACTTTTTGGTCAGCGTTGGAACCAGGGCAATTGCTTGATTCGCTAAGTTTTCAAACGCGGTATGCGATACTCCTACCGGTTGTGCAAGTCTGGTGTTGAGCTGGCTGCAGATTTTTAGCAACAAGGCAAGGCGTTGCATTACTTCAGCTTGTCCCTCCCACACAAAGCGTCTGAATGTTCGGAGGTATTGCTTTATACTTAAAATATCCTGATTGTCGGTTCCTTTTTTACCAAGCTTGCCATAGTCAAATTTTGCATGATGGGTGGGACACAGCCAGATTAGGTTATGAGGGTGGTTGCATTTGCCTTTATGACTCGGCTCTAAGTGAGCAGCCTCGCAGGATTCGGCATGTTTGTAGCATACGGCGCACTCTAAGCTGGCTTCTAGCTTTATCTCATCTCGAATAGCTTTGGGCAAATTGGGACGATTGGAGTTGGCAGGGGTTGGCCAAGGATCTCTAAGCCAGGAATCATAACTTTTCAGTTCTGCCTCGTCGAAAAGATACCTTTCCCCATCTTTAGAAAACTTGAGCTTCTTGGTATCTCCGGTTTTCACGGTGTTTTTTGTGAAATAGACAAGAAGTTCTGGGGATATCTCAAGGAAAACAGCCGCTTGATACAGGTCTAAGAGTTTGGTTTCCATGCCGTCTAGCCGATAATTATAAAATCTACGTGTGACCGTTAAGCTGCCATGACAGACGCCGGCTGATTTCGAACTCCACGCACTGTGATGCTTCCTTCCCCCTTTATACCGGAATCTCATCACGGGATGGAAAATTTTCACGGTCATTGCGTCTGTGGGAGCATCCCATATATCTAGGGGCATTGCGGCTCCTTCAGACGGTTACGATACCAAGGTGTGATGGCCTGAGCGATGGATGATCACTGGAAGGCCAAGATCAGATGCGATCACGGAGCGTCACCGTTGCCGCTCTGCATCGTGGTAGTCGTGGCTTCCTACCGCAAGGTCGCTTGACTTGGAGCCAGGTCTCGACGGTCGGTTGGCTAACGGTAATAGATGGGACGCACCTGCTTGCTTCGGGCCTCTCGCTCCCAAGAAATTCTGCTAATTGGTCAAAATGGCCGAGCCTTTCGTACCTGATTCGCATGTCAGATTGTGCGACGGATGATCAGCTTGAGGCCCTCCCAGCTCACAGCGTGGTCTAAGATTATGGCTGCACGAACTCAGATGCGGAGTAGGCGCGGGCGGGCATAAATGAACCGAAAGCATATCTAGTATCTAATCAGTTGACTGTGATCAAGCCTAGGTGTCTTGAGAGCAGCGTTTCACGTATCCTTCAACGTACGAAGTCGACCATTCTCGGCAATATAAAATTTTCGATATGTACATGGAAAAGTGATCGTGAATTCCAACTATTTTGACAAGCCGGAAACTATCACCACTGAGGCTTACTTTGAAGATATTCAGGAAAAAATAAAAGAAGAGCTCCGGAAGGCACGTGAGTCTGTAAGAGTATGCGTTGCTTGGTTAAGTAGTGAGGTCTTTGAGTCGACTCTACAGCAATTGGTTAATAATGGGGTTCAGGTTGATATAGTATTTAATGATGATGTGATTAATAAGAAAAATTTATCTACCAAGATAGGTGGTGTTAATTTTTACCCTATTAAAACAAAGCGCTATACTAATTTGATGCATAATAAGTTTTGTGTTATTGATGATTGCACTATTGTAACAGGTAGTTACAATTGGTCTAGAAGAGCAGGGCAGCATTTTGAAAATGTAGTGATTGTGCGCAACGATTACGCGCTCGTGGAAAAGTTTAAGCACGAGTTTTATGATCTAATCAATCACTTCAGCGACGCGCATGACATGTTCAAGGTTGCCTGCAAAGAGCCAAAGTGCAAATCGGAATCCTATAACGTAGGAGTGCTTGGTAGTGAAAGCGGTCTATATGATGAGTCAATACTCGGTGTATGGAATATTTGCTCTAATCACGGGCACATTACCTTTTTGAAAGAGGCGCATGCGATCCATCTTAGGATGATGCTTGGCTTAAAAGATACTGGCGACACCTATGACTCTGATGACGAGCTATATCCGCTAGATAAGGAGGATATGCTGAGGCGGTTTAGCAGAGAGCGGAGTGAAATGAAAGCCATGCAAGATGTATTCACTAAAAATTTCGGAGTGGTGACCCATGCGGTGGGCTACGTCTATGTCACGAACGAAAACGAGCATCTTGAATGGGGCGAGCCTCAGGAGTTTGCTATTGGTATGTTGTGGAGGCACATGTATTACCGGAAGCTTATTCCGAGTGTTATTAAAGATGATTGCGAGGGTTTTGATATCAGGCCAATAGTTGATAGGCATTATTTTTGATAAGGGATTTTTAATGACGGCCTCTTGTTGATTGTGTGGAGGCCTGAATTGAGGAGGGGGATTATGGTTTGTTATGACAGCGACCGCTTGTTTCGGGTCGTCCCCTGATTTTCAACATTACAAGTTCATCTCAGGATGCAATGAATGTAACCTTTCGCTCAGAGCATCACTCAACCAACGGCACAATCCGCTGCAACGTCCCAGCGCCCGCAACCCTCGGAAATCCCTCGATCTCATACACGCAGTGTTCAATCACGCGAACCCCTTGCGCCTGTAGGTTTCTGACTAAGGCCATCCCCTTCATATCCCCACCAGAGCCGTGTCCACCGGAGCCGCATTCATCAGAACCGCCTTGAGCAGAGGTGAACACCAGCACTGGTGGGAGAGCCAACCCGCTCGCCTCACGAGGGCTAAGAGCGAACCCCGCAGCCCACGAGTACCCCGCAAATTCGTCAGCTTTGATCGTCCGATACCTTTGCGATTGCAGTATAAAAAGCTCACCGGGCTTAACGTTCACAACGCGAATCAGGGCGTCATCCTGGCGCCGTAGGCCGCGAGGTGAGAGCCGGATCAGATCACCTTTTTTGGGCACTTTCGTCTCTGCTGGAACCGAGCTGTATCGCCGGTTGAGCATCAGCGAGACCTCTGGGCAATCGCACACCACTGCGATACGCTGCACGTCCTCCACGTCAATCCGCGCCTCAATAGCAGAAAGCTCCCGAAAGCACTGCTGGATGGGCAAAGCACCTTGCCGACGCACTCGGACGTCTACCGTTGTGAAGTAGCGAGACATCTGCTCGACAGCTGCATTAGCTGGCAGGGTGGTGTCGACCAGGGCAATCAGATTGACCACGTTTCCTAGCCCTGCCAGCAGCTGAAAAATCTCGAACAACGGCAGCTGATTGAACTGCTGGACAACGACTGCTTGCCCATGAGTACCGTCGGTTATGTTGTAGAACGGAACATTGGCAAAACCCAATTCATCCTCAGACGCCACACACCTGGCACTGGCGGCTGTCACCAATGTTGGAACGGCATTTGTGAGGAGCTCAGAGACAGCACAGTACTGCTGGATGAACTCAATGGCTGCTTTGTTATCGTCATAGCGCACAACCACCAATCGCGAGTTCAGTGCCAACGACACCTCGTCGAGCATGTCGTGAGCGAAGAGATCGGGAGTGAATGCGCCCAAACGACTGAAAGCATGTTCAAGCTCACGCTGGCTGTACACTGGGTGAAACGGGCGGCAGATCCTGGTCAGTTGGTCTCGTACAGCGTTCTGCAAGCAGTAGTTGCTTCGAAGCTGAACTAGGCCCGCCGTCACCACAACCCAGCCATGCCGCTCACACTCGCGCAATGCCTCAAGCACATCAGCCAACCCCCCACCTGCCCTGAAACGGTTCACAGCCTCGCACCCGTCAACATCACTACCTCCACAAATCGACCCGACCTCCACGACGGTATTGCCCGCCAGGGACTGTGCTTCCAGGTACTGCAGCAGCGCCAATGAATGGCTCAACCCCGGAATCAACTCAGAGCCGGAAAGCACTGCTGGAGCAACATCGGCCTCAAGAAACGGCAATGCAATGAGGGGGTTGGCCAGGATGGCGTCAGCGTCTACTTGCAGGCACGTCACCATTCGCTCCGCAGTGGACTGTGGAAATCCTTGGAGCATGATTCCGGACACTGCTTTCTGGAAGGCCACGTATTCCTCCCATGCGAACTGCAGCTGGGCCGTTTGGGCATCGCCAAGATGTTTCCCCAAGATGAATCGACTCTCATGATCAAGCAATTGCCGGACGCGGCGCCGCTCTGCTAAGCCAGTCTCGATCAACAAGTTCCCAAGACCATAAGGCGCAGCGAAAAGGGGTAGCGCACCTTGAGTGCTAACAAAGCCCGCAAGCGCCTTACACTCATCGAATCCCACTTCAGCGCTGGAGGAAACTGAGGCGTCTGAGGCAACTAAAGCAACCAGGGCAACTGAGGCGATGACTAATCCTCTCCCGCGCTTAACGATGGACGCGCGATAGGTCATTCCTGGGAACAGTGGTTTAAATATCAGCGATGGATCAAGCGTCGCCTTGAAGGTGTTCCCAGTGGCCAGAGATATGAGATGGAATTGACGTTCGCCACTCAGTGTGAGTGTGTATTTTCGGACGAAATAATGCTTTGCCATTGGCTGTGCACCACTGGTTAAAAAGGTTAGAAGGAAAAAAGGGCCACAAAGAGGCGAACCAATCGGCGTCCTGCGGGGCCCGACAGGAGCCCGGTCAGAACGTGAGGATCTTCCCTGATCTAATGATTTCCTCTCGGAAGGCAGCGCACTGTATGGCCTGCTCAGCTTCTCGCAGTTTGGTTCGGAGCAACTGAATCTCGGTTCGCAAACTGGCCAGCGATTTGTCGTACTGCGTATGTGGCTTGGTGGACGACTGGGATCGCACGTGCTCCAGCAAGAGATCAGCAATCTGGGAAAGCTCCTCCCCACCGCGCCCTGGATAGAACACTTGCCTGGTAAGTCCAACCGTCCCGGCAAGCCATGCGAGGTTTATTTTGCCAGCTCGCATAGGCACGCCTTTACCTGATTCGATGACCTCCAAGACCACCAGGCGCAGCTTCCTGGCTGACTCCAATTGCGGCGTCATGGCGCGCAGTACCTCAAGCGGCGTGCCTCCCTGGACATCAACCCCCGTGCCAGCAGCAACTCCAGCGCCGTCCTCAGCATCAGCGCCACCGATACAACCATCATTCAACTTAAGCACGGCTATTTTTCCATTTGAGGTAAGGGGCGATGAGCTTGGAATCCGCAACTGGTTTCGGAATCCCGCTGACATCCGAGAAGTCGGTCAGGGTGTCGTCGACGATCTGAATGGCTGGCTTGTGATCGAGGATTCTGTCTACGAGCTGGCAGGTCACTTCGTATTCGCGTTGGTACTCAGGTACGCTGGCTTTGGCGGCAACCCCGTGAGACTGTGCAGCCCTGACAGTCCGTTTCGACAGGTCGTCTACGATGTTGCGAAGCTTGGCGTTCTCCTCCTCCAACTGCGCAGTTCGAATCATGACCGGATGCATTGGATCGATATCGATCTTGTACGGGGTAGGAGCGCTGCTCCCATCGCCCAGCAATGCCGGATAGCGCTCCAAACACTGCCTGTATGTCTTCCCACGCTTTAACAGCAAGCTGCGATCTATGCCGCAAATGCGGGCTACTTCCTTTGCTAACTGGCTGATATTTTTGAAGGGGTCACCACTCTCCTGAAGCACCTCCAAGGCAGCATTGATTCGAGCAATCGTCGCGTTGAGTTGCGCGGCGCCGCGTCGCGCTTTCACTGTTTCAGGCGCTCCTCTTCGCACTGCTTTGGTGGGTTTCTTTGTCATGGTCGGTTCGGCCCAGTCTCACGAGCTCGCTTGGCCATCTCAGTGCACCATCGCCATCGAAGCTTGGTCTTTGGGTGAGAGGGCAGAAGGTTTGCTCAGGGCGTACGCAGCAATATCCCCGAATGAAAGACCCGCACCATTCATAATTGAAAGAATTTGACCAATGTAGCGCTCTTTTTCGTCGACTGGTTGGTTGACAACTATCAATAACTCGGGGTTACGTGCCATCTCTTCAAGGATTAGCGGGTAATGCTCTGACGCCAAGGCAGGAAACTGGGACATGTCTAACAGCATGGAGAGAACGCGCTGTTTCGGGTCGTCCATATCAACGCTGTGACGTACAGCATTAGCAAGGTCGCGATGACGAGTGATGTACCCTTTCGGAAACTTCTCTTCCCGCCAGTTTTTCTCAAGAATCTGAACGACTTGACGGTATCCGGCCAGTTCCAACGCGCTCAGCGAAAGCTCGTCGTAGACTATCTCGGTATTGGACGAGTGTGGTTGATGTTTGTGTAATTGCTGAAGCCTTGGCTTAAGATGATCAACGCGGTTGGCTAGGTCGCGAACTTTTGCGTTCAGACCGGGTAGGTGATCGATGCCGAATATTGCATAAGGGCAGATACCACAAGTTCGAGCTTTTCTTGTGAAATTCATCAATTTTTTAGGGCAATCACCGTCTAACGCACAAATGCAATTGTCCAGAAATTTTACGCGCTGAGTTTTGGTGCTAGCAATCAAGTCCAGACCTGTCTCCTCAATGTCCAGAATACCTGGAAGTACGGAAATCAGGTGCTGTTCGCGCACTGTATCTTTGCGGTGCTTTTGCCAGCCTTTGACCAGCGCTGATTCTGGCGATGACGGGCTGGGAGGTCTGCCGGTCAGAGCAGCAAATGCATGCGCAGACACTGCTTTGTTGGCAGATTCAACTAGGGTGAGCGTTTCTTGTCGCGTCGGCACTACGTAATGCGCGGATGTGTACCGATGGGCATGGCCTACTTGCCCTCCGATGATGGCGTAATCGAGAAATGCATAAATACGGCGGTGGGTGATCCAAGTTGCACGTAGCGCATGGGGTGTATGTACTGCCGACCAATCTCCACTGGCCGTCTGCTCCACGAATTGATGGCGACTTTCAGGTGGCACGAAACTGTTGTACATTTCTTGAAAGCCACGAAGAATCAACGTCCACTTAGCTGCGTAAGAGGGATCAGAAAACGGCAAGCCGCTATCGAGCCATGGGCTCCGGAAGAGAGGTTGGATTTTTCCGTACTTCTTCGCATTGCTGATATCGTTTTCGTAATAGACACCTTTGTATTTTTTGCCGTACTGCTTAGTCTGAAAGTGGCGCTCTTGGAGCAGTACGTCCATAACCTTGTAAGGGAGCGACACGGGGCGGCTATTGCCGCTTTTATCGGTGTTGACGTAGAGAATGCAGCTGCTAAGGCTACCCCGCAGAGAGGCATCATAATATTTGTCAAAGCTGCGAATATCCAGCCATTGGCAGTTTTGAAGGCGTAGCCCAGAAAACATGGCTGTGGTGAGCATTCTCAACTGTGACAGCCATGGGACGTAAATTTCACGGCCAGCGTATTTATAATTCTCACTTTTCCACGAATAAGCGTTGATGATTTTTTTGAGAGGCACCTCCAGGGTTTCAGAGATGTCGTCGGGGTTCCACAGCTTGAGGGAGTATGAAATTCCGTATTTTTCGAGATCAATCCAAACGCTGTTTTTCAGATCCAGAGAGTCTTGGAAGCTCAGTAAGCCTGTCAGGCATTTGTTTTGAAGTTCAACCCCGATCGCATCGAGTGCCAGCATGTAGGCCTCGACCATAATCATGGAGCCGATGGGCAAGGGGATTTTGTCACTTTTCCCCGCTGGGCCACTTCCAGGTGAGTCCAGTTTTGGATGAACCGGATTTGTGTAGGGGCCACTGACCAGTGCTCTGCCATCTGGCAGCAATTCTTTACTTTTTGCTATCGCGACCTCAAAGTACCGCCATACCGAAAAAATGAAATGCGACTTTGTTTTGATACTGCGTTTAAGATCGTAGAACTGCATCAGTGTGAGAGGCAGGTCGAGGTGCGAGGTATCCTTGAGATTTTTGATCTTGGTGTTTTTTTTTGTGCGATGCCAAAATATGGATCGGTGGAATTCCTCGATGTTAGTCGGGAATTCAACGCCGCTGTCCGGGTGTTTTCTCAGCCAAGCGGGCAAATACCTGCCCAAGTAGTCCATCAGGATGTGAATGTAGCCAACTTCCTGCGCCCTGCTTTTGGGTTGGTGCTCTTCGATATGCTCAAGATGCAGTTGTCCAGCTCTTACCCAAGAGGCTAAGTTGTCCTCAATGTGAGGATTCTCTGGGGTATTGTAGTAACTCTCGACCCATTCATAGTCGCCCTTTGTAGGCCGCCTGCGGCCAGGCAGAGCTGCATACTCCTCAGGGGAAAGTACGCTCTGTGCTTCCCAGTTTTGGGCGCCTTCTCGGGCGATTTTATCCTCAATTTTTTGTTTGTTCTTCCTCTTGCGGCCATCAAGGCCGGCGGCATAACGGGATCTTCTCCATTTTAGGTTTTCGCTTTTTGACTGGCTGGGGTCGATCGAACCCCAGTGCATTGCGAACTCCGCATAGGACTTTTTGATTTCGGTACTCGATTTCTCGATCCTGGTCGTGCTTAGATGCGCGTGATACCCCTCAAGTAGACGCGCCTGATCAGGGCTTACAATCGATGGATATTGTTTGGCGAACAGGTGAAGCCAAGCTAGGTAGGAAAAATCCAAACCTTTACTGCCCTTTGTTGCCTTGCTCTTTATTTCACGCTGTTTGTCTACAACTGCAGGCGCTGCCTCCCACAGCTCTTCAAATACTATATTTTCAGGCTTTTTCCAGTTCACACGGTACTGGAAAGTGCGAGCGCAGCGCTGCTGATGCGATGCGTTGAGTCCAGCGATCTGGTGAATGAAACCCTCGGACATGCCTATCATTTCTGGGTACTTGGCCCATATGCCACTCAGGTTGAAGCTATGGGGGAGCGTGACGTGTCCCTTCGCCCACAAGAGTACGAACATCGCCCGGATAGGGATGCGAAGTCCGCTCACATCTTTCAGCTTTGGCGTGTACTCGCCCGTGAGCTCCTCATAAAGGGGCATGGCGAGATCGAGCTGTTTGTCGGGTACGAGGCATAGGCTGTAGAGGTTAGTGAGCTCTTGGTAGGTCAGGGCCCGACCTTTCCGATGCCGCAAGAAGATGGATAAGGCCAGACGGTGTCTGGCCTGCATATCCCTCAGAAGCTCTGGATTTGCTTTCCCCGCGACATTCTCGGCTTCCATAGCTTTCTGAGCCAACTCTTGCAAGATGGCTTGAGCGCTTTGCAGGACATCGTCGCCGTGCACGGTAAGGTTGTCGGTGGTGTTGATCACGCTTCTGGGCCCTGCTGCAGCAGTTGCTCGCTTAGGCGCGCATAGGCTTGGCCACGGTAGTAATCAATGCTTTCCCCGGCGCCCCGGTGGTAGATGAGTTCATTTGCAGCATCTACCTCCACAAGGGTGTAAATACCCAAGTCGGCGGCATAGATCTCAGTGCTTTTGAGGTCAGCATGGCCCATCAACAACTGGATCTCAGGCAGGTCGAGGCCAGGTTTAGGTCGGCCTGGCACCACCACATAGTTACGTGCCCACACGCCGTACAGGTGGCGGAATTGGTGGGACGAGTAGTTTCCTTGAGGCGCTACGAACTTCAGTTTCTTCTGCGTGGCTTGGATGCTGCGATTGACCGCCCTGTTGACGCTGTTGGCATTGAGTTCGCAGAGAGGTACACCGTAGGTATCTTCATCCAACGACAGCAGCAGCCAAGGGCTGTCAGAAGAAGGGCGCACAGCCATGTACTCAGCCAGCTTTTCCCAAAATATCGACTGGAACGGCTCGAACATAGTCACAACAGCTGTCTTGCGGCCCTTGAAGCCGAAGCTTTCCTTGTTGGTCGTGTCACGCAAGCCTTGAGGGTCTTCGACGCGGATGATCCTCTTGTGGACGTCTATGTCCTCCAGGCGAATCCCCATCGCTTCCGATACCCTCAAACTCCCGAGTCCAAAGCACCAGATCAGGCCGTCCAGCCGAGTCGGGGCGTTTTCAAGCATCGGCAGAATGTGAGGGATGCCGATATGTTTGGCCTCCCGCTTTTTCTTGTTCTTGGGCGTGCGCAGGCCTCCTTGGGTTTTCTTTGCATCTTTGCCAAGAGAGGGTTTGACCTGCAGGGTGTTGGCGTGGATCTGAGCCAATTCCTGAGGGCTGCGCACCCGGGGACGGAGTTCCGGCAACTCATTCACTTGCTCTAGGGGCGCTTGACCCGTTAGGACGGCGGACATTTCTGCCTGTTCGAACGTGATTGCGCTGCAGACTCTCAGCATCAGATTGGCGCCTGCGATGTATGGGCCCGCAGACTTGGGGGAGAGCGTTTTTCGGCCTGTTCGAATGAATGCCTGGCGGACAATCGGGTCTTTGGCGTCCGCCCCATCGATGAGATAGGATGGAAAAAGCTGCATGGTTTTCGATGCAGTAGCAGGGTCAAGTCGGCCAGAAAGGGCACCGGTCTCATAGAGAAATTCGGCAAGCGCGCGCCCACCTCTCTCCAAGGTGATGACCGAGTTACGCGCGTAGCTGATGCCGATCTCGTCCCAGAGGTGCTCGGTGAACTCGTTGTAGAAATCTAACGGTATGCCTGTAGCTGTCTCGTAAAGCCTGGGAGGCTCGCCCTTGACTAGCGTGAGGCTATTCATCGCTTGCATGCTGCCGCCGGGGCCTGGCTGCTTTTTACCCTTCTGCCGACGAGGGGCTAGGGGGCTCAGCTCTTTTGCAATCGTCGGGTTACGCATATATTGACAAGGCTCCGGTATGGTGATTTAATCTCGCGAACCGGATGGTATTGACTGTACAGTAAAATTAGAAATAGCTAAAAGTGCTAACAAGGCGCTTCTTTATGTCTTTTTTCGCCTGTATTCTCTGCGACCCCCTATTTTCCGGCGCCTCTAAAGTCGTTCCCGCCGTTTCCCCAATCCTCATAGATGCATAGGTTCATCCCTTGCTGGCTATAGAGGCATGCTTGAATGCCCATGCCGGTAAATATTTCCAACAGTCCGGCTGACGACTCGATTGTGCTGATGGAACGCGCCGCGTGATGCCAAGGCTCTGCGTCCATGCGCAAATTTGATGAATTTCGACACAGTCGTGCTCGAACCCTGACCGTCGCCATGGCGACGTCAAAGGTTTTGCGATACTTTGTACTGGCATGAAGCCATATCTATAGCAGGACGCACCCAGACGGCTCAGGCCCCGACCTTGGCTGACCTCGTTCCTGCGCATTCATTTCGTGACAGGAACGACCATGTCAGGCGGCGAAACCGAAAAAATTGCAAGGCTCGCGGAGCTCGTTTCCAACGAGATATTCAGCTTCTTTCGCTGGAAGAAAGAGGGGCCGGCGAACCTCAACTTCGCCTGTGTGAAGAAGGAAACGCACGCGCCCTCGAAGAAGTCTGAGCACACGCATCCGACTGACGTGGTGTTCAAGTACGCAGACCCTTATCTGAATAAAGCCGTCTACCTTCATACCGATTTGAAGAGCTACGCGGTGGGCTCAATCACGCTGGACTCGATCAAGAAGGCCTTGAAATCCTTGGGCAAGACAATCGACTGTGCCCGTGCCTCAACGGAGTGGCAGACGCGCTATCACTTGGCTAAGCGTGAGAGGTATGAGGTTCGTGGGATGCTGTTCGTGTACAACCACGACGACGAGTACGACAAGAATTTCTACGATCACTTCAAGGACTACAAGGGCGAGAACCTGCACATCAAGGATTCTCAGCAGATTCATATCGTCGAACCTTCACTGATCAATTACCTGAAGACGCTGCAGGTCGATGTGAATGCCCTCAGAGCGGCAGGGACATTTCCTAAGGACAACTACACCTTCTATTATCCTGACCTCGTTTTGCATAAGGCCAGTGGCGAATACTGGGAGCGCGCGGCCACCGCTGAGCTCATCGCTTCGCCGTACATGATCATCCACCACAAAGAGGTGATCTCGTACTGCGAAAAGGCCATGAAGCCGACAGAAACTTATAGCGAAGGCTACCTGATCTACTATCGCCGCGATGGCAGCAGTGAGATCGAATTCAGGTACCTCTTTGACGCCCTGTCCAGGTTCCAAATCCTTAATGCCAACAAAGAATTGAAGATCCGGATCAGGGTTGCCAATCGCTACCATCACAGCAGCATCCTCAGCAACTTCAACGCTGCCATCAACAGCTACGTCACTGAGTGGGGCGAAGACGAGAATCGCAAGCGGAAATTGCAGGCAATCGAACTGGACATCGTGAATCACGCGATTCCGAACTATAAGCCCGAAGCGATCGGCTGGGAGCGAGACTGACATGAGAATGGGTAGCCTGTACTTCGCGTCCGACAAAGCGATCTTTGACGCGCTCACGCAGCGAAGCCTTACGAGCGCTGAGCTCCGGAAGGTCTTCCTCTCCAGGGGGATCGTGATCTCCAATGAGTCAGACAAAAAATTCCTGGCCAATCGGTTCAGTGCCCTGTTCCATGATTACTACGATTATCGGAATCTTTCGCTGTTGGTAGGTGGCCGTGACAGTCGTGAGAAAACTACGAATGTGGTCGTCACCACGGCGGTTACAAAAGATCAGCTGACCGACGCTCTGACCTCCGTCAAGGAGTGGCTTGTGGATGATCAGCACGAGCAGGCTGAAGTAGCTATCCATGGGGATCAGCTCAAGCTCACCGTCAAATACCAGAAGCTTGATCTGAGCCAGGCGGAGTTCCGCCAGGTCGTCGAGAAGACAGCGGAGGTAATCCTTGAGAAGCAGGGCAACGGCTGGAAAATCACTGGGCCCATGAACGAAAAGTTCAAGGACATCACCGATCAGCTGTATTCCCAGATCGAGATAGTCACTGACAAAGACGTGGCGACCCGAACTATCTCTCTGGAGGCAATTTCGGATGCCGGCATCAGGACGAATTTCCTTCGCAGTTTGATCCGCAACCTCAAGGGCATGGAGGTGGTTGATGTCGTCGACGTCTCCACATTCAACCCTAAAGATCGAGAAGATGATGACCTGGATCTCAGCGATGAGGCGTTGGTGATCGAGGATGCGGTTGAGTTTGACTCAGACGATGAGGGCGAGGGTGGCGATCCGGAAACCGAGCTGGCGAGGCCGCAGCCAGAAGTCATGGTTCACAAGATTATCCGCATCGACAAGGCATCACTGAAGGGCAAAGGTGTCTTGGAGTCCAAGCAGCTGATGGAGCTTGAGGGGCACGGTTTTTACCTATGGAAAATTCGGTGGACTGCTCGCGAGAAGCTCGTAGGTTCAGAGATCGTTCAGTTCGAGGCTCAGTTTGGTAACCAGTCCAGGTACTGTGATTTCTCATACATCGTGAAAGGTGTCTACAACTACAACAATGGGAAATACGCCAAGAATCTGGTGCGTGCCGAGCCGGTGTTTGAGCAGAAGCTCAAAATCCGCTTGGAGGAAGCAGCGCAGAAAACACTGGATGACATCGAAAGGAGTTTATTGGCATGAAGTCAAAGCGGCTGAAACTGTGGGTTCTGACCGCTCGCATTGACTTTCAGACCCTTGTTCATGGCCTTCGACAGCAGCCGTTCAACGACGAGAGTCGGATCGGTGTCGAGGTTCTTGAAGTCCTGGATGGCAAGGCAACCTTTCGGTATCACGAGCAACGGGATATCACCCAGTCGTTTACGAATCCTCTAGGTGAGACGGTCGAGTCGAGTTACTCGACGTTCATCAGCTTTGACATGGTGTTCGAGTCGCTGGGGCCAGATCGTTATTCGATCTGCATGAGCTCGCCGCCCAAGGATCTGAAACCGTTCGTAGAGCTCATCCGGGCTGCAGCCGGGACAACATTCGCCCTGGAGATCGTGAAGCCAGATATCTCATTGGTCTACCAGCAGTTGAAAGCCGACAAGCGCCTCACGAGGGTCATGGCCAAGCGCATCGTGTCTGGCGCGGTGACCTTTGATATCGAAAGCAGCTACCGGGTGGATATCGCCTCGACCGGTAATGCGATGACGAAATTGTTGGAAATCACGGGTGGGCGCGCTGCACCGATCGACAAGATAAAAATTACTTATCAGTACGACTCCAAGCCTGTTCAGGTAGAAATGTCTAGATCTGGATCTATTGCCGTGTCGCTGGATGATGAGGTGCACTTGCACCTGCTTACCGCGTTGTTGATTCGATAGTCAAAGTCGAGGTGGGTTAAGGAGAGGTCATGGGCGCCATCCTGCCCACCTCACTCAACTTGCGATTGGTATGGAGCACCCCCAGTTCGATTCTACGCCGCTCGGTATGTGAGTCGGTCGAAACAAATGCCGGCGAACGGTAGGCCAAGCACTTGAGGAAGTGTTGCGCTGTACATGCTTGAGCCGCACGACGCTCAGAGGGGCTCGGTAGTGGTATGGAGAGGGGGCAGAGCCCAACCCCATGAGGCACGAGGTTAGGTTTCCGCCTGACGCTGTCCGAGTGGAAGCGTTTTAGATCGTGAGCATCTGTACTTCATTTCTCAGTGTCAGTCACCTTGGGAGGGGACGCTGGAGTGGCAGGCGCTGGAGTCGCTGGTTGGGACGGCTTGCTGGCCAACGTTTCCGCAATCTCCGCGCAGTTCAAACCCTCGTAGCGGCTGCGAATGTGCTCCTCGGCACCACCGCCTTCGATGGCTATCTGAAACGCCGCCTTATAGGCTTTTGCGGGGTCGGCCTCGGTGATTTCTGCAATGATTTCTGCATTATCCCTAACCGCCTTCAGGCCCTCGACCACCTCACTGACCAGCCCGTTGACCATACCTTGACGCAATGGTGTTTTTTTCATCAGGAATCGCTCCGCTAAGGTTCAAGTCAACATTTGGTACCTACTTAAGCCAAGCACAAGATTCAGGTTTATCAATACATTTCGTTTAAATTCAATCGTATAGAGAATTCGTTGTGTTTCTGCTTTTGACACAGAGGCTTGCAGTTATCTGGTGAGAAACAACCTGAGTATCGGAAGGTTGGGTGTTGCTGAAGATGTGACAAGTGTCACGTTTTTCTCTATCGGACGCTCTGACACGTTATCCCCAAGAAGGACGGTGGGGGAGGTTGACTGGGACGAGAGCCGGTGTGGCATGAGGTAACAGCTCGACACCGCAACGCGAACCGTTAGGTGCCGCTGACGTCTTGCTGCCGTAAACGGCTCACCTGTCGGTGGGTGTTGTTATTTTTATACTCGGGTGATGAGTATGTTGCCTAGTATTTCCTAACTTTCTAATAGCTCAAGCAGTTCATCAATTTTGAGAGTGCAAGTCCTGTTGCCGAGAAAAGGTGCTGCATACCGTTCTAAAAGTTCTTGGTTGGGCTTAAGGCCTGCCTTAAGATGTTTGCGGGCACTTTGAAGGTTTTCTTTCGTATATTCCATTCCTTCTGAGAGCATTTCGGTAAGTAGTCGTTCTCTTCGTTCAGCTGCCGGCTTGCCGATGCAACCCAGTTTGATATAGTTTGCGAGATGAATGGCTAAGACTTTTTCGCTATGGAAATAATTGAACCTCGATGCAAGGTGTTTTTCGTAGACTTCATCAATAACGCCAGAAGATAGAAGCTCGACATAAAATTTAGGAAGATTGTCTTCTAGGAACCCGGCTTGAACTTTCTTCTCGGGTGCGAGAAGGATATAAAAAGGCGTGTGAGCCCTAAGATCTACATGCTTGAGAAGTGTAAGGCCATAACACGCAGCGCCGATGATGCACAGATTGTTACCGGTTGCTGAGTTTATCGTTCTCAGCTTTTTGGAAATTAAGCTCCATGCTACAAATTCATTGGTTTTTGCAATGTGCAGCCCCTTGCCTTTATCTCCGTGCATATCTAAATGTAAAAAAGGTTTAAGTCCAAAATGGCTTTCATAGATTAAAGTATCAAGTAGATCTGTTAGGTCTTTGCTTGAATTTATTTCAAAGAGTGTTATTTCACGATTTTTCGAGCGGAATGCGCTGGATACATCGTCGAAAATTCGATTGGACAATCCGACGTCTTTTCCTGGCAAGCTTCTAATCCAAAATATTTGGTTGTATGAAAAGGTTGTATTTAATTGCATTCGCTGTGACATTCCTGGCTCGCTTTTTTTGGTGAGTGCAGGGGACGATTGACGATTATAGCCGTATCGTTGGATGACGAAGAGCATCAGCACCTGCTGACGAGCCTATTCATTCGCTGACCGGACACAAGAGCTTTGCAGGTCGAGGAGAAGGGGCATCGCCAATGGCGGTGCCGGGGAGCTGCCGACCGCTAGGTTCGCTACCTCCCCACTAGTGTGGCGGCAGATCCGTGAAGCGCAGTCTGGGATAGATCCGCTTCTCCTCAGCACATTTGGAAATTTGGAAGAACGCTGACAGCAGTTCATCTTCCGAAGGGCAGTGCCGAGTCATGACCTCAAACTCGTTGTAATCAAACGCCAAGACCCGGACACCCACCTCGTCCATGAATTGCAAAATCATGGCGGTGTATTCTTCGTAGTTGTCGATAAACAACTCTTTGACCACCACAACTCCCACAAGGGGGCGTGCTGAGAGGTCAATGTCCAAGGGTGTGCCGTCTACAAGCTTGAGGGCTGGATTTGTCTCTCGCCTGATTGTTGAAATAGCGCCACGCAACTGCTGAAGGCCATCCTTCAGCTGACTTGCTGCCTTCTTGCGTTTTCGCTCAAGCTTTGTGTTCAAAATCGCTGGTGTATTGGGGCTATCCTTCGCCTGGAGCAGCAAAGTTACCTCGTTACCCATAACCACTAGGTCTGCCAGCTCTTCGCCGTCGGAAACCTTCAAGGGCCCATGGACGATTCGCTCGGACGGGTAGGCACGCTGGAGTAGGTAAACGATATCCAGCTCCTGGAAAGTACCTGGCTCTGCACGCTCAAGCTTGAAGTTTGAGTAGCCTCTAGAGCCCCGAAAGTCCTGGCTGGTCATGTCGGTGATCAGATAATCGGAAGGGAACAGATCCTCCTGAAGAAACACCGTTAAGGCGCGCGCATCGTCCGCATGAGTGGTGAGGCTGAACCACATGTCCGCCTGCTCATACATCTTGGGCCAGTGATCCATTCCCACAGGAGTCAGGGTACTGAGATCTCGACGTAGCTGACCAAGCTTAGCCTGGGCCTTGGCACCGAAAAGCTCACGATTGTGCTCATCGAAAAAGCAAACGTAGAACTCGTCTGGGAGACTTTGCAGCGCGTCGGTGAGAGGGTCGCTAGGAATAAGTGCGGTTTTGATCAGCAGTGGACTTTGTGGGTCATCAAAGCAGGCAGTGAGTAGCGTGAGTCCCCGCGTCTCATCTGCCTTGTACGGCGCTAGGTATAGCTTCAATTCACGCCTTTGCTGAGCGGCCAAGATGTACTCTTTGACTGTTTTGACTACCAGTACCGGGCCATCAGGGCCTTCAACGACCCATAGGCCACGGGCTAGCACGGCGATTTGCGGAATCGCTTGTGGCTTCATGATGGTGAGGTACATGAGAATTCCTTGGTGGTCACTTGGGTGCGTCCTGCATAACCTGAAGCCTACGCTGGAGATCGTTCGTGCGATAGCATCTCGTTAGCATATCGGACTCGAAGAACGCAGCTTGCAATAGATACCGCTTGGCAACGGTTGAGAAACCTTACCCGCACCCAGGGCCGTACCGGAGGTCGATCAGGCTAGGAGCACCGCATGCCATCGCTGAACACGCCATGCGCTGTGACATGTTCGTTGTAGCGCTTCATGACCTAGTTGTTGTCCTGTAGCCATTGCTCACGTGTCTGCGGCGTGCCTGGATTCCTGTGCTGATCCGCCTTGCCTGGAAGCGCATCTGGGCAGTCGATACCAGGCCCGGAGACGACGTATTCAGAGGATCGGTTTACACTCGTCAGCCAAACGAGACGCGAGAAATCAACGACAAACTGACAGTAGGGTAGGTGTCTTCCAGGGGTTGCCCGGCTCGCTGATGGCCTTGGATCGGTGGCGCGGCGGGCTCTGTTGGATCTCGATAGGGAGAGGCTGCGCAGATTGAGGCATTCGTTGCCGCTGAGGATATGTATCGAGCCCGTTCAAGCATCCGACGTCTCCAGAAGCGAACGGATAAGCTTTAATCATCTATTTCATCAAGCAACTTGCTGTCATTTCCTAGATTATTTTTAACCCGCAAGCATTCTCGACGACCCTGATTTATTGAGCTCGATACATTTCCAGTAAATGAGCAACGAGCGGTTCAGGAGGGTTATGGCGAAGCGGAACCTTGCGCAGTGGTAACTATTAATATCAGTCACCGAGTTGACGTTGTATTTCTCAGCAGCGCAGCCGCCCCGTCATTTTCAGTAGTTTCATGCCGAGCGGCCAAATAGCGTTATCAAACGCAGGCCTCACCGCTGGGCAATGGTATGCTCAGGCAGTTCATTCAATTGGGGCAACTTGTGGACGCTGAACATAGCTAAGGATGATAGATCAGAGCCAACTTCAAATCACGCACCGTCACCTACACTCTTCAACTGCCACCATCGCCGAGCCAGTACCTTGATACGGTTGTACGAGACAACCCCAAAATCTCGACTGCTTCAGCCGGGCTCTTACCTTGTGCTTTGAGCGCAAGCACGGCGTCCTCGTTGCGCACTTTCCTCGGCTTACCGACAGCTCGGGGAAAAAGCTTGCCGTCCTCAAGCTGCTCCTGGACGAGTTCCATACCGCCCGATGCCTCGAACGCCTGAAGCTCCCGCATGGCCGCTTCCATTATAGCCTGAGGCTCCTGGCCATCCTTGAGGCCTACACACAGGGCCACGAGCGTCACGAGGTCAAAACCGAGTACCTCGGCAATCTCATGGAGCTTGTCGAAGGTGACGCCGGCTTCGGCGCGCTCTAGGGCGCCAATAGTCGTGCGCAGCGAGCCCCCCGCCAAGTCCTCATAGCTCAATTGACGCTGCTGGCGAATTCCGCGAAGCGCCGCCGCTACCTCGATCTTGAGTGACATAGGCGTCCAAAAGCGAGGATAGAGCCACAGTCATTATGACCAATAAACAGCGGATGCTGACACTAACGGTCTTGTTCGGCTAAGATGCGTGCCCGAACGATGTACCCACTCATCGCATGAACCTCAGTCAAGCAGGCGCCGCCTCGCATCTGAAGATGTTGGGTACATCAATTTATAGCTAAACCGAGAATGGAACTGGGAATGAAGATTAGCGTTCTGTCTGACCTACACCTCGAATTCAAGCCATTCGAGCCTGTGGTCTCGGACGTTGATCTTGTCGTGCTCGCCGGGGACATTCACACGAGAGAGCGCGGCGTGAAATGGGCGAACCAGGCGTTCGCATGTGAAGTGCTCTACATCGTCGGCAATCACGAGTACTACTCCGGGCATTTTGACCGGACGCTGGAGAAGGCGAGGCAGGTGGCAGAGAGTCATGTCCACGTGATGGAAAACGACGTCTTCATCAAGAATGGCATCAGGTTTTTAGGTTGTACAGGATGGACGGATTTCAGCGCTACGGGTGATTTGACTGCCGCGAGCGCTGCTGCCAGGAACACCATGACCGACTTCCGAGTAATCCGCGCAGGCTCGAATTTTCACAAGCTGCGTACAGATGAGGTCGCTGCCCGTAGCCGTCAATCACGTGAGTGGCTGGCTGCTGAGTTGCAGAAGCCTTTCGACGGGAAGACTGTCGTCATTACGCATCATGCGCCCCTTGTAGAGGTTGGCGGTCATGAGCATGAAGGGCATCTCACGGCGGCATATTGCAACAACTGGCATTCACTGGTGATGTTCAGCGATGTCTGGATTTTTGGGCATACCCACCAAGCGGTTGACGTCGAGCTGGGTGGCTGCAGGTTGGTTTCAAACCCTCTCGGGTATCCCAATGAACAAACCGGTTTTGATCCATTGAAGGTTTTGAATTTTGATCAATGCAAATGAGTTTTATAAGGCCGCAGGACATAGAGCATGAGCATTCCAAAAGCGGTTTTAGACGCAAAGAAGTACGATTGGAAAGTCGTGGTGGACGCGTACCTTTTGGGCGCTGGGAAGGTTGGTGAGCACTATGCCGCGCATGCATACTTTGATCTCTCTGGCACAATAGGAGACGGTGAGACTATCCTCACCCCGCCTGTGCGAGTCATTGCTCTTCAAAGCGGCTACACCTTGCTGCAGAGCGAATGTGGAGGTGACCATTACGTCCTTGTGTCCTCGATGGATCAAGACGAAAGCGCCTATGTCTGATGCAGGGCGGGTGCCTATTCAAGTCGCGGATGCCAGACGTGCGCATTTCAATATTGGGATAACTGCGTTTTTGTTCTGTCCTGAGGTTGAGGGTTTCATGCTGACCGGTATTGTTTACTTCGATAAGAAAAACCGCTTCAAGGATGGTCGGCGCATCCGTACCTCCGTGATCGTTGAGTTCGTTGATCAAGACGCATACGCCGTCGCACTGACCTCTACTGGTAGCGCCTACGTCTTGGTGCCGCAGAGCACTGAAGAGCTACCTCTGGATCTCAGCCGACGGGTCGAACATTAAGGGCGCAAATGGACAAGCTGAAAATATTGGCAGAGATGCTGCGCGGCCCGGGTCTGGCCATGGAAGGGCTGGATGCTTCTCCCGAGGAGGCTGCAGCACAAGTAGCCGAGAGGTTTCCCGGGAAACCGTACTGTGTGGTTCAGGACTGGGTTGTTTTCGATCTGGAGATGCCCGATCAGGTGCGTGACGGCCTGGCCGATATGGGACAGTACCCCATGATGGTCGTATTCCTGGACATGGTGCACGACACCCTTAGCAGGTACCCGATTGGTGGCTGGGCCCGCACTGCCCCAATGGAGTCCTTCAGCGAAAGCCGATTTTTTGAGACCGAGGATTCTGTGTATGTGCTCATCGGGCCGGGGCAGCGCAGGCGTGCCACCCTTTCGTCCATCATCAGACTTCCGACGGGAATGGATTTAATTCAATGATCCGGCATCCTCACAACGTCCCAGATCGTGGAAATGGCGAGTACTTCCAACAACGCAATCGGGAGGTAACGCCTGAAAAATTTGCCACGATGATGCGCGAATCAGATGACGCGAGTGACTGGATGCGTGATCAGCTCAAGCTCAAGCGCTATCTGCGCAGCCAGGATGCCTCATCAATTATATGAGCACGACCTCTCAAACGCCTCAAGGCCCCTCAAGGCGCTTCACTGGTTCTATCGGCACGCATTTTTAGCTCTTCGAGACCATCTGCCTTCAGCGAATCAGCGTTCAACACGGAGCTCTGGATATCGGGCATTATCCAATGAGTTGCGATGACAACACGCCGACTGCCGTTCACTGCCGTCAGTAATCCATCGTCAAAGGGGACATCGATTTGTCCTGTGGGGAAAGTCTGTGGGAAAGAAGTCCGCGCCGTTGAATCCTGCCGTACACGCTGCAAAGATTGATTTCGATCTGCCCCTTCAGCCTGATACTGCCCTAGCCAACGATCAGCTATCCCGAGAGGGGTTTGCGAGTATCGCGGCTTCCGCGCTACGCAGAGTCTCCAGTTCGGCTGGGTTCGTTCTCTCGATTGAAGGGGCGTGGGGAAGCGGAAAAAGCTCAACGCTTGCAATGATCCAGGCGCTTTTGGTGAGAGATACCGAGGCGGCATCTCCAGTGATCGTTCATTTCAATCCATGGTTGATCGGCGACAAAGACGCACTGCTGCGTCAGTTTCTTTCCAGCATTGCGAAAGCCATCAAACTCAGCGACCGCAGCCGCGACGGCAAGAAAGTCGCCAGAGAGCTCAAGGCTTATTCAAAGGTTTTTGACCTGGTCAAGTTGATACCAGGCGCAGAGCCTTGGACGTCGTTGATCAAGTCTGTCGTAGACGCAGCAGGGGATGCAACGAGCGCTATTTCTGAATACAAGACGCCCGACGTTGAAGCCTATAAGCAAAATGTCGAAGCCGCGTTGAGGGCGTTTGACCGGCCAGTGATCGTGTTCATCGATGACATCGACCGGCTGTTTCCATCCGAAATCTTCGAGATGATCCGAATCATCAAGGCGGTAGGTGAGCTGCCTCAAATTGGCTATGTCGTGGCGTGGGATTCGGATTATGTCAGTCGGGCCCTGCAGAATTTGAACGTCCCGCACGCAGGCTCGTACTTGGACAAGATTGTTCAGGTGAGGATGCCTTTACCGAACCTTTCACTCAGCGCCCGAGGCAGACTTTTCAACGACGCGTTGGAGAGCCTCGCACCTGAGGTATTACGTGGAAATTTTGAGGGTCAAGATCAGCGGTTAGGTTTCATCTATCACTCTGGGTTACGTGAGCTCTTGAACCAGCCACGCGACGTCGTTCGCGTATTCAACGCCGTGCGACTCACGGAGCCTTTGCTCCGGGGTGAGATCGTTTTTGCAGACATCCTCGGACTCGTAGCCCTTTCTGTTAAAGCGCCTGCTGTTTTTGAGCTTTTGAAAAGACAGCCTCGGTTGTTTGTCGGACGCCTTTCGAGCGATGCCTTCGAGATGGGCGATTCAAAGAATCTGATCGAAGATGGAATAGCTGAACGTCAACGTGCCTATGACACCTGTTCGGAGGCGGCTTTGATCAAGGTCGTCCACTTCCTGTTTCCTGACGTCGCGTTGGCCGAGAAAAGTCGATCCCTCGGGAAGGGCACGTACGCAGAAGGCGTCATTTCACACCCATCACGGTTGGCCATTGCTCTGCAGTTAAGTCTTACTGATGGGGATGTGAGTATCAAATCCGCGCGTCAATACCTGCAGGATGCCAGTGCAAGAGCAGTCATCGTTTCTCAGCTGACCATCGACAACTGTAACGAGTTTATAGACATGCTTGGGGAGGTTGGAGAATCGCTACCTCGCCCGGAGAACGACCACCTTGTAGATACATGCATCTCAATCGCGAGGCTTGTAGATGCTCCTGTATTCGTAAGTCGCACTCAATCGCGGCGGGTTATCTTCAGCGTTGGAGCTGAAGATCTGGCTTTGCAAAAAATCTCACAGTTGGCAAATGCAGGGCAGCCCAAAGGCTTCGATTCCATAGCTGAGAAAATTGTGCGTGACCCTCAAGCAATCACCTGTGCGGCAGAGATTTTGAGACGAAGCTATCTCGACAGTCGCAACCAATCCTCAGATATATTCAAGCTTAGTGCTGCTCGAAAAAAGACATGCGCCGCCGCCTTCGCTACCAATGTCACCGAGGTGGGAAAAAGGGGAGCCCTCCTTGATCAGAACCGCCCTGGATTCATCCTGTGGACGCTCGCGCGCCTCGCTCCTCAAGCATGCCCAAATCTCTTACATATCTTGAAGGATAGCGACCCAAGCCTAGATCGCTTTGCGCTTGAGTTTCTAAGCAATAGTTGGGACTCAAGCAACGGGCAGGCTTATGGCCTGCCTGCAGAAGAAGCGGTCTCGCTTGCATTCTGGTCTCTGGATGAGTTCAAGGCTCATGCTAGAAAGAGGCTTCTTGACCGTGACTTGGAGTACCCAGTTCGAGCCGCTTGGCAATCAGTGGTTGATGGGAAGGTTCTTTACGGTGTGGATGGCTCAGTGGTCACTAGGTGAGCTTGTCAGTGCTAAGCCTGTTCTCGCGCTGACCGACTGGGACTGAAGTAGTCAGGTTTCAATCCATTCACGAAGCCTTCATCTCCATAGGCACATATGCGTATCTGTGTTGGAGTCGGTCAGCGCCAGTTATTGCCGGCTAAGCGATCCAGTGCTCGCCATCCGCTGATGGGATGCCCCCGGCCGTACTGATAGAATCGGACGAGCTAAACATAATTCCCGCCGAGACACTGTATGAATCCTGATTTGAGCGAAGAAGAAATGCGCCGCGCGCTCTTCGGTGACGCCGTACCTGCACCGCAGCTCGCCGCTGCCCCGAGACCGGAAACGGTGCCCGAGGTCGTGTTCGTGAAACCAGCGGTGCCGGTAGCCAAGAAAAAAGTTTCGAAGGCGTTCACTCCAAGGCTCCGCGTCACTCTCCGTGTTGGCAATGAGTTTGAAGGCAAAACGTTCGAGCTGACTCATGAAGTAGACACGCTCAGCAAACTGCAGGCAGAGCAAGATGCTGTCAAAGCCGCCCGCAAGAAATACAAGTTCGTCGAGGTCATTTCCGTCAAATCGATGTGACCACTTTATTCTGGGTTACGGGCTCTGTGGATCAGCGACACGCAGCTCGTATGCAAAATCGTGGGGCCAACTAAATTCCCGATAAGCGATCCCAGTGCCCTAAATTTCTCAAAATAGCCTAGCCCGAAATGACCTCCAAGGATGATCATGCGAACAACTGAAGACCTGAAGCTGGCCGCCGCCATTCTGTTGAGGAACATTTCTACGTCCAAACCGTATCAGCGGGTAGTCAGCTCAACAAACGTTTTCATCGCCTGGCAAACATCTCCGACCGGTGAGTTTGCCAATTTCCTGAGGCAGAACATTCGTAACCCCAGTGCAGAAGCACGGTTTAATGAGATTCGCCTTGGTAGCACATCGATCAAGTTGCTTGACGAGTCAGAACGTTTGAGGGAAATGCTCGACGCTCAATCTCTTAGAGATGGAGCAGTAAGAGGGCTTGTCAAAAAGGCTCATTTTCGCACCTTGGTGAGGCGCTCAACTGCCATTCGTCCTGCTCAGATGGATATCGAAGCTTCCAGGTCATCGCCTCGTCGACCAACCAGTCGAAAGGCTCATCCTGTCGTCCATTCCGTCAGAATTGTATCTCCTAGAGTTGGTGGTGAAAAACCTAGCACCTCCACTTTAAAAGTCACGCGTGTACTTCGTGGCGATCAGAACAATATCATTCATGCGCGCAAACCAATCTCTAAACTCCCTGATACCTTGCAGGTAGGCAGGTCACCAGCCAAGCTAGCGCTCGAAGCTGATCAGCAATTCACAACCCATATGCTTCACTTTGGCACCGATCGGCTGCTGACAGTCAATAACAATGGTGACGCGACGTTTGGTGATGTCAGAGGAGAGGACAAGGTCACTTATGGTGTTGCGAATGTTTCAATTCCCCATGTTCACAAAGAAGGCGCGCTGGAGCGCCCCAGTCGTGGGATAAGGTTTTGGTCGACGCCTGATGAAGACCCCTGCAAGCATATCGTTATACACAGACTGACCCCCTTAGAACTCAGTGATTGGTGCAGAAGCACGCGGCTCCAGGATGGTGAGGGGCTGCTGTTCATTCATGGTTTCAACGTCAGTTTCGACGAAGCGATCTGGCGGGCGGCTCAGATCTGCCATGATCTGAAATTTATTGGAGTGAAGCTGTGTTACAGCTGGTCATCGCGGGGGGGAATAGGAAACTATGCCGCTGATGAATCGACGATCGAGTGGTCTCAAGAGCACCTTCGTACGTTTCTGACCGAGGTCACGACCAAGCTGGGGTTGCAACGCCTTCATATCGTCGCTCATAGCATGGGCAATAGGGCGCTTTTAGCCGTGCTGGAGAATTGGCAAAACCAGCCAGGTGCAACTCCAGTCAGCCAAGTAGTACTGGCTGCTCCTGATATCGACGAGGGTCGATTCAAGCAGATTTCGCGGTCGTTTGGAAAGTACGAACAGGTAACTTTATATGCTTCCAGAACTGATCGAGCTATTCTTGCGTCGACCAAATTGCACAAGCTCAATCGCGCGGGCAATGCCTCTCCACCCATTGTAATCAGGGGTTTGTCTACGGTCGACGTAACAGCGGCTGGCGCAGACATGTTCGGGTTAGGGCACAGCTATTTCGCAACCTCGAAAACTGTCTTCCACGACTTATTTTATATCATTAAGGAGCGCTTTACTCCTGACCGTAGGGCAGGGATAAAAATTAGCGAAATGGGATATTACGAACTGATTTAAATGCCTAAGGCGGCTAGTCACTTGGAATGGGTAGCGCGCCGACGGACGTAGTCGGAGCTCTAGTGGAGAGGGAAGGGACACCCCTACGCCTTTGGGTGGCTCAGAATTATTCTGAATTCTGGCTAAGCAATAATTCGTACTAGAGACTCGTGAGACCTCGCTAAAAGCGAGCAACTACCCACCAGCGTGATCAAGGTGTGTTCGCTGACCGCTTACAAATAGCCGGTTTGGCATCTTCCATAGCTGGAGGTGCGAGGCCTCCGTCGCACAACCCTAGCGGTTTAGTAAGGGATTTTTATGGGGTGGTTAACACTTCGGTCTTGACGACGGATCAGGTATTGGGCATGAATAAAAAGCTGGCTGCCTTACGAGCACGGTCTGTGCCAAGTCAGGTTGGAGTGGGTAGGTAGCCATTTTTTTGAGTGGCTTCATTTTGGGTGCGGGAGTTATCCAAGGATGGCAATGGACGTTTTTACCTTTATTTCCGAATTGATCAAGGCATTGGCTTGGCCAGCGGTGGCTGTGGCTGCACTGGTATTACTTAAGCCAGAATTGAAGGCGTTGGCGCCTTTCCTCAAAAAGCTCAAAGCAGGCCCTGTTGAGGCTGAGTTCGAACGAGACGTGAACAAGCTCAAAGAGATGGTCGACAAGCCTGCACAGCCTGTCCCGCCATTGAGTGCAGACGTAACCGCCTCTAAAGAATTCCTGTTCCAGCTCGCAGCGCTCCATCCGCGCTCAGCCATCCAGGAATCATGGGTGCGTGTGGAGGCAGCTGCTCGTGCAGCGCTGGCTCGAAGCTCAGCAAATCCAGCCAAGTCTTATATAACCGCAGCTCGCCTGGCGCAGGAGTTGTCGGGTATCGGGGCATTGAGCGAGACACAGGTTACGCTCTACCACGAGCTACGACGTCTTCGGAACGATGCCGCTCATGCGGTAGGCGCAGAGCCAACACAGGACTCGGTGCATTCCTACATCGAACTGGCCACAGACCTCCAAAGCCATCTTGAGAAGTTTCATAAGTAGAGCGTTGCTCGGCTGGCCCGGATGCTGAAAAAGACGGGAGCACCAGCAAGCATTGATAGAGCCTCGGCATCAATCGATGGAAACATAACACTTATCGTATCAAGGTGTGCCACGCAGAATCCTCGATCAAAGCGCTAACAAAGCACCTAATAAGATCGCTGGAGAACAACAATGCATGGCTCATCCCAATCGCGGCCAGCGTCCGCCAAATCCAAGGCAGGCGCCGTATTCCGAGTGACCTCGGGCAACTTCCTGGAACAGCTCGACTTCTTCCTCTTCGGCTTCTACGCCACCCAGATCGCGTCAGCTTTCTTTCCCGCCTTTAGTGAATTCGCCGCCCTGATGATGACCTTTGCTGTCTTCGGCGCAGGCTTCTTGCTGCGACCGCTGGGCGCTGTGATTCTGGGGGCCTATATCGATGACGTGGGCCGGCGCAAAGGGCTGATCGTTACATTGTCGATCATGGCCAGCGGCACATTACTGATCGTTCTGGTACCTGGATAAGCGCTCCCGCGCTCGCGTCCATGAGCAGTGGCACAGAGGCTGATTTACGTGGAAATTGCATCCCGGTCTAATTTGTTGGGAGCGTGCCGTGGAACGGGCTGAGCTGGAAAATGAGGTCTGGCATTGTGCTGCTCGATCGTATGGGCAGTCTTTGCAAGATGTCATTCGTGGTGTGCTTCACACCTATGCACGTCCGCCTGGGCATGACGATATGACTCGGCTATATCGAACAAGCGTGGGCGACGCGGCCTTCAGGGCCCTGCAGGTTTGCCTGAACGACGACTGGGGCAATGATGACCCGCTGGCATCCGTTCTCTGGGTGCGACAGCATAAACGCGATTATCTCTACTATTGTGTATTGCAGCGTCTGGTCAGCGATCAATTGGCAACTGATGAGATGAGGGATACACGATTCACGGTGGATCTCGGGTTGTAGGGCGGCCATGCTGGACGCAGGCGCAATCCTTGGGGGGCTTACTCAATGGTTTGGGAAAGTGAAAACTGGAAGCTACCTCTGCTGAAACTGGCTAAGCGCCTCGCAGCTCTCAAGGGATCTAGAGAGCTATCTGAAGATCAGCTTGCCCAGATCGAGCGGGATATCTTCATAGGGTTTTACTCGGTCAGAAGGCTGACTGAAACCCCCACGAAAGTGACTGATGAGACACGAGCCATGCTGCTCGCGGTCAGCAAGTTCGCCAACCTCAAACCTGTGACCTGGCGTAATAATCATAGGCTTGACGAGCTCTATGACTTCAACAAAGGTAATCAAGAGAAGCGGAGTATTCCCTTCGTTTGCGGCGGGGTCATACACAGCTTCATCTTCGCACCCTGTGTCTCGGAAGAGGGCGGACTGTCCGGATTTTTCTTCACCTCAGACCGTGAGAAAGATAAGTTTTTGCTCTTCATGGACATTGATGAGGTGATCGCGCTGTTCAGGCAAGTCGGCAACGACAACCCCAGCGTGATCGAATCCTCTCGTGATATGGTCACGGGCGTCGAGACGCTGATCGTCAAATGAGCTTAAAGCTCGACTCCGGCGCGTCGAAGGTGGAGGTGAAGACGGTTTGCCGAGTTTCTCCGGTTGCCTAGTCGACCTTCGTCCTTACCTAAAGCCGGTGTCAGCCTGTGAATTAATAATGGCACTCTGGTATCATTTTGCGATTAAATTGGATCGCATTATTGCACCAGGGAGGCGTTTGTTCGGGTGATGGAAGGTGCAGAATCAAACACGATTCATGAGGCGTCCGCAGCCGCTTTGGGATTTTATTTCCAGAGCCAGTTCGCTCTACTGACGCTGATATCGCAGACGAATGATGACGCTGCGGTGGCAATCGAAAGGCTGGACGACGTAGAGCTCACGGCTAACGGCCAGACCCTTCTGTACCAACTCAAGCATTCCGTCCAAGAAAATCCGCCCCCCGTCACACTGGCATGCGTGGCGTTGTGGAAAACCATCAAGGTATGGATTGATGCCATCCCACTCGTATCACTGGCTGATACGACCTTCTGCCTTGTTTCAGTCGGCACCGTACCCAGCGACTCTCCCTTGATGGCTCTGTGTGACCCCCAGGCGAATCGAGAGACCTTGCTCAATGCGATGCTTGAGGAAGCCAGCCGTGTCGTTGATGAGCGCACCGCTGCGAAGGCCGCAGGTGATAAGCTTCCGCATACACCACGTTCTGCCGGCTGTGAGGCATTCCTCAACCTTGACCCATCAACCCGATCGAGTCTGCTACGACGAATCCGCATTCAGCATGGCACTGTCACGATTGGGCAGATCCCTGAGGCGCTGTCCAAACACCTGCACCTGCTCCCGAAGGATCAGCGTTCCCAAGCGGCTGAGCGACTGCTTGCGTGGTGGGATCAGCAGGTGGTGTACACCCTGTGTGGCAAGCGCGATCGGGTGATTCAGCGCAGCGAAATGGAACACAGCATCTCCTCCATCATCGCGCATCTGGACGACGAAAAGCTGATCGCTGATTTCGACATGGTCAACCATCCCGATGACTATGAGTCTGACGGTATGCTCTATCGCCAGATCGCTTTGGTTCGGGGAAGACCCTCTGATGTCACTAAGGCTGTCCGTGAGCAATGGAGGGCGACGCAGCAACGGGCGAAGTGGATTGTCGAAAAACCTCAGATGCGGTCGAAGATCGTCAGTTATGACGCAAAGCTCACCGAGCGTTGGTCGGATCTCCACTCTCGAATGGCAGAAGATTGTGAGGGTTTAGATCCTCTCGAAGTCGAGGCCAAAGGGCTGGAGCTTCTGCGCTGGGCTCATGACCATGCCCCCAAGGATGTCGAGCCGATTGCGCCGAGCTGGAGCGGGCACTATTACGTGCGGGGCACTTACCAAGTGTTGGCAATCGACCAGCTGGTTGGGTGGCATGTCGACTATCTGAACCTCCTCAAGGATTAGAGTATGGCCATTGCCCACGACATCTATGCCGAAACCAACCCGGCCTATTGTGCTGCGTTACTGACCCACTTTGTTTCAGAGTACTGCTCTCGCAGCAACACGCCGCCAGACCTCACGTTGTGCTACGCAGCCTTGCCGCTGGCGCTGTCAGGTGACCTAGCGTCTACCTTTGCGGGTACCGATCGAAGGACGGGCCTATTGGAGTGGCTGCATCGAAGCCCCTTCATTCAGATCCGGCTTGCAGATCGAGTGAATGGCTCCCTGGATATCGTTACCGAGGCGATCCAGTTTGCATGCTTCAGCCAATTGCTCATGGTCAATGCCGAAGGTCGACTCGTCTTGGGCGCAGCCTCGTTCCGCAAAGTCCTCACCAAGCAATTGAGTGAGGAGACCCGGAACATTTTCAAGAACATTGACCGCTTGGGCTGCTGGTTTGCCCTGGCCGGCACTACACGGACTGTATTCGACATGATGGGGCTAGAATTGTGAGCCGCTGGAACATCTCAAACATCTTTTTTATCGGCGAAGGCGGGCGGGTTCGCATCCTTGATCTGCGGCTGGGTGAGGTGAACATTTTTACCGGTGCCTCCGGTACGGGTAAATCCACTCTGATCAAAGCCATCGATTACTGCCTTGGCTCCAGCAAGTGCGAACTCGCAGCTCATGTGAAACGCCACAGTGTGGCGGTCGGTGTGAAGTGGGTGCTGGATGGCGCGCAAATGATTACGGCGCGCCTTGTCCCGCCTGTTGGCCAAGGCACCAGCACCAAGATGTTCGTCAGCAATGGGCGGAATTTGCCAATTCCCGACACTGCTCACCAGCTCCAAGGTGCTACGACGGTCGATGCGGGTAAAGCCTTCATCGAACGAGCATTTGGCATCGGCGGTGTGTCTGACGTTTCCGATGACAAGATCGCCCGTAAATGGCGCCCAACGGTGCGCCACGCCACGGCCTACATGTTCGTTCCCAAGGATGTCATCTATAACGAAACGGCTTTGCTTCATGGGCTAGATCAGGCTGACGAAGCTCCAGCGATCATCGAGACGATGCCCTATTTCTTGCGAGTCGTGAACGAGGACACCGTGCTCCAGGAGCGGCGTTTGCGCGATCTTCGCAAGCAGCTTGAGCGAGAGGAGCGACAGCAGCGAACTCGCCAGGCAGCCGGCAGCGAGTACAAAAAACACGCCATGCGCTTGCTGCTCGATGCTAGTCGCAGCGGCCTATGTGACCTCCCCTCGGACGATGCTACCGAGCAGGAATTGGAAGCCATCCTGCAACGGGTCAAGCGGATCAATGCCAAAGCTGTGTCGAACCCCAACGAAAGCGAGCTAGGTAACCTGTACGAAAAGCGGCGTAGCCTACTGAGTGACATCGAGAAAGCGCGCAGGCAATCCCGTGCGACCCGTTCGGCCCTTCAGGACATGGTGGGTTTTCAGGGCGCTGTCCAACGCCAGTACGAGAAACTGAAGATTGCCGAGCATCTTCAGCCAGCTTCTGGCACCTGTCCGTTGTGCGACACACCGACGGAGCGTGGCATTGCGATTTCTGAAGCGATCCACCAATCCATCAAGATCGTACGATCGGAAAGCGTGGCGGTCGAGAGTGTCAGGCCGCGCCTGATCGAACATGAAGACTCGTTACAGATCGAGATCGATCAACTCAATATCAAGCTGCGTGAAACCGATGAGCGCATCAAGACTTGGGTTCGGCAAAGTGATGAAGCCAAGCAAATGGATAGCTTGGCCCGGTACCATTCCCATCTGCTGGGTAAGGTGTCGCAGTTTTTGGAGATGAATCCGACCAGGCCGCAACCCGGCTCTGACCTCAGTGTTCTGCATGAGCAGATTCTCAGACTCGAAGCGCTGATCGACAGTAACTCCAAGCAAGTGTTGCTCTCTCGCGCCGAACGCAAGGTGTCGCAATACCTGTCGGAGGCGTTCGCCAAGTTGCCTACGGTCGCGCCATGCATTGGGGCAGACCTTGAGTTTTCTTCCAAGCCTCCGGAGGTGGCGATCATCGAGGAGGGCACAGGAGCCGTTCTCCGTCTGCATGATGCAGGGTCGGACGAAAACTACCTGGCGATCCACATTGCCCTGTCCTTCGCGCTGCAGAAGTACCTGGGTGAAATCAATGCTCCAGTACCAGCCTTCCTCGCGTTCGACCAGATTAGCCGACCCTACTACCCGCAACGTGGGGAAGACGAGTCGTCGATTGGAGAAAACGAAGAGGTATCGGCCATGCGTCGACACATCGACTTTCTTTTCAATGAGACGGCTGCCCAGGAAGGTCTGCAGGTACTGCTGATTGAGCACGCCTTCTTCGGGGATGACCCCCGTTACGTCGCGGCTACTCGCAAGCGGTGGAACAAGCTCTCTGAGGATGCCCTGATTCCTCGGGATTGGCCTAGGAGGCCAGACACCATTTGACAGCTCACAAATATGGCCTAATGCGGCGAGCGCATTTATAGCCCAGGCTGGGAATAGTCCCGTGGCTGGATCGCGGGTTTCCAGCATGGCAAAGCAGAACAAGTAATCGTAGAAGATGAGATATAACCCAATGAACATGAGCGACTAAAGCTCAATAGCGACTGCGAGGTAAACAAGGATGGTGGACTTCAACAAACTCAGATCGCAGTCTCTGCGACCTGCTCCTATCGATCCCCTGGAAATCTTCAGACGCATGCCTAAGCCACAAGGCATCAATGATCTGTACACCAGTCAAGCCGAGGTGCTGGAGGCATGGTTCGAGCGTAAGGATGAGCGTGATACGGTCGTCAAGCTCCACACTGGGGGCGGGAAGACCCTAGTGGGTCTGCTGATCGCTCAGTCAACTCTGAATGACCTCAAAGAGCCCGTTCTGTATCTGGCTCCGACCACGCAGTTAGTTAAGCAGACCTTGGAGAAAGCGAGATCGCTGGGAATTCTCGCTGTCCCATACATCCGGGGCCAGACCCTGCACGACGACTTTGTGAACGGCAAGGCTGTCATGGTCGCCTCGTACAAAGCTTTGTTCAACGGCCATAGCAAGTTTGGGGTTCGTGGGCAGAAAATGCCCATTCGAGTAGGTGCCGTGATCCTCGATGACGCCCACGTAGCATTCTCTGTGGTGCGCGAGTCGTTCACCCTTGAGGTTTCCTCTGAGAAAGACAAGGAAACGTACGGGGCGCTGTGCACCTTGTTCCGCAATGCTTTTCGAGACATCGATCGACTAGGCACTTTTGACGATACCGTTTCAGGCCTCAACAGCGGCGTTGTGGAAGTACCTTATTGGGCCTGGAATGAGCAGTTGGATACCGTACGGGGAATGTTGCGAGGCGACGGTGCGAACGTTCCGTATGCTTGGCCATTGCTGCGAGACAATCTGCATCTGTGCCATGCGCTGATCAGTGGCAAAGCTTTCACCATTACGAGTGTTCTGCCCCAGGTAAACAATTTCCCCACATTCGCTGATGCTCCCCGACGTATCTACATGTCGGCGACCATCGCTGACGATAGTGAAATTGTCCGCACGTTCGACGCCGATCCTCAGCTCGTAAACAACGCGTTAACCTCTAGGTCTCTCGCGGGAATCAGTGAGCGGATGATCCTGATCCCAAGCCTAATGCCCTTTGATTTCGATCCGCAACAGGTCGCTAAGTCAACGCTCAAGCAAGTGGCTGGGATGAACCTGGGGGCTGTGGCTTTGGTGCACGCCAACTATGCTGCGCAGGCATGGACTGACACTGCGCAGTTCGCGGAAGGCTCAGACCAAGTGGAGATTGCGATCGAGGCTTTGCAGTCGCGTAGAACCAATGGGCCATTCGTATTTGCCAACCGTTACGATGGAATTGATCTACCCGGTGACTCTTGCAGAGTACTGGTGATGGAAGGGCTTCCCTCCGGCACGTCTGATTATGAGCTGTTACGTGCTGCGACCCTCTATGGTGGCGCTACTATCAGTCGCATGCTCGCTCAGCGGATAGAGCAGGGGATCGGACGCGGAGCGCGTGGGGCTGGCGACCATTGCGTAGTGCTGCTGCTTGGCTCGGACTTGGCTGGTTGGATTGCCAAGGACGCGAACTTCAGGCTGCTCACGAGCGCGACTCGGGCACAGCTCGAAATGGGGTCGACGGTCAGCAAAGA
Organism: Pseudomonas fragariae (ex Marin et al. 2024); assembly: GCF_059621105.1. Taxonomy (NCBI): domain Bacteria; kingdom Pseudomonadati; phylum Pseudomonadota; class Gammaproteobacteria; order Pseudomonadales; family Pseudomonadaceae; genus Pseudomonas; species Pseudomonas fragariae (ex Marin et al. 2024). Next base: position 4,807,648 of record NZ_CM184369.1, on the reverse strand, counting down.
AGTCAGTGACGTCAACGAGTTGACCAATACAATCGCGCTCAGCATCAATCGGGACATCGGATGGATTGAGTACCATGCCGCAACCCTTGCGGAAAACGTTGGGCCAGAGGCGCCAGACCCGAAGCGGTTCAATGCGGCCTCAACGGAACGCAAGGCCTTCAACCTTTGGGCCGACGGCTTTTATGACAAAGCTATCGAACGCCTGGATCAGTTAGCAGGTGTTCAGGGCGCGGTGGATGATCAAACACGTGGCTGGTTGTACCAATTGGCAGGCCGTATCGCGGAAAACTGGGGGCAAGCCGAGCGCAGCGACGAGCTCCAACGATCGGCGTTTTCGGCGAACCGCAACCTTTTGCGTCCACGCACTGCTCCTCCCTACCGGCCCCTGGCGTCTCCTGGCGCACAAGGCGCAGCGATTGCCGTTCAGCTACGTGGATACCGGATCAGGCGTGGCCTGCTTCAACGCTTCGAGGAGGTGGTGTCCAAGTTGCACGGCAGCGCCTCTGCCAATCAGTTCGAGCAGGCGCTCGCAGAACTCGGTAGCTTGATAGGGCTTACTACAGAGCGCCATGACGTTGGTGGGGAGGGGCCTGATGTACTTTGGCTGCTCCCCAACAAGACTGCTCTGATCCTGGAAGCAAAAAGTCGCAAACAGGACAAAAACCCGTTGACCAAGGAGGAGCATGGTCAGCTTCTGGTCGCAGAGCAGTGGTTTGTCCGAAACTACCCCGGCTACTCAAGTCATCGTGTGGTGGTGCACCCCACAAACAAGGCAACCGCTGCAGCGTCAGCGCATGAGAGCTATGCGCTCACGCTTGATCGGTTGAACCAACTGGTTGCTGAATCCCGGGTATTGCTGAAAGATCTATGTGAGTCTCAGTTAACCGATATCGAGCTTGAAGGGCAGTGTCAGCTTTCAATCGAGCACTCGCCGATCCGGGCAGATAGACTGGTCAACTACCTGGTGCCTTTCGTGGAGGGGTAGAAGATATCCAGGCAAAGCACGCCTGACATCAGTGTGCGGCGGGAGCTGGCTGCGTCAAACGCAGCAGTTCCAGCCGATATAGTGCGGGATACCCAATCGTGGTAACGGGGTTGCTCGTCTGGTCGATTTCATCAGCCTCTTTAGCGACTGCCGCATTAGGGGTTCCACAAATGCCCTCGCTGCGCATCGCTGGACAGTATTGCGTCGGTGAAATCCGCTAGGTTGGTGAAGTCCTTTCCACCCGCGCGATTCAAAAGGTACCCCCTCATGCCCACCTCCCTGGGGCCGTCACGATCACATCGAGGCGAATCACCAATCATTACAACGCTGTTGTCACCGAAATAGTCGGTAGTATCGGCCCCTAGCAGCTCACAGGTTGCTCGGTAGAGGAACGGTTCGGGCTTCATGGCCCCGACGGCAAAGCTAAACCCATAAGCGTCTACTGTTGGGTAAAAACGTCGAACCGCAGCTCCGTAGGGTGCAGCTAGGTTCGACGCGATCGCTATTTTGAGGCCCGCAGCCTGCAACCTTTCCACTGCACGCTGGCCATCCTCGAACGGTTCGATAGCACTCAGATCTGCCTCAAGGTCACCTTGGATATCAGCCATGTGTGCGGGCTGAATTTTGATTCCAAAAAGCTCTGCCGCATCGGTGAGGCTCAAGTTGCGGGTGAGGATCTGGCGGAGGTCGTCCGGCTGAGGTCTGCGGCCTTGGCGGATGCCTGCCTTGAGGATTTGGCGATAGGGGTGCCGGCCTTTCGTGATCTGGAGCAGGGTGCCGAAGGCATCGAAGAGAATGAATTTGATGGGCATCTGGGCGCTTGTATCGAAGGCAGGGCCAACCACCCCGCGATGCTGGCAGGATACCTTGGATCAGGCATAGCTGGTGGGCGCCGCGCTGGATTAATTGCTTTCTGCGAGGCGCCCAGCGGGGCAACGGCTATCTTGGCGCAACGGCTGGGGCCCACACGGGGGGCGTGGCTTCGTTGTTTTAGCTTTCGATTATCTTTTGAAAAGACTAACCCATTCGATGATCTCATCCAGTTGGCGATTATCCAACTGGCCGCAACTCGCGTAGATCGCTGCAGCGACGTGACCTTGCTGTCGCTCTGTTGAGGAACCGATACCCTGCTCGCCACGCATCCCTTGCTGACCGTCATCGGTAAGCACGCGGTCATTAGTAGTTGTTACAAACTGACTTGCCTGAACTTTCATGGTTTGTTCTCCTGCGCGCTGTGAGGGCCCAAAAGGCCTTTTCTATCTCTTGGGCTTTGGCATGTGACTAGGGTACCGCCGCATGGAAAAAGGGCGTTATGTAAGACGCCCTGCGGAGTTATTAGCCATCTGGGCACCGTGGCTTGGCCCATGTGATCAGATGCACCCGTGGCCTAAGAATCTCGTTATTTCTTTTGCGTTTTCTCGCTGCGGGCGCTCGCAGGATCAGTGTCACTCAGAGCCGTATAATGCTCTGTCGTGTACTGGTAAAGGTGCCCCACCCGCGTAGCGATCTGCTCAGGTGAAGAGAGCGCAGAGCCTTTGATCACCGACTTGAGGATGGCCGCGTTTCTCAGACTTCGTGGGCTGCGCTGCGGGGTCGCGAGTCGAGCATCCTTTTGCCACGAGCGAAAAATCTGCCAGAGCTCATGGGCAGACATTGGTGTCGCGGGATCCTCTTTAGACGGAAACAGGTAATCCCCCGGAGCTAGTCCCGCTGAGTCGATGTATTTCCCAATCGCGTCTGCTCTCGTTACGACTGGTCGACTTTTGCTATTAAAAATCTTGAACTGGTACGAGCTGGGTTCAAAATTGCGGACATGGGGTACCTGACTGCTGAGGATTTCATTTGCTCGCAGCCCAGACTCCAACAGAAGAAAAATACTCTGGTCGCGCAGACTACTTGTGCGTTTGACAACCTGCCTGAGTGCCTCAATCTCCTTCTGGCTAATCGAGTTCTCGGGACGCCCGAAAGGGGTGGGTATTTCCGTTCTTATCATTGGAGCTGTGTACATCGGAGTTGTCTTTGCAGGGCAGGTAAGATTCACTGGGCAGACTTGACCTGGTGTCGGGTCGAGCGTTAACGGCTTGGTGATTAGCGATGATGTGGCGCTTGAAGCCGCCATTTTGAAGGCGGTCAAGGCTGTCAACGGAAGTGTTTCTACGAAAGCTTCCAGGCGGCTAAGAGTGACGGATATCTCATTGGCGGATTGGAGAGCAGAAGCAAGTGCAGCCACAATCCCGGCGCGCGCGTCCCTTTCGGAAGGTGTCGGCGTTTCAGGAGGGCAGTTTAGGGACGAACTTCTGAGCTCGTAATAGTCCAGATACCCCAAGCCTTTAGAAAGGATTTCGTTGGCTAGCGTTTGCTGGATCGAGGGCTGGACTGGCCACCTGTTTTTGAGGCTTTTGGCGAGCTTCTTGAAGGCTGCATTGGGCAGCAAATCTTGGGCATAGATCGGAAGGCGCATGGCAATTCTCCAATACGTCAGGGTGTCGGCTTTCCGCTGACTATCGTCGAAGTGCGTGCGAAAAGAAGGGAGAAACACCTGATGCGCAAAGGCTTTGCTGACCGACCGCTCGATTCAGATAAATCGAAGCTCGACGGTATCACGCTGCTAAAGCTTCATCAACCTCCCGATCTGACACTGCGCTGATGCTGTGGCAACGGGGAGGCATTTACTTGCAGTAGTGGCTTTGGCGTGAGGCCAGGAAGGCGGTCTTTCCTCTTGGGCGTGTCAGTAATAGGATACGGACGTGTTAGTTTCTGGCAGCTAAGGACAGCGACGTGATCAAGAATCTCATACTGCGCGGCGTATCGAGCTACTCGCCCGAGCTCAACTCCCAGGTCGGCCCACTCACGAAAGTGAACATGTTCTATGGGCACAATGGCACGGGCAAAACCACCATTGGGAACTACCTCCAAGACCCTGCTGATTTGCGGTATCACCAATGCCAGACTCAGCCTGCTTTAGCGGAGCGTGAGGTGTTGGTGTACAACCATACCTTCATGGAGGCCAACTTCCAGGCCAGTTCGCAGGCCGGCATCTTCACGCTCAATGAAGGCAATATCGAGGCAGAGAAAGAGCTGGAGGCTGCCGAGCTGGCCCTCAAACAGGTGTTGACTGAACATCAGGCCGAGGTGGCGGCAGGGAACGCTTTTGGCGACTCTCAGAAAGCCAAAAAAGCGGACATGCTGGATCAGCTATGGGCCCTAAAAAAACCTTTCGAAACCGGCCCTCTCCGGTATTGCCTCGTTGGGCCCAATACCAAAGAGCGCCTCGGCGACAAACTACGTGATATTGCGCTTGTGACATCGAGTGAGGATTTCACCGCGTTGGCAACTGAGGCGGAGCAGTTGCAGTCTGCGGGAGATACCGAGCTCCCTGCGATACCTACTCTCAGATTTGCAGAAAGCGAGGTTGAAACCAGCCCCCTGCTTTCCGAAGTCATTTCCGGATCCGGCGACTCGTACCTTTCCGCGTTGATTACTGATCTGGGTAACTCGGACTGGGTCAAGCATGCCCTTGAGTTTCACGAACGCGAGCAGTGTCCGTTTTGCCAGCAAACCCTGCCAGCTGGTTTCTACGATGAAATCCGGAAGGTGTTCGACAAAACGTACGAGCAGCGGGTCTCTCAGCTGAAAGCTCTGAAAAACCGATACGACGGCGGTGTCGCTCGATTGAAAGGCCAGTCCCAGCGTGCGGAGTATCGGGCTCCTGAGTACCAGGCACTTCTGGCAAGGTTGGACGCATTATTCACCCAAAACATTCAAGAGCTGGCTGCCAAATTGGCGAGTCCATCGATGGTTATCACGCTGGAGTCGACCGAGGCTCTGCTCAGCGGAATCAACGCCTTGATCGCGGAAGATCAGCAGAAGATTGATGCCTTCAACCTCAAGGTAAAAGACAAGAAAACCCACCTGGAGAACATCAAAACGCGTTTCTGGAACTGCTTTCGAGCGAGCTGCGACACGGTCATCACGTCCGCGAGAAAGGTACATAGCGAGCTTGGTGTTAAAAAGGAGGAGAAGCGAAAGCTGGCTGACGAGATCCGCATAAAGGCTCAGGTTCACCGGGATGCTATTGCTCTGAGCAAAGCCAAGATCACGAACATCGACCAGTCCATCGACAGCATCAACACGTCGTTGGCTGTGCTCGGGCTCAAGGGCTTTCTGGTTGTCAGAGAGGAGGGTGAGCTTCCTCGTTACAAGCTGCAAAGGCCCGACCAGCAGGCCGGCGTGTTCAAGACGCTCAGCGAGGGTGAGAAGACGTTGATCTCCTTCCTATACTTTCTTGAAGTCTGTAACGGCGAGCTCGATGAAAACGGTTCCAAGCTGAAAAGCGAGCGTATCATCGTCATCGACGATCCCATATCAAGCCTTTCTCATAACTACATTTACGACATCGCCTCCATGATCCACCGGCGAGTACTCAGCCCGAAAGAGCGCTTCAAGCAGGTCTTCATCCTGACGCACAACCTGTTCTTCTTTCACGAGATGCTCAAGCACCTAAAAAAATCGGACGAGTTCTCGTTGTTCCGGATCACCAAGGCTGCACACAGCGTCATCACGCCCATGAAGGCCACTGACGTACAGAATGACTACCAATCATTCTGGCAGGCCATCAAGGATGCCCAGGCAGGGCGTACCTCTGCGACCGTCATTCCAAACATGATGCGGAATATCCTGGAGTACTACTTCACATTTGTGCACCGCCAGGACGTGCTTCAGGAGGCGCTCGTGGCGTTGGCCGATGAGGATGCAGATTTTAAGGCCCTGTATCGATACGTTAATCGTGAGTCTCACGCCGATGCGGTCAACCTCACGGATTTTGGTGAGATTGAGCCGGCTCACTACGTGGAGCGGTTCAGGCAGGTGTTCGTGAGGACAGGGTTTGAGGAGCACTATGACAAGATGATGGGAGCGGTCGGATAAGCAACTGACTCCCATTCGTGAGTACACAGGCTCTGAGGAGTCCCTGTAATTAGACATTCAGTTCCTGACCTCGGGAATCTGGATGTGCTATGTGTCCTGCGAGCTTGTTTTTCTGGATGCAGTTGGTCATCCGAGATATTGGCGCGAACTGGCATAACAAGTGGAGGGTGAAACGGCATATTCCTATGAGCCAAGTGCAGAGGAAAAAGCTTGGATGGCTGATTTCTTGGGCCTGAATAATCCGTTCTTCGCTGAAAATAACGGCGATCAATCAGATATGCATCGGGCGGGTACGCCGTCGCTCCTGCACTTGAGCCGTCAGCGCTAACGAATGGCTTTGGTTGGACTCGCCTGCAGCCTCGCGTGTGCCAAGGTACTCAAGGGAGGCGGTCTATCACGGAGCCGTAGTCAAAGTCGACGGTACTCCCTGACACCAGTACTGCTTCGAGCTGATGCCTGACTGCCCCGCTGACGATGCGAAACTCGCTCACGTCCCCCGAATGCCTGGTCGTTAACCATATCAGCTTGAGCTTTTCTATGGCTATGGGATGCTCGATCAAGCCCGATGAGGCCTTGATTAAGAATGCGCTGAGCCTCTCTTTTAGCTCGAATCGAGACTTATACGGATAGGGGCCGAGAAAGAAAGGGCCGTCACCAACGATCCGATCCATTTCCAGCTTCGGCTTTAATCGAACAGCCTGGATATCCTGATGTTCCTTCCACCGATTCCAGACGATGTGACCTCTTGCCGTACATTCCTCGACCCATCGCGTTTCTGCGTCCAACGCGTCCTGTTCCGAGCCACAGGATTCTACAACTTTGAAAATGGGTGTCATGCCGGCGCCGAGGATCTCGGCAATTTTGGTTGCGGCCCGCTTCGTATTGAGTTTGGCACGTCCCAGATGGGCGCGCTGTCGCCTTTCAAGGTTGGTCGTCAGCCCAACGTAGAAGGGCTCTTCAGTCACGGGATCGAGGATCAGGTAGATGACGTATCGCCTAGCAACGATCCCGTCCAAGGCCGCTTGTTGGGGAGCAGTGGCCGACCGGTTCTCCATGCCTTCAGTGCTGAAGTGGAGGACAGGGGAGTGGTTTGAACCGGGCGTAGGGCTTTGTTGGCGGTACCATTCTTCCGCCAGTTCGAGTGTGGCGAAAGACTGGTGCTTAGCCTCCGGAAATCGCTCAATGGACAAGCGAGCACCACCTTCCCAAGCACTGAAAATACCGAGCTTCCGTCCTTGGACGACTGCGTAGAATTTGGGTTTCTTTGCCATCCTGTGCAACCTTCTGAGTAACCTAATCGACCTGTTTAAGCGAACAGTCGAGTAAGCGTCACAGCGTACCATCATTCCTAGAATGCGAGCTTTCATGGAGCTGTGGGGGCTCGCATCGACGTGGCAGAGGTGATTAGGCGCTCTGGTTTTGCTGGGTAAGGATCAGTCCAAAGAAAGCCCGCTCTGGGCGGGCAAGGGAGCGTCAAACACATGGGGAGGATTTAACACTGCATCACTTGAAGTGAAAAACAATTGAAAGTGGGTACGACGGGCCCAATCACGTTCCAAACGATAGCCGTGATGGTCGAGGGAGCAGCTTGGCGCCGGTGGTATTCGAATCGCAGCGCTTCAGCCATCATGCGCACCTTATGAACAGGCTCAGGTATTGCCAGCACCATGCGAGAGGACAATGTGAAGGACGGCGAGGGTGCGAAGGTGGTTTGTTATCGTTGCGTGCACGACCCCTACCTGGGGCGGCAGATTCAGCGCGAGGGGGCATCTTCCACGTGCAGCCTGTGTAGCTCTATCCGCAAGTGCATACCTCTTTCTAAGCTTGTATCCAAGGTCACTGAAATCCTTGGTACCCACATCTGTGAAGGTGAGTACGGACGGCGCTGGAGCGATGGGCTCGTTGACTACCAGGAAGGGGAGAGCATTGAATACTGGGTCAGCGAGATCTTTGGCTGCGACAACATTGAACCCGTTGTGGGTGCTGTGTGCAGAGGACTAACGTCGTACAGCGACGACATTCAGTATTCCAGGCAACCGTTCAGGTTGGATGACATTGGCCACCAATGGTGTGAGTTTCAAGAGGGCATGAAGCATGGTGTCCGCTTCTTTAATGAAAGCGCCAAGACGTTCCTGGACTGGCTTTTCAAAGACCTGGACAAGTACTCAGCTTCATCGGATGAACACGCCGTTGTACGCTTGCTCACACCTGAAGACGATCCTGCGATCTACCGGGCGCGGACTTGCATGGCCTCGGGCAGTGTCTCCGAGATCGCCGCCGACCCAGCACGCAACCTCGGGGCTCCGCCTAAGGAACGTGCCGGGGAGGGCCGGATGAACCCTGTCGGTGTCCCTGCGTTCTACGGAGCATTTGAGCGCAAGACCTGTGTCGCAGAGCTCCGGCCTCCAGTGGGTAGCAAGGTTGTGAGCGGTAGGTTCAGGTTGACCAGGACGGTCAAGGTATTGGATTTCGGGCGTTTCGAAAGCGCAGATCTTGGGCCTGCGCCAAGTTTCTTTGACTCCAAATACAACTCTAAGGCGGGGCGGCGGGATTTCCTGAAGTTCCTGCACGATGAGATCACTGTGCCCGTGCTGCCTGGATCAGAACGGGATTACCTGACTACGCAGGTTATCGCCGAGTACCTTGCTATTCACTGCAAGCCCCGTATTGATGGTGTGATTTTCAAGTCGGTACAGGAAAGCGCAGGTAGCAATATCGTGCTGTTCTCCCACGTAGCGTGCGCGGCGACATCCACCGTGGGACGTATCCGGAACGGCTACATGATCTTGGGCCCGAAGCGGTCTGATGGGCCTTGCATCCAATATGTGAGCGACAGCCTCGTCTATCACTCAATCAGCAAGGTGAAGTACGAAACAGATGATGAGCGCTTGTCTGAAGCTTCGCGTGAGCAATTCGAAAATGCTGACTTCTGATCTTCCGACGGGTCTCCGCCTTCGCCAAGCTGGCTGGTTCAATTGGGTGCGCTGACTCTGAATTCACTACATAGCGTGTTGGTTGTGTTTTTTTGTCCCTACATATTGTGTTTTGGCGCCGTGCTGCTAGCTTTAAGTAACCTTATTCAGCGAGGTGTCACATGGCAGGTAAAGGCAAAAACCAGCACGTGGTGAAGCGTGATGATGGGTGGGCAGTTCGAGGGGAAGGCAATTCCAAGGACACATCTCATCATCGAACTCAGCAAGAGGCTGCTGATGCGGCTCGGGGGATAGCGCAGAACCAGAAAAGCGAAGTGCTGATACACGGCAAGGATGGCAAGATTCGGGATCGTGATTCATATGGCAACGATCCGTACCCGCCGAAGGGGTGAGTCTGCTTGAAATTCGGCCCTAGAGGCCTCTTGGGCCGTCGCCGAATGTGCTACTAGCCTGCCTCGACGTGCTTGTTGGGGCTCATGGCTCGGCCTCTGGCTTTCAACGTTTGTGCTCCCTGTCTAACTGTCGGCGCAGTTAGGCGTGAGGGCTGAGCGGGTATCAAGGGGCTTTAGGGATTTTGGTACTCCTAAGGCACGGGGTTTTACCTTGCGCAAGAGGTTTGGACGCGCCTCTCAGTGCCTTAGCGAACGTAAAAAAATGTCCACTGTTCGGTCTACTATCTGTTCGATTTCATCGCGAACGAGGGGTTCGCTGTTGCCTCTGACCTGAGTCCACAGGACTCGACCGTCAATCATGCCCATGAAGTCGCGAGCAGCGATCTTAGGCTCTTGAACTGCCAGGATACCCCGCAGCGCCAATTCACCGAGATAGTCGCTTACAACGGTCATGGCGGGCTCCTGTATGACTTCATCGAATCGGCTGGCCAGCAGTGGGAAGCGCCGACCTTCCCGGATCACCATGCGTAGGAAATCAGCGGCCATTGGCCCAGACCAAAAGCCCGCAAACTCAATGGCGATCTGTCGGAGTCCGTTTCTGGGGTCAGCCAATGCCGACTCATCGCTGGCGACGTTCATGATTGGAAACGCCTTCCACATGCGTTCCGCCACCGCGACGAATAGCGATTCTTTGCCTTCGGGGTAGCGGTTATAGAGGGTCTGGCGGGTGACCGCTGCCGCTTTGGCGATCTCTTCCATGCTCGCGCCCTCGTAGCCATGCTCGATAAACATCCTGCCTGCTGCTGCGAGAATCCTGACAGGGCGTGACGCGGTCTCGCTAGGATTGAGCAGGTCGTCGACGGGAGATGGGGTGGCCACGTTCATTTTGTTTACCTGTAGCAAAGTAGGTTAAGTGTTACTGAAAGGGAGGGGATTCGCCACTCATGCTTTTTCGGATTAACTTTACTTTACTGTAAAGAATGACTGCGCCTCGCTGAGTGGGTAGGCGCTAAGTTGTCGCGGGATTATTTGGACACAAGTCTATCTGTGCCTGCAGAGTGTTGATGTGGGAGCAGTCTGTGACGAGGGCGCTAAGTGGTACCTGTAACCTGCAAATTTATTCTCGGATAGGTACCGACGCTTAGTGGTTGAGACCTTATCATCTGCTCATCCCATACATCAGGTAAGCAAAATGACAGTCACTAACCGCGCTGTTGCAATCGAATCGTGTGAGAACGTTCTTCGCGAGGACTACCGGTACAACGTAGAGAACCAGATTTGGCCTAGCATCAATGCGCGCATCCTACGGCTTCTCACTCGCACTCATGAGCTTTCGGACGCTTACGTCGAGCTATACGGGACATTGGCAGATCAACCCAACGCGCTTACGTCATTCTTCGACGTACTCAATACCACGGTATATTCTTGGAATCCCCAAAGAGTCAAAGAGGCTCGTGAAGCGAGGGACGAGTTGACTGACTTGAATGTAAGGATTGCGGAAGTATCAAAGTTGTTGAGTGACCTGATTTCTCGGCGCACTGAAGTTCAAGAGAAAACGAGTTTTAGCAGCGAAACTCACTATCATATTATTGACGTCGCTCGTGATGCAGGTAAAGGCAATGGTCTCTTCGAGTCTTATATTGAGAAGCAGTTAGATAAACTGACCTATCAATTTGATCTGAAGTACTGGCCATCGATTAGTGAGTTCGTGACTACTATTGGTGCCGATGCCGGGAAGGCGGTCACAGTTGCTAACGGCCCAACTGCAATTGCAGCTACAGAAGGGCGGCGTTCGGGACTTGCGGACTTTTTGAAAGCCTTTGAGGCCAGTCTTGATTCAAATCGAGCTAGGCGCCATGGATGGATTCCGAATAGCTTCTCACTGTCCGATAACTCAATGTCATCTTTGGTCAACTGCGCACTTGAGCTGGAAGTAGATGAGTTAATCGATAGCAGCTTCGTTAAGCGATTCCGCCAGCGCGAGCGCGAAAAGGCGGCGAGCCGAGTGAAGGACGACTGAGGTTCAGTTTCGACTGCTGCGGTACGTCGAGATGGTGTGATCGCGTTTCCAAGTTATGGATTCCGCGTTTCGATTTCGTCAGTTTGGTTGTCTGGGGGAGCATGGCCAGTCCGTGCACTCCCTCTGGCTGGTTTCAAGATGGTTGGGGGTGCACCATTCAAGCTCTGCTGGCATGTCTGCAGATTGAGTCTTTATGGAGTTATTGAGTGAGCGAAAGGGGGAAAGCGGTATGGACAAGGCGCCGTGTAGAGGGCGTCGACGGTGCACCAGATTTTCGGGACTTATGGGGGGGCGGTTTTCGAGGGGCTGCGAGAGAATTTTACGGGCTTGGGCCCTAGGTTCGGATTGCCTGGGATGCCCGGAATCATTGGCTGAAAGGTGGAGCGGGTAGAGGGAATCGAACCCTCAACTAAAGCTTGGGAAGCTTTCATTTTACCACTAAACTATACCCGCATTACGCGTTTTTACCATGCACCAAGGAGGGGTGTCCAATAAGAACCCTCAACTAAAGCTTGGGAAGCTTTCGTTTTACCACTAAACTATACCCGCTCTGAGAGCTGCTCTGAGCGGCTGACTTTGTACCAGAACCCTGCCTCGATTTGAAGCGCTAATTTTACCCCGCAGCGCTTTGCCCCCTGATACTCACCCCGAAAACCAACCGCCAGATGACAATGTTCCGCAACCGACGGTGGCTTGGTGTGTGGTTTTCAGAAGGTCAGGGACGGATAGTCCTGAACCCGGTTATGGCCGTCGCGTGACACCTGTGCCGGTTGCAGGAAGTTCATGAGCACCTGTTTCGAGTCGCGGCAGGCGGCCTTGTGTTCCATGTCCAGAAAGTGGCCGGTGGCGTCGATGGTGCTGAAGCTGCAATTGTTCAGGTACCGGGAGAACTGCGCTGCTTCGTGCGCGCAGGTGTACTCATCCAGGGCACCGTTGATGAACAGCACGGGGGCGGTGATGTTCTTGCCTGCGGTCAGGTAATTGTCCGGGTCGAGCTCCAGAACCTGGCTGAAGTGGTAATGCATCTGGTCATACTCGTGAGCATCCAGGCTGCTGATATGACGGAAATTGAAGCGTTTGAACAACGTAGGCAGATGCTTGCCGACGGTGTTGTTGATCAAGTGGCCCATGTCATAACGGTTGTGCGCGCCCAGGTGCGTGATGCCGTGACACAGGTAGTCATGCATCTTCTCGTTGATCACTGGGGAGAACGAACTGATCACTGCGCTTTCGATGCGTTTTGGCCGATGCGCCAGGGCAACCAGCGTCGCTGCGCCGCCCCACGAGAAGGACAGCACGTGCTCGGCGTTGAAGTGATCGATCAGTTCCAGCAGCAACTGGCCTTCCTCTTCCCGGGTCAGTGGCGCGCCATGCAGGTTGTGCGGTTTGGATTTGCCTGAATAGGGCTGATCGTAAAGCACCACGTTGAAGGCCGGATGAAGGCTGCGGACTGTCTGGGCAAATGATGCGGTAGTGGCCAGCGAGCCGTTGACCAGAATGATGGTCTTGGCGGCGGCATCGGTGCGGTAGAGCTCGGTATAAACCCGAAACTGTCCTTGAATGTCGAGCACTGCTTTTTCTGGCGACATAGGTTTCACTCCTGGCGTAGACAGGTATGCGTGCCTATGACATTGCCCGCGTTTCGTGACAGACATGCGATAGTCGATCAAAGGCCTGTGCCGATCCGACCAGCGTCTGCCAGGCGGCCATGACGTTCAAAACAGGCCGATTTCTCCGGCGTTCAGCGCACGGTAGCTGCCGGGGCGCAGGTCGGGGTCCAGCGCCAGCATGCCGATGTTCTCCCGATGCAGGCGCAACACTTTGTTGTCGAAGTGGCCGAACATTCGTTTCACCTGATGATAGCGGCCTTCGACAATGCTCAGGCGCGCACTGCGCGGCCCCAACAAGGTCAATTGCGCCGGTTGCGTGGTGATGCCTTCGAATGCGAAATACAGGCCTTCGGCGAATTTCGCGGCGTAGCGTTCGTCGATCGGTTGCTCGGTCTCGACGTAATAGACTTTGGGCATTTTGCTCTGTGGCTGAGTCAGGCGCCGCGACCATTGACCGTCGTTGGTTATCAGCATCAGGCCGGTGGTGTTGAAGTCCAGCCGTCCGGCGATGTGCAGTTCGTGCTTGTCAGGCTCGTCCAGCAAATCGAGCACGGTCGGATGCTGCGCATCGCTCGTCGCGCTGACGCAGCCTTCGGGCTTGTGCAGCATGAAGTAGCGGGGGACTTTGCCTGCCTGGAGGATTTCTTCGTCAAGCGCCACACAACTGAATTCGCGTACTTCGTGGTGCGGGTCGCGGGTTGCCTGGCCGTCTACCTGCACCCGTCCGCTGGCCAGCGCCAGGCGCACTTGCTGACGATTGAAGCGTGGCAGGTTGCTGAGGAAACGATCAAGGCGCATGGCGATAACGGCGAGCGAAGGACGGGGCGCGCATCTTACTCTGTGGCCCGGCGTGCCTGGGGATTTGGCGCAGCATCCTTGATCCCGGCGCAGCGCGGGCACAGACAGGCCTTGTCGCGAAGGTTATCCGGCAGCGCTGCCAGCAATGCCGGGTCGATACTTTGCGAAAAGCACCAGCAGGGCTGGTCCACGGTGCGCGGATCGGCGAGGCTGCATTGGTTGCTGAAGCCGCAGAGGGGGCACAGCGCGGTGTCAGGGGAGGCCGTTGTCATGTCGAGAGTAAGCGCCTTGCTGGATGATCGGGGTGTTCGGTTCAGGCCATATTAGCAATCACCGAGCTCGCTGCCGGGGCATGATAGACGGGTGAGCGGTTCATCAGCGCCGATATCGCCGCACACCGGCAGTGCACCAGCAATATTCTGTCGTAATGGATGCCTTGCATGGACAGGCTTTCGAAAAGGTCGGCCAGCGATGGCGGGGGCATGCCGAAGCGATTGCGCACTGTCAGAACATCCATCGGCGTCGGCGGCAACCAGCCGCGCAGGGGCGAGGCGCGCGAATTGCCCACCACGCTTGCGATCTCGTCATAGGTCTCGCTGGTCGTCGTCTGAAACTTGGACAGGCTGTAGTTCTTCAGCCTGCCGGGCAGCGAAGTGCCTGCTATCAACTTGTCGGTGAGAAGCAGTGGTTCAAGCGGTGTGGGCTGCATCACGCTGTGCACCGCCGTGTTGGAACGGGCGAATGGCCGGGCGTTCTTATTGACGACCCGATGCAGCTTCGGGTCCACCAGTTCGTAGCCATGCGGCGCGTAGGTGCGAATCTCGGTGCCATTGGGGATCTTCACCGTTCGGGACCACGGCGTGTAGTACCCATGGCTGCTGACCACCAGAGTGCGCGCCTGACCTCTGTCGGACGTCCATAAGAGGAACCTTTTACCCAGCTTCCAGGCATGGACCTGCAACAGGTTTGACGAGACGGCAGTGCTGACCGTCCAGCGCTTGAGCAGGGCGTCGGTGTGAAAGAATTTCTCCAGCCGGGTCTGCCGCGGCGTGACAAATTGCCTGCGCAACGGCCGGGTGCCGAGCGCCCGGTTGAGTGTAATCGCGGTGGTTTGGCGGTTACGCACGGCAGGTTTGACGATTCGGCTCAGTGAGCGCAGCAGCCTTGGCGTGTGCGGAGCCAGTTGCAGCAAGCCCAGCGTTAGCGTGGCCAGCAACGCCTGGTTTTTCTCTGCGTAACGGCTGCCCGGCAGATGGGTTGCGGCAATGGCCAGCGAGGCGATGCCAATTTCCGTCGCCAGGGAGGCAACGAGCGCAGGTGTCAGCAACAAGGACATCGGCACCAGCAGCCGCTGTAATTGCTGCAGCCGGTCGGTCCAGTCCGCCAGGGTTACCTGCGTTGACGTGACGATCTGATCCTCTGCGTCATCCCGCGCGTTCTGTTTGAGCAGTTGGTGTAGAAAAGCGAATGGCGTGTCTTCCAGCCTTTTTTCACACAACGAGTGGCTCATGGCCTGTCGCGTGTCAGGGTTGTACAGCGCATCGGTCCAGGGGCGAAGGATGGAAACGGGTGGGTTGGGCGCCTGTGTCCCGCCCCATAATTTGAGCAGGTAGTCCAGGCGCTGGTGATGACGGCGGGGAACATACCGCATGACCGCCTCACGCCATTCCGGATTGGCCGTTGCCCGGTTCAGATGCAGCTTCAGCGCCGTGTCATCTGCAAACTCGATGAACGCATCGGCGTGGCCCGCCTGATAAAGCACGTTCGGTGAGCCCGGTTGCTCAAGCACCAGCAGGCCGGTGTACTGTTGTTGCATGCCGTCGATCAACGCGCCCTGGACGAAAAAACCGAGTGACCGCCATTGATCAGGCGCCGAGGGCGCAAGGGTTTCCACGAGCAGATCGAAGGTGCTGCGCGTGAGGCTGCCGCGCTTGAGGCTGATCAGTGCCTGGCTGATGAACGTGGTTCTGAACGCCTGTTCGATGGCGGTTCTCCGCTGGTCCCAGAAGTCGTGGACGCGCTGGGTCATCCAGGTCAGAAAGTCGAAGGCTCTGATGTAATCCTCGAGCGCCTGCGGACTGATCTCCAGCAACTGACCCTGCTCACTGTCGCCCTGCCCGGTGGGGTCGAGGAAGACGATGGTGCCGCCGCCGTGGTCGATGTAGCCAGCTGGGTGATCGACTCGATAATTGCTTATCAGCGCCTCGCTCAGGCTGATCGGCCTCGGGTCGGGCGTGTGAATATACGTAGGCGGCAATCTGGGGTTGCCCAGGGGGTTGCTCGAATAGCCGGGTTGATAAGCGATGAATACCTGTTCGGGGTTGAGCGTCAGCGCGTGGTTTTCCTGTAGATAGCTCGCCATGACCTGGCCGGCCATTTTCGATGCAGCCGGGATCTGCTCCAGAATGCCTGGCTGTACCTGCCACAGGTCTGCTGCACCAGCCAGCGCCAGACTGCGCGCTACCGGTCTGAGCAGGTCGAGCGTGCTGCGCGCGTGGCTGTCGGCTAGAAGCCCGGCGAACCAGGCCTGGGTCAGTGCGGTGAACAGGTCGCCTTCGATCAGCGGCGCCTCGGCAACGATGCCTGCATGCTGCTCAAGCGAAAGAAATACCTGGCCGTAGAGCCCCGAGGCGTTCATCGCCGCCAACAGGCGTCTGCTCATTTGCCGTGGATCATCGCTGATGTATTCGACGACGTTGCCCTTGGCACCCAGGATGTGAATGAAACAGTGCGAGGTGGTTTTCGAGCTGATCTGAAATATTTCCGGCACCCGTTTGCCATTCAGGGTCAGGATCCGGACCTCGGATTTTTCCCCTCGTCCACTCATGCTGATCGTGTCGGTGTCGATGGGAGACCGGTCAAGTCCCATGGCGTCCAGCGCCAGCCAATAGCCGTCCCGGCTGATGTGCCTGTGATTGAGCTGCCGAGCCAGGTTGTCAAGGAACGCCAGCCGCGACAATGTGCGCCAGGTCGCCTCGTGTCGGGCTCTGAAAGCCTGCAGTACGGCGTGGTAATTGCGTTTGAGCGGCAGCTCGCCAATCAGCTTGAACATCTGCGCGGTTGTCAGCACAGGCGTGTTTTCGCACAGTGAAAGATCGGCAAGGGTGCTACGCGACAGCGCCTGGAAGTGCGCAGGCTCGAAGCTGGCCAGCGCCACATCGGTCAGCGACAGGCTGACGCTGTAATGCTCGTGTCCATTGTCGTCAACAGCAGGTCGGTCATTGTTGCTGAAGGTGATCTGCAGGACGTCCGGGTCGAGTGCCTTGCCGCTTTTCTGTCTGAGCAGCTCGGTCAGGTGCTGGCGAACGTAATCCTGTCGGGTCGGCGGAAAGTCCATGTCCAGCTGGCAGGCTTGCAGGAGCAATGGCGAGTCGGCAATCAGCCGGAAGCCTGCACTGTTACGCATGGCCCTGAGCTGACGTTCGATGTGTGGCGCGGCGTCTTCCGGATCGCTTTCTTCCGCTACCGCAGGCAACGGCGTTGGTTCGGGCATTGAAAAGCCGTCCGCCAGGGTAAACGGTATCGATGCGTTCAGCGTGTCGTGTCTGCTACTGCTGTGCTCGGGGCGCAGAACGCTGGTTTGTTCCAGCAGCAATGAGGATGGGTGAAACAGCGTGTCCTGGCGAAGCGGACTCCAGATGGGATTCATGACGTGCGGTCAAAATGAATGAATGCCCATTATTTCGAGAAGCGTGATGGGGAAGGTCACAACTATGTATCGCGACACGCCAGCGCGCTGAAAGAGTGAGGCAGCACGCCCGAGCGTGCCGCCTTGCGCTTACTGCTGTTGCAGGTGCGCACGCCAGCCGCCGAGCTGGCTGATATCGCGGGCACCCTCCAGGCCATAGGCTTCGCAGATGAAACCGGTCTCCCAGCGGCCGTCGGCCAATTGCACCTTGCCCAGCCCGAGCGGTGCCGGAATGCCGGTCAGGAACGATCCCAGCTCGACACTTGGCAACTCCCAGACCTCCACGTCGATGGCTACGCCCTGTTCGGCCACCCGCACCATGCCGGGCCGAAACGGCGGACCACCGGCCAGCGCATACAGCCGATAGTCGGCCGAGCTTTGCGTGGTTCCCAGCAGGCGTGCCCCGCGTTGCCTGAGCTGCCAGTTCAACGCCAGTCCGTCCAGATGGGCACCGCAGACCACCAACCGCGCCATATCGTTGCGCGCAGTGCTCTGCGGCGCAGGCAGTCGAGGTGCTTCGCCGCCAATCAAGGGCAGGCCGGTTTGCCGCTGCAACGCGTCGGCCAGGCTGAGCAGGTACTGATCGGTGAACGCTCGTCCGAACAGCGTCACGCCCCACGGCAGACCATTGCTCATGAACGTGCTGGGCACGGCGACGGCGGCGTAGTCGAGCAGGTTGACGAAATTCGTGTAGTAACCCAGCTCCGAATTGCGCAACACCGGCTCGGCCGCCAGCTCTGCGGATGTCACCGGGCGGCCGATGCTTGGCGTTACTACGCACTCCAGCCCTTCAAGCGCCCGATCGCACGTCGCCTTGAGTGCTTGCAGGCGGTATTGCGCGCGAAACGTATCGACTCCGCTGACCTGGGGGGCTTTGGCCAGCACGTCGCGGATCACCGGCAATACCGCGTCAGGACGTTCTTCCATCAACTGCCCGGCGACGCTGTAGCGTTCCGCCACCCACGGCCCCTCGTACAACAACCGCGCCGCTTCGAGAAACGGTGACAAGTCCACCGTGACCGCTTCGCCACCCAGCGCGGTGAGGTGGTCGATGGCTGCGCTGAACAGTCCGGGCCCCTCGGCACAGCCAAAGAACTGCAGGTCCTCGGCGCGGGGTACACCGAAGCGAAACGGGCGAGGTGTGCCGAACGCCGAGGCGTCGTTCCACAGCGGGTTGCGACGGCTGTACTCATCGCGCGGATCAAAGGCGGCGATCAGTGCCAATAGCTCGCTGGCTTCCCGCGCCGTGGCGGTGAAGGTCGAGACGCAATCCTGCGTGCGGCATGCGGGCACCACGCCCGCCGTGGAAATCAGCCCCTTGCTGGCTTTCATTCCCACCAGGTTGTTCAGTGCCGCAGGCACTCGGCCCGAGCCCGCCGTGTCGGTGCCCAGCGAGAAGCTGCTGACGCCCAGGGCCACGGCCAGCGACGAGCCGGCGCTCGAGCCGCCGGACGGGTACTCGTTCAATACGCTGTTGGGGCAGGCGCCATAGGGCGAGCGGCTGCCGTTCAAACCCGTGGCGAACTGGTCCAGATTGGTCTTGCCCATGGGCACTGCACCCAGTGCGATCAGTTGCGCGACGACGCTTGCCGAGTGCTCGGGTGTGTAGGCGTAGTCCGGGCAGGCTGCGGTGGTTGGAATGGCCGCTAGATCAATATTGTCCTTGATCGCGAAGGGCACGCCGAACAGCGGCCGGTCTCTGGGATCACGATCGTCCAGTGCGGCCAGGTAAGGCTCGAGTTCAGCCGGGCTGAGCAGGTGGATGAACAGGTGATAATCGCTGTTCAGCCTTGCGGCTTTTTCGCGCAGCGCCAGGATCAGCTGGCGCGGGGATATCCGCCCGGACTGGTAGGCCGTGCGTACGGTGTCCAGGCGCAGGTCATTGGGCAGTGCTGTGTCGTTCATGACGGGATTCCCTTGAAAGTGAAAAGTTGTTCGATTCAGTCTGCGCTCAGCACCACCACCCGTTGCCCTGCGCGTACTGCCGAGCCGGGTTGCACCCTGACGTCCTGCACCACGCCGTTGATCGGGGCGAGCAGGGGGATTTCCATTTTCATGGACTCCAGAATCACCAGCACATCGCCTGCTTCCACGCGCGCTCCCGGTTGCACCTGGACTTGCCAGAGATTGCCGGCGATGTGGCTGTCGACGCCTTGCTGGCCGGGTTGCAGGGGCTGTTCTTCAGTGTTCGGCGCCACGCCTTCATCGCTCTGGAAATCGGCCTGCCCGTTGGCGATCCAGCGTTCGCGCTCGGCGTTGAAAGCGGCGTTTTGCTGGGCGCGGAATGCCGTAATGCCTTCGGCTTCGCGGCTCAGGAAGGCCTGGTAATCAGCCAGATTCAGGGTGCTGTGTTCGATGTTCAGGGCGAAGCGACCCAGCGGGAAGTCGCGGCGGATACGCACCAGTTCGTCGGCGCTGACCGGGTAGAAACGGATCTGATCGAAGAAGCGCAACAGCCATGGTTTGCCCTGGAAGGCGGCGACGTCGCGATAGCGATTCCACATCTGCAACGTGCGGCCAACGAACTGATAACCGCCGGGGCCCTCCATGCCATACACGCACATGTAGGCGCCGCCGATGCCCACCGAATTCTCGGCGGTCCAGGTGCGTGCCGGGTTGTACTTGGTGGTGACCAGCCGGTGGCGCGGGTCCAGCGGCGTGGCCACCGGTGCGCCGAGGTACACATCGCCCAGGCCCATGACCAGATAACTGGCGTCGAACACCGTACGTTGCACTTCGTCGAGGTTGGGCAGGTCATTGATACGGCGGATGAACTCCAGGTTGCTTGGGCACCACGGTGCGTCCTTGCGCACGGTAGTCATGTATTTTTCGATGGCCAGCTGGCAGGCCGGGTCGTCCCAGGACAGTGGCAGATGGACGATGCGCGACGCCACTTGCAGGTCTTTCGCGGCGCACACCGCGTCCCATTCTCCGGCGACGATGTCGAGCAGTTGCCGAAGCGGCAGCTGCTCGGGGCGATAGTGGACTTGCAGCGAGCGAATGCCTGGCGTCAGGTCGATCACACCCGCCAGCGCCTTGGCCTCCAGCGCAAGCATCAGTGCGTGGCCACGCAGGCGCAGCGCCAGATCCAGCTCCGGCGCACCGATTTCCAGCAGCAGATGGGTATCGCCGGACAGACGTGCGACCAGGCGTTTATCGTCCTGGCCGATGTCGAGGATGACCGGAGTGCGCAGATCCTCTACGCGAACAACTTCGCTCCTACTGGAGTTTGCGGGGCCTTGTGGGAGCGAGCTTGCTCGCGAAGAGGGCGTTGCAGTCGATGGATTTTCCGCGTCAGGAATACTGCCTTCGCGAACAAGTTCGCTCCTACGGGAGTTTGCCGGGCCTTGTGGAAGCTGGCTTGCTCGCGAAGAGGGAGGTGCAGTCAATGGATTTTCTGCGTCAGGAATATAGCCTTCGCGAGCAAGCTCGCTCCTACGGGAGTTCGCGGAGTCTTGTGGGAGCGAGCTTGCTCGCGAAGATGGCGGTGCAGTCAATGGATTTTCTGCGTCAGGAATACTGCCTTCGCGAACAAGTTCGCTCCTACTGGAGTTTGCCGGGCCTTGTGGAAGCTGGCTTGCTCGCGAAGATGGCGGTGCAGTCAATGGGGTTTCTGCGTCAGGCATATAGCCTTCGCGAGCAAGCTCGCTCCCACGGGAGTTTGCGGGGCCTTGTGGAAGCTGGCTTGCTCGCGAAGAGGGAGGTGTAGTCAATGGATTTTCTGCGTCAGGCATATAGCCTTCGCGAGCAAGCTCGCTCCTACGGGAGTTCGCGGAGTCTTGTGGGAGCGAGCTTGCTCGCGAAGATGGCGGTGCAGTCGATGGGGTTTCTGCGTCAGGAATACTGTTTTCGCGAACAAGTTCGCTCCTACGGGCGTTTGCGGGGCCTTGTGGGAGCGAGCTTGCTCGCGAAGAGGGCGTTGCAGTCGATGGATTTTCTGCGTCAGGCATATAGCTTTCGCGAACAACTTCGCTCCTACTGGAGTTTGCGGTGCCTTGTGGGAGCGAGCTTGCTCGCGAAGAGGGCGGCACAGTCGATGGATTTTCTGCGTCAGGAATACTGCCTTCGCGAACAAGTTCGTTCCTACTGGAGTTTGCGGTGCCTTGTGGGAGCGAGCTTGCTCGCGAAGAGGGCGGCACAGTCGATGGATTTTCTGCGTCAGGAATACTGTCTTCGCGAGCAAGCTCGCTCCCACATCGTTCTGCATGACACGCCTCGACACTGACCGGGGTGAATCGGACCCTGTCGCCAGCCTTCAATTGCCCCAGCTGCCACAGGTCTGCCTCGATGATGGTCACCGGGCAGACGAATCCGCCCAGGCTGGGCCCATCCGGCCCGAGGATTACCGGCATGTCCCCAGTGAAATCCACCGCGCCGATCGCATACGGGTTGTCGTGAATGTTGGACGGGTGCAGGCCCGCTTCGCCGCCGTCGGCGCGCACCCATTCGGGTTTGGGGCCGATCAGACGCACGCCGGTGCGGCTGGAGTTGAAATGCACTTCCCAGTCGGTCGCGAAAAACCTCTCGATGTACGCTTCGGTGAAGTATTCCGGGGCCGCATGCGGGCCGTAAATGACCCTCATCCGGCGCACGTCTGTCAGCGCTTCAAGTGCTTCGTCGGCAATCCGCTGCCCCGCACTTCGCTCCACCAGGTGCGCGATGTGCAGCACATCGCCGGCGCGCAGCGCGCGACCGCCATGACCGCCGAACTGGCCGAGGGTAAAGGTACTTTTGCTGCCCAGATAATCCGGCACGTCGAGCCCGCCGCGCACGCACAGGTAGCTGCGTACACCGGCACCTGCGATGGTGCCCAGCGACAACGTCGAACCGGCGCTCACCAATAGCGCGGTGTTCATCGCACAGGATTGGCCATCGAGGGTGATCGGGATGTGCGCACCGGTCACTGCGACCACCGCATCGGTGTTGAAGCGCAGTAGCGGCCCGCTCATGGTGATTTCCAGCGCAGCGCATCCTTCGGGGTTGCCCAGCAGCTCATTGCCCTGGCGCAACGCGCGGCTGTCCATCGGCCCGGATGGCGGTACACCGACCGCCCAGTAGCCCAGTCGTCCCGGGTAATCCTGAACGCTGGTCTGGGTGCCGCCGCTCAGCACTTCGAAGGTGTCAGCGCGATACACCAGATCTTCCAGACAGCGGGTCCATGGCTGGCCACTGGCGAACGGCGCGTCGGCAATGATCTGGCGCAAGTAGTCGCGATTGGTTTCCACACCGTACAGACGCGTTTCGTTCAGCGCGTCGATCAGCCCGGCGCTGGCGTCCTCGCGGGTCGGTGCCCAACTGATCAGCTTGGCGATCATCGGGTCGAAGTACGGCGGTATCTCGCAACCGGCTTCGACCCAGGTATCGATGCGCAGCGTCCGGCCATCGGCAGGCGGGAAATCAGCCGCAGTCAGCAGGCCAGGGCAGGGCTGGAAGTCACGGCCCGGATCTTCCGCGTACAGCCGCGCCTGAATCGCATGACCAAGCGGTTTCAGACCGGCCTGCAACTGATCCAGCGGCGGCAGATCACCGGCGGCCAGTTGCACCATCCAGCTGACCAGATCCACGCCCCAGACCTGCTCGGTGACGCCGTGCTCGACCTGCAAGCGTGTGTTCACTTCCAGAAAATAGAAGCGCTGATCTTCACTGTCGAAGACGAACTCGACCGTCCCGGCGCTGCGATAATTGACTGCCCTGGCGAGTTTGACAGCCGCTGCGCAGAGTTCTTCGGCCATGCCGTGCGGCAGGTTCGGGGCCGGGGTTTCTTCCAGCACTTTCTGATTGCGCCGCTGCACCGAGCAGTCGCGTACGCCAAGCGCCAGCACCTCGCCCTGACCGTCGCCGAACACCTGCACTTCCAGGTGGCGGGCGCGCTGGATGTATTTCTCGATGAACACACCCGCATCGCTGAAATTGTTCTGACCGAGGCGCTTGACCGCCTCGAACGAGTCAGCCAGCTCTTCGGCACTGCGACACACACGCATGCCGATGCCGCCACCGCCTGCCGTGCTCTTGAGCATCACCGGGTAGCCGATGGTGCGGGCTGCCGCGATGGCCGACTCCAGACTGTCGAGCAGTTCAGTACCCTCGAGCATGGGCACGCCATGCTGCTTGGCCAACGCTCGGGCGGTGTGCTTGAGGCCGAATACGCGCAGTTGCTCGGGCGTCGGGCCGACGAAGGCGATACCGGCGTCTTCGCAGGCCTGAGCGAATGCAGCGTTTTCGGAGAGAAAACCGTAGCCGGGATGAATGGCTTTGGTGCCGCTGGCGTTGGCGATGGCGAGGATCTTGTCCACCGCCAGAT
Source organism: Pseudomonas fragariae (ex Marin et al. 2024) (assembly GCF_059621105.1). NCBI lineage: Bacteria > Pseudomonadati > Pseudomonadota > Gammaproteobacteria > Pseudomonadales > Pseudomonadaceae > Pseudomonas > Pseudomonas fragariae (ex Marin et al. 2024). The sequence goes on along the minus strand of NZ_CM184369.1, from coordinate 4,783,995 downwards.
AGGTTCCGGCTGCGCCACCTTCGCCCAGGCTGTGGGCTTCGTCGGCCTGCATCAGGTGCAGGCTGGCAGCGTCGGCTTCGGAATACACCGCCACGCCCTTGACCTGCAAGGTGCGCAGGGTCCGCAGGATGCGGCAGGCAATGGCGCCACGGTTGGCGATCAGCAGTTTGTCGAACATGGCATAACCCCGGAAACCCAGTCGCACTCGGTTTCGTGATGGGAAGCGGGCCGTCCCGCTATTGATCAATCTACGCAACGGTCGTCCGTTGCTGAGGGCAGGTGCCGGGTCAGTCGCGAATCAACAACTGCGCAGGCGTCGGGTTGTAGCCGTTGCAGGGGTTGTTGAGCTGCGGACAGTTGGAAATCAGCACGATCACGTCCATTTCAGCGCGCAGCTCGACGTATTTGCCGGGCGCGGAAATACCGTCTTCGAAGGTCAGGCCGCCTTCGGCGGTTACGGGTACGTTCATGAAGAAATTGATGTTGGGGCCGATGTCAGCCTTGCTCAGACGGCCGTCATGCACACAGGCGCGCAGGTAGTTGTCGCGGCAGCTGTGCATGTAGCGCTTTTCCAGGGCGTAGCGCACGGTGTTGCTCTCTTGCGCGCACGCGCCACCGAGTGTGTCGTGGCGACCGCAGGTGTCATCGACAATGGTCAGCATCGGCTGGCCGAGGTTGGAAAACAGCACGCTGCCGGTGGTCAGGTACACGCTGTTCTGACGGCGCAGGGTGCGCTGCACGTCGTAGCGTTCACGCGGGTTGCTCAGGCTGAAAAACAGCGTGTCGACGGCCTGATTGCCTTGCAGGTCGAGGATGCGCACGGTCTGCCCGGCCTTGACCTCGGCCAGAAACGGCTCGCCGGCCGGGATGGTCGCGTCGCAGCAAAGGTGAGTGGGTGAGTTCATGACAAGGCTCCTCAGGCGAACAGGCGGTCGGTATTGATGAAGCCGCGCGCGTTTTCCGGGCGCGAGGTGCGGCAGTGCTCGGCAACGCTGGCGTCAGCCTTCATCCAGCTGAGCTTGAGCGGTTGCGGGGCATATTCCGGGTTGGGGTCCATCGGGTGTTGCAGCGCGGTCAGCACCACCAGCGTGTCCATCGGTGCGTAGAGTTCGATGTAGTCGCCGGCTTTGGAATTGTTCGGGGCGAAGTGCAGGGTTCCTGCCTCGTCGACATCGACACGGCTGAACAGGTTGAGGGTCATCAGCAGGTCGGACAGTCCCAGCCCCCATTTGCCCAGCTCGACCAGCAGGTTGTCGACGCCATTGCGAAAGAAGCCGTTGCGCAATTCCTGGTAGCGACCCTGGCCATACTTTTCAGCAACCTCCTGAGCATTGAGCACGCCAGCAATGCTGTCGCTCCAGCCGCAGGTATCAGTGACGATGGCCGCCAGTACGCGGCCCATGTCCGAATACAGGCAATGACCGTTGCTCAGGCGAGCGGTGTGCTGGCATTTGAGGCTGTCGGGCAGGTTCAGCCGCTCGGTTTTTTCGTGGGCGTTGAGCAGGGTCAGGCTGACGTTGGCGTTGCCGTGCAGGTCGGTCAGGCGCAGCAGTTCGCCGCGCTTGAGGATGAACGAACGATGGCCGCCACCGGGTAGCAGTTCTTCGGCGAAAACCGGGTACAGCGTGGTTGAGTCAGTCATTGAACAGGCTCCTCTGAAACGTTGAGCAGCGAATCGATAGCGGCGCGCTCGGCGCGGCGTTCGCTGTTGAGGGGGATGTCGTAAGTGATGCGTGCGCCATAGGCGCCGGGTGCGTGCGGGTCGTGGCGTACCTTGTCGAAAACCAGCAGGCGGGTGCCGAGGTTGAAACCTTCGGACAGGTCGTGGGTAACCATGAACACGGTCAGTTTCGTTTCGCGCCACAGGTCCAGCAGCAGGTGGTGCATGTCCTTGCGGATGCCGGGGTCGAGCGCGCCGAACGGCTCGTCCAGCAGCAGGACGCGCGGTTTCATGATCAGTGCCTGAGCGATGGCCAGGCGCTGCTGCATGCCGCCGGACAATTGTGTCGGATACTTGTCCAGCGCATGCCCGAGGCCGACCTTGCCGAGCAACTGCGCGGCGTGCTCGCGGGCCTCGCCTTTTGCCTGGCCGAACAGCCGGCCGAGCAAGGGCGAGCGTGGCAGCTCCAGACCCAGCGCCACGTTATCGAGCACCGACAGGTGCGGGAACACCGAATAGCGCTGAAACACCACGCCACGGCTGGCATCCGGCTCATTGCGCAGGGGCGTGCCGTCCAGCGTGATCAGGCCGCGACTGGGGGATTCCTGACCCAGCAACAGGCGCAGAAAGGTCGACTTGCCGCAGCCCGACGCGCCGACCAGCGTGCAGAACTCGCCTTCGGCCACGTTCAGGTTGAGGCCCTCGAGCACCACCTGGTCGGCGTATTGCTGCCAGACGTTGCGCACACTGATAAAGCTCATGCCCGCGCTCCTTCGTACCAGGGAAAGGCACGTCGGGTCAGGGCCTTCAGGCCCCAGTCCATCAGCCAGGCGAGCAGGGTGATCCACACCACGTACGGCAGAATCACGTCCATCGCCAGATAGCGCCGCACCAGGAAGATCCGGTAGCCCAGACCGTCAGTCGAAGCAATCGCTTCGGCGGCGATCAGGAACAGCCACGCCGAACCCAGCACCAGGCGCAGGGCGATCAACAGGCGTGGCAGCAATTGCGGCAGGATCACCCGCAGGATCAGTGTCCAGGTCGAGGCGCCGAGGGTTTGCGCCTTGATCAGCAGTTCGACCGGGATTTCACGGGCGCGCTGTTCCAGATCACGGGCCAGAATCGGTGTGATACCGATCACGATCAGCATCACCTTCGACAACTCGCCCAGGCCGAACACGATGAACAGAATCGGCAGAATGGCCAGCGGCGGCACCATCGACAGCACCGTCAGCAAGGGCGACAGCGGTGCGCCGCACAACGGCAGGATGCCCGCTGCGATGCCCAGACACAGACCCAACAGCGCGCTGATCCCCAGGCCGATGGCCAGGCGTTGCAGGCTCGATGCGCTGTCCTGCCACAGCAGATAGTCACCGCTGCGCGGGTCGGCAACGAACGCCATGCGTTTGACCGCATCGGCCATCTGTACCGCGCTGGGCAGCAGTTTGTCGCTGGGGTTTTCCGCAAGCCGGGTGGCCGAGCCCATGAAATAGGCGAACAGCAACAGGGCGAACGGCAGGATCACCAGTATCAGGCGACCGGCACTATCCGGATGGCGGTTTATCAAACGCATGGCAATGACCTTTCTACTGAGCGTGATTTACAGCTTGCCGTCGACGGCCATCTGCACGTAGCTGGGGTCAAAGTGCAGCTTGAGATTGCCCTTGTCGCCGAGCGTCACGCCATTGGCGAACGACATGCCGACCGCATCGGCGTCGCGTGCGCCTTCGCCGAGCAAACCGTGGGCGAACGAGAAGTCAGCCACCTTGCGCTGGGTGTCCGGCAGCTGTTTGCTGGTGGCGAACTCAAGCGCTTCCTTGGGCGTGGCAAACAGCTTGGTGGTGTCCAGTTGCGCCTGGAAACCGGCCAGATCGGTGCCCGATGCCTTGGCCATGTGTTCCAGCGCCGCCTTGGCCTGAGCGTTTTTGGCGTTCATCAGCGCGACCACTTCAAACCAGGCGCCAGTCAGGGCTTTGCCCAGGGCCGGGTTGTCTTTCAGGGTCTGGGTGTTGACGACCATCATGTCCATGATCTCGCCGGGGATCTGGCTGGAGTTGAACACTTCGGTGACGCCGGGCCTGGCCTTGATGTCCGAGAGCATCGGGTTCCAGGTGGTAACCGCCTGTACATCGTCGGTATTGAAAGCGGCCGAGATATCGGCATCCGAGGTGTTGACCACCTTGAGGTCTTTTTCACTGAGCTTGACGCTGTCCAGCGCTCGGGCCAGCAGGTAGTGAGACACCGACAGTTCGACCAGATTGACGTCCATGCCCTTGAGGTCGGCGACTTTCTTGCCTTCGCCCTTGAGCACGATGCCGTCGTTGCCATTGGAGAAGTCGCTGACGATCAGTGCCGTGCTTTCCACGCCACCTGCGGCCGGGATGGTCAGGGCGTCCATGTTGGTCATGGTGCAGCCATCGAACTGGCCGGCGGTGTACTGATTGATGGATTCGACGTAGTCATTGAGCTGGGTGACATCGATCTTGATGCCGTACTTTTTCGCCCACTTGTCGACGATGCCCTGGCTACCTGCGTATTCCCACGGCATCCAGCCTGCGTAGATGGTCCAGCAGACGTTGAAGTGATCTTTCTGGGCGGCATTCGCCGAGAGGCTCAACGCAGCAAGCAGGCCTGCCGTCAGCAGACCGAAGAGACGAGACTTTTGCATGTTGAGAAATCTCCAGTAGTGAAAAAAGGCGGCCAGGAGCAACGTGACACCACTGGTGTCCCTGTCTCCCGGGCTTTTGTCCCGCCGTGTAACCTCTACTGGAGGTCGCCAACTCTCGGACCAGCCACTTGCCTGGCGGCAAGCCGGAACCCTAGTCGGCTATTGCAAATTGTGGTGCCGCGAACCTGTGTTGACTCCTGCACACTGCTCACTCAAGCGAGAGTTGTGCCAACTCGTGCTGCGCCTTGTTATTCAAGGGCTGACCGAGTCGTCCACGGTCAGCTGCCGCAAGAACTGCCTTGTGCTGGTGCGAGGGCGCACCGTGATGAGGCAACGGCGGATGAAATGTTTTGTAGCATCTTTGTAGAACGTTGAAATACGCCTGCAGGCCTTGGTCGCAGAGCCTTTGCGAGCCAGTGGGCAACCATTCGTAGTCAGGCCTTAAGGCTGCCCCAAGGCACTAGAAGGCCTTTTCGATGTCAGACAATTCGTCCGCCAACCGCTTTGACGGACGCCGCCCAGCGTCGCTGGTTTGGCCCAATCGCGGTCCAGGAGGCCGCCATGTATCGAAGACCCTTGCTTATCACGTTGCTGACCCTTTTCCTTTCTGGTTGCTACGCAGGGCCCGGTTACTACGAATCCGATGTGTACACGCAGCCGACTGTCGTTGGCGGCGCCTACGCGTATGACAATGGCTATCGCGCTACCTACTATCAGGAGCGACGCATCTATGTAGCGCCTCAACCGCGCTATTACACCCAGCCTCGCTACTACGCCCCGGCACCACGCTATTACGCGCCACCGCCCCCGCCGCGCTACTACCAGCCGGGACGTCCACCGGGTTATGGCTGGAGAAACGACGGCTTCGGCCGCAATGACGGCTTTCGCGGCAATGGCGGTTTCGGACGTAACGACGGCTTCCGCGGCGACCGAGGCAATCGTGGCTGGGATGACCACGGTGGGCGTGGCGGAAGAGATGGCCGTGATCATGGACGAGGCGGGCGCGGCGATGGTCGTGGCGGGCATCGCTAGCTGAAAGCCGCGCGCTCACGATCGTGTCAGCGCTGTGAACTGACTGCTGCAAACTGACTGCTGCAACATGACTATGGTGCCGACGCTCCGCGTCGGCACGCCTTTCTGGACGCTCTGCGTCCGATCTTGAAGGCGCATAGCGCGACCGGCATTGACTTTGCTGCCCGGCTTTCCTAGTGTCCGCGCATTGTTTTTACCGGATGTAACCATGACTAGCGACGACCGCATCAAGCTTGAGCCCAGCTGGAAAAACGCCCTGCGTGACGAATTCGAACAACCCTACATGGCTCAATTGCGCGAGTTTCTGCGTCAGGAGCACGCGGCGGGCAAGGAAATCTATCCGCCCGGTCCGCTGATTTTCAATGCGTTGAACTCCACGCCGCTGGATAACGTGAAAGTGGTCATTCTTGGCCAGGATCCGTATCACGGCCCGAATCAGGCGCATGGTCTGTGCTTCTCGGTGCAACCGGGTGTGCCGACGCCGCCATCGCTGGTCAACATCTACAAAGAGCTGAAACGCGACCTGAACATCGATATTCCGAACCACGGTTGCCTGCAATCCTGGGCTGATCAGGGCGTGCTGTTGCTGAACACCACCCTGACCGTCGAACGTGCCAACGCGGCGTCGCATGCGGGCAAAGGCTGGCAGCACTTCACTGACCGGATCATCCAAGTGGTCAGCGAGCATCAGCCGCATCTGGTGTTCCTGCTGTGGGGCGCTCATGCGCAGAGCAAGCAGAAACTGGTCGATGCGACCAAGCATCTGGTGCTGACCTCTGTCCATCCTTCGCCGTTGTCAGCCTACAAAGGCTTCCTGGGCAACGGGCACTTCGGGCGGGCCAACAAGTACCTTGAGCAAAACGGCATCGCGCCGATTGACTGGCGCTTGCCTGCGCTCTGATTTGAATTTGAAAGGGTTCCAGCGACCTGTTCAGTCAGCGAGCCGTTTGTTCCAGCGTCGGTACAGCGGCTCGGCGAGAAACAGCACGAACAGCAGGCGCATGACCTGCATGGCCGTGACCAGCGGCACCGACAGTTGCAGCACTTCGGCGGTCAGGCTCATTTCTGCGATGCCGCCGGGCATCATGCCCAGCGTCAGTGAACGCAGGTCCAGGTGGGTGAGGGCGCTCAGCGCCAGTGCCGCCAGCGCGGCGATCAGCATGGTCAGCGCAGTGCCCAGCAGCGTGCGCGCCAGGAACGATGGCGCACGCCGAAAGAACTCCCGATTGAAATGACAACCCAGCCCGCTGCCGATCAGCAACTGGCCAAGCTGGCTGGCACCGTTGGGCAGGCCGATTTTCAAGTCCCAGACCACGCTCACCACGGCACTGAGCAGCAGCGGGCCGAACAGCCAGGGATTGGGCTGCTTGAGATGTTGCCACAGCCAGGCCAGCGCGGCACCGAGCGGCAACAGAACGGCCAGCCAGCGCCAGTCGACGACGCTGGCATGCAACGCGGGTGTGCCATCACCCAATAGGTATTTGAAGATCGCCGGCACGCACAGCACGACGGCAAGTACCCGCAGACTTTGTGCGGCCGCGACACTGCTCAGCGTTGCACCGTTACGAGCGCCGAGGTTGACCATCTCCCCGGAACCGCCCGGCATGCTGGAGAAGAACGCCGTAGGGCGATCCTCTCCGGTACGCAGCATCAGCCACACGCCGACCAGACACGACAGACTGGTAACCAGCGCACCGATGAAAATCAGCCCGAAATGCGCCAGTACCTGTTCGATGACTACCGGGGTGAAGTGCAGGCCGATGCCGATCCCGATGATCAACTGACCACACTTGCGCCCGCCGGGAATCTGCGCCAGCTGCCAGGGTGTCAGGCAGCGCACCAGGATGATTGCCAGCAACGAGCCCACCATCCACGGCAACGGCCAGCCGACCTGGCTGGCGAGGTAGCCGCCCAGCAGGCCGATCAGCGGTGTTGCCCACCATTGGCGCAGAGAGGAATCAGCCATGCGTCGCAGCAGCCTGCTGTTTGGCGCGCTTGCGCCAGATGCGCAGTAGCGGGAACAGCAGCATGAACACGGTCACCACCCAGACGCCAAGGGTAATCGGGCTGGACCAGAGGATCCCCAGTTCGCCGTTGGAGATCGACAGGGCACGACGCAGGTTCTGCTCCATCAGGCCACCAAGGATGAAGCCGAGCAGGATCGGCGACAGCGGGAAGTCCAGCTTGCGCAGGATGTAACCGAAGATACCGATGCCGACCATCAGGAACAGGTCGAACGTGGTAGCGTGCACTGCATACACACCGATGCCGGTGATGATCGCAATCACCGGCACCAGCGCCCAGTTCGGCACAGCAAGGATGCGCGTGAAGATGCGAATCATCGGGATGTTGAGGATCACCAGCATGATGTTGGCGATGAACAACGACGCGATCAGGCCCCAGACGATGTCCGGCTGCTGCTGAAACAGCATCGGGCCGGGCGTGATGTTGTACAGCGACAACGCGCCGATCATCACCGCTGTGGTGCCTGAACCGGGCACGCCCAGCGTCAGCATCGGCACCAGGGCGCCGCAGGCCGTCGCGCCGATGGCTGTCTCGGGTGCGGCCAGGCCACGCATGTCGCCCTGGCCGAACTTGCCGCCAGCGCCGGCGATGCGTTTTTCCGTCATGTAAGCGACCGCGCTGGCCAGCGTCGCACCGGCGCCAGGCAATACGCCAAGGATGAACCCCAGCAGACCGCAGCGAATATTCACCACGAACACGGCAGCGGCTTCCTTGACGTTGAACATCATGCGCCCGGTGGCCTTGACTGCCTCCTGGCCGCGATGGGTTTTCTCCAGCAGCAAGAGGATTTCGCTGATCGAAAACAGGCCGAGCACCAGCACCACGAACTGAATGCCATCGGTGAGGTGTATGTTGTCGCCCGTGAAACGGTACACCCCGCTGTTGGCATCGATACCGACCGCAGACAGGAACAGCCCGATCAGCGCGGCAATGAACGTCTTCAACGGCCGGTCACCGGCCATTCCGCCCAGGCAGACGATCGCGAACACCATCAGCACGAAGTATTCGGCAGGACCGAAGGCAATCGCCCATTTGGCGAGCAACGGCGCGAACAGCACCATGCCGCAGGTGGCGATGAACGCGCCGATGAACGAGCTCCAGGCCGACAGCGACAGTGCGACCCCGGCCAGGCCCTGGCGGGCCATCGGGTAACCGTCCAGGGTGGTCATCACGGTGGACGCTTCACCCGGAATGTTCAGCAGGATCGAGCTGATGCGTCCGCCGTATTCGCAGCCCAGGTACACGGCTGCCAGCAGAATCAGCGCCGATTCGGGCGGCAGGCCCAGCGCGAAGGCGATAGGGATCAGCAGCGCGACACCGTTGATCGGCCCAAGCCCCGGTAGCAGGCCGACGACAGTACCGATCAATGTTCCGCACAGCGCCGTGATCAGGTTGTAAGGCGTCAGGGCGACACCGAAGCCCTGGCCCAGATAACCGAAAGTATCCATTTTAATTCTCCAGAACGCTGAGCAGGCCCAAAGGCAAGGGGACGTCCATGGCCTTGTCGAACAGCAGGTACAGGCCGACGCTCATCAGAATCACCACCACCACGCTCGGCAGCCAGCGACCGCCATACAGGCGGGCCATGGGGATGCCGATCAGAATGCTGCTGAGGATGAAGCCCAGCGGTTCGAACAGCCCTGCGAATACCAGCAGCAGGACGATGCACACGCCGATCTTGATCAGGGTCTCGCGGTCCAGCTCCGGGTCTTCCTCGGTGTGCACGATGGGTGTGGGTCTGATCAGCAGGTACAGCAGGGCGACGCCCATCAGCCCGAGCATCAGCAGCGGGAAGGCGCGCGGTCCGACCGGTTCATAGGAAAAAGGTGCCTGATAAGGCCAGGCCATAAGGGCAAGGCCTATGCATGCCAGCAACAGCACGCCAGCGAAGATGCGTTGTATGACCATGAGAAGCTCCTGAGTCGCGCCCTTTAGGCGGGCGCAACGGAATGTCAGTCAATTGAGTTCAATCACTGAATCAGGCCGAATTCCTTGGCCATCACTTTGTAGTCGGCAACCTGCTTCTTGACGTAGGTGTCCAGTTCCGTGCCGCTCATGGCGAACGGGAACAACTCGCGCTGGTCGCGCAGTTTGGCGAAGTCTTCGGAGGCCAGGATCTTGTCGAACGAGGCTTTCCACCAGTTGTAGTCTTCGTCGCTGACCTTTGGCCCGAGGTAGAAGCCACGCACTACAGGCCAGACGATGTCGTAGCCCTGCTCCTTGGCGGTAGGGATGTCTTTCATTTCGGGTTCGTCGATACGCTTCTCGGCGAATACCGCGAGCAGGCGCATGTCGCCGCTCAGAATGTGCGGCATGGAGTCGGAAATATCGGTACTGCCCACCTGGATGTGGCCGCCGAGCAACGCGGTGGCGATTTCACCGCCGCCTTCGAGTGCCACGTAGCGCAGGGCGCGCGGGTTGATGCCTGCGGCCTTGGCGATCAACGCGGTCTGCATCCAGTCCTGGCTGCCCACGGTGCCGCCCGAGCCGATCACGACTTTGCTCGGGTCGGCCTTGAGCGCCTGGACCAGGTCGTCGAGGTTCTTGTAGGGCGAGTCGCTCTTCACGGCGATGGCGCCATAGCTGGTGCCCACAGCGGCGAGCCAGCGCACTGCGTTTTCATCGAAACGACCGAATTTGCCCTGTGCCAGATTGAGCAGCGAACCGCTGGACCACGCGACCAGTGTGCCGGCATCGGCGGGGCGCTGCGCGACGACTGCGTTGTAGGCCACCGCGCCGACACCGCCTGGCATGTAAGTGACGCGCATCGGCGAGTTCAGAATCTTCTCGTTGATCAGTGCGCTCTGCACCAGTTTGCAGGTCAGGTCGAACCCGCCACCGGGCGAGGCAGGGGCAATGCATTCCGGACGTTTGGGTTCGGCAAGCAACTGGCTGGCAATCAGCATGCACCCAGCGGTGGCGGCTATATGGCGCAGGGAAAATTTCATGTTCAGTCTCCAGAGATATTGTTGTTTTTGGCAGAGAGAAGCTGTCCAGCAGGCGCTTTTGTCACGCGCATGGCGAAACCTGAGTGCTGTGTCACAGGGGCGGGCGTTTGCGCTGGTGTGTTGTTTCGAGGCGGGTAGCGGTAAGAGTGTGCAGAGCAGCCCTCGACGGGATGTGCTCCATGGGCTGGTGAGCCTGGGCGGGCGTAGACATGGCGTGACTCCGTTTAGCGATTTATTGTTTTTATTGTTCAGACGCATCCGGGCGCCTGTTTTTTACGTACCCTTTTGTCGGGTCTTCTCGCGATGCTAAACGACAAACCTTTCGTAAACCTTTCAGCTGCCTTTCGCGTCGTGATTGAAGAGCCGCGAAGCGTTTCTGGCCTTCACAGACGGCGGCCGGCCTGTAAACTCCACCGCCACGAGCCTCGATACCCCGATCGATAACAACAGTGACAATCAGGAGACGGCGATGCGTGTTCTTCTTGTGGAAGATCATCTGCAATTGGCTGAAAGTGTCGCGCAGGCGCTCAAAAGCGCGGGTTTGACCGTTGATGTGCTGCATGATGGCGTGGCTGCCGACCTGGCGTTGAACAGCGAGGAATACGCCGTTGCCATTCTCGATGTCGGGTTGCCGCGCATGGATGGCTTCGAAGTGCTGGCGCGTCTGCGCGCGCGCAGCAAAAACCTGCCGGTGCTGATGCTGACGGCGCGCAGTGACGTCAAGGACCGGGTCCATGGCCTGAATCTGGGCGCCGACGACTACCTGGCCAAGCCTTTTGAACTCTCCGAGCTGGAAGCCAGGGTCAAGGCCTTGCTGCGGCGCAGTGTGCTGGGTGGCGAGCGGCAACAGTGTTGCGGCGTGCTGGCCTACGATCTGGATACGCGACGTTTCACGCTTGGTGAAGAACTGCTGACCCTGACCTCTCGCGAACAGGCGGTGCTGGAAGCGCTTATCGCCCGGCCGGGTCGGGTGATGAGCAAGGAGCAACTGGCGGCGCAGGTGTTCGGGCTCGATGAAGAAGCCAGCCCCGACGCCATCGAGATCTATGTCCATCGTCTGCGGAAAAAGCTCGACGGGCATTCCGTGGCCATCGTGACCTTTCGCGGTCTGGGGTATCTGCTGGAAAGCCGTGATGATTAACGACAGCCTGCGCTGGCGGTTGTTGTGGAACCTGGCCTTGCTGCTGGTGGTGTTGATGCTGGCCAGCGGCATGAGCGCTTACTGGAATGGCCGCGAAGTGGCCGACACCGCCTATGACCGCACATTGCTGGCTTCCGCGCGGACCATCGCTGCCGGTCTGACCCAGCGTGATGGGACGCTGAGCGCCGACATCCCCTACGTGGCGCTGGATACCTTCGCCTACGACAGCGAAGGGCGCATCTACTATCAAGTCAATGACATTCATCAGAAGCTGATTTCCGGCTATGAAAACCTGCCTTCGCCGCCGCCCGGTACCTTGCGTACCGACGATTACCCGGCCCTGGCGAAATTTTATAACGGAACCTATCAGGGGCAGGATGTGCGCGTCGTCAGCCTGCTCAAGCCGGTGACCGACCCGGGCATGAACGGTACCGCTGAAATCCGCGTTGCCGAAACCCAGGAAGCGCGCAAGGGCATGGCGCGCAGCCTGATGGCCGACACATTGCTGCGCCTGGGCATGCTCGGAGGGGGCGCGCTGCTGCTGGTCTGGTTCACGGTAAGCGCGGCATTGCGACCGCTGGAGCGGCTGCGTACTGCCGTCGAGGAGCGTCAGCCGGATGATCTGCGCGCGTTGCCGATGGTTGAGGTGCAGCACGAACTGCGTCCGTTGGTGGGCGCGCTGAACCACTTCACCGAGCGACTGCGCGTGCAGTTCGAGCGTCAGGCGCAATTCATCGCCGATGCGGCCCACGAACTGCGTACCCCGCTGGCCGCCCTGAAGGCGCGGGTCGAACTGGGGCTGCGCGAACGCGACCCGCAGCATTGGCGCAGCACGCTGGAGTCGGCGGCGCTCGGCACCGATCGACTCACGCATCTGGCCAACCAGTTGCTGTCCCTGGCGCGCATCGAAAACGGCGCGCGGGCCATCGCCGAGGGTGGGGCGCAACAGCTGGATCTCAGTCAACTGGCCAGGGAGCTGGGCATGGCCATGGCGCCGTTGGCTCATTCCCGGGGCGTGGCGCTGGCGCTGGAGGCTGATGAGCCGGTCTGGCTGCGCGGCGAGCCGACCTTGCTGAACGAGTTGCTGAGCAATCTGATCGACAATGCGCTGGCCCATACCTCGCCAGGCGGCAACGTGGTGTTGCGGGTCTATGCGCCGGGTGTTCTGGAGGTCGAGGATGATGGTCCCGGCATTCCTGCAGATGAGCGTGAACGGGTCTTCGAGCGTTTTTACCGTCGCAGCCAGCAGGGCAGCGGTGCCGGGCTCGGCCTGGCGATTGTGGGTGAGATCTGCCGGGCACATCTGGCCAGAATCACCTTGCACGAGGGCGCCGAGCGCGGCTTGAAGGTAAGGGTCAGTTTCAGCGCCACCTGATGGGTCGAGGCTAGTAGAGCATGCTCTTGGCTTCGTCCATCTGGGCGCTGAGCACGTCTTCGGCTCTGGCAAGTCTCAACTGGCTGTAGGCAGGCAGGTCGACCATTTCAATGAGGCTGAAGGGGTGGTCGGTATTTCTGTGGATATGCACCGTGGCGATCTGTACCAGATCGGTGTAGTCCGGGTTTTTCGAGACGCGCGCGAAGTTCTGGAACTGGCCTGGCACACAGGCCAGCGGTTCAGGGAAGTCCCATGAGCGCAGCAGGCGCTCGCCGATGACCGGATGAATGCTGTCGATCACGTGGTTGAGGCTGATCGGGTCGGACAGCAACTCGTAATGGTCTTCGGCATAGGTCAGGATCGGCAGAATCCCGATCAGGTGGATCAGCCCGGCGAGCGTGGCCTGATCAGGTTTCAGATTGGTGTAGCGCTGACACAGGGTGTAGCTGATACCGGCAACCTGCAGGCTTTGCTTCCAGATATCGCGCATTTTCTGTTCGATGACCGGCGATTTGGCGTGGAACATCTGCTCGACCACCAGACCAATGGCCAGGTTGCAGGTGTAGTTGACGCCCAAGCGTCGAATCGCGGTATTGACGTCGCTGACTTCAAAGTTCGGGCGCAGCAAGGGGCTGTTCGCAACCTTTATCAGGCGTGCCGAAAGGGCTGTATCGCTACCGATGACCTTGCTCAGGGCCGAGATACTGATCTCGGTGTCCTCTGCAGCCAGGCGAATTCTCAGTGCCACTTCCGGCAGGGTGGGGAGAAACAAGGCATCTCTGTCGATGGCCTTGATCAAGTTTCTCTGCACCTCGTCAGCCATCTTGCTCATGTTGCATCTCGCAGCTGTTGGGGGTGTCCAGAGTTATCCGCGCGCCCTTCAGAGCGCCAGGCTGTACTGGATCGCTCTAAAGACACTAGGAAGCTGAATGTGTTCGTCTGGCTAGCGCTGAGTTTCGAGTTTGCTGTCCAGTGTGTAGGGCAGTTCACTCATTTGCAGCGCTGCGCCTTCTGGCGAGCCCAGATTGATACGACCGTCTTCTGCCGCATCACCCTGCAATACCGCGAGCAGTTCGATGTTCTGCCCATCCTGTGCGGCCATGACAACGTTGCCCACCGCGCTGGCATGCACCGGTGAGAACAGTGCCGTACCGGGCTGCGGGATCTCTTCGCCGCTCAGGGTCAGGCGATAAAGCCTGCGCTTGAGTTTGCCAAGATATTGCATTCTGGCAACGATTTCCTGGCCGGTGTAGCAGCCTTTCTTGAAGCTGACGCCGCCAACCGCTTGCAGATTGATCATCTGCGGAATGAACTCTTCGCGAGTGCTGCCGAACACCTGACCGATGCCGACACGTATCTGGCCCAGTAGCCAGTCGTTCAGCGGGGCTTCATTCAAGTGCGATGCCAGACGCGACTTGATGCTGTCGGCCTCTGCGCTGCGCACCCAAAGCTCGGTCCGGCCTGGCGAGACGCGGATCGCCATCAGATCGTTGGCGCGCACCACGCTATCGGTTTGCTGTGGCAGATCCAGCCCCAGGCTGACCAGCGCGGCGTCCCCGTCCTGCAGGCCGAAGCGCACCCAGTCTGCGCTTTCGTCCGTGAGCTTCGATTTGGAGAACACTGCGTATTTGCGCAGGTCGAGCAGTTGCGCCTCGATCAGTTCGCCAGCCATCGCCAGCAGGCAGCCGTCGCCCTCGAAGACGATACGAAAACTCGACTGCATCCGGCCTTTCTGTGTGCAACGGGCACCCAGGCTGGATGTGTCTTCATTCAGATAATTGAGGTTGCACGTCAGCTGACCCTGAAGAAACTTGCTGGCATCCACGCCGCGAACGGCGAGAACGCCCTCATGGGATAGCGTGCAGAAAAAAGCTGTGTGGGCCATGGTCATCGCAGATTGGGAAAAAAGTCCGGGGACACATCATAGTGCCGAGTCGAGGTTATGCATACGGGTACATGAAAACTGCTGCGACCATTGCGAGATTCGCGCGCCCGGCTCACGGCTGTATACTTGCCGCCTACTTTGAGGAGCGCTCCATGGTCGAAGACGTTGAACTCAACCGCCTTTACTGGCACAGCCGCCGCGGCATGCTTGAACTGGACGTGCTGCTGGTGCCGTTTGTCCGTGAGGTCTATCCACATTTGAATGACGTGGACCGCGATTTGTACCGCCGTCTGCTGACCTGTGAGGATCAGGATATGTTCGGCTGGTTCATGCAGCGTGCCGAATCCGAGGATGCTGAATTGCAGCGCATGGTTCGCATGATTCTGGATCGTGTCCAGCCCCAGTGATCGCTTTGAATGTCACTGGCAGGCTTCACGTCTGCTGGTGACGGTGTACCTCGCGGTCCAGTGTCTGGCACTGGTCGCGTTGTACTGGCTGGACATCGCTGTGTGGGCTGCAGCGCTGGGTGTGCTGATATGTCTGGCGCACGCTGTCCGGGTGATACCACGCGCCATCCTGCTGACGCATCCGGCGGCATTCACCGCGCTCAGGCGCGATCATCAAGGCTGGCAACTGTGGAATGTACGTGACGGCTGGCAGCCTGTGCAGTTATGCCCTGACAGTCTTGCCTTGCCGTGGGTGGTCATTCTGCGTTTTCGCCCGATTATCGCCGGTCGGCCAGCACGATCAATAAACAGTTGTTGTATCCCGCATGACGCATTGACGCCGGACATTCACCGACGTCTGCGCGTGCGTTTGAAATTCAGCAGGCATAGGTGGGCGGCACCAGAATAGTGTCCAGCGCCTCCGGCAACATATCGGGATAGTCCAGCGTGTAGTGCAGACCGCGGCTTTCCTTGCGCTGCATGGCCGAGCGGATCATCAGTTCGGCCACCTGCGCCAGATTGCGCAACTCGATCAGGTCGCGGCTGACCTTGTAGTTGCTGTAAAACTCGTCAATCTCATCCAGCAGCAAGCGCACGCGGTGCTGAGCGCGCTGCAGGCGTTTGTTGGTGCGCACAATGCCGACGTAGTCCCACATGAACCGCCTCAGCTCGTCCCAGTTGTGCGCAATGATCACGTCCTCGTCCGAGTCAGTGACCTGGCTGGCATCCCAGGCCGGAAGGGCGGCGGGCATCTGCACGTCATTCAGTTGCTTCTCGATGTCTGCGGCGGCCGATCGGGCATAGACGAAGCACTCCAGCAGCGAGTTGCTGGCCATGCGGTTGGCGCCGTGCAGGCCTGTGAAGCTGGTCTCGCCGATGGCGTACAGGCCCGGCACATCGGTATGCCCCTTGCTGTCCACCATCACGCCGCCACAGGTGTAATGCGCGGCGGGGACCACGGGGATCGGCTCGCGGGTGATGTCGATGGAAAACTCCAGGCAGCGTTCATAGACGGTTGGAAAGTGCGTCTTGATGAAGGCTTCCGGCTTGTGGCTGATGTCCAGATACACACAGTCGATGCCCAGTCGCTTCATCTCATGGTCTATCGCGCGGGCCACGATATCGCGCGGGGCCAGTTCCGCCCGCTCATCGAAGCGTTGCATGAAGCGCTCGCCGTTGGGCAGCTTGAGGTAGGCCCCTTCACCGCGAAGTGCCTCGGTGATCAGAAAGCTCTTGGCTTGCGGGTGATACAGGCAAGTGGGGTGAAACTGGTTGAACTCAAGGTTCGCCACCCGGCAGCCGGAACGCCAGGCCATGGCGATGCCGTCGCCGCAGGCTCCGTCAGGGTTGCTGGTGTACAGGTAGACCTTGGCGGCGCCGCCCGACGCCAGGATGGTGAAGCGCGCGCTGTACGTATCCACTTCGCCACTGTGGCGATTGAGCACATAGGCACCAAGGCAGCGCTCTCCGTCCAGGCCGAGACGGCGTTCGGTGATGAGGTCGATGGCAGCGCGCTGCTCGAGCAATTCGATGTTGGGTCGCCTGATGGCCTGTTCCAGCAAGGTGCGAAAAATGGCGGCACCTGTGGCATCTGCAGCATGAATGATCCGCCTGTGGCTATGGCCGCCTTCACGCGTCAGGTGAAATTCAAATCCGCTTTCGTCGGTGTCTGCGTCATCGCCACGGGTAAAAGGCACGCCTTGATCGATCAGCCATTGAATCGCCTCGCGGCTGTGTTCGACAGTGAAGCGCACAGCGTCTTCGTGGCAAAGGCCGCCGCCTGCGTTCAGCGTGTCCTCAACATGAGACTGCACGGTGTCGGTGTCATCCAGCACTGCCGCAACACCGCCCTGCGCCCAGAATGTCGAGCCATTGGCGAGATCGCCCTTGCTCAGGACTGCAATCCGCAGGTGGTCGGGCAGGGTCAGTGCCAGGCTCAACCCGGCAGCGCCGCTGCCGATTACCAGTACGTCATGCTGAAAATGTTGACTCATCTGCGAATTCTGCCCTTGGCGACCACTAGTATAAGTATTGGGGTAACGGCACAATAGCCGCGCCTACATGGCAATGTGAGACCACGGCGGGTCTGGATTGTGCTCCAGTCCCGGACGGCATGCCTATTGTTTTCCTTTTGTTCGGCCACTGGAAATACTCCAGTGTGTTGATTCAAAGGAGTTTTATGCCATTTGCGGCTCACGCCGGCGATTGTGTCAATGGAACTTTTTGTAAAGAACCATGCTCAATAGCAGGTTGCCTACACAGGAACAGCGTCGATTTCGCAGGGTTAGATAAGTGATCATCAACTGCGAAACTGGCGACAAGACTATTCGCGCAGCCGACCGTGTCGAGCTGCGTTTTTCGTGCACGCTTTAAGATGGCTTGCAGGAAACTTGCTTGAAGGGGGAGAACTTTTGCGAAAAGCCCGAGTCTATGTTTGCGAGCCTGAACAATATCAGTTGCAACACTCCTTCATGCTCAACGAGGAGTGTTCATGCTAACCCAGGAAGAGGATCAGCAGCTTGTCGAGCGCGTACAGCGTGGCGATACGCGAGCATTTGATCTGTTGGTGCTGAAGTATCAGCACAAAATTCTAGGGTTGATCGTGCGATTCGTGCACGACACCCATGAGGCTCAAGACGTTGCACAGGAAGCCTTTATCAAGGCTTACCGTGCTCTCGGAAATTTTCGCGGTGACAGTGCTTTCTACACGTGGCTGTATCGCATCGCCATTAACACGGCGAAGAACTATCTGGTCTCGCGAGGTCGGCGACCACCGGATAGCGATGTAAGGTCTGAAGACGCGGAGTTCTACGACGGCGACCACGGCCTCAAGGACATCGAGTCGCCGGAGCGTGCATTGTTGAGGGATGAGATCGAAGGCACCGTCCATCGGACCATCCAGCTTCTCCCGGAAGATTTACGTACGGCACTAACTTTACGTGAATTCGATGGTCTGAGTTATGAAGACATTGCGAGCGTCATGCAGTGTCCTGTTGGTACCGTGCGCTCTCGGATCTTCCGCGCTCGGGAAGCCATCGATAAAGCCCTGCAGCCGTTGTTGCAGGAATCCTGAGACAGCGGCGATAGCCCAAGAGAGGAACCCGCCATGAGTCGTGAAGCCCTGCAGGAATCGCTGTCCGCGGTACTGGATAACGAAGCGGACGAACTGGAATTACGTCGGGTATTGAATGCCATTGACGATGCCGATACTCGCGCCACCTGGTCGCGTTACCAAGTTGCTCGTGCAGCGATGCACAAAGAGCTGCTGGTGCCTCATCTGGATATCTCGGCTGCTGTGTCTGCCGCGATCGCCGATGAAGTCAGCCCGCTCAAGGCAGCTCGCGGTCCTTGGCGTACGCTGGGTCGTCTGGCCGTTGCAGCGTCGGTTACCGTAGCCGTTCTGGCTGGTGTCCGCCTGTATAACCAGGATGACATTGCCGGTGCACAACTGGCACAGCAGACCCAACAGCCTGCCAACCTGACTGTTCCGCAAGTCAAAGGCCCGGCCGTACTGGCTGGTTACACTGAAAGCGCCGAGCAAGCGCCTGGTCCTATGGCCAATGGTGTGTTGCAGGGCGGTGGTCAAGGTGACCAGCGTCTGCCGGGCTATCTGCGCCAGCACGCCCAGGAAGCGGCGTTGAAAGGTACTGAAAGCGCGCTGCCATACGCACGTGCTGCGAGCCTGGAAAACCGTTAAGGAGGATCATGCGAGCCGTCCCTCTACTGCCGTTACTGCTTGGTGGATGGCTTGCCCTCCCGGTACAGGCTGATGATGCGCAAGACGCAATCAATCGTCTTGCCAAGGTTGATCAGCAGCAGGGCTATCAAGGTACGTTTGTATACGAGCGCAATGGTAGTTTTTCTACCCATCGAATCTGGCACCGCATAGCGGACGGTCATATTCAGGAGCGCCTGCTACAGCTTGATGGTTCCGCTCAGGAAGTATTGCGTGTTGACGGGCTTACTCAGTGCGTCAGCGGCACGCTGGAAGCGGGGGTGGCCAATCCGGCCGATTCTTCTGCCCGCGCATTCGATGTCAAAAGACTATCCGCCTGGTACGACATGAAAATTGCCGGCAAATCCAGAGTGGCCGGTCGTCAGGCAACTATCGTTGCGCTGTCCCCCAAGGACCAGCATCGATACGGCCTCGAATTGCACCTGGATAACGAAACCGGTCTTGTGCTCAAGTCGCTTCTGTTGAGTGAGAAGGGGCAGTTGCTCGAGCGTTTCCAGTTTACTGATCTCGATACCGCCAGCGTGCTGTCCGAACAGATGCTCAAGACCAGTGCCGACTGCAAGCCTGTTTCTGTGGTGAAGACCAAGCCTGAGGCCTCCATAAGCCCTGTGGCCTGGCACTCAGACTGGCTGCCGCCGGGTTTTGACGTCAGCAGCAGCGGTGTGCGCAAAGACCCTGCTACGCAGTCGGCGGTGACGCATCTCATGTACAGCGACGGTCTGGCGCGTTTTTCGGTGTTCATCGAATCGGTGAAAGGCGGTGCTTC
This sequence comes from Pseudomonas fragariae (ex Marin et al. 2024), assembly GCF_059621105.1. Lineage (NCBI taxonomy): Bacteria > Pseudomonadati > Pseudomonadota > Gammaproteobacteria > Pseudomonadales > Pseudomonadaceae > Pseudomonas > Pseudomonas fragariae (ex Marin et al. 2024). The sequence continues at coordinate 4,764,313 of NZ_CM184369.1, read as the reverse complement.
TTCGGATATTCGCACCCAGCTAGGCCCGACAGTGGCCGTTTCCCGCCGTCTGACAACGCCGCAGGGCGACATGATGGTGACGGTCGTCGGAGAAGTTCCGATGGGCACTGCAGAGCGCATAGCATTGTCGATGCGTAACGACGAACCTTCAGCCAATAAATAAACATTTGGAGTCACGGCTCCCGGGATGTAAAAATTTTCATCCTGGGTTACAGAAGCCGCCAGGCCGCACTCAACCTGGCTTGAGCAAAGGCGCTGAAATGTTTGGTGAGGTTTCCAGATTGCAAAAGCTCGGTTTTTTTTCTATAGGTCACAGCCTCGCAGCTCTGGCCTTTTGTCGTTTCCAGAGGTCATGTCGCTGATCCAGAGATGAGCATCGTTGCTTGAGGTCTTTGAGTCGGTTGCTTCGGACTGCTTAATTTTTTCCTCGTTACGAACGGGAGCCATATGTCGATACCACGCATGAAATCCTACTTTTCATTGATTGCCGCTGTGCTGATGCTCGGTCAGGTTGCTACGGCTCAGGCCGAAAACCTGCCGGACTTCACCGGGCTGGTCGAGCAGGCATCGCCCGCAGTGGTGAATATCAGTACGCGCCAGAAGTTGCCGGACCGTGCCGTCGCCAATCAGCAGATGCCTGATCTGGAAGGCCTGCCGCCGATGCTTCGTGAGTTTCTCGAGCGCAGCATGCCGCCAGGTTCGCGTCCGCCGGGCTCGGGTGCAGGCAAGGGTGATCGCCAGCGTGAAGCTCAGTCCCTCGGCTCGGGCTTCATCATCTCCCCTGACGGCTACGTGCTGACCAACAATCATGTAATCGATGGTGCTGACGAGATTCTCGTACGCCTGTCCGATCGCAGCGAGTTGAAGGCCAAGCTGGTCGGTACCGATCCGCGTACCGACGTTGCCGTTCTGAAGATTGAGGGCAAGGACCTGCCAACCGCCAAACTGGGCAATTCCAATACGCTCAAGGTCGGTGAATGGGTTCTGGCGATCGGCTCGCCGTTCGGTTTCGATCACTCCGTGACCAAGGGTATCGTCAGTGCCAAGGGGCGCAGCCTGCCTAACGACACCTACGTGCCGTTCATTCAGACCGACGTGGCCATCAACCCGGGTAACTCCGGTGGCCCGCTGTTCAACATGGCTGGCGAGGTCGTCGGGATCAACTCGCAGATCTTCACGCGTTCCGGTGGTTTCATGGGCCTGTCGTTCGCGATTCCGATCGACGTCGCCATGGATGTGGCCAACCAGCTCAAGGCCAACGGCAAAGTCAGCCGCGGCTGGCTGGGTGTGGTCATCCAGGAAGTGAACAAGGACCTTGCCGAGTCGTTTGGTCTGGACAAGCCTGCCGGCGCGCTGGTTGCGCAAGTGCTTGAAGACGGCCCGGCTGCCAAGGGCGGTGTGCAGGTGGGTGACGTGATTCTGAGCGCCAACGGCCAGCCCATCGTCATGTCGGCCGACCTGCCGCACCTGATCGGCAACCTCAAGGACGGCAGCAAGGCCGAACTTGAAGTGATTCGCGACGGCAAGCGTCAGAAGCTGACGGTCACCGTCGGCGCGCTGCCTGATGAAGGTCAGGAAATGGGCGATGTTGGAGGTACGGGTGCCGAGCGCAGCAGTAATCGTCTGGGCGTATCGGTGATTGAGCTGACCGCCGAGCAGAAGAAATCCCTGGACCTCAAAGGTGGCGTTGCCATCAAGGAAGTCACCGGCGGCCCGGCTTCGCTGATCGGTCTGCAGGCGGGTGATGTGATCACTCACCTGAACAATCAGGCGATCACGTCCAGCAAGCAGTTCACCGAGGTGGCGAAAAGCCTGCCCAAGGATCGCTCTGTCTCGATGCGTGTTCTGCGTCAGGGCCGTGCGACCTTCATCACCTTCAAGCTGTCCGAGTAACCGGTCGGTTTAAGCGGAAAGGGTGGCCATGGCCACCCTTTTTTGTGCCCGTTTGTTTACCGTGCGCCGATCCGGGTGCCTGTAAGCGTGACGCCTCTTGCTTAGTTCAGGTACAATTCCCGGCTATTTTTCGGCGGGCAATCTGCCTGCAACCTTTTTGAGTGTTGATCCGTGAGTGATTTGAGTCATATCCGCAATTTCTCCATCATCGCCCACATTGACCATGGCAAGTCGACGCTGGCCGACCGCTTCATTCAAATGTGCGGCGGCCTGACCGAGCGCGAAATGGAAGCGCAGGTGCTGGACTCCATGGATCTTGAGCGCGAGCGCGGGATCACCATCAAGGCCCATAGCGTTACCCTGTATTACAAGGCCAAAGACGGTATCACCTACCAACTGAACTTCATTGACACCCCGGGGCACGTCGACTTCACCTACGAAGTCAGCCGTTCTCTGGCCGCGTGCGAAGGCGCGTTGCTGGTGGTCGATGCAGGGCAGGGCGTCGAGGCGCAATCGGTCGCCAACTGCTACACCGCCATCGAGCAGGGCCTTGAGGTCATGCCGGTACTGAACAAGATGGACTTGCCGCAGGCCGATCCGGACCGCGTCAAGGAAGAGATCGAGAAGATCATCGGCATCGACGCCACCGATGCCGTGGCGTGCAGCGCCAAGAGCGGCATGGGCGTGGACGAGGTCCTCGAGCGTCTGGTCGCGACCATTCCAGCGCCCACCGGCAATATCGAAGATCCGCTGCAGGCGTTGATCATCGACTCCTGGTTCGACAACTACCTGGGCGTTGTGTCCCTGGTGCGTGTGCGCCACGGCCGCGTCAAGAAGGGCGACAAGATTCTCGTCAAGTCGACCGGCAAGCTGCATCTGGTCGACAGCGTGGGCGTGTTCAACCCCAAGCACACGGCGACCGTCGATCTGAAAGCCGGCGAAGTAGGCTTCATCATTGCCGGCATCAAGGACATTCACGGTGCGCCGGTCGGTGACACCCTGACCCTTAGCACCACCCCCGACGTCGACGTCCTGCCTGGCTTCAAACGTATTCAGCCACAAGTCTATGCAGGCCTGTTTCCGGTCAGCTCGGACGACTTCGAAGACTTCCGTGAAGCGCTGCAAAAGCTGACCCTGAACGACTCTTCACTGCAATACCTGCCCGAGAGTTCCGACGCGCTGGGCTTCGGCTTCCGCTGCGGCTTCCTCGGCATGCTGCACATGGAGATCATCCAGGAACGCCTGGAGCGTGAGTACAATCTCGACCTGATCACCACCGCGCCAACTGTAATCTTCGAGCTGTTGCTCAAGACCGGCGAAACGATTTACGTCGATAACCCTTCCAAACTGCCTGACCTGTCGGCCATCGAAGACATGCGCGAGCCCATCGTTCGCGCAAATATTCTTGTGCCGCAGGAGCACCTGGGCAACGTCATTACGTTGTGCATCGAAAAACGTGGCGTACAGCACGACATGCTGTTCCTCGGCACGCAGGTTCAGGTGAGCTACGATTTGCCGATGAACGAAGTCGTTCTGGACTTCTTCGATCGTCTCAAGTCTGTCAGCCGCGGTTATGCTTCGCTGGATTATCATTTTGATCGCTACCAGTCGGCCAACCTGGTCAAGCTCGACGTGCTGATCAACGCCGAGAAGGTCGACGCCCTGGCCCTGATCGTTCACCGCGACAACGCACACTACAAGGGGCGTGCGTTGACCGAGAAGATGAAAGAGCTGATCCCTCGACAGATGTTCGACGTGGCAATTCAGGCGGCTATCGGCGGTCAGATTGTGGCCCGGACAACCGTCAAGGCGCTTAGAAAGAACGTATTGGCCAAATGCTACGGCGGTGACGTCAGCCGCAAGCGTAAATTGCTGGAGAAGCAAAAGGCCGGTAAGAAACGCATGAAGCAGGTCGGCAACGTGGAAATTCCACAGGAAGCCTTCCTTGCAGTGCTCAGGTTGGAATAGTCAGGTCCTATGTCACTAAATTTCCCGCTGTTGTTGGTCATCGCTGTCTTCGTCTGTGGCGTGCTTGCACTGATTGATCTGGTCATCCTGGCGCCTCGTCGCCGGGCTGCCATTTCCAACTATCAGGGCAGCGTGGGCGAACCTGACATTGCTGTCGTGGAGCGCTTGAACAAGGAGCCTTTGCTGGTCGAGTACGGCAAATCGTTCTTCCCGGTGTTGTTTATCGTGCTGGTGCTTCGTTCGTTTCTGGTCGAGCCGTTCCAGATTCCTTCGGGCTCGATGAAGCCGACACTGGATGTGGGTGATTTCATTCTGGTCAACAAGTTCGCGTACGGCATTCGCCTGCCGGTACTGGACCAGAAGGTGATTCAGATCGGTGATCCGCAGCGTGGCGACGTGATGGTGTTCCGCTACCCGAGCGACCCGAGCGTCAACTACATCAAGCGTGTCGTGGGTCTGCCAGGTGATCGTATCCGCTACACCAGCGACAAGCGGCTGTTCATCAATGGCGAGCTGGTCGCCAAGAAGCTGATCGGCACCGAGCCCGGCACATTGGGCAGCGCGGAACTGTACGAAGAGCAGCTGGGCGAAGTCGAACATCAGATCCGTCAGGAAATGAGCCGCTACCGCGCGCCGCCTGACAGTGAATGGACAGTGCCTGCCGCGCACTACTTCATGATGGGCGATAACCGTGACAACTCCAACGACAGCCGTTACTGGGATGATCCCAACATTCCCAAGGACGAGCTGGGCATGGTCCCGGACAAGAACATCGTAGGCAAGGCGTTCGCGGTGTGGATGAGCTGGCCCGAGCCGAAACTGAGCCACTTCCCCAATTTTGCGCGCGTAGGGCTGATCAAGTAATCGATGCGGCGCTGCCTGAGCAGCGCCGCATGTCATTTGGGCTGACTGGAAACGCCTCTGAAGCATGAGTCGACCCGGTCAGGAGGCGTTGCACTCTTGAGGTCGAAGTCGAACATGACGTTCTCTACTTCTCAAAAAGGCTTTTCTTTCGTGGGCTGGCTGTTGCTGCTGGCGCTGGTCGCGTTTGCGACGAGCACGGCCTTCAAGCTGGTCCCGCACTACCTCGACTACATGACGATGAAGAAAATCATCGAAGCGGTCGACACCAACAAGACCCTGGACATCACCACGGTCGACGATTTTTACGGTTATGTCGGTAAGAACATGCAGGTCAACAGCATTCGGGATATAGATTTGAACAAGGCGTTGAAAGTGACGGTGGAGAACAATGCGTTCCAGGCTCATTTGAACTATGAGCAGCGTGAACCGTGGTTCCAGAACATCGATCTGGTGTTGAAGTTCGACAAGCAATTCAGCGTGGGTAAACCGTGAGCGTATCCTTGAGCCGCCTTGAGCGTCAGCTCGGCTACACCTTCAAGGATCAGGAGCTGATGGTCCTGGCCCTGACCCATCGCAGTTTTGCCGGTCGCAACAATGAGCGTCTGGAGTTTCTCGGTGATGCCATTCTCAACTTCGTGGCCGGCGAGGCGCTGTTCGAGCGCTTCCCCCAGGCTCGCGAAGGCCAGTTGTCCCGCTTGCGCGCGCGGCTGGTGAAGGGCGAAACCCTGGCGTTGCTGGCGCGTGGTTTTGATCTGGGCGAGTACTTGCGCCTTGGCTCGGGCGAGTTGAAAAGCGGTGGTTTCCGTCGTGAGTCGATTCTCGCCGACGCGCTCGAGGCGCTGATCGGGGCGATCTATCTGGATGCAGGCATGGAAGCAGCGCGCGAGCGCGTCCTGGCCTGGCTGACCACCGAATTTGACAGCCTGACGCTGGTGGACACCAACAAGGACCCCAAGACCCGACTGCAGGAATTTCTCCAGTCGCGGGCCTGTGAACTGCCGCGTTACGAGGTGGTGGATATCCAGGGCGAACCGCATTGCCGGACGTTTTTCGTCGAATGCGAGATCAACCTATTGAATGAAAAAAGCCGAGGACAGGGTGTCAGCCGCCGGATTGCCGAACAGGTAGCCGCCGCAGCAGCACTCATCGCCCTGGGCGTGGAGAACGGTCATGAATGATACAACCGCAACACGCTGTGGCTATGTTGCCATTGTCGGCCGTCCCAACGTAGGCAAGTCCACGCTGCTCAACCACATTCTCGGTCAGAAGCTCGCGATCACCTCGCGCAAGCCGCAGACCACGCGCCACAACATGCTGGGCATCAAGACCGAGGGCGCCGTTCAGGCGATCTATGTCGATACCCCCGGTATGCACAAGAATGGCGAGAAAGCGCTCAACCGTTACATGAACAAGACCGCTTCGGCGGCGCTGAAGGACGTCGACGTGGTCATCTTCGTCGTCGATCGCACCCGCTGGACGGACGAAGACCAGATGGTTCTGGAGCGCGTTCAGTATGTCCAGGGTCCGGTCATCCTGGCGATCAACAAGACCGATCGCATCGAGGACAAGAGCGACCTGATGCCGCACCTGGAGTGGCTGCAGGGCCAGCTGCCGAATGCGTCCATCGTGCCGATCTCCGCGCAGCATGGCCACAACCTCGAAGCGCTGGAAAGCCTGATTGCCTCGCATCTGCCGGAGAATGACCACTTCTTCCCGGAAGACCAGATCACCGATCGCAGCAGCCGCTTTCTGGCCGCCGAACTGGTTCGCGAGAAGATCATGCGCCAGCTGGGTGCCGAGCTTCCGTACCAGATCACCGTCGAGATCGAAGAGTTCAAGCAGCAGGGCCGCACCCTGCATATCCACGCGCTGATTCTCGTCGAGCGCGACGGACAGAAGAAGATCATCATTGGCGACAAGGGCGATCGCATCAAGCGCATCGGCAGTGATGCGCGTCGTGACATGGAACTGCTGTTCGACTCCAAGGTGATGCTCAACCTCTGGGTCAAGGTCAAAGGTGGCTGGTCCGATGACGAGCGCGCCCTGCGTTCCCTTGGCTACGGCGACCTCTAAGCTGTCCTTTCGCCCGACCTTTCGGTGGTCGGGCGAACACTTCCCTCTCGAGCCAGCCTGATGAGCACGCCCACCGGCCAACCTGCTTATGTGCTCCACAGTCGTGCGTATCGCGAAAACAGCGCGCTGGTCGACTTCCTCACGCCTCAGGGCCGTCTGCGTGCCGTGCTGCGCAGTGCCAAGGGCAAGGCGGGTTCGCTGGCACGCCCGTTCGTGCCCCTCGAGGTCGAGTTTCGAGGGCGGGGCGAGCTGAAGAATGTCGGCCGCATGGAAAGCGCGGGCATCGCCACCTGGATGACCGGCGAGGCGCTGTTCAGCGGCATGTACCTCAACGAACTGCTGATTCGCCTGTTGCCTGCCGAAGACCCTCATCCTGCGGTGTTCGAACATTACGCTGCCACGCTGCTGGCCCTTGCTCTGGGGCGTCCGCTGGAGCCGTTGCTGCGTTCGTTCGAATGGCGCTTGCTGGATGACCTGGGCTATGGCTTCGCGATGGACGCCGACATCAACGGCGAACCGCTGGCCATTGATGGCATGTATCGCCTGCAGGTCGATGCCGGGCTCGAGCGTGTGTACCTGCTTCAGCCCGGTCTTTTTCAGGGCGCGGAATTACTGGCCATGTCCGAAGCTGACTGGAGCGTCCCCGGCGCGTTGTCCGCTGCCAAGCGCCTGATGCGTCAGGCGCTGGCGGTACACTTGGGCGGTCGCCCGTTAGTCAGTCGTGAACTGTTTCGCAAGCCTTGATCAGGCTTTATTCTCTACAGCCTGCTTCGACCAGCTCGCCCATTTTTCTGGAGACCACCGTGACCCACAGCACTCGTATCCTTCTCGGCGTGAACATCGACCACGTAGCCACCTTGCGCCAGGCCCGTGGCACGCGCTACCCGGACCCGGTAAAGGCTGCCCTGGATGCCGAAGAGGCAGGCGCCGACGGCATCACCGTCCACCTGCGTGAGGACCGCCGACACATTCAGGAGCGCGATGTCCTGCTGCTCAAGGATGTCTTGCAGACCCGCATGAATTTCGAGATGGGCGTCACCGAAGACATGCTCGCCTTTGCCGAACGCATTCGTCCGGCGCATATCTGCCTGGTGCCTGAGACACGGCAGGAGCTGACCACCGAAGGCGGTCTGGATGTGGCAGGGCAGGAAGCGCGGATCAAGGCAGCGGTCGAGCGACTGGCGAAGATTGGTTGCGAGGTTTCACTGTTCATCGACGCCGACGAGCGTCAGATCGCCGCTTCAAAGCGCGTCGGCGCCCCCGCCATCGAACTGCATACCGGTCGCTATGCCGATGCTCAGACCCCGACCGAAGTCGCCGAAGAACTGCAGCGGGTCGCCGATGGCGTAGCGTTTGGTCTCGCCCAGGGGCTGATCGTCAATGCCGGTCACGGCCTGCATTATCACAACGTCGAAGCCGTCGCCGCGATCAAGGGCATCAACGAACTGAACATCGGCCACGCGCTGGTGGCTCATGCTCTGTTCGTCGGCTTCAAGGCGGCAGTGGCCGAGATGAAGGCGTTGATCGTGGCGGCAGCCAGATAACTCGTCCCTCAGGGCTTGCGCCCCACGATCACCGCACGCATGGGGGCAGGCAGGCCCTCGACTGTCTTGCTGTGATCGGTGGGGTCCAGATAGTCGCTCAGGGACTGAAAGCGCATCCACTCGGTGCTGCGTTGTTCGTCGACCGTCGTGTGGCTGACGTCGACGCAACGCACATCGGTGAAGCCGGCACGGCGCATCCACAATTCCAGAGCAGGCACTGAAGGCAGGAACCAGACGTTGCGCATCTGCGCATAACGATCTTCCGGGACCAGCACCTGATGGACATCACCCGGCACTACCAGGGTTTCCATCACCAGCTCGCCGCCTTTTACCAGACAGTCTTTCAAGGCCAGCAGGTGGTCGATGGGGGATTTGCGGTGATACAGCACGCCCATCGAGAAGACTGTGTCGAAGCCTTCCAGATTGGCGGGCAAGTCTTCCAGCGCGAACGGCAGGTGCCAGGCGGGCAGGTCAGGCAGATAGCGCTGCATGGCCTGGAACTGACAGAAGAACAGCCAGTTGGGGTCGACCCCGATCACGCTGTCGGCCCCGGCGCCAAGCATGCGCCACTGGTAATAACCGTTACCGCAGCCGACATCCAGAACGCGTTTGCCCTTCAGGTCCAGGTGTGGCGAAACCCGCGACCACTTCCAGTCCGAGCGCCATTCGGTGTCGATATGCACGCCGAACACATTGAACGGCCCCTTGCGCCACGGTGACAGGCCCAGCAATGCCTTGCGCAGCACGGTGCGGGTCTCGCCGTTGCACTCGGCTTCCAGGGTAAAACTGTCGATCAGGTCGATTCGCTCGGGCTGCAGGTCGGGCAAGGCATCCAGCGCACTTTGCCAGCGCTGCAGGTCACCGTGACCCTTGGCCATCTTGGTGTTGAGCTGGGCCTGCAGGCCATTGGCCCAATCGGCCAGAGGGGTTCCCGCCAGACGACGGACGAGGGGAGCGAGATCAATCATGGCAGGGCAATCAACGAGGTGAAGTTGAGGCATTGAAACCACGGCACCACCTTGGAAAAACCTGCGGCGAGCAGGCGTTGGCGATGTTCTTCTAGGCTGTCGGGTTTCATGACGTTTTCGATGGCGCTGCGCTTCTGGGCAATTTCCAGGTCGCTGTAGCCGTTGGCGCGTTTGAAGGCGATGTGCAGGTCGGTCAGCAGCGCCTGTTCCTGCGGGTCATCGAAGCGCAGCTTTTCCGAGAGAATCAGCGCGCCGCCGGGCACCAGTGCATCACGAATGCGCCCGAGCAATGCCAGGCGCTGGTCGGGAGCGATGAATTGCAGGGTGAAGTTCAGCGCCACCACCGAGGCCGGTTTGAACGCCAGCGCGAGGATGTCGCCTTCGAGCACCTGCACCGGCAACAACTCCTGAAACATGGAGTCCTGCGCGTTGAGGTATTCACGGCAACGCTCGACCATGGCACTGGAGTTGTCTATCGCGATGACCTCACAACCCTCACCGCGCACATGGCGGCGCAGGGCCTGGGTGACGGCGCCCAGAGAACTGCCCAGGTCATAGAGCACAGTGTTTGGCTGGGCAAATTGCGCGGCTAGGACACCGAGGTTTTCGACAATCGTCGGATAACCGGGCACCGAGCGTTTGATCATGTCCGGGAATACCCGCACCACGTCTTCGTTGAAGGCGAAGTCAGGTACCTGGGTCAGCGGCTGGGCGAAAATACGATCGGTTTCTTTGCTCACGGCGATTCCGGCGAAGGCTTTGAAAGGCGGGCATTCTAGCCAAGTTGCCGCCGGGATGCATGGTGCAGTACGTGCTGTCGGACAAGCCGCGCGCAACGCCTCACTTCACGCTGATGGCGCACTCGAAGGTCTGCTCCGGGGCGACTTCGGGTGCCCAGGGCTGCTGATAGACCATCATCAGCCGGCCGGTCCCGGCATCGGTGGCCTTGAAGCGCCAGACCGACTGCCCACCGTTGCCGACCATTTCCTTGCTCTCGGCGCTGGCATACACCTCAGGGCCCAGGCTGCGCAGGATGTTCTGGGCCGGGTTCTGGGTCAGCCAGCGAAAGCCGGTGGTCGGGTTGCTGGGCAGGGTCAGGATCAATGTCTGCCCGGACGTGAGTGTCAGCGGGCAGTCGCTTTGCGTGTCGATGGAAACAATGTTTTTCGGCGTCTGAGCGCACGCCGTCAGCAGCGCAAGGCTCAGCGGGGCAATGAAACGGGCAGGGGTCATGGCAAGTTCCGGTATCGCGATACGAGGCGCAAGGATAACTGATCGGAGTTTTGTGGGGGAGTACGACAGGTGTCGCGCTGTGGATCGGACGCAGAGCGTCCAGAACTGCATTCTCACTCACGCTGGAGCGTGCGGAACGAGAGGCGCCCGATAGAACACCTCTTGTGCCAGTTCAGCGTGGGACCTGCGCAGTATCAATCTTTAGAACAACACCTTCACCACGTCGGCGAAGCGTTTGGCGAAGTGCACGGTAATGCCTTCCTTGAGATAGTCCGGCAGTTCTTCGAAGTTGCCACGGTTAGGCTCCGGCAGGATCAGTTCGTGGATCTTCTGGCGCCGCGCGGCAATGACTTTTTCGCGGACGCCGCCGATGGGCAGTACATGCCCGGTCAGGGTCAGTTCGCCGGTCATGGCGACGCCTTTTTTCGGTGGCTGGTTGCGGGCCAGGGACAGCAAGGCGCTGGCCATGGTCACGCCCGCACTCGGGCCGTCTTTCGGGGTGGCACCTTCGGGGACGTGTACGTGCACGAACGCTTCATCGAAGAACTTCGCATCACCACCAAACTTCGACAGATTGGCGCTGACGTAGCTGTAGGCAATTTCGGCCGACTCCTTCATCACATCGCCCAATTGCCCGGTCAGCTTGAAGCCGCGGTTGAGCGTATGAATGCGCGTCGCCTCGATCGGCAGGGTAGCGCCGCCCATACTGGTCCAGGCCAGACCGGTGATCACGCCGGTGCCGGACAGCACCTGTTCGCTGCGGAACACCGGCATGCCCAGCGACGCTTCGAGGTCTTTCGGCCCGATCTTGATCACTGAATCGGGCTCGTCCAGCAGTTTCACGACAGCTTTGCGCACCAGCTTGCCAAGCTGTTTCTCCAGATGCCGCACACCGGCTTCGCGAGCGTAACCCTCGATGACGGCGCGCAGTGCGCTGTCGCTGATGCTCAGCTTGTTTTTCGCAACGCCGGCTTTCGCCAACTGCTTGGGCCACAAGTGGCGTTTGGCGATTGCCAGCTTCTCTTCGGTGATATAGCCGGACAGGCGAATCACTTCCATCCGGTCAAGCAGCGGGCCGGGGATCGAGTCCAGCGTGTTGGCCGTGCACACGAACAGGACCTTGGAGAGGTCCAGGCGCAGGTCCAGGTAGTGATCGAGAAACTCGACGTTCTGTTCCGGGTCCAGGGTTTCCAGCAGGGCAGACGCCGGGTCGCCCTGATAGCTCTGGCCCATCTTGTCGATTTCATCGAGCATGATGACCGGGTTCATGACTTCAACGTCTTTCAACGCCTGCACCAGCTTGCCCGGTTGCGCACCGATATAGGTACGGCGGTGGCCCTTGATTTCCGCCTCGTCGCGCATGCCGCCCACGCTCAGGCGATAGAACGGTCGCCCCAGCGACTCGGCAATCGAGCGCCCGACACTGGTCTTGCCCACCCCCGGCGGGCCGACCAGCAGCACGATCGAGCCGCTGATTTCGCCCTTGTAGGCACCCACCGCAAGGAATTCGAGAATCCGCGCCTTGATATCGTCAAGCCCGGCATGGTGCTGATCGAGCACCTTGCGTGCGTGCTTGAGATCCAGCTTGTCGGCGCCGTAGACGCCCCATGGCAACGAGCTGGTCCAGTCCAGGTAATTGCGTGTCACGGCGTATTCGGGCGAGCCGGTTTCCAGCACCTTGAGCTTGCCGATTTCTTCGTCGAACTTCTTGCGCGCCTGTGGCGGCAGGGTCTTGCCTTCCAGGCGCTGCTCGAACTGTTCGATGTCGGCGCTGCGATCGTCCTTGCTCAGGCCCAGCTCCTGCTGAATGACCTTGAGCTGTTCCTTGAGGAAGAACTGCCGCTGATGCTCGCCGATCTTGCGGTTCACCTCGGCAGAGATTTCCTTCTGCAGGCGTGCAACCTCGACTTCCTTGCGCAGCATCGGCAGGACTTTCTCCATGCGCCTGAGCATCGGCACACAGTCGAGTACTTCCTGTAATTCGACACCGGTGGCCGAGGTCAGGGCAGCGGCAAAGTCGGTGAGCGGCGAGGGGTCATTGGGGCTGAAACGGTTGAGATAATTCTTCAGCTCTTCGCTGTACAGCGGGTTGAGCGGCAGCAGTTCCTTGATCGCGTTGATCAGGGCCATGCCGTAGGCCTTCACTTCATCGGTCGGCTCATTGGGCTGCTGCGGGTATTCGACTTCTACCAGATACGGCGGGCGATGATGCTTGAGCCAGGTACGGATGCGCACCCGGCTGAGGCCCTGCGCGACGAACTGTAAACGACCATTTTCACGACTGGCGTGGTGAACCTTGACCAGAGTGCCGTACTCGGGGAGTGCGTCAGTCTTGAAGTGGCGTGGATCTTCCTGCGGAGTGTCCATGAAGAACAGCGCCAGCGAATGGTGTTCGGACTTGCTGACCAGCTCCAGCGTTTCGGCCCACGGCTCTTCATTGACGATGACAGGCAGGACCTGCGCCGGAAAGAACGGACGGTTGTGGATCGGAATGATGTAAACCTTGTCGGGCAGGTTCTGGCCGGGCAAGGCCAGCGAGGTGCTGTCGGAACTCAGAGACACGTCGTGCTCGTCTGCGTCATTGGGCAAGTCTGGCGAGTCTGTCTGCTGGTCGCTCATGGGGCACCTGAGAAGTTGAACATGGCTCTTAGATGGGGCAGCGGCTCTCAGGTTTCAATAGTCTTGGTCGATAGTCTGTAAAGCGGTTGGAAAACCGTTATTTATTAGCGGGCCTGTCAGGGCTGACAAGAACGGGCTTACTTCATTTACAGCGCCGCCGGTATGGGTTGAATCAGGCATGACCAACGTATTTATTTCTGCATTAGTGGCAGGACTGTGGATAGCATCGGCTGCAAACGCATCGGCTTCCAGCTTTACTGCCCAGGTAATGGACAAGGAAGGCAAGCCCCTTGCAGATGCGGTGGTAACGCTCAAAGGGCCGTCCGATCCTTCACCTATCGTGTTGAAGGCGTCAATGGACCAGCGTGATCAGGAGTTTGCACCACATGTACTGGCCGTCCACGCCGGCACCCAGGTCAAGTTTCCCAACAGCGACAACATCCGCCACCAGGTCTACTCCTTTTCTCCGGCCAAGCGCTTCGAGTTGCGGCTTTACGAGGGCGTGCCCTCGGATCCGCTGTTGTTCGACAAGCCCGGCGTGGTGGTGCTGGGCTGCAACATCCACGACTGGATGGTCGGTTACATCTACGTCACCGACGATTCATGGTTCGGCGTGACCGACAGAAACGGCCTGCTCAAGCTGGATCAGGTGCCGGCCGGGCATTATGCCGCCACCCTCTGGCATCCGCGCATCGCGGACATGCAGCCTGTATCGGGCGGCGAGTTCGAGGTGCCGGCGGCAGGCCTCACCCAGCGTTTCAACCTGGCGGTCGAAGTGGAGGCCGAGGACAAACCCGGCAAGCCCGCACCGGGCCGCTTCGGTGACGCCTTCCACGAGGCCACGCATGAATGAAATTTAAAGCCAGCTTTCAGGCGCGCATCGCCGGGGTTCTGATTGTCCTGTTGCTGATTGTCGTGAGTGCGGTTTATCTCGCCGTCAAGGTTGCAACGGGCGATGCGGTGCGTACTCAGGCCCAGGCACAACTGGAAGTGGGTAGCCGCGTGTTCGAACGGCTGATCGATCTGCGCGGCAAACGTTTGCGTGACACGGTGCAGTTGGTGGCCGCCGATTTTGGCTTTCGCGACGCTGTGGCCAGTGCCGATTCCTCGACCATTCGCTCGGTGTTGCTCAACCATGGCAAACGCATCAACGCCAGCGACATGTTCCTGCTGGGCATGGATGGCGTGGTGATTGCCAGCACCGTGCCGAAAGTCCCCGAGGGTTCCAGATTTGTCTATGACCAGGCCCTGCGCAACGCCAAACGTGCCGGTCAGTCAGTGCTCATTGTGCCCGGCGGCGGAGACCCTCATTTGCTGGTGGAGGCCACCGTTCTCGCGCCATTGCCGATCGGCCGCGTGGTCATGGGCTTTACCATCGACAGCGATATTGCCGAAGAACTGCGTTCGCTCAGCGGTCTGGAAGTGTCTTTTCTCACCGTAGAAGACGGTAAGACCGGTGATCTGATCAGTACCCAGCCAGCGGCCCTGCACGCGGGTTTGATCGAGCTGATGCGCAGCTCCTCGGAAGGCCAGATGTTGCTGACCGAGCAATCGAACCTTAACTTTCTCAGTCAGACCCTGATGCTCGCCAACACCAGCAATGGCGGCGACGGGCAGGTCATCGCGCTGTTGCAGAGCCCTCTGGACAAGGCCTATCAGGCATTCGCGCCACTGAATCAAAAGATCTTCTGGATTTCCATGGCCGCCCTGGTGGCCTCGCTGATCGGCACACTGGCGCTGGCGCGAAGCGTCTCGCTGCCGGTACGGGCCCTGGCCACGGCGGCCAAACGTATTGGTGATGGCGACTATAAAACGCCGGTCGCGCTGGTGCGTAGCGATGAACTCGGCATGCTCGCCGACGCGATCAACACCATGCAGCAGGGCATTGCCGTGCGCGAGGGGCAATTGGCCCACAACGCCCTGCACGACAATCTGACCGGGCTGCCCAACCGGGCGCTGGTGATGGAGCGTCTGGGCAGTTCGATTGCGGCACATCGCGGGGTTGCCCTGTTGTCTCTGAGCATCGAGAACCTCGCCACGATCAGCGAAAGCGTGAGCGCCGAAGGTGTTGACCAGTTGTTACGGCAGGCGGGTCAGCGCCTGCAAGGTAATCTGCGCGCCGGCGATACCGTGGCGCTTCTGGGGGCCAACGAGTTTCTGCTGCTACTGGACAACACGTCCAGCGCTGGCGCGGTGGGCATGGCAGACGCTGTGCAGCGTCTGCTCAGTGAGCCGCAGCGTATCGACAATCATGAGCTAGAGCTTGAGTGCTGCATTGGTATCACGGTCTACCCGGAACACGGTGATTCCGCCCAGGAATTGCTCAGCCGTGCGGCCATTGCCCGCAAGGATGCCACGTTCCTTCCCGGTCGCCTGCAGATCTATCAGGATGGACGTGACCTGGCCCACCAGCGGCAGATCACGCTCATTCGTGACCTGCGCAAGGCCGCGCAGAATGGCGAACTATCGCTGCATTACCAGCCCAAGCTGGATATTCGTCAGGGCTATGTGCGTCAGGCCGAAGCGTTGTTGCGCTGGGCTCATCCGCAGTTCGGCAGTGTCTCGCCCGCCGAATTCATCGTCCTCGCCGAGCGCACCGGAAGCATTTACCTGCTGACCAACTGGGTGATCGAAGAGGCAATGCGCCAGTTGGCCGTATGGCGCCAGCGCGGTCTGGTCCTGCAGGTGTCGGTGAACATTTCCGCTGATGACCTGCTGGGTGATGACCTGGTCGGCTATGTCATGAAACTGCTCAAGCAATACGCCGTGCCTGCCGAACAACTGGTATTCGAGATCACCGAAAGCGCCGTCATGAGCGAACCGGAAAAGGCACTGATCGTCCTGCATCGCCTGCGCGATTGCGGCATCAGCCTGTCGATCGACGATTTCGGTACCGGTTACTCGTCACTGGCGCACTTGAAGCGTCTGCCCGTGCAAGAGCTGAAAATCGATCAGTCTTTCGTGCGCAACCTGGATGAAACCAGTGAAGACGCAGTGATCGTGCGGTCGACCATTGAAATGAGCCACAACCTCGGACTGAAGGTGGTGGCAGAGGGTGTCGAGTACCAACACAGCCTGGACCTGCTCCGGCGTTGGCACTGCGATACGGCCCAGGGTTACCTGATCAGTCGACCGCTGACCGCGTCGGCATTCGAGGCATGGATTGCCACGTACCAGGCGTCACCCGGTCTTATGGTGAATTAATTCATGTTGCACAAAACATCGCTGCTGTTAGGGTCTTTGCTGGTGGGTATGGCGGGCGTTGCTCCGACGCCCGCTTTGGGCGACAACGGCCGGTTGATCGCCACGGGCGGCGCGACCAGCATTGAAGGGAGCGCCGGCGGCGGCATAACCCCGTGGGCGGTGATCACCGGCTACAGCGAGCAAGGCGAGTGGGGTGCTACCGCCTTCGCCACGCACGTGAATCTGCCGGACTACAACCTTGATGTGGCAGGCCTGGCGGTCGCCTATGGCAATCGCGTGGAGTTTTCCTATGCGCATCAGCGTTTCGATATCAGCAACCTGCAGCACAGGCTCAGCCTGCCGGACGATAACCTCAGTCAGGACGTGTTCGGCGTCAAGGTACGGCTGTTCGGCGACCTGATCTACGAAAGCCTGCCGCAGGTTTCTCTGGGTGTGCAGTACAAGCATCAGAACGATTTCCTGATCCCCAGCCTGGTCGGTGCCCGGCGTGACTCGGATGTCGAAGGCTACCTGACGGCCAGCCGGTTGCTCATGGGCGCGGCATTCGGCTACAACGTCGTGGTCAACGGCGGCGTGCGTTACAGCCGCGCCAACGAAACCGGACTGTTGGGGTTTGGCGGCGATCGCCGCGACAGCCGCAGCCTGCTCAAGGAGGGTTCGGTGGCGGTGCTGTTCAATCCCCGCTGGGCGCTGGGCGTCGAATATCGCGAGAAGCCGGACAACCTGTCGTTTGCAGGCGAGAGTGACTGGGCCGATGTGTTTCTCGGCTATTTTCCCAACAAGCACCTGTCCGTGGTCCTGGCTTACGCCCGTTTGGGAGAAATCGCCACGCTGGACAACCAGAACGGTACCTATTTGTCTGTGCAGGGGAGTTTTTGATGAGGCGCTTGCTGATAGCCATGATGCTGACGCTGCTGGCCGGTTGCGCGCAGCAGCAACAACCACCCAAGGATGACAGCCTCTACCAGGACCTGGGTCAGCGTGCCGGTATCCAGCGCATCGTCGAAGGCATGCTGATAAACGTGGCCAGGGATCAGCGGATCGTCGAGCACTTCAGGAAAGTCGACATCGTGCGGCTGCGCGACAAACTGGTCGAGCAACTCTGCGTCGAGTCCGGCGGCCCGTGTCGCTATACCGGCGACAGCATGGCCGAGGCGCACAAGGGCCAGAACCTGACGCCCAGCGATTTCAACGCGCTGGTCGAAGATCTGATCGCCTCGATGGACACCGAAAAGGTCCCGGTCCCCGCACAAAACCGCCTCATCGCCCGTCTGGCACCGATGCGCAGCGAAGTGATCGGCAAGTAAGTCGTAGCCTGGACCTTAAAAAATAGAACGCTCGTGTAGGAGCGAACTTGTTCGCGAAGAGGGCGTTTGGGCAGCAGAAATGTTGTGAATGTACAGGCCCTTTCGCGGACAAGTCCGCTCCTACAGAAACCGGGTTTCACACCGAGTGCGAGTTGACTCGTTTGTAGCGTGGCATGCGCTGCCGGGCGTTACGAAATCGGACGCTTGTGCAGGCGCGAACTTGTTCGCGAAGAGGGCGTTGGGGCAGCAGAAATGTTGTGAATGTACAGGCCCTTTCGCGGACAAGTCCGCTCCTACAGAAACCGGGTTTCACACCGAGTGCGAGTTGACTCGTTTATAGCGTGGCATGCGCTGCCGGGCGCTACGAAATCGGACGCTTGTGCAGGCGCGAACTTGTTCGCGAAGAGGGCGTTTGGGCAGCAGAAATGTTGTGAATGTACAGGCCCTTTCGCGGACAAGTCCGCTCCTACAGAAACCGGGTTTCACACCGAGTGCGAGTTGACTCGTTTGTAGCGTGGCATGCGCTGCCGGGCGTTACGAAATCGGACGCTTGTGCAGGAGCGAACTTGTTCGCGAAGAGGGCGTTTGGGCAGCAGAAATGTTGTGAATGTACAGGCCCTTTCGCGGACAAGTCCGCTCCTACAGAAACCGGGTTTCACACCGAGTGCGAGTTGACTCGTTTGTAGCGTGGCATGCGCTGCCGGGCGTTACGAAATCGGACGCTTGTGCAGGCGCGAACTTGTTCGCGAAGAGGGCGTTGGGGCAGCAGAAATGTTGTGAATGTACAGGCCCTTTCGCGGACAAGTCCGCTCCTACAGAAACCGGGTTTCACACCGAGTGCGAGTTGACTCGTTTATAGCGTGGCATGCGCTGCCGGGCGCTACGAAATCGGACGCTTGTGTAGGAGCGAACTTGTTCGCGAAGAGGGCGTTTGAGCAGCAGAAATGTTGTGAATGTACAGGCCCTTTCGCGAACAAGTCCGCTCCTACAGAAACCGGGTTTCACATCGAGTGCGAGTTGACTCGTTTATAGCGTGGCATGCGCTGCCGGGCGTTACGAAATCGGACGCTCGTGTAGGAGCGAACTTGTTCGCGAAGAGGGCGTTTGGGCAGCAGAAATGTTGTGAATGTACAGGCCCTTTCGCGGACAAGTCCGCTCCTACAGAAACCGGGTTTCACACCGAGTGCGAGTTGACTCGTTTATAGCGTGGCATGCGCTGCCGGGCGCTACGAAATCGGACGCTTGTGCAGGCGCGAACTTGTTCGCGAAGAGGGCGTTTGGGCAGCAGAAATGTTGTGAATGTACAGGCCCTTTCGCGGACAAGTCCGCTCCTACAGAAACCGGGTTTCACACCGAGTGCGAGTTGACTCGTTTGTAGCGTGGCATGCGCTGCCGGGCGTTACGAAATCGGACGCTCGTGTAGGAGCGAACTTGTTCGCGAAGAGGGCGTTTGGGCAGCAGAAATGTTGTGAATGTACAGGCCCTTTCGCGGACAAGTCCGCTCCTACAGAAACCGGGTTTCACACCGAGTGCGAGTTGACTCGTTTGTAGCGTGGCATGCGCTGCCGGGCGTTACGAAATCGGACGCTCGTGTAGGAGCGAACTTGTTCGCGAAGAGGGCGTTTGGGCAGCAGAAATGTTGTGAATGTACAGGCCCTTTCGCGGACAAGTCCGCTCCTACAGAAACCGGGTTTCACACCGAGTGCGAGTTGACTCGTTTATATAGCGTGGCAGCGAGAGTGATCCAGCCCACCTCAACTCAACCGCGTCAGATACCCCGGCACTTCCTGCTCCGGCAATACCGACAGGACTTTCAGGCGTTGCAGCATGCGCTGCCGGGCGCGCAGCAGGTGTTCCTTGAGGTTCAGGGCGGCGGCGTCGAAGGCGCCGTGCAGCAGCAATTCGATGATCAGCCGATGTTCGGCCAGCATCGCTTCATCGGCGCCAATGCTCAGCAGGCGATAGAAAATCCGGTTGATGATCATCGGGCTCTGCGCCTGGCTGATCAGCATGGCGATCTTGCGGTTTTGCAGGCCGCCCAGGCATTGCTGATGCAGGTCGTCCTCAAGGCGCTCGATTTCCTCAAGGCTGCACTGTTCGGCGTTTTGCGCCTCGACGACCCTGGCCAGCATTGCCTCCAGGGTTTCGCGGCTCAGCTGTGGCGCCGTCTGGCGCAAGGCTTCGGGCTCAAGGCAGGCACGCAGTTCGTAGTCTTCAGTGATTTCCCGGGCCGTCAGCGGCCCCGCCAGCCATTGCGAGTAAGGCTCTTTTTCCACCAGGCCGCGATCGCGCAGACGCATCAGCGCCTCACGAACCACTGCGCGGCTCACTCCGTAATGCTGCGCGGCGCTCTGTTCATCCAGCCGGTAGTGACCAAACGCGATACAGGCCGACAATGCCGCACCGATCTCATCATGAATACGTTCGCCGAGCGGGCGGGTGTCGACCAGTTCTTCACTGCTGTCCAGCCCGAACTGCTTGTGGCTCAGGCTCAGGCGCAGCGGCTCGACTTCCTGCGCGTCAGGATTGACCAGATAACCCCGGCCGTCGAAACGGCTGATCAAGCCTTCTTCATGCAGCAGATTGAGCGCCTTGCGCACCGGCACCCGGCTGGTGCCGAACAGTTCTGCCAGCGGTGCTTCAAGCAGTACCAGTCCATTGGTGGCCGCGCCCGAGACGATAGCGTTACGCAACACCTCGCGGATCATGGCGTAGCGCGACGCGGTGCGCGGGTCCTCTTCTGACATCGGTTTCATACACTTCTGGCGGTTGACGGACGATTCTCGCACAGAAGCGCTGTTGTCACCTTGGCACACGTCCTTATGCTCGTTCATGGGGCCCCCGTTACTTTTTTGCACTGAAATGTACCTTTTATAAAAGATACATTATTTCTTTATGACGATCTGGTGCGCCGGCGAAGCTTTATCGCAACTGATTGATGCCTTTGCAAAAAGGTTTCTAGTACGGCGGTTCCAGCGCGAAAGGGCCATCAGCTCGATCGGGTCAGTGCGTCGCGACGTGCAGATTGGCATGGAACCTGCCTTTACTAAATGTACATTTTATTAATAAGTACATTTTTAAAGGTGTGATGTCCATGACCGATACCGGGAGTCACAGCGTTACCCGTGATGCCTGCGCACTGGCCGAGGATTTTGCTCAGGGGCGCAGTGACCCTGTGCAGGCTCTGGACAAGGCCCTGCAACAGGCAGAAACCGCCGATCATGTGTTCATTTCCATGAGTATCGAACGGGCACGTCGGGAAGCTGAAGCCTCTGCGGCCCGCTGGCAACAAGGGCAGCCATTGAGCCCCTTCGACGGCGTGCCCATCGCCTGGAAGGATCTTTTCGACGTGGCAGGCAGCGTCACGACCGCCGGCGCCGCGGTGCGCAACAACCTGTCGCCCGCGCTGCTGGATGCGCCGAGTGTCGGGCTGCTGGCAAGGTCCGGGATGGTCAGCCTGGGCAAGACCAACCTCAGTGAGTTCGCTTATTCAGGGCTGGGCCTGAACCCACATTTCGGCACGCCGATCAACCCCAACAGCGACAGCTCGCCGCGCATTCCGGGCGGTTCGTCTTCAGGTTCGGCAGTCGCCGTGGCCAACGGAACAGTACCGATTGCAATGGGCACCGATACCGCCGGTTCTATTCGTGTGCCGGCAGCGCTCAATGGCCTGGTGGGTTTTCGCAGTACCAGCCGCCGCTACAGCCGCGACGGCGTTTTCCCGCTGGCGCTGACGCTGGACAGCGTCGGGCCACTGACCCGCAGCGTGCGCGACGCTCTGGTGATCGACGATCTGCTCTGTGCGCGCAGCAAACCTTCATCGTTGATACCACGCAGCCTGGCCGGTCAGCGTTTTCTGCTCGATCAGGCGGTGCTGGAAGACGAGCGCGTCACGCCGGCCGTTCGCGACAACCTGTTGCGTGCCGTCGAAGCCTTGCGTGCAAGTGGCGCGCTGATCGAGGTCAAGCCTTGCCAGGCATTTCAGGCCACCTTGCTGTTGATCCAGCAACAGGGCTGGCTTGGCGCAGCCGAAGCGTTCGCGCTGCATCAGGCGTTGCTCGACAGCGACGCCGCCAGCCAGCTCGACCCCAGGGTTCGCAAGCGCCTGGAGGCCGCCCGTTCCATGCCGGCCAGCCTGCTGGTCAATCTGTATGCCGCGCGCGAGCGGTTGCAGGAGCAGTTGACCCTCGAACTGGACGGCGCGCTGCTGATTACCCCGACCGTGGCCCATGTGGCGCCGCCGCTCGTACCGCTGCTCAAGGACGACGATCTGTTCGTTCAAACCAACCTCGCCACGCTGCGCCTGACCATGCCCGGCAGCCTGCTGAACATGCCCGGCGTGTCATTGCCCAGCGGCCGCGATGCCTCGGGCCTGCCCACCGGGCTGTTGCTCAGCGCACCGGCAGGCGAAGACGCACGGCTGCTGCGTGCGGCGCTGACCGTGGAGTCATTGATCGCAGCCCCTTGAACACGTTTTGCAATGCCAACCGGCCCGCGTGCCGTACCGCGCGAAACCGATCTGATTAACCCGTGGGAGAACAACGATGGCCAAAGAAATTCTGTGTGCGTTTGGTGTGGATGTGGATGCCGTTGCCGGCTGGCTGGGCTCCTATGGTGGCGAGGATTCGCCGGACGACATTTCCCGCGGCCTGTTCGCCGGTGACGTCGGCGCGCCGCGTCTGCTCAAGCTGTTCGAGCGTTACGGTCTGCGCACCACCTGGTTCATTCCGGGGCACTCCATGGAGACCTTCCCCGAGCAGATGAAAGCCGTGGCGGATGCCGGGCATGAAATCGGTGTGCATGGTTACAGCCATGAAAACCCGATTGCGATGACCCCGGAGCAAGAGGAGATCGTCCTCGACAAGTCCATTGACCTGATCACGCAAATGACCGGCAAACGTCCGACCGGCTATGTCGCGCCATGGTGGGAGTTCAGCAACGTCACCAACGAGCTGCTGCTCAAGAAAGGCATCAAGTATGACCACAGCCTGATGCACAACGACTTCCACCCTTACTACGTTCGAGTGGGCGACAAGTGGACCAAAATCGATTACAGCCAACATCCGGATACCTGGATGAAGCCTCTGGTGCGTGGCGAAGAAACCGATCTGGTGGAAATCCCGGCCAACTGGTACCTGGACGATCTGCCGCCAATGATGTTCATCAAGAAGGCGCCGAACAGCCACGGTTTCGTCAACCCTCGGCACCTGGAAGAAATGTGGCGCGACCAGTTCGACTGGGTCTATCGCGAACATGAACACGCTGTATTCACCATGACCATTCACCCGGACGTGTCTGGTCGCCCGCAAGTGCTGCTGATGCTGGAGCGCTTGATCGAGCACATTCAAAGCCATGCTGGCGTCAAGTTCGTCACTTTCGACGAGATTGCCGACGACTTCGTGCGTCGCAACCCCCGTACCCGCTGATTCATTGCCCTGTCCGAGGCGTCACTCATGTCCATTTACAATAAGCTCGACCTGACCGGCTGGAAACCTGAGCAACTGACTCCGGAGCAAGTACGGTTCGCCACATGGATTGCGTTTTTCGCGTGGGTGTTTGCGGTATATGACTTCATTCTGTTTGGCACGCTGTTACCGGAAATCGGTCGGCATTTCAGCTGGAGTGAGGTCGAACAGGCCGAAATCGCGACCTGGGTCGCGGTCGGCACCGCGGTGGTGGCTCTGGCCATCGGCCCGCTGGTAGATCGCCTGGGACGGCGCGTGGGTATCATTTTTACCGTGAGTGGCTCGGCGATCTGCTCGGCGCTCACGGCCATCGGCGGAGCGTGGGGCAAGTCGCCCCTGATCCTCATTCGTTCGCTGGGCGGTCTGGGTTATGCAGAGGAAACGGTCAACGCGACCTATCTGAGCGAAATCTATGCTGCATCCGACGACCCGCGACTGACCAAGCGCCGTGGCTTCATCTACAGCCTGGTGCAGGGCGGCTGGCCGGTCGGTGCGCTGATCGCGGCCGGTCTGACGGCGGTGCTGTTGCCGGTCATCGGCTGGCAGGGTTGCTTCGTGTTTGCAGCGATCCCGGCCATCATCATCGCGATCCTGGCGCGCAAGCTCAAGGAGAGCCCGCAGTTTCAGATCCATCAACGCATCACCCAATTGCGCAAGAAGGGCGACCTCAGCCAGGCGAAGGCCGTGGCGCAGACTTACGGGGTGGATTACGAAGAACACAGCAAGGCCGGTATCGGCGCTGCCTTTCGCGGTTCGTCGCGTCGCGCGACCCTGGTGATCGGTGCTGCGATCCTGCTCAACTGGGCGGCCATTCAGGTGTTCAGTGTGCTGGGTACGACGGTGATCGTCAGCGTTCACCACATCTCGTTCGAGAACTCGCTGATCATTCTGGTGCTGTCCAACCTGGTGGGCTATTGCGGCTACCTGTGTCACGGCTGGATGGGTGACCGGATCGGTCGCCGTAATGTCATCGGCCTTGGCTGGATGTTCGGCGGCCTGGCGTTTGCCGGCATGCTTTACGGGCCGAGCAACATGGTGACGGTGGTCGGCTTGTACAGCCTGGGGCTGTTCTTCCTGATCGGCCCGTACTCGGCGGCATTGTTCTTCATCAGCGAAAGCTTCCCGACCAGCATTCGTGCCACGGGCGGCGCAATCATCCATGCCATGGGCCCGCTCGGTGCCGTGGTCGCAGGTTTCGGTGCCACATCGGTACTGAGCGCCGGCGGCGACTGGCAGACCTCGGCATTGTACTTCGGCGCAGTGCCTTGCTTCCTGTCGGGTGCGCTGATGTTCGCGGCTAAACACGTGCGACCTGAAACGGTGAAATGAGGAGCAGCACATGACGCGTAAAGTTGCAGTGATAACCGGTGCCGCCAGTGGCATTGGTCAGGCCCTGGCAGTGGCTTTTGCCCGCCAGGGGGTGGCGGTGGCAGGCGGGTTCTATCCGGCTGATCCGCATGATCCGGACGAAACCCGCAGGCTGGTGGCGGAGGCGGGCGGCGAATGCCTGATGCTGCCACTGGACGTGACCTTCACCGAGTCGGTCGATGACCTGGCCGCGCAGGCGGTCAAGGCATTCGGCCGCATCGACTACGCGGTTGCCAATGCCGGATTGTTGCGCCGCGCGCCGTTGCTGGAAATGACCGACGAGCGCTGGAACGAGATGCTCGACGTCGACCTGACAGGCGTGATGCGCACCTTCCGCGCCGCCGTCCGGCACATGGGTGAGGGCGGGGCGCTGGTGGCGATTTCCTCGATTGCCGGTGGTGTGTATGGCTGGCAGGACCATTCCCATTACGCAGCGGCCAAGGCTGGCGTACCAGGGCTGTGTCGGTCACTGGCGGTGGAGCTCGCAGCGAAGGGCATCCGTTGCAACGCGGTGATTCCCGGTTTGATCGAGACGCCGCAATCGCTGGACAGCACGAACTCGCTGGGGCCTGAAGGTCTGGCGCAGGCGGCCAAAGCCATCCCGCTGGGCCGTGTCGGCCGGGCGGATGAAGTCGCTGCGCTGGTGCGTTTTCTGTGCAGCGATGAAGCCAGTTACCTGACCGGGCAAAGCATCGTGATCGACGGTGGCCTGACCGTGCGCTGGCCCGAGTAGATCGATTCGGATCGGGAGCGTGCTCGCGAAGCGTTCAGTACAGACGCCGGGAATGGCGTGCCAGTGACTGAGCGTTCGCGAGCCATACGCCGTGATCCCCAAATCAACCAAGGAATCCGACCCATGCAGCAACTCAAACAAAAGCGCGTAGTGATCACCGGAGCCGGCAGTGGCATCGGCGCAGCCATCGCCCGCGCCTATGCGGCTGAAGGCGCGCGTCTGGTGCTGGGCGACCGAGACGCCGACAGCCTGGCGAAGATCGCTGCAGAGTGCCGCCAGCTTGGCGCGCAGGTTCAGGAGTGCGTGGCCGATGTCGGCAGCGTCGACGGCGCGCAAGCCAGCGTCGATGCCTGTGTCGAACAGTTCGGAGGTATCGACATTCTGGTCAACAACGCGGGCATGCTGACCCAGGCGCGTTGCGTCGACCTGACCCTCGACATGTGGAACGACATGTTGCGCATCGACCTGACCAGCGTGTTCGTGGCCAGCCAGCGTGCATTGCCGCACATGATTGCCCAGCGCTGGGGGCGCATCATCAATGTCGCCTCGCAACTGGGTATCAAGGGCGGTGCCGAACTGACCCACTACGCTGCCGCCAAGGCCGGGGTGATCGGTTTCAGCAAGTCCCTGGCGCTGGAAGTCGCCAAGGACAACGTGCTGGTCAACGCCATTGCGCCCGGTCCGATCGAAACCCCACTGGTGGCCGGAATCAGCAGCGCCTGGAAAACCGCCAAGGCCGCCGAGTTGCCGCTGGGCCGCTTCGGTCTGGCCGAAGAGGTCGCCCCGGTGGCGGTGCTACTGGCCAGCGAGCCGGGTGGCAATCTGTTCGTCGGTCAGACACTGGGCCCAAATTCCGGCGACGTCATGCCATGAGCAAACAGCCGGAGAACACCTGATGTGTGGATTGTGCGGGCTGTTGGGAGAGGACGTGCACTGGAGCGATCCGCTGGCGGCAGAACTGCCCCGGCGGCGTGAGCGCTTGCGGCGTATTGCTGCCATCAACAAGGTGGTCGCGCCGTTTCGTCTGAAGGTCGAAGATTTTCAGGGCGTTTCCTATCTTCTGCTCGGGGCCACCGGCAAGCAGGAACTGGCGACCGGTCTGGAGCAGCTCTGGCAGAAGGCCGAGTTGCTGATCGGCCGACCGCTGGATCCGCTTGATTCAGGTCTGCTTGATCATCTGCAGAGGTCATCATGAGCATTGCCCTGAATGTGATTACCGGCTTTCTCGGCAGCGGCAAGACCACATTGCTCAAACGCCTGCTGGCCGATGAAAACATGGGCGACACCGCACTGCTGATCAACGAATTCGGCGATGTCGGTATCGATCATCTGCTGGTTGAAGAGGTCGCACCGGACACCGTGCTGCTGCCCAGCGGTTGTGTCTGTTGCACCGTTCGCGGTGAATTGAAAGACGCGCTGCTCGGTCTTCTGGAGCGGCGTAATCGAGGTGAAATTCCTGCGTTTCGCCGGGTGATTCTGGAGACTACCGGCCTGGCCGATCCGGCACCGATTCTCACCACGCTGAGCAACGACCCGCAACTGCGCGGGCGTTTTCATATCGGCCTGATCGTCACGCTGGTGGACGCCTGCCACGCGACGCTGCAAGAGCGTCTGCATCCGGAGTGGCTGGCGCAGGTCGCGGCGGCGGACCGGCTGCTGTTGAGCAAGACCGATCTGGTCGACGAGTCGGTGCTGGATGGCCTGCGCGAGCATCTGCAAGCACTGAATTTTTCTGCGCCGCTGCTGGATACGGCGGATGTCCACAGCGGCGATCAGTTGTTGCTGGGCGAGGGCATGCGCAGCGACGAACCGGCCGCTGAAGTGACGCGCTGGCAACTGCACCGGGTACTGTCGACCTCCGCGCGGCATGGTGATGCGCAAGTCTGTTGCCTGACGTTCGAGCGCCCTCTGGACTGGGTCGGCTTCGGGGTGTGGCTGTCGATGCTGTTAAGATGCCACGGTGAACGAATCCTCCGCGTCAAAGGGCTGCTCAACGTGAACGACAATCAGGCTCCCATCGTGATTCATGGTGTGCAGCATTGCCTGCATGCGCCGGTGCACCTTGCCGCCTGGCCGGGCGAGGATCGCACCTCACGGCTGGTGTTCATCCTGCGCGGTCTCGATCCCGATCTGCTGCGTCGTTCGTTTGAAGTCTTCTCCGGCAGTTTCGCGCCGCCGCTCGGCGAGTCGTCAGCATGACCATCACCTTGCGTGTGCTGGGCACCTCCGTGACCCTGCTGGAGTCTTTGCGTGAGCGGGCCGAGCAGGAGCTGGGGATCAAGCTGGTCTACCAGATTCACGACGTGCAAACCGCGCAACGCATCGCGGTCATGCAGCCAGACAGCTACGACCTTTACGATCAGTGGTTTCATAACGTCGATTTCGTCTGGCCTGCGCGGGCGATTCAACCCATCGACACGCGGCGCATCGCGCTGTGGCACGAAATCAACGACTTGCCCAAGCAGGGCCGGCTGCGGCCTACCGATCAGCCTGGTAGCGGCAGTGTGCCCAGCGAGCGTTTGTTCGTGCAGCACGACGGCAGCCTGGGCAGTGCGGTGACCGAGCGCATCAGCATGTTGCCGCTGACCCATAACGCCGACAGCTTCGCCTATCGCCCCGAGCGCTTGCCGGATGGCTTGAGCTCTGCGGACGAAAGCTGGGGCTGGTTGCTCGACCCTGTATGGGGCGGGCGCATCGCCTTGCAGAGTGACGCGGCCATCGGCGCGCTGGATGCCGCCCTGGCTGTGCAGGGGGCGGGGCTGGCGAGCTTCAAGGACATCGGCAACATGAACATCGAAGAGATCGATCGGCTCGCTGATGTGCTGGTGCGCAAACAGCAGCAAGGGCATTTTGGTGCGTTCTGGTCAGGTGACGAAGAAGCCGCCGAACTAATGCTCAGCCCGAACATCGATATTCAGAGCCTCTGGTCACCGACCCTGGTCAGGCTGCACCGTGCGGGGGTCAAGTACCGCGTGGCGGTGCCCAAGGAAGGTTATCGCGGCTGGTTTGGCGGGCTTTCCTTGTCACGTCACGTCAAGGGCCCGGTGCTGGATGCCGCCTATGCGTACCTGAACTGGTGGCTGTCGGGCTGGCCCGGCGCAGTGATGGCGCGGCAGGGCTATTACATCGGCAATCCGGCACGCAGCCGTGATCACCTCAGCGCTGCCGAATGGGATTACTGGTACGCCGGCCTGCCTGCCCGCGAACAACTGCTCGGCAGCGATGGCTTGCCGCTGATCGACGCCGGAGAGGTCCGCGACGGCGGCTCCTACGAAGAACGCATGGGCCACATCGCCGTGTGGAATTCGGTCATGAACGAGCACAACTACCTGGTCCGCCGCTGGAACGACATCCTGCGCGCCAGTGACAAAAGCAGCGCCAAAGCGCGCTAGCCATACGCACTGGGGAGCGGACGCAGAACGTGCGCAACGGTAATCGTGTGAACCCTATCGTGCCAATGCTCCGCGTTGGCATGCATTTCGTGACGCTCTGCGTCACAGATCTGCGCCGCGCCGCACATTCAAGAGAGGACGCAGAGGGTCCGGAACGGCATTCCCACGCTGGAGCGTGCGGAACGATAGTCGTGTGAACTTTATCGTGCCAATGCTCCGCGTTGGCATGCATTTCGTGACGCTCCGCGTCACAGATCTGCGCCGCGCTGCACATTCAAGAGAGGACGCAGAGCGTCCGGAACGGCATTCCCACGCTGGAGCGTGCGCAACGATAGTCGTCTGGGAGAGCGCACAGATCCGCAGCCCTGCCTGGTAGCTGGCGCCACTGAAATCAAGTTTCAGTGGCGACAAAAAAAAGCGGCTACCTCTCGGTAGCCGCTTTTCATTGACCTCAGCAACGCATTACTTAGGCAGTTTGAACGCCATCACGTAGTCACCCTGTTTGGTGCCCAGTGAGCCGTGACCGCCTGCAACGACCAGCACGTATTGCTGACCGTCCTTGCCGGTGTAGGTCATCGGGGTGGTTTGCGCACCTGCTGGCAGGCGGGCTTCCCACAACTGCTTGCCGTTACGCACGTCATAAGCACGCAGGTACTGGTCAAGCGTAGCGCTCATGAACGCCAGGCCGCTGGCGGTTGTGAACGTACCACCCAGGCTTGGAACGCCCATGGTCAGCGGAAGCGGGATCGGCGAGCTGTCGCGCACGGTGCCGTTCTTGTGCATCCAGATGGTTTTTTGGGTGGTCAGGTCGACCGCCGCCACGTAACCCCATGCTGGCGCCTGGCAAGGCAGGCCCATCGGCGACAGCAGTGCTTCCAGGATCACACCATAAGGCGCGCCCTTGTTCGGCTGTACGCCTTCGGTTTCGCTCTTGCGGCCCGGGCCGCCTTCAACTTCGGCAGAAGGCACCAGCTTCGAGCGGAAAGCCATGTAGTTAGGATTGACGAAGGCGATCTGACGCACCGGGTCGACGGAAATACCGCCCCAGTCGAACACACCGAAGTTGCCCGGATAAACGATCGAACCCTGCAGCGAAGGCGGGGTGAACGGACCATCGTAGCGCAGCGACTTGAAGTCGATCCGGCACATCATCTGGTCAAACGGTGTCACGCCCCACATGTCGCGCTCTTTAAGGGGCGGCGGCATGAAGTTCAGGTCGGACTTGGGCTGGGTTGGCGAGGTGTGATCGCCCGCAACAGCGCCTTGCGGGACCGGCACTTCATTGATCGGCACGATTTCCTTGCCGGTGCTGCGATCCAGCACGTAGATGCTGCCCTGCTTGGTCGACGCCAGCACAGCGGGTTTGATGCCGTCAGCGGTTTTCATGTCCAGCAGGGTCGGCTGACCGCCCACGTCCATGTCCCACAGGTCATGGTGAGTGAACTGGTAGTCCCAGCGTACGCGGCCGGTCGCGATGTCCAGTGCAACCAGGCCCGCGCTGTACTTCTCGGACTCTTTGGTACGGTCGCCGCCCCATTGGTCCGGCGTCTGGTTGCCCATCGGCAGGTAGATCAGGCCGAGTTTTTCATCGACGCTGAACATGGACCACATGTTCGGCGAGTTGCGCGTGTATATCTTGCCTTCGGCGATCGGCGCAGTTTCTTCCGGATTGCCGCTGTCCCAGTTCCACACCAGACGGCCAGTGTGTACGTCATAGGCGCGGATCACGCCGGACGGCTCGTCCATGGAAACGTTGTCAGTGACGTGGCCACCGATAATCACCAGGTCCTTGGTGACCGCCGGTGGCGACGTGGAGTAGTAGCCGCCCGGAGCGAAGGTGCCCATGTTGGCGGTCAGGTCAACCGAACCCTTGTTGCCGAAGTCTTCGCACATCTTGCCGGTGTCGGCGTTCAGCGCGATCAGACGGGTGTCGGCAGTCGGCAGGAAGATTCTGCGCGGGCAGGCAGCACTGGCAGTGGCCGTGCCGTCGGCAGCCGGGACCGTCGGGCTTTGCGCCGGGGCACTGGCGGCATAGGCAGCGTCGTCATGATAGGTGACGCCACGGCAGGTCATGTGCGCCCAACCCTTGAAGTTGGCAGCGTTCTGAGTGCTGAGCTTCGGATCGAAGCGCCAGATTTCCTTGCCCGAATCCGGGTCAAGGGCGATCACCTGACTGTGCGGCGTGCACACGTAGAGCATGCCGTTGACCTTGAGCGGGGTGTTCTCGGCAGTGGTTTCACCCGGGTCATTCGGCCCCGGAATGTCACCCGTGCGATAGGTCCAGGCCGGCTCCAGCTTGTTGACGTTTTCCGGCGTGATCTGCGCCAGTGGCGAGTAGCGGTCACCGAACGCGGTGCGGCCGTAGGACTGCCAGTCGCCGTCAGGCATGGCCGGGGCGGTGTTGGTCGTGCCAGCCGTCTCGCGGTCCAGCTGGCCTTCGATACGACCCGGGTTAGTGAACTGGCTTGCCAGTGCGGTCAGGCCGGCCAGCACCACAGCGATGCTCAGTGCACCGGTGCCCATGCGTGCCGGACCGTTGCGCAGTAGCGGCTCGCGGAACCATGGCAGCAGCAACACGATACCCAGGGCGAACCACAGCGCCAGGCGTGGCACCAATTGCCACCAGTCGAGGCCGACTTCCCACAACGACCAGACTGTGCTCGCGAACAGCAGCAGTGCATAAAGGCCCAGCGCAGCCGCACGACCGGTGATCAACAACACGCCAGTTACGGCGAAACCGATACCGGCCAGCAGGTAATACAACGAGCCATCCAGTTGCAGCAGTCGGGCGCCACCGACCAGCAACGCCAGCCCCATCAACAGGATCACCAGCCCGAGCAGGGTCGGTAACAGGCGATTTCTATTTGAAGCACTGTCAGTGCTCATAATGCGAATCTCCGCGAGAAGTAAGTAATTGACATCTTGTTTTAAGCATCGCCTGCCTTGGCGCCATTCCTTGAAGCTGCTTGTTGAGACGAATCGCCGACGGTGGAATTAAACCGTCAGGCAGAGCGCGGTTGCACGTTCGGTCGCGCGGTCATCGAGTCGTAGACCCTTGCCGCCCGAATTCGTGCATAGGCTTTTGTCCGAAGGAACATCTGCAGAAGGGGGAATCTTCAATCCTTAACCCGGCAATGATAGGGCGCTAACAATTTTTCTAAAAGCGAAAAACCTGACATGGATCATTGCGAGGCCGGCAATAGTGCTGCAGGCCGACTGTGTTTTATCAAGGCGTGGCGCTTACAATGGCAGACTTTCGGAACGCACCTGCGTACTCCGGAGATCCGTTCAGGTTCGTCTCTTCTTCATCCGTTTCAAGGCTCATCATGACAACACCTCACTCTGACCCGTTGCACGGCGTCACGCTGGAGCAGATCCTCAGCGCGCTGGTCGAACATTACGAATGGTCCGGCCTTGCCGAGCGCATCGATATTCGCTGCTTCAAAAGCGATCCGAGCATCAAGTCCAGTCTGACCTTCCTGCGCAAGACACCCTGGGCGCGGGAGAAGGTCGAAGCGCTGTATGTGAAGTTGCATCGCAGCAAGGGCTGGTAACAGACCCGCCAGAATAGCTTGGCACGGAGGCCGGCACTCAAGGATACCGATTGATGCTCAGCGAACATCCACCACCTGCGCAGGGACAGCGCTATTACGCCCTCGTGGCCGCTTGCCTCGGCTGGTCGGGACTGGTGATTCAGCTTTACCTGATCCTGATTGGCCGTTATGCCGATCACGCCAGTCTGCTGGGTGGGCTGGTACGCTTTTCAAGTTTCTTCACCGTACTGACCAACATGCTTGTAGCGGTCGCGCTGAGTTGCGCCCTGACGACACAGCAGTCGGCAGGCCACCGGTTCTTCCGGCATCCGGTGGTATGCGGCGGCATTGCGGTAAGCATCGCGCTGGTGGGCATCGCCTACAACATCCTGTTGCGCCACTTGTGGCACCCGGAAGGCTGGCAGTGGGTGGCCGACGAACTGCTGCACGACATAATGCCGCTGGCGTTCGTGATTTACTGGTGGCTGTACGTGCCCAAGGGCGCGCTGCGTCTGGGCCATGTAGCGCTCTGGGCGATCTATCCGATCGTCTACTTCGCCTATGTCCTGCTACGGGGCCACATGTTCGGTGATTACCTGTACCCGTTCATCGATGTCGGTACGATCGGTTTTCCGAAGGCATTCATCAACGCGCTGGGTGTACTGCTCGGTTTCGTGCTCATCGCATTGTTGTTGCTGGGCGTCGATAAACGGGCGTCTCGTCGCACGCTGTGAGTCGCCCGGTCCTGCTCATTCTTCAGTGCTGTCCAGCTTCCAGTAACCGGCAGCCTTGACGAATTCCTCTTCCAGGCCGAACTCGTCGAGCAGTACACGACGTAGCTTGCGTGACAGCGCGGATTCGGTCGCGACCCAGGCGTACAGCTTGCCCTCGGGCATCTCCAGGCGCCGCGTGACGTCCAGCAGATTCTGTTCGCCGCGTACAATCCAGATCACGTCGACCTGTGCGGCGCTGTCGAACACCTGCTGTTCCTGCGGGTTGGCCACCTCGACCACCACCAGCGCAGCGCGGTTGGCGGGCAGCGCTTCGAGGCGTCGGGCGATGGCGGGAATGGCTGTTTCGTCGCCGATCAGCAGGTAGCTGTCGAACATGTCCGGCACCACCATCGAACCCTTTGGCCCGGCGATGTGCAGGAATTGCCCGGGCGCTGCCTGAGCGGCCCAAGTGGTCGCCGGGCCTTCGCCATGCAGCACGAAATCGATATCCAGTTCCCCGGTTTTTTCGTCGTAGCGACGCGGCGTGTAATCGCGCATCGGCGGGCGCGGCGTGTCCTTGTCGCCGGCAGGGTTGAGGTTTTCCAGCGCGGCCTGTTGTTCTGCCGTCTGCGGGAAGAACAGTTTGACGTGGTCATCCGTGCCCAGGCTGATGAAACCCGCCAGCTCCGGCCCCTGCAAGGTAATGCGGCGCATCAGGGGGGTCAGTTCCGTGACCCGCACCACCTGCAGCTTGCGTCGCTTGATTTCATGCATGACACGATGGATTGACTGCTGTGAATTCATGCCGACTCCTCCGAGGCAGGTTGGGGCCCATCGACGACCGCCCTGGCCGTGCTGTTGAGCAGTTCGCTGACCCGCAGAATCTCTTCCGGGCTCCAGCGGCCATGGTGCATCTGCAGCGCGTGGCGCAGGTTGTGCACCGCTTCATGGATTTCCGGCGGACGGTCATGGCCGCGCAGTGAGCGCTTGCTGACATCGATGCGCATGCGCACACCTTCCAGCGCCACGGCCTGATCTTCCAGGGATTGGCGACCCGCATCGGTGACGGTGTAGAGCTTCTTGCCGGCCTGGGCATCGCCGACCACCATTTCGCTTTCTTCAAGAAACGTCAGGGTGGGGTAGATAACGCCGGGGCTGGGGCAGTACGCACCCTCGAACAGACCTTCGATCTTGCGGATCAGGTCATAGCCGTGGGCAGGCTGTTCGGCGATCAACGCCAATAGCAGCAATTTCAGATCGCCAGGGGCGAAAACCCGAGGGCCACGTCCACCGCGTTCGCGGCCTGGACGTTTTTCAAAACCGTCGCGATCTTCACCTGCTTCACGAAGATGCGGCGGACGATGGTGGGGTGGATGTTTATCTTCACGCATGTTTTTGCTCTCTGGTTACAAGTTAGATATACCTTAAGATGTATCTTATTGTAATCACAGAGCTGGCAGACGAGCGGTCATTGCCGCTCAGACACCCTTAGGCGCATCGGCGAGCGGGGCATTGCACATCGCCTGTCCGTGGTTTTCCAGGTAAGGCGTTAGGATCGGTGCCATGCCTTTGAGCACCTGCACCGGCAACGCCGAGGTGAAACGAAAGCCCTCGGCAGCGCGTCCCGGTACGAACGCCGTGAGCGCGCCAAAGTGGTTGTCGCCGATATAAAACACGAAAGTCGCCGTGCGGTTGATCGCCCTTGAGCTGAGAATGCGCCCGCCGGCACCGACGCTTTCGATCCTGTTGTCGCCGGTGCCGGTCTTGCCGCCCATCGCCAGCACACTGCCGTCCTGCATCTTGAACGTGCCTTGCACGCGTTTGGCCGTGCCGCCGTCCACCACTTGCGACAAGGCCTCGCGCATTGCCGCGGCGACTTCCGATGGCAACACACGCTTGCCCAGCTCCGGGTTGATGCTCAGTTGAGTGTCATAAGGCGTGTCGGCGGCAAAGTGCAGACTGTCGATGCGCACCGCAGGCAGGCGGATCCCATCGTTCTGGATGATGCCGATCAGCTCGGCAAGCGCCGCCGGACGGTCTCCCGAACTGCCGATAGCCGTCGCCAGCGAAGGCACCAGGTAGTCGAACGGATAACCCACACGTTGCCGGCGTTGCTCGATGTCCAGAAACGCTTCGACCTCCATCATGGTCCGCACCCGGCTGTCGCGCGCGCCTTTGTGGCGACTCTTGAACAGCCAGCCATAGACTTCCTGACGTTCGTAACGACTGGCGGCCACCGCGTCCTTGAACTGTGCTTCCGGGTGCTTGAGCAGGTAGCCCACCAGCCACAGTTCCAGCGGATGGACGCGGGCGATGTAGCCTTGATCGGGCAGGTCATAAGTGCCCGGACCGTAACTCTGGTACAGATCGGCGAGACGTTTGTCGGTGAGTTTCGAGCTCGCCCTGGGCTCGTCCAGGTGGGCGCGGATGAACGCGTTAAATGTGCCCTGATCAGCGCCCGGCAACAGGTAACGGTGTACCGCAGCCAGGCGGATCGCCGTCGGGTGAATGCCGTCGAGGAAGGTGTCGAGCCGCTCCTGCGTGGTCTTTTCCTTGTAGCGTTTCCAGAAGCGCAGCAGGAATACCGTGCCTTCGCGGTCGGCAAACTGCGCCAGGTATTCCTGGCGGCGCGGGTTGTCATCATCCTTGAGCAGCTCGGCGCTGTTGTTGGGCGCCTGATAGGTGCTGTAGCGCACCACATCGCGCATCAGACGAATGAACGGCAGGTTGATCGACTCACGCAGCGACTCGCGCAGGGTCGGAATCCGCTCGTTGTCTTCGCGCCGGAAATTATTGAAACGGTGCATGCCGCCACCGGTGAAGAACGCTTCTGCGGGGCTGGCCGAATAGGTGCGGTCGAGTGCGGCCGAAAGCATCTTCGCCAGGTCACGGTCCTTGTTCAGCAGCAGATAATCCACCGCCCAACGGGTCAGCCGATCCGGTTCCTCGACCGGGACTTTGCGCAACTGCGCAGGGCTCAAGCCCGAATAGCGCCCATGCAACTCGGCGATGATCTCCAGATACGTCGTCAGCACGCGCATCTTCGCCGTCGAGCCCAGCTCCAGCTTGCTGCCTTCGTTGATATCGAACGGCTGATCGGTGCTGTCGGTCTGGACCCTGACCCGCGAGCCATCCACGCCGCGTTCAAACAGCGTGAAGCTGTAGCGCACCTGCGTTGTGCTGGCCGGGGTCAACAGGCGCTCGCCCATCAAACCGGTCTTTGCGGCAAACTCAGGGTTGGCCAGGTCACGCAGGTACTGGCTGACGCTGCGCTGCAATTCGCCATGCAGGGTGCTGGTGGCGGACAGGTCGAGACGGTCGAGGTCGTAAAGCGGGCGATTGAGCAGATTCGACAGGCGAGTGCGCGCGACACTGATGCCCTTATTGGTTTCGATGGGCTGCAGGGTCGGTTGCTGCGCCCAGTCGCGGTAGGTGACCTGGGCTGCCAGCGCGGCATCGGCCAGCGGTCGGTCGATGACGTTGGCCTGGGCCAGCAGGCGGATGTGGCTGTCGGTCAGCTCTGCCAATTCCTGGCGTCCCTTGGCCAGATAGTGCGACGGGCGACGTTGGGCGATTACCAGTGAGAGCACTTCACGCAGCGCCAGCGCCTTGTCGGCCAGCGCCTGTTTATTGCCCGGATTCGAAGCCAGTATCTCGTTGGTTTTGCCGAAGTCTGCGCCGAACCACACCCGCAGTCCTTCGGCCAGACCATGCACCTCGCCATGCCCCGGCACCGCAGACAGCGGCACGCTGTTCAGGTAGTCACGCACCACTCGCTGGCGCACGGCGAGTGTCTCGGTCCCTGGCTGATAGGCGCGAACGCTGGCAGAAATCATCTGCCGCAGCTTTTCCGAACCCGACAGCGTCAGTCCGTCTGGGGAGTGACGGTATTTTTCCAGCTGAGTGGCCAGCGTGCTGCCCCCAGCCGACTGGCCGGGGAGGGCAAACATCTTCGCCAGTTGCGACCAGGCGGCTTTGACAAAACGTGGCCAGTCCACCGCAGGGTTGGCCATGGGCTGCTGCGGATCAAGCAGATCACGGTTTTCGATAAACAGCAGACTGTTCACCAGCATCGGCGGAATGGCGGCGAAGGTCGGGTAAAACTGCTGTGGGTATCTGAACTCGTACAGCGGCTCGTTTCGGCAATCGGTGATCGACAGCCCGGCCTGGGTTTTTTCCTCGTAAGGCACGAAAAAACCATGCCGGACGTAACGCAACAGTTCCGGCGAAAACCGGGTCTGACGCGTAATCACATAATCGCGCTTGAGCAGGCGCGAGAGGAATTCATCCATGGATGAATAGCCCAGGCGCCGGTCGAACGGCCCGTCACCGGGATACACCACGTCATGACTAGGCCCGGGCTGCATTGAATAACCCAGGCTCGCGGCAAAGCGGCTGAATTCCCGCGCCTGAAGCCTGGAGGTCCTGCTCTCCACGGCCACCGCAACGCCCAATGCAACCCCGGCTAACACCACCACGACCCAGAACACCCGCCATCCGTATCGCTTGCGACGCGGATATTTGGGCGTACGAGGATCATCCTCACGATCAGCGGATAGCGTCTCTTGCTTGCTATCGGAATGCCGAAATGCGCCCATAGTCGATTGTCCGGTCATCCTGTCAAAGCACCTGACCCAAGCTTAGACGCTGGATGGGATTGTGGGAGGGAATTGTCTGGTGGTTTTCGAGCCGCTCGGAGGGGCTGCTTAGACGAGCCTAGCCCGCGGGTTGCTTCTTCAGGCACCAAGCCTGATTGAAAGGGGATCGGTCATGGACAGGCGTTCGTGAAGCAGTTTTCAAACTGGCTTTTAGTTTTTAAAGTCTGATCAGTTATTTGTAAGACCTTTCCGATAATTGTTTCAAGCGCTTGATCTTGGAGGTAACAGTTGATTACGTCCGATTTTGTCAGTGGCAATGATGCCCTGGGTAATCAATCACTACTATCGAGATCAATAAAATGAAATACAAGAAGAGCAGGGCGGGTCGTACGTTTGTGTCCGGGCTATTATTGGCAATGTCTTGCCATGCAAGGGCGCAAGTAGAGGTGGCACCAGTTATCACTGAACCGCCCATGCCGTCGGAGCAGACTGCACAAAACCAAAATCATTCGATTCCTGTGGTGCTGTCGGACAAGATTCATCAGATCAGTAATGTTCTGGAAAGCACAACGGCGGTCCATCAGTATGGATTCACTGCAGTACGCGGCCAGAATGTTTTGATTACGACGCCGGACAGAGACTATAACCAGAAATGGCGGCTTGAGTATCAGGTGGACGGCGGGCAATGGCAGTCCAAGCGTCACTCATCGGCAGAGAGAATCAAAGCGCTCAACCCTGGTTCGCAAGTCAATATACGTATCGTTGCAACTGACGGTGCCAAGTTTGATACGGCTGACTATAAAGTAGTATTTGGCTCTTTTCCTCATATGCAGTATGACTTGCACCATGAGAAAGGCTTCAGATTGATTCCGTATGGTTTTACCGATCCTCCTTTTTTGGCGACTCAAGCACTTACAAATGCCATGCTGGAAGCTACCTTTACAGACAGCAAAGCTTTTCCATTAGAGGGCGGGGTGCTAGACTTTTTTCTAGGTGTAGAAAGCGACGCTGGTGTGACGTATACCTCGGACAGTTCTGGGAAGATCATGCAGTTGATAACGTTCGGCCGATGTGAAGGCGGAAAGCTTGCTGATAACTTTACTCATTACAGCGAAAACGGAAGAGAAACTTGGAGTACACGCTATCAATCAAAATCCTACTGGGCTAAAAATGTGCTGCCGGAACAATTGGCTGACAAGCCGCACAAATATAATTTCGGTCATATTTGCAAGCGGTGGTTAACTAATTGGTCCAGGAATTGATCTAAGCTTAAATATTCTGCCTGGAAATATCCAGGCAGAATATTTTCCATTTCTGCAAGCAAGGCTGCCGCGCCTGACAAAAAATGCCTTTTCCTGTTGCTGAAAGATTAGGGCTCTGTAGAGTCCTAATCGTGTATAAGTCAAGCGTGAATGTCAATTATGGACCTGTGCTCATCCTCACGCTTCGGCGCATTACGCTCCACTTGATAAAGAATCGTGTTGATGAAATTGCCGATGTGGTTGCGGCTGAATACCTGTCCGTAGTCAATAATCTTGCTGTAATTCTCCAGGTTAAGCGTGTGGCGGTTGTCAAGCTTTTCCGTATATTGGTCTACGAGTTCCATGACGCTTTTAGCATTCTTTCGTAGGTCGTCTTTCAGTGACTGGCGCTCGTTCAACTTCTCGGTCAGGTAGGTGAATTCTGCGGGGGTGAGTACACCGTCGGGATCTGTAACCTGAATGGCCTCGTTGAAACCCAGTGTGAAACCAAAATGCTTATTTGACAGCTCCAAATTTAAATAAGGAAGCTGTTGTTTGAATTCGTGGTAATTGTCGAACATGCGGCACATTTCTGCGTTCGATGTTTTAATTAGCTCCTTCAGGTATTTGTCTCTAAGGTCATCAATATCTTCTTTGGGAAGCCTCTTGTAGAATGATGCGATTTCACCTCTTGAGTTTTTTGTTAGCCACGGAGAGTCCTCATAGCGGTAGAATTCTTCATTAGGGTTGCGTTGTTTTTCGACCGTTTGAGCATCTTTTTCTGGGCGTGCCTCTAGTGAGGTTATTTGGCGGGGAAATGGCTGCTTATAAATAGTGTTGGTAGGGGAGTTGATGTTCATTTTGAAACGCCCTTCGCTGTTGGTGACAACTCTCTAACGGCATTGCGCTGAAAAACTTTTCCTGTTTGTTGCGTAGGACTTTTCCTAGAATGCAGATGGGATAGTTTTTTGTAGGAGGTTTCTGTATTTTCAGCGCGAAGGGTTGACTAATTGATTCAATATCTATTGCGTCGATGTTGTCAGTAGCAACCTGCCTCTGCATAATTTTTGAGAATACCTATGGGCATGATTGCAATAAGCGACTCCAACGGCTATGCCTCTCAGTGTATCGAGTTCGGACGCTGCTGCGGAGGCTTGGAGGCCCAAGACTTTGTGCACAAAAAAAGATGTTTTAATACATGACGGAGTTACTACAAAATTGCTGGTTATATCGTGCATATTTTTTCGTTGGGGCCAATGACAGCGA
Organism: Pseudomonas fragariae (ex Marin et al. 2024); assembly: GCF_059621105.1. NCBI lineage: Bacteria > Pseudomonadati > Pseudomonadota > Gammaproteobacteria > Pseudomonadales > Pseudomonadaceae > Pseudomonas > Pseudomonas fragariae (ex Marin et al. 2024). The sequence goes on along the minus strand of NZ_CM184369.1, from coordinate 4,724,331 downwards.
CCCCTCGTATCGTCTTTATGGGGCATATTTGCACACAAACCGTTGTACGAGCTGTTGCTCCTCGCGGTTAACGTCTAACTCAGCCTGGCGAATCATTTGTCTCGCCAGACTGATGTTTCATACCGCCAACGAAATATACGAGAAGTCCCGTTTTTCAGCATTACTTTGAACTTGATTTATCCATTCGTCCTGCATTTTTTGTACGCTGGTGTTCATGATCTTGCCATAGTCGATCACGTCTTGAAAATTACTGATATCCAGCTTGTATCGGCCGCCAAATGTTTCATGGTCGTGGTCCACCAGGGTCATGATGGTCTTTGCATGATGTTGTATTTGCTCCTTGAGTTCTCTGAACTCGTTGATGGCGTGGGTAAGAACTGATGTGTCGTTTGCAGTCAGGCTGTTATCGTAGTCAATTATCTTGATGGATGCACTTTCGGTCAGTGTGAAGCCAAAGTTTTTACGTGCAATGTCGGGGTGGGTTTCTTGCAGTTCTTTTCGAAAGCTATCATAGGTGACATTTACCAGCGCAAGCTCCAGCACGTCGAGTCTCTTTTTGTGAGCTACGTAGTCAAGCCTGTTTGTGATGTGTTCGTTGATCGACTCCAATAACCACGGCTCTTTCTGATCGTCATAGAATACTTTTTTTTCTGTCGCTTTTTCGTCAGATGCAATGGCCTCTTGAAGACTGATGTCTTCTGTCGGATCAACGTTCTTAACACCGGTTACCAACGCGGACTGTTGCGGGATGTTTGCCGGATTTGGAATTCCATTTATGTTCAAAGCATTGCCCTCTCTTTGGTCTCATACCGGATAGCGGCCAGTTCCTGAAAAACTTGGCCTGACAAACCAGTAGGAAATCTCCGAGAGGGCATGCAAACGTGACGCTGTTCTCAAGTTGGCAACAGGTGTGGCGATGTCCCTAGGCGTTTATTCAACTCCAGCCCATTGGCCATCAACATCATCAACCCCAGGCCGACAATTGCGGTCGTCACTTGCATGGGCCATGTATCGCCTGCCAGTGCATTGGCCATGTCAGCCAACGGGGCGAGCAGGACGCCCAGGCAAAAGACTTCCAGTGAATAGCGGCCCATGCGACAGGTCTGGCGCGCAGGCCAGTTTTCCAGCCAGGTGCTTGAGGTTGGCAGCAGTCGGGCGACGACGTAGACCAGGGCAAGGAAGTGCAGTAACCGGACGGGCGCAAGATCGGTCTTGCTGATCGGGTAAAGGCTTTCAAGGTGCAGGCTGGAGACCAGCGCGGCGTGCAGCCCGGGCCATTTTTCGCTGAAGGTCAGGATGCCTGCGATCAGCACGTAGATGGCGGCCAGCATGAACAAGGGTTGCTGGCGCAACGGAGGGCGCTCAGCTGTCGTGGCTGTTTCGCTGCGCAACGCGCACGCACCGCCGAGCACGAACAGCAGCTGCCAGGCCACCGGGTTGAAGTACCAGACACCGCCGCCTTCGTAGGCGCGCAGGTTCCAGCCCAGTAACGGCACCATCAGGTACAGGGCAATCGACAGGCCGACGGCCACTTCGAGTTTGCGCAGCATCAGTGGCAAGGTCAGCGGCAAAGTCAGCAACAGCACGATATACAGCGGCAACGGGTCGGTCAGGTTGGGTTTGAAGCGCAGCAGCAGTTCATCGGCCAATGCCTGTTGCGGGTTGCCGACAAAGTATTCAAGGCCCATCTGCTGGACCATGTCGCGCGTCTCGACGTGATTGTTGGCGACGAAGACGATGCCCATCAGCAGGGTCAGCAGAAAGATATGCACCACATACAGCACCCAGGTCCGGCGCAGGATCCGCACGCCAGCCACCAGCATGCCGTCACGTCGAGCGATCCGCCCGTAGGCCAGGATCGAGGCGTAACCGGCGAGGAAAACGAAGATTTCCGCCGCGTCGCTGAAGCCGAAGTTGCGTACAGTCAGTTGCGCCAGAGGATTGTCCGGCACGTGATCCCAGAATATGAAGATCAGCGCCAGGCCGCGAAAGAAGTCGATTCGATGATCGCGTCCGTTATTCATAACGGTGGACTCTTGAAAGTGCGAATGAGTAAAGATAGGCCACAGAGGCTCAGGTTCCTGGCCGGCGACCAGTGACGTTCGGCGGCGCGGCAGGGTGCCGCTAATCGAGGGCAATTGCAAAGGCGCGCTATTACAGAATGTCTCTGGCTCAAGCGGCCCGGCGGCGTTACGCCGACAGCGGCACCGTGTGCGTGTTCGATCAACCTCACCAATGATGGCAATCAACAGCAGTCATTCTCATCTTCCGTTATGTTACTGTATAACTATTTCAGTCAACTCACCGGAGAGATCACGATGAAACCCGATATCCATCCTCAATACCGCACCGTGCTGTTCCACGACACCGCTGCCGACGCCTACTTTCTTATCGGCTCGACCGTAGACACGGACCGCACGCAACAGCACACCGACGGCACTACCTATCCTTATGTTGCGCTCGACGTTTCCAGTGCCTCGCACCCGATGTACACCGGGCAGCAGCGCAAGGCCACCACCGAAGGCCGGATCGCGGGTTTCAACAAGCGTTTCGCCACCTTTGGCTCTGCTGGCAAGAAAGAAACCGCAGCCGCTCAATGAGTGGTTTGACCTCCCGGTCTTGGGCATTTCGCATGGATTGCCCACGACCGGGATTTTTTTGTCTGAATTTCAGGCCAACGGCCAATCATCTACTGGACTAACAGCCGACATTGCTTTTATCTTCGCGGCCTGAAAAACAGGAGTAACCGCTTTGAAAAAGTCAGTCGCCATCGTTTTCGGTGGGCAATCCAGCGAGCATGAGGTTTCGTTGCAGTCGGCACGCAACGTGATCAATGCGATTGATCGTGAACGCTATGCACTGACCCTGATCGGCGTCGACAAGCTGGGCCGCTGGCTGCATTTCGACGAAGCCGATTACCTGCTTAATGCCACTGATCCTGCACGGATCAAACTGAGCGCATCAGGCAAGCCATTGTCCTTGCTGCCGGGCAGTATCGGCGGGCAGTTTGTCGACGTCGAGTCAGGCCAGCCACTGGCAGCCATCGATGTGGTATTCCCGCTGATCCACGGCGCTTTTGGTGAAGACGGCGCGTTGCAGGGTCTGCTGCGCATGCTGGCCGTGCCTTTTGTCGGCGCCGATGTGCTGTCCTCTGCGGCCTGCATGGACAAGGACGTGACCAAGCGTCTGCTGCGCGATGCGGGCATTGCCGTCGCGCCGTTCAGGGTCCTGTCGCGTGGAGAGAGCCTTTCTTTCACGGAGGCTGCCGACCAGTTGGGGCTGCCGATGTTCGTCAAGCCGGCCAACCAGGGTTCATCGGTGGGCGTGAGCAAGGTGTCTGACGAGGCCGGTTTCGCGGCAGCACTGGCGCTGGGTTTCGAGTTCGATCACAAGCTGCTGATCGAGCAGGGCATCGTTGGCCGGGAAGTGGAGTGCGCGGTATTGGGTAACTTCGATGCGCAGGTCAGTGTCTGTGGCGAAGTGATTGCCAACGATGAATTCTATGCCTACGACACCAAGTACCTGAATGGCGATCAGGCACGCATCGCCATTCCCGCCGAGCTGCCCGCCGATCTGAGTGATCAGGTGCGTGACGTCGCGTTGCAGGCGTACAAGGTGCTGGGCTGCGCAGGGCTCTCGCGGGTCGATTTCTTCGTCACCGAAGGGCGCGACATCATCATCAACGAGGTCAACACGCTGCCGGGCTTCACCTCGATCAGCATGTACCCCAAGCTCTGGCAGGCCAGCGGTCTGTCGTATGCCGAACTGATCCATCGCCTGATCGTTCTGGCGCTGGAACGGGCTGATCAGGCGCGGCTGCTGAAAACGGAGATCTTTCCATGAAGATCATCCGCATCGCGGCGGCGCTGCTGATCGGTGCAGATGGCCGGACCCTGCTGGTGCGCAAGCGCGGTACCCAGGCCTTCATGCAGCCGGGCGGCAAGATCGAGCCCGGTGAACCGGCAGCGCAAGCCTTGGCCAGAGAGCTCGAAGAAGAGCTCGGGCTGAGCGTCGATCCGGCGCAGGCGGTGTTTCTTGGTGAGTTCACGGCACCTGCCGCCAACGAGCCCGGTTTCGAGGTCAACTGTCAGTTGTATGAGGTCAGGACTGACGCTGAGGCAGTGCCTGCCGCGGAGATCGAGGAAGTGCTGTGGGTTGACGCGGACAGTCATGCGGGTTTGCAACTGGCCCCGTTGACCCGCGATCTGATCCTGCCGCTGTATCTGAAGCGGCAGGCAGCACGTAGCTGAACGGCGCAGTCGTCCTGCATCGTGGTGCAGGACGGCACTGTCAGCGAACCACACTTACCCCGTCGAGCGTCGAAAACGAGGTGTCCTTGGCGGTCAGCAGGAAATCGCGCATGTACGGTGCGTCGAGCATGTCGGCGCGGATACCGGCATAGAGCGTCGCAAACAGTCCTTTCTCGCCCAACCGCTTGGCCTTCACATAGCCGCGTGAGCTGTATTCATGCAGCGCCCAGTGCGGCATGCCGCAGACCCCGCGCCCGCTGGCGACCAGTTGCATCATCATCACCGTCAACTCTGATGTTCGTACCTGTGCCGGTTCGATGTCGGCGGGCTCCAGAAAGCGCGTGAAGATGTCCAGCCGGTCGCGTTCCACCGGGTAAGTGATCAGCGTTTCACTCAGCAAGTCTTCCGGGACGATGTAGGGCCTGGTTGCCAGCGCATGTTGATTGGCCACCGCCAGCATCGCTTCATAGGTAAACAGCGGCACGTAGGTGATGCCGGGCAATTCCAGCGGGTCCGAGGTCACCACCAGGTCCAGATCGCCACGCGCCAGGGCAGGCAAGGGCGCGAACGAGAAACCGGAAGACAGGTCCAGTTCGACCTCGGGCCAGGCATCGCGGAACTGGTCGATGGTCGGCATCAGCCACTGAAAACAGCTGTGGCACTCGATTGCCATGTGCAGGCGTCCCGCCGTACCACCGGCCAGTCGGGCGATGTCGCGCTCGGCACTGCGCAGTTGCGGCAGGATGGAGTCGGCCAGTTGCAGCAGGCGCAAACCGGCGCTGGTAAAGCGCACCGGTTTGGTCTTGCGTACAAACAGCGGCATGCCCATGCGCTCTTCCAGCTCCTTGAACTGATGGGACAGCGCCGACTGCGTCAAATGCAGGCGCTCGGCTGCCTCCACAAGGCTGTCGGCCTCGCGCAGGGCATGCAGGGTTTTGAGGTGGCGTATTTCAAGCACGGTCAGTGCTCCATGAGCAGTATTTGTGATCAACACGAAAAAAATGAGTTTGTCTCATGTTGTGTCAGCTGTCGACAATAGCCCCATCTTTTATGGAGGACGCATCGTGGCCCTGACTCAACACCCGGACTATTTTCACATTGGCGCAGACCGTGAACTGCAGCACGCTCTGCAGGCTTTCTGGAAACAGGATCAGGGTGTTACGACCACGGGCGTCGAATTGCGCACCTGGTTGATGGCGCGTTACCCGCAGCAGGTGCCACACCTGAAACGCGACCAGCGTTTTCAGCCCGATTGGGCGTCGTTGCTGGCGAGCGTCGCTGAAGCAGGCGAGCAAGGCCGCAAACCTGCATTGATCGGTCCTCTGACACTGCTCTGGCTAAGTGACGTTCAGGGTGACGAGGTAGATCGCCTCGACCTGCTGGAGCATCTGCTGCCGGTGTATGGCGAGATCTTCGGGCGTCTGGCTGCGCGCGGTGTCGAGTGGATTCAGATCGACGAACCGATCCTCGCGCTCGACCTGCCGCTGGCATGGAGCAACGCCTTCGAACGTGCCTATCACATTCTTCAGTATTCGCCGTTGAAGAAGCTCATCGGCCTCTATCACGGTGACCTGCGGCCCAACCTGGGTGTCGCGGCCTTGCTGCCGGTTGCAGGGTTGCATCTGGACAGCGTGACCGAACCGGAGCTGCTGGCCCCGGTGTTTGATCGTCTGCCGGTTTACAAGGTTCTGTCCCTGGGCGAGTGCGATACGCATTCGAACTGGCATCAGGAATCGTTGCTCGAAGCGCGCGCCCGTTTTGGGGAAAACCTGATGGTGGCGGATCAGGTCGCTGCGTAATGTAATACCCGATTAACGACCGCTCAGCGCCATTCATCAAACTGTCACGCAAGTGTGGCAGCGCGCTTGGAAAAACATCATCAGACTCGCGGCCTACTGGGGTTCTGTTTTTTGGTGTTTTTCATGCGGGTTTTAATTTTTCTGGCCGCGCTTCTGTGCGGCTTGCCGTCTTTTGCGGCCGATCGTTGTGATACCGATGTTCCTGTACAGATGGCCAACCTCAAGGATGTGCGGATTGCCTACCAGAGTATTGGCAGCGAGTCCGACCCTGCCTTGCTGTTGGTGATGGGGCTGGGTGGGCAGTTGATTCACTGGCCGGATGAAGTCGTGGTCGCGTTGTGTCAGCAGGGCTATCGGGTGATTCGTTACGACAATCGCGATGTGGGTCTGTCTTCGTGGGTGCAACAGCCAGCGGATGCCAATCTGACGTTCGAAGTGCTGCGTTACAAACTTGGCCTGCCTGTCTCGGCACCCTATTCGTTGACTGATATGGCCGACGATGCACTGGGTCTGATGGATGCATTGCAGATTCGCCAGTTTCACGTGTTGGGCGCGAGCATGGGCGGCATGATCGCTCAGCATCTTGCCGATCTGGCGCCGTCGCGGGTCGAAAGCCTGACGCTGATCATGACCAGTTCCGGTGCGCAGGGTTTGCCTATGCCCAGTACCGCGCTTATGCAACTGTTGGCGCGGCGCGGCGCGCCCAATCGGGAAGTGGCGATCGAGCAACAGGCCGATCTGCTTGCCGCGCTGGGCAGCCCGCAGGTCAAGGACGATCGCCAGCAATTGCTGCATCAGGCGGCTGTTTCCTATGACCGGGCGTTCAATCCCGAGGGTGTGAAGCGCCAGATCATGGCGATTCTGGCCGAGCCCAGCCGCGTGGAACTGCTGAACCGTCTGCGTCTGCCGGTACTGGTGGTTCACGGCACGGCTGACCCGCTGTTGCCGGTCATGCATGGTGTGCATGTGGCCGCGCACATTCAGGGCAGCCAGCTGCGCCTGATTCCGGGGCTGGCGCACCGTTTTCAGGAGGCCTTCAAGGCCCCGTTGCTCGGTGCAGTGCTGCCGTACCTGAAGGCCCAGCATGAAGACGGACGCAACCTGGCTCAGTTGTAAGCCGGCCCGGTTGTCAGGCATGGGCAGAGGTGTATCGTGTGACCTTTGCTTACCGAAAAGGGCCGACATGACAACTGCACTGAAGATCGACTTCATCTCCGATGTTTCCTGCCCCTGGTGCGTCATTGGTCTGCGCGCGCTGGATCAGGCGCTGGAGGCACTTGGGGATGAGGTGCAAGCGCACATTCACTTCCAGCCTTTCGAGCTGAACCCGAACATGCCTGCCGAAGGGCAGGACATCAAAGAACACATCGCCGAAAAGTACGGCTCCACGCCGGAACAGATCGAAGGTATTCACGAAACCATCCGTGAACGCGGTGCTGAACTCGGCTTCACCTTTGCCAGCGGCGAGCGGCGTATCTACAACACGTTCGATGCCCATCGCCTGCTGCACTGGGCCGAACAGCAAGGCAAGCAGCACGCGTTGAAGCAGGCGCTGTTCGAGGCGTATTTCAGCGACCTGAAAGACCCGTCCGATCACCAGACTCTGGCAGCTGTGGCGCAGAAGGTCGGCCTGGACCGTCTGCGTGCTCAGGCCATCCTGGGCAGTGACGAGTACACCGCCGAGGTTCGTGAGGCCGAGCAGCTCTGGACGTCTCGCGGTATCACCTCCGTGCCGACCATGGTCTTCAACGACCAGTACGCCGTCTCGGGCGGTCAGCCGGTCGAGGTGTTCGTCAGCGCGATTCGCCAGATTGTCGGTGAATCGCAGTAACGCACTGTCTGTGCAGGATCGGACGCAGAGCGTCCGGAAAGGCATGCCCACGCGGAGCATGGGCACGATAGGTATCTTGCGCACGCCTATCGTTCCTCGCGCTCCGGCGTAGGGGCGTGAACGCCTATCGTTCCTCACGCTCCAGCGTGGGAGTGCAGTGGGTGACGCTCTGCGTCACAGATCTGCGCTACGCCGCGTGCTCCAGATCGGGCGCAGTGCTCAAAGCCCGTATTTCTTGACCTTGTCGAACAGTGTGGTCTTGGCCATGCCCAGTTCCTGACTGGCCTGGCTGAGGTTGCCGCCGCTGCGTTGCAAGGCGTCGCCGAGCAATGAGCGTTCGAAGGCTTCGACCGCTTCGGCAAACCCCAGACTCTGGTTTTCACTGACCGTGCCTGACTGCTTGAACGCTGGCAGACCCAAGGCAAACCGCTCGGCCACGTTGCGCAGTTCGCGTACATTGCCCGGCCAGTCATGGCTCATCAGGTTCGAGCTGGTTTGCCGATCCAGCACGGGCGGTTCGCGGTCGAAGCGTAACGACGACAACTGCAGGAAGTGTTCGAACAACTGCAGAATGTCTTCGCGGCGCTCACGCAAGGGTGGCAGTTCAAGCGTGACAACGTTGAGGCGGTAATACAGATCGCTGCGGAACTGATTGGTTTTGCCCAAGGCATTCAAATCGGATTTGGTCGCCGCTATGACCCGGCAATCCACGGCGACGCTCTGGTTGGAACCCAGCCGCTCGAGGGTTCGCTCCTGCAGGACGCGCAGCAGCTTGATCTGCAGATTGACCGGCATGCTTTCCACTTCATCGAGAAACAGCGTGCCGTTGTGCGCGTGTTCGATCTTGCCGATGCGCCGCTTGCCCGCGCCGGTAAAGGCGTTGGCTTCATGGCCGAAGATTTCCGACTCGAACAGGCTTTCCGCCAGCCCGCCACAGTTGAGCGCCACGAACTGGCTGTCCTTGCGCCGACTGAAATCGTGCAGGCAGCGCGCGACCAGTTCCTTGCCCGTGCCGGTTTCACCTTCGATCAGTACGTTGGCCGAGGTGTCGGCGACGTTGGCAATCAACGCACGCAGGTTTTGCATGGCCGGGGAGCGGCCGATGATCCGGCCTTCCAGCGAATCGCGTTCGGCCAGTTGCTTGCGCAAGGCCCACACTTCACGGGCCAGGCCGCGTTGCTCCAGTGCGCGCCGGGTGACGTCGACCAGACGCTCAGGCGAAAAGGGTTTCTCCATGAAATCGTAAGCGCCATCGCGCATTGCGTTGACGGCCATGGTGATGTCGCCATGGCCGGTGATGAGCACCACCGGCAGGCTGCTGTCACGTGCCTTGAGACGGCTCAGCAACTCCAGCCCGTCGATACCCGGCAAGCGAATATCGCTGATGACGATACCGGCGAAGTTGTCATCAATACGTTTCAAGGCCTCTTCGGCGCTCGAAACGCCCTCGCTGGCGATGTCTTCCAGCGCGAGGGCCTGCTGGCAGCCGAGCAATACATGCGGATCGTCTTCGACGATCAGGACGGTCAGGTCGCTGTTTATGCTCATGGGTGTCGTCTCATGTCGGGCTGTCCGGGTGGCGGGCATCGGGGATGAACGGCAGGCTCAGGACAAACGTCGTACCGCCGTCCTGCGGATGCTCTGCGCTCAGGCTGCCCCCGGCTGCGGCGGCAAGGCTCGCCGACAGTGTCAGGCCCAGGCCCAGGCCTTGTTCGCCCGGTTTGGTGGTGAAAAAAGGTTCAAACAGATGCTTGCGCGCGTCGGCATCGACGCCGTGCCCGTTATCACGTACCCGCAGACGGTATCGGCCGTCGATAACCGATCCGGTGAGCCATAACTCCGGTTGCTGCAGGTCGAACATGGCGTCCAGTGCGTTGCCGATCAGGTTGACCAGAATCTGTTCCAGGCGGGTCTGGTCGATGGTCAGGGTGGCGTCGACGAAGTCTCGATGCAGCGTCAGACCGGACTGCTCCACGCGCACGCCCAGCAATTGCATCGCCGCATCGACAGCCTTGCTCAGTTGCGCCTGGCCCTGATCGTCGCCGCGTCTGGCGAATGCGCGCAGGCTGGCGGTGATGCGGCCCATGCGATCGACCAGATCATTGATGGTACGCAGGTTGGTGCTCGCGGTGTCCAGCGCACCTCGTTCCAGAAAGCGCACGGTGTTGCCGGACAAGGTGCGCAGTGCGGCCAGAGGCTGGTTCAGTTCATGCGCGATGCTGGTCGACATCTGGCCGATGGCTGCCAGCTTTCCGGCCTGTACCAGCTCGTCCTGCGCCTTGCGCAAGGTGTCTTCAGCCTGCCTTCGTTCACGAATCTGCGCCTTGAGGCGTTCGTTGCTGGCCCGCAGGTGTTCGGTACGTTCGGCGATCTTGCGTTCCAGCTCGTTGTTGGCAGCCTGCAGCGCTTCCCTGGCCGCAAGCCGGGTCGAGATGACCTTACGCCGCTCGTTCCAGGCGATCAGCAGAAAGGTCACCAGCGCGCAAGCCACGGCGACCAGCATGCCCTGATTGGCCGCTTCACGGCGCAGATTCTCCAGCGGGGTAAGCAGTGTCAGGTGCCAGGCGGTGTCACTCAGCGGGCGGCTCTGGGCCAGATAACTGACCTTTTTGTGTTCGCGGTCGACACTGATGTTGGCGGGGAAAACCAATGTCTCGACGCCCTCGGACAAGGTTTCCCGTTCCAGTGGCACCAGTTCGTTGAGCGGCCACCAGTAATATTGCAGGCTGCGAGCCAGGCGTTCCTTGACCTCAGCCGTGAGCGGGCGCACTGATTTCAGACGCCGGGCCGGGTCGCTGGAGAGGATGATGATGCCATTCTCGTCGCTGACAAACGCCTCCAGCCGTGCCCGCTGCCAGCGTTCTTCGAGTGCTTCGAGGCGCACCTTGATCACCGCAACGCCGATAATGCGGCCTTTGTCTTCCAGCCCGTGCGCCAGGTAATAGCCCGACTCTCCGGTGGTGGTGCCGATGCCGTAAAAGCGCCCGGGCAGGCCGCGCACCGCGTCCTGAAAGTAGGCACGGAAAGACAGGTCTTCACCCTGATAACTGTCGGCGTCGCGCCAGTTGCTGGTGGCCAGCACGCGTCCGGTGGTATCCATTACATAAATGGCACGGCTGCGACTGCGTCGATTCAGCCCTTCGAGGTAGCGGTTGACCTGCTGCTGAAGCTCGGGTCCCGGTTCGTTCAGCAACTGCGACACGCTGGATTCGAGCTCCAGCACGCTGGGCAGGTAGGTGTATTTGCTGATTTCGCTCTCGACCGTGCGCGCGTGCAGCTCAAGCTGGCGTTCGCCGGTTTCGCGCAGGCTCTTGATGCCGCTGTGTTCACTGACCAGATAGGCGATATAGCCCAGCCCGATCATCAGCATGAGGATCAGCGGCGGCAGAAACAGTTGACGGATCAGACGGGGTTTCACGGCGAGTGATGGCGGGGCGGCGCGATAAAGAGTGGGGTCGCATTTCATCACAGTCGTCCTGGACCGAACAGCTGCCCGCTGATAGGCGGACAGCCGTCAAGCTATTGCCTAGTGCTGAAGAATCTTGGCGAGGAATTGCTGGGCGCGTTCCGAGCGTGCGCTCACGTCACCGAAAAACTCTTCCTTGGCGCAGTCTTCGACGATCTGCCCCTTGTCCATGAAAATCACCCGGTTGGCGACTTTGCGCGCGAAACCCATTTCGTGGGTCACGCACATCATGGTCATGCCTTCCTGGGCCAGTTGCACCATCACATCGAGCACTTCATTGACCATTTCCGGGTCAAGTGCGGACGTGGGCTCGTCGAACAGCATGACCACCGGGTCCATCGCCAGCGCGCGCGCGATGGCGACACGCTGTTGCTGCCCACCGGAAAGCTGGCCGGGATGCTTGTGCGCATGCTCGGAAAGACCGACGCGGTCCAGCAGCTTCAGACCCTTCTCGGTGGCTTCGGCCTTGCTGCGGCCCAGTACCTTGATCTGCGCGATGGTCAGGTTTTCGACAATGCTCAGGTGCGGAAACAGTTCGAAGTGCTGAAACACCATGCCGACCCGCGAGCGCAGTTTCGGCAGGTTGGTCTTCGAGTCGGAGATCGATGTGCCGTCGACGACGATCTCGCCTTTCTGAAACGGCTCCAGCGCGTTCACGCATTTGATCAGGGTCGATTTGCCCGAGCCGGACGGGCCGCACACCACCACCACTTCGCCCTTGCTGACCTCGGTGCTGCAATCGGTCAGTACCTGGAAGTCCCCATACCACTTGTTGACGTTTTTGATGGAAATCATACGGCAAACCTTTTTTGCAGACGCTTCACCAGCAGCGAGGCGGCAAAGCTGATCGTGAAATACACCAGGCCGGCAATGATCAGGAACTCGTTGGCGCGCCCGATGATGTCGCCACTGGAGCGCGATGCGTTGAGAAAATCGACGAGGCCGACGGTGTACACCAGGGAGGTGTCCTGAAACAGAATGATGCTCTGTTGCAGCAGCAGCGGGGTCATCTTGCGAAACGCCTGGGGCAGGATGATCAGTCGCATCATTTGCGAGTAGTTCATGCCCAGCGCCTGAGCGGCGCCCATTTGTCCCTTGGAGATCGACTGCACACCGGCACGGACGATTTCGCAGAAGTACGCGGCTTCGAACATCATGAAGGCCACGACGCAGGAGGCGAACGCACCGATGGGCGTGTCCTTACCGGTAATCCAGCGCAGCACGAACGGCACGGCCAGATAGAACCAGGTGATCACCAGCAGCAGCGGGATCGAACGAAAGTAGTTCACGTAGGCGCCGGCCACATTGGCCAGCAGCTTGTTCGATGACAGGCGCATCAACGCCAGCAGCGTGCCAAGCACCAGGCCGCCGACGACACCCATCGCCATCAGCTTGAGGGTCATGACCATGCCGTTCCACAGACCGGGAATGGCCGGAACGATTCCAGTGAAGTCCATTTATTTGCCCCCCAGTGAGATGAGTCCCGGTACGGCGACTTTCTTCTCGATCACACGCATCAGCAGCATCAGGCTCATGTTCAGCGTGAAGTAGATGAGGGTCGCGAGGGTGAAGGCCTCGAACAGGTTGGCGGAGAACTCGGCGGTCTGTTTGGTCTGCGCGAGCAGCTCCATCAGGCCAATCAGCGACGCGACCGATGAGTTCTTGAACACGTTCAGGAATTCGGAGGTGAGCGGCGGAATGATGATCCGGTAAGCCTGCGGCAACAGCACGTTCCAGTAGATCTGTGGCAGCTTGAAGCCCATGGCGCGTGCGGCCGATTCCTGGCCCTTGGGCAGTGCCTCAATGCCGGTACGCACCTGTTCGCAGACCCGTGCAGCGGTGAACAGGCCAAGGCAGACCACTACGCTGAGGAACGCGGAGGTGGTCGGGTTCAGGTCTTGCTTGTACCACTCCTGCAGGTTTTCCGGCAGCAGGTCGGGCACCAGGAAGTACCAGATGAACAGCTGCACCAGCAGTGGCACATTACGGAAGATTTCCACGTATACCGTGGCGATGCCCGACACCAGACGGTTTGGCACGGTGCGCATGACGCCCAGCACCGAACCCAGTATCAGGGCAATGATCCAGGCAACTACAGCAATGGCGATGGTCCAGCCCAGACCGGAGATGAACCAGTCCAGATAGGTCTCGCTGCCGACGCCGGTGGACTTGAAGAATACGCCCCAGTCCCAGTTGTAATTCATCAGGGTCTCCCCCTCTTTTTATTGCTATCGAAATGCACGCACTGTCGTCAGTCAGGAGTGACGAGGCGATCCCGGCCAGGCAGTGCCCGCCCGGGATACCGTCAGTTCGGACTGGCCGAACCGGTCCTTCAGGCTTTTTTGTCGTCAGCCGCTTTGTCGGTCGGGTTCTGAATCAGCTCCTTGAGCTTGTCGCTCATCGGGAAATTCAGGTTCAGACCTTTCGGAGGGACAGGGGACATGAACCACTTGCTGTAGATAGCGTTGATGTCACCCGACTTGTAGGTAGCGACAATGGCGTCATCGACAGCCTTCTTGAACGGGGCGTCACCCTTGCGAACCATGCAGCCGTATATTTCGTAGGATTGTGCAGTGCCGGTCACTGCCCAGTCGTCCGGCTTCTTGGCCTTGGCCATTTCGCCTGCCAGCAGCGCGTCGTCCATCATGAACGCGACGGCACGGCCGGACTCGAGCATCTGGAAGGATTCACCGTGGTCTTTGGCGGAGATCACGTTCATGCCCATCTGCTTGTCAGCGTTCATCGCCTTGAGGATGCGCTCGGAAGTAGTGCCGGCCGTGGTGACGACGTTCTTGCCTTTCAGGTCGTCGAAATCCTTGTAGCTGGAGTCCTTTTTCGACAGCAGGCGTGTGCCGACTTCAAAGATGCCGATGGAGAAATCGACCTGCTGTTGACGCTCGACATTGTTGGTGGTCGAGCCACATTCCACATCGACGGTGCCGTTCTGAACCAGCGGGATACGGGTCTGTGAAGTCACCAGGTTGTACTTGACCTTGAGGTCAGGCATGTCGAGGTCTTTCTTGATGGCTTCGACGATTTTCAGCTGGATGTCATGGGAGTAGCCCACAGGTACGCCCGAAGCATCCGCTATGTAGGAAAACGGAATGGAGGCGTCACGATGGCCCAGCGTGATGGTGCCGGATTCCTTGATCTTCTTCAGAGTGCCGGTGAGTTCGGCGGCGAAAACCGGCGTGCTGATCAGAGCGGCAGTGATTGCTGCGCCCAACAGGTGGGGAACGATGCGCATGGGTGAGTCCTTGATTTCATTTTTTATTGATGGGGCCGCCATCAGAGTCGGCCCGCTTCTTGGCGAATGCTTCAACGGCGTCCACATCCAGACACACGCCCTTGTCGAAACGCTCGGTTCAGAATGTAGAGCATGAGTCGTGCCAAGCTTTTTTAAGAAGTCAACATGCTGAATTTAAAGGGATTTCTTTATATTGGCTTTGGTGTTACGGATCAATGCGTCCGGGAAGCCGAATAAGGCGGGGTCGATTGTTCGGAAAACCGAATGGAAGGGGTTGTGCAGGAAGAGGGCAGCAAGTAGAGAAGCCTGTTCACCGCGCGATGGGTGAACAGGTTGCAGGCGGATGATCAGGCCGCTTCGAAAGAGGCTTTGTTGCGCACCACTGTTTCCAGGTAGCTGCTCACGGCAGCCTGTTCTTCAGGCGTCGTGAACAGACCGAGCTTGGTGCGGCGCCACAGGATGTCTTCGATGCTGGTGGCCCATTCCTGGTCGCACAGGTAATCGACCTCGCGGGTATACAGGCCCGCCCCCAAATGCTGACCAAGGTCTTCCAGGCTTTGCGCACCCTCCAGCAAGCGCCAGCTGCGGCTGCCGTAAGTGATCGACCAGCGTTTGGCGATAGGGGCTGGCAGCCAGCTGCAGCGGCGGGTCATTTCTGTTGCCAGCGCTTCGGCGGTGGTCATGTCTTCGCCACCCGGCAGGGCAGCCTTGGCCGTCCAGCTCGGTTTCATCTGTTTGAAGAACGGTGCCAACTGCGCCATCGCCGACTCGGCCAGTTTGCGGTAGGTGGTCAACTTGCCGCCGAACACCGACAGAATCGGCGCTTCGTCAGCGCCGCCTGACAACGAAAGCGTGTAATCACGGGTGATGGCAGACGGATTATCGGACTCGTCGTTGCACAGCGGGCGCACGCCAGAGAACGTGTGGAGCACGTCTGCGCGACTCAACTGTTTCTTGAAGTGGTCATTGGCCACTTTCAGTACGTAATCCATCTCGCCTTCAGTGATATCCACCTTGTTCGGATCGCCCTGATACTCACGGTCGGTGGTGCCGACGATAGTGAAGTGCTCCAGGTACGGAATCGTGAACACGATGCGCTTGTCTTCGTTCTGCAGAATGAACGCGTGCTCACCTTCGTACAGTTTCGGCACGATCAGGTGGCTGCCCTGAATCAGGCGGATGCCGTAAGCCGAGTCGAGCTTGAGGTCTTCACGGATGAACTTGGCCACCCACGGGCCTGCCGCATTGACCAATGCCTTGGCATGGATCGAAAACAGGCTGCCGTCGCTGCGCTCCAGATGCAGATGCCACATGCCCTTGATACGGCGGGCGCTGACACAGCGGGTCTGAGTATGAATGTGCGCACCGTTCTCACGAGCGGACATGGCGTTGAGCACGACCAGACGCGCATCGTCGACCCAGCAGTCGGAGTATTCGAAGCCGCGGGTGATGCTCGGGTTGAGCGGGCTGTCCGCACCGAAATGAATGGTTCGCGATGCGGGAAGTTTTTCGCGCTTGCCGAGGTTGTCATACAGGAACATCCCGGCACGAATCATCCAGGCCGGACGCAGGTGCGGACGATGAGGCAGCACAAAACGCATTGGCTTGACGATGTGCGGCGCTTTGGCAAGCAGCACTTCGCGTTCTGCCAGGGCTTCACGCACCAGGCGGAACTCGTAATGCTCCAGATAGCGCAAGCCACCATGGATCAGCTTGCTGCTGGCCGAGGACGTGTGGCTGGCCAGGTCGTCCTTTTCGCACAGAAAAACCGAAAGGCCGCGACCTGCGGCATCCGCTGCAATGCCGACACCGTTGATGCCACCGCCAATAACGGCAATGTCGTAAACCTCTGAGAGGGGCGGGGTTGGCACGTTGGTGTGGGGCATTGGTGGCCTCCTGGACAATTCGTGAGCAGTGCTCGAAAGGCGAATCTGAACATTAATGTTCATTTCCGAAAATCATAGCTCAATAAAATGACCGTTGCCAGCACGTATCGATTGAAAATACTGATGATGAAATAAAGAAAAGAACAAATGTGAACATTGTAGGGCGGGAATTAGCACAGGCAGGATCGGTGCACAGTCGGCACGGAACTGCTCTGCGTCACAGCTCTGAGCTGCCCCGCCGAAACAGGAGAGGACGCAGAGCGTCCGGAACGGCATACCCACGCGGAGCATGGGCACGATAGTGTTCTTACGGGCGGCTATCGTTCCTCACGCTCCAGCGTGGGAATGCCTTGGGTAACGCTTCGCGTCACAGATGCGCGCTGCGCCATACATACACAAGTCTTGTGGGAGCGAGCTTGCTCGCGAAGAGGCCGGTACAGACTCCAGAAAATGGGGCGCTCGATGCACCGTCTTCATGAGCACTGCGGACCGCCGCGCGAACACCGCTCGCGCCTGACAATCACACCACTTCCAGACGAATCTTGTGCTGGGTCAGCAGTTGCTGCAGTGCGGGCACCGGTGGCTGGTCTGTGACCAGGCAATCGATGAGGGTAATCGGCCCCAAGCGGACCATGGCGTTGCGCCCGAACTTGCTGGAGTCAGCCGCCAGCAGCACTTTGCGAGCGTTGGCGATGATCGCCTGGGACACCCGCACTTCCTGGTAATCGAAATCCAGCAGGCTGCCGTCTTCGTCGATGCCACTGATGCCCACCAGGGCAAAGTCCACTTTGAACTGGGTGATGAAGTCGACGCTGCCCTGGCCCACAACGCCGCCGTCACGCCGCACATTACCGCCTGCTATCAGCACCTCGAAATCATCCTTGGTGCTGAGGATCGACGCCACATGCAGGTTATTGGTGATGATCTTCAGGTTGTTGTGGTTGAGCAACGCACGTGCGATGGATTCGGTGGTGGTACCGATATTGATGAACAACGAGGCGTTGTCCGGGATCTGCGCGGCGATGGCCTCGGCGATCCGTTGTTTTTCGTCGCGCATCTGGTCCGCACGCATGGCGTAGGCGGTGTTTTCGATGCTGGAGTCATAGGCCGCGCCGCCGTGGTAGCGGCGCAACAGGTTCATTTCCGCCAATTGATTGATATCACGGCGAATGGTTTGTGGGGTCACGACGAACAGCGTCGCCATCTCCTCGATGCTGACATAGCCACGGTCGCGGACCAGTTCGAGGATCTGTTGTTGGCGGGGAGGCAGGTTCATTGTTTTTCCTTGGGCGCCCTCTACAAATGGCGCCCATCATGCCGCAGGAAAGTGCAACCTGTCAGCCGGAATCCTGCTCCCCTCCTTACAACAGCGCTGTCACTCTTCGTTTTCGTGCGGTTCCCAGTCACGAGTACGCGCGACGGCTTTCTGCCAGCCTGCGTAAAGTTTTTCGCGATGCGCTTCTTCACACGATGGCTCGAACACACGCTCGATCACGGCCTTGTTGCGCAACTCGTCCAGGCTGCTCCAGAAACCAATCGCCAGACCGGCCAGGAAGGCTGCACCCAGTGCCGTGGTTTCACGCATTTGCGGACGCTCGACGTGGGTGCCGAGAATGTCTGCCTGGAACTGCATCAGGAAGTTGTTGGCCACGGCACCGCCGTCCACGCGCAGCGACTTGAGGCGTTCGCCGGAGTCCTGTTGCATGGCATCGAGCACGTCGCGGGTTTGATAGGCGATGGATTCCAGCGCTGCACGGATGATGTGATCGACTTTCACGCCACGGGTCAGGCCGAACAATGCGCCTCGTGCGTACGGGTCCCAGTAAGGTGCGCCCAGGCCCGTGAACGCCGGCACCAGGTATACGCCGTTGCTGTCCTTGACCTTGCCGGCGAAGTATTCGGTGTCCAGCGCGTCGTTGATGAGTTTGAGTTCGTCGCGCAGCCACTGCACCGTCGAGCCACCGTTGAAGACCGCGCCTTCCAGCGCATAGGCCACTTCGCCACGCGGGCCACAGCCGATGGTGGTGAGCATGCCGTGCGCCGATTTCACGGCTTTCTTGCCGGTGTTCATCAGCAGGAAGCAGCCAGTGCCATAGGTGTTCTTGGCCTGGCCGGGTTCGACACACATCTGGCCGAACAACGCCGCCTGCTGGTCGCCTGCGATACCGGCGATCGGGATGCCGCTCTTGCTGTGGCCGTAAACTTCGGAGGAGGCTTTGACCTCCGGCAGCATCTCGCGCGGGATATCCAGCACGTCGAGCATGCGCTGATCCCATTCCAGCGTATGGATGTTGAACAGCATGGTCCGCGAGGCATTGGTGTAGTCGGTGACGTGAACCTTGCCACCGGTGAATTTCCAGATCAGCCAGGTATCGATGGTGCCGAACATCAGCTCGCCTTTGCGGGCGCGCTCACGGCTGCCTTCGACGTTGTCCAGGATCCACTTGACCTTGGAGCCGGAGAAGTACGGGTCAATCACCAGGCCTGTGGTGTCCTTGATGTACTCCTCAAGGCCATCGCGCTTGAGCTGCTGGCAGATCTCGGTGCTGCGGCGGCACTGCCAGACGATGGCGTTGTAGATCGGGCGGCCGGTGTCGCGTTCCCAGATGACGGTCGTTTCACGCTGATTGGTGATACCGATCGCGGCGATCTGGTTGTGGTGCAGATCGGCCTGCGCCAGCGCCTTGGTCATGCACGCGGTCTGAGTGGCGAAGATTTCCATCGGGTCGTGTTCGACCCAGCCTGCCTGCGGGTAATGCTGAACGAATTCGCTTTGGGCAGTGCTCACCACGTTGGCGTCGCGGTCGAAGATGATCGCGCGCGAGCTGGTGGTGCCCTGGTCAAGAGCAATGATGTAGTTCTTGTTCTGTGTGTCAGTCATGTCGATTGCCTTGCATTATTGGGTGGGATTCAGTTGGGTGAGATTCAAATTGAGTGAAATCAAGATGAAGCCTGAACTTTGCCGCGAACCACAGGAGCCTCTTTTTCATTTTCAACAGGAGCGGCGCTTGGCAGATGACGCGCAATCAGCGCGCGGTAGCCGGCAGCACCAAGGCAGGCACCCAGAATGGGCGCAAAAATCGGAACCAGGAAATAAGGAATGTCGCGACCGCCAGTGAAGGCCATTTCACCCCAGCCAGCGAAGAAGGTCATCAGCTTCGGACCGAAGTCGCGCGCCGGGTTCATGGCGAAACCGGTCAGCGGGCCCATCGAGCTGCCGATCACGGCTACCAGCAGGCCGATCAGCAAGGGTGCCAGCGGGCCGCGCGGCAAACCATTGCTGTCATCGCCCAAGGCCATGATCACACCCATCAGAATGGTGGTGATGACCACTTCGACCAGAAAGGCCTGACCGACCGAAATGGCCGGGTTCGGATACGTCGAGAACACCGAGGCCAGTTCAAGACTCTGCTCGCTGCCGCGAATGATGTGGTGAGCATGTTCGAAGTCGAAAAAAAGGCTGATGTACAGCAGGTACACCAGACCCGCTCCGCAGAACGCGCCTGCGATTTGCGCCGAGATATAGAAGGGCAATTTACGTTTTTCAAAACCGGCGAACAGACTCAGCGCGATGCTGACGGCCGGGTTGAGGTGGGCACCCGAAATGCCGGCGCTGAGGTAGATCCCCATGCTGACGGCAATGCCCCAGATGATGCTGATTTCCCAAAGGCCGAAGGTGGCTCCCGCTACCTTGAGCGCTGCAACGCATCCTGTGCCGAAAAAAATCATCAGGGCGGTGCCAAGAAATTCAGCCACACATTGCCCGGTGAGCGTCGGTTGTTTTAGTGCGATGGACATGGATACCTCATTTTTTGTTTTTGTCTCGGCACCCTGAGACAGGTGTGGGTGCTCGTTATTCGTGCGTCTCAGAAAAAACCCCATTTCTGATCGCCGTTGCGAGTTATACCGAAAAATCGCTTTCGATAATATTCGTAAACGAAAAAATATAGGCAAGAAACACCGCTGTCAAAGGTCGGAACCGAACGGTCAGAAAGTCGCCAGCACCCCGCAAGGCCCTTTTATACCGGGTAATTCAGGCTGTTATCAAAAGGCTATCAGTGTCGCAGGTGGCGTGAATCAAGGCATGTTCACTTTACTTCGCTTAAAGTGATGGGCATTCGGAACCTTTTGGAGCGCTGCATGACACCCGCACTGGATTTGCTGAAAAAAAACCGCGCCGAACATCGCATTCACAGTTATGAACATGATCCGAAAGCGCCGTCATATGGGCTGGAGGCAGCGGAAAAGCTGGGTCTGGAGCCTGCACAGGTTTTCAAGACGCTGCTCGCCAGTACCGAAAAAGGCGAGTTACTGGTCGCCGTCGTGCCGGTCGTCGGAACACTTGATCTAAAGGCGCTGGCGCAGGCTGCCGGAGCAAAAAAAACCGAGATGGCCGACCCTGCGGCGGCGCAACGCTCGACGGGTTACCTGTTGGGTGGTATCAGCCCTTTGGGCCAGAAGAAGCGCCTGCGCACCTTTATCGACGAGACCGCGCAGCGCTTTGCAAGCATTTACGTCAGTGCCGGGAGGAGGGGGCTTGAGGTCGAGCTTTCGCCAGCAGTGCTGGCTGAACATACCCAGGCCAGGTTTGCCCCGATCGGCAGGGAATGACCTGCGCCTCAGTTATTGAGCGTCTGCACGGCTACACTGCCGGGCGCCGGGAACAGCACCAGATGGTCAACTGCCACACGAATACCGACTTCCTCACCCTGGCCGTGGTCGGCGTGGCTGGGGAAAATGGCTTCCAGTTGACTGCCGGTCGACAGTTGCAGGCGATACAGGGTCGAGGCGCCCTGAAAGGTTCGACCGATGACCCTTGCTTTCAGGTCGCTGTGCGGCGCGTAGACGATATCGTCAGGACGTAACAAGACATCCACGGCGGTGCCACTGACGCCCGGGTATGCCCGGTTGCCGCGCAATACGCCGAGTTCGGTATGCACCGATTGCGGGTCCATCATCTGCCCGCGAATGAAATAGCCTTGGCCGATGAAGCTGGCAACGAACGGCGTACGGGGTTCGTGATAAAGATTGTAGGGCGTGTCCCACTGTTCCAGGCGCCCTTCTTTGAATACACCGACGTGATCGCTGACGGCAAAAGCCTCTTCCTGGTCATGAGTCACCAGAATCGCGCTGGTGCCACGCGCCTTGAGAATATCGCGCACCTCATGGCTCAGGCGCCGACGCAACTCGCCGTCCAGGTTGGAGAAGGGCTCATCGAGCAGCAGGAGCTGCGGCTCGGGCGCCAACGCTCTGGCCAGCGCCACTCGCTGTTGCTGCCCACCGGACAGCTCGTGAGGATAACGCTTGCCCAGCGCGCCGAGGTTGACCAGTTCAAGCAACTCGGCGATCACCTGATCCAGGCGCGGGTGGTTGCGAATGCCGAATGCGATGTTTTCGGCGACACTCAGGTGCGGAAATAGCGCGTAATCCTGAAACACCATGCCGATGTGGCGTTTCTCCGGCGGCAGGGTCCAGCCCGGCCGGGAGATCACTTCGCCCGCCAGGGTGATCTCACCCGCATGGATCGGTTCGAAACCGGCAATGGCGCGCAGTGTGGTGGTCTTGCCGCAGCCCGACGAGCCCAGCAGGCAGCCGATATCGCCCGCGTTGAGGTGCAGGTTCAGATCCTGCACCACGCGCTGGTTCTGATAGCCGCAAGCGAGGTTGCGCAGATTCAGCAGCAACGGGTTCATGCGGGCTTGCAGGACGGCGCGACGAGAAACTCCAGCAGTGCTTTCTGCGCGTGCAGGCGATTTTCTGCCTGATCCCAGGCGACCGAGCGCGAATCATCCAGCAGGTCGACACTGATTTCTTCGCCGCGATGGGCAGGCAGGCAGTGCATGAACAGCACGTCCTTGTCGGCCAGGTCGAGCAGGGCGCGCGTGACCTGAAACGGCGCGAACAACTTCTTGCGCCGGGCGGTTTCCTCTTCCTGACCCATGGAGGTCCACACATCGGTGCTGACCAGATGGGCGCCGGCAACTGCGGCTTTCGGATCGCGGACCACGGTGACCCGCTCGCCAGCCAGTGCCAGGAACTCGGCGTTTGGCTCGTAGCCGGCAGGGCAGGCCACACGCAACTGGAAGTCGAATTGAATCGCCGCTTCTATATAGCTGTTGCACATGTTATTGCCATCGCCGACCCAGGCAACGGTCTTGCCCTTGATCGAGCCGCGATGCTCCAGGAAGGTCTGCATGTCGGCGAGCAACTGGCACGGGTGCAGGTCATCGGACAGGCCGTTGATAACCGGCACGCGTGAATTGGCGGCGAATTCGGTCAGATTGCTGTGCGCATAAGTACGGATCATGACCGCATCCAGCATGCGCGACATCACTTTTGCACTGTCGGCAATCGGCTCGCCACGGCCCAGCTGGGTGTCCCGATGCGACAAAAAGATGGCCTGGCCACCGAGCTGAATCATCCCTGCTTCAAAAGAAAGACGGGTACGTGTCGAGGATTTCTCGAAAATCATCCCCAAGACCCGGTTCTTCAGCGGTTCAAAAAGTACACCGCGATTTCGCAGGTCTTTAAGCTCTACGCCACGACGGATCAAGCCCAAGAGTTCATCCGGGGTGTAATCCATCATCGAGAGAAAGTGCCTGGCGTTCATGATTAACTACCTTTTCTGCAACAGACCGCAGGTTATCAAAGCCGGTTTTTATCGATAAAACGGGCTAGACCTGCGGCGGAAGCCGCACGGGGCGACGAATAAGAAAGGCGCGATAGTATAAAAAAATGTCGCGTCTTACCAATAGCATGCGTTTTTCTGAAACATGGGTACTAGTGGCGTCCCGGATAGAGGGGACGCCGTTATTCTGTGTTGACGGGGCAAAAACTGGCTACGCTGAGAAGGTTGACAGCCATCTGCACTTTTTCCGAAGGCAGCATTTGTACACTGCCCAAATAGCGCTTGGCAATTAGTACCAATCCTGTAACAGTCCACGTCTGCGCGGGCGTTGCCTGATGGGACGCGCTTCACGGGCTTGAAACAAGGACCGTTTCTTTAATCCCGGACGTGAGTTATAAATCGTTGCCGATACATTACTGATCAAGGGGTGGGGGAATGGACTCAAAAGAGCATCAATTAACGGAGTTGCTCGGGCTCACCGCCCGCACACTTACCCATCTGACAGCGTCGATGACCTCGATGTCTTTCGAGTTGCTGCGCAGCGAGGACGAAGTCACGCGTACGGCGGGGCGGCGCATGATCGATCGCATGGCCACCATCAGCTCCGGCCTCGACGAGCACTGGCGCCTGATCGGCGACCTGACCGGCGTCCACCTGGCGCAGGAACAGATCGAAACCGTGGCTGAAATCCAGCAACAGCGCAAGGTCGTCACGCCTATCGGCGGTTGATTCGGCCAACTCATCCGCGCGCCTGATGCCCCTCGATTCACGGGCCGAACATCAGTGGCGCGGGGCATGAGCAGACAGCATAGTGAGTGTTCGGCAATCAACCGGATTGCCATGACACGATCTGAGGCTGTGATGACCCGGACTGAACACTACCGAGCCTGCCACCTGTGCGAGGCCATTTGCGGTCTTGTGATCGAGACCGTCGTGGAGGCGGATTCTGCGCCGCGCATTGCCTCGATCAAGGGCGACCCGCTGGACACGTTCAGCCGCGGTCATATCTGCCCCAAGGCCGTAGCGCTGCAGGACATCCAGAACGACCCTGATCGTTTGCGCCAGCCGATGCTGCGCAGCGGTGATCAGTGGCAGCCGATTGCCTGGCAGCAGGCGTTCGATCTGGTGGCGGAGCGGCTTTACGCCATTCAGCAGCGCCGTGGGCAGAACGCGGTAGCGGTCTATCAGGGCAACCCCAGCGTGCATAACTACGGGTTGATGACCCACAGCAATTACTTTCTCGGCCTGCTCAAGACCCGCAATCGTTTTTCGGCGACGTCGGTCGATCAGTTGCCGCACCACCTCAGCAGTTTCCTGATGTATGGCCACGGCATGCTGTTGCCGATTCCGGATATCGATCACACCGACTTCATGCTGATTCTCGGCGGCAATCCGTTGGCGTCCAATGGCAGCATCATGACGGTTCCGGATGTTGAAAAGCGTCTGAAAGCGATCCAGCAGCGCGGCGGCAAACTGGTGGTCATCGACCCGCGCCGCAGTGAGACGGCTGCCATCGCTGACCAGCATCTGTTCGTACGTCCGGGCGGTGACGCAGCGTTGCTGTTCGGGCTGCTCAATACGCTGTTCGAAGAGGGGCTGACCCGCGAGAGCCATTTGCCTGTCGACGGCCTGGAGCAGGTTCGCCAGGCCATTGCCGGCTTCACTGCAGAGGCCATGAGCCCGCGCTGCGGTATCGCCGCCGAGCAGATCCGGCAACTGGCACGGGATTTCGCGGCCGCTGACAAGGCGGTGTGTTATGGGCGAATGGGCGTGTCGACTCAGACCTTTGGCACGCTGTGTCATTGGCTGGCACAACTGATCAATCTGGTGACGGGCAACCTGGACCGTGTGGGTGGCGCACTCTGTACGGAGCCCGCCGTCGACCTCGTCAGCTCGACATCCGGCGGTCATTTCAATCGGTGGCAAAGCAGGGTGTCCGGCCTGCCAGAGTATGGCGGCGAGTTGCCGGTTTCGGCGCTCGCCGAGGAAATGCTTGTGGACGGGGAAGGGCAGGTTCGCGCGTTGGTGACCGTTGCGGGTAACCCGGTTCTGTCGACGCCCAACGGCCGTCAGCTGGAGCAGGCGCTCGAAGGGCTTGAGTTCATGCTCAGCATCGATCTTTACATCAACGAGACCACTCGCCACGCCGACTTGATCCTGCCGTCCACCTCGGCACTGGAAAATGATCACTACGACACCACCTTCAACACGCTCGCAGTGCGCAACGTCACGCGCTTCAATCGGGCCATTTTCGACAAGCCCGAAGGTGCCCTGCACGACTGGGAGATCTTCGTCGGGCTGGCCAGCGCCTTTGCTGCCAAGGCCGAGCGAGCGCTGAAACCCACGTTGCCGCCTGCGCAGATGATCGATCGCGGGCTGCGTGCAGGCCTCTATGGCGATGCATCGTCCCATAAGCTGTCACTGGAAACCCTGGACAGTCATCCGCACGGCCTCGATCTGGGG
Source organism: Pseudomonas fragariae (ex Marin et al. 2024) (assembly GCF_059621105.1). NCBI lineage: Bacteria > Pseudomonadati > Pseudomonadota > Gammaproteobacteria > Pseudomonadales > Pseudomonadaceae > Pseudomonas > Pseudomonas fragariae (ex Marin et al. 2024). Next base: position 4,698,761 of record NZ_CM184369.1, on the reverse strand, counting down.
GCGTTGAAGGCCAATCTTGCACAGCGCCTGAAGACCGCCAATGGCCGCATTCAGGCCGCGCCTGAGGTGATCATGGCCGACCTGGCGCGCTTTGCAGCCGACCCTTCTCCTCAGGCAAGCGAGTTGCTGCTGATTGGCCGCAGGCATGTGCGCAGTAACAATTCATGGATGCACAACTACCATCGGCTGGTGAAGGGCAAACCCAGGCATCAACTGTTGATGCATCCTGACGATCTCGCGTGCCGTGGTCTGAGTGACGGCCAGCAGGTCCGGGTCAGCTCCCGGGTCGGGATGATCGAGGTTCAGGTGCTGGGCAGTCTGGACATGATGCGCGGGGTGGTCAGCCTGCCGCACGGTTGGGGGCATTCGCGTTCAGGGGTAAAAATGGCGATCGCGCAGAGCCTGCCCGGCGTCAGTGCCAATGACCTGACCGACGAACGGCAACTCGACGTGCTGTCCGGCAACGCGGCGTTGAACGGCGTACCGGTGCAGGTCGTGGCGTGTTAAGCCTCAAGACAGAGCGTCATGCTCGGGATTTCGTTACAATGTGTCACCGTGCCGACAACTGAGTCGGATATTTCAGCCGAGGTGCTCCATGGATATCATCGAAACGATCAAAGAGCAGATTGCCAACAACACCATTCTGCTTTACATGAAAGGCGCTCCGAACGCTCCGCAATGCGGCTTTTCGGCCAAGGCTTCCCAGGCATTGATGGCGTGTGGCGAAAAGTTTGCCTACGTCGACATTCTGCAAAACCCTGAAATCCGCGCCAACCTGCCAAAGTACGCCAACTGGCCGACTTTCCCGCAACTGTGGGTTGCCGGTGAGCTGGTCGGTGGTAGCGACATCATCACCGAGATGATGGATGACGGTTCGTTGCAGACGTTGGTCAAGGAAGCATCCGCCGCCAAGGCCGAGTAAAGCCTTGCGCAGAGCGTCGCACGATAGTCGAGATTATCGTTCCCTGCGCTCCAGCATGGTTTTACACACAAGAAAAAGCCCGCTCTCGATTGAGGCGGGCTTTTTCATTGCGGCGCGATGGGGGAATCAGTCACCCATCTGCGACTGCAGGTAGTTCTCGATACCTACCTTGACGATCAGACCCAACTGAGTCTCCAGCCAGTCGATTTGCTCTTCCTTGGGCTCAAGGATGTCTTCCAGCAGCTCACGGCTGCCGAAGTCACCGACGGTCTCGAAGTGAGCGATCGCGGCTTTCAGATCGGCCAGACCTTTTTGCTCGATCTTCAGGTCGCACTCCAGCATTTCCTTGGTGTGCTCACCGATGAGGATCTTGCCCAGGTCCTGCAGGTTTGGCAGCCCTTCCAGAAACAAGGTGCGCTTGATCAGCTTGTCAGCGTACTTCATCGCATGGATGGACTCTTTATATTCGTGGCCACCCAGCTTTTTCAGACCCCAGTCTTCGTACATGCGCGCATGCAGGAAATACTGATTGATAGCGACCAGCTCGTTCCCGAGGATCTTGTTGAGATGCTGGATGACGGTAATGTCGCCTTTCATGTTCGAGGTCCTGCCGGTGGCTTGTGTATATAAGTGCCGAGTGTGAGCTGCGCTTAAACGTCTGTCAAACCTAAGTTGTTGAATAATAAGTGAAATTAAATAGGAATAAGAATGTTTGAGTTCCGCATCTTGACGCTAAGCGCTTGAATTACAGACATAAAAAAACCGGACGTGGTGTCCGGTTCTTTAAAAGAGGGGATTCAGGCAGCTGAAAATTTTGCCGGATAGGCCAGCAAGGCATGGCTGGTTTGCAGCTCGGTCAGCGTATCACGCACCACTTCCTTTGCCAGGCAGGCGCATTTTCCACATTTACTCGCAACACCCAGTGTTTCACGGACTTCACGATAACTGCAGCAGCCTTCCAGAATTGCATCCCGGATTTGACCGTCGGTGACACCTTGGCAGAGGCAAACATACATAAGCTATGGACCGTCGCTGGTTTATTGCTTGGTGCCGAGGAGCTTAATGTTAATGAGAATGCTTGTCAAAACTGTTTTGGGTTGTATTCAGGTCGAGCGATGAGCGGTTGCTTTCGCGAGAATCGCATCATTTGTCCGCCCTCTGGATCGTCCCGCTGCAGACATGAAAAAACCGGCGCAAGGCCGGTCCATTCACAGACGTAACGACGTCAGTCGTCGAAATCTTGCCAACCGCCCATTTCTTTCCAGCGATTGACGATGCCGCAGAACAGCTCGGCGGTCTTCTCGGTGTCGTAACGGGCCGAGTGCGCCTCGCGTCCGTCGAAGTCGATGCCGGCAGCCTGACAGGCCTTTGCCAGTACGGTTTGACCATAGGCCAGGCCGGCGAGGGTGGCGGTGTCGAAGCTGGAGAACGGGTGAAACGGATTGCGCTTCATGTCCATCCGCGCGACGGCGGCATTGACGAAGCCGAGGTCGAAGCTGGCGTTGTGGCCGACCAGCACCGCGCGTTTGCAGCCATTGGCCTTGAGGGCCTTGCGCACGCCGCGGAAGATGTCGTTCATCGCGGTTTCTTCGCTGACGGCCATGCGCAGCGGGTGATCGAGCTTGATGCCGGTGAACTCCAGCGCCGCCGCTTCGATGTTGGCACCCTCGAACGGTTCTACGCGGAAGAAATAGGTGTGTTCCGGGAACACGAAGCCTTTTTCATCCATGCCGATCGTCACCGCAGCGATTTCCAGCAAGGCGTCGGTGGCTGAATTGAAGCCGCCGGTTTCTACGTCGACGACCACTGGCAGGTAGCCGCGAAAGCGCGCCGCCATCGGGTGACGGGAACCGCCGCCACCGCCGTGGCCTTCGTGTTCGTCGTCAAAATGATCTTCACTCACGCGTGTTCCTCCAGACGCCAGCGCAGTGTTTCACCTGCGCGCAGCGGGATAACGGTCAACTCGCCAAACGGCAGGCTGGCAGGGGCGGTCCACTCGTCACGCACCAGCGTGATGGTGTCCTGATTGGCGGGCAAGCCGTAGAACGCCGGACCGTGAAGGCTGGCGAAGCCTTCCAGCTTGTCCAGAGCGTTACGCTGCTCGAAAGCTTCTGCATACAGTTCGATGGCTGCGTAGGCGGTGTAGCACCCGGCGCAACCGCAAGCGTTTTCCTTGGCATGCTGGGCATGCGGCGCCGAGTCGGTGCCCAGGAAGAACTTGCCGCTGCCGCTGGTGGCCGCGTCGAGCAGGGCTGTCTGATGAGTATTGCGCTTGAGGATCGGCAGGCAATAGAAGTGCGGACGAATCCCGCCGACCAGCATGTGGTTACGGTTGTACATCAGATGATGCGCGGTGATGGTCGCCGCGACATTGGCTGAAGCTTCATTGACGAACTGCACCGCTTCACCGGTGGTGATGTGTTCGAACACCACTTTCAGGGTCGGGAAGCGCTCGACTACACGGCGCAGGTGCTCATCGATGAAGACCTTCTCGCGATCGAATACGTCGATTTCGCCACGTGTTACTTCCCCGTGCACCAGCAGCAGCATGCCGACGTCGGCCATGGCTTCGAGGGCGGGGAAGATCTTGTCGATGCTGGTGACACCGGAATCGGAGTTGGTGGTCGCGCCGGCCGGATACAGCTTGGCCGCATACACGAAGCCACTGGCCTTGGCGGTGCGGATGTCGTCGGGCGTGGTCTGGTCGGTGAGGTACAGCACCATCAATGGCTCGAAGCGGCTGCTGGCCGGACGTGCCGCCAGAATGCGCTGGCGATAGGCATCGGCTTGCTGCGCGTTGCGTACCGGAGGCACGAGGTTGGGCATGATGATTGCGCGGCCAAAAGTTCGCGCTACGTCAGCAACGGTATGAGGCAAGACAGCTCCGTCACGGAGGTGAATATGCCAGTCGTCGGGACGCAGGAGGGTCAGGCGGTCAGACATTGGGGATTCCAGGCGGGTCAAACTCGCTGGGAATGCTACCGGAAAAGACTCTCTCAGGCATCCGCTATCAAGTTTTGCATGAAGTTACCGATAGCTCCCTTGTCAGTCGGTAATTTTCTGTTTCGCGTTCATTTCCAGTGGAGCCTCCCGTGCGCCAGCGATATTTAGCCCTGCTCAGCATGTTTGCCAGCCTCCCGGCGATGGCTATCAGTTTCCAGACGCGTCTGGAGAGCATTGAGTGGAAGGTCGAAGGCGATCAGTTCGAGTGCCGCCTGACTCAACCGATCACCGACTTCGGGGCCGGTGAGTTCGTGCGCCGAGCGGGCGAGCAGGCGACGTTTCGCCTCAAGGCTTCATACAACATGCTCGGTAACGGCTCTGCGACGCTGCTGGCCGCTGCGGCACCGTGGCAACCGGGTCGCGGCGATATCAACCTGGGATCAGTGCGCGTCAGCAATGGCGATATTCCCTTCAATACCTCCCAGGCCCAGGCCGGCCGCCTGATCAGTGGTCTGATGGACGGGCGCAGTCCGCTGATTCGCCATTACACCCGGGATGGCGGCCAGATGGAGGTACGTCTGCTGCCGGTCAAGTTCAGCAAGGCATTCAGCGATTACCAGGCATGCACTGCCAAGCTGCTGCCGATGAACTTCGATCAGATCAAACAGGCTGAAGTGGGTTTCCCTGGCGGCGGTATCGAACTGGATGCCCGTGCCAAGGCGCGCCTGGATAACATGGTCGCCTACTTGAAGGCTGACCCGACCGTGAACCGTATCGAACTGGACGGTCATTCGGATAACAGCGGCAATCGCCTGACCAACCGTGACCTGTCTCGCCGTCGCGCGCTGGCGGTCATGGATTATTTCAAGGCTCAGGGCGTTCCCGAGCAGCAAATCACCCTGCGCTTTCACGGCGAACGTTACCCATTGGCGCCCAACACCAACGAAGCCAATCGTGCGCGCAACCGTCGGGTGAATGTGCACCTCGAGCGTGTTGCGCCCGATGAGCGCCCGGTGCCGGTTGCGTCTGCCAGCGCAGCGCACACCTCTTAAAGCCTGTAAAAAGCATCTGTCAGACGTCGCCTTGTCGTCACAAGCTGTCGCGCCCCTGTAAATTTGCTGGTTTGAACGGTAGAATCAGCGGTTTTCCGTACAACCCGGTGGAGTGATGGCATGGCGGACGTAAACAAGGTAGTTCTCGCGTATTCCGGTGGCCTGGATACTTCGGTAATCCTCAAGTGGCTGCAAGATACGTACAACTGCGAAGTGGTGACCTTTACCGCTGACCTGGGTCAGGGTGAAGAAGTCGAGCCGGCACGCGCCAAGGCTCAGGCCATGGGCGTGAAAGAAATCTACATCGATGACCTGCGCGAAGAGTTCGTGCGCGATTTCGTCTTCCCGATGTTCCGTGCCAACACTGTCTATGAAGGCGAGTACCTGCTGGGTACCTCCATCGCCCGTCCGTTGATCGCCAAACGTCTGATCGAGATCGCCAACGAAACCGGCGCTGACGCCATTTCCCACGGCGCAACCGGCAAGGGTAACGACCAGGTACGTTTCGAGCTGGGTGCCTACGCGCTCAAGCCAGGCGTCAAGGTCATCGCTCCGTGGCGCGAATGGGATCTGCTGTCGCGTGAGAAACTGATGGACTACGCCGAGAAGCACAACATTCCCATTGAGCGTCACGGCAAGAAGAAATCTCCGTACTCCATGGACGCCAACCTGCTGCACATCTCTTATGAAGGCGGCGTGCTGGAAGACACCTGGACAGAGCACGAAGAAGACATGTGGCGCTGGACCAAGTCCCCTGAGGACGCGCCAAACGTTGCGACCTACCTTGAGCTGACCTATCGCAATGGCGACATCGTTGCCCTGGATGGTGTCGAAATGACCCCGGCCACTGTGCTCGCGACCCTGAACCGCATCGGTGGCGAAAACGGTATCGGCCGTCTGGATATCGTTGAAAACCGTTATGTGGGCATGAAGTCCCGTGGCTGCTACGAGACGCCTGGTGGCACCATCATGCTGCGTGCTCACCGCGCCATCGAGTCGATCACCCTGGACCGCGAAGTCGCCCACCTCAAGGACGAACTCATGGCCAAGTATGCCAGCCTGATCTACACAGGTTACTGGTGGAGCCCTGAGCGTCTGATGTTGCAGCAGATGATCGACGCGTCCCAGGTTCACGTGAACGGCGTTGTGCGTCTGAAGTTGTACAAGGGCAATGTGATCGTCACCGGTCGCAAGTCGGATGATTCGCTGTTCGACGCCAACATTGCCACGTTCGAAGACGACGCAGGTGCCTACGATCAGGCCGATGCAGCGGGCTTCATCAAGCTCAACGCATTGCGCATGCGGATTGCCGCCAACAAGGGCCGCAAGCTGTTCTGATACAGCAAGTTGTTCGACAAGTGCAGCCCGTTCAGGGCTGCACTGCAAATAATATCGACAGGGTTATTCCTTCCGGGCGTCATGTAAAAAGACGCTAAGTCAGTGTCGTCATAATGGTTGATAGGCAGGGTATATGTGCGATGCAAGGTAGCCTTATGCCGGTAGGGTTATGCCTGTTTTACCTTGCATTCTCAGCGTGCAGCGGTCGCCAGGCGCGTCAAGTATTGAATCTTTGAAGACCTTCTTACGATTAGCGTCGAAAAGGGCGTATTTGTTTTAGTCTTTTCCTACAACAGCTGTGGAAGTTCAGGGCAGGGAATAACAGGGTTTTCCATCGGCTCCCTGATACGTATCGCAGTCTGCTTCTTTTTTTGCGTCGTTATTCAGAGCTTGTCGCTCTCCCGTCGTTGGCTGAACTCAAATCGATAGGCCTTGCCAATACCGAGTACCTGACGAAGGCTCAGATCGAGTATCCGGGCTATCTCGGACGCGGTGTAGCCCAATGCCGAGTAGTGCATGGCGTGACCTGCAACGACGTCATCGATATCCGTAACGTCATCGAGGGCCTTCCTGCGCGGGGTAAGCAGGGGCTGGCTGAGGTTGATGGTCACGCCATTTTCTGTGGCCAGCCGGCGCACATCCCTTTTACTCATTCGCAGTGAATACTGTAGCGCGGTAAAACCGGCGCCCTTGGCCGCCAGGTACCTCAGTTGCTGCACTTTACCCGCGAGTTCAAGCCCCTGTTCCTGCGCAGGTTTTGTACGAGGTGATGACGGGGCGGCCAATTCAGCGGTCTCTCCTTCGGGAATGACTGCAACAACACCACCGCTGGCAATAAAGGCTTCTACTGCGGTGGCGAGATCAGACGCGGTGGGCGTTGATGACCGCGTACGAGTGTATTTAGTGTTCATGGTACATCCCTTTTTGAACATGGTTATACACAGGGGCCATTCAAAAAGTTGCCAGGCGCCCCGGGAGTTTGCAGAGAGCAGCGATGCCGGATCGGCTATATACCCAGTGCCCGAACTCATTCGGACGCGCACTACATGAAGCCTGCTTAAATGCATCGCTGATGAAGTACACAAGTACAGTACGCAGCGACGGTGTTTCATATAGCTGCGCGTGTTCAAGGGCAGTAAGTAATGAAGTTGCTGTTAAAAAAGTAACGACTGGTAATAAAATTTGCAAGGGAAAAATAGCGGGTTACAAGAATTGATTGGGCGGTTTTTATAATGTCTTACGGGTTGTAATGTTGCGTCCGCTAATCGTGTAGTCCGTTTCCTATTCGAAAGAATGCGTCTGGCTTTGAAATGAAAAATGGTATTTGCTACTTGTCGAAAGACCTACTGATGGTCTTGAATGATGTAGGCTAATGCTAGTGTGTATGTAAGATTTTGCGACAGTGAGACTGTGGGCTTGTTGAGCATAGACATGTCAATGAGCGGTTCGTAGCGGTGTGGCACGTTGCTGCCGTGCGTTTTGTTTGTAGGATTTTTCTTGCTGTTCTGTGAGGTCTTTCCTTAAATAAATATTTGTACGAAAATCTGTAAATAATGTGTAATTTTTAAACCTTGTTTACGTATTTAGCGTGTGGGATGCATCCAGTAGTCTTCGATCATATGTCTGCAGGCTAGGGCATCCGCATGCAGAAGCTTTTCAGTCGCCCTGCTACAGGGGCGTTATGTGCAGGTGTCGCTTTCCACTCCGCAGACCGGTTACAAGGGGCTGTGACAGCAGCTGTGCTCTATCGGGCACAGGGAACGACCTGTTTTCTTAATGATTCAGCTAAAGGGAATTGGTTTTACATTGCTGGCGATAAGCCATGTATTGGTCGGTTTGTGACACTGATGCAGGAATGTTCCGGCAATACTTTTAACCGGTGTGGCAGGGTCACCTTTGAATGTAAGCGTTCGGTGGGCGCCTGTTGCACGCATTTATCTACTGATGTTGCGATGCTTGTGCCGCGGCTATCAGCAACACATTCACCAGGTTCCCAAAAGGAAGGCTTTGTGAGAATTAATAAAAAATGTACGTTCCTGCCAAGTATTGTAGGAAGTTTCTGCTGTAATTGTAGGAACGGTCTTTGGCTGTCAGTCCACAAGGGTGAGCGCCATGCAAAGCAGTAAACGACTAAGTTATTGTGCTGGCTCTGAAAATTCGAATAGCGAAAAATGGACTGCCCATGAATAAAGTGCTGATCGTGGATGATCATCCCGTCATTCGCCTTGCTGTACGCATGCTGATGGAGCGTCATGGCTATGAGGTCATCGCGGAGACTGACAACGGTGTGGATGCGCTGCAACTGGCGCGTGAGCACCTCCCGGATATCGTCATTCTTGATATCGGTATCCCCAAGCTCGACGGGCTGGAGGTGATTGCCCGTCTGTCAGCCATGACGCTGCCATTCAAGGTGCTGATCCTGACCTCCCAGGCGCCAGGCCATTTCTCCATGCGCTGCATGCAGGCCGGGGCCGCCGGCTATGTCTGCAAACAGCAGGATCTGACCGAACTTCTCAGTGCCATCAAGGCGGTACTGTCAGGGTACAGCTACTTTCCCAACCAGGCATTGCACACCGTTCGCTCCAGTATGGGCAACGCGAGTGAGTCGGACATGGTCGACCGACTTTCCGGCAGGGAGATGATGGTTCTGCAGCAGTTGGCTCGAGGCAAGACCAACAAGGAAATTGCAGACGGCATGTTTCTGAGCAACAAGACCGTCAGCACCTATAAAACGCGTTTGTTGCTCAAGCTCAACGCGCATTCGCTGGTCGATCTGATCGAGCTCGCCCAGCGTAACGGGCTTGTCTGAGTAGGGATTGTCGAAAAGGGTTGTGGCTGATGCCTGGCCATGCAGGTCAGCCATTCAGTATTCATTTCCTGTATTGATCACGTATTGAAGCCTCTTCTGCGAGAGGCTTCAAATGTCTTGATCGAGCAGGGAGTCAATGCGGGATTTCAGGCCTGCCTAGAAATCGAAGTCGTAATCAGCCAACTGCTTCTGCAAACGCCGCTCTTCAAGCAGGTTGTCGATGGTGCGTCGTTTGCTCAGGTTGGTCTTCGCTGGCTCGACAGTCGCGGGTTCTGTGTCGTCCGTGTCGATGGAGACAAGGTCGTCGTCTACATCCAGTTGTTCGTTGTCATTGCTCATGAAGTCGACTCCAGGGCTTGGGCTCTCTGGCGCTTCTTATATCGACAATCCACAGGTCGGTAAAAAAGATTTTTTCAATCGCCAGGACAGCAATGAGCTGTCTGGCTCAATCGTCGGACGTTTTTGCCTTGTAATCGCACAGGTCTTCTATACGGCAACTGCCACATCGCGGTTTACGGGCCTGGCAAACATAGCGCCCGTGCAGAATCAGCCAGTGATGAGCGTCGAGCAGGTAGTTTTTCGGCACAAATTTCATCAGTTGCCTTTCCACCTCCACCACATTTTTCCCTGGCGCGATGCCTGTGCGGTTACTGACGCGGAAGATATGCGTGTCTACCGCCATCGCGATCTGGCGGAAAGCGGTGTTGAGCACAACGTTAGCGGTTTTGCGCCCGACGCCCGGCAACGCCTCGAGTGCTTCTCGGGTTTGCGGTACTTCACCGTTGTGCAGTTCCACCAGCATGCGGCAGGTTTCGATCACGTTTTTGGCTTTGCTGTTGTAGAGGCCGATGGTCTTGATGTACTCGGAAAGCCCCTCTACACCCAGTTCATAGATGGCCTGTGGGGTGTTGGCTATCGGGTAGAGCCTGGCAGTCGCCTTATTGACGCTTACGTCGGTGGCCTGGGCGGAAAGGATGACGGCTATCAACAGTTCGAAAGGCGTGGTGTAGGCCAATTCGGTTTTTGGGTCCGGATTGTCCTCATGCAGCCTGCGAAAGATTTCCTGGCGTTTTGCGGCATTCATGGGCGGAGCTTTTCCTCGGAATGAGCCTGTGCGGGGGGCGGTAGAAGCGCTGCAAGTGCCTGCTCGGCAGCTTCGTATTCGCGCTGCAATTCCACAAGCCTGGCGGCCTGCTCCGCAATGGGAGGGTGCCCAAATGCCTTGAGTGACTTGTTGAGCTGCGCGCGGCTCATGGCCAGGGCAATCCGGGCTTTTTTCACTGCTTCATCCGGACCGGCAGGCTTGTCGTTCCGGGCGAGTGCGGCGGCGGATCGAGGCAGCACGTCACGAGCGGATTCAACGCGCTGCGACCGCGCAAGGCGCTCTGCCAGCCGCGTTTGCTGCTCGCGGTGCAAGCGTGCATTTCGGGCTTCGAAACGCATCCGCGCGTTGCTACGCTTGCGCTGCCGCGCCTCCTGCAGCTCGGGAGTAGGGGCCAGACCACCCACGACGGGCGTGACCGTTGCCAGTGGCAGCGGGTGCATTTCAATGCAATCCACCGGGCATGGAGCAATGCACAGATCACAGCCTGTGCATTCATTGATAATCACGGTGTGCATAAGCCTGGCTGCGCCGAGAATGGCGTCCACGGGGCAGGCCTGAATGCATTTGGTACAACCGATGCACTCTGCTTCGCGAATGAAGGCAACCTGCGCAGGTGCAGTGCCGCGTTGCAGGTCCAGTGTCAGGACCGGAACAGACAGCAGTTCGGCCAGCTGGACTATCGTTTCGTCGCCGCCCGGTGGGCATTTGTTGATGGCTTCACCGCCAGCGATACCTTCGGCGTAAGGCTTGCAGCCGGGATGGCCGCACTTGCCGCACTGAGTCTGCGGCAGGAGGGCGTCGATACTGCGGATGAGGTCCACGTCGGGAAGCAGGCGAATCAATTCAGTCATGATCTTGCCAGGTGACCAACAGGTGTTCTGTCTATTGAGAGAGCAGCATTATCGGACAGATCAGGGAGCTTGCGAATGCGTAAAGGCCCGGTATCTGCCTGATGGCAGGATACCGGGCCTTGCGTTTTTTACTTGATGCGCTGGCCTGGCTTGGCGCCGCTGTCCGGGCTGAGCAGATAGATCTCCTCACCGCCGGGGCCTGCAGCCATCACCATGCCCTGCGAAATACCGAAACGCATTTTTCGCGGCTTGAGGTTGGCGATCATCATGGTCAGACGGCCTTCGAGTTCGGACGGGTTCGGGTAGGCGCTCTTGATGCCGGAAAAGACATTGCGCTGCTCGTCGCCGATGTCCAGGGTCAGGCGCAGCAGTTTGTCGGCACCCTCTACATGTTCGGCCTTGAGAATCAGCGCGACGCGCAGGTCGATGGCGGCAAAGGCGTCAAAGTCGATTTCCGCCGACAGCGGGTCCTTGGCGAGTTCGCCATTACCGGCAGGCGCGGTGTCCGCCGACGAGTCGGTAGCGGTCAGGTCTTCCTTGGAGGCAGTGGCCATGGCCTCGACCTTGACCGGGTCGATACGGGTCATCAGTGCCGAGAACGGGTTGAGCTGATGATTGGCCAGCAAGGTCTTGTGGTCTTCCCAGGTCAGTGGTTCGACGTTGAGGAATTTTTCTGCATCGGCGGCCAGATTCGGCAGGACCGGCTTGAGGAAAATCACCAGTTGGCGGAACAGATTGATGCCCAGCGCGCATACGGCCTGGACCTCATCCTGCTTGCCTTCCTGTTTGGCCAGCGCCCATGGCGCTTTCTCCGCGATGTAGGCATTGGCGCGGTCCGCCAGAGCCATGGTTTCGCGCATGGCGCGGGCGAAGTCGCGGGCTTCGTAGGCGTCGGCGATGCTGGGTGCAGCCGTCAGAAACGCGTCGGTCAGTTCGGGCGCCGCATTGGTTTCGACCATCACACCGGCGTTGCCCTTGTGAATGAACCCGGCGCAACGGCTGGCGATGTTGACGACCTTGCCGATCAGGTCGGAGTTGACCTTTTGCACGAAGTCTTCGAGGTTCAGGTCCAGGTCGTCGACGCCACGGCCCAGCTTCGACGCGTAGTAATAGCGCAGGTACTCGGGCGGCAGGTGGTCGAGGTAGGTACGCGCCTTGATAAAGGTGCCACGCGACTTCGACATCTTCTGACCATTGACGGTCAGGTAGCCGTGGACGTTGATGCCGGTCGGTGTGCGCAACTCAGCACCTTCCAGCATGGCTGGCCAGAACAGCGCATGGAAGTTGACGATGTCCTTGCCGATGAAGTGATAGAGCTCGGTGGTCGCGCCCTTTCCCCAGTACGCATCGAAGTCCAGGTCCGGACGACGTGCGCACAGGTTCTTGAAGCTGGCCATGTAGCCGATTGGCGCATCGAGCCACACGTAGAAGTATTTGCCGGGCTCGTCGGGAATTTCAAAGCCGAAATAGGGCGCATCGCGGGAGATGTCCCACTGTTGCAGGCCACTGTCCAGCCATTCGGCGATCTTGTTGGCAACGGCATCCTGCAGGGTGCCACTGCGTGTCCAGCTCTTGAGCATGGCGTCGAATGCAGGAAGGTCGAAGAAGAAGTGCTTCGAGTCCTTGAGCACCGGCGTGGCCCCGGAAATCGCCGACTTGGGGTCTTTGAGGTCCGTCGGGGCATAGGTGGCGCCGCACTTTTCACAGTTGTCGCCGTACTGGTCCTCGGCCGCGCATTTCGGGCAGGTGCCCTTGATGAAGCGGTCGGCCAGGAACATTTTCTTTTCCGGGTCGAAGTACTGGGTGACCGAGCGCGTCGCGATATGACCGGCATCGCGCAGACGCTTGTAGATCATGCTCGACAGCTCGCGGTTCTCGTCCGAGTGCGTCGAGTGGAAATTATCGAATTCCACCAGGAAGTCGGCAAAGTCGGCGCTGTGCTCGGCCTTGACGTTGGCGATCAGTTGCTCTGGCGTAATGCCTTCCTTTTCGGCGCGCAGCATGATTGCCGAGCCATGGGCGTCGTCCGCGCAGACATAAATGCATTGATTGCCGCGGTGCTTCTGAAAACGCACCCACATGTCGGTCTGGATGTACTCGAGCATGTGGCCAAGGTGAATGGAACCATTGGCATAGGGCAGGGCGCTGGTAACGAGAATCTTGCGTGGCTCGGACATGGGGCTCGGCTACTTGAAGTGAAACGGAGACCGGCCACTATAAAGGTCTGAACGATTTTTTTCACCCGTGCGGTTGTGGGAATGCTCCTGAAAGGCTGGGCGCAGTTCAGTGAAATCATGTGGGCTGCTGGCAGAACAGGTACGATAGTCGGCTGTTCCAGTCAGTCTTTTTACGGAGTAAGCCCATGAGCGCAGTCAATCGCGCAGCGGTGGAGACGATTCTTCGCCAGTACACCGACCCCTATCTGAATCAGGATCCGGTCACTGCCGGTTGCGTGCGGTCCATCGATATTCAGGGGGCACAGGTCAGCGTGCAACTCGAATTGGGCTATGCCGCCGACCTGTTCAGGAACGGTTGGGCGCACGTGTTGAAAACTGCCATCGAGAATCTGGACGGTGTCAGTTCGGCCACGGTCGCCATCAGCAGCGTGATCAGCGCGCACAAGGCGCAGAGCCAGATTCCGGGGCTTGCCAATGTGAAAAACATTGTCGCCGTCGCGTCCGGCAAGGGCGGTGTCGGCAAGTCCACTACCGCCGCCAATCTGGCCTTGGCGCTGTCTCGCGAGGGCGCCCGCGTCGGAATCCTCGATGCCGATATCTACGGACCGAGCCAAGGGGTGATGTTCGGTATTCCCGAAGGTACGCGACCGAAGATCAAGGATCAGAAGTGGTTCGTGCCGGTCGAGGCGCATGGCATCGAGGTGATGTCGATGGCTTTTCTGACCGACGACAATACGCCGATGGTCTGGCGCGGGCCGATGGTTTCAGGAGCGTTGCTGCAACTGGTCACGCAGACTGCCTGGAATGATCTGGATTATCTGGTCATCGACATGCCGCCCGGCACCGGTGATATCCAGTTGACGCTCGCGCAGAAAGTCCCGGTCGCCGGTGCCGTAATTGTCACCACACCGCAGGATCTGGCTTTGCTGGATGCGAAAAAAGGTGTCGAGATGTTCCGCAAGGTCAACATTCCGGTGCTGGGCGTAGTGGAAAACATGGCGGTGCACATTTGCTCCAACTGCGGCCATGCCGAGCATCTGTTCGGTGAGGGTGGCGGCGCGAAGCTGGCGACGCAGTACGATGTCGAACTGCTGGCGTCACTGCCGCTGTCGATGCTGATTCGCGAGCAGGCAGATGGCGGCAGGCCTACGGCGATTGCCGAGCCGGAGAGTCAGATTGCGATGGTGTATCAGGAACTGGCACGTCACGTCGGTGCACGGATCGTGTTGCAGGAAGCTGCAAGTCCGGCCATGCCGACCATTTCGGTAAGCGACGACTGATTGTATGGCGGTGATCGGGCGGGGGAGGTGCTTCTCTCGTTCCGGTCAGCTGTGCAGCAGGTGCTCAAGCCGCGAGAGGTCAAAAGACGGACAATAAAAAACCCCGCTTTTAAGGGCGGGGTTTTTAAGCGAATCAGTACAAGTTAGATAACTTGAACTTCTTCAGCTTGCATGCCTTTCTGACCGCGGGTAGCGATGAAAGAAACCTGTTGGCCTTCTTTCAGGCTTTTGAAGCCGTCGGATTGGATAGCTTTGAAGTGCACGAACAGGTCGTCACCGGATTGTGGAGTGATGAAGCCGAAGCCTTTTTCATCGTTGAACCACTTAACGGTACCAGTTTGGCGATTGGACATAGTAAATCTCCTTGGACAAAGTTAACTGCGGCGTAGGAAGAGCCCTGGCCGAGACTGAGTGCAAAGAGCTGGAAAATTCATGGAGATGGTTGGATCGAAATTCAACATCGTGTAGAGATTCTCAGTGACACAAGCAACACAGTGACGCCACCTTAACCCTTTTTTCCGAACGTGCCAATGGTCTGTTGATGATTATTTCCATTCGCGGCGAAACAGCCCGGCCGGTCACGCAAACTCGCGATCTGTTGCCTTTGAACCGTCGGCCTCAGCCCGGTAAGATGCCGGATATCTTTTTCACCTCGCTATTCAGGACACCGCCATGAGCATCAAATCGGACAAGTGGATTCGCCGCATGGCGCAGGAACACGGGATGATCGAGCCCTTCGTAGAGCGCCAGGTACGTGGCGAAGGTGCTGATCGGGTGATCTCTTTCGGGGTGTCCAGTTACGGCTACGACGTGCGTTGCGCCGACGAATTCAAGGTGTTCACCAACATCAATTCGGCCACGGTCGATCCGAAAAACTTCGATGAAAAAAGCTTCGTCGATATCAAGAGCGACGTATGCATCATCCCTCCCAACTCGTTCGCACTGGCGCGCACCGTCGAATATTTCCGCATTCCGCGTAACGTTCTGACCATCTGCCTGGGCAAGAGCACCTACGCGCGCTGCGGCATCATCGTCAATGTCACGCCGCTCGAGCCTGAGTGGGAAGGCCATGTGACGCTGGAGTTTTCCAACACCACGACACTGCCGGCCAAGATCTACGCCAACGAGGGTGTGGCGCAGATGCTGTTCCTGGAGTCCGATGAGGAGTGTGAAGTCTCCTACAAGGATCGGGGTGGCAAGTACCAGGGCCAGCGTGGCGTCACCCTGCCGCGTACCTGATTTGCGGTCCAGGTGACTAGTGGAATTGAATTAATACTCTATTTCGCACTCTATCTGCTCACATGCTTTCGCATAATTCATTACGTGCGACGGCCTTTGATCTGGAGTGCCCTATGAAGACTACTTTCAAAATCTCTGAACAGGTTCAATCTCCGCTTAACGAGATCGGGTTACTCGCCTGGTCATTGATGGCTCATTCCGATCTCAGCCCGGAGCTGAACATGGTCGGCGGCGGGATCCCGGGTGATCCAGGCCCCGACACGCCGTTCCCGGAGCCTACCGAGCCAGGCGGTCCTACTGTTCCTGACGAGCCGCCACCCGCACCTGTGGCCTGATCATCACAAAACTGCCTGCTGCGCTCGCGAGCGGCAGGCAGTTTTGTATGTGGCGACCGTTGCCGCTATGCCACTCGCCACACTGCATCACCGCCGGTCACATAGATCGTGCTGTCCGGTGCCGGGCGAATCTGAAAACCGCCGGTAAATTCACCGAAGGCCGGCAGCAGGCTGACGCGCTGGCCCAGGTAGAAGCACGCCAGCCGCAAGCTTTGCCGACCGCGACCGTTTAGCCGATACACCGGATGAACATGCCCGGCCAGTACATGCAGGTCAGGGTGCGCATCGGGCTCGTGCTGCAGGGCAAAGGGCCCAAGCGCCAAGGGCTCGGGAACCACATCGATGCCCAGGTAGGCAGGCGGGTCGCCGGCCCGCTTGTCGTGGTTGCCGCGGATGAGTGTGATGCGCAGTGTCGAGCGCTCTGCCCGCCATTGTTCCAGCGCTGCCAAGGTGCCGACTGCGTGAGACTCCGGCGCGTGCAGGAAATCGCCCAGAAAGATCAGATGATCGCAGGGATAGGCATTCAGAAGGCTGTCCAGGCGGCGCAGATTCGCCTGTGTAGTGCCGTGCGGCACCGGTTGGCCGAGCTTGCGATAGGCGGCCGCCTTGCCAAAGTGCGCGTCGGCAATCAGCAAGGATCGTTCGGCAGGGTAGTAGATGGCCTTGTCGGCCAGCAACCACAGTTCTTCTCCTGCCAGCGTGACAGCAAGATACGGCGTCATCGTTCAGGCTCCGGGCCAGCGGCTTTCTCCAGATCGCGAACCATGCGCGCGATGCGGTCGGCAAGTTTCTCCGAACTGAGGCTTTCGCGAAAGCGTTCGACCAGCAGTGGAAAGGCCAGCGGGGTCGCGCGTTTTATAGCGTGCAGGTCCAGCGTGCGGCTGTTGATCTGGCGCAACGTCAGCTCCAGGCGCTGCAGGTCCAGTTCCTGACGCAGGACTTCCTGTTCGGCCTGAGTTAGCAGCATGTTGTCAGCGTCGTATTGCTTGAACACCTCGAAAAACAGTCCGCTGGATGCCTGAAGCTGACGATTGCTCTTGGCCGCGCCAGGGTAGCCGGAAAACACCAACCCGGAGATACGCGCGATTTCCCGAAAGCGCCGCAGGGCCAGCTCGCCAGCGTTCAGGCTGGCGATGATATCGGGTAAAAGATCCGTTTCGCTGAACAGCTCGGCCTGCAACGTCTGCGACCAGTCGATCTCGCTGGCGCTGAGCAGCTCCAGCCCGTAGTCGTTGACGGCGATGGAAAAGGTCAGCGGCCGATGCCGGCTCAGGCGCCAGGCCAGCAGGCTGCCCAGCCCCAGGTGCACATGACGGCCGGCGAACGGGTAGAGGAATAGATGCCAGCCTTCGCGGGATTTGAGTGTCTCGGCCAGCAACGTGTCGCGTCTCGGCAGCCCTGACCAGTGCTGCTGCACTTCCAGCAGGGGTTTGATGGCGCGCATTTCCGGGCTGTTGAATTGGCCCCGCGCAGCGGCATCGAACTTCTCCACCACTGCATCTGCCAGTTCGCTGGACAGCGGCATCCGACCGCCATTCCAGCGTGGCACGGCGGCTTTCTTGCCGGTCGCGCGCTTGACGTAGGCCGTCATGTTTTCTACTCGAACCAATTCCAGTAAGCGTCCGCCGAACAGAAAGCCGTCACCGGGTTTGAGTCTGGCGATAAAGCCTTCCTCGACGCTGCCCAGAGAGCCACCACCGCCGCCTTTTTTCCAGTATTTCAGGTTGACGGTGGCCTCACTGACGATGGTCCCCACGCTCATGCGGTGGCGTCTGGCAAGACGCGCATCAGGGACCCGCCAGACGCCGTCCTCGTCGGGTTCGGCGCGGCGGTAATCGGGGTAGGCGGTCAGTGAGTGGCCGCCGTTGCGGACAAACGCCAGCGCCCATTGCCATTGCTCGTCGCTGAGGTTGCGGTAAGCCCAGGCGCTGCGTACTTCGGCCAGCAGCTCTTCGGGCAGAAAACCACCGCCCAGGGCGATGCTGACCAGGTGCTGGACCAGCACGTCCAGCGGCTGGTGTGGTGACTCACGGGGCTCGATCATCCGAGCTTCGACGGCGTCATGTGCAGCAGCGGCTTCGACCAGTTCCAGGCTGTGGGTCGGCACCAGCGTCACGCGCGAAGGGCGACCCGGCGCGTGGCCCGAACGACCGGCGCGCTGCATCAGGCGCGCGACACCTTTGGGCGAGCCGATTTGCAACACGCGCTCGACCGGCAGAAAGTCCACGCCCAGGTCCAGGCTGGAGGTGCATACCACGGCCTTGAGTGCGCCTTCTTTCAACGCGCGTTCGACCCAGTCGCGTACCTCTCGGGCCAGCGATCCATGGTGCAGGGCAATCAGCCCGGCCCAGTCGGGGCGGGCCTCCAGTAGCGCCTGATACCATATTTCCGACTGCGCCCGGGTGTTGGTGAACACCAGACAGCTCGCGCTGCTTTCCACCTCGGCGACGACCTGCGGCAACATGCGCAAGCCCATGTGCCCGGCCCACGGGAAGCGTTCGATGGAAGACGGCAACAGCGTATCGACCTGCAAGTCCTTGACGATCTTGCCTTGCACGGTCACGCCGCCGTCGCCGATCAGCACCTGCTGCGCGTGTTGCTGATTACCCAGCGTCGCGGAAATGCCCCACACGATCAGCTGTGGATTCCAGCGCCTCAGGCGGGCAAGGGCCAGTTGCAACTGCACGCCACGCTTGTTGCCGATCAGCTCGTGCCATTCGTCCACCACCACCATCTTCAGCGTCGACAAGGCGACCTGAGCGTCGGCACGGGTCAGCAGCAGCGTCAGGCTTTCAGGGGTGGTGATCAAGGCCGAGGGCAGCCGCCGGCTCTGCCGGGCGCGTTCACTGCCGCTGGTATCGCCGGTGCGCAAGCCGACCGACCAGGGGATATCCAGTTCGGCCAGTGGTGCCTCAAGGGCCCGGGCGGTATCGGCGGCCAGGGCGCGCATGGGCGTTATCCACAGGACACTCAGCGGTTCAGCAGGCGGTTTGCGTTTGCGGGGTTTGTTGTCAGCGGTGAGCGTATTGGCTTTGGCGAAGCGGTTGAGCGCGGCGAACCACACGGCGTAGGTCTTGCCCGAGCCGGTGCTGGCATGCAGCAAACCGGACTCGCCATTCTTCACCGCTGCCCAGACCTCTTTCTGAAACGCAAAGGGCTTCCAGCCCCGGGCGAGAAACCATCGTCGAGCGAAATCGGTGGGTCTGCTCATCCGTCTGAGTGTGCTCTGAGTGGCGTTAAGTCAGAGACAGCAGAGAAAGGGTAATAGTTTAAATGGTTATGTGGCTGATCGTTCCTGGATTGACTATCGTGCCGATGCTCCGCGGCGGCATGCCGTTCCGGACGCTCTGCGTCCTCTTGATGACGCGGAGCGTCATGAAATGCGTTCCCACGCTGGAGCTTGAGGAACGATAGTCGTCAGGGGTAACACCATGACTATCGTGCCGATGCTCCGCGTCGGCATGCCGTTCCGGACGCTCTGCGTCCTCTTGATGACGCGGAGCGTCATGAAATGCGTTCCCACGCTGGAGCTTGAGGAACGATAGTCGTCAGGGGTAACACCATGACTATCGTGCCGATGCTCCGCGTCGGCATGCCGTTCCGGACGCTCCGCGTCCTCTTGATGACGCGGAGCGTCACGAAGTGCATTCCCACGCTGGAGCGTGAGGAACGATAGTCGTCAGGGATAACACCATCATGCCGATGCTCTGCGTCGGCATGCCGTTCTGGACGCTCTGCGTCCTCTTGATGACGCGGAGCGTCACGAAGTGCATTCCCATGCTGGAGCGTGAGGAACGATAGTCGTCAGGGGTAACACCATCGTGCCGATGCTCTGCGTCGGGCATGCCGGTCTGGACGCTCTGCGTCCTCTTGATGACGCGGAGCGTCACGAAGTGCGTTCCCACGCTGAGTGGTGTGACCCCCGAAGGTTGGATGCAACCTTTGGAGGCGTCATGGGTAAATATACAGAGCAGGCAAAACTCGCAGCCGTGAAAGAGTATTGTGCCGGCAAGGCAGGTTTGAGGGATGTTGCGCGTCGCCACGATGTGGACTTTTCCTGCCTTCGTCAGTGGGTCGCGGCTTATCAGATCCACGGCCCAGCCGCTCTTAAAGAGAAAAGGCGGCAGCGTTACAGTGACGAATTCAAGCTAGCTGTTTTGAAGCGCATGCATGATGAGCGATTATCACTGCGCCAGACAGCGGCCTTGTTCGATATCCGTCAGTTCGGCATCATCAATCTATGGCAGCGCCTTTTTGACGAAGGTGCTCTTAACGCATCCTCAAAGCCCCCTAAGAAAGTTGGACGCCCAAGAAAGATGACGACGCCCCTTCCCCCTGTGAACTCCGCTCCGATCAACGATGAATCGCGCTCGCGTGACGAGTTGCTTGCCGAGGTGAAGCAACTGCGGATGGAGGTCGATTATCTAAAAAAGCTCGATGCCTTGGTTCAGAAGAAGCAACGAATAGCGCAGCAGAAAAAGCGCAAATCGTGATGGAACTGAGGCCTTTACATTCTCTGGACGGCCTGCTGAAGTTTGCCGGTCTGGCACGCAGCACTTTTTACTATCAACAAAAGGTACTGCTGGCAGATGACAAATACGCCGGGCTGAAAGACCTGATTCAGGCAACTTTCTACGAGCACAAGGGCCGGTATGGCTATCGTCGCATCACGGCAGCGTTGCGCAGGGCGGGCCATCTTGTGAACCACAAGACGGTGCAGAAACTAATGGGGCAGCTAGGCCTGAAGAGCCTGATACGCGTGAAGAAATACCGTTCCTACAAAGGCGAAACAGGCAAGGCCGCGCCTAACCTGCTAAAGCGTGATTTCAAAGCGCAATACCCTAACCAGAAATGGGCCACCGACGTGACCGAATTCAAAGTAGGAGGCCAGAAACTTTATCTGTCGCCGATCATGGATCTGTACAGCGGCGAAATCATTTCCTATGCGATTGCCAGGCGCCCGCTGTACTCCATGGTCGACGAAATGCTTGAAGGAGCATTTAAGCGGCTTGGACCGCATGAAAAGCCGATTTTGCATTCCGACCAGGGTTGGCAATATCGGATGCCTATTTACCAGCGACTGCTCAATGAGAATTCGATCGCAGCCAGCATGTCGCGCAAGGGTAACTGCTACGACAACGCGGCTATTGAGAGCTTTTTTAGCACGCTGAAATCCGAATTTTTCTACCTGAACAAATTTAACGATCTGGATGAGCTTCAAGCGGGTATCGAAGAGTACATTGAGTATTACAATCACTCACGCATAAAACTGAAGCTTAACGGCCTGAGTCCTGTGGAATACAGAATGCAGGCCGCCAAGGCAGCGTAGGTGGATAATTGTCCAACCTTCGGGGGTCACACCAGAGCGTGAGGAACGATAGTCGTCAGGGATAACACCATCGTGCCGATGCTCCGCGTCGGCATGCCGTTCTGGACGCTCTGCGTCCTCTTGATGACGTAGAGCGTCTTCCACGCTTGAGCGTGGGAACGAGATTTGAGGGGGGATCCAGACGTGTGTACGCAGCAATCCGTGCTACTTCAGATTGCCGCTCAAGAACTGCTGCAAACGCTCGCTTTTCGGGTTGTTGAGGACTTCATCCGGATGGCCGGATTCTTCGATCTGGCCCTGGTGCAGGAATACCACCTGGCTCGCCACCTTGCGCGCAAAGCCCATTTCGTGGGTGACCAGAATCATTGTCCGGCCTTCTTCAGCCAGGCCTTGAATGACCTTCAGCACTTCACCAACCAGCTCCGGGTCCAGCGCGGATGTAGGCTCGTCGAAGAGCATGATTTCCGGCTCCATCGCCAGCGCACGGGCGATGGCCACGCGCTGCTGCTGACCACCGGAAAGAAACGCAGGATACTGATCGGCGACACGCTCCGGCAGACCGACCTTTTCCAGGTATTTGCGCGCGCGAGCCTCCGCTTCGGCCTTGGGCACGCCCAATACCCGGCGCGGCGCCATGGTGATGTTTTCCAGCACGGTCATGTGCGCCCACAGGTTGAAGTGCTGAAACACCATCGCCAGCCGCGTGCGGATACGCTGCAGCTCATCCGGGTCGGCAACGCGCATGCCGTCCTTGTCGCTGACCATGCGCACTTGCTTGCCATCCAGGCTCATCGCCCCGTCACTGGGCTGTTCGAGAAAGTTGATGCAGCGCAAAAAGGTGCTCTTGCCGGAGCCACTGGCGCCGATCAGACAGATGACGTCACCGCTGCTGGCCTTGAGCGATACGCCTTTGAGCACGTGGTTGTCGCCATAGCTTTTGTGCAGGCCATCGATGGTCAGTTTGTACATGACAGGTCCTCAAGGAGAAAGTAGATAGCCGCTGCGATAGGCGTGGGTGCCGGCGATATGCGCAATGACCATGCCGGCAGTCGCCATGCGGCGCAGGGAACGCGCATACAGCAGGCCTGCGTTGAGGGCATGGATGCAGGTCACGGTGTCGCTGATCGGGTCGATGACCTCGGCAATCAGCTGGCCGGCCTCGACGTGTTCGCCGGGCATCGCGCAGAACACCAGCAGGCCGCCGACCGGCGTAGCCACCGGTTCGACCGCTGCCAGTGGCGTAGCGGGGTAGAGCAGTTCGGGGAGTGGCTGCAGATCGCCGTCAATGATGCCGGCATCGATCAGGTAATGAATGATCGCCTGACAGTCGCGGCTGGCCAGCGCATGGTTGACATCGCCTTGCCCGCGCAGCTCCAGGGTCACTGAAAAGCTGCCCATGGGCATCGGAAAGCGCTCGCCAAAGCGTTGCTGCAATTGCCACCAGACCAGCGTGAAGCACTCATCGAACGACTGCCCGCCTGAGTCGGTCGCCAGCAGGCTGGCTTGCGCGCCCAGGTAGCGGGATAAAGGTTCGACTTTCGGCCAGGCCTCGGGCGTGGTGTACAGGTGCTCGACCGACTCGAAATCACAGTGCAGGTCCAGCACCATGTCGGCATCGCAGGCCAGGCGCTGCAGGGTCAGGCGCAACGAATGCAGCTGGGTGGTCGCCGGTACGGCATTCAGCGCCGCCAGCAGGCTGTCCCTGACCAGCGCGCGGTTGTGCTCTGCGTCGGCAGTGAGTCGGGCTTCGATGTCATCACCGACCTGAGTGCCGAGGTCGCTGAACCAGCGATTGAAGTTCTGGCCGCTTTCCAGCTCGTAGCGGCCCAGCGGGGTGTCCATCAGCACCTGTTCCAGACCGATCGGGTTGGCGACGGGCACCACAACGATTTCGCCCAGCAGGCGACCGGCATTTTCCAGCTCGGCCAGACGCTGCTTCAGGTACCAGGCCACCAGCATGCCCGGTAGCTCGTCGGCATGCAGCGACGCCTGAATATAGACTTTGCCGGCGCCGTTTTGCGGGCCGTAATGGAAGCTGTGGATTTGCCGGCCAGTGCCGGGCACTGGCGACAGCAAGTCATGGGTGTGATGGCGCATGTTCAGTCCTGATTAATGGGCTGGGCCGAGAAAGGCCAGCCAGCGGCGTTCGGCAAGGCGGAACAGCCCGACCAGAATGAACGTCACGGTCAGGTACATGACGGCGGCGATACCGAAGGACTGGAACGTCATGAAAGTGGCAGAGTTGGCATCCCGCGCCACTTTCAGGATGTCCGGCACCGTGGCGGTAAAGGCCACAGTGGTCGAGTGCAGCATCAGGATCACTTCGTTGCTGTAATACGGCAGAGAGCGGCGCAGCACCGACGGCATGATCACGTAGGCATAAAGCTTCCAGCCGGTCAGGCCGTAGGCCTTGGCCGCTTCGACTTCGCCGTGGGCCATGCTGCGGATCGCCCCGGCAAAGATCTCCGTGGTGTAGGCGCAGGTGTTCAGGGTGAAAGCCAGGATCGTGCAGTTCATCGCATTGCGAAAGAACGCATCGAGCATCGGCTGTTCACGCACCGCGGCAAGGCTGTAAATGCCGGTGTAGCAGATCAGCAGCTGTATATAGAGGGGCGTACCGCGAAACAGGTAGGTGTAGAACTGCACCGGCCAGCGCACCCAGCGGTTTCTCGACACCCGCGCAATGGACAGCGGGATCGACACGCAAAAGCCGATGACGATGGAGGCGCTGAGCAGCCACATGGTCATCGCCAGACCGGTGACGTTGACGCCATCTGTATAAAGGAAGGGTTTCCAGTATTCCTGCAGCAATTCGATCATCGCTGTGCCTCCCGGCTGCCTGCGGAGTAATACCGCTCAGCCCAACGCAGGGCGAAGTTCGAGGCACTGGTGATCAGCAGGTAAATCAATGCTGCCAGCACCAGAAAGTAGAACAACTGATAGGTGCTCTTGCCCGCATCCTGTGACGCCTTGACCAGATCGGCCAGGCCGATGATCGATACCAGCGCAGTCGCCTTGAGCAGCACCTGCCAGTTGTTGCCGATACCCGGCAGCGCGTAACGCATCATCTGCGGGAACACAACGTAACGAAAGCGCTGGCCGCGTTTCAATCCATAGGCCGTCGCTGCTTCCACCTGACCGCGAGGCACGGACAGAATCGCGCCGCGAAAGGTCTCGGTGAAGTACGCACCATAGATGAAGCCCAGCGTGATGACGCCTGCGCCGAACGGGTTGATCTCGATGTATTCCCATTCCATCGCGTCGGTCAGCATGGTGAGCCAGGTTTGCAGGCTGTAGAAAATCAGCAGCATCAACACCAGGTCCGGAACACCGCGGATCAGTGTCGTGTAAATTTGCGCCGGCACGCGCAGCAGCGCAGAGCTCGACAGTTTGGCGCTGGCCCCGATCAGTCCGAGCAAAATGCTCAGCGCAAGCGACAGCACAGCCAGTTTGACGGTCATCCAGGTGCCTTCCAGCAACAGCGGGCCAAAGCCCTTCAGGCTGAATGCCGAGAGTCCCAGGTTTTGCATGAGTGCATCGAGCATGGATAGGCCTTGTTACCAACAAAAACGCCCACCGATCGGGCGACGAATGATCGCCGAAATCGATGGGCGTCGGGGTGTTATTTACCGCTGTAGAGGTTCAGGTCGCCAAAGTGTTTTTTCTGGATTTCAGCGTAGGTGCCGTCTTTGTGCATCGCCTCGATGCCTTTGTCCAGCAACGCCTTGAGTTCCTTGTTGCCCTGAGCAATGCCAATAGCGGTTTTGGCTGGCAGCAGTTCGCTGTCGATAGGCTTGCTGACTTCGTAGTCAGCACCGGCTGGCGATTTCAGGAAGCCCAGTTCGGCCTGCAGCATGTCCTGGATCGAGGCGTCGAGACGGCCCGAGGTCAGGTCGGAGTAAACCTGATCCTGGTTGGCATAGGCCTTGGTGGAGATACCGGCCTTGTCCAGTACCGCCTTGGCGTAGGCTTCCTGGATGGTGCCTTGCTCATAGCCCACGGTCTTGCCTTTCAGGCTGGCCGGGTCGGCAGTAAAGCCTGCACCTTTCTTGAACACCAGCGAGGTCGGGCCGGAGAACAGCTCGTTGGAGAAGTCGATGACTTTTTCGCGAGCAGGGGTCACGGTCATCGAGGAGATAACGCCGTCGAATTTGCGTGCCTTGAGGCCGGGGATCATGCCGTCGAAGTCGCTTTCGACCCATTTGCATTTGACTTTCAGCTCTTTGCAGATTGCGTTGCCCAGATCGATATCGAAGCCGACCAGGCTGCCGTCGGCCGCTTTGGATTCGAACGGTGCATAAGATGGATCGACGCCGAAGCGCAGTTCCTTGTATTCCTTGGCCATGGTGTTACCGGCGGCGATGCACAGAGCCAGTGCAGAAAGAGTCAGCCATGCTTTTTTCATTGTTCAGTCCTTAAAACCTTAAATGGGGCGTTGGGAATACGCGAAGCGTGCTACCGGCAAGTGCCAGATAGGCATTGGTTAGCAATTTCCGAACCAGAGGAACGAACGTGCGTTTGAAATGTAAGGGGTTGTCGCTATTTCATATAAACGGCTGGCAATTGGCCGCCCATGCGCGCTTACAGGGTTGGTGTTCATCGCCCGGTCCTACGCAAGGTGCGGTGTCAGGTGAGACAGAGCGGAAGATTGGTAACGAATCAGGAAGTTTCCTGCAGGGAGGCGGGATGATTCGTTCTTCGATGTTTCAAAAAGGTGCACGCTATTTGGTGTGCGCCTTTTTGGTGCTCTAGTTCAGCAGGTCCTGCAGCGTCGCCAGACTGTCGGCTTCGGCGACGGGCTTGTCCTGGCGCCAGCGCAGCATGCGCGGGAAACGCACCGCGATGCCGCTCTTGTGGCGCTTCGACAGGGCGATGCCTTCAAAGCCCAGCTCGAACACCAGCGTCGGCGTTACGCTGCTGACCGGCCCGAATTTCTCCACCGTCGTCTTGCGAACGATGGCGTCGACCTTGCGCATTTCTTCATCGGTCAGCCCCGAGTAGGCCTTGGCGAACGGCACCAGCGTGCGTTCACTCGATTCGGGCGGGCCATCCCACACCGCAAAGGTGTAGTCGCTGTACAGGCTGGCGCGTCGTCCGTGACCGCGTTGCGCGTAAATCAGCACGGCATCGACACTGAACGGGTCGATTTTCCATTTCCACCACACCCCCATGTCCTTGGTGCGACCGACGCCATACAGCGAGTCGCGAGCCTTGAGCATCATGCCCTCGACGCCCAGGCTGCGGGAGGCTTCGCGCTGGGTGGCCAGGTCGAGCCAATCCTTGCCGCTGAGCACCGGGGAGGGCATCAGCACCTCGCTCTTGCAGGTTTCGATCAAGGCTTCCAGTTGCGAGCGGCGTTCATGTTGCGGGCGGCTGCGCCAGTCATCGCCTTGCCACTCCAGCAGGTCATAGGCGAGCACCACGACCGGAACGTCGGCAAGAATCTTTTTGCCCAGCGTCTTCCGGCCTATGCGCTGTTGCAGCAGGGCGAACGGTTGGACCGAAGGCGCTGCCGCAGGAGCATCGCTGTTCAAGGCAAACTCCGCATCGCCATCGGGGTTCGCATCGGGGGCTTTCCAGACCACGATTTCGCCGTCGATCACCGTGCCGTCCGGCAGGCACTGCACCAGGCTGTGCAGCTCCGGAAAACGGTCGGTCACCAGTTCTTCGCCGCGTGACCAGATCCACAAGCGCCCGTCGCGTTTGACCAGTTGCGCGCGAATGCCGTCCCACTTCCATTCCACCTGCCAGTTCTGCGCCGGACCGAGCAACGCCTCAAACTGATCGGCGGGCTGTTGCAGGGAGTGGGCGAGAAAAAACGGGTAGGGCTGGCCGCCGCGTTGGGCGTGCTCATCCTCGGATTCCGGCGCGATCAGCTTCAAATAGCGTTCGGCGCTGGGCCTGTGCGATAGATCGGTGTAGCCCACCAGCCGTTGTGCGACGCGTTTGCTGTCGATATCTGCCAGCGCCGCCAGCGCACGGGTGACCAGCAGCTTCGACACGCCGACCCGGAAACTGCCGGTGATCAGCTTGATGCAGACCATCAGACTGCTGCGGTCCAACTGCGACCAGAACATCGGCAGCCGCTCGGCAAGTTCTTCAGGCGGCAGGCCGCGCAATGGCAACAGCTTGTCTTCCATCCACGTGGCCAGGCCTTCGTCATTACTGTGGTCGGCCTGGGGCAGTAACAGCGACAGGGTTTCCGCCAGGTCGCCGACCGCCTGATAGCTCTCTTCGAACAGCCATTCCGGCAGACTTGCCAGGGTCATGGCCTGTTCGCGCAGCACACGGGTCGGCACCAATTGCCGTGGGCGGCCGCCTGACAGAAAGTACACCGCCCAGGCGGCGTCCTCTGCTGCCGCCTTTTCGAAGTAGTCGCGCATTGCGGCGAGTTTGGCGTTGCTTGAAGTGGTCGCGTCCAGCTGTGCATAGAGTTCAGCAAAGGCTTTCATGACTGAGCCTCACCGGTGCCTGCCGCCTCGGGTTCGCCGGCTGCCGGGTTGCTGTCTTCTTCATCGCCGTATTCGGTGCTGAAGCCCTGTGCGTCGAGACCCAGTTCACGCAGGTAACGCACCAGTATGCCGACCGAGCCGTGGGTCACCATGACGCGTTCGGCGCCGGTCTGTTCCACAGCCCACAGCAGGCCCGGCCAGTCGGCGTGATCGGACAGCACAAAACCGCGGTCCACACCGCGCCGGCGTCGTGTGCCGCGCAGCATCATCCAGCCGCTGGCAAACGCATCGCTGTATTCGCCAAAGCGCTTCATCCAGCTGCTGCCGCCCGCTGAAGGCGGGGCGAGGATCAACGCCTGGCGCAGCGCGGGATCGGTCTTTTTGAAATCGCCGGCGTATTGGGTTTCCGGGATGTAGATGCCGCCCTCGCGATACACGCGGTTCAGCGGCTCGACGGCGCCGTGCACCAGGATCGGTCCGATCTGCGCGTCAATGCCGTGGAGGATGCGCTGGGCCTTGCCGAACGAGTAGGCGAACAACACGCTGGCCTTGCCCTGGGCTGCATTGGCACGCCACCACTGGTTGATGCCTTCGAAGATCTGCGCCTGCGGCGCCCAGCGATAGATCGGCAGGCCGAAGGTCGATTCGGTGATAAAGGTATGGCAGCGCACCGGTTCGAAGGCCGCACAGGTGCCGTCCGGCTCGACTTTGTAATCGCCGGAAGCAACCCAGACCTCGCCTTGGTACTCCAGTCGCACTTGCGCCGACCCCAGTACATGCCCGGCCGGATGCAGGCTCAGTTTCACCCCGTGATGGGTGATGGTTTCGCCGTACTCCAGAGTCTGCAGATTAATGTCCTGCCCAAGGCGCGAACGCAGAATACCCTCGCCACTGGCGGCTGACAGGTAATGCTCGTTGCCCGTGCGGGCATGATCGCCATGCGCATGGGTGATGACGGCGCGTTCGACAGGACGCCATGGATCGATATAGAAATCACCGGGTGGGCAGTACAAACCTTCGGGGCGCGCAACGACAAGATCCATGGGGCAACCGTATGGATGGGCTTGTTAGCTATGAGCCGGGAAGGAACTGGAAGTTCGGGGAGTTTGCGTGAGCGCTGCGGAGCGTGAGGTGCGATAAATGTCCAGAAGAACACTATCGTGCATAAAAGCGCTTTTTTGTCGCGATGGCACAGACGACGCAGAGTGCGACGTAAGTGACGGCTGAGTCCTGGCGCTGATCCGGGGGTAGCCTGGCAGGACGCCAGGCTAGCCGCACCGGGCCCAGAGTGTGTAAAAACCAGCCCAAGTATCGGCTGCGCGTAGCGCAGACGATACTTGGCTAGCCGGAACGCCTTGAAAGTCCTGCCATCGCTCTAATCCGCCCTTAAGGCCGTTAATAGCGCTTTACAGCCCCTTTTATCGGGCGCAATGGAGGCTTTTCAAGCCGCCAGCGCTTTTACAAGATTCTGCGTGCCGAGGATGTTCATTACCCGCTTCAAGTTATAAGCAAGCACGTTCAAACTCATTTCGGTGCTCACTCCGCCAAGCCGTCGCGTCAGAAAATGCGTTGCACCCATCCACTGCTTGAGAGTCCCGAAGGGGTGCTCGACGGTCTGCTTGCGGATGGTCATTACCTGCGGCGCGTTAGCCAGGCGGGCCTGCATTTCTTCCAGTACTGCCTCATGTTCCCAGCGCCGAATTTTTCGCTCTCTGGCCGGTGTGCATTGCGCCTTTATCGAGCAGGCCTGGCAGTTGGAGCGCCAGTAAACGTCCAGCTTCTTGCCCTTGTCGATGTAAGAGTTGCGCCAGATCAGCACTTGATTGGCGGGGCAGACGTACACATCGTTGTCCGCGTCGTAAACAAACTCGTCATTGCCGAAACGGCCATCAAATTTGGCCCGCGAGCTCAGCGTTTTTGGCACATAAGCTGTGATCCCTGCCTCGTGACAGGCCAGGATTTCTCCGCTTTTGTAATACCCGCGGTCCGCCACCACCGACAACGATTCGACTTGCATCACCTCACGGGCCTGCTGGGCCATCGAACTAAGTTGATCAAGGTCGTGACCCACATTGATCACCTCGTGCGCGACGATCAAATGGTGCTTGGTATCCACCGCGGTCTGTACGTTGTAACCCACGATACCTTTTCCCCCACTGCTCATCATTGAGCGCGCGTCCGGATCGGTCAGCGAAATTTGTTTGTCCGGGGATTCTTCAAGCTGTACCTCGATGGTCTGCAACGCCTTCATTTGCTCCTTCAATTTGGCGATCTTCTCCTCTAGGCCGCCTTTGGGGCCTGCAGTCTTGGGCTCTTCCCGATCAGCCGCATCCAGCCCCTTTAGATAAAGGGCAATGCTTGATTCAATCTCTTCCATCCGACGCTTCAGTTTGGCACTGGTGAAATTGCGATCGCGGTGATTGACCGCCTTGAATTTACTGCCATCGATGGCAACGAAATGCTCCGAGAAAAGCCCCAATTGTTGACACAGCACGACAAACTGCCGACAGACTCCTCGAATGCCCTTTGCGTTGTCTTTGCGAAAGTTGGCGATGGTCTTGAAATCCGGCATCAGGCGACCGGTCAACCACATCAGCTCGACGTTGCGCTGCGCCTCGCGCTCAAGGCGTCGGCTTGACTGGATACGGTTGAGATAGCCGTAGATGTAGATCTTCAGCATGACTGCAGGATGGTAGGCCGGTCGGCCCGTTTCAGCGGGGACAGCGCTTTCAAAACCCAAGGTGATCAGGTCGAGCTCATCCACAAAGACATCGACAACGCGCACCGGATTGGTGTCGCTGACGTAATCGTCGAGACTCTCGGGAAGCAAGGTACTTTGACCTCTGTGTTCACCTTGAATGAAGCGTTTCATGGGCAACCCTTGCAATGAAATCCTGGGGAATCATAGCAAAGGTTTACCTTGGGTTTTTACACAGTCTGGGCCATGGATGGCCCGTTGCGGCGACCCCCGGATCAGTGTCAGGACAAAGGAACCCGACGAAGTCGGGCCGGAAACGGAGCGAAAGGCTTTGGTTACTTTGGCCTCATCAAAGTAACTCGCCGAGGGGCGAAAAGGTGACCTGAGCTGAACCCCAATCTACCTGACAAAGAAACACTGCCGTGTGACGCGGAGCGTCACGAACTGCATTACCACGCTGGAGCGTGGGAACGATAGGTGTACTGAAGAACGCTATCGTGCCCATGCTCTGCGTGGGTATGCCGTTCTGGACGCTCTGCGTCCGGTTTTCGGCGCTTACTTGCCCGGCGTCAGCGTCAGGCGCTGTTTGCCGTAGCCCTTTTCGTAGTTCTGTTGTTGCACCGGAATCGACTGGTACTGGCCTTTCTGCCACGGCTCGATGCTGTTGGCGTAGTACGGGCTGGCCGGGTTGCCGGACTGGCCGGTGCTGATCAGGCCGGTCATCGGTTCGACCAGGCTGAAGTCTACGATCATGCGCAGACCCGGTGCCATGCGGGTGTCGAAGCCCTTGCCCCACTCGAAGCCGGATACGTTCAGCGTCGTGTGATCACCGCCCGCTGGCGTGGCGCCCCGGTTGAACTCGCCGCCACCCAACTGCTTGGCCAGCGGGCTGGTCGAGGCCCAGTTGTCACGGTGCAGCTTGCCCCATTGCCAGGCCTTGTGATCGCTGCCCAACAGGCTGTCGCCGCTGGTGATGGCGGCCGCCAGACTGCGCGCGAGGATGGCCGGTTTGTCTTCCTTCTGCGGGGTTTTGACGTCATCCCAATAGGGGCTGTCATCGCGCCCCAGCAAGTGGTCGGCCTGTGGCGAGTAGGATGAACTGGCGTTGGCGACCAGTGCCTGCCAGGCAGGGCTGGTCTCCGGACCCAACTCATCAAGGAAAATCTGCTTGGCGCTTTCCTGCAGAAACAGCTCGTACAGCGCCGCATCAGCCGAGGTAGCACTGAGCTTGCCGTCAAACGCCATCAGGCGCGTGAACGCTTCACGGGCCTTGTTGCGATCGGCTTCGGGCAGGGCATCAACGGCCTGCTTGAGCGGCTTGCTCATGCCGGGCGCCTGAAACATGCTCTTGAGCTTGGCGGCGAACGTCGTGGTCTGGTCGTATTGCATGGCGATGGTGCTGCGCAGGTCCTGCTTGCCCCCGTTGGCCAGTTCGGCAATTCGCTCGGCGCGCTCCGGGTAGCCCCACGAGTTGGAGAGCTGCATGCCGTAGCCTTTCGGAATCGTGCGCTGATTGGCTGCGGCGAGCCAGCCTTGGCGCGGGTCCTGATCATAGGGATGAAGCATCGAGTCGGCAAAACCGTCCCAGTCGTACTTGCCATCCCAGCCCGGCGAAGGCAGCAGGCCCTGGCCTTCGCGGCGGTTCGGGAAGCGGCCAGTGACCTGCCAGCCAATGTTCGAGGCGTCGGCAAAGATCATGTTCAGGGTGATCGCCCGAATCTCGCGGCTGGTGTCGAAGGCTTTCTCGACGTTAGGTGCACGGGACAGATCGAAGAACGCATCCAGGCTCTTGTCATCCTTGAAGTTCGGGACTTGCAGCGCCAGGCTCAAACCGTTGCCGGGCGGGGTTGCAGAGGCGTTGAGCAGCGCGCCGTGGCGGGTTTCGTACACGGTTTCACGCAGCGGGCTGCCGCCCTTGACCAGAAAGGTTTCCTGATGGGCCGCCGCTGGCAGCCATTTGCCGTCAACCATGTAGGAAACGCGGTTGCCTTCGCGCTTGATCTTCTCCAGAAACAGATCCTGATTGTCGCCCTTGACGTTGCTCATGCTCCACGCCAGTTTGCCGTTGAAACCGCTGAGTACCAGTGGCATACCGGCGATGGTGACACCGGACACCTGGTATTTCGGTGCACGGATCTGCACGAAGCTCCAGGCAGAATTGAGCCCGGCGGGCAGTTGCATGTCACTGGCCAGCAGACTTTTGCCGTTGCGACTGCGTTGTGGCGCGATGGCCCAGTTGCTGGAGGCCGCGACGCCGAGCATGTTCAGGTCCGAGAGCTGCAGGGCGATCCTGTTCAGATCGCTCAGGCCGGTGACCTGATTGTTCAGGTTCAGGCCCTTGAGCTTGTCGGCTTCGGCAAATGGTAATTCTTCGTCAGGGTAGGTCGGCAGTAGCCAGGCGAGCTTGTCCGCGCTGACTTTCTGCGCCAGGACCAGCGCCGACAGCTCCTCCTGCAGGTTGACCGACAGGCTGAAGTTGAGCAGGCTGAAGATCAGCGCCGAGTCTTCCGGCTTCCAGTATTCCGGCTTGTAGCCCGAGCTGGCGATATCGGCAGGCAGCTTGTCGCGATAACGGAACAGGTAGGCGTTCACGCCGCGCGCATAGACATCGAAGAAGCGTTTCAAACGCGGCGAAGCGGCGTTGTACAGGTCGCTGGCATTCTGCTTGAGGTTGACCGAGCGCATCAGGCGGTCGACGTCCAGCGCATCCGCGCCGGCCATTTCCGACAAACGGCCCTGCGCCAGCAGGCGCATGCCGAGCATCTGACTGATTCGATCACCGGCATGAACGTAGCCCAGCGTGAACAGCGCATCGTGGTAGCTGCTGCTTTCTATCAGCGGCATGCCCATGTTGTTGCGGCGCACGGAAACGTTCTGCGCCAGCCCCTTGAGCGGGAACGTCCCGGAAACAGGCAGCACGGTCTCGGGATCGTTGCCGCCCAACTGGCAGCCGGCAAGGCTCAGGAAGCTCGCCGCAGCAGCGGCAGCGCCGAATCGGGGTAGAAAATGACGAAGGGCTGGCGAGGCCATGGGCAAGCTCCTGGAGGGGTAACGTACAAAAGTCGCTACGTTAGAGAGCAGGCAAGCCGCACGCAAGCGGCACGGGGTAGTTTATTTCAGGATTTTGCAGAGGCTGGCCAGACGCCTCTCGCTCGCCACGCTCTGCGCCACATTGCAGCCATGGCTACATGCCCTGGATCACTACCTGAAAGCATGCAGCACACTCAAATGAAAACGGCCTGCAATGCAGGCCGTCGTCAGAATGCTCCGCGCCTTACGCGCCGTGGCATTTCTTGAATTTCTTGTCGCTGCCGCACGGGCAGGGATCGTTACGACCGACATCCTTAAGGGTATTACGCACCGGCTCCTGATGGGCATGACCGCAGTTCGGGCCGTGTACATGGCCGTGCTGCTGGTCGTGGTGATCGTGATCATGGTTGCAATCGGGGCCATGCACATGGTCTTGCTGGTTCATCGGTTTTACTCCGCAATTAAATCTGGCGCGCATTATCCCGTAAATCATGGCCAAGCAGTATCGGCATATTGCGATTCGCACAGCGCCATTTTTTAAGTATGCTTAGTTTCAGTCGAGCGTTTTTCAGCGTTCTTTATTCCCCTATGCAGAGCCGACTCATGACCCGACAGGAACGTATCGCCAGGGCAATCGCCGCCAGTGGCTTGAAGAAAGGTGAAATTGCCGCCCAGTGCGGCGTGGCCAACTCTGCCGTTACCCAATGGATCAGCGGGGAAAGCAAAAGCCTGCGGCCGGAAAACCTTTACGCACTGGCGCGGGCCACGGGCTTTCGTGCCGAATGGCTGGCGATTGGCGAGGGACCGGAAAAAGCGCCTGCCTTCGACGCCAACGTTGCGCTGATCGATCAGCCGGACATGTCCTTCCGTTACCCGGTGATCAGCTGGGTGTCGGCAGGCTCTTGGGAGGAAGCGGTTCAGCCTTACCCCGACGGTTTTTCCGACCGCTATGAAATCTCCGACTATGACTCCAAGGGGCCGGCGTTCTGGCTGGAGGTCAAGGGCGATTCGATGACCGCGCCCACCGGCGTCAGTGTGCCGGAAGGAATGATGATTCTGGTGGACACGGAGGCCGATGTGCAGCCCGGCAAGCTGGTGATCGCCAAGCTGCCCGCCAGCAACGAGGCGACGTTCAAGAAGCTGGTCGAGGATGGCGGCACACGCTACCTGAAGCCCTTGAACCCGGCGTACAAAATGATCGAATGCGGTGCCGACTGTCGCATTATCGGCGTGGCGGTGAGGATGACCGGCAAGCTGTAAGCCTTGTTTGACAAGGCGTGCGGGCGTTTTCACCGAAAATGCTCGTCAGGAAACGTCCTACGAAATGCTTGCGAGGTTCCTACAGCTGGAATACTGTATTTATATACAGTTATGCCTCGGGGGCTGTCATGGCTGGCAATGATAATGGATCGGCAGGCAGGTCTTCCTACGAGCAGATCGGCAAGCGCATTCAACGGCTGGTATCCGCGCCCAATGTTCAAAAGACCCAGTGGGTCATCGTCGCCCGTCGTGATGATGAGCCCGTGGACAGCTGGAACGTGGTGCTGCAGGAAATCGAAGAGACCGAAGGCATCGAGATTGACCGTCAGCCAGACGGTTCGGTAAGGATCGGCTGGCAGCGCTACATCGATAACTGACCTCAAGCCTCTGTTGCTCGCCCGATAGCCCGGTGGGTTGATGGTGCACGTTTGCCTGTGATTTTAAGCATGCTTAATTTTTAGTTTTTTGAACGGTGCCGGCGCCGCGGCAATCCCCCGGCAGGTCCCCCAGTGTCTGAATTTTTCTGTGTTCGTGAACGGCTGTATTTCTTGAACGGAGTCAGAAGCGATGGATATCTTGAATGGTTTGGCAGACCGAGGCGAATGGCTGGTAGCCGGTCTGGTGGGTGCGATCATTTCTGGCTGGTGGCATAAGGCAGGTCTGCTTGACTGGCGTGCCTGGCTGGTTTTTCTGGTGACCGGTGTGGCCTGTGCGGTGTTCCTCACCGGCATCGCCAGTGATTACCTTGGCATCGCAGATCCGCGCAACACCACGGGCGTGGGGTTTCTGCTGGGCTCGTTCGGTGGTGCGCTGATCAGTGCCGTCAACCGGGCATTGTGGGCCGCTGACATCTGGAAGTTTCTTCTGGAACTGATCAAGGGCAAGCTGGGCGGATAGGCTGAATGATCATCGGCGCTGGATCAGGTCTTGCGGCAGCACATCGCCTGATGTGCCGACGCGGACGTTGTGCCTGAACACGATTCCGGTCTTGAGCTTGCCGTCCAGCTGATAATGGATCAGCTCATCAGGTTTTTTCAGCAGTTGAGCGATGTACCGTGCGTAGCGCCAGAGGTTGGTGCGAATCGGCACCACGAAGGTTTTGCGGCTATTACCGTCGACGACAAACCAGTCGCTGAACGTGTCATCGACAAGGACCATGTCATTGAGGGTGATCTTGTACTTCAGGCCACGCACCAGCAAGCTGTCTTCGTTGGGGTTATCAACTTCGAAGTACAGCTTGAAATCCTGCTGTGTCAGCCTCGCCTTGACCACCTGGACCTTCAGCAAATGCACTTCCGGTTCCTGAGCGCGGTCAAAGCTCAGGAGCGAGCATCCGCTGAGCCCGAACAGGATCAACGCAAGGCTTATGATTCTTGTAATGTGCGCCTGAAAAGACATGGATGTGCTCCCTTTGACACCTGAGTCTACCAACTCGACGGTCGAGGGCAACGCGCTTGTTGCGCTGTCTGACGCTACGCCATACTTTTACTGACGTGCATATTGGTGTCTTCTTCCATGAATCTCTACGAAATTGTCTTCAGCGCCGAACTGGTCGCTGGAGCACAACCCGAGAAGGTAAGGGCTAACCTTGGCAAGCTGTTCAATGCAGATGCCGAACGTCTGGACCTGCTGTTCTCGGGGCGCCGACTGGTTCTGAAAAACAATCTCGACGCGGCAACCGCAGAGAAATACCGCGCCACCCTCGAGCGCGCAGGCGCGCTGGTGCGTGTGCTGGAAATGAACACGCCACCGCCCATGGAAGAGGTCGAACTGGCGCCACCGCCCGACGCACCGAACTGGTTGCGCAAAGCCTCGGTCAGTCCGGGGCGTTTGCAGATCAAACCGCGCGACGCTTACATGGCGGCTTTTGTGGACGTCGATGCGCCGGATTACTCGGTCGCAGAAGCGGGCGTCGAGTTGCTGCCCGGCAAGCCTCAGCCTGTTGCGCCGCTGCTGGATCTCTCGCGTTTGAGCCTGGCCCCGCTGGGCAGCGACATGGGCCAGGTCGAAAAAGCCGAGGCGCAGGAGGCGCCCGATACGTCGCACCTGAAGATCATCCCGGAATGATGCTGCCAGTCAGCTGATTCCTGAAACGGAATTATTTTCAATCAGCCCTGTTACTTTCGAGCGTTCGTCCGGCTAACAGGCATTGAGAAGTATTCCATCAGGAGTTGCCCGATGTCCCGTTCGTTAGACACCCTTCTGCGTCCCAGTCTGTTGGCCGTGGCGATCGCCCTGTGCACGCCTCTGACCAGCCCGCTGTCGATGGCGGCGCAGCAGGCCAGCGTGGTTGCCTATGATCTGCCCGCAGGCCCGATGGCCACTACGCTGAATCAGATCTCCAGCCAGGGTGGCCTGGCATTGAGTCTTGACCCGGCGCTGGTCGCCGGCAAGACCAGCTCGGCGGTGAAAGGCAATTTCGATGCGGCCACGGCCTTGCGCGAGGCTCTGCGTGGCAGCGGCCTGCAACTGGTGCAGAGCAGCGCCGGGACGTACACGCTGATGGTCATGGAACAGAACGCCTTGAACCTGTCGGACGTGAACATCAACGCCAACAGCACGCCCCTCGAAGGCTCGGAAGCCGCAGGTTATCGCAGCGAGAACGTCAGCAGTGTCGGCGCGCTGGGTGGCATGCGTCTGCAGGACGCGCCTTATTCCATCAGCGTAACGCCTCAGGCGCTGCTGAAAAACATCCAGGCCACCTCGCTGGACGATGTCATCAAGCACAACCCGTTCACCCAGATGTACTCGCCGACCAGCGCCGGTTATGCCAGTGCCGTCAACATTCGAGGCTTCAGCAGCGCGGGCAGCCTGAACATCGCCAATGATGGCCTGCGTTTCACCAACGGTGCCGACGGCAGCAACTACATGGAAGAGATGGAGCAGTTGGAAGTCATCACCGGTCTGACCGGCTTCCTGTATGGTCCGGCCTCGCCGGGCGGGCTGGTCAATTACGTGCTCAAGCGCCCGACCTATCAACGCTACAACAGCGTCACCCTGGGCAATGCCGGGGGTGAGAATTACTACCTGCATGGTGACTTCGGCGGGCCGATCGACAGCGAGGGCAAATTCGCCTATCGCCTCAATGTGCTGACTCAGGATGGCGAAACCGCTGTCGATCTGAACAAGCGTCGCCGCGAGATGATTTCCCTGGCGCTGGACTGGAACGTGTCCGACGACCTGCTGGTGCAGTTCGACGCCTCGCACAAGAAGACCGAAATTCGCGGCCTGACCAGTTACTGGTATTTCGGTGACCAATCCCTGCGCCCCGGCGCGGCATCGCTGGACAACGACAAGCTCTACAGCCAGAAGTGGTCGTTTTCCGATTACGAGTCCGACAAGGCCGGCGTGCGTGCCAAGTGGCGCTTGAACGACACGTTCACCTTGCGCGCGGCCTTCGCTGCCCAGCAGTACACCTCGGAGAACACCTACACCGGGCCGACGGTCTACAGCGCGGGCCTTTACTCGCAGCCGCTGTATGCCTTCGCGCCGATTGAAACCGAAGAAAAGACCGGTTCGCTGTTCCTCGATGCGGCGTTCGATACCGGCTTTATCGGTCACAAGGTCACTGTGGGCTATCAGGGCAATACCTCACGGCAGAAACAGTACGAGGATCACATTCCGTACACGCCCGATCAGCCAGGCCCGCAATACACCTCGCCGGTGGGCACGATACCGCTGGACCAGACGCCTCAGGTCGGTAAACCGTCTTACTCCATCGGGCATGGCGCCCAGCGCTTGGCCAACAGTTCGGAAAGCAATAACGTCCTGATCGGTGACGTCATTACTTTCAATGAGCAGTGGTCGGCGATCCTGGGTGTGACCAACACACAGATCAAAACCTACGCCAACGAGTTCGTCTACGCCAAGGCGTTCGGTTCCGCCGAAACCGAGACCACCTACAACGAGAGCAAGACCTCGCCGAACATCTCGCTGGTCTATAAACCGCTGCCGTGGCTGACCACCTACGCGACGTATATAGAAGGCCTGCAATCGGGCGGCGTCGCGCCTGGCGGCACCGCCAATGCCGGCCAGGCGTTTGCGCCTGAAATCAGCGAACAATACGAAATCGGTGCCAAGGCGACACTGGGCGAAACCCTGCTGACCCTGGCGCTGTTCAACATCGAGAAGCCCAACGGCTACACCACAGGCGCGAACATCTACG
This sequence comes from Pseudomonas fragariae (ex Marin et al. 2024), assembly GCF_059621105.1. Classification (NCBI taxonomy): domain Bacteria; kingdom Pseudomonadati; phylum Pseudomonadota; class Gammaproteobacteria; order Pseudomonadales; family Pseudomonadaceae; genus Pseudomonas; species Pseudomonas fragariae (ex Marin et al. 2024). The sequence continues at coordinate 4,659,776 of NZ_CM184369.1, read as the reverse complement.
TCGTGGACGGACGTCAGGAGAACAACGGCCTGGAATTCAGCGTCACCGGCAAGGTCATCCCGGAACTGACCGTGGTGGGCGGCTTTACCTTGCTCGACCCGAAAATCAAGAAAACCGGTGTCGCGGCGGATGAAGGCAACGTGCCAACCAACGTCGCCAAGCAACTGGCCAAGGTCTATGCCGAATACGACATCAACCCTGTACCAGGCCTGGCCATGACCGGCGGGGCGTTCTACACCGGCAAGCAATACACCGATCAAAGCAACGAAAACGACCTGCCGTCCTTCACCACCTTCGACGCCGGAGCCCGCTACCGCCTGCGCCTTGCAGAAAACGACCTGACCCTGCGCGTCAACGTCAGCAACCTGACCAACAAAGAATACTGGCTCAACAGCAGCTACCTGGGCGACCCACGCACCGTCGCGTTTTCGGCACAGCTGGAGTTTTGATCGCGGCATCACGCCGACCTGACTGCTGACGCGTGCGGAACGAGAATCCCGACTATCGCAGGACGCTTTGCGTCGTATGCCGTTCTGGACGCTCTGCGTCCCTACCGAGTGTGGGCAGTGCGGTTCGGATTTAGGACCCGCTCAAACGACATACCCGGAGCAACACTTCTTGAATTTCTGCTCACTGCCACACGGGCACGCATCGTTGCGGCCGGCTTTAAGGGGGACGGTGGAGTCGATGAAGTACCAGCGGCCCTGATTCTGCACGAACGACGAGCGTTCCTTGTGGCTGTGTTCGCCGTTGCCATCGTGCCAACGAGCAGTGAAGGTCACAAATGCATGCTCAGGCTTGCCGCCAAACACTTCCGCGCTTTCCACCTCCAGCCCCAGCCAGGTGCTTTGCGCGCTCCACTGAGCGATGGCTTCACGGTCCAGTGCGCTTTGCTGCACCGGCAGCGTGGATTCCACCAGATAATCGGTCAGTCCCAGCACGTAAGCGCTGTAACGTGAGCGCATCAGCTTTTCCGCACACGGCGCAGGCTGGCCAGCGTGATAATGGCCGCAACAGGCCAGCAACAGATCACCGCTGCCGCACGGGCAAATAGCACTACTCATGATTCATCACCAGTATTTTCCAAAATTCTCCGGGTTGGCCCCAGAACCGAGAGACGACTGATGGAGGCCCTGGCGTAGTGGGGTTCATAGGGGACCTCAAGGTTTCTGGTGACGACATGGTGACAGCGTTGGTGACAGTTGGCGAGTCTCTAAGGTGCCCATTGGGTCGCCTTCTTGGGGGCCTTATTAGCCCGCGCGGACCTGCGCGAGGGCACACGGGAGTAGAAGCAATTAGGTGATCACTCCCAAATATTCTGTATTTTTCGTCAAGGCCGTTTGAGGTGCCCGTAAAGCCACAAGACCAGATGGGCAACCACACAGACCAGACAGGCAGCCGGCAGGGTGTCAATTGGGGTGCTGAAAAAAAGGCGTCTTTCGGGACGCCTTTTTTGTTGCAGGACCAAAATTTCGTTATGAATTTCTGAATAAGCGAAACTGTCCAGGATTCATTCCGGATGAGTCCAGATGAATGTCAGGTCTAATCTCCAGTTGGTTCATTGCCTGTTGGAATGCTAAATACTGGCCTTTGTCTTCAGCTACCTTGACTTCGGCCGGAATCGACTCATCGTGACCACGATTAGCTCGTCTTTTAACTGTTTCTTCGAACTCACAGTCGAGGCGCACTACGACATGCGCCGCATCCTTGATCAAATGAGGTGTGCAGATGCCTTCAATTAAATAAGTGTCACAGACAGGCAATCTAATTTCTTTATAGGGTCCATCAGAATCGCGCTCCCCTCGCGGAAAGCCTCCAATCATAACCCCCTCGCGATAGGTGCTCGGCAGGCTGTAAGTGGCGCCTTTGCCACTCAATATATTGTCCATCACTCGCGTTGCCAGCTCTCTGTTGAACGAGTCGACATGCCCGTGAACGACCGCCCAGTCTGTCACTGGACCTCGATTGCCTGGGTGCTTACTCAGCTCCGAGAAAGACTTCAAGAAGTGGTCAGTTTTGATCGACTCAAATGTCAACTCTGCTTGTTCCAGCGCTTTAGTCAGCGTTGACTTTCCGGACGCCGAAGGTCCGGAAACGAAGATGATGACTGGCTTGCCAGCTTGTCGTTTTTCCTGGACTTTTTTTAGAATCAAGCTTGCGACCTTTTCAGTGGTCACTGTTCGCTCTGTTGAAACACTCTTGTGTACTCCAGAGATAACTATCGTGTTTTGCAATGAGGTTTTTTGTGCTGCGCTAGCCTGTTTTGTCACCCCCCCGGCCATGGCCTTGGTAGCACTATTCTGTTGCTCGTCAGTTTCAAAATTCACGTAGTTTTCCGGGAAATTGAAGTGCGTCTTCAACGATGACCAGAAGTCTTTGTTTTGAGATAGATCCTGCCCCCAGATACGTTCCGATAACGACACCGCGTCGTCACGCATCAACGATGACAGCCCCTGCGCCTTACGTATTACCGCATCGACGTGACCGCGCAATCCGTTAGGGCCGGTCGCTTCAATCGTGCTTTTATTAGGACGACTGAAATACCGATCCCCTCTGAACTCATTGCCTTTCAGACGTTTGTAGTCCTCACCTATTTTATCGATAAAGTCGGAAAGCATTTTACTGCCAGGGTGTGCCGCAAGTAACGCGTTCGCAAAATAGGGGGTCGTGCTACCGGACGCCTCGCTCTTGGCTTGCGCCAAACCTACTAACATTAGGTCCGGGTGCGCGTGCAATACTCCACTTAGCGGCCGCATGCACTCCAGATCGATATCTGCATACACACCTCCGTATTCGTGCAATATCTCGTAACGAGCAATGTCGGATGCGGCTGGGTAGGCACCATTACGCCCGATGATTTCGTGCTGATAAGCGTCCTTGTTCTTGAGTCGGATGTCTTTCGAATTGCTCAAATCGCGAATCTGAACGTTTTTAATACCCTGGAATTTTTTCTGCAACTCATTCAACGTGACAACGTCACGGGTTGCATTTGTTGTCAGTCGATCCCATGACTTGACGGTTTGGTCTAGAATAATCCTCTCAGCCTGAAAAAAATTATCATCATGCCTGGCGGTGTGTTCTTTGAACGCGGCCAGTGCCAATCGTGCATTATGTAAGGTCACTTCCGCGGCGTGAGGTAGCACGTTTTGCTTCAAGGACTCATTACCTTCGGCCAGGAGTTCTTTGTTCAATTCACTCAGAGCCTGTTTTTGTGCGCTTAGATTCGACACGCTGCCGGACGTATCAAGCGTCGTCTCAAGTTGACTGAACAGACCACGCATCAGCTTCTCTGACTGATACTCCGGGAACACGTTCTCTGCTTGCTGCCGAGTGATTTTATTGGTTTCGTAAGCTTTGAACTGCGAGGCATCAACCCATAGCATGACGGTACAATCCGGATTTTTTTTTGCCCATTGGCGTACATACTCTTGCTGTTTGTCGCCGGGTTGAGAACCGACCCAGACCATATGAATATTTGACGGAACGACCTTGAAGTCTTTCTTGGGATATACGTCCATCAACGCGTTAGACGTTTGAGATTTTTCGATGCCCGAGGTTGAGGGCTGGGCAGGCGCGTACACACCCAGGTTGTTCTGGATTTTCATTCAAATTCCTTAACGTATTTTCAAAAAAGAAAGGCAATGATTTCTGACAAAAAGTTGTTGTAACGACGCGCGCGTGATTCAGCTACAGGCGCACCTCAACAAGATACTCATATGAACATACACTTCGCTGATGCGCTCACGATACAGGACGCGATTCACCCGTCTTGAGTGAGTTGGAGGAAGAAGATACTGATGGGTGTTGAATATTTTTACGCGCCAAATCATTGCTTAAACGCAAGATGATTCGCTCGACGATACAGGCTGCCACATTATAGGATTCGTCACTTGGATGTGAAGAGATCCAGCCATTGGCTTCAAATTTCCTCAAGAGGGTGTCAAGGTTGATGTGTTGACCTTCAAATTCAATCATTATATTTTTTTCAGCATCGAAGAGTGCTTTTAGAGTATTGATTCGACCCTTATCCCAGTAAGGGTTCGGCCTGTCTGCAGGCCCTTCTAGTTCCTTTTTAATAATCATTTCTTGCTGCAAAGCTACGTTACGGTGATCGTTACTCAACTTCAATTGCTTACTCATTAGCATGTCTTCTCCGCCGGCCACCATGTAAGGGGGGTAGATGCCATCTCCTTCTCGGAGGAAGGGGGCGCGAATGGACACAAACTGCTCAGCTGGGCCATCCAGATCCGAAGGTCTGGGCGTGGGTGTCTTGCTGAAGGGTGAAGGCGTTGCTTGTCGCGTCGGGTAGCCGACACCGTAGCCCACGATAGGCTGCTCTATCGTTTGGTGCAGACTTTCCACCTTGTTTTTAATGATTGGATTCGTGTGCCTGGTCTGTTCTGTCTTCACGACATCCTGGTCGATCATCATTATCCGCTCAGGGCGGTAGGGCAGCGTATCGGCAAAGGCCAAGGCCGCTGCTCGAGCGGCACCAAAACCTGTCAAACCTCCACCATCCCAGCCAATAATATGCAGATTCGGATAGTGTTCGATCACCTCTTTCATCGTGGAAGCGTAGGTCGGGTAATCCATTTTATGAACAAGAAGATAGATAGGTTCCGCCCGCCGCCCACGCGCCCCACGCATGTTTTTGGGATGCCATGCCAAGCTATAGTCTTTGGTAAGCTCTGCCGCCAGCTTATGCGCGCTGCCGCCGCTTATAACAAAAGCAGGAACAGTAGCTTTATTAAGATGTGGCTCGTGCAGTTGAGGCCCTCTTATAAACGAGAACCAACTGCCGTCTCCCGGAATGGCTCGGTCCATGGCCAGTTTCCTGCATTCGTTTATCCGATTGTCAAGCACGGCCTGCATACTGTCCATGGTCTCCTTGCTCGTTGATTCAGAGACTTTGACAGGTGAATACTTACACGCTGGCCTTGTTTCAGGATTGGCCCATCTGGGGTTGCACTTCAGTTGAATGGGAGGGTTATTTACCTGTAGCGGGGCCCTTGCAGGGTTGACGTGATCGAGTGACATAAGAGGTGAAGCGCCAGGTTGAATAGATGTACTTATAGAGTCGTACTGATTAAGTAAGTTTTTGTACAGCTGCTCCTTAAATTCCGTAGCTTGCTTAGGGCTTATGGTATCTGTCGGTGCATCCGCCTTGACAGCAAGCATAACTCTAAAGAAAGCGTCTTCTCCCGAGCTCTCCCATTTTTTTTCCCTTTGACTTACTGTGTATGTCTCTTTGCCTTCACGGCACACCTCAATGCACTGAAATTTTTGCTCTTCTGATAGCGTATCGTAGTTTCCCCGGCTTTTTTCCTCGTCGGGTCTGAAGACCGCACACGGCGTGGTATCAGGATAATGCTTCCACACCAGAAAAGCGTTTTTGGGCCAGTCGTCATCTTTAACAATTACCAAACTGAGGAGCTCAAGAAGGCTGCCTTCCAGTTCGCAGTCTGGGTCTTTTAGCTTTTGAACCAGGTTTTCTAGCTTATTTAACATCACCCTCGAAGGGGTGTATTTAAATATGGAGTTGTCGGGTAATCGTCTTGTTTCAGAAGGGTGCTCTACGCCTGATACAGTCATTGCCGTATCGACAAGATTAAGCGCTGGCAGAGAATGACTTCGAATCAGCATCATTATGTCCGTGTTTATATCTGGTTGTACGATGGGTGGAAAAGACACGTATGGCGGTACCCATGCATTCAATGCTTCTGCCCGGCTGGGCTCCAGGCTTTGTAGGTAAAGTGGGTGTGCCTTGCTTGCCTGCTCAAAGTCAGCATGTCGCAGTGCTTGAGTGGCTCGGCGGATGGATCGGGTTCCACGCAAACGTAAAGCGGTGTCCAATCTATATTACGTTCGCCTAGACCCATGAGCTTGGTCGTAACTGGGTCTACCGCACCGTGGTCGAGCAGCCAGTTGTGCTTCGAGCGTTGACGGCCCGGTATCCGCAACTCTTCGTTGATGAGCTTCAGGATTTGGGCACGTTGCATCAGGCTATCTTGAAGTGACTCATAGACGCCGGAGCAACCGTTTCCCTTATAGGGGATGTAAACAAGAGGATGTCCTTGGAGAATGGCATGGCGGTCTGCGTCTGCCTATCGGTAGATCCAAGAGAGAGGGTAAGGCTACGGGCAGAGCAGCCCATTGGACATACCCTTAGGTAGTAGATCCCTGAGCGCCTGTAATGCCAGATGGAAAGGTGCTGATCGGGTCGTTGGTGACGAGGCTGGTGACAGTTGGCCCTGCACTGGCATATTGACGTTGCTAGTCATGTTTGGGTAAGCCCTTTATATTCAAAGGGTCACCACCAATACTTTCCAAAATTCTCCGGGTTGGCCCAGTACTTCGCGTTCAACCAGTCGGGCACCTGTTTGTACTCACGCAAGTCGTACGTAAACAGGTTCAGCACCTGCTCGTCGCGGGCGAAGCGTTCGCTGCATTGCAGCGCCAGCGAGAAAAAATCGGTCTCCTGCCAACCGCAGGCCTGCAAATCGGCAAGCACCGCGATGCGGCTGGCGTTGAGGTTGCGGATGCCACCCAGCAGTTCCAGGCCAGTGCGCTTGGGGATGTGTTCCAGACAATCGACCACCAGCGCCAGATCGAAACGTTGCGCCGCCAGATGGGCAGGCAGCGCACCGGGTTCGGCCAGCGCCACCTCGGTCTGCGGGTGGGCCTCCTGAAAGGCTTGCAACGCCGGGAACGCCTGAGCGCCGATCAACAGCAGGCGTTGCGGCGCATAGCGATCGAGCAGGGCGGCCAGCGCTTGTTGGGGCGTACGGTTCGAGTAGCCGACGGTCATTGAAAGTCCTCTGGTTGACGAACAAGACTAGCCTGCCGGGCCGGCTCTGAACAGCCGTCAGTCCAAGGCCGGTGTCCACAGATGCACGACAACGATCTATGCTTGATCTTTTTCAACACACCGCTGGCATATTCGGCGTACAGCACGTCTACTGTGCGGCGACGAAAAGCATGCGAAGACTGCAATTTCGTAACGGATCATGACAAGGGGTGGGCAGGCAATGAAGGTGTTTTGGGGGCTGGGAAAGATATTGATGCTGGGCTTCTGGCTGGTGGTGCTGGTCAACGCGGCGATTGAGGCGCCCAGCCCGCTTGGCGTGATGATCGACATGGCCGGCGCGGTACTGCTGTTGACTCATTTGCTGGAACTGATCCTGTTCAACGGCAGCCTGCGCGGTCGCCGGCATCCGTGGCGCGACCGGGGCAAAATCATCCTGTTCGGCATCTTTCACGTTCAATCCATCGGCCGTCCGGTCAGGGGACACACTCATGCGTAAGCTCGTTCTGCTGGCAGCATTGTTCAGCCCTCTGGCCATGGCCCAGGCAATTATCGTTGCACCGCACTCGCTGATGCGTCTGCCTGGCAACAGCAGCGTTCTGCAGGTCGAGCGCCTTGAAGTGGCCGATTACGGCACTCTGCTGATCCCGGCCGGTATCGATGATGTGAAGATTGGCGAGCTGGTGCTGGGGCACGAAGCGCGAATTGCCATCGTCCCTGGCGTGCAGGCGTTCAATATGGTGGTGCTGCATGGTGAGTTCGGCACCGGCAGCCAGATCACCGCACGGGGCGCGCCGGGTACGTTCGAGAAACCGGCACGGCCTGGACGCAACCTGACCCTGCGCCTGCAGAGCCTGGATGCCGAAGAGCTGTCGATTGACGCCCGCGGTGGTGCAGGCAGCCCAGGCTATGCCGGGCTGGACGGCGGCACGGGCGAAGACCCTGGTTGCACCTGGGGCCAGGCCGGGCGTGGTTATAACGGCGACAGCGGCGGCAATGGCCACGATGGTGCTGCGGGCGCGCAGGTTCGTCTCGAATTGCCACAGAGCTATCCGGCCGAACGCATCAAGGTGAATGTCGCGGGTGGCGCAGCGGGCAAGGCTGGCGAAGGCGGCAAGGCAGGCAAGGGCGGTGCGTCCAAGGGCTGTATCGTCTACCGCGCTGAAGGCGGCAAGGCTGGCAGACAGGGTGAGCCCGGTCTGCCAGGTGCTCCAGGACCGGCAGGCGCGTTGATCCTGCAACGTCTGTAATCTGCGAGATGTCCGGATCAGGTGCAAGGCCATGATCCGGACAGTCGCGAATCGCTTCACATCATATTATTGCGGTACGCCTTTTTCCCAATTCTTCCAGTCGCCGACAATCGCCTGCACCAGCGGGTTACCGGTGCGGTAGAGGTTTTCCAGCGCCGGGACGAAGGCACCCTGATCGGCGTACTTGAGCAGGTTGTCCACCTCGCTGTAACCCGGATACGGACGATCGAAGTCGGAGCCCGCACGTACGACAGCCAGGCGATTGACATCGACCTTGCCGGCCTTGCTCGCTCGCAACAGAGCCTCGTAGGTGGAGTTATCCTCCTGCTGGGTGGTGCAATACTCGCCTTTACCGTCGGTCAGCAGCTTGGTCCAGACTTCCGCACGCTCGCTCAGACGCGTCCCGGAAAACCAGGTATTGCCCGCCAGCGTGTCGCACTGCGTGACCTGCGGCGGCTGGTTGGCCGGCGCATAAGGGTATTTGACGCGCCACGCGGCGGATTCCTTGCTCTCGCTGAGCGTCACCTTGTGCGATAGGGCAAACGCCTTGGCCTGCAGCTTGGGGTTGAGCTCGAAGACTTCGGTCTTGTAATCCAGTGGCGGCTTCTCGTTCGGGCCCTTGGTGTTGATGCCCAGATAACCGGTCGGCCATTCCTTGGGCACATCGCGGGAGTCGATTTCCCACTGCGTGCCGAACTCCACCAGATAATGCGCCCAGGCCGTGGTGCCGAGTGTGCCGCGGTGCGGGTTGATGCCGGCAATGCCCGCGACAATGAAGTACGTCTTGCGCAGGTCGAATTGCGGCGACAGGGCCAGCGCCAGGGTCGATGCCGCAGCGTTGGTCTGGCCCATGCCGGTGACCAGCAGGCACACGTCCTGATCATTGCAGCGTATGGCCGGGTACTCGGCGGCAAGGCCGGGCACCTGGATTTCCTTGGTCAGGTGCAGCCGGTCGATCCAGTTCTGTGCTTCGGGCGCAAACATCGCGATCAGCATGACCTTGGGTGTGACCGGTGCCACCGGTGCGGTAGCCGCCCAGACAGCCGGGCTGAGCAGTGCCAGCGTGGCGCAGAGCGTGTTGCGAGTGGTGTGTTTCATGAAAACTCCTGTCGTCATAATAAGGTTCAGAACTGGTAACCCACGCCTGCGTAATAGCCCCAGCCATCGGAGCGCGCGCGGAAGTTGCCATCGCCGAAGTTCAGCTCGCTGCCGTCCTGCCAGTTGCCGCCGTTGTGGAAGTAGCGGCCAACCAGGGTGAAGCGCAGGTGCGTGAAGGCATAAAGCAGCACATTGGTGGCGACCGTGGAGTTGCCGGTGCGTGCCGGATCGTTCTTGAGGTCCGAGCCGAAATCGAAGTTGGTGAAGCCGATGTAGGTCAGCGACGCACCGTTATCGAAGGTGCTGATCGGTACGATGTATTTGAGCTGCGCGCGGTAGCCGTCCCACGAGTACTCGTTGCTGGCGCCGTAGTTCTCCCACTGGTAGCGGCCATAGAAGTTGGCTGACAGATTGACCCGCGAGTGGGTATCGATGTCAGTGCCCAGGCCGCTGTACAGGGTGTTGGCCCGGTTGGCCGTATTGCTGCCGTGGTCATAGATCCAGTCGAAGGCGACGTACCATTCCTTGAACGGCCCGACGGCCAGACTGCGCCCGGCGAGGTAGTCGATCGAGATGCGTGGCTCGTGCTCCATGAACAGCGGCGAGCCGTGGTCCCAGACGCCTTTGTCATTATCGTTGCCGATGCCGAGGATCTTCGGTACGTCGACATAGCCATACAGCTCGAACGGCCCTTTGCGGCCGAAGTATTCGTACTCCAGGTAGATGTCATCGTTGGGCTTGGGGCCGAAGCTGATGTCCTTGCTGCCGATCAGCGTCAGGTCCTGGTTGAACCAGTCTGAAAAATACGCGCCTTTACCTTCCTTGGGCGAGGCGGGCGGGCTGAGTGCTTCGCCTTGCGCCGAGTCTTCGGCGGTGGCGGGTGCTGCCAGGACGCTGGTACAGGGCAGCGCCGCGGCGGCGGCGGCGAACAGCAGAGGCATGAGAAATCTTGAGGGCGTTGCGGGTCGAGTGAATGGCGGCTGTGGCATTGAAGCTCCTTTTCGTGGGCGCGTACTGCTGATCGCAAGCGTTTGCACAGCCCATGCCAAACTGTTTCAAGATGTTGAATGCCTTGGATATCAGGTGCAGAAGATGACCGATCGGGCAGGAAAACGCCCGCAAGCTGTGCGCGGTGTCACCGCCAGTGCCCCGTGATGTTCCGTTTTACCTCAAAGGCCCGGACGAGCAGCGGCGAGCATGACCACGGCCAGACCGATCATCAGGTTGATGCCGGCGAGGCGGCGGATATTGCCCAATGCTGCCGCGCCCTCGGCCCACTGTTCGGCTTCCACGGCGCGACGCAGCTCAGGCAGTTGCAATGACTGGATACGCAAAAACAGCGCAACCATGACGACGTATAGGCCCATCATGATCTGCACATAACGCGGCGCGGTTTCAAAGCCGGTGAAGTTGAGCTGAATCATGCCGATGCCGGTTATCGGCAGCAGCACCACCGCGGCCCAGACCCAGGCAAAGAAGCGCGGAAACACCTGGACCCACACTTTCAAGCGAGAAGGGCCTTCAAGTGCTGCAATGACTGCCGGGCGCAACACCATCCAGGCGAAAAACATGCCGCCAACCCACACCAGAGCAGCCAGCAGATGCAACGTATAGACAGTAGAAAAAGCGGTCATCGGACACTCCGTTCTGCGCGGATGGATTTAGCGCGCTATGATAGCGCCCACTCAGAACTACTGAAAATTTATCCAGCCTTTTTAGCCGTGCCCCCGAACCGAAGCCAATGATCAGTACCGAACTCAAAACCCAGATCCAGGGCGCTTACTCGCGTTTCCTCGAAGCCAAGAGCCTCAAGCCACGCTATGGCCAGCGATTGATGATCGCTGAAGTCGCCAAGGTGCTGGGGGACATTGACACCGATGAAGAGGGCCGTCGTTCGGGCGATCCTGCGGTAGTGGCCGTCGAAGCCGGAACGGGTACCGGCAAGACCGTGGCTTACGCGATCGCCTCGATCCCCACCGCCAAGGCGGCAGGCAAGCGGCTGGTGATCGCCACCGCGACCGTCGCCCTGCAGGAGCAGATCGTCTACAAGGACCTGCCGGACCTGATGCGCAACAGCGGTCTGAATTTTACCTTCGCCCTGGCCAAGGGGCGCGGGCGTTACATGTGCCTGTCCAAGCTCGACGCATTGCTGCAGGAAAGTGACGCGACCAACGCGACCGCGCAGCTGTTCGAGGAAGAAGGCTTCAAGATCGAAGTCGATGAGGCCAGCCAGAAGCTTTTCACCAGCATGTTGCAGAAGCTGGCGGGCAACAAGTGGGACGGCGATCGCGACAGCTGGCCGCAGGAACTCGCCGATCAGGACTGGGCGCGTCTGACCACCGATCACAGCCAGTGCACCAACCGGCACTGCCCCAACTTTCAGCAGTGCGCCTTCTATAAAGCGCGTGAAGGCATGGGCAAGGTCGATGTGATTGTCACCAACCACGACATGGTGCTGGCCGACCTGGCACTGGGCGGCGGTGCGGTGCTGCCGGACCCGCGTGACACCCTGTATGTCTTCGACGAAGGTCATCACCTGCCGGACAAGGCCATCGGCCACTTTGCCCACTACACCCGATTGAAATCGACCGCCGACTGGCTGGAACAGACCGCCAAGAACCTCGCCAAGCTGCTGGCCCAGCATCCGCTGCCCGGCGATCTGGGCAAGCTGATCGAGCAGGTGCCGGAGCTGGCCCGCGAGATCAAGGGCCATCAGCAGTTCATGTTCGGTGCCTGCGAGCAACTGGCGGATTTCCGCGCCGGTGAGGACATGCAGGGCCGCGAGCGTCCACGTCACCGCTTTGTCGGCGGCGTGATTCCCGAGCACATTCGCGAGATGGGCATCGAGCTCAAGAAGGGCTTCGCGCGCCTCGACGACCTGTTCACGCGCCTGACCGAGCTGCTCAAGGAAGGCATGGACGGTGAGGTCAACATCGGCATCGCCAGCCATCAGGCCGAAGAATGGTATCCGCTGTTCGGCAGCCTGCTGGCTCGCGCGCATGGCAACTGGGAATTGTGGACAGCCTTCACCGCCGAAGACCCGGAAGACAGCCCGCCAATGGCGCGCTGGCTGACCCTGGCCGACAGCGGTGCAATGTTCGATATCGAGGTCAATGCCAGCCCGATCCTGGCGGCGGAAATGCTGCGTCGCAATTTGTGGAACATCGCCTACGGAGCGCTGGTCACCTCGGCGACCCTGACCGCGCTGGGCAAGTTCGACCGCTATCGCATGCGCGCCGGCCTGCCCAAGGGGGCGGTGACCGCGGTGGTGCCAAGCCCGTTCCATCACGCTGATGCCGGCGTGCTGCGCGTCCCCGACCTCAAGGCCGACCCGCGTGACTCGGTGGCGCATACCGCCGCGATCATTCGCGACCTGCCCGGTCTGGTGGAAGGTTCGCGAGGCACGCTGGTGCTGTATTCGTCGCGCAAGCAGATGCAGGATGTGTTCGACGGCCTGGACCGTGACTGGCGCAAGCAGGTGTTCATTCAGGGCAACCTGTCCAAACAGGAAACCCTCAACAAGCACAAGGCACGCGTCGACAGCGGCGAGTCCAGCGTACTGTTCGGGCTGGCCAGCTTCGCCGAGGGTGTGGATTTGCCCGGCGCCTACTGCGAACACGTGGTCATCGCCAAGATCCCGTTCGCGGTGCCGGATGACCCGGTCGAGGCCGCGCTGGCCGAGTGGATCGAAGCGCGTGGCGGCAACCCGTTCATGGAGATCGCCGTGCCCGATGCCTCGTTGCGTCTGGTGCAGGCCTGTGGCCGCTTGCTGCGCACCGAAGAGGACCGCGGCACCATCACGCTGCTGGACCGGCGGGTGGTCACCCAGCGCTATGGCAAGGCGATTCTCAATGCGCTGCCACCGTTCCGCCGGGAAATAACGTGAGCCAAAGATGAAGAGCATTTCACATCTGTTCCCAAAGCGCTCGATCACTGAAACAATACGGGCCGTTTAGCCTGTCGCCAGGCTCATGTTGCAGTCAGGAGTCAGCCGTTGCAGATCCAGGGTCATTACGAACTTCAATTCGAAGCAGTACGTGAAGCCTTTGCGGCGCTCTTTGACGACCCTCAGGAGCGCGGCGCTGCCTTGTGCATTCAGGTCGGCGGCCAGACCGTCATCGATCTGTGGGCGGGCACCGCCGACAAGGACGGTGCCGAGGCGTGGCACACCGACACTATTCTCAACCTGTTCTCTTGCACCAAGACCTTCACCAGCGTGGCCGTTCTGCAACTGGTCGAAGAGGGCAAGTTGAAGCTGGACGAACCCGTGGCCAGGCTCTGGCCCGAATTCGCCGCGGCGGGCAAGGCCTCTATCACTCTTCGCCAATTGCTCTGCCATCAGGCCGGCCTGCCCGCGTTGCGTGAACCGTTGCCTGCCGAAGCGCTTTACCAGTGGGACACCATGACCGCCGCCCTGGCAGCCGAAGAGCCCTGGTGGACCCCGGGCCAGGGGCATGGTTATGCGGCGATCACCTATGGCTGGCTGGTGGGCGAGATGCTGCGCCGCGCCGATGGCCGAGGCCCGGGGGAGTCCATTGCGGCGCGTATTGCCCGCCCGCTGGGGCTGGATTTTCATGTGGGCCTGGCCGATGACCAGTTTCATCGCGTTGCCCACATCGCGCGTGGCAAAGGCAATGCCGGTGACGACGCTGCCCAGCGCGTGCTGCAGGCGACGATGCGCGAGCCGGCTTCGATCACCGCCAAGGCGTTTACCAACCCGCCGTCGATCATGACCAGCACCAACAAGCCGGAGTGGCGGCGCATGCAGCAACCGGCGGCCAACGGCCACGGCAATGCGCGCAGTCTTGCCGGTTTCTATAACGGTTTGCTCGATGGCAGCCTGCTTGAAGCAGACATGCTCAGCGAGCTGACCCGTGAACACAGCCTCGGTCAGGACAAGACATTACTGACCTCGACCCGTCTGGGACTGGGCTGCATGCTCGATCAGCCGGGCGTTGCCAATGCGACTTACGGCCTGGGGCCCAAGGCCTTTGGCCATCCGGGGGCGGGCGGTTCGGTAGGGTTTGCCGATCCCGATCACGAGGTTGCCTTTGGCTTCGTTACCAATACGTTGGGGCCCTACATTCTGATGGACCCACGCGCTCAGAAACTGGTCGGGGTTCTGCGTGAGTGTTTGCAGTAAGTATCGGCTATAAGTGCTTGTTTCATACCGACTGTCAGTTAAATGGCTGTAACAGGAACCGTACGACGGTTTCTTTTTCCAACTGCATCTTTATGCATGTTATACCGGCGTAGTTACGTCCTTCTGTCTGATCAAAAACCGTTGCGGGTTACCCATGTCGTCTAATAAAAGCCTCGTTCTCGCCCTGTGCATCGCCGTGACCGGCTGTGCCCAAACCCCACAATCCGACTCTGCTGCAACCGGAGGCCATTGGTGGCAGTTCGGTTCCGGCAGCGAGTCCGCTGACGCAGGCACCGCTGCCAAGGCTCCGGCACCGAGCCCGGCGCCCGCTCCGGTTGCCAAGGCTGCTGCAACGCCGCCACCTGCGACGGGTGCTGAAAACAGCGCGCCGTGGTACTGGCCGTTCGGCTCCAGCGACAGTGCTCAGGCCAAACCTGATGCCGTTGCCGACAAACCGGCAGCCAAGCCAGCGGCGCCGTCGATGGTCGCCAAGTCGGAAACCGACACCAAGTGGTGGTGGCCGTTTGGCAACGACTCCGCCAAGGACGAGCCTAAAGCGCTGCCGATGCCTGATCCGAAAGTGACCCAGGCGTGGCTGGACGAGTACGAGCCGCGCCTGCGCGCTGCAATCAAGGACAGCCCGTTCCAGCTGGAGCGCCGCGAAGACCTGCTGGCAATCACCGCGCCAGTCGACAGCTCGTTCAACCCTGACCGTCCAGCCATGCTGCTGCCCAACACGCTGGGTCCGATCACCCGTCTGGCCAAGGTGGTCGAAGGCGATCAGAAAACTGCCGTGTTGATTCTCGGTCATGCCGACACGTCGGGTCCTACCGACGCCAACCAGAAGATCAGCCAGGAACGCGCGCAGTCGGTTGCCGCGATTTTCCGTCTCAGTGGCCTGGAGCGTAACCGCCTCAGCCAGCGTGGCATGGGTGCGGTGATGCCGCGCGCCGCCAACGACAGCCTGCAGGGTCGTGCGCTCAACCGCCGGGTCGAGATTCTCATGACGCCGCAGGACACCATGCGCGCGCTGATGAGCCGCTATGCACTGCCGCCAGTGGCGCCGACCATGGTTGCTACCCAGGACGTCAAGCCGGTTGCTCCGGCACCTGCCGCCGCACCGGCCAAGAAAGCCGCTGCGAAGAAAGACACCGCCAAGAAAGCTGCACCGGCCAAGGCCAGCACCGCCAAGAAGGCCGCGCCAGCCAAGACCACCGCAGCGGCCAAGAAGCCGGCAGCGACCAAAGCGGCGGCCAAGGCTCCGGCCAAGAGCACAACGCCCGCCAAGAAGGATGACAGCCAGGCCAGTAACTAAGCCTGTCAGCACCCACGCGGATCGTCACTGACGCTTCGCGTGGAGTCGATCCGTGCCCTCGCAGGAACCAGACCATGACCCAGACCCTGGCCGATATGCGCCGTGATTACACGCGCGACGGGTTGACCGAAGCGCAATCGCCGGACGAGCCCTTTGCACTCTTCCATGCATGGTTCGCCGATGCGGTGAACACCGAGCAGCCGCCTGTCGAGGCTAACGCCATGACATTGGCGACGGTTGATGAGGAAGGACGTCCACATTGCCGCGTCTTGCTGCTCAAGGGCCTCGACACTCAGGGTTTCACGTTTTTCACCAACTACGAAAGCGCCAAGGGCCAGCAACTGGCTGCCCGTCCATTTGCCGCGATGACTTTCTTCTGGCCGACACTGGAGCGCCAGGTGCGTATCGAGGGGCGGGTCGAGAAAGTCTCTGCGCAAGAGTCCGACGCTTATTACCAGGTGCGCCCCCTGGGCAGTCGTCTGGGGGCATGGGCCTCGCCACAGAGTCGTGTAATCGCGGATCGCGACGAACTGGAAGGCCTGATCAGACAGACGGAACAACGCTTCGCAGACACCCAGCCACACTGCCCCGAGCACTGGGGTGGCTATCGTCTTTTGCCCGAGCGAATCGAGTTCTGGCAGGGTCGCTCCAGTCGACTTCACGACCGTTTGAACTATCGTTTGATAGACGACAGATGGACACGTGAGCGCCTTGCACCCTGATTGAATTATTCGTTTGGCCAATCGTCTGAGCGTTATACGGGCTATGGCTGTATGAGGCCTGAATCAATTTAATTTGCAGGCTCGGGGCCGTGACAGCACCTTTGTCGGGTAGTCTAATGGCCACTGATTCCTCTGGAGATTCCTTTTATGCGCAAGTCTGCTCTTCTGGTTGCTTCGTTCACTGCCATGGCTCTGACGCTGGGCGGCTGTACCTCGAATCTGACCGGTGATTCCTACTCCCGTGACGAGGCCAGGACCGTACAGACAGTTCGCATGGGGACGATCGAATCCTTGCGTCCGGTCAAGATCGAGGGCACCAAGACCCCGATCGGCGGCGCGGCGGGTGCAGTCGTTGGTGGTGTGGGCGGTAGCGCCATCGGCGGTGGTCGCGGCAGTATCGTGGCAGCGGTGATCGGCGCAGTGGCCGGTGGTTTGCTGGGTTCGGCGACCGAGGAAGGCCTGACCCGTACGCAAGGTGTCGAGATCACCGTGCGTGAGGACGACGGCAGCATGCGTGCCTACGTGCAGCAGGTTCAGGAAAACGAGATTTTCCGGGTCGGCGAGCGCGTGCGTATCATGAGCGTCAACGGCACCAGCCGCGTTACCCACTGATCTGCAACACCGCACAGCAAAACCCCGAGCCGCAATGCTCGGGGTTTTTTATTGGTGCGCCAGGCATGGCGCGTGAATATCGTACCAATGCTCTGCGTTGGCATGCAGTTCTGGACGCTCCGCGTCCGATCCTGACGGTGAACCGCAGCTTTTATGTGTGACGCGGCGCGTCACGAAATACATTCCCGCACGGATCGCGGGAACGATAGTCACCCTGGGCTCAGCCCTCGATCCCCAGCATGTCCCGCACCAGCGCTTCGGCCACCCGAATGCCGTCCACGCCAGCCGAGAGAATCCCGCCCGCATAGCCAGCGCCTTCACCGGCCGGGTAAAGGCCTTTGGTGTTCAGGCTCTGCATAGTCGGCCCGCGGGTAATGCGCAGCGGTGCCGAGGTGCGGGTTTCGATGCCGGTCAGCACGGCGTCGTGCAGCGAGAAGCCTTTGATCTGCTTGTCGAATGCCGGCAGGGCTTCACGAATGGCTTCGATGGCAAAGGCGGGTAGGGCCTCGGCAAGGTCCACCAGCTTCACGCCCGGCTTGTAGGACGGTTCAACGCTGCCCAGGGCTGTCGAGGCCCTGCCGGCAATGAAGTCGCCGACCAGTTGCGCAGGGGCCTCGTAACTGCTGCCGCCGAGCAGATAGGCGTGAGACTCCAGACGCTCCTGCAATTCGATACCGGCCAGCGGGCTGCCCGGGTAGTCCTGTTCCGGCGAGATACCGACCACGATGCCCGAGTTGGCATTGCGCTCGTTGCGCGAGTATTGGCTCATGCCGTTGGTGACCACTCGGCCGGGCTCTGACGTGGCTGCCACGACCGTGCCGCCAGGGCACATGCAGAAGCTGTAGACCGAGCGGCCGTTGCTGGCGTGGTGCACCAGTTTGTAATCGGCTGCGCCGAGCTTCGGGTGACCGGCATATTTGCCCAGTCGCGCGCGGTCGATCAACGATTGCGGGTGTTCGATGCGGAAGCCCACCGAGAACGGCTTGGCTTCCATGAACACGCCACGGCCGTGCAGCATGCGGAAGGTGTCACGGGCACTGTGGCCCAGCGCCAGAATCACGTGCCGGGACTCGAGCTGTTCGCCGCTGTCCAGCTGCACGCCCAGCAATTGGCCATCCTCGATCATCACGTCGGTCACGCGCTGCTGAAAGCGCACTTCGCCGCCGAGCGCTTCGATCTGATGGCGCATGTTCTCGACCACACCGGTCAGGCGGAACGTGCCGATATGCGGTTTGCTGACATAGAGGATTTCTTCCGGCGCGCCGGCCTTCACGAACTCGTGCAGCACCTTGCGGCCGATGAATTTCGGGTCCTTGATCTGGCTGTAAAGCTTGCCGTCGGAAAAGGTCCCGGCACCGCCCTCGCCAAACTGCACGTTGGACTCGGGGTTGAGTACGTTTTTGCGCCACAGCGCCCAGGTGTCCTTGGTGCGCTGACGAACTTCGGTGCCGCGCTCGAGGATGATCGGCTTGAAGCCCATCTGCGCCAGCAGCAGCCCGGCAAAGATACCGCAGGGCCCGAAACCCACGACGATCGGGCGCTCTGTCAGCCCCTCGGGAGCGTGACCGACGACTTTGTAGCTGACATCAGGTGCCGGGCCGACGTGGCGGTCGTTGGCCAGCTTGCGCAACAGTGCCTCTTCATCCTTGACCTGGAAGTCGATGGTGTAGATGAAGCACAGCTCGGAAGACTTTTTGCGCGCGTCGTAACTGCGCTTGAAGAGGGTAAAGTCCAGCAGTTCGCCGCTGTCGATACCCAGGTGCTTCAAGAGCGCAACGCGCAGGTCTTCTTCCGGATGATCGATCGGCAGCTTGAGTTCGGTGATTCGTAACATTAAGGGGTCCAGTTTTCGGGCCGCAGGTTCAGCCCGACAGCACTACAAGAACCGGCGATTATAAGCGCTGAACCCCTTTGGCGGCGAGCCTGGGCGATCAGTCGTCGCGTGAACCGCCGTAATAACCGCAGCCACGCTGGGCCTGGCCGTTGATGCGCAGCTCTGCGGTGAGGTGTTGCACCGAGCCGTCGACGCTGTCGACGCAGCGCTGTGGTGCGACCCATATCTCGATACGCTGGTTGTTGGCTTCGCTGCTGACGCTGAAACTGCCGTCCGGCAGCTTCTCTTCCACGTAGGGCAACGCCAGTGGCGCGACGCCCTCGCGCTCCAGAACCATGCCCTTGCCGCTGACATTGACGTTCCAGGCGGGTTTGTTGCCATTGACGTGCAATGTCAGGCGTTTGAAGTTGAGGTCTTCACAGGCCTGGCCTGGACGTTCGACGCGGTACAGCTGATGCAGGTCCAGCTGACCGTCACTGTTGGCCGCCTTGCTCGCGGCAAAGCTGCCGCGCAGATCGGCAAACACCGTGCCCTTGCTGTCCGCCAGCGAGGCCGCCTCCTGCAGAATGCCGGTGTTGCCGCGATCCTTGACCACGTAGCGACGCTGCTCGTTACACGGCTTGAACAGCAACTGGCCGTTCTCCCCGGTCAGATCGCCCTGCATGCGGAGCATGCCCGCCGTGGAAACCTTCGGTTCCTCGGTCTGTTTACCGAGCAACTGACACCCGGCAAACAGCGGTAGAAGAGCAAATACGAGGACGGAACGGGCAGCAAACATGATGTGGTCTCCAGACAAGTGCCGCCACGTTACTCAGACTGGAGGTGCATCACAAGGGCCTGGATGCTTATCGCGCGAGCAGTGGCTTTGACTATCGTGCAGGCCTGACTCTGACAGTAGGAGCGAACGTGTTCGCGAAAGGGCCGTTTTGTTCGACGAAAATACATCGTTTAAACGAACGCCTTCGCGAACAGGCGAAGCGTCGGCCGATTCGCTCCTGCAAAGCCGTTTCGGCCTCTCGGGACGTGGCGTGCGCTTAGCCGCCCAGATACGCGTCCCGCACTTTCGGATCGACCAGCAGTTCTTCGCCTGTGCCTTGCATGACCACGCGGCCGTTTTCCAGTACGTAGGCGCGGTCGGCGACTTTCAAGGCCTGGTTGGCGTTCTGTTCGACCAGAAATACCGTCACCCCATCGCGGCGCAGCTGTTCGACGATCTCGAAAATCTGCTGGATGATGATCGGCGCCAGACCCAGTGAAGGCTCGTCCAGCAACAGCAGCTTGGGCTTGCTCATCAGTGCGCGACCGATGGCCAGCATCTGCTGTTCGCCACCGGACATGGTGCCGCCGCGCTGATTGAAGCGTTCCTTGAGGCGTGGAAAAAGCTGCAGGACCTTGTCCATCTGTTCCTGATAATCCTCCTTTTGCGTGAAGAAACCGCCCATTGCCAGGTTCTCTTCAACGGTCAGGCGCGCAAATACCCGGCGGCCTTCCGGCACCACGGCAATGCTCTTGCGCATGATGATCGACGACTCCAGCCCGACCAGTTCCTCGCCCATGTAGCGAATACTGCCGCTGTGGGCGCGCGGCGAGCCGCACAGGGTCATCAGCAGGGTGGACTTGCCCGCGCCGTTGGCGCCGATCAGGGTGACAATTTCACCCTGGCGTACTTCCACGTTGACGCTGTGCAGCGCCTGGATCTTGCCGTAGAAGGTGGAAACGTTTTCGAACTGCAGCATTTACGCTTCCCCCAGGTAGGCTTTGATCACATCGGGATTGTCACGAATCTGCTCCGGCGTGCCATCGGCCAGAGGCGTGCCCTGGTTGATCACCACAATGTGGTCGGAAATGCTCATCACCAGTTTCATGTCATGCTCGATCAGCAGGACCGTCGCGTTGTGCTCGCTGCGCAACACGCCGATCAGCGCTTTCAGATCATCGGTTTCCCTGGGGTTCAGACCCGCCGCCGGTTCGTCGAGCATCAGAATGCGCGGACGCGTCATCATGCAGCGGGCGATTTCCAGGCGGCGTTGCTGACCATAGGCCAGCGTCCCGGCAGGGCGATTGGCGAATTCACGCAGGTTGACCGCCTCAAGCCAGTGCTCGGCGTAGTCCATGGCTTCACGTTCGCTGCGGCGAAACGCGGGCGTCTTGAGCAGGCCGGACAGGAAGTTGGTGTTCAAATGCCGGTGCTGGGCAACCAGCAGGTTTTCCACGGCGGTCATGTCCTTGAACAGGCGCACGTTCTGGAAGGTACGCACCACGCCCTTGCGCGCGATCTGGTGACCAGCCAGGCCCTGGATCGGCTCACCGTCGAGCAGAATGGTGCCCGCGCTCGGCCGGTAGAACCCGGTCAGGCAGTTGAAGACTGTGGTCTTGCCTGCGCCATTGGGGCCGATCATCGATACGACCTGCCCCTGATTGACGGTCAGGGCAACGCCATTGACCGCCAGCAGGCCGCCAAAACGCATGCTCAAGCCGGTGGCTTGCAGTAATGGGCGGCTCATTTCGGCAGCTCCGCTTTCAATTTCATTTCGGGACGCTGCATCGGCAGGAACCCTTGTGGACGCCAGATCATCATCAGCACCATCAGCGCGCCGAACATCAGCATGCGGTAGTCGCTGAACTCACGCATCAGCTCAGGCAACAGGATCATCACGATGGCCGCCAGAATCACGCCCAGTTGCGAGCCCATGCCACCCAGCACCACGATGGCCAGAATGATTGCCGACTCGATGAAGGTGAACGATTCCGGGGTGATCAGACCCTGACGTGCAGCAAAGAAGCTGCCTGCGAAACCTGCGAACGCAGCGCCAAGGGTGAAGGCCGAGAGCTTGATCACGGTCGGGTTCAGACCCAGTGCGCGACAGGCGATTTCGTCTTCGCGCAAGGCTTCCCAGGCCCGGCCGATCGGCATGCGCAGCAGGCGATTAATGACGAACAACGCCGCCAGTGCCAGCAGCAGGGCGATCAGGTAGAGGAAGATGACCTTGTTGATCGAGTTGTACGGCAGGCCGAAGAACTCGTGGAAGGTCTGCATGCCTTCAGCAGCCTTGCGCTCGAAAGTCAGGCCGAAGAAGGTCGGCTTTTCGATGTTGCTGATGCCGTTCGGACCGCCGGTGATATCGGTCAGGTTGCGCAGGAAGATGCGGATGATCTCGCCGAACCCCAGCGTCACGATGGCCAGATAGTCGCCGCGCAGACGCAACACCGGAAAGCCCAGCAGGAACCCGAACAGCGCCGCCATCAGCCCCGCGATCGGCAGGCAGATCCAGAAGCCGAGCCCGTAATAGTGCGACAGCAGGGCATAGCTGTAGGCGCCGACCGCATAGAAACCGACATAGCCCAGGTCAAGCAGACCTGCCAGGCCGACCACGATATTCAGGCCGAGGCCGAGCATCACGTAGATCAGGATCAGCGTGGCAATGTCCACCGCACCGCGCGACCCGAAGAATGGCCAGATGAAGGCCAGCACGATCAGCGCTGCCAGGCCCCAGCGCTGGGTTTTCGGCTGGGTCAGGAAGTCGCTGGTCTTTTGCGGGATCAGCGGTTTGTCGGAGCCGCGACGCAGGCCGCTGATCTGCTCGGCAAACAATACGCGCAGAAACAGCAGGACCGAACACACGGCAATAATGGTCAGGGTCAGCGGGCTGGCGTTCTGCACTTGCAGGGTGACGCCGGAAAAGGCCAGTTTCAGGCCAAACACCGGGTAGGCCACAGCCCAGACCAGTGCGGCGCTGAACAGCGCCTGTTTGAAAGACTTGCTCATACTTTCTCAACCTCCGGACGACCCAGAATGCCGGTCGGTCGGAACAGCAGCACCAGGACCAGCAGGCCGAAAGCCACGACGTCCTTGTACTGATCACCAAAAATGTCGGCACCGAAGGCTTCGGCGACGCCCAGCACCAGACCACCGAGCACGGCACCCGGGATCGAACCGATACCGCCCAGTACTGCAGCCGTGAAGGCTTTCAGGCCGACGAGGAAGCCGGCGTTGGGGTTGATCACGCCGTATTGCATGCTCAGCAGCATGGCGGCGACGGCGGCCAGTGCAGCACCGACCACGAAGGTCAGGGCGATGATGTTGTTGGTGTTGATGCCCAGCAGATTGGCCATCTTCATGTCCTCGGCGCAGGCGCGGCAGGCGCGGCCCATTCGCGAGCGGGAGATGAACAGGGTCAGGCCGGTCATGGCCAGCAGGGTGACGACGAACACCACGATCTGCATGTAGGAAATCAGCACTTCCTCGGCGCCACCAGGCCCGAACGAGAGGCTGCCGGGCAGCAGGTTGGGGATGGCGAAGTTGCCGGAGCCCTGGGAAAGCTGGACCGAGTTCTGCAGAAAGATCGACATGCCGATGGCAGAAATCAGGGGGATCAGACGGTTGCTGTTGCGCAACGGACGGTAGGCCACACGCTCGATGCTGTATCCGTAGGCACTGGTCACGATGATCGCAGCGGCAAAACCGGCAATCATCAGCAGCGGCAGGCTGTGAATACCCAGCATCGCCAGACCGGCGAGTGCCATGAAAGCGACATAGGAACCGATCATGTACACCTCGCCATGGGCGAAGTTGATCATTCCGATGATGCCGTACACCATCGTGTAACCGATGGCGATCAATGCATACGTACTGCCAATGGTCAGGCCATTGACCAGCTGCTGCATGTAGTGGAATAACTCGGGCATTTACCGCGCTCCTAAAAACCTGATCTGCATTTCTCTGACGTGCGCCGGGGTGGCATTCTGTCGATGCGTAGCCTGTTGCGCTATCAAGGAACCGCTATTGACGGTTTTAAGATTTTCAGGGGGCCTCGTGCATACAGTTCGGGTTGCCGAAACCTGCGTACGGGCCTGGATTCGTAAAACAAAGCCCACTGCGCTGGCAGTGGGCTTTGAGGGTTAACGCAAGCAGCTTATTTGGCGGCTTCGGTCTTGGGCTTGCCGAAGTGCCACTCGTAGACCACGAACTGGAAGTTCTTCAGGTCACCTTTTTCGTCGTAGCTCAGCTCGCCCATTGGCGTCTTGAAGGTACCGGCGTGGATGGCAGCAGCCACCTTGGTGGTGTCTTCGGACTTGGCGGCAGCGATGCCGTCAGCAATGACCTGTACGGCGGAGTAGGACGGGTACACGAACGGGCCGCTCGGGTCCTGACTCTTGGCCTTGAAGGCCTCGGTCAGCGCCTGGTTGGCCGGGTCCTGGTCGAAGGATTTTGGCAGGGTGACCAGCAGGCCTTCGGAAGCTTCGCCAGCAATTTGCGAGATCGACTCGTTGCCGACGCCTTCAGGGCCCATGAACTTGGCGTTCAGGCCTTTTTCCTTGGACTGGCGCAGGATCTGGCCCAGCTCAGGGTGGTAGCCGCCGTAGTAGACGAAGTCGACGTTGGCCTGCTTGAGTTTTTGAATCAGCGAGGAGAAGTCCTTGTCGCCAGCGTTGATGCCTTCGAACAGTGCAACCTTGACGCCTTTTTTCTCCAGCGTTTGCTTGACGGCTGTCGCGATACCTTCGCCGTACTGCTGCTTGTCGTGGATCACTGCAACGATTTTCGGCTTGGCGACGTCGGCAATGTAGTTGCCAGCGGCCGGACCCTGGGCGCTGTCGAGACCGATGGTGCGGAACACCAGTTTGTAGCCGCGCGCGGTGATTTCCGGGCTGGTGGCAGCCGGGGTCACCATGATGATGCCTTCGTCTTCGTAAACGTCGGAGGCTGGCTGGGCGGAGCTGGAGCAGAGGTGGCCGACCACGTATTTCACGCCGTCGTTGACCACCTTGTTGGCGACCGCAACGGCCTGTTTCGGATCGCAGGCGTCATCATATTCGACGGCTTCAAGCTTTTTGCCATCTACGCCGCCTTTGGCGTTGATCTGCTCGATGGCCATCCTGGCACCATTGAACTGCATGGTGCCGTATTCGGCGACAGGGCCGGTCTTGGGGCCGGCGATGCCGATCTTGATGGTGTCAGCTGCGAACGAATGGCTGGCAACCCCCGCCATAACCAGTGCGGCAAACAGCCTTGAAAGCTTATTGGTACCCTTAGTCATGATGCTCCACTCTTGCGTTGTAGTTTTTATAATCCTGATGGCCAAGGCTCCAGGACCGATTCGATCACCGGTTGTCCCGCACCGCCAACTGTACCGGAACAGTTTAGAGCGCCGTTCGCGGGCTTGGAAAGCCGGGCGTCCGGGGACAAACCTGTGCGTGTCGCCTAATCGAAAGAAAGTTACAGAATCGAACCGCTTGAGTGTCTGAAATCACTTCAGATCCATAAGGTTATCTGCACTTCCCTGCGATAAATCGCCTGCTTCTGGGCTTGCCGGTGGGAAACTCGGCGCTATCATTGCGCCGATTTTCTTTTTGGTGAAACCCATGACGCAAGAACCTAGCACCCTCTATGCCAAACTGCTTGGCGAAACGGCCTCAATCACCTGGACTGAATTGCAACCATTCTTTGCCAAGGGTGCCCTGTTGTGGGTCGAGCTGCCTCTGGATTTGATCGAAGTCGCCGAGGCAGTGGCCGAAAATGATGCAGCCAGGGTGTCTGCATGGCTGGCTGAAGGGCAGGTTGGCAAGGTGTCTGAAACCAAGGCGCTTGAGCTGGTGGAGACAGATCCAGTGCTGTGGGCTGTAGTAGTGGCACCCTGGGTATTGATTCAAAACAGGGCGCAGGAATGATTTGCGCACCAGTTGGGTGCCTTGCGGTTTTCGCGGGTGAGTTGGAAGGTAACTCTTTGGCAGCCCGCGTAGCGTAAAACCACACCTTTCGAGGTGGCGGTTTCAGCGGGCTGTGCTGGCTTTTCGGCGATGGTTCCATGCAGCGCCGCTTCAGGTGCGAACAGGTCTGTGACTGGCGAAATCGTCACTGTCAGACAGTTCGGCGAACACATCCGATGCTTCTGGTATCCCGATGTCAGGTCCGTGGGCATACGGTGGTGGCAGGGCAGACCACTGCAAGCTGGCCTCACGCTCATTCATCTGTCTGGCAAGGGGCAGGATTCGCTCCAGCGGCTGAGGCCTGCTGAACATATAACCTTGTACGTAATCACTGCCAAACTGCCTGAGAAACTCCAGCTGAGCCTGGGTTTCGACGCCCTCCGTCACGACTTTCAAGCGCAGGGTATGCGCCATGACGAGGATTGCCTGAACGATTTCCATATCCTGCGGTGACTGGGGAATGTCGATAATGAACGAACGGTCGATCTTCAGCGTGTCCAGTGGCAGTCGCTTGAGATAGGCGAGCGACGAGTAACCCGTGCCGAAGTCGTCGATCGACAGGGAAACACCCAGGCTGCGAATGTGCTTGAGCATCAGGATGGTGTTGCTGATGTTGCCCATCAAGGCATTTTCGGTGACCTCCAGTTCCAGCCGTCCAGGCGCTGCGTCAGCATCGGCCATTGCCCGTTCAACCTCTTCGACCAATTCGTTGCGGCCCAGCGTCAGCGCTGAGCAGTTGACCGAGATGATCAGCTGTTCCAGCCCTTCCTGATGCAGAGTGCGCAGGTCGTGACAGGCGCGGCGCAGCACCCAGTTATCCAGCTCTGCAATCAGGCCGTTGGCTTCGGCAATGCCGATGAAGCGGGCGGGTACCAGCAGGCCGTGGTGCGGATGATTCCAGCGCACCAGCGCCTCGAGCTTTGCAACGTGGCCGGTGCGCATGTCGACGATAGGCTGGTAGTACACCTGCAGCCCCGTGCCTTCGCGCAGGGCATTGCGCAGTTCTTCTTCCAGTTGCAGCTCCAGACTGGCCTTGGTCTTGAGCGCCGGGTTGAAGAAGTTGACGCCGTTGCGCCCTTTGTCCTTGGACTGGTAGAGCGCGAGGTCCGCGTGCTTGAGCAGCTCATCGCAGGTCGAACCGTCACGCGGGAACACGGCAATACCGATACTGGTGGTCATGACCATGCGTCTTCCTGCCAGCGCGATGGTCTCTTTCATTTTTTGCATGACCCGATGGGCCAGGTGTCGTGCCTCTTCGTAGTCCGGAATGCTCAGCAGGATGCAGAATTCATCGCCGCCGAAGCGCGCTACCACGTCCTGAACCCGGGTAGCACCACGGATGCGGTCGGCTATCACTTTGAGCAGCTCGTCACCCGCATCATGGCCCAGGCTGTCATTGATGCGCTTGAAGTGGTCGATGTCGAGGAACATCACTGCGAGCATGCCGTTGTTGTAAGTGTGCTCCTGCAGCTTCTCGGCGAAGATCTGATTGAAACCGCGGCGGTTGATCAGATTGGTCAGCGGGTCGTAATGCGCAACCTGCTGAAGCGAGACGCGTGCCTGATCCAGCTGGGTAAGCAGTGCATTGACCCGCTGCAGGTCATGCTCCTTGCCTTGCAGTTTCTTGTCAGCCATTGCCGCACTGATGCTGCCGGCGATGATCAGCAGGGCGATGGCCGCGATGGTCAGCCCCAGCTGTTGGCTGTTTTCGGTGGCGGGCCCGTGCAGCTCAGTGCCTTCCGGGATCACCAGCCGCAGCGCCTTCATGCCCATCAGGTGCATGGTCAACAGGCCCGCGCCCAGCAGAAGGCTGACCGCATATCGGAACATCTGATGAAACATGCCGTTGTACTGGCGCAAGTGCCGCGGCAGTGTCAGGAGCGCAATGCTGGAGAGGACTGCGACCAGAATCGACAGGGCGAACATCCGCGGCTCGTAGTACTGCGTGGCAGTGGAGCGCATGGCCGACATGCCCAGGCAGTGCATGACGCTGATGCCGACCCCCATCACCACCGCGCTGATCAGGCAGCGTCTCAGAGTCAGTTCCGGGACTGTCAGTGCTCGCATGGCCACCAATGCGGTAATCAATACGATCAGCAGGGAAATCAGCGTGATGGAGAGGTCGTAAGCGATTTTGAGCGGTGCCTGAAAGGCCAGCATGCTGATGAAGTGCATCGCCCACACGCCACCGGCCAGGCACAACGCGCCCAGCGCTTTCCAGAGGCGACGGCTTTTGAGGGCGTCGACCTGGATGACACGGTCCGCAATATCCAGCGTGGCAAAGCACGCAGCACAGGCCACGCCGTAAGCCAGCGCGACCAGAAACAGGTTGTGACTACAGTCGATCAATAATTGCACGTCCGCTGGTGGGTCAGCGAATACGTTCAAACCCAGCCAATCCATAGCTTGCCCTATTCTCACTGCAAGGGCGCCAGGGCTGAAAGCCTGGCGTTGTAAGGTGAGTATAGAAGCTGTTTACAACCTGCCAATACACGAGGTGCCAATTTGGCATCAAAGTGATGGCTGGCGCGTTTGGCCTTGATGATTGGGAGGACGCAGAGCGTCCGGAAAGGCATGCCCACGCGGAGCGTGGGCATGATAGGGGGTGTTGCGGATATCGGGAACAGGCGCACGATAGGGGGTGTTGCTGATATCGCGGGGCAGGGGCCTGGTCACGGTACACATCGTTCCTCACGCTCCAGCGTGGGAATGCCTTTCATGACGCTCTGCGTCATAGCGGGAGCAAGAGCGCGATGCCCATGCGGCGCATGGGCATGATAGGGGGGCGGATATCGCGGAGCATGGGCTTGGTTACGGTACACATCGTTCCTCACGCTCCAGCGTGGGAATGCCTTTCATGACGCTCTGCGTCATAGCCTGAGCAGGAGCGCCATGCCCATGCGGCGCATGGGCGTGGCAGGCGGGTGTGTAACCGGCCTTCAGCCTGCGACCAGTACCCGGATCGCTTCCAGACGCAGGGCCGCTTTTTCAAGCATGGCCAGACCCTGTTCACGTTGAGTGCGCAGAGCCACCAGTTCACTGTCGCGCACGGTCGGGTTGACCGCTTGCAATGCCGTCAGGCGGGCCAGTTCTTCTTCGGTGTCGGCTGCCAGGCGACGCTGCGCTTCGGCGACGCGCTCGGCGTGTTTCGGCATGATTTTCTCTTCGCCCGCGTTGATCCTCGGGGTCAGTTGGTCACGTTGGGCCTGGATGAACTTGTTGGCGCTGGCACGGGGCACGCTTTCGAGCTGATCATTGAGCGTGTTGAACGACACACGGCTGGCCAGATCGTTGCCATTCGGGTCGAGCAGGCAGCGCAGCGCGGCAGGCGGCAGATAACGTCCCAGCTGCAGAGAACGAGGCGCAACCACTTCGCTGACGTAGATCAGTTCGAGCAGAACGGTGCC
The DNA here is from genome assembly GCF_059621105.1 of Pseudomonas fragariae (ex Marin et al. 2024). Taxonomy (NCBI): domain Bacteria; kingdom Pseudomonadati; phylum Pseudomonadota; class Gammaproteobacteria; order Pseudomonadales; family Pseudomonadaceae; genus Pseudomonas; species Pseudomonas fragariae (ex Marin et al. 2024). The sequence continues at coordinate 4,630,882 of NZ_CM184369.1, read as the reverse complement.
CGGCTTGAGCGCCTTGTTCTTGATCAGTGCCACGGCGGTGTTGCCCATCGAGCCGGACAGCACCAGGTCCATGCCGCCTTGCACCATCGGGTGTTCCCAGGTGATGAACTGCATATCCTCGCGGGACAGCGCCTGATTGCGGTCGTAGGTAATGGTCACGCCTTCGTCGTCGCCCAGCGGGAAGCTGGCGTCGAGCATCTTTTCACTCGGTTTGAGGATCAGGGCGTTTTCCGAATGGTCCTCGCTGTCGATGCCAAACGCGTCGAACAGGGTTTCCATGTAGATCGGCAGGCTGAACTGATCGTCCTGATCGAGGATTGCTTCGACCAGCGCTTCACCTTCGCCAGCGCCGCCGGAATTGAGCTCCAGCAAGCGGTCGCGACCGGTGTGCAGTTCGCTTTCCAGACGCTCGCGTTCGCTGCGGGCTTCATTGATCAGGGTTTGCCACTCGTCGTCGTCACCGCTTTCCAGCAGCGGCAGCAGGCGCGGGCCGAACTGATGCTGCAGGGCGTTGCCGGTCGGGCAGGTATTGAGGAACGCGTTGAGCGCTTCGTGATACCACTGGAACAGGCGGGCCTGCGGACTGGTTTCCAGGAAAGGCACGTGCAGCTCGATGGTGTGCTTCTGGCCGATCCGGTCCAGACGCCCGATACGCTGCTCCAGCAAGTCCGGGTGCGACGGCAGATCGAACAGGACCAGATGGTGGGAGAACTGGAAGTTGCGGCCTTCGCTGCCGATTTCCGAACAGATCAGCACCTGGGCGCCGAACTCTTCGTCCGCAAAATAGGCCGCGGCACGGTCGCGCTCGAGAATGTTCATGCCTTCGTGGAACACCGTGGCAGGAATGCCGGAACGCACACGCAGCGCGTCTTCCAGGTCCATGGCGGTTTCGGCGTGGGCACAGATCACCAGCACCTTGACGCGCTTGAGCATTTTCAGGGTATCGATCAGCCAGTCGACGCGTGGGTCGAAGCGCCACCAGCGCTCTTCTTCACTGACGTCCGAATGCGACTGGAAGCTGACTTCCGGGTAAAGGTCGGCGTGCTCGCCGACCGGCAATTCGAGGTATTCGACGGGGCAGGGCAGCGGGTATTGATGCAGCTTGCGCTCCGGGAAACCCTGCACCGCGGCACGGGTGTTGCGGAACAGCACGCGGCCGGTGCCGTGACGGTCGAGCAGTTCACGAATCAGACGCGATTTGGCTTCTTCGTCGCCGGTATTCACCGCGGCCAGCAGCGAATCGCCTTCGGCACCCAGGAAGCCGTGAATGGTCTCTTGTGCTGCTGCGGACAGCTTGCCCTTGTCGAGCAGTTCCTGAACGGCCTGAGCCACCGGGCGATAGTTCTCGCTCTCGGCACGGAAGGCCTTGAGGTCGTGGAAACGGTTCGGGTCCAGCAGGCGCAGACGGGCAAAGTGGCTGTCCTGGCCCAGTTGTTCCGGCGTCGCGGTCAGCAGCAGTACGCCAGCAATGACTTCGGCCAGCTGTTCGACCAGCGAATATTCGCGGCTGGCCTTGTCTTCGTGCCAGACCAGGTGGTGCGCTTCGTCAACCACCATCAGGTCCCAGCCTGCCGCAAACAGGGCGTCCTGGGCTTTTTCGTCTTCGACCAGCCATTCCAGGGCAACCAGCGCGAGCTGGGTGTCTTCGAACGGGTTGCCGGCATCGCTTTCCATGAAGCGCTCGGCGTCGAACAGCGCGACCTGCAGGTTGAAGCGACGACGCATCTCCACCAGCCACTGGTGCTGGAGGTTTTCCGGGACCAGGATCAGCACGCGGCTGGCGCGGCCCGACAGCAGTTGGCGATGGATCACCAGGCCGGCTTCGATGGTTTTACCCAGGCCCACTTCGTCGGCCAGCAGAACGCGTGGCGCGATGCGGTCTGCAACTTCACGAGCGATGTGCAACTGGTGGGCGATAGGCTGTGCGCGCACGCCACCCAGGCCCCAGAGCGAGGACTGCAATTGGCGGCTGGTGTGCTCGAGCGTGTTGTAGCGCAACGAGAACCACGACAACTGGTCGATCTGGCCGGCGAACAGACGGTCGGTCGCCAGGCGGAACTGGATGAAGTTCGACAACTGGGTTTCCGGCAGCGTGACCAGTTCGTTCTGCGCGTTCAGGCCGTGGTAGACCAGCAGGCCATCGACATCGTCGACTTCGCGAACGGTCATTTTCCAGTTTTCGAAGTGCGTGATCACGTCGCCAGGGGAGAAGCGCACGCGGGTCAGCGGCGCGTTACGCAGTGCGTACTGACGTGTTTCGCCAGTGGCCGGATAGAGCACGGTCAACAAGCGGCCGTCCTGTGCCAGAACGGTGCCCAAACCCAGCTCGGCTTCGCTGTCACTAATCCAGCGTTGCCCCGGTTGATACTGCTGCGCCATGCTGCCTGTCTCCCGCTTGAAAAAGCTGAGTATGTTAACGGAACGCGCCCCGAAGGCCAAAGGCGGCGTGAAAAAACTCATGGTCAGCGCCGGAACCTATCGAATTTTTGGTTCCATGACACTTATTTCACTGAGAGGGGTCAAAAAAGATCTTATAAACCACTACTGGCTATTTCAGCCCGGTTCAAGTTGCCTCGTGCACGGCCGACACCCCGGTAAGAGGAGATAAAACCATGCTGCAACCTATGCTTCCGTTAAGTGTGGTGCCTGTGACATCACAGCTGGATCCGGCCAAACGCATGCCGGACATTCCGCCTGTAGCGCCGGTTCAGCAGAGCTCCAGCGAGACCTCCATCGATCTGCGCAATGAAGATACTGAGCGCAGCGCGTTGCTGTTGCGTGAAGAGCAACAGCGCCAGCAGCAACAGCAACAGGCTCATGGCGGTGCAGAAGCCGAGGAATACCAGGGGCTGGTGGTTCCGGGTGACTCGCTGAACGCCGACAACACCGTACCCGTCGTACCGCTCATCGACGATGAGCCGCGCCAGGGGCTTTGGGTGGATATTCAGATCTGATCGCTGCACTGCCCATGTCTGTGCGGGTCACGGGACTGGTCAGGGCTGCCGCGATTGAGCATTATTGGTCCTGATTCCCCGTGTTCGAGAACCGCAAGCCATGAGCGACGATGCACAACTGATCGACCTGGGTGCCGAGCGCGCCAAGCGTATCCACGATCTGAATGACAAGCGCCTCAATGAAGTACGCAATGCCTTCGAGCAGGCCATGCCGTTGGGCAAGCAGAAAAAGTCCGGCAAAAAGCCTAAAAAGCGCTGATCCCGCCGCCACACCCTTGATCTGATCAGTTTGGTTTTACAACAGCTGATCTGGATCAACTCGTCTTTATGCACGCTGCCTTAATCTTGCTCCATCGAATGCGCTGTGGGCGGACACGCGCCTGCACGCATTCAATGAGCACGCAAGGCACTTGGGGCGACTTCGGTCGCCCTTTTTTTCGTCTGCATGCCGCGCCCTGCATCGAGCGCCGCGCGCTATCAGCTCACGGTTTTGGCGCCGGCATTGGCCTGGTCATAGGCTCTGGCGGCTTCGGCGGTCTTGATGTCGCGCTGATAGCTCGGCGTCCACGCGGTCACCGCTGACTTCTGGGTGAAGCTGACATTGCTGCCGATGTCCTTGAAGTGCGCATCGCCATAGTCATCCAGCACGCCGGAGTTGCTGGCCTTGTCGGAAACATCCACGCCTTTCGCGAAATAGTTGTCCTGCGAAAGGATGGTCGCATCCCCCGTCGCGGTGAAGCCAAGATGGAAGTTGTCGATCGAGTTGTTGAGCACATCAAATTGCCCATGACGCATCAGGCCGGGTGCGCGAACATCAAGGTTGCTGAACACATTGTTGGCGATGGTCATGCGCGGGTAGCCCTTGTACTCGGCCTTGGCTTGAGCGGAGTCGTCCGGCTGACCAAGAATCACGCCGTATTCGTTGTTCTGGAATTTAGAGTTGGTCAGGCTGACGTTGTCTGCCGTCCCGCCGACATACAGCAGCTTGTCCAGGCCTTTGGCGTTCTGATCCTTGGTGCCTGAATAGGTGTTGTGGTCGATCCAGTATTTCTGACCGCTGCTGATGAACATCTGCATGTCACCGTTTTCGCGATAACGGCTGTCGTGGTCGAAGTTCAGGTTCTGGAAGATGTCATTGCTGGCGGTCTTGCCGCTGGCCAGGTAGATGTTGTGCAGGCTGTTGCCCTTGTCGGTGCCCAGCAGGGTCTTGTTGGCGCCAAAGTTGATGGTCACCTTGCTGTCGGCAGACAGGTTGGCCCCCAGTTTGACGGTGCGGGCTTTGTCGTCCTCCATGTACTTCTTGAGGTCCGCCACGGTATTGACCGTGACGACTTCGCCGCCGTTACCGCCGGTGGTGTTGGCCTCTTTGGCGAAACCCATGATGCCGGACATGTCCGCGCCCTGGCCATGCGCGGCCGGGGTCGCGGTTTTGGCTGCGTTAACCGTGTTATCGGGTTTGGCGGTGGTGTCCGTCGAAGTTTTCGGCAGCGCAAGGTCATGGACCACTGCCGGGTTTACCGCATCGGGTCTGGCGGGTGTCTTGTCTGGGGTGGCACTGCTTCGCTCGGTCGTCCGGGGTGCTGTTTGTGACGGCGCAGCGGACGTCGGCTCTGTATTCTTTTGCAGTGATACAGGTTTTTCTGAAGGGTGATCGTTCTGCACCACAAAGGGTTTTTCTGCGTTGCCCTGAGGTGTTGAAGGCGGCGACGAGGAAGGGGAGGCGGAAGAGGGCGATTGAGCGAGCGTCGGCGTCTGATCGCGTTGAGGCTGTGCAGGCCCAGAGCCGTTGTGTAGATTTCCTTCCAGCAGCGAGAGCAGGTTGTTGAGGATGTTGCGGATCGCTTGCACAAGTTTGTTCAGTACCTGCTCACCGTTGCCACCCGGCATATTTGAAGACGTGTTCGTGTCAGTCGGCTGGACTCTGGAGCCCAGGGTATTCAGCGAGGAGTGCGGGCCATTGGCCTGCTGTGTCAGGCCGAAGTCGATCAGGTTGCTATTGTGGCCCGGCTTGATGCCCTGGCCTTGGGGCTGCAGTTGATCGGTCTGTGCCGGGGCGTCCTGCGCAGGAATCCCGGAGACGGGGTAGTAGTTTCTGTTGATCGTATTCATGGCTGATTTCCCCGCCTGTGGGATGAACAATTCGTGACCCGGATAAGGGAGCGCTACTGGTTCCCTGAGTGGAAAGCGCAGGAAAGCAGTTCCGGGTGCATCATGAATTTTTTGTTCAGGCCACTGGCGAGTCGGGCATGCGCGCTGCGTGGCGCACGCCCGTGCGCGGTATCAGCCGAAAGTGATCTCGGGCAATACGGTCAGGTCGACGGTCTGCTGCTTGCGCGGGGCGAGAATCTCGGCTTCGCCGTCTACAACCAGCTCATCGTTCTGATTGAAAACGCGGGTGGCGATGCGCACGCGGAACTTCGGCAGTTTTTCCAGGATTTCCAGGCGCACAGTCAGGGTATCGCCCAGTTTTACCGGCTTGAGGAAGGTCATCTGCTGACCGATATAGATGGTGCCGGGGCCAGGCAACTCGCACGCAACCGCCGCACTGATCAGCGCGCCACTGAACATGCCGTGGGCAATACGCTCCTTGAACATGGTCTTGGCGGCGTATTCGGCGTCCAGGTGGACCGGGTTGTGGTCACCGGACATGGCGGCGAACAGTTGAATATCACGCTCTTCCACTGTCTTGCTGTAGCTGGCGGTCTGACCGACTTCAAGGGCTTCGTAAGGCGTGTTGGTGACTTGAGTCATGTGGCTGTCCTGACAATAAAAATGAATTGAAGCGCGCCGGTTCGTGCAATCCGACCTGGCCTCGATTTGTAACACTTGATGACCTGTCGCCGCCAATGCGCGGACAAGATCATTCAGACGCTTGCTGGCGCTCCCCGGATCACATTCAAGGCAAATAATAAGCAAACGTTGTGTGAATACAGCTATTGCGCTATCGGGCAAGTGTCTTTGCCAGCCCGATTGCCTTGGGCAGTGTATCGCCGGCGACGGATTTCAGTCTGAACAGAGACAAGATTCATGCTGCTGATGAGGCCCGGACGATTATTTGCCTGCGGCACTTTAACTGCTAACGTCCGCCCAGACCTATGCAGGGAAAAAGGATAAAAATAATGCAAGCTGACTTCTGGGATGACAAGCGTCCGGCGGGTGTCGACGCCGAGGTGGATCTGCAGACCTACCAATCGGTCGTCGATGTGTTCGAGCGCTGCTGCAGGAAATTCGCCGACCGACCTGCGTTCAGCAACATGGGCGTGACGCTGACCTACGCGGAGCTCGAGCGTCATTCTGCCGCCTTCGCCGCGTATTTGCAGCAGCACACGCAACTGGTGCCGGGTGACCGCATTGCCGTACAGATGCCCAATATCCTGCAGTATCCGATCGCCGTATTCGGTGCGATGCGTGCCGGTCTGACGGTGGTCAATACCAACCCGCTGTACACCGCGCGCGAGATGCGCCATCAATTCAAGGACTCCGGTGCCCGGGCGCTGGTTTACCTCAACCTGTTCGGCAAGCTGGTGCAGGAAGTGCTGCCGGACACGGCCATCGAATACCTGATCGAAGTGAAAATGGGCGACATGCAGTCGGCGGCCAAGGGCTGGCTGGTCAATACCATCGTCGACAAGGTCAAGAAGATGGTCCCTGAATTCCATCTGCCTCAGGCCGTCGGCTTCAAGCGGGCGCTGCGCCTGGGGCGTGACAGCCGCATGCAGGTCGTACCGCGAGATCTGCAGGATGTTGCCGTTCTGCAGTACACCGGTGGCACCACGGGGCTGGCCAAGGGCGCGATGCTCACCCATGGCAATCTGGTCGCCAACATGCAGCAGGTCTACGCCTGCATGCGTCAGCAAGGGCCGCGAGGCGGATCGCTGTTTGAAGAAGGCAAAGAGGTGATGATCGCGCCGCTGCCGCTCTATCACATCTACGCGTTCACGGCGAACTGCATGTGCATGATGATCAGCGGCAATCACAACATCCTGATCACCAATCCTCGCGATATCGGCGGCTTCATCAAGGAACTGGGCAAGTGGCAGTTCACTGCCATGATCGGCCTCAACACACTGTTCGTGGCGCTCATGAACCATCCGGAATTCAAAAAACTGGATTTCTCGGCGCTGAAAAGCACCAACTCCGGCGGCACTGCACTGGTCAAGGCCACGGCCGAGCGCTGGGCGCAGATCACCGGCTGCACGATCGTCGAAGGTTACGGCCTGACCGAGACGTCGCCTGTTGCCAGTGCCAATCCCTACGGCGCGCTGGCGCGTCTGGGAACCGTGGGCATTCCCGTGCCCGGCACCGCCATGAAAGTCATCGATGACAATGGCGTCGAGTTGCCTTTCGGCGAGCGTGGCGAGCTGTGCATCAAGGGGCCGCAGGTCATGAAAGGCTACTGGAACCAGCCTGATGCCACGGCCGAGTGCCTGGATGCCGAAGGCTGGTTCAAGACCGGTGATATTGCCGTGATTGGCGCTGACGGGTTTGTCAGTATCGTCGACCGCAAGAAAGACCTGATCATCGTGTCCGGTTTCAACGTCTACCCCAACGAAATCGAAGACGTGGTCATGGCTCATCCGAAAGTCGCCAACTGCGCCTGTATCGGCGTGCCGGACGAGCGCTCGGGGGAGGCTGTGAAGCTGTTCGTGGTGGCGCGAGACCCGGGGCTGAGCATTGAAGAGCTCAAGGCCTTCTGCAAAGAGAATTTCACCGGCTACAAGGTGCCCAGGCAGATCGTTCTGCGTGATTCATTGCCGATGACCCCGGTGGGCAAGGTTCTGCGCCGCGAGCTTCGTGACATCGCCTGACCCTTTAATCGTCTCCATCTGTGTACCTGGCCCCGTTCGCAGACCGCTGCAAACGGGGTCGATTTTTTTCGGAAACAGGCGATTATGCTGACTGGCCGCTCTGGTCCGGTGCTTTTGAGGCAGTGATGAGGTTTTTATTAAATGCATTAAAAGTGACCAGATGTGATTTTCTGGTCTTATTGGTGACTGTGCGGCCTGCTTCTGCCTCTAGTCGACGTTTGGCAAAGCTGCTACTCTCGGCGCGCTTTTTGATCAGTCATAAAGCGGAAAAAGCGTCTACTGCATAATTCCAAGCACAAGAAAATCATCGCTTCAGGCGATGTGAAGAATTCGCTATCGCTACGGAGCCGACTGAATGATTGATAACTTCTGGAAGGACAAGTACCCGTCCGGTATCCCTGCCGATATCAACCCCGACGAGTACCCTAACGTCCAGGCGGTCCTGAAGCAGTCCTGCCAGCGCTTCGCCGACAAGCCGGCGTTCAGCAATCTGGGCAAGACCATCACCTACGGTGAGCTGTATGAGCTGTCCGGCGCGTTTGCCGCCTGGATTCAGCAACATACCGACCTGCAGCCGGGCGACCGTATCGCCGTGCAGCTCCCCAACGTATTGCAGTACCCGATTGCCGTCTTCGGTGCGATTCGCGCCGGGCTGATCGTGGTCAACACCAACCCGCTGTACACCGCGCGGGAAATGGAACACCAGTTCAATGACTCCGGTGCCAAGGCGCTGGTGTGTCTGGCAAACATGGCCCATCTGGCCGAGAAGGTCGTACCCAGGACGCAGATCAGGCAGGTGATTGTCACCGAAGTGGCCGACATGCTGTCACCGTTCAAGCGCTTGCTGATCAACAGCGTCATCAAGTACGTGAAGAAAATGGTTCCGGCCTATCACTTGCCCAAGGCCATCAAATTCAACGATGTGCTGGGCAAGGGCCGTGGTCAGCCAGTGACCGACGTGTCGCCCGGCAGCGTCGACGTTGCCGTGCTGCAGTACACCGGCGGCACCACCGGGGTGGCCAAGGGGGCAATGCTGACGCACCGCAACCTGATCGCCAACATGCTGCAATGCCGGGCGCTGATGGCGTCCAACCTGGACGAAGGCTGTGAAATCATCATCACGCCGCTGCCGCTGTATCACATCTACGCCTTCACCTTTCATTGCATGGCGATGATGCTGCTTGGCAATCACAACATCCTGATCAGCAACCCGCGTGACCTGCCGGCCATGGTCAAGGAACTTTCGAAATGGAAGTTCAGCGGCTTTGTCGGTCTTAACACGCTGTTCGTGGCCCTGTGCAATAGCGACGGCTTCCGCAACCTCGATTTCTCGGCGTTGAAAGTCACCTTGTCCGGCGGCATGGCCTTGCAGCAGGCCGCCGCCGAGCGCTGGAAGCAGGTGACGGGCTGCCAGGTCTGCGAAGGCTATGGCATGACCGAGACCAGTCCGGTGGCCACGGTCAATCCTTCTCAGTACGTGCAGATGGGCAGCATCGGCATTCCCGTGCCGTCGACCCTGTGCAAGGTCATCGACGATGCGGGCAATGAGCTGGCATTCGGTGAAACCGGCGAGCTGTGCATCAAGGGGCCGCAGGTCATGAAAGGCTACTGGCAGCGCCAGGAAGCGACCGATGAAATGATCGACAGCGAAGGCTGGCTGAAGACCGGCGACATCGCGATCATCCAGCCTGACGGCTACATCCGGATTGTCGATCGCAAGAAAGATATGATCCTGATCTCCGGTTTCAATGTGTACCCCAACGAACTGGAAGACGTACTGGCGACACTTCCCGGCGTGCTTCAGTGCGCGGCGATCGGCGTCCCGGACGAGAAGTCGGGCGAGACCATCAAGGTCTTCGTGGTGGCCAAACCCGGCGTTACCCTGACCAAGGAACAGGTCATGGCGCACATGCGCGCCAACCTGACCGGCTACAAAGTGCCGCGCAGCGTCGAATTCCGCGACGTGCTGCCAACCACCAACGTCGGCAAGATCCTGCGTCGCGAGCTGCGTGATGAGGAATTGAAGAAACTGGGTGTGAAGAAGTAAGAGCAGGCCCGAAACCGGATTGACGTTCATTCTCACGCCAGGCGCTCATCGTTATATAAAAATCTCGATGAGTGCAGAGCAGGGCTTTTGTAGGAGCGAACTTGTTCGCGAAGACGGTGCGTCCATGCGATGCATTTTCAGCGATTGGACTGACCCTTTCAGATCGCGATAGCGCTCGCCCCATGCATAGCCACGAGAAGTGTTCTCCCGGACACCTCTCGTTCCTCACGCTCCGCATGTGAATGCCTTTCCTGACGCTCTGCGTCCTGTCCGAGCGTGTTGCAGGATGCCGATGTGTAATGCAGATGCACTGCACCTCAAGGGCCAAGCCTGCCTTTGGCCGAATCATAAATATTCCCGCGCTCGCGCTTGCCTACCGCAACGACGGTTACCACTACCCTATCTTCCTCGACTCGATAGACGAGTCGGTATCCTGCACTGCGCAGTTTGATTTTGTAATGATCTGGCATGCCATGAAGCGCATCGCCTGGAATTCTTGGTAGTCCGAGTCGTTCGAGAAGCTTTTTCTTGAGCTGAACACGGATGGTATGGCCCAGTTTTTCCCACTCCTTCAAGGCCGAGGGCAGAAATTCAAGCTTAAAGGTCATCTATATCTACCGACACCGGCTTTTCATGTTGGCGAGATTTGATCAGCTCGGCCAGATCAAGGTCATCAAGCCTCTCCATCATTGCTTCAAACACCTCGGCAGGGACCATGTAGCCCATGACTTTATTGTGATTAAGGACGGCCACAGGTAAACCATGAGCGCCACTCAGGACCGCTGACGGATTTTTCTTGAGTTCAGAGACGCTGACCGCGACATCTGCAAGGATGCTTTGCATGATTTAGGACTCCAGTTAGTGCTCTATTTTGGTCTTTTTTGATGCGCTGGTGCAAGAGAGAAGATGCTGCGTCGTTGCCGTCATAGACCGCCCAATCCTCAGACCATCGTCACGACCCACCGCAATCTGCGACAATCCGCATCTGCCATTTGAAAAAAGACCCTGCGCGCCTGATGACCGACGAATCGCCCTCTATCGACCAACTTCTGAAAAACCTCGACCACGCGATGATCAGCGAACGTCATCGTCTGCGCCGTCAGTTGCACGATCTGCGCAAAAAACCCGACGAGGCGAAGCTGGCGCAGTGGGTTGCGCGGGTGCAGGCATCCTGCGCGCAGGTCACGGCGCGGCGCGAGAGTGTGCCGGCGATCCGTTATGACGATAACCTGCCCATCGCGGCCAAGCGTGACGAGATCAAGGAGGCGCTGCTCAAGCACCAGGTGCTGATCATTGCCGGCGAGACCGGCTCCGGGAAAACCACCCAGTTGCCGAAGATCTGCCTGGAAATCGGTCGCGGTCAGCACGGTCTGATCGGTCATACCCAGCCGCGCCGGATCGCTGCGCGCAGCGTGGCCAGCCGGGTTGCCGAGGAAATCGGCACGCCCCTCGGTGCGCTGGTCGGCTATCAAGTGCGTTTCGAGGACCAGAGCGACAGCAACACCCTGATCAAGCTGATGACCGACGGGATTCTGCTGGCCGAAACCCAGCACGACCGCTTTCTTGAGCGCTACGACACGATCATCGTCGACGAAGCCCACGAACGCAGCCTGAACATCGATTTCCTGCTGGGTTACCTGAAAACCCTGCTGCCGCGCCGTCCGGACCTGAAGGTCATCATCACCTCCGCGACCATCGACCTGCAGCGCTTTTCCGAGCACTTCAACGATGCGCCAGTGATCGAAGTGTCCGGGCGTACCTTCCCCGTGGACGTCTGGTATCGACCGCTGACCAGCGAGCAGGACGAAGACGGCAACAGCGTCGAAGAGGACCTGACCGTCGATCAGGCGATTCTGGCCGCGCTGGACGAACTGGCGGCCTTTGAGCGCAGCGAGCGCAAGAGCCCGGGTGATGTGTTGGTGTTCCTGCCCGGCGAGCGCGAGATCCGTGATGCCGCCGAGGTGCTGCGCAAGGCGCAACTCAAGCACACCGAGATTCTGCCGCTCTACGCGCGCCTCTCGCCGGCCGAGCAGCAGCGTATCTTTCAATCGCATCCCGGTCGGCGTGTGGTGCTGGCTACCAACGTCGCTGAAACTTCGCTGACCGTGCCGGGCATCCGCTATGTGATCGACACCGGTACGGCGCGCATCAGTCGCTACAGCTATCGCGCCAAGGTCCAGCGCCTGCCGATCGAGGCGGTGTCGCAGGCCAGTGCCAACCAGCGCAAGGGCCGTTGCGGGCGGGTCGAGCCCGGCCTGTGTGTGCGTCTCTATAGCGAAGAGGATTTCAACGGTCGGCCGGAGTTTACCGACCCCGAGATCCTGCGCACCAACCTGGCCGCAGTCATCCTGCAGATGCTGCACTTGCGCCTGGGCGAGATCACCGACTTCCCGTTCATCGAGCCGCCGGACGGCAAGGCAATCAGCGACGGCTTCAACCTGTTGCAGGAGCTTTCGGCGGTCAATCGCGAAAATCAGCTGACCCCGCTGGGCCGCCAACTGGCGCGTCTGCCGGTTGACCCGCGTATGGGTCGCATGCTGCTGGAAGCGGCGAAGCAGGGCAGTCTGCAGGAAGTGCTGATCGTCGCCAGCGCCATGTCGGTACAGGACGTGCGCGAGCGCCCGCCCGAGCGTCAGCAGGCTGCGGATCAGGCCCACGCGCAATGGAAGGACGCCGACTCGGACTTCGCCGGGATGGTCAATCTATGGCGCGGCTTCGAAGAGCAGCGCCAGACCCTGACCGCCAGCCCGCTGCGTAACTGGTGCCGGCGCAATTTTCTGAATTACCTGCGCCTGCGTGAATGGCGCGATTCCCATCGGCAATTGAGCCTGATCTGTCGCGACCTGCAACTGACGGTCAACAAGGAGCCGGCCGATTACCCGAAATTCCACAAGGCCATTCTTTCCGGCCTGCTGAGTCAGATCGGGCAAAAGGCTGACGAGGGCGATTACCTGGGCGCACGGCAACGGCGCTTCTGGATTCACCCGTCCTCCGGGTTGGGCAAGAAGCGTCCGCAGTGGTTGATGACCGCCGAGTTGGTAGAGACCACCAAACTGTACGCGCGCATGGTTGCCAAGATCGATTCGGACTGGATCGAGCCGCTGGCCGGCCACCTGATCAAGAAAAATCACTTCGAGCCGCACTGGGAGAAGAAGCGCGGACAGGTCGTGGCGTTCGAACAGATCACGCTGTTCGGCCTGATCGTGGTGGGCCGTCGCCCGGTGCATTTCGGGCCGATCGACCCGGTGGTTTCGCGCGAGCTGTTCATTCGTGAAGGCCTGGTGCGTGGCGATATCCTGTCGCGGGCCAAGTGTCTGAGCGCCAATACCCGTTTGCTGGAACAGCTCGACGAACTGGAAGCCAAGGCTCGGCGTCGCGATATTCTGGCTGACGAAGACACCTTGTACAGCTTCTATGAAGCACGCATTCCGGCCGAGATTCATCAGACGGCCACGTTCGACAGCTGGTACAAGACCGAAAGCCAGAAGAATCCGCAGTTGCTGATCATGCGTGAAGAGGACGTGCTGGCCCGCGAGGCCAGCGAAGTCACCGCCGCGCAATATCCGGACACCTTGCGTCTGGGCGACCTGAGCCTGTCACTGAGCTACCACTTCGAACCCAATCACCCGCGTGACGGCGTGACCTTGCGTGTTCCCGCGCCGTTGTTGCTGTCGCTGCCTGCCGAACGTCTTGAGTGGCTGGTGCCGGGGTTGCTCGAGAGCAAATGCATCGCGCTGGTCCGCAACCTGCCCAAGGCGGTACGCAAGAACTTTGTGCCGGTCCCGGATTTCATCAAGGCGGCGTTGCAGCGCATCACCTTCGGCGAGGGCTCGTTGCCTCAGGCGCTGGGCCGTGAACTGCTGCGCATGACCGGTGTACGGGTCAGCGACGAAGCCTGGGCCGAGGCGGCACAGCAGCTTGAAGGCCATCTGAAGATGAACCTGGAAATCGTCGATGGCGGCGGCAAGTTTCTCGGTGAGGGACGTGATCTGGCCGAGCTGACCGCGCGCTTCGCCGAGGCGAGCCAGGCCGCGCTGGCCGTGCCGCAAACCGCGAAGAGCCAGCAACCGGTGCAGGCCAAGGCCTTTGCAGCAGTGGCGCAGAAAACCCAGCAGAACATCGCCGGGCTGTCGATGACGGTTTATCCGGCGCTGGTCGAAGAGGGCGGCGCGGTCAAGGAAGGCCGGTTCTCGACCCAGGCCGAGGCCGAGTATCAGCATCGTCGTGCCTTGCAGCGTTTGCTGTTGCAGCAGCTGGCCGAACCCGCCAAGTTTCTGCGCAACAAATTGCCGGGGCAGACCGAGCTGGCCTTGCTGCATCGCGAACTGGGGCGCATCGATGCGTTGATCGAAGACATCCTGCTGGCCAGCCTCGACAGTTGCGTGCTGGAAGGTGAGGCCGAATTGCCGCGCGACGGTGCCGGTCTGCTGTCACTGGCTGAACGCAAGCGCGCCGACTGGACCGAGCATGCCGAGCGGCTCGCGAAGCTGACGCTGGAAATCCTCAAGCTGTGGCACGGTCTGCAAAAGCGCTTCAAAGGCAAGATCGACCTGTCCCAGGCCGTTGCACTCAACGACATCAAGGCGCAACTGAGCAAGCTGGTGTACCCCGGATTCGTTCGCGAGACCCCGGCGGTATGGCTCAAGGAACTGCCGCGTTACCTCAAGGCCATCGAGATGCGTCTGGAAAAACTCCCGGCTCAGGTGCAGAAGGATCGGGTGTGGAGCATCGAGCTTGCAGGTCTGTGGGCGCAATACCAGGCGCGCGCCGACAAGCACGCTCAAGAGGGCAAGCGCGACCCGGAACTGGCCCTGTACCGCTGGTGGATGGAGGAATACCGCGTCTCGCTGTTCGCCCAGCAACTGGGCACAAAAATGCCGGTGTCGGACAAACGGTTGAGCAAGCAGTGGAGTCAGGTGGAGAGCTGATCCGCGGCTTCACGCCGCGAAGTAAAGGGCGCCTGTCGTGCCTATATTCATTGGCCCGATAGCGCCAAAACCGGGCTCTGTGGCACACTCCGCGCCTGTCTTCACCGTGTCATGAAATGCTGCTGCCTGTTGCGGGCAGCTTTTACAGTCGCACGGGTACGTCGGTCCGGAAAACAGTGGGCCTTCAGTTGCCGTGCCTGAGCAGGTCATTACCTGCAACCAATAAGAGAGGAACGACCGTGCACAACGTCGTCATCAGCGGCACAGGCCTGTTTACCCCGGCCAACAGCATCTCCAACGAAGAGCTGGTGCAGTCTTTCAATGCCTATGTTGCACAGTTCAACAGCGATAACGCCGCCGCTATCGAACGTGGCGAAGTGCAGGCACTGAGTGAATCCAGCGCCGCTTTCATCGAGAAGGCTTCGGGTATCAAAAGCCGTTTCGTCATGGACAAGCAGGGCATTCTCGATCCGCAGCGCATGAAGCCCAACCTGCCGGAGCGCAGCAATGACGAGTGGTCGATCCTCTGTGAGATGGGTGTAGCTGCCGCCAGACAGGCGCTGCAACGCGCCGGCAAAACCGCAGCCGACATCGACGGTGTAATCGTTGCCTGCTCCAACCTGCAGCGGGCCTACCCGGCGGTCTCCATCGAGATTCAGCAGGCGCTGGGTGTCGCCGGATACGGGTTTGACATGAACGTGGCCTGTTCCTCGGCCACCTTCGGCATTCAGGCAGCCTGTAACAGCGTGCAACTGGGGCAGGCCCGCGCCTTGCTGGTGATCAGCCCGGAAATCTGCACCGCGCACCTTAATTTCCGGGATCGTGACAGCCACTTCATCTTTGGTGACGGCGCCACGGCGGTGGTGGTCGAGCGCGCCGACCTTGCCACGTCGCCTTATCAGTTCGATATCGTCAGCACCCGTTTGCTGACCCAGTTTTCCAACAACATCCGCAACAATTTCGGCTTCCTCAACCGTACCTCGGACGAGGGCCAGAACGCGCCGGACAAGCTGTTCGTGCAGGAAGGCCGCAAGGTCTTCCGCGAAGTGTGCCCGATGGTCGCCGAACTGGTCGCTGCGCATTTGCAGGACAACAGCATCAACATCACCGACGTCAAACGCTTCTGGCTGCATCAGGCCAACCTGAGCATGAACCATCTGATCGTCAAGAAGCTGCTGGGCCGCGACGCCACGGTCGAAGAAGCGCCGGTGATTCTCGACACCTACGGCAATACCAGCTCCGCGGGTTCGGTGATTGCGTTTCACACCTACCAGGATGACTTGCCGCAAGGCGCGCTGGCGGTACTCAGTTCGTTCGGCGCCGGTTACTCGATCGGCAGCGTGATCCTGCGCAAGCGCTGATCGCGTTCGACGGGTAGCGCTCTCGAGACGGGCGCTACCTGTCATATCCCGTTATGTCATGTGCAGGCCGTTGGGTCTTTATCGTATTGGCTATTCACAAAGCCATTAGCGGTATCGACCATGTTCACCTTCAGATACAACCCTTTTGAAACCATAGAATCGTCCGTTGCACACGCCTCTGTAACGCCCCGACCACAGGATTGCGCCCCGTTCGAAGCGGAGCACGTCAACAGCGAATTCATCAGGCTCAACTTGCCAGACTGGTATGTGGGTGCGCCCACGGTATTGCGCCAGACACTGCATGCCAGCCAGCAAAGCGCACGGCGTTACGCGCAGGCGCTGGAGCCAGTGCGCGCCCGCCTGTTATCGGCGCAGCAATTTGCAGCCCCCTTGCTGTCGAAAGCGTTTGTCGAACGTTTCCAGCTCGACCTCGACGTTGAAGCCTTTCAACTGATGACCTGGCGCTACGACAGCACCTGGAACCCGGCTCCGCTCGAGCAGACTTTGCTTCAGGCAGCCTTGCAGAACTTCGCTCCGAGCAACAGAAGCCGCTTCGATCCCTACTCGGCAATCCTGCGTACAGGGGGCCTGCGTTACTGGCTGATCGACAGCGCCGAACGCCGCTACAAGGTCGAATACCGGGACCGTCAGGCGATCGATCTTGAGCAGTTCGCTGATTTTTGCCATGAACTGGATCTGGGCCGTCAGTATCAGACCCACCTGGACAGCGTGTTCAAGCCGCCAGGCCCGGCTGCGCAAGCGGTTGCCAGCGCGTTCATGGACAGCGAGCGGGCCGCCGTCGAGGTGCTTGCGCATATCGCCATGATGAAAGGCGATATCACTGACGCGGCGTACCAGACCCTGCTGGACATGGTGAAGTCCGTTGACCAGCCACGCTGGGATGGCAAGGGCGTGCGCTATTGCCAGTTGCACATGCTCGATACCTACACGTTTTCAGGCTCGCTGTTACAGGGTGCCTTATTGATACAGCAGGACGGCGCCAAGCCCGATGACGGTCCTTGTCTGGTCTACCTGCCTGCCGAGCCTGCGCATCCGGTCAAGCAGTTTGCGTCGCTGCGGGCCTTCAACGCCTGGCTGGTGACGGCGTTGGACAGCAGGCACTACCGACGCTACTTCAGTCGTTTCGTCAGTCTCGGCCAGGCTCCGGCATTTTTTGCCAAACTGGATGCGCGGCTGTATCCCGCCGGGGACCGCACGCTGGACCCCGACGCCGACCTGGTCGTGCAGGCACAGCCATTCTCGAAGCCACCGTTCGAGCGGCTGTACGAGCAGTTGCTGGCCAAAACCTATGACGACTCAAAAGTAATCGCGGTGCCATCCGCACAGGTCGACCAGCAGGCTCACGATGCACTGATCGAAAGCCTTGAAAACAACGGCATGAACCTGCTCAACGTGGCCGGGTTCTTTGTGCCGGTGCTGGGTGAAATCATGTCCGTGGTCGCCCTTTATCAGCTTGCCAGCGAAGCGTTCGTTGCTTACGAAGACTGGACGCACGATGAAGTCGAAGACGCCATGCAACATGTCTACGACATCGGCGAAAACGTTGCACAGATGCTGGTGGCAGGCGGCGTCGTGGCTGCGGTGAACGGGCTGCAACCCTCGATGTTCATCGAAAGTCTGGTGCAAAGGCGTGTCGATGGGGCGGTGCGCCTCGGCAAGCCGAGCATCGATGCCTATGCCCATACGGTCTCCCTGCCCGACAACCTGAGCAGCAACGCCCTTGGGCTTTATGAGCACGACGGCAAGACCTGGCTGCCACTGGACGGCAAACTGTATTGCGTCGAGTCCGATGCAGACGGCAGCCAATGGCGCGTCAGGCATCCGGTGAATGAGCGTTCGTACGCGCCAAGGCTCAAGCACAACGGTGCTGGCGCATGGCGCCATGAATGGGAAAACCCCATGGGGTGGGACGAGGTAACGGCGTTCAGGCGCCTGAACCCGACGTGTCATGCGCTGCCGGAAGAAGACATTCACAAAGTCCTGCACATTACCGGCGCCAACGAGGCCTTGCTGCGTCAGATACATGTCGAAAACCTCCGGCCTCCGGCCTTGCTGAAAGACGCCATTCAGCGCGTTGCAACAGAACGGCAGTTGCACGTCTGTATCGAAGCCCTGAAGGCCGATGATGTGCCGCAGGTTCATGTTGCTCATCTTGGGCCGTGGCTGAAACTGCTGGTGTCGTCACCACGCTGGCATGAGACCCGCGGCCTGTTACTGCTCGACGCGCAAGGGGCGCTGCTGGAAGCGTGGAACGCGGGATCGCAGATGACGCTGTCGTCCCATGTCGCCGGGCCGACCGGGCACCTCAGTCAGGTGCTTGGCCAATTGCTGGAAAGTCTGCCCGCCGATGAAGTCACTCGCCTGACCGGGAGCGACAGTGCCGACAAGGTCGTTCAACTGCGCGGCTTCAAACGCTATCTGGCCGGTTACGCTCAGACGCATGTGGGACGCCTGCTGGATGACGTTCAACTGCTCGAAGGTCGCAGCGACGACCCGCATGTGCAACTGATACAGCGCGACTTCGGCAGCTTGCCGAGCAGCGTGGCGCTCGAACTTATCGGCATGGCCAGCGATGCAGACAAAGCGCGAATGACCACGGAAAAACGCATTCCTCTGGCGCTGGCCGAGCATGCCCGCGAGTATCAGCAGCAACTGCGGATAAACCGCGCCACCGAAGGCTTCTATCGGGCGGTAACCGACAATCTGGACACGCAGGCTGCGGCGCTGGGCATGCTGCAGTACCTGCCAGGCTGGCGGGGTGAGGTTTCGATCGATCTGTTGAAGGACTCGCTGGAGGGCGACGAAATCGCCAGTCTCGACAGCGATCAGGCCTCAATGCATCGGCTGCTGGTCAGCACCGAAGCGGGGATCCAGTGTTTCGAACCGTCAGGTGAGCCGCTCGGCGAGGTCGATCAGCAGTTTTTCAGGGCGTTGTTGCAGGCGCTTCCCGAACAGGTACGGCTCGACATTCAGTTACCAGCTGGCGCGGATGAGCCGCAACTGCGCAGTCTGTTGCGCAATACGGCGGTTCAGCGACGTGAGCGGATGGCTGCCGTTCTGCAATTGCAGCCGATCAAGCCGGGTATCAAATGGCCGCAACGCCTGCCCCATGGCCGCATTGGCTATCCCTTGAGTGGACGGTTGCGCGGCTTGTTTCGTCGCCTGGGTATTGGCGCGTCCAGCCACTCGCCGGAGCTTGCCGTGAAAAGTTTATACCCGGACTTTTCCGATGCTCAGGTGGCGAGCTTCCTTGACGAGTTGCGCGCCGAACACACCGGGTCGGCCAGGCAACTGCCCCGGTTCGTCAAGCGAAGGCTGCGCGGTCTTGCTGATGAATTACGCACCCTGCAAAACACTCTGGATGCCTGGATAGCGCAAGCGACGTCCTCGTTGCAGCGCAGGTCAAGGGAGGTCGCGGCGAGGCGCCTTCATGGCTGCTGGAGAAGACTCAGCGTTCACAGCATCAGTCTTCAGGGGGAGTTTTTAGGCTACACGCTTGATCTGGATAACCTGCGAGTAGAGCAAATACCGGATATAACCGCCAGCTTTGGCCATGTGGCTGAGTTGAAAGCGCGGAACATGCAGCTTACCCCTGCACATGTCGATGCATTGCTGAACAACTTCCCTAACCTGCGGTCGTTGGGCCTGGGCTTCAATGAACTGCAATCCCTGCCAGAGTCGATAGGAAGAATGACACTGCTTACAGAGCTGTCGCTCAACCATAACCCCTTGAACTGGACAGCCGCCTGCAACGCCATTTTGCTGAATCTGCGCCGACTGGAGGTTCTTGATCTCAACTATTGTTCGCTTGGATCGCAGGCACGTCTCACAGCGCTCAACTCGTTACGTATGCTGTTTTTGCGTTCTACAGGCATTGAAACATTGCCAGTGTGGAATTGGCGCAGGTCTGACTTGATTCGTCTGGATGTGCGCGATAATCGCATCTCGGAAATATCGATCGAGGAGCTTGATAATATCGAGCGCTCGCTCAGTTCCACCCGCCTTCACCTGCATTTGAGTGGCAACCCGTTGACTCCGCCAACGCTGGCTAGCATCAGACTGTTTCTCGAGGGCAGGACGCGGCCGCGGCTGGGTGTCAGCCAGAACCGTTCTCCACTTGAAGCCGGACCTGGCAGTGCCGCCTGGCTTGCAGGTCTGAGCAGTGAGCAGGCGGCGGTGCGTACCAGGCTTTGGCAGGATCTGCGAGCCTGCGCGGGTTCTACGGACTTTTTTCAGATGCTGGGGGACCTGACGTACTCGGCTGATTTTTCAAGTAACCATGAAGCACTGGCCGCAAGAGTCTGGGCAATGATAGACGCGGCCTCGGCAAGTACGGAGTTGCGTCTCCAGTTATTCGATATTGCCGCCCACCCTCAGACCTGTGGCGATGGACTTGCATTGATCTTTGGCGACATGGAAGTACGCGTGCGGGTGTTCTCGATCATGTCGTCCACCCCACACGCCGCGCAGCCACTGGAGCTGTTCAAGATGAGCCGGAGCCTGGACCGTCTGGATCAGGTGGAAAAAATTGCACTGCGCGAGATTGCTCTTCGCCAGCAGCACGGCTACAGGGTAGATGAGGCTGAAGTACGCCTGGCCTACCGTATCGGCCTGCAAGCTCGGCTTGAGCTGCCCGGTCAGCCCCAAACCATGCTGTTCAGCAATATCGCGAAGGTGACCGACGCTGATTTGCAGGATGCGCACAGCGAAATAATCACGCGTGAAAGTACGCGGGCATTTTTCGAGTCGCTGGTCGCCAGGGAATTCTGGATGAGTTATCTGGAAACTCGTTACGCCTCTGATTTCGAACGGGTAAAGAAGCCCTTCAGCGAGCGTCTGACCCTCCTGGATGAGTTGCCGCCAAACCGGCAATCCGATCAACAGTACCTCGAGCAGATTGGCTTGATCTCCAGTGAGCGTGAGCAGGCGCTCAATGATTTCGCGATCACTCTTTCCAGGCAGATTGCCGAGGCGGTGAACATGACGCCTCAATAAGGGATATTCTTCACCCTGTCAGCCTATCGGGGAACCTGCATGCCTGTTCACGTAATCGACAGCCTCGCCACCGTTGCGCCTGCCCAGTGGGATGCGCTGGTACCTGGCAATCAGCCATTCCTGCGGCATGCGTTTCTCAGCTCGCTGGAGGACAGCGGCAGTCTCGGGCCACGATCGGGCTGGCGTGCCGAACATGTGCTGCACTACGAAAACGATCAGTTGGTGGCGGCATTGCCAGCCTACCGAAAGTGGCATTCGTATGGCGAGTACGTGTTCGATCACGCCTGGGCAGACGCCTGCCGTCGCGCCGGCATCGCCTATTACCCCAAGCTGCTGATCGCCGTGCCGTTCAGCCCGGTCGGCGGTTCGCGGATTCTGTCCGCGACGCCTCAGGGTGGCATCGAGTTGCTCGGCGAGCTGCCGGCATACCTGCAACGTGAGGGGCTGTCGAGCGCACACGTGAACTTTACCGATCCGGCGGCCGATGCCTTGCTTGAAACCCAGCCGGGCTGGTTGCAGCGCATCGGTTGCCAGTTTCACTGGCATAACCGGGGTTACCGGGACTTTCAGGACTTTCTTGACGCATTGAGTTCACGCAAGCGCAAACAGATGCGCAAGGAACGTGAACAAGTGGCGGGGCAGGGCATCGAGTTTGAATGGCTCGAGGGCGCGCAGATGAGCGAAGTCCTGTGGGACTTCGTTTATGCGTGCTACTCCAATACCTACGAGGTGCGTGGGCAGGCGCCTTACCTGACGCGTGAGTTCTTCAGCCTGTTGGCCGAACGTATGCCTGAGTCTATCCGTGTGGTCATCGCGCTGCAGGGCTCACGGCCTGTGGCGATGGCCTTCAGCCTGATTGGTGACGACAGTTTCTATGGGCGCTATTGGGGCTGCCTGGCCGAGTTTGACCGGCTGCATTTCGAAACCTGTTTCTATCAGGGTATGGACTATGCCATCGCCCACGGCCTGCAACGATTCGACGCCGGCGCGCAGGGCGAACACAAACTGATCCGCGGCTTCGAACCGCAGATCACCCGTTCGTGGCATTACCTGATGCACCCAGGCCTGAAAGACGCGGTCAGCGAGTTTCTGGAGCAGGAGCGAGTCGGCGTACTGGCCTATGCCGAGGAAGCGCGCAGCGCGCTGCCGTATCGGCAGGCGGAGTAACCGGCCAGAAGACATCCAGCGACTGCACGGGCCTCTTCGCGAGCAAGCTCGCTCCCACAAGTGCGGTGTACACCTGACCGACAGGTGAGTAGCTACCCAGAAGACATCCAGCGACTGCACTGGCACCTTCGTGAGCAAGCTCACACAACTTCTGTGTACACCTGACCGACAGGTGAGTAGCTATCCAGCAGACATCCAGCGACTGCACGGGCCTCTTCGCGAGCAAGCTCCCACAAGTGCTGTGTACACCTGACCGACAGGTGAGCAGCTACCCAGAAGACATCCAGCGACTGCACGGGCCTCTTCGTGAGCAAGCTCGCTTGTGTCTTTGATCAAGGTAAAGTCTGGGGTGAGAGGGGTGGATGGCAAGCTGACAAATCGCGGTGCCTAGAGCACGTGTGGGAGCCAAGCTGCCATCCACTCTTCCCGCTTTGGCTCAAAGCTCGAACAGTTGACTGAGTCCGACCTCGAACAACAAGCGTGAGCCAGGCCAAAGCGCCTCTCACCCTTTATCCTAGAGGTTTTACTCATGTCCGCCTATGCCGGTATTGATGTTTCCAAGGCCACGCTGCAGGTTGCGCTGTTTCCCAAAGCGGATGAGCTGTGTGTACCTAATACTGAAGAAGGTCTCGCCAGCATTGCCGAGTACCTCAGCGCCCATCAGGTTGAGCGCGTTCTTGTTGAAGCCACCGGTGGTTACGAGAAACTGTCGGTAAAGCTTCTGGCTAATGCAGGGTTCAAGATCCAGCGTATTAACCCTGTTCGCTCACGTCAGTTCGCTCTGGCCATGGGCAAGCGTGCCAAGACCGATCCAATCGATGCGCAAATGCTGGCCATGTTCGCCTCCAGCCTGGAGGCGAAGGGCTTCGCAAAGCCTGACGAGGAGCGCGAAGTCCTGCTTGAGCTGGTGAACTTGCGCAACAACCTGCTTCAACAACGTGACGACAACCGGCGCCGTATCAAACAGGCCATATTGCCCAGCGTGGTGGACATTTACCTTGCGTTGGAAGCCAGCCTCAAAGTGCAGATCAAAGCGGTAGATCAGCTTGTCGATGCACAAGCGCGCAAGGTCGACTCAGAACTGCTGCAGCGGCTGCATGCCGTAAAGGGCGTAGGCCCAGTGACAATCGCCAGCCTGTTCTGCTACCTGCCAGAGCTGGGTGACCTGAGTCGTGGACAAATCGCAGCGTTAGCCGGTGTGGCACCGTATAACAACGACAGCGGTAGCAAGGTCGGCAAGCGGCAGATCTACGGTGGGCGGACGAAACTGCGCCGTGCGACCTACATGTGTGCGCTGGTGATGGTGCGCTATAACGCCGATTTCAAGGAGCGGTATGCGAGGCTGCGTGCCAAAGGCAAGTGCGCGAAAGTGGCCCTGGTGGCCTGCATGCGGGTGTTGCTGATACGCCTGAACGCCATGGTGCGCGACGGAACACCATGGCGTGATCATGCGGTTTGAATGGGGGCGGGCTTTGCCTGCCATCGCGGAATCTATCCGCGATGGCATTATAAAATGCCCATTCATCGGGGGATGATGAAAGACAGTTGGCTCCCACAAGTTCGGTGTACACCTGACCGACAGGTGAGCAGCTACCCAGAAGACATCCAGCGACTGCACTGGCACCTTCGTGAGCAAGCTCACACAACTTCTGTGTACACCTGACCGACAGGTGAGCAGCTACCCAGCAGATATTCAGCGACTGCACGGGCCTCTTCGCGAGCAAGCTCCCACAAGTGCGGTGTACACCTGACCGACAGGCGGGGCAGCGGGGAGATCACTGCCCCTGAAGATCTTATGGCGTGTGCAGATCTTGTGGGAGCGAGCTTGCTCGCGAAGAGGCCGGCAGCCTCGCCCTATCAATCCACGCCTACAAACCCGCCCGTCTGATGCTGCCATAAACGCGCATAAAGCCCGCCATGCGCCAGCAGTTCGCTGTGCGTGCCGGTTTCGGCGATCTGGCCTTTCTCCAGAACCACCAGGCGATCCATGCGCGCAATCGTCGACAGGCGGTGCGCGATGGCGATCACGGTCTTGCCCTGCATCAACGTCTCCAGGCTCTCCTGAATCGCTGCTTCGACTTCCGAGTCGAGTGCCGAGGTGGCTTCGTCCATGATCAGGATCGGCGCGTCCTTGAGCAGCACGCGGGTGATCGCGATACGCTGGCGTTGCCCGCCGGACAGCTTGACGCCGCGCTCACCGACATGGGCGTCGAAGCCGGTGCGACCTTCGGAGTCCGACAGCAGCGGGATGAACTCGTCGGCACGCGCCTTGTGGATCGATTCCCAGAGCTGTTCATCGGTTGCGTGCGGATTGCCATACAACAGGTTCTCGCGAATCGAGCGGTGCAGCAGCGAGGTGTCCTGGGTAATCATGCCGATCTGAGCGCGCAGGCTTTCCTGGGTGATTTCGGAAATGTCCTGGCCGTCGATGAGGATTCTCCCGCCTTGCACGTCGTACATGCGCAGCAGCAGGTTGACCAGCGTCGACTTGCCCGCGCCGGAAGGCCCGATCAGGCCGATCTTCTCACCCGGTTTGATGTCCAGGTTGAGGTTGTGAATGATCCCGTTGCCATTGCCGTAATGGAAATCCACGCCGTCGAACCTGACACCGCCGTTTTCGATCTTCAGCGGCAGGGCGCCGGGTTTGTCATTGACCGTGACGGGCTGCGAAATACTTTCCAGGCCGTCTTGCACGGTGCCGATGTTCTCGAAGATGCCGTTGACCACCCACATGATCCAGCCGGACATGTTGACGATACGGATGACCAGACCGGTGGCCAGCGCGATCGCACCCACCGAGATAATGGACTGGGTCCACAGCCAGAGGGCCAGACCGGTCGTGGTGACGATCAGTATGCCGTTCATGGTGGTGATGGTGGTGTCCATCGAGGTGACCACGCGGCCAGCCAGCTGACTCTTTTCGGTGTGGTCGCGCATCGCTTCGCGCGCGTACTGCTGCTCGTGGTTGGTGTGGGCGAACAGCTTGAGCGTGGTGATGTTGGTGTAGCCGTCGACGATGCGGCCCATCAGTCTGGAGCGCGCATCGGACGAATCCACCGAGCGCTGCTTGACCCGCGGCACGAAATACATCAGCGAGAGGATGAACGCCGCGATCCAGGTGCCCAGCGGAATCATCAGGCGCCAGTCGGCCTCGGCGAACAGCACCATCGCGCTGATCGCGTAGATCAGCACATGCCACAGCGCATCCACCGTCTGCACGGCCGAGTCACGCAACGAGTTGCCGGTCTGCATGATGCGCTGGGCGATACGCCCGGCGAAGTCGTTCTGGAAGAAATTGACGCTCTGTTTGAGCACGTGGCTGTGGTTCTGCCAGCGAATCAGGTTGGTCATGCCGGGGCTGATCGTCTGGTGTACCAGCAGGTCATGCAGGCCGACGAAAATCGGCCGCAGCAACAGAGCTACGACGACCATCCAGATCAGTTCGGAACCGTGAATACTGAAGAAATTCTCCGGCGGCGTGGTTTGCGCCAGGTCGATGATGCGGCTCAGGTAGCTGAACAGCGACACTTCGATCAGCGCACCGATCAGCCCGACCACCAGCAGCGCGGTGAACGTCGGCCATACCTGACGCAGGTAGTAGAGGTAGAACGCGAAGACGGTATTGGGCGGGGCAGCGGTAGGAGCGTCTTTGAAGATATCGATCAGTTTTTCGAAACGACGATAAAGCATTGGCTATCACACCCACGCGACGTGGGTTCTCCTTGATAAGTGGAGGCTCTCCCGTCCGGACCGCACGAAGCCCCGAGGCTTCATGCGGTGCAGGTTTCCCGATCAGTTGACGCGTTTGGCGGACTTGATCAGGATCGGGTCGACTGGCACGTTTTGCATGCCTTTCTGAGTAGTAGTGCGGGCGTCGACGATGTTGTCGACGACGTCCATACCCTTGACGACTTTGCCGAACACCGCGTAACCGAAGTCGCGTGCGCCGTTGTCGAGCATGGCATTGTCGTTGGTGTTGATGAAGAATTGACTGGTGGCCGAGTTCACGTCCGAGGTACGCGCCATGGCAATGGTGCCACGCACGTTATGCAAACCGTTCTGGGCTTCGTTCTTGATCGGATCCTTGGTCTGCTTCTGAACCATCTGCGGGGTGAAGCCACCGCCTTGCACCATGAAGCCCGGAATCACCCGGTGAAAGATGGTGTTGGTGTAGAAGCCGCTGTCGACATAACCCAGAAAGTTCTGGGTGCTGACCGGCGCCTTGGTGTCTGCGAGTTCGATTTCAATCTGGCCGAAACTGGTGTCGAGCACCACGTGCGTGGCTTTATCCGGGGCAGCCATCAGGTTGGCGGCGAACAGCACGGAGCAGGCGGCGAGAGCGATTTTTTTCAGCATGTGGCAACACGTCCTTCATTAAGAGATATCGACTGTGACCGGCAAGGTAACCACGTTTGGCTTTTTTTGCCCAGCGTATTGGCGGGTTTGCAGCACTTCAGGCGATCAGGCTGCACGTCCATGGACCGCACAGGATTTTCAGACTGCGTTGCTGGCGATGAATTCCAGCCGCGTGTGATTGAAGTGCAGCAGGCAGCCCTGACTGAGCGAAGAGCGCCACGTGCCTGCTCCGGTCAGGCGTTTTGCGGCGTGCCGAGTGCAGCGGTGAGCGGTGTCGTGTCAAAGCTGCGGATCAGGTCGATCAGGATCTGCGTGGCCGGGCCCAGCGGCCGGTCCTTGCTGGAGTAAAGATAGAAGGTCGGGTTACGGCTACCGCCCTTGTCCAGGCGCAGGGGCTTGAGCAAGCCTTCGCGCAGTTCGCGCTCGATCATGTGCCGTGGCAGCCAGGCGAAGCCCAGGCCGTTGCTGACGAAGGTCGCGGCGGTGCCGAGGCTGCCGACGGTCCAGCGCTGTTCCGCGCCCAGCCAGCCGAAGTCCCTGGGTTGCTGCCTGCCGGAGTCACGGATGACCACCTGCAACTGGCTTTCCAGGTCCTGAAAGGTCAGTTCGCGATTGGCCTGATGCAGGGCGTGGTCCGGGTGCGCGACGGCGACGAACTCGACCGAGCTCATCTCGGTGCCCAGATGCCCGGCAATGCTGTAGCCGCTGATGGCCAGGTCCGCCACGCCTTCGAGCAAGACCTCCTCAACGCCGGAGAGCACTTCTTCACGCAGTCGCACCCGGCAGCCGCGGCTCTGCGGCATGAACGCGGTCAGCGCCTTGACCAGACGTGCCGAAGGGTACGCCGCGTCGATCACCAGGCGCACTTCCGCTTCCCAGCCCTGTTCCATATGGTGCGCGAGGTCTTCCAGTTGGCTGGCCTGCTTGACCAGCTGCCGCGAACGGCGCAGCAGTACGCCACCGGCTTCGGTCAGCACCGCCTTGCGCCCGTCGATACGCAATAACGGCACGCCGAGCTGTTCCTGCATGCGCGCCACGGTGTAACTCACCGATGATTGCGAGCGATGCAACGCTTCGGCGGCCTGAGCAAAACCACCGTGATCGACCACGGCCTGCAATGTGCGCCACTGGTCGAGAGTCACGCGGGGCGCTTTCATGCTGTAATTCCTCTTTAAATACGGGCTTGTTGTTCTACTCTGACAATCCCGACTCGGAGATTGCCGAATGAATCGACTGTGTTGTGCGCTGCTGGTCATGTTGCCGGTGACGGCCCTGGCGTACCCCATCGAGGTGGAAAAACAGTACCAGGACGTGAAGATCGATTATGTTGCCCACGACGTCTATCACGATACCGGGTCAATCACCGTCAACAACTACGGTGAAGTAGACGCCAAATGTTCGGTGGTGTTCATCAACGGGCCGGAGGCACCGCGCACCCGGCGTGTGCAGGTTGGCGCAGGCAAGAGTCTCGACGTCTCATCCCGATTCAATCGCAGCATCATAAAGTTGCGAATCAGGCTCAGCTGTCAGCCCGCCTGAGAGTAGAGCGCTCTTATGGATAAGACAAATTTGTGGGTGGGGGCACAAAGGCTTCGCGTTTTTGCGCAACGCGTTGGTGATTGACCGGGGTTGTGGTGGGTATCACTTACCCCGGTCGCTTTCGCAGATATTCTGAGAGTGCAGCCCTGTTTCCAGGGCTGTTTATGAGTGATGTGCTTTGCGACGATCAGACAATGATGTCGGCGGCCTGCAGCGTCTGCACGCCTGTGAGCTGGATTTCGAAGTCCGCGCCGACGTTGTCATCGATGTTGCCGTATAGCACGCCGTCGGCAAAACGCAGCTCACCGCTGTTGTTGGCGCTGAACGCCGCGTTGCCGATGAACACGAAGGCATCGTGGCCATCGGTCAGCGGCCGGGCATCGAAGCCGGAGAAGTCCAGCTTGTCGCCTTCGACTGTCTTGAAGCCATTGATGATGTCGCGCAGTCCGCCCAGGCCCGTATCGCTGATGCCATTGAACACGTAGTGGTCTGCGCCGGTGCCACCGATCAGCGTATCCGCGCCTGATCCGCCGATCAGCACGTCGTCGCCCGCGCCACCGGACAAGGTGTCATTGCCATCGCCGCCACTCAGGGTGTTGGCGTTCTTGTTGCCGGTCAGCGTGTCGGCAAACTGGCTGCCGATCAGGTTTTCAGTGCCTTTCAGCGTGTCCAGACCCGAGCCGCCAGTGGCTTGCTGAGCGCTGGTGTTCAGCGCAACGGTGACGCCGGCGGTGGCGAACAGATACGACACGGTGTCATTGCCGTCGCGGCCGTCCATGACGTTGTCGCCAGCGCCTGCGTAAATCAGGTTATCCAGGGCATTGCCGGTGGCATTGGCGGCCCCGCTGCTGTTGATGACGATGTTTTCCAGATTGGCCCCCAGCGTGTAGCTGGCCAGCGAGCTGTACACTGTATCGACGCCGCCCACCTGCGCATCGGTATTGGTCTCGACCACCCGGTCGGCGGCATCGTCGACGTAATAACTGTCCGATCCATCGCCGCCGGTCAGCATGTCGGCACCTGCAGCGCCGTCGAGAATGTTGTTGCTGGCATTGCCGATGATGACGTTTTTCACGGCGTTGCCGGTGCCGTTGATCGCAGACACGCCGGTAAGCACCAGGTTTTCCACGTTGGCGCCCAGCGTCCAGCTGACAGACGACACCACGGTGTCCACCTGCGAGGGCGAGTCGTTGCTTTCGGTGACGGTATCGAAAGCGTTGTCGACCACGTAGATATCGTTGCCATCGCCGCCGCTCATGTCGTCCGCGCCCTGATCGCCGTCCAGCACGTCATTGCCGGAACTGCCGACCAGCGTGTCGTCGTCACTGGTGCCGAAGATATGGCCACCTTCGTTCTGGCCACTCTCGAAAATGGCCGCCGGGTCGTTGTTGTCAGCGGCGTTGCCCTGAAAACCCAGGTCATCGGCGATGAAATCGGCCAGACGCTGGCCGACGATCTCGGCGGACTCTTCATGCAAGTGCCAGACGTCATCGGGGTAAACCAGCGGGTTGACCTCGTAACGCAGGGGCAGGTCGGTGTAGTCAACCGCCAGCTTGACGTCGGCGCGCTCAGTGGCAATGGCTTCCTGGACGCTTCTGACGTACCCGGCGCCTTCGACAATGGCGTTGATCTTTTCGTCGGTGTAACCACGCGCCTTGGCCGCGTCGGTCTGGTAGTGCCCGGTTTCGGCGATGTACACGGTGAAATCACCGATCTGCGCGTGCAGGTAGTCGAACACTTTCAGGGTCGAGGCCTTGTACAGCTCGGCCGCCGCCTGCTTGTCGGTGGCGCGGGCGATTTCCTGAGCGGCTTCTTCGCCCTGACCCCAGATGATCCCGGTGGTCACTTTGTCGATGGCGGTCAGCGACGCCAGTTGCGACTTGAGCAACTCGGTGGCGCGCAACAGCGCAGGGCCCGGCTCATCGGTGTCGACCAGCCACCAGGAAACACGCTGTTCATCCTGAGTGCCGGTCGAGTAGCCGACCACGGTGCTGCCGCCCACGGCGAGGTCGATGCCATCACCGTTGGCGTCGGTGAACTGGCTGCGCACGTCGTAATCGGTGTAGCGGGTCAGGTCCTTGACCATTTCCGAGGTGCCGGACTGGTTATCGTCTTCAGTCATGCGCAGCAGGCGCGCGTTGGACTGGCCCAGGGTCGGCAGGTAGAGAATCTCCTGCGCCTCACGCTGGCCGAATACGAAGTCCGCGTCGGTGAGGGTGTCGATCAGGTTGCCGCTCAGGGCGATCTCGAAGCGATTGCCGTCGGCATCCGCCGTGGCGGACTTGATGTAGGTCTTGTCGCCGGTTTCGTTGAGGGTCATGTACAGCGTGTGGTCTTCGCCGTTGCCCAGCCCCAGAAAGCCCAGTGCGGAGACGTCTATCTTGTCCTGACCGGGGGTGAAGTCATAGATCGTGTCGGTGGCAGTCAGGCCGCCAGCGTCGTAATCGCGGTAGCTGTCGGTCAGTGCGCTGTAGACGAACGTGTCGGCATCGGCGCCACCGTACAGGGCGTCGCGTCCTGCGCCACCGTTGATGATGTCGGCGCCGGTATCGCCACGCAGCGTGTCGTCACCGCCCAGGCCCAGAATCGTATCGTTGCCTTCGGTGCCGTACAGCGCCTCGGCGTTCTCGGTGCCGGTGAGGATCCCCGGCGTCACGTTGCCCACATTGATGGCAAAACTGTCGGCCACCGAAGCGCCGGTGGCGTCGCTCGCAGTCAGCAATACCGAGTAAAGCCCGGATGCCGTGCCGCCCGGTGTGCCGCTGAAGGTCAGGGTCTTGCTGTCGAACTTCAGCCACTCGGGCAGGGCGCTGTTATCGGCCAGGGTCGCGCTGTAGGTCAGCGTGTCGCTGTCCGGGTCGCTGAAGCTGCCGGGCTGCACGGCGTAGGAGAACGCCTTCAGCTCGGTAACGTTCTGGTCCATCAGCGGCGTATTGAGCACTGGTGCCTGATTGGCGGCTGAGGCGGTAGAGAAGATGAAGTTGGACGCACTGAGTTTGTCGGCCAGGTTGCCTTGCAAGGCAATCTCGAAGCGATTGCCTGTGCTGTCGACTGCATCGGTCTTGATGTAGGTCTTGCTGCCGTCGGCATTGACCGACAGGTAAATGGTGTTGGCGCTGCCATCGCCTATGCCGCGCAGGCCGATGCTGGACAGGTCGATGCGGTCTTCGGCCGGGTTGAAGTCGGTGATCGTGTCGCTTTGCTTGGTGCCGCTGGCGGTGTAATTGCGATAGCTGTCCAGGCGCGAGTTGTAGATGAACAGGTCCGCGCCTGCGCCGCCGGTCAGGGTGTCGGCATCGGCTCCCCCAGTGATCGTGTCGGCGCCCGCGCCGCCGTCGATGCGGTCCGTACCGGCATTGCCGTTGAGCACGTCATTGCCGTCGGTGCCGGTGAGGGTATCGCCGCCCGCCGTGCCTTCCACGACATGCTGGAAGATGAAGTGGCTGGCATTGAGCGTGTCTTTCAGGTTGCCGCTCAGGCCTAGCTCGAAGCGGTTGCCGCTGGCATCGGCGTCGAGTGATTTGACGTAGGTGCGGTCCAGTGTGGCGTTGTAGCTGATGTTCAGCGTACCGCCCTTGCCGCTGCCCAGCCCGGTGAAGCCCAGATTGGTCAGGTCGATGCGGTCCTGGCTGATGTCGAAGTCGGTGACCAGATCGGTGGAACTGGTGGTCGCCGTCCGGTAGCTGTCGGTCAACTGATCGAAGCGAAAGGTGTCGGCTCCCGCGCCGCCGGTGAGCTTGTCGGCCCCGGCACCGCCGACCAGGATGTCGTCACCCGAACCGCCGTTCAAGGTGTCCTTGCCCGCCAGGCCGAAGATCTGCTCGTGGGCCGCGCCACCGGTGATGACGTCGTTGCCCTCGGTGCCATTGACGGTCACCAGCGGGAACGCATCACCGGCAAAGCTGCCATCGCCATACACCAGGGTCAGCCCCTTGCTGGTGTGGCTGATGGTGTTGCCGACGATGCTGTTGCGGTCGGTGCCGTCTTCGTTGCGCTCGGCGACGCCGTAGGTGGAGTTGTCACTGCCGGTGATCGTGTTGCCACGGATCAGGTTGTCGCTGCCGCTGAAGAACTTGCCGGACACGCCTGTGGTGTCGTCGTAGGACTGAATGATGATTTCCGGCGCTGAACCCAGCGCGTTGTTGCTCAGGGTGTTATCGAAGATATCCACCCCGGAACTGCCGTAAATGCGCACGCCGGCGTTGCCGTTGTCGTGGATGTCCACGCCGCTGACCGAAACCTGGCTGGACAGCTTGATCAGTACGCCTTCTGCGGCGTTGCCATATACCGCGCCGCCGGTGATGGTGATGTTGGCGGGCGAGGGGATGTTCTCGCTGCCGCGCTGCACCACGATGCCGGTGCTGCCATTGCCATAGGCAACGTTGTTGCTCAGGGTGAAGTCGTGGGTGCTGGTGACCACGTTGAAGCCGTGGCGATCGTTGTCATAGGCGACGTTGTTTTCAAACACGCTGTCGCTCAGGTAATCGGCCACGAAGCCGTCCAGGCCGTTGCCATGCGACACGCTGTTCTTGATCACCATGTTGACGGTCTGCTCGTGCGGGTCGAAGCCGTAGCCCGAGCAATCCTTGATCTCGACGCTGTCGAGGGTGACGTTCGAGTCCTTGCCGTCAGAGCCTGGAATGTAACCGTTGAACCAGCCGTCCACCTTGCCGGTGGTGGCGTCGCGGTTACCGTCCAGCGTCAGGTTCTTCATGCCGAAGTCGTGGGTTTCTTCGCCATAGGCCGAGCGCACGATGCCGGTCACTTTAGTGTCCGAGCCATCCGCGAGCTTGATGATCGTCTCGCCCATGCCTGCACCCGACAGGGTGACGTTGCTCTTGAGCATCAGGCAGCCATCCGAAGGCTCCTCGCCACCGGACACGACGTACGTTCCGGCCCCCATCACCACTTCACCGCCGCCTGCAGCAGCGGCTGCGTCGATCGCGGCCTGAATGGCTGCCGTATCGTCAGTGACGCCGTCGCCAAGTGCTCCGAAGTCTTTTGTGTTGAATATCATGGTGTTACTCCAGGCGACGACGAATGTGGATGAATTAAGTCAATATTGCAGCGCCGGGATGATAAGACCTTTTTCTGTGGAAAAGTTGCCGATATGGGCTATATTTTCGTCGAAACCGACGACATGTACGTCAATAATGCGACTGTCATATTTGTGACGGGTAACGCGGGGCGCGGCGACGGCTTGGCGTCAAAAAGCGGCGGCCGTCGAGTGGACAGTGAGTGACGCAACCGCTATGGTCGCGCCCTTCAAAAATGGGGGGCGGGCATGGGTTATCTACTTTTCGTCACACTGATTCAGGCGTTTTCATTCAGCCTGATCGGTGTCTATCTGGCCGGGCACGTCGACAGTTATTTCGCGGTGCTGGTCCGCGTGGTGCTGGCCGGTCTGGTATTCATTCCGCTGACCCGCTGGCGTCAGGTCGAACCCCGCTTCATGCGCAGCATGCTGCTGATCGGCGCGCTGCAATTCGGCGTGACCTATGTCTGCCTGTACCTGAGTTTCAGGGTGCTGACGGTGCCGGAAGTGCTACTGTTCACCATCCTCACGCCACTGCACGTAACGTTGATCGAAGATGCGCTGAACCGACGCTTCAACCCCTGGGCATTGCTGGCGGCAGTGGTCGCGGTGCTGGGCGCCGGCGTGATTCGTTACGATGGCCTGGACGGCGACTTCCTAGGCGGCTTCCTGCTGCTGCAACTGGCCAACTTCACCTACGCCGCCGGGCAGGTGCTGTACAAGCATCTGGTGGCGCGCCACCCGAGCGACCTGCCGCATTACCGACGCTTCGGCTACTTCTACCTCGGCGCACTGGCGGTGGTCCTGCCGGCGTTCCTGATGTTCGGCAACCCGCAACACCTGCCCGAAGCGCCGACCCAATGGATCGTGCTGCTATTTCTCGGCCTGTGTTCGACGGCGCTGGGCATGTACTGGTGGAATAAAGGTGCGTGCATGGTCAACGGCGGCACACTGGCGGTGATGAATAACCTGCATGTGCCGCTGGGGCTGTTGATCAATCTGCTGATCTGGAACCAGCATGAGGACTTCACCCGCCTGCTGATCGGCGGCGGGGTGATCGTGGCGTCGGTGTGGATCAGTCGCCTGGGCGTGCGACGCGTGCCGGAGAGCGTTTCCGGCACACGTTGAGTCAGACGTGCTGGCCGCCGTTGACGTGAATCTCCGCACCGTTCACGTAGGACGCGCCAGCCGTACACAGGAAGTAGATCAGCGAGGCGACTTCCTCAGGCTTGCCCAGCCGGTGCATCGGCACCAGCCGCTCGACAATCTCGGCGGTGCCGGGTGACAGAATCGACGTATCGATTTCACCCGGCGCAATGGCATTGACCCGTATCCCGTGCGGACCGAAATCGAAGGCCATTTCCCGGGTCAGCGCCGACAGTGCCGCCTTGGACGTGGCGTAGGCGACCCCCGCAAACGGGTGGACCTTGGAGCCGGCGATCGAGGTGACATTGATGATGCTGCCCTTGGCCGCCTTCAACTCGTCAAACAAACCCCGACCCAGCAGCGCGGTGGAGAACAGATTGACGTTGAACACCTTGATCCAGGTGCTGTAATCCGACTCCAGCACACCCATGCGCCCGCCGTCCTCGGTCTTCGGTGAAACGCCGGCATTGTTGACCAGCGCATCGAGCCGCCCGCCGAGCTTGTCCTTGATCGCCGCCATGCTCTCGCTGACGCTGTCGATGTTTTCCAGGTCCAGGTGAATGTGGTTGAGCAGACCTTCAGCCCACGGGCAATCATCGACCCAGTTCTGCCGCGACGCGGTAAACACCTCCCAGCCAGCGGCATTGAAATGCTTGACCGTGGCATGACCGATACCCCGGCTTGCGCCAGTCAGCAAAAGCTTTTTCTTGTCGCTCATGAGTGCGTTCCGGTTTTTAGGGTGGATGCATCATGTTTTTTGCTGGGAAGGGTGTCAACGGGGTTCAGGCAGTACCGGTCAGGCGGCAGTGCGCATTGTGTTGATGCGCTTCAACACCCTGCGCCATAACGGCCGCTTCGGACGAGGAGCTGCCTCGGCCACCACATTCGGCATGTCGCGCAAGCGAACCCAGGTTTCGCTGCGCCAGTGCAGCACGCTCAGCGATGTGCCAGGCCATTGCAGCTGGCTCATTCTGGGGTTATCCAGCGTGACGTTCTGTTGATCATGCAAGGTCGTCAGCACCTCATGCGTCAGCCACTGACGCAGCGCGCGGTTCTCGGGCACGTAATGATGAACCAGCAGCGCCAGCACCCCGGACTCGCTGATCATCAACTGCCGCTGGCACTCGCCATGAGCTTCTAGCCAGACCTCGCGACGCTGATCCGCATCGAGCTTGAGCGTGGCGCGCTCATCCAGCGGCCTGCCCATCAGACGCGCAAGGTCAGCCAGGCAGAACCAGGCTTGAGATTCAGTGAAAATGGCGCGCAGGGTGCGGCTGTGGCGGAGGAAGAGGGTGGCTTCGAAATGGGGGGTAGGGGTCACGCAGGGGGTTGCAGTGAACATGGGTGCAGCTCCTGGATATGAGACTGCCACAAGACGTCGCTAAACGAATGGGTGGCAGCTGTGCGAAGGTTAGCGAACCGGTATCCAGGAAACCGGCAGACCCGAAGGTCTCCGACGCACAGCCGCCATAGCACGTACTTCAAGTTTAGCTTGATGCAGTGTGTGGGGCGCTGACACGCCTGGATAGAACGGATCGCTAAATCCGGCCGCTGATTTGGCAGCGAACGGCGGGGAGGTTAGCGTGGCAGGGATGGGGTGGCAAGGGTGTGGACGTGGGTTTGGGGCGTAGGAAATGGCATTTTTCCGAGTAGGCCTGCAGCTATTGTTGTATCTTTTTCGAACTGTGTCGCAGAAATCCAGTGGGTCAGTCGCGTAAGGTATGTCGCAGTAGATGAAGTTAGCCTGACGCTGACCGAACTTAGACCAATAGAGTTCAAGGACAGACAACCTAAATGGACTATCAAGCGCCGCAATACATCACCCGCTCTTCGGGTTGTCTCATAGGGTTTTCTGCTATGGCCAGGCGGGAGTAGGGGAGATGTTCGAAGCAGCACGCTTTGGTGACGAAATATCGCATACCGGCGCCCTGGGGGGCTTCCTGATCGGGGCTGTGCTCGGTATTGCGCTCATTGCGACGGTGGCGATCGCAACCTTCACGTGCGGGTTCGGCGTGGCTCTTCTGGCAGGACTTGCAGCAGGCGTCGGAGGTAGCCTGCTCACCGCCGCAGGAGAGGCCATAGGGAGTATGTTTTCCTCCCCTTCCGGCACGATCATCACGGCCTCACCCAATGTATACATCAACAACCGCAAGGCAGCGCATGTTGAAAAAAGCATTGGTGCCTGCGACAAACATCCAGGGCCGGTCAAGATTGCCGAGGGTTCGACCAACGTCTTCATCAACAGTGTGGCGGCGGCGCGCAAAGGCGACAAGCTGACCTGTGGCGCGACCATCTCCGGCGGCTCCGACAACGTATTCATCGGCGGCGGCAGGTATCGCTATCTGCCAGTGGACGACGAAATTCCAGGCTGGCTGCGCACTACCGTCGATGTGCTGATGGCCGTGGCGGGTGCGGCAGGTGGTATCGCCCAGTTGATCAAGGCCGGAACGCAGGCAGGCATGAAAGCAGTGCTGCCCTGCGCCCTGAAGTTCACCGCAGGTTTCGTGGCCGGCGAAGTGGGCAGTCGCTACGTGGTTGAGCCTGTAATGCGCAGTGCGATCGGCGGCCTGAGCGGCAATCCGGTCGACACCACGACTGGCCGCAAGCTGATCCCGGATGAGATCGACTTCAGCCTGCCAGGCCTGATGCCCATCGAATGGTCGCGTTTTTACGCCAGCAATCTGAATGTCGACAGCGTACTCGGCAAAGGCTGGGTGCTGCCGTGGGAGCAAAGCCTGCGCAAGCGCGGCAGCTTCCTCTACCTTACGGACAACCAGGGCCGCACCGTACCGTTCGTGGACATAGCGCCCGGCCAGCGCATCTACAACCCTCACGAACAGGTCTATCTGGTCTGCACGCAGGGTGGGCACTACCTGCTGCAGACGCTGGACAACATCTTCTTCTACTTCGGCGAAGTGCCTGACGACAACAAGCCGGTCCCGCTGGATCGTATCGAAAACGCACTCGGTCACTTCCTGCATTTCACCCGCACTGAACAAGGCACGCTGACCGACATCAGCGCGACGGGCGGGATCCGCGTGCACCTGCATTACGACGAAGTGACCACGCGCCTGACCTCGGTCAAGCGCATCGTCGACAACGAGGCGGTCGAAACGCTGGTTCAATACCACTACGACAGTAATGGCCAGCTCGCTGAGGTGTTCAACCGCAACGGTGATTCAGTGCGCCGTTTCAGTTACACCGATGGCGTCATGACCCGCCACAGCAACGCACTGGGCCTGACCTGCGAGTACCGCTGGGAAATCATCGACGGCCAGCCGCGTGTCGTCGAACACCAGACCAGCGATGGTGAGCATTTCCACTTCCGCTACGACCGCGAGGCCCGCACCACCTGGGTCACCGACGTACTGGGCCGCGAGCTGGAAATTCATTACAACAAGGATCATCGCGTCACCTCGAGCCGCGACTACAGTGGCGATCACTACGTCATCGAGATCGACGACACCGGCAACATGACCGGGCTGACCCTGCCCGATGGCAACCAACTGGCGTTCGAGTACGACGAGTTCGCCCGATTGCTCAAGGAGACCGATCCGCTGGGCCGCAGTATTCGCTACCAGTACCACCACCTGACGACGCTGATCACTCAGGTCGATTACCCGGATGGCAGTACCTGGAAGGCTAACTACGATGCCAAAGGCAACCTCGTCGCCGAGATCGATGCGCTGGGCCACAAGACCGAGTACCTCAACGGTGAGGACGGCCTGCCGCACACCATCGTCGACCCGACGCTCAAGTCCAAATACCTGTGGTGGAACAACCTGGCGCAAGTGCAGCGCTTTCAGGACTGTTCGGGCAAAAGCACTTATTACCGCTACGACGAGCGCCACCACCTGGTGGCCGTCACCGATGCCCTGAACAACACCACCACGCTGGAACGCAAACCCGACGGCGAAGTGCTGCGCATCAACCACCCGGATGGCACCAGCGAGACCTTTACCTACAACGAACTGGGCCAGGTCCTGACCCACACAGACGGCAAAGGCCAGACCACCCAGCTGCTGCGCAACGGCCGTGGCCTGCCTAAATGGCGACAGGATGCCAAAGGGCAGACCATCACCTACGAATACGACAAGGCCATTCGCCTCGTCGCCCTGACCAACGAAAACGATGCGACCTACCGCTTTGCCTACGACGACGCAGACCGCCTGATCGAAGAAAAGCGCATCGACAACCTCACCCGCCGTTTCAGCTACAACCTCGGCGGACACCTGACACAGGTCGAGGAAATCGGCTACGGCGAGAAAGGCGAACAGCCACGGCGCAGCACTCATCTGGAGCGCGACCCGATTGGTCGCCTGCTGGCCAGACTCAACGACGATGCGCGTCAGGACTACGCCTACGATGACGGCGACCGACTGCTGTCAATCGAGCGCAAGCCGACGGACACCGGCAGAAAACTGGGCGTCACCGCTGAGAAGATCGACTTCGCCTACGACCTGCTCGGCCGCCTCGTCAAAGAAACCACGCCTCAGGGCGCGCTGGCCTACGAGTACGATCCGCTCAGCAACCTGACCACGCTGACCCTGCCCACCGGCCAGCATCTGAACCACCTGTATTACGGCAGCGGCCACCT
Source organism: Pseudomonas fragariae (ex Marin et al. 2024) (assembly GCF_059621105.1). Classification (NCBI taxonomy): domain Bacteria; kingdom Pseudomonadati; phylum Pseudomonadota; class Gammaproteobacteria; order Pseudomonadales; family Pseudomonadaceae; genus Pseudomonas; species Pseudomonas fragariae (ex Marin et al. 2024). The sequence goes on along the minus strand of NZ_CM184369.1, from coordinate 4,591,928 downwards.
GCATCAGCTCAACCTCGACGGCCAACTGATCAGCGACATGGAGCGCGACGACCTCCATCGCGAGATCTACCGCACCCAAGGCAAGCTGACCAGTTGCTTCGGCTACGACAGCATGGGTCGTAAGGCCTGGCAGTACGCAACCACCCTGCCCGCGGAAAAGCTATCGCAGATCCAGAACCCGCTCATAAAGCCAGAGCGCTACGTCGAACACGCCTACAACCCGATTCACCGCCGCTACGAATACGACCCGGCTGGCGAGTTGAGCCGCACCCTCGACAAGCTGCGCGGCGAAACCCAGTACGAATACGAAGCCAACGGCCAGTTGCTGGCGCGCAACACCGGTCGAGTAGTCGATGGCGAAGAGTTCCGCTACGACGCTGCGGCCAACCGCCTCAACTTCAACACCAGCCGATTCGATCATGTCAAAGACAACCGCCTCAAACAGTTGGCGAACCACGAATACAAATACGACGCCTGGGGCAACCTGATCGAAAAAGTTGTCGGCATCGTGCGCTGGCAAACCTTCACCTACGATTGCGAAAACCGCCTGGTCAAAACCGAGACCATGGCCGACACGCAGGTTGAAAGCACCAGTAGCTACCAATACGACAGCCTGGGCAGGCGAGTCGCAAAACAGTCCGAGATCAAAGGCCACACCGACCACAAACGCTTTCTCTGGCAAAGTCTGCGGATGCTGCGTGAGGAAAGTCCGGGCCAGAGCAGCCTGTATATCTACGAGCCCGGCAGCTATGCGCCGCTGGCACGCGTGGATGAAAAAGAAGGCGAGATAGAAAACAAGGTTTACTACTTTCATACCGACCAGATTGGTACACCGCTGGAGATGACCGATGCTGAAGGGCAGATCGTCTGGCAGGCCAAGTACCGGGCGTGGGGTGCGGTTGAAAAGCTGGTGGTGAACGAGGTTGAGCAGAACCTGCGGTTTCAGGGGCAGTATTTTGATGTCGAGACGGGACTGCATTACAACACGTTTCGGTATTACGACCCGGAGATTGGGCGGTTTATTACGCAGGATCCGATTGGGTTGGAAGGTGGGTTTAATTTATATCAGTATGCACATAATTCAACAGCTTGGATTGATCCATGGGGCTTATCTGAATTACTAGGCCTTGTGAATGAAGCTCATGCTTTGCTTGATCCTACCGCGCAAAAGTTTAAGACTACTGCTTTGGGAATGGATAGCAAAGGGGGATTATTCATTGCATCAAGCGATAAGACCGTGCCTAAAATTCAACGAGAGTGGGCTCAAGGTAAAGGGATTAACGTCGTAAATGGGCAGGGCCATGCAGAGGAAACTATAATAAAAGCAGGTAAAGGCGCGACCAATATAGATGCATCGAGAGGGGTGTGTTTGGACTGTGAACACTTAATGAAGGAGCACGGTGTTAAGACGGACACACATACAACTGGTAAAAAAAGTCGGAAACGGTTAGGAGGAAGCACATGCAGTGGAATTTGATTTTTGAGGACGCCACCGTGTTGTCCTATATCGAGAAACTTAATCATCAACAAAAATGTTTGCTGATAGCAAGCTATTTGTATAGGCAAATACGTCTTATAAAAGCTTTTGATAGTTGCTATTCAGAAAATCTTGAAGGTTTAGTTGTAGAAGCGCTAAAAACCTCGCTGTCCGAAAAGAAAGATTCTATTATAAAAATTGAGCATACTGTAAAGAAAAACATACCAGACACTGAGGAGTTTTCTGAGCAAGAAGGTAGCTATGCACAAAATCTGATGATTGCATTAGATTATTTTTTATTATTTCTTATCGACTCCGACACTTTCAAACTTCATAAATGCGTAGACATGGCTCTGCAGAATATAGACTTATTGAGCTATGAGATTGACGAACTCTATGATGAAAATAAAGTAACCTCAAATGAAATTGCCGTTGTATTAGATCTAGCCACAAAAATCTCAAATACAAAAACCTCTTTCGGCATAAGTATTAGCGATCTAGAAAAATTAGTAACCAGCCATATGCTTTGAATATGCTATAGCATTATACCCCCAGCTAAAGCCAGCTCTTCCTCCAGATGCGGCAAAGCACATTCAACCTGGTCCTAGAGGAGGTTTCAGTGATAGAAGCCCTCCAAACCATTCTTGGCATCATAATGCTCAAAGCCCTAAAGATATTGAGTTGATGCCTAGAGCGCAACATAAGGCTCCAGGCCCCGTACAGAACAGCCTCCACCCTAACCAGCAGGGTGGATTTAAAAAGTTGCAAAACTCAGCATGTTGAGGTGAAAATGAAGACTTATAGCATTAGAGAAGTTATTTTAAACATATCAGAGATGCCAGACTCATGGTTTTATCTTCCTGACACCCCATGGGCATTGGATACCAAAGGGGCATTTTCACTAGATAGTCGCGATTTTCCGCCCGACTCCACAGACTACTTGCCTCCGCAAGTATTAGGTGAGGGTTGGAAGGAGACCCTAGAAACACCTATTATCGAAGATATAATATCAAATGTTAATGAACAATTACCTCACCCAAGCGTCGAGAACTACTTCGATGCGTTTAAGTTTTATTATGAAAATGATACATTTAAGATCTTTAAAGCCTAGAAAAACCACAAGCAACTTTAAATAAAATAATCTAGCCAGCATTTTATGTATAGCTAGTTATTAGCTCGAAAGGCACAGATACCGCAAGCGTAAAAAATGATTTATTAGTCGTAACGATGCATTTGCTACCTACTCCACATATACCAAAAGCTCTATTGCTCTTTAATAAGGTATGCCGCGGCATGACTGCCAACTTTGTCTCAGTCAGCTGCCACTTTCTCTTGAATTAGCGCTGTGCTATCGCTTACACCAAATCAAGCTGTACTACCGACAGCGACAGCGACAGCGACAGCAAGCTCGGCGAGGTGTTCAATGGTAACGGCGATTCAGTGCGCTTCGTCTCACCTACACCGAAGACGTGGTGACCCGCCACAGCAACATGCTACTGGGGAACCATAGTCGACCCGACGCTCAAGTCCAAATACCTGTGGCGGAACAGCCTCGCTCAGGTTGTGCGCTTTCAGGACTGCTCAGGCAGTTACGTCGAACACGCCTACAACCCGATTCACCGCCGCTACGAATACGACCCGGCCGGTGAACTGAGCCGCACCCTCGACAAACTGCGCGGCGAAACCCAGTACGAATACGAAGCCAACGGCCAGTTGCTGGCACGCAACACCGGCCGCGTGGTCGACGGCGAAGAATTCCGCTACGACGCCGCCGCCAACCGCCTGAACTTCAACACCAGCCGCTTCGACCACGTCAAAGACAACCGCCTCAAACAGTGGGCGAACCACGAATACAAATACGACGCCTGGGGCAACCTGATCGAAAAAGTTGTCGGCATCGTGCGCTGGCAGACCTTCACCTACGACTGTGAAAACCGCCTGGTCAAAACCGAGACCATGGCTGACACGCAGGTGGAAAGCACCAGCAGCTACCAGTACGACAGCCTTGGCCGACGCGTCGCCAAACAGTCCGAGATCAAAAGCCAGAGCGACCACAAACGCTTTCTCTGGCAAGGCCTGCGCATGCTGCGTGAGGAAAGCCCGGGACAGAGCAGCCTGTACCTTTACGAGCCCGGCAGCTACGCGCCGCTGGCCCGCGTGGATGAAAAAGAAGGCGAGGTAGAGAACAAGGTTTATTACTTCCACACCGACCAGATCGGCACACCGCTGGAAATGACCGATGCCGAAGGGCAGATTGTCTGGCAGGCCAAGTACCGGGCGTGGGGGGCGGTTGAGAAGCTGGTGGTGAACAAGGTCGAGCAGAACCTGCGGTTTCAAGGGCAGTATTTTGATGTCGAGACGGGGCTTCATTACAACACGTTTCGGTATTATGACCCGGAGATTGGGCGGTTTATTACGCAGGATCCGATTGGGTTGGAAGGTGGGTTTAATCTATACGGCTATTGCCGTAACCCTACGGCTTGGATTGATCCGTTAGGGCTGGATTGGAACTATTTCCTTTCTAACGAAGATGGTGCTTATTATCATGGTCGTGCTTCAGATAAAACGTCGTTGAGCGATGTTATGCGTCGTCACGGTAAAAATGAGGGAGCAGATGGCGTACGTTTCGGGACTGGCGATAGCATTTCTCAAATAACTCCAAGAGGCACGGATTATGATGTTGTACGAGGCATTGAGAATGCCGGGGTTAGAGAAAAACCGATATTAGGTCGTGGTAGTGCTAATGTGCGGGGAAATATTATCCATGGTATGGCTGACGATAAACTTCCTACAGAAAAGGGTAGAGCAAGGGTAGCTGGCGCCAATAATTACTTGGAAGGAAAAGGTGTGAGCAAAGTCAGCTCATTGTCACCCATTGAAACGCGCACCGCAGTCGGCACAGCAACTTGCTAGGGGTTACTATGAATAAAGATTTGGAAAAGGCTATAAAAGACTTTTATCGCAGCGGCGCTCTGGAAACGCTGAGTAGTCCTCGCTCACTAGAAGTTCTGCTTGAAAATAATATGATTTTTCCAAGTGAAGAAATTGAGCACGACGAACTCATAGAAAAACTTTTCCATGAGAAAAAATCAGCTGCAAAAGAAAGCATTGTCGAATCTTTCTTGGTAGGTCTTGAAACAGGCAAGCCAGAAAAAAGAGCAGCTCTCTCAGCTTACGCTATTATGTTGAACTTTCCGAAGCATAGTTTTCAGTCTGCGGAAAATATCCAATGCAATATCTGTGGTTTGTTTAAGAAAAAAACAAGAGATTTCACTTTTTGCAACCTCGCTAGGTATAGCATAGGCGTCAGCAACAGCGGAAACCCTGAACAACTGTATTTTTTCTTAAGGGAACATAATAAAGCGCCATCAGAAAAAGTTGAATCCATTGATATTTTAAAGAAGGTGCTAAAAACTGCTAGGGAATCAGGCCCTGAAGAAACGCCTGTGACATTGGAAAAAAAGTAAGGGCTATACAGGGCTCCATGTTAAACAAAGAGTTATCCCGAGGTCTATTGGATTTTTTAGGGCAGATTGGTGTTTTGGAAAGCCCAGATCATAAAGGGTTCACTAAGGGTTATACGTATATTGGACTTGCACCAAAAAAATCTCGTTCAACAGACTGGAGCTATCCTGTAGATTTTTGGGAAGGTATGTATGGCGTTAATGAAGAGGCTGTAGAGTTTTGGTTTGGTGATTATCTGAAAAGCTTCGACAATAACTAAAAATAATGCATAAGACTTTTTGCTTTTTAATATATTGGAATTTACGGCTCTTTAATAGTTTAAGGTTAAAACCAAAGGGGGTAGAAACTTGGCGTCAAAGCTGAAAAATCGACTTTGTCTAAGAACTGTTGATCCACTGTGTCAAAAATACTGTGTCTTATGGACCGTTGCCCTGCGAGTACGATCTACTCAGCGAGTTGAGCACACAGTCTCTTCGCACAGGCCTGCACCTAACCATCTGTATTACACCAGTGGCTATCCGTATCAAGTCAACCTGGATCGCCGACCGATCAGCGCCATTGGACGCGACGACTTGCCGCTTACGTCTATCGCACTCAAGCATTCGGCTACGACAGCAACACCGGTCGAGTGGTCGACGGCGAAGAGTTCTGCTACGAAGCTGCACCATGGCCGACACACAGGTGGAAAGCACCAGCAGCTACCAGCACGACAGTCTGGGCAAGCGAGTCTTTAAACAGTCCGAGATCAAAGGCCAAACCGACCACAAACGCTTCCTCTGGCAAGGCCTGCGCATGCTGCGTGAGGAAAGTCCGGGACAGAGCAGCCTGTACCTCTACGAGCCCGGCAGCTATGCACCGTTGGCGCGTGTTGACGAGAAAGAAGGCGAGGTAGAGAACAAGGTTTACTACTTCCACACCGACCAGATCGGTACACCGCTGGAAATGACCGACGCCGAAGGGCAGATTGTCTGGCAGGCGAAGTACCGAGCCTGGGGGGCGGTTGAGAAGCTGGTGGTGAACGAGGTTGAGCAGAACCTAAGGTTTCAAGGACAGTATTTTGATGTCGAGACGGGACTGCATTACAACACGTTTCGGTATTATGACCCGGAGATTGGGCGGTTTATAACGCAGGATCCGATTGGGTTGTTGGGTGGGGAGAATTTGTATAAATATGCCCCAAACCCTATCCAGTGGATTGACCCGTTAGGATGGGTGCACGAGCTTGCTCCTGGGTTTAATGTATATGGATTATTCGATAAAGGGGCTGGCAAACCTTACTATGTAGGCATTACGAATGATATTGCTAGGCGCCGTACTGAACACGTAGATGCGGGTAGACTTAGCTCTGGAGCGAAGTTAAAACCTTTGGACAGAAATGTCAACTACGGGCAGGCTAGAGGATATGAGCAAGCTTATATTGAGCATTACGAGACTAAAACAGGTGTGATTGGAGAGGATATATCCCCAGGAAATAGGGGGAATAAATACAATTCATTTGATCACAATAATACGACTCGAGCAGCTTCTCGACAGAGTAACTTTGAAGGCAATTATCGAGCTAAGAAATTATCACTAGGCTCTGGAGGATGTGGATGATGGGCGTAAAATATTATAGCTGGGCGAAAAAGCCTAAAACGTTGTTGCGTAATATAAAGTCGGGCGATATTTTCTGTTTTTCTGTAAATGGAAAATACCGTATTGGTAGAGTAATGACTCAAAACAGTCTTGGTCACGTAGCGGAGATATTTGATCAAGTATTAGATACTCCCGACGCGTCAAAATTAGTTTCGATGAAAAGGCTTGGGCGGCCTGTAATATTGGACTCTTATGGATTGTTTGATCGAAAAATCGAAGGTGATTGGCGAATAGTTGCTCATGATGAGGATTATATTCCTCATGATGAATCAGTACGCTTTACATCGGGCATTGCGTCTGGATGTAAAAAAATTGATATTTTTGATAATGAAGAGGCTATTGCAGAGAGTGAAGCAAAAAAATTACCCGACTACTCTCCTATGGGGGAAGATGACGTAATTGAAGAGCTTGGCCTCTAATTAGTTTATTTAAAGCTAGATTGTTTTAGTGTTTCTAGAATTTATTGGTTTTGGTTTTAGCTCGGGCTGACATATTGTCAATTTTTAAGCGGTAAGGAGGCTGGAGTATAAGTTTTCGTCAAAGGGTCATTATTATCGAGCTCGCTTTAGACAGACTGACTATTGCCGTCCTTGTTCCTGGTCGAGCTCGGCGCATAAATGATCGTTGCATCGATCACCCTGCATTGGCGCAACATCGCGATCAGGCCCACCTTGGTCCTTCGGGTAATGCGGCTCAATTAGTGCGATCAGGCCTTCCAAGGTAAAACCTGATCCATTTCAATCAGGAAGCACTTTCGACGGGCCTGCCTACGTTTCCCGGCGTACCCGGTCCATCACCCTCGACAACCCCACACTGGAGGCGACATGTTCGACAAAGGCATCTGGCTGAACCAACCCCGGCACTGCAGCGTGACGGACGAGCGTCTGACGGTTACCACAGACCCGCAAACCGATTTCTGGCAGCAGACGCACTACGGCTTCTGCCGCGACACCGGTCATTTTCTGGGTGTTTCGGTGACCGGTGAATTCACTGCGCAAGTGCATGTGCAGGGTGATTTCAAGACACTTTACGATCAGGCGGGCTTGATGGTCCGCATTGACGAGCGCAACTGGGTCAAAACCGGCGTTGAAGTCAGTGACGGAGCCCTGATGCTGGGCAGCGTTCTAACCTGCGGACAATCCGATTGGGCCACGGGTGCGTTTGATGAGTCGTCCTCCGGTCTCTGGCTGCGGGTCACCGTCGCCAAGGGCGTACTGCGTATTCAGCACTCCAGCGACGGCCTGCGCTGGCCGCTGCTACGCCTGGCACCATTTCCCGTGAGTGAGTCTTATGCCGTAGGCCCAATGTGCTGCAGCCCGGAACGGGGAGGGCTGGAGGTGGTGTTCTCTCATTTCGAGGTCATGCCTGCACTGGGCAAGGATTTGCATGATCTGACGTGAGTGGCTCTTCAGCGAGCCATTGCAGGCTTGCTGAAGAGCGACAAGGTTATTTCGTGTTACTGAACGACGGTGAACTTGCAGTTTTCAGGTGATGTTTTTTCACACACGTTATAGACAAGACCAAAAGGCCCATCTTCTTTCTTCCAGGCACTGCCTGCAGTTTTTATAGTGAAATCCTTATTGTTTTTAGCGATGAAACGCATGTCCAGCGCCTCGCGTCCACCGATGTTGTAGGGTAAGTGTCCGGGTAATACACCTTTCTTAGGTTTTTGCTGTTATTGCCTCAAGGCTGAGTATTGATAGCGTTATGCTTATTGATATCAAGTCTTTTCTGCATAAAAAACCGGTTGTATCCAACGACCGGGTAATCTTTAAGTTCTCCAAATATGCTGAAGCCGTGCCGGAGGTAAAAGTCCGGAGCTTGAAAAGAGAACGTGTCCAGCCAGATACCTTGACAGCCTTTCTCACGCGCCAGCGCTTCCGCCTTGTTCATCAACTTTGCGCCCAGACCTTGCCCTCGGGCAACTCCAGGCACTACCAGCAACTCAACAAATAACCACTGCCCAGAAATTTTTGCGTATAGCCCACCTTGCGTAGCCCCCGCGTCATCCTTGATTAAGATCGCAAGTTTTTCAGTTCCGGTGAGCCCCGTTTGTGTTTGGTTGTATTCGCGCAACGGTGTCAAAATCGCTTGGTAATCCGCCTCTTGAGGCGTCTCATTTATCTCTATCCGTAAGTCCACAGCTTTCTCCTTGAGTAGTTTGTGATTAAACGGGCGCCCAACGATGTGGTAACAAGTCGGTAGCGTCACTTGCCCGCTGCGTGGGCAGACGAGTCAAAACGTCCTTCAGGTAAGCATATCGTGTTGCGCTGACGTATAAGCATAGGTTATCCAATAAGAAGCTTGCCACCTTGACGATTTCTGGAATCTCTGACGAATGTCCACTTTTGGTCGATTCTATTGAAAAAGTCGGGAGTGGTTTTCACAGCAGAAAAGTACGCGCCTGAGCTTTAAATCTAGAATCGGCGCAGAGGTATTCGGAATCAGATTTCACGTGGCAGCGCATAAAAAATACGCTTTCACCGATCAATATGCTGGCAGTTTGAGAAAACCGACTTTTTCAACAGTATCGGCCGAGAGCATCCGAATACCAGTAGCAACAGCTCGAACTGCGTCGCGGCTAGGTTAAACACTGGATTGCCTTGAGTATAGGCAAATGCTCAAGAATCTGGCACTCAGCGTATTCTAGGCAGCATTGCTGGCAGTTGATGGTGGAACGAATGGCAGTTATTAGCCGATTTCTGCCCTTCGTGAAGGGCAGCTTCGGGTCGAAATCCGCCTTTCCCGACCGTCCGCTGCACGCCCGTGCTGAGGATGGCGCGATAACGGTAAAATGGTTCTTGGCTCAGGGAGCGACATTCACCGCCACGTTTCCCGTACCGATTCAGCCCAATAGTAAACCGCCCCTAGGGAGGCTCGACATGAACACATTGATGGAACGACTGGAACACTGGTTGGAAGCCAACCTTCCCGAGGTCCGTGAAGATTTGGCCCCGGGCTGTTCAGAGGCTGCAATCACCGATTTCGAAAGCCAGATCGGCAGGGCTTTTCCAGAGAATTTGAAGGCGCTTTACCGGCTGCATGATGGGCAAAGGGATGCTGTCAACACGGGGCCTTTCTATGGCCTTACTTTCCTGTCATTGGCGGGTGCGAAAACCCATTGGGAATCGTGGAAAAGCATCATCGATCAATGGTCACCGGAAGAAATGACCGAAGCGAGCGCTTTTTGCACCTCGGCGAAACCCGGCGCTGTTCAAGCTTTGTATGCCAACAAGTACTGGATCCCGTTTGCCTACGACTACGGTGGAAACCACCTTGGCTTGGATTTGGATCCCGGAGACCGTGGTACGCTGGGGCAGGTCATCAATTTTGGAAGCGACGAAGAAGAGAAATTCGTGGTGGCCAGCTCTTTGGCTGTGTTTATCGAGTGGTTGGTCGACCAACTCGAAAGTGGCAATTTTGCGATCAGAGAAGAAGATGATGGTGGGCGAAGCCTGAACACGAAGGTGCCTGAGAAACTTCATTTCCTCGACTCGATCCCCATCCTGTTCGCCTCGCAGCGTGACGATCGATGACCACCTGAGCGGTGTCAGGCCGGGAAATCAGCCACGGCCGGCCGCTTTCGACCCAAAGCTGCCGGTCAGATCCCGTGGATGTCGGACAAATAGCCCAAACGCCTACGCATTCCCAGGCTGATATTAGAGAGGGTAAACTGAGCACCTTTCCATCTGTGTGGTACCGATATGGACATCAATCTACTGACCGAATCCATGCTTGGCCACTGGCATGCTCCCTCGGGTGTCTGGCAATGCGAATTCCAGTTCGGCAGCCGATTGATTTACGTCCAGCACCACAATGACGAGCCACCTTACGCCAGGCTCGCCGCTGCGCAACGCGCGGTCAAGGCTACGTGGGATGATTTGCCCCAGGCACTGACGTTTGCCGAACAGCACTGTAAAGCACAGATGCCCGAACTGATGCGGTTGTACGAAACCCACATGCCGTGGGAATCTCCGTTATTCGTGTACTCGATCCACTTCGATCTCGACAAACCTTACCCTAGCTATACCATTTCCAAGAACCCTGACTTCGATTGGGATCGCATCCTGATCGACGAAGATGAATTGTGCCAGGAACACAGTGTTTGCATGGAGCAATATGAGCCAAAGGATAACTTTTGGGTTTACGTCAGGCGCGTGGGGTTTCAGCAATTCGAGCTTGGGGATTAGCTTGGCAATCAACTATGTATACCTCCCAGCCCCTGAATCACCGCTGATTAAGTAGACACTGGAGAGTGTCCGCTTCTGGCCCAGAGTGTGTAAAAACGTATTCGATCAGCAGCATCGTAAGGCGCTGGGTCAAACCACGTTCTGTGTAGATTCCCGACAGACCGAAAACCATCGAATGATGGGATCGTCTAAAACCAGTGCTCGTTCATTTTCGAAAGAAACTCTGGGTTAACCGGCGCGCTGGATGCTGAGCCGATGACCGAGTCAATCCCACACTTCGGACACAAAGCGGTGGTATCCAGATCGACCCACTCTGTGATTTCTGCGGACGAAAACACACTTAAGCAGTAAAAACAGCCACAACGATCACTTGCTTCAATTTGGGCTCGGTGATTTTTACAAAATCGGTGCGCTGAAATTACATCCATGGGTAAGCCCTTCAACTTCAAATTCAGTAGCATATCGTGCTTACGTCAGAGTACGTGAAGACCCGGCTAACGTTGCTATGATTGCCCAAAGTGTTAACGCAGGATTGCCCATGAAACGTTTCATTCAAGGTGAGCATCGCGGACAAAGCAATTTGCTTCCCGAAAGCCTTGACGACTACGTCAGTGACACAAATCCGGTGCGAGTAGTGGACGTTTTCGTCGACGAACTCGACCTGGTCAATCTACGTTTTGAAGGCGTCATTCCAGCCGATACCGGCCGACCTGCTTACCACCCCGCAATCTTGCTGAAGATCTACATATACGGCTATCTCAACCGCATTCAATCGAGCCGGCGTCTTGAACGAGAAGCCCAACGCAACGTCGAGTTGATGTGGCTGACAGGGCGTTTGATGCCCGATTTCAAGACCATCGCCAACTTCCGAAAAGACAACAGCAAGGCCATCCGAGGCGTCTGCCGCCAATTCGTGATGCTGTGCCAGCAGTTGGGACTGTTCGGAGAAAATCTGGTTGCCATTGACGGCGGTAAATTCAAGGCCGTCAACAACCGCGACCGCAATTTCACCAGCGCCAAACTGAAACGGCGCATGGAAGAAATTGAATCGAGTATCAATCGTTACCTGGTAGCACTCGATGCTGCCGATCGGCAAGAACCAACAGCTTCCGAGCCCAGCGCGGTTCGGCTGGAAGAGAAAATCGCCAAACTGAAGAAGCAAATGAAGGAGCTTCAAGCGATCGAAATCCAGCTCAATGATTCGCCGGATAAACAGGTCTCACTGACCGATCCAGACAGTCGCTCCATGATGACGCGCGGCATGGGAATCGTTGGCTACAACGTGCAGACAGCGGTCGATACGCAGCACCATTTGATCGTTGCCCATGAGGTGACCAACGTCGGTTCTGACCGCGATCAACTCAGCTCGATTGCCAAGCAGGCCCGCGAGGCGATGGCGTCAGATTCGTTGTCGGTAGTAGCGGATCGAGGTTATTTCAAAGGCGAACAAATCCTGGCTTGTCACGATGCAGGCATCACCGCCTATGTGCCCAAGCCTATGACCTCTGGAGCCAAGGCTGACGGGCGTTTCAATAACGACGCCTTCATCTATGACGCGGCAAAAAATGAATACATTTGTCCAGCTAGCAATGCGCTGATCTGGCGTTTTTCCAGCGTTGAAAAAGGTCTGAAGTTGCACCGCTACTGGAGTTCGAAATGCCAGAACTGCACACTGAAATCGCAGTGCACACCGAGCACGGAACGACGAGTTCGACGCTGGGAGCATGAAGATGTATTGGAGGGGATGCAGCTTCGGCTGAGCAAAGCACCAGAGATGATGCGAGTCCGAAAACGAACGGTTGAGCATCCCTTCGGGACGCTCAAACAATGGATGGGGGCGACGCACTTTTTGACGCGAAAGCTGGCCGGGGTGAGTACGGAGATGAGCTTGAATGTGCTCGCCTACAACTTGAAACGGGTCATGAAAATCATCGGTACCCATCACTTGATAAAGGCGCTAAAGGCCTAAAAACCGCCTGTTTTTGCGCGTCCCGATGATCTGGTGGGTTGCTGGGGCGGTTTAGCTCATCACAAAGGGAAGTCGTGCCTTGATCAGGCTACGAAGCTGCTCAGCGTTGAAGATCGAAGCGGGATCTAGCGTTTTTACACACTCTGGGCCGAAAGCCGCCGTCCGCGACTGGCTGCTAGGGATCGAAAGCCTACGATAGCCCTGACACACTCCGGCTATTCCCCCGCTAGACCACGTAATAGCACACGAAGACCTTAAGTAGCACACAACGTTTACGACGTTGTCACGTAATAATAAAATCCGTAACTCATTGATATAAAAGTTAAAAGCATCTCCCTTGTAATCAGTAGGTCCCGGGGTCGACTCATAGTGCCTGCACCATACAACCAAAGGCTTGCGGCGATGCAGGCCTTTTGTTTGTCCGCAAAACGTAAAACTGTCGCCGATTAGGCCTGCACTATGCGCTGCCACTTCGAGATCCAACCGCAGCTAGGTACGCTCGTGAACGGTGACGCTCAACCCTGGCCAACCGCTCGGCTCGTTATCAGCGCGTGCAACCGTGTGCAGTCTCTAATGAATCCTGAATGCGGCTACAGCCCTCAATCTGCTTGCGTTGGAGAGGCTGGAACTGATCTGGCCACCGCTGCCCTGGTGCGCAGCTTTGGGACCGGTGTCGATTTGGAAAACCACCCTGCTTTTCGTGAAGTAAAATTGCCACTCGCTGAACAAAGGGACAAAGCTCGTGGCTAACGAGCGTGAGCTGTGATTGCGAGATTTGAATACTCACTGTTATTTCGACAACTCCCGCTTCCGGGCAGGAAGCGGGATGTACAGACTCGAAGGCGTGCCTATCTCGTTAAAGCGAGCGACCACCATCAACGATAATTTCTGTTCCCAACGTCCAACGAGACTCGTCCGACGCGAGGTACACCACCGCCTTAGCTACTTCTTCAGGCGTGCCAAAACGGCCAAATGGGATAGTCGCAGCAATATCTTTGTTGACCTGCTCGCGGTATGCATCGGGAATACCCGCCTTGTCGTACAGCGGCGTGTCGATCGGCCCAGGGCTGACCGCATTTACTCGTACACCACGCGGAAGAAGCTCGCTAGAGAGCGTTTTCGACATGCTTAGAAAGGCCGCCTTTGTTGCGGCATAAATGGATGAGCGCGGGGCGCCCAAGTGTGCACTGATCGAGGTGTTAAGAACCACCGATGCAGGGTTTGAGAAGACCGGCAGCAGTGCTTGCAGGAGGAAGTAAGGGCCTTTGACATTGATGTCAAAGGAGCGGTGAAACATCTCTTCGTTCCATTCTTCGATCGGCTTCCAGACGGATACGCCAGCATTGAGAAAGGCAATGTCGAGCTGCCCGTAATGAGACTGAACAGCCTGCGCCAGCTTCTTCTGGGCTGCGACACTAGCTGAGTCGGCTCGCAGCACCAAGACATCGCTCCCTAAAATAGCTTGAGCATTTGCCATGGACTCAGGATTAACACCTGTGACGATCAGGCGTGCGCCTTCGGCGAGAAATTGCTTGGCGGTCTCCAGGCCGATGCCGCTTGTACCGCCTGTGATGAGAGTACGCTTGCCTTGTAAACGGGACATGTAATTTCCTCTCTATTGGTTCGGCCAGCCGGACGGCTGACCTTCTGAGAGCAACTATGTATTCATGCCAGCGCGCTGATAAGATGGGCAAATAGAATAGATCTCATGCAAAATCTGCATGAAAAGAGGCGTGATGGACCGGTTGTTACTGATGGGCTGTTTTGTACGCGCTGTCGAGACAGGTAGTTTCTCTGCTGCGGGACGTGATCTAGGACTAGGGCAACCGAACGTCAGTCGTTACGTCGCTGCTCTTGAAGACCATTTGCAAACCAGGCTGCTTCACCGATCCACACGAAAGCTGATGCTCACGCCCGAGGGTGAACGGTACTACGCGGATGCGCGGCGTATTCTGGACTCAGTGGAACAGTCAGAGTCCTCACTGAGAGGGAACGTAGCGCCGTCTGGGTTACTGCGAGTCGCTTGCCCGACCGCATTGGCTCACACCTTCATCGTACCGCACGTGGCGAGCTTTCTAGCGCGTTATCCCGAACTGTCGCTCGATCTTCAAATCAATGATCGCTACGTCAATTTAATCGACGAGGGGGTAGAACTCGCGATTCGTATTGGGCACCTGGAGGACAGTGCAATGCGAGCCCGGCCACTAGCATCGTTCGAACGTGTGTGCGTTGCCAGCCGTGCGTACCTAGAAAAACGTGGCTCTCCCTCTTCGCCTGATGACCTGAAGGAACACGACTGCCTCATTTATACCCTCCTATCCACTGGAACCAACTGGCGGTTTAAGAACACTGATGTCCCGATCTCCGGACGACTGCGTGTCAACTCGCCTGAGGCGATACGTGAGTACGTCAATGCAGGATTGGGAATCGCGCAGGGGCCTCAATGGCTTTATGAGGAAGGGCTCAGAAGTGGCAATCTTCAATTGCTGCTTAACGAATACGTGGCGCCACCCGTCCCGATCCAATTCGTATACTTAGCGAATCGGCTGCTGCCCCAGCGAGCGATCGTTTTCATGGATTTTATGGCGGATGTTTTTGCTGCATTCCATGATCGCCCTAAATAGCCTAGAACACGGCCAAGGTGCGAACGGAGAACCATTTGCATGGGCGGCCCCTTGGGTGAAAATCGCTGCACACTCACCATTCTTGCTCGTCGACGGGGCTTTAAGTAGTCAGACCGGACTTCAGGGCTTGCCTCTCAAAAGTGTCCTGATTTATTGCCAAAGCCGATTCGATACATCTCTAAATCAAAGGTGCAACGCTCATCTCATGCGGTTAAGAAAACGGGGGCAGATTTATTTGGATAATCGACCGCTTCTGACCGATTTCTGCCAGTCACGAATGGCCGCATTCGGCCAATAGCTGCCTGTAGCAAATAACCGATGAAAGCTTGGTGTTGTCAATCTATAAAACCGACCTTACGATATATAATAAACAGCATGCAGCCATAGAAGGCTCATCCCAAGCCCCCCACACAAGCAGCAGCAAATTGACATGGCAAAAGCAAAAAAAGAAAGACCAGTTTTTGATGCAACCAGTCTCAGTCTAGAAGAATGGCTTTCTATGGTTTTCACTTATGAAGAGAAGAGAAAATATAGATTTATAGATTTTCGCTTTCCAACAGACGCCCATGCAGCCGAATATTTAGCCTCTGCTGATATAAGATCTGAGCTAGAAACTAAGCACCTAATACGTTCGTTTTTGATTCCCCCCGGGGTTCAAAGACATGACCATCAATTTTTCCGCCACTGGATAGATAATGGTGACCTTGCCCAGATGATTGATACGAATGAGTATGCTCGTCGCCTTATCAGAAATGAAGGTTGGGAAGGTTTGACTTGGATATTGGATCTCCTCCCCGATTGGCCTCAACAGGCTCTTGACGTATTGGACGCTTTCATACGGGCGCATACATTCTGCCTCTCCGACGGCCGTATATGGGGCCTGTGTGATGCAATGACCTTGCCCCCGAGAAACGTATCCCTTAACCCGGCGTCGGGGTTGAGTATCTAAGGTTGTTGCCTTTGCCAGTTCTGCTCGTATTGCATCGGACTTACGTAATGAAGCGTCGAGTGCAGGCGCTCCTGGTTGTACCACAGCAGCCAGTTAATGACCTCGTCCTTGGCAGCGCGTCGGGTTTTGAATTTCAAGCCATGCAGACGTTCCACCTTCAACGAGCCGAACACGGTCTCGCTGCACGCGTTATCCCAGCAATTGCCCCGTCGACTCATCGAGCTGACAATCCCGTAGCCCTGAAGGACATGACGAAAATCAAAGCTGGCGTACTGGCTCCCGCGATCACTATGAAACAGCAGTCCGGAGGCCTTATGTGGATGACGCTTGAACCAGGCCATGCGCAACGCATCAATCACCAGGCTGCTTTTCATGCGCTCGTCCATCGACCAGCCCACGATCTGGCGACTGAACAGGTCTACCACTACCGCCAGAAACAGCCAGCCCTCATCTGTCGGGATGTAGGTGATGTCGCCCACCCAAGCTCTGTCAGGCTCCATCACGGCGAACTGGCGATCCAGCAGGTTCTCCGAAATGGGTAAGTCATGAGCGCTATCAGTGGTCACTTTGAAACGTCGTTTGCCCTTGCCGCAAATACCATGAAGCTGCATCAGCTTTTGCACACGCTCTTTGCCGACGCGAACGCCGTCAGCCAGCAAACCGTGCCAGATCCTGGGCCAGCCGTAGCTGCCACGACTGCGGGCATGAGCGGCGCGAATGTGGACGAGCAATGCTGCGTCGCTTAAACCTCGTTGAGGGCAATTAACTGCACAGCGAGCTTGGTGGCAATGAAAGCCGGTCGCACTGACGCCCAGCACCCGGCACTGCACACCGATAGGCCAGAGACGGCGATGAGTAAAGATGAACGCGTACTTCAGCTGGATGCTTTTGCGAAGTACGCCGTCGCCTTTTCCAGAATGTCGCGCTCCATCTTGACGCGTGCCAGCTCGGCTCGTAGACGGCTTATCTCCATCTGCTCGGGAGTGACAGACTTGATGTCAGCGCCGGTCAGCCTGCCTTGGCGATGCGCCTTGACCCAGTTGAACAAGGTCTGGTCGGATATACCCAGAGAGCGGGCAGCGGCAGCAAGCGTCAGGCCTGTATCGACCAGTCGCACGGCCTCAAGTTTGAACTCAAGGGTGTATTTAACGCGATCTGTCTTGGGCTTAGTCATGTCGTATCCTTGCGGCTATTGAGGCACCTGGCAAGGGATACGTTTTTCAGGGGCAAGGTCACACATCAAACTCCCAGTTCAAAATATTAGGGATGTCGGGCCGCTCGACCGTTGCCTTTTTGTAAGTATGCGATCCCGGTTGTTTGCTGACCAACTCCAGCTCGCGCATCAGATGCGTACCTTGAATCGCCCGATCTGCTCACCGTCGTTCTGCATCATGGCCATGATGCTGCGGCTACCGGGAGCACTGTGGCCTTGGGTGAACAACTCGTTCACCCAACTGCGCAATCGAATGCGTTCTACATCCGGTGTGCGGCGCCTGAGACGCCGAGCGTAGTAGCACGCGCGGGTCAATTCAAACACCTTGCATAGCCAATCAACCGGATCGTGGATGCTCAACTGGTCAATCAGCGCGAACGCTCGAGATCTGCCGACATCAAGAGCGCGGTAGCCTTTTTTAAGATCGATTTTTCCCGCTCAAGGCGAGCAATTCGGGCTTCCAGCTCTTGGATTTTCTGCTGCTCCGGGGTTAGCGCTTTGATCTGCTGGGTGACGCCCGTGCGTTCTTTGCACCTGGTCTACCCATCGGCGCAAAGCCGACTCGCCGAGACCAAGAGAGCGGCTGGCCTCAATGAAGCTGTAATCTATCTTAGGCCTTCAGTTGCGCATTATCTGCGCCGTTCAGCCTGAATGTTCTGTAGGCAACGGCTCTACCAACGGTGTAGCCCCCACCCGCGCCGGCTCCCCCCTCAACCCCACCCGCATATCCGCCCCACTAGGCTGCTGATACAAATTCAACCCAAACTCCGGCATCACCGTAATCAGATAATCGAAAATATCCCCCTGTATCCGCTCGTAATCCACCCACACCGTGGTGCGGGTGAAGCAGTAGATTTCCAGCGGGATGCCCTGTGAGGTGGGTTCGAGCTGGCGAACCATGCAGGTCATGTTCGGGTTGATGTCGACGTGGCTTTTCAGGTACGCCAGGGCGTAGGCGCGGAAGGTGCCGATGTTGGTCATGCGTCGTCGGTTGGCGGACATTTGTGCGACGTTGCCTTGTGCCTGGTTCCAGGCCAGCAGTTCGGCCTGTTTGCGGCCGATGTAGTCGGTGAGCAGGTGGATTTGCATGAGCTGCTGTTCTTCGTCGTCGCGCACGAAGCGCACGCCGCTGGCGTCGATGAACAGGCTGCGCTTGATGCGCCGTCCGCCTGATTGCTGCATGCCGCGCCAGTTGCGGAACGACTCGGACATCAGGCGCCAGGTCGGGATGGAGACGATGGTTTTGTCGAAGTTCTGCACCTTGACGGTGTGCAGGGTGATGTCCACCACGTCGCCGTCCGCGCCGACTTGCGGCATTTCGATCCAGTCGCCGACGCGCAGCATGTCGTTGCTGGTCAGTTGCACACTGGCGACGAAGGAGAGCAGGGTGTCCTTGTAGACCAACAGGATGACCGCCGACATGGCGCCGAGGCCGGACAGCAGTAGCAGGGGCGAACGGTCGATCAGGGTGGCGACGATGATGATCCCGGCGAAGACGTACAGGATCATTTTCGACAGCTGCACGTAACCCTTGATGGAGCGCGTGCGGGCGTGTTCGGTGCGTGCGTAGATGTCCAGCAGGGCGTTGAGCAGGGTGCCGATGGCCAGCGTCATGAACAGGATGGTGAAGGCCATGGCGATGTTGCCGATCACGTTCCGGCCCGCAGTACTCAGGCCCGGGACCAGGGTGAGGCCGAACTGGATGACCAGCGACGGCACCATCTGCGCCAGGCGATGGAAAACCTTGTTGTGGCGGAAGTCGTTGACCCAATGCAGGGACGGCTGACGGCCGAGCATCCTGACGGCGTACAGCACCAGAAAGCGCGCCACGCGGCCAAGCACCAGTGCAGCGGTCAGCAACAGGATCAGCGCCAGCCCGGTGCGTACCCACGGGTGCTGATCGAGCATGTCCCAGAGTTCCTGGGTCTTGAGCCAAAGCGAGTGAATATCCATAAAAGCATCGGGCCCGTTGAGCGAAGAGGGGGGCGTGATTAGAACATTTACCGGGTCGGACGGGGCGGCCTGTGAGCACGAAGTGCACGTTGAGCAATGATTTCAAATTGTATCAATTGCTGAAGTAGACTCATCGCTCATTATCAGAGGAGTTGCGTCTTGCACCTATCCATCGTTCAACGCTGTGCGTCACGTCTCGGCTTGCAGGCCTTGTGGGTACTGCTCGGCCTGGCCTCGTCGACACTGGTCAGTGCCGCCGGTGCGTTACCGACCTACGGGGAAATGGATGCAGCAGGCTTTGCGGGCTCGCCCCGGGAGAACTACACCCTGCAGGATTTTTCCGATAAATACCGTGCGACGCTGGATATTTCCGCCAAAGACGATGTGTTTCGTCCCGGCGTCATCAACGTGTACGACAAGGCGAGCGGTGCGGCCTTGATCCGCGTGCAGTCCGATGAACTGGTGCTTGGCACTGACCCCAAAACCGGCAAGGTCAAAACCAATGTGCACGAGTTGCCCTATGGCGAACAAAGCGTACTGATCTATCAGGATTTCAACTTCGATGGCATCAAGGATCTGGCCTTGATGGACGGGCAGAACAGCTGTTACCACGGCCCCTCGTATCAGGTCTTTCTCGGCACGGCCGATGGTTTTCGGCACAGCGATTCGTTTACCCAACTGGCGCAAAACAACTGCGGCCTGTTCAGCGTGAATGAGAAAGCCCGCAAGATCGAGACCATGACCAAGGACGGTTGCTGCTGGCACCAGACGTCTACGTATAGCATCCGTAATGGCGAGCCGGTTCTTGAAACGCAGACGGTCCTTGACCATACCGGTGGGTCGGGACTGCCGACTGAAACAGTCAGTCGCAATCAGAATGGCAAGATGACGCACACCACCAGCATCGTCTGGGAGGAAGACGAGCAGCGTGAGATTCTTCTGTCCTTCAGGCTCGCGCCGTCCGGCAAGCGCATTGTGTTGTTCCGCTCAGGGGACGCAAGCCCGGTCTTCTACGCGGCCGTGGACAGCAAGAATCAGGTCGGGCTGCTGTTTCCCCAGGCTGACGGTGAGCAACTGAAGTACGACGCTGCCAGTCAAGTATTGAGCTTCGTGCGCGGCGACACCGCTTACCGGATCGTGGGTGACGCAAAGGGTGCGCCCACCGCCATGCAAGTGGTGGTGCGTGGCAAAACCACCGAGCTGAAACTGCTTGCCGAGCCCGCTCAAGGTTCGCTGAACAAGGTCGCGGATGCGTTGAAAGCCGCGCACTAATCAGGCGGCGGGGGACTAGCCCCGATACCTCACCGCCTCGACAAACGCACTGAACGCCGGCGACGCCTGTCGCCGGTTCGGGTAGTACAAGTGAAAGCCTTCGAAATACGGGCTCCAGTCGACCAGCACTTCTCTCAGGCGGCCGCTGGCGATGTGCGGCTCGGCCATGGAGTCCGGCACGTAGGCCAGGCCCACGCCGTCCAGTGCGGCGTTGAGCACATGAATCATGCTGTTCGAAGTGAATTGCCCGTTGACCCGTATGTTGAGCTTGCGGCTGCCCTTCTCGAACTCCCAGGCGTAGCAACTGCCGTTCGGCGAGTGGCGGATGTTGATGCACGTGTGTTGAGTCAGGTCCTGAGGCTGCAGCGGGACGGGGTGTCGCTCGAAGTAGGCCGGTGACCCGACCACTGACAAGCGCCAGTCAGGCCCGAGGCGCACGGCAATCATGTCCTTGCTGATGGACTCACCCAAGCGAATGCCGGCATCGAAACGTTCGCTGACAATATTGGTGAAGCCGTAGTCGATGCAGATCTCGACCTGGATATCCGGGTACTGTGCGAGAAACCCTGCAAGCATTGGGCGGATAATGCCCTCTGCGGCGTCATCGGAGCAGGTAATGCGAATGGTGCCGGCGGGCTTGTCGCGCAGTTCGCCCAGCACTTCGACTTCTGCGGCAATCTGATCCAGCAGCGGCCCGATCGAGCGCATCAGCCGTTCGCCGGCTTCGGTCGGGGCTACGTTGCGGGTGGTTCTCGCCAAAAGGCGCAGGCCCATGCGCTCTTCAAGGCCGCGCAGGGTGTGGCTCAGGGCTGAAGGCGTAACGCCGAGTTTGGTGGCGGCCTTGGTAAAGCTCTGATCGCGCGCCACCTGCAGAAAGGCTTGCAGATCATTGAGTTTGGGTGTGCTCATTGCTGAATCCTTCTCACAAGCGCGTTTAAATTGTGGTGTCTAATCATCCTAATACCTTTGCCCTAACCTGTGCCGACTAATTTTTAACGTCGTCAGGTCAGGACGCATGCAAGCATTTGATTCAACTCTGAAGCAGTCCGAAATAACTACTCATCCGCCCGCATGGGGCGCGGTGTTTTCGATGGCGCTGTGTGTGGTGGTGCTGATTGCGTCGGAGTTCATGCCGGTCAGCCTGCTGACACCCATCGCGCAGGATCTGGGCATCAGTCAGGGGCAGGCCGGGCAGGCGATTTCGATCTCCGGCTTTTTTGCCGTGCTGACCAGTCTGCTGAACACGCTGCTGACCGGGCATCTGGATCGCAAGCCTGTCCTGCTGGGCTTCAGCCTGTTGTTGCTGGTGTCTGGCGTGATCGTCACGCTGGCCTCCAACGGCTGGTTGTTCATGACGGGCCGTGCATTGCTCGGGATCGCCATTGGCGGCTTCTGGTCGATGTCGACCGCCACCGTGATGAAGCTGGTGCCCAAGCAATCGGTCGCCAAGGGCCTGGCGCTGATCAACGGCGGCAATGCGCTGGCGGCGACGGTCGCCGCACCAT
Organism: Pseudomonas fragariae (ex Marin et al. 2024); assembly: GCF_059621105.1. Lineage (NCBI taxonomy): Bacteria > Pseudomonadati > Pseudomonadota > Gammaproteobacteria > Pseudomonadales > Pseudomonadaceae > Pseudomonas > Pseudomonas fragariae (ex Marin et al. 2024). The sequence goes on along the minus strand of NZ_CM184369.1, from coordinate 4,569,676 downwards.
TGGGCAGCTTCATGGGCCAATACATCGGCTGGCGCGGCGCGTTTTTCCTGGTCATCCCGCTCGCGGCGCTGGCGTTTGCCTGGCAATGGCTGAGCCTGCCGGCCATGCGCAGCCAGCCGCACAACCGGGCACGCAATCCGTTCCGCCTGCTGCGTAACCCGCAAGTGGCCGTCGGCATAAGCGCGATCCTGTTGCTGTTCATGGGCCAGTTCGCCGTCTTCACCTACCTGCGCCCGTTTCTGGAAGAGATCACCGGGGTCAGCGTCAACACGTTGTCCCTGATGCTTTTGGCGCTGGGAGCCAGCGGGCTGGTCGGCACCTACCTGATCGGCAGGCTGCTGCACAAAGGCCTGTATGCCTGCCTGATCGCCATTCCGCTGCTGATGGCGGTGCTGGCCGTGGCACTGACCGGCATGGGGCACTCACCTCAGGCCGTCGCCATTGTGCTTGCCGTCTGGGGCCTGATTGCCACGCCGGCACCAGTTGCCTGGGGCCTGTGGTTGAGCCGCACGCTGCCCGACGATGCCGAGGCAGGCGGCGGCCTGATGGTGGCGACCATTCAATTGGCGATCACCGCCGGGGCCGGCATCGGCGGCGCGCTGTTCGACAGACTCGGTTGGTGGAGCCCGTTCGCATTCGGTGGCGTGTTACTGGTGTGTTCGGCCGCGCTGGCCTGGACGGCACGCGACAACGCGTCTCTGCAGGAAAGCAACACCGGTCAGGGCCGGGCAGATAAACGCGGGTCAATTTCTCAACGAGGTAACACGCCATGAAAAAGATTCTTTTGATGCTTGGGCTTTTAATCAGCTCATACGCTGCGACAGGAGCAGACATGTCTCACGGTGCCGATAATTTCTACACAAGCGACAAGGTCGTTGCGCAAAAAGTGCTGTTCAACAACCAGTACAAGATGAAAGTCGCGGGCAATCTGTTTATACCCAAAGGCTCGAACCCGAACGTTAAAGCTCCGGCCATCATCGTCGGCCATCCGATGGGGGCGGTGAAGGAGCAAAGCGCTAATCTGTACGCGCAGAAACTGGCCGAACAAGGGTTTGTCACCTTGTCGCTGGACCTGTCGTTCTGGGGCGGGAGCGAAGGCCAGCCGCGTAACGCCGTTTCACCGGATCTCTACGCCGAAGACTTCAGTGCCGCAGTGGACTTTCTGGGCACTCAGACCTTCGTGGACAAAAACCGAATCGGTGTTCTGGGGATTTGCGGCAGTGGCAGCTTTGTCATCAGTGCCGCGAAGATCGACCCGCGCATGAAAGCCATTGCCACGGTGAGCATGTATGACATGGGCGCCGCCAATCGCAACGGCCTGAAACACTCGCAGACGCTGGCGCAGCGCAAGAAGATCATCGAGCAGGCGGCGCTGCAGCGCGACGTTGAATACAGCGGCGGTGATACGGCCTACACCAGCGGCACCGTACACAAGCTGACTGACAAATCCGCCCCGATCGAACGCGAGTTCTACGATTTCTATCGCACGCCACGCGGCGAGTTCACGCCCGAAGGCCAGTCCCCCGAGCTGACCACTCACCCGACGCTGACCAGCAACATCAAGTTCATGAACTTCTATCCGTTCAACGACATCGCGACCATCTCGCCACGCCCGATGTTGTTCATCGCCGGTTCAAAGGCGCACTCTCTGGAGTTCAGCGAGGAAGCGTACAAACTGGCCGGCCAGCCCAAGCAACTGATCATCGTACCGGAGGCCGGACATGTGGATCTGTACGATCGGGTCGATCTGATCCCGTTCGACAAGCTGGGCGAGTTTTTCAAGAACAACCTGAAGTAGTCCGCCAAAAAGCATTACGCATGAAGAGGCCCTGCACAAGCAGGGCCTTTTCGTTATCAGTCACTGATCGCGCAGGTGAATGCCCAGTCCCTGCCGACCCGCTGCAAGCTCAGGACGCAAGGTCAGTGCCGGGATCTCGTAGTCGCCGTCGTTCTGCCTGCGAAATGGCAAGGGCTCAAGGGTGAACAGGGTATCCAGGCGGTTGCCGTAGTCGGCGCAAATCCGCGCAAAGGTTGCGCTGTCCACTTTGCCTGCCCGGTACACGGGGAAGGGCGCGAGCACATCGAAGCCTGGATAGAACAGGATGCCGTGCTGCATAGGAAAGAGCACATCGTTCAGCGCCCCGTTTACGCCACGCTCGCTGTAATGGGACTCCCAGCCGCCCATGGTCACCACCAGCATGGCGCGCTTGCCTGCCAGCGTCCCTTCACCGTAGCGATCACCCCAGTGCTGGTCGCTGTGCTCGCCCACGCCGTAGGCGAAACCACAGGCGTATACCCGCTCTATCCAGCCTTTCATGATCGCGGGCATCGAAAACCACCAGAGCGGAAACTGAAATATGACGGCGTCTGCCCAGAGTAGTTTGGCCTGTTCGGCCTCGATGTCCGGCGGCTGAATACCGGCGGCAAATACGCGTTGCGACTCAAGGGCAGGGTCAAAGCGGCTGCTGCTCTCGAGACCGGGTGCATCGTTGGCGTCGATGATCGGCTTCCAGCCCATCTGGTAAAGGTCGGACACCTGCACCTGATGGCCGTTGTTCTGCAGATGATCGACGGCGAAGTCTTTCAACGACCCGTTCAGCGAGCGCGGTTCAGGATGGGCGTAGACAATAAGTACGTTCATGAGGGGCTCCGGTTTGTCTGTAATGACGCAACGCTACAGACTCGCTCGGGTATGCTGGAAATCAATCTCCCAAACACTGGGTATGTGCATGAATAATACCTTGCGACGTATCGACCTCAATCTGCTGGTCACGCTGGATGCATTGCTCTCGGAGCAGAACGTGACCCGCGCGGCGCATCGGCTGAACCTGACCCAGCCCACCGTCAGCCTGCAATTGGGCAGGCTGAGGCAGGTGCTGGAGGATCCATTGTTGCTGCCGGGACCGCGGGGCATGACCCCGACTGCGCGGGCTGAAGAACTGCGCGAACCACTCCGTCAGGCACTTGCAGCGCTGGAGTCAGCTTTGCTGCCCGGCCGGGATTTCGATCCGGCAACGGCCGATCACACCTGGCGTGTGGCTGCCAGCGACTACGCGACCATCGCATTGATATGGCCGTCGCTCGGCAGGTTGCGCAACAGTGCTCCGGGCACACGTCTGGCCATGCTGAACAAGCACCCGGTCAGCCTGGCCGCGGATCTTGAAAGCGGTCGACTGGATCTGGCGTTGCACACCCGCGACGAGGCACCGCCCAAGCTGCGCCAGCGATCGTTGATTCATGAGCGTTATGTGCTTGCTGCCCGGCATGATCATCCGGATCTCGCGCAACCTGTGTCGCTGACACGTTTCTGTGAGCTGGAGCATGCGGTCATGTCTCCCAACGGCGGCGGCTTCGCTGGAAGCACCGATCAGGCTCTGGCGGCGCTGGGGTTAAGCCGGCGGGTGGTGTTGTCGGCTCCGCATTTCGGTTCGCTGGTGTCTGCACTGACCTGCAGCGACCTGGTTGCGGTAGTGCCTGAACGGCTGGTGCGCAATCAGCCGACGCTCGTGGTTCAGGAACCGCCGCTTTCGATTCCCGGGTTTGAAATGCTCATGCTGTGGCCAGAGCGTTTGCACCGCGATCCGGCTCACAGGTGGCTGCGAGAACTGATGGTCGCGGCCATCGATTAAGCCGTGCGGCGCCTATGACTCAAGCCCGCAGCCTGCGCTCGCGCAACGCACTTAAACACTCGCGCCCCGCAGCCTCGGCGGTTTGCATGACCGTCTGGCTGTTGTCCTCGGTGATCCAGGTCAGTAGCCGCACCTGGCCCGTCGCCTGGCTGCCGCCGTGCATGCGAGACAGAGTTTCGCGTTGCTTTAGCATGGCTTTCATGCGGGTGGCGAGCATGAAGATGTCGTCGATGAAGCCGTCTTCGACGTGGTCGTGATGCTCGATGCCCAGCCCCGTGGCGTCGTGGTCGATGCGCAGGTGGTAGTGCATGGTCCCGGTTGCATCTTCGCTGCCGAACAGCGCGATGACGAAGCCTTTGCCCAGCAGTGAGCGCAAGGCGTGCTGGATGATTTCCTGCACATCGGGGGTGATCTGTCTGACTTCGCGGCTCATGTAACAACTCCTGACCTGATGAGTAGTGCAGGCAGTATTCAACGACGGGATGTAAAGCGCGGTCCGGGCCAGGTAATGCTGGGTAAAGACCGCCTTGTTCATGCTGTAAAAGGTCCGCCTCAAAAGGTCTGGCCCAGCGAGAACTGGAACACTTGGGTCTCGGCGTCTTCGGGCTTTTTGATCGGCACGGCGAGGTCGAAGCTCAGGGGGCCGAGCGGCGAGTACCAGGTCACGCCGACGCCGACCGAGCTGGCCATCTGGTCGATATTGATGTTGCCGCAGTTCTGCGTGGTGGTCAGGTAGCACTTGTCGGCGTAAACCGTGCCGAAGTCCCAGAACAGCGAGGTGCGCAGGGATTTCTGGTCTTTGACGAAGGGCATCGGGAACAGGTATTCCATGCCGCCGGAGATCAGGATGTTGCCGCCCAGGGCTTCAGTGTCGCGGTCGGAATAGTAGATCTGCCCCTGACTGGCGTAGGCGCCGGTGGCCGGGGTATTGCGTGGCCCCAGCGTGCCGTCCTTGAAGCCGCGCACCGTGGCCTGGCCGCCCGCCGTATAGTTTTCGTAGAAGGGCAGGCCGTCGGTATCGCCGTAGCCGTTGCCGTAGCCCAGTTTGGTATGCAGGCGCAGCGAGGTGGTGTCGCTGAGCGGCAGGAAGGTCTGGCCGTTGTAGTCGAGTTTGTAGAACTGCAGGTCACTGCCCGGCACGGTGCTGGTCAGGGTCAGGCTTTGCGAGTGACCGCGGGTGGCCAGCACGCCCTTGTTGAGGGTCGATTCCGACCAGCCGACGCTGGCCTTGAGGTTGGTGAACGCATCACCCTCGCGCTCGATGAAGTCATAGATCTCGTCAGCGCTGTAGCTGCCGGGGTCGAGGGTGTCACGCTGGATCGACAGCCCGTAGGTCAGGCGCGATGTTTCGCTGATCGGATAGCCGAGGTTGACCCCGGCGCCCACGCTGTTGAGCGAGTAGTACGAGACCTCGTCGTCATCGTCGTAATACTTGCTGTAGTCGGTCGCATTGTAGAAAACGTTGTAGCCCAGGCTCACCCCGTCAGGCGTGAAGTACGGGTTGGTGAACGCGAAGTTGTACTTGGTCTGGTACTCGGAGCGGGTCATGCCGAGGCTGGCGAAGTTGCCGGTGCCGAGGATGTTGTTCTGCGAGATGGAGCCGCCGAGTATCAGCCCGGCGCTTTGCGAAAAGCCCACGCTGGCGGTGATGTTGCCCGAGGCCTGTTCTTCGACGGCGTAGTTGATGTCGACCTGATCGTCGGTGCCGGGGACCGCTGGCGTTTCGACGTTCACTTCCTTGAAGAAACCGAGACGCTCGAGGCGCACCTTCGACTGGTCGATCAGGTAGGTTGATGCCCAGCCGCCTTCCATCTGGCGCATTTCACGGCGCAGCACCTCATCGGCAGTCTTGGTGTTGCCGCGAAAGTTGATGCGGTTGGCGTAGGCGCGCTTGCCGGGGTCGACCACGAAACTGATATCAACGGTGTGATCGGCAACGTTGGCTTTCGGCAAGCCGTTGACGTTGGCGAATGTGTAGCCATCGTTGCCTAGACGGCGGGTGATCAGGTTGCTGCTGTCAGTCATGACCTTGCGTGAAAACACCTGGCCCGGTTTGACCAGAATCAGTTGTTCGAGCTGGTCCTTCGGCACTTTCAGGTCGCCGCCCAGCTTGACGCTGCCCACGGTATAGCGGTCGCCTTCGGTGATATTGACGGTAATGAACACGCCTTTCTTGTCAGGCGTCAGCGACACCTGCGTCGAATTTATATCCATGTTGATGTAGCCACGGTCCAGGTACCAGGAGCGCAGTCGCTCCAGGTCGCCGGAGAGTTTTTCGCGGGCGTACTTGTCATCGTTCTTGAAAAACGACAGCCAGTTACTGGTCTTGAGCTGAAACTGGTCGGCCAGTTGTTCATCGGAGAACACTGTGTTGCCGACCACATTGATGTGCTGGATCGACGCCACCGTGCCTTCGTCGATGGTGATTTTCAGGGCGATGCGATTACGTGGTGCAGGCAGCGCCTGGGTATCGACCGAGGCACTGTAGCGGCCCTGGGAGACATATTGGCGTTGCAGTTCATTGCGCACGCCCTCCAGCGTGGCGCGCTGGAATATCTCGCCTTCACTGAGCCCCGACTGCTTGAGCCCCTTCATCAGGTCGTCGGTGCTGATGACCTTGTTGCCGACAATCTCGATACTGGCGATAGAGGGACGTTCGACTACATTGATCACCAGCACATTGCCATCGCGTGCAACGTTGATGTCCTGAAAGAAACCGGTCTTGAACAGTGAGCGCGACGCGTCGGCCAGGCGCTGCTCATCGGCCTGATCGCCGACATTGAGCGGCAGCGCAGCGAATACGCTGCCGGCTGATACGCGTTGCAGGCCGTTGACGCGGATGTCCGAGATGGAAAAAGTGTCGGCGTGTGCCAGCGGGACGCTGATTAACAGGCAGAACGATAGAAGCAGACGCGAAGAAATCATCAAACCCTTTCCAGAAAGCTGCGACAAAGGCATTTGAGCGCTGCCGATGACACGCCAGAAAGGGCCGGTCCGGCGGGCGCTGTTGGCTGCGCAGCATAGGGCGAGGGCATGTTGGGGACGGTTAACGCCGTGTAAGGTTAGGTAAAGATCATCGAGCCCGGCTGACACGCCGCAGCAGCGTCGGGATAATCGGCAACCACCAATCAAGGGCCTGCCATGACTTCCGTATTGCTTGTCGACGATGACCGGGAACTGACGGAAATGCTCAGCCAGTACCTGACCCGTGAAAGCTTCGACGTGACCTGCACCAACAGCGCTGAAGAGGGCGAGATTGAAGCCTTGTCCGGGCGTCACGACATCGTCGTGCTGGACATCATGATGCCGCGCATCTCCGGGATCGAAGTGCTGCGGCGGATCCGTGCGCAAAGCCAGGTGCCGGTTATTCTGCTGACCGCCCGCGGCGACAATATCGACCGTATTTCCGGGCTGGAACTGGGCGCCGACGATTACGTGCCCAAGCCCAGCTCGCCGGGTGAACTGGTAGCGCGTCTGCGGGCGATCATGCGCCGGGTGCGTGCGGTGTCGGTAGTCGATGCGGTCCGGGATGTGATTCAGGCCGGAGAGCTGATGCTCTGGCCAGGCAAGCGTGAAGCGCGCTGGCAGGGCGCGACGCTTGAACTGACCGGCAACGAGTTCTGCCTGCTCGAAGAGCTGGCGCGGCATGCCGGGCAACTGGTCAGCAAGCAGAACCTGTCGATGAACGCGCTGGGACGGCCGCTGGCTCGCTACGATCGCAGTATCGATGTGCACATCAGCAGCATTCGCCACAAGCTCGGTCCGCGCAACGATAACCAGAGCTGGATACAGAGCGTGCGCAATCTGGGCTACATGTTGATCACGCCATGAGGCCGAACCGGTTGTTCTGGAAGCTGTTCCTGGCATTCTGGCTGGCGACCAGCCTGACCTTCATGGTCGGTGCCGGCCTGTTCATGTTCACCCAGTCAGGGCGGGGCGATCCTTCGTTCAGCACGGTGCTCGATAACGAAGTGCGCATTTTGCAGCGCTCGGGCATTGCCGCAGGGCGGGCGTTGCTCGATACCTGGCAGCCGGAGGGGCAAGGCAGGGTCGGGCTATACGACAACCAGGGTCTGCTGCTGGCGGGCGAGGCGCTGGAGAATCCTCGCTTCGAACTGGCTGTGCACACACGCGAAGGTGCACTCGTGCACATCCGCTCTACCCAGCGCCCCAACCATGACGATCAACCCTCTCACCTCAATCCGCTGATCACCGGCACGGTCATGAGTGCGCTGTTCAGCTGGTTTCTCAGCAGCTATCTGGTGGCGCCGCTGATGAAATTGCGGGAGGCGATGGGCAAGGTCGCCAGAGGCCGTTTCGACACACGGGTAAAACCCGACATGGGCCGGCGGCGCGATGAAATCGTCGACCTTGCCGAGGATTGCGACCGCATGGCCAATCAGCTCAAGGTCATGGCCGACTCTCAGCAACAACTGTTGCATGACATTTCCCATGAACTGCGTTCGCCGCTGACGCGCATGAGCGCCGCCATCGGCCTGTTGCGCCAGGAGCCGAGCCAACTGGACATGCTCGAACGCATCGAGCGCGAATCGGAGCGCATGGACTCACTGATCGAAGAATTGCTGACCCTGGCGCGCATGCAGAGCGATGTCGAAAGCCTGACGCGGGAAAAGGTCGATGTCATCAGCCTGCTGGCGGCCATCGTCGAAGATGCCGAATTCGAGGCCGGACTGAAGCAGTGTCGGGTCAGGCTGCAGGCTCCCGGGTCTTTCGTCGCACAGGTCGACAGCGAACTGCTCTACCGGGCCTTCGAAAACGTGATCCGCAATGCCGTTCGCCACACGGCGGTCGGCACGGATGTGGTGGTGGTCGCCAACGTTCAGGCCCAGCCGCTGTGCCTGATGGTCAATGTCATCGATCAGGGGCCAGGTGTGGACGAGGCGTGCCTGCAACGGATTTTCCAGCCCTTCGAGCGCGGCCCGGAGAATGCCGCGCAGGGCTTTGGCCTGGGCCTGGCCATCGCCCTGCGGGCTATCGAAATGCACGGCGGGCAGATCGCCGCACGCAATCGGCCGGGCGGCGGTCTGGTGGTCGATGTGCTGCTGCCGGTGTCGTGACGGCGCTCAATGGTTTTGCAGCGTTTCGAATGGCCGTTATCCGCCCGTTGGTAAACAAAATCGGCCTTTGGTGGTAAAGAAACTCGGCCCCGGCGCTCGAAACCGTTACGCTATGCAGCTGTATTTTTGTTTTTCGTCGAGGTAGCACCCGTGTTTTCCGAATTCGCCCTGCACGAACGCCTGCTCAAAGCTGTGGCCGAGCTTAAATTTGTCGAGCCTACGCCTGTGCAGGCGGCCGCCATTCCGCTCGCACTGCAAGGGCGCGACCTGCGGGTGACTGCGCAAACCGGTAGCGGCAAGACCGCCGCATTTGTGCTGCCGATCCTCAATCGTCTGATCGGCCCGGCCAAGGTCCGTGTCGACATCCGTGCGGTGATCCTGCTGCCAACCCGTGAGCTGGCTCAGCAGACGCTCAAGGAAGTCGAGCGCTTCTCGCAGTTCACTTTCGTCAAGGCCGGTTTGATCACCGGTGGCGAGGACTTCAAGGTTCAGGCCGCGATGCTGCGCAAGGTGCCGGACATTCTGATCGGCACGCCGGGTCGCCTGCTGGAGCAGTTGAACGCAGGCAACCTGGACCTCAAGCACGTTGAAGTGCTGGTACTGGACGAAGCCGACCGCATGCTGGACATGGGCTTCTCCGAAGACGTCGAGCGTCTGGCCGGCGAATGTGCCGGTCGTGAGCAGACCATGCTGTTCTCGGCGACCACCGGCGGCGCTGGCCTGCGGGAAATGATCGGCAAGGTGCTCAAGGATCCACAGCACCTGCAAGTCAACAGCGTCAGCGAGCTGGCTTCCGGCACACGCCACCAGATCATCACTGCTGATCACAATGTGCACAAAGAGCAGGTTCTCAATTGGCTGCTGGCTAACGAGACCTACCAGAAAGCCATTATCTTCACCAACACCAAGGCCATGGCTGACCGTTTGTATGGCCGCCTGGTAGCGCTGGAATACAAGGCGTTCGTGCTGCACGGCGACAAGGACCAGAAGGACCGCAAGGCGGCCATCGACCGTCTCAAGCAGGGCGGCGCGAAAATCATGGTTGCCACCGATGTGGCGGCTCGTGGCCTTGATGTCGAAGGTCTGGACATGGTGATCAACTTCGACATGCCACGCAGCGGCGATGACTACGTCCACCGCGTCGGGCGTACCGGCCGGGCAGGCAGCGACGGCCTGGCGATCTCGCTGATCTGTCATGGCGACTGGAACCTGATGTCGAGCGTGGAGCGCTATCTCAAGCAGAGCTTCGAGCGTCGCGTCATCAAGGAAGTCAAAGGCACCTACGGCGGGCCGAAGAAGGTCAAGGCCTCCGGCAAGGCAGTCGGCGTCAAGAAGAAAAAGACCGACGCCAAGGGCGACAAGAAGAAGGTCGCGGCCAAAGGGCCGACCAAACGCAAGACGGTCAACCGTCCCAAGTCTGACCTGGTCAGCCAGGACGGCATGGCCCCGCTGAAAAAACGCAGCACCCCGGCCCCGGCTGCCGAGTGATTGCCGTGATCGCTCCCGAGCATTCGGGAGCGATCAATCTCTTTACAGTACTGATAACGCCTCGTTACACCGTCCGCCAGCTTCTCTGAACCGTCATTCACCTCGCAGGTCACACCCTTTGAGTCGCATGCCCGTGGCTGGAGGTCATGGGTGATCATTCCATGCTGGACGGAGGTGTATAGACATGACTTACAAATGGGACCTTATCGAGCGTTTGCTGCACGATGTGCAGAACAACCGCAGCCCATCGACATCCACGGAATTCGAGACGCTGCTCAATCGCAGCTACATCGAACCGCGTCCTCGCGAGGAAGGCGGAGATGGCTCGACCTACATGCTGACAAAGCGCGGCGCGAGCCTGCTGGCTTTGATCGATAGCAGCATTCCGGGGGATGATCACCCACGTCAGGTCCTCAATGAGCAGGCCGGCGACCCGCTTGACCCCGCGCTCTTCGACATCATCGCCAAAAAGCCCCAGATCGCATAGAACGGCATACCCACGCGGAGCATGGGTACGATAGTCAGAGAGCTGTCCGCGCACTCAAGGCAGGAGGCAGAGCGTCCAGAACGGCATACCCATGCGGAGCGCGGGCACGATAGTCATGGTTGTGCTGAGATGACCATCGTTCCTCACGCTCCAGCGTGGGAATGCCTTGGGTGACGCTCTGCGTCACGATTCTGCGCCGCGCCCGCGTGCGCAAGGCAGGAAGCAGAGCGTCCAGAACGGCACACCCAGGCGGAGCATGGGTACGATAGTCATAGTTGTGCTGAGATGACCATCGTTCCTCACGCTCCAGCGTGGGAATGCATTGGGTGACGCTCCGCGTCATGATTCTGCGCCGCGCCGCGCACTCAAGGCAGGACGCAGAGCGTCCGGAACGGCATACCCACGCAGAGCATGGGTACGATAGCGGAAAGGCTTGGGCACGGTAGATACCGATCGTTCCTCACGCTCCGCGTGGGAATGCATTGGGTGACGCTCTGCGTCACGATTCTGCGCCGCGCCGCGCCCTCAAGGCAGGACGCAGAGCGTCCGGAACGGCATACCCACGCGGAGCATGGGCACGATAGGTGTGGTAAGAGGGCTATCGGATCACTTCTGCTGCGACTTCAGGCAATCCAGGTCGGTGAAGTCCTTGCGCATGTCGGCGATGCGGCTCAGCAGTTTGGCGCGTTGTTCCGGGGTGCTCAGGGCGGTGATGTCGACGATCAGCGATATCGCGGCCTTCTCGGTCTGGTCGTAGGCCTTGCGGTATTCAGGGGTCCAGAACGTCTCGCGGTCCTGCAGCAACGCGGCGATGCGTTGCGGGAAGTCGCTGGCCTGACGCTGCTGGACCGTGGCCAGAAACAGGTTCTGCCACCGCGTACGGTTCTCGATCCACGCCTTGTTCTGTTCGCCGAGCGATGCAGACCAGGCCTGAATGCGGTCTTTCTGCGCCTGATTGAGCTTGCCGACCCACGGCGTCACACGTTTCTGCATACGGTCGGCGCGCTCTGCGATCTGACGTTCCAGTGGCTGGTCGAGGTATTTGTTCTCGCGCTTGCGCTGATCCTTGGCGAACGACTCCTGCATCTCCTGCACCTGCTTGTCGTCAAAGCGCGACAGCAACTCTACCGCAGAGGGCGTGATTTCCTTCGAGATCTTGGCGATTGCTTCTTTGGCTTCGCTGGTACGAGCCTGCAGCCCTTCGTAGGTCACCTGATCGGTCTTGACCATGTCCTCGAGCTTGTCCAGCCAGGTCAGGTACTCCGGCAGCTGGGTGCTGCAGTGCCAGCTCAAGTGTTGCTTGAGGCGCACGTCCAGCCAGCCTTTCTGTTCCGAATTCATGTCCAGGTAGTCGCTGAGCGTCCACGGAATGATCACGTCGAGGTTGCGGTACGCCAGTCCTACCTGATTGCATCCTGCGAGCAGTGCAACGGTCATCAACAGTGTGACGAATGCTTTGAATAAAGACTGCATGACATCTCCTTGGCGTACTGACGTGCAGTAGAGGAGTGTAGCGTCTGGCAGTTCAACCGGTTTGGGCCTTTAAAAGAATGAACGCACCGCTTTAAGGGTGAACGTCCCGTCACAGCGTGCGTTGTGGCCGCTGTAGACGCTGCAATCGCCGCCGCTCAGGCTTGAGCCGCTATAGATGAGGTTCATGTCGATGCCCAGCCAGGGGCGTGACAGGTTCAGCGACCAGTCGTTGAAGCCGTTGATCAACCCGCCGTCGGCGGCGGACTGCGGGGTATCGAACTGGTGATTGGCGTACTGCATGCGCACGCCGACGCCGAGTTGCTCGATGGCGCCCAGATCGACGAATACCGTACTGTCGCGGGTGCCGACATCGTTGCTGAAGGCCGCGCCGATCCGGCTGTCGCGCATGCGCAGGCCGGCATAGAACTCGTGGCTGTCGATCTGGCTGGTGTCGGGGTAACTGTAACGAATCATCCCCAGCTCGTAGCCAAGGGTGTTATCGAAGGGCTTCTTGAAGCCCATGTAGGAGTCGAGCTCCATCCCGGTATCGGAGGCCAGGCCCATGTTGGGCGCCCACTGCCCGAAGTAGAAACCGCTTTCGTGGGTCAGGTCCATGCCGCCATGAAAGGACCCGGAACCGCCGGTGGGCGTCACCAGACCCTGGGCCATGCTGCGCGTAGGCGTGGTGGCGAGTTTCAGGTCGAAGTCGCCCAGATCCCGCTCCAGAACCTGGGCAGAGACGGACTGACAAACAAGCATGGCGCTGAAAGACAGCACGTGTAAGCGATGGCTGAGCATGGCTCACTCCTTGATCTGCGAGGAGTGTGGTCAGGGATGGCGTATCGAAAATGGCTCAGGAGCCGACACAAGCCGCGAGCTAGAGCCTCGCAAGCATACCGTTGAAATGAGCTCGGGGCGGACCGTTCGTCGATCCGTCGTGTGTCAGTTGGCCGCAGTGGTGCGCGCAGACGGGATGATCAGCCCTCGAATCACCACCAGCGCCTGCTCAAACGACGGGTAGCCACTCTTGGCGACGTCCAGTTGGGCGTATTCAGACTGATAACGTTCGGCAAGCTTTGGATCGCTGACACTCAGTTGCTGGGAGAGCAGGGCGATGGCCAGTGGATGCTTGTGTTTCGCGGCGGTTTGCAGCAAATCGATGATCTGCTTTTGGTCGGCCTGCTGGCGAATCAGCAATACAGCCTGATAGAACTCGGCTTCGCCCGACGCGTCGTCAAGTGCGGCACGGCGCAGCATGGCTTCGGCCAGCTCATAGTTTTCGCGGTTGTCTTCGCTGATCAGCAGTTTGGCCTGCAGCATGTCGTTCTGATAGAGCAGATGCTCCGCCCGGCAAGGGCTGTCGGTGAGCTGACTGTCGTTGGGGCCGTTTTCGCAGTGCTGCGACGCGCAGCCGCCAAGGTAGACAAGTGCACCGAAAAGCATCCAGTTCTTCATTCGAGCATTCCACAAAGAAGATAACGTCCAGAGCGTGATCCAGCTCGTGGTCATAGTGATATCAGAGGAGAGAGTAGCAGCGTGACCGGAAGAATATCCAGCGAAGGATGGTCAATCTAGCGCCTTGAGCGTCAAGGCGCGTAGAGATCGACAGGCAGGACGCGGTTTTACTTTTTACCGAGATTGATCTGCTTGGACGGTGCGAAGGTCTGGCCACTCACGCCTTTGGCAATTTGCTGGATTTCACCGCCGGACTTCAGGAAAGCTGCAATCTGCGCGTTGATCGAGTCGCTCGTTTCAACGGCTGGGGCGGGTTTGGCTTTCGAGTGGGATGCTTTGATACGCATGGCTGCCATTTACCTTCATAAACGTAATACGGCCAGCCAGAGTACAGGAAACGCTTGATTATTGCTTGGTGAATATGGCATTCGCCCGAGCCGAACCTGCACTCGGTGGCTTGGCGAATTTATTCCGGAAGCCGCTAAGCGCCTGTTTTCAGATACAAAATTTCGACGTGGCGCTGCGCCGCAGTGCAGCAAGGTCGATCGACGGGGATCGGGGAAACTGACGAGTGGAGGCTGTATCGACACCTTCGGCCACGCAACGCGAACCCGGACTCAAAGTCGGGTAGAATGCCGCCCACGTAATGAGGGTATCTGGAAATGGCTTTAATCGGGCGTTACAACAGCTTGCAAATCGTCAAGCACACGAACTTCGGTCTGTATCTGGACGGTGCGCAGGATGGTGAAATCCTGCTGCCCAATCGGTACATCCCCAAGGACGTTCCTACGGAAGATGAGGACTGGCTCAATGTGTTCATCTATCTGGACAGCGAAGACAAGCTGCTCGCCACCACTGAAAAACCCAAGGTGCAGGTCGGTGAGTTCGCCAGCCTGAAGGTGGTTGAAGTCAACAGCATCGGTGTATTCCTTGACTGGGGCCTGCCCAAGGACCTGTTGCTGCCGTACTCCGAAGAGAAGCGCACCTTGCAGGCCGGTGATTACTGCGTGGTTCACGTCTACCTCGACAAACACACACGGCGCATTACCGCGACTGCGCGTCTGGATCGCTACCTGGACAAGACTCCCGCCAACTACAGCGTGGGCCAGGAAGTCGATCTGCTGGTGGCTGAAGCGACCGACATGGGCTTCAAGGCGATCATCAACAACAAGCACTGGGGCCTGATTCACAAGAACGAAGTGTTCAAGTTCATGCGCGCCGGCAAGCAGGAAAAGGGTTACATCAAGGAAATTCGCAGCGACGGCAATATCAGCCTGAGCCTGCAACCCGTCGGTGCAGAGGCCGCGAGCAGCCTGAACTCGAAGATTCTCACCAAGCTGCGCGAGAACAACGGCACGCTGCCGGTCAGCGATAAAAGTGATCCGCAGGTCATCAGCGGCCTGTTTGGCGTCAGCAAGGGCAACTTCAAAAAGGCCATTGGTGCGTTGTACAAGCAGGGCCAGATCGTGATTCACGCCGACCGTATCGAGCTGGTCTGACAACACGTCGCAGCCTGGGTGCCTGAGCGGCAATTGATGTGAGCTGCAGTCAATGCAGCTCGCGATGCCTCAGGCCCAAGTGGCGAGCGCGTCTATTTCCTGGCTCAGGCGCTCAAACGGCAAGGTGCCGTTGAATACCCGCGCGTCTTCCAGCGCCTCGTCGCTGCGTCGCAGCAGCACGACCGGCACCGCTCTCAACCCAAGCTTCTGTGCCAGTTGCCGGTCGTCCAACACGGCCTTTTCAAAATGACCGGCATTGAGTGCCTGCTCCATCGCTTGCCGATCCAGTCCGGTGGTGGTGGCCAGCTCGAGCAGCGTGTGCGTCTCGCTGATATCCAGCCCCTTTTCGAAGAACGCCCGGTAAGCCTCTTTGTGAAACGCTTCAAAACCTCCTGCATTCCTGGCAAAGACTGCGGCTTCCAGAACCTTGCGGCTGCGCGGCTGAACGCTGGGCATCTTCATCATCACCTGACGCCTGTCGGCCATCGGCAGTACAGATCGTGACCAGGTTTCACGCAGATAATCAGCACTCGGGTCGAGCAGTGCCAATGGGTCAGGGCGCAGTTCAAAGGCATGCCAGTTAAATTCGAGCCGCTCACCGTAGGTTTGCTGAAGCTGTTCCAGGACGGCCAGTTGCAGGTAGCAGAACGGGCAGACGTAGTCGCTCCAGACATCTATTTTCAGGGGACCAACAGTGTTCATGTGCTTGAAACTCCATAACGCTCGTTAACACTGACTCCCTTCACCTTTTAAAAGTCCTGAAGTTGGATGGATCAATGTCTACCTTTGGTCGGTCATACCCTCAAGCGGGCTTTCCCGGCCCTGAAACTTGATCAAGGACGCGCCATGAAAAGAATACTGATCGCTTACTTCGGCACATTGCTGGCGTTTCTGATCCTCGACGGACTGTGGCTGGGCGTGTTGATGGGGCCGACCTACCGTGAATGGCTCGGACCGCTGATGCTCGATACGCCCGTATTAGGACCTGCCATCGCGTTTTATCTGCTGTATGGGGCGGGGGTGGTGTTTTTCGGCGTCATGCCTGCGCTCAGAGTGCAACGACTGAGCCATGCGACATTGTGCAGCGGTCTGCTGGGGCTGATTGCCTATGGCACCTATGACCTGACCAACTGGGCCACCTTGCAGGGCTGGCCGGCGCAGCTGGCGCTGGTGGATCATGCGTGGGGCACGGTGGTGTCGGCGCTGGCCGGTACGGCGGGCTATCTGGCGGTACGTCGATTTGCCTGAAGCGGTGTGCCGGGTGAGGGTTGGCTGCTCGCAACGCTCACCCGGCGCAGTGCGCGAATCTGGTGGCGGGTTTACCGCTACTTCTGCAGGAAGCCGGCAAAACTCAGGTTGCTGCCCTTGGGGCGCATGTCCTTGAGGAAAGAGTCCTTGTCGGCGCTCAGCTCCAGGCTGACGGTCGGTTTGCGCTTGTCGGCATTGCGCACTTCAAGGCCTTCCATGTGATCGCGCATGAATACCGTGGTCACTTTCAAATGCAGTAACTGGTCGGTTTCAGGCGTGTGCAGCAGCAGGTGCAGCCACTCGTACTGGCCTACTTGCAGGCGCGGGACAGGCAGGTCGAACCACCAGATGTTTCTTTTGTGGTCCAGCACGGCGAAATGCGTGTTGTTGACGCCCAGCACTGCGCCACCCAGATCCTGGTTTCTGCGTGCAATGGCCAGCTTTTTATCGAGTTTCATAACGTTCCTGTGAATCGGTGTGTTCAGCGTGTCGGCCCTGCCGGACAACGGTGGCGCGCATTCTCGCACAAACTCTGCCGCAAACCTGCCCAAATGCTCGGCAGACGAGTGGCCTGGAAAATAGTTGAAACTCTTGGCCACCGGCACAGGTCAATCTTCTGTCGAGTACGACGTCCGATTCCAGCGCGGTCTTCAGACCCAGGAGATTTTCGATGAGCAGCACCAGCGATAAAGCCAAAGGTATGGCCAACGAAGCAGTTGGTAACGTCAAGCAGGCTGTTGGCAAGGCTACCGACAATGACAAACTTCAGGCTGAAGGCAAGGTACAAGAGCTGAAAGGCGAAGGCCAGCAGACCGTAGGCAAGGTCAAGGACGCGATCAAGAAGGGCGTGGACAAGGCTTGAGTCGATTGTTCCCGGCGCCCTGGCGCCGGGGCAGGTTTACCGATAACGGTCATCCACGGATGGCCGTTATGCTTTCTGCTCTGCGGGACTGAAACCTTTCATGGCCTGTCCAGTCAATGTGCCATCGGTATTCGCGTATCGGTTCGTCAACGCGACACGTCATCTATGACATGCCGGTTTTCAGGATGTAAGGTTTTCCAGTAAGGGAGCGAGAGGAAGCGCCATGATTTTCCCCCATTTGCGTAAATTGAAAGTCGGCAAAGTGCTGGTGAGAACCGTCAACGAGTTCCTCGATGACGAGATGTCCACCTATGCCTCGGCGCTGGCTTACCAGATGTTGTTTTCTCTGTTCCCGTTCCTGCTGTTTCTGATCGCGTTGATCGGCTTTCTGCATCTGCCGGACTTTTTTTCCTGGTTGCGACTGCAGTCGGAGTTTCTCTTGCCGCCGCAGGCGCTCGAGCAGGTCAACCCGGTCATCGACCAGTTGCAGCAGTCCAAGGGCGGCTTGCTGTCGATCGGTATCGTCATCGCCTTGTGGACCGCGTCAGCGGGTGTGCGCCTGATGATGAGCGCCATGAACGCAGCGTATGACGTGGTCGAAGGGCGTCCTATCTGGAAACGCCTGCCGCTGTCGATTCTCTACACCGTAGGCATTGCTGGCATGTTACTGGCGGCAGCCGCCTTCATGGTGCTGGGGCCGCAGGTCATGAACTGGATTGCCGCGCAGATCGGCATGGAAGACTTCATCGTCACGCTGTGGACCATCCTGCGCTGGCCCGCGATCATTATCCTGCTGATGGTCGCCGTGGCGCTGATCTATTACGTGATGCCTGACGTCAAACAGGAGTTTCGCTTTATCACCCCAGGCTCGGTGCTGGCCGTGGTGGTGTGGATCGTCGCTTCCCTGGCCTTCGGTTTTTACGTCAAGACCTTTGCCGACTACAACGCCATGTACGGCAGCATCGGCGCGATCATCGTGCTGTTACTGTATTTCTATATTTCCGCGGCGGTGCTGTTGCTGGGTGCGGAAATGAATGCGGTGATCGAGCACATGTCCGCCGAAGGCAAGGACGCAGGCGAGAAGGAAGCCGGTGACGGCGGCGAAGAGAGCAGCGAGACAGTCAAGCAGCATGTCTCCGGTCTGGGCCGCGACCATTCGGTGCCGTTGCAGAAGGCGGACGAAGCCTGATCGTGTTGTGTGGCAAGATCGCTTTTTAAGTCGGCAAGAGACACGCAGTCATGATCCACAAAATCCTGAAGATGGGCGATGAGCGCTTGTTGCGCATCGCCCCTCCGGTACCCGCAGAGATGTTCGGCAGCAGCGAGCTCGATACGCTGATTGCCGACATGTTCGAAACCATGCACAGCGTCGGCGGTGTTGGCCTGGCGGCGCCGCAGATCGGCGTTGATCTGCAACTGGTGATTTTTGGTTTCGAGCGCAACGAGCGCTATCCGCAGGCCGAGGCGGTCCCGCAGACGATCCTGATCAACCCGCTGATTACCCCATTGAGCCCGACGCTGGAAGAGGGCTGGGAAGGCTGCCTCTCAGTGCCCGGCCTGCGCGGCATGGTGGACCGTTATCAGAGCATTCGTTACGAAGGCTTCGATCCTCAGGGCCAGCCCATCGAGCGTGTTGCCCACGGTTTTCACGCGCGGGTCGTTCAGCATGAATGCGACCACCTGATCGGTCGGCTTTACCCGTCGCGCATCACCGATTTCAGCAAATTCGGCTTCATGGACGTGATGTTTCCGGACATGGACCCCAACGCCGACGAGTGATCGTCGTGTTGTGCTGCGACGCCATCAGGTTTCGCGGCACAGTGCGATCAGCGGCTTGCTGCGGCTGTAACGCATGAACCGTTCACCCAGGGCCTGTGGCAGACGCCGGGCCGTCGCGAACCCTGAACGTTGATAAAAGCCCAGCAGGTCCGGATGGCAGAACAGCCACACCGGCCCGTTCAGCGGTTGCAATGCCGCTTCGATCAGGCCCTGCGCCACTGCTTGCCCGCGAGCCGCCGGCGCGACGAACAGCCCGGTCAGCCAATGCCCCTCTGCGACAGGCGTCAGGCACAACGCACCGATGATTTCTGCCCGTTTTGCAACCCAGGCCTGGCCCTTGCTGGCAGCGCGCATTGACGACTGGTGCTCGCGGTAGAACTTGCCCAGCAATGGGCGACATTCATCAGGTAGCGGGTAGAACTGGATTTCGGACATCGCGGCTGCGCTTGAAATAGGAGCCTTGCATCATACAGAGGCTCAAGCCGTGACAACTAATCGGCGCAGGCTGGTGTCGATACTTTCAGACCCGTTTCTTCCGCGCCATTTGAGGTGAGCATGAAATCAATAACACGACTCCTGGGCTGTTCACTTCTGGCGCTGGGCCTGCTCGGGCAGACCGCGACAGCGGCTGAAAAAACCAAGCCTATCCAGTTTGGCGCGCTGACCTGGGAAAGCGGCAGCCTGATCACTGAAGTCCTGCGTACCATTGTCGAGAAGGGCTATGGCTACCCGACCGATACCCTGCCAGGCAGTACGGTCAGCCTGGAAACCGCGCTGGCGAAAAATGATATCCAGGTGATCGCCGAAGAGTGGACCGGACGCAGTCCGGTGTGGGTCAAGGCTGAAGAGGAAGGCAAGGTGCTCGGCCTGGGCAACATCGTCAAGGGCGCGACCGAAGGCTGGTGGGTGCCTGAATACGTGATCAAGGGTGACGCCGCCAAAGGCATCAAACCGCTGGCGCCGGACCTGAAGTCTGTCGCGGACCTGGCGCGCTACAAGGACGTCTTCAAAGACCCGGAATCGCCGGACAAAGGCCGATTCCTGAATAGCCCGAGCGGCTGGACCTCGGAAATCGTCAACACCCAGAAACTCAAGGCTTATGGCCTGGCCGACAGCTTCGTCAACTTCCGCACCGGCTCGGGCGCAGCACTGGACGCCGAGGTCGCATCGTCCATCCGGCGCGGCAAGCCGGTGTTGTTTTACTACTGGTCACCTACGCCCCTGTTGGGCAAGTACAAGCTGATCAAACTGGACGAGCCCGCCTTTGACGCTGAAGCCTGGAAAACCCTGACCGACGCCAGCAACCCCAACCCGCGCGGCACGTCTTCGCTGGCGGCAACGCTGTCGATCGGCGTATCGGCAGAATTCAGCAAGCAATACCCTGAGCTGGTGAGTGTCTTCAAGGGCGTGGATTTCCCGATTGACCTGCTGAACAAGACCTTGGGCGAAATGAGTGACAAGCACGAGGATGCCAAGGTCGTGGCTGCCCGCTTTCTCAAGCAGCATCCCGAGGTCTGGAAAGCCTGGTTACCTGCCGATGTTGCCACCCGGGTCAGCAGCAGTCTTTAACTATGACTCTGCTGCATGACGCGAGGCGCATAGCTGATAACGGCATCAATGACCGGTATGCGACGCGCCGAGTGGTAAAGCCCCGCCGAGCTGATAAGTTCAGGTCTGGGTCAATCGATGCGGGAGGCGTCATGACTGATCATGTTCGGGGCTCGCGCGGCACGTGGCATACCTGCCTGGCATTGCTGGCCTGTCTGTGCCTGGAGGCGATGCATCCGGCCTGTGCCGAAGAGGCCGACGACATGGCGCTGGCGCTGGTGGAGCAACGAAATCTGGGCGAGGGCCTTGCCTGGCTGGGGTATCAGGTCGCCTCGCGCACGGCGACGTTTGCCGGTATCGTGCAGGCAGTCGGCAAGACTGAAGCGCAGGAACTGGTACAGAAGGAATTACAGCGCCTCAAACCGGAATATCAGGCGCAGTGGGACCGCAATCTGGCAGCCGCTTATGCTCATTCATTTACCGCCGAGGAATTGCGCTCGCTCAATCAGGGCGGGGATTCACCTTCATTGGGAAACAGCTTCAGGGCCAGAAACACCCAGGTCAGCGTCGATATGAAAGCCCGATCATCGGAGCTGCTGGGACAATTTGTCAGTCGTGCGCTGGGCAATGCCGAGGCAGCACTGCAACACTGACAGCTATTTTGACGAGACGAGGCAAAAAACATGGACGCATTCATGCAGGCAGCATTCGATGAGGCGCAACTTGGGCTGAAGGAAGGCGGAATCCCCATCGGCTCGGTCATCGTCCACGGCGGCGAGATCATCGGTCGAGGCCATAACCGTCGTGTACAAGAGGGCAGTGCGACGAAGCACGGCGAGATGGATGCGCTGGAAAATGCCGGTCGCCAGCCGGCCAGTGTCTACCGTGACTCGGTGCTCTACACCACACTGTCGCCTTGTGCGATGTGCAGCGGTGCGATTCTGCTCTACGGGATTCGCAAAGTGATCATCGGTGAGAATGAGTCCTTCATGGGCGAGGAAGAACTGCTGCGCTCGCGTGGCGTGCAGATCGACGTGCTGGATAACCCTGAGTGCACACACATGATGAAAGACTTTATCGCCAGCAAGCCAGAGCTGTGGAACGAAGACATCGGCGAGTAAAGACCGCTTCTTGTCAGCCCCATGCTCCGCGCTCATCGTAAATCCAACGGCTTATCGTGCCAATGCTCCGCGTTGGCATGCAGTTCGTGACGCTCTGCGTCACCCGACACCGCTCCGATACCTGCGAAGTTCAGGTGCGCCTCAGAACACTGCCCATCATTAATCTTCTTTGGCTCCTGCCTTAAAGTGCGGTTTGTGCCACTAATGTGCCTTTAACGGTGATAACCTCCTCTCATCTTTATCACGGTATGCACATACCCAGCCGTTTACCTGGCCATTTTCGGAGCCCGATATGTCGGTCCAGCAGCGCAACAACGTCAACATTATGGGCGACGGACCGATCACTCTGATTTTCGCTCATGGATTCGGCTGCGATCAGAACATGTGGCGTTTTATAGCGCCGCACTTCGCAGAGCGCTTCAAAGTCGTGCTGTTCGACCTGGTGGGCAACGGCAATTCGGACGTATCGGCCTGGTATCCGCACAAGTATTCGTCGCTCAAGGGCTACGCAACCGACTTGCTGGAGGTGGTCAACGAGTTCGCCGCAGAGGGGCCGGTGGTGCACGTCGGTCATTCGGTCAGTTGCATGATTGCCGTGCTGGCCGAGCTTCAGTCTCCCGGTCGGTTCGACAGTCACATCATGATTGGTCCGTCCCCGCGTTACCTCAACGAAGAAGATTACCTGGGTGGATTCACTCGCGCCGATGTCGATTCGTTGCTTGAGACGCTGGAAAGCAATTATCTGGGCTGGTCCAGCACCATCGCGCCGACACTCATGGGTGCCTCGGATCGACCTGAGCTGAGCGAAGAACTCGCCAACAGTTTCTGTCGCACCAATGCGGAGATTGCCAGACAGTTTGCCCACGTGACGTTTTTATCCGACCATCGTGCCGATGTCGCGCAACTCAAGAGCAGAACACTCATTCTGCAAAGCAGCGACGATATGGTGGTGCCGGTCGAGGTGGGTGAGTACTTGCACCGCGTCATTACCGACAGCACCCTGCACATGATCGACAATGTAGGGCACTACCCGCACATGAGCGCAGCACAGGAATGCATTACTGCGATGAATCAGTTTCTGGCCTCTTGCGAGAGTGCCGCCCATGACCGTTGAACAGGTGAGCCTGCCCGTCACCGAAGACCTCTACGAGCATGCGCCCTGTGGTCTGTTGATCACGTTGCCCAACGGCACTATCGAGCGCGCCAACCTGACGTTTTGCCGATGGCTGGGGCTGGAGCGCGACGCTGTTGTGGGCCGCCGCTTTCAGGAACTGCTGAGTCTGGCAGGCAAGGCCTTTCTGCAGACTCACTGGGCGCCCACGCTGCAGTCGCAAGGGTCAATTGCCGAGGTCAAGGTCGAGCTGATTCATGCCGATGGCCGCCCCATCCCGATGATGCTCAACGCCGTACGCCGCGAGTACCCGTCGGGGTATCTGCATGAAGTGGCCGTGTTCCTGGCCGAAGAGCGCAACAAGTACGAGCGCGAACTGCTGGCTGCCCGCAAAATTGCCGAAGAGCTCCTGCAACAGCAGATGACCGTGCAGAGCGAGCTGACCTCGGCGCGCAATCGCTTGCGTCTGGCGCATGCCGAGGCGGAGATCCGGGCTATTTTTGCCGAGCAGATGATTGGCATCGTCAGCCACGACCTGCGCAACCCGCTGGCCGCGATCAAGATGGCCGCCGGACTGCTGGAGCGCACCCCACTGGAGTCGCGGCAGGAGCGGATTCTGGGACACATCAATCATTCCACCGACCGTGCCGATCGCATGATTGTCGACCTGCTGGATTTCACTCACGCCCGGGTGGGCAGTGGCATTACCGTCGTTCCTCAGCCTATCGACTTTCACGCAGTCGTCGCCCGGGGCGTCGAAGAACTGCGCCAGGTTTTCCCGGATCGGGTGCTGACCCATCGCAGCGAAGGACAGGGCGCCTGTTCGGCGGATCCTGACCGCCTGCTGCAGATGCTCGGCAATCTGGTCAGCAATGCCATCAATTACGGCGCCGACGACGGTGAGGTTTTGATTACGTCGTCGTTCGACACCTGGATGATCAAGCTGTCGGTGCACAACCTCGGTGAACCGATACCGATGGAGAAGGTAGACGACCTGTACGAGCCCGTCGTACGCGTGGTCAGCGACAGTGACGAGACCCGCACCGTCGGGCTCGGCCTGTTTATCGTGCGCGAGATCGTTCGAGCCCATCTGGGCGATGTGACGGTTCGCTCTTCGGCTGAAGAGGGCACGACGTTCACGGTGGCGTTTCCGCGTCCCCCGGCGAAATCCGAGGTTTGATCAGGTTTCGTACAGGTTGACGAGCAACCCGTGTTATTCACGGGTGCAGAAAAATCGTTACAGTCCTAAACTAACGTGCTGCGTCATCACCTCAAGGCTCATACAGGTTCTACATGCGGCGATCCATTTCAAATGATGTGGCCACGATCAACCGGATCAGCGCAGTGCCGGCCATCCTGCAGGTCATTGCCGAATCCACCGGGCTGGGTTTCGCCGCCGTGGCGCGTGTAACCGAAACCAGCTGGACGGCCTGTGCGGTCCTGGACAAGCTCGACTTCGGTTTGAAGCCCGGCGGTGAGCTGGAGCTGAGCAGCACCATCTGCCACGAGATTCGCAGTTCCCACAAGCCTGTGGTGATTGACCATGTCGCCGAGGACCCGCTGTTCTGTGCGCATGACACACCACGTCTGTACAGCTTCCAGAGCTATATCTCGGTGCCGATCTTTCTTTCCGACGGCTCCTTTTTCGGCACTATCTGCGCGCTGGATCCCAAGCCTGCAAAGCTGATCGGGACGCCCATCGAGGCCATGATGGTGTCGTTCGCACGTCTTCTGGCGCTGCAGATCGAGGCCGAGGAAAACCTGCAACAGGCGCGTGAAGACCTGCTCGCCGAACGTGAGGTGGCTGAGCTGCGCGAGCAGTTTATCGCGGTGCTGGGGCACGACCTGCGCAACCCGTTGTTTGCCATCAATGCCAGTGCCGAATTGCTGCTGCGTCGTCCGCTGGATGAAAAGGCCCAGCAGATCGTGCAACACATCCTGACCTCTGGCCAGCGCGCCTCGCAGCTGGTCGATGACGTGCTCGATTTTGCCCGTGGTCGTATGGGGCATGGCATTCCTCTGAGTATCCATGAGGCACACGGTCTGGATAAAACCCTGGAGCATGTGATTTCAGAGGTGCAACGCGTTCACCCGTCGCGGCCGATTCACTCGAACATAGGCGCGCTGGAGCGTATTCGCTGCGATCACGAGCGGATCGCACAATTGCTCTCCAATCTGGTGTCCAACGCGATCAGCCATGGTGATGCCGAGAGCCCGGTCGAAGTGACGGCAGGCGTGCATGGCGATGTGTTTGTGCTCAGCGTTACCAATCAGGGAGAGCCGATACCTGAATCGGTTCGTGCGCAACTGTTCCTGCCGTACTCCAGACCCATCACCGACGAGCCGCAAGCCGGGCTCGGGCTGGGGCTGTACATCGCCAGCGAGATCGCCATTGCTCATGGAGGTACGCTCGAGGTGTGCTCGACGCGAGAGCAGGGCACGGTCTTTACCTTCAGTATGCCGTTGAAGTCTGCATAGGCATCCTGCGTCAGCCTGTGTCCTGTGATCACACAGACTGCCCGCCAGGCGCTTTTTTGTGCTCCGCAAACCTCGGGTGCAGGCCGTCGCGTCGTTCGGCTGCGACAGCCTTGACCATCCTTGTTACAAACTCTCCTACCGCTTTGCTTGCTCATCGGCAGTGCCGGGTCGAACCTGAGGCCCGGGTTGCCATCAAAGGCCTGAGTCTTCACGGTTACTCCGAAGTTTTCACCTTGCCCAGAGGTAGTGATGAACAGTTTTGTGCGTAATCTTGTCGGCGGCGTGCTTGTTGCGTCATGCTGCATCGGCGCGGTCCAGGCGCAGACGCTGCCAAACAGCACCCTCAACAATGGTGCCAGCAGCAACCCGTATAACAGCCCGATCCACCGTGCCAACCCCAACAGCCGCCAGGGCACCGAGTCCAGCGTGCCACCGTCCCGTGGCCCCAACATCGCGCCGCCGGTGCGCAAGCCCACTCTGGAAAACGGTGGCATTGGTAACGGCTACCCTACGCGCCAGAACACGCCACGTCCTTCTACACCGATAACCGACCCCAAGCGCGGCAACTGAATTTTCAACCCGGCGAACCCGTGTGGACGTCGACTCAATGCATAAGGAAACGCTCATGCCTAGAAAAAACCTGATCGCGACATTGTGTACTGCAGCCATTCTGAGCCTGCCACTGACGGCCAGCGCCGCTACGGAAACCTACAAAAGCGAACTGGGCACCGTCACGGTGACCCCTGTTGTCGAAGGTCTGGATCATCCGTGGGCGCTGGCCTTTCTGCCTGACAGGCAAGGCATGCTGGTGACAGAGCGTTCCGGCAACCTGCGCGTGGTATCGGCGGATGGCAAATTGTCCGCACCGCTTTCCGGGGTCCCGCAAGTCTGGGCACAGAAGCAGGGCGGCCTGCTTGATGTGGTGCTGTCACCGGACTTCGCCAAGGACCGCATGGTGTATCTGACCTACTCCGAGGGCAGCGGCAAGACCGCCGCCGAAGGTGATACCGCCGGCACTGCCGCAGGGCGTGGTCGTCTGTCCAAGGACATGACTCGTCTGGAAGACTTCGAAGTCATCTTCCGCCAGGAACCGAAACTGTCGGTGGGCAACCACTTCGGCGCGCGGATGGTCTTCGATCGCGACGGTTACCTGTTCATCGCCCTGGGCGAAAACAATCAGCGCCCCACGGCGCAGGATCTGGACAAGCTGCAGGGCAAGATCGTGCGCATCTATCCGGACGGCAGCGTACCGAAAGACAATCCGTTCGTGGGCCAGAAGGGTGTACGCCCCGAGATATGGTCCTATGGCCATCGCAATCAGCAGGGCGCCGCGCTCGACCCCTGGACCGGGACGTTGTGGACCAACGAGCATGGCCCCAAGGGCGGTGATGAGCTGAATATCATCGAGCGTGGCGCGAATTACGGCTGGCCGATCGCGACCCACGGTATCGACTACTCGGGTCAGCCGATTTCGGAGTCGAAAGGCAAGGTTGTCGAAGGAACCAAAATTCCGTTCCAGGTCTGGGAAGTGTCACCGGGCCTCAGTGGCATGGCGTTCTATGATCACAGCCTTTTCAAGGCATGGGATCACAGTGTATTCATCGGTGCCCTGGCCACTGAAGAGTTGATCAGACTGCAGTTCGAAAATGACAAGATCGTTCATGAAGAACGTCTGTTGAAAGACATGAAACAGCGCATACGGGATGTGCGTCAGGGACCGGACGGTTACTTGTATCTGTTGACCGACGACGATAAGGGAAGTCTGCTGAAAGTCGGCTTGGCCCAGTAATAAACTGTTAATCGCTTGAAAAAGAAAATTCCCACAATATTGTGGGGATTTTCTTATGAGTTGCTTGCGGTGGTAACCGGTAAAGCAGTCGGATCAATTATCCTTTGCGTCACGTACCACTTCGCCTGTCTTGGCATCGACGTCGTAATTCCACTCCACACCTTTGACGTCTTTCAGTTCGATCTGATAGATCAGGCGGCCGGTGCGGTCCTTGTCCAGTTCGGTATCGTGGACCGTGAAGCCTGTGTGCTTGGCAACGGCCTGCTTGTTGAACTGTTCAAAGTCACCCAACGCCTGAGACTTGTACAGGCGGATCACTTCATCGGGACCAACGTCAGCCTGGGCGGCACCTGCAACAGCAGTGAGGGCAACAGCGGCGAAAACGGCAGGCATAAGTTTCATGGGGTATTCCTTTTTGATTGATCTGTCTTGATTGATTCATCACACGCTGATGGGTTCAGCGGTTTTGTTGAACTCAGATTATCCGCGCTTACTTAATTCACGCTTAATTATTCAAGTGTGCGAAGCGTTTTGAAGCCGGTCTCGCTCTGCCGATTCGTAAGTAAAGTTTTCCCCTGCACTTCGTTTACAGGCAAAGCATCACGTAAAGGTTGAAAAAAACCGGCAGTGAACGTAAAAGGTTGGCCCCCTGCCGGAAGGTGCGTCGCGTCTGTCCAGGCAGCTGTCCTTGCGGAGTCTGCTCGATGAGAACGCCTTACCGACCTGCCATGCGCCACGCCTGGCGATTGTTACCGTTGGGCATGGTCGTTGCCTCGCCGTTGCTGGCCGCAGAGGCGCTCAGCCTGAATGCGGTCAATGTCACCGGGTTCAGCGAGCCGGAAAGTACCGGCGACTATAAAGCCGAGCGGGCATCGATCTTCGGATTCGATCAGGCTTCACTGCTGGATACGCCCGCCTCGGTGTCGGTGTTCAACGCTGCGTTGATCAAGGACCGGCAGGCAAAGTTGCTGAGTGAAGTGCTGCGCAACGACGCGTCGGTCGGCGACGGCTATGCCCCGGTGGGCTATTACGAAAACTTTGTGATGCGCGGGTTTTCGTTGAACGCCGCCAACAGTTATCGCATCAACGGTCGCAGCATTGCCGGCGAGCAGAACGTCGCGCTGGAAAACAAGCAGCAGGTCGAGTTGCTCAAGGGGCTTTCCGGCCTGCAGAGCGGCGTGGCCGAGCCCGGTGGCGTTATCAACTATCAGACCAAGCGGGCGCAGGACGTCCGGTCGGTCACAGTCTCTACCAACGAACACGGCGAGCGCTACATCGCGACCGACGTCGGTGGCTGGTTCGGCAGTGAACAGCAATTCGGCCTGCGCGCCAACCTTGCCCATGAAGACATTCGTTCGTATGTCGAACACGCCGATGGCCAGCGCGATTTTGCCTCGCTGGCGTTCGACTGGAACATCAGTGAGCGCGCCCTGTTGCAACTCGATGTCGAGTACCAGAGCAAAGAGCAGCGCTCGGTGCCCGGTTATCAGCTTCTGGGCGGCACCACGCTGCCTCACGATGCCTCGCCGGGCAAATTGCTGGGTTACCAGAACTGGTCCAATCCGGTCGGTATCGACTCGCTGAACATCAACGGACGTTTCGAATACCGCTTCAATGACAACTGGAAGGGCAGCCTCAGTGCGTCGCGCAGTCGCGTGGTCATTGATGACTACAGTGCCTTTGCGTGGGGTTGCTACGGTTCGGCCAGCTGCGCAGGGCAGGCGGTGCCCAACCACTTCAGTGCCGAAGGGGGTTATGACATCTATGATTTCCGCAGCCCGGACGACACGCGTCGCAATGACGAAGTCGAAGCGGCCATGTCCGGCACCTTCACTACCGGATCGCTTGGGCACGAGCTGACCTTCGGCAGCAGTGCCTACCGCCGTACGGTTGATACGCGCGGGACCTTCAACGAATTCGTCGGCTCGGGCACTATCGATGAGGCGCCTGAGCAGGTGGCCCCCTCGACCCTGGCGCTGCCACATACCGAGCGCCGCCTGGACAGCCGCCAGTACGGGCTGTTTGCCACTGACCGGATCAGCCTCAACGAGCACTGGCAAACCGTGCTGGGCGGACGCGGGGTGCGGCTCGACGAGCAGGCGTTCAACGAGGACGGCAGCGATGCGCGACACACCGAGCGCTATGTGTTTCTGCCCCAGGCGGCGCTGATCTACAAGCCGGTGGACAATGTTTCGCTCTACACCAGCTACAGCAAGGGCCTGTCGCTGGGCGGGACGGCAGCGTGGTTCACCACCAATGCCAGTGAAATTCTGGCGCCGACCGTCTCCCGACAGCTCGAAGCAGGCATCAAGTATGACTGGCAGCGCATGAGCCTGACCGCCGCGGTGTTTCAGGCCCGCCAGGCGTACCAGTACTCCAGGCCCAACGATGACGGTACGTTTACCTATGTGCAGCAAGGCGAGCAGAAAAACACCGGTCTTGAACTGGGGGCGAGTGGCTGGGTGACTGACCGCCTGCAGATATCCGCCAGTGCGGCGGCCATCCGGGCGCGCGTTGAAGACAGCGGCACCGAGGCCTACGATGATCATCAGGCCCTCAATGTGCCCAGATACCGTGGCACCTTGCAAGCCGACTACAGCCTGCCGGTGCCCGGGCTCGCGTTGCTCGGCGGCGTGCAGTACAGCGCCAGCAAGTACGCTGACCGTGAAGGCACCGTGCAGGTCAATGACTACGCACTGTTCAATATCGGCAGCCGTTACAGCACCCGAATCAGCGGTTACGACACGGTACTGCGCCTGACCGTCGACAACCTGTTCGACAAACGCTACTGGCGTGATGCCGGGGAGTATCTGGGTGACGACTACCTGTTCATGGGCGCGCCCAGAACGGCGAGATTGTCGGCCACTGTCAACTTTTAGCGGAAGGGCTTTAGTGCGCGGAGTATTGGCACGACAGTCGAGATCATCGTTCCGCCCGCTCCAGCGGGGGAATGCAGGTCTCGACGCTCCGCGTCGTCAAGAGGACGCGGAGCGTCCAGAACGGCATGCGACGCAGAGCGTCGCACGATAGTTAAACTGATCGCTCCAGCGGGGGAATGCAGGTCTCGATGCTCTGCGTCGTCAAGAGGACGCGGAGCGTCCAGAACGGCATGCGACGCAGAGCGTCGCACGATAGTTAAACTGATCGCTCCAGCGGGGGAATGCAGGTCTCGATGCTCTGCGTCGTCAAGAGGACGCGGAGCGTCCGGAAAGGCATGCGACGCAGAGCGTCGCACGATAGTTGAGATGATCGTTCCGCACGCTCCAGCGTGGGAATGCAGTTCTCGACGCTCCGCGTCGTCAAGAGGACGCGGAGCGTCTGATCTGGTCAACCGGAACGGCATGCGACGCAGAGCGTGGCACGATAGTTGAGATGATCGTTCCCGTTGCAGGCGTCAGCTCGGTATCAGTGCGCCCGCAAGCTTTGCTATTCTTCGCGCCCTGTGAGCGCCAGGCGCTCTTTCAAGCCATGTTTCGGATGCCTCATGACGGACATCGTACGTTCCCACTCCCAGCCCTTCAGCAAAGCCGACTACAAGACCCTGAGCCTTGCGGCGCTGGGTGGGGCACTGGAAATCTACGACTTCATCATTTTCGTGTTCTTTGCGCTGACCCTCAGCCAGTTGTTCTTTCCCCCGGACATGCCTGAATGGCTGCGTCTGCTGCAAAGTTTCGGGATCTTCGTGACCGGCTATCTGGCACGCCCGCTGGGCGGGATACTCATGGCGCACTTCGCCGACCGGCTGGGCCGCAAGCGGGTGTTCAGCCTGAGCATTCTGATGATGGCGCTGCCTTGTCTGCTGATCGGCGTGATGCCCACCTACGCACAGATCGGTTACTGGGCGCCGCTGGTGCTGCTGGCGCTGCGCATCCTGCAAGGAGCCGCCGTGGGCGGTGAAGTGCCAAGTGCCTGGGTATTCGTGGCAGAACACGCGCCCAAGGGGCATCGCGGCTATGCACTGGGCGTACTGCAAGCCGGCCTGACGTTCGGATACCTGCTTGGCGCACTGACCGCGACATGGCTGGCGCGAGTCTTCAGCCCTGACCAGATCCTTGAGTGGGCATGGCGTATTCCGTTCCTGCTCGGTGGCGTATTCGGCGTGGTGGGGGTCTGGCTACGCCGCTGGCTGAACGAAACCCCTGTGTTCATCGCCATGCATGCCCAGCGTGAACATCTGCCGGCGCTGCCACTTGGCCAGGTTCTGCGTGATCACCGCCAATCCTTGCTGCCTGCTGCGTTGCTGACCTTTGTGCTGACCTCCGCCGTGGTGGTACTGGTGGTGATTACCCCGACGGTCATGCAGCAGCGCTTTGGTATCAGCGCCAGCGACACCTTTGCCCTGAGCGCCGTCGGCATCGTGTTTCTCAATATAGGTTGTGTGCTGGCAGGCATGCTGGTCGACCGCATCGGCGCCTGGCGCGGCATCATGTTCTACAGCCTGCTGATGCCGATAGGCATCGGCGTGCTTTACACCAGCCTCATCGAGCAATGGATGCCACTGGGCATCGCCTATGCGATTGCCGGGCTGGCGTGCGGGATTGTCGGTGTGGTGCCATCGGTGATGGTCGGCCTGTTCCCGGCGAACATCCGAGTGTCAGGCATCTCGTTCACTTACAACATCGCCTACGCCTTCTGGGCCAGCACCACGCCATTGATGCTGATTACCCTGATGCCCTGGAATATCTGGGTGTGCGTGTTCTATAGCCTGATCATGGGCGCCACGGGCCTGGTTACCGCAGCGGTATTCGGCCTGCGCCAGGGCGTGGTGGTGGATGACCTGGCAAGCGGTAACGCCGGATAACTCCGGCCCGGGTGGCGCAACGCCCGCTGCTCACCTCTGCTGTGGGGTGAATGGCAGCTCGAACATGGCCGGAAAGTTCCTGCTGGCAGACGCGTTCATTTGTAACAAGTGATTGTAATTCCGTTTCCTCAAGTCTATCTTTCGCCTCTCCATATTGTTTACGTTGTTTATCTAATGTGCTCTTGGCTCGTGCCTGCGCGAAATGTTTCGTCAGGTGAATCCCTTATGACGTCTGTAAATAGATAGGTGTAACTATTCCGAGTTTGTTGTAGGAGTTTTCCTCGATATTTAATTATCGGCGATTCTTCTTACAGTCTTCGGTTTTGTTGCGAGACTTTGAGGGGTGTGTCGTTTTAATGCAAAACAAGATTAAATAAAATGATTTCTGTGCCGACTTACTGTTTGGGTCATGGAAGACGAATGTAAGAAACATCCTACAAATTTGCCTGTTTGGCAAAATGCTGGCAAGGGGAAGTATCATGTGGGTGACAATGAGAGAGCAGGAGGTTCTTGGCCTGTTGTTGCAGGGATGTACGAACAAGGAAATTGCCAGGCAACTCAGTATCAGTGACTACACAGTTCGCGATCACGTCTCTTCGCTGCTGAGAAAGAACCAGGTAAGGACGCGTGCCGAGCTCATGGCCAGGTGCGTATCTCTATTGCTTCCGGGAAACATTACCCGACCCCCTACATCTGTCGGGTTGCGCAGCGAGCCAGCACATACATAATGTGTCTTGTCGCAACCTGTAACTTGTTAATGCAATGAGCACTGCTGACGTTTGGCAGTGCCATCAATAATACCGTGCTGCGCTGTGACGCCCATCAGGCACTGCTTCCTGGCTGGCTGCAGAAAGGAATATCCGAAGCCTGCTCGCACGACGAACTGTAAACAATAAAAAAGGAGCCACTCATGACTGTTTGTTTTGTTCGGGGCGAGTCAGGTGCCGACGTGTCGTTGCGGCTGGATCCGCAGCGGCCCGGTTTTAATATGACAACAAACTTCCATCATCTGGCAACCCGGCAGTCCGCGCTTTCGGTGGCGCAACTGGCCGAGCAACAGGCAAAGCTGTCCGGCCCCGTTGGCCTGTTTGCCAAACTCTGTCGGCAGCTTCGTTCGCATGGGCGTCAGTCACCCTTGCTCGAAGACATTGCCCGGCTTGAGGGCCGCAAGCGTCAATGGCTGGCCGAGCGCGCCGTACAATTCGCACTGGGCCTGCACGGCCGTCGGCCAGAAGTCGAGAACCCGTTCAAAGGCCTGGTGCGCGAAGACCTGTGCTGCATCGTGTTCGATGACCCCTCAACGCACACGCTGGTCGAGCGTTATACCGCCAGCGAAGCGCTGCGGGCTCAGGACAGTGAGTACTTCGTCAAACTCATTGCCACCACGCGCAACACCGTCGAGCGGCGAATCGTCTTCCATGGTCTGCTCGAACACTTCGACCGATTACTGCCCATTGAGAAGAGCATCTATCCGCTCAACTATCGCGCTGTCCAGCAAGCGCACCTCGATAATGAGGAAGCCCTCTATGGAGCACTGATGATGGAGCAGCCCATCGGTACATTGCTTGAGATGCATACGCCTGAGTGGCTGTTGAATAACCTGTCCTCGTTTGAACTTTCCATTGATCAAGCGTGTGGCTAAGCAGGTGTTGGAAGCGGGTGTTGATCCTCTCGGCTGATAGGGTTTTACAAGCGGTTCAGGTTTTTTCTAACAAAACACGTTCAAGCTCAGTGCGCGTCAGCGCGTCCGGCGAATGATACGAAATAGCAGCTCGTGCAGACGTTTCAAGCCTGGGGCTTTTGCACGGCCGATGAATTTTATTTATAAATATTGGAGTAACGCCTATGAAAAAAATAACACCTTTGGTTTTCTTGTTAGTGTCGGCTGCCAGCCAGGCGGCCGACTATTCGGTGACGACTACCAGAACCCCGACGTTTATCAATGGGCCTGGTCACAGTGCGTTTTCCCGACACCAGTTGAGATTGGCTGATTACCCCCGCGGCGCGGCTAACAACTCTCGGTTGCAAAAGATTTCCTGGACCGCGACTACCTTTCCGGAAAGCGTGAACGAACGCGCAAATCTTTGTTTCAGGAGAGGCGGTGTACATGATTCTGATTGTATCTCTATAACGCCAGGCGTGCCTGGCAGTACTGAGAGATTCAACAGTCTTGGTTTTAGCTATGCCTCCGACGTCATGATCAGGCACAGCGCTGAAAGTGGACCTTGGCAAAGCAAGCCTGCCGGGCCAGAAACAGTCACCTTTCATTTAACGTACTGATTGTTAATCCCTGGCGATAACCGTCAGGGGTCTTTCGGGGCAGGAGCCAACGTCATGCGAGTCATAAGTTCCGGAGCAGATGCACTGATAGCCGCGCAACAACTTGATGATAAAAGAGCAGCAAAGACCATGTCCTCAATTGCCAATCCCCCCCTTCGATCAACCTCTCCAGACTCTGCGGTGACCATCAGCGGCCAGGCCCTCCTGAAACATAGGGTATTTGGGGTCGCGGACTCTGGTCGTTCTGCGCCCATGCTCGGGAAAGCCGAATGTGGAATGTCCATGCCCGAGGCGTTTTTTTTAACCCGGGATGATCGCAGGCTGCTGGGTGATGTTTATGAATGGGCAAGCGCTCAGGGAGCTGATCTGGGCTATGTTGATGATCTGGCTTTTGGACTGGCCTCATATAGAGAGAAAGATGATGGAAGAATATGGGGCCGCCAGAACCAGGGCAAAACATATGACCTCGAAGGCCACAAGGTTTTCTACAGTTTTACCGAGCCGCACGCGGCCACCGCCAAGCGTATTACCGAGAGCGATGGGTTAAAAACAACACGGCTGGACCAGGGGTTTGTTCGCTTCATCACTGACAAGGACTACGGCTCCATAGGGCACAATAATTTTGAGTTCATGGAAAAAGTCATCAACCGGTTTTCAACGGCGGGGGAAAGAGACGAGCAACTGGGGGCAGATTTCACTACCTATAAAAGCCAGAAGAGTGACTACATAAGGACGCTGTCCAAGGAAACGTACACTCCCGGCGAAGGAGACTCTCGAGAAACGCCATCCGTAAAAAAAGCCACCAAACCCAAGGAAATAACCCTGGAAAGCCTGCGTAACGACATGCGCGAGACGTTCCTGAAAGCGATGGGGGTCAAGAGTCTCTCATCCCTGTTCGACATGCTGTTCAAGGACAGGCGTTGACAGGTCAGGCCTGTGCGCCAAGCGACTGGAGTTCTGGCGGCGCATCCTGAGGGCTGGCGACGCGGTTGCGGCCTGTGCTTTTGGCCAGATACAGCGCCTTGTCTGCTTCATGCAGCCACGACGAGGCATCCGGCATTTCAGGAGAATAGGCGGCAATACCGATACTGAGACTGACCTTGAGATCGCAATGCAGGGTATAGGTCATTTCGTCTATCGCCAGACGCAGGCGCTCGAGGATTTCCTTTGCCTGAAGCAAGCTGGTGTCGGGCAGAATGACGCAGAACTCATCGCCGCCACAACGCCCGATCAGGTCGGAATCACGCAGGTTTTCGATCAGTGCTTCGCTGATACTCTGCAGCACCGTGTCGCCCATCAGGTGGCCATAAGTGTCGTTGATGACCTTGAAGTGATCGATATCGATCAGCGCGATGACGCACTCCTGATACGCGTTCTGGCTACTGGCGTACTCCAGATCAAGCAGGTCCTTCCACGCACCATGATTGAGCAGGCCGGTGAGGCTGTCGGTGCGGCTGACCTTGCGCAGGATGTTGCGGTGTTCCCATAGCTTGAGTGTGACCTGATGGCTCAGCCAGCCAATGAAGATAGGGTAGGTCACCAGTACCGGAAGGCAGGCGTAGATCTGCGCCATGTTGCCATGCAGATTGACGACAGGGTCGAGCGCGGCCAGCGAAATCAGCACGCCCAGTGCCTGCATGCACAGGCCTTGCAGCATCAGCCGTGGCCCGGCGGCGGCCATGTTATGCATGGCCATCATGGCGAGGACCGTGACCCCGGGAACGGCGCTGAAACCCATCGCGCCAATCCAGAAACCGCCCATCATCGAATCGAACAGCAGATTGCGCCATTCAGCCTGGTAGGGCTCGCGTGACGTTCTTGCGAGCTGATAAGCAACATGTGGCCATACCAGACTGTAGAGCAGTGCCAACAACCACGCCCAGTGTGCTGTGTTCACGTAATACAAAGAAACAGCGACCGTCACAAAGCCAACGCTGACACCGAAGCATCTCGGGGCGTAGATCCGCTTGGCGAATGCCATCCCTCGGCGGTGATAGGTGCTCATAGATTCTTACCGGACATTACTTTCGAATCGGTCGGAAATCGACGCCGCTTGACCGAAAGGCTGGAGTTTGAGCGTTCACTAGTGGCAAGGGAAGAGTATTTTGCCGAGGGGTGTCAAATAACCACATATTAATGAAGAGGCACTGTTTAGAAGTCAATTAAATGACATAAGCAGTGCTAAAACCCGTTCAAAAATATGACGAAACTTACAATCTAATACACCGTGAATAACCGGGGCAGGGTGTCTGGTTGTTGGCAGACACACTGCCCGGCGAATTCAGTAAAGCGACGGTCAGGCGGTTACAACGGTGCCCTGTTTTTCTGCATGCTGGTCATCCATGCAACGCCGATGGACAGCAGCGCAACAACAGCGGCGACATACCCTACGGCACCCAGGCCCAGGTGCTCGATGGTAAGGCCTCCGATGATCGATCCCAGACCGATGCCGGCATTGGCTGCCGAGACATTCAGGGTCCCGGCCAGTGCCTGGGCCTGAGGCGCTGCTTTCATCACTCTGATCTGGCAGATCGGAAACAACGCCGTGTGCGCAATGCCCCAAATCACCAGTACCACGGCAAGCAGCGGCATGGAGCCTGCGGCGGGTACGCTTGCGGTCATGCCCAGTGCGAGCAGCAGCGCAAACGCCATGGTCGAGCCGAGCGGGCTGCGGTCCACATAACGTCCACCCAGGGCATTGCCGATCAGGCCTACCGCGCCGAAGCCCATCAACCACCAACCCACTTGAGCCGATTCGATGCCCGCGATGCGTTCCAGCGTATCAGCCAGATAGGTATAGGCGCCGAACATGGCCGTGAACAGCAGGATGGACAGCAGCAGGTTGGCGAGGAAAAACGGATCCCGAAGAATTTTTGCCTGCTCCGCGAGGCCGACCTTTGCGGTAGGTTCGATACGCGGCATCGACAGTGCCAGCAACAAAGCCATCAACGCTGACAGCAACGTCAGAGCCCAGAATGCCCCGCGCCAACCCACGGCATCGGCGAATACCGTACCCAGCGGGATACCGAACAGCATGGCAGCCGAGATACCGAGGTAGACCTGCGCAACGGCCTTGCCAGCGCGCTTCGGTCCGGCCAGCAGGCTTGCCGTTTCACTGGCGGTGCCCCAGAACACTGGCAAGGCCAGTGCCGGAATGAACCGTGCCAGCGCCAGCACCCAGATATTGCTCGATACCGCCGCCAGTGCGTTGGAGGCGGCAAAGATCAGCAGAATGACGATGAACGTGCGCTTGCGGTCCAGGTGCGAAAGCATGGCCGTCAGCGGTGGGCCAAAGAGCATCACCGTGAAGGCGAACAGCGTCACCAGCAAACCGGCAGTAGAGATGGAGATTCCCAGATCACGGGCCATCGAAGGCAACAGACCGATGATGAGAAATTCAGTGGTGACGATCACGAAGCCGGCCAGGGCCAGAATCGCGATGGACAAGCCGGCGCCGGTCGAGCTTGCGCTGCGAGCGCCGGAGGCAGTGGTTTCCAGAGAAGGCATAGTGCAGACCCATTAAAAATAAGTCCGCCAGCTTATTGCAGAAATGAGCTTGTATCTTTGCCAAGTTTTCCCTTTATTGTGGACTGGAATTCACTAATTGGAATTTCGTCTGTGTCCTGTCCAGGGGCCGGCCTTGGGCGAGCGAATGTTCGGCGTGTTGCGGGCGGATTGAGTCGCATCGGACCGGCTGACCGGTCCGCAGATCATTGGCCGATAACGGTCTTCACCAGCGCGGCGTGCTCTTTCGGATTCTTTGCATTGGAGACCACGTTCAGCACGGCTGCGCGAGTACCCGATGCCGCGATGATCGACGTGCTCAGCACCTGGGCGTCGCTCATGGTCGCCGAGGTGTCCAGCTGGCGCACACCAAGACCGTTCTTCTTGACGATCTTCTTGTCACCCAGCTTTTTGAAATCCTTGTAGCCGGTACTCTGCTGGGCAAGGATGCCGGTGACCAGCCCATCAAGTACTGCGCCATCGTTATCGCTGGCCTGCACGCCCATTGGCATCGGCGTTTCGGTAACGATCAACACGCGCTTTTCAGCCGCATTGGTGTAAAGCGACCCCGTCACACCCTGAGCCTTGGCCTTTGCGTCAATCTCGGGCATCTCGCCTTGTACGTAGCCCGCAGGAATGGTGAAGGCCAGTTTGCCGCCCAGCAGTGAAGCGTTTTGCACCGCAGCAGCGGCGGGCGCGGCGGCCTGCGGCTTGGTGGCAGCCTGAACGCTGACCATGCTCTGGCACGCTGCCAGTGCGATACACACAACGATTGTCTTGAAACCGAAAGAGCGCATGGAAATTCCTTTTTGTCTGTTAATGACGCAGGCGTTTGCGCCTGAGGCATGTGATTAACCAGGCAGGTAAAAGTGCCCATAAAAAAACGACCAGCCCGATCACTCCGGCTGGCCGTCGTTTTACTGCGTTACGCTTATTCGGCGATCTGCAGCTTGCGCGACTCGGTGTAGACGTAGCGCACTTTTTCATACTCGAACGGCGAGTTGAGCTGGCCGTAACGGAAGCTGGTGACGTAACGGCGGTCAATGGCACGCAACACGGTGATTTCCGGATGGTCGCTGCTGACTTCGGCCACGTTGAGGAAGTTGATCTGGTTTTCAGCCGTGTAATCGAACAGCATGCCGCCGGTGTCACGCAGGTTCGATGGACCGAACAATGGCAACACCAGATAAGGCCCGGACGGCACACCGTAGAAGCCCAGGGTCTGGCCGAAGTCTTCGCTCTGGCGCGGCAGGCCCATCATGGTCGCCGGGTCCCACAGACCGGCGATGCCGATGGTGGTGTTGAGCAGCAGGCGGCCAGTGGTGTCCAGCGAGCGCTCGCCCTTGAACTGCAGCAGGCTGTTCAGCAGGTTGGAGACGTCACCCAGGTTGCTGAAAAAGTTGCTCACACCGCTGCGCACGAAGCCAGGGGTTATGTAGCGGTAGCCGTCCACGACCGGCAGGAATACCCATTCATCGAAACGGTAGTTGAAGTGGTAGACCCGGCGGTTCCAGGATTCCAGCGGATCATAGACTTCCAGTGCGTTGATGGAGGCGCGCTCGAACTCACGCTGATCCAGCCCCGGGTTGAATTGCAGCGACTTCAGCGGCTGGGTAAAGCCATCAGCATCGGTCTGACGGGCCACCGTGGCCGGATGCTGGGCCTTGTTGCTGGTATCCGCGTCAGCGGCCTGGACTGTGCCGGCACAGAGCAGAGCGGCAAGAAGTAAAAGACGTTTAGCCACGGAAAAACTCCAGCATTGCGTCGGTGTTGACGCGGTAATTAACGTTGCCGCAATGCCCGCCGTACGGGTAAACGGTCAGGCGATCGCCAAAGGTCTTGCGCAGGAAGCCGAGGTCACCCGAGCCCAGAATCACGTCGTCAGCGTTGTGCATGACGGCAATCTTGGTGTTGCTGTGCAGGTAGTCCTTGAGTGCATAGAGGCTGACCTGGTCGACCAGTTGCAGAAGGCTACCGCCGTCGGTGCGCGCGCGCCACATAGGGATGACCTGTTCGGTCAGGTAGCAATCGAAGTCGCACTGCAGGGCACGCTTGAGGAACGGCGTCAGGCTGGTGCCTTCGGTGATCGGGAATTTCGGTGGCGTGATCAGACCGCGACGGTTGATCAGGTCGGAGGTGAACGCGATGTCAGCCGACGAGAAGCGGAACGTGGTACCGATCAGCATCGCCATCTGTTCATTGGTCAGGTGCTGCTTGGACTGCTGGAAGTCGAACAGCAGTGCATCGTTGAGGTCGATGTAGCCCTTTTGGCGGAAGTAGCGGGTCAGCTTGGCCAGCACCAGTTCATAGAACGTGGTGGTGTTGTTGATGCCCTTGACGTTGGTCTGTACCAGTTTGTCGAGGTTGCTGATCGAGGTGTAGAGATTGACCGGCGGGTTGAGCAGCAGGACTTTCTTGAAGTTGAAGCTGCGGCGGGTTTCATCCAGTTTGCTGACAAACGCAGCATTCAGTGCCCCAAGGCTGTAACCGGTCAGGTAATAGTCGGTTACCGGCAGTTGCGCCTGCTGAGCCCGAATGGCCTGCATGACGCGATAAATGTCTTCTGCGTCGTCGGTGGAGACGCCAGGAGTCGCAAAGCGCGAGGCCGAGGTCATGAAGTCATAGCTGGTGGGCGAAGACAGCTGTACGACGTGGTAGCCCGCGCCGTAATAGAGCTTTTTCAGGAATTCATTGATCGTGCTGTTATACGGCGCGCCGGTGCCGGCGATCAGGAAGATCAGCGGGGCAGCGTGGTCCTGCTTGGCCAGGCGATAGTGC
This sequence comes from Pseudomonas fragariae (ex Marin et al. 2024), assembly GCF_059621105.1. Taxonomy (NCBI): domain Bacteria; kingdom Pseudomonadati; phylum Pseudomonadota; class Gammaproteobacteria; order Pseudomonadales; family Pseudomonadaceae; genus Pseudomonas; species Pseudomonas fragariae (ex Marin et al. 2024). The sequence continues at coordinate 4,529,268 of NZ_CM184369.1, read as the reverse complement.
AACTTCTTCACCGCCCAGAAGTTGTCGGGCAGGGTGAACTCGCGCTCGGGATGCAGGTTCAGGGTGTAGACATCCTGATCGATATCTTCATCGTCAGGCAGGTCGGGGCGCAGAGCGGGCGGTGTGGTCGCAATGGTCGCTTCGAACGGATTAGTCAGCGGGTAGCCATAGGTGGCGGAGTCGACGTTGGTTGCCAGAGCGGACGCACTTAAACACAAGCCACCTATAACAGTGGCGAGGCGCAGAAAACGGAGCATGACTAAATCCCTTGGGAAAGAAGTGCTGATGAAATACGCAGGCTATGACCAAGGTGTAGTGCCAAAGTGCCCCATCCACTGGTTAATCCTGTAAATATGACGGAACAATACACGTTCTTTGGATTTTGCAATGCAGATATGCGGTTTATTTTTGCGTGACTAGCGTATTTGCTGCCCCGGCGCGACGTTTGCACTGCTGGTAAAGGTTGGCAGACCATGGCCTGGAGGCGGATTTTCCAGCTCGCGGAAAGCACAAAGGAGAGCCGTAGCTCTCCTCCAATGTGGTTCACGTGCTCTTTTTATTGTTATAGGGCGGCCTGTTATTGTTGTTGGCGACCAGTCCCTTTACAGCGTTGTTGTGCGACCCCTATCCGGGGTCAAGAGCAAACGTATTTTTTTGAGCGCTGATTCGCTTTAATCACCTGCCTGCACAACAGCGTGATCCCACCGGTTCTGGAGCTACCTGACGGTAGTTTTATTGTTCTCGGTCCGGTCGCGAGGCCTTTCATTGAAAGGGCCCTGTAAAGCTGATCCACTCCAAAAAAATCTGTTAGCTGCGCCTCTGTCCGTTTTGTTCTTGTTGTGTCAGAGCCGTTACGTCTTGTTTTTATTGGTTTGCCGCATCATTTGTTGTTTTTGTTGTACCAGAGATATAGCAGGACCCGTGCCAGTTTTTTAAAAACCTTTAAAATCAGTAATTTGCGGATTCTGATGATTGTTGGCTGGTCATGGAGCCGGAAAAAATGTTTCCGTGTTACCCGTTCGCGTCGGTGATCGTGAAGCTGCGGTAACACATCGTGTTTCCTTCGAAACATGAGCCAGAGTGGTGCGCTGCAGTTCTCTACCGTCTATACGACGTTGGTATGGGGAAGGGGGCTCGCCCATAGGCATGAAGCAGCGTCCTCAGCTGTTGATGGCCGGATCAAGGCGTTTTTCGGGGCGCGTTGTCGTTGATGGCTCGTTGTTGTCGTTTCCCATTGCCCCAGTGTCGCAGACAGAGCATGCCTGCCTGTTCCGCAGGTCGATGATCAGGGTGGCGTTGCGGTGCGTTTGACTGCGCGTGGCAGCGATAAAAACGTGCAAGGCGCCGCGTGCCCCAAGGTCGGGCGCGAGGGCGGTCTGGAGAACAACGTTAACCATGTTCCGACAACCGTCGGTGCAGACTTCCGGGGAAGCGACAATGATGATGCGAAAAATACTGGGGGCGGGTGCCGCTCTGGTACTTGCGGTCAGCTCCACGCTGGCGATTGCCGAAACCAAGACCCTGACCATTGGCTATGTGGAAGGCTGGTCCGACAGTGTCGCCACCACCTTCGTGGCTTCCGAGGTGATCAAGCAAAAGCTTGGCTATGACGTCAAGTTGCAGTCTGTCGCTGCAGGGATCATGTGGCAGGCGGTGGCAACCGACAAGCTGGACCTGATGCTGTCTGCGTGGCTTCCGGGCACGCATGGCGAGTACTACGCCAAGTACAAGGATCAGGTCGTCAACTACGGCCCCAACTTCAAGGACGCCAAGATTGGCTTGATCGTGCCTGAGTACGTCAAGGCCAAAACCATCGAAGACCTGAAGACTGATGCCTCCTTCAACAAGAAGATCACCGGGATCGATGCGGGCTCGGGCGTGATGCTCAAGACCGATCAGGCCATCAAGGACTACGGTCTGGACGGCTATAAGCTGCAGGCGAGCTCCGGCGCAGGCATGATCGCCGAGCTGACCCGCGCAGAGAAGGCGAAGAAATCCATCGTGGTTACCGGCTGGGTGCCGCACTGGATGTTCGCCAAGTGGAAACTGCGTTTCCTGGACGACCCGAAAGGTGTCTATGGCGAGGCTGAAACCGTCGACAACGTTGCCAGCCTGGGGCTGGAGAAAAAAGCGCCTGAGGTCGTGGCCTTCCTGAAAAAATTCCAGTGGGCATCCAAGGACGAAATCGGTGAAGTGATGCTGGCGATTCAGGACGGTGCCAAACCTGAAGCGGCAGCAAAGGACTGGGTCGCCAAGCACCCGGATCGCGTTGCTGCATGGACTGCCAAATAGTCGCAAAGTGTCTGAACAGCCCTTCTCAAGGCCGTCTGGTGTTGTCGCCAGACGGCCTTTTGTTTTTCCGCTCCGAAGTATTTTCCGTGCGACCGACTGCCGGCGGGTCCAGGCCGTGCGAGAAGAGGTATCTACAGCTAATGTCGTTCTAATACTAAGGTCGTCTGGAGTGCGCGCCGGACCCGACTAAAGTGCGTTACGTGACATCTCATCTGTGCTGCGAGGACAAAAACAATGAACGACAGCATTTACCTCTCGATTCAAAACAGCCCCCGTTTCAAGGAGCTGGTCTCCAAAAGAGAGCGTTTCGCCTGGATTCTCTCGGCGATCATGCTTGGCCTGTATGCGGCCTTTATTCTTTTGATCGCTTACGGACCCCATATTCTGGGGGCCAAACTAAGTCCCACTTCGACCATTACCTGGGGAATGCCGATAGGCGTTGGGCTGATCCTTTCCGCGTTCATATTGACGGCCATCTATGTTCGCCGTGCCAACGGTGAATTCGATGACCTGAACAACGCGATCCTCAAGGAGGCTCAGCAATGATCCGGCGCCTATCAGCAGCACTTGGCCTGGCCGCCTTCGCGCCGACCCTCTGGGCGGCAGACGCGTTGACGGGTGCAGTGCAGAAACAACCCCTGAACGTCGCCGCGATCGTCATGTTCGTGGTCTTCGTCGCTTTCACGCTGTACATCACCTACTGGGCATCGAAAAAGAACAAGACAGCGTCGGACTATTACTCGGCAGGTGGCAAGATCACCGGCTTCCAGAACGGTCTGGCGATCGCCGGTGACTACATGTCGGCAGCGTCCTTTCTGGGTATTTCCGCGCTGGTCTACACCTCCGGCTACGATGGCCTGATCTACTCGATCGGCTTCCTGGTAGGCTGGCCGATCATCCTGTTCCTGATCGCCGAACGCCTGCGCAACCTGGGTAAATACACCTTTGCCGATGTGGCGTCGTACCGCCTCAAGCAAAAGGAAATTCGCACCCTGTCTGCCTGCGGCTCACTGGTCGTGGTGGCGTTTTACCTGATTGCGCAGATGGTCGGTGCCGGCAAGCTGATCCAGTTGCTGTTCGGTCTGGACTACGCCGTTGCGGTGGTGCTGGTCGGTATCCTGATGTGCCTCTATGTGCTGTTCGGCGGCATGCTCGCTACTACCTGGGTGCAGATCATCAAGGCGGTGATGTTGCTGTCCGGTGCGTCGTTCATGGCATTGATGGTCATGAAGCACGTCAACTTCGACTTCAACATGCTGTTCTCCGAAGCGATCAAGGTTCACCCCAAAGGTGAAGCGATCATGAGCCCTGGCGGGCTGGTGAAAGACCCGATCTCGGCGTTCTCGCTGGGTCTGGCCCTGATGTTCGGTACTGCGGGCCTGCCACACATCCTGATGCGCTTCTTCACCGTGAGCGATGCCAAGGAAGCGCGCAAGTCGGTGCTCTACGCAACCGGCTTTATCGGTTACTTCTACATCCTGACCTTCATCATCGGTTTCGGCGCGATCCTGCTGGTCAGCACCAATCCGGCGTTCAAGGATGCAGCAGGCGCCTTGTTGGGCGGTAACAACATGGCTGCGGTTCACCTGGCCGATGCGGTCGGTGGCAGTCTGTTCCTGGGCTTCATCTCGGCAGTCGCTTTCGCCACCATTCTGGCAGTGGTTGCCGGTCTGACCCTGGCGGGTGCTTCGGCGGTTTCCCACGACTTGTATGCCAGCGTCATCAAGGCAGGCAAAGCCAACGAGAAGGACGAGATCCGTATCTCGAAAATCACCACCATTGCCCTGGCGGTCGTGGCGATCTTTCTGGGTATTGCCTTTGAAAGCCAGAACATCGCCTTCATGGTGGGCCTGGCGTTCTCGGTCGCGGCAAGCTGCAACTTCCCGATTCTGCTGCTTTCCATGTATTGGAAAAACCTGACCACCCGTGGCGCCATGATCGGCGGCTGGATGGGCCTGATCAGTGCAGTGGTGCTGATGGTGCTCGGTCCGACCATCTGGGTGCAGATCCTGCACCACGAGAAAGCCATTTTCCCTTACGAATACCCGGCGCTGTTTTCCATCGCCATCGCCTTCGTAGGTATCTGGTTCTTCTCCATCACCGACAAGTCGAAAGCGGCGGAGGGCGAGCGCGCTCTGTTCTATCCGCAATTCGTCCGCTCGCAGACGGGGCTGGGTGCCAGTGGTGCGGTTTCGCACTAAGGTACCGGTGTTGTGAACGAAGCAGCCTTCGGGCTGCTTTTTCATGAGCGATAAAAAAACCCCGCTTGAAAAAGCGGGGTTTTTTATTGGCTATATGCGCTGCTGCGTGGAGCAGCAGGTCATATCTTGCCGAGCAACACCAGAATCAGCAGGATCACCAGGATCGTACCGATGATGCCCGACGGACCGTAGCCCCAGCTGCGCGAGTGCGGGAATACTGGCAAACCGCCAACTAGCAGCAGAATCAGAACGATGATAAGAATAGTGCCGATACCCATGGTGAGTTCCCTCTTTACATTAGTGTTAATTAACAGATGCCGTTAAAACGTCACGCCAGACGGTATGAAGTTTGCCTGCTTGACTCATCGGACTCTGGGGGTTGGAGAAAGGTTCGATCTATTTTAAATAATTTCTTACATTTCTAAAAAACATTGAAAATCAGCATCTTGTCGTACTTTTGTCTGACAATAACTTGGCCCGTTTTAACCTGGTGGGTTTGAATCGGTCTTAAAAACAATTGAACTAAAGGCCCTGAAAAGTTTCCGTTCGCTTCGAACTTTCCACCTGAGGGATGGGCCACAAGAGGACGCAATGATGGTTTATCGAGTGGCGGCGGATGCCGTGGTCGTGTTTCATCTACTGTTCATTGTGTTCGTCCTGTTCGGCGGACTGCTGGTATTGAGAAGGCCCTGGCTGGCACTGCTGCACGTTCCAGCTGCGGCCTGGGGGACTGCGGTCGAGTTTCTGCATCTGTATTGCCCGCTGACACCGCTGGAAAACACCCTGCGCAGCAACGCTGGAGGGCAGGGTTATACCGGGGGCTTCGTTGAGCATTATCTGATCCCGCTGATTTACCCGGCCGGGCTTACGCCGGGCATACAGCTCTGGCTGGGCGGCATCGTCGTGCTGCTCAATGTGTCGGTGTATGGCCTGTTGTTGCTCCGTTATGTGGCCCGGTCCAGGCGTCCATAGGGCTGCGGTTTGTTCCAGGCATTCAGCGTCTTGATGGTGGGTTTGTGGTGCTTCCACTGTGATTACACTCAGGCAACTCCTGCACATCACAAGGCACTCGCTATGCAAAACCGCATCATGATTACTGGCGCCGGCTCAGGTCTGGGTCGTGAAATTGCACTGCGCTGGGCGCGCGAAGGGTGGCGGCTGGCACTCTCGGACATCAACGATGCCGGCTTGCAGGAGACCCTTGCGCAAGTACGCAAGGCGGGTGGTGACGGTTTCGTGCAGCGTTGCGACGTTCGCGATTACAGCCAGCTCACCGCGTTTGCCCAGGCGTGCGAACAGCGCTTTGGCGGCATCGACATCATCGTCAACAATGCGGGTGTGGCCTCGGGGGGCTTTTTCAACGAATTGTCGCTGGAGGACTGGGACTGGCAGATCGCGATCAACCTGATGGGGGTGGTCAAGGGCTGCAAGGCGTTCCTGCCTATGCTGCTGGCCAGCAAGGGCAGGATCATCAACATCGCCTCGATGGCAGCGCTGATGCAGGCCCCGGCGATGAGCAATTACAACGTCGCCAAGGCCGGGGTCGTCGCGCTTTCCGAGAGCCTGCTGGTCGAACTGCATGATCAGGGGGTTGGTGTTCATGTGGTCTGCCCGTCGTTCTTTCAGACCAACCTGCTGGATTCCTTCCGCGGCCCCACGCCCGCGATGAAGGCGCAGATCGGCAGGTTGCTGGAGAAGTCGCCGATCACCGCGGGGGATATCGCCGACTGCATCTTCAGGCAGGTTGGCGAAGGCGAGTTCATGATCCTGCCTCATGAAGAAGGCCGCATGGCCTGGGAAATGAAGCGCAAGCAACCGCAGGCGATGTACGACGAAATGACCGTCATGTGCGCGAAGATGCGCGCCAAGGCGCAGAAGGGGCATGCCTGACTAACCCGGAAGCGCTGCGTCCTCTTGCGACGCAGAGCGTCGTGACCTGCATTCCCACGCTGGAGCGTGAGGAACGATAATCGCGACTATCGTGCGACGCTCCGCGTCGTCATGCCGTTCCGGACGCTCCGCGTCGTCATGCCGTTCCGGACGCTCCGCGTCCTCTTGCGACGCAGAGCGTCGTGACCTGCATTCCCACGCTGGAGCGTGAGGAACGATAACCTCAACTATCGTGCGACGCTCTGCGTCCTCTTGGGTGGTATCAAGGTCATGACCACACTGTTTTCTGATAGGGTTGCGCGCATCTTGCAGCCCTGACCTGAGAACCTTTCATGCTCAATTACCTGTGGTTTTTCCTCGCTGCTCTGTTCGAGATATTCGGCTGCTATGCCTTCTGGCTGTGGTTACGTCAGGGCAAGAGCGCGCTGTGGGTGATTCCTGCGCTTGTAAGCCTGACGGTGTTTGCACTGTTGCTGACACGTGTGGAGGCGGCTTATGCGGGCCGAGCCTATGCGGCGTATGGCGGGATCTACATTGTTGCGTCGATTGCCTGGCTGGGGCTGGTCGAGCGGGTCAGGCCGCTGGGCACGGACTGGCTGGGTCTGGCGTTCTGCGTCATCGGTGCGACCATCATTCTGCTGGGGCCGCGTTGGTCCGCCGCTTGATTAACCACTGCCGCGAACGATATTTCCCACGGATTTGGCTGGAAAGTAAGACGTTTCCTTCAGTCTTTTCCGGTGCTGTTGCAGGACGTTACTGATTTGCCATCAGCGCATTGAAGCGCCTTGTTTCGCCATGCACCCTGCCTCTTTTGCGCAACGCAAGGGTGGGAAAAATGCTGGTACTGACGCGGGAAATTGGCGAAACGTTTTCCATTGGTGATGACATCACCGTGCAGATTCTGGGCATCAACGGCAATCAGGTCAGGCTCGGGATCAATGCCCCGAAAGACGTCAAGGTTCACCGCGCCGAAGTCTACAAGCGAATCGCCAGGACGCTTGCGCAACAGGCAACAACGCCGCTTCGGTGAGCGGCGTGGTCAGCAGGCGACGTTGTGAGCAAATGACCTGACTCGGCCTTTGGAGGCTATTCGAAAAACTCCTTCGGCACGTCGTGCTTGAGCATCAGCTGACACTGCTGGCTCTCAAGGTCGAAAAAGATCACCGCCTGGCCCTTGGTCAACGCATGACGCACGCGCAGTACACGGGTTTGCAGCGGTGTTTCGTCGCCATTATCGGTGCCCTCACGGGTGACGAAATCCTCGATCAGGCGAGTGAGGGTGTCAGGTTCCAGTTGGTCGTAGGGGATCAGCATGGCGGTTCTCGTGTCGATGAGCGGCGATGATAGAACTGCGGCGCCACGCACCGCAATTCACAGGGCCTCAACTCTCTTCGCGATTCTGCCCGATCAGGCTGTCGACCGGTGGTACGCGGGTATCGGATTCCATCTGCGCATCGTGTTCGATCTGATGGCTGAAGCGCTCCAGCGAGCTCTGCGCCGGTTTGGCATCGCTGGCGAATACCGGTGGGCTGAGTATGTAGGCACCCAGCAACTTGCTCAGCGCCGCCAGACTGTCGATATGCGTGCGCTCGTAGCCATGCGTCGCGTCACAGCCGAAGGCCAGCAGGGCGGTGCGGATGTCATGCCCCGAAGTCACGGCCGAGTGCGCATCACTGTAGTAATAGCGGAACAGGTCACGACGCACCGGCAACTCGTTTTCCACACCCAGCCGCAGTAGATGGCGGGACAGGTGGTAGTCGTAAGGACCGCCCGAGTCCTGCATCGCCACGCTGACGGCGTGTTCGCTGGAATGCTGACCTGGCGCAACCGGCGCGATGTCGATGCCGACGAACTCGCTCACGTCCCAGGGCAGCACGCCAGCCGCGCCCGTACCGGTTTCTTCGGTGATGGTGAACAGCGGGTGACAGTCGATCAACGGCTCGGCACCGCTGTCGACAATGGATTTCAGGGCGGCGAGCAGTGCCGCGACACCAGCCTTGTCATCCAGGTGGCGGGCACTGATGTGTCCGCTCTCGGTGAACTCCGGCAGCGGGTCGAAGGCGACGAAGTCACCGATGCCGATACCCAGCGATTCGCAGTCGGCGCGGGTGGTGCAATAGGCATCCAGGCGCAACTCGACGTGGTCCCAACTGATCGGCATTTCATCCACGGCGGTGTTGAACGCGTGACCGGAAGCCATCAGCGGCAAAACGCTGCCACGGATCACGCCGGTGTCGGTGAACACGCTGACCCGGCTGCCTTCGGCAAAGCGGCTCGACCAGCAGCCGACCGCAGCCAGTGACAGGCGGCCGTTTTCTTTAACTTCCCGAACGCTGGCACCGATGGTGTCCAGGTGCGCCGATACGGCGCGGTCGGGGCTGTTCTGCTTGCCCTTCAGCGTGGCGCGGATCGTGCCGCGGCGGGTCAGTTCGAACGGAATGCCCAGCTCTTCGAGACGCTCGGCCACGTAACGCACAATAGTGTCGGTGAAGCCGGTAGGGCTTGGGATCGCGAGCATTTCCAACAGAACTTTCTGCAGGTATTTCAGATCCGGATCGGGGATATTTGCAGGGGTCATGGATGCTCCTTATGGAACAGTTGCAAGCCACGGGCTGCAAAGGCTGATACGCCATTTGCAGCCGTGCCCGCAGCTGCGATCAGATATGCACAGGCAGGCTGTGCGGAAACAACAGATCGACGAAACGTTCGGCGGTGGGTTGTGGTTCGTGATTGGCAAGGCCTACGCGTTCATTGGCTTCGATGAACACGTAGTCAGGCTGGTCGGCAGCCGGCACCATCAGGTCCAGACCGACCACCGGGATGTCCAGCGCCCGCGCGGCACGCACCGCTGCGTCGTGGAGCACCGGGTGCAGAATGGCCGTGACATCTTCCAGGCAGCCGCCAGTATGCAGATTGGCAGCACGACGTACGGCCAGGCGCTGATCCATCGGCAGAATATCGGCGTAGTCAAAGCCGGCCTCGCGCACCGTGCGCTCGGTTTCCTGATCCATCGGAATACGGCTTTCGCCATCCGTTGCAGCGGCGCGGCGTCGGCTCTGCGCTTCGATCAACTGTTTGATGGTGTGGCGACCATCACCAATGATTTCAGCCGGGCGACGTATCGCCGCCGCCACGACCTGAAAGCCGATCACCACGATGCGCAGGTCCAGACCTTCGTGAAAGCTTTCCAGAATCACGCGAGTGTCGAACTGGCGGGCCTGTTCGATGGCGCTCTGCACGTCTTCAATGGTGCGCAGATCAACCGCGACGCCCTGACCTTGCTCACCGTCCAGCGGCTTGACCACGATTTGCCCGTGCTCTTCGAGAAACGCCAGATTATCGTCTGCGTTGCCCGCCCTTTGCTGTGCGGGCAGGCGCAGGCCGGCGGCCTTCAGGGCACGATGGGTCAGGCTCTTGTCCTGACACAGGGTCATGCTCACCGCGCTGGTCAGATCGCTCAACGACTCGCGGCAGCGGATGCGACGACCGCCATAGCTGAGGGTGAACAGCCCGGCATCGGCATCATCCACCTGCACGTCAATGCCGCGTCGATGGGCTTCCTCGACAATGATCCGCGCATACGGATTGAAGTCTGCCTGCGGGCCTGGGCCGAGAAACAATGACTCGTTGATGCCGTTCTTGCGCTTGATGGCGAAGGTCGGCAGGTTGCGAAAATTCAATTTGGCGTACAGCGCCTTGGCCTGATCGTTGTCATGCAGCACCGACAGGTCGAGGTAGCTCAGGCCGCGACTCATGAAATGCTCGATCAGGTGCCGGACCAGCACTTCGCCGACACCCGGCCGCGTGCATTGCGGGTCAACCGCCAGGCACCAGAGGCTGCTGCCTTTTTCCGGATCATTGAAGGCCTTCTGGTGGTTGAGGCCCATGACGCTGCCGATGATCGTCTTGCTGCCCTCGTCCTCGGCCACCCAATACACCGGGCCACCTTCGTGGCGCGGGGTCAGCAGCTCGGGGTCGATGGGCAACATGCCGCGCGCCAGATACAGGTTGTTGATGGCCTGCCAGTCGTTCTCATTATGCGCACGGCGGATACGGTAGCCGCGAAACACACGGTGCGCCGGGCGGTAATCGCTGAACCACAGACGCAGCGTGTCCGACGGGTCGAGAAACAACTGCTGCGGCGATTGCGCCAGCACCTGTTGCGGGGCTGCCACATACAGGGCGATATCGCGCTCGCCGGGTTTTTCGTTGAGCAGGTCCTGAGCCAGTGCGGCCGGATCAGGGTAGGTGTGACCGATCAGCAAGCGTCCCCAGCCACAATGCAGCGCCAGAGGGTCTGCATCTATCTGGCTGCCGTCTTCAGCGAGTCGCGCCTGCAGACGTTCGTACGAGGGCGACTGGCCGCGCAACAGGCGCTGGCTATAAGTCGTCGCGTTCTGTTTCATCGATCACAGTCCCTGTTCGCTGAGCCACAGGTTCAGCGCTGCCAGTTGCCACAGCTTGGAGCCGCGCAATGGCGTGAGCTGGCCCTCGGGGTTGGTCAGCAACTTGTCGACCATGGCAGGGTTGAACAGGCCGCGGTCCTGACTGGAGTCGGTCAGCAGTTCGCGCACCCAGTCAAGCGTGTCGCCCTGCAAGTGTTTGAGGCCAGGCACCGGGAAGTAGCCTTTTTTGCGGTCGATCACCTCCGAAGGAATGACCATGCGCGCGGCTTCTTTCAGCACCTGTTTGCCACCGTCGGGCAGCTTGAATTTACCCGGAATGCGAGCCGACAGTTCGACCAGACGATAGTCCAGGAACGGCGTACGCGCTTCCAGGCCCCAAGCCATGGTCATGTTGTCGACACGCTTGACCGGGTCATCGACCAGCATCACCGTGCTGTCCAGACGCAATGCCTTGTCGACAGCAGCGCTGGCGCCTGGCTGGGCAAAGTGATCGCGAACGAAATCACCGGCTGCGTCGTTGGCAGTGCGCCACTTCGGCTGCACGGTCTCGGCGTATTCCGCGTAGCTGCGGTCGACGAATGCATCACGGTAGGCGGCAACCGGATCGCTCGCGCCGTCGACTTGCGGGTACCAGTGGTAACCGGCGAACAGTTCGTCAGCGCCCTGGCCGCTCTGTACCACCTTGCAGTGCTTCGATACTTCACGCGACAGCAGGTAGAAGGCGATGCAGTCGTGGCTGACCATCGGTTCGCTCATGGCGCGGAACGCCGCAGGCAATTGCTCGATGATCTCGCGTTCCTGAATACGCAACTGGTGATGGCGCGTGCCGTAATGCTTGGCGATCAGGTCGGAATACTGAAATTCGTCACCGCGCTCGCCGCCGGCATCCTGAAAACCGATAGAAAAGGTCGACAGATCCTCGACGCCCACTTCGCGCAACAGACCGACCAGCATGCTCGAGTCGACGCCGCCGGACAGCAGCACACCGACGTCCACTGCAGCACGCTGGCGGATCGCTACCGCTTCACGCGTGCTATCCAGTACGCGGTCACGCCAGTCTTCGAGGGTGAGGTTTTTCTCGTCTTCGTGCGGGCCGTAGGGCAGAGTCCACCAGACTTTCTGTTCGACCTTGCCGCTGGCGTCGATACGCATCCAGCTGGCTGGCGGAAGTTTTTCGACGCCGGCCAGCAGGGTGCGCGGCGCAGGCACTACCGCATGGAAGTTGAGGTAATGGTTAAGCGCCACCGGATCAAGCATCCCGCTGATGTCACCGCCCTTAAGCAAGGCAGGCAGCGAGGACGCGAAGCGCAGGCGCTTGTCGGTTTTCGACAGGTACAACGGCTTGACGCCGAGGCGGTCACGGGCGATGAACAGCTGCTTGCTGTCACGTTCCCAGATGGCAAAGGCGAACATGCCATTAAGCTTGGGCAGCATGTCTGCGCCCCAGGCGTGATAGCCCTTGAGCAACACTTCGGTGTCACCGCCGGAATGGAACTGATAGCCAAGGCTTTCCAACTCGGCACGCAGTTCCGGGAAGTTGTAGATCGCACCGTTGAAGGCCAGGGACAGGCCCAGATTGCTGTCGATCATCGGCTGCGCCGAGCCGTCCGACAGGTCCATGATTTTCAGGCGACGATGACCAAGGGCAACCGGCCCCTGGCTATGAAACCCCCACGCATCCGGGCCGCGAGGCGCCAGCTCATGGGTAATGCGTTCAACAGCGGCTAAGTCCGCTGGTTGATGGTCGAAACCTAATTCACCTGCTAATCCGCACATTTGTCCTAAACCTTATGTGTTTCGGCGTGTTTGGCGTTACTGGCTTTCGGTGCGTACCAATTTCGTACCACTTTCACTCATATTGAGCTTTTCAAGCTCTGCCCAGTCGCTCGGCGAGCTGATCCACTTCGCATAGGTCGACAACAATACCTGCACGCTGTGCCCAAGTTGCGCGGCAATGAATGCCGGATTCATGCCGGACATCAGGCACATGGTTGCGTAGGTGTGGCGCGTGTCGTACATCCTGCGCCTTCTAATTCCCACCTTCCGCATGGCGCTCAACCAGTAACGTTTTGGCCCCGTCTCGGAGCGGATAAAAAGCTCTGTTCGGTCCCCATTCCCTTCGGGTGCAAACACGTAATCAGAGCGCAGCTCCGTCAGCGGCCTAGCCTTATCGAGTGCATGTAAGGCCCGATCGTTCAATAAAACTTCCCTCACCACCTTCGTTTTTGTCCTTTCCTGAATCTTCCCGTAGATGCGAATCCGGCATACCCGTGCCGATCTTTTGCGGGTATCCACCTCGCTCCAGCGCAGGGCCATCGCCTCGCCCGGACGCATCCCCGTGTAGAAAGAAAACTCGAAAAATGCTGCGTAGATGGCCTGCAAACCGCTTGTCGATCTGTAGAGCTGGTCAATCAATGCGTCTGCCTCTTCGCGCGTCAGCGGATCAATTTCGCGCTTCACACCTCGAGTCGCGGGTATTGATGCGGCCGGGTTGCGCACGATCAATTCATCACTGACCGCCTGGGCAAAAATGCTGGTGACGATTCGCACTGCACCTTTCCTGCGGCTGGGGGACGGCCATTGAATGTCTGTGGCCAGCTTGCGCATTTTCATCGGCGTGATTTCATCAAGGCGTAGGCTGGCCAGGTACGGAATCCAGTAGGTTTGCAGTGCGGATCGATAGTTCTTTCGGGTGCTGTCCACGATCTGCAGACTATCCAGCCAATCTTGCGCATAGTCGAAGAAGATCGGGATCTTGTGTGTGCTGGCGCTGCGGGAGTTCGGGAACAGCTCGGCGTACTTCTCTGGGGTCAGCGCGCCGAGCTTTTCCAGCTGTTTTACCTGAGAACGTAGACCTGCTGCTGCGGCGATGCCTTTCGGCGTCTGGGGGTAGGGGAGCGTCTCACAGCAGCGGCGCTTGCCCCTTGAGAACCGGATTCTGATGGATTGCCCAATAAGCTCGACACCGGTCGGGAGTTCCAGAGGTTCTCTAGCCATTCGTCATATCTCCATTTGCTGTACATGATTCGTCCGTCGATCTTCATCCAGACGCCGGCGGGGATTATGTTGCGCTCGCGCTTTCGCTGAAGCGCTTTCGCGGTGGTGCCGATCAGTTCGGCCATGCGTTTTTCGGTAACTTTGTCGTGCGCCGGATCTTCCGGCAGCTTGGCAGCGGTGGCCATAGGCTTATGCTCCGGGCCGCTCTGGGCGGCGGAAAGGCTTAGGATTTTGATGCTTTGGCGTGACCGACGCAGACCTTGGTCGGCTCGCCTTGTTCGTCGAAGTGCGCGTGACACATGAATCCTTTCTTGTCATGCGCCATGAATTCCGCATCGCAGGTGGTTATGGGCGATTGGTTGGCAATAGACCCAAGGCGGTAGGCGCATCCGTGGCAAGCGCCAGAGGGATCGCACTTGCTGGCGATCATTACGCCCTGGCAAGCGCCTATGATGGTTGGCAGGTTCACCCCGATGAACTTATCCGGGTGGACGCCGCACTCTTCAATTAGCACTTGGTCGCTCATCTCTGCGCAGTTTTCCGCGACCGAGTTGGCAAGACCAATCAGTTGGGCCGTAAATTCCAACAGCCTCTGAGAGCCATTGATTTGGAGATACCGGGTCAGTGCTTCTCGCCGCTTAGCAAGGTCAAGCTGAGCAATGCCCGCAAGATCGGAGGCATCGCTTAGCGTCATGCTGTATTCGGTGTTTGCGGCCATATCGATTCCTCGCCCGCCGATCACCGGCAGGCTCTGTAGGGAAGGGGGTTATGGGTACTGGCGGGAGATTCGGTCGGCGATGCCTTCCAACTTCTCGGCCATGTACCACATGTCGTTGTTGTCGCGGCGGGAGACGACAGCGGAGCGCTGGACGTTGCGGCCAATGAGAATGCGCGCCGCGATGCGGATCGTCCCGGCCTCCAGCTTTCTGCGCAGCCAACCTTTGCGCAGAATCACGGCGTCACCCGCTTGAATTCGACGACCCAGACCCACGGGTTTGCGTTCCACGATTCAGCACCGTTGATGGATACCCACAGCTCCCGCCAGGCATCGAGCGGATCGGACCAGTTGCCCGGGCCGGGCTCGTCTTTGAAAGGGTGGAAGTAATAATCACCCTCACCGTGGTGGATCCGGTGAATACCTTCGGCGACGTAGCGGCTTTCGAACGCTGTTTCGCCGTCGCCCTCCTGCAAGCGCTCGACCCGCACGTCAGTTATCTCCAGCAGGATGCGGCTTGCCCAGCGCGGCATGTGGATGCTGGGTTTCCAGGCTGGCTGCTCGGCCTCGTAGGGTGCAAGCCCATCGGCGGCGTAGACCAGCGTTCCGTCCTCACGCGCCTCAACAACATCCAGATCGTCCGGCTTCAGGTATGGCCCGCGTAGCACTTGGAAGTGATCGCAGTACCACGTCTCTCGCACCCACAGCCGGTCGCCGGGCTTGCCGTAAGGAGAGCTGAAGCTCATCAGGAGGGCTGCCTCGATGTTGTTACTACCAACGGCTCCATGCTTACTGTTCGGCGCATGTCCATCCCACTGAAACCATTTCCCATTCCAAGTTGGTTGAGGTTTGATCGCTCTCCGGGTGACCGTCTTCTGGCCGGACAGGATGGCGCGCACCATCGGCGCGCTGAACAGGATCGGTCTTTCCTTGGCCTGGGTCATGGCGTCACCACCCGCCAAGCCCACTGCACGTATGGGCCATCGTCCGTGTCGAAGATGCCCAGAAGGAACCAGCCGGGCTCAGCGGGTGTTTCAGGCTCCCAGCCGATGCAGTTGGCTGCGTCTTCATCCCAATAGGGGTGCGATTCAAGGTCGCCGTCCATGTGCCAGCCGACCACCTTCAGCTGCTGACCATCAAGCCAGGCTTTGTAGGCGGCATGGTCTTCATCGAAATCCGGGATTCCTGGGTGATACCAGTAGCCGTCCTCGTCGCGAGTGACTTCGACGGGGCCTATCAACTTTTCTTCAGACATGACTTCGTCCTTGCCGCGCACGCGGCTGACATTGAATTGATTGATATGGGGTGGTTACTGCGGGGTGTTCGGGCGCACCGGGCAAAAGTGAGGCCCTGTCAAACCCTTGGAGAAGCGCTTTATGAGTTCAAGTATCGGCCTTTCGGCGGTGATACTCGGTTGTTTCGGCACTGCCTG
Organism: Pseudomonas fragariae (ex Marin et al. 2024); assembly: GCF_059621105.1. Lineage (NCBI taxonomy): Bacteria > Pseudomonadati > Pseudomonadota > Gammaproteobacteria > Pseudomonadales > Pseudomonadaceae > Pseudomonas > Pseudomonas fragariae (ex Marin et al. 2024). The sequence continues at coordinate 4,513,335 of NZ_CM184369.1, read as the reverse complement.
GGCCGCTGCACGCCAGCAGATTGGCGTGCTGGTCATGATCCTTCCCCTGTGTATTCACGCCAAGCGACCTTCACGCCGTTTACCAGAAAGCCCCAGTCGCCTTTCCAGCGGCTGGTGATGAAGAGCGTGTACACGCCGCCGGGAGACACTTCGTCGATGCGGTGGTATTCGCCGTGCTTGAGCTGGGCCGTTGCGCCCGGTCGCCGCCAGTATTCGAGGTCGCTATGCCCGCCAGCCAACCAGAAATGGCGGCGCTGCTCCTTGTAGAAGCCACGCAGGATGACCGTGCGCGCATCCCACGGATGGTCGTGCAAGTCCCGGTCGGCATCGGGCCGCATGATGTGGTGTACCCGGATCGACCAAGGGCACCACCGGATTCGCCCGAGGTGGGTTTCCCGGTCATACGGGTTGAACAGCCACCAGCGGCCCATGTACACCTCTTGGCCGTCAGCTGACCGGATGTGCAGGTATGGGGTGCGCTGGGCGCGGGTGATGACCCAGGCAGCGATTGCCGGGTGCGCGAGTAGCTTGGCGAGCAGTCGCCAGAAGAGATTGAGCACGGGTTATCCTTGCCGGTATATTCGGCGTTCTTAGTTGGAATAAAAGGAGATTGTTGTGGACGGACCTACTGAGGCAGGCTTGTGGAAATGCGTAAAAATTGTTTGGGCATTGATCATCTTTGCGATTGCAGTGCCCGTACTCTCTGTGATCGCCCCCTATCCAAAACTTCCCGACTTAGACGCCGGGTCGTGGTTTGGTCGAAGTGGCGCAGTGATGACTGTATTCGCGTTACTCGCTGAAACCGTGTTGCTAAAAGCGAGACTGTCGATAACACCGGCTGGTTTTGGGTGGGAGGGCTTGAATGAGTTGCGGAAAATATTCCTGCCCGAGTTCGAAAAAGTCGATGCTCATATCTTCATCTTGGTGATAGCCGGAACCATTATTTGGGCCTACGGAGATCTACCGTTTAAATATTATTCCTAGCGAGATCGGGCTTACGGTTACTCACAAAGGCCATAAGCAGAACTGCATGCTGTTGCGTCTGTTGCAATCATCAGGTCGTACTGGATACCGCCACGGGACGTCTTTGACCACTCGACAGCTTGGCGGATGCTCGCGATCTCCATCACCTCAAGTGCGCTCATGTCTGCGATAGAGCCTTTCGGGTGTTTGGCGTTGGAACCGGCGAAGAAGGTGGCAGCGCCGCGCTTGCTGGCCTGCTGAACAATTCGCTCCCATCGGTCGATACGATCGATTACCTCGGGGAAGCGCAGGGCGATTTCCCGAAGCTCGTCTTTCCGGCAATTGATGCAGGGCATGCACCCGACACGGCCCATTCCTTGGGAATAGAGTGGGTTAGGTTCGATGCCCATGAAGCGGTGCGCTTCAAAAACTGCGGGAATATCCCATTTCAGAATTGGCCGGTAATTGAACAGGCCACCGCCGACCTCGTCGCACTCGGGTAGGTAGCGCCGATTCAGTGATTCGTCGGCGCGCACGCCTTGCCAACTGACCAGCATGTCGCCTTTACCCATCATCGGCATAACAACCTGCTCGAGCATAGGGTCCCGCTTCAGCTCCATCGTGCAGAACTGCGCCTTGCGGCTCGGGAAGCGACCCTTCCAGATGCATAGGTCAAGGAAAGGGTTGCCTGTTGGCTCCAGCACTTCGAGTGCGGCTAGCACGATCGATTCGTCGATGCCTTGCTCTCGCCATTTGGTCGCGATGAACTGTCGCTTTCCGGCGATCTGCCGCGCGAAGCTGGCTTTAACTCTGGTGATCGGAATGCCAGTCGCGCGCTCCAGGTAATCGAGGTACTGGTAAGTCTGCTCATGTTCGTTGCCGGTGTCGGCGAAGACGGCCTGCAGGTTTTCTGTCTCCAGCGCGATCGCCACCAGCAGTGTCGCGGTCGAATCTTTCCCGCCGCTGACGCTGACGATGTTCTGGGTAGGCATAGTTCATCCTCGCCGGGGTGGCGTGAGTCGTTGAAGTGCGGAGAGCGGTTAGAGAGTTGTCCACAGGCGACGTAGCAGTTATGCAGCGGTTATCTGTTGCATAAACGCATTACCTTATAGCCCGACGCGCTTATGCTTCTCTAATTTGAGGTCTTAAACGAGGAGCCTCAAATGGAACATTTATCTTTGCTTGTTGAATTCGCTGCTTCCATATCAGCGTTGATTGAAAGCGTATTGCGGGTCTGGCTATTGATCATGGTGATCAATCGTTCAGCACAATAGGTGAGGGTGGGTTAGGCGGCCTGTGAAATCGGCACGGCCTTCAGGTCGTCTTTCTGGTCGAAATCACCCAGATACGGCTTCAGTTCGGCGCGAGTGTACTTGCCAGCCCTCACCGTGTCCTTGGTGTAGCCGCTGTAGTTGGGGCGGAAGTAGAGTTCATCTTTCACATTGAAAATCATGAAAAGGGGCTCGGGCTTAGGGAAAAGCACCTTGCGCAGCACCTCGGCACGCTGATAGTTCATCCCGGCAACCGCTTTAGCGATCAGGTCTTCCAAGCGCTGGCGGCGGGCTCGCTCGTTCTTCTTGGCTCTGATATCTGTCGGCCGCTCGACAAACAGCTCGAAGCAAGCCTTGTTGTCGTAGCCATACTTGCCATGAGCCACCCACCACATGTTGTTGATGTTCACGAAAGCGGTGCCTTGGTACCAGCGGCCTTTGCGATCAGTCGTCCAGACCTTCGCGCCATGCTCAATGGTTTTCTTGTCGCCTGACCCTGAGTTGTAGTCGGCAGCGGGAATAGTCGGCGGACCGAAGCGGCGCTTACTAACGTAGTCGGCATTGATCCACTCGATGTTGGTCATACCGCCCAAGCTACACTTTCGATCCGACGCCTTGAACGTGTAGCCGGTGAAAACATTGCACAAGTAGTCACGGACGCGTCGGCGAGTGCGCTCCATCTCCAGGCGCGCCAGATAAGGCATGTGCTTCTCTTTATCGTTCTGGTAGCGCCCGCCGTGGTCGGCACGGTCCGGCGTGTTTACGCTTTGGAAGAACTCCAGCTCAATGCTTCGCCCGGAAATCCTGAGATCGGCCTGCAGGTCACCCTTAATGCAATGGCGCGAATTGTTGTCGGTGAAGATGTGTGTCTGCTTGCCGACAGTCCAGCCGATCCGGTTGAGCGTCTGAATGATGCGCTTGAACACTTCGCCTTTGAATTTACGCTCCCAGATAACTTTGGCGTCCCATTCGCGGGGGATACCTTCTTCCCATACGGCAAGACGGGCTTCGCCGAAGGTGACGCGGCCTTCACGTTGAATTTGCATTGTGTTCTCCATTGCATGCGCCGCCCTCCGGCGTCCGGTGGTGGCAAATTGGTTGGGGATGGGGTATTACGTGTGACCGGCATGGAGCCGGAAGACGGAGGCTGTATGAAGGTTTTCTTAAGTCACACTTCTAAAGACAAACCAAATGTAAAGCACGTTGGCGCATACTTGGAAAGCCGGGGGGTTTCGGTATGGCTTGATGCATGGGAAATGTCCCCAGGCGATTCTCTTATAAAGAAAATATCTGAAGGTATCGATTCTTCTGACAAGCTGGTCGTGTTCCTTTCGCCGGATTCGCTTAAATCCAATTGGGTTGAGCGTGAGATAAATGGTGGGGTTATTATGGAAATAGCGGAAGAAAAAGGACTAGGCAGCAAATTTGTAATTCCAGTATTGCTTGAAGCTTGTAAGGTTCCCTTTTTTTTAAGAGAAAAGATATATGCGAACTTTACAGATAAAAGTTTTGAAGATGCATGCGAAGAGCTAATGTCAGGTATAAAAAATGAGCCGTTGAGGCGGACTCTGGAGCCCTACTCAAATGGAGTAGTTGGGATACACGATCTTGGCAAGAACGGTGATGGCTTATATGAGCTGGTAATTGAACTTACTGCCAATCTTTCTCCGGTCTCCGGGGTGAGTTCACGGGTAGTGACATCTGGGTACAGTTACGCTCATAAAAGAATCGGTGCAAGTGGTGATCCAATTCGGCCCAGCATCAGTACCAGCTCTTTTTCAGGATCTACATTCATTGATGACGGGAAAACGTTCTCTGTATCCCTCAAAAATATCGAATTGAAGAAGGGAATAAGTTTATTCCTAAGTTTCTACTCGGATGTTCCAATTGAGGTGGTTGAGATCGAATTTAAAGACGGCTATGGGCGAGATGTTTAGAGTTTTTTTCTCTGTTAAGTAGCGAAGTGAGACGCCGTGCGCAGTCCGGAAGTTCTCAGATGTTCATTTTTTCGACTGGGTTAGCGCGCCTCACTTGCGGTGAATCCTGTGCAGCGGGTAGTCGATGGCGAAGTCTTTGATTAGCCGCTCCATCAGCGTGCTGCTGATCCCGATCAGGTCCTTTGCGGCCTTGCGCGAAAGTCCGCGGTCCCTCGCTTCCTTGATGCGCAGCACGTTCAATGCATCCGCGACTGGGTCTATACGCGCGGCCTTCACACGCGAAAGATGTGGGCTTGGATCGAAGCGCTTGTACTCGAACCGGTGCTGTGCGGCGATCTTGCGAAGCATGTGGTGGCTGACCCCGGTGGTACGGCTCACATCGGTTATGGTGGTTGTCTGTGCCATTTGGCGGATCTGCGCGACCACCTCATCACTGACGTGGCCCCGTGGCAGATTCGGCTCAGGGGGCGGTGGGGCTGCTGCGCGCATTGCGTCCTTGGTCCGGCGGCGAGGCGCTGGGGTTGCTGCTGGGCCCATCCGTCCATACGGCCTGGGCTTATAAGCGAAGCCCTGCAGCGTGGCTATCACGCCGCCGCTCTTCAGGAACTCAGCCACCTCAGCCTCGAGGATGGCGGACCGCTCTTTGTTGCGCTGAATCGTGCTCAGCTCTGGACTGATCATCAGCTGGCACCGTAGAGCGCGAAGAGCGCCAGGCCGGTAGCGATGGCAGCAGTCCAGCGCAGCATGTGAGTGGCGAACGACCGCTGACGTACAGGCTGGGCTTCCAGTTGATCAGCGGCCTTGCAAGCGGCGCTGTGGCCGCGATGCACGCCGCATACATTACCTGTCGAGCGCTCGACGATGCCGAACTCGTTATTGCCGTTCGGCACGACCGTGAAGCGCGGCAGGGCTGCCGGATTCTTGCGGCCGACCTTGTCGTAAAACTCGGCAGTGGAGAGGGTGCAGCGCTGGCGCAGGCCTTCGAGGATTGCACGACGCTGGCTGATTGTCTGATGCATGTGAGGCTCCTTGACCGCATTGGTCAGATGACAGGCGCGGGTGACCAAACCCAGCCGTGAGACTGGCCTGGCACCTGCCGATGCGGTCGTTTGATTTAGGGGGGAGGGTGATGCAGGGGGCCGATTTAACGGTTTAAACTCTTCCGCATCGGAGGTAGCAATCCAGGCCGTACCGGTGATCGCCTTTCGGCTTACGGAATCGAACCGCCCAGCGGGATTGCTACCTCCGATGCAGCCTGGCGCTATGACAGGGTTCGGGCAGTTTTCGTCAGGCTGACGTAGTGCTGGTTGAGGCCACAGCCAATTGCTTGAGTCAGGCTTTAATGCGGAGCCGGGTTCTCATTTGTGGAGCGAGCCGACTGCAGAAGTATTTCTTGAGCTCTGTACCTCTCTCCGCGCGCTCCGCCAAGGGCAGTGATCGCCAGCTCTAGAGCGGTGCTTGCTTGCTCGTATGCTCGCTGTGCCTCGTCTTCTTGTTTCGCTGCTGCTGCCAGTTCGTTGAACGCGGCTAACTGAGCCTCTGTCATTTCTGTTTCTCCGGTTGATTGCCAACCTGACCATGTCGCCAAGGCCAGTCCGTTAATTTGTTCCTCAGCAGATCGCTGCCACTGGTCGAAGCTTGTCTGAACCCTTACGGCTGATCTTCTGTTCGTACCCGCCCCGGCGTGACTCGGGAGCTCTGCGCTCTCGCCTCATCGATTCATCGCCCAGCACCGCGTGCAGAACGATCACCGACATGAACAACAGGCAGAGCGGGGAAATGATCTGGCGGCGCATGGCCTCGGCGATCATCGCTGTCTGGCGATTCACGCCGAGCTTGAACATGGCGACCGACAGCCGCTTGACGACCGTGCCCGGCGCGATGCCGAACGTGCGGGCGATTTCCTTGGCTGTGCAGCCTTGGGCGGCTGACAACAAATACTGCAACTCTCGCGGCGCAAGACCACGGCCGAGGTGGCCTCTCCATGCCCCACATACGATGGTGGTGTCCATTACGTTTTACTCGGTGGTTGTCATCCCAAAGCACCCGGCAAGCCAGGTGCTTCAGTGATGCTGTCCATCTAAAAGAGCTCTCATTTCTGAGCCAGTCGGTCCCCTTATCGGGGGCTGGGATCAGGATTCCCCCTGACCTTGGTAGCCGGTGAAACTCCGGCTTGCTAGATAACATAAGTTATGGAGGTGATCATAACCCAAGTTTTAACCATGTCAATAACCTTGGTTATATTTTTACAGGGAAGATTTGAGTGTCGTTCGGGTGGAGTACATCTGTACTCTTCAGGTGTCCGGGCGTAAAAAAACCCGCTTGATGCGGGTCTTAAATTACTTCGTGTGTCAGGGCAGGACGCTCATCGACCTCACTGCAACACCGATGATCTTGCAGTCTGCTTCAAATTTTATGATGGGGTAGGCGCTGTTAAGAGGCTTCAGATAACGAACGCCTCCGTCTTCGACCAGCTTTTTGAAGGTTGCTTCATTGCTGCCAGAAAGCTTCGCGATTACAAGCTTCCCCGGTTTCACGTCTGCCTGGGTGTCTACGAGAATTAGCTGGCCTTCCGGCACACTAATACCGCTCGGCGCAGTCATTGAGTCACCCTTTACCTCAAGCCAGAACGCAGGACCTTTGGCTTGATAGTCCGAGTACTGGTAGGCGTCGCTGGCGCCGGGAGCATACGGTTCGACAGCTTCAGCCCAGCCACCAGCTGAAACCCAACTGATAACTGGATACCGGTAGTACCGGTCTGGCTGACGGGTATCCCCGACATTCGGCAGTTCGCGTGGGGAATCGGACTTGCCACTCATAAGCCATTCCGCAGACACGCCCAGTGCTCGACCGATGTCGACCATTTTCTTAGATGTCAGATTACGGCCGCTCTCCAAATGCTGGATCGTGACTTGACTGACGCCCGCTCGATCAGCCAGCTGTTGCTGGCTCATACCGAGAGTAGTTCGCTTAGCAAGCACTCGGCCCGCCAGTGTGTTCGTAGGCTCATTCATGCCCAGCAGGGTAAAACACGCGTTATCGCCCATCAAATAACATGTGTTTGCTTGTTCTATAACTTGAGTTATCATTTCGAGCACGACTCACTGAGGCACACAGACATGCCCACAAAAGAAAGACCAGTAGACATGGTTGTCCGCCTTGCTGGAGGACAGGCCAAGCTTGCACGCCTATGCAGCACCAGTCAGCCACGCATTTGGCAGTGCATTAACCGGAATCAGAGGGTGCCTGCCGATCTGGTAATTCCATTCGAGCGGGCAGTAGACGGGCAGGTTACCCGACACGAACTGCGCCCAGATCTTTACCCCGTTGAAGAGCATGCGGCGTCTTTACCGGCTTGACGGCAAGTATCCGCTTAGGCGGGAAGGGCGGGTAGTACAGCGGATGAGCTGTTAATTCATCCAGTACCAAATTTCAGGCAAAAAAAAGCCGGTGGCTAGACCGGCTTCTTCACAACTTGCGAGACAGATTATGCATACGAAATTAACGCCGAGCAATAGCGAGCCTGAATCATCAGTTTGCCAGCTCCCACGATATCTGGCGCGTCAGTTCTTGGAGTGCAGCAAGTGAGCACAGTAATCATGAGCCTTTGCTGGCCTCTGCAGGGAATGAGTCCTGCGCAAAAGTCGGTCCTCGTCTCGCTCGCAGATAATGCGAGCGATGAGGGGGTCTGCTGGCCTTCAGTTTCGACAATTGGTATCCGGACGTGTCTTTCTGAGCGCGCGGTTCGCAACGCTTTGCGCTGGCTCGAAGACGCAGGGATCTTGGCGAGCAACCAGCGATTTGGCCGGTCAACCTGGTACACAATTACCCCGGCAGCATATGCCCCCGGCACCAAATGCCCCCCGGCACCGGATGCCCCATCACCCCGGCAGGATATGCCCCCAACCCCGGCACCAAATGCCCCCAGAACCGTAAGGGAACCGTCAGGTGAACCGTCACATGATGGAGATCCTGCTCCGAGCTCTCCGAAATGTCCTGTTCAGGAAATCGTAGATGCGTTCAATCGACTGTTGACGCCAGTGCTTCCGGCAGTGGTCCTGCTCTCTGAAACCCGCAAAAAGCAGATCAAGGCGCGGTGGAACCAAAGCCCTGTTCACCAGAGCATGGATTTCTGGGTCGAGTACTTCGCCATCGTCGCTGAGTCCGACTTCCTGATGGGCCGAACGGGCGGCAAGAACGGTTCTGTACCGTTCCGGGCCAGCTTCGACTGGTTGATCGCGCCGAGCAACTTCGTGAAGGTCGTCGAGGGGAATTACAGTGCGTGATCCCTACAGCCTTGAGGCAGAACACAGCGTGCTGGGTGCGATGCTTTTGCGTCAGGAACTGATCGACGTTCTCAGCGCAGACCTGGCGGTCGATGATTTTTATTTCGAGGATAACGCCGCCATCTATCGCGGAATCCTAGCTCTGCATGGTGATAACAAGCCTGTTGACTGCGTGACAGTGGGTGTGTTTATCCACGAGTTGGCCGATGGTGTCAGCGCTCTTGCGTATGCCTCCGAAATTGCAAGAAACACACCCAGCGTTGCTAATGCGTCCTCGTATGCAGCCACAGTTCGGGAGCGCAGCCTAGATCGCGCCATGATCCAGTTAGGTTCTCGCATCAACGATATCGCCTACAGCGATCAGCCCACCCCCGACAAGGTCGCAGCCATTCAGACCGAGGCTCTGGCCATCGACGGCAAGACTGCCACGGCGGAAGTGATCAAAGCCCAGGACATCCTGGACGATTACATCGAGGTGTTGCAGGCCCGAGCGGATCGTGGAGAGGGTATCGACGGACTGTCGACCGGTATCGCAGACCTCGACGAAAAGCTGCAAGGGCTCAAGCCAGAACAGTTGATCGTGATTGCTGGCCGGCCTGCAATGGGCAAGACAACCCTTGCGATGAACATCGCGTCCCATGCCTGCATCCGCGAGAAAAAGAGCGTGATGGTGTTCAGTCTTGAGATGAACCAGAACGGCTTGATGGATCGGTTGATGGCCTCCGAAGGGAAGGTGCCACTGCAACTGATCAAGAGCGGAAAAGCACCGCATACCCACGGCGCCGAACTGATGGGGGCTGCCGCCAAGATCAAGCACGCCGACCTATACATCTCAGACCGCGCGTCGATGACGATCAACCGGATACGGTCTGCTGCGCGCCGTCACAAGCGCCAACGCGGCCTGGATCTGATCGTTATCGATTACCTGCAGTTGATGGAATCGGATTCTCGGACGTTCAGCCGTGAGCAGGAAGTAAGCCACATGACCCGTAGCGCCAAGCTGATGGCCAGGGAGCTGGGTGTGCCTGTAATCCTGCTCAGCCAGCTTTCACGTAAGTGTGAAGAACGCCCGAACAAGCGGCCTCTGTGTTCTGACCTGCGTGAGTCCGGAGCGATTGAGCAGGACGCCGACATTATTTTGTTCGTGTATCGCGATGAGGTCTACCACGAACACAGCGAAGCCAAAGGCATCGCCGAGATAATTATCGGCAAGGGCCGGGATATCGAAACGGGCACTGTGCGAGCCGCATTCCTCGGCCAGTACAGCCGCTTCGATCAGCTTGCCGCTGGTTGGGTAGAGCAACCGAGACCAGCAAAGGTCGCAAGCCTTGCAGATCGGTACAACAACAAGGATCGGTTCTGATGACTCGACAAACCAAACTCACCAAGGCAGCGCGCGACCGCGAATGCCAGATCCGTTACCCAGGCTGCTCGAGCGAATCCTCGACCACGGTGCTGGCCCATTACCGGCTCGCCGGGACTTGCGGCATGGGCATCAAGCCGAACGACCTTCAGGCCGCTTGGGCGTGTGCGTACTGCCACGACATCGCCGATGGCCGCCTGCGCGCCCCGGCGGTGCTGAGTCGTAACGAAGTCCGCCTGTTCCACGCCGAGGGTGTCATGCGTACCCAGGACGCCCTGATTCGCGAAGGGAAGGTGTCACCGTGAAGCCCGCCGAAATGACGTTGTTCAAACCGAAGCGTACCCGCGCCAAGCCCGTCGACCGTGAGGGCCTGGAGCAGGCCGCATTGCTGCGCGAGCTCAAGCTGCGAATGCCGCTGGTGGCGGCGTTGATCTACCACGTTCCCAACGGTGGCCACCGGCTCAAGCAGGTGGCGGTCAAGTTGAAAGAGCAGGGCGTGCGCGCTGGTGTTCCCGATCTGGTGCTGCCGATGGCCCGTGGTGGGTACTTCGGCCTGTACATCGAATTCAAAGCAACGCCGCCGAACGATGCCGCCGTCTCTGGCACCCAGTACGAGTGGATACGTCAGCTCAACCTGCAAGGCTATCTGGCGATCGTCTGCCGTGGTCATTTCGACGCGATGGAGCAGATCCGCGCATACCTCCGACTTCCTAAGACTGTGGTGGCCCCATGAGCCAGACCCTGCTTACTTCGTTCTCTGATGCGGAAATCCGCCGGCAGGCAGCGAATTCAGACGTGCGCGACCTGCGCGATGCTCGCTATCCGGGCGTTTACTTCCGGTTTCATAAGAGTCGTGAGCGCGGCACCTGGCACCTGGTTGTGGGCAAGAAGTGGGAGAAGATCGCCGGTTTTCCAGAGTTGCCGGTGAAAGGGCTGATCAATGCTCTGCCGAAAATCCGGGAACGCCTGGCGACTGACCCGAAGGCCTCTGCGGCTGCCGGCACGCTGCAGACCGTTGGCCAGCTGCTGGAGTGGTTCATGGTTCGTCAGTCCACCGAGCGCAGCCTGTCGGCAAAGCGCCGCGCCACGAACACCTCAATCATCACCTGCCACCTCAAGCCGCGCCTGTCCGAGCTGCTCATTGCCGATGTGGACCGGTCCACCTTGGACAAGCTGGTCATGTGGCCCATGCAGGCCGAAATGTCGCTCTCCTACGTCCGGTTGATGTGGGGCGTGCTGGTTGTCGCGTTCCGACAGGCCGAAAAGCTGCGTCTGATCGCCCAGAACCCGGTTGCCGGTTTCAAGTTCACCGACTTCACCAAGGCCCGCATCCTGCCGAAACCATCGCGCCTGCGTGCCGTTCAGCTGGAAGAGGTGCTTGGTGACCTTGCTGCTGGATTCGACCAGCACCCGCAGGACTGCATGCTGGCCTTGATGATGCTGTGCCACGGCACGCGTGCTGGCGAGACAAGGCAGGCCCGATGGTCGCACCTGACGCTGGGTGAGCAGGGCGAATGGTTCATTCCTGCCGAGAACACCAAGACCCGCTGTGAGCACCGGCTACCGCTGACCCATCAGGCCTGCGCGCTGCTGGAGCGGTATCGGGACTGGCAGTCGTCGAAGGGCTACAAGGGTGCCTACATGTTCCCGGCTCGCAACCGTGGGCCGATCAGCGACAGCCAGGCATGTGCCGTATTCGCTCGCCTGGGAAAGGGTGAGTGGACGAGCCACGACCTGCGCAAAGTGGCCCGGACCGGCTGGACTGATCTGGGCGTCGACTTCCTGATCGGCGAGATGCTGGTGAACCACACGCTGACCCGCAACGTGCAGACCTATATCCACACCTCGGCTGAGCTGCTCAAGCGTGACGCGCTGAACAAGTGGCACGAATGGTTAGACGGGAAAGGCTTTAGCCGCATTCACCGCTCGACCCTGACTAGAAACGAAAATTCGCAGAATGCAGTCGAGGCCAATAACGGCGCGGCTTCCAGCGCGATCACGAATCCATAAAAGGCGAGGTTTAAAAATGATGATTGTGCTCGACAGGGCATCCGGCCTCGCTGTGAATCCGGCCGAAGTCAGCTCAATGCGTTACGAAAATTGGAACGGTGACAAGCACCTGGTGCTGACCATGCAAACCGGCAAGGAGCTATCCGTACAGCACTGGCCCTATGGTGATGGCCCGAACGTTTACCGCCTGCACGAGCAATTGCTGGAGGCTCAATGAAAAAGAGTCACGGCCCAGCGTTCCGCGTCGCCCAAGTTGACCTGGCCCAGTGCCCGGCCTGCCGAGGTCGCGCTGTTATCAAGGGTGTGTTCCACGAAATGGCATGCGTGCAGTGCAATGCCTCGGGCTGGGTCGCCGCCGAGACAGGTGAAGCGCTGCCGCTGGAAGTGCTGGTGACGCAGCTGAGCATGCGCCTGCAGGCCGCTGACCGGCATATCGAACAATTGAAGCGCCCGGACCAGATGACTGGACCTGCCGCCATTTACCAACAGAACAACCGCCGCGGTGCCGGTGGATCGAATTACACAGGGGATTGACCATGCCGATCGTACTGACTGACCGCGAAGCGTTCATTGCAGGCCTTCTCGGCGGCGTGTGGAACGAATACTTGAAGCTGCCTGCCGAGCATCCAATGGAGAGTGATGAGTTTTGCAGGGCTATTCACGCATGCCAAAACATTGTGCTTGCTCGGGCAGGTCGCAGAGCAATAAATACTGAATCGGGGGATTAACCATGATGACTCGCAACACGCTGCACCGCCCGCTGGGTGAAACTGAAAACATGCTCGAGCAGTGGGGGTATTGGCGGATGGATGGTATGGGTGTGCCCAGCTACGCATCGCCCACGCTCGCCCTGATGCGGGATGCCATGCCGATGCCCGGTAAGTCGTATGTGATCACCGACGAACTTGCCGGCCTTGTTGACGCCGCCGTTGCCGGCCTGTGCGCCCGCCATCAGCAGATGGGCGATATGGTCTGGTTCTATTACGGTGCCAAGTGGCCCGCGATCCGGGTCGGTCGCCACTTCGCAATGAGCGAGGGCAAGGCACGCGAGTTGATCAAGGCTGGTGCTGCCTGGGTGGACTGCTATTTGGAGGGCGTTCGCTCGGCAGCTTAAAAAAGAGTTGTCCATATGGAATAGCTCTGTTTTCATGGCACGGTGTTCAGCTGTTCCAGCGCGGCACCCCTGATGATTAAGCCCAGCCAAGTGCTGGGTTTTTGCTTTCTGAACCATTTCAAAGGCTCGCCATATCGGCGGGCCTTTTTCGTTTATAGATCCCGAAAGGGCCAAGACCGGATGCGCACTATGCCCGACAAGCCAGACACCTGGGCCAAGCTCTGGATGGCCTTATCGAATCCACTATGGCAGGGCGCGATCATGGCCATCATCGTCTCTCTACTGCGAGTCCTCTACGACGCCAAGGAAACCAGCAAGCGCCGGATTTTCTTTGAAGCGTTGATCTGCGGTGCGTTGAGCCTCGTTGCGTCCAGCCTGATCGAGTGGATGGCCTGGCCGCCCAGCCTTTCAGTCGCTGCCGGTGGCACCATCGGCTTTCTCGGCGTAACAGCCATTCGCGAGCTGGTGACCCGGTTCATTGGCCGCAAGGTGGATTCCGTATGAAGGCTCTCGCCGCTGCAATCATCATCAGTTTGGTGGGCCTGCTGCTGGTCGGTATCCAGCAGTACCGCGTCCTCGCGCTGGAAGGGCAGGTGACGCTGCAGATGAAGACTGCCAAGGATGCCACCGACGCCAACGCCGAAAGCCAGAAGACGATCACCACGCTCCAGGCCGAGGCCAAGCGCAATGCCAACTACACGGCCGATCTACAGCAGCGCCTCAAGGCCAGCGAAGACAAGGCCCGACAAGCGAGGAAAGACTTTGAAGACCTCAAGCGTAAGAGCCCGGCTGTTCGTAAGTGGGCTGATCAGCCTTTGCCTGACGGCCTGCGCGGCAAGCCCGCGCCCAGTGGTGGTAAAGACATCAGCGGTAAGTCTGGAAGCTCCGGTAATGGTGCCGTGCGAACGGGTCAGCGATAGCGACGAAGACCTGGCACTGAACGGTGATCTGTGGGCCTTGAAAGACCGAGCCGTCAACCTGCTGGACACGTGCGCCGATCAGGTCGACGCACAGATCAAACGCAGTCAGAGCAAATAGCGATGTCATGCAGTGGATGCGCCGCACGGCGCGAGTGGTTCAAGAAGTGGAGCAAGGTGGCAAATGAACGAGCACAGCAACTCTTTGCTAAGCCAGATCCTGGCCGAGCAAGTGAAGCAGACCCAGTTGCTGCAGAACCAGGCCGATCTGCTACAGCGAATGGCAGAGCAGCAGGTGATGCTGATTGAAGCTCTTGCTGACAGCGAGCCGGAAGACCCTGATGCCGAGCCCACCCACTACATGAACGGTGAGCCCATCACCGGTTATCCCTGATGGGCAGGCTGAAGACTCTCAAGAGCACGCTTCAGACGATCCCGGACAGATTGCAAACGATCAACACGAATTCATGGCGAGCAGGCAAGACCACAGCTGCCCAGCGTGGGTACGACTCCAAGTGGCAGAAGGCTCGCTTGGTTCACCTCGATGCAAACCCATTGTGCGTCTACTGCGAAAGGATTGGTCGCGTAACAGCTGCCAATACGGTCGACCACGTGATACCGCACAGAGGCGATATGACGCTGTTCTGGGACCGTTCTAACTGGATGTCCCTGTGTGGCCCTTGCCACTCATCTGTCAAGCAGGCAGAGGAAGCACAAGGACTGCGCTGATTGGCGACACTGGCGTGCTACAACTAGCCAAGGCAATTGTGCGGCAGTAAAGCGGCACGCCACTGACGTACCGGGGGGGGTAAAAATACACGATCTCTCTGCGTCCCAGACCACTCCCCCTCCCATCCGCACTTTTTTTCCCGACCCTAAGGTTTATGTTAATGGTGTTAACAGACAAACAGCGACAGTTTGTTGACGCAAAGGCTCGGGGTGCGTCCAACAAAGAGGCGGCGGAAGCCGCAGGATGTAAGGCCTCGACAGCTTCGGCAGCCGGTTCTCGGTGGGCTAACGACCCCAAGATTTCCAGCGCAATACTTGCACGGCGTGCTGAGTTGAGTGTTAACCCCGAGAAGTCGCGCAATCGGAGCGGACCACCAGCCGATGCCACGCCGGAAGGCGATGAGGCCGGTGGCGAATTTCTAGAATGCCTTCCCACCACGGAAGATCCGCTTGTTTGGCTGCTGGCTTTGATGAACGAACCCAGAGCTAAAGTTTTTGACCGTCGTAACGCTGCTCAGACCGCTGTGCCGTATGTGCATGGCAAAAGAGGCGAGGCAGGCAAAAAAGAGCAGAAGGCCGAGGCATCTAAAGAAGCCAGTAAAGGCAGGTTCTCAGCTGGCAAGCCGCCGCTCTCAGTAGTAAAGGGGTAAACCAATGCTCTGGACTACCGCCTGCCCTGACTGGTGGAGGCGTCTGTCTGCCTGCGAGTCAATCATTCCAGACCCTCTGTTCCCTGCTGAAGCCCATGAAGGTCTTGAGGTGTTCCGGTCGCTGAAGATCGTGGACGCCCCTGGCAGTCCGACGATGGAAACGGCCTGCGCGCCTTGGGTACTCGCGTTTGCTGGTGCGATTTTCGGAAGCTACAACAGCGAAACCGGCCAGCGCCTGATCAGCGAATACTTTCTATGCATTCCCAAGAAAAATTCTAAGTCGACCATTGCGGCCGCGATCATGCTGACGGCGTTGATCCGTAACTGGCGGCTTGAGGCTGAATTCATCATCCTCGCACCGACCAAAGAGATCGCTGATAACTCGTTCAAGCCTGCTGCGGCGATGATCAAGCATGACGACGAGCTGAGCGCGCTCATGCATGTTCAGCCGCATATGAGGTTGATCACGCACCGTGAAACTGGCGCGACGCTCAAGGTTGTGGCTGCTGACAGTGACGTAGTCGGTGGGAAAAAAGCGGTTGGCGTGCTAATCGACGAAGCTTGGCTCTTCGGAAAGAACCCAAAAGCCCCGGACATGATCCGAGAGGCGACTGGTGGCCTGCTGTCGAGGCCTGAAGGCTTCATCATCTGGCTGACAACTCAATCGAACGAGCCACCAGCTGGAATATTCAAGTCGAAGCTGAGCTACGCGCGCGGCGTTCGAGAGGGCAAGATTCAGGACCCTCGCTTTTTACCAGTGATCTACGAATTCCCGCCGGAGATGATCAAGAGCGGGGAAGCCCGACTGCCTGAAAACTTCCACCTGGTGAACCCCAATATGGGGTACTCGGTGGACAGGGCAACGCTCGAGCGTTTGTTTATGCAGGCCGAAATCGACGGTGAAGCCGAGATCCGAGGGTTTCTCGCCAAGTTCCTGAATATTGAGATCGGCTTGGCGCTGATGTCCGATAGCTGGGTTGGCGCGGACTTCTGGGAGCCTCAGGCTTTGCCGGGCTTGACCCTCGACAGCTTGATTGAGCGCTGTGAGGTCATAGTCGTTGGTGTTGACGGAGGCGGTCTTGATGACTTGCTCGGGCTGGCAGTGATGGGGCGTGTTCGAGATTCACGCGACTGGCTGCACTGGGCGCATGCGTACGCACACCCGTCTGTCCTAACCCGGCGTAAATCAGAGGCGCCACGGATTCAGGATCTGGCCGCTATCGGCGACCTGACACTGGTGCAGAAGATAGGCGATGACGTTGCGGCTCTGGCAGTCATTGTTCAACGCATCAACGATGCTGGCCTGCTCGACAAGGTGGGCCTTGACCCTGCTGGAATCGGCGCGGTGCTCGACGCGCTATCAGATGTTGGTATCAGCGAAGAGCAAATCATCGGTATCTCTCAAGGCTGGAAGCTCACGGGCGCAATCAAAACGACCGAGCGGAAGCTGGCCGAGGGCGCTTTCCTGCATTGCGGGCAACCGCTTATGGCTTGGGCTTGCGGCAACGCCAAGGGCGTGCCCTCGGCAAATGCCTTTTTGATCACCAAGCAAGCGTCGGGCACCGCGAAAATTGACCCGCTCATGGCCACGTTCAACGCCGTTTCGCTGCTTTCCCTCAATCCAGAGGCTAAAGGCGGCCTGGACGACTACCTCAACAACGGATTTTTCGGACTAGTAGGCTGAACATGGCATTTCGTTGGTACAACCCCCGCTCGTGGGGATTCCTTGGCTACACCGATCCAACGACCGGCAATTACGTCGAAGTCGATATGGAGGTCGGCGGCAAGAAAACCAAAGCCGGCGTTACGGTGACCACCACGACCGCGCTTTCGATCAGCATGGTGTGGTCGTGCGTGAAAATCCTCTCTGAGTCTCTTAGCGGGCTGCCTTTGAAGCTGTATGAGGACAGCGAAGGTGGCCGCAAGCAGATTCCTGGTGCTGATCGCTCATTGAAGGTCTTGCGCAAGCCCAATCCCTACATGACGCTGCTGAACTTCCTAAAGTTCATCGTTGTGAATATGGCATTGAGGGGTAATGCGTTTGCTTTGATCGAAAGGAATCGCAATGGCGACCCTATCGGGTTCGTGCCGCTGGACTGTAATACCGTCACGATCGACACGGATGAAGATCTCACCTACTGGGTCACACCAAAGAACGGCGACCGCTTCCCGGTTTCGCCAGAAAGCATGCTGCACTTCAAGCTTTTCAGCCTGGACGGCATTGTCGGCCTTTCACCGATTGAATATCAGGCAGAGACGATGGGGCTGGCCAAGGCTGGCCAGCAATGGTCGTCACGCTTCATGCGTAAAGGTGGGTTCACCGGCGGATACGTGATCTACGAGGGCTTCCTGAACAAACAACAAGAAGCTCAGATCATGGCGAAGTTTCCGGATGTTCGGAAGGCCGATGCGGATGATATAGGCAAGGTCGCGATCCTGCAGGGCAATCCGAAGATCGTACCGGCTGGCCTCAGCCAGAAAGACGCCCAGTTCATTGAGTCTCAACAGTTTCAAGAGGAAGCGCTGGCGGGTATCTACGGCGTACCTCTTTGGCTGGCCAACAGGGCCGGCAAAACATCAATCATGGGTTCAAACCTTGAGCAGCAGCTCACCGGTTTCATCACTTTTGGCCTGAAACCCTACATCGACGCCGTTGAAGACGAACTCAACGACAAGGTGTACCGAAAATTTTCGCGCTTTGTTGAGTTCACCGTTGAAGGCCTTTTACGCGCGGACAGTGCGGGACGCTCTACCTATTACGGTAGCGCGCTTGGCGGCTCCGGTGGGTCGGGTTGGATGACGATCAACGAAGTGCGCGAGAAAGAGAATTTGCCTGCTCTAGTAGGCGATGAATACAACCGGGTAACCCGGTGGGAGATGCAGACCAATGTCAAAACTTGAAGTCCCGTTTGAACTAAAGACAGTGGACGAAGCTGGCAACTTTGAAGGCTACGCTGCTGTTTTCAACAACGTTGACTTGGGCGACGACGTGATCCTGCCAGGTGCCTTCACCAAAGTTAAAACGACCCGCGGCGGCAAGCTGAAGTTGGCCCTTTATCACGATCTGACCCGCCTGGTTGGCGCTGCCGATTACACCCAGGATGACCACGGCCTTTTGCTCAAGGGCAAGGTAAATCTGGCAGTCAGTTATGCGCGTGACGCCTATGAACTGATGAAGTCCGAAATCCTCGACAGCATGTCCATCGGTTTCAACACCATCAAGGCGGATTTTGAAGAGCGCGCGGGCCGCCGGGTTCGAATCATCAAAGAGGCCGAGTTGTGGGAGGCGTCGTTCGTGCCATTTGGCATGAACCCTGAAGCGCAGGTGCTCACAGTTAAGTCAGACATTCGACTATTCGAGAATGCCCTGCGTGAACGCATGGGACTTTCTCAGAAAGAGGCGGCAGCAGTCGCCTCGCTCGGCTACTCCGCACTACGCCGTGATGGCGGCAGTGAGGCCACGGCGATCGTGGAAGGGCTGAAATCACTATCCACCACTTTCGACCAATTTTTTAAGGTGTCGCCATGACCGATGTTCTTGAAGTAAAAACGTCCCTCGAAGCCCAATTGAAAGAGGGTTTCGGTGGCCTGCAGAAAAAATACGATGCGGTTGCCGAAGAGCTACAAAAAGGCAATACCGTCACCACCGAAATGAAATCTCAGATCCAGAAACAGAAGGATGAGCTGCAAAAGGTCATTGATCAGGTTCAGGATCTCGAACAGAAGGGCGTCAAGCTGCGTGGCCAGCAGGGTGAAGCGAAATCCTTCATCGATATGGTTGGCGGCCACGAAGATTACAAAGGCCTGCAACAGAAAAGCGTGAATTCGGCGACGATTGAGGTCACCAAGTCCGACCTGGCCGGCATGAAGGAAATGAAGCTGGCCAGTACCGGTCTGGTAGCGCCTATTTACGACCCGGTCATCCAGCAAGGTATCCGCCAAGAGCTGCGCATTCGCGACCTGCTCACCACCATTCCGGTAACCGGGCAGGCTTACACCTACTTCCGCGAGAACGTACACACTCGCGGTGCTGCACCGGTGGCCGAAGGTGGCTTGAAGCCAACCAGCAACGTGACATTCACTACCGAAACAGATCGCGTCAAAAAGATCGCGGTGTGGATGCCTGCGACGGACGAGGTGCTCTCCGATGTACCCCAGATGTTTGCCTACATCCAGCAGCTGCTGCGCTACGACCTGAAGCTGGAGGAGGAAGGCCAAATTCTCAAGGGTGACGGCACTGGCGAGAACCTGAATGGCCTGATGACCCAGGCGACTACCTACAATGCGGCTCTGAGCAAGACTGGCGACACCGCAATTGACTTGGTTCGCCGCGCGATTTACCAAGTACGCAAGCAGTCGAAAATGTCCGCTGACGGCATTGTCATGACCGAACTCGACTGGATGAACATCGAGCTGCAGAAGGATGCGGACAACCGCTATCTGTTCGCCAACCTGCAAGGCCTGGTTACTCCGATCCTGTGGGGGCGACCAGTCATCACGTCTGACGCAATGGAAGAAGGCGACGTGGACGCAGGTGGCGAGTTCCTGGTAGCCAACTTCGCCCGTTCGACAACTCTGTTTGACCGCATGACCTTCCAGTTCAAAATGGGCTTGATCAACGATCAGTTCATCCGCAACGAGATCGCAATGCTCGTCGAAGAGCGCCTGGGGCTCGGCGTTCGTCGCCGGGAAGCTCTGGTTAAGGGCAATCTCCCAACCGCCGGCTAATTCCAGCCACGCATTTCCAAGTTCGGCGCTAAGCCGGCCTTTTTTATTTCCGGAGGCAATATGAAAGTCAGAGCAGTTTGGAGTTTTGTCGGTACCCCTGCGCTACTGAAAGCTGATTCGGGCAGAGTCAAGCGCGGCGATGTGTTCGAGGACATCGACAGCGAATACGCCCACACGCTCATTGGCAAAGGTCTGGTTCAAGAGCTTGGCGATGACGGCAAGCCGAAAATCGCCAAAGCCAAAGAATCTAAAGCGGCGAAACCGGACGAGAATAAGTAAATGATCGAACTATCCCTGGTGAAAGCCCACTTGCGCGTTGATCACGACGCAGAGGATGACCTGATTCAGGGGTATGTCGATGGGGCGGTGACCCATGTTGAGCAGCACTGCGACCGAGTCCTGGTAGAGGGT
The DNA here is from genome assembly GCF_059621105.1 of Pseudomonas fragariae (ex Marin et al. 2024). NCBI lineage: Bacteria > Pseudomonadati > Pseudomonadota > Gammaproteobacteria > Pseudomonadales > Pseudomonadaceae > Pseudomonas > Pseudomonas fragariae (ex Marin et al. 2024). The sequence continues at coordinate 4,492,956 of NZ_CM184369.1, read as the reverse complement.
GATCCTGTGCTTCCTGAGCAGATGGGGTTCACCAAAGATATCCGGCAGGCCGTTTTGCTGCTGGTCGGGCACTGGTACGCGAACCGTGAAGCCGTGGCCAGCGGCCTGACGAGCGTGCCGCTGGCGGTCGATCGGCTGCTTATGTACAGGAAGAGGTTCTGATGAACGCTGGAAAACTTAGGCATCGTATTGCTTTCCAGTCGCTTGTGGCCTCGCAAGACCCGCAAACCGGTGAGGAAACCAAGGAATGGCGCACTGTGTGGGACAAAGTGCCGGCGTCGGTTGAACCGCTCAGCAGTCGTGATCTGATCGCGGCTCAGGCTGCCCAGTCGGACACCTCGGCCCGGATCGTGATTCGACACCGGGCAGGTGTGCTGCCGACGATGCGGATTCTGTTCCGGGGCGAGGTGTACGCCATCAAAGGCCCGCCGATGCCGGACCCGGTTTCAGGCTTGGAGTATCTGACCATTCTGGTTTCAAGGGGGTTGCTCAATGGCTAGCCAAACAAGTGTCGACATGCGGGGCCTGGATGGCGTTGTGCAGAAGATGAAGACCCTGCCCGTGAAGTTGCAGCGTTCGGGCCTTCGTAAGGCTGCCCGCCGCGCAATGAACATCGTGCGTGACGCCGCCAAGGCGAACGCCAAAGCGCTCGATGATCCGGCGACCGCCGAAAAGGTCTGGAAGAATATCGCTACGCAGGAATCGGCGAAGCGATCCAGGCAGGAAGGTGGTGTGGTCATGCGTGTGGGTGTCCGGGGTGGCGCTGGTAGCAACCAGCACAGCAAGGAAGCGTCGGGCAACCCCGGCGGCGACACCCGTCACTGGCGTTACATCGAGTTTGGCACTGAGCACACCCCGGCAGTGCCATTCATGCGGCCAGCCTTTCAGTCGAATGTTCAGAACGTCACCGACAGGTTTGCAAGCGAACTCATGAAAGAGATCGACGCCGCGTTGGGTGGCATCTGATGGCCGCTCCGATATTCGCGGTTTGCGCCGCCGATCCGGCGGTGCTGACGCTACTGGGGCAGTCACCCACCAGGCTTTATCCATTTGGCGAGGCCCCGGAAGGTGTAGCCAAGCCATACGCGGTCTGGCAGGTCATCGGTGGCAGCCCCGAAAACTACCTTTCCGGACGACCCACTGTTGACGGCTACGCGCTTCAGGTTGATGTCTACGGCGATTCGGCGTCATCCGCCCGCGCAGTGACAGAAGCCATGCGGGATGCCATTGAGCTGAACGCGTACATCACCCGCTGGGGCGCAGAGTCACGCGACCCGGTAACGAAGTCCTACCGCAGCAGCTTCGACGTGGACTGGATGGTTCACCGGTAACCCTGTTTGAAAAACTACAGCCCGCTTTGTGCGGGTTTTTTTATGCCCGTCATTTGGAGAACATCATGGCGATTCTTACTCAAGGCACGCAGCTTTTTGCTCTGATGCCAACCGTCGCAGATCCAACGAAGCTGGAGGTGATGGAGGTTGAATGCATCACCGCATTTAACCCCGGCGGCAACCCGGCGGACCAGATCGAGACTTCTTGTCTCAGCAAAAAAAACCGTGAATACATGCGCGGTATGCGCACACCTGGGCAGGCAACCTTCGCAGTGGATGCCGATCCCCGCAATAAGTCACATGTCCGCGTTTATGAGCTTTCGGAAAACGACGACATCGAGAGCACCGCTTGGGCTCTTGGCTGGGCTGATGGAAAAAGCAAGCCAACGCTGAACGCAGCAGGTGACGACTTCGAACTTCCAGAAGATCGCACCTGGTTCCTGATTGACGGCTACGTGTCTGACTTCCCGTTCGATTTCTCGGCGAATTCCGTCGTGAAAACTGCCGGCACTATTCAGCGCTCTGGCGGCTCCGTCTGGGTTCGTAAAGCCATTGTCCCGGCAGCGTAAGGAAAAGTCATGAATCTGGCAGATCTGAAAAAGAAAGGTGGCGTCGTCGCTGAAATCCTCGTGAAAAAGGAAGTCAAGTGGGTGCATACCGATTCGAAGGGCGTGGAAGTGACTGACAAGTTCACTGTACATGTGCGTCGTCACACATTCGGCAAAATGGAAGGCATGTTCACTGGCGACGAGGCTGAGAAGTCGAAAAATGCCAGTTACCTGTCTGCCAGCGTCATGTTGGGTGCGAAAGGTGATGAGCCTTTGCCATTCGATGACGCGATGAATCTGGACCCCGGACTGGGTTGGGCGCTCATGACAGCTGTCAACGAGGTCAACCACCCCGCAAAGAGCTGACCCCCGCCGACGAGCTGATGCATGAGCTGGTGCTTAACGGCATTGGTGGAAGCACGATTGCAGAGGCTAAGGCCAATATCACCTACTCGGAGGTCTTGGCCTGGTCTGCGTACAGGGACAAGCATGGATCGCTGAACCCAATGCGACGGTTTGAATTCTCCAGCGCGCTTATAGCGCTTCAGGTCAATCGGGCCAACGGGGGCGAAGCGGACCTTTACGACTTCATGCCACATGCGGAACGTCCGCCAATCACCCTGGAGCAGGCCATGAAGGAATGGGGTTAGCGTGCTAGAGTTCCTGACATTTGGAGGGAACTATATGGATCCGGCAACCGCATCAAGGGCAGAAATAAGGGAATATGTTCGAGTAAATGGGGAGGCTCTTCTAGCGTTCGCGCAGCAAGGTGGAAATGTGTATCAGTTATCGCTGGATCAGCAGGACGCGATGGATGCAGTTATCGCCAATCTTTCAGAAGAGGAGAAGATTCGCTTCCTCAATATTTACACTGAGGAAATGAATGCTAGAACCTCTAAGGTCAATAATGAGACCGAAGAGTTGTTAAGCGCGGTAGCAAAGTCTGAGGTAGCGGATAGTCAGATCGGAGCTGCGCTTGCCGGGATCGCGTTCTTGATATTATTTCTCATTCTTATTTTCAAGTTGTCGAGCTAAGTGTTTATCGAATTGCAACCCGCTTCGGCGGGTTTTTTATTGCCCGGAGAATAATCTATGGCGTCAAGATCGCTTGGCACATTGACGCTGGACCTGATTGCGCGGATTGGCGGATTCCAGCAGAACATGGACCGCGCTTCACAGTCGGTTACGCGCACGGGCGCTGCAGCTGACGCCGCATCGGCCAGAGTCGCCGCGATGCAGGGGCAGATGCTTTCTTTGTCCAATATGGCTGCAAGTCTAGCCGGGCCGCTTTCTGCGGCTTTCAGCGTGAGCGCCATTTACAACGCATCCGAGGCCTATACGTCTCTTACCAGTCGTCTCAAGCTCGTTACTGAGGGATCGGCAGAGCTTGCAAAAGCTCAGAATGCAGTTTTCTCAATTGCGCAGAGCGCTTATCAGCCTCTGACCGCAACAGCTGAGCTTTACCAGCGCATCGCAACCAACCAAAAGGAGCTCAAGCTCACCGGTGAGGGCGTTGCTGGTGTAGTGGGAACCATCAGTAAAACGTTGGCGATATCTGGTGCTTCCGCTGATTCGGCGAACGCAGCATTGGTCCAGCTTGGCCAGGCCTTCGCATCTGGCGTGCTGCGCGGTGAGGAACTGAACAGCGTAATGGAACAAGCACCGGCTCTCGCGCAAGCCATTGCGGCAGGGATGGGCAAAACGGTTGGCGAACTGCGTGCTTTGGGGGCTGAAGGCAAGCTGACAGCCGATGCGGTCGTAAAAGCTTTGCAGGCGCAGGAAAAAGCTGTTTCCGACCTCTTCAACAAAACGGCCGTAACGATCGGCAATAGCATTACTGCTACCACCAACTCCCTGACGCAATTCATCGGCAGGATGGATCAGGCAAGCGGTGTCAGTGCGGCGATATCAGCAAATATCGTAAAGTTTTCACAGTCTATTGATGGGCTTACCAAAGATTTCGGTGCGACCTCGAAAACCTTTGCGCAGATATCGAGCGCTGCCGAGACGTTGGCTTACATCATCGGCACACGCATGGCTATTGCTGCTGCCCAGGGTGCGGCCGGTTTCGCGATGGCCACGAAGGCCTCAATCATGCAGGCCGGAGCCCTGGCTCTCTCAACCACGCAGAGCATCAAAAATATCGCTGCCGAGGCCGCAGCGGCGAAGCAGTCGCTTCTAAATGCCGAATCGAAATATGCAGATGCCAACGCCAGCCTGGCTAGGGCAAATGCTGAAATCGCGGCAGCCGGTCAAAAGGTTTCATCAGATCGGATGCGTCAACAGTCCGAAATCAATAACCTGAAGAGCGTGCAGGCAGCGCTTGCAGCCGAGCGAGTCCTTGAGGAGCAACGCCTCTCTGCGCAAATAAGTGAGCAGGGTCGAGCTGCAGCCCGCAATCGTATGGCTCTGGCGCGGTTGGATGAAGTCGCCATTATCCGGCAGATACAGGCTGCCGAAACGAGCCTAGCAGCCACCACTGTCGCGACCTCCGCAGAGATACAGGCTTCCTATGCTGCCAGAAGTGCTGCAGTGGCAGCGGCGGGGGAGACTAAGCTCGCAGTTGATGCCGCTTCCAGAGCATCAGATGCCGCCACCGCTGCCGCGTCCAGAAGTAGCACCGCAATGGTGGCAGCATCGGCAGCCGGCCGGGGTGTGCTCGGACTTCTGACGGGGCCGGTGGGCCTGATCGCCATGACGGCGTTGGTAGCGGCCTCGTTCATCGATTTCGGCGGCGGCGCAAACAGCGCCACCGCTGCACTGATCGACCAAAACCTGACGCTGGACGAGTCGATCACGAAATTTAAAGAGCTGGGCCAGGCCCAGAAAATGCTGCAGTTTTCGACCTGGACGGAAAAACAAACAGAAGCGTCCGAGGCCGCGGCTAAGGCATTCGATGAATTCTCGATTCGCGGGCGTAATGCCTATCAGAATCTGGGCGTAGCTGGTATTGAAGGCGGCAAGGCCTTTGAGCAAATGCTCAGCCAAGTTCGCAATGGATCGAGGACGCTTGCGAGCGTCACCGCTTCTGTGAAGGAAAACGGCGACATCATGCCGGCCTACATTTCGTCTCTTGAGCAATCGGCGGCGGCAAATGAAAGGAGCGGTGAGCAGGCAGAGAAATATCGGTTGCTTCTCGCTGGTGCGACCCAAGAGACGACTGGCCTGGCCGCGCAGACGAAGGGGCTTACTACGGCCTTGGCAGGTTCTGGTGGACAGACCAAGGCTCAGCTTGCTGAGTGGGAAAAGTACATCGCGAAGCTGATTGAAAGCCGCGACCTGTTCGGAGCAAACGCAGAGGCGCAGGCCGCTTATGCTGCTGAGCAGATGGGGCTTACCTCTCAGCAGCGCGAGCAGGCGAAAGTGATTTCCCAGCAAAAGGACGTCCTGGAGAAGTACAAAGACGCAGTCAAATCGAACGATAAGGTGCAGCAGGATGCGCTTAGACGGCAATTGATCGGCCTTTACACGGCTGAACAGGCTGCTCAAGACGCCGCCGCTGCGGCCACAAACGCGCATAACACGTCTGCGAAAGCGGCCACGGAAAGCGCGACCAAGCAAATCAAGGAAATGCAGCGGGTTATCGATGCTGCTGCAAATATTTCCAAAAACTCGAGCTTCCTCAGTGGCCGTAACATGCTGCTGACGCCTCCGGCTCAGATGGATGTGACTGGTCGCAGCATGGTGCTGCCTGGCGCTGATACGCCAAGCGTTGGGAAGGACCCGAGAAAGGATGCTGTCCAGCGGGCAAACGAAGCAATTGCCCGGATCACCGAAACTACAGATCCAAACAAAGGCCAATCGAAATACAGGGAAGATGCTGCGCAGAAGGTCCTCGATCAGGCGCGTCAGCAATACGCGGTTTTGAAAGAACAATCCGTGCTGCTCGGCGCTCAGAAAGGCGATATCGACAAAATCGGAGCTGCCTCTCGCGAGTTGATCAAGTGGGAGCAGGAGCTCGCGGATATAAAGTCAAAGCAAACCTTGACCGCCGAGCAGAAGTCTCTTTTGGCCAAACAGGATTCGATTACCGCCGATCTGAGACGTAACGCGGCACTCGAGAAAGAAAACGCACTGAGGAAAATCGCTACAGAGGAAGCTAACAAACTCGCGGCGTTTCAGGCCAGCGTGAGCGAAAGCAACCGAGCCATCAGCGAAGGATTTGACCAGCAGCTTGCTGGCGCAGGAATGGGTGACAAGCAGCGTGAGCGGCTTCAGGAAATGCTCGGCATTCAAGAGGACTTTAATAAGCAGCAGCGTGATCTAGTCCTTCAGCGCAACAGCGGCGATATAAGCGAGGGTCTTTACAAGAAGGAAACCCAGATTCTCACAGATGCGCTGGCCGAACGTTTGGCTAAGCAGCAGGGTTTTTACGCTCAAGTAGACGTAGATCAGGCCAAATGGATGGATGGTGTCGGGAGGGCCTGGCAGAACTATGTCGACTACGCGCAAAACTATACAGCTCAGGCTGCGGACTTCGTCTCAGGGACTTTGAGTGACGCCACCAATGGGTTGGGCGACATGTTCTCTGACATTGCCACGAAAACGAAGGATGCGGGGGACGCTGTAGCAGATCTGTTCGCCAGTATGGCCAAGTCTGCGATAAATGCTCTTTCCGACATGGCTGCTCAATGGTTGATCTATCAGGGTATTCAATTGCTCGTTGGTAAAAGCGGCCAATCGGCGGCGGCCACCGGATTGATCGCCAACGCGCAAGCCGCATCGGCGCAGGCAGCGTTGAACGCTTACGCTTCTACTGCTGGCATTCCATTGATCGGCCCAGAACTCGCACCAGCCGCCGCCCTGGCTGCTACTGCGGCGACCACACCAATGTTAGCCGCAGTATCCGCATCGGCGCTCGCCGGTATGGCTCACAACGGTATGGACAACATTCCGAAGGAAGGCACCTGGCTGCTCGATGGCGGTGAGCGCGTGCTCAACCCGAACCAGAACCGCGACCTGACCAAGTACCTGGCTGACAAGTCCGGAAATGGTGCTGGCGGTGGGCCGTCTTTCACCATCAATGCGCCAGTGAATGTCCAGGCCCAGCCCGGTATGACTGACGCGGAGGCGGCCAGACAGGGCTCGGCGATATCGTCGGCACTTGAGGCTCAGCTCGGGCAGTTTCTGGACAGAGAAATGCGCCAGGGCGGACGTCTTTGGAGGCGAACGTAATGGCTGAGACATTCGATTTTGACGTACAGGTCGGCGCGTCCGGCGATGTGAAACAGCGCACTTGGTCGAACGACTTCGGCGACGGCTATACCCAAGCAGGCGGCGTCGGTATCAACACCAAGTCGCAGGCGTGGGACGTGACCGTGACCGGGCGTTACGGTGCTGGCCAGAAACTGCAGCAAGTCCAGGACTTTCTGGACCGGCATGAGGGTTTCAAGTCATTCCTCTGGACGCCGCCGGGCGTCGTGCAGGGCCGATACACCGCCAACGGCTACAAGCTGTCGAGCCACGGCGCGGGCATTTACTCGCTATCCGCCAGCTTCAAGCAAACCTTCAAACCCTGACCCCGCCGATTGCGGGGTTTTCGTAGGTAACCACCATGATTTACAGCGCGGACATCCAGAAGCTGGAGCCCGGCAACCAGATTCGTCTGTACGAATTGGATGCGACGAGGCTGGGAGCCACGCTCTGGCGCTTCCACGGGCATGAGCATGAGGGCGACATCATCTGGCAGGGCCAGCTGTATTCGCCTATCCAGATAGAGGTCACTGGTTTAGATATCCGTGGTGATGGCCGCCCAGCCACACCCAAGCTCAGGGTGGCCAACGAACTGTCGGGTATTCCGCGAGCAGTGTCAGCGCTTTGCCTTCAGTTCAAAGACCTCGCTGGCGCGGACTTCAAGGTGATCGAAACCTTCAAGCACTTTCTGGATGCCGCGAACTTCGACGGCGGCAATCCGGATGCTGCTGATCAGAGCCGCACCAGCCTGTGGAGAATCGAGCAGAAGACCGAAGAGAACTTTTCGGCGGTCGGCTTCGAGCTTTCCAGCCCCATCGACATGGAAGGCCAGCAACTGCCGTCCCAGCAGATCACCAAGTTGTGCCGCTGGGCGATGCGCGGTCAATACCGGCAGGAGGCCTGTGCCTACACAGGCACCGCGTATTTCGACAAGAAGAACGAACCCACCGACAACCCTGCGCTTGACCGCTGCGGGGGCTGGTGGAGCAGCTGCAAGTTGCGCGGCAATACCCGCCGGTTCGGCGGCTCAATGGGCGCAAGCCTGATCGCCAAGGGGTAACCATGCGAATCAATCAAAAGCTTCAGGACGCCATGCGGGCGCACGCCGAGCAGTCACACCCGGCCGAGGCCTGCGGGCTGCTGATCAAGACCGACGCCGGGCGTGAGTACGTGCCGTGTGGCAACGTAGCCACCAACCCGCTGCAGCACTTCCTGATCGACAAGCACGACGCTGCGGAGGCAGAAGACAGGGGCGAGGTGCTGGCCATCGTGCACAGCCACCCGGACCGCGCCGCAACACCGAGCATGACCGATCTGGTCAGCTGCGAGCTGCACGAACTGCCCTGGGCAATTGTTGGGTGGCCTGGTGGTGATATTCAGTGGTTCAAGCCGAGCGGGTTCCAGGCTCCGCTGCTGGGCCGGGACTTCTCGCATGGCCTGCTCGATTGCTGGACGGCCTGCCGCGACTGGTACGCCCGCGAAGCGTCGTTGCCACTGCCGAACTTCGAGCGCAAGGAACTGTGGTGGGAAGATCCGGACAGCCCCAGCCATTACGAAGAGAACTACGAGGCCTGCGGCTTTGTCCGGGTCGAGCAGCCCCAGCGCGGCGACATGTTGATTTTTCAGATACCAACTGTAGGTCGTCCCTGCCACTTCCCGAATCATGCCGCGATCTACCTCGGGGCCGATGCCAGTCTGCACAGCGAGGACGCGCCGGCACTAGGCGGGTCTGGTCCGTTCATCTATCACCACATGCCCGGTCGCCTGGCTGCCCGTGAGGTCTACGGCTGGTCGATGGCCAACCGCGTGAAACTGATCCTGCGCCACAAGGAATACACCCCATGACAATGCGCACCATCGTGCTCTACGGCGTTCTGCGCAAGCATTTCGGCCGGGAGTACCGTATCGACGTGCACAGCGTGCGCGATGCCGTGAATGCCCTTTGCGCGATGAAGCCTGGCTTCGAGAAGTTTCTGCGGACCGGTGAAGAGCGCGGCTTGGTGTTCAGCGTCTTCTGCGGCAAGCGCAACGCCGGCGAGGCCGAGTTCGATATGCAGGGCAGCGACAACACCGATATCCGCATCGTGCCGCTGATCCAAGGCAGCAAGCAGGCTGGCCTGTTCCAGGTGGTGCTGGGCGTCGCGCTGGTTGTGGGCGGCCTTGTCTCCGGCGGTACGAGTACAGCGCTCGGCCTGGGCCTGCTCGGTGCGGGTGCGGCGACAGGTCTTGGCGGCGTGGTGCAGATGCTTTCACCGACGACCACCGCCAGCGTCGGCAGCAACAATGACGACGGAAACAACCCCAGCTATGGCTTTGGGGGCGCGGTGACCACCGTTGCCCAGGGCAACCCCTATCCCGTGCTCTACGGCGAACGAGAGATCGGCGGTGCCGTCGAGTCGGGCGGCATTTACACACAAGATCAGATTTGATCATCAGGTAATACCAGACCCGCTTCGGCGGGTTTTCTTTTTTCTGGGGGCGGTATGGGAAGTGCGGTAGCAGCGCGAAGCATTCGCGGGAGCAAGGGCGGCGAGGCCACGCAGAAGCAGCCGACGATTGCGTTAAACAGCACGGCTTCCATTGCCACCGCGCGCATAGTCTACCTGTGGAGCTGGGGGCCGATCGTTGGCCCAGTGGACGGCCTGCGCTCGGTAAAGCTCGACGGTACGCCGTTGGTGGCCGAGGACGGAACGGTCAATTTCCCAGGCGTGAAGTGGCAGTTCCGCAATGGCGAGCTGAACCAGCAGCGTCTTGAGGGCATTGCCGAGTCCAGCAATGAAGTCGACGTAAACCAGCAGTTGCTCAGCACCACGCCTTACCTGCGCACCGTGAATAACCCGGTGCTGGATGCGCTTCGCATCCGGTTCAGCTGGCCACAACTCCAGTCTCAGGACCAGAGCGGCAACATCAACGGCGTGCGAATCGATTACGCGATCGACCTGGCCACTGACGGCGGGCCGTTCGTTCAGATCCTGGCGGACTACGTAGACCGAAAGAACGTCACCAAGTACGAACGCAGTCACCGCATCAACCTGCCTGCGGGAAGCCGCTGGACTATGCGCGTACGCCGGATCACGCCCGAGGCCAACAGCTCGCTGATTCAGGACAGCATGTTTATCGAGGCGGTCGCAGAGGTCGTAGACAGCGATCAGGAGTTTCCGCTCACCGCCGTGGGTTGCGTTGAATATGACGCCCAGCAGTTCGGCGGCGATATCGCCAAGATTGCGGTGTTGATGCGCGGGCGCATCGTGCGCGTGCCGACCAACTACGACCCAGAGACGCGGACCTATGCAACGTCTGGCGCGGGCACCAGCAACGGGATATGGGACGGTACGTTCAAAGAGGCCTACACGAACAACCCGGCCTGGGTGTGCTACGACATTGCGCTGAACCCGTATTACGGCCTCGGACACCGGATCGATGCCACGATGGTGGACCGCTGGAACCTGTACCGCATTGCGCAGTATTGCGACCAGATGGTGCCAAACGGCATGGGCGGCATGCACCCTCGGATGACTTGTAATATCTACCTGCAAAAGCAGGCAGATGCGTACGCGGTGCTGCAGGACCTGTCGGCCATCTTCCACGGCATGAGCACCTGGGATGGCAGCCAGATCACGTTCAACGCCGACATGCCAGGCGACCCGGTCTACACCTACAACCCGTCGCAGATCCTGAACAACGGTGAAATCCAGTATTCGGGCACCCGGGCGCGCGACCGCCACAACCTGGCAATGGTGACGTGGGACAACCCGGACCAGAGTTTTGCGACGGACAAAGAGCCCGTCTTTGATGACGTGGCGATGGCCGAATCTGGATCGGTCAACGAGCTGTCGGTGGACGCCTACGGCTGCACTTCACTCGGGCAGGCGCAGCGCGCAGGCCAATACGCTCTGATCACCGAACAGACGCAGACAAGGCCCGCGACCTTCCGCGTCGGCCTGGACGGCGGCATTCCGAAGACAGGGCAGATCATTGCCGTGGCTGACCCCATGCTGGCCGGTCGTGCTAACGGCGGTCGAATCAGCGCGGTGGCGGGGCGCGTCATCACCGTTGATCGCGACATCGATCTTTCCACCGGTGCCAAGCTGCGGGTGAACTTGCCGAGCGGGAAGACGGAGGCACGGGTTATCACCTCGCTTACCGGTCGGCGGGTGACTGTTGCAGCCAGCTTCAGCGAAGTGCCAGAAGCCGAATGTGGTTGGATACTCGAATACGACGATCTGAAAACCATGCAGTTTCTGGTGCGCAACATCACGCGCCCGGAATGGCACCAGTACCAGCTTGAGTGCATCCAGCACGAACCGAGCAAGTTTGACGCTATCGACTTCGGTGCCGTCGTGGACATCCGCCCAATCAGCGGCATTCCAGTGGGCGTGCAAGCTGCGCCGGGCGCAGTGTTCGTGACACAGCACGTTGTGATCGAGCAGGGCATCGCGGTTACCAACATGACCATCAGCTGGGACGCTGCGCCAGGCGCGGTTGCATACGACGTGGAATGGCGCTGGGGCTCGCGCGAGTGGGTCAAGGTGCCGCGCGCTGGCGAGCAGTCGGTGGATGTGCCGGGTATCTACTCCGGTCAGTACATGGCCAGGGTGCGCGCTGTCAGCGCCTTGAACGTCTCGTCCTTGCCGGCCACGTCGCTGCTGACGAACTTGCAGGGCAAGACCAGCTTGCCACCTGCCGTTACGTCGCTTACTGCAGCGTCGCTGATATTCGGCATCAAGCTGAAATGGACTTTCCCACCAGGCGCAGAGGACACCCAGCGCACAGAAATCTGGTACGGGTCGACGACCGACTTGGCCAAGGCCACGAAGCTCAGCGACCTGGCCTACCCGCAGTCGGAACACGTCATGCAGGGGCTGCTGGCGGGGGTGACGTTCTTCTTCTGGGCGCGGCTTGTGGATCGGACCGGCAATGTGGGTCCGTGGTATCCGACCGGCGTGGGCGTCATGGGGCAGACCAGCAGTGATGCCGGAGCTATCCTTGAAATGATTGCCGGGCAGATCACCGAAACCGAACTCGGCCAGAAGCTGCTGGAAAAGATCGAGCTGATCGAGCAGTTGCAGGATCAGGTCAATGCGCTTGACGGGCTCAAGGCCTACAACCCAGACGATACCTATGAAAAAGGTCAGTTGGTGGTGGGTGATGGCCGGATCTACCAGGCTGAAAAGGCAGTGCCCAAAGGAACGCCGCCGCCGAATGCGGACTATTGGGAGGACGTGGGCAACCTGCTGGAGACGGCAAACGGGTTTGCTGCCCAGATATCCGCCAACACCACCGACATCTCCGAGCTCAACGGCGTGGTTACCGCCCAGGCATCGAGCATGCAGGCGTTGCAGGCCGCGTACAGGGACGATGACGGGGAGGGTGAACTCGCGGATGCGCTGAAGGGATACAGCAGCACTGCCAGCATCGTGGCCGAGTCCAAAGTCCGGGCAAGCGAGAATGAAGCAACGGCACGCACGGTCACCCAGCTGACAGCCACGGTGAACACCAGCAGCGCACAGGTAACTGATTTGCGCGAGGTGGTGAGTACCAATCAGGCCGCTACAGCAGCGGCCATCACGCAGCTCACGACGAAGGTCGGCGATAACTCGGCGGCCATCCAGTCCGAGGCAACCGCTCGTTCGACCGCTGACGGCGCGATTTCGACCAAGCTGGATCAGGTGCAAGCCACGGCCAATGGTGCGAGCGCGGCGGTACAGACCGTTAGTTCAGCCCAAGCGAGCACGGACAACAAGCTTGCGGCGATGTATACCGTCAGATTGCAAGTCAACGCTAACGGGCAGTACGTAATGGCTGCCATCGCAGCGGGCATTGAAAAAGTTGGTGAGGTGCTGCAAAGCCAGATCCTCATGTCTGCTGACAGGTTTGCGCTTGTGAATACGTTGGCAGGCGGCACGATATCGACACCGTTCGTTGCCCAGAACGGGCAATTGTTCCTCGGTCCGACCTTTATCATGGACGGCACGATAACCAACGCCAAGATCGGCAGCTTTATCAGCTCCACCGACTATGTGGCTGGGCAGCGTGGATGGATCTTGCGCAAGGACGGGACGCTTGAGATCAACGGATCAGGCGCTGCAGGCGGCAGGCTGGTGGTCACCAATAGATCGGTACGCGTGTACGACGCCAACAACGTCAAGCGCGTGCAGTTGGGGGACCTCAGCGAATGAGCAACGGAATGAGGGTATGGGGCGCAGATGCTGCGCTTCAGCTGGACGAGAATTCGTTCACGATTCGGGTTGTGCTGTCGACGCTCGTTACCTTCTCCGGCACCACAAAGACCAGCCAGGACTTTGCTGTGCCGGGTGTCGGGCCGGGTAACGGTGTTGCAATCGTGATACCGGCTGGCGCTTACGACAGCAATCAGAGGCAGCACGAAACGGAACTCGTTGACGGTACCGCCAGGGTTTACAACCACACAAGAACTTACGGCTCAAGCACGGTTTCAACCGGCACCATGCGGCTGCTTGTCATGAGGTTTTCATAATGGCGGAAGCATATGGCCTGGAGTTTTCCAACAACAGCAATGTGGTAGTTCTCGATTCGCAATATGCGCGTCTGATGGTGATTGCTTCGGGGCGCTATCAGCCCACGGAGGAAAGCGGGCTTGGCTCAACCACCTACTTTCCTCGGCCTGTTACATCACAGGAGCCGCCCTTGGTGTTTGTGCGGCCCGACACTGTGAATGCGGTTGCGGGGCTTTGCATGATGCGCCTTGTGGGGTCGGCCGGCAACTGGACGGGTTTCTATGTCCGGGCGTATGACGTGAACACCGCTCAACCCAACGGCCGCTATTTCGTTGCTCAATTTGCTGCCCAGCCGGTGGCTGAGTTCGGGATGCGGCTATGGGATGACGCGACTAAATTGCTTTTTGATTCTGGAACTTCAAGCGCTAACTTCACCCGCTCGTTCCAATCTTGGAGCTATGAGAGGTTTGATTACACTAGTCAGAATCTTGTCAGGTGTTATTACTCAGTGCCGTTTAACTTTCCTGATAACGAATATCTATTGATTAATTCTTTCGGTATGGGTCTGAACTCAGGCAGTGCCATATCGCGGGCGCTGTATTGCTGGTGGGACTTTCCGAACAGCAAGCTTTACGCGATCACTATTGCATCCGCCAATCCAACAGCATTTTTTCTACCGGCAGTCTTCGCAAAGATGAATGTCTGAAACCCATTTAGTGAGTAAAGAGTATGCCTTGGTATAAAGCTGGGACGGTTTCCGTCACCCAAAATTCGAACGCGGTTATCGGCAACAATACTGCGTTCATTTCAAACGGCCGGGTGGGTGATGGAATTCGCTTGCCCGATGGCGGCTGGTACGAGGTGACCAACATCGCCAGCGATACAGCGATCTCGATATCGCCAAACTATCAGGGCGCGTCGAACAACGCAGGCGGTTATGCACTCGCCCCTCTGCAGGGCTACGTCAAAGAGTCAGCGGATGCTCTGCGGGCGCTTGTGAATAAGTTCGGTACGCAGCTGGCCGCACTCGGCACCACTGGTAACTACGACATTCTCCCGGTGACAAAGGGTGGTACTGGCCGCACTGACGGAAGGGTGCTTTTCTCAGAGGTTGGAGTGCAGCAGGCCAGCGCGCTTTACAACGTACAAGGCATGTACATGGGCTGGAACTCGGGCTCACAGGGCGAGGGCCATTTCGTTGTCAACCGAGGCGGCGGTGCTGGTGGGTATTCGTGGCGATCGGTGAATTCCGGGAATACAGCCACCGGCCCCAGCATGACCTACAGCTACGACGGGCTGCTGACAGTTCCATCGTTGTCCGTAACTGCTGCGCCTATCGGCATCGCATCAGGCGGTACGGGCGGCAATAGTCAGGCCACGGCACGAAAGGCTCTTGGTATAGGCAACGATCAAGCTCCCACCTTCGGTGGAATAGAGCTCAGTAACATCAGTCCTTATATCGACTTCCACTATAACAACACCACAGCGGACTATGACGTCAGGCTGATCAACCAATCAGCGGGCGTGCTGACACTGCAGGGAGCGATGCAAATCACGGGAAGGCTTGAGTCGGCAGGCACCTGGTGCCGGGCAGGTCTGAGCGCCGGTCGTGGCGTCACGGTATACAACTACAACTGGACCGGCTCGAACGTTGACGTTTGGATTGACAACACCTATGTCGGGACCATGACGCTGTTCGGGTCTGACTACCGGTTCAAGAAGTACATCACCGATGCGAAAGTGCCGTCGTACCGTGATCGCATCAACGCTTACAGAATCGTCACCTACCAGCGCAAGGTGTTCGGCGCAGTGTTTCGTGGCGACGGCACCACCTATCAAGGCCTGATTGCACATGAGGCGCAGGCGGTAAATCCCTTGGCCGTGACCGGCGAGAAGGACGGCGTCGACGAAAACGGCAACGCACGCATCCAACAGCTCGACCCGATGGCCTTGATCACCGATCTGATGGGCGCTGTCAAAGAGCTGCACTCAGAATCTGTAGAGCTGCGTGCCGAACTGGCCGCGCTCAAGGCTGCTGCACAGCCAGCGGCCGAACCTGCCGCCGCGTAAAGCCTGCACAGCGACACCCGCACCCCGCCATCGAGCGGGTATTTTTTTGCCTGGAGAAACACCGATGCCGATCACCACGCAGCAACTACTGCAGATCCTCCCGAACGCCGGCCAGAAAGCCGGCGTTTTTGCACCCGTCCTCAACACAGCAATGAGCAAGTACCAGATCGTGACCCCGCTGCGCATCGCGGCCTTCATCGCCCAGGTCGGTCATGAGTCCGGCCAACTGCGCTACGTCCGCGAGATTTGGGGACCGACTCCGCAGCAGTTGGGATACGAGGGGCGCAAAGATCTGGGCAATACCGTGCCGGGCGATGGCTCCAAATACCGTGGGCGCGGCCTGATCCAGATCACTGGTCGGGCGAACTATGCCGAGTGCGGCGAAGCGCTGGGCCTGGATCTGATCAACCATCCCGAATTGCTCGAGCTGGCGCAGCACGCCGCGATGTCGGCGGGGTGGTTCTGGCACCGGGCCGCGCTCAATACGCTGGCCGACAAGCGCGAGTTCGTGACCATCACCAAGCGCATCAACGGCGGCACGAACGGCCTGGCTGATCGACAGGCGTTATACGAGCGAGCCTTGAAGGTGCTGGCGTAAACACCACCGCAACCCGACTTATCTATTTCAGGCCATAGGCCGCAGGGGAATGCAGTGCAGACAGTGACGAAACAAGAAACCTATGACCGCACCATGAAAGTGACGTTGGCAGTGAAGGCGAACGGCGGGTCGGTGACGGTCCAGATCCAGGCCGGTGATAACTGGATCACCACCGACACGTTCTGGAAAGACGGTGGCTATCCGCTGAGCATTCCGCCCGCGACGATCCGCTACGTGCCCGCTGCTGGTGCTTCATTTGAGGTCTACGCATGAGCCTTCTGGTCAACCCAATCCCACGTCGCCAACCGATCCGGCGCGGCCTGGGTCTGCTCGGCGATAGCTTCTCGGGCAACTGCCACACTATCGCGGCGACAGCGTTCGGCACCGAGGCCTATGGTTATGCGGCCTGGATCGCGGCGCGTACCGGCCTATTCCCGAGCTACGTCGACAACCAGGGCAAGCTCGGGGACCACACCGGGCAGTTTCTGGCCAGGCTTCCGGCCTGCATTGCATCGTCCACTGCCGACCTTTGGCTGCTGCTGTCACGCACCAATGACAGCACCACGGCAGGTATGAGCCTGGCTGACACGAAAGCCAATGTGATGAAGATCGTCACCGCGTTCCTGAACACGCCCGGCAAGTACCTGATCGTCGGCACTGGTACGCCGCGCTTCGGTAGCAGGGCGTTGACCGGGCAGGCGCTGGCCGATGCGATCGCTTACAAGGACTGGGTGTTGAACTACGTCAGCCAGTTCGTGCCGGTCGTGAACATCTGGGACGGCTTCACCGAAGCGATGACAGTCGAGGGCCTGCATCCCAACATCCTGGGCGCCGAGTTCATCAGTTCGCGGGTGGTGCCGATCATCACCGCCAACTTCGAATTCCCCGGCATCCCGCTGCCTATTGACGCTGGCGACGTTTACTCGGCCATACGCCCGTTCGGCTGCCTCAATGCCAACCCTCTACTGGCGGGCACTGGCGGCGCGCTACCGGCGGGCGTGAACGCTGTGGCCGGGTCAGTGCTGGCGGACGGCTACAAAGCCGTTGGCTCTGGCCTGACCGGGATCACCACGCGGTGGTACAAGGAGCCTGCCGCCTATGGTGAGGCGCAGTGCATCGAGCTGCGTGGCAATATGGCGGCGGCAGGCGGCTACATCTACATGCAGCCCACGGCCAACGTGGTACAGACCAACCTGGCAGCCGGCGACGTTATCGAAATGGTGTCGGCGGTGGAAATCATGGGGTCGTCGCGCGGCATACTGGCTTGGGAGGCTGAGTTGACCATCACCAAGACGGTCAGCGGTGCTGCGTCCACGTTCTACTATCGGTCGATGGACAAGTACCAAGAGCCGTTCACCATGCCGGCCAGCTTTTCCGGGGCGTTGGAAACGCAGCGCGGCACGATTGACCTGAGTGAAACCGTGATCACCTCGCGCATGGGCCTGTACCTGGCAGCAGGCGTGCCGCAGGACTCGACGGTCAAGGCCGCGCAGTTCGGGATACGCAAGGTATAGGTGGGCGAGGGGGGCGCTCCGCTACTCTGTCGGAACGCCTCGTTGGCGGCTGAGTGACTGCGGCAGCTTGTTCGGGCATTGCGGGTCTTCGATAAAGCCTCGTCCGTCACAGTGCGTGCAATCGTCACGCACTGCGAATCCATCCAGACAGTGAAGGCATCTTATAAAGATCGAGTAGCTATGACGCTCCCATAGCGAAACGTAGGCGTTGAAATCGCCTTGGTCGAGGGCTACCGCTGAGGCGTCGACGAGCGCTCGATATTGATCCTCATCGCTCAGGCGTTGATAGCTCACGCCGTTGATCTGCCTGGATTGCTCAACCAGTGTCAGCGTCTGGCCGGTTTCGGTATAGATGTAGCGACCCTCGAGCACGCCGTACTTCTTGTAGTCCCGCATGATGAGGTCGTTTTTCTCGTCGAGAAAAGCGAAGTGGGCGGCGTGATAGGGCGACTGGTCGGCCTCATGAAGCACGTATCGGGAGTTCAGCAGGCTGCCGACTACGACGCCGCCCTTGTTATAGGCCAGATAGTCCGACGCCTGGTGCCGCCATTCATGGTTGCCTTCCTCGGTGAAGTGGCAGAAGGCAGCGCTGGCCAGTTCGAATAGCTCAAAGCGCTCCAATGGATCGATCAGCCCGCCGGTCTGCATGTCTTCGGCCATGCGCGCCAGAAACCGGTAGGTGACTGCAGGGTTCGTCCATTGCCTCCTGTCGTTGAGCCTTTTGTGCCATTCGGCCAAGGCGTCTGAGCTGTTGCTCTCGTTCATGGGGGTGATTCTCAATTGCTGTATGGGCATACAGTAGTTGAGTCTTTCAGATTTGGGGAGTGGTGTTCGTCGGCAGGACGCCGGGGGAGGGTTTGGTGTGCGTAAACTCGTACCACTTTTCGTACCAATCAATGTTCCCTATAGGGGGTTTTAGTGCCATTCAGCAGCGCTATGACCCCCTATTTAACGCATCTGTCATACACCTGCTAATCCGCACATAAGTCCTTACCGGGTTTCCGTTGGGGAGGTGACTGAGAAAGTGCAGTCACCCAGAAACTGACCCAGTGAGGGCATGGTAGTTTTAGATCAAAAAGTTATAAGCGTTTGTTTTCAGCTGGTTGGGTGCTTGCTTCTGGAATTGATGCTTTCACTGGGTTGGGGTTACTGTCGTGCTTACCGCACCCGCTTTAGGGCGGATTTTTCTGACATGTAAAGCGGATTCGGCTCATTGACGGTGATGTTTGCAGCACGCTAGTTTGGGGCACATGAAAGCACGTTAACTCACTCGGCATACATAAAGGGGTATCGATATGAACAAGCACGTCGCACAGGCTTGCGAAGAGTACGAAGGCTTTTAAACTTGTTCAGGAATTTCAAATGGAGCCCCGATCGGTCTCCATTTTTTTATGAGAAAAATCATATGGATATGTGTCTGGCTCTGGCCGAGCTGTTGGCAAATGAAAAACCTGAGCACATGGCCCTATTTCAAAAAGTCAGCCTGAGGTGCGTCGGAGGTTGTCCCCGCGCCAACAGGTGTTTCGAATTGAAGGCGCAACTGCCAGCAGACCCGCTCAATACCCGGTCATCTCCAGATACCCCACGCCTTCCTGACTCCCGCTGAACCTCACCGGCCCCTCCCAGTAGGGGATACTCACGCCCATCCAGGCAGCAGGGTTCAGCGCTTCGCTGGTGATGTCCAGATTCCGGTCGGGGACCCTGACTCTCCAGCGGGTGGGCACTTTATGCTCGCCGATCGAGGTTTCTTTCAGTGGCTCAAGGCTGATCTCGTTGGCGTGCAGCATCCGGGTGGTGCCGTCGGCGCTGATCCAGTTACCGGTCAGGTAGGGGGCAGTGCTCTTGTGGCGGATGCGATAGAGCATCAGGCGATCACCGTCTGCCAGTTGCAGCGAAAACCAGTCCCAGCCGCTCTGGTTGGCGGTCAGTGGCTGACTGCTCCATTCGCGGTCCAGCCACGCTTTACCGGTGACCTGATGTGTTTTGCCCTCAATGACCACGCTGCCTTTGGCGTCGAAGAACGGCTGGCTGTAGTAGTACGACGCCTGGCCCGCCTCCGATTTCTGGCTGTAGCCCTGTTCGCCCTGCAGCACCAGCGGTTTGCTGGATGTCAGGTTCAGGTTGTAGCGAAAGTCCTTGCCGCTGGCCTTCAGCTGCATGGCCGCCAGCGGATCACCGCTGCGGACATGGCTGGTAAAGGCCCAGTCATCGATCCACGCCGAAAAGGGTGCCAGCGTCACGTCGGCCTGACCGATGCCGCCGCGCGCGTAACGCTCCGCCACATAATGACCGCTGCTTGAAGTCGCCGCTGCATGGCCCAGCCAGATCGTGCCGTCATTCCAGCCGCTGCCGGTCTGTTGGCCGGGGCGTAGGGCATTGCGAAACAGGGTCCATTGCACGCCGAACTGCTGGCCCGCGTCATCCTTGAGGGTGGCGGTGATGTACCACCACTCGATCCGAAAGCCGGGGTGCTGGCCGTGGTCCTGCGGGAATGAAAAGACCTTGCCGGGTGTCACCTGCGCATAGCTGTCGGCCGTATTGCCCAGACCGGCGAAACCGCTTTCAGGTTGTGGTTTGTCGTCGCAGGCGGAGAGCAACACGACGATGACCAGCGGCATCAGCCATTTACGGTTCATTGGCGAATGTCCTGAGTAGGTCCGCTGGACGGCTGCGGTACAGTTTCAGCAGTGGCCAGGCCGAGGCCAGCAAAGTCGCCAGCATCGCCAGCGCCATCAATTGCAGCAGTTGCAGCGGGAACACCTGCAGCGGCAGGCGCCAGCCAAAGGCTCGAACGTTGATCACCGCATCCAGGCACCAGGCCAGCAGCAGCCCGAGTGGCAGCGCGAGCACCAGTGTCAGGACCGCCAGCAGCCAGGTCTGTCCCAGGTTGAGCAGCATCAATTGCCGTCGAGTGACCCCCAGCGCCCACAACGGGGCGAGCTGCCCGAGGCGGCTCTGGCTTTGAGTCAGCAGGCTGATGAACAGCGCCACGCCAGCCACGCCCAATGTCAGGCTGTTGAGTGCGGCCGTGGCGGCAAACGTACGTTCAAAGACCTGGCTCGACCAACCCTTGAGCTGGCTCTGATCGATGATGTGATTATCGTCCAGCTTGAAACGCGCTTGCAGCCGGGTGACCAGCGACGGGATTGCCGCCTGATCGACCCTCAGGTTGAAACGCACCGGCATCGATTGCGGCCAGTGTGCGAGCAGGTGTTTTTCATTGACCAGCAGATGGCCCTTCGGATTGCCATAGTCGGCATAGATCCCGACGATGCGCGGGGTCCACTTGCCATTGGGCACCGGGATGCTCAGCGTATCTTGCAACCCCAGTTGGAGGCGGCGTGCCAATTGTTCGCTGAGCATGACCGTGTCTTCGTCGCGCAAAACATTCCACGGATCACCGGCGACGGATTCCAGAAGCGCCCAGTGCTGGCGATAGATGCTGTGATCGATCACGCCAAACAGGTCCGCAGGCCAGCCCTGGACTTGCACCGGCACCTGCCAGTTGGGCAGCACGGCGCCGACATCCGGTTGCTGGCTCAGCCAGGTGTTCAGCGGCTCGGCCTGCTCGGGGGTCTGCGGGCTGACATACAATTCGGCCGTCAGGCGTTGCTCCAGCCAACTGTTGAACGTCTGGCGAAAACCCGAGGTCATGCTGCCTGCGCCGATGTTCGCGGCCATCGCCAGCAACAGGGCCATCAGCGCCAGACTCAGGGCGGGCAACTGTTGACGGCAATCCGCGACAAACCATTGCCCGAGCACCGAGCGGCTGCGCTTCAACAGACCGCCAAGCATGGCGTCCAGCAAAACCGGCAGGGCCAGCGCGGCACTGAGCAGCAGGGCGGACATCATCACAAACCCCAGCATCAGGCTGGTGCCGAACACCAGCGCACTCACGCCAACCACCGCGCCCAGCACCGCCACCCACGCCTGGCGCTGCAACCATCGCGCGTGGGCTTGCTGCCATGCCTGGGCATCGGCCAGCGCCAGCAACGGCAGGCGCGCAGCTCGCAACAGGCTGTTGGCACCGGCCAGCAACGCGCCAAGCAGACTCAGGCCGATACCGCTCAGCCACCACCACAGACTGAGGTTCAACTGGCCGGCGACTTCCGCGCCATACAAGCCGCGCAGGCTGGCCGCGACATCCGGTAATAACAGGCTGGCCAGCAGATAGCCGCTGACCACACCAAAAACACCGCCCAACAGCGCCAGTGCCCCAAGTTCTACGCCCAGCGCAGCTATCAACAGACGTGCGCTGACGCCACAGGCACGCAGGTTGCGCAGCAGGCCGCGACGCTGTTCAAGGGCCAGGCCAATGGCGGCGTGGACAATGAACAGACCGACGATGAAGGACAGCACCC
This sequence comes from Pseudomonas fragariae (ex Marin et al. 2024), assembly GCF_059621105.1. Taxonomy (NCBI): domain Bacteria; kingdom Pseudomonadati; phylum Pseudomonadota; class Gammaproteobacteria; order Pseudomonadales; family Pseudomonadaceae; genus Pseudomonas; species Pseudomonas fragariae (ex Marin et al. 2024). The sequence continues at coordinate 4,470,865 of NZ_CM184369.1, read as the reverse complement.
CGAGTGCGTTCAGGTTCAGGTGGAAGCTCTCGGTGAGGCGCTCCAGATTGTTTTCCTCGCCGCTTTTCTTGATCACCAGCAGGTCATTCAGGGCTGCCGGCAGCGCAGGGTTCTGCCGGGCAAAATCCTTGGCCAGCAGCATTCCGGACAACTGCCCCGACTGGCCCAGCAACGGTTGCGCAAAGCCTATGTCAGTCAGCAAAACGCCAGGCGCCATGTCGGGTTTGGCGCGCAAGGGGGGCAGCGCGACGCCGGTTTCGGTCAGCGGCTGCTGGCCTTCCTCAAGCCCCAGCGCTTGCAGGGTCTGCGGTGCAATCCAGGTCATACCCGGCGGTGTGAGGAAGTCCACGACCTGTTCGGCGTTCAACGTCTGCCCGGCCAGCGCCGAGCCGGTCGGCAAGGTCACCGGCTCGATACCCATCAGTTGCAGGCGACGGTCTTCGCGCCCTTGAAGCACGATGCGGCCTTGCAGCATGGGCGACACGGGCCAGCCTTCACGGCGCAGCTCGATAAATAACGCCTGCGGGAACAGCCCGCCGCTGCTGGCGGTGATACGGGTCTGCGGCTCGCCGCCAATCAGCTGGCTGGCACGCTGGTAGCTTTCCCGCGCCTGGCTATTGAGCGCCTGCACACCGGTGAGCAGCGCGGTAGCCAGCCACAAACCGGTCAATACGCTGAAAAACTGCACCGGATGACGGCGCCAATGGCTCAGCAGGGCGCGCAGCGTCCAGTAGAAAACCCGCATCTCAGCGCTCGCCTTCGTCAGCCAGACGGCCCAGATGCAGCACCACTTTACGCGACAGCCGCTGCGCGACGCGCGGGCTGTGGGTGACCATCAGCAGGCTGGTAGGGCTGTCGGCGAGGATATCCAGCAGCAGTTGCAGCACCTCGTCGCTGGTGGCTTCGTCGAGATTGCCGGTGGGTTCGTCAGCCAGCAGCAGGCCGGGTCGGGAGGCGAGGGCGCGGCCTATCGCTACACGTTGCTGCTGTCCGCCGGAGAGCTGTTCGGGGTAGCGATCCAGCAGTGCGGCCAGGCCAAGGCGCTCGATCAAATGCGCCTGCCAATCCGCATCAACACGCCCGGCCAAGCGTGCCTGAAACGCCAGGTTGTCGGCTATTTTCAGGCTGCCGATCAGGTTGAACTGCTGAAACACCAGACCGATTTCGGTACGCCGCCAGTTGGCCAGCTGGCTTTCGTTCATCAGGTCCAGACGCTGGCCTGCGACCTCGATGCTGCCATCGTCGACCTGATCCAGGCCTGCCACCAGATGCAGCAAGGTGCTCTTGCCACTGCCCGATTCACCCATCAACGCCAGGCTTTCGCCCTGTGCCAGATGCAGATCGACACCACGCAAGACATCCAGCGGTCCCTGTGCCGTGGTGTAGCGCTTGAATACGTTTCGCACTTGCAGCATGAGCGGCCCAATTGTTCTGACAGACGCTCAAGAGTAGCGCCTGAGCGTGCTCGTAGGAAATATCGTGCGACGCTCCGCGTCGGCATGCCGTTCAGGACGCTCTGCGTCCTCTTTTCGACGCAGAGCGTCGAGAGCTGCATTCCACTGGAGCGTAGGGAACGCTAATCTCAACTGTCGTGCAAGCGAGGATGATCTGCGGGTTTCAGTGCCCGACAGTCTGTTTCCCCTTGCCGCGAATCAGCCCGCGCAGGGCAAAGCGGTTGGGGTGGCAGGCCTCGGCCACGCTGCGTGGCAGGGGCAGTGGTTCGTTGTCGAGCCAGGCGGCGATCAGTTCGCCACACAGCGGCGCGGTGATCAGGCCGCGCGAACCGTGGCCGCTGTTGACGTACAGGCCGTCCAGCCACGGGCAGACGCTGTCCGGCACCTGACGTGCATCCTTGCCCAGTGCGGCATAGGCCTGCATGAACGCCTTGCGGTCGGCCAGCGGACCGACGATGGGCAGATAATCCGGGCTGGTACAGCGAAACGCCGCGCGCCCCTGCAATTGTTCGGGCGACAAAGCGGCGGCCTCAAGGCGTGAAGTGAGGTCTTCCGAAATCTCCCGCAACAGCCCCAGATTGTCCAGATGATCGGCCAGGTTCGGCGTCAGATCAGTGCTGTTGAAATCGAAACTGGCGCCCAGCGTATGTTCGCCCAGGCGCGCCGGAGCCACATAACCCTCGGCGCACACCACGCTGCGCAATGCCGTGCTGGCTTGAGTCTGCGGCAAACGGGTGATCTGCCCGCGGATGCGTTTGAGCGGCAAGTCGGCGCTCTGTGAAAACTGCTGAATATCAGCTGCACCGGCCAGCACCACGACCGGAGCGCTGTCGACCAACTGTTCCTCACTCCAGACCTGCCACTGATCGTCGACACGTCTCAGCTCCAGTGCCTGTTGATGAGTGATCAGGCTGATATTGGCGTGCGCAGCCTGTGCGTGACACAACGCAGGCGGATGAACCCAGCCGCCTTCGGGGAAAAACAGCCCGCCACTGTTCAGCGCAACGCCGCTCTGCGCTTCGGCCGCAGGCTGCTCCAGCAGGTGCAGGAGTGATTCGGGGAAGGCATCGGCCAGCTGTTTCTGGCGCAGCGCTTCCTTGTCGTCGAAGGTCAGTTGCAGCACCCCGCAAGCGTCCCAGTCGACCCCGCGCTGCAAGCGCTCAAGCAGCCTTCGTGTATGACCGAAACCGCTGAGGATCAACTGTGACAGCGCCGTACCGTGCGCCGACAGTTTCAGGTACAGCACGCCCTGCGGGTTGCCGGATGCTTCCTGTGCCGGTGCGGCGTGGCGCTCCAGCAGGCTGACCTGCCAACCGCGTTGCGCCAGACTCTGTGCCGTGGCGCAGCCGGCCAGCCCCGCGCCAATCACCAGCGCTTTACGCTCGCCGCCAATCGGCGCGGGGCGGGCGAACCAAGGCTTGGCAGCAGCGGGGAGCGCTACGTCCTCTGGCCAAGCGATAAAAGCGCCACGCAGGACTTCCCATTTGTGGCCGATGCCCGGTACGCGCTTCATCTTGAACCCTGCCGCATTCAGCGAGCGGCGCACCCAGCCGGTACTGGTGAAGGTGCCAATCGTGGTGCTCGATGTGGACAGGCGCGCCAGTTCGGCGAACAGCTCCGGGGTCCACATTTCCGGGTTTTTCGCCGGCGCAAAACCGTCGAGAAACCAGGCGTCCATCTGCCCGTCCAGTTGCGGCAGCATCTGCAGTGCATCGCCGATCAGCAGCGTCAGGGTCACGCGGCCGCCCGCGAACACCAGACGCTGAAAGCCTTCATGCACAGCCACATACTGATCGAGCAATTGACCCGCAAACGGCGACAGCTCGGGCCACAACGCCAGGGCACGCTGCAGGTCGGCGTGGCTCAACGGGTATTTCTCGACGCTGACGAACTGCAGGCGCGCATTGGCGGGCGCGCACTCGTCGAACAACTGCCAGGCACAAAGGAAATTCAGCCCGGTGCCGAAGCCGGTTTCACCAATGATCAACCGGCCTTCATCCGGCAATTCAGTGAAGCGCCGGCGCAGGTCGTTCTGCACCAGAAACACATGGCGCGTTTCGTCCAGACCGGACTCGGTGGAAAAGTACACGTCGGAAAAATCGCGGGAATGCGGGTTGCCGTGTTCGTCCCAGTCGATCTGGGCGTGGCGGGTAATGGTCATGTCGGGCTCAGCGAAGGCAGTGGCGGCATTTTAGCCGTCTGCGCAGAGAAAAGTGCTATCAAGGATGTGCGGATTGACCGATGCCGGTCATCAATGGTCACAATCTGCATCAGGCGTTCTCTGAGCCAACATCAATCAGGAGCTGTGCATGTTTGAATCCGCTGAAATCGGTCATGCCATTGACGATGAGACTTACGAGGCTGCGTTGCCGCAACTGCGCGAAGCGTTGCTCGAAGCGCAGATAGACCTGCACGAGCAGGCCGGTCGCCAGATCATCGTGCTGATCAACGGCATAGAAGGCGCAGGCAAGGGCGAGACCGTCAAGCTGCTCAGCGAGTGGATGGACCCGCGTCTGATCGAGGTACGCACCTTCGATCAGCAGACCGACGAGGAGCTCGCTCATCCGCCCGTCTGGCGCTACTGGCGGCAATTGCCGGCCAAGGGCCGCATGGGTATTTTCTTTGGCAACTGGTACAGCCAGATGCTCCAGGACAGGGTTCACGGGCGCTTCAAGGACGCCGTTCTCGACCAAGCCATCAGCGGCGCCGAACGTCTGGAAAAGATGCTTTGCGATGAAGGCGCGCTGATCTTCAAATTCTGGTTTCACCTGTCCAAAAAACAGATGAAGCTGCGCCTCAAGACCCTCAAGGACGATCCGCTGCACAGCTGGCGCATCAGCCCGCTGGACTGGCAGCAGTCCAAGACTTACGACAAGTTCGTGCGCTTCGGCGAACGGGTCCTGCGCCGTACCAGCCGCGAGTATGCGCCCTGGCATGTGATCGAGGGTGTGGACGCCAACTACCGCAGCCTGACCGTCGGCCGCCTGTTGCTGGAAGGCATGCAGGCCGCGCTGAACAAGGCCGAACCCGAGACCGCGGCGCTGACGGTCGGGCCGCTGGCGATTCACAGTAACGAGCTGACCCTGCTCGACAGCCTCGACCTGAGCCTGAACCTGAGCAAGGACGACTATCAGCAACAGTTGATCACCGAGCAGGCGCGGCTGTCCGGCAACATGCGCGACAAGCGCATGAAAAGCCACGCGCTGCTGGCAGTGTTCGAAGGTAACGATGCGGCAGGCAAGGGCGGTGCGATCCGACGTGTGGCGGCGGCACTGGACCCGCGGCAATACGCCATCGTGCCGATCGCCGCGCCCACCCAGGACGAGCGCGCACAACCGTATCTGTGGCGTTTCTGGCGGCAGATACCGGCGCGCGGCAAATTCACCATCTTCGATCGCTCGTGGTACGGCCGCGTGCTGGTCGAGCGGGTCGAGGGTTTTTGCAGTGAGTCGGACTGGAAGCGCGCGTATTCGGAAATCAATGACTTCGAAGAGCAGCTCACCGACGCAGGCGTTGTGGTGGTCAAGTTCTGGCTGGCCATCGATCAGCAGACCCAACTGGAGCGTTTCAAGGAGCGCGAAAAGATCCCGTTCAAGCGCTACAAGATCACCGAGGACGACTGGCGCAACCGCAAGAAATGGCCTGACTACCGCCAGGCAGTCGGCGACATGGTGGATCGCACCAGCACCGAAATCGCGCCGTGGACATTGATCGAGGCCAACGACAAACGCTGGGCCAGGGTCAAGGTGTTGCGCACCCTCAACGAAGCGCTGGAAGCGGCGTTCGCCAAGGACAAAAAGAAGTGACGGTCTGAGTGTTGCGGTGGCGTCCGCCTGGGGCGGAGCTACCTCGTACGATCGCCCGGCGCTCGCGTCTTCTGCCTGAGAATATAGAGCGTCACCAGCACTGCGCTGGTCAGCATGAAGACGCGTGCCCAGGGGGAGGGCACCAGGTAGCAGGACAGGCTGATGCTGAGCCACATCAGGCCGATGGCGTAGACCTTGCCCTTGAGCGGGATGCCGTTGCCTTCGAGGTAATCACGAACCCACGGACCGAGCTGCGGGTGGTTGACCAGCCAGTCGTAGAAGCGCGGAGAGCTGCGCGCGAAACAGGCAGCGGCCAGCAGCAGAAAAGGCGTGGTGGGCAGCACCGGCAGGAAGATGCCGATGACACCCAGCACCACGCTCAGCCAGCCGACCGCTACAAGCAGATAGCGCACCGACTTATGACGGCTGGTGCGCGGTGAGCCTTGCGCCATAGGCGCCGACTCAGTGGTGGCGGGGCTTGAGGATCGCCGGCTTTTCGTCCGGTGCCTGGCAGAGCAGGTACAGGGCGGTCAGCGCTTCGGGGATCTGCACGATCATGTCGTCCATCAGGTTGGCGTCCTGGGCGATGTCGGCGAACTCCGGCTGCTCGTCGAACAGGCCCGAACCGACCATGATCGGCAGGAGCATTTCGCTGACTTCTTCCTCGGCACTTTCGAACCAGGCGTTTTCACGCAGGAACACGCCTTCCATGAAGCCGATGCACCAGCCGCGCAGGTCGGAATCATCCGGGTCGTCGCCCAGGTCCAGATCGCAGGGCAGCTCGAACTCTTCGTCCGAAGCCAGCTGGCGGGCAATGTGTGCCTTGAGGGCGATCAGCGTCGCTTCGACTTCTGTCTGTTGCGCTTCGCTGGAGTACTGCGGCGGCTCGGAGAACAGCGCGTCGATCCACTCGCGTTCCGGCACCTCTTCAGCGCAGATGGACAGGGCGGTCAGGTAGCCATGCGCGGCCACGTAGTCCAGTGCTTCTTCGTGCAGTTCATCTGCATCGAGGAAGACTTGCAGGCGGGTTAATTGCTCAGCGAAGGACATGGAAGCGCTACCTTGAAAATAAACGATGCTGGATTCTAGGCCCTGAGCGTCCGTGGCGCCAGCGCGCAGGCCAATTGCAGTTAATTTCGACCGCTCATGTCCCAGTCATCCATTGCTCCCGAGTGCTCGGGTATACTCCCCCGTTTTGCAGTGCAGCAGGATATTCCGGGGTTTTTTATGCTTGAGCAGGCACAACGCGTACTTAAAGACATCTTCGGTTACGACAGCTTTCGTGGTCGCCAGGGTGCCATTATTGAGCGTGTAGCCAGCGGTGGTGATGCGCTGGTGCTGATGCCCACCGGTGGCGGCAAGTCCCTGTGTTTTCAGGTGCCGGGGCTGTTGCGTGACGGGCTGTGCGTGGTCGTGTCGCCACTCATCGCGCTGATGGACGACCAGGTTGCCACACTGGATGAGCTGGGCGTGTCGGCCGCTGCACTCAACTCGACCCTCAGCGCCGAGCAGCAGCGCGACCTGGCGAACCGCATTCGTCTGGGCGAAGTCAAAATGCTCTACCTCGCCCCGGAGCGCCTGGTCCAGCCGCGCATGCTGTCATTCCTGCAAAACCTCAAGATCGCCCTGTTTGCCATCGACGAAGCGCACTGCGTGTCGCAATGGGGTCATGACTTCCGCCCTGAATACCTGCAACTGGGGCAACTCGCCGAGCTGTTTCCAGAGGTGCCGCGCATCGCGCTGACCGCCACCGCCGACAAGCGCACCCGTGAAGAAATCGTCACGCGTCTGCACCTGCAGAACGCCGAGCGCTTTCTGTCGAGCTTCGACCGGCCCAACATCTTCTATCGCATCGTGCCCAAGGAACAGCCGCGCAAGCAACTGCTGGCGTTTCTTTCCGAGCGCCGCAGCGACGCCGGTATCGTTTACTGCCTGTCGCGCAAGAAGGTCGATGAGGTCGCCGTATTCCTGAGTGACAACGGCTATCCCGCGCTGCCTTATCACGCCGGTCTGCCGTCCGAAACCCGGGCGGCCAACCAGAAGCGCTTTCTCAACGAGGAAGGGCTGATCATGGTTGCCACCATCGCGTTCGGCATGGGCATCGACAAGCCCAACGTGCGTTTTGTCGCGCACATGGACCTGCCCAAATCGCTTGAGGCTTATTATCAGGAAACCGGCCGGGCAGGGCGTGATGGCCTGCCCGCCGATGCCTGGATGGCCTACGGTCTGCAAGACGTGCTGATGCTCAAGCAGATGCTGCAGAATTCCGAAGGCGACGAGCGCCACAAACGGCTGGAGCAGCACAAGCTCGATGCCATGCTGGCCCTGTGCGAAGAAACCCGTTGCCGTCGGCAGACCCTGCTGGCCTATTTCGACGAAGACATGCCCAACCCGTGCGGCCACTGCGACAATTGTGTCGATGGCGTGCAAACCTGGGATGCCACCGAACCTGCGCGTCAGGCGCTGTCGGCCATCTACCGTACCGGCCAGCGTTATGGCGTCGGTCATCTGGTCGACGTGTTGCTCGGCAAGTCCAACGACAAAGTAGAGAGCTTCGGTCATCAGCACCTGTCGGTGTTCGGGGTCGGCAAGGCGCGCACCGAGTCCGAGTGGCGCTCGCTGTTCCGCCAGCTGGTTGCGCGGGGTCTGGCGGACATCGACCTTGAAGGCTATGGCGGCCTGCGCCTCAGCGAGACGTGCCGCCCTTTGCTGCGGGGCGAAGTTTCTCTGGAACTGCGCCAGGACCTCAAGCCACAAACCACGTCGAGAAGCAGTTCCGGCAGCCCGGCCAGTCAACTGGTGCGTGGCGAAGAGCGCGAGCAGTGGGAAGCCCTGCGCGCGCTGCGCCGCAAGCTGGCTGAAGAGCACGGCGTGCCGCCTTACGTTATTTTCCCGGACTCGACCCTGCTGGAGATGCTGCGCAGCAAACCCGGATCGATGGCCGAGATGGCCAAGGTCAGTGGCGTCGGTGCGCGCAAGCTGGAGCGTTATGGCGAAGCCTTTCTCGAAGTGCTCAGCGGCAAGGCCGAGGCACCACGTGTGGTCGCCGATGTGCGTCACGAACTGATCAGCCTGGCGCGCGCGGGTATGACCCCGACGCAGATCGCCGGTCAGTTGCAGTGCTCGGAAAAGAATGTCTACACCCTGCTGGCCGAAGCCATCGGCAAGCAGCAGTTATCCATCGAGCAGGCTCTGGACTTGCCGGAGGACCTGCTGGGTGAGGTGCAGGACGCCTTTCTCGACGGCGAAGGCGAACTGCCGCCGGTGTCGGCGATTGCCGAGCAGTTTGCCGGGCGGGTGCCTGAGGGTGTTTTGTATTGCGTGCGTGCAGCGCTGCAATCGGAGTTTGAGGTATAACGGCGTGCGACGAAACGTCACCGCCTCACGCTTGCCTGATCATAAGGACCATGCTTAGCTCGCTAATAATTAGTTTGAATCACGAGTTACCTTATGCCATTGACTGACGAACATCGTTTCGGGATGCAACTCGGACACCTCACCCGGGGCTGGCGCGCCGAGCTGGATCGTCGGCTGGCCGATCTTGGCCTGTCCCAGGCCCGCTGGCTGGTTTTGCTGCACCTCGCGCGCTTTACCGAACCGCCCACCCAGCGCGAGCTGGCTCAAAGCGTTGGCGTAGAAGGCCCCACCCTGGCGCGTTTGCTCGACAGTCTTGAAAAACAGGGCCTGGTGCAGCGTCAGGCAGTGCTCGAAGATCGCCGTGCGAAAAAGATCCTGCTCAGTGACACGGCATTGCCCCTGATCGAAAAAATTGAAAACATCGCCAATGTATTGCGTATCGAGTTGTTCGAGGGCGTGAGCGAGGAGGATTTGCGCGTCAGCATGCGCGTGCATTCGCAGATTCTGGCCAATCTGGAAAGATCCTGAGACGAAGCTGCGCATTCTCAACCATAATCGTTAAACGGATACTGACGTCCATCTGATTACGTGAGAAGCCTGCCGTGGTTTCCATAAGGGTTCGCATGCTGAAGAGTTCACTGGCTGCTGTCGAAGGTGCAGGTCGCAAGGCGCGCGAGGCATTTGGCAAGGGCGTGTTGGCGGTTTCGTTGCTGACCTGCTCCACGCTGGCGTCGGCGTTGGGCCTGGGTGAAATCACCTTGCATTCGGCGCTCAACCAGCCGTTGGATGCCGAGATTCAGCTGCTGGAAACCGGCGGTCTGAGCAATGAAGACGTGGTCGCCCGGCTCGCTTCGCCCGAAGCGTTCGCCAAAGCAGGCATGGAACGCGTGTTCTTTCTCAATGATCTGCGCTTCACGCCGGTACTGCGTGGTGACCGCGGCGTGATCCGGGTGGTGTCCAGCAAGCCGGTCACCGAACCCTACCTGAGTTTTCTCGTTCAGCTGGCGCGGCCGAATGGCGATTTGCTGCACGAATACACCTTGCTGCTCGATCCTGCCACCTCGGCGCAAGGCCTGGCCGCCACGCGCAGCCGCAACCAGCAGCGCTCGGCCAGCTCCGCCTCGGAAAGCCGCATGCCGGTCGCTCCACCGGCGGCCGTGCAGGGCAAACACTATACGGTTGCCAGTGGCGACACGCTGAATGGTATCGCCAGCCGCTTGCAGGGCAACAAGGTGTCGGCCAGCCAACTGGCGGACGGCATTCGTTCGCTCAACCCGCAGGTCTTCGCCGCAGGCGCCGGCTCTGCGCTCAAAGTCGGCCAGGACCTGTTGCTGCCGGACGCCGCAGTGCTGCCAACCGCCGCAGCGCCTGCCGCAAGCGCTGCGGCGCCGTCGCCAAAGCCTGCCGAACTGCAGCGTACCGCCGAGCAGTTGTCGGCTGCTGCCATCGAAAACCAGCAATTGACTCAGTCGCTGGAGGCGCTCAAGGCCCAGACTCAGGAACTGCAAGAGCAGATGAGCGGCAAGGACAAACAGATCATTGCTTTGCGCAGCGATCTGGCCACGGCGCAATCCGCCGCCACGCCAGCTGTACCTGCACCTGCAACAACCACACCTGCACCCGCCACGCCGGTAGCTGCGCCTGCCGCTCCTGCGCAACCTGTTGCTGCGTCGGGCAGCGATTCCTTCCTGAGCCTGCCGATACTGCTCGCTGCCGTATTGATCGTACTGCTGCTGGTGGCGTTTGCTTATTCGAAGCGACGTCAGCAGCGCAAGGAATCAGCGGCACCCGGAGTCACTCCGGATGACCCGCTGATCAAGCCCGCTCAGGCCGCCATGCTGCCGGTGTTCGAAGTGCCTGCCGTGGCGCCGCAACCCGTGGTGCAGAGCCCGACGACACCGGCACCGGCCAAACCTTCGCCAGCACAACGTTCCGCTGGCTCTGCCCCGGATGCGCTGGACGGCGTGAGTATTTACATCGCCTACGGACGCTTCACCGAGGCGATGGGTATTCTGCGCAGCGCCCTGGAAACCCAGCCTGAGCGTGATGACATTCGCATCCGCCTGCTGGAGTTGCTCGCTGAGCAGGGCGACGGCAGCGGCTTCGTTCGCGAAGAACAGGCCGCGCTGGAGCATGGCGTCGATCCGCAGACCATTCAGGACATCCGCGATCGCTTCCCGCAACTCAAGGCCGCCGAGGTCGCTCCCGTGGCGGCAATCGTCCCGGCTGCCGCGCTGGCAGCCAGCACACTGTCGTTCGAGAAATCCGAGCCCGAGCCTTCGCGCTACCTGCAGCCCGAGCCTGAGCCAGAACCCGCCGCGCAGCTGGATGAAAGCGCCGCTGCGGCGCTGAATCCGCAGCCCGCCGACGAGTTTCAGTTGAACCTGGATGACCTGTCGATGGACGCCGATTGGGACCTGGTCGACCCGTTCGACAGCCCACCGCCGCGTGCCAAGCCTGCCGCTACGCAAGCCCCCGTTGAAGTCGATCCCGGTTTTTCTTCGGACCTGACCCAACTGCCGGAAGTCTTCGAACTCTCGGACGAACAGTTCCTCAGTGATTTCTCCGAGCCCGAGGTCGTTGAGCCTGTTGAGGTAATCGTGCCATCCGCCGCCGACGGCCTGAGTGACGATTTCCTCGACAGTTTCATGAACGATGACGCCGATTTCGACCTGCTGGACCTGGAAGAGCCGCCGCTCAGCCAGATCAATCAGGCGCAGGTGCTGATCGAGGACGGCGATCTCGAATCGGCCCGTGAAATCCTCCAGCAGATCATTGACGAGTCCGACGAAGAGCATCAGCGCATGGCGCGGGAGCTGCTGGCCAGCATCAGCTGAGCGCAGCTCTTGAGGGGCGACCGGTCTGGCGTTTAGCGAAAGATCGGTCGGATCCCCCGGCATTTCGGATAGGCCACACAACCCCAGAACTCCCCGGCGTTCTTGCCGGTGCGCGCCACCTTGATCACCATGGTTTTCCGGCAGTGCGGACATGCAGGTGCCGCAGGCTCCGTCGCGGGTGTTGGCGGCGCAGCTTGACGGGGCTTCTTGTCGGGTTTGGCGCGGCGGGTTCTGACCGGCGCTTGTGGCTCAGGCGACTGCACTGCAGGCGTAGCGGGCTCCGGGGGCTGTCGCTGGCTCGGTGTGCCTCGTGCAACCCGGCTCCATAAGCCGCGCAGTGCCTTGATCAGTGATTTCAGCGCAGAGGCCGTGTTGCGTGCCATGGGATTGCCTTGGGTCGGGTCGCGATCAGGGCAGCATGGTGCATGCATCCTCGTCGTGGCGCAAATACCTGACTCGGCCCTCATGCCTGCCGTTTATTGAGCGGCGTAACCCCCGAGCGCTTTTTAAACCCTGAGTCCTGTGGGGAATAACAGTGCATCATGGCTATCGGCTGTTTTTGAAATGCTGTGCTACACCTTCAACAGCTGCCCTGAGTATCAGCATTATCACGGAGCGATTCTTAATGCGCGTCAACATGCCTATCACGCAGACTGAGCGGACTTTTCCGGCCTCTGAACGTCTGATCTCTACCACCGACCTCAACAGCCACATCACTTACTGCAACGACGCTTTCGTCACCCTGAGCGGCTTTACTCGCGAAGAGCTGGTCGGGCAGCCGCATAACCTGGTGCGCCACCCGGACATGCCAGCCTCGGTGTTCGCGCATATGTGGGAAACCATCAAACAGGGCAAACCGTGGATGGGCGTGGTCAAGAATCGCTCCAAGCAGGGCGATTACTACTGGGTCAGCGCTTATGTAACCGCGGTGTACGAAAACGGCCGTATCGTCGGGTACGAGTCGGTGCGCTCGCTGCCGACCCGCGATCAGGTGCGGCGTGCCGAAGCACTCTATGCGCGGTTGCGGGCTGGCAAGGCGGCGGTGTCCGCCAGCAGCTCGGCGGCCTATCACCTGATTCGTCAGTTACCGATGATTCTCTGCGCGCTTGCGCTGGCTGTGGGTGTTTACCTGCTCGACGATTTGCCGTCGATCATCATGATCCCGATTGTGATGGTCGTGTTGGGCGTTTTTCTTGAAGTACGTCAGCGCAGCAGCATCCGCAAAACCCTTGAGGAACACCCCAAGGCCTTCACCAGTGCACTGATTGCGCTGACCTACAGCGACAGTCGCGGCCCGCAGGCGCAGCTCGACCTGGCCATGCTCAGCGAAGAGGCGCGCCTGCAAACGGCCCTGACGCGACTGGCGGATACCGGCGAAAGCGTGCGCCAGCATGCCGGTCGGTCAGCACAATTGTCCCTGCGCCAGGCCGAGTCGCTGGATCAGCAGCGCAGCGAGGCCGATCAGTCAGCCACGGCTATCAACCAGATGGCGGCGACCATTCAGGAAGTCACCCACAACGTGCAGAACACTGCCCATGCTGCCGAAGAGGCCGACAAGCTGGCGCAACAGGGGCGTGGCCTGGCCGATGAAAGCCTGTTGGCGATTCGGCACATGGCCACCTCGGTTACCGACATTGGCAACGCCGTGGGGGAACTGGCTGATGCGACTCAATCGATCGGCAGTGTGGTCGATGTGATCACCTCGATCGCTCAGCAAACCAATTTGCTGGCGCTCAACGCAGCCATCGAAGCGGCGCGTGCCGGTGAACAGGGACGTGGTTTTGCGGTGGTGGCCGACGAGGTACGCTCGCTGGCGTCTCGCACGCAGTCGTCGACCGAGCAGATCCAGCAAATCATCACCTCGCTGCGCGATGGCGCCGACCGGGCGGTAAAGACCGCCAGCAAGGGCGAGCAGATCTCTCAGGAGAGTGTCGCCAGCGTTGAAGCCGTGCAGAAGGCGCTGGATGGCATCAGCCAGTCGGTGACCCGCATCACCGGCATGAGCCAGCAGATGGCGTCGGCGTCTGAAGAACAGAGCCACGTCGCGGAAACCATCAGCCAGCAAATCACCCGCATCGCGCAACTCTGCGACGAGAGCGCCAGCCAGGCGCAGCAAGGCTCGCAGATCAGCAGCGAGCTGGAAGAAATGGCGCAGTACCTGCACAGTCTGGCGGAACGGTTCAGCCGCTAGGCAGGCCACTCCCTGGATAGGACGCGGAGCGTCCTGAACGGCATTACCACGCGGAGCGTGGGAACGATATCGACCGCCACTTATTGTGCCCATCGCTTCGCGTCCTGGTGCCGTGCTGCGGGGGCTTGATGGTGTTCACGCAAGCCCCAGCCCACCTCTATCGTGCCCATCGCTCCGCGTGGGCATGCCATTCATGACGCTCTGCGTCAGCTTTTTCCGGGAATCTCCGAATGGACATTTGTTATTACCGGACAAGTCTCGGTGCTTTCAGACAAGTAACGCCGTTGGCAACTATTACTGGAAACAGTGGGTAGAGCGCAGGAAAAACAAGTTGCGTGCAATTAAATGGCCACTACTCAATAATTCAACGGCACAATAAAATCCAAAATAATCTCAATAGATTCAAGCGCCTATCAACGATATATATGTTCTGCGATGCGTTTTCCTTATGTCTTAACCTTTGTATCAGAATTGAAATAAAACTGTTGCCAAGTTTTAAACTGCGGACTATGTTCTGGAATCGCTCAATCAAGAGCCAACCAGTATCAGGTGTGCAGGGATGCAAAAGTCGAAGTGCGTGGGTGTTGTCCGTCATTCGTTCAAGCCTGTAGGAACAGGCGCGCTGTGTGCGCTGTCTTTTACGTTTGGCTGCTCGGCTTATGCTGACTATGTCGAGCAGGGCAAGCCGGGTGACGCGGCCAGCTGGCGGTCGGCAGAATTCCAGAGCGACTGGGGTCTGGGCCGTATCCAGGCTGATCAGGCCTACGCCGCCGGCATCACCGGGGCAGGCGTCAAGATCGGTGCGCTGGACTCGGGTTTCGACCCGTCCCACCCGGAAGCCACGCCGTCCCGCTACCACGCAGTCACCGCCACCGGCACCTACGTTGACGGCTCACCGTTCAGCATCACTGGCGCCATCAACCCGAACAACGACACCCACGGCACGCACGTCACCGGCACCATGGGCGCGGCGCGTGATGGCGTCGGCATGCACGGCGTGGCCTACAACGCCCAGGTATACGTCGGCAACACCAACCAGAATGACAGCTTCCTGTTCGGCCCCAACCCTGACCCGCAGTATTTCAAGGCGGTGTACGGCGCCCTGGCGGATGCGGGCGTGCGCGCCGTCAACAACAGCTGGGGCAGCCAGCCGGCCGACGTGACCTACGCCACCGAAGCGGGCGTGCGCGCTGCCTACGCTCAGCACTACAACCGCGGCACCTGGCTGGACGAAGCGGCGAATGTCTCGCGCAAGGGCGTGATCAACGTCTTCAGCGCAGGCAACACCGGTTACGCCAACGCCAGCGTGCGCGCTTCGCTGCCTTTTTTCGAGCCGGATCTTGAAGGTCACTGGCTGGCCGTGTCGGGCCTCGACAGCAGCAACGGTCAACGCTACAACCAGTGCGGCCTGTCCAAATACTGGTGCATCACCATGCCCGGTCGGCTGGTCAACAGCACCGTGCCGGGCGGCGGCTATGGCGTCAAATCCGGCACCTCGATGTCCGCGCCGCATGCCACCGGCGCACTGGCGCTGGTGATGGAGCGCTTCCCGTACATGACCAACGAGCAGGCGCTGCAAGTGCTGCTGACCACCGCCACCCAGCTCGACGGTTCGATTACTCAGGCACCGACCAACAGCGTCGGCTGGGGTGTGGCGAACCTGGAGCGGGCGATGCGTGGTCCGGGCCAATTGCTCGGCACCTTCGATGCCAATCTGGGTGCAGGGTTGACTGATGTGTGGAGCAATAATATTTCCGATCAGGCGCTGCTCCAGCGTCAGGCCGAGGACAGCGCCGAGCAGGCCACCTGGCAGCAGACGCTGATCAGCAAAGGCTGGCAGAACGGTGTTGCCAGCACCGCCAGCCAACAGGATCAAACCGATTACGCCACCGGCACCGCTCGCGCCGCCGCTGCTGCACAGCGCCAGTATCAGGGCAGCCTGATCAAATCCGGCGCAGGCCGCCTGATTCTCGACGGTGCCAACACCTATCGCGGTGACACCTTGGTCAACGGCGGCGTGCTGTCGGTCAATGGGTCGCTGGTGTCAGCCGTGCAGGTCAACGCGGGCGGTACGCTGGGCGGCAACGGCCAGATCGGCGGGCTGACAGC
The DNA here is from genome assembly GCF_059621105.1 of Pseudomonas fragariae (ex Marin et al. 2024). Lineage (NCBI taxonomy): Bacteria > Pseudomonadati > Pseudomonadota > Gammaproteobacteria > Pseudomonadales > Pseudomonadaceae > Pseudomonas > Pseudomonas fragariae (ex Marin et al. 2024). The sequence continues at coordinate 4,455,111 of NZ_CM184369.1, read as the reverse complement.
ACGCAACGGCGGTATTGTCGCGCCGGGTAATTCCATCGGTACATTGCAGGTCAATGGCGATGTAACCCTCGAGCCGGGTTCAACCTACGCCGTGGAGCTTTCACCAACCGCCAGTGACCGCATCGTCGCCACCGGCAGCGCCACTGTGTCAGGCGCGAACATGACACTGGCGCTGGAGAATGCGACGCCAGTGGCCTTGAGTGCTGCACCCGTCCAAAGCGTGGTCGGTCGCCAGTACAACGTGCTGCAAGCCGCCAATGGCATCAACGGTCAGTTTGGCAGCGTGTCCTCCAACTACGCCTTCCTCGGTGGTCGACTCGACTACGCAGCCAACGCGGTCGCACTGAACGTCGAGCAAACCGCCGCTTTCAACAGCGTGGCGCAAACCCCCAACCAGGCTGCGGTGGCGACTGCCGCCGAACAACTCGGCGCCGGTAACGCGGTGTACGAAAACCTGCTGCTTACCCAGAGCGCTGCCTCTGCACGCGACAGCTTCCAGCAATTGTCCGGCGAAATTTACCCGGCCATCGGCAGCGTGTTGATCAACGACAGCCGTCAGGTTCGCGATGCCGTGGGTGAGCGCCTGGGTGCCAGCGTGTTCGGCACTGATGGCAACACTGCCGCACAAGACAACGTCTGGCTCAAGGCGCTGGGTGCCTGGGGCAAGACCGACTCGCGTGACGACACAGCGGGTTACACCTCTTCGATTGGCGGGCTGCTGGCCGGTGTCGATGGCAACCTTGCCGATGACACGCGTCTGGGCGTCGTCGCAGGCTACAGCGACAGCTCGTTGAACATGGGCTCCGGCACGCATTCGCGGGCGTCGGTGGACAGCTACCATTTGGGTGCGTACCTGGGCCATGAAATCGGTGCACTGCGCCTGACCCTCGGCGCCGCACACAGCTGGCATCGCATCGATGCGCAACGCGACGTGCAGGTCGGCGGTGCAGCGGGCAAGGAGAAAACCAAACACGATGCGCAGAGCACCCAAGTGTTCACCGAGGCGGCGTATCGCATTCACCTGCAACCCGCCACGCTTGAGCCGTTTGCCAATCTGGCCTATGTCCACCTGAACACCGATGGCTTCACCGAGAAGGGCGACGCTGCCGCGCTGTCTGCCGGTAGCGACAACCGTGATGCGGTACTCAGCACTCTGGGCCTGCGTGCCCTGAAGACCATCGCGATCAGCGACCGGCAGAAGGTCGACCTGTCCGGCAGCCTCGGCTGGCAGCACAACCTGAGCAACACCGATTCCGAACAGCACCTGGCATTCGCTTCCAGCGGCAACAGCTTCGGCATCGAAAGCTCGCCGCTGGTGCGTGACGCCGCGCTGGTCGGTGCTCACGCCAGTCTGGCGTTGAGCAAGGATGCCAGAGTCAGCCTTGATTACAGCGGCCAACTGGCCAGTCGTGAGAAAAGTCACGGTGTCGGCCTGAGTCTGAACTGGCAGTTCTAATCTAAGCAGTAGACAACCCTAAACCCAAAAGAACGACGCGCATGCAGATGCATGCGCGCGGAGATTCGTGCGCGTTAACTAAGGACGGTAATTTTCATGAAAGATGCATTCAGTACCCGACACACCTCTGTCAAATCCCTAAGACAAGCCATTCGAGCGGTCAATCGCGCCTCTTGCGGCGCGCTCGCCTGCTACCTGGCGACACTGGGCGTGGCTCATGCCGCACCTTATGTAGAAGCAGGGCAGGCAGGCAACGCCGCCAGCTGGCGCAGCGCCGAGTTCAATGCCGACTGGGGCCTGGGCGCGATCAACGCTGATCAAGCCTATGCCGCAGGTTACAGCGGTAAGGGCATCAAACTGGGCATCTTCGACCAGCCGGTCTACGCCCCGCATCCGGAATTCGACAGCCCCGACAAGGTGGTCAATCTGGTCACCAGCGGCATCCGCGAATACACCGACCCGTACATCCCGGTGAAGGCGGGCGACGCTTTCCGTTACGACGGCGCACCGAGCCTGGACTCCGGCGGCAAACTCGGTAACCACGGCACCCACGTCGGTGGCATTGCCGGTGGCAATCGTGACGGCGGGCCGATGCACGGCGTGGCCTACAACGCGCAAATCATCAGCGCCGACAACGGCGACCCGGGCCCGGAAGACGGCATCGTGCTGGGCAACGACGGCGCGGTGTATCAGGCAGGCTGGAACGCGTTGGTCAACAGTGGCGCACGGGTCATCAACAACAGCTGGGGCATCGGCATCACCGACCGTTTCGACAAAGGCGGGCGCGATCCGGCGTTCCCGCACTTCACCGTGCAGGACGCACAAGTGCAGTTCGACCAGATTCGCCAGATCCTCGGCACGCGTCCGGGTGGCGCGTATCAGGGCGCGATCGACGCAGCACGCAGCGGCGTGGTAACCATCTTCGCCGCTGGTAACGACTACAACCTCAACAACCCCGACGCGATGGCAGGGCTCGGCTACTTCGTACCGGAGATCGCGCCCAACTGGCTGACCGTCGCCGCCCTGCAACAAAACCCGGATGCCGCAGCGGCCGCTACCACGCCCTACACGTTGAGCACCTTCTCGTCGCGCTGCGGCTACACCGCCAGCTTCTGCGTCTCGGCACCGGGCACGCGCATCTACAGCTCGGTGCTCAACGGCACCAGCCTGGCAGACCTGACCGTCGGCTGGGCCAACAAGAACGGCACCTCGATGGCTGCGCCTCATGTCGCAGGCAGCATGGCCGTGCTGATGGAACGCTTCCCGTACATGACCGGCGCGCAGGTCGCCGACGTCCTGAAAACCACCGCCACCGACCTTGGCGCGCCGGGCGTCGACGCGCTGTACGGCTGGGGCATGATCAACCTCGGCAAGGCTATCAACGGCCCGAGCCTGTTCGTTACCGAAGCGGACATTCCTGCCGAGTTTCGTATCGACGGCGCCTACGGCGACAGCCAGTTCGTGGCCGACCTGCCCGGTGTTGGTGCGATTGTCGATGCCGGCAAACCGACCCAACGTACCTGCAGCGGGCCGCAATGCGGGCTGGACGTGTGGAGCAACAACATCTCCGGCCACGGCGGCCTGACCAAACAAGGCATCGGCACCCTGGTGTTGACCGGGGCCAACAGCTACAGCGGGCCGACGCTGGTCAATCAAGGACGCCTGGCCATCAACGGCTCGCTGGCCTCGGCCGTCACCGTCAACAACGGCGGCATTCTGGGTGGTAATGGCAGCGTCGCGTCGCTCAACGCCAACCAGGGCGGCACCGTTGCGCCGGGCAATTCCATCGGCACCCTGCAAGTGGCGGGCGACCTCAACCTGGCACCGGGCTCGACCTACGCGGTCGAGTTCTCGCCCACCGCCAGCGACCGCATCGTGGTCGGCGGCACCGCGACCGTGAGCGGCGCCAACATGGCCCTGTCTCTGGAAAACGACAATCCCGCACTGCTCAGTAGCAACCAGACCCGCAGCGTTCTGGGTCAGCAGTTCAACGTGCTGCAGGCGGCTGGCGGCGTTCAGGGTCAGTTCGGTTCTGTGACCGATAACTACGCATTCCTGGACGGCAACCTGGCCTATACCGGCACCGGCGTGACCCTGGCCCTTGCACGCAATGGCGACAGCTTCGCCAGCGCTGCACAAACCGACAACCAGCGCAGCGTGGCCCAGGCCATCGAGCAACTGAGTGCGGGCAACTCGGTTTACGAGAGCATCATCCTCAGCCAGGACACGGCCAGCGCACGCCGGGCGTTTACCCAACTGTCGGGCGAAGTGCACCCGGCCATTGCTACACAGCTGATCAACGACAGCCGCCAACTGCGCGACGCCGTGGGTGACCGTCTGCGCGTGGAAGGCTTGTACGACCAGCCAGCACCGGGCAGTGAAGACAACTCGGTGTGGGTCAAAGCGCTGGGTGCCTGGGGCAAAAACAGCGGCAGCAGTGACAGCGCCAGCTCGACCTCATCGCTGGGTGGCCTGCTGGCAGGCGTCGACGGCCTGATCAGCGAACACACCCGTTTGGGCGTGATGGCAGGTTACAGCGACACCTCGCTGAGCCTGGGCGACGACACCCACTCGCGGGCCTCGGCAGACAGCTACCACCTGGGCGCCTACATCGGCCACGAACAGGGCGCACTGCGCCTCACCGCAGGCGCGTCGCACAGCTGGCACCGCATCGACGTGAAACGCGATCTGCAATTCGGCGCGTTTTCCGACCGTCAGAAGGTCAAGCGCGACGCCCAGTCGAGCCAGGTGTTCACCGAAGCCGCCTACCGCCTGAACCTGCAACCGCTGGCACTGGAGCCATTCGCCAACCTGGCTTACGTCCACTTCGACAGCGACAGCTTCACCGAAAAAGGCGGCGCCACGGCCCTCAAAGGCAGCGACGACACCCGCGACACCGTGCTCTCAACCCTGGGCATGCGCGCCGGTAACCGCTTCAACCTCAACGACACCCAAAAACTCGACGTCTCCGCCACCCTCGGCTGGCAGCACAACCTGAGCGACACCTCGTCGGAACAACACCTGGCCTTCGCCAGCACCGGCAACAGCTTCAACGTACAAAGCGTCTCCATGGACCGCGACGCCGCCGTCGTCGGCGCCCGCGCCAGCCTGGCACTGGGCAGGGATGCGCGCATCAACCTGGACTACAACGGTTTGCTGGGTGCGCGGGATAAAACCCACGGCGTGGGTCTGTCGCTGGACTGGCAGTTCTGATGGGGGATGCCTGCGGGGTGAAGTAGCCCCGCAGGCTCTAGACACCTAGCTTGCCCATCGCTCCGTATGACTATCGTGCCAATGCTCCGCGTTGGCACGCATTTCGTGACGCTCTGCGTCATATCCAAGCCATCAGGCAAATGCCTGATCACTCACAACTCCGGCTTCTGGCCGTAGGCCGTGGGGCGCACCGGTCGACGTTTCGCTGACCCGCTTCTGCCCGTAGGGCGTAGGAGCGAACTTGTTCGCGATCTGCCGGGAACCGGCAGCAAAACCTGTGCACCCGGTATATCAGGTTCAAACGAGGTCACCAGTTTCAGGGCCGCTTCGCAGCCCATCGTAGCCGTCTTCACCTACTGAAGCGCCTACGCCTTCCGTGTAGAAGCTCGTTCTCCGAATCGGTCACAGGGCTGGTATATAGATTTCATTCCTCCGCTCGGAGACGATATCCAAATTCAGCTTCACATCTTCCCCACACGCCCGAATAGGACTCAGGCAAAGGCTGTTTTTGAACAACCAACGCTGATGTACGAATTTTCCGAATTTTTGCAGGTGCCATGCGGCTCTTGGAATTTTTTGCACTTCTTCTGTTAAGTTGCTCAGGCAGAGCTGTATCAAGAATTGTCAGGGAGACACTGAATGTTCTTTTTTCACATGCTGCCCTCATGGGATGACATACGGCGAAAGCTTGACCGTGACATCGAGCCCTACAGAGGGGGCCATTTTCGCACGCATCGAAATGAACCCGTCCCGTCGCCCGCGCTGATCATTCGCCGGTTCAATTGTGTCCGGTCCGCGTTCGACCGCGCCGAATGGGAGGCTTGTCGCATACTGGGACAACGTTTCGTTGACCTCGACATCTCCAGCATCATCAAGGACTTGATCGACGTAGTCACACAGATGGCCATGATCGTCGTCGGCAGTGCTTTTGTCGGAGGGGTCGCCGGTGCAAGCGCGGGCGCACTTTTTTTCGGGGTGGGTGCTGCTCCCGGTGGTTTAATGGGCGCTGCATTAGGGGCGCAGGCCAGTACTTTCATACTGGGGATTCTTGGTCTGGAATCCATCGCTGAATCTGTCGTCGATGGCTTTCCGCGCATCATTCATTACTACACTCGCGGTATCAGCACAGCATGGCAAGGCCCCCGCGAACAAGGGTGGAGTTCCTTCATGGGAGACGACCCGGTCGCACAGAACAGTGCGGTTCAGGAAATCGCACAAGGGCACGTTGAAGTAGTGATTCTGCTATTGGGCGCGATGGTTCAGTACATCACACGCGGCCGCGGTAACGCTCGTGCCTTGGCAAATGAAATGCGGGCCAGCGCCAAAGGCGAGCGACTGGGCCAGTGGATGCTTGAGCATGAAAATGACCTGAAGAAACGACCTGATTTGCAGAGGCCGGAGCCGGGTAGGGGGGCGCTGGAAGCTCAAGAGGCTTTGTCAACAAATCGCTCAAAGACCGCAGACGCAGCTAAACCAGATGCATTGGATCAAAAAACTGTTTCAAGCAAGATAGATCCAAAACAATTAGATCTTGTAACGGGCCACCCCAACGCACACTCCCTAAGTGTTCACGGTGGCAAAGTCTCTGATGGAGACCTAATGCTCCGGGCAAAATCAGCCATTAAGCCGAACGGAGACGTCGGCCCGTCAGTCCCACCTTTATCATCGGCTTTCCACAGCGATGAATTATTGATTTTTGCTGACCAAACCATTAGAAATGGTGGAGCTTTGGAAAGGGCTATAGCGCGCCAACCAGGCCAAGATGTCATAAGGGTTACGGCTCAAGAGGCAGGCGATATCGGCGTTGATCTTGGAAGAGGTTTCAAGCGGGTATTACCCACTGGTAACATCCTTAAAAACCTTGAGACAAATGGCGCTCCAGAAAAGCTTGAAAATTTGCGAAGTGTAGAAGGCTTGTATCAGTATAATCCCAGCAAGAAAATTTGGGAGACAATTACTATTTTTCCAGCACCTGCTCCCTAAAAAGGTAAGGCATTTATGAAATATGAGAATGTTCGGCACATGCTAAAGACTGTTTTTTGTTCGGATTTTAATCTGGCAGAAGACGTTGCTATAGGTATATATGTTAATAGCCTTAATTCTAGTGGCAAAACAGATGAGATGAGGTATGAGTTAGCTGAATGTCTTCGTGATCAAAATGTTTCTTGGCGAGACATGTTAGTAAATGATGAGTACGAGGTCTTGGATTTTGAAACTGAGCAGGAAGCTAAGGATTATATTAAAAGGATTCTGTGGCAGCCATTGGATGAAAAAACCAATTGAAATTTACGAGGCGCTCGTAGGAACTTGAGTGGTCGCATGAAGAGAAGTTATCAGGCAGTTTTCATAGTTCCTACAGGCGCATCTAAGGTTCTAGGCGATTATGGGTGGGAGTTTAATAGTCTTGAAAGGCTTCCTGAAAGTATCGGAGAGTATTTGGTTGGGTGTTTGGGTCTTAAGTTTGAAGAGGAATACGCAGGCATCAAGAAATATACCAACGGTCAGATAAATATGTCGATTTTTCTTGACGACAATAATGAGGTTGAGAGTATCTATTTTCAAGCTTTCGAAAGTTTCTTGGCGGAAATTTATAAGGCATGCCAAAATGAAGCGGTTTTTTCGGGGGCGGAAATATTTATTTCCGAGGAACTAAAAAGCCTTTAGTGCTAAAGGGGTATGTGTCTCACTGAAGTTGTGCAATGGTGAAATCGATAGCTCAGCAAAAAGCCAAGGCTCAGGATTTTAAATGTTTGTTAAACAGTGTGAATGGATCTCGAAAGATGCTCTAGAGGCAATGCTGACAATCGGTGATGCCGAGACTCAGTGCGTAGCCTTTTGTCATCCATGTCATATGAATGTCGGGGACATGCTGCTTGAGCCTGTCCTTGCGATATCAATAAAAAATGTAGCCAAGATGGCGGCAGGCTCTCAGCCATACGTACTACGTATTGACGATGGATTCGTTCATGAAATTCTGGCTGAGGTGGCTAGTGTTGAAAAATCGCTGGTGGTTGCGGGTGAAATCACTATTGAATTGGATGATGTACTACCCGGAGACATCAACGTCGGAGATATGATCAGTTTCTCCTGTGGACGTCTTGATGTGATTTCCTGACTTTTAAAAGTGGTATTGCCAAGATGACGATGTGTATCACGAGTCTTCGTTGCACTGCACACTCTGAATTGGACACAGAGCCTCCCAAGCATCATCACCACTTAGAGCGCTCGTTGTTATACATAAGTCTGTTTTCGATTCTGGCAGAAGGTTTAGTTCACCCCACTGGGGTTACATCTAGTCTGCGACGTCGTTTTTTAGCCCTTTTTCCGAACTCACTCGGATTTTTGTATAGCGACAAGCGCATTCACGTGCGCCCCATATAGCGGACCCTGTGCGCTATGACAAAAACCTCACACGTCTCAAAACTCCCTCCCGCGACGTGACAAGACCCGGACAAGGACCTCACTAAAAATTGATGGCCTAGTGATGCCATGGTAAAACCTTGCAACAGACACTCGTCTGCACTCGCTAAGGAATAGCCATGAAAAAGACAGGGACAGGCCTCTTCGCCATACTCGCGTTGCTCTGCGCCTTCACCGTACAGGCCAGAGAAACCCAGGTAACAGACGCCTCAATCGTCAAAGCCATCATCCAGGAATCCATCGACAGCTACCCCGGCAACTGCCCATGCCCCTACAACTCCGCCCGCAATGGCAGTCAATGTGGCAAACGCAGCGCGTACAGCCGCAAAGGCGGCTACGCACCCATCTGCTACAAGGAAGACGTTACTAAAGAAATGATCAACGACTACCGACGCCGCCTGAAAGACTGACCCGACGAGACGCAATGGCCGTCACCTACACGGCACGGCCATCACCACGCATTCAACCCAACCGAGAAGCAGGCAACACCGCCCGCCACCAAGGCCTGCCTAAACTACGTGGCCGCGCTTCAACCTGCATCTGCGGATGCGCCAACAGCATCGGCATATCCCGCAACCGTATCCACGGCTCGCTGTGCCAGTGCAACATACTTACCGACAACCCCGGCCACTGCAGCATGCTCAGGTTCGGCGTGCAGTCATCGAACGGCACCTGCCCATCCCGCAACGCAGGCACCACCTCATGGGTAATCCACTGCCGTAACCCACGATTCTCTGCGTGATAGTGATGTACCATCATCGCGTACGCCCCCGACTCACTGACCATCAGCTCTGACTGTGTTTCGCCGTGCAGGTCGAGCGTGATCATCCGGTGCTGGTCAGCGTCCAGCTTGCGCAGCGTTCGCTCGTTCAATGGCCAGCCGATCATGCGACCCAGATCGCGGGCACTGAACCAGGGTTGGTTTTCGAGGAGGAGGGCGAGGAGTTGGCGGTTGTGGCGGTGGAAGGGGGTTGGGGTGAAACCGGCACACACCTTGCGCGCCTGACAAGCGCTTGCCCGAAATAAATTGCTTAACATGCTGACCTCTACGTATGAGCTGAAATGACGTTAAAGACCAACGTAGAGCGGGCGTAAGAAAACCCAACTGAGCGGATCAGCAAGGCCGAGATTCCCGTTTGATTAGAACGATTGGAATCTGGGGCTATGGTGAACTCACTGCATCTACGTTGGGTGTTTCTTAGGCACCGGCGCATACGATACGGGCGCTGGCAACGTGTCGATATCGGACTGGGGAGTGAGAGGATGTCAGGGGTTTCCGATCTTCAGGCGAGGTATCGGGCTAAGCAACCCATATCGTTCCAACGCTCCGCGTAGGAATGCAGTTCGCGACGCTCTGCGTCGCATGCTCAGGGCTGCTACATAAACACGACACCACCGACGCTTCGCTTTACCCATGCTGGCAATCTAGATACTGTTGTCGGACTTTTCCTACAGGGACGTTCGGCAATGCCTTCGCTCAATCAGATTTTCTTCGGTCCGCCCGGTACGGGGAAAACCTACGCCACAGTCGAAGCTACGTTGCAGATCCTTGGTCAGCCTTTTCTTGCTAAAAACCTTGATAATCGGTCAGCGCTGAAAGCTCGATTTGACGAGCTGCTTGCAGCAGGCGACGTGCGCTTTGTGACCTTTCATCAGAGCTTCAGCTACGAAGACTTTGTTGAAGGGCTTCGCGCTACGACTGATGAGCAAGGCCAGATCCGTTACGAAGTGGTCTCAGGCGTTTTCAAAAGCCTCTGCGAGTCAATTGCGAGTGAACTGAGCGGAAAGTACCGAGCATTCAAGGTTGGTGAGCGCTACGGCACAGGCTATAAGGTAATTCGAGCAAATGACGATATTCTTGAGTTAGAAAAGCCAAAAGGTAAAAATTTTGGCCTTGCTATGAGTCTACTTAATGCTCTGGCTGATGACGTTTCTCAAGGTGTACTGAGTGTTAATGATTTGAGCACAGGTAATTGGGAGGAAAAACTACCGAACTCTACTTATGATCCTTACTTGGTCAAAGGTTATCGCAATATTGTTCCCGTATTGATTGAACACATGCTCAGCAAGCGAAATGAAGATTTCCGGACGGCAGAGGTCGCTCAGAGTGAACGGCCAAAAGTGCTGATCATTGATGAGATCAACCGAGGCAACGTCTCGCGCATCTTCGGCGAGCTGATTACCCTCATCGAACCTTCCAAGCGTGCGGGCGCATCAGAGGCACTCGAGGTTACGCTGCCCTACTCGAAAGAGCGCTTCAGCATCCCCGGCAACATTCACTTGATCGGCACCATGAACACATCTGACCGATCATTGGCCGCACTTGATATTGCCCTGCGTCGTCGCTTCACGTTCATCGAGGTGCCGCCTAACCCTGAGCTGCTTGAAGATATAGAGGTTGATGGCATCGCTATCGACGAATTGCTCAGTGTGATGAACCAGCGTATAGCAGTCCTGCTTGATCAAGATCATTGCCTGGGGCACGCGTACTTCATGCCTCTTGAGAACGATCCGACCTTGGAGCGGCTGGCAGGTATTTTTCAAGAGCAAATCCTGCCGCTACTTCAGGAGTATTTCTTCGAAGATTGGCAGCGTATCCAGTGGGTCCTCAACGACCACCGCAAAGCCCCAGAAAATAGGTTCTTGATCCAGCCGAGCCAAGACTTCAGCGTGCTGTTTGGAGATGCTGTCACAGTGGGGCAGAACAACGAACGTTGGGAATTGAATCTGCCTGCATTCGACAATATCGAGTCATATCTGGGCGTGATCGATCACAACCTGAGCGTCAGCGCGCCGCTGGAAGCGAAGAGCGTCAGAACGGAAGGCGTAGACATACGACAAGCCGCCAATGGCAGTATTGAGGTCTATCGTGGAGGCCAGCAGGTCAAACCTGCCAAGCCACATTTGCGAGAGATTGCCAGCAAACATGGCCTACCTATTACATCAGCGTCGGGCATCAAGCTGAACACGCGGAGCCTCGGGCGTAAGATCATCAAGTTCCTTAGCGAACAGCAAAGGTGAAAACCACCGTAACGGTCCGAGAATATGCTCGGCTGACAACCAGCAATGTTCTTAGCCCGACGCTCGACGTAGCCCAGGTATCGCCCTCGGCTTTCGACTGGCTCTGCGAAACCAGTTCCCGCTTTAGCAAAGCGGGTGCCGCACTGGTTCAAGTTGAAGGCCGCCGCTGGCTTAAGCTCGATAACTACGTTGGCGCGCTGGAAACACCCTGCGGTACGCGTATCGAAATCCTGCCTAAGCATTTTGAACAAGGCGACTGCATCCAGCAAAGCCGCGCGTTGCTCAGGCGCATGATTCAGAGGTCATTAGACCTACCAACCCGTAAGGTCGGCGCAACCGCGTTACAGCGCTTCGATGCGCCGTTGACCGAATGGGTAATGAGCAGCTTTCTGGAAGCGCTCGACCACCTCATCAAACGCGGCCTTCGCTTCGACTACCTACGAGTCGAAGAGGAACAGCGATATTTGCGCGGCCAACTCAACACCGCCCGCCAAATGCGCCAACCTCCTGGCCGACAACACCACTTCCAAATTCGTCACGACGTATTCCTGCCCGACCGGGCCGAGAACCGTCTTCTCAAAACAGCGTTAGGTATCGTCTGTAAAACCACTCAAGACCCCAGTAACTGGCGCCTCGCCCACGAACTGCGCTCACTGTTGCTAGAAATTCCAAGCAGCCGAGACACCGCTCAAGATTTCAAACAGTGGCGCCACGATCGGCTCATGGCTCATTACCAACCTGTGAAGCCGTGGTGCGAACTCATCATCCAACAGCAAACGCCACTGGCGATTGCGGGCGAATGGCAGGGCATGAGCTTACTGTTCCCGATGGAGAAACTGTTCGAACGCTACGTGGCTGCGTGCCTGAGGGATTCGCTGCCGCCAGACGCTACGCTACACACGCAGCGCAGCAGTGAGTATCTGTGTACTCATGAGGGCAAAAAGGTCTTTCAGCTAAGGCCCGATCTCATGATTACTCAGGGGGAGAAGAGCTGGGTTCTGGATACCAAGTGGAAGCGGCTGGACAGCGAGCTTGGTAGCAAAAATTATGGTCTAAGCCAGGCGGATTTTTACCAGCTGTTTGCGTATGGGCAGAAGTATCTAGGCGGACAGGGGGATCTGGTGCTGATTTATCCGAAGCGGGCATCGTTTCAGGAGGCGTTGCCAGTTTTTGAGTTTTCGGAGGGGCTGCAATTGTGGGTGGTGCCGTTTGATTTTGATACGGGATATTTGATGTGGGCGATGCAGCATTAATAACTGAAATGTGTCATCTATCAATCAATGGTTCTGTGTTTTCTAAATATTCTGTTTAGATTTCTCCGTTCCGTCTAAGAGAAAAAAAGGCTGCCAATTGGCAACCCTTTTCGCAGAAACCATTTCATGCAGGATGAAATGGCTTCAGGTCTTAACACGGTTCTACAAGCGAGATCATCAATCCCAGCTCAACGCCCCACCTGTCTGATACTCAATAACCCGAGTGCTCAAAGAAATTCCTCTCTTTCTTCAAGGCGATGATCTCGCTCATCCAAGGGAACGGGTTGGTCGTCTCTGGACATTTTTCCTTCAAGCCAATCTGGCTCAGACGGCGGTTAGCGATGAAATTCAGATAGTCCTCCATCATCGCATGCGTTCATGCCGAATACGCCGCGGGGCATGGTGTCGCAGGCGTATTCGATTTCCAGCTGGGTGCGTTGCTGGATCATCTGCGCGCACATTGCGCACGGGGGACTCTATGGTCTGATGATTGCGATGCCGCTAACGGGCTACTTGGGCACGCGGGCGCCTACTGACTTCGGACTGTTCAGCGTGACAGGCTTCAATGAAACCAAGCGGCTGGCCAGCCAATCGAGCAGCGCCTTGAGCAAAGTTCAAACCCCGAGCCCACCGATCAATCCAGCACCTCCAGATAAGGTTATATGCCCGCTTTTTGCTGTGACAAATGAAGCGAAAACGGATTATTGAATGCGGGATGGTTGCACTGGTAATGCGGGACAAGCACTTTATTTCTGTTTTTCTCTTTGTAAGTGTCAACGCTATTATTGCAGGTCTAGCAGCTTATCCGGGGTCAGCGTCTTTTTTTCGTCGGTTCGGGCCGTTCACGACTTAGGGGAAAATAGAAATTCGCAGGCTGGAAGTATCAAGGTGCTACTAGCCGGCACTGTCGGCACATCGATGACATTCTCCCAAGTCCCTATGGCAGTCATGCAGACAGGGCAAGCCAGGTTCTGACATCCGGTTTATCTGCGACAAACTTGTGCTGTAACTACCGAGTTCTGTGGGGAACCTGGTCAGCACTACAGGAATTCGGCAGGGCCGCGAACATCGTCACTCGGCTCCCGAAAGGATATTAAAATCAGGGATGTTTACGCATGACGTCGTCACATCAACACGTATCGAACAACTCCAATGTCTCGTATGAACTATCCTCTGTACAGCAGGGTGTCTGGCTCGGTCAGATAGCGAATTCGGACATACCGCTGTACAACATCGGCATGACGCTGGAGATCAAAGGTGATCTCGATATTCCGATGTTCGAGAAGGCTATCAAGCTCGTTGCCAAGCATAACGATGCGCTACGGCTTGCCTTGTTCCAGGAGGGTGACATAGCCCGGCAGAGGGTGCTGCCATCTGTCGATATCACACTCGCGCTCGTCGATTTTTCAGACTACGGTGACAGTGTCGAACGAGCGCAGGAATACCTTCAACACGCATTTTCCCGACCGTTCAATCCATTGGAAGGCATTCTTTGGGAGGCGCAGCTCGTACGGTGCAGTGCATCCCGTCACTACTGGCTGGGCCGCTACCATCATTTGGTCATGGACGGCGCAGGGGTGACGCTGTTTTGCCATGCAGTCGAGAAGGCCTACAACAATTTACTGGTGGGCATCGACGCGTTCGAGGAAGGCCCTTCCTACAGCGACTTCCTGGCCAAAGACCAGGCCTATCTGAATTCGCCGCGCCTGGAGCGTGACCGGTCGTTTTGGCGCGAACGTTACGCACACATACCGCCATCCCTGCTGCAGTGGTCCGGCGCCCATGCCGTGGGTTCGATGTGCAAGAGCGGTCATATTCGCTCGACGATCAAGCGTGACCTGTTCAATGCTGTGGCCGCGGTTGCCACCGAGCATGGCCTTTCTCCTGTCACGGTATTCTTTGCAGTCGTCAGTGCCTATTTTTCACGCGTCGGTGGTGCAGAAGAAGTCATCATCGGCATGCCCCTGCATAACCGCACGACGGCCCGCCAGAAGCAGACGATCGGGATGTTTTCTTCCGTCATCCCGGTCGGCGTACGGGTTGACCCCAATCGTTCCCTGCTCGAATTGATGGGCGATGTGGCCGCCGAATTGCGACGCTGCTACCGTCACGAGCACTTCCCGATTGCCGAACTGAATCGCGCTCTGAATATTGGCCATTCCAGGCGTAAGCAGATCTTCGATATAGCGCTTTCATTCGAAAAATTTGACGCAGACTTTGTCTTTGGCGGCGCCCCTTCGAAGGCGATCAGGATGTACAGCGGCTTCGATCAGACGCCGCTCTCAATCGCTATCTGCGATTACTATTCGGATGAAGACGTAGTCGTTGACTTCAACTTCAATCTGGCCTGCTTTCGCCCGGACGAAGTTGAGCGGATTCGGGACCGCATTACGCTGCTCCTGGAGTCGGTTGCCGCTCATGAATCGACGCCGATTGGCCAGCTTGCGCTTATGGGGGAAGCGGAACGCCGGCAAGTGCTTGTCGAGTTCAACGCGACACATCAGGCCTTGCAACAGGATCTATTGGTCCATCAGCTTTTCGAACAGCAAGCGCAGCAGCAGCCCCAAGCGCTTGCACTGGTCTGCGGCGACGAGCGAGTGACGTACGCGGACCTCAACGAACGCAGCAATCAGGTGGCTGATGTCTTGCTGTCGCTGGGCATTGCTCCGGACGACCGTGTAGCGATCTGTGTGGAGCGCAGTGTGGAGATGGTGGTGGGCTTGCTGGGGATTCTGAAGGCGGGCGGTGCCTACGTGCCGCTGGACCCTGGGTATCCGCCGGAGCGGTTGCGCTACATGCTGGAGGACAGCGCGCCGGTGGCGGTGCTGGTGCAGCGTACGACCCGGGACTTGCTAGGTGCGCTGGCGATGCCGGTGCTGGATCTGCAAAGCGTGAACCGGGCGGCTGAAGCCGAGCATGACTGCGTGTTGCCGACGGTCGCGCCACAGCACCTGGCTTATGTGATCTATACCTCGGGTTCGACCGGCCAGCCCAAGGGCGTGATGATCGAGCACCGCAATCTCGTGAACCTGGTGGCCTGGCATTGCGAGGCGTTCAATCTGACCCGTCGCAAGCGGGTTTCGAGCGTGGCGGGCGTCGGTTTCGATGCTTGCGTCTGGGAACTATGGCCAGCGCTGTGCGTGGGAGCCAGCCTGTCGCTGTTGCCTGGACAAGCGCTTGGCAATGATGTCGATGCGCTGCTGGGATGGTGGCGTCGGCAAGAACTGGATGTGAGCTTCTTGCCTACGCCGATTGCCGAGATTGCGTTCGCCCAAGGGATCGAGCCGGCGTCGCTGCAAACGTTGCTGATCGGTGGAGACCGGTTGCGTCAGTTTCCCAATCCGGATAGTCGGGTTGCGCTGATCAACAACTATGGTCCGACCGAGACCACGGTTGTGGCCACATCCGGTCTGATCGATGCAACGCAGTCGGTATTGCACATAGGCCGTCCGATAGCCAATACGCAGGTTTACCTGTTGGATGCGCACGGCCAGCCGGTGCCTATCGGGGTGAGCGGCGAGATTTATATCGGCGGCGCAGGGGTTGCCCGGGGTTATCTGAACAGGCCGGAACTGACGGCGGAGCGTTTTCTGGATGACCCGTTCAGTGCCGAACCGGAGGCGCGGATGTACAGGAGCGGCGATCTGGGACGCTGGTTGGCGGACGGCAACATCGAGTACCTGGAGCGCAATGACGATCAGGTCAAGCTCCGGGGAGTTCGTATCGAGCTGGGCGAGATCGAGGCGCAACTGAGACAGATCGCGGACATCAGGGACGCGGTGGTGATTGCCCAGGAGGATACGCCGGGTGAAAAGCGTCTGACGGCGTATTACACGATGCAGGAAGCTGCACAGGCGATTACGGCACAGACGTTACGTGCTGCCTTGCAGGCGAGGCTGCCGGAATACATGGTGCCGGCGGCGTATGTGAAATTGTCCGAATGGCCGCTGACACCGAACGGCAAGCTGGATCGGCGGGCATTGCCGGCGCCGGGGGACGACGCTTATGCCAGTCGTGACTACGAGGCGCCGGCAGGCGAAGTCGAGCGTGCGCTGGCGGATATCTGGCAGGAGCTGCTCGGTGTCGATCGGGCGGGGCGCAATGATCACTTCTTCGAGCTGGGTGGGCATTCGCTGCTGGCGATGAGGCTTATCTCCCTGGTCCGGCAGCGTTTGAACGTGGAGTTGGAACTGGCCGCGTTATTCGCCCATCCGCAGCTCGAGGCGCTTGCCTGCGTGGTGGCGCAGGCACAAAACAATACGCTGCCGCAGATTGTGCAAACGTCACGAGAGGCGCGACTGCCGCTGTCGTTTGCTCAGCAACGGTTGTGGTTTCTGGCGCAAATGGAAGGTGCCAGCGCTGCTTACCACATACCGGCGGGGCTGCGCATCGTCGGCGCGCTGGATGAGGCGGCCTTGCAGCGTGCGTTGAACCGCATTGTGGCGCGTCACGAAGTACTGCGCACAACGTTTGTCCAGACCGGGGATCAGGCCGTAGAGCTGTGCATCCATCCCGAGGAAACAGGCTGCCCGTTGCGCAAGTACGATCTCACGACGCATGCCGATAGCTCGAGTGAGTTGGCACGACTGATGGACGAAGAAGCCGTCGGGCGCTTCGATCTTCAGCAGGGACCGCTGATTCGAGGGAGTCTGGTTCGGCTGGGCGATGAAGACCATGTGTTGCTGTTGACGATGCACCACATCGTATCGGATGGCTGGTCGATGGGCGTGTTGACGCGCGAGTTGGGAGCACTCTACGCGAGCGGTTGCCAAGCTGAGGCAGACCCGTTGCCGCAGTTGTCGATCCAGTACGCGGACTATGCGGTGTGGCAACGAGGCTGGTTGAGCGGCGCGGTATTGCACAAGCAAAGCATCTACTGGCAGACCGCTCTACTCGATGCGCCGGCATTGCTGATGTTGCCCTCTGATCGTGTCCGTCCGGCGCAGCAGGACTATACGGGCGATGCGGTGCCCGTGGTGCTGGATGCGACGCTGAGCCACGAGCTCAAGGCGCTGAGTCGACGGCACGGCACGACCCTGTTCATGACATTGCTGGCGGGCTGGGCGACGGTATTGAGTCGTTTGTCGGGGCAGGATGAGGTGGTGATCGGTTCGCCGGTGGCGAACCGGATGAGCGCTGAGGTCGAGGGCCTGATCGGGTTTTTTGTCAATACCCTGGCGTTGCGCGTGAATGTGTCGAACGATCCGACGGTCGAGACATTGCTGAGTCGCGTCAAGGCCTGCACGCTGGAGGCGTATGAACACCAGGATCTGCCGTTCGAGCAGGTGGTGGAGTTGCTCAAGCCGGTGCGCAGCTTGTCCCATAGTCCGCTGTTCCAGGCGATGCTGTCGTGGCAGAACACGCCGCCGGCAGAACTGGCGTTGGCGGGGCTGGAGCTAACGCTGCTGGATTCGGTAGCACGCACCACCAAGTACGATGTGTCCCTCGACTTGGCGGAGGTGGAGGGACGGATCGTCGGTTCGCTGGAATATGCCACGGCGCTGTTCGACCGCGAGACGGCCCAACGCTACGTGGCGTATCTGGAACGGGTGCTGCGTGCGATGGTCGAGAACGAGCGCCAGGTTGTGGGCGCGATCGAGCTTTTGGGCGAAACCGAACGTCGGCAAGTGCTTGTCGAGTTCAACGCGACACATCATGCCTGGCAACAGGATCTATTGGTCCATCAACTTTTCGAACAGCAAGTGCAGCAGCAGCCTCAAGCGCTTGCACTGGTGTGCGGCAACGAGCGTGTGACATACGCGGACCTCAACGAACGCAGCAATCAGGTGGCTGATGTCTTGCTGTCACTGGGCATTGCTCCGGACGACCGCGTGGCGATCTGTGTGGAACGCAGTGTGGAGATGGTGGTGGGCTTGCTGGGGATCCTGAAGGCGGGCGGTGCCTACGTGCCGCTGGACCCTGGGTATCCGCCGGAGCGGTTGCGCTACATGCTGGAGGACAGCGCGCCGGTTGCGGTGCTGGTGCAGCGTACGACCCGGGACTTGCTAGGTGCGCTGACGATGCCGGTGCTGGATCTGCAAAGCGTGAACCGGGCGGCTGAAGCCAGGCATGATCGTGTGTTGCCGACGGTCACGCCACAGCACCTGGCTTATGTGATCTATACCTCGGGTTCGACCGGTCAGCCCAAGGGCGTGATGATCGAGCATCGCGCCATTGTGAACCGCCTGTTGTGGGCACAGGACCAATATCGGCTGAGTCGCGAAGACCGCGTCTTGCAAAAGACACCGTTCGGTTTTGACGTGTCGGTCTGGGAATTTTTTCTACCCTTGCTCGCGGGTGCGCAATTGGTGATCGCGCGTCCGGGAGGCCATCAGGACCCCGAGTATCTGGCCGGGTTGATCGCAGACTCGGGTGTCACGATATTGCATTTCGTACCGTCCATGTTGCAGAGCTTCCTCAATCAGGCTGGCCCGCTGGCCTGTAGCACATTGCGGCAGGTGTTCTGTAGCGGCGAGGCGTTGCCCTATAGTTTGCAAAAGCACTTCGAGCAACGCTTTGCACATGTGCAATTGCATAACCTGTATGGCCCCACTGAAGCCGCTGTCGACGTCACCTACTGGCACTGTGTGCCCGACCTGCATGCGGGGATCGTGCCGATCGGCCGGCCGGTCGCCAATACCCGGATGTACCTGCTGGACCCGCACATGCAACCGGTCCCGGTTGGCGTCTGCGGCGAGATTTATATCGCGGGTGTACAGCTCGCGCGCGGCTATTTGAATCGTGATGCGCTGACCGCAGAGCGGTTCGTGAAAGACCGTTTCAGCAACGACCCGACGGCGCGGATGTACAGGAGCGGCGATTTGGGGCGTTGGCTGGCGGACGGCAATATCGAATACCTGGGACGCAACGACGATCAGGTCAAGCTCCGTGGCTTCCGTATCGAGCTGGGCGAGATTGAGGCGCAGCTGGCTGGGTGCCCTGGTGTCGGAGAGGCGGTGGTGATTGCCCGGGAAGACACGCCGGGTGATAAGCGTCTGATCGCGTATTACACGACGCGAGAAGCTAAAGAGACTATTGCGGTGCAGACGCTACGGGCGGCCTTGCAGGCGAGTCTTCCGGAGTACATGGTGCCGGCTGCGTATGTGAAATTGCCGGGGTGGCCGCTGACACCTAACGGCAAGCTGAATCGCCGGGCGTTGCCTGTGCCGGAGGCTGACGCTTATGTGAGCCGCGGCTACGAAGCGCCGTGCGGGACGGTCGAGAGGGCGCTTGCCGAAATCTGGCAAGAGCTGCTTGGTGTCGAACGGGTGGGTCGCCACGATCACTTCTTCGAGCTGGGTGGGCATTCGCTACTGGCCGTCAGTCTGATGGGCCGGATGCGTCAAGCGGGAATGTCGGCGGATGTGCGGATGCTGTTTGCCCAGCCAACCCTTTCGGCGTTTGCCGAGGTATTGGGTAACGGTCATGAGGTGGAAGTACCCGCCAACGGAATCGTGGTCGGGTGCACACGAATTACACCGTCGATGTTACCGCTCGCGGACCTGAGCGAGGACGCCATCGAGCGGATTGTGCGTGCTGTGCCAGGCGGGACGGCGAACGTCCAGGATATCTATGCACTGGCGCCACTGCAGGAAGGGGTGTTGTTCCACCACCTTGCGTCGGTCGAGGGTGACCCCTATCTGCTAAATACGCGTTTTGCGCTGCCAAGCGAAGATCACTTGAAGGCGTTTGTGCGGGCACTTCAGGGCGTGATTGCCAGGCATGACATCTTGAGAACAGCAGTGCTGTGGGAGGGGCTTGACGAGCCGGTTCAGACAGTCTGGCGCGAAGCGCCATTGGCCGTGGAGGCGTTGGCGCTGAAGGCGGCCGACGGAGACATCGAACAGCAACTCCAGGAGCGCTTCGACCCCAGGCATTACCGGCTGGATTTGACGAAAGCGCCCTTGATGAAGATGGCTTACGCCTACGACGAAGCGAATAGTCGCTGGGTGGCGATTCTGCTGTTTCACCACATGGTGCTGGACCATATGGCGCTGGAAGTGGTGCAACATGAGGTGCAGGCGGATCTGCTGGGGCAGGCAGCCGGACTGCCGGATTCGGTACCCTATCGCAATCATGTGGCGCAGGCGCGATTGGGCGTAAGCCAAGCGGCGCATGAAGCGTTCTTCCAGGAAATGCTCGGTCAGGTGACAGAACCGACGCTGCCATTCGGGTTGCACGATGTGCAGGGCGACGGTCGGGACATCAAGCAAGCCAGGCAGGCGGTTTCCGCAGATCTGGCGGGCAGGATCCGTCGGCAAGCCAGGAGCCTGGGCGTTAGTGCTGCCAGCCTGCATCATCTGGCCTGGGCGCAGGTGCTGGGGCGCACGTCGGGCCAGGAAGACGTGGTGTTCGGTACGGTGTTGCTGGGACGCATGCAGGGTGGCGATGGTGCCGACCGCTCGTTGGGGATGTTCATCAACACCTTGCCGTTGTGCTTGAACGTCGGTGAGCAAGGTGTGCGAGAGGGGGTGAAGGCCACGCATGCCCGCCTGACCGCGCTGCTCGGTCACGAACATGCGTCGTTGGCGCTGGCGCAACGCTGCAGCGCCATTGCTCCGCCGTTGCCGCTGTTCAGCGCGCTGCTGAATTACCGCCACAGCGCCGAGCCGCAAGTCTCGGACCAGGGAGACCGCGCCTGGGGCGGAATCGAGGTCCTGGGCTGGAATGAGCGAACCAACTATCCGCTGACACTGGCTGTGGACGATCTGGGCGAGGGCTTTGCCCTGACCGTTCAAGCCACGGCGGGGATCGATCCGCAGCGGGTATGTGCTTACATGGAGACGGCGCTGGAGAGTCTGGTCGACGCGCTGGAACACTCACCTGAGTCGTTGCTACGCAGTCTGGAGATGCTGCCGCGATCCGAGCGTCAGTTGCTGCAGGAGTGGAATGCGACGGCCGTGGATTATCCGCAAGGCACCTGCGTCCATCAGTTGTTCGAAGCGCAAGTAGAAAAGACGCCAGAAGCGATTGCGCTGGTATTTGAGGCGCGCACCTTCACTTATGCGCAACTGAATGCGCGCGCCAACCAGTTGGCGCATCATCTGATCGGCCTGGGCATCGGGCCGGATGACCGGGTGGCGATCTGCGTAGAGCGCAGCCCGGAAATGGTGGTGGGCTTGCTGGGGATCCTGAAGGCGGGCGCTGCCTACGTGCCGCTGGACCCGGCGTATCCGGAGCAGCGGTTGCGCTACATGCTGGAAGACAGCGCGCCGGCGGCGGTGCTGGTGCAGAGTGCGACCCGGGCGTTGCCGGGCGAGTTGGCGGTGCCGCTGCTGGACCTGGAAGGCGGGTGCTGGGAGGCTGAGGCTGACCATGATCCAGTGGCGCGAGCCGTCAAGCCGGATCATCTGGCCTATGTGATCTATACCTCAGGCTCGAGCGGCCAACCCAAGGGCGTGTTGATCGAGCAAAGGGGCTTTCTAAACCTGATGCACTGGTATCTGGCCGAGCTGAAACTGGCTTCCGATGATGCCGTGCTGCTTGTCTCCTCCTATAGCTTCGATCTGACGCAAAAAAATATTCTCGGTCCGTTATTGGTCGGTGGAACACTGCACCTGGCCAGAGAGGCTTTCATTCCAGAGGTGCTGCTGGAGCAGATTCAACGCGAGTGTATTACCCACATCAATCTTTCACCCAGTGCGTTCAACACACTCATCGATGCAAACGATTCAAGACAGCTCGACAGCATTCGCCGGGTGGTACTGGGCGGAGAGCCTATTCAAGTCGCCAGGCTGGAAATGCTTCCCGAGCCGAGGCCCGAATTCATTAACAGTTACGGGCCTACGGAGTGTAGCGACGTGGTGGCCTGGCACAGATTGATTGACGATATCGACTGTTATCGGTCTTCGGTGTTTCCAATCGGCCGTCCGATCGCGAACACACGGATTTACCTGCTGGATGCGCACGGCCAGCCGGTACCCATCGGGGTCATTGGCGAGATTCATATCGGCGGTGCGGGGGTTGCCCGTGGCTATCTGAATCTGCCGGAACTGACGGCGGAGCGTTTTCTGGATGACCCGTTCAGTGCCGAGCCGGCGGCGCGGATGTACAGGAGCGGTGATCTGGGGCGCTGGCTGGCAGACGGCAATATCGAGTACCTGGGGCGCAGCGACGATCAGGTCAAGATTCGGGGTTTCCGTATCGAGCTGGGCGAGATCGAGTCGCAGCTGGCGGCTTGCCCTGGGGTCAGGGAGGCGGTGGTGTTGGTGCGCGAGCACCGCCCCGGCGACAAACGCCTGGTGGCGTACCTGACGGCGCGGGAAGGCGCCGTGTTGTCGGCGGCGCAGTTGCGCGAGCAGCTGTCGCAAGGGCTGGCGGAATACATGATTCCGAGTGCCTTCGTAACGCTGGCGCGTTTCCCGCTAACGCCAAACGGCAAGCTGGATCGGCGCGCATTGCCGGCGCCGGAGGACGACGCTTATGCCAGCCGTGATTACGAGGCGCCGGCAGGTGCAGTCGAACATGCGCTGGCGCAGATCTGGCAGGCGTTGCTGGGGCTGGAGCGGGTGGGTCGCCATGACCACTTCTTCGAACTGGGCGGCCATTCGTTGCTGGCGGTGCAGCTGGTGTCGCGTCTGCGTCAGCGCTTCGAAGTCGAAGTGGCGCTGCGGGATGTGTTTGCCGAGCCGACGCTGCAAGGTCTGGCACGCCAGTTGGCGAATGCCCGGCTCTCGGCGCAGACGTCGTTGACGCCGGTGGATCGCAATCTGCCATTGCCGCTGTCGTGGGCGCAACAACGCTTGTGGTTCCTCGATCAACTGGACCGTGCGGCGGGGGCTGCTTATCACATCCCGGCGGGACTGCGCTTGCGCGGCCGATTGGACAGCGAGGCCTTGCAGGCCACGCTGGACCGGATCGTGGCGCGCCACGAAACCCTGCGCACCCATTTTGCCTTGCACGAGGGCCAGGCGATCCAGGTGATCGCGCCGGAGACCCAGGGTTTCGCCCTGGCGAGCCATGACCTGCGCGCTCTGGACAGCGCGGCACAACACGAGGCCGTAGAGCGGCTCGCTCGCGAGGAGGCGCTGGCGCCGTTCGACTTGTCGAGCGGCCCGCTGATTCGCGGACGACTTGTGCAACTGTCGCAGACGGAGCACATCCTGCTGGTGACACAGCACCATATCGTTTCGGACGGTTGGTCGACGGGCGTTCTGCTGCAGGAAATCGGCATGTTGTACCGCGCCTTCAGCCAGGGTCTGGCCGACCCTCTGCCGGCACTGGCCTTCCAGTATGTCGACTACGCGGCGTGGCAGCGGCGGTGGCTGCAGGGCGAAACCCTGCAAACGCAGGTCGATTTCTGGCGGCAGCACCTGAGCGGCGCACCGGCCTTGCTGGAGCTGCCAACCGACCATCGCCGCCCACCGTTGCGCAGTTACGCAGGCGGAAGGGTGAGCCTGGCCCTGAGCCCGGCATTGACGGCAGGGTTGCGGCAGTTGGGTCAGCGTCACGGTGCGACGCTGTTCATGACCTTGCTGGCGGGCTGGTCGAGTCTGTTGAGCCGCTTCAGCGGGCAGGACGATGTGGTGATCGGCACGCCGGTGGCGAATCGTCCGCGCAGCGAACTGGAGTCGCTGATCGGCTTCTTCGTCAACACACTGGCGCTGCGCATCCGGCCGCAAGGGGGCCTGAGCGTGGCGGCGTTGCTGGAGCAGGTCAAGGCGGTCATGCTGGCGGCGCATGCGCATCAGGACCTGCCGTTCGAGCAGGTGGTGGAGGCGCTGCAGCCCCCGCGCAGCCTGGGCCATAGCCCGATCTTCCAGGTCATGCTGGCGCTGAACAACACCCCGGGCGGCGGCGAACTCAGCCTGCCGGAGCTGAGCCTGGAGCCGCTGCAAGCACCGCACACGACGGCCCAGTTCGACCTGTCGCTTGCGCTGGTCGAGGCGGATGGCGGGTTGATCGGCTCTCTGGAATACGCGAGCGATCTGTTCGAACTTGCGACGATCGAGCGGATGGCGGGGCACCTGCAGGTACTTCTGGAAGGCATGGTGGCGGATGACCAGCAAGCGGTCGCAGAACTGCCGCTGCTGTCCTGCGAGCAACGTCGGCAGGTACTGGAGTCGTTCAACGATACGGCAGCGGCCTACCCGGCGGAAAAATTGCTCCATCAACTGTTCGAGGAGCAGGCGGCGCAACAACCGGATGCCTTGGCGGTGGTTGATGAAACCGCAAGCCTGACCTATGGCGAACTCAACGCCCGGGCGAATCGACTGGCACATTATCTGATCGGCCTGGGTATCCAGCCGGATGATCGGGTCGCGATCTGTGCGCAGCGCAGCCTGGAAATGGTGGTGGGCTTGCTGGGTATTCTGAAGGCGGGCGGTGCGTATGTGCCGCTGGACCCTGGGTATCCGCCTGAGCGGTTGCGCTACATGCTGGAAGACAGCGCGCCGGTAGCAGTGCTGGTGCAAGAGGCTCTGCAGGAATGCCTGCCGGCGGTGAATGTGCCGCAGGTCGTGTTGGACAGCGTGGACCTGTCCTCAGGGACCGGTGGGCTGCCGTGTGGCAATCCGGATCTTGATGCCCTGGAGCTGACGTCGAGAATGCCGGCTTATGTGATGTATACATCCGGCTCCTCGGGAGTGCCGAAGGGCGTGCTGATTGAGCACCGCAGTGTGCTGCGTCTGGTTATCAATAATCCTTATGCCAGGATCACCACAGAGGATTGCGTTGCGCATGGCGCCAATACGGCCTTCGACGCTTCGACCTGGGAAATCTGGAGTGCGCTGCTCAATGGGGCGAAACTGTTGGTTGTGTCTCAGGCGACGCTGCTCAATCCCGCGCGCTTGAACCATGTATTGATTGAAGGTGGCGTGACCGCTTTATGGTTGACTGCTGGATTGTTCAATGAATATGTCGATGTACTCGCCGTTGCCTTCTCAAAGCTGCGATATCTCCTGGTCGGTGGGGATGTGCTCGATCCAGTGAGCGTTGCGAAGGTTTTGTCCCGCGCCCATCGCCCGAGGCATCTGATCAATGGCTATGGACCAACGGAAACAACGACCTTTGCCAGCACCTATGAGATCCATGCGCTGTCCGACAATTCGCGCTCGATTCCTATTGGCCGCCCCATCGGCAACACACGCATTTACCTATTGGATGCACACGGCCAGCCGGTGCCCATCGGGGTCAGCGGCGAGATTCATATCGGCGGTGCGGGGGTTGCCCGGGGTTATCTGAATCTGCCGGAATTGACGGCGGAGCGTTTCCTGGACGACCCGTTCAGTGCCGAGCCGGCGGCGCGGATGTACAGAAGCGGCGATCTGGGACGCTGGCTGGCGGACGGCAATATCGAGTACCTGGGGCGCAACGACGATCAGGTCAAGCTCCGCGGCTTCCGTATCGAGCTGGGCGAGATCGAGTCGCAGCTGGCGGCTTGCCCCGGAGTCAGGGAGGCGGTAGTGCTGGTACGCGAGCACCGTCCCGGCGACAAACGCCTGGTGGCGTACCTGACGGCGCAGGAAAGTGTCGAGTTGTCGGCGGCACAGCTGCGTGAGCAACTGTCGCAAGGGCTGGCGGAGTACATGATCCCGAGTGCCTTTGTAACGCTGGCGCGTTTCCCGCTAACGCCGAACGGCAAGCTGGATCGTCGGGCATTGCCGGCGCCGGAGGACGGCGCTTATGCCAGTCGTGGTTACGAGGCGCCTGCTGGTGAAATCGAGCATGCGCTGGCAGAGATCTGGCAGGCGTTGCTGGGGCTGGAGCGGGTAGGGCGTCATGACCACTTCTTCGAACTGGGCGGCCATTCGTTGCTGGCGGTGCAGCTGGTTTCGCGTCTGCGTCAGCGCTTCGAAGTCGAAGTGGCACTGCGGGATGTGTTTGCCGAGCCGACGCTGCAAGGTCTGGCACGTCAGGTGGCGAACGCCCGGCTATCGGCGCAGACGCCGCTGACGTCGTTGACGCCGGTGGATCGCGATCTGCCATTGCCGCTGTCGTGGGCGCAGCAGCGCTTGTGGTTCCTCGATCAACTGGACCGGGCGGCGGGAGCCGCTTATCACATCCCGGCGGGGCTGCGCTTGCGCGGCCGATTGGACAGCGAGGCCTTGCAGGCCACGCTGGAGCGGATCGTGGCGCGCCACGAAGCACTGCGCACCCATTTTGCCTTGCACGAGGGCCAGGCGATTCAGGTGATCGCGCCGGCAACTCAAGGGTTCGCCCTGGTCACTCATGACCTGCGCGCTCTGGACAGCGCAGCGCAACACGAGGCGGTGGAGCGGCTCGCTCGCGAGGAGGCGCTGGCGCCGTTCGACTTGTCGAGCGGCCCGCTGATTCGCGGACGACTTGTGCAACTGTCGCAGACGGAGCACATCCTGCTGGTGACACAGCACCATATCGTTTCGGACGGTTGGTCAACGGGCGTTCTGCTGCACGAAATCGGCATGTTGTACCGCGCCTTCAGCCAGGGGCTGGCCGACCCTCTGCCGGCACTGGCCTTCCAGTATGTCGACTACGCGGCGTGGCAGCGGCAATGGTTGCAGGGCGAAACCCTGCAAACGCAGGTCGATTTCTGGCGGCAGCACCTGAGCGGCGCACCGGCCTTGCTGGAGCTGCCAACCGACCATCGCCGCCCACCGTTGCGCAGTTACGCAGGTGGAAGGGTGAGCCTGGCCCTGAGCCCGGCATTGACGGCGGGGTTGCGACAGTTGGGCCAGCGTCACGGTGCGACGCTGTTCATGACCTTGCTGGTGGGCTGGTCGAGTCTGTTGAGCCGCTTCAGCGGGCAGGATGATGTGGTGATCGGCACGCCGGTGGCGAATCGTCCGCGCAGCGAACTGGAGTCGCTGATCGGCTTCTTCGTCAACACACTGGCGCTGCGCATCAGGCCGGAAGGGCGCCTGAGCGTGGCGGCGTTGCTGGAGCAGGTCAAGGCGGTCATGCTGGCGGCGCATGCGCATCAGGACCTGCCGTTCGAGCAGGTGGTCGAGGCGCTGCAACCCCCGCGCAGCCTGGGCCATAGCCCGATCTTCCAGGTCATGCTGGCGCTGAACAACACCCCGGGCGGCGGCGAACTCAGCCTGCCGGAGCTGAGCCTGGAGCCGCTGCAAGCGCCGCACACGACGGCCCAGTTCGACCTGTCGCTTGCGCTGGTCGAGGCGGATGGCGGTTTGATCGGCTCTCTGGAATACGCGAGCGATCTGTTCGAACGTGCGACGATCGAGCGGATGGCGGGGCACCTGCAGGTGCTCCTGGAAGGCATGGTGGCGGATGACCAGCAATCGGTCGCAGAACTGCCGCTGCTGTCCTGCGAGCAACGTCGGCAGGTGTTGGAGTCGTTCAACGATACGGCAGCGGCCTACCCGGCGGAAAAATTGCTCCATCAACTGTTCGAGGAGCAGGCGGCGCAACAACCGGATGCCTTGGCGGTGGTTGATGAAACCGCAAGCCTGACCTATGGCGAACTCAATGCCCGGGCGAATCGACTGGCACATTATCTGATCGGCCTGGGTATCCAGCCGGATGATCGGGTCGCGATCTGTGCGCAACGCAGCCTGGAAATGGTGGTGGGCTTGCTGGGGATTTTTAAGGCAGGTGGTGCATATGTGCCGCTTGACCCTGCGTATCCGGAGCAGCGGTTGCGCTACATGCTTGAGGACAGCGCACCGGTGGCGGTGCTGATGCAGGCCGAGACCCGGAGGTTACTGGGCGAGTTGGCGGTGCGGACGCTCGATCTGCAAGAGGGCGACTGGGAGGTTGAACCTGAACACAATCCCGTGGTGCCGGCCATCACGCCGCAGCACCTGGCCTATGTGATTTATACCTCGGGTTCCTCCGGTAAACCCAAAGGCGTGGGCGGTCCACATCAGGCCATGGTTAACCGTCTTTACTGGATGCATAACACTTTCGGTGGTCAGCGACTCGAAAAGCATGCACAAAAAACGTCGATCAGTTTTCTCGATTCGGTGACTGAAACGCTGATGCCCTTACTGTTTGGCGCGCAACTGCATATCGTGTCGCCGCTGGCCTCCAGGGATCCGCTACAGCTATGGCAGGCGGTTACAGAGCATCAGTTGACCCGTCTGGTTCTTGTCCCTTCACTGCTGGAAGAACTGTCGAGAATAGAGAACCGACAAGTTTCGCCAGAAAAGCGGCTGATCGTTTGCAGTGGCGAGGTGTTTTCGTCCTCCCTGCTTGCTCGCACTCGCGCCTGGTTACCTTCGGCCACGATACTGAATTTCTACGGTTCGTCGGAAGCGGCGGGTGACTCTACTTTTTACCTGTGCGACAGCGCTGTTCAAGCGGGTCATTCACTTCCGATAGGCCGTCCGATCGCGAATACACGGATTTACCTGCTGGATGCACATGGCCAGCCGGTACCGATCGGGGTCATTGGCGAGATCCATATCGGCGGTGCGGGGGTTGCCCGTGGCTATCTGAATATGCCGGAACTGACGGCGGAGCGGTTCCTGGACGACCCATTCAGTGCCGAGCCGACAGCGCGGATGTACAGGAGCGGCGATCTGGGGCGCTGGCTGGCGGACGGCAATATCGAGTACCTGGGGCGCAACGACGATCAGGTCAAGCTCCGGGGTTTCCGTATCGAGCTGGGCGAGATTGAGTCGCAGCTGGCGGCTTGCCCCGGGGTCAGGGAGGCGGTGGTAGTGGCGCGCGAGCACCGTCCCGGCGACAAACGCCTGGTGGCGTACCTGACGGCGCAGGAAGGCGCCGTGTTGTCGGCGGCGCAGTTGCGCGAGCAGCTGTCGCAAGGGCTGGCGGAATACATGATTCCGAGTGCCTTCGTAACGCTGGCGCGTTTCCCGCAAACGCCGAGCGGCAAGCTGGATCGTCGGGCATTGCCGGCGCCGGAGAACGACGCTTATGCCAGCCGTGATTACGAGGCGCCGGCAGGTGAAGTCGAGCATGCGCTGGCGGAGATCTGGCAGGCGTTGCTGGGGCTGGAACGTGTGGGTCGTCATGACCACTTCTTCGAGCTGGGTGGCCATTCTTTACTGGCGGTGCAACTGGTTTCGCGTCTGCGTCAGCGCTTCGAAGTCGAGGTAGCACTGCGGGATGTGTTCGCCGAGCCGACGCTGCAAGGTCTGGCACGTCAGGTGGCGAACGCCCGGCTCTCGGCGCAGACGCCGTTGACGCTGGTCGACCGCGATCTGCCATTGCCGCTGTCGTGGGCGCAGCAGCGCTTGTGGTTCCTTGATCAACTGGATCGGGCGGCGGGAGCCGCCTATCACATCCCGGCGGGGCTGCGCTTGCGCGGCCGATTGGACAGCGAGGCCTTGCAGGCCACGCTGGACCGGATCGTGGCGCGCCACGAAACCCTGCGCACCCATTTTGCCTTGCACGAGGGTCAGGCGATCCAGGTGATCGCGCCGGAGACCCAGGGTTTCGCCCTGGTCACTCATGACCTGCGCGCTCTGGACAGCGCGGTACAGCACAAGACGCAAGACGAGACGCAACCCGAGGCCGTAGAGCGGCTCGCTCGCGAGGAGGCGCTGGCGCCGTTCGACTTGTCGAGCGGCCCGCTGATCCGCGGGCGGCTTGTGCAACTGTCGCAGACGGAGCACATCCTGCTGGTGACGCAGCACCATATCGTTTCGGACGGTTGGTCGACGGGCGTTCTGCTGCACGAAATCGGCATGTTGTACCGTGCCTTCAGCCAGGGGCTGGCCGATCCTCTGCCGGCACTGGCCTTCCAGTATGTCGACTACGCGGCGTGGCAGCGGCGGTGGCTGCAGGGCGAAACCCTGCAAACGCAGGTCGATTTCTGGCGGCAGCACCTGAGTGGCGCACCGGCCTTGCTGGAGCTGCCAACCGACCACCGTCGCCCACCGTTGCGCAGTTACGCAGGCGGAAGGGTGAGCCTGGCCCTGAGCCCGGCATTGACGGCAGGGTTGCGGCAGTTGGGTCAGCGTCACGGTGCGACGCTGTTCATGACCTTGCTGGCGGGCTGGTCGAGTCTGTTGAGCCGTTTCAGCGGGCAGGACGATGTGGTGATCGGCACGCCGGTGGCAAATCGTCCGCGCAGCGAACTGGAGTCGCTGATTGGCTTCTTCGTCAACACACTGGCGCTGCGCATCCGGCCGCAAGGGGGCCTGAGCGTGGCGGCGTTGCTGGAGCAGGTCAAGGCGGTCATGCTGGCGGCGCATGCGCATCAGGACCTGCCGTTCGAGCAGGTGGTGGAGGCGTTGCAACCACCGCGCAGCCTGGGTCATAGCCCGATCTTCCAGGTCATGCTGGCGCTGAACAACACCCCGGGCGGCGGCGAACTCAGCCTGCCGGAGCTGAGCCTGGAGCCGCTGCAAGCACCGCACACGACGGCCCAGTTCGACCTGTCGCTTGCGCTGGTCGAGGCGGATGGCGGGTTGATCGGCTCTCTGGAATACGCGAGCGATCTGTTCGAGCGTGCGACGATCGAACGGATGGCGGGGCACCTGCAGGTACTTCTGGAAGGCATGGTGGCGGATGACCAGCAAGCAGTCGGACAACTGCCGCTGCTGTCCTGCGAGCAACGTCGGCAGGTATTGGAATCGTTCAACGATACGGCAGCGGCCTACCCGGCGGACACGTTGCTCCATCAACTGTTCGAGGAGCAGGTGGCACAACAACCGGATGCCCCCGCGGTGGTCGATGAAACCGGAAGTCTGACCTATGGCGAACTCAATGCCCGGGCGAATCGACTGGCACATTATCTGATCGGCCTGGGTATCCAGCCGGATGATCGGGTTGCGATCTGTGCGCAGCGCAGCCTGGAAATGGTGGTGGGCTTGCTGGGTATTCTGAAGGCGGGCGGTGCGTATGTGCCGCTGGACCCTGGGTATCCGCCTGAGCGATTGCGCTACATGCTGGAAGACAGCGCGCCGGTAGCAGTGCTGGTGCAGGGCGAGACCCGGACGTTGCTGGGCGAGTTGGCAGTGCCGACGTTCGATCTGCAAGATGCCGACTGGGAGGTTGAGGCTGACCACAATCCCGTGGTACCGGCCATCACGCCGCAGCACCTGGCCTATGTGATCTATACCTCGGGTTCCACTGGTAAACCCAAAGGCGTGGCCAACCAGCATGACGGCGTCGTCAACCGGTTGTGGTGGGCGCAGAGCGAATACCGGATTGGAGCCGACGATCGTGTCTTGCAGAAGACGCCCTTCGGCTTCGATGTATCGGTCTGGGAGATCTTCCTGCCTCTGCTGACCGGGGCACAACTGGTCATGGCCCGCCCCGGCGGGCATCAAGACCCTCACTACCTGATGGAGGTGATCGAGCGCCGAAGCATCAGCATGCTGCACTTTGTTCCTTCCATGCTGCAGGCCTTCGTCAATCAGACGCCAGCAGGCCGGTGTTCGACGCTCAAGCGAGTACTTTGCAGTGGTGAAGCGCTGCCGCATGCTTTGCTATTGCAAGGCCAGGCACATTTCCCGAAAAGCGAGTTGCACAATCTTTACGGCCCCACCGAAGCAGCCATTGACGTTACTGCATGGCATTACGTGGCAGAGCAGGATATCGGTATCGTTCCGATCGGCCGTCCGATAGCAAATACACAGATTTACCTGTTGGATGCGCACGGCCAGCCGGTACCCATCGGGGTCAGCGGCGAGATCCATATCGGCGGTATTGGGGTTGCCCGTGGTTATCTGAATCGGCCGGAATTGACGGCGGAGCGTTTCCTGGAGGATCCGTTCAGTGCCCAGCCGGCGGCGCGGATGTACAGGAGCGGCGATCTGGGGCGCTGGCTGGCAGACGGCAATATCGAGTACCTGGGGCGTAACGACGATCAGGTCAAGCTCCGGGGCTACCGTATCGAACTGGGCGAGATCGAGTCGCAGCTTGCGGGTTGCCCCGGGGTCAGGGAGGCGGTAGTGCTGGCGCGCGAGCACAGTCCCGGAGACAAACGCCTGGTGGCGTATTTGACGGCGCAGGAAGGCGCCGTATTGTCGGCGACGCAGTTGCGCGAGCAACTGTCGCAAGGGCTGGCGGAGTACATGATCCCGAGTGCCTTTGTAACGCTGGCGCGTTTCCCGCTAACGCCGAACGGCAAGCTGGATCGACGGGCATTGCCAGCACCGGAGGATGACGCTTATGCCAGTCGTGGTTACGAGGCGCCGGTAGGTGAAATCGAACATGCGCTGGCGGAGATCTGGCAGGCATTGCTGGGGCTGGAGCGGGTGGGTCGCCATGACCACTTCTTCGAACTGGGCGGGCATTCGCTGCTGGCAGTGCAACTGGTTTCGTGCCTGCGTCAGCGCTTCGAGGTCGAAGTGGCGTTAGGCGATCTGTTCATGCACCCGACAATCTGTGAACTTGCCGCGTCTTGCCATAGCGGTTTGAACAAGGCTCTGCATCCGAATCTGACCACCCTTCGCAAAGAGGGGGCTCAACATCCTTTGTTCCTCATTCATGAAGGCTCAGGGGATATCGGCTATGCCCAACAGTTGGCAAAGCAAATTCCCTCTGACATTCCGGTGTATGGATTTTCGGCGAGCGGACTGCAAAGTGGAGAGGAACACCTCACCACTATCGAGGCAATGGCCTCACGCTACATTGAGGGTATCCGCCATATACAGCCACAGGGGCCGTATCGCGTGGCCGGCTGGTCTGCCGGGGGAACGATCGCCTATGAAATTGCCCATCAACTGACAGGGGCCGGTGCTACGGTAGAATTCCTCGGGCTTGTCGACACCACCAGCGACTATCGGCATTTGTTTGATACGCAGGAGGGTGGGTACGCTCATCTCGATGAGAGGCCGGATTTCGACGAGATCGAAGCCTTGTTGAGACTTCTGCCGCGTGATGTACGCCAGGGGCCTGTCAGACACTTGGCTGCTGCTCGGGATTTCGAGGCCTTGTTGGCTTATACGCAAGTTCAAGGTCTGCTTCCTGAAGGTATAGAGAGTGATCTTGCAAAAAGATACCTGGTACTGATCCGCAGTATCGGTCTGGCGCTCTACCGTTACAGGCCGCCCGCGCTACCGGTGCGTGTCACTTTATTCTCAGCAATGGGAGAAAACCGTAGTGATATCAGCATTGGTTGGGAGGCGCTGATGCCCAAGGAGCAGTTGCAAGTCATCTCCATCATGGGAACTCATCACTCCATGGTGAAAGAGCCCGACATTCGCGAGCTGGGGCGGGCGATCCTTGAGGCAGTTACCAATAAGGGGAGGGCCAGCCAAACCAGATTGTCTTTGGAAACCGTTTAGTTTCGTTTGACCTTCCCTCTGCCATCACCCGTCGTCCTGGTCTTTGCCGTCTGGGATGATGGCCGAGAGGCAGGTCAGGCAAGGCAAAAACAGGCGAGGCCCGGCCGGAGTCGCGTTCGACCGGAATTAACCGAGTCAAACCTCACGTTTCTGCCGAAACAAAAATAAAAAAGGCTGCCAGTTGGCAGCCCTTTTCTCAGAACCCGTTTCATTTTTGATGAGATGGGTTCAGCTTTTATTGCAACTCCGCGGGATGCAAATCAATCCCAGCTCAACGCCCCACCTGTCTGATACTCAATAACCCGAGTCTCAAAGAAATTCTTCTCTTTCTTCAAGTCCATGATCTCGCTCATCCAGGGGAACGGGTTGGTCGTCCCTGGATATTCTTCCTTCAAGCCAATCTGGCTAAGGCGACGGTTAGCGATGAATTTCAGGTAGTCTTCCATCATCGCAGCGTTCATGCCGAGTACGCCGCGGGGCATGGTGTCGCGGGCGTATTCGATTTCCAGCTGGGTGCCTTGCAGGATCATCTGCGTGGCTTCTTCTTTCATCTCGGCATCCCACAGGTGCGGGTTTTCGATTTTGATCTGGTTGATCACGTCGATGCCGAAGTTCAGGTGCATGGACTCGTCGCGCAGGATGTACTGGAACTGCTCGGCAACGCCGGTCATCTTGTTGCGGCGGCCCATGGAGAGGATCTGGGTGAAGCCGCAGTAGAAGAAGATGCCTTCCAGTACGCAGTAGTAAGCGATCAGGTTGCGCAGCAGCTCTTTGTCGGTTTCGACGGTGCCGGTTTCGAACTTCGGATCGGAGATCGAACGGGTGTACTTCAGGCCCCAGGCTGCTTTTTTAGCGACCGACGGGATCTCGTGGTACATGTTGAAGATCTCGCCTTCATCCATGGCCAGCGATTCGATGCAGTACTGGTAGGCGTGGGTGTGGATCGCCTCTTCGAAGGCCTGGCGCAGGATGTACTGGCGGCACTCCGGGTTGGTGATCAGGCGATACACGGCCAATACCAGGTTGTTGGCAACCAGCGAGTCGGCAGTGGAGAAGAAGCCCAGGTTACGCATGACGATGCGGCGCTCGTCGTCGGTCAGGCCTTCCGGGTTTTTCCAGAGGGCGATGTCGGCGGTCATGTTGACTTCTTGCGGCATCCAGTGGTTTGCGCAACCGTCCAGGTACTTCTGCCAGGCCCAGTCGTACTTGAAAGGCACGAGCTGGTTGAGGTCGGCGCGGCAGTTGATCATCATTTTTTCGTCAACGGCGACGCGGGCGCTGGCGCCTTCGAGTTCGGCCAGGCCTTCAGCGACGTCCAGTGCGTCCAGGGCTTTCTTGGCGCGGATCAGGGCAGCGGAGTCGGCGGCGGTCACTGCACGGGCTTCCTGTGCAGCCAGGCCACCGGCGCTGTCGAGGCGGTCCATGTTGGCTTCGTTGGCATGACCGGCGTTGGTCGCTTTGGCGACTACTTCGCCGTCTTCCTTATCGAATTCGTCCCAGCTCAGCATGGTGTACTTCTCCTGCTTGAGGGTCAGTCGGGTGGACTGGCCTGTTGGATCTAGAGGGTGTGTTGCTTGCTTTTCAGGTGTGGCGCGCAAGGAACATGAATTTTTGGCTTTCGGGGCCTTTGGGTGAGAAGGAGGGTGGCAAGGGGATGTGTATCCTTGCCGGCCTCTTCGCGGACAAGTCCGCTCCTACAGGTACAGCGTCAGGCTTGTTGGCCTCTCGCTCCCACAGGGTTGTGTTTCTCCTGTGGGGGCGAGGCGGGTTGCCTTACTGGCAAGCCTCACAATCCGGCTCGTCGATTGCGCAAGCCTTTGGCACTGGGGCCGGGCCGGCAGGTGCTGCTTCGGTTGGGCGCGGGGCGGTGATCGCCGAGTCGTCCGGGCCGTGGCCGCCGCTCGATACTGCGTTGAGCTTGCCGGTGTTGACAGTGGATTTCTCGGTGCTGGTCGCGGCCAGGGCACGGAGGTAGTAGGTGGTTTTCAGACCACGGTACCAGGCCATGCGGTAGGTCACGTCGAGCTTCTTGCCCGAGGCGCCGGCGATGTACAGGTTCAGCGACTGAGCCTGGTCGATCCACTTCTGACGACGGCTTGCTGCATCGACGATCCACTTGGTGTCCACTTCGAAGGCAGTCGCGTAAAGCTCCTTGAGCTCCTGCGGGATGCGCTCGATTTGCTGTACCGAACCGTCGTAGTACTTCAGGTCGTTGATCATGACCGAGTCCCACAGGTCGCGGGCCTTGAGGTCGCGAACCAGGTACGGGTTGATCACGGTGAATTCGCCGGACAGGTTCGATTTCACATACAGGTTCTGATAGGTCGGTTCGATCGACTGCGACACGCCAGTGATGTTGGCGATGGTGGCGGTCGGTGCGATGGCCATGATGTTCGAGTTACGGATACCTTTCTGCACACGGGCACGTACCGGCGCCCAGTCCAGGGTTTCCTTCAGGTCGACGCTGATGTACTTCTCGCCACGCTGTTCGATCAGGATCTGTTGCGAATCCAGCGGCAGGATGCCCTTGGACCACAGCGAACCCTGGAACGTCTCGTAGGCACCGCGCTCGTCGGCCAGGTCGCAGGACGCCTGGATCGCGTAGTAGCTGACCGCTTCCATGGAGGTGTCGGCGAACTGCACGGCAGCATCAGAACCGTACGGGATATGTTGCAGGTACAGCGCGTCCTGGAAGCCCATGATGCCCAGGCCGACCGGACGGTGGCGCAGGTTGGAGTTCTTGGCCTGCGGTACCGAGTAGTAGTTGATGTCGATCACGTTATCGAGCATGCGCACGGCTACATCGACGGTGCGCTTGAGCTTGTCGGTATCCAGCTTGCCGTCGACGATGTGGTTCGGCAGGTTGATCGAGCCCAGGTTGCAGACCGCGATCTCGTCCTTGTTGGTGTTCAGGGTGATCTCGGTGCACAGGTTCGAGCTGTGAACCACGCCCACGTGCTGCTGCGGGCTGCGCAGGTTGCACGGGTCCTTGAAGGTCAGCCAGGGGTGGCCGGTTTCGAACAGCATCGAGAGCATCTTGCGCCACAGATCCTTGGCCTGGATGGTCTTGAACAGTTTGATCTTGCCTGGGTATTCGGTCAGCGCTTCGTAGTGCTCGTAACGCTCCTGGAAGGACTTGCCGGTCAGGTCGTGCAGGTCCGGTACTTCGGAGGGCGAGAACAGGGTCCACGGGCCGTCATCGAAGACACGCTTCATGAACAGGTCAGGGATCCAGTTGGCGGTGTTCATGTCGTGGGTACGACGACGGTCATCACCGGTGTTCTTGCGCAGCTCGATGAACTCTTCGATGTCCATGTGCCAGGTTTCCAGGTAGGCACAGACCGCGCCCTTGCGCTTGCCGCCCTGGTTGACCGCAACGGCGGTGTCGTTGACCACTTTCAGGAACGGTACGACGCCTTGCGACTTGCCGTTGGTGCCCTTGATGTACGAGCCCAGCGCACGAACCGGTGTCCAGTCGTTGCCCAGACCGCCGGCGAATTTGGACAGCATGGCGTTGTCGTGGATCGCGTGGTAGATGCCCGACAGGTCATCCGGCACGGTGGTCAGGTAGCAGCTGGACAGCTGTGGACGCAGGGTACCGGCGTTGAACAGTGTCGGGGTCGACGACATGTAGTCGAACGACGACAGCAGGTTGTAGAACTCGATGGCGCGGTCTTCACGGGCTTTCTCTTCGATTGCCAGGCCCATGGCCACGCGCATGAAGAAGATCTGCGGCAGCTCGAAACGCACGCCATCCTTGTGGATGAAGTAACGGTCGTACAGGGTTTGCAGGCCCAGGTAGGTGAACTGCTGGTCGCGCTCGTGGTTGATCGCCTTGCCGAGTTTTTCGAGGTCGAATTCAGCCAGCACAGGGTTGAGCAGTTCGAACTTGATACCGGCAGCGACGTAGGCAGGCAGCGCCTTGGCGTACAGGTCGGCCATTTCGTGGTGGGTGGCGCTGTCGGCGACACCGAGGAAACCCAGGCCTTCGGCGCGCAGGGTGTCCATCAGCAGGCGGGCGGTGACGAACGAGTAGTTCGGCTCGCGCTCGACCAGGGTACGGGCGGTCATCACCAGTGCGGTGTTGACGTCTTTCAGCGCCACGCCGTCGTACAGGTTTTTCAGGGTTTCGGTCTGGATCAGGTCGGCGTCGACTTCAGCCAGGCCTTCGCACGCTTCGGTAACGATGGTGTTCAGACGACCCATGTCCAGCGGCGCAAAGCTGCCGTCGGCGCGGGTGATGCGGATCGACGGGTGAGCCTGGACCTGCTCCTCGGGTGTACGAACGGCACGCTCCTTGGCGCGCGAGTCACGGTAGATGACGTAGTCGCGAGCCACTTTCTGCTCGCCGGCACGCATCAGCGCCAGTTCGACCTGATCCTGGATTTCTTCGATGTGGATGGTGCCGCCCGAAGGCATGCGACGCTTGAACGTGGCGCTGACCTGTTCGGTCAGGCGTGCAACGGTGTCATGGATGCGCGACGAGGCAGCAGCATTGCCGCCTTCAACTGCAAGAAACGCCTTGGTGATGGCAACGGTGATCTTGTCGTCGGTGTAAGGAACGACAGTACCGTTACGCTTGATCACGCGCAGTTGACCGGGGGCAGTGGCAGACAGATCCTGCTGGGTCTGGCTTGGCTGCGGCGCGCCGGTCGGCGAGTTCTCGCGAGTTGTGTCTGTTTGCATGTGTGACTCCACGTTCTTTAAGTTTGTTCGGGCATTGCTGCCCACCATTTCGTTTAGAGCAGTCAGTCGCAAAAGGCGACCAAAGGGCTCCAAAACGAAGGTGAAAGCGGGGTCTGTCGCCGCTTCCAGGTTTTGAAGCCAAAAAGGACCGGGCTATGCCCGATCCTTCGAAAATCTGATCAAGAGTGCGTGTTCGATGTTGCAAAACGTGTACGGGATAGCTCTGGCTCACACGCGAGGGTCTTGGTGCCTAAACTGGCTTGAAGTTCAACCCCTCAGACGCAACAAAAATGCTTGAATTTCCCATTTGAGTTGTGCTGGCGTTTTTATTCAAAACCCCACATGTAGGGTGTGTCTGGTCGCCGGGCTACAAGATAATGCGTTTTGGACATGAATTGCAACGCACCGCTTGTGGATAAAGTGTGTGTAGTTTGTGTATGAATCGCACACCGTGCGTGTAGGCCGCATAACTACTGGATCGTGACCGTTTGTCACCGATTTCTGTAGGCACCGGCGATGCACTGCTGATTTTTGAGGGCGCGAACCCTATCACAAAAAAACGCAGCTGCAAGGCCGTTCTGGCATGTCATGTGCTATGCCGCCTGCGGTGTCGTGTGATCCGCGCAAGGGTTGCTACACTCGCCTGCGACGCGATGCCGCAACCCCTGCGTTGCAAAAACAAAAGCGGTCGATAACGACAAGGAAAGATGGCTGTGGAACCACACACCTGGCACGTATTGATCGTCGAGGATGACCAGCGACTGGCCGAACTGACCAGCGACTACCTGCAGAACCACGGCCTGCGCGTCAGCATCGAAGGCGACGGCGCGCTGGCGGCGGTGCGGATCATCGCCGAGCAGCCGGATCTGGTGATTCTCGACCTGATGCTGCCCGGCGAGGACGGTTTCAGCATCTGCCGCAGCGTGCGTGACCGCTACGACGGGCCGATTCTGATGCTCACCGCGCGCACTGACGACACCGACCATATAGAAGGACTCGACACCGGCGCCGACGATTTCGTCTGCAAACCGGTGCATCCGCGCGTGCTGTTGGCGCGTATCAAAGCCCTGCTGCGCCGCAGTGAAGCGCCGCAGGTGCCGGCTGCCGAGCTGCGCCGTCTGGTGTTCGGGCCGTTGGTGGTGGACAACGCACTGCGTGAGGCCTGGCTTCGCGAGCAGAGCATCGAGCTGACCGGTGCCGAGTTCGACCTGCTGTGGCTGCTGGTGGCCAACGCCGGGCGCACGCTGTCCCGCGAAGAGATTTTCACCGCGCTGCGCGGTGTGGGGTACGACGGGCAGGATCGCTCCATCGATGTGCGTATCTCGCGTATCCGCCCGAAGATCGGCGACGATCCCATTCATCCGCGTCTGATCAAGACCGTGCGCAGCAAGGGCTATCTGTTTGTGCCCGAAGCGGCGCAGGACATGAGCGGCCACGTGTTCAGCGGCTGACCTGATGAATTCGATCTTTCTGCGCATCTACGGTGGCGTGCTGGGCGTGTTGGTGCTGGTCGCGCTGCTCGGCGTGCTGGCCCTGCATGTGCTCAACCAGTCGCGCGGCGAGCAGTACCGCGAGCGCCTGGCCCATGGCACCTTTACGATCATGGCCGACAATCTGCTGCCCCTCGACGGCATCGAACGGCGCCGCGCCCTGGCAGTCTGGGAGCGCCTGCTGGGCATTCCCCTGAGTCTGCAAACCCTTGAACAGGCTCACCTCGACAGCAGCGCACTGGGGCAACTGGCGCGCGGCAAGGTAGTGGTCGAACAGATCGGGCCGCACGCTGCCAGGGTTTATCGTCAGTTGAGCGACAAGGAGCCACTGTTGCTGACCGGCGAAGTGCAGCAGATCACCGAACAACTGGCGAGAGCCACTATTTACCTGCTGATCGATGAACTGGTGCGCTTTCCAGTCGACGAGCAACCGGCGCGCCTGCAGGCCCTGCGCAGCGACAAGGGGTTCGGTTTCGACCTGCACCTGCTGGCGCTGGATCAGGCGGATCTGGACGATGACCAGCGCCGCCGCGTCTATGAGGGCGATACGGTCATGGCGCTGGGCAAGGGCGGCGATTCGATCCGCGTGCTGGCCGGGATCGTCGACACCAACTGGGTGCTGGAAATCGGCCCGCTGTACCAGATGAACCCCTATCCGCTGCATTGGCTGCTGCTGATCGCCTTGATGGGCCTGTGTCTGATCGGTCTGGTGGTGTACTTGCTGGTGCGGCGTCTGGAGCGACGGGTGCTGGAGCTGGAAGCGGCGGCCACGCAGATTGCCCAAGGCAGCCTGCACAGCCGCGTGCCGACCGAAGGCTCCGACTCGGTGGGGCGTGTGGCGGCGGCGTTCAACAGCATGGCCGAACACCTGCAGCGCTCACTGATGATCCAGCGTGAACTGGTGCGCGCGGTGTCCCACGAATTGCGCACGCCGGTGGCGCGTCTGCGTTTCGGTCTGGAGATGGTCAGCGACGCCGCCACTCCCGAGGCGCGGCGCAAATACATGCGTGGCATGGACAGCGATATTCAGGACCTCGACAAGCTGGTCGATGAAATGCTCACCTACGCGCGTCTTGAGCAGGGCGCGCCGACCTTGAACTTCCAGCGTGTCGATCTGGATGCGCTGATCGATCAGGTGATCGCCGAACTGGCGCCATTGCGTGCCGATGTGCGGGTTTCGCGGGGCGAATGCCTGAGGGCCGAAGAGGGCGAGGCTGCCTGGGTCGAGGGTGAGCCGCGCTACCTGCATCGCGCCGTGCAGAACCTGGTGAGCAATGCGCTGCGCCATGCCGACAACGAGGTGCGTATCAGTTATCGGCTGGAAGCGCAGCAGTGCCGTATCGACGTGGACGACGATGGTCCTGGCGTGCCGGAGCAGGCTTGGGAACAGATTTTCACGCCGTTCATGCGCATCGATGACAGCCGCACCCGTGCCTCGGGCGGGCATGGGCTGGGTCTGTCGATCGTGCGGCGGATCATCCATTGGCATGAAGGCCGCGCGCTGATCGGACACAGCGTCAGCCTGGGCGGAGCATGCTTCAGCCTGACCTGGCCGCGCACGCAGGTGCCGCGTTGAGCTTGCCTTTGTTTGCCGGGCCATTTGAGCGGTTCGGGCGGACCTTGCTGACGGCGGATGATCCGCGTCCGGTGATGACGTTGCCTGATCTGCTGCGCCCCGAGCGTCTTGATCAGATACTGCTGACTGTTTACGGGCCGCAACTGATGCCCGATCAATTGCCGGTGCTGGTGTCGCAGTGGGCCAAGTTTTACTTCATGCAACTGATTCCGCCGGTGCTGGTGGCCAGCCTGGTGCATGACTGGCATTGGCCGTTACAGCTGGAGCAAGTGGCGTTGGCGCTGGATGAGCGTGGGGTGCCGAGCGGCATCAGGCTGGCAGGGGAGGGAAGCGTCTGGCGGGGTATTGCGGTTGATCCGTTTCAGCGCTTTGCCGGATTGCTCGATGACAATCTGCAGCCCTTCATTACTTCTCTGAGCGCTTATGGCGGACTGTCGGCTGCTGTGTTGTGGAGCAGCGCCGGGGATTATCTGGAAGGCTGCCTTGCGCAGCTGGCTACCTGCAGTGATGCGTCGCTGGCTGCGGGGCTGGCGCTGTTAAGCGAGAAGAAAAGGCCGGACGGGCGCACCAATCCTCTGTTTCAGACCGTGCGTTATGTGCCGCAGGCGCGAGGTGGTGAACCACGCAGGCAACGGCGTGTGTGCTGTTTGAGTCATCGGGTCGAGTGGGTTGGGCGTTGCGAGCATTGTCCGCTGCCCGGCTGATCAGCCTTCGACGGCGACCAGGCTCAACAGGTGATCGTCCTGCACACTGAACTGACCGTCCAGCTCCTTGCCCGCATGCCACTCGCTGGACAGGTCGATCAGCAGTTGTAGCCGGGCGTGGCCATCGGCGGACCATTCCAGCAGTTGTGCGTCTTCGAAATAGAAACGCTTGTGCACGATGGGGTAGAGCGCCTTGAACAGCGCTTCCTTGATCGAAAAAGTCAGGGTCACGCGCAGTGCGATCTGATCTTCCGGACCCGCCGCCATCTCTGCCAGCTCGGCCGCCGTCAGAATTTCCCCGGCCAGCCGCGAGGCGCGGTCATGGCTCAGCAGGTTTTCCGTGTCCAGCCCCAACCCGCGCCACTGCTGCTTGTGCGCAACCACGGCAGCGGCCCAGCCGGTGCTGTGAGTGATCGAACCGCAGACATCCGAGGGCCACACCGGCGCGCGGTCTTCGCCCACTGCAGGAACGTGCAGACGGCCATCGAGCTGACGCATGGCTTCGCGTGCGCAGAGACGACCGGCGAGAAATTCAGTCTGACGCTTGGCCACCGAGCGCTGAATGCTCGCCGGCATTTGCAGCTCACAACGCTGAAAGTCGCCGTCTGCCAGCTTGAGCGGATCAAAATGTCCACTCACCAGTACTGCTCCCGGCAAGGCTTGTGGCAGCGGCCAATGCCGGATCAGTTCCGGGCAGCAGATGGGGAGGTGGGATAGTTCAGTCATGGGCGGCATTTTGCCGGGGGAACGGGTTGGAGGGAAGGGCACTAGCAGTAACTATCGTGCGGCGCTCCGCGTCGCAGGCCTTTCTGGACGCTCTGCGTCCTCTCGGCGACGCAGAGCGTCGAGACCTGCATTCCCACGCTGGAGCGTGCGGAACGATCATCTCAACTATCGTGCGGCGCTCCGCGTCGCAGGCCTTTCCGCACGCTACGCGTCTTGACGACGCAGAGCGTCGAGACCTGCATTCCCACGCTGGAGCGTGAGGAACGATCATCTCAACTATCGTGCGTCGCTCCGCGTCGCATGCCTTTCCGGACGCTCTGCGTCCTCTTGGCGATTCAGAGCAAAAAAACTGGTCACACTTTCATTATTTCCACGTACTCGGTCGGAAGGTACCTTTCGCGCCTCTGATGATTCAAGGATGAACACATGGGTCGAAGCAGATACACCATCACCGAACCTGAAAAGCCTCACTTCCTGACCTGCACAGTGGTGGAGTGGTTACCGCTTTTTACCCGGCCTGTTCTGGTAGACATTCTGTTCAATGCCTGGCGCTATCAACAGGCTCATCAGGGACTGCAGCTATTCGGGTATGTCGTACTGGAAAACCATTTGCACTTCGTGGCCCAAGCGCCCGCTCTGGACAAGTGTGTGAGTAGTTTCAAGTCTTTTACGGCTCGACAGATAATCGCAGCACTTGAGAACGCCAATGCCGACAGCACATTGGAGCGTCTGCGGTTCGTCAAGCGCCTGCACAAGAGTGACAGGGTTTATCAGGTCTGGCAGGAAGGAGCCCATGCCGAGCTTGTGTGGAATGAAAAGGTGATGCGGCAGAAGCTCGATTACATTCACCATAACCCGGTAAAGAGAGGTTATGTGGATGTCGGTGAGCACTGGAGATACTCCAGCGCCCGCGATTATGAGGGGCAGCGCGGTTTGATCGATATTCAGCGCTGGTATTAACGCATTGTTGCGACGCAGAGCGTCGAGACCTGCATTCCCACGCTGGAGCGTGCGGAACGATGATCGCAACTATCGTGCGGCGCTCCGCGTCGTATGCCTTTCTGGACGCTCTGCGTCCTCTTTTGCGACGCAGAGCGTCGAGAACTGCATTCCCACGCTGGAGCGTGCGGAACGATGATCGC
Source organism: Pseudomonas fragariae (ex Marin et al. 2024) (assembly GCF_059621105.1). Lineage (NCBI taxonomy): Bacteria > Pseudomonadati > Pseudomonadota > Gammaproteobacteria > Pseudomonadales > Pseudomonadaceae > Pseudomonas > Pseudomonas fragariae (ex Marin et al. 2024). The sequence goes on along the minus strand of NZ_CM184369.1, from coordinate 4,411,281 downwards.
AACTATCGTGCGGCGCTCCGCGTCGTCATGCCGTTCCGGACGCTCTGCTTCCTCTTGACGACGCAGAGCGTCGAGAACTGCATTCCCACGCTGGAGCGTGAGGAACGATGATCGTAATTATCGTGCGGCGCTCCGCGTCGCATGCCTTTCTGGACGCTCTGCGTCCTCTTTTGCGACGCAGAGCGTCGAGCACTGCATTCCCACGCTGGAGCGTGAGGAACGATGATCCCGACTATCGTGCCGACGCTCCGTGTAGAAGGAACATCTGACAGTCAACCAAATATCTTCTTGAAGAACTCTTTCATGTCCGCCCAGGAGCTCTCATCGGCGGATTTGCTGTAGCCGATGTCCGGGCCGCCGTGTTCGCCGTGGCTCAGGCGGTCGGCGTCGGGGTTGGTGAAGCCGTGTTTGGCGCCGTCGATGCTGACGAACTTGTAGTCGGCCTTGGCGTCGTCCATTTCCTTCTTGAATGCGGTGACGTTTTCAGGGGTGACCATGCTGTCCTTGGCGCCGTGTTCGACCAGCATTGGCACCTTGATGCCCGGTTTCGCCGGGGTGTTGGTGACCAGTGCGCCGTGGAAGCTCACCACGCCCAGCAGCGGTTCACCGCGGCGTGCCGCATCGAGCACGATCTTGCCGCCGAAGCAGTAACCGATCGCTGCGATCTTCTTCGGATCGGTCTGTGGCTGCTTCTTCAATTGCTCCAGCCCGGCGTCAAAGCGCTTGTCGGCGGCATCGCTGTCCTTCAGCGCGGCCTGCATGAAGGCCATCGCGTCTTTCGGGTGCTCGGTGTTTTTGCCTTCGCCGTACATGTCGATGGCCATTGCGCTGTAACCCAGTGCAGCCAGATCGCGGGCGCGGCGCTTGGCGTAGTCGTTCAGGCCCCACCATTCGTGGACCACCAGGACGCCAGGGCGCGGGCCTTTTACCGCGTCGTCGTACGCGTAATAGCCCACCAGCTTGGTGCCGTCGGCACTTTTGTAATCGATCTGCTCGGTCTTGATCGCCGCCTGGGCGAGGCCGGTCAGACCCATCATGATCATTGCAATCCACACACGCATGGTCAGCTCCTTGTTGATGTTTGAGTTGGCAAATAACCATAGCCGATTCTGCTGCACAGGGTGTGGATGACTGTTCAGCGCCGGTTCATGCAGTGTTCAGTCGGGGTTCAGCCCGGCGCGATTACTGTTGGCCCATACCTTGACAGCGTCCCCGAGCGCAAAAGGAGTCGATATGTTGAATCTCAACAAGTTTTTCCTGGCCCTGGCTTTTCTGGGTGGCAGTGCTGCGGTGCAGGCGGGTGATGGTCGGCTTGACGTGGCCCGTATCGAGTTCAGCAAGACCAGCGAAAGGCTTGACGATACCAACAGCTGGGGGCACGCGCTCGGGGAGCAGGCGCATTCCAACGTCTCGGTGGGGACGCTTTATTCGCCACCGGTTTACGGCAGTCTGACGGGCACTCACAATGGTGCGCCTGTCAGCCGCGAAATCCTGCTGGGCAGCTATGATGTGACACAACACGTGCCCGTCAGCGCCCGCCTGTTGAGTACTGATGCGACGATGTCGTTTCATTCTTTGTCTTGAGGCTGCGATTGTGCCTGGGAGAGCTGCATGAAGTTGTTGGTAGTTGAGGATGAAGCGCTGCTGCGCCACCACCTGCGAACCCGTCTGACCGAAGCCGGGCATGTGGTGGAAGCGGTGGCCAACGCTGAAGAGGCGTTGTATCAGGTCGCGCAATTCAATCACGACCTGGCGGTGATCGACCTGGGCCTGCCGGGCATTGGCGGCCTGGACCTGATTCGCCAGCTGCGCGCACTAGGCAAGGCGTTTCCGATCCTGATCCTGACCGCGCGCGGCAATTGGCAGGACAAGGTCGAAGGCCTGGCGGCCGGGGCTGACGACTACGTAGTCAAGCCCTTCCAGTTCGAAGAGCTGGAGGCACGGCTGAACGCTTTGTTACGGCGTTCCAGCGGCTTCATTCAGTCAACCATCACGGCTGGCCCGCTGTTGCTGGACCTCAATCGCAAGCACGCGGCACTGGCCGAGCAGCCGTTGGCGCTGACGGCCTACGAATACCGCATTCTTGAGTACCTGATGCTCCATCACCAGCAAGTGGTGCCCAAGGAGCGCCTGATGGAGCAGCTGTACCCTGATGACGACGAGCGCGACCCGAACGTGATCGAAGTGCTGGTCGGTCGTCTGCGTCGCAAACTGGACAGCAGCGTGGCCTTCAAACCTATCGAAACCGTGCGCGGCATGGGCTATCTGTTCAATGAGCGCTGTACGTGATTCGTTCGCTTCGCCTGCGCCTGATGCTGGGCGCCGCCACGCTGGCGGTGATCTTCATGCTGCTGATGCTGCCTGCTCTGCAGGGAGCGTTCAGCCTGGCGCTGCGCGGAGCGATCGAGCAACGCCTGGCTTCCGATGTCACCACCATGATTTCGGCCGCGCGCGTCGAAGATGGTCATCTGTTGATGCCGTCTGTACTGCCGGGCGAACAATTCAATCTGCCCGGTAGCCGTCTGCTGGGTTACATCTATAACCGCCAGGGGCAGATGGTCTGGCGCTCGTTGTCGACCGAAGGCGAGAACATCGACTACCGCCCGCAATACGACGGGCAGGGCAGCGAGTTCACCAAGATCAAGGAAATCAATGGCGATGAGTATTTCGTCTATGACGTCGAGATCCGGCTGCTCGGCGGGCGCAATGCCGCATTCAGTATCGTTGCCGTGCAGCCGTTGCGCGGCTATCAGGAAACCATCGACGGCCTGCGCCGCAAGCTTTATCTGGGCTTTGGCGCAGCACTGGCGGTGCTGCTCGGGTTGCTGTGGATGGGCCTGACCTGGGGGCTGCGGGCCTTGCGCGGCTTGAGCCAGGAACTGGATCAGGTGGAAGCCGGCGTGCGCGACAGCCTCAGCGAAGAACACCCCAGCGAACTGCTGCGCCTGACCGACTCGCTCAACCGCCTGTTGCGCAGCGAGCGCGAGCAGCGGATTCGTTACCGCGACTCTCTGGACGACCTGGCGCATAGCCTGAAAACCCCGCTGGCGGTCTTGCAGGGCGTAAGCGAGAACATCGCCAAGCGCCCCGAGGATGTCGAGCAGGCGTGGGTGCTGCAATCGCAGATCGAACGCATGAGCCAGCAGATCGGCTATCAACTGCAGCGGGCCAGCCTGCGCAAGAGCGGTCTGGTGCGGCATCACGTGATGCTGCGACCCGTGGTCGAAAGCCTGTGCAACACGCTGGACAAGGTGTATCGCGACAAACAGGTGAAGACCACGCTGGACCTGCCCGAGCACTGCCAGGTGCATATGGAAGAGGGCGCGTTGCTGGAAATGCTCGGCAACCTGCTGGAAAACGCTTATCGGCTGTGCCTGAGCGAAGTGCGCGTCAGCTTCACGCGTTCAACGACCGGCGATGAACTGTGCGTCGAAGACGACGGCCCCGGCGTCCCGCAGAGCCAGCGTGCCCGCATTCTCGAACGCGGCGAACGGCTGGACCGCCAGAACCCCGGGCAAGGCATCGGCCTGGCGGTGGTCAAGGACATCATCGAAAGCTACGGCGCGCAACTGACGCTGGGCGATTCCCCATTGGGCGGCGCGGCGTTCAGGATTCATTTTCTGGCGCAGTGACGATCGTGTTCACCCGGACACCTATCCTTCCTCACGCTCCGGCGTGGGAATGCCGTTCGTGACGCTCTGCGTCACACCTCTGCGCGTCACCGAGCGCTACCGTCACCGGCGAAAGAAGGCGGATACCCGCCACTGTGTGCCCATTTTTCCCATCATACGGCGGAAAACCGCCACCTCTCCTGTTGAATCCCGACTACCGTTACCAGTGTGCGCCTTGTAATGCGGGGGTTTGATATCAAAATGACTCCATGGCACGCGTATTGCTATCTACATGGCAGAGACCTGCCTTGCGCAGCTCGACAAAACAAATCCCTCCAGTGCAGGAGGGTTAGCGCTTTATAGGCTCGCGTGCATCAGGTGAAGATGCCCGACGACGCCCTTGAGGAAAACTGCAATGACGACTCGTCAGCCCATCTACAAATCCCTCTATTTTCAGGTAATCGTTGCGATTGTCATCGGTATCCTGATCGGTCATTTCTACCCGGACACCGGCAAGGCGTTAAAACCGCTGGGTGACGGGTTCATCAAACTGATCAAGATGGTTATTGCCCCGATCATCTTCTGTACCGTCGTCAGTGGTATCGCTGGCATGCAGAGCATGAAGTCGGTCGGCAAGACCGGCGGTTATGCGCTGCTGTATTTCGAGATCGTTTCGACCATCGCCCTGCTGATCGGTCTGATCGTGGTCAACGTGGTTCAGCCGGGTGCCGGCATGAATATCGACGTCAGCACGCTCGACGCTTCGAAGATCGCTGCCTACGTCACTGCCGGTCAGGACCAGAGTATCGTCGGCTTCATCCTTAACGTGATTCCGAACACCATCGTCGGCGCGTTTGCCAACGGCGATATCCTGCAAGTCCTGATGTTCTCGGTGATCTTCGGCTTCGCGCTGCATCGCCTGGGTGCCTACGGCAAGCCGGTTCTGGACTTCATCGATCGCTTCGCCCACGTGATGTTCAACATCATCAACATGATCATGAAACTGGCCCCGCTGGGTGCGTTCGGTGCCATGGCCTTCACCATCGGTGCCTACGGCGTGAGCTCGCTGGTGCAACTGGGTCAGTTGATGATCTGCTTCTACATCACTTGCGCACTGTTCGTCGTGTTTGTACTGGGCGCGATCGCCCGCGCTCACGGCTTCAGCATCTTCAAGCTGATTCGCTACATCCGTGAAGAGCTGCTGATCGTACTGGGTACTTCTTCTTCGGAATCGGCCCTGCCGCGCATGCTGATCAAGATGGAGCGCCTGGGTGCCAAGAAGTCTGTGGTCGGTCTGGTTATCCCGACGGGCTACTCGTTCAACCTGGACGGTACGTCGATCTACCTGACCATGGCCGCCGTGTTCATCGCTCAGGCGACCAACACGCACATGGACATCACGCATCAGATCACCCTGCTGCTGGTACTGCTGCTGTCGTCCAAAGGTGCTGCCGGCGTAACCGGTAGCGGCTTTATCGTACTGGCTGCGACCCTGTCGGCCGTAGGCCATCTGCCGGTAGCCGGTCTGGCGCTGATTCTGGGTATCGACCGCTTCATGTCCGAAGCCCGCGCCCTGACCAACCTGGTCGGTAACGCTGTTGCCACCGTTGTGGTTGCCAAGTGGGTCGGCGAGCTGGACACCGACAAGCTGCAGTCTGAGCTGGCTTCCGGTGGCTCTGCCATTCTGGAAACCCGCCCTGAAGACGACCTCGGCGTTGCCGAAGGCCCGACTCCAGGCGCTGCAGTGAACACCACCAAAACCGTCTGATACCCTTCAGGCCATAAAAAACCCATCTTCGGATGGGTTTTTTTATGCCTGCTGTTTATCGGAGGACTATTCCGTGCGCGTCTCGCCGCTGAACACCAGCGTCTCGCGGCAGCGGCGGCACAGGTAGCGCCGTCCTTTGCGAACCATGCCATGACGCTGCGCGGTGAACGGGAAGTCGCTGTCGGGGCACGGGCAGCGGTAGATGTAACGGATCACACTGCGCCGCTTGACCGCGTAGGTGTGGCAGCGATTGGGCGGCAGTTCATAGACGCCGCGCATGATCAATTGCCATTCTTCGCCATGTGGCTGGATGCTGCCACCGAACAGCTGATGGGCGATCAGGTGCGCGACTTCGTGGGGCACGGTCTGGCGCAGGAAGTCTTCGGCGTTTTCCTTGTAAAGCTGCGGGTTGAAGCGCAGGAGATTTTCATGCAGGTGAGCGACACCGGCCTTCTGACCGCGCAACTGGAAACTGACCACCGGGCGTTTGAAGGTGCGCTTGAAGAAGGCTTCGGCTTGTTGGTAACAGGTTTCGACGCGTGAATTGAGTTGGTCGGGCATGCTTTAGGGTTCTCCAGTGCGCCAAGTATGCCGCAATGTGGCTAAGCTCTGAACACGCCAGCCGCCCGGTGGTCATTTTTGCTCCAGTCTGTTCGCCTGTCTGAACAGCACGATCGCAGCATATTTAACGAATGGTCGGTTACGGGTAAAATGCCCGGCTTTTCTCAAGCTATCGTCAGCGGATATTTCCATACATGGGCACCCTTTCAGTCAATCAGAACAAACTGCAGAAACGTCTGCGTCGGCTGGCCGGCGAAGCGGTTGCCGACTTCAATATGATCGAAGAGGGTGACAAGGTCATGGTTTGCCTGTCCGGCGGCAAGGACAGTTACACCATGCTCGACGTGCTGATGCACCTGCAGAAGGTCGCGCCGATCAAGTTCGACATCGTGGCGGTCAACATGGACCAGAAGCAGCCCGGCTTCCCTGAACACGTGCTGCCTGCCTATCTGAAAGAACTGGGTATCGAGTACCACATCGTCGAGAAAGACACGTATTCAGTGGTCAAGGAATTGATCCCGGAAGGCAAGACCACCTGCTCCCTGTGTTCACGGCTGCGTCGCGGCACGCTGTACACCTTCGCTGACGAGATCGGCGCCACCAAGATGGCGCTCGGGCACCACCGTGACGACATCGTCGAGACATTCTTTCTCAACATGTTCTTCAATGGCTCGCTCAAGGCCATGCCGCCCAAGCTGCGTGCCGATGACGGCCGCAACGTGGTGATTCGTCCGTTGGCGTACTGCCACGAGAAGGACATCCAGGCCTACTCGGACCTCAAGCAGTTTCCGATCATCCCGTGCAACCTCTGCGGCTCGCAGGAAAACCTTCAGCGTCAGGTGGTCAAGGAGATGCTGCAGGACTGGGAGCGCAAGACACCGGGCCGCACGGAGAGCATCTTCCGCGCCCTGCAGAACGTGCAGCCCTCGCAGCTGGCCGATCGCAACCTGTTCGACTTCACCAATCTGCGCATCGACGAAACCGCAGCATCACGGTTCGTCAATGTGGTGAATATCTGACAATGCTCAGTGGTTGACGGTGAACGCCAGCATGGCTGACAGCTGGCACATCGGCCGACCGCTTTCTGCGTGCCACTGGTTGAAGACGTCCTGCACGATCGCCTGATCGCGTTTGCTGCTCGGCACACGGTCGACGATATCCTGCGCGTTCAGGGCGGCAACCACATCCCAGGTCGGAATGAAGGTGTCCTTGCCGATCATGCGCAGAAAGCGCGGCGCTGACAGGCCGCCCATCTGGTTGCCGTGTTTGGCGATGTACTGCCACAGGCCGGTGATGTTATCGACCGGCCATTCGGCGATGAACGTGCCGAAACTGCCATGCTCCTGCTCGATGTCCAGAATCAGCTGCGCGTTGCGCGGCACGCTCTTGAGCTTGCCCAGGTGACGAATGATGCGCGCGTCCTGCATCAGTCGCTCCAGATGATCGGCGCCCATCAGCACGACTTTCTCCGGGTCGAAGCGAAAGAACACTTCCTCGAACGCTGGCCATTTGGCGTCTACCAGGCTGTGTTTCAGGCCTGCGCGGAAAACCCGCAGGGCCATGGTCGACAGGTAGCGGTCGGCGCTGATGGCTTGCAGTTGTCTGGGTGTCTTGGGGGAGGGCAGATGAGCTTCCAGAGCTTTGGCGGAGCCGAATCGATTCAGGCAATACTCGTTCAGCCATTTGTAGTCGTGCATCGGTTCTCCAAAGAAATTCAACAGGCAGGACAAGGGGTCAGACCGACCCTTGCCCTGCAAGTTTACGATTTAACTGAAAGCCCCCGGCGTTCTGCCGGTTCAACTGCGCGGCGCGTCCAGTTGCACCGCGGTCCTGGCCAGACGCTGGCCCAGTGCGCGGCACAGGTCGGTTTCATGACGGTCCAGCGCGCGCTTGCCGTCGGCACCTGCGTGATGGCTGGGACCGTAGGGCGTGCCACCCCCGGTGGTTTCCAGCAGCGCCGATTCGCTATAGGGCAGGCCCATGATCAGCATGCCGTGGTGCAGAAGGGGCAGCAGCATCGACATCAGCGTGGTTTCCTGACCGCCGTGCAGGCTGGCGGTGGAGGTAAAGACGCCAGCCGGTTTGCCGACCAGTGCGCCGGTCAGCCACAGGTTGCTGGTGCCGTCGAGGAAGTATTTCAGCGGCGCGGCCATGTTGCCGAAGCGCGTCGGGCTGCCCAGTGCCAGGCCGGAGCAGTTTTTCAGGTCGTCGAGGGTCGCGTACAGCGCGCCGCTTTCCGGAATCTCGGGGGCGGTCGCTTCGCAGTCGGCGGAAACGGCGGGCACGGTGCGCAACCGCGCTTCCATGCCGCCCAGTTCGATGCCGCGGGCAACCTGCCGGGCCATTTCGCTGGTGGAGCCGTTGCGGCTGTAATAAAGGACCAGAATGTAGGGTGTGCTCACGGCAGCAGCTCCAGAATGTTCTCGGGTGGGCGGCCAATGACAGCCTTGTCGCCAGCGACCAGAATCGGTCGTTCGATGAGTTTGGGGTGAGCGGCCATGGCGGCGATCAGCTGCTCGTCGCTCAGGCTCGGGTCGGCCAGATTGAGTTGCTTGTAATCGTCCTCGCCGGTACGCAGCAGTTGCCGGGCACCGATGCCCAGCTTGCCGAGCAGGTCGCGCACACTGTCGGCGTCGGGCGGGGTTTCCAGGTACAGGACGATGTCCGGCGTCAGGCCGCGGGCCTGAAGCAGTTCCAGCGCGCCGCGGGACTTGCTGCAGCGCGGGTTGTGATACAGCGTCAGATCGGTCATTTGCTCGTCGCATCTTGTGTGGGTGGCGTATTCTAACCAGCGATGGCACTGTCCGACATATCGAATGGTCAATAGTCGTGGCGTGGGTATAAGTAATTGCAGGTTGAACGGGGCGAGGAAACAAGCAAATGGCAAGGCGATTAACAGCAGCGGTGATACTTTTCGGCAGCTTGCTGCTCAGCGGATGTGGCGTGGACCTGGGCAATGATCAGAATGGCCAGAAGGTCGCCAGCGAACGCATCAAGGGGCACTGGCTGGTGGTCAACTACTGGGCCGAATGGTGTGGCCCCTGCCGTACAGAGGTTCCGGAGTTCAATGCATTGTCCGAACAGCTCAAGGACCAGAAAGTCACCGTGCTGGGGGTCAACTTCGACAACCTGCAGGGCGACGAACTGAAAAACGCTGCCAATGCACTGGGCATCAAATTCACCGTGCTCGCTCAGGACCCAGCCGAGCAATACAGCCTGCCGCCCTCCGAGGCGCTGCCGGTGACCTACATCATCGACGACAAGGGCAAAATGCGCGAACAACTGCTCGGCGAACAATCAGCCGCGACCGTGATCCAGAAGCTCAAGACACTGCGCGGCGAGGGCTGATCGGATCGATTTTCGACGCTTGGCGTAGCAACGAGGACGCGGAGCGTCCAGAACGGCATGCGACGCGGAGCGTCGCACGATAGTGATCGTTCCCTGCGCTCCAGCGTGGGAATGCAGTTCTAGACGCTCTGCGTCGCAAGTTACGCTGAGCTTCGGCACGATAGTTACAATCAGCTATCTTCCAGCCAGAAACGCAACGGCTTGCCCTGCGTTGGCCACAGACGCAACTGCTCGATGGGCGAGATATCCCAGCGCTGCACACTGCTCATCGCCTTGATAAAACGCTGCTCCTGCTCCATCAACGCCGGCGCACACATCTTGCGCGTCCTGCCCAGCGGGCCGAAACTGATGCTGTGATCGTTCAGCGTATAGGGCGCGAACCAATGGTTGCAGCCCGCATTGCCATACGCCCGGCCATCGGCACCCAGCGTCATGGTCAAGCGACTGTTATCGATCAGCGGACGTTCGCCGATCCACTCGGTTACATAGCTGTGATCCTGCTGGATCGGCAGCGGGTCAGCAGTACAACCAACCAGCAGCGCGCCGCCGATCAGGCTCAGGAGCGCAAACTGTTTCATGCCGCTTTCTCCTGGCACTTCTTGCAGAAGTGCTTCTCGCCATCGGTTTTCCAGCCCAGCTCCGCGATGCGCGCGGTAGCGGCCGGTTTCTGCGCCTTGACGCCCAGCTTGCTCTCTACCATGAACTCGAAGTTCAGTTCGGCGGCGCAGCTGTCGCAATGCACTTTCCACTGATGGATCGCCAACTCGTCGAATACCGGGCCTTTAGCCACCGCAATCCACTGGCCGGGCGGGTTGATCAGGTGCCGGACTTTCTCGACGGTGAGGCGCATGTGCAGGCTTTTGCTGCCTTTGATGGTCACCAGCAACTGGTCGTTGTCGTGAATCGAGCCGCCGTTGCCGGTGACCTGGTAGCGACCGGGCGCCAGCGTGCGGCATTCGGTCAGTGTGTGCTGGGGGTTGAGCATGCTGTAGCGAAAATCGTGTTCGACCATGGGTCCTCCAAAATTGCGCGCATCCTAACATGCTCCGCCCACGCTGGAGCGTCAGGCACGAAAGGTGTCGCGCCGCACGCTCAAGCCATGACCCGCGCCTCGGCTTCCAGGCGAATGATGGCCTTGTCCAGATCGTTAAGGGCCTCTTCGGTGTGCGGGGCGTTCTGCTTGAGCAGGGTTTCGGCGCGTTGGCAGGCACTGCGCAGCTGGGGAACGCCGCAATAACGCGTTGCGCCGTGCAGACGGTGGATGCGTTCGATCAAGGCGTGTACATCCTGGTTGGCACGCGCCACACGAATGGCTTCGCGGTCAGCGTCCAGGGAGGCCAGCAGCATGGCCAGCATGTCGGCGGCGAGATCCGCCTTGCCCGCAGCCAGGCGCAACCCTTCTTCATGATCCAGCACCAGCGGCCCGACGTGCACCTCGAGCGCTTCATTCTGGCGTTCCGGCGCAGGGTTGCGCAGCGCCAGCCCGGTCCACTTGAGCACCACCTGCGCCAGCTGCCGTTCGCTGATCGGCTTGGTCAGGTAGTCGTCCATACCGCTTTGCAGCAGTGAGCGTTTTTCATTGGCCATCGCATGCGCGGTGAGGGCCACGATCGGCAGCGAGCTCTGGTTGCGTTCGGCCTCCCAGGCGCGGATCGCCTCGGTAGCCTGCCGACCGTCCATGCCGGGCATCTGCACGTCCATCAACACCAGGTCGAACGCTTCCTGTTGCACGGCATTGACCGCTGCGTAGCCGCCCTCGACAGCGACCACTTCAGCGCCCATGTCTTCGAGCAGGGTCTGCACCAGCAGCAGGTTGGCCGGGTTGTCGTCCACACACAGCACTCGCGGTGCACGGCTCGACAATGGCGGGCCGATGTCGGCACGCACCGCTCGCGGCGCGATCAGCTCGGACAGGGCTTTTTGCAGTTTGCGCGTGCAGGCGGGCTTGGCCTGCAGTTGCGTGTAGACATCGTGGACGGCCAACTGGAACAGCGCGTGCTCGGTGGTCGGGCACAGCACCATGACCTTGCAATTGAGGTTTTCCAGGTCCCAGATGTGCTGGCGCAACCGTTCCGGAGAGATTTCCAGCGCCGTCACGCCAAGTACCGCCAGATCGATGGCCGCTGGCGTCTCGTGCGCTGCAGTCACGCCGTTGAGCAGGTTTTCCAGGTTATTGAACACGATGGTCTGCAGGCCGCAGTCTTCCAGTTGATGCTCCAGCGCCTGACGCGCCAGGTCATGATGTTCAAGCACTGCGGCGCGCAGGCCGCCGAGCGGAATATTGAGTGATTCTTCCTTGTCTTCGCGGGCCTTGGGCAGTTTCAGGCTGATCCAGAATTCCGAACCTTCGCCCGGTGTGCTGTCGACACCGATTTCACCGCCCATCTGTTCGATCAGGCGCTTGGAGATCACCAGACCCAGTCCGGTACCGCCCGGTTGGCGCGAGAGCGAGTTGTCGGCCTGGCTGAAGGCCTGGAACAGCGCTCGCACATCCTGACTGGACAGGCCGATCCCGGTGTCCTGCACACTGATGCGCAGTTGCGCGTGCTCTTCGGTTTCATCTTCGAGCATGGCGCGCGCGACGATCGTGCCTTCGCGGGTGAACTTGATCGCGTTGCTGACCAGATTGGTCAGGATCTGCCGCAGACGCAGCGGGTCGCCGGACAGCGCCAGTGGCGTATCGCGGTACACCAGACTGACCAGTTCCAGCTGCTTGGCGTGCGCCGCCGGGGCGAGGATGGTCAGGGTGTCCTGCAACAGGTCGCGCAGGTTGAACGGGATATTGTCGAGCACCAGCTTGCCGGCCTCGATCTTCGAGAAGTCGAGAATCTCGTTGATGATGCTCAACAGGTTGTCGGCGGACTTCTCGATGGTGCCCAGGTAGTCGAACTGGCGCGGCGTCAGTTCGCTTTTCTGCAGCAAATGGGTGAAGCCCAGAATGCCATTGAGCGGCGTGCGGATTTCATGGCTCATGTTGGCCAGGAACTCCGACTTGATCCGGCTTGCTTCAAGCGCTTCCTTACGGGCCAGGTCCAGTTCGATGTTCTGGATTTCGATGGTCTCCAGATTCTGCCGGACATCCTCGGTCGCCTGATCGATGCTCAGTTGCAGTTCTTCCTGTGCGTTCTGCAGCGTCGCCGCCATGCGGTTGATGCCCGACGCCAGCTCGTCCAGCTCGCGGCTGCCCAGCGGTGGCAGACGGGTTTCCAGATTGCCGTCCTTGAGTTGCGACACGGCCTGTTTGATCTGGCTCATCGGCCCGTTGATGGTGCGGCTCATGCGTACCGCGAGGGTTGCGGTGAACGCCAGCCCGGTGAGGATCAGCAGCAGGCTGGCAAACAGGCTTCGGTAGCCGCGCAGCAGCGTGCCATTATGGGATATTTCAAGCTCGACCCAGCCCAGCAGGGTGTCGGCTTCGGCAGGAATGATCGGGCTGGTCAGGTGGCGTTGACTGCCGAATACCGGCAGCAGGTAGCGCGTGGCGTCGGTGCCGGTCGAGCTGAGCAACTGCGACCCGCTGCCAATCGGCGACGGGCTGATCATGGTCGGCCCGGCGTGGGCCAGTACCGTGCGATCGGTGTCGAGAAACGACACGGCGCGCACGTCGGTCTGCTCCAGCGTCTGGGTGGCGATGCGACTGAGCAGCACTTTGTCCTTGCGCCCCAGTGCATTGGCGGCAAGGGGCGCCAGATCCTGGGCGATCATTTCGCCGCGTTGCAGCAGCTGGCTTTGCAGTTCGCTCAACTGCATCCAGGTGAAATAGCCACCGAGCATCGCCGCCATCAGGCTGGCAGGCAAAATAGTCAGTAGCAGCACACGGCCTTTTATACCCAGCTTGGTCAGCACGCTCTTCCTCCGGCAACACGTATCAGTCCGTCGATATCAGGCATCGGCTGCCTTGCTGTATCGGCACAAGGGGATGAGTTTAGCCATTTACCGTCGGCATGGGCACCTAACTCTCTATGCAGGGCGGGGTGGCAGCGGAAAAATCGGTGGTTATTCTTTTTGGGAATAAGCAGCGCACTTTGCGTGATATGGGCTTTGGCCGTTTGCCGTTATGATAGGCACCCCCCGCAGTCTGGATTGCGAAGACGCCATGACCCTGCAGTATCAAACCATTGCCGATTGCGTCGGCAACACCCCGCTGGTGCGTCTGCAACGCATGGCGGGTAATACCAGCAATACCCTCCTGTTGAAACTCGAAGGTAACAACCCCGCTGGTTCGGTAAAAGACCGCCCGGCCTTGTCGATGATCACCCGCGCCGAGTTGCGCGGCCAGATCCATCCGGGTGACACGCTGATCGAAGCCACCTCCGGCAATACCGGAATCGCGCTGGCCATGGCTGCGGCGATCAAGGGCTACCGTATGATTCTGATCATGCCGGACAACTCCAGTGCCGAACGCAAGGCCGCGATGACCGCCTATGGCGCCGAGCTGATTTCGGTCAGCAAGGATGACGGCATGGAAGGTGCCCGTGATCTGGCCGAGCGCATGCAGGCCGAAGGCCGTGGCAAGGTGCTCGATCAGTTTGCCAATGGCGACAACCCCGAGGCGCATTACACGTCCACCGGTCCGGAAATCTGGCGGCAGACGGGCGGTACCGTGACCCATTTCGTCAGTTCGATGGGCACCACCGGCACCATCATGGGCACCTCGCGCTACCTCAAGGAGCAGAACCCCGACGTGCAGATCGTCGGTCTGCAACCGATGGAGGGCGCTTCGATCCCCGGTATTCGCCGCTGGCCGCAGGAATACCTGCCGAAAATCTATCAGTCGGACCGTGTCGACCGCATCATCGACATGGGCCAGAGCGAAGCCGAAGACACCATGCGCCGCCTCGCTCGCGAAGAAGGCATCTTCTGTGGCGTGTCGTCCGGTGGCTCGGTCGCCGGGGCATTGCGTATTTCCCGTGAAGTCGAAAACGCCGTGATTGTGGCGATCATCTGTGACCGAGGCGACCGTTACCTGTCGACCGGCGTCTATGATTCGCCCAACTGATGGCCAAGCATGAAAGAGGTTTGCGCTTTCAGCCTGCGGGCGGCGTTAAAACCGTACAGATTCCTGCCGGTAAAAAGCAGCGGCTGACCATTGAGCGGCTGTCCGACGACGGTCGCGGTATCGCCTTTCTCGAGGGTAAAACCTGGTTTGTCGCCGGCAGTCTGGCGGGCGAAGAGGTCGAGGCGCGCGTACTTAATGCGCGCGGCAAGGTCGTCGAGGCGCGCACCGAGCGGGTGTTCACTGCCAGCGCCATGCGTCGCGCTCCGGCCTGTGAGTATTTCGGTCGCTGCGGCGGCTGCAGTGTTCAGCATGTGCCCCATGAGGAACAGCTTGCCCTGAAACAGCGCATGCTCGCCGAGCAGTTGCTGCGCGTGGCGAACGTGGTGCCGGATGAATGGGCGGCACCTTTGAGTGGTGCCGAGCTGGCCTATCGCCGACGCGCGCGGGTCGCGGTTCGCTGGGATGCCAAGGCCAAAAGGCTGGATGTGGGGTTCCGCGCAGCCGCCAGCCAGGACATCGTCAGCATCGAACACTGTCCAGTGCTGGTACAAGCCTTGCAACCGATCATGAATGAGTTGCCTGGCATGCTGAAAAGTTTCAGCAAGCCGCAGGTGCTGGGTCACGTCGAGCTGTTCAGTGGGGTTGCGACTGCCGTGTTGTTGCGCCACACCGCGTCGCTTGCCGAGGCCGACCTGGCGCTGTTGCAGGCGTTTTGCTCCAGGCACGACGCGCAGCTGTGGCTACACGGCGAAGGCGAGCCGCAACCGGCCAGCCCCGGCGATACGCTGGGCTACCGGCTGGAGCCGTGGAACCTGCAACTGGCCTGGCGACCGGGAGATTTCATTCAGGTCAACGCGGCGGTCAATACCGCGATGATCGAGCAGGCCCTGCAATGGCTGGCGCCTGCAAAAGATGAGCGTGTCATGGATCTGTTCTGTGGTCTGGGCAATTTCGCCTTGCCACTGGCGGGGCTGGCCAGGGACGTGGTGGCGGTCGAAGGCGTTGCGACCATGGTCGAGCGTGCAGCCGTCAACGCAATGAGTAATGATCTGCACAATGTGCGGTTTTTTCAGGCGGATCTTTCCCAGCCGCTGACACAGGCCGACTGGGCGGCAGAGGGGTTTTCTGCGGTACTCTTGGACCCACCGCGTGACGGAGCCTTTGAAGTGGTCCGCCAGATCAGAAAGACGGGGGCCCGGCGACTGCTTTATGTTTCATGCAACCCGGCAACTTTGGCTCGTGACGCGGTCGAACTGATCCGTCAGGGCTACCGATTAAAACGTGCCGGAATCCTCGATATGTTTCCTCAGACGGCGCATGTCGAGGCGATGGCTTTATTTGAAATGAGTAAGTGAGCGGCGTTCACTGGAACGAGTTCGTTGCTGACAAGGAATCTCATTTAATCCGACTGGCCCGCGAATGCCGGTCCTTGCTTGCCCGGCAAGTGGCATTCGCTCAGAAGGCTGGCGACTGATGGCGCTATTCATCGCGCCGTAGGGAAGGTAAGCAGCATGGTACAGGTGAGAGCGAACCAGCCGATAAACACAGACGGCAGTATCAATCTCGACGCGTGGCTCGATCATATTGTCAGCGTCGACCTGGTCCTGGACCGGGAAGTCATGAAAAAGGCCTGTGAATTTGCCCGGGAAGCCGAGCAGACCGACAAGGCTCACAAGAATCATTGGGCAGAGGGCACCTCCAGTTTCCAGACCGGTCTGGAAATCGCGGAGATCCTGGCTGACCTCAAGCTGGATCAGGACTCGCTGGTCGCTGCGGTCATTTACCGTGGCGTGCGTGAAGGTCTCATTGCGCTGCCGGACGTCGAGCAGCGCTTTGGCGCAACGGTCGCCAAACTCATCGACGGCGTGCTGCGCATGGCCGCGATCAGCGCCAGTCTCAGCCCTCGTCAGTCATTGGTGCTCGGCAGTCAGGCGCAGGTGGAAAACCTGCGCAAGATGCTGGTGGCGATGGTCGACGACGTTCGCGTTGCGCTGATCAAGCTGGCCGAACGTACCTGCGCGATTCGTGCGGTGAAGAATGCCGACGACGAAAAACGCAACCGTGTGGCTCGCGAAGTCTTCGACATCTATGCACCGCTGGCTCACCGCCTGGGTATCGGTCACATCAAATGGGAGCTGGAGGACCTGTCCTTCCGCTACCTGGAGCCCGATCAATACAAGCAGATCGCCAAGCTGCTGCATGAACGCAGGCTGGACCGCGAGCGCTTCATCAGCGACGTCATGTCTCAACTCGATAACGAGCTGCAGGCCACCGGCGTGACCGCTGACATCAGCGGCCGTGCCAAGCATATCTACTCCATCTGGCGCAAAATGCAGCGCAAGGGCCTGGCGTTCAGCCAGATCTATGACGTGCGTGCGTTGCGTGTGCTGGTCCCGGAAATGCGCGACTGCTACACCGCGCTGGGTATCGTGCACACCTTGTGGCGGCATATTCCCAAAGAGTTCGACGATTACATCGCCAACCCCAAGGAAAACGGCTATCGCTCGCTGCACACCGCGGTGATCGGGCCGGAAGGCAAGGTGCTGGAAGTGCAGATTCGCACCCACGCCATGCATGAAGAGGCCGAGCTGGGCGTTTGTGCGCACTGGCGCTATAAAGGCACCGACGTCAAATCCGGCTCCAATCATTACGAAGAGAAGATTTCCTGGCTGCGTCAGGTGCTCGAATGGCATGAAGAGCTGGGCGACATCGGCGGTCTGGCCGATCAGTTGCGGGTTGATATCGAGCCTGACCGCGTCTACGTCTTCACCCCGGATGGCCACGCCATCGACCTGCCCAAGGGCGCGACACCGCTGGACTTCGCCTATCGGGTGCACACCGAAATCGGCCATAACTGCCGGGGTGCGAAGATCAATGGCCGCATCGTACCGCTCAACTACAGCCTGCAGACCGGCGAGCAGGTCGAGATCATCACCAGCAAGCACGGTACGCCGAGCCGCGACTGGCTGAACTCGAACCTGGGCTACATCACCACCTCGCGTGCGCGGGCCAAGATCGTTCACTGGTTCAAGTTGCAGGCTCGCGACCAGAACGTCGCCGCCGGCAGAACCCTGATCGAACGCGAACTGGCGCGCCTGGCGTTACCGCAGGTCGATTTCGACAAGCTGGCGGACAAGGCCAATCACAAGACCGCCGACGACATGTTTGCGGCATTGGGCGCGGGCGATCTGCGTCTGGCGCAACTGGTCAATCTGGCTCAGCAGCAGGTTGAGCCTGATCGCGTCAATGAACAGCTGGAGCTGATCCCGCGCAAGGCCACCGGCTACAAGCCCGGCAAGCGTGGCGATATTCAGATTCAGGGCGTCGGCAACCTGATGACGCAGATGGCCGGCTGCTGCCAGCCGCTGCCGGGCGATGCGATCGTCGGTTATATCACTCAGGGGCGTGGCGTCAGCATTCACCGTCAGGATTGCGCTTCGGTGCTGCAGCTGGGCGGTCGCGAGCCCGAGCGGATCATTCAGGTCAGTTGGGGGCCGGTGCCGGTACTCACCTATCCGGTGGACATCATCATCCGTGCCTACGACCGTTCCGGCTTGCTCCGGGACGTCACCCAGGTGCTGCTCAACGAGCGGATCAACGTGCTGGCGGTCAATACCCGTTCGAACAAGGAAGACAACACAGCGCTGATGTCCCTGACCATCGAGATTCCGGGTCTGGACGCGCTGGGGCGGTTGCTGGGGCGCATTTCCCAGTTGCCGAACATCATTGAAACGCGCAGGAACAGGACGCCCTAGGGGCAGCTATAAGCTATAAGCTGCAAGCTGCAAGCTAAAGCTAAAGCTAAAGCAGATTGCGGTGGCTTCTAGCTTGAAGCTTGAAGCTAAACCGCTGCGACCGAAGGAAGCCTATGTACACAGTTCAAGACCTGCTGCACCTCATGGCCCGGCTGCGTGATCCGCAGTTCGGCTGTCCGTGGGACCTGAAGCAGACCTACGCCAGCATCGTGCCGCACACGCTGGAAGAAGCCTATGAAGTGGCTGATGCCATCGAACAGGGCGACCTCGACCATCTGAAGGGTGAACTGGGAGACCTGCTGTTTCAGGTGGTCTTCTATGCACAGTTGGCCAAAGAGGAAGGCCGGTTTGAATTCGACGATGTGATCGACGGTATTACCCGCAAGTTGCTGCGTCGCCATCCGCACGTGTTTCCGACCGGCGAGCTGTACGCGCCGGCAGAAACGCCGCGCCTGACCGACGAGCAGGTCAATCGTCGTTGGGACGAAATCAAGGCCGAGGAGCGTGCCGAAAAGGCCGGTGTGCCCGAGCAGTTGTCGCTGCTCGACGACGTGCCCCGGGCCTTGCCCGCGTTGAGTCGTGCGGCCAAACTGCAGAAGCGTGCAGCGCAAGTGGGTTTCGATTGGCCTGCGGCCTTGCCGGTGGTCGACAAGGTGCGTGAAGAACTCGATGAAATTCTCGAGGCCATGGTCGACAATGACGCCGAGGGCATCGCCGAGGAAGTCGGCGACCTGCTGTTCAGCGTCGTCAACCTGGCCCGACACCTCAAGGTCGACCCGGAAACTGCGCTACGCTCGGCCAATAGCAAATTCGACAGACGCTTCCGATTCATTGAACAGGCTTTGCGTCACCTGCAGCGTCCTATCGAAGCGTGCTCGCTCGAAGAAATGGACGCGTTGTGGGGCGAAGCCAAACGTCAGGAAAAGAGCACACCCGGCTGCGGCTGAGTGTGCGGTAACGGTATAAGTGAGTAGACAATGAGCCTTTCCCTTCGCGATCAGTTGCTCAAGGCAGGTCTGGTCAACCAAAAGCAGGCCAAGCAGGTCGGCAAAGAAAAGCAGAAAGAGCAGCGTCTGGTGCACAAGGGTCAGGCTCAGGCCGATGACTCGCAAAAGCGTGCGGCCCAGGAGGCCATGGCCGAGAAGGCCAGGCGTGACCAGGAGCTGAACCGTCAGCAGCAGGAGAAGGTCGAGCAGAAAGCCCGTACCGCTCAGGTCAAGCAACTGATCGAAGTGTCGCGCCTGCCCAAGCTGATCACCGAGGATTACTACAACTTCGTTGACGACAAGAAGGTCAAGCGCATCCCGGTCAACGCCATGGTGCGCAACAAGCTCAGCAGCGGTTCACTGGCCATCGTTCACCACGGCGGCGGTTACGAGATCATTCCGCGTGAGGCTGCGCTGAAGATTCAGGAGCGTGACCCGCGTCGTATCGTGCTGCTCAACACCCCGACCGAAGCGCCGGATGCAGACGACCCGTACGCGGCGTATCAGGTGCCTGACGATCTGATGTGGTAAGCCCGCGGCGCGGTCATTGCGTTGTCAAAACAAAACCCGCATTCAGCGGGTTTTGTCTTTTCCTGTTCTGAGAATTGTTCAGTGGTTGCCCTGGCTTTCCAGCGCTTCCAGCTCTTCCTTATAGCGAAGGGCATCGGACTCAACGTGGAACATGCCTACCAGTTGGTCCTGTTGGTGCACATCCCAGATCTGGATGCCGTCGGCAACGGCTTCGTGAGAGAGGTGGGCGTCGTCGCGTTCAGTAACTCTGACAGTCATAGTAGTAAGCTCCTGACTTTGATGGCCTTGATGGTCAGGCCTCTGGATACTGCGGCGATGTGTCGCAGGACTCTTTTATAGGATTTGTTAGCTGCCTAAGTAAATAGCCTGTTCAGGTTCCCCAGTGGTCAGAAACTGATCGATCTTCTGCAGCCCTTGCATGGCGAGGCTTACAGCGCGGTGGTGGCAAAATGAAGGATGTTTCATGTGCTTCGAGGCTGTCCGAACGCACGTGAAAACGCCGTTCCAGACGCTCCGCGTCCTCGTGACGACGCAAAGCGTCGAGACCTGCATTCCCACGCAGGAGCGTGCGGAACGATCATCGCAACTATCGTGCGGCGCTCCGCGTCGCATGCCTTTCCTGACGCTCCGCGTCCTCTTTTGCGACGCAGAGCGTCGAGACCTGCATTCCCACGCTGGAGCGTGAGGAACGATAACCTCAACTATCGTGCGACGCTCCGCGTCGCATGCCTTTCTGGACGCTCCGCGTCCTCATTGACGACGCAGAGCGTCGAGACCTGCATTCCCACGCTGGAGCGTGCGGAACGATAACCTCAACTATCGTGCGACGCTCCGCGTCGCATGCCTTTCTGGACGCTCCGCGTCCTCTTGACGACGCAGAGCGTCGAGACCTGCATTCCCACGCTGGAGCGTGAGGAACGATGATCGTAACTATCGTGCGTCGCATGCCTTCAGCCAATAAAAAGCCCCGCTGAAAAGCGGGGCTCTGTGGTGCGGGCGGTCAGGGCAATCAGCTGCCTTTGACGGCCTTGCCGTTGACGGTGCCGTCCAGCAAGACGATGTTGTATTCCTTGCCGTCGGTTTCGACCTGTTGCAGGCGGACCAGCAGGTAATCCCAATCCTTGGCGAACCACAGCACGGTGGTGCGCTTGCTTTGCGTCGGGTCACGTACGCGCTCGACCTTGATCGCATCGACCTGGCCTGTCTTGGTGGTGACTTTTTCCGAACCCAGCACGCGGAAGTCGTAGGTGTCTACTTCATCACCGTCGACAACCTGATAGCTCATGCTCTTCTTGCCCTCAGCGATGTCATGTTGCAACGCCAGCTGATAGGTGGACTTGTCGAGAATGCCACGGTTGAGCGGCAGCTTGATCGCATCGCCACGGTCGGTGCCGGTGACGAACTTGGTGTTCCAGTCGAACGCCAGATCGACCTTCTTGGATTTGCCCAGGCCGCTGCGCTCGAAATTGTAGGTCTGTGGCAGCAGGGTGTCCTTGTCGACCTTCAGTGTGCTGACTTCAGTCAGGCTGGCGATCATCATCGAGGCCTTGAAGCTCAGGGTCCAGGTGCCATTGGCGCCGGCTTCCAGGCTGCGTTCAGCCGTGCCGCTCATGGGCAGTTGTTTCCAGTCGGCGGTGTAGCTCGCGGAGAAGGGTTGAAGGTCTGCGGCCTGTACGGCAGGCAATGCGAGCAGAGCGAAAGCGAAGAGCAGAGCGCGACGCATAGTATCTCCTAATGTCGAATCAGATGGCCGCTGGCCGGGAGTAACTGGCTATCGAGTAACGCACCTTGTTCACCAAGGCTCAGTCGGCCTTCGGCAAACCAGCGAATGGCCAGTGGGTAAATACGGTGCTCTTGAACATGGACCCGTTGCGCGAGCGTTGCGGGCGTGTCGTGCAACTGTACCGAAATAACTGCCTGTACGACCAGTGGGCCGCCATCGAGTTCCTCGGTAACGAAATGCACGCTGCAGCCATGCTCGGCGTCGCCGGCCTCCAGCGCACGCTTGTGCGTGTGCAAGCCTTTGTAACGCGGCAGCAGGGAAGGGTGGATATTCAGCAGACGGCCATGATAGTGGCGAACGAACCCTGCGCTGAGAATGCGCATGAACCCGGCCAATACCACCAACTGTGGCTGAAAGGCGTCGATCCGTTCAATCAGCGCTGCATCGAAGGCCTCACGGCCGTCGTACGCGGTGTGATCCAGTACGCAGGTTTCGATGCCTGCGTCCCGGGCGCGTTGCAGGCCGAACGCATCTGCGCGGTTGGATATCACCGCGCGGATGCGGACGGGGCTGGCCCCGTCCTTGAAGCTGTCGATCATCGCTTGCAGGTTGCCGCCGGTGCCGGACAGCAGCACCACGACTTCGCAGATGGCTGGCATCAATGCGCCTTGAGGTTTTTCAGCTCTACTTGTGCGGCGCCTTCGGCAGCGCTGGCGATCTGGCCGATCACCCAAGGCTGCTCGCCTGCGTCACGCAGTACTTTCAGGGCCGCTTCGACGTGCTCCTGAGCGACGCAGATGACCATGCCAACGCCGCAGTTCAGCACGCGGTGCATCTCGTTTTCCGCAACGTTGCCTTGCTGCTGCAGCCAGTCGAACACAGCCGGACGCTGCCAGCTGGCGACGTCGACCACAGCCTGAGCGCCTTGCGGCAGTACGCGTGGGATGTTGTCGAGCAGGCCGCCACCGGTGATGTGGGCCATGGCCTTGACCGCGCCGGTTTCCTTGATCAGCTTGAGCAGCGGCTTCACGTAGATGCGGGTCGGTGCCATCAGCAGTTCGGTCAGCGGTTTGCCGTCCAGCTGGATGTTTTCGATATCGGCACCTGCCACCTCGATGATCTTGCGGATCAGCGAGTAGCCGTTGGAGTGCGGGCCGGACGATGGCAGGGCGAGCAGGGCATCACCGGCAGCGACTTTCGAGCCGTCGATGATCTCGGCCTTTTCCACCACGCCGACGCAGAAGCCTGCCAGGTCGTAGTCTTCGCCTTCGTACATGCCCGGCATTTCAGCGGTTTCACCACCCACCAGCGAGCAACCGGCCAGTTCGCAGCCGGCGCCGATGCCGGTGACGACCTGAGCAGCGGTGTCGACGTTGAGCTTGCCGGTGGCGTAGTAATCGAGGAAGAACAGCGGTTCTGCACCACAGACCACCAGGTCATTGACGCACATGGCGACCAGATCGATGCCGATGGTGTCGTGCTTGTTCAGGTTCAGCGCCAGACGCAGCTTGGTGCCCACGCCGTCAGTGCCGGAAACCAGAACCGGTTGCTTGTAGCCGGCCGGGATTTCGCAGAGGGCGCCGAAGCCTCCCAGGCCGCCCATGACTTCCGGACGCTTGGTGCGCTTGGCGACGCTCTTGATGCGTTCGACCAATGCTTCACCGGCGTCGATGTCTACACCGGCGTCTTTATAGCTCAGGGAGGGTTGCTTGCTCATAGAAAATCCAGGCCTTTAGGGGGGATTCGGAGGTATCGACCGCTGCGTTAGGGCCCGTTCAGCACCGCGCTGTCATGCGGTGGTAATGTTGGGGCCATGGCGATTGCCGGTCTGCGAAGGCGCGCGATTTTATCAGGCTTGCTCATCAGGGGCCATCCTTGCGCCGACAACAGGGCGGTGTTGCACCAAATAAACTCAACCCGGCGGCCTGTGAGTGCGAGCCTGGACGTTTAAGGTGTACTTTATGCGCGAACTGAATGATGGGTGGGCTCACGTCTGTCCCAGACTTGCATACCTGCTGAAACAGCTTCTTTTCACTTTTTTCCGTTCGGGAACTGTCCATGCGTTTTTCCAGAATTCTTCTAATCGGCTGTCTGTCCCTGATCAGCCTTCCCAGCCTTGCCGAGACGGTCAGCAACCTTTATCAGGTCCGCGAACCGGTCAATGGCCAGTCGCCCGATGAGCGCACGCGGGCCACGCAGGCCGCCGTCGACACCCTGGTGCTGCGCCTGACCGGCGACGCCAAGGCCGTGCAGGGTTCGGCCATCGCCGCGCTGCGCAAGGACCCGCAGCAGATCATCAGCCAGTACGGTTACGAGGCCGGACCGCCGGAGACCCTGCTGGTCGACTTCGATCCGGCAACCACCGAACGCGCGTTGCGCGATGCGGGTCTGTCGATCTGGGGCAACAATCGTCCGTCGATTCTCGGCTGGTGGCTGAATGATTCGGTGGAAGGCTCGAATCTGGTCGGCGACGGTCAGGCCGCCGCCGAACCCTTGCGCCAGGCCGCTCAGCACCGCGGACTGCCGCTGCGTCTGCCGCTGGCTGATTTGAGCGAGCAGGGCATCGGTAATGCGAAGACCCTGGAGGGCACTGACCCTGCACCGCTCAAGGAAGCCTCCGAGCGCTATGGCGCCGACGCGATACTGGCTGTGCATGCTAAGGAAGATGGCGGTCAGTGGCAGGGCAAATGGCGCTTGTGGCTGGGTGATCAGCGTGAACAGGGCAGCGCGACCGGCGCCAGCTCCGAGGCGCTGGCCGATGCTGTGCTGCTGTCGGTAAGCGAGCGTCTGGCGCCGCGCTTCGTTGCCAAGCCCGGTGCGTCGACCGGCATGCTGATCCAGGTTCAGGGCATGACGCTTGAGCGCTATGCGCAACTGCTTCAGTTACTCGAACCGTTCGGCGTGCGTCTGAGTTCTGTCGAAGGCGACAAAGTGGTGTTTGAGGTCAGCGGCAGCACCGATCAGCTACGCTCGCAGTTGTCGCTGGCCAAACTGCAGGAAGTGCCCGCAGCCGAAGCAGCCGCTACCGCAACGCCGCCTGCTGCGCCTGTCGATGCGACTGCGCCGGTTGCGCCAGCCAATGGAGCTGCTGCTGTTCCGGCACCTGCGCCCGCACCGATGATTGTTCCGGCGTCCGCGCCACAACTTTATTTCCGCTGGTAATCCGGCAAGAACGCTTTTCCATTGGCTTGAGGGATGTTGATGACTGATATGCGGCGTTGGTTCTGGATCGGCGGGCTGGCCTTGCTGGTCGCGTTCGTGGTGCTGTTGCACCCAATCCTCACTCCCTTTCTGGTGGCGTTGTTATTGGCCTACATGGGCGATCCGCTGGTGGATCGCCTGGAGCGTGCCGGACTGTCCAGAACCCTGAGTGTGGTGGTCGTGTTCGGGCTGTTCACGCTGGTGCTGATGGCATTGCTGCTGATTCTGGTGCCGATGCTGGCCAAGCAGTTGTTCCGTCTCTACGAGCTGGCGCCGCAGATTCTCGACTGGCTGCAACACGCGGCATTGCCGTGGGTCCAGGCCAAGTTCGGGCTGGCAGACGGGTTCTGGAAGTTCGACAAGATCAAGGCAGCCATCTCCGAGCATATGGGCCAGGCCGGGGACATCGTCTCTATCGTGCTGTCCCAGGCTACTGCGTCCAGCCTGGCGCTGATCGGCTGGCTGACCAACCTGGTGCTGATTCCCGTGGTGTGTTTCTACCTGCTGCGCGACTGGGACATCATGACCGGCAAGATTCGTGGCCTGCTGCCGCGTCAGCGTGAAGCGCAAATCGTCAAGCTGGCGGGCGAGTGCCATGAAGTATTGGGCGCGTTCATACGCGGTCAGTTGCTGGTGATGGTCGGCCTTGGCGTGATCTACGCGGCCGGTCTGATGCTGGTCGGACTGGAGCTGGGCCTGCTGATCGGCGTCATTGCCGGTCTGGCGGCCATCGTGCCTTATATGGGGTTCGTGATCGGTATCGGTTCTGCGCTGGTGGCAGGGCTGTTCCAGTTTGGCGGTGACCTGTACCCGATGATGGGGATCGTGGCGGTGTTCATGATCGGTCAGGCCCTCGAAGGGATGGTGCTGACGCCCTTGCTGGTCGGTGATCGCATCGGCCTGCACCCGGTCGCGGTCATTTTCGCGATTCTGGCGGGTGGCGAGCTGTTCGGTTTTACCGGCATTCTGCTGGCCCTGCCGGTGGCGGCGGTGATCATGGTGCTGGTGCGGCACATGCATGATCTGTACAAGGACTCGGAAATCTACGCAGGCGCGGAAGATCCGGAGCTGTAAGGTCGACGCAAGCCTCTTCGCCGCCCGGTGAAGAGGCTCATGCCTTGAGGGTATGCGCCCCTTCAAACGCCCCGTACTGGGCGGCGCTTCACTCACCCTGACGCAAACCTTTGATTTTGCTTGAGGTCTGTCGCATTGTGCGACCAGCGTCACGGGTATAAACTTTGCGCTCTTTACACAGAGGCCCTTGACGGTTTGCATGAGCCGTTAGTCAGCATGAAACCGATTCAGCTGCCCCTGAGTGTGCGTCTGCGTGATGACGCCACTTTCGTCAATTACTATCCAGGCGCCAACGCCGCTGCACTCGGCTATGTCGAGCGGCTGTGCGAAGCCGACGCTGGCTGGACCGAAAGCCTCATCTATCTGTGGGGCAAGGACGGGGTAGGGCGCACGCACCTGCTGCAGGCTGCCTGCCTGCGTTTCGAACAGTTGGGCGAGCCTGCGGTGTATCTGCCGCTGGCCGAAGTCATAGATGAAGGCATCGAGCTGTTCGATCATCTGGAGCAGTACGAACTGGTGTGTCTGGACGACCTGCAGGCGATCGTCGGCAAGCCGGACTGGGAAGAAGCGCTGTTTCATCTGTTCAATCGCCTGCGTGACAGCGGCCGTCGTCTGCTGATTGCCGCGTCCAAATCGCCCCGCGAACTGCCGGTAAAGCTTCCCGACCTGAAATCGCGCCTGACCATGGCGCTGGTGTTCCAGATGCGCGGGCTGTCCGACGAGGACAAGCTGCGTGCCCTGCAACTGCGTGCTTCACGGCGCGGCCTGCACCTGACCGACGATGTCGGGCATTTCATCCTGACGCGTGGTACACGCAGCATGAGCGCGTTGTTCGAATTGCTCGAGCGCCTCGATCAGGCGTCACTCCAGGAAAAGCGCAAGCTGACCATTCCCTTCCTTAAAGAGACCCTCGGGTGGTAGATCAGGCGCTGTTGATGCAGACGGCGGCTGCCTTGCGCCATGCAAAACGGATTCTGGTGATCACCGGGGCGGGGCTGTCTGCCGATTCGGGGCTGCCGACCTACCGTGGCGTGGGCGGGCTCTACAATGGCAAGACCGACGATGGCCTGCCTATCGAAATGGCCCTGTCCGGGCCCATGCTGCGTCGTGATCCTGAGCTGTGCTGGAAATACATCGCCGAACTGGGCAAGGCGTGCCTGGGTGGCGAGCCGAATGTCGCGCATTACGCCATCGCCCAGTTGCAGCGCATCAAACCCGAGTGCTGGGTACTGACCCAGAACGTCGACGGTTACCATCGCGCGGCAGGCAGTCCGCCGGAGCGCCTGATCGAAATTCACGGGCAACTCTCGCCACTGTTTTGCCAATCCTGCGGTGCTGAGGATTCGCAATTGAGTGAGCACTTGCGGCGCCCTTTGCCCCCCTTATGCCCGGCATGTAGTGGCATTTTGCGACCGTCCGTCGTTCTTTTTCAGGAAATGCTTCCCGAAAAAGCGCTGGAAACACTGCATGAACAGCTGGCTAAAGGCTATGACGCAGTGTTGAGTATTGGCACCACCGCAAGCTTCCCCTACATTCACGAACCGGTCATTCGCACCAGGGTTTCCGGGGGTTTTACCGCAGAAATCAATCCACAGCCGACGGATCACAGCGCGCAGATGGACGTCTTTTTGCCGTACCGCGCGGCACATGTCATGGCCGAACTCATAAGTCACATCTAGTTCGATTGAATTTGCAAATCACCTTCATAAAAGGCATAGTCTCGCCATCTTAACTAGTCAGCCACGGTTGTGCCCATGCAAGTTGTTCGCTTCGCACCCCTCGTGCCTCTCGCACTCGTTACATTTCTCTTCGGTTGCTCGGCCAATATGCCGGTCGCACAGCAGGAACAGGCCCAGCCAGTTCCACGCTATCAGAGTGCAATCAACGCCAATGCCCAGTCCGCAGCCCGTCGTGCCGACGCGGCAGTCCTGCAGGACGAGCTCGCTACCGAAGACGAACTGTCCCAGTTCGCTGATAACAAGTCTTACCAACTGCCGGCCCTGGCCGACAGCATCCTGGAGCGTGGCAAGTCGCTGATCGGCACCCGCTACAAGTTCGGCGGCACGTCGACCTCTTCGGGTTTCGATTGCAGCGGCTTCATCGGTTATCTGTTTCGCGAAGAGGCCGGCATGAGCCTGCCACGTTCCACGCGTGAAATGATCAACGTCAACGCACCTCTGGTAGCGCGCAATAAGCTTCAGCCGGGTGATGTGCTGTTCTTCAGTACTCGCGGTCGTGGTCAGGTCAGCCACGCAGCGATCTACGCCGGTAATCGGCAGTTCATCCACTCCAGCAGTCGCCGCAGCGGCGGTGTGCGAATCGACAGCCTCGATGACGCCTACTGGAGCAAGACCTTCATCGAGGCCAAGCGGCCTCTGGCGATGGCCCCGGGTACTGTTGCAGTAAAATCGACACCTGAAGTAACGCAGACAACGGCGATGACTTCGACTACAGTCAAGACCGCGCCCAAGCGGCGTAAATAAATAGAACGCGCAGCACAAGACCTTCGGGTCTTTCTGCGTTTTTGAGCTTCTCGGCAGCGTAAGCCGCATCCGGATAGGTTGTTGTGGTTATGTCGATTGCGTTGCGCCTGTTAGTCATCTCTGTTGCTGCGTTGCTCGGTGCCTGCGCCAGCGCGCCGCCTCCGCCCAAAGCGCCCCGGATCGTTCAGCGTCCGGTGGTCACTGCACCTCCCCAGATTCTTTCTCCGGCTGCCGAAGACGTGCTGTTTCGTGCGTTGGGGCTGGTTGGCACGCCTTATCGCTGGGGCGGCAACACGCCTGACTCCGGTTTCGATTGCAGCGGTCTTATAGGCTATGTCTATCGTGATGCGGCGGGCATTTCCCTGCCGCGTTCCACACGCGAGATGATCGTGATGGGCGCACCGAATATTCGTCGCGAGCAATTGCAGTCAGGTGATCTGGTGTTCTTCGCCACGTCGGGCGGTTCGCAGGTGTCCCACGCCGGGATCTACGTCGGCGAAGGCCGCTTCGTGCATGCGCCGGCCACCGGCGGCACGGTCAAGCTCGACAGCCTCGACAAGCCTTACTGGCAGAGAGCCTATCTCAACGCCAAACGCGTGATTCAGCCGTCCAGCCTGGCGCAGAATCGGCCTTAAGCGCTTCGCGCTGATTGCTCTGCGCGCACTCAAGAGCGTCCAGAACTGCATGCCCACGCCCACGCGGAGCGCTCAACGTTACTTTAGATTCTGGCCGTAGGCCGTAGGAGCGAACTTGTTCGCGAAAGGGCCGGTATGATCGCCGAAAATGCATCTTCTGAAACACCGCCTTCGCGAACAAGTTCGCTCCTACGCCCTTCGGGCAGAACCCTGAAAGGCACGTATTCCGGGCTCTCCAGGGCTTGTGTGTAACGCCGAGTGCTGGAGCGTAGGGAACGATGATCTCAACTATCGTGCAACGCTCTGCGTCAAACCTCTACGCTCGGCGTTACTGAGCAGCCTTGGCGGATGTCACGCGCCAGATCTTGTTGCCGACATCGTCGGCCACCAGCAATCCGCCGCGCTGGTCATTGACCACGCCAACCGGGCGACCCATGGCTTTTTCATCCTTGTTGAGGAAGCCGGTCAACACATCGACCGGGGTGCCGTTGGGTTTGCCGCCGCTGAATGGAATGAACACCACTTTGTAGCCGCTGTGCGGTTTGCGGTTCCAGGAGCCGTGCTGGCCAATGAACAAGCCTTCGTTGAACGGTGCAGCCAGTGTCTTGCCGTCGGCGAACACCAGGCCCAGCGAAGCGGTGTGCGGACCGACTGCGTAATCCGGGGCAATCGCCTTGGCGACCAGTGCCGGGTTCTGCGGCTTGACGCGCTCGTCGACGTGCTGGCCGTAATAGCTGTAAGGCCAGCCGTAGAATGCGCCGTCCTGCACCGAGGTCACGTAGTCAGGCACCAGGTCGCTGCCGATCTCGTCGCGCTCGTTGACCGCCGTCCACAGTTTGCCGGTCTTCGGTTCCCAATCCATGCCGTTGGGGTTGCGCAGGCCGGACGCGAAGATCCGGTGGTTACCGGTAGCCGCGTCCACTTCCCAGATCGCCGCACGACCTTCTTCCTTGTCCATGCCGTTCTCGGCCACGTTGCTGTTGGAGCCCACGGTCACGTACAGCTTGCTGCCATCCTTGCTGGCGATGACGTTCTTGGTCCAGTGGTGATTGAGCGTGCCACCCGGCAGGTCGACCACTTCGGTCGCTTGCGCGCTGATCGAGGTCTGCCCGGATTCATACGGGAAGCTGATCAGGCGGTCAGTGTCGGCCACATACAGCTTGTTGCCCACCAGGGTCATGCCGAACGGCGAATTGAGGTTTTGCAGGAAAACCGTGCGCGTCTCTGCCACACCGTCCTTGTCCACGTCACGCAGCAAGGTGATGCGGTTGGCGCTGGGCACACCGGCACCGGCGCGGCCCATGACTTTTTCCATCACCCAGCCGCGAATGCCTTTGGAATCATCCGGTTTGGCGGGCGAATTGGTTTCCGCCACCAGCACGTCACCGTTGGGCAGCACATACAGCCAGCGCGGGTGGTCGAGGTTCTCGGCGAACGCAGCCACTTGTGTGCCCGGCGCGGCGACCGGCCTGGCGCCTTTTTCCCAGCCTACGGCAGGGGCGATGTTGACGGTCGGAATCAGCGTCTTGTTGGGCTCCGGCAGCTTGGGCGAGGGGCCTGTTCCATCCGAGACTTGCAGGCTCGACGACTCGCCGCAGGCAGCGAGGCCGCCGGCGACCAGCAGCAACACTGCGTAGTGGGGTCTGAGTTTGAACATGATCGATCTCCATTAACAAAGGCGTGGTCCAGTAACTGATAGAGGCACCGCCAACCCGCTAGGTTCAATCACGTTCCGCGGCGACGGTGTCGATTGACGCTCCCGGTCCAACCCTCTACCCTTCGCGGTTTGTTTCAGGTGCTCTGCAATCCTCGATTGGCAGAGTGAAACAGGGAAGCCGGTGTGGGTCGACAGATCCGATCCCGGCGCTGCCCCCGCAACGGTAAATGAGTCAAGGCTGTGCCTGACGCCACTGTGTTTCGACATGGGAAGGCGCGCAGCCGGGGTGACCCGCTCATGAGCCCGGAGACCGGCCTGAATCATTCAATGACATCACGGAGGGTGATGTTCTGTGCAGGGCGTTGCCGTGCTGTCCAGTGCTGTCCTTCCGTCTGTTGTCGCCTGCCCCGAGCGGAGAACCCAGATGAACGAATCCCCCGAACGCGACGAACGCCATCTGGCGCGCATGCAGCGCAAGAAAGCCTTCATGGACCAGCGTATTGCCAGCTCGCCCAACGAGTGCGGCCTGCTGCTGGTGTTGACCGGCAATGGCAAGGGCAAGAGCAGCTCGGCGTTCGGTATGCTCGCCCGGGCCATGGGCCACGACATGCAGTGTGGCGTGGTGCAGTTCATCAAGGGCCGCAACAGCACGGGCGAAGAAATGTTTTTCCGCCGTTTCCCCGAGCAGGTGCGCTATCACGTGATGGGCGAGGGCTTCACCTGGGAAACCCAGGATCGCCAGCGTGACATCGCCGCCGCTGAGGCCGCCTGGGCCGTGTCTCAGGAAATGCTTCGCGATCCGGCCATTGGTCTGGTGGTGCTCGACGAACTGAATATCGCCCTCAAACATGGCTACCTCGACCTCGAACAGGTGCTGAGCGATCTGCAGGCACGTCCGCCGATGCAGCACGTATTGGTGACTGGCCGCGGTGCCAAAGCCGAATTGATCGACCTGGCCGATACCGTTTCCGAGATCGGCGTGGTCAAGCACGCGTTTCAGGCCGGTATTCGTGCGCAGAAAGGTATCGAGCTGTGAACCCTTCATCATTGAGCGCATTGCAATGAGAGCCCCGCGTGATTGCCCGGCGGTACTGATCGCTGCGCCTGCCTCCGGGCAAGGCAAAACCACGGTGACCGCTGCACTGGCACGCCTGCACCGCAACCAGGGGCGCAAGGTCCGGGTGTTCAAGTGCGGCCCGGACTTTCTCGACCCGATGATTCTCGAGCGGGCCAGTGGCGCGCCGGTCTATCAACTCGACATGTGGATGGTCGGTGCCGATGAAAGCCGTCGCCTGTTGTGGGAAGCGGCTGACGAGGCCGACCTGATTCTGATCGAAGGGGTCATGGGCCTGTTCGATGGCACGCCGTCGAGCGCCGACCTGGCCCGGCATTTTGGCGTGCCGGTACTCGGTGTGATCGACGGCACGGCCATGGCGCAGACGTTTGGCGCACTGGCGCTGGGCCTGGCGCGCTATCAGCCTGATCTGCCGTTCGCCGGCGTGCTGGCCAATCGCGTCGGCACGGTACGCCATGCGCAGTTGCTGGAGAACAGCCTGACCGAAGGCCTGCGCTGGTACGGCGCCCTGTCCCGGGAGGTCGGCTTCGAATTGCCCAGCCGCCATCTGGGGCTGGTCCAGGCCAGTGAGCTCAATGATCTGGACGTGCGTCTGGACATGGCGGCTGCGGCGCTGGCCAGCACCTGCGAAGTGGCCTTGCCGCCGGCCGTGACCTTTACTGCGCCCGACCCGGTGCAGGTCGAGCCGCTGCTGCGCGGCATCCGCATCGCCATCGCGCGCGACGAAGCCTTTGCCTTTCTGTATGGCGCGAGCCTGGACCTGCTGAGGAACATGGGCGCCGAACTGAGCTTCTTCTCGCCGATCCATGATCGCGAGCTGCCCGACGCCGACAGCCTGTACCTGCCAGGCGGCTACCCGGAGCTGCACCACGTCGCGCTGGCCGCCAATGGCACGATGCAGGCTTCGATCAGGGCTCACCATATTGCCGGCAAGCCGATTCTCGCCGAGTGCGGCGGCATGCTCTATTTGCTCGAAGCCTTGACCGATGTCGAGGGCGTGCGCGCCGAACTGGTCGGCTTGCTGTCCGGTGAAGCGGTCATGCAGAAGCGTCTGGCCGCGCTGGCCTTGCAAGCCGTCGAGCTGCCCGAGGGCACGCTGCACGGTCACACTTATCACCATTCGCTGACCAGCACCGAGCTGCAGCCGATTGCGCGTGGCGTCAGCCCCAATGGCGGGCGCGGCGCAGAAGCGGTCTATCGCCTGGGTCGCCTGACCGCGTCCTACGTGCATTTCTATTTTCCTTCCTGCCCTCAGGCGATCGCGGCGCTGTTCAAACCATGACCGAGCAAGCGTTCAGCCCCGAAGAGCGGGCTGCGGTGTACCGCGCCATCGCCGAACGTCGCGACATGCGCCACTTCATCGGCGGCACGGTCGCGCCCGAGCTGCTGGCACGTGTGCTGGAGGCCGCGCATCAGGCCCCCAGCGTCGGGCTGATGCAACCGTGGCGCTTCATCCGCATCAGCGACCCGCTATTGCGCGGCAGGATGCAGGCGCAGGTAGAGCAAGAGCGTATCCGGACCGCCGAGGCGCTGGGTGAGCGCACCGACGAATTCATGAAGCTCAAGGTCGAAGGCATCAACGACTGTGCAGAAGTGCTGGTCGCCGCGCTGATGGAAGGGCGTGAGCAACACATTTTCGGCCGGCGCACCTTGCCGGAAATGGACATGGCTTCGCTGTCCTGCGCGATCCAGAACCTGTGGCTGGCCTCGCGTGCAGAAGGCCTGGGCATGGGCTGGGTGTCGCTGTTCGACCCCGAGGCGCTGGCCGAACTGCTGGGCATGCCTGACGGCGCCAAGCCGTTGGCGATCATTTGCCTGGGCCCGGTCAAGGAATTTTATCCCGCGCCAATGCTGGTGATGGAAGGCTGGGCGCAGGCGCGTCCGCTGCATGAGTTGCTGTACGAGAATCAATGGGGAGTGAGTCAATGAGTGTGGCGCTGCTGAGCGTCGCCGGGGTCGCGCTGGATGCGCTGCTCGGTGAGCCGAAACGATGGCATCCGCTGGTGGCGTTCGGCAACTTCGCCAGTCGGGTCGAGCAGCGTTTCAACAGTGGCGGCCGTGGCTGGCGCAGTCACGGCGTTACCGCCTGGGTCATCACTGTTGTGCCGCTGACGTTGCTGGCCACGCTGCTGAGCTGGTTGCCTGGCGTGGGCTGGCTGTTCGAGATTCTGGCGCTGTATTGCGCGCTGGGCATGCGCAGCCTGGGCGAGCACGTTCAGCCGGTGGCGCAAGCGCTGCGCAGTGATGATCTGATCGAAGCACGTCAGCGCGTCGGTTATCTGGTCAGTCGCCAGACCACTGAGCTGGACGCTACCGAAGTCGCCCGCGCTGCCACCGAGTCGGTGCTGGAGAACGGTAGCGATGCGGTGTTCGCTGCGCTGTTCTGGTTCGTGGTGGCCGGTGCGCCCGGCGTGGTGCTGTACCGGCTGAGCAACACGCTGGACGCCATGTGGGGCTACCGCAACGAGCGCTTTGAGCGTTTTGGCTGGGCTGCGGCGAAGATCGACGATCTGCTCAACTATATTCCCGCACGTCTTGTGGCATTGACCTACGCCTTGCTGGGCAAGACCCGACTGGCGCTGCGTTGCTGGCGCACACAGGCTCCGGCCTGGGACAGTCCGAATGCCGGTCCGGTGATGGCCGCTGGCGCAGGCGCGCTGGGTGTCGAGCTGGGTGGCGCGGCGATCTATCACGGCGAGCTGCATCAGCGTCCGCAACTGGGCGACGGTGCGCCTGCCGATGCGGACTCGATCGATCGCGGCTGGCAACTGGTGCAGCGCGGCGTGTGGTTATGGCTGCTGGTCATCTGCGTGGCGGCTGAATTTTATGCTTGAGCACGGCGGGCGGTTGCGCGCGGCGGCGCAGCATTACGGTATTCATCTGGCCGACTGGCTGGACCTGTCCACCGGGATCGCACCCTGGTCGTGGCCCATCCCGGAGATCCCGACGCGTGCCTGGGCGCGGTTGCCCGAGACCGACGATGGTCTGGAAGCGGCGGCCTGCACTTATTACGGCGTGACCCGGTTATTGCCGGTGTCCGGTTCGCAGGCTGCGATTCAGGCGCTGCCGCGGGTGCGCAGCGCAGGGCGGGTCGGCGTTCTGTCGCCCTGCTACGCAGAGCACGCGCATGCCTGGCGCAAGAACGGTTTCGTGGTGCGTGAGGTAGGTGAGCAGGAGGTCGAATACTTCCTCGACAGCCTGGACGTGCTGGTGGTGGTCAACCCCAACAACCCGACCGGCCTGCACCTGAGCGCCGAGCGCCTGCTGGAGTGGCATGCGCGACTGGCTGAGCGCGGTGGCTGGCTGGTCGTCGATGAAGCGTTCATGGATAACACGCCGGGCATGAGCCTGGCGGCCGAGACGTGGCGCACCGGGCTGATCGTCCTGCGTTCGTTTGGCAAGTTTTTCGGCCTGGCCGGCGTCCGGCTCGGTTTTGTCATGGCCGAACCGGTGTTGTTGAGGATGCTGGCGCAGGAAATCGGCCCCTGGTCGGTCAGTGGGCCAACCCGGATCATCGGTCAGGTGTGCCTCAGCGATCAGCAGGGGCAGGCGCGTCAGCGTGAGCGCTGTGAGCAGGCCCGCGACCGGCTGGTGGCGCTGCTCGACCAGTACGCCCTGACCCCGCAAGGCGGCTGTGCGCTGTTTCAATGGCTGGTGACCCCTGAAGCGCAGACGCTCTATGAGTTTTGTGCGCTGCGTGGCGTGCTGCTGCGCCTGTTCAAGGGTGATTCCCCCGAGTCGTCCAGTCTGCGTTTTGGCCTGCCCTGCGACGAGGCCGACTGGCTGCGGCTGCACGATGTTCTGCTTGAATACCGCAAGGAATACCCATGAGCACGCTGATGGTACAAGGCACCACCTCCGATGCCGGCAAAAGCACCCTGGTGACGGCCCTGTGCCGCTGGCTGACCCGCCAGGGCGTCAAGGTCGTGCCGTTCAAGCCGCAGAACATGGCGCTCAACAGCGCGGTGACCGCAGACGGCGGCGAGATCGGCCGCGCACAGGCCGTGCAGGCGCAGGCGTGCTACCTCGAACCGCACACCGACATGAACCCGGTGCTGCTCAAGCCCAACAGTGACACCGGCGCGCAGGTGATCATTCACGGCCGCGCCGTGACCACCATGAACGCGGTGGCGTATCACGGCTATAAAGAGATCGCCATGCAGGCGGTGCTGGAATCGCATCGGCGCCTGGGTGAAAGCTATCCGGTGATCGTGGTCGAGGGCGCGGGTTCACCGGCCGAGATCAACCTGCGCGCCAACGATATCGCCAACATGGGATTTGCCGAGGCGGTCGACTGCCCGGTGCTGCTGATTGCCGACATCAATCGTGGCGGGGTGTTTGCCCATCTGGTCGGCACGCTAGAGTTGCTGTCGCTCAGCGAGCAGGCGCGGGTCAAGGGTTTCATCATCAACCGTTTTCGTGGCGACATCGCCTTGTTGCAGCCGGGCCTGGACTGGCTGGAAGCACGCACCGGCAAGCCGGTGGTTGGCGTGCTGCCCTATGTGATGGATCTGCACCTGGAGGCCGAAGACGGCCTGGACCAGCGTCAGACCGACAAGGTCGAGCATGTGCTGAACGTGGTGGTCCCGGTGCTGCCTCGCATCAGTAATCACACCGACTTCGACCCGTTGCGCCTGCACCCTCAGGTCAATCTGCAATTCATCGGGCCCGGCAAGGCGATTCCTCCTGCGGACCTGATCATTCTGCCCGGCTCCAAGAGCGTGCGCAGCGATCTGAACTACCTGCGCAACAATGGCTGGGACACCGCCATCGCTCGGCATTTGCGTTACGGCGGCAAGCTGATGGGCATCTGCGGCGGCCTGCAAATGCTCGGTGAGCAGGTACACGATCCACTCGGGCTGGAAGGCGCAGCCGGGTCCAGTGCCGGGTTCGGCTTGCTGGCCATGAGCACGGTGCTGGAAGCGGAAAAGCAACTGCGCAATGTGCGCGGTCGTCTGACCCTGGAAGATGCCGAGGTCAGCGGTTACGAAATTCATGCCGGCGTAACGACAGGGCCGGCGCTGGAGCAGGCTGCCGTGCAACTGGACGATGGGCGTTGCGATGGCGCGCAGAGTGCCGACGGGCTGGTGCTGGGGACTTACCTGCACGGCCTGTTCGAATCACCTGCTGCGTGTAGCGCGTTGCTGCGCTGGGCGGGGTTGGCGAACGTGCAATCCGTCGATTATCACGCCCTGCGCGAGCGTGACATCGAACGTCTGGCGGACCTGGTGGAAAAGCACCTTGACGGCCCATTGCTTCGCGAACTGTGTGGCCTGGAGGCGAACTGAATGCTGCAATTGATCCTCGGCGGCGCGCGTTCCGGCAAGAGTCGCCTGGCGGAAAAACTGGCCGCCGACAGCGCGCTGGAGGTGACCTACATTGCTACCAGTCAGCCGCTGGACGGCGAAATGAATCAGCGTGTTGCCAGCCATCGCGCACGCCGTCCCGAGCACTGGGGATTGGTCGAAGAACCGATCGAGCTGGCGCGGGTGCTGCGCGAAAAGGCGGCGCCCGATTGCTGCCTGCTGGTCGATTGCCTGACTCTCTGGCTGACCAATCTGCTGATGCTCGACAACCCCGAGCGCTTGCTTCAAGAACGTGAATCCCTGCTCGACAGCCTCGCCGGGCTGCCGGGTGAAATCATTTTTGTCAGCAACGAAACCGGGCTTGGCGTCGTGCCGCTCGGCGAACTGACCCGTCGCTATGTCGATGAAGCCGGCCTGTTGCATCAAGCGCTGGCCGAGCGTTGCCAGCGTGTCGTGTTGACCGTTGCCGGCTTGCCCCTGACGTTGAAAGGAACCGCGCTATGAGTAATTCCTGGTGGCTCAAGCCTGCACAGGCTATTGATGTGCCGATGCGCGAGGCGGCACTGGCCCGTCAGCAGCAACTGACCAAACCCGCCGGATCACTGGCGCAACTGGAGCGCCTGGCGGTGCAACTGGCCGGTCTGCAGGGGCGTGAGCGTCCGGCCGTCGATCAACTGTGGATCGCGATTTTTGCCGCTGATCATGGGGTCGTCGCAGAAGGCGTGTCGGCGTACCCACAGGAAGTCACCGGGCAGATGCTGCACAACTTCGTCAATGGCGGCGCCGCGATCAGCGTGCTGGCGCGTCAGCTCTCCGCACAACTGGACGTGGTCGATCTGGGCACCGTGTCGCCAATGGATCTGCCCGGGGTGCGCCATCTGCGCATTGGCGCGGGCACCGCCAATTTTGCCCATGGGCCGGCCATGAGTGTCGAGCAGGGACTCGCCGCCCTGCAGGCCGGGCGTGACAGCGTATTGCGCGCCAAGGCTGTCGGCACTGAACTGTTCATCGGTGGCGAGATGGGCATCGGCAACACCACCGCCGCCAGCGCAGTTGCCTGCTCGCTGCTGGAGTGCGCCGCGCCGTTGCTGGTCGGGCCGGGCACCGGGCTGAACGCCGAGGGCATTCAGCACAAGACGCGTGTCATCGAGCGCGCACTGGCCTTGCACGCCGAGCAGGCCGGTGACCCGTTAAACAGCCTGTTCTGCCTGGGCGGCTTCGAAATCGCTGCGCTGACGGGTGCGTACCTGGCCTGCGCGCAGGAAGGTATCGCGGTACTGGTCGACGGTTTCATTTGCAGCGTGGCCGCGCTGGTGGCGGTACGCCTGAACCCTTCCTGCCGTAACTGGTTGTTGTTCGGTCATCGGGGCGCCGAACCGGGCCACCGGCATCTGCTGGAAACGCTGCAGGCCGAACCGTTGCTGGACCTCGGTTTGCGTCTGGGCGAGGGCAGTGGTGCCGCACTGGCAGTGCCGCTGGTGCGCCTGGCGTGCGAGCTGCACAACGGCATGGCGACATTTGCCGAAGCGGCTGTGGCGGACCGCCCCGCATGACCTTGCACCTGGACTTGTTGCGTCACGGCGAAACCGAACGGGGCGGCGGCCTGCGCGGCAGCATCGACGACGCTCTGACCGAGCCTGGCTGGCAGCAGATGCGTGCGGCAGTGGCCGGTGGCGGACCGTGGACGCGGATTGTCAGCTCGCCGCTGCAACGTTGCGCACGTTTCTCCGAAGAGCTGGCGCAGCGCTTGTCGTTGCCCCTGCACTTGGAGCCCGGCTTGCAGGAGCTGCATTTCGGCGACTGGGAAGGGCGCAGCCCTGCGCAACTCATGGAAACCGATGCTGAGGGCCTGGGTCTGTTCTGGGCGGATCCTTATGCGTTCACACCTCCCAATGGCGAGCCGGTAGTGGATTTCTCGAACCGGGTATTGAGTGCCGTTGAGCGTCTGTATCAGGCTTATGCCGGTGAGCGCGTGTTGCTGGTCAGTCATGGCGGTGTCATGCGCCTGCTGTTGGCGCAGGCGCGTGGCCTGCCACGTGAGCAACTGTTGCAGGTGGTGGTCGGGCATGGCGCGCTGTTGTCGATTCAGGTCGCTGCTGATCGCGTACTCACGGAGGTCTGAGATGCTGCCGTTCTGGATCGCCCTGCAATTTCTCGGCAGCCTGCCGATCAGGCTGCCCGGCATGCCGAGCCCCAAAGAGCTGGGGCGTTCCTTGCTGTTTTACCCGTTGGTGGGGGCGGTGTTCGGCACGCTGCTGCTGGGCTTCAACACGCTGCTCAGTGGTACGCCGCTGATGCTGCACGCTGCGCTGGTACTCACTGCCTGGGTGTTGCTCAGCGGCGGCTTGCATCTGGACGGTCTGGCCGACAGTGCTGACGCCTGGCTGGGCGGCTTCGGTGACCGTGAACGCACCCTGAAGATCATGAAAGACCCACGCAGCGGGCCTATCGCCGTGGTCACGCTGGTCCTGGTGTTGCTGCTCAAGTTTGCTGCGATTCTGGCGCTGATCGAGAGCCATGCCAGTGTCTGGCTGCTGTTGGCGCCGGTGATCGGGCGCGCGGCCATGCTTGGGCTGTTTCTGGGGACGCCGTATGTGCGTTCCGGCGGGCTGGGGCAGGCGCTGGCTGATCACCTGCCGCACGGCCCTGGACGCAAGGTTTTGCTCGCCACCGCCATTGCGTGCGTGCTGCTCGCCGGCTGGTCGGGGGTAGACGTATTGCTGGTCTGCGCCGTCTGTTTCTTCTGGTTGCGGCAGCTGATGATGCGCCGTCTGGGCGGATGCACCGGCGATACGGCCGGGGCATTGCTCGAGCTGCTGGAGTTGGCGGTGCTGCTGACGCTGGCGTTGCTTTGAGACCCTGCGCAACGCTTTGTTGACAGCTTTTACCGGCAGCGCGTAGCTTCGCCAATCGCGGGTAAAACCATGTAACACACAGCGCAGGGAGCTCAACCATGACATCGATCTGGCGTACCAGTGGCTGGGTTCTGCTGGGGAGTGCGCTGATTCTTGCGCTTTCACTCGGTACGCGGCACGGCTTCGGTCTGTTTCTGGCGCCCATGAGCGCCGAGTTTGGCTGGGGACGCGAAGTCTTTGCCTTTGCCATCGCTCTGCAGAATCTGATGTGGGGCCTGGCACAGCCCTTCGCCGGGGCGCTGGCAGATCGATTCGGGGCGGCGAAAGTCGTCTTCGTCGGCGGTGTGCTGTATGCCGCAGGTCTGTTGTGCATGAGTACCGCCGATTCTTCCCTCAGCCTTTCATTGAGCGCCGGTCTGCTGATCGGTATCGGTCTGTCCGGCACATCGTTTTCGGTCATCCTGGGGGTCGTGGGGCGTGCGCTGCCTGCGGAAAAACGCAGTATGGGCATGGGTATCGCCAGCGCAGCCGGCTCATTCGGTCAGTTCGCCATGCTGCCCGGTACATTGGGCCTGATCAGCTGGCTGGGCTGGTCCGGCGCCTTGCTGGTGCTGGGCGTGATGGTGGCGTTGATCCTGCCTCTGGTGGGCATGCTCAAGGATACGCCGAGCGTATCCACCGGCGTCGAGCTGACCCTCGGCGAGGCGCTGCGTGAAGCGTGCTCGCATTCGGGGTTCTGGCTGCTGGCACTGGGGTTCTTCGTCTGCGGCTTTCAAGTGGTATTCATTGGCGTGCACTTACCGGCGTATCTGGTGGATCAGCACCTGCCCGCCAAGGTCGGCACTACAGTGCTGGCCCTGATCGGCCTGTTCAATATCTTCGGCACCTACACCGCAGGCTGGCTGGGCGGGCGCATGTCCAAGCCCCGGCTGCTGACCGTGCTTTACCTGTTGCGCGCGGTAGTAATCGTATTGTTTCTGTGGATACCCTTGAGCCAGACCACGGCGTATCTGTTCGGCGTGGCGATGGGCTTGCTGTGGCTGTCCACCGTGCCGCTGACCAACGGTACGGTCGCGACACTGTTCGGTGTGCGCAACCTGTCGATGCTGGGCGGCATTGTCTTTTTGTTTCACCAGTTAGGCGCCTTCCTCGGTGGCTGGCTGGGCGGGCTGGTATATGACCGTACCGGCAGCTACGACCTGATCTGGCAAGTCTCGATACTCCTGAGTCTGCTCGCCGCGGCACTCAACTGGCCGGTGCGCGAGCGCCCGGTGGAACGCTTGCAGGCGCAGGGCAGTCTGGCATGAGTCGGCGCTGGCCGTTGCTGGCGGCGCTGCTGGTGGGCGCGGTGGTGCTGGGATTGCTCTTGTGGGCCTGGCAGCATGTCGGGCTGGCCGCATTGCAACTGGGAATGGGCGCTTGCTAGGCAGACGCTCCGGCATGCGGTAGCGTGTCGGCAGACGACAACAATATCCAGGGCCGCCATGATGAAACTTCGCTTTTTTTCGATCCCTCTTTTGCTGCTGGCCATGAGCGGTGCTGCCATGGCTGCCGACTGCCCGCCGTTGCTGCAAGGCGAGTTGCCCAAGCTGCGCGCCAAGGAAAACATCGACCTGTGCAAGCGCTTCGCCGGCAAGCCGCTGGTGGTGGTCAATACTGCCAGTTTCTGCGGCTTTGCCCCGCAGTTCAAAGGCCTTGAAGCGCTGAGTCAGCGCTACAAGGGGCAGGGGCTGGAGGTGTTGGGCGTGCCGTCCAATGACTTCAAACAGGAAGCCAAGGATGGTGAGGAGACCGCCAAGGTCTGTTACGTCAACTATGGCGTGACCTTCACCATGACCGAGCCGCAGGCAGTACGCGGTGATGATGCGACCCATTTGTTCAAGGTGCTGGCCGAGCAGAGCAGTGCGCCGCGCTGGAACTTTTACAAGTACGTGGTTGATCGTCAGGGCAAGGTCATCGCCAACTTCTCCAGCATGACCAAGCCGGATGATCCGGAGCTGATCGCAGCCATTGAGAAGGCGATTGCGTCTAAGCCTTAGGGGACAAAAAAGGGCGGCTTGAGTCTTGTCTGAATCGACCTGGCATCGCAGAACCCTTGTGTGACGCAGAGCGCCACATAGAGGACGCAGAGCGTCCAGAACTGCATGCCGACGCGGAGCATCGGCACGATAGTCAATCAATGGCGCGGAGCATTGGCACGATAGTCAGTCAATGACTCGGAGTATCTGCACGCTAGTCAGTCAATGCAGGTCTGAGAGCTCAAGGCGCGCAATAAAAAGCCCGCAACCATTACGGGTTGCGGGCTTTTTTTCAGCCTGGCAGTTGCTTATCAGAAGCGATAGGTAACCGAAGTGCCCAGGCCGTGAGCGGTGTTACGGTAGTCGGCGCTGTACGAACCTTTGGTCGCGCTGGAATCGCGGATCTTGGTTTCGTCTTCACGCAGGTACGAGTACGCCACGTCGATGGTCAGGTCGTCGGTCGGGCTCCAGCCTGCACCGAAGCTGATGATCTTGCGATCGCCCGTCGGGATGCGTGGGGAGCGGTTGACGTTGTTGGTCGGCGACTGATCAACGGAGAAACCGGTACGCAGCGTCCACTCTTTATTGACCTTGTACGAAGCACCGATGGCGTGCGCCCAGGTGTCGTGCCAGTTCTGCTCTTCAGTAATGGTGCCGATTGGGCCGGCAGAACCGCCCAGTAAGGCAGGGACGCCATCGTTGTTGACGGTGATGTCTTGCAGGCGGCTCCAGCGAGTCCAGGTGCTGCCGGCATAGACCGTCCAGTTTTCGTCGATCTGCTGGGTGATGGAGAAGTCCACGGACTCGGGTGTGGAGATATCCAGCGAAGCGTCATACTTCTGGCCGCCGAAAGGACCGAAACCCGAACCTTCGATCTTGGTCTTGCCCTTGAGCTTGTAATCGACCTTGGAGTGGTAAGTCAGGCCCAGGCGAGTGGTGTCGGTAGCCTGCACCAGAATACCGGCATTGAAGCCGATTGCGGTGTCATCGCCTTCGATCTTCACTTTGCCGTCGTTACGGCCCGGTGTTGCGGCGTTCAATGTTGCCGAGGTCAGTTCACCGTCGATACGGTTGATCGTCGGGCCGAAACCGATGGACACCTTGTCATTGAATGCATAGCTGACAGTCGGCTGGAAGGTCACGACCTGGACGTGACTCTTGTCACCCCAGTAGCGGCCAGCGAAGCCTTTTTCGTAATCGGTGACCAGGCCGAACGGTACGTACACGCCCAGACCAAATGCCCAGTGATCATCGATTGGTTTGACGTAATAGCCCATGGGTACGCCGACCACCGGAACCATATCGCCGTCGTTGCTGCCGCCAAATGTGCCACGACCATTGTCGATATCGGTCTTGGCGATCACGGCAGCTGCACCCACGCTGATTTGTTCACGTTTGAGGCGGGACATACCGGCAGGGTTGCCGAATACGGTGCTTGCGTCATCGGCTGACGAGGAGCGACCTGCAAAGCCGGTGCCCATGCCGCTGATGCTTTGTTCGTTGAGGGCAAAGCCGGCAGCGAGCAGTTGAGAAGAAGCCAGACCCAGTGCGAGTCCAAGCGTTGTCCGGTTCAGTGCTTTTGTCATTATTTTCATTATTAGAACTCCTTGTTGTTCACCGCTCGAAAATTACCAACATTTTCGATGGCGCGCTATAGGCTGAGGAGCCCGATTTAGAGCTATTCTTGTAGGACAATCCCGCCGCAGGAGTAGGACCTGCGAATTAGCGCAGGCCCAGAGCCTTATCCTTGCGTAATGCCGCCGTTATAAAGCGCGCATAAAAAAAGCCCCGCCTTTGCAGTGCGGGGCTTTCGGCTTGCGGTGCAGCGTTTTCGTCAGGCGATGAGGGCCTGACGGGTACGCTCGATCACGGCCTGCAGCGGTTCGGCGCTGGCGTACTGATCGGGGTACAGGCGTTCGCTGTGGCGGGCGATGCCGTGTTCATTGACGATGGTGAAACTGAAGCAGCCTTTGCGAGCGGCCATGATCAGGCAGTTCATCGGGGCAAAAGCGTTGGTCAATGTGTGAATTGCATGTTGAGTCTGAGTATTCATATTCAAGGTGTTTCCTGAAGCAACACGGAACAATACCGTGCAAAAATAAAGATTCCAGTAAACGCGGGCCGACATTTGATACAAAAGCCTGGCTGGGCGGAGAACCTGACTGGAACAAAGACAGGCAGTTGAAGCGCGCTTTATCGTATGGCGCTCTGGCTGACCGGTAGGTACTTAGGAGGGCAGGCAACACAACAGGAGCAAAGGTTCTACGCTCCGGGTGAAGATCCTGATCAATTGCAGGCTGGTTGAAGCAGAGCATGA
The DNA here is from genome assembly GCF_059621105.1 of Pseudomonas fragariae (ex Marin et al. 2024). Lineage (NCBI taxonomy): Bacteria > Pseudomonadati > Pseudomonadota > Gammaproteobacteria > Pseudomonadales > Pseudomonadaceae > Pseudomonas > Pseudomonas fragariae (ex Marin et al. 2024). The sequence continues at coordinate 4,367,378 of NZ_CM184369.1, read as the reverse complement.
GAGCCATGACTGCACTGTCACCCCAAATGGTGAATCAGCGCGAAAGGTTCATGTCTGGAAACCATCGAGGTGGTCGATCCCTTGTTGCCAACATTCTCGTCGCATGGAGGAGTGTCTGTCGGGGGACTTGTCGACCGGAATTGATTTTCAGCTTGGTACTAACGGCGGCGATATTACTCGCCCCATCAGAACATTGCAAGTAGCAGTGAACAAATCTTCACCAGTGTCCGGCCAGCCGATAAATCAGTACGGTGACTGACGCCACCATCGAGCAGCCCAGCAGATAGGCGGCGACGGTAAGCCGCAGCGACCTGCGGCTTTCGATGGCGCGCATGATATCGCCTGTCGCGTTGATACGCCCGTTGCTCAGGTCACCGCAGATGATCAGCATCAGGGCGATCGCTGACAGCAGCACGCTGTAGGCGAACACGCCGCCGTCCGGGGGTGGCAGGACGATACTGACTGCCAGGGCGACCAGGCAAACGGCCAACAACAGCAGGAAGAACTTGGCGATCTCCTTCATGGGTCCCTTCACTGAATCGTTGGTAAATTAGAGTGAGGTGCATTTTTGCCAGTGCTTGGACCGCAACTTGTGCAATTTGTCGCCTGCGTCGCTTTCATTGCCCTGAATAATGCGCGAAATGGGTCGTCAGTCATGTCGGTCCAGCACCTGAAAACCTGCTGAAAGCCTTGTATTCATTGAGAATGCGATGCGTTCGGGAACGCAAAATATGATGCATGAAATGACCAAAAACGGCCTTGATGAGGAGTTGTGCACATTAGCGGCACAAGCTGCCACATCACTGTCACAAGCGAAGCTAAGGGTTTGATTTATGATGGTGAATTATTAAGTCAATGAAAAACATCGTTTTTTTTAGCTGGTGAAAAAATCGTCAGTTTGAGCGCAGGCCCCATGCTGCTTGCGTTTGCGCAAGTTAAAGGGGGGTTGTCCACTGAGTTATCCACAGCTTCTGTGGATTGTCCCGAGGAAAATGTCCCCCTAATAGGGGCTGTGCGCTGCGCTGAAAACGCGTACAATCCGTTCCCCCGATTTATGCCCGCCTGTTGATTTCGTCTCGCCCGAGACGGTGTTTCTGCTGCACTATCCGCACGCCCTACCCAAACTGCCGCTGGCCGTTATTATTCAGCCCGCATGGAGTCTTTATGGCACTGGACCTGAACAGCCTGTTACTGGGGCTCGCCGCAGCAGCGCTGCCCTTGCTGGCTCTGCTCTGGCATCTGCAGCGCCGTCTGGCCGCTCGTCAGGCCGAGAGCGCGCTGCTCGATGAGCGTCTGAGCATGGCGCAAATGGCGCAGGAAGGTCTCAATGCCCAGTTGGATGCGTGTCGTGACGAGGTCAGCGACCTCAGTCAGGCCAATGCGGCCAAGCAGGCTGATCTTGCCGCGTTACGCCGCGAGGTCGAGTTGCTGCGTCAGGAAAGCGATAACGCGCGCGAAACGGCCCAGGACTGGAATCATGAGCGTGCCGCCAGAGAGGCAGAACTGCGTCGTCTTGATGCGCAGTGTGCGGCGCTTAACGCTGAGCTGCGTGAACAGCAGGATGGCCATCAGCAGCGCCTGAACGATCTGCAGGGTTCCCGTGATGAGCTGCGTGCACAGTTCGCCGAATTGGCGGGCAAGATTTTCGATGAGCGCGAGCAGCGCTTCGCTGAAACCAGCCAGCAGCAGTTGGGCCAATTGCTCACGCCGCTCAAGGAGCGTATCCAGTCGTTCGAAAAGCGTGTCGAGGAGAGTTACCAGAACGAAGCGCGCGAACGCTTTTCCCTGGCCAAGGAACTTGAACGTCTGCAGCAGTTGAATCAGCGGTTGAGTGATGAGGCGACCAACCTGACACGCGCCTTGAAGGGGCAGAAGACCCAGGGCAACTGGGGCGAGCTGATCCTGGAGCGTGTGCTTGAGCATGCCGGGCTTGAAAAGGGTCGTGAGTATCAGACGCAAATCAGCCTCAAGGGGCCGGACGGCGAACGCTTTCAGCCTGACGTGTTGATCATGTTGCCGGGCGACAAACAGGTGGTGGTCGACGCCAAGGTCAGCCTGACGGCCTACCAGCAATATGTGTCTGCCGATGATGAAGTCATTGGTCAGGCTGCGCTGAAGCAGCACGTACTGTCGTTGCGTAACCATGTCAAAGGCTTGTCGGGCAAGGATTACAAGCGTCTCGAAGGGCTGCACAGTCTGGATTTCGTTCTGCTTTTCGTGCCTATCGAGGCCGCCTTTTCCGCCGCCCTGCAGGCCGAGCCGAATTTGTTCCAGGAAGCCTTCGACCGCAACATCGTGATTGTCAGCCCTACGACCCTGCTGGCCACCTTGCGGGTGATTGACAGCCTGTGGAAGCAGGAGCGTCAGAGCCAGAACGCCCGTGAGATCGCTGAGCGGGCAGGCTGGCTGTACGACAAGTTCGTGTTGTTCATTCAGGATCTGGATGAGGTCGGCAACCGCCTGCAACAGCTGGACAAGGCCTATTCGGCGGCGCGCAACAAGCTGACGGAAGGGCGCGGCAACCTGATCAGCCGCAGTGAACAGCTCAAACTGCTGGGCGCGCGCGCGAGCAAGAGTCTGCCTGCCGATTTGCTGGAGCGGGCGATGACCGATAATGATGGCCTGATCAGCCCGCCTGACTGAGCCGTACGACTGCCCGGCGTAATGTTCAGTAACAGGCCGTCCGTCGCAAAGACTAGAAGCTACGCTGCACAAATGTCACATTGACTCCATCGGGAAAATTGTTTCCCGTTGCACTCGGCTAACAGTTCATTTGCTTCTATGATCTCTAGTGAGTGATGAGTACGGATCGACTGCCGAGTATTTCCCTCAAGGGGGCTCTATGAATAGCAAACTGCAAGAATGGCTCCACGATGTAGGCGTTGCATTGGGTTTGATAGAACGCCCAAAACTGCAACCCATTCCGGTTCGTGCCGACGATGATCGTCGCCGCCAACGCCGGTAAGCTTCTCGCCTGACCCTCGCTACAGGGTAATGCGCATGTTGAGTTTCGTCGGGGCGCACAGGGCGTCCCGATACAAGGGCTGGCGTTCAATGCTGGTGTCCTGTCTCTTCCCCCGGCTTTGCTGATCCCTTTTTCGCCTCCTGCAATAAAAAAATCAGCTCGATGATCCTGTGCAGCGCAAACTGCTCTGGTCTGGTGATTGCCTGTGTTCTGATGGCTTCAGGGAGGGTGAAATCGAAGGCTTCCTCCAGCGCGAGGAAAAACAGCTCGATATCATCGTCATCAAGGGTCAGATCGACGAAGGTGGCGTCATCCTGAATGGCGCTCTTGTCCACTAGAATGATGCCTAGGGCGTCGAACACCTTTTGCCTGATCTCTTCGCGATTCATGAAAGCCCCTGATGTGGATCTTGTCAGATACAGCAGGCGTACTTCATTTCTCCAGCCCAGACCCATGAGGCTAGCTCAAATCGCCGTTGCGGCTGTGGATTGCCGCGCCGTTGCGGTGCTGATTTGTTTAAAATGCACGGCTGTTCGACAGGCGGTTTGCGGCAACGCTGATTCGTCGCGCAGCGCAGCCTTTTTGACCGTGTGAGATTGACCGAGTACCCATCGATGTCCCGTGCCCGTTGTGAACGTTGCCTGCGTCCTGCCACGCATTGTCTGTGCGCCCTGATTCCGCAGTTGGACAGCCGCACGCGGGTGTTGATCCTGCAGCATCCGGATGAAGTCGGTCATGCCTTGAACACCGCCCGACTGGCCTCGCTCGGTCTGGTCAATGCGCAGTTGTTGGTGGGCGAAGTGTTCGACGATCTGCAAGCGCTTTTGAATCCGCCTGGCTATCAAGCGCGATTGCTGTTTCCGGGGGACACTGCGCAGACGTTGACTTCTTATGCACAGGATTCGCTGCCCATGCTGCTGGTCGTGCCGGATGGCACTTGGCGCAAGGCGCGCAAATTGCTGCACCTCAACCCTTTGCTCGCCGAGCTGCCAAGGGTGACGCCGGGCGCCGCGCCTGTTTCGCGTTATCGCTTGCGCAAGGCGCCGGGCCCTGATGCCTTGTCGACGCTCGAGGCCATCGTGCACACCTTGCAGACGCTGGAAGCACCTGCCTCGTTCGAGGCGTTGCTCAAGCCGTTCGATGCGTTGATCGAAGGTCAGATTCAGGCCATGGGCAGTGAGACCTACCAGCGCAACCACGGCGGCCAGGGGTAAGGAACACAATTCGCGTCGTTAACTGCATCCAGCTGTAACTGTTGCTTTGCCGATCAGCGCCTAGAATGGGTGTTCTGTTCTATCTCTCGCGGAAGTTGCAATGCACATCTCGTCTGGTCGTTGGGTCTATGGCCTCTGCCTGTCACTGTTGACCGCACTGCTGTGGGGCATTTTGCCGATCAAGCTCAAGCAGGTGCTGCAGGTGATGGATCCGGTGACCGTGACCTGGTTCCGCCTGGCTGTGTCCGGGGCGCTGTTGTTCATCTGGCTGGCCTCGGTCAAGCGCCTGCCCAGCTTCAAGGTGCTGGGGCGCAAGGGCAGGGTGCTGGTCGGGCTGGCCGTGTTCGGTCTGGTCGGCAACTATGTGCTGTACCTCATTGGCTTGCGCCTGCTGAGCCCGGGCACCACGCAATTGCTGGTTCAGGTCGGTCCGATTTTTCTGCTGATCAGCAGCATCTTTCTGTTCAAGGAGCGTTTCAGTCTGGGGCAGGGCATCGGCCTGATGGTGCTGCTGGTGGGCTTCGGATTCTTTTTCAATCAGCGTCTGGTGGAGCTTTTCACCTCGTTGGGCGACTACACCCTGGGCGTGCTGGTAGTGCTCCTGGCCTCGACCATCTGGACGTTCTACGGGCTGAGTCAGAAGCAGCTTCTGACGGTATGGAATTCGCTGCAGGTGATGATGGTGATCTACCTGTTTTGCGCCCTGTTGCTCACGCCGTGGGCGCACCCTGCCGAGGCATTGCTGTTGAGCCCGATGCAGGGCTGGCTGCTGTTGGCCTGCTGTCTGAACACGCTGGTGGCCTACGGCGCCTTTGCCGAAGCGCTGGCGCACTGGGAGGCCTCGCGGGTCAGTGCGACGCTTGCGCTGACGCCTCTGGTCACGCTGACCGCCGTGGCGGCTGCCGCCTGGCTGTGGCCGGATTACGTGCAGGCTGAAGAGTTGAACGTGCTGGGTTATGGCGGTGCGCTGCTGGTGGTGGCCGGGTCGGCGCTGACTGCGCTTGGCCCTTCGCTGGTCGCCGGCCTCAGGGCACGCAAGGCCCGGCTGGCGCAGGCCTGACTGGCGGGTGGCGGGGCAGATCAGCGTCTGCCCAGCCCCTGCGCCTGAATAATCCATTCCTGGCGCTGCTGTTCGCTGGCGCTGTGTACCGGAGCAAACTCGGTCAGGCGTTTGGTCTTTATCCCGCAAAAGCCGAGTATGGTCCTTACCATCTGGCGGTGAGCCGGCGCGCCGTAGATCCAGTGAAAGTAGCGCGGCGGCGTGTCCATGGCGACCAGCAGCTCAGCTGTCCGGCCGCGAAGCAGTTCATTGGATGAGTGCTTGCGGCCGTGGACCTTGAACGCAAAACCGGGCGTCAACACCCGGTCGAAAAAGCCCGTCAACAACGCCGGCAAGCCGCCCCACCAGACCGGATAGACGAAGACCAGATGCTCGGCCCAGTGAATCTGGCGCTGGGCTTCGAGCAGGTCGGGCTCAAGTGTCTGAGTCTGATCGTAGCCGTTATGCAGAATCGGATCGAAGTCCAGTTCGCCCAGCTTGATGACCCGCACCACATGCCCTTCGCCACGCGCCGTTTGCGCGTAGGCGTCACCCAGGGCGTGGCAGAAACTGATGGCCTTCGGCGTGCCGTAGACCATCAGGATTCGTTTGCCATTGCCTTCCAGTGGCGTTGCGCCGCTTCTGGCATCAGCCATTACTGCCTGCCTCGAGCATTTTGTCCGGCCGCACCCAGGCATCAAACTCTTTATCGGTCAGGTAACCCAGCGCCAATGCCGCTTCGCGCAGGGTCAGACCTTCGGTGTAGGCTTTCTTGGCAATCTGCGCCGACTTGTCATAGCCGATATGCGGATTGAGTGCGGTGACCAGCATCAGGCCGCGCTCCAGGTGTTCGGCCATTTTTTCGCCATCCGGCTCCATGCCCGCGATGCAGTGCTCGTTGAAATTGCTGCAGCCGTCGGCCAGCAGGCGAATCGACTGCAGAACGTTATGGATGATCACCGGTTTGTACACGTTCAGTTGCAGGTGGCCCTGACTGGCGGCGAAACCGATGGTCACGTCGTTGCCCATGACCTGGCAGGCGAGCATCGACAAGGCCTCGCACTGGGTCGGGTTGACCTTGCCGGGCATGATCGAACTGCCGGGCTCGTTGGCAGGCAGTCTGACTTCTGCCAGACCGGCACGCGGGCCTGAGCCCAGCAGACGCAGGTCGTTGGCAATCTTCATCAGTGTGCCGGCCAGCGTCTTCAGTGCGCCGGACAGCGCTGCAAGTGGCTCGTGACCGGCCAGCGCGGCGAACTTGTTGGGTGCGGTGACGAATGGCAGTCCGGACAGGGCCGCCAGTTCTGCGGCAATGGCCTCGGCAAAGCCCTTGGGCGCATTGAGCCCGGTGCCGACTGCCGTCCCGCCCTGAGCCAGCTCGTAGACGGCGGGCAGGGCGGCGCGAATGGCTTTTTCCGCATAATCGAGTTGCGCGACAAACCCGGACAGCTCCTGGCCGAAGGTGATCGGCGTCGCGTCCATCATGTGTGTGCGCCCGGTCTTGACCAGCTTCATGTGCCGCGCGGCCTGTTCGGCCAGCCCGCTGGACAGTTCGGCGATGGCCGGCAGCAGCTGCGCCTTGACCGCCTGGGCAGTGGCAATGTGCATGGCCGTCGGGAAGCAGTCGTTGGAGCTTTGCGAGCGGTTGACATGATCGTTGGGGTGAACCGGTGACTTGCCGCCACGCCCCTGGCCAGCCAGTTCGTTGGCGCGGCCTGCGATCACTTCGTTGACGTTCATGTTGCTCTGTGTGCCACTGCCGGTCTGCCAGACCACCAGCGGAAATTGCGCGTCATGCTGACCGTCGAGCACTTCGTCGGCGGCCTGTTCGATCAGGCGGGCGATATCGGCAGGCAAGTCGCCATTTCGATCGTTGACCCGTGCGGCAGCTTTCTTGATCAGGGTCAGTGCGTGCAGGACGGGCAGCGGCATTCGCTGGTCGCCAATCGCAAAATTGATCAGTGAGCGTTGGGTCTGCGCGCCCCAGTAGGCATCTTCGGGGACTTCGATCGGGCCAATGCTATCGGTTTCGGTGCGGCTCACTGGTCTTACTCCTTTAAGTGCGTTGCAGGGTTAGGTGTCCATATGCCCACAGGGTTCCCGCGCAGTGCTTTTTAACCGCTGGGTGAACCGGGGGTTGAGCCAAAAGCCCAGATAAGCGCAGAATGGTCGGCCCTGGGGTAATGCCTCGTTTGCTAGATAAGGAAACTCGATGACCCGTCTTCGTGCCATTTGTACCGCGGTAGCCCTGGTCTGTGCCAGCGGCCAGGTCTTCGCCGACACCGCCAGTCACAACGCGAGCGCCGAAACGTTCCTGAAGCTTGCCAACGCCGATCGCCTGGGCGCTCCGGTCTACGCTCAGGTTCAGCAGATGTTCGCTCAGCGTTTCGCTGAAACCAAGGCACCTGCATCGAAGAAAGCCCTGCTTGAAACCTATCAGGCCAAGGCCAACACCGCTCTGGACCAAGCCATTGGCTGGAACAAGCTCAAGCCCGAGATGGTCAAGCTGTACACCGCAAACTTCACCGAAAGCGAGCTGAAGGATCTGGTCGCGTTCTACCAGTCGCCACTGGGCAAGAAAGTGATGACCAAGATGCCTGAGCTGGCTCAGCAGTCGGCCCAGCTGACCCAGAGCAAGCTGGAAAGCGCTGTTCCGGTGGTCAACAAGCTGCTGGCTGACATGACTGCCGAACTGGAACCTGCCAAGGCAGCTGCTCCGGCTCCGGCCAAAAAGCCCTGACAGGCGATTTCCATCATGACCATGCAACAACGAATCGAGTCGGCGCTTGCGCTGCTGCAACCGCACCACCTGCAAGTACTCGACGAGAGTCATATGCACAGTCGTGGTCAGCAGACCCATTACAAGGCGGTTCTGGTCAGTGACCAGTTTCAGGGCCTGAACTCGGTCAAGCGGCACCAGAAGGTCTACGCCACGCTGGGCCCGCTCATGGGCGAGTTTCATGCACTGGCGTTGCACACCTACACGCCTGAAGAATGGTCGAAGGTCGGTACAGCGCCTGCTTCACCGACCTGCGCCGGCGGGCATTGATCAGGGCTTTTTACTGATCCTGCCCCCTTGCCGGGGGCGATTGCCCCGCCGAGCTGTCTGCTGCACTCCGGTTTTTGCTAGAATCCGCACCGCGCCGCCTGGCCGGTGCGTTTTTTTGGTCCGCATTTTTTTACCCGGTAGGCCCTTTGCGAGGGTCGCCACTGGAGAGATACATGACTCAAGAGCCGATGACTCAGCCGATCGTCGTGGCTGCGCTGTACAAGTTCGTCACCCTCAGCGATTACGTGGAACTGCGCGAGCCGCTGTTGCAGGCGATGGTCGACAACGGCATCAAGGGCACGCTGTTGATTGCCGACGAGGGCATCAACGGTACGGTGTCCGGCAGTCGCGAAGGCATCGATGGCCTGATGGCGTGGTTGAAGAGCGACCCGCGCCTGATCGATATCGACCATAAGGAATCCTACTGCGACGAGCAGCCGTTCTATCGCACCAAGGTCAAGCTCAAGAAAGAGATCGTGACCCTTGGCGTCGAAGGCGTCGACCCGAACAAGAGCGTCGGTACGTACGTCGAGCCCAAGGACTGGAACGACCTGATCAGCGATCCTGAAGTGCTGCTGATCGATACCCGCAACGATTACGAAGTGTCGATCGGCACCTTCGAGGGCGCCATCGATCCGAAGACCACGTCGTTTCGAGAGTTTCCGGAATACATCAAGGCGCATTTCGACCCGGCAGTGCACAAGAAAGTCGCCATGTTCTGCACCGGTGGCATCCGTTGCGAAAAAGCCTCGAGCTACATGCTCGGCGAGGGCTTCGAAGAGGTCTATCACCTCAAGGGCGGCATTCTCAAGTATCTGGAAGAAGTCCCCGAGCAGGAAAGTCACTGGCGCGGTGAGTGTTTCGTGTTCGACAATCGGGTCACGGTGCGCCACGACCTGACCGAAGGCGATTATGATCAGTGTCACGCTTGCCGCACGCCCATCAGTGCCGAGGACCGCGCCAGCGAGCATTACTCGCCTGGCGTCAGTTGCCCGCATTGCTGGGATTCGCTGAGCGAGAAGACGCGTCGCAGCGCCATCGACCGGCAAAAGCAGATCGAACTGGCCAAGGCACGTAATCAGCCGCATCCGATCGGTCGCAACTATCGTTTACCCTCCGAGGCCTGAGCCATGTCTGCCCGCCTGATCTATGTCATGGACCCGATGTGCTCCTGGTGCTGGGGCTTTGCTCCGGTTGCCGACGCGCTGGTGCAACAGGCTCGGGCGGCGGGCGTGCCGCTGCATCTGGTCATGGGCGGTCTGCGCTCTGAAGGTGCTGCGCTGGAGCCTGCCAAGCGTCGTTACATTCTTGAGCACTGGCAGGCGGTCGAAGAGGCTACCGGCCAGCCGTTTCTTCGCGAAGGGGCGCTGCCGGAAGGGTTTGTCTACGACACTACGCCTGCCTGCCTTGCCGTCACTGCGGCACGGCAGCTGGACCCGGACCGCGCCTGGGAACTGGTCGGGCTCATCCAGCGGGCGTTCTACAACGAGGCCCGTGACGTGACGCGTCCGTCGGTGCTGGCTGAGCTCGCGGAGCAGACAGGGCTGTCGCGTCAGGCATTTGCCGATGAGTTCGAAAGTCCGCAGCGCCAGGCGGCCACCGCCGCCGATTTCGCCTGGGCACAGGATCTGGGGATTGCCGGCTTCCCGACCCTGCTGGCAGAGCGCAACGGTCAGCTGGCGCTGCTGACCAACGGTTATCAGCCATTGAGCAGCCTTTCGCCCTTGCTGGGTCGATGGCTGGAGCGTGCAGCCAGTGCATGATGAAGTGCCTGAGGCTGCCCGACAGCCGCACGCCACACGCAGCGACGCATTGAGCTGGGCCGAGATCCGTCGTCTTGCCTTGCGGCATAAAAAATCCTTGTGGCTGGCCAACGGTGTCGCGGTGCTGGCCACGCTGTGCAGTGTGCCTATCCCGTTGCTGCTGCCGTTGCTGGTCGACGAGGTGTTGCTGGGCCGTGGCGATGCTGCGCTCAAGGTCATGGATCACCTGCTACCTGGCAACTGGCAAAAGGCAGCGGGCTACATTGGCCTGATGCTGTCGTTGACGCTGGTGCTGCGGGTCGGGGCGCTGGTGTTCAATGTGTTGCAGGCGCGGCTGTTCGCCGGGCTGGCCAAGGACATCGTCTATCGTATCCGGCTGCGGCTGATCGAGCGGCTCAAGCGCATTTCCCTGCGTGAATACGAAAGCCTGGGCAGCGGTACGGTGACCACGCATCTGGTGACCGATCTGGATACGCTGGACAAGTTCGTCGGTGAAACCCTCAGCCGCCTGCTGGTGGCCACGCTGACCCTGGCCGGCACTGCAGGCATTCTGATGTGGATGCACTGGAAACTGGCGCTGCTGATCATGCTGTTCAACCCGCTGGTCATCCTGCTCACGGTGAAACTGGGCAAGCGCGTCAAGCACCTCAAGAAGCTGGAGAACGACAGTACGTCGCGGTTTACCCAGGCACTGAGCGAAACGCTGGATGCGATTCAGGAAGTCCGGGCCGGGAACAGACAAGGCTTCTTTCTGGGACGCCTGGGCGTACGCGCGCAGGAAGTGCGTGACTACGCAATCAATTCACAGTGGAAAAGCGACGCCTCGGGCCGTGCCAGCGGGCTGCTGTTCCAGTTCGGTATCGATATCTTTCGCGCCGCGGCAATGCTTACCGTGCTGTTCTCGGACCTGTCCATCGGGCAGATGCTCGCGGTGTTCAGTTACCTGTGGTTCATGATGACGCCGGTTGAGCAACTGCTGAACCTGCAATACGCCTACTACGCGGCAGGCGGGGCGCTGACGCGCATCAACGAGTTGCTGGCGCGCGCCGACGAGCCGCAATATGCCGGCGGCACCGACCCGTTCGAGGGCAAGGAAACCGTAGGGGTCGAGGTCCGTGGCCTGACCTTTGGCTATGGCGAAGACCTGGTGCTGGACCAGTTGAACCTGAACATTGCGCCGGGAGAAAAAGTCGCCATCGTCGGTGCCAGCGGGGGTGGCAAGAGCACCTTGGTGCAGTTGCTGCTGGGACTCTATACGGCGCGCACCGGCGTGATCCGTTTTGGCGGCGTCAGCCAGCAGGATATCGGCCTGGAGACCGTGCGCGAAAACGTCGCCGTGGTACTGCAGCATCCGGCCCTGTTCAACGACACCGTACGCGCCAACCTGACCATGGGCCGCGACTGCAGCGATGAAGCCTGCTGGCGTGCACTGGAAGTTGCGCAACTCGATTCCGCGATCCGCGATCTGCCACAGGGTCTGGACAGCGTGGTCGGACGCTCCGGAGTCAGAATGTCGGGTGGCCAGCGCCAGCGCATGGCAATCGCGCGCATGGTCCTGTCCGACCCCAAGGTGGTGATCCTCGATGAGGCCACCTCGGCGCTGGATGCTGCCACCGAGTACAACCTGCATCAGGCACTCGCACGTTTTCTGCGCAGCCGCACGACGTTGATCATTGCCCACCGCCTGTCGGCCGTGAAGCAGGCTGACCGGGTACTGGTATTTGATGGCGGGCGTATTGCGGAGGACGGTGACCATCAGCAGTTGATTGCCGATGGAGGTCTGTACGCAAAACTGTACGGACATTTGCAACAAATCTGATGTGCCAAGCCTCGATCAGCGCACAGGTTGGCTCGATTGCGGGAGATTCACCTGCCATCATGGGCGAATTTAGCCTAGTCTCTGCGCTAGACGTTTATTCAGGCATGTGGTGACGTGAAACCCATGAAGCAACCATGGACCTTCTCCAAGCCCCGTCTGTTGGGCATCGTATGGCCTTTCATTGCCGTCGCGCTGTTTCAGGCGTTGCTGGGATGCGTCAGTCTCTACACCATGTCTGCCGTGCGCAGCTATGTGGCCGGGGAGAGTCTCTGGTCCAAGGGGCAGAAGGACGCTATCCACTACCTGAGCCTGTACGCCAATCGGCATGATGAGCGTGACTACCTCAAGTATCAAAAAGCCTTTTCCGTACCTCAGGGCGGCCATGCGCTGCGCAAGGCGCTCGATCAGCCCATCCCGTCCCTGGCGGATGCCAGAGGCGGAATCATTCAGGGTGGCAATCACCCGGATGATGTGAATGGCATCATCTGGATGTACCTGAACTTCCACAACTTCAGTTTCATGAAACAGGCCATTCATTTCTGGGAAGTGGGTGATGGCTACCTCATGCAGCTCGACGAACTTGCCCGGCACATCCACGACCGGGTCGGTCAGGGGGCTGTGAGCGCCGCCGAGGTCGATCAATGGCGCGAGCAGATCAATGTCATCAATGAAGGCGTCACGCCTGCTGCGCGTGCGTTCAGTGATGCGCTGGGCGAAGGCTCAAGGCTGATCCTCAACCTGTTGATAGCGGTCAATCTGATCACCGCCGTGGTATTGATTCTTCTGGCACTGCTGCGGGTGCGCCGTCTGATCGTCCAGCGGCGCGTGTTTGCCGATGCCCTGCAACTGGAGAAGGAGCGTGCGCAGATCACGCTGGAGTCCATCGGCGACGGGGTGATCACCATCGATGTGGCCGGCGCCATCGTCTACATGAACCCCGCCGCCGAGGGCCTGGCCCATTGGAAAAGCACTCAGGCCAGCGGACTTCCGCTGGCTGCGCTGTTCAATCTGCTGGATGAAAACGATCAGAAGGATCAGTCAACGCTGGTCGAGCAGATCATCACCGGCAAGCTCAAGGGCGGCAGCGCCAACAGCAAGCTGATCCAGCGGCTTGATGGCAGCACGGTGTCGGTGGCGCTGGTCGGCACGCCGATCTACACCGAAGGCGTGATCAGTGGCGCGGTGCTGGTGCTGCATGACATGACCCAGGAGCAGCAGTACATCGCCGATCTGTCGTGGCAGGCTGCCCATGATCCGCTGACCGGCCTGGTCAACCGCAGCGAGTTCGAACGCCGTTTGCAGCGAGTGCTCGACGAAGACTGCGGTCAGGGCCGGAGCCATTGCCTGATGTTTCTCGATCTGGACCAGTTCAAGCTGGTCAATGATACCGGTGGTCATGCGGCGGGTGATGAACTGCTGCGCCAGCTGTGCCGGGCCTTGCCGCAGGGCTTGCGTGACGGGGATACGCTGGCCCGGCTGGGAGGCGACGAGTTCGGTGTGTTGCTGGTCGATTGTCCTGCCGAAACGGCGCTCGATATGGCCGAGGCGTTGCGCGAAGTGGTGCAGCGTCTGCATTTCATGTGGAAAGGTCGGCCATTCATGACTACCGTCAGTATTGGCCTGGTACACCTCGGCGATACACCTGCGTCTCTGGAAGGATCATTGTCTGCTGCAGACATGGCCTGTTATATGGCCAAGGAAAGAGGTCGCAACCGAGTCCAGGCCTACAGTGTGGATGACCTGACGCTGTCGATGCGTTTCGGCGAGATGGCCTGGATACAGCGGCTGCACATGGCAATGGACGAGAATCGCTTTTGCCTTTATGCGCAGGAAATCGCCTCAATAAAGGGCGAAGTGGGCGAAGTACGACACATTGAGATCCTCTTGCGCCTGCGCGACGAGTCTGGACGAATGGTCGTACCGGACAATTTCATTCCGGCCGCCGAACGCTACGGCCTCATGACCACCCTCGATCGCTGGGTGGTACACAATGTGTTCAAAGTCATTGCCCAGTGCCAGAGTGATGATCGGCATCAGGTGCCGCAGGCACTATGTGCTATAAATTTGTCTGGATCGAGTATCGGGGATGATACGTTCCTCGAATACCTGAAACAGCAGTTCAAGACGTTTGACGTATCGCCCGGGATGATCTGCTTCGAGATCACCGAGACCAGTGCGATTGCCGACCTGCAAAGTGCGATCAGATTCATTAACGAGTTGAAGGCATTGGGGTGTCAGTTTTCCCTTGATGATTTCTGCTCGGGTATGTCGTCTTTTGCCTATCTCAAGCACTTGCCGGTGGATTTCCTGAAGATCGATGGCAGTTTTGTGAAGGACATGCTCGACAACCCGATCAACAAGGCTATGGTCGAGGTGATCAATAATATCGGTCATGTCATGGGCAAGCGCACTATTGCTGAATACGTTGAAACGCCGCAGATCGAATCTGCGTTGCAGGAAATGGGCGTGGATTTTGCACAAGGCTATCTGATTTCCCGCCCTGAATTGTTCACTTGCGAGAGTCTTTATATTCAGCCCGTACGGCCTGACCCCCTGATGTTCGGCGCGCCAGGAACGCTACGTTAATCAGTTGAAACCCTCATAAGGAGATACCCCAGTGATCGATGCTTTCGATAGAACCGGTCCGCTCATGGAAGCCAGCAGTTATCCGGCCTGGGCGCAGCAGTTGATCAAGGATTGCAGCGCTGCAAAAGCACGGGTGGTCGAGCACGAGTTGTACCAGCAGATGCGTGACGCGACGCTGAGTCCGCAGATCATGCGCCACTACCTGATCGGCGGATGGCCAGTCGTCGAACAATTCGCGGTGTACATGGCCAAGAACCTCACCAAGACCCGTTTCGGTCGTCACCCGGGTGAAGACATGGCGCGCCGCTGGCTGATGCGCAATATTCGCGTCGAACTCAATCATGCCGACTACTGGGTCAACTGGTGTGCGGCGCATGATGTGACGCTTGAGGACTTGCACGATCAGCGGGTAGCGCCCGAGTTGCACGCGCTGAGCCACTGGTGCTGGCAGACCAGCTCGTCGGATTCGCTGGCCGTGGCGATGGCGGCTACCAACTACGCTATTGAAGGGGCGACGGGCGAATGGTCAGCCGTGGTCTGTTCAACGGGTGCGTATGCTGAAGCGTTTCCTGAAGAGACCCGCAAGAAGGCCATGAAGTGGCTCAAGATGCATGCGCAATACGACGACGCTCACCCTTGGGAGGCGCTCGAGATCATTTGTACGTTGGTGGGCAACAAGCCGAGTGTGCAATTGCAGACCGAGCTGCGTCAGGCCGTTACCAAAAGCTACGACTACATGTACCTGTTTCTTGAGCGTTGCATGCAACTGGACAGGGTCAAGCCGCGAGGACGTGTTGCCGCGCTGGAGGCGTAGGGGCGGGCGAAAAGGCGGGAGAGAGTGCTAGCTGGCCATGGCGATACGGTTACGGCCTTCGCGCTTGGCGACGTACAGCGCATTATCGGCACGGCGCAGCAAGCTGTCGGCTGTTTCCGTCGGCAGCAGTGTCGAGCAACCCAGGCTCACGGTCATGGTCAACGCCGGGCTGAGTTCGCGAAACTCAAGATTGCGCACCGCCTGGCACAGACGCTGACCAATCAGTTCGGCGGAGTCGGCGCCGGTATTGGACAGAATCACCACGAACTCTTCACCGCCATAGCGGAACACCCGATCAATATTGCGCAGTTGCGCCTTCAGGCTCTGCGCAACGGTTTTCAGCACATCGTCGCCGGTGTGATGACCGTATTCATCATTCACTTTCTTGAAGTGGTCGATATCCAGCATCAGCAGGGACAGCGGTTGCTTGTGGCGCCTTGAAATTTCGATTTCTCGGGCCAGGCCCTGATCCATGGCGATGCGGTTGCCAGTGCTGGTCAGCGGATCACGCAGGGCAGTTTGCGTGGCAATGCGGTACAGCAGCGCATTCAGCAGCGGGTACACCAGGCAGACCAGCAGCGATTCAAGGTCGCTCAATTGCCGCGTGTCGAATGGCCTGGAGCCTTGAAACTCCAGTTCGCCGATGCATTTGCCTTCGTGACGCAGGTGAAAACTGGCGCTGTCGGATGACATCTCGCCCAGACGCAGGTGCAAGTCGCTTTCGATATGTCGATACATCAGACCGCTCAATGGCAGGAAGCGTTGTACACCCTGAAAAAACAGGGTCAGTATCCGCTCGGCTTCCAGACTGGTCTGCAATTGTCGCCCAAGCTGATAGATCAGCTCGGGCAGTGACGGGGGTGGAAGCACGGCGTCAGGTCGATTTCTAAACCCGAGGCGTTGCAGTTCAGCCGTATCGAAGTCGATTGCATGGGTCTGGGTAGGAAAATTCATCTCTTCGCTCCTCAGCACATATTGCTGGCTTGGCTGGGTTAGAGGGGACGCGGTGCCATTCGGTTCATTTTTGGCCAGACTTATTAAAATCAGTGGTTTAGCTGACGCCATCTCTCTGACAGTGGCGAAAAATCGGCAATTCCTTGACTTAAAAAGCCGTTTTGAACGGCCGTTGTGACGGTTTTTCGTCACAACAGCCTGTCCCTGTCACTGGGCATTCAATGCCTGCCCATTGATGCCTTTGCTGTCCGGCCCCATCAGGTACAGATAGACCGGCATGATCTCTTCAGGCGCCGGATTGTTCTGTGGATTTTCATCCGGATAGGCCTGCGCGCGCATGCCTGTGCGGGTTGCGCCAGGGTTGATGCTATTGGCGCGGACCGTGCTGACGCCCTCCAGCTCGTCAGCAAGGGTTTGCATCAGGCCTTCGGTGGCAAACTTCGACACGCCGTAAGCGCCCCATTGTGCGCGCCCCTTGCGACCTACGCTGCTGGAGGTGAAGGCTATCGACGCATCCGCCGAACGCTGAAGCAGCGGCAGCAGTGCCTGGGTGAGCATGAAGGTGGCATTGACGTTGACGTGCATGACCTGCATGAAGTCTTCGCCGGGCAGGTGTTCCACCGAAGTACGCGGGCCGATGATCGAGGCGTTATGCAGCAGCCCGTCTAGACGGCCGACTGTGCGCTCGATCATGGCCGCCAGCGCGTGGTACTGCGCCGGGTCGGCGCTTTGCAGATCGAAGGGTATGACCAGTGGCGGCAACTGACCTGCTGCCTTTATCTCGTCATGAACCTGAGCCAGGCTGGCGTCGGTCCTGCCCAGCAGCAAGACGGTGGCGCCATGTGCTGCATAGGCTTTGGCGGCTGCGGCACCGATGCCGCGAGCGGCACCGGTGACCAGAATGATCCGGCCCTTGAGCAGTTCCGGGTGCGCGGAGTAATCAAACATGTAAAGCCTCGTTTAGCAGCTGCACAGTGCGTTATCCAGCACCTTGCGCAATTCCAGCGGATGATCGACCACCACGTCGGCACCCCAGTGATCGGGATTGTCGTCGGGGTGGATGTAGCCGTAGCGCACGGCGGCGGTTTTTGTGCCGGCGTCGCGCCCGGACTCGATGTCGCGCAGATCGTCGCCTACGAACAGAACGCTGGCCGGGTCCAGGTCGAGCATCCGGCAGGCCAGGATCATCGGTTCCGGGTGTGGCTTGCTGTGTGTGACGTGATCAGGGCAGATCAGCAGCGCCGAGCGTTCCGCCAGGCCGAGCCGCTCCATGATGGGCTGAGCGAAGCGCACCGGCTTGTTGGTCACCACCCCCCAGATCAGGCCGGCCTTCTCGATGTCGGCCAGCAATTCGTCCATGCCGTCGAACAGTTTGCTGTGGACGGCGCAGTCACGCTGATAGCGTTCCAGAAACTCCAGACGCAACGCCTCGAATTGTGGATCTTCGGGGGACATCGCAAAGGTGGCCGCGACCATGGCTCTGGCGCCACCGGAAACTTCGTCGCGGATCAGTTTGTCCGGCACCGCCGGCAGGTTGCGATCGGCAAGCATCGCCTGGGCAATGGCGATGAAGTCCGGTGCGGTGTCGAGCAGAGTGCCGTCCATGTCGAATAAAACCGCTCTCAGGCGCATCTGTCATGCCTCCCGCAGGGTCTGGATCATGTAGTTGACGCCGACATCGGAGGTCAACTTGTAATGCTTGGTCAGCGGGTTGTAGGTCAGGCCGATGACGTCCTTGACCTGCAGGCCGGCGTCACGGCTCCAGGCGCCCAGCTCGGAAGGGCGGATGAATTTCTTGAAGTCGTGGGTGCCGCGCGGCAGTAGGTTGAGGATGTATTCGGCGCCGACCACAGCGAACAGATAGGCTTTCGGATTACGGTTGATGGTCGAGAAGAATACCTGACCGCCAGGCTTGACCATGCGGTAGCAGGCGCGGATCACCGAGGACGGGTCCGGCACGTGCTCGAGCATTTCCAGGCAAGTCACCACATCGTACTGCTCGGGCATTTCTTCGGCCATGTCCTCGGCAGTGATCTGCCGGTACTCGACGCTGACACCCGATTCGAGCTGGTGCAGCTGTGCGACTGCCAGCGGCGCTTCGCCCATGTCGATGCCGGTCACCGTTGCGCCGCGCAGGGCCATCGCCTCGCTGAGGATGCCGCCGCCGCAACCGACGTCCAGCACTTTCTTGCCCGCCAGACCGACGCGCTCGTCGATCCAGTTGACGCGCAGCGGGTTGATGTCATGCAGCGGCTTGAATTCGCTTTCGCGGTCCCACCAGCGATGGGCCAGGGCCTCGAATTTGGCGATTTCTGCGCGGTCGACGTTGCTCATGGGTGTCCCTCTTGAACTCAAAATTCTTTTTCGTCAGTCAGGCTTATAGATAAGCCTGACTGACATGTGTTCGGTCCGAATCGAATTATTCGGCTTTACCGGAAATACGCTGGCCCCACGCAATCGCGGTGTCGCGCAGTGCGGGCTCATCCATGCGGGTCAGCCGGCGAGCGTCGAGCAATTGCTTGCCGGCCACCCAGACATGACTCACGCAATCGCGGCCAGTGGCATATATAAGCTGCGACACCGGGTCGTAAATCGGTTGCTGGGCCAGGCCCGACAGGTCGAAAGCGACCATGTCCGCCGCCTTGCCGATCTCCAGCGAGCCGGTCTCGGCCTGAATACCCAGGGCGCGAGCGCCATTGAGCGTCGCCATGCGCAGCGCGCGGTGTGCATCCAGCGCCGTGGCAGAGCCGGCGACAGCCTTGGCCAGCAAGGCGGCGGTGCGGGTTTCGCCGAGCAGGTCCAGGTCATTGTTGCTGGCCGCGCCGTCGGTGCCCACCGCAACGTTCACACCCGCCTGCCACAGTCGTTCGACCGGGCAGAAACCGCTGGCCAGCTTGAGATTGGATTCCGGGCAATGAATGACGTTGGTGTTGCTTTCCACCAGCAGGGCCAGATCGTCGTCGCTGATCTGCGTCATGTGCACGGCCTGGAAGCGCGGCCCGAGCATGCCCAGCCGGTTGAGGCGGGCGAGGGGGCGCTCCTGGCGTTGCTCGACAGCCTGCTCGACCTCAAATGCGGTCTCGTGCACGTGCATCTGGATCGTGGCGTCCAGCTCGTCGGCGATCACCCGGACCTTCTCCAGGTTCTCATCGCTCACGGTATAGGGCGCATGCGGGCCGAAGGCGATCTTGATGCGTGGATGGTGAACGAGGTCGTTGAACAGTTCGATGCCGTTGTGCAGGGCTTCAGCCGTGGTGTGGGCACCTGGAATCGGAAAATCCAGCACCGGGACGGTGATCTGCGCGCGCATGCCGCTGGCATGGACGCGTTCGGCGGCCACCTTGGGGTAGAAATACATGTCGGAGAAACACGTGATGCCGCCCTTGAGCTGCTCGGCGATGGCCAGGTCTGTGCCGTCACGCACGAAGTCTTCATCGACCCACTTGCCTTCGGCAGGCCAGATGTGGTCCTGCAGCCAGGTCATCAGCGGCAGATCGTCGGCCAGCCCGCGAAACAGGGTCATCGCCGCATGGCCGTGGGCGTTGATCAGGCCGGGGCTGAGCAGCATGCCGGGCAGTTCCTGCACCTGCACGGCGTTCTGCCGCAGCGCTTCGGCACGTGGACCGATATAGACGATACAGCCATCGCGAATGCCGATGCCGTGGTCCTTGAGCACGACGCCTGCGGGCTCGACCGGCACCAGCCAGGCGGGCAGGAGCAAAAGGTCGAGCGGTGCTGTAGCGTTCGGCATGAGAAGGTTTCCATCGTTTATTACGTTGATGACGAAGTATACCCGAGCGTCTTCGCAGGCGGCTCGCTATAATCAGCGGCTTTTGATGCTGGGTTTCGGATGTTCAAGATGGAGTTGGCGATGCGCGATCGACTGTTGGCTGCGGAGAAAGTTAAGGCCATCGATTGGCGGGACGACGCTCTGTACCTGCTGGACCAGCGGGTACTGCCGTTCGAGGAAGTCTGGCACCGCTATACCACCGCCGAGGGAGTCGCCGAAGCGATTCGCACGATGGTCGTGCGCGGGGCGCCGGCTATCGGCATCAGTGCCGCTTATGGTGCTGTGCTGGCCGCACGTGCGCGTATTGCGCAGGGTGCAGACTGGTATCCGGCGCTGGAAGAGGACATGCAGTTGCTGGCCGATTCGCGCCCGACTGCAGTGAACCTGTTCTGGGCGCTGAACCGGATGCGGGATCGGCTGATGCGCGTCAAGGATGGCGATGACCCGCTGGCAGCCCTCGAGGCCGAAGCCGTGGCGATTCACCTGAGCGACCGCGAGGCCAATCTGACCATGGCGCAGCTGGGCGCCGACCTGATCCGCAAGCACCAGGGCAATCTGCAGACGGTGCTCACCCACTGCAATACCGGGGCGCTGGCCACTGGGGGCTTTGGCACGGCGCTGGGGGTGATTCGCGCGGCGCATCTGGAAGGCATGATCGAGCGGGTCTACGCCGACGAAACCCGGCCTTGGCTGCAGGGCTCGCGTCTGACCGCCTGGGAGCTGGCCAACGAGGGCATCCCGGTGACCCTGAACGCAGATTCCGCCGCGGCGCACCTGATGCGTACCAAGGGCATCACCTGGGTCATCGTCGGTGCCGACCGCATCACCGCCAACGGTGATGTGGCGAACAAGATCGGTACCTATCAGCTCGCCGTTGCCGCCATGCACCACGGGGTGCGCTTCATGGTGGTCGCGCCGAGTTCGACCATCGACATGGAAATGGCCAGTGGCGACGACATCGTCATCGAAGAGCGTGACGGTCGCGAACTGCTTGAAGTAGGCGGTCAGCGAGTCGGCGCCGAGGTCGAGGCTTTCAACCCGGTGTTCGATGTGACGCCGGCAGACCTGATCGACGCCATCGTGACTGAAAAGGGCATTGTCGAGCGTCCCGATACCGCGCGCATGGCTCAATTGATGAGCCGTAAACACCTTCACTGAGGCTGACAGGCCCGACCCTTCGCCGTTGTGCAATGCGGCTGGACGGGCCTGTAAGCGTTTCTCAGGCGTGTTATGCGTCTGCGGCTCGCTTTCAGCGCCTGCAAAGGATGTGAGCGCCTCGGCGATTGTGGTAATATCCGGCGGTTATCGGGGACACTGATTGTGGTCGCCCACGCTGCGTAGATTCATGGCATAACTCGTTGATTTGTCGTAAGTCGCTGCCCCGCACATGCTGGCAGCGGCGAGCTTCGTATACCCCGAATGGGTTTGCGAGGTTTCACCAGAAAAAGGAATCAGGCTTCTCATGGGCGAACTGGCCAAAGAAATCCTCCCGGTCAATATCGAAGACGAGCTGAAGCAGTCCTACCTCGACTACGCGATGAGCGTAATCGTCGGTCGCGCACTGCCCGATGCACGCGACGGCTTGAAGCCCGTGCACCGGCGCGTGTTGTTCGCAATGAGCGAGCTGGGTAACGACTGGAACAAGCCGTACAAGAAATCCGCCCGTGTGGTTGGTGACGTGATCGGTAAGTATCACCCGCACGGCGACACCGCCGTGTACGACACCATCGTTCGTATGGCTCAGCCATTCTCGCTGCGCTACCTGCTGGTAGACGGTCAGGGCAACTTCGGTTCGGTCGACGGCGACAACGCCGCCGCCATGCGATACACCGAAGTGCGCATGACCAAGCTGGCGCACGAGCTGCTGGCCGACCTGCACAAGGAAACCGTGGACTGGGTGCCGAACTACGACGGCACCGAGATGATCCCGGCGGTCATGCCGACCCGTATTCCCAATCTGCTGGTCAACGGTTCCAGCGGTATCGCCGTGGGCATGGCGACCAACATTCCGCCGCACAACCTCGGTGAAGTCATCGACGGTTGCCTGGCGCTGATCGACAACCCCGAGTTGACGGTCGACGAGTTGATGCAATACATCCCCGGCCCGGATTTCCCGACTGCGGCAATCATCAACGGTCGCGCCGGCATCATCGAAGCCTATCGCACGGGCCGCGGACGCATTTACATGCGTGCCCGCTCCATCGTCGAAGACATCGACAAGGTTGGCGGTCGCCAGCAGATCGTCATCACCGAGTTGCCTTACCAACTGAACAAGGCACGTCTGATCGAGAAGATCGCCGAGCTGGTCAAGGAAAAGAAACTCGAAGGCATCACCGAGCTGCGCGACGAGTCCGACAAGGACGGTATGCGCGTGGTCATCGAGCTGCGTCGTGGCGAAGTGCCTGAGGTTATCCTCAACAACCTTTATGCCCAGACCCAGCTGCAAAGCGTTTTCGGTATCAACATCGTTGCCCTGATCGACGGTCGTCCGCGCATCCTGAACCTCAAGGACCTGCTGGAAGCCTTCGTTCGTCATCGCCGCGAAGTGGTGACCCGCCGTACCGTGTTCGAACTGCGCAAGGCGCGCGAGCGTGGCCATATCCTTGAGGGTCAGGCTGTTGCGCTGTCCAACATCGACCCGGTCATCGCCCTCATCAAGGCCTCTCCGACACCTGCCGAAGCCAAGGAAGCGCTGATCAAGACGCCTTGGGAGTCGAGCGCAGTGGTCGAGATGGTCGAGCGTGCCGGTGCCGATTCGTGCCGCCCCGAGAACCTCGATCCGCAATACGGTCTGCGTGAAGGCAAATATTTCCTGTCGCCGGAACAGGCTCAGGCCATTCTGGAATTGCGTCTGCACCGCCTGACCGGTCTGGAGCACGAGAAGCTGCTGGGCGAGTACCAGGAAATCCTCAACCAGATCGGCGAGCTGATCCGCATCCTCAACAGCGCAACGCGCCTGATGGAAGTGATCCGCGAAGAACTGGAACTGATCCGCTCCGAATACGGCGATGCCCGTCGCACCGAAATTCTCGATGCGCGCCTGGACCTGACGCTGGGTGACCTGATCACCGAAGAAGAGCGTGTGGTCACCATTTCCCACGGCGGTTATGCCAAGACTCAGCCTTTGGCGGTCTATCAGGCTCAGCGCCGCGGCGGCAAGGGCAAGTCGGCCACCGGCATCAAGGATGAGGACTACATCGCTCACCTGCTGGTCGCCAACAGCCACACCACGCTGCTGATGTTCTCCAGCAAGGGCAAGGTCTACTGGCTCAAGACCTACGAGATTCCGGAAGCGTCCCGCGCTGCTCGTGGTCGTCCGCTGGTCAACCTGTTGCCGTTGAGCGATGGCGAATACATCACCACCATGCTGCCGGTCGACCTCGAAGCCATGCGCAAGCGTGCCGATGAAGAAGGCGAGGCCCTGGAAGGCGAGCTGGACGACGCGGAAAACAGCAGCGAGACCGAAGAAGAGCGCAAGGCCCGTATCAAGGCTGCCGACAAGAAGAAGGCTCCGTTCATCTTCATGTCCACCGCCAACGGTACCGTCAAGAAGACCCCGCTGGTTGCATTCAGCCGTCAGCGCAGCTCGGGCCTCATCGCCCTTGAACTGGACGAGGGCGACATCCTGATCTCTGCAGCCATTACCGATGGCGAGCAGGAAATCATGCTGTTCTCCGACGGTGGCAAGGTGACCCGCTTCAAGGAATCCGACGTACGCGCCATGGGCCGTACCGCTCGCGGTGTTCGTGGTATGCGTCTGCCAGAAGGGCAAAAGCTGATTTCGATGCTGATCCCGGAAGAAGGCAGCCAGATTCTGACCGCTTCCGAGCGCGGCTACGGCAAGCGTACGGCGATTTCCGAGTTCCCTGAGTACAAGCGCGGCGGTCAGGGCGTCATCGCCATGGTCAGCAACGAGCGTAATGGCCGTCTGGTCGGCGCGGTTCAGGTGCTCGATGGCGAAGAAATCATGCTGATTTCCGACCAGGGCACGCTGGTTCGTACCCGCGTCGGTGAAGTCTCCAGTCTGGGTCGTAACACCCAGGGCGTTACCCTGATCAAGCTGGCCAGCGACGAGAAGCTGGTTGGTCTGGAGCGTGTTCAGGAGCCGTCGGAAGTCGAAGGCGAAGAGCTTGAAGGTGAGCTTGTCGACGGCGTGATCGTCGATGCCGCTGAAGTGGACGATGCTGGTGAAGACCTGCAGGCGGATGCTGCGTCAGACGAAGACGAACCACAGAACTAAGCGCTAACGTAAATCAGGTAAGGGCTGGCTCGTCTGTGCATGCATCTGCATTCCAGGCAAGTCCAGCCCTTGCGGCATTCGGCCAGCCCGGCGGCCGGATCAAGATTCTCGCAAGGAGCTGCCAGTCGCTGCGGCGTCTGTCTGCTCGTGGCAAGTAATCAGAAACAAGCGCGTACAGACCCAACGTATTTGACGAGAGTGGATATGAGCAAGCGAGCCTTTAACTTCTGCGCAGGTCCTGCTGCGCTTCCTGAAGCTGTTCTGCTGCGTGCCCAGGCGGAACTCCTCGACTGGCATGGCAAAGGCCTTTCCGTCATGGAAATGAGCCACCGCAGTGATGAGTTCGTCTCCATTGCCACCAAGGCCGAGCAGGATCTGCGTGACCTGCTGTCCATTCCTTCGAATTACAAAGTGTTGTTCCTGCAAGGCGGTGCCAGCCAGCAGTTCGCCCAGATTGCGCTGAACCTGCTGCCTGAAAATGGCAAGGCCGATTACATCGACACCGGCATCTGGTCGCAGAAGGCTATCGACGAGGCGTCGCGCTACGGCGCAATCAACGTCGCGGCCAGCGCCAAGGCCTACGATTACTTTGCGATTCCCGGCCAGAACGAGTGGAAGCTGTCCAAGGACGCGGCTTACGTCCACTACGCGCCAAACGAAACCATTGGCGGTCTGGAATTCAACTGGATTCCGGAAACCGGCGACGTGCCCCTTGTGGCCGACATGTCTTCGGACATCCTCTCGCGTCCGCTCGATATCTCGCGTTTCGGCATGATCTACGCCGGCGCCCAGAAGAACATCGGCCCCAGCGGCATCGTGGTGGTGATCATTCGCGAAGACCTGCTGGGCCGCGCTCGCTCGCTGTGCCCGACCATGCTCGACTACAAGGTCGCGGCCGACAATGGCTCGATGTACAACACGCCGCCGACCCTGGCCTGGTACCTGTCCGGGCTGGTCTTCGAATGGCTGAAAGAGCAGGGCGGTGTCGAAGCGATCGGCAAGCGCAACGAAATCAAGCAGCGCACGCTGTATGACTTCATCGACGCCAGCGAGCTGTACAGCAACCCGATCAACAAGCCTGATCGTTCGTGGATGAACGTCCCGTTCCGTCTGGCTGACGATCGTCTCGACAAGCCGTTCCTGGCCGGTGCCGATGCAAACGGCCTGCTTAACCTCAAGGGCCATCGCTCGGTGGGCGGCATGCGTGCATCCATCTACAACGCGATCGATATCAACGCCATCAACGCGCTGGTGGCCTACATGAAAGACTTCGAGAAGGAGCACGGCTGATGTCCGAGCAAGAACTCAAGGCGCTTCGCGTCCGTATCGACAGCCTCGATGAGAAGGTTCTGGAACTGATCAGCGAGCGTGCCCGCTGTGCCCAGGAAGTGGCCAGGGTCAAGATGTCCTCGCTGGCTGAAGGCGAGGTGCCTGTATTCTATCGTCCGGAGCGCGAAGCTGCGGTGCTCAGGCGGGTCATGGAACGCAATCGCGGACCGTTGAGCAACGAAGAAATGGCGCGTCTGTTCCGCGAAATCATGTCTTCCTGCCTGGCGCTGGAACAGCCGCTCAAGGTTGCCTATCTTGGCCCTGAGGGGACGTTCACCCAGGCCGCTGCAATGAAGCATTTCGGCCACGCCGTCATCAGTCTGCCGATGGCCGCAATTGACGAAGTGTTTCGCGAAGTGGTCGCCGGTGCCGTGAATTTCGGCGTGGTTCCGGTGGAAAACTCCACCGAAGGCGCGGTCAATCACACCCTCGACAGCTTTCTTGAACACGACATGGTGATCTGCGGCGAAGTTGAATTGCGCATTCACCACCATCTGCTGGTGGGCGAAAGCACCAAGACCGAAAGCATCACGCGCATCTATTCCCATGCTCAGTCACTGGCCCAGTGCCGTAAATGGCTGGATGCCCATTACCCGAATGTCGAGCGCGTCGCCGTTGCCAGCAACGCCGAGGCTGCCAAACGGGTCAAGGGCGAGTGGAACTCGGCGGCCATCGCCGGCGATATGGCGGCAGGTCTGTATGGCCTGACCCGGCTGGCGGAAAAGATCGAAGATCGTCCGGACAATTCCACGCGCTTTCTCATTATCGGCAATCAGGAAGTCCCGCCGACCGGGGATGACAAGACCTCGATCATTGTGTCGATGAGCAACAAGCCCGGCGCGCTGCACGAGTTGCTGGTGCCGTTCCACGAGAATGGCCTGGACCTGACACGGATCGAGACCCGTCCTTCGCGCAGTGGCAAGTGGACCTACGTGTTCTTCATCGACTTCGTCGGGCATCACAAGGATCCGCTGGTCAAGGCCGTGCTGGAGCAAATCAGCAGTGAGGCGGTGGCCTTGAAGGTGTTGGGTTCTTACCCGAAGGCGGTTCTCTGAGGGCGCGCTCCATGATGCATTTGTTTTTTACCTTGCCGGGCTGTCAGGTATGTTCGCGTGGTTGATGTGATTGCAGAACATTCAGTACGGCCGCTGATCGGTCGACTGGTGGTCGTCGGGCTTGGGCTGATTGGCGGTTCCTTTGCCAAGGGCGTACGCGAAAGCGGGCTATGTCGCGAGGTGGTCGGTGTCGATCTTGATCCACAGTCGCGACGGCTTGCGGTCGAGCTGGGGGTCGTGGACCGTTGTGAGGCCGATCTTGCTGTAGCCTGCCGTGGCGCTGACGTGATTCAGCTGGCAGTGCCGATACTGGCCATGGAAAAGCTGCTTGCGCTGCTGGCGCCTATCGATCTGGGGCAGGCAATCCTGACCGATGTCGGCAGCGCCAAAGGCAATGTGGTGAGGGCTGCACGTCAGGCGTTCGGGCACATGCCGTCGCGCTTCGTGCCCGGCCATCCGATTGCCGGTTCCGAGCAGAGCGGCGTCGAGGCGTCCAATGCGGCGCTGTTTCGTCGCCATAAGGTCATTCTCACGCCGCTGGCTGAAACCGATCCTCATGCGGTGGCGATTGTCGACCAGTTGTGGTCTGCCCTGGGGGCTG
Organism: Pseudomonas fragariae (ex Marin et al. 2024); assembly: GCF_059621105.1. Taxonomy (NCBI): domain Bacteria; kingdom Pseudomonadati; phylum Pseudomonadota; class Gammaproteobacteria; order Pseudomonadales; family Pseudomonadaceae; genus Pseudomonas; species Pseudomonas fragariae (ex Marin et al. 2024). Next base: position 4,340,160 of record NZ_CM184369.1, on the reverse strand, counting down.
ACGTAGAGCACATGCAGGTCGAGCGCCACGATGAGGTGCTGGCTGCCACCAGCCATCTGCCGCACCTGTTGGCATTCGGTCTGGTCGATTCGCTGGCCAAGCGCAACGAAAACCTGGACATATTCAGGTATGCCGCAGGCGGGTTTCGTGATTTCACGCGCATCGCAGGCAGCGATCCGACCATGTGGCATGACATTTTCATGGCCAACCGTGATGCTGTACTGCGCACTCTGGACAGCTTTCGCACCGATCTCGACGCCTTGCGCGACGCAGTGGATGCCGGTGACGGCGCGCAGTTGATGGACGTATTTACCCGCGCGCGCGCAGCGAGGGAGCACTTTGGCAGAATCCTGGCCAGCCGTGCCCGTGTCGATAGCGCAGCTGGCGAGCCTCGTGCAATTCACGGCGGGGCTGCGGAGGGTGTCAGTCATCGCATCAAAGGGCCGGTGGATGTGACGTCGGCGGTGCTGTTCATGGTCGCGACGTCGATCAGTGAAGGCTGCGATCTGCTGCTGGAAGACGTTTCCGTCAGTTCCTCGTGCGAGGGGGCGATCGATATCTTGCGCCTGATGGGCGGCGATATCGTGCTGCAGAACGTCCGCAAGCTGGCGGATGAAACGGTCGCTGATCTGCACGTTCGCTCGGCCCGGCTCAAAGGCGCTGACATCCCCGAAGCGCTGGTGCCTCTGGCGCTGAATGCATTTCCGGTGCTTCTTGTTGCCGCAGCCTGCGCAGAAGGGCGTACCATTCTGCGCGGCGCGCAGGCCCTGCAAGCCGATGAGGCAGAGTGCGTCAGGCTGATGGCTGACGGTTTGCTGGCTGTCGGCATCGAGGTCGAATCCGTGCTGGATGGCATCATTATCGAAGGCGGTGTGCCGGGTGGCGGCGAGGTTGATGCTCGCGGTGATCAGCGTATCGTCATGGCGTTTCGCGTTGCATCGTTGAGGGCTTCGGCGCCCATCCGTATTCAGGCGTGCGCGGATGCCGCCGCATTGTTTCCCCATTTTCTGGCGCTGTGCGCTCAAGTTGGCATGCGTGTAGCGCAAGAGGACAAAAAGTGAAAATCAAAGCTCCTGTTATTACCATCGACGGACCCAGCGGTTCCGGAAAGGGCACGGTCGCCGGGTTGCTGGCCAGAAAGCTCGGCTGGTGCCTGCTTGACTCCGGCGCGTTGTATCGCCTGCTGGCTTTCGCGGCGCGCAATCACGGTGTCGACCTGACCAATGAAGAAGCGCTCAAGCTCCTGGCCGCTCATCTGGATGTTCAGTTCGAGGCGACTGCGGCAGGGCAGGGGCAGCGCATCATTCTGGAAGGCGAGGACGTCACCCACGCCATTCGCAACGAACAGGTCGGCAGCGGCGCATCGCAGGTGGCCTCACTGCCGGCGGTGCGCGATGCGTTGCTGTTGCGCCAGCGCGCGTTTCAGGAAGAGCCGGGCCTGGTCGCGGACGGTCGAGACATGGGCACCGTGGTCTTCCCGGATGCACCGCTGAAGATATTCCTCACCGCCAGTGCCGAGGAGCGTGCGCGTCGACGTTACTTGCAGTTGAAGGCCAAGGGCGATGATGTTAGTCTGTCGAGTCTGCTAGATGAGATATGTGCACGCGACGAGCGTGACACCCAGCGAGCGGTAGCACCGTTGAAGCCGGCGCACGACGCCATACAGCTGGATTCCACTGAATTGTCCATCGAACAGGTGCTGGAACGCATTCTGAGTGAAATCGCGCTTCGCGGTATTGCCGGATGACGAAGAGGCGTGTGGGAGACCAGTCATAGTCCCGTAGGCTTTCTTTTACTTGAACGAAACCCACGTTGTCTGGAGCGTGGCAGATGGGCGTATCCTTCGCCCTTGATCAACAGGAATTAAAATGAGCGAAAGCTTTGCAGAACTTTTTGAAGAAAGCCTAAAGACCCTCAACCTTCAGGCCGGTTCGATCATCACCGCGATCATCGTTGATATCGACTACCAGGCAGGTTGGGTTACGGTTCACGCCGGTCTGAAATCTGAAGGCCTCATCCCGCTGGAACAGTTCCACAACGACGCTGGCGAGCTGACCATCAAGATCGGTGATGAAGTTCACGTTGCGCTGGACGCGGTCGAAGATGGCTTTGGCGAAACCAAGCTGTCCCGCGAAAAAGCCAAGCGTGCCGAGTGCTGGATCGTTCTGGAAGCGGCTTTCGCAGCTGAAGAAGTGGTCAAGGGCGTTATCAACGGTAAGGTTAAAGGCGGCTTCACTGTCGACGTTAACGGCATCCGTGCGTTCCTGCCTGGTTCTCTGGTTGACGTCCGCCCTGTGCGTGACACGACTCACCTGGAAGGCAAAGAGCTCGAGTTCAAGGTCATCAAGCTGGACCAGAAGCGCAACAACGTTGTCGTTTCCCGTCGCAGTGTCCTGGAAGCCGAGAACAGTGCCGAGCGCGAAGCTCTGCTCGAGTCCCTGCAGGAAGGTCAGCAAGTCAAGGGTATCGTCAAGAACCTCACCGATTACGGCGCATTCGTCGATCTGGGTGGCGTCGATGGCCTGCTGCACATTACCGACATGGCCTGGAAGCGTATCAAGCATCCATCGGAAATCGTCAACGTTGGCGACGAGATCGATGTCAAGGTCCTGAAGTACGATCGTGAGCGCAATCGTGTTTCCCTGGGTCTGAAGCAACTGGGTGAAGACCCATGGGTTGCTATCAAGGCTCGCTACCCGGAAAGCACCCGCGTTACCGCGCGTGTGACCAACCTGACCGACTACGGCTGCTTCGCAGAGCTGGAAGAAGGCGTGGAAGGCCTGGTACACGTTTCCGAAATGGACTGGACCAACAAGAACATCCACCCTTCGAAAGTCGTTCAGGTTGGCGACGAAGTGGAAGTCATGGTTCTGGACATCGACGAAGAGCGTCGTCGTATCTCCCTCGGCATCAAACAGTGCAAATCCAACCCATGGGAAGATTTCTCTGGCCAGTTCAACAAGGGCGATAAAATCTCCGGCACCATCAAGTCGATCACCGATTTCGGTATCTTCATTGGTCTGGACGGCGGCATCGACGGTCTGGTTCACCTGTCCGACATCTCCTGGAACGAAGTGGGCGAAGAAGCCGTACGTCGCTTCAAGAAGGGCGACGAGCTCGACACTGTGATCCTGTCGGTTGATCCTGAGCGTGAGCGTATCTCGCTGGGTATCAAGCAGCTGGAAAGCGATCCGTTCTCCGAGTACGTCACTGTCAATGACAAGGGCGCCATCGTTCGCGGTATCGTTAAAGAAGTTGACGCCAAAGGCGCCATCATCACTCTGGCCGACGACATCGAAGCGACCCTCAAGGCTTCCGAAATCAGCCGTGACCGCGTTGAAGACGCGCGTAACGTTCTGAAGGAAGGCGAAGAGATCGAAGCCAAGATCATCAGCGTTGACCGCAAGAGCCGCGTAATCAGCTTGTCCATCAAGTCGAAAGACGTTGAAGACGAGAAAGAAGCGATCCAGAGCCTGCGTAGCAAGCCTGAAGTCGCTGAAAGCACTGGTCCTACCACTATTGGTGACCTGCTGCGCGCGCAAATGGAAAAACAGAACTAAGTTCTGCTTGACCAAAAAAAGGGCGACTTCGGTCGTCCTTTTTTGTTTATGCCGTTCAGGCCCTACGGATTCGGATGCTTCTGGCTTGCTCTCACGCACAGTCCGAGTCATTAAACGCCTCCAGTGGCCTCTCAGGCCGTCTTATTCGTCTATTGCTCCAGCTCCCTTCCGGTACCGCTCTCCTGTCATGTCGCTGTAATCTGTTCATGCCTGGTTAGACGGTGTTGAACATAAGTCAATAGATGGGCTGTTCAAATTCATCCGGTCATGCTAAAACCTTCCAAGCGCTGATCTAGCTGCTTGAAAAAGAAGGGAAAAATATGACGAAGTCGGAGTTGATCGAACGAATTGTCACCCATCAAGGGCTGCTCTCATCCAAGGATGTCGAGCTGGCCATCAAGACCATGCTTGAACAAATGTCCCAGTGCCTGGCAACCGGAGACCGAATCGAGATTCGGGGCTTTGGCAGCTTCTCGCTGCATTACCGCGCACCGCGGGTAGGGCGCAACCCGAAGACCGGTCAGTCGGTCAGTCTCGATGGCAAGTTTGTCCCGCATTTCAAGCCGGGCAAAGAGCTGCGGGACCGGGTCAACGAGGATGAAGAAGAGGGCTTTTAAAGCCATTCACCACAGGATCACCAGATGCGTATCTTCAAACGAGTCATTTTGATCGTCGCCGTGTTGCTCGTTGTTTTGGCAACCACCGTGTTTGTGCTTGAGAATCGGCAGTCTGTCGCCGTGACGTTTTTCGGTTGGTCGGCGCCTCAGCTTCCTCTGGCATTGCCTGTTGTCCTTGCCTTGCTCGTGGGCATGGTCATCGGCCCGGTACTGGCGTGGCTAGCCAGCCTTCGTAAAAAGCGCACACCTTCCCCTCGCTCTGTCTGAGCAGCGTTGATGATATTCGTCGTCGGAGATCGATCTGGCGACACGATAGCGCGCGTCTTTCACTCCCTTTTGTTCATGAAGCAACATGCGCTGCCGCTGAGTTGGCGCGCTTCGTTGTGTCTTCAAACGATTTTTTTTGAAAAAGTAGCCTTATAATTCTGTCGGTTTATTCTTCGCTTATATGAAGAGTAGTTACTTCGCCGTGTAGGAATATTCGCTTTTTTAATTCGCGTACCCATTTTAAAGGGGGTGCGGGTTATATTCATTTTCAGCGTCGATTACTGCTGCCCTGACCGCCTTGTGTCAAGGCTTGAAAATGAATCGTTCAAGTGCAGAATGCGCCGAAACTTAATGTTCAGACCTGCTACCGGATGTTCCGCATATTCAGAGCAGGCTGGCAAGAAAAGGTGACTGCATGTCCTACCCGCAAATCATTCATCACGGCGCTGTCGATACAGTAACGGGCTCGTGTCATCAACTGCACATGAATGCATCGAGCAGCCTGCTGATTGACTGTGGGTCGGTGCAGGAGCGCGGCAGACGGTCCGGGACGGCTTCATTCGGATTCGATCCCGAGGCTATCAGGGCGCTGTTGATCAGCCATGTACACAATGACCATGTCGGGCGTATTCCCGAGTTGCTGGCATCCGGTTACAAGGGGCCGATACTGTGCAGTGAGCCCAGTGCCCATCTGTTGCCACTGGTCATGGAAGATCTCCTGAAAATCGAATTTGCACACGACCCCGGGCAAGTCGCGCGCTACCTGGACGTCATCAACAAGAGAATCATCGCTTTGCCATTCAATGAATGGTTCAGTCTGGTCGACAACGAATCCCTGCATTGCCGGGTCCGCTTGCAGCGTGCCGGACACATACTGGGTTCGGCCTATATAGAGTGTGATCTTCAATACCCTGCACAAGGGCGTTCTGTGCGGGTGGTATTTTCCGGTGACCTGGGGGCAAGCCATACACCGTTTCTGCCTGCGCCGAAGCCGCCCGAGCGCGCGGATGTGCTGGTCCTGGAAAGCACCTATGGCAATCGTATTCACGAAGATCGCAGCATTCGTCAGCAAGGGCTGGAGCGCATCATAGACAAGGCGCTGGAGTATAACGGGACCGTCCTGATACCAGCGTTCAGCATCGGCCGAACCCAGGAATTGCTCTACGAGCTGGAAGACATACTGCGACGCAAGATGCCGTTGGATCATTGCGCCGGGAACAGTGAGCACCTGGATGACGGTGACGTACCGTGCGCAGACTGGTCGAGGTTGCCGATCATCCTTGATTCGCCTCTGGCGAGTCGTTTTACCAGGGTCTATCAGTCGTTCGAAGACTATTGGGATGAGGATGCCCGGCTGAGGCTCGGCGTCGGCAGAAAGCCGTTGGGTTTCGAACAACTGGTTACCGTCGATACTCATGAGGAGCACCTGCGCACGGTCAACTACCTGGCCAGCACGGCGCGTCCGGCCATCGTGATTGCCGGTAACGGTATGTGTGCCGGAGGCAGAATCGTCAATTACCTGAAAGCCATGCTCGGCGACACGCGACATAACGTGGTATTTGTCGGCTATCAGGGCAAGGGAACACCGGGCGAGGCCATTCAGTTGCACGGCCCGTCGGGTGGCTATGTAGAGCTGGATCGCGAGCGCTTTGATATAAAAGCGGGGGTCCATACCGCAAAAGGCTATTCTGCCCACGCCGATCAGGTCGAACTGGTCGAGTTCGTCACGGGGATGAAAGAGTGGCCGACGCAGATTCGCTTGGTGCATGGCGAGGCGGCGGCGAAAAAGGTGCTGGGTAATATTCTGAGTCGTAAGTACTCGCTCGAAAAACGCCCGTTGGAACTGCTCATCCCTTGAAAAGCACGATGAGCACCTTAGTTGTCGGCTGACGCGATAATCGAATGTTTGCAAGTGAGTGCCCGGGCCTGATTATTGTGAATTGTTCCTGTTGCACGTTGAGCGTCATCATGAAAGTTATAAAATGGATTAACGATATTTCAGTTGTCAAAAAGCGTTACTTGAGCAATATTTGGCCGATTTGGAAGGACGTGTTTGCATGAGCGGTGATGTTGCATTGGTTGCAATAACAGGTGCGACAGGTTTCGTGGGCAGTGCCGTGGTTCGTCGGCTGATCGAGCGCACAGGCTGTTCTGTGAGGGTTGCAGTCCGGGGCGCTTATGTCGTTTCCAGCCCGCGCATCGATGTTGTCAGTGCACAATCACTGGCACCGGATAATCAATGGGCAAGCTTTGTAACCGGCGCGGATGTGCTGATTCATTGTGCTGCGCGAGTTCATGTGCTCAATGAGACCGCCGACGCACCGGATCAGGAGTACTTTCGCGCCAATGTCACCGCAACCCTGAATCTGGCCGAGCAGGCCGCAGCGGCAGGCGTCAAGCGCTTCATCTTTATCAGTTCCATCAAGGCCAATGGCGAGTCTACGCTTGCGGGTGCGCCATTCACGGCCAGCGACCCGTGCACTCCGCTGGATGCCTACGGCGTGTCAAAACACAGGGCTGAGGAGGGCTTGCGCGAGTTGTCTGCCCGCACCGGTATGCAGGTGGTGATCATTCGACCGGTGCTGGTCTACGGTCCGGGGGTCAAGGCTAATTTCAGAAGCATGATGCGCTGGCTGGACAAAGGGCTGCCGTTGCCGCTCGGGTCCATCGATAATCGCAGAAGCCTGGTGGCGGTGGATAATCTGGCAGATCTGGTGACGGTCTGTGTCGATCATCCTGCTGCGGCTGACCAGACGTTTCTGGTCAGTGACGGGGACGATCTGTCCACGTCCAGGCTGCTGCGCGAAATGGGCAAGGCCTTGGGCAAACCTGCCCGGCTGCTGCCGGTGCCGGCCTCGCTGTTGAAAGCGGCTGCAGCACTGTTGGGCAAGAAAGCTTTTTCACAACGGCTGTGCAACTCGCTGCAGGTCGATATCAGTAAAACCTGTACGATGCTGGATTGGCATCCACCTGTGAGTATTGAACACGCCATGCAGGACACTGCTCGATATTATCTGGAACACGACAAGCATGATTGAGTGGCTGTCGGTAATCGCTATTGCCTTTCTGTCTCTGATTCTAACGGCGTTGCTGCGCAAGTATGCGCTTGCCAAAAGTCTGATCGACATTCCAAACGCCCGAAGTTCGCATTCCATGCCCACGCCCAGAGGCGGCGGCGTTGCCATCGTCATCACTTTCATCATGGCGATGGCTGTCCTGGGGTGGGCCGGTCATCTGCCGTCCTCTGCGCTTGTCGCAATCGTTGGCTCGGGAGGCTTGGTGGCTGTGATCGGTTTCATGGACGATCACGGGCATATCGCCGCACGATGGCGCCTGCTGGGGCACTTTGCTGCGGCTGCCTGGGCCTTGTTCTGGCTGGGCGGGCTCGCTCCGCTTGAGTTCATGGGCTGGACGTTCGACGCAGGGCCGCTCTGGCAGGTGCTCGCGGCGTTCTATCTGGTGTGGATGCTCAACCTATACAACTTCATGGACGGAATAGACGGTATCGCCGGTATCGAGGCGGTCACGGTATGTCTGGGCATGAGCATTATCTATGCGTTGAGCGGCCACGCCGGACTGTCCTGGGAGGTACTCATGCTGGGCGCTGCCGCGGCGGGATTCCTCTACTGGAACTTCCCTCCGGCGAAGATATTCATGGGCGATGCGGGCAGCGGTTTCCTCGGCATAGCGCTCGGTGTGCTATCCATTCAGGGTTCCTGGGCCTCACCTCAGTTATTCTGGTCCTGGTTGATTCTGCTGGGAGTGTTTATCGTCGACGCGACCGTAACCCTTGTGCGACGCCTGTTACGCAGAGAAAGGCTCTACGAGGCGCATCGCAGCCACGCGTATCAGTTTGCGTCGCGTCATTACGGCAGGCATGTGCCGGTTACGCTTGCAGTGGGGCTGATCAATCTTGTCTGGTTGCTGCCCATTGCACTATGGGTTGCGCTGGGCGATGGAGAAGGGCTTATATGGGCGGTAGTTGCCTACAGCCCGCTGATTCTACTGGCGTTGAAGTTCCACGCCGGCAAGGCAGAATAAGGTAACGAAGTGTTTTTCTGGTTGTCTCAGACACGTAGCTGTTTCACTGATACCGATTTCAGGTCATGTTGCAACCGGTAGCATAACGGAGCATAAAAAAATTGATGAGCAGGTTGCGGGCCAGGTTACTGGCTCTACCACGCCGCAAAAAACGAATAATTCAGGTTGCTGCCGACGTTATTCTGGTCTGGCTGGCTCTGTGGATGGCGTTTGTCGTACGACTGGGTATCGATGAGCTGATCAATCCTCTCGAGAAGCACACCTGGCTGTTCATCAGTGCGCCTGTTGCGGCTATCCCGCTGTTCATCCGGTTCGGCATGTACCGTGCAGTGATGCGCTATTTCGGCAATGATGCGCTGATTGCCATCATCAAGGCCGTCACGATGTCGTCGTTGATCCTTGGTTGTATGGTTTACGTTTACAGTAATCACCAGCAATTGGTCCCGCGCTCGGTGATCTTCAATTACTGGTGGCTGAGCATGGTCATGATTGGCGGTCTGCGACTGGCCATGCGGCAGTACTTTCTCGGCGACTGGTTCGCTGCAGCGCAGCACGTGCCCTTCGCCAAGAGCGACAACGGTTTGCAAAAGGTCGCCATTTACGGCGCTGGTGCTGCGGGAAACCAGTTGGTCGCTGCATTGCGCATGGGGCGTCTGATGCATCCGGTGGCGTTCATCGATGATGATGAGTCGATTTCCAACCGGGTCATTTCCGGCCTTCAGGTCTACAAACCGCGAAACATCCAGCGAATGATAGATTCCACAGGGGCTCAGGAAATCCTGTTGGCAATCCCGTCATCGTCGCGTGGGCGTCGTCGGGAAATCCTCGGTTTTCTGGAAGGCTTTCCGCTGCACGTACGAAGCGTTCCGGGTTTCATGGACCTGGCCGCTGGCAGGGTCAAGGTCGACGACCTTCAGGAAGTCGACATCGCAGACCTTCTGGGGCGCGATGCAGTCCCGGCCCGCGATAACCTGCTTGAGCACTGCATCAAGGGCAAAACGGTGCTGGTGACCGGCGCAGGCGGCTCGATCGGTTCTGAACTGTGCCGACAGATACTGCTGCTGAAACCTACCCAGTTACTGTTGCTGGACCATAGCGAGTTCAATCTCTACAGCATTCTCTCCGAGCTTGAACAGCGCTCGGCTCGCGAGTCACTCTCGGTTAAATTGCTGCCCATACTCGGTTCGGTGCGCAACCACCCCAAACTGCTGTCGATCATGAAAACCTGGAAAGTCGACACGGTCTATCACGCTGCGGCCTACAAGCATGTGCCGATGGTCGAGCACAATATTGCCGAAGGCGTCATCAACAATGTCGTGGGTACGCTCAATACCGCCCAGGCGGCGTTGCAGGCAGGGGTGTCCAACTTTGTCCTGATCTCCACAGACAAGGCGGTCCGCCCGACCAATGTGATGGGCAGCACCAAACGCCTCGCCGAATTGATATTGCAGGCACTGAGCCGCGAAACCGCGCCAGTGATCTTCGGCGACAAGGCCAATGTCTATCAGGTCAACAAGACTCGCTTTACCATGGTTCGCTTCGGCAACGTGCTGGGCTCGTCCGGTTCGGTGATTCCGCTGTTCCACAAGCAGATCCAGTCAGGCGGGCCGCTGACGGTGACGCATCCCAAGATCACCCGCTATTTCATGACCATCCCCGAAGCCGCTCAGTTGGTCATTCAGGCGGGCTCCATGGGGCATGGCGGCGACGTTTTCGTTCTCGATATGGGTGAGCCGGTCAAGATTGTCGAACTGGCCGAGAAGATGATCCACCTGTCCGGTCTGGCCATTCGCTCGGAGAAAAACCCACACGGTGATATCTCCATCGAGTTCACCGGGCTGCGTCCTGGCGAAAAACTCTATGAAGAGCTGTTGATCGGCGACAACGTGGTTGCCACCGAGCACCCGATGATCATGAGTGCAAACGAAGATTGCCTGCCGTGGGATGTATTGAAAGGCCGCCTGACAAAACTGCTGGATGCGGTCGACCGCGACGATTACACCAGCGTGCGTCAGTTGCTGCGCGAAACGGTAAACGGATATACGCCAGAGGGTGAAATCGTTGACTGGATGTATCAGGAACGCAGCGGCGAAACGTGATTTCATCCGTGCTGTCGGGGTGCCGGGCAGAGGCGGAAATACGTTGAACGATCCGGCAACAGGCAGCAACGCTCGACTGCTTTTCCAAGGGGGGACGCTGGTCTAAGTTTCAGGCACAGCATGTGGAATGCTGCCTTGAACTGCTATGGAGCTTTATCTATGCGAACCCCTATCTTCAGTGCCTTGATCTTTGCCTTGCTCACCAGTGCCTCGGTTGCGGTCAACGCCGCCCCTGCGTCTCAGCCCGCCATGTCAGAGCCCGCGGTATCCCATTCGCCGATGCTGGAAGGCACAGCGCCCGCTATGGCGCATGAGCAACGCAAGGACAGGGTCAATCTCAATACTGCCGATGCGCAGACACTGCAGAAAGAACTGGTGGGAATCGGCAAGAACAAGGCTGATGCCATTGTGGCTTACCGGGAAGCCAACGGCGATTTTACGTCGATTGATGAACTGATCGAGGTAAAGGGAATCGGCAAGGCCATTCTGGAGAGGAATCGCGAAAAGCTTGCAATCGACTGATCAGCGTTTCATCCGTTAAACACACAGGCCGATCAATGATCGGCCTGTGTGTTTATAAACTCTCGCCGGGAAGCTTCCCGGGAAAGTATCTGTTCCAGAGGGTCAGTTGGTGCTCTTTTTTATCTCCTTTTTGAGATATTCGCGGGTCGTGTCCAGAATGCGCTGTGACAGCTCCTCGTCAAAAGCGCTGCGTGCGAGTGCCAGACCACCCACCAGTGCGGACAGCACCGGCAGGCTTTTGGACTCCAGTCCATTCTCCGCCAGGGGCTTGTCGAACTTCTCCAGCAGGTGAAGGATGATTTTATCCGTCGTCATGCTGGGCTGATCTCGCTGGCCCAGTTCCAGGCACATAGTCGGTAATGGACACCCGCCGTCTTCCGCATCGCGGCTGGCTATCGATAGGTAGAGATCAATGAATTCACTAAGCGAGTCCTGTCTGGCGAACACGTCGCTGGTGATTCCTTTTACATTGTCGAGGGCGTGACTCAATGCCTGTTCAACAAGATCATCCTTGGATTTGAAATGCGCGTAGAACCCGCCATGGGTCAAGCCAAGTGCCTTCATCAAAGGTTGCAAGCCCGTAGCACCAATGCCGTCACGACGGAAGCGCATGGACGCTTCCTTGACAATGCGTTGGTGCGTTTGGGCCTTATGATCAAGCGCGTAACGCATGCGCTGAGTCTCCGAGAGGGCCAATGTGTAAGCGCATTTATACATGGATAGGTGAAACGATGCAGCAGGCTTTCGCTCGCAATGACAACTTCATCTCAATCAGGCAGGTGAATACCTGACTATTTATCCAGATAATGAGTGAGGCTGGCGCTGGACAATTCGCCCAGATGACTGCCGATCAGGCGCCCATCCGGCGAATAGAAGAGAGTGGTGGGCAGCGCCGCCGAACCCACCTGTCGGGCGAACTCGCCGTCCGGATCCAGAAAGCTGTTGCTGAGCACCAGTTGCTGTTTCGACAGGTAGTCGCTGACTTCCCCGGCGCTTTCGGCCTGATTGACGAACAAAAATGTAATGTCCTTGCGTTCCCGTTGCATATCGCGCAGCACTGGCATTTCGCGGCGACACGGAGGGCACCAGGTGGCCCACAGGTTGATGACCACTGGTTTGCCCCGGTAGTCGGAGACCCTGACCGGGCGCGCCAGTCAGCGTCCGAAGGGTTGTATCAGGCAGTGAATTGCCCTTTTGATAATGGTCCAGAATAAAACCGCCTGATACCCAGATCGCCAGTCCGATGCTGATTCCGAATGTCAGGGCGCGACGCTGTTCGGGGCGGCGCCAGCCGATGATCAGGCCGCCCAGCAGGGCGCAGATAACCCCGGCCCAGACCAGAAAGCCGCCGTCACGGATGTCCAGGGTCTTCCAGGGGGCTTCGCTGTACTGCGGGAAATAGGTCAGTACGAATGCGATACGTGCAGTAGCGATACCCAGAATGAAGAGTCCGAATACCGCGGTCTTTCTGGACAGGGTATGCCGGACAAGCCGTGCTTCTACCCAGGTGGCCGTTATCAAGGCGCCCAACAACAACAGGTGGGATATCGCGAGGGCGAACGGCCCGGCGTTGATGCTCAACATCGTTTTGGTCCTTGAATGTTTTTGCCGGGCGTACTGCACAGGGGCGGCATGGTATCGCTGCTGCCCCTCCAGGAAAATGCAGAACTGTTCCCGGATGTTAGGCCGCGTGGGCGGCTGGATTGAGCCCGTAAGCTGTTGAAACACTAATTCCTCGACAAGAGGTCGACCGTCCTCCAGCCCTTTGTATAAAGGGCGTGCGCTCGAATGCCAGCATGCGCTGCAGAAACTATTGTCCTACAAGCCTTTGACTTCTGCCGACAATCCCGGAGAATCTCGCCCGCTGTTTTCGAGGGGGCGCTGAACTGCCGGTTTTTTCGACGCGTTTCCCTTTTTGATAAACCGGCCACGGAGAGTCGACCGGATGAATGATCAGGCTAATGGCGTCGTAGAACGTCTGGATGTAGCTCCCGAGAGCATCGCGTCATGGAATCGTAATGACACCACCTGGATGCTCGGATTGTTCGGTACCGCCATCGGAGCGGGTACCCTGTTTTTGCCAATCAACGCGGGTATCGGTGGTTTCTGGCCATTGATGGCGCTGGCACTGCTGGCGTTTCCCATGACCTTCTACGCCCACCGTGGGTTGACGCGCTTCGTGCTCTCAGGACGTGAAGGTGCCGACATCACCGATGTGGTCGAAGAGCATTTCGGCAAGAGTGCCGGTGCGATGATCACCTTGCTGTATTTCTTCGCAATTTTCCCGATCCTGCTGATCTACAGCGTGGCCCTCACCAACACCGTCGGCAGTTTTCTTGAGCACCAGTTGCACATCACGCCACCGCCGCGCGCCGCACTGGCGTTTGTGCTGATCATGGGGCTGCTGGCCGTGGTGCGTTGTGGCGAGCGGTTCATCGTCAAGGCCATGAGCCTGATGGTTTATCCGTTCATCGTCGCACTGTTGTTTCTTGCAATATTCCTCATCCCGCACTGGACCGGCGGCATTCTGAGCACCGCTACCACGTTCCCTGAGCTATCGGCGTTCATACCCACGTTGTGGCTGGCCATTCCGGTGATGGTGTTCTCTTTCAACCACACACCGATCATCTCGGCCTTTGCCGTCGATCAGAAGCGTCAGTATGGCGAAAACGCCGAGGTGCGCAGTTCGCAGATTCTGGCCCGCGCCCACGGTCTGATGGTCGTGATGGTGCTGTTCTTCGTGTTCAGTTGCGTGTTGACCCTGTCGCCTGCCCAACTGGCCGAGGCCAAGGCGCAGAACATCTCGATCCTGTCTTACCTGGCCAACCACTTCAACAACCCGACCATCGCCTTTGTCGCGCCACTGATCGCGTTCGTGGCTATTTCCAAGTCGTTTCTTGGCCACTACATCGGTGCGAGCGAGGGTTTGAAAGGCCTGGTTCTGAAGGCGGGTCGTCGTCCTGCACCCAAGGTCCTGGACCGCATGACCGCGGCGTTCATGCTGGTGGTGTGCTGGCTGGTGGCAACGCTCAACCCGAGCATCCTGGGCATGATCGAAACCCTGGGCGGGCCGGTGATTTCGGCTTTGCTGTTCCTGATGCCGATGTACGCCATCCACAAAGTACCAGCCATGCGTAAATACGCTGGCGCGTGGTCCAACTACTTTGTGGTGGCCGCCGGTGTGGTGGCAATTTCAGCATTGATCTTTTCGCTGATCCGCTGAAGCCGGCAAGCGAAACCTCGCAGTCTGCGCCAATCCAGCGGCGCAGACTGCGAGGAGGTCATGCGATCGTGATCAGTCCACTGGCTCGGGATACAACGGCCTGGACAAGTGCATGATGCTCGCATAGTCGTAAACGTACTGCCGTCCCGCATGGCTGGTCGAACGCAGTTGGTCGATCAGTTGTCGTTCTTTCTTGTTCAAGTATCTCAACGCCGGATCTTGGCTGGACTTCAGGCGATCACGTTCATGGGCGTCAGGGAATGCGATGACGTTCGTCATGAAAAATCTCCTTGGGTTTTAGTCCTTGTTTGCTTTGATGTTGCCCCGGTTGCGGTGGTGATGGCGACGGTTCACCTTACCCACAAAAACTTGATGCGATCAACCCTGCAGATGCCGGGTGTGTCACAACGTTTGCGTTATCTCGTAGGATTGTCCGCTGCCGTTGATGACAATCTGTACAGCATCGTCTTCGAATTTGCCCAGCAGGTTCTGCCCGAGCGGGGCTCTGGCGGTAATGACGGTGACCAGATGATCCCCTGCACTGACCTTCAGGCCGGCAGCATCGGGGCCGAGGAACAGATAGTGCGTCTGCCCGCTCGCATCTTCGACAACCACCAGATCACCGGTCTGAATACCGCGCGATTCATCGAATGGCTTGAGCGACCATTTCCGATAAAGCGTCAGCGACTGACGAATCTCCTCGACGCGGCGTGCCTGGCCAGCTGCCAGATAAGACGCCTCCAGTCCTAGCGTGTCGTACTTGTTCTCAGCGATGTTCTCTTCGTGGGTAGCCGTTTCGTAGGCGGTTTGCGCCGCTCGTTCGGCGATATCCAGATCGATGTTCAGCTTGTCGATGATCCGTTGCAGTACATCCTGTTTGTTCATGGTTTATCCGCAGTACTGATTGATGCTGGCACGGCTTTTTTCGCTCGGCGCGGTGCGATCCTGCTGTATCCAGAAATCACATTTCGAGCGGTTGAAGGTGCGCTGTTGTTGCTCCTGAGCCTGCTCGCGTGCCTGACGGGCCTCGCTTTCACGCAGGCTTTGCTCATATTTGCGAAACATCTCGGTCTCCAGCGCAGACGGGGAGGCGGCTTTTTGCGCAGGCGGGGCGGTCAGCTGTGCGGCGGCGTTTTCCAGCGCCTGGGTCTGGGCCGGTGGCAGGCTTTTGTAATAGAGCAGGGCGGTCAGAAACACCGCCAGGGCGCCCAGCCAGATGCCCAGCGCAATGCACACGATCAATTTCAACGACACGTACAGGTCGCGACGGCGGGTAGGGAATGACATGGCTGAACTCCTTGCAGGCCAACAGATGTGATTGTGCCATGCCTGATGGTCAGGCATGGAAACGGTGCTGCATGTTTGCCCGGCAGCATCAGGCTGGTGACAACAGACCTTTGTGAACGACAATCAGCGTTTTTGCCATCCAGCCTCAGGGAGCCAGGATGAAAGCCTCGTGGGATATTTTTTGCAGCGTAGTCGACAACTACGGTGATGCGGGCGTGACCTGGCGTCTGGCGCGCCAGCTGGTCGCCGAGCATGGCCTGCAGGTGCGTTTATGGATCGATGACCTGTCGGCCTTCGTTCGCTTGTGCCCCGGTGCCGATCTCCAGGCCCGGCAACAATGGCAAGAGGGCGTGAGCGTTTGCCAGTGGCCGAGCGAATGGGTGAACACCGATATTCCTGATGGGGTCATCGAAGCGTTCGCCTGCCGCCTGCCAACGCGCTACACCGAATCGATGCTGCAGCGTTCGCCAAGGCCGTTGTGGCTGAATCTGGATTACCTCAGCGCCGAGGACTGGGTGTCTGGCTGCCACGGCCTGCCTTCGCCACAATCGAACGGTTTGAAGAAGTTCTTTTTCTTTCCGGGTTTTTCCGAGGCCACCGGTGGCCTGTTGCGCGAAAAAAACCTGATCGAACAGCGCCAGGCGTTTCAGCAAAACAGCGCGGCAAGGCAAGCGTTCCTGAGCGGATTGGGGATCGAAGCGTTGGCCGGTGCGCGTCTGATCTCGGTATTTGCCTATGAAAATCCCGCGCTCGGCAGGTGGCTCGATGCCCTGGCCAGCGACAGCCGGCCGACGCATCTTCTGGTGCCGGAGGGACGCATCCTCGGCGACCTGCAGCGCTGGCTGGGTGTCGACGATCCGCTGCGCGCCGGGTTCACTCAGGTCAGCGGCGGGCTGACGGTTCAGGTCCTGCCGTTCATCCGTCAGGAGCTTTACGACCAACTGCTCTGGAGCTGCGATTTCAATATCGTGCGCGGCGAGGACTCGTTCGTGCGTGCGCAGTGGTCGGGGCGGCCAATGCTCTGGCACATCTACCAGCAGGAAGACGACGCGCATCTGCCCAAGCTCGATGCGTTTTTAACGCTCTATCTCGCGGGTCTTTCTCCGGCCGCCGCGCAGGCGGTGAATCAGTTCTGGCAGCGCTGGAATGTCGGCGGCGACCTTGGCGAATGCTGGACGGCGCTGGCAGAACACTGGCCGCAGATCGAGCGCAATGCCGAACGCTGGTGCCAGCAACAAGCCGCACAGATTGATCTTGCCACGGCGCTGGTGCAGTTTTATGTAAATTCGCTATGATACGCGGCCTTGATACAAGGCTCTGTACGAAAAAGGCCTGCGCAGGTTGTTTCTCGTACAGAGCCTTTGGTTAATTCCATCCAAATTCGGATATATGCAATGAAAACTGGTAAAGAGCTGAAACCCGGTACCGTGATCCGTCTCGAGAACGATCCATGGCTGGTTCAGAAAGCTGAGTTCACCAAGTCCGGTCGTAACAGCGCGATCATGAAGACCAAGCTGAAAAACCTGCTGACCGGTTACAAGACCGAGATCGTTTACAGCGCCGACGACAAGCTGGACGACGTGATCCTGGATCGCAAGGAAGCCACCCTGTCTTTCATCAGCGGTGACACCTACACGTTCATGGACACCTCTGACTACACCATGTACGAGCTGAACGCCGAAGACATCGAAAGCGTTCTGCCTTTCGTCGAAGAAGGCATGACTGACGTTTGCGAAGCCGTGTTCTTCGAAGACCGTCTGGTTTCCGTAGAGCTGCCGACCACTATCGTGCGTCAGGTTGACTACACCGAAGGCTCCGCTCGTGGCGACACGTCGGGCAAGGTCATGAAGCCTGCCAAACTGAAAAACGGCACCGAGCTGAGCGTTGCCGACTTCATCGAAATCGGCGACATGATCGAGATCGATACCCGTGAAGGCGGTTCCTACAAAGGCCGTGCGAAGTAAGCATGGTTTTGTAACCCCGTTACGCAAAAAACCCGCATCGCTGCGGGTTTTTTTGTGCCTGAAATTCTTGCCGGGCAGCCGTTGCCCAGGCCTCAGACAGGATCAGACCGTTACATGCAGGCGCACATCGACGTTACCGCGAGTGGCGTTCGAGTAAGGGCAGACCACGTGAGCGGCATCGACCAGTTGCTGAGCGTCGGCTTGCTCCAGGCCTGGCAGGCTGACATGCAGGTCGATGTCCAGACCGAAACCGCCCGGGATCTGACCGATGCCTACGTGGGCGGTGATCGAGGTATCTGCCGGAATGCTGCGTTTGCTCTGGCCGGCCACGAACTTCAATGCACCGATGAAGCAGGCCGAATAACCGGCAGCGAACAGCTGCTCAGGGTTAGTGGCTGCGCCGCCAGCACCGCCGAGTTCTTTCGGGGTCGCCAGCTTGACGTCGAGAATCTTGTCGTCGGAAACAGCGCGACCATCACGGCCGCCGGTGGCGGTTGCAACTGCGGTGTAAAGAGTGTCCATGATCTTGCCTCGTTCAATGAAGGTTTTGTTGCGCTAAATACTTGCGCGCTAACTAATCGCAAAGCAAAGGTAGCCTACAGATAATTTGCGCGCAAGTTAATTTTGCAGAAAGGTTCTGGCCTTGTCGTTGGCAGGCGAGGCAGCCGATCTGGATCGCCTGCCAGACCTCACCCCCGATGGTTAAGCGCGACTGGGGTTAGAGGCTCTGGTGCAGGTGCTCGCGCAGCTCCAGCAACTGCGCTTGCAGGACGCGAAGCTTTTCCATGGTCAGCCCGCTCGACGAGAGAATGCAGCCAGGCACGGTCAAGGCCTTTTGCTGCAAGTCGCGTCCCTGTACGGTCAGGTGAAGCAACACCACCCGCTCGTCTTCCTTGCTGCGCGTACGGCTGATGAAGCCCTCGCCTTCGAGTCGTTTGAGCAGCGGCGTCAATGAACCCGGATCGGTGAGCAGGCGCGTGCTGACGTCGCCCACAGTGAGCCCGTCCCTTTCCCACAGCACCATCATCGCCAGATACTGCGGATAGGTCAGCCCGAGCGCCTGCAACAGCGGCTTGTAAACCTTGGTCATCATCAACGAGGTGGAATACAGGGCGAAACACAATTGGTTATCCAGCAGCAGCGAATCGCAATCGGCAGGTGCGGAGCGGGTCGGGCTTTGGTCGGCACTCATATCAGGTCCTCAAACTCGGTGAATGAGTTTAACTTAGTGTTGCACTCTTTAATGCGCCAGATAATTTCGCTCATGCAGCGCTCAAAGCGCTGGCATCGTGCGTGATGCGCGAAAAAAACGGCGTCATCGGCTGTCGGTCCAGGGCAGGACTGCGTAGCATTTGGTCATTGACCGGGTGGGGACGCAGTGTGATTGAAATTGTGATGTTTGTGTTGCTGGGTGCAGCGATGGGTACCCTGGGAGGGTTGTTCGGCATCGGTGGTGGTCTTGTGGCAATTCCCGCGCTCGGGGTGCTGTTCGGTCTGGATCAGCAACTGGCTCAAGGGACCGCCTTGCTGATGGTGCTGCCCAATGTGTTGCTGGCCTTGTGGCGTTACAACCAGCGCAACCGGATTCTGCTGCGTAATGCGCTGATGTTGATCATCCCCAGTTTCATTTTTGCCTGGCTGACCTCGCTGCTCGCGGTTCGCATCGACCCGCAAGGCATGCGCCTGGGCTTCGTCGGTTTTCTGGTGGTGCTGACGGTGTTCAATGTCGCGCAGATGTATTGGCGCAGCAAGCAGGCCACTGGCGGGTTGCGTCATGAAAAGTGGTTATGGCTGCTGGGCGTCGGCTCCGGCGTGACCGGTGGTCTGTTTGGCGTCGGCGGCGGGGTCGTGGCGACGCCGATCCTTACCAGTGTCTTCGGCACGACTCAGGTCGTGGCCCAAGGGCTGGCGCTGTCCCTGGCGGCACCGAGCACCGGCATAACGCTGGTCACCTATGCACTGCACGATCACGTCAACTGGTCGATGGGCATTCCGCTGGCCATCGGCGGCCTGGCCAGCATCAGCTGGGGCGTCAAGCTGGCGCATTCGTTGCCGGAGCGAACCCTGCGCCTGATGTTCTGCGTGTTTCTGGTGCTTTGTGCGGTCATTCTCGCGCTCAAGGTTTGAAGCCGGCGATGATGTAATCGGCCATGCATTCGGTGATGGGCGAGGGATTTTCAGGGTTGCGCAGGAGGACGATGCTGGCGGTTGGCAGCTGTGGCAATTGTTCCGCCTCGCCGAGGATACGCAAACCCGCTGTGGCCAGGCTCTGGAACTGCGCGGTGACTGCCAGGCCCGCGCTGACCACTGCAGTGATCGCCGCCATGCTCGAGCTGCTGTAGGCGATGCGGTAATCACGCCCCATGCCGTCCAGCGCATTGCACGCCCAGTCACGACAGAAGCAGTGGGTATTGAACATCGCCAGCGGAATGGGTGTTTGCTCATGCGGGGCAAAGCCGACGGCCTCCATCCACATCAGACGTTCCTGACGCAGCAGTGTGCCGATCTCGGTACCGGGCTTGCGCGTGACAATGGTGAGATCCAGGTCGTGACGTTGCAGCAGAAGATCCGATGGCTCGCAATGCACTTCCACTTGAACCAGCGGATAGGCCTGGGCGAACTGCGCCAGAATGCCGGGCAGGAAGCGCATCACGTAATCGTCCGGCGAGCCGATTCTCACCACGCCGATCATGTGCGGCTCGCGCAAGGTGTTGAACACCTCGCTGTGCAGCTTGAGGATTCGCCGCGCGTAACCGAGCAGTACCTGGCCCTCTGCGGTCAGGTTCAGAACCCGACCTTCACGCTGAAACAGCGGGCGCTGCACGACGTCTTCTTCCAGACGCTTCATCTGCATGCTGACCGCCGACTGGGTACGGTTGACGGCTTCACCTGCGCGGGTGAAACCGCCGTGATCGGCAATCGCTACGAAGGTGCGCAACAGTTCGGTATCAATGCTCGGGTAGGTGGCCAATACATCAAACTCCCAGATGGAAGGTATAACGAACATTCGTTGGATTGATCCTACGCCCGAAGCGAGACTTCAGTCATCCCACATGGAGGGCAAGATGATGAAAGGTCAAAAACAATGCGCAGAGGTAGAAGGGGTCGATGGGTGTTTGCAGGCGGGCACGGTATTCACAGCGCTGAAGCGTCATCTGCAGCGCTGGCTGGAGCTGCACCGCCAGCGCCGCTTGCTGGCGCAGATGAGTGACGGAGCACTGAAGGACCTGGGCTTGAGCCGTGCCGATATTCAGCAGGAAGCCGAGCGCCCGTTCTGGGACGACCCGCTCAAGCATTGAGCGGGCAGTTGCTCCGGGTTTTCCTGTTTAGCGCCTGACCTGCTTGAGGGTCTCGGCAATCAGGAAGGCCAGTTCCAGTGACTGATCGGCGTTCATGCGTGGGTCGCAATGCGTGTGATAGCGATCCGAAAGGCCGTCTTCAGTGATCGGGCGGGCACCACCGATGCATTCGGTGACGTTCTGTCCGGTCATTTCAATGTGGATGCCGCCCGCGTAAGTGCCCTCAGCCTGGTGCACCTGGAAGAACTGCTTCACTTCGCCAAGGATCTGCGCAAAGTCGCGGGTCTTGTAGCCACTGCTGGCCTTGATCGTGTTGCCGTGCATCGGGTCCGAGCTCCACAGCACCTTGCGGCCTTCGCGCTCGACGGCGCGGATCAGCTGCGGCAAGTGATCACCGACCTTGTTGGCACCCATGCGCGCGATCAGGTTCAGGCGCCCCGGGTCGTTGTCCGGGTTGAGGATATCGATCAGGCGGATCAGGTCGTCGGTGTTCATGCTCGGGCCGACCTTGACGCCGATCGGGTTGTTGACCCCGCGCAGGAACTCGACGTGCGCGCCATCGAGCTGGCGGGTACGGTCGCCGATCCACAGCATGTGCGCCGAGCAATCGTAGTAATCGTTGGTCAGGCTGTCGCGTCGTACGAAGGCTTCTTCGTAATTGAGCAACAACGCTTCGTGGGCGGTGAAGAAGCTGGTTTCGCGCAACTGCGGCGAGCTGTCCATGCCGCAGGCGCGCATGAACGCCAGGGTTTCATCGATGCGCCCGGCCAACTGGCTGTACTTGTCGGCCAGCGCCGAGTTGGCGATGAAGTCCAGGTTCCACTTGTGCACCTGATGCAGGTCGGCAAACCCGCCCTGTGCGAAGGCGCGCAGCAGGTTCAGGGTGGCGGTGGACTGGTTGTAAGCCTGGATCAGGCGTTCCGGGTCCGGCACTCGGCTTTTCTCGTCGAAACCGATGCCGTTGACGATGTCACCCCGATAAGCCGGGAGCGTCACGCCGTCGATGATTTCGTCGTTGGCCGAGCGTGGCTTGGCAAATTGTCCGGCCATGCGTCCGACTTTCACCACCGGGCAACCGGCGGCAAACGTCATCACGATTGCCATCTGCAGCAGGACCTTGAACGTATCGCGAATCTTGGCGGCGGAAAACTCCATGAAGCTTTCCGCGCAGTCACCGCCCTGCAGCAAGAACGCACGTCCCTGGGTCACTTCGGCAAACTGACGGCGCAACTCACGTGCTTCGCCGGCGAACACCAGCGGCGGGTAACTGGCCAGTGTCTGTTCGACCCTGTGCAGGTGCTCGGCATCAGGGTAGTGAGGTTGCTGCTGAATCGGCAGTGCCCGCCAGCTGTCGGGGCTCCAGGGTTGGCTCATTATTGGCTCTAGAGTTGTGCAATCGGATCGGCATGTTAGCAGTTCGTCGTTGCTCTGCCAGTGCGGTGCGGAGCATTGGAGCGACGCCGTACGCCACAACGTGTGACAAAGCCGTGCGCTTGCCCGACAATTCGTATTTTGCGCTCGGCGCAGACAACCAGGAACGGTGATGACGGAAGAGCGTGAGCGCGTAGAGCGAATCCTGGCCGAGGTGCACGACGACTTCGGCATGATTCGCGTGCTGGAAGTGGAGGATTACCGCTTTCTGGAGTTTGGCGATGCCATCGAGCAAAGCTGCACCTTTACAGCCGATCCGAGCTGGCTGGAGTACGACTACACCCGCGCGATGCTGATCGGCGCGCTGTGCCATGACGCGCCGGAAAGCGCGCTGTTTCTGGGCCTGGGGGCCGGTACGCTGACTCAGGCCTGCATGAAGTTCCTGCCCCTCGAGGATGTGGAAGTCATCGAGCTGCGCCCGGATGTGCCACGTCTGGCCATGGAGTTCATGGGGCTCGACGACGATCCGCGACTGTATATCCGCATCGGCGATGCGCTGGACCTGCTGGACAGTGCCGAGCCTGCCGACCTGATCTTTGTCGACCTGTACACCGATGTCGGGCCTGGGGTCGGGCACCTGGCCTGGAATTTCCTGCAGAGCTGTCAGCAGCGGCTGAATCCGGGCGGCTGGCTGATCATCAATCAGTGGGCGACCGACGACGGCAAGCCGCTGGGAGCGGCGCTGCTGCGTGGCCTTTACCACCGCCATTACTGGGAGCTGCCGGTGAAGGAGGGCAACGTCATCCTGCTCGTCCCGGCCGACCTGGAGCAGACGCTGGATATCGACGCGTTGAACGGGCGAGCCGAGGCACTTGCGCCGCATCTGGGTTACTCGCTTGCGTCGCTGATCAAGGCTATTCGTTCCGCCACCTGAGCAGGCGACAGGTGAGTCGATTGTGCTGAAAACGGGGTGGGACAATTCGCCACACCTCGAAGGCCAGAATGCCGGTCATGTGCAAGAATGGATTAAACGTTTAAGCGGCAATGCCCGCAATCTCGGGCCCGCGCCTTGATCAGGCGGCCTTCTGCCCGGACTCAGGGGCTGCTGCCGCTCAAAAATGGCGCAACGTTTCGTAAAAAAAGACTCACTAAGGTGCGTATTTCCGGTATAGTGCGCGCCGGCCTTAACACGGCCCTCGTCAAGGTATTGCAGTTCCCCGAAGCCAGCTTCGGTTGCTTGTTCGCACAACGGACTAGCCTGGACGATCCATTCATCAAACGTTTTCGCAAATCCCCGCCGACAAAGCAGCCAGGGTGACCTCAAGGTCGTACACGGCACGCGCAGCTTTGAAGCATGGGTCTTTGCGGATGCACTAGAGGCAGACCCATGACCCAGGAAATCGGCGGCTTCGCCGCTCTCGAACTTCATCCAAATATCGTTGCAGCAGTCGTCGCCACTGGCTACGAAGAGCCTTCGGCCATTCAGCAGCAATCGATCCCGATTATTCTCGCCGGTCACGACATGATTGGTCAGGCGCAAACCGGTACGGGTAAAACCGCCGCGTTCGCACTGCCTATCCTGCATCGGATCGACCCGAGCAAGCGCGAGCCGCAAGCACTGATCCTGGCCCCGACCCGCGAACTGGCACTTCAGGTTGCCACCGCGTTCGAGACCTACGCAAAACAAATGCCGGGCGTGACCGTTGTAGCGGTCTACGGCGGCGCGCCGATGGGCCCTCAGCTCAAGGCTATCCGCAACGGCGCACAAATCGTCGTCGCTACTCCGGGCCGTCTCTGCGACCACCTGCGTCGTGACGAGAAAGTCCTGGCGACCGTGAACCACCTGGTTCTCGACGAAGCGGACGAAATGCTCAAGCTGGGCTTCATGGACGACCTCGAAGTCATCTTCAAGGCCATGCCTGAAACCCGCCAGACCGTACTGTTCTCGGCCACGCTGCCACAGTCGATCCGTGCCATCGCCGAACGCCATCTGCGCGATCCGAAGCACGTCAAGATCCAGACCAAGACCCAGACCGTTACCGCGATCGAGCAGGCTCACCTGCTGGTTCACGCTGACCAGAAGACCTCGGCCGTACTGAGCCTGCTGGAAGTCGAAGACTTCGACGCCCTGATCATGTTCGTCCGCACCAAGCAGGCGACCCTGGATCTGGCCAGTGCTCTTGAAGCCAAAGGCTACAAGGCTGCCGCACTGAACGGCGACATCGCCCAGAACCAGCGCGAGCGCGTTATCGAATCCCTCAAGGATGGCCGTCTGGACATCGTTGTGGCGACCGACGTTGCTGCCCGTGGTCTTGACGTTCCGCGTATCACCCACGTCTTCAACGTGGACATGCCTTACGATCCGGAGTCCTACGTTCACCGTATCGGCCGTACCGGCCGTGCCGGTCGCGAAGGTCGCGCACTGCTGCTGGTGACGCCTCGTGAGCGCCGCATGCTGCAAGTGATCGAGCGTGTTACCGGTCAGAAGGTTGCGGAAGTCCGCCTGCCGGATGCCCAGGCCGTTCTGGATGCGCGCATCAAGAAACTGACCAACAGCCTGTCGCCGCTGGTCGCTGATGCCGAATCGACTCACGGTGATCTGCTCGATCGTCTGACTGCCGACATCGGCTGCAGTCCTCGCGCGCTTGCCGCTGCACTGCTGCGCAAGGCTACCAACGGTCAGGCACTGACCCTGGCAGCCATCGAGCGCGAGCGTCCACTGGTTCCGAACAACGCCCCGCGCGGTGATCGTCCAGAGCGCAGCAGCGACCGTGGTGATCGTCCTGAGCGTGAGCGTCGTGCGCCGGTTCCATTGGCCGAAGGCCGTGCTCGTTGCCGTACCGCGCTGGGTGCGCGTGATGGTATCGCTGCCAAGAACCTGCTGGGTGCCATTCTCAACGAAGGCGGCCTGGCCCGCGAAGCGATCGGCCGTATCCAGGTCCGTGACAGCTTCAGCCTGGTCGAACTGCCGGAAGATGGTCTTGAGCGTCTGCTGACCAAGCTCAAGGACACCCGTGTTGCTGGCAAGCAGCTCAAGCTGCGTCGCTATCGCGAAGACTGATCGGCTCTTGAGCTGATCGGCCAATAAAAAATCCCCGACTGGTTCGGGGATTTTTTTGCTTTGGATTCAGGCAGGTTGGCGCTATTGGCTTCACCCGAACCGATAGATATCCATCCCGAGCGCGCCCATGGTGAAGCCCTGATGGGCAATGCCGAAGCCACCGCCAGCGCCGCGCGCAAAATACAGCGGCAGCAGGTGCTCGTCACTGGGGTGCGCACGGGCTGCGTGAGGAGCAAGGCTGCGGTAGTGGTGCAGTGCGGCTTCGTCGTCGTTTTGCAGCTTGTCGATCATCCAGTCACGAAACACGGCAGCCCAGGGCTCGATGCTGTCGGGTCCGGCGTTCCAGTCAAGATCACGCAGGTTATGCGTGATGCTGCCTGAGCCGATGATCAGCACACCCTGTTCACGCAAGCTGGCCAGTGCCCGGCCCACGCGGGTCTGCAGTTCAGGTCCCTGGCGGCTGGGCAGTGAAACCTGCACCACCGGAATGTCAGCGTTCGGGTACATCAGCGACAACGGCACCCAGACGCCGTGGTCGAACGGACGTCTGCTGTCGATGCGTGCAGGCAGGTCGCTGGCGGCAAGCAGATCTACCACCGTGCGCGTCAGTTCCGGCAGCCCTGGGGCCGGGTACTGTACTGCAAACAGTTCGGGCGGAAAGCCGCCGAAGTCATGCCATGTCTCGGGCTGTGGGTTGCCGTTGACGATCAGTTCATGGCTTTCCCAATGGGCAGAGACCATCACGATGGCGCGAGGCCGGGGCAGGCTGGCAGCCAGTCGCTTCAAGGCAGAGCCGCTTTCACCGGGCTCCAGCGCCAGCATGGGAGAGCCATGGGAAATAAACAGGCTGGGGAACATTTAAAGCTCCAGAATAGAGAGATGACTTATGGTCGGTCATTTTTATGATCTAAATCGAATATAAGTTCTGGCGCTTTTTTATCGAATTTTCAGGAGGTTTCATGCACGCGGATTTTTGGCTGCAGCGCTGGAGCGCCGGACAGATCGGCTTTCATCAGTCCGAGGTCAATCAGGACCTGCAGCAATACTGGTCCTCGTTGAGTGTTGCACCAGGGGCGCGGGTTCTGGTGCCGTTATGTGGCAAGAGCCAGGACATGAGCTGGCTGAGGGGGCAGGGGTATCACGTGGTGGGCGCCGAGCTGTCCGAGGCAGCGGTGGGAAGCTATTTCACCGAGCGTGGTGAGCAGCCGAAGATTACGTCGCAGGGCGACTTCAAGGTCTACGCAGCGCCCGGTATCGAAATCTGGTGCGGTGATTTCTTCGCGCTGACTGTGCGCGATATCGGTCATTGCGCGGCGTTTTACGACCGTGCCGCGATGATCGCCTTGCCAGCGGATATGCGCGAACGCTATGTACGGCAGCTTGAAGCGCTGATGCCGCAAGCGTGTAGCGGTTTACTGATCACCCTGGAATACGATCAGACCCTGCTCGAAGGCCCGCCATTCTCCGTGCCGCGCACATGGCTGCAGAGGGTCATGTCGGGAAACTGGGAGGTAACGAAGGTAGGCGGGCAGGATACGCTGCACAGCAGTCCCAAGGCGTTGAAGGCCGGATTGGAGCGTATGGATGAGCATGTTTATGTGTTGGAGCGTCAATCGCGCTGAGTTGGTCCTGAATCTCTCTGAATCGCAGAACCGTTTGACGCCCTGCGTCACGAACTGCATTCCCACGCGGAGCGTAAGGAACGAGAGGTGTCCGGAAGAACACCTCTCATTGCCATGCGCGGGGCTGAGGCTATCGCGTTCGTGGTTCAACCGCGGCGGCGCAGGGCCTCGATGCGTTGCTCCAGCGGCGGGTGGCTCATGAACAGGCCGGCGAGGCCTTTCTTGAGACCGGCGTTGATACCGAAGGCGGTCAGGCTGTCGGGCATGTTCACCGGGACGCCCTGTTCGGAACGCAGGCGTTGCAGCGCGCCGATCATTGCACCCGTACCCGCCAGTCGTGCACCGGCATCGTCAGCGCGGAATTCGCGTTTGCGCGAGAACCACATGACGATGGCGCTGGCCAGAAAGCCCAGTACCAGCTCGGCGAAGATCGTCGTGATGTAGTAAGCGATGCCCTGACCGTTTTCAGTCTTGAAGATCACCTTGTCGACGAAGTTGCCGATGATGCGGGCGAAGAACATCACGAAGGTGTTCACCACACCCTGCACCAGCGCCAGCGTCACCATGTCGCCGTTGGCAACGTGGCCGATCTCGTGCGCCAGGACGGCTTTCACCTCATCCGGCGAAAAGCGCTCGAGCAGGCCCTGGCTGACCGCAACCAGTGCATCGTTCTTGTTCCAGCCCGTAGCGAACGCGTTGGCTTCGTACGCCGGGAAAATACCGACTTCCGGCATCTTGATGCCCGCGTCACGGGACAATTGTTCAACGGTCTGCAGCAACCATTGCTCATGGCGAGTGCGAGGCTGGCTGATGATCTGAGTACCGGTGCTCATCTTCGCCATCCACTTGGAGATGAACAGCGAGAACAGCGAGCCCGCGAAGCCGAACACAGCGCAGAAGACCAGCAGCTGATTGAGGTTCAGATCAACCCCGTTGGCCGCCATGAACCCATTGAAGCCAAAAAGGCTCAGGGTGATGCTGGCAATCAGCACGACCGCAAGGTTAGTGGCCAAAAACAGCAAAATGCGCATCATGGTCGAAACGTTCTCCTCAGGTAAATATGTAACTCGATGCCGGGTATATAAGGTGATGCTTGCTGCTATTCAACAGAGGGACTATTTCAAACTGTGTCCTCTTGTCGCAATCAATGGTAATCCTGCAAGGCTGAACGGCGCCTGAGCCAGAGTGGTCGATGCCTGAAGCGTTTGGGGCAGGGCGTCCATGATGTTTCGGGCGCACAGAAATAAACTGCCCCGAGCGGGTCGGGGCAGAGAGATCGGGCGAGAGCGCTGTGGCTGTTTACTGCCGATAACCCTTGAGGAAGTTACCGATGCGGCCAATGGCCTGCTCCAGTTCATCGACGCGGGGCAGGGTCACGACGCGGAAGTGGTCGGGGTATGGCCAATTGAACGCTGTACCCTGAACCACCAGCAGTTTTTCGGAAAGCAGCAGGTCGAGGACGAACTTCTCGTCGTTGAGGATCGGGCAGACTTTCGGGTCAATGCGCGGGAACGCATACAGCGCGCCCATCGGCTTCACGCAGCTGACACCGGGAATGTCGTTGAGCAGCTCCCAGGTGCGGTTGCGCTGTTCCAGCAGACGGCCGGGGGGAAGAATCAGGTCATTGATGCTCTGGTAGCCGCCCAGCGCGGTCTGGATGGCGTGCTGGCTCGGTACGTTGGCACACAGGCGCATGTTGGCCAGAATGTCGATGCCTTCGATGTAGCTCTGCGCGTTGTGTTTCGGCCCGGAAATGGCGATCCAGCCGGAGCGGAAGCCCGCGACCCGATACGACTTGGACAGGCCGTTGAAGGTCAGGCACAGCAGGTCCGGCGCCAGCGAAGCGGTGCAGATGTGTACCGCGTCGTCATACAGGATCTTGTCGTAGATTTCGTCGGAGAACACCACCAGATTATGCTGGCGAGCCAGCTCCAGCATGCCCAGCAGTACTTCGCGCGAATACACCGCACCTGTCGGGTTGTTCGGGTTGATGATGACCATGGCCTTGGTGTTCGGGGTGATCTTGGCCTTGATGTCTTCAAGATCAGGCCACCAGTTGGCCTGTTCGTCGCACAGGTAGTGCACCGGGCTGCCACCGGACAAGGCGACAGCAGCGGTCCACAGCGGGTAGTCGGGGGCCGGAACCAGCACTTCGTCGCCATTGTTGAGCAACGCCTGCATCGACATCACGATCAGCTCGGACACGCCGTTGCCCAGGTAGATGTCTTCGATGCCGACGCCTTCGACCTGCTTCTGCTGGTAATACTGCATCACCGCCTTGCGGGCGCTGAACAGGCCCTTGGAGTCGCTGTAGCCCTGCGCAGTCGGCAAGTTGCGGATCACGTCCTGCAGAATTTCGTCCGGCGCCTCGAAACCAAACGGCGCCGGGTTGCCGATGTTCAGCTTGAGGATGCGGTGACCTTCCTCTTCCAGGCGTTTGGCGTGCTTGAGCACCGGCCCGCGAATGTCATAGCAGACGTTTGCGAGCTTGTTCGATTTGTTGAACTGCATGGTGATGATCCCGAAAATGGACGAGCTGTCGCCGGCTTGCAATGAAGGTCGCTACATTCGCCATGAAAATGGGTTTGTGTACGACAAACGCGGGTGCCAGACTGACGTCTGACCTGGCGCAATGATACGTGCCACCTGATCTGCGGAAAAGGTACAGATCAGGGTTTTTCGAATTCGGAGGTGTACCTGTGGAAAAGTTGCAGAAAACGCTGGAAGAGTGGAAGCAGATGCTCGACCCGGAGCAGTACAACGTCTGCCGTCTGAAAGGCACCGAGCGGCCGTTCTCCGGCAAGTACGACAAGGTCAAGACCGACGGCATCTATCACTGCATCTGCTGCAATGAGCCGCTGTTCGATTCCACCACCAAGTTCGATTCAGGCTGCGGCTGGCCAAGCTTCTATGCGCCACTCGAAAACAGTGCAGTGATCGAGGTTCGCGACATGAGCCACGGCATGATTCGTACCGAAGTGGTCTGCTCCAAGTGTGACGCGCACCTGGGCCACGTGTTCCCGGATGGACCGCCACCCAGCGGGCTGCGCTACTGCATTAATTCGGTGTGCCTGGATCTGGTGCCACGCAGCTAGACGCTTTGCAGATTCAGCCAACGCCCTGTCCCAATTCCAGTATCGAGGCCTCCTTTGATGAGTGAAAACCTGCTGAGCATCCCGGTCACGACGATCAAGGGCGAACAGAAAACCCTCGCCGATTTCTCCGGCAAGGCGCTGCTGGTGGTTAACACCGCCAGCAAGTGTGGCTTTACCCCTCAATACAAGGGGCTGGAAAAGCTCTGGCAGGACTACCGGGATCAGGGGTTGGTGGTGCTGGGTTTCCCCTGTAACCAGTTCGGCAAGCAGGAGCCAGGCGACGAGGGGGCGATTTCCGGCTTTTGCGAGCTGAACTACGGCGTCAGCTTCCCGTTGTTCAAGAAGATCGATGTGAACGGCGAGCAGGCCCATCCACTGTTCGTGCAGCTCAAGCAGCAGGCTCCGGGTTTGTTGGGTACGGAGCGCATCAAGTGGAATTTCACCAAGTTCCTGATTGGCCAGGATGGCAGGCTGGTCAAGCGTTTTGCGCCATTGACCAAGCCCGAGGAACTGACGGGCGAAATCGAGGCGCTGTTGCGCTGAGTCTTCAGTCGATGCCGGTAATGGGTATCCACTGATCCAGAATGCTGACCAGTTCGGCACGCCGGAACGGCTTGGCCAGATAGTCATTCATGCCCGCCGCCTTGCAGCGCTCGCGCTCATCGGGCATGGCGTTGGCGGTAAGGGCAACGATCGGCAGGTTCGGCCAGCGGCCACTGCTGCGGATCTGGCGGCTGGCTTCATAGCCGTCCATGACCGGCATGTTGCAATCCATCAATACCAGATCGAAATGGCCTTGCTCCAGCTGTTCCAGGGCTTCGCCGCCATGGCTGCTGATGATCACTTCGCAACCCAGTTTGCCGAGGATGCCCTTGGCGACCAGTTGATTGACCGGATTGTCCTCGACTAATAACACCCGCGCCAGACGTGGCGCCGTATGTTCGAGCGCCTGTGTGTCCTTGAGCCCCGTTTCTTCCTGACCCAGTATGCGCCGCAGCGTGTGGTAAAGCGCGTTGCGCGCCAGTGGCCGGGCCTGCTGTTGCAGCGGGGCCAGGGCGGCAACCTGTTCGCCGGGCATGAAGTTGCCATAGGCGGTCACCAGCAGGATCGGCACGGGTGTGGTGGGGCGAATCGTAAACAGGCATTCGGGACAGTCGGTGATGACCAGATCGGAACTGCCGTCGAGGTCCACTGCTTGTGCGCGATCGTCGATGCTGCGTCGCTTGAGGTCGACCCCCCAGAACGGCAGCAGACTGCCCAGCAGCTCCACCAGTCCGCTGCCTGCCGAGCTGACCACCGTCACCCGGCCCTTGAGCGGCGTCTGAGTAACCGCAGGCACGTGGACCGGCAGCGGCAGCTCGGCGCAGAACTGGCTGCCGAAACCGGACTGCGACTGGATGCTCAACGTGCCATTCATGGCCTCGCAGAGGTTGTTGGTCAGCGCCAGGCCCAGTCCGGTGCCGCCGTACTGGCGGGTGATGGCCGTCTCAGCCTGGGTGAACGGCTGGAAGATTCGGGTCTGGGCGTCCTGCGCAATGCCGATGCCGGTGTCGCGGACTTCGATGCGCACCCGGTGTTCACCGGAGCTGGCGTCCCGATGGTGAGTCAGACGCACATCGACGCGCCCGAAACGGGTGAACTTGAGGGCGTTGGACAGCAGGTTGCTGACGATCTGACGCACCCTGGTCGGATCGCCGGTGACCATGGCCGGGAAGTCCGGCGCGATCAGGCAGGTCAGCTCCACGCTGGGCGCTGCGTTCTGCGACAGCAGATTGGCGGTGTCCTCGATCAACATCCCAAGGTCGAAAGGAATGCGCTCGATCTCCAGGTGACCGGCATCGAACTTGGACATGTCGAGAATATCGTTGAGCAGCTCGACCAGCACCTTGCCTGAGTCGTGGGCGATCATTAGCTGCTGGCGTTGTTCGGCACCCAGCGGACTGTCCAGCGACAGCGCCAGCATGCCCAGCAGACCGTTGAGCGGTGTGCGGATCTCGTGGCTCATGTGCGCCAGAAACGCCGAGCGCGCATGGGCCATGTCCAGCGCCGTGCTGCGCGCTATCTGCAGTTCCTCATTGGACTCGCGCAGGCGCAGGTTGCTGGCCTTGAGCTCGTTGGTGCGCGCCGAGACGATGTTTTCCAGTTCATTGAGGTGGTCGGTCAGCCGGTCCTCGGCCGCGCGTCGCCTGGAAAACTCGCTGCTCATGGTTTCAAACTGACGGTTGAACGTCTCGACCAGCACGCCGATTTCATCCTGGGCATGGTAGGGCGGGCAGGTTATTTTGCCCTGGTCAGGGTTGCGCGGATCGCGACTGCTCAGTTCGCGGATTACCCTCACCAGCGGCTTGGTCAGGGTCGCGTAAAACAGAATG
Source organism: Pseudomonas fragariae (ex Marin et al. 2024) (assembly GCF_059621105.1). Taxonomy (NCBI): domain Bacteria; kingdom Pseudomonadati; phylum Pseudomonadota; class Gammaproteobacteria; order Pseudomonadales; family Pseudomonadaceae; genus Pseudomonas; species Pseudomonas fragariae (ex Marin et al. 2024). The sequence continues at coordinate 4,307,760 of NZ_CM184369.1, read as the reverse complement.
GTCAGAATCCCGGCCAGCGCCAGGCTGCGCACAAAGCCGTTGAGCAGGGTGATTTCGGCGCGCTGCAGAAAGTGGCTGCCGAACGCGAAGGTGTCCACGGTCAGGTACAGTGTGCCGATGGTTTCATTGGGCAGGTGATTGAGGTGCAGCTTTTCCTGAAACTGCCGGCTTTCGCCGAACAGCCAGTCGCTGAACACCCGATAACGCCCGGTGGCCATGGGGCGCTCGACGCTGGAGAGCACGGCGTCGTTGTTATCGGTAAGCCTGGCGCTGACCACGGCAGGCGAGCGCAGCAGGCCGAGCGTGAGTTCCTGGGCCAGCTCCGAGTCGATGTTATAGGCGATGCGCGACGCCGGGTTCTGGATGATTTCCAGCAGTGACTTGATTTCACGATTGATGGAAGCGTCTTCGCTGGCATAATCGATCGCAATCTGGAACAGGCTCAGCAGGGTCCCCAGCACGAAGCCGATCGATACAGCCAGGCGCGCCTGCTTGAACGACAGCCTGTTTTTGAGCGATATATCCATGAGTACTGCCACTTCTGGTGCCCGGTGCCGGCCAAGCATAGCCGATCGGCACTGCTGACTAATCAGTTAAATATAAGGAGATCCCGTGGATTCTCGGTTGGATGCTTTTCTGCAGCGCGCCGACGCCGTGCTGGCCCGACTGGAGCCGTTGCTGCCAGCGCTACGCGAGCCAGTCGATTGGTCGCAGGCGCTGGCCGCGCGCTGGGTGCAAGAGGGCCGCAGCGGTTACCTGATGCCGCTGCAAGTGAGCCTCGATACGCGCCTGACCGATCTGATCGGCGTCGACCTGCAGCGCGATCAGTTGGGGCGCAATACCCGTCAGTTCATCGACGGGCTGCCTGCCAACCATGCCTTGCTCTGGGGTTCGCGCGGCACCGGCAAGTCGTCCTTGATCCGCGCGCTGCTGGCCGAGTACGCCCCGGCCGGTCTGCGCCTGATCGAGATCGAGCGAGACCATCTGGGTGATTTGCCGCGTGTGGTTGAACAACTGCACAAGCTGCCGCAGCGTTTCGTGCTGTTCTGCGATGACCTGTCGTTCGAGTCGGGCGAGGGTGATTATCGCGTGCTGAAGAGTGTACTCGACGGCTCGCTGGAGCAGGCGCCAGACAACGTGCTGCTGTACGCGACCTCCAATCGTCGTCACCTGGTGCCCGAGAAGGAAAGTGACAACGTCGACTGGAAGCACGTTGACGGCGAACTGCACCCCAGTGAGGCCGTCGAAGACAAGATCGCCTTGTCTGACCGGTTCGGGCTGTGGCTGTCGTTCTATCCGTTCACTCAGGAGCATTATCTGAACGTCGTCGAACACTGGATCACGCAATTAGCGCAAAAAGCCGGATTGCAGTGGCAGCGCGACGAAAACCTGGAAAAAGCCGCGATTCGCTGGGCAACCGCGCGCGGTAATCGCAATGGCCGCTGCGCCTATCAATTTGCACGTTACTGGGTAGGACTTGAATTGTTGGAGCAACACACATGATTGATTTGCAAAACACCGGCGCGGGCCTGGACGGCTATGGTTTGCTGGCCGCACAACTGGAAGCACTGTTGGCCGACGAACGCGATTTCATTGCCAATGCGGCGCAGTTTTCGGCGTTTCTCTACACCCAGCTCGATGATCTGAACTGGGCAGGCTTTTACGTCAATCGCAACGAAGAACTGGTGCTGGGTCCGTTTCAAGGGCAGATCGCCTGCGTACGCATTCCTTTCGGCCGGGGCGTTTGCGGGGCGGCGGCGCAGAGCCGACAAACCCAGCGTGTGCAGGACGTTCACGAGTTTCCCGGGCACATTGCCTGCGACAGCGCATCGAACAGCGAGTTGGTGGTGCCATTGATCAAGGAGGGACGTCTGATCGGTGTGCTGGACTTGGACAGTCCGAGTGTGGGGCGTTTCAACGAAGAGGATCAGGCAGGGATCGAGCGTCTTGCGGCGATCTTTCTGGCATCGACCGACTGCTGAGCCGGTCGGCCTGCCGCTGCCCGGAGCACAAGCCCGGCAGCGGCGGGGCAGTCATCAATCGTAGATGACTTTCTTCTTCCATTCCGATTCGGTGTCGTCCTGCTTGAGGCCTTCGGTCAGTGCGTTGTCGTCGTCTTCGGTCGGCGCGGTGTTGGTCAGCACTACGGAGTTGGCACGGGCCAGTTGTTTTTCCATCGCCAGCAGTTGCTGTTGATAAGTGACCGGGTCCGGCTGGTTGCGCAAATACTGTACGCCGCGCTCGAATGCCAGACGTGCCTGACCTGGCTGATCCTGAGAAAGTGCAGTCTGGCCAAGGTTGTTGAAGAATTCGATGTGCAGGTTGACCAGGATCGTGCGGATTTCACGGATCCAGTGTTTCGCTTCGCTGGTCTGCAGAAAGCCGTCATGTGCAGCACGCGTCACCTGACCATGCAGGGCTTCCAGCAGAAAACGCACGTCCTTGGCCTTGGCTTCGGTCTGGATCGGTGTGACCGGGTTGGGTATGTCGATGCCTTCGCCCTTGGCAATCTGCTCTTCCAGTTCGCCAATACGGTGCTTGAGCTGAGCGTTGCCTTTCTCCATGTTCAGCATGCGCTGCACGACGTTCAGCTCCAGCCGCGCGAGCAACAGCTTCAAGGCGGGGGACATCAGCTGGCCCGGGAACACTTCGGTGATCTCGCTGCAGCGACGCAGGCGATCGCCCAGTTCGACCTTGGTGCGAGCCTTCTCCAGTTTGCCGTTTTCAGCGACGTGATTCAGGTAGCCGATCGCGATGAGCAGTGCGATACCTGCTACTACCATCAGCGTGATCATGAGTGGAGTCACTGTGCAAACCTCATTCGTTCAATTAGTTTTAGTGCGAGTGTAGTGGCTAAGCACTACTGCGCATAGATGTCCCTCTCGGAGTTTGTCGGCATCTCTTCTATATAGATGAGGGGAGATTGATCAGCCGCGCGCCTGGCGACAGTCGGTCAGCGTCCGAACGGCATCGAAGTTATTGATTTCAATAAATTTTCACATGGGGGTTGACGACCCCTCAATCCATCCATAGAATGCGCGCCACTTACAGCGTAAAGCACACAGCGTAGCGCCAATAAGTAGTGAATGTTGTACGTGTGTCCCCTTCGTCTAGTGGCCTAGGACACCGCCCTTTCACGGCGGTAACAGGGGTTCGAGTCCCCTAGGGGACGCCATTGCGGGAATAGCTCAGTTGGTAGAGCACGACCTTGCCAAGGTCGGGGTCGCGAGTTCGAGTCTCGTTTCCCGCTCCAATTTTAAGCAGCTTTGCCTTTGGGCAGGGTTGAGTGAAACCAGAACACGTCTTCGGATGATGTCTGGAACTGAAACACACACCATTGTGTTTCAGGCAGTGTCCCCTTCGTCTAGTGGCCTAGGACACCGCCCTTTCACGGCGGTAACAGGGGTTCGAGTCCCCTAGGGGACGCCATATTGCGGGAATAGCTCAGTTGGTAGAGCACGACCTTGCCAAGGTCGGGGTCGCGAGTTCGAGTCTCGTTTCCCGCTCCAAATTCACAAAAACGCCGCTCAACAGAGCGGCGTTTTTGTTTGTGCGTTTTGAACGTATCCCGACAGTCATGCTCAGCTCTGCCTGGAAGCCAATACCTCGTCTAGTTCCGGCAGCAAGGTCACGCTTTCCTGCTCATTTGGATCGGTACGCGCAATCAAAGCTGTGGCTGCATTCTCGCTGCTGCGGTTATAAGGCACATGCGGCATGCCCGCCGGGATGTAAAAGAAGTCGCCTTCTTCCACGACTGCATGTTTTTCCAGCGACTCGCCATACCAGCAGCCGGTAGCTCCACTCAGTGCGTAAATAGCTGTTTCATGCTCCTGATGTTTGTGTGCCTTGCCTTTACCTCCGGGCGGGATCGTCAGCAACTGCATATGAATGTGACGTGCGCCCGCACTTTGGGCTGAAATACCGACTTGATAATCCAGGCCCTGCTTACCTTGAAAGGTGCGGGCGGGCTTCAGAAGAACACAATCATAGTGTTGATCATGGGGCATGGTTTTTCCTCACTTGATGTCTGATCGGCTAGCCCAAGGCGGCCGGGTCAGTGCCGCGAGCGACTGGTGGAGGGCGGGAGCGTGGGTTACCTCGCAGCACCAATCAAGTGAAAGAAACGCTAGGTTTTCCTGATATCAATCGATGCATCAAGGCATCTGCGGCAATTCATTAGGCCGCATATCAAACACCAGCACTTCCGCATCAACCCCTTCGCTCAGGCTGATCAGCCGCTCGTTACGCACGCGCACCCCGTCACCTTCGCCAAGTCGCTCGCCATTGAGCACCACGCTGCCACGGGCGACATGCACGTAGGCATAGCGATTGGCAGCCAGCTCAAGCGCGGCGGTTTCATCACCATCGAACAGACCTGCGTACACACGGGCGTCCTGACGAACTTTCAGTGCGCCATTCTCGCCTTCAGGGGCGATGATAAGTTGCAGACGGCCGCGTTTCTGTTCAGGGCTGAAGTGTTCCTGCTGATAGTTGGGCGTGGCACCGGCGACATTCGGCACGATCCATATCTGCAGAAAATGCACGCCTTCGGTCGGCGAGTGGTTGAACTCGCTGTGCGCCACGCCGCTACCGGCACTCATCAACTGCACGTCGCCAGGGCGTATCACCGAGCCGGTGCCCAGCGTGTCCTTATGTTCCAGCGCACCTTCCAGCACATAGGAAAAAATTTCCATGTCGCGGTGCGGATGCTGGCCAAAGCCTTTACCTGCAGTCACACGGTCGTCATTGATGACCAGCAGATCGGAAAAGCCCTGTTCCTGCGCATTACGATAGCTGGCGAAGGAAAAGGTATGAAAGGATTTCAGCCAGCCATGATCAGCCGCGCCGCGATCGGAAGCTTTGCGAAGAGTCAGCATGATTCTTTCTCCATCGGATATCGACGCTGCACATTCAGCAATCGATCAAGTGAGATCAAGATTACTGGTTATCTTTCGATGCAATAAGTAGCTGAAACACGAATCACCGTCTCGTTCTGGTTGACAGTGCTCAGTGAAGGATTAGGCTTTGTTGAATGCTGTCCAGCTCACTCAGGCCATGCCGATGAACCCTTTTGAAGACATGCGTATCTTTTGCCAGGTGATGGAATCCGGCAGCTTCACGGCCGCGTCCGACAAGCTCGGGCTGTCCAAGCAGTTTGTCAGTCGCCGCCTGATGCAACTGGAGGAGCGGCTTGGCGTGCGTTTGCTCAACCGCTCGACGCGGCGTCTGGATGCTACACCTCTGGGCCAAAGCTATTACGAATCGGCCTTGCGCTTGCTGGCCGAAGTCGAACAGGTCGAGCAGGGCATCACCGGGCAGAGCAGCGAACCGCGGGGCACATTGCGCCTGAGCGCCCCCTTGACGTTTGCCGTCGCCCACCTGGGCTGCCTGTTGCCACAGTTTTTACAGCGCTACCGTGATGTAGCGGTGGAGGTCGACTTGAGCGACCGACCGGTGGACGTGATCAGCGAGGGCTACGATCTGGTGCTGCGCATCGGCGTGCTGGAAGACTCCAGCCTGATCGCACGTCGCATCGCTGCAATTGACCGGGTCTACTGCGCCAGCCCGGGCTACCTCGCCGAGCGCGGCACGCCGCTAGAGCCTGAAGACCTGCACCAGCACGACTGCCTGCCGTATGGTCACAGCCGCCAGGTGCAATGGCGTTTTCAAGGCGCGGGCAAAGCGTCGAGCCTGAACGTCAGTGGGCGAATGCGGGTCAATAACGGCGAGTTGCTCAGAGATGCAGCCGTTGCCGGGCTGGGGATCACTTATCTGCCGACGTTCATCGTCGGTGCAGCCCTGCGCGCTGGCAGTCTGGTGCGCGTGCTGGACGACAGGCGGCCCGAGCCACTGACGCTGTCAGCGGTGTACCCGCAACACCGTCAGGCTTCGCGACTGGTACAGATGTTCATCGAGTTTCTGCGCGAGCGTCTGGATTCGAGTATCGAACTGGATGGCCAGCAGGGTTGATCGGTGCGCCCCAGGTTACCCTTTATTGCGCCTGGCAAAAGCCGCTTTGCCCACACCGATGAGCACCGCATCGTTCTGCGGCGTATGCACCCGACCGCACAGTACATTGCGGTAATGACGCTGCAGCGGGTTGCTGCGCGACAGGCCCGGGTTGCCCGAGGCTTCGACGGCCAGCTCCACGGCGCGTATGGCATTGCCGGTCACCAGAAATTTGATCTGCGCGGCATGTTCGGCGGACGTGTGTCCCTGTGCTGCGGATTGCAGCAGGTTCTGGTTGGCGAACAGCAGTGTGTCGATATGCCCGACGGTTTCCTGAAAACGCGGCAGCGTCGAAAGTGCCGCCCCGAGATTGGACGGTTTGCGCTGTTCCAGCCACTGCACCAGCCAGTCGCGGGCGGAATGGGCGATACCGTCGTAGACGGATGACAGCAGCACCGCCATCCACAGCAGGCCCGATCCATCCAGTTCGGATTGCGGAGCGCTCCACGGGCTGACGCTGACGGCGTGATCGAGCGGCACCAGCACATTGTCGAATCTGACTTCGTGGCTGCTGGTGGCGCGCATGCCCAGATGGTCCCAGTCCTCGATGATCGTGATGCCGGGCGTGTCCTTGTGCACCAGCCAGCTGCCGACCAACGGGTCGTCGTCATCGCTGCGCGCCCACACGGCAAACCAGGTCAGGCCATGGCTGCCGGTGGAGTAGATTTTGCTGCCGCTGATCCGCCAGCCCTCGGCGGTACGGCAGGCGATGGTGCCCGGCAGGCCGCCGCGTGCGGGTGTGCCCAGGTCCGGCTCCACGCGCAGGGCGTTGATCAGCGCGCCGTCGCGAACCGCCTCTTCGGCCACGCGAATGCGCAGATCAGTCGGCCATTGGCTGTTCTCTTGCAGGCGCGAATGCTGCAGGTACTGCATCACCAGAATCAGCGCTGTCGACGGTTCGCCCCTGGCCACTGCGCTGACGACCTGTTGCGCTCGCGCCAGATCGGCACCGCCGCCGCCCAGTTCGGCGGGCACGGTAAAGCCCAGCAGGCCATGGCTGTGCAGCAAGGCAAAGTTGGCGTGGGGGAATGCTCCGCTGGCATCGTAGTGCTCTGCGGTTTCGGCCAGCGTTGCGGTAATCCCTTCCAGCCGGGTGGCGAAATCTGCTGCTGATTCGGACAGCTCACGGTGCTGACGAAGCGGTGAAAGTTTCATGCGGGGTCCTTTTCGCAGCGGATATCCGAGGGTTAGTGAGCGTTGGCCTGGGCAATCCGGGCACGCGATGTGTTGAAGCTTTTATCGAAGCCGGTCGAGACGTCGATGGGCTTGCTGACGATGCCTTCCGCCAGGTAGGTGTTGGCGGTTTCTTGCAGGCCCTGAATAATCGGGTCATCAATCGGCGTACGCTGCATCTTTGTGGCCTTCGCCACGGCCAGATGCACGTCTACTGGCAGGCCGGTGACTTTGGCCTGCGCAGCGGCATACTCCTCTGGATGATTGTTGGTCCAGTCGAAGGCGCGCTCGACCCTGGCCACGAAGTCCTCCAGTTGCACGCGTTTGCTGTCAATGGCCTTGCTGGTTGCGGCGAGGTACAGGTGGTTGCTCAGCAGTTCGTTACCACTGACCAATACGCGCGCATCGTTCTGGCTGATGGAGATCGTGGTGTAGGGGTCCCAGGTTGCCCAGGCATCGGCGTCGCCATTGGCCAGCACCAGCCGTGATTCGCTGGGCAACAGGTAGATGAAGGTCACATCGCTGGTCTTGAGCCCCGCCTGGTGCAGCGCGCGAATCGCCAGATAGTGGCCGATGGAGCCACGCCCGGTGACGATGCGCTTGCCTTTGAGGTCGGCCACGGTCTGGATCGGCGAATCTTTCGCCACCAGCACGGCGGTGGTGAATCGGCCTTGGGCGTGGGTGATGCTGACCACTTTCAACGGTGCACCTGCGCCGAGGGCAAACACATAAGGTGCATCACCCAGCGCACCGATATCCACTGCCTCGGCATTCAGCGCTTCACCCAAAGGCGCGGCCGAAGGGAACTCGGAGAACTTGATTTCGTACGGCACACCCTTGAGTTCGCCGGAGACCTGCAACAGCACTTTGAGCAGTGACTTCTGGTTGGCCACCAGCAACGGTGCCAGCTCAGCGGCCAGAACCTGCTGACCTGCCATGACGCTCACCAGCGCGCCCAGCAACAGGCTTTTGAAGGGCAGGGGGGATTTGAAAAAAGGCAGCATTTAAGTGTGTCTCCAATAGGGTGATGAATAGTCCTGATGAGCCTTTGACGCTTGTGCCAATACGCCTCACCTTTAGAGTCGGACGCAGCCTTGTGGGAGCGAGCTTGCTCGCGAAGACCCTGTTCCAGACGCAGAAAATGCACTGAATGTAGCGCCCTCTTCGCGAGCAAGCTCGCTCCCACTTGGCGCTTGTGCCAATGCGCTGCGCGGTGTACTCAACGGCATCAAATCACGTAAAACCCATGTGTCCCGTCACGTCCCAACTGCTCGACCAGCCCGAACTCCCAGTTCAGGTAGGCTTGCATGGCTTCACGCGGAGCATCGGTGCCTTCATAGGGGCGGCGATAGCGATCGATGCGTGGCGAGGCCAGTCGGCTTTCGCCGTGTTCCAGTGGCAGGCCGGCCTTGACCCAGCTGGCGGTGCCGCCTTCGAGCAGGAACACCGGCTTGTCGGTCAACGCTTCGAGGTCGGCCACGGCGAAGCGCGCCAGACGGCTGCTGCCGCAGGTCAAGACATAGCGGTCAGCAGCCGGCAGCTTGTGCAGCGCCTGTTTCAGGTCGGCACGCAACGTCCACCAGGCGCCGGGAATATGCTGTTTGACATAGTTGGCGCTGGCAGTGAAATCCAGCACCGCCACCTTTACCTGTGTCTGCCACTGGGTGAGAGTCTCGACGCTGATCGCCTCCACCTGCGGCGGCGTCGGGAAGGGCGCGTCCCAGTCGCCCTGTTCGCTGAAGTCGGCCGCATCCAGGTCATCGATCACCGCCACGTCCCAGCCCAACTGTGCCAGCCAGGAGGCCGACATGTTGGCGCGTACGCCGTCGTCGTCCAGCAGAGCGATTCGCGCACCGCGTACGCTGGCGAAATGATCGGTTTCCTGCACCAGTTGCCCGCCCGGTGTAGAGCGCGCGCCGGGCAGGTGGCCTTTGGCAAACTCTTCCGGGGTGCGTACATCGAACAGGTAAGTGGTGCGTGAAGCCTCGGCTTGCCAGCGTTGCAGATCGGCACGGCTGGCACGTTTGACGCTGGCGCGATCGGCTACCTTGCGGGCATCGGCACTGGCGGTTTCGCGGGTCTCTTCACTGACTGCCGCAAAACGCCGGTTCTGGCCATGGTCCAGCGTCTGGCCGGCCAGCAGCCAGCCAATGGTGCCGTTGCGCAGTGCGTTGATCGGGTTGGGCAGACCCGCGTTGACCAGCGACTGGGTGCCGATGATGCTTCGCGTGCGACCGGCACAATTGACGATGATTCGAGTAGTGGGATCCGGTGCCAGCTCACGTGCCCGCAGCACCAGTTCGGCACCCGGCACGCTGATGCCGCCGGGAATGCTCATGGTCTGGTATTCGTCATAGCGCCGGGCATCGAGCACCACCACGTCGGCATTGCTGTCGAGCAGGCGCTTGACCTCTTCTGCGGCCAGCGACGGGGTGGCGCGGTGATGCTCCACCAGCTCGCCAAACGCCTTGCTCGGCACATTCACGTCGATGAACAGCTCGCCGCCAGCCGCGCGCCAGCCCTGCAGGCCGCCGTCGAGCAGTTTCACGTCGCTGTAGCCCAGTGTCTGCAGGCGTTGCAGGGCGATCTGGGCCAAGCCTTCGCCATCGTCGTACAGCGTCACGGCCGTGTCGCGTCGCGGGATGCGGGAGAAAACCTCCAGCTCCAGCTTCGACAACGGGATGTTCACGGCAAACAGCGGATGAGCCTGGGCAAAGGGTGCCTCTTCGCGGACGTCTACCAGGGCCAGCTCCTGACGGTCCAGCAAGGCCTGGCGAATGTCGGCGAATGATCGGGTGGCAGGTGTGGTCATGGGGTCGGGCTCCCTGTTGGCTGATCCTGATGGGCAGTGGCGGCGTTCGAATAGCCGGAGATGAACAGTTTTTCGCTGCCGTCGAGGTCATAGACCGCACGCTTGACGGTGCCGATATCGGCGCCGTAAACGTGGATGCTGATCGACACCTGATCGTTGAAGGCGTTGCTGACCTGATGGACATCGTTGCTGTGCGGTGACAGCGCCTCGACCTGCCCGGGTTGCAGGCGAATCGCCGGGCCGCTGGTTTCCAGGCGCCCTTGCGCGTTGCGACGGTAGCCCTGGGCGTCTTCCGCGCCGCGCAGCATGCCGATCAGCCCCCAGACGCGGTGGTCGTGAATCGGCGTGCGCTGCCCCGGTCCCCAGACGAAACTGACTACCGAAAAGCGCTGCTGCGGATCGGCATGCAGCAGAAATTGCTGATAGCGGCTGGCGTCGGGTACGGTGAATTCTTCTGCCAGCCAGTCATCGTGGCTGACCAGATGCGCCAGCAGCTTGCCGCCGCGACGCAACAGATCGCCTTCGTGCGGCTCGCTGCCAAGCAGTTCGGTGAGGGCATCGATAAACGCCCCGAGTCGTTCCGGGTGTCGGTTCTGAGTCATGTCCATTTCCAGATCAAAGTCGGGGAATGGTTCGATATAAGCATAATATGGATATTTAATATGCTATTTTTTAATGATTAGGTTATAACGAAAACGTCTTTTACTTCTTTGTCGTAATCCGCGAAATCTACGCTCGGGCTATCCATGAGCGCCGGCTGGTACTATGCTTTTTGCCTATGTTTAATCTCTTTTTTATGTGCGGTCCGAATGAAAATTGATGATATCGATGCGTTCGTTGCAGTCATCCGCTGCCAGTCGATCAGCCACGCCGCTGAATCGCTGGATCTGACCCAGCCAGCCATAACGCGCCGGGTGCAGAATTTCGAGCAAGCCCTCGGAGTCGAGCTGTTCGACCGCAATACCAAGCCGCTCAAGCCGACTCCGATGGGGCTTCAGGTTTACCAGAAGTGCCTGGCGATCCTGCGCGAGATGGATTCGTTGCGCGAGCTGGTGGCCAGTGACACGCCGCCCAGCGGTCTGTTGCGTCTGGGCGTGCCGCAAACCATCGGTGACGTGGTGCTGCTCGATGCGCTCAAGCAGTTGCGTGGGGAATTTCCGGACCTGCGTGCGCAGGTCAGCACCGGTTGGGGCAGCCACCTGATCGGCAAGATCGAAAACGGCGAGCTGGATGCGGCGGCTGCGCTGTTTCCGGCAGGCAAGATATTTCCGGACAACATCATCGGTCAGTCGATTGGCAAGATGGAGCTGGTGGTGGTCTGCGCCAGGGGGCTGGCCCCGAAAAAGCCCGGCAAGCTGGCGGACTGTTATGAGCAGGGCTGGGTGCTGAATCCGGACGGCTGCGGCTTTCGTGCAGGCTTGCAGCGCACGCTGACCGATCAGGGCCTGAGCATGAAGGTCAATCTGGAAACTTTCGGCACCGAGCTGCAACTCGGGCTGGTGGCCGATGGCATGGGGCTTGGCCTGGTGCCCAGGCCGTTGCTGGAACGCAGCGCGCACCGCGAGCAGTTGGTGGCGTTGCCGCTCAAGGATTTCAAGCCGGTGATGGACTTGTGGCTGTTCTACCCGCGCTTCCTGGGTAACCTGCAAGCGCCGGTCGAAGCCTTTGGCGCACTGGTGGCGCGGTCGCTCAAGCCGGTCTCGGCAGCCGCCTGAATACCGCATCGCGGGCAGGCAGTCCGGCGCCGGGCGTCAGACCGGCCCGCAGGGTATGAGTTGAATCAGGCGACCTGTTCGCGAGCCTGCTGTTCACGCTGCGCCACCAATGCGCGGGTCAGCGGGATCAGCTTCTTGCCGTAGTCGATGGCATCTTCCAGTGGATCGAAGCCGCGAATCAGGAAAGTGGTAATCCCCAGATCGTAGTAATCCAGCAGCGCTTCGGCGACCTGTTCCGGGGTACCGACCAGCGAGGTCGAATTGCCCTGTGCGCCGAGCAGGCCGGCGATGCCGGTCCACAGGCGCTTGTCCAGGCGCGATCCTTGCGCAGCGGCGGCGAGCAGGCGGCGTGATCCTTCATTCGGTGGTTCGCGACGTACGAAGCCGTTGCGGTCTGCCAAGGCCTTGGCCTTTTCCAGAATACTGTCGGCACGTGCCCAGGCCTGTTCCTCGGTCTCGGCCAGAATCGGGCGCAGTGACAGGCTGAAACGAATGGTCCGCCCATGTCTGGCGGCTTCGGCGCGAACCTGCTTCACCACGTCACGCACCTGTTCGTATGTCTCGCCCCACAATGCATAAACATCGGCGTGTTTACCCGCCACAGCAATCGCCGCCGCCGAGGAACCACCGAAGTACAGAGGGATATGTGGCTGCTGTGGGGATTTGACCAGTGAATGCGCACCCTCGAGCTGGTAGTAGGTGCCGTTATGATCGAACGGCTTGTCGCTGGTCCATTCCTGACGCACTACGCTGAGGTACTCGTCGCTGCGTGCGTAGCGTTCGTCCTTGCCGATGTGGCTGCCGTCGGCGCGCAGTTCCTTGTCGTCACCACCGGTGATGATATGCACGGCGGTGCGCCCGCCATTGAACACGTCCAGCGTCGCGAACTGGCGTGCCGCTACAGTAGGGGCGATGAAGCCAGGGCGATGGGCGACCAGAAACTTCAGCTTGGTGGTGACGCTGGCGGCATGCGCTGCGACCAGCGTGCTGTCCGGGCTGTTGGAGTGGTAGGCGATCAGTGCGCGATCAAAACCGGCATCTTCATGAGCCTTGGCGACGGTCTTCACGTAGTCGGGCTGGATGATCGCGCCGCTGCGCGGGTGAATTTCAGAACCGGGTTGCGTGGCGATATAGCCAATGAATTCGATGCTCATGAAAACTCCTGCCAATGGTTGAGGTCCGTTCGACCTTGTCGAGAGGCACCATAAAGGCAAGGGGCAGACGCTGTGAAATTCGATTTCGGTCTAAGTTAATTATAAAAAATATGCATTATATGTATTTGTGGTGATCAAATATTTTAACTATTAGCTTAGGTCTAAATCGAATTTCACGCAGCGCTCTTATGCTCATAACATGGCCTTCATAATGCATCGGGTGCGTCCTGCCCGGTTTGTCCAGGAAGGATGTACCCATGTCTGACACAACGCTCAACCCCGCAGAACCCGGTTTTCTGGTGGTGAACAAACCCGAACAGGGGCGCGTCTCGCAATCGGGTCGCCCACGCTGGCAAGTGCCGGGCGTTGTCTTGCGTCTGCTCAGCCCTCTGGTGCTGTTGCTGCTCTGGGAACTGGCCTCACAAACCGGCCTGCTGCCCGTCCGCGTGATTGCCGCGCCGTCGCAGATCGGCGGTACGCTCTGGTCGATGATCGTCTCGGGCGAACTGGCCCACCACTTGTGGGTCTCGTTGCAACGGGCACTGTTGGGCTTGAGCATTGGCGTCAGCATCGGCGTGGTCGCTGCGCTGGTGACCGGGCTTTCCCGGCGCGGCGAAATCGTTCTCGACTCGCCCATGCAGATGTTGCGCACCATTCCCTCGCTGGCATTGGTGCCACTGTTCATCCTCTGGTTCGGCATTGGCGAGTTCACCAAGTGGCGCTGATCGTCATGGGCACCACCTTTCCGGTGTACCTGAACCTGTTTTCCGGCATCCGCAATATCGACCCGAAACTGATCGAGGCTGCCAATACGCTCGGCTTGAGCCGCCGCGAACTGATCTGGCACGTCATCCTGCCCGGTTCGCTGCCTGCGTTTTTTGTCGGGCTGCGCTATTCACTGGGTATTTCGTGGCTGGCCCTGGTCTTTGTCGAGCAAATCAACACCACCGCTGGCATCGGTTATCTGGCCAGTGATGCGCGGGACTTCATGCGCACTGATGTGATCGTTATCTGCCTGTTGATCTACAGCGTCCTTGGCCTGGTGATCGACGCCATCATTCGCACGCTGGAGCGCTATGCGCTGGCCTGGCGACCGACCTTCGTGAGGCATTGAACACATGGCGACTCCTGATCTGCGCAACACTCCATCCGTGTCTCCCGAGGCGGGGCAGGCGCCTGTACAACTGCGCAACGTGGTGCGTCAGTTTGGCCGGCAACGGGTCATCGACGGGCTGAATCTGGACATTGCTCCAGGTGAATTTGTCGCCTTGCTCGGCGCCAGTGGCTCCGGCAAGACCACCTTGCTGCGCACCCTGGCCGGGCTGGACGAGATCGACAGCGGCGAACTGCGTGTGCCGGTGGCACGTGCGGCGGTGTTTCAGGAACCGCGCCTGATGCCGTGGAAAAGCGCCTGGAAGAACGTGGTTCTCGGCTTGCGTATCAACGATGCCAAGGCTCGGGCCGAAGCGGCGTTGACCGAGGTTGGCCTGGCGCATCGGCTGAATGCCTTTCCGGCCACCTTGTCCGGCGGCGAAGCGCAGCGTGTGGCGCTGGCGCGAGGGCTAGTCCGTGAGCCAAAACTGTTGCTGCTCGACGAGCCTTTTGCCGCACTCGATGCGTTGACGCGCATTCGCATGCATCAGCTGATCATCGACCTGTGGCGCAAACACACCCCGGCGGTGCTGCTGGTGACGCACGATGTCGATGAGGCGATCCTGCTCGCTGACCGGGTCATCGTGCTGGCCGACGGCAGGATTGCCGACGACATCCGCGTCGACCTGCCGCGCCAGCGCGACAGCGGGCAGGCCGGGTTTCAGCTGATTCGCAGCCGCTTGCTGGGCTTGCTGGGCGTCAAGGTGCACGCGACTGTCGATAGCGCACCGCAAGCGCCAGAACAGGACGTGACCCTCAGCGCATTGCGCCGCTTCGCCAACGCTCGTTGATTCGGTGCACGCTGCGTATCATGGTCGTCTGAATTTCCGAAGAGGGACGCCCATGCCTGCCGAAAAGCCTGAAGTCATCATCACCTATTGCATTCAATGCCAGTGGCTATTGCGCGCTGCCTGGCTGGCCCAGGAACTGCTGAGCACCTTCAGTGACGATCTGGGTAAAGTCTCGCTGCAGCCAGGCACCGGCGGCGTGTTCCGCATTACCTGCGACGGCGTACAACTCTGGGAGCGCAAGGCCGACGGCGGCTTTCCCGAAGCCAAAGTGCTCAAGCAACGGCTGCGTGACCAGATCGACCCGGCCCGCGATCTGGGCCATAACGACCGTCATACTCCGGCAAGCCCTCAGTAATACGGGGCCGCTGTCACGACATCGCCACGCACGTGTCACATTCGGTTAACCGGCATGCTCCACTCTTCTGGAAACCCTGCCGGAGGTCGTTACATGACCAGTGCTCAGCTCGCCACACCCAGCCGCAAACAGCGCGTGCGCACCTTGTGGATTTCCGACGTTCATCTGGGCACACGTGATTGCCAGGCCGAGCACCTTTCCGCTTTTCTCAAGCGCTATCAGGCTGACAAGGTGTACCTGGTCGGCGACATCATCGATGGCTGGAAACTGCGCGGCGGCATGTACTGGCCACAAGCACACACCAACGTGATTCGCCGCTTGCTGACCATGAGCAAGCGCGGCACCGAAGTCATTTATGTCACCGGCAATCACGATGAATTCCTGCGCCGTTACTCCAAGCTGGTGCTGGGCAACATCCTGCTGGTCGACGAAGTCGAGCACGTCACGGCCGATGGACGTCGCTTTCTGGTCATTCACGGCGACCAGTTCGACGTGATCACCCGCTACCACCGCTGGCTGGCCTTTCTGGGCGACTCGGCCTATGAATTCACCCTGACCCTCAACCGCTGGCTCAACCACTGGCGCGCCAAATACGGCTATGGCTACTGGTCGCTGTCGGCGTACCTCAAGCACAAGGTCAAGAGTGCAGTGAACTTCATCAGCGATTTCGAAGAAGCCATCGCCCACGAATGCGTGAAGCGCGGGCTGGACGGGGTGGTCTGCGGGCACATCCACCATGCGGAAATTCGCCAGGTGGGCGGCGTGGAATACCTCAACTGCGGCGACTGGGTCGAATCCTGTACCGCCCTGATCGAACACCTGGACGGCAACATCGAACTGTTCCGTCTGGCGGATGCGCATTTGAAGGCGCAACAGGTTGCGGTCGAAGAACCCGCCAGCGAAACGCTTGCCTGAAGCAACCGGCCTAGGCTCTGTACGAAAAGTCGGCGAGCGAAGGTCAGGCAAGGCAAAAACAGGCGAGGAACGGCCGGGGTCGCGCTCGACTCTACGTGTTGTAAATGAGCATTCCGATTGGACTCGCATCCGAGCCTGTTTTTAACGAAGCATCACCGAGCGCAGCCACTTTTCGTACAGAGCCTAGAAAGGCACCTTGCCCAAGAGCATGTCGCGGTACATCACGAAGTCGCCCAGCAGGCTGTAAAACGGATGCTTGAACGTGGCCGGACGGTTCTTCTCAAAAAAGAAATGCCCGGCCCACGCGAAGCCGTAACCCGCGACCGGCAATAACCATAACAACCCCCACCGACCGCTGCCCACACCAAACGCCAACAGGAAAATCACCAGAGACGTACCGACAAAATGCAAGCGTCGGCTGGTAGCGCTGCTGTGCTCGGCAAGATAAAAAGGATAGAACTCGGCAAAGCTCGAAAAACGCCTGATGGTATCCACGGTGCCTGTCCTCGTGTGGGCTCTTGTTGTTATACACAAATTTAGCCGACTGTCGTGCCGATGTGGAGTATTCGAGTCGTGCTCATTTTTACGACTATCGTGCCAGTTCTTCGCGCTCATGCTTACGACTATCGTGCCCACGCGCAGCGTTGGAACGATAGCAAAACAATCTAATGCCTTGCCCGCAGCCACTGCCGCAAAAGCGCTTTTCAACCGCGATGGCACTGACGACGCAGGGTGCGACGTTAGTGACGGCTGAGTCCTGGCGCTGATCCGGGGGTAGCCTGGCAGGACGCCAGGCTAGCCGCACCGTGCCATGGATGGCGCGTTGCGGCGACCCCCGGATCAGTGACAGGGCGAAGGAACCCGACGAAGTCGGGCCGGAAACAGGAGCGAAAGGATTTGGTTACTTTGGCCTCATCAAAGTAACTCGCCTAGGGGCGAAAAGGTGACCTGAGCCGAACGTCAATCCAGCTGACATCGCAGAGCCGGGGTGTGACGCGGAGCGTCACGAACTGCATGCCCACGCGCAGCATGGGGACGATAAATAATGCCTTGCCCGCGGTCTCTGCCAGGCCTCAATACCGCCAGAATGCCGGTACACAGAGCACCAGCACAGTAATGATTTCCAGACGGCCAAGCAGCATACCGCCGGACAGAATCCATTTGGCCGCATCCGGCAGGGTAGAGAAATTGCCCGCCGGCCCGATGACCTCACCCAGCCCTGGTCCCACACCCGATACCGTACTGGCAGCGCCAGTCAGCGCAGTCATCCAGTCCAGCCCGAGCAGCGACAGCATCAGCGCGATCAGACAGATAGTGATCGTGAAGAAAAACGAAAAGGTCAGGATCGAGCGCACAATCTCGTCGTCCAGCCGATGGCCGTTGTATTTCTGCTTCATCACCGCGCGCGGATGGATCAGTTGATTGAGGTTGGTCTTGAGCAGAATGTAGGCCACCTGAAAGCGGAAGATCTTCACTCCGCCCGCTGTCGAGCCGGAACAGCCGCCGATAAAGCCCAGATAAAAGAACAACATCAGCGAGAAGTTGCCCCACAGGCTGTAGTCACCGAGTGCAAAACCCGTCGTCGTCACCACCGAAGTCACGTTCAGCGCGACATGGCGCAGCGCCTCGGTCCACGGCAGGTCCGTGGTGTTGGCGTACCAGACGGTCATGACCAGCCAGGTAATCAACAGCAACCCGATCAGGCCCTGAACCTGCTCATCCTTGATCAACGCCTTGCGGTTGCCGCGCAGGGTCGCGACATACAGGGTAAAGGGCAGGCTGCCGAGGATCATCACCACGATCGCCACCCACTGCACCGCCGGTTGCGGCCATTTGGCCAGCGACTGGTCGGAAGTGGAGAACCCGCCGGTGGAAATCGCCGACATCGCATGGTTGATCGCGTCGAACAGACTCATGCCCGCCGCCCAGAAAGCCAGGCTGCCCAGCGCGGTAAAGCCCACGTAGGCGAGCACGATGAACTTGGCCACCATGTGCGAGCGGGGCATGACCTTTTCCGAGCGGTCCGAGGACTCGGTCTGAAACAGACGCATGCCGCCGATGCGCAGCAAGGGCAGAATCGCCACGGCCATACCGATGAAGCCGATACCGCCCAGCCAGTGCAGCATCGAACGCCAGATCAGAATGCCCGGTGACATGCTGTCCAGGTTGCTGAGTACTGTCGAGCCGGTGGCCGTGATGCCGGACATGCTCTCGAAGAACGAGTCGGTGTAACTGATGTGCTGGGTCAGCAGAAAGGGCAGGGCGGCAAAAATGCATACCACGATCCAGCTGGAGACGGTCAGCATGTACATGTCCCGCGGGCGCAACTGAACGTTGTCGGGACGTCCGGGCACCACCAGCGCCAGGCCGGCGATAAAGGTGATGGCGCTGGCCCAGAGAAACTCGCGCAGGTCTTCGAAACGGTCGTAGATGACCAGCGTGGCCATGGGTACGATCATGGCAACAGCCAGGGTGATCAGGAAGATGCCGATAATGAAACCGATGATACGCAAGGTCGGCAACGACATGACAGGCTCTGGCTGGTGTGAGGAAAGTCGCCATTCTACCTGCGCTTGAGGGCATGTAAACCGGCGCGGCCGAGGACCGGCTGCAAGCGCAGAGGTAACGAATTGTCCGTCGCACTCGTTATTGACGCTAAACAGGCTCTAGAATGCTCGATCACTTTTCAAGGAGACAGTCCATGCAGGCGCTCGACGTTTTGCTCAATCGTGTATCGGTTCCACGACTGGTCGACCCGGCCCCGGACGCTGCGCAGCGGGAAATCCTGTTCGGTGCCGCATTGCGCGCCCCGGATCATGGACAGCTCAAGCCGTATCGTTTTCTGACGGTCGAAGGCGCGGCCCGTGAGCGCATGGGCGAGATGCTGGCGCAGGCGCTGCAGGAGAGTGGCGCAGAAGTTACCCCGCAGGCGCTGGAAAAGGCCCGTCTTGGCCCGTTTCGCGCACCCTTGGTGGTGGTCGTGATCGCGCGCTTGCAGGACCACTTCAAAGTCCCGCACTCAGAACAACGGATCACCGCCGGATGCGCCGCCCATGGTGTGTTGCTGGCAGCTTATGCACTGGGTATCGGTGCGGTCTGGAGGACTGGCGAGCTGTCCTATGCGCCGCAGGTAGCCAAAGGCTTCGGCCTTGAAGCCGGCGAAGAAGTGCTCGGCTTTCTGTATCTGGGCACCCCGCTGAACCCGCCGCGCGAAGCACCAAAAGTCGATACGGGCGGGTTTGTCAGCGAGTGGCAGGGCTGATCAGACCGACGATGAACCGAGCGGCTCTCTGGGCAGATCCAGCGTGGCGATAAACCCGCCGTCCGGGTGATTGCCCAACATCAGAGTGCCGCCATGTCGTTCCGCTGCGCGTTTGGCGATCGCCAGCCCCAGACCGTGACCCGGCGTGGTCTGGCCGGGGGCGCGGTAAAACGGCTCTCCCAGTTGTGTCAGGTGTTCGTCGGCAACCCCCGGGCCATGATCACGAACGCTCAGACGGATGTGATCGCCCACCAGCGTTGCCTGCAGATCGATGCTCTGGCCGCTCGGGTTGAAGCGCAGCGCGTTGCGCAGCAGGTTGTCCAGCGCACGTTCGATCATGTCCGGCCAGCCTTTGAACTGCAGGTTGTCCTGCACCTCGACGCGAATATTCTGGTCGACACCGTCCAGCTGTGTGTCACTCTTCAGGCGCTGCAGCAGGGCTTCGATGTCGACGGGCTCAGGGCCACGAAGCTCGGCGTCGAGGCGTGCGAGGGCCAGAATCTCGCTGATCAACGCCTCCAGCCGGTCACATTCACGACCCAGCCGTGGCCAGAGCTTTTCACGCTCGGCAGGCTCCGCGCGTTCCGCCAGCGCCAGAGCGATGCGCAACCGGGCCAGCGGTGAGCGCAGTTCATGAGACACATCGCGCAGCAACTGGCGCTGGCTGCCAATCAGGCTTTGCAGGCGCGCACCCATGCGGTTGAAGTCCTTGGCCAGCACGCCGAATTCGTCACGGCGGTTGGCCAGCTGTCCGAGGCTGTGCTGTTGATAGCTGGTTTGCCCCAGGTCGTACACTGCGCCGCGCAGGCGGCTCAGCGGTCGGGTAATCGACAGCGTCACGAACAGGCTGAACAGGGTCAGCACCACCAGGGCAATGCCCAGCGCGCTCAACGGCCACATCAGACTCTGACGGTGCCACTCGTCGAGCTCCGGGTGCGGAACGCGGTAGATAAACAGGTAGGTTTCGCCGGTCTTCGGGCTGCTGTACTCGGTGGCCAGGCGGCGCCAGGGCAGTTTGCGCCCCTGATCGTCGTCTTCCCGCTGCCGCGCTTCCAGGGCTGCGGCGCGGGGCGGGAAGGTGCCGCGCACCATCGGCTCGCCGCTGTCGCTGAGCACTTGCGTGTCGATACGATTGCGTCGTTTGATGTCCTGAAGAAATTCCTGAGCGTTATCCGCGCCCTTGTCCTCGAAGCGTTGCGTCCACTGTTCGGGCAACGAGTTGAGCACCGGATGACGACTGAGGATCCACGCATCCTGATTGAGCATATGCCCCATGAGCACCGACAGGCCGCCTACCAGAGCGATGGCCAGCCAGAAGCTGGCCAGGATTCGCCAGAACAATGAACGCACGGGATTTCCTCGGTCTCAGTAAAAAAGCCCGGCATGCGCGCGCATGCCGGGTTGTGTTCAACTCACCGGGCCGCGAGGCCTGATGGTTACAGCGTTTTTGCTGCTTTTGCCGCTTTCCAGGCCTTGAACTCGGCCCATTCGGCGCGACGCTCATCTTCTTTCTTCTTGATTTCGTCAAACAGCTTCTGCTGGTCAGGCCTCAGCAGTGCACGAACTTCGCTGTCGGTCTTGGAGCGTTTGGCTTCGATTTCGTCGTGCATTGCTTTCTGGTCGGCAGCAGGCATTTTTTCCAGGTAGCTTTGAGTGATTTCGCGGCGCTCATGCTTTTGCTCGCGCATCAGGCGTTCGATCTGCTGACGCTGTTCACGTGTCAGGTCCAGCTCAGCCATCGGTCCCATCGGGCCAGGGCCGCGATCCATACGTGGGCCAGGGCCTGGGCCGCGGTCATCGCGATCCATGTGCATGGCAGGTCCGTCAGCATCCGGGCCACCGGCAGGTGGTGCTGGTGGTGCAGCCATGGCAATGGTCGGCAGGGCAGTGGCAAACATCAAAGCGATCAGGGTCTTGCGCATTGTGTATCTCCTTGTCTCTAGTGCGGCTCGATGCCGATGAGCCCAGTTTAGGGAGATCAAGGTCAAGCGCAGTCAGCGCTTGGTAAAGCTTGTGTAAGGGGCAGCTGCAAGTTGTCAGCTTCAAGCTTCAAGCCAGAAGCGCTCTGCTTGTAGCTTGCAGCTTGTAGCTGCTCAAAGAGCATAATAATAGCCGCGGCTGCGCAGTGCGACGATGCGCGGGCGGCCGTCGGCGTGCGGGCCGATTTTCTTGCGCAGGTTGCTGACGTGCATGTCCAGACTGCGGTCGTACAGGGTCAGTTTGCGGCCCAGGGCCAGTTGCGCCAGTTCCTGCTTGTCCAACGGCTCGCCGGGCTGGCGCATCAGCGCTTCCAGCAAACGGCTTTCGGACACGGTGAGGGTCAGTTCCTTCTCGTCGACACTGACCACGCCGCGCATCGGGCTGAAAGTCAGGTCGCCCAGTTCGAGCTGGCTGGACGACGCCACCGGATGGCTGCGGCGCAGCACGGCGCGCAGGCGGGCGGTGAGTTCGCGAGGGTCGCAGGGCTTTGCCAGGTAGTCGTCAGCGCCCAGCTCCAGACCCAGAATACGGTCCAGCGGCTCGCCGCGTGCCGAGAGCATGACCACCGGCAGGTCAGGGTGTTCGGCGCGTAATTGCTTGAGCAATTCCAGACCACTGCCATCGGGCAGCATCACGTCCAGCACCACGGCCGCCGGGGCAGCGTCGGCCAATGCCTTGCGCGCGCTGTTCCCGTCGTGACAGGCGCGTACCTGAAAGCCTTCCTGGCTCAGCCAACTGCTCAGCAGTTCGCACAGCTCCTGATCATCATCAATTAGTAACAGCTCGCTCATGACTCACTCAATTGGCCACTACCGGGGTGCAGCGTGACTCTGCCTCGATCAGAAAGCAGAGCTGTTAATAAGTCGGTCGGGCAGGCTCAGGGCATAACCTGCTTGAACGGCTTGACCACGACGTTGGCGTAGACGCCTGCGGCCACGAACGGATCGGCTTCGGCCCACGCCTTGGCGGCGCTTTGCGATTCGAACTCGGCAACGATCAGGCTGCCGCTGAAACCGGCAGCGCCCGGGTCGTTACTGTCGACTGCCGGGTGTGGACCGGCCAGCACCAGACGGCCTTCATCCTTGAGCGCGTTGAGGCGCTCCAGGTGTGCCGGGCGAACGCCAAGGCGTTTTTCCAGCGAGTTTTCGACGTCGGTGGCGATGATTGCGTAGAGCATGTCAGTCCTCGGATTTGGGCGTATTGGGAGTGGTGTCATGCAGGTGGCGTGACAGGTAGATCCCCTGGCCGACCAGGAAGATCAGGGTCATGCCCAGACTGCCGAATACTTTGAAGTCGACCCAGAATTCCTGATAAGTGAACGCCACATACAGGTTGGCTGCGCCACAGAACAGGAAGAATATGATCCAGGCGATGTTGAGCCGCGTCCAGATCGCCGCCGGCAGGGTCAGTGCATGACCCATGATGCGCTGGATAAGCGGACGGTCGCCGATGAAATGACTGCCGGCGAAGGCGACTGCAAACAGCCAGTTGACCACCGGTGCTTTCCATTTAAGGAAGGTTTCGCTGTGGAAGGCCAGGGTCAGGCTGCCGAACACCAGGCACGCCACCAGGGTGAGCCACTGGCTTTTTTCCAGCTTGCGCTGTTTGACGTAGAGAATGCCGTAGACCACCACCGAACTGATGATCAGCATCGCCGTTGCACTGAAAATGCCGCCTACCATATAGGTATTGCCGAGGATATCCACGGCGCGCGGCTCGGTTTTGTAAACGATGAAAAACAGCAGCAGCGGGATGAAGTCGATGAATTGTTTCACAATGGCAGCCAGAAGCAGGATGTGGCGGCATAATAACAAACATCAATGAACACGAAAGCATCACTATGAATGTAGACCTGCACTGCCACAGCACCGCTTCCGACGGGGCGCTCTCGCCCACGGCACTGGTTGCGCGTGCTCATGAAAACGGCGTGCGCGTCCTTTCGCTGACCGACCACGACACCCTCGAAGGGCTTGAAGAGGCCCGTGCGGCCGCGCATTCATTGGGTATGCAACTGGTCAACGGGGTGGAGCTGTCCTGCACTTGGGGCGGGGCGACGATCCATATTCTGGGGTACGGATTCGATACCCGGGCCCCGGCGCTGACCGAAGCCATCAGCCGTTTGCACGAAGGACGCTGGCTGCGTGCGGAAGAAATCAGCCGCAAACTGGCGATCAAAGGTATGCCAGGGGCGCTGGAAGGCGCGCGCGCGATTCAGCAGGAGCTGGGTGACAGCGGTAATGCGCCTGCGCGTCCGCACTTTGCCGACTTCATGGTGCGCTCGGGCTTCGTCAAGGATCGCGCCGAGGCATTTCGCAAATGGCTGGGCGCGGGCAAACTGGGCGATGTGAAACAGCACTGGCCGACGCTGGAAGACACGGTAGCCACCTTGCGGGCGTCGGGTGCATGGGTCAGCCTCGCACATCCTTCACATTATGACTTTACCCGCAGTAAACGGCGTAAACTGGTCGGCGATTTCGTCCAGGCCGGTGGGCACGCCATAGAAGTGGTCAATGGCATGCAGCCTGCCGATCAGGTCGGCACCCTGGCCATCCTTGCCCGCGAGTTCGGTCTGCTGGTTTCCGCCGGCAGCGACTTCCACGGTCCTGGCACCTGGGGCGAAATCGGCACTTATCGCCCCGTGCCTGAAGATCTACCGCCTTTGTGGTGCAGATTCAAACATGAACAGCCTACTGCCTCCGTCTGAACAGGAAGTAATCGTGAGTCAATTTTTCCAGGTCCATCCGGAAAACCCGCAGCCGCGCCTGATCAAACAGGCCGCTGAAATCATCAAGGCCGGCGGGCTGGTGGTGTACCCGACAGATTCGTCCTATGCACTGGGTTGCCAGATCGGTGACAAGAGCGCCATCGAGCGTATCCGCCGCCTGCGCCAGCTGGACGACAAGCACAACTTCACCCTGATGTGCTGTGATCTGTCGCAACTGGGGCTGTTTGCCAAGGTCGACACCGGCGCGTTCCGCGCACTGAAGGCGCACACGCCAGGGCCATACACCTTCATTCTCAACGCCACCCGCGAGGTGCCGCGTCTGGTGCTGCACCCCAAGCGCCGCACCATCGGCCTGCGTGTGCCAAGCCATCCCATCGCCCAGGCCCTGCTGGAGCAATTGGGCGAGCCGCTGATGAGCGTCAGCCTGATCATGCCGGGCGACAGCGTGCCCCTCAGCGATCCCTATGAGATGCGCCAGGTTCTCGAGCATCAGGTCGACCTGATCATCGATGGCGGGATCGGCGGTATTTCGGCGTCCACGGTCATTAACCTGGCTGAGGGTGAACCCCAGATCGTTCGGGTTGGTTGCGGTGATCCGACGCCTTTCGGTGAACGCGCCTGATGACAGCCGTCGAGTCGGTGGACAGCCAGGCAGACGCCCAGCAGGAACTGCCGTTCGCGCTGGTCTATGGGCGTGCTGTCACGCAGATGCCGCTGGACCTGTACATCCCGCCCGACGCGCTGGAGGTTTTTCTCGAAGCGTTCGAAGGGCCGCTCGACCTGCTGCTGTACCTGATCCGTAAACAGAACATCGACATCCTCGATATTCCCGTGGCCGAGATCACCAAGCAGTACATGGGTTACGTCGAGCTGATGAAAACCGTGCGGCTGGAGCTGGCAGCCGAGTATCTGGTCATGGCCGCCATGCTGGCCGAGATCAAATCGCGCATGCTGTTGCCGCGTTCGGCGGAAGTCGAAGAGGAAGAAGGCGATCCGCGCGCCGAGCTGATTCGCCGCTTGCAGGAATACGAGCGCTTCAAGGCGGCCGCCGAGGGCATCGATGGCCTGAGCCGGGTGGGGCGCGATGTCATCGTGCCAAAACTGGACGCTCCCGAAGCCCGTGCACGCAAGTTGCTGCCGGATGTCAGTCTCGAAGAAGTGCTGATGTCGATGGCCGAAGTGCTGCACCGCGGCGACATGTTCGAAAGCCACCAGGTCAGTCGCGAGGCACTGTCCACCCGCGAGCGCATGAGCGATGTGCTGGAACGTCTCAAGGGCGGCGGTTTTGTGCCGTTCGCCGAGCTGTTCACTGCCGAAGAAGGGCGTCTGGGTGTGGTCGTGACGTTTATGGCGGTGCTTGAGCTGGTCAAGGAATCCCTTGTCGAGCTGGTCCAAAACGAGCCCTTTGCGGCGATCCATGTCCGGGCGCGAGCCGAGTAGAGCTAAAACACACCCATGAATCTCAACGAACCTCGCGAACTGGCCCCGTTGCTTGAAGCATTTCTGCTGGCCTCCGGAAAACCGCAGACGCTGGAGCGGCTGTATGAGCTGTTCGAGGAAGGCGAGCGCCCTGAACCTTCGGTGTTCAAAAAGGCGCTCGAGGTGTTGCGCAAGTCCTGTGAGGGGCGCGCCTTCGAGCTCAAGGAAGTGGCGTCGGGTTATCGTCTGCAGATTCGTGACCGCTTTTCGCCGTGGGTCGGGCGGTTGTGGGAAGAGCGGCCGCAGCGTTACTCCCGGGCCATGCTGGAAACCCTCGCGCTGATCGCTTACCGCCAGCCGATCACGCGGGGCGAGATCGAAGATGTGCGCGGTGTTGCGGTCAACAGCCACATCGTCAAGACCCTGCTCGAGCGCGAGTGGATTCGCGTGGTGGGCTACCGTGATGTGCCCGGCAAACCGGCCATGTTCGCGACCACCAAGGGCTTTCTCGACCACTTCAACCTCAAAAGCCTCGACGAACTGCCGCCGCTGGCCGACCTGCGCGAGATGGAAACCGAGCCAGTGCTGGATTTCGAAGAGGCGCCGGTGCCTGCGCACCTGCAAGCCCTGGCCGACGCCAGCCTCGACCCGGACGCAGAGCCCGAAGCCCCGCGTGACGAAACCAGCTTCCGCAGCCTGCTGGTGGAACTGGACTCGATGGAGCAGGGCCTCAAGACCGACTTCGACGACCTGCTACGCGCGGAGCCAGAGGCTGAAGACGGCAAAGGCGACGATGAGATTTGATTGATTATCGCTCCCACGCTGAAGCGTTCAGCGTGATACACAAGTCTCGTGGGAGCGAGCTTGCTCGCGAAGGCGATGGTGCAGGCTCGCTATTTTCGGATTCTGTAAGGGCCCTTTCGCGAGCAAGCTCGCTCCCACAAGACCTGTATGTAGCCATGAGCGCTCTGCGTCCTCTTGATACCTCGTCCTGGAGCGTGCGGAACGATAATCAGAACTGCCCTGCCAACGCCCGGCGCACTTCGGTCGAATTCATACGCCAGCCCAGGGTCACATCTGATACCACTCGCCACGAGATTCGCTGCCCATGAGTTCGACCAAGAACCCCTGCATCAGCCTGTGCAAGTTCGATGATGACATTTGTCTGGGATGCGGCCGCAGCAAGCGCGAAATCAAGTCCTGGAAGAAGCTCGACAAGGACGACAAACGCACGGTGCTCGATGAGTCTGCCAAGCGGCTGGCGAAGCTCAAGACCGCCGGTCGTAAAAAGAAGAAGTGATCCGGGCATTTGCCGCTGACGCCGGATGCGTAAACCGGCGCAGGGGCGTATGATGGCCGACCCTCGGCGATCAAGTGTCGCCCGGGCTTTCAAGTATTTCGCCTTGCCGCTATCCACAGCGCGCCGGGCACAGGTCTTGCCGGTTCTCGGCCAGCCCTGATTCGACACACCGGGAGGTGCCCAGATGAGTGAAAAAGACAAGCAGGACAGCCAGGAAATCGGACCCGCAGGCGAAAAGCTGCAGAAGGTTCTGGCGCGCATTGGCGTGGGTTCACGCCGTGACGTGGAAGCCTGGATTACCCAAGGCCGTATCAAGGTCAACGGCAAGGACGCGACCCTCGGTCAACGCGTCGACCTGCATGACGCCATCAGTGTCGATGGTCGCGTCATCAAGCGCGAAGAAGCGGCCGAAACGGTCCGTCGCGTCATCATGTACAACAAGCCCGACGGTGAGATCTGCACCCGTGACGACCCTGAAGGCCGTCCGACCGTGTTCGATCGTCTGCCGCGCCCGAAAGAAGGCCGCTGGATCAACATCGGTCGTCTTGACATCAACACCACCGGCCTGCTGATGTTCACCACCGACGGTGAACTCGCCAACCGCCTGATGCACCCGTCGTTTGAAATGGACCGTGAATACGCGGTTCGCGTGCGTGGCGAAGTCGATGACGACATGCTGCTGCGCCTCAAGAACGGTGTGATTCTCGAAGACGGTCCTGCGCGCTTCACCGATATCCAGCAGGCACCGGGCGGCGAAGGCTTCAACCACTGGTATCACTGCGTGGTGATGGAAGGCCGCAACCGCGAAGTACGTCGTCTCTGGGAATCCCAGGGGCTGGTGGTCAGCCGTCTGAAGCGCGTGCGTTACGGGCCGGTGTTCCTCAACTCCGACCTGCCGATGGGTCGCTGGCGCGAAATGAGCCAGTACGAAGTCGATATTCTGGCCGCTGAAGTCGGTCTGCAACCTGTGGCCCAGCCGCAGATGAATGCCAAGACCAAGGACAAGATGGAGCGTCTGCAGCGTCAATCGTCGCGCCCTCTGGGCAAAGGCGAGCGCGTTCGCACCTTGCGTCCGGCTGCTGGTGCTCCGGCGACCGGCGGCGAGCGCGCACCGCGTCAGCCGCAGATCACCGGCAGCGAGCGTGATCGTCCGCGCGGTGGCGATTCGACTCAGCGTCCTTCGCCGCGCAAGGATTCGGGCAAGCCCGGTTCGCGCGCGCCGCGTCCGGCCGACAACAGCCGTGGCACGCCGGTCGCCGAGCGTCCGAGCGACATGAACAAGCGTCCGGCCAAGCCGGGCCCCAAGCGTGTCGGCATCAAGCTGGTCAACGATGATGCGCCGTCAGGCAAGCGTCGTGGCCCACCGGCAGGTTCAGGTCAGCGTCCGGGCTTCGGTCGTCGCAAGCCTGAGTGATCGCACGGTGTGAATGAATGGCAACGCCAGTCCCCAGGGCTGGCGTTGTCGTTTTCGGCGCGCTGAAAAGTGCGGTCACACAGCCGTCGCGTATCGACCTTCCTGTTTTGAACCTCAGCCGGGATGCACGTGTACAATGCTGCGCTTTTTTCTGTGAAACAGTGCTGTTCAACGCTCCGGGCCATCCGCCTCGAACGCTGCAATTCTGTTGCGCCACGAGCGCAACAGGTTCTATTCCGTCACAGAACACGATCGATCAGGTGGCTATTGAATGAGTGAAACAACCTCACCCTCGGGCGAACTGAAACGTGGCCTGAAGAATCGACACATCCAGTTGATCGCCCTGGGCGGTGCTATCGGAACGGGCCTGTTTCTCGGCTCGGCGGGCGTGCTGAAATCAGCCGGGCCGTCGATGATTCTCGGTTATGCCATCTGTGGCTTCATCGCCTTCATGATCATGCGCCAGCTGGGCGAGATGATCGTCGAAGAACCGGTCGCCGGGTCGTTCAGCCACTTCGCCCACAACTACTGGGGCGGTTTCGCCGGGTTTCTGTCGGGCTGGAATTGCTGGCTGCTGTACATCCTGGTCGGCATGTCCGAGCTGACTGCCGTCGGCAAATACATCCATTACTGGTTGCCGGACATCCCGGGCTGGGTATCCGCGGCAGCCTTCTTCGTGCTGATCAATGCCATCAACCTGACCAACGTCAAGGTCTTCGGCGAGACCGAGTTCTGGTTCGCGATCATCAAGGTGGTGGCGATCATCGGAATGATTGCCCTGGGCAGTTACATGCTGGTCAGTGGCAGCGGCGGCCCGCAGGCCTCGGTCAGCAACCTCTGGGAGCATGGCGGGTTCTTTCCCAATGGTGTCAGCGGTTTGGTGATGGCGCTGGCAATCATCATGTTCTCCTTCGGCGGCCTGGAAATGCTCGGTTTCACTGCTGCCGAAGCCGAACAGCCGAAGACCGTAATTCCCAAGGCGATCAACCAGGTCATCTACCGCATCCTGATTTTCTACATCGGCGCGCTGGTGGTGCTGTTGTCACTGACGCCGTGGGACAGCCTGCTTGCCAGCCTGAATGCGTCTGGCGATTCCTACAGCGGCAGTCCGTTCGTGCAGGTGTTCTCGATGCTGGGTAGCGACACGGCGGCGCACATCCTCAACTTTGTGGTGCTGACGGCAGCGCTGTCGGTCTACAACAGCGGCACCTACTGCAACAGCCGCATGCTGGTGGGTATGGCCGAGCAGGGTGATGCGCCCAGGGCGCTGGCCCAGGTCGACAAACGAGGGGTGCCGGTCAAGGCTATCTTCGCCTCTGCCGCGGTGACACTGGTCGCGGTGCTGCTCAATTATTTCGTGCCGCAGCAGGCGCTGGAACTGTTGATGTCGCTGGTGGTGGCCACGCTGGTGATCAACTGGGCGATGATCAGCTACTCGCACCTGAAATTCCGCCAGCACATGAACCGCACCGCACAAGTGCCGCTGTTCAAGGCGCTGTGGTATCCCTATGGCAACTATGTGTGCCTGGCCTTTGTGGTGTTCATCCTCGGCATCATGCTGATGATCCCCGGCATCCAGATCTCGGTGTATGCGATCCCGGTTTGGCTGGCGGTGATGTGGGTCTGTTACCGGGCCAAAAACAGGCGTAGCGTTGTCGTGCCTGCCGAGTCTGGCAAATAGCCTTGCCCTTTTCCGAGAAGAAGAGACCCCGATGCTGGTGATTTCCAACAACGTTCATCTGCCGGACGCCGAGATCGAGTTGACCGCTATCCGTGCCCAGGGCGCGGGTGGGCAGAACGTCAACAAGGTCTCCAGCGCCGTGCATTTGCGTTTCGACATCAACGCTTCGTCGCTGCCGCCGTTCTACAAGGAGCGGCTGCTGGCGTTGAGTGACAGCCGGATCACCAGCGACGGCGTGATCGTGCTCAAGGCTCAGCAGTATCGAACCCAGGAGCAGAACCGTGCCGATGCCTTGCTGCGCCTGAGCGAGCTGATCGTCAACGCGGCCAAGGTCGAAAAGAAACGCCGCCCGACCCGCCCGACCCTCGGCTCCAAGACCCGGCGCCTGGAGTCCAAGAGCAAGCGCGGCTCGATCAAGGCCGGACGCGGGAAAGTGGATTTCTGAGGTGTTTTTCAGTCTCGTGCCACGCAGTGCTCAGCGCTATACAAAAGTCTGCGCTTGATTCTGGCCGCAGGCCGTAGGAGCGAACTTGTTCGCGAAAGGGCCCGTACCGTCGCAGAAATTTTGGCGTTCAAAACAATGTCTTCGCGAACAAGTTCGCTCCTACAAAAGCCCTCCCGCCCTCACGCTCGAACGTAGGAGCGAACTTGTTCGCGAAAGGGCTCGTACCGTCGCGGAAGATCTGGCGTTCAAAGCAATGCCTTCGCGAACAAGTTCGCTCCTACAAAAGCCCCGTTCCCACGCTCGAACGTAGGAGCGAACTTGTTCGCGAAAGGGCTCGTACAGTCGCAGAAGATCTGGCGTTCAAAACAATGCCTTCGCGAACAAGTTCGCTCCTACAAAAGCCCCGTTCCCACGCTCGAACGTAGGAGCGAACTTGTTCGCGAAAGGGGCCGTACAGTCGCGGAAGATCTGGCGTTCAAAACAATGCCTTCGCGAACAAGTTCGCTCCTACAAAAGCCCCGTTCCCACGCTCGAACGTAGGAGCGAACTTGTTCGCGAAAGGGCCCGTACCGTCGCAGAAGATTTAGCGTTCAAAACAATGTCTTCGCGAACAAGTTCGCTCCTACAAAAGCCCCGTTCCCACGCTCGAACGTAGGAGCGAACTTGTTCGCGAAAGGGCTCGTACCGTCGCGGAAGATCTGGCGTTCAAAACAATGCCTTCGCGAACAAGTTCGCTCCTACAAAAGCCCCGTTCCCACGCTCGAACGTAGGAGCGAACTTGTTCGCGAAAGGGCCCGTACCGTCGCGGAAGATTTTGCGTTCAAAACAATGTCTTCGCGAACAAGTTCGCTCCTACGCCCTGCGGGCAGCAGCCTGAAAACTCCGCTTTTCGGGCTCTTCAGGACCTGTATGACTATGAGCACCGATCATTACTGGCGCAGCACCTGTGCCTGCTTGTACAGATAAACGCTCAACGCCAGCCCGGTGAGTGACGCCAGTGCCGCGAACAGGAAGATCGAGACGAAGCCGAAACCGGCGGCAATGGCGCCTGCCAGTGGCCCGGTGATGCCCAGTGACAGGTCGATGAACAGCGAGTAGGCGCCCACTGCCGCGCCTCGGCTCGACGCCGGGACCAGATTGACCGCTTCCACGCCCAGCGCCGGGAACACCAGCGAGAATCCGAAGCCGGTCAGCGCCGCGCCAGCCAGCGCCAGGTCCGGAGTGGGTGCCAGCCATAGCAGCAAGAGCCCCAGGCTTTCCACGGACATGCAGACAATCGCCACTCGAAAGCCGCCCAGGCGATTGATCAGGTTGCCGAACAGCAGGCGCGCGGCGATGAAACTGCCACCAAACAGCGTCAGGCACAGCGCGGCATTCGGCCAGTGGTTGCTCGCGTAGTACAGGGTGATGAACGTCGCGATAGTGCCGAAACCGATACCGCCCAATGCCAGGCCCATGCCATGCGGAAACACTCGCCCCAGCACATGCATGAATGGCAGTCGCTCACCCTGCACAATAGGCGCCGGCTCTTTATGCCAGGTCAGGTACAGGCCCAGCCCGCACAGCAGCATGATGCTCACGCCCACTGTCCACAGGCCGAGTTCGTCAACCATCCATACGCCCAGTGGCGCACCGATGGCCAGTGCGCCGTAGCTGGCGATGCCATTCCAGGAAATGACCTTGGCGGTGTTCTGTGCGCCGACCCGGCCGATGCCCCAGCCAATCGAACCAGAACCGACCAGGCTTTCCGCAGCACCGAGGATCACCCGGCCAATCAGCAGAATCACCAGGCTCGCCATCGGCCAGCTCTCCAGCCACACCGGCACCAGCATGAACACACCGCTCAGCCCGCAACCGGTCAGCCCGATCTGCACAGCTTTCTTGCTGCCCAGATTGTCGATGATGCGACTCGACCAGGGCCGACTGATCAGCGTGGCCAGGTATTGCACGCTGATGACCAGCCCGGCGATGACTGCACCAAAGCCCAGATCACTGTGGACATAGCCGGGCAGAACGGCGAGGGGAATGCCGATGTTCAGGTAGCCGATAAAGGTGAACATCACGATGGACACGACGGTCAGGGTAACGGCCATCGGGGTTTGCGGTGTGTTTTGCTGTGTCTCGGACATGGGGCGGGCTTTCGTTCTTTTGCGGGCATGGCGTTCGAGCGGGCAGGGAAAACCCTTAGCAAGCTCTCGAAGTGCTCATCATACCGATGCATCGGGCGATGCAGGTGCAACAGATTGAAATAAACCTGAATGTAGGGGCTATTTGTCCCTGGGGGCCACAAGGTGTGTGGTCACGAGAGCGGCCAAGGCGTTTTCCTGAGTACCGAAACGGGCGAGCAGGGCGCTCTGTTTTTCCGGGCTGAGGCGTGACCAGATCTCGATCATTTTCTCGGCGGTGCCAATCAGGGCGCTGGCTTGGGTTTCAGTGAAGTCGCTCATAAAAATCTGCTGTTTGCCTGTTGCTGGTTTTCCAGGCGTATTGAAAACCGGCAAAACCGTTTTTCGATACGCCTGAAAACAATCGCCTTCAGTCTTTGCTTCCGGCTTTCTGGCTGTCTTGAGCCGAGGGTGTTGCTTTCATTGCGACAGGTTGACCAAGCTCTTGCTGAGCCAGAGTCGACTGTTGTGGTTCCTGTTGGCCTGGTGGGAAGTTAGGGATTTCATGCATCGTCGTCGCTCCTCGCAAGGGGTTGCAGATAGAACCGTGCTTTAAAAAGCCTGCGCAGGATAACCCACTGAAAATGACAATCAGGATATTTTTTTACCCTGATTGCCCTGATCGTGAAACAAAATCGCGTTTTTACTGTCCGGCTTTTCACCTTGCGAGGTGCTGAGCAGCTTGATTTCATTGGGCCGGACCGCTCTGGCAAGGTCCATCGCCCACCAATCATTTTATTTTCGGCCTTCTGCGCCCTTGGCCACTTCATCAGTGCGCGCGGCCATGATGAAGTCGTTGCGGTGCAGGCCCTTGATCGAGTGGCTCCACCAGGTCACGGTCACCTTGCCCCACTCAGTCAGCAGGCCGGGATGATGGCCTTCCGCTTCGGCAATCTCACCCACTGCGTTGGTGAACGCCAGCGCCCATTTGAAATTCTTGAACAGAAAGACTTTTTCCAGCTGCATCACCGCGTCGCGGACCTCGATGTTCCAGTCCGGGATCTGCTTGAACAGTTCCGGCAATTCGGCTTCGCTGACCTGCGGCGCATCGGCACGGCAGGCTTCACAGTGAGCTTGATTCAAGGTGGTCATAAGCAGAGGGTCCTTTTCGGAGAGCTGGCCGAGTGTCAGGCGGCGTGGCTTTTGGTTTTAGGTGGAAACTTGGGTGCGTGCAAGCCCAACTGCATGCCTTGCCCGACCAGCGCCATGATGTCCTGCTGCGCCAGGTCGAACAGACGCTTCAGATCCGGCAGGACAAAGTACAGCGGTTGCAGAATGTCGATGCGATAAGGCGTGCGCATCGCTTCAAGCGCATCGAAAGGCTGGTGTTCGGGGGCTGACGACAAGCTGTACAGCGCTTCCTTCGGCGAAGAAAGAATACCGCCGCCGTAGATTTTCCGCCCCTGCGGGGTATCGACCAGGCCGAACTCGATGGTCATCCAGTACAGCCGGGCCAGGTACACGCGTTGTTCCTTGCTCGCGCTCAGGCCGAGTTTGCCGTAGGTGTGGGTAAATTCGGCAAACCACGGATTGGTCAGCAGCGGGCAGTGGCCAAATATTTCATGAAAGATGTCCGGTTCCTGCAGGTAGTCCAGTTCTTCTGCGCTACGGATGAACGTCGCCACCGGAAAGCGCTTGCTGGCCAGCAGTTCAAAAAACGTCTGGAAGGGGATCAGCGCAGGCACTCGCTCGACCTGCCAGCCCGTGGTCGCGCCCAGAACCTTGTTGATTTCGCCTAACTGAGGAATGCGACCAAGCGGCAGGCCCAGTTGCTCGATGCCGTCCAGATACTCCTGGCAGGCACGCCCTTCGACGATCTCCATCTGCCGGGTGATCAGGGTGTTCCATACCGCATGTTCGTCCGCCGTGTAATCGATGAAACCCGAAGCGTCCGGCTCGCGTGCCACGTAAAGCGTCTGGGCCATGCTGATGTCCTCGAAAGGCTGCTGTTTTTAAAGTGTTCTTGTAAAAGCCTGTGTTCAGGAATAACCCGGTTTCGAGGGCGCGTCAGCGGCGGTGAGCAGGGCCGTGCGAGGGTTTGATCACTGGTTCGTAACGAAAAGTTTACGCTTGCGATGGGTGAGGCCTGAAATCAGTCCTCCTGCCGCTCGCGAAGCGTGCGTGCGTAACGTATTGTTGACATTAATTTTGCCGCCTCATAAAAAACTACCCTCACAGGGGCAACGACTCATGCGCATCAAGGTGCACTGCCAGAACCGCATCGGCATTCTTCGCGACATTCTCGATCTGCTGGTGGCTTACGGCGTCAACGTGGCGCGCGGTGAAGTGGGGGGTGAGCACGGTGACGCGATCTATCTGCATTGCCCGAACCTGATCAACCTGCAGTTCCAGGCCCTGCGCCCGAAGTTCGAGGCGATCACCGGGGTATTCGGCGTCAAGCGTGTCGGGCTGATGCCCAGCGAGCGCCGGCACATGGAGCTCAATGCCTTGCTCGGCGCGCTGGAATTTCCGGTGTTGTCCATCGACATGGGCGGGGCTATCGTTGCGGCCAATCGTGCCGCCGCGCAATTGCTGGGTGTGCGGGTCGATGAAGTGCCGGGCATGCCCTTGTCGCGTTACGCCGAAGATTTCGACCTGCCTGAACTGGTGCGCGCCAGCCAGTCGCGGATCAACGGCCTGCGGGTCAAGGTGTGCGGCGATGTGTTTCTTGCCGATATCGCGCCCCTGCAATCGGAGCATGACGACAGCGAGGCCATGGCCGGGGCCGTGCTGACGCTGCACCGTGCTGATCGGGTCGGCGAGCGCATCTACCATGTGCGCAAGCAGGAGTTGCGTGGCTTCGACAGTATCTTTCAGAGCTCGAAGGTCATGGCCGCTGTGGTTCGCGAGGCGCGGCGCATGGCGCCCCTCGATGCGCCGCTGCTGATCGAGGGTGAGACCGGCACCGGCAAGGAATTGCTGGCCCGCGCCTGTCACCTGGCCAGCCCGCGCGGCCAGTCACCGCTGATGGCGCTCAACTGCGCCGGGTTGTCGGAGTCGATGGCCGAGATCGAGCTGTTCGGCTATGACCCCGGCGCGTTCGAAGGTGCGCGTGCGGAAGGGCGGCTGGGGCTATTGGAGCTGACCGCGGGCGGCACGCTGTTTCTCGATGGCGTGGGCGAGCTGAGTGCCCGCATG
Source organism: Pseudomonas fragariae (ex Marin et al. 2024) (assembly GCF_059621105.1). Taxonomy (NCBI): domain Bacteria; kingdom Pseudomonadati; phylum Pseudomonadota; class Gammaproteobacteria; order Pseudomonadales; family Pseudomonadaceae; genus Pseudomonas; species Pseudomonas fragariae (ex Marin et al. 2024). Next base: position 4,272,155 of record NZ_CM184369.1, on the reverse strand, counting down.
CAGGCCAAGCTGCTGCGCTTCATTCAGGACGGCAGTTTTCGCCGGGTCGGCAGCGACGAGGACATGTTTCTCGATGTGCGGGTGATGTGTTCGACCCAGGTCGATCTCTCGGAGCTGTGCGCCAAGGGCATGTTCAGGCAGGACCTTTATCATCGCCTTAACGTGCTTTCACTGCATATACCCCCGCTGCGCGACTGTCTGGACGGTCTTGAGCCGCTGGTGGAGCATTTTCTCGATCAGGCCAGCCGGCAGATCGGCTGTGCGCTGCCCGGCATATCACCTGCGGCCATCAAACGCCTTGGTCAGTACCACTGGCCCGGTAATGTGCGGCAATTGGAAAATGTATTGTTTCAGGCCGTATCGCTGTGTGACGGCGGCAAGGTGCAGGCCGAGCATATTCGTCTGCCGGACTACGGCATGCGACAGGGGTTGAGTGAGGTGTCGCTGGAGGGCGGGCTGGGCGCTATTATCGGGCGCTTTGAAAAGTCGGTGCTGGAACAACTCTATGCGCAATATCCCAGCAGCCGCCAATTAGGCAAACGCCTGGGAGTGTCTCATACAACAATTGCCAACAAGTTGCGCGACTATGAAGTGGGGCGCGAATCAGATCCGCATTCAACGGATAAATAACTCGCTCATTGATAGTTCCGTCACCCACTTCGTGCATGCGCCTCGCACCTTATATAGCGGCGAGGCGTCGTGCACAGGTTGCAACGGCAAGAAGCCTCAACCGTTGCTGCAGCCGTTGCCCATCACCTGATAGCCCATGGTGTGGCGTGCGCCCTGCGAATCTTCATACACCATGCGCGCCGGGACCACTTCGCAGACATTGGGTATCTGGCTGATGGAAATAACCCGAGCGATATCCAGATGAGTGCCGTAGGTATATTGCTCGACACGCGCCTGTTGCGCAGCCACTTTGGTCTGCGATTCTTCGGCCATGGCCAGACTACTGACGCCGCACAGGGCCAATGCCACTAATAAAGCTTTCATTGTCGTTTACCTTTTTCAAAGTGAGCGCCGTCGCATCACGTTTTTGACGTCATGGGCTCAGGCGGTCTGATACGTTTTTCGAGTTGGAACAACACTGCGTGGGGGCAGTTGATGTCTGCCTTGTTGGCGGATCGAATTCTATGCCTGTTGTGACAGCGCATATATAAAGACTTTGGATAAGCGCTTTTATCAAAATGGTAATAATCTTTAGGGCAGCTGCAAGCTTCAAGCTTCAAGCTTCAAGCTTCAAGCTTGCGGCTTGCGGCTTGCGGCTCCGGCTCCGGCTCCGGCCCCGCCCGGTAATACCAACGTCGAATGGCCCCTGTGGGTGGGGCGGGATACAACAGGGGCATAAAACAACAACTATCCACCGAGGTAACCAAGATGAGTGCAGCTTCCCTGTACCCCGTCCGCCCAGAAGTCGCAGCGACTACGCTGACGGATGAAGCGACCTACAAGGCCATGTACCAGCAGTCGGTGGTCAACCCTGATGGTTTCTGGCGTGAACAGGCTCAGCGCCTCGACTGGATCAAACCTTTCAGTGTGGTCAAACAGACCTCGTTCGATGATCACCGTGTCGATATCAAATGGTTCGCCGACGGCACGCTGAACGTTGCCTACAACTGCCTGGATCGCCATCTGGAAGAACGCGGCGACAGCATCGCCATCATCTGGGAGGGCGACGACCCTTCCGAGCATCGGGAAATCACCTACCGCGAACTGCACGCTGAAGTGTGCAAGTTCGCCAACGCCCTGCGTGGCCAGGATGTGCACCGTGGCGACGTCGTGACGATCTACATGCCGATGATTCCCGAGGCTGTGGTCGCCATGCTGGCGTGCGCCCGGATCGGTGCGATTCACTCGGTGGTGTTCGGCGGTTTCTCGCCCGAAGCGCTGGCTGGCCGGATCATCGATTGCAGTTCCAAAGTGGTCATCACTGCTGACGAAGGTCTGCGTGGCGGCAAGAAGACTGCACTCAAGGCCAACGTCGACCGCGCCCTGACCAACCCGGAAACCAGCAGCGTGCAGAAGGTTATCGTCTGCAAGCGCACCGGGGGCGAGATCGAATGGAACCGTCACCGTGATATCTGGTACCACTCGCTGCTGGAAGTGGCGTCCAGCACCTGCGCGCCGAAAGAGATGGGCGCCGAAGAGTCGCTGTTCATTCTCTACACCTCGGGCTCGACCGGTAAACCCAAGGGCGTGTTGCACACCACCGCAGGTTACCTGCTGTATGCCGCGCTGACCCACGAACGCGTGTTCGACTATCGGCCGGGTGAAGTTTACTGGTGCACCGCCGACGTCGGCTGGGTCACCGGGCACAGTTACATTGTCTACGGGCCTCTGGCCAACGGTGCGACCACGCTGCTGTTCGAAGGCGTGCCGAACTATCCGGACATCACCCGCGTGTCGAAGATCATCGACAAGCACAAGGTCAATATCCTCTATACCGCGCCGACCGCGATTCGCGCCATGATGGCTGAAGGCACCAAGTCCGTTGAAGGTGCCGACGGTTCCAGCCTGCGCCTGCTGGGTTCGGTGGGCGAGCCGATCAACCCGGAAGCCTGGGCCTGGTACTACAACACAGTCGGCAAGCAGAACTGCCCGATCGTCGATACTTGGTGGCAGACCGAAACCGGTGGCATTCTGATCAGCCCGTTGCCAGGTGCGACCGCCCTTAAGCCGGGCTCGGCGACACGTCCGTTCTTCGGCGTGATTCCGGCGCTGGTGGACAACCTGGGCAACCTCATCGAGGGCGCTGCCGAGGGCAACCTGGTGATCCTCGATTCGTGGCCGGGCCAGTCGCGCTCGCTGTACGGCGATCACGACCGTTTCGTCGACACCTACTTCAAGACGTTCCGCGGCATGTACTTCACCGGTGACGGCGCCCGTCGTGACGAGGACGGCTATTTCTGGATCACCGGGCGTGTGGACGACGTGCTCAACGTTTCCGGCCACCGCATGGGCACGGCTGAAATCGAAAGCGCGATGGTTGCGCACCCGAAAGTCGCCGAGGCTGCTGTGGTCGGTGTGCCGCATGACCTGAAGGGGCAGGGCATCTACGTCTATGTGACCCTCAACGGCGGTGAAGAGCCGAGTGACGCGCTGCGCACTGAATTGCGCAACTGGGTACGCAAGGAGATCGGCCCGATTGCCTCGCCTGACTTCATTCAGTGGGCGCCCGGCCTGCCGAAGACCCGTTCGGGCAAGATCATGCGCCGTATCCTGCGCAAGATTGCGACTGCCGAGTACGATGCGCTGGGTGACATCTCCACCCTGGCCGACCCGGGCGTGGTGCAGCATCTGATCGATACGCACAAGACCATGAACGCTGCCTGAGCGATCCTGTGACTGAAGCGCCCCGTTCGGTGAGAGCCGATCGGGGCGCTTTTGTTTCCAGGGGCTGAAGCGAGAAACGGGATATATATCGGGTTGTTACCGGTTTACACGGTGTTGTCGCGCGGTGCTTCGTTGTGGGACATGTCCGGGCTTTCTGTGTAGGAAAGTACGACGCAGCAGGGCTTTAAAACCGCCATGTGGCACGCCGGGCTTGCCGGATTAAAAGGGTTTGCCAATAATGGGCGCACTTTTTGCTGTTATGACAGGTTAAGTCTGTGCTGCTGGATCAGCAGAAGCAGGTCCCGTCAATACCGTGTAGCGGTTTTTCAGGTGCTTCTGTAACTAGTTGTCGCATTGAAGAAATATCGACTTTGAGCCTGTCGTTAAAATGCCTCTCATTCGCCGGAGGGCTGTGAACCGCCAGCGCGGTGTCACGCATCCGGCGTCGCTCCTCCCCGAGATTGTCCTTTCGCACATTGGGCGCTTGCTCACTTTGCCATTTGTCGTGCTTTACCGATGGAGTCCCTGGAAATGAAAAAGCTCATGCTTATTGGCGCGATGGCGTTGTCCGTGCTCGCCCAGCCGATCTTTGCTGATGAAAAACCACTGAAAATCGGTATCGAAGCGGCTTACCCTCCGTTCGCGTCCAAGGCCCCGGATGGCAGCATCGTCGGCTTTGACTACGACATCGGCAATGCGCTGTGTGAAGAAATGAAGGTCAAGTGCACCTGGGTCGAGCAGGAATTCGACGGGCTTATCCCGGCGCTGAAAGTGCGCAAGATCGATGCGATCCTGTCGTCGATGTCCATCACCGACGACCGCAAGAAGTCCGTGGACTTCACCGGCAAGTATTACAATTCACCGGCGCGTCTGGTGATGAAGGACGGCACTACGGTCAGCGACAGCCTGGCTGAGCTCAAGGGCAAGAAGATCGGCGTACAGCGTGGCACGATTCACGAGCGTTTCGCCCGTGAAGTGCTGGCCCCGCAGGGTGTCGAAGTGACGCCGTACGGTTCGCAGAACGAAATCTATCTGGACATCAGTGCAGGGCGCCTTGACGGTACTATCGCCGACGCCACGCTGTTGCAGGACGGCTTCCTGAAAACCGATGCTGGCAAAGGCTATGCGTTCGTAGGCCCGTCGTTCTTCGATCCGAAATACTTCGGTGACGGCATCGGCATTGCCGTGCGCAAGGGCGACAAGGCCAACCTTGACCGTCTCAACGCCGCCATCGCCGCGATCCGCGCCAACGGCAAGTACAAGGCTATCCAGGACAAGTATTTCGACTTCGATATCTTCGGCAAATAAGTCGTCGCAACGAGATGGCGCAAACAGGGTTGCCTGGCTTGCGCCATTTTTATTCCACGCTTGAGGACCGCACATCATGTTGAAAGGTTACGGAGCTGTCATCCTCGAAGGTGCCTGGCTGACGTTGCAGCTGGCCCTGTCGTCGATGGCTCTGGCGATCGTTCTCGGTCTGATCGGCGTGGCGCTGAGACTGTCTCCGGTACGCTGGATCGCCTGGCTGGGCGATCTGTACAGCACGGTGATTCGTGGCATTCCCGATCTGGTCCTGATTCTGCTGATTTTCTACGGCGGCCAGGACCTGCTCAACCGCGTCGCCCCGTTGCTGGGGTTTGACGACTACATCGACCTTGATCCGTTGATGGCCGGCATCTGCACGCTGGGCTTCATCTTCGGTGCATATCTCTCGGAAACCTTTCGCGGTGCGTTCATGGCCATCCCCAAGGGGCAGGCCGAGGCGGGCATGGCGTATGGCCTGAGCAGTGGCAAGGTGTTCTTCCGCATTCTGGTGCCGCAGATGATTCGTCTGGCGATTCCCGGTTTCACCAACAACTGGCTGGTGCTGACCAAGGCCACTGCGCTGATCTCCGTGGTCGGTCTGCAGGACATGATGTTCAAGGCCAAGCAGGCGGCCGATGCCACCCGCGAGCCTTTCACCTTCTTTCTGGCGGTTGCGGCGATGTACCTGGTGATCACCAGTGTGTCGCTGCTCGCCTTGCGTTACCTCGAAAAACGCTACTCGGTAGGCGTGAGGGCGGCTGACCTATGATCTTTGACTACAACGTGATCTGGGACAGTCTGCCGCTGTACTTCGGCGGGCTGCTGACCACCCTGAAGCTGCTGGCGATTTCGCTCGCGTTCGGCCTGCTGGCGGCATTGCCGCTGGGCTTGATGCGGGTCTCGAAAAACCCCTGGGTGAACATGCCGGCCTGGCTGTACACCTACGTGATTCGCGGCACGCCGATGCTGGTGCAGCTGTTCCTGATCTACTACGGACTGGCCCAGTTCGACGCGGTGCGTGAAAGCTTTTTGTGGCCCTGGCTGTCCAGTGCCACCTTCTGTGCGTGCCTGGCATTCACCATCAATACCAGCGCCTACACGGCGGAGATCATCGCTGGCAGCCTCAAGGCCACTCCGGCGGGTGAAATCGAGGCCGCGCGGGCCATGGGCATGTCGAAAGCCAAGATGTACCGGCGCATTCTGCTGCCCTCGGCCTTGCGCCGGGCACTGCCGCAGTACAGCAACGAGGTCATCATGATGCTGCAGACTACCAGTCTGGCGTCCATCGTGACCCTGATCGACATTACGGGCGCGGCCCGTACGGTCAACGCGCAGTTCTACCTGCCTTTCGAGGCTTATATCACCGCAGGTGTTTTCTATCTGGGCCTGACATTCATTCTGGTCCGGCTGTTCAAGATCGCCGAACGCCGCTGGCTGGGCTACCTCGCCCCACGGAAGGTCTGAAATGCAAAGAACCGATCATGTATTGCCGTGGAGCACCCTCGGCACCGAGCGCACGCTGAGTGTCTTTCGCTTCGGCACCGGCGAGCGCAAGGCTTACATCCAGGCCAGCCTGCATGCCGACGAACTGCCCGGCATGCGCACGGCCTGGGAGCTGAAAAAACGCCTGACCGAGCTGGAGCAGCAAGGCCTCCTCAAAGGTGTCGTCGAACTGGTCCCGGTGGCCAATCCGCTGGGCCTGGGGCAGTTGCTGCAAGGCGCGCATCAGGGCCGTTTCGAGTTCGGCAGTGGCAAGAACTTCAACCGTGACTTCACCGAGCTGAGCGAGCCGGTCGCCGAGTTGCTGGAAGGTCAGTTGGGCGATGACCCGCGCGCCAATACCCGGCTGATTCGCCAGGCGATGAGCGCTGCGCTCGAAGGGCTGCCCGCGCCGCAGAGCGAATTGCAAGGCATGCAGCGCATCCTGCTCCGTCATGCCTGCGTCGCTGATGTGGTGCTCGATCTGCATTGTGATGCCGATGCCGCGCTGCACATGTACGCCTTGCCGCAGCACTGGCCACAATGGCGGTCGCTGTCGGCACATCTGAATATTCAGGTAGCGCTGCTCGCCGAAGATTCCGGTGGCAGCTCCTTCGATGAGGCCTGCTCGCTGCCGTGGTTGCGCCTTTCGCGGATTTTTCCGCAGGCGCAGATCCCGCTGGCCTGCCTCGCCACCACTCTTGAACTGGGCGGTCAGGCCGACACCGGCAAGCCGCAGGCAATCGCGCATGCCGAAGGTATCCTGGCGTTCCTCGCCGAGCAGGGCTTCATCAGTGGTGATTGGCCGCAGCCGGTGCACCAAGCCTGCGAAGGCTTGCCGTTCGAAGGCACCGAATTGCTCTATGCGCCGCACCCTGGTGTGGTGACGTTCCTGCGCGCTGCAGGCGACAGGGTCGAGGTGGGCGATCCGCTGTTCGAAGTGATCGACCCGCTGTCCGATCAGGTCAGTACCATTTGTGCGAATACTGCCGGGGTGTTGTTCGCCATCGAGCGGCTTCGTTACGCTCAACCCGGTTTCTGGCTGGCCAAGGTGGCGGGGCGCACGGCGCTGCGTCACGGACGTCTGCTCAGTGATTGACCGTACTGTGGAAACCCAAAGCATGAACAAACTGGAAGTGCAGGATCTGCACAAGCGCTATGGCAGTCACGAAGTGATCAAGGGCGTGTCCCTGACCGCCAAGGCCGGCGATGTCATCAGCATCATCGGCTCCAGCGGCTCGGGCAAAAGCACCTTTCTGCGCTGCATCAACCTGCTCGAACAGCCTCATGCCGGCAAGATCCTGCTCAACAACGAAGAGTTGAAGCTGGTGCCAAACAAGGAAGGCGGCCTGAAAGCTGCCGATGCCAAGCAGTTGCAGCGCATGCGTTCACGCCTGTCGATGGTGTTTCAGCACTTCAACCTGTGGTCGCACATGACTGCACTGCAGAACATCATCGAAGCGCCGGTCCATGTGCTGGGTGTGTCGAAAAAGGAAGCGCTGGAAAAGGCCGAACACTATCTGGCCAAGGTCGGTGTGTCCCATCGCAAGGACGCTTACCCTGGGCACATGTCCGGCGGTGAGCAGCAGCGTGTGGCGATTGCCCGCGCACTGGCGATGGAGCCCGAGGTCATGCTGTTCGATGAGCCGACCTCGGCGCTGGACCCGGAGCTGGTCGGTGATGTGCTAAAGGTCATGCAGGGCCTGGCTCAGGAAGGCCGCACCATGGTGGTGGTGACTCACGAAATGGGTTTTGCCCGTGAGGTCTCCAACCAGCTGGTTTTCCTGCACCAGGGCGTCGTTCTGGAACGTGGCAATCCGCGCGAAGTGCTGGCCAATCCGCAGACCGAGCGTTTGCAGCAATTCCTGTCCGGCAGCCTGAAGTGACGATCGGCAGCGCATGACGATGCCTTTTTATGCCAGAACAGGGCATGCTGCGCGACGCGCGACACGACCTGGATGTTCCAGATCGAGCTATCTTCCAAGGCTCGGCTTTTGCGGCAATACGTATCGGATCTCCCAATGACTGCCCATCGAATAGGTTTCCTCGTCTGGCCTGGTACCAGAGCCCTGACCCTGGCACTGGCCGAGGAAGCCTTGCGCGTTGCGCAGCGCGTTCACCCTGAAGTGGTCTATGAGCTGTCGTTTCTACAGGCCGAGGCCGCGGAGCCAGCGGCGCTTGCCGGTGCGTGGCAGTTGCCGGGTGAGCCCTGGGCCGGGCGACTGGAGGGCTTTCAGAAGCTGTTTTTACTGGCTGACGAGCCCCCGGCAGGCGTGGCCCCGGCGCTGGGCAGTGCGCTCAAGCAACTGGTGCGTGCCGGCTGTTCGATTGGCGGGCTGTCGGCGGGCGTCTATCCGCTTGCGCAACTGGGCCTGCTGGATGGCTACCGTGCCGCCGTGCACTGGCGCTGGCAGGACGACTTCGCCGAGCGCTTCCCCAAGGTCATCGCCACCAGCCATTTGTTCGATTGGGATCGGGATCGCCTGACCGCCTGTGGTGGCATGTCGGTGCTCGACCTGCTGCTGGCGGTGCTGTCCCGCGACCATGGGGCCGAACTGGCCGGGGCGGTTTCCGAAGAGCTGGTGGTCGAGCGCATTCGCGAAGGCGGCGAGCGTCAGCGCATTCCGCTGCAGAACCGTCTGGGCTCCAGCCATCCCAAGCTGACCCAGGCGGTGCTGCTGATGGAAGCCAATATCGAAGAGCCGTTGACCACCGACGAAATCGCCCAGCACGTGTGCGTGTCTCGTCGCCAACTGGAGCGGATCTTCAAGCAGTACCTCAACCGTGTGCCCAGCCAGTATTACCTGGAACTGCGCTTGAACAAGGCGCGCCAGATGCTGATGCAGACCAGCAAGTCGATCATTCAGATCGGCCTTTCGTGCGGTTTTTCCTCGGGGCCGCACTTCTCCAGCGCCTACCGCAATTTCTTCGGTGCCACGCCGCGTGAAGACCGCAATCAGCGACGCAGCAGCAGCCCGTTCGAACTTTCCCCTGTGCCTGCCGAACGCGGTTGATTGTCTTGTCGCGATAGAAGTGCTGCCGCGACAGCTCAGGTCCAGACAGGCCGGCTTCAATCCGTTTAAACTGCGCCTTTGTGACGCAAATTGTCGCATTGCCGAAAACCTTGAAAAAACCCGGTTTTGCGCTGTAACAAGTTGTCGCCTGGCGGCAAGGCCGAACACAATTCAGTCCTTACAATCTTTCCATCGCTCGCCAGTTTCAGGCAGGCGTTCCTCATCAGGAGACTCCGATGTCCGTTGAGCATGCTGCGGTGCAACGCGCCGATTTCGACCAGGTAATGGTCCCCAATTACGCCCCGGCCGGGTTCATCCCTGTGCGCGGTGCGGGCTCCCGGGTCTGGGATCAGGCGGGGCGCGAACTGGTGGATTTCTCGGGCGGGATCGCCGTCAACGTATTGGGCCACTGCCACCCGGCGCTGGTCGGTGCCTTGACAGAGCAGGCCAATAACCTCTGGCATGTGTCCAACGTCTTCACCAACGAGCCGACCCTGCGTCTGGCGAAAAAACTGGTGGATGCGACGTTCGCCGAGCGCGTGTTCTTCTGTAACTCCGGTGCGGAAGCCAACGAAGCCGCCTTCAAGCTGGCACGTCGTGTGGCGCATGACCAGTACGGCCCGGAAAAGTACGAAATCATCGCGGCGCTGAACAGTTTTCATGGCCGTACCCTGTTCACCGTCAGCGTCGGTGGGCAGCCGAAGTACTCCGATGGTTTCGGGCCGAAGATCACCGGCATCAGCCATGTGCCGTACAACGACCTCGACGCACTGAAGGCCGCCGTGACCGACAAGACCTGTGCCGTGGTGCTGGAGCCGATCCAGGGCGAGGGCGGTGTTCTGCCGGGTCAGCTGGAATACCTGCAAGGTGCGCGCAAACTGTGTGACGAGCACAACGCCCTGCTGGTGTTCGATGAAGTGCAGAGCGGCATGGGCCGTAGCGGTCATCTGTTCGCCTACATGCATTACGGCGTGACCCCGGACATCCTTTCCAGCGCCAAGAGCATCGGCGGCGGTTTCCCGCTGGCGGCGATGTTGACGACTGAAAAGCTCGCCAGGCACTTTGCGGTCGGCGTTCACGGCACCACCTATGGCGGCAACCCGCTGGCGTGTGCGGTCGGTGAGGCGGTGATCGACGTGATCAATACGCCTGAAGTGCTGGCTGGCGTACAGCGCAAGCATCAGCAGTTCAAGACCCGTCTGCAAAGCATTGGCCAGCAATACGGCGTGTTCAGCGAAGTGCGCGGTCTGGGTCTGCTGATCGGTTGTGTGTTGTCCGATGCCTGGAAGGGCAAGGCCAAGGACATCTTCAATGCGGCCGAGGCTCAGGACCTGATGATCCTGCAGGCCGGCCCTGACGTGATTCGTTTCGCGCCGAGCCTGGTGATTGAAGACGCGGACATCGAAGAGGGCCTGAACCGCTTTGAACGCGCCATCGCCCAACTGACATCCTGACTCGCTTGCAGCCTTGCGGCGTCCGCCTGATGGCGGGTGCCGCACCTGTTTCCTGCGCCATGCGGCCTGACGCCGTGTGGTGCTTTTACTAGCGCCGGTCGTAAAGGCTGGTCGATCTACAAGGAGTGGCACCATGCTGGTAATGCGCCCTGCGCAAATGGCTGACCTGGCCGAGGTTCAACGCCTCGCTGCCGACAGCCCTATCGGTGTCACGTCCTTGCCCGACGATGCTGGCCGCCTGACCGACAAGATCGGCTCGTCGGAGGCGTCGTTTGCCGCCGAGGTCAGCTTCAACGGCGAAGAAACCTACTTCTTCGTGCTCGAAGACAGCGAAAGCGGCAAGCTGGTGGGCTGCTCGGGCATTGTCGCCTCGGCGGGCTACTCCGAGCCGTTCTACAGTTTTCGCAACGAAACCTTCGTGCATGCTTCCCGCGAGCTGAAGATCCATAACAAGATTCACGTGCTGTCGCAGTGTCATGACCTGACCGGTAACAGCCTGTTGACCAGTTTCTACGTGGTCCCGGAGCTGGTCGGCACGGCATGGTCGGAGCTCAATTCGCGCGGCCGCCTGCTGTTTGTCGCCAGTCACCCCGAGCGCTTTGCCGATTCGGTGGTCACCGAGATCGTCGGTTACAGCGATGAGCAGGGCGACTCACCGTTCTGGGATGCCATCGGGCGCAACTTCTTCGATATCAATTACGCCGCTGCCGAACGCCTGTGCGGGCTGAAAAGCCGGACCTTCCTCGCCGAGCTGATGCCGCATTACCCGATCTACGTGCCACTGCTGCCCGACGCGGCGCAGGAAGCCATGGGGCAGGTGCATCCGCGTGCGCAGATCACCTTCGACATCCTCATGCGCGAGGGCTTTGAAACCGATCACTACATCGACATTTTCGACGGTGGGCCGACGCTGCATGCGCGGGTGTCCGGGATTCGCTCGATTGCCCAGAGCCGTCTGGTTCCGGTCAAGGTCGAGGCCGGGCAAAGCAGCGATGTCGGCAAGGGCGGGCGTCTGTATCTGATCGCCAATGGCCTGTTGCAGGACTACCGCGCGGTGCTGCTGGAACTGGACTGGGCGCCCGGCAGGCCGGTGGTGTTGAGCCTCCAGGCTGCCGATGCCCTGGGTGTTGGTGAAGGTGCCAGTGTGCGGATTGTCGCGGTCTGAACCGGACGTTCGATAGCCGATTAGCGAGTTTCAAGGCTCTCGATGAGCCGCTGAGGAGATAACATGATCGTTCGTCCTGTACGCAGCAGCGACCTGCCCGCGTTGATCGAGCTGGCGCGCAGCACCGGCGCCGGTCTGACGACCCTGCCCGCCAATGAGCAGCGTCTGGCGCACCGGGTAGGCTGGGCTGAAAAGACCTTTCGCGGCGAAGCCGAGCGCGGCGATGCCGATTACCTGTTCGTGCTGGAAGATGATGACGGCCGGGTGGTGGGCATTTCCGCCATCGCCGGAGCGGTCGGTCTGCGTGAGCCCTGGTACAACTACCGGGTCGGCCTGACCGTCAGCGCTTCACAGGAACTGAACATCTATCGGGAAATTCCGACCCTGTTCCTGGCCAACGACCTGACCGGCAATGCCGAGCTGTGCTCGCTGTTCCTGCACAGTGATTCGCGTAACGGCCTCAACGGCCGCCTGCTGTCCAAGGCGCGGATGCTGTTTATCGCCGAATTTCCCAAGCTGTTCGGCAACAAGATCATTGCCGAAATGCGCGGCATGTCCGATGAGCAGGGCCGTTCGCCGTTCTGGGAAAGTCTGGGGCGGCACTTCTTCAAGATGGAATTCAGCCAGGCCGATTACCTGACCGGCGTGGGCAACAAGGCATTCATCGCCGAGCTGATGCCCAAGTTTCCGTTGTACAGCTGCTTTCTTTCCGAAGACGCACGCAACGTGATCGGTCGGGTGCATGCCGACACCGAGCCTGCGCTGACCATGCTCAAGAGCGAAGGCTTTTCGTATCAGGGTTATGTCGACATCTTCGATGCCGGCCCGGCCATCGAGTGCGAGACCGGCAAGATTCGCGCAATCAAGGACAGCCAGGCGCTGGTGCTGGCCATCGGCACGCCAGGTGACGACGCTCCACAGTTCCTGATCTACAACCGCAAGCGTGAAGACTGCCGCATCACGGTAGGCGCTGCGCGTTTTGCTGCCGGCACGCTGGTCGTCGCTCCGCAGACTGCCAGGCGGCTGCGCATGAGTGCGGGCGACAATGTGCGCGCGGTGCCCTTGTCTGCGGCGCGGGAGGGCGTTTGATGAATAGCCTTTACATCGCAGGTGTGTGGCAGGACGGGCAGGGTGAGGTGGTCAATTCGCTGAACCCGGTGACCCAGCAGGTGCTGTGGTCCGGGCGTGGCGCGAGCGCCGCGCAGGTCGAGCAGGCGGTGCAGGCGGCGCGTCAGGCATTTCCCGGCTGGGCACTGCTGTCTCTGGATCAGCGCATCGCGGTACTGGAGGCCTTCGCTGCACGTCTCAAGCATCACGCCGACGCGCTGGCGCAGTGCATCGGTGAAGAAACCGGCAAACCGTTGTGGGAGTCGGCGACCGAAGTGACCAGCATGGTCAACAAGATTGCCATCTCGGTGCAGAGCTATCGCGAACGAACCGGTGAAAAGAGCGGGCCACTGGGCGACGCCACTGCGGTACTGCGCCACAAGCCGCACGGCGTGGTCGCCGTGTTCGGCCCGTACAACTTTCCCGGGCATCTGCCCAACGGGCATATCGTCCCGGCCTTGCTGGCGGGCAACGTGGTGCTGTTCAAACCCAGCGAACTGACACCGAAAGTCGCTGAGCTGACCGTCAAGTGCTGGATCGAAGCCGGACTGCCTGCCGGGGTTCTGAACCTGCTGCAGGGCGGTCGCGAAACCGGTATCGCGCTGGCCGCCAATCCGGGTATCGACGGCCTGTTCTTCACCGGGTCGAGCCGCACCGGCAATGCGCTGCACCAGCAGTTCGCCGGTCGGCCGGACAAGATCCTTGCGCTGGAAATGGGCGGTAACAATCCGTTGATCGTCGATCAGGTTCAGGACATCGATGCCGCAGTGTACACCATCATTCAGTCGGCCTTCATTTCCGCAGGCCAGCGCTGCACCTGTGCGCGTCGTCTGCTGGTGCCCGAAGGCGACTGGGGTGATGCCCTGCTGGCACGACTGGTTGGGGTCAGCGCTACTATCGAAGCCGGGGCGTTCGATCAGCAGCCTGCGCCGTTTATGGGCTCGGTGATTTCGCTGGAGGCTGCACGCGCCTTGCTCGACGCGCAGCGCAATCTGCTCGCCAACGGCGCGCTGACCCTGCTGGAAATGCGCCAGCCGCAGCCCGGCGCGGCATTGCTGACGCCTGGCATTATCGATGTCAGTGCGGTGCCCGAGCGCCCCGACGAAGAGCTGTTCGGCCCGCTGCTGCAAGTCATCCGCTACGCCGGTTTCGATGCCGCCATCGCCGAAGCCAACGCCACCCGGTATGGCCTGGCGGCAGGTCTGCTGTCTGACTCCGAAGCGCGTTACCAGCAGTTCTGGCTGCACAGCCGTGCCGGGATCGTCAACTGGAACAAGCCGTTGACCGGAGCCGCCAGCAGTGCGCCGTTCGGCGGGGTAGGCGCCTCGGGCAACCACCGCGCCAGCGCCTATTATGCGGCCGATTACTGCGCCTATCCGGTGGCTTCGCTGGAGGCGGGCAGCCTGACGCTGCCTGCGACACTGACTCCCGGTATCAGGTTGAGCTGACAGTGTGCGCACGATTGCTTATAAAAACAGATCCACGGAGCCTTGCCGATGAAGTCCTGTGAAGTGAATTTTGACGGTCTGGTCGGGCCAACCCACAACTACGGCGGGTTGTCCTACGGTAACGTTGCCTCCCAGAGTAACAGCCAGCAAAGCGCCAACCCGCGTGAGGCGGCGCTGCAAGGCCTGGCGAAAATGAAAGCGCTGATGGACCTGGGGTTTACCCAGGGCGTGCTGGCGCCGCAGGAGCGTCCTGATGTGTCCGGCCTGCGCCGTCTGGGCTTCACCGGCAGCGATGAGCAGGTGATTGAAAAAGCGGCCCGTCAGGACATGCCGTTGCTGGTCGCCAGTTGCTCGGCATCCAGCATGTGGGTGGCCAACGCGGCCACGGTCAGCCCCAGTGCCGACACTGCCGATGGGCGTGTGCATTTCACGGCGGCCAATCTCAACTGTAAATACCACCGCAGCATCGAGCATCCGACCACCACTCGCGTGCTCGGCGCCATGTTCGCGGATGCAAAACATTTCGCTCATCACCCTGCGTTACCGGCTGTCGCGCAGTTTGGCGATGAAGGCGCTGCCAACCACACCCGTTTCTGTCGTGATTACGGCGAGGCCGGTGTGGAGTTTTTCGTGTTTGGCCGCAGTGCGTTCGACACGCGCTACCCGGCACCGCAGAAGTACCCGGCCCGTCAGACCCTGGAGGCGTCACGCGCCGTTGCGCGGCTGCACGGTCTGAGCGAGGCCGGCGTGGTCTATAGTCAGCAGAACCCGGCGGTCATTGATCAGGGGGTGTTCCATAACGATGTGATTGCGGTCGGCAACGGTGAGGTGCTGTTCTATCACCAGGACGCGTTCCTCAATACCGAACCGATGCTCAATGAGCTGCGCGACAAACTCGGTCGTGTCGGCGGGCAGTTGCGGGCGATTTGCGTACCGCGTGCCGAGGTCTCGGTTCAGGATGCCGTGCGCTCCTACCTGTTCAATAGCCAGCTGTTGTCGCGTCCCGATGGCTCGATGCTGCTGATCGTGCCGCAGGAGTGCCAGGCTAATGCGAGCGTCTGGGCTTACCTGCAACGACTGATAGTCGATGACAGCCCGGTTGCCGAGGTCAAGGTGTTCGACCTCAAGCAAAGTATGCAGAACGGCGGTGGCCCGGCCTGCCTGCGCCTGCGGGTGGCGCTCAATGACACCGAGCTGGCGGCGGTGAATCCGGGGGTGATCATGACTGCGCCGTTGTACGAAACGTTGACGCAGTGGGTCGACAGGCACTACCGGGACCGCATGAGTGAAAGCGATCTGGCCGACCCCCGATTGCTCAACGAATGCCGCACGGCATTGGATGAACTGACGCAAATCCTTAAACTGGGCGCGGTTTATCCGTTTCAACTGAATTGAAGCATCCTGCGCGTCGGGCCACTGTCCGGCGCACTATTTCCTTGATAGAGAGCATTTTTATATGAGCGACGCCCTGCAACTGATCCTTGAAGACACTGATGGCACCCAGCTGGAAACGTCCTGCACCCGCGTTGCCGTCATCTGGCAGGGCAAGGAATTGTGGATTCAGCAGGATGGCCGTGGCCAGTTGCTGATCGGCGTTGACGTCGAAGAAGACGATGCCGAATACGCCAACCTGCTGCTACGTCCGCTGGCGACCAACCTGGTCAGCCTGCAACTGGAAATGGAGCCAGCCGACATGGGCGTCGAGGAAGACGGTCACGTTCACGGTCCTGACTGCAACCACTAAGGAAGCGCGCCATGCTCGCCCTCGGCAAACTGCTTGAACTGACCCTGGCTGGACGTGAGCCGGCGGAGAAGACTCAACTGACCGTCGAAGGCGTGCGCATGCGCTGGATGGGCGAGGGCGCACTGGAAGTCCGCCCGCCAGAGGCTCGTGACAATGGCACTGACCTGCTGCTGTCTGCCGGCATCCACGGCAACGAGACTGCACCCATCGAGCTGCTGGATGAATTGATCCGCAGCATCGCGCGCGGCGACCTGAAACCGCGCGCACGTATTCTGTTCCTGTTCGGCAATCCCGATGCGATGCGACGCGGGGCGCGTTTTGTCGAGCAGGATGTCAACCGGCTGTTCAACGGCCGTCATCTGCAAAGCGGTGGTGCCGAGGCCTTGCGGGCCTGCGAGCTGGAACGACTGGCCGCCAGCTTTTTCAGCCTGCCGGAGCGCTATCGGCTGCATTACGATCTGCACACGGCCATTCGTGGCTCGACGATCGAGCAGTTCGCGCTGTACCCGTGGAAGGAAGGACGTCAGCATTCCCGGCTCGAGCTGGCCCGGCTGCGGGCGGCGGGCATGAGTGCGGTGTTGCTGCAGAACAAGCCTTCCATTGTGTTCAGCGCCTACACCTACGATCAATTGGGGGCCGAGGCTTTCACTCTGGAACTGGGCAAGGCGCGGCCGTTCGGGCAGAACCAGCAGGTCAACCTTGGGCCGCTGCGCGTGTGTATCGAGCAGCTCATCGAGGGCACCGAGCCCGAGCGGGATGACGATCTTGAAGGGTTGCAACTGTTCAGCGTGGCGCGGGAAGTGATCAAGCGCACCGATGCGTTCACCTTCAACCTGGCCGATGACGTCGAGAACTTCTCCTCGCTGGAAAAAGGCTACGTGCTGGCCGAAGACGCGGGTGGTTCACGCTGGGTAGTGGAAGAAGAGGGCGCGAGGATCATCTTCCCCAACCCCAGGGTCAAAAACGGCCTGCGTGCGGGAATTCTGATCGTACCCACTGATGCGGATAGCCTCGGCTGATCGCTCCGCACCCTGAACACCGGACGCAGAGCGTCCAGAACGGCATTCCCACGCTGGAGCGTGAGGAACGGTAGGTGTCCGGGAGGACACTTACCGATGCTGCGTCTCAGCAGGCCGCTTTCTGCTGTGCATCCAGACGGCGCAGGCTGCGTACCTTGGTCAGGGTGTCAGCGCAGGTCTTGGCCGCTTCTTCGCCCTTGTGCACGAAGTGATCGAAGAAGAACTTCTGATGCTCTTCGCCCGCATGGAAATGATGCGGTGTCAGGACCACGGAGAACACCGGTACTTCGGTTTCCAGCTGAACCTGCATCAATGCGCTGACCACTGACTGCGCGACGAATTCGTGACGATAGATGCCGCCGTCCACTACCAGTGCGGCGCCGACGATGCCAGCGTAGCGGCCGGTATTGGCCAGCAGTTTTGCATGCAGCGGGATTTCAAAGGCGCCGCCCACTTCAAAGATGTCGATATCGCTTTCGGCGTAGCCCTGATTGGCCATCTCGGCGATAAAACCTTTACGGCTCTGGTCGACGATATCCTTGTGCCAACAGGCTTGGATGAACGCGACACGCTCGTTTGCGTGGCTTTTGCTTTTGCTGTCGATTGCAGTTGGTTGCACGTGTTCTGACTCCTGTTTATGGAAAAAACAGGGCATTTGGATCGAAAGGGATTCAAGCTGCGTAGGAAAGCCTCCTGAACGATGTCGTTCATGGATAGGTTTTACAGACGTTCTTGCTGACACCAATCCCGCTCTCTCTTCATCCGGACTATGACCGTCGGCCCCGGAATCACACCGGGTCTGCTGACCTTGCAGATAGCAGCCAAAGCCACGACCCCCAAGCGCTCGCGGGCTAGACGCATTGCGCGTCATTACCGCCGGTGGGGAATTGCACCCCGCCCTGAGAACGTTGCCGTCACTTTACGTGGCCGGCGCGAGATTTTTATCATAGTTCGCTGGATCATGCATGGACACTTTCGTACGGTATACCTGCCTTTTTCTTATAAGGGCTCGGAGTATCGAGAGCGGCGGCGCTTGATTATCATGTACTGCAGCCTCAGTAATGCCTTGTTGCAAGCCAAAGGTTGCATGCATTATCGATCTTCAACTTCAGGGAGCTTTTTCGTGACTGTCATCGATCTGCGCAGCGACACAGTGACTCTGCCCACGGCCGGCATGCTCGATGCCATGGCACGTGCGCCCGTTGGCGATGATGTCTACGGCGAGGACCCTACCGTCAATCTGCTCGAAGCGACGCTTGCCGGACGCCTCGGGTTCGATGCCGCGCTGTTCGTGCCGTCGGGCACCATGAGCAATCTGCTGGCACTGATGGCGCACTGTGAGCGTGGCGATGAGTACATCGTCGGTCAGCAGGCCCACACCTATAAGTACGAGGGTGGTGGTGCGGCAGTGCTGGGCTCCATTCAGCCGCAGCCGCTGGAGGTGCAGGCCGACGGCTCCCTGGACCTGCAGCAGGTGCTCGACGCCATCAAGCCCGATGACTTTCACTTCGCCCGCACGCGCCTGCTGGCCCTGGAAAACACCATGCAGGGCAAGGTGCTGCCCCTGGACTATCTGGCTGCCGCGCGTACCCTGACCCTGGAAAAGGGGCTCGCCCTGCATCTGGACGGCGCGAGGCTGTACAACGCCGCGGTCAGGCTGGGTGTCGATGTCCATGAGATCACCCGGCACTTCGATTCGGTTTCGGTCTGTCTCTCCAAGGGGCTGGGCGCGCCGATCGGCTCGGTGCTGTGCGGTTCGCAGCCGTTGATCGCCAAGGCCCGCCGCTTGCGCAAGATGCTTGGCGGTGGCATGCGTCAGGCTGGAGGGCTGGCTGCGGCAGGGCTCTATGCGCTGGATCATCAGGTCGAGCGGTTGGCAGATGACCATGCCAACGCGGCGTTTCTGGCTGAAGGCCTGAGCGGGCTTGGCTACCCTGTCGAGCCGGTACAGACCAATATGGTCTATGTGCAGATCGGCGAACGCGCGGCATCGCTCAAAGCGTTCTGCGCCGAGCGGGGCATCGTACTCACGGCCGCGTCGCGGCTACGCATGGTGACCCACCTGAACGTGTCGCGCGCTCAGGTCGAACAGGTCATCGCCGCATTCGCAGTCTTTGAACATTCATGACATGCCGATAATCCAGTTACTTGTTTCTATCGCACAAACACACTGTACCGAGGGCGCAACGCCTATATAATGCGGCCCTTTGCCGTCGCTACGTCATTTGACGTTTTGCACTTGCCTCTGGCCGCAGTCTCCGTGGAAGAACCTATGAAAAGCGCAGAAATCCGTGAAGCCTTCCTTGGCTTCTTCGAAGAGCAAGGCCACACCCGTGTCGCTTCAAGCTCCTTGATTCCGGGCAATGACCCAACCCTGCTGTTCACCAACGCAGGCATGAACCAGTTCAAGGATTGCTTCCTGGGCCAGGAAAAGCGTGCCTACACCCGCGCCGTTACCAGTCAGAAATGCGTGCGTGCCGGTGGCAAGCACAACGACCTGGAAAACGTCGGCTATACCGCTCGTCACCATACTTTTTTCGAAATGCTGGGCAACTTCAGCTTCGGTGACTATTTCAAGCGTGATGCCATCACCTACGCCTGGACCTTCCTGACCTCCGAAAAATGGCTCAACCTGCCCAAGGAAAAACTCTGGGTCACGGTGTACGCCACTGACGACGAAGCCTACGACATCTGGACCAAGGAGATCGGCGTGCCCGCCGAGCGCATGGTCCGTATTGGCGACAACAAAGGCGCACCGTACGCCTCCGATAACTTCTGGACCATGGGTGATACCGGCCCGTGCGGTCCTTGCAGCGAGATTTTCTTCGATCACGGCCCGGAAATCTGGGGCGGCCCGCCAGGCTCGCCGGAAGAAGACGGCGACCGTTACATCGAAATCTGGAACAACGTATTCATGCAGTTCAACCGGACTGCGGATGGCGTGCTGCACCCGCTGCCGGCACCGTCGGTCGATACCGGCATGGGCCTGGAGCGTGTCAGTGCGGTGCTGCAGCACGTGCACTCCAACTATGAAATCGATCTGTTCCAGAGCCTGCTGGCTGCGTCGGCCAAGGCCATTGGTTGCAGCAATGACAACCAGGCTTCGCTGAAAGTCGTGGCTGACCACATCCGTTCGTGCGGCTTCCTGATCGCCGACGGCGTGCTGCCGTCCAACGAAGGGCGTGGTTATGTACTGCGCCGCATCATTCGTCGCGCCTGCCGTCACGGCAACAAGCTGGGTGCCAAGGGCAGCTTCTTCTACCAGATCGTTGCCGCGCTGGTTGCCGAGATGGGGTCTGCGTTCCCTGAGCTGGTGCAACAGCAGTCGCACATCGAACGCGTGCTGAAAGGCGAAGAGGAGCAGTTCGCCAAGACCCTCGAGCAAGGTCTGAAAATTCTCGAGCAGGATCTGGCCGACCTCAAAGGCACGGTGGTTCCGGGCGAAGTGGTGTTCAAGCTGTACGACACCTACGGTTTCCCGATGGACCTGACCGGTGATATCGCCCGCGAGCGTAACCTGACCCTCGACGAAGCAGGCTTCGAGCGTGAAATGGACGCCCAGCGCGTGCGCGCCCGTTCGGCCAGCTCGTTCGGCATGGATTACAACAGCCTGGTCAAGGTCGACGTGGCCACGCAGTTCACCGGTTACTCGGCGACCACTGGCAGCGCCAGCGTCGTGGCCCTCTATAAGGAAGGCCAGTCGGTTTCTCACCTGAATGAAGGCGAAGAGGGCGTGGTGATTCTCGACATCACCCCGTTCTACGCCGAGTCGGGCGGTCAGATCGGTGACAGCGGTTTCCTGCAGGCCGGTGACGCGCGCTTTGACGTCAGTGATACCACCAAGACCGGCGGTGCCTTCCTGCACCACGGCGTTGTGGCGTCCGGCAGCCTGAGCGTTGGCGCGCAGGTTGAAACACAAGTGGCTGATGAAGTTCGCGATGCAACCAAATTGAACCATTCGGCCACTCACTTGCTGCACGCCGCATTGCGTCAGGTGCTGGGTGAGCACGTTCAGCAGAAAGGCTCGCTGGTTGACAGTCAGCGCCTGCGCTTCGACTTCAGCCACTTCGAAGCGATCAAGGCCGAGCAACTGCGCGCGCTGGAAGATATCGTCAACGCCGAGATTCGCAAGAACACCGAGGTAATGACCGAAGAAACCGATATCGACACGGCGAAGAAGAAGGGCGCCATGGCGCTGTTCGGCGAGAAGTACGGTGACAGCGTTCGTGTGCTGAGCATGGGCGGCGAGTTCTCCGTCGAGCTGTGCGGTGGCATTCACGCCAGCCGTACCGGTGACATCGCGCTGTTCAAGATCGTCAGTGAGGGCGGTGTTGCAGCAGGCGTGCGCCGTATCGAGGCCGTCACCGGCGCTGCGGCGCTGGCCTGGCTGAATTCGGCCGAGGATCAACTCAAGGAAGCCGCGACGCTGGTCAAAGGCAATCGCGACAACCTGCTGGACAAGCTGACGGCGGTGATTGAACGCAACCGTCTGCTGGAAAAACAACTGGAACAACTGCAAGCCAAGGCAGCCAGTGCCGCCGGTGACGACCTGTCGTCAGCGGCGCTGGATGTCAAAGGGGTCAAGGTTCTGGCCACGCGCCTGGATGGTCAGGACGGCAAGGCGCTGTTGGCGCTTGTCGATCAGTTGAAGAACAAGCTCGGCCGCGCAGTGATCCTGCTCGGCAGTGTTCATGAGGACAAGGTTGTCTTGGTCGCAGGCGTGACCAAGGACCTGACTGGCCAACTCAAAGCCGGTGATTTGATGAAGCAGGCAGCTGCCGCCGTAGGTGGTAAAGGTGGTGGTCGTCCTGATATGGCTCAAGGCGGTGGTGTCGATGCCGGTGCGCTGGATTCAGCGCTGGCACTGGCCGTTCCTTTTGTAGAGCAGGGTATCTGAGTCGGGTCAGCGGGCCTGCCGCACACCGGCAGGCCGCACCTGGACTCGAATGTTAATGGGTGCTCTTAACGGGATTTGAGGCGGCTTTGAGATGGCTTTAATCGTACAGAAATTTGGCGGCACCTCCGTGGGCTCTGTAGAGCGCATCGAGCAGGTGGCCGACAAGGTCAAGAAATTCCGTGAGGCGGGTGACGACCTGGTGGTCGTGCTGTCGGCCATGAGCGGTGAAACCAATCGTCTGATCGAGCTGGCCAGGCAGATCAGTGATCAGCCGGTTCCCCGTGAGCTGGATGTCATTGTCTCCACGGGCGAGCAGGTGACCATCGCGCTGCTGGCGATGGCCTTGATGAAGCGTGGCGTTCCGGCGGTGTCCTACACCGGCAATCAGGTGCGTATTCTCACCGACAGCGCGCACAACAAGGCACGCATTCTGCAGATCGACGACCAGAAGATCCGCTCCGACCTGAAAGCGGGTCGTGTGGTGGTGGTCGCCGGTTTCCAGGGTGTCGACGAACACGGCAATATTACCACCCTCGGCCGTGGTGGCTCGGACACGACCGGTGTTGCCCTGGCGGCGGCGCTGAAAGCGGACGAGTGCCAGATCTACACCGACGTCGATGGCGTCTACACCACCGATCCGCGTGTCGTGTCGCAGGCCCAGCGCCTCGACAAGATCACCTTCGAAGAGATGCTGGAAATGGCCAGCCTCGGTTCCAAGGTGCTGCAGATCCGTGCGGTCGAATTCGCCGGCAAATACAATGTCCCGCTGCGCGTTCTGCACAGCTTCAAAGAGGGGCCGGGCACCCTTATTACAATCGATGAAGAGGAATCCATGGAACAGCCGATCATTTCCGGCATCGCCTTCAACCGCGATGAAGCCAAGCTGACCATCCGTGGTGTGCCAGACACCCCCGGCGTGGCGTTCAAGATTCTCGGCCCGATCAGCGCGGCCAATATCGAAGTGGACATGATCGTGCAGAACGTCTCGCACGATAACACCACCGATTTCACCTTCACGATCCATCGCAACGACTATCAGGCGGCCTTGCAGGTGCTCGAAGCCACCGCGCGTGAAATCAGCGCGCGTGAAGTGTCCGGCGATACCAAGATCGCCAAGGTGTCCATCGTCGGCGTCGGCATGCGCTCGCATGCCGGCGTTGCGAGTCGTATGTTCGAAGCGCTGGCCAAGGAGAGCATCAATATCCAGATGATCTCCACATCGGAAATCAAGGTTTCCGTGGTCATCGAAGAGAAATACCTGGAGTTGGCTGTGCGCGCATTGCACACGGCCTTTGAGCTGGATGCTCCGCGGCAGGGTGAATGACCCTGTCATCGAAGGGCGCGGCGTGGCCGCGTCTTTCGGGTGCTGCGCAGAAGGGCTTTTGTTTTCTTTGCGTTAGTCGATATACAGGTAGTGGTCATGGCGTTTTGCTAGTGTCACTGCCTATAGGTTGCAGACTGTTGTCCCTGAATAAAGGCGTAAGGAGAAAAGTATGCTGATTCTGACTCGTCGGTGCGCGGAAAGCCTGATCATTGGGGATGGTGAAATCACCGTCACCGTGCTCGGAGTGAAGGGTAATCAGGTGCGTATTGGTGTCAATGCGCCCAAGGAAGTCGCTGTCCACCGTGAAGAGATTTACCTGCGTATCAAGAAAGAGAAGGACGAAGAACCAAGCCATTAATTTTTATTGAATTTTTGGTTTGCAAACGGGGAAAAGGGTGGTTATTATACGCCCCGTGTTGCGGAGAGCTGGCCGAGTGGCCGAAGGCGCTCCCCTGCTAAGGGAGTACACCTCAAAAGGGTGTCGGGGGTTCGAATCCCCCGTTCTCCGCCATTATTTATGTAGTGCGTAAGATTGGGCTTGATCTGTAAGTTGTTGAATTTACTAGAAAAAGTGCTTGACTAAACAATCTTACGACCTATAATGCGCGGCACCAACACATGCACTCGTAGCTCAGCTGGATAGAGTACTCGGCTACGAACCGAGCGGTCACAGGTTCGAATCCTGTCGAGTGCACCATTTAAAGTTGTTTGAAGTGTTGTAAGCAATTACAAGGTTTCCGATAACTGGCTCCAACCAGAGGTGATCTGGTCTAAAAACACCAATGCACTCGTAGCTCAGCTGGATAGAGTACTCGGCTACGAACCGAGCGGTCACAGGTTCGAATCCTGTCGAGTGCACCATACAAACGAAAAGCCCACATCGAAAGATGTGGGCTTTTTGCTTTCTAGCGTTTTCCTTTAACGCATCCGTGCTCGTCAAATGTCACCTTATGGCTGCGGCCTTTTTTCTGGTTGTACACGTAATGCAATTCTCCGTTGCGGTGGGTGACTTTGTCGGGGCGCCCCAGCAGGCTCTCGACATCACGCTGCGTCATGCCGGGAGGCGTGCGCTGGTTGATGATCGCAGTCCGGCGCTGTTCGGCGCTCAGGCGGTTGCCGCAGCCATCATCGCGTGTGCCGACCACGACAACTGTCCGGTCTGCCGGTTTTTCACGCACAGTATGCGCAGTGTCGGCGGGCGGAAGCACATCGATACGGGTTCCCGGCGGCGCATTGAAGGCTTTCTGCAGACGGCTGCTGTGCCCATCCGGGCATCCCAGGGTGGTAAACGTAATCTTTCCGGATGCATCCTCGCAGCGATGCACGCTGCTGGCGGTTGCAGTTGCAGAAATGCAGAGCAGGGCGCTCCACAGCAGTAGATGATTGGCAGGTCGCATGCCCAGGGTCCTCCGTGACGGGTGTCAGCAAAGGCTAACTCCCGCCTTTGGACGGGGCGAGCGTGTTTTATTGGCTGAATGTGACGTCGAACCCTGGCTGGCTTACGGAGTTGCGCAGGTTTGCACTGCAAACGGTTGTTCTGAGCTGAATTTTCTCGCGTGCGCTTCGCTCAAAGCGGTGTATCATTGCGCCCGTCAGCTCCGCCGGGGCTTGTGGAACACCTCCATGGACATACCCAGTCGTTACTCGATAATGTTTTTCAACAATCATGAATTAACTGATTGATCTCCCGGCGTGCCCCGCTGCTGGGAGTGGAGTTCGCCTATGACCGAAAGAGAAGTAAAAAAAACGCAGGAAAGCTTGCAGGATCGCCTGGCTCAGGTTGTCGATCTGCTGCAGCGCCAGCGTATTGTTGAAGACCTGACCCATCGTCAGGAAGGTCAGCATCAGGACCGTGTAGAAAACCTGGTTCACCGGCAGAACCTCGTCGAGTTGCAACGCAAGCTCGAAGACCTTCACTCTGCCGACGTCGCTTATATCCTTGAAGCCTTGCCCCTGGAAGACCGTCTGACCGTCTGGCAGCTGGTCAAGGCCGATCGCGACGGCGACATTCTTCTTGAAGTATCCGATTCCGTTCGTGAAACCCTGATCGCCGACATGGACGATCATGAGTTGCTCGCGGCGGCACGGGACATGGACGCCGACGAACTGGCCGACCTTGCTCCCGAGTTGCCCCGCGACGTCGTTCACGAGCTCATGGAGACACTGGATTCACAGCAGCGTGAGCGCGTGCGGTCGGCCCTGTCCTATGACGAGGATCAGGTCGGTGCGTTGATGGACTTCGAGATGGTGACGATCCGTGAGGACGTCAGCCTTGAAGTCGTGCTGCGCTACCTGCGCAGGCTCAAAGAGCTGCCCGGTCACACCGACAAACTGTTCGTAGTCGATTCCGAGGGTGTGCTCAAGGGCGTGCTGCCGATCAAGCGTCTGCTGGTCAATGATCCGGAGAAGCAGGTTGGCGAAGTCATGGCCAACGATCCGGTCAGCTTTCACCCGGAAGACGATGCCTACGATGCGGCACAGGCGTTTGAGCGTTACGACCTTATCTCCACGCCGGTCGTGGACAAGAACGGCAAGCTGATTGGCCGTCTGACCATCGATGAAATGGTCGATCTGATTCGTGAGGAAAGCGAAAGCGAAGTCCTCAACATGGCGGGTCTGCGTGAAGAAGAAGACATCTTCGCGTCGGTATGGCGTTCGCTGCGCAACCGCTGGGCCTGGCTGGCAGTCAACCTGGTAACCGCGTTTCTGGCCTCGCGTGTGATCGGCCTGTTCGAAGGCTCCATCGAGAAGCTGGTGGCGCTCGCTGCGCTGATGCCTATCGTGGCCGGGATCGGTGGCAACTCCGGTAATCAGACCATCACCATGATCGTGCGCGCGATGGCGCTGGACCAGGTCAATACCGGTAATACCGCGCGATTGCTGCGCAAGGAGCTCGCTGTCGGCCTGATCAACGGCCTGATCTGGGGGGGTGTGATCGGCGTGGTCGCCTACCTGCTTTATGACAGCTGGTCGCTGGGTGTGGTCATGACCGCAGCCATGACGCTCAACCTGTTGCTGGCAGCGCTGATGGGCGTTTCCATTCCCATGGCGCTTTCCCGCCTGGGACGAGATCCGGCGATGGGGGCAAGCGTCATGATTACGGCGATGACCGACAGCGGCGGCTTCTTCATCTTTCTAGGGCTGGCGACGATTTTTCTGCTCTAAGTCTCGCGACTATTACAGTCTTTTGAAATAAAAAACCGCCGTGATCAGGCGGTTTTTTTATGCTTCGGCCAAGTCTTCATGTCGCTGTGTAACACAATAAGCCGACGACTAATAAAGAAAAAGACTACAAAAAGGCTATAACGAAAAAGGCCAGCTTTCGCTGGCCTTTGTCTGTTACGTCAAATCTCAGGACTCTTCGGAAGCGAGTTCCGTGTCATGAGCAATCAGCGAAACAAGGGCGTTCTGTTGACGATGTGAAAGCTGACGAAAGCGTTGCAGCAGCTCGCGTTCGTGCAAGGACAGCTCAGGACTATCGAGACGCAGGCTTGGTTCATCACCAAGAGCACCTTCCTGAATCAGGCTTTGTTCGAGACGAGCAATGATCTCCGAGTTCATGCTGCGGTGATGATTCTTGGCTACCTCTTGCACGCGATTACGCATGCCGTCTGGTAGGCGAACGACGAACTTGTCAGCCGTGCGGCTGGAATAAGTAGCCTGTTTCATAGGGCTCATATATTTAACCGGTTAGTTCAGGGGAAGCGGTTCTAGCAAGTGGCCGCAAGATTGTCACAGTCTGACAATCATTTTGGCCAAATGTTCAACCGGGGTTCCAAGGGGCCGACATCATGCCGTATTACGTCGAATCCTTGGCGTCAATTCTGTGACAAATATTGACTCAGGTAGCGGCGTATTGCCAGCACCAATTATCAGAAATGCGAGCGAATTTGCAAAGTCATCGCATTTGTCCCCGGATAAAAGGGCACGCCACCGAGCCTTTTAGCGATCATGGCCATTTGACTCTGAGTATGCGTCTAAATTCAGCGTGAGCGAGGTTAGCCGACAAAGGGTTGGCTGCGGTGCAGGAAGGTTCTTTTGGAGGAGGGGGGATTCTGGATGCGAACGGTCAGACGACCGGGCAAATTGGCGCAGGTAGCTTCGCTGTCAGCGAAGCACCGGGTCGAATTTGAAGCGACGACCGACGAACAGCGCAACCACGAAGAGACTGGCGAATACGCCGGCGGCGATATTTGCAGCGATACTCATGGCTTGTGCATTAACAGGAAGCAAAAGGTCGGCAACGACAGCCATGATCGTCAGGACCAGAAATGACAACGCGGATTTTGACATGGCTACTCTCTCTTGAAAGGCTCGTTGCGGGCGTTATCAGAAAACCCAGCGCTGTTCGGCGCGTGGAAACTGAAGTGACTCATCATCGTCATTAGCCAGCATCGCCGCGCTTGCAACGCGGTCAGTCATGATTGCCAGCTTTGGCGCCTGACTGATCTGGTGGTGCACAGGAGCAGGCGTGATGGCCTGAGCGTCCTTGATACCAGAATCCTGGAAATGAAATGCCACCAGAGCCACCAGAGCTGCCGCATTCAACGCTGAGAGAGTCTTGTTCATTTTCCAGTACCTGTGCCCGACCGTTTGGGATGAGATGTGTTCCACAGATATCAATAATGCAGTCTGCATGCCAATCAGAAAATGATAAAAAATCCTTTTAAATCAATGGTTTATTAAATTAAAAAAAGTGCTCTACAGTGCGTTTTGCAATGATGGCTTTTTGGGGTATTGCAAATTGCATGATCGGTTTATCGGGCCGTGTTTCCAGGCGACATCGGCTACAGGGTCGAAGGGCAATGACGACATGACAAAAGCGCCACATGCCGCTAAGATGCACGCCGTCCTCGCTGGCACCGATCGGTGTGTCGGCACGCAGTGTCTCAGTAGCTCAATTGGATAGAGCATCCCCCTCCTAAGGGGAAGGTTGCAGGTTCGAACCCCGCCTGGGACACCATATAAACAAGCATCACTGACTCTCCTCCTCCGCCGCCTCCTTCCCAGCCCCCTCATTAATCAACACCATGCTCTGCGGTGCAGACAGCGCTACACCCAATTCCCTCAGACGCCCCAAGACCGTAAACAACAGATCACTCCGTGCGCCACCCACCGAGCGTGGGCTGTTCACGTAGCCGCTGGCGCTGATGATCAAACCGGTATTGGTCAAGTCCTTGAAGGTGACTGAAGGCGCTGGCGCATCGAGTATCGCTTCGTGTTCGGTGAAGGCTTGCAACAGCAGTTCGCGTATTTGCAGAACGTCTGTTTCCAGGGGCAGGGTGAGGGTGATTCCGACTACGCCCAGCGCGTTGCCCATGGTCACGTTACGGACGTTCTGCGTGATGAATTGCGAGTTCGGCACGATCACTGTCGAGCGGTCGCCCATCTGGATTTCGGTCGCGCGGACGTTGATCCGGCGAATATCGCCTTCGACCCCCGCCAGGCTTACCCAGTCGCCGACTTTGACCGGACGCTCGGTCAGCAGAATCAGGCCGGAGATGAAGTTCTGCACAATGGCTTGCAGGCCGAAACCTATCCCCACCGACAGCGCACTGACCACCCAGGTCAGGTTGGTAAGGCTGATGTTGAGTGTGGACATCACCACGGCCACCACCAGCACAAAGCCGATGTATCCGATCAGGGTCACCAGCGAGGCCTGCATGCCCGCGTCCATGTTGGTTTCGGGCAGCAGGCGTTCTCCAAACCACTCCTTGAGGACACGCACGCTCAGCAGGCCGACGACCAGGCACACCAGTGCTACCAGAATGTCGCCGGGGACGATGTTCAGGTTGCCCATGGATTTGGAGGTGACATCCAGCTGAGTAAAGCTGGCGAGCAGATCGCCCGGGCTTGACCCTGAAGGCAGGAACGCCAGCAGGACAGCGGTGAGCAGCAGTAAGGTGCGGCCTATGCCGGCCAGTACGGTACTTGCCTGCGCCTGATGGCGAGTGGACAAGCCCAGCGCGGAACCCAGCGCCAGGCCGCCGGGTTGCTTGGGCGACAAGAGGGTTTCGCAGATGTCACCGAAGCAGGCGATCAGCAGGTATGCAGTGGACGCTACCACGCTCACCCAGAGCAGTTTCACTGCCAGAAAGTACGCCAGCGTCAGGTAGCCGCTCAACAACGCCAGCAAACTCAGGCCGACCCACACCGCAACGATAAACGGAATCAGCCCGGCGAAGCCCGCCGGGCGCTCCAGCTCAAAGCGTCGGCGGGTGCGGCGGTAGCGCAACAGGGCATAGAAGAACACCAGCGAAACCGCCAGTGCCGTCAGGCCATTGACCGCAACCGTCAGGGCCAGGCTGCTGGCAATCACGCTGTTGATTCGTTCCTGCGTGCCGATGACCATCAGTGCCAGCGCCAGGGCAGGGGGGAAGCGACCCAATGCGATGGCGATCTGGTCAGGAATTTGCGGCAGGCGCCACGAGGCGTGTGCCAGCATCAACAGCGCACGGCCCAGACCGACGATGAAGGCGCAGAAGGTAATCAGCGTCTGCACCTGATCGAGCAGATTGACTACGTCGTTGCTGAGTACCGCGTTGTGGACGATCCCCCAGCGCAGCAAGGAAGTGGCAATGGTGATGGTGAGAATGGTCGACAGCCCGACAGCCAGGGCCAGAGCACTGCGGCGCAGGCGGCCTTCGGGCAGCCAGCGAATCATTGCCCAGATCAGCAGGCGCTCCAGCAGGCGCCGGACAACTACCCAGATGAACAACGCGCCCAGCACCACGCTGATGAATTGCACACGGTTTTCCGGTGCCATCGCGTTGTTGAGCACCTGGCGCACATCCACCAGAAGCCTGTTCAGGCGTCCCAGGTCGTCATCGGTCGGGCGAATCAGCGTGGACCAGAATGCCGAACTGAGCGGGCTCGCGGTGCGCGTGCTGATCTGTGAATCGAAGAGGCTGCGGCGCAGGTTGAATATCTGCGTAGCCAGATCCCGGGCTGACTGGCTTAGCTCATTGGTCTGCCGTTCATCATTGACCAGCGCGTTTTTCTGCGCGGTCAACGTCTTGCGCTGACTGGTCAGGCTTGGCGCTTCGTCCGGTTGCACCGGCCCGAGAATGTTGAGCTGATCATTCAGGTGTTCGATGTCGACAGCCTGCTGAGCAACCAGATTGTCAGCTTGTTTCTGGACCTGCAAAGCCGCCTGGCGCAGGCTTGAAAGCAGGTCATCGTTGGCGCTGACCGTCACTTTCTGACGGATCTGATCGAGCTGTTGGTTCAGATCATCCAGGCTCGGGGCTTCCACGGCAGGTGCTGCGCTGCTGGCACTATCGGCTTGGGGGGCGGGGGCATTCTGGGCCAGGGCCGGCAAGGTCACGCACAGCAAAAGCAAGGCGAGCAACCCGGTACGAAAACGGTTCAGCGAAGCGTACTGCATTCTTTTTCCTTCTTTCTCTGCGCGATGCGGCCTGGCGAGGCCTGTGGTTCGAGTCTGGGTCTTGTGTTTGAGCGGCATGCACTGGCCGCCCGAGATCAGCGGACAGGATATCAAGGTGCTCACGTTCGAGCGCTGTCAATGCGGGCCAACCCATGCCTGAGGGCTGCATTTTCAGCACAATCCTGTCCGGTTGCTAGGCTTGCTGGTCAGCCGAGCCAGATATTGTCTACCTAACAAATGTTAGGTAGACGTTGACTCAGCGAAAAAGTACCGCTACGGTATGGCTACCTAACGATAGTTAGGTAGGTTTTTTACCCTACCTCACAGGCCCGACCATGACCTCCAAATTGCGACTTTTCACCTCTCCTTCGGCATTTCCGAATCCTCAACGCCTGCGTTTGTTCATCCACGAAAAAGGCATTGCCGATCAGTTCGACGAAACCATTTATGACATGACGCCGGGTGGAGAGCAGCGTGGCTGGCGTCACCTGAACATGAACCCGTGGGGTGAAACACCGACCCTGGAACTGGCAGACGGCAGCTTCATTTCCGAGACGGCTGCTATCGCGCGTTACCTGGATCAGGCTTATCCGGGCCGCAAGATCATGGGCGAGGGCGCCCTGGAGCAGGGCCTCGATAACATGTGGGATAACCGCATCTGGGTGCATATCCTCTACCGGATCGTTACGGCCTTTCACGTGCTGCACACCGGCCTCGGCTTCAAGCTTGAACTGACCAAGAACGAAGCATGGGGCGAGCATTGCCGCAAAGAGGCGCTGAGCCATGCGGCACTAGTCAATCGTCACCTGTCCGATGGCCGCGAGTGGCTGCTGGGCGGCGATGCGCCAACGTTCGCGGACATCACGCTTGCAACCGCCATTGCCTTCTCCAAGTTCCCGGTCAATGCCACGCCACTGGATGAGCGTTTCGAGTTCCTGGATCTGTACTGGCAGCGCTGGCAGAAGCGTCCGGCTTTCCAGGCCGCTTATGCTGATCGCAGCAGCGGTATTCCTGAGCTGGACTCGCCGGCCGAATGATTGAGCGGTTGTACGTGCACCTTATCGCCGGGAACGTCAAGCAGGATGTTCCCGGCGATAGCCGTTGCAGCTTGGGAGAAACCGACGATGGCCGTTCAGCAGCGGATGACCGCTGCCATGCCCACACCGTCTTTCTACCTAACAAAAGGCAGGTTTTTGAATTAGCATGTGTCGGTCTCCAGAAACGCGTCCGAAGTACAAGGCACTACGATGACCATCAACGCCCGTGAGGCGATCCTGCTTGCTGCGAGAAACATTGCCCAGTCGCAGGGCTACAACGGCCTGAACTTTCGCGATCTGGCCGCCCAGGTCGGAATCAAGCCGGCCAGTATTTACTACCACTTCCCCAGCAAGGCTGATCTGGGTGTCGCGGTTGCCAGGCGATACTGGCAGGACGGTGCCGCTGCACTCGAGACGATCTGCGAAGAAACCCCCGATCCCGGCGAAGCGTTACAGCGTTTCCCGGAAATTTTCCGGCGTTCGCTGGAAGTTGAAAACCGCCTTTGCCTGGGCACTTTCGTCGGTGCTGAAACCGACAACCTGCCGCCTGAGATGACCGAGGAAATGCAGCTATTCGCCCAGGTCAACATTGCCTGGCTGAGCAAGCTTCTGGTGGCTGCGAAGGTTTGCGCGCCCTCGGACAGCGAGGTGCGGGCGCAGGCCATTTTTTCCGCTGTGGCGGGCGCTCAACTGGTGGCCAGAAGCAGGTCGGATATTTCCCTTTTTGACACGTTGATCGACACCTATCGTGCCTGTGGGCCGCTTCCGGCCTAGAGGCCCGCCGCTCTGCGTGCATCAGGCGAGAGGCTGATTAACTGCCGCGCCCCTCGTAGCCTCGAGGATCCGCCCGGCATCCTGGGCCGGCGGAAGTCCGAACACCCTCGAATAATCCCGACTGAATTGCGTGGCGCTTTCATAGCCCACCTCGAAGGCTGCCGCCATGACACTTTTGGCGTTGGCCACCATCAGCGTTCTGGCGTGCAGCAGACGTACCCGCTTCTGGTACTGCAAAGGGCTCAGGTTGGTCACGGCCTTGAAGTGGCGATGAAACGCCGAGACGCTCATCGACGCGCGTTCCGCCAGACGCTCCACGCCTAACGGCTCAGCGAAGTCGCGGCGGATCCACTGGATCGCCATGTTGACTCTGGCCATCGCAGTATCCGGTGCGGCGATCTCGCGGAGCATCCAGCCATGAGGCCCTTGAAGTACCCGGAAGATAATCTCCCGTTCGTAAACCGGCGCCAGCGCGGCGATGGCGTCCGGGTCGCCCATCAGGCGCAGCATTCGCACCCACGCATCCATCAGTTTGGTGGTCATCGGCGCCACTGAGAACCCGGGACTGTTCTCGAGGCGGCTGGCAGGTTTGGGCAAGTCGGCGAACAGTGTGGATAACACCGCAGGATCCAGCGTCAGGCTCACCGCCAGATAGGGTTCTCCGGACCGGGCGGGACGTACCGAGCCCACGGCAGGCAGGTCGATGGACATGACGAAGTAGGTCGCCGGGTCATATTCGAGCGTGCTGTCACCGACAGTCATGTGCTTGCTGCCTTGCAGGATCACATTGATCATCGGGTCGTAGACCGCTGCCAGCATATGCTCGGGGATTTTGCCTTGAACCATGGCCACACGAGGTATGCCTGTTTCAGTACGGCGATTTTCAGCCTTGGCCGCGAGCAGCCGCAGTTCATCGAGTTGATTGTCCATGCTTCGCATGCTGAGGGCTGGGCATGGCGCCGCGCAAGCGAAAAGCAGAAACAGGCAGGTTTCGAGCAGGAACGGGTACGCTCCCGGTGATGGCGCTGGGTACTGTGGAGACACATTCAAACCACAGAGGAACATCACATGGGCGTCATCGTAATCACTGGCGGCAGCCGTGGCATCGGCGCAAGTGCAGCCGAACACGTGGCCCGACGCGGGATGGGGGTCATCCTTACCTACAACGCCAACCCGGAGGCCGCCGCAACGGTGGTCGAGCGTATCGCGCAGGCCGGTGGCAAGGCAGTTGCGCTCAGGCTGGATGTCGCTGACGTCGGCAGCTTCGAGGCGTTTCGAGCGTCAGTGTGCTCGGTCCTGCAAGACGTCTGGGGCGTCGCAACACTGAGCGGTCTGGTCAACAACGCGGGTTACGGGCTGTTCAATCCGTTGGAGACGGTCAGCGAAGCGCAGTTCGATGGCCTGTTCAACGTGCATCTCAAAGGCCCTTTTTTCCTCACCCAGACATTGCTGCCGCTGATGGCGGAAAACGCCAGCATCGTCAACCTGACCAGTGCCACTACTCGCGTGGCCACTGCCGGTGTCGCTCCCTATGCGGCGTTCAAGGGCGGGCTTGAAGTCTTGACCCGCTATATGGCGGCCGAGTTTGCCGGTCGACGCATCCGGGCCAACGCTGTGTCGCCCGGCGCCATTCGTACCGAACTGGGCGGTGGGCTCAATGATGAGTTCGAGGCGATGCTGGCGGCGCAGACGGCCCTGGGCCGGGTTGGCGAGCCGCAGGATGTGGCACGCGTCATCGCCATGCTGCTGTCCGAAGAAGGCGGCTGGATCAATGCGCAGACTATCGAAGTCGCAGGCGGCTACAACATCTGAGGGCCACCCCATGCTCGATCATAGCGTTCTACGCGCACCAGCCGTTCTGTACCCCGATGGCTACAGCCCCGACTTCGTCTCCAAAAAAAGGCAGCACGTCCAATGAGCACACTTCTGATTTATGGCGCTACGGGCTACACCGGGCGTATGGCCGCAGAGCGGGCCAGGGCGCTCGGCCTGAATGTAGAAATCGCCGGACGCAATCAGCAGCGCCTCGTCTCCCTCGCTGCGCAGCTGGACGTGAAATACCGGGTTTTCGATGCCGACCAGGCCGAGGGTTTTTTGTCCGGCATCTCGGTGTTGCTCAACTTCGCAGGGCCATTTGTGCAGACCGCCGAGCCGTTGATGCGCGCCTGTATCAAGGCCGGTGTCGACTACCTCGACATCACCGCCGAGATCAACGTTTACCGGCTGGCCGAAAGGCTGGGCGCTGAAGCGGCGGCAAGTCAGGTCATGCTGTTGCCGGGTGTCGGTTGGGATGTCGTGCCTACCGATTCGCTGGCCGTGCAGGTTGCCGGGCGCGTGCAGGGGCCAACGGCGCTGAACATGGCGCTGCAGGTGCCAGGGTCGATGTCCCGCGGGTCTGCCATGAGTGTCAGCGAAATCATCGGTGCAGGCGTGCTCGCCAGAATCGATGGCGAACTTGTTGCAATGCCGGATGCCGAGCCGCGTCATTTTGATTTTGGTCAGGGCCCGGTCCTTTGCGTACCGTTGTCATTCGGTGATCTGGTCACCGCCTGGCATTCGACCGGCATCCGCAACATTGCAATGTTCGTGCATATCGCCGGGGACGCGTTCCCGCAAGGCGATCTGTCACAACTGCCTGATGGCCCGACGCCCGAGCAAAGGGAGGCGCATCGGGCGCGTGCTGTGGTTGAAGTGACCGATGCGAAGGGCGCGATCGCACGTTCCATGATCGAGACCGTGAACGGCTATACCTATACGCCGCTGGCGGCCGTAGAGGCTGCGCGTCGCGTGCTCGACGGCGAACGGCTGCCGGGTTTTGTCACACCGGCCAAGGTCTTCGGCGGCGGGTTCGCCGAGAGCATTGCCGGTACGCTCGTGACCGACATGTAACAACTGGGGCGACGGCTCACGACACGGCCGTCAATTCATCTGCGGGCGTCCTGAATCTTGCAGCGTCCCGCGCCGGCGGCAGGCCGAACAGCCGCGCGTACTCCCGGTTGAATTGCGAAGCGCTTTCGTACCCTACGGCATAAGCGATGGAGGTCGCATCCAGTGTGTCGAAAAGCAGCAACCAGCGCGCCTTCAGCAGGCGCAGGCGCTTCTGATATTGAATCGGGCTCATCGCTGTGACGGATTTGAAGTGCCTGTAAAAGGCAGCAACACTCATGTCGGCCATCTGCGCGAGCGGTTCGACGCGAAAGGGCTCGGTGTAGTGCTCACCAATCCACTGGGTGACGCGGCGGATCTGCGTCAGTCGGCCATCCGGGCGTGCAACGTCACGAAGAATGCCACCCAGTGGTCCCTGCAAGGCCCGGAACAGAATCTCCCGTTCGATCATGGGCGCGAGGATTGCGGCTTCGTGCGGGCGGTCCATGAGTCGCAGCATGCGCAACCACGCATCGATCATTTCATCTGGCGCGATGACGCTCTCGAAGCAGGCGTTCTGGGGCGCTTCAGGTGCTCTGCCTTCGGCCATCAGCAGCGTGGCGATTACTTCCGGATCGAGGGTCAGGCTGACCGCAAGATAAGGTTTGTCCGGCGTGTCGGCGTGAATCTGCCCCGTCGCAGGCACATCGACAGGCACCAGAAAGTAGTGCCCCGTGGTGTATCTGGACGCATCTTCGCCGATCGACAGGGTCTTGGTGCCTTGAAGCACCAAGTGCAGCATCGGCTGATAGACCTGATCCGCACAGGCCTCGGCCCGGACCATTGACACCCGAGGCAACCCGGTGTCGGTCCACTTGTCCTGTGCGCGCATCACGATGCAGCGCAGTTCTGCCAATGATTTCTCCATACAGGCCACCGTGGGCCATATCCCGAGGCATGGCAAGCAACTTGAGAGGAACAGGCAAGGATCTGCGACTAACCGGCAAACGTTGTGCCCCTCGATGGCCGAATACTGATGACACGCGGCTGGTTGCCTGGCGGTCATTCATGATCCGATTGCAACGAGGCCTCATACCACATCACTTGAAGAAGGCCGGTTTATGAAACTCGAAGGAAAGATAGCGGTTGTCACGGGGGCGTCCAAAGGCATAGGTGCCGGGATCGCCAAAGCACTGGGCGCCGAGGGCGCGACCGTCATCGTCAACTACGCTTCCGGCAAGGCGGATGCGGACGCCGTCGTCGCCTGGATCGCAGAGCACGGCGGCTCCGCGTTTGCGGTACAGGCAGACATGAGCCAGTCAGCAGACGTGATACGCCTGTTCGAAACGGTCGGCACGAAGTACGGCGCTCTGGACATTCTGGTCAACAATGCGGGTGTCGCTGTGTTCCAGATGATCGACGACCTGACTGAAGAGGCTTTCCACACGCAATTCAACCTGAACGTGCTGGGCTACCTGCTTGCAGTGCGAGAGGCCGTCAAATTGTTGGGGCCGACCGGCAGCATCATCAATATCAGCTCGATTCTCAGCACCGACCCTTACCTGGCGTCGAGCGTGTACGCGGCGACCAAGGGCGCGGTCGATACCTTGACCTTCGCGCTGGCCAGAGAGCTGGGCGCGCGGGGCATCAGGGTCAACTCGATCCTGCCGGGGCACACCAACACCCCGGCAACCCATGGGCATTTTGCCGGTGAGTTAGGTGAGAAGATTCTGGCTGGAACACCCTTGGGTCGTTTTGGAGAGCCCGAAGATATCGCCCCCTTGGCTGTGTTTCTGGCGTCGCAGGACTCGCACTGGGTCACCGGCGAATCCATCCGCGCTTCGGGCGGGGTCAGGGGCGTCGGTTACTGACGCTATCGGTTGAACCAAGGATGCGCATGGACCGGAGAGGGCGCTTTGGCAACTTACCATTCCATCCCGACCCATGCCATTTACTCCGGCAAGCGAAACTGCTTGCGCAAGCTCTTATCGAACGCCCCGGCAGGTGCGAAGCGCCGTAGCAGGCTGATTTGTCGGGCGGTCTTGCCGGCGGTGTATCGATGCCGGGGACGAACATCGCTCGCCGCTTTCAGCACCACCGCTGCGACAACCTCGGGCAAGTCGGCTGTCGGCATGACATCGGCGAGCAATGCACGGACCCCGGCTCGCGCCTGATCGTACGCCTGCAACTGCGAGTCCGGCTCGATGCCATTTTGATCGAAGACGGTGCGTACGTAGGCCGGCTCAATGACCGAGACCCGGACATTGAAGGCGCGAATTTCGTGATCGAGCGATTCCGAATAGCCTTCCAGGGCGTGTTTGACCGCCGAATAATGCGCCGAGTAGGGCGCCGGTATCAGCCCCAGAACCGAGCCGATATTGATAATGCGCCCCTGACCTCGTTGGCGCATCGACGGCAATACCGCGTTGGTCATGCGCATGACGCCAAACAGATTGACGTCGAACAGGGCCTGCACTTGCGGGATCGAGAACTCCTCGGCGCCGCCCAGCATGCCGATGCCGGCATTATTGACCAGCAGGTCGATACGCCCGGTTTGCGCGAGGACGGCAGCAACGAGCGCGCGGACAGAATCGTCAGCCGTGACATTGCAGGTCAGCATGGAGACCTGTGCATCACTGTCACCGATTTTGCGGCTCGTGCCAAACACGGTATACCCGGCGCGCGCCAGCGCCTCGGCGGTGGCGCGACCGATGCCCGATGATGCACCCGTGACGATGGCGGTTCTTTTGGAAGAGGTGTTCATTCGATACTCCAATGCTCAACAGGCGCGTGCCTGAAGGGTGGCTGGGCGGGGCTTTAATAAGCGCTTACTTGATCTTCACGACGACCTTGCCTTTGGCGCGGCCCTGACCCAGGTATTCAAGCCCTTCGCGGGCCTGTTCAAACGCAAAGACCCTGTCAATCACCGGTGTTATCTGGCCACGTTCAAGCAACCTGGCAATCTCGCCAAGTTGAGCGCCATCCGCGCGAACAAACAGAAACGAGTACGACACATTCTTCTTTCTGGCCAGACGCGTGATCCTGCGGCTCATCAACCCGAATACGAAGGTGAAGAACGCATTCATCCGCCGAGCCTTGGCGAATGACGCATCCAGCGGACCGACCAGTGATACGATCCTGCCGCCGGGCTTGAGGATGCCGACAGCTCTTGCAAGGTCGTCTCCCCGGGTGGTGCCGAGGACCAGGTCAACGTCGTGCAGCAACTGTTCGAATGCCTGCTCTTGGTAATTCACGACTTCATCTGCGCCCAGGCTGCGAACCAGCGCCATATTTCCTGTGCTGGTGGTCGTGGCCACTTCGGCGCCCAGGTGTTTGGCCAGCTGGATGGCGAAGGTGCCGATACCTCCAGCCCCGGCCGGTATGAACACTTTCTGGCCCGATTGAAGAGAGGCGCGCTCCTTGAATGCC
The DNA here is from genome assembly GCF_059621105.1 of Pseudomonas fragariae (ex Marin et al. 2024). Taxonomy (NCBI): domain Bacteria; kingdom Pseudomonadati; phylum Pseudomonadota; class Gammaproteobacteria; order Pseudomonadales; family Pseudomonadaceae; genus Pseudomonas; species Pseudomonas fragariae (ex Marin et al. 2024). The sequence goes on along the minus strand of NZ_CM184369.1, from coordinate 4,233,374 downwards.
TGCCACGACGTAAGCCCGACCATCGGAATGGAGGCTGCCTGAACAAAGTCCAGATTGGCGGGCTTCCGGGCGGCAGCGTGTTCCGGCACGGCGGCGAACTCGGCGATTGCGCCGCCACCCAGCTCGAACAGGCTCGCGAATACCGCGTCGCCTTCCTTGAATCGAGTGACTGCGCTGCCCACCTGAATGACCACGCCTGTGATGTGGCCTAATCATTCCGGACACACCCAAAGGAGCGGTACCCTACCGCTCAACGATGAGGTGTCCGATGTCAAAACGTCAGTTTCCAACCGAGTTCAGACTTGAGGCTGCCCGCCTTGTTCTTGATGCCAATTATTCAACCGCTCAGGCCTGCGAGGCTATGGGTGTCGGGGCAACAGCACTGCGCCGCTGGGTTGAACAGTTAAGGCAGGAGCGCGGGGGAGTAACGCCTGAAACGGCTAATGCCATGACCGCTGAACAACAACAGATCCAGGCTCTGCATGCCAAAATTCGCAAGCTTGAAATCGAGAAGGAAATCCTAAAAAAGGCTACCGCTCTCTTGATGTCCGATTCCCTCGATCGGTGATTCTGATCGAGAAGTTGAGTGAGCGTTTTACTGTGACTGACTTGTGCCGTGTGTTTGGAATGAACCGCAGCCGGTATTACGACTATCTGAAGCAGCGGGATCGAGTTGATCCCGACAGAGAACGGCTCAAGGTCGAGGCGATTCAATTGCACACTCAAAGTCGCCGATCAATGGGAGCTCGCAGTTTGTCAGCGGCCTTGAAAGCCCGGGGTGAGCAGGTTGGCAGGTTTTTGGCTGGTCGTCTGATGGCCGAGGCGGGTTTGCAAAGCTGTCAGCGTCGACCGAGGCCTTATCGGCATAGCGTCGTGCAATCCCGATTCGCCGAGAATTTGCTGGAACGCCAATTTGAAGTATCAGCCCCCAATCAGGTCTGGTGCGGAGATATAACGTATATCTGGGCTGGTACGCACTGGGTATATCTGGCGGCTGTGCTTGACCTGTACGCCAGGCGGATAGTGGGTTGGGCGATTTCCAGCACACCAGACTCAACGTTGACTTGCAAGGCGCTGGCATTGGCTCATGAAGCTCGAGGAAAGCCACACAAGGTCATGTTTCACTCCGACCAAGGCTGCCAGTACAGTAGCGAGATGTTCCGCACTAAACTTGAGTCGCTCGGTATGCAGCAGAGCATGAGCCGTCGCGGAAACTGCTGGGACAATGCCCCGATGGAACGCTTTTTCGGCAGCCTGAAGTCCGAATGGATACCGAAAAAGGGCTATCGGAACGAGGAGGAAGCACGCCCTGATGTGCTTCGTTACGTAATCCATCACTACAATCAGGTCAGGCTGCACAGCTACAACGAATACCGCACGCCAGTGGATCAGGAAAAAATGGCGGCGTAGCTTCTATAACTGTGTCCGGAATCAGTTGACCAGATCACTGCCAGATCGCTGCCCATGATGGCCGGTAGTTGCAGCTTCACCACAGTCTTGAAAGCACCCGTAGTGATCATGTTGTCGATCGGGTTCAACCCGGCCGCGTGAACTTCCACCAACAGTTCATCAGGTTTGATGGCCGGTATGGGAACGTGGGTAATCGCAATCTCCGGCGATTTGCCGTAGTTCTCGAATGTCAGTGCTTTCATGACGCTCTGATTCCAGTGTCGTCGAACAAGGATGGACGCCTGCCACGGCTTGATCCGCTTCAGGCTTGCGGGCGATAGCGCTCGGCCGCCCGGGCCTGTCGAATGTCCGACAACAGCCCTTGTCGCGCCTCATCCAGCGAGTCCCAACGACCCGCCACATGCAGCGGCGGAATGGTCACCTGTTCGCGGCGGTCGTAGCCCACCAGTGCCGCATCAACCAGTTCGTCGACGTCCATCACCTCTGCAATAGTGTTCAGATCGATTCCCGCGCGCTCCCAGATTTCGGTACGGGTGGCCGCCGGGAGCACCGCCTGGACGTATACGCCCTTGGGCGCCAGTTCCACGTTCATTCCCTGGGAAAGGAACAGCACATAGGCCTTGGTCGCACCGTAGACCGACATGCCGAACTCTGGCGCAAGGCCCACCACCGATCCGAGGTTGACGATCGAACCTGAGCCGGACTGCGCGAAACGCGGGGCTACGGCGGCCGCAAGGCGTGTCAGGGCGACGATATTGAGTGCGACAAGCTTGTCGATGGACTCGGCGTTCTGTTGGACGAACCCTCCGGATTGAGCAATGCCAGCGTTGTTGATCAGCACATCGATGCTGGTGTCCTCACGCAGACGGGTTTCCAGAGCCGTGAGGTCGGCAGATCGAGTCAAATCAGCCTGAATGACTTCAACGGCAACGCCGTTTTCTTCACGAAGGCGCGCTGCCAGGGCATCAAGACGTGCCTTGTCACGAGCGACTGTCACGAGATTGTGACCGCGACGGGCAAATCGTTCGGCATATACCGCGCCGATGCCGCTGGAGGCACCGGTAATGAGAACAGTGGATGGCGTTGTCATGGAGGATGTACTCGTAAAGTGCGTTGAGGAGGTCGCACTTATGATTACGATCGAAATCTAAAATGTCAACGTATTGATGTTGATCGACATCAAAAAATACTCGATGCCGATCGAGCTCAGTTTTCGGAAGGGGACGTGGAGAGCATCATCGAAAGACGTCCTGGCAAATTGCATGCACACCGTCGAAACCGCTTCTGCGCAAGCGCAGTCACGACGGCGGTTGTGTGTCGATCAGGTGGAGTCAGTACGCCTGTTTTCAGTCTGACGGCGTAAGCACGGAGCGTTTCACCAACTGGAATATCGACTCGGCAGAGGGAATAGGGAATTGATCCGCCTTTCTGTCGATTATCAGGGACGCGTAACCATGTGCGGTGCTCCAGGCGAGGAAGGTGCGCTGTTCAAGCAGTTCCGGCTCGGGTTCGCTACCGTATTTCGCTACCCAGGCGTTGCGTATCGACTGGCGGAGCACTTGCAGCGTACGTTCACCCGATTTAAGCAGCCTGGGCAACGTGCGGTTTACACCCGCGCCAAACATCAATCGGAAGTGCTCCGGGTAACTTTTGGCGAAACTTACATAACCAATGCCGCAGCCCAGGAGGGTGTCGTCAAGTTCCTGTTGGACGGCAATGATGACGTCGGCCATGCGCTCATATCCATCGGCCACCACCTCTGCCAGCAGATTTTCCAGAGAGCCGAAATGGTGAGCGGGAGCGGCGTGAGAGACATTCGCCCGTCTGGCGCACTCGCGCAGTGACATCCCGCGCACTCCCGATTCACCCACGATATCCCAGGCGGCCTGACGCAGAACGGCAGGCAGATTGCCGTGGTGGTAGGTCCGCGGGGTGTCTGAAGTCGACATGTAAGGCTCCCTATCATGAAACAAAAGTTATATTCCCGTCGGCTCAGCCTATCTTGTCAGTGACAAGATAGGCTGTTCTAATGGTGCCAGAATCATCTGACGGGTGTGGGGAATACCGATGAGCGACATCATCAAGAGGCTTCGACTATTGACGCTGCGCGGCACGTTCACGCTGATCAGCCGTATTCTACCGGGCATCACTGGAAGATATCTCGCTCGACGTTTTGTGACTCCGCAGGCGTCCGGACGTGCCAAGGCTGCTGAAATTCTGAGTACAGCGACGGATGTGCAAACCGGTAGCCTTGAACTGGACGGCATCAGAATTGCCACCTATGTCTGGGGCGATCCCTCCAGCCAGCCGTATGTGTTGCTGGCCCACGGCTGGTCAAGTTACGCGATGCGGTTTATCGGATGGGTGCCGTTACTGCGCTCCATGGGCTACGCCGTGGTGGGGTTCGATCAGCCCGCGCACGGGTTGAGCGCGGGCAGCATCAGTCATATGACCCAGTTCGTGGCTGTGCAGCAGCACGTGGGACGCCATTTCGGAAAGCCTTCGGCGGTGATAGCGCATTCACTCGGCGCTTCATCGATTGTTTTCGCTCAGGAACAGTCGTGGCGCCCCGAGCGTTTTATCCTGATTGCGCCGCTCCTGGCACCTACGGACAGCGTATTTCAACAGTTCGATTCAGTCGGTGTTGCCCACAAAGTATTCAAACCTTTCGAGGCCGTCCTGCATTCGCTGACCGGTCGCCGCTTTGCAGACTACGACGCCACTTCGCGACTGCCGCTGCTTGATCGTCCCGCCCTGATCATTCATGACCGCCGTGACCGCGAAACACCGTGGGAAAAGGGCGCTCGTTTTGCAGAACTATGGCCGGGGGCGCGTCTGTTTACTACTGAAGGGCTTGGCCACAATCGGTTGATTGATCATCCATCGGTGATAGACGAAGTGATGAAGTTTCTGAAACCGGATCATCGTTAACGGCATCCGCAACGGATGGCCTTTCCAACGATTCCACTCTAAAGCGTCTACACGCAGCTTCATGAAATCCGTATGTGCCAGTTGGACCTGGCTCGTTTAATTGCAAGATGAATAACGGAAGCCAGATGCGTTTCCGCTCATCACGAGCTGAGCTTCTTTTAAAAGTCCTGACGTAGCCGGACAGGCGGGTCAGCGTCTTCAGAAGCTGGAGGCCGCTATGGGTTTTAATAATTTTTCCGATGAATTGGCGGTGCTTGAAATCGTCCGCAGCGCCAACTTCGTTCGCCCTGGAAAGTTGACGTCTGGGCAAATTTATCTCGCGCTGATACGTCTTCAATCAGACGTTCCGGCGGCCGGGGATTTTATGGCCATGATTGATGAGCTGGTCAAAGAGGGACTGCTGGTTTCAGCCGCTGTGCTGGATCACGACATCTCGTTTCCCTATGTCCAGCACATTGTTCTTGGTGTTACCGAAACAGGTGCGGCCGTACTGGAAGACCGGCGTTTTCAGGCTGACCTTTTTTACATGTGTTCGACGGTGCCGTCCCAGCTACAGCGTCAGGAAAGAACTGACAGTCGCAACTGTCAGCCCAGGACTGACAAACCTCACTTGCCCTGCAGCTTATGCCGCGCATAAAGCACTGCTGTTCCGCCAGAGGCCGCACGGGCCTGTAGCTCGAACGTTTGTGGATAGCCTTTGATCAAATCGCTCAGTTTCTTGTAGCCATGGGTACGAGGATCGAACTCCGGCCGCAGTTTGGTGATGTTTGTGCCCAGAGCGCTCAAGTGCGCCCAACCGTCTTCATCAGCGATGTCGTCCATGATTTTCGCAATGAAAGCCACTGGGGCCTTGGGCTTCTTGCTCGGCTCGGCGGCAACGGATTTGACGTTGTCTGCAGGTGCGGTGGCGTCCGATGCAGGGTCTGCGCTGGCGGGTACGGCGATCTCTTCGCGAAGCAATTCGATGTAGATGAACTTGTCGCAGGCCGCCACGAAGGGTTTGGGTGTCTTTTCTTCGCCAAAGCCATAAACGGTCAGACCTTCCTCACGCAGGCGCGAGGCCAGGCGTGTGAAGTCACTGTCGCTGGACACCAGGCAGAACCCGTCGAAACGACGCGTGTAGAGCAAGTCCATCGCGTCGATGATCAATGAGCTGTCAGTCGCATTCTTGCCTTTGGTGTAGGCGAATTGCTGGATGGGCTGGATGGAGTAGTCGAGCAGAACTTTCTTCCAGCCGCCGAGCTGCGGGCCGGTCCAGTCACCATAGATGCGCTTGACGCTGGCCACGCCATATTTGGCGATCTCTTCGAAAAGACCTTCTACGATAGCTGCTGGCGCATTGTCGGCATCGATCAGCACCGCCAGGTGCTTTTGAGAACTGTTGGGGTTTTGGACGGCCATGGATCACCCTCGTACGAAAGCGTAACCATACCGCCAAAACGAGAGATTGGCGCTATTCCCCGATATTTATGCAAGGCAGGCCGCTGCCGAACGCTTCCCGGCAGCGGCCTTGGCACATCAGATCCTGAAACTGCCCACCAACTGCGTCAGTCGGGTGGACTGCTGTTCAAGGTCAGTGCACGCGCGCAGGGTCGCGTTCAGGTTCTCTACGCCTTGCTGGTTCAGCGTATTGATCTCGGTGATGTCCACGTTGATCGCTTCCACGACGGCGGTCTGCTCTTCGGTGGCTGCAGCGACCGACTGGTTCATGCCATCGATTTCGCCAATGCGTTCGGTCACGTGCTCAAGGCTTGCAACGGCCTTGTTGGCAATGCCGACCGTTTCAACGCTCTCGCGCTGGCTGTCGTTCATGATCGACACGGCTTCACGGGCACCGGATTGCAGTTGCTCGATCATCTCCTGCACCTGACTCGCTGATTCCTGCGTTCGGTGCGCCAGGCTGCGGACTTCGTCAGCAACCACGGCAAACCCTCTGCCGGCTTCACCTGCACGCGCGGCCTCGATGGCCGCATTGAGGGCCAGTAGATTGGTCTGCTGCGAGATGCCGGTAATCACGTCGAGGATCTGGCCGATGTTGGCTGTCTTGGTGTTCAGCGTTTCGATCTGCCCGCTTGCGCTGCTGATGCGCTTGGAAAGACGGCTCATGGCCTCGATGTTCTGCCCGACCACGTCCTGCCCGTCCGACGCCAGCGTTCGTGCATCGCTGGAGTGACCCGAGGCGCGCGCGGCATTCTGGGCGATCTCCTGCGTTGCGGCGCCCAGCTCATTGATGGCTGCGGCGACGCTGTTGGTGCGGTGGGACTGTTGATCGGAGTTGAGCATCGACGAGTTGGATGCATTCAGTACCCGCAGGGCAACTTCATTGAGCTGCACGGTGGAGGAGGCGACTTCACGCATCGAGTCATGGATTCGCTCTACAAAGAGGTTGAAACCATTGCCCAGATGCCCGAACTCGTCCTGGCTCTCGATGACCAGGCGCTTGGTCAGGTCACCTTCGCCGGCAGCGATATCGTGCATGGCGCGGCCCATCAGGTTCAGTGGGCGCAGCAGGACACTCAGGAGCATGCCCAGCAGCAGGATGATCAGCACCACAGCAATCACAGTGGCCACGATGGCCGAGTTTCTGAACTCGCCCAGGGCCGCGTAGGCGATGTCTTTATCCATTGCTACGCCGACGTACCAGTTGACCGAGGGCAGGCCGTCTACGTGAGCGAAGGTCAGGATCTGGGTCTTGCCGGCATACTCGCTTTCACTCAGGTCTTGCGACAGCCTGGGCGTGTTCGCCGGGTAGACTTCGGCCAGCGTCTTCATCACCAGTGAGGTGTCCGGATGGACCAGGATGCGGCCATTCGCGTCGACCAGAAACGCGTATCCGTCGCCGTGCAGCCGCAGCGAACTGATCATCTTCACCAGGATTTCCAGGCTCAGGTCGCCGCCAATTACACCGGACACGCCGGAGTCTCCCTTGATCGGTGTGGCAAGGGTCACGACCAGGCCCTTGGTCACGGCGTCCAGATACGGCTCGGTCAGGATGGTTTTGCCGGCGCGAAGGGCATCGACATACCACGGTCGGGTTCTTGGGTCGTAGTCGGCCGACATGTCATCAGGCGGCTGGGTGACGAAGGAGCCATCGCTTCTGCCCTGGTAAATGCTCATGAAGGTGGCGATCAGCGTGGGTTGCCCGAGTACCCGATTCTGCTCTTGCGGGGACTGAGGCGAAGACGCGTTTTCCGCCAGGTTCTCTACCAGAAGAATTCGCCCTGAAAGCCAGTTACGGATATTGCCGGCGGTACTTTCGCTCGTCTGGTTAAGGTTTTCCTTGAGCTGCACGTGCAACGCATTGCGCTGCAGATAGTCGTTATAGAACGTGAATAGCGTGAATGCGGCGATCACCACAAGGGACGCCGCCAAGAGAATTTTATGGCTGAATTTTAAAGATTTTCTCATGCCGATATGAGCCTTTAGAGGGGTATTGCGCAAGGGGTCATAGGTAGTGGGTGGAGCAGGGGTGGTTATCGGCGGGAATCGGCGTTTATGAATGTCATGTGTCATATAAATGACAAAAGGCCTGATTTTTTCATCTTTCAGCCCCCAATCAGGCTGGCAGCTTCAGATGGCAGGGTGATTCAGGTCGAGGTACCACTGGGCATAGGGCGTGTTTTTCACCTTGCGCCGATTGAAATCCTCGGTGCCATCGGTCCACCAGACTTCACCGCGCTCGCCCAGCGCAACTTTGGCCTTGTCGACACTGGCCCGAGCCGCCTTCAGGGCTGCGGGGTCTTCGGATGCCTTGGCGGCCTTGACTGCACGACGTGCAGCCATCAGCTCATCCACCAGATTCTGGCGGACGTCGTCGCTCAACGAGGGATTGGAGCACCGCCAGAGTTGCCCCTTGACCACGAAATACCGACCATCCGGCGTGGTCGGGTTCACCTCACGAATACCCGCGGGCGACCGCGTCAGCGCCGATCAGGCCTGTCACTCGCCCGGCCAGGGCGTCCAGCCCGAACGGCTTGGTCAGCACTTGCGTGCAAGGCCGCAGGTGGCAATCGTCCAGCACGGATGTCTTGGCATAACCGGTGATGAACAGGGTCGGCAAGCCTGGTCGACAGTCACCGGCCGCATCAGCCATTTCCCGGCCGTTCATGCCGCCTGGCAAGCCTATGTCACTGATCAGCAGGTCGATGCGTGTGTCCGACTGCAGGATCTGCAAGCCCGATTGTGCGTCTGCCGCTTCCAGGCAGTTGTAGCCCAGACCGCTGATGACTTCGGCGACGAGCATCCTCACCGAGGGTTCGTCGTCTACGACCAGAACGGTTTCGCCGGTGTGATGCGGCGGCTCTTCGATGACTTCCGGCGCAACGGGGCGCGGAGCGCTTTCAGCGGTGTGGCGGGGCAGGTGCATGACTACGCTGGTGCCCTGGCCTTCGACCGACTCGACGCGAATCTGCCCGCCGGACTGGCGCACAAAGCCATACACCATCGACAGCCCGAGACCGGTGCCGGCACCGATGGCCTTGGTGGTGAAGAACGGTTCAAAGGCTTTGGCGGCGATGTCCGGACTCATGCCGATGCCCGTGTCGGTCACGCGGATGCTCAGGTGCTCGCCGGCAGGAATGCCGTGATCCGGGTCGGTGCACTCTTCGAGGGACGCATTGGCGGTCTCGATGATAATGCGCCCGCCGTTGGGCATTGCGTCACGGGCGTTCAGGCACAGGTTAAGCAGCGAGCTTTCCAGCTGGGCATGATCGATCAGCGCGGGCCACAGGTCATCATGGGCGACGACCTTGATGTCTATCTCCGGGCCGACCGTGCGCGCGATCAACTCTTCCATGTCATGAATCAACCCGTTCACGTCGGTGACTCTTGGCGACAGTGTCTGGCGTCTTGAGAACGCCAGCAGGCGGTGGGTCAGCGATGCGGCGCGGCGTACTGCGCCCTGGGCGACCGACACGTAACGGTCGACGTCACCGACGCGGCCCTGGGCCAGGCGTTTGGTGATCAGTTCCAGGCTGCCGGAAATGCCGGCCAGCAAGTTGTTGAAATCATGGGCGATGCCCCCCGTCAGTTGTCCGACGGCATCCATCTTCTGCGAGTGACGCAGGGCGTCTTCGATCTGCTCGCGTTCGAAAACCGCTTGTTCGATGCGCTGTTCGAGTGTCTGGTTGAGTTCTCTGACCGCTTCTTCGGCTTTTTTTCTGGCGGTTACATCGATAGAGGAGCCGATCAGACCGATCACGTCGCCGCTGGCATCGAGCAGCGGCGCTTTGGTCGAGAGCCATATCGCTGCAGAGCCGTCAGCCAGGTTGACCTGTTCTTCGATCTGTTCGCTGACATTGCTCTGCATGATCCGGCGGTCGGTTTCCATGAGCGTCCGCGCCTGTTCCTGATCATCCAGAAATTCCAGGTCCGTCTTGCCAATGAAAAACTCGGGCGGCTTGCCGATCAGGTCAGCGGTGCCACGATTGGCGACCAGCATTCGACCTTCGAGATCCTTGGCGTAGACAACGCCGGGAACGGCAGCTGTGAATATTCTCAGCAACTCGTTGAGGCGGTCGCGCTCGTCTTCGGCAGTGCGACGGCCGTCTATATCAAGCAATACACCCGGACTGCGAATGGGTTTGCCACGACTGTCGCGTTCGATTCTTCCGCTGGCTTCGATCCAGCGATAAATACCGTCTTCATGGAGAACCCGGTATTCGCATCGATAGGTTTCGCTACTCTGCAGCGCTTCCTCGATTGACTTGTCGACTCTGGCCGAATCGTCAGGATGAATGGAGGCAATCACCAGTTCCAGTGGCAAACCTTTGGCGCACAGCTTCGGGCACAAGCCGAAGGTCCGGGCAAAACGCTCATCGCCGGTCAACTGATCGGCAATGATGTCCCACACCCAGGTACCGACAACCGCCCCTGACTCCAGGGCAAGTTGCAGCCGCTCGGCTGCTTCCTGCGCCGAGGGAACGGGTGGCTGGGGGGCGACTGGCCTGCCGCCAAAAACATCATTGCTCATCACTATCGACCCACTTGAACGCCTGGTTCACAAAGACTCAGTCATAGGGCAGCGCAGCGGCCTGAAAGTTGTACAAAATTTATTCTATTTTGTGCTTCAGGCCTCACAAAACGATGAGTGACTCTCGATCATTCAATGATTCTGGAGTGGATGATATTAAATTAATATCACTTGGTGCGTGCGCTATTTTCAGCGGAGCAGGCAGGGCGGCGCTTTCAGGTCATGCCGGGCTTGGCGAATCCTCTGAAAGCGCTGGTTTCATTCAGGTATTGGCGTCTTGCGACGTCTCAATGCTGGCCGACAGGCGCAGGAAGGTTGGCAGCCTGTACGGGCGACCAGCGGGTCAACGCGTAAAACACTGCGCCGCCCAGGATGCAGCCGGTAAACCAGGCGAAGTTGGCAATCGGCTTGAACCACTCGACAAAGGTGAAGCACAGACCGACCAGTGCGGTGAGCAGCAATGCCTTGACCGCGATCCAGTTCACGCCGTTGGTGTACCAGTAGCGACCGCTTGGCGTGTCATCGAACAGGGCATCCACATCGATCTGCTGCTTCTTGATCAGGTAGTAATCCACCAGCAGGATGCCGAACAGTGGGCCGATACAGGCCGCCAGCACGTCGAGGGTGTAGTGAATCACTTCAGGGTTGTTGAACAGGTTCCAGGGCGTAATGAAGATCGACGCTACCGCTGCGATCATGCCGCCTGCCCGCCAGCTGATGCGGCTGGGCGCCACGTTGGCGAAGTCGAAGGCGGGGGAAACGAAGTTGGCGACGATATTGATGCCGACCGTGGCGGTGACGAAGGTGAAGGCGCCGAGCAGCACGGCCGTGGTGTTGTCGATGCGCGCGACGGTCGCAATCGGGTCGTGGATCATCTCACCGAAAATCGGCAACGTGCCCGAGACGATCACCACTGTTACCAGTGAAAACGCCAGAAAATTCACCGGTAAGCCCCAGAAATTGCCGCGGCGCACGTCGGCCATGCTGCGGCAATAGCGGCTGAAATCACCGAAGTTCAGCGTCGGCCCGGAGAAATACGAGACCACCAGCGCAATGGCCATGACCACCTGGCCGAACGCTGCCCAGCCGGACAACTCCTTTTCAGCCAGAGTAAAACTGATGTTGTCCCAGCCGGCACGCCAGACAATCCAGCCTGCCAGAGCGAACATCACCGCATAAACGGCAGGGCCGGCCCAGTCGATGAAGCGCCTGATCGACTCCATACCCGTCCAGAACACCGCGGCTTGCACCACCCACAACGCCAGAAAGCCGAACCAGCCGAGCCAGGACAGTCCGAGAAATGTCACGCTTTGATAGACGGCCAGTTCCGGGAAGAAGCGCAGCACCACGATCACCAGTGCGCTGGACGCCAGGTAGGTTTGAATGCCGTACCACGCCACCGCGATCAGCCCGCGAATGATGGCGGGAATGTTGGCACCGAACACGCCGAAAGCCAGGCGGCAGATGACCGGGTAGGGCACGGCGGCTTGCTGACTGGGTTTGGCGACCAGGTTGGCAATCACCTGAATGATGCAGATCCCCACCAGCAGGGCGATCAGCACCTGCCAACTGGCCAGGCCCAGGGCGAACAGACTGGCGGCAAAAACGTAGCCGCCAACGCTGTGCACATCGCTCATCCAGAACGCCAGAATGTTGTACCAGGTCCACTTCTGCGGCACCGGCCCCAGATCGTGGTTGTGCAGGCGCGGGCTGTACCCGGCCGGGCGTTGATCTGTCATTGCGTGACTCCCTCGGTGTGTCGTGACGGGATCGGAGTACGATCGATGATTTTTTTGTATACGATCGTGTACGCAAAACATGTGCCATACGATTTCTCGTTGGTAGGGAACGGCTGCGAGTCTTGTTTTAGGGCGTTTTTACTGAGACAGGCGGGTAAAACGGGCAAGTCCGAGCAGTGATTTGAAGTGCACGTAAACAGGGCGCTTTTGCTCATTTACGGTGCGATTTATTCGTTTTCAGTTGAGTGGCTCTCTGGCCAGTTATTCAAATCGCGCTACTCATCATGTTCCGTATCAGGCACTATTCTTGTATACGATCTGTAATGCCAATGTGATGTGAAGCCATGATCCGACCTGACAGTGCCCCGTTGTTTCTCACGCCTTCTGCCGCTGAAAAGGGCCGTGATGAACAGATTTACCAGCATGTTCTGGAAGCCATCGTCGAACACCGGCTCGCTCCGGGAACGCGCTTGCCCGAGGACGCACTGGCCGAAGTGTTCGAGATCAGCCGCACCGGCATTCGCAAGGTCTTGCAGCGTCTGGCGCTGGAAAGGCTGGTGACCCTGCGCCCCAAGCGCGGCGCGGAGGTCGCGCAACCGTCGGCTCAGGAAGCACAGGATGTATTGGGTGCCAGGCAACTGATCGAGCCCGCGCTGATGGCCGAGATCGCCACGCGAGTCGGCGGCCGGCGTCTGGATGCACTGCGTGCGCTTTGCGATCAGGAGCATGAGGCGCAACACGCCGGGCGCCACAGCGAAGCGATTCAACTGTCGGCGCGCTTTCATGTGCAGTTGAGCGCGCTGGCGGGCAATCAGGTGTTGACCGAACAGGTCGCGCAGCTCACCACGCGATCCTCGTTGATTGTTGCGGTGTACGGTTCGCGACGCAGTGTCGGGTGTGATTGTGGCCAGCATGTCGACTTGCTGGCCTTGCTCGAAAGCGGGCAGGGCGAACAGGCGCGCGAATGGATGGCCGAGCATTTGCGCCGCATCCGCGCCAGCCTGAATGTGGATGCGCCGCTCAGCGAGACAGTGGATTTTCATAGCATTTTCAAACGGCGCTGAAGGAGTTCCGGTGCGTATTCAAGTGATCAACCCCAATACCAGCGAAGCCATGACCCACAAGATCGGTCTGGCCGCGCAAGCCGTGGCGCGCCCAGGCACACAGATCATCGCCTGCAGTCCGGCGGATGGCCCGGTGTCCATCGAAGGCCATTTCGATGAGGCGATAGCAACGCTGGGCGTGCTGGAAGAAGTGCGCAAGGGCCGCGAGCAACAGGTCGACGCGCACATCATCGCCTGTTTCGGCGACCCCGGCCTGCTGGCGGCACGCGAGTACGCCAGCGCTCCGGTGATCGGCATCGCCGAAGCGGCCTTTCATATGGCCAGCCTGATTTCTACCCGTTTCGCCGTGGTCACCACGCTGACCCGCACGCGGATCATTGCCGAGCATCTGCTGCAGCGTTATGGCTTCAGTGAGTTATGCACATCGGTGCGCTGTATCGATCTGCCGGTGCTGGCGCTGGAGGAAAGCGGACCGGAGCTCATCGAATGCATGGCCGAACAGGCCCGTCGCGCCCGTGACGAAGAAGGGGCGGGAGCCATTGTGCTGGGTTGCGGCGGGATGGCGGATCTGGGCAGGCAGTTGAGCGAAGCGATAGGCCTGCCGGTCATCGACGGCGTGGCAGCGGCAGTGAAACTGGCCGAATCGCTGGTGGATCTGGGCCTGACCACCAGCAAACACGGCGACCTGGCCGACCCCATCAGCAAACCGTTCAAAGGCCGGTTTGCCTACCTGAGCCGGTGATGGCGTTTGCCCGCAGGGCGCAGGAGCGAACGTGTTCGCGAAAGGGGCGGCATGAACGATGAACATACATCGTCTGCAATACCGTTCGCGAACAAGTTCGCTCCTACGGCCTACGGCCAGAGTCAAAAGCGAACGTGCGCATAACGATGAGCGCTCTGCGTGGTAGTGACATTTTCAAGCTTCTGCCCGCAGGGCGTAGGAGCGAACGTGTTCGCGAAGGGAGCGGTATGAACGATGAACATACATCGTCTGAAACACCGTTTTCAGGCTTCTGCCCGCAGAGCGCAGGAGCGAACTTGTTCGCGAAGGGGGCGGTATGAACGATGAACATATATCGTCTGAAACACCGTTTTCAGGCTTCTGCCCGGAGGGCGTAGGAGCGAACTTGTTCGCGAAGGGGGCGGCATGAACGATGAACATACATCGTCTGAAACACCATTTTCAGGCTTCTGCCCGGAGGGCGTAGGAGCGAACGTGTTCGCGAAAGGGGCGGCATGAACGATGAACATACATCGTCTGAAATGTTCTCAGGCTTCTGCCCGGAGGGCGTAGGAGCGAACTTGTTCGCGAAAGGGGCGGCATGAACGATGAACATACATCGTCTGAAACACCGTTTTCAGGCTTCTGCCCGGAGGGCGTAGGAGCGAACGTGTTCGCGAAAGGGGCGGCACGAACGATGAACATACATCGTCTGAAACACCGTTTTCAAGCTTCTGCCCGCAGGGCGTAGGAGCGAACTTGTTCGCGAAAGGGGTGGCATGAACGATGAACATACATCGTCTGCAATACCGTTCCCGAACACGTTCGCTCCTGCGGCCTTAGGCCAGAATCAAAGGCGAACCCGTACCTTACATAGCCGGCACGCCACCCCCGACCAGGGCTTCGGTCGTGTCGTCCGGCACCACAATGGTGTTGTTGCCAGGCGTCAGGATAACCTTGCGGCAATCCTCTTCCTTCTTGTCGAACAGCTTGTAGCCCTTTGCAGCATCTTCCAGTGACATCCGGTGCGTGATAATGGCTTCGGGTTCCAGGCGGCCGGCCTCGATGTGTTCCAGCAATTCAGGCATGAAGCGATGCACGTGGGTCTGGCCCATTTTGAAGGTCAGGCCCTTGTCGAACGCATCGCCGAACATGAAGCCATGGATGAACCCGGCATATACCCCTGGCACACTGACCACGCCGCCGCGGCGTACTGCTGCGATGCACTGACGCAATGCCTTGCCGCTGCTGCCTTCCAGCTTTAGCGTTGCCAGAATGGTTTCCGTGGTGCTGCCCTTGGCCTCGAAACCCACCGCGTCGATTACGCCATCCACCCCGCGCATGCCGGCGGTCTGGCGAATGATCGTGTCAGCCGGATCATCGTCTTCATCAAAATTGATCGGGATCACGCCGTAAGTTTTCTGCGCATAGGCCAGACGATACGGATGGTGATCGACCATGAAGATCTTTTCCGCACCGAGCATTTTTGCGCACGCCGCGCTCATCAGGCCGACCGGGCCAGCACCGTAAATGGCAACCGTCGAACCCTGGCCAATCCCGGCGTTGAGTACAGCCTGCCAGGCGGTGGGGAGAATATCGGAGAGGAACAGAACCTTCTCGTCAGCCAGCGTGCCTGGCACCTTGAACGGACCAACGTTGGCCTTGGGTACTCGCACGTATTCAGCCTGGCCGCCCGGAACGCCGCCATACAGATGGCTGAAGCCGAACAGCGCCGCCCCTGGTGGAATCGACTTTTTGTTGAGAATCGCGCCACGTCCGGTGTTGGTGGTTTCGCAGGCCGCGAACTGGTCGAGGTTGCAGAAAAAGCAGCTGCCGCAGGCGATGACGAACGGGATCACCACGCGATCGCCTTTGGCTACAGCCGTGACGGCCGAGCCGGTCTCTTCAACGACGCCCATGAACTCGTGACCGAAGATGTCGCCGTGTTCAACCGTAGGGATTTTGCCGCGATACAAGTGCAGGTCGGAACCGCAGATAGCGGTCGCCGTTACGCGCAGAATGATGTCATCCGCTTGCTCGATCACAGGGTCCGGCACTGTATCGACTTTTACACTGTTCGCGCCGTGGTAAGTCAAAGCTCTCATGATCAATCCTCAGTGGCAGCAGGAATTCCGCTCCGTTACTGAAGATGAACCATGAGCTTTTTGTTGGTTCAGCGCGATTGCTTGACGCGCGGACTAACGGTAGGTCAGTTGCGGAACGCTGTCATATCCTGCAACAGCATGCCCATCAGGCGGTTGGCACCAACGCTGAGCTGACGGCCCAGGCGGCTGATCAGGTGGGTTTGCGGGCTGCTGAACACCTCATGCTGCAAGGGCAGGGCACGCAATGTGCCGGCTTTTATCTCTTCCTCCACGACAAAGGTCGGCAGCAGCGTGACGCCCCCTTGCATGGCGAAGTGCTTGAGCATCGCGAAGGTGCTGCAGGTCAGCGTCGGCTGCACGGTGATGCCCAGCTGGTGCTCGGCTTGCAGCAGAATCTGGCGGATACCGTAAGACACCGCAGGCAGGGCGACACGGTAGTCTTCAAGTGCCCGCAGCTGTATCGGGCCTGGTTCGTCGGTCAGCGGGTGATCAGGCGCGGTGATCACACAGACCGGTTGACGCTGATGCGCATGCGAGCGGATTTTCGGGTCGGCAGCCGGATTGAAGACCAGGCCGATGTGCGCTTCATCCTCGACCACCTGGCGAATCACTTCGTTGCTGCCGCAGACGTTCACGATCAGTTCGATCCTGGGGTACAGCTCGGAAAACCGGGCCAGCGGCTGCGCGAGACTTTCCAGAAACCCCTCCCCGGAGACCAGCGTCACCGAGCCGCTGTGCAAGCCTTTCAGCGCCTGAATCGAATCCAGCAGGACCTCCTGCTGCGTCAGTCGCTGGCGGTAATAGGCCAGCACCTTGTCGCCCGCCTCGGTCGGTTTGACGCCGCGTCGATGGCGCTCCAGCAGGGGGGAACCCAGCTCCTGTTCCAGTTGCGCGATCTGGCGGCTGACCGCCGAAGGCGCAACGTTGAGGAAGTCGGCGGCAGCCCGGACGCTGCCCAATCGTACGGCTTCGAAAAAGTAAAGGATGCGTCGATCTTGAACGAGGCTCATGGGCTTCCAGTGTTGCGCTAAAGGCAACATAAATTCGATTTTTGGATTATTGCTGAGAGGGGAGAGCGCTGTCCATACTCGAATCACCAGCACATTGCCGGCCGCAGGGGCCCGCAGCGTCATCCTCTAATTCGTACAAAATCTTTGATCGGGATGCAGACATGACTTTGAAAGCAGGTGTGATCGGACTGGGCAACATGGGCGGCGGCATGGCGGCCACGCTGGCCGGCAAGGGCTTTGATGTCAGCGGCTTCGACCTGTCGCAGGCCGCGCTGGCCCAGGCCGAAAGCAAGGGCGTCAAGCCGGTTGCCGATCGCACGCAACTGATTCAAGGCGTGGACATTCTGATCCTCTCGCTGCCCAAGGCCGAGCACGTGGAGTCGGTGTGCCTCGGCGCGGGTGGCATCAACGAGGTGGGTCGCAAGGGCCTTATCGTCGTCGATACCACGACGTCGACGCCGGAAATGAGCCGTAAGGTCGCCGCCGAACTGGCGAAGAACGGCATCGCCTTCATCGACGCGCCGGTGTCTGGCGGCCCGAAAGGCGCTGCCACCGGCAGCATGTCGATGGTGATCGGTGCCGAGGACGCTGACCTGGCGCGCGCCATGCCGGTCCTGGAAGGCATGAGCGGGACACGCGTACACGTCGGGCAATGTGGCGCTGGCAACGTCGCCAAGATCGCCAACAACATGCTCGCTGCCTGTCACCTGATCAGCACTGCCGAAGCCGTGGCGATGGCCGCGCGTGCAGGGGTCGATCCGGAAAAACTTCTGCAGGGTCTGAATGCCGGTTCCGGACGCAGCGGTGCCACGCAAGTGATGTTCCCGACCTGGGTACTCAACAAGGCCTATGACTCCGGCTTCACCATGGGCCTGATGCGCAAGGACGTCGGCCTGGCCAGCGATCTGGCGGACAGCCTGGACATGGACCTGCCGCTGTCGCGCGTCGTCGCGCAGTTGTGGCAGGCCAGCAGTGAAACCCTGGCGGACAACGAAGACTTCTGCGCCATCGTGCAACGCACCGATGGCAAACTTTACGGTCATGGAGAATAAGCGATGAGCACTGCAAAAATCCTCGAACTGATGCGTCCTTACTGGGGCGATCGCAGTGTCATCGCCAGTTACGTCGGCGGCCAGTTCATCGAAGGCCACGGCGCGCCCGTCGAAGTGCGCAATGCCCATGACGACAGCCTGCTGCTGAGTTTCCCGGACGCCGACGAGTTGTTGGTTGAAGTGGCCGACAAGGCTGCCAGGGCTGCGCAACAACAATGGTGGGCGCTGACCGCCCAGGCGCGTGGCCGTGCCATGTACCAGGTGGGCAATCTGATTCGTGACGAGCTGGAAAACCTCGCGCAGATCGAATCCCTGACCGCCAACAAGCCGATCCGTGACGCCCGCGTCGAAGTCCTGAAAGTGGCCGAGATGTTCGAATATTACGCCGGCTGGGCTGACAAGCTGCACGGCGAGATCATCCCGGTGCCGACCACGCACCTGAACTATGTGACCTACGAACCGCTGGGCACGGTGTTGCAGATTACGCCCTGGAATGCGCCGATCTTCACCTGTGGCTGGCAGATCGCCCCGGCGATTGCAGCGGGCAACGCGGTCATTCTCAAACCGTCGGAACTGACCCCGCTCAGCTCGCTGATGGTCGGCGTGCTGATCGAGCGGGCCGGCGTGCCGAAAGGGCTGGTCAACGTGATTGCCGGTTTCGGTCATTCCATCGGCCAGGCGTTCATCGCCAAGGCTGACATTCGCAAGGTGGTGTTCGTCGGCTCGCCAGCCACTGGCCGGCATATCGCCGTGGCAGCGGCGCAGCGTTGCATTCCTGCGGTGCTGGAGCTGGGCGGCAAGTCGGCCAACATCGTGTTCGACGACGCCGACCTGGAAGTCGCCTTGCGCGGTGCCCAGGCCGCGATCTTTTCCGGTGCCGGGCAGAGCTGTGTGTCCGGTTCGCGGCTGCTGGTGCAGGAATCGATCTTCGAGAAGTTCACCAATGCCCTGGCGGTGGCTGCGACGCAGTTCAAGGTCGGTGATCCGAGCGATCCGGAAACCCAGATCGGCCCGATCAACAACGCCAAGCAATACAACCACGTGAAAAACATGGTCGAGCAGGCGCTCAAAGACGGCGCGAAGCTGGTGGGCGAGCACGCTGATCCGATCCCGGAAAAACCCGGTTACTACATCAATCCGACCGTCCTGGCAGGCACCAACGCGCTGTACTGCGCGCAGGAAGAAATCTTCGGCCCGGTGGTGGTGGCGATTCCATTCAAAGACGAAGAGGACGCGATCCGCATCGCCAACGACAGCCGTTTCGGCCTGGCCGGTGGTGTCTGGACCCGCGATGTCGGTCGTGCTCACCGCGTTGCCAGACAAGTGCGAGCCGGGACCTTCTGGGTCAACGGTTACAAGACTATTCACGTCAGTTCGCCGTTCGGCGGCTATGGTGAGAGTGGTTATGGCCGGTCTTCCGGTCTGGATGCCCTGCGCGAGTACAGTGAAGTGAAAAGCGTCTGGGTCGAAACCGCCGCCAAGCCAGCCGCCAGCTTTGGCTACGGCGCGAGTCTGGAGTAAGCACATGTCCATTTCAAAGACGTTGATTGACGAAGCAACTGTGTGGCGCCGCACCCTCCATGCCGCGCCGGAACTGGGGTTTCAGGAGCTGAGAACCTCTGACAAGGTGGCTGAGTTGCTGAGCGGTTTCGGCATCGAGATCCACCGTGGGCTGGGCGGCACTGGTGTGGTTGGCACCCTGCGTAATGGTGACGGTCCGACCATCGGCCTGCGTGCCGACATGGATGCCTTGCCGATTCAGGAGCTGGGCGACAGCGTTCACAAGTCGACCCACAAGGGCTGCATGCACGCCTGCGGCCATGATGGCCACACCGCTATCCTGCTGGCCACCGCGAGGCATCTGGCCGAGACTCGGCGCTTTCGCGGCACGGTGCATTTCGTCTTCCAGCCTGCCGAAGAGAACCTCGGCGGCGCACAGCGAATGATCGAAGACGGGCTGTTCGAACGCTTTCCGATGGAAGCCATCTACGGCCTGCACAACTGGCCGGGCGTGCCTGCGGGCAAGGTGGTGATCAATCCGGGGCCGATGATGGCGTCGCTCGACACCTTTGAAATCACCCTGACCGGCAAAGGCAGCCACGCGGCCATGCCGGACAAGGGCAATGATCCGATCGTGGCCGCGGCCGAGCTGGTGCTGGGGCTGCAAACCATTGTCTCCCGGCGCCTGTCGCCGCTCGATTCGGCGGTGGTCAGCATCACTCAGTTCAATGCCGGCGAGGCGATCAACGTGATCCCGGAAACCGCCACGTTGCGTGGCACCGTGCGCTGCCTGCAAACCCCTGTGCGCGAAAAGGTTCAGCAACTGATCGGCGAGTTCGTCGAGCGTTTGCCGACGGCCTTCGGCGTGCGCGGCGAGCTGGTTTACAACGTCGGCTACCCGGTGACCGAAAACCACGTCGAAGCGGCTGCCACGATCCGTCGTGCAGCAGTCGCCGCAGTCGGCGAGGCCAACGTTAAGTGGGGCTGCAACCCGTCGATGGCCTCTGAAGACTTCGCCTTCATGCTGCATGCCTGTCCCGGTGCTTACATCTGGATGGGCGTCGACGGCGAGAAGCCGTCAGCGGCGTTGCACAACCCTTACTACGACTTCAACGACCAGGTGATTGAGCCCGGCGTTGCGGTCTGGACGTCGCTGGTGGAGCAGTGTTTGCCTGTGGCTTGAATGGCTCTCGCGCTTACGCCTGCCTTTGATGCTGGCCGTAGGTCATAGGAGCGACGCGGTTCGCGAAAAGGACGGTACCTCCGCAGGGGATGTACCGCCCCGAACGCTCTCGAATACGTCGCGACGCCGGTGGATGTCTGTCAGCACTCGATCAGGTTGACCGCCAGCCCGCCGCGTGAGGTTTCCTTGTATTTGTCGTGCATGTCGGCGCCGGTGTCACGCATGGTGCGGATGGCGTGGTCCAGCGAGATGTGGTGCTCGCCGTCGCCGCGCAGGGCCATCTGGGCGGCATTGATGGCCTTTACGGCAGCAATCGCATTGCGCTCGATGCAGGGGATCTGCACCAGCCCGCCGACCGGGTCGCAGGTCAGCCCCAGATTATGCTCCAGGCCAATCTCGGCAGCGTTCTCTACCTGCTCGGGCGTCGCGCCGAGGATCTCTGCCAGACCGGCAGCGGCCATTGCGCAGGCCGATCCTACCTCGCCCTGACAACCGACTTCGGCACCGGAAATCGAGGCGTTTTTCTTGCACAGAATGCCGACCGCAGCGGCGCTCAGGAAAAAGCGCACCACGTCATCGTCATTGGCCGTGGGCTTGAATTTCATGAAGTAATGCAGCACGGCGGGCACGATGCCAGCTGCGCCGTTGGTGGGCGCGGTCACCATGCGCCCGCCTGCGGCGTTTTCTTCGTTGACTGCGAGGGCGAACAGGTTGACCCACTCCATGGCGCTCAGGGTCGAGCCGATCACGTTGGGGTTATCGAGGTTCTGCAGGTTCTGATGCAGGCGGTAGGCACGCCGCCGCACGTTCAGGCCGCCGGGCAGGATGCCGGTTTCCACCAGGCCCTTGTCGACGCAGGCGCGCATTGCGGCCCAGATCACCATGATTTTCTCGCGGATTTCTTCCTCGCTGCGCCAGACCTTTTCATTGGCCATCATCAGCTCGGAAATGCTCATGCCGTGGGTCTTGCACAGCTTTAGCAACTGCGCGCCACTGAAAAAATCATAGGGCAGGACGGTTGTGTCGTTGTCCAGCACGCCGCTGGCGGCCTGTTCGGCGTCGATCACAAAGCCGCCGCCCACCGAATAGTAGGTCTGCTCGTGGAGTTCGCCGTTCTTGCCGTAGGCACACAGGGTCATGCCGTTGGGATGGTAGGGGAGGCTTTCATCGAGCAGGCACATGTCCCGCTCCCAGACGAAGGTGATGGCCTGTTCGCCCGCCAGCATCAGCTGGTTATCGGCACGCAGCGCGTCGATACGCTGGTTGACCTGGCTGGGGTCGATCTGGTCCGGCCATTCGCCCATCAGGCCCATGACCGTTGCGCGATCGCTGCCGTGACCGATGCCCGTGGCCGATAGAGAACCGTACAATCGCACCTCGATCCGTTCTACGCTGTGCAACTGGTTGTGGTTGCGCAGCTCGGTCACGAACAGCGCACCGGCGCGCATTGGCCCGACGGTGTGGGAACTGGACGGCCCGATGCCGATTTTGAACATGTCGAAGACGCTGATAGCCATCACGAAGGTCCTTCAGGTGAGATGATGCACGGGAATTTGGTATTCCCCTTTTTCTGTTACTCATCTTTGGCTTCGGCTGTCGAAACGACAAACGATTGTTGCTATGCAACGCTTTAGCGGAACTCTTCAATGAGCAGAATCTTCAACGCACAGATGCACGCCTGGCTACAGGTGTTCGCCTGCGCGGCCCGTCACCTGTCCTTCACCCGCTGCGCGGAAGAATTGCACGTCACCCCCGGCGCGATCAGCCAGCAGATGCGCCAGCTCGAAGAGCGCCTGGGCTTTGCGCTGTTTCACCGGGTCGGGCGCGGGCTTGAGCTGACCGCTGAAGGTCAGCGTCTGGCGGTGGTCGCCAACGAAGTGCAGAGCCGTATCAGCGAAGAACTGCGCCTGCTGTATTCCGGGCGTATCGGCGGGGTGTTCAAGCTGCGTTGCATCCCATCATTCCTGAGCAAATGGCTGATGCCGCGCCTGCCACGCTTGCAGGCGGCGTTTCCGGACATCCAGTTGCGGATCATTGCCGAGGACAGCAGCGGCTCGTTGCGTGATGACGATTTCGATCTGGCCATCGACCTGAACGACGGCAGCTATCCGGGGTTGTCGACTACGCCCTTGCTGGAGGAGGAGCTGTTTGCGGTCTGCTCGCCAGACCTGTTGGTGGGCAAGCCGCCGCTGGATACGCCCAGTCAGCTGGTGCACTTCCCGTTGCTGCACGACATCACTGCCTGGCGCGGCAGCTATGAGTATGCGGAGTGGGAGTTCTACCTGACGGCCATCGGTGCCGATGGTATCGACGTGCGTCGCGGCCACACGTTCAACCGTAATCACCTGACCATCGACGCCGCGCGTATGGGTATGGGTGTGGCTATTGCGCGCAAGGCGCTGATCACCGATGAGCTGGAGCAGGGCTTGTTGATCGTGCCGTTCGGTCATCCGATCAAGGCCAGAAAGAAATACGTGCTGGCCTATCGTGAAGGGGCGCTCAGCACCCCGTCACGTCGCGCAGTGCATGATTGGCTGGTGAACGAGGCGCAGGGCTGACTCGCGCCGAATCAGGCGTTGCGGATCAATGGAACAGCTCGGCGATCAATACCGCGCCGATGAACGTACCGAAGTTGGCGAGGAACGACACCAGCACAATCCGCCAGCCCAGGCGGCGGAAGGCCGGGAGGTCCTTGGCAATCGACAGGCCGGCGAAGGTCAGCATCGGGGTGATGACCGCCAGCAGGTTGATCGAGCCGGTGATCCGCGCAATCTCGGCGGCCCAGGGGCAGGCCGGCGACGTCAGGAACATCGCTACCAGCGACACCATGCACACCGCCGGGATCTTGCGGCGCAGCAGGTTGCACAGCACCTCACCGGCGAAGGCACAGAAAATCATAATGCCCATGCCGGTGAAGGCATCGCCTGACAGTGTCCTGTAGCCGACATAGTTGGCAATCAGCGCCAGTGCCCCCGCCGCCAGCCAGGCACTGATCTTGCCCGACCAGCCCAGTTCCGGCACCTCCAGCGACACGTCGCTGTGGCGCAGGCCTTCCTCGCTCATGGAGGCTTTGGTGGTACGGCCTATCAGCGGCTCGAGCACACGATAGCCCCAGACCGCCAGTGGCAGGGAGATGAACAGGGTGAAGTAGGTGCCGATGGTGGTGGTGATCAGGTTCGAGGCTGCTGCCAGGGTCATGACTTCCTTGGCGACTTCCGGTGTCTGTTGCGCGGCAATCGCCCCGGCAGCGGCGGCCATCATGCTGCCCGAGCCGATGCCTGAGCCCATCGCCAGCGAGTTGGGATGGAAGATCCCCAGGCTGGCGATAAACCCGGCGACAATGGCAATGAACAGCGCGCCGAACAGGGTGCCCGTCAGGTACTCGGCCAATACGCCGCGACCTTCCGGTGAGTCCATGCCATAACGCTCGCCGATGATTGCCAGGCTCGGCTCACGGCCGACCGAGAAGGTCGCACCAATGGCTTCGCGCTTGATACCGAGCATCAACGCCACCGGCAGACCGAGCATCACGGTACCGACGAAGTGGCCGAACTCCTGAAACATCAGCGCCCACCCGGAAGCGAACACCACCGGCAGCGAGCCACCGACGACCAGACCGAGCTTGGCGATGAACAGCAGCAGGGCAGGTTGCAGGATGGAGGCCGAGCGCAATTGCGTGCCGTGGTCAATGCCAATGGTGCCCGGCATACGACGGCTGGCAAGGCCGATCATCGCGCCCAGCAGCAGCGCCCAGACCATCGGCAACAGCACCACCTTGCCGGGGCCCAGCGGAATACTGACTGCACCGATCATTTCGGCAATGGTGAGGATAATGGCGGCCCAGACATACAGTTTCACCGTCGATGAAACGGCCTGATTGTCACCCGACACTGCAGCGTGTGAGTTTTGCATGATGATCCCCTTGCCTGCTGAATGACCTTTTTCAGGCCTTATCAATCGTTATTCTGTTTTTCAGGTCGGCGCGGTGAAGCGCCAGGGCAGCGTTGGAAAGTCCATGAAGTCATGGAGACCGTTATCCGGCCAGGTATTTTTATGAGGTCTGAATGTGATCCAGACCCAGGCTGCTTCGAGCCTTTGCAAGGGGATCACAGGGTGCGCTATTTGAAGGGATGAGCCTTTGAATACGGCACTTTGCTATCCACACGCAATCGCAGTATGCATAGCGCGAGGTTGCACACCAATATTGCGAATTTTATTTATCGTTGCTTTAAACAGAACACAGAACGCCCCGGGAATGTGACGCAGAGCGCTCATCATTATGCACAAGTCCGCTTTTGATTCTGGCCGGAGGCCGTAGGAGCGAACTCGTTCGCGAAGACGATGTTTCAGGCGATACATTCTCGGGAAGGCTTGCGGCCCCTTCGCGGACAAGTCCGCTCCTACGCCCGTTGGGCAGAATCAAAACGGCCTTTTGCCAAAGGGGGAGCGAACCGGGAATGTGACGCAGAGCGCTCATCGTTATGCACAAGTCCGCTTTTGATTCTGGCCGAAGGCCGTAGGAGCGAACTCGTTCGCGAAGACGATGTTTCAGGCGATACATTCTCGGGAAGGCTTGCGGCCCCTTCGCGGACAAGTCCGCTCCTACGCCCGTTGGGCAGAATCAAAACGGCCTTTTGCCAAAGGGGTAGCGAACCGGGAATGTGACGCAGAGCGCTCATCGTTATACACAAGTCCGCGTTTGATTCTGGCCGAAGGCCGTAGGAGCGAACTTGTTCGCGAAAAAGTCGGTATGGGCGCCAAAATGCATCGCCTGAAACATCGTCTTCGCGAGCAAGCTCGCTCTCACTAATTAGCAGGCGGGACTGCTCAGCTCCAGCGCCTTGGCGCATTCCTCCAGGGAGCGCCGCTGGGTATCGGCATACAGGTCCAGTTCGTTAAGCGTCCCGCGTCCCAGCGCCCGCTCGAAATCCTGCTGATTCGAATTCGTCGCGTAATGCGCCTGTGCGTTATCGCCTAGGTTGGACTGGAAGATACCCGCCGCGCTGACCGGCAAAAAGTCTTCGTACACCAGTGGCTCGAAGCGCACATGACCGGCTTCGACAAGCTGCTCCAGACTGCCGGGTGCGCGCTCGGCAATGCCTGATTCGGTCGGGAAATAGCGGAAGTAGGCCAGACCCTGCCTGCGCATTTCAGCGTGGCTGTCCGGGAACGCCTTGAACGTCTCTTCCAGCAGCCCGGCATAGCGCACGGCATTGGCCTCATTGGGGAACTCGCCCAGCGCGTCGCGGGCTTCGCTCAACAGCCGGTCATACAGCTCGCGGCCTTTGGGCGTCAGTGCGGCGCCACGCTGTTCGATCTCGCCGAAGCGTGCCGAGTGGCTGCCCGACTGACTGCCACCTTGACCGATGAAGGCAATCGGTTCTTCCAGCGCCTTGAAGCTGGTCTGGCGCAGCAGAATCGGGCACTGGCGACGTGGCGGCCCTTCAACCACCGCTTTGGGGGTGATGCCCTTGCCGGGCATGCCGGCCTGAACCGCATCGATGTCCAGCGTGCGAGGCGTCAGGTGGTTGATGTGCGGGCCACGAAACGCCACCACATCAGCGATCAGACGATGCTGCGTGTTCAGCTTCTGATAGTCGTCCAGCGAAACGGTCGCCGTGTTGTGCCAGCGAAAGGTTTCCAGCGCCTGCTGAATGAACTCGGCCGCATCGGCTTCGCTCAAGCCGCCGTCTGCTTCATGCTTCTCGATCAACGCCAGGGCGCCGGGCGTGAAGATACTGCGTTTGCCCAGCACCTGACCGGCGAACTCACGCAGGCTGTCGCTTTCGATCAGTTCCAGACGCAGCAACGAGGTGAACACCCGAAACGGACTGATCTGCAGCGCCTGCTCATGCACGGCGCGAAAGGCGGTGGAGTGAACCGGCACGCCGGCCGCGCTCAGGTCGTAGTAACCCACCGGCTGCATGCCCATGACCGCGAACAGGCGGGCGAGGGTGGCCAGTTCCTGTGCCGTACCGACGCGGATCGCACCGTGCCGTTCCATGTCCAGGCGCTGGATTTCACCGGTCTGGCGCAGGCTGTCCAGCACACTGCTGTCATGGCTCATGACCTGTTCGTTGACTTCACTCACCAGCGCCATCAGCGTGCCGTACAGCGGCACTTCGTGCTTGTACATCTGCGACATGGCGCGAGAAAAGCCCGCGCGGATCTGGTCCGGGTCGGCAAAGCGTGATGTGCTCATCAGGGTGTTTTCTCCGTGCGGGTTCAAGCCAGCGCTGCCAGGCAGCGCTCGAAAATATCCAGCCCTTCGTGCAGCACGTCGGGTTCGATGGTCAGCGGGATCAGCAGGCGGATAATGTGTCGCGATTTGCCACTGGGCATCAGCAGCAGCCCGGCGTCCCTCGCTGAGCTCAGCAGTTCTGCGAGCTGTCGGGTGCCGGGCTCGCCTTCCGGCGTGATCAGTTCGATACCGCGCATGCAGCCGACCCCGGTCAGCCTGCCCAGGTACGGCGACAGTTTGCTCGCCCGCCAGGCTTCATAGCGTGAAACGATGGCGCGCTCCTGCTGCTCGCCCCAACTGGACAGGTTGGCATCGGTCATCTGCGCCAGTGAAGCGAGGCCTGCTGCGCAGCCAATCGGGTTGCCGGAATAGGTGCCGCCCAGGCCGCCCTTGGGCAGGTTGTCCAGCAACGGCTTGCGACCCACCACCGCGCCCAGCGGGATGCCGCCCGCAATGCTTTTGCCCAGCAGAATCAGATCCGGTTCGATGCCCAGACGGCTGAACGCAAAACGCTGCCCGGTACGGCCGAAGCCGGACTGGATCTCATCGGCGATCAGTACGATGCCGTGTTCATCGCAGAACGCTCGCAATGCCTGAGCGAAGTCCGGCTGCATGGCCAGAAAACCGCCCTCGCCCTGCACCGGCTCGAAGATGATGCAGCCCACGTCGTTGACGTCGATCTCGACGCTGAACAGCCGGTCCATGGCCTTGAGCGCCTGCTCGGTGGACACGCCGTTGTCCTTGCTGGGGAACGGAACGTGAAAGACCGGGCCGGGCAGCACGCCGACTTTCTGTTTATAGGGTGCCACCTTGCCGTTGAGGTTGAGGGTCGCCAGCGTGCGGCCATGAAAGCCACCGTCGAAGGCGATGACCGCCGTGCGCCCTGTGGCGCCGCGTACGATCTTCAGGGCATTTTCGGCCGCTTCCGCACCGCTGTTGGTGAGCATGCCGCTGAGGGGATAACTGACCGGTACGAACTGCGTGAGCTGCTGCATGAAGCGGATGTACGGGTCGTGAGGCGTGGCGTTGAAGCAATAGTGGGTCAGTTTTGCCGCCTGGTCCTGAATGGCCGTGACCACTTGCGGGTTGCAATGCCCCAGATTGAGCACCCCGATGCCGCCGACAAAGTCGATGTAGCGCTTGCCGGCGGTGTCCCAGACTTCAGCGTTGCGGCCGTGGGACAGCGTCATGTTGTGGACAAACGAAATGGATTCGCTGATGTGTTCGCTCATCGGTCTGGCCCCGACTCCGGGTGATCATGATGGCCTTATCCAAACAAACATCGGGCAGCGCTCGCAAACGAAATAAAATCACCGGGTCATTCCAATAATTCCCAATGTAGTGGCCTTTCTGGCTGCTAATGATCAAAAGTTCATTCCTAAAAGGAATCATGTTTTTCAAAAACGTCGTTTGTAGGTCAGCCCCGAGTGGCTTGATACTGAGCTCATCGATGATTTCCACCGTGGTTCATGACAGGAGAATCAACATGGTTGCCGAGTTACTAGCACGTCTGGGCGTGGCGAACAGTGCCCACACCCAAGGGGACTATCCGGTTTACACCCCGATTGATGGCAGCCGGATTGCCTCGGTCACGCTTGAAGGCAAGGCACAGGTCGTAGCGCGTATCGACAGCGCCCACAGCGCGTTTCTGAAGTGGCGCACAGTACCGGCCCCACGGCGTGGCGAGCTGGTGCGGATCTTTGGTGAAGTACTGCGTGAGCATAAGGCTGATCTGGGCGAACTGGTGTCGGTCGAGGCTGGCAAGATCACTCAGGAAGGTCTGGGTGAAGTGCAGGAAATGATCGACATCTGCGACTTCGCCGTCGGTCTGTCGCGTCAGCTGTACGGTCTGACCATTGCCTCCGAGCGTCCCGGCCATCACATGCGCGAAACCTGGCACCCGCTGGGTGTGGTCGGCGTGATCAGCGCGTTCAATTTCCCGGTCGCAGTCTGGGCCTGGAACACCACGCTGGCGCTGGTCTGTGGCAACCCGGTGATCTGGAAACCTTCGGAAAAGACTCCGCTGACGGCACTGGCCTGTCAGGCACTGTTTGACAAGGCGCTGAAGATTTTCGGTGATGCCCCCGCAGCGCTGGCGCAATTGGTGATTGGTGCTCGTGACGCCGGCGAAGCGCTGGTCGATGACCCGCGCGTGCCACTGATCAGCGCCACCGGCAGCACCCGCATGGGCCGTGAAGTCGGTCCGCGTGTCGCCGCGCGTTTCGGGCGCAGCATTCTGGAGCTGGGTGGCAACAACGCGATGATTCTGGCCCCGAGCGCCGATCTGGACCTGGCCGTGCGCGGCATTCTGTTCAGCGCGGTAGGCACCGCCGGTCAGCGTTGCACCACGTTGCGCCGCCTGATTGTGCACCGTTCGATCAAGGACGAAGTGGTCGCCCGCGTCAAGGCCGCCTACGCCAAGGTGCGCGTCGGTGATCCGCGCGAAGGCAATCTGATCGGTCCGCTGATCGACCAGCAAGCGTTTTCGGCCATGCAGAACGCGCTGACCAAGGCCCGCGACGAAGGCGGGCAGGTGTTCGGTGGCGAGCGTCAGTTGCAGGACAAATACCCGAACGGCTACTACGTCACGCCGGCCATTGCCGAAATGCCTGGCCAGAGTGAAGTGGTGCGTCACGAAACCTTCGCGCCGATTCTCTACGTGCTGGCCTACGACGACTTCGAAGAGGCCCTGCGCCTGAACAACGAAGTACCGCAGGGCCTGTCGTCGTGCATTTTCACCACTGATCTGCGTGAGGCCGAGGCTTTCCAGAGTGCCGCGGGCAGCGATTGCGGGATTGCCAACGTCAATATCGGCACCAGCGGTGCCGAAATCGGCGGGGCATTTGGCGGCGAGAAGGAAACCGGTGGCGGTCGCGAGTCCGGCTCCGATTCGTGGCGCGCCTACATGCGCCGGCAGACCAACACCGTCAACTACTCCCGCGAGTTGCCGCTGGCTCAGGGCATTGTTTTCGACTGATGTGAACCGGGCACTTATTACCGACATTGCTGGAGTTTTTCGATGGTGCAGTTTGCTGAAGGCTGTCTGTGGGAACAATTGACTCCGCAACGTCCGGTCAGCCCGGCCCTGAGCGGTGAGCGGAGCGCCGACGTGTGCATCATTGGCGCCGGGTTCACCGGTCTGTCGGCGGCGTTGCGCTTGCTGGAAGGCGGCAAGTCGGTGTGCGTGGTCGAAGCGCACCAGGTCGGCCATGGCGGTTCCGGACGCAACGTCGGTCTGGTGAATGCCGGGACCTGGGTGGCGCCCGATCAACTGGACAAGGTACTGGGCAGCGTCGAGGCCAGCCGACTGAATAGCGCATTGGGCGCGGCGCCGGCTCTGGTGTTCGCGACCATCGACCAGTACCGCATCGATTGCCAGGACACGCGCACCGGCAACCTGCACATGGCGCATAACGCCAAGGGTCTGGCTGACCTGCGCAGCCGTGCCGAACAGTGGCAACGGCGCGGTGCCAACGTCGAATTGCTGACCGGCAAACCCTGCGAAGAAGCTTGTGGCACCGACAAGGTCAGCGGTGCCTTGCTCGATCACCGCGCCGGCACGGTGAACCCGATGGCCTATGTCTCGGGCATGGCGCTCAACGTGGTGGCGCAGGGTGGGCAAGTGTTCGGCGATTCTCCTGTCAACGGCTTGCAACGCACCGCTGATGGCTGGAAGGTCTCTACTGCCGCGGGCAGTGTACGTGCCGAGAAAGTGATCATCGCGTCCAATGCCTACACCGAAGGCGAGTGGACCGATATCAAGGATCACATCTTCGCGGGGTACTACTATCAGGTCGCTTCGCAGCCACTCAGCGGTGCCGAGCAGGCGCAGATTCTGCCTGGCGGTCAGGGTTCGTGGGATACGCGCACGGTGCTCAGCAACATTCGTCGCGACGCTCACGGGCGCCTGCTGCTGGGCAGCCTGGGTAACGCCGGCAATTATCCGCTGTGGTTCATTCGTCAGTGGGCGGATCGCGTCCAGCAGCATTACTTCCCGCAACTGGGCCGGGTCGAGTGGCAGAGCACCTGGACCGGGCGCATCGGCTTTACGCCGGACCACTTGTTGCGCCTTTTCGAACCCGCGCCAGGCTTGCTGGCGGCGACCGGTTTCAATGGTCGGGGGGTGACCACCGGGACACTGGTGGGCAAGTGCTTTGCCGATTACCTGCTGAGCAACGATGCGACCGCGTTGCCGATGAGTTTTTCAAGCGGCAAAAAGGTCTCGGGCAGTTCGCTGCGCAGCCTCGCCTACGACACGGGTTTCACCCTGTATCACGCCGGGCAATGCCTGCGCGTGGTGCTTTGAACCGAGCGGGTTCAGCTCGTCCTGCTCTTGATGCGCAGCTCTGCACACAGTCCGCCCTGCGCCGAGTTGCGCAGGTGCAGGCTGCTTTCCAGTTTGCGCACGATCATGTCGACGATCGCCAGCCCTAGCCCTGCGCCATTGCTGTGACCCTGACTGTAAAAGCGTTCGAAGAGGCGCGCCTTCTGTTGTTCGTCGATACCCGGCCCTGCGTCTTCGACTGAAAGGTGCGCGCTGCCATCTTCCTGTGTGTGCAGAGCGACGCGTATCTCGCTGGCGGTCGGGGCGAAATTCAGCGCATTGGTCAGCAGGTTCTGCAGGGCAATGGTGATGGCTGCCGGGTCGCTGCGGATCACGCAATTCTCGCCTTCCTCGAACACCAGATCGACGCGCTTCTCCAGGGCCAGCGGCGTGAGTTCGGCCATTTCCTCGCGTACCAGCGTGTTCAGCTCGAAGGTCTGTAACTGGCTGACTTCAAGGCGCGGTTCCAGGCGTGCCATGGTCAATAACTGACTGGCCAGGCGGGCGGCGCGGTCGACGCCATGCACAAGGAAATCCAGTGCTTCCAGGCGTTGCTCCGGGGTTTCGGCCTGGCGCGCGTTCTGCGCGTGGATGCGCAGGATGGTCAGTGGTGTGCGCAGTTCGTGCGCCGCGTCAGCGATGAAGCGTCGCTCGCGTTCCAGCACACTCTCGATCTGGGTCAGCAGGCGGTTGAGCGCGTACTGCATGGGCTCCAGCTCTTTGGGCAGGGGCGTTACAGCAAGCGGTTCGAGGCTTTCGGCATCGCGCTTGCGGATGACTCTGGCCATCGCTTGCAGCGGGCGCAGGCCCCAGCCGATGGCCAGCCAGATCGCCACCACCAGCAGCGGCACACCGATCAGCGTCGGCCACAGCGTGTGACTGACAATGCGCTGAATCAGGTCCTGGCGCACGTCATCGCGCTCACCCACCCAAATGAGAAAACCTTGCTGTGGATCGGCGAGGAGAAAGCCGCACCACTCGTGGCCGTTCTCGACCAGATCATGGGAGCCTTCGGTTGCCGGAGGTGCGCTGAGCAGCGGCGCTTCGGCCGAGCGCACCAGCAGCTCGCCCGAGGTTCGCCAGACCTGAAAGGTCAGCCGGGTTTCGTAGGGATGGGCCACGCCACTGGTGCCGACCCGGCTCATGGCCTGATCGAACGCCTGATACAGCTTGTCGAGGTCCTGTTCACCCGCTGCGCGCTGATGCAGTACGCCTTGCAGCAGGCGCGCGCTTTGGGCCAGCTGTGCGTCGTAGACTTCTTCGATTTCGTGATGGCTGTCGCGCAGGGCGAGCAGGCTGATGGTCAGGTCGCCGAGCAGCAACAGCATCAGCACCGGGACCAGAATGCGCGCGCGTACCGAGGTCATGCCTTGAGCTCCAGCAGGTAGCCGACGCCGCGCACGGTGCGGATCAGCTCGGTGGACAGTTTCTTGCGCAGGTTGTGAATCAGTACCTCCAGCGTGTTGCTTTCGACCTTGTCCTGCCAACCGTACAGGGTATTGGACAAGCGCTCGCGGGTGACCACCTTGCCGGGGCGGATCATCAGTTGATGCAGTAACTGGTACTCCATGGGCGTCATCGGTACTTCGCTGCCCTGGAAACTGACCTGCTGCGACGCCGGATCGAGGCTGATGCCGGCATGTTCCAGCAGCGGTTGCGCACGGCCCTGGCTGCGCCTGAGCAGGGCGCGGACCCGGGCTTTCAGTTCATCGACGTCGAATGGCTTGATCAGGTAATCGTCCGCACCGGCATCCAGACCGGCAATACGGTCGGCAGTCCCGTCGCGCGCGGTCAGGATTAGCACCGGCAGGGTGAGTGCTTCGGCGCGCAACTGGCGCAGCAGGTCCAGGCCATCCAGGCGCGGCAGGCCGAGGTCGAGCAGCAACAGGTCGAATGGCTCGCTGCGCAAAGCGTGCAGCGCGCTCAGTCCGTCCTCCAGCCAGTCGAGGGTATAGCCCTCGGTATTCAGGGCCACGCGGATGCCCTGACCAATGGCTCGATCATCCTCGACGAGAAGCAGGCGCATAGGGTTTGACCGGTGAGTGTGGGGAGAAGGGCGCCATGATGCCGTCAGCAGACAGCAGCGCGAAGTGCCGTGTGTCCGGGAAGATGTTACGAGCTGTTACGTATTAAGCTTTTCCTAAGATTCGTTTCGCACAGTAGGCGCTCCTTAACTGCTTGCGAGTCTCTGTCATGCGTAAAGTCCTGCTGATTTCCCTGTGTCTGGCCAGCCCGCTGGCACTTGCCGGCCCGCAATGCACCACCGCTGACAAGTCCCAATGGCAGGATCAGGCCAAATTCCAGGAGCAGCTCAAGGCTCAGGGTTACGAGATCAGCAAGTTCAAGGTGACCGATGGCAACTGCTACGAAATCTATGGCTTCGACAAGGACAAGCGCAAGGTCGAGATCTATCACGATCCGGTGACGGGTAAAGCGGTGAAGACCGAGATCAAGTAATGAACCGTGGTTCCCTGCGCCTGTGGGACCCGCTGGTCAGGCTGTTTCACGTCTCGATCGCGGGTGTTTTTGTTGCCAATTATTTCTTCAATGAAGCCGGTGGCGACTGGCATATCTGGCTGGGCTATTACGCGGTTGCCTGGCTGGCGGTGCGAGTGGTGTGGGGATTCATCGGGCCACGCAGCGCATGCTGGAGTGATTTCTGGCCAAATCCGGCGCGCCTGCGTACGCACATCCGCTCGCTGATCGAGCGGCGGCCGATGCATCGGCTCGGCCATTCCCCGCTCGGCGCGCTGGTCATGGTACTCATGATGGTGCTGATCTTCGGCATGGGCCTGACCGGTTTTCTGATGGAAGAGGTCGATGCCTTGTGGGGCGCCGACTGGCCGCAGGACATCCATGAAATTCTCGCCAACACATTGTGTGCCCTGGTGGTGCTGCACATGGCCGCCGCCATCTTCGAAAGCGTTCAGGTACGTGACAACCTGCCCTTGTCGATGCTGACAGGCAAGCGACGTCCGTTGCCCGAAGATCGCCATCGCTGAAACCACACCTTTGTTCCTCTTTACAGTGATGCCTCCCGATGCGTGTTATTTCCCGAAACGTGGCTGCATGGAGCGCAGGCCTGATTGTTGTGGCGATTTTTCTCAGTGCGTGGCTCAGCCATCCACAGCACCGTATTGCGCCCTTTGCGGTCAGCCCGGCGCCAGTTGGCGCTGAGAGCGTGGCGCCCAAGGCGTCCTATATGTCGCGCTTCGCGTCTTCCGACCTGGACGATTTCGTGCATTCTTCAGCCGTGACGGCGTTGCCCGGCGGCGACCTGATGTCGGTATGGTTCGCCGGCTCTCGCGAAGGGGCGGGCGACGTTGAAATACGCACCTCGCGCTTCGATGCGGCCAGTGGCGAGTGGGGCGGCGAGCAGGTGCTGGCAACCCGCGAGTCCACCCAGGCGGGCACCGGCAAATACATCCGCAAACTGGGCAATCCGGTGATCGCCCTGGCTCCGGACAATCGCCTGTGGCTGTTCTACGTTTCAGTCTCGGTCGGCGGCTGGGCGGGCAGCACGGTCAACGCCATGGTCTCCAGCGACATGGGCGCCAGCTGGTCGCCGCCGTGGCAACTGGTGACAACACCGTTTCTGAACATCAGTACGCTGGTACGCGGTGCGCCGGTGTTTCATGCCGACGGTTCGATCGGCCTGCCGGTCTACCACGAGTTTCTCGGCAAGTTTGCCGAATACCTGTACCTGAGCGCCGACGGTGAGGTCATCGACAAGTTTCGCATCAGCCGTGGCAACAATTCCCTGCAGCCCACCGTCGTGCCTTTGGATGGGCAGCGTGCCGTGGCCTTGCTGCGCTATGCCGGCGAGACGTTCCACCGGGTGCTGGCCAGCCGCACCGAAGACGGCGGGCAGAGCTGGAGCGAGCCGTATCCGTTGACCCCGAGCAACCCCAATTCTTCGCTGGCTGCGGTCGGTGTGCCGGGCAAGGGCCTGCTGGTGGCGCTCAATGACTTGCGCGAGGGGCGCTTCAAACTCAGTCTGTACGGGACTGACGAGGAGATGAACGTCTGGCGGCCATTGATGGATTTCGACAAGTCGCCCGATCCGCTGGGCACGCCGTTTACCCTTGAGGCGTACAAGGAGGTGATCGGCGAGGGCTTCCGCAGCTCCAGTGGTGCCCTGCGTCAACCGATGGAAGAGGCGTTTCTGAGCAATCTGGACCAACGCGTCTGCTCGCCTCAGGGCTGCGATTTCGAATACGAATACCCGTACTTCATCCGCAGTCCGGACGGCCTGTATCACCTAGTCTACTCATGGAATAACACCTTCATCAAGCATGTCAGCTTCAACGAGGCCTGGCTGGCGGAGCAACTTTTATGATCGCTTTGGGATTGGCTCATCTGGCGTTTGCCTGGACCCTGTTTGTGCTGTTGGCACCCTTGACCGCATCGTTATGGTGGCGCTGCGGCTTGCTGGCCGCCGCCTCGCTATTGAGTGTGATCTCAATCGACGGGCTGTCGATGGCGTCCTATGCCCGTAGCCTGACCGATGACCTGGCCATCAGCAGCCTGGTGCTCCTAGGCTGGCTGACCCTGCAGCGACTCGGTGTGCTCCAGCCGCTGGCAGCGCCCAGACGCGGGGTGATGCTGGTGGTGTTCGCTGCGCTGGCACTGACCCTGTACCCGGCCACGCTGGGCCTGACCTATTTCGATCCGTACCGCTGGGGCTACAACCCGCGGCCGATGATCATGATTGTCGCTGTCATCGCGCTGGGGCTGGTCTTTATGCGCAATGCGCTGGCCGCCGTGATGCTCAGCGCGGCGACGCTGGCCTTCACTTTTCGCATCAAGCCATCGGAAAATTATTGGGATTACCTGATTGATCCGCTGCTTGGCCTTTACTGTTGTGGGGCCTTGCTGATTCTGGCTATCCGTTTTGTTTATCGCCGGGCAATGCAGACGCGCCGTCCGGCCGCTCTGTCTGTCGGCAATGTCTAGAGGAATGACGATGAGTTGGTTGCAATCGCGACGCCTGCATTATTGGCTGGGCGCGGTCATGGTGGTGTTCCTGCTGTCGGCGTTGCTGAGGGGCGTGTTCTTCTACGGGTTTTCCGGCATCGAACCGGGCACGCTGTTCACGCATGGCGAGGTCGCCCAGACGCTGGGCATCGGTTTGCGTTTCGACTTGCGCCTGGCGCTGCTGATACTGCTGCCAGTCGCGGTGCTGCTCTGGTTGCCGGGCTGGAACCTGATCAGCGTGCGTGCCTTGCGCTGGCTGGCGCGAGGTTATCTGATCGTGACGCTGGCGATTCTGACGATGATCTACATCGTCGATTTCGGTCATTACGCCTATCTCGGCGTCAGGCTCAACGCCAGTGTGCTGCGCTATCTGGAGGATGCGCAGATTTCCCGGGACATGCTCTGGCAGACCTATCCAGTGGTGTGGATCACTGTCGGTTGGCTGCTCACGGTCGCAGTGCTCGGCTGGGTATTGATCAGGCTTGAGCGTGTCACCCTGGACCGTGAGGCCAGACCGATCAAACGCTGGTCCACGGTCTGGGGTTCGGCACTGATGATCTGTGCAACCTTCCTCGGCCTGTTGGGCCGGGTGGAGAATCTCAATCTGGAAAACCCGGTACCGCTGCGCTGGAGCGATGCGTTCTTCTCCGGCAACAGTCAGGTGGCGGCGCTGGGGCTTAATCCGGCGCTGTTTCTGTACGATACGCTCAAGGTCTCGCAGTCGAACTTCGATGAGCCTCAGGTGCGCAAGCATTATGAAAAAGTCGCGCGTTATCTGGGCGTCCGCCAGCCAGACGTGCAGGGGTTGAGTTTCAAGCGTCATCAGCCCGTGCAGCCTTACCGGCTGCCGGGCGAGCGGCCGCCGAATGTCATGTTCGTCATGCTCGAATCGCTGGGCACCAGTGCCGTCGGCGCCTACGGCAACCCGCTGAACCCGACGCCGAACCTGGACCATCTGGCCACCCAAAGCTGGTTCTTCAAGCACTTTTACGTGCCGGTTACCGGCACTGCGAAAACGGTCTGGGCGAGCATCACCGGGGTACCCGACGTGACCCGGCAGGAAACGGCTACACGTCATCCGCTGCTCACCCGGCAAAACACCATCATCAACGACTTCAAAGGGTACGAGAAGCTGTACATGATTGGCGGCAATTCCGGCTGGGCCAATATGAACGCCCTGATCCGTCGCAGTATCGACGACGTACGGCTGTATGACGAGCGCGACTGGAAGTCACCGCAGGTGGATGTGTGGGGGATTTCCGACCTGGACCTGTTCAAGGAGAGTGACCGGATCCTGCGTGCGTTGCCAGCCGACAAACCGTTCTTTGCCTACGTGCAGACTGCGGGCAATCACCGGCCGTTTACCATTCCCAAAGACAACGACGGTTTTCAGGTCAGCGACAAGACCGTGGAGCAGGTCCAGGCCGCCGGTTCGCGCAGCGTGGAGCAGTACAACGCGGTGCGCCTGCTGGATTTCAATATCGGGCGGTTGATGGAGCTGGCCAAGGCGGGCGGTTACTACGAAAACACCATCTTCGTGCTGTTTGGCGATCACAACACGCGCATCAGCCAGATCCCGCACATGGCGCCAGCGTTCGAGCAATTGGGCCTGGAGAGCAACAACGTTCCGCTGTTGATTCACGCCCCTGGCCTGCTGGGCACTCGGGTCGTCGACGAAGCGGTCGGCCTTGCCGACCTGCTGCCGACACTGGCGGGGATGGCCGGAATGGACTTCACCAGCGGCACCATGGGCCGCGACATTCAGCAGGCGGCTCCTGAAGGTGAACGCGTAGTGCCGCTGGTACTGCGCGAAGGTACGTTCCCGCTGATCGGCGGTGTCACGCGCAACTACCTGCTGCAAATGGAACACGACGGCAGTTCGCCAACGCTCCACGACCTGTCTTCCCCCACGCCGCTGGATAACGTTGCCGAACGGAATCCGCAAGAGTTCGAGCGGCTGCGCGACCTGACCCGCGGTCTGCATGAAACCTCGCGAATGATGCTGTATCAGAACGTGCGATGACCACGCGAGCTGGCCTTTTCAGCGTTGTCACGCAAGCCGCTGGTCGAGTCAGGGGCTTGCGTGAGGATGGCATCGTTATTGGATGATGTTAAAGTGCTTGCCTCTGTGAACCGCTCGCGCATCTGGCGCGTATAGGGTTCGGTTTTCAACTATCGTTATTTGGTCGATAGCGGATTTTCGGGCGGTGGCAAACCGTCGTCTTATTTCGCTGACTGTTTTTCTTTATGGATTGTGGTATTTCATCGCAAACGCAGGAAAAACCTGTCAGATTTTGCTCTGAATCTGTATTTTGGCGGCCTGTTTTCGCTCGGATGCGTTTTCTGCCCATTGCACACTCAAGAGCCTTCCTGGATGCCGGCAAGTTTTCCACGTGTTACCCCGCCGAAACTGCTTGATGCACTGCGTGCTGAAACCAGTCAGTTGCACGTCAGGCTTGAAAAACGCATGCCGTTTTTTTCATCCGCTCTCGATCACGCTCTTTACCTGCGCCTGCTTCAGGCCTATTACGGCTTTTATGCACCGCTTGAAGCGGTATTGCACGGCAGTGCCTTGGTACCTGCGGAGCTTGTCCCGGCCGAGAGGGTCAAAACACCTGTGCTGGTCGAGGATCTTCGTGCGCTGGGGATGTCCGATCACGACATCGGGCAATTGCCCCGCTGCCAACAGTTGCCCGCCATTGATTCTCCCGGCGCCTGCCTGGGTGTGATGTATGTACTGGAAGGGGCGACATTGGGCGGGCAGGTGTTGCGACGCGAAATAAACAAGCGTCTGGGTCTGGATGGGCAAAGTGGAACGGCCTTTCTCGATGTGTATGGTGCCCGCACCGGACCTCGCTGGAAGGCGTTTCTGAACCATCTGGATGAAGTGTCGCGGGAAGTTGCTTTTAATGATGCTGCCGCGTTTGCAGCGCACTCCACATTTGCATGTTTCGAGCACTGGCTCGAGGGTCAAAAGGTACTGTTATGAGCCAACTCGACAAAGACGCCTTTGAAGTCCTTCTGGCCAATTGTGCGGATGAGCCCATTCAGTTTCCCGGCGCCATTCAACCCCATGGCCTGCTGTTTACCCTTGCAGAGCCCGAGCTGACGATCCTGCAAGTCAGCGCCAACGTGCAGACTGTGCTGGGTCATGTGCCCGAGCAGTTGCTCGGCAAGGGGCTGGACTGTGTGCTGGGCGCTGGCTGGGCCGAGGTGATCAGAAGCGCCAGTGCCCATGATTCGTTCATCGACGCGCAACGCCTGCTGATGTCGATCAACGGCATCGAGTTCGAAGCCTTGTTACACCGTCATCAGGGCGTTCTGGTGCTGGAACTCGAAATTCAGGGCAAGGATGCGCAGTCGGTGAGTTATTCCGAGCGCACCGGCAACATGGGGCGCATGTTGCGTCAACTGCACGCTGCGAGTGATCTGCAGACCCTGTATGAAGTCAGTGTCCGCGAGATCCAGAAAATGACCGGTTACGACCGGGTGCTGATCTACCGCTTCGAAGAGGAGGGCCATGGCCAGGTGATCGCCGAAGCGTCGGCGCCGTCCATGGAGCTTTTCAACGGTCTGTTTTTCCCGGCATCGGACATTCCCGAGCAGGCACGCGAACTGTATCGCCGCAACTGGCTGCGCATTATTCCCGATGCCGATTACATCCCGGTGCCCCTGGTGCCTCAACTGCGCCCGGACACTCAGCAGCAGCTTGATCTGAGTTTTTCGACGTTGCGCAGTGTTTCACCGATCCACTGCCAGTACATGAAGAACATGGGCGTGCTGTCGTCCATGAGTGTGTCGCTGATTCAGGGCGGCAAGTTGTGGGGATTGATCAGTTGCGGCAACCGCACGCCGCTGTACGTGTCTCACGAATTGCGCAGTGCCTGCCAGGCGATAGGCCAGGTGCTGTCGCTGCAGATCAGCGCCATGGAAGCGCTGGAAATAAGCCGTCAGCGAGAGGCGAAGGTCAGGGCGCTCGAGCAATTGAATCTGGCCATGGCCGGGTCCGAAGAAAACGTCTTCGATGGCCTGGCGCAGCAACCCCAGTTGTTGATGGATCTGGTCGGCGCGACCGGCGTCGCCATCATCGAAGACCGGCAAACGCATTGTTTCGGCATCTGCCCTGAGCCGTCCGACATACGTGCATTGCATGCCTGGATGATCGCTGGTGGCGAACCAGTGTATGCCAGTCATCATCTATCCAGTGTCTATGCGCCTGCCGAGGCTTATCAGCCAGTCGCCAGCGGCGTATTGGCGATGAGCCTGCCAAAGCCGGTCGACAATGGCGTTATCTGGTTTCGTCCCGAGGTCAAGGAAACGGTTCAGTGGAGCGGTGATCCTAAAAAGCCATTGAACATGGAAAGCTCGGCGGGCGGCATGCGTCTTCGGCCGCGTACCTCGTTTGAGATCTGGAAGGTCGAGATGACCGGGATCGCTACGAAGTGGAGCTACGGCGATGTGTTCGCCGCCAATGATCTGCGCCGCTCCGCCCTGGAAAATGACCTCGCCCGTCAGGTGCGCAGGGAGCAACAGGCTGTTCGCGCGCGTGACGAGCTGGTAGCGGTCGTGTCCCATGACTTGCGTAACCCGATGACGGTCATTTCCATGCTCTGCGGGATGATGCAGAAGTCGTTCAGCTCCGATGGGCCGCATACGTCGCGACGTATTTCCACGGCAATCGATACCATGCAGCAAGCGGCCAGCCGCATGAATGTGTTACTCGAAGACCTGCTCGACACCTCGAAAATCGAAGCGGGCCGCTACACGATTACGCCGCAGCCACTGGAAGTCAGCCAGATATTCGAGGAGGCCTATACCTTGCTGGCCCCGCTGGCGATGGACAAATCCATCGAGATCTCCTTCAACGCCGAGCCTGACCTCAAGGTGCAGGCCGACCCGGAGCGTCTTTTCCAGGTGCTGTCCAACCTGATCGGCAACGCCATCAAGTTCACCCCGAAAATGGGTACGATCGGTGTGGCGGCAATGTCCAACGGCACTGAAATCGTGTTCACCGTGCGGGACTCCGGCGAGGGCATCCCTCCCGAGCAGTTGCCGCATATCTTCGAACGCTACTGGACCGTCAAGGAAGGCAACCCGACCGGCACCGGCCTGGGCCTTTACATCTCCCAGGGCATCGTCAAGGCCCATGGTGGAGAACTGGTAGCGCAAAGCCG
Source organism: Pseudomonas fragariae (ex Marin et al. 2024) (assembly GCF_059621105.1). NCBI lineage: Bacteria > Pseudomonadati > Pseudomonadota > Gammaproteobacteria > Pseudomonadales > Pseudomonadaceae > Pseudomonas > Pseudomonas fragariae (ex Marin et al. 2024). The sequence continues at coordinate 4,191,972 of NZ_CM184369.1, read as the reverse complement.
GGTGGGCGAGGGCAGCGAGTTCCGCTTCACGGTGCCCATGGCGGTTTGATCGCTTGCTCAGGCTTGCAGTGAGTTTCAGCTCAAGCCTGAGTTGCATCAGCCCTGATGCCAGTGGGTGGTCTTTTCGATGTATTCGACGTTCGCTGGAAGTACCTCGCGCAGAAAGGCGAGGTATTTGTCCATCAGCGCCTTGCTGGGAAAGCGCGCCGCGAAGCCGGTGGTGATATCGTCGCAATGGATAATGACCATCAGGCGTTTGTGATCGACCGTGACAAATTCGTGCAGCTGCCATGGGGCGGTTTGTCGATGGTTGACAGGGTTTTCCCAGTTCAGCAGTTTGATGGCGGCGATGAAGGCCATCGCCACCGGACCGACCAGAAAGAGCAACGATCCGGTCAGGATGGCGACGAATCCGAATACCAGCATGACGAAAATGGCGATGCCTTTGAAGAAGCTTGAGGCGAAGTCGGGGTAGTGGAGGTAATACTCGACCGTGGCGCCGTCGGTTTTCAGGGTGTAGTTGTAGATGGTTTTTTGGCGGACACCTAGCGCGATGATATAGATTGCAGCTCCAGTTAACGTAATTACTTGGTAGCTCGAGTCCATTGGGTTTTCTATGTAGTGATCCCAGCTTATCCATAAAGTAAAGCTCAGTACAAGAGCGCATAAGCAAATAACACTTAGCTCAGATATTAGGGTTTCTTTTGGTGATCTTGCAATGGTTTTTATTGTCCAATTCAATAGGTCTTTACTATTATGGGGCAGGTTTTTATTTTGAGTTTTTAGCACGTCGCTCACAGGTGTTTCGCTTTTGTGTGTGTAAGTGGCGGATGTCTTTTGTTCGGTCATGTTATTAATCCGCAATCTCAAGAGTCAGCGCGTTGATTAAACTTGCTGATTTTACTTCAAGCTCGGTGGCGTCTACCCCATTGATAGCGGTTTCGCCCTTACCGCTTAGCTCAAGCTGAAACAGGTAGCCAATATCCTGTGGATCTGAGTTCAGTAGGTTGTTTGAATACCATATTTGTAGTTCTAGGTATGCTGCTTCTTTCTCGAGTGGCACCCAGGTTTCCCAAACCAGATCCTCACTTTCTGGAGGCATGCGAGGAAATGTAAAATCTTCCTCAGCATTGCGAGCGGGTAGATTAGCAAGTTTTCCAAACTGATCAGTCTTTTTGAATTGACCCCTACTAAGAAATGATTCATGTATTGAAGAATCAATTTTTTTCACGGGAAGCACGCCCCAGGGACGTTTACTACTGATGACGTTGAAATGCACCGACTGACCGCGCACCACTTTGGGCAAGAGGATTTGAACACCAGCACCATACTGCTCCGGGGTGCTGTAGTAATCACCTTTGCCGAGGTAGCGGGTTGCATCACGTGTGGTGCTCTTCACATAAACTTGAGGACTGAGCTGTATCGTGAGTAGAGCAAGCTTTTCTTCAAGTTGGCCTTCTCCATTTGTAGAGTATCGATATTCGATTGACTTTGACCAGCAACATTTTCTTAGCCACCGTCCTATACTGTCTTGTTTTAAGTGGTTCAACGCCATTGTGGCGAGCAGATACACGACACCAGTCAGCAGCAGTACAGCACTGAACCATGAGGCCATTGCGAACGCAGCGAGAAAAGTTGTCGGGAAGAGACCAGCGCTGAGCTGAATGGCGCTGCCGAGTAGCATCATGGCGACCGACGCAATTTTTATCTCACTCGCTATCCGCTCTTCGCTTGTTTTGACCTTGTTTAGATCATTTCCTATATCCAGAATTTCCAGCATGGCCGCCGCTATCCCAAATGCCCCCATCGCCACCATCGAACCTCTAAACCCACGTATAGCATCCCCCCAAACCGCATTACCCCGTGCTTTCCAGTAAGCCGCTGATTTATCGAGAATGCCTATGTCATAGCCGCCAATGGAAAGAGGCTTGGCCGTACTGATAACCGCCCACGGCGCTTCAACAAATACCGCCATCAACAAGTTAAAGCTATATCCCAATCCATACGTCACCTTGCCAAGGTCCTTGGCACTGAAGTCTCCATCCCGAGTAAGGTCGCGATAGGTAAAGGCGGTGTTGATGAAGTTGAGCATGATCACGCCCCAGGTGATCGAACCGGCAATGCCTCCCAGTCCATCGAGCCAGCGCCTGGCGCTGGTCAGCCAGTCTTTGGTGATGGCTTTGCCGGACTGGACGTGCAGGCGAATCTCGTCCTGCAACTGCTTGGCGTATTGGTTGTTCTGATAGTCCAGAAGGGCGGGCATGCTCAGTTCGTGCAGACGAAGTTTTTGCTCGAGCACGCGCAGGTTGCTGGCGATGCTTTTGCGGGGGTTGTAAGCGGTTGGGTAGAGCCAGCTGCGACGGGTGTCGCTGATCTGTTTGTTGAGTACCTGCCACTCACTGACCCAGGTTTTCAGCTTCGCGAGCATGTTGTGATCGATCGCGATACGCGCCTTTGAATCGAGCAAAATCTGGCCAATCAACAGTGTGCGAATCAGTGCCACGATGTTCTGCTGCTTGCCCACTGCCAGGCGGCTGTCAATGGGCACCCAGGCCAGCAGGATGCTTTCGAACGTTGCCTTGCCAGCATCGCTGGCCAGTTGGCCGAGGGCCTTGAAGGTGTCCTGAACGGGTTGTTTCAGCGCCTTCATCCACGGCTTTTCGGCAAAGCCCTGGTGATTGAGCGTGCCGTTGAGTTCACCGATGCGGGTGGCCAGGTTGGTGATGTCGCCGAGGCCGTTCAGCAGCGCGTTGGCCTCCTGGTGCAGTGCGTGCTTGAGCGCCGGTGAGAAGCCGTAGCGCAACGTGCCAAACAGGCTGCTGTCGTTGGCTTCCTGCTCGGCAAGCCAGGCGCTGGCGGCGTTGTCCTGAGCGTAGATGATCTGCAGATTGAGCATGAGCGTTTGTAGATAAAGCAGGCTTTCAGGGTGTGCGGTGTCGACAAACAGCTTGAGGGGTTCCGTACCCAGATGGGTCGTCCATTGCTGGAAATCGCTTTGCGTGTCACGCACCTGTTTCAGCAGTGTGTCGCCGGTCGGCAGGTGCTGCTGAAGGTACGCACGCGCGCCGCTCAGGTCGACCTCGCGCCGCCATTTGTGGCGATCTTTCCAGGCTTGCAGGGCCTCGTCGGAGGGCGCGCTGCCGTATCGCATTTCAAGCGATCTGCGCATCTGCGGACTCTTGAAAATATCCGGTAGCAATAGCACGCCTCCGGGAGCGGTGTTGTTGCCGATCTGCTCTTGTTCAAACATGCATTGTTCAAAATAGGCTTCGACGTCGCTCAGGTACTGATGGGTGAGCGCCGCATTGCCGCGCACCGATGCCGGCAGTTTCTCCGGCTCGCTTTCAGCGCCACACAGTGCGGTGACAGTCTGGGCGATCTGGATCTTGTGTTCGTGCTCGGCTTGCCAGTTGCGGTAAGCGGCCTGATCGGCGGCCAGTTGCATGCCCAGATCGTTGAAAATGGCCAGCGGATCATCAAGGGCGATGAGCAGGGAGCTGTCCTGATCTTCAACGCTGCCCTGCCAGAAAACGTCGGCGCCGATTGGCGAAAACAGCGGATCGGCTTCCTCGCTGGAGGCCCTGGATGTGGGGATCGCCGAGTCTGCAAAGCGGTCATCGTCAACCACATACTCCTTGTCGATGTCCGCCACCGCCTCGGCGATACGGTTCAATGGCAAGGTATCCGGCTCGGCCATGGTCGTGCAGTAGCGTTTCAGATCTAGCGCTTTCATCCATGAAGCGCGGCTTGCCGGACTGGAGCGCAGGTGTTCGCAGATTCGCCAGGTCCACTGCTGCGCTGAAAAGGCGATGTGAAGCCGGTTGTTTCGCGGATAGAGCAGGAAGGGTTTGCCATCGTCGGCACCGCTTCGCCGGTCACTGCCGATCTGTGCGTCTGTCCAGATGATGCGGCTCAGATAACCATTGGCAGCTGACGAGACGTACTCATGAAAGGTCCCGGCCGTTTCGTCATAAACATACACGTAGCCGTCATACAGTTGGCGAAGGGTATAGCTTCGTGTTTTCAGCTTGGGCATCACTGCCCATTGGCTGCCCTTGAGCAGCGGTTTCAGCTTCTCGGGCGCGGCATCGTAGCGGGAGCGGTCCAGCGCGTAGCGCACTGGCACGATGGCGACGTCAGGTCCCCGGAAGGGACACAGGCTGGTGGCCGTGGCGGGAGTTTTGGCGAACGTTGCAGCACGTCGTTGAGTATGGGTGCCGGATTTGTCGGTCATGCATGGAATCTCTGCGCAGAAACGGGCGATATCGCGCGTTGTGTGCAGAGGTGCATTCCAAGATATGTGCCGACTGTCTATTTATCGATATAAAACAAAGAGATAGAGATTTAAAGCAAAAATATCGAGCAAAAAAGCATGAAATAGTGCGCAAACGTCTGCGCACATGCGCTGACTCATACCTGTGTGTTGCAGCGCTTTAAATACAAGCCTTGGTCAGTTTCATGCGGGTATCGGGTGCGCAAAAATCTGCGCATCCCGCTCCACGCCAGCTGCGCAGGATCAAGCTGTCTTCGGCAATGGCGCTCAGGCGGTCCCTGCCACCTTGACTGCCGACGACCGACTGACCCGCAGTGCCACCAGACTGCCGACGATGGTCAGCGCGGCCAGTGAATACAGCGCCAGGGTAGTCGAGCCGGTCTGATCCTTGATCCAGCCCACCAGGTAAGGGCTGAGAAAGCCTGCCATCTGCCCAATCGAGTTGATCAGCGCGAGCCCGCCTGCGGCAACGCTGGCGCTCAGCAGGGCGGTCGGTAATGGCCAGAACATCGGCAGGCTGGTCAGCGCACCCATGGTCGCGATAGTCAGCCCGATGATGGCAACGATGGGCAGCGTCGCGAAGTTGGCGGCGATGATCAGGCCGGTCGCGCCCATCAGCATCGGGACCACCAGATGCCAGCGGCGCTCATTGCGCAGGTCGGCGGAGCGGCCGACCAGCAGCATGAACACGCCCGCCATCAGGTACGGCACGGCGCTGATCCAGCCGATCACCAGTGCATCGCTGAAACCGAGGTTCTTGATGATCGACGGCAGCCAGAAATTGATCGCGTAGACGCCGCTTTGAATGCAGAAGTAGATAAAGCCCAGGATCCATATGAACGGCATGCTCAGCACGGAAGCCACCGAGCTTTTGCCGTGCACCGGACGGCTCAGTTCATCGTTGGTGATATCGGTCTTGACCCGCTGACGCTGCCCGGGCGTCAGCCAGCGGGCATCCTCGACCTTGTCGCACAGCAGAACGAAGGCCAGCACACCCAGCGCCACGGTCGGCACGCCCTGAATCAGGAACATCCATTGCCAGCCGGCCATGCCGCCCTGGCCCGCAGCGAAATGATTGAGAATCCATCCGGAAAACGGGCCGCCCAGCAGGCCGGAGACCGGGATGGCCGACATGAACAGTGCCATGATCCGCCCGCGACGCTGATCCGGATACCAGCGCGAGAGGTACAGCACGATGCCTGGGAAGAAACCGGCCTCTGCCATACCGGTCAGAAAGCGCAGCACGTAGAACTCGACCGGCGTGGTGACGAACATCAGGCAGGTCGAGAAGATTCCCCAGGTAATCATCATCAGACCGATCCAGCGACGCGGCCCGAAGCGGTTCAGCGCCAGATTGCTGGGCAGGCCACACAGCACGTAGCCAATGAAGAAAATACCGGCGCCCAGGCCATAGACCGTCTCGCTGAAACTCAGGGCATCGAGCATCTGCAGCTTGGCAAAGCCGACGTTCACGCGGTCGAGGTAATTGAACAGGTAACAAATGAAGATAAACGGGATAAGGCGCAGGGTGATGCGACGGTAGACATGATTGCCTTCGGCGTCGCCCACCTCGTGGGTCGAAACAGGTGTCATGGCGGGTGTTCCTCTGTGCTTGTTGTTTTTATATAGCCAGATAGCTATTGGACGCACGTCTGATCATAGGCGGGCAGTGTCGAAAACGCTTTGGGGTTTTGCACGGCGGCGGGGAGCATGCGTTGTGTGATTGCACAACGCATGTCGACGGGCAGCCTATGGCTTGTGAGTACGCAGCTCAATCACAGCGCCGGGGCCAACGCTCTACTCGACAGCCTCATACGGCAAGCCTACATAATTCTCGGCAATGGTCCTGCGCCCGGCTTCCGAGCCGACGTAGTAGTCCAGTTCGGTCTGCTGGATGCGCTGGCTGAAGGCGTCGGTGTCGGGGAAGTTATGCAGCACCGACGTCATCCACCAGGAGAAGCGCTCGGCTTTCCACACTCGGCGCAGGCAGATCTGTGAATACTTTTCCAGCAGGTCAGTGCGGCCTTCCTGATAGACCTTGAGCAGGATGCGGTACAGCGTGCTGACATCGCTGGCCGCCAGGTTCAGGCCCTTGGCACCGGTCGGCGGGACGATGTGCGCGGCGTCGCCGAGCAGGAACAGGCGGCCGTACTGCATGGGTTCAACCACAAAGCTGCGCAGCGGCGCGATGCTTTTCTCGATGGACGGGCCGGTGACCAGTCGCTCTGCCAGATGCTCGGGCAGACGGGATTTGAGTTCATCCCAGAAGCGCTCGTCCGACCAGTCTTCGACCTTCTCGTCGGCACTGACCTGCACGTAATAGCGGGTGCGAATGGCCGAGCGCATGCTGCACAAGGCAAAGCCGCGCGGGTGATTGGCGTAGACCAGCTCTTCGTTGACCGGCGGCGTGTCGGCCAGTACGCCGAGCCAGCCGAACGGATAGACGCGTTCGAATACCTTGAGGGCGTCAGCGGGAATCGATTGCCGTGAGACCCCGTGAAAGCCGTCACAGCCGGCAATGTAATCGCAGTCCAGGCGCACGGTCTCGCCGTCTTTCACGAACGTCAGGTACGGACTATCGCTCTTGAGCTCGTGCGTTTTGACGTCCGTAGCGTTGTAGATCGTCATTGCTCCGGTCGCGGCGCGCGCGGCCATCAGGTCGCGGGTGACCTCGGTCTGGCCGTAGACCATCACCGTCCTGCCATCGGCATGACTCTTCAGGTCGATACGCTCGCAGCGACCGGCGAACGCCAGCTCGAAACCGTCATGGATCAGGCCCTCTGCGTCCATGCGTTCACTGACCCCCGCTTCACGCAACAGGTCGGTCATGCCTTGTTCCAGCACGCCGGCGCGGATGCGCGAAAGGATGTAATCGGGGTCCTTGCGCTCGACGATGACGTTGTCGATGCCGGCACGCTGCAGCAGTTGGCCCAGCAGCAGCCCGGAAGGGCCTGAACCGATAATGGCAACCTTGGTCTTCATGGCGATAGTCCTGTCTTTTGATCCCTGCCAGGTTTAATCAGCGGGAAGTGTTTATTTTTGTCTCCTGCATTTTTAATGGATGCCGTCGAGATAAGAAGGCAATATCCGCTGCATTATCTGGACTTTTCGAGGGTCTGGACGAGAGAGGGCGACATGGCCAGACCTGCCACAGCAGCGATACCGGTGTTCAAGCTCTACGGGGAAACCACGGCCTGGCCGACCCCGGACCTGATCCACTGCGAGTCGATCCCCGAGCGCAGCAGGATTCACGAATGGGAGATCAAGCCGCATCGGCATGGCGATCTGGTCCAGTTGCTTTACGTGCAGTCGGGCAAGGCGATGCTCAAGGTCGAGGACCGGGTCAGCGAGGTCGAGATGCCTTCGTTGCAGGTCGTTCCCGCACTGAGCGTGCACACCTTCAGGTTCTCCAGAGATATTAAGGGCCATATTCTCAGCCTGGCCAGACCCTTGGTGGAGCAACTCGAGGCTGCGCTCGACGTCTCAGCCCTCAGCGCGGCACGCTGCTATGCGCTCGGGGCGGACGGCGATTACGTGGACACGCTGTTCAATGCCATTGCCAATGAATACCGGCAGCCCAGAGCGGGCCGCGATCTGATGCTGCACTCGCTGGTCAATGTGCTGGCGGTGTGGCTCAGTCGGCGCAGCAGTGAGCATGCCGGAGAAGAGACTCATGCGATGGATCGCGGCCGCGAGCATTTGCAGGTGTTCATGCATCAACTGGAAGCGAGTTTTCGCGAGCACTGGTCGATCGACCAGCATGCTCAGGCGATGGGTATCAGCGCCGCGCATTTGAATGCACTGTGTCGGCGGCTGTGCAACCAGTCGGCCTTGCAGATCATCAGTGAGCGCTTGTTGCTGGAGGCCAAGCGCAACCTGATCTACACCACCCTGACCATCAATCAGGTCTCAGACAGCCTTGGGTTTTCCGAGCCTGCGTATTTTTCGCGCTTCTTCAAGCGCGCTACCGGGCAGTCGCCCAAGGCATTTCGCCAGCAAAAATAGAAACGGGGTGCTCAAGAGCACCCCGTCGGCTTGCCGTACGTCGCTATGCGGTCAGGTTACGACCTGATAGCACGGCACGTACGCCGCGCCGCCTGGCAGCTTCATGCGGTGCTGATCGACGAAGGCCTGCAACAGTTTGTCCAGCGGGCCCATGATCGATGGGTCGCCGTGGATCTGATACGGACCGTGCTGTTCGATCAGGCGAATGCCCTTGTCCTTGACGTTGCCGGCGACGATGCCGGAAAACGCCCGGCGCAGGTTGGCGGCCAGTTCGTGAGTCGGCACATCGTGGTTCAAATGCAGCTTCGACATGTTCTCGTGGGTTGGATCGAAAGGGTGCTGGAAGCTTTCCTCGATCTTCAGCAGCCAGTTGAAGTGAAACGCGTCGTTACGCTCGCGGCGGAACTGCTTCACTTCCTTCAGGCCCTGGGTCATCTGCCGGGCAACGTCCGCCGGGTTGTCGATGATGATCTGATAGTGACGCTGCGCCTCTTCACCCAGCGTGGCACCGACAAACGCGTGCAACTGCTGCAGGTACGGTTCGGTGTTTTTCGGGCCGGTCAGGATCACCGGGAACGGCACATCCTTGTTGTCCGGATGCATCAGAATGCCCAGCAGATACAGGAACTCTTCGGCAGTGCCTGCGCCACCGGGGAAGATGATGATGCCGTGGCCGACGCGCACGAAGGCTTCGAGACGTTTTTCGATGTCCGGCAGGATCACCAGCTCATTGACGATCGGGTTGGGCGCTTCGGCGGCGATGATGCCCGGCTCGGTCAGGCCCAGGTAGCGACCGCCGACGATGCGCTGCTTGGCGTGCGCGATGGTCGCGCCTTTCATCGGGCCTTTCATCACGCCGGGGCCACAGCCGGTGCAGATATCCAGGCTGCGCAGGCCCAGTTCATGGCCGACTTTCTTGGTGTATTTGTATTCTTCGGTATTGATCGAATGGCCGCCCCAGCACACCACCATCTTCGGCTCGACACCGGCACGCAGGGTACGAGCATTGCGCAGCAGATGGAACACGTAGTCGGTGATGCCCTGGGAATTGCTCAGGTCGATGCGCTGGCTGTCCAGTTCGCTTTCGGTATAGACGATGTCGCGCAAGGCGCTGAACAGCATTTCGCGGGTGCTGGCGATCATCTCGCCGTCGACGAAGGCATCGGCCGGAGCGTTGAGCAGCTCCAGGCGAACCCCGCGGTCCTGTTGATGGATGCGGACTTCAAAACTCTCGTACGCTTCAAGAATGGTCTTGGCGTTATCGACGTGGGCGCCGGTATTGAGAATGGCCAGGGCGCACTGGCGAAACAGGGTATAGGTGCTGCCTGAACCGGCCGCGCTGAGCTGCTGCACTTCACGTTGGGACAGGGTTTCAAGGCTGCCTTTCGGGCTTACGGTGGCGTTAATCACTTGTCTTGGGATCATTCTATTTTCCATTAGAGCGATGCAGTCGAGCATCAGGATGGTGAATATCGAGAAGATTCACCCCTGTGGGGCCTTTTCTACAGCACTTGGCCGGGAAAGCAAACGCCGGACTGCCGACGTCCCTCGTTTGAGCCCTTGTGCGTCATCGCAGGATTGAATCGGCAGGCGAATTCTTTTGAAAGCAGGCACTTGCTTCGCATGACCGTGCGGCTGAATTTTGACGCGGACAACGGGCAATAGTGAACCTGACCCCTTTAACGGAGTCTGTTAGCTGATGGACTTTCTGGACGGCCTGCATGAAAGGGATCATCAGGTGCTTTTTCAACGCGCCTGATAGGCAGACATTCCGTCCGGGCAGGAGTTGCAAAACCGTTGATCACTTGCCGCTCCCATCCTTAGCCGGCCCGTTAAACGAGGCTTTATTTTCATTTCAGATAAAGATAATTATCGCCATGTCTCGTCATTTTTCCGCACTTCTTTCCCGAGCCCCTGGCCTGTTCGCCGTTTCGCGTCGCTTGCTCGGCGCAGGCCTGGTTGGCGCTGCATTGACCGTTGTCATGCCTGGCAGCGCACAGGCCGCCGGCAGCGATCGCTGGGTCAGCGACAGCCTCACTACCTACGTACGCAGCGGACCAACCGATGATCATCGGATTGTGGGGACGCTGAAATCCGGGCAGAAGGTCGAGCTGCTCAGCGCTTCGGGCAAGTTCAGCCAGGTGCGTGGCGAAGGCGGTTCCACCGTGTGGATCCCCAGCAGCGACTTGCAGGAAGTCCCTGGCCAGGCCGAGCGTGTGCCGCAGCTGACTCAGCAGGTTGCCGACCTGACCGAGCAGCTGGCGGGCATCGACAACACCTGGAAGACCCGCGTGCAAGGCATGCAGGAAACGCTGGACGCGCGCAAGAAGCTGGTCGACGAACTGGAGGCGCGCACCAAGACCCTCAACGATCAACTGGCCGACTCTCAGGCTGAGTTGCGTGCGACTCAGGCGCGACTTGGCGACGAGAACAAGCAGGTGATGATGCGTTACATGGTCTACGGCGGCAGCATTGCCGGTGCTGGCTTGCTGGTCGGCCTGATCCTTCCGGCGCTGACCAAGGGCCGCAAGAAGAACGACGGCTGGGTGTAAACCACCTGTGCAACCTCGCATGCCAGCGCGCCGCGCTGGCATGCCGTTCCGCCACGCTGTGCGTTGTATCGAATGCACAGCCGATGTGTGACAAACCTCTCCGAAAATGCCTTTCCCCTGCCGCAATCACGACCCGGCCCACACTCTTCAGGCCTGCCTGGCACAGAGTCCGTGTGCGAAGTTGATGTTCGTTCTACAGTTTCTGCGTGGATGGTCGAAAAACTGAGTGTTGCCCTCACCCTCGCGCTTTGACGCATAGGGGGAGGGTACCGGCAAGTCGTATTGTGGCGCTTTGCCATCAGTTATTATGTGCGTCCTGAAAAATGGGCTGCCGAGTCGGGCCTGAATCGTTTTCAGGCCACGGGTCTCATATTTTCACCCCTCTCCTGTGCAGGAATCCGGATGCTGGCGTACAACCAAAAAAGCTTTCTTATCGTTGATGATTTCTCTGACTTTCGCAGTTCAGTGAGATCGATGCTGCGTGAGCTGGGCGTCAAGGAAGTGGACACCGCCGATACCGGTGAGCAGGCTCTGCGCATGTGCTCGCAAAAGCGTTATGACTTCGTGCTGCACGATTTCAACCTGGGTGATGGCCGCAAGAACGGCCAGCAGGTGCTGGAAGACCTGATGATCGAGCGGCTGCTGAGTTACGAAAGCGTATTCATCATGGTCACTGCCGAAAACAGTCAGGCGATGGTCATGAGTGCGCTTGAGTGGGAGCCGGATGGTTACCTGACCAAGCCGTTCAACCGCGCCGGGCTGGCCCAGCGGCTGGAAAAGCTGGTGCAGCGCAAGACCTTGCTCAAGCCGATTCTGCAGGCCCTCGACCGTCGCAAGCCGGCCGAGGTGCTGGCCGCGTGCGACAAGCTGATCGAGCAGGACCCGCGTTATGCGCCGTTGTGCCTGCGTTACAAGGCCGATGCCTTGCGTGATCTGAAGCAGAACGAGCCCCTGGAAGCGTTCCTCAAGACCATTCTGGCTGATCGGGCCACGCCGTGGGCTTACGGTGCATTGGGCAGCCTGCTGCTCAAGCGCGGCAAGACCGCCGAGGCACAGGCTGTCTACGAGCAGGCGATCAAGGCGTTTCCGACCATGCCTGCGCTGTTCGATGGCCTCGCTGATGTGCTGGTGGCGCTTGGCGATGGCAAACGCGCGCAGTCTGTGCTGGAAAGCGCAGTGCGCCTGTCGCCGCTGGCGGTGCGTCGACAGAAGCTGCTGGGCAAGCTAGCGCTGGGCAACGAGGACTTCGAAAGTGCCTCCAAGGCCTATCGCCAGGCCGTCTCCCAAGGTCAGCATTCGCGTTTCAAGGATCCGGAAACCAATCTGGGGCTGGCTCACGCGTTGATCAGCAAGGGCGGCGATCAGGGTCTTGATGCGCGCACCCGCGTCGAGATCAACAACGCCCTCGTCGACGTTGCCAAGGAGCATGGCGACGATCAAGGTCTGCAAGTGCGCACCCGGCTGATGAAGGCGGCCAGCCTGCAGCATTCGGACCCGGAAGCCGCAGCCAAGCTCACCGAGCAGGCAATGGCCAGACTGGATGGCATGGAGCAGGTGCTCAGTGCCGACGCCGCACTGATGGTGGCTGCGCAACTGAAGCAGCTCGGTCAGGAAGAGGCCGGTGCCGGCGTCTTGAAGAGTTGTGCGGGAGCCTATGGCGACGATCCTGCGGTGATGAAAAGCATTGCCAGCATGACCGATGATCCGGCGATTCTGGGGGCCAGCAAGGCGGCTGTCGATTTCAACCTGCAAGGCGTGCGCAGCTACAAGGCCGGCAACCTCACCGAAGCACAGGCATTTTTCCGCAGTGCGCTTGGCTTGCAGCCGAAGAACATCAGTATCGTGCTGAACATGGTGCAGTCGCTGCTTCACCCTGGACAGGATCTAGGCCAGGCCGGAATTGACGAGTGTCGTGCCAGCCTGACCATGCTGGGCAAGATCCCGGAAAGCGATCCACGCTATGAGCGCTACCACAAACTCAGGGAGAGGGCGTTCAGCGCATGAATGAAGAGACAGAGCAGGGCCTCGACTTTTCCATGGTGATCGCCTCCACGGTGCACGACATGAAGAACTCGCTGGCGACGCTGACCCAGGCGCACAGCCAATGGCAGGCGAAGCTTTCGGTGCAGCAGCGTGACACGCCGGAGCACGGCGTCATCGACTATGAGTTTGCCAACCTCAATGGCATGCTCGTGCAGTTGCTCGGCCTCTATAAACTGGGTGTCAACCAGATGCCGTTGCGTCCGGATTACCACGAACTGGACGATTTCATCGAAGCGCAACTGGCCCATCATCAGGACGTGCTGGGCAGCCGCGGCATTGCCGCCCGTCATGCGATCGATGTGGCAAGCCCCCTGGGCTTTTTCGACCGCGAACTGATCGGCTCGGTGGTGGGCAATATCATCGTCAACGCCATCGGTTTCGCCCGTGAGCAGATCGTTGTCAGTGTTGGTGATGAAGGCGGGCAGTTGAAGATCACCATCAATGACGACGGCCCCGGTTACCCGGCGTATCTGATCGAGCGCCAGACCGAATACGTGCAGGGCATCAACCAGGGCAGCGGCAGTACTGGCCTGGGCTTGTACTTCGCTGCACACATTGCCCAGTTGCATGTACGCAACGGCATGCGCGGGCGCATTGAAATCGCCAACGGCGGGGTGCTGGGCGGGGCGATGTTCAGTATGACCCTGCCCTGAGGCAGCGGTCTTGCAACGAGTACCCCGCAACGCCTTGTCAGGATTGCGGGGCAGGTTCGGCGCTTAGATATTCAATCCGAAGTTCTGTTTGATACTGTTCAGGCTGTCCATCAGTTCCTGATCAGACGCCAACGGATGTCTGACCGGTTCGCAGCCGTGCTTGAGCGTGAAGTGTTCAATGGCCGCGAGGGCGTTTTTGCGGTGCAGGGTGTCGGACGAAATCGTTGAGCCCTCGAGCGTCCAGGGCTCGTCCCCCAGGTACAGTTGCGAATTATCGATGTCGGCAAAAAACCAGAAAGGCGGGTGCATGTTCTGGTTGATGATGGCCAGTGTGTGATCGACGTGTTCAAAGGCGTTGTGATACGTCTCGTCCATCAGGCCGGCGGCTTCCAGACTGCGTCTGGAGTAGTAGGAAAACGCACCGACGCAATGGCGGTACAAGGGCAGGTTGATGCCATTGCCGTAGTCAATCCTGTACACCGCGTTGGCCTCGCCCGACGGCGTCTTGTTCATCAGACCATGCTGGCTGTAATTGAGGTGCTGAATGCCGGTCAGCGTCGAGGTCAGAATATAAAGCTCGAATACTTCCGGACTTTTTATATAGATGTCGTCTTCGATCAGGAACAGATGCTCGCACCCGGCATCCATGAGTCGCGACAAGGCTCTGTTCTTGGATTTTCCAACGCCGAGGTTGGTTTCGTTATTGAAGAACACCTCGCTGTCATACGCGGAAAACTCCGGGTACACATCGCCGTCATTGATGATGACAACGCAGTCGATGATCTCGGCAGGCAGGGAATCGTAAAGCTTTTTCAGCAGCGCAGGACGATTGTAGGTGACGATTCCGCAGCCAACCTTTTGACCATTGATCATGGTGATCCTCTGTTCTCTTGGGCGTTAGCGTGATTGTTGTTGACTTGCGTTGCCGCGTGGCGGGTGGTTCAGGCCTGCGCTGACGTAAATCGATGTATGTACGCGGTGGACTGCAATATTTGCGCCAATTGCTGGCACGCCAAAGGCCTGGAGTGGTGCTGGTTAAAGTTTTAGCGGGCACCGCCGAAATAGTTGAAAGGCTGTATTCGATATCACGATGAGCGGTGGGTGGGTGATGCTGTTAGCTAAAAAGTACTGCCAGGGGCACGGAATAGAGTTGGGCGCAGCGGCTCACAACGCGTTCAACCTTGCCAATTGCCTCAACGTTGCGCCGTGCAACGGTGTGGATTTTCTGCACCCCCGCGACATGGAAGACTATCAGCAGTACTTCGTCGAGCAGATGAAAGTCTCGGGCGACGTTTCGAAGGTCGACATGCTGGGCGATTTTCAATGCATCCATACGCCGGACTCGTCGGTTGACTATCTGATCAGTTCGCACGTCATCGAGCACGTCCCCAATCTGTTTTCTGCCTACGTCGAATCCTTCAGAGTGCTGAAGAACGGCGGGGTATTCTTCTGCATCTTTCCCAAGCGCACGGCAGCCAAGACCGATCGGGCGCGTCGTTTGACGACGCTGACGCAGATGATCGAGGACTATGAAAACAAGGTCGACATGACCACCGTCACGGAAGGTGAATGGCGCGGTCACTATCAGGTCTTTTCCCTGCAAAGCATGCTCCGCGCGGTCAATTACGTTAACTCGTCAGGCCTGGGTTGCTGGTACATCGAGTGCGTCGAAGAGACCGATTCGAAAGTGGGCAACGGCCACACCGTCGTGCTCCGCAAAGTCGAAGGGTTGTCTGCCGAAAAGTGGCAGGATCTCGGCGACTTCAACACCCAGTTCAACCAGTTGTTGATGGCGGGCAAGCTCGAGAACGCGTTGACGCTGACCAAGATCATGCTGTCATTCAATTTTTTCGATGCCACCAGACTGCACCTCGCCGGCGCCCTGAGTCGTCAGTTGGGCAATGTGGCCGAAGGCGTCGAATTCCTGCGCCAGGCCCTTGTGGTCGACCCGGAAAACGAAGACTACCGAAAGGAGTTCATCGAAGTGACCGGGACACCTTTCCATAACCCGGTTCTCTGACACGCTTAGCGGCAGGCCGGCAGCCTGGAGCGCGGTGCTTGAAGATTGCAGTCTGAAGGTTGAAGCTTGGCGTCTGCTGCTCAACTAAAAGGACTGACCCATGACAGGCAATGACCCCCATTCGCAGAAAGAAATGCTGATGGGCATTGATGAAGTGGAGTGTGTAACCCCGGATTTGAACGGTGTACCGCGCGGCAAGGTAATGACGGCTGAAGGTTTTCTCGAAGGTCGCCGTTTGCAGCTGGCGCGCGGCGTGTTGCTGCAATGCATCATGGGCGGGTATCCGCCGGCGCGCTTTTACGGCAGTGACGACGGCGATCTGGCACTGATCAGTGATCCGCAGCAGCTCCACCGTCTACCCTGGAGCACGTCGCCGCGAGCCTTGGCCATCTGCGATGCGCAGGACCTCGATGGCCAGCCGTGCATGCTCTCCACCCGCAATCAGCTCAAGGCAGTTATTGGCCGTTATGCCGAGCGGGGCCTGGTGCCAGTGGTGGCCACCGAACTCGAGTTTTTTGTCTTCGCGCCCAATCCCGAGCCGCTTTATCCATTCGAGCCGCCGACCGGGCTGGACGGGCGACGCGAACAGGGGCACTCGGCATTCAGCGTCAGCTCCAACAACGGCTTGCGGCCTTTTTTTGCCGAGGTGTATGCCTGCATGGCAGCGCTGGGGCTGCCGCGTGACACGGTGATGCACGAGATGGGTGTCAGCCAGTTCGAGATCAACCTGCTGCATGGCGATCCGCTGCTGCTGGCCGATCAGACTTTTCTGTTCAAGCACCTGCTCAAGGAGGTTGCGCTCAAACACGGGCTCATCGTGGTGTGCATGGCCAAACCGCTCGCCCATACGGCGGGCAGTTCGATGCATATCCATCAGAGCGTGGTGGCAGCAGAGGGCGCAGTGAATGTATTCAGTGATGCGCAGGGTGAGCCGAGCGACACGTTTGGTCATTTCATTGCCGGCCAGCAAGCCTGCATGGCGGACTTCACCGCGCTGTTCGCGCCCAATGTGAATTCCTACCAGCGCCTGTGCCATCCTTATGCATCGCCCAACAACGCTTGCTGGTCCTACGACAATCGCGCTGCCGGATTACGTATTCCGTCGAGTGCAGCGGCGGCCAGAAGGGTGGAGAATCGTCTGCCGGGCGCTGACGCCAATCCCTATCTGGCCATCGCTGCAAGTCTGGCGGCCGGGTTGCACGGCATCGAGCAGCGACTGGAACCGACGCCGCCGCTGCAGGGCGAACTGGAGGTGCCGGAAGAATTGTTACTGCCGTGTACCTTGCACGCTGCTCTGGAGCGTCTGAAAAGCAGTCAGTTGGCCAAGGAACTGTTTGGTCATGAATTCATCGAAGGCTACATTGCGTCGAAGGCCCTGGAACTGACCAGTTTTTTCGACGAGATAACCCCCTGGGAACGGCGCGTGCTGGCTGCTCAGGTTTAAGAATCGCAGTGTCGGGCTCGCCCAGTCGGGCGACTCCCTATTTTTGGAAAGTTGATGCGCCAAATCTGGAAGTCCTTTCGAGCGCTTTATTTTGCCTCGTTGATGATGTTGATCGGCTCGGGTCTGCTGAGCACTTATCTGGCCCTGCGCCTGGCGGCCGATCAGGTTGACAGCCTGTGGGTCGGTGCGTTGATGGCCGCCAACTATTTCGGTCTGGTGCTGGGCGGCAAGATCGGTCACCGCCTGATCGGCCGTGTCGGGCATATTCGCGCCTACGCCACCTGTGCCGGCATTGTCGGTGCGGCGGTGCTGGGGCATGGCCTGATCAGCTGGTTGCCCGCCTGGCTGGTGCTGAGGGTGATCGTCGGTCTGGGCATGATGTGCCAATACATGGTCATCGAGAGCTGGCTGAACGAGCAGGCGGCCGCCAAACAGCGCGGCATGGTCTTCAGCGGCTACATGATTGCATCCTACCTGGGGCTGGTACTGGGTCAGCTGGTGCTGGTGGTTCACCCGCAACTGGGGCCTGAGCTGCTGATGCTGGTAGCGCTGTGTTTCGCACTGTGCCTGGTGCCCGTCGCCATGACCCGGGCGATTCACCCGGCGCCTCTGCATCCGGCACCACTGGAGCCGCGCTTCTTCATGAAACGTGTGCCGCAGTCGTTGACGGCGGTACTGGGCGCCGGTCTGATAATCGGTTCGTTCTACGGCCTGGCGCCGGTCTACGCCGCCGAGCAGGGGCTGTCCACCGAGCAGGTCGGTCTGTTCATGGGCTGCTGCATTCTGGCCGGGTTTCTGGTGCAGTGGCCGTTGGGCCTGCTGTCCGACCGCTATGACCGTTCCGTACTGATGCGTATCTTTGCCGCCGCCCTGGTGGTGGCGTCGTTACCGCTGGCGGTGTTTCCCAGCGTGCCGGTCGAGGTGCTGTTCGGTGTCGGGTTTCTGGCTTCGCTGATGCAGTTCTGCCTCTATCCACTGGCAGTGGCCTTCGCCAATGACCACGTCGAGGCCGAGCGCCGGGTGTCGCTGACGGCCATGTTGCTCATGACCTATGGCATTGGCGCCAGTATCGGTCCGTTGGCCGCAGGTGTGGTGATGAAGCTGTTTGGCGGGCACATGCTCTATGCGTTCGTCTGTGGCGCGGGTGTGATTCTGGTGCTGCTGATCAGGCCCAAGGCGGTCACTCACCTGCACCAGGTCGAAAACGCACCGCTGCACCACGTTGCGATGCCGGACAGTATGTCCAGTTCGCCACTGGTGGTTGCACTTGACCCGCGTGTCGATGAGCAGGTGGTTCAGGAGCAGATGCAGGCAACCGTTGAGCCTGAGCCAGAGGCGGATCCCGAGGTGGTGTCTGAAGCAGAGGCCGAGGCAGAAAGCGAGGTTCTGGCGCAGAGCGAGCCGGCTGCAGGTGCGGAAACAACCGAAGCCGATGAGCATGAACGCGAGCGTGAAAGCGAGACCTGGAAGGCCTGAGGGGTAGGGCAGTGCACGATTGCGGCAGCAATGCCGCAATCGCCGGGGGATTCAGGTGAGCGTCAGAAGTCGTCGTCTTTGTCGAAGCGCCGTGCTTCGCGCTGTAACTGATAGACGAAACGTTCGACCTGACGCTGCACCAGCCCACTCATGTTGTGGAAGCGCACGCCGGCAAAGGTGGTGTTGAATCGTTCTTCGAAATGCAGGTGGCGCAACTCGACAGGTGCTGTCATGGCGCCGAAAGGCAGCTTGGCAACGAAACGCTCGTATACCTGGCCCAATTGCATGCGATCGGACACGTCGCCCTCGAAGCGCAATTTGCAACCGGTGGCAGAAATATCCAGCAGCTTGCCGGCCAGCGTGAATTTCAGGCGGTCACCGCCGATTTCGACGTCGACCAGCTGCGCCAGCTTCAGCGCGGCCCGGAAGGCGTTGCGGCGCTGGTGATAAACCACTTCCTCAGGCATCGGGCCGCGGTACATGCGTTGACCGTCGGTGCTGAGGATGTCCATCTGCGCAGTACTTTCCCAGGCAATCCGCACGCCGTCATGAAAGCCTTCGACACGGAAGGATTCGCCGTTGCTCAGAAAGCGTTCGCCATCGCGGGGGATCATTTCGTCGAGGGCCATGACGTTGTTGTCACGGTCGACTTCAAGCAGATAACTCTGAAAGCGCTGGGGACGCTCGTGAAAGGTAATGATCAGAGGATCATGACTCTCGAGTAGCAGCCGCAGGTTAGCGGCAATTTCCAAAGGTGTATTGAGAACCTTCGGGGGCTGCGGAGCATCGTCCGCGCTTGAGCCATTCACGTTCTTGAATCTCCAGGCAAAATACTACGGCAACGCAACAGCAGGCATTCTGCCACTATGCACGAAACCTTGATACAGGAAGTTACGCCTGGCTCAGAGGGCGTGGTTTTGCTCTAAGCGCAGTCGATCCGCGGCTGTCATAGAGTGTAGGCGTATCGCCACCGTTCAGGATGCGAAGCTGGTGAGCGGTACTGACCTGTTGCAACTGGATCAGACTACCATTGCGCTCGTTGAGCGTCTGGCATTCGTTGATCAACGTATTCAGTTCGTCGGCGGCCAGCAGCAATTGCTCACCGATATCCGACTGGCTGGCCAGTTGCTGGAGACCACTGCGATTGGCAGGCAGCCCCATGCCCGCAAGCACCTGGCTACGTTTGCGACCATGCTGGTCGAGAAGAATGACCAGCGCCTGTTTCTGCGCCAGCACCTGCTCCATCTCGCCCATGTCGCGGCCGTGAAGAATCAGTGATTCGGCCTGCAACAGCTCAAGAAGCTGTCGGGCCGAAACCATGTCGTCAGTGATCATCTGCAGCAAAGTAGTGTCTTGCATCGCATGCTCTGGTTTTTAAGCGTCCAGAATATCCAGCGCCAGCCTTGGCTTAGCGTTGGGTTTCGAAATTCAACAGTTTGCTGGCGACACGGTTGCTGTCCACTGTGTAACTACCGTCGGCGATGGCCTGTTTGAGCTCGGCAACCCGAGCACTGTTGACGGTTGGCAGATCGGTCAGCTTGTCCGTGATTTTCTGCAACTGTTGAGCCTCACTGCTCAAGGAAAAAGTTTCCCCGGTGCTTTTGACACCTGCGGTGACGGCAGGGGCTGGAGCATCGGTTTTGGCGGTGTCTTTACTGGCGCTGGTACGTGAAGCACCGGCAACAGACTGTGAGTTGTTAAGGCGACTGAAATCTATGACCATGATTGAAAAAACCTCTGGGTGTTTGGACGCTTGCCTTGTTTTCGGCCAACCCCCATCAAACTTTAGGCTGATTGTGAGAAAGCTTCCCAATAGACGACATTTGCCGTCGGGCATTCCCCGCAGTCTAAAAAAAACACACCCTTCGCGCCACCATCAATGCACTACATAGCGACTTCCACCTGCCCTGGGCCGGTGACACTTGCCTTGATCACCCGCTGGGAATTGAGGTTTTTCACCCGTATCTGTTCGTTGAAGCCTCCATCGGACATCGCTTCGCCGGGCATGCGCACCGCCAGCGAGCCGCTGCGGGCGATGATCACCACCTGATCGCCCTTGTGAATCATTTGTGGCTGCTCAAGCGCCACCGGGGTGATGACCTGGTCGATGACCATCTGTCGGACAACCTTCTGACCGACTGCCTGATCCAGCGATGCCAGGAAACCCTGACCCAGGCTGCTGACATCCCGCTCGCGCATCGCAACGTCTTCTTCGGTGACGATCGCGTCACGTTTGAGCGGGCGCATCACGGTCACGACGTTGCGATACAGCAACACCTGGGCGGGCACAAACACCGTCCAGGGCGAAGAACCTTCGCAGCGTACCCGCACGGTAACCCGGCCAACCGGGCGCGGACTTTCCAGTGTGGCTGTCAAATCCTTGTCGCAGGCACCCATCCTTAAACGCGGGTCGAGCTGCTTGACCTGTATCTCATGACGCCCGTCAATCTGGTTGGTTGCCAAATAGTCTTCTACTGTGAACTCAAGAAACCCTTGGGTGACGCCGATAAGCTGCTCAGGCAGTGTGAAATTCTCGGCACGAGCGAGGGTCACCGTGCTGGAAAGGCACAGCAGGGCGATTGCGCACAGAAGCCTGCGGGTTTCTAATGCGAGGTGTCGAGAAATTGTCGTCTTTGCGTTCATGAAGTAATAAATAGCAAAGCCCGTGCCGCTTGTTGATCTGGTGTCTGGGCGGCGGTCATTTTGTAAGGGGGTTCGGCATGGCAGGTGTAATGGATTCGGTAAACCAGCGAACTCAGCTGGTGGGTCAGAATCGCCTGGAGCTGCTCTTGTTCCGTCTCGACGGCAAGCAGCTCTATGGGATCAACGTCTTCAAGGTAAAAGAAGTACTGCAATGCCCGAAACTCACCATCATGCCCAAATCGAGCAAGATCGTTCGGGGCGTGGCCAATATTCGTGGCGGCACGATCCCGATCATGGATCTGGCAATGGCGACAGGTTCCACAGGGATGATTTCGCTGGTTAATTCCTTCGTCATCATTACCGAGTACAACACCAAGGTTCAGGGCTTTCTGGTGCATTCTGTCGAACGCATAGTCAACATGAACTGGGAAGAGATTCATCCACCACCCAAGGGCACCGGGCGCGATCATTACCTGACCGCCGTGACCCGGGTTGATAACCAGCTGGTGGAAATCATCGACGTCGAGAAAATTCTCGCCGAAGTCGCGCCAGTGTCCGAAGAAATCTCGGTCGGTGTCATTGACGCCGAGGTTCAGCACAAGGCTGTCTCCCTTCGCGTGCTGACGGTCGACGACTCGTCGGTGGCCCGTAAGCAGGTGAGCCGCTGCCTGGAAACCGTCGGGGTGGAAGTCGTAGCGCTCAACGATGGTCGTCAGGCGCTGGATTACCTGCTCAAGATGGTCGCAGAAGGCAAAAAACCTGAAGAAGAGTTCCTGATGATGATCTCCGACATTGAAATGCCGGAGATGGATGGCTATACCCTTACCGCAGCAATACGCAATGATCCACGCATGCAGAAGATGCACATCACTTTGCATACCTCGCTGTCAGGGGTATTCAACCAGGCGATGGTCAAGAAAGTCGGCGCGGATGATTTTCTCGCGAAATTCAGGCCTGATGATCTGGCGGCCAGGGTCGTTGCGCGGATCAAGGCAGCAGAATAACCAGCCGGGGGCGTCGTCCCCGGTGATTCACATGATTTGAGAGGCGGCACTTTGTCTACGGGTAATTTGGATTTTGATCAGTTCCGGGTATTTCTGGAAAAAGCCTGTGGCATTCTGCTTGGGGAAAACAAGCAGTACCTGGTGTCCAGCCGCCTCAACAAATTGATGGAGCAGCAAAGCATCAAGTCGCTTGGCGAGTTGGTCCAGCGCATTCAGACCCAGCCGCGCAGTGGTTTGCGCGAGCAGGTGGTCGATGCGATGACCACCAACGAAACCCTGTGGTTTCGCGACACCTATCCGTTCGAAGTGTTGAAGAACAAGGTTTTGCCCGAGCAGATCAAGGCCAGTCCTGGTCAGCGTCTGCGCATCTGGTCGGCCGCCTGTTCGTCGGGTCAGGAACCGTATTCGCTGTCGATGTCCATCGATGAGTTCGAGCGAGCCAATCAGGGACAGCTCAAATCGGGCGTGCAGATCGTCGCAACCGATCTGTCGGGCTTGATGCTCAATAACTGCAAGACCGGCGAGTACGACAGCCTGGCCATCGGTCGCGGCCTGTCGCCGGACCGTCTGCAGCGCTTTTTTGACGTAAAAAGTCCGGGCCGCTGGGTGGTCAAGGCGCCGATCAAGAGTCGTGTGGAGTTCCGCTCGTTCAACCTGCTCGACAGCTACGCCTCGCTGGGCAAGTTCGACATCGTTTTCTGCCGTAACGTATTGATCTACTTCTCCGCCGAAGTGAAGAAAGACATCCTGCTGCGCATCCACGGCACGCTCAAGCCAGGCGGCTACCTGTTTCTCGGGGCTTCCGAAGCGCTCAATGGTTTGCCGGATCACTATCAGATGGTTCAGTGCAGCCCCGGGATCATCTACAAGGCCAAGTGACGGTCTGTCAGTGGCCTGTCATGAACAAAGAGACCTTCGGGTCTCTTTTTTTGTGCGCGGTCGAAAATAGCTCTGACCGTCTGCCCATCGGGCTCAGGTTTGCGTACTACTGCCGTTCACCAGTTTTGCAAAAGCCTTGGCGGCGGCGCTCTGGTAGCCGTTTTTACGCCGCAGCAGCGCAACCGTTCGCCCAGGCAGGGCAGGGATCGTCTGGACTTCGCACAACCCGGGCTGCTTGCGAACGATGGCATCGGGAAGAATGGTCGCCATGCGGCCCTGGGCGACGACCTTGAGCAAAATGGCAATCGAGTTCGCTTCCAGGCCAATGATCGGCTTGAAGTTCTGCATCTGGCACCAGGCATCCAGCAGCTGGCGAGTGGCAAATCCGGGGGCCAGCAAGGCGAAGCGAAGCGCTTGCAGGTCCTCAAGTGTCAGCGCGGCCTGCTTCTCGGAGGCAGGTTTGGCCATGACCAGGCACAGTTGTTCATCGAACAGCGGCTGGCTGTCTATCTCGACAGCGTGACTGCCGGCAAAACCGATGGCCAGATCGAGCGCGTCACTGATCAGTGCCTCGGTAATCTGCTCCAGAGGCAGCTCCGTGAGGATGATTGCCACTCCCGGATACAGCGCGCTGAAGCGGTCGATCAGCGGCGCTATCAGGTATTCACTGAAGGTAGGCGTGACGCCGAGGCGCAATTGTCCGCGTGACAGGTCGCTGACATCGTTGAGCGCACGCTTCCCGGCATCCAGCTCAAGCAGGCAGCGACGCGCGTGGTCCAGATACACGCGGCCGGCATCGGTCGGCACGACGCTGCGGCGGGTGCGGTCGAACAGTTGCACACCCAGACTGCTTTCCAGCTGCCTGATCTGTTGCGACAACGCCGGTTGCGAGACATGCAGGGCCTCGGCCGCCCGGGTGAAATTGCCATGGTCGGCGACTGCCAGCAAATAACGTATATGGCGTAACAGCACAGCATCACCATAAGTCAGGGTTATGGCGATGATCATAAATCAGTCTTGGATCTTATGGTGATAGTTGCCGATCCTGTGAGTGATGTGAATTCATTCCGGAGGGTTACCTATGCCGCACAGCAATATTTCCCGAGCGCCGCGCCAGCATCTGACTGAACGTGTGCTGCAGGCCAAGACTGCGAAGAACCTGACCTGGGCGGGACTTGCAGAAGGTACGGGGTTGAGCGTGGTGTATGTCACCGCTGCATTGCTCGGGCAGCACCCTTTGCCGCAGGCGGTGGCCGAGGTGGTCGCCGAGCGTCTCGGACTGGACCGGGACGCGGTCGCCGAACTGCAAACCATCCCGTTGCGCGGCAATGTCGAAGACGTCTCCAGCGACCCGACCATCTACCGCTTCCATGAAATGGTTCAGGTCTACGGCACAACGCTGAAAGCACTGGTGCATGAGCAGTTCGGCGACGGCATCATCAGCGCAATCAACTTCAAGCTCGACATCAAGAAAGTCGACGATCCGGAAGGGGGAGAGCGAGCCGTGATCACCCTCGATGGAAAATTCCTGCCCTACAAACCGTTCTGAGGACGCTGAGATGAGTGATAAAGGAAGACCGCCATTGCCACCCTTCACCCTGGAGACTGCAGTCCAGAAAGTCCGTGGCGCCGAGGATGGCTGGAATTCACGCGATGCGGCGAAAGTCGCACTGGCTTACACCGAAGACACCTACTGGCGTAACCGCAGCGAGTTCGTCAATGGTCGCGCAGAGGCCCAGGCCTTTCTGGAACGCAAGTGGCGTAAGGAACTGGACTACCGGCTGATCAAGGAGCTCTGGGCATTCACCGATAACCGCATCGCCGTGCGCTATGCCTACGAATGGCATGACGACTCCGGCAACTGGTTCCGTTCGTATGGCAATGAAAACTGGGAGTTCGCTGCAAACGGCCTCATGCAACGGCGCTTTGCCTGCATCAATGATTTGCCGATCGCCGAGTCCGAGCGCAAATACCATTGGCCGCTGGGGCGCCGACCGGATGATCACCCGGGGTTGAGCGAGCTTGGCCTCTGATCAATCGTCAAAGGGACCTTCGGGTCTCTTTTTTATTGGGTGTCCGGTTGAGGCAATGATGAAGGGCCACGATTGCCAGGCGGCAAGCCGGTACTGGCAAAAAAACGGCACCCACCTTGCCGCTTTACCCCTCCACAGCGGAAATGCCTTGCCGCTTTTCTGGCATTGCCGCCTCGCCGCCGCCTGTGGACCCTGCAAACATTGGCTTTTACAACATGGCACGCCGATTGCTTTGTCAGTAACAACAGAATCAGGTCAACCGGCAAAGGTTTCCCGAAATGAGCATCAGCTTCGATAAAGCGCTAGGCATACATGAAAAGGCTCTGAACTTCCGGGCTCAGCGTGCAGAGGTGTTGGCCAACAACATCTCCAACGCCGACACCCCGAATTTCAAGGCTCGCGATCTGGACTTCTCTTCGGTGCTGGCTGCCGAAAACGACAAGGTCCAGAACGGTCACTTCGCGCTGAACAAGACCAACAGCCGCCATATCGAAGCCGAGGGCATGGGCAATGACGACGGGACGCTGATGTATCGCACGCCGTCGCAGCCTTCGCTGGACCAGAACACCGTTGATTCCCAGGTCGAGCAGGCCAGCTACACCGAGAACGCCATGGGCTTCCAGGCCAGCTTCACATTGCTCAACAGCAAGTTCAAGGGGCTGGTTGCAGCCCTTCGCGGAGAATAATTCATGTCACTAGCCAATGTGTTCAACATTGCCGGTAGCGCCATGAGTGCCCAGACCACGCGTCTGAACACCACGGCCAGTAACATCGCCAACGCCGAGACCGTGTCTTCGAGCATGGACCAGACCTATCGCGCCCGTCACCCGGTGTTCGCCACCGTGATGCAGGGTCAGCAGTCCACAGGTGGTTCGCTGTTCCAGGACCAGGGCGAAGCCGGGCAGGGTGTTCAGGTCAACGGCATCATCGAAGACAGCTCGAACCTGGAAGCACGTTACGAGCCCAATCATCCTTCCGCTGACAAGGACGGGTATGTCTACTACCCCAACGTCAATGTCGTGGAAGAAATGGCCGACATGATTTCTGCCAGCCGGTCTTTCCAGACCAACGCAGAAATCATGAACACCGCTAAATCCATGATGCAGAAGGTTCTGACCCTCGGTCAGTGATAGAAGGCGAACGTTATGGCCGTTGATAGCACCGCAGCAAACAGCGTTTCATCGACATTTTTGAATACGCTGCAGAATCCGACGCCGACCGCGACGAATTCTACCGGCACGCTGGGCAAGGACTCTTTTCTGCAGTTGCTCGTGACGCAGATGAAGAACCAGAACCCGCTGGATCCACAGGACAACACGCAGTTCGTGGCGCAACTGGCGCAGTTCAGCAGCCTTGAAAGCATGCAGAACCTGACGTCGACGGTGGACACGATCGCCAGCAGCTACAAGTCGTCGCAGGCCTTGCAGGCCTCGTCACTGGTCGGTCGCTCAGTGATCATCGATGCGAGCAGCACCTCGGTCGATACCACCAAAGGCCTGACCGGTTCGATCGTGGTGCCGAGCGAAAGCTCGCTAACGACGGTCAAGGTGTACGACGCGCAATCGAATCTGGTCGACAGTGTCGACCTGGGCACGCAAAAAGCCGGTACCACCAGCTTTGCCTGGGACGGTACGGACTCAAGCGGTACCCAGCTGCCATCGGGCACTTACAGCTTCAAGGCTGAAGGCTCGGTCGAAGGCAAGAACACACAGTTTTCAACTTACCTGCCCGCCACGGTCAACAGTGTCACGCTGGGTGTCAATGGCGCAGAAACAACGCTTAACCTGGCCAGCGGCAGTGTTGCCCTGTCCAAAGTTCAAACTATCGGATTGTAGAGCCGCTACGGCGCAGGAGTGAAACATGTCTTTCAATATCGGCCTTAGTGGGCTCTATGCTGCAAACAAAAGTCTCGACGTTACCGGCAACAACATTGCCAACGTCGCGACAACCGGTTTCAAATCGTCACGTGCCGAGTTCGCTGATCAGTATGCTCAGTCGATTCGCGGTACTTCCGGCAATACCAGCGTCGGCAGTGGTGTGACAACCGCTGCGGTTTCCCAGCAGTTCTCTCAGGGCAGCCTGACCACCGGAACAGCCAACAGTCTGGACCTGGCCATCAATGGCGACGGGTTCTTCATGATGAGCAATAACGGCGAGAAGCTGTATACCCGTGCCGGTGCATTCCACACCGACAAGGAAGGCTACGTCGTCAATAGCAGCAACATGAAGCTGCAGGGTTACAACGTTGACGCCAATGGCGCTGTGGTGACCGGCGCGCTCAGCGATCTGCGTGTGAACGCGTCCAATCTGGAGCCCAAGGCGACGACCACGATCACTAACTCCGCCAACCTGAACTCGACGACTGCGTTGCCGACCGTTGCGACGTTCGATGCGACCGATACCAATAGCTACAACGTCAAGTACAGCACCCCGACTTACGACACTCAGGGTAATGCGCACACCCTGGATCAGTATTTCGTCAAGACCGGCACCAATACCTGGTCGATGTATTCCCTGATGGACGGGCGCAGCATTTCCGATCCGACGTCCACCGCGCCGGACAAGAATGACCTGACATTCGACTCCTCGGGCAATCTGGTGACCACTGCCGGCGGCTCTGTTCCTACCGACAGCGCCAACATCAAGTTCAACGCTGACGGTACATTCGCCGTGAGCAACTGGGTGCCTGGCGTGCAGGTCGGTACTGGCACGACAGCTACCTGGGCAGCCAACGGTGCGACGGGCGCTGCTTCGATCAAGCTGGACATGTCGAGCACTACCCAGACCGCTTCGGTATCCGGTCTGCTCAAGCAGGATCAGAATGGCTACGCCACTGGCCAGCTGAGCGGCATGAACGTTGACTCGAGCGGCAACCTGTTCGCCACTTACACCAACGGCAAGTCGCAGGTGATCGGTCAGACTTCGCTGACCAGCTTTGCCAACGTGCAGGGTCTGGCGCAGGCCGGCGGCACCAACTGGCGTGAAACGTTCGCTTCCGGCGTCCCGGTGAGCGGCGCTCCACAGTCGGGTACGCTGGGTTACATCACCGGTCAGGCGCTGGAAGAATCCAACGTCGACCTGACCATGGAACTGGTTAACCTGATCAAGGCGCAGAGCAACTATCAGGCTAACGCCAAGACCATTTCCACACAAAGCACCATCATGCAGACCACTATTCAGATGACGTAACACGTGTTGTTGGATGCGTGTTGAAAGAGCCCCTGTAAAAAGGGGCTTTTTTATGGGTGTCTGCAAAGTATTTTGTTATGTCTTTTTTAGTACTGAAAGTTACGGATGACTCCCGCATCCTACTTGGAAACTTCCTACGCACGATGATGTGAGAATAAAACTCCTCTATGAATTGCCTGTGCGGCAAGGGAGTTCTCATGTCATTCAATACAGCGATCAGCGGTATTCATGCTGCCAATAAACGACTGGAAGTGGCGGGCAATAATATTGCCAACGTCGGTACCCTGGGGTTCAAGTCGTCTCGTGCGCAGTTTTCTGCTTTATATGCGTCCGCACAGTTGGGGGCCGGACAGCACGCTGTCGGCGATGGCGTACGACTTGCTTCGGTGCAGCAGAATTTCAATCAGGGTGAAACCGTGATCAGTTCCGGCAATGCGCTGGATATGCGTATTCAGGGCAACGGTTTTTTTGTGGTCAGTGATCAGGGTTCGTTGGCCTATACGCGGGCCGGCGCCTTTTTGAAGGATGCTGCCAACTTTGTCGTCGACAGCGATGGCGGGCGCTTGCAGGGTTACGCCGCAAACGACAAGGGCGAGATTGCCAGTGGTATCCGCACGGACCTGCAGATCGATACGTCCAACGTCGGTGCCAGGGCCACGACCACGGTGGCTGAAACTATCAATCTGGATGCCTCGCTGCCTTCGCTCGCCCGCTTGCCGACCTTTGACCCGGCCGACCCCGCGACCTACACACGGGTCGCCACCCGGACCATCCAGGATGTGGGCATCACTCCGGTGCCCGCAGCCGATCATGAGCTCAAGCAGTATTTCGTCAAGACCGAGGCTAATCAATGGTCCATGTATGTGCTGGTGGACGGGCGCAATCCGGTGGATCCCGACAGCGTAGCGCCGTTGCAGGTGAGCCTTGAGCTCAAGCCTGACGGCTCCCTGTCGTACAGCGGCAATGATCAGCACCTGAGCAAAGTCTCGGACACCGAATTTGCCTTGCAGGGTTGGGTACCTGCCACGCAGATCAATGGCGCGTGGGCGGCGAACGGCTCGCTGAACGGCGGGGCTGTTTCGTTGCCGTTGAGCGATGCCGGGACCAGTCTGCTCGACCCGGGCGATACGGTCATGCATCGGCCGGTTCCGCACTTCAATCCCGCAGATCTGAACACTTACAGCAGGATGTTCGGTAACCAGATCTTTGACAGTCAGGGCAACACCCATGAGCTGAAACAGTATTTCGTGAAGGACGGCACCAACAGCTGGCGCATGCACGTGCTGATCGACGATCGAAACCCGCAGAACTCCGCTTCCACCACGCCGCTGACAGCGAATATCGTCTTCGATTCGCATGGCACTGTTGCGTCGTTGACCGGCAGTCCGGGTCTGAGCAGCAGCAATGGCAATCAGCTGAAACTCACGGGCTGGTCGCCGGTGATGGCGGTTGATCCTGGCACCAGTCGTGAGCGCTGGATAGCCAACGGGGCGGCCGGCAGCGCTGACGGCATCACCATCGACTTCACCCATCTGCTTCAGCACAACGCTGCCAGTTCGCGCTCCGCCGCCTACGTGGATGGCCATTCGGCAGGGGAGTTGAAAAGTCTCGACGTTGGCCGGGACGGCATTCTGCGTGCCGGGTTTACCAATGGCATGACTAAAGATATCGGTCAGGTGATGCTCGCCAGTTTCGCCAATCCCCATGGCTTGCAGCCGCGTAGCGATACACGCTGGGCCGCCACCGCTGATTCCGGAGTGGCTGAATATGATGTGCCGGGCGTCGGTACGCTGGGCAGTATCGTCAGTGGCGCGCTGGAGGGTTCGAACGTCGTGCTGGCCGATGAGCTGATTGCGCTGATCCAGGCCCAGACGGCCTATCAGGCCAACTCCAAGGCGATATCCACCGAAGTGACGTTGATGCAGACGCTGATTCAGTCGACCTGATCAGATCGAGCAGTCGGCTTTGATGAAGTGGCCTTTCAAGCGTTTCCAGCCTGGGCCCGGGCTGGCCTGGGCGCAGACGATCCGGCTGTCGCCCTGCCATTTGTAATAGTGGGCGGGATCGGCCTGAGAGAGCAGGGCAAGGGTCATCAGGCTCGCGCTCGCGATACCGATGATGCACGCACGAAAAGGCATGACGGTTCCCGTTCAGGGTTGCGGTGTCGGCAAGGTTATCACTGTCGATCCGGTTCTCGGCGCAGTTCGATGAAGTTTTTTTGGCGGTGTTTCCGGTCTGGCAAGCGGCAGGCGGCAGTCCACCGCCGCTATTGGCTGACGCGCGCTCCTCAGGCCGTCGGCGAATGCCGGTTTTTACTGGCTAATCAGGCATTTGTATCGAGCCTGACAAGTTGGTTCAAAAATTGCTTTAACCCTTTCAGAACAGCTACAGGCGGCAAGCGTCTGTCGGAGGAGGAAGACTGTGGACAAGTTGCTTTACGTCGCAATGAGCGGTGCATCCGAAAACGCGATCGCGCAAAAGGCTCATGCCAACAACCTGGCAAACGTCTCGACCAACGGTTTCATGCGTGACCTTGAACAGGCCCGCTCGATGCCGGTGTTTGGCGAGGTCATGCCATCGCGTGCCTACGCCATGAGCGAGCGTCCCGGGACCGACTTTTCCGCCGGCGCCATGGTGCAGACCGGTCGTGAGCTGGACATCGCTGTCAAGGGTGATGGCTGGATCGCGGTGCAGACGCCTGACGGCGGTGAAGCCTACACCCGCAGTTCCGGCATGAACATCGATGCCCTGGGCGTGTTGCGCGACGGCAGCGGTTTGCCGGTTATGGGCAACGGCGGTCCGATTGCCGTGCCGCCTCAGCAGCAGATCGAGATCGGCGCCGACGGCACGATCAGCATTCGTTCGCTGGGCGAGAGTCCGCAGGTGATGGCGCAGGTCGACCGCATCAAACTGGTCAGGCCTGACCTGAAGACCATGGAGAAGGGCCCTGACGGTCTGATCCATACCAAGACCGGCCGGCCTGCCGACGCAGATGCCACCGTTCAGGTCGAGTCCGGCTTTCTGCAGGCGAGCAACGTCAATGCGGTCGAGGAAATGACCTCGGTACTGGCCTTGTCCCGTCAATTCGAATTGCACGTCAAGATGATGAAGACCGCCGAAGAAGACGATCAGTCTATGGCTCGCGTCTTGCAACTTGGCTAATCAATGACAGCTTGCGCCGACAAACCGGCGCTCGAGGAGAACACACATGCTTCCTGCTCTATACGTCGCCAAAACCGGCCTTGCCGCTCAGGATACCAACCTGACCACCATCTCCAACAACCTGGCGAACGTCTCGACCACCGGTTTCAAAAGTGACCGGGCCGAGTTCCAGGACCTGCTGTATCAGATCAAACGCCAGCCGGGTGCCCAGTCCACTCAGGACAGCGAACTGCCTTCCGGCCTGCAACTGGGTACCGGTGTGCGCATTGTCGGCACGCAGAAGAACTTCACTGCCGGTAGCCTGCAGACCACCAACAACCCGCTGGACCTGGCGGTCAACGGTCGTGGTTTCTTTCAGGTGACCCAGCCGGACGGCACCATTGCCTACAGCCGTGACGGTACGTTCCACCTCGACGCCAACGGCCAGATCGTCACGGCCAACGGTTATGCCCTTGAGCCTGCGATTGTCGTTCCGCAGAACGCCCAGACCTTCACGGTCGGTCAGGACGGTACTGTTTCCGTCACGCTGGCAGGCGCAACCGCTACGCCGCAGATCATCGGCAATATCCAGACCGCCGACTTCATCAACCCGGCCGGCCTGCAGGCCATCGGTGGCAACCTGTACCTGGAAACCGGTTCGAGCGGCGCGCCGCAGATCGGCACCCCTGGCCTTAACGGCCTGGGTCCGACCCTGCAGAACACCCTGGAAAACTCCAACGTCAGCACCGTTGAGGAACTGGTCAACATGATCACTACCCAGCGCGCCTACGAGATGAACTCCAAAGTGATCTCGACCGCTGACCAGATGCTGCAAAACCTGACGCAGAACCTGTAAGGCCTTGATGTCGCTGCTCGTAGAACCGCTCAATCCGATGGGGCGCCTGATAAGCGCCTGTTACACCGCGAGGTTTCAAGTGTCATGAACCGCCTTAGTGTTCCGCGTTTTTCAGTGTTGATCGCTTCATTGTGCGGGATCACCCTGCTGTCCGGCTGTGTTGCGCCGACGGCCAAGCCCAATGACCCTTATTACGCTCCGGTGTTGCCGCGTACGCCCATGTCGGCGGCTGCCAACAATGGCGCCATCTATCAGGCCGGTTTCGAGCAGAACCTGTACGGCGACCGCAAGGCCTTCCGTATTGGCGACATCATTACCATCACGCTCTCCGAGCGTATGGCGGCGAGCAAGGCGGCCACTTCGGCAATGTCCAAGGACAGCACCAACAGCATTGGTCTGACCTCGCTGTTCGGTTCGGGTCTGACCACCAACAACCCGATTGGCGGCAACGACCTGAGTCTGAATGCCGGTTACAACGGTGCGCGGACCACCAAGGGTGATGGCAAGGCTGCACAGAGCAACAGTCTGACCGGTTCGGTCACCGTGACGGTTGCGGATGTGCTGCCCAACGGCATTCTGGCGGTACGTGGTGAAAAGTGGATGACCCTCAATACCGGTGATGAACTGGTGCGGATTGCCGGCCTGGTCCGGGCTGACGATATCGCCACCGACAACACTGTGTCGTCCACCCGTATCGCTGATGCACGTATTACCTATTCGGGGACCGGAGCCTTTGCCGATACCAGCCAGCCAGGCTGGTTCGACCGGTTCTTCCTCAGCCCGTTGTTCCCTTTCTGATAGCGGGATAGACATGATCAAGCTCAAGCAACTGATAGCGGCGACCTTGTTGTTGTCCACAGCGTTCGGCGTCCACGCCGAGCGTCTGAAGGACATCGCGAGCATCTCTGGCGTACGGGCCAACCAGTTGATCGGTTACGGTCTGGTCGTGGGTCTCAATGGTACAGGTGACCAGACCACCCAGACCCCGTTCACCCTGCAGACCTTCAACAACATGCTGTCGCAGTTCGGCATCAAGGTGCCGTCGGGTTCGGGCACCGTGCAGCTGAAAAACGTCGCGGCGGTCGCTGTGTATGCGGATCTGCCTGCCTTCGCCAAGCCGGGGCAGACGGTCGATATCACCGTTTCCTCGATCGGTAACTCCAAGAGTCTGCGCGGCGGTGCGCTGTTGATGACACCGATGAAAGGTGTCGACGGCAACGTTTACGCCATCGCTCAAGGCAACCTGGTGGTCGGTGGTTTCGATGCGGAAGGCCGTGACGGTTCGAAGATTACCGTCAACGTCCCGTCGTCGGGACGCATTCCTGGCGGCGCTTCGGTCGAGCGCTCGGTGCCGAGCGGCTTCAATCAGGGCAATACCCTGACCCTGAACCTGAACCGTTCCGACTTCACTACGGCCAAGCGGATAGTCGACAAGATCAACGAATTGTTGGGCCCGGGCGTCGCTCAGGCCTTGGACGGTGGTTCGGTGCGTGTGACCGCGCCGCTTGATCCGGGTCAGCGTGTCGACTACCTGTCGATTCTGGAAAACCTGGAAGTCGATCCCGGCCAGACCGCTGCCAAGGTCATCATCAATTCGCGTACCGGCACGATTGTCATCGGCCAGAACGTCAAGGTGTCGCCTGCTGCCGTAACCCACGGCAGCCTGACCGTGACCATCACCGAAGACCCGATCGTCAGCCAGCCGGGCGCATTGTCCGGCGGTCAGACTGCGGTAGTGCCTCGCTCGCGGGTCAATGCCCAGCAGGAGCTGCACCCGATGTTCAAGTTCGGTCCAGGCACCACGCTGGATGAGATCGTTCGCGCGGTCAATCAGGTGGGCGCTGCGCCCGGTGACCTGATGGCCATTCTCGAAGCGCTTAAACAGGCCGGCGCGTTGCAAGCCGACCTGATCGTGATCTGAGGATTCGAGCATGGATATGCCCAAGAGCGGAATTTCGTCAGCGGTCGACTCGGGTGCGTACACCGACGTCAACCGTCTGGCGTCGCTGAAGCATGGCGACAAGGACAGTGTGGAAAACCAGAAGAAAGTGGCCCGCGAGTTCGAGTCGCTGTTCGTCAGCCAGATGCTCAAGGCCATGCGCTCGGCCAACGAAGTGCTGGCCAAGGACAATCCGATGAACACCCCTGCCACGCGGCAGTATCAGGATATGTATGACCAGCAGCTGGCGGTTACACTCTCCACGCGTGGCAACGGTATCGGTCTGCAGGATGTGCTGATGCGCCAATTGTCGAAAGACAAGGGGATAAACCATGCCGCGCCGGTCAATACGACCGACGCTGCAACGGCCGCTACTGACGCTGCGCCGGCCAAGACCGGTCTGGCGACCAGTGTCTACCAGCGTCCATTGTGGGCCACGCGCTCGGCGGCTGCCGATCAGGCGGCGGCTGCGGCATCGGCGTCCGGAGAAGGGCGCAATGACATGGCGCTGCTCAACGCCCGCCGTCTGTCCCTGCCCGCCAAGCTCACCGATCGTCTGCTGGCTGGCATCGTGCCGTCCGCTACAACCGCCGTCAGCAACAGCCCGGTACCCGCTCGCGCGACAGCCGGCAGCACAGGCAACAACGGCGACTGGACACTCGATCCGAACCTGGCGCCAGCGCCCGAGTACGTGCGTTCCATGGCCCAGCCACCGCTGGCACCGGCCAAGCGTGCGTTCAGCAACGCCGATCAGTTCGTCGAAACCATGCTGCCATTGGCCAAGGAAGCCGCAGCACGTATCGGCGTTGACCCGGTCATGCTGGTGGCGCAGGCGGCACTGGAAACCGGTTGGGGCAAATCGATCATGCGTCAGCAGGACGGCAGCAGCAGTTACAACCTGTTCGGCATCAAGGCGGCAGGCAGCTGGAAGGGTGCCGAAGCGCGCGCGATCACCAGCGAGTTCCGCGACGGCAAGATGGTCAAGGAAACCGCGGACTTCCGTTCCTACGATTCCTATGCCGACAGCTTCCACGACCTGGTCAGTCTGTTGCAGAACAACAGTCGCTATAAAGAAGTGGTCAATTCGGCCGATAAACCGGAACAGTTTGTAAAAGAATTGCAGAAAGCCGGTTACGCCACTGACCCGGACTATGCCAGCAAGATTTCGCAGATTGCCAAGCAGATGAAGAGTTACCAGACTTACGCCGCTGCAGCGGGCTCTTCCACGACTTTATAAGGTTTGACTCATGTCGCTGATTTCAATTGGGCTCTCAGGTATCAATGCCAGCAGTGCCGCGATCAACACCATCGGTAACAACACGGCCAACGTGGATACCGCGGGTTACTCGCGTCAGCAGGTGCTGACCACGGCTTCGGCGCAGATCGCTCTTGGTCAGGGTGTGGGCTACATCGGTACCG
The DNA here is from genome assembly GCF_059621105.1 of Pseudomonas fragariae (ex Marin et al. 2024). Classification (NCBI taxonomy): domain Bacteria; kingdom Pseudomonadati; phylum Pseudomonadota; class Gammaproteobacteria; order Pseudomonadales; family Pseudomonadaceae; genus Pseudomonas; species Pseudomonas fragariae (ex Marin et al. 2024). The sequence goes on along the minus strand of NZ_CM184369.1, from coordinate 4,156,403 downwards.
GCACCACGCTGTCCGACGTACGTCGCATCTACAACAGCTATCTGGACACCCAATTGCAATCGAGCACCGCCCTCAGCGCGGATGCAGTGGCTTATTCCGGTCAGGCCAGCAAGACCGATACATTGCTGTCCGACAGTGCGACGGGGATCTCCGTGCAGCTGGCGGATTTCTTCACCAAGATGCAGGGCATCGCCACCAGCGCCACGCAGTCGGCAGAACGCTCGTCGTTCCTGACCCAGGCTGGCGCGTTGAGCGCACGCTTCAACTCGGTGTCGTCGCAGTTGTCCACGCAGAACGATAACGTCAACACGCAGCTCAACACCTTCACCAAACAGGTCAACGAACTGACCACCACGCTGGCGAGCCTGAACAAGCAGATTACACAAGCGTCGGCGGGCAATGCCACGCCTAACACCCTGCTTGACTCGCGCAGTGAAGCGGTTCGTCAGCTCAACGAGCTGGTTGGCGTGAAAGTGGTCGAGAACAACGGCAACTTCGACATTTATACCGGCACCGGACAATCGCTGGTCAGTGGCGGCACGTCCTACAAGATGTCGGCCAGCCCGAGCCCGTCCGATCCGTTGCAGTACAACGTGCAGATTGCCTACGGCCAGACCCAGACCGATGTGACCTCGGTGCTTACTGGCGGCTCGATTGGTGGTCTGTTGCGTTATCGCAACGAAGTGCTGGTGCCCGCGACCAATGAACTGGGCCGTACCGCGATGGTGCTGTCCGATCAGGTCAACAGCCAGATGAGCCAGGGTATCGACAGCAAGGGCAACTTCGGTTCGAACCTGTTCTCCAGCATCAACAGTGCGGATGCCATCACCCAGCGCAGCGTCGGCAAAACCACCAACAGTGTCGGCTCCGGCAACCTCAACGTGACGATCGGCGACACCAGCAAGCTGACCGCCAACGATTATGAAGTGACGTTCAGCGATTCATCGAATTTCAGCGTGCGCCGTCTGCCCAATGGCGAGAGCGTGGGTGCCGGTTCGCTGGCTGACAATCCGCCAAAGCAGTTCGATGGCTTCAGTGTGAGCCTCAACGGCAATACGCTGGCCGCCGGTGACAGTTTCAAGGTCATCCCTACCCGTACTGGCGCCTCGGGGATTTCGGTGGTGCTGACCGATGCCAAGGACATTGCAGCTGCCGCGCCGTTGACGGCAACCGCGGGTAGCAGCAACTCCGGCACCGGCGGCTTCACTCAGCCGGTGCTGAACACCAAGTCCGATATCTACGACAGCACCCAGACCGCTGACCTGCGCAATGCGCTCAAAGACTCCACCCCGATGAAACTGGTAATGGGTGCGGTCAGCAGCACCGGCGTGCAGAGTTATACCCTGATCAATGCGAGTGGCGGGGCGGTGCTTGACCAGAATGGCAACGCCGTCAGTGGTTCGATCATTCAGGGTCAGGCCAACACCGTCAAATTGAACGTTGGCTATACCGACACCACGACAACGCCGAGCAGCAAAACCGCTTTTGAACTGCAAATGACCATTTCCGGCTCGCCGGTTGCCAATGACACGTTCAGCATCGGCATGACCGGCGGCGGCTCGTCCGATAACCGCAATGCGTTGGCGGTGGTCGGCCTGCAGACTGCCAAGACTGTCGGCGTCGTCAACGGTGGTGTGGGTACCAGCCTGTCCGGTTCGTATGCAGATACGGTGTCTGTTGTGGGTACGCTGGCGAGCCAGAGCAAGAACGATGTGACCGCCACAGCGGCCGTTGTCAGCCAGGCGAAGTCGTCACGCGATTCGGTCTCGGGTGTATCGCTCGATGAAGAAGCGTCCAACCTGATCAAGTACCAGCAGTACTACACCGCCTCTTCGCAGATCATCAAGGCGGCACAAACCATTTTCAGCACGCTGATCAACAGTCTTTAAGGAATCGTGAGCCATGCGTATCTCGACTACCCAGTTCTTCGAATCCACGAACACCAATTATCAGCGTAACTATTCGAACCTGAACAAGACCAGCGAAGAGGTTTCCAGCGGCATCAAGCTCAATACTGCGGGCGATGATCCGGTGGGTGCGGCGCGCGTACTGCAACTGACCCAGCAGAACTCCATGCTGACCCAGTACGAAACCAATATCGGCACGATCAATACCAATGCGGTGACCACCGAAACGACGCTGACCAGCATCATCGACACGATGCAGGCCGCGCGTGAGCAGATCGTCTCTGCAGGCAGTGGCGCCTTTACCGACTCGGACCGGCTCGCCAAGGCTTCGGCCCTCAAGCAGTACCAGAGTCAGATTCTGGGCCTGATGAACAGCCAGGACCCGAACGGTCAGTACATATTTTCCGGTTCCAAGGCCTCTACGCCACCGTACTCGCTGAACGCCGACGGCTCCTACAGCTACAAGGGCGATCAGACCAGCGTCAATCTGGCGGTAGGCGATGGTCTGGTGATGGCCAGCAACACGTCAGGTTTCGAGGCCTTCGAACAGTCGGTCAACACAACCCGTACGTCTGCCACACTGCTCTCGCCTGCAACCGATGACGGCAAGATCGGCCTCAGCAGTGGCCTGGTGACGTCCACTCCGACCTATAACGCCAGCTACCAGGCCGGTGAGCCCTACACGCTGACCTTTCTCAGCGGTACGCAGTTCAAGATCACTGACGCCAGTGGCACTGACGTGAGTTCCGATACGTCGTCTGGCGGCAAGTTTTCCCACGGCTCGTTCGATGCCCAGACGTTCACCTTCCGCGGCGTGGAAATGACCCTCAACGTCAACCTGCCAGCCGCTGACCGGGTTTCGGACGCTACCGCAGATGCGGCGCTGGCCAATCGCAGCTACCAGTTGGCGTCGACACCGGACAGTGTTTCCACCTCGCGCAGCGCCGGCAATACGTCAACGGCGACCGTCAGTAGCTCTGTCGTGGGCAATACCGCTGCGGACCGGACTGCTTTCAACAATACCTTCCCGACAGACGGCGCAATCCTCAAGTTCACCAGCCCGACCGATTACGACCTGTACGCCGCGCCACTGACCAGCAGCAGCAAGCCAGTGTCCAGTGGCACCATGACTGGTTCGACGGCCAATGCTTCAGGGGTGAACTTCAATATCAGCGGCACGCCGGCTGCCGGCGACCAGTTCATCGTCGAGTCTGGCACGCACCAGACCGAGAACATTCTCAATACGCTGACAGCGGCGATCAAAGCCCTGTCGACGCCCACCGATGGCAACCTGGTGGCCTCGCAGAATATGACGGCAGCGCTGAACTCTGCGCTGGGCAACATGAGCAGCGCCATCGAGCAGGCCTCTACGGCACGCTCAAACGGCGGTGCGCGTCAGCTGGCGGCAACCGCCCAAGGCACGACCAACGATCTGCTCAAAGGCAACAACACCACTGAGCAAGGCACTTACGTAAACGCCGACATCGTCGAGGCGACCACCCGCCTGACATTACAGAAAACCATGCTGGACGCTTCTCAGCAGGTGTTTACCATGCTATCCAAGTTGAACCTGTTCAGTCAGCTTTGAGTTCTGACGTTGAGCATCCGCCGTCTTTTTTCAGCGGTGAGGGGGGCCACTCGACTGATGGGTCCCCAGCCGCTCGCGAGTCAGTCATAGTGAATTCAGTCCCCCTCGTCAGTATCGTCATTCCCGCCTTCAATCCGCGTTTTTTCCGCGCAGCGCTGCAAAGTGCGCTCGACCAGGTCTACGACAATCTCGAAATCATCGTCTGTGACGATTGCCGTAGCGACGAGATCAAGGCGATTTTCGACGAACTGGTGGCTCCCGACAGCGACCGGGCCCGTTACCTGCGCAATCCTCAGCGCCTGGGGTTTCAGGGCAACCTGCTCAAGGGGCTGGAGCAGGCGAGCGGCGAGTACATCAAGTTTCTCTGTGATGACGACCGCCTCTATAACTACTGCATTGCGCATCAGGCGCAAACCCTTGATACCTACCAGGACGTCCAACTCGTCGTCAGCAAGCGCCATCTGGTGGATGTCGATGATTATGTCTTGCCGGCCCGCATGGAAAACGTCGGCCTCGTGCCCTACGACGCCGTGTTCAAGGGCGAGGACATGCTGGCGATTTTCGAGCGCACGCCGCGCAATTATCTGGGCGGTTTCAGTGGCGCGCTGATGCGTCGCGCCGATGTCCAGGAATACCTGCCGTCCATTGCGCTGCCGCAGGGTTTCGTTGCGCTGCTGGATTTCACGTTGTTTATCTGCCTGCTGCGACGCGGCAATCTCGTGGTGCTGCACAGCATCCAGAGCACCGAACGCCTGCACCCGGGGCGCTTCAGCAGTCAGGGCGATATGCACCAGAAAGCCACCACCGAATGGGGCTGGCTGAACGAAATGCTCAAGGCGCGTAGCGGCGAAGACGCACCGGCTCAGGGCTGGGTGCGTTTTCTGCCTCTGCGCCGCGCGCACGAAGAGCCGCGCGAGTGGGATGAGGTCGGCCTTTACGGGGTGATGGCTGGTCGCCAGGGCATCATGATGAGCCGCGTTGGCAGCAGCAGTGACAGCTATGCAGAGCTTTACGCCGAATGGCTGTCCTGCCGCCGGTTTTCCGAGCCGCAAAAAAAGCTGCTGGAACAGCGCATTGTCAGTTGGGCCTGGCAGCCACGTATCGTGCCGGTGATCATCGATGCGGATGGCGATGCCGAGGCCCTCGATATCACCTTGCGCAGCCTGGCCGAACAGGACTATGCCGCAGACTCGGTGGTGGTGCTGACCAACGCCAGTGTCGACGACCCTCAGGTGCTGCGTTTTTCTCTGCAGCCGGACTGGGCTCGGCAACTGAACGAAGTATTGCCACTGCTGGACAGTGCCGACTGGGTCTACCTGTTGCGCGCTGGTGACCGGCTGACGCAGCCAGCGCTGCTGATTCTGGCCGAGCGTATCGCCCAGATCCCCGGGCTGCTGTGTGTCTACAGCGACGAAGGCGCGCTGGTCGAGGACGAGTCCAGAGAGCCGATTTTCAAACCCGGCTTCAACCTGGACCTGCTGCGTGCCTACCCTTATGTCGGGCGCACGCTGGCGTTCGAACGTCGAAATCTGCTCGACATGGGCGGTTTCGATCCGGCCTTCGATGAACTCGCCCCGCACGATGTGATCTGGCGTCTGGTCGAAGGGGCCGGGCCGCAGAGCATCGAGCACATTGCCGAAGTTCAGGTCGAGTCGCGTCTGGCGTTCGCGGACTGGCTGTCGCTGCCTGGTGTTATCGAGCACAGCGAGCCTCTGGTTGCAGCCCACCTGTCACGGATCGGCAGAGAACACGTGATTCATCACGATCAGTTGCCGTTGCTCAATCGCATCGAGTACGTTCACCCATCACTGCCTCTGGTCTCGATCATCATCACCGCCAGGGATCAACTGGGCGCCCTGGAGCGCTGCATAGACAGTCTGCTCAGCAACACCACCTACCCGAATTACGAAGTCCTGATCGTCGACAACGCCAGCGAAAGCGCCGAAGCGCGGGCATGGTTCACGGCGATGAGTGAGCTGGGCAGCGACAAGTTGCGGATTTTTTCCCTGTCCGCAACAGGCAGCGAGGCAGCCGCCCAGAATCATGCCGCCGGTCAGGCGCGTGGCGATTATCTGCTGATGCTCAGCGCCTATGCGCTGATCCATCAGGCGGACTGGCTGCAGGGGCTGATGCACCATGCCCAGCGCCCCGAGGTCGGGATCGTCGGTCCACGTATCCTCAATCCACAAGGCAATATTCTGTACGCAGGCATGGTCATGGGCATGGATGGTCTGGCCGGTCGGCCGTTCATCAATTTCCCTGCAGGTGCCAGTGGCTACATGCAGCGCCTGCAATTGACCCAGAACTGGAGTGCGGTCAGCGGCAATTGCCTGATGGTGCGCAAGGACGTGTTCGACGCCGTCGGCGCACTGGAGGCGGCGACCTTCACGCAGGGGCTGCAGGATCTGGACCTGTGCATGCGTGTCGGGCACGAGGGTTACCTGATCGTCGGTACCCCGGATTCATCGCTGGTACTGGCCGAGCCTGCTGCCGCCGAACGTAACGAGACGTCTCGTCAGGTACTCGACAACGAGCAGAAATCATTCTTCCAGAAGTGGCTGCCGAAGATGGCCAGGGATCAGGCCTACAACCCCAACCTGTACCTCAACGAGGCGCTGTCGTTCACCCTGGACCCTGGTCTGCTGGCGGGCTGGAGCCCGTTCTGCACCCGGCATCTGCCGTCCATTTTCGGTATGGCGGTCAACTCCTCGGCGGTGGGTCACTACCGGGTCAGCCAGCCACTCCTGGAGTTGATGGCGGCCGGGCGGGTGGTTGGCCGGATGACTTACGAGACCGCAACGCCGGTCGAAATAGAGCGCCAGTCGCCAGATGTCATCGTTTTCCAGGGGCGTTACACAGAAGCCAAGGTCCCGGACATCGAGCTGGCAAAGAACTACTCCAATGCCATGCGTATTTTCGAGCTTGATGACTACATCGCCGATGTCCCCGAGCGCAACGAGCACAAGCGCAACATGCCGGACAACATCGGCGCCATGCTGCGCAAGGGTATAGGCCTGTGTGACCGTGTGGTGGTATCGACTCACCCGCTGGCCGAGGCGCTGTCGAGCATGCACAGCGACATTCGCGTCGTGCCGAACATGCTGGCGACCCACTTGTGGAGTAACCTCAGGACCCAGCGTCGCAGCTCGGACAAGCCGCGTATCGGCTGGGGCGGCGGCACCAGCCATCGGGGGGACCTGGAGCTGATTGCCGATGTGGTGCGCGAACTGGCTGATGAAGTCGAGTGGGTGTTCTTCGGCATGTGCCCGGATCTGCTCAAGCCCTACATCCATGAGTTCCATCCAGGGGTCAGCCTGAAAACCTACCCGGCCAAGCTCGCCAGCCTGAACCTTGATCTGGCCTTGGCACCGCTGGAATTCCATATTTTCAATGACTGCAAAAGCAACCTCAGGTTGCTGGAGTACGGCGCCTGCGGCTATCCGGTGATCTGTTCCGACACCGAGGCGTATCGCGGCCATCTGCCGGCGACCCGGGTGTACACCAACAGCTCCGAAGAATGGTTGCAGGCGATCCGCATGCACTTGTCCGACCCCAATGCCAGCTACCGCATGGGCGACGAGTTGCGCGAGACAGTACTGCGTGACTTCATGTTGCGCGGCGAAAACCTGCAGTATTGGGCCAACGGCTGGTTGCCGGACTGATCCGATCCGTTTGAACACGCACCAGCGGGTTGCCCGCTGGCACGGTCACGCTACGCTCTTGCTTCAACGCCCGCTGCGGTTGAAGGCGCAATCGATTCGTTATAAGGAAAGATCATGCAAAGCCATTCGGGAAATGAACACACCGCTTTGAATCAGCGTCTGACCCTGCTGTTGATGGCCAGGGACCAGCCAGACTTCCTGCGCCGCGCCTTGAAGTATTACAGCCAGTTTCCGTGCACCCTCATAGTGGTCGATGCGTCAGCCCAGCCTGATGCGGAGATTGCCGGCACAGCCGGCCTGCATTACCTGCACAGTGACGCGCTGGCCAGTGCCAGCCTTGGCGTCAGGATCGCCGAGGGGCTCAAGCAGGTGACCACGCCCTTCGTGGTTCAGGCTCCGGTCGACAGTTTTCTGCTGCCTGATGCACTGAGCGCAGCGCTGAGCTTTCTTGAGGCCAACCCCACCTACGGCGCCTGTCAGGGCTACAGCCTGAGCTATCAGGCGCAGGTCGGTCAGGTGGACTATTTCCGTCGCGATCGCAAAACCTGCGAAGACTATGCCGCGGATGACGCGGGTGAGCGGATTCTGGGTTTCATGAGTGAAAGCCTGTCGCTGCTCAGCGCAGTGACGCGCACGGAGCTGGCGCAGCAGTGGTTCACTTCGGTTACCGATGACACCGAGCCGCACTGGCAGGAAATCGGCCATATGAACTATCTGGTTGCGGCGGCCCGCCTGCGCATCCTGCCAATCGCTTATGCACTGCACTTCACCTCGGGCAAGCAGGCCGAGCTACGCCATGGCGCGGCCATTGCCGCCGCCGTCAGGCACACTGATCCCAAGGCCAGGGCCGTCCGCGATGCGTTCGCCAAAAAACTGGTCGCGCTGCTCGGTGAGGGCTCGGGCTTCGACGGCGCGCAGGGTGAACAGAAGATTCAGGCCGGTCTTGCCGCCATGGGCGAGTGCCTCAAGACCCAGGGCTTCCAGGGCGATGAGAAAATCATCAGCGCGGTGTGGAATGTCGGCCTTGAGCAATCGGACGCGCTCTTCGAGCCTCGCCAGTTCGTCGAAATGCCGTTTTACAACCAGGCACTGTTCGATGAGCTGGCCAGAATCGAATTCCTCATCCATCTGATGCCAGCGGGCCGTTTGCAGCTGGAAGGGCTGGAAGCAGCGCTGCTCAAGCAGGCCGAGTTATTGCGCGAGCAGAGCAACCCGGACGCCGAAGCGCGCATCAGCCGCCTGTGGTACGCCTACGAAACCTACGCCTTCAATCTGGGCGTCGTGAAGAGCCTGATCGCGGAATTGATCAGCGGCAAAGGCAAGGACAGCGAAAAGCAGATCGAACAGGTTTCGGCCTGGAGCCAGCGTCTGCAGGCGGCATCCGCTTTCGACAATGGTCGGCTGCTCGATGGCATGGCTTCCGGTCAACTGCTCAACTGGCTCGATTCGCGCGATCCGGCGCCTGAGGCCCTCAAGCAGATCAGCGACAAGCTCGCCAGCAAACCGGCCGGGTCGCAGATCGGTATCCTGTTGCTGGACCTGGAAGCGGATGTATTCAAGCTGCAGGCCACGTTCGACAGCCTGATCAACAGTCATTACAAGGCGTTCAGGGTGGTGGTGTTCACCACCGGAGAGTTGCCAGCCGTGACTACGCTGCACAATACCCTGCACTTTGTGAAGGTCACCGAAAGCAATTACGTCGACAAGATCAACCAGGTCGTCAAACAGTCGCCCAGCGACTGGCTGATGCTCGCGCAGGCCGGCGAAGAGTTCACCCGCAGCGGTCTGTTGCTGGCCAGCGCCGAGCTGATCGATGCCGCGCAGTGCCGGGCCGTTGCCGTGGACGAGATTCAGCGTCAAGCCAATGGCACGCTCACGCCGGTGTTTCGTCCCGGCTTCAACCTTGATCTGCTGCAAAGCCTGCCGGCACTGATGGCTCGTCACTGGCTGGTGCGCCGTGAGTTGCTGGTCGAGGCGGGTGGATACTCGCGCGAGTTTCCCGAGGCGCTGGAATTCGATCTGTTGCTGCGCCTGATCGAGCAGGACGGCATGAGCGGCCTGGCCCATCTGAGCGAACCGTTGCTGATCTGTGAGGCGCCCGAGCTGAAAGACAATCCGGACGAACAGAAAGCGCTCAAGCGCCACCTTGGCAAGCGCGGTTATCAGGCGGAAGTCAGCTCGGCACAGCCTGGCACCTACAAGATCGATTATCGCCACGCCCACCGGCCGGTGGTTTCGATCCTGCTGCACAGCCAAGACAACCTCCCCGAATTGCAGCGCTGCCTGCAAAGCATTCTGCAACGCACCCGCTATCAGCGTTATGAAGTGCTGATCGGTGACAACGCCAGCACTTCTGCCGAACTGTCGACCTGGCTTGACCGGCAGGAGCAGGTGTCGGGTCGCGTGCGGGTATTCCGTACCGAACAACGCATGAGTCCCGCGACCCTGCGCAATCTGATCAGCCAGGAAGCCGGTGGCGAATACCTGATCCTGCTGGATGCTGAAAGTCAGATCGTCAATGTCGGCTGGATCGAATCACTGCTCAACCAGGCGCAACGCCCGGAAGTGGGCGTGGTAGGCGCCAAGCTGGTGGATGGCGAAGGCGCAGTGACTCAGGCCGGTCTGGTGCTGGGCCTCAATGGCGGTGTGGGTTCGGGGTTTGTCGGTGAGCCCAAGACCGCCACCGGCTACATGCAGCGTCTGGTGGTCGAGCAAAACTACTCTGCCGTGTCATCGGCCTGCCTGATGATTGCCAAGGAGCTATACAACACAGTGGGTGGTCTTGATGAGGAGGCATTCGCCGAAGCGCTGGGCGATGTCGACCTGTGCCTCAAGGCTGCGCAGGCCGGCTACCTGACCGTATGGACGCCGCATGTGCAGGTGGTGCATTCCGGTGTGCTGCATGCCCCGCAGCAGGCGCGCGAAGCATTGATGGACAAGTGGTCAGCGCAGTTCGCGCAGGATGAAGCCTACAGCGTCAATCTGGATCTCCACGGCAAAGGCTTCACTCTGGCCGTTTGAGTCGTTCACCCCCGTAAAACCGGCTGCTTCGCGGCCGGTTAGTCACTTTGAAGGCTTCTTCGCAGGAAGCTGCCGGCAAGCATCAAGTGCATGTTCCCTCGACGCAAATTATCCTAAAGCATGCACACGGGAGTGACCTGCGGGTCATAAAGTGCATCTCCACTGTATTGTTTTACAGGGAGCGACATGCGCCTGACTTGCTTTAACCTGCCAAGCGCCCTGAAAATGTCCGTAAATCACCCCTATTCGGTAGCGCCCCGATTTCGTCGGGACGAAAAATGACCTGTTTACTCATCGGGAAGCCATGATGATTGGCATTAAAAGCATAGCGAGTTACGTGCCTGTTGCAGGTGTTGATAACTACGCTCAAGGCGCCAGATTCGGCAAGGATGAAGAATTCATCCTTGGGAAAATCGGCTCCACCTTCCTGCCGCGCAAAGACGCCGGCCAGGAAACCTCGGATCTGTGCGTTGAGGCGGCCAACACGCTGTTTGCCAATAACCCGCAGCTCAAGCGCGAAAGCATCGATGTGCTGATCGTCGTCACCCAGAATGGCGACGAGGAAGGGCTGCCGCATACCGCAGCCATCGTTCAGGACAAGCTGGGGCTGTCGACCAACGTTGCCGCATTCGACATTTCGCTGGGCTGTTCCGGCTATGTGTACGGCATTTATGCGATCAAGGGCTTCATGGAGGCGGCAGGCTTGAAAAATGGCCTGTTGATCACTGCCGATCCGTATTCGAAAATTGTCGATCAGGAAGACCGCAACACCACCATGCTGTTCGGTGACGCGGCGACAGCCACCTGGATGGGCGAGGGTGCCGAATGGCAATTGGGCAAGGCGAAGTTCGGTACCGATGGTTCCGGTGCGCCACATCTGAAGGTCAGCAACGGCGTTTTCTTCATGAACGGTCGCCAGGTGTTCAACTTTGCACTGTTGAAAGTCCCGGCGCATTTGCATGAGCTACTGGCCGAGTCGGATCTGACCCCGGACGATATCGATGCCTTCTGTATTCACCAGGGCAGTGCGGCGATCGTCGATGCGGTCGCGCGGCGCTTCGAAGACAAACCCGAGAAGTTTCTCAAGGACATGGTCGAAACCGGCAACACCGTGTCATCCAGCATTCCGCTGCTGATCGAAAAGCATGTGCTCGGTTCTTCATGGAAGCGGGTTGCCTTGAGTGGTTTTGGTGTGGGGTTGTCCTGGGGCTCTGCAATTATCTATAAAGACTGAGTTCACCTCGCCTTACAAAGAACGCCTGCGGATAAAACCCCAGGCGTTTTTAAATTAAATAGTGATCTGCGTCACACTTTGAACTTCGTGGTGCAATGCGCTCGCCTGCCGCCACTTCTGACTGCCGTGAATTCCCCTCTTTCCCGCCGTGGGTTTACGCCCCAAACCCTTGTTTTATAAGGGGTGTCACGATGATGGCAAAATATTAAAAAAAAACACTCAAGCAACCTGCCATCGCGACGATAACTATTACGAAGGTTCTCTAGGCACACCCGGCGCTTGCAGGGGCCGGAAGCCACGTAGTACCAAACCAACGAGGAATTCATCATGGCTTTAACAGTAAACACCAACGTAGCATCGTTGAACGTCCAGAAGAACCTGGGTCGCGCTTCCGACGCCCTTTCGACCTCGATGACTCGTCTGTCTTCCGGTCTGAAAATCAACAGCGCCAAAGACGACGCTGCTGGCCTGAACATCGCCACCAAGATCAACTCGCAGATCAAAGGTCAGACCATGGCGATCAAAAACGCCAACGACGGTATGTCCATTGCTCAGACCGCTGAAGGCGCGCTGCAAGAGTCGACCAACATTCTGCAACGTATGCGTGAACTGGCTGTTCAGTCGCGAAACGACAGCAACAGCGCTACTGACCGCGTTGCGCTGAACAAAGAATTCACCCAGATGAGTTCGGAACTGACCCGTATCGCCAACAGTACCAACCTGAACGGCAAAAACCTGATCGACGGTTCTGCCAGCACCATGACTTTCCAGGTTGGCTCCAACTCCGGCGCCTCGAACCAGATCACTCTGACTCTGAGCGCCAGCTTTGACGCAAACACCCTGGGTGTCGGTTCGGCAATCACCATCGTCGGTTCCGACAGTGCTGCTGCAGAGACCAACTTCTCTGCTGCAATGGCCGCTATCGACTCGGCTCTGCAGACCATCAACAACACGCGTTCTGATCTCGGTGCTGCACAAAACCGTCTGACCAGCACCATCTCCAACCTGCAGAACATCAACGAAAACGCCAGTGCTGCACTGGGTCGTATCCAGGATACCGACTTCGCTGCTGAAACTGCACAGCTGACCAAGCAACAGACTCTGCAACAGGCTTCCACCTCTGTTCTGGCTCAGGCTAACCAGCTGCCATCCGCTGTACTGAAACTGCTTCAGTAATATCAGCGTGAGTTTTAGCGGGGGAGTACTTAACAGTGCTCTCTCGCTTTTTTACTTTCTGAGGTGATGGTCATGGATATGAGTGTGAAGTTGAGCGTGACTTATCCGGCCGTTCAACCGGCGAGTCAGGCCCCGGTGCCGGACGCGTCTGTTGACAAGCCTGCCGATAAGGCGCCCGTCGAGCGTGTTGCCGCCACGGCTGAAAGTAAAGGCTCCGGTCTGCACAAGGATGATTCCAAAGACGATGCCAAAGTCAAGGCCGCCGCTGAGGACATCCAGAAGTTCTTTCACGAGGTAAAGCGCAATCTCGAGTTTTCGATCGACGAAGATTCTGGCAAAGTCATTGTCAAAGTGATTGCAAGCGATTCCGGTGAAGTAGTACGACAGATTCCCAATGCAGAAATCCTGAAGCTGGCCGATAGCCTGAGTGATGCGAACAGTTTGTTGTTCCGCGCCAAGGCCTGATCGCCGGTATGGTATGTGTTGTCGGGTCATTCGCCTTTTGAAAGGGCGGAGAGCCCCGCGGCATTCTTGAAGGGAGAAGCACCATGGCAAGTCCGATTACATCTTCAACAGGCCTGGGTTCGGGTCTGGCAATTTCCGCCATCGTCGAAGGTCTTGTCGGTGCTGAAAAAGCGCCCAAGCAAAACCAGATCGACAAGCAGAGCGCTTCCACGACTGCATCCCTGTCGGGTGTCAGTCAGTTGACGTCTGCACTGGCTGCGTTCCAGAAAACACTGGACACCCTGGCCAGTTCCACCACGCCTGCCTTTCAGGGCTTTGCTGCCACGTCTGCCAATGAAGCAGTGGTCAAGGCCACAGCGGGCAACACGGCAGTCAACGGCACCTACGCGATTAACATAAGCCAGCTGGCAACACCTTCGAAGGTGGCTACCGCCGCGCTGGACTCGACGCAGGCGAGTGCTATTCCGAGTGGTACTCTGAAAATCACTCAAAATGGCACTGATTACAACGTGGCGATCGACAAGACCTCGACGCTGCAGGAAGTGCGCGACAAGGTAAACTCGACGCTGCAGGGTAAAGGCATCACCGCCAACATCATCAACGACAACAACGGTTCCAGGCTGGTGTTCAGTTCGACGACCACCGGCAAGGGCAGTGACATTTCGGTGACGGGTGCTTCCGGCCAGGAAGCACTTAACATCGATGGCACCAAGTTGATGAGTGAATCCAGTACCGGCGCTGGTGCGATTACCGCTGTAGCCAAGGACGCCGCATTCACGGTCGATGGCTTGAGTCTGACCAGCAAGACCAATACCGTAAGTACGGCGATTTCCGGTCTGACATTCGAATTGGTCGCGCCCAGCGCTTCTTCTGCTGCTTCGGCATCGACCACGGTCACGGTAGCCACCAACACCGATGGTCTGAAAACCTCATTGCAGTCATTCGTCGACTCTTACAACACGCTGGTTTCACTGGTGTCGTCGTTGACCAAGGGTACTGTCGGCAGTGATGGCACTTACGCTGCCGCTGCGTTGACCGGCGACTCCACCCCGCGTGCACTGCTGGCAACGATACGCGACCAGATTTCCACGGCTACGTCGAATGCCGGTTTGAGTTCCCTGGCGCAGTTGGGGATCAAGACTCAACAGTCTGACGGCAAGTTGACGTTGAGCACGACCGAACTCACAACAGCGCTGAGCGACAAGAAGCTGGGCAGCCAGATTCAGGCGATGTTCACCGGTGTGACCAATGCTGATGGCACAACCTCGGATGGTTTGATTGCGCGCATGAACAAGGCGCTTGAGCCATACACGAAAGCTGACGGCGTTCTGGCTGGCAAGACCACCAGTCTTAATAAGGTGCAGACGCGACTGGCCAGTGATCAGGAGGCGCTCAACCGTCGTATTACGACATTGACGGCAACCCTCACCAAGAAATACAACGCAATGGACCTGGTCGTCGGGCAGTTAAAGGCAACTGCTTCAAGCATTACTTCGATTTTTGAAGCGATGAACGCGCAGAAAAACGCCTCGTAAAAAACCAGTGCAGAAGTACCAGGAACCCGACGCTGTGTCGGGTTCTTGCTTTTGGGCTAAAGTTTCTGCGCACTGCGTCGATAGCTTGAGTATCAGTATTCTGGATTTGTTACGAGGCCCATTATGAATCCGATGTTAGCGTTGCGGCAGTATCAGAAGATCGGCTCCCAGGCTCAGACCTCGGAGGCCAGTCCTCATCGTCTGGTTCAAATGTTGATGGAAGGTGGCCTCGACCGCATTGCTCAGGCCAAGGGCGCCATGGCGCGCAGGGATATCGCCAGCAAGGGCGTGCTCATCAGCAAGGCCATCGACATCGTGGGCGGCCTGCGTGAGGGGCTGGATCTGGAAAACTCGCCCAGCGATGCGCTGGTCAGGCAGGACAGCCTCTATCACTACATGATGACGCGTCTGGCGGAAGCCAACGCCCGTAATGATCAGAAGATGCTCGATGAAGTCGCCGGCCTGTTGATCACCGTCAAGGAAGGCTGGGACGCTATCGGCACCTTGCAATAATCTGCTGGCCTGAGGAGAACAATAATGAGTGCTGCGCTCAAGCGTATCGAAGAAACCCGCGAAGCCTTGGTAGGCGCGCTGGCAGATCGTGACTGGGAGGCTATCGTCAAGCTGGATCTGGCGTGTCGCGAGTGTGTTGACGCGGTGGTCAGCGAAGCGCCCGACGACGAACCTGCACTGCGCAGCAACCTTGAGGAGTTATTGGGTGTCTACAGGCAGCTGATTGATGTTGCAACCGGTGAGCGTCAAGCGGTTGTCGAAGAAATGACTCAAATCCAGAATGCGAAGAGCGCGACGAAGGTATACCATCTGTTTGGTTAATGTTTAATTGTCATTTTTATTGTTCGACAAGAATTTCGCCATAAATTTGACTGTGTCCGTTTTTTTGACTTAACTAGTGATGTTTACTATTTTCTGGCGTCTCAAGGTTTATACAGCTGAGAAGCCAAGCTGCCCCCCAATCATGGGCATTGAGTTGACTAGGGAAGTTGCTATTGCATGTGGCGTGAAATCAAGATTCTGCTAATCGATGACGATAGCCAGCGCCGCCGGGATCTGGCGGTTATCCTGAATTTTCTTGGCGAAGAAAATCTCTCCTGTTCCAGTCAGGACTGGCAGCAGGTGGTCGGCTCTCTG
Source organism: Pseudomonas fragariae (ex Marin et al. 2024) (assembly GCF_059621105.1). Taxonomy (NCBI): domain Bacteria; kingdom Pseudomonadati; phylum Pseudomonadota; class Gammaproteobacteria; order Pseudomonadales; family Pseudomonadaceae; genus Pseudomonas; species Pseudomonas fragariae (ex Marin et al. 2024). The sequence continues at coordinate 4,140,666 of NZ_CM184369.1, read as the reverse complement.
GCGTCTCCACGAGAAGTACTCTGCGTACTGGTCGGCAGCGTAAACGCGCCGGGCAGCCTGCAAGGGCTTCTTAAGACCATCGCAGCATGGGATGAGTTCCTTCCTGTGCTGCTGATGAGCGAAAATTCCTCTGTCGAATTGCCCGAGGATTTGCGCAGGCGAGTCCTTTCTGCACTCGAAATGCCGCCCAGCTACAGCAAGCTGCTCGATTCGCTGCACCGTGCCCAGGTCTATCGCGAGATGTACGATCAGGCCCGCGAGCGCGGCCGTCATCGTGAACCGAACCTGTTCCGCAGTCTGGTAGGTACCAGCCGCGCGATTCAGCACGTGCGGCAGATGATGCAGCAGGTCGCCGACACCGATGCGAGCGTACTGATTCTGGGCGAGTCGGGCACTGGCAAGGAAGTGGTTGCGCGTAACCTGCACTACCACTCCAAGCGTCGTGATGCGCCGTTCGTGCCGGTCAACTGCGGTGCCATTCCGGCCGAGCTGCTCGAAAGCGAGCTGTTCGGACACGAGAAGGGCGCGTTTACCGGTGCGATCACCAGCCGTGCCGGGCGCTTCGAGCTGGCCAACGGCGGCACATTGTTTCTCGACGAAATCGGCGACATGCCACTGCCGATGCAGGTCAAGCTGCTGCGCGTCCTGCAGGAACGCACCTTTGAGCGTGTGGGCAGCAACAAGACGCAAAGCATCGATGTGCGCATCATCGCCGCGACGCACAAGAATCTCGAGACCATGATCGAGCTGGGCAGCTTCCGCGAAGATCTTTACTACCGTCTCAATGTGTTCCCGATCGAAATGGCGCCGTTGCGCGAGCGTGTCGAAGATATCCCGCTGCTCATGAACGAATTGATTTCGCGCATGGAGCACGAGAAGCGCGGTTCGATTCGCTTCAACTCCGCAGCCATTATGTCGCTGTGTCGCCATGCCTGGCCGGGCAACGTCCGTGAGCTGGCCAACCTGGTCGAGCGCATGGCGATCATGCACCCGTACGGCGTGATTGGCGTGGCTGAGCTGCCAAAGAAGTTTCGCTACGTCGACGACGAAGACGAGCAGATGGTCGACAGCATGCGCAGCGAGATCGAAGAGCGTGTGGCGATCAACAGCAATACGCCGAACTTCGCCTCTGGCGCGATGCTGCCGCCTGAGGGGCTTGATCTGAAAGACTACCTCGGTGGTCTGGAACAGGGCCTGATTCAGCAGGCGCTCGACGATGCCAACGGTATCGTTGCCCGCGCAGCGGAGCGCTTGCGCATTCGTCGTACGACGCTGGTCGAGAAGATGCGCAAGTACGGTATGAGCCGTCGTGAGGGCGATGAACAGGCAGATGATTGACGCCGGTTTTTTGTGCCAAAAACCAAGCCCCTGATTTTTCAGGGGTTTTTTTTAGGCACGGGGATTGCTAAGTCTCTCTTAACACACCGTTTACTGACGGTTCGCCACGAGAGAGATGAATCATGTCCCAGGCCGCCCAACTGACTTCCGCCCTATCTGTTCAGGCTCCGTACTCCCCGGAGCTGGAAAGTCGTCAGGGGCTTGAGCACGCATTCTCGCTGTTCAATCAAATGTCGGCGCAATTGACCGATTCCTACGGGGTGCTTGAAGCACGCGTCACCGAACTCAAGGGCGAACTGGCACATGCCGGCGCCCAGCGTCTTCAGGAGCTGGCGGAAAAAGAACGCCTGGCCAACCGCCTGCAGAATCTGCTTGATCTGCTGCCCGGCGGGGTGATCGTCATTGATGGCATGGGCGTCGTGCGCGAGGCCAATCCCGCTGCAATCGATCTGCTCGGGCAGCCGCTGCTGGGCATGCTCTGGCGTCATGTGATCAGCCGCTGCTTTGCACCCCGAGAGGACGACGGCCACGAAGTCTCCCTCAAGGACGGTCGCAGGCTCTCGATTGCCACACGCTCGCTGGATGCCGAGCCGGGTCAGTTGGTATTGCTCAATGACCTGACCGAAACCCGTCATCTTCAGGAACAGCTGGCCCGTCACGAGCGCCTGTCTTCACTGGGGCGTATGGTAGCCTCTCTGGCGCATCAGATTCGTACGCCGTTGTCCGCTGCCATGATCTACGCCAGCCATTTGACCGAGCAGGAACTGCCGGTGGAAACCCAGCAGCGTTTCGCCGCGCGGCTCAAGGATCGTTTACATGAGCTGGAGCATCAGGTTCGCGACATGCTGGTGTTCGCCCGCGGCGAACTGCCGCTGACGGATCGCCTGACGCCCGGTGCTCTGTTTCAGGCGCTGCAAAATGCGGCTGCGACGCATGTTCAGGGCGTGGCGGTGCGCTGGCAGTGCGACAGCATCGATGGCGAGCTGCTGTGCAATCGCGACACACTGGTCGGCGCACTGCTCAATCTGATTGAAAACGCCGTCCAGGCCAGCGCTGGCCGGACGCTGCTGAAAATTCACGCCTACAGTCGCGGCAACCAACTGCGAATCTGCTTCAGCGATAACGGCAGCGGCATTGACAAGGCCGCGCTGGCGCGCATCGGTGAGCCGTTCTTTACGACCAAGACCACCGGCACAGGGCTTGGCCTGGCCGTGGTGACGGCGGTGTCGCGTGCGCATCAGGGGCGAGTGGATTATTTGTCGCGGGTCGGCCGTGGTACCTGCGCCATTGTCAGTCTGCCGTTGATCCCGGCTTCCAGTTCGACAGGTAATCACTGATGCCGATCAATGTGCTGCTGGTCGAGGATGACCGTTCGCTCCGGGAAGCGCTTGGGGAAACCCTCGAGCTGGCCGGTTATGACTATCAGGCGGTCGGTTCCGCCGAAGAAGCACTGGTGGCTGCCGAGGCAACGCCCTTTAGCCTGGTGATCAGTGACGTCAACATGCCGGGCATGGACGGCCACCAATTGCTGAGTCTGTTACGCAGCCGGCATCCGCAATTGCCGGTGCTGCTGATGACGGCGCATGGCGCAGTCGAGCGCGCTGTCGATGCCATGCGCCAGGGGGCTGCGGATTACCTGGTCAAACCCTTCGAGCCCAAGGCGCTGATCGCGCTGGTTGCGCGGCATGCACTGGGTCGTCTGGAGCCTGCCGAGCGCGACGGGCCGATTGCGGTCGAGCCCGCCAGTATCCAGTTACTGAACCTTGCCAGCCGCGTGGCGAAAAGCGACTCCACCGTGCTGATCTCCGGCGAGTCCGGGACCGGTAAAGAGGTTTTGGCGCGTTTCATTCATCAAAACTCGCCGCGTGCCGATAAGCCTTTTATTGCGATCAATTGTGCAGCGATTCCGGACAATATGCTGGAAGCCACGTTATTCGGCCATGAAAAGGGTTCGTTTACCGGCGCCATTGCGGCGCAGGCCGGCAAGTTCGAGCAGGCTGACGGCGGGACGATCCTGCTGGACGAGATTTCCGAAATGCCGCTGGGACTGCAAGCCAAATTGCTACGTGTGTTGCAGGAACGCGAAGTCGAACGCGTAGGGGCGCGCAAGCCGATCGTTCTGGATATCCGCGTCGTGGCGACCACCAACCGCGATCTGGCGGGTGAAGTGGCGGCGGGGCGCTTTCGTGAAGATCTGTTTTATCGCCTGTCGGTATTTCCATTGGCATGGCAGGCGTTGCGTCAAAGGACTGCCGATATTCTGCCGTTGGCCGAGCGGCTTCTGGCCAAGCACGTCAATAAAATGAAGCACGCGCCGGTTCGTCTTTCCGCCGAAGCGCAGCAGTGTCTGGTGAGCTATCCATGGCCCGGGAATGTGCGGGAGCTGGATAACGCAGTACAGCGGGCCTTGATTCTGCAGCAGGGCGGGGTGATTCAGGCACAGGATTTCTGTCTGTCCGGGCCGGTTACCAGCCTGCCTGTTGCTGCCTCTGTCGAGGCTGCAGGGGCAGTGACTGGCACCACCGCGGAGAATGCAGGTGCCGGCGTCAGTCCGGAATCTGTCGGCGCGCTGGGCGATGACCTCAGGCGTCACGAGTTTCAAATGATCATCGACACCCTGCGTTCTGAACGGGGACGTCGCAAGGAGGCTGCAGAACGCCTGGGTATCAGCCCGCGTACATTGCGCTACAAGCTGGCGCAGATGCGTGACGCCGGAATGGATGTGGAAGCCTATCTGTTTGCCACGTGAGCCAGGCACACTGATTGCCGCTCCCGATCGGCGGTCACTGAATATTTTTGCTGTGATACAAGCCTGAAATAATCCCGGCGCCCCGTAGATACGGGCGGCCCGGCGCGAACTCGTGTCAAGCGACATGATGCACTCATCTGGTGTGGCAAATAGCCGCCATCTAGCTGGCATCGTTGTTGCTATACCTTCTGTACCCGCTGAATCAGTGTCAAAAATTTGCGGGCCTTACGAGAGATATGTCCATGAGCCAAGGTGTTGAATTTAATCGCTTGATGTTGGATATGCGGGCCATGCAGATGGATGCGATGTCTGCGCCCAAGCCCGTGTCCGGTGCGCAGGAAGCCGGTGCCAGCAGCTTCGCTGACATGCTTGGTCAGGCCGTCAACAAGGTCGCGCAGACCCAGCAGGCTTCCAGCCAGTTGGCCAATGCATTTGAAGTCGGCAAGAGCGGCGTGGATCTGACCGACGTCATGATTTCGTCGCAGAAAGCCAGCGTGTCTTTTCAGGCGTTGACCCAGGTGCGTAACAAGCTGGTTCAAGCTTACCAAGACATCATGCAGATGCCGGTTTAAGGGACGTACTGAGTCATGGCCGAAGCAGCTGCCGATACCGTTCCTGCAAGAACGGGCGATTCCGAAAGAAAACCGTTGTTCGGTATGTCTTTTCTGGAAAATCTTTCCGAAATGACCATGCTGCGTCAGATCGGCCTCATGGTCGGTCTTGCCGCGAGCGTGGCCATCGGCTTCGCCGTGGTGCTCTGGTCCCAGCAGCCTGACTATCGTCCGCTTTATGGCAGTCTGGCGGGCATGGACAGCAAGCAGATCATGGACACCCTGACTGCGGCGAACATCAACTACACCGTCGAGCCGAACTCCGGTGCGCTGCTGGTCAAGTCCGATGATGTGCAGCGTGCGCGTATCCAACTGGCCCAGGCGGGTGTGGTACAGAACGACGCTAACATCGGCTTCGAAATCCTCGACAAGGATCAGGGCCTTGGCACCAGCCAGTTCATGGAAGCCACGCGTTATCGTCGCGGGCTGGAAGGCGAATTGGCGCGTACCATTTCTGCGTTGAACAACGTCAAGGGTGCCCGCGTGCACCTGGCCATTCCGAAGAGCTCGGTGTTCGTCCGTGATGACCGCAAGCCAAGTGCATCGGTACTGGTCGAGTTGTACGCCGGTCGTTCGCTGGAGCCGAGTCAGGTCATGGCCATCATCAATCTGGTGGCCACCAGTGTTCCCGAGCTGAGCAAGTCGCAGATTACCGTCGTCGACCAGAAGGGCACTCTGCTTTCCGATCAGGCGGAAAACTCCGAACTGACCATGGCCGGCAAGCAATTCGACTACAGCCGTCGCATGGAAGGCATGCTGACCCAGCGCGTGCAGAACATTCTGCAGCCGATTCTGGGCAATGATCGCTACAAGGCCGAGGTCTCGGCAGTGGTTGATTTCAGCGCTGTCGAATCGACTGCCGAAAGCTTCAACCCCGACCAGCCTGCCTTGCGTAGCGAGCAGTCGGTCAATGAACAACGTTCCAGCAGCTCAAGCTCGGGCGGCGTTCCAGGTGCGCTGAGCAACCAGCCACCCGGCCCGGCGACGGCTCCGCAGACTGCAGGCGGTGGTGCCGCCGGTGCTGCCGGCCCCATCGCGCCAGGCCAGCCACTGCTGGATGCCAATGGTCAGCAGATCATGGACCCGGCCACCGGTCAGCCCGCGTTGGCGCCATACCCCGCCGACAAGCGCGTGCAGTCGACCAAGAACTTCGAGCTGGACCGTTCGATCAGTCACACCAAGCAGCAGCAGGGCCGTCTGACCCGCCTGTCGGTCGCCGTGGTGGTCGACGACATGGTCAAGACCAACGCGGCCAATGGCGAAGTGACGCGTGCTCCGTGGAGCGCGGCGGATCTGGCTCGCTTCACGCGTCTGGTACAGGATGCCGTGGGTTTCGACGCCAGCCGCGGTGACAGCGTCAGCGTGATCAACGTGCCGTTCTCCAGCGAACGCGCTGAAGTGCTGCCTGAGGCGTCGTTCTATTCGCAACCCTGGTTCTGGGACATCGTCAAGCAGGCGGTGGGTGTGATTTTCATCCTGATCCTGGTGTTCGGTGTACTGCGCCCGGTGTTGAACAACATCACCAACGGCAAGCGCAAGGAACTGGCAGGTTTCGGTGGCGACGCCGAACTGGGTGGCATGGGCGGTCTGGACGGCGAATTGTCCAACGATCGCGTAAGCCTGGGCGGCCCGCAGAGCATTCTGCTGCCGAGCCCGACCGAAGGCTATGACGCACAGCTGAACGCAATCAAGAGTTTGGTGGCTGAGGATCCTGGCCGTGTGGCTCAGGTTGTGAAAGAGTGGATCAACACTGATGAATGAACGAGCCATGGTAGCCAAACTCTCCAAAGTTGAAAAAGCGGCTGTACTGTTGCTCTCGCTGGGCGAAACCGATGCGGCTCAGGTGCTCCGGCACATGGGCCCCAAGGAAGTCCAGAAAGTGGGCGTAGCGATGGCGCAGATGCGCAACGTGCATCGCGAGCAGGTCGAAGAGGTCATGAGCGAGTTCGTCGACATCGTCGGTGATCAGACCAGCCTTGGCGTCGGTTCCGATGGCTATATCCGCAAGATGCTGACCCAGGCACTGGGCGAGGACAAGGCCAACGGCCTGATCGACCGGATCCTGCTGGGTGGCAATACCAGCGGTCTGGACAGCCTCAAGTGGATGGAGCCGCGTGCCGTCGCCGACGTGATCCGTTTCGAGCACCCGCAGATTCAGGCCATCGTGGTCGCCTACCTCGACGCCGATCAGGCGGGCGAGGTGCTTGGGCATTTCGATCACAAGGTCCGCCTCGATATCATCCTGCGCGTGTCATCGCTCAACACCGTACAGCCAGCGGCTCTCAAGGAATTGAACCAGATTCTCGAGAAGCAGTTCTCCGGTAACGCCAACACGTCGCGTACCACACTGGGTGGTATCAAGCGTGCGGCCGATATCATGAACTTCCTCGACAGCTCGATCGAAGGTTCGCTCATGGACTCGATCCGCGAGGTCGACGAAGACCTCTCGGTGCAGATCGAGGACCTCATGTTCGTCTTCAACAATCTTTCCGATGTCGACGACCGTGGTATCCAGGCGCTGCTGCGCGAAGTATCCTCGGACGTGCTGGTACTCGCGCTCAAGGGCTCGGACGAAGGCATCAAGGAAAAAATCTTCAAGAACATGTCCAAGCGTGCCTCTGAGCTGTTGCGCGACGATCTGGAAGCAAAAGGTCCGGTGCGTGTCAGCGATGTGGAAACCGCCCAGAAAGAAATCCTCACCATTGCGCGTCGTATGGCCGAGGCCGGCGAGATCGTACTCGGTGGCAAGGGTGGCGAGGAAATGATCTAAGGATTCAGCCGACTCATGTCCAGTTCCAATAAAGAATCGGCCAGCGACCTCATTCGCGCCAAGGACGCCGCGTTGCTCGACATCTGGGCGCTGCCCAGCTTCGATCCACACGTGGAGCCCGAACCTGAACCGGAACCCGAGCTGGTCGACGAACCGGCCGAGATGGAAGAAGTGCCGCTGGATGAAGTTCAGCCACTGACTCTGGAAGAGCTGGAAAGCATCCGCCAGGAGGCTTGGAACGAAGGCTTCGCCACCGGTGAAAAGGAAGGTTTTCACAGCACTCAACTAAAAGTGCGTCAGGAGGCGGAGGTCGTTCTTGCGGCAAAAGTTGCCAGCCTGGAACAACTGATGGGTAACCTGCTGGCACCTATCGCCGAGCAGGACACCCAGATCGAAAAGGCCGTCATTTACCTCGTCGAGCACATCGCGCGTAAGGTCATTCAGCGCGAGCTGGTCACGGACTCGGCACAGATTGCCAGCGTGCTGCGCGATGCCCTCAAGCTATTGCCGATGGGCGCGCAGAATGTGCGAATTTTCATAAACCCTCAGGACTTCCTGCTGGTCAAGGCCATGCGTGAACGTCACGAGGAGTCGTGGAAGATCGTCGAAGACGAAGACCTGCTGCCGGGCGGTTGCCGCATCGAAACCGAGCATAGCCGTATCGACGCCAGCGTCGAAACACGCATTGCCCTGGCGATTTCCAAGATGCACGACCAGTTGCATGAACAGGTCACTCATCCTGCTGCAGCGGATCTGAGCGTTGATCTGGATGTTTCGCCAGGCAAAGCCTCCAATGCTGAAGAATCTGACGCGGACACCCTCGATGCGCCTTGATCGCACCAGTTTCGCCAAGCGCCTCGGTTCCTATGCCGAGTCGATCAGCCTGCCTGCCCAGCCCGTAGTGGAAGGTCGGCTGCTGCGCATGGTGGGTCTGACGCTTGAGGCCGAGGGCCTGCGCGCGGCAATGGGCAGCCGGTGTGTAGTTATCAATGACGACAGCCATCACCCGGTGGAAGTCGAAGCTGAAGTGATGGGTTTTTCCGGTGGCAAGGTGTTTCTCATGCCGGTCGGCAGCGTGGCCGGCATCGCGCCTGGGGCGCGGGTTGTGCCGCTGGCCGATACCGGTCGTCTGCCGATGGGCATGAGCATGCTGGGCCGGGTGCTTGATGGTGCCGGTCGTCCGCTGGATGGTCGCTCGCCGATCAAGGCTGAAGACTGGGTGCCGATGGATGGCCCGACCATCAACCCGCTCAAGCGTGACCCCATCAGTCAGCCACTGGATGTCGGCATTCGGTGCATCAACGGTTTATTGACGGTGGGTCGCGGTCAGCGTCTCGGGCTGTTTGCCGGTACGGGCGTGGGCAAGAGTGTGCTGCTCGGCATGATGACGCGCTTCACCGAAGCGGACATCATCGTCGTCGGCCTGATCGGGGAGCGGGGCCGTGAGGTCAAGGAGTTCATCGAGCACATCCTCGGCGAGGAGGGCCTGAAGCGTTCGGTGGTGGTCGCTTCGCCAGCCGATGATGCGCCTCTGATGCGTTTGCGCGCAGCGATGTATTGCACGCGAATCGCCGAATACTTTCGTGACAAGGGCAAGAATGTCCTGTTGCTGATGGATTCCCTGACCCGTTTTGCTCAGGCTCAGCGGGAAATCGCGCTGGCCATTGGCGAGCCGCCGGCCACCAAGGGCTATCCTCCATCAGTGTTTGCCCGCTTGCCCAAACTGGTCGAGCGCGCCGGCAACGCTGAAAAGGGCGGTGGTTCTATTACCGCGTTTTACACCGTGCTCTCCGAAGGCGATGACCAGCAGGACCCGATTGCCGACTCGGCGCGCGGTGTGCTGGACGGTCACATCGTGTTGTCCCGGCGTCTGGCCGAAGAGGGGCATTACCCGGCTATCGATATCGAAGCGTCGATCAGCCGGGTCATGCCCGCCGTGGTCAGCCCCGAACACATGGCGCGTGCGCAGCATTTCAAACAGTTGTGGTCGCGTTATCAGCAGACGCGCGATCTGATCAGCGTCGGCGCCTACGTGGCCGGTGGTGATCGCGAGACGGACATGGCGATCGCGCTGCATCCGGTACTGGTGCGCTATCAGCGTCAGGCGTTGCGCGAGAACGAAAGCATGCAGGGCAGCAGCGAGGCGCTGGCGTCGATCTTCGCACCAGCGCCTGGCGGCTGATAACCCATGGCGCAGAGTCGAGCGGCGCGTCTGGCGCCGGTGGTCGAGATGGCAGAGGCTGCCGAGCGAACTGCCGCCCAGCGCCTTGGGCACTTCCAGGGGCAGGTCAATCTTGCCAACAACAAGCTGCAGGAACTTGACCAGTTTCGTCAGGATTATCAGCAACAATGGTTGCAGCGCGGCAGTGCCGGGGTTTCCGGGCAGTGGCTGCTGGGTTATCAACGCTTTCTCAGTCAGCTCGATGTCGCCGTTGCCCAGCAATACAAAAGTCTTGAATGGCACAAAGCCAATCTGGATCGGGCGCGCAGCGCCTGGCAGGATTGCTACGCGCGGGTAGAGGGCTTGCGCAAGCTGGTGCAGCGGTACATGGACGAGGCGCGCAGGCTGGAAGACAAGCGCGAGCAGAAATTGCTCGACGAGTTGTCGCAGCGCCTGCCTCGTCATGAACAATTCTGACGTTTGACTCAATCAGACCCGCAGTGATCTCTCTGGCTGGTCTACGCTATCAATGTCTCGGTGATGAAACACCTCGAGGTTCCCATGACTGTCACTTCCGAACGTTCTGCCGATGGCCAGACGCTGACCCTTTATATCGAAGGGCGTTTCGATTTCAATTCCCATCAGGCGTTTCGCACTGCCTATGAGGACTATCCGCAGTCGCTGAACTACGTGGTCGACCTGCGCGGTACGCATTATCTGGACAGTTCTGCGCTGGGCATGCTGTTGCTGCTGCGCGATCACGCCGGAGGTGACAAGGCATTGGTACGCCTGGTCAACTGCACGCCTGATGTGCTGAAGATTCTGGCCATTTCCAATTTCTCGAAGCTGTTCGAATTGAGCATACCCAGTGCAGCCAGCCCCGAACAAACTGTGCATTCTGATCGCTGATGACAGCACCAGTGACCGCTTGCTGCTGTCAACCATCGTGGCGCGGCAGGGTCACCGGGTCCTCAGCGCGTGCAACGGTGTCGAAGCGGTTGCCATCTTCAAGGCCGAAAGCCCGCAGTTGATTCTGATGGACGCCATGATGCCGGTCATGGATGGTTTTGAGGCCGCGCGAAGGATCAAGGCGATGGCCGGCGAATCGCTGGTGCCGATCATCTTCCTGACCTCGCTCACCGAAGGCGAGGCGCTTGCACGCTGCCTGGACGCCGGTGGTGACGACTTTATGTCCAAGCCTTACAACCCGCTGGTATTGGCCGCCAAGCTCAACGCCATGAATCGTTTGCGGGTATTGCACGAAACTGTTCGCCAGCAGCGTGACCAGATCGCCAGGCACCATGAATATCTGCTCAATGAGCAGCGTGTCGCCAAGGCGGTGTTTGATCAGATCGCCCACGCCGGTTGCCTGGGGGCGAGTAACATTCGCTACCTGCAGTCCCCCTACGCACTGTTCAACGGCGACCTGATGCTGGCTGCTTACACCCCCGCCGGGCACATGCAGGTGCTGCTCGGCGATTTCACCGGACATGGCTTGCCGGCTGCCGTTGGCGCGATGCCGCTTGCAGAAGTGTTCTATGGCATGACAGCCAAGGGCTATGGCCTGGTTGAAATCCTCCGTGAAATGAACGCCAAGCTCAAACGCATCCTCCCGGTCGACATGTTTTGTTGTGCGACGCTGCTGTGTATCAATCTGCCGCAGCGGCAGGTCGAGGTCTGGAGCGGTGGCTTGCCGGACGGCTACCTGCTGCGCGGCGCACAGGGCGAGCATGTGCCGCTGGCCTCGAATCATCTGCCCTTGGGCGTATTGAGCGTCGATGCCTTCGACGCGCGCACCGACGTGTATCCGTTGGCGCCGGGTGACCGCATATTTCTGTTGTCCGACGGCGTGCTCGACACCAGTAACAGTCAGGAGGAGCTGTTCGGTGCGCAGCGTCTGCGACAGGTTCTGTCGGCCAATCGCGAACCGCAGTTGCTGATCGAAGAGATCCTCGAGGCGCTCAACGAATTTGGCGGCAAGGCGCGTGACGATGTCAGTCTGCTGGAAGTCAGCGCTGTCGAAGCGCCGCTGCAAAGTCTGCCTGCCATGATGTATTCGGACAGCGGCGCCTCCAGCCCGCTGGACTGGTCGGCCAGCTTCGAGTTTCGCGCCTCGACCCTCAAGCGTTTCAACCCCCTGCCTTACGTACTGCAATTGCTGCTGGAGGTTCACGGTCTGCGTGATCAGGGCGCTGCACTGCATATGGTGCTCGGCGAGCTGTACAGCAATGCGCTGGAGCATGGTGTGCTAGGGTTGGATTCGGCGCTCAAGCACGACGCAGCAGGCTTCGCGCTCTATTATCAGCAGCGGGCAGAACGCCTCGACAGGCTGCAGTCCGGCTTCATCCGCATGACCCTGCAGGTTGAAACGGTCGCGCAGGGCGGTCGGCTGACCCTCGGCGTCGAGGACAGCGGCCAGGGATTTGATGTGGAAAAGACCCGGACGCTGACGCCTGCCGGCAATGAACTGTATGGTCGCGGGCTGCATCTGGTCTGTGAGTTGAGCCGCGAGGCCAGGTGGTCCAGGGATGGCAGGACCGCCTGCGTGGAATTTTCCTGGGAGGGAGTGGCATAATCCCCGCCTGGAGTCTTGATCAAGGAGTGAACAAGTGTCGATTCATCTGGATTACAGCGTGTTGAATACCTTGCAGGAGGTCATGGAAGACGAATATCCAACCTTGCTGGATGTTTTTATCAAGGATTCCGAGCAGCGTATCGCGCAGCTGCGTCTGGCTGCCGGGTCCCGCAATCCTGACTTTCAGGAGTTGAGCCTTACCGCTCACAGTTTCAAGGGCAGCAGCAGCAACATGGGGGCCTTGCAGCTTTCCGAGCTGTGCCGTCAGCTCGAGGAGCAGGCCCGTCAGGAGCAGTTCGCAGGTCTGGCAGAATTGATTGGCACGATCGATAGCGAATACATGACGATTCGCGGGCTGTTCAATTCCGAGCGGCAGCTGTTCGTCATCTGAGCCCTTAGAGTCATGCCCCCGATCCCCGCTATGGGGAATCATTAGATAACTGGCCCGTATATTGCTAGCTATTTCGGTAAGGCGATAACCAGCAGCTGATGCGGAGACCGAAATGCCCCTTGCTACCAATGCGCTTCTTCAGGCCACAACCTCTGTGACCGCCAGGTCCGGTGTGGCCAACAATGCGGTCAAGTCTGCTGACAGCAGCAAGGACGGGGCCTCCAGCTTTTCCAATGTCTATGCAAAGCAGGCGAAAGACACCGTGCCTGCGCGCGAAGATGCGCCAGTAAAGCCAGCCCGCGACAAGACCGCGCCTGACAAGGACAAGGTTGCCGCCGGCAAGGACAAGCCTGCAAGCGATCAGGCAAATGCCGCCGACAAGTCTGGCGTTGCCGATAGCGGCAATGATTTGCCAGCCAGGCCGGCTGCTGCAGATGATGACGCAGCCCATTCTGACTCGAAGCAGGATGATGCGCAGGCCTCTGCCGATCCGGCGCTGAATGACGGCCAGGCGATCGTCGATCCCGTCCTTGATCCGGCATTGCAGGCAATGACCGCACAGGCTCCCGCGGCACCTGTTGTAGCCAAGGCGCCAAGTGCACAAGTTGTCACTGCGCCAGCGGTCTCGGCGCTCACCACTACGCAGGCGGCCCCGCCAGCAGTGGCTAAAGAAGCCTTCGATCCGGACGCCGATCCGCTTGATGGTCTGGATGCTGTGCAGCTGGCGCTGGAAAACGCCACTGCCAAGACTCAACTGGCTGCGCAGAATGCCCAGGCTGCCAACAAGGCGACGCCGAGCAATGCTGAAGCTGACCCGAATCAGAATATCGTCAATAACCTGTCGGTCCTGAGCGAGCAGCTTCCGTCCGAAGGCGGCAGCACCGAAAGCAGTGACAAGTCGTTCAGCGGTTTGATCGGCGAGGGGCTGAAGGATGTCAAAGGCGCCGCCGGTGATACTCGCGTCGACAACTTTGCCGATCGCCTCGCAGCGCTCAGTCAGGCCGCGCAACCTGCACGCGCAGCGGCTGCACCTGCCGCACCCTTGATGAACCAACCGTTGGCCATGCATCAAAGCGGCTGGACCGAAGGCATCGTCGATCGCGTCATGTACCTGTCGAGCCAGAACCTCAAGACCGCCGATATCAAGCTGGAACCTGCCGAACTCGGTCGTCTTGATATCCGTATCAACATGGCGCCTGAGCAGCAGACCCAGGTGACATTCATGAGCGCGCACATGGGCGTACGTGATGCGCTGGAAAGCCAGATGTCGAAGCTGCGTGAATCGTTCGTGCAGCAGGGGCTTGGCAACGTCGACGTCAATGTCTCCGATCAGTCGCAACAGCAGGCCCAGCAACAGGCTCAGGAACAGGCCAGCCGCTCCCAGCGCAGCGGTCGTGGCGGTGGCATGAGCTCCGGCGATAGCTCCGATGAAATCGCAGGCGTCGATGCGGCCATCCCGGTCAGCCAGCCAGCAGCACGTGTGATCGGCACCAGTGAGATCGATTATTACGCGTGAGGCTCCTGCGTCACATGGCAGTCGCTACACGATGTCATGCATTGTCTTCACGTCTTGGCGCAGAAATGCTTTTTGAGCGCGATGGCACTGATGAAGTCGAGGGGCGAAAAGGTGATTTGAGCCAAACGCTAATTAGCCTGATATCACAGAACCGTTGTGTGACGCAGAGCGTCACGAACTGCATTCCCACGCTGGAGCGTGAGGAACGATAGTCATCAGCTACCGGGCCGTGCCTCTAGCCCGACTACTCTAAAGTGCTTTTCGAGCACGATGGCACTGACGACGCAGAGTGCGACGTTAGTGACGGCTGAGTCCTGGCGCTGATCCGGGGGTAGCCTGGCAGGACGCCAGGCTAGCCGCACCGGGCCATGGAGGGCCCGTTGCGGCGACCCCCGGATCAGTGTCAGGACGAAGGAACCCGACGAAGTCGGGCCGGAAACAGGAGCGAAGGACTTTGCTCACTTTGGTCCCTCAAAGTGAGTCGCCGAGGGGCGAAAAGGTCCCCTGAGTCGAACCTCAATCCACCTGACAAAGAAAAACCGCCGTGTGACGCAGAGCGTCACGAACTGCATTCCCACGCTGGAGCGTGAGGAACGATAGTCGTGGCAGCCGCGACGCGACGTCACGAACGGCATTGCCACGCGGAGCGTGGGGGCGATAGTCATCAACTCCCGGGCCGGGCCCTCAGCGCTGGCACAAGAATCACGATCCCTGCGCGCCCTGGCGCGTAACCGGTTGTGTCCGATACATCCCCGTTTCGTACAACTCTGGCATAACACTTGCTCTGCCTCTGTCACGTATTGAAGAACCTCTTGAATAGTGACGGATTATTGGCATGGCGCAGAGCGAAGAAGTTAAAGACCCCGCGACCACAGGCAAAGGTAAAGGCAAACTCAAGCTCATTATCATCGCCGTCGTGGCGTTGCTGCTGGCGGTAGGCTTGTCGGTGGGCGCGACCTGGTTCCTCATGCACAAGAGCGAAAGCAAGGTAGATCCAGCGGCGGCTGCCGCGGCAGCGAACGTCAAGCCAGTGGCGGTGTTCGAACCGATGACCCCGGCCTTCGTCGTCAACTTCAACGCCAACGGTCGCCAACGCTACATGCAGGTGAGTATTACCATGCTGGGCCGTAACGCAGCCGACATGGAAGCGCTGAAGGTACACATGCCATTGATCCGCAATAATCTGGTCATGCTGTTTGCAGCCATTCCCTTCGAATCGCTGGCTTCGCCGATCGGCCAGGAAATGCTGCGCCAGAAAGCGACCGCCAGCATTCAGGAAGTCGCACAGAAAGAACTCGGCAAGACTGTGATCGAACAGCTGCTCTTCACTAACTTCGTATTGCAGTAGGACTCTCCCATGGCCGTGCAAGACCTGCTCTCCCAGGATGAGATCGATGCGCTGCTGCATGGCGTCGACGATGGGATGGTCCAGACCGACAACAACAGCGAACCTGGCAGCGTCAAAAGTTACGACCTGACCAGCCAGGACCGGATCGTCCGCGGACGCATGCCGACGCTGGAAATGATCAACGAGCGATTCGCCCGCTACACGCGTATCAGCATGTTCAACCTGCTGCGCCGCTCTGCGGACGTGGCGGTGGGCGGTGTCCAGGTCATGAAGTTCGGTGAGTACGTGCATTCCCTGTACGTGCCGACCAGCCTTAACCTGGCCAAGATCAAGCCGCTGCGTGGCACCGCGCTGTTCATTCTCGATGCCAAGCTGGTGTTCAAGCTGGTGGACAACTTTTTCGGCGGTGACGGGCGTCACGCCAAGATCGAAGGCCGGGAGTTCACGCCGACCGAACTGCGTGTCGTGCGCATGGTGCTGGATCAGGCGTTTGTCGACCTCAAGGAGGCCTGGCAGGCGATCATGGAAGTGAATTTCGAGTACATCAACTCGGAAGTGAACCCGGCCATGGCCAACATCGTAGGGCCGAGCGAGGCTGTAGTTATTTCCACCTTCCACATCGAACTCGATGGCGGTGGTGGCGATCTGCACGTGACCATGCCGTACTCGATGATTGAGCCGATCCGCGAAATGCTCGATGCCGGTTTCCAGTCCGATCTGGACGACCAGGATGAGCGTTGGGTCAACGCGCTCAAGGAAGACGTGCTGGACGTCAACGTGCCGCTCACGACGACCATCGCCCAGCGCCAGTTGCCGTTGCGGGACATTCTGCACATGCGCCCTGGTGATGTGATCCCGGTGGAACTGAGCGACTCGCTGGTCATGCGAGCCAATGGCGTACCTTCATTCAAGGTCAAGCTTGGCTCGCACAAGGGCAAGATGGCCCTGCAAGTAATCGAACCCATAGCGCGACGCTGACCTTTCTGGTCTGCGTCGGAAATTGTTGCGTAACTGAAATACTGCGTGCAGAGGACAACCGATGGCTGATGAAAACGATATGACGTCTGCTGAAGACCAGGCATTGGCCGATGAATGGGCTGCTGCCTTGGGCGAAGCTGGCGACAGTCAGGCTGATATTGATGCGTTGCTGGCTGCGGACGCCGGGAATTCGGGTAGCCGGATGGCCATGGAAGAGTTTGGCAGCGTGCCGAAAAGCACTGGTCCGGTTTCTCTGGATGGTCCCAATCTGGATGTGATTCTCGACATTCCGGTATCGATCTCCATGGAAGTGGGCAGCACCGACATTAACATTCGCAACCTGTTGCAGCTCAACCAGGGCTCGGTGATCGAGCTGGATCGTCTGGCGGGCGAACCGCTGGATGTGCTGGTCAACGGCACACTGATCGCGCATGGCGAAGTGGTGGTGGTCAACGAAAAGTTCGGCATCCGTCTGACCGACGTGATCAGCCCGAGCGAACGCATCAAGAAGCTGCGCTAAGTGAGGCGCTGGCTGAGTGTTCTGCTGACCCTGCCATCGCTGGCCTGGGCCGCCGAACCCGCCGCTCAGGCGGCGCCTGCGCAGGTGGCCAACACGGTCTCCGGCGGCATGGGCGGGCAGGTGGTGCAACTGCTGTTCGGTCTGATCCTGGTGATTGGTCTGATCTTCGTGCTCGCCTGGCTGATGCGCCGGGTGCAGCGCGTCGGGCCGAACAGCAATCAGGTGATCGAGCTGGTGAGTTCGCGCGCGCTGGGGCCGCGTGATCGGCTGGTGCTGGTGCAGATCGGCAATGAACAGGTGCTGCTGGGCATTACGCCCGGGCGAATCACGCCTCTGCATGTGCTCAAGGAGCCGGTGCAGGTGCCGGTGCGCGAGCAGGCCACCCCTGAATTCGCTCAGCGCCTGATGGAGCTGATGGGCAAGGATAAGGACAAGAAGTGATGGGCGCCTTGCGTTTCCTGATACTGCTGTTGCTGGTCATGGTGACGCCTGCTGCGCTGGCGGCCGATCCGCTGTCGATTCCGGCGATCACGCTGTCCAACGGTGCCGATGGTCAGCAGGAGTATTCGGTCAGCCTGCAGATTCTGCTGATCATGACCGCGCTGAGCTTCATTCCGGCGTTTGTCATGTTGATGACCAGCTTCACGCGAATCATCATCGTCTTCTCGATCCTGCGTCAGGCCCTCGGCCTGCAGCAGGCGCCGTCGAACCAGATCCTCACCGGCATGGCGCTGTTTCTGACCATGTTCATCATGGCGCCGGTCTTCGATCGGGTGAATCAGGACGCCTTGCAGCCTTACCTGGCGGAGAAACTTTCCGCGCAGGATGCGGTGGCCAAGGCGCAAGTGCCGATCAAGGACTTCATGCTGGCCCAGACGCGCACCAGCGATCTCGAGCTGTTCATGCGCCTGTCCAAGCGTACCGACATTCCGACCCCGGATGCCGCGCCATTGACCATTCTGGTTCCGGCGTTCGTGATTTCGGAACTCAAGACGGCGTTTCAGATCGGCTTCATGATCTTCATTCCGTTTCTGATCATCGATCTGGTGGTGGCCAGTGTGCTGATGGCGATGGGTATGATGATGCTGTCGCCGCTGATCATTTCTCTGCCGTTCAAGATCATGCTGTTTGTACTGGTGGACGGCTGGGCGCTGATTGTCGGCACCCTGGCTGGCAGTTTTGGTGGCGTATGAGCCGTTTTACTGAGGAGTCTGCCCGATGACGCCGGAAGTAGCCGTCGATCTGTTCCGCGAGGCGCTGTGGCTGACCACTGTGCTGGTCGCGATTCTTGTGGTGCCGAGCCTGTTGTGCGGTCTGCTGGTGGCCATGTTTCAGGCGGCCACGCAGATCAACGAACAGACCTTGAGCTTCCTGCCGCGTCTGCTGGTGATGCTCGTCACCCTTATCGTCATCGGCCCGTGGCTGTTGAAAATATTCATGGAATACATGCTGTCGTTGTACACCAGTATTCCGACCCTGATCGGCTAGCACCGCATGCAGCCGATGCTTGCGCTGACCGATACCCAGATCAGTACCTGGGTAGCCAGCTTCATGCTGCCGCTGTTTCGCATCATCGCGTTGCTGATGACCATGCCGATCATCGGCACCACGCTGGTCCCGCGTCGCGTGCGCATGTATCTCGCCGTGGCGATCACCGTAGTGGTCGCGCCTGCGCTCCCAGCCATGCCGCCCGTGCAGGCGCTCGACCTGAGCGCGCTGTTGCTGATCGGTGAACAGATCATCATCGGCGCCGGGATGGGCTTGTCGTTGCAGTTGTTCTTCCATATCTTTGTCATCGCGGGACAGATCATCTCGACGCAGATGGGGATGGGCTTTGCGTCAATGGTCGACCCTACCAACGGTGTTTCCTCCGCCACCATTGGTCAGTTCTTCACGATGCTGGTCACCCTGTTGTTCCTGGCCATGAACGGCCATCTGGTGGTGCTGGAGGTTCTCGTCGAGAGCTTTACCACGATGCCGGTCGGCAGTGGTTTGCTGGTCAATAACTTCTGGGAGCTGGCCAACGGGCTGGGCTGGGTACTGGCTTCGGGTCTGCGACTGGTATTGCCTGCGATCACCGCGCTGCTGATCATCAACATCGCCTTCGGGGTCATGACTCGCGCCGCGCCGCAACTCAACATCTTTTCCATCGGCTTCCCGCTTACGCTGGTGTTGGGCATGGTCATTCTGTGGATGACGATGGGTGACATGCTCAATCAGTATCAACCGATCGCAACGCAGGCATTGCAGGCGTTGCGCGATATGGTGAGGGCTCGTTGAATGGCAGAAAACGAGAATGGCCAGGACAAGACAGAAGACCCCACGGAAAAAAAGGTCAAGGACTCACGGGCTGACGGCCAGATCGCGCGCTCCAAGGAGCTGACCACGCTGGTGGTGATGCTGATGGGGGCGGGCGGGTTACTGATGTTCGGCTCTGATATCGCCCTGATGATGTCCGAACTGATGCGTGACAATTTCACGATATCCCGTGAAACCCTGATGGACCAGTCCTACATGGGCAAGGCGCTGCTCAGTTCCGGGATGCATGCGCTGGTCGTGGTCCTGCCGTTTCTGATCGCCATGCTGGTTGCCGCACTGGTGGGGCCGATCATGCTCGGTGGCTGGTTGTTCGCAACCAAATCGTTGATGCCCAAGTTCAGCCGCATGAACCCGGCAGCAGGGCTCAAGCGCATGTTCTCGCCGCATGCGCTGGTCGAGTTGCTCAAGTCCTTCGGAAAATTCCTGATCACTCTGGCAGTGGCGCTGGTGGTCCTGAACAATGAGCGCAAGGATCTGGTCGCGATTGCTCACGAGCCGCTCGAGCAGGCCATGATCCACAGCCTGTTGGTGGTGGGCTGGAGCAGTTTCTGGATGGCGTGCGGCCTGATATTCATCGCGGCAGCGGACGTGCCGTTCGTGTTGTATGAAGCGCACAAGAAGCTGTTGATGACCAAGCAGGAGGTGCGCGACGAGCACAAGAACAGCGAGGGCAGCCCGGAGGTCAAGCAACGTATTCGTCAGTTGCAGCGTGAAATGTCGCAGCGGCGCATGATGGCCTCCGTTCCCGAAGCAGACGTGATCATCACCAACCCGACACACTTCGCCGTCGCCCTCAAATACGATCCCGAGCAGGGCGGGGCGCCGATGTTGCTGGCCAAGGGTACGGATCTGGTGGCGCTTAAAATTCGTGAAATCGGCGCGCATAACGAGATCCTGATTCTGGAGTCTGCGGCACTGGCGCGTTCTATCTACTACAGCACCGAGCTTGATCAGGAGATCCCTGCCGGGCTGTATCTGGCAGTCGCCCAGGTGCTGGCCTACGTCTACCAGATCCGCCAGTTCCGCGCCGGTCAGGGCAAGCGCCCCGACCCTCTGGGCGACATCAAGATCCCGCCCGACCTGCAGCGCGACGCGTAGTCTGCTCCTGGACGCGTGGTGCGGCGCAGGTTTGTGACGCAGAGCGTCACCCACGGCCTTCCCGCGCTGGAGCGTGAGGAGCGAGATTTCTCCGGCAGACACCTGCCCATGCTCCGCGCGGGCATGCCGTTCCGGACGCTCCGCGTCCGTTCTTGCACAGGTAAACGAGAAGATTTTCTGACTGCGCTCAGCGCACCGGATTTACGTGACTTCTGTGCCTAAAGCCTTACCGCCACTGGCTTTGTAAAAGTTGGACAGATTTTTGCAACAGGGTCGATACAGGGCGCCATCGGCGTCAATGTTTTGATCTAGTGCGCAGGTAACGAATCAGTGGATCGCTCTCAATTACTCAGTAGCGCACGCAGCAACATCACAGGCCTGGGCCGTGGTCAGTTGGGCGTTCCGTTGTTGTTGCTGGTCATGATGGCAATGATGATGTTGCCGATGCCGCCGTTCCTGCTGGACGTGTTCTTCACGTTCAACATTGCACTGTCCATCGTCGTACTGCTGGTCTGCGTGTACGCCCTGCGGCCGCTGGATTTTTCTGTGTTTCCGACCATTCTGCTGGTCGCCACGTTGCTGCGTCTGGCGCTGAACGTGGCTTCCACCCGGGTGGTGATGCTTCACGGTCAGGACGGCCACGCCGCGGCGGGCAAGGTGATTCAGGCCTTCGGTGAAGTGGTGATCGGTGGCAACTACGTCGTCGGTATCGTGGTGTTCGCGATTCTGATGATCATCAACTTCGTGGTTATCACCAAGGGTGCCGGCCGTATTTCCGAGGTGAGCGCACGCTTTACCCTCGACGCGATGCCCGGCAAACAGATGGCGATCGACGCCGACCTCAACGCCGGCCTCATCGATCAGCCGGAAGCCAAGCGCCGCCGTGCCGAAGTCGCCCAGGAAGCCGAGTTCTACGGTTCCATGGACGGTGCCAGTAAATTCGTGCGCGGCGATGCGATTGCCGGTCTGCTGATTCTGTTCATCAACCTGATCGGCGGCATGCTGGTCGGTATCCTGCAACACAACATGACTTTCGCCGACGCCGGCCGTGTTTATACCCTGTTGACCATCGGTGACGGTTTGGTGGCGCAATTGCCATCACTGCTGCTGTCCACCGCCGCAGCGATCATGGTGACCCGTGCTTCCGGTTCGGAAGAGATGGGCAAGCTGATCAATCGTCAGATGTTCGCCTCGCCCAAGGCGCTGGGGGTTTCCGCTGCAATCATGATCGTCATGGGCCTTGTCCCGGGCATGCCGCACTTTTCCTTTATCAGTCTCGGGCTGGTTGCCGCAGGCGGCGCCTACCTGTTGTGGAAAAAAGAAAATCAGGTGAAGGTCGAGGCCATCGCCGAAGTGCAGCGCCAGCAAGACCTGCTGCCTTCGCCGACCCGTGTTCAGGATGCCAAAGAACTGGGTTGGGATGACGTGACGCCCATCGATATCATTGGCCTGGAAGTGGGTTATCGCCTGATTCCGCTGGTGGATCGCAATCAAGGTGGCCAGTTGCTGGCGCGTATCAAGGGTGTGCGCAAGAAGCTCTCGCAAGAGCTCGGTTTCCTGATGCCTACCGTGCACATTCGCGACAACCTCGATCTGGCGCCAAGCGCCTATCGTCTGACGCTGATGGGTGTGATTCTGGCCGAGGCCGAGATCTACCCGGATCGCGAACTGGCGATCAACCCCGGTCAAGTGTTCGGCACCCTGAACGGCATTACCGCCAGAGACCCGGCGTTTGGTCTGGAAGCCGTGTGGATCGAAATCAGCCAGCGCAGTCAGGCGCAGTCACTGGGTTACACCGTGGTCGATGCCAGTACGGTAGTGGCAACCCACCTGAACCAGATTCTCTACAAACATTCGCATGAGCTGATCGGCCACGAGGAAGTCCAGCAATTGATGCAATTGCTGGCCAAAAGCTCGCCCAAGCTGGCTGAAGAGCTGGTACCGGGCGTGCTGTCGCTGTCCTCGCTGCTCAACGTGCTGCAGGCGCTGCTGGCTGAACACGTACCTGTGCGGGATATTCGCAGCATTGCAGAGGCTATCGCCAACAACGCCGGGAAGAGTCAAGATACCGCCGCTTTGGTGGCCGCAGTGCGCGTGGGTCTGAGCCGCGCAATCGTCCAAAGCATTGTAGGCGTTGAGCCGGAGCTGCCTGTTATCACTCTGGAGCCAAGGTTGGAACAGATATTGCTCAATAGTTTGCAGAAGGCTGGTCAGGGTCAGGAAGAAGGCGTTCTTCTTGAGCCAAGCATGGCTGAGAAGCTCCAGCGTTCGTTGATCGAGGCCGCCCAGCGTCAGGAGATGCAAGGGTTGCCGGTAATTCTTCTGGTAGCAGGGCCTGTCCGGGCGATGCTGTCACGATTTGGACGATTGGCTGTACCGAACATGCATGTTCTGGCGTATCAGGAAATTCCGGACAACAAGCAAGTAACCATCGTAGCGACTGTCGGGCCAAACGGCTGAGGTAGTGAGTCATGCAAGTTAAGCGATTTTTCGCCGCCGATATGCGTCAAGCCATGAAGCTGGTTCGCGATGAGCTGGGCGCTGAAGCGGCCATCATCGGTAACCGGCGCATTGCCGGTGGCGTAGAGCTGACTGCCGCTCTGGATTACAAGCTGTCCGCCCTGGCACCGCGTGTGCCGAACATGGAGCTGGAAGACGAGTTGCGCAAGACTCAGTCGCGTATCGTTTCCGCCCAGGCCGAATTGAACAACCGCAGCGACAGCGATGCATCGATCAACCTGCAGCTGTTTTCCGGCAAGCCGGGCAACCCTGCCGAGACGCACATCGAGCCGACACTCGAAGAGCCGCCGCGTCCATTCGCGTATGCACCGCCACAGGCCGCCGAGCCTGCCATTGGCCAGCGCGCCTATGACTCGATGCGCTCCGAATTGAACGGCCTGCGTGAGCTGCTGGAAGTCCAGCTCGGCTCGCTGGCCTGGAACCAGCTGCAGGGCACTCGTCCGCAGCAGGCCAACCTGTGGCGACGCCTGCAACGTGTCGGCCTGTCCGGCCCGCTGTCACGCGACCTGCTGTCGATGATTCCGGAGATCGACGAGCCTCGTCAGGCCTGGCGCATGCTGCTGGCGCACCTGGCCCGCATGATCGCCGTCCCTGAAGTCGAGCCGCTCGAAGAGGGCGGCGTGATTGCAATGGTCGGTCCTGCCGGCATGGGCAAGACCACCACGCTGGCCAAACTGGCAGCACGTTACGTGTTGAAGTACGGCCCGCAGAATATCGCACTGGTCAGCATGGACAGTTTCCGCATCGGCGCGCAGGAGCAGCTCAAGACCCTTGGGCGCATCCTCAACGTACCGGTCACCCATATCGATCCTGGCCAGTCTCTGGTTCAGGCGCTGGAACCGCTGCTGCGCAAGCGCGTGGTGCTGATTGACACCGCCGGCCTGCAGGCCAGTGATCCTGCGCTGCGCATGCAGCTGGAAAGCCTCGCGGGTCGTGGCATCAAGTCGCGCAACTATCTGGTACTGGCAACCACCAGCCAGAAGCAGGTGCTGACAGCCGCGTATCACAGTTACAAACGTTGTGGCCTGGCCGGATGCATTCTGACCAAGCTTGATGAAACAGCCAGCCTCGGTGAAGTCCTGAGCCTGGCGATCAGTCACGAATTACCTGTGGCCTACCTCACGGACGGACCACGCATTCCTGATGACCTGCATACCCCGCGTCGTCATCAACTGGTAAGCCGCGCGGTGAGTGTGCAAATGCAGGATGAGCCTAGTGAAGAAGCAATGGCTGATATGTTTGCTGACCTCTATCACACCCCTGGCAAGAGAGTGGGTTAAGTGATGGATATTATTGGAATGTCCCTGCGTCAACGGTCTGCCATGCGGTGTTCATTTGCGCACGTGCAGCCCTCGATGTGGTTTCGGTCTACGCAAGACAAGGTAAAGAAATAACATGGGCAGCATGCATCCCGTACAGGTTATCGCGGTGACCGGTGGCAAAGGTGGCGTCGGTAAGACTAACGTGTCAGTGAACCTTTCACTGGCCCTCGCCGAGCTCGGCCGTCGCGTCATGCTGCTGGACGCCGATCTGGGTCTGGCCAATGTCGACGTGCTGCTTGGGTTGACGCCCAAGCGCACGCTTGCCGATGTCATCGAGGGGCGTTGTGAGTTGCGCGACGTGCTGTTGCAGGGGCCGGGCGGGGTTCGGATCGTACCCGCTGCGTCCGGCACCCAGAGCATGGTGCATCTGTCGCCCGCTCAGCATGCCGGCCTGATCCAGGCGTTCAGCGAGATTGGCGACAACCTCGATGTGTTGGTGATCGACACAGCCGCCGGTATCGGCGAGTCGGTGGTCAGCTTCGTGCGCGCCGCTCAGGAAGTGCTGCTGGTGGTGTGCGACGAGCCCACGTCGATCACCGATGCCTACGCCCTGATCAAACTGCTCAACCGCGATTACGGCATGAACCGCTTCCGGGTGCTGGCCAACATGGCACAGAGCCCGCAGGAAGGGCGCAACCTGTTCGCCAAACTGACCAAAGTGACGGATCGTTTTCTCGATGTTGCGCTGCAGTATGTAGGTGCCGTGCCGTACGACGAATGCGTACGCAAGGCTGTACAGAAACAGCGCGCCGTTTACGAAGCATTCCCGCGTTCCAAATGTGCACTGGCCTTCAAGGCCATTGCCCAGAAGGTTGATACCTGGCCGTTGCCAGCCAACCCGCGGGGTCATCTCGAGTTCTTCGTTGAGCGACTCGTTCACCAGACCAGTGCAGGGCCTGTGCAATGACTGCGAGCGGCTACCAGATGTACAGCAAGACTTCCCGTAATTCACAATACGAGTTGATCGAGCGCTATGCGCCCTTGGTCAAGCGTATCGCTTATCATCTGCTGGCGCGCTTGCCGGCCAGCGTGCAGGTCGAGGATCTGATCCAGGCCGGCATGATCGGCCTGCTTGAAGTCTCCACCAAGTATGATTCCACCAAGGGTGCGAGTTTCGAGACCTATGCCGGCATCCGCATCCGTGGTGCGATGCTCGATGAAGTGCGCAAGGGGGACTGGGCGCCACGCTCGGTACACCGCAATACGCGCATGGTGAGTGACGCAATTCGGGCAATTGAAGCTAAAACCGGCCGTGACGCTAAAGATCACGAGGTTGCGGCCGAACTCCAGTTAAGTCTCGATGATTACTACGGGATTTTGAACGATACCTTGGGCAGCCGCCTCTTCAGTTTCGACGACCTGCTGCAGGACGGCGATCATGAAGGGCTGCACGAGGATGGCGCAAGCGGTTCGCTTGAGCCGTCGCGCGACCTGGAAGACGAGCGCTTCCAGGCTGCGTTGGCCGATGCAATTGCCAATCTGCCAGAGCGTGAGCGTCTGGTGTTGGCGCTGTACTACGACGAAGAGCTGAACCTCAAGGAAATCGGAGAGGTTCTGGGGGTCAGCGAATCTCGGGTCAGTCAGTTACACAGCCAGTGCGCAGCTCGTTTGCGAGGGCGTTTGGGGGAGTGGCGAGCGCGTTGACAGGCAATGTGCGGTCTATGGCCGCGCGTTGACTGCAAGCCGGCTGTGCAGAGCGTTACGTGGTAACAGGATGGACCCGTCAGAAGCCTGTCAGGCATTGCCTTGATGGGCTTGTTTCTCAGGTCTTTGCCTGTTGTTGTGCCAAGCCCGTCGTCGTTTCGTACAGCCGGGGGTGTGCTGTGCCAGTATTGAGTGAACAGCGTGTTCAGGTGCTGAACGCGTTAAAGACTGCTTGGAGGTCGAATTGGACAAGAACATGAAAATCCTCATCGTTGATGACTTCTCAACGATGCGGCGGATCATCAAGAACCTTTTGCGTGATCTGGGGTTTACCAACACATCGGAAGCGGATGATGGTCTGACCGCATTGCCGATGCTGCAGAGCGGTGCCTTTGACTTTCTGGTGACGGACTGGAACATGCCTGGCATGTCCGGTATCGATCTGCTGCGCGAAGTCCGCAAGGACGAACGCCTCAAGAGCCTTCCCGTGCTGATGGTCACTGCCGAAGCCAAGCGTGAGCAGATCATTGAAGCTGCCCAGGCTGGGGTGAACGGTTATGTAGTCAAGCCATTCACTGCCCAAGCCCTGAAAGACAAGATCGACAAGATCTTTGAACGCGTCAATAGCTGATGCAAGCCGCGAGGGCGCTATGGATAACAATGATTCGATGGCCGACTTTGAGTCGACCTTAAAAAGACACGCGCAGGAACTTGTCACCAGCCTTGAAAAGGGTCGTTTCGGTGACGCTGTGCAACTGATCCACGAACTCAATCAGACACGCGACCGCGGCCTTTATCAGGAAGTGGGCAAGCTGACTCGTGAGCTGCACAGTGCAATCGTAAACTTTCACATTGATCCGCACATGCCTCAAGCCGAGGAAGTGTCGCAGATCACGGATGCTACCGAACGCCTGTCGTATGTGGTGAGGCTGACCGAGAATGCGGCCAACCGCACCATGGACCTGGTGGAGGAGAGTACGCCGGTCATGAACGGCCTGAGTTCCGACGCCAAGGCGTTGAGCGACGACTGGGGACGTTTCATGCGCCGCGAAATCGGTGCCGAAGAGTTCCGCGAGCTGGCCAAGCGGGTCGATGGTTTTCTGACGCGTACCGAGAAGGAAACCCATCAGGTTTCCGCACATCTGAATGACATTCTGCTCGCCCAGGATTACCAGGACCTTACCGGTCAGGTCATCAAGCGTGTGACGCAACTGGTCACTGAAGTCGAGAGCAATCTGCTCAAACTGGTGCTCATGGCCAGTCATGTCGATCGCTTCGCAGGCATCGAACATGACGAACAATCCATCCTCGATGAAAAAGATCCTAAAAAACATCTCGCGCAGGGTGAAGGTCCGCAGATTCATGCCGATAAACGTGAAGACGTCGTATCCGGACAGGATGATGTAGACGATCTGCTATCGAGCCTCGGCTTCTAAGGTCTGTTGACGGTTAATTTTAGGGAGCACCCCATGAGCTTCGGCGCCGATGAAGAAATCCTTCAGGATTTTCTGGTAGAGGCCGGCGAAATTCTGGAGCAGTTGTCAGAGCAATTGGTCGAGCTGGAAAGCCGACCGGATGATGCTGACCTGCTCAATGCAATTTTTCGCGGTTTTCACACTGTAAAAGGGGGCGCCGGCTTCCTCCAGCTCCATGAGCTGGTGGAGTGCTGCCACATCGCCGAAAACGTGTTCGACATCCTGCGCAAGGGTGAACGTCGCGTTGATTCCGAACTGATGGACGTGGTCCTGGAAGCACTGGACACCGTCAACAGCATGTTTGGTCAGGTACGTGAACGGACTGACGTAACCCCGGCGACGCCAGAACTGCTGGCCGCACTTGCGCGGCTGGCCGAGCCACAATCCGCCGACGAGGCCGTTGCCCCTGAGCCGGAGCCGGTGGTTGAAGTACAGGCTGCTGCTCCGGTTGCAGAACCGGCGGCTGGCGACGAGATTACCGATGATGAATTCGAGCAGTTGCTCGATTCGCTGCACGGCTCCAGCCCGGTGTCTGCAGCGCCTGCACAGACGCCAGCAGCAGCGGCTGCGCCGGCGGGTGATGAGATCACCGATCAGGAATTTGAATCCCTGCTTGATCAGCTGCATGGCAAGGGCAAATTTGCGGCCGATGCCGCAACCGCTCCGGCCCCTGCACCTGTGGCGCAGGGCAGTGCAGCGCCTGCCAGTGATGAAATCACCGACGACGAATTCGAAGCGTTGCTCGATCAACTGCACGGCAAAGGCTCGTTTGATGGCGCTGTAGCGGCTCCCGTAGCTGCGGCACCTGTAGCCGTTGCTGCCAAGGCACCCGCTGCTGCGGCTGCATCGGACGAAATCACCGATCACGAATTCGAAAGCCTGCTCGACGAATTGCACGGCAAGGGCAAGTTCGAGCCTGAGGCGATTGTTGCCAAGGCGCCTGCTCCGGCAGCCGCAGCGGCTGCTCCGCCACCGCCGCCTCCTGTTGCCAAGCCTGCTCCGGCGCCTGCTGCGAAAGCCGAGCCGGCCAAACCCGCTGCGGCTCCGGCCGCTGCGCGCGCTCCTGCACCCAGCGGCGAAAAGCCGGTGGCTACAGAGGCTGAAACCACGGTTCGTGTCGATACCGCCCGACTGGACGAGATCATGAACATGGTCGGCGAGCTGGTTCTGGTGCGTAACCGCCTGGTGCGGTTGGGTCTCAACAGCGGCGATGAAGCCATGTCCAAGGCAGTTTCCAACCTGGATGTGGTGACTGCCGATCTGCAGACTGCGGTGATGAAAACCCGCATGCAGCCGATCAAGAAGGTCTTCGGTCGTTTTCCGCGTCTGGTTCGTGACCTGGCTCGTCAGCTCAAGAAAGAGATCAACCTGGAACTGGTCGGTGAAGAGACCGACCTCGACAAGAACCTCGTAGAGGCGCTTGCCGATCCGCTGGTCCACTTGGTGCGTAACGCGGTCGACCACGGTATCGAAACGCCGGAAGAGCGCGAAGCCACGGGCAAATCCCGCGGCGGTCGGGTAATCCTTTCGGCAGAGCAGGAGGGCGACCATATCCTGCTGTCGATCTCCGATGACGGCAAGGGCATGGACCCTAACGTCCTGCGCTCCATTGCTGTGAAGCGTGGCGTCATGGACAAGGATGCAGCCGATCGGTTGAGTGACACCGACTGCTACAACCTGATCTTCGCGCCGGGTTTCTCGACCAAGACCGAGATTTCCGATGTGTCGGGTCGCGGTGTGGGCATGGACGTGGTCAAGACCAAGATCTCCCAGCTCAACGGTTCGATCAATATCTACTCGACCAAGGGCCAGGGTTCGAAGATCGTCATCAAGGTGCCGCTGACCCTGGCGATCATGCCGACCCTGATGGTGATGCTGGGCAACCAGGCCTTCGCTTTCCCGCTGGTCAACGTCAACGAAATCTTCCACCTGAACCTGTCGACTACCAACGTGGTTGATGGCCAGGAAGTAGTGATCGTACGTGACAAGGCCTTGCCGCTGTTCTACCTCAAGCGCTGGCTGGTCAGTTCAGCGGCTCACGAGGAGCAGCGCGAAGGGCACGTGGTGATCCTCACAGTCGGTACCCAGCGCATCGGCTTTGTCGTCGATCAACTGGTTGGTCAGGAAGAAGTGGTTATCAAACCGCTGGGCAAGATGCTGCAAGGTACGCCGGGCATGTCGGGCGCCACCATCACCGGTGACGGTCGCATCGCCTTGATTCTCGATGTACCCAGCATGCTCAAGCGTTACGCCGCACGGCGTATCTGAACCCGGGGTTGCGGGCAGCCTGGCTGCCTGCGACACCTATTGGAGTGTTTATGGCAGTCAAGGTCCTGGTGGTGGATGATTCCGGTTTTTTCCGCCGCCGCGTTACGGAAATTCTTTCTTCGGACCCCAACATTGTAGTGGTCGGCACCGCCACCAACGGCAAGGAAGCGATTGAGCAGGCGCTGGCGCTCAAGCCGGATGTCATCACCATGGACTACGAAATGCCGATGATGGATGGCATTACGGCAGTTCGCCATATCATGCAGCGTATCCCCACCCCGGTATTGATGTTCTCGTCGCTGACGCACGAAGGTGCGCGCGTGACGCTGGATGCTCTTGATGCCGGTGCGGTGGATTTTCTGCCCAAGAATTTCGAAGATATCTCGCGCAATCCGCAGAAGGTCAAGCAACTGCTGTGCGAGAAAATCAACAGTATTTCACGCAGCAACCGTCGTTCCAGCGGGTTCGGTTCAGCCAGTGCAGCTCCGGCCGCGCCGGCGCCGTCGACGTTGTCCAGCCGCGCCTCTGCGCCAGCCCCGGCACCTGCCAGGGCGGTGCCGTCACGCACTGCGACACCTGCTGCGGCTCCAGCCGCCCCGGCCAGTCATGCGCCGGCGCACCCGACGACTTCCGGCACGGCCAAGCGCAAGGCCTACAAGCTGGTGGCCATCGGCACCTCAACGGGCGGCCCGGTTGCGCTGCAACGGGTGCTGACCCAACTGCCAGCCAATTTCCCGGCACCACTGGTGCTGATTCAGCACATGCCTGCGGCGTTTACCAAGGCATTTGCCGAGCGTCTCGACAAGCTGTGCAAGATCAGCGTCAAGGAAGCCGAAGACGGCGACGTATTGCGTCCTGGTCTGGCGCTGCTGGCGCCGGGTGGCAAGCAGATGATGGTTGACGGACGCGGTACGGTGAAGATTCTGCCGGGCGACGAGCGCCTCAATTACAAGCCCTGTGTCGACATCACCTTTGGCTCTGCCGCCAAGTCCTACGGCGACAAGGTGCTTTCGGTGGTCTTGACCGGCATGGGCGCTGACGGCCGTGAGGGCGCGCGTCTGCTCAAGCAGGCCGGCAGTACCGTGTGGGCTCAGGATGAAGCGAGCTGCGTGATTTATGGCATGCCGATGGCCATCGTCAAGGCTGAGCTTGCGGACGCGATCTACAGTCTCGACGACATCGGTCGGCACCTGGTAGAGGCTTGTCTCTGATGGATGTACTGAGTCTTATCGGTCTGATTCTGGCGTTTGTCGCAATCATTGGTGGCAATTTTCTCGAAGGCGGGCACCTCGGTGCCTTGCTCAATGGCCCGGCGGCGCTGATCGTGCTGGGCGGTACGCTCGGTGCTTCGCTGTTGCAGTCGCCGATGAGCGCGTTCATGCGTGCCATGAAGATCATCCACTGGATCATTTTCCCGCCACGTATCGACCTGCCCGGTGGTGTCGACCGGGTCATCGGCTGGAGCATGACTGCCCGCAAAGAGGGCTTGCTGGGTCTGGAAACCGTAGCCGATTCCGAGCCCGACGGTTATGCCCGCAAAGGTTTGCAACTGTTGGTCGATGGTGCCGAGCCGGCAGCGATTCGCAGCATTCTCGAAGTGGATTTCATCACTCAGGAAACCCGCGATATTCAGGCTGCGAAAGTATTCGAAAGCATGGGCGGCTACGCGCCGACCGTGGGTATCATCGGCGCAGTCATGGGCCTGATTCATGTCATGGGCAACCTGGCTGACCCCAGTCAACTGGGCAGCGGTATTGCGGTGGCCTTTGTCGCCACGATCTATGGCGTGGCCATGGCCAACCTGATCCTTCTGCCAGTGGCGAACAAGCTCAAGGCCATTGCCCACCGTCAGGCGCGCTATCGCGAAATGTTGCTTGAAGGTCTTTTGTCCATCGCCGAGGGTGAAAACCCGCGCTCCATCGAACTCAAGCTGCAAGGCTTCATGGAGTAACAGCGCATGGCTCGCCGTCGTCAGGTCGAAGAACACGAAAATCACGAACGCTGGCTGGTGTCGTATGCCGACTTCATTACCTTACTGTTCGCGTTTTTCGTGGTGATGTACTCGATTTCCTCGGTCAACGAAGGCAAGTACAAGATTCTGTCCCAGGCATTGGTCGGCGTGTTCAACGACACCGAGCGCACCATGAAGCCGATCCCCATTGGTGAGCAGCGCCCGGTCTCGATCAAGCCCGCCGAGCCGCTGGTCAAGGACAGCGAGCAGACTGACGCCGGCATAGGTCAGGCGTCCGATGACCCGTTGCAGACCATCGCCCAGGACGTGCGCGATGCCTTCGGTGACCTGATCAAGTCCGACCAGATGACTGTGCGCGGCAACGAACTGTGGATCGAGATCGAGCTTAACTCCAGCATGCTTTTCGGCAGCGGCGATGCGATGCCCAGCGACAAGGCCTTCACCATCATTGAAAAGGTCGCCGGGATCGTCAAACGCTTTGACAACCCGATCCATGTCGAGGGTTTTACCGACGACCAGCCGATCAGTACTGCACAGTTTCCGACCAACTGGGAACTGTCTTCGGCGCGTTCTGCCAGCATTGTGCGCATGCTGGCCATGGACGGCGTCAATCCGGCGCGACTCGCCTCGGTGGGCTACGGTGAGTTTCAGCCGATCGTTCCCAACACCAGCACCGCCGGACGCGCCAAGAACCGCCGTGTAGTGCTGGTTATCTCCCGGAATCTGGATATTCGCCGCAGCCTGACCAGCGCCGGATCGGCCAATGTGCAGCCGGATGCTGCATTGCGGCGTGCTGGCACACAAACTGCACCGGTGCCAGCAAAGCCGCCGGTACGCGCGAACGCCGTCAATTCTCCGTCACCCGCCCCCTAAACATCGTATCGGTATGGTCGTCGCTGTACGGAAGGAAAACAATTAATGAGAGTCTGGGCAGTAGCCAACCAGAAAGGTGGAGTCGGAAAGACCACCACGACCATTGCCCTGGCCGGTTTGCTGGCCGATTCAGGCAAGCGCGTGGTGGTGGTCGATCTGGACCCTCACGGCTCCATGACCAGTTATTTCGGGCATAACCCGGACGAGCTGGAACACAGTGCTTTCGATCTGTTCCTGCATAAGGGCGCGGTGCCGGACGGTCTTCCCGGCCAGTTGCTGCTGCCTACCAGCGACAAACGTATCTCGCTGATACCGTCCAGCACTGCACTCGCCACGCTGGAACGCCAGTCACCCGGCCAGAGCGGCCTGGGCCTGGTTGTCGCGAAAAGCCTGGCTCAGTTGTGGCAGGATTTTGACTATGCGTTGATCGACAGTCCGCCGCTGCTGGGCGTTCTCATGGTCAATGCACTGGCGGCCAGCCAGCAACTGGCGATTCCGGTGCAGACCGAGTTTCTGGCCGTGAAAGGTCTGGAGCGCATGGTCAATACGCTGACCATGATCAACCGTTCGCGCAAGGTGCCGCTGCCTTACACCATCGTGCCGACCTTGTTCGACCGCCGTACCCAGGCCTCGATGGGCACCTTGAAACTGTTGCGTGACAGCTTCCCCGAGCATGTCTGGCAAGCCTATGTGCCGGTCGATACCCGACTGCGCGATGCCAGCCGTCTGGGTCTTACGCCGTCGCAGAACGACAGCAAGAGTCGTGGTGTGATCGCTTACCGGGCATTGCTCAAGCATATGCTCGCCGAGCAGCTCAATGCGCAGGTGGCCTGACGTGAACGCCTACTCTTTCTACATTGTTTGCTCAAGTGATGCCTCAATGCGGCCGATAACTCTATCAGGCTGCACATGCTCCATTTTTTGTTGGGCCCCGGTATGAACCGCCCTGTAGAAGTAGCAACGAGACCCAAAATGGCTTTGCAGTCCTATCTGGACGCATTGCTGTACGACGCGACTGAAGTGCTCGAAGAGCCCGTCAGCAGCATCGATGAATTTCAGGCGGCTGTGCTCGAAGAGCAGGCCTTTGATGCGCGGATGCAGGCGCAGATCAAACCGCTGGCGGTCGCGGTCGCCGCACCGGCTGCGGTGGCTGTCGAGGTACAGGTCGCAGCGCCTGCGCCAGTGGTTGAAGTCGCTCCGGTGATCGTTGCCGAAGCGGTGCAGGTTGACGTGGCTCAGGTTGAAGAGGCAGTGCCCACCGTTGCGCTGGTGGAACCTGTCGCCGAGTTGAGCACGCTGGCAGCCCAGCGCACTCCGACGCCACCGCCGACCAGCGATGGTCGTCCGGCATGGGCTGCCGAGCCGTTCGAATGCCTGTTGTTCGATGTGGCCGGTCTGACACTGGCGGTGCCGCTGGTGTGCCTGGGGTCGATTTATCCGCTGGCGGGGCAGGAGCTGACGCCGCTGTTCGGTCAGCCGGACTGGTTTCTCGGGATCCTGCCGTGCCAGGCAGGCAACCTGAAAGTGTTGGATACCGCGCGCTGGATCATGCCTGATCGCTACCGCGACGATTTTCGCCAGGGATTGCAGTACGTGATTTCGGTGCAGGGGTACGAGTGGGGGCTGGCGGTGCATCAGGTCAGCCGTTCGTTGCGTCTTGATCCGAACGAGATCAAATGGCGCGCGCAGCGAGGTCATCGTCCATGGCTGGCGGGTACGGTCATCGAGCACATGTGCGCGTTGCTGGATGTTGCAGAGTTGGCCGAGCTGATAGCCAGTGGCGCGGTCAAGCAGTTGAACAAGTCGAAATAATCATGGGTCGATGCCAGTGGCATCACCTGCAAAGAACACACGTGAGGGGTTGGGGTTATGAATAAGTCGTCTGCACAAGGTTCCGAAGATCCTATTCTGCAATGGGTCACGTTCCGCCTGGATAACGAGTCCTACGGCATCAACGTAATGCAGGTGCAGGAAGTGCTGCGCTACACTGAAATCGCCCCGGTGCCGGGTGCGCCAAGCTACGTATTGGGCATCATCAACCTGCGCGGTAATGTCGTGACCGTGATCGATACCCGTCAGCGTTTTGGCCTGGCCCCGGTTGAAGTCAGCGACAATACGCGTATCGTGATCATCGAAGCCGACAAGCAAGTGGTCGGTATCCTGGTCGATAGCGTGGCTGAAGTGGTTTACTTGCGTCAGTCAGAAGTTGAAACTGCGCCTAACGTCGGTAACGACGAATCGGCCAAGTTCATTCAGGGCGTTTGCAACAAGAACGGCGAGCTGTTGATTCTGGTTGAACTGGACAAAATGATGTCCGAAGAAGAGTGGTCCGAGCTGGAGAACATCTGATTGATCTTTGAGGTAGCTGTCGTCTTTCTGGGCATTCTCTGGGTTGTCACCCTGTTTATGTTCCTGGCCCATACCAGGCGTCAGCGCAAGCTCGACGCCGAGCGTGATGAGGCGGCTGCCTTGCGGGATCAGCGGATCAAGGAGTTGGCCAGACGCCTGGACAACTACCAGAACGGTACGGTGCGCATGGGCGAAGCGTTGCATGAGCTGCGTGCCGTCGTTGCGCCGTTACCGGACAAGCTCACTGCGCTGGAGCAGCGCGATCCCTCCACGCTGTCCTTCGCCCAGGCCGCCCGTCTGGTCGGCATGGGTGCCAGTATCGATGAGCTGACCCAGTCCTGCGGCCTGACCCAGGCCGAAGCGCAACTGATGACCAAACTGCACGGCAATACAGCGAGCTAATTTCTCGTTCGGATGGCTATCGTTCCCATGCTCCGCGTGGGAATGCAGTTCGTGACGCTCCGCGTCACACAGTGGTTCTGTGATGTCAGGTAGATTGGGGTTCGACTCAAGTCACCTTTTCGCCCCTCGGCGACTCACTTTGAGGGACCAAAGTGAGCAAAGTCCTTCGCTCCTGTTTCCGGCCCGACTTCGTCGGGTTCCTTCGCCCTGTCACTGATCCGGGGGTCGCCGCAACGCGCCATCCATGGCGCGGTGCGGCTAGCCTGGCGTCCTGCCAGGCTACCCCCGGATCAGCGCCAGGACTCAGCCGTCACTTACGTCGCACTCTGCGTCGTCAGTGCCATCGCGATAAAAAAGCGCATTTACGATAGCCGTGAGCGCTGGACCGTTTGGAACCTGTAACTCTCGTGCCTGTGCCGTTACTGCTCGTCCAGCGCAAACTCGGTCAGGCAGAACGTCGGGATCTTCAGGTCGTTAAGACGCTTGGAGCCGCCCAGTTCCGGCAGGTCGATAATCGCAGCGGCCTCATACACTTCGGCACCCATACGGCGGATCAGGTTGGCGGCGGCAATCAGCGTGCCTCCCGTCGCGATGAGGTCATCGAACATGACGACCGAGTCGCCTTCGCACAGACTGTCGGCATGCACTTCCAGATACGCTTCGCCGTATTCGGTCTGATACGCCTCGGACAGTACATCGGCGGGCAGCTTGCCTTGTTTGCGAAACAGCACCAGCGGCTTGTTCAGCTGATACGCGACCACCGAACCGATCAGAAAACCCCGCGCGTCCATCACGCCGATGTGGCTGAATTCGGCATCGATGTAGCGCTGCACGAAGCTGTCAATCACCTGACGGGTGGCCTTGGGCGACTGGAAGAGCGGCGTGATATCACGGAAGACCACACCCGGCTTGGGGAAGTCCACGACCGGGCGGATGAGGGATTTGAAGTTCGATTGATCGAAAGTCATCAGGGGGTTCCATGGCAGTTTTGGCCGACAGTTTAAGCCGACCCGCCAAAGATCGCACGTTTCAGCTTTGCATCGACCCGCCAGCCAGCGCACACAGCTCGATGGGGTCGAGGATGTGTATCTCTTTGCCCTCGGCAGAAATCAGCTGATTTTGCTGGAATCGGGTAAATACACGGGACACCGTCTCGACTGCCAGACCCAGGTGATTACCGATTTCATTGCGCGACATGCTCAGGCGGAACTGATTGGCCGAAAAGCCTCTGGCGCGAAAGCGTGCAGACAGATTGATCAGAAACGTGGCGATACGCTCATCGGCGGTCTTTTTCGACAGCAGCAGCATCATTTGCTGATCGTCACGGATCTCACGGCTCATGACGCGCATCAACTGCCGACGCAGTTGCGGCAGTCTTACGGACAGCTCGTCCAGGCGCTCGAAAGGGATTTCGCAGACCGATGTGGTTTCCAGTGCCTGCGCCGAGACCGGGTAAGCCTCGGCGTCCATGCCGGACATGCCTACCAGTTCGCTGGGCAGGTGAAAGCCGGTGAGCTGTTCTTCACCGCTGTCACTGATATTGAAGGTTTTCAACGCCCCGGAACGCACCGCGTAGACCGACTCGAAGGTGTCACCCTGGCGAAACAGAAACTCGCCTTTCTTCAGTGGCCGGCCGCGTTTGACGATCTGGTCAAGGCAGTCCATGTCTTCGGTATTTAACGAAAGGGGCAGGCACAACGGCGCGAGACTGCAATCCTTGCAGTGAGCCTGGGTTTGAGCGCGCAACTTGACTGGCTCGGACATCACTTAATTCCTTGTGGGAAATCACACATAAGCCGTAAGGGTAACTCACCCAGGCTTGTCGGGGCCAGCCTGCAAACCTGTCGGCGTCGTCAAGGTTTCAGGTTGCCTGCCGATAACCCCGTATTCCTTCAGCCAAGCCAGGATGCCTCGTCATGTCAACGACACTCCCGTTGATCAACAGCATTACGATCCGCACTGCGACCTCGCAGACCACCTACAGTAGCGCCGGGCAAAGCACTGCCGAGACGTCGGCGAGCGAGACAAAGGGCGTACAGGTCAATTTGTCGGCAGAAGGCAAGGCGGCTGCGTCATCGTCTTCCAGAAACGCTGATATCGAGCAGAGCGGCCTGCCGGCTTCCGTGCAGAAGATCCTCAAGGCGATTCGCGAACTTCAGCGCAGGATCGAGGAGACCATGGAGCAGATCCAGAAGGCCCTGAATGACCCCAGCCTGAGCCCCGAGGAGCGCAGGACCAAGGCGGCGGCGCTACAGACCGTGCTCAGCACGTTGCAGGCGCAGGTGAGCAATTCCACGGCCGATCTGTCGTCGCTCATGAACAGCCTGGGCTCCAGTGACGGCGACAAGACCAAGGCGGGCATGCTGGTTCTGGCCAAAATGTAGCACTTGGCAACGGGTCATATCACCCGAGAGAACTGCTGTCTGTTCTGCCGGGTCAGGTAGGCATCGAAGACCATGCACACAGCGCGCACCAGCAGTCGGCCCGCCGGTCTGACTTCAATGCCCGTCTCGCTCAGCGTAATCAGCCCGTCGCTGGCCATGCCAAGCAGTTGCGGCCACGCATCGCGGAAATAGTCCCTGAAATCGATGCGGAAAGTCTTTTCGATCTCGCCGAACTCCAGTGTGAAGTGGCAGATCAACTGCTGAATGATCGCGCGCCTGATGCGGTCGTCATCGTTGCAGAGCAGGCCGCGTTTGGTTGCGGGCTGATCGCTGTCCAGCAGCCTTGAATATTCGCTCAGGTCGCTGCTGTTCTGGCTGTACAGCTTGCCGACCTGGCTGATGGCCGAAACCCCCAGCCCGATCAGATCGCAGTGGCCATGCGTGGTATAGCCCTGAAAGTTGCGCTGCAGGGTCAGGTCTTCCTGGGCGGTGGCCAGCTCGTCGTCGGGCAGGGCGAAATGGTCCATGCCGATGTAGCGATAGCCGGCGTTGCCCAATTGTTCGACGGTGCGCTGCAGCATCAGCAGTTTGCTCGCTGCATCCGGCAGATCCGCCGCGTCGATGCGCCGCTGCGGCATGAAGCGCTCGGGCAGATGCGCATAGTTGAACACCGACAGCCGATCAGGCTGCAGATCGATGACCTTGTCCACGGTGTGGCTGAAGGTCTGCGGGTTTTGCGCGGGCAGACCGTAGATCAGATCAATATTCACCGAACGAAATTGCAGCGTGCGCGCTGCTTCAACAATCGCGCGGGTCTCTTCCAGGCTCTGCATGCGGTTGATCGCCCGCTGCACCGTCGGGTCGAGGTCCTGAACGCCCAGGCTGACCCGGTTGAAACCCAGCTCGCGCAGCAGCCCCATCGTCGACCAGTCCGCTTCGCGAGGATCGATCTCGATGCCATAGTCGCCGGAGTCGTCTTCCAGCAGATTGAAATGCAAGCGCAACTGCGCCATCAAGCGGCGCAGTTCAGCATGGCTGAGAAAGGTCGGCGTACCGCCGCCCAGGTGCAGTTGCTCCACCACCTGACCGGGCGCCAGGTGACAGGCGAGCATTTGTATCTCGTGCTCGAGCCGTTGCAGGTAGGCCTGAGCGCGTCCGCGATCCTTGGTGACGACTTTGTTGCAGGCGCAGTAGTAGCAAATATTCGCGCAGAAGGGCAGATGCACGTAGAGCGACAACGGACGTGACGCCTTGCGGCTTTCGCGTAGCGCGTGCAGCAGCTCGAAGGCACCCACTTGGGTATGAAACTGCACCGCTGTCGGATAGGACGTGTAGCGCGGTCCTGCCACATCGTAGCGATGGATCAGGTCTGAATCCCAACGAATGGCGTCAAGCATGCGCGCGTTTCCCGGTCCGGCTGGCGATGTCGCGAGCATACGCAGGAGGCCGAGGGGCGGCGTTGATGTGGATCAAATGGCAAGAGTTACCGGCCTCAATGCCCCATCAGCCAATGCTGATGCGGGCCTGGCAAGGTCCAGATACCGAAGACTATCACCAGCAGCCCTCCCGCCATGCGCACACCACGTTTGCGCAGCAAGGCCGTGGTGCGTTCGGCAGCCAGGCCGGTGGCCAGCAGCACGGGCCAGGTGCCCAGCCCGAAGGCCAGCATCAGCAGCGCGCTGTCGAGAGGATTGCCCTGGCTGGCGGCCCACAGCAGGGCGCTGTAGACCAGCCCGCAGGGCAGCCAGCCCCACAGGGCGCCGAGCAACAAGGCGCGCGGCACACTGGACACCGGCAACAGGCGACTGGCCAGGGGTTGCAAATAACGCCACAGGCCTCGGCCAAGGCGCTCTATATAGGTCAGTCCGCTCCACCAGCCGGCCAGGTACAACCCCATCATGATCAGCAACACGGCGGCGACGATGCGCAGGCCTGTCGCCAGCGGACTTTGCGCGACCGCCCAGCCGACCAGTCCGGAACACACGCCGGCAACGCCGTAGCTGAGAATGCGCCCCAGGTTGTAGGCCAGCAGCAGACGAAACCGGCGGCTGCGCTGTTCTTTGGGGATGGCCAGCGTCAGGGCACCCATCAGGCCGCCACACATACCCAGGCAGTGACCACCGCCCAGCAGCCCGAGAATGAATGCCGAGAACAGCATCGAAGCAAGTTCAAACATCGCGTTTCTCGTCCGCGCCCGACTGGGGAGGCTCAGGCGGGACATGTTCCACAGGCGGCGTGTCATCGAACAATATGCTGTGTGCCGGACCTTCCATGTCGTCGTACTGGCCGCTGTCCACTGCCCAGAAGAACACGTAGATCGCCACGCCCACCAGCAGCAGAGCGGCAGGGATCATGATGTAAAGCGCGGGCATGAAACCTCCGGGGCAGATGGGGAGACAGGCGCACGACGCGACAGGCGGGTCAGGCGCAAGGCGTTGAGCACCACAGTCAGCGAACTGAGCGACATGCCGATCGCCGCCCACACCGGAGTGATCCAGCCCAGCGCCGCGAAGGGCAGCATGAGGCCATTGTACAGACCGGCCCAGAGCAGGTTTTCGATAATGACGCTACGCGTGCGGCGGGCCAGATTCAGGGCGTCGATCAGCACCGGCAAGCGGTTGCACAGCAGCACGGCGTCAGCGCTGGTTTTGGCGAGGTCGGTGGCCGAGCCCATCGCCACGCTGATGTCGGCTGCTGCCATGACCGGTACGTCGTTCACCCCGTCACCGATCATCAGCACTTTGCGCCCCTGAGCCTGAAGCTGGCGCAGCACCTCCAGCTTATCGTCCGGGCGCATGCCGCCACGCGCATCGTCGATGCCCAGCGCCTGCCCGATACTGCCAACCATCGGCGAGCTGTCACCGGACAACAGCAGCGTTTTCCAGCCTCGCGCCCGGCATGCGTGTAACAGGATGGCTGCATCCTCGCGCAGCCGGTCGTCCAGCACCAGCCATGCGAGTGGGCCCTGCGCATCGCCCAGCAACAGCCATTGGCCGGATCTTTCAGCTGGCAAGGGCGTTTCAGCGCCGCTCAGCGCACAGACGAAAGCCGCCTCGCCGATGCGCAGCAGATGCCCGTCAACACGACCTTGCAGACCCAGCCCCGGTGTGCTGAGCACCTCCTCGGCAGCTCTCGGCGCTCGACCGAAAGCGCGGGCGATGGGGTGCTCGGAGCGGTTTTCCAGGGCGGCCGCCAGCTCCAGGCAGCGATTGGCGTCCAGCTCGCGCAATGGGTGAATGCTGCGCAGCGTCAGGCGTCCTTCGGTCAGGGTGCCGGTCTTGTCGAAGATGACCGTGTCGATCTGGTTGAGGCCTTCGAGCACGTGACCTCGGGTCAGCAGCAGGCCGAGTCTGTGCAGAGTGCCGGTCGCCGCAGTCAAGGCGGTCGGCGTCGCCAGCGACAGTGCGCAAGGGCAGGTGGCGACGAGCATGGCCAGTACGATCCAGACCGCGCGCGATGCGTCCAACTGCCACCAGATCACCCCGATCAGCGCAGCTGCGATCAGCGATAACAGCAGAAAGGTCTGTGCCGCCCGGTCGGCGATCTGCGCGAGTCGGGGTTTTTCTGCCTGAGCACGTTCGAGCAGTCGGACAATGGCCGAAAGGCGGGTTTCGTGACCCAGCGCCGTCACGCCGATGGTCAGCGGGCTTTCGACATTCAGCGTTCCTGCGGTGACCGCATCGCCCACACTGCGCATCTGTGGCAGGTATTCGCCGGTCAACAGCGACTCGTCGACACTGGAGCGGCCTTCGAGGATTTTGCCATCAGCCGGTATCACTGCACCGGGCTGCACCAGCACCCGGTCAGCCAGGTGCAGCTCGCTGAGCATGATGCGCTGGCTCTGGCCGTCATCGCTGAGGCGCAGGCATGAGGCGGGCAGCACGTTGACCAGTTGGGCGGTGGCCGCCGCCGTGCGCTCGCGGGCCCGGCGCTCCAGGTAGCGGCCGGCCAGCAGGAACAGTGCAAACATGCCGACGGCATCGACATACAGTTCGCCAGCGCCGGTGACAGCGGTCCAGATCCCTGCGGCGTAGGCCGCGCCTATTGCCAGCGACACCGACACATCCATTGTCAGGTGGCGGCTGCGCAGGTCGCGCAAGGCACCGCGAAAGAACGGTGCGCAACTGTAGAAGACGATCGGCGTGGTCAGAAACAGCGCCACCCAGCGCAGGATGGTGTGCATCTGCGGGCTGAGATCGATATTGAACTCCGGCCAGGTGGCCATGGTTGCCATCATGGCCTGAAACCACAGCAGGCCGGCGACGCCCAGTTGTCGCAACGCCAGGCGATTGTCACTCGCCATGCGTTCGGCAGCGCGGTCGGCCTGCCATGGATGGGCGACATAGCCAATCGCGTGCAGTTCGTTGAGCAATTGGCTGAGGGCAAGCTGGTCGGCGTTCCAGCGCACCAGCAGGCGATGAGTGGACAGGTTCATACGCGCTTCGGCCACCGCAGGCAGCCGCCCCAGGCGTTGCTCGATCAGCCAGCCGCAGGCCGCGCAACTGATGCCTTCGACAAGCAGCGTGGCCTCTGAGAGGTCGCCGTCGTGGCGCACGAATGGCGCCTGTACGTCGGGGCGGTCGTAGAGCGCCAGTTCATCGAGCAATTGGCTGGGCAGGCTTTCCGGGTTGGCCGAGGTTTCACTGCGATGGCGGTAATAGTTGTCCAGACCGCTCGCAACGATGGCTTCGGTCACTGCCTGACAACCGGGGCAGCACAGCCGTCGGGATGCACCGAGCACTACAGCGTTGAAATGGCTGCCCGCCGGGACCGGCAAACCGCAGTGGTAGCAGTGCAGCGGCGCGGGAGAGGAGGGCCTGGCCACGTTCAGTCTTTCCGGCGTTGCGCGGCTTGCAGGGGTTCGTCACCGAGGGTCACGTCGTCACTGCCAATCTGTTCTTCCTCGAACAGGCGCCAGGTCTGCTCGCCTTCGACACCCAGCAGTTCCACAAAACGCCGACCATTGACCTTGTCCTGCAACTGACCGATGTAACGGCCCGGTTCGGAGGGGCTGCGGCTCAGGAACACCCGGCGATCACTGTCAGGGCGGGTGGGCGAAATGAGGTTGAGTTCCAGACGCTCCGGGTTGCTGTTGCCGCTCAGGCGCAGCCCGACTTCACCGGTCAGCTCATCCATGTGCAGACGCGCATACAGTTTGAGGGTCTGGGCGAGCACTTCGCGATTCAACGAGCGATTGATGCCTTTGCCGGCCTCGTAATAGTTGTCGGTAACCAGCGGGTCCGGGTGGGTCACGGCGATGAACACCATCGACAGGCTCAAGGTCACCGAGCCGGTGAGGATGGCGATGATGATCCATGGCCAGAGATGCCGGTACCAAGGGCTTGCAGCAGTCGCAGCGGGCATGACGGGGCTCTTAACGAATAGGTGGGCCGAGGAAGCGGCTTCGGGTCTCGACCTGCGTATCGCTGTCGATGTCCTTGAGGGTAAAGGTGACCTCGTTGCTGTGCGACGGCAGTTTTTCCGGCGCACTGGACAGCTCCACCGGCAGGCTGATGATTTCGCCCGCCGGAACGCTGATTTCCCGACGGCCCTGCAGTTTCAGGTCGGGCAGGCCGCTTGCCTGCAGCACATAGGCGTGGTCCACCTGATCCTTGTTCATCACTTTCAGGCTGTAGACGTTCTCGATCCGGCCTTCGGCGTTTTCCCGGAACAGCATGCGGTCCTTGCTGACCTCCAGACCCACCAGCGTGCGCATGCAGAACGCCGCGGTCAACAGCGCAATCATCAGCAGCAGGACCAGCGCATAACCGATCAGACGCGGGCGCAGGGTGCGGGTGCGTTGCCCGGACAGATTGTGTTCGGTGGTGTAGCGAATCAGGCCGCGAGGGTAATCCATCTTGTCCATGACCGTATCGCAGGCATCGACGCACGCCGCACAGCTGATGCACTCCACCTGCAGGCCGTCACGAATGTCGATGCCGGTCGGGCAGACCTGCACGCACATCGTGCAGTCGATGCAGTCACCCAGCCCCAGTGCCTGAGGATCGGCCTCCTTCTTGCGCGGACCTCGGGCTTCGCCACGATTCTGGTCGTAGGAGATGATCAGCGTGTCCTTGTCGAACATCACGCTCTGGAACCGCGCATAGGGACACATGTAAATGCATACCTGCTCGCGCAGCCAGCCGGCATTAAGGTAAGTGGCCAAGGTAAAGAAACCGACCCAGAAATAGGCCCAGCCATCCGCCTGGCCCGTGAACAGATCCACGCACAGCGCGCGGATGGGAGAAAAATAACCCACGAAGGTCATGCCGGTGGCAAACCCGATCAGCAGCCACAGGCTGTGCTTGGCACACTTGCGCAGCATTTTGTCGGTACTCATCGGGGCATGGTCGAGCCTGATGCGCTGGTTGCGGTCGCCCTCGGTGACTTTCTCGCACCACATGAAGATCCAGGTCCAGACACTCTGCGGGCAGGTATAGCCACACCAGACCCGTCCGGCGTAGACGGTGATGAAGAACAGCCCGAACGCTGCAACGATCAGAATGCCGGACAAGAGGATGAAATCCTGCGGCCAGAACGTTGCACCGAAGATGTAGAACTTGCGTTCCGGCAGGTTCCA
The DNA here is from genome assembly GCF_059621105.1 of Pseudomonas fragariae (ex Marin et al. 2024). Classification (NCBI taxonomy): domain Bacteria; kingdom Pseudomonadati; phylum Pseudomonadota; class Gammaproteobacteria; order Pseudomonadales; family Pseudomonadaceae; genus Pseudomonas; species Pseudomonas fragariae (ex Marin et al. 2024). Next base: position 4,096,503 of record NZ_CM184369.1, on the reverse strand, counting down.
CCAGACCGCCTGATGCCCGCTGCGATTCAGCCAGACCGTGCCGAAAAAGATCAGCAGCAACAGGGCGCCGCCGAGCATCCGCACGTTTCGAAACAGGCCTTTGAACGCGCGGGTCTGGATCTTCTCGCGCGAAGCATAGAGGTCGGTGAATTCGCCGCCTGTTTCGGATGCCGGGGTGATGTCGTGTACTGGAATCTGCTTGGTCATCGATGAGTCCAGTGGCGGTAGCCTGACCCCGGCCGATACAGGTCAGGGAGGTTCACATCCGCGTTCAACGTGCTGCACGTGAATAAACGGCCGCTTCTTCATTCAACTGGCTGACCCAGGGATTGAGCAGCGCGACCCCGCACGACTGAAAGTCCATTGTGTTGCGTGTGACTACGGTCATGCCATGCACCAGCGCAGTGGCAGCGATCAACGCATCGCATTCGCTGCGCGAGTCGGGAACATGCAGTTGAGCGCAGCGCCTAGCGACTTGAGTGTCGACGGTCAGGATACGCCCGGCGAACGCCTTCAATACATGCTGGTCGAGCCACATTCGCAATATTGCGCCTTGTGTCGGGTCGCGGCGTTCGATGCGCAGGATACCTGTTTCGAGTTCAAGAATCGTGATGGACGAGATGAACAGGCTGGAGGCCATTTGTGTTCGCGACCAGCGCAGCACATTGGCGTCTGCAGTGCGCTTTCTGAGCTCTGAAACCACGTTGGTGTCGAGCAGGAACATCAGGACAGATCAACCTGTCGGGGCGTGATCACGGCGCGCTGAGGCTCGAACTCGATATCGATGTCAGTGGGCATTATCAGCATGTCGGCGATGCTTGCCGCACTGCCGGTCAGCTTCAGGTAATCCTCGATGCAAAGCAGCACATGGGCCGGGCGGCCTCGGTCGGTAATGAACACCGGGCCTTCATTAGCCGCCTTCTTGGCCCCGCTGGTGTCCTGATTGAATTCACGGCTGGAGAGGGTAGTGGGCATGTGCGCGACTTCCGGAATGAGTAGACAGCGTATTGTGGTCGTGAACGAGTCTAGTTATGTAGAGATGTAACTACAACGAATTTGTTGTTTCAGACTGCAACAACCATGGACTGAGCGGAGCCCTGTCATCTGGATTCAGCAGGCTGCTCTTGGCGGGACAGGCTGTAAACATAGGCAGCCAGAATGTGAACCCGGTCATTGCCTTGCAGTGCTTGCTGAGCAGGCATCTGGCCCTGGCGGCCATCACGTATGGTCTGCTGCAACTGAGCGTAGCTGGAACCGTAGATAAACGCGTTGGGGTGGGTCAGATCCGGTGCGCCGAGAATCGGCATTCCCTTGCCCTCTGGACCATGACAGGCCACGCACAGGCTGGTGAAGGTCTTCTGTCCGGCCACCGGGTCAGCCTTGGCATCCTCCGGTAGTGCGCGCGCGTCCAGCTGCGTCAGCACGTAGGCCGCCACATCGCGAACACCCTGTTCGCCGAGCACGCCGCCCAGGGCTGGCATCACGCCCATACGGCCTGCAAGAATGGAGGTCTTGATCGACTGGGCATCGCCGCCCCAGCGCCAGTCGGCATCGGTCAGGTTGGGAAAGCCATAGGCGCCTTTCGCGTCAGAGCCGTGGCAGACCGAGCAGTTGGACGCGAACAGACGTGCACCGATTTTCAACGCCTGCGGGTCTTTGGCCACTTCCTCGACGGGCATGGCCGCGTACCTGGCAAACAGCGGCCCATAACGGGCCTCGGCGTTTGCGACTTCCCGCTCCCATTCATGGACACTGGTCCAGCCTTGCTGGCCGTCGGAGAATTGCGTCTTGCTGTCCTGGTCCCGGTATTCATAACCGGGCAGCAACCCCTGCCAGTTGCCCAGCCCCGGGTACAGGAGCAGATAGCCCAGCGCAAAGACGATGGTCGCCAGGAACAGATAGAACCACCATCTGGGCAGCGGGTTGTCGTATTCCTCGATACCGTCGAACGTATGGCCGACGGTTTCATCTGTCGGTTCGTCGGGCTGACCTTTGCGTGTGGACAGCAGCAGCCAGAGCATGGCGATGATGGTGCCCAGGGTCAGGACCGCGATGTACAGGCTCCAGAACGTACTCATGACCGGCCTTCCCGTTCAGCCCTGGCAGTTTCGACCTTGCCGATGGCCTCGGGGTCATCCGCGAAAGGCAGCAGGGTCGCGTCGTCGAAGTCTGCCTTGCGGGCAGGGCTGAACACCCACAGCATCAGGCCGATGAACGCCACCATCACGACCAGTGTGCCAAGGCCTCGAATCATTCCGATGTCCATCATGATCACCGTTTGCTCTTGATGAGCGTGCCAAGGCCTTGCAGATAGGCCACCAGCGCGTCCATTTCGGTCTTGCCCTGCACCGCAGCCGCTGCACCGGCGATATCCGCGTCGGTGTACGGGGTGCCGAGGGTGCGCAGCACCTGCAGCTTTTTCGCAGTCTGCGTGCTGTCGATGGTCTTCTCGGCCAGAAACGGGTAGGCCGGCATGATCGAGGTCGGGACCAGGTCGCGCGGGTTGTTCAGGTGTACCCGGTGCCACTCGTCCGAGTAGCGACCGCCGATCCTTGCCAGGTCCGGCCCGGTGCGTTTGGAGCCCCACAGGAAGGGGTGGTCCCAGACGCTTTCGCCCGCCACCGAGTAATGCCCGTAGCGCTCGGTTTCGGCTCGCAACGGGCGGATCATCTGCGAGTGGCAACCGACGCAGCCGTTGGCGATGAACACATCACGGCCTTCCACCTCAAGCGCGCTGCGCGGCTTCATGCCCTCGACAGGCTGGTTGGTGACGTCCTGAAAGAACAGCGGGACGATCTGCGTCAGCCCGCCGATGCTCACGGCAATCACCATGAAGAAGGCCAGCAGGCCGATGTTTTTTTCGAGCGCATCATGCTTCATCAATGCGCTCCCGCGACGGCGATACGGGTGGCTGATTCGGCTGCCTGCGGGTCCGAGGCACGTATCGTACGCACCACGTTGTAGGCCATCAGCAACATGCCGCTGGTGAAAATCGCGCCGCCGATAGCCCGCACTATATAGCCCAGGTGGCTGGCCTGCATGGTTTCGATGAAGGAGTAGGTCAGCGTGCCGTCGTCGTTCACTGCGCGCCACATCAGGCCCTGGGTGATGCCATTGACCCACATCGAGGTGATGTACAGCACGGTGCCGACGGTCGCGAGCCAGAAGTGCGTGTTGATCAGGCTGACGCTGTACATATGCGGGCGGGCATAGAGTTTCGGAATCATGTGGTAGACCGACCCGATGGTAATCATCGCGACCCAGCCCAGTGCCCCGGCGTGGACATGGCCGATGGTCCAGTCCGTGTAGTGCGAAAGCGAGTTGACGGTCTTGATTGCCATCATCGGACCTTCGAAGGTCGACATGCCATAGAACGCCAGCGAGACCACCAGAAAGCGCAGTACCGAATCGGTCCGCAACTTATGCCACGCGCCTGACAGCGTCATCATGCCGTTGATCATCCCGCCCCAGCTGGGCACCAGCAGAATGATCGACATCACCATGCCCAGCGACTGCGCCCAGTCTGGCAGGGCGGTGTAGTGCAGATGGTGCGGACCGGCCCAGATATACAGGGTGATCAATGCCCAGAAGTGCACGATGGACAAACGATAGGAGTAGACCGGGCGCTCGGCCTGCTTGGGCACGAAGTAATACATCATGCCGAGAAAACCGGTGGTCAGGAAAAAACCGACGGCATTGTGTCCGTACCACCACTGGATCATGGCGTCGGTGGCGCCGGCATACGCCGAATAGGATTTGAACAGGCTGACCGGCAACGAGATATGGTTGACGATGTGCAGCATGCCGGTCACCACGATGAACGCGCCGTAGAACCAGTTGGCGACATAGATATGCCGGGTCCGGCGTTTGACGATGGTGCCGAAAAACACCGCAGCGTAGGCGGCCCAGACAATGGCCAGCAGAATCGCCACCGGCCATTCGAGCTCGGCATATTCCTTGGTGGTGGTGTAGCCCATCGGCAGCGTGACGATGGCGCCGACGATCACGGCCTGCCAGCCCCAGAAGGTGAAGGCCGCCAGACCATCGGAAATCAGCCGCGTCTGGCAAGTGCGTTGCACCACGTAATAGGAGGTGGCGAACAGCGCGCAGCCGCCGAAAGCGAAGATCACCAGATTGGTGTGCAGCGGGCGCAGGCGCCCGAAGGTGGTCCATTCAAGTTCCAGGTTCAGCCCTGGCCAGACCAGCTGCGAAGCAATGAACACGCCCAGGCTCATGCCGACCACACCCCAGACCACGGTCATGATGGCAAACTGGCGCACCACGGTGTAGTTGTAGGTTGTCGGACTGATTGTTGTGCTCATTGCAGACTTCCACGATTCAGAGGGTTACCGCAGACGTAATCGGGCCAGGGCGATGCAGCGCTGGAAATGGCATCGAAGCACACCGAAAAGGCAGGGGCAGGAACAGACAGGCACATCAAAGAGTGTCAAAGGGTTGCGGCAGACGCGTTTCGCGAGTTTAGCTTTGAAACAGGGGTGTGGGAAGTCGTAGCAAGGCGCAGAGGGCAGCGCTATGTGTGAGTGGGTATTCCGCACCCCGTTGCAGGGTGCGGAGTTCACGCATCGCCGCTGGACTGGAACACAGCGGTGGCGACCTTCGCGTACAGAAGAGTTGATCAGGACTCGCGCAAAGACCGTCACGTCTATTCAGTCGGCAGTGACACCTGTCATTGCCCCGCAAATTGGCCTGAGCAGGCATATGACTCTGGTGACCGACTCAGCGGTGTTGTTGCAGTTGTGCGAGGCCAGTGCCGTCAATGAAACCGCCCGGGGTGTCAGGTTTGGGGCGCTCATCGCCTCGGTACTTTACCTTTTGCACCTTGACAGAGTACTCGGGCAGACCTGAATGGTGGCTGTCCGACGGGACGAGGCATGCCGATGCGCCTCGCGCTCGCGATTCGTGCAGGATTCGCAACCCTGTTCGCCGCTATAGTAGCGGGCCACTCGGCGACTCACCTGAATGAGGCAACCATGAGCAACGGCTTGAAGCCTGTTATCGGTACGAATCAATGGCTGCACCTGATCAGTGACAGAGGCTGGCTATGGACGCCCGCTCGGCCTGCGGATGCGCTGGAAGCGCCGACCTTGCTGCTGGCGCACGGTGCAGGCGCACCGATGGACAGCGACTTCATGAACCGCATGGCGGCTGATCTGGCGGCGCAAGGTATCAGCGTCCTGCGCTTCGAGTTTCCCTATATGGCGCAGCGGCGTCAGGGCGGCAGCAAGCGTCCACCCAATCCACAGGCGCAACTGCTGGAATGCTGGAGAGAAGTGTTCGCCTGCGCGCGTGCTCACATCTCCGGACGTCTGGCGGTCGGCGGCAAATCGATGGGCGGGCGGATGGCCAGCCTGATCGCCGATGAGCTTGAGGTCGATGCGCTGGTGTGTCTGGGGTATCCGTTCTACGCCGTGGGCAAGCCTGAAAAACCACGCGTGGCTCATCTGGCCGAACTGAAGACACCCACGCTGATCGTGCAGGGCGAACGCGACGCGCTGGGTAATCGCGAAGCGGTGGAAGGCTATGCATTGTCGAGTGCCATCCGGCTGCACTGGTTGCCGACTGCCAATCATGACCTCAAACCATTGAAGGTCGCGGGCATCAGCCACGAGCAATGCCTGGCTGACTCCGCGAGAGAGATTGCCGGGTTCCTGCGCACCTGAGTCACCGGCAATACAGGTCGAAAGCGCCGTCGGTCACATCCAGGTTGATTGATGACATATTGAAACTGAATAAGCCTCTTATCCGCAGTGTGCAGGGACTGCCTTCAAGCAGAACCAGCCGGCCGCCCTGGAAATGCGCCGAGTGGTAGACGGTGTTCTTCCGGTGCAGCGTTTCGTTGTAGATCACCTTGATCTGCTCATGATCGATCAGGTCGTGGTCGCCGGGCTCAAGATCGCGATCCAGGAACAAGCCGAGGGTGGCTCGCCTGTTGCCCACCTTGCCGTCGGCGATAACCTGCCATATCCATTGAGCAGGGGCCCGTTCCAGTTCCGATCGCAGGGTCAGTCTGCCTGTCAGAGAGGAGGTCTTGAAGGGTTGCGTGTTGATGCTGGCGGCAAAACGGCCTTCATGGACAGCAGTGTGAACGCAACGCAGGGGTGAGGGAGGCGGACGATGCATGGACTGAACCTGAGAAGCTCCTGAAAACGGCGACAGGGCGTTACACCTTTAGCGCAACGCCCTGCCGGATGATCAACGGGTTTCAGCAATCGATCATCTGATGCCTACGCCAAGGCTGGAGTTGTGGCTCTTCAGTTTGAAGTTGCCGCCAGTGACCATGTTTTTCACGTAATACCAGTTCCATCCGCCGATGCCGGCGCTTGAGACAGTCGACGACCAATAGTTGCCGTTGCCCATCGGCCAGCGATTGCCATACAGGGCGTGGATATCCACCAGCTCGTGAATGGTTGGAATCCTCGCGCCGTTGTTGCCCGCGTTTTTGCTGATCTGAGAAAAGCTGCCGCTGCCCAGGCCGATGCAATGGATGACGCCGGTGACGGTGACCGTGTACTGTTTGCTCGCGCCCAGCGCATCGGTCGCAGTAATGATGGCCGTGCCTTTGCCTCGAACCGAGGTCAGGCCGTTGCTGTCCACTTTCGCGACCAGCGGGTCGCTCGAGGTGTACTGATAGGGGGCCTGTCCGCCACTGGCCTGACGCTGAACGGTGGTGTCGGCCGGGAAGTTCGGCAGCAGGTCCGGCGAGCCCGGAAGCAGATACACCTTGCCAGCCAGCGTGACCGGCGAAGTGTCCAGCACCAGCGCGGGCTGCGCCGCCAGAATCTGCAGGGCCAGCGTGCCGGATACCTGCACCAGACCGTTGACGCGATTGACGACATAGGAAATCGCCACCGTCTGCCCGGCGTTTGCCGTCACCAGCGCCGCAGCAAACACTACCTCCAGCGTCTTGCCCGCGTCTGCGTCGGTCAGGGTCTTTTCCCGGGTGTCATTGCCGTTGGGCCCTTGCCACTGTGCGATCACCTGGTCGCCGGCTTGCAGATTGGCGGTGGCGTCGATCACCACGGTTGCGCCGGATGAAGCGTTGGCCGGGTCGAGCGTGGTGCCGGTGGCTTCTTTTAGGGTGGGGGTGGGGAGGGGCAGTGCCACCATCTCACGGATAGTAATTGCCAATCTCTGCGATTCAGCAATTCTGTCTCCATGTTGCGCCGTATACCAGACCTGTACCTGCCCGTTTAGATTGGCATCGATGTACCGTTTGGGAATGCGGAATACGGTTTCCCTGTTGACGGTTCCTGTATTGATAACGGTGTATGTGCTGTAGGTGCCCCCTGCATCACCGCCTTCCCAGTGAATGGTGACTTTGTCTCCCTCAGCCATTGCGCGATAAGGCAACACGCGAACAATGGCTTCGAGTGGTATATCGGCCGGGTCGAGAATGCCGTCCGCACTCAGCTTGTCTACGGCAGGAGCTTCCAGCGGACTGCTGTTATCCACGTCCACGAGCAACCGTAGTATGGGCGATTTGAAGAACGCTCTCGCGTAGGTGGTTACGGTGTAGTAAACCTCAAGTGAACCGCCTGCCAATGCACTCACCTTTTCATCCGGGATCAAATACTCGATGCCCTTGCCGATATCATCAGCATTCAGGTTTTTAACCTCCTGATGCATGACCGTCTCACCGTTGGCAGCCTTGCCAATCCATACCAGATTGATGTCGTGGCCGTCCGCCATAAAGTAATAAGGCGGCACCTGAGTGATCACATTGTGACTATCAGGGTTCAGAATTCCATTGGTGACGCCTTGGACATGTGGCAATGACAGTTGCTGCGGTTGACCGAGTACTGCGAGAGTCAGACTCTTTGAACGCAATGCCTCGCCAGTGCCTTTGATCACTGTGTATTTCAAACGTGCCCGGCCCTGTGCGATGGGATGGAACTGTTCATTGGGGATGAGAAACTCCACGAAGCTGCCAGGTATCTGAACCACTTTTGATGCGGTGAAGGACTCCAGCTGAATGCCTTCTGCAGTGTTACGCTCCATCACGAAGTTTATGATGTCACCAGTGGCGATACTGGCATGTGACAGCACGAGCGCTTGAACATCTGCGCCGGCCAGCTTATCGAGATCAAGCTCCATGTTGGGCGCCTGTGGGGCGATAGGGGCCTGCAGGCTGGAGTTGCCAGCCTCGACTGCAACATAGGCTGGGAAAGAGAAGCGTGACCAGTTATTGACGATATCCCTGACATCGTACCGGACAACAATATTTTCCGAGTCCCCTGCTTCGATAATAATCTGCTTGTCGATACTCACAGTGACCGGTTTACCAAGCTGGTCTGCTGTCAGAGGAGGGTGTTCGACTCTGATGCCGTGCCAATAGATGAAAATCGAATCCCCTGCAGCCATATTTTCGTAAGCGTCGAGGGTAACGCTTACCCCCTCAGGTGAGGTGATCACGCCGGACGGGTTGACGGTCGGGATGTCGAGCTTTTCATTTTCGTAGGGTGTGGCTGGGTCGGGATCCCGACCACCGGGGATTTCCAGTTTGACGACTATTTTGTTAACAGGCGAATGTTCCTGGATATTGGAGGGGAACGGTGTATAGAGATAGTTGACATCAGTAAGGCCTGACTGGACCCAGCGGGTATCCACATACAATGAAAAAAAGCCATTGGTGTTCGGTGAGTCTGAAGAGTGTGTGTAGGTATCAATAACCTCATTGTGTGTGCCCCAGAACAGGTCGATCCGATCTTTTGGCTTGAGGTTGATAGGGCCGATCAGTATTTCTATCGGCTTGGCGGGGTCTGCTACGTCAACATCGCCAATGCCTTGAGGGTTATAGCTCAAGGGCAGTGGAACAGGCAGTGCAGGTGAAGTCTGTAGTGAGTTCATGGATGTTCTCTTTTTCTTGTTTAAAGATAAATGGCGAAGTTCAGGCGAGGTCAAATTCTGCAGAGTCCACCGACACGCATATCGACGTAGGCGCTGGCGCGTTTCGAGTTACCTTGGCCCATACTGCTTCTTACCTGGAAGCTGATCTCGGCATGCCCGTAACAGTGCTGGTTCAATACAGTGCGGGGCACCAGAATATTAACGCCGTTCTGGACTTCTTCCTGAGTGAGGGCCGGTGACGTGACTGACCATTCGAATTTTTTATCATCGCCCACCAGTTCGTTGTAGGCTTCATAGGTGAAGACAATGACGTGTCCTGGGGCCATATTTAAATAGGGTTGGATAAAAATGGGGGCGCCTTGCGCACTGTTTTCAAAAGTGAGCGTGCCGTTGGCAGACAGCGACATAAATTGCGGCGCTTCTGGTCCGTCCGGGCCACCCGGTAATTCATTTTTTGAACGCACGATCAAGCCCTGCTCTGATGACGTGGAGAGATTGGGATTACCCTCGGTTTTGACGGTGTAATAAACTCTGATGTCGTTACCTGTGCCCACGGCGGTGAACTTACTGTTCAGTGCAGTGAGCAACAGCGTACGGCCGGCGACGACGTCGCTGTTGGTGAGCGTGTAGGGTTGTTCCAATACTTCTTGGCCGCCCCAAAAGACCGTCAAGATCTGATTGGCCTTAAAGAGAGGGTTCCAGTTAATCAAGACGGTGGCGTCAAGTTCAAAGTCGTTCTCATCAATAAAGTTGTCTTCGTTGCTGGGCGTGCTGCTGCTACCTTTGATCGTCGGTTTGTCGAGAACGCCGGGCACGGGCAGCTCGATGTTGACAAGCACCTCAAGAGGGTCTGAAGTACCGGTAACCTGTCCATTTCTAATGACGTCATACTTGATATCGCGCAGACCATTCTGAGCCTGTTCAATGATCAGGTACGGAACATCAAAAAACAGAATGAAAGGCTCGTCCAGGTCTTCCACGGCAATAGAAGCAGGCCCTAACTCTTCAGAACCCCAGTGCAGGAGAATCTGATCGCCTTCCATCAAAAAAGACGAGAAAGGAATTTTCACTTCGACGCTGGCCATGGCCTCTGCGTAATCAATCACGCCGTCGTTATTATCGATAACCGGAGCAGGCAGTCCTGGTGTCACGTCGGTCAGAAACAGAGGGATGGTAATCTTCTGAGACTCGGCAGACGTGTTTCCGGCCCGGTCTGTCACCGTGTAATAGGTTGCGCCTGCAGGGCTGCCGAGAGCAGTAAGAAACTCTTGGGTAAACAGGATTTCGATCGCTTGACTTTCATCTTCCAGGCCGTTCAGTTCAAGCTCTGGACCGGGCACGTTTCCCCAATAGGTTTTGATAACGTCGCCGCGATTCAGTCCCGAATACCCGAAAATGCTACCGGTCAATACACCGCCCATGGACTGAAGCTCTTCAAGTGTCAGACCATCTTTGGCCCCGGCTGGAAAATCCATATAACCCAGTTGATGGGCGCCCGGAGCGGTGCGGTCGACAATAATCGTTTTGATTTGGGACGATTGCTCGGTACCACTGGGATAACCGATCGTCAAGTAGTCAAGTTTGTACGCGCCATCGTCTTTCAGTTCGGTGTCGACGGGGATGGTCAAGCGTAGTAACGTTCCGACCGGTGGAAGAGGTACCAGTTGACCTGCTAAACCAACTTTATCGCCATTCAATTGCAACTGGTAAGAGTCTTGAAGCCTGGCACCTTCCCAGACCGGAAATTCGACGATGATGTCATTGACAAGGTCGGCAGTTTTTATAAGTCCGTCCGCTTCATCGGCGACAGGAACAAACGGTGGTATGAGCGTCAGTTCTTGATTGGGGCTGCGTGTGTAAAAATTGTTTTTTTGACGCATGTCGAAATTCCTCTATTTGATTTTTATTGACGAGCAGGAGTGTCCTGACGCCGTCAGTCGATAACGATAATTCCAAGGGCGCTTGGCCGTCAGAGAGAAGTTCTTGGCTTCATCTGGATTTTTAAGTAATAGACTTTTTGAGCAGCTGTCAATGCTCTTTAGGTAAATATTTTTATTGGGGTAGGCTAGCTGTCCAATCCGGTGAGCTTAATGTTTTGTGGGAAAGGTACTACTAAAATTTCGGAATTGGATTACTTGTTTGTTAGTGGAAATTAATTGTATCCGCTAGCGTTGCAGCCACAATAAAACTCCTATGAATGTTGAGGGTTTCTTATTGTGGCTGAGTGTTTTATTGGGAAGTGTGGGCTTTACAGGGCAGGGCTGGGCGCTATTGCGTGCCTCGCATCGACTCACGTGATGGCTGACTCTCCGCTTAGGGAGATTGTCAGCGACCGGACAGAGTATGTGGATGCGGCCAGCGCATTTCATAATTACTCTGTATACGGTACTGGATACCTTCATTCCGATGGGGCTGCGATCAAACGTATCTCTTCTTATGGCGGAAGGACCGAATTAACGGGCAATACCCTGGTCAAGGATGGAATGTTGTCTGACGGCGACGCTCGAGTTTCAGTTAAAGACTCCACCATCCTCAGCGATAGCACGATAGCGCTCGTGGTGCAGGGCAACTCGAACATGACACTTGAACACAGTGTCGTTGAGGGAAAAGGGGGCGGCATCACCGTTGCCGAGGACGCCTTCGCCCTGATCAGCAATACACAGGTCGGCTCGCTGCAGGGTGAAGTTGGTAGACACACTGGCTGGGGCGTTGGCATTTTTGGCGCTCGCGCTGACATCACTTCCCGAAGCTACATAAAAGGCTTGTCTCACGGGGTATGGTTCACTCATCCACGCCTCACAGTGGGTGATGGAACGCAGTTCAATTACGGTCAACTGAGCATCGACAACTCTACCGTCGAAGGGCTGACAGGAGCCGCCATAAGGGTGGAAGGGCGTGAGGGTATAAGCCACCTTGCGGATATTGAGATCAAGAACAACACCCTCCTGCTGTCCGGCAATGGCATGCTTCTTGAGGTTCTGAACCAGAGCACCGCCAACTTCAACGTCGACAACAGCACCCTCAATGGCAACCTTGTCGCCGATGACACCAGCACCCTGAACATCACGCTGCAAAACGGCGCGCAATTGAACGGCGACATCGTCAATGGCAACCGTCTGGCGATTACCTCGGGCAGTCACTGGCAGATGCAGGGCGACAATGCCGTCAGGTCGCTTTCCCTGCAGGGTGGCAGGGTTTCGTTTGCTGGCGAAGGGTTTCATACCCTTTCGCTGAATGAGTTGTCAGGCGCTGGCACGTTCGGCTTGCGCGTGGATCTGGACAACGGCGTCGGAGACCTCATCGACGTCAACGGCCAGGCCAGTGGGCAGTTCGGCTTGCGCGTGCGCAATACGGGGGTGGAGGTTGTGTCTGCCGACATGGCACCGCTCAAGGTGGTGCATACCGAAGGTGGCGACGCGCAATTCAGCCTGCTGGGCGGGCGGGTTGACCTGGGGGCCTATTCGTATTTGCTGGAGCAGCAGGGCAATGACTGGTTCATCGTCGGTAAAGACAAGGTCATAAGCCCTTCGACCCAGAGCGCGCTTGCCCTTTACAGCGCGGCACCTGCGATCTGGATGAGTGAGCTCTCTACCTTGCGTTCGCGCATGGGTGAGGTTCGTGCAAGCGGCAGGGCGGGCGGCTGGATGCGTGCCTATGGCAACAGGCTGAATGCCACGACCAGTGACGGTGTCGACTACCGGCAGAAACAAAGTGGCCTGTCGCTGGGTGCCGATGCGCCCGTCGAGGTCAGCAATGGCCAACTGGTGGTCGGTGTGCTGGGAGGGTACAGCACCTCCGGTATCGATTTGAGCCGTGGCACTACGGGTAAAGTCGACAGCTACTATGCAGGCGCCTATGCCACCTGGCTGTCGGACGATGGCTACTACGTTGACGGCGTGCTCAAACTCAACCGCTTTCGCAACAAGGCAGATGTTGCCATGAGCGATGCAAGCAAGGCCAAGGGTGACTACACCAACAACGGGATAGGGGGCTGGGTCGAGTTCGGCCGCCACATCAAACTGGCGGACGATTACTTTCTCGAACCGTTCGCTCAGTTGTCCAGTGTCGTCGTTCAGGGGCAGGAGCTGCGCCTGGACAACGGCATGAAAGCGAAGAACGACCAGACCCAATCGGTATTGGGCAAGGTGGGCACCTCGCTGGGCCGCAGTGTTGCGCTCAAGGATGGCGGAGTATTGCAGCCTTATGTACGTGTCGCCATTGCACAGGAGTTTTCGCGCCGCAACGAGGTGAAAGCCAACGATGTGAAATTCGATAACAGCCTGTTCGGTTCGCGCGGCGAACTGGGAGCCGGGGTATCGGTGTCGCTGTCCGAGCGTCTGAAACTGCACGCGGACTTCGATTACATGAAAGGTCAGCATATCGAGCAACCCTGGGGAGCGAATGTGGGGCTGCGCCTGGCATTCTGATTCTTGAGGCCAGTGACTGAGCAACACCAGAGCCCCCAGTGAGTGATCACCGGGGGCTTTTCAGTTATTGATCGGTAAACCTGCGTTTGCGTTGTCTCTGTCGAGAGGTGACAGGCACCGCGTAGTTGACGTTTACCCGCAGCACTGGCGATGTGCCGATCCGTCGATGATCACGATAAAGCTCGTAATACAGGTCAACCAGACCGTACTGAACATAGGGCGTGAAAGTGTAGGAAATACACAGCACACGTATCACGCTGTTTTCGCCCACCCGATGGAAAAGCGTGGTCGATGACAGGTTTTTTCCCCAATAAAAACGGATTTCGTCACCCCAGCACATTTTGACTGACCCTGGGATATGAATGGTAATGCCCGCATGTGCCTGTTCGTGACTGATGGAATCAGGATCGATGTCAGGCAGCACAGGTGCTTTCAGCGTGTCGGAAATATCGGATGGAAGATGGAGGGGGCTCGCGTGTCGGTAGAGGCTCTGGTGGGGTGGGGCTTCTTGAACAGTGCTCGCGCTGTCGGGATTGTTTTGTTCTTTTTGGGTGCGCGCCGCTACATCCGTGGATTGTTCTTTATCCATCGTAAACTCTTTTATTGACATTAAGTTGAGTTGTTATGTGCGTGCCGGCAGTTGTCGGCAACGGAAATATTACAAGGCACATAAGTGTTCAGGTCAAGCGTCTGCGGATGTCAAAGCCAAGCCAGGGTTGTGTGAGGTTGTGCAGTTACATTTGGTATCATGTTCGTAGTGAATTATCGCTCGTTAGTGCCGGAGATGCTGTAAATAAAGGGTGTGGCTTGATGTGGGTGTTTTTCCAGGGGTTTTTATGCGTGAAATACCTGTAGGACATTAACTACAGATAAGTCTTACAAAAGGTAAAAAAGTAAGTTTTGACTAAATTCCCACTCCTGCGTAGGAATATTCACTCAACTTTATCATTAGGGTCTCGCACGCGTTAGCGTACGAGGCCGTCAAGGTTATGGGCAGAAATGTAGGCTGCTGTGCTTAAAACTGCATTGACAGGGTCACAGAGTGCGAGAGCAGTGAAACGTTGCCCGCACGGTCGATGACCTGATAGTTGATGGTAGCGTGTTGGCTGTCCAGACCAAGCAGGAATGCTTTGCTGAAAACGATCTGCATGGGAACGGTGGCAAGGTTTTCAGGCTCCACCACATGAACTGGGCCTTCTCTGTTATTGCAGAAGGTCTGGATGCAATCGCCGGCCTGCATGTCGGCGTAGCCGGGGAGCATGCCTTTCAGCGCTTCGCCGAAATTGACCTGATGGAAGATGATAGGCGCAAGCAGTGCTGCGCCTGGGGCGGTGCGGTCGATAATCAAGGAGGTAGACGGTGAATCCATTACAGTTTGGTTGATATTGTTCGTGGCCATACAGCGCAAGGTGTATGAACGCTCTTCTCTCAAGTACTTTTTGTCCAGCTCCAAGTGAACTACTTCGCCAGGCTTGTTATCGTGAGTCAGGATTTTTCGTTCCCCTACCAAATGACCGTCCAGGTTCAGTTGGATGTCATAGCCCGGACGCATCTCGCTCCAAAGAACAACCTCAACGCCTACCGGCCGGTTCAGGCTGTCAACTGGCATCATTCCATCAATATGGCTGGCTGCTGGAACACGTGGTGCGGAAAATTTATAGTACTGGGTGAAATCTTTCATTTTTTCTCTCCAATTAAAAAGCCAAACGCCACATGGCGTAGCTCTAAAGTTCTTACTCGGGTGATAGTCGGTGGTTGCAGGGGTAATAGATAACTACCGCATCACCTGAATTTCAACTAATCGGAGTATGCGTTCGCTGTCAATGGTCAGAACTACTGCATTGTTGTCATTGAAGATGCTAAGGAAATATCCTACACATTCTTCAGATGGCTTCTTAAGTTTTGTCAGATTTGAAGAGAGCGCTAACAGGGCAAATTGTTAACACTCATAAAAAAGCCCCGACCAACCGAAGTTCGTCGAGGCTTGGTAAACAGCTTCAGGCCTTAGCGATTAAACCGCTCTACCAGCGAATACTGTGAGTTGGCCGTGTCGGTCAGTTCGCCACTCAATACGGCAGAGCGACGCGCTTCGTCAGAGGTCTGGTCTGCCAGGCTGGCGATGGTGGCGATGTTGCGATTGATTTCCTCGGCCACGGCGCTTTGCTCTTCCGTGGCGGTGGCGATTTGCGTGGTCATGTCGGTGATATTGGCGACAGCCTCGCTGATGCCCACCAGCGCCTGATCTGCCTCCAGTACCCGGGCAACGCCTTCTTCGGCCTGACGGCGACCGGTGTCCATGGTGTGTACCGCGTCGGTTGCGGTCTGCTGCAGTTTGGCGATCAGGCCATGAATCTGCCCGGTGGACTCGGCGGTGCGTTGTGCCAGCTGGCGTACTTCATCTGCCACGACGGCAAAGCCGCGACCCATCTCACCGGCGCGCGCCGCTTCGATCGCGGCGTTGAGGGCCAGCAGGTTGGTCTGGTCGGCAATGCCTTTGATCACATCGACCACGCCACCGATTTCATCGCTGTCCTTGGCCAGGCGGGTCACGGTCAGGCCGGTTTCGCCCACCGAGGTGGACAGGCGCTGAATGGCTTCGCGGGTTTCACCGGCGATATCGCGCCCGCGACGCGTCAGTTCGTTGGCCTGCTGGGTGGCATCAGCGGCACGGTTAACGTGGCTGGCGACTTCCTGAGTGGTGGCGGCCATCTGGTTGATGGCGGCGGCAACCTGCTCGGTCTCCACACGCTGACGTTCCAGCCCGATCGAACTGGCATTGGCCAGCGAGTTGGACTGGCGGGCCTGACTGTTCAGGTGTTCGGCCGTGTCCTGCAAACGCGTCAGGCAGGTTTTCATGCGCGCTTCCTGGCTGAGGATCGACATTTCCAGGCGCGCTTGCGGCCCACGGCTGTCGGTGTACATCTGCGCGATCAACGGGTCGGACGTGGTCTGTTCGGCCAGGCGCAACAAGCGTTTGGTGCCACGCTGCTGCCAGGAAAGCCCCAGCAGGCCCAGCGGTACCGACAATGCCGCAGCCAGGGCAAACCCCCAATGTGAATTGAGCCACACCCCGATCAGAAAGCTCAGCTGGCTGACCAGAATGAACGGCAACCAGTCCTGAAGTACCGGCAGCCACTTGTCGCGGCCTGGTACCGCGCTCTTGCCCTTGTTGAGCCGGGTATAAAGCGCCTCGGCACGGCGGACCTGTTCGGCGGTCGGCTTGATGCGTACCGACTCGAAACCCACTACCTGGCGGTTTTCCAGCACCGGCGTCACGTAGGCATTGACCCAATAATGATCGCCGTTCTTGCAGCGGTTCTTGACGATGCCCATCCACGGCTGCCCGGACTTGAGCGTGGTCCACATGTGCTCGAATACCGCAGGCGGTACATCCGGATGACGCACGGTGTTGTGCGCCGCACCCAGCAATTCAGCCTCGCTGTAACCACTGATGTCGACGAAGGCATCATTGCAATAGGTGATGGTGCCTCGGGTGTCGGTGGTGGAAATCAGTCGTTGTTCGGCAGGAAATGTCCGCTCATGTTGAGTGATGGGTTGGTTGTTGCGCATGGGATTTCGATCCTTCGATCCGGAAGACTATGGCGTGGTTATCGGCGGGCACGTCGATAAATTGAGCGGCGTGCGACAAGTGACTGGGGAGTCAGCCCTGTCGGGCCAGCATGGGGTAGGTGAACAGCCCGAAATGCACGAGGTTCAGGCCCAGGTGACTGATGACGGCGGCCTGCAGCCCGCCGAAACGAAATGCGAGGCCGTACCCCACGCCAGCCATGCCCGCCAATGCCACCCACTGCGGGCCGGCACCTGCGTGCGCAAGTCCGAACAGGCCGGCAGCAAGGGTGATCGATAATGCCGTCGCATACCTTGAGCCCTTGAACAGGCGCAGCAGGCCGCCTTGCAGATAAGCGCGGAAAAACAGCTCTTCGGTCAGGGTCACCAGCAACAGGTTGTTGAGCAGCCATATCAGGCCCTGGGCAGGCCATTTAGGTGTCCAGCCGACGACGTTTAGCATGACCGCGGCAGTCATGCAGAACGCCGACGTCACAATCAGCGCCAGAACCCCGGTTTGCAGTGAATGGGCAACGTCGACTTTCGGCAGAATCCATGGGCAGGCCACTATCAGCCAGAAGCCGATCAGCGGCTTGTCCAGATTCAGGTCCATGGAAAACATCGCGGCATCGGCACTGAATCGCGTTGCTTCGATGACGTTGGCGTTATTGAAGCCGGGCGCCAGGTGAAAGGCCAGCGCCAGACCGGTCACGATAAATAATCCGTGGCCACACAGGCGGATGGAGGAATAAGAGGATCGCGCGACGCACAACCAGGCAATGAACAATGCGCCAAAGCTTAGCGCCGCCGAAGGGTCAAGGTTGCCGTGAAACAACGCCAGCGCGTAGCCGCTGCTCAGCAGGCAGAAAGTCAGCCAGTGCCTTGTGGTCATGAGTAAGTCCTGCCTTGAGAGCGGGGAATTCTATCCGGCGTTCAGCAGGGCAGGGGCGAGATTATAGAAATTTTCATGCTGGGGCCTGACCCTGAAGCAGGGTGCAGGCCCCATTCAGAGGTGATCAGGACGCGATCAGCTGGCGCAGCACGTAATGCAGAATGCCGCCCGACTTGAAGTACTCCACTTCGTTAAGCGTATCGATGCGGCACAGCACGTCGACGGTTTCCCTGCTGCCGTCTTCGCGTTCGATATGCAGGGTCAGGCTCATGCCCGGCTGCACGTCTGCGTTGGTCAGCCCGGTGATCTTCAGCGTCTCCTTGCCGGTCAGGCCGAGGGTCTTGCGCGTCTGGCCGTTCTTGAACTGCAAGGGCAGCACACCCATGCCCACCAGGTTCGAGCGGTGAATGCGCTCGAAGCTTTCGGCGATGACCGCCTTGACGCCCAGCAGGTTGGTACCTTTTGCAGCCCAGTCACGGCTGGAACCCGTGCCGTATTCCAGACCGGCAATGATCACCAGCGGCGTGCCTTCTGTCTGATAACGCATGGCCGCGTCGTAGATCGCCAGCTTCTCGCCGGAGGGCACATGCACCGTGTTGCCACCTTCTTCGCCGCCGAACATTTCGTTGCGGATACGGATATTGGCAAAGGTCCCGCGCATCATCACTTCATGGTTGCCACGGCGCGAGCCGTACGAGTTGAAGTCCTGATACTTGACGCCTTTCTCCTGAAGGTAGCGCCCGGCAGGGCTGTCGGCCTTGATATTACCGGCAGGGGAGATGTGGTCGGTAGTCACCGAGTCGCCCAGCAGGGCCAGGATGCGCGCGTTTTCCACGTCTTCGATAACCGGCAGCGGACCGTCGATGCCGTCGAAGAATGGCGGGTGCTGAATGTAGGTGGAATCGTCCTGCCAGACGTAGGTGGCGGCCTGCGGCACCTCGATGGCTTGCCATTGTTCGTCGCCGGCAAACACTTCGGCGTATTCTTTGTGGAACATGCCGGTGTTGACGCTGGCCACGGCGTCGGCGATTTCCTGCTGACTCGGCCAGATATCACGCAGGTAAACCGGCTTTCCGTCTGCACCTTCGCCCAGCGGTTCGCTGCTGATGTCGATGCGCACCGAGCCTGCCAGTGCATAGGCAACTACCAGGGGGGGCGATGCCAGCCAGTTGGTCTTGACCAGCGGATGGACGCGGCCCTCGAAGTTACGGTTGCCCGACAGCACGGACGCAACGGTCAGGTCGGACTGCTGAATGGCTTTCTCGATAGGCTCCAGCAGCGGACCGGAGTTACCGATGCAGGTGGTGCAGCCGTAACCAACCAGATCGAAGCCCAGGGCGTCGAGGTATTGGGTCAGACCTGCTGCGTTGTAATAATCGGTCACCACTTTGGAACCGGGTGCCAGCGAGCTTTTCACCCACGGCTTGCGTTTCAGGCCTTTCTCGACGGCTTTTTTCGCGACCAGCCCGGCTGCCATCATGACGCTGGGGTTGGAGGTGTTGGTGCAGGACGTGATCGCCGCGATCACCACGGCGCCGTCTTTCAGGTGATAGGTCTGGCCGTTGTATTCATATTGGCTTTCGCCACTGACCTGGGCCTCGTTGCCAACCGCGACACCGCCGCCGCCTTCACTCTCCAGGCGACCTTCATCGACCTTGGCAGGCTTGACCTGCAGACCGAGAAAATCGCTGAAGGCCTTGGACACATTTGGCAGTGCTACACGATCCTGAGGGCGCTTGGGGCCAGCAAGGCTGGCTTCGACCGTACTCATGTCCAGTTCCAGGCTGTCGGTGAACACCGGTTCCTGGCCTGCCAGGCGCCACAGCCCCTGAGCCTTGCAATACGCTTCGACCAGCTTGACGGTTTCGTCGGGGCGACCTGACAGACGCAGGTAGTCCAGCGTTACATCATCGACCGGGAAGAAACCACAGGTCGCGCCATACTCGGGCGCCATGTTGGCAATGGTCGCGCGGTCGGCCAACGGCAAGTCAGCCAGGCCGTCGCCGTAGAACTCGACAAACTTGCCGACCACCCCTTTCTTGCGCAGCATCTGGGTGACGGTGAGCACCAGGTCGGTGGCGGTGATGCCTTCCTTCAGTTTGCCGGTCAGCCGGAAACCGATGACTTCCGGGATCAGCATCGACACCGGCTGGCCGAGCATCGCCGCTTCGGCTTCGATACCGCCCACGCCCCAGCCCAGCACGCCCAGGCCATTGATCATCGTGGTATGCGAGTCGGTACCGACCAGCGTGTCGGGGAACGCGTAGGTGCGGCCATCCTCTTCCTTGGTCCATACCGTGCGCCCCAGGTATTCGAGGTTCACCTGATGGCAAATGCCGGTGCCGGGCGGCACCACGCTGAAATTATCGAAAGCACTCTGGCCCCAGCGCAGGAACGCGTAGCGCTCACCGTTGCGCTGCATCTCGATATCGACGTTCTCGCCGAAGGCTTCGGCGTTGCCAAACTTGTCGACCATCACCGAGTGGTCAATCACCAGGTCCACCGGGGAAAGGGGATTGATCCGCTGCGGATCGCCGCCGGCCTTGGCTACGGCTGCGCGCATTGCGGCCAGATCGACCACCGCCGGTACACCGGTGAAGTCCTGCATCAGGACGCGCGCAGGGCGGTATTGAATTTCCCGGTCCGAACGACGCTCGGTCAGCCAGTCGGCGAGGGCCTTGAGGTCGTTGCCGGTTACCGTCTTGTTGTCTTCCCAGCGCAGCAGGTTTTCCAGCAGCACCTTGAGTGACATGGGCAGCTTGTCCAGATCGCCCAGCGATCGGGCGGCTTCCGGCAGGCTGAAGTAGTGGTAGGTCTTGTTATCGATTTCGAGGGTTTTCAGGCTTTTCAGGCTATCGAGGGAGGGCATGAATGTCTCCTTTGAGGAATGTTCTCCGAACATCGGTTCACGGGCTCCATGTGCATCAGGTCGGGAGCGCCGCATCAGGCTTCAAGTTCTGTGGACTGTTCGGCCGCACCAGTGGTTCCTGGATTGGGCTATCATGCGCGGCTTTCAAGTCTGCGGGGTTACGCCCGAGTGCCCACTGCCCAGGAGTAACCCATGAATACACTGTTTATGCACTGCCGACCCGGTTTTGAGGGCGAAGTCTGCTCGGAAATAGCCGATCACGCCGCGCGCCTGGACGTGGCCGGGTATGCCAAGGCCCGTCCCGACACAGCCTGCGCCGAATTCATCTGCACCGAGGCGGATGGCGCCGAACGGTTGATGAGCGGTCAGCGCTTCGACAAGCTGATCTTTCCCCGGCAGTGGGCGCGGGGGCTGTTTCTCGAGTTGCCGGAAACCGATCGCATCAGCGTGATTCTCGCGCAGTTGGCGGCGTTCCCGATTTGCGGCAGTCTGTGGCTGGAGGTCGTGGATACCAACGACGGCAAGGAGCTGTCGAATTTCTGCAAGAAGTTCGAGGCGCCGCTGCGCAAGGCCCTGACTCAGGCAGGCAAACTGGTGGATGACCCGCGCAAGCCGCGTCTGCTGCTGACCTTCAAGAGTGGTCGCGAGGTGTTTCTCGGTCTGGCCGATGCGGACAACTCCGCCATGTGGCCGATGGGCATCCCGCGCCTCAAGTTTCCCCGCGAAGCGCCAAGCCGTTCGACCCTGAAGCTTGAAGAGGCCTGGCACCACTTCATTCCCAGAGACCAGTGGGACGAGCGCCTTTCCGGCGACATGACCGGCGTGGACCTGGGTGCCGCGCCGGGCGGCTGGACGTATCAACTGGTGCGCCGCGGCATGCTGGTGACCGCCATCGATAACGGGCCGATGGCGGAAAGCCTGATGGACACCGGGCTGGTGCAGCATCTGATGGCGGACGGCTTTACCTACAAGCCTCGACAGCCTGTGGACTGGATGGTCTGCGACATCGTCGAAAAGCCTGCGCGCAACGCGGCGCTGCTGGAAACCTGGCTGGGCGAAGGCCTGTGCCGCGAAGCGGTGGTCAACCTCAAGTTGCCTATGAAACAGCGCTACGCTGAAGTGCGCCGACTGCTCGACCGTATCGAAGAGGGCTTTCAGGCGCGAGGGGTGCGGGTGTCCATCGGCTGCAAACAGCTCTACCACGACCGCGAAGAAGTCACCTGCCACCTGCGCAGGCTGGACGTGGCCAAAGCGGCGAGAAAGTGATTCCTTACTCTCGTTTCGCACGCTCCAGTGACTATCGTGCCAATGCTCCGTGCAGGCATGGAGTTCTTGGTGCTCCGCGTCACAAATCGTCGATGCGAAACAATGTTATGCCTTACACGCAGTCGCGGCTACCGCAGTGCTTTTCAACCGCGATGGCACTGACGACGCAGAGTGCGACGTTAGTGACGGCTGAGTCCTGGCGCTGATCCGGGGGTAGCCTGGCAGGACGCCAGGCTAGCCGCACCGCGCCATGGATGGCGCGTTGCGGCGACCCCCGGATCAGTGACAGGGCGAAGGAACCCGACGAAGTCGGGCCGGAAACAGAAGCGAAGGACTTTGCTCACTTTGGTCCCTCAAAGTGAGTCGCCGAGGGGCGAAAAGGTGACCTGAGTCGAACCTCAATCCACCTGATATCGCAGAACCGCTGTGTGACGCGGAGCGTCACGAAAGGCATTACCACGCGGAGCGTGGGAACGATAGTCACAATCGGCAAGAATCAGTGCGTAGCACAAACGCCACTCAGGCAAACCCTACAATAGCCTTGGTCTCCAGATACTCTTCGAACCCCTGCACACCGTACTCGCGACCGTTGCCCGAGCGCTTGTAGCCGCCAAACGGGGCCATCGGATTCCAGGCTGGGTAGTTCAGGTGCACCTGCCCGGCACGAATGCGCGAAGCCACTGCGCGCGCCTGCTCGAGGTCCTGCCCCTGTACATGCGCGCCCAGGCCATAGACCGTATCGTTGGCAATTGCGATGGCCTCCTCGACCGTGTCGTAGGCAATCAGACACAGCACCGGGCCGAAAATTTCTTCCCGGGCAATACGCATCGACGAGTCCACTTCGGAAAACACCGTAGGCCGGGTATAGAAGCCTCGCTCATGGCCCTGTACTCGTCCCGGCCCGCCGCAGATCAGCTTCGCGCCTTCACTCAGCCCGGCATCGATCATCGCCTGGACACGCTGAAACTGCGCCTCGTTGGCGATCGGACCGAGTACCGTTTCCTCCAGTTGCGGATCACCCACAACAATTGCTGCGGCCGTTTCGGCAGCCAGCGCTTCGACTTCTGCCAGTCGGTTCCTGGGCACGATCATTCGCGTCGGTGCGCTGCACGACTGACCCACATTGCGGAACGCGGCCATCACGCCGGGCGGCACGGCTTTGGCGAAGTCGGCGTCGGGCAGGAGGATATTCGGCGATTTGCCGCCCAGTTCCTGAGTCACTCGTTTAACCGTCGGCGCGGCGGCCTGCGCCACCAATGCGCCTGCCCGGTTGGAGCCGGTGATCGAGATCATGTCGATATCAGGGTGGGCCGCCATCGCACCACCGACCTCGGGGCCGCTGCCATTGACCAGATTGAATACCCCCGGCGGCAGACCCGCGTCATGCACCAGTTGTGCGAACAGCAGGGCGCTCAAGGGCGACAGTTCGCTGGGCTTGAGCACCACGGTGCAGCCGGCCGCGATGGCCGGGGCGACCTTGGCGGTGATTTGATACAGCGGCCAGTTCCACGGCGTGATCAGCCCGCACACACCGATGGGCTCGCGTTCGATCGCCGTGCTGCCTTCGACGGTGTGGAAGCGGTAAGTCGCCAGCAGGTCACGTGCGACACGCACGTGTTCTGCGGCCAGCGGCACCTGCATGGCCCGCGCCGAACTGATGGATGCGCCCATCTCCAGCGAGATCGCCTGCGCCAGTTGTTCCTTGCGCTCGAGAATCAGCTCGTGGATCCGGCCGATGACCTGGGCGCGGGCGTGTGGCGAGGAGCCGGACCAGCCGGCAAAGGCTGCCCGCGCTGCCGCAACTGCACGGTCGACATCGGCGGCCGAGCCACTGGCGACATGCGCCACCACTTCTTCGGTCGCTGGGTTGATCACCGCGATACTGACCGGGTCGAGCGGGGCGGACCAACGACCATCGATATACAGTTTCAGCGCGGTGTCCGGATCAACGTGATGGCTGTTCAAGGACTGTGAGGTCATCCAGCGGGCTCCCTGGAGCGATAATGGTCAAGGCCGGGCCGTTTGCTGTCGGGCCGTTCGATACCCATAAGCTAACAAAGCAGTCTGGATAAAAAGCGCCGATCTGCCGGGTTGCAAAGAATAATCTGCTGTATGCAACCCGCTAACATGGCGGACCTGTTTCGGCCGTTTATCCGCGCTGTTTTCAGCCGATCGCCTGAGTCACCAGCGCGAATTGCTGCACATCCGGGTTCGCGGCAGGCGGCGTCCCGAGCACCATGCGCGGTGCCCTGTCGACACACGGCAGACTCAGGCTTTCAAGCCACGCCGCCAGCCCGCAGTCGGCCAGAATGTCGAAGCGCACGAACAGGCCGGGTATCTGTTGCAGCAGGTGTTCAATCAATCGCTGTGCCTGATTTACATCACCGGCAACCACCGGGCCGATGATATGACCGCGGCCGAAGCGACGCAGCAGGGCGATGCCTTGCAACTGGCCTGCGTGTTCAATGCCGACCGCCTGTTCTGCATCGTGCAACAGATCAGTCAACACGGCAGTGCGATCCAGGCCGCTGCCCGCGTTGGCCAGGCGGATCAGTTCTGCGTGGTCGGTCGCGCCCAGCGTACGTATCGGCACGTCGTCTTTCGCTGGCGCCAGCCCTGACAGGTCGGCAACGCCCTGATGCTGCTGGATGCGTGCGAAGTCAACGAAACCCAGGCTCTGGTAAAGCGGCGCGCCCAGTTCTGTGGCGTTGAGGATCGGCGTGCGCGGTGCTGTTGCGTCGAGACACAGCCTCATCAAGTGGCGACCGATGCCTTTGCCCTGATGATCATCGCGGACGATCACCAGCCCGATCGAGGACCAGTCACCCTGATGGCAGGTAAACGCCACGCCAACCAGCTGGCCATCGTGCTCGGCGACAAAACCCTCGGAAGTACGTTGCACCATTGCCCAGTCCTGTTCGCGGTGTGGCCACTTGAGGCTCACTGAAAGGGCATGGGCTGCCGGGATATCCGCCGCAGTCACCGGGCGATACTGGTAGTGAGCGTCTGGGGTTGCAGGCATGGCGCCTCCGTTGCGATGAGGTGGGTGAGTGGTTGGGCTCATACCAGCTTTCCGGTGCTCATCAGGCTGGACATGAGCGGCATTTCGATGGCGGTCGGATCGGTGAAGCGGCGAATATCGAACGGGCTGATCAACGTGCGCGTGCTGCCGGTGCTGATCAGCTCGGCCATGACGTCCCCGACGCCGGGGCCAAGCTGAAAACCGTGGCCGCAAAAGCCAAACGCATAGAACAGGCCGTCGACCTTGCCGCTCCTGCCCATGATCGGCAGCGAGTCCGGCGTGTAACTCTCGATGCCGCTCCAGACGCGGGTGATGTTCAGCTTTTCTGCGCCCGGTAACAGGCGTTTCATCTGTTTCATCTGGTTGATCAGGCTTTCCGGCTTGAAGTAGGCGCGGCGGTTGAGCATGTCCGGCTTATTGCGATTGCCGCCCCCGATGATGATGTTGCCGCGCGGGATCTGCCGAAAATAGATGACTTCTTCCTTGATCTTGGTAAACACCCCGATCACCGTCGGCAGCGCGTAAGGTATCGGTTCTGTCACCGACATCTGCGGTCCGTTGGGCTCAAGAGGGACAGACTCGCCGAACTGCTCGGCGAGCCTGGCGCCCCAGGCACCGGCAGTGATGAGCAACTGTTCGGCGACGAATAGCTGTCCATCGGCGGTGGTGACCTGAAACTCGCCGCCGACCTTCTGCACCTCGATCACTTCAGTGCGCTCTTCGATTCTTGCACCCGCACGAATCGCCGCGCGGGCAAATGCCGGTGCAGCCAACCGAGGGTTGGCGTGCCCGTCATGGGGCGCATAGGAACCGCCTTTGACTTGTGCACCGAGAAACGGAAAACGGTCGTGCAGCGCCTTGCCGGAAAGGATCTGCAAGTCCAGCTCGCGGGCTTCCGGGGCGGCGGCATAGGCTTCCAGTTCGGCGATTTCGTCTTCGCGATAGCAAACGCGCATGTGCCCGCTGGGAATGAATTCCAGGTCTTCGCCGATCAGCTCCGGCAGGCGCTTCCACAGTGCCCAGGAGCGATTGGACAGTTCCAGTTGGCCGAGAAACCGTCCCTGACGGCGCACGTTGCCGAAATTCACGCCGCTGGCGTATTGGCCGATCTGGTCGCGCTCCAGCAGGGTGACCGAACGGCCGTGCTGGCGCAGAAAAAACGCGGAGGACGCGCCCATGAAGCCGCCGCCGATAATCAGGACATCGCTTTTTTGTGGGGTCATGAGGGGCTCCCGGTCATGTTGATTGGCTGCAACGCGCCAGGGCTTCGATCTCGATCAGGTAACCGTGGTGCAATTCCGGGACCGGCACCACCGCGCGCGCAGGGCGATGCTCGCCCAGATAGCCCGCGTAGAGGCGGTCGAAGGCAGGCCAGTGCTGGACGCCTGCGATGTAAATGGTCACTTTAAGCAGGTCATCCGTGCTGCATCCCGCTGCGCCAAGGATGGCCAGCAGATTGTCCAGCGCCACGGCGGCCTGGACCTCGAACGGCTCGCCGACGCTGTGACTGCCATCGGCGCGCACCGGCAGTTGTCCGGAAACATGCAGCGTGCCTTGATGCAGCATCGCCTGCGAATAATGCCCGCCGGGTGCTGCAGCCCCGGGCGTACTGATCGGTTTCATCTCACCAGCCATGCAGACGACTCCAGGTATGGATTGCGCCTTCGCTGTCGCAGGCGTGGTAGTCCGGGAATTGCGCGCCGGTGGCACAGGCGTGATTGGGCAGAATGCGCAGTCGGCTGCCGATGGGAAAACGCTCGCTGATGTCGGTCTCGCTGCCCGCAGCAAGCGTGATGATGCCGTGCTCCTGATTGGCACCGGTGACCCGTGCACCGTCGATCCACTCGCCAGTTTCGTTGCACACCTGGCCATAGCCGAAATCCTCACGCTGGCGCTGAGTGCCACGGTCGCGACTCATGGCCATCCAGCCTGCGTCAACGATGATCCAGCCCTTGTCCTGCTGATGGCCGATGACCGTGGTCAACACGCTCAGGGCCAGCTCATCTGCCCGGCATACGCCAATGTTGTGCATCACCAGATCGAAGAACACATACACCCCGGCGCGAACTTCGGTCACGCCGTGCAGGCTCTGCGCCGACAGTGCCGTCGGGGTCGAACCGATGCTGACGTCCGCACAGGGCAGCCCTGCCTGGCGAATCCGCTCGGCGGCGCTGACGCACAGCCTGCGTTCCTGTTCGGCGAGCGCTTGCAGGGCTGCGGGGGTGTCGAGGTCATAACTGGACCCGGCATGGGTCATTACCCCACGCAGTTGCATGCCGCCGTTGACCAGCGTGCTCGCGACCTCGACCAGCGAGGGGTCTTCGACGGTCAGCCCGGAGCGATGACCGTCGCAATCAATTTCAATCCACACGTCGAAACGTTCGTCATGCGCCCGGCCGAAAACCGCAATCGCCCGGGCCGCCGCTACGCTATCGGTCAGGATGCTCAGGCGGCAGCCCTTGCGCCGCAGTCTGAGTGCCTGCTCCAGCTTGCCGGGTGCAATGGCGACGGCATAGAACACGTCGTCGATGCCTTCGGCAAAGCAGTGCTCGGCCTCCTTTAATGTCGACACCGTGACGCCGCTGGCGCCCGCTGCAATCTGCGCCTGAATGACCGGCAGGCATTTGCTGGTCTTGACGTGTGGGCGCAAGCGCACGCCCAGTTCGTTCATGCGTTGTTGCATGCGCTGGATATTGTGCTGCATGCGCGACACGTCGAGCAGCGCGACAGGCGTATCGAGAGAAGACAGGGAGGCTGACATGGAAAGCGCTCGTGTGACTGGGTACGGCAGCCACTCTACGCAGCGATGATGAAGCTGTGGTTCAATGCGTGATCATCAATCCTTAAGCTGAAGTGAATGATCGCCATCGAAGACCTGCGTCTGGCCGTGACCCTGTCGCGCTGCGAATCGCTCAGTGCTGCCGCCAGAATCCTCAATGTTTCGCCGCCCGCATTGTCGATGCGCTTGCGCAAACTGGAGACGCAACTGGGCATCACCCTGGCCAGTCGCGACGCCAGACGCCTGAGTCTGACCGCTGATGGCGAGCGTTTCGCCCGCGAAAGCGCACAGTTGCTGGAGCAACTGGAGGCACTCCCGGAGTCCTTCAGGCAGCGAGATGAACGACTGGTGGGCACGCTGCGCCTGGCAGCGCCGTTCGGTTATGGACGCCAGCGCATTGCGCCGCTGCTGGCGCGCTTCGCCAGGCTGCACCCGCAGTTGTGCCTGCAACTGGACCTGCGCGAAACACCCTGGCCGGACCGTCATGACAGCGATGCGGTGATACACATCGGCAGCCTCAATGACAGCCAGTGGATCGCCATGCCGTTGGCACAGAATCATCGCTGGTTGTGCGCCAGCCCGGCGTATATCGAGCAGCATGGTGTGCCCTCGACGCCCGAGCAGCTGGCCGGCCATCGCTGCATCTGCATTCGCGAAAACGATGAAGACGTCACCCTCTGGCACCTGAGCAAGGGCCAGACGAAAAAGACCCTGCGCATCGAGCCCGCGCTGCTCAGTAACGACGGCTCGGTCGCCCGGCGCTGGGCCGAGCAGGGGCTGGGCATCGTGTTGCGCTCGCAGTGGGACGTCAGCGACGCCATTGCCAGTGGCAGGCTGGTGCGGGTGCTTGCCGATTGGCAGCTGGCCAGTGCGCCGATCAACCTGCTGGTGCCTGTACGCAAGCATCGCAGCGCACGGGTACAGGCGTTGACCGAGTTTCTCGAGACAGCCCTGAAAGCCTGATTCGGCACAGTACCGGCACGCTGTTGGTCGCTGGGTTGAACACCTTAATTGACGCTCACGGCAACGCGCGGGTATAAACCGCGTCTTGTGTTTTTGTCGGATTTTTCTCCATGAGCTTCAGCCCCCTGATTCGCCAGTTGATCGATGCCTTCCGCGTGCTGCCGGGCGTCGGTCAGAAAACCGCTCAGCGCATGGCGTTGCAGTTGCTGGAGCGCGACCGCAGCGGCGGTTCGCGGCTGGCGCAGGCACTGGGGCAGGCGATGGACGGCGTGGGTCACTGCCGCTCGTGCCGCACGCTGACCGAAGAGGAGCTCTGCCCGCAATGCGCAGACCCGCGGCGTGATGACACGCTGCTGTGTGTAGTCGAAGGCCCGACGGATGTCTATGCGGTGGAGCAGACTGGCTACCGCGGTCGTTACTTCGTGCTCAAGGGCCATCTGTCGCCACTCGACGGCCTGGGACCGGAGGCCATCGGCATTCCGCAATTGATGGAGCGCATCAGCCAGCAGGGCACCTTCACCGAGGTGATCCTCGCCACCAATCCGACGGTGGAAGGTGAGGCGACGGCGCATTACATCGCCCAACTGCTCCACGACAAGGGCCTGGTCGCGTCGCGCATTGCTCACGGCGTTCCGTTGGGTGGCGAGCTGGACCTGGTCGACGGTGGCACGCTGGCGCATTCGTTTGCAGGGCGCAAGCCGATTGCAATGTGATGCCGGCCAGCGCCTCGGCTGTCAGTAGCGCGGCGTGATATCGCGTTCGACAGGCGGCGCGTCCGGGTCCTGACCTGCTGGAAATTTGCCTTTCAGGTGCCAGGCGAACGCGATGATTTCGGCAATCGTGCGGTACAGCGGCTCTGGAATACTGTCGCCTAGCTCCATGCGTGCCAACAGCTTGACCAGTTCGGCGTTCTCATAGATCGGCACTTCGTATTCGCGGGCGATGGCCAGGATGGCCTCGGCCAACTGGTCGTCGCCCTTGGCGCTGAGCGTCGGGGCGTGCTGGCCGTCATAGCTGAGGGCGATAGCCTGGCGCGGAGTGTGATCGGGTAGGCTCATCAGGCGTTCTCATCAATCCAGCGTTGTTCGAGCGCGGTGCGCGGACCGCTCGGCGGTGCGCCGTGGCTGCAGGCCAGTTCGCCCACCTCCAGACCGCAGGCTATCAGCCGTTCGCGCAAGTACCCCAGTTCATGTTCAATCAATGCCGCACTGTCGGGGCGCTCGGCCCACAGCTGGCTGGACAGCGTGCCGCGCAGCAACTGTGCATGCACCTGCAAGGGCCCCAACGGCTCGAGGTCGAACGCCAGATCGACTTTCCAGAGCTTTTCCCGGGTGTCCTTGATCTCGACATCATCACGGTCTTCGGCCGCGCCCTGATCCGGCGTGTCTTCACGCTGCACCTTGACCTGCAAGGGCACAATGTCGTGGGCGTTGCGCATCGGCACTTCCAGCTGCCAGGTGGTCACCTGGGTGCCGTCGGCGTTGCTACGCGTCTGTTCCAGCCCGCCCAGTTGATGGCTCTGCAGGCGTGAGACAGCAGCCGCCGCGAGCTTGAGGAGGATTTCCAGATCATCCTCCTTCTCGCCACCGCCGACCGTGCGCGATGGCAACGGAAAAATGCTGGGCTGAGTGCGTGCCGCAACCAGGCCCAGGGTGCCCAGCGCATTGCGGATTGCATTGGGCATCGTGCGCGCCAGGGTATTGGAGGCCGCCGCTGCGCCGTAAGACATGTTGTCCGGCAGGCCGGGAAGGATCTGGGCGATCAGGCGCATCAGGTTGGCCTTCATGTCCGGCATTTGCGCCGGGTTCAAGCCGGCCAGCAGCCTGGCTTCCAGAAAAGCGCCGCTGGCGTTGAACGCCTGGGCCACGCCTTTGGGCGTGGTCATCTGCTCGACGTCGGGCAGGTCGGCGAGCAACTGGCTGATACTGGCCTGCAGCGGTGCGCTGATGGCCGGGCCGGGACTGGTCGGGCTGCCGGACTGCAGGTTTTGCAGGGCGTTGATCAGGGTGTCCAGCGAGCCTTGGCGATTTTGCTGTGCGGACAGTTGCTGCGCCACGGCCAGTTGGTCGAAGCGACCGGGCAGGGCCACGAAGTTGAGTGCCTGATTGCCTTGTACCTGAGCGCTCAAGAGGCTGCCGACCGTCAGCGGCTGCGGGCTCTCGATGGTCAGACTGGAACCCGCCAGCGCCGTGTTGAGCAGCATCACGATGGAGCGGTAGGTGGGCGTCGCAGCGGCCGGGTTCTGGCCGGCCAGTTGATTGACCGCCTGAGCGATCACCTGGCTGGTCATGACTTTGCCCTGCAGCAGCGTGCCGACCGGTAATTGTCGGGTATCGATGCTGGTCATCGAGTTTTTCATCGCGCTGTTGAGTTGCTGCAGCGTCAAGGTCAGCTCGTTAGCCGACGCCTGCGACACTTGCAGCAGGCTGCCGGGCGTGAACGGGACGCTGCTGGTGACCGGTAAATTGGTCAGGCTGCCGTTGGCGAGCACCAGCCGCAACAGCAGTTGGAAGTTCTGGTTGACCTGCTTGAGGGTCAGCACTTCGGCGTTGGCGGTTTCGCCTTCGGGGATCAGATTTTCCGCCGATTGCAGCATGGTCAGCACTTGCGCGGGGGAGATGCCGGCGCGCAACAGTGTCAGAGTGGCGTTTGTTGCCGGAACGCTGGTGATGTCGCCTGTCATTGAACTATCGACCCGAGGAAATTGCCCCTTTGATAACAGGACTCGCATGTATAATACCGGCCAAAACCGGACCAGCCGCCATTAACTTCTCTTCATGTAACGGCCGTATCAACCCCGACTTGAACCGCGTTTTACTCCGTATGTGTCTGTTTTGGCACATTTCGCGACGCAAAACACTGGAAACGCCCGATGATCCCAGCCACCCCATTTTTGCAAGCGACGGCTCTGGCGTGTGAGCGG
This sequence comes from Pseudomonas fragariae (ex Marin et al. 2024), assembly GCF_059621105.1. NCBI lineage: Bacteria > Pseudomonadati > Pseudomonadota > Gammaproteobacteria > Pseudomonadales > Pseudomonadaceae > Pseudomonas > Pseudomonas fragariae (ex Marin et al. 2024). Next base: position 4,064,927 of record NZ_CM184369.1, on the reverse strand, counting down.
GACGGGCGGATGCTGTTCGAAAACCTCGATCTTCACCTGCACACAGGCGACATGCTGCAGATCAGCGGTCCCAACGGCTGCGGCAAGACCAGCCTGCTGCGCCTGCTGTGCGGGCTGATGCAGCCAACGGCCGGGCAAATCCTGCTCGACGCGCAGCCACTGGGCCGGCAGCCCGCCGCACCGGGCCGCAAACCGTTGTGGATCGGTCATGCGCCAGCGATCAAGGATGTGCTGACGCCACTGGAAAACCTGTCCTGGCTCAGTGCACTTCACCAGCCGGACGGTGCCGATGCCGATACCATTGCCACCGCGCTCGATGCGGTCGGGCTGGCAGGTTTCGAGGATGTGCCCTGTCACACCTTGTCGGCCGGGCAGCAGCGTCGCGTCGCGCTGGCACGTCTGTATCTACCGGGCCCGCCACTCTGGCTGCTCGACGAGCCGTTTACCGCGCTCGACCGCCAAGGCATCGAGCAACTGGAAAACCACCTCGCCCGGCACTGTGAACACGGCGGTATGATTGTCATGACCACTCACCACAGCCTGAACCGCCTGCCTGCGGGCTATCGGGACCTCGACCTGGGGCAATGGTCAGCATGAGCAATGTGTTTGTCCTGCTGATGCTTCGTGAGGTGCGGCTGCTGGCGAGGCGTCCGGCAGAGCTGGCCAACCCGCTGGTGTTCTTTGCGATCGTGGTCGCCCTGTTCCCGCTGGCGCTGGGACCGCAGACGCAATTGTTGCAAACCTTGTCGCCGGGGCTGGTCTGGGTGGCGGCACTGCTGGCCGTGCTGCTGTCGCTGGACGGGCTGTTGCGCAGTGATTTCGAGGATGGCTCGCTGGAGCAGTGGGTCCTTTCGCCGCACCCGCTGGCCCTTCTGGTGCTGATCAAAGTGCTGGCACACTGGGTTTTTTCCGGGCTGGCACTGGTACTGTTGTCACCTTTGCTGGCATTGATGCTCGGGCTGCCAGTGCAGTGCCTGCCGGTGTTGATGGTTTCGCTGCTGCTGGGCACCCCGGTGCTCAGCCTGCTGGGCGCATTGGGTGCAGCGTTGACCGTGGGTTTGAAGCGTGGCGGCCTGCTGCTGGCATTGTTGATTCTGCCGCTGTACATCCCGGTACTGATTCTGGGCAGCGGTGCATTGCAAGCCGCGCTGCAGGGCATGCCGGCGACTGGCTATCTGCTGTGGCTGGCCAGCCTGGCGGCGCTGGCGATCACCCTGACACCCTTTGCGATAGCCGCTGGCCTGAAAATCAGCATCGGCGAATAATTGAGGTTCCGGGATCGAGACTTCGATGCCGGTCAACACCCTGGATGTACCCTGATGAAAAGCAACGCCATGAAAAGCAGCATCGGTTGGGCCTGGCTGCACACGCTCGGCTCGCCGAAAGGTTTTTATCGCGTCAGCGCACGCCTGCTGCCCTGGATGAGTGTTGTCGCTGTGCTGTTGCTGGTCATCGGCATGGTCTGGGGCCTGGCGTTCGCGCCGCCGGATTACCAGCAGGGCAACAGCTTCCGGATCATTTATATCCACGTACCTGCCGCGATGCTCGCCCAGTCCTGTTACGTCATGCTGGCCGTGTGCGGGCTGGTCGGGCTGGTCTGGAGAATCAAGCTGGCCGATGTCGCGCTGCACTGCGCTGCACCCATCGGCGCGTGGATGACCGCGCTGGCGCTGGCGACCGGCGCGATCTGGGGCAAGCCCACCTGGGGGGCATGGTGGGTCTGGGACGCGCGACTGACCTCGATGCTGATTCTGCTGTTCCTGTATTTCGGCCTGATCGCGCTGGGCAATGCCATCAGTAACCGCGACAGCGCCGCCAAGGCCTGCGCGGTGCTGGCCATCGTCGGCGTGGTGAACATTCCGATCATCAAGTATTCGGTCGAGTGGTGGAACACCCTGCATCAGGGGTCGACGTTCAGCCTCACGGAGAAACCCGCCATGCCGGCTGAAATGTGGCTGCCGCTGCTGTTCACCACGCTGGGTTTCTACTGCTTGTTCGGCGTGCTGTTGATGATGCGCATGCGTCTTGAAGTGTTGCGTCGCGAAGCGCGCACCCAGTGGGTCAAGGCCGAGATTCTGCGCAGCCTGGGGCACACAGCAGCGCAGTCGGAGAACACGCTTTGAGTTTTGCATCGTTCAGCGATTTTCTTGCCATGGGCCGCCACGGGGTATTTGTCTGGTCGGCCTACGGCCTGTGCCTTGTGGTGCTGCTGATCAACGTGGCGCTGCCGCTATGGGCGCGGCAGCGCTTTCTGAAACAGCAGGCGCGTCGCCTGAAGCGGGGGAATCGCCTGTGAACCCGCTACGCAAAAAACGCTTGTTGATCATTGTCGCGCTGCTGGCCGGTGTCGGTGTGGCCGTGACCCTGGCTCTCAGCGCCTTGCAGGAAAACATCAACCTGTTCTACACCCCCAGCCAGATCGCCAATGGCGAGGCACCACTGGATACCCGCATTCGGGCCGGCGGTATGGTCGAAAAGGGCTCATTGCAGCGCTCGGCCGATTCGCTGGACGTGCGTTTTTTGGTCACCGATTTCAACAAGTCGGTAACCATCACCTATCGAGGCATTCTTCCCGATCTGTTTCGCGAAGGGCAGGGCATCGTGGCGCTGGGCAAACTCAATGCACAGGGCGTAGTGGTGGCCGACGAGGTACTGGCCAAGCATGACGAGAAGTACATGCCCCCCGAGGTCACCAAGGCCCTGCGTGACAGCGGTCAGGCGGCACCGGCGGCGTCTCCCACACCCGTCAAACAGGGTTGATCGATGATTCCCGAACTCGGCCATCTGGCCATGATTCTGGCACTCGGCTTTGCGCTGGTGCAGGCCATCATTCCGCTGATCGGCGCGTGGCGCGGTGACCGCTTGTGGATGAGCCTGGCCCGTCCGGCAGCCTGGGGCCAGTTCAGCTTTCTGATCTTCGCCTTCGGTTGCCTGACCTACGCGTTCATGGTCGACGACTTCTCTGTCGCCTACGTTGCACAGAACTCCAACACCGCGCTGCCCTGGTACTACAAGTTCAGCGCCGTGTGGGGCGCGCATGAAGGTTCGTTACTGCTCTGGGCGTTGATTCTCGGTGGCTGGACCTTCGCCGTGTCGGTGTTTTCCCGGCAACTTCCGCAGGTGATGCTGGCGCGGGTCCTCGCCGTGATGGGCATGATCAGCCTGGGTTTCCTGTCGTTTCTGATCCTGACCTCCAACCCGTTCGCGCGTCTGTTGCCGCAGATGCCCGCGAATGGACGTGATCTGAACCCGTTGTTGCAGGATATTGGCCTCATCGTGCATCCGCCGATGCTGTACATGGGCTATGTCGGCTTCTCCGTGGCTTTTGCGTTCGCCATCGCGGCCTTGCTCGGCGGTCGACTCGACGCTGCCTGGGCGCGCTGGTCTCGTCCATGGACCCTGGTGGCCTGGGCCTTTCTCGGCATCGGCATCAGCCTGGGCTCATGGTGGGCGTATTACGAGCTGGGCTGGGGCGGCTGGTGGTTCTGGGACCCGGTGGAAAACGCCTCGTTCATGCCTTGGCTGGTCGGCACTGCGCTGATTCACTCGCTGGCGGTCACGGAAAAACGTGGCGTGTTCAAGAGCTGGACGGTATTGCTGGCCATTGCTGCGTTTTCACTGAGCCTGCTGGGCACGTTCCTGGTCCGTTCCGGGGTGCTGACCTCCGTGCACGCCTTTGCCTCGGACCCGGCGCGCGGCGTGTTCATCCTGATGTTCCTGCTGGTCGTGGTGGGTGGCTCGCTGACCCTGTTCGCGATTCGCGCACCGGTGGTCAAAAGCCAGGTCGGATTCGGCCTGTGGTCGCGGGAAACCCTGCTGCTGGGCAATAACCTGTTGCTGGTGGTTGCTGCGTCCATGATTCTGCTGGGCACCCTTTATCCGCTGGTGATCGATGCCATGAGCGGCGCCAAGATGTCGGTCGGGCCGCCGTACTTCAATACACTGTTCGTGCCATTGATGGGCTTGCTGCTGGTGGTGATGGCGGTCGGCGTACTGGTGCGCTGGAAGGACACGCCGTTGAAATGGCTGCTCGGCATGCTGGCCCCGGTACTGGTCGGCAGCGTCGTCCTGGCGGTGCTGGCCGGTCTGCTGCTGGGCGATTTCCAGTGGGCGGTGCTGGCGACCCTGATGCTCGCCGCCTGGGTGCTGCTGGCCGGGGTTCGCGACCTGCTCGACAAGACTCGCCACAAGGGGCTGATCAGCGGCGCACGCAGTCTGACCCGCAGCTACTGGGGCATGCAGCTGGCGCACCTTGGCATTGTCGTGTGCGCGCTGGGTGTGGTGCTGTCGAGCCAGAACAGCGCCGAGCGCGATTTGCGCATGGCCCCCGGCGAGTCCACCGAACTGGGTGGGTATACCTTTGCCTTCGAGGGCGCTCGGCATTATGAAGGGCCGAACTTCACCTCGGATCGGGGCACCGTTCGCGTGCTGCGCAATGGCGTTCAACTGACCGAACTGCACCCGGAGAAGCGCTTCTACACCGTGCAGCAGTCGATGATGACCGAAGCGGGCATTGATGCAGGTTTCAGCCGTGACCTGTATGTCGCCTTGGGTGAACCGCTGGGCGATGGCGCGTGGGCCGTTCGGGTTCATGTCAAACCGTTTGTGCGCTGGATCTGGCTTGGCGGCCTGCTGACCGGTCTGGGCGGGGTGCTGGCGGCGCTGGACCGGCGTTATCGCACCCGGGTGAAGAACAAGGTGCGCGAGGCGTTGGGTATGTCGGGAGCTGCACAATGAAACGTTGGGTCATGGTACTGCCACTGGTGCTGTTTCTGGGCGTCGCGGCGTTCTTGTATCGCGGTTTGTATCTGGACCCCGCCGAGCTGCCCTCGGCACTGATCGGTAAGCCTTTTCCGGCATTTTCGCTACCAGCGGTGCAGGGCGAGCGGATGTTGAGCCGTGCCGATCTGCTCGGCAAACCTGCGCTGGTCAACGTTTGGGGCACCTGGTGCGTGGCCTGCCGGGTGGAGCATCCGGTGCTCACCCGGCTGGCGCAGCAGGGCGTGCTGATCTATGGCGTGAATTACAAGGACGTCAACGCCGACGCGCTGAAATGGCTCAAGGAATTTCATGATCCGTATCAGTTGAATATTCGTGATCAGGACGGCTCTCTGGGGCTCAATCTGGGGGTGTACGGTGCGCCGGAAACCTTCCTGATCGACGCTCAAGGCATCATTCGTTACAAACACGTCGGGGTCATCGACGACGCAGTTTGGCGCGAAAAGCTTGCCGCGCGCTATCAGCAACTGGTTGATGAGGCACAGCCATGAAGCGCTGTCTGTTGATCGTCCTGCTCAGCGTGCTGTGCTCAGGCATTGCTCAAGCGGCCATCGACGCTTATGCCTTTCGCGACGACGCCGAGCGCGCGCGTTACAGCGAACTGACCAGAGAACTGCGTTGCCCGAAATGCCAGAACCAGGACATCGCCGACTCCAATGCGCCGATTGCCGCTGATTTGCGCAAGGAAATCTACCGCATGCTGGGCGAAGGGCAGAGCAACCAGCAGATCATCGATTTCATGGTCGATCGCTATGGTGATTTCGTTCGCTACAAGCCGAGCCTCAATGCGCGTACCTGGCTGCTGTGGTTCGGGCCCGCCGCTCTGCTGATCGGCGGGCTGGCGGTGATCGGCTTTATCGTCAGCCGACGCCGCAAGGCGCAATCCGCACAGCCCGATGAGCTTTCCGAAGATGAAAGGCAGCGTCTTGCCACCTTGCTGGATGAGCACCGCCCATGATCGATTTCTGGATGGCAGCCGGGCTGTTGCTGCTGGTTGCGCTGAGCTTCTTGCTGATTCCGCTGCTGCGCGGCCATCGCGCGCAACGGGAAGAAGACCGCACGGCTCTGAACGTGGCGTTGTATCAGGAGCGACTGAACGAATTGCAGGTTCAGCAGGAACAGGGCGTGTTGTCGGTGGCGCAACTGCAGGCTGCACGTACCGAAGCAGCGCGCGAGCTGCTTGCCGACACCGAAGGTGCGGAGCCCGACCGGACTTCGCGCCTGGGCAAGCCCTTGCTGCTGCTTGCTGCGCTGCTGGTCCCGGTGTTGGGGCTGGCGGGCTATCTCCAGCTGGGGGCCAGCGACCGGGTTGAACTGAGTCGCGAATTCGCTCGACCACCGACCTCGCTGGCAGACATGACCCAGCGTCTGGAGCGCAGCGTGCAGGCTCAACCGGACTCAGCCGAAAACCTGTATTTTCTGGCGCGCAGCTACATGGCGCAGAACCGCCCGGGTGATGCCGCGCAGATGTTCGAGCGTTCGGTAGCGCTGGCCGGAAGGCAGCCCGAGTTGCTCGGGCAATGGGCTCAGGCGCTGTATTTCGCCAGCGACAAGCACTTCACACCCCAGGTGCAGGCGCTGACCGACGAAGCGCTGCAGGCTGACCCCAGGGAAGTCACCAGCCTTGGTCTGCTGGGGATTGCCGCGTTCGAAACACAGCGCTATCAGGCGGCGGTGGATTACTGGACCCGGTTGCTCGCAGCACTGCCCGCAGATGACGCATCGCGTTCGGCACTGGAAGGCGGCATTGCCCGCGCCAGAGATAACCTCGCCAAACGCGCGGCAGACGCGGCGCCGGCAGTTAAGGCGAAGTCGATAAAAATTCATGTCGAGCTGGCTGCGGCGCTTCAAGGCAAGGTAAGGCCGAACGACAGCGTGTTCATCTTCGCCCGCGCCATCAATGGCCCGGCGGCGCCTTTGGCGGTCAAACGCATTACCGTGGCGGACCTGCCTGCCGAGGTGGAACTGAGCGATTCCGACGCGATGATGCCGCAACTGAACCTGTCGAACTTCGCGCAAGTCCAACTGGTTGCGCGAGTGTCTCGCGCAGGGCAGCCAACCACCGGTGAGTGGGTCGGCCGCAGTCAGCCACTGGCCAGTGATTCCGGGGTTCAGCAGGCGTTGACCATTGACAGTCCGGATAACTAGAGAATTCGCTTATGTACCGTACCGCACGCATCACCTTGTTGGGTCTGGTCGTTGGCCTGAGTGCCTGTGCTGTCCAGCATCCGGCACCGCCACATAGCCAGGATCCTATCCTCAACCTGCCGGGTGGCCAGCAGCCCGGCGCACCGCGTCCGAGTAGCGCGCCTTCGGAGCCTGCCAAGGCGCCTGCCGCCGCGCCGAAGTCCTCGGCCAGTTTCGCGCCGCCACCGGGTGGCGGCAGCCATTGGGATCCGCGCCTGGGCGTGTACGTGATGGATGATCAGCCCAACACCTTCTATCGCCAGCGCACCTACTATCAGTGGAATGACGGCTGGAGCTGGGCAACCAGCCCCAACGGCCCGTGGCAGGCGACTGATGTCAGCGGCGTGCCGGCAGGGCTGGGCAAACAGTTCAGTAAATGATTCAGGCTTGAATAAAAACGGCGACCTTGCAGGTCGCCGTTTTGCATTGCCTGAGCGGCTTATTTGCCCGGATAGATCTGGTCGAACACACCGCCGTCGATGAAGTGGGTCTTCTGCACCGTGCGCCAGTCGCCGAAGGTTTTCTCCACCGAGAGGAAGTCCACTTTCGGGAAGCGATCGGTGTACTTGGCCAGCACCTGCGGATCACGCGGGCGCAGGTAGTTTTTGGCCGCGATTTCCTGGCCTTCCGGTGACCACAGGTATTTCAGGTATTCCTCAGCCAGGGGGCGGGATCCTTTCCTGTCCACGACCTTGTCGACCTCACTGACCGGTGGCTCGGCTTCTGCCGACACGGACGGGTAGACCACTTCGAACTGGTCGCGACCGAATTCACGGGCGATCATTTCCGCTTCGTTCTCGAAGGTCACCAGCACGTCGCCGATCTGGTTGGTCATGAACGTCGTAGTCGCACCGCGACCGCCGGTATCAAGCACTGGCACATGGCTGAACAGATCACCGACGAATTTCTTCGCCGCCGCTTCATCGCCGCCTTTTTTCAGGGTGTAGCCCCAGGCCGACAGGTAGGTGTAGCGGCCGTTGCCCGAGGTTTTCGGGTTGGGCACGATGACTTCGACGCCATCCTTGATCAGGTCCGGCCAGTCTTTGATCGCCTTCGGGTTGCCTTTGCGCACGATGAACACCGTGGCCGAGGTGAAGGGCGCGCTGTTGTTTGGCAGGCGGCTGACCCAGTCTTCCGGCACCAGCTTGCCATTGTCGGCCAGGGCGTTGATGTCAGTGGCCATGTTCATGGTGATCACGTCAGCCGGCAGCCCGTCGATGACCGAACGCGCTTGCTTGCTCGACCCGCCGAAGGACATCTGCACGGTCACCTCTTCATTCTTCTCGGCTTTCCAGTGCTTCTGGAAGGCGCTGTTGTAGTCCTTGTAGAAATCACGCATCACGTCATAGGAGACGTTGAGCAGCGGCGGAGCTGCCTGGGCAGCGTTGGCAAAAGCCAGGCCGGCGGCCAGTAGCGAGGCGGCGAAGAGTTTAATCACTGCAAGGTCCTTGAGATGAAGCGTCATGTGACAAGCCTGATGGCGTAATGCCGCGACACTATCAGCATCGCGCCTGCGGTTTAAAGACCGAAAAGATCTTTGCTTATGCCTTGTGCTCTGTTTTTGTAAACAATTGATTGCCGCAGCGTGAGCAGAACGCCGCGCCATGCTCGTGAAGGTTTTTCGAGCACACCGGGCAGTCGTGTTTCAGCTGCTCGCCGCGCATGGCGTTGGCCAGCTCGGCGGTGAATATCCCGGTGGGCACGGCGATGATCGAGTAACCGGTAATCATCACCAGCGAGGAGAGCATCTGGCCGAGCGGAGTCTTGGGCACGATATCGCCAAAGCCCACCGTCGTCAGGGTCACGATGGCCCAGTAAATACCCTTGGGAATGCTGGTGAAACCATGCTCCGGACCTTCGATCACATACATCAGCGTGCCGAATACGGTGACCAGTGTCGACACCGTGACCAGAAACACGATGATCTTCTGCTTGCTGCCACGCAGCGCCGCCAGCAGGTAATTGGCCTGCCGCAGGTAGGTGCCGAGCTTGAGCACCCTGAAGATCCGCAGCATACGGATGATCCGCACGATCAGCAGGTATTGCGCATCGCTGTAATAGATCGACAGCACGCCCGGCACGATCGCCAGCAGGTCCACCAACCCGTAGAAACTGAAGGCGTACTTCAGCGGCCGTGGCGAGCAATAGAGGCGCAGCATGTATTCGATGGCAAACATCAGCGTGAAGCCCCATTCGATCCACGCGAAAAGCATCGCGTAATCACGATGAATACTCTCGATGCTGTCGATGATAGTGACCAGCAGACTGAGCAGAATCGCGACCAGCACCGCCTTGTCAAACATCCGCCCAGCAGGCGTATTGGCCTCGAAAATAACAATATGCAGCCGCTCGCGGCGGCTGAGAGAGCTGTCCATGGTACTTCCCGAATCAAAGATCGGGTGAGCCTAGGAGCATTGGGAGGTTGAGTGCAAGCACACAAGACTTGCGTGAGCGAGCCGGACGACGCTTCGCCTGCTCGCGAAGAGGTCGTTATAGCCCGCATAAAGGTGACCTGAGTCGAGCCCCCAATCCACCTGACAACGAAAAACCACCGTGTGACGCAGAGCGTCACGAACTGAATTCCCACGCTGGAGCGTAGGAACGATAATCCGGGTAGAGACTGATAAGGGGAGTAAACATGCAGTATGCAGGCGAAAACTTTTCTCTCAGGGCATTGGCGTTTAATGATGCCGGGTTGATCAGTCGTTATGAAAACACCCATCGCCAGCATCTGCAGCCTTGGGAACCGCTAAGGGACGATGACTATTTCATTCTCGAAAACGCCCGGTCAAGGGTCCAGCAGCAATGGGAAAGCATGCAGGTCGGCAGCGCGTTTTTTTTCCTTATCACCGCTCCGGACGGAGAATTGCTGGGACGCTGCAGCTACACCAACATCGTGAGAGGCGCTTTCCAGGCCTGCAACCTCGGCTTCTCACTGGCAGAAACCGCTCAGGGGCAGGGCTTGATGAAAAGGTCACTGGAGGTCACCAATCGCTACTGCTTCGAACACATGGGCCTGCATCGAATCATGGCCAACCACCTGCCACACAACCTGAAAAGTCAGCGACTTCTGCAGTCGCTTGGCTTCGAACAGGAAGGCTATGCCCGTGCCTACCTGAAAATTGCCGGCGTCTGGGAAGACCATGTCCTCAGGGCACTGATCAATCCGAACCACGCCTGATGGCGGGGCGAACGCCCATCCTATTTCTGCGCCACGTCATCCTTCTCCCAGCCGCCGCCGAGTGCCAGAAACAGATTGATCTGCCCCATGGCCACCTGCGTGTTGGCCTCCGCCATTTGCGCGCGCACGTCAGTGTAAGTGCGTGTGGCCTGCAGATCGGCGAGAAACGAAGCGCGTCCGGCCTGATAGAAGCGGTGCGTCTGGTCAGCCGCTTCCTTGGCGGATTGCTCGGCTTCTTTGAGGGCGTCGCGGCGGTCGAGCAGGGCGGTGTATTGCGCCAGACCGGTCTGGGTTTCACGGATGGCGTTGAGCACCACACCGTCAAAACGCGCCAGTGCCGCCTGCGCCGAGGCTTCGGCCTGATGGATGCGGGCGCGTGAGCCATTGGACGGGATGGTCCAGTTCAGCAGCGGCCCGAAGCCCCAGCGATTGGCCGCCGGCTTGCCAAGGTTCTCGATCAGGCCGGTGGTGCCAATGCTCGCGCCGATGCTGATGTCCGGATACAGTTCGCCGGTGGCAACACCGATCTCGGCAGTCGACATCGCCAGATGGCGTTCAGCCTGACGCACATCCGGGCGGCGTTTGAGCAGCGCTGCGCCGTCACCAACAGGCATGACCTGCGCAATCTGCGGCAGCTGGTTGCAGGTGCTTACCCCGGCGGGCAGTTGCTCGACAGGTTTGGCCAGCAGCATCGACAGGCGGAAGATTGCAGCCTGACGGCGCGCCTCGTAACGGGGCATTTCGGCGCGTAACGACTTGAACTGTGTCTGTGAACGAGTGACCTGCGTTTCATCGCCACGCCCGGCATCACGCAGGCGCTGGTTGAGGGACACACTCTGTTTTTGCAAGTCTAGCGATGCGCGGGCGATGTCGAGTTCTTCGTTGGCCGCACAAATCTGCGTGTAGGCGCGCACCACATCGGCGACCACCGTGATGCGTGCCGTATCCACCGCCGCCTGATTGGCATCGACATTGGCCTGCGCCGCTTCGATGCCACGCTGCAAGGTGCCGAACAGATCGAACTGGTATGAAGTGGTCAGACCCACATCGCCGACATTGGCCACCGGCACCTTGTCGGTCAGCAGAAACGCCTCGCCTGACTCCTGCACGCGCTGCGCGCCGATCTTCGCGCCGTTGGTAAAACCGCCAGCCGCCTCGGCTTCCGAGGTCTGATAGCGGGCACGCTGCAGGTTGGCCGCGGCAATGCGCAGGTCGGTATTGGACGCGATAGCCTGGCGCACCAGCTCATCCAGACGCGCATCCTGATACAGGCGCCACCAGTGCGCAGGCACCGGGGCCGAAACCGTGTTGACCGAGCGGCCAGCCAGTTCACCCTGCAGGTCCGGACGGTTGATCGCGCCGTCTTTGGGCACCTGGTAATCCGGGCCGACCATCTGGCAGGCTGACAGCACGGCGGTAAAGCCGAGAGCAGCCACGCGTAAAGCACGTTTCATCGGCTGCGCTCCTGGGTGTCGTCGATGATCGACACCGTCGCGGTACGCCCGGCAATCATGCGGAAGTCGGCAGGCACATCATCGAAGGCGATCCGCACCGGAATCCGCTGCGCCAGACGCACCCAGCTGAAGGCCGGATTGACGTTGGGCAGCAGGTTCGAGCCGCTGCTGCGGTCGCGGTCTTCGATACCGGCAACGATGCTCACCACATGGCCGGTCAGACGCGCGCTGTCGCCGATGACGCGGATGTCGACGCCCTGGCCGACATGAATCCCATCGAGCTTGGTTTCCTCGAAATAGCCATCGATGTGGAACGACGTCGAATCGACCACCGAAAGCACCGGGCGCCCGGCAGTGACGAACTCATGTTCGCGGGGCGCGCGGTCGTTGAGGTAGCCGTCCACCGGACTGCGGATCACCGAGCGATCCAGGTTCAACTGTGCGGCATCCACTGCAACCTTTGATTCGCCCAGCGCCGAAAGGGCCCGAGCTTCGCGTGACTGGCTTTCTTCCAGTTGCTCGCGGGCGACCAGATTGCCCAGACCACGGTTACGCTTGTTCTCGCGGCGCGCCTGTTCCCAGGTTTCCTGACGTTCGGCGACCGTCGCCTGCGCCTGGCGCAGTGCCAGACGGAAACGGTCCTGATCGATGGTGAACAGGATCTGGCCCTTGTGCACGGGCTGGTTGTCAGTGACTTCAACCTTCTGGATCAGTCCGGACACGTCCGGAGCGATCTGCACGACATCGGCGCGGATATGCCCGTCGCGCGTCCACGGCGCATACATGTAATACATCACCATGCGCCATACGACCACGGCGGCCAGGGTGACAACCAGCAGGGTCAGGACCACGCGGCCCAGTGTCAGTATCGGTTTTTTCATGTCATCAGGTATCGACTTAGAGTATCCACGGCGCCGAGCAACAAAGCGTATAGACCTACGTTGAACAAAGCCCGGTGCCAGACCAGACGGTAGAAGTGGGCACGCGACAGCACCGCGTGCACGACCAGAAACAGCAGATAGGCGATGCCCATCATCGCCAGGAACGTGGGGATGAAGATCCCGCTGATATCCAGATCACCGATCACAGGGGCGCTCCATCGATGTTATGCGGCAGTTGCTCGGTCAGTTCCCCGCCCACGGTGACGATCTCGACCCCCGGCAGCAGAGCCAGGCGCAGGCCACTCAGGGCATGCAGCAGGTGCAGCCGGGCCGGGTTGTCGCCCATCTCCTGATCGGTCAGTGAACGGCGTGCGCGGTCCATGGCCATCAGTAGGCCTCTGGGCGCGGGTAGCCGTTCACCGGCCTTGCGGCACAGTTTGAAATAGCCGCTGACTTCGTCGATCACCTGACGCAACAGCACCTGAGCCGCAGGCGTGGCACGGCGGGTGTAGGCCAGCAGGTCGAGCATGTTCAGCGCGACGCGCAGTTCACGCAGGGCAATCCCGGTGTCCTGGGCGGTGAGCGTCAGGCGCGGCAGTTGTTGCATCAGGCGGTCGAGCATTTGCACGCCCATGCGCCGATGCTCGGCCAGAGACGCGTTTTCACTGAGACTGGCGATGTCACGCCAGCTGAACCGGGTCAGGCGCTTGACCGCCAGTTCGACGCCGAACGGGCGGAACACCAGGGTCCAGATGAAGGCGAACAACAGTCCGACAGGACCCGCCAGGTTAGCGTTGAGGAAGTTCATGAAGTCCGCGTCATAAGCGCTCTGGATACTGATGAACGACGAGGTGTTGACGATGGTCAGCAGCGTGCCGAGAAAGAAGCGCGGCTGCACGGTCAGGGTGCCGACGCAAATGAACGGCACGGCAAAGGCCAGCACCAGCATCGGGAAGTCATGCAGGTTGGGCAGCACCACAAACAGGTACAGGCTGGCGAACACCACCGAGAGCAGGGTCCAGAAAAAGAACCGGTAGATTTGCGGAGCAGGGTCGTCCATGGCGGCGAAGAAGCTGCACGACACCGCCGCCAGTGCCACGGCACTTGCGCCGTCTTTCCAGCCGAGCAGAATCCACAACACCGACGCGGCGATGATCGCCAGTACTGTCGAGGTCACCGAATAGAGCATCAGACCGCGGTCGAGAAACGGGGTAAGCCGGCCCAGGCGCCAGTGGCGGTAGACCGCGCGCCACTGTGACTGGTCGTCGGTCTTGATCGCGTATTGCAGGGTTCGGCAATCCAGCCACAGGTCGATCCATTCGCCCAGCCTGAACAGCGTATTGGAGAGCAGCAGTTGATCGCGATCGTCCAGTTGCGCGGAGTCCGGTTGCAGGCTCTGCAGATCACGATGCAGCTGCTGCCATTGCTCCACCTGCGGCCCGTCGGCAGTGCTTTCGAGCCAGTCGCAAGTCTTGTGCAATAAGGGTCTGACGCTGGCCAGCAGCTCGGGTGTGCGTCGCTCCAGCGCCCACAGCGCGTCATCCAGCGCATCAATGACCGGCAAGAGGTGGATCATCCGGCCGCGCAGTTCATTGGCATTGCGCACGGTTTGCTTGCGGGCGCCTTCGTGGCTCAACTGGCCGATCATCATTTCCAGCGAGTTGAAGCTGCCGACCATCGAATTTCGCAGTGTGCCGATTTCTTCGGGCTGACAGGTGCGGCTGATAAAGCGCTGACTGTAAGTCGCGGCGTCACTGAACCACTTTTCCGTGGTGGCCTGAAACACCGGTGCCAGGCGTCTGGGCCAGAACATCGCACCCACGACAGCGGCGCAGATGATGCCGAGAAAAATCTCTTCGGTACGCGACACCGCGATGTCGAAAACAGCCTGCGGGTTGTCGACCACCGGCAGCGAAATCAGCGGCATGGTGTAGCCGGCCAGCATCAATGCGTAGCTGTTGGCGGTGCGCAAGTGCAGGGACAGAAACAACAGGGTGCCCGTCCACAGCCCGACCACGATGGCCAGCAACAAGGGCGTCTGCACGAACATGGGCACCAGCACCACCGATGCTGCGGCACCGGCCAGGGTTCCGGCGGCTCTGTACAGGGCCTTGGAGCTGGTCGGGCCGACGAAGGGGCTGGAGACGATGTACACCGTGGCCATTGCCCAGTAGGGGCGGGGCATTTCCATCAACAATGCGATGTACAGCGCCAGCATCGACGCGCCGAAGGTGCGTACACCGTAGAACCAGTCGCGTGCAGGTGGAACGCTGGAGAAAAATCCGTTCAAGCCTGGCCCCCGTGTTCGCGCTGCGCCGCATCGGCAAACGCCTGTAACACCCGTAACGTGGCTTCCAGGTCGGCAGGTTGCAGCCCTTGCAGCACTTCGGCGCGCAAGCGAGTCAGTTCGGCTTCGATCGAACAGGCCAGTTCGCGACCTTTGCGCGTCAGGCTCAAGGCCTTTGCGCGGCGGTCATTCGGGTCTTCAGTGCGGCAAACGATGTCAGCCTTGCACAGCTGATCAAGCAGACGCACCAGCGTCGGGCTTTCCATGCCGGCCGCCTGGGCGACTTTCACCTGATGTGCGCCATCGCCCAGACGTGCGATGGCCAGCAACGGACCTGCGCAGGCTTCGGAAATGCCATAGGTCACCAGCGTGTTCTGGCAGATGCGTCGCCATTGGCGAGACGCGGCCACCAGACCACTGCTGATTGTCCGATGCAAGGCTTCGACAGACATGGAAAAACACCAGGAATTTAGTTAGGAGCGATATTGTTAGCAGGGAGATAAATAGCTTGCTAACTAATATCTCGTAACAACTGCTTACAGTCAACCCGCAGCCGCCAGGCGGAGGTGGTTTCTTTTCTGCCCGTTAAGAGCGCGTTTCGAGGCGACGTGACGCTCTAAAAGGGCCGCCTTGGTCAGCTCCGGGCAATGGAAGTTCATTTATCCTGAAGATAACTGCTACCGTCTGTCGGGAATTTGCGGTTTTTTGCGCTGTATCGGCCTCGATACATTCAAAAAAATGACGCACTTCACAAAACACTTCTTCACGTGAATCAATGCTTGCAGCTTGAGAGTGGCACATGGCCGCATCGTAACAATTGATATCGTAGTAATGGCATTGGCCGATTTTAGACGGTTTGTTGACGCCAAAGCGTTGTCGAGTCTGTTTAAAAAATAAACGATTAAGCCGATAGTCTGGATGACCAAACGGGCCAGCACACCCGTTTCAGAGCCATTCAGTTGGTGCGCGATGCGCACCTTGCGAGCTACGCGATGATCGACCTTGCTACCTGGAATCTCTCCGTCCCCGTCGGAAGCCCCGCGACCATTATCGAAACCCCCAAGTTGGTAAAGGGCTATCGGGATGGCTACTTTCAGTCCGGGGATACGCTGTTTTTCTGGGCACCGGTAACGGGTTCAACCACCGAAAACGCCAAGTACCCGCGTTCCGAATTGCGCGAGACGACTTCGGACGGAAGGGTGTTCAACTGGGCCTACTCCAGTGCCGACAATTTTCTGCGCGCGACCCTGGAAGTCGATCAGGTGCCTTCCAGCGGCAAGATCGTGATCGGTCAGATCCACTGCTACCAGAGCACCGAACCGCTGCTGAAGGTGGAGTACCAGTACAAGGAGAAGCTGCAGACCGGCAATATCGTCGCCAAGTTTCGTCGTACGCCGGACTCGGAAATCGAGGTCATCAACATTGCGCAGGGTGTGCCGCTCAACAAGCAATTCAACTACACCATCAACCTGTCGCCGTCTGGCGATCTGACGGTCAATGCCTTTGACGCGGTCTGGTACGCCAAGCTGGATTCAGCCTGGGCCAGCAAACTGTTCTACTTCAAGGCAGGGGTCTATACCCAGGACAATACCGGCTACACCACGGAAGGCGGCTCGGCCACGTTCTACAAGCTGGCCATTGCCCACGAGAAAAAGAATTGATCCTTGCGCACTGCAGGCTTCAGGCCGCTGGGAATATCAGACTGAAGCAGATTCTGCCGACGGCGGGTTGAGCGACTTCGACCCGACCGCCGTGCAGTTGCATGATTGCCGTGACGATCGCCAGCCCCAGGCCGTTGGAATCCGAGCGCTCATGGCGTGAGGCGTCACCGCGATAGAAACGATCGAACAAGCGTGCGAGGGTGGCCTCCGGCAGCACCGGTCCCTGATTCTCCACATCGATCTTCCAGTGCCTGTCCACAGCCGTCACTCGCATCAGAATCTCGCTGTCTTCATCAGCGTAGCGAATCGCATTGGCGACCAGATTGCTCAATGCACGCCGCAGCAAAATCGGATCGGCCAGCAGCGTGCCTTGTCCGTGGGTGCTCAGGGTCAGGTTGCGTTCTTCGGCCAGCCCCTCGAAATAGCCGGCGACCCGTTGCAGTTCGTCATGCATATCCAGCGCCTGACGTTCCAGCGCGGCCTGGGCTTCGTCCGCCCGTGCCAGAAACAGAATGCTTTCCACCAGCCGCGAGATGCGTTCCAGCTCTTCCAGATTGGAGGCCAGCAGCGCCTGATATTCATCGGCGCTGCGGTTCTGGCGCAAGGCGACCTGACAATGGCCCATCAGTGAGCCGACCGGTGTGCGGATTTCATGGGCCAGATCGGCAGAAAACTGCATCAGGCGCCGGTAGCCATCGTCCAGACGGTCAAGCATGGCGTTGAAGGCATCGCTCAGTTGTTGCAGCTCGACGGGTGTATCGCGGCTGTCGAGGCGTTTGTGCAGGCTGGCCGGGGTGATGGCGGCAGCGTGGGCGGCCATTCTGCGCAGTGGACGCAAGCCGCGGCGCAGCAGCACATAACCCAGGGCTGCGGTGATCAGAAACGCCAGGGCCACAGCTATATAGATACGCTGACGGAAACTGGCGAGCATGGCCATTTCCTTGACCATCAGGTGCGCAGCCTGCAAGCGCACTTCGACACCGTTGGACATCACCTGGACGGCGGCAGCGCGCAACGGCACGCCTTGCAGGCTCATGCCGCTGCGCAGGTCATCGACCCGCAGCGGTTGGTCCTGCGCCACGGTCGGCAGCTCCGGCAGGGGCGCGTGCTGCGGATTGACCGAGATGACCGGTGACTTGCCCGGCTCGCCGATGATGAAGATGTCTTCTTCGCTGTCGAGCATGTTCTCGAACAGCTGCGGGCTGCCCTTGAGGTTGTCCATGGTCAGGTCATAGCGCAACAGCTTGCGAAAGTGGTCCAGCCGCGCGAGCACGGCATGGTCGCTGCGTTGCATCACTGTTTCTTCGATTGACTGATACAGGTACAGGGCGGCGCCGCTGACGGTGAGCATCGCCACCAGGGCAAAGGCCAGGGTCGAACGCAGGGTCAGGGAAGGCTGGCGTCGCATGGCCGCACCTCGCACACATAACCGATGCCACGCACGGTGTGGATGAGCTTGACCGGGTAGGGCAGGTCGACCTTGCTGCGCAGGCGCTTGATGGCGACGTCCACGACATTGGTGTCGCTGTCGAAATTCATGTCCCAGACTTCCGAGGCGATCTGTGCCCTGGACAGTACGTCGCCTTCGCGGCGCAATAACAGGTGCAGCAGAGCGAACTCCTTGTTGGTCAGCACGATGACCTGCTGCTGGCGCGTCACGCGGCGGCGCAGCAGGTCCAGTTCCAGGTCGGCCAGATGAAAGTGGTCCGCCTCGCGTACCACGCCGCGGCGCAGGATGGTGCGGATGCGCAGCAGCAGTTCGGTGAAGGAAAACGGCTTGACCAGATAATCGTCGGCACCCAGTTCCAGGCCGCGAATCCGGTCCTGCAACTGGTCGCGCGCGGTCAGAAACAGCACTGGCACGTCCTGCCTGGCGCGCAGGACTTCGATGATCTGCCAGCCGTCGATGCCTGGCAGCATCACGTCCAGCACGATGAGGTCATAGCGGTTTTCCAGCGCCAGATGCAGGCCGTCGGCACCGTGCTGCGTCCAGTCGACCACGTAGCCGGATTCGCCCAGTCCCTTCTTCAGGTATTCGCCGGTTTTGGTGTCATCTTCAATTAGCAGGATATGCATCGTTTTGTCCGCTACGCTTTTCCTGGCGCCCTTGTTGCGCCGATGCCGGAGTCTAACCAGTTGCCGACAGGGTGTCCGGCGAATGACAAAAATGTCATTGCCCGGTCATTCTACGGTGCCGGTAGCGGTGCAAGGATGGCTTTCAGATCTCACCTGCCAAGGAAGTACCGATGAAGACTGCACTCTCTACTACGTTCGGCCTGCTGTTGCTCAGTGCCGCTGTCATGACCCAGGCTGCCGACATGAAGGTGGTCAAACCCATGCGCGGGACCGTCGACAGCGTCAGCGCCGACACCCTCGACTTCACCACCCGTTCGGGTCAGCACGAAAGTATCAAGCTGACTGACAAGACCGGTATTCGTCTTGTGTCCGAAGCTGACTTCAAGCAAATCAAAGACGGCAGTTTTGTCGGTTCGGCAGCGAAACCGAAATCTGACGGCACGCTGGAAGCGCTGGAAGTGACCGTTTTTGAGGCGAGCCTCAAAGGCAGCGGCGAAGGTCACTATGGCTGGCAAAACGCGGATGGCAGCACCGGCACCATGACCAATGGCACCGTTGGCACATTGGCCGACACCAATGGCCGCACACTCATCGTCAAGTATGAAGGTGGCGAGAAGAAACTGGTGGTGCCGCAGGATGTGCCTGTCGCCTACGTCGAGCCAGGCAAGGTTGACCAGTTGACCAAAGGCGCGAAGGTCGTGGTATTCCCGGCTGACGACGGCAAGTCCGCTCGCGGTGTTGCCGTCGGCAAGGACGGTTTCACACCGCCGATGTAATCACCGCCAGGGCTATCAGGGGCACAAGGCTGCCCCTGATAGCCTCTTCCATGCCTGATCAGAGGGATCTCGACATGAAAACCCGCCCCATTCATCCGTGGCCGGTGCGCCTGACCCACTGGGTCAATGCCGTGGGCATGGTCTGTATGTTCATGAGCGGTTGGGCGATTTACAACGCATCACCACTGATGCCGTTCACCTTTCCCAAATTCCTGACACTCGGCGGCTGGCTGGGCGGTTCCATTGCCTGGCACTTCGCGGTGATGTGGCTGTTGGTCATCAACGGTCTGATTTATGTGCTGTATGGCGTGTTCAGCCGCCATTTCAAGCGCGATCTGCTGCCGGTA
Organism: Pseudomonas fragariae (ex Marin et al. 2024); assembly: GCF_059621105.1. Taxonomy (NCBI): domain Bacteria; kingdom Pseudomonadati; phylum Pseudomonadota; class Gammaproteobacteria; order Pseudomonadales; family Pseudomonadaceae; genus Pseudomonas; species Pseudomonas fragariae (ex Marin et al. 2024). Next base: position 4,045,298 of record NZ_CM184369.1, on the reverse strand, counting down.
CGGCCGTCCGAAGTGACGCGTGACATGAATGACGCGCTGCATTTTCGCCTGGTCCACGTCAAAGGCCGTTACAACGCCGTGCAACGACTGATGTATTGGCTGGTGCTGGCCATGGGCGTATTGGTGGTGCTGTCCGGCCTGGCCATCTGGAAGCCGGTGCAATTTCAAGGGCTGGTCAGTCTGCTGGGCGGATTCGATTTCGCCCGTTGGGTACATTTCGGGGCGATGACCGCCATCGGCGCGTTTGTCATCGTCCATCTGCTGCTGGTCGTGCTGGTGCCCAGTACCTTGCTGCCGATGATTACCGGCGGCCGCCAGCCGAACGAAGACGGAACTGCGCAATCATGAACGAACCACGTAAACGTACGACTCAGCGCATCATTCTGGAGCCTGCGCAGCAGCGTCAGCTGGTGGATATCCAGCGCCGCTCGTTTCTGCGCGCGGGGCTGACCGTGGGCGCGATGTCGATGCTCACGGGCTGCAACCTGCAGGATGGCGATCAGGTCGATAAGGTGCTGTGGGCCATGTCGCGCTGGAATGACCGGGTTCAGGCCTGGCTGTTCAACGGCCAGAAGCTGGCGCCGACCTATAGCAAGGCGCAGTTGACCAACCCGTTCCCGTTCAATGCGTTCTACCCTGAATACAACGTGCCGGAGCTGGATCTTGCCGATTACCAACTGGCGGTGTCGGGGCTGGTGCGCGACAAGCAGCCGTGGACGCTGGAGGCGCTGCGCAAACTGCCGCAACGCACGGATATCACGCGGTTGATCTGTATCGAGGGCTGGAGTGCGATAGGGCAGTGGGGCGGCGTGCCGCTGAAGACGTTCCTGGAGTATATCGGCGCTGACACGACGGCGCGTTTTGTCGGTTTCAAGTGCGCTGACCGCTATTACTCAAGTCTGGATATGCCTACTGCGCTGCATCCGCAGACCTTGTTGGCGCTGGATTTCGGTGAAGTGGCCCTGCCACCTGATTACGGTTACCCGTTGCGGGTGCGGGTGCCGACCAAGCTGGGCTTCAAGAATCCCAAGCACATCGTCGAGATTTTCGTCAGTAACGAGAATCCTGGCGGGTATTGGGAGGATCAGGGGTACAACTGGTTCAGCGGGATCTAGGAGCGGACGCAGAGCGTCCAGAAGGGCATGCGAGGCAGAGCGTCGCACGATGGCGGTAGTGAGATTATCGTTCCTCACGCTCCAGCGTGGGAATGCAGTTCGTGACGCTTTGACGCTCTGCGTCACATGGCGGTTTTTCTTTGTCAGGTGGATTGAAGTTCGGCTCAGGTCACCTTTTCGCCCCTCGGCGAGTTACTTTGATGAGGCCAAAGTAACCGAAGCCTTTCGCTCCTGTTTCCGGCCCGACTTCGTCGGGTTCCTTCGTCCTGACACTGATCCGGAGGTCGCCGCAACGCGCCATCCATGGCGCGGTGCGGCTAGCCTGGCGTCCTGCCAGGCTACCCCCGGATCAGCGCCAGGACTCAGCCGTCACTAACGTCGCACTCTGCGTCGTCAGTGCCATCGTGGTTGAAAAGCTTTTTAGAAGCGTAGCTGAGAGGCTGATGACTATCGTTCCTCACGCTCTGGTGTGACCCCCGAAGGTTGGATGCAACCTTTGGAGGCGTCATGGGTAAATATACAGAGCAGGCAAAACTCGCAGCCGTGAAAGAGTATTGTGCCGGCAAGGCAGGTTTGAGGGATGTTGCGCGTCGCCACGATGTGGACTTTTCCTGCCTTCGTCAGTGGGTCGCGGCTTATCAGATCCACGGCCCAGCCGCTCTTAAAGAGAAAAGGCGGCAGCGTTACAGTGACGAATTCAAGCTAGCTGTTTTGAAGCGCATGCATGATGAGCGATTATCACTGCGCCAGACAGCGGCCTTGTTCGATATCCGTCAGTTCGGCATCATCAATCTATGGCAGCGCCTTTTTGACGAAGGTGCTCTTAACGCATCCTCAAAGCCCCCTAAGAAAGTTGGACGCCCAAGAAAGATGACGACGCCCCTTCCCCCTGTGAACTCCGCTCCGATCAACGATGAATCGCGCTCGCGTGACGAGTTGCTTGCCGAGGTGAAGCAACTGCGGATGGAGGTCGATTATCTAAAAAAGCTCGATGCCTTGGTTCAGAAGAAGCAACGAATAGCGCAGCAGAAAAAGCGCAAATCGTGATGGAACTGAGGCCTTTACATTCTCTGGACGGCCTGCTGAAGTTTGCCGGTCTGGCACGCAGCACTTTTTACTATCAACAAAAGGTACTGCTGGCAGATGACAAATACGCCGGGCTGAAAGACCTGATTCAGGCAACTTTCTACGAGCACAAGGGCCGGTATGGCTATCGTCGCATCACGGCAGCTTTGCGCAGGGCGGGCCATCTTGTGAACCACAAGACGGTGCAGAAACTAATGGGGCAGCTAGGCCTGAAGAGCCTGATACGCGTGAAGAAATACCGTTCCTACAAAGGCGAAACAGGCAAGGCCGCGCCTAACCTGCTAAAGCGTGATTTCAAAGCGCAATACCTTAACCAGAAATGGGCCACCGACGTGACCGAATTCAAAGTAGGAGGCCAGAAACTCTATCTGTCGCCGATCATGGATCTGTACAGCGGCGAAATCATTTCCTATGCGATTGCCAGGCGCCCGCTGTACTCCATGGTCGACGAAATGCTTGAAGGAGCATTTAAGCGGCTTGGACCGCATGAAAAGCCGATTTTGCATTCCGACCAGGGCTGGCAATATCGGATGCCTATTTACCAGCGACTGCTCAATGAGAATTCGATCGCAGCCAGCATGTCGCGCAAGGGTAACTGCTACGACAACGCGGCTATTGAGAGCTTTTTTAGCACGCTGAAATCCGAATTTTTCTACCTGAACAAATTTAACGATCTGGATGAGCTTCAAGCGGGTATCGAAGAGTACATTGAGTATTACAATCACTCACGCATAAAACTGAAGCTTAACGGCCTGAGTCCTGTGGAATACAGAATGCAGGCCGCCAAGGCAGCGTAGGTGGATAATTGTCCAACCTTCGGGGGTCACACCACTCCGCGTGGGAATGCAGTTCGTGACGCTCTGCGTCACACTCAGGTGCAGTAACCACCGGGCAGGGCAAAGAGCCGCACCTTGGGCAGGCGCGGCGTTTCAGGTCAGTTCAGGCCCAGTTTGCCGCGCAGGGTCGAGAGGTCTTCTGCCAGGGTGTTGACCGGGCCGACCAGGGCTTTGCGATCGTTTTCTTTGACTTTGTCGTAGGTTTCAAAGCCACCGTCCTTGGTCTTGTACTTGGCGAGGATCTTGTCCACGGTGGCGAAGTTCTTGTCGACTTTACTGGAGAAGGCCTTGTCCTGCTGTTCGATCTGCGGGCGGAACAGGTCGACGATTTTTTTCGCGCCGTCGATGTTGCCCTGGAAGTCATACAGGTCGGTGTGGCTGTAACGGTCTTCTTCGCCGGAGATCTTGGTCGCTGCCACTTCTTCCAGCAGGGCGGCGGCGCCGCCGACGACTTTTTCAGGCGGGAAGGTCAGGTCGGCCACGCGCTTTTCCAGGTCCTTGACGTCGCTCAACAGCTTGTCGGCGATAGGGCCCTGATCCTTCGTGGTGTTCTGCGAGAACAGCGCATATTCCAGACGATGGAAGCCAGTGAAGTCTTCCGCCGCCACGCCTTGTTCATGGTCGTCGACGCGTGAGTCGATGGAGGCGTCCAGGTCACTGAACAGTTCGGCAATCGGTTCTACCGACTCGTAGTACACGCGGGTAGGGGCGTAGAGCTTTTTGGCTGTCGCGATGTCGCCTTTCTTCACGGCATCGGTGAATTTCTGGGTGTGGCTGACCAGCTCTTCAATGTTCTCGGTCACGTAGATCTTGTAGTCCGACACCGGGCCTACCAGATCCAGCGGCGCGGTGGCGGCAAAGGCCGCCAGTGGGGTCTGGAGCAGGCCAAGGGTCAGGAGCAAAGCCAGGGGCGTCTTTTTCATGAGTGTCTTCCGGGTCAGGAGTGGATAGGTCATGCGTTTTTAGTGGGCGCTACGGCCGCCAGCAGCGAGCGACCGATGAAATCCTGGTCGCCGGTTACCCCCGGCAGGGTGAAGAAATAGCCGCCACCGACCGGTTTGAGGTATTCCTCCAGCGGCTCGCCGTTAAGCCGGCTCTGTACCGTAATGAAGCCCTTTTCCAGATCGGCCTGGTAGCAGATGAACAGCAGGCCCATGTCCAGTTGCCCGTTCTTGTTCACCCCGTTGGAGTAATTGAACGGACGACGCAGGATCAGGTTGCGCTGGCTTTCGGCGGTACGCGGGTTGGCCAGGCGGATGTGCGAATCCAGCCGGGTTTTCTTGCCTTCCGGGTCTGCCGCGTAGTTGGGCACATCGCTCTCGACCTTGCCGTCCATGGGCGCGCCGGTGCTTTTGCTGCGACCGAAAATCGATTCCTGCTCCTGCAACGGCGTGCGGTCCCAACGCTCGACGAAGTTGCGGATGATGCGCACCGCCTGATAGCTGCCGTTGGCGGCCCAGGCCGGTTCGTCGCTGCCCGGCTGCACCCAGACCAGTTCGTTCATGGTCTTCTGGTTGTTGGAATCCGGGTTCGCCGAACCATCCCGGAAACCCAGGAAGTTGCGCGCACTTTCCGGCGGCTGACCGGGTTTCTTCGGTGCCTGGGGCGGCACGGTGCCTTCCTGTTTCCAGCGCACCAGCAGCAGATCGGGCAGGTTCTTGACGATGTCGCGCAGCGCATGGATGTTGCTGTCGGCGGTGTTGGCGCAGAACTGGATGCTCAGATCGCCGTGGCAACTGGCCGGATCCAGCGCATCGTTGGGGAAACCGGTCATCCGGCTCAGGCGTTTCGGCTTGATCGGGGCCAGGCCGAAACGCTCATCGAACAGCGACTCGCCCACCGACACGGTGATGGTCAGGTTGTCCGGGGTCACCACCGGGCCGAGAATGCCCGAGTCCGGAGGGGGCAGTTTCGGATCGATCTCCGGCACCGGGCCACCGGTCATCAGGAACGCGATGCGCTCGTTCAGCGTGCGAAACAGGCGTTCCAGGTCCTCACGGTCGGCGGCCAGAACATCGAACGCCACCAGCATGCCCGCGGCAGGGCGCGGGTTGACGATGCCGCTCTGATGCACGCCGTGAAACGCGTTGTGGTCCTGCGTTTTCTCGCTGTTTGGCGCTTCGGCGACTTGTGCAGGTGCTGCGGCAAGTACGTTGCCGCTCAGGCTGCTGCCAGCCAGCGCGGCCCCTGCAGCGCCAAGCCCCATCAGCACGCGGCGGCGTTGCAGGGAGGTCGGAGCGTTGCTTGTGTCTGGATTGCTGTCCGGGTTTTTCATGGTGATGTGCTGTGCTCCAGTAAATCAGAGGCCGGAGAGGCCGAGTGCCGGGTCGATACCATTGAGCGCGTCAGCCAGAGCGCCAGCCTTGGCGGCGATCTGCTGACGCTGCGTCGCGTCCACCTGATCGTACGGGCGCACGCCACCGTCGGCGCTGCTCAGCGCATCGAGCGTGGTGTCCAGATCGGCCATGGCCGCGTCGATCTTCTGCAACAGATCGCCCGCACTGCGGGCCAGCAACGGACGCAGCAGGTCGACGATCTTGCGGGTGCCGTCCAGGTTGGCAGCAAAGCCGTTGAGGTCGCTGTGGCTGTAGCGTTCCTCTTCGCCGTTGCTGCGTACCTCAGCCAGGCTGCGCAGGGTGCGGGTGGCGATGGCCGCCAATTGCTCGGGCGCCAGCGATTGCGCCAGCAACTGTTGCTTGAGCTGGGTGACATCGGTTTGCAGACGCTGCACCACCGGCGTCAGGCCCTCGACGCTGTGTTGCTCGAACAGGCCGTATTCAATGCGATGGAAACCGCTGAAGCCGGGGTCCTGTTCACGTTTCTCGTAGTAGTCGGCGCGGGCGTTGATTGCATTGTCCAGTTCGGCGAGACGCTGTGCAGCCGGTGCAATGCGCTGGTAGGCGGCGCGGGCGGGCAGGTAGGCCGCCTGGGCGGCGCTCAGGTCGCCGGCATCAATGGCCTGTTGCAGGGCGGTGACTGCCTTGATCAGCGCCGAACTCTGCAGGCTCAGGTACACGCGGTACTCGGAGAGCGGCCCGATGAAGGCGGTCATGGACGGACGCGCCTTGGCCTTGGCGTCGGACTCTGCCGTCGGCGTGACGTGCAAGGTGCCGCGCGGATTGCTCAGCAGACCGCAGGTAATCGTGTAATCGCCGGGTGCCAGGTTGGCATTGATCACTTGGCTCAGGCCCGGCGCGATGTTTTCCCGCTCTTCGATCACCAGCACGCCATCGAGAATTTCCCATTCGACGGCGCGCTCGGAGCGGTTGACGATGCGGAAGGCGTTGTTGCCCGCCGCGACCGTCAAGGCGTTCGGTTCGCAGTTGTGCGCGTGGATATTGACCACGGTTTCAGTTCCGGCATTGGCTGCGCGCTTTTTCGCGGCGACCTGCGAGGCGTAGTAGAACAGCCCGCCTGCGGCGATCATGAGGATCACTGAGCCGGCGACTGCCAATCGCAGGACACGGGGCGGCCGGGCTTTCCCGGAAGGCCCTGAGGGACGGTTAGACATGGAGGCCCTTATTCGTTCGTAACAGAAGAGGTGTTTGGCTGCATGACCTTGCCAGTCGTCGGGGTATGCGGCTTGAAGAACAGCAGCAGCGCCCCGATCAGGTAAATCAGGTAGGCACTCAGAGTGCTGACCGTCGGCGCGTCCTGGTAACCGAACATGCCTGCCAGCACCGAACCGGCAGGGCCGTCCATCGGCAACCGTGCACTGATGTCGAAGACCACTTCCTGCAGGTGATTCCAGACCCCGGCTTCATGCAGTGCCTGAACGGAGTTGGCGAGAATGCCCGCCGCCACTACCAGAATGAACAGCCCGGTCCAGCGGAAAAACAGGCTCAGGTTGAGACGCATGCTGCCGCTGTAGATGGCCACGCCGAAACCGACCGCCAGCAACAGACCGAGCAGGGCGCCCAACGGCGCGCCGGAGCCTTCGCTCTGCTGGAACACAGCGAGCAGAAAGAATACGGTTTCCAGCCCTTCGCGGGCCACGGCGAAAAACACCATGGCGATCAGCGCGTAGGTCTGGTTTTTCGAGCCGGTGAGGGCTGCGTCCAGCGATTCGTGCAGCGCGTGTTTGATCGACCGTGCCACCTTGCGCATCCAGAACACCATGGAACTGAGAATGCCAACGGCGATCAGGCCGACGATGCTTTCGAACAGTTCCTGCTGCTTCTGCGGAAACTCGGCGCTCATCAACTCAAGCCCGCCACCGACGAACAGCGACAGCGCGACAGCCAGAAATACGCCGATCCACACCGCAGGCATCCACTCGCCGCGGCCGGTCTGCTTCAGGTAACTGGCGATAATGCCAACGATAAGTGCGGCTTCGATGCCTTCGCGCAGCATGATCAAAAAGGGAACGAGCATATCTCACCGGGTCAAAGCTGTAGGGTGAATGTGTCTCGACGAGCCATCGGCCGGAAACACTGCGTAACATAATGATACTCATTCTTGAATGCGTGTAGTTGTTTTTTATCGGGATTGCGTTTTTGGCAGGTCGTTCAGGTCAGGTTCAGCTAATCGCTCACGGTGTTTTGAACGTTCCGCGGCCTTCGACAATCAGCGATCATTTTCAACCCCCCTGTAAACCCTGGTTGCCGCTCTCATCTGGAAATCATCATGTCATCAGAATCAGACAGCACCGACCGCGAGCATGCCGAGGCGGTCGCGGCGCTCAGGTCTTTAGACCCGCAATGGCAGTCGCTGATCGACCTGGTCGGCCCTTGTCTGCATCCGGTCAGCGCAGCGCAGGACCCGTTTCAGGCGCTGGTCAAGGCCGTTGCCTATCAGCAATTGCATGCCAGGGCGGGCGATGCGATGGTCCTGAGATTGCGCTCCCTCTTTCCAGAGGTCAGCTTTCCGAGCGCCCCGGCACTGGTCGAGCTGGATGATCAGGCACTGCGTTCCTGTGGCTTCTCGGCGTCCAAATGCCGGGCGATCAAGGCGATTGCCGCTGCGCGGTTGGACGGTCTGGTGCCTGAGGTCAGTGCTGCGCTGGCGATGGGCAACGAGGCGCTGGTCGAACGCCTGATCCAGTTGCCGGGCGTGGGGCGCTGGACCGTGGAGATGATGCTCATCTATGGGCTCGGTCAGCTGGATGTGATGCCAGCCAGCGACTTCGGCGTGTGCGAAGGATACCGGCGACTGTATGCTCTGCAACTCAAACCGTCGCACCGGCAAATGGCCCGGCTTGCCGAACGCTTCGCGCCTTACCGAACCATTGCTGCCTGGTATCTGTGGCGAGTACCGGTCGATTTCAGCGAACTCGGCTCATCTCGAATTTGAAAGCAAGACTCGGAGTGCCCAGTGGCTCCGACAGGCGCAGGCTTATCGAAACTCAAGGCAGGCTCGACCATGGACAGCACAGAAGGCACTCAAACGGCACGCGCCCTGCGCACTGAAGACGACCCGCGCTGGGACATCCTGGTCAATCGGCGTTCACACGCCGGCGCTGACTTCGTTTATGGCGTGCTGACCACCGGCATCTATTGCAAGCCGTGCAGCCCGACCCGGCTGCCGCGTCCGGAAAACGTGGTGTTTTTTGATAGTGCGCACGACGCCGAGGCCGCCGGGTTTCGCCCATCCCTGCGCAATGCCGGCGACTCAAACGCGCTGCAACGCAAGCACGCAGAAGTCGTTGCCCAGGCCTGCAGACTGATCGATGCCGCCGATTCGATGCTCAATCTGACCGCGCTTGCGGAGCAGGTCGGGATCAGCGGTTTTCATTTCCACCGCATTTTCAAAAGACTGACCGGGCTGACGCCCAGGGCCTACAGTGTCGCCTCGTTACGTTCGCGGGTGAAAGTCCAGCTCTCACAGGACCTAAGCATTACCCGTGCGTTGTACGAGGCGGGCTACAACGCCAACAGTCGTTTCTATGAGGCTTCGCAGAACATGCTCGGCATGAAACCTTCCGAATACCGCGCGGGCGGCGCCAATGTCGATATCAGGTTCGCTCTGGGGGAAAGTTCGCTGGGTTCGATTCTGGTGGCCACCAGCAGCAAGGGCATCTGTGCGATTTCGCTCGGTGATGACCCGCATGCGCTGATCGAAGCTTTCCAGGACCAGTTTCCCAACGCCAACCTGATCGGTGCAGACGCCGCGTTCGAACAACTGGTTGCCGAGGTCGTGGGTTTTGTCGAATCACCTGCGACCGGCCTGGCGCTGCCACTGGATATCCGCGGCACGGTGTTTCAGGAGCGGGTCTGGCAGGCGCTCAGGGACATTCCTGCCGGATCGACGGCCACCTATACACAGATCGCGACGCAGATAGGGCTGCCCAGTGCAGTCCGTGCGGTGGCCAACGCCTGCGGTGCGAACAAGCTCGCGGTGGCGATTCCCTGCCACCGCGTGGTGCGCAGCGATGGATCGTTGTCGGGCTACCGCTGGGGCGTCGAGCGCAAGCGCAAGCTGCTTGAAATCGAAGCGGCCGAAGGGGCAGGGCTGTTTTCAGGGCGTTGAGTAGCAGCCCATTTTCTGCAGAATCCGATAGGCCAGTTTCACCCGCTCCTCGTTCGGGTAGTTTTTGTTGGCGAGGATGGCAATCCCCAACTGCTGCTCCGGAATGAACGCCACATAGCCGCCGAAACCGTTGGTTGATCCGGTTTTGTTGACCCAGACCGAAGATTGCGCTGCCTGCGACGGTTCGATCATTTCGGCTTTGACCGTGTTCAGCATGGCGCTGGCATTGCCTTCAAGCAGCGTCTCCAGACGAACCGGCAGCGGATACTGCTCCCAGATCAGGTCCTGAGTCATGCCGCCGACCTTGAAATAGCCGGTCCGGGTATCGCGCAGGGCTTTTTGCAGCGCGGCGTCGTTTTGACCGAGGCCGATGTTCGCTTCGACGAAGCGTAGCAAGTCGCCGCTGCTCGATTTCACCCCGTAGGCCTCAGCCGCCAGCGGACCTGGATTGACCCTGACCGGCTCGTCGAGTTTGTTGTAGCCCTGTGCATACAGCGCCTGTTTTTCATCGGGCACGTCGATATAGGTATTACTCAGACCCAGGGCCGGAAACAGCCGCTGCTGCAGGGCCTGTTCATACGGCAGTTGCATGCTGCGCGCTGCAACCATGCCGAGCAGGCCCACACTGGGGTTGGCGTAGGTGCGATGGGTGCCGGATAGATATTCGGGCTGCCAGGCCTTGAAATATTCCATCAACTGAAGGGTGTTCTGCACTTTGTCCGGCACCTGAAGCGGGAAGCCGCCAGCCGTGTGGGTGCCCAGATGGAAAATTGGCACCTTGCCCAGCCGCGTGGCCTGCAACTGCGGAATATAGCTGTCGATGCTTTGCGTCAGCGACAGCTGCCCATTGGCCTGCGCCCAGGTAGCGAGGGTGGCGGTGAAGGTCTTGCTGATCGAGCCGAGTTCAAACAGCGTATCGCGGGTCACTGGCTGGCCGGTGGCTTTTGACGCGACGCCATAGGTGTAGAACTGCTGTTTGCCCTGGCGAGTGACGGCAATCGACAGGCCCGCGATATGATTTTCCTGCATCACTTTACTGGCTTCTGCCTGCACGAATGCGTCGACAGACGCTGTGTCGTCGTCGGCAACAGCCACTGCACTGACCAGCAGAAGTCCTGTGCAGAGCAGCGCTCCATTCCATTGCATCGGTTTACTCCTTGTTGTTTTGAGGCATGGGCCGATCATCAGAGAGCTTTCCTGGAAGCCCCACCGTGGTGGTCGGTCGTCAAAGGTTTGCGTAATATGCCCCCTTTTTTGCGCTTCCTCCATGGAGCGCCGCTCAGGTAACCCATGAAAACGATCCGTATACGTGCCGAAGTCCTGGCAGGCCTCACCACATCTTTTGCATTGGTGCCCGAGTGCATCGCCTTTGCGCTGGTCGCCCATCTCAATCCGCTGATGGGGCTTTACGGTGCGTTCATCATCTGTACGCTGACCGCGTTGTTCGGCGGGCGCCCGGGCATGGTGTCCGGTGCGGCCGGTTCAATGGCGGTGGTGATCGTCGCGCTGGTGGTTCAGCAGGGCGTGCAGTATTTGCTGGCGACCGTATTGCTGGGCGGTCTGATCATGATCCTGTTCGGCTTGCTGCGGCTCGGCAAACTGGTGCGGCTGGTGCCGTATCCGGTGATGCTGGGCTTCGTCAACGGCCTGGCGATCGTCATTGCGATGGCGCAACTTGAGCACTTCAAGGTCGGTGAATCGTGGCTCAGCGGTACGCCGCTGTACGTGATGCTCGGGCTGGTGGCGCTGACCATGGCGATTGTCTACCTGTTGCCACGCCTGACCCGCATTGCGCCGCCAGCGCTGGTGGCCATCCTCAGCGTCGGGCTGGCGGTGTACCTGCTCGGCCTGCCGACTCGCACCCTGGGCGACATGGCGCACATTGCCGGTGGCTTGCCGGTATTCGCCATGCCGGATATTCCGTGGAATCTTGAGACCCTGCGCATCATTGCCCCGTACGCCATTCTGATGGCGCTGGTCGGTCTGCTGGAAACCCTGCTGACCCTGAACCTGACCGACGAAATCACCGAAACCCGTGGTTATCCGGATCGCGAATGTGTAGCACTGGGCGCTGCCAACGTGGTGTCCGGTGCCTTCGGCGGCATGGGCGGCTGCGCGATGATCGGCCAGACCGTGATCAACCTCAGTTCTGGCGGCCGCGGTCGGCTGTCGGGCGTGGTCGCCGGCTTGATGATCCTGATGTTCGTGCTGTTTCTCTCGCCGCTGATCGAGCGCATTCCACTGGCGGCACTGGTCGGAGTGATGTTCGTGGTCGCCCAGCAGACCTTCGCCTGGGCCTCGTTGCGTGTGTTGCGCAAGGTGCCGGTCAACGATGTACTGGCGATCATTGCCGTGACCGTGGTCACGGTGCTGACCGATCTGGCCACCGCAGTGCTGTTCGGGATTATTATCGCGGCGATCAATTTCGCCTGGCAGCAGGCTCGCGAGCTGTACGCCGACAGCCATGTCGAAGCGGATGGCAGCAAGGTCTACCACCTGCATGGCACGCTGTTCTTCGCCTCGACCACACCGTTTCTCGACCAGTTCAACCCGGCCGAAGACCCGACTCAGGTGACTCTGGATTGCCGCCACCTGAGCTTTGTCGACTACTCGGCCATCGCTGCGCTCAAGACCCTGCGCGAGCGTTACGCCAAAGCGGGCAAGCATCTGCGTGTGGTCCACCTGTCCGAGCGCTGCAAGCGACTGCTCAAGCGTGCCGGCGTACAGCATGCCTGAGTTGATGAGTTGCGTTGCGCGGCGCGGCCTCGTATAGGCTGGATGTCTTTTCTCCGATAGCGAAGGGTGTGTGCCTGATGGATGCCGTCTCTCCTCTGCAAGCCTACGAACGTGCCGTCCAGCGTGGTTTTCAACCCGATCAGGCGCAATTGCAGGCCGCCCGGCAGTTGCAGGCGTGTTACGAGGGGCTTGCCGACGCTCGCGGTCGGGCACGCGGCGTTTATCTGTGGGGACCGGTCGGGCGTGGCAAGACCTGGCTGATGGACCGCTTTTTCGAGAGCCTGAGCGTACCGGCCCGGCGTCAGCATTTTCATCACTTCATGCGTTGGGTGCACAAACGCATGTTCGAGTTGATGGGCACATCCCGACCCCTGACTGTGGTCGCCAGGGAGCTGGCGCGTGACGTGCGGGTGATGTGTTTCGATGAGCTGTTCGTCACCGATATCGGCGACGCGGTGATCTTGGGCGGGTTGCTGCAGGTGATGTTCGAAGAGGGCGTGGTGCTGGTCTGCACGTCCAACCAGCCACCGGAGCAGTTATACAGCCATGGCCACAATCGCGAGCGCTTCCTGCCAGCGGTTGCGGCCATTCTCAAGTACATGGATGTCGTGGCGGTCGACGGCGGCGAGGATCACCGGCTGCACCCCGGGCAACTGCATCAGCGTTACTGGATTGCCGAAGCCGGTCGACCCAGCGCCTTGCAGGGCATCTTCGACGCGTTGAGCGCGGATCAGCCGGTTCACGATTCGCAGGTCATGCTCGGTTATCGCAGCATCAACGTGGTTCAGCATTCCGACACGGCCGTGTGGTGCCGCTATCGCGACCTTTGCGAACAGCCGCTGGCGGCCATGGATTTCATCGCCTTGTGCGATCGCTTTTCGGTGATTCTGCTCAGCGAGGTGCCGCTGCTGGGGGCCGCACAGCGCGAAGCGAAAATTGCCCGCGGCACCGAGGATGGCGTCGAGCAGGTGACCGCAGGCGATCGCGAGCTGCCGCAGTTGTCGCCCAACGATGATGGCGTGCGCCGTTTCATCGCGCTGGTCGACGAGTGCTATGACCGGCGCATTCCGCTGTATGTCGAAGCGCCGGTGCCGATGGACGAGCTGTACACCGAGGGCTACCTGTCGTTTGCCTTCCGGCGCACCCTCAGTCGACTTCAGGAAATGCAGCTGGAGCGTTTCACCGAGTCCTGACGCTCAGCTCGCGTCCCGGCGGCGCTGGGCCAGCATATGCTTGGCGCCTTCGATCATCAGGACCACCACGGCCAGCCAGATCGGCAGGTACGTCAGCCATTCATCGCGACTGATGCTTTCGCCCAGCAGCAGGGCGACGCCGACCAGCAGGATCGGCTCGACATAACTGAGCAGCCCGAACAGGCTGAACGGCAGCAGGCGGCTGGCAAGAATGTAACTGACCAGCGCCGAGGCACTGATCACCCCGAGCAGCGGAATCAACAGGTACAACAGCGGTGCCTGCTGAATGGCCTGCGGATGGCCGTGGGCGATGAACCACAGGCCGATGGGCAGCATCAGCAGCATGTCGAACCAGAGCCCGCCGAGGTGATCGGTCTTGAGCTTGCGACGTAGCACGAAGTACAGCGGATAGCCGCCCGCGACCAGCAGGGTCTCCCAGGAGAAACTGCCCAGCCGCCACAGCTCATGCCCCACGCCGATCATGGCAAACACCGCAGCGACTTTCTGCAGGTAGGAGAGGTGCTCGCCATACACCACGCGGCCGGTGAGAATCATGCTCAGCGGCAGCAGGAAATAGCCCAGCGATACCTCCAGACTGCGCCCGTGCAGCGGTGCCCACATGAAGATCAGCAGCTGCGCACCGAGCAGCACCGAAGACAGCAGCAGCGCGAAGATCAGCAGCGGTTGCTGCCTGAGCCGGACAGCCACTTCGCGGACTCGCCGCCAGTCACCGCTGACCAGCATGAACAGCGTCGCGCATGGCACGGTGAGCAGCATGCGCCAGCCAAAGATTTCTTCACCGTCGAGCGGGGTCATCAGTGACGTATAGAAATACATGACCCCGAACAGCGTAGACGCCAGGACCGACAGCACCACACCTTTGTACACAACGGCCTCCGCAACAGCTGATTCGACAGATTACGCACCTGTCTGGTGCGCTTGCTCGCCAGTCTACTGGCCTGAGGTGCAAAAAGCTGCAAATCAGGCGTCCCCCGCATGGCGATGGAACGAGCCTCCTTTAAGTGCATCAGAGGTTTTGGCTAATCGATCAGCTTTGTTAGGCTGTCGCGCTGGTCGGTGTGACCGTACTCGGCAAATTACAAGGAGCATGCATGACCTCTTTCAGCACCGCAGCCCAGGATGCCAAGGCTCGGGCGGAACAGTCTTCGACGCGTATCGCGTTTTTCATTGCCGGTTTCAGCGTGGCCTCGTGGGCGCCGCTGGTGCCTTACGTCAAACAGCGGATGGGCCTTGATGAGGGCACACTCGGGCTCTTGTTGTTGTGCCTGGGGGTGGGCTCGATCATTTCGATGCCGCTGGCGGGCGCACTGGCGGCGCGGTTTGGCTGTCGGCGCCTGCTGGTGTGTTCGACGCTGTTGATCTGCCTGTGCCTGCCGCTACTGGCGACGATTTCCAGTCTGCCGCTATTGATAGCCACGCTGTTTCTGTTTGGTGCGAGCATGGGCGGAGTGGATTGCACGGCCAACGTGCAGGCGGTGATTGTCGAGCGCGCCAGCGGCAAGACGATGATGTCGGGTTTTCACGGCCTGTTCAGCCTCGGCGGGATTGTCGGTGCGGCGGGTGTCGCCGGCCTGCTCAGCCTGGGTATCTCGCCTTTTGCTGCGATGCTGATTGTGGTGGTGCTGACCTTGGCCGCGCTGGCGAAAGCGGCGCCAAATCTATTGCCCTATGGCAGTCCGTCCGATGGACCGGCCTTTGCGATTCCGCGTGGCGTGGTGCTGTTTATCGGCCTGCTGTGCTTCACTGTATTCCTGGCCGAAGGCGCGATGCTCGACTGGAGCGCGGTATTCCTGACCTCGTTGCGGGGTGTCGAGCCTTCCTATGCCGGGCTGGGTTATGCGGTATTCGCCGCGACCATGACCCTGGGACGGCTGTTTGGCGATGCAGTGGTAAAACGGGTCGGCTCCACTCGAGTGATCATTCTCGGCGGACTGTGTGCCGCGGCGGGCCTGGCCGTCGCGACATTGATCCCGTTCTGGCAGGCTGCGCTGCTGGGGTATGCACTGGTGGGGGCGGGTTGCTCGAACATCGTGCCGGTCTGCTACAGCGCAGCCGGTCGGCAGAAGACCATGCCTGAAAGCGTGGCCATCCCGGCCATTACTACAGTCGGCTACGCCGGGATTCTGATCGGTCCTGCGGCAATCGGTTTCATCGCCCATGTCAGCAGCCTTGAACTGGCGTTCATGATCGTCGCCGTGATGCTGGTAGGCGTGGCGATCGGCGGCAGCAAGCTCAGGACCTGATCGGTATTACAACCTGCGCGCCATCCCCGACACCCGGATCGAGCTTCCCGGTTGCTGCGGGATTTCGGCGCGCAGGCGCGATGGGCTGCCCATGTCCTCGCCCTGAATAATGTCTATCAAACCGCCATGCGGCCAGCCGATATCGCGCAGATAGCCGCCCAGTGCTGCTGTGGCCGCACCGGTGGCCGGGTCCTCGTAGACGCCGCCGAACGCAAACGGGTTGCGGGTGTGGAACAACTGATCGGTCTCGGCCCACGCCAGCAGAATCGTTGCCCAGCCTTCACGAACCATCAGGTCGTGACCCGCCTGCTGGTCGTAGCGCATGGCCTTGAGCCTGGCCCGGCTGTTCAGCGCCAGCAGCAGATGCCCGGCACCGCCATTGATATGCGCGGGGGTAATGCGCTCATCCAGATCGGCATGGCTATAGCCGAACAGCGCCAGGGCTTGTTCCAGCACCGGCGTACTGATCGGCTTACTGAAGGTAGGCGGCGATTGCAGCGCCGCCGACGTCAGCAAGCCCTGCGCGTGGCCCTCGACGGTAATCTGCGCCTGACTGAGTGTCAGCTGAAACACGCCATCGCCTTGCTGTGCCGCCAGCGCTGCGCCCAGGGCGATGGTCGCGTGCCCGCAAAAAGGTACTTCTGCCAGCGGCGAGAAATACCGCACCCGCCAGCCGCCTTCGACAGGCGCAGCGAACGCCGTTTCGGAAAAGCCGATGTCGGCGGCAATCTGCTGCATGACGGCATCATCGGGTAACGCATCGCCAATCCACACACCTGCCGGGTTGCCACCGCGATCGCCATCGCTGAACGCCGCCAGTTTGAGTACTTCAGTTGTCATCGTAGGTGTCCTTGCCTGGGTCAGTAGGGGACAGTGTGCAATGGCGAGGATTTGATTAGCCAGTGAGAACATTTGATGCACGGTATGCGTTTGCCTGATGCATTACACCTCGCACCTTGCCAGACGTCGCTGCACCAGGCGCTCACGGAGTGTGTCGTAGGCCCAGTTGAACAGCAGGGTGTAAGGCAGAAACATCAGCAGCAGACCGATGTCCAGCCAGAACGCTTCCATCAGGCTGATCGTCAGCCACCAGGCGGCCAGCGGCACCACGGCCAGAATCAGTCCGGCTTCGAAACCCGTTGCGTGCAGGACGCGGACCGTCAGGCTCATGGAAAATCCGTAGCGCTTGCGCAGGCGGTCGAACAGCGTGTTGTAGGTCATGTTCCACAGCATGGCGATGGTCGAGATCATCACCGTCATGGCGCCCATCATCGCCAGTGACTGGTTCATCAGCCAGGCCAGCAGTGGTGCGACCAGAATAACGCCGCCGACCTCGAACAGCGCGGCATGCAGTGCCCGCTCACGCAGGGTTTTGCTGGCGACGCCGGGGTGCTGGTCAATGTGCGGTTGGCTGTTACTCATAACTACGCTGCCCTTGGTGCTGGTTGATGGCAGCATTATCATCGGTGTTTGCGTTAAGCTGAAAATCAATACCATCGGTTAAACCGATTTGAGAGTGCCATGAGTTATTCACCCGAAGCCCTGGAAGCCTTCGCCCAGATTGCTGCCCTGGGTTCGTTCAGCGCCGCCGCACGCCGGCTGGGCAAGAGTCAATCGACCATCAGTGAAGCGATCGCCCGCCTGGAAATCGATCTGGGCCTGGAGCTGTTCGATCGCTCTTCCAGGCAACCGGTCCTGACCGAAGCGGGGAGGGTCATGCTGGGCCGTGTCGATGATCTGCTGTGCGCCTCGGACCGGCTGCGTCGCGCGGCTGCGCGGCTTGCGGCAGGCGTCGAGCCACGGCTGACGCTGGTGCTGTCGGATGCCAACCAGTTTGCCGATTTCGAACGGCTGATGACCGAGCTGGATCAACGCTTTCCAGAGCTGGAGATGGAATGCGTGTTCGCCGAGCATGGCGACGCCATCAGCCTGGTGCAGTCGGGGAGGGCCTCACTGGGGCTGCTGTCGGCACAAGCCAGCTATCCACCGGAAATCGGTCACGCGACCATCGATGAAAGTGCCGATTTCGGGCTGTTCGTGTCGCACAAACATCCGCTTGCCGCGCTGGAACGGGTCGATTACCAACAGCTGGCCCGCTATCGCGCCTTGCGCCTCAATACGCTGATCGAGCACAGCATCCCCACTGACGACCTGCCCACCAGCGGCCATCGGCATTGGTCGGCACCCAATTACCTGCTGTTGATGGACATGGCTGCGTTCGGGTTTGGCTGGTCGGCATTGCCGCGCTGGCTGGTGTCGCGATACTCGGGCGGACTGCTGAAAGAACTGCAAGTCTCAGGCTGGCCACGGCGCTCGGCGGTGGACGTCATCTGGTCGTTCCAGCGCAGTCTGGGGCCTGCGGGGGCGTGGCTGCTGGAGTCGCTGGTACCGTTTGCGGGGGAGTGAGGCGGGTTTGCGCAATTTCCTGTACGCCACAAGCCCTTCCAAACCTCGCGACTGCACCAGAATCCCGCTATAAAGAGTGCCTGCAACCCGACAGCAGAAGGATTAAGGCATGGCTTTCGATTGGCACTCCGACCTCATCACGCGTGACACGCCGGTGGATGACACCTATCGGAATACGCAGAACGTCAGGCGCTTCATGACCTTGCAGTGCGGGGCGTCGTTCAGGTTCGATCGGCCATTCATGGCGTGGATCAACAATGGCGAGCCCAAGAACATGGGGCAAGTCGCAGACCAATGGCTGCGCCTGCATGCCGCAGCCTCAGCATCGAACTGACATCGCTGCGGCGATGGGAGCGGTCCTGCAGGGTAAGTTTCTGTGCTGGTGAAGGCTGCTCACCAAATCGTCTCTCGCTCTGGTCTGGCGAGAACCAACAAATTACGAGCTCAAAACGCCATTATTTTTTGCATGCGAGTGGTTTTTCTCGTAGCGTGCTCGTGCCGCCCCGCATGACGGGAAAGCGGCGCAACCAATGCCTCAGGTGCCGCCGCTTTGACCCCGACAGATTTACAGCATCTCCAGAGCCGGCTAGCGGCTCTGGAGCAGGAAAACGCTTCGCTTAAAGAGAGCCTGAGCGTCACGGGGCGGGAGGCCGAATACGCCCTGGCGCAATCCCGGGAGCGTTATCGTTTTCTGTTCAACGCCATGGATGAAGGCTTTTGCATCATTGAATTCCTTGACGGGCCGCACGGTCCGCTGAGCGATTACATTCACGTTGAAGCCAACCCGGCCTATGAGTACCACGCCGGCATTTCCAACGTGGTGGGCAAGAAGCTGCGTGAGATGGTTCGCGAGGAGGCCGATGGCTGGGTGGAGTTTTACGGCGACGTGTTGCGGACCGGCAAGCCGATCCGTTTTGAACGCGAACTGGTGGCCACCGGGCGCTATCTGGCCTTGACCGCGTTTCGCATCGAGCCGGCCAGCCGTCGGCAGGTCGCTGTACTGTTTCAAGACATCACTGAACGCAAGCGCGCTGAACTGGAGCTCAAGCAGCTGAACGAGACACTGGAGGCGCGCATTGTCGAAGCCGTGGCCGAGCGCAATGTGCTGGCCGATGTCGTCAACGGCACCAATGCGATCATTCATGTCGTCGACTGCAATTTTCGCTGGATGGCCATCAATGGCGCGGCACTGCGCGAGTTCGAGCGCCTGTTCGGCATCCGGCCGCAAGTGGGTGACAGTATGCTCGACCTGCTCGACGACCGTCCGCAGAGCAAGGCTGATCTTGAAAGGCGCTGGACGCGCGCATTAGCGGGCGAAGAGTTCGCCGAAAGCGTCAGCTTCAGCGACTCGAACGATCCGGCCAGCCATTTTGAAATACGTTACAGCACGCTGCGCAATGCTCAGGGGCAGGCCATTGGCGCTTACCTGTTTGCCTACGATGTCAGCGAACGGCTGCGCGAGCAGGAGCGCCTGAGCCAGGCTGAAGAAGCCTTGCGCCAGTCCCAGAAAATGGAAGCCGTAGGCCAGTTGACTGGCGGTATCGCCCACGACTTCAACAACCTGTTGACCGGCATCACGGGCTCGCTGGAACTGCTCAAGACACGGGTGAGCCAGGGCCGTTTCAATGAACTGGATCGCTACCTAGGGGCTGCGCAGGATGCCTCCAAACGTGCGGCGTCACTGACTCATCGATTGCTGGCGTTTTCGCGCCGGCAAACCCTGGACCCCAAACCGGTCGACATCAACCGGCTGGTGATCGGCATGGAAGAGCTGATTCGGCGCACGGTCGGGCCGCACATCACTCTGGAAGTCGTGACCTCGGTCGGGTTGTGGTCAACCTTCATCGACGCGCCGCAACTGGAAAATGCCTTGTTGAACCTGTGCATCAACGCCAGGGACGCCATGCCGCGAGGCGGGCGGATCACCATTGAGACGGCCAACCGATGGATTGACGAGCGCGGTTCGCAAGGCCGCGACCTGATCCCCGGGCAGTACCTGTCGCTGTGTGTCAGCGACACCGGTACAGGCATGTCGCCCGAGGTCATCAATCGGGTATTCGACCCTTTCTTCACCACCAAGCCACTGGGGCAGGGTACGGGGCTGGGCTTATCGATGGTGTACGGTTTCGTGCGCCAGTCCGGCGGGCAGGTGCGCATCTATTCCGAGCCTGGTCAGGGCACGAACATGTGCCTGTACCTGCCGCGTCATTACCTCGGGGCGCCAGAAGAGATCGAGGCGGCAGATGCCTGTGGATCGGCGCCTGCACAGACCGAGCGCACGGTAATGATTGTTGACGATGAGCCGACCATCCGCATGCTGGTGGCTGAAGTGCTGGAGGATCAGGGCTACATTCCGATCGAGGCGGGCGAAGGTGCATCCGCGCTCAAGGTGCTGGAGTCCGATGCGCGTATCGACCTGCTGGTGACTGACGTCGGGTTGCCGGGTGGCATGAATGGCCGGCAATTGGCCGATGCTGCGCGCATCATTCGACCCGACCTCAAAGTGCTGTTCATCACCGGGTACGCAGAGAACGCCATCATTGGCAACGGCCATCTGGATCCGGGCATGTGGGTGCTCACCAAACCCTTCACCATGGAAGCGTTTGCCAGCCGCATCTACGAAATGATCGAGCGCGAAGACTGATTCCAGCAGCCGTCAGCGGGTGGGCGGCGCCTGGAATTCACCTTTGGACAAGCCTTCCACGTCATTGCCCATGCTGTCACGAATGCTCAGGTCTGCGCCCTTGTCGGTCAGTTCCTTGAGCACTTCAGTGCGTTTGAACAAGGCGGCGTACATGGCGGCGGTCTGTCCGGCATTGTTGGTGAGGTTCGCACCACAATCTGCCTGCACCAGACGCTTGGCGATGCTCAGTTCACCCTTGAAAATCGCACCCATCAGCGCCGTATTGCCGCGATTGTCCTTGGCGCAGGGGTCTGCTCCGGCGTCTATCAGGCGTATCACCGAGTCTTCATGGCCGTGATAGGCCGCCAGAATCAGACCGGTATAGCCTTGTTCGTCACGGATATTGAGGTCGTAATGAGCTTCGATAAAGGTGTCCAGCATCGGGTTGTTGCCTTCACGGGAGGCATCGAAAAACAGCGTGCGCAGCTGGCTGGCAGTCTGTTCGGCGCTCAGCTCTGAAGGCGCTGGAGTGGGAGTGGGTGTCGGTGGTGTGGCGTTTGCGGCTGCGGCAAACAGCAGCAAGCCATAGATCAGATGCTTCATGGAGCGTTCTCCTGACGGGAACCGTCCCGGCGACAGAGCACCGGGACGGGGTATCAGATCATCAGTCCTTGAGGCTTGCAGCCAGGGACTTGACCTTGCTCAGATCGCCTTTGGCGACTTCGGCTACCCGAGTGCCGTAGTCCGGATCTGCCTTGTACAGGTACGACAGCATGATGTTCTTGCTTTCAGTGTCGGTGTCGGCCAGCGACTCGCCGAAGCTCTGCACCAGGTCAGTCTTCTCTTTCGCGCTGTAGGAGCGATACAGATCACCCGCCTGCTTGAAGTTCTGCTCACGCGTGATCTTCGCCTGCTGGGTAGTGCCACTGAGCGGCAGCTGGCTGTAACGCGCCTTGTCATCCGCTGGACGCGGTTCCAGACGGCTCGGCTCATAGTTGACGCCGCTGGTGGTGTGACCGGTATTCAGCGCACCGTCCTGATTGCCGTTGTTGACCGCAACCTTGGGCTGGTTGACGGGCAGGCTCAGGCCATTGGCGCCAAGGCGATACATCTGGGTGTCAGCGTAGGAGAACACACGGCCCTGCAACAGGCGATCCTCGGAAGGTTCGATACCTGGAACCAGGTTGGCCGGGGCCATGGCGACCTGCTCGGTTTCCTGGAAGAAGTTATCGACGTTCTTGTTCAAGACCATCTGCCCGATCTTCTTCTCGGGAACGTCCGGCCAGATCTTGGTGGCGTCCAGTGGATCGAAGTCGAATTTCGCCAGCTCTTCAGGCTTCAGGACCTGAACGTACAAATCCCATTTCGGGAAGTCACCCTTTTTGATCGCGCCGACCAGATCGTTGGTCAGGTGGCTGTAATCCTTGGACTGGACCTGAGCGACTTCCTTGGGATCAAGGTTCTTGAGGCCCTGCAGGGATTTCCAGTGGAACTTCACGTAATGCACTTCGCCCTTGGCGTTGACCAGTTTGTAGGCGTGTACACCGTTGCCGTCCATGAAGCGATAGCCCGCCGGGGTGCCCTCGTTCGAATACAACAGGGTCAGCGTACGGGTGGCTTCCGGTACGTGGGAGAAGAAGTCGAAGCGACGCGAATCGTTGTCCAGATTGGTACGCGGGTCAGGTTTGAACGCGTGGACCATGTCCGGGAACTTGATGGCGTCACGGATGAAGAAGGTCGGGAAGTTGTTGCCCACCAGGTCCCAGTTGCCGTCAGCCGTGTAGAACTTGGTGGCGAAGCCATGCGGGTCGCGCAGGGTTTCAGGCGAGTGATTGCCGTGAACCACGGAGGAGAAGCGTACGAATACCGGGGTCTTCTCACCGGATTTGAACACGGTCGCCTTGCTCAGGTCGCTGATGTCGGCCGAGGCCGTGAACTCGCCTTTGACGCCGGTGCCACGGGCATGCACGACGCGTTCAGGAATGCGTTCGCGATCAAAGCGCTGCAGCTTTTGCAGCAGTTGCACGTCTTGCAGCAGGACAGGCCCTTGGGCGCCTGCGGTCTGAGAGTTCTGATTGTCGCCGACGACGGCGCCATTGTCGCGGGTCAGGGTGTCAGCGGCATAAACGGTCGGAACAGTAATCAGACCGGCTGCAGTTAAACACACCATGTGTCTGGACCAGTTTAATAACGGCATTTTGAATCCCTCATATTTTTAGTAGGCCGGGTTATCTTAGGCGCGTGAGGGAAACACAGTGATTATAAAAATGTATCGGGGCGATTGAGATAAATACTCGGGCAAAAGGTAGACCCGGTAAAGAATGTTTGTACCCGTTGATAGGGTGCACTGAGGGCACGTTCATATGCGGTGGATCAAGTTATATTTTCCTGCCTTCGCTAGTTATGCATCTCCTTGAAAATATTTGATTTTTATTAAATGTCGGCAGTCATTAAACACGCTGTTTTTCTCCGTGTTCAGGTCAATGTGAATCATTATCAGCTTTATTGTCTGGTAGCACTACAGATGGCCGTGATGTGCGCTGGTACGATCGTACTGATACTTGTGGCCATCTTGTCAGTAGGTGGCTATTTGATATTCTTTTTCCAGGTCATCGTATAAGTTGTAACTAAGGTGCCGCGCTGCAGAATGCTGGCAATATGACAATATCGGTCTTGAATGCCTCGACGCGCTATCATGTGGCCACATTCTGTACAGGCACACCTCTTTAATGGAGCCCCTTGTCCCATGCCAACGATCATGCTGCTACACACCCCGCCGCCGGAATTCATCCGTAGCCAGATCCAGCAGATGGTCGTCGATTACGTGACTGACATCAGCCTGGTAGCCATCGCGCCGAGCAACCCGCTGTACAACCTTTACCAGTACGGCGTGGGGTACGAGGTGCATCTGTACCTGAATGCCATGGACGGTTCGCAGCAGCTGGCCGTGGAGCTGATCGTCGCGCTGGACGACGAGGACCCTGAAACCGTATTGGGTTTTTTGCTGTACCTGCCTGTGCAGGATGATCCGCAGGCCTGCGCCGTAGCTTACATGGCGGTGCGCGACAGCCACCGCCGTCAGGGCATCGCACGCTCGATGCTGGAGAAAATGACCAGTCGCTATCCGCATGCAGAGCTGTATTGCGTGGTCGGCAAAGTCGCGTATTTCGAGGCGATGGGTTTTCAGGTGCTGGGTGCGCGTGGTCCGCAGGTCATCATGAACACGCGTGATCACGGTACTGACGGTCTGCTTGCCGTCATGGATATCGCACCGATCTACAACTCGGTGGAAGTGCGGCAGATCCACGCTTATTTGCTCAAACAGCATGGCAACAGCGCGATGGTCGATGCGGAGAAGCAACGCGACCGCCACCTGGACCGCATGGCCCTTGAAGCGAGAACGCTCGCCGAGCAACGTCTTGGCAACAATGAGCTGGCAGACGGCGTGTCGCAAACGTTGCGGCTGCACTGATTAAAGAAGAGCGTGCGAACGAGGCAGGACCGATAGAGGGCATTAGTTGCACACGTGCGACTTGTCAAAGCTCTTTTTATCAAAAAGCGAGGAGGCCGTGGAACGATCCAAATGAGGTGAAGTCATTATGACATCATCGCTGTTTGATCAACTCATTCCGGCACTGACACCACTCCTCATTCAGCAACAGGTAAGCCCCATGAACGTCCTGCGTCAGTCCAAGTTTTCCACCAAGCTGCTCTCTGCTTTCATCATTTGTGCATTGATTACGCTGGCCGTCGGCGCTCTGGGAATGGTGGGCGTGACCCGCCTGGCCAACGCCCTTGAGCTGACCTTCTCCAACAACCTTGTATCGGTCAGCAACACCAATGAAGCGCTGACCAGCTTCACCGCTCACAACCGCGGGTTGTACCGTTTGCTGGATGCGCAGGATGGCGGTGTCTCCGAAACGGACAAGGATCGAGTTCGTCAGGCGTTGAGTGATGACCTGGCCCGTGCGCAAAAAGTGTTCGCGATCTACCGCGCCACGCCTCTGGAAGATGACGAGCGCGCCGCCGGTGACCAGCTGGAACTGATGCTGCCCGCTTACATTTCCGGCTCTCAACAGGTTGTCGACCTGATGAAGGCGGGTAATTACGAGGCTGCCCGGACCCAGTTGAACAGCCTGTCCTCGGAAAGCTTTACCAAGGTGCGCAGTTACATGCGCGTCATGATCGACTCCAACAATCGTCAGATCAAGGAAGGCGCAGCCGCTGCTGCCGACCTGAAGGCCAGTTCGGTATTGATGCTGGAGATTGGCGTGGTGATCGCGTTTCTGGTGGCGATCATGCTGGGCGTGCTGATTACCCGCATGATCACCCGTCCTTTGGCTGTTGCAGTCGCCAGTGCTCAGCGCATTGCGGGCGGTGACCTGACTCAGCCTATTGTTTCTACCAGTGGCGATGAGGCCGGACAACTGTTGAACGCGCTGTCCGATATGCAGGGCGGTCTGAAAAACACCATTCAACAGATTGCCAGTGCCTCGGACCAGCTGGCTTCCGCTGCCGAAGAGCTGAGCGCCGTCACCGATGAAAGCACCCGCGGGCTGACTCGCCAGAACGACGAAATCCAGCAGGCGGCAACAGCCGTCAATCAGATGACTGCCGCGGTGGAAGAAGTGGCGCGCAATGCGGTGTCCACGTCTGAAGCGTCGAAGTCCGCTACAGACGATGCGGTTGATGGCCGTGGTCAGGTCGATCACACGG
This sequence comes from Pseudomonas fragariae (ex Marin et al. 2024), assembly GCF_059621105.1. Classification (NCBI taxonomy): domain Bacteria; kingdom Pseudomonadati; phylum Pseudomonadota; class Gammaproteobacteria; order Pseudomonadales; family Pseudomonadaceae; genus Pseudomonas; species Pseudomonas fragariae (ex Marin et al. 2024). The sequence goes on along the minus strand of NZ_CM184369.1, from coordinate 4,019,855 downwards.
TCAAGGGCATCACCACCATGGTCCACGAGATCACCGCATCCACTGGCGCTGTCTCCGAGCTGGCCGGGCATGTGCGGGAAATCAGCAAGGTGCTTGACGTGATTCGCAGTATCGCCGAGCAGACCAACCTGCTGGCCTTGAACGCCGCCATTGAAGCTGCACGTGCTGGCGAGCAGGGCCGTGGTTTTGCGGTGGTGGCTGACGAGGTTCGGGCCCTGGCGCACCGTACCCAGGCATCGACAGTGGAAATCGAAGGCATGATCAGCACCGTGCAGTCAGGTGCCGACGGCGCGGTTGCGGCGATGGGCAAGAGCCTGTCGCTGGCCACCAACACGCAGGAACTGGCCCTGCGTGCGGGCGCGGCGCTGGAGAAAATCACCCTGGGTGTAGCCACCATCAACGAGCGCAATCTGGTCATTGCCTCCGCTTCGGAAGAGCAGGCCCAGGTAGCTCGCGAGGTGGACCGCAACCTGATCAATATTCAGGACCTGTCGACCCAGAGCGCTGCCGGTGCCAACCAGACCAGCGCGTCCAGTCAGGAACTGTCGCGACTGGCCACCTCGTTCAACTCACTGGTTGCCAACTTCAAGCTGTAAGTCGTTCTCACGAGGCATTGTCTGGCGCACGTCTGGGCTCGATCGGTTGTTAAATTCCGGTCAGGCATAAAAAAGGCGTTGCGCCCGACCGGGTCATTTCGCGCATCATAGGCGGACTCAGCCCGAGAGAGACTTTTCATGCCTGTCATTCATTACCTTCTGCGTCTGTCGCTCCCGCGAGTGTCATTAGCCTTTCTGGCCGTGTTGTGCTCTGGCGTTTTTTCCAGTGCTGCGCTGGCCGGTGACGAAACGCAATTGATCGAATCCCTCAATGCCTATCGCGGCCAGACGCAGCGCTGCGGCGAGCAGGTGTCCATGGAACTGCCGCCGCTGACCAGCGACGCGCGTCTGGTGCTGCCGGCCAGTGGCAATCTGGACCTGCAACAGGCGCTGACCCGTGCTTCCTATCCGATGGTCACTGTGCAGGCGATAAGCCTGTCCGGTCCGAACAATGCCGACGCTGCACTCAAGGCGGTGCTGGAGAGTTTCTGCCGTGTGGTGCTGGACCCGCAATTCGTCGACATCGGGGTCAGCCGCGAAGGGCGAGACTGGCGTATCGTGCTGGCGCGTTCGCTGGTCGCGTCGCGTCTTGGCGACTGGCAGGCAGAGGGGCAAAAGATTCTGGAAATGATCAACAACGCCCGCACTCAGGCACGCCAGTGCGGCACGCAATCCTTCGCCGCTGCCACGCCGCTGGCCTGGAACCTGGTGCTGGGGACCGCTGCGCAACGCCATTCCCAGGCGATGGCCAATCAAAACTTTTTTGACCACAAGGATCGCGACGGTCGCACGCCTGGCGACCGCGCCGAACTGGCCGGGTATGTGGGTCAGCAGGTGGGCGAGAACATTGCCGCCGGCCAGGACAGTGCGCGCAAGGTGGTGGATGGCTGGCTGCTGAGCCCGGGCCACTGCGCCAACCTGATGAATCCGGATTTCCGCGAGCTGGGCGCAGCCTACGCAATGGACCCCAAAAGTGACGCAGGAATTTACTGGACGGCAATGTTCGGCACGCAGCAGTAGCGTCTGGCGCTGCGCTGGTAACCTGGAATCAGAAGCGGAATGCCTGACGGCCGATCAGCAACCATTGGCCGTTCTGCTTTTGCCAGATTTGGAAGTTCTCGATTTCAGTCGGCACAAGCTTGCCGCTGTTCACCGCCTGAGCCGAAAAGTGATTGCGCACCAGTGCCACGTCGCCGGACAGGGTGATCTTTTGATTGAGCATCTTCAGGTCATTGAAGGCGCTCTTGCCGGTTTCGATGTCCGCAATGAATGCCTTCTTGTCCTGAATAGTACCGCTGGAGTGACCATACGTGAGGTTGTCGGCGGTCAGCGCATCGAGTTGCGCTATGTCCTTGTGCCACATGGCTTGTGTCAGTTTGTCTACGGCATTGGCGACATCGGTCTCGTCGGAAGGCGAGGCCGCGACGTAACCGGTGAACAGGCACAGAAACCCCATCAGCAGTGTCAGCTTTTTCATGTTCATCCCTTTTCTTGTGATTATTGAAGGTGAGCGAAACCGGCGCAGATGACAGAATTCATCTGTCGTCGTACAACTTAGATCAGGGAAGGCCATTCGACAAGGGGAGATGCCGGGAAGCGAGCTTCCCGGCAGAGGGGCTTAAACGCGGAATTGCTTGGTGAGACGGTTCAGGCTTGAAGCCAGGGTCGACAGTTCGGCAGTGGCGATGGCCGTCTGATTGGAGCCCTCGGATGTCTGGCTGGACAGATCACGAATGCTGACCAGGCTTCTGTCGACTTCTCGAGCGACCTGAGCCTGTTCTTCGGCAGCGGTGGCGATCATCAGGTTGCGTTCATTGATCTGGCTGATGGATTCGGTGATTTCCAGCAGCGCCTTGCCGGCGCCATTGGCCATCTCCAGCGTCTTGTGGGCCTGAACGCTGGTCTGCTCCATTGCGCTGACAGCATTGCCGGTGCCGGTCTGGATCGAGTCGACCATCTGTTCGATTTCACGGGTCGATTGCTGGGTGCGATGCGCCAGCGCCCGGACCTCGTCCGCCACCACCGCAAAACCCCGCCCGGCTTCACCGGCACGAGCCGCTTCGATGGCTGCGTTGAGTGCCAGCAGGTTGGTCTGTTCCGCGATGGCACGGATCACATCCAGCACCTTACTGATATCCGTCGCCATGACGGCCAGGCCTTGTACCTCAGTGGAGGTGATCTGCACCTTGGAGACCATCAGGTTGATCGCCGTGACGGTCTCATCGACCTGCGCGCGCCCAGCCATGGCTGCAGTACTGGATTGCGAGGTCACCTCCGATGCCGATGCGGCGTTACTGGCCACTTCCTCTACTGCCGCGCTCATCTCGTTGACGGCGGTGGCTGCCATTTCGATCTCGTTGGTCTGGCGCAGAATGGTGCGCGAGGCGTCTTCGGTGACGGCATGCATTTCCTCGGAAGTCGCAGCCAGCTGGGTAGAAGAGTCGCCGATCAGGATCAGGGCATTGCGCAGGTTGGCCTGCATGGTGGCGAGTGCGGCAATCAGTTTCGCCGCCTCGTCAGTGCCATGTTGCGGGATGTCCTTGCTCAGATCATTGGTGGCAATGCGTTGCGCGATACTCAACGAATCGCCAATCGGGCCAGTCAGACTGCGGGTGTACATCCAGGCGAGGAGCAGCGTGGTGATGACGCCCACGGTGATGAAAATGCCCACCATCCACAGCGTCTGCTGATAGGCAGCGTTAGCGGCAGCGCCGGCTTTCTCGGCTTTGACGTCGTTGACGCCGATGAGTTTTTTCAGCCCGGCTTCAACCTGATCGGCCGCGCTTCTCATTTCACCATTGGAAGTTGCCACTGCAGCTTCCAGATTGCCGGCGGCTACCGAGGCGAGGTAGCGATCCTGTGCCACCTGATACCCGGCCTGTGCCTGGGACAATTCGTCGAAGGCCTGGCGCCCTTGCGGAGTCACGATCAATTTGCCGAGCGTGTCAAAATAGCCGGCGATCAGCGAGCGCGACTGCTGGATATCGCTGAGCGCCTTGGTCTTTCGATCCTGCGGCTCAATCGGATTGCGCACACGGGCGTTGTTGCCGCGGATACTGACAAACTCCCGATCGATCGATGCGAGCTGTTTCACGCTCGGAAGCACATTGGTCTCGATGAATTTTTCCGCCGCATTGAGCTCGGCCGCCTGACGCAGGGCAAGCAAGCCCAAGGCAATGATCATCAGGCAAAACACGCCGAAACAGAGCGTCGAACGGGCGGCCAGGTTGAGTTTTCGCAGGATCATAGTGTTTCTCCGAAGGGGTAATCAGCTATCGCCCTCATTCGAATTAACTTGGCTGCAAAAGAGTAACAAGGTGTGTCAGAAGGGTTGCAATATCGGTTCTTATCAATACCGCTTGGTTCTGTTATGCGGACTCAGCGTTTCTCCATACCCAACATGAAGGTATCCACTGCGCGTTCGACCATGGCGCGAATTTCTTCGATGCTCAGCGGCATGGGCGCCTGTTGGTAAAGGCGAATGTCGGTCTCGGCAGTCAACAGCGAGGTCAGCTGCAACGCGGCGATGTGCGGATCGGTTTCACGCAACTGGCCTTTTCGCATCGCCAGAGTCATCAGTGAGGTGACTGTCTGCAGGCACTGGCTGGGGCCGGATTCGTAGAACATCATGCCGATGTCCGAGTGCCCGGACTCGGCCACTACCATGCGATACACGGCCAATGCCTTGTCATCATTGATAAGCACCATCAGCATGCGTTCCCCGAAGCGCGTGAACAGGGCCCGCAAATCGATCGGTTTGTCATCCTGGATCGCCAGCTCTGAAACCGCGTCGGCCAGATGGGCAGTTGCAAGCCTGTTGACCACAGCGATGAACAGTTCTTCCTTGGAGGGAAAGTAACTATAGATCGTTGCCTTGGAGCCACCCATTCGTTTGGTGACTTCATTCATCGAGGCACGCTCGTAGCCCATTTCGAGGAAGACACTTGCTGCGGCATCAATGATGGCTTCGCGGCGAGCTTCAGTACGGACCTTCATTCATATCCTCAATTCTCCAGTGAGCAGATCGTGTACAAAATTCCCTAGACTGGAACTGAACCGTTCGGTACGATTTCAGTCGACTCCGTGGAGCTTACTGGAAAAGCAGGCGTAGATAAATGCCGATGGACTGCACCCGGCCATTCGTTGCCCGAATCCATTCAAAGATGGAGTGAACAGTTCTATGACCATTATCGACTTCAACAAATCCGTCAAACGCGCTTTTCGTGGTAATACGGTAGCCGCTCCTCATCTGGAAAAAGTGCTGACCGTGATTCTGAAGACCGACGCTCCTGTGCTCATGGGGATATGCAGCGACGGACTGCGTAGCAACAGCAATGTAGTGGGCGGGGAGTTTTACGGCGAAAACTTCAGCGGCTCGGTACTCTCCGGCGGCAGCAATACGCTGGTTGAGTTGTCATCCGAGCTTGCCTTTCTCGAAACCCGTTTCACGCTGGTCACCCAGTTGGGCGAAATGATCAACGTTGAAAGCAGGGGGGCTCTGCTCTTTGACGAAACGGGGCAGCACGAACTGAAAAACGGAGTATGGCCAATCAGCGAAGGCCATTATCAGTGCACCTGCACACCACGCTTTCAGGTCGCTCTGGGCCCTAACGAGTGGCTGGAGAAGAGCGCATTCATCGGCAGGTTCGAATACCTGTATGGCAATGAAGCGCTGATCAGTTTTTACCGAATGAAGTTCTGATTCATCCGTTTGATTGCCCACGGAGCAAGCCCGCGCAGGCCTGCTTCGTGGCAACCTCTTAGAACGTGACGCTGGCGCTCAGGCGTGCGGTGCGTGGTTCACCCACATTGACTTGCAACTGGCTGCCGGTACTGGACGGGTAGTACTGCTTGTCGAACAGGTTATCCACGTTCAACTGCAGGCGTGTTTTGTAACCGGCCATGGGCACGTCCCAGCGCAGAAACGCATCGGCCACGGTATAGCTGCTCATATAGAAGCTGTTGGCATCGTCGCCAGCGCGTTCGCCGACATAGCGTGCGCCGCCACCTGCGTGCCAGTCGCCCAGACCGGAAGGGACTTGCAGATGGTGGGTGAGGTACAGGCTGGCCGTGTGCTTGGGGGCCTGGCTAAGACGATTGCCCTTGTTGCTTGGATCATCCAGCACTTCGGTGTGGGTGTAGGCGTAAGTGCCGATCATGTCCCAGCGCTCGGCAATTCGACCGGTCACGTCCAGCTCGATGCCTTGTGAACCTACCTTGCCTGCGGCTTCGCTGACACCGGTCACGCCGGTAGGAGTAACGACGTTTTTCTTCTCGATGTCGAACACCGCCAGGTTGAAGTCGAGTTCCGGTGCCAGCGCATATTTGGCGCCGACTTCGTAGCTGCGGCCTTCTTCCGGGTCGAAGGTGGTGCCGTCATCGTTGACGTCATCATTGGGGACGAAAGAGCGGCTGTAGTTGCCGTACAGCGACAGGTCTTCATTAACCTTGAATACCAGACCCGCCATCGGCAGGAATATATCGTCATTTTTGTTCAGATTAGTGTTGCGGCTGGCGCCGAGCCCTTGGGCGATGTACTGGTCATAATGCTGATAACGGCCGCCCAGGACCAGAATCCAGCGGTCATCAAGATGCCAGTTGTCCTTGAGGTAGATTGACGATGAGGTCAGTTGATTGCTCAGGTTGCTGGTGGTCGCACTGACGACACTGGGCTCCGCCAGGCTGCCGTAGCTGGGCGAAAAGATATTGAAGCCACCCTGTACGCCATTGCGGTAAGTCTTGCCGCGGTACTTGTCGGAATCCTCCTGCTCGGCACCGATCAGCAGATCATGTTGCTGGCCAAACACCTCCTGCTTGCCGATGAAGTCCCAGCTGGCATAACGCGTTTCATAATCGTAATGGCCGCCATTGGCCTGGCGTCGCAGCACGCCGCTGCTGGACAGCGTGCTCGGCTGGGCAATCGAGAGGCTGTAGCGGTCGTTGTTCCAGCCGTAGGTCAGGCGGGTTTTCCAGTCATCGCTGAGCTGGTACTCGAAGCGTGCGGTAGCGGTTTCGCTGATGCCGACCGTATTTGCCCATTTTTCGTCCAGGCGCTTGTCGTAGCTGATATCGGCCGGATGACCGCCGGTGAACACCGTGCCACGATCGAACGGGCTGACGTAATCGTTGTACTCGTAAGCCAGCGTCAGGCTGGCGCGCTCCCCGGTCCAGGACAGCGACGGCGCGACCAGCGTGTGCTGGTCAACGCCATAGTTACGCCAGTAGTCCTCGCTCTGACGCTCGGCCACCAGGCGGTAGGCCAGCCCCGAGTCACCCAGCGGGCCGGTGGTGTCGATGCCGAAGCTGCCGCCGCCTTCGCTGTACGCCGAGCCACTGAGCGTGGTGCTTTGCACGTATTGCGGCTGTTTGCTGATCACATTGATCACGCCACCCGGCTCCATCGCCCCGTACAGCAGCGAGGCCGGGCCTTTGAGCACTTCAACGCGTTCGGTAGTGGCACCGAAATTTTTCGACACCACCGAGCGCACGCCGTCACGCAGCACCGAGCCATCATCGTTGGTGCCAAAGCCGCGCTTGACCAGCGAGTCCTTGGTATTGCCAAGGGTATTGCCCTGGCTGACACCACTGACAAACTTCATGGCATCGTCCAGCGAGCGCACGTTGTAGTCGGCGATGGTTTGCGGTGTCACCACGTTGACCGACTGCGCTTCTTCCTTGAGCGGTACGTCACTCTTGCTCGCAGTGCTGGCGCTTTTGGCGCTGTAGCCTTCCTGCGCTTCGGTCGCGGTTGCCGACACCTGCGTAGCGGGCAGCGTTGCGGTTTCGGCAGCATGCACTGCGCCGCCGGAGAACATCGCCAGAGAAAGCGCGGACAGCAGAAAAGAGCCGGGACGGCGAGGGCATTGGAAGGAAGTGCTCAAGGGAGATGCTCTGCTAGGACGTTAATAGCAATAATTGTAATTTGATATTAATTCTCATGTAAATAAATGATTGAGGCGCCCGATGGTTTCGGTCGCCTCGGCAGACAGCTCAGGACTGAGCCGTTACGTTGGCATCGATCCGCTTGCCCATGCTGATAATGAGCTCAGGCGTATAGCCCAGGGTTTTATAGAAGGCCTGCACGCTTTCATTGAAGGTATGGATCTGCAGGTTGATCTTCACGCAGCCGAGATCCGCAAGCGACTTTTCTGCGTGCCTGACCAGCCGGGTGCCCAGGCCGTTGCCGCGCTGTTGCGGATCGACGGCGACCGAATACAGCCAGCCGCGATGCCCGTCATAGCCGGCAAGGAGTGTGCCGACCACCTCGTCATCCGCGAGAGCAACGAAGAACAAATGGTCGTCGACAGCCAGTTTCTTGTCGATCGACAGGTCTGGGCGATTGTGCGGCATGTCGTCATTGAAGACGGTCTTCCACAACTGGATGACCGCGAGGCGGTGATGCGGGTCTGAATACTCGACAATACAGTTCATTGCGGGGTCCTTAGGCCATGAATCCGAAGACTACTGCCACGCACCCGGCGCTGTCTAACCGGCGTTCTTTGAGTCCTTGCCCTGTTTTGTCACCTGAGGCAGTGATGCCGGTTTATCGAACAGGGCACGAATGGCCCGGCTGTAAGCGGGCTGTCCGAGCTGCATGCTGTTGTTATGCGTACCGCCAGGCACCAATAACAGTTTCTTCGGCTCCCGCGCGGCTGCAAACAACTGTTCGCTGAAGCGTGCCGGTACATAGCGATCCTCGGTGCCGTGCACGATCAGCACCGGCATATGGATGTCTGCAATCTTGTCCAGCGAGTCGAACTTCTGCGACAGCAGCCAACGCACCGGCAACGATGTGTTGGCAAGCGCGGTGGCCACATCGGCGAGGTTGGTGAACGTGGATTCGATGATCAGCCCGCGGGCCTGAATGGGTGAATTGTAATTTTCAGCGTCTTCGCCCAGCTCGGCAGCCAGATCCACTGCCACCGCACCGCCCAGAGAGTGTCCATAAATCAGCCTGCGCTGCGGGTCGGGTTGCAATTGCTTCAGGCGTTCCCAGGCGATGCGTGCGTCTTCATATACAGACCTTTCCGACGGCAGTTGGCCCATGCTTTGCCCGAAACCCCGGTAATCGATCGCCAGTATCGAGTAGCCCTGTGCCTTGAGTTGCTGGATACGGAACAGCTGGCCGGTGAGGTTCCATCGTGATCCATGCAGGTACAACACCGCCGGGGCGTTCTTGTCTGCAGCGGGCCACCACCAGGCGTGGATATTCTGCGAGTTACCGAATGCCGGTGTACTGAGTTCGATTTCCTGCACATCTGCCGGCAGACCGCTGTACCAGCTGGCGGTACCGGGCTCGATGCGAAACACCAGTTCGCGCTCCTTGTGTTCAAGCACTGCACAGCCGACGGGCAGGCCAAGAATGATGGCTATCATGCAAACCCATCTGAGCGGACGGGCTTTGAAGCGGGCCAGCGGCGAAATCGACATAAAAGGAATAGTCCGGTCAACAAAGTGAAATAAATGCAGAATCTGCATTCAGGATGCAAGACCAGCCGACGAATACCGGGTTACAGGATATTGCGTACTTGCGCCGTAACTACTGACAGGCTGAACGGGAACGCGATGTTCGAGTAAAACCCATCGCTTCAACACCTTGCGCGAGGTGGCTCAAAGGCGGGGTCAACAGCGCTGCTCATTAGCACGTTTTGCTATTGAGGTAGCCCTTTTCGATAGCTGCGGATTATGCTGTGTCAGCAAGGGCGCTGTGTTTTTGTCACCTTCCGTCGCCCGCTGCACCAATCTGCTTGCTGTATACCCGCGCTTTCTTCAATTTCTTCAAGAGGTTACCGCCTATGTTCACTCACCGTCCCCTGGAAGAAAAAGACGTCCCTCTCATCTGCGAGCTGCCGCAGAATGCCGATGAGCTGTTCTACATGTTCCCCAGGGCAACGTACCCGTTGACTGCCTCACAACTCAGTGAAGCGCTTCAAACGCGTCATGACTCGACCGTCATCGAAATGGACGGTGAGGTGGTAGGCTTTGCCAATTTCTCTCACTGCACCTTTCGCGGCCGCTGTTCGCTGGGCAACGTCATCATCGCACCGAAGGCCCGGTCCAGAGGGGTAGGGCGCTTCATGATCACCACCATGATGGGGATCGCGTTCGACAAGCACGAAGCGAGCGAAATGATCGCGTCGTGCTTCAACCACAACGTGCCAGGCTTGCTGTTTTATCCGCGGATGGGGTTTCGTCCGTTCCACATTGAAGAAAAGCGCGATAAGCGCGGCGAGCGTGTTGCGCTGATTCATCTGCGGCTGTCCGGCAAGGACCTGGAACATACACAAGAGTAAGTTTTCAAGTGGGCACGCGCGACCCTTTTCAACAGGGCGTGCGTGCCGTGTCGAGCCGCTTGCGTTCCAGGCGTTGACCGTTCGTCAGTCTTTATTCTCTTGCTTCGCGCGCCTTTTATCCGCTGTGATTCACGCCGGGTGCCATTTTGTTGAAGATCATGACGGTGAATCGTTTTTTCTGTGGATGCCCTCAATAAGAAACAGCGTTAAAAGGGCGCGGGATATTCAGTTATGGAAGTTGCCTGAAGTGCAGGGCACCGTGTATAACGGGTTTAAGCATCACGTAAGTGGCGACAGATAATTGGCGGGCTGGCGCGTGCCGTTTTTAAAAAGTCATCAACAATAAAAATTATCAAAATTTTGTCACTGCCGGGACATGCTTACACACATAAGGAGATAAAGAAATGATCGCGAGTGGACTGTCCGAGTTAGAACTCAGGAGCATTGTGGAACGTGCGTTTCTGCCGTTGCGTTGCACCTGTACGATTGCCAACGAGCAGATGAATGTGCAGATAAGCGACCCGGTATCGGGGCGCACCCAGCGTCAGAAGAGCCTGCCGCTCAGCCGTATCAATACGGTTCGGGACATCTCTGCGCTGGTGGCCGAGCTGCGTGAAGAGCCGGTGACGACTCGAGTAGCGAAAGCGTACTACAGCGCTGCCTGATACGGCTGCACCCCGCTGATGCCGCGGCATCACGTTACAGGGCCCTGATCATCGCTGATCGGGGCCTTGTCATTTTTATGGGCGCTGTGGCGGCCTCATTCAGCGCCCGGAACGGGGCACGTCTGGTCTTCATGACCGCGAAACTTCTGGTGGCGCACAACCGCTTTGAGCTCGTCAAATTAACAGCGTCGAAAGCATGCTGTTTTTAGCGCAGACGATAAAAAATAAGTTGAACGCATTGAGCGCGTTAATGTCATCGAACACTATCTTTTTGAAGTGGCCTTCAAGGATTAAAAGATGCAAGGTCATTCAAATCATCAGGTTATACAGCGACACTGAGCGATGGCGGCCTCCGGCAGCCCGTTTGACACTCCCGCGTTTCTTTGCAACTATTCAGTTGCCGACTTATTTTGTAACGCATTGTCACTCTTTGCAGGTTGATAAAAGCGCTGTCTTAAAAAGGGCGGTAGCATGACGCATCCCTTCTGGCAGGTCTGAAACTTCAAACTGTACCTGCAGTATTGTAATTTTTTGTGAAGACCACCTTTTCTAACCATGGCGTCTCCTCAGCGCCGTGAATGAGCGTGTGTGTATTCTGCTGCGTGTGTTTCGCCTCGAATCGTGCATGGACGCTGGTTCGCCTTATCAGCCAGGTATTCGATCATCCAGAACTTCTGGACTGCACCAACGTATGAAAATGACGATGGAGCATCATTATGTTTGATAACTGTATGGAAACAGCCTGCGGTTGTGTGGTGGGCGGTGCCGGGCTGGCAGGCATGGGTTTTTTGTTCAACGCCCTGAAGAGCGGCGCGATGCCCGGGCTTGCTGCGAAAGGACTGATTGTCATTGATGCAAGTGACCGGCCCGGGGCGGGTGCGCTGGGAGACTACCGGATCACTGCCAACTCGGTAGGCGATGTATTCATCGATTGCCTTCGCGATCCTGCATTGCGCGAGGTGTTCGAGACCCTCGAATACTCGGCAGCCTACTGGCGCATCAAGGCGCAGGCACAGAGCGCGCCGCAACTGTCGGATGTGGGCGTGCTCATGGCCGAGGCAGCCAGGCTGGTGCTGGACCACATCGTGCAACGTTATGGCGTAGAAGTATGGTCCGGCACCCGCCTTGATGAAGTCATTTGCGAGGGCGACGGGTTCTGTCTGCGCGTTGACAGTGTGCATGGCAAAAGACGCGTGCGCTGCCAGGCGCTGGTACTCAACCTGGGCGGGCGACAGGATCCACAACACTTGATCGATGATCTTGCCCGACAAGGCCTGGCGCTGCCGGAGCACTGCACTATCCAGAGCGCCGACCGCTTGCTGCGCATGAACGCGGTGCAGTTGCGCGAAGTGTTTGCCCCGGCGCTGGCCGGTGACGGGCGCATAACCATCGTCGGGGGATCTCACAGCGCGTTCTCGACGCTGGAGAATCTGGCGGATGCACTGGAGTTTGCCGGCCTGCAGGAACTGACACTGGTTCATCGCAGCAGTATCAGGCTGTTTTACGAAAGTGCCGAGCTGGCACAGGCGGCCGGTTACGCATTCGACTCGCAGTATGATGTCTGCCCGGTTTCAGGTCGGGTCAACCGTTCCGCAGGTTTACGTTACCGTGCGCTGGAGATCGGACGCGAGGCGCTGCAAAGCGGCCGCGTAGGCAAAACCGGCGTGCGCGTGCAGATGTTGCAGACACTGGGCGGACGCTCCGATGAACATGAGCAGGCCCGACTGGCCCTGGCCGACTCGACTGTAATCGTGCAGTGCTCTGGCTATCAGCCCGTGTTGCCGAGACTGTGGGATGCCGATGGCAACCCCGTCAGCCTGCGCGAGGCCAAGGGTGGTCTCGACTCGGACGCTGGCGGCTGTCCAGTCGATCAGCACGGTCGTCGAATGAGGGGGCTGCATCTTTTCGGCCTGGGCGCCGGGCTGGGCGTCGACCCGCGATTAGGCAGCGAACCCGCCTTCGACGGCCGGATATACGGCGTCTGGCAGTTTCATCATGATGCCAGCCGAGCGGTACTGGAGGCGGTCACGCGCAGACTCGCTCATCAGCCTGTAGCTGCCGAGACGTTCATTTCGGACGGATTCATGCAGGCGGTGTTAGGCCTTCAAGCCGGTTAAGCGGGTGCAGCAGAGAAGCGCAGAATGGCGGCCATAAAAAACGGCGTCCCAGGGACGCCGTATGGCCGGTCTGCCAATAAACGGCAAATCAGCATTGAATAAGGGGGAGTGCGAGAATTATTGTGGGTCCTGGTTGGGAGCCAGTTCTGCCTGGATACGTTTGTAGATTTCTTCACGATGCACTGAAACATTTTTGGGTGCATTGATGCCCAGGCGGACTTGAAGCCCTTGAACGCCAAGAATCGTGACGGTGATCTCGTCACCGATGTTTATGCTTTCGCCTACTTTGCGAGTGAGTATCAACATAATCTTTTCCTTGATGGCCTCTTGAAAACGCCTCTCTCAAGAGGCTGGCGTTTGCCTTTGCGTGGTGATTGTTGCCGAGTGCATCCAAATGCATCCGTCTTATGACGTCGCACAGGTGAATTAAATTCCCTCGGTTCATTTTCTTGTCATCGAGATTTGCATCCCGGATACGACGAGTGCGCCAATTCTGCCCGTTTCGACGTGAAAATGCCCGTATTTACTGGCGTCATATAAAAAGTAACGTGAACCGCTGCACCGTTTCAGGTCGTCATCCTCTCGGTCGACGGCGCTGCTCAAGCCATTTCGATATGAGTACAAGCGTAGGCATGACTGCACCAGATTGCCCGTGCTTTCTGAAAATTCAAATGAAAGTGGTGAGCGAGTGTGTAGGAAGGGACTGCGGATCACCTTCGTGTCCACGCTGATGCGGGGTATTGCGGGGGGACTGGAGTGGGGTGATGCACAGGTGTGAGGCGGGGCCAGGCCTTCGCGGGCTTCAGCTCCCGCGAAGGCCTGGCCGGGGTTTACACCGCCATTGACAACAGCATGATGAAGATCAGGCCGACGACCGAGAGGATGGTCTCCATCACCGTCCATGTCTTGAAGGTCTCGGCAACGGTCATGTTGAAGTACTGCTTCACCAGCCAGAACCCGGCGTCATTGACGTGCGACAGAATCAACGAGCCGGCGCCGGTTGCCAGCACCAGCAGCTCGCGATTGACGCCTGGAATCAGGCCGACCACCGGCGCTACGATGCCGGCACCGGTAATGGTTGCCACCGTCGCCGAACCGGTTGCGATGCGGATGACCGCCGCTACCAGCCAGGCCAGCATGATCGGGTTGATCTGTGCCTGCACAGCCATGTGCCCTATGACGTCACCCACGCCGCTGGCAACCAGCATCTGCTTGAAGCCACCGCCTGCGCCGACAATCAGCACGATTGCCGCCACCGGGGCCAGACTCTGGTCCAGCAGCTTCATGATCTTGCTGCGGTCGAAACCACGCGCGGCACCAAAGGTGTAGAACGCCAGCAACAGCGCGGCAAGCAGGGCGGTGATCGGGTGACCGATCAGGTCCATCCAGATGCGGAACATGTTGTTTTCCGGCAACACCACGTCGGCAAAGGTCTTGAGCAGCATCAGGAAGACGGGCAGCAGGATGGTCACCAGCGTGATGCCGAAGCCTGGCAGGTTTTCAGTGCTCGACTCCTTGGCGATCTGATCCATCAGTTCCTTGGACGGTGTGCCGGGGATGCTTTTGGAAATCCAGTTACCGAAGATCGGGCCAGCGATGATGGCCGTCGGCAGCGCAACGATCAGTCCGTAGAAAATGGTTTTGCCGATGTCAGCCCCGAAGATGCCGATGGCCAGCAACGGACCTGGATGCGGAGGAACCAGACCGTGTACGGCCGACAGGCCTGCCAGCAGCGGAATGCCGATCTTGACGATGGGCACGCCGGTGCGCCGCGCGACGATGAACACCAGCGGGATCAGCAGGACAAAACCGATCTCGAAGAACAGCGGGATGCCCACCAGAAAGGCAGAGAACATCATTGCCCAGTGCACTTTCTGTTTGCCGAAGGTGCGTATCAGCGTTTGCGCAATCTGGTCCGCGCCGCCCGAGTCAGCCATCAGCTTGCCGAGCATGGTGCCCAGGCCGAGGATGATACCAACGAAGCCCAGCACGCCGCCGAAGCCGTCCTGGAAGGATTTCATGACTTTTTCGACCGGCATTCCCGAGGTCAGGCCAAGAAAGCCTGCCGCCAGGGTCAACGCGACGAAAGGGTGTACCTTGAAGGTGGTGATCAGCAGCACCAGGCCGACGATGGTCACCAACGCATCGACGAGCAGGAACGTCTCATGGGTCATACCGAACATGGGTGTCTCTCCGGTTTATTGTTTTAAGGAACTGTTAGGCTCTGTACGTAAAGTGGCTGCGCTCGGTGATGCTGCGTTAAAAACAGGCTCGGAATGCTCATTTACAACACGTAGACTCCGCTTCCTCGCCTGTTTTTGCCTTGCCTGACCTTCGCTCGCCGACTTTTCGTACAAAGCCTAACAGCGCCGACTTCAATCGTGTGTGCGCAAGACAGCGCTGTCTTTTGCACTCATGCCTGTGTCAGGCGTGAGAGCCTTTCCACCATGCTGCGGCTTGTTTGCCGATGACATCGATAGGCTGGGAGGCGTCCACGATCAATGTCAGCGGTTCGCCATAAGGCGGTTCGAGGGTCGCGAACTGGCTGTCCACCAGGCTGGCGGGCATGAAGTGCCCAGGCCGGTGCGAGCAACGTTCGGCGGCGAGTTCCTTGCTGAGTTCCAGAAATACAAAACCCAGGCCAGGCACCGCATCACGCAGGCGCTGGCGATAGATGAGCTTGAGCGAGGAGCAGGTCAGGACCGGGTGTTCACCCTTGGCGAGGGCGGCAGCCATCTCTTCGCCCAGGCGGGTCAGCCAGCCGGCACGGTCTTCGTCGTTGAGGGGGGTTCCGGCGCTCATCTTTTCGATGTTGGCCGGTGGATGGAACGCATCGCCTTCGATCAGGCGGCCGCCGCTGTTCAGCGCGATCTCGGCACCCACGGCGCTCTTGCCGCAGCCAGACACACCCATCACCACAAGGGCGGAAATAGCAGTATTCGCAGTTGTCACAGTAGGCACCTCATCTGGAGACAGCGCTGTCTTCTTGCGGGTGGACATGAGTCTCAGCCCGGGCTGTTCCAGTTATTTGTCGTTGTTTTGGGCTCATCAATAAGCATGGGAGGCTGTTCTCCGCGGGACCCGAACCGGGCAACCCCTGTGAAACCAGCGATAAAGCATTGTCACGTTCCATGAGACAGCGCTACCTTATGGGGCATTCGACACATTTGGCAACCCCTATGTTAGTTGGCAACGCATGATACGCATTGGTTCCCGCTCGACCGGCCGGCCCACGCTCAATGAGGTGGCGAAGCTGGCTGGCGTCTCTCCGATCACCGCTTCGCGTGCGTTGCGCGGGATCAGCACCGTAGCGCCTGAACTCGTCGAAAAGGTCCGCGCTGCGGCGCAGAGCATGGGTTATGTAGCCAACCCGGCAGCCAGGGCGCTGGCTTCTTCCTGCAGTCAGACCGTCGTGGTGCTGGTGCCATCGCTTTCCAACCAGCTGTTCATCGAGACGCTGGAAGCCATTCAGGACGTGTTGCGCGTGCGTGGCCTGGACGTGCTGATCGGCAACTACCATTACTCGCCCGAAGAGGAAGAGAAGCTGCTGCGCAACCATCTGGTCAATCGCCCGCGCGGTATTCTGCTGACCGGTTTCGACCACACGGCAGCGTCCCGCCAGATGCTTGAAACCAGTGGTATACCCTGCGTGCACATGATGGAACTCGACACCCGCCTGGGCGCTTATTGCGTCGGATTCTCGCAACAACAGGCCGGCGCTGAAGCCGCGCATCACCTGCTCGGGCGTGGCCGCCGTCGGCTGGCGTACATGGCCGCCCAGCTCGACCCTCGGGTACTGCAACGTGGCGAAGGGTTCCGTCGAGTGCTGGAAAGCGCGGGGCTGTTCGACCCGGCGCTGCAGGTCTCGACCCGCCAGGCCTCCTCGATCGGTCTGGGCGGGGAGTTGTTCGCGCGTCTGCTTGACCAGCATCCGGATGTCGACGGGGTGTTCTTCTGTAACGACGACCTGGCGCAGGGCGCTGCACTTGAGGCCTTGCGCCTGGGCGTCGCGATTCCCGAACGGGTCTCTCTGGTGGGTTTCAACGACCTGCCGGGGTCCGCGCACATGGTGCCGCGCCTGACCTCGATACGCACGCCCAGGGAAGCAGTCGGGCAGCGTGCGGCTCAGGTATTGCTGGGCCTGCTTGACGGGGTCTCCCAGCATCCGCAGGTGGATCTCGGGTTTGAGCTGGTGGTGCGGGAAAGCTCTTGAGTCTTTTCCCCGGCTAACCCTGGCGAGCTTCCCCGGTTCATTGCGCTGACCAATGGTAAGGGCGCTCTGCGGGCTCGATGCCTCCGGGCTGGAGTGCCCGACCGTGCTGTCCTGCACTGTCGGGGATACCCTCATTCGAGCGGTTGCGGCCCATTTCGACTGTTATTTCTGACAGTACCCATCCCCCCGTGTTGAGTATTCAATGACCTTACGTTTTTGGCTCGGAGCGGCATAAGTGTCTTGGCCGCATCGTTGGATGACGGGGATATATCTTCTTATCTATTCCCCGTTCTGGCGGTCTTACAAGACCTATTGAAAGGTGAGAGAAATGCAAAAAAAAGCATCTCAGAACGTTAGAGCCTTGACGCATATCGTCGACCCCGTCGGTTCAGGTGTCCCCCTGGACATCGCGTGGTTGACCGGCATTATCCCGCTGGGCTTTGTACCCGCAGAGATCGCTATCAGCCCCGATGAAACCACGTTGTATGTCGCTCATGAAAGCGGCCGGGAAGTCAGTGTGGTCGACATCGCCAGCGCCAGCGTGACGGGGGCCATCAAGCGGGCAGGGGCGGGCGCGATTACCCTGAGTCCCGATGGCAAGAGGCTTTACACCATCGGCCAGAAAAGGTGCTACGTGGTCGATACGCGCATGCGCGAAGTGATCAGGATACTTCCGGCAGCCAACGTCAACAGGATCCTGTGCAGTGCCGATGGCCGTTTTATCTGCCTTTCCTTTCAGAACGCGCTCGGCGGGCTGATTCGCCTGATCGAGACCGAGAATTACACGGTCGAAAACGAGTTCGATCTGGGCGCCCTGACCAACGCGTCGCTGGCCCTCGGGATCAGCCCGTTGAACGACAGGTTTTACGCGACCATGCTGGTTGACCGGACCGCGCCTACCGATGTTCTTGCGATCAGCAAGGTCGATTACCTGCAACATGACATCCCCGGGTTTTCCGACCCGCGTTCGATGGCCTTCAGTTCCGATGGCGCCTGGCTGTATGTCGGCGGCATCGACGAGGTTTACATCATCGATGCCGCGACCAATAAAACCTTCTATCGGGAAAGGATCGGCACGCAGGGCTACCCGGTGAAAGTCATCGGAGTGACGCCGGATGACCGCTATGTGTACGCGATCTATACCTGTAATTACGATGTCTACCGGATCGACACGGTGAAGGGGATCGCCACCTGCATCGCTTACTTTCCGTCAGTAGGTGGCGCGGTCCTCAACAAGACCGGCACGTATATCTACTCCTCCCATCCGGACATGAGCTGGATTTCGATCTACCGGCTATAAAGACTCCAGCAGTGGCCTGGCTTGCGTGGTATCAGCCGGGTCGACCGGTCAGTCGGCGTCAAGCGCTGCGACACCGGCCCTGGCGATCTGAGCATCCTGTTCGGCCTTCACGCCTGAAACCCCCAGCGCACCGATGACCTGGCCGTCGACGATGACCGGCACACCGCCTTCCAGCGACGTCAGCAGCGGAGCACTCAGGAATGCAGTGCGCCCGCCATTGACCATCTCTTCGTACCCCTTGGATTCACGTTTGCCGAGTGCCGAGGTGCGCGCCTTTTCAATCGCGATGTAGCTGCTGATGGCGGCGGCGTCGTCCAGTCTCTCGAATGCCAGCAAATGGCCGCCGTCATCAACGACGGCGATGGACACGGCCCAGCCATTGGCCTGCGCCTCTTCGCGTGCGGTGCCGAGCATCAGGCTGACTTCGGTCTGGGTCAGGACGGCTTTGATCTTCATGGGGTTCTCCGGAGCAGTGATTATTGAATAGGGTTCAGTGTGATTCAGGCGTGCCAAGTGCCGCGTCGATCAGTTCGATCCAGTGCCGCACGGGCGTTCGGCCGGCGCTGGCCAGATGGGTCTGACAACCGATATTGGCGGTGGCGATGACCTGCGGCTTGCCGCTCTCCAGCGCGTTCATGCGGTTGTCGCGCAACTGGCGGGCGATGGCAGGCTGGGTGATGGAGTAGGTGCCTGCAGAGCCGCAGCATAAATGACCGTCCGCCACTGTGGTCAGATTGAAGCCTAGACGAGTCAGGACGCGCTCGACTTCGCCGCCGAGTTTTTGCGCGTGTTGCAGCGTACACGGGCAGTGAAACGCCAGGCGCGTCTCGGCCTTTATGCCGAGGGTTTCCAGGGGCTCGTCGCGCAGCAGTTCGACCAGATCCTTTGTTCGCGCGCTGATCTGCTCGGCCTTGTCGGCGTAGCCTGGATCATGGCGCAGCAGGTGGCCGTAGTCCTTGACGAAGGCTCCGCAGCCACTGGCCGTCTGGATCAGGCTTTCAGCACCGCCCTGTAGCGCAGGCCACCACGCATCGATGTTGCGCCGCGCCCGGTCCAGCCCGGCCTGCTGTGCGTTGAGGTGATAATCCACGGCGCCGCAGCAACCCGCCTGGCTGACCGCCATAATGCCGATGCCCAGACGATCCAGCACCCGCGCCGTGGCGCTGTTGGTGTTGGGCGACAGGCCCGGCTGAACGCAACCTTCCAGCAGCAGCACCTGGCGCGCATGACCGGTGTGCGGGCGAAGGCCGGCAGGGTGTACCGTCGTCGGCAGCTTGCTGGCCAGGGTCTGTGGCAGCAATGGCCTGAACTTCAGGCCCATGCCGGTCAGGGATCTGAACAGTCCGGGGTGGGGGATGACCCGACGCAAGCCTTCACGCAGCATGCGTTCGGCGATTGGCCGCGGGGCCAGGTCTTCAACCGCCGCGCGGCCGATGTCCAGCAGGTTGTGGTAATCCACGCCGGACGGGCAGGTGGTTTCGCAGTTGCGACAGCTCAGGCAGCGGTCCAGATGCAGACGGGTTTTCTCGGTGACCGGCTGACCTTCTAGCACCTGCTTGATCAGGTAGATCCTGCCGCGTGGACCGTCCAGCTCATCCCCCAGCAATTGATAGGTCGGACAGGTGGCGTTGCAGAAACCGCAATGCACACAACTGCGCAGGATACGTTCGGCTTCTTCGGCGCGCGGCAGGGTTCTGGCGTGTTCACTTAATGTGGTCTGCATGTTTCAAAGCTCCGCGTACAGTCGGCCGGGGTTGAAAATCCCCTGCGGGTCGAGTCGGGTCTTGAGTGCCTGATGGTAGCGCAGCACAGGTGCGGCCAACGGCTCGAAGGGGCTGTCGACGACGCCCTGGCTGTAGCAGGTCGCATGGCCGTCAACCGCCATGGTGATCGCTCTAATGGTTTGTCCGTCCGCGTCCGACTTGAGCCAGCGTTGCGCGCCACCCCAGTCGATCAATTGCTCGCCCGGCAGGCGGCTGTCGGCAGGCACACAGAGCCGCCACAGGGGCCGCGGGTCATCGAAGAAGGGCAGGCGATGCGCATTCAACTGCTGCCAGTAGGCGGCATCGAGCAGCTCGCCGCCGAGCCGGTCCCGGGCTGCTGCCACTGAACCTTCACCACCTTCCAGGCGCAGGCGTAGTACGTGGCCATCGTGGCTGGCTGCGCTGATCGGTATCGGTTGCTGACCCCACTCGGCAAGGCGCGCCAGGGCCAGCGTGCTGTCCATTTCCAGCGCGATACTGCTGCACAGACGTGGTTTTGGCAGCACTTTGAGCGACACCTCGGTCAGCAGCCCCAGGCAGCCGAAACTGCCTGCCATCAGGCGCGAAACGTCGTAGCCTGCGACGTTCTTCATGACTTCTCCGCCGAAACGCAGGTGCTTGCCAAGACCGGTGATGACCCGTGTGCCCAGCACGAAATCACGCACCGCCCCGCTCCACGGGCGGCGCGGTCCCGAAAGCCCCGCAGCGACCATACCGCCGAGCGTCGCAGCGCCAAAGTCTGGCGGTTCGCAAGGCAGCATCTGGCCTGCGGCGTCCAGTGTCTGCATCAGCTCGCTCAATGGCGTGCCGGCGCGCGCAGTAATCACCAGCTCTGTCGGGTCATAAGTGACGATGCCACGGTGCTCGCGCGTATCGAGTACTTCGCCAGCGGTTTCACGACCGAGAGAAGCCTTGCTGTTGCCGCCCTGAAGACGTAACGGCGTGTTGTCGCGCAGCGCCTGTTCGACCCGCTCGAGCAGTGCCTGGCTGACATCGTTGTCCATCGTGCTCATCAGAAGCGCTCCAGGTCGGGGAACGGCAATTGCCCGGCGTGGATGTGCATGGCACCAAATTCCGCGCAACGGTGCAGGGTCGGGATGTTCTTGCCAGGGTTGAGCAGGCCGCTGGCGTCGAATGCCGCCTTGATGGCATGGAAGAAGGTCAGTTCGTCGCTATTGAACTGGGCGCACATCTGATTGATCTTCTCGCGACCGACACCGTGTTCGCCAGTGATGCTGCCGCCGACCTTGACGCACAGCTCGAGGATTTTGCCGCCCAGTGCCTCGGCGCGCTCCAGCTCACCCGGTTGATTGGCGTCGAACAGGATCAGCGGGTGCATGTTGCCGTCACCGGCATGAAACACGTTGGCGACACGCAAGCCGTATTGCCCGGATAACTCCCTGATGCTGCGCAATACGCCCGGCAGCTCACGGCGCGGGATGGTCCCGTCCATGCAGTAGTAATCCGGCGACAGGCGACCCACGGCCGGGAAAGCGTTTTTGCGCCCGGCCCAGAAGCGGACCCGTTCGGCCTCGTCTTTCGCCTGGCGCACGTCGGTGGCGCCCGCCAGTGTCAAGACCTCGCTGACCCGTTCGCAGTCAGCGTGCACATCGGCTTCGACGCCGTCCAGTTCGCAGAGCAGGATGGCTTCGGCATCGACCGGGTAGCCTGCGTGAATGAAATCCTCGGCGGCACGAATCGCCAGATTGTCCATCATCTCCAGCCCGCCGGGGATGATGCCCGCCGCAATGATATCGGCCACTGCACGTCCGGCCTTTTCCACGGAATCGAACGCTGCCAGCAGTACTTTGGCCACTTGCGGTCTGGGCAACAGCTTGACGGTGACTTCGGTAATGACGCCGAGCATGCCTTCGGAGCCGGTGAACAGTGCCAGCAGGTCGAAGCCCGGCGAGTCCAGCGTGTCGCTGCCCAGCGTCATGGGCTCGCCTTCCACCGTCAGGATCTCGACCTTGAGCAGGTTATGCACGGTCAGCCCGTACTTGAGGCAGTGCACGCCGCCGGCATTTTCCGCCACATTGCCGCCGATGGAGCAGGCGATTTGCGAGGACGGGTCTGGCGCGTAATACAGGCCGTGGGGCGCTGCCGCCTGGGAAATGGCCAGGTTGCGCACGCCGGGCTGAACCCGCGCCAGGCGCGCCGAAGGGTCGATCCCGAGGATCTGATTGAAGCGCGCCATGACCAGCAGCACGCCTTTTTCCAGCGGCAGCGCGCCACCCGACAGCCCGGTGCCCGCCCCACGAGCGACCACCGGTACGCGCCGTGCGTGGCACAGCCTGAGCAGCGTCTGGACTTCTTCCACATGACGCGGCAACGCCACCAGCATCGGTGTGGTGCGATAGGCTGACAACCCGTCGCACTCATAAGGCCGCAGCTCTTCGGGGCGATGCAGGATGTCCAGGTCGGGCAACTGCTGTTGCAGCGCCTGCAACAGTTGCTGCTTGTCGACGGCAGGCAGCACGCCGTCGATGCGTTCGTCGTACAGAATGTTCATCAAGCCACCCTGGGTTGTTATTGTCGGGTTAATGCATCCTAGCTCATTCGCTGCGAGGCTTGAGTTGACAGCGAGGGTCCGATCACGCAATTTACGCATTACGTAATAGGGTTACGAAAATAAAAACACCGCATCCATGCGGCTATTTACCTGCTACCCCTGTTGTACGCAGCGCATCGTTACCGCGTCGACCTGACTGCATTCGTGCGTATTCAGCGGGTCGAGCATCTGGCCCGGCAGCCCTCGGTCTTTTACCAGGCACACCCTGATGCACAATCGGACAAGCCGGAGTAGGCTGCCCTCATGAAGATTCTTGGTCTGCAACTGATATTCGGTGATTTTCTCGCACGCAGCGTGCGAGGGATTCCGTGTGCGCCGCCCGCAGGACAGTGATTGCCAGGGTTACCCACTCTCACTTTCCTGCAAGGAGCCAGTCATGGCTGATCTTTACGAAAATCCAATGGGCCTGATGGGCTTTGAATTCATCGAATTCGCATCACCGACGCCCAATAGCCTTGAGCCCGTGTTTCAGATGATGGGCTTCACCAAAGTCGCGACCCACCGCTCCAAGGACGTGTCCCTGTATCGTCAGGGCGCGATCAACCTGATTCTCAACAACGAGCCGCACAGCCTGGCATCGTACTTTGCCGCCGAGCATGGTCCTTCGGTGTGCGGCATGGCGTTCCGCGTGAAAGATGCGCAGAAGGCCTATAGCCGGGCGCTTGAACTGGGCGCCCAACCGCTGGAAATCGCTACCGGGCCCATGGAGTTGCGCCTGCCCGCAATCAAGGGCATCGGTGGCGCGCCGCTTTACCTGATTGATCGCTTCGGCGAGGGCACGTCGATCTACGACATCGATTTCAACTTCATCGAGGGCGTTGACCGCCACCCGGTCGGTGCCGGTCTGAAATTCATCGACCACCTGACCCACAACGTGTACCGCGGGCGCATGGCGTATTGGGCCGGTTTCTATGAAAAGCTGTTCAATTTCCGCGAGCTGCGTTACTTCGACATCAAGGGCGAATACACC
Source organism: Pseudomonas fragariae (ex Marin et al. 2024) (assembly GCF_059621105.1). NCBI lineage: Bacteria > Pseudomonadati > Pseudomonadota > Gammaproteobacteria > Pseudomonadales > Pseudomonadaceae > Pseudomonas > Pseudomonas fragariae (ex Marin et al. 2024). Next base: position 3,996,366 of record NZ_CM184369.1, on the reverse strand, counting down.
GGCCTGACCTCCAAAGCCATGACCGCCCCGGACGGCATGATCCGCATTCCGCTCAACGAGGAATCGTCCAAGGGCGCGGGGCAGATCGAAGAGTTCCTGATGCAGTTCAATGGCGAAGGCATTCAGCATGTAGCCTTCTTTACCGATGACCTGATCAAGACCTGGGACGCGCTGAAAGCCACCGGCATGCGCTTCATGACTGCGCCGCCGGATACCTACTACGAGATGCTGCAAGGCCGCCTGCCCGACCACGGTGAGCCGGAGGCCGAGCTCAAGTCACGCGGGATTCTGCTCGATGGTTCTTCCGAAGGCGGCGAGCGTCGTTTGCTGTTGCAGATATTCTCCGCAACGCTGATGGGCCCGGTATTTTTCGAATTCATTCAGCGCAAGGGCGATGACGGGTTTGGCGAGGGCAACTTCAAGGCACTGTTCGAATCCATCGAACGCGACCAGATCCAGCGTGGTGTACTGACGCCGGACTGAGTGATCACCAGAGGCGTCCATATTGCGCGATCAGACGAGCCTGCCCAGGCTCGTTCTGAGTCAGTTGTGCTTGAGCACGTCAGCGTGCCAATTGTGAGAAGAGATATAACGCTTGGTGAATTCATGCGCCGGCATGGGGCGACCATACAGATAGCCCTGGCCTTCGTCGCACACATAATGGCGCATCAGACTTTCCTGCTCACGGGTTTCTATGCCTTCTGCCGTGACCTGAAGATTGAAGCCGTTTGCCAGCCTGACGACGGCCTCGACGATGACTTCGTCTTTTTTGCTGCGCTCCACGCCACTCACGAATGAGCGGTCGATCTTCAGTCGTGTCACCGGATAGTCTTTGAGCAGGCTCAGGGACGCATAGCCGGTACCGAAATCATCGAATGCGATGCCCACACCCAATGAGCGAAGGTGGCGCAGCGGTTCCATAATGCGTTGTTCGTTTCGCAGGATGATGTTTTCCGTGATCTCCAGTTCGAGTGAGTGTGCCGGCAAGGAAAAATCTTCAAGCGCGCTTTCAACCATTTCGGCAAAGTCCCGCATGCGAAACTGCGCGGCGAACAGGTTGACGCCGATGCGGAATTCCTCGCAGCCGGTATTTCGCCATTGCGCTGCCTGCTCACAGGCTGAACGCAGTATCCATTCGCCCACCGGCACCGCAAGAAGACCGGCTTCCAGTGCCGGTAGAAAAACCGCAGGGGACACGACACCCAGTGTCGGATGGTTCCAGCGTATAAGGGCTTCGGCTCCGGTGATACGACCATCCGCAAGTCGTACCTGAGGTTGGTAGTACAGCTCGAACTCTTTGTTGGCCCACGCCTGACGCATCGATGAGCTGAGCGCGCCTCTTCTGGACGCGGTCTGTCGATGCTCGGAGGTGAAGGTGCGAACCAGGGAGCGTCCGTCAGACTTGGCCTGGTAGAGCGCCAGGTCCGCATTACCGAGCATTTGCTCCTCGTCGTAGTCGGAGCCACACCTTACGGAGACGCCGATGCTGGCGCCGATATAGATTGAATTGTCTTCAAACTCTATCGGCTCCTCGATGACCGCGATGAGCTCCAGGCCCAGCTTGATCGCCTTGTCGGGGTCTGCCGTTTCGGACAGGAACACGACAAATTCATCGCCGCCCAGACGCGAGACCATATGGCAGGCCGGTACGTGTTCGCGAAGACGGTGAGAGGTCACCTTGAGCACAAAATCACCCGCAGCGTGGCCCAACGTGTCGTTGACGTCCTTGAAACCGTCCAGATCGATCAGCAGGATGGCTGCTGAAAGCTGAGCATCGCACGCCTCCTTGATCCGCCTCTTGAGCGTCGATCGATTGGCAAGCCCGGTCAGGTGATCGTATTCGGCCGCATGCTTGAGTAATTTGTCCGCCTCGACACGCTGGGTGATGTCACGAATGATCGCTCCGAATTGTGGCTCGCCGGCAGACGTCCATTGTGAGAGCGAGAGCTCGATGGGGATGGTATGACCGTCGCGATGGATGGCCGTCAGGTTGATGGATTTTCCGATGATGGAGGCCGGACCGCCTGCAGCCACCCTCGACAGACCGGCATGGTGCCTGGAGCGCATTTCGGGCGGAATAATGATGTCGAGAGGCTTTCCCATGGCGTCCTCGGATCGATGCCCGAAAATGAGCTCGGCCGAATTGTTCCATGAGATGATCCGGTTTTTGCTGTCCGAGCAGATGATCGCGTCGGGTGAAGTCGAGGTGATATTCATGAAGCGGGTGTGGCTGTCTTCATTCTCCAGTTCGAGCCGACGCAACTCCATTCTTTCGATGACCATGACTGCCAGGTCCTGAAGAACCCGCTGATCTCGCTCCGAGAAAGTCTCCCTGGGTTTATTGTCGATCAGGCACAGGCTGCCCAGCACATGACCGCTGGCGGTTATCAGCGGCGCCCCGGCATAAAAGCGAATATGGGGAGCGCCGACTACCAAGGCGTTTGAGCTGAACCGCTCATCCTGCAATGCATCAGGCACCAGAAAAACGTTACGGCCCATGAGCGCAAAATTGCAGAATGAGACGTCGCGGCCCGTTTCGCAGACATCGAGGCCAACGCGCGCCTTGAAGAATTGCCGGTCTCGATGAACCAGAGAAATCAGCACAATGGGCACATCGAAAATCCGCGATGCCATTTGCACGATCTGATCGTATTCGTGCTCAGGTGGGGTATCCATCAACGAAAAGGCATTCAAGATACGAATACGTTCTTCGTCATCATCGCCGACCGGGTAAGTGTTCATTTGAGGCCATCGCTATAAGCTGATCGGGCCTGAAACACGCAGCGATCGATGGGCAACGCCGCTGTGCCGGCACCGTTGAAAGCACCCTGCCAACACGCGCCTGCGCCACGCCGGAAAAACAACGTTCGATACATTGGCATTGGAGCACCTCTCACAGTAGCGTATCGGCAGCTGTTTTCGGACAGCTCAGAAGCTGTATCGTCAAAAAACCGGATACCTGTAACAACTTCTTGAGCAACTAGCCAGGCGGGCATCGATCCAACTAAGGCCAGCGTTACCTGATGCAACAAGACGTTCAGGTTAAGTGTCGCAAAGGTATGGAAACTGCATAGAAGGTTTCACTGCCAATTTGATGACAATCCTATGAAGCCGCTTTCCTTTATTTCGACGAGGCTTACACCTTCGGCGCTCAGCAAAGCGTTGATCGGCTTCATTGCCCTGGTCTGTCTATCGTTGATCATGGCCACCGCCTGGCAGATGAACCAGTCCAAGCTCGAGCGCTTGGCCACCGCGAGGATTGCGGTGTCCAATATCGTGCTTGCTGCTGAGCAACAGGCTCAGGACACCCTGCAACAGGCTGACAACACGCTGCGAGACCTTGCCGAGCGTGTTGAGCAGGATGGCGCCGCAGGCGAGCAGCAAAGCCGCTTGACCAGGCTGATGGCTCAAGACCTGGTAAACGTCAAAGGGCTTCAGGGGCTGTTCATCTACGATGCCCAGGGCAACTGGGTCGCCAATTCCTTTGCCAAGGGCGTGCAGACCAGAAACAACGAAGACCGCGCCTACTTCATTTATCACCGCGACAACCCTGACCCGTCCATTCATATAGGTTCCATTGTCGAAAGCCGCAATACGGGGGACATGATCATCCCGGTCAGTCGGCGTATCAATGCGGCGGATGGCAGTTTTGCAGGCGTTGCCCTGGCCACGGTGCCGGTGACTTATTTCCAGGCGTTTTTCCAGCGCATGGATGTAGACGACAAGGGCGTGATCTTCCTCGCTCTGAACAATGGCGACCTGCTGGCGCGTAGGCCCACATTAACCGCACTGATGACCACCAATGTGGCCAAGGGCGATATCTTCACTCGCTATCTGCCGTACAGCGACAGCGGTACCGCAGTGATCAACTCCGTGGTGGATGGGGTGGAAAGGATCTATGCCTATCGGCGTGTGTCAGGATTGCCCATCGTCGCCGCTGCCGGTATCTCCAGTCAGCATGTGTTCGCGCCCTGGTGGGCCTATGCACAGCGCTCCATGACCATCACCGGCATCATTATCCTGGCGCTGGTTTTTCTGGGCGTCCTGCTGTATCGGCAAATCCAGCAGTTGATCACTGCGGAGGGGGAACTGAACATTGCCAGGAACGACCTGGAGATCATCGCTCACACGGACAGCCTGACGCACCTGGCCAATCGACGCTGCTTCGATACGGCCTTGCAGCAGGAGTGGGGGCGGGCTAGCCGGAATGATGCAACCATCGCAATTATTTTGCTGGATATCGACTGGTTCAAACAATACAACGACACCTACGGCCATCTGCAGGGTGACGACTGCCTGAGGCAAGTAGCGGGGCTGATTGGCAACAGCCTCGACCGGTCTGGGGATATGGCTGCACGTTACGGCGGCGAAGAGTTTGTCATTCTGTTGCCTGAAACCGACCTGGCAGGGGCGCTGAAACTTGCGGAAAAAATCAGATCATCCATTGAAGCCAGTTGTATAGAGCACTCGTCCAGCCCGCTGGGCAGGCTGAGCATCAGCTCGGGCGTGGTGGCGATCAACGCAGCAGAGAAGAAGGATGCGCACACCGCTGCGCTGAAGGAAGCGGATCGACTTCTTTACCTGGCCAAAACCAAAGGGCGTAACCGCGTCGAAGGTCGCTTGATTCAAGGGTGGCAAGCAGATAGCCATTTTGCCAGGGTATCCAGCGCTTCCCCCTGATTCAGTCTGACGGACGGCTACCGCCCATGCGCTCGCTGATCGCCACCGCCGTTTGCAAAAGCCGCGTGGCCGCCAGATCCTGTGTCGCGTCGTTCAACACCGATCCCGGCCCTACCACGGTGATCACGCCCACCAGCTTGTCACCCATGGCGAACAGCGGTGAGGAGGCTGCATTGATACCCGGCATCAGCAAGCCCTGAATCTGGTGCACGCCGGCGGTACGAATCTGCTCGACATGCTGCTCGACCTCACGCAACTGTGCGGCGCTCAGCAACGGCACTTCCTGCTCGCGAAGCGCAGCGGTTTCGCGGTCGTTCAGAAAACTGTCGAACACCAGGCCGGTGGACGAGCCAAGCAGCGGCAGCACCGAGCCGATCTGCGTGACCAGCGTCACCGCACCCATCGAGGGTTCGACATACACCACGGTCGGCCCCTTGTTGCCCCATACCGCCAGAAAGCAGGTCTGATTCAACTCGTCGCGCAAGCTGGCCAGCCAGGGGGCCGACACCTTGAGGACATCCAGCTTGCCGAGCGAGGCCAGCCCCACCTGCAACGCCTCGCGCCCCAGCCCGTAGTGATTGTTGACAGCATCCTGTTCGGCAAAGCCACTGGCAATCAGCGCCTGCAGATAACGATGAACCTTGCTGGCGGGCATGCCCAGGTGTTCGGCCAGTCTCGAAAGGGACGTGGCAGGGGCGAGTTCGGCAAGTGCCTTGAGCACGCCCAGCCCGACTTCAGCGGCCTGGACCTTCTGCTGGCGTCCGCCTGCGGGGCTTTCGGTTTCCTGGGTCATGGGGGTGCTGTGCGCCGATCGGGAAAGGCAGCTTTATAGCTTGACCGGCTGGCAAACTCAAATTACGTTATGCGTAATCGCTTTACGTAAAATAATGTTTCGTCCTGTCTCTGCCCGACCCCATGACAACAAGAGGTCCAGATGGCTATCCACTCCAGATCCGACGCATTGATTTATCAGTCGGGCTTTGGCAACCAGTTCAGCAGCGAGGCGCTGCCCGGCGCGCTGCCCGTTGGCCAGAATTCGCCGCAAAAGCATCCTCTGGGTCTGTATGCCGAGCAGTTCTCGGGTACCGCTTTCACCGTCGCGCGCAGCGAAGCCCGACGTACCTGGCTGTATCGGATCAAGCCGTCGGCAGCCCATCCGCGTTACCAGCGCATGGATCGGCAGATGGCCGGTCAGGAGCCGGGGCCGATCAACCCCAACCGGTTGCGCTGGAATGCCTTCGATATCCCCGCGGCACCGACCGATTTCATCGACGGTCTCATCCCCCTCGCCAGCACCTCGGCGGCAGAGCAGGCCGAGGGTGTCAGCGTTTACCTGTACACCGCCAACACCTCCATGCAGCGAGCGTTCTTTAGCGCGGATGGCGAATGGCTGGTGGTGCCGCAGCAGGGCCGACTCAGAATCGTCACCGAACTGGGCTTGCTGGACATCGAACCCCTGGAAATCGCCGTCTTGCCGCGAGGTTTGAAGTTCAGCGTGCACCTGCTCGACAGCAGCGCCCGTGGTTACCTCTGCGAGAATCACGGCTGCGCCTTGCGCCTCCCGGAACTGGGCCCGATCGGCAGCAACGGGCTGGCCAACTCACGTGATTTTCTGACCCCGGTTGCCTGGTTTGAAGACAGTCGCCAGCCGATGCAACTGGTGCAGAAGTTCCTCGGTGAGCTGTGGTCGACGCAACTGGAGCACTCACCCTTTGACGTGGTGGGCTGGCACGGCAACAACGTTCCGTACAAGTACGACCTGCGGCGTTTCAACACGATCGGTACGGTCAGCTACGATCACCCGGACCCATCGATTTTCACCGTGCTGACCTCACCGGGGGCTATTCATGGCCAGGCTAATATCGATTTCGTGATCTTCCCGCCGCGCTGGATGGTGGCGGAAAACACCTTCCGTCCGCCGTGGTTCCACCGCAACCTGATGAACGAATTCATGGGCCTGATCGACGGCGCGTACGACGCCAAGGCCGAAGGCTTCATGCCCGGTGGCGCTTCGCTGCACAACTGCATGAGTGCGCACGGCCCGGATAATGTCACCGCCGAAAAGGCCATTGCTGCCGAGCTGAAACCGCACAGGATCGACAACACCATGGCCTTCATGTTCGAAACCGGCAAGGTATTGCGCCCCAGTCGTCACGCGCTCGACTGTCCGCAACTGCAAACCGATTACGATGCCTGCTGGAAGGATATGGCCAGGACGTTCACCCAGGAGCCACGCTGATGACTACCGCGCTCAATCGTCGTAGCTGGGTCGAATCTGCCAACGGGCATGCCGATTTCCCGCTGCAGAACCTGCCGTTGGGCGTGTTCAGCCATGGCCAGACCTGCCCGCGTGGCGGAGTGGCCATAGGCGACAGGATTTTCGATCTGCGCGCAGCAACAGAGGCCGGGGTGTTTCAGGGACCGGCCGCCGATGTTGCCGAGGTTGCCAGCCGCGACCAGCTCAATGATTTTCTTGCACTGGGTGCCGCTGCCCGCCAGGCATTGCGCGCCGCCTTGTTGCAGTTGCTCGATGAAGACAGCCCGCAGCGCGACAGGCTGCAGGGCGTTGCCGGTTTGTTGTTGCCGATGAGTGAGTGCACGTTGCACATGCCCGCTCGGGTGGGTGATTACTCGGACTTCTACGTCGGTATTCATCACGCGCTGAATGTCGGCAAGCTGTTCCGCCCGGACAACCCGCTGCTGCCCAACTACAAATACGTGCCGATCGGCTATCACGGCAGAGCGTCGACCTTGTGTCCCTCGGGTACGGCTGTGCGGCGCCCCAGCGGACAAACCCTGGCGGCAGGTCAGAACGCTCCTGCTTTCGGTCCCTGCCAACGCCTGGATTACGAACTGGAACTGGGGGTCTGGATCGGGCCGGGGAATGCCCAGGGCGAGTCCATCGGGATCGATCGGGCCGCCGAGCATATTGCCGGGTTCTGCCTGCTCAACGATTGGTCGGCGCGTGACATACAGGCATGGGAATACCAGCCGTTGGGACCGTTTCTGTCCAAGAGTTTTGCCACGACGATTTCGCCCTGGGTGGTGACTGCCGAAGCGCTTGAACCGTTTCGTCGTGCCCAACCGCCACGTCCGGACGGCGATCCGCAACCGCTGTCGTATCTGCTCGATGACCACGATCAGCAGGGCGGGGCGCTGGATATCGAGCTGGAAGTGCTATTGCGGACTGCACAGATGAAAGCCGACGGCCTGGCGCCTCACAGGCTGGGTCTGAGCAACTCGCTGAACATGTACTGGACAGTGGCGCAGATGGTTGCGCATCACAGCGTTAACGGCTGCAAATTGCAGCCGGGTGACCTGCTCGGCACCGGTACGTTGTCCGGCCCCCAGGAAGGTCAGTACGGCAGCCTGCTGGAGATGACCGCAGGCGGCAAACAACCGGTCACATTACCCAATGGCGAAGTGCGCATGTTCCTGCAAAGTGGCGACGAGGTGTTTCTGCGTGCCCGTTGTCATCGCGAAGGGCACATCTCGATTGGCTTCGGTGAGTGCCGGGGCGTTGTGCTGGACTGACCGCTTCAGCGTCAGCGGGTTATTTCGTACCAGCCGAGAAACATGTCCAGCGTCGATTCGACCACCGTGTGCTGCTCCTCGGGGGTAAGCAATGCAGCACTGAACGTCACCTGCGGCCAGAACGCGAACGACTTGAGCAATGCATGCATTTGCGTCGCGGCAAAGGCCGGGTCAACCGGCTTCAGGCGGCCGTCCTTCTGCGCGGCGCGAATCCAGGCACTGAAGGTTTCTTCTCGTTCATTGATACGCGCCATCCACACCTGAGCCCGTTCGGGTGAGTGAATGGTGGCGCCGACCACCACGCGGGCCAGGTCGATAAAGTGGCTGTTGGTCAGATTGCGCATCTTGCCCCACAGCAATTCCCGCAACTGCTCGCGCAGCCCGATTTGCGGGCGAAAAACCACCTCAGCCTGCGGCGGGGCGCAGCTCCAGAGGCGCTGCAGCATCTCGGCGAACAGTTCTTCCTTGCTGGGGAAATGGTTATAGACCGTACGCTTGGAAACCTTGGCCCGCGCGGCGATCCGGTCCATGCTGGTGATCTCGAAGCCACGATCGCCGAATTCGGCAATAGCCGCCTGGACGATGGATTCGCGTTTCTGATCGGTAAGGCGCATGGGTTCGGTCATTAGGTTCGCTTCAAACGTGCGTTTAGAGAAAATTACACTCAGCAGTTTACTTGTCGCCAAGGATCATGCAAGCTTAAAACTACACCGTGTAGTGTAAAACACTGTTACATATTTTCCCTCGGACATCCTGCAACAGGATCACGTACGAAGAATGCACGGCTGGAGCCTCAACCTGCCCCCAGGAGTCAGCGAACCATGGCCTCGACACATCAGAAAAAGTACGCTTCTTCACTGCCTGTCTTGTCCCGCCACGCAGGGCGATACCGCAATCATGCGGCCATGAAGCCGTCGAGTCTGCTGCGCACGCTCGGGATTTTCTGGGATCAGGTGTTCAACAAGCCCAAGGACACACGCCCGGCAGGCGACATTCCGGTACAGCCGCTGTCGCGTCAACAGTTGCTGGCAGCGCCGAACAACACTGTTTACCGCCTGGGGCATTCGACCGTTCTGCTCAAACTGCGCGACCAGTTCTGGCTGACCGACCCCGTGTTTGCCGAGCGTGCCTCGCCCGTGCAGTGGGCTGGCCCGCAGCGCTTTCATCAGCCGCCGATCAGCCTCGAAGAGTTGCCGCCGATCAAGGCGGTGATTCTTTCGCACAACCATTACGATCACCTCGATCGCATGGCCATCAAGGCGCTGACCGAAAAGACCGAGCACTTTCTGGCGCCGCTTGGCGTGGGCGATACGTTGATCGAGTGGGGCGTGCCTGCGCACAAGGTGCGTCAGCTGGACTGGTGGCAGTCGACCGAGGTGGCGGGCATCGAGTTCGTCGCCACGCCCTCGCAGCATTTCTCGGGGCGTACGCTGCTCGACAGCAACCGCACCTTGTGGGCGTCCTGGGTGATGATCGATGGCGATCAACGGATCTTCTTCAGTGGCGACAGCGGTTACTTCGATGGTTTCAAAACCATTGGCGAGCAATACGGACCATTTGACCTGACCCTGATGGAAACCGGCGCCTACAACGTCGAGTGGCCCGATGTGCACATGCAGCCCGAGCAGACGCTGCAGGCGCACCTGGACCTGCGCGGTCGCTGGTTGCTGCCGATCCACAACGGCACCTTCGACCTGTCGATGCATGCCTGGCACGAACCGTTCGATCGCATTCTGGCCCTGGCCTGGGAGCAGAATGTCTCGATCGCCACGCCGATGATGGGCCAGCCGTTCTATGTGCAATACCCGTGTCGCGGTCTGACCTGGTGGCTGGGCGTGGATGAGGTGGTTGAGCCTGAAACCGCACAGACCGAGGGTGCAGAATCCTGCGGCTGCCGTCGGCAGAATGCCTGAAATCTGCCTGTGGCATGGGTGAACTGATTTTTAGATAGCACGGCCCAGATTTTGATTTGTCACCTGAGCACGCGCCCGGCCTAATCATGACCATCAATAGCGATGGTGACGGTATGCAGATGCGTGGCTCGGCGGTTCAGAATATGGGGTTGATGATCAGTGTCCTGTTGGTGGCGCTGAACCTGCGCCCGTCGATGGCCGCGGTCGGTCCATTGCTGGTGGCGATTCGTCTGGACGTCCCGCTGGGTTTCGGGACGGCGTCGTTGCTGACCATGCTGCCGGTCATGGCCATGGGACTGGCCATGTTTTTCGGCATGGGCATTGCTCGTTACCTGGGTTCGTATCGCAGCATCATGCTTTCACTGGCGCTTATCGGTCTGGCAACCCTGGCGCGTCTGTTTCTCGATTCTGCTGCCGAACTGATTTTCAGCGCTGTGCTGGCGGGTCTGGGTATTGCCTTGATTCAGGCGCTGATGCCCGCGTTGATCAAATCGCGCTTCAAGGCCGACGTCTCCTTGTACATGGGGCTGTACGTGACCGCGATTATGGGCGGGGCCGCGCTGGCCGCCTCATTCAGCCCTCTGCTAATGAGCAGCAGTGGCAGTTGGCGCGTCGGCCTGGCGGTCTGGTCGCTACTGGCTCTTCTGGCAATGTGCTTCTGGTTTGCCCAGCGGCACGTGTTGCAGTCCGACGCGTCAATCGCTGCAGGGCACCGGCAGACCTTCTTCCACATGCCTCGGGCCTGGATGCTGGGGATTTTCTTCGGTCTTGGCACTGCGTCCTATACCTGTGTGTTGGCCTGGCTGGCGCCCTATTATCTGGAAAACGGCTGGGGTGAGCAGGGTGCAGGGTTACTGCTGGGCTTTCTGACCCTGATGGAGGTCGTATCGGGTCTGCTGGTTCCGGCGCTGGCCAACCGCAGTCGCGATAAGCGCGTGGCGCTGGTTGTGCTGCTGATATTGATGATGACCGGCTTTGCCGGGCTGATTTTGATGCCGCAGCAGTTGGGCCTGCTGTGGGCATGCCTGCTGGGCTTGGGGATTGGCGGTCTTTTTCCGATGAGCCTGATCGTGTCCATGGATCATTGCGATGATCCGCAGCAGGCGGGCAGCCTGACGGCATTCGTGCAGGGCGTGGGTTATCTGATCGCCAGCCTGTCGCCGCTGCTTGCCGGAGTGATTCGTGACCTGACGGGCAGCTTTGCGGGTGCATGGTGGTCACTGATGGCGTTGGTCGTGATCATGCTGTTGATGGTGGTGCGACTCGACCCTCGACGTTATGCTGATCATCTGCGCGACGCACTCGGCGGACCTGTCATCACTGGCAGACAGGCTGAATGATTGCATTTTGATGCTATCTTGTGCGCGTTGACCTGACCGCCCGGTCATTGCGCCAGCGAGATGCCTTGATGCTTAACAGTAATGCCCTGAGAAAGCTGGACATGCAGGACCTCATGGTCTTTGTCTCGGTGTATGAGCAGCGCAACCTGACCCTGGTCGCGGAAGCGTTGCATGTCAGCCAGTCGACGGTCAGTTACTGCCTGAAAAAGCTGCGTGCCAACTTCGAGGACGATCTGTTCATCTGCACCCGCAACGGCATGCGTCCGACCCGCAAGGCGTTGGCCATGCATGACCATGTGCAGCAGATTCTCCGCTCGGTCAACCTGTGTCATGACGGTCTCGATCTGTTCGACCCGACTCGCGCACAGACCACCTTCACGGTCTGCGCGCCTGAGTATTTCGAGCTGCTGGTATTGCCGCATTTGCTGCGTGACTTCGTTGCAGCCGGCTTCTCGGTGACGGTCAATGTGCAAAAGCTGGAGAAGCAGTTGCCTGCCGAGCAATTGAACGACGGTCTGTTTGACCTCGCCCTGTGCTTCGGGCCTGGCTTTCACCGAGTCCCGGACAGCCTGATTTCGCAGGTGTTGATGGAGGATGATCTGGTTTGCATCATGGACTCCCGGTTCGCGCCGCGCAGCGCCCTGATCGACCTGCAAACCTTCATCCGGCACCGTCATGTCTACCCGACGCCGTGGACGTCCGACACCAACATGGTGGATGGCTGGCTGCAGCGCCAGGGGCTTGAGCGCCACATCGTCGCGCGCGCCAACAGCTACCGGGCGGCTTTGCAATTGCTGGAAGGCACCGATTTCATTCTGGTTCTGCCACGCCGTATTCAGACGCTGCTGGGCAATGAGCCGTGGATTTGCGTATTCGAACTGCCACCTGACTTGCCCGGCTTCAGTCTGGACATGCTGTGGAGCGCCCAGGCGGATCGAGACGAAGCCAGTGGCTGGCTGCGTGAACAAGTCGTGAAGGTGTGTGCCGAGCGCGGCTTGCTCTGACGCGGCGTCAGTTGCCTGACTTGTCTTTCTGCGGGTCGGGAGAGGTGGCAGGTCGGGCCTGTTCACCCTGCTGATTGAGCTGTTTGTTCTTCTCGCCCACTTTGCCGGCGTTTTCCGGCTTGTGATCGAGGTCTTCGCGTTTGGATTCATCAGCCATGACCGTATTCCTTATTGTCGAGGGGTGTGGTTATTGGTCAGTGTGGCGTGTGCAAGATTCGATTTAAATGACGCGCGGTCCGTTGCCCGATGCTGATCGCGTCGGACGCCGAACCGCACACATCGATCAGCTCAGCAGCGTGATCAGGTCTTTGGCTGCCTGCGCCGAACTGGCCGGGTTCTGGCCAGTTACCAGCTTGCCATCGGTCAATACGTAAACGCCCCAGTCGTCGCCCTTGGAGTAGTCACCGCCCAGTTGCTTGAGCGTGTCTTCGACCAGAAAAGGTACGACATTGGTCAGGCCGACCGCTTCTTCTTCACTGTTGGTGAAGCCTGTGACGCGGCGGCCCTTGACCAGTGGCTGGCCGTCCGCTGCTTTGACGTGACGCAATACGCCAGGTGCATGGCAGACCATTGCGTGTGGCTTGTCTGCCTTGGCAAATGCCTCGATCAGAGCGATGGAGTGCTTGTCTTCAGCCAGGTCCCACAGCGGGCCGTGACCGCCCGGGTAGAACACGGCATCGAAATCGGCAGCATTGACGCCAGACAGAAGGCCGGTGTTAGCGAGTGCTTTCTGCGCATCTGCATCTTTGGAGAAACGCTTGGTGTCTTCGGTCTGCGCGTCGGGCTCATCGCTCTTCGGGTCCAGCGGTGGTTGACCGCCTTTCGGAGAAACCAGCGTAACGTCGGCACCGGCCTCTTTGAACGCGTAATACGGCGCGACGAACTCTTCGAGCCAGAAACCGGTTTTCTTGCCGGTGTCGCCCAGTTGGTCATGGGATGTCAAAACCATCAGGATTTTCATGTGCATGCTCGTCTTCGAAGGGTTGAGAGGGTGTAGACAGGCGAAAACCTCAAGTGTTGTGAGAATTTTTTACCACCGAAACGAGCAGGGCCGGATGTCGACGTAATGGCTTGCGTCGACACCCGGCCCTGTTTCAGCGCGGCGTTGAAAAATCGTCAGATAACGATCATTGCTCTTTGCTCAGGTCCACCAGCGGCTCTTTGCGCACTTCGGTCTCGCGACCGTCCTGAATGCTCTTGACCTGCCCAAGGGCTTTGTCGACCGCGCCTTTGTCAGCCAGCAGGCTGTAGCTGATCTGGAACTGACGTTGCTCTTTCGGGGCAATGGTTGGTACCAGGTTCAGCGGGCGCTGGAAGCGGCGGTTATAGGAGAAGCTGGTCCCCGGTTCCAGTCCGGTGACGTAGCCCTGGCCTTTGGTGTCGGTGTTTTTCCACAGCGAGAACACCGGCAACTGCCTGGTATTGAAACCGACCGACACGCCCAGGCTGCCAGCCTTGTTGTGCAGTACGGTCAGCGTGTCACCCTTGGCATCACCGTAAGGCACGATGTTGTAGACCGTCTCGTCGTAATCCGGCGTCGGCGCGCGGTAGGTCTGCCAGTCGCCGAGATCACCCTTGGCTTTGTCGTTGAACGGCGAAACCTGCTTGACCGGCGCTTCGAAACGCGCCCCTTGCTCGAGGAACGGCGTGCTGAAATTGCTGTGGTACAGCGCCTGGTATTCTTTCGGATAGTCGCCATTGTTGGTCAGCGTATCGTTGAGCGAAAAGCTCGTGCTGCCGGGCTCGGTGACCAGTTCGGTCTGCACCGAGAAGTCGACCTTCTTGAACGCCTGCTCCTTCAATTCACCCTTGAGGCGGATCGCGTACGGCGGTTTTTCGTCGATCTGCAGTGTCACCTTGCTCGCCGGAATATTGGCTGCACGGCCGTGCAGGGTCAGCAGCTCGCCGTTGTCCATCCCCGGATGGCCCACCCACTCGTAGCCGCAGCGGGTTACCAGCTCGTTGAAACCTTCCAGCCAGCCCAATCCGCCGCGGCCATTGAGCTCGATGAAGGCCGGATTGACCACGTCCTTGACCGGCGAATCCCAGCCCATACGCACATCGCCGACTGATGCCTGCAGCACGTTCATGCCGCGGGTCGGGACGACCGACAGCTTCATCGTACCGTTGTCGATATCGATGATGCTCACGCCTTCCTGACGACCGCCATGCAGCGTACGCATCGTGACAGTGAACGGCTTGTCGGTCTTGACGCCCAGTTGCTGACTGGTGATCTGCTGATTCTGCGCAGCCTTGTCGGTGTCGAGCAGCACGTAATCCCAGGCAAACACACTGGAAGCGGCTGTAAGGGCGCCGAGGCCTACGAGCAGAGGAAGGGATTTCATGGTGGTGGTCCTTCTGTAATTATTGGAATTATGGTGTTGCCTATCGTCTGAGTGGCCATTTAACGCCGAGTTAAACGATTCAGCAATGGGCTGAGCCCAGGCAAAGCGCTTTTCAATCACAATGGCACTGACGGCACAGAGTGTGAGGTTACTTTAGCCTCATCAAAATCACTCGCTGATGGTCGAAAAGGAGGCCTGAGTCGAACCCCAGTCCACCTGAAATCGCAGAACCGCTGTGTGACGCAGAGCGTCACGAACTGCATTCCCACGCGGAGTGGTGTGACCCCCGAAGGTTGGACAATTATCCACCTACGCTGCCTTGGCGGCCTGCATTCTGTATTCCACAGGACTCAGGCCGTTAAGCTTCAGTTTTATGCGTGAGTGATTGTAATACTCAATGTACTCTTCGATACCCGCTTGAAGCTCATCCAGATCGTTAAATTTGTTCAGGTAGAAAAATTCGGATTTCAGCGTGCTAAAAAAGCTCTCAATAGCCGCGTTGTCGTAGCAGTTACCCTTGCGCGACATGCTGGCTGCGATCGAATTCTCATTGAGCAGTCGCTGGTAAATAGGCATCCGATATTGCCAGCCCTGGTCGGAATGCAAAATCGGCTTTTCATGCGGTCCAAGCCGCTTAAATGCTCCTTCAAGCATTTCGTCGACCATGGAGTACAGCGGGCGCCTGGCAATCGCATAGGAAATGATTTCGCCGCTGTACAGATCCATGATCGGCGACAGATAAAGTTTCTGGCCTCCTACTTTGAATTCGGTCACGTCGGTGGCCCATTTCTGGTTAGGGTATTGCGCTTTGAAATCACGCTTTAGCAGGTTAGGCGCGGCCTTGCCTGTTTCGCCTTTGTAGGAACGGTATTTCTTCACGCGTATCAGGCTCTTCAGGCCTAGCTGCCCCATTAGTTTCTGCACCGTCTTGTGGTTCACAAGATGGCCCGCCCTGCGCAACGCTGCCGTGATGCGACGATAGCCATACCGGCCCTTGTGCTCGTAGAAAGTTGCCTGAATCAGGTCTTTCAGCCCGGCGTATTTGTCATCTGCCAGCAGTACCTTTTGTTGATAGTAAAAAGTGCTGCGTGCCAGACCGGCAAACTTCAGCAGGCCGTCCAGAGAATGTAAAGGCCTCAGTTCCATCACGATTTGCGCTTTTTCTGCTGCGCTATTCGTTGCTTCTTCTGAACCAAGGCATCGAGCTTTTTTAGATAATCGACCTCCATCCGCAGTTGCTTCACCTCGGCAAGCAACTCGTCACGCGAGCGCGATTCATCGTTGATCGGAGCGGAGTTCACAGGGGGAAGGGGCGTCGTCATCTTTCTTGGGCGTCCAACTTTCTTAGGGGGCTTTGAGGATGCGTTAAGAGCACCTTCGTCAAAAAGGCGCTGCCATAGATTGATGATGCCGAACTGACGGATATCGAACAAGGCCGCTGTCTGGCGCAGTGATAATCGCTCATCATGCATGCGCTTCAAAACAGCTAGCTTGAATTCGTCACTGTAACGCTGCCGCCTTTTCTCTTTAAGAGCGGCTGGGCCGTGGATCTGATAAGCCGCGACCCACTGACGAAGGCAGGAAAAGTCCACATCGTGGCGACGCGCAACATCCCTCAAACCTGCCTTGCCGGCACAATACTCTTTCACGGCTGCGAGTTTTGCCTGCTCTGTATATTTACCCATGACGCCTCCAAAGGTTGCATCCAACCTTCGGGGGTCACACCAGAGCGTGAGGAACGATAGTCATGCGCTGCCCGCAGCCACTGCCGCAAAAGCGCTTTTCAACCACGATGGCACTGACGACGCAGAGTGCGACGTAAGTGACGGCTGAGTCCTGGCGCTGATTCGGGGGTAGCCTGGCAGGACGCCAGGCTAGCCGCACCGGGCCATGGAGGGCCCGTTGCGGCGACCCCCGGATCAGTGACAGGACGAAGGAACCCGACGAAGTCGGGCCGGAAACGGAGCTAAGGACTTTGCTCACTTTGGTCCCTCAAAGTGAGTCGCCGAGGGGCGAAAAGGTGGCCTGAGTCGAACTCTAATCTACCTGATGTCACAGAACCGCTGTGTGACGCGGAGCGTCACGAACTGCATTACCACGCGGAGCGTGGGAACGAGAGTCTGTGTCGAGCCCCAATCCACCTGAAGTCGCAGAGCCGCCGTGTGACGCGGAGCATCACGAAAGGCATTACCATGCGGAACATGAGGTGCCCTGGCCAAACGCAATCTGGAACATTAAGCACCGCTCATTGAGATTCAGGTGACTGCCCCGGAACCTGATCGAGCCCAGGCTGCCCGGCTGCCGCCTCACCCAGCAACCGCTCGATCTGCGCGTGCTCCCAGCCACTGAGCAAACTCACCGGATCAGTGCGTAGCCAGCTTTCGAACGAGCCCTCCCGACCCAACGGACAGCGACATGCCCGACAGCGGGTCGGGCTGCCTTCAGTGATTTCCAGCGACATTAGCCAGCCATCGATCTCGACCTGTTGCAGCCCGGAACCGGAGGGTGTACCGATAAGTTTCAGCGACCGTGTACCCATCGCAGCATCCCGCAGTTGCTGATACACCTCACGAGTCGTCAGAGCTTTCACAGGCGTCACCCAAATCCATTTTGCTGAGTAAAGCACGATTCCGAATCGTGCCGGTTAAAGCAGACGTGCGGGTCACATGTGTTTCAAAAAGTCGATGGCGCACCAAACAGGCTTTCGATCTCGGACCGGGTCTGGTTGATCGCGCCCAACTGACGGATCAGCTCGGCCTGCCTGCTGCCACGCACGCCCGCGGTGGTCATCAGCGCATCGCGCACATAGGTGTAGACACCGCTGACACCGAACGGCGTGATGTAGCGGACATGCTCGCTGAGGCCTTGGGTGATCGCCTTGAAGTGTTCACTGGCGTAATAGGTCCTGCGCGTCCAGGCCGATTCGAACACCAACTCCATCATGACGATATTCAAGCGCGACTCTTCGACCTCATGATTAACATCCGGCGCAGGCGGCGCAGGCTTGGCGTTATCGTAAGGTTGCGCGAGGTGCAGGCGCAGTTTCAGCACCGCATCGGAAGCGGCCATGTCACGGGCGAGCTGCTCAATGGCCTTGCGGGCCGCAGGCAGGTCATCGCTGGCAAGATGAAAGTGCAGATGCATCTTGTCCTGTGTGGCGGTTTCGTTGGGAATCGGGTCAGGCAGACGATCCACCAGTGTGCTGGAGCCATCCGGCACGTCATAGGCGATGGTTTCTTCGAACATGTTCTGCTCATCGGAGAACAGCAGGGCGCTGGCATCCTTGAATTGTTTCTGCGCTTCGGCGGACAGAAAGCCGATCTCCACGCCACCGTCCAGCACGTAGCCCGGCAAGGCCGTAACACCTTCGATGACCGGCCACAGATGGCCGTCCTTTTCCCGCGTCAGGTGATGCTGAACATACCAGCCCAGGCCTTCAAGCCTGGCGCACAGCGGGCCATGAACATCGCGCCAGTAGGTCGCGAACAGCTCATGGGGAACGCCCGTCCTGCGCAGCACGGTGGTGTAGGAATTGATGACGATGTTTTCGTCGCGAGCTGCGTGGTTGCCGGAAAAGTTACTGGCGGAAAATGCTGAGGTGGGCATGAAAGCTCTCTGTCATGAAGATATTCTTCTCAGGCGCCGTGTCGCAGAGGTAAGTTCAAGGGAACTTACCGGCGGACACATCCTTGTGCTGCGATGCAGGGCGAGACGAACAGGTAACCCCGATAGGCGCCGGCCAGCGTACGTACTGACACGACCGACCACATCAGTGCCAGCAGCGCGACGAGCCACGTGCCAAAGACATCGAAGAAGCCCAGATGCAGGGTAGCACCGAGTTTGAGCGTCGCCAGCGCATACACCCCGAGCGGGAAGGTGAATGCCCACCAGCCCAGATTGAAGCCGATACCCTGTTTCACGTAGCGCAGCGTAATCAGCACGGCCAGCGCCATCCACCACAGACCCAGCCCCCAGAACAGCATACCGACCACCACACCGATGCCGGCGGCCACCGTGCCGATGGATGCCAGGCCGTGGGCGGCAAAGATCGCCGGGGCGTCGCTGCCCATCACCAGCATGCCCAGCGCGCCCGTACCGATGGGACCGAGTGCCAGCCAGCTGGACGCCGCCATGCTTTCGTGGGGCAGTTTGTGCAGCGCCAGGCGCAACAGCAGAATCACCAGAATGCTCAGCGCCACAGGCACCGAATAGGCCCACAGTACGTAGCTGGTGATCAGCACCGTGAACTGCGAGTCAGCGGCTGCAAGATGCGTCGTCAGCGATCCCCCGCAGGCCGCTGCAACTTCTGCCGCCACCACCGGTAACAACCAGACAGCGGTCATCTTCTCGATGCTGTGCTCCTGACGGGTGAACATCATGAAAGGGATCAGCACCCCACACGCCATGGCCATCGCCACGTCCAGCCACCACAAGGCTTCGGCAACCGGGACAATGGCACTGCCCCAGCGTGCCGGCCCGAACACCAGCAAACCGTTGATGATGGTCGCCAGGCCCATGGGGATGGTGCCGAAGAACATCGAGACGGTGGAGTGCCCGAAGACCTGACGTGCCTCATCGAAAAACAGCAACCAGCGGCTGGCGTACATCACGCTGAACAGCGTGAACAGGGCGATATTCAGGAACCACAACGCTTCGCCCACCGCACGCAACGGAGCAGGGCCACCCGGCAGTTGAGCCAGGGCCAGCGACAGAATCCCGGTGCCCATGGTCACGGCGAACCAGTTGGGGGTGAATTGTCGAATCGCCTCCAGCGGGCTGGTCAGTGCGGCGAGGGGGGCGTTGCCCTTGATGAGGATTGCGAGCCTGCTCATGACAGTCTCCTGCTGGTGATTTCGGGACGTGCCATCAGTCTACGGATCGACAGTCAATCTTCTAAACGGGTAATCTCTCTCATCGCTACCTGTTTATCAGGTAGATTTATTCGGCGAGAGAAGGCGCTCTTGAGAATCAACCTGCGGCAATTACAGATTTTTTGCGCGATCACCCGTTGTGGCAGCACTACCAGCGCAGGCAGCGCTCTGGCGCTGTCCCAGTCAGCCACCAGCGCGGCATTGAACGAGCTGGAAAGCGCGTTGGGTACGCGTTTGTTCGACCGTGTGGGCAAGCGGCTGGTGCTCAATGACAGTGGGCAGGCACTGCTGCCGCGTGCCATGAAGATGCTGGAAAACGCCCAGCAGATCGAGGACAGCTTTCTGTTGCCCGACGCGGCGTTGAATGCTCGCCTGCGTATCGGCAGTAGCAGCACCATCGGCAATTACTTCGTGCCGCAGATCGTCGGGGCACTGCGCGGCTCGACGCCTCAATTGCGCATCGATGTGGACATCGGCAACAGCGCACTGATTGCTCGCAAGGTCGCGCAGTTTGAAATCGACATGGGGCTGATCGAGGCACCCTGTCATCTGCCGGAATTGATCGCCGAGCCATGGCTGGTGGATGAAATGGTCATCGTTGCCGGTTGCGCCCATCCGCTGGCCGGGCAGGAACACGTGTCACTGGGCCAACTGCAGAGCGCGGAGTGGCTGCTGCGTGAGCAGGGTTCGGGGACGCGCGAAGAGGTCGAACACTTGCTGCTCAGGCATTTGCATGACCTGCAGGACATGCGTCAGGTAGGCAGCTCGGAAGCAATCATGCGCACCCTCGCGCAAGGCATCGGCATCAGTTGCCTGTCCCGTCGTGTGGTCGCCGACCTGCTGGCCAGCGGGCAGTTGCGCACGCTCGCCAGCCCGCTGCCGCCGCTCAATCGCCGGTTCTTCATGATCAGGCACCGCGACAAGTTCATCTCGCCGAGCCTGGAACGCTTCAGGGAAGCCTGCCGCCAGGCGGCCGATCAGGCCGATACGTTGCGCCACGGTTTGAGCCATAACGCCAGCCCGACCAGCAGCAGCGCGCCGTAAACACAGCTCAAGCCCAGTTGCAGCCAGGTGTCGTGCAATGGATGCAGCGACAGGGCGGCGATAGCCATCAGCAGGCTGGCCAGCAACCAGTGGCTGCGCCACGGCAAGACATCCAGCAACGACTGGCGGCGCATCAGCAGCACGCCAGTGACCAGTGCGCCGCCCAGCGCGGCGAGGGCGATGCCGGTCAGGCCGAAGGCAAAAGGCAGCGCGCCGAGCAGCAGCGCATTGCACAGGCTGCCGATCAGCTCACAGTTGAGCGGCAGGCGTGTGTCACCGGCAGCGTAGGCATAGCGCGCCAGCAAGGCATTCCAGGCACCGAACATCAGCGGTGCGGCAAACCAGGCCAGCAGTTCCGGCAGCGGCCCGCCCTGGGTCTGATTGGGCAGCAACAGTGTCACCAGAGCGCCAGCCGCGCCGATCAGACCGGCCACCGCCGGCAAGGTCAGCAAGGTCGCGCTGCCCAGTCCGCGCTTGAGCAGCGACAGGCGCTGATCGCCGGCACTGCCGCTCATCAGCCCGAGCAGCACCTGATTCAGGCTCATCAAGGCAATCAGCGGCAGGTTGATCAGTTTGCGCGCCAGGTTGACCCAGGTCACCGCGCCTTCGCCGAGCAGCGAAGCCACCATACGCTCCAGCAGGGCGAGACCCTGGCTGGCCAGGTTGCTGCTCAGCAGCGGGCCGATGCGCTGCAACAGCTCACGCATTGCGCCGGCTTCCGATTGCCACTGCCAGGGCCGCCAGCCAGAACGATACAGGGCTGGCAGCAATACACCCGGCATCAGCACGCTACCCAGTACGCATGCGCTGGCCAGCCCGGCCGACGTCGAGGCATGGCTGAACGCGGCGAGGTAGATGACCGGCGGCAGGTTGAACAGCAGCGAGCCGAGCCCGGCCAGCACGAAGCGCGAGCGAGCCTGCAGCGGTACGCAAAACAGCGCATGCAGCATGAAGCCTGGTGCGCACCAGGCCAGCCAGCGCAGGCCGCTGGCGGCCTGCGCGTAGCCGTCGGCATCCAGCCCCGGACCGATCAGGCGCACCAGCCCACCGGCGCCCGACAGCAGAACGACGCTCACTGCCAGCCCGGTCAGTAACAGACGCGGTGCCATGCCTCCCAGCCAGCGCTGTTGCCGTTCAGCGGTACGCTGCTGATAAAGGGGCAGGGCGGCGGCGCTGAGCAAGCCCGCCGCCAGTGACATGCGCAGCGCCTCGGGCAGGAACATCGAAACCAGAAACGCGTCGCTCTGGCCTCCGGCACCCCAGGCCGCCACCAACAGCCATTCGCGGGCAAATCCGGCAGCCAGACCGGTGAGGGTGGCCAGTGTCAGCCAAAGTGTCGAACCCAGCATCGTCTGTGCTTCTGATCAGTGAAACAAGGTGAACAGGCCTTTGCCGCCCACCTTGTAGTTGAGGCCGCGAGCACGCTCGCCCTTGATTTCCGCATTCGGGCCACTGACGATGGCATAGGGCGGAACCGGTTTGGAGACCACGCTGTTACCGCCCACCACTGCACCTTCGCCGATGTCTGCCCCGAACGAAAGCAGCGCGCGGCTGCAGATCCATGCATAGTCGCCGATGAACACCGGCCCGCCTACTGCCCAGAATTCGGGTTCGTTGAGATCGTGGCCGCCAGCGATGATCAGCACATGCGAAGCGATGGTGACGTGATCGCCGATCACCAGCCCGCCGCGCGCGTCAAGCTGGCAATGCCAGCCCACCGTGCTGTCATTTCCGATGCGCAGGCTGTCGACGCCGAGCACCTCGGTGTTGCGCCAGACCGTCGAGCCCTTGCCGATCTTCGCGCCGCCGATGCGCAACCACAGCAGGCGCAGGGTGTGGCTGGGGACCTTGCAGATCAGGATGTTGTAAGCCTGCTCCCAGGTCCGCAACATGCGGTCGCGCAGGGTCGGCCAGTTGATCCCGTACAGCGGGATAAGCGCGCCTTTGGTTTCGATGGCCAGCAGCTTGTAGAAGCGTCGCGCCAGCGGGTGTTCGATTCTGGGCTCGATATTGAGGTAGCAGATGAACGACAGGGTGCGATCCTTGATACGTGTTTCAAAGCACACTTCGTTGTCCAGCATCCACTGGTAGGCGGCTTCCAGCTCGTCGAGCGGCACCGCCATCTTGCGCGCGTAATCGGGCAGTGCCTCTCTGAGATTATGAGAATGCATCATGCGGTGTTTCATGAGGAGGCTCCCGGCTCGGGTGAGGCGTCAAGGTGTCTGGATGGGGTGTCGGTCCTGGCGCGCAGGCGTCTGGTTTCGTGCAGGCTGATGCCGACCAATAGCCAGAACAATGCGACCAGCACACTGGTGAAACTGAAGTAATGGTCGAACAGACCGCTGAACAGCGCAGCCAGCACACCGGTCGTACAGCCCAGCGCAATGGCGTTTTCGCGAGTCAGCACGACCCGCCCGCTTCCGGGGCGCACTTCCTTCCACCAACTGACGGTGATGGCGATGAACAGCAGCATGCCGGGTATGCCAATCTTGTAAATGTAGTTCAGCCACAGGTTGGAAATGCCGAACTCTGTATAGCCCAGTACCGGTGGGTCGGTCTTGAAACCGATGCCGAACGGGAACGTGGCAACTGCATCGGGGAAATGGCTGTATTCCAGAAAGCGAATCGCGGTGCTGGCGTCGTCATCGCTAAACAGCCCCATCAGGCGGTCTTGCAGAGGCGGGTATAACATCAGCAGAAGAATCCCGGCCACCAATCCGCCCATCAGCAACCGCCCCAAGTGCGGAATGCGTCGCCGTGCCATCAGCAGCATCATCGCGATCAGGCTCAACAGTGCACCGCGTGAGCCGGTCAGCAACAGGCCGACCGCGCCCAGTGCGGCCACCGTCAGGCCCAGCTTGCGAGCCGCGCCGCTGCGCGTCATGCCGAAGCAGAAGGCCAGCGGCAGCAGCATCGCCAGCGCTCCCCCCGCCACGTTGGGGTGCATCCACGGTGAGCCCATGCGGCTGGCGAGCGAAAGCAGGCTCTGGCTCAGGATGTCGGCACCGCTGTAGCCCAGGCTGCCGAGGATTGGGATGATTGCCGTAGCCGAGCCTTTGGTGACGTAAACCCCAATCGACAGCACCAGCAGCAGCAGCGTCCCGCCGAGCAGCGCAATGATCGCGTCTTCCAGCGTCTTGAGGTCGGTCAGCAGGCGCGGCACCAGAAACAGGATCGACAGGTTGAACAGCCAGCGTATCCAGTTGATCGGGCCGTTGCCCTCTGCGACGACGGTTAACTGGCCGACCAGAAACGGGAACGCACTGAACAGCATCAATGCCACCAGCAGCCGTTCGGGGCGCAGCATGCTGGGCAAACGCTGGCGTTCCTGGAAGACTCCATGCAGCAGGTAGCTGGCCCAGGTCAGCATGATCAGCGCTTCGGACACCGTGGTACGAATGCCGATTTGAACCGTCGAGTAGGGCAGGAAGGTTCCGATCAGGCAGAACAGCAGCAGCCCGCGTACCGGCCGACGCATGATCGTGGCAACCGCCACGATACCGATCGCTGCCGCCACCACCAAAGGCGCGGGCAGCATCCAGATCATCACGCCGAATAGCAGGCTGAACAACAGCCCCAGAGGCAAGGCCAGTGGCATCAGCGCAATTCCTCCAGCGCCGCGTGCACGCGCTCGCAAAAGGCTTTCAACTGATAGCGCTGCGTCCATTCTGTGGCAATCGCCGGATCTTCTTCGGGGGCCTGCGACAGGGTGCCCATCAACCTGATCAGATTGCCGCTATCGAGCGGTGAAAAGCGCGGGCTATCGGGCGGGGCGACCTCATCCAGCGACGAGCCCGTTGCCACCGCAACCGGTGTGCCGCTGTTCAGCGCTTCAATCACCGGCAGCCCGAAGCCTTCGCTTGTGGAGGGTTGCCAGAGCCGTTCGGCATTTTTGTAGAGCGCGTGCAGTTCGGCGTCGCTCAGGCCGCTGAGCACATGCAGACCCGGTAACTGGCGCTGGGCCTCTGTCAGCGGATCGTCGCCACCGACCAGTACCAGTTCCGGGGTATCGACGAATTGCATGCGCGCGGTCTGCCAGGCATCCACGAACCATTTGATGTTCTTGCGCGGTTCCCGCGTGCCCACGCACAGCCAGTAACGCAGCGGCAGGTGCAGTTGCGCGATGTCGGCCGGCTCACCCTTGAAGGCTTCCACCAGCAGCGGTATGACGCGCAGTTTGGCCTTGAACCTGGGGAACATACGAGCAGCTTCGTTTGCAGTGAATTGCGAAGGCACCCAGATCTGGTCGGCAACCTTCAGCGACCAGGCAATCGACAGGTAGTCGGTCATCCGGTAGATCCTGGCTTTGAGTCGCGAACCGTGACTGTTGTGTTGCGTGAGCTGAAACAGATCGTGCAGTTGCAGTACGTAGCGCATATCGGCCGGTTTGCGCCCCAGCGGCAGGCCCATGTTGATATTGGCCACGTAGATCTGGATACCGGCGTCGCGCAGGGCAGCAGGCAGGAACTGGCCTTCGAAGCGCAGGCGATCCGGCAGCCGATGCACCGAATTCAGAGGTGCGGCCCAGCGTGGGGCGTGCATCAGGCGGCGTACCGGATGATCGTAGGGGGCCACGCCGAACAGCTGCAATTGCACGTCCGGGTGTTCACGAAAGGCCTGTTCCAGTGCCAGATTCTGGCGACCGATGCCGCTGATGGGATAACCGGCTGCCGCGCGGTAGTCGAGTCCTATACGCATGAGCGCAATCCTTGCTTGGAGAACGAAAAGCGGGTGTAGATCACTTCCAGCTGAGCGGCCGAAACGGACCAGTCGTGCCGCGCGCGAACATAAACGCGGCCGGCTTCGCCAATCTGCTCGAGCTGCAGCGGTTTGTCAGTGTATTCAGCGATCAGCGTCGCCAGCCCGGAGGCATCCTCGCTGCCCAGGTAATGTTCGCCATGCCGCACCGTCAGCCCGGAAACCCCCTGCGCGGTGGTCACCACCGGCAGGCCGGCAGCCATGGCTTCCAGCGTCTTGAGCTTGGAGCCGCCACCCTGGCGCAGAGGCGCGAAGAACATCGAGGCAGTGGCTTGCAAGGCACGCAGGTCAGGTACGAAACCCAGCCATTCAATGCGTGGGTCAGGCCAGCGCTCGCGCCAGGCCTGAGGCATACCGAAGCCGCCGATGGCAAACCGTACATGGGGTGCCTGAGCCCAGACCTGCGGCATGATCTCGTCCACCGCCCATTCGATGGCGTCGACATTGGGGCCGTATTCATAGTTGCCGATGAACAGCAGGCGATGGCTGTGACGGTCCGCATGGACGCTGGCGTAGTAATCGCAGTCGACACTGTTGACGACATAGGACGTGGCCCTGCCGCTCAGGCGCGAAAGTACCTTGGCGTCGTCCTCGGTGACCGCGATCAACTCGCCGGTCTGGCGAAACACGCGGGTTTCCCAGCGCCGGTAGCGCCAGCGGTCATAGACCGCGAAGGCATTGGCCCAGCGCGGCAGACGGTCGTAACTGGCGGCACCCAGGTCCGATTCGACATTGTGCTCGGTCAGCACGAAGGGTTTGCCGGAGCGCTTGAGCGCGCGCTCAAAGGGCTGAAAGGCGTAAGTGTGTTGCAACTGAATAATGTCCCAGTCCTCCTCCAGCAACTGCTCGAAGGCTTTTTCCAGTTGTGGCGCGTAGCCGTTCACGCTGGCCAGCATCGGTGGCGCTGCAAAAGCCACAGCCAGCAGCGTACGCAGGCTGAGCAGCGGGCGGCGGTCGATCACGATCAGGCGTTCCAGCCAAGGCTCCAGTGCCGCGCGCGCGTCGTCGTCCAGCGGGTTCTTGGACTGCACCAGCAGCGTGATGCGATGACCGCGCGCAGCCAGGTTGCGCAACAAATGGTATTCCCGGGTCTTGCCACCACTGGTGGTGGGCCAGGGCAGGTAGGGGAGTGTCCACAGGATTCGCATGGCTCAGGGCTTCCATTCCAGAAT
Organism: Pseudomonas fragariae (ex Marin et al. 2024); assembly: GCF_059621105.1. Classification (NCBI taxonomy): domain Bacteria; kingdom Pseudomonadati; phylum Pseudomonadota; class Gammaproteobacteria; order Pseudomonadales; family Pseudomonadaceae; genus Pseudomonas; species Pseudomonas fragariae (ex Marin et al. 2024). The sequence continues at coordinate 3,969,705 of NZ_CM184369.1, read as the reverse complement.
TTGCAGAGTCGGCTTCAGCAGCAGGGTGACGCCCTGGCTGCCGGACAGCGGGGTGCGGCTACCGGTCAAGGGGTCGTGAACCACCGCGTCGGTGATAGCCGGGAAATTCAATGACGTGCCCGCCGCACTCCAGAACATCAGCAAATGCGTGCCGTCTGCACGCGTCCACGGAACGGCATACAGGTCGTCCGGTACGCTGCTCACGGCTGGCGGTTCGGCAGGTTGCAGGCGCGGGCCGGTGATTTTCAGAAAGTTCTGCAGCGCGGTATAGACCGGTTTTGGACTGGCTTGCAGGTCAAGCAGCCCATAGCCCTGATCGCGGGCCGAGGCGCGCTCGTCCAGATCGCTGAGGTTGAACAGGAAGATGCGCTGGAAATCCATGGCGCTCATCAGCGCCAGACGTCGCAGGGTGTAATCAGCCTGGCCGGAGGTGCCAATCAGGTGCTGCATCTCCACCGGGCCTGCATAGCTCGACCAGCCCCATTCAGTGGCCCACACCTGCTTGACGCCATTGCTGTGCAACAACTGGTTTATGGCATTGGCGCGCACCAGAAAATCGCGATCCGGTGTGGAATCGCCTTCCGGGTACTCGGAATAGGGGTGATAGGCCGCGACGATATTCTGCTGGCCCAGGCCGTTATCGAGCAGGGTCTGCAGCATGTAGCCGGAGGTGCTGTGCATCTGACTGTAATAAGCCATGCCAGCGGTGACGATGGTCTTGTCCGGCAGGGCGGCGCGAATCGCGTTGGCAGTGGTGGTCAGCAAGCGGCCATAGGCAGCCGGATCCTCTTTGGGCAGCCAGACGATGTTCGGCTCGTTCCAGATCTGCCAGTTGTTCACTTGCGGATAGCGCTGGGCCAGGGCCGTCATGCGTGCGGCAAACACGTTGAAATCCGTCGGCGGATATTGATCGCGGCCCTTTGCGTCGGCCGGCGCGCTGCTGGCGAAAGGCGCCGACCCGACCAGGTACGCGACAGTGTTGTAATTGTGTGCCTTGATCGCAGTCATGGCGGCGTCCAGTTCGGTCAGGGCGTAGCGATCCTTTTGCGGCTCGATCACTGGCCAGTGAATGGTCAGTCTTACCCAGTTCAAGCCCAGTTCGTCCAGACGGCTCATCTGCTGCTGATAGATGTCCGGAGCAAAATACTGAAACTGTACGTTGACGCCCAGAAAGTCCGCCCAGACCACTTCACGGGGAGCCTTGAGGACCGTTGACGCCTGCGCGGCACAGCTCAGCGTTGCGCCGAGCAGTACGCGGGTGACGAGTTGCCCGAATCTGGATGGACGCTGCATGTCACTTCTCCTGGCAGGCCTGACGAAATACATCCCGAAAATGTTCCGCGGTATGGCTCCAGACCCTGGCCTTGCCCATCTGCGCGGCGTTGTCGGCCCATTGCCTGACCAGATCCGGTGTTGCGCAGGCACGCGCCAGGGCTCGTGCCAGCCCCTCGACATCGCCTTGCGGGTAGATCGTGCCGTTGCCATGCGAGACCTCTTCGGCAAACGAGCGTGCATCCGAAGTGATTACGCCTCTGCCACAGGCCACCGCCCACGACAGCGCGCCACTGGTGCCGCGCAGCTTGCCGAGAATCTTCAGTTTGCTCGATTCGCGATAGGGCAGAACCATGACGTGGTGGGCCTGGATCACCTGCGGAATCTGTTCGGCAGGCAGGTCCAGTTGCCAGTCGATCAGGTCGACAAGGCCCAGTTGGCGGATGCGCAGTCGCAGTTGTTCCAGATAACTGCCGGATGGGCCGAAGGCCATTTCCGGCTCGCTGCCACCGGCCAGGGTCAGGCGCACGCTCGAGCGCAGTGCAGGCTGAGCAATGAATACGCTGGACAGCGCATCGAGCAGGTCCTCGATACCCTTGCCGCGATAAATGAAGCCGAAATACAGCAGGCGCAGAGGGTTCAAGGGCGGCAACGGCGCGGGGGCGATGTCGAGGTTGCCGTGATTGATGACGGCCATCTGCGCCGCTGTCAGACCCATGCGCTGGCGCAGGCTCTGGCTGCCCGCCTGGGTCAGGGTCACCAGACGGGTCATGTGCCGCGCCAGTTGCCGTTCTTCATGCAGGCACAGCGGATCGGCCAGTACCGTGGCGATCTCCGGCAGCGGCGAGCGCATGCCGCTGACCACCGACAACGGCCAGGGCAGTTTCTCGCGCCGCCAGACCAGCCGCTCGGGATCGTGCACGGTCGCGGTCAACGGCAGCCTCGGGAAGCGCCGACGCAGTGCGCGCAGCGCTTGAAACTCCGCCAGTCGCCCACCGCCCAGTTCGGCGTGGACCAGATCAATGCCGCTCCAGTCCGTTTCAGCCACGCGCTGTTCTGCAGCGCGTGGATCGTTGCCGACGCCTTGCAGTGGTGTACTGATCTGCAGACCCAGGCATTCAAGCGCATGCCGCAGATGTCCGGCGTAATCGGCGATGCCGTTCTGTTCGGGTGGCAGCGGCGCAAGCAACGCTATTCGCATCAGCCTCGGCTCCCGATCCGCTTGAGAAAACTCAGGACCTTTTCAGGCACTTCGAAGCGACGACGGTTGATGATGATGCCGTCGACTTTCTTGAACGCGGTGTTGAGGTTGTTCAGCGTGTCTTCCAGCATCGGCACCGTGGTGTCCTGGGCGCGAACCACCAGCACGATCAGGTCAGCCTTGCGCAACAGCACGAAGGCATCCTGATTCGCCGACAGCGCCGAAGCGTTGATCAGCACAATTTCGCCTGGAATGGCCGGACTGCGGCCTTCGGTGCGTACCCGATGGCCCTGTTCGATCAGCAGCGCGCTCAAGCGCGCGATCACGAACGACACGCCGGCCCCGTACTTGACCGAAGTAAAACCGATGGTCAGCCCGCGCTCTTCTACTTGGTCCAGCGGCAGAATGCCGTAGACCCTATGCAGGTTCGAGGTGAGGGCTGCACTGCGTTCCTGAGCACGTTCCAGGTCGGGAAGGCTGGTCCAGACCGGAACACCGAAGCTGCTCTCGATCTTGTCGCCGTCGTGAATGCGCTGGTCCAGCAGGTAGAAGAAGTACAGTGCCACGGCACCGACCACGACGCTCAGCGGGAACGCCAGAAACAGCATCATCAGGCTTTTCGGGAATACCCGGCTGGGGTTGAAGGTCGCCTCCTCGATGGTCGCGATATTACTGATCTGGCTGTTGTCCAGTTCACGGTCGATACGCGATTTTTCCAGGCTGTTTTTGTACAGTGCATAGCTTTTTTCTGCCGCATCCAGCTCGTTCTGCAGGCGTGACAGTTCCGGCTCCAGATTCAGTGCCTGCTGGCGGTCGCGTTCCAGTTGCGCGATTTGCTCGTTCTGCTGGATGAACTGGGTTTGCAGGCGCGCGTAGCTGGTCTGCTGGTCGGCGTACACGTTCTGCATGCGGTTGTAGATCGGGTTGGGCGTGATGCTTTCGGAACGCTGTACGGTGGCGTCCTGTTCCTTGAGCAGCTTTTTGAGGTTACTGACTTCCGCGTTGATGGCCCGAATCGGTGGCGCCTCGTCCTTGAACGAGCGAAGCATTTCCTGACGCTCCACTTCCTTGCCGTTGATGCGATTCTGCAAGTCCTGGCGATTGGGGTTGAGGGCTAGTTCGCGGCCTGCCGAGACGGTCTTTGGCTGCTCTGCCAGTTGTTTCTTCAGCAGGTCCAGACCTGCCTTGGTCGAGGCAATCGAGCGGGTGGTGTTGTTGCGCTCGGTGCGCAGATCGTTGAGCGCCTGCGAGGTGTCGGCCAGACGCTGGGAAATACTTACCGCGCTCAACTGGTTCAGGTAGTTCTGAATTTGCTTCTTGTACTCGATGATGTTCGCACCGGTCGTCTTCACTTCCGCTTCGTAGAACGCGTACAGGCTGACCCGGCCCAGTGTCTTGGTGCGCTGCGTCTGGTACTCGGTGATCCAGGTCCTGAGCACGGTCTGCGCGACTTCCGGGTCGCTCCAGGTAAACCTCAGCTCCATCACCGATGAGCCAGGCTCATGGCTGACCTTGAAGTTTTTCTCCAGATCCTCGGCCAGACGTTCGGCCTGGGAGCGGTGTTCCACCAGCCCGATGAATTGCAGAACGCTGCGCACGCCGTTGACGAGCGCTCCGACGACGGTCTTGATGCCGTTCTTCACCGAGGCCAGAACGCCGGTTTCAGGCGGCACCATGGACAGCTCGGCGAGGTATTTCTCGGACACGGCACGCATGATCGGCCGCCCGCTGAGCATGCGCTCCTCGTCGAGCAGCGGATCGCGCAGGCCGCTCGGTATCACGATGGCCTGTCGGTCGGACAACTCGATTGGCACAGTGCTGCTGTCGCGGCCGGGCTTGACCAGCAACAGGGCGGTGGACTCATAGCGGTTAGGGAGCAGAAACGCGCCCAGAAGAATGATGACGAACGTCGCCAGCACGGTAATCCTGACTTCGCGCAGGAAGATGAACAGCAGGCGCAGCAAGTCGCGGAATGAGCGGATGTTGATCATGTCTGTTTCCCTGACAATTAATTGTTGTTGCGCAGCTCGTAGTTCAGGCCCAGGCCGATCGACTTCGCGAAGGGGATCAACTGGTTGAAATACAGGGATACGCCGTCAACCTTGTTGCCGACCGATGATTTGGGAACGAACACGATATCGCCGCGTTTCAACAGGACCGGGGCGGTAGGGCCACCGGCGCCGCCCGCCCAGAGGAATTTGCTGTAATCGAAGAAGTAGGTCTTGTAGAGCCCGTTTTCTTCCTGACGCAGCAGCGCGACCTGACCGGCATCGGCATCGAGCGCCACGCCGCCCGCGCCGACAATCGCCTGGTCGAGGTTGGTGGCGACGTTGACCGGCAGGGTGACCGAGTTGCGCACCGCGCCACCGACAAACACCGTGTTACCCGGTGACTGGGAAATGTTGATGGTTAGCGCGGTCTCGCGGTAGACGCTCTGCAGTTTGCTTTCCAGCAGGTCGTTCAACTGTTGAAGGGTCAGGCCCGCAGCCTTGACGGTGCCGATATAAGGGTAGGAAAAGGTGCCGTCGTTGAGCACCTGAAACAGGGTCAGTTCATAGATGGAGTTGGCGGTAAACGCCGAAATCGACGGCGCCTCGCCACTGTTGCGCACGATGCGCAGCGTATCGCCGGGGCGGATTCGCTCCGGCGGCAGCGGCTTGCCAGCCAGTGCGCGGCCCGCAGCCTGGCCGGCCTCGATTTGCGCACGGTCATCGGGCAGGCCCACCCTGGAAGGGGTATTGCACGCACTCAACAGCAATAAGCTGGCGATCAGCATCATGCTTTTCATTGTTCCTGAACTCCTGTCATGCACAAATACGGCTCCCTCGCGGGTAATAAATTCATGTTGGCGGGTCATGCCTGTTCCGGGTGCTGTCGATTGCGTGCCGCTTGAATCAGGCGGCGCTCGTTGCTGCGCCGATCAGCTCTTCACGGCCTTGTCGGGTACACGTCCATAAATGTCGGTAAAACGCACGATGTCGTCTTCGCCCAGGTACTCGCCGCTTTGCACCTCGATCATCACCAGATCGATGACGCCGGGGTTGACCAGACGGTGTGTGTGGCCCGGTTTGATGAAGGTCGATTCATTGGTATCCAGCATGAACTCGCGCTCGCCGTTGGTGACGCGGGCCATGCCGCTGACCACGATCCAGTGTTCGCTGCGGTGATGGTGCATCTGCAACGACAGTGACGCCTGCGGGCGAACCACGATGCGCTTGATCTTGAAACGCTTGCCTTCTTCGAGGACGGTGTAGGTGCCCCAGGGGCGTGTAACGGTGCGGTGCAGGCGATAGGCATCATGGCCCTGACGCTTGAGCTCCTGAGCGATGATCTTGACGTCCTGGCTGCGGCCGCCGTCGGCGATCAGCAAGGCGTCGGGGGTGTCGATGATGATCAGATTGTCGAGGCCGATCGCGCCCACCAGACGCTTGGGGGAATCGATGTAGCAATTGCTGACGTCGTGCAGCACGGTTTCGCCATTGCAGTAGTTGCCTTGCGCATCGACCGGAGACAGTTCACGCACCGCCTGCCATGAGCCGATATCACTCCAGCCAAGCTGGCAAGGCACCACGGCGACTTTGTCGGAGCGTTCCATCAGCGCGTAGTCGATGGAAATGTCCGGTGTCAGGGCAAACGACTCACTGTCCAGCTCGACCTGCAGCTCACGGTTGCCTTCCTTGCGCGGGCTCGATTCCAGGCACGCGCTGACGGCGCTCAGGACGTCCGGCGCATGCGTGCGCAACTCGCGCAGCACGGCGTCGGCGCGCATGCAGAACATGCCGGCATTCCAGAAATGCTGACCACTGTCCAGATAGCCCTGGGCAGTGATCGCGTCCGGTTTTTCGACAAAACGGGCGACCTGACAGGCGTCGGCATTGAGTGCCGGGCCTTTCTCGATGTAGCCAAAACCGGTTTCCGGCGCGGTCGGCAGGATGCCGAACGTCACCAGCCAGCCCTCTGCGGCCAGCTTCTGTGCAGCCGTCACTGCTCGGGAGAATTCCGCCACGTCGGTAATCAGGTGATCGGCAGGCAACACCAGCAGTTGCGCCTCGTCGCCATACAGCTGGCTGACATGCAGTGCCGCAGCGGCAACCGCAGCTGCCGTATTACGGCCGAAAGGCTCAAGGATGAAATCCAGGCGTGCATTGCCCTTGTTCAACTGGCGGTAGTCGTCCACCGTCCGGAAATACACTTCCCGGTTGGTCACCGTCAGCAGACGCTCGACGCCGGGCAGGCCGACTGCACGCAGAAAGGTCTTCTGCAGCAGGCTCTGGCCGTCTGGCAGACGCATGAACGGCTTGGGCATGGCTTCACGCGAAACCGGCCACAGGCGTGTGCCGGAGCCGCCGGCAATGATGCAGGGAATGAGCGTGCTCATCAGTAAGCCTCACGGGTGAATAGCACTGCAGGCACAGTGCGCATAAGGATGTAGAGGTCGAACCAGACGGACCAGTTTTCTATGTACTCAAGGTCGAACTCGACGCGTTTTTCGATTTTTTCAACGGTGTCGGTTTCACCCCGATAGCCGTTGATCTGCGCCAGCCCGGTAATGCCTGGTTTGACGCGATGCCGCGAGGTGTATTCCTTCACTGCCTGCTCGAAGAGAATCCCGGCAGCCTTGGTCGCCGTGGCATGCGGGCGCGGCCCGACCATCGACATGCTGCCCGCCACCACGTTGAACAGCTGTGGCAGTTCATCCAGGCTGGTCTTGCGAATGAAGCGTCCGACCCGGGTGATTCTGGCGTCGCCGCGGGTGGTTTGCCGCTCGGCCGTCGCATCGGCCTGGTGCTGATGCATGGAGCGGAACTTGAACACTTCGATCAGGCGATTGTTGTACCCATAGCGCTTCTGACGGAAAAACACCGGGCCTGGCGAATCGAGCTTGATCGCCAGTGCAACCAGCAGCATCAAGGGGGACAGCGCCAGCAATGCCAGCGATGACAGCACGATGTCTTCAGCGCGTTTGATGAACGGCGACCAGCCACTGAGCGGCAGGTCCGAGGCATTGAACATCGGCAGCCGGGCGACTTCGGTGATGCGGTTGTGAGTGTGTCGAAAGGCGATCATGTCCGGCACCAGCAACACATTGACCGGTAGCCTGCGCAATTCGCGGATGATGTAGTCCATGCGGTTTTCTGCCGTCCAGGGCAGGGCGACCAGCACCTGAGTCACTTTCTCTTCACGGATCAGCCGTTCCAGGTCGTTGGTATTGCCCAGCAGTGGCAGGTTGGCGACGGTCTTTGGCATGCGCCCGATACGGTCGTCGATAAAGCCGGTCACCCCCGAACGAATGTCCTGATGTTCAAGCAGGTATTCGGCCAGACGCTGGCCGTTTTCCGTCGCGCCGAGGATCACGGCATGCTGCAGGAAGACGCCCTTGCGCATCTGATGTTTGAACAGCATCAGCAACAGCAGGCGAATGATGCCGAACAGCGCAAGGCTGGTCAGGTACCAGATCAGCAGTTCTTCGGGGGGAAGGTAGCCGAACAGGCCCATCGCCTGCTGCATGAACAGCAACAGTCCGAAGGCGGCAGTCCAGGCCAGCGCCATTGCGCCCATGCGCAGGTCGTTGCTGAACAGTGCTTCGGAATAGACGCCCATGGCCTGAAACACCAGCAGCCCGACAAAGCCGAAAAACAGCAGCATGGCCATGTAGCTCTTCTGTGTTTCCGGGCTGCCATCCTTGATCAGCAGCATGATCAGGAGGCCCGGCAAAATGCAGGCGATACCGTGAGCCAGGCGGATGCCAAAAAGAAAGTATTCGACCAGGCTGGTGCGGGTCAGCGAAAGACTGTCAACGGGCTGCAACCTCATAGAAATCCCTTACTCCCTGTATGCATCTGAATTCTGCTGATCCTGGACGTCTTTCTATTGTCTGCCTGCAACACCCGAAGGCGTTTCTACGTGGACAGTGTCCAAGCGTAGCCAGTTACGCGTCGTGCGTATGAGGAATCCGGATCGTCTTTTGTAGATATCACTTTATATATGTCGTCCCTTAGCGGATTTTATTTAAGCCTTTTCAATCATTTGTGAAGGAAATTTCCCTCAAGTGAGGGTAATGCTGTCAGTAAAGCTCATGAAACGAATAGCGACAGGACAAAAGTGCTTCAGCCTTGATGCAGGCGTTGATCCTGACAGCCCGTTGCGTGGTTTTCCCCAGTGCCGGCAGGGGCAGACGAGCTGTTGCGGGGGTGAAAAATTTTTCCGAAATGGATGGGCTTTTTCCGACTGCCCGGGGTCACAGTCATGCGTCGTGCGAAATGTAGGCGGGCGCCGATTATACAAAGAGCATCGCTCGCAGGCTTCAATTGGTAGGGTTCGGCAGAGGAGGTGTCATGACACAACGCAGGGCAATGCTCATTCTTCACGGTAAACAGGCGCTCAATGAAGACGTGCGTGACGCTGTGGCAGACAAGCGCAAGCAGGGCTGGGAACTGGACGTGCGACTCACCTGGGAAGCTGGCGATGCCCAGCGCCTGGTCAGCGAAGCCCTGGCGGCCGGCCATCGGCACATCGTCGCAGGTGGTGGCGACGGCACCTTGCGCGATATCGCCGAAGCCCTGGCACTGGCCGAAACCAGTGCCAGCCTGACTATTCTGCCGCTGGGGACTGCCAACGACTTTGCCCGTGCGGCCGGCGTGCCGCTGGAGGTCTCCAAAGCCCTGCAACTGATGGACGTGGCCCCGCGTGCCGTCGATCTGGGTGAGGTCGGTGGCAAGCTGTTCCTCAACATGGCGACCGGCGGGTTTGGCAGCCAGGTCACGGCGAACACGTCCGAGGACCTCAAGAAGGTGCTGGGGGGTGCCGCCTATCTGTTTACCGGCCTGACCCGATTCAGCGAGCTGCATTCGGCGCATGGCGAGCTCACCGGACCGGATTTCCACTGGCGCGGCGATCTGCTCGCCCTGGGTATCGGCAATGGTCGGCAGGCGGGCGGTGGACACGAGCTGTGCCCGACCGCACTGGCCGATGATGGTCTGCTCGACATCAGTATCCTGCCGGCGCCTCAGGAAGTGGTCGGCACGCTGAGGAGCCTCCTGGAGGGCGGGCTGGGTATCGATAATATGTTCATTCGTGCGCGTTTGCCGTGGGTAGAACTCAAGTCCACCCAGGGTCTGGATATCAATCTGGACGGTGAGCCGCTGTCGGGCGAGGACCTGCGTTTCGAGGCCCGGCCAGGCGCGCTTCACGTGCACCTGCCAGCGGACTCGCCGTTACTGGGCGGCGCACCGAAGCTCAATCGTCCAGACTGATAATCCGTTCGCGAACGCAGAACAGCACCAATCCGGCCACGTCGAATATCTGCAGGCGCTTCATGACCTGGGCGCGGTGAGTCTCGATGGTCTTGACGCTCAGTCCCAGGCCATCGGCGATCTCGCGTGTGGACTTGCCGCGCACGATCAGGCGCAGGATTTCAAGTTGCCGAGCGGTCAGGTGATACCGTTCCTTTGCCGACCGGGCCCTGTCGGATCGCTTGCCACGCAGGGCGCGCTCGATGACGGTGTGGGCAATGGCCGGGCTCAGGTAGCGCTCGTTGCCACGCAGCGCCCCCAGTGCCTGTTCGAGTTCCGCAGCCGTAGTGTCCTTGAGCAGGTAGCCCTGCGCGCCAATGTCGAGCGCACGCATGATCATGTCCGGATCGTTCTGCATCGACAGGATCAACACCTTGCAGTGCGGTTGCACCTTCAGCAGCTGCTCGAGTGCATCCAGGCCGTCGACACTTTTCATGCAGATGTCGAACAGGATGATGTCGGGCTTGAGCTGCTGCGCAAGACCCGCCAGCTGCGCGCCGTCAGCCGTTTCGCCCAGGATGGTGTATCCAGGCATGTCTGCAACCAGCGCTCGCACGCCGGCTCTGATAAGGGAGTGGTCGTCGACCAGTAACAGATTGCAGGTCATTGTGATTTCTTGTGCAAATGGGGCCGCTCAAGCGCGTGTGCAGTCTCCGGTCATGCTTGAAGACGATGTTAGCGGCAGTGAAGACAATGAACGGAAAATGCTGACGTGACAACGCTGCCTCAATGACATCGCGATGCGATGCTCAACGGCCGGGCGTTATCGAGTGTTATTGGCGGGTCGCATCTTTCGGCGAGGCCGATTGCGCGGAGACGCTGGCCAGTTTTTCCAGCAGCTCGAGCTGTTCGTGGTCGTCCATCGTCAACTCGCCGGTGTGCGGATCGAGAAGTTCGACTTGCCAGTACATCAGTGTCAGGCAGTTCTTGACTGCCAGCACGGCTTCCTGGGAAAGCTCGCTGGCCTGGCTGCCGGTTTTCAACAGTTGACACAACTGGCGGGAAAAATCGGCAATGCACGGCACAGGAACGGCTTCTGCCTCCTGCGCCAGCTTGCGCAGGGTTGTCAGCAGGCAGCCGGTAGCGTCCTCATCGTTGGGGATCAGCTCCAGATGCGAAAGACATTCTTCCGACTTGTGCAAAAGTGCCTGAGACAGGTTCAGGAACTCGTCGTGCTTGTGCTGCCAATCGTTGTGGCTCAGCATCCTTTGTCTCCACTGATCATGGATAGCGAACTTCCGCCCGCGGCGAATGGCTGACAGTTAATGTCGATTTCAAACAAAAGTATGTAGGGCGTTTCTGAATGTTGCCAGCGTCGCTCGATTGCAAGGATTGGGACGCGGACACAAATCGGATGCCATTCATTTAGTGAGAATGCCGTCACAATAGTGGCAATTAGATGTCGATCATATCAGGTTATCCCTGATTGACTTTTCGCAGGTCTTTGATTCGGCTTTGGCCGCAAAGGGCCACCGAGGCATTTCCGGTGCTGGTTTGTGGCTGGATTTACGTGTCTTGAAAGCGACACCAGTAAAGCATGATGCTAAAATGACATCAATGCTTGAGAGTGGCCGTTCATCGCCATTAAGGTCCGGCTGATTTCAGCCGATACAGGCTCAACAGAATCAACGCGACCATCGCTTCAGGAGCTAATAATGGCAGGCATTCTCGACACAGTAGATCAGCGCACACAACTGGTGGGCGAGAATCGCCTGGAAATCCTCATGTTTCGCCTTGCCGGTCGGCAGTTGTTTGCGATCAACGTGTTCAAGGTCCAGGAAGTATTGCAGCTACCCAAGCTGACCCTCATGCCGCAACGTCACTCGTTTGTGTGTGGCGTGGTCAACCTGCGCGGCCAGACCCTTCCGGTCATCGACCTCTCCCAGGCCATCGGCATGCGTCCGCTGGTGCCGGGTCCAGGCAGCACGATCATCGTCACCGAATACAACCGATCGGTTCAGGCGTTCCTGGTTGGCGGCGTCGACCGCATCGTCAACATGAACTGGGATGCCATCATGCCGCCGCCGGTCAGCGCCGGTCGTCAGCATTACCTGACCGCGATCAGCAAGGTCGATGATCAACTGGTAGAAATCATCGACGTTGAAAAAGTACTCGCCGAGATCGTGCCTTACAACGCCAAGGTGTCCCGCGAGAAGCTTGAAGACCCGGTGCTGGAAAATGCCCGTGGCCGCGAAGTGTTGCTGGTCGACGACTCCAAGGTCGCGCTGGCGCAGCTGCGCGACACGCTGTCTCAGTTGGGCCTCAAGCTGCACGTCGCCAGCGATGGCCTCAAGGCGCTGAACATGCTCAAGGCCTGGGCGGATGCAGGCGAGAACGTGCATGAGAAGCTGCTGATGGTGTTCACCGATGCGGAAATGCCGGAAATGGACGGCTATCGTCTGACCACCGAGATTCGTAACGATGCACGCCTGCGCGGTTTGTACATCGTCCTGCATACCTCGTTGTCCGGCAGCTTCAACGAATCGATGGTCAAGAAGGTCGGCTGTGACAACTTCCTTTCCAAATTCCAGCCCGACAAGCTGGTCGAGGTTGTGCGCGAACGTCTTCTGATGATTGTCTGACACCGCGCTCGATTCTACATCGCGAGTGCCGCCGGCTCCGGCATCGGATAAGCTTTGCTGTCTGCAGCAAAGCTTATCCAGCCCTCAAAGGAATCGGCGCCCATGTTACGTCTCAGCTCGCTCTATCGTTTCCCGCTCAAATCCTGCAAGGCCGAGTTGATGCAGCGCGCATCGTTCGATGCGTTGGGGTTGGCGGGTGATCGACGCTGGATGCTGGTCGACGCCGGCAATGGCAGGTTCTTCACTCAGCGCGCGCTGCCGCACATGTCCCAACTGTCGGTGTTGTGGAACGCCAGCGGCGGTGTAACGCTTTCGGCACCCGGCTTCGAGCCTCTGGATGTCGCGGTTCCGCCGGATATCGACTTGAACCTGCGGGGTGTGACCGTCTGGCGTGACTCGTTGCAGGTGCCGGACGCGGGCGATGAGGCAGCCGAATGGGTCAGCCGGTTTATCGGCAAGCCCACGCGTATGGTCTATCTGCCGGCAGAGCGTGCACGCTGGATCCCTGGCGGCTATCAGACGGTCAACGACCGGGTGAGCTTTGCCGATGGTTTTCCATTGCTGCTGATCGGCCAGGGCTCGCTCGATGACCTGTCAGCGCGCATGGGCAGGCCGATGGAAATGCTGCGCTTCAGACCCAATCTGGTGATCGAAGGGGCCGAGGCCTTTGCCGAGGATGGCTGGAAACGTATCCGCATCGGCGACATCGAGTTCCAGCTGCTCACGCCTTGTGCGCGCTGCATCCTCACCACCGTCGACCCGGCAACCGGCGAGCGCAGTGCAGATCGCGAACCGTTCGCTACGCTCAAGACTTATCGGGAAGTGGAAGGCAGCGTGCTGTTCGGTCAGAACGTGGTCAACGAGGGTTTGGGCGAGCTTGAAGTGGGGATGTCAGTCGAAGTGCTGGAGTAGGGGCAGGCGCCGCCGTTGTCTGGCAGGAGTGCTTAACGCAGCACTCCTGCCGACCGGTCACTGGTCGTCGAAAAACCGCTCGTGCCAGTCCACCAGAGGCTGCGGCGAGTTGAGTTTCTGGCCGTAGATCACCGAGTACGACAACACGTTCTGCACGTACTGACGGGTCTCATCGAATGGAATGCTCTCTACCCAGACATCGAAGGCCAGATGGTTGGCACCTTTGAGCCATTGGCGCACGCGCCCGGGACCTGCGTTGTAGGCCGCTGAAGCGAGCACCCGATTACCGTTGAACTGCGCATGCACCGAGCTCAGGTAGGCGGCGCCCAGCTGGATGTTGGTGTCCGGATCCAGCACCTGCTGAGGCGAGGCCAGCGGGATGCTGTATTTGCGCGCAGTCTCCTTGGCGGTGGCAGGCATCAGTTGCATCAGCCCGCTGGCGCCGACGCCCGAGCGGGCATCGTCCATGAAGGCGCTTTCCTGGCGCGTGATGGCGAACACCCAGCTCGAATGCAGGCCGCGCACCTTGGCTTCGCGCACCAGCGTGTCGCGGTGCGCCATCGGGAAACGAATATCCAGATCGTCCCAGTATTGCGCCTGGCTGATGGTACGGATTGCCGGGAAATACCATTGCATGTCATAGGCCAGCTTGGCCTGGGCAACCATCTCGTCACGATTGAACAGGCGGCTCACGTGATACCACTCGCGTCGGCCGTTGACGATCTCGCCGCGATCGTGAAACTCCAGTGCGCGACGCACGCCCGGCGTGTTGCGTACCTTGTTGATCAGTGCCTGGCTCAGCACCAGCGGCTTGTTGTTGAGCTGGTAGGGGCTTTGAGTGCGGTCGGCAGCCAGAAACCCGTAGAAATCACGCTCCTTGGCGACATCCTTGTACAGCGCGGCAATCAGCGGGCTGTTGGGTTGTGCCAGTTCCAGAGAGCGCGCTTCCCAGTAACGCCAGCGATTGGTCGCTGCCAGATCCTTGGGCAGTCGGCGCGCCAGCTCGTAGGCGTCTTCCCAGCGACCCAGGCGCAGCAGCAGGCGCAGGCGCCATTCGGTCACGGTGTCGTCACGCAATTCAGGGTCGTATCTGGTCATGACCTCCAGTGCGCGGTCGTCATAACGACGTGCCAGGGTCAGGCCGATTTCCTTGGCAATCTCGACCTGCTCTTCGCGGGAGAAATGCATGGTCGCGGCATAGCCATCGAGCATCGACAGGGCTTTCTGCGGGTCCTGCTTGGCGAGCCGGCGCAGGCCGAGACCGACCACATCGGACATCGCCTCGTCTACCGGGGCAAATTGCGACGGGTTGCTGACCATCTCCGGTTTCTGCGCGACCGCCAGCAGCAGACGGCCTTGCGGTGCCAGCGAGTTGAGGCTGTCCACCAGCGTGCTGGCCAGACTGTAATTGCGCGTCTGTGCCGCCAGCTTGGCGCGCTGCCAGCGCTTCTGTTCGGTCAACTGGCCGGCGGCCGCCCACTGGGCAAAGAAACCGTCACAGGCCGCGGGTAATGTCTTGCCGGTCATCCACAGCTTTTCGGCACTGGCAAAGCCTTCGGCGCGCTTGTTGCTGTTCAGCTGATACTGCCCGTACAGGCAATCCAGCTCGACGAACTTCATCTTCGGGTCGTAATACTTGACGAAGGTTTGCCAGTCGCCACGCTCGGCCAGCCAGCGCAACCAGCGCAGCTTCATCCAGTTGGCTTGCGGCAGGTCGCCGTGCTCGGCAAGAAACTTCTCGATTTCGGGATTGCTTGCCGTTTTCAGGCGTGTCGTCAGTTCGTCGTATTCGAGGTAAGGCTCCAGCGGATAGTCGGCCAGGGCCGTGGCGTACATCTGGTAGGGGCCGGAATCGCCTTTGGCCAGTGCGCGCTTTGCTTCGTCGTAATACTTGCGTTGTTGGTTGAGGTCTACCGCATGAGCAGTCTGGACGGCGGTGGCGGAGAGGAGCAGGCACGATAAAAGGCTGAACAAACGACTGCGCATGAGACTTCCGAGCAGATGAGTCGGTGAAAAGTATTGCTAGCTTAGCCTTTTGCCAGCTCTTGGTGAAAGCATTGCCGACGAGCTTGTCTCATATGGAAATAATTGGCGGTCATAAAGTCTTGTCGAGGCGCGGGGCGGTGCCACGAATGCCGACATCTGCCTGCTATCTCAGGTAGAATGCGCGCCCGGTTTTTGGAGAAGCTCATGACCCTGCTCAAATTCAGCGATGTGTCCCTTGCTTTCGGCGCCATGCCGTTATTGGACAAGGTGTCCTGGCAGATCGCCCGTGGCGAGCGGGTGTGCATCATCGGCCGTAACGGCACAGGCAAATCCAGCATGTTGAAGCTGGTAAAAGGCGTTCAGAAGCCTGATGAAGGGGCTGTCTGGCGTGCGCCCGGCCTCAAGATCGGTGAATTGCCGCAGGAATTGCCGGTAGCCGACGGACGGACGGTGTTCGACGTGGTTGCCGAAGGTCTGGATGGCGTCGGTGCCTTGCTGGCCGAGTACCACCACCTTGCGCAGAACTGCGTCACCGAGGAAGACCTGAACAAGCTGATGCATGTTCAGCAGGACCTCGAAGCCCGTGATGGCTGGCGCCTGCAGCAACTGGTCGAGAGCACCCTCAGCCGCTTGCAGCTGCCTGCCGACAAGACCCTGGCCGAACTGTCCGGTGGCTGGCGTCGCCGTGTTCTGCTGGCTCAGGCTCTGGTGTCCGAGCCGGACCTGCTGTTGCTCGATGAGCCGACCAACCACCTGGATATCGGCGCCATCGCCTGGCTTGAAGAAGCCCTCAAGGATTTCCAGGGTGCAGTGCTGTTCATCACGCACGACCGGGCATTCCTGCAAAACCTTGCGACCCGCATCCTTGAGCTGGACCGCGGCGGCCTGATCGACTGGGACGGCGACTACGCCAGTTTCCTGGTCCACAAGGAAGCCGCGCTGGCCGCCGAAGAAACCGCCAACGCACTGTTCGACAAACGTCTGGCCCAGGAAGAAGTCTGGATCCGTCAGGGCATCAAGGCGCGTCGTACCCGTAACGAAGGTCGCGTGCGTGCGCTCAAGGAGCTGCGTGTAGAACGCAGCGAGCGTCGTGAGCGTACCGGCAAGGCCAACATTCAGCTCGACACTGCCGAGAAATCCGGCAAGCAGGTCATGGTCCTCGATAACGTCAGCTTCGCCCACCCTGGCGGGCCGACACTGATCAAGGATTTCTCCATGGTCCTGCAGCGCGAGGACCGTATCGGTCTGCTCGGCGCCAACGGTACCGGCAAGACCACGCTGCTCAAGCTGATGCTCGACAACCTGCAGCCGACCGGCGGCAAGGTTGAAGTCGGTACGCGTCTGGACGTGGCCTATTTCGACCAGTTGCGTCACCAGCTCGATCTGGAAAAGACCGTAATCGACAACGTTGCCGAGGGGCGTGATTTCATCGATATCGACGGCCAGAGCCGTCATGTGCTGAGCTACCTCGGCGACTTCCTGTTCAGCCCGCAACGTGCCCGCACGCCGGTCAAGGCGCTGTCCGGTGGCGAGCGTGCCCGTCTTTTGCTGGCCAAGCTGTTCAGCAAGCCAGCCAACCTGCTGGTGCTCGACGAACCCACCAACGACCTGGACGTCGAAACCCTGGAGCTGCTCGAAGAGGTTCTGCTGACCTTCAAGGGCACCGTGCTGATGGTCAGTCACGACCGGGCATTCCTCGACAACGTCGTCACCAGTACCCTGGTGTTCGAAGGCGAGGGCAAGGTTCGCGAGTACGTGGGTGGTTATCAGGACTGGCTGCGTCAGGGCGGTTCGCCGCGTCTGCTGGGCGTCGCCGACACCAAGTCTGGGAAGGCCGAGCTGGCCAGCGCTGTGGTGCAGGCCGCACCGGTCGCTGCGCAGGACATGCCGGTGGCGAAGAAGAAGCTCAGCTACAAGCTTCAGCGCGAACTGGAAGCGTTGCCTGCGCAGATCGATGAAGTCGAAGGCAAGATGGCCGCGCTGAACGCGGAAATGGCCGAGCCGGGCTTCTACCAGCGCTCGTCCGAGCAGACTGCAGCGGTGCTGGCGCAGCTGGAAAGCCTGCAGGCCGAGCTGGACAAGCTGCTGGAGCGTTGGGCCGAACTGGACGAGTGATCGTCCGGCGCGTTCCTGAGATGCAAAAAAAGCCCGGGTTAACCGGGCTTTTCGCTGTAGCGGGTCAGCTCACTCGGGCTTCTTGAGGCTCACTGCCAGTACATCACAGGGTGCGCCGTGCAGAACGTCGTTGGCTGTCGAGCCGAGCAGTAGAGCCAGGCCGTGACGGCCATGGCTGCCGACAACGATCAGATCGCACGCTTCGCTCTTGGCCAGCTTGTGGATTTCCTGGCGTGGCTGACCGAACACCATGTGGCTTTCGCTGTGTTCCAGTTGCGGATACTTGAGCTTCAGCTTGCCGAGCTTCTCCCTGGCCTGATCGATCTGTTGCTGTTGCAGCTGTGAAAGGTCCATCGGCACGTCGCCGCCGAACGCCATCGCGATCGGTTCGACGATGTGCACGACCGACAATTTTGCCTCGCTGGCCTTGGCCAGCAGGCTGGCGCGACGGATGACCGGGTCACACTCATCGGTGAGGTCGATGGCAACCAGAATGTGTTTGTATGGCATGAGGGTGTCCTCCGGGAGAATTGCAGTGATGGGAGTATGGCTCTTTCGTTGGCATCTGGGCAGGCCCATGTGCAAGTCATTGTTTTCAAGAGTGTTGTAAAGAGCCTGAAATCGGCTGGGGGCAAGAAATATGACGGTCTGGATAGTCCTGTCAATCATTGGTGTGATGCTGAGTCCGCTGGTGTGGTTACGCCCCTCGCGCCAGCAGAGCGGCAGGATGGCGTTGCGCATGCAGGCGCGGCGTCTGGGTATGGGCATGCAACTGACACCGCAGGAGTGGCCGCACTGGTTGAGCAAGCAGCCGCCCAGCCCTTGTGCGCAGTACCATCGTCCGCGTCGGGGCTCGCATGCAGATGCCTGGGTGTACTGGCAAAGCGAGCCGGGCGAGTGGCGCAATCGCTGGCGCGAACCTTGCGAAGACGCGAAGCTGCTGCCTTATCTGCAAACATTGCCCGTGGATGCCTACAAGGTCGAGGCTGACGGGCAGCTGGTTGCGGTGTACTGGGCGGAGCGGGGCGAGGCAGAAGTGTT
Organism: Pseudomonas fragariae (ex Marin et al. 2024); assembly: GCF_059621105.1. Lineage (NCBI taxonomy): Bacteria > Pseudomonadati > Pseudomonadota > Gammaproteobacteria > Pseudomonadales > Pseudomonadaceae > Pseudomonas > Pseudomonas fragariae (ex Marin et al. 2024). The sequence continues at coordinate 3,951,304 of NZ_CM184369.1, read as the reverse complement.
ACAGCGTATTGATGCGCTGCTCAAGGCGCTGGCCTGACCCTGAATCGCAGGCATTAAAAAGCCCGATAACAACATCGGGCCGGGGTTGGCCAGGCAGGCCGATAATTCGTCGCGTGCCGACAGGCTTTCGCCGCCATGTCGGCTTTCGCTGTTGCGCACCCGCAAATCAGCTGCATTGCGAGCCTCTTGTGGCGCAGTGCTGCGACTCTAGACCTTTTGCTCCTTTTTGTCGCGATTCCTGCAAATATTTTTTGCGCGTGCCCTCGTGCGGTGCGTTCCTGGCTGATTTTTCCCTGTACCTATCGAATGTCACGCGGCGTGGCTATCGTCATGCATAGCCCGGCATCCCTGGCGTTGCGGCGTATCATTGCGTGCCAGATGCGGCAGCTGCAGGGCATTCGAATGGCCACTATCATTACTGCGAATGATGGAGGATCGCAGGTCTTCGTGGGCAATATGGCCTTGGGCATGCTCCTGTTAAAACGTGGATTTTCAGGCGTTTTGTCGAATTGACAATCCTGTGGTTATGCCTGATGGTGTGCGTACCCAAATCAAACGGGCGTATGAAATGAGCGTTTGGTCGTCAGAGGGCTCTGACAGAATCCCGACTACCACGTCGCGGCGGTAAGCGTGTGATTTGGCGTGTTCATCGACGGCGACGTCGTAGCCCCGTCGGACATTGAGGTCCGGCGGGTATTGTTCAGCTTCCATATTGTGGAGATCAGTTGATGATTTACGAAGGTAAAGCCATCACGGTTAAGGCTCTTGAAAGTGGCATCGTCGAATTGAATTTCGACCTCAAGGGTGAGTCCGTCAACAAGTTCAACCGTCTCACCCTCAATGAGTTCCGTCAGGCAGTCGATGCGGTCAAGGCCGACGCATCGGTCAAGGGCGTGATTGTCACCAGTGGCAAAGATTCATTCATTGTCGGCGCCGATATCACCGAATTCGTCGACAACTTCAAGTTGCCGGAAGCTGAGCTGGTCGCCGGCAATCTGGAAGCCAACAGGATTTTCAGTGATTTCGAAGACCTGAACGTGCCGACTGTCGTGGCAATCAACGGTATCGCGTTGGGCGGCGGTCTGGAAATGTGCCTGGCCGCAGACTATCGAGTCATCGCCAGCAGCGCTCGCGTCGGTCTGCCCGAGGTCAAGCTGGGCCTGTACCCGGGTTTCGGCGGCACCGTGCGTCTGCCACGCATCATCGGTGCCGACAACGCGATCGAGTGGATTGCCTCGGGCAAGGAAAACGCCGCGGAAGACGCTCTCAAGGTGGGTGCCGTGGACGCAGTGGTAGCGCCCGACAAGCTGCAGGCCGCCGCCCTTGATTTGATCCAGCGCGCCATTTCCGGCGAGTTCGATTACAAGGCCAAGCGTCAGCCGAAGCTGGACAAGCTCAAGCTCAATGCCATCGAACAGATGATGGCATTCGAAACCGCCAAGGGCTTCGTCGCCGGTCAGGCCGGCCCGAACTATCCGGCCCCGGTCGAAGCTATCAAGACTATCCAGAAGGCCGCCAATTTCGGTCGTGACAAGGCGCTGGAGATCGAAGCCGCCGGTTTCGTGAAAATGGCCAAGACTGCTGCTGCGCAGAGTCTGATTGGCCTGTTCCTGAACGACCAGGAACTGAAAAAGAAAGCCAAGGGCTACGACAAGATTGCCAAGGACGTGAAGCAGGCGGCCGTGTTGGGCGCCGGGATCATGGGCGGCGGCATTGCCTACCAGTCGGCAGTCAAAGGCACGCCGATCCTGATGAAGGATATCCGCGAAGAAGCCATTCAACTGGGTCTGAACGAAGCGTCCAAACTGCTGGGTGGTCGCCTGGAGAAAGGTCGTCTGACCGCAGCGAAGATGGCCGAAGCGCTTAACGCCATTCGTCCTACGCTGTCCTACGGCGATTTCGGCAATGTCGATCTGGTCGTGGAAGCAGTCGTCGAGAACCCCAAGGTCAAGCAGGCGGTACTGGCCGAAGTCGAAGCCAACGTGGGTGAAAACACCATTCTGGCGTCCAACACCTCGACCATCTCGATCAGCCTGCTGGCCCAGGCCCTCAAGCGCCCGGAAAATTTCGTCGGCATGCACTTCTTCAACCCGGTGCACATGATGCCGCTGGTGGAAGTGATCCGTGGCGAGAAATCCAGTGAAGAAGCGGTCGCCACGACCGTTGCCTACGCCAAGAAAATGGGCAAGAACCCGATCGTGGTCAACGACTGCCCGGGCTTTCTGGTCAACCGTGTGCTGTTCCCGTATTTCGGTGGTTTCGCCAGACTGGTCAGTGCAGGCGTGGATTTTGTGCGCATCGACAAGGTCATGGAGAAATTCGGCTGGCCGATGGGCCCTGCCTACCTGATGGACGTGGTCGGTATCGACACAGGCCACCACGGTCGTGACGTCATGGCCGAAGGTTTCCCTGATCGTATGAAAGATGATCGTCGCTCTGCGATCGACGCTCTGTACGACGCCAAGCGCCTCGGGCAGAAGAACGGCAAGGGTTTCTACGCGTACGAGACCGACAAGAAGGGCAAGCCCAAGAAGGTCAATGACCCGGCAGTGCTGGACGTGCTCAAGCCGATTGTCTACGAGCAGCGCGAAGTCAGCGATGAAGACATCGTCAACTGGATGATGATCCCGCTGTGCCTGGAAACGGTCCGCTGCCTGGAAGACGGCATTGTCGAAACCGCTGCCGAGGCTGACATGGGCCTGATCTACGGTATCGGTTTCCCTCCGTTCCGTGGCGGCGCGCTGCGCTACATCGATTCCATCGGTGTTGCCGAATTCGTTGCCCTGGCTGACCAATACGCCGAACTGGGTGCCCTGTATCAACCGACCGCGAAGCTGCGTGAGATGGCCGCCAAAGGCCAGAGCTTCTTCGGTCAAGCGTGTTCCGAGGAATGAACCAATGAGCCTTAATCCAAGAGACGTCGTGATTGTCGACTTCGGTCGCACCCCGATGGGCCGCTCCAAGGGCGGCATGCACCGCAACACCCGCGCTGAAGATATGTCCGCGCACCTGATCAGCAAATTGCTCGAGCGCAACAACAAGGTCGACCCGGCTGAAGTCGAAGACGTGATCTGGGGCTGCGTCAACCAGACCCTGGAGCAGGGCTGGAACATCGCGCGCATGGCGTCATTGCTGACCCAGATCCCGCACACCTCGGCCGCCCAGACGGTAAGCCGTCTTTGTGGTTCGTCCATGAGCGCGCTGCACACGGCTGCTCAGGCAATCATGACCAACAACGGTGATGTGTTCGTTATCGGCGGTGTCGAGCACATGGGCCATGTCAGCATGATGCACGGCGTTGACCCGAACCCGCACATGTCCCTGCACGCTGCCAAGGCCTCCGGCATGATGGGCCTGACCGCCGAAATGCTCGGGAAAATGCACGGCATCACCCGCGAGCAGCAGGACGCGTTCGGTCTGCGTTCCCACCAGCTGGCGCACAAGGCGACGCTGGAAGGCAAGTTCAAGGACGAAATCATCCCCATGCAGGGCTATGACGAGAACGGTTTCCTCAAGGTCTTCGACTACGATGAAACCATCCGTCCGGACACCACCCTGGAAAGTCTGGCGGCACTCAAGCCTGCCTTCAATCCAAAAGGTGGCACCGTGACTGCCGGTACGTCCTCGCAGATCACTGATGGTGCGTCGTGCATGATCGTCATGTCGGCCCAGCGTGCCCAGGACCTCGGTATCCAGCCGCTGGCGGTGATCCGTTCGATGGCAGTGGCCGGTGTCGACCCCGCAATCATGGGCTATGGTCCGGTTCCGGCCACCCAGAAAGCGCTCAAGCGCGCCGGTCTGAGTATTGCCGATATCGACTTCTTCGAGCTCAACGAAGCCTTCGCTGCACAGGCCTTGCCGGTGTTGAAAGATTTGAAAGTGCTCGACAAGATGAACGAGAAGGTTAACCTGCACGGCGGCGCCATCGCTCTGGGGCATCCTTTCGGGTGTTCCGGTGCACGCATCTCCGGCACTTTGCTCAATGTCATGAAGCAAAATGGCGGCACCTTCGGTGTGTCGACCATGTGTATTGGTCTGGGTCAGGGCATCGCGACCGTTTTCGAACGCGTCTGATTCCCGAGTGTGATGCGAGCCGGGGCTTGGTGCCCCGGCTTTTGTTTTTTGAAAAAATGGTTTCAGGCAAATTTTTTGGACGTGTTACAAGGGGACCGCGACATGCAACTGCAACCAGGGCTCTATCGCCATTACAAGGGCCCGCACTACCGGGTTTTCAGCGTTGCAAAACATTCCGAAACCGAAGAGGAAGTCGTGTTTTATCAGGCTTTGTACGGCGATTTCGGCATGTGGGTACGTCCCTTGAGCATGTTTCTGGAGTCGGTCGAGGTTGACGGCGAGCACGTCCCGCGCTTTGCTCTGGTTGAGGCTGAACCCAGCCTGTTTTCCCGAACGTGAGAGGCGATTGCACAACAGGCTGTGCTTGACCTCACCTTGTAGCCACTATATATAGCGTGGCCTTTACAAGCTCCTCACTGTCTTTCATCTAGTATTCAGGAATTTTCTGATCCATGGGCAAATCGCTGGTCATCGTGGAATCCCCGGCTAAGGCCAAGACCATCAACAAGTATTTGGGCAACCAGTACGTGGTGAAGTCGAGTATCGGCCATATCCGAGACCTGCCCACCAGCGGTTCGGCGAGTGCCGCCAAAGATCCTGCCGCCAAGCGTGGCAAGGCTGCTGCGGGCGAAGGCCCGGTACTGACGCCGAAAGAAAAGGCGCAACGCCAGTTGGTCTCGCGCATGGGAGTCGATCCGGAACACGGCTGGAAAGCCAAGTACGAGATCCTTCCCGGCAAGGAAAAGGTCATCGAAGAGCTGCGCAAGCTCGCCAAGGATGCCGACATCATCTATCTCGCGACGGACTTGGACCGCGAAGGGGAAGCCATTGCCTGGCACCTGCGCGAAGCCATCGGTGGGGATGACAGCCGTTACAAGCGCGTGGTGTTCAACGAAATCACCAAGAAAGCCATTCAGGAAGCGTTCTCCAAGCCAGGCGAACTGGATATTGCCCGGGTCAACGCCCAGCAGGCGCGTCGCTTCCTCGACCGCGTCGTTGGCTACATGGTCTCGCCACTGCTCTGGCAGAAGGTCGCCCGCGGCTTGTCCGCCGGACGTGTGCAGTCGGTCGCAGTAAAACTGGTGGTCGAACGCGAACGTGAAATCCGTGCGTTCAACCCTGAGGAATACTGGGAGATCCACGCCGATCTGGGCACCGCCAAGGGCGCCAATGTGCGTTTCGAAGTGGCGCGTGAAAACGGCGAAGCGTTCAAGCCGCTGAATGAAACCCAGGCCATGGCTGCCCTTGAAAAGCTCAAGGCGTCCAGCTACAGCATCGTCAAGCGTGAAGACAAGCCGACCAGCAGCAAGCCATCGGCGCCGTTCATCACCTCGACCCTGCAGCAGGCGGCGAGCAATCGTCTGGGCTTCGGCGTGAAGAAGACCATGATGATGGCTCAGCGCTTGTACGAAGCGGGCTACATCACTTACATGCGTACCGACTCGACCAACCTGTCGGCTGATGCCGTCAGCATGGCGCGTGACTACATCGAAACCGAATTCGGCAAGAAGTACCTGCCGGAGTCGCCTAACGTCTACAGCAGCAAGGAAGGCGCGCAAGAAGCGCACGAAGCGATTCGTCCTTCCGACGTCAACACTCACCCGAGCAAACTGACCGGGATGGAGCGTGACGCCGAGCGTCTTTACGAGTTGATCTGGCGCCAGTTCGTGGCCTGCCAGATGCTGCCTGCGCAATACCTGTCGACCACCGTCACGGTCGCCGCGAGCGATTTCGAGCTGCGCGCCAAGGGCCGCATCCTCAAGTTCGACGGTTACACCCGTGCACTGCCGCAGATGGCCAAGCCGGGCGATGACGATGTTCTGCCGGACATGGCGCAGGGCGAAACGCTGAAACTGAACAAGCTCGACCCAAGCCAGCACTTCACCAAGCCGCCTGCGCGTTACTCGGAAGCGAGCCTGGTCAAGGAGATGGAAAAGCGTGGCATCGGCCGCCCGTCGACCTACGCTGCGATCATCTCGACCATTCAGGACCGTGGCTACGTGGCGTTGCATAACCGCCGCTTCTACTCGGAAAAGATGGGCGACATCGTCACTGGGCGACTGTCCGAAAGCTTTTCCAACCTGATGGACTATGGCTTTACCGCCGGGATGGAAGAGAACCTCGACGACGTGGCGCAGGGTGAGCGTGACTGGAAGAACGTGCTGGACGAGTTCTACGGCGATTTCCGTAAAAAACTCGAGGTGGCCGAGGCCGCTGATGGCGGCATGCGCGCCAACCAGCCGGTGATGACGGATATCCCGTGCAAGGTGTGCGGTCGTCCAATGCAGATCCGTACTGCCTCGACGGGCGTTTTCCTGGGTTGCTCCGGCTACAGCCTGCCACCCAAGGAACGCTGCAAGGCGACCGTCAATCTGACCCCCGGCGACGAAATTGCCGACGATGATGAGGGTGAGTCCGAGTCGCGGGTTCTGCGCGGCAAGCATCGCTGCCCGATCTGCAGCACGGCGATGGACGCCTACCTGCTGGACGAGAAGCACAAGCTGCATATCTGCGGCAACAACCCTGATTGCACCGGTTACGAGATCGAGGAAGGCACTTATCGCATCAAAGGCTATGAAGGTCCGAGCCTGGAATGTGACAAGTGCGGCAGCGAGATGCAGCTCAAGACCGGCCGTTTCGGCAAGTTTTTCGGCTGCACCAATCCGGACTGCAAGAACACCCGTAAACTGCTGAAAAGCGGCGACGCGGCGCCGCCGAAGATGGACCCGGTGAAAATGCCGGAGCTCAAGTGCGACAAGGTTGACGATACTTACATCCTGCGTGACGGGGCTTCGGGTCTGTTCCTGGCCGCCAGCCAGTTCCCGAAGAATCGCGAAACCCGCGCGCCGCTGGTCATCGAAATCGCCCCGCACAAGGACGAAATCGATCCTAAGTATCACTTCCTTTGCGAAGCGCCGAAGAAGGATCCGGACGGTCGTCCAGCCGTGATCCGCTACAGTCGCAAGACCAAAGAGCAATACGTCCAGACCGAAGTAGAAGGCAAGCCTACCGGCTGGCGTGCGTTCTACGACGGCAGCGCCTGGAAGGTTGAAGACAAGCGTTGATCGCAAATGCCCGGCTCAAGGGAGTCGGGCGCTGTTTTCGACAGGCATCCGCCTGTTTCGCCGGACTGTCCAGGCGTCACAGGCTATGCTGTTTTCTATCCCATCGTTGTGGAGAGTGTCGCCATGGCTCATGAGCTCTATACCCGTACCAACCAGAAAATCTATTTCGCAGGGCTCTCGCTCGAAGCGTTGGGCAGGGCGGAGAAGGGGCAGGCGGTGAACTCTCCTGCGTTGTTGCAGGCAGAGCGTGAGTCCGCGCTGTTTCATCTGTATGGTGCGCTGCTGGGCCTGTGCCACGAGATCGCTGGCTACTACCGTTTGCCGCAGGCCGGCGCGCGTCGTGCGGAAGAATTGTTGACGCAGGAAGTGCTGAACGCCATCGCCATTCCCGAAATGGCCGAGCTGTTAGAACTCGCCCAGAATCGCCAGACATGGCTTGCGCAACTAATGGCGGCCTACAACGCATTGTATGAGCCACCGCGTGCGCCGAAAAAGCTCAAGGGTGATGTCACGCAGCCGATGATACAGGCAGTGAACCTGGACGCCGAGCCGGAGTCTGAACTCTCACGTGAAGAGCTCGAAAATTGGCGTCAACAACTCAAAGGGTTGGCCATCCGTTTTCGTGAAGGCCTGAGCGAGTGCTGAAAACCAATGAAGTAAGGGCTGGCAGGCTGTTACAATGCCGGCTTATCGCGGAGTAACTGTACCAATGCCTACCTCTTTCCTGGAAATTGTCGAACTGCCTGACGGACGTATCGAGCTGCGTCGTGCCGATGACGAGGGTTCTCTGGTAACGCTTGATTTCTCTGCGGATGCCAAAGCGTTCATGCAAGGTCAGCATGTCGAAGTCGCCAAAGCCATGTTGAGTGTGGGTGTGCAGATGGCAGGCCGCCTGGCTGAAGGCGAAATCGAAAAGGACGATGTACCCCACGTTCTGCACTGATCGACGACCGGGCCTCAGCCCAGCCGGATGTTCAGGCTCTGTGCTTCCCCGATTTTTGCTGCACTGATCAATTGCTGACGCGCTATGGCGCCCAGCGGGTTGATCCAGCTCACCACCGTATGACTACGGCCCAGTCGAAGTGCTTCGCGCGTCAGCTCTAGTACGCTTTGTATGCCGCGTGGCTGCAGCAGCAGAATCCGCTCCCTGTTGAGTCCCGCGTCGCGCAGCCATGTCTGCGTCAGGCTGGATGGCGGTGCGATCAGTGTCAGCCAGCGCGCATCCAGTTCCTCGCTCAGCTCCCGAAGGATGGGTGCCAGCAGGTTGAGGCAGTTCCCGGCGGCGCCGCGCAATGACAGCTCACTGAAGGGCTCTGGCTCATCGCCCCAAGGCGTTTCGACTGCATTTGTGAGCAGCGGGGCGATGGGCTGGGCCAGAAACGCCTCGAACAGCGGCAATTGCGAATGCGGTGCTTGATGGAACTGCATAACGTCTCCTTAGCGGCGAATGACGCCGACGCTCAAACCTTCGATCACCAGTTCCTGATCCTTGAGATCGACCTCGATGGGTGCGAAATCAGGATTTTCCGCCAGCAGCCAGACCTTGCTGCCTTCACGCTTGAAACGCTTGACGGTCACTTCATCGCCTATCCGGGCAACCACGATCTGGCCGTTGCGAGCCTCACGCGTGGTGTGCACGGCGAGCAGATCACCGTCCAGAATGCCGACGTCCTTCATGCTCATGCCATGAACGCGCAACAGGTAGTTGGCGCTGGGGTGGAAGAAGGAAGGGTTGATGTTGCAGGACTCTTCGATGTGTTGCTGCGCCAGGATCGGTGCACCTGCTGCAACGCGGCCGATGACGGGCAGGCTGCTGTCGTCCTGCCGCGCTTCGAAACCGGGGATGCGAATGCCGCGTGAAGCACCCGGAGTCATTTCGATAGCGCCTTTGCGGGCCAGGGCCTTGAGGTGCTCTTCCGCCGCGTTGGGCGATTTGAAGCCCAGCTCCTGAGCGATTTCCGCACGTGTCGGCGGGAACCCGTTGTCTTCCAGGCAGCGTTTGATGAAACCCAGGATTTCAGCCTGGCGTGGCGTCAGTTTGATCATGAGGGGCGCTCTGGCTTTTTATACAGTGACTGGGATTATATACAGTGAAGGCGCGTTGGCAATCATCCATTTCATTTTCGCCGCCAGGCGGTGTTCAACCCGGGCGGAGCCTCTGGTCAAAAACCTCGGCAATGCCTGTCTTTTGTCATTTAACATCCTTTACCGTGACTGTTCGGCCACAAAATGAACGGTCCGGCTTGACAATCGAGGCGTTTGATACGTATGTTTCAAACGTTCGTTTGTTAGGCAGAGAGCCATGGCCCAGTCGGAAACCGTTGAACGCATTCTTGATGCTGCAGAGCAGTTGTTCGCAGAGAAAGGCTTTGCCGAAACGTCCTTGCGTCTTATCACCAGCAAGGCGTCGGTCAATCTGGCTGCGGTGAATTATCACTTCGGCTCGAAGAAGGCGTTGATTCAGGCCGTGTTCTCGCGTTTTCTGGGACCGTTCTGCATCAGTCTCGATCGCGAACTGGAGCGCCGCCAGGCGAAACCCGAACACAAGCCAAGCCTTGAGGAACTGCTGGAGATTCTCGTCGAGCAGGCGCTTGTGGTGCAGCCGCGCAGCGGTAACGACCTGTCGATCTTCATGCGCCTGCTGGGGCTTGCCTTCAGTCAGAGCCAGGGCCACCTGCGGCGCTACCTCGAAGACATGTATGGCAAGGTGTTCCGTCGCTACATGACGCTGGTCAACGAAGCCGCGCCGCGCATTCCGCCCATCGAGCTGTTCTGGCGCGTGCACTTCATGCTCGGCGCTGCGGCGTTCAGCATGTCCGGGATCAAGGCCCTGCGCGCCATTGCCGAGACCGATTTCGGCGTCAATACCTCCATCGAGCAGGTCATGCGCCTGATGGTGCCTTTTCTGGCCGCCGGCATGCGCGCCGACACCGGCGTCAGCGATCCTGCGATGATCGCCGCCCAGCTCAGGCCGCGGACCAAGAGCAGCACCAGCACACCTGCGGTCGCCAAGGCCTGAAGCCTCTGCCTTGAATCAACCTCTGCCCTGAATCAGGCTGCACCGGCGTGTCGCATTGCGTCGGGCTTCAGGATCAAGCACCATGCCCGGATTGTGAACGAGCACTGGTGTGTAAGGGTTTTTCTATGAGTTCTGGCCTGCAAGGCTCCCTGATGGTCGATGTCGCCGGCACCTGGCTGACCAGCGAAGACCGTCAGTTTTTGCGTCAGCCCGAAGTGGGCGGTTTGATCATCTTTGCCCGAAACATCGAGCATCCCCGTCAGGTTCGTGAATTGAGCGCCGCGATTCGTGCCGTGCGCCCGGACCTGCTGCTCGCTGTCGATCAGGAGGGCGGCAGGGTACAGCGCCTGCGTGAGGGCTTCGTACGCCTGCCGCCGATGCGCGCCATCGCCGACAAGCCTGACGCCGAGCATCTGGCTGAGCATTGTGGCTGGCTGATGGCGACCGAAGTGCTGGCGGTCGGACTGGACCTGAGCTTCGCCCCGGTGCTGGACCTCGACTACCAGCGCAGCGCTGTGGTCGGCACGCGTTCGTTCGAAGGCGATCCGCAGCGCGCGGCGTTGCTGGCAGGGGCGTTCATTCGTGGGATGAACGCCGCCGGCATGGCTGCCACCGGCAAGCATTTTCCCGGTCACGGCTGGGCTGAAGCCGATTCTCATGTGGCTATCCCGAATGACGAGCGCAGCCTGGAAGAGATCCGCGCCAGCGATCTGGTGCCGTTTGCACGCCTGAGTCAGCAGCTGGCTGCAGTGATGCCGGCGCATGTCATCTACCCGAAAGTCGATTCGCAGCCCGCTGGCTTTTCAAGGCACTGGCTGCAGGACATTCTGCGCGACGAACTGCAATTTGACGGTGTTATTTTCAGTGACGACCTGTCGATGGCCGGCGCTCATGTCGTCGGGGATGCGGCCAGCCGTATCGAGGCAGCGCTGACAGCCGGATGCGACATGGGCCTGGTGTGCAACGACCGCGCGGCCGCAGAGCTTGCGCTGGGCGCTGCGCAGCGCCTGAAGGTCAAGCCTTCGCCACGTATCGCCCGTATGCGCGGTCAGGCGTCGGCCAGTACCGACTATCGGCAACACCCGCGCTGGCAGGCCGCGCTCCAGGCTCTGCGCGCTGCTCAACTGATCGATTAAGGATTTGCGATGACTGTTTACGCGATTATTGGCGGTACTGGCCTGACCCAGCTCGAAGGCCTGAACATTCGGCAATCCCTGCCGATGAACACGCCTTATGGCGCACCTTCCGGCGAAATCCAGATCGGCGACTATGCCGGTCGCGAAGTGATGTTTCTGGCGCGCCACGGCCACCCGCACCGCTTGCCGCCGCATCAGGTCAACTACCGGGCCAATATCTGGGCGCTCAAGCAGGCCGGTGCCGAAGCGATTCTTGCGGTCAACGCAGTTGGTGGCATTCATCCGGCCATGGGCACCGGGCATTTCTGTGTGCCGCATGATCTGGTCGACTACACCAGCGGTCGCCAGCACACATTTTTTGCCGATGACCTGGAAGAGGTCACGCACATCGACTTCAGTTATCCGTACAGCGAGCCACTGCGTGCCCGGCTGATTGCGGCGCTGGCTACTGAAGGATGCGCGTTCTCTGATCGGGGCGTTTATGCCTGTACCCAGGGACCGCGTCTGGAGACCGTTGCCGAAATCATTCGCCTGGAGCGTGATGGTTGCGACATCGTCGGCATGACTGGCATGCCCGAAGCCGCGCTGGCGCGTGAGCTGGAGCTTGAATACGCCTGCCTGGCGCTGGTGGTCAATCCGGCAGCGGGCAAGTCGACCACCGTCATTACCATGGCGGAAATCGAACAGGCCTTGCGCGACGGAATGGGCAAGGTGAAAGCCACTCTTGCCCGGGTTCTGTCAGCGTCCTGAATTACAGCATGCGCTTGAGGGTATTGTCCTTGCGCACCAGATGGTGCCAGAGCGCAGCGATCACATGCAGACCGATGACATAGTAGAAGATCGAGCCCAGCAACTTGTGCAGGTCTTCGAACGTCTCGGCCAGGTGGTCCGAGGTGGCCAGCGGCCAAGGAATCTGCAGGTCGGTGAGGGGGATGGGCAGCGCGCCTTTTTCCACCATCACCGTCAGCAGTCCCAGTAAAGGCTGGGCAAGCAGAAACGCATACAGCGCGTAATGGGTCAGGGTCGCGACAATGCGCAACGCCCCCTCAAGTGGCGGTGTGATGCCGGGCGGACGATGGCGTCGACGCTCGGCGACACGGAAAAACGCCATGATCAGAATCAGAATGCCGACCCAGTAGTGACTCTGCACAACCAGCAAGCGGTATTCAGAGCCCTTGCCGAACTGAGTGCGGCTCAGAATCAGGGTGTAGGCCAGCACGATCAGAATGGCCATGACCCAGTGCAGCCATCTGGCCCGGGCGGTGTAGCGTTGAGAAGTCGATACATCCACGGTTTGATTCCTTGTCTCTTTTTTTTGCAGGTCTGGTAGACAGCTTAGGCTGTCGATCGGGCGCCTGCGTTTCATGTTGGCCTGAGTTTTTCGCGTGCATCTCCGGCCATTGAATATGGCAAATACACAGCACGTGAGAGACGCGACGGAACCTGTGCCCACGGGTGGCTTCATATGCCGTGAATATTCACCCGGGAGCAAGTCTTGACCAGTGCCAATCCGCCTGTCGGCCCAGCAACACCTGTGTCCGCCAGTGTTTCATTGAATGTACTGACCATGAACATGCACATGGGCTTTGGCATTTTCAATCGCCGCTTCATTCTGCCGGAGTTGCGTGAAGCTGTGCGCACTGTATCGGCCGATATTGTGTTTCTTCAGGAAGTGCACGGCGAACAGCAGAGCCACGCGCGCAGGGTCAAGGACTGGCCGACGATTTCGCAGTACGAGTTTCTGGCCGACAGCATGTGGAATGATTTTGCCTACGGCCGCAATGCGGTGTATCCGGATGGCGATCATGGCAACGCGTTGCTGTCCAAATACCCGATCATCCAGCATGAAAACCTCGACATTTCCATTCATGGCACCGAGCAGCGCGGGTTGTTGCACTGCATTCTCGACGTGCCACATGCGGGCCGGGTACATGCGATCTGTGTGCATCTGGGGTTGCGTGAAAGCCATCGGCGTCAACAGCTCAAACTGCTTAACGAGCTGATGGCACGTATTCCCGAGGGCGAGCCGGTGATCGTTGCCGGTGACTTCAATGACTGGCGCCAGCGCGCCGATGCGTCGCTGCAGGGCAGTGGGCTGCATGAGGTTTTCGTCGAGCGCTTCGGGGCGCCAGCCAAAAGCTTTCCGGCCCGTTGGCCCTTGCTCTGCCTGGACCGGATCTATGTCCGCAATGCGACCTCGCACCGGCCGAAAGTGTTGTCCAGCCGACCGTGGTCGCACCTTTCCGATCATGCACCGCTGGCGGTGGAGTTGATCTTATGAGCAATACGACAGGGCAGTGGCGCGACGGCAACTCGGTAGAGTTGCTGATCAATGGCGAGGATTTCTACGCCCGCGTATTCGAATGCATACGTGCCGCGCGCAAAGAAGTGCTGATCGAGACCTTCATCATTTTTGAAGACCGGATCGGCGAGAGCCTGCAACAGGCGTTGCTCGAAGCCGCCGCGAATGGCGCGAAGGTGGTCGTCACGGTGGATGACTATGGCACCTCGGACCTGAGTTCGACGTTTGTCAAAACCATGATCGACGCCGGTATCCAGATTCAGCTGTTCGATCCGCGCCCGCGGTTCATGGGCATGCGCACCAATCTGTTTCGCCGTCTGCACCGTAAGGTGGTGGTGATCGATGGCGAACTGGGCTTTATCGGCGGCATCAACTACAGCGTTGATCATATGACCGACACCGGTCTGACGGCCAAACAGGACTACGCCGTTCTGGTGCGCGGGCCGATTGTTGGCGACATTCACCACAGCGCGTTGAATATGCTCAGCAAGGTCGTTCGTGACAAATTGCCGCCCATTGCACTCAAGCTGGACCGCGCCGGTGACGCCAGCATGCTGCTCGCCGAGCGCGACAATGACGAGCACAGCACCGATATCGAAGAGCAGTACCTGGAGGCGATTCGCGCTGCTAAGCAACGCATCACCCTGGCCAATGCGTATTTTTACCCCAGCTACCGCTTTCTGCGTGAGCTGCGCAACGCCTCACGGCGGGGCGTCAAGGTCACCCTGATCCTGCAAGGCCAGCCCGACATGCCGTTCGTGCGGGTCTGCTCGCGACTGACCTACACCTACCTGCTGCGCGATGGCGTGGCCATTCACGAATACAAGCAACGTGCATTGCACGGCAAGGTCGCGCTGATCGACCAGGACTGGTCCACCGTGGGCTCCAGCAATCTCGACCCGCTGAGCCTGGCGCTGAACCTGGAAGCCAACCTGTTCATTCGTGATCGCACCCTCAATGAGCATCTGCAAAATCATCTGATGGAGCTTGCCGCGGCGCACAGCAAACAGATGAGCCTCAAGGGGGCGGCGCGTGGCCAGTGGTGGCGTGCGCCGATGATCGTCTTGAGTTTCTTTTTCCTGCGCCGTTTCCCGGCCATTGCCGGTTTGTTCCCGGTTCACGGTGTGCGCCTCAAGCCTTTGCGTGCCGGTGATGTAGTGCCCGAAGCGAAAGTGATCGAACAGCAGCAGAACAACCATCCGATGGATCAGGAGAAAACCCTATGACCCAAGCCACGCAGGCAGCGCCGCACAGTGCGCAGGGAACCAGGTGGAAGTGGGCAAAGCGGGCGTTCAATCTGTTTTTCTTCATCGCCGTCCCGGTTCTGCTGTTTATGTTGGTCAAGAAGCTTGACTGGCAAGAAGTGAAACAGGCGTTGGCCTCCTACAAGGCCAGCACTCTGGCTATCGCGGCGGTGGTGGCCTTTGCCAGCTACGCGACCTACTGCGGCTTTGACGTGTTGGCGCGTTATTACACCCGGCACACATTGGCGATCAAGCAGATCGTGCCGGTAACGTTTGTCTGCTACGCGTTCAACCTCAATCTCAGTTCCTGGGTGGGCGGCATTGCCTTGCGTTACCGCTTGTATTCGCGACTGGGGCTGGACGTTTCGACCATCACGCGCATTCTCAGCCTAAGCCTGATCACCAACTGGCTGGGCTATATGCTGCTGGCCGGTTTTGTGTTTTCGATGCGCTTTCTGGAGTTGCCTGAGGAGTGGTCGATCGGCACCACAACCCTGCAACTGATCGGCTTCGGACTGTTGGCGGTGTGTTTTGCCTATCTGTTGGCCTGCCGGTTTTCGAAGAAACGCTCATGGACCATCCGTGATCAGGAATTCAATCTGCCGTCGATGAAGCAGGCCCTGATGCAGGCCAGTCTGGGCGCACTGAACTGGTCGTTGATGGCGGCGGTGATTTACACCCTGCTGCCGGACAAGGCGTTTTATCCGGCGATTCTCGGTGTGTTACTGATCAGCAGCATCGCCGGAGTGATCACTCATATTCCAGCGGGCCTCGGCGTGCTCGAGACAGTGTTCATCACCTTGCTGGCGCACCAGTTCTCCAAGGGCAGCCTGCTCGCAGCGTTGATCGGCTACCGCGCGATCTACTTCCTGCTGCCGCTGCTGCTGGCACTGGTGGTGTATCTGGTGCTGGAAAAACGCGCGAAGAAGATGGGCGAGAAGAACCAGCAGCGCATGGGCGAGGAAGCCAAGTCCTGAGGGCTCGGCCCTCAATCATCAAAGCCGACCTGCTCGTGTATTTCGTCGACCTTGAGTTCCAGGCGATAGGCCACGGCGATGAACAGTGCCTGGCACAGGCATAGCGTGGCGCTCAGCGAGCGGAAGGCGAACGAGCTGCCCTCGTTGACCAGCAACACCGAGTTGGCGCGCTTGGCCAGCGGCGACAGGTTGCTGTCGGTGATGATCAGCGTCTTGGCCTGATGATGCTGGGCAATGCGCAGGCAGTGCTGGGTCTCCTTGCCATAGGGCGTGAAGCTGATGGCAATCACCAGGTCATTGGCGCGCACACTGCGCATTTGCTCGCGATAGCTGCCACCCAGGCCAGAGATCAGGTGAATGCGCTTGTTGGTGTGTTGCAGGTTGTAGACCAGATAATCAGCCACCGCGAACGAGCGGCGCACGCCCACCACATAGATGTTGTCGGCGTTGACCACCAGGTCCACGGCTTTTTCGAATTCATCGTCATCCAGTTCGACACTCAGGCGTTCCAGGCCAGAGAGGGTGGCGCTGACGCATTCGCGTGCCAGATCGCCTGCGTTGGCTTTCTGTGACTTGTTGGCGATCAGGCTGCGGATACGCTGCTGGTAGTTCTGCACCGGCGTGGTCTTGTGCGTATAAGCCTCGCGAAATAACGCCTGCATCTCGCTGAAACCGCTGAAGCCGAAGCGCTGGGAAAATCGCACGATGGCCGAAGGGTGGACTTCGCACTCGCGGGCGATGTCGCTGATCCGGTCAACCATGATCCGGTCGCTCTGCTGGCTCATATAGCTGGCGATCCGCTTGAGCTGACGTGGCAGTCCCTCGTATTCATCAGTGATCAGTCGCAACAAGCCTTCGGCACTGTTCGGCGGCATGTCGACGCTCGTCCCGGGCAAAGTGGGCTGATCGGTGCTGGTCATATTCACATCCTATCTGCTTGTTCTTTTTCAGGGCAACTTCGTGCACAGCACGACCGTTGTGGGTCTGACGGTGGAGGCTGCCTTGGGGCAGGAGCGACGACTATATCCTACCCGCCTGTGCAGCGTGCCAGCACTTGAGTGGCGGTATGGAAAAAATATTCCAATAAAAATAATTATAGAAAAAATATTGATTGATGCGCGCTTACGTTTTACGCTGCATTCACAAAGCAGCGTGTACACATGATGCAGGCGCTGCAGGCTGATAAAAATAACAGGAGCCACCATGGGCCAGACACGCTTTGCCACTGGGCGTCAGTTGGATCTGATTTGCCTCGGACGCCTGGGCGTCGACCTTTATGCACAACAAGTGGGCGCGCGGCTGGAAGACGTTTCCAGTTTCGCCAAGTACCTGGGCGGCTCGTCGGCCAATATCGCCTTCGGCACCGCCAGGCTCGGGCTCAGGTCGGCCATGCTGAGCAGGGTCGGCGATGATCATATGGGCCGCTTTCTGGTCGAATCCCTGGCCCGCGAAGGCTGTGATGTCAGTGCGATCAAGCGCGACCCCGAGCGCCTGACGGCGATGGTGCTGCTGGGGCTGAAGGATCGTGAAACCTTCCCCTTGGTGTTCTACCGTGAAAACTGCGCTGACATGGCCCTGCGCGCCGAGGATATCGACGAACAGCAGATTGCATCCAGCAAGGCGCTGTTGATCACCGGCACGCATTTCTCCACTGATCAGGTGTTCAAGGCCAGCAGCCAGGCGCTCGACTATGCCGAGAAGCATGACGTCAAACGCGTGCTGGATATCGACTACCGCCCGGTGCTCTGGGGGCTGGCAGGCAAGGCCGACGGCGAGACCCGGTTCGTTGCCGATCAGAAGGTCAGCCAGCATGTGCAGCGCATCCTGCCGCGTTTCGACCTGATCGTCGGCACTGAAGAGGAATTTCAGATTGCCGGCGGTTCGACCGATTTGCTCGCTGCCCTGCGCAAGGTGCGTGAACTGACGGCCGCAACGCTGGTGGTCAAGCTCGGCCCGCAAGGCTGCACGGTGATTCACGGGGCCATTCCTGCGCGGCTGGAAGAGGGCGCCATCTACCCCGGCGTGCAGGTCGAAGTGCTCAACGTGCTCGGTGCGGGCGATGCGTTCATGTCCGGTTTTCTCAGCGGCTGGCTCAAGGAGGCCAGCGACGAACGCTGCTGCCAGCTGGCCAATGCCTGTGGCGGGCTGGTGGTGTCGCGGCACGCCTGTGCGCCCGCCATGCCGACCCCGGCCGAACTCGATTACCTGTTCAACAGCCCTGAACCCATTACTCGCCCTGATCAGGATGTCGCCCTGCAACGGCTGCATCAGGTCAGCGTGCCGCGCAAGCAGTGGCGACAGTTGTTCATCTTCGCCTTCGATCATCGCGGCCAGTTGGTCGAACTGGCGCAACAGGCCGGGCGTGATCTTCGCAGCATCAGCCAGCTCAAGCAGCTGTTCGTGCAGGCGGTCGAGCGGGTCGAAGCCGACCTGCGCAAGCGCGGCATCGAAGCCGATGTCGGTCTGCTTGCCGACCAGCGCTTCGGTCAGGATTCACTCAACGCGGCGACCGGTCGCGGCTGGTGGGTAGCGCGTCCGGTGGAAGTGCAGGGTTCAAGGCCGCTGGCCTTCGAGCACGGTCGCTCCATCGGCAGCAATCTGCTCGCCTGGCCGCAAGAGCAGATCATCAAGTGCCTGGTGCAATATCACCCCGATGACGAGCCGATGTTGCGCCTGGAGCAGGAAGCGCAGATCAAGGCGCTCTACGACGCTTCGAAAGTCAGCGGCCATGAGTTGCTGCTGGAAATCATCCCGCCCAAGGATCACCCGTCGCCTCACCCGGACGTGATGCTTCGCTCGCTGAAGCGCTTGTACAACCTGGGCATCTACCCGGCGTGGTGGAAGATCGAGGCGCAGAGCGCGCAGGTCTGGCAGCAACTGGACGAACTGATCCAGCAACGCGATCCGTATTGCCGCGGCGTGGTGCTGCTCGGGCTCAATGCGCCTGTCGAAGAGCTCGGCGCCGGCTTTGCCGAAGCACGCCACAGCCGCGTCTGCCAGGGCTTTGCCGTCGGCCGGACAATATTCCGTGAGCCAAGCCGGGCCTGGATGGCCGGCGAAATAGACGATGCGACACTGATCAGTCGGGTGCAGAGCACCTTCAACTGGTTGATCGAGTCCTGGCGTGAAAGCCGCGCCTGATCGGTTCCGGGTTTCGACGTCACGACAACAACGTCGCGATAACAACAAAAAAGGTGCAGCCATGCCCGTTTCGACTTCCACACCCAGGATCCGCATCGGCATCAATCCGATCTCCTGGAGCAACGATGATTTGCCGGCCCTTGGCGGAGAAACCCCGCTGAGCACGGCGCTGAGCGAAGGCAAAGCCATTGGCTATGAAGGCTTCGAGCTCAACGGCAAGTTTCCGAAAGATGCCAAGGGCGTCGGCGATGTGTTGCGGCCCCATGATCTGGCGCTGGTGTCCGGCTGGTACTCCAGCCGCCTGGCGCGGCGTTCGGTGGCCGAGGAGATCGAAGCCATCACTGCGCATGTGCAACTGCTCGCCGAAAATGGCGCTTCGGTGCTGGTGTATGGCGAAGTGGCCGACTCGATTCAGGGGCAGCGTATTCCGCTGGTCGAACGACCGCGTTTTCACACCGATGCCGCCTGGCATGAATACGCCGAAAAACTGACCGAGCTGGCGCGTTTTACCCTGTCTCGAGGCGTGCGCCTGGCGTATCACCATCACATGGGCGCTTATGTCGAGTCGCCGCAGGATATCGACCGGCTGATGGCGCTGACCGGTGAGGAAGTCGGCCTGCTGTTCGATTCCGGGCATTGCTACATGGGCGGTGGCGAACCTCTTCAGGTGTTGAGCAAGCACATCCAGCGTATCTGTCATGTGCATTTCAAGGACGTGCGCAAGCCGGTGGTGCAACTGGCGCGCAACAATCTGTGGAGCTTTCCCGACTGCATCATCAACGGCACCTTCACGGTGCCGGGCGATGGCGACATCGACTTCTCGGCGCTGCTCAAGGTGTTGCTGCAGGCCGATTACCGCGGCTGGCTGGTGGTCGAGGCCGAACAGGACCCAGCGGTAGCGCCGAGCTATGTGTACGCCAAAAAGGGCTATGACACGTTGCGCCAACTGCTGGCCGATGCACGATAAGGAGGACTGAAACATGAATCTGCTGACCAAGAGCAAATCCACTGGCCGCGACGTCGTAGCGCTGGCCCCCGGTTCGCTGGAATACGTGAACTTCGCCGCCTACCGCCTGGAGTCCGGAGAAAGCCTGCCGCTGAGCGCAGAAGAAAACGAGCTGTGTGTGGTCCTGCTGACCGGGCACGCCAGCGTCAGTGGTGAAGCGCCGGGGCAGGGCGCTTTCAACTGGGAAAACATCGGCGACCGGCAATCGGTGTTTGAAGAAAAATCGCCATTCGCGGTCTACCTGCCGCCGCATAGCCAGGCGCAGTTTGTCGCGCGGGGCGCGGTGCAGCTTGCCGTATGCACGGCGCCGGGCGATGCCGGCAAACATTTTCCGGCACGCTTGATCATGCCGGGCAGCATGAAGCGCAGCGTACGCGGCAAGGGCGCCAATACCCGTTATGTGTGCGACATATTGCCGGACAGCGAAGCGGCGCATTCGCTGCTGGTGGTCGAGGTGCGTACACCTTCCGGGCATTCCTCCAGTTACCCGCCGCACAAGCATGACCGGGACAACCTGCCGCACGAGAGCTTCCTCGAAGAAACCTACTACCACCAGGTCAACCCGCCGCAGGGCTTCGTTTTTCAGCGGGTCTACACCGACGACCGCAGCATCGATCAGGCCATGGCCGTGGAAAACAATGACCTGGTGACCGTGCCCAAGGGCTACCACCCGGTCTCCGTCCCCTATGGCTATGAATCCTGGTACCTGAATGTAATGGCCGGCCCGACGCGCGCCTGGCAGTTCCACAACGATCCGCAGCACAGTTGGCTGCTGGATCTCTGATTTCCCATTTTTGTTCTGGAGGCATGAGATGAACGAGTCACCGGTGATCGGCCACTACATCAACGGACACCTGAACAATGGCGAGGGTGAGCGTTACAGCGAGGTCTTCAACCCGGCGATCGGCACGGTCCAGGCGCGCGTTGCGCTGGCCAGCGTGAAGACCGTGGATGAAGCGGTTGCGGCGGCCAAAGCTGCGTTTCCGGCCTGGGCCGAGCAGTCCTCGTTGCGCCGGGCGCGGGTGATGTTCAAGTTCAAGGAGCTGCTGGACCAGCACCACGATGAACTGGCGCAGATCATTTGCCGCGAGCACGGCAAGGTGTTGTCCGACGCACGCGGCGAGGTGGTGCGCGGTATCGAGATCGTCGAATTTGCCTGCGGTGCGCCCAGCCTGTTGAAGAGCGATTTCAGCGACAACATCGGCGGCGGTATCGATAACTGGAACCTGCGTCAGCCACTGGGCGTCTGCGCCGGGGTCACGCCGTTCAACTTTCCGGTCATGGTGCCCTTGTGGATGATTCCCATGGCGCTGGTGACCGGCAACTGCTTCATCCTCAAACCCTCGGAACGCGATCCGTCGGCCAGCCTGCTGATGGCGCGCCTGCTCAAGGAAGCCGGCCTGCCCGATGGCGTCTTCAATGTGGTGCAGGGCGACAAGGTGGCGGTCGATGCGTTGCTGCAGCACCCTGACATCGAGGCCATTTCCTTCGTCGGCTCGACCCCGATCGCTGAATACATCCATCAGCAAGGCACGGCCCACGGCAAGCGCGTGCAGGCGCTGGGTGGGGCCAAGAACCATATGATCGTGATGCCCGACGCTGATCTGGATCAGGCCGCCGACGCCTTGATCGGGGCGGCCTATGGCTCGGCAGGGGAGCGCTGCATGGCGATTTCGATTGCCGTGGTGGTCGGCGATGTCGGCCAGCGCCTCGTCGACAAGCTGCTACCGCGCATCGACCAGCTCAAGGTCGGCAACGGCATGCAGGCCGATTCGGACATGGGACCGCTGGTCACCGCCGTGCACAAGGCCAAGGTCGAGGGTTTCATCGATCAGGGCGTCAAAGAGGGCGCCAGGCTGCTCGTTGATGGTCGCAACTTCAAGGTGCCGGGTGCCGAGCAGGGCTTTTTCGTTGGCGCGACGCTGTTCGACCACGTCACGCCGCAGATGCAGATCTACAAGGAGGAAATCTTCGGCCCGGTGCTGGGCATTGTGCACGTTGCGGATTTTGCCAGTGCCGTGGCGCTGATCAATGCCCACGAGTTCGGCAATGGCGTGTCGTGCTTCACCAGCGATGGCGGCGTGGCGCGTGCATTCGCTCGCAGCATCAAGGTCGGCATGGTCGGCATCAACGTGCCGATCCCGGTGCCCATGGCCTGGCATTCGTTTGGTGGCTGGAAGCGTTCGCTGTTCGGTGATCATCACGCCTACGGCGAAGAAGGCCTGCGTTTTTACAGCCGCTACAAAAGCGTCATGCAGCGCTGGCCGGACAGCATCGCCAAAGGGCCCGAGTTCAGTATGCCGACCGCCAAATAGTCTTCATCAATGGAATGTTGCGGAGAACAAAAACAATGAACCAACCTCTGCGTTTTGCCCTTAATCGAATGGTTGCGCCGCGCCTGTCTCTGGAAAGTTTCGTCGACCTGGCGGTGAAGCTGGGGGCCGATGCCATCGAGATTCGTAACGACCTCAAGGGCGTCGAGATCGAAAACGGCACTGCCCCCGGGGTCGTTCGTGATCTTTGTGCTGCCAGGGGGGTACAGGTGCTGTCCATCAACGCGCTGTACCCGTTCGATGTCTGGAATGAAGAGCGCGCTGCCCAGGCGACGAAGCTGGCGCAGTACGCCCGCGATTGTGGTGCGCGCGGTCTGGTGCTGTGCCCGCTCAATGACCGCGCCGACCCGCGCAACGGCGCGCAGCGCGCCTCGGGGCTGCGTACCGCATTGACCGCATTGGCCCCCATCCTTCGCGAGCACGGAATTCTCGGCTTGGTCGAACCCCTCGGCTTTGAGGAGTGCTCGCTGAGACTCAAGCGTCAAGCGGTGGATGCGATCAAAGCTGTGGGCGGGCTGGATGTCTACCGGCTGGTTCACGACACCTTTCATCACCATCTGGCCGGCGAGGTCGAGCTGTTCCCGGAGCTGACCGGGCTGGTGCATATCTCCGGCGTCGAGGATGCACAGGCGCCGCTGAACAGCATTCGTGATGGTCATCGCGTGCTGGTCGGCGAAGGCGACATTCTGGGCAATGCGTCGCAGATCGAGCGCTTGCTGGACAGTGGCTATCAGGGGCATCTGTCGTTCGAGCCGTTTGCCGAAAGCGTTCATGCGCTGGACGATATCCCTCAGGCAATAGCGGCAAGCATGACGCATTTGTCACGAGCCGTTTCGCAGCGCCACTGACTTCAGCCTTCAGTCCACCTCAAACCCTGGCCACTTCAAACAAGAACAAGGTGCGAACATGAGTACAACCCGACTGACCATGGCCCAGGCCCTGGTGAAGTTTCTCGATAACCAGTACGTCGAAGTCGATGGCGTACAGAGCAAATTCGTCGCTGGCATCTTCACCATTTTCGGGCATGGCAACGTGCTTGGGATTGGGCAGGCGCTGGAGCAGGACTGCGGCGACCTGGTGGTCCATCAAGGACGTAACGAGCAGGGCATGTGCCATGCCGCTGTCGGTTTTGCCAAACAGCACCTGCGTCGCAAAATCTACGCGTGCAGCTCGTCGGTCGGTCCAGGCGCGGCGAACATGATCACCGCCGCTGCAACGGCCTCGGCCAACCGCATTCCGCTGCTGCTGTTGCCGGGTGATGTCTATGCCAGTCGCCAGCCCGATCCGGTGTTGCAGCAGATCGAGCAGTTTCACGACCTGAGCATCAGCACCAACGATGCGTTCAAGGCGGTGAGCAAATACTGGGACCGTATCAACCGTCCCGAGCAGTTGATGAGCGCTGCGCTCAATGCCATGCGCGTACTGACCGATCCGGCCGATACGGGCGCCGTTACCCTGGCGCTGCCTCAGGATGTGCAGGCTGAAGCCTACGACTACCCGGACAGCTTTCTGCAAAAACGCGTGCACCGTATCGACCGTCGCCCGCCGAGCCAGGCCATGCTCGAAGACGCGTTGCAGCTGCTGACGGGCAAGCGCAAGCCGCTGCTGATCTGTGGCGGCGGGGTGCGTTACTCAGGTGCAGCCGATGCCTTGCAAGCCTTTGCCGAGCGCTTCGATATCCCGTTCGCCGAAACCCAGGCCGGCAAGAGTGCCATCGTTTCGGCGCACCCGTTGAACATGGGCGGCATCGGCGAAACCGGCACGCTGGCAGCCAATCGGCTGGCCAAAGAGGCTGACCTGATCATCGGCGTCGGCACCCGTTACAGCGATTTCACCACCGCGTCGAAATGGCTGTTCCAGAACCCGGATGTGCAGTTTCTCAACCTCAATGTCGGTGCCTTCGATGTGCAGAAACTGGACGGTGTGCAGGTGCTGGCTGATGCGCAGACGGCATTGCAGGCGCTGACCGAAAGCCTCCAGGCCTGCGGTTATCGTGCGGCCTGGGGCGATGCACCGCAATCGGCACGTGCCGAGCTGCATGCCGAGGTGGATCGCCTGTACGCGGTCGAGTACCAGAACGAGGATTTTGTCCCGGAAATCAACGATCACCTGGACCCTGCGGTGCTGCGCGAGTTTATCGAGCTGACCGATTCGTGCCTGACTCAGAGTGGTGTGTTGGGCATCCTCAACCAGAGCCTGCCTGCCGATGCGGTGATCGTTGCAGCAGCGGGCAGCTTGCCGGGTGATCTGCAGCGCGCCTGGCGCAGTACCGGAGTAGATACCTATCACGTCGAATACGGTTATTCGTGCATGGGTTATGAGGTCAACGCCGCACTGGGCGTGAAGCTTGCGGCGCCGCATCGGGAAGTGTTTGCACTGGTGGGTGACGGCTCTTACATGATGCTTCATTCCGAGCTGGCGACCTCCATCCAGGAGCGGCGCAAGATCAACGTTGTGTTGCTGGACAATATGACCTTCGGCTGCATCAACAACCTGCAGATGGAGCACGGCATGAACAGCTTCGGCACTGAGTTCCGTTTCCGCAATCCGGAAACCGGCAGGCTCGACGGTGACTTCGTGCCGGTGGATTTCGCCATGAGTGCTGCTGCCTAT
Source organism: Pseudomonas fragariae (ex Marin et al. 2024) (assembly GCF_059621105.1). Taxonomy (NCBI): domain Bacteria; kingdom Pseudomonadati; phylum Pseudomonadota; class Gammaproteobacteria; order Pseudomonadales; family Pseudomonadaceae; genus Pseudomonas; species Pseudomonas fragariae (ex Marin et al. 2024). Next base: position 3,926,394 of record NZ_CM184369.1, on the reverse strand, counting down.
GGCTGCAAGACCTACAAGGTGAGTACGGCCGACCAACTGCGCAACGCACTGGCCGATGCGCAACGTCAGACGGTGTCGACGCTGATCGACATCAAGGTCCTGCCCAAGACCATGATCCACAAATACCTGTCGTGGTGGCGTGTAGGGGTTGCCGAAGTGTCGACCACCGGCACCACCGCTCAGGTGTACGAGAAGCTCAACCGCGAGCTGGCCAAGGCTCGCCAGTACTGATCACTTTTATCGTTCAGCGCTCGTGAACCGTTCACGGGTATATCCAATAACAAAAAAGGAACATGAAAATGGCATTGAAACTCGGCGTGATCGGTACAGGCGCAATTGGTCAGGATCATATCCGGCGCTGCAGCAAGACGCTGGTCGGCAGTCAGGTGGTGGCCGTCACCGACATCAATCTCGAACAAGCAGCGAAGGTGGTGCGCGATCTGGACCTGAGCGCCGAAGTGTATGCCGACGGGCACGCATTGATCGCCGCGCCGGACGTCGAGGCGGTACTGGTCTGTTCCTGGGGCCCCAGTCATGAAGCGTTCGTGCTGGCGGCAATTGCCGCAGGTAAGCCGGTGTTCTGCGAAAAGCCGCTGGCAGTCACTGCCGAAGGCTGCCGGCACATTGTCGAAGCCGAGATCGCCAGTGGCAGGCGTCTGGTTCAGGTGGGGTTCATGCGCCCTTATGATCAGGGCTATCGCGCGCTCAAGGCAGTGATCGACAGTGGCCAGATCGGCGAGCCGCTGATGCTCCACTGCGCGCACCGCAACCCGCGTGTTGGCGAGAATTACAAGACCGACATGGCCATCACCGATACGCTCATTCACGAACTCAACGTGCTGCGCTGGCTGCTCAACGATGACTATGTGTCGGTGCAAGTGGTATTCCCGCGCAAGACCAGCAAGGCCCTGGCGCACATGAAGGACCCGCAGATCGTGATGCTGGAAACGGCCAGAGGCACACGCATCGACGTCGAAGTATTCGTCAACTGCCAGTATGGCTACGACATCCAGTGTGAAGTGGTCGGCGAGAGCGGTATTGCCAAACTGCCGGAGCCCTCTCAGGTCCAGTTGCGCAGCGAAGCGAAGTTGTCCAACGCGATTCTGATGGACTGGAAGGACCGCTTCATTGCTGCCTACGACGTCGAGTTGCAGGACTTCATCGACGGCGTCAAAGCGGGGACCCTCTACGGCCCTTCGGCCTGGGACGGCTATGCCGCTGCCGTGGCCGCCGATGCCTGTGTGCTGGCGCAGAACACGGGAGCAGTCGTGCCGATCACCCTCGCCATGCGTCCGGTGTTCTATAGCTGAGCATCTTGCGGTTAACCAGGACATCTCTTGAACGGAACAAAAGGGAGGCATCATGCGTATTGCACTGGACCCTTACATGTATCGCCATCTGTCACTGGGGGCGATGGTCGATAAAACCGCGGAGCTGGGTTACGACTACATCGAGTTGTCGCCGCGTGAAGATTTCATGCCGTTTTACAAATACCCACGGGTGGATCGGGCGCGGATCAGGGAGTTTCGCAAGGCCTTGAGCGATGCCGGGGTGAAACTCTCCTCGCTGCTGCCGCTGTACCACTGGGCTGCGCCGGATGAAGACCTGCGTATTGCAGCGGTTCGCAACTGGAAACGCGCCATTCAGGTCGCCGTTGAAATGGACTGCGACCTGATGAATACCGAGTTCAGCGGGCAATCCGACCATGCGCTGGTCTGTGAAAACCAGTTCATGAAATCCATGGATGAATTGATGCCGCATTTCGAGCGCGAAGGTATAAAGCTCGATATTCAGGCGCATCCCTATGATTTCTGCGAGCGCAACAATGAGTCGGTGGATATCATTCGCGGGCTCGATCGCGACTGGATCAACTACCTGTACGCCGCGCCGCACACTTTTTTCTACGATGATGGCGTTGGCGATGTTGCCTCGATGCTCCGCTACGCTGGCGAAAAACTCACGCATCTGATCATTGCCGACACCTATAATCATCGGGCTTCTTCCAACCTGCGCTACATCGTCAACCCGCCCGGCGTGACGGCGACGGTGCATCAGCACCTGGACATCGGCCAGGGCGAGGTGAACTGGGAAGCATTTTTCTCAACGTTGCGGGATATCAATTTCGACGGTATTGCCACAGTGGCTGTCTTTGCCTGGGAGGAGCGCGCAGATGAATCGAGCCGATTCATGCTGGAGCGGGTCAAAAGCGAGCTGCTTCGTTGATACGGCGGCATCAAATACACGACCGATGGCTGCGGCCATGAGGTTCATGGACTACAGGAGATATCCATGCGTGCAGGGCTGGTGGGCTATGGCAAAGGCGGGCGTTACTTTCATGCGACGCTGATTTCAAGTTTGCCGGGCGCTACGTTTGTGGGGGTGGTGACCCGTTCACCCGAGCGCAAGCAGGAAGTGGCCACAGACCATCCCGGCGTGGCGACCTTCGACACACTGGCCGAGCTGGTTGCGGCCGGGGTTGATGTGGTGGTGATTTCCACACCGCTGGCCTCGCGGCGAGCGTTGATCCTCGAAGCGATAGAACTGGGTGTCGGGGTGGTCAGCGACAAGCCTTTCGCCAGTGATGCAGCGCAGGCGCGCGAGCTGGTGGACGCGGCCGAGCGACGTGGCGTATTGCTTAGCGTTTATCAGAACCGCCGCTGGGATTCGGACTTCCTCACCGTGCGCAAGTTGCTGGACAGTGAGGCGCTGGGCGCGGTCAGCCGGTTCGAGTCCAGCATCGAGCGTTATTCGCCACGTTCTGTCGGCAAGGCCAGCGGTGGTGGCATGCTGCGTGACCTGGGCAGTCATCTGGTGGATCAGGCGCTGGTGCTGTTCGGCCCGGTCGAACGGGTGTATGCCGAGCTGCAATACGCTGCGCCGCAAGACGAACTGGATCACACGTTCTTCGTTTCCCTGAGGCATGCCAGCGGCGTGACTTCACACCTGTCCGGCGGTTGCCTGCAAAACAGTGCAAGGCCGCGTTTCAGGGTCAGTGGAGCGAAGGGCTGTTACAGCGTCGACGGGCTGGACGGCCAGGAAGAGGCCGCCTTTGCCGGGCTGACGCCAAGGTCCGAGGGCGAGCGCTGGGGCGTCGAGGAGCATCGGCGCTGGGGCTGGTTCGAGCAGGGCGAACATCGCGAGCGTGTGCCGTCGGAGCGCGGTTGCTGGCTTGAGTTCTACCGCCAGTTGCAAAGCGCCGTTGACGAACAGGGCGGCAATCCGGTTAATCCACACGATGCGATAGCCGCGGCGCAGGTCATGGATGCCGCGCGCCTGAGCGCTAGAGAAGGGCGCGTTGTGGTGCTGTAGCCATTACGCGCTGCTGCGCACCCAGCCCCCGTTAGCGAAGAGAGCCTGACGCCTGCCGTGCGTCGGGCTTTTTCGCATCTGCGCCTGAACAAAATGAAATGGAATAAAATTCTAAAATCAGTTGAATTGGAAAATATTTTCCAATAGAGTCGTTTTCAGGTTACCGACTATCGAATCACTCGCGTTTTGAAGGTTTTTCAGATCACGAGAAGCAAGCCAACAAAAACAAAACAAAAGATAGGTACTGTCGATGAAAACCCCTACCTCTGGCGTCACCGCCAAGCGTTCTGCCACCTCGTCATTCTGGATCCGGACCCTGGAGCGATTTCTCACCGTCGTCGCCCGGGGCCTGTGCGTGCGCCACAAGGACGCGCAACTGTTCTGCATCCCCGGCGCCACCGGGATCCGCCTGTCACGCTGATTCGCTGCATCCACACAACAACAAGAATTTGGAGACAGATCCTCATGAAGACCAAGATTGCTTTGACCTCGTTGGCGATGGCGCTGATGCTGGGCAGCGGTGCAGCGTTGGCCGATATCAAGATCGGTGTGGCCATGTCGCAGTTCGATGACACCTGGCTGACCTACCTGCGTGACGACATGAATGCCAAGGCCAAAGTCATGTCCACGACCGAGAAAGTGGACCTGCAGTTCGTCGATGCCCGCGCGGACGTCAACAAACAGCTCGATCAGGTCAAGGACCTGATCAACAAGAAAGTCGACGCGCTGATCGTCAATCCGGTCGATACCGCTGCTACCGCGCGGATCACCAAGGAAGCGGTCGCCGCCGGTATCCCGCTGGTCTACGTCAATCGCCGCCCGGACGATCCGAAACTGCCTGCAGGCGTCGCCACCGTGACGTCGGATGACATGGAGGCCGGTCGACTTCAGGCGCAATACATCGCTGACAAGATGGACCACAAGGGCAGCGTCATGATTCTGCTGGGTGATCTGGCCAACAACTCCACGCAAAACCGCACCAAGGGCATCAAGGAGGTGTTGGCCAAGTACCCGGACATCAAGATAGACCAGGAGCAGACTGGTACCTGGCTGCGTCAGAAGGGCATGGACCTGACCAACGACTGGCTCACTCAAGGGCGAAAATTCAATGCGGTGCTGGCCAATAACGATGAAATGGCCATTGGCGCGGCGATGGCGCTGAAGCAGGCAGGCGTCGGCAAAGGCAGTGTTTTCGTCGCTGGTGTCGACGGTACGCCGGACGGGCTCAACGCCGTGACCAAGGGCGATCTGGCCGTATCGGTCTATCAGGATGCGAAAGGACAGGCCGACGGGGCGATCGATGCCGCAGTGAAACTGGCCAGGAAGGAAAAGGTCGAGCCCCAGGCGATCATCATTCCTTATCGCCTGATCACGCCTGAAAACGTCGCCACCTTCAAATAACAACGATCGCCAGGCGCGGGAGGGCCTGCAAATGCTCTCCCGCAGCCTGCCGCTTGAGGAGTTGTGATCATGTTCGGTTCTGCTACTGCCAATCCACCCGCGCAACGCGATCTGCCGTCCGGCGACGGGGGTAGTGAGGCGCCTGATGACCAGGCCCCGTATCTGCTGGAAATCAGCCATGTCAGCAAGGGCTTTCCTGGCGTCATTGCGCTCAATGATGTGCAACTGCGCGTTCGCCCTGGCAGCGTGCTGGCGCTGATGGGTGAGAACGGAGCCGGAAAATCGACCCTGATGAAAATCATCGCGGGCATCTATCAGCCGGACGCAGGCGAAATCCGCCTGCGTGGCAAGCCGGTCCGCTTCGATACGCCTCTTTCAGCGTTGCAGGCAGGTATCGCCATGATTCATCAGGAACTTAACCTGATGCCGTTCATGAGTATTGCCGAAAACATCTGGATCGGTCGCGAGCAGCTCAACGGCCTGCACATGGTCGACCACCGCGAGATGCACCGCTGCACTGCCGAACTGCTGGAGCGCCTGCGCATTAAACTCGACCCAGAGGAACTGGTCGGCACGCTGAGCATTGCCGAGCGGCAGATGGTGGAGATCGCCAAGGCCGTGTCATACAACTCGGACGTGCTGATCATGGACGAACCGACCTCGGCGATCACCGAAACCGAAGTCGCTCACCTGTTTTCGATCATCAGCGACCTGCGTGCCCAGGGCAAAGGCATCATTTACATCACCCACAAGATGAACGAAGTCTTCGAAATCGCCGACGAAGTGGCGGTGTTCCGCGACGGCGCCTACATCGGTCTGCAGCGCGCTGAAAGCATGGACGGCGACAGCCTGATCACCATGATGGTCGGCCGTGAACTGACCCAGCTGTTTCCCGAGCGGGAAAAACCGGCAGGCGACGTACTGCTGTCCGTCAACCAGCTGAGCCTGAACGGCATTTTCAAGGATGTGAGCTTCGACCTGCGTGCCGGAGAGGTGCTTGGCATTGCCGGGCTGATGGGGTCCGGGCGCACCAATGTGGCCGAGACCCTGTTCGGCATAACTCCCAGCGACAGCGGCGAGGTACGCTTCGATGGCAAGACGGTGCACATCGGCGATCCACATCAGGCCATCGAACTGGGGTTTGCGCTGCTCACGGAGGACCGCAAACTGACCGGCCTTTTTCCATGCCTGTCGGTGATGGAAAACATGGAGATGGCCGTGTTGGCCAACTATGCCGGCAACGGTTTCGTGCAACAGAAGGCCTTGCGCGCACTGTGCGAAGACATGTGCAAAAAGCTTCGGGTCAAGACGCCGTCGCTGGAGCAGTGCATCGACACATTATCCGGCGGCAACCAGCAGAAGGCGCTGTTGGCGCGCTGGCTGATGACCAACCCCAGGGTGCTGATTCTGGATGAGCCCACACGCGGTATCGACGTGGGCGCCAAGGTAGAAATCTACCGCCTGATCTCCCTGCTGGCCAGTGAAGGCATGGCGGTCATCATGATTTCCTCGGAGCTGCCGGAGGTTCTCGGCATGAGTGACCGGGTCATGGTCATGCACGAAGGCGAAATGATGGGCATCCTCGATCGTGGCGAAGCGACCCAGGAAAAAGTCATGCATCTGGCCTCCGGCCACAAGGTTCATTGAGTTCGCACTACAGGGCTCGGTAGAAGAAGAACAAGAGGGTAACGAACATGAGCGACGCGATTCTGCAAAATAAACCAGCCATGACGCCGACCAGAAGCAAACGGCGGCTGCCCACCGAACTGAGCATCTTTCTGGTACTGATCGGCATCGGCCTGATCTTTGAGCTGTTCGGCTGGATCGTCCGCGATCAGAGCTTCCTGCTCAACTCCCAGCGTCTGGTACTGATGATCCTGCAGGTGTCGATCATCGGCTTGCTGGCCATCGGCGTGACTCAGGTGATCATCACCACCGGCATTGATCTCTCGTCCGGCTCGGTGCTTGCGCTTTCAGCGATGATTGCCGCGAGCCTGGCACAAACTTCCGACTTCTCCCGGGCGGTGTTCCCGTCGCTGACCGACCTGCCGGTATGGATTCCGGTCGTCGTCGGTCTCGGGGTCGGGCTGCTGGCCGGTGCCATCAACGGCAGCATCATTGCCATAACCGGCATTCCTCCCTTCATTGCCACGCTGGGCATGATGGTCTCTGCGCGCGGTCTGGCACGTTTCTATACCGAAGGCCAGCCGGTCAGCATGCTCTCCGACTCGTACACGGCCATCGGCCAGGGCGCGATGCCCGTGATCATCTTCCTGGTGGTGGCGGTCATTTTTCACATCGCCCTGCGTTACACCAAGTACGGCAAGTACACCTACGCCATTGGCGGTAACATGCAGGCTGCACGTACTTCGGGCATCAACGTCAAGCGCCATCTGGTGATTGTCTACAGCATCGCCGGGCTGCTGGCCGGGCTGGCGGGGGTGGTCGCCTCGGCGCGGGCGGCAACCGGACAGGCCGGGATGGGCATGTCCTACGAGCTGGACGCCATCGCCGCTGCGGTCATCGGTGGCACCAGCCTTTCCGGTGGGGTGGGGCGGATCACCGGTACAGTGATCGGTGCGCTGATCCTCGGCGTGATGGCCAGCGGCTTCACCTTTGTCGGCGTGGACGCTTATGTGCAGGACATTATCAAAGGCCTGATCATTGTCGTGGCCGTGGTAATCGATCAATATCGCAACAAGCGCAAGACCAAGCGCTGATTCAATCATCTGCATCAGAGGGCCTTTTCAGGCCCTTTTGTGCGTTGGATGTTGCAGGAACCGATTCGTTGTCAATGGGTCAGAGCCTCATCAAGCAACCTGCTGGCCAGGTCTTTCGCCCGCATTTCAAGGGTTTTACGGCAATTGTTGTACAAAAACCCTTCAATTGTGTTGCCGAGCCCGCTAGCCGGCCTTAGACTGCCGCCCCTCGTAAATTGAGTGCCAGGTGGCGCTTGGAGATTATTGGTTTGTACGGCAACGTCAGGCCGCTCCTCAATGCACGTTTTTTTATAGAGAAATAAATGACAAAGGAAAAGTTGCTGGCCATGCCGGCCGATGACTACATGAACGCCGAGCAGCACGCTTTCTTCGTCGAGCTGTTGCAGGGCATGAAGGTCGAGATCCACGAGCGTATCGAGCAGAGCCGCATTGCGATCGAGAGCCTGGACACGCCTGCCGACCCGGCTGACGCTGCTTCGGTCGAAGAAGAGCGTCACTGGCTGGTCAACGTGATCGATCGCGACCAGCGCATGCTGCCACAGTTGGAAATGGCCCTTTCGCGCATTGCCGATGACACCTTCGGCTGGTGCGACGACAGCGGCGAGCCAATCGGCCTCAAGCGCCTGCTGATCAGCCCGACCACCAAGTATTGCATCGAGGCGCAAGAGCGCCACGAGCAGATCGACAAGCACCAGCGCCAGGCCTGATACGCAGGCAGCCGCGACTGAGTGACCAGACCGGGAGGCAAGCAATTGCCTCCCGGTTTTGTTGTGCCCGGAATTTGTCGAAAACACTTTGATCGCCACCGCTCGGTCGCTACGACCAACAGCGCATGGCACAAGGCCGTTATCTGGCGTTTAATAGCGTCATAACGACAATGACAGACGGGGTGACGCAACATGGCCGAGAACCTATCCATGGCAGCCGGATTGCCGCTGGCCGATACGCCCGACGCTGCATCCAGGTGGTGGGTGCCGGCGGTGCAAAGCGTTGTCCTGTGCCTGCTGTTCGGCGCCATGAGTGTTGCGGGCCTGTCGCTGTATGTTGTCGTTCCTCTGGCCTTGCTGGTGGTCTGGTTGCCGCGCCTGCTGCGCAGCCGGCCAACGCTGCCGCAACGCGCGTTGGCTGACAGCGATATCGCCTTGCTGACCCGCGACCTGTCGCGCACTACCAGTCATAACGCGCTGTCCGCGGCCCAGGTGGCATTTTCGGTCGGGCACCTGGCTGGCAAGGTGCAGTCGCAACTGGGGGCTGCCGAACAGATCGTCAGCAGTGCCGAGCAGATGATCGCCACCGAACAACAGACGGCCCAGTTGAGTCAACAGGCGTTGGTTGCCGCCAGCGAGGCGCGGCAGCGCAGCGAATCGGGCAGCGGCGTGCTGAATGAGTCCATCGAACGCATGCACCGCCTGAGCAAGCGTGCCGTCGGCAGCCGCGAGTTGATCGAGGCGCTGAGCCAGCGCAGCGAAGAGATCCAGCGTGTGACGCTGGTCATTCAGTCGATTGCCAGCCAGACCAACCTGCTGGCGCTCAATGCCGCCATCGAAGCGGCGCGGGCTGGCGAGCACGGACGCGGTTTCGCCGTGGTTGCCGACGAAGTCCGTGGTCTCGCTGGCCGCACTGCCAGCGCCACAGGCGAGGTAGGGCAGATGGTCGCGGATATTCAGCAGCGCACCGCCCAGGTCGTGGAGCAGATTCGCGAGCTGTCGTCCGATCTGGATATGGGGGTCGAGCAGATCGAGCTGACCGGCGAGCACCTGGGCAATATCGCCCGGCTTGCGGTCGAGCTGGAAAGCCAGGTTGGCGAAATCGCTCAGGGCGCGCGGAGTAATCAGGATCAGTTGGCGAGCCTGTTCGACGCTGTCGAGCATATGCGCAGTGATCTTGCCGTCAGCGATGAGCAGACCCGGCAACTGGCCAGGTCCGCAGTACAAATGGAGGGGCAGGCCGAGACCATCAGCCAGCGTCTGGCGCAGGTTGGTCTGGATGAATACCACCAGCGCATTTATGACCTGGCCCGTGAAGGCGCGCGAATGATCAGCGAAAAGTTCGAGGCCGATATCGAACAGGGGCGGGTCAGCCTTGATGACCTGTTTGATCGTAACTACAAACCCGTCGCCAATACGTCGCCCACTCGGTTTACGACGCGTTTCGACCGTTACACCGATCAGGTATTGCCAGCACTGCAGGAACCGCTACTGTCTCGCCATGAAGGTCTGGTATTTGCCATCGCCTGTACCCAGCAGGGCTATGTGCCGACGCACAACAATGCCTTCAGTCAGCCCTTGACGGGCGACGCGACGTTGGATAACGCGCGCAATCGAAGCAAGCGCAAGTTCGATGATCGCACCGGCATTCGCTGTGGTAGCCACCAACAGCCGGTCCTGCTGCAAACCTACACGCGAGACACCGGCGAACTGATGCACGACCTGTCCGTGCCGATCATGGTCAACGGGCGACACTGGGGTGGTCTGCGCCTTGGGTACAGGCCGCAAGGCCGCTGATGTGTAAGCGATCATTCAGGTCGGTAAGCCCGGCAAGGGAGCTGGCCTTTTAGTTGGTCTTTTTAACGCAAGAACGCATCAAAAAAGTTATCGCTGCGTGTGTGTAGGTTTCTATTCATAAATAATAAATTCATGGCTACAGATGTTGTAGGAGTTGTCTGAAAAGACGCAACATGACTTGACTGCTCACTGTCTTTAAGCAAGCTGTTTAAATCAACGTTATTTACGTTTTGATTTAAGTGCGGCCTTTTCTTGGCTTGCCTCTAAGGACGGAAAAGTTATGAGCGATAAACGGAGTTTTCAACAGTCAGCAGTCCTTTCAGATGTGGTCACGCGGCGCGTGACGGCGCGAGTAGGCATTTTCTTCGACGGTACGGGAAATAATCGCTTCAATAGTCAGATCGGGGCCGACTGCCAGGCATTGATCGAGATCAATGAGGGGCAGCACATTAAAGCGTGTGCGGGTCGTCATGTTCAGCCTGGCAGTAGTTACAATAATGATCCGAGCAATATAGCCAGACTGGTCGATATCTACCGCCTGCAACCTGTTGCCGAAAATGACGGTGACGGCCTGAAGGTGTATTACCCGATCTATGTAAGCGGGGCCGGCACTACTTCCGGTGGACGTGATTCGGTATGGCCGGGGCAGAGTTTCGGTCGCGGGGCAACCGGTGTGATCTCCAAAGTGGAAAACGCATTCAAAAAGCTGGCGTCGGTATTGAAGGCGTTCCCCCGCGACAACCCCGATTGTGTGCTGGACGCGCTGGAACTGGACGTGTTCGGCTTCAGTCGAGGTGCAGCGTCGGCCAGGCATCTGGTCAATGAAATTCTCAAGCAGCGTTCGGGCATGCTCGAGCCGATACTCGAAAGCCGCAAGGTCAGGTTGAGCGACCGTTTCAGCTGGAGCAACGGCAGCGTACGGCTCAAGGTTATCGGTCTGTTCGACACCGTTGCAGCCATAGGCAGCTTCAAGGATATGGGCAATACCCGCGATGCGAGCAACAGGAGGGTCAATCTGTACCTGCCTCCGGGGTGCGCGCAGCAGGTGTTGCATCTGGTGGCCCGCGATGAATCCCGGCGCAACTTTGCGTTGAACAGCGTCCTGCCCGTGTGGCCCCGGGAAATTGTTCTGCCCGGTGCACATTCCGATATCGGTGGTGGTTATCCTCCACAGATGGAAGAAAACGTACTGCTCACGCGCCCTCGCGGCAGTGTGGTCAGCCGTGGCAGTCCGTACGAGGCGGCACCGAGCTGGAAGGAGGCACAGGCTGAATTAAGCCGAATGAATCGCGATCACTGGATCGACCCGCTCGATAGCCAGGCCTGGCTGAGGGTTCAGGCATGCGAGAGCAAGTGTTATCCGTGCAGGAAAAGTTTGAATGGCATGAGTACGGTCGTTGCCGCAGTGGGCATGAGCCGTCAGGTGTTTGGCCACCTGTCGAGGGTATCGTTACTGGTCATGCACACATTGGCGTGTGACGAGGGCGTGCCTTTCGACCCGGTGCCACAAGCACCTGAATTCCAGCTTCCTCCCGAGCTTGAGAACATTTCTACCCGGTTGATTGATTATGCGCGAGGCGGGTCTTACCTGCTGGACAGCCATGAAGAGGCATTACTGCGCTGGCGCTACATCCATCAGTCTGCGCACTGGAATGCAGTCGTCGGCAGAGTGGGTACTTTTGGCGACGCTGTTTTCGTCCACGCACCACAGCCAGGCGGCCGGATATTGCATCCCAATATCGGCCAGCCCGGTTATCCGCAATAGGTATCAACGCCCGAGTGGCTCACTCGGGCTTTTTGTGAAGGCGCACGTTGAGTTCGTCGACCACCATCGCCCATTCGGCATCTTCGTGCAGCTGTTCCTTGAGAAAGTCAGACTGACGCGGCGTCCAGAACTCTGCGTCGATCAGTTTGACGTCGTCGGGCAGAGGATGGCTGGCGATAAACTTTTCGATGCTCTCATCATCGGAGTCAAGCCCCAACTGTTCGAACAGGTCTTTGATGGTAGTTGTAGTCTGTTCCATGTCATCTCCTCGCCGGGGGGTATCCCCGTATTCATCAGTTCTTATGGGAGTGGTGGGTACGGGCAAGAGTTCGATGCATTTAGCTGTGCAGGAAAAGATGGCTTTTTCTACAGTGGATATAAATGCTATGTTTCCGCTATCGCAGGATGCACCCAACGCAGGCTGGAACCCGTCCAGCCTTTGCGCCGTGCCCGGGGTGGCCGCTATTTTCAGGGCCCCAGCGCTTGCGCGACACTGCTGTGTACAAAAGGTATATATCCCGTAGCAGCCATGAGCCGGTAGAATCCGCCACCCGCCTGCACAAGGTGTGCGGCGGCGCTGTCTGCGTTTCTGCGTGCAGCATGCCGGACAATCTCCGGCCACATGAAGCGGTCTATGGATGAATCACTTTCTCGACTGCCCTGACATCAGGCAGCCTCATTTCATGTTTGAGGGTTTGTACTTTGGCTGTAAGTAATCTGGATACCCACGCCTTGTTCGTGCTCGGCGACCTCCGCGCACAATTGGTCAAGCAGTTCCAATCCCGTTTTGTCTACATCACCGAGCAATCAGCCGAAGGCATTTATATCGCTGAAATCGACACCGAAAGCGCCTTGGTCGTCGACGACAAACCTCGCCTTGAGCTAAAGGTGGGCGACCATTTTCGCGCGTCTGTCCTGCCCAGCCGCGAGGGCGGCAAGCTTGAATTGAAATTTCGTGAAATCAAGACCACCGTGTACGGGCTGGGTGAATATGCCTTCGTCGATATTCCCGAGGGCCACGGTATCGTGTTCAAGGAAGGTCAGACCGTCTTCATGGTCTTCGCTGCGAAAGAGCAACTGCAGATCGGCATGAGCAAGCTTCTCAAAGGCGCCGTCGGCAAGGCCGCCAAATGGCGCAAGGGCGAGCTGACGTTCAAGGCCAGCGAGTAACACTGGCCAGGCATCGACTCAGCCGCCTGCTGATTCTCCATTGCCGTTACCACTGCTGATTTCCGCGGGCACATCGTCACCGGCCATGCGCTTGCGGAACAGCGCTGTGCGCGCCAGCAACAGGGTGGTCACTGGTACCGTGATCGCCAGCAATACCGGGATCAGCCAGGCGTGGATCACCGGTTCCGACTTCAGCGCCGAGAAGTAGATGATCGACGCCAGCGCAACGCACCAGGCGCCCAGCGTCGACGCCAGGGCGGGCGGGTGCATGCGCTGGAAAAAGTCCTTGAGGCGCAGCAGCCCGAGCGCGCCGGTCAAGGCGAACAGGCTGCTGGCGATCAGCAGCCCGGCGGTCAGTATTTCCACCCAGAAGGGCACTGTATTCGGCAGTCCGGTCATTCGATCACTTCTCCGCGCAGCAGGAACTTGGCCAGAGCGAATGAGCCGACGAAGCCGAACAGGGCAATCAGCATGGCCGCTTCGAAATACGTGTCACTGGCGTAGCGAATGCCAAGCACCAGCATCATCAGCATGGCAATGATGTACAGATAATCCAGCGCCAGTACCCGGTCCTGGGCCGAAGGTCCCTTGAGCAGGCGCAGCAGGGTGATCACCATCGCCAGGGCGAAGATCAGCAGGCTGATCAGGATGGCGTTGTCGAGCAGTGCACTCATTGAAAGATCTCCATCAACGGTCGCTCATAAGTGGTTTTGAAGTGCTCGATGAAGTGCGCTTCGTCCTCCAGATCGAAGACATGCATCAGCAGCACGCTGCGATCCAGTGCCAGCTCCGACCACACCGTTCCCGGCACTACCGTGGTGACCATCGCCAGCGCGGCGAGGCCGTGGGCGTCGTGCAGATCCAGTGGAATGCGCACGAAAGCCGAGCGTGGCGGACGGCTTTCGAGCCGCCAGACGCTCAGGCCGACCTGCACGTTGGAGACCACCACGTCGCGTCCCACCCGCCACAGAAACTTCAGGATCGTGCCGGGTTTGCGAATACGTACCGGCAGCGGGCGCAAGGGGGCCATCAATATTGGGGCAAGAAACCCCAGCACCGCGCCCAGCAGCAGGTGACCGGGGCTGATCGACAGATTCAATACCAACCACAACAGCCAGAGTGCCAACGAGAGCAGCGGGGCGGGAAACAGGCGCTTCATGGCTGCTCCTCCGGATCTGCTTGCTGGCTGGTGGGGCCGGGTATCGGGCGTGTGGCGAGCACTGACTGCACATACTGTTTGGGCTCATGCAGCGCTGCGGCGGTGTCCTGGGTGTAGCGCAACAAGGGCTCGGCCTTGAAGGTCAGCGCGATGCACAGACCCAGAAGAATGATGATCGGCAGGCATTCGTTGCGACGCAGCATCGGCGAAGGGCGCTCGTGTGGCGTCCAGAAACGTTGCGTGCCGAGCCTTGAAAAAGCGATCAGCGACGCCAGCCCGGAAAAGATCAGCAGGCCGATCAGCATCCATGCCTGAGTGGAAAGCGCCTCATCCTTCGCGACGTCCAGCCCCAGCGGGTTCATCAGCGCGCTGATCAAGGTGAGCTTGCCGATGAACCCAGAGAGCGGCGGCATGCCGATGATCAGCAAGGCGCAGGCGATAAAACTCAGGCCCAGAAAAGCCATGGTCATGGGAATGACCTGACCGACCACGACCTTCTGTTCGTCGTCCAGGTTGGCACCGGGCGGCGGATGCAGGGACTCCAGGGTACGAGGCAATTGATCCACGTCGTATTCCAGAGGGATCTCGTTGGCCGAGCGGGAGCGTTCGATCAGTTCGCCCAGCAGGAACATGGCGCTCAATGCCAGCGTCGAGCTGACCATATAGAATAGCGCGCCCGAGGTCAGGCTCGGTTGGGCGAAGCCGACGGCGGAGAGCAGAATGCCTGCTGACACCAGTATGCTCAGGCTGGCGAGTCGTTCCAGGCGCTGGGCGGCGATGATGGCGATGGCTGCGGTGAAAATCGTCGCCATGCCGCCGTAGATCAGCCAGTCGCCGCCGAAGAAGGCCGACGCACCGGCCTGACCGGAAAACAGCAGGGTCCACAGACGCAACAGGGTGTAGACCCCCACTTTGGTCATGATCGCAAACATTGCCGCTACCGGCGCGCTGGCTGCCGAGTAGGCGGGAACCAGCCAGAAATTCAGCGGCCACATGCCGGCCTTGGCCAGGAACGCCGTGGCCAGAATCGCAGCTCCGGCATGCAGCAGGCCCAGATCGGACTCCGCCACCTGCGGGATCTTGATGGCCAGATCGGCAAAGTTCAGCGTGCCGGTCACCCCGTAAATCAACGCAGCACCGATCAGAAACAACGACGAAGCCAGCAGGTTGATCGAAATGTAATGCAGCCCCGTCGACACCCTTGCCCGGCCAGAGCCATGCAACATCAAGCCGTAGGACGCTGCGAGCAGTACTTCGAAGAACACGAACAGGTTGAACAGGTCAGCGGTCAGGAACGCACCGTACAGCCCCATGAGCTGGATCTGGAACAGCGCATGGAAGCTGGCACCGGCCCTGTCCCAGCGAGCCAGCGCGAACAGCAGGGCGCAGACCCCGACGATCCCGGTCAGCACCAGCATCATCGCTGACAGGTGGTCCACCACCAGCACGATGCCGAACGGCACGCCCCAGTTGCCCGGCAGATAGACACCGATCGAGCCGCTGCTGCCGCTGTGTTGCACCCAGAGAAACAGCGCTACGGAAATGCCCAGCCCGAGGATGCTGGAAAACAGATTGATACGGCCCTTGAGCGGCCGGTGCTTTTCGCCCAGCCAGAGCATCAGCCCGGCGGTCAGCAGCGGCAGCAGGATGGGCGCGATGATCAGTTGGTTCATCCAGCTCATGCCTTGGGCTCCCGGCCATCTACATGGTCGGTGCCGGTCAGGCCTCTGGAGGCGAGCAAGACCACCAGAAACAGCGCGGTCATGGCGAAGCTGATGACGATTGCGGTCAGCACCAGCGCCTGTGGCAACGGGTCAGTGTAATTGAGCAGGTCCTGAGGAATGCCGTCCTTGATGATCGGCTCTCTGCCGATGAACAGGCTGCCCATGCTGAAAATGAACAGGTTGACCCCGTACGACAGCAGGCACAGACCCATGACCACCTGAAAGGTACGTGGCCGCAGGATCAGCCAGACGCCCGAGGCGGCCAGCACGCCGATGGCGATTGCAATGACTTCTTCCATCAGAGGATTCCTTGCGGGTTGGCGACAGGCTTGGGCAACTGCGTCGGCCGATGGCTGCGCACCGACTGGTGCGCCAGTGCGGTAAGAATCAACAGCGTCGAGCCGACCACCACGGCGTACACGCCGACATCGAAGAACAGCGCGCTGGCGATGTGAATGTCACCCAGGATCGGCAAATCGACATGGGCGGTGTGGGTGGTCATGAACGGATAACCCAGCAGCATCGAGCCCGCGCCGGTCAGCACCGCGCATAACAGGCCTGTGCCCATCCAGCGTAGCGGGCGCAGGCTCATTTGCGCCTCGACCCACTGGGTGCCTGCCACCATGTATTGCAGGATGAACGCCACCGACATCACCAACCCGGCGACAAACCCGCCGCCGGGCTGGTTGTGGCCGCGGACGAACAGGTACATCGAGATGATGAAGGCAATCGGCAGCAGCAATCGAACCAGCGCTGCCGGAACCATCATGAAGCCGAGCGCGGTATCGCTGGCGCTGCGCGGGTTGACCAGATCCGTCACCACATCACGGGCCAGCAGGCGCTGCTGGGCGGGCAGCAGAATGCTTTCCTTCGGTGGGCGGAAGCGTCGCAACAGGGCGAACACTGTCATGGCGACCGCCGCCAGCACGGTGATTTCGCCAAACGTATCGAAGCCGCGGAAATCCACCAGCATCACGTTGACCACGTTGGTGCCGCCGCCCTGGGGCAGCGCGCGACTCAGGTAGAAGGACGAGATGGCGTTGGGCGTCTGGCGGGTCAGCATGGCGTAGGAGAGTATCGCCATGCCCAGCCCCACGAGCACTGCCAGGCCGAAGTCGCGTATGCGCCGGGTACGGGCACGCAGGCGTGCGCTGAGCGGGGCGACGTCTTCATTGCGTCGTGGCAGCCAGCGCAGACCGAGCAGGATCAGCACGGTGGTCACCACCTCCACGACCAGTTGCGTCAGCGCCAGATCAGGGGCCGAGAACCAGACGAAGGTGATGCAGGTCATCAGCCCGCAGACGCTGACCATGACCAGTGCCGCCAAACGGTGATATTTACCTTGCCAGGCCGCACCTATGGCGCAGGCAATCGCGATCAGCCACAGCGTGACAAACACCCCGGAACCCGGAATCTTCGGTCGGTCGCCCCAGGTCAGGCCGCTGAAATACATCGGAATGAAACCGCCCAGTACCGCCGCGAGCACCAGCAGAAACAGTTGTGGCTGCAGGCGGCGAGTGCTGACCTTGCGTTCGAAACGGCGTGCCCAGTGCATCATCACTACCTGACTGCGCTCGAAAAAGCGCTTGCCATTGAGGCGTCCCACCAGCGGCGGGGCGGTGATGCGCTCGTGCTTGAGCGGCTTGCGCAGCAACAGGTACAGAATGATACCGCCCGCCATCGCCACCAGGCTCATGACCATCGGCAGGTTCCAGCCGTGCCAGATCGCCAGGCTGTACTCGGGCAGTGTTCCACCGACAACGGGGCGCGCAGCGGCGGCGAGCAGGGGAGCGACCGATTGCGCCGGGAAAATCCCCACCACCAGACACGTCAGCACCAGCAGTTCGACCGGCGCACGCATCCAGCGCGGCGGTTCGTGGGGCAAGTGGGGCAGATCCTTGGCCGCCGGACCGAAAAACACATCGACAGTGAAGCGCAGCGAATAGGCAACGCTGAAGATCCCGGCGATGGTCGCAATCACCGGCAAGGCAATCTCGACCCAGGCAGTGGCGGAAATGAACACGGTTTCGGCAAAGAACATTTCCTTGGACAGAAAGCCGTTGAGCAGCGGCACGCCGGCCATCGAGGCGCTGGCGACCATCGCCAGCGTCGCGGTGTAGGGCAGCAGCCTTATCAGGCCACTGAGACGGCGGATATCGCGGGTCCCGCTCTCGTGGTCGATGATGCCGGCGGCCATGAACAGCGACGCCTTGAAGGTCGCGTGGTTGAGAATATGGAACACCGCGGCCACCGCAGCCAGCGGGCTGTTGAGGCCGAGCAGCAGGGTGATCAGGCCCAGGTGGCTGATGGTCGAGTAGGCGAGCAGCCCCTTGAGATCGTTCTGGAAGATCGCCGCGTAGGCGCCGAGAATCAGCGTGCAGGCACCCGCGCCACTGACGATCCAGAACCATTGCTCGGTGCCGGATAGCGCCGGCCACATGCGCGCCATGAGAAAGACCCCGGCCTTGACCATGGTTGCCGAGTGCAGATACGCCGACACCGGCGTGGGCGCGGCCATCGCGTGCGGCAGCCAGAAATGGAACGGGAACTGGGCGCTTTTGGTCAGTGCGCCGATCAGAATCAGGGTCAGTAACACCGGGTACAGGGCGTGCGCACGAATCGCGTCGCCGGAGGCCAGAACACGGTCAAGATCATAACTGCCGGCCACATGGCCGAGGATCATCATGCCTGCCAGCAGCGCCAGACCGCCCGCGCCGGTAACCATCAGCGCCATGTAAGCGCCGCGTCGGGCATCGGCCCGATGGTGCCAATAGCCGATCAGCAGGAACGAGAAAAGACTGGTCAGCTCCCAGAAAAATACGATCTGAATCAGATTGCCGGACATCACCAGACCGAGCATGGCGCCCATGAAGGCCAGGAAAAACGCAAAGAAGCGCGGCACCGGGTCGTCCGGCGACATGTAATAGCGGGCATACAGCGAAACCAGCGCACCGATGCCCAGTACCAGCATCGAGAACAGCCAGGCGAAGCCATCGATACGCAGAACGAAGTTCATGCCCAGGCTTGGCAGCCAGAAATACTCTTCACGAATCACGCCGCCGTCGGCGATCTGCGGG
Organism: Pseudomonas fragariae (ex Marin et al. 2024); assembly: GCF_059621105.1. Classification (NCBI taxonomy): domain Bacteria; kingdom Pseudomonadati; phylum Pseudomonadota; class Gammaproteobacteria; order Pseudomonadales; family Pseudomonadaceae; genus Pseudomonas; species Pseudomonas fragariae (ex Marin et al. 2024). The sequence continues at coordinate 3,907,565 of NZ_CM184369.1, read as the reverse complement.
AACCACAAGGCCATCTGCACAGCGCCGATGAGGGCGATCAGACCGGCCAGAAATGATTCCGCGTTACGCGCGTTGTGCGGCAAAAAGGCCGCCAGACAGCTGCCGATGAAAGGCAGAAGCAGTAGAACTATCAGGGACATAGGCTTCTAATCTGCAGGGGAATGTCAAGCATCATACGTGCCAGACACTCCGATACCAAAGGGACGGTTTCCGAAATTTCCTACAAAAAGTGTCTGCTTTTTTAATTCAGTAAATAATTGCTTCTAATACAACGAAAGGTCGTTGACGCAGTTTCGAGGAAACAAGGTGCTTCATGGCTGGCAATACCCGCTGTTCATTCAGCTTTGCGCGCGCCTTGTTGTCCTTCCTCTTCGTCGACAATGTTGTGTTCATCAGGCGCAGAACGCCGCTTGATTTCGCTGACGATCACCCCGGCCACGATCAATGCCGCACCCAGCAGGGCGATGCCCGGCAAACGCTCGCCGGCGAGTCTTCCGACAATTCCGGCCCAGACCGGTTCACCGGCATAAATCACCGTGGCGCGGGTAGGCGAAACACTTTTCTGTGCCCAGTTCATGGCGATCTGGATCGCCGCACTCATGGTCCCAAGCCCCACAGCGCTGAGCACCAGCAACCAGGAAAACTCCGGCAAGTGTTCCTGGGTGGGCACGATCATCAGAAATGCCAGCGCTGATGCGGTGGCCAGTTGCACCACGGTGACTCGACGCACATCGACCTCACCGGCATAGGCACTGATCATGATGATCTCGGCGGCGATGGCCACCGTGCTGATCAGCGTCACGATCTCGCCGGAACTGAGTTGCAGGGACGCTCCCTGCGGCCCGGCTACCAGCATCAGCCCGGTGAAAGCGAGGATGATGCCCAGTGTCGGCATCAATCCTGGTCGCCGGCCGAGTACCAGCCATTGCAACAACGGCACGCAGGGCACGTAGAGCGCCGTGATGAACGCCGACTGGCTACTGGGGATGGTCTGCAGTCCGACGGTCTGCAGGCCGTAGCCGAGCATGATCGCGGTGCCGATGAAGACACCGGCCTTGAGTTCGAGAAAGGTAAGACCGCGCAGCACCTGCATTGAAAACAGCGCTACGATAAGCGCTGCGGCGGCAAAGCGCAGGCCGACGAAGAACATTGGCCCGCTGACGGTCATCGCATGCTGGACCAGCAGAAAGGTGCCTCCCCAGAGCATGGTGATCAGAATCAGTACGGCTTCTGCCTTGCTGATGCGGGGTATACGGCTGATAGACTTCATGTCAGCTCCGGATTCCTGTTAATTGCCATGTGCGCGATGAAAGGCTGAACACCCTGACAGTGTCCCTGGGCTGGGCAGTATAATGCGCAACGGTTTGATGTGAGCACCAGCATGCACAAAGAAAATTCCCAGCGCCCTCCGGTGCTGCAGCACGTCAGCCAGAACGTACGGCGTCTGCGTAACTGTGCGGACCTCAGTCAGACGGCGCTGGCGGAAAAGTCCGGAGTCAGCCGACGCATGCTGGTCGCTATCGAGGCCGGCGAGAAAAACGTCAGTCTGGCGACCCTGGATCGCGTGGCCGAAGCCCTGGAAGTGGCGTTCAGCGACCTGATCCAGGCGCCCGAAAATCGTGATTACAGCCGCATCAACGAGCTGGCATGGGCCGGTACGATCGCCGGCAGCAAAGCGGTGCTGCTGGCCAGGGCCGTTGCCCGGCGCGAGGTGGAGTTGTGGGAATTCTGTCTGCAGCCTGGGGACGCCTATGTCTCGGAGGCCGATCCCGATGGCTGGAGTGAACAGGTCTACGTTGTCGAAGGGCACCTGACGTTGCGCTTTTCCGACCCGGCGGCCATGCAGCAGGTAGGGGCGGGCGAGTTCTTCATGTTCCCCAGCAATCAGCCGCACCGCTACTGCAACGACGCCGATGTGCCCCTGCGCTTCGTGCGTAACGTCGTGCTCTGACCTTCCCATTCTTTTACAGCCACCCCAGCGAGGCACTGTTCGATGATCGAAGATTCCCACCAGACGGCTGACATTCTGATCATCGGCGGCGGTCTGAGCGGGACCATGCTGGCGGCGCAACTGCTGCGCAGACCGGGCCGGCGCCGAATCCTGATCATCGAAACCCGCAGCGAACTCGGCAGGGGCGAGGCCTACAGTGCGACGGAGCCGGGCCATACACTCAATGGCAACGCTGCACGGATGAGCGTCGATCCGGACAACCCGGATGACCTCACCCAGTGGCTGACTGACTATCTGGCTGCCGGGGGCTGGCCTGAAGCCGCCGAGCAGAGGGTCCCGGTCGCCGAGCTGTTTCCGCCGCGCGGTGTGTTCGGGCTTTATGTCCAGCAGCGACTGCGTGAAGCCCGAAGCGCTGCTGAAGCCTTTGGCTCGACCGCCGTGCATGTGCCCGGCGAGGCAGTGGACCTGCAGGTCCATGCAGATGGCGTAAGTATCTCGCTGGCTGACGGTCGTATGCTGCGCGGCAGTCGGGCCGTGCTGGCGACCGGCATGTACGCGGCTTCACGCACCCCGCGACGTGATTCGAACGAACTGAACACCGCAGCACTGGACCCTTGGGATGTGGCGGTGATGAGAAAGCTCGATCCGCAGTCGAGGGTGCTGATCATCGGCTCGGGGCTGACCATGGTCGATGCGCTGGTTTCGCTGGAAACGGCCGGGCATCGTGGGCCCATCCAGATCTTTTCCCGGCACGGCCTGCTGCCGCATGTCCGGCGTCAGCCGCCGGAATGGCCTGATTTTCTTGCTCAGGACCCGAGTATCCGCAGTACTCGGCAACTGGTGCGCAAAGTGCGTGAACAGTGCGAGCTGGCCATCGAGAGCGGCATTGACTGGCAGGCCCCGCTGGACACTGTGCGCGCCAACGTCGGCAGGCTGTGGAATCAGGCCAGCGATCAACAGCGCCGCCAGTTCGTCCGTCATGTAAGGCCTTGGTGGGAGAGCCACCACCATCGCTCCCCGCCACCGAGCGCTGCGCTGCTGGCGCGGCTGATCAGGCAAGGGCGGTTGAGTATTGACGCGGCCTCGCTGCAGGGCGTGGCCAGTCTGCCGTCAGGTCAGGTACAGATCAGCGTGCGTCGGCGCGGTGAGAGCCAGCCGACGCAGATCACCGGCGATGCGCTGATCAACTCCACCGGCATCGAGTACGACTGGCGACGCGTGGATCGCCCGTTGCCCCGGCAGTTGCTGGCACGCGGGCTGATCCAGCCCGGCCCGCTGGCACTCGGCATCGCCGCCGACGCTGCGGGCGCAGTACTTGACGCACACGGTCAGTACTCGGCACGCCTGTTCGCCATGGGCCCGCCATTGCGCGGCATGTGGTGGGAAAGCACCGCAGTGACCGACGTGGCGATCCAGGCCAAGGCGCTGGCGATACATTTGTCGTAAGGCACCGCCTGCTCAGAAGAGGACGCAGAGCGTCCGGAAAGGCATACCCACGCGGAGCATGGCTACGATAGTGTTCTCGCGAGCACCTCTCGTTCCTCACGCTCCAGCGTGGCAATGCCGTTCGTGACGCTCTGCGTCAGCTCTTGGTGCAGCGCCGCGGAGCATGGCTACGATAGTGTTCTCGCGAGCACCTCTCGTTCCTCACGCTCCAGCGTGGCAATGCCGTTCGTGACGCTCCGCGTCAACTCTTGGTGCAGCGCCGCGGAGCATGGGTACGATAGTGTTCTCGCGAGCACCTATCGTTCCTCACGCTCCAGCGTGGCAATGCCGTTCATGGCGCTCTGCGTCAGCTCTTGGCGCAGCGCCGCGGAGCATGGGCACGATGGTGTTCTTCCGGACAGCTATCGTTCCTCACGCTCCAGCGTGGGAATGCCGTTCGTGACGCTCCGCGTCATCGGTCTGCGCCTTCACACCGACAGGTGCAGCATGCGGTCGCCCTGGACATTTTCACCCGGCCTGCGTTTGTTGACCGCCAGTTCGCCAATCTTGATCAGACGTGTGCGCGTGACGTTGCGGGTCAGGCCCAGCAGGCTGGCCGTGTGCACCTGGTTGTGGTGGCAGAAGCGATAGGCGGTTCTGAGCAACGTATCTTCGACCTTCTCGTGCAAGGCACCGGCCTGTTCTTCAAACAGTTTCTGAAACGCCCGGTTGAGCAGTTGCTCGGCGGATTCGTCAGGCGGGTTGTGTTCATCCTGACGCTCGATTCTAAGGTTCGACATGCGCAGGTCATCACGCTGAATGACACCTTCACGGCACACCAGCAGGGTGTGATGGATGACGTTTTCCAGCTCGCGAATATTGCCTGGCCAGCTGTAGGTCTTGAGCTTGTGCTCGGCTTCGGGGCTGATCCGCACCGGACCATGCCGCAGCCGCTGGCTGTAGACCTCTATGAAGTGCCGGGCCAGGGGCAGGATATCGCCCGGCCGCTCGCGCAGCGGGCTCAATTCCAGATTAACCACGTCGAGCCGGTAGTAAAGGTCCTCGCGGAAATGCCCGGCGTTGATGGCCTTTTCCAGTTGCACGTTGGTGGCTGCGAGCACCCTTACATCAATGGGCACACTCTTTCGCGAGCCCAGACGCACCACTTCACGCTCCTGAAGCACGCGCAGCAATTTGACCTGCAAGGTCATGGGCAGGTCGCCGATCTCATCGAGAAACAGCGTGCCGCCGTTGGCCTCTTCAAACCAGCCGGCCTTGGCGCTGATCGCTCCGGTGAACGCGCCTTTTTCGTGGCCGAACAACTCCGCCTCGATCAGGTTCTCGGAGAACGCGCCGCAGTTGACCGCCACGAACGGTTTGTCGCGGCGGGCGCTCAGTTCGTGGACGTGGCGAGCAACCAGTTCCTTGCCGGTGCCGGTCTCGCCGATGATCAGCACACTGGCATCGCTGGGCGCGACCTGGCGTACGTGAGCGAGCAGGGCTCGCGACTTGGGGTCTTCGAACACCTGCGCAGTGGCCCTGATCGAGGTGGCCAGCGCAGGCGAGTGGGGTAAGGTCAGCAGTTGCCCGGACATCACTTGGCCTGCGGGGGCAGATCGTTGGCGATCATTTCGCCGAACGGGCCCGTCAGGTTGGTGATGCCGCGCCCGGCGAGGCTGGCGTAAGGCTCAGGCAGCAGCGGGAAGACCAGTTCGGCGAAGCGGTAGGCTTCTTCAAGATGCGGGTAACCCGAGAAAATGAAGCTCTCGATGCCCAGGTCGGCATATTCCTTGATGCGTGCCGCGACCTCTTCGGGATTGCCGACCAGCGCCGTGCCTGCACCGCCGCGCACCAGGCCTACACCGGCCCACAGGTTGGGCGCGATCTCCAGGTTGTCGCGGCGCCCGTCGTGCAGCGCGGCCATGCGCCGCTGACCTTCGGAATCAAAACGCGAAAAGGACTTCTGCGCTGCAGCAATGGTGTCATCGCTGATGTGTTCGATCAGCGTGCTGGCGGCTTTCCACGCTTCTTCGCTGGTTTCGCGCACGATCACGTGCAGGCGAATGCCGAACTTCACGGTGCGTCCCTTGCGCGCTGCCCGTTCACGTACATCGGCGAGCTTCTGCGCTACGGCTGCCGGAGGCTCGCCCCAGGTCAGGTACACGTCCACCTGATCGGCCGCAAGGTCATGCGCCGCGTCGGAGGAGCCACCGAAGTACAGCGGCGGGTAGGGTTTTTGAATCGGCGGGTAAAGCGCCTTGGCGTTCTGCACGCGCAAGTGCTTGCCTTCAAAGTCGACCGCTTCGCCCTGCAGGACGCGGCGCCAGATTTTCAGAAATTCGTCGGTAACTTCATAGCGCTCACTGTGGTCGAGAAAGCTGCCATCGCCACGGTTTTCGTCCGGGTCGCCACCGGTCACCACGTTGATCAGCAGCCGGCCGCCGGAAAGACGATCCAGCGTGGCGGCCATGCGTGCCGAGACGGTCGGCGAGATGATCCCGGGGCGGATCGCCACCAGATACCTCAGGCGCTCGGTCAGCGGCACCAGCGCCGAGGCGATGACCCACGAATCCTCGCAGGAGCGACCGGTGGGGATCAATACACCGTAATAACCCAGGTCATCGGCGGCCTGCGCCACCTGTTTCAAATAGTTGAGGGTGACGGGACGTGCGCCCTTTGTCGTGCCCAGATAATGGCCGTCGCCGTGAGTCGGAAGAAACCAGAAAACGTTCATGACAAATCCTTGGAAGTAATCAGCCGGGTGAAAGCTGACGGGACCCGCTGTCGGTTGGCAGACACCTCACCAACAGCGTTCGGGGTGGGGCCATTTATAGAACGTCTTTTTTATTCCGTAAAAGAACGTTAAACCATATTTTTAGACCCTAAATGCATATAAGGGCCGGGCAACTTTGCATAACCTCGCGCAGCCCTTGCACTACGAGGCTTTGACGGAGGTACGACCCGGATCCCTATCCCGGCTATCAGGAGCCAAAACGTTGACAGTTGGTTCTTCAGGATAAAAAAACTCGTTCAGCACAGCGGGTTTCCCGGCGCTCGTCAGGCGGCCGAAACTTTTCTCCGACCGGCCCTGTCACCTTTCCAGGACCAACAGGAGTCAGACCATGGCAAGGGCAATCTGGAAGGGCGCAATCAGCTTCGGGCTGGTGCATATACCGGTCGCGTTGGTTTCGGCGACAACGTCGACCAGTGTCGACTTCGACTGGCTCGACAAACGCAGCATGGACCCGGTCGGCTACAAGCGAATCAACAAGGTCACCGGCAAGGAAGTCACCAGCGAAAACATCGTCAAGGGCGTGGCATACGAGAAGGATCGCTATGTGGTACTCAGTGAGGAGGAAATTCGTTCCGCCCACCCCAAATCGACGCAGACCATCGACATATTCGCCTTCGTCGACAGCCAGCAGATCCCTTTGCAGAACATCGACACGCCTTATTTCCTGACGCCCGACAAGCGCGGCGAGAAAGTCTATGCGTTGTTGCGCGAAACCCTGGTCGATACCAAAAAGGTCGCGCTGGCTAACGTCGTGCTGCATACCCGCGAACACCTGGCTGCGGTCATGCCGCTGGAGTCGGCGCTGGTGATGGTGATCCTGCGCTGGCCTGCCGACGTGCGTGAACTGGACACACTGGAACTGAGCGACGCGGTGACCGACGCCAAGTTGAACAAGAGCGAACGTGACATGGCCAAGCGTCTGGTCAAGGACATGAGCGCTGACTGGCAGCCTGAGCAGTATCGCGACACTTTTCAGGACAAGATCATGCACTTGGTCAAGACCAAGGCAGACGAAGGCGAGATCGAGGATGTCGAGACCGATCCGGCCGAGGAAGAACGCAAGAGTGCCGATGTCATTGACCTCACCGACCTGCTGCGACGCAGTCTGGCGGGCAAGGGCGGGGCCGGTAAAGCCAAGACGAGCAAGCCTGCGGCGAAGGAAAAACCGGCCGACAAGGACAGCCCCAGGCCCAAGCGGCCCGCCGCGCGCAAGAAAACCAGCAAAGCCTCTTGAGCCCTACGGAGTGACCGGTTATGGCCAAGCCCGCCAGTGAATACACCCGCAAGCGCAATTTCGCCATCACCTCCGAGCCTGCGGAGAGCAAGCGTAAGGGCAAAGGCAAGTCGCAGCCTGGCGCGCTCGGTTTCGTGATCCAGAAGCATGACGCACGGAACCTGCACTACGACTTTCGACTGGAGCTGGAGGGCACGCTCAAGAGCTGGGCCGTGCCCAAAGGTCCGAGCCTGGACCCCACGCAAAAGCGTCTGGCAGTGCATGTCGAAGACCATCCGCTGGACTACGCCGGCTTCGAGGGCAGTATCCCGCAGGGTCAATACGGTGGCGGCGATGTGATTGTCTGGGACCGGGGTGTCTGGCAGCCGCACGGTGATCCGCAAAAGACCTACGAGGAAGGCAAACTCAAGTTCACCCTGGTCGGCGAGAAACTCAGCGGTGACTGGGCGCTGGTGCGTACCCGGCTCAAGGGCAGCGGCAGCAAGGAACAGTGGCTGCTGATCAAGGAAAAGGATGACGTCGCGCGACCTGCTGCCGAGTACGACATCACCCATGAGCAGCCGCAAAGCGTGATCAGTGGAGCTCATGTCGGCAAGCAACGCGGCACCTCGAAAAAGTCCGGGGCCAGCGCCGCCAAAGCCAAGGCCGCGACACCCGCCGCAGCAAAAGCGTCTACGCTCGCTGCAAAGCCTGCGCGCAGGAAAGCGAAGTCGGCCTTCCCGGACACGCTTGCGCCGCAACTGGCGACGCTGGTGGAGGCGCCGCCAGCCGGTGACTGGCTGTACGAAATCAAATTCGATGGCTACCGCATGCTGACTCGTATTCAGGGCGACGATGTGCGGCTGTTCACCCGCAACGGGCATGACTGGACCGAGCGGCTGCCGGAACTGGTCAAGGCGCTCAAGGGCATGAAGCTGCGCGACAGCTGGTTCGACGGCGAAGTGGTGGTTCTCGATGAGCAAGGGCTGCCCGACTTCCAGGGCTTGCAGAATGCCTTCGACGCGGGGAACAGCAAGGACATTCTGTACTACCTGTTCGACATGCCGTTTCTGAGTGCGGAGGACTTGCGCGAAGTGCCGCTCGAGCAGCGTCGGGATGCCTTGAAACAAGTTCTCGACGCACAGAAAAGTCGCCTGTTGCGTTACTCGGATGCCTTTCAGGCAGGCCATCAGGACATTGTCGCGAGTGCTGCGGCAATGGGCCTGGAAGGGGTGATCGGCAAGCGTGCCGGCAGTGCCTACGTCAGCAAGCGCAATGCCGACTGGATCAAGCTCAAATGTCGCTTGCGACAGGAATTCGTGGTCGTCGGCTATACGGCGCCGCAGGGCAGCCGATCGGCGTTCGGGGCCTTGTTGCTTGCGGTCAATGCCGGTGAGGACGGGTTGATCTATGCCGGGCGGGTCGGCACCGGATTCACTGAAGTGAGCCTTGAGCAACTGCATAAACAGCTGAAGAAGGTGCAGCGCAAGGAATCACCGCTGGCCAAAAAGCTCTCCGCGTCCCAGGCGCGTGGCGTGCAGTGGGTGGCGCCGCAACTGGTCTGCGAAGCCGAGTTCGCCCAGTGGACCCGCGAAGGCATCGTGCGCCAGGCTGCCTTTGTCGGGCTGCGCAGCGACAAGCCCGCCAAGGACGTGGTGCGTGAAGACGCTCAGCCTGCCAAAGTGGCCAGCCAGCCCCCAACCACAACGGCAGCGCCCAAGGCGCGCAAAAAGGCCGCGCACGGAAAGGTTGATGTGGCGGGCACCGGCATCAGTCATCCGGACCGCGTCATCGACAGCAAGTCCGGCACCAGCAAGATCGAACTGGCGCAGTTTTACCAGTCCATCGCCGACTGGATTCTGCCCTACCTGAACAAGCGTCCCGTGGCTCTGCTGCGCTGTCCGGAGGGCATCGACGGTGAGCAGTTTTTCCAGAAGCATGCCGAACATCTGGCGATCCCGCACATCAGGCAACTGGATCGTGCCCTGGACCCCGGGCATGCCGCGCTGATGGAAATAGATTCGGTGCCGGCACTGGTCGGTGCTGCACAAATGGGCGCCATCGAGCTGCATACCTGGGGCGCGACGCGTGACAGAATCGAAACGCCGGACCATTTCGTGCTGGACCTTGATCCCGATCCGGCACTGCCCTGGCGCAGCATGATCGAGGCCACGCAAATGGTGCTCGCCGTGCTGGAAGAACTGGGGCTGGAGGCTTTCCTCAAGACCAGCGGTGGCAAGGGCATGCACATCATTGTGCCGTTGGCGCGCCAGGCAGACTGGGACACGGTAAAGGCGTTCGCCAAGGCCATCGCCGAGTTTGCCAGCCGTCAGCTGCCGGAACGCTTCACCGCCACCATGGGGCCGAAAAACCGCGTCGGAAAAATCTTCATCGATTACCTGCGCAACAGCCGCGGCGGCAGCACCGTAACCGCCTACTCAGTACGCGCCCGGCCAGGGTTGCCGGTCTCGGTGCCGATCGCGCTGGATGAGCTGGCGGGTCTGAAGTCGTCGGCACAGTGGGACATCACCAATCTTGAGCAGCGTTTGAAGCGGCTCAAGGACGACCCGTGGGCCGGTTACAGCAACCGGCGCAAAATCACGCAGAAGATGTGGAAGCAACTGGGTGCGAAACGGCCTTGAGGCAAGGCCACTGTCCGGGTTTTGCAAGGGGATACGTGGGCCGGCACGCCTGATCATAGCTCGCATGCCGGCCGCACGTTGAGTGCTCAGAGAATCCGGTACAACAGTCGCTCGACCCGCACGCGACTGACACGCTTGAGAAACTTGCGCACGCCTTCGGGGTAGTTGGCCAGTGTGTCGAGCTCGTCATACTGGTTGACGCGCTGCGTGTTGCGCATCAAATGCGCGATTTCCGCTTCCCTTGGCTCGCTCCACTGGCCCTGCGGATCGTCGATCAGCAAGGCGTTTTCCAGGTCCAGATTGAAGGCGCGAGGGTTCAGGTTGTTGCCGGTCAGCAGGGTGTAGCGCTGGTCGACCCAGATGCCCTTGAGGTGGAAGGTGTTATCGCCGTGTTTCCACAGGTGCACATTGAGGCGATGCTGGGCGATTGCCTTCTGATGCTTGTGGGCAAAGCGCCGCAGGCTGATCTCATAGAGATAGGGCAGGGCCGAGATCACCTTGAACGGCTCATCCGGATCGATGAAGAAGTCGTTGGCGGTCTTGTCGCCAATGATGATATCGACCTGCACGCCGCGCTTGAGCGCCCGATTGATTTCGCGAGTGACGGCCACCGGCAGGTTGAAGTATGGCGTGCAGATGGTCAGCTGAATCTTGCTCGACGCTATCAGATCGCAGATGGCGCGGTTGAGATTGTTGCGCGGGCCGACGCCAAGCAGCGGAATCACGCGCATGTCGCCGTTTTCCTTTTCGCCCGCCGAGGTGTCGTAGGCGGCGCGTTTCAGGTCGCCACGAAACGCGCGGATCTCACTGCGCAAACTGCGTGAGCTGGGCGGCGATTGCAGATCGAGGCGGTGCACGGCCGGCGAGGAGAGTATTTCCCGCTGCACCAGATTCTGGAAAGCGTCGGCCAGTGCTGCGTTTTCGATCAGGTGATAACGGTCCAGACGGTATTTATCGAGCTTGTGCAGGTAGACGTTGTTGATGCTGGCGCCGCTGTAGATCACGCAGTCGTCGACCACACTGCCCTTGAGGTGCAACACCCCGAACAGTTCGCGGGTCTGCACCGGCACGCCGTAGATCGGCACTTCTTGATCGTATTCGAGGTTCTGCGCCTGGTACCAGGTCGAGTTGCCGGGCTGGCGTCCGGCACCGATCAGGCCGCGTTGCGCGCGGAACCAGTCGACCAGAACCACCACATCCAGCTCCGGCCTCGCGGATTTGGCAGCGTACAGCGCGTCGAGAATCTCCTGGCCGGCTTCATCCTGTTGCAGGTACAGCGCGATGATGTAGATGCGCCGGGTGGCCGAAGCGATCTTTTCCAGCAGGCAGCGTCGATAGTCGGCGGCAGAAGGAACAATGGAGATTGCATCGCTCTGCAGGGCAAAACCGCGAAGTGCTGCCAGGGTCGAGCGTCGGAAAGTGGACTGCATAGGCCTCTCGATGGGAAAACCAATAGCCTGTGAGCTTACACGACAGTCGCCCTCCTGTGGCTGTCGCCAACCTGTTTCAAGGCATTGCGGAACGCCACGGGTCGCCATTCGCGCTGATTTTTAACGCCGGGCGCGGGAACGACCCGCGTGGCGTTGCTCGCCTCTCACTTTTCATGCGTAAACAAATGATAAGCATTACCAGTAACATCTGATATCATTTCGCATCCACCCGATCGGTGATGTCCAGGACGGTTGCTTCCGATCTCGTTCAACTTGTCTGCAGGACCTATTGATGAACTCCCCATCGTTCCCGATGCGCCTCACGTTGCTCGCGTTTTGCTGTTCCATTGGATCTCCGGCCTGGGCCGCTGCAGAGGCTGCCGGTCGGCAGGACGGCCCTGTGGTGTTGGGCGAGACCGACATCAGTGCCGACAAGGCCGATCCTCACGCGCTACCGCCGGTTTATGCTGGCGGGCAGGTGGCGCGCGGCGGGCAACTGGGTGTTCTGGGTAATGCCGACATCATGGACGTGCCGTTCACCATGAGCAGTTACACCGAACAGTTGATCGAGGACCAACAGGCCGAAACCGTCGGCGACGTATTGCTCAATGATGCATCGGTGCGTCAGTCGAGTGGCTATGCCAACGCCTCGAGCATCTTCGTCATTCGCGGCCTCAAGCTGACCACCGACGATATTTCCTACAACGGTCTCTACGGCGTACTGCCGCGCCAGATCATATCGACCGATGCGCTGGAACGCGTTGAAGTGTTCAAGGGTCCCAACGCCTTCATCAACGGCGTGACCCCGACCGGCTCCGGGATTGGCGGCGGCGTGAACCTGCAGCCCAAGCGCGCGCAGGATACGCCGACGCGTCGTTTCACCACCGACATCAGCAGCGACGGTCGGGTCGGCGAGCATCTCGACCTGGGGCAGCGCTTTGGCGAAGGCAATCGCTTTGGCGCGCGTCTCAACCTGTCGCAGCGCGAAGGCGAGACCGGCGTCGAGGATGAAGAGCATAGCAGCAAGCTGTTCGCGCTGGGGCTTGATTACCGAGGTGACAACTTCCGTCTGTCCGGCGATTTTGCCTATCAGAAGCAGCGCATCAACCAGAGCCGCAATACGGTGTTTGTCGACAGCGCCCTGACCAGCGTGCCGCATGCTCCGGACTCGGATACCAATTACGCGCCGAACTGGACCTGGACCGAAACCGAAGACACCTTCGGCATGAGCCGCGCCGAGTACGACCTCAACGAAGACTGGACGCTGTATGCCGCAGTGGGCGCGAAGCACACTCGCGAGGTCGGCGTATATGGCTCGCCAACCGTCCACGATGCCGCAGGCAATACCACGGCCGCACCGTCCTTTATCCCGCATGATGAAGACAACAAGACGGCCATGGCCGGCATCAACGGCAAGCTGCAGACCGGCGCGGTCAGTCACAAGGTCAACTTCGGGCTGTCGGGCATCTGGACCGAACAGCGCAGTGCGTATCTGTTCGGCGGCACCTCCAGCAACAACCTTTACGAGCCTGTCTCCCAAGAGCGCCCGGCACTCGACAGTTTCACCGCAGGCGATCTGAACGATCCCGGCATTGTCGGCAAGAGCCGTATGCGCAGTGCGGCGTTCTCCGACACGCTGGGCTTTTTCGATGATCGCCTGTTGCTGACCGCAGGCCTGCGTCGCCAGCAACTGCGTGTTCAGGGGTATGAATACGGCAGCGGCCCGCGTAATGCGCTGTACGACGAAGCGATCACCACGCCGGTCTACGGGGTGGTATTCAAGCCCTGGCACTATGTGTCGTTCTACGCCAACCGCATCGAGGGCCTGGCCCAGGGGCCGACCGCTCCCGACACGGTGACCATCAACCCCGGCGAGGTCTTTGCGCCGGCACGCTCCAAGCAGGTCGAGGCAGGCGTCAAGCTGGACATGGGCACGTTCGGCGCGAGCCTGGGCGTGTACCGCATCGAGCAACCGGCTGACGGCTACCAGGTTCTGGAAGGCACCGGGTCGCGTTATGTCCGTGATGGTCAGCAGCGCAACCGCGGCGTGGAGATGAACGTCTTTGGCCAGCCTGTCAGCGGCCTGCGTCTACTGGCCGGTCTGACCCTGATGGACACCGAGGTGAGCGGTACTGACGGCGGCAGCAACGACGGCAATCGGGCCATTGGTGTGCCGACCTTCCAGTTCAACGCCGGTGCCGATTGGGATATTCCGGGGATCGAAGGCGCGGCCATCAATGCGCGCATGCTGCGCACCGGCGGGCAATATGTCGATGCTGCCAACAACCTGAGCATCCCGACCTGGAACCGCTTCGACCTGGGCGCACGCTACACCTTCAACGTTGCGCAGAAGGACGTGACCCTGCGCGCCAACGTCGAGAACCTGATGAACAAGGATTATTGGGCATCAGCCAATGGCGGTTACCTGACTCAGGGCGAGCCGCGTACCCTCAAGCTGTCGGGCACTGTCGACTTCTGATTGACTGGCCGCATCGCAGGATGCGGCCAGCCGCTGAATCAGTAACCGTTGCGCTTCAGAATCGTTTCAATGCTTTCTTTCGCTGGCCGCCCGTAGAACTTCAACAGTTCGGCGGTGCGGTTGGTGAAGAAGCCGTCCGCGCCATCATGGCTGATCCGCTTGAAGTCCTCTGCGTCGTCCACCGTATACGGATGGATCACCATGCCTTTCTCGTGGGTCAGGTTGTTCATCCAGGGTTTGACCAGGTCCATATAGCTCTGGTCGCCACCCTTGGCCAGTTGCGACGAAGGGCCGGTGCCGATGGCGCCGTGGGCCTTGGCCCAGTCAATCCACTGCTCGAACTCCTGCGGTGATTTGACTTCCTGGGTCGCGTAATAGCTGGCCTTGTCCTTGGCCCCCGAGTCCTTGAACGCGACGCTGGATTTGGGCTCTATCGAGCCTTCGCCAATCCACAGCAGCATGACCTTGGGCACTTTCGGCATTTCTTTCTGCAGCAGTTCCAGGCTTTGCTTCTCGAACGTCTGCAGGACCACGCGTCCTGGCATGTGCGCAACGTTGACATGGCCGGCCGCTGCCGCAGGCCGCTGTTCGAGCCAGCCGCGTTTGGCCAGCAGTTTTTTCAGGTCGGCTTCGACACCTGGAAACTTGTTCGGCACCTTGGTCTCGATGTACAGCCCCGGCTTGTTGGCGCCGCCCTCGGCGATGTCGATGACCTCATCCAGCGTCAGGATCTGCAACCCGTTGTAACTGTCGCGGGCCCTGTCCGGGTAAGCCTTGTTGAACCACGAACCGGCGTCCAGTTGCTTGAGCTCCGCCAGGGTGAAGGTGCTGACCGGGTCTTTCACCCGTGTTGGGAACACGTCAGCGATGTTGGTGGTGCGTTCCAGCACGTCATCGTGCAGCGCTATCAGCACGCCGTCCTTGGTTCGCTGGATGTCCATTTCCAGGTAGTCCGCGCCCAGGTCCCGCGCCAGGGTGTAGGCCGGGGTGGTTTCTTCCGGTGCGTCGAACGAAGCACCGCGATGGGCGATCACGGCCGGCCAGGGCAGGCCGTATTTCTCGCTCAGCACCTTGCCTGGGGCGTCCGCCGCCGCTGCCATGCCTGACGACAGCATCAGGCCCGACATCACAGCCGCAGCCAATAGGGTCTTTTTCAACAGGGTGGTGGGAAATCCTTGCATGGGCGGGTGTTTCCTTGTTTTTTGAGAAAGCCTGTTTTATGAACAGCGTGCGCGCCAGCCCGAGCCGCTGGTTGCGTCACTGCACGCAACGATAGCGCACCTGGGTGATTGCCGGGTCAGCTTGCTCATGAGTCTGTCCGGCAAATGCGTCCACTTTATGAACGCCCGGCGTATTCGGGAAGGCTTTTTTCAGTTCCGGCGTCAGCGACGCTGCACAAGCGCGTCGAGTCGCGTTAAGGTCAGCGTTTTGCTGATCGAACGGGAGCGCGCATGACAACGGTATTGGTGCTGGTGGAAAACCTGGACACGTATTTGCCGATTCTTGAAAGCAGCGGTTTTCAGTTGATTCGCGCCCCGACGGCCGAACTGCGCGCCGCGGCGATTGCCACGCACGGGCAGCGCATCAGCGCGGTGGTGACACGCGGACCGCTGGGATTTTTCGCTGAGGAAATGGATGCACTGCCGCAGCTGCGCATCATTTGCGTAAGCGGCGCCGGTTACGAGAAGGTCGATCTGCCTGCCGCGCAGGCGCGGGGCATCGTCGTCACCAATGGTGCAGGCGTCAACGCCGCCACGGTGGCCGATCATACGCTGGCGTTGCTGCTGTCTTTGGTGCGCGACATTCCGCAGGCCGATGCCTCGGTGCGCCGCAGCGAATGGCGCAAGGTGGTACGCCCGTCACTGGCAGGCAAGCGTCTGGGGATCGTCGGTCTGGGAGCGGTAGGGCTGGCGATTGCCAGGCGTGCAGCCGCTTTCGATATCGTCATCGGTTACCACAACCGCAAGCCGCGCAGCGACTGCGATTACACCTGGCATGCGACGGCGCAGGCACTGGCGGCCGCGTCGGATTTTCTGGTCATCGCCACGCCCGGTGGCAGCGGCACGCAGCACCTGATCGACGCCCGGGTGCTTGAAGCACTGGGCCCTGAGGGGTTTCTGGTCAACATTGCCCGCGCCAGCGTGGTGGACACCCAGGCGTTGGTCAGTGCACTGCAGCATGAGCAGATTGCCGGTGCTGCGCTGGACGTGTTCGACGATGAACCGACGGTGCCGGATGTATTCAAGACCCTCGGCAATGTGGTGCTGACACCGCACGTGGCAGGCCTGTCCCCCGAGGCGTCCAGAGACAGTGTGCAGAGGGTCAACGATAACCTGCTGGCGTTTTTTGCCGGGCAACCGGTGCTGACGCCTGTGACTGAATGAGCAACCGTGCACGCTTGCACGCGAGGCATTGCTGTAACGCCCATTCTGCTGGTTTTGCTGCCTGTTTATAGTCCGCCCGGGCTGTACGAAACCAGACAGGGAGCAGGGCATGGGCAAAGCAGATAACACACGCAACGGGATACGGATTGGTCTGGTCGGGGACTTCAGTGAGGATGTCCCCGCGCATCAGGCCATTCCGTTGGCCTTGCACAGGGCGGCGGCGGAGGTGCAGGTAGCGGTTGATATCGAATGGCTGCCGACCCCGCAGATCGGCAGCGGTGCGCACCTCGCGGAGTTCGACGGCCTGTGGTGCGTCCCGGCCAGCCCTTATCGGGACATGCAGGGCGCGCTGACCGCCATCCGTTTCGCCCGCGAGCATCGGGTACCGTTTCTGGGGACTTGCGGGGGCTTTCAGCACGCGTTGCTCGAGTACGCCCGCAACCGGCTGGGATGGGCAGACGCCGAGCATGGCGAAACTGCGCCGCACGCGGCAAACGTGATTATCGAGCCACTCAGTTGCTCGCTGGTTGAATCGGTGGCAGCGATCCAGTTGCACCCCGACACGCTGATTGCCCACGCCTATGGCAGGCTCGACATCGACGAGCGCTACCACTGTCGCTACGGCCTGCGCCGCGAGCTGGAGTCGGCGCTGTTCGGCAAGCACCTGAAAGTCAGTGGGCGCGGTCCCGAGGGCGAAGTGCGCTGTATGGAGTTGCAGGGGCACCCGTTCTATGTCGCCACACTGTTCCAGCCGGAGCGTGCTGCGTTGCAGGGCCAGACGCCTCCTCTGGTGGCCGCGTTCGTCCGCGCCTGCATGAGCAACCCGGCATGATGGCCGCCCGGTTTGCCACGCCTTACTTCGCCGTGGTGTTTACCTCGCTGCGTACGCCTGACGATGATCAGGCGTATGCAGAGGCGGCGCAGCGCATGGTCAGCCTGGCCCGACAACAGCCCGGCTTTCTGGGTGTGGAGTCGGCGCGCGGTGACGACGGCCTGGGCATCACCGTGTCCTACTGGAGCGATGAGGCCGCGATTCTCGCCTGGAAACAGCAGGCCGATCATGCCCAGGTCCGCGAGCAGGGACGTTCACGCTGGTATCAGGCGTTTACCACGCGAATCTGCCGGGTCGAGCGTGACTACGCGTTCGACGCATAGGCATTCAGGGCATTACCGGTGGCACATAGGCCAGCGTGGTGCCCAGTGCCCAGAGCAGAAACAGCACCAGCGGCGTGTGCACCAGCAGCTGCACGAACGAGAAGCCGATCAGGTCACGCGCCTTCAGGCCCAGCACACCCAACAGCGGCAGCATGTAGAACGGGTTTATCAGGTTGGGCAAGGCTTCGGCTGCATTGTAGATCTGTACTGCCCAGCCGAGGTGGTACTGCAGGTCGTTGGCGACCTGCATCACGTAGGGCGCTTCGATAATCCACTTGCCGCCGCCTGACGGAATGAAAAAGCCCAATATGGCTGAATAGACCCCCATCAGAATCGCGTAAGTATCGTGGGAAGCAATGCTGGTGAAGAACGTCGAGATGTAATGCGCCAGGGTTTGCGCATCGCCGCCCTTGACCGTGGTCAGTAGCGCGGCGATCGAACCGTACAGAGGGAATTGAATCAGCACGCCGGTGGTGGTGGGCACCGCCCGCGCGACGGCGTCGAGAAAACTGCGCGGCCGCCAGTGCAGCAGGGCACCGAGCATGATGAACAGGAAGTTGTAGGTATTGAGCCCGGAAATCGCCGTGATCGCCGGTTTGCTCGAAAACTCGTTGAACAGCCAGCCAACCCCCAGCAGCACCATGAGGATGATCAGCAGCGGGCTGTATTCCAGCCATTCCCCGGGCCGTGTGCGGGGCGGCAGCGGCGGCAGGTTGAAGGCCGGGTCGACACCGCAGGCCTTGGCGTCGCGGGCGCTGTTCGGGCCAGGCGCGGTGGCGTAGGCAACGATCAGTGAGATGACCACCAGCGCGGCGAGCATGACCCCGGATTGCCAGAGAAAGATGGTTTCGGTGAACGGGATCACCCCGGTAATCGCCAGGATCGACGGCGGCAGACTGGCCGGGTTGGCCTGCAATTGCGCGGCCGAAGACGACAGCCCCAGCGCCCAGACCGCGCCCAGGCCCAGATAGGCCGCGGCGCCAGCTGCACGGTAATCCATGCGAAGGTCAGTGCGGCGGGCGAGGGCGCGCACCAGCAGGCCGCCGAACACCAGCGACAGGCCCCAGTTGAGCAGCGAAGCGAGCATGGAAATCAGCGCCACCCAGGCCACCGCCGAACGGCCGTTGCGCGGTACCCGGGCCAGGCGGTCGATCAGGCGTACTGCAGGCGGTGAGCTGGCGACCACGTAACCGCCGATGACCACGAAGGCCATTTGCATGGTGAACGGAATCAGGCTCCAGAACCCGTCACCGAACGCCTTGGCAGCCTCGGCCGGACGCGCGCCGATGGCCAGCGTTGCCAGCGTGACGATGACCACCGCCAGTGCGGCAAATACCCATGAATCGGGAAACCAGCGTTCAGCCCACGCAGCACAGCGCAAGGCAAATCGGGCGGAGCGGCTTTCTTCTATGTTGGCGGCCATCAGGGGCACCTCTTTTTGTAATTATTATCGGGGAGTGACTTCAACAGCCGACTATTGCGGACGCAGAGCGCCCAGAACGGCGTTACCACGCTGGAGCGTGGGAACGATGGTGGCTGGCCATGAGTATCGTTCCCATGCTCCGCGTGGGAATGCAGTTCGTGACGCTCCGCGTCACACCGTTACGCAGGCCACACGGGCGTGTGGCAACGAGAGACGCATCAAGGATGTCCGCACTCAGAAACTCATCTCGATCACGTCATCCGGCACGATCAGCTTGCCTGCGGTTTTGGCCACGATTTCTTCCACGCTGACCCCCGGCGCGCGTTCGCGGAGGATGAACGCGCCGTTTTCGATTTCCAGGTAGGCCAGATCAGTCAGCACCTTGCGGATGCAGCCTGCGCCGGTCAGTGGCAGGCTGCAACGGGTGAGCAGCTTGGATTCGCCGTCCTTCGACGCATGGGTCATGGTGACGATGATGTTGTCGGCGCCCGCCACCAGGTCCATCGCGCCACCCATGCCCTTGATCAGCTTGCCGGGGATCATCCACGAAGCGATGTTGCCCTCGATATCCACCTCGAAAGCGCCGAGTACTGTCAGGTCGACATGGCCGCCGCGGATCATGGCAAAGGATTCGGCCGACGAGAAAATGGAGGCGCCAATGCGCGCGGTGACCGTCTGCTTGCCGGCATTGATCATGTCCGCGTCGATGGTGTCTTCGGTCGGGAAGGCGCCCATGCCCAGCAGGCCGTTTTCCGACTGGAGCATGACGTCGATGTCATCGGGTACATAGTTGGCCACCAGGGTTGGAATGCCGATGCCAAGGTTCACGTAATAACCGTCCTTGAGTTCACGGGCGACGCGTTGAGCCATTTGTTCGCGGGAAAGTGCCATCGTCTGAAGCCTCTTTATTGTTGTAGGGCCAAGGCTGCGCTATCAGGATTTTCTGACGGTGCGTTGTTCGATGCGTTTTTCGAAAGTGCCCTGTATGACCCGGTCGACGTAGATGCCGGGGGTGTGGATCTGGGTCGGCAGCAGCACGCCGGGTTCGACGATTTCCTCGACCTCGACCACGGTGATCCGTCCGGCGGTGGCCACCACCGGGTTGAAGTTCTGTGCGGTATGACGATAGATGACATTGCCGAAGTGGTCGGCTTTCCAGCCCTTGATCAAGGCGAAGTCACCGGTGATGGCCTCTTCCAGAATCACGTTGCGGCCGTTGAACTGGCGGGTTTCCTTGCCTTCGGCGACCGGCGTTCCGTAACCGGTGGCGGTATAGAACGCCGGAATGCCCGCGCCGCCGGCGCGCAGTTTCTCCGCCAGAGTGCCTTGTGGCGTGAGTTCGACTTCCAGCTCGCCGCTGAGCAACTGCTTTTCGAACAAGGCATTCTCGCCGACGTAGGACGAAATCATTTTCCGGATCTGCCGGTCCTCAAGCAGGATGCCGAGTCCGAAGCCGTCAACGCCGCAGTTGTTGGAGACCACGGTCAGGCCCTTGATGCCCATGCGCCTGATCTGCGCGATGAGATTTTCCGGGATGCCGCACAGGCCGAAGCCGCCGCAGAGTACCGTCATGTCGTCGGTCAGCCCGGCGAGGGCTTCTTCGTAGGTCGCTACTCGTTTATCGAGTCCAGCCATGATGATCCGCCTTTTATAGTTGTTGACCGGCAGTCGCGCTGCCGGAGGATCGGGTGACCTGCATCTTCTCTCGGTGCGACTGATTTGTTAATTTTGTTTTTCTGATCAATTCATAAGAAAAGCAAATATATGAACGTCAAGCAGCTTCGTGCTTTTCTGGCCGTCGCGCAGTACCTGAGCTTCGCTCAGGCCGGCGAGCGACTCAACGTGTCGCAACCGGCCTTGAGCCTGACGATCAAGAGCCTTGAGGAGGACCTCGGCGGACAGTTGTTGACGCGCACCACGCGCAACGTCGGTCTGACGCCTGAAGGCGAAACCCTGTTGCCGCTGGCGCGCCAGTTGCTGGCCGACTGGGACAACACCGAAGAACTGCTGCGCCAGCGTTTTACGTTGCAAATGGGCAGGGTGTCGGTGGCCGCCATGCCGTCGTTTGCCGGCAATCTGCTGCCCGCGGCCTTGAAGGTGTTTCGCGGGCGCTACCCGCGCGTCAATGTGGCGGTGCATGACGTGATCAATGAGCAAGTGCTGGAAATGGTTCGCCATCGCCGTGTCGAACTGGGTATCGGCTTTGAGCCCGAGTCGAACAGTGCCCTGTCGTTCACCCCGTTCTATATGGACCGCTTCGTCGCCGTGGTGCCCCGGGAGTCGCCGCTGGCCGAGCGGCGTGAGGTTACCTGGGCAGAACTGCTGCGTGAAGATTTCATCGCCCTGCAACGCCCGTCGGCAGTACGTTTGCTGCTGGAACAGGCCATCGAGCCGCGCCACGGCAAGCTGGCGGTCGCGTTCGAGAGCCATCAGTTGTCGACCATCGGGCGCATGGTTGCCAATGGCCTGGGCGTCAGCGCGGTGCCGTCACTGTGCATCGGGCAGATGCAGGAACTGGGGGCCTGCTGCGTGGCGCTGGTGGAGCCGCTTATCGAGCGGCGTATCGGCCTGATGATGCTCGCCGATCACAAGCTTTCAACTGCGGCTCAGGCGTTGCGCGAGGTGTTGATCGAGAATGCTCGCAACAGTCGATAGCGACTATCACGGCGGATGATTTTTGCTGTGTCAGGGGCAGGCGTAACCTTGCTTCATTCCTGAAATGAAGCCCCACCGGAGGCCCCCGATGAACCGTATGCTTGCCCTTGCGCTTGTCCTGACATTCACTGTTGCGCTGGTTTCCGGCTGCTCCACTCACCATGCTGTCGAGCAGCGGGCGTTCAGCGCTGAAGAAAGTCATCAGTTGGCCCTTGAAGACCTCAACCGTCGCGGCCTGTCATTTGATGAGTACCAGGCGCGCAAGGCGCAATTGATGGCAGATCCGCAGATCCAGCAGGCGCGGGACTTCGATGAAAAAGGCGAAACGAGCGTCGATCTGGGTGTCACCGGTCAGCAGCCACAAGGTTAACAGTCTGACTGAAAAGTTCTTTGCGTAAAAACTGTACTGCAGTAATTGGCTGTCAACTGTCCGTGTGTTTCCTGCACCGCCTTCGATAGGGTGAGTACCTGACTCACTGATCCGGACAGGCAGCATGGTTCTCTCTTTCGATTTGCTTCTGGCATTCACACTCTTCGCGTTCGTCACCTCCATTACTCCCGGCCCCAACAACATGATGCTGCTGGCCTCGGGCGTGAATTTCGGTTTCAGTCGCACCCTGCCGCACATGCTGGGTATCAGTGTCGGTTTTTTCGTTCTGGTGCTGGCCGTCGGCTTCGGTCTGGGCAGTGTGTTCAAGGCCTGGCCGGTTCTCTATACGATCCTGCGCTACGTGGGCGCTGCCTATCTGCTGTACCTGGCCTGGAAAATCGCCACCTCGGGGCCGGCCTCCGATAGCCTCGACAGCGAGGGCAAGCCGCTGAGTTTCATGAGCGCCGCGCTCTTTCAATGGGTCAATCCCAAGGCCTGGATCATGGCGATCGGCGCGATCAGCACGTACACCCCCATGCAGGGCTACTTCTACAACGTGGTGGTGATTTCGGCAGTGTTTGCGCTGATCAACCTGCCCAGCGTGGGCGTCTGGGCAGGCTTTGGCAGTTTGCTGCGCAATGTGCTGCGCGATCCGCTCGGGTTACGTATTTTCAACGGCGTCATGGCAGCGCTGTTGGTGGCCTCGCTGTATCCGTTGTTTATCGAACATTGATTCCGGGGATATTCCGGGGCTACAACGCCAGCTGCAAATGTCCGCCAGCCTGCTTGTGACGCGCCTGCAAGCGGCGTTGCAGGCCGTGATGGAAATGCTCCAGCCCTTCATGCAGGCGCTCGGTGAGAATTTCGTCCAGCGTACCGCCTAGTTCGTTGTCGTCGTAGCTGACCTGGGTATCGATAGCGAAGATGCCGTGCAGCACTTCCTGCGACTTGAGCGCCGACAGCACCGGTTTGAGCGCGTAATCCACGGCCAGCATGTGCGCGATACTGCCGCCGGTGGCCAGCGGCAAGACCACTTTGCCATGCAGCGCGCGCTCTGGCAGCAAGTCGAGCAAGGTTTTCAGCGCGCCGGAAAATGACGCCTTGTACACCGGCGTACCAATCAGCAGGCCATCGGCCTGGCTGACCGCTTCGATCAATTCCAGCACCTGCGGGCTGTCGAAACGGGCGAAAAGCAGGTCCTCTGCATTGAAGTCGCGTATGCGCAATGTGGTAACTTCAACGCCGTGACTCTGCAGCCAGCGGCCGGCGTGGGCCAGTACAACGCCGGAACGGGATTTGGGGGAGGGACTGCCTGAAAGTGAAACGACGCGCATATGGGATGTCCTTGCGATAAGCGTAAATGTGCAAAGCAGCTTATGTGCCAGCCTTCTTGTGTGTCTGGCTATGGCCCGCAGCCGTTGGGCCTGCGTCTGTTGCATGCCGCAGGAGAGGGTTCGCCGCGCTGATGCAAAAGCCGTCAACTGTTGAACAGCTGTTGCTCTGGCAACAGTCTGACGCGGTGCGACGGGCAAAAAAAATCCCTGCACAACTGCGTGCAGGGAGATCGGCGAATGGCCGCCCGGGTCAGTTGCGAAAGGCCGCACCGGTCTGTATCACACTGGCCGAGCCGAGCAGCTGGCTGATGAAGCGGCTCCAGCGGGTGATATCGGCAGGGCCGACGAACACCACATCCTGTGCCTTGAGCTCGAACTGCCCCGCCAGCAGGTAGGCGGTGGGCTTTTTGGCATTGAGGTGGTAGACGGTGGAGGGCGCCTGGGCGAAGTCTTCCGCACCACGTATGACGTACACCGCATCGCCGTCTGCGCTGTCCGGGCTGAGGCCGCCGGAGTTTCCCAACGCCTCGAGCAGGGTCAGGCGCGTGGTGCCGAACGAGATCACCTGAGGGTTACGGACCTCGCCCAGCACGTAGATCTTGTTTCGCGAGTTGCTGTTGAGGTGCAGGTAATCGCCGTCCTTCAGGAAGATCCGGCTCAGTTGCGAATCGCGGCGATTCAGCGAGTCGATGTCGATCAGGTAGTCCTTGCCCTCGCGGCGCAGGGTCAGCCCGGCCAGGTTGGCATCGGTCAGGTCGACACCGGCGACACTCACCGCCTGCACCAGGCTCAACGGAATATTGGTAATCGGTTGCGGGCCGGGAACCTTGAAAGAGCCGGACAGCAGTATTCGCTGGCTGTTGTAGCGCAGCACTTTGACGTCGACCTTGACCTCGGTGTATTGCGGCGCCAGGCCCATGCGTAACTGCTCACGAACCTCGCTGACCGTTCTGCCACTCGCGCGGATTCTGCCTACATAGGGGAAGTAGAGCGTGCCGTCATTGAGCACTTCCCGGGTGTTGGCATCCAGCTGGTCCTGTGAGCCCGGCGCGGTCAGTTCGGGGTGTTCGAACACGGTGACCAGCAAGGTATCGCCAGCACCGATCACGTATTCCGGAGTCCTGTAGTCGAGCAGCACCTGCGGCAGGGCTTTGGCCTCGGCGGTGGCGCGCAATTGCTGTTGCTGCAGGGTTTTCGGGGTGACCTCGATCAACTGTGCCCGGGGTTCGTCCGGCGTGTCGAGGGTGACGTCATCCGGCGTCATATGTTGCCCCGGCGCGAATGCACAGCCTTGCAGCGCCAGGCTGACCAGCAGTAACGCAGTAATGCTTCGATTCATGACGTTTTTCCTTTCATGGCATTGCTCCTTTCGTGTTGCGTACCGAGGGTGTTCGGTGGGTGCTCAGGTCAGCGCAGGCATCAGAAGGCGTTCTTGTTGACGAACCCCTTGAGCAGCGTCAGCAGAATGATTTTCAGGTCCAGCCAGATCGACCAGTGCTCGATGTATTCCAGGTCGAATTCGACACGCATGCGCATCTTGTCCAGCGTGTCGGTCTCGCCGCGCCAGCCGTTGATCTGCGCCCAGCCGGTGATGCCGGGCTTGACCTTGTGGCGCAACATGTAGCCGCTGACCTGCCTGCGGTACTGTTCGTTGTGGGCAATGGCATGGGGGCGTGGGCCGACGATGGACATGTCGCCGAGCAGCACGTTGAAGAACTGCGGCAGCTCATCCAGCGAAGTCCGGCGTAAAAAGCGGCCCAGCGGTGTTACCCGTGTATCGTTGCGCGTCGCCTGCAGCACCACGTCGGTGTTTGCCTGGACGCTCATGCTGCGGAATTTCCAGACCATGATCGAGCGACCGTCCAGCCCGTAGCGGCGCTGGCGGAACAGCACCGGCCCGGCGGAGGTGAGCTTGATGGCTGCCGCGATGATCAGCAGCGGCACAGCGATCAGCAACAGAATCAGGCTCGACAGCACGATGTCTTCGGCGCGTTTGGCCAGGCTCCAGGCGCCGTCCATGGGCGAGTCGAAAATGCTGATGCTGGCCAGGCCGTTGATGCTTTCGCTGCGCGCATGCAGCAGGTCGAACATGAACACATCCGGAATCAGGTACACCGAGGCGGTGGTGTCGCTCAGGCCGGTAATCAACTCGCGCAGTTGCGGTTCGGCGCTGAAGGCGAGGGTGATATACACCTTGTCGATGCGGCCTGCGCGGGCATCGTCGATCAACTGCTGCAGGTCACCCAGTACTCGCGGGCGGCGCTTGTGTGCCTGCAGATTCATCTGCTGCGGGTGCGAGTCGTAGAAGCCGAGCAGGATCAGGCCCATCCAGGGCGCCAGGGCGATGGACCGGGCCAGCCGCTCGCCGACCTGCCCGGTGCCGACGATGGCCACCCGGCGCGTGTTGAAGCCACGCCGACGCAGGGTGTGCAGGGCCAGACGGATCAGCAGCCGGTAGCCGCACAGCACGGCGAGTGCCAGCGCGAACCAGCTCATCTGGCCGTTATCGGGCAATTGCGTCTGGTTGAGCAGCAGGCTGTTCAGCGACAGCAGAGTGATGAAGGTCATCGCCCAGTAACTGAAGACCTTGGTCAGCTCGCGCAGAATGCGCTCGCCACGCCATGAGCCATACAACTGGTGATACTCGCTGACCCAGTGAAACACCAGAACCGCGAGGAAAATGTGCGACCAGGCCTCTGTGCTGTCGGTGACCGTCAGCCCGGTTTGCCAGTAACCGATCAGCACGATGACAGCCAGGTCCAGCAAGCGGTGGGCGAGCGAAAGCGCTGACTGGTGGGCACGCAGAATGCCGCGGACTGAAGTACGCATGGGAAGGGCTCGCTCAGACGATTTTCAGGGGGACGACACGGTTCGGCAGCTCGCTGCCGAGGCCGGGTGATGCCTGGGCGACCCGTTGCGACTGAGGCGGGCGCGCCAGATGAACCCCGTGTGAGAGGGCCAGACGGTCTTCGACGAAGGCTTTGATTTCCTGCTCGAAACGCGCGACCGAAAACCGCTCGGCATTGGCCCGGCAGGCCTCGGGAGAGATGCGTGATTGCGCCGCTTCGAATTCGCCGATGGCGGCGATCAGTGACGCTACCGTTTGCTCTCGGTAGAACACGCCGGTCGGCTGCGGGTGATCCAGGCCGCGCACGGTCTCCATGACGCCGCCCTTGGCGAAGGCGATGACCGGCGTACCGCAAGCCTGGGCCTCGACCGGGCTGATGCCGAAATCCTCCTCGGCGGCGAAGACAAACGCCCTGGCGCTGCGCATATGCTCGAGCAGCACGCTGCCTGGCTGAAAACCCAGCAGCGTCACGTTGCTCACCTGGCTGGCAATGGCCTGCGCCTTGGCCAGGTCCGGCCCGTCGCCGATCATGATCAGGCGTTTGTCAGGCATGGCGGCAAAGGCTTCGACGATCATCGGCATGCGTTTGTAAGGCACCATTCGCGAGGCACAGAGATAGAAGTCCCCGCGCGCGCCCTGGGCGGTGAAGCCGAGCGTGTCTACCGGCGGGTAGATGACGGTGGAGTCGCGACGATAGGCCTTGGTGATGCGCGCGCCGATAAACCCGGAGTTGGCAATGAAGGCGTCCACGCCGGTCGATGTGCGCTGATCCCACAGGCGCATGTAATGCAGGATCAGGCGTGCCAGACCGCCCTTGGCTCCCTTGTTCAGCCCTGATTCCTGGAGGTACTGGTGCTGCAAGTCCCAGGCATAGCGGATCGGCGAGTGCACATAGCTGATGTGCAGTTGGTCCGGGCCGCACAGCACGCCCTTGGCCACCGCATGGCTGCTGCTGATGATCAGGTCATAGCCGGACAGATCCAGTTGCTCGATGGCCAGCGGCATCAGCGGCAGGTAGCGCGAATAGTGTTTGCGCGCGCCGGGCAGCTTCTGGATGAACGTCGTTCTGGCGACCTTGCCATGCAGGTGCGCGCGGTCCTGATCGCTGAGGAAGTCGATGACCGCAAACAGGTCCGCAGCGGGCCAGACGTTGATCAGCGACGCGAGCACGCGCTCGGCGCCGGCGTAACTCACCAGCCAGTCGTGGACGATAGCGATTCTCATGGGCGTTCCTTGCTGTAATGGCCCGCGCTACTGCGGACGCGACGGCGCGCATCCTGGCGTTGCTGTTGTGGGTTCAGGGTTTGCCGCTGGGCGAGTCGGCAGCGACGTGCAGCTTGCTTTGCTGCACGGGGTCAGACGCCAGCAACGTATCGATGCGCTGGGAAAGGCGTTGCGCGGAAAGCTCCCAGGAAAAACGCTGCACGTTTTGCAGGCCCTGGACACGCAGCGCGTTGCGCAAGGGCGCATCCAGCAGAATGCGCTGCATGGCTGCGGCCATGTGACTGACGTCCAGCGGGTCGAAATACAGCGCACTGGCCTGCAGAACTTCCGGGATCGACGCGGCATTGGCCGCCAGCACCGGACAGCCGCAGGCCTGGGCTTCGAGCGGCGGGATGCCGAAGCCCTCGTAAAGCGACGGGAACACGAACGCGGTCGCGCCCTGGTATTGCGCGATCAGCTCGGCGTCACTGAGGCGTCCCAGAAAACGGATACGCGGGTCACGGCAGGCGAGGTGTTGCAGGTTCGGGTCGGCGAACAGCGCGCTGGCTGCGCCGACAATGTGCAGCTGCAGATCCGTGTGGCCACGCAGGCTGAGAAAGGCCTGAATCATGCGTCTGAAATTCTTGTGCACGGCCGGCGAAGACACGGCCAACAGGTATTTCGGACGATTCACAGCGGTCGGCCCCGGTATGAAATCGTCGCTGACCGCAGCAGGGACGACGAGCACCTTGTCTTCTGCGTAGCCATAGAACGAGGATATTTCTTTGCGCGAGAAGTGGCTGCCGGTGATCAGCGTTCTGGCGCGCGACAGCAGGATCGGGGTGATGGTCCGATAGGCCAGCCGGAACAGCCGGGTGTAACTTTGCGGGTAGCGCACATAGTTGATGTCGTGGTGAGTCGCAATCTGGTTGCCATACAGCATGGGCCCGGTGTTGCTGATCGAGATCAGCAGCGGACTGCCCCGACGTTTCAGGTACAGCGGCAGGTCGATCTGCTCCCACGCATGCCCGATGGAGCGCCCGATGCAGTGCGCCTCCAGTGCGCTGGCGCAGTCATGCAGTCTGATGTTATGCGGGGCAACGAATACCAGATCGTCGCGCAGTCGCTTCAGCGCTCGGCACATCTGCTCTGCGTAGCGCTGTACACCACTGATGTCCTGGGTAAGAAACCGTGCATTGATGAAAATCATCTTGAGCGTCCTGCTGATGAAGGTGAGCTGGCGGGGGCCACACCATGTCCTTGATGTCGTCAAAGGGGGCAATTGCGCCCGTTCGCCGTGTTTTGTGCCAGGTGCTACGTGCTGCGGTCCTGCAAGGTCTGGGCGAAGATGCTTTCGTACTGGTCCAGCATCAGGTCCAGATTCATCAACGACGCGACGCTGCTGCGTGCCTGGCTGCCGAGGCGTGCCAGCAGTTCGGGCTGCTGATGCAGCCTGAGCATCGCCAGCCCCAGTGAATCGGGGTCATCGGGGCTGCACAGCAAGCCGTTGAGCGGTTCCTGAATGATTTCCGTCAGCCCGCCCATACGGCTGGCGATGACCGGCAGGGAGTGTGCGCACGCCTCGACCGCGACCATGCCGAATGGCTCATTCCACATCGAGGGCACGATCGCCACGTCGATCTGGCGGTAAAAATTATCGGGTCTCTGCAAGCCGACGAAGCTGATGTCGGGGGACGTGACCATGGCCCTGAAGCGCTTTTCGTCGGATGGCTGTCCGCGCCCGGCAATCTGCAGGGTGGCTTTGAACGGCAGGTGCTGGAACTGCTTGATCAACCACTCCAGCCCCTTGTTGGTCGACAGTGTGCCCAGGTAACCGAAGCGCAACGGCGCGGTATCGACAGGCGCTCCGGGTTGCTCGCGAGGCGCTGGCGTAAACGGGCTGGCGTTATGCACCACATACCCTCTCGCGCCCTTGAAATAACCCTGCGCCTGCAGCGTGTCGAGCATGAAGCGGCTGACACCGACCACCGCGCTGACCTGTTCCGACTGTTGTGCATGATGGCTGCGCAACCGTGTGCACGTCGTGCACTGGCGCTGACAGCTTTTGCCTTTTCTGAACATCGTGCTTGCCGGGCAGAGCAGGTAGAAGTCATGCAGCACCTGCACGATCGGGCAATCGGCCTGGGTGATCTGGTCCCATGCCGAGACCGACCAGCCTGTCAGGTTATGGCACACCACCAGTTCCGGCTGCTCCAGTTCCATCACGCGCTCCACGTACTCGCGCATGTCCGCGTTGTAGCGATCACGCCAGTGCCAGGCAAACCGCGCCAGTCGTCCTGGGCGCTGGGCCATGAAGTGCCAGTAGCGGTTGAGCAGGCCGGCCCGATAGACCTTCACCCGATTGACCTCCGCCAGCTGC
This sequence comes from Pseudomonas fragariae (ex Marin et al. 2024), assembly GCF_059621105.1. Lineage (NCBI taxonomy): Bacteria > Pseudomonadati > Pseudomonadota > Gammaproteobacteria > Pseudomonadales > Pseudomonadaceae > Pseudomonas > Pseudomonas fragariae (ex Marin et al. 2024). The sequence continues at coordinate 3,877,879 of NZ_CM184369.1, read as the reverse complement.
AAGCCAGGCTGGTCGGTGGTGGCCAGTACCGCGACGCTGTGCCCACGCTGCTGCAAGCCCTCGACGGTACGTTGCAGAATGATTTCTGCGCCGCCGCCGATATCGGGTGCGTAGAGGCTGTTGATGAAAAGGATTTTCATAGCGGGTAGGCCCTGTTCAGGCCCAGCCTGCCGTCTTCGCCCTCGCGAATGGCGTCGTTGAGCAGGTCCAGACGCTGGGCCGCGCCATAGCGCCAGGCATACAGGTTCAGCAGGCAGAGAAAGACCCGGCGATTGAGCCGATAGCTGAGTGTGGAAGCTGCCCAGACATGCCTGTCGAACCAGGCCTGATTGCGCGCTGCGTAGTAAGCGCGCAGATCCGATCCGCCCAGCAGGTAGCTTTCATAGACATTGCGGGTCCGCGCCTTGATGTTCCAGGAGTCTTCCAGATCGTCCAGCCGCGCGTCGGGCACCAGAAACAGCTTTCCGCCGCCGTCGGTGATGCGCCAGGTGTATTCGCTGTCATCGCTGTACAGCTTGAGAGCATCCAGTGGCAGGCCGATCTTTTCGTAAAGGCTGCGATGGGCAAGCAGCCCGCCGTAAGTGGCAAAGGGCAGTTGCACGCGCTGCGGCATCAGCCGGGTCGCGTCGGGCTGGCCCCAGGGCAGACGCCGCCAGATCTTGTACGGCAATTGAGCGATGTGAAAACCGAAGAAGCTTGAGCGCCGCTGGATCGCGTATTGCAGCGGTACACCTGCGGCGATGTCGGCTTGGTGGGTGGGGCGAAAACCGAGCACCGCGCAGTTGTCCTGGCCCTCGACTGTTTGTCGTTCCCACAAGGATCGATGCAATACCTCGATGGCCTGCGCGGTCGGTGCGTTGTCATCGTCCATCAGCCATATGCAGTCGTCTCCGGCTTGCAGCGCGGCCTTGATGCCTACCGAATAGCCATTCGCCGAGCCTGTGTTGTGCGCCAGCCAGATCACCTCAACCCGATCAGGCCACTCATCGCACAGCGCTTGCAGCGGCGCGGTGGAAGCATTGCTGACAACGATCACACGGCCGATCAGCGGGCTTTCCAGCGAGCGGCTGATCAGGGTGTGCAAATAGCTGAAACGGTCACCATAGGTGAGCGTCACCAGGGTGGTCTGGCGCGGCATGGTGTGGTTCCGAGGCTGGTGGAGTAGGCATGCGACACATGTTTTCAGGCACACGTCGTGCGGCAGGTTTCTGCGGATTCCAGTGCTAGGCGCGGGCTTCGATTCGCGACAGGCTGCTGATGGGAAGCACCACTTTTTGCTGGCGCTGCAACATATTGAGCAGAATAACCGCCCGCTGCGTGCCGTCTTTGCTCAGAAAAATGGCCTCGACGTCACCCCAACTGGCATGCGTGATCAGCACCGCGTCGCCTTGGGCAAACTGAGTTTTCGGTGCGGGCGTGGCCAGTCGTTGGCGGATCTGCTCGATCAGATGATCCCGAACCGGCACCGGATGACCACCGAAGGTCACGATGCGCGAGACGCCGCGGGTGGAGCGAATCGGGTACCAGTTGTCTTGTACCTGATCCATGTGAATGAACAGATAGCCGGGGAACAAGGGCTCGCCGGCCTGAACCCTGGTACCGGTTTTTTTTGCATCGGCCTGTAACGGTCGATAGCACTCGAACTGCTGACGCCGCAAATGCTCTTCGGCGCGAGCTTCCTGCCGTGGTTTGGTCTGGATCAGGTACCAGCGGACATCCTGTTCGGAGTGGGACATGGTTAATTCCTTTTAAATGAAACAGCTCGGTCGGCGGCAGGCAGCGTCCCTTCTATCGGGGCGCGGGGTGGTAGTTGTAGCCGTAGGCGGCGCAGTCGTAGTCGGACGTTGTGGCCTTGCGCACCACCGCGTTGAAAATGGCGCCCTTGATCAGGATTCCGTTCTGACCCAGACGGCGTTTGCTGGCTTCGATTTCCTGGACGGTGGTCATGCCAAAGCGCGCCACCAGCAGGCAAGTGCCCGCCTGACGGCCCACCAGCGTCGCGTCGGTCACGGCCAGAATGGGCGGGGTGTCGATCAGAATCAGGTCATACAGCGGCGACAGTTCGGCAAGCATCTTGTGGAAGTTGTCATGCATCAGCAGTTCCGAGGGGTTGGGCGCGGCGAAACCACAGGAGATGAAATCCAGATGCCGGACACGGGTGGTGTTGATGACCTCGGTACAGCGCAACCGCGCCGCCAGTGTGTCGGACAGCCCGTGTTTGGGTTGTAGCCCGAAGAGGCGATGCAGATAGCCTTTGCGCATGTCGGCATCGATCAGCAGGACCCGTTTGCCGGTCTGGGCAATGATGGTCGCCAGATTGCTCGATACAAACGATTTGCCGGCACCCGGTGTCGGGCTGGATATCATCAGCACGTTGTTGCGTGCTTCAAGCATGGCGAAGTGCAGGCTTGTGCGCAGGCTGCGCAATGATTCAATCGCCAGCTCGGCGGGCGCCGCGATGCTCAGCAACTTCGACTCCTTGCCGGCATGGTCGCGCTTGTCCAGATGCTCCTGTTGACGAGAGTGGGGCAGCGACGCGTAGACCGGCATACCCAGATTTTCGATGATCTCGGCGCTTTCGACGCCGCGGTAGAACGCCTGGCGCACGAATACCATGGTCATCGCGACCAGCGCGCCGAGCAGCGTGGCGATCAGCACAATCAGCGTCTTCATCGGTTTCACGGGCCTTTCGACATTGGTGTCGGCGTTGTCAATGACCCGTACGTTGCCGATGTTGCCGGCGCGCAAAATGTCCTGCTCCTGGCTTTTGTTGAGCATCAGCGTGTAGGTCTGGCTGATGACCTGCATATCGCGGGTCAGACGCAACAACTCCTGCTGGGTCATGGGCAGCGCGTCGATTTTTTTCAGCAGGCCCTGGCGCTGTTGTTCCAGCTGGTTTATCTGGCTCATCAGACTGCGATAGGTCGGGTGTTCACGGGTATACAGCCGTTCCAGTTCGACGCGTTTGAGTTTCAGCTCAGACAGCATCGAGTCGAGACTGACCACCTGGTCAAGCACCCCCTTGGTTTCGATACTCAGGTCCACCGATCGGGCGCTGGTCTGGAAGGTATTCAGTGCGGTTTCCGATTCCTCGAGCTGCTTGCGCACGGCCGGTAACTGCGAGCGCAGGAACTGCAGCCGCTGGGCAGCTTCAGCCGAACTGCGCTCGACGTTCTGACGTACGTACAGATGGCTGACCTCATCGAGAATCCGGTTGGCCCTTTGTGCGTCCTGGTCCTCGATCGACAGATAGATGATGCCCGAGTCCCTGCCGGCCTCGGCGATCTTCAGGCGGTTCTGATAGATCAGCGCGGTGCTGAGTGTGCGCTGTCTGGAGACAGTGAAGTCGGTACCGGGCCGGGCCTGCAGCGTAGCGACCTGAATCTTGATGCCGTGGCCTTCGACCACGCGATTGATCGCACCACCGAGCAGCAGAGTGTGTTCGCTATCGTAGAGCGAGAACTGGCCGGGTTTGCCTGCGGTCAGGGTGAGTTTTTCACCCAGCAGGTGCTCCGGCACTTCCAGTTGGAACACCTCTATTTTTTCGCCGCCCCACGCATATTGGGTCAGGCCGAATAAAGGCTGCGCCAGTTCACCTTCGCGTGCAGGCTTGAAGGTGCGATACAGATAAGGACCGATCACGGGAAACAAGTCAGGTGTCTGGAGCCTATTGAGCTGCAGATCGTCGACGACCTTGCCCAGCAGTGCGCGGGACTTGATCAGCTCGATCTCGGTGGTCGCCTGCGACACCGAGAGTGGCTTGGCACTGACCTCCGGCGTGCCCTCGATGCCGATTTTCCGGGGCTCTATCTGAATCATGGCGGTGGCCTGATACACCGGCGTGGCCAGAATGGCATAGCCCAGGCCGATCAGAAAAAACACGCCGACGGTCCACAGGATCAGGGCTTTGTGATCGAACAGCATGCGCAGGACTGTTGCCAGATCAATCCGGGAGTCCGGTTGGAAATTCAGGGAAGGATGGTTCATGGCGGTCATTTATCCTGTTGCTCCTGACTGAAAATGGGGAAGCCAGTCGTCAATGCAGCGTGAGAGCTGCGCGTAGGTCTGTTCGAAGGCCGACGCGGGTCGTCGGTAAGGGTCGGTGATGTCGAGCGGGTCCTGCCATTTACCGATCAGAAAGGCTTTGCCGCGCACTTCGGGGGCAAGGTCGAGGACGTCGGAAAAATGCGCCTGCTCCATCAGCAGGATCAGGTCGGCCTGGCGCAGCAGCTCGCGACTCATCTGGCGAGCGGCATGCCGCTGAGGCTGCACCCGGTGCGACTGCAGAACCGCATGTGCTGTCGGGTCGATCGACGAACCCGATAACGCAGCGATGCCTGCCGACTGAATACGTACCTGTGTGGCTTTCAGGCGTTGATGCAGCATCGCGACGGCCATCGGGCTGCGGCAGACGTTGCCCACGCACACCACCAGCACACTACTGAACATGAGCTTTGCCGTTGGCTGGCAACAGGCGCCTGGCCAGGTTGCCGATCACGTTGCCTGCCACTTTGCACAGCGTCTGCAACTTGTGGCGTGGGGCGAGTGCCGCCAGCGACAGGCACACCGTCTGCATCAGGAAATACTGGTACAGCGGCTGATTGCCGAGGCGGTTGTAATAGTTGGCCAGGCTTGAGCAGGTCTGCAGGTTCATGTGCAACTTGCGTTTGTCACTGCGCATCGAGAACACCCCTCCAGGGTGCATCCGATAAGCGGCCGGCTTGATCCCGGCCATGAACTTGCCCTTGCCGTAGGCCCCCAGCAACGACCACCAGCACATATCGTTCAACGGCGCGCTGCACAGGCTCAATTCGGGTGGCATCTGGCTGAACACATTGCGAAAGCAGACGGTCAGGGTCGACAGGCGTCTTGCCTGTTGCAACTCCAGTGCCGAGGCATCGGCGCGCAGATGGCCTTGCAACTGCACGCCATACTGGCCGTGCTCATCGAAGACGAACGCGTCGTGATAGGTGATGACGTAATCCGCATGAGCTTCGAGAAAGTCCACTTGCTGCTGCAGCTTTCGCGGATCGGTCCAATAGTCGTCGGCTTCGCAGTAGGCGATGTAGCGACCGCGTGCATCGCCAAACAGGCCCGGGACGCACGCTCTGCCCTGACTGTACTGATTGACCTGCTGATAGAAGGCCCGAATGATCGTCGGATGCCGCTCGGCGTAGTGCGCAATGATGCGCGCGGTGGCGTCTGTGGAGGCGTCGTCGTTGATCAGGATTTCGTACCTGAAATCGGTCTGCTGTGCCAAAAGCCCGTCCAGCGCCTGAGCGATGAAGGCCTCCTGGTTGTAGGCAGGGCATATGACGCTCAGCAGCGGCGGCGCCAGACAGGTTTCGTCGGTATTTTTTACAGTGTCGTCCATGGCTCAAGTACTCGGTTTACTGAACAGAACATAGAGTTTCGATGCCAGCGGCCTGTGACTCGCCGCCACCAGCGTCAGCGTGACAAGGCCGCTGAGTGCGAGTGCCAGAAGCAGGCTGGTACGGCTTTCACCGGCAATCAGATTGAAGACGGGGGCGCTGACCACCAGGCCTGCGGCGGTCATCGCGCTGATACGCAGGATGTCGCTCAACCACTGGCGGTGAAGACCGGGCGCCAGATGTCGATGCACGATGACTGGCCATATCGCGAAGGACGTCGCACGCAGAAAAAACCACGCCAACGCCGCGCCGTACACGCCTTGGTAATGGATCGCCAGAATCATCACCGGCACGCTGACCAGCGTCGAAATCAGGCTGTACCACAGGTGCAAATGCATCCGGCCGTAGGTGTATTGCAAATAGAACTGAAAGGCACTGGCGGCCATGATGGCGCTGCCCAGTGCATACCAGCCCAGCACCGGACGACTCCAGCGTGCAGCGACCGGATCGCCGGTCCAGACGAGGATCAATGGCTCTGCATACAGGGCAATGACTGCAGCCAGCGGGAACAGAAAGGTACAGGCGAGACGATTGGCGGCCAGAAACAAGGCGTGCATCTCGTCGCGCCGCCCCTCGGCCATCAACACGGTCAGGCGCGGCAGCAGCGTCTGAACCAGCGGGTTGGTCAGCATCACGATGCCGGTGGCGATCAACGCCACCAGTGAGAAGTATCCGTACTGGTCCAGCGGCAACAGATTCGACAGAAGTGCCTTGTCCACCTGGGTCAGCACAATCCACAGCACAGCGCTCAGCGACAGGCTGGCGGCAAAGGGCAGCAGCGGCTTGATCAATGGCCAGTCCAGGCCGGTCAGCCAATGTGGCGCAGGCATCTGCCCGCGGGCCTTGCCAGCAAACAGCAGGGTTTCGATCAGCCCCACCGCGAGTTGAAATTCAAAGAAGTCCTGCGGGTCCCGGGAAAACTGACTGACCAGCACCAGGCCGCCGAAATAGCGCAACGTAGCGATCGACACATTGGCTGCGTTGAGCCAGCCATGTTGTTCAAGGCCCTGAATGCCGCTTTTGTACAGTGTCGAATACAGACGCAGGGCAATGATGATGCCCATCAAGGTGATGCAATGCGTCAGCGTGTCAGGTTGTAACGTGTTCGCGTTCAGCCAGTGCGCAGCGATCCAGGGGCTGGCGACACAGACCAGCAGGGCGCTGAACATGGCCATCGGCAGAAAGATCAGTTCGAACGAGCGCAACAGACGGCCCAGATAGTGTTTGCTTGCAGGAGTGTCTCGCCCGTGCGCCACGGCACGCACCAGGCTGGGCGACAGACCGGCATCCAGCAATTGCAGCCAGGCTTGCAGCAGGGTGAAGAAACCGATCAGGCCGTACGCTTCGGCACCCAGGTGGCCCAGATAGAACGGCATGATCAGAATGCCGATCAGCAGCACATAAGCCTGCCCGCCGTAATTCAGAAGGGTGTTGCGGATGAGGGAATGTTTGCCTGGCATGATCGTCAGCAGACCCGCGCAACGGTGCAAGCCCGGTAGTCAGCTTCAGTCACAGTGCAGGCTTCGATCAGGGTGCGGATCACCAGGTCCTGCTCGCTTCTCAGCAGGCCTGGATAGATCGGCAGGCACAGCACTCGTTCGCTCAACGCTCTGGAGACCGGCTGGCCGGGTTGAGGCTGCAGGTATTCAAGGGTGTCCAGCGAGGGGTAGAAGTAACGGCGGGGGTTGATCTTGTGCTGGTTGAGTGCTGTGCGCACGCTCAACAGTTGTTGCTCGTCGCGCAGGGCCACAGGGTAATAGCTGTGATTCAACTGGCTGTCGGCCTGCGGTGTCTGCAGATCCAGATAGTCTTGCAGCGATGAGGTGTAGTGATCGGCTATCTCTGCGCGCTGTTCGAGAATGCTGTCGATATTGTCGAGAACGCACAGCCCCATGGCGGCGGAGAACTCGTTGAGCTTGGCGTTAATGCCGATCCCATCGATCCGGTCGACGCCGGAAATGCCGAAGTTGCACATCAGATGGGCCTGTCTGGCCAGTTCGTCATCGTTGGTGATGATCGCGCCACCTTCAATGGTGTGAAACAGTTTGGTGGCGTGAAAACTCAGGGTGCTGATATCGCCATGATTGAGCACCGACTGGCCGGCGTGACGCACGGCGAATGCGTGTGCGCCGTCATAGACGACCTTGAGCTTGTGCTCGCGGGCTATGTGCTCAATGGCTTGCACGTCACAAGGATTGCCAAACACGTGGGTGGCGACGATCGCAGTGGTGTCTTCGGCAATACTGTTTTCGATGTGTTTGGGCGAGATGTTCCAGGTGTGAGCATCGATATCGGCAAAGATGGGCCGGATACCTTCCCACTGCAGCGAGCTGCTGGTCGCGACAAAACTGAATGGCGTGGTCACTGCGCTGCCACTCAGGCCGAGAGCCCGATAGGCCACTTGCAGAGCCAGGGTGCCGTTGTTGGTCAGAATAATGTGCCTGACACCCAGGTAGTCCTTGAGTCGATCCGTCAGTTCCCTGGCCAGCGGACCGTGATTGGTCAGCCAGCCACGTGCGTAGATGCCTTCGACGTAGCGTTTGAACTGGTCGATATCACCCAGATACGTCTTGGTCACGTTAATCATCGAAGCCTCCATGTTTCTTTGAATCAGCGCGTTGCCAAGCGGGTGACCGGGCATCTGTCGCAGAAGTACGTTGATTGCCGGGCACGCTACCGCCGAATCGTGTCGATCCAGTCAGGGCACTGCTTACACAGAATCAACGCGTAAGCGTCGAGTGGGTCGCATTGCAACAGGCAACGCTACCGCCACACCGAACGCATTCAGCATTTTAAAAAGGAAGTGAGAGTCAACAGACATCCGCCAGCGCCTGATAAGCGCCGTGGAAATAACTGACAGAGTGAGACGGAACAACAGTCAACTTCGGCTGATTATTCCGACGCCATGCTCTGCGGCATGTGCGTAAAACCGGAATGTGCCTGACGGTCCTATATATCGGTGGCGGCAGGGTATCTGTCAAATTATTTCGTCAGGTTTCTGTTAGATTTTTGATAAATGGTAGGGCAGTGAATCTAACGTACTGATTTATATGTATGTCAAAAAAATATCATCCGCCGATGTGTATTTAATGACACAACCGACCGCTTCTCTCAGACGTCAAGAGATAAACAGATTTTTTACGACGGTACCTTTTTATATATTCTATTTTTGTCTATATAAATTCTAATTGATAATTTTTGGTTCTATTTGATTTCGTGCATGATCCTCTTCATGGTCTGTGAACGAGGAACGCGCATGAACGAACCAGTGCTGTATTTTGATTACGCCGCCACCACGCCTGTGGACGAGCGCGTTATCAGCGTGATGGTCGATTGCCTGGGGGCGTCAGGCAATTTCGGCAACCCTGCCTCCAGCTCCCATTCGTTCGGCCAAAAGGCCCGCCTTGCAGTGGAACTTGCCCGTGAGCAGGTTGCGCATCTGGTGGGTGCGCAAGCCTCGCAGATCATCTGGACTTCCGGCGCGACCGAGTCCAGCAATCTGGCACTCAAGGGGGTGGCTCAGGAACGTGCCAAGCGGCAAGCCGCCGCCGGAGGCAGACCTGGTCATATCATCACCAGCCTGATCGAGCACAAGGCTACCCTCGACACTGCTCGTCAACTTGAGGAACAGGGCGTCGATGTCACCTGGCTGGCGCCGGACAGCGAGGGTCTGATCAGTGCCGATGCAGTCAGTGCAGCCTTGCGTGACGATACCTTTCTGGTCTCGCTGATGCTGGTCAATAACGAGCTGGGTACCGTCAACGACATCGCCGAAATCGGCAGGCGCGTACGTGGGCACGGGGCGCTGCTGCATGTCGACGCTGCACAGGGCGCTGGCAAGCTGCCGATCGACCTCAGCCAGCTCGCGGTGGATTTGATGTCGCTCTCGGCACACAAGATCTACGGGCCCAAAGGCATTGGCGCCTTGTATGTCGGCCCGCGTGCGCAGCAGCGTGTTCTCGCCCAGATTCACGGGGGAGGGCACGAATGCGGCCTGCGCTCCGGGACGCTGGCGACGCATCAGATCGCCGGAATGGGCGCGGCTTTTGCCCTGGCGGCAGAAGTGCTTGAAGAGGAGGCGGTTGAAATACAGCGCTTGAGCGATCTTCTTTGTGATCGCCTGGCCGAGATCCCCGGCGTGTGTATAAACGGCAGTCCCACGCAGCGGATTGCCCACACACTCAGTTTTACTTTTACCCATAACGATCTGGACGTCGCCGCGCTGGGTGAGAGCCTCGCCTTTTCGTCCACCTCCGCCTGCAACTCGGCGAAAAACCTGCCGTCGCATGTCCTGCTCGCCCTGGGACTGAGCCCGCAGGCCGCGAGCCAGACCATACGCCTGAGTCTGGGGCGCTTCACTCGCGAGCAGGACATAGCGCGCGCAGCTGACTTGATTCGCGCCTCTTTGATTGAGCCAGCGTTCTGGGCGGTTGCTCAGGCTCGGTGAGTGCTCCATTATCTGAACCAATGAAAGCAGTCAATTTCCGGGTCAGCAGGAGAGTCAATGAGCACGCAATCCAATGCCAGTTCAGACGTGGCAGAACGTTTGGCGCAAACCCGCGCCTTGATGAGCAGGGAGCGCATCGATGCCTATCTGGTGCCGTCAGCGGATCCGCACCTCTCCGAATACCTGCCCGGCTATTGGCAGGGGCGCCAGTGGCTGTCGGGTTTTCACGGCTCGGTCGGTACGCTGATCATCACCCAGGATTTTGCCGGCATATGGGCTGACAGCCGCTACTGGGAACAGGCCACCAAAGAGCTGGCCGGCAGTGGCATCGAGCTGGTGAAACTGGTGCCCGGCCAGCAAGGTCCGCTCGAATGGCTGGCAGACGAGGCCAAGGCCGAGAGCGTGGTGGCCGTTGATGGGGCGGTTCTCGCCGTTGCTTCTTCGCGAACCCTGGCAAGCAGGCTCTATGAGCGCGGCGCGCGGCTGCGAACCGATATCGACCTGCTCACCGAGCTGTGGCAGGACCGCCCCGCGTTGCCGTCTCACCCGATTTACGAGCATTTGCCTCCCCAGGCGTCACTGGACCGTAGCGCAAAACTTGCGCGGGTTCGTCAGATCATCGCCGAGCGAAAGGCTGACTGGCACTTCATTGCAACGCTGGACGACATCGCCTGGCTGTTCAATCTGCGTGGCGCAGACGTTTCCTACAATCCGGTGTTCATCGCATTTGCCTTGATCGGTCCGCAAAGCGTCACGCTGTTCGTGGACTCGAAGAAAGTGCCGGACCCGGTACGTGCGCGCCTGGAGCGCGACGGCATCAACCTCATGGAGTACACGCAGATTGGCGCCGCCTTGCGCGAGCTGCCGAAGGATGCGCGACTGCTGGTCGATCCGGCCCGGGTTACCTGCGGGCTGCTCGATTACCTGGACAGCGAGGTCACGCTGGTTGAAGGGCTTAACCCGAGCACGTTACTGAAGTCGCAAAAAACCGAAGCTGATACGGCCCACATCCGTCAGGCAATGGAGCAGGACGGCGCAGCGCTTTGCGAGTTCTTCGCCTGGCTGGACAGTGCGCTGGGGCGAGAGCCTGTCAGCGAACTGACCATCGATGAAAAGCTCACTCAGGCACGCGAGCGGCGTCCGGGCTATGTCTCGCCGAGCTTTGCCACCATTGCGGGCTTCAACGCCAATGGCGCGATGCCACATTATCGCGCGACCGAGGCGGAGCATGCACGGATAGAAGGTGATGGTCTGCTGCTGATCGATTCGGGCGGCCAGTACCTTGGTGGTACCACCGACATCACGCGCATGGTGGCGATCGGAACACCGAGTGCCGAACAGAAGCAGGACTGTACGCGCGTCCTCAAGGGTGTGATCGCGCTGTCGCGTGCTCATTTTCCCAAGGGCATTCTGTCGCCGCTGCTGGACGCAATTGCCCGAGCGCCTATCTGGAGTGAGGGTGTCAATTACGGCCACGGCACCGGGCATGGAGTGGGGTATTTCCTGAATGTGCACGAGGGGCCGCAGGTCATTGCCTATCAGGCGCCGGCAACGCCGCAGACGGCCATGCTGCCGGGCATGATCACGTCCATCGAGCCGGGTACGTACCGTCCTGGACGCTGGGGGGTGCGTATCGAAAACCTGGTGATCAACCAGGAAGCCGGCAAAACCGAGTTCGGCGAGTTTCTGCGCTTTGAAACTCTGACGCTGTGTCCGATCGACACCCGTTGCCTCGAGGTGTCGATGTTGAACGCAGAAGAGCGCGCCTGGCTGAACGACTACCATGTGCAGGTTCTGAAGCGGTTGAGCCCACTGCTGCAGGGCACTGCGCTGTTGTGGCTGCAGGCCCGCACGATCCCCGTCTGATCAAGGCTCTGCGTTGCCGCGGGCTTAGTCCTGCGGCGACGGATCGGCCAGAGGTGCAGCTTTCCTGCACACGATGATCATGCTGCGGCTGGTGTAGCCCGCCGGGTTCAGGCCGAACGGATAGTCTTCGGGCTCCTCGGTGGCATCGCCGGACTTCGCGATCACCTTGAAAGTCCTCGACGCGCAGGAGTTGGTAGCCAGTTCGTAGCATTTTGCCCAGGACGATGTGAGGCCTGAGCAGTTGATGTGGATGCCTCGCTTGCTTTGCGTGACGGGTTTGGACGTGGCTGCACAACCTGCCACAGCCAGTATGGCCAATACGACAAAAATGTATTTCATTCCTTTCCTTAGCGGGCCATTGCTGATCGCGATCCATCCGATTGACTGGACCATGAGTCTTTTGAACTGTAACGCATAGCCACCGAAGATAAATCGGTCAGGTGCAAACATGGCGCATGCGCGTTACAAATGCTAGTGCCATATGGCTTCTTGCTGCGTGGTAAGTTCAGTCGGCCGGCACCAGTTGCGGTTTGCTGTTTGCCGAGCCAAGGGTTGCACCGATGGACGCGAAGATGATTGCGCCGATCGCCAGCCATTGAGTCAGTGAAAGGCTTTCATGAAGAAACACCAGGCCTGAAAGCGCAGCGAAGACGGGTTCCAGGCTTGCCAGTGTGCCAAATGTACGCGCCGACATGCGCGTCAGGGCAATCATCTCCAGGCTATAGGGCAGGGCAGTCGAGAGGATGGCGACACCCAATGCTGCGGGTATCAGTGAAATATCCAGTAACGCAGAGCCTGCGTGTATCACGCCTATCGGCCCTATAAAGAGCGCGGCAATCACGACGCCGAGCGCTGCTGTCTGCACACCGTTGTCGGCGCCGGCCTTGTGACCGAACACGATGTACGCGGCCCAGCACACACCGGCGCCCAAGGCGTAGCCGGCACCGAGCAGATCAATTGCGGCAGATGAGGTCCCCAGAGGGATCAACAGCAGCAAGCCAATGACTGCCAGAGTCACCCAGAGAAAATCGATGGGCTTGCGGGAGGACAGCAAAGCCACCGCCAGCGGACCGGTGAACTCAAGGGCTACTGCAATTCCCAGGGGTACTGTCTGCAACGACATATAGAAGAGAA
>NZ_CM184369.1:792500-3862500 GCF_059621105.1 Pseudomonas fragariae (ex Marin et al. 2024) | reverse complement strand
CATTGAAGAAGACGATTAGAAGCAGCTTTAAGCTCCAAGCTGATAGCTCAACGCTAGCGGCTACAAGCTCGAAATTGGGTCTGTAGCTCAGTTGGTTAGAGCGCACCCCTGATAAGGGTGAGGTCGGCAGTTCGAATCTGCCCAGACCCACCAATTTTGTGTGGGAAACGCCTGTAGAAATACGGGGCCATAGCTCAGCTGGGAGAGCGCCTGCCTTGCACGCAGGAGGTCAGCGGTTCGATCCCGCTTGGCTCCACCACTTACTGCTTCTGTTTGAAAGCTTAGAAATGAGCATTCCATCGATCCTGACGATCAGTGCCTGAATGTTGATTTCTAGTCTTTGATTAGATCGTTCTTTAAAAATTTGGGTATGTGATAGAAAGAAATATAGACCGGGCACCTCTTTCACTGGTGTGTGTCCGGGTTAAGGTAAAGTTTGTGAAATGCAAACTTTCGGCGAATGTCGTCTTCACAGTATAACCAGATTGCTTGGGGTTATATGGTCAAGTGAAGAAGCGCATACGGTGGATGCCTTGGCAGTCAGAGGCGATGAAAGACGTGGTAGCCTGCGAAAAGCTTCGGGGAGTCGGCAAACAGACTGTGATCCGGAGATGTCTGAATGGGGGAACCCAGCCATCATAAGATGGTTATCTTGTACTGAATACATAGGTGCAAGAGGCGAACCAGGGGAACTGAAACATCTAAGTACCCTGAGGAAAAGAAATCAACCGAGATTCCCTTAGTAGTGGCGAGCGAACGGGGACCAGCCCTTAAGTTGTATTGAGATTAGCGGAACACTCTGGAAAGGGTGGCCATAGTGGGTGATAGCCCTGTACGCGAAAATCTCTTTGCAATGAAATCGAGTAGGACGGGGCACGAGAAACCTTGTCTGAATATGGGGGGACCATCCTCCAAGGCTAAATACTACTGACTGACCGATAGTGAACCAGTACCGTGAGGGAAAGGCGAAAAGAACCGCGGAGAGCGGAGTGAAATAGATCCTGAAACCGTATGCGTACAAGCAGTGGGAGCCCACTTTGTTGGGTGACTGCGTACCTTTTGTATAATGGGTCAGCGACTTATTTTCAGTGGCGAGCTTAACCGAATAGGGGAGGCGTAGCGAAAGCGAGTCTTAATAGGGCGTCTAGTCGCTGGGAATAGACCCGAAACCGGGCGATCTATCCATGGGCAGGTTGAAGGTTGGGTAACACTAACTGGAGGACCGAACCGACTACCGTTGAAAAGTTAGCGGATGACCTGTGGATCGGAGTGAAAGGCTAATCAAGCTCGGAGATAGCTGGTTCTCCTCGAAAGCTATTTAGGTAGCGCCTCATGTATCACTGTAGGGGGTAGAGCACTGTTTCGGCTAGGGGGTCATCCCGACTTACCAAACCGATGCAAACTCCGAATACCTACAAGTGCCGAGCATGGGAGACACACGGCGGGTGCTAACGTCCGTCGTGAAAAGGGAAACAACCCAGACCGTCAGCTAAGGTCCCAAAGTCATGGTTAAGTGGGAAACGATGTGGGAAGGCTTAGACAGCTAGGAGGTTGGCTTAGAAGCAGCCACCCTTTAAAGAAAGCGTAATAGCTCACTAGTCGAGTCGGCCTGCGCGGAAGATGTAACGGGGCTCAAACCATGCACCGAAGCTACGGGTATCATCTTTTGATGATGCGGTAGAGGAGCGTTCTGTAAGCCTGTGAAGGTGAGTTGAGAAGCTTGCTGGAGGTATCAGAAGTGCGAATGCTGACATGAGTAACGACAATGGGTGTGAAAAACACCCACGCCGAAAGACCAAGGTTTCCTGCGCAACGTTAATCGACGCAGGGTTAGTCGGTCCCTAAGGCGAGGCTGAAAAGCGTAGTCGATGGAAAACAGGTTAATATTCCTGTACTTCTGGTTATTGCGATGGAGGGACGGAGAAGGCTAGGCCAGCCTGGCGTTGGTTGTCCAGGTTTAAGGTGGTAGGCTGAGATCTTAGGTAAATCCGGGATCTTAAGGCCGAGAGCTGATGACGAGTGTTCTTTTAGAACACGAAGTGGTTGATGCCATGCTTCCAAGAAAAGCTTCTAAGCTTCAGGTAACCAGGAACCGTACCCCAAACCGACACAGGTGGTTGGGTAGAGAATACCAAGGCGCTTGAGAGAACTCGGGTGAAGGAACTAGGCAAAATGGCACCGTAACTTCGGGAGAAGGTGCGCCGGTGGAGGTGAAGCATTTACTGCGTAAGCCCCTGCCGGTCGAAGATACCAGGCCGCTGCGACTGTTTATTAAAAACACAGCACTCTGCAAACACGAAAGTGGACGTATAGGGTGTGACGCCTGCCCGGTGCCGGAAGGTTAATTGATGGGGTTAGCGCAAGCGAAGCTCTTGATCGAAGCCCCGGTAAACGGCGGCCGTAACTATAACGGTCCTAAGGTAGCGAAATTCCTTGTCGGGTAAGTTCCGACCTGCACGAATGGCGTAACGATGGCGGCGCTGTCTCCACCCGAGACTCAGTGAAATTGAAATCGCTGTGAAGATGCAGTGTATCCGCGGCTAGACGGAAAGACCCCGTGAACCTTTACTATAGCTTTGCACTGGACTTTGAATTTGCTTGTGTAGGATAGGTGGGAGGCTTTGAAGCGTGGACGCCAGTCTGCGTGGAGCCAACCTTGAAATACCACCCTGGCAACTTTGAGGTTCTAACTCAGGTCCGTTATCCGGATCGAGGACAGTGTATGGTGGGTAGTTTGACTGGGGCGGTCTCCTCCTAAAGAGTAACGGAGGAGTACGAAGGTGCGCTCAGACCGGTCGGAAATCGGTCGTAGAGTATAAAGGCAAAAGCGCGCTTGACTGCGAGACAGACACGTCGAGCAGGTACGAAAGTAGGTCTTAGTGATCCGGTGGTTCTGTATGGAAGGGCCATCGCTCAACGGATAAAAGGTACTCCGGGGATAACAGGCTGATACCGCCCAAGAGTTCATATCGACGGCGGTGTTTGGCACCTCGATGTCGGCTCATCACATCCTGGGGCTGAAGCCGGTCCCAAGGGTATGGCTGTTCGCCATTTAAAGTGGTACGCGAGCTGGGTTTAGAACGTCGTGAGACAGTTCGGTCCCTATCTGCCGTGGACGTTTGAGATTTGAGAGGGGCTGCTCCTAGTACGAGAGGACCGGAGTGGACGAACCTCTGGTGTTCCGGTTGTCACGCCAGTGGCATTGCCGGGTAGCTATGTTCGGAAAAGATAACCGCTGAAAGCATCTAAGCGGGAAACTTGCCTCAAGATGAGATCTCACTGGAACCTTGAGTTCCCTGAAGGGCCGTCGAAGACTACGACGTTGATAGGTTGGGTGTGTAAGCGCTGTGAGGCGTTGAGCTAACCAATACTAATTGCCCGTGAGGCTTGACCATATAACACCCAAGCAATTTGCGTCGAATGACCAGATTGCGGTGACTGTGAAGATGACACGAACCGAAAGTTTGCGTCACGAATGACACCTGAAACAGCTTGATATCACATACCCGATTTGCTGAAGCGCGCCGCAGGGCACGACTCGGTACCCGAATTTCTTGACGACCATAGAGCATTGGAACCACCTGATCCCATCCCGAACTCAGTAGTGAAACGATGTATCGCCGATGGTAGTGTGGGGTTTCCCCATGTGAGAGTAGGTCATCGTCAAGATTGAATTCCAGAAACCCTCTTCGCTTACGCGTTGAGGGTTTTTGTTTTTTCGGCTAACAGAATCCAGCACGTGAAGTGCCTCATTCAACACATGCTGCCGGTCTACAGGCACAAAAAACCACCGCTGAGGTGGTTTTTTATTGTCAGGGCAATCAATCGCCGCGGTATTCACATCCGCTGGTGCAGGTCTCGTGAATACGGACTGCCGACAGCTCCGGGAGCAGAGGCTTTAATTCATTCCAGATCCATTTCGCCAGGTTTTCGCTGGTTGGATTATCAAGGCCCGGGATGTCATTCAGGTAGTTATGATCGAGGCGTTCATACAGCGGCTTAAAGATCGCCTTGATTTCCGAGAAGTCCCGGATCCAGCCGGTATGGGGATCAACCTTTCCGGCCAGATGAATGCCGACACGAAACGAATGGCCGTGCAGACGTCCACACTTGTGCCCCTCCGGAACGTGGGGGAGGCGGTGTGCTGACTCGAAGGTAAACTCTTTGAAAATTTCCACTGTGTATTGGCCCCGGAAAAATGGCGATCGCTAACGCGATAAATGCAATCGGGGAGTTTAACAGCAATGGCCTGAAACTCCATGCCAGGAGCGCTTGGTGGCACTCGGCCAGATCTATTCAGTTTGAGTTAAGTTGTACCGGTTAAGGTGGACGCCATAGAAGCACCGATCGCTATGGATACCCCTATGAAAACGCTGACGACCCTGCTGGCGGCCCTTACATTTGGTTTGACGTCCTGTTTCATTCAGGCGCGTGAGGTCGACCCACAGGAAGTGCTGCGTCTCAGTGATGCAGGTACGCTTCATTCGGCTGAAAAGCTCGATGCCAAAGCGCTGAGCAAACACCCCGATGCCCGTATCATTGGCACGCAGTTCAAGAACATATACGGCAGGTACGTTTACAATGTCGAGCTGCGTGACAAACAGGGTATCGAGTGGGTTCTCGAAATGGACGCCGCCACGGGCCAGGTCTACAGGAATCATCAGGACAACTAATGAATGTCGACAAGCGTCTCTGTGTCATCCTTGGTTTGAGCCTGACCTGCTCCTTTGTGTACGCCAGAGATCTGAATCAGGATGAAGCGCTCAGTTTGCGGCAGCGCGGAGTCATATTGCCTCTTGAACAGTTCATTGAGCGCGCGATGGGCCTTCATCCGGGCTCTCGTTTGCTGGAGGCCGAGCTTGAGGAAAAGAATAATGTGTACGTGTATGAATTTGAATTGCTGACCCCTGAGGGCGTTGTTCGCGAGCTCAAGTTCGATGCGCGTGATAGCCGATTGTTGAAAGACGAGGATGATGACTGATGCGCCTGCTACTGGTTGAAGACCACGTTCCCCTGGCCGATGAGCTGCTCGCTGCGCTGGGGCGTCAAGGCTATGCGGTCGACTGGCTGGCTGACGGGCGCGATGCGGTTTATCAAGGAGCAAGCGAGCCGTATGACTTGATTGTTCTGGATCTGGGCTTACCCGGCATGCCAGGGCTCGAGGTTCTTCAGCAGTGGCGCAGCAAAGGTCTGGCGACCCCTGTGTTGATTCTGACCGCGCGGGGTTCCTGGTCAGAGCGTATAGAAGGTTTGAAGGCAGGCGCTGATGATTACCTGACCAAGCCTTTTCATCCTGAAGAGCTGCAGCTGCGTATTCAGGCGCTGTTGCGACGTTCGCACGGGCTGGCCAACCAGCCCACGCTGGAATCGGCCGGTCTTAATCTGGATGAAGGCCGGCAATGCGTCAGCCGGGATGGCGTGGATATCCAGCTCACCTCGGCTGAGTTTCGTCTGCTGCGTTATTTCATGCTCCACCCGGGACAGATTCTCTCGAAAAGCCATCTGTCGGAGCATTTGTACGATGGCGAAAACGAGCGTGATTCCAATGTTATTGAAGTCCATGTCAATCACCTGAGGCGCAAGTTGGGCCGTGCAGTCGTCGAGACACGCCGTGGCCAGGGCTATCTGTATGGCGGAGCCGGCGGTTGAAGTCCATACAGCGACGTCTGAGTCTGGGGCTGATCGCCGTCATGGTCGTTGTCGGTCTGGTGATGGCACAGACCAGTCTGTGGCTGTTCGAAGTGGGCTTGCAACGCTACCTGGAGTCAGGTCTGCGCAACGAGAGTGAAAACCTGCTGGTAGCGCTAGTGCGAGGTCCTGCCGGGCTACAACTGGATGACCATCGCCTTTCGGGTGCCTACCAGCGTCCGTTGTCTGGCCATTATTTCCGTATGGACTTGCCGCAGGGACACTGGCGCTCCCGCTCCCTGTGGGATTTCGAGCTGCCCCAGCCCGGGGTGGGTTTGCATGCCAATCTTGAGCTCGGCAAGACCGGGCAATCGCTATTGATGCTGACCAGCGAATACCGCAAGTTCGGCAAGCGGGTTTCAATCACCGTCGCCCAGGATTACACGCCGGTCAGGGCGAGTTTTCGCCTCATGCAGCAGATCGGGCTAGGGCTCGGGCTTGCCGCGCTGATTCTGGTACTGGTGTTGCAACGCATCACCGTGCGAAGAGCGCTTCGTCCGCTTGAAACCGTTCGCGAGCAGATTTTTCAGCTTCAGCAGGGCCAGCGTTCACAGCTGGACAATCAGGTTCCCCTCGAACTCGAGCCGCTGGTGGCGCAGATCAACCACTTGCTCGCGCATACTGAAGACAGCCTGAAGCGCTCGCGCAATGCGCTGGGTAATCTGGGACATGCCTTGAAGACACC
The DNA here is from genome assembly GCF_059621105.1 of Pseudomonas fragariae (ex Marin et al. 2024). NCBI lineage: Bacteria > Pseudomonadati > Pseudomonadota > Gammaproteobacteria > Pseudomonadales > Pseudomonadaceae > Pseudomonas > Pseudomonas fragariae (ex Marin et al. 2024). Next base: position 3,856,127 of record NZ_CM184369.1, on the reverse strand, counting down.
ACTTGCGGTGTTGCTCAGCCTGGCCCTCAGCGGACAGTTGGACGCCAACCCGGCCTTGCGCAGGACCCTGCAGGAACAGCTGGAAAATATCCGTCTGCGTCTGGAGCGTGAGCTCAATCGCGCGCGCCTCTCCGGTGACGCTCTACCGGGAGCCCGCTTCGATTGTGATGCCGAACTGCCCGGGCTTTTCTCCACGCTGGGCATGATCCATGGTGCTCACCTCCAGTTGATCAACGATGTCGAGGCGGGCATGTACCTGCCGTGGGATCGAGAGGACATTCTCGAGCTGCTCGGCAACCTGCTGGACAACGCCTGCAAATGGGCCGACAGCGAGGTACGTCTGAACATTTTGAGTCAGGCTCAGGGCTTCTGCCTGTTGGTGGATGACGATGGCCCTGGTATTCCCGAGGCGCAACGCGCAGAAGTGTTCAGTCGTGGCGCTCGTCTTGACGAGCAGATTACCGGCCACGGGCTGGGCCTGGGCATCGTGCGCGACATCGTCGAAGCGTGGGGCGGTCAATTGCAATTGCAGGAGAGCCCGGCAGGGGGATTGCGGGTACGCATAGACCTGCCAGAACGGACTGCCCCGTAGTACGTCAGCCCGTATCTTTCAGAGAAATCAATCGCAGCGTTCATCAGCTCGCGGCTGCTGTCGAGAGCGTCGCCGATGAAGCCCGGCAAAGCGCAGAGACCTCCCGCAGCCTGGCAAAACCGGGCGCGCGCCTGGACAGTCTGGTCGATCAGGTCCGGGTCTGATGCCTGTCTGGCAGGGGCTTGAACCCCTGCCATCACTCGCGACTGGCATCGCCGTCATATTGCCTTCATGGAAGATGGCACTCGTGCGCTCGCGTGCTGACTAAGCTCTAGACCGGGCGCGATGCGCGGTCTAATGACATGGACAGGACATGAACGAAACCACGCTGCAATACAAAACCCTCATTCTGCTACTGGTACTGGTGACCATTGCCTTCATATGGATTCTGCTGCCGTTCTATGGCGCAGTATTCTGGGCGGTCATCCTTGGAATCATCTTCGCGCCTGTGCAGCGCAAGTTGCAGATCAAGTTCAACTGGTCACGCAATCTCACTTCCCTGTGCACCCTGACGATCTGTCTGGTCATCGCGATTCTGCCGGTGATCGTGATCAGCGCCTTGCTGGTTCAGGAGGGCACCACGCTGTACAAGAACGTCGAGACCGGGCAACTGGATATCGCCGGTTATCTGGCCGAGTTCAAGGACCTGTTGCCGCACTCCATGCAGGCGCTGCTCGATCGTCTGGGCATGGGCGACCTGGAGGGGTTACGCGACAAGATCGCCAAGGGCGCGATGCAGGGCAGTCAGTACCTGGCGACGCAGGCATTCAGCTTCGGGCAGGGCACCTTCGACTTTGTCGTCAGCGTCTTCATCATGCTTTACCTGCTGTACTTCTTCCTGCGCGACGGACAGGAGCTGGTACGCAAGATCCGCACGGCCTTCCCGTTGGGCGAACAGCAGAAGCGTCGTCTGCAGCTCAAGTTCACCCGAGTGGTACGTGCCACCGTCAAAGGCAACGTGGTGGTCGCGGTGACGCAAGGTGCGCTGGGTGGCTTCATCTTCTGGGTGCTGGACATCCCGAGTGCGTTGCTCTGGGCGGTGATCATGGCGTTCCTGTCGCTGTTGCCTGCGGTGGGAGCCGGGATTGTCTGGGCGCCAGTGGCGATCTACTTCCTGCTTAGCGGCATGATCTGGCAAGGTGTGGTACTGGGCTTGTTTGGCGTCCTGGTGATCGGTCTGGTGGATAACGTCCTGCGTCCGATCCTGGTGGGCAAGGACACCAAAATGCCGGACTACCTGATCCTTATTTCCACGCTGGGCGGCATGTCGGTCTTTGGTCTGAACGGCTTTGTGATCGGGCCTCTGGTGGCGGCGCTGTTCATGTCCAGCTGGGGATTGTTCAGCGGCGCCAAGAAGCCCGTGAAACTGCCTGGCTGACATTGCAAGGACGCATTGCCACGTTTGCCCATGACGTCAGGCATTAGCCGTTTTCGAAGACAAAAAAAAGCCCTGCTCGAGAGCAGGGCTTTTTGTTTGCGCTGGATCAGCCTGCTACGTGCAGACCGGCATTGAGCACCAGATCGAGCAGCGGTTGCGGATACACACCCAGCACGAAGGTCAGGATCGCAACGGCCAGCAGCATCACGCCGCCCGTGCGCTGTGCCCAGTTGATGGCTGCATCATGGCGAGGAAGCTTGTTGTCGACCAGATACATGGTCACCATCACGCGCAGGTAGTAGAACACGCCGATGGCGCTACCGATTACCAGAGCCCCGATCAGCCACCACAACTGCGATTCGACACCAGTGGCGATGATATAGAACTTGCCGATGAAACCTGCGGTGAGCGGGATACCTGCCAGCGACAGCATCATCAGGGTCATGACTGCCGTCAGGTAAGGGCGACGCCAGAACAGTCCACGGTATTCGAACATCGCGTCGGCATCACGTCCACTGTAAGGCGAAGACATCATGGTGATCACACCGAAGCTGCCCAGCGAGGTCAGGACGTAAGTCGCCAGGTAGACGCCGATCGCCTCGACCGCCATGCCCTTGCTGGCCACCAGCGCAATCATCAGGTAACCGAAGTGGGCGATGGAGGAGTAGCCCAGCAGACGCTTGAGGTTGGTCTGAGTCAGCGCCAGCAGGTTGCCGACGAGGATCGACGCGACGGCGATGACTGCCAGTACATCATGCAAGACACCGCTGCTGGCTGCCGGGGAAATCTGGAACAGACGCACCAGTACCGCGAACACTGCCACCTTGCTGGCAGTTGCCAGGAAGGCAGCGACCGGCGCAGGGGCGCCTTCGTAAACGTCCGGGGTCCACAAGTGGAACGGCACCAGTGACAGCTTGAAGGCCAGGCCGACGACCATCATGCCCAGACCCAGGCTGGCAATCGGGCTCGGCATGCCGGTTGCCGCGATGGCCTTGCCGATACCGTCGAAGCTCAGCGAGCCTGCCTCTGCGTACAGCAGCGCCATACCGAACAGCAGGAACGCCGAGCCTGCAGCCGACAGGACCATGTACTTGATGCCGCCTTCCAGCGAACGCTTGTTGAAGAAGGCATAAGCCACCAACCCGTAGACCGGCACCGACAGCAGTTCCAGGCCGATGAACAGCCCCGCCAGATGCTGAGCGCTGACCAGAACCAGTCCACCGGCAGCTGCCAGCAGGATCAGCAGGTAAAGCTCTTCGCGATTGCCCGGATACCCGGCCTTGCCGTCACCTAGATAGGCGTGCGCCATGGTCACGCAAGCGAGGGTAGAGGCGAGGATGATCGCCATGTACAGGCAGGCAAAGTTGTCGATATGCAGCAGTGGCGTCACGACCAGAGGGGCGACTTTCAATGCCGGATAAATCGACAGCAGGGCCAGGTTGAGGCCTGCTACCGAAAGCAGGAACGTTTGCGAGTGATTGCGGCGCCATGCGATCGCAAGCATCACCACGACAATGGTGAGGCTGGTGATCAGCAGTGGCGCAAGCGCAATAAAGTGTTGAATCGTCAGGTCCATAGCGCTCTTACCGGGCCGAAGCGAGTTGAGTGAAGGCAGTGCCTAGCCATTGCTGCACGCCGTGCATGGTCGCCGCCGATGTGTCGAGGAACGGCTGCGGGAATACCCCGAGCACGACCAGCAGCACGGCAAGGCCCAGCACCATGATCATTTCCCGTCCGTCCATGCCCTTCAGAACCTCGTCGGACTTCGACGGGCCGAAGTAGGCGCGGTGGATCATGATCAGCGAGTAGACAGAACCAAATACCAGACCGGAAGTGGCAATCGCCGTGATCCAGGGTGAGCTGGCAAAGCTGCCCAGCAGAATCAGGAACTCGCCGACGAAGTTGCCGGTGCCCGGCAGACCCAGAGAGGCGGCGGCAAAGAACAGGCTGATGGCCGGGATGTAGGCGATGCGTGACCACAGACCGCCCATCTCACGCATGTCGCGGGTGTGCAGGCGCTCGTACAACTGGCCACTGAGAATGAACAGTGCCGCAGCCGATAGACCGTGGGCGATCATCTGGATCAGTACGCCTTGCAGCGCTTGCTGGCTGCCCGAGTAGATACCGATCAGTACGAAGCCCATGTGCGAAACGCTGGAGAATGCGATCAGACGCTTGATGTCGGTCTGGGCAAACGCCAGGAATGCGCCGTAGAAGATACCGACCAGGCCCAGCGTCATTGCAATCGGTGCGAACTCGGCCGATGCGTTGGGGAACAGCGGCAGGGCAAAACGCAGCAGGCCGTAAGCCGCAGTCTTCAGCAGGATACCCGCCAGGTCGACGGAGCCTGCAGTCGGTGCCTGGGCATGCGCATCCGGCAGCCAGGAGTGCAATGGCACCACCGGCAGCTTGACGGCGAAGGCTATGAAGAAGCCCAGCATCAGGATGTACTCGGTGCCTGGTGCCAGTTTGGTCTTCAGCAGGTCGGCGTAGGCAAAGGTGATCACGCCGGTCTGATTGAAGTGCACCAGCACCAGACCCAGGATCGCCACCAGCATGATCAGGCCACTGGCCTGAGTGAAGATGAAGAACTTGGTGGCCGCGTAGATACGGGTTTTCTTGCCATCCGAAGAGCTGTGACCCCAGAGCGCGATGAGGAAATACATCGGCACCAGCATCATTTCCCAGAAGAAGAAGAACATGAACAGGTCGATGGCCAGGAACACGCCGACGACACCGCCCAGAATCCACATCAGGTTAAGGTGGAAGAAACCGACCTTGCGCTGGATTTCCTTCCACGAGCAGAGCACCGACAGCACGCCCAGCAGGCCGGTCAGCAGGATCATCAGCAGCGACAGGCCATCGAGTGCCAGATGCACATCGATGCCGAAGCGGGTGATCCACGGGTGGTGGAATTCCAGGGTCCAGGTCGGATCGGCACCCGGCACCGGCGCGTAGCCGAAGTTGCCGGTAGCCCACAGCCAGAGGCCGAGAACCAGTTCCAGGGTCATTGTCAGCAACGCAATCCAGCGCGGCAGGGTAGAGCCGAAGCGCTCACCCAGCCAGCACAGCAGGCCGCCGATGAAGGGGATCAGGATTAGCCAGGGCAGAATCATGACGGGCTCAATTCCTTTCGCAAATTCGCAAGGTTCATATCAGATCGCAACCAGAACGACGGCACCGAGTACCAGAACGGCACCCACGGCGATCGAGGCAGCATACCAACGCAACTGGCCGGTCTCGGTGCGGCTCATGGTGTCATGACCGCCTTTGACCAGACGTGGGATCAAGCCGATGGTGCGGTCGAACGGATCACTACGCAGTACATGGCTGATTGCCAGATACGGCTTGACGAACAGCTTGTCGTAGATCCAGTCGAAGCCCCATGCCGCGAACCACCAGGCCGAGAGGAAACGGCCCGGAGCGCTGTTGGCGATAGCCGTTGCCAGGCGGCGCTTGCCGAGGAACAGCAACGCTGCCAGCAGGATACCGGCCAGCGCGATGGCGCCGGAGGCGATCTCCAGACTGTGCTTGGCTTCGCCACCGGCATGGCCGACGCTCTGCGGCAGCACACCGGCCAGCGGCGGAGTGATCAGCGCGCCGATGAACGTCGACAGCACGATCAGCACCGACAGTGGCAGCCAGTGAGCGATGCCGTGACCTGCGTGTGCTTCGGTCTTGGCTTCTCCGTGGAACGCGATGAAGATCAGGCGGAAGGTGTACAGCGACGTCATGAACGCGCCCACCAGGCCGGCATACAGCAAACCGTTGTTACCGCTGGCAAATGCTTCCCAGAGAATTTCGTCCTTGGAGTAGAAGCCCGCCGTCAGCAGCGGCAGAGCGGAAAGAGCAGCGCCACCGACGATGAAGCTGGCGTAGGCCAATGGCAGTTTCTTCCACAGACCGCCCATCTTGAAGATGTTCTGCTCGTGGTGGCAGGCAACGATCACCGCACCGGAAGCAAGGAACAGCAGCGCCTTGAAGAAGGCGTGGGTCATCAGGTGGAAGATCGCGCCTTCCCAGGCGCCGACGCCCAGTGCCAGGAACATGTAGCCGATCTGGCTCATGGTCGAGTAGGCGAGGATACGCTTGATGTCGGTCTGCACCAATGCGGCGAAACCCGCCAGAACCAGCGTGACGCCGCCGACAATCCCGACCAGATGCAGAATGTCGGGTGCCAGTGCAAACAGGCCGTGAGTACGCGCGATCAGGTAAACGCCCGCCGTGACCATGGTCGCTGCGTGGATCAGCGCCGAAACCGGAGTAGGACCGGCCATCGCGTCAGCCAGCCAGGTTTGCAGTGGCAGCTGGGCGGATTTACCGACCGCACCGCCCAGCAGCATCAACGTCGCCAGCACGATCCAGAAATCGCCGACCTTGAAGTGTTCCGGCGCCCTGACCAGCAGTTCCTGCACATTGAGCGTGCCCAGTTGCTGGAACAGGATGAACAGACCGATAGCCATGAATACGTCACCGATACGGGTGACGATGAACGCTTTGAGCGCTGCGTTGCCGTTGTTGCGGTTGCTGTAATAGAAACCGATCAACAGGTAGCTGCACAGCCCTACGCCTTCCCAACCGAAGTAGATGAACAGCAGGTTGTCGCCCAGGATCAGGAACAGCATGCTGGCAATGAACAGGTTGGTGTAGGAGAAGAAGCGCGAATAGCCCGCTTCACCGCGCATGTACCAGGACGCGAACAGGTGGATCAGGAAGCCGACGCCAACCACGACGCCCAGCATCGTGACGGACAGCCCGTCCAGATACAGTGCGAAGTTGGGCTGGAAGCCATCGACGTCCATCCAGCGCCACAGCACCTGGGTGTAGTGACCGCCTTCGGGGGGTGCCACGTTGAACTGCCAGATGACCCAGGCAGTGACAATGGCTGACAGGCCGATGGAGCCGACGCCGATCAGCGCAGCGAGGTTTTCCGAGATGCGTCCACGGGAGAACGACAGCAGCAGAAAGCCGATGAGGGGGAATACGAAAGTCAGAAAGAGAAGATTCATCCGCGCATCTCGCTGGCAGCATCGATATCGAGAGTGTGGAAGCGGCGATACAGTTGCATCAGGATCGCCAGGCCGATACTGGCCTCGGCTGCCGCAAGGCTGATCACCAGGATGAACATCACCTGCCCGTCCGGTTGTCCCCAGCGACTGCCGGCAACGACGAATGCCAGTGCAGCGGCGTTCATCATGATTTCCAGGCTCATCAACACGAAGAGAATATTACGGCGCACCATCAGGCCGACCAGACCCAGACAGAACAGGACCCCGGCGACCGCCAGACCGTGCTCAAGAGGGATAGCATTCATTGGCTTGGCTCCTTGGCCTCGTTGCGGCCCAGATGGAAGGCCGTGATGGCTGCTGCAAGCAGCAGCATCGAGGCGAGTTCCACCACCAGCAGATAGGGCCCGAACAGGCTGATGCCGACTGCCTTGGCGTCGACCGTGGTGTGACCGACACCAGCGCCGGTCGGGTTGGCGAACAGCACATACAGCAACTCGGCCAGCAACAGCGCGCCGAGAATGACCGGGCCGATCCAGATGCCGGGTTTGAGCCAGGCACGTTCCTGCTGAACCGAGGCCGGGCCGAGGTTGAGCATCATCACCACAAACACGAACAGGACCATGATCGCGCCCGCGTAGGCAATGACTTCCAGCACACCGGCGAACGGCGCGCCGAGGCTGAAGAACGTCATTGCTACGGCGATCAGCGAGATGATCAGGTAGAGCAGGGCGTGCACCGGGTTCGTGTTGGTGATCACCCGCAGGGTGGACACAACAGCGATACCGGATGCGAAGTAGAAAGCGAATTCCATCTTTACTTCCTTAAGGCAGCAAGCTCTTGACGTTGATCGGCTCGGCTTCGTTCTGTGCGGAGCCCTTGGGCTTGCCGCCAATGGCCATACCGGCAACGCGATAGAAGTTGTAGTCAGGGTTCTTGCCGGGACCGGAGATCAGCAGATCTTCCTTCTCGTACACCAGATCCTGACGCTTGAACTCGGCCATCTCGAAGTCCGGCGTAAGCTGGATCGCGGTAGTCGGGCAGGCTTCTTCGCACAGGCCGCAGAAGATGCAACGCGAGAAGTTGATGCGGAAGAAGTCGGGATACCAGCGTCCGTCCTCTGTCTCGGCTTTCTGCAACGAAATACAGCCAACCGGGCAGGCTACTGCACACAGGTTGCACGCTACGCAGCGCTCTTCGCCATCGGGGTCGCGGGTCAGTACGATGCGACCGCGATAGCGAGGAGGGAGATAAACCTGCTCTTCGGGATATTGCAGGGTGTCGCGCTTGCGAAAGCCGTGGCCGAAGACCATGACCATACTGCGCAACTGGGTACCCGTACCCTTAACGATGTCACCAATATATTTGAACATGGGTCAAATCCTCACTGAACCGAGCCTGCCGGTGTGTTCAACAACACAATCGCAGCAGTCACCAGCAAATTGATCAGGGTCAGCGGCAGACAGAACTTCCAGCTGAAATCCATGACCTGGTCATAACGCGGGCGCGGGATGGAGGCGCGCAGCAGAATGAACAGCATGATGAAAAACGCGGTTTTCAAGGCGAACCAGAAGAAAGCCAGCGATGGCAGAATGTCGAACGGGCCGTGCCAGCCACCGAAGAACAGCGTCACCAGCAGCGCCGAGATCAAGATGATCCCGATGTATTCGCCCACGAAGAACATGCCCCATTTCATGCCGGCATATTCAATGTGGTAGCCGTCAGCCAGTTCCTGCTCGGCTTCCGGTTGGTCGAACGGGTGGCGGTGAGTCACCGCGACGCCTGCGATGAAGAACGTACAGAAGCCGAAGAACTGCGGAATGATGAACCACAGGTTCTGCGCCTGATATTCAACGATGTCGCGCATGTTGAAAGAGCCGACCTGAACCACGATGCCCATCAGCGCAAGACCCATGAACACTTCGTAGGACACGGTTTGTGCCGAAGCACGCAGGCTGCCCAGCAGGGCGAACTTGTTGTTGCTCGACCAGCCGGCGAACAGCACCGCATACACGGACAGACCGGCCATGGCGAAGAAGAACAACAGACCGATGTTCAGATCCGCGACGCCCCAGGTCGGGGTGATCGGGATGACCGCAAAGGCGATCAGCAAGGCGCTCATGGCAACCACTGGCGCCAGGGTGAAGATCACCTTGTCGGCGAACGGTGGGGTCCAGTCTTCCTTGAAGAACATTTTCAACATGTCGGCTGCGATCTGGAACATGCCGAACGGACCCACGCGGTTCGGGCCATAACGATCCTGCCACCAACCCAGCAGACGACGCTCGATGAAACTCAGCAGGGCACCGCAAATCACGACGGCCAGCAACACCACGATGGCCTTGACCACCGCGATGATTGCGTCGATCACATCAGGGGTAAACCAGGTCATTGCGCTGCCTCCTGCAGACCGTCAACGGATTTGCCGAAGAGTGCTGGCGGAATGCCGGGCAGTCCTGCCGGCAATGCCACAAGACCCGCGCCCAGTTCTTCGCTGATGCGCAGCGGCAAGGTCAGCGTTTCGCCGCCGATGCTCAAGGAGAGCAGGGCACCGTCGTTGACGCCGAGACGATCGGCTTCGGATTTGGCCAGGGCGACATAGGCCTGCGGGATGCGTTCCTGAACCGGCGCGGCCAGAGACGAGGTTTCGTCGCTGCCGAACAGGTGGAAGAACGGCACGACCTGCCAGGTGCCGCGTTCTGGAGAGAACGCGCGTGGCACGCTGGAGAACCATGACAGACCATCGCCCTGGCTTTCGATCAGGCGAGTGCCCGGATCGCCGGCACGCAAATGACCGCCGACTTCGTCCTGAAACTTGTTCCAGGCCTGCGGCGAGTTCCAGCCCGGCGACCAGGCGAATGGCACCTGCTGACGAGGCTCGGCCGAGCCCGAGTAGCCTTCCATGGAGAAGGAGAACGCGGTGTCGATGTCTTGCGAGGTGCGCGGCTCATGCACGCTGATGTTGGCTCGCATCGCTGTACGGCCGCTATAACGCAGCGGTTCGCGAGCCAGTTTCAGGCCCTTGATGCGGAACGATGCAGACGGCGCGGCGTTGACGATACCCGCCAGTTGCGGCGTGCTGCCGGCGCAGGCTTCGGTGACGTGGTCGAGTTGCGTCCAGTCGACCGGCTTGTTCAGCAAGGTGGCACGCAGGGCATGCAGCCAGCGCCAGCCTTCGTGGACCAGAATGCTGGCATCCAGATAGGTCGGATCGAAGACCTGGAAGAAGCGCTGGGCGCGGCCTTCCTGGCTGACCAGTGTGCCGTCGCCTTCAGCGAAGCTGGCTGCTGGCAGAATCAGATGGGCACGGTCGCTGGTCGGGGTTTTCTGATGGTCAGCGACGATCACGACTTTCGCAGCGCTCAGCGCGGCGTCGACGATTTTAGCGTCCACACGACGATACAAATCGTTTTCCAGCACTACGATAGCGTCGGCCTTGCCGGAGATCACCGCTTGCAGCGCGGCATCTGCGGACTCGCCGCCGAACATCGCCAGGCCCATGCTGTTGGCTTCGGGCACGATCAGGCTGATGGAACCCTGCTTGTCGCGCAGCTTCAAGGCCTTGGCGATGTTGGCAGCGGCTTCGATCAGCGCTGTCGAACCCAGCGAGCTGCCGGAAATGATCAGCGGTCGTTTGGCAGCCAGCAGTGCGTCAGCAATGCGTTGCGCCAGTTCCAGCGCCTCGCTGTCCAGGCCTTCGACGGCCGGTGCGCTGGCGTCCAGGGCGTGGGCCACGGCAAAACCGATACGCGCCAGGTCATCGGGCGCTGCATGTACGCATTCTTCTGCGACGTCGTCGAGACGGGTTTCGGCGAGGCTGGCGATGAACAGCGGATTGAGCTCGTGCTGACCGATGTTCTTCACGGCCGCGTCGAGCCACGGCTGGACTTTCATCGCCGCTGCCATGTCTTCAGCCTTGCCTTTGACGGCCTGGCGCAAGCCCAGGGCCATACGCGCTGCTGTCTGGGTCAGGTCTTCGCCGAGGACGAAGATGGCATCGTGATCTTCGATGTCACGCAGGGTCGGGATCGGCAGCGGACTGTCGTTCAGGACCTTGAGGATCAGCCTGATACGCTCCAGCTCACCGGCTTCGATACCGCTGTAGAAATGCTCGGCGCCCACCAGTTCACGCAGTGCGTAGTTGCTTTCGAGGCTTGCGCGAGGAGAACCGATGCCGACGATGTTACGGCCGCGCAGCAGGTCCGCCGCCTTGTCCAGCGCCTCGTCCAGGCTCAGTTTGACCTGGCCGTCGACGAGCAATGGCTGACGCGGGCGGTCCTTGCGGTTGACGTAGCCGTAGCCGAAACGTCCGCGGTCGCAGAGGAAGTACTGGTTCACCGAGCCGTTGTAACGGTTTTCGATGCGGCGCAATTCACCGTAGCGTTCACCCGGGCTGATGTTGCAGCCGCTGGAACAGCCATGGCAGATGCTTGGAGAGAACTGCATGTCCCACTTGCGGTTGTAGCGCTCGGAGTGGGTCTTGTCCGTGAACACACCGGTCGGGCAGACCTCGGTGAGGTTGCCGGAGAACTCGCTTTCCAGCGTGCCGTCTTCAACGCGACCGAAGTACACGTTGTCATGGGCACCGTAGACGCCCAGGTCGGTGCCGCCCGCGTAGTCTTTATAAAAGCGTACACAGCGATAACAGGCGATGCAGCGGTTCATCTCGTGCGCGATGAACGGCCCCAACTCCTGATTCTGGTGGGTACGCTTGGTGAAGCGATAACGGCGCTCGTTGTGGCCGGTCATCACGGTCATGTCTTGCAGGTGGCAGTGACCGCCTTCTTCGCAGACCGGGCAGTCATGCGGGTGGTTGGTCATCAGCCATTCGACGACACTGGCCCGGAAGGCCTTGGATTCATCATCTTCGATGGAGATCCAGGTGTTGTCGGTGGCTGGCGTCATGCAGGACATGACGATACGACCGCGTGTGTCGTTCTCGTCCGTGTACTGCTTGACCGCGCACTGGCGACAGGCGCCAACGCTGCCAAGGGCGGGGTGCCAGCAGAAATAAGGGATATCGAGGCCCAGCGACAGACATGCCTGTAACAGGTTGTCTGCACCATCGACTTCGAGCGCTTTGCCGTCTACGTGAATAGTAGCCATGGTTCAAAGGTCTTCGTTGGCCCGTTGTCAGCGGGCGTGGCTAATGGAATCTCGGTAGTACCCGTATCGTTCAGCCCGGAGGGCGTCAGCAGGTACGAGGACGGCAGCCCGAACAGCCGCCGACCGTTGTGTCTTGTTATGCGCCGACCACTGTCGGACTTTTGCCCGGAACGAGCGTGGCTGCGCTGGCTGGCGCGATACCGGCTTCGAACTCGGAACGGAAATACTTGATCGCACTGCCCAAGGGTTCAACGGCGCCCGGTGCATGGGCACAGAAGGTCTTGCCAGGGCCGAGGAAATTGACCAGACCCAGCAGGGTTTCGATATCCCCCGGCTGACCCTGACCGTTCTCGATGGCGCGAAGCATCTTCACGCTCCATGGCAAACCGTCGCGGCATGGCGTGCAGAAGCCGCAGGACTCCTGAGCGAAAAACTCTTCCATGTTGCGCAGCAGCGAGACCATGTTGACCGAATCGTCGACCGCCATCGCCAACCCCGTACCCATCCGGGTGCCGACCTTGGCGATACCGCCTGCGTACATCTGCGCGTCCAGATGCTCCGGCAGCAGGAAACCCGTACCGGCGCCTCCGGGTTGCCAGCACTTGAGCTTGAAACCATCGCGCATGCCGCCGGCGTAGTCCTCGAACAGTTCGCGAGCCTGTACGCCGAAGGGCAGTTCCCACAAACCGGGGTTTTTGACCTTGCCGGAGAAACCCATCAGCTTGGTGCCGTGGTCTTCACTGCCTTCGCGAGCCAGCGACTTGTACCAGTCGTTGCCGTTGTTGACGATGGCAGGCACGTTGCACAAAGTCTCGACGTTGTTCACACAAGTCGGCTTGCCCCACACGCCCACCGCAGCAGGGAAGGGCGGCTTGGAACGCGGGTTGGCGCGGCGGCCTTCCAGCGAGTTGATCAGTGCGGTTTCTTCACCGCAGATGTAGCGACCGGCACCCGTGTGCACGAACAGTTCGAAGTCGAACCCGGTGCCGAGAATGTTCTTGCCCAGCAAACCGGCGGCCTTGGCTTCAGCCACTGCGCGATTGAGGTGCTTGGCTGCGGTGACGTATTCGCCGCGCAGGAAGATATAGCCGCGATAGGCTTTCAGCGCGCGGGCACTGATCAGCATGCCCTCGACCAGCAAATGGGGCAGTTGCTCCATCAGCATGCGGTCTTTCCAGGTATTGGGCTCCATCTCGTCCGCGTTGCACAGCAGGTAGCGGATGTTCATGGACTCGTCTTTGGGCATCAGGCCCCACTTCACCCCCGTGGGGAAGCCTGCGCCACCGCGGCCCTTGAGGCCGGAATCCTTGACCGACTGGACGATATCGTCAGGCGCCTGCTGCGTCAGCGCCTTGCGCGCTGCAGCGTAGCCGTCCTTGGTCTGGTACTCGTCGAGCCAGACCGGTTCGCCGTCGTCGCGCAGACGCCAGGTCAGCGGATGGGTTTCTGCCGTGCGCGCAATGCGGTTGGCAGGGCCGAAGGAAGTGATGGTCATAGGTAACCCTCCAGCATCTTGGCAACGCCAGCAGGCTGTACATCGCCGAAAGTGTCGTCGTCGACCATCACGGCCGGCGCCTTGTCACAGTTGCCGAGGCAGCAGACCGGCAGCAGTGTGAAACGACCGTCGGCGGTGGTCTGACCCAGGCCGATGCCCAGTGAGTTCTTGATCTCGTCGACCACGTTTTCGTGGCCGCCGATGAAACACACCATGCTGTTGCAGACACGAATGATGTGACGCCCGACCGGCTGGCGAAAGATCTGGCTGTAGAAGGTGGCAACGCCTTCGACGTCGCTGGCGGGGATGCCCAGCAGGTCGCCGATCGCGTAAATGGCACCGTCAGGCACCCAGCCACGTTCCTTCTGAACAATTTTCAGGGCTTCGATGGACGCCGCGCGCGGGTCCTCGTAATGATGCATCTCATGCTCGATGGCCGAGCGCTCGGTTTCGCTCAGGGCGAAACGGTCTGTCTGGATTAGCGGGCTATTCATGCTTAGCGGTCCACGTCGGCCATAACGAAATCGATACTACCCAGGTACGCGATCAAGTCCGCGACCATGCTGCCTTTGATCACCGAAGGGATCTGCTGCAGGTGCGGGTAACTCGGGGTGCGGATCCGGGTACGGTAGCTCATGGTGCCGCCGTCGCTCGTCAGGTAATAGCTGTTGATACCCTTGGTCGCTTCGATCATCTGGAAGGATTCGTTGGCCGGCATGACCGGGCCCCACGAAACCTGCAGGAAGTGCGTGATCAGGGTTTCGATGTGCTGCAGGGTGCGCTCTTTCGGCGGCGGCGTGGTCAGCGGGTGATCCGCCTTGTACGGGCCTTCCGGCATGTTGCGCATGCACTGGTCGATGATCTTGATGCTCTGGCGCATCTCTTCGACGCGGACCATGCAGCGGTCATAGGCATCGCCGTTGGCGGCCAGTGGCACTTCGAATTCGAAGTTCTCGTAGCCCGAGTAAGGGCGAGCCTTGCGCAGGTCGAAGTCGCAACCGGTGGAGCGCAGGCCTGCACCGGTGACGCCCCACTCGAGGGCTTCCTTGGTGTTGTAGGCGGCGACGCCAATGGTACGACCCTTGAGAATACTGTTTTGCAGGGCCGCCTTGGTGTATTCGTCGAGACGCTTGGGCAGCCAGTCGACGAAGTCCTTGACCAGTTTTTCCCAGCCACGCGGCAGGTCGTGAGCGACCCCGCCGATGCGGTACCAGGCAGGGTGCAGACGGAAGCCGGTAATGGCTTCGATCACGGTGTAGGCTTTCTGGCGGTCGGTGAACGTGAAGAACACCGGTGTCATGGCGCCCACGTCCTGAATGTAGGTTCCCAGGAACAGCAGGTGACTGGTGATACGGAAGAACTCGGCCATCATGATGCGGATGACGTCGACCTTTTCCGGCACCTTGATGCCTGCCAGCTTCTCGACCGAGAGCACATAAGGCAGGTTGTTCATCACCCCGCCCAGGTAATCGATACGGTCGGTGTAGGGAATGAAGCTGTGCCAGGACTGACGTTCGGCCATCTTCTCGGCACCACGGTGGTGGTAGCCGATGTCCGGAACGCAATCGACGATTTCTTCACCGTCCAGTTGCAGAATGATACGGAACGCACCGTGAGCGGAAGGGTGGTTCGGGCCCAGGTTGAGGAACATGTAGTCCTCGTTGGCGCCAGAGCGTTTCATGCCCCAGTCTTCCGGACGGAAGCGTGCGGCTTCCTCTTCCAGTTGCTGTTTGGCAAGGGTCAGGCTGTACGGGTCGAACTCCGTCGCACGGGCAGGGAAGTCCTTGCGCAGCGGATGGCCTTCCCAGGTCGGCGGCATCATGATGCGGCTCAGGTGCGGGTGGCCCGGGAAATCGATACCGAACATGTCCCAGACTTCACGCTCGTACCAGTTGGCGTTCGGCCAGATGCTGGTGATGGTCGGTACGCTCAGGTCGCTTTCGGAAAGCGCTACCTTGATCATCACGTCGCTGTTTCGCTCGATCGACAGCAGGTGATAGAACACGGTGAAGTCTGCGCCGGGCAGACCACGACGGTTTGTGCGCAGCCGTTCGTCCACGCCATGCAGGTCATAGAGCATGGAGTAGGGCTTGGGCACGTTGCGCAGGAACGTCAGAATTTCAAACAGTCGGGCGCGCTCGACCCACAGCACGGGCATACCGGTGCGAGTCGGCTGGGCAGTGAAAGCCTCGGCACCAAAACGGTTATTCAGTTCAACGACGACATCTTGGTCGTCAGCCTTGTAAGGCGGGATGTACAGAGCGTTGTCTGCAGTCATAGGTCTCAATCACTTCGGTCAACGTACAGAATCAACCCCGGTTCTTGTCTTTTTTATAAGAAGAACGGGCTGGATCAGACTTCGTCGGGGCTGCGCAGGTTGGTCACCTGAATACGCTGTTCGCGGCGCTGTTCCTTTTGCGATGGCATCTCGGCGCGGTATACGCCTTGATCGCCAACGACCCAGGAAAGAGGGCGACGCTCCTTGCCGATGGATTCCTGCAACAGCATCAAGCCTTGCAGAAACGCTTCGGGGCGGGGCGGGCAGCCGGGCACGTAGACATCCACGGGAAGGAATTTGTCCACCCCCTGGACCACTGAGTAGATGTCGTACATGCCACCGGAGTTGGCACACGAACCCATGGAAATGACCCACTTGGGTTCGAGCATTTGCTCGTAGAGACGCTGGATGATCGGCGCCATCTTGATGAAGCAGGTACCGGCAATAACCATGAAATCCGCCTGCCGTGGCGACGCCCGGATGACTTCAGCGCCAAAGCGCGCGATGTCGTGGGGGGCCGTGAAAGCGGTGGTCATTTCCACATAGCAGCACGACAGGCCGAAGTTGTAGGGCCACAGGGAGTTTTTACGCCCCCAGTTGACCGCACCGCTCAGCACGTCTTCCAGCTTGCCCATGTAGATGTTTTTGTGGACTTGATCTTCTAACGGATCGGAAACGGTTTCCCGTTTGCCGATGGGGTACTGCTCGTTAGGAGCGTCCGGGTCGATCCTGGTGAGATTATATTGCATCGCCAAAGCCTCATTGTTTCAGCTTCGCTTGCCGATTACGGCGACCTTCAGGAGCCCAGTCAAGAGCGCCAACCCGCCATAGGTAGACAAGACCTGCCAACAGAATTGCTATGAAAACGAGAGCTTCGACGAATCCGGTCCAGCCGCTTTCGCGGACGGACACAGACCAGGCAAAGAGAAAGAGGGCTTCAATGTCAAAGATCACGAAAAGCATCGCGACCAGATAGAATTTTGCGGAGAGACGCAGACGCGCACTGCCGGTGGGCAGCATGCCGGATTCGAAAGGTTCGTTCTTGCTGCGGCCCCAGGCCTTGCTTCCGAGCAGGCTGGACAGACCGAGCATGAAGGCACAAAGGCCGACAACACCCAAAAGGAAAATGGCGAAGCCCCAGTTGTGGGCAATCAGACCTGTCGATTCGGGCATGCTGTCAGTCCTTGTTAGAGAGCAAAGGTCTCTGTGCTTGATAAAGAGTCGAGTCAGTGACGAAATGTCGCAGTGCGGTCAACGGATTGATTTTATGTGCAAACAGTTGGCAAGTAAATTTTCTACATCAAATTTATTTACGGAATCAATCGCCCGAGACCTGTCGGGAAGGCTGCAGGGCCTGTGAGGCGGGCGTCAGCAGGGTTTTCGTTAATTATGTTTCTTGATGACGAAAAGGAATAAAAGGCAATTTGAATGATAATTAATATCATTTGAAGAGGCCTTGATAGTTCAAAGTACGGTAGTCGGCGCATAGTGGGTGACGGGACTGCTTATAAAGTGCGCCTTTTATAGCAGTCGCTCGGCAACTGCATATTGTCCGAAGTCAATACCGGAACCCTCTGACACAACAGACAGACCGCCCTTACGGACGGCCTGTATTTTCAACGCGTTGCGCGGTGTGTCAGTGGAATTGCTCTTCTTCGGTTGAGCCGGTCAGTGCGGTTACCGACGATACGCCACCCTGGATCACGGTCGTCATGTCATCGAAATAGCCCGTGCCCACTTCCTGCTGGTGAGCCACGAAGGTGTAGCCCTTGGCAGCGTCGGCGAACTCCTGTTCCTGCAGCTTCACATAGGCGGTCATGTCATTGCGGGCGTAGTCGTGCGCCAGGTTGAACATGCTGTGCCACATGTTGTGAATGCCCGCCAGGGTGATGAACTGGTGCTTGTAGCCCATGGCCGAGAGCTCGCGCTGAAACCTGGCGATGGTTGCGTCGTCGAGGTTTTTCTTCCAGTTGAAGGACGGCGAGCAGTTGTAGGACAGCAACTGATCGGGGTATTGCTTTTTGATCGCTTCGGCGAAGCGGCGTGCCTCGTCGAGGTCCGGCCTGGCTGTTTCGCACCAGATCAGATCAGCGTAAGGCGCGTACGCCAGGCCGCGCGCGATGGCCTGATCGAGGCCGGCGCGAACCTTGTAGAACCCCTCATGGGTTCGTTCGCCGGTCACGAATGGCTTGTCGTACGGATCGCAATCGGATGTCAGCAAGTCGGCAGCGTTGGCGTCAGTCCGGGCCAGAATGATGGTCGGTACACCGGCCACGTCGGCGGCCAGGCGTGCAGCGACCAGTTTCTGTATGGCTTCCTGAGTCGGGACCAGTACCTTGCCGCCCATGTGGCCGCATTTCTTCACCGACGCCAGTTGATCTTCGAAGTGCACCCCGGCGGCGCCGGCTTCGATCATGCTTTTCATCAGCTCATAGGCATTGAGTACGCCGCCGAATCCGGCTTCCGCATCTGCGACGATCGGAGCGAAGTAGTCGATGTAGCCTTCGTCACCCGGCGCCTTGCCGGCTTTCCACTGGATCTGGTCGGCACGGCGGAACGAGTTGTTGATGCGCTTGACCACGGTCGGCACCGAGTCGACCGGGTACAGCGACTGATCCGGGTACATGGACTCGGCAGAGTTGTTGTCGGCAGCGACCTGCCAGCCGGACAGGTAGATGGCCTGAATGCCGGCCTTGACCTGCTGCACGGCCTGGCCACCGGTGAGGGCGCCCATGCAATTGACGAAATCCTTGTCCGGCCGGAAGGACGGTTTGGCACCCTGGGTCACCAGATTCCACAGCTTGTCTGCACCCAGTCGTGCAAAGGTGTGTTCGGGTTGAACCGAGCCGCGCAGGCGGACCACATCTGCAGCGGAGTAAGTACGGGTCACGTTTGTCCAGCGCGGATTTTCAGCCCAGTCTTTCTCGAGAGCCGCTATTTGTTGTTCGCGTGTCAGTGCCATGGTGATAAACCTCTAGAAGTAGGTCTCGCTGGAAAGTCCTGCTCCGCCAAAACGCCTCGTTTATCGAAGGCACGGTAGATGGCTGCTCGCTGATCCGGGGTTTTGCTTGAAGCCGCACGTTACGTGGGTCGCGACGGGTGAACGATGTGCTCGAGGGGAGAGCGGGCGTCCGGACAGGAGGCTGTCAGGTGGACAGTCGGACCTGCAGTGGCGTTGTGCATCACCGTTGGCCTTGCCGGGTTACCGTTTACGCTTCCGTCCCTCGGGACAACTTCGTTCCAGTCGCAACCTCGTCAAACTGCCTTGTGGGCGGTGCGGACACGAATCGGCTCTGCGGGGTGATTGAGAGCGGCGACTCGAAGGCTTTTTGCAAAGCCTCTGATTAGCGGGAGCGAGGCAATCATGCCTCGCACTTCTGGGGGCGTCAAACGTTTTGTAGTGCTTTTTTTAAATCACTACATATTTGTGAGAAGTCGACCGGCCAGTCATCAAAAGGCCCGTAAGTATTGGGTTTTCAGCCCGGGCAGGCTATTCGAGGGTTTCAACCTTTACGCGCAAAATCATGTCGTCGCGACCCTGGGTGGAATAGCGCTGCGCCAGGCCACTCTGATCAGCGACGGATTCGTTGCTGTTGCTCGCCAGCGTGATCCATTCGCCGAGCCTACCGCTGACCTGGCTGTCGGTACTTTGCACCTTGATAGCGTCAGGGCGCTCTTGGCTCATGCGATCATGATTGGTGCTGATGCTCAGGTGAACCGTGTCGCCGGTCACGCTGGCCGTGACGTAGAACCCTTGGGTTACGTTGCGGTACTCGGTGTCGCTTCGGGAGTATCCGTACGTGTCCGTGGAGGAGGAGGTCAGCGGTACGCTCTGGCCAACCTGGATGAGTGCAGGAGTGCCTTCGCTGGTTTGCACTTGTTGCACGCCGCCTTCACGGCTGGCGGTACCGTACTCGATCACTCGCGAGCCGCTGCTGCTGCGCGTCGCGCTGTCGCTGGTGTCGACGCTGATCAGCAAGCGTTTCGGCGCGGTATCGAGTTGCGAGATCAAGGTGCGAAGTTCTTCGATCTTGCGGGACTCTGCGTTCACGATCAGTTGATTGCCATAGGCGCTGACGGTGCCTTCGTCGCCCAGAAAGGATTTGGCGACCGGCAACAGATCGGCACTGGTGCGGTAGTTGAGCGGGACGACTTCAGTCGCCGCAAAGACGTGAGCGCTGAAGGCGATCAGCATCGAGGTGAGCGCTGCATTGAGCAAGTTGCGTACTGACATGTTCATTCTCCGCGGTAAGCGCGTAAAGCATGATTGTGCCACTGTGTCGGCTGCAGGCAATCAAGCTGAATGGTCAGGCATAAAAAAGCCCTGCCGCTTTTCGGTTCGACCTTGAGAGGGTCTAGCGAAAAAGGGCAGGGCGATCATTATGTAGTGCCGCGGTGAGCGCCTACATAACGGCGTTGATCACGCTTCGCGGAGCATATCGACGTGTGGCAGGCCGGCTTCGAGAAACTCGTCGCTGATAACCGAAAAGCCGAAGCGCTGATAAAACTCGACGGCCTGCACCTGAGCGCTCAGCTTGAGCGGCTTGAGGCCACGCTGTTCGGCTTCATGGATCACGGCATCCAACAGAGCCTCACCGACCTTCAGGCCACGCCAGTCTCTCAGGACTGACAGGCGACCGATCTCGCCATCGGGCAGCAGTCGGGCAGTGCCCACCGCATATTCACCCTCGTACGCAAGAAAGTGCACGGCACCTGCGTCTTCGGCATCCCACTCCAGTTCCGGCGGCACCGATTGTTCGGCAATGAATACCGAATCGCGTATGCGCCGGATATCGGCGTTGTTCTTCTGCCATTGGGCGACAGCTACAGTGACTTTATTCATCGGCAAATCCCAGGCTTCCTTGTTTTACGAGTTCGCAAAGCAAATTGCGCCCCTCGTCATCGGCCAACCATTGGCCGAGGTTTTCGCTGTGCAACGCATCGGCGGCACAGATCAGTTTGAGCAGGTCACGCAGGCTGCCCGGCAGCAGGCGGCTCTGGCCACTGGCAAACAGTAGCAGATCGTCATCGACTTCAGACCAGGCCAGCCGTGCGCTCGGGTTGCGAATCAGCACCGCGCCCTGCTCGAGGCTGTCGAGCAGGTCCTGTTCGTCGAGCTCGGGGCCGGTTACCAGTTCCGGGTAGCGCGGCTCGGTCATGAACTGGCCGAACCAGGTCAGCAGCAGGCGTTCGTCACTCATGTGCTCGGCCAGCAGCGTTTTCAGGCGATCGAGCGCGTCATGCTGGATCTGATGGGGGTCGCTGACCGGCTGGGCATCAGCATCGGTATAGCGCTCTTCGTCCGGGATAAACTGGCTGAGGAAGTCGGTGAAGTGAGTCAGGACTTCGGCAGCGCTTGGCGCCCGGAAACCGACCGAGTAGGTCAGGCAGTCGTCGACGGCGACGCCGCAGTGCGCCAGGCGCGGCGGCAGATAAAGCATGTCGCCCGGTTCCAGCGTCCACTCTTCGGTCTTCTCGAATTCGGCAAGGATGCGCAGATCGGCATGCTGCAGCAGCGGGCTTTCCGCATCGCACATCTGGCCGATCTGCCAGTGGCGTTTGCCGTGTCCCTGCAGCAGGAACACATCATAGTTGTCGAAATGCGGACCTACGCTGCCGCCAGGGGCTGCGTAGCTGATCATCACGTCGTCAATCCGCCAGCTGGGCAGAAAACGGAAGTTTTCCAGCAGCTCGCTGACCTCCGGAACGAATTGGTCCACGGCCTGGACCAGCAGCGTCCAGTCGCGCTCGGGCAGTTTGCTGAACTCGTCTTCAGCGAACGGGCCACGGCGCAGCTCCCACGGACGCTCGCCGTTTTCGATGACCAGGCGCGACTCCACTTCTTCTTCCAGGGCGAGGCCGGCAAGCTCGTCCGCGTCGATCGGGCTTTGAAAGTCCGGCAGAGCCTGGCGGATCAGCAGCGGTTTTTTCTGCCAGTAGTCACGCAGGAAAACGCGAGCACTGATGCCGCCCAGAAGTTGTAGAGGAATATCAGGATTCATGTGTAAGCCCTTGAAATGAAAACGCCCGGCACAGCCGGGCGTGTGCAATTTTTTTGCGTGTCAGATGCGCTTGGCCTGAGCGGCTGCGTTACCGATGTAATTGGCTGGCGTGAGCTTCTTGAGCTCGGCCTTGGCTTCGGCGGGCATATCCAGACCGTCGATGAAAGTCTGCAACGCTTCAGGACCGATGCCCTTGCCGCGGGTCAGTTCTTTCAGTTTTTCGTACGGGTTTTCGATGTTGTACCGACGCATGACAGTCTGAATCGGCTCTGCCAGAACTTCCCAGCATGCGTCCAGATCGGCGGCAATGCGCTGTTCGTTCAGTTCCAGCTTGCTGATGCCCTTGAGACTGGCTTCGTAGGCAATGACGCTGTGGGCAAAGCCGACGCCCAGGTTGCGCAGCACGGTGGAGTCGGTCAGGTCACGCTGCCAGCGAGAGACAGGCAGCTTGCTCGCCAGATGCTGGAACAGTGCGTTGGCGATGCCCAGGTTGCCTTCGGAGTTTTCGAAGTCGATCGGGTTGACCTTGTGCGGCATGGTCGAGGAGCCGATTTCGCCAGCGATGGTGCGCTGTTTGAAATAGCCCAGCGAGATGTAGCCCCAGATGTCACGGTCGAAGTCGATCAGGATGGTGTTGAAGCGCGCAATGGCATCGAACAGCTCGGCAATGTAGTCGTGCGGTTCGATCTGCGTGGTGTAGGGGTTGAAGCCCAGGCCCAGTTCGTCTTCGATGAAGGCGCGCGCGTTGGCTTCCCAGTCGATGTCTGGGTAGGCAGAGAGGTGGGCATTGTAGTTGCCGACTGCGCCGTTGATCTTGCCGAGCAACGGGACCGCCGCGATCTGGCTGATCTGGCGCTCGAGGCGGTAGACGACGTTGGCCAGTTCCTTGCCCAGTGTGGTCGGGGAGGCGGGCTGGCCGTGGGTGCGGGACAGCATCGGCACGTCTGCGAAGCGAATCGCCAGCTCGCGGATAGCGTCGGCGATCTGGCGCATCAGCGGCAGCACGACAGTGTCGCGGCCCTCGCGCAGCATCAATGCGTGAGACAGGTTGTTGATGTCTTCGCTGGTGCAGGCGAAGTGGATGAACTCACTGACCTTTTCCAGCTCTGGCAATTTGGCAGCCTGCTCCTTGAGCAGATACTCCACAGCCTTCACGTCATGATTGGTGGTGCGCTCGATTTCCTTGACGCGCTCGGCATGCTCCACGGAGAAGTCTTCAGCCAGGGCATTTAGGATGGCGTTGGCTTGCGCGGAGAAGGCCGGGACTTCGGTGATCTGCGGGTGAGCCGCAAGACGCTGGAGCCAGCGAACTTCAACCATCACGCGGAAACGGATCAGGCCGTATTCGCTGAAAATAGGGCGCAAGGCCTGGGTTTTGCCGGCGTAGCGGCCATCAACAGGGGAAACCGCAGTGAGCGAAGAAAGCTGCATGGGATGCTCTCGGACAGTCGGGCGACGAAAAGGGCGCATATCATACATGAAAAGTCAGTCGGACCGGAGCCCGCTGACCAGCGTAGACAGCGTCGTGCCTGGGGTGGTGAAGGTCATTGGCGCGCGGCGGGTCAGCCGTGCAGCAATGGATAGAGTTCTTTCAACAACTTGCGGCGGCTGAACACCAGTTGCCAGCGATGACCGCCAACTTGCCGCCACAGCCGGGCAGAGCGAATACCGGCCAGCAGAATGCCGCGAATCTTCGAGGCATTGTTCGGCTGCTGCAGGTTGCGCATGTCGCCTTGTACCTGAATGCGCTGGCGCAAGGTGCTCAGGGTGTCCTGATACAGTGCGCCGGTCGCGGCAATCACGTTCTCGTGGGCGATGCCGAAATGCTCGACCTGGGACTGAATGACCGGAATGCGTTTGCCGATTACTTCAAGCAGGTCATCGCGCTTGGCCAACTGGCGTTCAAGGCCGAGCATCGACAGGGCGTAGCGCAACGGTTCGCGTTGCAAGGTTGCCGGGTCACGCTCCAGGGCGCTGGCCATGGCGCGATAGCCTTCGTGCAGATTGAGGTCGTCGCCGCCGTAAACGTCAAGCGTATCCTTGGGGTCGACCACCAGCAGGCTGCCGAGCATGCAGCTCAGGGCCGCTTCGCTGATCTGACCGGTCTTGGCGATCCGGTCGACCAGCACGGCGGCCTGGAATACACCGCCCAGAGCGATCAGTTGTTCCTGAGTCGGGCTCATCAACGCTTGTCCTTGGTGGTCCAGGGTTCGGCAATTTCGATCACGCCGCCGCCCAGACAGATTTCGCCGTCGTAGAACACCACGGACTGGCCGGGGGTGACGGCGCGTTGTGGGTCATCGAATGTGGCGCGGTAACCGTCAGCGGTCTTTTCCAGCGTGCATGGCTGGTCGCCCTGGCGGTAACGGACCTTCGCGGTGAGCCTGCGCGGGCTGCTCAGATCGATCGGGTTGACCCAATAGATTTCCGAAGAGACCAGCGCACGGGAAAACAGCCAGGGATGATCGTTGCCCTGGCCGACGATCAGTTCATTGTTTTCCAGGTCCTTGACCAGCACGTACCACGGATCGTCGCTGGCGTCCTTGAGACCGCCAATGCCCAGGCCCTGACGCTGGCCGATGGTGTGGTACATCAGGCCGCTGTGACGACCGATGACTTCGCCTTCGGTGGTCTTGATCTCACCGGGCTGGGCAGGCAGGTACTGACGCAGAAAGTCGGTGAAGCGGCGCTCGCCAATGAAGCAGATGCCGGTGGAATCCTTCTTCTTGGCAGTGGCCAGGCCGTGCTTTTCGGCAATGGCACGCACTTCCGGTTTTTCCAGCTCGCCAACTGGGAACAGCGTGCGGGCAATCTGCTCGCCGCCAACGGCGTGCAGGAAGTAGCTCTGGTCCTTGTTCGGGTCCAGGCCTTTGAGCAGTTCGGTACGTCCATCGATATCGCGGCGACGTACGTAATGACCGGTAGCAATAAGGTCGGCGCCGAGCATCAGTGCGTAGTCGAGAAACGCCTTGAACTTGATTTCGCGGTTACACAGGATGTCCGGATTCGGCGTGCGCCCGGCCTTGTACTCTTCGAGGAAGTGCTCGAAAACGTTGTCCCAGTACTCGGCTGCGAAGTTCGCCGTGTGCAGCTTGATGCCGATCTTGTCGCACACGGCCTGGGCATCTGCCAGGTCTTCGCGGGCGGTGCAGTATTCCGTTCCGTCGTCTTCTTCCCAGTTCTTCATGAACAAGCCTTCCACCTGATAACCCTGCTCCATGAGCAGTACGGCGGAAACGGAAGAGTCCACGCCGCCGGACATGCCGACTATGACGCGCTTCATTTCTGAGTTCGAGGGGGCTGGATCACGCATGGGGATTCAACGGCTGACCTGTAAAAGGACGCGATTCTATCAGGCTGAGGGCGTCGAGTCTCACGCCTTGTCGCGCAGCAGGTCGAGACTGAAACGTTCGCCATCGAGGTAGTCGTCCAGGCAACGCAATACCAACTCGCTGCGCCAGCGCTCCTGCTGGGCCACCAGTTCATCGCGAGTCAGCCAGACTGCGCCGACGATGCCTTCATCGAGTTGATATTCCGGATGGTGGCGCAGGGCCTTGGCGGCAAAGCAGATTCGCTGGTAGGTCACGCCATTGCTCGGCGCGGTGTACAGGTAGATGCCCACCACGCTGCTCAATTCGACGTCCCAGCCGGTTTCTTCCAGGGTTTCACGCACGGCGGCGCGTTGCAGGCTTTCGTTCGGGTCGAGGTGCCCGGCGGGTTGGTTGAGTACGGCGCGTCCGCCTTTGATTTCTTCGACAAAAAGAAAGCGGCCTTGATCTTCGACGATGGTGGCGACGGTAACGTGGGCTTGCCAGGTCATGATAATGGGGCTCCTTGCAGGGGATTGAGTCAGCCTTAGCAGCTTATGGGTGTTCGAACTGCAGATCATGCCTCAGCGCGCTGACGCAGAAGTCCACAAAGGCTCGCACTTTGGATGAGCGACGACGGCCCTCCAGGTAAACAACGTGAACCGGTTCCGGCATTATTTCGAACGTGTCCAGAACACACTTGAGCCTGCCTTCCTGCAGGTGCTCGCGTATCTGATAGTACGGCACCTGGGTCAGTCCCCAGTCCTGCAATGCTGCGCTGATAGCCGCCTGATACGACGTCAGGCTGAGTCTCGATGCGACGTCTACTGAGTAATGCTTGTCGTCGATCCGGAAAAGCCAGTGAGGCGAGCGTTCGGCGGTGCTGGTCGAAACTGTCGAATGCTGTCGCAAATCGTCGGGATGCTGCGGAACTCCGTGCTTTTCGAGATAGCCAGGGGATGCGCAAACCATACGCCGCACGCTACCTGTCTGGATTGCGGTAAGAGACGAATCGGGCAGGGTGCCGATCCTGACGGCCACGTCGACGCCCTCATCGAGCATGGACACGACCCGGTCGACCAGAATGGCACGGATGTCCACAGCCGGAAACCGCTCGAGAAAGCTCGTCATTACGGGCACGACATGCAGCGCGCCGAACATCTGAGGTGCGGTGACCGTCAGCAGGCCGCCTGGCAACGCATGCAAGCCGCCCGCCGCGCTTTCAGCCTCATCAAGGTCGGCAAGCAGTCGGCGGCAATCTGCGGCGAAGCGCTGGCCCGCCTCGGTGAGCCGCATGTTGCGAGTGGTGCGCACCACCAGAAGGATGCCCAGGCGACTCTCCAGACTCGCGACAGCCCGGGTTACCGTGGCGGTCGACAGGCCAAAGTGGCGGGCTACCCCGGCAAAACTGGTTTGCTCGGCAAGTCCGGCAAAAAGCGTCATTTCCTGAATACGGTCCATGGTCCGCCTGCCTGCCACGAGAGATGTGGAGTCGTATCAGTATTTCAGAAATTGAAATGGTGAATTGATTTTTACGGTGATTCTGCAGCTTACATGCAATGACTAGGATAGCAACTCATTCATCCAGCCCGGTCAGACTCTCCTATGAAAAATTTCGGTTCAGTCGACGCTGAAAACGCCCCATCCGGTGTCAGTCGGCGCAAGGTTTTACAAGCGTCCGCGATAGGCGCTGCTTCTGCTCTCGGGGCGTCGTTGGTGAGCGCCGCTTCTGCAAGCAATAAACCTCTCAGGGAAAATGCAATGAACAGTGATGATGCTTTCCGCGTGACGTTTCACACTCAGCAGGTAGGAGACGTAAATGTGTTCTATCGCGAAGTCGGACCCAGGGACGCCCCGGTGCTTCTGCTGCTCCATGGGTTTCCGAGTTCCAGCCACATGTTTCGTGACCTGATGCCATTGTTGGCGAGTCAGTACCGCCTGATCGCTCCCGATCTGCCCGGTTTCGGCAATACCAAAGCACCACCGCGCGGGCAGTTCGATTACACATTCGAAAACCTTTACACGGTGATCGAGGGCTTTACCGAGGCACTGGGCCTGAAGAAATACGCGTTATACCTATTCGACTATGGCGCACCGACAGGCTTGCGGCTCGCAGCGGCGAACCCGGAGAAGGTTACTGCAATCATCAGTCAGAACGGCAATGCCTATCTGGAAGGATTCAGCGATCAATGGGGCCCGTGGCAAGCCTATTGGCGCGAGCCTTCGGCAGCCAATCGCGAAGCCTGTCGCGCCTCGTTGTCACCGCAAGTCATCCGGGACTGGCAATACGGTACGGGAGCCGATCCTGAAAAGCTTTCTCCCGATGGCTACAACCTCGACATCCTGTATATGGCGCGGCCGGGCGCAGAGGAAATCCAGCTTGACCTGATTCTTGACTACCGCAGTAACGTAGCGGCTTACCCCTCGTTTCAGGAATACCTGCGCAAATATCAGCCTCCCTTGCTGGCGGTCTGGGGCAAGCACGATCCGGCGTTTATACCTCCGGGCGCGCATGCTTATCGCAAGGACGTCCCGGCTGCTGAGGTGCATCTGCTGGATGCAGGGCACTTTGCATTGGAAACACACGCGCCGGAGGTCGCCGAATACATTCGCGACTTTCTTTCGCGCACGCTGAAAGGCTGAGCGGAGTGGTGGTGTGCTTGAGCAGGCATCTCCCTGGTGCCCGGGCTTACACAGGTAGCTGACATTTTCCATGGATAAAAAAATCCCCGGCAACAGGCCGGGGATTTTTTTGTGAGACGGTGCATTTTTTATGCGCCGCCTTGGATTGCCTCTTACAGCGCGGCGATGGCCGCGTTGAGCGTGGCGCTCGGGCGCATGGCCTTGCTGGTGACTTCCGGGTTAGGGAAGTAGTAGCCGCCAATGTCCACCGGCTTGCCCTGAACGGCGTTCAGCTCGGCAACGATTTTTTCTTCGTTGTCGGTCAGGGTCTTGGCCAGCGGCGCGAACTGCGCCTTGAGGTCTGCGTCGTCGTTCTGAGCAGCCAGTGCCTGGGCCCAGAACAGGGTCAGGTAGAAGTGGCTGCCGCGGTTATCGATACCGCCGACCTTGCGCGAAGGCGACTTGTTACGGTCCAGGAACTCGCCAGTGGCCTGATCGAGGGTCTTGGACAGAACCAGCGCTTTCGGATTGTTGTAGGCATGGCCCAGATGCTCGAGGGACGCCGCCAGGGCCAGGAATTCGCCCAGCGAATCCCAGCGCAGGAAGTTTTCCTCGACGAACTGCTGCACGTGCTTCGGAGCCGAACCACCGGCGCCTGTTTCGAACAGACCGCCGCCGTTCATCAGCGGAACGATCGACAGCATCTTCGCGCTGGTGCCCAGTTCCATGATCGGGAACAGGTCAGTCAGGTAGTCGCGCAGAACGTTGCCGGTCACCGAAATGGTGTCCTTGCCTGCGCGCGTGCGTTCCAGGGTCAGCTTCATCGCGTCGACAGGTGACAGGATCTGGATATCCAGGCCCGAGGTGTCGTGGTCGCCCAGGTACTTGCGCACTTTTTCGATCATCACGCTGTCGTGGGCGCGGGATGAGTCCAGCCAGAAGATAGCCGGGGTGTTGCTGGCGCGGGCACGGTTGACGGCCAGTTTCACCCAGTCCTGGATCGGTGCGTCCTTCGCCTGGCACATGCGCCAGATATCGCCGGCTTCGACGTTCTGTTCCATCAGCAGGTTGCCCTGGATGTCGGTTACGCGAACCACGCCGTTGGTCTGAATGTGGAACGTCTTGTCGTGGGAGCCATACTCTTCGGCCTTCTGAGCCATCAGGCCGACGTTCGGTACGCTGCCCATGGTGGTCGGGTCGAATGCGCCATTTTTCTTGCAGTCTTCGATGACCGCTTGATAGATGGTGGCGTAGCAGCGATCCGGAATGACGGCCTTGGCATCGTGCAACTGACCGTCTGTGCCCCACATCTTGCCGGAGTCACGGATCATTGCCGGCATCGAGGCGTCGACGATGACGTCGCTCGGCACGTGCAGGTTGGTGATGCCCTTGTCGGAATTGACCATCGCCAGCTGTGGGCGAACGGCGTAGACCGCTTCGATGTCAGCCTTGATCTCTGCCTGCTTGTCAGCGGGCAGGGCAGTGATGCGCTCGTATAGGTCGCCGATGCCGTTGTTCAGGCTGAAGCCGATCTGCTTGAGCGTATCAGCGTGCTTGGTCAGCGCATCCTTATAGAACTCGTCGACGATCTGGCCAAACATGATCGGGTCGGAGATCTTCATCATGGTGGCTTTCAAGTGCACCGAAAACAGCACGCCCTGCTTGCGGGCGTCTTCGATTTCGGCAGCAATGAAGCTGCGCAGGGCCTTGGCGCTCATGACCGAGCAGTCGACGACTTCGCCAGCCTTGACGGCGGTTTTTTCCTTCAGGACGGTGGTGGTGCCGTCCTGAGCGACGAGTTCGATCTTAACGGTATTGTCGGCCGCGATCTCGGCGGCTTTTTCGCTGCCGTAGAAGTCGCCGTTGCTCATGTGTGCAACGTGAGCCTTGGAGTCAGCCGACCAGGCGCCCATCTTGTGCGGGTGCTTGCGCGCATAATTCTTGACCGACAGCGGGGCGCGGCGATCGGAATTGCCTTCGCGCAGAACCGGGTTCACGGCGCTGCCCTTGGTCTTGTCGTAGCGTGCGCGGGTTTCTTTTTCCGCGTCAGTGGCAGGGTTTTCAGGGTAGTCAGGAATGTTGTAGCCCTGATTCTGAAGCTCCTTGATGGTCGCCTTCAATTGCGGGACCGAGGCGCTTATGTTAGGCAGCTTGATGATATTGGCCTCTGGCGTGGTAGCCAGTTTGCCCAGCTCGGCGAGATGATCCGGCACTTTTTTGTCGGCAAGCAATTCCGGGAAGCTGGAAAGAACACGGCCCGCCAGAGAAATGTCGCGTGTTTCCACGTCGATATCGGAGGTCGCTGTGAACGCTTCGATAATGGGCAGCAGGGAGTAGGTGGCGAGGGCCGGAGCTTCGTCGGTGAAGGTGTAGATGATCTTCGAGCGGTTGGACATTCGTATTAACTCTCTTTTGCTGAGCATGCACAAAATCTCGATACGCGCATTGTAGGCGCGCTTGCCCACGGTTCGGCCATGAGCCAGGTCGAGGTTTATTCGCGGTGATGTTGGGTGCATCAGTCGAGCGTCAAGCTGTCGGGTCAGGTAGCAGCCCGACGCATAAGGAAGGCCGAGGGTCAGAATCCAGACGGGTCGGCCTTGATGACTCTGCGGTCACGGCGCGAGTATATCAAACCATTGGCACCACGCATTAATGCTATGCGAGCTATCGAAAAATGAATATCCGCCGTTGGTCGAACGCGCGGTCTTTCAGGCCGGTGTCGGGAATGCTTGCATGTGGGCCTGCACGCCTTGAGGGGGGGATCAGATGGGGAAGGGCAGAGTTTCGTTGCTCAGGATGGCTCGGGATAAACGAAGTGAACGTTCTGGATTGGAGTCTGGGCATCCGCGGTGCAATAACCGCTAATACGATACCCCGGGGAGCGCGACGGGTATAAAGCAGACCAATGTCTCTGTCTCTTTACGTGTCCGGCAAAGCTCATTGCATGCTTCTGCCAATTCGGCGGGCTCTGATGGCTGCCGTTATACATCAACTGATTTTTTCAACACGAGCATCAGGCGTCCGCGTGAGCGTGGTCCTGCTGAAGCAGCGGCTGGGTATCTTTTGCCGGATCCTGCTTTTTTTCTTCCGAGCTGTTGATTTTTATCGCCTGAAGCCCTTTTGGGCCGTGGGCGACTTCAAATCTGACTTTCTGGCCAGCCTTGAGAGTTTTGTAACCGTCCATTTCGATGGCCGAGAAATGAACGAACAGATCCTCGTCACTCTTGCCTTCAGCGTTTATGAACCCAAACCCTTTTGCATTGTTGAACCACTTGACTTTTCCTTCAATCATCACCATCTCCCTCTGCAAAGGACTCCGTCAGGAGTATCATCCACTTCAATCCGCTCCCCACCCAAAAAAATTTTGGTTGACTGCGCGGACCCTTTTTACCCAATGTGGGCTCTATTGTTTGTAACACCGTTTAGCTGATAGTCAAGGTCATGTGGCAGCCCATTTAAAAACCGTCCAGACTGCGACTAAATTGCTCAATCCGCCCTCAAACGAACATTTCTTTCCATGCATGCATTCAGCAAGATTCGACTAACATTCAATCAGGATGATCCGCAGTCGCACGAGGACGACTCGGCGGGCATTGCGGTGCAGGACGCCAAGCCGACCCTGCAGGCGCCACCGATGTACAAGGTGGTTTTATTCAACGATGACTACACCCCGATGGATTTCGTCGTAGAAGTGCTCGAGGTGTTTTTTAACCTGAATCGTGAGCTGGCCACCAAAGTCATGCTGGCCGTCCATACAGAGGGACGGGCAGTCTGCGGATTGTTTACCCGCGACATCGCCGAGACCAAGGCAATGCAGGTCAATCAATACGCCAGGGAGAGCCAGCATCCGCTACTCTGTGAGATCGAGAAGGACGGTTAAACGCCGACCACTTGGGTATGAGGTGAAGCTATGTTAAACCGTGAGCTCGAAGTCACCCTCAATCTTGCCTTCAAGGAGGCACGTTCGAAGCGTCATGAGTTCATGACGGTCGAGCATCTCCTGCTGGCTCTATTGGATAATGAGGCTGCAGCCACTGTCCTGCGTGCCTGCGGCGCAAACCTCGATAAACTCAAGCATGATCTGCAGGAGTTCATCGACTCCACCACCCCGCTGATCCCCGTTCATGACGAGGATCGCGAGACACAACCGACGCTCGGGTTCCAGCGCGTGCTGCAACGGGCAGTCTTCCATGTGCAGAGCTCCGGCAAGCGCGAAGTGACCGGCGCCAACGTACTGGTTGCGATTTTCAGTGAGCAGGAAAGCCAGGCCGTATTTCTGCTTAAACAGCAGAGCGTGGCCCGGATCGATGTCGTCAACTATATCGCCCACGGTATCTCCAAGGTGCCAGGGCATGGCGAACACTCTTCTGAAGGTGAGCAGGATATGCAGGACGACGAGGGCGGTGAAGCATCTTCCTCAGGCAATCCTCTGGATGCCTATGCCAGCAATCTGAACGAGTTGGCGCGTCAGGGACGCATCGACCCACTGGTCGGCCGCGAAAGCGAAGTCGAGCGGGTGGCACAGATTCTGGCTCGTCGTCGCAAGAACAATCCTTTGCTGGTCGGTGAAGCGGGTGTCGGTAAAACGGCCATCGCCGAAGGTCTGGCCAAGCGCATCGTCGACAATCAGGTGCCTGACCTGCTTGCCAACAGCGTCGTCTACTCGCTCGACCTGGGCGCGTTGCTGGCCGGGACGAAATACCGCGGCGATTTCGAGAAGCGCTTCAAGGCGTTGCTCAACGAGCTGCGCAAGCGTCCCCAGGCGATCCTGTTCATTGACGAGATCCACACGATCATCGGTGCCGGCGCAGCTTCTGGCGGGGTAATGGATGCTTCCAACCTGCTCAAGCCGCTGCTGTCTTCCGGCGAGATTCGTTGCATCGGTTCGACCACCTTCCAGGAGTTTCGCGGGATTTTCGAGAAGGATCGTGCCTTGGCGCGTCGTTTCCAGAAAGTCGATGTGTCCGAGCCTTCGGTCGAGGACACCATCGGTATCCTGCGTGGCCTGAAAAGCCGTTTCGAGCAGCATCACAGTATCGAATACAGCGACGAAGCCCTGCGCGCTGCCGCCGAGCTTGCATCGCGCTACATCAACGACCGTCATATGCCTGACAAGGCCATTGACGTGATTGATGAAGCGGGTGCGTACCAGCGTCTGCAGCCGGTCGAAAAGCGCGCCAAACGTATCGATGTGCCCGAGGTTGAAGACATCGTTGCCAAGATCGCGCGTATTCCGCCAAAACACGTCAACAGCTCCGACAAGGAGCTGCTGCGTAACCTGGAGCGCGATCTCAAGCTCACTGTATTCGGACAGGATGCGGCGATCGACTCGTTGTCGACGGCGATCAAGCTGTCTCGCGCAGGTCTCAAGTCGCCTGACAAGCCGGTCGGTTCGTTCCTGTTCGCCGGTCCTACGGGCGTCGGCAAGACCGAGGCGGCTCGTCAGCTGGCCAAGGCACTGGGCGTCGAGTTGATCCGTTTCGACATGTCCGAGTATATGGAACGGCACACCGTTTCCCGTCTGATCGGCGCGCCTCCGGGCTATGTCGGTTTCGACCAGGGCGGTCTGCTGACCGAGGCCATTACCCGTCAGCCACATTGCGTGCTGTTGCTCGATGAAATCGAAAAGGCTCACCCGGAAGTCTTCAACCTGCTTCTGCAGGTGATGGACCACGGTACGCTGACCGACAACAACGGGCGCAAGGCGGACTTCCGCAATGTGATCGTGATCATGACCACCAACGCCGGGGCCGAGTCTGCTGCGCGGGCTTCGATCGGTTTCACGCATCAGGACCATTCGTCCGACGCGATGGAAGTGATCAAGAAGAGCTTCACGCCAGAGTTCCGCAACCGCCTGGATACCATCATTCAGTTCGGTCGCCTCAGCCACGAAGTCATCAAGAGTGTGGTCGACAAGTTCCTCACCGAGCTTCAGGCCCAGCTGGAAGACAAGCGCGTACTGCTCGAAGTGTCCGAGGCGGCGAGAAGCTGGCTGGCGCAGGGTGGTTACGATGCAGCAATGGGTGCCAGACCGATGGCTCGCCTGATTCAGGACAAGATCAAACGGCCACTCGCCGAAGAGATCCTGTTCGGCGAACTGTCAGAGCATGGCGGCGTGGTTCACATCGATATCAAGGACGGCGAGATCACCTTCGATTTCGAAACCACGGCGGAAATGGCCTGATGGCCGACGCCTCGCCCCGCATCATTGATCGATGCGGGGCAGGTCGAGGGCATCGGACGTAAAAAACAGGCATACAAAAACGCCCGGCTTATGCCGGGCGTTTTTGTTAATGCCTGTTTAACGAGCGCGGTAGGTGATGCGCCCTTTGCTCAGGTCGTAGGGCGTCAGCTCTACACGCACTTTGTCACCGGTCAGAATACGGATGTAGTTCTTGCGCATCTTGCCGGAGATATGCGCGGTTACGACGTGCCCGTTTTCCAACTCCACGCGAAACATGGTGTTGGGCAGGGTGTCGACGACAGTGCCTTCCATTTCGAAGCTGTCTTCTTTCGACATGCAGTAAAGCCCTCGGTATACAAATGAGTGGCCCGGTGCAAGTGGCGCCAGGCAAAAGCGGCGTGCATTGTGCCCGAAAAAACCAGTTTAAGCCAAGGGGTTCAATACAGAGTGACCCATCTTTGATTGGTGAGCAGCTCGATGGGGCGATATTGGGTCTTGTAATTCATCTTTTTGCAGTTCTTGATCCAGTAGCCCAGGTACACCGCCTGCAGTTGAAGTCTGGCAGCCTCGGCGATCTGCCACAAAATGGCGTAACGGCCCAGACTGCGGCGTTCTTCATCGGGTTCGTAGAACGTGTAGACCGCGGAAAGTCCGTTGGGCAGCAGGTCGGTGACGGCAACTGCCAGCAAACGTTGATCGACACGAAATTCGTAAAAGCGCGAAAAAGGCAGATCGCGAACCAGGAATGTCGAAAATTGCTCCTGGCTCGGCGGAAACATGTCGCCGTCAGCATGACGTTGTTCAATATAACGCTGATAAAGATCGAAGTATTCCTGAGTGAACGCGGGCTTGGCGCTTTGCACCTGAATGTCGACATTGCGTTTCAGAATGCGTTTTTGCTGACGGTCGGGTACGAAGAGGTTCACCGGAATGCGCGCAGGCACACAGGCACTGCAGTTCTGGCAGTGCGGGCGATAGAGATGGTCACCGCTGCGGCGAAACCCCATGTCCGACAAGTCAGCGTAGACCTGTACGTCCATCGGCTGGCTGGGGTCCAGAAACAGGGTCGTCGCCTGCTCTTCGGGCAGGTAACTGCAAGTGTGCGGTTGAGTGGCATAAAACTTCAGCCTCGCCAGCTCTGTCATGGTCGTCGCCTAATGGTGAATCCTTACCCATGAGTGTATGCCAGCCTGTCAAACTCGCCTAGCTGACCAGTCGGCGTCGGTCGGCTGATCCAGATGGCGGGACAGGTAATCGGCGAAGGTCTGCCGGGGAATGGAGCGCGCGCCGAAGCTATGCAAATGTTGCGTGGGCATCTGGCAGTCGATCAAGACAAATCCCCAGGCAGTCAAATGTTCCACCAGGGTGGCAAAACCGACTTTCGAGGCATTGTCTGCCCGGCTGAACATCGACTCGCCGAAAAACAGCTGGCCCATTGCCAGGCCGTACAGCCCGCCGACCAGCTCATCCTGATCCCAGACCTCGACGCTATGTGCGTGACCGCGGCGGTGCAGTTCGACATAGGCCGCCTGCATCGAGCCGGTTATCCAGGTTTCGTTGGCATAACTGCGAGGGGCGGCGCAGGCCTTGATCACGCTGGCGAAATCCTGATCGAAGGTCACCCGATAGCGCGACTGGCGCAGAACCTTGGCCAGGCTGCGCGAAATATGAAGTTCTTCGGGAAACAGCACCGTGCGCGGATCGGGAGACCACCAGAGAATCGGCTGCCCGTCCTGAAACCAAGGAAAGCAGCCGTGTCGATAGGCGCTGATCAGGCGATCGGCTGACAAGTCTCCGCCTGCGGCGAGCAAACCGTTGGGTTCACGGAGGGCTTTTTCCAATGGGGGAAAATCGAGGCTGTTGCGGTTCAACCAGGTCAGCATGGCATCACAACTTTACGGAAGGGGAGGGCGCACCTGTCTGTGAGTGCAACTCTGTGCGACAGGTGTGGTCACAAGCGGTTGTCATTATGGCGCGTACCTTGTGCATGCGGTAGGGCGCGAGCCGCGCAGCGGTCATGTGGCCGTTCAAGTTGCAGACTGTTGATAGAAACACGTCATAAGCCTTTGTCACAAAACGTAATGCATGCTCAAATTGAACATCGTCAGTGAAGGTGAAGGCATGTTCCGGCTTGCGGAACCGTCTGAAGTGGATCTGGTGTGTTTTCGTACAGACTCAAGTGGCTGTAAAACCGTACAATGCCTGTTTTGGGCGTTATCATTCAAGCGTCTGTCGACAGGCTTTCCCGCTGTCTGTACTCCCTGTCCATGCGGGAGCAGTCAGTGCCGTCCGACAGCCGTTTCTGGTCAATCAACGAGATGTTCGCGCTACCGCGCAGGAAATAAAGCGTTTTGAAGAAATCCACCCCAGCACCCAGCGCTGTCCCGCTCTGGCGACAGCAATTGCACTACCGGCTCAAGGAAGGGGCCCTGATCGCCTTTGGCGCACTGTGCCTGTATCTGATGATGGCCTTGCTGACCTACGATCAGAGCGATCCCGGCTGGAGCCACACCAGCAGCAATGCGGCACAGGTGCAGAATGCCGCAGGACGTGCAGGTGCGTTCTGTGCCGATATTCTGTTCATGATTCTGGGCTATTTCGCCTACATCTTCCCGCTGTTGCTGGCGATCAAGGCCTGGCAGGTGTTTCGCCATCGCCATGAGCCTTGGCAATGGAGCGGCTGGCTTTTCTCCTGGCGTCTGATCGGGCTGGTGTTCCTGATCCTGGCGGGCGCTGCGCTGGCGCATATCCACTTCCATTTCTCGGCCGGCTTCCCGGGCTCGGCAGGCGGTGTACTGGGCGAAGTGCTCGGCGATCTGGCCAAGAAAGCGCTGAATATTCAAGGCAGCACCTTGCTATTCATCGCCCTGTTTCTATTCGGTCTGACCGTGTTTACCGACCTGTCCTGGTTCAAGGTGATGGATGTCACCGGCAAGATCACCCTCGACCTGTTCGAACTGTTTCAGGGCGCTGCAAACCGCTGGTGGACTGCCCGCGCCGAGCGCAAGCAGATGGTTGCGCAGCTGCGTGAAGTGGACATGCGCGTCAACGATGTGGTCGCGCCTGTAGCGCCCGATCGGCGCGAGCAGGCCAAGGCCCGAGAGCGTCTGGTGGAGCGTGAAGCGTCGTTGAGCAAACACATGACCGAGCGCGAAAAGCACGTGCCCGCAGTCATCGCGCCAGCGCCTTCGAAGCCTGTAGAGCCCAGCAAGCGTGTGATGAAGGAAAAGCAGGCCCCGTTGTTCGTGGACAGCGCAGTTGAGGGTACTCTGCCGCCGATTTCCATCCTCGACCCTGCGGAGAAGAAACAGCTCAACTATTCGCCGGAGTCTCTGGCGGCTGTCGGCCACCTGCTGGAAATCAAGCTCAAGGAATTCGGTGTGGAGGTGTCGGTAGACTCCATCCATCCCGGTCCGGTGATTACTCGTTACGAGATCCAGCCAGCCGCCGGCGTCAAGGTCAGCCGCATTTCCAACCTCGCCAAGGACCTTGCGCGTTCGCTTGCCGTGACCAGCGTGCGTGTGGTCGAGGTGATTCCGGGCAAGACCACGGTCGGTATCGAGATCCCCAACGAAGACCGCCAGATCGTGCGCTTCTCCGAAGTGTTGTCGACCCCCGAATACGATAACGCCAAGTCGCCCGTCACCCTGGCGCTGGGCCACGACATTGGCGGCAAGCCGGTGATTACCGATCTGGCCAAGATGCCCCACCTGCTGGTAGCCGGTACGACCGGTTCCGGTAAGTCGGTGGGTGTAAACGCCATGATCCTGTCGATCCTGTTCAAGTCCGGCCCGGAAGACGCCAAGCTGATCATGATCGACCCGAAGATGCTCGAACTGTCCATCTACGAAGGTATTCCGCACCTGTTGTGTCCGGTGGTCACCGACATGAAGGACGCCGCCAACGCCCTGCGCTGGAGCGTTGCCGAGATGGAGCGTCGTTACAAGCTGATGGCGAAGATGGGTGTACGTAACCTGTCCGGCTTCAATCAGAAGGTCAAGGAAGCCCAGGACGCCGGTGAGCCGCTTGCCGATCCGCTGTACAAGCGCGAAAGCATTCATGACGAAGCGCCGCTGCTGAGCAAGCTGCCGACCATCGTCGTGGTGGTGGACGAGTTTGCCGACATGATGATGATCGTCGGCAAGAAGGTCGAAGAGCTGATCGCACGTATCGCCCAGAAAGCGCGTGCTGCGGGTATCCACCTGATTCTCGCGACCCAGCGTCCGTCAGTGGATGTGATCACCGGTCTGATCAAGGCCAACATTCCGACGCGTATGGCGTTCCAGGTGTCGAGCAAGATCGACTCGCGGACCATCATCGACCAGGGTGGCGCCGAACAGCTGTTGGGCCACGGCGATATGCTGTACATGCCGCCAGGCACCAGCCTGCCGATTCGTGTGCATGGCGCGTTCGTTTCCGACGAAGAAGTGCATCGTGTGGTAGAAGCCTGGAAGTTGCGAGGTTCCCCGGACTACAACGACGATATTCTCGCTGGCGTCGAAGAGCCCGGCAGCGGCTTTGATGGCGGTAGTGGCGAGGGCAGTGAAGACAGCGAAAGCGACGCGCTTTACGATGAGGCCGTCAAGTTTGTGCTGGAAAGCCGCCGTGCATCGATTTCCGCCGTACAGCGCAAGCTGAAGATCGGCTATAACCGCGCAGCACGCATGATCGAAGCGATGGAAATGGCAGGGGTCGTGACCTCCATGAATACCAACGGTTCGCGTGAAGTCCTGGCCCCCGGGCCGGTGCGCGACTGATTTTTTACCACCCCGTATTGCGGCGACGGCGTGCACGCCACGCCGTCGCATCATCATCGACTTCAAAGAGGAATCCAATGCGCCTTATCCGCATGCTGTTGGCCACCGCACTGACCTTCTCCATGATTCCCGCCCATGCCGACAGCAAGGACGTGGCACGCCTGACCCAGTTGCTGGAGAAATCCCAGACCCTGACCGCCCATTTCTCACAACTGACGCTGGACGGTAGCGGCACGCAGTTGCAGGAAACCACCGGCGAAATGGCCCTGCAGCGCCCCGGCTTGTTCAACTGGCATACCGATGCGCCACAGGAGCAGTTGATGGTCTCGGACGGCAAGAAAGTTTCGCTGTGGGACCCTGATCTGGAGCAGGTCACGATCAAGAAACTCGATCAGCGCCTGACCCAGACTCCAGCCTTGCTGCTGTCCGGTGACGTATCGAAGATCAGCGAAAGCTTCGACATCACCGCGAAAGAAGCGGGTGGCGTGATCGATTTCACGCTCAAGCCCAAAACCAAGGACACGCTGTTCGACAGCCTGCGCCTGTCGTTTCGCAACGGCATCATCAACGACATGCAGTTGATCGACAGCGTCGGGCAGCGCACCAATATCCTGTTCACCGGGGTCAAGGCCAACGAGTCGATCGCAGCCAGCAAGTTTCAGTTCCAGATTCCCAAGGGCGCTGATGTCATTCAAGAGTAAAAGGGCCGATTTCTGACCATGGATCTGTTCAGCCGCGAACCGATAGCCCAGCCTCTGGCTGCACGTTTGCGTGCTACCAACCTGGATGAATATGTCGGTCAGGAACATGTACTTGCCCACGGCAAGCCTCTGCGTGAGGCGCTGGAGCAAGGCGCACTGCACTCGATGATTTTCTGGGGGCCGCCCGGCGTGGGCAAGACCACCCTGGCGAAGCTGCTGGCCAAGGTGTCGGACGCGCACTTCGAGACGGTTTCGGCGGTGCTCGCCGGGGTCAAGGAAATCCGTCAGGCAGTGGAAGTGGCCAGGCAGCAGGCCGGACAGTACGGCAAGCGCACCATCCTGTTCGTTGACGAAGTGCACCGCTTCAACAAGTCACAGCAGGACGCCTTCCTGCCTTACGTCGAGGACGGTACGCTGATCTTTATCGGCGCGACCACCGAAAACCCCTCGTTCGAACTCAACAACGCCTTGTTGTCCCGGGCGCGTGTCTACGTGCTCAAAAGCCTGGACGAAGCGGCGCTGCGCAAGCTGGTCAATCGTGCCCTGACCGAAGAGCGCGGGCTGGGCAAGCGGCAACTGACCCTGAGCGATGAGGGGTTTGCGATTCTGATGTCTGCCGCCGATGGCGACGGTCGGCGCATGCTCAACCTGCTGGAGAACGCTTCGGATCTGGCCGAAGACGGCAGCGAAATCGACGTCGGGCTGCTGCAAAGCCTGTTGGGTGACAGTCGACGCCGCTTCGACAAGGGCGGCGAGGCGTTCTATGACCAGATATCGGCCTTGCACAAGTCGATTCGCGGTTCAAATCCCGATGCGGCGCTGTACTGGTTTGCGCGGATGATCGACGGCGGCTGTGATCCACTGTATCTGGCGCGCCGCGTGGTGCGCATGGCCAGTGAAGATATCGGCAATGCCGATCCTCGTGCGCTGCCCTTGTGCATGTCCGCCTGGGATGTACAGGAACGCCTTGGCAGCCCCGAGGGCGAGCTGGCGGTCGCGCAGGCCATTGTCTATCTCGCCTGTGCGCCGAAAAGCAATGCGGTTTACATGGCGTTCAAGGCGGCCATGCGTGAAGCGGGTGAGCACGGTTCGCTGGAGGTTCCGCTGCACTTGCGCAATGCGCCTACCAAGCTGATGAAGCAGCTCGGTTATGGCGAAGAATATCGCTATGCCCATGATGAGCCTGATGCTTACGCAGCTGGCGAAGACTACTTTCCAGACGAGCTGGAGCCACGGCAGTATTACCAGCCTGTGCCTCGCGGTCTGGAGCTCAAGATCGGTGAAAAGCTCAGGCATCTGAACGCATTGGACGATGCCAGCCCTCGCAAGCGGAGAAAGTGATGATTCAGACTATTCTTGCGGTGTCGATTGCCGGGATCGCTGGTACATTATTGCGCTTTGCAACAGGGACATGGGTCAGCGCCAACTGGCCACGTTATTTTTACGCAGCGACGCTGGCAGTCAACATCGTCGGGTGCCTGATCATCGGTGTACTGTACGGACTGTTCCTGCTGCGTCCGGAAGTACCCATCGAAATTCGTGCCGGCTTGATTGTCGGTTTTGTAGGCGGTCTGACGACCTTTTCATCCTTTTCACTGGATACTTTGCGCCTGCTGGAAAGCGGGCAGGTACCGCTGGCCCTCGGCTATGCCGGTATCAGTGTATTCGGCGGGCTGCTCGCAACCTGGGCTGGCCTGTCCCTGACCAGACTTTGATAGACGAGAGAACGATATGCTCGATTCCAAACTGTTACGTACTCAACTTCAGGACGTAGCGGATCGCCTGGCTTCCCGTGGCTTCACTCTGGATGTGGCGCGCATTGAATCGCTGGAAGCCCAGCGCAAGGTAGTGCAGACCCGCACCGAACAGCTGCAGGCCGAGCGCAATGCACGTTCCAAATCCATTGGTCAGGCCAAGCAGCGCGGCGAAGACATTGCGCCGTTGATGGCTGATGTCGAGCGCATGGGCAACGAGCTGAGCGAAGGCAAGGTCGAGCTGGACGGCATTCAGGCCGAGCTGGATGCACTGGTGCTGAGCATTCCGAACCTGCCTCACGAGTCCGTGCCGGTCGGTGCCGACGAAGAAGGCAACGTCGAAGTACGTCGCTGGGGTACGCCGACGTCATTCGATTTCGAGGTCAAGGATCACGTTGCGCTGGGCGAGAAGTTCGGCTGGCTGGATTTCGAGACCGCCGCCAAGCTGTCCGGCGCGCGT
Organism: Pseudomonas fragariae (ex Marin et al. 2024); assembly: GCF_059621105.1. Taxonomy (NCBI): domain Bacteria; kingdom Pseudomonadati; phylum Pseudomonadota; class Gammaproteobacteria; order Pseudomonadales; family Pseudomonadaceae; genus Pseudomonas; species Pseudomonas fragariae (ex Marin et al. 2024). The sequence goes on along the minus strand of NZ_CM184369.1, from coordinate 3,814,484 downwards.
TTTGCGCTGCTGCGTGGCCCGATCGCACGTCTGCACCGTGCCCTCGCACAATTCATGATCAATCTGCACATCAACGAGCACGGCTACGAAGAGACCTACACGCCCTATCTGGTGCAGGCTCCAGCGTTGCAGGGGACAGGTCAGCTGCCCAAGTTCGAGGAAGACCTGTTCAAGATCTCCCGCGAAGGTGAAGCCGACCTGTACCTGATTCCGACTGCCGAAGTGTCGCTGACCAATATCGTGTCGGGTGAAATCCTCGACGCCAAACAGCTGCCTCTCAAGTTTGTCGCCCATACCCCTTGCTTCCGCAGTGAAGCGGGCGCGTCCGGGCGTGATACCCGCGGCATGATCCGCCAGCACCAGTTCGACAAGGTCGAGATGGTCCAGATCGTTGCGCCTGACGACTCCATGGCCGCGCTCGAGTCGCTGACCGGCAACGCCGAACGCGTGCTGCAACTGCTTGAACTGCCTTATCGCACGCTGGCGCTGTGCACCGGCGACATGGGTTTCAGCGCGGTGAAGACCTACGACCTGGAAGTCTGGATTCCGAGCCAGGACAAATATCGCGAAATCTCTTCCTGCTCCAACTGCGGTGATTTCCAGGCGCGCCGCATGCAGGCTCGCTGGCGCAACCCGGAAACCGGCAAGCCGGAGCTGGTCCACACCCTCAACGGGTCGGGCCTGGCGGTAGGCCGCACACTGGTGGCGGTGCTGGAAAACTATCAGCAGGCGGACGGTTCGATTCGTGTGCCTGAGGTGCTCAAGCCTTACATGGGCGGCCTTGAGGTCATCGGTTAAATGGAATTTCTGCCGCTGTTCCATAACCTGCGTGGCAGCTGGGTGCTGGTGGTTGGCGGCGGTGAAATCGCCCTGCGCAAATCACGTCTGATTGCCGACGCCGGGGCAGTGCTGCGCGTGGTTGCGCCGGAAATCGAGGCACAACTGAGCGAACTGGTTGTCCAGAGCGGCGGTGAGATGATCCTGCGCGGCTACAGCGAGTGCGACCTCGATGGTTGCGTGCTGATCATTGCTGCGACGGACGATGAGCCGCTCAATGCTCAGGTGTCCCGCGATGCCCGCTTGCGTTGCGTTCCGGTCAACGTCGTCGACGCCCCGGCGTTGTGTACGGTGATCTTTCCGGCCATCGTCGACCGATCGCCGCTGGTGATCGCCGTGTCCAGTGGCGGCGATGCGCCGGTGCTGGCACGTTTGATTCGCGCCAAGCTGGAAACCTGGATTCCGTCCTCCTACGGTCAGCTCGCCGGGCTGGCCGCTCGTTTTCGCAATCAGGTCAAAGGCCTGTTTCCGAACGTGCAGCAGCGTCGGGCGTTTTGGGAAGAAGTTTTTCAGGGGGCCATCGCCGATCGCCAACTGGCCGGGCAGGGCGCCGAGGCCGAGCGCATGCTGATCGCCAAGATTGCCGGCGAGCCGCCTCCCGAGACCGGTGAGGTCTATCTGGTCGGTGCGGGTCCCGGTGATCCGGATTTGCTGACTTTTCGGGCCTTGCGCCTGATGCAGCAGGCGGATGTGGTGCTGTACGACCGCTTGGTTGCACCGACGATTCTTGACCTGTGCCGTCGTGATGCCGAGCGGGTCTACGTTGGCAAGCGCCGTGCGGAACATGCCGTTCCGCAGGAGCAGATCAACCAGCAACTGGTTGCGCTGGCAAAGCAGGGCAAGCGAGTGGTGCGTCTGAAGGGCGGTGATCCGTTCATATTCGGCCGTGGCGGCGAGGAAATCGAAGAGCTGGCGGCGCATGGCATTCCGTTCCAGGTGGTGCCTGGCATCACCGCTGCCAGCGGTTGCGCGGCGTATGCGGGTATACCGCTGACGCACCGTGATCACGCGCAATCGGTACGTTTTATCACCGGGCACTTGAAAAACGGCACGACCGATCTGCCTTGGTCAGACCTAGTAGCGCCTGCGCAAACACTGGTGTTTTACATGGGGCTAATCGGTTTGCCAGTCATCTGTGAGCAGTTGATCCGGCACGGTCGCTCTGCCGACACGCCTGCTGCACTGGTCGAGCAGGGCACCACCGTCAATCAGCGTGTGTTCACGGGTACCCTTGCAAACCTGCCGCAACTGGTCGCCGAGCATGATGTTCATGCGCCGACGCTGGTGATCATTGGTGAGGTGGTCAAATTGCGTGAAAAGCTGGCGTGGTTCGAGGGCGCTCAGGCGACTCTCTGATGCCAATGGTGGGTAGCCCGTCCGGGCTATCCACCCCTTCTTCCCATAGGTCAGTTGTTCCAGACACCTTCACCGGACAGTCGCTCACGGTCATGATCGGCCTGCAGATCGAGTGCGGGCCCCTTCGGTATGATGCCGGTCGGGTTGATGGTGCGATGGCTCCCGTAGTAATGCCCTTTGATGTGCTCGAAACTCACCGTCTCTGCGATCCCCGGCCACTGATACAGCTCGCGTAGCCAGTTGCTGAGATTGGGGTAGTCCGCGATGCGCCGCAGGTTACATTTGAAGTGGCTGTAATACACCGCATCGAAGCGCACGATGGTGGTGAACAGGCGTATGTCTGCTTCAGTGAGGTGTTTGCCTGTCAGGTAACGCTTTTCGCCGAGCAGGTTTTCCAGCACGTCCAGTTCAGCGAACACATCGTCGAACGCCTCCTCATACGCGCCCTGCGAGGTGGCGAAACCAGCCCGGTATACGCCGTTGTTGACCTTCGGGTAGATCTGCTCGTTAAGCTCGTCAATGCTCGCGCGTAGCGCTTGCGGGTAGAAATCCAGCGTATTGCCGGTCAACTCGTCGAATGCAGAATTGAACATGCGGATGATTTCCGCAGATTCGTTTGCTGACGATGCATTGCTGCTGCTTGTCCCACAGCACCGGAACGGTGACACGGCCGGTGTACCGAGGGTCGTCGGCGGTGTAGCGTTGGTGAAGGAACTGCAGGTCATCCAGTGCATCGCCGCTGGAGCCTTTCTGCTGGTCGAAGGTCCAGCCGTTTTCCAGCATCAGCCAACTGACTACCGAAACATCGATCAGGCTTTCCAGGCCCTTGAGCTTGCGCAAGATAAGCGTGCGGTGTGCCCACGGGCACGCCAGAGACACGTACAGGTGATAGCGGCCCGCCTGCGCAGCAAAACCGCCTGCACCGGACGGTCCCGGCTGTCCATCGGGCGTGACCCAACTGCGTCGCTGAGCATTTTCGCGCTGAAATGCGCCATCTTTGCTGCTTTCGTACCACTGGTCTTGCCAGTGTCCTTCGACCAGAAGGCCCATGTCTGACTCCCATTTCCAGGTGATAGAGCTTGGAGGTCAGCGCGGGTGCATCGGTTCGACTGGATTACGGCCTTTCATTGTCGAAAGGCCGGCGGGTCACAGATTGATGTTGCGGCGATCCCAGAATACCTGCGCCTGGGCGAAGGCCTCGTCGCGATCGACGCCCAGGCCGCGCAAGGCGAGCGCCATGGTCGATATCAAGGCCAGTTGCGGGTAACTGTCTTCGATTTCTCCTCGCCACAAGGCCAGCAGCTGCTGCGGGTCGAGCGTTGCCGGTTTTACGTGGCGGCGCGGTGAGAGCGCTGGCCATTCTTCATCCCACGGCTGGCCGCCGGTGGTGCCGTACAGGTGGCTGATGGTGTCGGGGTTGATCTCGATTTCGCCGCCATCACCCTTGACCACGATGGCGTTGTCGCCGAGCAGGCTGCTGGCATCGCGATGCACGCTTTGATAGCCCGGGTGAAAAATGCTTTGCAGGCCGCAACGCGCCTGCAGCGGATTGAGAATCCTCGCCAGCGAGTGAATGGGCGAGCGCAGCCCCAGCGTGTTGCGCAGGTCGATCATGCGCTGCAACTGCGGTGCCCAGTCGGCGAGCGGAATGAACGCCAGCTGTTCTTGCTCGAGCGAGGTCTTGACCGCTGACCAGTTGCGGCACAGAGGAATCTTCAGCAGGTCCAGCAGTTGCTCGGTGTACAGACGCCCTGCGGTATGCGCGCCGCCGCCGTGCAGGAGGATCCTGACGCCGTTTTGCGCCAGGCATTTGGCCGCCAGCAAATACCACGGCAGGTGACGCTTTTTCCCGGCATAGGTTGGCCAGTCGATGTCGACTTGCATGGCGGGAGCGTTGAGACGTTCGCGCACCGCTTCGGTAAACCCTGCCAGTTCCTCGGGACTTTCTTCCTTGTGGCGCAGCAGCATCAGAAAAGCCCCGAGCTGGGTGTCCTCGACTTTCTCATCGAGCAGCATGCCCATGGCTTCCCGTGCTTCCTCGCGAGTCAGGTTGCGCGCGCCACGTTTGCCTTTGCCCAGAATGCGAACGAACGCCGCAAAGGGATGTTCTTCAGGTGTTTCAGTGACAAGCGCAGCGTAATCATTCATATGCAATTGGTCGGTTTGGGCAGGCCCGCCAGCTTGGCGGCGAGTTTGGCGGGAGTGCCGTTGAACAGGCGGTTGAGGTGCATGCTGTTGCCTTTTTCCGCACCCAGCTTCATCGCGGTGTATTTGATCAGCGGTCGTGTCGCGGGCGAAAGCTGGAACTCGGCGTAAAAACCGCGCAGCAGTTCGAGGATTTCAAGGTGCTCGGCACTCAGCTCGATGCCTTCCTCGGCGGACAGGGCGTGGGCGACGTCCAGCGACCAGTCGCTGAGGTCTTGCAGAAAACCATCCTTGTCCAGTTCGATGCTGCGCCCGTCAATGTTCAACTGTTTCATAACCAGGTATTGACCTTGTCGAAGCGCAGCGACAGTTCAACGAACGCCGGGTAGTCGATGCTGTTGACTCCGGCAGGGAGAGGCAGATTGCGTGCGCGGAGGTCTTCGTCGAGGGCGAACAACTGCGATGATTCGACCAGAGGCTGAAGGGCTTTGAGCTGCGTGCAGGACGGCATCAGCGCATAGGTGGCATCGCCACAGAGCAGTACGCCATCATCCTTGCCCAGCAAGCGCAGGCAACTGTCCAGCCGGGTGTCGGCAAACGGCGAGTGAGAGAGAACGTGCAAAGTAGCCATCAGATGGTAATCACCTCGTCGTACCGGTCAAAAAGTGCTGACAATTCCGCGCGCGTGGTCAACTGGCTCATCTCTTCGCTCAATGCGCCAAGGGAGATGCCGCGCTCGGCCAGGCTCTGTCCGCAGACGTAAAGGTCTTCGACACCGAACATCGGCAGGGCTTTCAGGTTTGCAGTCAGGTCTTTCTGTTGCAGGGCGTCGGGCGACTGCTGTGGCGACAACTGAAAAACCCCGTCGTCCAGAAACAGCAGGCCCACCGACAGATCGAATGCACCGCCCGCCAGTACGATATCCAGCGCCTCGCGGGCACCGGGGCCGGACCACGGCGACTGGCGGGTGACAACCAACAGTGATCTGGGCATCTCATGGCCCTCCGAAGCAGATCAGGCGATCAGCCGATTGCACGGCATCGTGCAACTGGCCCAGCCCGGACAATTCCCACGGCTCGCGCAGGTTTGCCGCCGGCCGCTGATAACGCTCGGCCTCTTGCGTGTCGAGCACACCGCGACGCAACGCGGCGGCAATGCACACCACGCCGTCCAGCTTGTGCTCGACGATGAAGTCACGCCACTGCAGTGCCACATCCTGCTCGTCCTGCGGCGTCACGACGTTGGCCGACGCGCTGTGTACGCCGTCTTGGTAGAAGAACAACCGGACAATTTCGTGCCCGCCTGCCAGCACCGCCCTGGCGAACTGCAAGGCTCGCCGAGAGGAGGGCGCATGGGCGGCGGAAAAAAGGGAGATGGCGAATTTCATGATCGGCTCTGCCAACAAAACATGCGCAATGATAAAGAATTCAACGGCAGGCGTGTGAGTTTGGCGCGTGCTGACCCGCAAATGCGGGGTCAGGGCGCAACAGCTTGAGTTTCGATTGATGTCCAACGGGCATCAATCGATGAAAACATAGCACTTATCGTTTCAAAGTGTGTCCGGCAGACTCCTCCATCACAAGCGCTTACAACACTCTAATAAGATCGCTGGAGAACACTGATGCACGGCTCATCCTCATTACGAAAAGAATCCTCCCGGTCGAAGGCTGGCGCGGTATTTCGGGTTACCTCCGGTAATTTCCTCGAGCAATTCGACTTCTTCCTGTTTGGCTTCTATGCCACCCAGATCGCTTCCGCCTTTTTCCCGGCCAGCAGTGAGTTTGCTTCGCTGATGATGACCTTCGCGGTCTTCGGGGCGGGCTTCCTGATGCGTCCACTGGGTGCCGTCATTCTCGGTGCCTACATCGATGACGTGGGCCGCCGTAAAGGGCTGATCGTGACGCTGTCGATCATGGCCAGTGGTACGTTGCTGATCGTTCTGGTGCCCGGTTACGCGAGCATCGGCTTGTGGGCACCGGCCCTGGTATTGGTCGGCCGCTTGCTGCAAGGCTTCTCTGCCGGTGCGGAATTGGGCGGGGTGTCGGTGTATCTGGCAGAAATGGCGACACCCGGCCGCAAGGGCTTCTACACCAGTTGGCAGTCAGGTAGTCAGCAGGTGGCAATCGTCGTCGCCGCTGCACTGGGTTACGGCCTGAACCAATGGATGGCACCTGCTGCTGTTGCCGACTGGGGCTGGAGAATTCCGTTTGCCATCGGTTGCCTGATCATCCCGTTCATTTTCCTGTTGCGCCGCAGCCTGCAGGAAACCGAAGAGTTCGCCACTCGCTCTCACCGTCCGACCATGCGACAGGTGTTCGCGACGCTGCTGCAAAACTGGCGTGTGGTGATTGCCGGAATGCTGATGGTGGCGATGACCACTACCACCTTTTACCTGATCACCATCTATGCACCGACATTCGGCAAAACCGTACTCAACTTGAGTACTGCCGATGCGCTTCTGGTGACGCTGCTGGTCGGTGTCTCCAACTTTATCTGGCTGCCGGTCGGCGGCATGTTGAGTGACCGTTTCGGGCGCAAGCCACTGTTGGTCGCGATGACCCTGCTGACCATCATCAGTGCGTACCCGGCGCTGTCTTTCCTCGCCCTGGCGCCCAGCTTCGGCCATATGCTGGAAGTGCTGTTGTGGTTCTCGTTCCTGTACGGCTTGTATAACGGCGCGATGATTCCGGCGCTGACCGAAATCATGCCGGTAGAGGTGCGTGTTGCCGGTTTCTCGCTGGCCTACAGCCTGGCGACGGCGGTTTTCGGTGGTTTCACTCCGGCGATCTCGACCTGGTTGATCCACTTGACCGGCGACAAGGCTGCACCTGCTTACTGGATGACATTTGCTGCAGCCTGTGCGCTGGGCGCCACACTGGTGCTCTACCGGCACATCTCGACCCGCCCGCAACTGGCTGTTTAATCAAGGAAAAATCACTATGAAATCGTTATACAAACATCAACTGGCAGCGCTTTTTCTCGGCTGTATTGCAGTCAGTGCGGCGGCGCAGGCTGAACAGCTCAAGGTCATGACCTCCGGCGGCTTTACGGCTGCGTACAGACTGCTCGGACCGCAATACGCGGCATCTTCCGGAGACTCGCTGGACACCATTCTCGGCCCCTCGATGGGCAAAGCACCCGAGGCCATCCCGAATCGCCTGGCCCGTGGCGAGCACGCCGATGTGGTGATCATGGTCGGCTATGCGCTGGATGATCTGATCAAGCAAGGCAAGGTAGACCCGGCATCGCGGGTCGAACTGGCTGATTCGCGGATCGGCATGGTGGTGAAGGAGGGCGCGGCCAAGCCTGCGATCGGCACCGACAGTGAGCTTAAGGCCACCTTGCTCAAGGCCAGGTCGGTGGCTTACTCCGACAGCGCCAGTGGCGTGTACATCGAAAAAGAGCTTTTCAAAAAGCTCGGTATCGAGAAAGAACTCGCGCCGAAGGGCAAGATGATCGAGCGCATCCCGGTGGCTTCGGTGGTTGCCAAGGGCGACTACGAAGTGGGCTTTCAACAGGTTGCCGAGCTGCTGCCGATTCCCGGCGTGACGTTCGTGGCGAAGATCCCGGAAGACGTTCAGTCGGTAACGCGTTATGCCGCGGGCATCCCGGTCAATGCCGAGCACCCGAAAGAAGCGAAGGCGTTGCTGGATTACCTGGCATCCCCCAAAGCCCAGGCTACGGTGCAGTCCACCGGACTGGATTCAGTTCCCCGCTGAACGTGACGGCATTTTCCTGACCAGTTGTTCCAGCTCGAGGGCTGCCGGTGTCAAGGTCCTGCCACGACGCTTGATCAGCCCTACGTTGCGAATCACCTCGGGCGCAACCAGTGGCACGCTCACCAGATACGGGTGAGCGGTCATCGGCATGGCGATCGAAGGCACCGCAGCCACGCCAAGCCCGGCCTCCACCAGGCCGATCATGGTTGTGACATGGCGGGTTTCGCAGATGCTTTCCTTGTGCGGGCGCGAAGGTGCCAGCGCCTGATCCAGCACCAGACGATTACCCGAGGTGATGTCCAGGGCGATGTAGTCGTGGCGGTACATCTCTTCCCAACTGACGCTTTCGCACGTTGCCAGCGTGTGATCCCGCCTGCAGGCCATTACGTAGCGTTCCTGCAGCAGCAGTTCGAAGTCCACTTCCGGCGCCAGATTGCCGCTGAAACTCACCCCGAAATCGGCTTCGCCCAGGGCAACCGCGCTGTTGACCTCGTTGGCGCTGGCATCCATCACCCGGATTCTGATTTTCGGAAACAACCGATGGAAAGCGCTGATGACCTGCGGCATGAAGTAATAGGCGGCTGATGGCACGCAGGCAATCGTCACGCTGCCCATTCGCGTGGAGCCGACGCCTTCGATGGTCATCAATGCGCTGTCCAGATCGTCCAGAATGCGCTCGACCTGAGGCAGAAATGCGCGGCCGACCGTAGTCAGACTGACCCTGCGGGTGGTCCGCTCGAACAGCTTCACATTCAGCGCAGACTCGAGCTTTTCTATCCGCCGACTGAGCGCAGGCTGGGTGATCTGCACGGTTTCAGCGGCCTTGCGGAAGCTGCCATTCTCCACTACGGCACGAAATGCCTGGAGGTCGTTGAGGTCGAAATTGATGGGCATTCGAACGTCAGTCTATTGATACGGGGTGCGCATCAATATATCAGGTTGTGTGCGGCAGCTCGCAAGGCGGGGAGGCGGGAGGGTTTCGTGGGGGGCAGAAACGACAAAGCCCTGAATAATCAGGGCTTTGCGCTACCAAATATGGCGGAGGCATAGAGATTCGAACTCTAGGACCTGTTACAGTCGGCAGTTTTCAAGACTGCTGCCTTAAACCACTCGGCCATACCTCCACTTCGTTGCGGGCGCCATAATACCGGAATGAAACAAGCTGTCAAACTCTGTGACTAGCCAGTTGCAGCGCCTCTGTTATGATCTTTGCAACTCAACATTTCAACAGCAAGGAGTTTCGCCATGCGCGAACAGGATTACAGCCTTAAAACCGGCATGCAGGCCGACCAGCTCGAGGTTAGTCGTGTCCTGCGCAATACTTACGGTCTTCTCGCCCTGACACTGGCTTTCAGTGGTGTCATGGCCTTCGTCGCTCAGCAGATGCGCGTCGGCTACCCGAACATTTTCGTGGTGCTGATCGGCTTCTACGGTCTGTTCTTCCTGACCAACAAGCTGCGTGATTCGGTCTGGGGTCTGGTGTCGACCTTCGCCCTGACAGGTTTCATGGGGTTCCTGCTGGGCCCGATCCTCAACCGTTACCTGGGCATGGCCGGGGGGGCTGAAGTGGTCAGCTCCGCCTTCGCGATGACGGCTCTGGTATTCGGCGGTCTCTCGGCCTATGTACTGATCACTCGCAAGGACATGAGCTTCCTGGGTGGTTTCATTACCGCAGGTTTCTTTGTCCTGCTGGGTGCGGTAGTGGCCAGCATGTTCTTCCAGATCAGCGGTCTGCAACTGGCTATCAGCGCGGGCTTCGTGCTGTTCTCGTCGGTGTGCATTCTGTTCCAGACCAGCGCGATCATTCAGGGTGGCGAGCGTAACTACATCATGGCGACGGTCAGCCTGTATGTATCGATCTATAACCTGTTCATCAGCCTGCTGCAGATCTTCGGCATCATGAGCCGCGACGACTGATTTACCTGGCCTGAACATTCAGGCCACTGCGCTTCAACAAAAGCCCCGACTCGTCGGGGCTTTTTGCGTTTCTGTGTCGGGGAAAAGTGTCAGCTTTGGCCAATGGCAAGGCTGGCGAAATGCTGTTCATAGCGGCTGAGTGGGGCGCGTCATTACCCAAGGCATTCGTGGTCAGTCGAAGCCATAAAATTCCTGACCTATCAGTCATATTTATCAAGCTTGTTACAGTCTGTTCAAGCGCTTATCGACGATCTCATCATCACAAAAAATAATATCAGGCGATTCTCCAATGCCTGTAGGCGCTTGCCCGTTTGAGGCCACTTGACATCATCGAACAGCGCTGGACACAAGATTTCAAGATGTGTCAGTTTTGTTACGCAACACGATTTCACGCTTCATACGCAACACGATTTCACGCTTCACCAGGCGAGTGACCGGACTCTCTCGCTACAGGGGAGAGTCTTGTCTTACCTGACCTGTCAATCAATCAGCAAACAAGGAAGTGTCATGACGAAAGTCAAAGAAAATGCTGCAATCCAACTTTCCGCTGCTACCAGCACCTCTTTCGACCAGATCAATGCGTTCGCGCACCAGTATGACCGTGGCGGCAACCTCACGATCAATGGCAAGCCCTCGTATTCAGTCGATCAGGCCGCTGATTATATTCTTCGCGACGACGCCTCCTGGACGGATCGCGATGGCAACGGCACCATCAACCTCACTTACACGTTCCTGACGGCCAAACCTGCCGGGTTCGACAATTCGCTGGGGACTTTCAGTGCGTTCAACGCGCAGCAGAAAGCACAGGCAGTATTGTCGATGCAATCCTGGGCAGACGTTGCCAAGGTCAGCTTCACCCAGGCAGCTTCCGGCGGCGACGGGCATATGACCTTCGGCAACTACAGCAACGGCAGTGCAGGCGGGGCAGCTTTTGCCTACCTGCCCAGCGGCAACAGCCGTACTGACGGCCAGTCCTGGTACCTTGTCGATAATAGCTACAAGGTCAACACCACCCCGGACAATGGCAATTACGGTCGTCAGACCCTGACCCATGAAATCGGCCACACCCTTGGCCTGTCTCACCCAGGTGACTACAACGCGGGCGAGGGCAATCCGAGCTACAAGGAAGCCACTTACGCAGAAGATACCCGTGGCTACAGCGTCATGAGCTACTGGAGTGAGTCCAACACTGACCAGAACTTCGTCAAGGGCGGCGCTCCGTCGTACTCTTCGGCGCCGTTGCTGGATGACATCACTGCCGTTCAGCAGCTCTATGGCGCGAACATGAGCACCCGTGCCGGTGATACGGTCTATGGGTTCAACTCCACTGCCGGGCGCGATTTCTACAGCGCCACCTCCGCCTCGTCCAAGGTGGTGTTCTCGGTGTGGGATGGCGGGGGCAAGGATACCCTCGACTTCTCAGGCTTCACCCAGAACCAGAAGATCAACCTCAATGCCGCGTCGTTCTCGGATGTCGGTGGCATGGTGGGCAACGTTTCGATCGCCAAGGGTGTGGTGGTTGAAAACGCGCTGGGCGGTTCGGGCAATGACCTGTTGATCGGCAATGCTGCCGCCAACGACCTCAAGGGTGGTGCCGGCAACGACATCATCTACGGTGGTGGCGGCGCCGACAGCCTGACCGGTGGTGCAGGTGCCGACATCTTCGTGTTTGGCGCCAGCTCTGATTCCAACCGTGCAGGCCAGGATACGATTCGTGATTTCGTCAGCGGTCAGGACAAGATCGACGTATCGGCCATTTCCACGCTGAGCGCGCTGCAGTTCGTCAACGCGTTCAGCGGCCACGCTGGCGAGGCGATCCTCAACTATAACCAGAGCAGCAATCTGGGCAGTCTGGCGATCGACTTCACCGGTCAGGGCATTGGCGATTTTCTGGTCGGTACTGTAGGTCAAGCATTGGCTACTGATATCGTGGTTTAATCTGTAACAATCATGGACGACCCTGCGGTTGTCCATGATCTGAAAAGTACCCCGCCATGAAGATCACTCACGTTTTTCGAATCGTGCCAGCAGCCTTTGCGCTGCTGGTGGGTATTTCTGGAGCAAGCCTGGCCATGAGTTTGAAACTGCCCAATCCTGATGAACTCAGCGGCAAGTGGCGACTTTCTCTTCAGGGAAAGACGAACGAAGTCTGTGAACTGCATCTCAATACCGAAGTACCGCAACTGACGGGCGATCTCGCCTGCGCAGTGAAGTGGTTGCATGAAGCACCCACTGGCTGGTTTCCGACTCCGGATGGCCTGGCGTTCACCGACAAGGAAGGCAATCGCCTGATTCACCTCAATAACATGGGGAATCAGATCTATCAGGCGCCCCTGCCTGGCGGTGAAGTGCTGGTCCTTGGACGGCTCGCCGATTAAGCGTTTCACGGACCTACGCGAATTGTTTGTCAAAACCCAGGGATGTCACTCCGTCACAAGCAAGACCATCAAGGAACAACCATGAGTGCGTTGCCCCAAAGCGCCCGGCCGCCGCTTTATAAAGCGCTGGCTGACTACAAGAGCGCGTTGATCGGTGTCGGTTGTTTTACCGCGCTGATCAACGTGCTGATGCTCGCCCCATCGATTTACATGCTGCAAGTCTATGACCGCGTACTGACCTCACAGAACCAGACCACACTGGCCATGCTGACGTTGATGGTGGTCGGGTTCTTTGCGTTTATCGGCCTGCTGGAGATGGTCCGCAGCTTTGTGGTGATCCGCATCGGCAGCGAGCTGGAAAAGCGTTTCAATCTGCGCGTCTATCAGGCTGCGTTCGAGAGCAACCTGCACGCCGGACAGCGTCAGGCTGGACAGGCGCTGGGTGACCTTACTTTCATCCGCCAGTTTCTCACCGGGCCGGCGTTGTTCGCGTTCTTCGACGCTCCGTGGTTCCCCATCTACCTGGCGGTAATCTTCCTTTTCGACCCCTGGCTAGGCGTGCTGGCCAGTGTGGGGACGGTGTTGCTGGTCGGACTGGCCTGCCTCAACGAATGGCTGACCCGCAAACCGCTGGCCGAAGCCAGCGGCTACTCGCAGCAGTCTGCGCAATTGGCGACCCGGCACCTGCAGCAGGCCGAGGCGATCCAGGCGATGGGCATGCTTGAGGTCTTGCGGCGCCGCTGGTTCCATGTGCATGGGCGCTTTCTGGCCCTGCAAAACCGAGCCAGTGATACGGGAGCGGTGATCAGTTCGATCAGCAAGGCCCTGCGTCTGTGCCTGCAGTCGCTGGTGCTGGGCTTGGGCGCACTGCTGGTGATAAATGGAGACATGACCGCTGGCATGATGATCGCCGGTTCGATCCTCATGGGTCGGGTTCTGAGCCCTATCGACCAACTGATCGCCGTCTGGAAGCAATGGAGTTCTGCACGCCTGGCTTATGGGCGCCTCGACCAGTTACTCAAGACCTACGCCGAGCCCGCGCCGCGCATGCCGCTGCCGGCGCCGCGTGGTCAGATCAGTGCGGAACAGGTCAGCGCTGCGCCTCCCGGCAAAACGTCACCGACGATTCAGCAAGTGAGCTTTCAGTTGCAGGCCGGTGAAGTGCTCGGCGTGCTGGGCGCATCCGGCTCCGGCAAATCGACCCTGGCACGCGTGCTGGTCGGTGTCTGGCCGGCGCTGGGCGGAACGGTACGTCTGGACGGGGCCGACATGCATCGCTGGGACCGAGAGGCGCTGGGTCCCTATATTGGTTATCTGCCGCAGGATATCGAGCTGTTCGGTGGCAGCGTGGCGGAAAACATCGCGCGCTTTCGCGAGGGTGACGCGAGTGCCGTGGTCGCTGCCGCGCAACTGGCGGGCGTACACGAACTGATTCTGCGCCTGCCGCAAGGCTACGACACGCGGCTGGGCGATGATGGCGCAGGCTTGTCCGGTGGTCAGAAACAGCGCGTCGCGCTGGCCCGTGCGCTGTATGGCGATCCGCGACTGGTGGTGCTCGATGAGCCCAATTCCAATCTGGATGCCGCGGGTGAAGCGGCGCTGACTCAGGCGATTGCTGAACTCAAGACCCGCGGCTGCACTGTTGTGCTCGTCACCCACCGTACGCAGTCGTTGAACCAGACCGATCGTCTGCTGGTGCTGAGCGAAGGTCGCATGCAGGCATTCGGCGCCACGGCTCAGGTGCTGCAGGCCTTGTCGGGACAGCCATCGTCCACACAAGCACCGCAAGCGCAGCCTCAATCGCAATCCCGTCCGGCACCTGCCGGGCTTTCCATGAGCCGTCAGTACGGCACGCAGAACAGGCAGTCCGACGTATGAACAGCCCTATCGACACTCATTACGCCATGCCGGGCAAGGAGCGCGGCGTGCAGTTCTTTGTTCGCGCCGGCTGGATTCTCATGTTGGCGGGAGCGGGCAGTTTCTTTCTGTGGGCCAGTCTTGCCCCTCTGGATCAGGGCATTGCCGTGCAGGGGACGGTGGTTGTTTCTGGCAAGCGCAAGGCTGTGCAGTCGCTGGATGGCGGCGTGGTCAGCAAAATTCTGGTCAGTGAAGGCCAATTGGTGAAAGAGGGCGAACCACTGTTTCGCCTTGATCAGACTCAGGTCGAAGCGGACGTGCAATCGCTGCGAGCCCAGTATCGAATGGCCTGGGCCAGCCTGGCGCGCTGGCAAAGCGAGCGCGACAACCTTGACGAGGTTCGCTTCCCCGCAGAACTGATTGCCGCCGGGCAGGGGCAAGACCCCGACCCTCGGCTGGCGCTGGTGCTTGAAGGGCAGCGCCAGTTGTTCAGCAGCCGGCGCCAGGCGCTGGCGCGCGAGCAATCCGGCTTGCAGGCGAGCATTGAGGGTGCCGGACTGCAACTTGCCGGTATGCGCCGTGCCCGCTCGGATCTGCTGGCCCAGGCTGACTCGCTACGCAAGCAACTCAGTAACCTGGAGCCCTTGGCGCAGAACGGGTTCATTCCCGGCAATCGCTTGCTGGAGTTCCAGCGTCAGCTTTCTCAGGTGCAACAGAGCCTGGCGCAAAACGCAGGCGAAACCGGACGTATAGAGCAAGGTATCGTCGAATCGCGGTTACGCCTTCAGCAGCAGCGCGAGGAGTACCAGAAAGAGGTGCGCAGCCAATGGGCCGATGCCCAGGTCAAGGCGCTTACCCTTGAGCAGCAACTGGCCTCGGCCGGTTTCAGTCTGCAACACAGCGCCATCCTTGCGCCGGCTGATGGCATCGCCGTCAATCTGGGCGTGCACACCGAAGGTGCGGTGGTGCGTGCCGGCGAAACCCTGCTGGAAATCGTCCCACAAGGCACACGGCTTGAAGTTGAAGGGCGGCTGCCAGTGCAACTGATCGACAAGGTCGCCAGCCATTTGCCGGTCGACATTCTGTTTACCGCGTTCAATCAAAGCCGCACGCCGCGGGTTTCCGGTGAGGTGAGCCTGATTTCCGCCGACCAGATGCAGGATGAAAAAACCGGCCAGCCGTATTACGTGCTGCGAACTTCGGTGGGCGACGCGGCGCTGGAAAAACTCAACGGGCTGGTGATCAAACCCGGCATGCCCGCTGAAATGTTCGTGCGCACGGGTGAGCGCTCGCTGCTCAATTATCTGTTCAAACCTTTGCTGGACCGTGCCGGCTCCGCGTTGACGGAGGAATAGGATGTCTCGTCATCCCTTTAAAGCCGCTCTGCTGACGGCCATCCTGCTGGGTACTGCACCTTTGAGCCAGGCCATGGGCCCGTTTCAGGTCTATGAATTGGCGCTTCGCAATGATCCGGTTTATCTGGGCGCACTCAAGGAGCGCGACGCGGGCCTGGAGAACCGGGTGATTGGTCGTGCCGGCTTGTTGCCTCGCGTGTCATACAGCTACAACAAGGGGCGCAACGATTCCAAGGCGACCCTCAAAGGCAGCGCTCAAGACACCACCGACCATCGCCACTACAACAGCTTTGGCTCGAGCCTGACGGTTCAGCAGCCCTTGATCGATTACGAGGCGTACGCCAATTACCGCAAGGGGCTGGCTCAGGCGCTGTTTGCCGACGAGACCTTTCGCAGCAAGAGCCAGGAATTGCTGGTGCGGGTGTTGACCCTGTACACCCAGGCACTTTTCGCCCAGGACCAGATCAATATCGCCCGTGCCAAGCAGCAGGCGTTCGAGCGCCAGTTCGCGCAGAACCGGCAGATGTTCGAGCGGGGAGAAGGCACGCGCACCGATATTCTCGAAGCCGAATCGCGCAACGAACTGGCGATTGCCGAGCAGATCGAAGCCAGCGATGAGCAGGATGCGGCCTTGCGCGAGCTGGCGGCGTTGTTGGGCGAACCGAGTATCGATGTTGCGCAGCTGGAGCCATTGAGGGACAGCTTTCAAGCGTTGGTACTGGCACCGTCGAGTTTTACCGAGTGGCATGCGCTGGCCATGGCCAACAGCCCTATCCTGGCCTCGCAACGTCAGTCCCTGGAAGTGGCGCGATACGAGGTGGAACGCAACCGCGCAGGGCATCTGCCGACGGTGAACGCCTACGCAAGTATCCGCCAGAACGAATCGGACAGCGGCAACACCTACAATCAGCGTTACGACACCAACACGATAGGCATCGAGCTCAGTCTTCCGTTGTATGCCGGAGGTGGCACCAGTGCCTCGGTGCGCCAGGCCAACAGCAAGCGCGAGCAGGCTGAATATGAGCTGGAGGGCAAGACCCGGGAAACCCTGATCGAGCTGCGTCGCCAGTTCAACGCCTGTGCGTCAGGGGTGAACAAGTTGCGCGCCTACCAGAAAGCGCTGATCTCGGCGCAGGCACTGGTCGAGTCGACGCGCCAGAGCATTCTGGGTGGCGAGCGCATCAGCCTGGATGCCCTTAACGCCGAGCAGCAGCTCTACAGTACCCGTCGCGATCTGGCAAAAGCCCGTTACGACTATTTGATGGCCTGGATCAAACTGCATTACTACGCCGGCACCTTGCGCGACACCGATCTGGCGCGCATCGACGAGGCGTTCGTGGTGGCGCGCTGATCAAGCCTGCCTGGCGAAGCGTTGCAATGAAAAAGCCGAGAGATCCACATCGCTCTTGCCATCAATACAACGTTGCGCCAGCGCCAGTCCGAGCCCGGCCGAATGCTTGAAACCGTGGCCGGAACAGGCCGAGACCACCGTCACGTTTTTCAGGTGCGGGTGTTCATCGATGATGAAGTGGCAGTCCGGCGTGACGGTGTAGGCGCATACCGAGGACTTGACCACCTTTGGTGTCAGTCCCGCAATCCTGCCCTGCACCTGGGTGCGGAACATCTCCTGTTCTTCCCACGCGCTAATGGTGCGGTCCAACCGGTCAGCCGCTGACGTCTCGAGGTATTGCTCGGTGGCGACCTTCATGCTGTTTTCACCGGACAGCGGCGGGAAGCCGTAATTGACATCGGCTTCGCCCGGCCCGTGACTCAGGATGAAGCTTGGCGACGGCGCAGCAAAGACAGCTTGGTGCTGCAACTCGAACCAGAACAGCTTTTGCCGGCACACCCGCAGCAGGTCGCTGAACGGTGCGCCGAGCAACCCGGACGACCACATGCCCGCGCTGACTACGACCTTGTTGGCGATGATCGAGCCCTTGTCGGTGATGATTCGTACCTGATCGCCATGCGCCTGTAAGTGCGTGACCGTTTCGTGGGTCAGCAGACGCGCGCCGTGTTGCCTTGCCAGCTTGAGTTGTACGGCGATGCAGCGCTCGGGCCGAACGAATCCGCCTTCGGGTTCGAAATAGCCGATGGCGCTGTCCAGCACAGGAGAGAACTGAGGGAAACGCTCGCGAATCGCTGCAGCCGCCAATACCTCGTGCTTCACCCCATGAGTGCGGGCCAGGGCGATGGTCTGATGGGTGAAGTCGTTGACGTCCTCGGGATCGTAGGCCGGGCTGGAGGTCATCACCAGCACACCGCATTGTTCGAACAGCGACTCGCCGCTCAATGCTTCAAGTTCGCGCCAGATGTGCTGTGAGCTGCGTACCAGTGGCAGGTATTGCGGACCTTCACCGGCCGAGAGTCGCGTGATGCGTGTATCGCCGTGACTGGAGCCCTGTGTGTGCGGGGGATCGTAGCGGTCGATACCAATCACATCGACTCCGGCCTTTGCCAGCTGATAGGCAGTGGCAGCACCCATGGCACCCAGGCCGAGTACGGCCACGTTACAACGCTGTTGCATAGGGGAGCCTCGATAAATCGTCTATCTCACTATGGACAGTCTGTCGAATCAACCGCC
Organism: Pseudomonas fragariae (ex Marin et al. 2024); assembly: GCF_059621105.1. NCBI lineage: Bacteria > Pseudomonadati > Pseudomonadota > Gammaproteobacteria > Pseudomonadales > Pseudomonadaceae > Pseudomonas > Pseudomonas fragariae (ex Marin et al. 2024). Next base: position 3,796,336 of record NZ_CM184369.1, on the reverse strand, counting down.
AAACGTGCATAAGGTTATGTCAGGCGGCCTCGTTGGCCATTACAGATGCCATCACACCGGGATTGCAGACCCCCGTCAAAAATTTACGCTTGCACTGCACAGGGTTTTTAAGGTCCGAAATCGATGAAAAGTTGTCCACGGAAATCGTGGGTATGTCTGTGGGTAACTTTTTGAAACCCTTGTTACACGTGGCTTACAGCTGTGTGGTTAATTTATGAACAGCCCCTGTTTTGCACTTCTATGGTGCTGTCATCCGGGTACAAAACAGGTCCGCTATAAGCGACTTCGGGCACAAAAAAGAAATATTTTCCAAAAAAAAGCGCGACCCTCATCAGGTCGCGCTGCTGTGTTGCGGATCCAGCCGGTGGCCGTTACGCGACAGGCTGATCACTCCATTCACCATTGACCAGACGACGCAGGCCCAACGGGTTGGCGTTCTGCAACGCAGGTGGCAACTGGCTGTCCGCCAGGTTCTGATAGCAGACCGGGCGCAGGAAGCGGTCGATGGCCAGGGTGCCCACCGAGGTACCGCGTGCGTCCGAGGTGGCCGGGTATGGGCCGCCGTGAACCATGGCCTCGCAGACCTCGACACCGGTCGGGTAGCCGTTGAACAGAATGCGCCCGACTCTCTCTTCGAGAACCGGTTGCAGCCAGCTGTACGTGCTCAAGTCCGCGGGCTCACCGATCACGGTCGCAGTCAGCTGACCACGCAAGGCTTGCAGCGCGTCCTTCAACTGCGCATCGTCGGCGACTTCGATCAGCAGCGTGGTTGGGCCGAAGACTTCCTCTTGCAGCAACTGATCACCGTTCAGCAGCAGGCTGACGTCAGCCTTGAACAGCTGCGCCTGAGCCTGCTTGCCTTCCTGGGGTTTGCCGGCCAGATGCGTCACGCCAGGGTGCGCCATCAGGTGTTCCACACCTTTGCTGTAACTGCGCAGGCCGCCCGCGTTAAGCATGGTCTGCGGAGCCTGACTGCCCATCTGTTCGGTCAGATGCTCAACGAATTTTGAGAACGCCGGTGAGCGCAGGCCGATGACCACGCCCGGGTTGGTGCAAAACTGACCGGCACCCATCACCACCGAGCCCGCCAGCTCCTTGGCCACGGTTTCACCGCGAGCCTGCAAGGCTTCTGGCAGCAGCACGACCGGGTTGATGCTCGACATCTCGGCAAATACCGGAATCGGTTGCGGACGTTCGGCAGCCATTTTGCACAGTGCGTTGCCGCCGTTCAGCGAACCGGTAAAGCCGACGGCCTGGATGGCCGGGTGCTTGACCAGACCTTCGCCAACGCCGTTGCCGAAGATCATGTTGAACACGCCTTTGGGCATCTGCGTACGTTCGGCAGCGCGAATGATGGCGCTCGCCACCAGATCGGCGGTCGCCATGTGACCGCTGTGCGCCTTGAACACCACTGGGCAACCGGCGGCCAAGGCCGCCGCGGTATCACCACCGGCAGTGGAAAACGCCAGCGGGAAGTTGCTCGCTCCGAACACCGCAACCGGGCCGACACCGATACGGTATTGGCGCAGGTCGACGCGTGGCAGCGGCTTTCGATCCGGCAGTGCCAGGTCGATACGTGCACCAACAAAATCACCGCGACGCAGAACTTTGGAAAACAGGCGCATCTGGCCACTGGTGCGACCGCGCTCACCTTGAATTCGCGCCTGGGGCAGGGCGGTTTCCTGGCAGACGATGGCGACGAAGTCATCACCCAGCTGGTCAAGTTCATCGGCAATGGCGTCGAGGAAGTCGGCGCGACGGGCCGGGCTCAGCTGACGAAATTCCGCAAACGCAGCCTTGGCAGCCAGTGCCGCGGCGTCGATTTCGCCGTCGGTGGCCTGATGAAAACTGTAAGGCAGCTCTTCACCGGTGGTGGCATCCAGGCTTTTTTGCAGGCTCTGGCCCAAAGCGCTGCGGCCGCCAGCGATGAAGTTCTGGCCGAGAATGTTAGGCATCGGTATCTCCTGTTGTTTTGAGGTTGGAGGTCGGCAGGGAAGGTATCCGGACCGGCGCTCCTTATGGGTTGCCGAGTTGCTTTACAGATTGTCAGTGATGGGGCGTTTAAAAGCAGGCCAGCCATCATTTTTTCAGTTACCAGTGGGCAGTCATCGTACAACCTGATTCGCTGCCTGTGCAACTGTCGACCTTATTTGCCAGGCCGAGTGCCGTTGCTCTTTATAGTGCATGGGCGCGCTCAAGCCTCTATCGTGGCGCGCCTTCATGACCTTTTGAGGTATTGCAGTGCATCCAGCACCTGACGCAGGGCCTTGCTGACCGGTTTGTCCTGGCGCAAGGCGATTCCCAATGTGCGACTCAGCGCTGTTGCCAGTGGCAGCATTTGCAAGCCGCGGCGATGGTGCAGCGCAGCAACGGCCATCCGCGGCACGATGCTGTAGCCCAGGTCTGCGGCGACCATTTCCTTGATCGCTTCGATACTGCCCAGTTCCATGACCGGTTTTACCCGGATCCCGGCGTGCAGGAACCATTCATCGATCAGCAGACGCGTACTGCTGCCTGCTTCGAATACGACCAGCGGTTGTGCGCTGAGGCGCTCCGGGGTCATGTGCGCCGGCATCGGTCGCTGGCTGCCGGCGAAGATCGCCACGAACGCATCCTCAAGCAGCGGCGTGATGTGCAGACTGCGGCTGGCGGCGGGCAGGGTGACCAGTGCCAGGTCCAGAAGGTTTTCTTCGACCGCCTTGAGGATACCTTCGGTGTTGCCGGTACTGACGCGCACATCCAGTTCCGGGAAGCGCCGACGCAGCGCCTGCAACATGGGCGGCAGCAGATGGATGCAGGCTGTCGCGCCGGTGCCGATGGCGATTTTCCCGGCAACGCCGCTGGCATGGCTGGACAGCGCCTGCAGAGCGTCTTCGACCACCGCATCGATGCGCGCGATATGCTCCAACAGTACAGTGCCTGCGGAGGTAGGTTTGAGGCGTTTGCCGACCCGTTCGATCAGCTGCAGCTTCAACTGATCTTCCAGTTGTCGCACGTGCAGGCTGACCGCTGGCTGGGTCAGGTGCAGACGCTCTGCCGCCGCAGAAAAACTGCCATGGGCGATGACCAGCGAAAACGTGTGCAGGTGATTGAGGTTCAGCCGACGCATGACAAAGTATTTCTTATGCTGTGGATGATAAATCATAGCTTTTTTAATGTCGTGGCGAGCGGCATCATTGCGGCCATTCACAGACATTCGTACAGAGTTCGGACATGACTTCAACCTTTGACCTGCGTGACGCCCGCGACGATGACATGCCCGCTGTACAGGCGATTTACGCTGACCACGTGCTACACGGGATTTCCAGCTTCGAGCTGGAGCCGCCTGACCTGGCAGAATTGCTCCAGCGTCGTCGCATGGTCCTCGCCAAAGGCTTGCCTTATATGGTCGCCGAGCGCGATGGCGACATTGTCGGCTATGCCTATGTCACGCCGTATCGGCCACGTCCAGGCTACCGCTTTACCGTGGAGGATTCGGTGTATGTGCGCGATGGGCTCGGCGGGCAGGGGATCGGTCAGGCGCTGTTGAGTGCCCTGGTGCAGCACTGCGAAGCGGGCGGCTGGCGGCAGATGATTGCGGTTATCGGCAACAGCCAGAATATCGCGTCGTTGCGCCTGCATGAGCGTCTCGGCTTTCGCCGGGTTGGAGTGTTCGAATCGGTCGGCTTCAAGCATGGCCGCTGGGTAGACACGGTGCTGATGCAGCGCATGCTGGGCGAAGGCTGGGGCAGTGTCCCGGTGGAGCGCACCTGAACCTGTCACGGCACTGCTGTACAAGATGAAATTGTCGAACAATCCGACTCAATAGCGTTGCCAGCGCTTGCCTGAATGGTTAGGGTACGCGGCTGTTCAAGAAGGAGCCTGATATGACTCGGCATGACCCCACGGAAACGGGCACGGCAGTCACCCGACAGCGACGCGCGCCAAAGGGCGAAAAGCGCCGCGAAGAACTGCTCGATGCGGCCCTGCAAGTGTTTTCCCTTGAAGGCTATACCGGCGCTTCGGTGGCCAAGGTGGCAGCCATCGTCGGTATTTCCGTCGCCGGATTGCTGCACCATTTTCCGAGCAAGATCTCGCTGCTGATGGGCGTGCTTGAGCGACGCGACGAGGTCAACGGCCGAATTGCTGCCGAAGTCCGTACCGATAACACCCTGACCGGTCTGCTCGGCGGCTTGCGCGCGATCAACCGCTCCAACGCTACGGCGCCCGGCGTGGTACGTGCATTTTCGATCCTCAATGCGGAAAGTCTGCTGGAAAACCAGCCTGCCTTTGAATGGTTCCAGACGCGCTACGAGCGTATTCACGCGCACTTGCTGGGACAGTTTTCGGCTTTGGTGGAGCGCGGGGAGGTACGTGCGGATGTGGATCTGGACAAGATCATCCGGCAGATTCTGGCGATGATGGATGGTTTGCAGATTCAGTGGTTACGCTTTCCCGATCAGGTGGATCTGGTCGAGTGTTTCGATACCTACATTGCGCAGGTCGATGCAGCGGTAAGGGCTCGTCCCTGAGCCTTTATTTGTCCGTTTACCCTTCAGTCAGCTAACGCTTACTCAACGGTCTGCTTGAATACACCGCCGGTCTTGACCGGTGGTTTCTCGACCAGGACCGAGTTCAGAGCGGAGCGTGGCAGCGGGTTGCTGCTGGTGGTCGACAGTTCCTGACGGAACGAGTTGACCAGCTTGGCGTTCAGGCGGATGTCCTGCGACGACGAACCGAGCGAGATGTTGAAGGTGTCGGCATCGACCACCCACTGCTTGCTCTTCTCATCGAAGTAGGCCAGCGAGCGATCATTCAGCTCGATGGTCACACGCTTGCTTTCACCCGGCTTGAGGAACACCTTCTTGTAGCCTTTGAGTTCCTTGATCGGACGCTCGACTTTCGGGTTCTGCTGGCCCACATACAGCTGAGCGACTTCCGAACCACCGACCTTGCCGGTGTTGCTCAGGTCGAAGGACACCTTGATCGGTGTATTGCCGACCGCGACGCCCGGCGTGACCTTGATGTTGCTGTAGCCGAACGTGGTGTACGACAGACCGTAGCCGAACGGATAGAGCGGCTTGATGCCTTTCTTCTCGTAACCGCGATAACCCAGCAGCAGGTCATCCTTGTAATCCATGTCGGTCAGAGTGTTCTGGTTGTCGAATTTCGGGAAGGAAGCGTAGGCCGGGTTGTCTTCGATGTTGCGTTCGATACTGATCGGCAGCTTGCCCGACGGGTTGACCTTGCCGAAGAGGATCTCGGCCAGGGCCTGACCACCGTTCTGACCCGGATAGAAGGCGTGCAGCGCTGCTGGAACCTGTTCGATCCAGTCGCTCATCTTCAGACCCGTACCGCCATACATGGTCACCACGGTATTGGGGTTGACCTTGGCGATGTTCTGGATCAGCTCGTTCTGGAACTCAGGCAGATCGAAGCTGTGGTCGAAACCTTCACCTTCGTATTCGTTGCTGTTACCTACGGCAACCACGACGGCGTCATAACCGGACAGGTCCTGAGGAGCGTTCAGCGAGGCGGAGCTCAACTGCACACCTACCAGGCCGCCCATGGTCGACAGGTAGCCGGCACGACGCGAGTACTCGAGCTTCACGTCGTAAGACTGGCCCGCTTCCAGATTGATCTTGGCGAACTCTGGAATGGTTGGCGGAATGCTGTTGCCCGGAAGCGGCTTGCCGTCACCGTTGTCGATGATTTTCTTGCCGTTGACCCACAGACGCACCGCGCCGTCGGCACGCACCTTGAACACCTGCTCGCCGCTCTGGGTCGGAGTCACCTTGCCGGTGTAGCGAATCGAAGTCGACGATGTATCGCCATTCAGCTGGCCAGCGGTCGAACCTTTGCTGGCGTACGGATCGGACGTCGAAGTGTTGCTTTCGAACGGCAGGTTCTTGTCGTTGGCCCAGTCCAGGTCAACGTGCTTCTCGGTACGCGTGACAGCGGCATCACCAGACCAGTTGGTGTTGCTGAAGTACTCGACCTTCATGCCCTGGACTTCGTTGCCAGTTGCGTCGGTGGTGGTCCAGGCACTGGTGCTTGGGTCCAGCGACAGGCCTTCGATGAAGTCGACCTTGGCGTTAGGCGCGATCTGTTGCAGGCCGCTCAGTTCGCTGACGTAATGGCTGGCCATGACGTTGGCGCTGCCGAAACCGGTGGGTGGCGAGTACTTGGCCAGGGTGCCGACAACGGCGATTTTCTTGACTTTCTGCTTGTCCAGCGGCAGCAGATTGTCCTGGTTTTTCAGCAGTACGATACCTTCACGCGCAGCGTTCAGAGCAACCTTGTTGCTGGTCGAGCTGTTCATGTTGTGCGTGGTCAGCGGCGTCTTGCTGTCGAACTTGTACAGGTAGATCTGCTTAAGGATGCGGCGGACCTTGTCGTCGATGGTCGCAGCGCTCAGGTCGCCGGCGTCCAGATGCGGCTTCAGCACGGAGCTGTTCATCTGGTAGCCCATCATGTCCAGATCGGTACCGGCGCGGGCAGCGTTGAAACCGTGAACGACAGCGTTGTAGTCGCTCTGTACGAAGCCTTTGAAGCCCCATTCCTTCTTCAGGATCTGGGCGATCAGGTGGTCGCTTTCGCAGGCGAAATCACCGTTCACCTTCTGGAAGGCACACATCATCATCGCCACATTGCCGTTTTTCGACGACGATTCGAACGCAGGCAACGACATTTCGCGCAGCACGCGCTCTGGCATTGTCTGATTCAGATTGAAGCGGTTGCTTTCCTGGTCGTTGGCCGCGTAGTGCTTGGCGTTGGCCCATACACCACGAGACTGGATACCGTTGATGACGCCCGGTGCCAGGCTGGCGCCAAGGAACGGGTCTTCACCGGAGAGGTATTCGAACGCACGGCCGCCGTACGGCATGCGGTACAGGTTGACGCCGGGGCCAGTGATGAACTGGTAGCCGCCGACGGCAGTGTCATAACCCAGCGCACGGCCGAGGTCGATGGCACGACGCGGGTTGAAGGTGGCGGCCAGGTTAGGGCCGGACGGGTAGACAACACCCTGATCGTTGCCTTCGCTGGTGTAGCGCACGCCCACACCGCCGTCAGCGCCGTGGATCTGCGGGACGCCGTAATTGGTCAGTGGCTTGACGTCCCAGCCGCCGGTGCCGCCAATGTAGGCCAGCTTTTCTTCCATGGTCATCTTGGCCAGGGTTTTCTGTGCGGCTTTTTCGGCGCGATCTTCACGCCCTTGTTGTACGGTAGGGTCAGCGGCGTGCACCTGGGATACTGCCAATGCCAGCAAGGCCAGCGCCGAGTGCGCGCCTATCATCTTTCGCTTGTTCATATTGCTCTCCAACTGCGTTTCAAATAACTGTCTGCCTGCGCACGTGCGCAGGATAAATGCGTTCTTATTTACCGCTTTCGGCCAACTTTTTCTTTGGGCAACAGTTTCCCGTCGTCGCGTTTATTCCCTGTTTCAAGGGCGCGAGGTAGGACTCCTTAGTTGCCGAATTAGTTTTGTTTGGCGTGTCTTTTTTTACTTGCCGCGCGCTACTAAAGTGACATCACATGGTGGCGTTTTGAATCTACAAAACGATACAATTAAGTCTAAAACAAGGCATAAATGTCAAATAAAAGCGTATTTTTCTTCGATTTCGTATTTTTTCTTTACAAATGAGGAACTCTTCTTAAACCTACTGGTCGATGGGTTTAAGATTTTTCAGGATGAAGAAAGACAGCTCGCAAGTTGCGACGTGTGCTGTGCGTTAGTTCTTGCCCGATTTCTATATCTGCTTCGCTTGTTGCGGAGCTCTTTTTGTTTTTCGAGGAGTTGATACGATGAAGTTTTCCATGATGAGTGCCGGTGTGGTTTTGGGTCTTGCCCTGAGTGGTGCGGTCTTTGCTGACGACGCGACAGATGCAGACGCAACGTCCGGTGCCAGCGACGAGACGGTGATGACCCAGACCCAGGACGCCAAGGCGGCGCAGAAAGCGCAAAACCAGAAGACCGAAACGACAAAAGGCGGTCGCCCGCAGAACGCAACCCCTCAAAAGCAGTCAAACTGATCGTTTGAAGTCTTTGAGCGCAGCACTCACCAGTCGGTGAGTGCTGTAATATGTCCCTCCGAAGTAGCAAAATGCCCTCATTCATGCCGTCAGCTCCCGTCGATGTTTCCCGTCTGCTCATTCCGGATGCCCAGCAGGTTTGTGCCTGGCTGATCGAAAATGCCGGTCTGAAAACGGCCGATCTGGAGCGCGCCCAGCGTCTGCAGCAGGAGTCGGAAGGTACTGAGTTGCTAGGCCTGCTGACGCGTCTGGGCCTGGTCTCCGAATTCGAGCTGGCCCGCGCATGGGCGGCATTGCTGCAGGCACCGTTGTTGCTCGCCGATGCTGTACCACCGCTGCTGGACCCTTTGCCGCCGCTGACCGAACGCTTCATGCGCCACTATCAAGTCGTACCGGTAGGCTGGAGCGATCAGGGCCTGCAAGTGCTCAGCGCCAACCCCGGCACGCTGTACCCGTTTCAGGCCATCGCCTATGCGTGCGAGGTGCCGGTGCGACTGTCCATCGGCCCGCGCAATGAGGTCGAGACCCTTATCGAGCGCTATTACGGGCAGGGCCGCTCGGCGATGGGCACCCTGATCGAGAATCTGGATGAGGAGGGCGGCTCGCTGGAAGACATCGAGCACCTCAAGGACCTGGCCTCCGAAGCGCCGGTCATTCGTCTGGTCAACCTGATCCTGCAGCGTGCAGTAGAGCAGCGTGCATCGGACATCCACATCGAACCGTTCGAGAGCCAGTTGAAGGTGCGTTATCGCATCGACGGCGTGCTGCACGAAGCGGAAGCGCCGCCATCCAGTTCTTCGGCAGCGGTGATTTCCCGGGTGAAGATCATGGCCCGTCTGGACATCGCCGAGCGTCGTCTGCCGCAGGATGGCCGGATCATGCTGCGCATCCAGGGCAAGGAACTGGACCTGCGGGTATCGACAGTGCCCACCAGCTTTGGCGAATCAGTGGTCATGCGTCTGCTGGACCGGCAGACCATCAATTTCGATTTCCCGAGCCTGGGTTTCGATGGCGAGCGGCTGGACGAATTTCTCGACGTGCTGGAGCGTCCGCACGGCATTCTGCTGGTCACCGGGCCGACCGGTTCCGGCAAGACCACCACGCTGTATACCGCGTTGTCACGGCTCAACACGGCCGAGCGCAAGATCATCACCGTTGAAGACCCGGTCGAGTATCAGCTCGAAGGCATCAACCAGATTCAGGTCAAGCCTTCCATCGGCCTGGATTTCGCCGGGGCGCTGCGCTCCATCGTGCGTCAGGACCCGGATGTCATCATGATCGGTGAGATGCGCGACCTGGAAACCTGCCGTATTGCCATCCAGTCCTCGTTGACCGGCCACCTGGTGCTCTCGACGCTGCACACCAACAGCGCAGCGGCGAGTATTACCCGCTTGCTGGACATGGGCGTCGAAAGCTATCTGATCGCTTCGACGGTCAACGGAATTCTGGCTCAGCGTCTGGTCCGTCGCCTCGATCCGGCAACCCGCGAGGCCTTCGATGCGCCACCGGAGCTGATCGCCGAACACGGGCTGGAGCGTTTCACCGACGAGCGGCCCATTCGTTTGTATCGCCCGCGTGCCGATGCGCCTGGCGGCGGCTATCGCGGGCGCAGTGCAATCACCGAACTGCTGGTGATGAACGAAGAGCTGCGCAGTCTTTTGATGCGCCACGCCGACGCCTCGACGCTGGAAGAGGCTGCCCGACGTGGCGGTTTGCGCACGCTGCATGAAGAAGGCCTGCGTCAGGCCGTGGCCGGGGTGACTTCGCTGGAAGAAGTGCTGCGCGTCACCCGCGGTGAAGGCACATGAGCCTGTTCAAGTACCGCGCGCTGGATGCTCAGGGCGCGCCGCAGAATGGCACGCTGGAAGCCCGCGATCAGGATGCCGCCATTGCCGCGTTGCAGAAACGTGGCCTGATGGTTTTGCAGGTCGATGCTGCCGGTCTGGGCGGTTTGCGCCGTGCGCTGGGCAGCGGCTTGCTCAATGGTGCGGCGCTGGTCAGCTTCACCCAGCAGCTCGCGACGTTGCTCGGCGCCGGGCAACCGTTGGAACGATCGCTTGGAATTCTGCTCAAACAGCCTGGACAACCGCAGACCAAGGCGTTGATCGAGCGCATCCGCGAACAGGTCAAGGCTGGCAAGCCGCTGTCCGTGGCGCTCGAAGAAGAGGGCAGCCAGTTCTCGCCCCTCTATATAAGCATGGTCCGCGCCGGTGAAGCCGGTGGCGCACTGGAAAGTACGCTGCGCCAACTGAGCGATTACCTGGAGCGCAGCCAGTTGCTGCGTGGCGAGGTGATCAACGCGCTGATCTATCCGGCCTTTCTGGTAGTGGGCGTGTTGGGTTCCCTGGCGCTGTTGCTGGCCTACGTCGTGCCGCAATTCGTACCGATCTTCAAGGATCTCGGCGTGCCGATTCCATTGATCACCGAGGTCATTCTCAACCTCGGAGAGTTTTTGAGCGACTACGGGCTGGCGGTGCTGGCGGGCCTGATCGCGTTGATCTGGGGCATGGCCATTCGCATGCGCGACCCGCAGCGTCGCGAGCGCCGTGATCGCCGTCTGCTGGGCATTCGGGTTATCGGTCCTTTATTGCAACGCATTGAGGCAGCACGGCTGACGCGCACCCTCGGTACGCTTTTGACCAATGGAGTGGCGTTGTTGCAGGCGCTGGTGATCGCTCGCCAGGTCTGCACCAATCGTGCCCTGCAGGCGCAGGTCGAGCAGGCGGCCGAGTCGGTCAAGGGTGGCGGCACGCTGGCCAGCGCGTTTGGTGCGCAGCCGTTGTTGCCGGATCTGGCTCTGCAAATGATCGAGGTCGGCGAACAGGCTGGCGAACTGGACACCATGCTGATGAAGGTCGCCGATGTGTTCGACGTCGAGGCCAAGCGCGGTATCGACCGCATGCTGGCCGCACTCGTGCCGGCGCTGACGGTGGTGATGGCGGGCATGGTCGCGGTGATCATGCTGGCCATCATGCTGCCGCTGATGAGCCTGACCAGCAATATCTGAATTCATGAACGAGGAAACCATTCCGATGACTTTTAGCCGTACACGCTTCAAACCCGCACGTCGACAAGGCGGTTTCACTTTGCTGGAAATGCTTGCCGTTATCGTATTGCTGGGCATCGTCGCGACCATCGTCGTGCGTCAGGTGGGCGGCAACGTCGACAAGGGCAAATACGGCGCAGGCAAGGCTCAGTTGGCCAGCCTGGGCATGAAGATAGAAAGCTATGCGCTGGACGTCGGTTCGCCACCCAAGACCTTGCAGCAATTGACCGAGAAGCCGGGCAATGCGTCGAACTGGAACGGCCCTTATGCCAAGCCCTCGGACCTCAAGGATCCGTTCGGCCATGCATTCGGCTACCGCTTCCCTGGCCAGCACGGCAGCTTCGACCTGATCTTCTACGGCCAGGACGGCCAGCCGGGCGGCGAAGGCTATAGCGCCGACCTGGGCAACTGGGAGTAACGCTCGGCATGAGAACGCCTGTCGCAAGCCGGGGTTTTACCCTCATGGAAATGCTGGTGGTGCTGGTGTTGATGAGCATTGCCGTCGGTCTGGTGGGGTTCGGTCTGCAACAGGGTTTGAGCACCGCCAGTGAACGGCGCGCGGTCGGTGACATGGTCGAAGCGCTACGGGCCACCAGAGTGCGCGCGATTGTCACCGGTCAGCCGGCGCGCACCGAATTCAATCTGCGCAAGGCGACCTTCAAGGCGCCCGGCAAGCGCGAGATGCACTGGCCGGAAAGTCTGCGCGTGACCATGCAGACTGCGTCCGATCTTGGCTCCGCTGTGGAGTTCTACCCGGACGGCGGCTCCAGTGGCGGCAACGTGGTGGTCGCTGACGGCGACCGACGCTGGCGTATTGATATTGGCTGGCTGACCGGCAGCGTCCAGGTCCGGACGCTTTAATGAAAACATCGCAGTCGGGGTTCACCCTGCTGGAAATGCTTGCTGCACTGACCGTCATGGCGGTGTGCAGCGGTGTTCTGCTGGTGGCGTTCGGGCAAAGTGCGCGCTCTCTGCAGCAGGTGGCGCGCAGTGACCGGCTCAGCCATGCGGCACGCACGATAATGGATCAGGAAAGCGCCGGTCCGCTGGAAAACGGTACGCGGCAGGGGAAACTCGCAGGCATCGACTGGACACTGGATATCCGTCAGCTGCCGGGTGCCAACGGTCAGGCGAGGATGTTCCGTCTCGACCTGATGCTCAGTGAGCATCAGCGCAAGGCGCAGTTCAGCACGTTTAAATTACGCGGCGCTGTCAGCGGGGCGGGGTCATGAGGCGCGCCCAGCGTGGCTTCACGCTGCTGGAAGTGCTGCTGGTGATCAGCCTGCTCGGCGTGTTGCTGGTACTGGTGGCCGGGGCGTTGCTGGGGGCCAATCGTGCCGTGCTCAAGGCTGAGCGCTACACCGTGAACCTGGACGAGATCCGCGCCGCGCAAGCGTTTCTGCGCAGCTCGATCGCTCAGGCGCTGCCGCTGGACACGTCTGGCGAAGATGACGTCAACAGCGGTTTTTTTGAAGGCTCGGCGCAGCAGTTGCGGTTTGTCGCAACGCTGCCGGGCGAATTGGGCGGCGGTATCCAGGTTCACAGCCTGGAGCTCAAGGGGCCGCAAGACCATCGGTCTTTGCAGGTGTCGTTCGCTCAGGTTCTGTCCAGTGCAAATGGCATTGCCCTCAAACCCTGGGGTGAGCCTCAGGTATTGCTGCAAAACGTCGAGTCGTTGACGTTCAGTTATCGCGGGCTGACGCCCAAGGGCAAGCCGACCGGCTGGATGGCCGAATGGCCCTGGCCGAATCGCTTGCCGGGTGCGGTGCGTATCGACATGCAGACCCATGGCGCAGTGAAATGGGTCTCTGAGGTTGTGGCCCTGCGTCTGGACCTGTCCGGCGGGGCGGGCGGCGAATGAACATGACGGGCCAATCGCAGCGTGGTGTTGCGCTGCTGGTGGTGCTCTGGGTGCTGGCGCTGCTGAGCCTGTTGCTCGGCGGGCTGGCCGGGTGGGTGCAACTGGAGAGTCGACAGTCGCTCTGGTTGCGGCAAAATACCCAGGCGCTGATGGCGGCCGAAGCTGGCATGAATATGGCTGTACAGGGCTTGCTCGATGCTGCGCAGCGCAAACGCTGGATTGCTGACGGGCGTGTGGTCTCGTTGCGTATGGATGATACGCAACTGCTGGTGAGCATCAGAAGCGAGAGGGGCAAGCTGGACCTCAACAGCGCGCCGGTCGCGGATATATCGCGTCTGCTGCAGGCCTGTGGCGCGGCCAAGAATCAGGCCAGCGGTATCGCCCAGGTTCTGGAGTCGCAGCGCAATGGCGGTCAGTCACCATTGCGGGTGGTAGAAGAAGTTCGCCAGCTGCCGGGCATGAGCCAGGCGCTGTATGTTCGGCTGTTGCCGGAAATAACATTATGGAGCGGCCTGGATCGGCCCGACCCGGCGTTCGCTTCGGCGTTGCTGCGTCGGGCCTTGAACCTGCCGAACCAGAGCGCGGTTGGAGCCGACCCCGGTGAGGTACTGGCCATCGACACGCGCGCAGAGCGACCGGGCGGCGTGACCGCCCTGTTACAGACCACTGTTTTATTGAGCCCATCGGAGGGAGGCGCACAACCCTACAGGGTGTTGCGTTGGCAAGAATGAATTCATCAGTTTCTGCACGTCTGGCGCCTGTTTACGCGTTACGCGAACAGGTCGCCCGGCAGTGGCGTGGCAGTCCGGCGCAACACGCCTGGCAATGGTGGGTGGCGGAGCTTCGCGCCTGCCTGCCGCCGCGTGTGCGTCGATGGCTGGGCCGCGAGACCGTGGAGCAGACGCTTGTCTGGCCATTGGTCGAGCCGCTGCCGGACGCATCGCCCCAGGTGCGGCGGGTATTGCTGTTGCCGCCGTCGGCTGTGCTGTTGCAGACCTTGCAGCTTCCTGCGGCTGCGGCACGCAATCTGTCGACCGTGGTCGGCTACGAGCTGGATCGTTTCACACCATTTGACGCTGGCCAGTTGTACTTCGTCGCCCGTCAGGACAGTCGCAGCGCCAGCTTTGTGCAGGTCACGCTGGTGGCAATCCTGCGCGAGCGGCTGGACGCGATACTCAGTGAGTGCGCCGAGCGGGGCTTGCGTCCCGATGCCGTCGACGTCGGCACGGATGTGGGTGCTGAGCACCTGACTGCAGGGCAGCGCATGGGGATTGATCTGCTGCCGATGCCACTGCGCCCGCAACAGTCGCGCTCCGGCCATCGCTTGCAGCGCGGGCTGATCTGGCTGTGTGCCGGCCTGCTGCTGAGCGCCATGTTGCTGTGGCTGAACGACCGACAGAGCCTGCTCGAGGACATGCAGGCCAGCGTCAAGGAGCAGAAGGCTCAGGTTGGCGAGGTCCAACAACTGCGCCAGCAACTGACCAACACCCTGGGCGCCGCCAACTACCTGTTGCGCCGCAAGGCGGCGCAGCCGCCGCTCTCGGCGCTGCTCAGCGAGCTGACCGCCTGCCTGCCTTCGGACACCTGGATCGAGCATATGGAAATCAGCGACAGTGCCGAGGTGGCCTTTTCCGGCCAGAGCGCCAAGGCCAGTGCGCTGATCGGCCGCGTCAAGGACTGCCGAAGTCTGGATAATGCGCAGTTTCAGGGGGTGATCCAGCCCGACACCAAAACCGGCAAGGATCAGTATTCCCTGCGCGCGCATTTGCACCAGAACCAGCAGCAGGAGAACGCCGATGCGCCGTCCACTGACAAGCCGTGAGCGGCGGGGCGCTGCCCTGGTGATTCTAGCCCTGGTGCTGTGCCTGGCTTACTGGTTGTTGATCGACAGCTGGTTCGCCGGGCCGCTGCGCGACATCAACGAGCAGACCGACCAGTTGCGCGAACAGCAGCAGCGTTACGCGGGCCTTCTGCAGCAGGGTGATTCGTTGCGCGAGCAACTGGAGCAGGCCCGCCGTGATCCGGCCAGCAGCACCAGCCTGCTGCCGGGCGAGGATCCCAGTGCCGTGGCAGCCGATCTGATGCAGCGCATTGCCGACCTGATCAGTAGCCAGGCCAGCACCGGCGGCGGCTGCGAGTTGACCCAGCGCATGCCGATCACCCCGGAGCAGGACAGTGCCGAGCCATACCGGCAGGTCAAGGTCAGCCTGACCCTGAACTGCGCCATCGAACCATTGACTGCGATCCTGCATGCGCTGGAGTATCAGCGCCCGTTTCTGTTCATTGACGAGATGAGTATGCGTCGCGACGCCAACGCTCCGGCCAGCGGTGCTGCCGGCAAACTGGTGGTGCATCTGCTGGTGCGCGGCTACCTGCAACCGGCCAGTGCCGGGGAGGGCGAGCAATGATCGGTTCATTACGTCCGCTGGAGTGGGCATTGCTGGCTTTCGCTGCAGTGCTGGCAGCCTTGATCGCACTGGTCTTCAGCGGCGCTGCGCACTCACCGGACTGGCTGCCCGAGCAGGCACCGCGCAACCCGGTCGATCAGAGGGCGCAGGTCCACAGTGCGCCGTCGGCGACACTCGACAGCCTCGCCAATACCTGGAAAACCCCGCTGTTCAGTCCGGATCGCAGCCCTGACGTGGCCGTTCGCAAAGCCGATGCACAAGCCAGCAATCTGGCTGGCCTGACCCTGACCGGAGTGATCATGGACGGCTCCTTGCGTGTGGCATTGCTCAAGCAGGCCAGCGGTCCGGCATTGAAAGTCCGTCAGGGCGATCGCTTGCCCAATGGCTGGACGCTGGACCGTCTGGAGCCGACCCAGGCTACGTTCAAACTCGATGACCGCACGCAAGTCCTGCGCCTGCCCGCGCTGCGTCTGCCGCCGCCGTCGAATACACCGCCGATTACCTTAACCAACGATTCCACCCTGTGATGGGTACCTTTTCTGGAGTTCCTGCCATCGCTACCTTGCGCACACCCTTGCTTTGCCTGGCCACCGCCGTCGCCCTTGGCGGCTGCGCGTCACAGTCAGACACACTCGATCCCGACAATGGCATGCTGCAGGAAGCGCTCCAGGGAACCGGTTCACAACGTCCGCCGGTAGACCCGCGCAGCGAAAGACCGCCCGTCGAGCCACCTTCCCAGCAGACGACGAGCTCGCCGCAGCGGCAGATCATCAAAGGCAACCAGCGTTTCATCCGTCAGCCCGCCGCAGCTCCCGCAGCGCGTCAGGCCGAGACCGGTGACATCGTCTTCAACTTCACCAATCAGCCGATTCAGGCGGTGATCAACAGCATCATGGGCGATCTGCTGCACGAGAATTACAGCATTGCCCAGGGTGTGAAGGGCGATGTGAGCTTCTCGACGTCCAAGCCGGTCAACAAGCAGCAGGCGCTGTCGATTCTCGAGACGCTGCTGTCCTGGACCGACAACGCGATGATCAAGCAGGGCAACCGCTACGTGATCCTGCCGTCGAATCAGGCGGTAGCGGGCAAGCTGGTCCCGGAAATGCGCGTGGCGCAACCTTCGGCCGGCATGTCGGCGCGGCTGTTTCCGCTGCGCTACATCTCGGCGACCGAGATGCAGAAGCTGCTCAAGCCGTTCGCCCGGGAAAACGCCTTTCTGCTGGTCGACCCGGCGCGCAACGTGCTCAGCCTGGCCGGTACTCCGGAAGAGCTGGCCAACTATCAGGACACCATCGACACCTTCGATGTGGACTGGCTCAAAGGCATGTCTGTCGGTGTTTTCGGCCTGCAACGTGCCTCGGTTGGCGAACTGATGCCCGAGCTGCAGAAAATGTTCGGCCCGGAAAGCGGCATGCCGCTGGCGGGCATGGTGCGTTTCCTGCCGATCGAGCGGACCAACTCGGTGGTGGCGATTTCCTCGCAGCCTGAATACCTGCACGAAGTCGGCGAGTGGATTCACACCATCGATGAGGGCGGTGGCAACGAGCCGCAGATGTACGTGTATGACGTGCGCAACATGAAGGCCACCGATCTGGCCAAGTACCTGCGGCAGATCTACGGCACCGGCGCCATCAAGGAAGACGCTGCGGCCAAGGTTGCACCGGGCCTGCGCACCACCACCTTGTCGTCGCTCAACTCCAGTGGCGGCAGCGGTGTGGGCGGCATGAGCAGCTCCAACGGGCTGGGCGGTACCGGCAGCGGCCTGAGCAATGGCGGAGGTTTTGGCAACAGTCAAGGCATGAACAACAGCCAGACCAATGGCGACAGCGAATCGGAAGGCGACGATCAGAGCAGCGGCGATTCGGATTCGGCCAGCCAGGACGGCAGCGGGTCTGGCGGCAACAACAAGTCTCTGGACGCCAGCACGCGCATCACTGCGCAGAAGAGCAGCAACCAGTTACTGGTGCGCACCCGCCCGGCGCAGTGGAAGGAGATCGAGTCGGCCATCAAGCGCCTCGATAATCCACCGCTGCAAGTGCAGATCGAGACGCGCATTCTGGAAGTTCAGCTCACGGGCGAGCTGGATATGGGGGTGCAGTGGTACCTCGGGCGTCTGGCGGGCAACTCGGGTACCACCGGCAACGTCACCAACACCTCAGGCAGTCAGGGCGCGATTGGTACTGGCGGGGCGGCGCTGGCCTCTACTGACGCGTTCTTCTACTCCTTCGTCAGCAACAACCTGCAAGTCGCCTTGCGAGCGCTGGAAACCAATGGGCGTACCCAGGTCCTGTCGGCACCGTCGCTGGTGGTGATGAACAACCAGCAGGCGCAGATTCAGGTCGGCGACAATATCCCGATCAGCCAGACCTCGATCAACACCAACTCTTCCACCGACACTACATTAAGCAGCGTCGAATATGTGCAGACCGGCGTGATTCTCGACGTCGTGCCGCGCATCAACCCGGGCGGGCTGGTGTATATGGACATTCAGCAGCAGGTCAGCAGTGCCGACACCGATACCACTGGCAACGACGCCAACGGCAATCCGCGTATCTCCACCCGCTCGGTCGCCACGCAGGTGGCTGCGCAGAGTGGTCAGACCGTACTGCTGGGCGGTTTGATCAAGCAGGATAACGCCGAGTCGGTCAGTGCCGTACCTTATCTGGGACGCATCCCGGGCTTGAGATGGCTGTTCGGCAATACCAGCAAGTCCAAGAACCGTACCGAACTGATCGTGCTGATCACGCCGCGAGTCATTACCAGCAGCAGCCAGGCGCGTCAGGTGACGGATGATTACCGTCAGCAGATGCAACTGATCAAGCCGGAAGTTTCGCGGACCAGCATGCAGAACTGACGCAGGTTGATTGCTGCCACCACGCCCACTCACGACGCTGCCTTTGGGCGGCGTCAAACAGAGGTCATGAACAGATGCTGAGATTTTTCGCTGCCTTACTGTTTGCCTTTACCGCAATGGCGCAGGCGCAGGACACCTTGCACACGGACCTGCCGCTCGATTATCTCGCGCAGACCAATGTCGACAAGCCTGACCAGCCGCTGGTGATTTTCATCCACGGCTACGGCAGCAATGCCGCCGACCTGTTCGGGCTCAAGGAAGAGCTTCCGGCCGACTACAACTATGTGTCGGTACAGGCGCCGATGGAGTTGCGTGCTGACAGCTACAAGTGGTTCACCCAGAAGCCCGGCGTCGCGGATTATGACGGTGTGACCGAAGACCTGAAAAGCAGCGGTACCCAGCTGGCTGCGTTCATTGGCAAGGCCACTGAAAAGTTTCACACGCAGCCTGGCAAGGTCTTCCTGATCGGTTTCAGCCAGGGCGCCATGATGAGTTACGAAGTTGCCCTGCGACAGCCAAAACTGGTCGGCGGTTTTGCGGCATTGAGCGGACGGCTGCTGCCGGTCGTGAAGTCCGAGGTCAAAACCTCCGACGACCTCAAGGCCCTGAGCGTATTCATCGGTCACGGCACCCAGGATCGCCAGGTAGCCTATGCCAGTGCACCGCAAGCCGAGGCGACGTTGAAAACGCTCGGTCTGACGCCACAGTTACATGCCTATGAAGGCATGGGGCACAGCATCAACGAGGCTGAAGTGATGGATCTGGCGGCTTGGTTGAAGCAGTCAAACCGCCAGTGAATACGTGCGTCGTCCGAGGGGGCGACGCTCAATCTTCGGTCAACTAGTTGACCTTGACCTCGTTGAACTTGAGCACGTTGTCCTTGTTCTCGCGATCGCGGAAGGTCAGCTTCAAGGCAGGTGACTGCTTCACACGGCCCTTGGTCGCTTCAAAGATCAGTGTCACGCGGGTAGGCACGTTGCGGATCAACTGGAAGCTGTCCCAGCGATCGAACTTTGCATCGCCGACACGCAGTTGCGAAAGCCCCAGCGCACCGCCGGTTTCTTCGAACAGGCTGATCGGGTTGAGAAACCTGAAGTCGCGATCGGCACTTTTATTGATCAGCTCCAGCATGCAGGTAGGCGACTGGCCGTTCTGGTCACAACCCAGCAACTCCATACTTACGTTGTCGACGGTCTCGGAGCGCTTGCCGAACAGGTTGGCGCTTTCGTTCTCGGTGAACAGTGTCTGAGCGCGGGCGAAATCGACCGAAGGTTTAGCGTATTCGCCGCCCAGTTTGAAAAACACCGCGCAGAGAAATAGTGACAGTGCCAGCCAGACGCCGAGCTTGAGCGGCGATGGAAGCTTTCTGGCCATGATTGCGATGTACAGCCCGCTTATCACCATGCCGGTGCCGACGATAATGACCAGTGTCTTCCAGTTTATGAAGTCAATACTGAGGCCAAGAACGGCCGGGTCCGGGAAAAGGTAGGTGAAGATGCTCCAGATAGCCCCGATCATACCGCTGATGCCGAGCGATATCTTGGCGAAAATCGCGGAAATCTTGCTTGTTCGTGGTGCTGCGTCCATTGCTGTTATGCCTTGTTCGGGTTGCGCAAGTGCGTGCCGATGCGCTTGAAAAGCAGTATCGACGGATTCGGAGCCTTGGGATGAGGCGTGTGTACAATCCGTGTTCAATCGCGCAGATCCAGAGGTGCCGGATACGCGAGCCTTGAGTTGCGAGAGAGAGCCAGAAGGGCGATGGGCTATACCATCGCCGCGGCATTATCCTGTAAATCAGTTACAAAGTGCAGCGTTTACGCATTCTGCCTGGATCGATCCCTGAGCAGCGCGAGCAGTGCAATCAGCGGCAGTGCCGTGCCGGCGATCAGTACCCAGGTCCAGCCACCGTGATCAAACAGTGGGCTGGCGACTGCCGAGCCAATCGCGCCGCCGATGAAAATACTGGTCATGTACAGCGCGTTGAGGCGGCTGCGGCTGGCGGCATCCAGCGCGTAGACCGTGCGCTGGCCCAGGACCATGCTGGTCTGCACGCAGAAATCCAGCACTACGCCCGTTATGGCCAGGCCAATCACGCTATACGCTGGATGAACCAGGCCGGGAAGAAAGCTCAGCGCGCCGAACAGCAGCGCGCCCAGTGAGGCGATGCGGGTGTAGCCAGCGTCTGCCAGTCGGCCGCTGATGGGCGCGGCAATGGCTCCGATCGCGCCGATCAGGGCGAAGATCGCGATCTGGGTTTGCGACAGCCCATGATTGCGTGACAGCTCCAGCGGGACGGCGGTCCAGAACAGGCTGAAGGTCGCGAACATGCACGCCTGATAAAAGGCACGCTGACGCAGCACCGGCTGGGTACGAAGGAGAGTCCACAGCGAGAACAGCAACTGGCCGTAGGACGCGCGATGATCCGGGAGGCGTTTTGGCATGGTGGTCGCCAGTACCACGCTGATGCCGATCATCACCACGGCCGCCGATCCAAACACCGCCCGCCAGCCGAAATGGTCAGCCACCAGACTGGCAATCGGCCGCGCCAGCAGAATCCCCAGCAGCAGTCCGCCCATGATCCCGCCTACGACCCGCCCACGCGACTCCTCCGGAGCCAGATGCGCCGCCAACGGAATGAGCATCTGCACCGACACCGAACTGAAGCCCACCAGCAGCGAGACCAGTAAAAACACATTCGGCTGCTCGGCGAAGGCGGCACCCAGCAGGCTGAGAATCGCGACGACAGTCGTCACCAGCATCAGCCTGCGGTTCTCCAGCAAGTCACCCAGCGGCACCAGAAAGAACAAACCCAGGGCGTAACCGATCTGCGTCAACGAGACAATCAGACTGGCCGCCGTGCTCGACAGCCCGATGTCCGGCGCAATCAGCTCGATGATCGGCTGTGCGTAGTAGATGTTGGCGACAATCGCGCCGCAGCAGAAGGCGAACAGCATGACCATGGCCGGGGTCATGGTCATAGCGTTGTGCGGGGATTGGGACGAGTGGGGCATGAAAGTCTCGCTTGAGCAGGGACTGCCAGACGTGAAAGCGTGTCTGTCAGACGGTTTTTGATCGATGCAGCGCAGGCTAACGGTTTTGTCGGCCATTAAGTAGGTGCGGCGAGTTGATACAGGATATTTCCGGGAATGATGATTTGATGTAAGTCGTTTTATGGCGAGGCCTTCACGGAGCGTGCAGGAGTGCCATAATGCCGACCGTCATTGTGTTCTGGACCAATCCCCTCAGGGACCTTCATGGAAATCAAAAGCTTCAAGCTCGTTAACGTGGGGCGTTTCAGCGATCTGGAAGTCGCTCTGGCGCCTACCGAAAATCATGCGTCGAAGGTGACGGTGCTGGTCGGAAACAATGGTGCGGGGAAGACGACGTTGCTGGAATCCCTGAGCACTCTGCTCACTTGGTTGATCGCAAGAATTCGATCTGAAAGGGGAGCAGGAAAAAAGGTTGCTTTAGAAAGAATAAAAAATAACGCCGACTTCTCAGAAGTCAGCATACTGCTTTCCGAGTCTTTCCCGTTTGCAGACCGCGCGCAGTTTGGGTGGCAACTTTCCTCAGTCCGTCCTGGGCGTAAAGTGGAATCGAGAACGAACTTGATTCATCTGGCACTTCTAGCTGACGGTTACCGAACACTGCTCACAGACAGTGGTGCGACTTCTTTGCCATTGATCGCCTACTATCCTGCCGAACGTTCAGTCGTTGATATTCCGCTTGAGGCGCCTTTTCGTCCTCCTTACAGACAACTCGACGGATATGAAGACGCGCTTAGTCGAGGTGTGGATTTTCGACAGTTCTTCGAGTGGTTTCGAGATAGAGAGGATCGAGAGAACGAGAATGGCGTATCATCTGACACACTGATGCGTGCTCAGCAAAAACATGGACCAGACAGCATAGAGTACGAAGTTCTACTCAGGTTGAACGAGTCTTCTCGTGATCGAGAACTGACAGCTGTTCGATCAGCCATCTATGCTTTCATGCCTGCTTTTGCGAATTTGCGAGTTCGCCGTCAGCCTCAGGCTCACATGACGATAGATAAACATGGTGAGACATTGAATGTCTTACAGCTGTCCCAAGGCGAAAAATCCATGATGGCGCTCGTCGGCGACATCGCCAGACGCCTCGCCATGATGAATCCGGCCCTTGAAAACCCATTGCAAGGCAATGGCATTGTCCTGATTGATGAAGTCGATCTGCACTTGCACCCAAAATGGCAGCGCAGTCTCATCGCCCAACTCACTACAACGTTCCCCAATTGCCAGTTTCTCCTGACCACTCATTCGCCGTTGGTTATCAGCGATAGCAAGGATGTGCTGGTGTACGTCATGGACGATGGCGAGTTACGCGAGCAGGACAGTCTTTATGGCCTTGATGCCAATCAGGTTCTGTCGAGTGTCATGGACACCGGCATTCGCAACGAGGCAGTTCAGACCTGTCTGGACGAGATGCAGCACTTTTTGATCAGGGGCGAGCTTGATGAGGCTCGTACTCTTTACGGAGTGCTGGCCGACCAGTTACCTGCAGATCACATTGAACTGGCCAGGGCTTCGTTACTGATTCGCAAGCTGGAAATACGTCGTGAGAAAGATTGAAAAGGGAACCCTCGCGGTGCTGGAGAAATGGAAGCGCGCGAACAAGGGAAAGAAATACGCGGACCTCGTGGGGCATGACGATCTCAAGGATGCCATTCGTCATACCTGTGTTATCGAGCAGCATGGTTTGTGCGCCTATTGCTGCTGCAGAATCACCGTCGAGAAGGGCAGTGCCTGCAATGAACATATCGAAGCACAGCATCTTGCCCCGCACCGCACGCTGGACTTCAACAATATTGTTGCGAGTTGCACCAAGGCCGGACGGTGTGACGATGCCCATGGTCGTCAGCCTCTACCGCTTACACCGTTGATGAGCGAATGTGAAAGCGAGCTGCAGTTTGAGCTTTCGGGTCTGGTGGCAGGCTTAACGGCTCGGGCACGCGTCAGTATCAAGGCACTTAATCTGGGTGATACTCATGACTCGAACCGAGGCCTCGTAGGTGAGCGCAAGAGGATGATTGATGCACTGCTGTTCTCCTGCAGCATGAATCCTGGCGAACTATTGGTTGAAGAAGATGATGTCCTTGACCTGTTAAAGGATGAGCTTCTTGAATCAGACGCTCAGCGTTTGCTTCAGGCCTTCTCCCCGGTGCTGGTCAATGTGATTCGTAGTATCCAGGCCGCTCGCTATTCCTGAATCAGCCCTCCAGACGCGATTCATACCTCGATAGCCGGCTGACTGCCGGTTCTTGACGCTTTACGGCATCGCCTCAATAATCAATCTGCTTGAAAATTCATATAGATGACTGGATGAATAAAATAATGAACAAGCTTTCCAGCGACGAACGTCTACCGCTTTATCAGCGCCTGCGCGACAGCCTGGCGCAACAGATCGCCAACAATCGCTGGCGTCCGGGTGAGGCGATTCCTACCGAAGCGGCTTTGTCTGCCGAGTATTGCCTGTCCACCGGCACGGTGCGCAAGGCCATTGATCTGCTGGTCAGTGACAACATTCTGGAGCGTCAGCAGGGGCGTGGCACGTTCATTCGTCGTGCGCAGTTTCAGTCTTCGCTGTTTCGTTTTTTCCGTTTTCAAACCGAAGCGGGTGAACGCCGGGTGCCGGAAAGCCGGATTTTGTCCGTCGAGCCTGTGGACGCGCCTTCGTCGGTCGCTCAGGCGCTGGGGATGGCCGCCGGTGCCCCGGTGATTCGTATGGTCCGCTTGCGGTTGCTGGATGGCCAGCCGGTGCTGGCCGAAGAGATCTGGCTGCCACGTGCGCGGTTTCAGGCATTGCTGGAGCTTGACCTCGATACGCAGGGGCCATTGCTTTATCCGATCTACGAAGACGCCTGCGGTCAGGTGGTCGCCTGTGCGCAAGAAAGCCTGACGGCCGAGACGGTCAACGACGTGTACGGCCGGCTGCTGCAGATTCCGGTCGGCAGTGCGGTGGTGGTCATCGAACGCTTGGCGCTCAATTACGCGGGTGAACCTCTGGAATGGCGTCGTTCGCGAGGGCACGCCAGTCATTTCCGCTACAGCGTGGAAATTCGCTGACAGCGCTGCAGCCTGCCCAAGCTGTTCAACGCCCATAAGGATAAAAGCCATGTTCAGCTGGTATCGCGATGTCACTTCCAAAGAGCGCAAGACCTTCTGGGCCTGTTTTGGCGGCTGGTCGCTGGACGCGCTGGAAGTGCAGATGTTCGGTCTGGCCATTCCGGCCCTGATTGCTGCCTTTGCCCTGACCAAGGGCGATGCCGGCCTGATCAGTGCGGTAACGCTGGTGACCTCCGCGTTGGGTGGTTGGGTGGGCGGGACGCTGTCCGACCGCTACGGCCGGGTGCGCACGCTGCAGTGGATGATCCTGTGGTTTTCCTTGTTTACCTTTTTGTCTGCGTTCGTGACCGGTTTCAACCAATTGCTGATCGTCAAGGCACTGCAGGGCTTTGGTATCGGTGGCGAGTGGGCGGCAGGCGCGGTGTTGATGGCCGAGACGATCCAGTCCCGCTACCGCGGCAAAGTCATGGCCACTGTGCAAAGTGCCTGGGCCGTGGGTTGGGGGCTGGCGGTGGTGCTGTTTACCCTGATTTATTCATTTGTGCCGGAGGATATCGCCTGGCGGGTGATGTTCTTTGTCGGCCTGTTGCCTGCCCTGATGATCATCTGGGTGCGACGCAACGTCGAAGAGCCGGACAGTTTTCAGCGCATGCAGAAAAGCGCTGCGCCGAAGGGCAGTTTCTTCAGATCGATGGCCGGGATTTTTCGCCCCGAGCTGCTGCGCGTTACCTTGCTCGGTGGCTTGCTGGGCCTCGGTGCGCACGGCGGTTATCACGCGGTCATGACCTGGTTGCCGACCTTCCTCAAAACCGAGCGCAACCTGTCCGTGCTCAGTTCCGGCGGCTATCTGGCGGTCATTATCGTTGCCTTCTGGTGCGGTTGCGTGTGCAGCGGCCTGTTGATCGACCGTATTGGTCGACGCAAGAACATCATGCTGTTCGCCTTGTGCTGCGTGGTCACCGTGCAGTGCTACCTGATGCTGCCGTTGAGCAACACACAGATGCTGTTTCTCGGCTTTCCGCTGGGCTTCTTTGCCGCAGGCATTCCGGCCAGCCTCGGCTCGTTTTTCAACGAGCTGTACCCGGCAGAGGTGCGGGGTGCCGGGGTGGGCTTCTGCTACAACTTCGGGCGTGTGCTGTCGGCAGTGTTCCCGTTTCTGGTGGGGCATATGAGCCAGTCAATGTCGCTCGGCAGCGCCATCGGAATCGACGCCGGCATTGCCTATGGCGTGGCGATGATTGCTGCGTTCTGTCTGCCGGAAACCCGTGGGCGCAACCTCGAGGCCACGCCGCCGGTTGCCGAACCACTGGACAAGGGCGCAGCGCAGCAGGCTTGAAAATCCTCTCATCCGCGGCGTTGCGGCGCCGCGTTGACTTCTTGTAGACGGACCCATGATTGATTCCTGTACCACACCAATGCTGGGCATCGATGCCCACGCACATGTCTTCAGCAAGGATTTGAGTCTGGCGTCAGGACGACGTTACAGTCCGGACTACGACGCGACGGTGCACGCCTATCTGGCCAATCTGAGCGAACATGGCTTGAGCCACGGCGTGTTGGTCCAGCCCAGTTTTCTGGGCACTGACAACCGGTTTCTGCTCGACGCCCTGGCGCAGGCTCCGGACCGCTTGCGCGGCGTGGCCGTGGTCGACACGGACATCAGTCGCGGCGTGTTGCAGCGTATGGCCGGGCTGGGCATCGTCGGCATCCGCTTGAACCTGATCGGCAAGCCGCTGCCGGACTTCTCCGCGTCGGAATGGAAAACGCTGTTCAAACACATCTGGACGCTCGGCTGGCATGTCGAACTGCACCGCGAGGTCGCTGACCTGCCAGGGCTGATCCGGCAGTTGCTGCCGTTCGGTTGCAAGCTGGTGATTGACCATTTCGGGCGGCCCGATGCGCGTCCTGGTGTTGCTGATCCGGCCTTCCAGGCCTTGCTGGAGTTGGGCCTGAGCGGGCAGTTGTGGATGAAGGTTTCGGCAATCTACCGTCTGGGCGGCAGTGTCGAGCAGAACGCGGCGTTCGCTCGCGCGGCATTGCCGTTGCTGCTGCAAAGCTTTGGTCCGCGCCGGCTGGTATGGGGCAGCGACTGGCCACACACCCAGCATGAGCACGTGGTCAGCTACACCGATGTGGTCGAGCAGTTCCGCGCGCTCGACTGCCCGGACCCGCTCAAGCGCATTATGTTGGTCGAGGCTCCGCAGGCACTGTTCGATTTCCTGCCGGTGGAAATCTGAGCGGCTAAACAGCAGGTGGCTTGATCCGATAGCTGACCATATACAGCGCCGGGAGGAAAAACAGGGTCAGTAGGGTGGCGATGGCGATGCCGCCGATCATCGCAATGGCCATCGGCCCCCAGAACACCTCGCGGGCAATCGGGATCATGCCCAGGCTCGCGGCCGCTGCGGTGAGCATAATCGGTCGGCAGCGATGTTCGGTGGCCTTGACCACCGATGTCCAGGCGCTTTCCCCGGCGGCAATGAATTCATCGATCTGCGTGACCAGAATCACCGAGTTGCGGATGATGATACCGATCAGCGCCAGCACGCCCAGAATCGCCACGAACCCCAGCGGATAGCCGGAAATCAACAAGGCTGCGACCACGCCGATCAGGCCCAGCGGCACCACGCTGACCACCAGCAGCAGTTTTTTCACGCTGTGCAACTGGATCATCAAAAAGCTGATCACCAACAGCAGCATCAACGGCACAACCTTCAGGATCGGACCCTGTGAGCGCGCGCTGGCCTCGACGGCGCCGCCGGTGGCGACCGAGTAGCGCAACGGCAGGCGGGCGCTGAAGGCATCGACGTCGGGCTTCAATTGCCTGACCAGCGCTGCCGGCTGCAAGGTGCCGAGCACGTTGGCTTTCAGGGTGATGGTCGGCAGCCTGTCGCGGCGCCAGACCAGTGGCTGTTCCTGCTCGTAACTGAGCGTGGCGAACGCCAGCAGCGGCACGCTCGCACCGCCGGGTGTGGGGATCTGCAGATTGGCGAGGGTCTGCACCGAGCTGCGTTCGTCGCTGTCTGCGCGTCCGACCAGGTCGATCAGATAGGTGCTGTCACGCACCTGAGTGATGGTGGTGCCGCTGACCAGGCTGTTGAGGATTTGCGCCACGTCCTCGGAGGACAGACCGAACTGGCGCACCTTGTCCTGCGCGATGTCGATCTTCAGCACCTTGCCCGGTTCGTTCCAGTCATAGATGACCTGGCCGATATTGGGGTTGGCATCGAGAATCGCCGCCAGCGCCATGGCCTGGCTGCGCACCTGCTCGATGTCCGGTCCGCTGACCCGGTATTGCACCGGCCAGCCCACCGGCGGCCCCATGTTCAGCGGCTGAACATAGCCACCCACACCGACGTAATCGTCACGAAAGCGCTGACGCAAGCGCTCGATCAGCCGGTCACGCGCTTCGCCTCCCTGGCTGACGATCACCAGTTGCCCGTAGAACGGGTTGCTCAATTGCTGATCCAGCGGCAGATAGAAACGCACTGCGCCCTTGCCCACGTAAGAGCTCCAGCGCACTACATCGGCATCTTCTTTGAGCGTTGCCTCAAAGCGGTCCATGGTCTGGCGCGTACCTTCGATGGAGCCATTTTGCGGCATGTAAATATCCACGAGGATTTCCGGGCGGTCGGAGTCCGGGAAGAACTGGTTCTGCAGCAACCTGCCTGCAAACAGCGACCCGATGAACATCAGCAACGTGATGCCGATCACCCACCCGCGGTGCTCGAGTGCCTTGACCAGCAGGCGGCTGAAACCACGCATCCAGCGCCCCGGCGCGGCATGTTGCGCCGAGGCCTTGAGGATGTGTACGCCAATCAGGGGCGCGAACAGTACCGCCACCAGCCAGGACAGCAGCAACGCCACGGCAATGACGGCGAACATGGTGAACACGTATTCGCCTGCGGAACTGGAGTTCAGGCCGATGGGCACGAAACCGGCGACGGTCACCAATGTGCCGGTCAGCATCGGGAAGGCGGTCGAGGTGTACGCGAAGGTAGCGGCCTGCGGTAACGAATCGCCGCTTTCCAGGCGGGTGACCATCATCTCGACGGTGATCATCGCGTCATCCACCAACAGCCCCAGAGCGATGATCAGTGCGCCCAGCGAGATACGTTGCATGGTGATGCCGCTGTACTCCATGAACACGAAGACCAGCGCCAGCACCAGCGGAATCGAACAGGCCACCACCAGACCGGCACGAATGCCTAGGCTGATGAAGCTGACGACCAGCACAATCAGGATCGCTTCAAAGAGTGCGTGGGTGAAGCCGCCGATGGCTTTTTCGACCACATTGGCCTGGCTTGAGACCAGGTGCACGTCGATGCCCAGCGGCAGCTCGGTGGTCAGATCGTCGATGCGCTGCTGCAACTGGGTGCCGAATGCCTGGATGTTGCCACCTTGCTTCATGGCCACCGCAAGGCCGATGGCTGGCTGGCCGTTGAAGCGGAACAGTGAGGAGGGCGGATCGGCATAACGGCGCTCGATGGTCGCCAGATCGCTGAGGCGAAAGAACCGGTCGCCGAAGCGCAGATTGACCGCCTCAAGGTCCTGTTCATTACTGAACTGTCCGCTGGCCCGCACGGCAATGCGTTCGGGACCTGCCTCCATCACGCCGGCCGGCGTGACCGAGTTTTGCGCTTGCAGGCTTTGCAGCACCTGGCGCTGATCGATGCCCAGCGCCGCGAGCTTGCGGATCGAGAAATTCAGATAAATGACTTCGCGCTGGGCGCCTAGCAATTCGATCTTGCCCAGGTTGGGCACGCTGCGAATATCCGCGCGCACTTGCTCGACATAATCGCGCAACTGGCGGAAAGACAGGCCATCGGCGGTGAACGCATAGATGCTGCCGAACACATCGCCAAACTCGTCATTGAACGCCGGGCCCTGAATGCCGCTGGGCAGTTCGGCGCGCACATCGCTGATCTTCTTGCGCACCTGATACCAGGCCGCAGGGATGTCGGCGCTGCGGGTTTCGCTTTTGAGGAAGACAAAAAGCGTCGATTCGCCAGCCAGCGTGTAGCTTTTCACGTAATCCAGCGCGTCGATTTCTTCGAGCTTCTTTTCCAGCCGGTCAGTCACCTGCTGCAGGGTGTCGGGCAGCGTCGCACCCGGCCAGCGCGCCTGAATGACCATGGTCTTGATGGCGAATGAAGGGTCTTCCTCACGCCCCAGATTCAGGAATGACCAGCTGCCCATCAGCAGTGAAACGAACATCATGTACCAGACCAGCGTGCGATGCCTGAGCCCCCAGGCCGACAGATTGAAGCGCTCCTTCACAAACTGACCTCTCGCTGCAGGCGGATCTTCTGTCCGGACTGCATGCCGTTGACGCCGGCAGTCACTACTTTTTCGCCCTCGTGCAGCGCGCCGCTGACCCTTACCGTCGAGCCTGATCGCGCCAGTACCTGCACCGCGCGCGGGACCAGTGTCGATGTCGTTGGGTCGATCACCCACACCTGATACGTGCCGTCACGCTGCAGCACTGCGCTGCCGGGCAGCTCATGAAACGCCGGCGCGTCGCCACTGATCTCTACCGTGACGGTCGAGCCCAGGCGAAAGCTGTCCGCAGGGTTCTGCAAGGCCAGGCGGACGCGCTGAGTGCGGGTCTCGGCATTGATTTGCGGCGCAAGCTGGCGGACGTCCGCGGCCACTGAAAGCTGTTCGTTGATTTGCGAAATCACTCTGATGCGGTGGCGTTCATCCAGCGAACCGAGTGGCAAGTCGACGACCGCTTCACGGCTGTCCGGGCGCGCAAGACTGACCACTGCCTGACCGGTCGCCATGACCTGGCCGACTTCGGCTTGCCATCCTGTGATCAGGCCATCGAACTCGGCTGACAAATGTGTGTAGGACACATGATCACCGGCTTGCTGCACCGCGACGCGGGCCTGATTGCGCAGCGCGTCCTGAGTGCGCAGGTCGTTGTCCAGCTGATCCATTCGCGCTCGCGAGCCGATACCGCGCTCATAGAGTTGCTGGTAGCGCGTCAATTCATCGCGTGCCTGTTGCCAGGCGGATTGGGCTTTGCCGAGTTCTGCCTGGCGGGCACGCAAACGGTGTTGCTGGTCGCCGGGTTCCAGCGTGGCGAGCAGATCGCCCTTGCGCACCCGATCACCGATCTCCGCATGCCGGCTTGCCAGTCGCCCTGCGACGCGAAACCCCAATGCCACTTCATACTGCGGCTGAATGACGCCGGCGAAGCGGCCATGAGAGGCGCTGCGCTGATCGACTATTTCGGTGAACAGTACCGGGCGTTCGACAACCTCGCGAAGCGGTTTGTCGCGGCAGCCCGGCAGAGCCACGATCAGAATGCAGATCAGCCAGCAGCGGGATCTGGTTCGTGTTTCTGCGTACGAGGTGCTCATTGCGCAGCTCCCGATGACGCCAGCGAGACGCTTTGTTCGGCTTGCGCTTGCCCTGCGACCTCTACCCGTTGCCCCGGGTAGAGAAACTGCAGCCCCCGGGACACCACCCGATCACCTTCGGACAGCCCTTCTGAAACGATGACCTGACCCTGTTCGTAACGCAGCACTTTGACAGGCGTCAGCCTGACCCTGGCCTGGGCGTCCACCCGCCAGACTGCCGGTTGTCCTTGTGTGCGGCTCAAGGCGGACCAGGGCAGGGCGAACGCCGATTGCGACTGCGTCTGCAAGCGAGCGCTGACCACGGAGCCCAGCGCGAGCGACGCAGCGGCGCCCTGCAGAGCAACGCGCACTCGCAACGTGCCATTTGCAGCGGAGACGATAGGGGTGATTTCCCTGATGATGCCGGTCAACTGAGTCCCTGGCTGGCCCAAGGGGCTGACAGTCACTGCGGCACCTTTCTGATCGGCTCGCAGCAGTGATTCATACGCGGAAAATACCGCTTCGCGCTCGCCATCGTGGGCGACGCTGAAAATCGCAGTGGCGGCCTGAACCACCTGACCTTCTTCGGCATACCGCGCCGTCACGATGCCATCGGCTGCTGCGAACAGCCCGGTATAACCGACCTGGTCACGCGCATTGGCCTGCTGCGCCTGCAGCGCGGCGAGATCCCCCCGCGCACTGTCGAGGCCGGAGCGGGCCTTCTGGTATTCACTGAGGTTGGTAAAACCCTTGGGCAGCAGCACTTGCTGCCGCTGGTAGTTCTGTTCGGCGAGGTGCAGCCGCGACTGTCGTACCGCGACTTCGGTACGGGCTGACGCCAGCTCGGTGTTTTGCTCGCGTGCGTCGAGTCTGGCCAGCACCTGTCCGACCCGCACTCGATCCCCGACATCCACGTAGCGCTTGATCAGCTTGCCGGAGACACGAAACGATTGCTCGGTCACCTTGCGAGCCTGGATATCGCCCGTCAGCGTCACACTGCTGGCAACGTTGAGTAAGGCAACCGGTTGCGCGCTGACTCGCACCAGCGCCTTTTCTGCGGGTTTTCCTGCAGAACAGGCGCTGAGTGACAGTAGCGAGATGAAACCCAGTACCACATGGGGCTGGGCGTACAGGGAGTGCAACGGCCGGATATTTCCGGAAACACGGCAGCACGAACGCAGGAGCGTTGCAAAGGAAAAAGTCATCAACGAATAGCACTGCCCGATCAAAGAAAGCCAACACCCATGAATCACAGCGTCACGCCGGAAAAGCGCAAGGGCTTCCCGGGCGCAGGCGAGTGCTTCAGGCCATCGCGGTGACGCTGGGCCAAACCTCCTGGGTAGCTTCAGTGCCCAGAAATGTCAGTACGTTTCTTTGCGAGTGGTGCCACGCCGCCTTGCTTTCCAGGTCCAGAAAGTGCCCGGTGTCCGGAACGACGTTGAAACTGCTTTTGGCGATGTAGTTGGAAAACATGCGGGCATCTTCAACGGTGGTGTATTCATCTTTTTCACCGTTGATGAACAGCACCGGAATGTTGATCGAGGAGAAACGCTCGACGTAGTTACTGGCGCTTAGTTGGCGAATCTGGCTGATATGAAAGTCGATCTGGCGATATTCGTGCTCGGCAAGACTGATCAGGTGCTTGTAGTTATAGAGTTTGAACAGGCGTGGCAGGTACTTTCCCACGGTGTCGTTGAGCAGTGAGCCGATCTTGCGTTTTTCACGTGCGGCGAGGTAGACCTGGGCGTTGTCGATATAGTCGAGCATGGCCTCGTTGAGGACCGGCGAGAACGAGCTGATGATGGCCTTCTCCACGGACGGAGGACATTCGGAGAGCGCCAGCAGGGCCGATACACCGCCCCAGGAGACCGACAACAGGTGGTTTACCTGATAGAGATCAATCAGTTGCAGGAGAATGTTTACTTCGTCTTCCTTGCTGACAATCATGTCGTCCGGGTTGTGCGCTCGGGATTGCCCCGAAAACGGCAGGTCGAACAGCACCAGGTTGTAGTGCGGTTGCAAGTACTTGACCGTCTGCCCGAAAGAGCCCGTGGTCGACAGTGCACCGTTGACCAGCAGAATGGTCTTGGCGTCGCTGCCTTTCCAGTAAGTCTCGGCGTAAACCTTGTACTTACCGATTGTTAGAATCTTCGATTGTGCGCCCATAACAGCCTCCCAGCTAAAATTTGATCCAGCAATTAGTGCAGCGTTCTCTGCTTCGGCAGCCATGCCAAAGCCTCGCCTGGTAAGTGGCGAAATCCGGTGAGTTATTATTCTGGGTGCAGCGGAAACGTTACCGCAGGAACTGTGCTTGCCCGGACATAGATAACGCAGTGCCAGCATGGCGACAAGTCACTGACGTCATAAAAGTGTCTGGCTGTTCACATTGTCCGTTGGCGTTTGGCCATCATCGTTTTGGCAATAGAAGGTTTTAATCGGGGAAAAGCGCCGTATGGAGCCTGAAAAGCGCATTTATTGAGGGGAACTTGTGCGTGCTGAAACGGTCAAGCCAGGTGCGAATCTGAAACATCTAGTTACGAATTTGCGCTTGGCAGAATGCGCCAGATTAATATCGAAATCGCCGAAACCCTTGAGCCAGACGCGTTAATCTCGTCAAAAAGCAGGCACGATCGTGCAATCCAGGGCTTGGAAAGTGCCTGAGTCTCAGGCCAGCGTATTCACCGTGCGGCATTCCAGCAGCAAACTTGCGCCGCCGTATTCGCTGGTGCCTATCTGCAGTGTAAAACCGTGCAGATTGACGATTGCGGCCACTACGGAGAGGCCGAGGCCGAAGCCGCTTTGCTCGGTGCCGGCCTCACTGCGATAGAAGCGCTGAAAGACAGCCGCGCGCTCGGCGACGGGGATGCCAGGCCCGGAATCCTGCACCTCGATGCACGGCGTGGTGCCGCCGGGGGCAGGGTAGGCGCTGACTTTGACGATTCCGCCGCCCGGGGTGAACTTGATTGCGTTGCCCAGCAGGTTGGTCAGTGCTTCGAACAGCAGAGCGCGGTCGCCTACCAGAGTGGGTAGCGGTTCATGCAGGTCGAGTATCAGGGTGATCTGGTCTTCTTCAGCCAGCGGCAGGTGGAAATCATGTAGCTCCTGCAGCAATGGACGCAGTTCCAGTTCAACGAATGCCGAGCGCCGCTGGCGGTCTTCCAGCTCGGAAATGCGCAACAGTCCGCGGAAGCGTGCCATCAGCGTGTCAGCTTCGCTGATGACCTGGGCAATCTGCGTGGCATGGGTCGAATCGTGTGCTGACTGCTGCTGAATACGGTAAAGCTGCGCACGCAAGCGGGTCAGCGGTGTGCGCAGGTCATGGGCGATATTGTCGCAAACGCCCTTGACCTCGTTCATGAGCTTTTCGATACGGTCGAGCATGGCGTTGACGATCACCGCCAGCATGTCCAGTTCATCGCGCCTGTTGGAGACCGGCAGACGGCCGGCCATGTCGCCGGCGATGATCGATTCGGCGCTGGCCTGGATCGCGCGGATACGCCGCAACGGCCTGCGGCGCAGTAAATGCCAGCCGGCAACACCGGGAATAATGGTCAGCGAGATGCCCCACAGCAAGGCATGCAGGATCAGCGTGCTCACCGCAAACAGAGAGCCGTTCTCGCGAACCAGCACCAGCCAGCGGCCGTCCGACGTGCGATTGACGATCGCATCGCAACTGCCTTGCGGCATGCCTGGATCATCCGATTCGATGCAATCGTTCAGTACATGAATCTGGCCGTCGATAGGCAGGTTTTTCGGGACGCTGGTGATAGGCCCGGCAACCGGGCGGAAGTTCTCGTCGAACAGACCGTAGGCATCCACCGAACGGGTATCGAAGGTCATGCTGGTGGCCAGAGCGTCCACCAGGCCCTGGCCCTCGAAGCGCGAAAACAGTTGCTGGCGATGGGTGAGCGACTGGCGGGCGAGGGTGTCCAGATAAGACGTCACCTCCCAATACAGCACGCCAAGCAGAATCACGCTCCAGGCTACGAACAGCGAGCTGTACAGCGCCAGTAATCGACTCGTGGATGATCGCCAGCCGTCAGACGGGTTCGGCAATGACATAGCCGGATCCTCGCACGGTCTGAATGAGCTGTGCGGTACCGGGTTGGTCGATCTTCTTGCGCAGACGGCCGATGTGAACGTCGATCAGGTTGGTGCCCGGATCGAAGTGGTAGCCCCAGACTTCCTGAAAAATCATCATTCGGGTGATGATCTGTCCGCTGTTGCGCATCAGAAACTCAAGCAGCTTGAATTCGGTGGGCAGCAGGGTCAGCGGCTCGCCGCCGCGACACGCTTCCCGGGTGATCAGGTTCAGTTCCAGGTCGGCAACCTGCAATACCGTCTTGGCGGCACTGACCGGGTTACTGCGTCGCAATAACACCTCGACGCGCGCAGCCATCTCATCCGACGCGAAGGGCTTGGGCAGATAGTCGTCCCCTCCGGCACGCAGGCCGCGAACGCGCTCGTCCACGTCGGAAAGGGCGCTGATCATCAGGATCGGCGTGGAAATGCCCTGGGCACGCAAATGGGTGACGATGGTCAGACCATCCATCTCCGGCAACATGCGGTCCAGGGTAATAAGGTCATAATCGCCACTCACTGCACGTGCCAGGCCGTCACGGCCATTGTCGACCCAGTCCACTTCCAGCCCGTGGCTGCTGAGTTCGGTCACGATTTCCTTTGCAGTGATGGCATCATCTTCGATTGCCAGAATTCGGGTCATGGTCCCTGCCTGAATAGATGCGTTCAAAGAGTCATTCTGCCTTTAAAACCCGCCGCGTTTCCTGAAAGAAAGTTTAATGATAGGGATCATATTTCTCGCTTTGCCGTGGAATCCGCTTCCTTGAGCTTTTGCGCTTTCTCCAGGCGACGTTTTTCTTCCTTGTTTTTGCGGTCGCGCTCCATTTTCTCTGTGGTGTCTTTTTCACTGCGGATCTGCGCATGGCTGATCAAGGCGAAAATAAAACTGCCACCGATAATGTTGCCTGCCAGGGTGGGGCCTGCAAAAGCGAACCAGAAATCCTTCCAGCCCAGCTCACCTGCGAATACAAGATAGGATACTTCGGCCGAACCCACCACGATGTGCGTGAAGTCGCCGAGCGCCATCAGGTAGGTGATCAGCACAATGATCGCTATCTTGGCGTTTTCCATCGACGCGATCATCCAGACCATGGTCGCAATCATCCAGCCCGAGACGATGCCCTTGGAAAACATCTGGGCCATGTCGTTTTCCATGACCTTGTGGCCAATTTCCAGAAACGCCTTGTCGGTGCTGGTATCGAAAATCGGCAGGTTGAGCATGACATAGGCAACCAGCAGTGTGCCGACCAGGTTGCCGGTCAGAACCACACCCCACAAGCGCAGCAGCCGCCCGATGTTGGCCAGGTTCAGCTTGCTCATGACCGGCAGCACAGCTGTGATGGTGTTTTCCGTGAACAATTGCTGACGCGCCAGGATCACCGCCAGAAACCCTGCCGAATAGCCGAGGCTGCTGATCACATGACTGCCGGGGATGCCTTCGAGGCGCGAGTTCAGCAAACCCATCGCCATCAGCGACAGGCCCATGGTCAGTCCTGCAGCCAATGCCGACCACCACAGCGCGGCTACGCTGCGCTCCAGTTCGTGGTCGCCCTGCATGCGAATGGTTTCGTGCAACACCGCCGCGCGGGGCGGCTGGTTCTCATCGATCTCGCGCTCTTCCTCGGCTGACAGGCCGGGGGTCTTGCCATCTACTTCGTGGTCCATACAACGTCCTCAGCGCCAGTGATGAAATGGACCGACCGGGGCAATGTCGGGCCGATGGTTCAGACAGGCGCCGCGCGCTGTCGTTCGCCAGCGGCGGGGCGTATCGAGAATTGTTTGAGCCAGTTGGCAGAATGTGTCGGTCTAGCCCAGCAGATCGGCGCTCTGCACGCGTTCGATACCCATGCCCAGCATGGTCTTCCAGGCGTGCTCGAGCGAGCCGTTCATGTCGATGGCGCGACAGGCGTCTTCCACCACAAAAGTGTTGAAACCGGCACTGCGTGCATCCTGCGCCGACCAGGCGACACAGAAGTCCAGCGCCAGCCCGACCACGAACAGCGTATCGATGCCGCGCTCGGTCAGGTACCCGGCCAGCCCTGTGCGGGTTGTACGGTCTGCCTCCAGAAATGCCGAATAACTGTCGATATGCGCATTGCAGCCCTTGCGCAGGACCAGTTGCGCGTGAGGCAGGTCGAGGTCGGCATGCAACTGCGCACCGTGACTGCCTTGTACGCAATGATCCGGCCACAGCGTCTGCGGACCGTAGGGCAGGGTGATGCTCTCGAACGGCAGGCGCTGCGCATGGCTGGAAGCAAAGGAAATGTGCCCGGCAGGGTGCCAGTCCTGCGTGATGACCACTTGGGAAAAGCGCGCACCCAGGCGATTGATCAACGGCAGCAGCGCATCGCCGTCAGCCACCGCCAGTTGCCCGCCGGGCATGAAGTCGTACTGCATGTCGATCACCAGCAAGGCGCAACGAGGATCGGCAGGCTTGTGGGAAAGGGGCATCGTGGGTTCTCTGGTAAGGAGTAATGAGCTCAGTTTGCCTGTTTATCGCCACGTTGGCTAAGCGGCATACCTGGCCTTGGCAAGAGTATTTTTTGGGAATTTGTATCAGGCGTTAATACGAATCTGTACTATTCGCAAAAAAATCCTGCCAGGTCCCAAGAGGCCTGGTTTCTTGCCAAGGGTTGTATGTCGATGCGTCGTACTCTCGTTTCACTTTGCGTTATCCAGGCTATCTCTCAAACTGCCTGGGCCGATCAGGTGCCTGGCGTCCAGCCTGCCATGGAGCTGCAGAATATCGATATCCAGGGCGCCGCCAATGCCGAAACGGCACAAGGGCCGGTCGATGGTTATCGGGCCACACGCTCCGCCAGCGCAACGCGTACCGATACCTCGTTGCACGAAACCCCGCAATCGGTCAGCGTCGTGACCCGCGAAGCGGTCGAGGACATCGGTTCCACACGTTTGCAGGATGCTCTCGACTACGCGGGTGGCGTCGGGCGAGCCAACAACTTCGGCGGCCAGGGGCTGACCACCTTTACGGTGCGCGGCTTTACCACCGGCGAGTTCTATCGCAACGGCTTCCCGATCAATCGTGGTTATCCGAACATGCCGGACACCAACACCATCGAGCGTCTTGAGGTGCTGCGTGGTCCGGCCACCACGCTCTATGGTCGCGGCGATCCGGGCGGCACCTTCAATGTGCTTTCCAAACAGCCGCTGGCCGAGCCTTCCGTGACGCTGGGCAGTCAGCTCAATGATCAGGGCATGAAGCGCGGAACGCTGGATGCCTCCGGGCCACTGGATGACGAAGGCCGGTTTGCCTATCGCCTGAATGTGGTGGGTGAGGGCGGCGATACGTTCCGTGACCACGTCGAAACCGAGCGCTATGGCGTGGCGCCAGTATTGAGCTGGCAGGTCAACGACGCCACGCGCATCACCTTCGAAGGCGACTTCATGCGCAACAACGCGCCGCTGGATCGCGGTTTGACGCGGTATGCCAACCAGACGGGCACCGCTTCCCGCGACACGTTCTTCGGCGAGAAGAGTGTGGG
The DNA here is from genome assembly GCF_059621105.1 of Pseudomonas fragariae (ex Marin et al. 2024). Taxonomy (NCBI): domain Bacteria; kingdom Pseudomonadati; phylum Pseudomonadota; class Gammaproteobacteria; order Pseudomonadales; family Pseudomonadaceae; genus Pseudomonas; species Pseudomonas fragariae (ex Marin et al. 2024). The sequence continues at coordinate 3,758,126 of NZ_CM184369.1, read as the reverse complement.
CAAGCTGCATAACGATAACAACATGGCACAGCTGCGCTTCGAGCATGACCTCAACCCGGACTGGACGCTGGGCGGTGGCTTACAGATCCTTGACGGCTCCCTGCAGGGCGATGCCATCGAGGCCAACGGGCTGGCGGCGGACGGTCGCACGCTCGGGCGCAACTTCAACTATCGCAAGCTGGAATGGACCGATCGCGATGTGCAGCTGAATCTGACTGGGCATTTTTCAGCGGGCGGTTTCGAGCACACGCTGCTGACCGGTGTCGAGTACGAAGATTATGACTACAAGTCGATCATTCAACGTTCCAGCGGTGCAGTAGCTGCCTACCCGATCGACCTCTTCAATCCGGTCTACGGCCAGGCTCGTCCGGCACTGACCCGAACGACCACCCATGACAAGGAAAACCTCAAGACCTGGGCTGCCTTCGTACAGGACCAGGTGGCCCTGACCGAGCGCCTGAAGCTGCTGGGCGGTGTGCGTCTGGAGCGTTTCGAACATGATTACGATTCTTTCCTGCCCGGCACCAGCAGCTGGACTGCCAGCGATAACGCGGTCACACCGCGCCTCGGCCTGAGCTACGACCTGACCGACGACCTTGCCGTCTACGCCACCACCGCTCGCTCGTTCAAGCCCAACAGCGGTGCCAGCCGACTGGGTGGCGGGTTCAAGCCGGAGGAGGGCAAGTCCTATGAAGTCGGAACCAAGTGGGAAGCGCTGGACGGGCAGCTGAGTGTCGACACGGCGATCTATCAGATCGAAAAGCGTAACGTGCTGACCACCGATCCGCTCGATTCAACGTTCAGTGTGGCGGCTGGCGAGGTGCGCAGTCGCGGCCTGGACCTGAACGTGGTCGGCAACCTGACTCCGCAATGGCGGGTAATGGGCAGCTACGCCTACGTGGACGCCGAGGTCACCAAGGACAACACGCTACGCTCCGGTACACGGTTGATGAACATTCCCGAGCAAACGTTCAGCCTGCTCAACGTCTACGAGTTTCAGGACGGCGCCCTGCGTGGTCTGGGCCTGGGCGGCGGCGGTCGCTATGTCGACCAGCGTGCCGGGCGTACGGCCAACACCTCTTTCTCGATGGACAGCTATACGGTGTTTGACCTGCTGGCCTATTACAAGGTCAACCCGCACGTGAAGCTCAATCTGGATCTGAAGAATGTGTTCGACACCGACTATGAGGAAGGCTCGTTCGGCAATGTCTATGCCTATCCGGGGGCGCCACGGACGGTGCAGGTGGGTATTGCCTATACGTTGTGATGCTGCGTACCGGTATCGGGTTCTGATAGAGAAAGCCTGACCCTTTCAGGGGCAGGTTCAGCCGCGTGTGTCATGGGTAGCGGCCCTTGTGCACACGCAGCCGTGCATCATCAGTACTGATCGGCCGTTGAAAAACCGGCACGGTGGCGAAGTTTGCCCCCTTGGAACTGTTCCTTGCCGGGTAAAATGTCCGCTCCGGCGGCTTTGAGAGCGCTCATATTATCCCGCAAGGCATTAGTGGCGGCGTCCTTTTGCTGGTAGGTATTGGCTGCTGTAAGGTTGGCATTACCCACTTCGCCAATCTGGAATTTGTAGCCAGCCTCTTTCAATGCCTTGATCTGTTTGGCGAGTCGCGAAGAGGCTTCGCTTTCCCTGGCGTACACATGAAAACTGCCAATCAGGGCAGGGTTGTCGTCGCCATTGGCAGCTTTTAATTGAACAGCAAACTTGACCAGGCCGCTTTGCGGACCTGCGGTCAGGCCACCTCCCCAATTGCTGTCCTCGACAATAATACTTCCTTTATAACCGGCATCGCGTGCGGATTTAATTAACGTGGTCTGCATGTCAGCCCATTCCTGACTTGCGCTTTTACCGCCCTGATGGAAGGTATCCAGTACAAAGCCTGTACGACTGCCAAACCTTTTGACAACGGTACTGATGTCGGCCGCGGCCTCCTTCAATTTGTCCCCCGTCAGCACGTTTCCGCTACCCTGGTTCGCATCGTCGCGGAACGTGAACTGAACTTTTACACCCTGTTTGCCCCCTTCACTGAGCAATGCTCTGAGCTTATCCAACTGCCTGCTGTCCTTGATCTGATCGTGCGTCATCTGAAAGCGCAAGGTTCCGCCTCCAATCGCTTTCAGGTCCTGAATCATCTTCGTGGCAGCGGCAGGTGTGGCGATATCATCAGGATTGACGTTGGCTCCCCCGCGCAAGACGGGCTCGGCGGTTTTGACGGGCTCGGAAGCGGAAACCTTGTCTTTGTCTTGGACTTTTGTATCTGGCTCGGCAGAGGTCGTGTTGTCTTTGACAGTGGCCACGTCATTGAGCATGGCCTTGGTATAGACCGGCGACGTTTCCGCTGCTTCAGCAGAGCGCCTGTCAGACGGGGTGTAGGTATCGAGTTTCGTCTGCGTATCCGAAGTTGCAGCCGTCGTGCCAGCGCTCGCCGGCTGTGGGGTCCTGTCTGCCGTGACAGGTTTCTCGTTAGCTGCCATGAGGCTGTCATGTGGCCTGGCTGAGCGGATATTCATCGGGTGTCTCAGTAGTCTGTGCAAAAAGTGGCTGCGCCTGATGAAGCAGGAGAATGAATCTCGCGGCAGGCGATAACTTATGGAATGACAGTGTTCATATAAGCGCGTCGGAAACTTAATATAACGATTGTGCGGCTGTTTCCATGTTTCTTTTGTTTATTAATACTCGGGCCCAAGGTCCAATTATATTCCTGACATTGTCCACTGGACGAGCAGGTTCGTATAGAACTTATTTCCCGTGCAGCACAAATCCGGACGGTTAATTCGGTTCTGGCCTTTTTTGTCCAAGCGCTGGTCGTTTACTGCCTGGAAACCGGGGCCGACAGCGCGCCCCGCGATCAGGCTCTACGGGGAATGATACGCAACGCCCAGACGTAGCGTGGCATCCATAGGTTACAGGCTGATGTTGCAGGGCCCGTCAGCCAAACACCCGAATGGGCGACCCCGCATGCCACGCCTGGATGTCTTCGATCATCTGCCCGTAGAAAGTCCGGTAGTTGTTCTCGGTGACGTAACCGATGTGCGGGGTCGCCAGCACGTTGTCCAGTGTGCGGAACGGGTGATCGGCCGGCAGCGGTTCGAGGTCGAAGACGTCCAGCGCTGCGCCGGCGATTCTGCGCTGTCGCAGTGTTTCGATGAGCGCAGCCTGATCGATGATCGGGCCGCGTGACGAGTTGATCAGATAAGCGTCCGGCTTCATCCAGTTCAGTGCTTCTGTATCCACCAGGCCGCGGCTGCGATCGCTGAGCACCAGGTGCACCGACAGCACATCGGCCTGTTCGAACAATTGCTGTTTGCTGACATAAGTGACGCCGGACTCGGCAGCAGCCTCTGGCGTCAGGTTCTGGCTCCAGGCAATGACCTTCATGCCGAATGCCTGCCCGTAGCGGGCAATCCACTTACCGATACTGCCCAGGCCGAGAATACCCAGGGTTTTGCCATGCAGATCGCTGCCCAGCCCGACCTGCCAATTGCCGGCACGCAACGCGTTGGCCTCGGCCACCAGGTTGCGGGTGATGCCCATGATCAGCGCCCAGGTCAACTCCGGTGCCGCATGCTTATAGCTTTCGGTTCCGCACACGACAATGCCCTGACGCTTGGCTGCAGCGGTATCGATCGCCGCATTGCGCATTCCGCCAGTGACCAGCAGTTTCAGCGCCGGCAGCTGGCTGAGCAATGTCGCATCGAACAGGGTTCGCTCGCGCATCACGCAAATGATGTCGAAGTCTCGCAGGCGCCGCGCCATGGTCGATGTATCGGCAGGGTAGTCATGCAGAAAACTGATCTCGCCCATTGAGCCGAGCACGGACCAGTCCACTACAGTGCTGGCGACGTTTTGCCAGTCATCGAGTACCGCGATTTTCAATGGGGTCATTGTCTGAAGGCCTCTTGATGGGATTGTTTTTCAAGGCAAACGCTAATTGAACAGGCTGGCGGCGATATTGATCGAAAAGCCCAGAATCGCGGTGTTGAACACAAAGCAGATCAACGACTGGCCGAGCACGACCTTGCGCATTTCGCGCGTCGCTACGCCGACGTCGGAGGTTTGCACCGCGACGCTGATGGTGAACGAAAAGTACAGAAAGTCCCAGTAATCGGGGTTCTTTTCACCGCCCACAAACGCCAGTGCGGGCTCCTTGCCTTTCCAGGTGTAGAACATGCGTGCGTAATGCAGGCTGAAGATCACGCCGATCATCAGCCAGGAACCGATGACTGTCAGGCCGGTGAAGGCCTGGTGAAGCATTCTGGCGTCGTTGGAAAGGCCTTTGCTGCCGGCGATTTCAAAAATGATGGCGGCCAGACTGGCCAGTGCCGCAACGCAGACCGTGACCAGAATGACGCCTGCGTTTTCGTCTTCCCTCATCGCGACTCGCCGCACATCCTCAGCGTCGCTGCGCAACGTGCGGATGAAAATCATGATCAGATAAAGCCATACTCCCGTGTCCCAGCCAGTCAGCAGGCTCTGGGTCAGTGTCGAATGAGGGATGAGCCAGGACCAGGCGATGCCTGCGGTCAGGCCGACCAGAGCGGCAAGGGTGAGGCGAGGGCGGGTGCGGGCGAGATGGCGCATGCGTGTCTGATCGTTACTGGACATTACCAGACAGTAGCATGCCGCTTCGGCAAGCCAAATTCGATTAAAAAAACGGCGCGCAAGGGGGTTGCGCGCCGTGTGCCAGCCAGCGGTTGAACAGGCGGCGAGTCAACTGCGAATGTCGGACCGATTCAACGCACCAGGCAAGGCTGCTTGTTGTTGAATGTCCAGTCCGGGATCAGAAACTGCATGGCCACTGCGTCATTGCGAGCGCCCAGGCCCATGCCTTTGTACAGTTCATGAGCCTTGGCCAACTGGTCCATGTCCAGCTCGACACCGAGCCCCGGTTTGTTCGGGACCTCGACTTTGCCACCGACGATTTGCAGCGGCGCCTTGGTCAGACGCTGGCCGTCCTGCCAGATCCAGTGGGTATCGATCGCCGTGATAGTGCCCGGCGCTGCAGCGGCCACGTGGGTGAACATCGCCAGGGAAATATCAAAATGGTTGTTGGAGTGCGAGCCCCAGGTCAGGCCCCACTCGTTGCACATCTGCGCCACCCGTACCGAGCCCTGCATGGTCCAGAAATGCGGGTCGGCCAGTGGAATGTCCACCGACTGCAACTGAATGGCGTGACCCATTTCCCGCCAGTCGGTGGCTATCATGTTGGTGGCCGTCTTGAGGCCGGTAGCGCGGCGGAACTCGGCCATCACTTCACGACCGGAATAACCGTTTTCCGCGCCGCACGGGTCTTCGGCGTAGGCCAGCACATGATGCTGATCGCGGCACAGACGGATTGCTTCCTTGAGCGACCAGGCACCGTTCGGGTCCAGCGTGATGCGTGCATCGGGGAAGCGTTCGGCGAGCGCCGTCACCGCTTCGATCTCCTGGTCGCCGCTCAACACGCCGCCCTTGAGCTTGAAGTCCTGAAAGCCGTAACGCTGATGCGCGGCTTCGGCCAGGCGCACCACGGCCTCGGGCGTCAGTGCTTCTTCATGGCGGATACGGAACCAGTCGTTGTCGGCCTCGGGTTCGCTGCGGTAGGCCAGATCGGTCTTGCGCTGGTCGCCGACATAAAACAGGTAACCGAGCATTTCAACCTGATCGCGTTGCTGACCTTCGCCCAGCAATGCCGCAACCGGTACTTCCAGATGCTGGCCGAGCAGGTCGAGGAGCGCCGCTTCCAGCGCGGTGACCGCATGAATGGCAATGCGCAGGTCGAACGTCTGCAAGCCACGGCCACCGGAGTCCCGATCGGCAAACGCCTTGCGTGCCTGGTTGAGGATTTTCTGGTAAGTGCCAATGCTGCTGCCGACGACCAGCGATCGCGCGTCTTCCAGCGTCTGGCGAATCAGCTCGCCGCCAGGCACTTCGCCCACACCGACATGCCCTGCGTTGTCCTTGAGAATGACTACGTTGCGGGTGAAGTAGGGGCCATGTGCACCGCTCAGGTTGAGCAGCATGTCGTCATGGCCCGCTACGGGCACAACCTGCATCTCGGTAATGACGGGGGCCTTGCTGGTGATATTGGATTGCTGAATGTTCATGACGGGTCCTTTAAACGTAAGGCCTTGAAAATATGACCGATGAAAAAGCGGCTGCGCACGTGCATCAGTGGGTCGCCGGGGTCTGAATGGCGGCGACCGGCGTCGCGCCAGGCTTGGGGGTATTGCGCGCGGCGAAAACGATGATCGCGGCGATGATCGAAGTGGCTGTCAGGCCGTACAGTCCGCCCTGGATCGAGCCGGTGTGTTCTTCCAGCAGGCCGAATGTGGTCGGAGCCACGAAGCCGCCGAGGTTGCCCACCGAATTGATCAGCGCGATGACCGCAGCGGCGATCCGCGCGTCCAGATAGGCCTGCGGGATCGGCCAGAACAGCGAAGAAGCCGACTTGAAACCCAGTGCGGCAAAGCAGATGGCAACGAAAGCGAAGATCGGGCTGCCGGTGGTCGACATGAACATTCCGGCAGCGGCAATCAGCAGGGCAATGGCTACCCAGGCTTGCTGGCGTTTCCACTTGGCGGACAGCGAGGCGAACACGTACATGCCGATGATCGACAGCAGCCACGGAATCGAGTTGAACATGCCGACTTCGAAGTCAGTCAGGCTGCCCATCTTGCGGATGATGCTCGGCAGCCAGAACGTCGCTGCGTAAATCGTCAGCTGGATGAAGAAGTAGATCAGGCAGAACAGAATGATCTGACCGTCTTTGAGCAGCTTGCCGATGGACGCCTTGACCGGCGTCGCCGCTTCACGGGCAGCCTGCTCGGCATCGATGGCGTTGACCAGTGCATTCTGTTCTTCGCGGGTCAGCCACTTGGCATCGTGCGGCTTTGAGTCCAGCCAGAACCAGACGAAGAAGCACAGGCCGACCGAGAACATGCCTTCGATGAAGTACATCCACTGCCAGCCCTTCAGGCCGAAACCGGTGATTTGCAGCAGCAGGCCGGACAACGGGCCCGAGATCAACGAGGCGATGGCCGAACCGCTGAGGAAGATGGCAATCGCCTTGCCACGCTCGACGCCGGGAAGCCAGCGGGTGAAGTAGTAGATCACGCCTGGAAAGAAACCGGCCTCGGCCACGCCGAGCAGAAACCGCAAAATGTAGAAGTGGGTTTCGGTCTGGATAAAGGCCATGCAGGCCGCAACGATGCCCCAGGTCAGCATGATCCGCGTCAGCCAGATACGTGCGCCGACTTTCTGCAACAGGATGTTGGAAGGGACTTCGAAGAGGGCATAGCCGATGAAAAACAGTCCGGCACCCAGGCCATAGGCAGCAGCGCCGATACCCAGGTCATGCTCCATGTGCGAACGCACGAAGCCGATGTTGACCCGGTCGATGTAGTTGACGATGAACATGATGACGAAAAGCGGCAGGACGTGACGTTTGACCTTCGATACGGCTGAATTCAGAACCGAACCTGTGCCGTCGGCCATCCTGGAATTGGATGTGCTCACAGTTGAATCTCCCACTCGTTGTTTTTATGCGGGTATGTGCGAAGTGTGTCCCTCGCATTGTCGGTCATCATACAAGTAAAAAGCCGTTGTGCAATCCCTTGGCGGTGATGATCTGCAAGATTATCAACCTCGAGGCATTTGCCGTTGTGCGGGTGTGTCGAGCCTGTGTGACGGCGTTAATTTAAAGTTTTGACCAGTAAATGCTGAGGTTTTTGCTTGTGTACATCAGCTGGACCTGACCGGTGACTTGAACGCAATGGCCGATGGGAGGCAGGGTGGGTGGAAACAGGAGCTTTGACATCCGGGAAAGACTTGTAATACAAGTAAGACAACTGCGCCGGGCTGTCAAACCCGGCTTCCGGCCGCTCTCAGTCCGGTATTCGCGCTGCCATGGCCGTGATACGGCAGCATAAACAGACAAGTCAGGATTCATTCACCATGCAAGAGCCTGCCAGCACAGCGCCCAAACGCCGTCAGCACAACCTGGCCACCGATCTGGTCACCGAACTGAGCCAGCGCATCCTGCTCGGCAAGATCGCACCCGGTCAGAAGCTGCCGTCCGAGAACCAGATCGTCCGCGAGCACGGCGTTAGCCGTACCGTGGTACGTGAAGCGATTTCCAAATTGCAGGCGTCCGGGCTGGTGGTGACCCATCACGGCATCGGCACCTTCGTGCTCGAGCGCAGTGATCAGACGGGGCTGCGCCTCAAGGTCGAGACCGTTTCCAGAGTGCGCGATATCATCGAACTGCGCATCGGCCTGGAAACCCAGGCCGTGGCGCTGGCGGCTGTGCGCCGTACCGATGAGCAACTGGCGGCCATGCGTCAGGCGCTGGATGATTATCAGGACCTGCTGGCCAACGACGACAGCTGCGTCGAGGCTGACAAGCGCTTTCACATGCTGATCGCCGAAGCCACCGGCAACCCGTATTTTCTGGAGATCATGCAACACCTGGGCAGTGCGGTCATTCCGCGCAGCCGCATTGCATCGAGCGAGCGGGCAGGTAACAACCTTGCGCATCAGGGCTACCTGGCCAACCTGGAACACGAGGCATTGCTCAGCGCCATTCGCCGCAAGGACCCGGATGCCGCGCGCGCGGCGATGTGGACGCATCTGAGCAACAGCCGTGAACGGCTGGTTCCACTGGAGTAGGCGCGAACGTGTTTGCTCCCACAAGAGCCCTCCATACTCGAGCGTACGGCAAAAATGTAGGAGCGAACCGGGCGACGCTTCGCTTGTTCGCGAAAGGGGCCGTATAGCCGCAGAAGATTCGGCGTTCAAAACGACGCCTTCGCGAACAAGTTCGCTCCTACAAAAGCCCCCATGCTTGAGCGTACGGCAAAAATGTAGGAGCGAACCGGGCGACGCTTCGCTTGTTCGCGAAAGGGGCCGTATAGCCGCAGAAGATTCGGCGTTCAAAACACCGCCTTCGCGAACAAGTTCGCTCCTACAAAAGCCCCCATGCTTGAGCGTACGGCAAAAATGTAGGAGCGAACCGGGCGACGCTTCGCTTGTTCGCGAAAGGGGCCGTATAGCCGCAGAAGATTCGGCGTTCAAAACGACGCCTTCGCGAACAAGTTCGCTCCTACAAAAGCCCCCATGCTTGAGCGTACGGCAGAAATGTAGGAGCGAACTTGTTCGCGAAAGGGCCCGTACAGCCGCAGAAGATTTGGCGTTCAAAACACTGCCTTCGCGAACAAGTTCGCTCCTACAAAAGCCCCCATGCTTGAGCGTACGGCAGAAATGTAGGAGCGAACTTGTTCGCGAAAGGGCCCGCACAGCCGCAGAAGATTTGGTGTTCAAACACCGCCTTCGCGAACAAGTTCGCTCCTACAAAAGCATCCCATGCTTGAGCGTACGGCAGAAATGTAGGAGCGAACTTGTTCGCGAAAGGGGCCGTATAGCCGCAGAAGATTTGGTGTTCAAACACCGCCTTCGCGAACAAGTTCGCTCCTGCAAAAGCATCCCATGCTTGAGCGTACGGCAGAAATGTAGGAGCGAACTTGTTCGCGAAAGGGGCCGCACAGCCGCAGAAGATTTGGCGTTCAAAACACCGCCTTCGCGAACAAGTTCGCTCCTGCAAAAGCCTGGCCCCACGGTATCGACGATACAAGGGAGGCGGTTGCGTACTACGGTGTTGCGTTCAGCACGCCGAGCATCACGTGGCTCTGCCACTCGAAATACGGGTTGAAAGTCAGTCGCGCATGGATCTTGCCTGGCTCGGTATAGCCCCAGTCCGAATACCACACCGGCTCGCCGGCCATGCACCTGGCGGTGTCCGCCGTGCTCTGGCCGTTCCAGCAGATACGCTGGCTGCCGGATACGCCGTAAAGCGGATTGTCCGCTGAAAAAAGCAGGCCCATGTGTGAGAAGCGGCTGATGCGGTATTCCGGCAGGTAGTCCTTGCGCACCTCGACGCGCGGCGTATCGGCAGCCCGGGCGGGAAGGTCGCCGTACCAGATCAGGCGACTGGCGGGGCTGCTGAAGCGCTGGCTGAAATTATCCAGCACGTAATCAGTGTCGAGTACCGAGTCGTGCTCGGCGATGGCGATGAACACCGGCTTTGCATAGCGCCGCTGATGCAGGCGGTCCTGGGCCAGCGCGCTGCTGCGATAGAACTGGGCAAAACCATTGGTGGGCATGTTCATGTAGCGAACCGGCGTCTGCATTGGGCGCAGGCCTTGATTCGGCGCGGCAAGCCAGGGTCGTGCCCAGCCGATCCACGGAGTCAGCCAGGCATAGCCGCTGTTGGAGCGAAATGCCGGCGAGAACAAGAGCAGCCCGGAGATTTCGTCGTGCCCATAGGCGTAATCGAGGACCAGATTGGCCCCGGTGGAAAAGCCGCCGAGATAGACCTTCGGCACTTCACGAGCGAGCAGTTGCGCCTGTTCGCGTACCACTTGCTGCCACTGTTCGAGGCGCACGTCGAGCATGTCTTCGGGCTTGGTGCCGTGCCCCGGCAACAGCACGGTTCGGACCAGATAGCCCTGAGCAGCGAGCGTCTGTGCCACGTCATGAAACGACCACGCCGAATCCCCCAGGCCATGCACCAGCAGCACGCCGCCCTTGGGTGTCCCGCTCGGGGTCCACTGGCGCGGCGCGTTCCAGTCCAGCTCGGCCTGGTGGTCGGCGGTCTGGAAGTTGCGCTGGTTGCGGATCAGCTCGAGGGTCTGCTGACGGTAGTCTTCAAAGCGCTGTTTCGGCTCTTCGCTTTCTGCCATTGACGTGCAGGCTTGCAGGGTCAGCAGCGACAGCAGGCTGGCGAGTCGGAATTTGATCAAAGGGGCGCCTGTGCACACATATTCGAGGGTTCAAAAGGTCGACGCGGGCACTCTGCCATGTACGTCGCGCCCGTGACTACTTTCAGGCACACTCGGGCGTTCTATAACTTCAACAAAATGTATCCATATGCCCAACCATTGCAAGCCTCGCCACGCGTCAGGAGTCGTTCATGTTCGCCCTTGACCGAGCGCTGGCCCAGGACATCGTCGACCGGGCCATGACCATCCTGCCTTACAACGTCAATGTCATGGACTACCTGGGCATCATCATCGGCAGCGGTGATGCCGAGCGCTTGTGTACCCGTCATGAGGGTGCGCAGCGAGTGCTGGCCAACCGGCAGGTGGTGGAAATCGATTCTCTGGCAGCGTCGCAGCTCGGGGGTGTCAAGCCGGGCGTCAATCTACCGCTGATGCTCGACCATCAACTGGTTGGCGTGCTCGGCATCACCGGCGAGCCGGACGAGGTGCGGGTGTATGGCGAATTGGTCAAGATGACTGCCGAGATGCTCATGGAACAGCGTCGTCAGCAGGCTGACCTTCAGTGGCGGGCGCAACGCAGCGAAGACCTGCTGGCTCGCCTGCTGTTGCCGGATTGTCCCGATAGTCTGGTGGATGAAGCACGACAGTTGGGTTTGCAGCCGCACATTGCGCGCCAGGTGGTACTGCTGCAGTTTGCCGAGGAGGGGCTGGCTGCCAGCCAGGTTGCCAAATGGCTTGGCACGCGCTATGCCGACAGCTGGTGCGTGCTGCGTGAGCCGACCTTGCTGTACTGGTGCCGCGCGACGGGCAAGGAGCGTGACGATGCGCTGCTGCTCAAGCAGTTCGATGAGCACCACTGGCCAGTGCTGCGTATGGCCACCGTGGCGCAATCGGCGGACCTGCCCACCCTGCGCCAGGCCTGCGCGGCAGCGCGGGATCTGCTCGACTACGCCCGTCAGGCAAGGCCGGCGCAGCGCCTGCTGCGTCTTGAAGCCTATCGGCTGCCGTTGCTGTTCTGGCGCTACCGGCATGACTGGCTGGCTGAACACGTCGCCGAGCCAATGGAGCGTCTGCACGCGCATGCGCAACTGCTCGACACCTTGTGCAAATGGTTCGAGTACAGCGGCGAAAGTCAGGCCTGCGCCGAAGCGCTGGGTATCCATCGCAACAGCCTGCGCTACCGGCTGGAGAAGATTGGTGAGTTGACGGGCTGCGACCCTTACAAGACCGACGACCTGCTGCAACTCTACCTGGGCGCGCAGATGATCACTCGTCAGACCTGAAGCCGGGTTTTGTTCAAACGCCCGATAATGGCGACGGATCATTGTGCGAGCGGCAGGCGGCAAGCACGGTCTTGAATGAGAGCATTCGAGCACCGGATCTGGAGAACAACAATGAAAATAGTCATCGCCCCCGACTCGTTCAAGGACAGCCTCAGCGCCCAGGCAGTTGCCGACGCGATCGCCAGTGGTCTGGCCGAAGTCTGGCCGCACGCCGAGTTGATCAAATGCCCGATGGCAGACGGCGGGGAGGGCACCATCGAGGCGCTGCTGGCTGCCTGCAATGGCGAACTGATGAGCGCCAGCGTCAGCGGCCCGCTGGGCGCCCCGGTCAATGCCCAGTGGGGCTGGCTGGCGGACAGCAGGACCGCAATCATCGAAATGGCCATGGCCAGCGGTCTGCAACTGCTGACCCTGGCACAACGCGACGCCTGCGTGACCAGCACGGAAGGCACCGGCCAGTTGATCTCGGCGGCACTGGATGCGGGAGCCCGTCGGGTGATCCTGGCCATCGGCGGCAGCGCAACCAATGACGGCGGCAGCGGCATGCTTTCAGCCTTGGGTGCACGCTTTCTGGATGCCGACGATCAACCGCTGGCGCCGGGCGGGCTTGCGCTTGCGAACCTGGCGCGTATCGACCTGAGCGGTTTCGATCCACGCTTGTCTGACGTGCGCGTCGAGATCGCCGCCGACGTCGATAACCCCCTCTGCGGGCCGAATGGCGCCTCATCTATCTTCGGCCCGCAAAAAGGCGCATCGCCCGAGCAGGTCGTGGCGCTGGACGCCGCACTCGGCTGTTTTGCCGACCAAACGGCTCAGGTTCTCGGCCAGGACTTGCGCGACAGCCCTGGCAGCGGTGCAGCGGGGGGCATGGGCTTTGCCGCCAAGGCCTACCTGAAGGCCTCGTTTCGTGCCGGCGTGGAAGTGGTGGCCGAACTGACCGGGCTGGAACAGGCGCTGATCGGTGCCGATCTGGTCATCACCGGCGAAGGCCGTTTCGACGCGCAAACCCTGCGTGGCAAGACACCGCTTGGTGTTGCGCGAGTCGCCCAGCGTCGGCAAGTGCCGGTGATTGTGCTGGCGGGAACCCTTGGCGACGGCTATGAGCAGATGTATGCGCACGGCATCGGCGCAGCCTTTGCTCTGGTCAGCGGCCCAATGAGCCTCGAGCAGGCCTGCCGCGAGACCCGCCGCCTGCTGCACGAGCGTGCGCGCGACGTGGCGCGGCTCTGGCAAATGGCTTCGGGCGGTTGATGACTGCGCTGTGATCAGCGGGCACCGGACGAGCGATTGGCCGTTATTTTAAGTAACCCTGCAAATGATCACTGGGCGTCCTAAAGAATTATTTGATCAGGGCGATACGCTGTCGGTTGTCTGACAACTTCGTGTCGGGCACTGCCCTCAAAAAATATAAAGAGCCGTGGTCATGAATCTACGCAAACTCACTATCGCTCGTCGTGCCGGTCTGGGTTTTACCCTTATTTCCCTGCTGGTGGCATTGCTGGGGTGGTTTGCGCTGGCGCAGATGTCGACCATCCGGCAGAGTGAAGTGGCGGTGGAGACCAACTGGCTGCCCAGCATGCGAGTGGTCAACGATATCCGCGAAATCATGCTGCGCATTCGGACCATTTCCTTGCGCATGGCACTGGACACCGATCCTGCGAGTATTCCGACCTACCGTGGTCAGATGGATGTGCGTCTGGGCGATCTGGACAAGAAGCTGTCTGTCCTCAAGACCTTTGTCGACACCCCGGAAGAGAAGTCGCTGACCGACCAGTTCATGGTGACCGTGGGCCAATACCGCAGTGCGCTGGACCGTTCCTTTGCACTGGCCAGCCAGGGCGACAGCGTCGGGCTGAACAAGCTGCTGCTGGTCGACATGAAGCAGATCGTCGACGGTTCCGGCAAGCAACTCGGTGACCTGGCCGACTTCTATCTCACTCAGGTCGATGCGGAAGGCAAGTCGGCCGGGGCCCAGTACGACAAGTCGCGCGACATCGTCATTATCTTTGTGGTCATTGCCGCGCTGTGCACCATCGGCCTGGCACTCTGGCTGACCCGCAGCATCGTCGGCCCGCTGCAACGTGCAGTAACCGCCGCCGAGCAGGTTGCCAACGGCGACCTGACCCATACCATCGAAGTCGATGGCGAAGACGAAGTCACCCGACTGTTGCGTGCCCTGGCGATGATGCAGGTCAATCTGCGTGAAGCCATGCGCCACATCGGCAGTTCGGCCACTCAACTGGCATCGGCCGCCACCGAACTCAACTCGGTCACCGAAGACAGCTACCGCGGGCTGAACCAGCAGAATGCGGAGATCGACCAGGCCGCCACAGCGATCAACGAAATGACCTCGGCAGTCGAGGAAGTTGCGCGTAACGCCGTATCCACGTCGGACGCCTCCAACCAGTCCAGTACCTCGGCATTGGCGGGCCAGACGCGGGTGATCGAGACGGTGCAGTCGATCCAGACGCTGACCGACAACGTGCAGGCCACCTCGACGCTGGTGCAAAACCTTGCCAATCAGTCGCAGGACATCGGCAAAGTGCTGGACGTGATCCGCTCGATTGCCGAGCAGACCAACCTGTTGGCACTCAACGCCGCCATCGAAGCGGCACGTGCAGGCGAGTCGGGCCGTGGTTTCGCGGTGGTGGCGGACGAAGTCCGCGCATTGGCGCATCGCACCCAGCAGTCGACGCTGGAAATCGATTCGATGGTCAGCGCCATGCGCAGCGGTTCAGCGCAGGCGCTCGACTCGATGAACACCAGCCGCGCTCGGGCCGACTCGACATTGGCACTGGCCAAGGGCGCGGGCGAGTCCTTGAGCGAAATCACCTCGTCGATCAATCAGATCTCCGAGCGCAATCTGGTGATTGCCAGCGCGGCGGAAGAGCAGGCGCAGGTCTCGCGTGAAGTCGACCGCAACATCGTCAACATTCGCGATCTGTCCATGCAGTCGACTCAGGGTGCCAACCAGATCAGTGCGTCGAGCCATGAATTGTCGCGTCTGGCGGCCGATCTGAATCAGGTGGTCTCACGCTTCAAGGTGTAAAACCCTACATTGATACAGGTTGTGTCCGCTTGCCGACGATCGACCGGACGCGCATTATGCCCTCGGTCGAAATGACCTCCGGTACAGTCTGGGCACAACCTTATCGAAGGGGGCGGCATCGCTTCATGAATAACAATAATCACACCTTCAGCAGTTGGCTGCGCTCGCCAGC
This sequence comes from Pseudomonas fragariae (ex Marin et al. 2024), assembly GCF_059621105.1. Lineage (NCBI taxonomy): Bacteria > Pseudomonadati > Pseudomonadota > Gammaproteobacteria > Pseudomonadales > Pseudomonadaceae > Pseudomonas > Pseudomonas fragariae (ex Marin et al. 2024). Next base: position 3,742,855 of record NZ_CM184369.1, on the reverse strand, counting down.
CCATCACCAGTGGCTGGCACTGGAAGGCAATCGTCTGTTGACCTTCGCCAAGGCTTCGAGGCTGGACAACGGCTTTGGCAGTCTTGATGACTACGGTCGGCTGATGGTCGGTGCCACCGCAGGAACCATGAACACGGCACGCATGACCCACTGTTTTGCCATGGCGCATGCGCAGGGTATTCCCGGCTGCGCTGCGCTGGTCGATCACGGTATCGCCGCACTGCGCGGACCGTTGCACGATGCCGAGCACGGCGGCTGGTTCAGTGCCGCGCTCGAAGACGGCGGCAAGACTGACAAACAGGCTTATCTGCATGCGTTCGTCGCACTGGCGGCCAGCTCTGCCGTGGTGGCGGGGCGGCCTGGTGCGCAGGCATTGCTGTCCGACGCCATCCAGGTGATCCAGACGCATTTCTGGAGCGAGCAGGAAGGCGCCATGCGTGAGTCATTCGCGCGGGACTGGAGCAGTGAAGAGTCGTATCGCGGTGCCAACAGCAACATGCACAGCACCGAAGCCTTCCTTGCGCTCGCCGATGTGACGGGTGACGCGCAATGGCTCGACCGGGCGCTGAGCATTGTCGAGCGGGTTATCCATGAGCATGCCGGCGCCAACAACTTTCAGGTCATCGAGCATTTCAACCAGGATTGGCAGCCGCTGGCCGATTACAACCGGGAAAACCCGGCCGACGGTTTCCGGCCCTTCGGCACCACGCCGGGGCATGCCTTCGAATGGTCGCGGCTGGTGTTGCATCTGGAGGCCGCGCGCCGTCAGGCTGGACGCGCCAACCCCGAATGGTTGCTGGACGATGCCCGCCAACTGTTTGCCAATGCCTGCCGGTACGGTTGGGATGTCGACGGTGCCGCGGGTATCGTCTACACCCTCGACTGGCAGAACGAACCGGTGGTCCGTCACCGTCTGCACTGGACTCATTGCGAAGCGGCCGCCGCTGCCGCCGCATTGCTACAACGTACCGGCGAGCAGCAGTATGAAGACTGGTATCGCTGTTTCTGGGAGTTCAACGAGACCCTGTTCATCGATCACGAGCATGGCAGCTGGCGCCATGAACTGAACGAACGCAACGAGCCCAGCGCAGACATATGGCCCGGCAAGCCGGACCTTTACCACGCCTATCAGGCCACGTTATTGCCGGTGTTGCCCTTGGCGCCAAGCCTGGCCAGCGCTCTGGCGGGACTGGAATAAACCACTGGGTCAAGCCTGGGTTGTCGGCTCAAGCCTGAAATCTGAAGTCAAAGCGCAGGGATGCGTTTGTCGGTCAGGCGGATGATCTGCCGGGCCAGGAAGCTGCCGGTCAGGATCACGCCGAACAGGCGCAGGGTCTGCATCGCCAGTACGAAACCGACGTCGGCATGCGTATCGATGGCAATAATGGCCATGGTGTCCAGGCCGCCCGGGCTGGTCGCCAGGTACACCGAGAGATAATCCTTGCCCATCATCACGGCAATCAGCCAGGCCGACACGGCGCAGAGCACGATCAACAGCAATGAGGCCAGAATCATCATCGGCAGCCGTCTCCAGACGTACTGCACCGTCGGCCGGTCGAAGCGCAGCCCGACGTAGCAGCCTATGGCACCGTAAGCGATGGGCAGCAACCAGGCCGGAACGGTGATTTGCATCACGCCACTCAGTTGCAGCGCGCCGCCCAGCATCAGTGGCACCAGCAGGGCACCTGCCGGGAGGCGCGAGCCGAGGGTCACGCCTGCGGCAATCACTGCCAGGCTCAGCGCAAGGTCGACAAGGTTCAGGCTGGGCAGTACCGCTGCACTGCTGTGCAGGGCCGCAGCGGAATCCGGCGCGCCGATGAAATGGCTGACCAGCGCGCCGATGGTGACCACGCAGACGACGCGCACATATTGCATGGTGGCGACGATGCGCGAGTCGGCACCGTAATCCTCGGACATCGCGACCATTGCCGAGGCCGCGCCCGGTGAAGTACCCCAGGCTGCGGTGTTGCTCGGGATACCGGCAAACCGCACCAGCACCAGTCCAACCGCCGCGCTCAGCACCACCGTGAGGATCGTCGCCAGGAGCATGACGTGCCATGAATGAAGGGCGGTGAGCAGCACGCTGACCGACATGGCATGCGCGATCAGCACGCCGACCGTGCCCTGACCGAGTTGAAAGGCCCGCTTGGGCATACGGATGCTGGCGCCTGAAACACCAAAGCCGATGGCGACCAGCATGGGCCCGAGGAACATCGCAGCAGGCATATCGAACAGTTTGAGCAGTTGCCCGGCAATGCCGGCCATCAGGATCAGACCCGCCCATTGAGTCAGCGGGGAAAGGGAGGAAAGCGAAAAGCGTGAAGCGTTTGACAAGGACGTTCTCCTTGATTGGGGTAAATCACATACGCACAGTATCGACTTCGCAACTCATCAAGTCTATTTTCTAATAATCATGAATTGATAACTTTGGTTGATAGATATGGACCTGCGCGATCTCACCTATTTCGAAACCATTGCCGAACTGGGGCATCTCGGACGCGCTGCGGAGAAGCTCAATCGCAGCCAGCCAGCGCTGACCAAAAGCATTCAGCGCCTTGAGGAATCATTCGGCACGCGACTGTTTCAGCGTGACGGCCGACGCATCAAGTTGACGCCCGTGGGCGAGCTGCTCCAGGCGCGTGGCAAGGAATTGCAGCAAAGCATCGCCCAGACCCAGCGCGAGATTCGGGATTTCGCCAGTGGCATGGTGGGCAACATACGGGTCGGCTGCGCTGCGACGATGGCGGAATACCTGATGCCGAAACTGACTTCGGCCTTGTTGCAGCGTACCCCCGACGTCACCTTGAAGCTGGTGATAGGTCAGGATGACCTGCTGCGCGAATCGTTGCGCTCCGGTCAGCTGGACATGATCATTTGCGCGCTGGCGCCCGACAGCGAAGACGTCACCAGCTTCGCCATACTGCAGGACGAAGCTGTGGTGGTCGCCAGCAAGAATCATCCGATTTTCCAGCCGTCGTTGAAGATGAGTGACCTGTGCGCGTATCGCTGGGTACTGCCGCCGGTGAGTGTTTCATCGCGCAAATGGCTCGACGCGACCTTCGCCGCTCACGGCCTGCCGCTGCCGACGGTGCAGATCGAAGCGAATTCGATCTCGCTGCTGCCGGGGCTGATTGCCCGCAGCAACCTGTTGAGCTTCATTGCCCGCGAGTCGCTGGAGTTCGGCAAGACCATGCAGCACCTGCGTGAGGTGCCGCTCGAGCAGACCACCCTCAAACGCACCATCGGTGTGACGTTGCGCAAGGGCGGTTATCTGTCTCCTGCGGCAGAAGGCATGTTGCAGATGCTGCGCGACAACGGCGGGGACTTTCTGGGTTGGGGGTGACAGCCTGAGTTCAGCCGCTCCCCGGCAGAGCCTGAAAGCCACTCAGGTACCTTGCCAGCGCCTCTGCGCCCAGTTCCACGGTCGAGCTGGTACCCGCCCAACTGCAGGCCAGCATCAAGTTGCGCGGCAAGTCGAAGTCCTCAACCATAAAACCATTGGCGTCTAGACCTCTGTCGTCGTGGGGAACCAGTTCGCGCAGCGACGCTACCGGTTCAAAGTAAGCCCACACCGGCTTATTCAGTGCGACCGCCATACCGACTTCGAAGGCCGTGCCCGAATCCGGTTCCAGGCCGCGGAACACGTTCAGGTTGACCAGCATCGCTGAGCAGCGGTGGATCATTGCGACATTCATCGAGTAAATCTGCTGCGCGGTTTCGTGCGCGGTCCGTCCCTGCGTGACCTCATTGTCAAACGGATACAACCCCTCAAGCCCGTGTGCCGCGCACAATGCCTTGAGATAGCGTCCATGTTCCACGGCGTCGGTCCTGAACACGTCGAAGCCTGCGAGATAAACCAGTGGCGCGTGCATATTCGTCTCTCGGCTGCAGATATTATCCCGCCGATTCTAAAGCCGGCCGTCAGCCCGCGATACATGCCATTGATCGGCCGAAACACGTTCAGCAGGCGTTTGCGCTGGAATCTGTACGGATAACCAGTATCCTTGTTCAGTCTGCTCATTTGTATGTGAACGCTGGCCTTGAATACTTCGCCCCTCGACAATCCGTTTTATTACCTGGAAAACTTCCGTCAGGTCCTTGGCTGGATTGCCCGGCGCTACGATGACCTGCTCGATGCAACCGAGCGCCGCTTCATCAGCGAGTTTGCCGAATTGCCGGTGCCCGCCCAGGGTTTGCTGGTGCGCATGGTGATGCGCAAGGGTGTGTTGTTTCGGGCCAGCAAACTCGGTTATGTCGAGATTGGCGATCCTCATGACGCCGTGCTGCCGCTACTGGCGCGGGAGTGGGTCGACAGCGCTCCGCCACTGGGCTTGAGCGAGCTGTTCCAGCTGCTGCGTCGGGATGAGTTGAGCCACTGCTTCAAAGACCACGCGGTCAAGGGCCCTGAGCGCAAGCAGGAATGGTTCGAGCGCCTGCAGCCGATGTACCCGTCGCCGCAGTCCCTTGAACAATGGTACCCGACGTTGTCCGACGCTGTGTTCGGCCTGAAGATCATGCCGCTGTGTGATCGCCTGCGCTTGCTGTACTTCGGCAATCTGTACCAGGAATGGTCTGAATTCGTGCTGGCTGACCTGGGTATCTACCGCTACGAAAAGGTCGAGTTCTCGCTGGAGTCGCGCGGCATCAACCAGCGTGCCGACATTGATGTGTGCCTGCAATTGCATGCCTGCCGGGAAGCACTGGAAACCTGCCTGGAGCTGCATGCGCTGGCCGAGCGTGTCATTGCCATCGAGTGCGGCAATCCGTGGTTGCTGATGCGTCGTGGCAAACTGCTGTTCCGTATCGGGCAACAGGCCGAGCGCATCCAGGACTGGCCTCTGGCGATGGCGGTGTATCGCCAGTCGAGCTACCCCGGCGCGCGTTCAAGGCAAATCCGCGTGCTGGAGCGCAATGCCGAGTATGCAGCGGCGCTGACGCTGGCGGAGCAGGCCCGTCTTGCACCGGAAAGTGATGCGGAGGTCCAGCACCTGTCACGCGTCTTGCCACGCCTGCAACGCAAGCTCGGCCTGGCGGCGGCGCGCAAGCGCACGGTGCGGGCCATTGCACGGCTGGACGTGCAGGTCACGCCGGTGTCGGGGATGAGTGTCGAGCGTCTGATACGCCTGCACCTCGAAGCCGAGCAGGGCGGGGAAGTGCATTACGTCGAGAATGCGCTGATCAATTCACTGTTCGGGCTGCTGTGCTGGCGAGCCATTTTTGCGCCGTTGCCGGGTGCATTCTTTCATCCGTTTCACAGTGCGCCGAGTGACCTGTACAGCCCTGACTTCTATCAGCGCAGGGCTGCGTTATTCGATGCCTGTCTGGTGCAACTGGAGTCGGATGAATACCTGGCGACCATTCGTGAGCATTTTGAAAGCAAATACGGCCTGCAATCACCCTTCGTATTCTGGGGAGCGCTGACGCCGGAGCTTCTGGAGCAGGCGCTCTATTGCCTGCCGGCAGCGCACTTGCTTCGCTGGTTTCGTCGCCTGTTGCAGGACATAAAAGCCAACCGGACAGGGATGCCCGACCTGATCCAGTTCTTTCCGCAACAGCGTCGTTATCGAATGATCGAGGTCAAGGGGCCGGGTGATCGCCTCCAGGACAACCAACTGCGCTGGCTGGACTTCTGTGCCGAGCATGGCATGCCGGTGGAGGTGTGTTACGTGCAATGGGCAACTGACGACAGTGCTTGTGTCAGTAGCGACCTGTCAGACCATCAAGGGGCCTTGTGCCCGTCCTGACTGTCCTGGTGATCTGCATCATGCGGGTGTTTCGAGTCATGAGGCTTGTCATCTGCACTGCCGTTCTTTCCGGGCAAGGGATCCATGCCTTTGGTGCCGGGGCTTGTGCCTGGTGCGCCGGGGCTGGTTCCATCGACGTTCTTTTCCGTACCGGTGCCTGGGACCTTAGGGCTGTCGCCTGCCGGGTTGGTCGGGCCGGTCGACCCTGCAAATGCGCTGGTGCCCGAGAGGGCCAAAAATGCTGCGAGGCTTATGGCCCCCAATCTATTCCTGATCATGATGCAACCTCCGTAAGTACAGGGACTGAAACGGTGCCGCTAGAAGGGTGGACCCGCGGGCAGGGCATGGTCCTGCCCGCGTAAGACGCCTGATTACTGAGTCTTGGTCTTTTCAGTGGGGGTGCTCTTGTCGTGCGTGCCGTGTGTCGTCTTGTCGTGCTTCATCGAACGCTCGGCTGCCGCTTCCTTGCTTTCAGTCTGCACACCTGGGGTCTCGGACGAGGTGCGGTCCATCGGCTGGGTATTGGTGCCCGGCAGTTTGGTCGCATTCTTGTTGATCGGGGTTTCAGGGGTAGTGGTCGACTCGGCGAAGGCGGCGCCTGAAGCTACAGCCATCAGGCCAGCAAGGGTCAGGGCAGTCAGTTTGGTCTTGATCATGATGCTAACTCCGTTGTTTTAAAGTACTCACGTTGGTCATTGGCCAGTGGCCATAGGTGCCGTCGAACCCGACGAACGGTAGATATCTTCCATGCATCAAGCCTTACGCCGTTGCTATCCACCTTGAGAGTGATCGCGCGCTTTTTTCGGTCATTCATGCACCCCTGAACACCGTCAACAGCGGAGTTTTAAGTTGATTTAGCTATAACGTGACCGCTCGGTCATTTACAACGATTCTTAAAATCACACTTTCTTACATTTTTATAACACCAATGGCATTTCGCTATCCGATGGGTGGTGGCAGAACGCTATTTGGCTTGATGTAGCGTGAATAGCCCGTAAACATTGGCTTTTAAAGGGGTTTTCATCGCCAGTGACGTAGGAAATCACTTACAAAAAAGTTCCCCTCCGGACACGATTCGTTGGATTGTCATTAAACAGCAACATTTGAGGTTTTAAATCCGCCTCGGGCCTCCTTAAGTGGACCACCACACAATCTCCTGGACTGAGGTATTACCGTGATTCTGCTGACTAAAAAACGCTTGTCGCTTCTGATCGCATCGCTGTGCCTTAGCGGTGTGGCTCACGCGACTGATGTAACAGGCGCTGGTTCGAGTTTCGTCTACCCGGTTATTTCGGCGTGGTCCCAGGACTACAGCAAGAGCAAGGATAACCGTATCAACTATCAGTCCATCGGTTCGGGTGGTGGTATTGCCCAGATCAAGGCTGCGACCGTTGACTTCGGTGCATCCGATGCTCCGATGTCCGCAGAAGACCTGCAGGCCGGCGGTCTGGGTCAGTTTCCGAGCGTGATCGGCGGTATCGTGCCGATCGTCAACGTCGAAGGCGTCGAAAGCGGCGAGCTGAAGCTGGACGGTCCAACCATCGCCAAGATCTTCATGGGCGAGATCAAGAAGTGGAACGACCCGGCAATCACTGCGCTGAACTCGGGCGTCAAACTGCCTGATACCGCCATCACCGTCGTTCACCGTTCGGACGGTTCGGGCACCACGTACAACTTCACCAACTACCTGAGCAAAGTCAGCCCCGAGTGGAACGAGAAGCTGAAGTTCGGTTCGACCGTACAGTGGCCAGCAGGCGTGGGCGGCAAGGGTAACGAAGGTGTTTCGGCCTACGTGAAGCAGATCAAGGGTTCGATCGGCTATGTCGAATACTCCTACGCGACCACCAACAAGCTGTCCTACACTCAGCTGAAAAACGCGGCTGGCAAATTTATCAAACCAGACGCCAAGGCTTTCGCAGCAGCTGCTGACACCGCCGACTGGGCGAGCGCCAAAGACTTCAACCTGATCATGACCAACGCGCCGGGTGAGGCTGCATGGCCGATCACCGCGACCACCTGGATCATCATGTACAAGAAAGCCAAGAACGAAGAGAAAAGCACCGCGGCTTTCGACTTCTTCAAGTGGTCCCTGGAAAACGGCCAGAAGCAGGCCGAGAAACTGGAATACGTAGCATTGCCTAAATCGCTGGTTGATCGCGTGGAAAGCTACTGGAAAACGGAATTCACCAAGTAAGTGATTCAACCCGTACCACCCCTGTCATCAGCCGCGATATCGGCTCGGTGACAGGGGCTTTTCCTTGCGAGTGGCCTCAACATGACTGAAAACACCCAATACCTGTCCGCTAACGTCTCCGCTGGTGAGTCCGAGGGCGAGAAGCGCGCCAAACGGGATCATCGTCATGACCTGTGGTTCAAGCGTTCATTGCAGGCTGCAGCGATGCTGGTGCTTGCTTTGCTGGGTTGTATTGCCTTGTCGACCCTGTGGGGCGGCAGTCTGGCATTCCAGACTTTCGGGTTTGGCTTTCTGACCAGCACCGAGTGGGACGTGAACGCCGGCAAGTTCGGCGCGCTGGTTCCGATTTACGGCACCCTGGTCACCTCTTTTCTGGCTTTGCTGATCGCCGTACCGGTGAGTTTCGGCATTGCAATCTTTCTCACCGAAGTGGCACCACCGTGGTTGCGCATGCCGATCGCCTCGGCCATCGAGCTGTTGGCCGGTATCCCTTCGATCATCTACGGCATGTGGGGGCTGTTTGTCTTCGGCCCGTTCATGGCTGAACACCTGTCGCCGTGGATCACCGAAAACCTTGGCGCACTGCCGCTGATCGGTCCGATGTTCCAAGGGCCGCCGCTGGGTATCGGCATGCTGACCGCCGGCATCGTGCTGGCGATCATGATCACCCCGTTCATTACCTCGGTGATGCAGGAAGTCTTCCGTACCGTGCCCGTGGCCCTCAAGGAGTCGGCCTATGCACTGGGCGGTACGACCTGGGAAGTGGTCTGGGACATCGTGCTGCCTTACACCCGTTCGGCCGTGGTCGGCGGTGTGTTCCTGGGGTTGGGACGCGCGCTCGGCGAAACCATGGCGGTAACCTTCGTACTGGGCAACGCGCATCAGTTCTCGGCTTCGCTGATGATGCCGAGCAGTTCGATCGCTTCGGTGATTGCCAACGAGTTCAACGAGGCCTATACCGACTTGCACCGTTCGGCACTGATTGCCCTTGGCTTCCTGTTGTTTGTCGTCACCTTCATCGTGCTGGCCCTTGCACGCCTGATGCTGTCGCGCCTTTCGCGTAAGGAGGGGTTATGAGTAAGGATGTGACCGGCAGCGAGCACCTGTATCGGGTTCGCAGTATCAAGAACAAGATTGCGATGGTACTCAGCTGTGGCGCCACCGCCTTCGGCCTGCTGTGGCTGGTGTGGATTCTGCTGACCACCATCATCAAGGGTATCGACGCGCTCAACCTGCAACTGTTCACCGGCATGACTCCGCCGCCGGGCACCGAGGGTGGTCTGGCCAACGCGTTCTACGGCAGCGTGCTGATGTCCGGCATCGGCCTGCTGATCGGTACGCCGATCGGCCTGATGGCCGGCATCTGGCTGGCCGAGTTTGCCCGCTACACCAAACTGGGCAACACGGTTCGCTTCATCAACGACATCCTGCTCTCGGCACCTTCCATCGTGCTCGGCCTGTTCGTCTACACCGTCGTGGTTCTGCCACTCAACGCGGTGACAGGCCATCAGGTGGGCTTTTCGGCGATTGCCGGCGCGCTGGCGCTGGCATTGCTGGTGATCCCGGTGGTGGTGCGTACCACTGACGAAATGATGCAATTGCAACCCTCGACCATGCGTGAAGCTGCGCTGGCGCTGGGTGTGCCGCAATGGAAGCTGACCCTGCAAATCGTCCTGCGCGCAGCCAAGGCCGGTGTGGTAACCGGCGTATTGCTCGCATTGGCACGCATCACCGGCGAAACCGCGCCGCTGCTGTTCACCGCTTTCGGCAATCAGTTCTGGAGCAGCGATCTGCTCAAACCCATCGCCAGTGTTCCGGTGGTGGTTTTCCAGTACGCCATGAGCCCGTTCGATGACTGGCACTCCCTGGCATGGGCCGGTGCGCTGGTCATGACGTTGTTCGTACTGATACTGAGTCTGCTGTCTCGCTTAATTCTTCTGCGCAATAGGGCGTCCTGATGAACAACCTTTCCCTGGCCAACGAAAAAACCAAGATCCAAGTACGCGGTCTGGAGTTTTTCTACAACAACCAGAAGTCGTTGAAGTCCATCGACATGACCATCCCCGAGAAGCGCATCACTGCGATCATCGGCCCGTCGGGTTGCGGTAAATCGACCCTGCTGCGCGTCTTCAACCGCATCTACGCGATGTACCCGAAGCAGGAAGCGCGCGGTGAAGTGCTGCTCAATGGCGAAAACATCCTGGCGCCAGGCTATTCGATGAACCGCCTGCGCAGTCATGTGGGCATGGTGTTTCAGAAGCCGGTGCCGTTCCCGATGTCGATCTACGACAACATTTCCTACGCCATCAAGCACCACGAAAAGCTGTCGCGTCGGGAAATGGAAGATCGCGTCGAGCAGGCCCTGCGTGGCGCGGCCTTGTGGGACGAGGTCAAGGACAAGCTCAAGCAGAGTGCGACCGGTCTGTCCGGTGGTCAGCAGCAGCGTCTGTGCATCGCCCGTACCATCGCGCTGCGTCCTCAGGTCCTGCTGCTCGACGAGCCGACGTCGGCACTTGACCCGATTTCCACAGGACGTATCGAACAGCTGATCACCGAACTAAAAGAGCAGTTCACCGTGATCATCGTGACTCACAACATGCAGCAGGCGGCGCGTTGCTCCGACTACACTGCCTTCATGTTCATGGGTGAACTGATCGAGCACGGCGACACCGACACCATCTTCACCAAGCCCTCCAAGACCCAGACCGAAGATTACATCACCGGTCGTTTCGGCTGATCATTCGGCCAGGGCGGGCGCTTCCTGGCGCTCGCCCATGAACGCCTCGATCCTGCTGCGCAGCCAACGCTCGGCAGGGTCGCTGTCCATCACACTCAGCCACGTCATCGACAGGTCCAGCCCCGGCGTTGGGAAGGGCAGTGGCTCGTCATACAGCAGACCCAGTGCGCTCATGGCCTTTGCCGCGTAGTCGGACAGCCCCGAAATCATGTCGGTGCCGGCCATCAAAGCGGGCAGGGTGGCGAACTGCGGCACCGACAACACCACCTGACGCTTGCGTCCCAGCGCGGTCAGCCACTCATCGGCGAAACTGCTGACACTCGCGACGTGCGAGACCACAACGTGTGGGCGCGAGCAGTATTCGTCCAGGCTCATGGGACCGGCAGGCTTGTCGGCGCGCACCAGCCTTGGCTGTACGTTACGCAGGGTCTTGCGCTTGGCGTTGGCCGGCAGTTCACGGGTCAGGCAGACGCCGACGGTGATGTCGCCGGACATCAGCACCTCGGAGATATTCAGGTAGTCGACATGCTTGACCACGATCACCACGCCGGGCGCCTCTTCGCGGATGGCCTTGAGCATCGCCGGCAGCAGGCCGAACTCGACGTCATCGGTCAGGCCGATGCGAAAGGTCATTTTGCTGACTGACGGATCGAAGTCGGTGGTCAGGCTGAGTGCCGTGGACATGGCGTCCAGCGCGGGCGTCAGGTGCTTGAGAATCTCGTGAGCGCGTGCGGTGGGTTCCATGCGATGGCCGACGCGGATGAACAGCGGGTCGTTGAGCAGACTGCGCAGGCGATTCAGGGCGGCGCTTATCGTGGGTTGGCCGAGAAACAGTTTTTCGGCTGCGCGGGTGACGTTACGCTCCTGCATCAATGTTTCGAATACCACCATCAGGTTGATGTCGGCCTTGCGCAGTTCATTTCGATTCATTGCTGTTCCTTGGCGTCAGACCCGGATGGCCACGACGGCCTGTAACGGACGGCCCAGTCTAGGCAGGCACGGCAGGAGGCGTCCAGCATTTTGCCATCGTCGGAAATCAGCGTGAAGAAACGTCTGCTTACGGTTCTGTTGGCAGGAAAAGGGCGAATCTGTTGTGGGAAACAGGGTCTACTTGCAGGTCCGCCGCGTGCAGTCAGCGGTTCGAGAATTCGACTCTATTTACAGGAGGTGCCCCTTATGCGGGCTGCAAAGATTGCCGGCATGTTGATGTCGTTGACGCTGTCAGGCGCAGCACTGGCTGAGACGCCCGGTTATGGCCAGCAACTGGAAGGTTTCACGTACCCCCATGCGCTGCACAAATTCAGTTTCCAGTCCCAGGGCCAGACGCTGGAAATGGGTTATATGGACGTCGCGCCCAGCGGCAAGGCCAACGGCCGCACGGCGGTGCTAATGCATGGCAAGAATTTTTGCGCTGCGACCTGGGAAGACACCATCAAGGGACTGAGTGCCGCGGGCTATCGCGTCGTCGCAGCGGATCAGATCGGTTTCTGCACCTCGACCAAGCCGGAGCACTACCAGTACAGCTTCCAGCAGTTGTCGATGAACACCCACGCGCTGCTGGAAAAACTGGGCCTCGACAAGGTGTCAGTGGTCGGTCACTCCACGGGCGGCATGCTGGCCACGCGTTACGCGTTGATGTACCCGAAGCAGACCGAGAAGCTGGTGATGGTCAACCCTATCGGTCTGGAAGACTGGAAAGCACTCGGCGTGCCGTACCGCAGCGTGGATCAGTGGTATGAACGGGAGCTGAAGACCACCGCCGACGGTATTCGCGCCTATGAGCAGAAGACTTACTACGATGGCCGCTGGAAGCCTGAGTATGACAAGTGGGTCGACATGCTGGCCGGTCTGAACAAAGGGCCGGGTCACAAGGTCGTGGCCTGGAACTCGGCGTTGATCTACGACATGATTTTCACCCAGCCGGTGTTCTACGAGTTCCCCAGGTTGCAGGTGCCGACGGTGCTGATGATTGGCGATGCCGATACCACTGCCATCGGCAGCGATATCGCCCCGCCTGAGGTCAAGGCGAAGATCGGCAATTACAAGGTACTGGGCAAGCAGGTGGCGCAGATGATCCCGGGCGCCAGGCTGGTGGAATTCAAGGGCAAGGGCCATGCCCCGCAGATGGAAGACCCGCAGGGCTTCAACAAGGCACTGGTCTCCGAGCTTCAATAAGCTGCACGTCATGCCACGCGGCAACCTGGTCCGATAGCGACCAGGTTGTCTGCGACCGGCACTGCCGATTAAACGGCAATCTCTACCTGATCACCCTTGAGTCTTACCGGCCAGACGTCGAGCCGCTGATCCGGGTATTCGATACAGCTGCCGTCGTGCAGGCGAAAGTGCTGCTTGTACAACGGCGAGGCGATGACCAGTTCGCCCGCGATCTGCCCGATCAGACCACGCCCGATCACGTTGGCCCCCGATTTGGGATCGCGGTTATCAATGGCAAAGAGCTGCTCGCCCTGTGCAGTTTCGGGCAGGTAGAACAGTGCGACCTGCGCGCCGTCCAGCCACGCAACGACGCCTGAATTGGCGACCAGATCCGCACGTCCACACAGGGGCTGCCAGTGCTGCTGCGCTGCCGCTGGCGCATTGTCGCCGGTGCGTATTGTCTGAGACGCGTTCATCACACCACCTCCTTGAACAACGGAATAAGAGCCAGCTCTTCGGGTTTTGCCGGACGCCGCTGGGCGCGTTCCTTGACGAACTGCACGTCGGGGTCAGCACGCCCGTCGTTGACGAAGGTGCGGAAGCGCTTGAGTTTTTCCGGGTCCTTGAGGGCGTTGGCCCATTCGCATTCGTAGCGGTCGACCACCAGTTGCATCTGCGACTCCAGCTCGGCGGCCAGGCCCAGGCTGTCGTCGACGATGACCGCCTTGAGATAATCGAGGCCGCCTTCCAGCGTTTCACGCCAGACCGAAGTACGCTGCAGCTTGTCGGCGGTGCGGATGTAGAGCATCAGAAAGCGGTCGATGTAACGAATCAGGGTTTGGTCATCCAGGTCGGTGGCGAACAACTCGGCGTGACGCGGACGCATGCCGCCGTTGCCGCACAGGTAAAGGTTCCAGCCGTTCTCGGTGGCAATCACACCGACGTCCTTGCTCTGCGCTTCGGCGCATTCGCGGGTGCAGCCGGACACGGCGAACTTGAGCTTGTGCGGCGAGCGCAGGCCCTTGTAACGGTCCTCGATACGCAGCGCCATGGCGACGCTGTCCTGCACGCCGTAGCGGCACCAGGTGCTGCCGACGCAGGATTTGACCGTGCGGGTCGACTTGCCGTAGGCATGGCCGGTTTCGAAGCCTGCCTCGATCAGCTCGCTCCAGATATCCGGCAACTCGTGCAGTTGTGCGCCGAACAGGTCGATGCGCTGGCCGCCGGTGATCTTGGTGTACAAGTCGTATTTTTTTGCCACCGCGCCAATCGCAATCAGGCCGTCCGGGGTGATTTCGCCACCCGGAATACGCGGCACCACCGAGTAGGTGCCGTTTTTCTGCATGTTGGCCATGAAGGTATCGTTGGTGTCCTGCAGCGGCACCAGTGAAGGCTCGGTGATGGGGCGGTTCCAGCACGACGCCAGGATCGAGCCGACTGCGGGCTTGCAGATGTCGCAGCCATGCGCGCCTTTGCCATGCCGAGTCAGCAGTTCGTCAAAGGTCTCGATGCCTTCGACGCTCACCATCGAGTACAACTCCTGGCGGGTATAAGCGAAGTGTTCACAGAGGCTTTTATCGACCGCCACACCGCGAGCGATCAGTTCATGCTCGAAAACCTGTTTGAGCAATGCCGTGCAACCGCCGCAACCGGTGGCCGCCTTGGTGCAGGACTTGATTCCGGCCAGATCGGTGCAGCCATTGTCGATGGCCGAGCACACCGCGCCTTTGCTGACGTTATGGCAGGAGCAGATAGTCGCTGTGGCGGGCAGGGCGTCGGCGCCCAGCGTCGGTGCGCCTTCGCCACGGGGCAGAATCAGGCTCGATGGATCGGCGGGCAGCGGGATGCCGTTCTGCGCGTATTGCAGCAGCGTGTCGTAATAGCTGTTATCGCCGACCAGCACAGCGCCGAGCACCTGCTTGCCATCGGCCGACACCACCAGACGACGGTAGCTGGCAGTGGCTTCGTCAATGAAGCGATAACTGACGGCCCCGGCCAGCGCACCGTGCGCATCACCGATGGAGCCGACATCCACACCCAGCAGCTTGAGCTTGGTGGACATGTCGGCGCCGAAGAATGCGTCAGTATCCTGTTCGCACAACTGCGCTGCTACGCCACGGGCCATTTGATAACCGGGCGCCACCAGGCCGAACACACTGCCGTTCCAGGCTGCGCATTCGCCGATTGCATAGATGTCGGCGTCGCTGGTGCGGCAGTGCTCGTCGATTGCGATGCCTCCGCGTGGGCCGAGCGCCAGCTCGCATTGGCGGGCCAGGGCGTCTTGCGGGCGAATGCCTGCGGAGAACACGATCAGGTCGGTCTCGAGAAACTCGTCATTGGCGAAGTTCATGCGGTAGCGGTACTGCTTGCCGTCGCTGATCGACTGCGTGGCGCGCGACAGATGCACGCCGACGCCCAGCGCTTCGATACGCGCCTTCAACGCAGCGCCACCGAGGTCATCCAGTTGCACCGGCATGAGACGCGGCGCGAACTCGACGACATGGGCTTCCAGCCCCAGCGATTTAAGCGCATTGGCCGCTTCCAGCCCCAGCAGACCGCCGCCGACCACTACGCCACGGCGGGCTTTCGTCGCGGCATAGCGAATGCTGTCCAGGTCCTCGAGTGTGCGATAGACCAGCCGGGAGTTGCCCCGCGCGCCCTCGATAGGCGGTACGAACGGGTAGGAGCCGGTGGCCAGGATCAGCTTGTCGTAACTGAAGCAGCCCTCGGCGGTAATGATTTCGTGACGATCACGATCAATCTCCAGCACCGGTACGCCGAGGTGCAGCGTCAGGCCGGGTTGTTCGTAGACAGACATCTCGCTCATGGCCAGCGATTCGGCGTCGCGGCCGGTGAAGTATTCGGACAGGTGCACGCGGTCGTAGGCGCGCTGTGTTTCCTCGCCAAAGACGTGGATGCGATAACGCTCGAGTGCGCCGCCTGCGATCAACTGCTCGACGCAATGATGCCCGACCATGCCATTACCGACGACGATCAGGGTTTTTACATCGTTGAGGGGGAAGACTGTGGTGTTCATAGCGAGTCCCGGCCGAGGCCAATCAGGTTTTTCAAAGCAAAAAAAAAGCGCCCGGAACCTTTCGGTTCCAGGCGCCTTTGCCTGTTCTCTTATGGGTGTTCTGGGGGGCCATCGAGCCACGTTGCCGGAGGCGCCCTGATAGCCCTCTGGTCTCTGCGAGACTGGCGATCCACGTCGATCAACCGGGGCGGCCCGACCACATTCATGGTGGGGTTGTTGAGTAATATGCAGGGCCTGTGCCAGCTTGCGCCGGCAGCGCTTCAAGCCCGAATTGGCAATACCCGCAAGGCTGCGCAGCGTTTACGATGGCGTCAGGCGCATGATTTTTTCTGCCTTGCATTGGTGCGCATCAAGGGGATTACGCTGTAAAGCTGTGCGCCGTATTGACCGCTCACGATAATCGGCGTTTTTGCCTGTGGGCGCCCCAGTCGCTCCAGGCACATATCGTTCCTCACGCTCCGCGTGGGAATGCCTGTCGTGACGCTCCGCGTCACAATTCTGCGCCGCACCGCCTGCTCTATAGTTAAGCCGTGCGTCCAGAAGCCCAGGTCTGGCGTAACATTTGTATCACCCTGCAACTCCTCTATAAGTCAGTGCTCATGAACATCACTATCACTGAAGTACACCCCGCCGAGATCCCGCACACCGTCGATTTCGTCATGCGTGCCCGCGCCGGGATCTTTCCCTTGCTCGACACCGTCACCGTTCCGCCCGATCTGGCCGGCTTCGAGCAGGTGTATCTGAACGGTGAGGACGGCAAGTTTCTGATCGCCCGCTGTGAAGGGCAGATCATCGCGGCTGTGGGCTACCTGCCATACGATCATCGTTTCCCGCAGTTCGATTACCGCGGGCGCAGAACCGTCGAGATCGTACGTCTGTTCGTCACTCCGGAGTTTCGTGGCGACGGGCTGGCCAGCCGCTTATGTCAGGCGCTCTGGGAATATGCCGAGGCGGGTGGCATCGAGGTTCTGTACCTGCATACCCATCCGTTTCTGCCCGGCGCGATTCGTTTCTGGGAGAAACAGGGCTTTGCCGTAACCGATGTGGAGAGCGATCCGGTGTGGAACACCACTCATATGGAGCGCGCTCTTTAAGAGGGCTTTATCAGAAGACAGAAAGGGGCTGGCAGGGCACCAACCCCCTTGTGCCGATCAGTGCGGAGAACGCTGGCGCGCAGTCTTGAGCAGGTCTTCCGGGGTGATGTGGCCGACCACCGATTTGGCCGCCGCGCTGCCGGGGAGCGGCAAGTCGAGAATGTGACCTTTCATCTTGCCGATCACGTGCATTTCGCAAGGCTTGCAATCGAACTTGAGGGTCAGCACTTCATCACCGTGCACCAGTTGCATCGGCGCGACCTTGGTGCGCACGCCTGTCACACCTTTGGCCTGTTTCGGGCACAGGTTGAACGAGAAGCGCAGGCAATGCTTGGTGATCATCACCGGTACTTCGCCGGTCTCTTCGTGGGCCTCGTAGGCCGCGTCGATCAGCTGTACGCCGTGGCGATGATAGAAGTCGCGGGCCTTCTGGTTGTAGACGTTGGCCAGAAAAGACAGATGCGACTCCGGGTACACCGGTGGCGGGGTGGTCTCGGCCTTGCGGCCACCACGTGGGTGAGCCTTGATACGGGCTTCGGTCAGCGCCTCGATGGCGTCGCGGCGCAGGGTCTTGAGCTGCGAGTTGGGTACGAAGAACGCCTGTGGCGCGTCAAGCCTGACATCCTGGGCATGATAGATCGTGGTGCCCAGTTGAGTGAGCAGGTCACGCAACTGATCCAGCGCCTGCTCGGGCTTGTTGGCCGCACCGAATGGCCCATCGAGGCCGACGGTGACGCTCACGCTTTCTTCGCTAGTGGCTCTCAGGCTCAAATGATCTTCGCGCAGCGTGACCTGCCACTGAACGCCGATACGACGCTCGGCCGAGGTCTTGAGCAGCGCCTGTTGCCAGTTGTGGTCCAGGTTGCGGTTCAGCGGATGATTGGGGCGTAGGCCGGAAAGGCCCGCGGGCATCTCGTTGGGCTCTACGCGATAGCGCCAGCGCTTCTGGCCGTCCTCTTCGAACTCGCCCTTGAGCTCGGCGATGTTGGCACGGAAGCCCACTACTTCACGCTTGATCTGCACATTGAGGCCATCGCCGTTGGACAGCGGCTCATGGGTCACGGCGATCAGGTCGCGTTTGCCAAGCTTTTCAACGGTGCCCACCGCCAGACCGGTGAAGGTCGGTGTGTCGAACGCGCCGATGTCGATCTTGCGGTCGCTGACGAAATAATCGGTGCTGCCGCGATGAAAGGTCTTTTCCGGGTCCGGCACGAAAAAGTGCGCGGTACGGCCGCTGGAAGCAGGTGCGAGGTCCGTGCGGTCTTCGAGAATCTCGTCCAGACGCTGGCGATAATAGGCCGTGATGTTTTTCACGTAGCCCGCATCCTTGTAACGGCCTTCGATCTTGAACGAGCGCACGCCGGCGTCCACCAGCGCATGCAGGTTGGCGCTCTGGTTGTTGTCTTTCATCGACAACAGATGCTTTTCGAAGGCCACAACGCGGCCCTGATCATCCTTGAGGGTGTACGGCAGGCGGCAGGCTTGCGAGCAGTCACCACGGTTGGCGCTGCGGCCGTTTTGCGCGTGGGAAATATTGCACTGCCCGGAGAACGCCACACACAGCGCGCCGTGGATGAAGAATTCGATGGCCGCGTCGGTCTCGTCGGCGATTGCGCGGATTTCCTGCAGATTCAGTTCGCGGGCCAGCACCAGTTGCGAGAAACCGGCCTGATCGAGAAACTTGGCCCGGCTCAGGGTGCGAATATCGGTTTGCGTACTGGCGTGCAGTTCGATGGGCGGAATGTCCATTTCCATCACCCCGAGGTCCTGCACGATCAACGCGTCCACGCCGGCGTCGTAGAGCTGGTGAATCAGCTTGCGCGCAGGCTCCAGTTCGTCGTCATGGAGGATGGTGTTGATGGTGGTGAAGATCCGCGCGTGATAGCGGTGCGCGAATTTGACCAGCTCGGCAATGTCACTGACCTCGTTGCAGGCGTTGTGCCGCGCACCAAAGCTCGGCCCGCCGATATAGACCGCATCGGCACCATGCAGGATGGCTTCACGGGCGATGGTCACATCCCGTGCAGGGCTGAGCAATTCCAGGTGGTGCTTGGGTAACGACATGGCAACGGGATCCGGCTGCGGGCAAAGCGCGCATTGTAGTGGCAGAGACCGCGCGGTGCACCTGTTGCAGATTGCAGCAGGTGCCGGACTGACCATCGGCGCGGTTTCAGCGCGAGCGCAGGCGCAGAATCTTCGCCCCGTCACTGGGGTCGGTCAGCCAGTGCGCCACCACGCCGAAGGTGCTCAGCAGGCGTTCCGGGGTCAGCACCTCAAGTGGCGCACCCAGCGCGACCAGCCGACCCTTTTCCATGACCGCCACACGGTCGCAGTCCAGCGCCTGATTCAGGTCGTGCAGGGCAATCACGGTGGTCACCGGCAAGGCTCTGACCAGGCCGAGGATGGTCAGTTGGTGCTGGATGTCCAGATGATTGGTCGGTTCGTCCAGCAGAAGGATCTGCGGCCGTTGCGCCAGCGCCCGGGCGATGTGAACGCGTTGCCGCTCGCCACCGGACAAGGTGTGCCAGGCGCGTTTTTGCAGGTGCAGCATGTCCACATCCTGCAACGCCTGGCGAACGATCGCGTCGTCCGTTGCGCTCCACGGCTCCAACGCCGACAGCCAGGGCGTGCGGCCCAGTTCGACGGCATCCAGTACGGTCACGGCGTCGCTGGTTTCAGCTTGCTGCTCGACCACCGCCAGCAGGCGCGCCACGTCTCTGCGGCTCAACGCCTCAAGTGCTTGCCCGCCCAGGCTGACCGAGCCGCGGACCGGCTTCTGAATACCGGCCAACAGCTTGAGCAGGGTGGATTTGCCCGAGCCGTTGGGACCGACCACGGCCAGGGTTTCACCGGCGGCAATGCTCAGGTCGACATCGCGCAGCAGCGCTGCGCCACGTACCGAATAACCCAGACCGGCACAACCGAGCACCGGTGCATTGAGCGAATGGGGTAAGGCGTTCATCGCGTGCTGTTGCCCCGGATAAGAATCAAAGCGAAGACCGGTGCACCTATCAGTGCGGTAATGACCCCGATCGGCAGCGCCTGCCCCTTGATCAGCGTGCGCGAGAGGATATCGGCAGCGATCAGGAACAGTGCGCCGCTCAAGGCACTCAGCGGCACCAGCCGAGCATGCCGGACACCGACCAGCATCCGTACCGCGTGCGGGATCACCAGCCCGACAAAACCGATGGAGCCGACAATCGAGACCATCACTGCGGTGACCAGCGCGGCGGTAGTGATCAATATGATCTGCACGCGGCGTACCGCGATCCCCAGTGACGCCGCCGAGTCGCTGCCGAAGGTGAACGCGTCCAGCGCTCGCCTGTGCCAGAGGCACACCAGCAGACCGACCAGCACTGTCGGCACTGCCAGCCAGACCGAGTGCCAGCGCACGCCGCTGAGGTTACCCAGCAGCCAGAACATGATGCCGCGTGCCTGCTCGGAGCTTGCCGATTTGGTGATCAGAAACGAGGTCAGGGCATTGAACAGTTGCGAACCGGCGATCCCGGCCAGAATGATCTGCCCGGCTGCCGTGGTGCCGCGTGAAGAGTGCGCCAGCAGGGCGACCAGCGAAAATGCCGCCACGGCACCGACAAAGGCGCCGGCCGACATCGAGATTGCGCCTGCACCGAAGCCCAGAATAGCGACCAGTACCGCGCCGGTCGAGGCCCCTGCGGAAATCCCCAGCAGATACGGGTCTGCCAGCGGGTTGCGCAATAACGATTGCAACACCACACCACAGATCGCCAGCCCGGCCCCGCAGGCGGCTGCGACAATGGCGCGGGTCAGCCGGTAGTTCCAGACGATGCCTTCGTCGATAGGGTCGAGCACATAGCCGGCAGCCCAGAGTTTGTTGGCCAGCACCTGAAAGACCACGTTCAGGCTGATCGAGGTTTCGCCGATCGCGGCCCCGATCATGATCGCCAGCACCAGCACCGCCGAAACCCAGAGCACATGACTCAATGCTATCGGCAATCTCATTTGGCAGCGTTGAAACGGTTGGCGGCGTCAGCCAGTTCCTCGAACCCGGTGAACAGACGCAGGCCAGCCTGCATGCCCTCGGCGTCGATGATCACGATCCGGTCATGCTTGACCGCGTCCATGTTGCGGGTCACCGGGTCGGTCTTGAGGAATTCGATTTTTTTCAGGTAATCGTCGGCCGGGAAGCGGCGGCGATCCATGCGCGCGATGACCAGAATGCTTGGGTTGGCCTTGGCGATGGTTTCCCAGCCCACGGTTGGCCACTCTTCGTCGGACTGGACGATATTGCGCATGCCCAGGCTGTTGAGCATGAAGTCCGGAATGCCTTTGCGGCCTGCCACGAAAGGGTCGCTGGCAAGGTCGGAGCTGGAGAACCAGAACAGCGCCGAGACGTCGTTGGCCTTGTTCTGCCTGACGTTGGCAATCGCCGCGCTCAGGCGGGCCTTGAGGTCGGTGACCAGCGCGTCGCCGCGATCCTGCACATCGAAGATCTGCGCCAGTTGCTCGATGCTCTTGTAGATGGTCTCGATGCGGAACGGCTCCAGGCGTGTGCCATCGGCGCCGACCAGATTGTCCTTGCCTTCGCAGTCGGACGGCAGGATGTAAGTGGGTATCTTCAGGTCATGGAACTGCTCGCGGGTGCCGACCGCGCCCTGTTTGCCGACCATCCACTCCAGCTGCACGGCCACCAGTTCCGGACGCTTGCCGATCACTGCCTCGAAACTGGGCTCGTTGTCGGCCAGGCGTTCGACCTTGTCGTTCTGCGCCTTGAAGCGTGGCAATACATTGTTGAACCACAGCGAAGTGCCGACCAGTCTGTCGCCCAAGCCCAGTTCGTAGAGCATTTCGGTGCCGGCCTGGCCAATGGTCACAGCCTTGGTTGGCGCATGCGTGAAGGTCAGGGTCGCGCCACAGTTTTCAAGGGTCAGCGGGTACTGAGTGGGGGCGGCGAGGGCCAGGGTGGACAGCGTCAGGCTGGCAGCGAGTGCGGCGAGGCGGGGCAGCGACATGGAATGCGGTCTCCGTTGGAGCAGGTGCCAGGGCGCAATGCACATCAGGAAACACATCCCCGGATGATGACCGGGCACGGCGGGAAATGCCGACGCGTGCGGATGTCCTTCCCGGACACCCCGCCGGTTAGTGGGTTGAAGCGGGTCGGCAGGTCTCCTGACTGACACGTCATCGCCAGGCTCCGGCCTTCCCGGATCACGATCCAGTGGCAGTCATGGAGCAGGCTCGGTGCCTACAGTTGCGGGGGCAGTTTCGTTTTTCGCCTGGTGAGAAAGGCGTGCGAATTCCCTGTTAGTTCCTCTCGGAAACCGACGCGCGGCATGGTAAACGATAAGCGTTTTAGTGGCTAATCCTTTGCAGCGCCGCTGCAGCAGACCGCCGGCCAGGTCAAAATCGTCCCGATGGACACGGAACTTTCCGGAAAAACGCTTAAATTATCTTCATGTTCACGCCCGTAAAACCGCAAAGCCCCATTCCAGAGGGCTCGCGTGAAAAATATGGCGCTGGGCCACAACACGTTTTTCACATCTTCTTCACTGCATCGGGACGATGCTGAACCTATCTTGCCTGCATGGGAGCGGCGCAGACCTCGGGCACTCCCTGGGTCAACGCCAGACATAGGTTCATGGCAGGAGTGGTCCCTTGACCGACACGATAATCAACAAGAATGTACTGCCCCGTTCGGGCATCAGTCAGCGCTACAAATTGCATCGGCACATCGTATCGATGTCTGTTGCCGTCGTGCTTACGGCTATCTGCGCGTGGTTCTACGCGGCCTTCTCGGGCGTGCACGTGGTGGACCTGGGGGTGGGCAGCAACCTGAGCGTTTCCGGCCTCCGCGAGCACTGGCGACAAGGCGATGTGGTGGTGATGATTCGCCATGCCGAACGCTGTGACCGCTCGAACAACCCGTGCATGAGCGACGCCGACGGCATTACCTCCAACGGCCGCGACGCCGCTCTGGCGGTGGGCGCCGGGTTGCAGAAAATGGGCATGGACCACGCGCGCCTGATCGCCAGCCCCAAGACCCGCACGCAACAGACTGCGCAACTGTTGGCCGGGCACGCGGTGGCTGGCCAAGACTGGATCAACGACTGTGACAGCGGCTTCATGAAGGCTGTGCAGGCTCACAAGGTCAGCGGCGAGAACATGGTGCTGGTGACCCACAGTGGCTGCATCGACCAGTTCGAACGCAAGGCCGGCGTACCTGGCGGCGAGCGCTCGAGTGAGTACGCCCAGGCGTTTTTCGTACAAATAGACGGCAGCCACCCGCCGAAAATCCTCGGCTCCCTGAATGCCGGGCAATGGGCAAACCTCAACAGCGAGCAATTCAATTGACGACCTCTTCCAGCGCCAGGCTGCGGTTTTACGGCATCAACTTGGGTGTACCGGTGTTTTTCGCTCTACTGGTCTTCGTTACTTTCGACCTGACCACGATCGACCGGCAACTGACTGATCTGTTTTTTGATTCGACGGCCGGGGTGTTTCCCGTCGGCCAGAGTCATCTGTTCGAGAACATCACGCACAGATGGGCGCGGATTCTTCCGAACTGGACCGGGGAACTGGCGATCATCGGTGCGATGCTGTCCTTTGTCTGGCCGTTGCTGGAAAAATATGATGATTCGCGCCTCGCGAGACGGCTGACGGGCTCTCGGTTGGGCACCTTCCTGCGCTTTGCACGCAGGCACCGGCTGGACTTCTTTTTCGTCATCGTTGCCTTTGCGCTGAGCACCGCCATGATCCATTACCTGAAAAGCCACACCAGCGTTTACTGCCCCGTCGAGACCACCTTGTACGGTGGCAGCCAGGCGCACATCGAGTGGTTCAGGAACTTCAACCTGCTGCATGAGGCTGGCGCCGGGCGATGCTGGCCGGGCGGTCATGCGTCAAGCGCGTTCAGTCTGCTCGCCCTGTACTTCGTGGCTCGTCGCTATTGCTGGCGGCATTCGAACATCCTGCTGGCGGGCATTCTCCTGCTCGGGATGATTTACGGCACCACGCGGGTACTGCAAGGCTGGCACTTCATGTCACACACCTTCTGGGCGGGTATCGTGGTGTGGCTGAGTACACTGTTGGTCGCCTTGTGCTTCTATGGTCGATCAAGGTTGCAACAGCCGATTCACCAGGCGGTGGCCGTCAACAGACCTGATGCATTCGTCACGCAGCCTGCAGACACATTGGTAACAGGATCCCGGTCGGCCGGGTAGAAAGACAAGAAGGCGCGGCAATGAACATTCTGGTTATTGAAGACCACCGTGATATCCACGATAACCTGCTGGAATTCTTCGAACTCAGGGGGCATGCGGTAGAAGGGGCGCTGGACGGCCTGAGCGGGCTGCATCTGGCCGCCTCGAAACGCTTCGATGCGATCATTCTCGACATCATGCTGCCCGGCATCGACGGCAATCAGATCTGCCACAGCCTGCGCCAGTATTCGAAGTCGGAAGTCGCGATTGTGATGCTCAGCGCGCGCGATGAACTGGATGATCGGCTCACCGGTTTCAAGGTGGGGGCCGACGATTACATCACCAAGCCGTTCGCGATGTCCGAAGTGCTCGCCAGAGTCGAAGCGATCGTCAGCCGACGGCAGCGCCAGGACAACCGGATGATGGTGGTCGCCGACCTGCAGTTCGATCTGGACACCCTTGAAATCACCCGCAAAGGCGTGCCCTTGAAGCTCAACCCGACCAACATGAAGCTGTTGGAACTGTTGATGCGCAAGAGCCCGCATATCGTCAAGCGCTCCGAACTGGAAGAGGCGCTTTGGGGCCGTGATGCCCCGAACAGCAGCAGCCTGCGCAGCAACATTCATGTGCTCAGGCGGGTACTGGATGGCGGGCACGACACGCCGTTGCTGCACACCGCCCATGGCCTGGGTTACAAGCTGTGCGTGCAGCGCTGAGGCGCGTTCAGTCGGCGTTGAACAGGCGCCTGACTCATTGCGATCAGGGTTCGGGGTGAAGAATACCTTTCACTACCGGATCAAGCAGGTGAGCGTGTGTTATGAACTGTGCCCCTGTCTGGCCGGAAATGACATCCGGATGAACGAGCAGGATTTTTTTCTGCTCTGCTTGACTTCCTTTTCCGAATCAGTAACATAGCGCTCATTCCGCGATAGCTCAGTTGGTAGAGCAAGTGACTGTTAATCACTGGGTCCCTGGTTCGAGTCCAGGTCGTGGAGCCAGACAATACTTCAAAGGCAATGTATAAGGCCTTTGAACAAGAAAAACCCGCCTAATGGCGGGTTTTTTCGTTTTGGCGGTAATGCAACGCGGCTTCAGTATTCCTGGCTCGCGGCGCCTCAATATGGCGAAATAGTCCCCAACAAACCCACCGCGATTGCCAACAATAAAAAACCTATCAAAGAAAGTCCGAGCTTGCCCATGAGCGTCTCCTGCTGATCGATCCGTCTGTAACGAGCCGCAGGCGTCGCTCTTGGCGGTCATCCTGCGCGTTTGAAAGCGCTGCCATTATCGTGCTCGGACTGATTCTGGTACAGATTCAGAAACGGCTTAAAAATACGGATCAGTTGCCTTTGTGAAGGCATGAAAATGCTCAGAACGACGCGAGGATACGCCCCAGCATCGCCATGGCCTGCTCGCTGCGTTCATCCCAGGGTGTGCCGTAGTTGAGACGCGCGCAGTTCTTGAAGCGCCTGGACGCGGAAAAGATCGGGCCGGGTGCCAGGCTGATGCCCTGCGCGAGTGCGAGTTGAAAGAGCTGCAGCGAATCAACCTGCTCGGGGAATTCGAACCACAGAAAGTAGCCGCCGACGGGGCGGGTGACGCGTGTCGCCGCCGGGAAATAGCGGGCGGCAGCAGCGAGCATCGCGCCTTGTTGCAGTTCGAGGGTGTCACGCAGTTTGCGCAGATGGCGGTCATAGCCACCGTGCTTGAGGTAGTCGGCGAGCGCGGCCTGGGCGGGGACCGAAGGGGAGAGGGTGGTCATGAGCTTGAGGCGGTCAATCTGTTCGGTGTAACGACCGCCTGCCACCCAGCCGACCCGATAGCCGGGCGCGAGGGTCTTGGAAAACGAGCTGCAGTGCATCACCAGTCCGCTGCGATCCAGGCTTTTCACCGGGTGAGGCGCGTTGGCGCCGTAATACAGTTCGGCGTACACATCGTCCTCGATCAGCGGGATCTGCTGCTGTTCCAGCAGGTCGTAGAGCCTGATCCTGTTCGCCTGAGTCATGCTCGCGCCCAATGGGTTCTGAAAGCTGCTCATGAACCAGCAAGCCTTGATCGGCAGGCGTGTCAGGCTGTCCTGCAGCGAGTCGAGGTCCACGCCGTCACGCGGATGCACGGGGATTTCGACGGCTTTCAGCTTCAGACGCTCCAGCACTTGAAGGCAGGCATAGAACGCCGGGGCTTCGATGGCGACCAGGTCGCCGGGCTCGGTGACGCACTGCAGGCACAGGTTCAGGGCTTCCATCGCGCCATTGGTAATGACCAGTTCGTCCGCCGGCAAGCGCACGCCACTGATCATGTAGCGCAGGGCGATCTGTCGGCGCAGCTCGGGATTCCCGGTGGTCATGTCGCTGACGATGCCTGCAGGCGTCAGCGCACGCACAGCTGACGCCATCGACTTCGCCAGGCTCGCCAGCGGATACAGGTGCGGGCTGGGAAACGCCGAGCCGAACGGTACGGTGTCCGGGTCCTTGAGCGAGCCGAGCACTGAAAAGATCAGGTCGCTGACGCCCAGTTCGGTACCTTCGCTGGTATGTCTGACCAGTTCAGGTTCGGTCAGTGCGTTGGCGGCATGCTCACGCACGTAATACCCGGAGCGTGCGCGGGCCTGAATCAGTCCCTTGTCTTCCAGCAGGTAATAGGCCTTGAAGACCGTTGCCGGGCTGACGGACCAGGTGCGACTCGCGACCCGTACGGACGGGACTTTTTCCCCGGCGGGCAGGACGCCGCTGCGAATCATTTCCGAGATGTCGGCGGCGAATTTTTCGTAGCGTTTCATAAGCGGCATCGAATCGACAAGGCTGCATCATGAGCGAAACCGGCCATAACGAACAGAGACACAACAGCTGTAAAAAACAGTATCAGATGGCTTGTTCACGTGTTTCAGGGGGTTGCGCCATCCGTCACTCAGGTCGTTCGGAGAGATGACTTACGCTTGAACCCCTCAAACGGATAGGTCTATGATGCCAGCGCCTTACGACCCATCGAAGGAAATAGACGTGCCCCGTTCCAACTGGCTGCCTACGCCGCCTTAGCGCTACGCCCCCCTCGCAACACCTGACTGCCTTCTTGCTGCAGTCGCCCGTTGCTGCGCCCGTTTTTTGGTCGCCGCCACTCCCAATCTGACTACTCAATCGAAAACCGATGCTCCTGCTCGTCCGGCAATCGCTGCCGTGCGTCTTGCTGCGTCTGTCACAGGTATTCCCATGTTAGAAAAAATCAAAGCTACGTGGTTTTCCAACGTTCGTGCCGATGTATTGGCCGGGCTTGTTGTTGCATTGGCCCTGATTCCAGAGGCCATCGCGTTCTCCATCATTACCGGGGTAGACCCGAAAGTCGGGCTTTACGCGTCGTTCTGTATCTGCGTGGTCATCGCTTTCGTGGGCGGGCGCCCGGCGATGATTTCTGCGGCCACCGGTGCGATGGCCTTGCTGATGGTGAATCTGGTCAAAGAGCACGGGCTTCAGTATTTACTGGCCGCCACCTTGCTCTGCGGCGTACTGCAGATCATCGCCGGCTATCTGCGCCTGGGTGAATTGATGCGCTTCGTTTCACGCTCGGTGGTTACCGGGTTCGTGAATGCACTGGCAATTCTGATCTTCATGGCCCAGTTGCCGGAATTGACCCATGTGACCTGGCCGGTGTACGCCATGACCGCAGCGGGCCTGGCAATCATCTACCTGTTCCCGCGTGTGCCGGTGCTGGGAAAGCTGCTGCCTTCGCCGCTGGTGTGCATTCTGGTGCTCACCGCGATTTCCATTTACATGGGGCTTGATGTACGAACCGTGGGTGACATGGGCGCAATGCCCGACAGCCTGCCGACCTTCATGTGGCCGGACGTCGCGCTCAACCTCGACACGCTGTTGATCATTCTGCCGTATTCCGCCGCGCTGGCCGTGGTGGGCCTGCTGGAGTCGATGATGACCGCGACCATCGTCGATGACCTGACCGATACCACCAGTGACCGAAACCGTGAGTGCAAAGGGCAGGGCATTGCCAATATCGCCACGGGGCTGATCGGTGGCATGGCCGGCTGCGCCATGATCGGCCAGTCGATGATCAACGTGAAGTCTGGCGGCAGAACACGTCTTTCAACCCTCAGCGCAGGTTTGCTGCTGTTGATCATGATGCTGTTTCTGGGTGAATGGCTGGCGCGTATTCCGATGGCGGCGCTGGTGGCGGTGATGATCATGGTGTCGATCAGTACCTTCAGTTGGGGATCGATCCGCAGCCTGAAGGAGTACCCGCTCTCGACCAACATCGTGATGGTGGTCACCGTGGTGGTGGTCGTGGCGACCCACAACCTTGCCTATGGCGTGCTGGTCGGTTCTCTGCTTGCCTCGATGTTCTTTGCCAGCAAGATCGCTCATTTCCTGGAAGTCACGTCGCATCGTGATCCGTTGCACAGCCATCGCACCTACTACGTGACCGGCCAGGTATTCTTCGCCTCCGCTGACCGTTTCATGGCCTCGTTCGACCTGCGCGAAAGCCTCGAGACACTGGTCATCGATCTGCGCGAGGCGCATTTCTGGGACATCACCGCTATTGCCGCACTCGACAAGGTGGTTTTGAAACTGAGAAAAGCAGGTATCAGTGTGGACGTTATCGGCATGAACCGCGCCACCGCCACGCTGGTGGACCGGTTTGGTGTGCATGACAAGCCGGACGGTATCGACTCGTTGATGGGGCACTGATCTGCGGGGCCGGGCAGACAGGCTCAGCCCGGAATCTCCAAGCGGATGACGGATCCTCCGCCTGGTCTGTTGCGGACCTCGATAGTGCCGTCATGCTCGAGGCAAATGGCTCTGGCGATGGACAGGCCAAGGCCGCTGCCTCCCGAATAGCGCGCCCGCGAACGTTCGGCACGCCAGAAACGGTCGAAGACCTGTTCGAGGTTCTCCGAGTCAAAGCCGGGGCCGCGGTCCAAAACGCTCAGTTCCATGCGCCCTGCGCTGGCTCTGCCGACAATCAGCAGTTCTCCGCCCATTGCCGAATAGCGCAGCGCATTATCGACGAGAATATTCACCACCTGACCGATCCGGTCACGGTCGGCGTTGACGGTCAATTTCCGCGGGATATCGATCGTCACGACGACACCGGCCTCATCGAGCGGTGCGGCAAACCAGCCCAGCCGTTCGACCACCAGTTTCTCAAGGGAAAACTCCGTCTTGTCCAGGGTCAGCTGACCCGCGCTGGCGAGCGAGAGCAGGTGCAGATCACTCACCAGTTTGTTCAACTGGCCGAGCTGGCGGTGGACCATTTCCAGTTGTGCCAGGTCACGCGGGAACACCTCGTCGATCATGCCTTGTATGCGCCCCATGGCGGCATTCAGAGGCGTACGCAGCTCGTGGGCAATCATGGCGCTGGATTCGCTGACTTCCAGTTCGTAACGGCCGAGCTGGGTGGTCATGGTGTTGAAGTCGCTGACCAGTGCCTGTAGTTCGTCCGGGCCGTTGGTGCTCATCGGCAGGCGTGTCTTGAAATCACCCTGGGCGACCTGACGTGCGCCTCTGGCAATCGAGGAGAACTGGCTTGAAAGCGGACGGGAAAACAGAAAGCCGAAGAATATGATGATCGGGATCGCGATCGACACCAGCGCTGCCAGTACCCACCATTCCTTGTTGGCAATGCCCGGCAGCAGGTTTTCGATCGGGTAATACTCGACGAACAGTTCGCGCAGCTTGGCCATGTCCAGAGTGGGCTCGGCCTGCAGTCGAAGGAATTCCATGCGCACGTCGGCCGGCATTGCCTGCAGGGTGAGCCAGTCAGAGACCGTGACGTGCAGCCACATGCAAAACGCGATGACGATGACCGCACCGACGGCGAGCATGCTCATGCGCATGCCGACCCAGTGCCACAACGGTTTTTGTCTGTGCCTGAAAAAATGTCGCATGAGGATTACCTGAATCGATAGCCGACCGAACGGACGGTGACCAGCACGTTTTCCACGCCATGGATCTCCAGCTTGCGCCGCAGGTTATGCACATGCGCATCGACAACCCTGGCCAGCGCCTCGCTGTCGGGCAGGCAGATTTCCAGCAGTTCTTCGCGAGTGAAGGCCTTGGACGGCGTTTTCAGCAGCGTTGAAAGGATCTTGAACTCGGTAGGTGTCAGGTCGAGTACGGTCTCTGCGCCATCCTGACCTTCAATGATCGCGGTGACCGCATCCAGCTCCACCAGCAGGTTCTGGTAGCGCAAATGACGCTCGTTATTGCCGTTCTGCTGGGAGCGCCGCAGAACCGCGTGCACGCGGGCCACCACTTCCCGAGGGTTGTAGGGCTTGACCACATAATCGTCGGCCCCATAGCGCAAGGCACCGAGCTTTTCCGGTTCGTCGCCCATGGCGGTGACCATGATCACCGGCGTGTCGCTGCAGCGCCGGACTGCCGAAAGCACGTCCGTGCCACTGACAAGCGGCAGCATGACGTCCAGCAGAATCAGGTCGGGTTTCCACTGACGGTGCATATCGATACCGCGCTGACCGTTTTCGGCCAGCCCGACGTTGAAGCCGTCACGACGCAGGTAAGCCTCAAGAATGCTGGCACTGTCGGCATCGTCTTCAACGATAAGAATGCGTTTTCCTGACACGAGCGCGCCTCTTGATCAAGTCTTGATAATTCACGAACGGTTTGTTGAAAGTCGACGTTCAGGATGCTGCCCAGAGCCCACTGTCGCGGACAGATCCTATGCCGATGAGTACACCGCTGTCCAAGCGTATCCGCAACCGCCGCCGGTATGGCCTGGCCATGCTCGCGAGCCTGGTTCTTTCGGGCTGCTCGTTGATACCGGCCTATCAGCGTCCAGCGTTGCCGGTCCCTGTCGATCAGGTGTCTGCTGTTGTCCGGGCCTCGAGTACTTCCGCCGACCTGACGCTCACTGCCGACGAAGAAGCGCTCGCTGCCGAGTTGTCGCCAAAGGGAGAGCTGCGCGGGCTGCTGCAATCGGCTCTGGCGTTCAATCGCGATTTTCGTGTGGCGGTGCTGCGTGTGGAGGAGGCCAGGGCAATGCGCGGCATCACCCGTGCCGATCGTTTTCCGACCCTTGCTGCAGGTGTCGAGCGCGATCGTCAGCACTTCGATAATGCGGCCGCCGACGAGCGTTATGGCCAGGACATTTCCATCGCGTCGGTGGGCGTCTCTGACTTCGAACTGGATTTCTTCGGGCGCGTGCGTAGCCTGTCGGAGGCGGCGCGGCACGATTATCTGGCCAGCACCTACGGCCAGCAGGCGGCACGCAGTGCGCTGGTTGCGGAAGTCGCCCGCGCCTGGCTGGCCGAGCGTCTGGCCGCCGCCGTGCAGCAGGATGCGCAGGCGGTTCACGAGGCGCGGCTGATGCTGGTCAAGGCGGCCGAAGAGCAGCAGCGTCAAGGTGCACTTTCGCTGGACGATCTGATGGTTCAGCGCCTCGACACTCTGACCGCGCAACAGCAGGTACAGGATGCGGCAAGCGATCACGCCAACGCGTCGCAGGCCTTGTTGTTGCTTACCGGCTATTCGACAGCGTTGCCCGCGACTAAGCCAGATACCCCTGCGCTGACCGCCGCGCTGGTAGAGACGCCGGCCTGGCTGTCGAATCTGCCGTCTCAGCGTCTGCTGGAGCGTTTTGACATCCGCCAGCGCGAAGAAGCGCTCAAGGCCAGCAATGCCAACATTGGTGCTGCCCGTGCGGCGTTCTTTCCGTCCATAAAACTCAGTACCGGCGTGGGCTTGCAGAGCGACAGCCTGCGCACCTTGTTCAGCAACGGCAGCGGTGCCTGGCTGTTCACCCCGCAATTGAATCTGCCGCTGTTCGACGGCGGGCGTAATCAGGCCAACCTGGATCTTGCCAAGGTGCGTCAGCAGATCGCGGTGGCCGAGTATGAAAAGGCCGTGCAGAACGCCTTCCGTGAAATGTCCGCCGTGCTGACCCGCCGTCAGCAGGCCCTGAACCAGGTCCGCAACGAGGTCGAGCGGGTGGCGCTGGTCCAGGAAAAAGTGCGGCGCCTGTCCTTTGAACTCAATGCGGGCGCCGTCGAGCGCACGGCATTGCTGGTTTCCACTCTCCGTATTGCCGAAGCCGACGCAGCCGCTCGCAAGTCCCTCGATGCGCTGCAGCAAAACCGCATCGATGTGTTTCGAGTGCTGCACGGAGCAGAACCGACAACCCCACCCCAATCCTGAATGAAACCGGAGTATCCCCATGAGCCCTGCAATCTCTCGTACTCACCTGCGCTCTGCGCTGCTTAAACCTGTGCTGACCGTGTTGATCACCTCTGCGGCCATGACCCTGGCCGGTCAGGCCTGCGCGCAGGACAGCACTGCTCAAGGCCAATCGATTCTGGGTGACAGGTTCAACGTCAATTTCGGACTCGGCATGGCCGTGCTGCCGCGCTACATGGGGGCTGATGAATACCGCAGTCAGGTGGTGCCCATGCTGACGGTCCAGCGTGGCATCTTCTTCGCCGACACCACGCGCGGTCTGGGGCTGCAATGGCAGTCGGATTCCGGGTTCGGTGCCAGCGCTGCACTCAATTACGATTTCGGTCGTACCGAGAAAAACAGCACGAATCGGCCGGGTTCCAACGAGCTGATAGGGATGGGTACCGTCAAGGGCGCGACCGTTGGCGACTTCATGGTTTCTCAGCAACTGATGCCGTGGCTGTCCGTCAGTGCCGAGGCCGAACTGCGGGTGGCTGGCGAACAACGTGGCAATCGCTATCGGTTGGGCTTCGAGGGCATCGCTTATCACAGCCAGACCGACACGGTGACCCTCGACATTGATGCGCACGCCGGTGACGGTCGTTACAACCAGACCTATTTCGGCGTGAGTCCGATTCAGAGTCAGCGCACCGGCTTCTCCCGTTTCAACGCAGACAGCGGCATTTACGCGTACTCGGCGGCGCTCGCCTGGCAGCATACCTTCGACGCCCACTGGTCAACCGTCGCAAGCGTCGGGGTGACGCACTACACCGACCAGACCCGGGGCAGCCCGTTGGTCGAGACCGATGCCGAAGGCAGTGGCCTGATTGCCTTGAATTACGCTTTCTGAAGGGTTGAAGCCTGCCATGCGATTGAATCCTGATGCGTTTCCTGCTCTACGGCGGTGTGTGTCACGCGCTTGCGGCGTCGTACTGATCACTCTGATGATCAGTGGTTGCGGTGATAAACAGACGACCAGTGCTTCGCCTGTCCGGGCGGTCAAGGTTGAGACGGTGCGGGCAGGAGAGGGCGCTGCGTTACGCTTCATCGGCACTGTTCGAGAGCAGGAGCGCGCCAGTCTGGCGTTTGAATCGGCAGGCACCCTGACAGAGCTGCGGGTCGACATTGGCGATAGCGTCAAGCCGGGCCAGGTGCTCGCCCGCCTTGATCCGCAGCCTGCGCAATTGCGTCTGCAGGAGGCGCAGGCCGCTTTGCGGCTGGCTCGGGCTCAGGCGCTGGAGCGCCAGCGTAACTACCAGCGTCAGCAAAACCTGCTCGCAGCGGGCAGTGTCGCCCAGAGCGTGGTCGAGTCGGCCCAGTCGTCCAGTGAACAAGCCAGCGCCGAGCTGATCCGCACGCAAGCCGAGCTGGACCTGGCCCGTCGCGAACTGGATCGCACCCGCTTGATCGCCCCCTTTGCCGGGCGCGTGGTGGCCCGCCATGCACAACCGCAGAACTTGTTACCCGCCGGGCAGGTGCTGCTGGATGTCGAATCCGCTGCAGAGCAACAAGTGGTGGCAGCTGTTCCGCTGGCACTTGCCGATTCGCTTCAGCCTGGCGACCTCGCCAGTGCCTCGAATAGTGCAGACGGTACGGCAGGGTTTGATCTCGCCCTGGAAGGCATTTCGCCCCGAGCCGATGACGGGCTGGTCAGAACGGCCGTGTTCCGAGTGCTGCGGCCTGCCGGCATGCTGCCCAGTGGCGTCACGCTGCTTGTGCAAATGCATCCCGCTGCCGACGCACAGGCGCTGTCGGTTCCGCTGCAAGCGTTATGGATGGGGACCAGCAGCCACCTTGCCGAAGTCTTCGTCTACCAGTCGGGAGGAACAGTCGCCGTCCGCTCTGTCACGCTGGGTACAGTCAGAGAAGGCCGTGCACTGATCGTCAGCGGGCTGGTCGCAGGTGAGCAGGTGGTCACTGCCGGCGCCGCCTTTCTGCAGGACGGTCAGCCCGTCACGCTGTTTCACTCAGACACTCGCCTGAGCGGTGCCACGCAATGAACCTTACCTCCCGCGCCATGGGCGCTAGCCGTTTGACGCTGTTTGCCGCCTTGCTGATTTTGCTGGCTGGTGTCGTTACCTTTTTGAGCTTTCCTTCTCAGGAAGAGCCGTCGGTGACCGTTCGCGACGCACTGGTCAGCGTGTCTCTGGAAGGGCTGTCCGCAGAGCGCACCGAGGAACTGCTCGCCAGGCCGCTCGAAGAGCGTATTCGTGAACTGGCCGAGATCAAGAACGTGCTCACCACGGTCCAGCCTGGCCGAGTGATCGTGCAGGTCACGGCGTATGACAACGTCAAGGATCTCGGGCTGCTGTGGCAACGGCTCCGGGCGAAGGTGAGCGAAACGAGCGGTGGTTTTCCGCCTGGCACCCAAGGGCCTTTCGTCGATGATGATTTCGGTCGCGTCGCCGTGGCTTCGGTCGCGCTGACCGCGCCGGGTTTCACCATGAGCGAGATGCGCGGGCCGATCAAACGCTTGCGCGATCAGCTGTATGCGCTCAAGGGCGTCGATCAGGTCCAGCTGTATGGGCTGCAGGATGAACGCATTTACCTCGACTTCAATCACCAGACGCTGGCCGCCGCCGGACTTTCCCCGCAACAGCTGCTTCAGCAACTGCAGGCCCGCAACCTGATCGCAACGGGAGGCAACCCGGTCATCGGCCAGCAGAGCACCACGCTTTCGATCAGTGGCGAGGTGCTTTCGCCGGAGCAACTTCGGCAGTTCCCGGTGCAGTTGCCCAGTGGTCAGAAGGTCGCGTTGCAGAACCTGAGCAGGGTATCGGTGAGCCCTGTCGACCCGCCTGAAACCGAAGCGATCTATCAGGGACAGGACGCCGTGGTATTGGCCGTTTCGATGCAGCCAGGCCTCAATGTGCAAACGTTCGGTGATGCCTTGCGCAAGCGACTCGGTGAGCTGGAGCAGCAACTTCCGACGGGCTTTACCTTACACGTGGTGACCTTCCAGTCCAGCGTGGTCGAGCACGAGATGAACAAGATGTATCACGTCATGGCCGAGACGGTGGTGATCGTGATGTGCGTGGTCATGCTGTTTCTGGGCTGGCGCACCGGGCTGGTGGTCGGGGTAATTGTGCCCTTGACCATCCTCAGTACGCTGCTGGTCATGCGCGCCCTGGGGATCGAGCTGCAGACGGTGTCGATTGCCGCGATCATCCTGGCCCTGGGGTTGCTGGTGGATAACGGCATTGTCATCGCCGAAGACATCGAGCGACGCCTGCATGCGGGAGAGGATCGACGGCGCGCCTGTGAGGAGGCAGGGCGCACCTTGATGGTCCCTCTGCTGACCTCTTCACTGGTCATCGTGCTGGCGTTTTCGCCCTTCTTTCTGGGGCAGACCAGCACCAACGAATACCTGCGGTCGCTGGCGGTTGTGCTCGCCACGACGCTGATCAGCTCCTGGCTGCTCAGCGTCACGGTGACGCCTCTGTTGTGCTTCTATTTCGCCAGGGTGCCGGCCGTCACGGCGTCGGCGGATGAGGCTGATGAGGCTGATGAGGCTGATGAGTATGCCTCGGTGTTCTACCGTGGCTATCGCAAGGTCATCGAGGGGTTGCTGAATCACTCGCTGCTCTTCATTGCCTGCATGATGGGGTTGCTGGCGTTGGCGGTCGTGGTGCTGACCCGGGTGCCGTACGATTTTCTGCCGAAGTCGGACCGCATGCAGTTCCAGATCCCGCTGGTGCTGGAGCCCGGCAGCAGCTCGCGTGACACGTCGCAGGCGGTGCGTGATATCAGCCAGTGGCTGAGCAGCGATCAGGATGTGGAACACAGCATTGGCTATGTCGCCAGTGGCGGGCCGCGTATCGTGCTTGGCCTCAATCCCCCGTTGCCCGCGCCGAATATCGCGTACTTCACTGTCAGCGTGCGCGAAGGCGCGAATCTCGATGCGGTGATCGAGCGCACACGGCATTTCATCCTCGCGCAGCACCCCGAAATCGAAGCGCAGCCCAAACGATTCTCGATGGGCACCACCGAGGCGGGGATTGCGGTCTACCGGGTCATCGGTCCTGACGAGAACGTGCTGCGCGGTATTAGCCGGCAGATCGAGCAGGCGTTATCGGCGTTGCCCGGAACCCTGGACGTCCACGATGACTGGCGGACCCGATTGCTGCGTTACGACGTTGTCGTCGATCCGTACAAGGCCTTGCAGGCCGGTGTTGCCACTCAGGACATCGCCCAGGCCCTGCAACTGAGAAACAGCGGGCTGTCCGTGTCGTCGCTGCAGGATGGCGATACTGCTGTCGCCGTTGTGGCGCGCGAGCAGAGCACGCTGAGCAAACCGGGCAATGATCTGGACAGCACATTGATTTACCCGGCTTCCGGGGGCGCGCCGTTGATGTTGTCGGCCATTGCCACTGTCGAGCCCAGGGCCGAGGCATCGACCATCCAGCGGCGTAATCTGCAACGCGCGATCACGGTGGTCGGACACAATCCGTCAATGACAGCGACCTCGATCGTCGAGCAGTTGGCCCCGCAGATGGCTGCAATCAGCCTGCCGGCGGGTTACCACATCGAACCGGGTGGCGAAATAGAAGACTCGGCCGAGGCCAATCAGGCGCTGCTGCAGTACATGCCACACGCGCTGGTCGCGATGCTGTTGTTGTTCGTCTGGCAGTTCAATTCGTTCCGCAAGCTGCTGATCGTCATCTCCAGCGTGCCCTTCGTGCTGATCGGCGTGGCGCTGGCATTGGTGCTCACTGGCTATCCGTTCGGCTTCATGGCCACCTTCGGGCTGCTGTCGCTGGCCGGCATCATCGTCAACAATGCCGTGCTGCTGCTCGAACGTATCGAGGCTGAGCGCGAGCAAGGCCTGGCGGTGCGTGACGCAGTGGTCCATGCCGCGATCAAGCGCTTGCGGCCGATCGTGATGACCAAACTGACCTGCATCATCGGGCTGGTGCCGCTGATGCTGTTTGCCGGTCCGCTCTGGGAGGGCATGGCGATCACCATCATGGGTGGCCTTGCATTGGGCACGCTGGTGACACTGGGCCTGATTCCGATCCTCTACGCGCTGCTTTTCGACCGCTTCGAGCGCTGGCGCAAGGCGAGCTGAGCCATGACGGCCGGTGCCTGTGTAAGGTATGGTCCTGAAAAACCTCGACGAACCGAACACAAGGATGAAACACATGCGCTCATTTTCCCGCTCGCCACTGGCTGCTCATCTCGCCTTGGCGCTTGCGTTGACAGCTCTGGCACCGGCGGCCATGGCCGAACCGCACAAGGCCATCCAGGCCGATGCCGAGCAATACAAGGACGAAGCCTTGAAACTGCTGGAGCGTCTGGTGAACATCGACTCGGGTTCCGGGTATGTACCGGGCCTGACCAAGGTCAGCGACATCGCGATCGAAGAACTGAAAAAGCTCGGTGCCACTATCGAGCTCGTTCCAAATACGCCAGAAGCCAGCAACCACGTCATCGCCACCCTGAAAGGCACCGGCAAGGCGAAGATTCTGCTGATGGCGCACATGGACACCGTGTTCAAGGAAGGCTCCGCGGCCGAGCGTCCATTTCATATCGAGGACGGGCGTGCCTACGGCCCAGGCGTGATGGATGACAAGGGCGGCATCGTTGCGGCTATCTATGCGCTGAAAGTCTTGCACAACCTGAAGTTCACCGACTACGCGCAGATCACGGTGCTGCTCGACGCCAGTGAGGAGACTGGCTCAGGCGTCGCTACCGAGCTGATCAAGAAAACCGCGAAGGAGCATGACGTCACGCTCAACCTGGAGCCGGGACGTCCGGCCGACGGTCTGGTGGTGTGGCGCAAAGGCTCGGCAACCGCACTGGTCGAAGTCAAGGGCAAGGCCTCGCATGCAGGCGTTGCGCCTGAGTTGGGACGTAACGCCGCGACCGAAGTTGCCCATCAGATCCTGCAACTCGGCAAGCTGGGTGACGAGGAGAAGAAAACCACCATCAACTTCACCGTGCTCAAGGCGGGAGACCGCACCAACGTGATTCCTGATCAGGCCAGCGCCAAGGCCGATGTGCGTGCTGCCGTACCGGAGGAGTTTGACCGCGTCGAGCAGGATCTGGCCAGGGTGTCGGCCAACAGGTTGGTGCCTGATACCGAGGTCAAGACCAGTCTGGTCCGTGGCCTGCCACCGATGCCGCAAACCGCGCAGTCCGATGCATTGGTCGCGATGGCGCAAGGCATCTACGGTGAGCTGGGCCGCACCCTGACCATCGAGGGCAGCGGCGGGGCGGCGGATTCAAGCCTGTCTGCCAGCGTGGGCACGCCGACGCTGGACGGCTTCGGTATTGTCGGCGGCAATATCCATACGCTTGAAGAGTATGCCGAAGTGGGCAGCGTGGCGCCGCGGATCTACTTGCTGTCGCGAATGATCATGAAGTTGTCCGGGCAACAGTGATTCCACAGGCCTCCCGTGCGTGGCGCGGGAGGCTGTAGAGTTTAAACAGATACAGGGCTCCCCCCGAGACTGCATACAAAGGGAGGTGGCGCTGATTCTGGCGTAGCGGTTCATCGTCGAGTGGTGGCCGACAACTAGTGGTTATTACTCATCCCCGTTTTTCTCATGCGCCACATCACATGGCTTGACCGAAACCTGCTGCCTCTGTTGACACGCTAACCATGCAGAAAGGACCGTCTTCGCGGCTCCAGAGCCCTGGAAGGTCAGCATGCTTTCGCCTGTTTCCTTAACCCATAGTCCTTTTATTAGTGTGTCTGCGGCCTTGAGCCGAGCCGGTTTTCGCGTGCTAGCCGATTAGCGTTTCTGCATATATTTAATTACGACCTTAATACTACGTCGAAAAGATACGCTCCTCCCTATCAATACTAAGCACATGATCCTTGG
The DNA here is from genome assembly GCF_059621105.1 of Pseudomonas fragariae (ex Marin et al. 2024). Taxonomy (NCBI): domain Bacteria; kingdom Pseudomonadati; phylum Pseudomonadota; class Gammaproteobacteria; order Pseudomonadales; family Pseudomonadaceae; genus Pseudomonas; species Pseudomonas fragariae (ex Marin et al. 2024). Next base: position 3,703,713 of record NZ_CM184369.1, on the reverse strand, counting down.
GCTCAGGCTAAAGGTCCGCACTGTCAAAATTAACTTCAAAAAAAGTTCAACAAATCGGATACAAGGTCGATACAAATAATTGACGCCGCCATGATGGCGTTCTAATATTGCCCACCTTTTTGATATCAATATGCTACCGCAAGGACGCGCCGTGTATCCTCATGCTTCGAAACTGGCTTTGCTGCTCCTGCTCGCCATCGCGCCAGCTACCTCGCTTGCAGCCACTGCCCCCGCCAGTTTGCCAGGTGACCAGGATCTTATTCGTGACCGTCAGGACCGCCTGCTCGAAGAGCAGCGCCGCCGTCTTGAAGAACTCAAGGATCTGCCGGGCAAACAAGCCACGCCCGCTGCCCCGACTTCCCCGGCCGATACACGTTGTTTCACCATCGATCGTATCGAGCTCAAGGGCGCCGACTCGCTGTCTTCTGCCGAGCGCGATGCGCTGACCAAACCCTATATTGGCAAGTGCCTTGGTGTCGCGCAGCTCAATGAACTGCTGAAAGTCATCACCGATCACTACCTCGAAAAAGGCCTGGTGACGACTCGCGCCTACCTGCCGCAGCAGGACCTGTCGACAGGCGACCTGCAAGTGCTGGTCATCGAAGGCAAGCTGGAGCATCTGCGTGGCGATACCGCCAGCGGTCTGTCAGCGCGTGAGCTGGCCATGACGTTTCCCGGCAGCGAAGGCCAGATGGTCAACCTGCGCGAAATCGAGCAGATGGTCGATCAGCTCAATCGCCTGCCATCCAATCAGGCGCAGATGGAACTGACCCCCGGCCAAGTCGTCGGCGGCAGTGACGTAGTGGTCAAGAACACCCCGCAAAAACCATGGCGAGCCAACCTGTCGCGTACCAACGAAGGCCAGCGCAGCACCGGTGAGCAGCAATGGAACGCCGGCCTCGAGTGGGATAATCCGTCAGGGCTGGCCGACCAGTTCAGCCTGCGCGGCGGCCACGATGCGATCAGCGATCGGCAGAAAGCCTCCCGCAATGCCTCGCTTGCCTACAGCCTGCCGTGGGGCTGGTGGACGTTCAGCTACCTGTACAACACCAGCGAATACCGTTCGGTGGCGCAGGCCTCGAACGTCAACTTCAAGCAGGACGGCGATAGCCAGAACCACCAGTTCAAGGCCGAGCGGGTCGTGTATCGCGACGCGCTGAGCAAGACCTCGCTCAATGCCGGTCTGTCCTACCTGCGCACCAACAACTACGTCGAAGACAGCAAACTGGCGGTCAGCAGCAATCGCATCACCGAGGCGCAGTTCGGTATCAACCACGGGCGGCGGGTTGGCTCGGCGTTCGTCAACATCGATCTGGGCATGCAGCAAGGTATCGGTGCACTGGACGCGCAGGGCAACCACGATCCTCGCCCGGGTGAAGCCGATGCACGTTATCGCAAATACACCGGCACCCTCAGCTACCTGCACCCCTTTCAACTGTGGGGCGAAAACCTGAGCTTTACCAGCCTGGCCACCGGGCAGCGCAGTGAGGATGTGCTGTTCAGTTCGCAACGCACCAGCCTGGGCGGATCGGCATCGGTGCGCGGTTACAAGGATGAGTTTCTGTCGGGCGACAGCGGTGGTTACTGGCGTAACGAGTTGCGCCTGACTCGCCCGGTCACCCTGGACTGGATGCGCCCGGTGTTCGCCGAGTATGGCGCGGCCGCCGGTTACGACCAGGGTGTTATCCGCAACGACCGTTACAACGGTGAGCAGCATGGGCGCTTGTCCAGCAACTCGTTCGAGCTGTTTACCCGAGGCCAGCACGTTGCTGCCTCAGTGACCTTCGCTCATTCCCTGGAACGTCCCGATGTGATCGAACGCGAAGCGCCGATCTATTTCCGTATGGACTTTTTCCTCTAATCACACCGTATTCAACCCACCTGTTTCGAGGTCACTTACATGGACGTTCACCAACTGGCTCTGCTCGCTCGTCAGCCCTCTGCTGTGCTGGTCGAGCGCCGGGCTTTCTGGGGAATGCCCAAGCGCGGCCTCGCGCTGATTCTCGCCAATGCGATGTTCTGGCAGCCGCTGCTGGTTCAAGCCGAAGGCATCGTGGTCAGCGGCACGAATACCAGCCTGAACCAGGCCGGCAATGGCGTGCCGATCGTCAACATTGCCGCGCCCAATGCCAGCGGTTTGTCACACAACCAGTATCAGCAGTTCAACGTCGACAGCCAGGGCGTCATCCTCAACAACTCCACCAACCAGACCCAGAGCACTCAACTGGGCGGCATCATCGTCGGCAACGCCAACCTGCGCGGCACGGCGGCTAGCACCATTCTCAACGAAGTGGTCGGGGCCAACGCCAGTCAGCTTAAAGGCTATACGGAAGTGGCCGGGCAGGCGGCACGTGTCATCGTCGCCAACCCCTACGGCATCAGTTGCAACGGCTGTGGTTTCATCAATACCCCGCAGGTCACGCTGACCACCGGCAAACCCGTGCTGGATGCCAACGGGCAATTGCAGCGTTTCAATGTGCAGGGCGGCAGCATATCCATCGACGGCGTGGGGCTGAACGCAGACAACGTCGACCAGTTCGACATCATTACCCGTAGCGCGAAGATCAATGCCGAGCTACACGCCAGGCGCCTCAACATCATTGCCGGTCGCAACGATGTCGACGCGCAGACGCTGAATCCCACGGCCTTGCCTGACGATGGCAGCGCCAAACCGGAGTTGGCCGTCGACAGCTCGGCGCTGGGCGGCATGTATGCCGGCGCGATCCGTCTGGTGGGCACCGAGGCGGGTGTCGGCGTCAGGCTGGCCGGTGATCTGGCGGCCAGTGGCGGTGATATCCAGATTGATGCCAACGGCCACTTGAGCATGATGCAGACTGCTGCCAGCGGTGCTGTGGCGGTCAAGGCCAACAGTGCCGAGGTCAACGGGCCGGTCTACGCAGGGTCGTCACTGGGCATGACCACGGCAGGTGATCTCATCACCCGGCAGAACGTCGCCGCGCGCGATGCTCTGACACTTTCCGCAGGCGGCCAGATCAATAACACCGCGGTGATCGAGGCGGGCGTCAATGCCGACAACAGCCGCAATACATCGGGCGATGTGACGCTGTCTGCCAACGGGCTGAACAACAGCGGCAGCATCACCGCCAGCCGCGCCCTGCAAGCCAGCATCAGCCAGACCCTGAACAATCAGGGGGCCACACTGAACGGTCAGTCGAGCACACGCATCGTGGCCACTGCAATCGACAATCGTCAGTCAGGCCGAATTCTGAGCCAGGGCGGCACTGTCGATATCAACGCGTCTCAGGTGCTCAACAGCCAGAGCGGGCTGATCAGCGGCAATGGCACTATGACGATCACTGCGGGCTCTCTGGACAATAGCCAGCAAGGCAAGCTGTTCAGCAGCAGCGCATTGTCCGCCCGTATTTCCGGGCCGTTGCTCAACCAGCTGGGGCTTATCAGCGCCAATGGCGATCTGCTGCTCAACGCGGCAAGCGTGGACAACCGCAGCGCGGAAATCTCCAGTCTCGGCAGCCTGACCTCGACCGTCAGCCAGTTCGACAACCGCGAAAAAGGCCGTCTGCTGGCCAGCGGCGCGCTGCAACTGACCTCTGACCACCTGAACAACCAGAACGGCTCGGTTGCCGGACAGCAAGGTGTACAGCTGAATCTGGGGCAACTGACCAATGCTGGCAACGGTAGTGTCTACGGCAAAAACAGTCTGAGCCTGGCCGTCAGCGGCGCGTTGAACAATGACCAAGGCACACTGCGCAGTGATGGCGCTCTGGATGTGCGTGCAGCGTCTCTGAGTAATAACAGTGGCAGCGCGACCAGTGCCGGTACGGCAACGGTCAGCACAACGGGCGCAGTCGCCAACCGTGGCGGACAGATTCTGAGCGATGCGGGCCTGACGCTTTCCAGCGGCAGTTTGGATAACAGCCAGAGTGGTCGCATTGCCGGCAATGGCGTGGTGCTTACCACTGGCGCTTTCGACAACCATCAGGACGGCCGCCTGACCAGTACCGGCGCGCTTCAACTGAACGCCGGGCGGGTCAACAACAGCGACGCCGGTCGTATCGCCAGCGCCATGGCGCTGACTGCAGTGGTCACTGGCCTGAACCAGACCAACGACGGCCGGCTGTACAGCAACAGCGACGTCAGCCTGGACCTGAGCAATGGCCTGTTGACCAACCAGGCTGGCCAGATCACTGCGCCTGGTCAGTTGCTGCTGAAAAACCTCACGGCGGTCAATAATCAGAGCGGCAAGATTTCCAGCGCCAACAGCTTCACGCTGGCAGCCACTTCGCTGGACAACACCGACGGTTCGATACTCAGCGATAAAGCGCTCGTTGTGCGCATCAATCAGTTGCTGACCAACCTTCGCGGTCTGGTTTCTGCGACCGGTCTTGATCTGACGGCGGGCTCACTGAACAACCGCAATGGCGAAATATCCAGCCTTGGCAGTCTGACGGCCAACGTTGGTCAGTTCGATAACCGTGAAAAAGGCCGCCTGCTGGCCAGTGGCGCGCTGCTGTTGACTGCTGACGGCTTGAACAACCTGAACGGGATCGTTTCCGGTCAGCAGGGCGTGCAACTGAACCTGGGCCAATTGAACAATACCGCTGGGGGCAGCGTTTACGCTAAGGATGCGCTGAACCTGACGCTGGGCGGTGTGTTGCAAAACGATCAGGGCGTATTGCGCAGTGATGGCGCAATGGACCTCAAAGCAGCCGGTCTGGCCAACACCAACGGCAGTGTGAGCAGTGCCGGCACAGGTGCGCTCAATTTCAACGGTGCGGTGGTCAACCAGGGTGGACAGATAGTCAGCGATGCACAACTGACACTCACCAGTGGCAGCCTCGATAACAGCCGGAGCGGTCGTATTTCCGGTAAAGGTCTGGTGCTCGGTACTGGAGTCTTCGACAACCATCAGGACGGCCGCCTGACCAGTACCGGCGCACTCCAGCTGAATGCCGGGCTGGTCGACAACAGTGACGCCGGTCGTATTGCCAGCGCCATGGCTCTGACTGCCGTGGTTACGGGCCTCAATCAGACCAATGACGGGCGCTTGTACAGCAACAGCGATGTCAGCCTGGATATGAGCAATGGCCTGCTGAACAACCAGAGTGGGCAAATAACCGCTCCCGGTCAGCTGCTGCTGAGAAATCTGAACGTCGTCAATAACCAGAGCGGCAAGATCTCCAGCGCCAACGATTTCACGCTGGCAGCGACTTCGTTGGACAACACTGACGGCTCGCTGGTCAGCGACAAAGCGCTGATCGTGCGTATCGCTCAGCTGCTGACCAACCTGCGCGGGCAGATCTCCGCCAACGGCGTCACCCTGAGCGCCGCAGCGTTGGATAACCGCAACGCCGAACTGTCCAGCCTGGGCAGCCTGACGGCCACCATCGGCCAGTTCGATAATCGCGAAAAAGGTCGCCTGCTGGCCAATGGCGCGCTGCTGTTGACCGCGGACGGCTTGAATAACCTGAACGGGATCGTTTCCGGGCAGCAGGGCGTGCAACTGAACCTGGGCCAACTGAACAATACCGGTGGGGGCAGCGTTTTTGCCAAAAGCAGTCTTGGCCTGACCATCAGCGGGGCACTGAACAATGATCAGGGTGTGCTGCGCAGCGACGGTTCACTGACCGGGAGTGCAGCCTCGCTGGCCAACAGCGCGGGCAGTATCAGCAGCGCCGGTGTCGCGTCGATCATTATCAATGACGGCGTCGTCAACCGGGGCGGGCAGATACTCAGCGACGCGCAACTGACACTCACCAGCGCCAGCCTCGATAACAGCCAGAGCGGGCGTATTGCCAGTAAAGGTCTGGTGCTCAGCACCGGAGCCTTCGACAACCATCAGGACGGTCGCCTGACCAGTACCGGTGCACTTCAGCTGAATGCCGGGCTGGTCAACAACAGCGACGCCGGGCGCATCGCCAGCGCCATGGCCCTGACTGCCGTGGTCACCGGCCTGAATCAGACCAACGACGGCCGGCTGTACGGCAACAGCGACGTCAGCCTGGACCTGAGCAATGGTCTGTTGAGCAACCAGAGCGGCCTGATCAATGCGCCTGGCCAGTTGCTGCTGAAAAACCTGAATGTCGTCAACAACCAGAGCGGTGAAATCTCCAGTGCCAACGGTTTTACACTGGCTGCCAACTCGCTGGATAACACGGACGGCTCGCTGCTCAGCGATAAAGCGCTTGTTGTGCGCATCAATCAGTTGCTGACCAACCTGCGCGGCAAGATTTCCGCCAATGGCGTCAATCTGAGTGCTGCAACGCTGGACAACCGCAGCGCGGAAATTTCCAGCCTGAGCACCCTGACTGCCACCATCGACCAGTTCGATAACAGTGCGAAAGGGCGTCTTCTGGCCAACGGCACAATGCTGCTGACCGCCGATAACCTGAATAACCAGAACGGCGTGGTCTCCGGACAGCAGGGCGTCCAGTTGACTCTGGGACAACTGACCAACTCCGGCGGCAGCGTTTATGCAAAAAACACGCTGGGTCTGACGCTGACCGGTGCAGTGAATAACAATCAGGGCGTACTGCGCAGTGACGGCACGCTGGACCTGAAAGCAGCTTCTCTGGCCAACACTGGCGGTCGGGTCACCAGTGCCGGTGTTGCCACGTTGCAAGTCGATGCTGCCGTCGTCAACCAGGGCGGGCAGATCATCAGCGATGCGGGGCTGACGCTTTCCAGCGCCAGCCTGGACAATAGCCAGAGCGGTCGCATTGCGGGCAATGGTGTGGTCCTCACCACTGGCGCTTTCGACAACCATCAGGATGGCCGCCTGACCAGTACCGGCGCACTTCAATTGAATGCCGGGCTGGTCAACAACAGCGACGCCGGTCGTATCGCCAGCGCCATGGCCCTGACTGCAGTGGTCACCGGCCTGAATCAGACCAACGATGGCCGTCTGTACAGCAACAGCGATGTCAGCTTGGACTTGAGCAACGGCGTGCTGACCAACCAGGGCGGTTTGATCAATGCGCCGGGGCGGTTGCTGCTGAAAAACCTCACGGCGGTCAACAACCAGAACGGCGAAATTTCCAGTGCCAACGGTTTCTCGCTGGTGGCCACGTCGCTGGATAACACCGATGGTTCGGTGATCAGCGACAAAGCCTTGATCGTACGCATCGACCAGTTGCTGACCAACCTTCGCGGCCTGATCTCCGCTAACGGTATCCAACTGAGTGCTGCGACGCTGGACAACCGCAACGCGGAACTTTCCAGCCTTGGAGAGCTGACCGCAACCGTCGGCCAGTTCGATAACAGTGGCAAGGGCCGTTTATTGGCCAATGGTGCGTTGCTGCTCAACGCCGACAGCCTTGACAACCAGGGCGCAGGTGCCGTCTCCGGACAGCAGAGCGTGCAGTTGAACGTCGGCCAGTTGACCAACACCGGCAGTGGCAGCGTCTACGCCAAAAACAGTCTGGGCCTGAAAGTCACGGGCGTCCTCAACAACGATCAGGGGGCATTGCGCAGCGATGGCACGCTGGCGTTGAGCGCCGCTTCTCTGGGCAATACTGCCGGCAGCATCACCAGCGCCGGCGCCTCGTCCCTGACGGTCGATGGCCCGGTCGTGAACCATGGCGGGCAGATTCTCGGCGATTCAACACTGGTGCTCACCAGTGGCAGTCTCGACAACAGCCAGAACGGTCGTATTGCCGGCAAAGGGGTAAAACTCGTCACAGGCGCCTTTGACAACCAGCAAGGCGGTCGCCTGACCAGTACCGGAACCCTTAAGCTCGATGCAGCACTGGTGAACAATAGTGATGCCGGTCGTATCGCCAGCGCCATGGCGCTGACTGCCGTAGTCACCGGCCTGAATCAGACCAACGATGGCCGTCTGTACAGCAACAGCGATGTCAGCCTCGATTTAAGCAAAGGCGTGCTGAACAACGACGGCGGTCTGATTACCGCGCCGGGCCAGTTGCTGCTGAAAAATCTCAATGCAGTCAGCAACCGCAGCGGTGAAATTTCCAGCGCCAACGGCTTCACCCTGGCTGCGACGTCGCTGGACAACACCGCTGGCTCGGTGCTCAGCGACAAAGCACTCATTGTGCGTGTCGACCAGTTACTGACCAACCTGCGCGGTCTGGTGTCTGGCAACGGTATCGATCTGACGGCCAATGAGCTGAATAACAACAGCGGCAGCCTGAGCAGCGATGCCGACCTGCTGGTAAACGTCACTGGCAAGCTGTCGAGCCGCAGCGGCGAATTGACCAGCGCCGGTAACACGACCCTCAACGCGCTGAGCCTCGACAATGCTGCTGGCCAGGTCATGGCCGATCAGTTTCTGAAACTGGTGATCACCGAATCCATCGACAATCAGGCAGGAACCCTGGGTGCAGGGCAGGGCATCGACATTCGCGCCGTGAGTCTGGACAACCGTCAGGCCGGTTCGCTAGTTACCGATGGCCAGCTGACTCTGAAACTGAGCGGCGCACTGGACAATCGCACCGCTGGCAGCCTGCAAGCCAAGGGCTTGATGGATGTGTCGAGTCTGACGCTGGATAACCGTGGCGGCCGTCTTGCGGCACAGAATCTCCTGATCGTGCATAGCGACAGCGTCGATAACCGTGGCGGTTCGATTCGTGCCGAAAAAGGCCTGCAGCTGTTCGTCGGCGCCCTCGACAATAGCCAGACCGGCCTGAGCGCCACGCAAAAAGGCCTGATCAACAGCAATGCCGGTCTTGAACTGGTCGGCACGCGTCTGGACAACCAGAACGGTCTGCTCAACGCCGCTGGCCTGATGCAGTTGCAGGTCGACAGCGTTGTCAACGGCAGCGGTCGTATCGCCAGTCAGGCAGACATGGTCGCCAATATCGGCAGTCTGACCCAGCAGGGCGGCGAGCTGGTTGCGCAGGGCAATCTGACCCTGACCGGCAAAACCCTCGACAACCGGTCGGGCGGCCTGGTGGGCTCTACAAAAGCGCTGAAAATCGAGGTTGCCGACATCGACAACAAGGCCGGTGAACTGTCCAGCCAGATCGGTGTGGACATCATTGGTCAGACGCTCGACAACAGCAACGGCGGCAAGGTCCTGGCCGGTACGGCGCTGGGGATGACCGTGGCGCGCGTGATCAACCTGAATAAAGGCCTGTTGTTCGGTAACACCCTGCGTCTCGACGGTACACGCCTGGATAACGCAGGCGGTACGCTGGCCAGCCAGAAGGACATGAACATCAGCCTGTCTGGCGCGCTGGACAACACTGGCGGCCTGCTCAGCAGTGAGTCGGCCATGACGGTCAGCGCTGCTTCCCTGCAAAACGCTTCGGGCAGCCTATCCAGTGCCGATGCCTTGAGCGTCACCACCACCGGCGCTCTGGAGAACCAGGCGGGCTCCGTTACTACCGACGCCACGCTGACACTGACCAGCGCCAGCCTGAACAACAGTCAGGCGGGCAAACTGGCTGGTAAGGGCGCCACGCAGGTCACCACCGGCACGTTCGACAACAGCCAGGGCGGTCGCCTGACCAGCAGCGATACCCTGCGATTGACGGCAGGCAAGGTCGTCAACCAGAGCGCCGGACGTATTGCCAGTGCGCTGGCGTTGACGGCCAGCGTGACCAGCCTCGACCAGCAGAGTGGTGAGCTGTTCAGCAACACCTCGCTGAGCCTCGATCTGAACAACGGCCAGTTGAACAATCAGGGCGGTCTGATCAACGCCCCGGGCGTGTTGCTGCTGAAGAATCTCAACGGCGTGGCCAACCAGAACGGCGAAATTTCCAGTACACAGGCCTTCACCCTGAACGTCGACAGCCTCGATAACAGTGGCGGCAAACTGCTCAGCAATCAGGCCCTGACGCTGATCGTCAACAAGACGCTGAGCAACGTCAAAGGTACGATTTCTGCTGCCGCGCTGAACACTCGCAGCGACAGCCTGGACAACACCGAAGGCTTGATCAGCAGCCGCGCAGCTCTGGACTTGATGGTCAATACCGCCCTGACCAACGTCAAGGGCACGCTGGTCGGCGACGCTGACATGACGCTGAACGCCGCGACCGTGGACAACCGCCTCGGCCAGATCGCCAGCAAACAGAACCTCAACGCACGGATCGGCAGCCTTCTACAGCAGAACGGCCAGATGCTTGCCCAAGGCACATTGACCTTGCGTGGCGACGCGCTGGACAACCGTCAGAACGGTTTCATCGGCGCAACTCAAGCCCTCGATATCAATGTCACCAGCATCGATAACCGTGGCGGTGAACTGTCCAGTCAGGATGAGATGACCCTGACCGGCCAGCAACTGAACAACAGCGACAGCGGTCAGGTGCTGGCGCAGAAAGCCTTGAATCTGAACGTTGCGCAGATCACCAACCGAACGAACGGTCTGCTCTCCAGCCAAGGCGGCTTGACGCTGGTCGGTAGCACCCTGGACAACACCGGTGGTGCGCTCAGTGCCCTCAAAGCCTTGGGTATCGACCTGTCTGCAGCACTCGATAACACTCAAGGCCTGATCAGCAACGAAGATGTCCTGACGGTAAAGACCAGCAGTCTGACCAATACCGCAGGCAGCATTTCCAGCGCTGGAAAACTGACCCTCGACAGCAGCGGGGCAATCAGCAACCAGGGCGGCAAGCTTTTGACCGACGGCGCACTGGACCTGAAAAGTGCCAGTCTTGATAACAGCCAGAAAGGCAACATCAGCGGCAAAGGCCTGCTGACCCTGAAGACCGGGGATTTCGACAACAGCCATAACGGTCGCGTCAGCAGTAGCAATCGCCTGGACCTGACGACCGCACGACTGACCAACAGCACTGGTGGCAGCATCGGCAGCAGCCAGGCACTGACCGCCAGTGTCAGCCGCCTGAGTCAGCAGGGCGGCAGTCTGTTCAGCAACACCTCCTTGAGCCTGGACCTGAACAACGGCCAGCTGGACAACCAGGGCGGTTTGATCAACGCGCCGGGCGCACTGCTGCTGAAAAACGTCAACGAGGTTCTGAACCAGAACGGTGAAATCTCCAGCGCTCAGGCATTTACCCTCAACGCCCAGCAACTGGATAACAGCGGCGGCAAACTGCTCAGCAATCAACTGCTGACCCTGCGCATCGCCCGTGAGCTGACCAACGTCAAAGGCATGATCGCCGCTGCCGGTGTCGATGCCACTGCCAATACGCTCGATAACACGGGCGGTACGCTGACCAGTCGTAACAACCTGGACCTCACCGTCACCGGTGCGCTAACCAACCGCGACAAAGGCCTGATCAATGCTACTCAGGCGCTCAAGGTGGGCGCGGCCAGCCTCGATAACCAGAGCGGTCAGGTGTTGGGCGGCACCAGCCTGATCCTCAACGCTACATCGATCAACAACACCGCGAAGGGCCTGATCAACAGCACCGGCACCCTGAACCTGACTGCCGGCAGTCTCGATTCCGGCAACGGCGGCGAAGTGTCGGCCACACGTGACATGACCCTGGTCCTCAACGCACTGTCGCTCAACGGCGGACGCGTGATGGGCGATGCCGCGCTGTCCATCGACATGCAAGGCAGCGATCTCAATAACCTCGGCGGTTTGATCACGGCAGACGGTTCGCTGACCCTTAACCGTATTCGCGACCTGAATAACCAGTCTGGCGAGGTCTCCAGCGCGCAGAGTTTCAGGTTCGATGGCCGCACCCTCAATAACAGTAGCGGCAAGCTGATCAGCAGCAACGTGCTGACAGTCAACGCGACCAACCTGCTCAATCAGAAGGGCCTGATTTCCGGCTGGCAGGGTCTGAACGTCTCCGGTAACCGCCTCGACAACCGCAACAACGGCACCTTGTCCAGCCGCAACGGCAACCTTGTTACAACCCTGACCGGTGAATTGCTCAACGGCGGCAACGGTGCGTTGGTCAGCCAGAACACGCTGAGCGTTACCGCTGACAGTCTCGACAACAGCGGCGGCATCCTCTCCAGCGGCGCCGGTCAGACGCTCACCGTAGCCGGCCTGCTGAACAACAGCCAGAACGGCCTGATCGACAGTGGTGCCGGGCTGACCATCAAAGCCAATGCCCTGAACAACGCGGCCGGTAACCTGACGGCCCAGCAGGGTTTCAACTTCGAAGGCAGCAGCCTCGACAACAGCGCCGGTAACCTGAGCAGCAAGGGCGAGATGACGCTCGACCTGCTGGGTAGCCTGACCAACACCAGCGGCAAGCTGGCCAGCGGCGGTAACCTGCTGTTGCGGCGCAGCACTGCGATCAACAACCAGGCCGGGCAACTGATCAGCCAGAGCCTGATGACCCTCAACACGTCCGGGCAACTGGACAACCGTAACCGCGGCACAATCGCAGCCAACAACACACTGACTGTAGTCGCGGGTGGCAGTGTCCTCAACGATGCCGATGGCTTGATCTATAGCCAGAGCGCCGATGCACATTTGAATGCAGCGAGCCTGTCCAACGTTCGCGGCGCGGTACAGAGCGTCGGCGCACTGAGCGTCGATGTCGCGGGTACCGTCGACAACCAGAATGGTCGGATCATCGCGCAGAACGGTGACCTGAACCTGAGCGGCGCCAACCTCTACAGTCAAGGCGGAGTGCTGTCCAGCCTGCAAGGTCTGTTTACCGCTAACGTGAGCGGCGTGCTGAAAAACGGCTATGACGCCAACCGCCAGGGCGGCGTCATCCAGGCGCAGCGCCTCAACCTGACCGCGCTGGGCGGCTTCGACAACTACGGCGGCCGAGTCTCCGCGCGCGGCGGCGAAGCGCTGATCACTACCCCTGGCTTCGACAACCGCAACGGCGGCCTGTACGCCAAAGGCCTGGTGCGGGTCAACGGTGGCAACTTCGACAACAGTGGCGACAACGACGGCCAGATCGCTGGCGGCCAGGTCGAACTGAACCTGAGCGGCGCGCTGAACAACCGCTTCGGCATCATCGAAAGCGACAGCACCCTGGCTGTGACCGCTGCCAGTCTGGACAACCAGACCGGGCAACTGCGCGCGCTGGGCGGTGGCGGCGCCACAAACTTCCAGATCGGCAACCTGTTCGACAACCGCAACGGCACCCTGGAAAGCGCCAACAGCGACCTGATCCTCAATGCGGGCAGCTTTCTGAATGGGGGCGGGTCGTTGTTGCATACGGGTAATGGCACGTTTGATATTTCTACGGCCAACCTGACCAATGCTGGCGGCAGCATTGTTACCCGCGGTGGTTTGACACTGAGTGCTGATAGCTGGACCAACAGTAACGTCATCCAGGCCGGGCGCTTCACCGTCAACGTCAATAACTTCAGCCAGACCGCCAGCGGCCAGTTGCTGGCATCGACCAGCCTCGTCGGTAACGGTGGCAATTGGAATAACGATGGACTGATCGCCAGCGACGGCTCGCTAAGCCTCAACCTCGGCGGTACATACGGCGGCAATGGCCGTCTCAGCAGCCTAGGAACGCTCGGACTGAGTGCGGCACAAGTGAACCTGAGCGCCGCTTCGACCATATCCGGCGGCGGTGAAACCTCGGTGACCATGGGGGGGCAACTGAACAATGCCGGTCGCCTGACCTCGGCGACTAACCTGACCATCAACGCGGGGAGCATCAACAACCAAGGCACGCTGGGCAGCGGTCAGGCGCTGACCGTGAACACTGGCTCGCTGGTCAATGACCGTGGGCTGATCTTCAGTGGCAACAACATGAGCCTGCGTGTCAGTTCGCTGAACAACAGCTACGCCAACATCTACAGCCTGGGCAATCTCACGGTTGACCGTAACGGGCAAGGCGCGCTTGCCGACAGCATCGTCAACAGTTCTGCGTCGATACAAAGCGACGGCAGCATGAGCCTCGCGGCGAGCACAATACAAAACGTCCGCGCCCTGTTGACGACCAGCAATGGCGGTATCTATACCGCCAGGATTGATGAGGGGGCGTGCAATCGCGAGTTTTATAACAACGACTGCGGCGGTGGCAAAGCAACTCATACCTGGGAAATAACCCAGCGTGAAAAGCTTGAAGTGACCGCAGCCAGTGCTGCGTCCGGCATTACCGCTGGCGGTAATCTGAACATCAACGGCGGTGATCTGTTCAACCAAAGCAGCACCATCGTCACCAGCGGTAACCTCAACGCTACGCTGAACAACCTGAACAACACCGGCATAGAGGCCAGCGACACCGAAACAGTGCGCGTGTACCGCAGCGCCCGTACTAGCAACGCCGGGGCCTGGACCAACGCCGCAAGCGACTTCACTGAAAAGTACTGGTTTACCAGCAGCGGTTATAACGCCAACAACCTCAGCGGCCTGGAACCGGCAATGGCGGACTTCATCGCCATCACCGAGACAGAGATGCCTGAGTTCCGCAAGGTCACTCAGCTGTCAACCGGCGACCAGAGCTATGCCGCCATTATCCAGGCCGGCGGCGCGGTAAACGTCAACGCGAGCAAGAACATCGGCAACAACGTCGTACGCGCTGGTTACAGCTACGTGAGCGGCGGTTCTCGCACTGACACCAATGCGCCGGGCAGTCAATTCTCCACACGCATTACTGTCAATCAGCAACTGCCGCCAGACCTGGCCCAACAACAAGTCAATCCTTTGAGCCTGCCAGGCTTCAGCCTGCCGACCGGGCAGAACGGCCTGTTCCGCCTGAGTGGCCAGACCGGCACCGCAGCCACTGTCGCTCAACCTGTAGGCCTGCCGCAAAGCTGGACAATGGGCAGCGCAGCGGTGTCCGTCGCGCAACGAGAGCACACCGTTTCAGACGCACAGGCAAGCACCATCCAGATTGGCTCGGTGGGCCAGATATCCAACGCCACCCGCCAGCTTGCTTCCGTCACACGGCAAAGCGCAGGCGTAAGCGCCAATGCAACTGCTTTTGATACCAGCGCTCCAGGTGCCGCACCTATTGGTGGGCTAGTGCTGCCAAGCCATACCTCTGATTCCGCAGGTGTCACCAGCGTCGGCAGCGTGACCGGCATTGCGACGGGCAATCAGGGCAGCGGCGTATTGTTGCCTGTCCAGAATGCAGGATCGACGACAGGTGTTGCGGCTATCACCGCCATTTCTTCCGGTAACTCTGCCGCTGAAAACGCTGGAATGGTGCAGGGCACCCAGGTCAACAAGGCCGGTCAGATTGTAAATGGTACGCAAGGTAGCTTGGTCGGCGTTGTCAATCAGGCTACGACCGGTGCCCAGTCAGGCGCGACTGCTGCAGTCACCCAGGTGGTTGTAAGTGCTCAAGGCGGAACGGTCATTGCACCGGTTCGCAGCGCTGTGGCTGCTCCGGTCAGTCCTGTCACTGCTGCTGTTCTAAACCCTGTCACGACCACGCCTGCTTCAAACGCTATCACTCAGCCCGCCACAGTGGCGCAGGCCAGCGCTATTACGCCGCTCGTTTCGGCGGCAGCGCAAACGGTGACCCGAGTGGAAGGCCTGCCCACCAGCAATTTCGTCTCCAAGCCGCAAAAATACCTGATCGAAACCAACCCGGTCCTCACCGAACTCAAGCAGTTCATGAGTTCGGATTACCTGCTTGCAGGTCTGGGCTACGACCCGGAAGTCAGCGCCAAGCGCCTGGGCGATGGCTTGTATGAGCAACGCCTCGTCCAGCAAGCAGTCGTGGCTCGCACCGGTCAGGCCTTCATCGATGGGCAAACCTCCAACGAGGCTCAATTCAAGTACCTGATGAACAACGCCATCGCCAGCAAGCAACAGTTGAACCTGGCTGTGGGCGTATCGCTGAGTTCACAACAAGTCGCAGCGCTGACCCATGACATCGTCTGGCTCGAAGAGCATGAAGTGAATGGCGAAAAAGTGCTGGTGCCGGTGCTGTATATGGCTCAGGCCGACAATCGCCTTGGTCCGACCGGGGCATTGATTGCGGGTAACGACGTCTCGCTGATCGCGGGGCAAAACCTCGACAACGTCGGCACTTTGCGAGCGGCCAATAACCTGTCGGCTGCTGCTGGAAATGATCTGGTCAACAGCGGCCTGATAGAAGCTGGCAACCGTCTGGACCTGCTGGCAGGTAATGACCTGATCAACAAGTCCGGGGGCATTATCGCCGGACGTGATGTGACATTGACCGCCCTGCGCGGCGATGTCATTAACGAGCGCACGGTGACCAGCCATCAGAGTGCTGCGGATGATGCGACTTGGCGTAAGGACTTCGCTGACAGCGCGGCACGTATCGAAGCGGCTAACGACATGTCCCTGCAAGCGGGTCGTGACGTGAAAAACACCGGCAGCGTGTTGCAGGCCGGTCGTGACTTGAGCATCTCTGCGGGCCGTGACGTCGCTATCGACTCGGCCCAGACCGAGAACGGCCAAACACGCGGCGCGAACTCCAGTAACTCCAGCATCACGCAACTGGGCTCCACGGTCAGCGCCGGACGCGACCTGACGGCCCAGGCCGGCCGCGACATCAACGTCATCGCCAGCAGCATCGACGCCAAACGCGACATCGCCATGGCCGCAACCGAAAACCTGACCCTGTCCTCGGCGGCTGACGAGCAGCATTCCTACGGTAAGAGCAAGAAGGTGACCGAGCAGGAAGATCATGTCAGCCAGGTGTCTGCGGACCTGAAGGCGGGCGGCAGTGTGGCTTTGCAGGCTGGGCAGAATCTCGACATTATCGCCAGCCGCATCAATGCAGGGAGCAACATTGCGCTTGATGCAGCGCACGACTTGACCATTGCATCAGCTCAGGACGAAAGCTCGTATTTCTATGCCAAAAAGAGCAAAGGTTCTTTCGGACGCAGTAGCAGCAAACAGCAGGAAAGCTACGAAAGCAACAACGTTGCGTCGGTCATCAATGCAGGGCAAGACCTCACCATCAATACCACCAAAGCTGCTGACGGCAGCATCAGCATCGACGGTGGGCATGATGTCAGTGTCATTGGCAGCCGTCTTTCGGCAGGCAATGACCTGGTTCTCGGTGCCACTAACGATGTGACCGTACTCTCTGGTGTCGATGAGCAGGGTGCTTACAGCCAGAAAAGTAAATCCGGCTCTTTTGGCGTGTCCAAAAGCGGAAAAAGCGAGCTGAAGACCAGCGCTACTCAAGTCGCCAGTGAACTGAGTGCCGGCAACGATGTGGTAGTGGCTTCAGGCAAGGACATCACGCTGCGCGCCAGCAACATTGATGCAGGCAATGATGTGGACCTCAGAGCCGGTCTGGTGGATAAAACCGGCGACATCAATCTACTCTCGGCCAACGACGAAGCTTCCAGCCACAGCGACGAGTACAAGAAGAAAACCGGTCTTTCAGTGTCTGGCGGATTCCTGTCCATCTCGTCGGCTAAAGAAGCTGGTGGCCAAGCGCAGAGCAGCACTAGTGTAGGCAGCCAGATCAACGCTGCAGGCAATGTAAGTCTGCAGACCGAGCGCGATATCAACATTGTCGGCAGCGGCGTCAACGCAGGCGCGAATGTCAGTCTGAACGCGGGTCAGGACGTCAACATTCTTGCCGCTCAGAGCTCCCAGTCCAATCAGGACTGGGAGAAGAACAGGCAGTCGGGTATCGGCGTGTCCTCTAACGCCAACGGCGTGACCTTCTTTGCAGGCGTTGATCGCACCAAGGAGAAGAACCGCCTTGAGCAACAGAGCGCTGCCGCCAGCCAGGTACGCGCAGGCGAAGACCTTACAGTCAATGCCAAGCGCGACATCAATCAGGTAGGTTCTGACCTTCAGGCGCTCAATGACATCAATCTGACCGCCGGGCGCAATATCAAGATTGATACTACGCGTGAATCTCAAACGGTCGAGCAACAGCGCGAAAATTCGCGTAATGGTCTGAGTGCGAGCATTGATCACAACTATGGCAGCACCAAGGACGCCATCAGCGGCGCAGGCAAGGGTGAGGACGCTACGAGCAAGGGGTCTAGCACGCTCAAGGCAGTAGACAGCACCTCGCAGTTCCTGTCTGGCCCGACGGGCGATGGAAAGTTCGGTAACAGCAAGCAGGGCACCAGCCAGCAAGTGGTCGAAACGACCAACCGCGCCTCGACGCTGGACGCTGGCAACAACCTGAACATCTCCGCGAGCAACGACGTTCAGATCAGCGGCGGTCAATTGCAGGCTGGCCGCGACATCAACATCAAAGGCCGGGATGTCACGCTTGATGCCGCCAAAGGCAGCTACAGCCAGGAAACCAGCGAGCAGAAAAGCTGGAGTGGTATCCACGGCAGCAGCAGTGGCGGGTTCAAACTCGGCGTGGGTGGCAGCAGCGGCATCGCCAAAGGTGATCAGAGTCAGGAGGCCTCGACCGTTACTACGTTGCAGGCAGGTCGTGACGTCACCATCAAGGCCAGCAATGACCTCAACCTGATCGGCACGCAGGCTCAGGCAGAGCGAAACATCAATCTGAATGCCGGCAACACCCTCAATATCAAGGCAGCACAGAACGACAGCTCCACCGAAAACACCCGTAAAAATGGCGGCGGGGAAGCCGGTATCGCCATCGGTCCGGGAGGCATCGGTGTTTACGCCAGCGTCAACATCGGCAAAGGCGACCTGGAGCGCGAGGGCAAACAGCAGCAGGAAGCGTACCTTTACGCCGGTAATCACCTCGGTTTCACCAGCGGCCAGGACACCAACATTGCCGGTGCAACACTGCGCGGCAACGACGTGGTCGGACGCGTAGGCCGCGACCTCAATGTCACTTCCCTGCCAGATACCGGCAAGGCACAAGGTAAGGAATTCGACCTCAGCGCGACCGTTGTAGTGGGCTTTGGCGGCAGTGTCAGCGGCTCGGTCGGGTACGGTCAGACCAACGGCTCCAAGAACTGGATCGAGGAACAGACCCGCATCACGGCCAAAGACAAGGTCGACATCCGCACCGAGAACCACACCCAGCTCGACGGCGCATTGATCGCTTCCGACAGCGGCAACCTCAAGCTGGACACCAACACGCTGGGCTACAGCGACATCGCGGGCAAGGACAAGGAGCACGGTTACTACCTGAACGTCGGGGGTTCGTACGGCACTGGCAGCAGCACTACGCAGGACTCAAGTCAGGTAGGCAAGGGCGACAACCAGAAAAACGGCTGGAGCGTCGAGGGCTGGAACTACAACAAGGATCGTGAGCAGATCGTCCGGGGCACCGTGGGCGCAGGCGATGTGGTGGTGCGCAGTGATACGGGTGGCAAGGACTCTGCCGCTGGGTTGAATCGTGATGTCGACAAGGCATACGAGATCACGCGTGATGACGAGCACCGGACTGATGTGTATGTGACGAAGAGTTCGGTGGAGGCGGTTAGCCAGCCGGTAGACACTGCCAAGCAGTGGGCAAACCAACTCCTTACTTACAACGAAACTGCCAGGCAAAACTATGAAGAGGCTTCCCGTGGTCTGACCCGTGCTGTCAACAAGATCGAGAGCACCTTGGGCCGCAAGATGGATGCGGGTACTGCCAGTCTGATGGGGGCTGATTTTGCTGAAAACACCTTGGACTCGTTGCTTCAGGGTGGGATGACGCGCAGTCAGGCGATGAAGACAATGGCCGACCCTGCGTTTCAGGAAACGGTCGTGGCCGAAATTGCGCGCCTTGCCGGGATCGACCTGACATCGGTCCAAGTTCTTGATCAGACGCTTCAGACGGACAACAAGGCTAACAGCCCAGGATCAATCGAGTTACCTGCCACTCCTGTCAATGCGAGCAATGCAGAAAAGCTTACTGTTGCTCAAGAAACGCTACGATCGATGGCTTCGATCAACCAATACATCCAGGAGCATCCAGATCAGCAGGAGGCTGTGAGTGTGTTGGTGGCAGTGGCGCAGGGGCCTAAAGGTCTTGTGCAACTGGCGGTTTACAACGCGGTTTCCGAGACGCCGTTGGGTGAGGCGCTGAACCAGAAGATTGCGGAGTACAGCGGAGCGCTGGGCAAGCAGGTAGCGGATAGCATCGAAGGTATAGCTCTCAACGAAAAGGATAGCTTTGAAGGTTCGTTGATAGGCGGCGGACAATTTATGGCGGCCATCTTGACAGGGGTGGTTCAAGGCCGTAAACCTAAAGCTGATCGTACCTCTGTGTCGGTAAAGCAAAGTGAAAGCAGTTCCGGGCGCAATGAAAAGCCGTCGAAGGTTGAGGAGGGTGAGGTAGGTACATATGGGGAAACCGCCCCAAGAAGTGTTGGAGACGGTTTGACTCCAGACCATATTCCGTCCTTTGCTGCGGTTAAAGATGCATTGCGTAGGCAGGGTGTAGAACTAAGCGATTCAGAGTTAAAAGCGCTTCGAAATAACACTAATTGTGTAGTTGTTAAGACCTGCAGTCACATCGTTGAATCTCGCACATTTGGTGGTAGGAATAGCAAAGAAAAAATTGCTACCGATGGCTCTGATCTTTATAAAGCAGCTGAAGCGGATCTAGATACATGGATGCCTGTTTGGAAAAGAGAAGGGTGGTCTCAAGCGAAAATCGAAGAAACTCGTAGTAGTGTTCATGTTTTTAATAAGAAATTATTTGATGATATGGGAATAAAGTATGAACCCTGATATGCAATTGAATCGGAAAATCGAAGAGGTTTTTCTTGAGTGTAAGAATATTTTCCCGATTGTTGAGTATTCAAAAGTCGAGGGTGATCAATTTTTGAAAATCCCTGAGAGTGGAATATACTTTCAATCGTCTGATGATGGTTTTATAGAAGCTTATCGTGTTTACTGCGTGCGGTTTGATGGCTATTTTCCGGCTGATCCTGAGTTAAAAGGTAAGTACTTTAATATTAAATCAGGTGCAGATGCTCTTCGTGAGTTGGGTGAGCCTTTAAGGAATATACCGTCTATACGAATACCTGGAGTAGCACCTACATCTCCAGGGTATCAGTTTGTTGCTGATGTGGGTTTTGTCAGTTTTTATTATGACCCTGATACGGATATTATAAGATTTTTCCATGTGAGGGTTGGTGGGTAGTTCGGTATAGAGGGTTTGATTTCTCGGTTATTATTCGAAGTAATAGAAGGCCTCACTGTTCCCAGCAAAGCTATAGGTTTTTCACTGACATTAATGTCAGGTGAGCAAAGTCGATAACGACACAAACGAGTGGAGCGTCCTCACCGAACTCAAGCAGTTCATGAGCTCGGACTACCTGTTGGCCGGTCTGGGCTACGACCCGGAAGTCAGCGCCAAGCGCTTGGGCGACGGCTTGTATGAACAGCGCCTCGTCCAGCAAGCAGTCGTGGCCCGCACCGGCCAGGCGTTCATCGATGGACAGACCTCCAACGAGGCGCAGTTCAAGTACCTGATGAACAACGCCATCGCCAGCAAGCAGCAGCTGAACCTGGCGGTCGGCGTATCGCTGAACTCACAACAAGTCGCAGCGCTGACCCATGACATCGTCTGGCTCGAAGAGCATGAAGTGAATGGCGAAAAAGTGCTGGTGCCGGTGCTGTATATGGCTCAGGCCGACAATCGCCTTGGTCCGACCGGGGCATTGATTGCGGGTAACGACGTCTCGCTGATCGCGGGGCAAAACCTCGACAACGTAGGCACCTTGCGAGCGGCCAATAACCTGTCGGCGGCTGCTGGAAATGATCTGGTCAACTCCGGTCTGATAGAAGCTGGCAACCGTCTGGACCTGCTGGCAGGTAATGACCTGGTCAACAAGTCCGGGGGCATTATCGCCGGACGTGATGTGACATTGACCGCCCTGCGCGGCGATGTAATTAACGAACGCACGGTGACCAGCCATCAGAGTGCTGCGGATGATGCGACCTGGCGTAAGGATTTCGCTGACAGTGCGGCACGCATTGAAGCGGCTAACGACATGTCCCTGCAAGCGGGTCGTGACGTGAAAAACACCGGCAGCGTGTTGCAGGCCGGTCGTGATTTGAGCATCTCTGCAGGCCGCGACGTGGCTATCGACTCGGCCCAGGCCGAGAAAGGCCAGACACGCGGTGCGAACTCCAGTAACTCCAGCATCACACAACTGGGCTCCACGGTCAGCGCCGGTCGCGACCTGACGGCCCAGGCCGGCCGCGACATCAACGTCATCGCCAGCAGCATCGACGCCAAACGCGACATCGCGATGGCCGCAACCGAAAACCTGACCCTGTCCTCGGCGGCTGATGAACAGCATTCCTACGGCAAAAGCAAGAAGGTGACCGAGCAGGAAGATCATGTCAGTCAGGTGTCTGCGGACCTGAAGGCGGGCGGCAGTGTGGCTTTGCAGGCTGGGCAGAATCTGGCCGTGATCTCCAGCCGTATTACCGCTGGGAAAGAAGCGTATCTGGTTGCGGGTGAGAATCTGGACATTCTTGCTGCGCAGGACAGTGATTATTCGCTGTACGACATGAAGAAAAAAGGCAGCTTCGGCGCGAAGAAAACCCAGCGTGACGAAGTGACTGATGTGAAAAACATCGGTAGCGAAATTACTACCGGTGGTGATTTGCTGCTGTCGAGCGGAGGCGATCAGAAGTACCAGGCCGCGAAGCTGGAGAGCGGTAAGGACCTGACGATTCAAAGTGGTGGTGCGGTTACGTTTGAGGGCGTGAAGGACCTGCATCAGGAGAGTCATGAGAAAAGTGATAACAACGCCTTTTGGGTTTCCTCCAAAGGTAAAGGTAATACCGACGAGACCTTACGCCAGAGCGAATTGGTTGCCGCCGGTGAAGTAACCATTAGAGCCGTCAATGGATTGCAGATCGATATCAAGCAGGTTGATCAGCAAACGGTCACCCAGAGCATTGATGCTATGGTCAAGGCCGATCCGCAACTAGCCTGGCTCAAGGATGCTGAAAAACGCGGTGACGTGGACTGGCGGCAGGTGAAGGAAATTCACGACTCCTTCAAGTACAGCAACTCCGGTCTTGGTCCAGCCTCGCAAATTATCATCGCGATTATCATGGCTGCTGTTATGGGGCCTATGGCAATGAGCGCGGTAGGTGCATCGACAGGGGCTGCAGTCACAGCCGGAACGATGAGTGCAGGTACGGCGACGTTTCTCTCTGCGGGCGCAGGCGCTATTGCGGCTGGAGCCGCTACCAACGCAACGGTCAGCGTTATTAATAACCGCGGAAACCTTGGGGCGGTATTTAAAGATGTAACTTCATCCGATGCCATAAAAGGGTATGCCATCTCAGGCGTGACGGCGGGTCTGACGGCTGCGTATTTTGATGGTTTGACGGGTACTCATACTGATATCGCTTCCAGGAAAATCATTGGCCCAGAGCTCTTCACCTTGACTGGCGTTGGAAAATTCGCCGCTAATCAGGTTCTCCAAAATGGGACCTCAGCCATTTTGGGTAAAGCGCTGGGGACGGCGGGGAGTGGCAGTGATGCGCTCAAAACCGCGCTATTCAATACCTTGGCGGCAGCAAGTTTCAATGCAGTGGGCGACTATACCCGCGGCACATTCGCGGATGGCACGCCCTCCAAGGTCATTATTCACGCAATGGTGGGGGGGCTGCTGTCAAAGGCTACAGGCGGAGACTTCAGAGCGGGTGCGTTGGCTGCAGGTGCTAACGAAGCCTTGGTTGTGCACCTGAATAGTCTGGTCAATGGTAATGAAAACTTACTGACCATGAGTTCTCAGATAGTAGGCGCCTTGGCCGCTGCCACTCAGAAAGACGCTGATGCCAACTCGATTGAAAAAGGTAGTTGGATAGCCAAAAACGCGACGCAATACAATTTCTTGAATGACCATGACATCAAGGAAAGAAACAGCGCACGAGAAGCTTACGAAAAAGATCAGGGGATTGAGGCTGCGAGAAAGCTGGTATCACTCGAGAAGTCGGATCAGCGCAGTAACAATTTGTTGGACGCCTACAAAGCCAATCCCGAGTCTTTGACCAAGGCTGATTTGTCAGAGTTGCAAGCCTATCTTCAGGTATACGCCTATGAGCTGACAAAAGATGTTGGTCAAGAGCAGGCGCAGGCAAGGCTGACCAATCTCCTGCAAAGCACCACGCCTGCGACTCAGGGCTTCTCCTACGCAGGCACGACCGAAGCCAAAAACGCCTACAGCGACGCTGCACGAGCTGAGCTTGATGGCGTATTCGCCCAGTTGAGCTGGTCCCGGACCAAGACTGCCGAGGAGCAGATCTACGCTAACGCAAAAGGCACTCTGCTGGTCAACAATGAGCAGCAAGGGTTGGCGAATATTGGCGGTCCTGCTATATATGCCTTGTCAGGGCCGCTGGGAATTGGAATCCGGGGCATTGCTGCGATCAACGGCGCCGCGCAATTTAAATATGGCGTAGGGCAGGCGGTCGATGGCGATACGTGGAATGCGGTAGGCAACATGGTGGTCGGTTCCCTCGAAGTGATGGGGGGGCTGAGTGCAAAAGCTGCGGTAGGTGGGCAAAGGAGCGAGCCATTAGGACAAGGTGCAAAAGCAACTGGCGGAGCGATAGACCGTGCTACTACTGGGATTGAGTGGGGTAAGGGTATCCAAGGACAGGGCATGCCTTGGGAGGATTACCTTGGGACGCAACTGCCAGCTGGCTCTCGACTACCCCCAAACTTTAAGACATTTGACTTTTTTGATAGAACGACCGGTGTTGCGACTAGTGCAAAAACACTTGATACGACCACTGCGGCTAAAATGGCCAATCCGAGCCAGGTATATTCATCACTCAAAGGAAATATTGATACCGCCGCAGGATTTACTGAGTACGGTTTGAAAGACGTAACAGTATCCTCTAGTCAAATTACTAGTCGTGAATTGCAAGTGGCAGTTCCAAAGGCTACGACGAGTGCTCAGTGGGATCAAATTAATAGAGCTATTGAGTATGGTCAGAACAAAGGCGTTACGGTGAAAATTACCAAGGTAGATTAAGATGAGTGATGTCGTAAAAACAGCTTGGGCAGATGCGAAAATGAATAAAGATTTCATTTCCGTAAAAACTTTTTCTGGCTATCGAAGTAGCCAAGCAGATCCGCAAGGTGTGGAGTATTTTTTCAGCCCTGACGCTGCCGATAAAGAGCTAGGCCTTGCTGTGCTTGACGCCTTGGCTCATAGCCGATTTGTGCTTCCCGAGCCGCGAAAGGATGTTTGGATTCATCCTGAAGCTACTTTTGATATGGAACTCTACGACTACAATCTGACCAATCAACGATATGATCAATGGGTTGGCAACACTTTGGAGCGCTATGGCTACAAGACCAAGCGTGCATTATTTAAAGATATGAAAAAATGCAGTATCGAAAGTAAGAGTGATCAGATCACTATTCGCCCCAGCCATCACGAAAAGCTAGAAGCCTGGAGTGGTAAGGGTATAAGTGAGAGTAACTATGTCACTATCCCCAGCGGTAGTAGCCCTTCTGATATAGGTGCGGCCCTGCGCTTGGCTTTTAGTCGGTGCACCTAATGTGTAGGGGTTCGAGTTGATCTGACACCGGCCTCGTGCCGGTGTTGTTTTATCTGCTTACTGCAAAACCTCCCGTCCGTCGCTGCTCGCTTTAGTCGTGGCCTAAGCGATCAGGGCATCAAGCATCTGCGCAACGAATTTCTGTTGACTCTTGGGTAGTTGGTCAATGGCCTCCAATTGTTTAGATAATCGCCGAATTCTAGCTGAATCTGCAGACAGCGTGCCCATCAAAATCGTTCCCGCCATCGAGGCCGAAATAGCCAAGGAAATTGGAAGGAAGATGACTACACCAAACAACGGTTCTATAATTTGTATTCGCGGGGTTTGTAAATAGGTGACTTATGGATTTAGATAAGGTGATTGAGAGCGTTAAAACAAGAGATGAGTTTGCAGATTTTATTTGTGGGCTTAGGGAGGATTTGGAGTTGAATTCAGGTGAATGGGAAAACCCTACGCTGGAAAGGTTTTTGGATGCAATGGAAGCTTGAGTTCGAGCAATGAATTTCTATGCACTTAACTCTGGAGATGAGGAAGCCCTCATCCCTAGTTGGCAGACATTTGCAAAAATATTGTTTGCATCTAAGATTTACGAATAGTATTAGCGTTTTAGGTGAAAAAGCAAAAGTCAGCTCTCCGTTAAAGCTTGGCGAAACCAACGTGATCAGCGATGTCAGCATGACTCGTGTAAAGGTGGATGTCTCCTGATGAGCTGGCGCAGATGCAAAATACAAATAAAGTGGTGCAAGGCTGTGGAGGACAAACCTTTATCTCGACTAATGGCATCGCCGACTTTAAAGCGGCTGCACCCAAAGGCTCTGTCTATGTTGAATTTGCTGTTCCAGCTAATAGACTGTTTCAAGGCGGGAAAGATGGCTGGTCTAAAATGATTGGCCCTGATGCAGGTAAGTCACAATAGTTCTTGCTTAATAAGTAGGGTGGCGAGTGTCTTCCGGCGATCAAGAATATTGAAATTCTAGATAGGAAGTGAGGGGGCTTATGAGTTGCGCTTGGTTTAATGAAAGCGTAAAACCACTTTTGAAGGGTTTTTCTCTAGAGTACTCATCATTTGCTGATGAAGATTTTCGTGACTTTAAAAAGGATAGAGTTAGACGGTTTTAACAAACTAGGAGTTGTAGAGTTTTAGTCTGAAGGATGGGTGGGTATTGATATATATGACTGTACTCTTGGTGGTCAGGTTATGAATGTATTGCTTTCTCCAGAAGAAAAAGAATCTGTTTCTCAGGCGTTTGAAAAGTTTGTAAAGATATTGACCACGGATAGTTGAAGGATGGCCGCGACCGAAAACCTCACCATCAGCTCTGCGGCGGACGAAGAACACTCCCTGTCGAAAAGCAAGAAACTGACCCGTCAGTAAGACCACGTCAGCCAGGTTTCCTCCGATCTTGATGCCGGGGGTAGCGTTGCCTTGCAGGCCGGACAGAACCTCTCCGTGATCTCCAGCCGTATTACGGCCGGTAAAGAGGCGTATCTGGTTGCGGGTGAGAATCTGGACATCCTTGCTGCGCAGGACAGTGATTACTCGCTGTACGACATGAAGAAAAAAGGCAGCTTCGGCGCGAAGAAAACCCAGCGCGATGAAGTGACTGATGTGAAAAACGTCGGCAGTGAAATCACCACTGGTGGTGATTTGTTGCTGGCGAGTGGGGGAGATCAGAAGTACCAAGCCTCGAAGCTGGAGAGCGGTAAGGACCTGATGATTGAAAGTGGTGGTGCAGTTACGTTTGAGGGCGTGAAGGACCTGCATCAGGAGAGTCACGAGAAGAGTAATAACAACGCCTTTTGGGTTTCCTCCAAAGGTAAAGGTAATACCGACGAGGCCTTACGCCAGAGCGAACTGGTTGCCGCTGGTGAAGTAACCATTAAAGCCGTCAATGGACTGCAGATCGATATCAGGCAGGTTGATCAGAGAACGGTCACTCAGAGCATCGATGCAATGGTCAAAGCCGATCCACAACTGGCCTGGCTCAAGGATGCTGAAAAGCGCGGTGACGTGGACTGGCGGCAGGTGAAGGAGATTCACGACTCCTTCAAGTACAGCAACTCCGGTCTTGGCCCAGCCTCGCAAATTATCATCGCGATTATCATGGCTGCTGTTGTGGGGCCTATGGCAATGGGCGCGGTAGGTGCATCGACAGGGGCTGCAGTCACAGCCGGAACGATGAGTGCAGGTACGGCAACGTTTCTCTCTGCCGGCGCAGGCGCTATTGCGGCTGGAGCTGCTACCAACGCAACGGTCAGCGTTATTAATAACCGCGGGAACCTTGGGGCGGCATTTAAAGATGTAACTTCTTCCGATGCCATAAAAGGGTATGTCATCTCGGGTGTGACGGCGGGTCTGACGGCTGCGTACTTTGATGGTTTGACGGGTACGCATACTGATATTGCATCCGGGAAAATCATTGGCCCCGAACTTTCAACCTTGACAGGCGTTGGACAATTCGCCGCGAATCAGATTCTCCAAAATGGAACCTCTGCCATTTTGGGTAAAGCGCTGGGTACGGGCGGGAGCGGCAGTGATGCGCTCAAAACCGCGCTATTCAACACCTTGGCGGCGGCGAGTTTCAATGCAGTGGGTGACTATACCCACGGTACATTCGCGGACGGAACGCCTTCCAAGGTTGTTATTCACGCGATGGTGGGAGGGCTGCTGTCAAAGGCCACCGGAGGAGATTTCAGGACTGGTGCGTTGGCTGCAGGTGCCAATGAAGCCTTGGTTGTGTCTTTGGAGAGTTTGGTCCAGAACGATAAAACTCTGCTTCCTATGGCTTCACAAATTGTTGGCGTTTTGGCAGCAGCTTCATCTGACGATGCCAACGCGGACTCAATTGAAAAAGCTGCCTGGATTACTAAAAATGCCACGATGTATAATCGGCAGTCCCATGAAGATGAAGAAATGGTTAAGCGTGACGAGGTGAAGAAAGGAGGGCTCACTAAGGAGAATTTGGACAAAGCATCGTGTTATGTAATTAAGTGCTGGGCGCAGTATGATCGTGCTAGTTCGGAATATCGAGATAGTATGATAAAAGAGTCTGACGTCGCAGGGCTTGGTAATGAGCTTATGTGGGTTGAGGCCCAGCAGGAGAAGGGACTGTTCAACTATCGCTATATCGATGCCGCTAAAGATCTAGCGACTCGCGATGTTATTCCTTTGGGTACTGAAACGGGATCTATTGTAACTGGTGGGATTAGTGTGGCATCAGGGTATACTTTATGTGGAAGCGGAGTAGGTTGCGTCTTCGGTGCTCCGATGGCTGCATTTGGCGCTGGTAACGTCGTAGAAGGCGGTACGGGTATTTACAACCACTTTTATGGTGGAGGTGAAGGGTATAATCCTGTAAAAGAGGCATTCTCCCTTCTTCCTGGTAACCTGGGGGGCGTTGCCTACAGTAGCGCCGATTTTGCTCTTTCGCTGGGTGCCGGGCTAGTGAAGGTTCCTTTAAAAATGGGCTTGGCTGATGGTCTGAATAGGCCTAAGTCGATGTTTGGAGTTATGGTGAGTGGCGTGGATAACAACTTCTTTCTACCAGCTATAGGGGCTACTCCTTATGGCACTGCGATGGGTATGTATTTCTATAGTCTCGCAGGAAAAGGAAATAGCATCTATAAAGAGGTTTCTGATGAAAAGAAATAAATATTTCTATTTTTTGTTTATGTCTTTTGCCTTGTTAAACATGGTTTTAGGTGTAAGTATATTTTTTGCAATTATAATATCCGCTCTTTTCTCGGTTTTATTTAAGACCGACTCGGCTTGGGTGTATTATGTGGTTGGTGGGCCTCTGGCTGTTCTGTTCGCGACTTTTTGGACTATTAAGCGTTGGGCTTTTGTGAAGGCTTTTGTGACGGAATGAATTATCTCCGAAAGGAATATTTGCCGTTCCTCGTCACAAGGGTAGGACATAGCTCGGTGACGGAAAACCGCAGACAGTTGAACAACTTTGATCGTCTTTTAGCGGAGAGGTTGCAAGGAAAGCTGCTGCTAGCGTTGACTAAGTCCAGACAAGTGTGAGCATTGCCAATGTTTGTATTGAAAATGCCCACGCGAAGAAGTGGATGCTCTTGCTAAGGAAACTCTGAAAAAGACTTCCAAATCTGGTGAAATGCGCCAGTCCCGACCACTGAACGGTTGAGTCCCGATGAGCAGATGTCCTTCGCTGACGCCGAATACGCTGGCAAACGCAAACAAACCCGCCGTGAACGCTTCCTGATCGAGATGGATTAGGTCTTGCCCTGGAATGGCTTGGTCAAACTGACCGAACCACACTATCCAAAGGGCGAAGGTGGTCGCCCTGCCTATCCGTTGATGGCGATGTTGCGGGTTCATCTGATGCAAAACTGGTTCGGCTACAGCGATCCGGCCATGGAAGAATCGCTCTACGAAACCACAATTCTGCGACAGTTTGCAGGATTGCACTTGGATCGGATTCCGGACGAAACCGCGATCCTCAATTTCCGCCGACTGCTGGAGAAACATGAGCTGGCCGGTAGGATTTTGCAGGTCATCAATGGCTATTTGGGCGACCGTGGTTTGTTGCTGCGCCAAGGCACCGTGGTCGATGCAACGATTATTCATGCGCCGAGTTCGACCAAAAACAAGGCAAGGACGAAAAACGTGACCCTGAAATGCACCAGACGAAGAAAATCAATATTTCTTCGGGATGAAAGCGCACATCGGTGTCGATGCCGAATCCGGTTTGGTGCATAGCATGGTGGGCGCTGCGGCGAATGTAGCTGACGTAACTCAGGTCGACCAGTTACTGCACGGAGAAGAAACTTACGTCTCTGGCGACGCGGGCTATACCAGTGTCGAAAAGCGTCCCGAGCATCAAAATCGCCAAATGATATGGTCGATTGCAGCGCGGCCCAGCAGTTATAAAAAGCATGCAAAGAAAAGTCTGATCGGGCGCATGCGTCGCAAAATCGAATACGCAAAAGCTCAACTGCGCGCCAAGGTTGAGCATCCGTTTCGAGTGATCAAGCGCCAGTTTGGTTATACGAAAGTACGCTTCCGCGGCCTGCTGAAAAACACTGCGCAGCAGACCACGCTGTTTGCTCTGTCCAATCTGTGGATGATGCGAAACGGCTGCTGAATACAGGAGAGGTGCGCCTGTAATGTGGACAATTGACGCTAAAAAGCGCTTGTCTGAAGAAAAAAGAGGAGTTGGGCGAGGCAAAGTTCTGATTTTCGATTGAAACGACGTTTTTTGAAACCTTGAAGCAACGAGTGGGTTAAAAAGTCTGCCTACTTCAGACCTTCCCTAAAATGATTCTGCCTTGCCTCTGTTTAAAATGCTCACCCTAGCAAAATCCCCACTTCGGACACCCCCGTCCCAAATCATCCGAACCCCACTCCGCAATACCCACCCCTCAATAAACTAAACTACCCAGCGGCACCCGCTCGCTGTCCGGGCCTGAGGAAGTTGTCAGCCTTATCCTTATCGTTCTACGCACCTGTCAATGCTCGGTTTAAAACATAACAGAACTACCTATTCGCACGAACCGCATAAGGATAAGGCTTGGATGACAATGACTCCAGTGGACGGATCGGCTACCTTCGAGGTTAACAACCTGTTCAGAAAACCCAGGATCTGTTTTGACTGGGAGGACCTGCGTTACTTCGTGATGTTTTCCACGGTCAGTTCCCTGAGTGGTGCTGCAAGGATACTGGGTGTGGAGCACGCTACTGTTTCGCGCCGTATCGCTTCGCTGGAAAGGTCTCTCAATGTAAAGCTTGTCGACCGTCGCAAGCGTTTGTATGAACTGACTGATGAGGGACGACGTGTGGCGGCGATCGGGCGACAGATCGAGGCGCAGACCCAGGCTGTTGGTCGTCTCGCGGTTGCGGCTCAGGTGGTGCAGGGTGTGGAGGTGACCATCAGTGCGCCGCCGTCGGTGGCGGTCGAGAAGCTGGTGCCACAATTGGGGGCGTTTCGGGCGATGCATCCCGGCATTGTGTTGCGCTTGTTGGGCGATCACCAGTATTCGTCGTTATCCAGTTGCCAATCTGACCTGTGTATACGGTTTTCCAAACCTGTTGAAAGCGGCATTGTCGCGCGGCGCATTGGCACGGCTTCCTTTTCATTTTATTGCGCACGTTTTTATCTGGAGCAACGCCCTCCGGAGCATTATGAGTTTATTGCTTATGACAATGAACTGATGAGTGACAGTCAGAACGGATGGCTGAGGGATATCGTCGGTGATCGACCCTTCGTGCTGGAGGCCAAAACGGTGGAGTTGCAAATTCGTGCTGCGGAGACCGGTGTGGGCATCGCGTTACTGCCCAGTTTTGCCGTAGAGGATAATAATCGTCTGTGCCGGGTGGAGTTGTCGGCTCCGCTGGAAGTCGATGTCTGGCTGGGCGTGCATGAAGACCTGCGCGCGGTGGCTTCCATCCAGGCTGCCATGAATTATGTGGAAAGCTGTTATCGCTAGCCAGGGCTGAGTTCACGCTGATTGTGTTGGCGGAAAAACAGTCTTGCGGTGAAAAAATTCACATCCCCTCATCAAATATCGACAGTTTACAAGTTGGACTGTTTTGACGAGGATCAATATCGAGTGGAGCAGTTCATGACTCGAAACTCCGAGACGTTAAGGTGTCGGCTCGGCAAGGTTTGTTAGATGGCGCGCTGTTGGATAATTATAAAAACTCATGCAGTGGCAAGATCATCTCAAGCACCCTGGTGACACCCTAAGGACAGCCGGAGATTCTCATGGCCGACGTAAAAATTCTCGACGTTACCTTGCGTGACGGTGGTTATCGGAACAACTTCAACTTCACAGAAGATCAGGCGCAGATAGTGGTCGCTGGCTTGGCTAACGCGGGTGTGGACCTCTGCGAAATTGGTTATTGCAAAGGATCCTTCGCGCCGAAAGGCGAGCACGGTCTGACCAGTGATGTAGGTGCAGTCTTCATTGAAAAGATTGCACAGGCCGCCAAAGGCCGCATCGAACTGGCCGTCATGGTTCATCCCAGAAACATCACCACCGATGACTTGGCCATGCTCAAGGAGCAGGGCGTTTCGATGATCCGTGTCTGTTTGAGGCGCGATCAACTGGATGAGGGGCTTGTGACCTTGTCGCTGGCTCGTGATCACGGCTTTAGCGTCAGCGCCAATGTGACGCATGTGACCTCGCAGACGCCAGGCTCCGTGCTCGATACGGCCGTGCGCGCAGAGGGGGCCGGCGCGGATATCGTTTGTTGCGCGGATTCCAATGGTCATATGGTACCGACCGATGTAGATCGGCTGTTCAGTCGTCTCTCAAGCCGATTGTTGGTGCCGCTGGGCTTTCACGCGCATAACAATCTGTCGTTGGCGCTGGCGAATGCAGCGGCGGCTATAGAAGCCGGCGCTGAATACATCGACACGTCCATATGTGGCATGGGCAAGGGGGCCGGCAATCTTCACCTGAGTATGCTGGTTGCCTATCTGGAGCGTACCGGCGTCAGTCATGGTTATGACCTGGTGAAAGTGATTGAACTGTCGGAAGCCACAGCCCGCGCGATCCCGCAAAATAATATGCCCAGCCCGCTGATGGATATCATTCTGGGCACTTACAACTTCCCCTATGACAGCAGTCAACGCGTGCGCGACACCCTCGAGCGCTTTCAGTTGACCTCCGAGTACCGAGCGATCGAGGTCATGTATCAGCAGGACAAGGTGGCGCGCCTTGCGCCGCGAGCGGTGTTGTCGACCATCGCCACCGGCTTGCCGAACGGCGCGAAGGGAGTCGCGCTATGACCACTCAAATGCTCCGAAAGCGCATATGTGTCTTGCCCGGTGACGGGATCGGTATTGAAGTCATGGAGGCGGCGCTTCCGGTGATTGCGGCGCTGAACCTGCCGTTCGATCTGGTACCGGCGGACATCGGTTGGGAATGCTGGAGGGCCGAGGGGGAAACCGTTCCGGCCCGGACCTGGGAGATCATGGCCAGTTGCGATGCGACATTGCTTGGCGCAATCACCAGCAAACCTCTAGCAGAGGCCGAAGCAGAGTTGCCACTGGCGCTTCAGGGCCAGAACCGCCGCTATGTCAGTCCGGTCATTCAGCTCAGGCAGAATCTCGACCTGTACGCCAATGTCCGCCCGGTCAGTGACATGACTGGCGAAAACAGATTTCGCTTTGTCGTGATCAGGGAAAACACCGAAGGGCTTTATGCGGGGCTGGACTTCGGTTGTATCCCGGATGCACTGGTGCCGCTGCTCGAAGAGCGGGAAGCCCTCGGCGCGGCGTGGCAGCGAGAAGGGCAGGATGATGCGACGGTGACGTTGCGCCTGCAGACGCGAAGTGGCCTGACGCGTATTTTCGAATACGCCTTCGAGTACGCCCGCAAGAACCACTTCACGCGGGTCACGTTTGTCGACAAACCCATGGTCCTGCGGCACAGCAGCGCCTTTGCACGGGGCATCTTCGAAGCAACAGCTCAGCGGTATCCGGACGTGACCGGGGTCATCGAGAATGTCGATGCGGTTGCCCTGTGGATGGTGCAGCGCCCCGAGCGCTTCGGGGTGATCGTTGCCGAGAACATGTTTGGCGATATTCTTTCCGATCTGGGCGCCGGAGTCATGGGTGGCCTGGGGTTCGCGCCCAGTGGCAACTTCGGCAATTCAGGGGCTTATTTCGAACCGGTACACGGCAGCGCGCCTGCCCATGCGGGGTTGAACAAGGCCAACCCCGGCGCGATGTTCATGGCCATCGCGCTGATGCTGGAGCATCTGGGGTACCCGGCCGAGTCGGCGTGCATCAGCCAGGCCGTCAGCCTGGTTTCGCGCACATCCACACGCACGTATGACCTTGGCGGTTCCCATACCACGGCCCAGGTGGGCGAAGCGATCGTTCAGCAGTGCATCGAGTTGCAGTCCCGCACGTTCGGGTATCGCAACGAGCAGGCTTCGGCACCGGGAGAACGTCATGTCAGCGCACTTTGAAGCGGTGCCCATTGCGCAAGCCGTGCTGGACGCATGTGAACATCTCGACACTGCGTCCTTGTCTGATGCGCTGGACAGCCTGGGGATCGACGGCGGGCTTTCGGGTATTGCCTCGCAAGTACCGGGCACTCGTTGCGTGGGTATCGCATTTACCGTGCAGTACGAGCCGGTTGGTGCATCTGCGGTCTTCAAGGGTGCTGCCAACTATATCGATCATGTACCTGCCGGCGCGGTGATTGTTTCCTCAAACAACGGACGCCAGGACTGCACGGTATGGGGCGATATCATGACCCGCTTCGCGTTGGCCAATGGCATCAAGGGCACCGTGATCGATGGCGTGGCACGCGATATCGATACGGTCATCGAGTGCAATTACCCATTGTTCAGTCGCGGACGTTTCATGCAGTCAGCAAAGAACCGCGCTCGACTCCAGGCTGTACAGGTGCCTCTGCTCATCGCGGGCGTGGCGGTCCGGCCTGGCGACCTTCTGGTGTGTGATGGCAGCGGGTGCGTGGTGATTCCACAGCAGCTGGCCGTCGAGGTCGTACGCCGTGCCCAGGCGATCGAGCACACAGAGCGCAGCATCATTGAAGCCATATCGGCTGGCTGGCCCCTGGAAAAAGCCCGCAGCACCTATCGCTACGACCAGCCCTGGCTGACTGACGCTGAAAAAGTCAGCGTCGCTGTGCCTTCACAGGCGTGAACCGATCTGCCTTCCCACTTGAATGGAAATGATGATGAAAATGGAATTGTTCGACGCTCAATCCGTCACCGATGACAGCGCGGTCTATCTGGTCAATGTCGTACAGGTAAACGAGGGGGCTCAGGATCTGGCCATTCAGATTCTCGAAGAAACCGTCAGCTACGTGGCACGCAATTACAGTGCCTTCAAATGGAGCCGATTGATGAAAAGCACCGACGGCAAGACCGTCATCAATCAGGCGCAATGGAGTGATCGCAGCCAGTTCGAGTCGCTGTTTAGCGACGCAGAGTTTCTGTCGCGCTACTCGCGGTTGAAAGAAACCGGCACCTGGGAATATCACCTTTACAACGTGGCCGAGTACATCACCCCTGAAATTGCCTTACAAAAGGCCGGCTGAGCCAGTACCGACAGAAGAGGGCGGCGCACAGGCCGCCTTCGTCTGATATTCACTCGGATTTGCACAGGGATTATGCGATGACCACGATCAATACAGCACTGACCTCACTTCTGGGCATTGACCACCCGCTGATTCTGGCGCCCATGGGCGGCGCGTCCGGTGGGCGTCTGGCGGCTGCGGTTTCCCGTGCCGGTGGCCTCGGCCTGGTGGGTGCCAGTTACGGCGACCCGCAATGGATGGCGCGTGAACTGGAGATGATGCGCGAGGTGCAGCAGCCTTGGGGCGTAGGCCTGGTCATGTTTACCGTGGCCAAACAATTCGAATTGCTTCACCTGGCGCTGGAGTATCGTCCGGCGGTGGTTGCCCTGTCGTTTGGTGATGTACGCCCTTTCGTCAGGCCCATCCATCAGGCCAATGCCAAAGTCATCGTTCAGGTGCACGACGTCGATCAGGCGCTTGAAGCACTGGACGCCGGTGCCGATGCGCTGATCGTACAAGGCGCCGAGGCGGGGGGGCACAGTTTGCGCCGCTCTTCATTGCCGCTGTTCCCGGCGGTCCGCGACGCGGTGGGTGAGCATGTCGTGCTGATCGGTGCCGGCGGGATCGCCGATGGGCGCGGCATGTCTGCTGCTCTGGCGCTGGGTATGGACGGCGTGATGATGGGTACGCGTTTTCTGGCTTCGCAGGAGGCACTGCCTTCCGAACGGGTAAAGCAGCGACTGCTGCAGGCGGTTGCGAGCGATACGGTACGAACCCGGATCTTTGATCAGGTGCGCGGCATCGACTGGCCGGAGGGCTACAGCGGACGCGTGATCGGCAATGACTTTTCCGCTAGCTGGGTGGGTGAGGAGCAGGCTTTCGCTGCCTCAGCCGGTCAACTGCGCCTGGACTATGAAGCCGCATTGGCGGCCGATGATGTCAGTATCCGGGCCATCTGGGCGGGCGAAGTCGCGGACCTGATCAAGGAGGTGCTGCCCGCGCAACGGATTATCGAGTCGACCCTGCGCGGGTATGCCGCCAGTGTCGAACGCCTTCGCACGCCCCGCTGAGCCTTCACGATTGAGCCCTCACGATGGAGCAACGACCGGACCCGCTCACAAGGCGGGTCTGGTTCTTTTTGCAGGAGCAAAAGCCATGAGTCATTGCATGACCTTCCGGACCTTTGGTGTCGGGCATTCGCGCGTCTTTATTCTGTCACCGGTGATGCCGGTCTGGGACGAGGGTGGATTTGCCCAGCCGCTGATCGAGCACTTCACCGCCGCCGGTTTTCAGGTCACGGTGTTTGATTCCCTGTCGCTGCCCGTTATGCAGGGTGAGGACTTTGGTGTCTTTACCGAGCGCTGGGCCTGCGCGCTCGAGCCATGGGGTGTGCCGGATGTACTGGTCGGCGTTGCCTTGGGCGGTGCATTGGCGCAGGCACTGGCAGGCAGTTCATTTCTGCAGTCGACACCTGCCTTGCTGCTGCTGTCTTCCCCGGCCAAGGCCGACGGGTTACTCGATTCCAGGCTGGGACATATGGCGGACCTGGCCGAACAGGGGCATGTCGAGCAAGCCAGGCATCTGCTGGACAATCTGGTACTGCCTGACGGGCAGTCGCATGAACGAGTAGGCCTCGCCGGCGACGAGAGTGACGCGACGCTTTCGATGCAGGGGCAGCGCTTGACAGTGGGTTTCAGGTTGCTGGCTGGTGTCGATGTCAGTGAATGTCTGCTCGATTACCAGGGCCGCGTGTTGAGCGTGTTCGGTGAAAAGTCGCAATTGGTGAGTGCACGCCATGTACTGCGTACCCGTGGCCTGCAGCAGCGCTCATTGTGCATAGACGGCGGCGGGATGCGTCCGCTGGCGGATGACTTGCAGCAGGTGCTGGACAGCATCGACACGTTCCTGATGACCCGCCAGGAGTGCGTGCAATGAGTCAGGTCGATGCGCTGAACTTCATTGATGTGCATTACCACGCCAATCCTGACGCGTTCATTCGTCGTCATGGTGCGATCGAGGCGGGCAGGTGCTACGCGCGGGTGCAGGGCAGGGTGGTGCTGAAGAATCATCTGGGGTGTACGGCAGCCCAGGCGTGGGAAGCGCGCGATCAGGGGTTTCCGGTCAGCGGCTCGGTGGTGCTGAACGAGATTGCCGGCGGCATCGACTACCGTGTGGTCGAGCGCAGCCTGTGTTTGCGTGGCGATGAGCCCGGGCGTTTCCTGGTTCACTTGCCAACCGTGACCGGCAGGACGCATGCCAGTACGCTGACCCGCAACCTGAGCCATCCGCTGTTGCGGGACAAGCCCATCAAGCCTGCCAGAGTGACATCGGACAACGGCCGGCTGACGCCACAGACGCTGGATATTCTGAGAATGGCGCGTGACTATCCGCTGGTGATCTCGACCGGGCATGCCGATGCCAATGAAGTCAGGACGCTGATCGACGAAGCGCTGCGCATCGGTGTGCCGAGGTTGATGCTCAATCAGCCTGCCAATCCGTTGACCGGTCTTGACGCGGCCGAGCTGGCGCTGATCGGCACAGAGCCATCGGTCTACATCGAGCAGACCGCACTGACGTACTTGCTGGGTTATCAGGACCGCCAGGATTTCAGCGATGTGTTGAGCCATGTCGGCAATGTGGTCTACAGCTCGGACCTGGGGCAGACCAGTCAGATCGATGTCCACCAGTGGCTGTCGCTGAGCGGGCAGTGGTTCGACGCGTTCGGCTTGAGCGACGAGCGCCGCACCGAGGTGACGCTGCTGAATCCGCAACGCATGTTGGCCCTTTAAGCTGTCCGGATAAGCGCCTCCCTGGCCAGCACCGCCAGGGAGGCCCGGCCATCAGGCTACTTCTGCGGACACCTTCGAAGTCATCGCCTCCACAACCCTGGATTCACGCAGGCCCGCGTCCTCCATCAGTGGCAGTGTTTCCCTCACGAAGTCCTTTATACCCTCATGGTAATCGAGCCACGTCAGGGCAATGCCGTCGATCCCCCAGTCAGAATATTTCCTGAACAGCTCCACGATCTTCTCGGGTGTGCCTACCAGTGGCACCCCGGCGAATCCGGCCTTGAAATGGAAACGGAAACGCACGGCGTCTTCGGGGGTGAAAATGCCGGTCTGGATACCCAGCTCGCCGGTGATGATGTCGCAGCCCTCATCGTCACCGACCTGGTTGGCGTAATAGTCCAGGTAAGCGTCTGCTTCCTCTTGCGTGTCCTTCTGCACCACATAGCCATAACACCATATCTTTATGTCGCGGCCGAACTTCTGTTTCGCCAGGTCCTTGTAGGATGCAATCTGCTCACGCACGGCCTGTTCGCCGTCCAGATGTTTGACGATCAGGAACGCGGCGTCGCAATGTTCTGCACAGAAGAGTTTGCCGCGTGGCGACCCCCCTGCGTTGATCAGGTAGGGTTTATTCAGAGGTTGTGGCTGCGAGATTGCGCCGCAGATGTTGAAATACTCGCCTTTGAAGTCGAACGGGGTCTGCTGCTCCCAGGCATTTTTTGCAATGTGCAGCCACTCTTCTGCGTAGTCGTAGCGTTTGTCGTGCTCCATCATATGGCCGCTGAACATGCGCATTTCCGCGCCATACCAGCCGCAAAGGATATTCAGCCCGAAGCGCCCGCCGCTGATGTGGTCGATGGTCACCGCCTGTTTGGCCGCGAACAGCGGGTGCACGGTGGGCAGGTGCGAGGTGGTGAACACGGCGATCTGACTGGTCAGGGCTGCAATCCCGGCAGCCCAGGTGTAGGTTTCGAAACAGACACCGCCGGTATTGTTGGTGCCGCCGAAACCTTTCCAGCGGCCGACCGGTATGAAGGCTTCAAACCCTGCATCGTCGGCAATCCGGGCGATTTCCAGGTTGCCTGCCCAATCGTCTCCGCGCAGGCGTTCAGGCGCGTTGGTGACGGTGCAGCCGCCCTCGGTATTGGTGGAGAAAACACCCAGCTGTATCTTGTTCGCGCTGCTGCGCATCGGGTTGGTTTTTATCGGATAGGATTTTTCAGCGCGCATCGTGACCTCCCAGGTCGATAGTTGGATCGTTCGTCCTTGCTACATCCTGAACCTGCGGTGGCCGTGCCGACGAAGTATTCGGTCAGGCATGATCACCCCGGCGGGTCGGGAAGTACGGCAGCACATACTCTTCCAGCTCTTGTAACACTTCTGTGGCCGGACGCCTCAGTGGCTTGAGGTTCAGCGCCACATGCGAAACACCCTGTTCCCGCTGACGCTGCCACAGGGCGATGAGGGCGTTGCGCCCGGTACTGATTCCACGGCCGACTTTCATCGGCGCGTCCTTGTTCTCGTCCAGGTCGAAGAACGTCGCATAGCCGTAGGGCTTGAACTGCATCTGCTCATTGGCGCTGCGCCAGTGATTGATCACTTCAGGCAAGGTGTCGAAGCCGCTCTGATGCCATATCCAGCCGTCCATGTTATTGGCCAGCCATGTGATGTCCTGCTGACAGCGGCCGATGGCAAGCATCGGCAGCCGCCCGAAAACCGGTTTCGGCAGTAGATCCAGCGTGCCATTGAGTTGCCCGTAATGACGCGATTTGAACACTGGAAAAGACTGCTCGGTCACCGCGTGCAGCAGTTCGACGCCGTCTCTGAAGCGTTCTGCGCGGGTCTCGAAACGCTCGCCGAACGCGGGATATTCGCCGGGCCTGTCCCCTGTAGACACACCCAGCAGGAAGCGTCCTTCGAGCAACACGTCGACGCTGCACGCCTGTTTGGCAACCATCAGCGGATTGCGCAACGTCAATATGATGCCTGCCGTGCCGATGCAGATTTGCCGGGTGACCGCAGACAGTAGCGCGGCGTAGACAAAAGGATCGAACACCTGACCGGCGTCGCCGAACCCCGGATCGAGAAGCGGTACGTCGCGCAGCCACAGCGCGGCGAAACCGGCCTTGTCGGCCTGAATGGCGAGGGCCAGATGGTCTTTCATGGTCGGTGCTGCGGAGTCCGGGTAGCCCTCCAGTGGCGCGATCAGACCGAACGTGAGATGTCCCGGCGCGAACACCTTTGCAAAGGCGGGATGGCGCTTTGCGCCGGGTATTTCATAGGGACTCACTTGGTTTCACCCGCCAGTTCAAGCGTGTCGGAGGGCTCTATGGGCGGTTCTTCATGAGCGCGTACGCGACCAAGCAGGGCAAAGACCGCCACCGCCGTCAGCACGGTGGCGGCGCTGAGAATGAACAGCAGATTGCGGAATGCATTGACGTACTCTTGGTGCAGCAACGCTGACTGACCGGACAGCAGGCTTGTCGCAT
The DNA here is from genome assembly GCF_059621105.1 of Pseudomonas fragariae (ex Marin et al. 2024). NCBI lineage: Bacteria > Pseudomonadati > Pseudomonadota > Gammaproteobacteria > Pseudomonadales > Pseudomonadaceae > Pseudomonas > Pseudomonas fragariae (ex Marin et al. 2024). The sequence goes on along the minus strand of NZ_CM184369.1, from coordinate 3,663,217 downwards.
TGTGCAGATCGCCCAGGGCAGCGCGGTTGGCCGCTTCGGTGACCACCTCAGGTGAGACACCCTTGAGTGCGTCGAAAAGTCCCCATTGAATGAACGTTGCAAGCAGGGCGCCGGCGATTGCGATAGCGATCCCGTCTGCCGAAACGCGTACCGCATTGAAGATGCCGGTGGCCATACCGGCGCGTTCCTTTTCGACGACACTGATCGCCATGCCATCCATCAGCCCCCAGGGCAGGCCGATACCGATACCGATCAAGGCCATCGGCAGCAACGCTGTCCTGATCGCACCACTGTCCAGTGCCAGCGCCAGCCATAGCAGGCCGGCCGCCACCAGCAGCAGCCCGACGCCGGACAGCAGTCCTGACGTGAAACGACGTGCCAGCTGCGCGGCAAGCAGGGGCACGATCAGCAGGGGCGCGGCCAGGGCAGTCATCATCTGCCCGGTTTCCAGGGCGCTGAGGCCGTCGATGCCAATGAAGCGCGCTGGCAGCATGATGATCAGCACGACGAAGAAAAATGCGGGAGTGGCTGCAAGAATCTGCACGCCGACAAAGCGCGCGCTCTTGAACAACGAGAGATCCAGCATGGGACGGGCGATGCGCCGCTCCACCGCAATGAATACCCAGAACAGCAGCAGTGAGCCAATGATGCCAACCATCACCAATGGATCGGTCCAACCCTCTTCAGGGGCGAGCAGAATGGCATAAGTGAACAGGGTCAATGCTGCGGTAAAACTGATTGCGCCCGGCCAGTCCATACCTGTTGCGTCGGGATCCTTTGACTCGGTGGCGCTGAACAGCACCAGCAGGAACCCCGCGACGCCGATGAGTGCAGTCGCATGGAATGACCATTTCCAGCCTGCCGAATCCACCAGCGAGCCGGCTGCGAGAGGGCCGAAGGCCAGACCTATACCGAAGGTGGTGCCCAGCAGGCTGAAGACTCGGGTGCGCTCGGCGCCATGAAAGGTCTGGGCAAGCGACGACATCGCCCCGGCGAACGCTGCCGCGCCACCCAGGCCTTGCACCAGTCTGAGCAGGTCGATCTGGACGACGGAGGAGGCTGCCGGAATGGCGAAGGTGGAGAGCACGAAGATCGCCAGCCCGATCAACCAGACGCGTTTTCTGCCGTAGATATCCGTCAGGCTCCCGGCGGCCATCATCGCGCTGCCGTAGGTCAGGATGTAGGCGTTGATGACCCAGGTCAGCTCGACGGCTGATCCGCCCAGTGCCTGGTTTATCGACGGTAGAACCACGGCAGGGCCCGTGAAGCATAACGGGATCAGAATGCCGGTCAGGCAAGCGGCGAGCAGTTGCCCCCATCGTCCTGCAGTGGGCTGTGTTTGAACCCTGTGTGCTGTGGTCATGTGCAATGTCCCTGTGAAGCGTGCCTGGGTTTTGCCGTGGTGCACGCGTTTATCCAAGAGCGATCGCCCTGCCGCGAGATTAGGGGTTGCGCCCGCAAACAAAAACAGGCTTATGTTCCGAACGTATAGGACAGGGTTGTCCTGAATAGGAGTGGGTATTGGAATCGCTCGGAAGCATCGCCGTGTTCGTTCTGGTTGCTGAAACGCGGAGTTTTACCCAGGCCGGAAAACGCCTGGGCATCTCTTCGTCGGGGATCGGCAAGAGTATTGGCCGTCTGGAGGAGAGCCTCGGCGTCCGCCTTTTTCATCGCAGTACGCGCAGTATCGCCCTGACGCTGGAAGGCTCGATATTCCTTGAGCGTTGCCGGCGGATTCTGTCGGAGCTGGAAGCGGCGGAAATGGAGTTGAGCAATGCCAGAGACTTGCCCAAGGGCAGGTTGCGGATCAGTTTGCCATTGGTCAGCGGACTGGTGATGCCGGTGATCATCGACTTCATGCGTACCTATCCCGATATCGAACTGGACATCGATTTCTCCGACCGCATGGTCGATATCATCGAGGAGGGCTTCGATATCGTGTTACGCACCGGCGATCCCGGTGACTCGGGGCTGATGTCGAAGCGGATGGGCAGTTTCCAATTGCGCGTTGTCGGCGCTCCGGACTATTTTGCCCGGCACGGTATACCCCGGCATCCTGGGGACCTGAGTCAGCACGCCTGCCTGTTGCACAAGTTTCCTTCCACTGGAAGGTTTGAACACTGGCCGCTGCGCCGTGAGGCGGGCGTCGACGATCTCGAGTTACCCCAGGCCATGGTGTGTAATACCACCGAGATTCTGGTGGACGTCGCGCGGGCCGGGTTGGGAGTTGCCTGTCTGCCGGACTTCATGATTTTATCGGCCATTCGCAACGGCGAGCTGATACCTGTCCTGGATGACTACACGGTGCATACCGGAACGTTCAGATTGCTCTGGCCGTCCAGCAAGCATCTTTCGCTGCGCCTGCGAGTCTTCATTGATTTCATGCACACCCATTTGTTCGCTCCTCCGTCAGTATGACTGCGCGGAGCGAGCCTGCAGCACCTGGCAAGGAGCACCGCTATGTACACGCTTTTCGGCACGCAAGGTTCGGGTTCGGCTGCGATCGAGATAGCGCTTCGGCGTTGCTCGGTGCCTTTTACCCTGAGCGAAGCCTGTGGGTGGGAAGAGGGGCCTGGCAAGGAGGCGTTGAGGCGGGTCAACCCGTTGATGCAGGTCCCCACGCTGTTGCTGGCCGATGGCACGGTACTCACTGAAAGTGCTGCGATCCTGATTCATCTGGGCCTGGAGCACCCCGACTCCGGACTTCTGCCTGGCAAGTCCGCGCAGCGTGCTCAAGCGCTACGCGCGCTGGTTTACATTGCAGCCAATTGCTACGCCGCCATCGGCATCATTGATTACCCGCAGCGCTGGCTGGCAGGTTCCGACGATGATCTGGAGAGGCTGCTCGAAGCGGGCGCCCGGACGCGGTTGCATGAACACTGGGAGACGTTTGCCGACCTGTTTGGTGATGCCGGGATCTGGCGTTGCGATGCGCCCGGCGCAGTGGAGATTCTGGCCTCTGTCGTGACGCGATGGAGTGGCGCGCGCGAGCACCTGCGTAACACCCGCGCGGATTTTCATGCGCTGTTGCTAAAGGTTGACGCGGAGCCGCTGGTCAACGCGGTCATACGACGCCATTGGCCTTGGAAACCCCCGGCGACAGGATGAAGCAGGTTAGAAAATAAAAAAGCCGAACAGTGAATGTTCGGCCATTTCTATTTAACGGGTATTTAACGGGTATCTGAAGTAACCACGCCTCGCTGGCGATGAGCCGTTGTTATTGTTCGGTTATATGAGCCGGTGCGTTCGTTGCACTGATCGGGCCCAGTATTCTCAAGTAGAGATGCACGGTAGTGCCGCTTCCTGGTGCTGTTTCGACGCGTGCGCCTCCGCCGGCATTTACCGCAAACTCCTGCACCTGAACAAGGCCAAGCCCGGCACCAGGGTCCGAACTTCGGGTTGTGAAGAAGGGTTCGAACATCTGCTCCTTGAGCTCGGCGGTCATGCCAGGACCGTTATCTTTCACGCTGAGTACCAGATAATCGCCTTCCGGGAATTGCGGGTCGTCCTTGACGGACTCCAGCCGGGTCGAGATATGCACCTTGCCGGGGCCTGAAATTGCATCACGCGCATTGCTCAGCAGATTCAACAAGGTGGTATGCAATTGCGCTTCGGCGCACAACACGCCCCAGCCTCGGGCGGATAGGTCGAATGACAGCTCCAGCGTGTCGCCCGCCGAACGCAACAGAAGATCACGCGCGGCATCGATCCGTTCGCTGACATCGATGCAGATCAGTTCGGAACCGTCCTGGCGAACGCTGTTGAGCAGGCGAGTCACCAGTTGGCGACCGTGATCCACCGCTCGCAGTCCGGTATCGCTGAGCGTCTCGACGTCGGTCGGACGGCGTGAGCGCATGCGAATCAGTTGCAGGCTGGCGCTCAGTGCCTGGAGCAGGTTATTGAAGTCATGAGCGATGCTAGCGGTGAGCATGCCCAGCGACGACACCCGTTGCGACTGGCGCAGGTTGCGCTCCAGCGCCAGGCTTTGGCTCTGTGAGCTTTCGAGCCCCAGCGCCAGTTCGGCGGCGTGCTGGTCACGCTGCTCCGAAACCAGGCGGTATTGCATCAGGGCTGCGGTTTGCCGCGCCAGTGCCAGCAGGGCACGACGTTGCTGGTCGCTCAGTACGCGCGGCCAGATATCGATCACGCAGACGGTGCCCAGTGCATGGCCGGCCTCGGTACGAATCGGCGCACCCGCATAAAAGCGGATGTAGGGAGGCCCCAGCACCAGCGGGCTCTCTCTGAAGCGAGGATCGGTGGTCGCGTCTTCAACCACCAGCACATCGGAAGGCTGCAGGATGGCGTGGGCGCAGAATGCCAGGTCGCGATGCGTCTCCTGCACGTCCAGGCCGATGCAGGCCTTGAACCACTGGCGTTCTCGGTCAACCAGCGAGACCAGCGCAATGGGCGCGTCGCACAGTGTTGTGGCGAGCAGCACAATGTCGTCGAAGTCTTGCTCGGGAGCACTGTCCAGTATCTTGAGATGCTCAAGGGACAGGACACGTTCTTCCTCGCTGGCGGGAAGTGGCGCAGGGTGGTGGGTCATGGGGCGCACCGCGATCGGATGAAATAGGTCTTATGATGCCTATGATCCATAGAGCGCAGCAAGGTATACACCGCATAAATCAGCTCGGCGTGCGCAGGTTTGAGCGGTGTCCCCCTTATTCGGGCTACTCGGTCGACATAAAGTGAGGCAATCGGGCGCAGTTCGCAGGGCGTCATGATCGGGCTCGAATACCCTCGCAACAGTCACTTCTTACTGTTGGCGCCGACTCTTTCAATCCTATATATCGAGGTGATATTAAATGACGCTCGTAATAAAAATTAAAGTTCGCTCGACATAAGAAGTTTGCAGGTGTCGAGAGTAACGAGCGGACCTTTCTGAATGTGGCATTTGTAACTTATTATGTCCATATTGTACGTGCTGTGTAATAAACTGCCGTCCGGTTTTTGCCTTGGCAAAGATCGTGAGCCCATTAATAACGTCCGTATTCTTCTGGAGCAACGCCAATGCCCGGCCCAAATGAATCAAGTCCTGCCGAACTTCTGCCCGAGGGAGCTCCCGACGATCGAGTCACCAGTCTGCTATGGGGGCCATTCTGGCTCGGGGATTCGTCCGGCACCCATTTGACTTACAGTTTTCATAAGGCCGACTCTGTCTATGCCACTGACTACAGTCGCTCTCAGGAACCGGGCGATGCCTATTCGCTGACCGACGCCCAGGCGGCAGCCGCAAAAAGCGCACTGGATGCCTGGAGTGCGGTGGCAGATATCAAGTTCACCGAGGTTCAGGACACCCCCGATAATGTCGGAGACATCCGTTTCGGCGGCTTCAAGGGCCTGCAAGGTACAGAGTTTGGCCAGGCTTATGCGCCGGGTACGCTGGGCCGCTCCGGCGATGTCTGGATCGGGCCGAACGTCAACGCGGCCGATCCTGCCAAGGGCACGGATGATTACCTCACGTTCATGCATGAAACCGGTCATGCACTGGGGTTGAAGCATTCGTTCGAAGCCTCGCAGTACAACGATGTTCTGCTCGATGCCAAATTCGAAGATGCGCGTTACACCATCATGAGTTACACCAACAATTACAGCTTCAAGCCCACCACGCCGATGCTGCTCGATGTTGCGGCCATGCAGTTCATATACGGCGCCAACACCCACTATCACACCGGCGACGACGTCTATAAATGGGCACCCGGGCAGTCGGTATTCGAGACCATCTGGGACGCTGGCGGCAAAGACACCATTGATGCCAGCAATCAGGAAGCATCGGTGAAAATCAACCTCAACGAGGGTGAGTTCAGCACCATCGGCAAGGCGTTTCTCGATTACAACGCGAACCCGGACGCGCCGACGTTGATGAATTCCGGTCTGGCGATCGCCTACGGTGCACACATTGAAAACGCCATAGGTTCTGCCTTCAATGACACGCTGATCGGCAACGATCTGGATAACGTGCTCAATGGTCGCGGCGGGCTGGATACCATGATCGGCGGGCTGGGCAACGATACCTACGTCATCGATCAGGCAGGCGAACTGGACCTGGTTCAGGAAAAGGCCGACCAGGGCATCGATACGCTGAAGATCACTTACGACAATACCTCGCCCATCGCACAGGTCATCAACCTCAATGCCGGGACGTTAGCGAACTTCGAGAATGTCCACCTCAAAGGCGAGGGCGCCTTTACCGTGCTGGGCAATGATCGCAACAACACTCTGACCGGCAACGATGCGGACAATGTTCTCTTCGGCGGTGCCGGCAATGACAAACTGGTGGGCGGTCAGGGCGCCGATATCATGACTGGCGGTAGCGGTGCTGACCGTTTCGTGTTCAACGATCTGTCGGAAATGGGCAAAGGCCACAACAGCGACGTGATCACCGACTTCAATAGCCAGCAAGGCGACAAACTCAGCTTCCTGAAGATGGATGCCAACGTGGACACCAAGGCCCTCGATGCTTTCAGCTTCATCGGCAGCGGCGAGTTCACCGGCGCTGGCCAACTGCGCTTCGCCGACCATGTGCTGTCCGGCAACGTCAACGGCGACCTGCATGCGGACTTTGAAATCCAGCTGGTCGGCGTCAGCGAGTTCCATGCCCACGATCTGGCGGTCTGATCGCTGACCTGAAAGACCGATCTCAATGACAGGACTGCGCCGCTGACAGGCGCAGTCTTTTATGGCCGAATCTCCCCTTCTTTTATGGTTTTAATCGCGCACCGCAATTGTGCGACGCGTCGTTTTGCGCGTTTTTCGGCACCGTGACGGTGCTGTTACAAAATTTAAAACCACAAATTCAATATATCCAACAAAACCCACTTGACTCATCAGGGGCTGCTGAATGTAATGCCCCGACAGTCGTTGGTGCCGTGCATTACGCATAAGTGTCTGAGAGGTATCTGCTTTGATTGAGTCCAAGCCATCTTCCATGCCTACCGTGATTGAAGCTGCCACGCGTGTTCGCGAAGGGGGCCTGACGCCGATACGTTTGACCGAGTTGTGCCTGGCAGCGATCGAAACCCACAATTCCACACTGAATGCATTCGGTGACGTATACACCGATGCCGCGCTCGAACAGGCCGCAGGCATGACGGCCGAACTGCAGCGCGGTGAGCTACGCGGGCCGCTGCACGGCATACCCTTCGGCATCAAGGATCTCTTTTCCACTGCCGGGCTGCGCACCACGCGGGGTTCGTTGACTGCGCTGGAGTCGGTGCCGGTTCAGGACGCACCGATCATCCGTCGCCTCAAAAACGCTGGCGCAATTATTCTCGGCAAGACCGCGACCACCGAGTTCGGCTGGACGGGCGCCAGTACGTCGCGGGTGTTCGGCAACGGACGCAACCCGTGGGACCTGAGCCTCACCAGCGGCGGCTCCAGCTCCGGTTCGGCCATCGCCGTGGCGGCGCGCATGGTGTCTGCGGCCCTGGGCTCGGATGGCGGCGGCTCGGTGCGCATACCTGGCTCGTTCTGTGGCGCATTTGCCCTCAAGGGTACATTGGGGCGTATTCCCACCTGGCCCTGGTCGGCCACCGAAATGCTCAGTCATGCCGGGCCGATCACCCGAACCGTGCGCGACAGCGCGTTGCTGTTCGACATTCTCTCGGGCCCCGATCCACTCGATCATCAGGCGCTACCAGCCCCCGACGAGTCCTTTCTGGCCCGTTGCGACCAGCCGCTGAAACCGTTGCGCATCGGTTTCTGCCCGACCCTGTTCGACACGCCGGTCGATGCGCAAGTCGCTGCAGCGGTTGACGCTGCCGTGGGTAATATCGCCAGATCGCTGCCCGTTACAGTCAGCACGCTCAAGCCGGATTGGCAGGACCCGCTGGCGACCTTCGAAACTCTGTGGGTCGCCGGGCGCGGTATTGCCTATGGCAAGGCGCTTGCGCAGAAGCTGGACCAGCTCGATCCGGGCTTTGCCGATCTGATCAAGCGCTCTGCCCAGTACAGCCTGAGTGATTATCTACAGGCACTTCAACAACGTGCGGCGTTCGCCAATCAGGTGCACGCGCTGTTTGACGATTACGATCTGCTGCTCATGCCCACGCTGCCGATCCTGCCGTTTGCCGCAGACGACGTAGCGCCCGTCGGCTATGCCGGACAGGACGGCGCTGTGCCGTGGGCGCGCTGGACGCCGTTCACTTACCCTTTCAACATCACCGGCAACCCGGCCGCCAATCTGCCTTGTGGGCGCAGTAGCGCAGGACTGCCGATCGGTCTGCAGGTCGTCGGCCCACGCTTTGCTGATGCCCAGGTGCTGCAGTTCTGTGCTGCGGTAGAGGCCATTGCGCCCTGGGATCAGCACCTGCCACCGGTTTCGGGGCAATAGGCATGTCGCTCTCGCACGCAGATCAGCGGCCCAAGGGCCCGGACACTGGAGCCATCACTTTGCAACGGAATGTCACCCCCATGCTCAATCAGCCGCGTCTGGACGAAATCATGCGCCTGCTCGTTCAACAACAGCGGGTCAAGGCGTCGGACCTTGCACAATTGCTGTTCGTCTCCGAAGAGACCATCCGCCGCGACTTCAAGCATCTGGAGGAGGAGGGCAGGTTAAGGCGAATTCACGGCGGCGCCATTCTGCCCAGGTCCAGCGAAGAATTGCCGTTGCAGGAGCGCAGCAGGCTCAAGCCTCGCGCCAAGGCGGGCATCGCTGTGCGCGCCGCGCAACTGGTCAGCGAAGGCATGGCGATCTTCCTCGACACCGGTACCTCGACGCTGGCGCTGGCCCAGCAACTGACCCGGTTCAGCCAGCTGAAGATCATCACCAATTCGCTGGACATCGCCCAGCTGATATCGCACCAGAGCGACAATCAGGTGCTGGTTGCGCCCGGCGATGTGCGGCGCACCGACAACGCCTTGATCGGCCCCCACACGCTGGAATTCGCCCGGCAGTTTCACTACGACATTGCCTTCATGGGCATCGGTGGCATTGACCTGGACTTCGGCCTGATGGATTACCAGGAACCTGAAGCCATGTTGCGCAGGACGCTGGTCAGGCACTGCACGCGCAGCGTCGTGCTGGCCGACGATGGCAAGTTCGGTCATCGCACCTTTATCAATACCCTGCCATTTGCCGCGATCACGACTCTGGTCACCAATCGCGCGCTATCCGACGAGTTTGCGACACGCCTGGAGAACGATCATGTCGACACCCTCTATTCCTGAGCTGATCGAGCCGAGCGCAACTGATCTGGCAGCGTTCGAAGCCTTGTTTCGGCAAAGCTCGGCCATCGGTGCGACACCGGCCGGTGGCCTGCATCGGCTGGCGGCCTCGGCTGAAGACGGTCAGGTACGTGACCTGTTTCGGGACTGGCTCGAAGCGCACGGCTTCGAAGTCCGTATCGATGCGGTGGGCAACCTGTTCGGCCTCATGACCTTTGATCCGGATGCGCCTTATCTGCTCTGCGGTTCGCACCTGGACAGCCAACCGAGTGCCGGGCGTTTCGATGGCGTATACGGCGTGCTTGCCGGCGCCGTGGCGGTGTCCAGTCTGACGCGGCAATTGCTTGAGCGTGGTGAAGTCCCGCGCTGCAATCTGGCGGTCGTCAACTGGACCAACGAGGAGGGCGCGCGCTTTCAGCCGAGCCTGATCGGCAGTGGTGTGTTCACCGGTGCCTTGACGCTGGACAGCGCCTGGGAAAGCCGCGATGGCGACGGTATCCGTCTCAAGGACGCCCTGCAGGCCATCGGTTATCTGGGCAATGATCAGGTTGACTTGAACATTGCCGGGTATGTCGAAATTCATGTCGAGCAGGGCGCTGGCCTGGAAAGCAGCCAGACGGCGATCGGCGTGGTGCGCGAGACCTGGGCCGCCCTGAAACGGCGGGTACGTTTCGACGGCGAACAGAATCACACCGGCCCCACGCCCATGGCCGCGCGCCGGGATGCGTTGCTGGCCGCCGCACACACCATCACTGCGGTGCATGACGAGGCCTTGCAGCACGGCGTGCAGATGCACAGTTCGGTAGGGCGTATCGAGGTCTACCCCAATTCGCCCAACGTGGTGCCGTCGCGGGTATCGCTGCTGATTGAGTACCGCTCCCGCGACGTCGATCTGCTAAGTGCTGCCTCGGAACGCCTGGATGCAACGCTGCGTGCGATCGCTGACAAGACCATGACCGCGTTTGAAGTGGAAAGCAGCGTGCTGCGCTCACCTGCCAGGCTGCATGAAGGGTTCGCTGCACTGGCGCATGACGTAGGCGCCGAGCTGGGTTTGTCGACCACCGACAGCATGACCGTGGCCGGTCACGACGCGATCAGTCTGAACAGGCGCTATCCCGTATGCCTGCTGTTCATCCCCAGCAGTAATGGCGTTTCTCATAACGAGGCCGAATACACCAGCGATCAGGACATGCACAACGGTTTGCGCATGCTGACCGGTCTGTTGCATCGGGCTTGCACCTCGTCCGCTTCATTTGGTTGAGGGGCTGACCATGTCATATGCCGACGACTTGACCACACGCCTGCGCAGCGCATTGGCACATTGCGGGTTCGCGGCAGACGCCGGGATCGAGAACGTTACCCAGGGCGTTGCGTCACCCTCGAGACTGTCGACCGAGTGGGCCGGCTTTCGGGTCAGCAGTGCGCAGGGCGGTTGCTACGCCAAGGTTCTGCATGCCGACATGGCGCCACTGATCGATTTCGACACGGTAGCCCAGGCCAGCGACTGTGCCGGGCTTAGCGCTGCTGCACCGCGTTTACTTGGGGCAGACCAGGCCACTGGCGTGCTGATCTTCGAGGATCTGGGCCCGGACTGGCGAGCTGCGCGGCTCGACGATCTGCTCGCACCCGGCCGGCTTCAGGCACTGTGGGCACTCAAGCGGCAGGTGCATGCCGGGCCGGTGCCTGATGTGGTGCGCTCGCCAATGGCGGACATCGAGCGCCTGCGCGCAGTGTGCGAACGCGACAACGTTGCGCTGCCTGCCGAGCATCAATGGATCGACCGTTGCGTCGACATGGCCTGGCAGTCGCTGCAGAGCCGATCCGTGCAAGCGGTTCCGCTGCACGGCGACGGTGTGTCGAGCAACGTCATGGTGTCCAGCGAAGGTCAGTTGCGTCTGGTGGATTTTGACTACGGTGGCTGCATGGACCCGTGGTACGACGTGGCGATTACCCTCAACGAGCTTTATTCGTTCGAGCGCCAGTGGCGCGAAGGAATCGGCGCGTGGGCCGGGCAATGCCTGGAAATCGACTACGCCGTGTGCCGTCTGTATGCGCTGATCAACGACTGGTACTGGACATTGTGGGGGCTTTGGGCCGGTACCACGTCCTCGCGGCCACTGGAGTTTTCCAAGGTCGGGCAATGGACGCTGCTGCGGTGTCGGCAGTGCGTTCAGGACCCGCGGCTGGAAGGCTGGATGCGTCAGGTTCAGGAGGGTAGAGCATGAAAACGTTAGGGCAGTCGGTCAGTACCCAGGAGCGACAACTGGAAGCCGCCGTGCGCAGCATCGACAGCTGGCAGGGCCGCCGCGTTGACTACGAGCCTGTCAGTGGTGGCATTTCCAACACCAACTGGCGGGTCGAGGTCGAGGGTGCCGACACAGCGTACTTCTTCAAGGTGCCAGGCGTCGGTACAGAGATGTTCATTGATCGTCACACTGCTCACGAGGCCAGTGTGAAAGCTGCGCAAACCGGTTATGGCGCGCCGGTTTTCGCCTTTCTCGAAGCCTTCGGTGTCGAGGTGTTCGAATTCATGGAGGGCTGGCGGGCGTCGTCCAACCATGACTTCCTGCAACGCGACATACGCCACAGTGCCCTGCGCGGGCTCAAGGCGTTCAACGATCAGCCGCTGCTGCAACAGACCAAGACCGTGTTCGACATGATCACCGAGCACCAGAGCCAGGTGGCCGAACTCAAGGGCATCAAGCCTCAGGATGACGACTGGCTGTGCCTGCAATACCAGCGCGCAAAAGCTGCGCTGCAAGCTTCCGGGATCGATCTGGCGCCGTGCATGAACGACACGCTGGCAGGCAATTTCATGCTCAACGCGGATCGCCAGATTCGTCTGGTGGATTTCGAGTACGCCTCCAACAACGACCGCCATTACGAATTGGCGCTGTGGTTCGGCGAGATGTTTTTCAGCGACGACATGGAGCTGGCGCTGATCGAGGACTACTTCGGCCAGGTCAGCGCGCAAACCGTAGCGCGGATCAAGCTCAACAAGGCCTTGGCCGACATCAAATGGTCGACCTGGGCGATGGTGCAGCACGCGGTGTCGCAACTGGACTTCGACTTTTACAAGTACGGCGCCTGGAAACACATGCGGGCGCGCAGCATCATCAATGATTCGCAATGGGAAACCTGGCTGCGGCAGGCCTGAGTCGATCTCGTCCGGCGCGCCTTTGAACATTCAAGGCAAGTATTTCAATAATAAAAAAGTAGCGGGTAACCGCGTGTTTCTTTCACTGCTTGAGTTTTATCCGATCACTTATCCATAGCCAGATCCTGAAATTCAAGGAGCACTCCATGAGTAACGTTCCGTCCCTTTCTACCCCCGGCCGCCTGAAGAATCTGGTGTTTGGCCTGTACTTCTTCGCGCTGCTGATGATGGCGCTGTTTCCGCCGTTTTACCTCAAGGTCAGCGGCAGCAGCGTGCTGGTGCTCGGCATTCCGCTGCCGATCTTCTACTGGATTCTGATCGCGGTGCTCATGGGGCTGGGCCTGTGGATGCTCTACGTGGTCGAGTCGCTGCTGGGTGAAATTCCACAAGAGGGGGACGGGCAATGATCAGTACGACTACGGTTTCGGATCTTTACATCACCTTCGGCCTGATCGGCGTGTTTCTGGCGGGCATGATTGCGGTGCTGTACGCGACGAACCGCAAGAGCGAGAGCTTTTCCGATTACGCGGTGGGTGGTCGCTCTTACGGGCCGTGGTTCATCGCCATGTGCTACACCAACTCCTGGTGGCCGGGCGCAACGTTCACGGCGTTTTTCGCCTTGTCGGTCGGTGGCGCGCTGGGCTTTTACGGCATGGTCTACGCCACGCTGGGCGTAACCGCGATGTACCTGATGGCCAATCGTGCCTGGACCTGGGGCAAGCGCTTCAACCTGACCACCCAACCGGATTTGCTGGGCATGCGCTTCAACAGTCCCGTGGTCAAACGCATTGCTTCGATCATCGGCATCATCTCGGTATTCCCCTGGGTGGTGATGGGGATTCAGGCCCTCGCGACGCTTTTCCAGTTCGCCAGCTTCGGCCGCTGGGGCGTGACCACCTGCCTGCTGGTCGGGGTGGTGGTGATCCTGATTCGTCAGTACTGGACAGTGAGCATGGGCATGCGCGGCCTGATCATGACCGACATGTATCAGGGGTTGATTGCCTATGTGTTGTGCGCCGGGCTGTGCATCTTCCTGCTGTTCGGCGCGCAGGCGTCGTTCAGCAACCTGTCGCAGTTGCCCGCCAGCATGCTGGTGATTCCTGGCGGAGCAGGCAGTACCTACGGGCCGATGTACATGTTCAGCCTGATCTTTACCGGCGTTATCGGCTCGATGTGCTGGCCGATGAGCTTTCAGCGCATCTACACCGCCAGCGGCGTGCGTTCGGTGAAGAAGGGCACGCTGCTGACCATCCTGCTGGTCGGCGGCTTCTACGGCATTCTGATGCTCTTCGCCGCAGCAATCAGCCAGGACCCGAATGTCGCGGCTCATCCGCAACACGGCTGGTTCCTGTCACTGTTCGACATCGGCGGGCCATGGCTGCTTGGCGTGGCAATCATGATCGTGCTGGCGGCCAGCATCGGTCATGTCGACGGCTGCGTTCAGGTGTGCGGCACGCAGTTTGCCAATGACCTGGCGACCTGGAGCAAGCCACGCAGTGATCGCGAGAAGACCATTCTCGCCAAGGTCGGCATGGTGGTGTTCATTGCCGCGGCCTCATTACTGGCCTACCTGACCTTCGACTATGCCCGCCTGCAATTGCTGGCGCAGATTTCCTATCAGGGCATCATCCAGTTGGCCGTGCCGCTGTTCTTCGGCGTGTTCAGTCGTCGTGGCAACAAGCAAGGCGCGATTGCCGGCATGCTGGTGGGGATCGTGATCGCCATCGTACTGACCACGATCTACCCGGATGACATTCCGGCACTGGGTTCGTTGACCAGTGGCATCGTCGGTCTGATTTTTAATGCGGGCATCTTCGTTGCCTGTGCCGTTGCCATCAAACCGAGTGCGGATGAAGTCAGACGCGTCGACGAGTTGTTCGCCATGGCCGCGCCAGCGCGGCGCGGCGTGGGTCCGGTTGTGGCGATGAGCTGATGCCGCCTGCGGCTCAGCGCGTATTGATAAAGTCGATGAAAGCCCTCAGCGGCGAGGGCAGGTAGCGGCGCCCCGGGTAGTACAGATACGGCCCGGTGAAGCGCTGCCACCAGGGTTCGAGTATCGGTTCCAGTGCGCCGCTGTCCAGGTGAGGGCGTAGCCAGTCCTCGAACAGATGAACAACGCCCAGCCCGTCGATGGCGGCCTGCACAGTCAGATCGAACGCTCCGCCTATCCTGACGGTGAGAGGGCCTGTGGGGTCAACCTTGACGGTATCGCCGTCCCGCTCGTATTCCCACAGCGGTATGACCCCGCTGGGGAATTTTCCTCGCAGACAGGCATGCGCGAGCAGATCTCGCGGGTGCTCGGGGCGTCCTCTGGCCTGCAGATAGGCCGGTGACGCAGCCGTCGCAAAACGCTGGAACCTCGGGCCTATGGGCACCGCGATCATGTCCTGCTCCAGGCGTTCGTCGTAGCGAATGCCGGCATCGCATCCGGCTGCAAGCATGTCGACGAAGCTTTCTTCGGTGACCACCTCCAGGCGGATGTCGGGGTAGGTCTGCAGGAACGGTGTGATGATCGAGGGCAGCACCAGCCTGGCGGCGCTGACCGGAACGTTCAGCCTCAGAGTGCCTGACGGGCGATCGCGAAAGTCATTGACCACATCCAGGGCCGACTCCACTTCGCCCAGTGCGGGCACAATACGCTCCATAAGCCTGGCGCCAGCCTCTGTCGGAGCCACGCTGCGAGTGGTGCGATTCAGCAGCCGCACCCCAAGCCGCGCCTCCATGCGGCGAATGGCGTCGCTGAGGCTGGAGGCGGATTTGCCGCTGAGCCGCGCTGCCTCGCGAAAGCCTCTGGCATTGACCACGGCGACGAAGGCCAGCAGGTCCTGAATATCGGTAGTCATTGTCGTGGCCCGGTTGCTCTGTTCAGTGTTCGCTCAGGCGTACAGGTTGTGCCGATTACGCATGATTATCAATACAGTGCTCAGTGCCTATAGTGAGGAACACACATCGAATCAAGGGGCACTAAATGAATCATGCAAACAAGGCAGGTACGTTCCTGTTGGGCAGCCATCGCGTCAACCGCATGGGCTATGGCGCGATGCAACTGGCCGGGCCTGGCGTGTTCGGTCCTGCAAAAGATCCGCAGGGCGCCATCGCGGTATTGCGCGAAGCCCTCGCCCTGGGGGTAAACCATATCGATACCGCAGACTTTTACGGCCCGCATGTCACCAATACGCTGATTCGCGAAGCGCTGCACCCTTACGCGGATGACTTGCTGATCGTCACCAAGGTCGGCGCAGTGCGTGGCGCGGATGCTTCATGGAATCCTGCATCCAGCCCGGCGCAATTGACCGCGGCGGTCCACGACAACCTGAAGAACCTCGGGCTGGAGGTGCTCGATGTGGTCAACTTCCGGGCATGGGGCGAGCAGCATTCACCCGCAGAAGGCTCGATCGAGGAACCGTTGACGGTGCTGGCCGAGTTGCAGCGCCAGGGTCTGATCCGTCATCTCGGGGTCAGTAACGTCACTGCCCGGCAAGTCAGGCAGGCGCAGGGGATTGCCGAGATTGTCTGCGTGCAGAATCACTACAACCTTTCGCATCGCCATGACGAGCCGCTGATTGCAGAACTGGGCGAGCAGGGCATTGCGTATGTCCCGTTCTTCCCGATGGGCGGATTTTCACCCCTGCAATCGGAAACCCTGAGCCGAGTAGCCGCTGGGCTGAATGCCTCGCCGTCGTGTGTCGCTCTGGCCTGGTTGCTGCAACGTGCGCCCAATATTCTGCTGATTCCGGGCACCTCATCCATCGCTCATTTGCGCGAAAACCTTGCCGCCAGCGAGCTGGTGATTGCGCCGCAATTGCTCGCCGAACTCGATAGTGTTGCTTAGAGGGATAGCTGTTGAGCAACCCGCCTGAATGCTTTCGGGTGGGTCTGTTTTAAAGGCTGCTGCTCAATCAGAGTCTGCCTTCCTCGCGCAACAGTGCGCCGATACGTTCTATTTCCAGCTCGCCCTGAATCAGCGCGGCTTTGCTGGTGTGCACCGAGTAGTAACCTGTGACCAGTTCGTGCGGATGCTTGACTGCCGATCCCAGCACGAAGTGGGTATCACCCTTGGCGACGATGTCGATGGGGCGATCCGATTCCTCGAAAATCACCAGTTCACCCGCGCCGACCTGGCCGCCCGCGTCGAGCTGTCCGGTGTTGACTGCCAGCCAGCCTACGCTATGGCCCGCAGGCGGTGTGTAGCGCCAGTGCTCGCCATCCTTTAGCTGTACTGCCAGATAATTCATGCCTTCCGGTGCCGGCAGGCTGCTCTTTGCGCTGCCATAGCGTCCCAGCAGCACGCTTGCCGGGCCTTGTTGCGCAACCTGCGCTGCCGACAGGTATACGCTCTGTGCCGGACCATTTTCCTGCGCGGCGGGCAGCGCGACCCATAGCTGAAAGCCCCTGACAGCCGAACCGCTTATCGGCTGGGCGTCATGCCAGACGCCATTGCCGGCGCTCATCCATTCCACACCGCCGCTGGGCAGTATCCCGGATTTGCCGGTGGTGTCCTCATAGGTGAGTTCGCCTTCGATCATGTAGGTCAGCGTTGCGATACCCGAGTGCGGGTGCATGCCGAATCCCGTTTTACCCGGCTCGGAGGTGAAGCCGATTCGATCCAGAAACACGAAAGGCTTCAACACTTGACCCAGATCGCCCGGGCTCACCAGTCGGGTGATCGGCCCACGGGTTCTGCCGGTGGTGCGATGGACGATGGCGCGTGGCCGAATGCTGACGATGCTGTTCATGGCGTTTTCCTCTGGGCCTTGATGCCTGAGCGCAAAGAATAAGCGTCAATGCATTGCTTGATTAGCCGGTATAGTTGGCTTGGACTGATCCATAAATACGAGGAATCCGCGCGTGGCGTTCGATCTCAACGATGTTGCGCTGTTCGTGCAGGTGGTGCGCAGCGGCAGTTTTGCCCAGGCAGCAAGGCACTTGGGCATGCCGTCCAATACGGTCAGTCGCAGGGTTCAGCAACTGGAGATGCAGCTGGACACTCGCCTGTTGCAGCGCTCGACCCGCAAGCTGGTGCTCACTCAGGCTGGAGAGGATTTCTATGGCCGCTGCGTGAGCGCGGTGGACGGGGTGATGGAAGCCGCAGAGCAGCTTGTGTCAGGTCGTGACGAGCCGCGCGGCCTGGTGCGTATTGCAGCGATGGCTGATTTCTTCGACTTTTTCTCGATGGACTGGGTGGCCGGTTTTCTTGCCCGTTATCCGCGCGTTCAACTGGAGTTCGTGCTCAGTGATGATCACGCCGACCTGATCGCTGACCGGCTGGACATCGCCTTTCGCGGCGGCCCCTTGCAGGACTCGGGGTACGTAGGGCGGCAACTGATCGATGAAGGCCATGACACGATGGTCGCCAGTCCGGCTTATATTGCCGCTCATGGCCTGCCTGATTCCCTGCACAGCCTGCACGGTCATTACTGTGTCAGTGCAGCGCATCGCGGTGGCGTCACTGCCTGGCGGTTGCTCGGCCCGGAGGCGAAGATGCATGAGGTGCACATTGCCAGCCGGTTCAATGCCAACACCGCACAGGCGTTGCGCAAGGCGACCCTTGCCGGGCTCGGTATCGCGTTGTTGCCCGCGACGCTGATCCGCTCGGATCTGCGGGATGGTCGACTGGTGCCGGTACTGACGCAGTACCAGCGCACCAGCCATGGTCTGCATGTGCTTTATCCCAGCCGACAGCATCTGCCGCCAGCGGTGTCGGCATTCATTGCGTTGGTGATGGACAAACTCAGGGACAAGGCGTTTCTGGCGCGCTGAACAGCCTTGGCGGCACGCGATACTTGCGCGTTACTTGATTCGTGACGTCATGTAGATCAGCCGAACAGTGGCGACGGTGATCGCTTCGGCGTCGTTCTTGATGTTTTCCAGCTGATTGCTGTCCACATTGCCAATGCCTGAGTTCGATTCGATCAGGCGGGTGAAGTGGTACAGATTCTGGGTCACGTCGTGCAGGTTGCCGTGCAGGCGTTCGACGACGCGGTTGAGCGGGGCGCTGCTCTGACTGTCCGACGTTATGACAGCGGGGACGTTACGCGTAGCGCTGAGGCCGGTGACCACATAGGCAACATCCACTCCGGCATTCGAAATGCTGGACAGATAATCCGCACGGGGGGAGCGGACGCCATTTTCGTAGTTGCCCTGGGCGTTGGTTTCCACGCCACCTATCGCCCCCAGTGCACTCTGCGAAAGCTTGAGGCGCAAACGTTCCTTTTTAAGTCGTGGTCCGATCCCTGTCATCCGTTTGTCCTCGATAAACTGTGCACCGCTACAGTCAGGGTTAACAAGCGTTTCTGGCGTCGACTGATCAGACATCCCTGCTAGGGCGAGGAATTGCGTGTTCGGTCCAATCAGGTACTAACGTACCAGACAGATGGCAGAGTGTACGTAGGAATCCGGAAGGGTGATACATTTTTGTACCGAATTGAACGTTTCGAGCAGCGACGTGCAGGTAGCTGGCACAACGGTTTCAGGCTGAATGAAGCGAAATCGGGAGGCCTTTTACGCAGACCTCCCGATAGATTTCAGAGGCAGCGCGAGGCGCGCTGTGCGGTCCAGCTCGCGGCCGTAGCGGCGATCTTGTCTGCCAGCTGGGCAACCGCTTTCTGGTGGGCCATGATGAGATTTTCCATGCCTTCACCGGCCTGCTCGCGGATCACGCTGCTGCAGGTCAGGCTCTGCCGTTTGCTGCCCGCCGTGGCACCAGCTTCGCGAAGCCCGAGTGTCCACACCACGTCAATGAGTGCGTAATTGCCAGGCATCGACTCGAAGCGCCGCACGTCGGTACGCAGCGACAGCGTTGGCTGATCGCTGTTTTTCGGCAAGCCGGCCATGTCGCGGCTGCCGAAGCGACGCTCCAGTTGCGGGGTCAGCGCATCGTGAAACTCGTCGCCCAGCGGTGATCCCCAGCGTTCGGTGTCCAGAATGGCCAGGCTGCCGTTACCCTGACGAACCACCAGCGGCGGCTGGTCGACCTGCACCGGCATGATGACCGGCAGCATTTCGAACTGGAACGGCATGGGTTTGCTGGCGGCCGTGCTCGTTGCGCTCATCGGCGCGATCAGCGTGTAGTAGTGGGTCTGCGTCGATGTGCAGGCACCCAGGCCCACTGCTGCGGCAAGTACCATCAGTTTCAGGCGCAAGGTCATTGTTTTGGCTCCGGATCAATGGCTCGGGACGAGGACGGGGCGTTGAACGAACGAGGCGCTGCGTCGCCCGTACGGCCGCGAATCAGCGATTCCGGATGGCGGCTGAGGAAGTCGGTGAGGACCCGCACCGAACGCGCGGTACGTTGCACTTCATCCATGGCCTGGCCCAGTTGCTGACGCGCTGGCGAATCTTCGGCGAACGAGTCGTTGGCAGTCCCCAGGGTTTTTTCGGCCTGCTGCAAGGTGCCGCGCATTTGCGGCAACACGCTGCTGTTGACCTGTTTGAGGGTTTTCTGCAACTCGCTGAGGGTGCCGTTGAGGTTGCCCGCCAGCTGGTCGATCGGCAAGTTGCTGAGTTTCTCGACGAATGCCTGCAGTTGCTCCTGCAGCTTGTCGAAGCTGCCCGGTACGGTCGGAATCTCCAGCGGTCGGGCCTTGGCGTTGAACGCCACCTTCGGCGCCTTTGGATCGAACTCCATGGCGATGTACAGCTGGCCAGTCAGCAGGTTGCCGTTACGCACCTGGGCACGCAGACCATTGGCCACGAAAGCACCCAGTACGCGGGCAGACTGTTCTTCTTCATCACCCGAGCCGCCGAGTTCCTTGAGCTTGGACTCGGCCGCCCCCAGGCGCTTGGGATAGATCACTGCGCCAACGATACCGGGGAAGGTCTTGGTGGCCGGATCGTAATCCAGGTCCACCGATACCACCTTGCCGATATTGACCCCGAGGAAGTCAACTGCCGCATTGACCGTCAGCCCGCGAAGCGATTGATTGAAACGCATGCGGATGTAGCGTGGCTCACCATCGGGTGGTGCCATCGCCGCGGTCTGGTCATCGAATATCTTGAATTCTGCGTTCTCGTCCGCCGGCTTCGAGTCCGGGCTCCAGTTCGGCTCGCGAAAGGCGATCCCGCCGGAAATGATCGAGGTCAGCGACTGCGTATTGACCTTGACGCCTGAGGCGCCGACGGTGATGTCGACACCGCTGGCGTTCCAGAAGCGCGTGTCAGTGGTGATGTACTGATCGTTCGGTGCGTTGATGAAAATCTGGATGTCGACGCCGCGGCCGTCCTTGGACAGGTCGTAGGCCACCACCTGACCGACCTGAATACGTCGGAAATAGATCGGTGAGCCGATGTCCAGCGAGCCCAGATCGTCGGTGTGCAGGGTGAAGCGCTTGCCTTTTTCACCGAAGGTCACCGGCGGCGGCGTTTCCAGGCCGGTGAAGCTGCTCTTGGTTTCCTCGGCGCTGCCTGCGTCGGCGCCGATGAAGGCGCCCGAAAGCAGCGTGTCTACACCCGAAACCCCGTGTGCGCCGATGCGTGGGCGCACCACCCAGAACTGGCTGTCGACCCGTGTAAACGGTGCGGCGCTGGTGTTCAGCTCGATGTTGGCCAGCACATGGGTGCGGTCCTCACTGAGGCTGATATCCGTGACCATGCCGATGACCACGTTCTTGTATTTGACCTGAGTCTTGTTGGCTTCCAGACCTTCGGCTGTCAGGAAGCTGACCGTGATTCTGGGACCGATGTTCATCCAGTCATGCAAGGCCATGGATATGCCAATGATCGCGGCAACGATCGGCACCAGCCAGATCAGCGAGACACGCAGGCGACGACGTTTGACTTCAGGGCGTGGCACTGAAGCAAGCGGGGGGAGGGTACTGTCAGACATCTTCAACCTCTGCGTCCCAGATAAGCCGGGGATCGAAACTCATGGCGGCGAACATCGTCATCACCACTACCAAGCCAAAAAACAGAATACCGATTCGCGGCTCGATGGTGCTGAGCTCACGAAACTGGACAAGAGACGCCACAAGGGCCACAACCAGCACATCGAGCATCGACCAGTAGCCGATCAGTTCGATGAAGCGATACAGGCGCGCACGCTCGCGCATCGCCCAGGTGCTGCGACGCTGGCAGGTGATCAGCAGCATGCCCAGCACCAGAAACTTGATGCACGGCACCAGAACACTGGCGACGAAAATCAGGATGGCGATGTCCCAGGAGCCGCTTTCGAAAAACTCGATGACGCCGCTCATGATCGTGCTTTCGCTGCGGTTACCCAATAGGTTGGTGTACATCACCGGCAGCACATTGGCCGGGATATAGAAAATCAGGGCGGCAATCAGATAGGCCCAGGTGCGGCTGATGCTGTTGGGTTTGCGTTTGTGCACAGGCGAGTCACAGCGCGGGCAGCGCGTAGCGTCCTCCTGGCAGGCATAACCGCAGGTGTGGCACAGGCAGAGCTTGTGTTCATGGGCGAAGGGGATGCCGTTCATTGCGGCTGCACTCCCAGTTCATCCCACAATCGGCGGATATCCTTGTTGGCGATCAGCAGGATCAGCACCATCAGCATGGCCATGGCCCAGAGACCGACACCGGGGTGTACATCGAGCATCCCGGACAGTTTGATGATGGCCACCAGAATACCGAGCATGCACACCTCGAGCATGCTCCATGGACGCAAGTGCTCCAGCGCACGCATGCAGGTTCTGAAGCCGGGCGCGATAATGCCCTTGTGCGCATGTACCAGCACCCAGAACAGCAGAACGATCTGCAACAGAGGGGCAAAAATGATCGACAGGCCGGCCACCAGGGCAATGATCGTGATCCGCCCTTGAGCAAGCGCTTCAACCGATTGCCAGAGTGTGACCTCGTTGGACAGGCCTTTCATATTGATGCTGATGACCGGAAACAGATTGGCGAAGACGAAAAGCATGGCTGCAGCGATGGTCAGCGCGAGCAGCTGCTCTATGGTCACTCGATGGCCACGACCGAGCAATGCCTCGCAGCGAAGGCAGAATGCCGCCTCGCCGGGCTGCAGCGGATGGGCTTCGTAGAGCGAGTCACAGTGCTCGCAGATGATCAGGCCGGAAGAGTGTTCGATAGGATGCACAGTGCTCATCGACGCCATTGATGCAGAGGTAAGGAGGTAAGAACGCGCAGCACGAAAAGATACCTCGTTAATGGCAGTGTGAAGCGTTTTTTTTTGTACGTTCAGCGCTAGCAGATCGGTACAAATCATTGACCGCCCAGGTGGTGGGTGGTTCACATGTCACTGCGCCATTATTCCACGCGCGGAGAGTGCTGGCGAATCCGGTAGCAGCGACGCCCCCATCTGACGACGAAAGGACATCGCTGCTGCCAGAGTCCTATGGCAAAAGCCTGTCTTATAGCTTGCCGGGTTTGACGCGTTGCTTGAGAAAGCCGAGCAACTGGCGGGCGGATGCAGGCACGTTGTGTTCGTCGAACGTCAGGCAGATTGCCCTGGCGTCATCCTCGATGGTGATTTCGTACTGATTCAGGTCCCGCGCTTCGTCATTGAAAGCACTGCTGGACTGCTTCAGACCGCTATCGCTCACCAACCTCTGCAATTGCTCTGCTTCGGGCTGCTCAAGGGTGGCTGTATCGACCTCACAGCGTTTGACTGCACCTGCAAAACCGCCGGATTGCACTAGACAGACCTTCATTTCAAGCACCTTTTGGTGGTTATGCTTTGCCTATACCTTGAGACCGACCTCTTTCCAGGCCGCCTGCACGGCTTTCTTGGCTTTGGGGCCGAAGCGTGGGTCCGAGGCTACTTTTATGCTGGCCTTGGCACAATCGATGAATTGACTGTCCGAGGCCAGCTCCAGCATCGTTTCATACCAGATTCTGCCCGCCACTTCCCAGGCATTTCCGCCCAGCGCCTTGGCCACCAGCACGAATGCCCGGTTGGGAATGCCCGAGTTGATGTGTACACCGCCGCGATCCTTGGCACCGGTATACAGGTCGGCCATCGTTGCAGGTTGCGGATCATCGCCCAGATCCGGATCGTTGGAATAGGCAGTGCCGGGTTTTTCCATATCGCGAATGCCTCGTCGCGTCGGCGCCGGCACCAGCAACTCCTTGCCCACCACCCAGTCCGACTCGGCGGCGCTGGTGCCTTGTTTCCACTGGCGCACCAGCATGCCGAACACGTCGGCAAAATGCTCGTTCAAGGCCCCGGATTGCCCGCGGTAGTCCAGATTCGAGGTGAAACTCTGCACGCCGTGGGTCAGTTCATGACCGATCACTTCAAGGCTGCCGGTAAAGCGCTTGAAGACCAGGTCATCACCGTCGCCGTAAGCCATCTGGCTGCCATTCCAATAGGCGTTGCTCAACGGTACGTGATCGCCGTTGAAATCCACTTCGGCGACGTGCACGGTCGAGACCAGTGACATGCCGCTGTCGTCCAGCGAGTTGCGTTCGAACAGTTGCGCATAGAAATCGTAGACGTCGCCTGAGCCATCGTAGGCTTCATCGGTTGCCTTGTCGCCCGTCGCTGCCTGGCCTTCCTTGCGCACCACGGCGCCGGGCAGATCGTTAGTGCCCTTGGCATCATGAATCACGCGATGTTTTCGTCCGTCTGGCGATTTGATCGCGTGCATGGATGGCATGGTTCGCGCAGAGAGGCGGGAGGCGAGAAACGCCGAGCTACTCGTCAGGTTGGCGATGGCCCGGGCGCTGACCAGATTCTTGGGGGATTGCGCCATACGCTCGAGCATGTAAGGCGGAATGAAGCAATGCAGGGGATTTCGGTCGTCGCACATGATGAACTCCTGTACTAATGCATCGATGGCGGCAAGCCACCGATCAACATGGTCGCAGTCGTGTGACACTTCATGTCGCGTTTATATGCAACGAAATATCTGATTACATGATCGACGGTTGCCGCCAAACCTGCCTGATGTGGCGATAGCCCCGTATTGTCGGTACTTCACGTCATTGCAGAGGCAGTGCGACACCTCGACACAGGTGATCAACGGGCCGCGCGGCAATGTTAGACTCGCGCCACTTCAGACGAGGAGCAGACCTACGTGCGCAAGACGGTAATGATGATAGCGGTACTGGCTCTGGCCGGATGCGATGGAGGCGGGCCCGCCAGGGATAAAGTCCAGGGGACGGCAGCGACTGCTCCGGTCTCTACGCCGCAGTGGTTCATTCAGATGAACTCGCGGGAGGCGGTCAGCGATTCCAGCGCCTGGTTGCTCGAGCGCAGTTATGCCCCGATCATCGTGGACGTGGACGGTAAGCAGCAGGTATTGATAGGGCCTTATGAAAGCCAGGCCAAGGCCGAGGAAGAGCGCGTGGCGTTACAGGCGAAGGTGACCAAGTCGCACCGTTTTGCCGAGCCTTCGGTGGTGCAGCACACCCGCTAAGGGCGTTCGCCAGGTTTACATCTGCTTCATCACACTTTACTGCAACGGCATCTTACTGCAACGGCATCTTACTGCAACGGCATCGCGGGCCGGTAACCTGACCCGCGATGCCGTCAATCAGTCGATCAACGACGACCCAGCAGCAGGCCAACTACCAGGCCAAAGCCGGCAGAAATAGCCACGGTCTGCCATGGATGACCACCGATGTAGGTTTCGGTCGCTTCGACAACCGGCTTGGTACGGTCGCGAACACTGGCCATCGAGTCCAGTGCCTGCTTGAGTTTGACGCTCAACTGCGCGCGCAATGTCTCTGCTTCTTCGCCAACCAGTGCAGCGCTTTCCTTGAGCAGTTTGTCGGATTCTTCGATCAGTGCCTGCAGGTCACTGAATGCCTGATCCTTGATTTGATCGGCAGCTTGTTGAGCAGGGGTCTTACGAGCCATGGGTGTATTCCTTTCAAGTGGTGGCAACAGTGTTCAATGGAGTCTCGCGCATCCTGAAAAGTTGCAATTGCTTGAATGACCCGACGCAAGACTCTGCAAGCAATGCCCCTTACGGGTGTAAGATGCAGCCGTTTTTAGCCGTAGGTGACTGTGATGAGTTTCAATCTGGCCAATCGGCCGCTCCCTGAACGTACCGCTCTGGAAGACGAAAAATCCCGGCTGTTCGAACTGTGGCAGAGCAATCTGGGCAAGGCCAAGGGCGAGGCAGCACGCCTGATGGGCGAACGCGCCAAACGCAAGGGCAAGTGGTCTGAGTGGGTTCGTTCCGAGCTGGACACCATGAGTCCCCCGGAATACGCCAACATGGTCCGCAGTGAAGTGAATCGTCTGATGGCGGCGAGCAGGTAGCAGCCCGACAGCGCCCCGACAATCCGGCGCTGATCGTTCTTCACGTGTAGCGTGAGGGCGTCCTGGTGAGGGTGTCTTGCCTTCCTGATCCGTAAGGCCTTTTGAGAACGTTGATGGCCCAAGCCAGTGCAAGATTCACCCAGGGCAGCGTAGCGCGCCATATCGTCGTCACCGCCAGTGCCAGCGCCTTGAGCCTGTTCGCCGTCTTTCTGGTCGACATTCTCACGCTGGTCTATGTGTCTATGCTGCATGACCCCGTGCTTCTGGCGGCGGTCGGTATTGCCAAGGTCCTGATGTTTTTCAACGGCGCGCTGGCGACCGGCCTGATCATCGCCGGGGCCTCGGTGCTTTCCGCGCGCATCGGCCATCGGGCGGCCAGGTCGATACCCAGGCTCACCGGCAGTCTGATGCTCATGGTGATTACGGTCGGCGGTCTGGCCGCCGCCGCGCAGTTGACGTTCATCGTGCCGATCACAAGATGGCTGGGTGCCGAGGCGGCCACTTACGAGGCAGCGCGCAGTTTTATCTGGTTGACCCTGCCTTTTACCGCGTTGCAGGCGGTGATGCAGATGTCGGCGCAGATGCTCAGAACCATTGGTGACAACCGCCGGGCGATGGGCGTCGTGCTGTCCGCTGCCGCCACGCTGGCGGTGGCGGACCCGTTTTTCATCTTTGCACTCGGCCTGGGGCTCGACGGTGCAGGGATCGCCTTCGCTGTGTCTGCAGCAGTTTCCGCTTCCATCGGGCTGTACTGGGTGCGCAGCCGAATAGGCATAGTGTTCACGCGCAATCTGAAACTGTTGCGCCTGCATGCGCGGCATACCTTCAGGCTGGCGCTTCCGGCGATGGCGGCAAATCTGGCGACGCCGGTCGGTTTGGCTTATCTTGTCGCCTCGCTTTCGGCATTTGGCACCTCGGCTCTGGCCGCCATGACAGTGCTGGATCGGGTCATACAGTTTTCCTACTGCGCCTTTTTTGCCCTGCCTGGCGCGCTGGCTCCGGTGCTGGGTCAGAACATTGGTGCGAGCCGCGATGATCGTGTGCGATCTGCGGTCGTTTTTACCCGGCGGCTGGTGGTCTGTTACGGGCTGGCCGTGTGGCTGGTGCTGCTGCTCTGTGGTGGCATGATTGCCGACCTCTACCAGTTGGGTGACGAAGCCCGTGCCGTGTTCATGGCCTTTTGCTTGTGGGGCGGTGGCCTCTGGGTTCTGATAGGCCTGGATTTCGTCGCCATCGCGGTATTCCTGACCATGAACAGGTCGTGGTGGGTCGCGGTATTTGCCTGGCTCAGGGCAACGGCGGGTACAGTGCCGTTCGTCTTCGCCGGGACCCACTGGTTCGGCAGCAGCGGCGCCTTGCCCGGCATGTTTACCGGCAATGCGCTCATCGCGCTGATCTCCATCACCACGGCGTCGCTGACGGCGAAACGGTTTTTTACCAGCAGGGCCCCGGTCATGAGCATCGGGGCACATTGAATCAAGGCGTTATCAGGTTTTTATGGTCATCGAAGAATCAGGGAATGAATCCGCAGAAACGGCCCCACCCAAGCGTCGCCGCGCGCCCAAGGGAGACATGCGCAGAAAGGCCTTGCTGGATGCCGCTACCGTCGTTTTTGCCAGAGACGGCTATTCGAGTGCGTCGATGCGCGAGGTTGCACTGCTTGCCGGTATCACTACGGTAGGGTTGCTGCACCATTTTCCCAACAAGGAAGCCTTGCTCGCCGCCTTGCTGGAGCGCAGGGACCAGCGGGTCACCTCGCGCTTTCAGGATCTGGTCACCGAGCCGACGCTTGAAGGGTTTCTGAAGTTTCTCAAGCTGAGCATGAGTTTCAGTATCGAGAATGCCGAGGAGTGTCAGGCAGCGCTGCTGATGAATACCGAGAGCCTGTCGAAGGCGCACCCGGCATGGGCCTGGCACCTTGAGCGATTCCAGCTGACCCACGAACACGCACGCAGCCATTTGCAGGCGTTGATAGAAGCGGGGGAAGTGCGCGGCGATATCAATGTCAAAGCCCTGGCCCAGGAGATCTTCTCGGTCATGGACGGCTTGCAGATTCAGTGGCTGCGAAGCCCCCGCGACGTGGATGTCATGGCGGTTTTCGATATCTACGTGCAGCGATTGGGAAGGGATATCAAGGCTCATCCATGAGCCTTGACGGGGTGCATCAGTAGGTCTGTGCCGCGCTGACCTGGACTGCCTTGCGCAGTGGCAATGGCAGCGGGTTGCTGTCACGCGTGGTCAGTTTTTCCGGGTACAGGGTGATCAGCGTCCTGTTGAGCGTGAGGTTCTCCGAATCCGCGCCGACGAGGATCTTGAACTTCCCGGCATCGACGTCCCAGCTTGCCGTCTTGTCGACGTAGTAAGCCAGGGAGCGCGAGTCTATCGGTACGCTGACGGTCTTGCTCTCGCCCGGCTGCAGGTACACCTTGGTGAAGCCCTTGAGCTCTTTCTCCGGACGGTCCACGGCAGGTTTGACCGGCTGCACATACAGCTGCGCCACCTCGAAGCCGGCCTTGTCGCCGGTGTTGGTCACCGTGAATTTCACGTCGATCGTCGAGCCTGGGGTCAGCACGTTGGTCGACAGTTTCAGGTCGCTGTAGCTGAACGTGGTGTAGGACAGGCCATAGCCGAATGGATAAAGCGGCTTGGCGTGTTTCTTGTCATACCCGCGATAACCCATGTACAGGCCTTCGCTGTAGGTCATCTCGGTCAGCGGGTTGCTGCCGCGATAGGCCGCCGGATCCGGATAAGAGGCATAGCTCGGGTTATCCTCGATGTTCTTGTCGATCGTGACCGGCAACTTGCCCGACGGGTTGACCTTGCCGTAGAGGATCTCGGCCAGTGCCTGACCGCCTTGCTGGCCCGGGAACCAGGCTTGCAGCGTGGCGCCGACCTTGTTCGCCCATGGCTGCATATTGGCCACGCCACCGCCGTGCATGACCACGATGGTGTTGGGGTTGGCCTTGGCAACGAAGCTGATCAGTTCAGCCTGTTGGTCCGGCAGATCGAAGCCGTGGTCGGAACCTTCGCCTTCGTTTTCAGACGTGGTCCCGGTCGCAACCACCACCGCATCGTATTTCGACAGATCCTTCGGCGGACGCAACGAAGCCCAGCTCATCTGCACGCCGGTCAGGCCGCCCAGTGCGGGAATGAAATTACCCTGTACGCGCTGGTATTCCAGTTTCACGGTATAGGTCTTGCCGGCTGACAATGCGGCAGTCTTCCCCGACGTTGTCAGTGCATTCACCACATCGCCCGAGTAAGGCACGCCGTCGCTCTGCACGATGAGCTCATCATTGACCCAGAGTTTGTACGGGCCATCCGCACGCACCTTGAACGCCTGGGCGCCCGAAATGGTGGGCTTGATGGTAGTGGTGAAACGTGCCGAGAAAGCGCCGGCTGTCGGGCTGAAGCCAGACACTGCCGTGCTGCCTGCGTTGGTCACGTTGCTGCCGGTGGTCCAGTTCAGGTTCACGCCGGGCTCGACGCGCGTCAGTACCGGGTCACCGGAAAAGCTGGTATTGGAGAAGTATTCGGCTTTTACCCCGGCGTTGCTGATCCCGTTGTCGCCGGTTGCTGGCTGATACCACACCGAGCTCGCCGGATTCAGGCTCATCTCTGACAGATACGTGACATCGCTGCTGCTGGAGGCCAGTTGCTGCAAGCCGCTCAGCTCGGTCACGTAGCTGTTGGGCGGTGAATTGGCGGTGCCGAAAGGCGATGCCGGTACGTCGTGCGCCCAGTTGCCGATCACGGCTATTTTCGCCGAACGCTCCAGCGGCAGCAGCGGTTTGCCGGCAGCGGTGTTCTCGTTGCGCAGCAACACGATGGATTCGCGCGCGGTATTCAGCGCGGCACGCATGCCGTATTCCGGATGTTCCAAGGTCTTGGCGGTGTTGAGGTTGTTCTGCAGGTCGTAGCTGACGATGCCACGCAGGTTGCGTTTGACCTTGTCGTCGATCACGTTCTGGGTCAGTTGCCCGCTCCACAGGTAGGGCAGGAGATTGGCTTCGGTAAACTGCAGGCCGGAGGGCATGTCGATGTCCGTACCGGCCCACGCGCCCTTGAAGGCATCGTGGATGGCGTTGAAATCACTGATGACCATGCCCTGATAGCCCCATTCGCCCTTGAGCACTTCAGTGATCAGGTGATGGTTTTCACAGGCATAGTCGCCGTTGACCTTGTTGAAGCCGCACATGATCGAGGCGACATTGGCGTTCTTCACCATCGACTCGAAGCCTGGAAGGTACAGTTCGCGCAGGGTGCGCTCATCGACCTTGACGTCGATCGCCTGACGATTGGCTTCCTGCTCGTTGGCCAGGTAGTGCTTGCCGCTGGCCTGGATGCCCTGAGCCTGAATGCCGTTGACGATAGCGGGTGCCAGCACGGCGCCGAGGAACGGGTCTTCACCGCTGACGTATTCTGCCGAGCGGCCGTTGTAGGGCGTCCGGTACAGGTTCACGCCTGGCGAAAGCATCTGCTGGCCGCCGGAAATTCGCGTTTCATAAGCGATGGCCAGGCCGAATTCCTTGGCCCGGTTGATGCTCCAGGTCGCTGCCAGCGCAGACTGCGACGGGTACTGGGCGCCGAAGGTGGCGTTGTTGACGTGCACGCCCATGGACGAGTCATACGCCACGGTGCCCTTGATGCCCCACTTGAGCAGCGACGGGATCATGTGACCGTCGTTGACGCGGGTGAAGTTGATCTTTTCCGACTGGTTCATGTTGTCGAGAATCGAGCTGACGCGCGCTTCGACTTCGTTGCCGGTCGCCGGGGTCACGGCGGCGAGTGCAAGGTTGGCCTGCATGACGCTGAACGTCAGCAGACTCAGGCCCAGCGTCTGTTTGAAGGCTGACAAGGCAAATGTCCTTGCGGTCGATGTGATCGGTTGATTGAGGTTGTTCATGGTCGTTGTGCCTGGGCAGGGGCGTCGTCGGTGTTCACCGGCGCGTCGAGCAGGGACGACGAACTCTGCTGTTGGGCCGGGTTGATCTTGTCGGCGCCTGACAACTGGTCGCGCTTGGCTTCCACCTGCGTCCGGATCTGTTGATCGGACCCAGTGGCAGGTGTGCTGGAAGTTGAGTCCGCGGCGAAAGTTAAGGCACTTTGCGCGCACAGAAGTACTGCACTGAAAACAGACAGCATTGATCTAGTCATCGATTGAATCTCGATTGATGGTTTGCAGGATAAAAACGGACGGCTGTTGCGATGGCACAAAGCTCGGCTGAACAATCAGTCCAGCGCGACAGTAAACAGTTCACAGGTCGCTAAAGTATGAGTAATGGAGATTTTAATAAATGATGCCACATGGCCATCATGTTGTTTTTTCAGAATAGGCCGGAGGTTTTAGACCGATTTTTAAGAATAAAATCGGTAATTTAGCCATTTTGCAGCCATAAAAATCCATTAAATCATCAAATGTTAGATTTTTATTGTTTTTTAATAAACCTAATTGTCGTTAGGTTTAGCGAGCTGGTAAGCTTTGCATCCTCGTGGTTCGTGCGCGTTTTAAAAAGCCGGCTCCCTAAGAGAAAGTATCGGGATGTACACGTGAATTAATGCGCGCTTAAAGGAATTTTCAGGCCTTGAAGTGCACGTTAATTAACGACGTCTTTAATTTCTATTCCATTAAATTTGGACGTGAAAGTGTACATTACCGATCGACCATGGCCGTGTTCAGGTGGCGCAAGGGCAATAGGGATAATCAGCCGACGGCGCGTCAGTTTTTATTACGTTAAAGGCAATCGTGGTGAGTGAGGGAAAACAGCGGGTCGACCTCGCGGTGTTGAGCATCGTCGGTCGCCTGTACTTCAGCAAACCGCAAAAACTGACCTTCGGTCAGATCTACAGGGAGCTGGTGCGCGCTTATTCAAGCGCCCCGGCAATCCACGTCTGCGTGGCGACAGTCGACACGCTGGTCAGGGAAGGGCTGTTGATCTCGACAAGAGTCCTGGAACCCGATCATTCATTTCCCTACACCCAGCACATCATCAGCGGTCTGACCGAGATCGGCGCAGCCTCGCTGAGAGGCTGCGAAAATGCGTTGACCGAGCCGCAAGGGCTTACTCGCTGTGTGGCAGCGACAGGTAATACTGGCCCATCTCAGTCAGCTTGCCCTCAGCGTCCAGCAAACTTGAAAAGTGCGGGTCAGGGTTCATCCGGCCGGTGAACCAGGCGTATCTGAACACGTCCTGGCGCTGCTCAAGGGTGGCGACCATTTCCGCCATCTGCCGCTTCTGCTTGTCGACCGAATCAATCTGCGCTCCGTCATCCGGAGCGTGCCAATTGGCGAACTCGGTGACCCAGAAGGGTTTTCCGTACTTCGACAGCCGGTCGAGCATCCCTGGCAAGCCATAGTCGTACCAGTGAAAAGCCAGGTAATCGATGCGCGGGTCGCGATTCTGATTCATCGACCGATAGGCTGTGTAGAAGGCATCGAGCCACACGACCGGGTCACCGTAGCCCGGCATGGTTCCCCAGTTCATCGCTGGCCCCACCAGTTTTACGCCGGTCTGGGCGGCGATCTGTTCCAGTCTCGGCCAGAAGCCGGCCGCCGCTTCGGGCGTCATGTTGGCCTGATCGAGCAGATTCGGCTCATTGATCACCAGCAGATAGCGGATGGCTGAGTGAGCCAGCAGGTATTGCTTCAACTGCCCGTCGTCAACGTTGCCGTTCCATACCATCGGAATGAAATCCACGCCGTACATCGAGGCGTAGTCGTACGACGCCAGGCGGTCGTGGGGCCTGGGGCTCCAGTTGTACCACCAGCTCACGCCTGCAGATAACGCACTCAGGTCGGCGGGCAGGGCGATGTCGTAGGCGATGCCGCGCTTGGCGCTTTTTTCTGCAGCCCATGCCGGTGCTACGCACAGGCTGAGCATCAGCGCCACAAGGGCCAGAAAGGTCGGGAAAAAACGTGCTGACGGGTTCTGCGGGGTCATTGGCAAATCTTCCTTGAGGGTGGAGAGGTGCAGAGCATGCGCTGCCGTCAGCCAGCAGAAAGCATGCCACCTGTATCGTCCCGTATACCCTGCCAAACCCCGACAGGCATTACCACCGGTAATGACTTGTTACCAGGGATCTCCCTCGGCCTGGCGCAAATCCAGCGTGCCGCTGTCACTGAAGCGCATTGTGCCGAACAGGCCGCCGGCCAGCTTGCCGCGAAGCGTATAGGGCAGATTGTCCAGACGCTGGCTCTGACTAAGCCCCAGTGCCTGGCGCAAGGCAGCGAATGCCGACACGCTGACCGGCACCACCAGCACTGCCTCGGAGAAGCGTCCTACAGTGCCTTTCTGGTTGCTGACCCCGGAGGCCAGCAGCCTGTCGTTCAGGTCCAGGTCCAGCGCGACGCCGCTGTAGTTGATCTCGGTCTCGTTTGGATTCTGCACCCGCAACGTGACTGCCATGCGCAGTTCCAGGCCCTGGCCGGGGATGGGTTCGATACCCACGACACTGATCGCCAGCGGGTCTCGATGGGGAATCAGCGCACAGGCGCTCAAGCCGAGGATGAGCAGCCCCGAGAGCAGGGCGCGGATCAGGCGTAGCGGCATTCGTGTGCTCCAGCGTCAGGTTCAGTGATCTTCAGACCTCGTCAGTGGTGAGAGATTCGCCGCGTCGGGCACGATGCCGGGATAGCGGCTAATCTGCCTGCCTCAACCATTGCGTCTGCAAGGCAGCAGGTTGATGATTCCCCCGTACCTTTAGAAAACCGTACCGATAAAAACAAGACTGGAGATAGCCATGTCCATCGAAAGGACACCCCCTCATCAAGACCCCGTGGTCATTGTCAGTGCCGTGCGCACGCCCATGGGTGGTTTTCAGGGCGATCTGCAGAGCCTCAGTGCCACCGCGCTGGGATCGATCGCCATCCGTGCCGCTGTCGAGCGGGCAGGCATCGAGCCTGCAGACGTGGAGCATGTGCTGTTTGGTTGTGTGCTGCCGGCAGGTCTGGGCCAGGCACCCGCTCGGCAGGCGGCGCTGGGTGCCGGGCTCAGCCATGCGACGCTGTGCAGCACGGTCAACAAGATGTGCGGTTCCGGCATGCAGAGCGCAATCATGGCCCATGACCTGTTGCTGGCAGACAGTACTGCGGTGGCGGTGGCTGGCGGCATGGAGAGCATGTCCAATGCGCCTTACCTGCTGGACCGCGCGCGCAGCGGTTATCGCATGGGGCACGGCAAGGTGCTCGATCACATGTTTCTCGACGGCCTCGAAGATGCCTATGAGCCAGGACGGCTGATGGGCACCTTCGCCGAGGACTGCGCCGGGCTCAACGGTTTCACTCGCGAGGCGCAGGATGCGTTTGCCCTGGCCTCACTGGCTCGCGCGCAAAAGGCCATTGCCGAAGGCCATTTCGACGCCGAGATCGTGCCGGTGCAAGTCACCGTGGGCAAGGAGTCGAGGCAAATCACCCACGATGAGCAGCCACCCAAGGCACGTCCCGACAAGATACCCACGCTCAAACCCGCTTTTCGCGAGGGCGGCACGGTCACCGCGGCCAACTCCAGTTCTATCTCCGACGGCGCAGCAGCGCTGCTGTTGATGCGTCAGTCCGAGGCTCAAAGGCGTGGCCTGCGGCCTCTGGCGGTGTTTCATGCGCATGCGGCATTTGCCGACGAGCCGGGCCTGTTTCCAACAGCGCCGATAGGCGCCATTCAGCGCCTTTTGGGCAAGACAGGCTGGAGCCTGGATGATGTGGATCTGTTCGAGATCAACGAAGCCTTTGCGGTGGTGCCACTGGTGGCAATGCGCGAGCTGGGCATCCCGCACGATAAAGTCAATGTCAATGGAGGTGCCTGCGCGCTTGGTCATCCGATCGGCGCCTCGGGTGCGCGGATCATCGTGACGCTGCTGGCGGCCTTGCGGCATCGACAACTCAAGCGTGGCCTGGCGGCGATCTGCATCGGCGGCGGTGAAGCTACTGCGATAGCTATCGAGTTTTTGAATTGGCCTTATTAATCAGTAGCTTGATCTAATAATTGAATGTTGAATCTATAAAAAGCTGCTGATTGCATAATTAAATAAAAAGGATATTTATCAATGCTTTACGAGACTATTCTCATTGAGATTATAGGTAGTGTGGGCCTGATCAGACTTAACCGGCCCAACGCGTTGAACGCCTTGAATGCGCGTCTGATCAACGAGTTGAACCATGCGCTCGATCAGTTCGAGGCGGACAGTGCGATCGGCTGCATCGTGCTGACCGGCTCGGAAAAAGCCTTCGCCGCTGGTGCGGACATCAAGGAAATGGTCGACCTGTCCTACCCGCAGATCTACCTCGATGACCTGTTTCGTGACAGCGACCGGGTCGCGGCCCGACGCAAACCCCTGGTGGCTGCGGTGGCCGGTTTTGCCTTGGGTGGCGGCTGTGAACTGGCATTGATGTGCGATTTCATTCTGGCTGCCGAGAACGCCAGGTTTGGACAGCCCGAGATCAATCTCGGCGTGTTGCCGGGGATGGGCGGAACGCAGCGTCTGACCCGCGCAGTCGGCAAGGCCAAGGCCATGGAGATGTGCCTGACCGGCCGATTGATCGATGCTCACGAGGCCGAGCGCGCCGGTCTGGTGGCCCGCGTGCTGCCGCTCGATCAGTTGCTGCCGGAAGCGCTTGCAGTGGCAGCGGTCATCGCCAGTAAATCCCTGCCAGTGGCGATGATGGTCAAGGAGAGCGTCAACCGCGCATTCGAGGTCAGCCTGGCCGAAGGCATCCGCTTCG
Organism: Pseudomonas fragariae (ex Marin et al. 2024); assembly: GCF_059621105.1. Lineage (NCBI taxonomy): Bacteria > Pseudomonadati > Pseudomonadota > Gammaproteobacteria > Pseudomonadales > Pseudomonadaceae > Pseudomonas > Pseudomonas fragariae (ex Marin et al. 2024). Next base: position 3,627,994 of record NZ_CM184369.1, on the reverse strand, counting down.
AACGCCGGGTCTTTCACGCCGCCTTCGCCAGCCAGGATCAGAAGGAGGGCATGCGCGCCTTCATCGACAAGCGCCAGCCCGATTTCAAGGACTGCTGATCTGCATGGGCAACGATCAGAATGCGTTGCGCGTCGACCTGCAACTCGGCGGTCCGCCCGCGCACTGTCAATCCGTCATGCGCGTTGATGTGCAGGCGCTGACCGTTCGCCAGTCGAACGCAGTCGGTGGGGTAAGCAGTCACTGCGTCCTGCCCCGGATTCGCTAACAGTGCCGCGCAGATCACGGGGCGTTCGGGATGATTGTCGAGGTAGTGGACCCGCACACGTGTACCCGCCGGTAGCCGATGAATCTCCGGGCAGGCGACTTTTGCCATCGGCCAACGTCGTGCGGGTTGGTCTTCCGGGCCTTGAGCGTGCCAGTCGAAGCGGATTGAACGATATCCGGGTGGGTCCGGTTGGTTGTCGTTGCGCTGCAAGGTGGCGAAATGCTCACCGGTGACAATGGGTCGAGGGTGGCTGATCGACGGGCGAAACGGCGTCGCCCAGGGTATTACCCTGAAGCTGTTGCAGTAACCGTTGCCTTGCAGTTGTTCAGCCTCGGGTGACGAACGTTGCGCTTCGACGAGGATGCGCAGGATTGCCAGCGCATCATGAGCGGCGGCGCCCTTCAGCACCTGTAACTGCCTGCCTGCGTGAACAACTTCGGTCAGCAACCACTGATCATTAAGCAATGGCTCCGGATGATCGAGCACCTGAATGACTTCACCACACTGCAAGGCGGTGTCGATGCTTTGTCCTCTGACATCGCTCCGTTCGCAGCGCAGGCGCTCCAGTCCGCGACTGCCACGCTGCCGACTCAGTGCCTCCCGGGGACTGATCGCTCCACGTAAGCCTGGCGGTTGAAAGGCATGATTGGCCGCTATCGTCAGAGGGTGTGCATCGTGCGGCGAAGAAGGTGCGTGCGCAGGTTGCGGGTGGTCGGCGGGTTGTCTTGAAAACTGCGGAAACCCCAGTCGCTCGGCCAGGTGTAACAGCGTCTCTCTAGGTACGTCTGACGCTTGCGGGCGCTTGAAACGCACCGGCAATGGCTGCGCCGGAAAGCTGGCAGGGTCGTCCGAGAACACCAGCCGGTGGCCGCTCCGGCGATGCTCGAAGCGGAAATGCATGCCTTCTTCCTCGCACAGGCGCTGCAACAGGTGCAGATCGCTTTCGTCGTACTGGATATGCAGCGGCCTGGCAGGATAAAGACCGTTCACGTGCTCGAAGCGGTAAGCGTTCGTTTCGATACCGTGTGCTTCAAGCAAGCGCACGATCAGTTGAGGAATCGCACGGTCCTGATAGGTGCGGCGTTGTCGGTGTTGCGCCAGCCGCTGCAGATCAGGCACCAGAATCAGATGGTAAAGGCTCACGCGATTCCCCCTGTGCAGCCGGGCCGCATGCTCGATACGGCCATGCCTGCCGCCGCCAGATTCGCCGAAGCTTAAAAACGCTTCGCGATGCAGCAGGCTGCGCACATCCAGCTGCGGGTGGCTGCCGATCATCCAGAGGTCGAAGCGATACGTTTCGTTGAGGGCTTCATGGCCGGCGAAGTTGATGATATGCAGATCCGGCTGGCAGTCGGTGATCGCCAGCATGAAGGGCACTTGCAGGTCCTTGCGCATCTGCGGGGCTCTCTAGCTTCAAAAACGGGGCCGCGCAGGTTACGGAATACGGAGGCGCAAAAGCATTGCTGCAAGGTTTTTCGGAAAGAGCCTACAAGCGGTGACGGAAAGAAGATGATTGCCGTTGGCCGGATTGGCAGCCATCCTGGCGAGTTCATAAGGCCAATCTGTCTGTCGGGGGTTTCATCTGCCGTGATCGCGTATAAAATGCGCCGCGCCGGACAGGGTATTTGCCGGTGACCCTTTTTCAGCGCCTTGCCAGCGCCGCGTTCTGTCAGTCATGCAGGCGCAGGCGGCGAGGTGCCTAGCGAATCAAGAGAGCAGACATGGGCGCACAGTGGAAGGTCAAGCATAAAGAAGCGGCAGCCAATGCCAAGGGACGTACGTTTGGCAAGCTGTCCAAGGAGATCATGATCGCAGCCCGCGCTGGCGCAGACCCGGACATGAACTCGCGTCTGCGGCTGGTGGTCGAGCAGGCCAAGAAGGCCTCGATGCCGCGCGAGACCCTGGAGCGTGCCATCAAGAAGGGCGCAGGCCTGCTGGGTGAGAGCGTCAATTTCGAGCGTCTGACCTACGAAGGTTTTGCGCCACACCGCGTGCCGGTGATCGTCGAGTGCCTGACCGACAACATCAACCGGACGGTCTCGGAAATTCGCGTGCTGTTCCGCAAGGGCCAGTTGGGCGCTGCGGGTTCGGTTTCGTGGGACTTTTTGTATCAGGGCATGATCGAGGCTGTTCCTGCAGCAGCAGATGCTGACCCGGAACTGGCGGCAATCGAGGCCGGCGCTCAGGATTTCGAGCCAGGTGAAGAGGGCGCGACGCTGTTCCTCACCGAATCCACCGACATGGACGCGGTCTGCAAGGCGCTCCCGGAGTTCGGTTTCACCGTCCAGTCCGCGCAACTGGGCTATCGCCCGAAAAGCACCGTGGACGGCCTGACCGATGAGCAGATGGCCGAAGTCGAAGCGTTTCTCGAAGCCATCGACAACCATGATGACGTGCAGAACGTTTACGTGGGCCTGGCAGGCTGATCACTGCGCAATGGAGCGCTTTACGCGCTCCATGTTTTGATCTGTAGAAGAATCTCTGCCAGCGACGGTCGTTGCTGGCAATCGGGCTGCACGCAACTCGCCTGCAGCGCCTGTAGACCCGCCATGACGTTCTGATCCTGTGGATCTGCCTCGCAACGCTCCAGCAATTCCCCCAGCAAGATACCGAATGCCCGCGTTTCGATGCGCTCCAGCGCCTCACCCAGCCCGGCTGACGGGTGAAAGGACGCCGCGCCGAAGTCGCTGAGCAGGCAATGGCCATCCTCCTGCACAAGAATGTTGTGACCATAAAGGTCGCCATGCGTGATCCCGCGGGCGTGCAGGTGCGCGGTGACCGATGCGATGCCTTCAGCGAGGCGCAGCAGCACCGGCAGGGAAAAGCGCGTGTCGTTGGCGTAGACATCGCGGCTACAGGATTCCAGGCTCGGCGGACCGGCAAGATTGCCGAAATCGGGGGCTATCAGCGCCATGACCAGGCCGCGCTGCTGCTCGGGATGCCCGCTGATCTGTCCAAGCACCTCGATCAGCTGTGCGTGGCGGCCTGCGGCAATGCAGGCCGCCATTTCATTGAGCGGCGAGCCATCGCTGGTGACCGCGCCCTTGTACAGCTTGACCGCTGCCATGCGCTCAGCGCCGGCGTCGTGCCAGACCGCTTGTTGAATGATCCCCGACGCACCTTCGCCCAGGCGTTGATGAAGACTGAGATGTTGCCAGGGGATTTCCCGGATCGGCGCGCTGGGACGCTCTGCGCACAGCGGGTTGTCGGCGAAGGCGAGCCATGCCAGCGCAGGCAGGCTCAGCAGCCAGTCCGGCAACTCGGTCAGACGATTGGCCGCAATGCGGATCAGCTCCAGCTTGTGACACTGCGCGAGGGTGGCGGGCAGGGTGCGCAGGCGATTGCCGGCGAGCATCAGCTTTTGCAGGTCCGGGCGGCAGCCCAGTTCGTCGGGCAGCGACTCGATGCGGTTGTCGGTGAGGATCAGCCAGCGCAGGCGCGGCGGCAGTGCCGCGGCGCTGACCTGCTCTATGCGGTTGGCCTTGAGGCCGACAATCTGCAACTGCGGGCATTGGCCAATGCTTTCCGGCAGGTGCATAAAGGCGTTGTCTGATGCGAACAGCACGCGCAGGCGGGTCAGGCGACCCAGGTCGTCAGGCAGCGAGGTCAGCCTGTTGCTGCTGAGGTTCAAGACTTCCAGCGTGTCGGCCAGGTCGAAGATTTCGACCGGGAATTCGCTCAGGCCACAGGAGAGGTCAAGCCGTTTGATGCCTGCCAGCTTGCCGGCGCGTAGGTCTGCGAGGGTATGCATGAATAGGTTCGGTCATTGATGTCGGACGAGGCGCGCATGATAACGGGAGTTGCCGCCGCTGACTCCCTGCAAAGCGGCTCAGCTCAGGCAGCGGTCGACCCATTGACGCACGCGTTCGGGCGCAGGTGCCGATTCGGCATACAGAATCCGGTAAATCATCGGTGCAACGACGGCATCGATCATGTCGTCGGCACTGGGAGAAACCTCGCCGCGAGCGATGGCACGATCGATCATGACCTGCAACTGCTCGCGAACCATTGCCGCGCACTTGCCGACACAGCCGGAGGTGCTGGCGGCGACATCGCGCATCAATGCCCGGCCAGGTGCCGAGGACATTTCGTCCAGATACATTTCACTCCAGGTCAGCAGGTCCTGATGCAGGCTGCCCTGATCGATCGGCACGTCAGGGCGCAGACGCTCCAGGGCAGCGTCCGCCAGCAACGTGGTCAGATCACCCCAGCGGCGATAAATGGTCGACGGCGTGACGCCTGCCCGGGTCGCGATCATCGGCACGCTGAGTGCTGACCGATCGTGCTCCTGCAACAAATCGCGGACCGCGCGGTGAATGGATTCCTGCACCCGGGCACTGCGGCCTCCGGTGCGAACTGCTTCTTTGATAGCCATACGGCGGACCTTAACACAAAGTATTTGCTTTAAGCGCTATCACGTCGCACACTTCGCAAAAGCTAATTTATGGCTTTAACAGATTGCATTGGCGGAGAGCGTATCCATGTCCCTTTCTTCAAACGATTCGACGTCGCCAGACGTGAAGTCTGACGGTCGGGCACCAAACCATCTCGGGTTTCTGGCGTTTACCACGTTATGCTTTTTTGCCGCGTCCAGCACGCCCACGCCGCTTTATCACCTGTATCAGGAGGCATGGGGATTCTCGGCGGGCGTGCTCACCCTGATTTTTGCAGTGTATGCATTCAGCCTGCTGGCTGCCTTGTTGATGGGCGGATCGTTGTCTGACTATCTGGGACGGCGCCCGGTGATTTTCGGTGCCTTGCTGCTGCAAAGCGTCTCGATGCTGCTGTTCATTCTGGCCAGTGATGTCAGCTGGCTGGTGGCCGCGCGCCTGCTGCAGGGTTTTGCAACGGGGCTGGCGGCCAGCGCACTGGGCGCAGCCTTGCTGGACAGTGATTCGGTCAAAGGACCGTTGATCAACAGTATTTCGCCGATGCTCGGCATGGCCGTTGGCGCTCTGGGCACGGCACTGCTGGCGCAGTACGCGCCGTTGCCGCTGATGCTCGGTTACTGCTTGCTGCTGGCCGCATTCCTGAGTCAGGCCCTGTACCTGGGACGCGTCGAGGAAACCGTCAGTCGCCAGCCCGGTGTCTGGCAATCCCTCAAGCCCTCGTTGCATGTTCCGCAGCAGGCACGGCGCATGCTATGGCTGGTCCTGCCGGTGGACATCGCCGCGTGGGCACTGGGTGGCTTCTTTCTGTCGTTGAGCCCGTCCTTGCTGGTGGCGGCGACCGGCTCCACCTCACCGCTCAATGGCGGCCTGGCGGTTGCGGCGCTGACTCTAAGCGGCGCTGCGGCGATTCTGACGCTGCGTCAGCGTGAGCCGGTGCTCGGCTTATGGGTTGGCGCGAGCTTTCTGCCGTTGGGTGTTGCGGTGATCCTGCTTTCGATCAACCTCGGTTTGTTGTGGTTGTTTTTCGTCGGCGCAGTGGTCGCAGGTGTGGGATTCGGATCGAGCTTTCTGGGCGCGCTGCGCATGCTCATGCCACTGGCGCATGCCCACGAGCGGGGCGGGCTGATGTCGGCTTTTCTGGTGCTCAGTTACCTGGCCTTCTGCATACCGGCACTGGTCGCCGGATTCTTTGCCCACTCGGCAGGGCTGGTGATGACCAGTAATGTCTACGGGGCAGTGGTGATCACGCTGGCGCTGATCGCGCTGGCCAGCCTGATCGTACGCCGTGCGGCCAGCGCAAACAAAAATGCCCACGCGTAGATGGGCATTTCGGTTTGCCTGAAGACAGCAGAGCCCTTAACGCAGCTCTTTTACCATCTCGGACAGCACGGTCAGTATGTCCCCGGCCAGTTGCGCGGAACGCTTGCCTGACCAGCCGGTGACTGGGTCTGGCGCGTTGTCATGATCCTTGAAGGGCATTTCCAGGGTCAGTGACAGGCACTTGTAGCGTTCGCCCACAGCATTGGCGGCCAGGTTCATGTTGGCCTGACCGGCTGCGCCGCGTGGGTAGCCATGAGCCGTCTGGAAGTTGTCGCTGACCTCGCACAGGCGGCTGCGAAAGCGCTCTTCAAGCTGGCGTTGCTGTGCGGTATACCCCGGATTGCCTTCGCAGGCCGCGGTGAATACGTAGGGGATTTCCTCGTCACCGTGCACGTCGAGGAACATGTCCACGCCGTATTTTTCCATCTGCTGCCTGATGAAGGACACTTCCGGGCTCAGCGCTTCGGTACTGTCCTGCCAGGCACGGTTAAGGTCCTTGCCGCTGGCGTTGGTGCGCAAGTGGCCATGAAAGGCCCCGTCCGGGTTGACGTTCGGCACCAGGTACAGGTCTGCCTCGGCCAGCAATTGCTGCAGCGCGGCGTCATCCTTTTGCTGGAGGCGTTCGATCACGCCCTCCATGAACCATTCGGCCATGTGTTCGCCAGGGTGCTGCTGGGCAATCATCCAGATCTTGCGTTTGCCTTCGGCACCGTCACCCTTGCGCAGCAGCTGAATATCCCGGCCCTCGACGCTTTTGCCGACAGCCAGCAACTGTGTACCGGCTTTTTCCTGCGCCTGTTCGATCAGCCAGTCATGGCGTTCACGGCTGTAGGGTTCGAAGTACGCAAACCAGACCTGCGGCTGCTCCGCGGCCAGGCTGAAATTCAGCGCCTTGCCGTCGAAATCCGACGCGACACGAAACCAGTTCTGATGGTCGTAGGACGCCACGGCGTTGTAGCCGCTCCAGGCACTGTTGAAAGTGGATTGGCTGGCATTGGTCAGGCTGAAGCCATAGGTCTGGCCGACGTTCAGGCCGTCTGCCTTGAAATGAAACCACTGGAAATGCGCGCTTTGCGTGTCGGGCCGAATCGCCAGCCTGATATGCGCCGGGTCGCTTGCGTCGAGAACCTGAATGTTGCCGCTGTCGAAATCTGAACCGATAGTGAGAGTCAAGATAGGTGCCTGCTGCGTAGATGCCTTTTCAGGCCGCTACTGTACACCGATCGACATCGCGTCCTGCGACGTAAACTTCACTGCAACGGTCATCTGCGCGTCAGGAGATGGCCTCGGCGGTGACCATCAGGCTGCAGATGAAGGCGGTCAGCAGGCACCAGGCCAGATACACGCGGCGCTTGCGCCGATGCCAGCCGGATGCGCCGAGTAAAGAGGCGGGTGCCTGCAACTGACGCCACAGTCGCTCGCTGTTCTGGAAGGCCGAAAGGTGCGCGGCATCGGCGTCCAGCCAGTGACGAAACTCGATGCGTTCACTGGCGGTTGCCGCAGGGCTCTGCAAGTGCACATACCAGCGGCTGGCCTGATCCTGAATGGCGGCCTGAGTGGCAGCGCTTGTGGTGTCAGCCGCGCCAGGCACGTGGGCCTTGCCCAGCGCACGAAGCATCGCACGCTCTACCCGGGCAATATCGACGTTCATGAAGGCTGCAATGTCGGCATAGGCCTGGCCGTCGAGTCGGCTGAGCAGGAATATCTGCCGGGTCCGGCGCGAGAGCTTGCCCAGGCGGTGGCCGAGTTCGATGGCCTGCAGCGTGGGTTGCGGCTCGGGCAGGCGGGCGGGGAGGTGCAGTAGAGACGAGAGCTGATTACTCATGATGTATCGCTCGCTGGTCGTCCATGGGAATCTTCCTTGCGATGTCGGGTAGCGTCCGTGACAAGCGTAGACTAGTGAATACGAGAATCATTCTCAAGTGAAAAGTCCCAGCATTTACGTTTTATCTGCCGCATCCAGGCGTTTTTGCCCTAAAAGCATGGCCTTGATCGAGGCGCCTTTGCTATGATCCGCGTCATTGCAACACACCGCGCAATACCCAGACTTCATTAGCCTGAAGCAGCGAAACCATAAAGAAAGAACCAAAAAAAAGACCCGGCAAAAAGCCGGGTCAAAAACCGTGATTAGCCTGATGAGGAGATAATCAGGAAGCCGACCTAAGACTTCCGGGTTATCCAGCGAGTCTCGCGACCCGCTGATGCAATAATAATCATTATCATTTGCAAGTCAAATGTTTTTATTGCCCTCATTGATACCGATAATCCGCCAGCGCTCGCTCGGCGGATTTTCTTTTCTCGATTCTCCCCCGATATCGTCTAGTCCAGCGGCAGCTCCGTGGTGCGCTTTACCGTGCTCATGGCGATGTTCGAGTGGGCCTCGTGGACGTGGGGCAATTGCAGTAAATGATCGCGCAAAAAGCGTTCGTAGCTGGCGATGTCCTGAGCCACAACCTTGAGCATGAAATCCATCCCCCCGGCCATCGTGTAGCACTCCAGCACCTCGGGGTGGCCGATGATTGCCTCCTCGAACTCGGCCAGATAGCGGCGGCCATGGCCTGACAGCTTGACCTCGACGAATACGGTCATGCTCAGTCCCAGCTTCTGGGTACTGAGCAGGGCGACCGTGCGTTCGATCACCCCGTCTTCCTGAAGCCGGTGAATACGCCTCCAGCAGGGCGATTGCGACAGCTCGACCCGTTCGGCGATTTCCGCGGCCGACAGGCTGGCGTCATGTTGCAGCAGACGAAGAATCTTGCGATCGATGGGGCTCAATTTTGGCTGCATGAATTGACCTTGTTTTTTGTTCTGGTCGAAAAAAGCATGCTCAATATCAGCAGATTTGCGCGCATTTAGAAAGAAAAAGCCTCTTTGCTGCTGGCAGTCTAGTTGCAAGGCTGCCGGGCAGGACCGTCCCGGTGCAAATGACCTGACTTATAAGAACAAGAGAGGTATGCGCATGTCCCTGGCTGATATTCGTCTGGATGATAAATACCGGCTTGCCACCGGCAATCTGTACCTGACCGGCACACAGGCCCTGACCCGCCTGCCGATGCTGCAAAAGCAGCGCGATGAGGCGCAGGGCCTGAACACTGCCGGGTTCATCTCCGGCTACCGCGGTTCGCCGCTGGGTAATCTGGACAAGAGCCTTTGGGACGCCAAGGACTACCTGCGACAAAACGCCATCCATTTTCAGCCGGGCATCAACGAAGAACTGGCCGCCACGGCGGTCTGGGGCAGTCAACAGGTCAACCTGTTCCCGCATGGCAAGTACGATGGCGTGTTCGCCCTCTGGTACGGCAAGGGGCCGGGGGTAGACCGTTGCGGTGATGTGTTCAAGCACGGCAACTCAGCCGGTGTTGCCGCCAATGGCGGTGTGCTGATCCTGGCGGGCGACGACCACGGCTGCAAATCATCGACCATCGCCCATCAGAGCGAGCATGCGTTCATCGCCTCGATGATCCCCGTGCTCAACCCCAGTAATGTCCAGGAGATTCTCGACTACGGCATCATTGGCTGGGAGCTGTCGCGCTACAGCGGTTGCTGGGTGGCGATGAAGACCATTGCCGAGAACGTCGACTCTTCCGCGGTGGTCGAGGTCGATCCATTGCGGATCAAAACCCGTATCCCCGACGATTTCGATCTGCCCGAAGGCGGCTTGCACATCCGCTGGCCGGATCCGCCGCTGGCTCAGGAAGCGCGACTCAATACCTACAAGATCTACGCAGCCAGGGCCTTCGCTCGCGCCAACCAGCTCAACAAGGTGGTGATCGATTCTGCGCAACCCCGGCTGGGCATCATCACCACCGGCAAGTCCTATCTGGACGTGCGCCAGGCCCTCGAAGAGCTGGGTATCGATCAGGAGCTGTGCGAGAAGGTCGGGATTCGCGTGCTCAAGGTCGGCATGAGCTGGCCGCTGGAACCGGTATCGGTGCACGATTTTGCCGAAGGGCTGGACGAGATTCTGGTGGTCGAGGAAAAACGCAGTGTCATTGAAGACCAGTTGACCGGTCAGCTCTACAACTGGCCTGTGGAGCGCCGGCCGGTGGTGGTCGGCGAGTTCGACGAGCAGGGCCGCTCACTGCTGCCGAACCTCAGCGAGCTGACTCCGGCGATGATTGCCAGGGTGATTGCCAAACGCCTCGCGCCGTTCTACAGCAGCCCGCAGATCGAAGCGCGCCTGCAGTTTCTCAGTGACAAGGAGCAAGCGCTGCAGGCGCCGCTGTTCAACACCCAGCGCACCCCGCATTTCTGCTCCGGCTGCCCGCACAACACCTCGACAAAGGTGCCGGAGGGCAGCCGCGCCCTGGCCGGGATCGGCTGCCATTACATGACCATCTGGATGGACCGCGAAACCGACACGTTTACCCAGATGGGCGGCGAGGGCGTGACCTGGATCGGTCAGGCGCCGTTCACCGAAACCCCACACGTTTTCCAGAACCTGGGCGACGGTACCTATTTTCACTCGGGTCACCTGGCGCTGCGTGCGGCGGTGGCCTCCAAGGTCAACATTACTTACAAGATTCTCTATAACGATGCGGTGGCCATGACCGGTGGCCAGCCGATCGACGGCGTGCTGCGCGTCGATCAACTGAGCCGTCAGGTGTTCAACGAAGGCGTGCTGCGCATCGCGCTGGTTTCCGACGAACCGAACAAGTACCCGAGTCGTGAGGACTTCGCGCCGATTACCACCTTTCATCATCGGCGCGATCTGGACAGCGTGCAGCGCGAGTTGCGCGAGTTCAAAGGCGTGTCGGTCATCATCTACGACCAGACCTGCGCCACTGAAAAGCGCCGCCGTCGCAAACGCGGCACCATGCCCAATCTGGAAAAGCGCGCGTTGATCAACCCGGCGGTGTGCGAGGGCTGCGGCGATTGCGGGGTCAAATCCGGGTGCCTGTCTGTGCTGCCCAAGGAAACCGCGCAGGGGCGCAAGCGCGAAATCGATCAGAGCGCCTGTAACAAGGATTTCAGTTGCGTCGAGGGTTTCTGCCCAAGCTTCGTCACCGTGCACGGCGGCAAACTGCGCAAGCCTGCGTTGCCCAAGCAGGTCGAGGCGTTCGCGCGTCTGCCGGAACCGGTATTGCCGTCGCTCGACAGGCCGTTCAATATTCTCCTGCCAGGTGTCGGCGGCACTGGGGTGACCACTGTCGGCGCGATGCTGGGTTATGCCGCGAATCTGGAGGGCAAGGGCTGCAGCGTGCTCGATCAGGCCGGTCTGGCACAGAAATTCGGCCCGGTGGTCAGCCATATCCGCATTGCCGCGCGCCAGGAGGATCTGTTTGCCGTGCGTATCGCCGCCGGTGAAGCGCACCTGCTGCTCGGCTGTGACTTGCTGGTGGCTGCCGGCCCGGACGCGATCGCCAAGCTCGATAGCAAGATTTCCCATGCGGTGGTCAACAGTCAGCAAACACCGACCGCCGAGTTCACGCGCAATCCGGATGCCGTGTTTCCGGCCGAAGCCATGAAGCAGACCATCATCGAGGCGGTCGGCGCGGCGAAGACCCACTTTGTCGAAGCCACATCACTGGCCACCCGACTGATGGGCGACAGTATTGCCAGCAACCTGTTCATGCTCGGCTATGCGTTCCAGCTGGGCCTGATTCCATTGACCTCAGCGGCCATCGAGAAAGCCATCGAGCTCAACGGCGTAGCGGTCAACCTGAATCAGCAGGCGTTTCTCTGGGGGCGTCGTACCGCGCATGATCCCGCCGCTGTGGAGGCCTTCGTCAATCCACAAGACAAGGTCAGCGAGCCGCAATCGATGGACCTTGATCAGCGTATCCAGAGTAACGTCGATACCTTGAAGCAGTATCAGAACGCTGCCTACGCCAAGCGCTATCTGGCGTTGGTGCAACGCGTGCGCGACAGCGAATCGCGGGCGTTTCCCGGTCAGCAGCCGACGCTGACCGAGGCGGTGGCCTTCAACTACTTCAAATTGCTGGCCTACAAGGACGAATACGAAGTGGCGCGGCTTTACAGCAACGGCGAGTTTACCCGCCAGTTGCAAGCGCAGTTCGAAGGCGACTACCGGCTGGAGTTTCATCTGGCACCGTCGTGGCTGGCCAAGCGCGATCCGCACAACGGGTTACCGCGCAAACGCAGCTTTGGCCCCTGGATGCTGCGCGCGTTCGATGTGCTGGCGAGATTCAAATTCCTCCGTGGCACGGCGCTCGATCCGTTCGGTCGCAGCCTCGAACGTCAGCAGGAGAGGGCGCTGATTGACCGCTATGTCGGCGATGTCGAGCTGATCCTGCAGCACCTTCAGGCGCAGAATCGCCACACCGCCTTGAGTCTGGCACGCCTGCCGGAACGCATTCGCGGCTATGGCTACATCAAGGAAAGCGCCATGAAGGCCGCTGCCGTGCAGGCCGATATTCTGCGCAAGAGCCTGGAAAGCGGCGAAGTGGCTGCGCCGAAGCTGTACGAGGCGGCTGCCTGAGGAGCGCAATACCAATCAGCGTGCCAGCTCAGCGTTGGCACGCTTTTCATTACGCGATGCGATCGTCGTGCCGCGTAGAGGTACTGACTACAACGGCCTGAACAAGTGGGCATGCCCAGCGCGGTACAGCGAGGACTCGCTGAAGGTGTCATCGGCAAGCACACGTCCGACCAGAATCAGTGCGGTACGGCGAAAGCCCTTGGCCTGTACCTTTTCCTCAATATCCGCCAGCGTGCCAACGGCCCAGTCCTGGTCCGGCCAGCTGGCGCGGTGCACCACTGCAATCGGGCAATCGGCGCCGTAATGTGGCATGAGCTCCTCGACGATCCGCTGCAGGTTGTTCACTCCCAGATGAATCGCCATGGTTGCCCGATGGCTGGCCAGGCTGGCCAGTTCCTCGCCGCTGGGCATTGAGGTCTTGTCGGCATAGCGGGTCAGAATCACGCTCTGCGAAACGTCCGGCAGGGTCAGCTCGACGCCCAGCAGCGCAGCGCAGGCAGCGGTCGCGGTGACCCCCGGAATGATTTCGAACGGAATGTTCAGTTCGCGCAGATGGCGGATCTGCTCGCCGATAGCGCCATACAGGCTTGGGTCCCCGGAGTGCACGCGTGCCACATCCTGGCCTTGTGCGTGCGCGCGCTTGATCAGCTCGATGATCTGCTCCAGGTGCAGCTCGGCGCTGTTGGTCACCTGCACGGCCTGATGACCTTCCAGCACGGCGAGGGGCACTAACGAGCCGGCGTAGATAATGACCGGGCAGCTGCGAATCAGGCGTTGGCCCTTGACGGTGATCAGCTCGGGATCGCCAGGGCCTGCGCCGATGAAATAGACAGTCAATGAATTCTCCGGGGTGAATGAGCGCGGGGAGATTATCCGCTGTGCGCAGGGCTGATTGCCAAGGCAAATGTGGCCTGCGCGCTTTTCTGCCGTTCGATTAGCAGCGTGGCGGTACCGTCTCCCAGTTGCGCCGCCAGCGCCAGAGCCGAGCCTTCGGCGACGCCATGACAGCCAGTGCTCTGGAACACCTGCGCAGAACGGTGCGTGAGGTGCAGTTCCCAGGCCACCAGTTGCGCAGCGTTGAAGCACACCAGCGGCACTGCCAGTTGCCCGGCCAGCTCAAGCAGGCCGGGCTCGGTTTGTTTCAGGTCGATGGACGCCAGCGCGGTCACCCGGCCGATGTCCAGCTCAAGTGCCTGCAGGCTTTGCTCGAGCAGATCGCGCAACAGCGCAGCCGAGCAGCCGCGCCGACAGCCCAGCCCGGCCACCAGTGCTGCGCCGGGTTGAAGCGTCGCTGGATCAGGCTTGATGCAGGTCGACATTGTCGTTATGCACATCGTTTCTGCGGAACAGCCAGGCACTGATCAATCCCAGCGCGACCCAGAACAGCGCGTTGGTCAGCAGCGAGGCCATCATGAACTGCGATTCCAGCGCCTCGGGAGCAAGGCTTTCATGGACCAGCGGCTGTGGCGCGCCAAGCACATGCGGGACCAGCAAAATCGCCACACCCAGTGCTTTGAGCAGCCAGTTCTGACCGAACACCAGCAAGGCCAGCCCGGCGGCAGTCGACGCGGCAGCGCCGAGCCACCACAACTGCCGCTGGCTCAGCTCGGCCGCGGCTGTGCCTGGCAGTTCGGGTGGCAGGCCAAAGGTGGGGGCCAGCACGAACACGGCAAAACCCGCCAGCCCCCACCATGCGCCTTGCACGGTGCGACCCGGCGCGCGCAGGGTGTAAAGCCCGGCAAGCATCAGCGCAAAGCCCACCGCGACCACCAGGTTACCGCCAGTGGTGGATAGCACACGCTGCCAGCCGTTTTCGGGCTCCCAGGCCGCTTCTTCATGGGCATGGCTGTGTTCGGCCATCGCGCCGTCCGCGTGCTGATGCAGTTGCTCGGCAGGCGCGTTTTCGTAGGTCTCGGCCTGCTGGATCAGCGGCACCACCCACAGGCTTTGCAGCAGGGTCAGCAGCAGGGCGGCGAGCAGGCCGGTGAAACCTGCGGTATAGGCGATTCGCTTGAACAATGTGTGGCCCTCAATGGCAAGGAAAGGCAGCGCTGTGACGGGTATCGTGTGCCGCGTTGTGTACGGCCGCGATGTGCGAGAAACCGGCGAAGTACACCAGGCAGGCGCCGAGAAGCGCAGCGCTGATGGCGGCGGTCAGGCGTTGAATGCGTGTGGAGCTGGGTGCGGCGGCGTGGCTGCTGATGGTCGACATGGCGTTCCCTCTTGATGATCGGCAAGTGGGCCACGCGCAAAAGAACCTGCCGGCAGACGCCGGAGGTTTCAACTGCGCCCGCCCACCGCGGGTTTGTCATTGCAAGCATATCGGGCCGGTCTCCGGGCTCGCGAGGGGCCAGGACGTCAATGCGTCAAAGCCTGCAAGGTCACCTTCCCATGCCAGCGGCACAGTGGATCAGACCTACGCTCGCTTACCGTTGCGGGGGCAGCACCGGACTTGCTCGACAACGCGAGCGCACCGGTTTCCCGTTTCACCCCGTGAGGGGCACCCGAAACAAGGCGCACAGGAGAGCATGGGCGGCGGGGCAGCGTCAATCTGAACGATTGACCTGTCTGCAGTCACTGCGTAGCCTTGCCGGTTCGAGGTTCTCCCCGGGTAAAACATCACCCAGTGGAGCTAAGACGGGAATGCGGTACAAGCCGCAGCTGCCCCCGCAACTGTAAACGGTCATGTTCATTGCACAGCCACTGCTGCGGCGGGAAGGCGCGATGAATGCGTGTCGGCACATTATTGATTGCCTGCCGCACGCCGCCGTGAGCCAGGAGACCTGCCTCGAACGGGCCACACATGCTGCGGCCCTGGAGAATTCTCACTACAACCGGGCGGGGTGATCCGGTGGCGATCCGATCTGCGTGTCATGCATGCGGTTCTCGTCCTGTTTGCCCGCCGCATTGCCAAAGGGCACCTGATGAAAACACTGGCCAAGCTTCCCGTCACCATCGTCACCGGCTTCCTCGGCTCGGGCAAGACCACCCTGTTGCGGCACATGCTCGACAACGCCGAAGGGCGGCGCATTGCGGTCATCGTCAATGAGTTCGGCGAGCTGGGCATCGACGGAGAAATCCTCAAGCAGTGCACGATCGGCTGCACCGAAGAAGAAGCCAACGGCCGGGTGTACGAACTGGCCAATGGCTGCCTGTGCTGCACCGTGCAGGAAGAGTTCTTCCCGGTGATGCGCGAACTGGTCGCGCGCCGTGGTGACCTGGACCATATCCTGATCGAAACCTCGGGGCTGGCGCTGCCCAAGCCGCTGGTCCAGGCTTTTCAGTGGCCGGAAATCCGCAACGCCTGCACGGTCGATGCGGTGATCACGGTGGTCGACAGCCCGGCGGTACTGGCCGGTACCTTCGCTGCCTTCCCGGATCAGGTCGATGCGCAGCGCAAACTCGATCCCAACCTGGACCACGAGTCGCCCCTGCACGAACTGTTTGCCGATCAACTGGCCAGCGCCGATCTGGTGATCCTCAACAAGGCCGACATGATCGACGCCGAAGGTCTGGCGACGGTGCGTGCCGAAGTTGCCGAGGAGCTGCCGCCTGCGGTCAAGGTGATCGAAGCCAGCAGCGGTCGCCTGCCGATCAGCGTGCTGCTGGGTGTTGGTGCCGAGTCCGAGCTGCACATCGACGCTCGCAAGACCCACCATGATCACCACGACGATGACGATCATGATGACCACGATCACGACGCGTTCGATTCGATTTCCCTGAAGCTGCCGCAAGCCGATGAAAAAGTCCTGCTCGATGCACTGAATCAACTGGTGGTGCAACACGGCATTCTGCGTGTGAAGGGCTTCGCGGCCATTCCCGGCAAGCCGATGCGCCTGCTGATTCAAGGTGTCGGCACGCGTTTCGACAAGCACTTCGACCGCGCCTGGCGTGCCGATGAAGAGCGTGCCACGCACCTGGTGCTGATTGGTCAGGAGCTGGATGCCGCAGCCCTGCAAGCGCAACTCAATGCTGCGATTGCCGGCTGACCCATGCATTTACTGAGAACCCAGCCCGGCGGTTTCGTACCTGACGACAATATTGCCGATCTGGGCCAGACGCCGGCCGAGCTGGTGATTCTCTGCAGCGGCGACTCCAGCCTGGCGCTGCTGGCCGAAGCTGCCCGGCAGCTCCCCGAAGACTACCCCAGCCTGCGTCTGGCCAACCCGATGCAGGTCCAGAATCACGCCTCTGTCGACCTGTACGTCGATGAAGTGCTGCGTCACGCAAAGGTCATTCTGATTTCGCTGCACGGCGGTATCGGCTATTGGCGCTATGGTGTCGAGCGGCTGATGGAGCTCGCGGCACGTGGTGTTCAGGTCATTCTGGTGCCCGGTGATGACCGCCCCGATCCGGAACTGAGCGATCTGAGCACCGTGCCTGCCGCAGAGCGCGATCGACTCTGGCAGTTCCTGCGTCAGGGCGGCCTGCAGAACGCGCTGCAACTGTACAACTGCATGGCCAGTCGCTGGCTGCACCGCGATTACTCATGGGCCGAGCCCGCGCCGTTACCGCGCACGGCCATCTACCATCCGCGACTGGCAAGCGCGCAGCTTGCCGATTGGCAGGCAGACTGGCTTGCCGAGCAGCCGGTGGTGGCGCTGCTGTTCTATCGCTCGCACCTGCAGGCCGCCAATACCGGTTTCATCGACGAGTTCTGTACGCGCTTGCAGGCGCAAGGCATCAACCCGCTGCCCATCGCCGTGGCCAGCCTCAAGGAGCCCGGCTGTTTCACTCAGGTGGAAGACTGGCTGGATGAGGCTGAAACCGAGCTGATCCTCAATACCACCGGTTTTGCCCAGTCGAGTCCGGAAGCGCCGCATCTGCGGCCGTTTCGGCGCAACGTGCCGGTCATTCAGGCCATCTGCGCGCAGGACAACGAGCCTGCCTGGCAGGCCAGCGAACAGGGCCTCGGCGCTCGCGATCTGGCGATGCACATTGCCTTGCCGGAGCTGGACGGACGGATCATCAGTCGGCCGATCAGCTTCAAGGACCTGGCCTGGCGCAGTGAGCGCAGCCAGTCGGACGTGGTCTGCTACCGCGCCCAGCCGGACCGGATGGATTTCGTCGCGGAATTGGCGCGGCGCTGGATCGAGCTTGCACGCCTGCCCAATGGCGAAAAGCGCGTGGCACTGATCCTCGCCAATTACCCGACTCGCGACGGGCGGATCGGCAACGGTGTGGGGCTCGATACGCCTGCTGCGGCGCTGAATATGCTGCGCGCCATGCAGGCCGAGGGCTATCCGCTGGCACCGTTGCCGGACACTGGCACCGAACTGATCCAGCAACTGCTGGGCGGCGTGACCAATGATCTGGACAGTATCGACCAGCGCCCGTGTCAGCAGAGCATGGCGCTGGAGGAATACCTGGCGGCGTTCAACGAACTGCCGCAGGAAAATCGCGATGCGGTGAACGCCCGTTGGGGCACGCCGGACACCGATCCGATGTTTCGCAGCGGCCGGATGATGATCGCCGGACTGCGCTTTGGCCTCACGTTCATCGGCATTCAACCGGCGCGGGGTTATCAGGTCGACCCGAGCGCGGTGTATCACGACCCGGATCTGGTTCCACCCCATGGCTATCTGGCGTTCTACTTCTGGTTGCGCAAGGCCTACGGCGCGCATGCGGTGGTGCATGTCGGCAAGCACGGCAACCTCGAATGGCTGCCGGGCAAGGGCGTGGGGCTGTCGCGAACCTGCTGGCCGGACGCGGTGCTGGGCGCCATGCCGAACATCTATCCGTTCATCGTCAACGACCCGGGCGAGGGCGCACAGGCCAAACGGCGCACTCAGGCGGTCATCATCGATCACTTGATGCCGCCGCTGACCCGCGCGGAGACCTACGGCCCGTTGCGCAATCTGGAACTGCTCGCCGACGAATTCTATGAAGCGCAAATGCTTGATCCGCGCCGCGCGCGCGAGCTGCAGCGTGACATTCTCGAACTGGTTCGTGAAACCCATATCGACCGCGAACTGGCGTTGGGCGAGAACCTCGACAGCGATGCCGACGCGGCGCTCTGGCTGCCACGTCTGGACACTTACCTGTGTGACCTGAAGGAATCACAGATTCGCGATGGCCTGCATATCTTCGGTCAATCGCCGCAAGGTCGCCTGCGCATCGACACCTTGCTAGCCCTGCTGCGTATTCCGCGCGGTGACGGGCGTGGCGCGCAGTCCAGTCTGTTGCGCGCGTTGAGCAAGGCGTTCGAGCTGGACTTCGACCCCTTGAACTGCGAGCTGGCCGAACCCTGGACCGGCCCGCGTCCTGCTGCGTTGCAGCACCTGAGCAGCGACCCCTGGCGCAGTGCGGGCGACGCGCGCGAGCGGCTGGAGCTTTACGCCGCCATCCTTATCGAACGCGTCACGCAGGGCGAAGCGTTGACCGACTTGCCGGCGCACGATGATCTGGCGCTGATTCTCGACAGCTTGCGTGACGTTGTCGCGCCGCGTCTGGATGCCTGCGGCCCCGGCGAAATGCAGGGCATGCTCGATGCCCTGAGTGGTCGCTTCGTTCCGGCAGGCCCCAGCGGCGCGCCGAGCCGGGGCCGTCTGGATGTGCTGCCCACCGGCCGCAACTTTTTTACCGTGGACGTGCGCAACCTGCCGACCACCACGGCCTGGCGAATCGGCTTCCAGTCCGCCAACCTGTTGCTGGAACGTCACCTGCAGGACCATGGCGATCACCTGCGCCAGCTGGGCCTGTCGGTATGGGGCACGGCGACCATGCGTACCGGCGGTGACGACATCGCCCAGGCCATGGCGCTGATGGGCGTGCGTCCGGTGTGGGCGACGGGCAGTCAGCGGGTCGACGACTTCGAGATTCTGCCGATCAGCCTGCTCGACCGCCCGCGAGTGGACGTGACACTGCGGGTCTCCGGTTTCTTCCGCGACGCGTTCGCCAACCTCATCAAGCTGTTCGACGCTGCGGTGCAGGCCGTCGCGGCGCTTGACGAGCCCGACGACCTGAACCCGCTGGCGGCCAGGGTCCGTGAAGAACGGCAAGGCTTCCTCGCAGAAGGTCTGGACGAAGACGAGGCGGCGCGTCAGGCCGGCTGGCGGATATTCGGTGCCAAGCCCGGTGCCTATGGCGCTGGCGTACAGGGTGCTATCGATGGCCGCCTGTGGCAGAGCCGCGACGACCTTGCCGAGGTTTACCTGAACTGGGGCGGTTACGCCTATGGCGCTGCCGATGAAGGTACGCCTGCGCGTCAGCGCTTTGCCCAGCGGCTTTCTCAGGTGCAGGCGGTGCTGCAGAATCAGGACAATCGCGAGCACGATCTGCTCGACTCAAATGACTACTACCAGTTTCAGGGCGGCATGCTCGCCGCTTCTGAAAGCCTCAGCGGGCAGAAGACCGCCAGTTACCATGGCGATCACAGCCAGCCCGACCTGCCGAAGATCCGCACCCTCAAGGAAGAGCTGAACCGGGTGATACGCTCGCGCGCAGCGAATCCGAAATGGATCGAAGGGGCCAAGCGCCATGGTTACAAAGGTGCTTTCGAAATGGCCGCGACCGTGGATTTCCTGTTCGCGTTCGATGCGACCACCGAGCTGATCGATGATCACCAGTACGCGCTGCTCGCCGACGCCTATCTGCTGGACCCGGCGACTCGCGATTTCATCGCCGAGCACAACCCCGATGCCTTGCGCGACATGACCGAGCGCATGCTCGAAGCCCAGCAGCGCGGCCTCTGGCAGGAGCCTGGCGAGTATCAGCAGGCGCTGGAAGACCTGCTCCTGGACATAGAAGAGAACTGATGACCGTGTCTGATTCAACGATGAGCGAAACTCCGCATTTTCCACTGGCCGCTGTGGTCGGTGCTGATGACCTGAAACTGGCGTTATGCCTGACTGCCATTGACCCGCGCATCGGCGGCGTGTTGATCGAAGGGCCAAGAGGCATGGCCAAGTCGACGCTGGCCCGCGGTTTGGCCGATGTGCTGGCCAGCGGTCAGTTCGTCACCTTGCCGCTGGGCGCTACCGAAGAGCGTCTGGTCGGCACGCTGGACCTTGACGCCGCGCTGAGCGAAGGCCGCGCGCGCTTCTCTCCGGGCGTGCTGGCCAAGGCCGACGGTGGCGTGCTGTATGTCGATGAGGTCAACCTGCTTGCCGACCATCTGGTCGACCTGCTGCTGGACGTCGCAGCCAGCGGCGTCAACCTGGTCGAGCGCGACGGTATCTCCCATCGTCATGCTGCGCGTTTCGTGCTGATCGGTACCATGAACCCCGAAGAGGGCGAATTGCGCCCGCAGTTGCTGGATCGCTTTGGCCTCAATGTGGCCCTGAGCGGCCATACGCTGCCTGCCGAGCGCAGTCAGATCATCCGTCGCCGTCTGGATTTCGACAGCGATCCGCAGGGCTTCTGCCAGCACTGGCAAACGCAGCAGGATGCCTTGAAGCAGCGCTGTGAACAGGCACGTCAGTTGCTGTCGGGCATTGAACTGGATGACCAGTCCCTGGCAATGATCACCGAGCGCTGCTTTGCCGCAGGTGTCGACGGCATGCGCGCCGATCTGGTCTGGCTGCGGGCTGCGCGCGCGCATGCGGCGTGGCGGGGGGCCGGGCACATTGAAGAGCAGGACATCGAGGCGGTTGCCGAATTTGCCTTGCGTCATCGGCGTCGCGAGCCCTTACCGCCGCCGCAAAACTCCGAGGCGCCGCCACCGCCACCGGGCTCGTCCAGCAAACAGGCCGAGCCTGAAAGCGGGCAGGGCAACTGGGGTGAGTTGCCCGCTCAGGCCGTCACGACCGGATCACGCCGCGAAGTGCCGAGCTGGCCAAAAAAGCCCTAGGCATCCGCCCCCGCGCCATACAGGGGGCGGATGCCATTCCCCGTCCCGGTCGACTGGCCAGCGGCAGGCAGGGCGCTGTGCGTGTCGGAGCTGACGGCCCGGTGCAATGGTTGCCGACCTTTTTGCGCGGTCAGCCGAAGAGCTACAAGGACCTGGTTCGCCAGCCGCGTAGCAGCCGGCCCAGCGAGTTATTGCTGGTGATTGTCGATGCTTCGGCGTCTACCCGCCGCCATCAGGCGTTGAGTCAGGCCAAGGGCCTGCTGTCGCAGATGTTCGACGATGCCTATCGACGCCGGGCTCGGCTGGCCTTGCTGACCGCCAGCGGCACTGCGCCACGCTGGCAGCATCAAGGGCTGAAGGCCTCGTCGGCGTTGACACCCTGGCTGGATGCACTGGGGGCTGGTGGTGGTACGCCGTTGCCGGAAGCGCTGCAACAGGCGGCTGAATGGTTGGCGCAACGGCAAAAACGCTATCCGGCTGAACAGCAGCGGGTTCTGGTGCTGACCGATGGTCGGATCAAGTCGTTACCGGCACTGCCTGCGTTCGACTGCGCCAGTTTGCTGATCGATATCGAGAAAGGCCCGATCCGCCTGGGAAGGGCGCGGGAACTGGCATCGAGTCTGGGGGCCGAGTATCGGCACATCGATGAGTTGAAGCGGGTCTGAGGATGGGGAATCCGTCAGGCCCTGCTCTCTTGCCGATGCTCTGCGGGGTTGGCGCGCGCAGAGCATGGCACTGAGAACACATTCCTGTGGGCGCGGCTAGTGCGGCGATCCCACAGGTTTTCCATTACGCCAAGCGGGGAGCCCGCTCGGTCAGGCATCAAGCCGGCATGGTCCACGGCTCAAGGTCGTAGCCTTCGTTGCTGATTTCTGCACGGGCCTGTTCCAGAGCGCTGGCCAGCTGGCGCTTGTCGGAATAGGTGCTGCTCGGGATCTGCTTGCGACCGATACGGTTGCTGGTGCGGTCGATCACCGTCAGGCTCAGTTCGCCGTTACCGTCCTGTGGTGCCCAGGCAACACACTGGAAGGGTTCAAAAGCGTGTCCAGCGATCAGAAGTGCATCGTTGAAGCGCAGTGGGGCGTTCATGGTCGTTTCCTCAAGTGCCCATATCAATTCAGTCACGTCGGCGGGCTAACCGTCCGGCTGGTTACTTGTGTTGATGAACGACAAGGGGGCTTGAGTCACACTGTTCACTGAAAATAGTTGCGAATTATTTTCGGCGGGCACGCGCGTGAAGAAGGGTCGGGCAGGCAACGCATTAATGACCGCAGGTTATGAGCGTTAGACCCAAACGGTACAACGCCGCGTCAAATATTTGCTAGGGTGATGGTTGGGCTCGCCAACAGACTGTTTATAAAAAGCTTTTAAAAATCCCTCCATACGCCGGGCGCCAAGGAAACTTCATGCATGGATCGGCCCCAACACGACGTCTGTTAATGCTCGACGGCGGTGACGACTGTCATCCATTGATCGCAGTTCTGATCGCAGCCGGCTGGACGGTGCAGGAAAGCCCATCGGGTTCGGCAATCATTTCTGATTGTGATGTAGGCCTCATTCACCTGACGTCCGATCATTTTGAACACGTGTCCAGGCTCGAGGCGCTGTTCGTTAACAGCCCCGTGCGCTGGATTGCAGTGCTGTCAGCCAGTGATTTGCGACGTGAGAAAATCGGCGATTTCGTCTGCCGCTGGTTTTTCGACTTCCATACGCTGCCTTTCGATGCAGGTCGGCTGCATGCCTCGCTGGACAGAGCATTGACTGCCGGGCACCCGAATGTGCAGGGCGCGCCATCGCAATTCAGCGCGGAGCCCGAGCTGCTCGGCGACAGTCGGCCTGTCCGTGAATTGCGCAGGCTGCTGAGCAAACTGGCGCCCACCGATTCGCCGGTACTGATCAGGGGCGAGCGGGGCACGGGCAAGGAACTGATCGCGCGCAGCCTGCATACTCAATCCTTGCGACGTGACAAACCCTTTATCGTCGTTGATTGCGCAACGCCTGACGGGCAGTCGATCCACGCCGTGCTGTTCGGTCATGAGGACGGCGAATTTGACGATGCTCAAGAGCGCAGGGTCGGGCTGCTTGAGGCCGCAGACGGCGGCACGCTGTTGCTCGATGAGGTCGGTGAGCTCCCGCTGGATACCCAGGCGAGCCTGCTGCGCTTTCTCGAAGACCGGCAGATCGAACGCGCGGACGGCGGCGAACCGATTGCAGTGGATGTGCGGGTGCTGGCCGCCACTCGCGAGGATCTTGAAACGGCCGTACGCAAAAAGCGCTTTCGCGATGACCTGTATTACCAGCTCAATGTACTGCAGGTCGGTGTAGCGCCGCTGCGCGAGCGCCATGGCGATCTGGCGCTGCTGGCTAACCATTTCGCCCATTTGTACAGTCAGGAAACCGGCAGGCGGGCGCGCAGTTTCAGTCAGGATGCGCTGGTGGCGCTGGGCAAGCACGATTGGCCGGGCAATGTGCGCGAACTGGCCGGTCGCGTTCGGCGCGGGCTGGTGCTGGCCGAAGGCAGGCAGATAGAGGCGGCAAACCTGGGCCTGCTTGGCGAAGAGGACAGCATTGGCAGCATGGGGACGCTGGAGGATTACAAGTCGCGTGCCGAGCGTCAGGCGTTGTGCGACGTGTTGACGCGCCACAGTGACAATTTGAGTGTGGCGGCCAGAGTGCTGGGTATTTCGCGGCCAACGTTCTATCGGCTGTTACACAAGCACCAGATCCGCTGAGTCGCCCAGCAACTGTGAGACAGCGGTCAGCGCCTGTTCGCGGCGCTGCTCCCAGTTACCGCCCAGTACCCGGTAAGCCTGCAGGTGGTGTTCCAGCCATTCCCGGCTGGCGTCGAAAAAGGCCTGGCGTTCACCCAACTGCGGCTGGCAGCGCTGGCCGTCGCTGATCCAGTCAACGCCTTCGGGCGACAGCAGCAGGTGCAGGTCATAGGATCGGCTCAGCAGTTGCTGTTCGATCCACGCAGGGCAATCGCCGAACAGGGTGCGGCTCCAGAGCATGTTGCTCAACAGGTGCGTGTCGAGTATCAGCAAGTTTGGCTCGGCGCTGCGCGCGGCGTCCTCCCAGGCCAGCTGGCCCCGGGCGATGGCCGGTATGTCGGCGTAATCGGTATCGCGGCCCTGCTGATCGATGAACTGCCGGACGTATTCGCCGACCAGCAGGCCGCCAAACCTATGCTGTATTTGCGCCGACAGCCAGCTCTTGCCGCTGGACTCGGGGCCGGTGAGGACCAGAACTTTCATCGCGCCAGCGCCAGATCGTTACGCCACTCGCGCCAGCCCTGTACCGCCAGCAGGGTGAACAAGCCATACAGCGCAGCCGTCAGGTACAGCTCCTTGTAGATGAACAGGCCGACGAAAATCACATCGAGCAGGATCCACAGCGGCCAGCACTGAACGCGTTTTTGCGCCATCCAGACCTGCGCCACCAGACTGAACCCGGTCAACGCGGCGTCCAGCCAGGGTTGTGCAGCATCGGTGAAATGCGCCATGCCGGCACCCAGTGCAACGCTGATGAGTGCGCCGACCGCCAGCCCCTTGAGCACCGAACTGTTCTGCAACGTGGTTACGGCTTTGACCGGCAGGCCGTCACCGTG
This sequence comes from Pseudomonas fragariae (ex Marin et al. 2024), assembly GCF_059621105.1. Taxonomy (NCBI): domain Bacteria; kingdom Pseudomonadati; phylum Pseudomonadota; class Gammaproteobacteria; order Pseudomonadales; family Pseudomonadaceae; genus Pseudomonas; species Pseudomonas fragariae (ex Marin et al. 2024). Next base: position 3,603,178 of record NZ_CM184369.1, on the reverse strand, counting down.
CCGGGTCCATTGCAGCCAGCCATAGACCTGCAGGCCTGCGTAGATGACCTGCAGAAGCATGTCCGAATACAGCTTCACGTCGAAGAATATCCAGATGTAAATCACCACCATGACCAGGCCGATTGGCCAGCACCAGGGATTCTGCTTCACTGTCAGCCAGACTGCGATAACGCCGATGGCGGCAGCGAAGAGTTCAAGCCCGGACATGGCGGCTCCTTGGTGAGGGTAGTGAGGGGTGGGGCCGGCGATTGTATGCGCTTCTGCGCGCGGCGTGCAGCTTGTGTTGCGCCAGAGCTTACGTCAGCAGGCGTTGTGCGTGCAGGTCTGCTAGCATTCCGCGCCGTGCATTTGCGCGAGTTTCTTCAAGCTTCGTTCAGGCATGTAGCGGCATAGTGGCAAGCATTTTTTACACGACAACATTAAACAGCGAGCCTGCGGCATCGCTTCATGGGGGAATGATGGATCTTTGGACCGCTGCTCAGGCGTTGATATTGGGTGTTGTAGAAGGGCTGACGGAGTTCCTGCCGATCTCCAGTACCGGGCATCAGATCATCGTCGCCGACCTGATCGATTTTGGCGGCGAGCGCGCCATGGCCTTCAACATCATCATTCAGTTGGGGGCGATTCTGGCAGTAGTCTGGGAGTTTCGGCGCAAGATCCTCGACGTCGTCGTGGGTTTGCCCAAACAGCAACAAGCGCAGCGTTTCACCCTCAACCTGCTGATCGCCTTCATGCCGGCCGTGGTGCTGGGCGTGATCTTCGCCGATACCATTCACCACTACCTGTTCAATGCCATTACCGTGGCCACGGCGCTGGTCATCGGCGGGGTGATCATGCTTTGGGCCGAGCGCCGCGAGCACACCGTGCGCACCGAAACCGTCGATGATATGAGCTGGAGCGATGCGCTCAAAATAGGCTTGGTACAGTGCCTGGCGATGATCCCCGGCACCTCGCGTTCGGGTTCGACGATCATTGGCGGCCTGCTGTTCGGCCTGTCCCGCAAGGCGGCGACCGAATTCTCGTTCTTCCTGGCCATGCCGACCATGGTCGGTGCCGCGGTGTATTCGGGCTACAAGTACCGTGACATGTTTCGCCCGGACGACTTTGCGGTGTTTGCTATCGGCTTCGTTACTTCGTTCATTTTTGCGATGATCGCAGTGCGCGGTTTGCTCAAGTTCATTGCCACTCACAGCTATGCGGTGTTCGCCTGGTATCGCATAGCTTTTGGCCTGCTGATTCTGGCGACCTGGCAGTTCGGCTGGATCGACTGGGCATCGGCCAAGGCATGACAGCGAGCCGCGAGTCGTCACGGCCAGCCAGCCGTGGCAGGTCGCCGGTCCGGCAACTGCGCTTGAAGGTCCTGGCGTTGTTGCTGCTGTGTGCGTTACCGGTCTACGGCACGGCGTCGCTGTGGCTGAGGCAAGTCACGCCGATTCCGGCGCTGGTCCTGATCGTCATGAGCCTGCTGGCGTTCGTGCTTTACCGGCATGACAAGCGACAGGCCGGCAACGCGGGCCAGCGCACGCCGGAGAACGTCCTGCATGGCGTCGAGCTGCTCGGCGGCTGGCCCGGCGCGCTGCTGGCGCAGCAGGTGTTCCGGCACAAGACCCGCAAGGTGTCTTTTCAGGTCGTATTCTGGCTGATCGTGCTGCTGCATCAGGCGCTGTGGATTGACTGGCTGTTTCTGGGCAAGCGGCTTGTGCAGCTGTTGCCGTTATAGCTTCAGGCCGATCTGTTGCCGTTTCGGCAGCCTGCCGACCACCAACTGGTGCGAGCGGGTCAGCAGATCGCGCAACTCATCGGCGCTCAGCGTCTGTACGTTTGCCACGCTGATCCAGTGCGCACGCGCCAGGTAGGGCGCAGGTCGTATGCCGGGTCGATCCACGTAACCCAGAAACAATTCCGGGTGGACCTTGAACGCAAGGTCCTCGCCGGTCAGACCCATGACCGCGAACATTTTCTTTTCGGCGACGGAAAAAACCCGCACGCCGCCCCACTTGTAGTCTTCACGCGCACCCGGCAGATCGAGGCAGAATCTGGCGATGTCCTCCTTGTGCAGGCTCTTTTGCGGGCTCTTTGGCATGGATGCTCCCTGGGTTTTGACGGCGCACGGTAAGCTGTTCGATAGCCGCACGGATATTCGATCAGCCGATTGTATGCTGCTGCGACACTCATTAGTGTGCAGCTTTGTCTTTCTCCGGAGTCTCGAATGTCTGCCGTGCAACTCGCTGATGGTCAACTGAACTACCTGCTCGAAGGCCCTGCGGGCGCGCCGGTGCTGGTCTTGTCCAATTCCCTGGGCACTGATCTGCACATGTGGGACAACCAGGTGCCTGCCTTCAGCCGGCACTTTCAGGTGTTGCGTTACGACACGCGCGGCCATGGCAAATCTCTGGTCAGCGAGGGCAGTTACAGCATCGAGCAAAACGCTCGCGACGTGTTGGCGCTACTCGACGCGCTGGGCATCGACAAGGCTTTCTTCTGCGGCCTGTCCATGGGGGGGCTGATCGGCCAATGGCTGGCAATCAATGCGCCGCAGCGCCTGCACAAGGTCGTTCTGTGCAATACGGCCGCCAAAATCGGCAACCCCGATGTCTGGAATCCTCGCATCGAAACCGTGCTGCGTGACGGCCAGGCAGCCATGGTCGCGTTGCGCGATGCCTCGATCGCACGCTGGTTCACACCTTCCTTCGCGGACGCCGAGCCTGCTGCCGTCGACACGGTCGTCGGCATGCTGGCATGCACTTCGCCACAGGGTTACGCGGCCAATTGCGCGGCTGTGCGCGATGCGGATTTCCGTGAGCAGATCGCGTCCATCGAGCTGCCGGTGCTGGTGGTCTGTGGCACGCAGGATGCTGTAACGACCCCGGCGGACGGGCGTTTCATGGTCGAACGGATTAAGGGAGCGCAGATCATCGAACTGCACGCGGCGCACCTGTCCAGTGTCGAAGCGGGTGAGGCATTCACTGTACCGGTGCTGGCATTTCTGACTGCCGAATGACCCGGTGCGATCCTCAGTCCCGGTCTTGAGGCACGGGGCACGGCGCTGCATACTCCCGGCTCTGAAAACGAGGTGGCCGGGTGTTTGATCTCAACGATCTGTTTTATTTCGTCCAGGTGGTCGAGTGCCTTGGCTTTGCGCCTGCAAGCCGCAAGCTGGGGATCCCCAAGTCCAAGCTCAGCCGGCGCATTGCCGGGCTTGAGGAGCGTCTGGGTGTTCGGCTGATTCACCGCTCGACGCGCACCTTCGCGGTGACCGAAAGCGGGCGTGACTATTACGCGCACTGCGTGGCCATGCTGGTCGAGGCCGAGGCGGCCGAAGAGGCCATCCTGCGTTCCAAATCCGAACCGCAGGGCAGGGTGGTAATCAGTTGTCCCCCTGCTTTGGCGGCGATGGGCTTCAACGAGACCATCGCCCGTTTCGCGGCCGAGCACCCCAAGGTTCAGATCCAGGTCGAAAGTACCAACCGACGCGTCGACCCGCTGACCGAGAACATCGACATTGCGCTGCGTGTGCGCTTTCCACCGCTGGAGGACGACGGGCTGGTGGTCAAGAAGCTTGGGCACAGTGCCCAGCGTCTGGTGGCACGCGCCGACCTGGCGGCCAGGCTGTCGGCAACGCCTTCTCTCGACGCGCTGTCGACGCTGCCCAGCCTCGACATGCCTTCTTCGAATCATGAGCACCGCTGGTTGCTGGAGACGCAGCCCGGCCACTATGCCGAAATACGCCACACGCCCCGGCTCATCAGTTCGGACCTGGACATGATGCTGCAGGCTGCCTTGCAGGGTGTCGGTGTGGCCCAGCTTCCAGAGCTGATTGTCAGGGAAGCCTTGCAGGACGGACGCCTGGTAGAGCTGTTCAGCGAGCACCGACCCAAGTGCGGCATCGTGCATGCCGTGTTCGCCTCGCGCCGTGGCCTGCTTCCTGCCGTCAGAGGCCTGCTGGATGTGTTCGAGACCTCATTCAAAGAGCTGAGCCTGAGCCCCGACTCACTCTATTGTTCTCTTAATAGAACGAACAGTCGCATTCAAGACCACTAATCATCTATTGCGATCAAGGATAGGATGCTCGCCACTTCATCGCTCAGTGGCGATTTTCTTATGGGAGCTACGTTATGAATCTATTGCACCTCGACTCCAGCATCCTCGGCGATCACTCTGCTTCGCGTCAGCTGACCCATGAGGTTGTCCAGGCCTACCTGACTGCGCACGCCGACAGCCAGGTCACCTACCGCGATCTGGCCAGCGATGCGCTTGGGCATTTCTCAGCCGCCAGCCTCGCCGCAGCGGGCACGCCGGTAGAAGTCCGTGACGCCGCCCAGCAGCAGGAAGTGGCAGGCAACGAAGCCACCTTGCAGCAGTTTCTCGATTCGGACGTGCTGGTCATCGGCGCACCCATGTACAACTTCACCATCCCGACCCAGCTGAAAGCCTGGTTTGACCGGATTCTGATCGCGGGTCGCACGTTCCGTTACTCCGAAGCAGGTCCTGAAGGCCTGTGTGGCGGCAAGAAAGTCATTATCGTCTCTACCTCGGGCGATCTGCACGCCGGGCAACCCACTGGCGTAGGTCACGAAGAGCTGCTCAAGGCGCTGTTCGCCTTCATCGGTATCACCGACCTGCAATTCGTCCGCGCCCACGGCCTGGCATATGGCGAAGAGCCGCGTGCCAGCGCCATGAGCGCTGCTCAGCAGTACATTCAGAGCGAGCTGTTCGCGGCCTGATCGAGCGCGCGCTGCACAAAACTCCACAACCTGCGCGGGATTGCTGCCGGGTTGTGGAGTTTTTTTTGTTTCTGATTTGTGGCGATGGGCTGCAGTGAGCGGCGCGTTGACGAGAGACAACCTTGACAGCTTTCTTACAGGTAGCAGGGTTCTTAGGGGACTAAACTAGGGTTTTCGCGCACTGCCTTGTCAGGCTGGCGGAAATATTCGCCCTCGCGAAAAAACATCGGGCAGTTTATGGCCCGGCTTGTGCACTATTTCTGTTTTAAACACTCATATCTGGGTGGGAACGGCGCGCTGGAGCATGATGCTCGACACAAGCGCTTGATGGATTGTCTGGACGAAGTTCCGGATTTGCAAAGGTTGGGCCTTGCCATGGTACGTCTTTGTGCAGTGATGCTGGTTTTCCTGCTCGATAGCCTTGTTTCGGTGCACGCTCAGGCGGATGAATCCTGGAGCGCGGGTTATCACCAGTTGAGTTTCCCTGATCCGCTGGATTCTCAGCCGGTCGAGGCCATCGCCTTTTACCCGTCGACCGCCGCCGAGCAAGTGAGCATGCTTCATGGTTACCGTGTCGAGGCCGGTGAAGAAGCGCCCATCGCAATGGGCCGTTTCCCCTTGTTGTTGCTGTCGCACGGCAACACCGGTACCCCGCTGGCACTGCATGACCTGGCCACTTCGCTGGCCCGCCAGGGGTTTGTGGTGGTTGCCGTGGTCCATCCTGGCGACAATGATCGCGATCACAGCCGTCTCGGCAGCCTGAGTAACTTGTACGGGCGACCGCTGCAGATTTCCGAAGCGATCAGCACGGCCTTGCTCGACCCCTTGCTGGCCCCCTATCTCAATGCCCGGCAAGTGGGCGTGATCGGTTATTCGGCCGGTGGCGAAACCGCGCTGATTCTCGCCGGCGCACAACCTGATCTGCAGCGTCTGCGTCAGTACTGCGCCGAGCGCCCGACAGACCGTGATGCGTGCAAGACGCAGGGCGAACTGGTCGCGGACCGTGATGACCTTCACGCTCAGGCGGATCCGCGGGTCGGCGCATTGATGTTGATGGCCCCGTTGAGTCTGATGTTCGGCCGTCATACGCTGGGTGATGTGCACGTGCCGGTACTGATGTACGCGGGGGATGACGATCAGTTGCTGGCGATCGACCGAAACGCAGAGGCGCTGGCGCGCAAGCTGCCGCAGCCACCCGACTACAAGTTACTCGCCGGCGCAGGGCACTTTGTCTTCATGGCACCGTGCAGTGATGAGCAGCGCGCGAGTGCGCCGTTGCTGTGCAATGACCCTGACGGCGTGGACCGCGAGGATATTCACCGTAACCTGAGTGCCGAAGCGGTGCGCTTCTTCAGTGCGGCGCTCAATTCCGCAGACGATGACCGTTCAGGCATGCAGACGGCGCATCATCAGTAAACACGCCGTTCAGGCATTCAGCGAACTCAGAAAATCGCCGAACCCGCCCCTGGCTTTCGAGTCGAGGCGGGTGCTGGTTGTGACCTTCGGGCGGCAGCTCCAGGCAATCCGCGCACCGATCAATTCCAGTTGCCGAACCAGGTGCACGTCCTCGTGGCAGGGCAGTGCCGGAAATCCACCGGCGCTGATGTACGCAATCGAGCTGACGCCCAGGTTGGCACCATGAATGTGTCGGTGGCCGTCACGGTGCTGATAATGCTGCAGGTAAGCGGCCTGTGCGGCCGCCGAGATGTCCTTGCTCCAGTCGCCGGGCGTCACCGTTCCGCACACCGCGTCGGCATCCAGCGCCAGCTGTTCGGCAAGCCAGTCGTTGGCCACGGTACTGTCGCCATCGGTACACGCCAGCCAGCGTGCGCCCCGGTCGAGAAGAAACTCCGCGCCCTGTGCCCGAGCCTGGCCCACGTTGCGCGCCGACACTTCGAGAATCATCACGCCATGCGCCCGTGCGATCTCCGCCGAGCGATCCGTGCAGCTGTCGAGAACCACCAGCACTTCCACGCATTCGCCCTTGAGGTCGGGGTGTGCAGCCGCCTGCTTTATCGTTTCGAGACACAAGTCGAGTAACTGCTCTTCATTGTGCACCGGGATCAGAATGCCGATCATCGGAGAATTCCTGTTCTGCTACTGATGTTCCATCACGACTCCACAGGTCCAGCAGGAAATCCTGTTCGTGATGACTGAAAAGTCGGTGCATGGACAAGCGTGCAGCAAGGATGTCGTGAACCGCCTCGGCGTTCAGCGGGCAGCCTTCGATATCGGGCCGCCAGTGACAGGCGAGCAACTGGCCGTCCGGTGTCAGGGCCGCCAGTGCGCGGTCGATCAGGCCGTGCAGGTCGTCGGCGTCCAGGTAATAACCTATCTCGCTGAAGACGATCAGGTCGAATTCGCCCTGCGGCCATTGCTGCGGCAAACGCGCCTGCAACACTCGGACATGGGGCTGGTCGGCCAGACGCTTGCGTGCCAGATCCACCGCCAGATTCGAGGTGTCGCAGCACACCAGTGCATCGCAGCGCCCGGCAAGGTCGGCACTGAGTTCGCCGTTGGCACAGCCGGGCTCGAATATCGAGCGGTAGCGTTCGCGGGGCAGGGCCGCCAGGGTCAGGGCGCGCTTGCGCCGTTCATACCAGCGTTGCTTGAATGCCCACGGGTCATCGTTGTTGAGAAACAGCTCATTGAAATAACTGTCCTCGACGCTCATGTGAACACCACTTCAAAGGGCTGCAGCAGCCTTTCCAGCACTGTGTCCGGCAAAACCGGGGAAAGACCGATGGCCGGATCACCGTGCAACTGACTGGTGAACGCCTGGGCGGCATTGCGTTTATGGGCCAGCGTCACCGGATCGAGCAGCAGCTTGCGCGCTCTGTCCCACGGCAGACGCTGGTCTTCAGGGTCAGCCCAGTGCCAGGCCCAGACCGGCACTTCGTGGAACTGTGCTCCGGTTGACGCGCAGGCCTTGGCACTGGCTCTGCCGACCGCTTCATGGTCGCTGTGGCCATCTTCTGCCCAGGTGGCGAACACCACGTCGGCAGGGCCCAGATGCTGTTCAAGAAAAGTCACCAGCTGATCTTCCGCTGCGGCCACGGCGCCGTCCTGAAGGCCACCACGCAACCACTCAAGGCGCTCGGCAGGTATGCCGAGGCGATTCAAGGCTTCGGCACTTTCCTCAGGTCGGGCTTTGGACAGACGATCGACGGGCCAGAGCGTGGAGCCTGGATGGCTGGCTGTACCATCGGTGACCGAGATCAGTAACAGATTGCGTTCCAGTTGTGCCAACTGGCTCATCAGACCGCCACAGGCCAATACTTCATCATCCGGGTGCGGGGCGATGATCACGGCTCGGCAATTGGTCGGCACCAGCAGGTCAGCGGTGATCACAGGCAGGCCGTGCAGCCTGGTCGAAGCATTCCAGGCGGCGAGGGAAGTACCCTGGCCGGACTCGTCATCACTCACTACGAACCCTTCACTCATGTTCGATACGCTCTCATAGTGACCACGTCCGTGCAGCGGGCAACGCCTTGCCGGCCAACTGGCCCAATGCCGCCAGGTCCTGTTCGGCGTGGCTCTGACGCAGGAAAACCGGCAGGTCGGTGATCAGCCGGGCAAAGTGCGGGTCCTTGCAATAAGGCCCGGCGCCGACGGCCCGGCCCACATGCTGGATCACCAGGTCGGCGGCTTGCTCTACATAAGCACGGCAGCGTCTGGCAAGCACTTCGGCATTGTCGGTCGGGGCCTGATCCAGGTGCGTGGCAGCGGCGCGCAACACATCGATTGCGGCATGCAGCGCTACGTCCGCAGCGCCGAGGTGCGCGAGGGCGTGCGGCTCTTCGCGCTTGCCGACATGGGCCAGCAGGCGCTGCGCAATGGCGCGTGATGCGCCGTACCAACAGGCCGCGATGCCGATGCCGCCCTGCCAGAAGCCAGGTCTGTCGAGATAGCCGCCGGGCGAACCGATCGCTTGACCGATGGCGTTGTCGAAAACCACGTCGATGCTGCCGGTCGCACCCATGCCCACTGCGCGCCAACCGTCGCTGGTCATGTGTACGCCGGGCTGGTCAAGGCGTACTGCAACCAGCTGCTGCCGATGATCGGCGTCCCATGCCGTGATCAACGCATGGCTCAATGCCGAAGCGCCTGAGCACCATGCCTTGCGGCCGTGCAGGCGCAAGGCATCACCTGCGCCGCTGATATTCACCCGTGCCTGCGGCGGCTCTGCCGCCCACATGCCCCAGGTGCTGAATTGTTCGGGGGGCGGGGCACCCAGTTCGGCCATGATCGCCAAGGCGTCTGTGTGCCCCTCGTACAACTTGCACAACCCCAGGTCGTGGCCTGCAACGCAGGCCAGCGCCCGCCAGCGCTCAAGTGTCTGACCGCGGGCAGGCAGGGGAAGCTGATCCAGACCTTCATTGACCAATGCCTGTAAGCACTCGCCCAGCGCACGCGTATCGGCATAACCGTGCTTGCGCCAGTCGAGGAACTCACTCAAGGCATCAATCATTGCTGGTCTTCACGCTTCAGTTCGAACAGCAGCAGGGAACGCGGCGTTACGGTGTATTGCGAACCGAACGCAAAGTGCTCCTTGCTGCGTGCATCATCCTGATTGGTGTCGATCAGGCACTCGTAATGGGTACCTTCAGGCACTTCCGGCAGGGTGAAATTGACGCCGTCGTGATGCGCGTTGACCACCAGCAACAGCGTGGCGTCGGCACCCGCGCGACGGATACCGGTTTCCTGTGCGCGACCATCCATCAGCATGCCCAGGCAACGGCCATTGGCATCGTGCCATTGCTCGACACTCATCTCGTTGCCATCCGGAGCAAGCCAGGTGACGTCCTTGACGCCGATCTCTTCGTTGTAGTCGCCTACCAGGAAGCGGCTGCGACGCAGGATCGGGTAGGTCTGACGCAGCTTGATCACGCGGGTGACGAACTTGAGCAGCGCTTCGCCATCTTCGTCCAGATCCCAGTTGATCCAGCCAATCTCGCTGTCCTGGCAGTAGGCATTGTTGTTGCCGTGCTGAGTGCGCGCGAACTCGTCGCCCGCAACAATCATCGGCGTGCCTTGTGCCAGCAGCAGGGTGGCGAAGAAGTTACGCATCTGGCGCAGACGCAGGCTGTTGATTTCCGGATCTTCGGTCGGACCTTCGACGCCATGGTTCCAGGACAGGTTGTTGTTGCTGCCATCCTGGTTGTTTTCGTCGTTGGCTTCGTTGTGCTTGTCGTTGTACGACACCAGGTCATGCAGCGTGAAACCATCGTGAGCAGTGATGAAGTTCACGGATGCCTGCGGACGACGACCGCGCTGGTTGAACATGTTGCCCGAGGCAGTCATGCGCGCAGCGAAGTCGGCCAGTTGAGCTTCGTCGCCTTTCCAGAAGGCACGAACCGTGTCGCGGAACTTGTCGTTCCATTCCATCCAGCCTGGTGGGAAACCGCCCACCTGGTAGCCGCCCGGACCGCAGTCCCACGGCTCGGCGACCAGTTTGACCTGACGCAGCACCGGATCCTGACGGCAGGCGACCAGGAAGCTGTGGCGCTCGTCGAAACCATCGTGGTAGCGGCCCAGAATGGTCGCCAGGTCGAAGCGGAAGCCGTCGACGTGCATTTCCGAAGCCCAGTAGCGCAGCGAGTCGGTGACCATTTGCAATACGCAAGGGTGGCTCAGGTCGAGGGTGTTGCCAGTGCCCGAGTCGTTGATGTAGTAGCGCTTGTCGTCCGGCATCAGGCGGTAGTACGAGGCGTTGTCGATACCACGCATCGACAGGGTAGGGCCCAGCTCGTTGCCTTCGGCGGTGTGGTTGTAGACCACATCGAGGATGACCTCGAGACCGGCGTGGTGCAGGTGCGCAACCATTTCCTTGAACTCGGCAATCTTGCCGCTTGCCAGGTAACGCGGGTCCGGGGCGAAGAACGCGATGCTGTTGTAGCCCCAGTAGTTGGTCATGCCCTTTTGCAGCAAATGCTGGTCGTTGACGAAGGCATGAATCGGCAGCAGCTCGACGGAGGTCACACCCAGCTTGCGAATGTGCTCGACGACCGGCGCTGATCCGAGACCGGCGAACGTGCCGCGCAGCTCTTCGGCCACCTCAGGGTGACGCATGGTGATGCCGCGTACGTGGGTTTCGTAGAAAATCGTTTTATCCCAAGGCGTGCCAACGCGCTGATCACGGCCCCAGGTGTAGGCCTCATCGATCACCTTGCTTTTCGGTACGAAAGGGGCGCTGTCGCGCTCGTCGAAGCTCAGGTCGCCGTCAGGATGGCCGATGGTGTAACCGAACAGCGCTTCCGACCACTTCAGTTCGCCGACCAGTTGCTTGGCGTACGGGTCGATCAGCAGCTTGTTGTGGTTGAAACGATGACCATTCTTCGGATCGTACGGGCCGTACACGCGATAGCCGTAGATCTGGCCCGGGTGCGCATCCGGCAGATAGCCGTGGTAAATCTCGTCGGTGTATTCCGGAAGTTCGATGCGTTCCAGTTCGATTTCGCCAGTGGAGTCGAACAGGCACAGCTCTACCTTGGTGGCGTTTGCCGAGAACAGGGCGAAGTTGACGCCCAGGCCATCCCAGCTTGCACCGAGAGGAAAGGGAAGTCCTTCACGAATGCGAGACGGGGTACTGCCAGGGTTGTCTAGCGGGGCTGAATTATCTTCTGCCGGTGTAGTGGACTTCGTATTCATGGTGACTTCCTGACGTCGAATGATTTTCTGAGCGGCCAAGGCCGCTATCGAAGCCGCGGGCTCCGATACTGACGATAATCTAAGGGGGTGTAGCAGGCCTCATCTCTGGTCAGAGCGAGACCTGCAATAATTGACCGGTGCGCGGCCAGAAGAGTTTCAAGAATTCGACGGCTTGCGCGGCTTCTTGGGAGCAGGTTTGGCGGGCGCCTCTTTGGCAGGAGCGTCGGTTGCAGCGGCTGCAGCGGGCTTGGCCTTGGGAGCAGGTTTGGCAGCCGCCTTGGGTGCAGGCTTGGGCTTGGCTTCACCAGCAGGCTTTGGCGCAGGCGCCGATTTTGCAGCGGGCTTGGCTGCGCCCTTGGCAGGCGCCTTGGCGCTGTCTACCTCAGGCAGCTTGGGCTTGGTCGATTTGCGCACACCGGACTTGTTCGGTGCCAGCGCTTCGGCCTCGGCCAGCTTGCGCGCCATTTCCCAGTGACGCTCGTCGTGACCGGAAGGTTTACCCTCCGATTCCCAGATTTGGTAAGCAAATTCGCGAATTCTTTTTTCGTCGGCACTCATCTTGAGACTCCCAGCTATTACATAGTTTGAATAAGCAAATTGACGGAAAATCTTTCAAGCGCTGCACTGAGCGGTACTTCCCGATCACTCGTCACGACAACGTCAGAAAAGAGTCCCTTCCAGTCAGAACCGGAGTCGGCAAACGGCAGAATGATCCGCGTGTCGCCCCAATTGGCAGCATTAATCAATGGAGTTTGCGCAGTACCCAATAGTTCACTGCATGTGCGTGGTACTACGATGATAGCGCGCACTCCGTGTGTCTCCCGGGCAAAGGCCATCACCTGTTCGGCGTGGCTGCCCTTTATTTCCAGAGGTTGATAACTGCCCTCGCTGAACAGTCCCGGATGTTCGGCACGCAGGTTCAAGACCTTCGCGATCAGTGCCTGCTTGATGCGCCCGTCTTTCCAGTCGGTCAGCAGGTCGGTAACGCTTGCGTCTTCCGCCAGGGCCTGTTTCCGGGCAGCGTAGTCAACCGGGCGGCGGTTGTCCGGATCCACGAGGCTGAAGTCCCAGAACTCGGTGCCCTGATACAAGTCGGGAACACCGGGTACGCTCAAGCGTAGCAAGGTTTGCGCCAGACTGTTGAGCGCGCCGGCGGTGCCAATACGGTTGGCTGTCGCACTAAGGGATTGGCGCAACGCCAGGGCTTCCGGTGCCAGCAGCAAACGCTCCAGAAATTCGCGGCAAGCGGTTTCGTAGGGCTGATTCGGTGCACTCCAGCTACTTTGCAGCTTGGCTTCGCGCAGGGCCTTCTCTTGCCACTGCACCATGCGCTTGGCGTATTCCTGGTGAGCTTGTTCGCCTTCCAGGCTCAGCGGCCAGCTGCCCAGCAGGGCCTGATAAAGCATCAGTTCGTCGCCCGCGCTGATCGTCGGCTCGTCACCCTTGAGTGGCATTGCCAACTGTCTCCAGCGCTCTACCTGTTCGGCGTACCACGGGGCGCACTCGCTCAGGACTGCAAGGCGCGTACGCGTATCTTCGCCACGCTTGTGATCGTGTGTTGCGGTGGTCAGCAGGTTGTATGGAAACTTCTCCAGACGCTCCAGGCAGACCTGATGGAAGTCCTCCACCGGCGCACTGAAGTGCTGAGGATGGAAACCCACATCATTGCGCGACAGTAGCACGGCAGAGCGGTAGAACGAGGTGTCCTCGACGGACTTGGCGGCAACCGGGGAGGTCAGTTGCTGGAAGCGTACGCAGGCATTCTTGTAGAGCTTGCGCAGCGGGCCGCGTGGCAGTTTTCGCCACGGTTCGCCACCCAGCCAGCGTGCCAGATAATCCAGCACCGGCCAGTCGCCTTCGTTCAGCGTCGCGCGCGCGCCTTCCATTGCCTGCTGGAAATATTTGTCGTCCTGCGCCGAGCGGCCGCACACCGAGATATAGGTGCGATAAATCGGGAAGTTGACGATCAAGGCGAGCAGGGCACGGCGAATCGCACCCAGGGTGAGGTCGCGGCTCATCAAATCACTGCGAGCAACCTGCAGCAACGATTGGGCAACGTTCTCGAAATCGCCCGCCAGCGTGCCGTGCAAGACCAGATCACGGGCCACCAGCACTTCCTGATCGAAGTCAGCGGTACGTTCTGTCAGGCGGCTCCACAGCTCACCCAGAGGCTCTTCGCCCTTGGGGTCATGCTGCAGCAATGACACCTGGTTCATGAACTCGTAACCTGTCGTGCCGTCAACGCTCCAGTCTTCACGCAGCGGCTCGTCGGGGCCGAGGATTTTCTCGACGAAGATCGGCAGATGATCGATCTGCGCATGCTCGGGGCGCAGCTTGAGCAGGCCTTTGACCCGACGATGCAGCTTGCGACCGTAGCCGCGCGGGTCGGCCAGTCCATCGATGTGATCGATACGCAGCCCGTCGACCAGGCCGTCGGCAATCAGCTGAAATATTTTCCCGTGAGTGGCCTCGAATACCTGTGGCCGCTCGACACGCAGGCCGCCCAGCTCGTTAATGTCGAAGAAACGCCGCCAGTTGATGTCATCCCCGGCGGTGCGCCAGCTGGCCAGACGATAGTGCTGGCGCTCCAGCAACTGGTGCAGGCGCTGGAAGCCTTCCGGCTTGCTGGAATCGAAATGCGTTAGGATCTGCTCGATACCCTTGAGCACCTGCGGGTCCTTGGCCAGCCCGGCCAACTCGGCCTTGGCCTGGCGTGCGCGCTCATAAGCTTGCGGGAACTGCGCCAGTGCGTTGAAACGCTGGGCCATGTCCTTCAGTTGTGGCTGATCCACGGCCTGCAACAGCGAGTCGTAGGTCAGTGGGCAGATCGGAAAATGATGCTGGTAGTGTTCGATGTAGAACGAACCGCGCTCGGCATCGAAACGCAGCGGGATTTCGCCAGCCTGCAATACCGTGCCGTAGTCGCTGCTCAGGAATGGCAACAACAATTGGCCTTCTAGCAGCGGGTCGGGCGAATTCCACTGAATGTCGAAGAACTCTGCATACGGACTGCGACGGCCCCATTCCAGCAGGTCCAGCCACCATGGGTTGTCGGCACCGCCGACCGCCATGTGGTTGGACACGATATCGAGAATCAGGCCCATGCCGTGCTCGCGCAAGGTCTCGACCAGGCGCAGCAGGGCAGGTTCGCCGCCCAGTTCCGGGTTGATGACCGTCGGGTCGACCACGTCATAGCCGTGCATCGAACCGGCACGCGCTTTGAGCAGTGGCGACGCGTAGAGGTGGCTGATACCCAGACTGGCGAAGTAGGGCACCAGCGGTACGGCGTCGTCGAGGGTGAAATCCTTGTGGAATTGCAGGCGCTGGGTGGCGCGCAACGGTTGTAATGGACGGGTCATTGATCACGCTCCGTAGCCTGCAGCCGGGATCGGGAGAGTAATTCCAGTCGTCGAGCAGCATTCGGGTTATCAAGCAGAGAGGCCGCATCGCCGGGAAGACGTCTGCGCCAGTTGGGGTGACTGTCAATGGTGCCGGGCAGGTTGGCCTGCTCCTCGACACCCAGCGCGTCTTCTATCGGCAGCAGTACCAGTGGCGCACGTGTATGACCCAGGTAGCTGATGCTCGCGTCGATGATCTGGGCCGGGTCTTCAGTCTCGGAGGGCAGACTGTCGATATTCTGGCTCAAGGCACGTCGCAGGCTTTCATATTCCCGGGTGCGCTCTTCGCGCCACTGCGATTCATGCTGTTCGTCAATGTGGCCGAGGCGCGCATTCCATTCGATATCCAGTTCGCTGAGCCAGCCTGCGAGGGTAGGCAGGTCGTGGGTACTGGTGGTCGCCAGCGCTTGATCCGACCAGTCGAGAATCGGCTTGAACTGACCATTGTTCTGTTCGAACAGCAGTACGCGCATCCCGAGAATCGCTCTGGCGCTGAGTTTTTCGCTCAAGCCTTCTGGCACCGTACCGAGGTCTTCACCCAGCACGATCGCCTTGTGTCGCCAGGATTCCAGACTCAGCAGGCGAAGCATGTCATCCAGCGGGAAATTCAAGTAAGCGCCTTCGCTCGGAGGTGCCCCTTGCGGGATGACCCAGAGGCGCTGCAAGCCCATGACATGGTCGATACGCAACCCGCCGGCATGGGCAAAGTTGGCCCGCAGCATCTCGATGAACGCACGAAAACCATTACGCTTGAGGCCGTCCGGCGAAAACGCGGAAATCCCCCAGCTCTGGCCGGCACGGTTGAGAATGTCAGGGGGGGCGCCGACGGTCAGGGCCGACAGCAACTCGTCCTGGCGGCTCCAGGCCTGGCTTCCGGCACCGTCGGCACCCACTGCCAGATCGGCAATCAGGCCGACGCGCATGCCGCTGCTGCGTGCTGCAACCTGTGCGCGTTCGAGACCACGGGCTATGAGCCATTGGGCGAAGGCGTGAAAGCTGATTTGCTCGCGATGGCTTTTGGCAAATGCTGCGACTGCGTCACTGCGAGGGTCTTTGAACTGCTCCGGCCATTCATGCCAGTTGTTGCCGATGTTCAGCGTTTCGGACTCGGCACACAGCGCCTCGAAGCGGCAGTGATTTTCCAGCGCTTCGCCACCGCTGTGGCGGAAGCTGTTGAAGTCTTCGTGCAGCGGGTGATCACCCGCACTGAAGCCTTCGTAAAGCGCGTGAAGCGCTTTCCATTTGGCGTTGGCCGCAGCTGGCCAGTCGATCAGCGTCTGTGTTTCAAGGCGCTTCATCTCGTCGCCGACACGCGCGTCTTCGATTGCCTGACGCCACGCACTTTCACCGAGAATCGCACCCGGCGACGCATACAGACTGTTGAGGAACAGCCTGCTGGAAGGGGAATAAGGACTGTAACGGTGAGGGTCGTTGGCGAACATGGCGTGGATCGGGCTGATGCCCAACGCGTCGGCACCTCGCTCGCCAGCAGAGCGCAAGACCTTCTCCAGTGCTTCTGTGTCACCAAAGCCGCCATCACCTTCGCGGCGCAAGCTGTAAAGCTGAGCGGTCAACCCCCAGCCGTGCGGCTTCGAGGTATCGGTAGCCATTGCCATGCTGAAGCAGGTTTTCGGCGCGACCGCGATGGTCAGGTGCTGGCCGGCAATTTCCAGCTGTTGATAGCCGGGCGGGGCCAGTGCCGGGAGCTCTGCATTCGAGGTGAGTCTGGCATCCAGCGAAGAACCGTCTTCGAGGTGTAGCGTGAATGGCGTCTGTGGAGCAAACCACTGAGACAGGTCCAGGTTGCTTTCCACATCAACCGTCAGCAGTGGCGGGGCACTGGCACCGTGACTGGCTTTTTGCAGGCGCAGCAAGCTGGCATCGATAGCCTCGCCGTTTTCAGCAGGATAGCCCAGCGCCTCCAGTACCTTGCGCAGCACATCAGGGCTGACGGTCTGCGGCCGAGCGTTGGCATCGACCCAGTGCACCGACAATCCTGCCTCGGTCGCAAGCCTCTCCAGTTGCTCATTGTTCATCCTGTTCCTCCAGAACATCACTCGCTTTCAGGCTGACAATGGCCGTGTAAGCATTGAGGGTGCCGGGTGGGGAAAGTTCGGACGATTTTTCGGCGCTGGAGAATATCTCGCGGGCACCCGTTTGTGGCGGCGCATCGACCGCATGCTCGCTGAGATTGAGGTCGATACGCAGTTCGCTGCCATCGCCCAGCGTCCAGCGCGCGCTGACCGCCTTGTCGCCGAGAGTATCGGTACTCAGGAAGCGTGCGCCCTGCAGGCGTGGCATGATTTCCTGGTGCCGTAAAGCCAGCAACTGCGTGTAGAACTCCAGCCAGCTGCGATGATCCTGACCTATGTCGGTGTCGAGATCGACTGCGGAAAATGCCGGGCGTGAGGCTTCGAACGTCTTGATGTCGTTCGGATCAGGAATGTGCTCGCGCTTTTCCGGGTCGGCGAACGCGGCGAAATCAGCGAACTCCTTGCGACGTCCCTCGCGTACCGCATCGGCCAGTTCGCCGTGGTGGCTGGTGAAGAACAGAAACGGCTCGCTGGCCGCCCATTCATCGCCCATGAACATCAGCGGAATCATCGGTGAAAGCAGCAGCAGGGCGGTGGCGGCTTTCAATGCCGCAGGCGCACAGAGTTGCGGCAAGCGTTCACCGAGTGCGCGGTTGCCGATCTGATCATGGTTCTGCAGAAACAACACAAAAGCCGACGGCGGCAGGTGCGCACTTGGCTCGCCTCGCGTATGCCCGTGGCGCGTCGGTTCGCCTTGATAGACAAACCCCTCGCTGAGCAGGCGCGCAAGTTTTTGCGTCGGCTCTTTGGCGAAGTCGGAATAGTAGGCGTCGGTTTCACCGGTCAGCAGCACGTGGAGGGTGTTGTGCCCGTCGTCGTCCCACTGTGCATCGAAACCTTTTTCCAGAAGGCTGGCCTGGTTGAACTCGTTCTCCAGGTTCAGCCACACGTGTCTGCCGGGTTCAATGCGGCTACGAACCCGCTCCGCGAACTCCGGCAGGAAGGTCTTGTCGCGAATGGCGTGAACAGCGTCCATGCGCAGGCCGTCGAAGCGGTACTCAAGGAGCCACATCAGGGCATTGTCGACAAAAAAGTCGCGCACCTGCGGACGTCTGAAGTCGATCGCATCGCCCCACGGGGTGTGCAGGTCGCTGCGGAAAAACTCCTTGGCATAACTGCCCAGATAGTTGCCGTCCGGGCCGAAGTGGTTGTACACCACGTCCAGGATAACCATCAGGCCAAGACCGTGAGCGGTGTCGATCAGGTGCTTGAGCTGTTCAGGCGTGCCGTAGGACGATTGCGGAGCATAATGCAGAACGCCATCGTAGCCCCAGTTGCGATCACCGGGGAACTGCGCAAGCGGCATCAGCTCGATCGCGGTAACGCCCAGTCGGGCAAGTCGCGGCAGGTGCTTTTCCACCCCGGCGTAGCCACCCATGGCGCCCACGTGCAGCTCATAGATCACTGCTTCATGCCATGGACGACCGTTCCATGCAGTGTTCTGCCATGAATAAGCGTGAGGGTCGACTACGAGGCTTTCAGAGTGAACATCATCAACCTGTGCCCGGGAGGCGGGATCAGGAACGTCCAGCTCGTGGTCGATCCTGAAGCGGTAGCGGGTACCCGCCTTGCAGCGGGCCTCAAGTACGAACCAGCCGTCGGACTGCGGCAGCATGGCCAGTGACTGGCCATCCTGCAGTTCGACATTCACGAATGAGGCATCCGGTGCCCAGAGGGCAAACCGGGTGTGTTCAGGGTCCAACAAAACGGCGCCGTGGCGCCAGTTATCGTCTGTACGCAGTGGCATCCATTAAATCCTTAACCTAGTAGTTGCTGGAAACGCTCACGTTTTTCTTCAACAGGTCGCGATAGAGATCTGCGTAGGGCTCTACTGCCTGATGCCAGTTGAAGGGAGCCGCCATGGCACGGCAGCGCATGGCGTTGAGCAGCTCCGGATGGGCGAAGACCTGGAAGGCGCGATCCAGTGCCTGGGTGTAGCTTTCGACTGTCGATTCATTGAACAGGAAGCCAGTGACACCGTCTTCGATCGTATCGGCCAGGCCGCCGGTATTGCGTGCGACAGGCAACGAGCCGAAGCGTTGCGCGTACATCTGGCTAAGCCCGCACGGCTCATAGCGGGACGGCATCAGCAGGAAATCGCTGCCGGCGAACATGCGTCGTGCGTCGGTTTCGTTGAAGCCGATGCGCACGCCGACACGTCCGGGGAAGCGGGCAGCCAACTCGCGCATGGCCTCTTCTTCCTCCGGTTCACCGCGGCCGATGATTGCGATCTGCCCGCCATTGTTGACGATGTGCTCGGCGACGCCGATCGTCAGGTCAAGACCTTTCTGATACACAAGGCGCGATACCACCGCGAATAGCGGCCCGGTCGAGGCGTCCAGTTCGAACAGCTCACGCACATAGTCAGCGTTGATTTCCTTGCGCGTCCATTCGTTGGGCGCAAAGTGGCAGATCAGGTGTTCGTCGGTGGCCGCATCCCAGCTTTCGTCAATGCCGTTGGGGATGCCGCTGAGCTGGCCCTTGTTGGCCTTGCTTTGCAGGAAGCCTTCCAGGCCGCAGCCGAACTCCGGGGTGGTGATTTCCCGAGCGTAGGTGGCGCTGACGGTGGTGATGTGGCTGGCGAACGCCATACCCGCCTTGATGAACGACAGCTGGCCGTAGAACTCCATGCCCTCAGGGGTAATGGCGGAGTCCGGGATACCCAGCTCACGGCTCGAGGCTGTGCTTACCGTGCCTTGATAGGCTAGGTTGTGAACAGTGAAGATGCTGGGCGTGGACTGCCCGCGCCAGCGCATGTACGCAGGCGCCAGGCCGGCTGGCCAGTCATGGGCGTGAACCAGCTCGGGGCACCACTGGCTCTTTACTTCGCCGGCGGCGAACTCGGCGGCTGCCAGGCCCAGGCGGGCAAAACGAATATGGTTATCAGACCAGTCGCGACCGTTGCTGTCGGCGTAAGGGGTGCCTTCGCGCTCGTAAAGCTCCGGGCAGATCAGCACGTAGATCACCAAGCCATCTTTCATGTCCATGCGACCGACCTTGCAAGGTGGCAGTGCTGCATGCCCGCCCAGCTGGCTGATGATATGGATCGGATTACCGCTGTTAATGACCTGCGGATAACCTGGAATCAGTACTCGAACGTCGTGCAGGTGACGCATGGCTCGCGGCAGTGCGGCAGACACATCGCCCAGCCCACCGGTTTTCACCAGATCGGCCAGTTCGGAGGTCACGAACAACACTTTGCGTCTGTTGACCTGGGACATGGTCGGCTGAGGCTGGACAGTCGACGTTGGCATTTGCAACACAGGAACGCTCTTGGTAGAGAACACAGGCAGATGAGTCAGCTCGCCGACAGGCTGGTTAAAACTCTCTCCCTTCTGGGTTTTCACAGCGGCGCTAATCATCAATTTTTCCCCTTAAAACAGTCTTGGTGCATCACTTGATTTTTATTGGCCATTTCCTATGGCCGGGTACACATACGTGCACTACGCAAGATCGATACCCGTTTGGACCATGCATAGTGACAAAGCGGTGTGATGTCGCCATTACCGGATGTCAGCCAATAGCATAGATGCTCTAATCAGCTGACCCGGCGGTTTTGGAGAAGTTTCGACTTTTTTATTTGCGAATGTCTGGCACAGGCTTCGACGCCCTGTGTGGTGGCAGGCTGCAGGTGGCAGCCCGGCTGTCGCTGCGCTTTTTTACCGCTTTTTTCTACGTCCCGAGGGGGCGTTACCGGCCGTCGGATCGTTGGACAATCGCGCCCAGGCGCTTGGTTTTCATCACTAAATAGCGCTGGTGTCGGGCTGTGATGGGCAGCAACGGTGCAGAACGCCTTTTCCCGGGGCGTGTAGCGGTCAATCTTCGGGCGCGACGAGAAAATCCCTACATCTTCGCTGGAACATTTTGGCGCAGGGCAGGATAGAATCAGGCCACAAGTCCCGGCCTTGACGCTGGCCTGAGGCATTACCCTTTGACTGATTTCACTGAATCACTCTGATCGAATTGACGAGGATGGAAATGGAAGCCCCCGAGGTACTGGTACTGCAAGCGAGTTACACCAATCCTGTGCACGCGGATGCGATCGGGTTCGTTTTGAACGAGTATTCGATGGATGCCATGGGTGCAGGACGGCCTCTGTCGAACGACACCCGTCAGCAGTTGGCAATCGAACTCGCGAAGCGTCCGTATGCGTTCAGCGTTCTGGCATTCATTTCGGGAGAGCCGGTGGGGCTGGTCAACTGCTTCGAGGGGTTTTCAACCTTTGCGTGTCGTCCACTGGTCAACATTCATGACGTCGCGGTGCTCTCGCAATACCGTGGCCTCGGTATCAGCCAGAAAATGTTGCTCAAGGTCGAGGAGATTGCACGCCAGCGTGGCTGCTGCAAGCTGACGCTTGAGGTTCTGGAAGGCAATGAGGTCGCACAGGGTGCGTACAGAAAGCTCGGTTTCGACAACTATCAGTTGAGCCCTGAAACGGGGCGTGCCATGTTCTGGCAGAAGGCACTGTAGAGAGCCGAGTCGCCAGGGTGGCTTTTTTGATCGTTCAGGTGCAGGCCGAACGGGTCGGAAGACGGAACAGATGGCGGGGACCAACAGAAGGGCAGGTCAGGTGGGCAAGCCGGATTATCGGACTTGCCCTGAGGCGTTTTGAAGAATGATACAGTTGCGGTCAGGCTTGAAGCATCTTGCCGGGGGCGGATAACTGCGATTGCTGCAGCATCGAGCTCAAATGAGCCACTTTTTTCTGCAACTGCTCGCGCTCTTCTTTTAATGTGCGCAGTTCATCACGACGGATAGTGACGTACAGGGTTTGTGGTGCAAGTGCTGGTAGTACAGTGCCCATTGCTCACCTCGCAAATGGCGGATTCAACCTCAGAGAGGTCCGTGGCAATGACTTTCAATCCCTGACCGCCGCTGCTTACCCTCTCTATCGGCATCGATTTTGATTTCTTTTGCGTGATTTTGGAACTTTTTTATTTTTAATTGTCGCGAATGTTTATTAATCGCGACAAAATGCACCACAGGGGGGCGCTCGCGTCTTCATCTTCTCCAAGGGAACCGACGTTCCGCCTCGCTTGACTAATCAGCATGCTCGCAACCGTCGATGCGCTGGACGGCAAACGAGGCACCTTTTTACGATTTAAGGAGCACCTTCATGCAACTTGGGATTATTGGACTGGGCCGTATGGGCGGCAACATCGCACGCCGTCTGATGCTGAATGGTCATACGACTGTGGTGTACGACCGTGATGAAGCATCGCGCAACGCCCTGGCCAATGACGGTTCGACTGCGGTCGCAGATCTGAAGGAACTGGTCGGTGCGCTCGCCAGGCCCCGTGCTGTCTGGGTAATGCTCCCGGCCGGTGCGCCGACCGAAGACACCATTCAGACCCTCAGCCAGTTGCTCGACGCCGATGACGTGATCATCGATGGCGGGAATACCTTCTACAAGGACGACATCCGGCGCGCTCAGGAATTGACTGAAAAGGGCCTGCATTACGTCGATGTCGGCACATCAGGCGGCGTCTGGGGTCTCGAACGTGGCTACTGCATGATGATCGGAGGCGAGGCCGCCGTTGTCGAGCGCCTCGATCCGCTGTTCGCGACATTGGCTCCGGGTCTTGGCTCGATCGAGCGCACCCGTGACCGCACCTCGACCGATGATCGCGCCGAACGTGGCTATATCCACTCCGGCCCTGCGGGTTCCGGGCATTTCGTGAAGATGATCCACAACGGCATCGAATACGGAATGATGCAGGCGTTCGCCGAAGGCTTCGATCTTCTCAAGCAGAAAAACTCCGAACTCCTGCCGCCTGAGCAGCGTTTCGACCTGAACACGGCGGATATTGCCGAAGTCTGGCGTCGTGGCAGTGTGGTGTCGTCCTGGCTGCTGGACCTGACCGCCGACGCCCTGGCCACCGACCCTCACCTGGATGCATTCTCCGGTTCGGTTGCCGACAGCGGTGAGGGTCGCTGGACCATCGAAGCGGCCATCGAGCAGGCGGTTCCGGTTCCTGTGCTGTCCAGCGCCCTGTTTGCGCGTTTCCGTTCCCGCCAGACAAGCTCGTACGCAGACAAGATGCTGTCCGCCATGCGCTTTGGATTTGGTGGCCACAAGGAACCCAAGTAATGGGCCTGTCGCGTGGCAGTGCCGAGCAAAAAACCGAGGTAGCCCCACCCACGACGCTGTTTCTGTTCGGTGCCCATGGCGACCTGGTCAAGCGCCTGTTGATGCCGGCGCTTTACAACCTGTCACGCGACGGTCTGGTGGATGAAGGGCTGCATATTGTCGGCGTCGATCACAATGCGATCAGCGATGCCGATTTTGCGAAAAAGCTCGAGAACTTCATTCGTGATGAAGCCGCCGGCAAGGTTGCCGGCGGCGGCAAGGATCCGCTCGATCCTGCGTTGTGGAGCAAGCTGGCCGAGCGCATCAGTTACGTGCAGGGCGACTTCCTCGACGATTCCACCTATCAGGACATCGCCAGCAAGATCGAGAGCACCGGCACCGCGAACGCGGTGTTCTATCTGGCCACCGCGCCGCGGTTTTTCAGTGAGGTCGCCCAGCGCCTGGGCTCGTCAGGTTTGTTGCAGGAAACCGAAGACGCGTTTCGTCGTGTCGTGATCGAAAAGCCGTTCGGCTCCGATCTGGCCAGTGCGGTCGAGCTCAATGGCTGCCTGCTCAAGGTCATGAGCGAGAAGCAGATTTACCGGATCGACCATTACCTGGGCAAGGAGACGGTGCAGAACATTCTGGTCAGCCGTTTCTCCAATGGCCTGTTCGAGTCGTTCTGGAACAATCACTACATCGATCACGTACAGATCACGGCGGCGGAAACCGTAGGCGTTGAAACCCGTGGCAGCTTTTACGAGCACACCGGTGCCTTGCGTGACATGGTGCCCAATCACCTGTTCCAGCTGCTGGCGATGGTGGCGATGGAGCCGCCTGCCGCTTTCGGTGCCGATGCCGTTCGCGGTGAGAAAGCCAAGGTGGTCGGCGCGATCCGGCCCTGGAGCCAGGAGGAAGCCCTGGCCAATTCGGTGCGTGGCCAGTACGCGAAGGGCGTGATGGGCGACAGGCAGGTCGTCGGTTATCGTCAGGAAGATCGCGTGGAGCCGGACAGCAGCACCGAGACCTACGTTGCACTGAAGGTCATGGTCGACAACTGGCGCTGGGTGGGTGTGCCGTTCTACCTGCGCACCGGCAAGCGTATGAGCGCACGCAGCACCGAAATCGCCATTTGCTTCAAGCCTGCTCCGTACGCGCAGTTCCGCGATACCGAGGTCGACCGGCTCAAGCCCAACTACCTGCGGATCCAGATCCAGCCTAACGAAGGCATGTGGTTCGACCTGTTTGCCAAGCGTCCAGGCCCGAAA
The DNA here is from genome assembly GCF_059621105.1 of Pseudomonas fragariae (ex Marin et al. 2024). NCBI lineage: Bacteria > Pseudomonadati > Pseudomonadota > Gammaproteobacteria > Pseudomonadales > Pseudomonadaceae > Pseudomonas > Pseudomonas fragariae (ex Marin et al. 2024). The sequence continues at coordinate 3,578,974 of NZ_CM184369.1, read as the reverse complement.
CTGGAGATGGAAGATATCGCGTTGGGCTTCGCCTACAAGGATTTCTTCGAGATGCAGCCCTCTACCGGGTACGAAACCCTCATTTATGACTGCCTGACCGGTGATCAGACGCTCTTCCAGCGTGCCGACAACATCGAGAACGGCTGGCGTGCCGTGCAGCCGTTCCTCGATGCCTGGGCCGCGCAGCCGCAAGTGCAGCTTTACGAGGCTGGCAAGGATGGCCCGCAAGCGGGTGAAGAGCTGCTGAGTCGTGACGGTCGGGAATGGAGAGAATTGAATGTCTGAACTGCCTGTACAGTTCCTGTTGTCCGACATCGACGGCACGTTACTGCGCCGTGATCACAGCCTTAGCCAAGCCAATATCGACGCCGTCAAGCGCCTGCGTAATGCCGGCGTTCACTTCACGCTGGCCAGCAGTCGCCCGCCCAGGGCCATGCGCCAGGTAATCGAAGCGTTGAGTGTGGATCTGCCCACCGTGGCGTTCAATGGCGGCACCATCACCCATCCTGATGGCAGCCTGCTGGTTGCTCATCGCATTGACCCGCGCGCCGTTCGCATTTGTCTGGAGTTGTTTGCCGGGCAGAACGTTGCCATCTGGGTGTTTGCCGATGATCAGTGGCTGCTGCTCGATCCTCACGCCGATTACGTCGATCATGAGCTCCGTGCACTGGGCTATGGCTATGTTCAGGTCGAGAGTTTCGAGCCGTATCTGGATCGCGTCGACAAGATCGTCGCGGCCAGCGCCGATTTCGAGTTGCTCAAGACCCTTGAGGCGCAGCTCAATCCGCAGATCGAAGGGCTCGCGCTGGCGGCCCGTTCGCAAAAATACTACCTGGATGTGACTGCGCTGGAGGCCAACAAGGGTTCCGCTCTGGTCGCGCTGGCGGACTATCTGGGCGTCGACCTGTCGCGTACGGCGGCCATAGGCGACGGCGGTAACGACGTGGCGATGTTCCACAAGGCAGGCTTGTCGATTGCCATGGGGCAGGGCGAGCAGACAGTCAAGGGACAGGCTGATCATGTTACTGATAGCAATGAGCAGGACGGAGTGGCCAACGCCATCGAGCGTTACATTCTGAGCGCCTGACCGAACGGTGTTCCCACGTTAACGAATCATCATCACGACGGGCATTTCTGAATGGCTGCACTGATCGAAGACTACGCATTGCTGGGCAACTGCGAGACGGCGGCGCTGGTCGCCCGTGATGGTTCGCTGGACTGGTTGTGTTTCCCCCGCTTCGACTCGACGGCCTGTTTCGCCGCGCTGCTGGGCGGTGATGAGCACGGCCGCTGGAAGATCGCGCCAACCGCCGAGGTTATCGCTGTCGAGCGTCGTTATCGCGACGGCACGCTGATTCTCGAAACGGTTTTCGAAACCCGTGACGGTCGCGCCATGCTGATCGATTTCATGCCCATGAAGACCTCCGGCCACGTGGTGCGCATGGTGGTCGGGCTGTCCGGTCGGGTCGAATTCGCTGTGGATCTTGCCATCCGTTTCGATTACGGCAGCAGTGTGCCCTGGGTCGAGCGCAAGGATGCTCATACGCTGACGGCAGTCGCCGGGCCGGAAATGCTGGTTTTGCGCAGCCCCGTGGCCCTGCATCCACAGGATCATCACACGGCCAGCCGTTTTCACGTCGATGAAGGCGAGCGCAAGGTCTTCACGCTGGCCTATCAGGCATCCTTTGCGCCCTTGCTCGATCAGATCGATGCCGACCAGGCCTTGGACACCACCGCAGCCTATTGGCGCGAGTTTTCTGATCGCTGCCCTGACGTCGGGCCGTGGACGGCGCAGGTAAAGCGCTCGCTGATTACGCTCAAAGCCATGACCTATGCGCCTACTGGCGGCATCGTTGCGGCCGTGACCACCTCATTGCCCGAACAGTTGGGTGGCGAGCGCAATTGGGATTACCGCTATTGCTGGTTGCGCGACGCCACCATGACCCTTCTGGCGTTCATGAATCTGGGCTATTTCGAGGAAGCTCAGGCCTGGCGGGACTGGTTGCTGCGCTCGGTTGCCGGTAACCCGGAACAGATCCAGATCATGTACGGCGTAGGCGGCGAGCGGCGTCTGCAGGAATACGAGTTGCCCTGGCTGAGTGGCTACGAACACTCGCTGCCGGTGCGTGTCGGCAATGGTGCGGCGACGCAGGTTCAACTGGATGTCTATGGCGAAGTGGCCGATGCGATGATCCAGGCGCTGCGCGGCGGTATGGCGCAGCATCCGCGCAGCGTGGCGATTTCAAAGGTGGTCATGCCTTATCTGGAGAAGATCTGGCACCTGCCGGATGCGGGCATCTGGGAGATACGCTCCGAGCCGCGCCACTTTACCCATTCGAAAGTCATGGCCTGGGTGGCCTTTGACCGTAACGCTACGCAGATCGCCCAGGCTGCCGAGAGCGATGAGGATCGTGCGCTGGCGACGCATTACCGGAAGGTGGCGGACGAAATTCATGCCGATGTCTGTCGCCACGGTTTCGATGCCGAGCTTGGCAGTTTCGTGCAGACCTATGGCTCGACAGAGGTGGACGCGAGCCTGCTGCAGATTGTGCTGACCGGTTTTCTCGCGCCGGAAGACCCACGCGTTATCGGCACCGTCGCACAGATCGAGCGCACGCTGATGCAGGATGGTCTGCTGTTGCGTTACGACAACGAGCGCAGTGTCGATGGTGTTGCCGGTCGTGAAGGGACGTTTCTGGTCTGTTCGTTCTGGCTGGCCGATGCCTATGTCTTGCTCGGCCGGGCTGATGATGCCGCGCAGCTGTTCGAACGGTTGTGCGGTTTGTGCAATGACGTTGGCCTGCTGGCCGAGCAGTACGATCCGAAGGGTGGGCGCATGCTGGGCAATTTCCCTCAGGCGTTCAGCCACATCGGCATCATCAATACTGCACTGAACCTGCACCGGGCAGTATGCCCGGCGCTGGCCCGTACTTCCGGTGTGCTTGAAGAGGCCTGATCAGCTGTCGCGGCCAGCCTTGCGGAAGGTCAGGTTGATCCGTTGCTCACCCAGCTGCGGATGCTCGGCCTGCTTGATGGGCAAAATGCCGTGGAAACGCAATCTGTCCTCGCCACCCCAGACCACCACGTCGCCATGAAACAGGGAGATGCGTTGAGTCTTGTCGCCGCGCAGCAGGCCGCCGAACTGAAAGATGGCCGGTATGCCCAGTGATACGGAGACCACTGGCCAGCGATGGTCGTATTCGTCTCGGTCCTGATGCAGGGACATCTTGGCGCCCGGAATATAGCGATTGATCAGGCAGGCATCAGGCACGAACCCGGCATAGCCGGCTGCCAGTGCGGCATCCTGCGCCAGCTGCATGAATACGTCCGGCATCGTCGGCCAGGCCTGTCCTGTTTGTGGGTCGGTCGCGCTGTACCGGTAACCGTGGCGGTCGGTTATCCAGCCCAGTTGTCCGCAACTGCTCAGTGCTGCAGACATGCTCAGACCGCTGGGGGTCTGCATGTGCCGGAACGGGGAGAGGCCCAGTGTCTCTTCAAGGGCAGGCAGCAGCTGCGGCATGGCCGGCAGTGCAAAGCCTCTGAACAGCCATGACCCGGGCCCGATCCGCTCATCGCTGCGAGGCTGGGCCGTCTGGTCCGCGAACAGGTCCAGAGTGGCGGGAGTGTCACCTTTGCGTTGCATGATCGGATCGAGCTCCGGTAAGTATCAGAGAGCCTTGCTGACCTTGACCTCGGTAATAAGGTCGTTGCTCTCGCCGTGCATCTTCTTCAAGGCGGCCTCGGCTTCTTCGGTGGATGCCGATTGCAGCTGGGCGAATTCGAAGCGGCGTTCGCCATTGAGCTTGTAGCTGACAGCAAATTTGGTCGTGCGCGGGGCTGGATTGTTCACGGTGACTCCTTGCATCATCCCAGGCGAGAGGTCGAGCGCCGGACGATCTTGATCTTGTGAGTAAAGGGCAGTTTGCGTCCGGCATTGGTATCTGCCTTGCGCCCTGCGGTATCGATGGTGATGTTCCAGAAACCGGTGCTTGGCGCGGCGATCTTGGCCGGAAATCTGTCAAACGCACCGCCATGATAGGTGTGCCGACCACCATTTTTGAAACTGCGAAAATTCGCATCGTTCATCAGGCGAATATTGCAGGTCTGAGAGCACTCGATGACGACAAGATCGTCCTCGTTGAGATGCTCACGCTGGTGTACGAATTTCATGACGGGCTCCGAAATGGGGGTTTTTCTGAAAAATCAAAACGATAGCATGCGACGCCCGCAATTTGACGTCGGTGAGTATTAATTTGCCGTGTTTCCGGGAAAAAATGCCTCAGTCGGGATTTAATTGCGTTGAGGCTTGTCGTAGGACCTTTATTTGGAGGCTTTGTATGAAACTGGCTGCTGTAGTAGTCCTGGCTCTGGCAATCACTGGCTGTGCCACAGTGAACGACATTGAGCATACACCCCCCACCATGAACGTGATGTCGGGCAAGAATCCTCAGGAATACGCCGATTGCTTCGCTGGCAAGATCAGCAGCAGTCGCAAGCCGCCTCTGATCGAGCCTCGCCATGACGGCCTGCGGGTCATCGTCGCGCAGAAACTCAGCAAGTCACCCGCAGCAGTAGTGGATATCGAGAGCCGCTCGGGCGGAAGTACGATCAAGGTCTACGAACGACTTGCCAATGTGCCCATCCGTTTCAGGGATGTGCAGAACGCTGCCGAAGCGTGCATTTCAGGCTGATCGGTCAGGCTCGGCCAGCTGGCCCTGCCCGCGGTGGGCAGGGCGGCAGACCTGATTATTTGCAGACCACCAGCACGCTGCGGCTTTTGTAGTTGCCAACGTCCACGCCCAGCGTCTTGTCGCTTTCGGCAGGCTGTGGGGTGCCATCTGTGCCAACAATTTCATAGCCTGTGCCTGCGCAGGACGCATCCGCTTTTTCGTAGCAGCTTGCCCAGGACATCGCCTCGCCGGAGCAGTCGATGCTCAAGCCCTGTTTGCCGTTTTTCAGGTAGGTGTTGGAGGCGGTTGCGCAGCCGGTAAGGCCCAGCACAGCAATAATGGACAAAATTCTGATCATGTTTTTCGCTTCGAGATAAGGCCAGGGAATTAACAAATGCGAGCGTTGGACTGGTAATAGGTGCCATCGTTCCGCCATGTTTTGCATCATAAACTGCCTGCTTCCCGCTTGTCGCCGCCTTGCCATTCACGAAGCCTGATGTAAATGCTGCAGCCGTCCGGAAAGGCATTCCGAGCCTGCTGTGCTGGCCCTGAGGGTCGTTTAATGGTGTTCTGCGCTGCATTTATGTACAGGCAATATCCAGAAAGTGCGGAACTATCTGTACGAGTATTCCTCTATCATGGCATCGGACGGCCAAAGGCAGCATTGTAAGGTGACTGCCTCATCATTAGACTGCGCCGTTAACACCAACAGCCCTTACCAAGGACTTTTATGATCAAGAAATGCTTGTTCCCAGCAGCCGGTTACGGCACTCGCTTCCTGCCAGCGACCAAGGCCATGCCCAAGGAAATGCTGCCGGTGGTCAACAAGCCACTGATCCAATACGGTGTTGAGGAAGCCCTCGCTGCAGGCCTGACCGAAATTTCCATCGTGACCGGTCGTGGCAAGCGCGCTCTTGAAGACCACTTCGACATCAGCTACGAGCTCGAGCACCAGATCAAGGGTACTGACAAGGAAAAGTACCTGGTCGGTATTCGAAAGCTGATCGACGAATGCAGCTTCTCGTACACCCGTCAGACCGAAATGAAGGGCCTGGGCCATGCGATTCTCAGCGGTCGCCCGCTGATCGGCAACGAAGCGTTCGCCGTGGTTCTGGCGGATGACCTGTGCGTCAACCCTGAGGGTGATGGCGTGCTGGCGCAGATGGTCAAGCTGCACAAGCATTATGGCTGCTCGATCATCGCCATCCAGGAAGTCGATCCGCAGGAAACCAACAAGTATGGCGTGATCGCTGGCGAAGAGATCAAGCCAGGCCTGTTCCGCGTGACCAACATGGTTGAAAAGCCGAAGCCTGAAGATGCGCCGTCCAATCTGGCGATCATCGGCCGCTACATCCTGACTCCGGACATCTTCGAGAAAATCGAGCAGACCGAGCCGGGCAAGGGCGGTGAAATTCAGATCACCGACGCCTTGATGAAGCAGGCTGCCGAAGGCAACGTACTCGCCTATAAGTTCAAGGGCGAGCGTTTTGACTGCGGTGGTGCGGAAGGTTACATCCAGGCTACCAACTTCTGCTTCGAGCACTTCTACAAGACCGGCAAAGCTCATTGATACCTGAATGACGATGCTGTGAAAACGCCACCTCCGGGTGGCTTTTTCATTTCTGAATAGCCGCCGTGCGGTTATGCTGTAACTCTGCCCAGGAGATAGCAATGGCCTTCGATTTTGATCTGTTTGTAATTGGCGCCGGTTCGGGCGGTGTCAGGGCAGCACGTTTTGCTGCCGGTTTTGGTGCGCGGGTAGCCGTGGCCGAAAGCCGTTATTTAGGTGGAACCTGCGTCAACGTCGGGTGCGTTCCCAAGAAGTTGCTGGTGTACGGAGCGCATTTTTCCGAGGATTTTGATCATGCCAAGGGCTTTGGCTGGTCATTGGGCGAGGCCAGTTTTGACTGGTCCACGCTGATTGCCAACAAGGACAGTGAGATCACCCGCCTCAACGGCATCTATCGTAAATTGCTGGTCGACAGCGGCGTTACTCTGCTTGAAGGCCACGCAAAGATCGTCGGGCCGCAGCAGGTCGAAATCAACGGTCAGACCTACAGCGTCGAGCGCATTCTGATCGCCACCGGTGGCTGGCCGCAGGTGCCTGATGTGCCGGGACGCGAGCATGCCATTACGTCCAACGAGGCGTTTTACCTCAAGACGCTGCCAAAGCGCGTGGTGGTCGTGGGTGGTGGCTACATTGCCGTGGAGTTCGCTTCGATCTTCAATGGCCTGGGCGCCGATACCACGCTGGTCTACCGCCGCGAACTGTTTCTGCGTGGTTTTGATGGCGGTGTTCGTACCCATCTCCACGAAGAGCTGCTCAAGCGTGACATGACGATTCGCTTCAACAGCGATATCGAGCGCATCGACAAGCAGGCCGACGGCAGTCTGCTGTTGTCCATGAAAGGCGGCGGCACTCTCGAAACTGATTACGTGTTCTACGCAACAGGGCGTCGGCCGATGCTCGACAACCTCGGTCTGGACAGTGTCGACGTCAAGCTGGACGAGCACGGTTACATCAAGGTCGATGAGCATTACCAGAGCAGCGAGCCTTCCATTCTGGCCATCGGCGACGTCATCGGAGGTGTGCAGCTGACCCCGGTCGCGCTGGCTGAAGGCATGGCGGTCGCGCGTCGACTGTTCAAGCCCGAGCAGTATCGCCCGGTAGACTACAATCACATCCCGACGGCGGTTTTCAGTCTGCCGAACATTGGTACGGTCGGTCTGACCGAAGAAGATGCAATCAAGGCCGGTCACGATGTGCAGATTTTCGAGAGCCGTTTCAGGCCAATGAAGCTGACCCTGACCGATGATCAGGAGCGCACATTGATGAAGCTGGTCGTCGATGCGAAAACCGACCGCGTGCTGGGCTGCCATATGGTGGGGCCGGATGCTGGCGAAATCGTCCAGAGCCTGGCCATTGCCATCAAGGCTGGCGCGACCAAGCAGGTATTCGACGATACTATCGGGGTGCACCCGACCGCAGCAGAAGAGTTCGTCACCATGCGCACGCCTGTCAAACGTTAAGTCACGCAGCGCCCGGAGTTCAGGAAGAGCTCCGGGGTAAAGGCTTGAAGAGGATGGATCCCGACGTGAATAGAGAACAACCACCGGCCAGAATGCCATTGCATTCGGCTGAGCAGGATCGCGAAGTCGCGCAGTACATCGACGCCTTGCGTGAAAGCGAGCGTCAGTTCAGGACCTTGGCTGACAACATGAGCCAATTGGCCTGGACTGCCAGCCCCCGAGGGCAGGTCCACTGGTACAACGAGCGTTGGTATGCCTACACCGGTGCCTCGCTTGAGGCCATGACGGCCTTGGGCTGGCGCTCGGTTCTGCATCCTGAGCATCGCGAGCGGGTGATGGCGCGTTTGCAATACTGCTTTTCCACCGGTTCGATCTGGGAAGATACCTTCCCGATCCGTGGCAAGGACGGTGCGTTCAACTGGTTCCTGTCGCGCGCGTTACCCCTGCGCGATGCGCGGGGCCACATCACCCACTGGCTGGGTACTCACACCGATATCACCGCTCAGGTCAATGCAGAAGAGGCGTTGCGCGAACTCAACGAGAGTCTTGAGTTACGCGTCGCCGAGCGTACGCGTGAGCTGGAAACCGCCAATAAGTTGCTGCAGGCCGAAATTGCCGAGCGGGCGATGGCTGAGGAGGCCTTGCGTCATGCGCAGAAGATGGATGCGATCGGTCAGTTGACCGGGGGCATCGCCCATGACTTCAACAATGTACTTTCCGGCGTGATTGGCGCACTGGACATGATCAGGCTGCGTGTAGCGGCCGGGCGGATCGGTGAGGTCGCGCGCTACCTGGATGCGGCAGCGAGCTCGGCGAACCGTGCTGCCGCGCTGACCCGCAGGCTGCTGACATTTGCCCGCCGGCAGTCGCTCAACGTCACTGTAGTGGACGTCAATTGCATGGTCCGCTCCATGGAGGAGCTGTTGCGAGGCACGGTCGGCGCTCATGCGCATCTGGAGATCGAGCTGGAGGAGGGGTTGAGCGCGGTGCGCACTGATGAGCACCAGCTGGAAAATGCCTTGTTGAATCTGGTCATCAATGCTCGCGACGCTGTGCCTGTCGGAGGGAGGCTGTGCGTGCGCAGTCGCTCGTTAACACTGGCGGCGCAAAAAGAGGGTTTGCTGCCTGGCGACTACATACAGCTCAGTGTCGAAGATAACGGCTGCGGCATTGCTCGGGATGTTATCGACCAGGTGTTCGATCCGTTTTTCACCACCAAACCGGTAGGTCAGGGCACCGGGCTGGGTTTGTCGATGGTCTACGGCTTTACCCGGCAGAGTGGCGGGCACGTGCATATAGAAAGCACTGAAGGTCAGGGCACCCGGGTTCATTTGCAGCTGCCATGCGGCAAGGCTGCGGTTGCCTGAAGCTTCTGGTCATGGCTTGTCCGCTGGCTTCTTTCTGGTGGCTTTAGGCTTGTCCGGCTGATCGAGCCTGATCTGCAGGTTCTCCAGTGCTGCTTCCTTCTTGGTCAGCAACAGTTCCAGCATGCGGCTCTGCTGCTGCGCATCGGTCATGCCTTGTTTGAGCGCGGCGTTTTCGTCCTGCGCGCCGCGTAACCGTTCTTCCAGCAGGGCGCATTGGGTGCGGGCGTGCTGCTGTTGTTCTGCGAAGGCAGCATTCTGTGTGTTGGCCTGCTTCAGCTGGTCGGTCTGGCTGTGCAGTTCGCGCAGGGTGTTGCGATTTTCAGCCAGCAGTCTTTCGTTGTCTCGATTGAGCTGTGTGATGTTTTCCTGGTGCATGGCAAGGCCTTGTTGTGCCTGTCGCAGTTCCATTTGCAACTGCTGAACCTGACCTTCGTGGCGTCGCTGCTCCTGCTCGCGTTGTTCCTTGATCGCGTTGCGATAGTGCTCCAGCGCGTCGCGGGCATGCTGGTGCTTTTCTTCCAGGGAGTGGATCTGCCCGTCCTTGTCGTGCAGGCGAGCCTCCAGGTCCTGATTGGCCTGAAGCAGTCTGGCGTGTTCTGTCTGTACATCCTGCAGTGTGCGTTGCGTGTGGAGCAGGGCGGCAGCCTGCTGTTCCAGTGCCTCTTCACGCTGCTGTGCGTGCCGATCCAGTTGACCGATCTGCTCCTGAGTGGCCGCAAGTTGCCGCTGGAGGGTGTCGCGTTCGGCCTGGTGCTGATCGTGCGCCTGATCAATACGCTCTTGCGCCTGCTGCTGAAGCCTCTGGGCGAGATGCGCGACTAGGTCGCTCAATTCCTCATTGATATCCGGTGCCGGGGCGTGTGTGGATTCAAGCTCCTTCAGATAGCGGTGGATGGTGGTTTTCGAGCCGGTATTGCCCATTTCGATACGTACCGCATCAATGCTGGGGTTTTCGCCTCGGGACAGCAGCGACGCTCTCGCTTTCTGCACTAATGCCTTGTTTACACCGCCGCGGGCCATGCTCTCTCCTACGATTTCGTACTGTGGTATGTACTCTGTAATTACATACTATATGTTTTGAAATAATTAGCTATTTTTTGAATTAAATAACGCGGGATATTGGCGTATTATCCCGTGTCAGGCGCTGTCAGCTCCTTTTGACGCGTCGCTACCGGTACACCCGAGCAGGTTTGAGCCATGAATGACGTTGACCGCTATATCGAGGCGGCGACCCGCGACAACACGCGCCGCAGCTATCGGGCTGCCATCGAGCATTTCGAGGTGACATGGGGCGGCTTTCTGCCGGCGACCAGCGAAAGCGTGGCGCGTTACCTGGCCAGCCACGCGGGAACGCTGTCGGTCAATACCCTGAAGCTGCGCTTGTCAGCGCTGGCCCAGTGGCATGTCAGCCAGGGTTTTGTCGATCCCACCAAGGCACCGATGGTGCGCAAGGTCATCAAGGGCATTCGTGCGCTGCATCCTGCGCAGGAAAAGCAGGCCGAGCCATTGCAGCTACAGGATCTGGAAAAAGTCATCGCCTGGCTGGAGATCGAGATACACGAGGCGAAGGCGCAACACGACCAGCCGCGTCTGTTACGCGGTCGACGTGATTCGGCGTTGATCCTGCTGGGGTTCTGGCGCGGGTTTCGCAGCGACGAGCTTTGCCGCCTGCAAATACAGGACGTCAAGGCCATCGCCGACTCGGGAATCAGCCTTTATCTGCCGCGCAGCAAGGGTGATCGCGACAACCTGGGCCGGACCTATCAGACCCCCGCGTTGCAGCGGCTGTGCCCGGTGCAGGCCTATATAGAGTGGATCAACTGTGCCGCGCTAGTGCGCGGGCCGGTGTTTCGGGCCGTGGACCGCTGGGGTAATCTAAGCGAGGAGGGGTTGCACGCCAACAGCGTCATCCCGTTGCTGCGTCAGGCCCTCCAGCGTGCAGGCATCGCCGCCGAGCACTACACCAGCCACTCGCTGCGCCGTGGCTTCGCCAGTTGGGCGCACAGCAACGGCTGGGACCTCAAGTCACTGATGTCCTATGTAGGCTGGAGGGACATCAAGTCGGCGATGCGCTACATTGATGCCGCTCCGTTCCTGAGCCCATCGGAGGCGGGGAGCGGTCCGAAGGTTTCTTCTATCAATAAGCTGCCTTCATAGTGAAAAGCAATCAGTGACATCAGGTTTGCCAATGAGCGATTGTCATCGATCATGCGTAAGCTTCACTTCATCGAATTCACAACCCATCCAACCCATCAGGAGATATACCGATGCCTATCATCAACAGCCAAGTAAAACCGTTCAAGGCTACCGCATTCAAGAACGGCGCTTTCGTTGACGTCTCGGACGCTGACTTCAAAGGCAAGTGGTCTGTCGTATTCTTCTACCCGGCCGACTTCACCTTCGTATGCCCGACCGAGCTGGAAGACCTGGCTGACAACTACGAAGAGTTCAAGAAGCTGGGCGTTGAGATCTACAGTGTCTCGACTGACACCCACTTCGCTCACGCTGCATGGCACAACACTTCGCCAGCCATCGGCAAGATCCAGTACACCATGATCGGTGACCCGACCCTGACCATCTCCCGCAACTTCGACGTACTGATCGAAGAAGCCGGTCTGGCGGATCGCGGTACTTTCGTGATCAACCCTGAAGGTCAGATCAAAATCGTCGAGCTGAACGACGGCGGTGTTGGCCGTGACGCTTCCGAGCTGCTGCGCAAGATCAAGGCTGCTCAGTACGTTGCCGCTCACCCGGGCGAAGTCTGCCCAGCCAAGTGGAAAGAAGGCGAAGCTACTCTGGCTCCGTCCCTGGACCTGGTTGGCAAGATCTGAGTCGCATGAATCGGCTAGGGGCGTTGAGCTCTTGAGCAAGTAAACCGCATCGCCCCAAAAAACGCCCGGGCGGTCATCGCCTGGGCGTTGTTATTTCTACCCTTTGTAAAGTTGTTATTTCTACCCTTTGTAAACAGGAAGCCGCCACATGTTGGACGCCAATCTTAAAGCCCAGTTGAAATCCTATCTGGAGCGGGTTACTCGCCCCATCGAGATCGTCGCGTCCCTTGATGACGGCGCGAAGTCCCAGGAAATGCTTGCACTGCTCAATGATGTGATCAGCGTTTCCAAGGACGTCACCCTGAATGACAGCGGCACCGACGCACGTACTCCGTCGTTCTCGCTGAGCAGCCCTGGCCACGATATCAGCCTGCGTTTTGCCGGTATCCCCATGGGTCACGAATTCACCTCGCTGGTCCTGGCGCTGCTGCAAGTCGGCGGCTATCCACCCAAGGTCAGTGCGGAAACCATCGAACAGGTTCGCGCGCTTGAGGGCGAATTCCATTTCGAAACCTATTTCTCGCAGTCCTGCCAGAACTGCCCGGACGTTGTCCAGGCACTGAATCTGATGGCAGTACTGAACCCTGGTATCAAGCACGTCGCTATCGACGGTGCGCTGTTCCAGGACGAAGTCACCGATCGCAAGATCATGTCGGTACCGAGCATCTATCTGAACGGTGAATTGTTCGGCCAGGGCCGCATGGGCCTGGAAGAGATTCTGGCCAAAATCGACACCGGTGCCGGTGCGCGTCAGGCGGAAAAACTCAACGCCAAGCAGGCTTTCGATGTGCTGGTCGTGGGCGGTGGCCCCGCGGGCTCTGCGGCGGCGGTCTACGCTGCCCGCAAAGGCATCCGCACCGGTGTTGCCGCCGAGCGTTTCGGTGGTCAGGTGCTCGACACCATGGCCATCGAGAACTTCATCTCGGTACAGCATACCGAGGGGCCGAAACTGGCCGTGGCGCTTGAAGAACACGTCAAGCAGTACGAAGTCGACATCATGAACCTGCAACGCGCCGACAAGCTGATCCCTGGCGCAGCCGGCGAGTTGCATGAAGTGAAGTTTGCCAGCGGTGCCAGCCTCAAGGCCAAGACGTTGATCCTTGCCACCGGCGCACGCTGGAGGGAGATGAATGTGCCGGGTGAGCAGCAGTACCGTAACAAGGGCGTGGCTTATTGCCCGCACTGCGACGGTCCGTTGTTCAAAGGCAAGCGCGTCGCTGTCATCGGTGGTGGTAACTCGGGTGTCGAGGCTGCAATCGACCTGGCCGGTATCGTGTCCCATGTGACACTGCTGGAGTTCGACGTGCAGTTGCGTGCCGACGCGGTGCTGCAGCGCAAGCTGCACAGCCTGCCGAACGTGACCGTGATCACCAGTGCGCAAACCACTGAAGTGACGGGTGATGAGCAGAAGGTCAACGGCCTGCGCTACAAGAACCGCACCACAGGCGAAGAGATCACCGTGCCGCTCGAAGGTATCTTCGTGCAGATCGGTCTGCTGCCCAACAGCGAATGGCTCAAAGGTGCCATCGAGCTGTCGCCGCGTGGCGAGATCGTGGTCGATTCCCGTGGAGAAACTTCGGTGCCGGGTATCTTCGCTGCCGGTGACGTGACAGTCGCCCCGTACAAGCAGATCATCATCGCCCTGGGCGAAGGTGCCAAGGCCTCCCTGAGCGCTTTTGACCACCTGATCCGTACCTCCGCACCGGCTTGATCGGACAGCGGTAAACAAAAAGCCCCGTGAGCGATCACGGGGCTTTTTGTTTTTCAGGCTGATCGCTCCTTGCCGGAGCGATCACCGCCAGTCTCAGAGCGGTGTAGGCTGGATGATCTCTACCCAGTAGCCATCCGGGTCCTTGATAAAAGCCAGGCTGTTCATGCGGCCGTCGGACAAGCGCTTCTGGAAGTCGACGCCCAGGCTTTCGAATCGCTCGCAGGCGACTTTCACGTCAGGCACCGACACGCAGATATGGCCAAAGCCGCGCGGGTCGCTGTTACCGTTGTGGTACGACGCTGTGGCATCGCTTTCGGTACCGTGGTTATGGGTCAGCTCTAGAATGCCGGGGATCGACTTCATCCATTCGTTGCGCGCAGCGTCGTCTTCCGGGATCTGCGCCTTGTCGACCAGCGCCAGGAAGTACAGGCTGAATTCGGCTTCCGGGAAGTCTCGTTTTTCGACCAGGCTGAAGCCCAGTACGCGGGTGTAGAAGTCCAGCGATTTGGTGATGTCCTTGACGCGCAGCATGGTGTGGTTGAACACAAACTGCCGGGTGGCCGCTTCAGGATTGGCTGTGACGCCCGGTAGGGTGTTGAGTTCGTGCAAGCTCATCAATGTGTCTCCAACAGAATGTACAAATAATGCCAAATGATACGGGGCAGGGCGAGCAGTGCCAAACCCGGCTTGGATAACGTCGCGTCGGCCTTGCTCGATGCCGACAACAGGCTCAGAATTTCCGGTCAACCGTTCTGGCGACCCGATCATGATCCTTTCGCACTACCGACGCTCCGTGCCAAGCCTGTGCCTGTTCCTGCTGCTGGGCGCTGCCCAGGTCCATGCCGCCGATGCAATGATCGTCTGGCCCGCAGGCTGGGAGGTCGAGTCGTTACCGACCGAGTCGGGCGAGCCCGTTCAACCTTCCGTGCAGGTCAGACAGCGCGCGGTTAAAAACGATCAAAGTGGAAATCCGCTGATGGTCATGGAGCTCACCCAGACGCGCCTGACGCCGGGGCATGAGGTCAACGTCCAGGGCGTTCTGCTGGAAATGCGCAAGTCGGTTCAGGTCAATTTTGCCCGCAGCGGATTGCAGAGCGCCTGCACGCATGTCCGCGAAAGCCGGCTCAGCGTGGTGCCCGCGCTCGAAACCACCTGCACCATTACCCAGAACGGTGTGCACGTGCTGACCCAGACACTGGTCGCGGCCGCCAGCAAGGATCTGGCCTGGTCGTTGTCTTATGCGGGATCGGCAGACGGCTATGCGAGCAACAAGGATGAGGCACTGCGTATTCGCGAGAGTCTGCGTCTGGACGTTACGCAGTGACATCTGCCTTTTCGCAGACAAAAAGAAGCCCGCCGAGGCGGGCATGGGGCGCTATTCCTTTAGCGGTCTTCATCATCCGAGAGTCCATGTGAAAAAAGTGTGAAGCTGCGCTGGGCTGCGCATTCGATGCTGTTCAGCGCACCGAATCATTGAGAAACAAATAGTGCTGTATCTCATCATGCTGTCGACCTGAATAATTACTCTACACACTTCAGCAACTGTTCAGGTTTGTAACTGTGTGCTGAATCGCATAATCCGGATTTATTGGCGTCATTATTCCCGCGGCATTTACCCGGTGCATTGAAGTATACGAACCGGACAGTTCACCTAATCATGTATATGAATTCCCAGCGCGGACCGGCAGGCACTGTGTGATGACGCCTGAGCGCAGCGCTGCAATGCGCAGGTGTTCATCTGCAGTGCCGGAGATAAAAAAGCCCTGCACGTGCAGGGCTTCAAGTGACAACTTGCAATCAGGCACGCAGCCATGAATCAACAGTGTCTACACCGTATTGCTCTTTCCACGCCTTGAGGCCGCGATGGTTGCCGCCCTTGGTTTCAATCAGCTCGCCGGTGTGCGGGTTCTGGTACACCTTGACCACGCGTGCACGGCGACGCTTGGGCCCTGCGGGTGCAACCAGCGAGGTGGCACTCGAAGGGTCAAGGATGGCGATGATGTCACGCAGGCTTTTGCCGTAGGTGCCCATCAGGTCCTGGAGCTTTTGCTCGAATTCGATCTCCTTCTTCAATCCGGCGTCATTCTTCAACGATTCCAGCTGTGCAAGCTGTTCCTGAAGGGCTTTCTCTGCTGCTCGAAACTCGGCAAGTCTGGACAATTAATATACTCCAACAATGTAATGGCTGTTGTCAGCCCTATAAAGCGATGAGACAAAACTGATGGGTCGATTCGCTCACTCGAGGGTGCCCGATACCTGCGGTTTCTATGCTGAAACTTGGCCTTTGCGGCTTGTCGTTGTGCAGATAGAGGGTATTTATAACTCAGTCGCCCGCAAATGATGCACTTTTTTTTTCAGTTAGAAAATAGCCTTTCTCAAATTCGTTAAATGGCATGGGGGAACGATGTTGGATATAGGGGGTGATGTCCGTGTTGTAGGCTGAGGGGTGTTGTAAGTTATTTCCGATATTACCCACGGATGGAAAACGTGCCATGAGAGAGTGGAGGGCTTAGAAAAAGAAATATCCCACAGGCAAAAGGAGTGTTGAGTGAGGAAATGGCCGGAATGTCTGAAGGCCACGTGCTGAAAGGCGCGTAGACCCTTCAAAGATGGCCTTTCGCCCGTCTCAGCGTTGCGTTTGTGACCCTACAGTCCCTGTTGCAGCACTGGGTCATCCGGGTTCTGCTGCTCGAGCTCGGCCAGCAGAATCTGCACGTTTTGCAACTGGCCGTTCTCTTTCCAGTACTGGATCAGCAGCACCCTGGCCTTGCGATTGGCGGGCTGGTTCTGAACGATCTGGGTCAACTGGCGCTGTGCCGCTTCGAGCTCGTTCAACGAGTGCAGGGCCACCGCCAGGTCATAGCGATAGTCATTGTTATCGGGTGCCAGTTCCGTGGCCTTGGCCAGGCTGAGCACGGCGAATTCAGCCTGGCCGTGGTTCAGCAGCCACATGCCCAGCGCATGCTGGAGCAGGGACGAGCCAGGATTGTGCTCCAGCAACTGTGCGAAAAGGCCGCGCGCCTGCTCGGCCTGGCCCTTGCGGTCCAGTAATTCGATGTGCGCCAGCGCTGCTTCGATATTGCCCGGGTCCAGCGCGGTGGCCCGCTGTAGGGCCGCGAGCGCAGGTTCCAGGTCGCCGGTCTGCAGATACAGCCTGGCCAGTTGCAGCTGGTTTTGGGCGTTTTGCGGCTGGCTCTTGAGTGATTCCTGAAACGCCTCGGCACTTTGCTGCAGAACGGCAAAGTACAGGCCCAGCTCATCGGGGGAGAGGCCAAGCAGGGCGCCGGTGGCGCGAAACCTGACGGATTGTTCGGCGTCATCCAGCAGCGGGCCGAGCAACAGACTGCGCTGGCTGTTGGAGACCAGCCTGACGCTGACATCGATGGCCGCTTCGCGCACTTGCGCGGACGGGTTACTCAAGGCCGCATCGAGCAACTTGAGGGCCTGGGGGCTGGGGTAGTCGCTCAGTTCGGCGAGCAGGCTGATGCGTTGTGCGTCAGACAGGTCAGTCCGCGCCAGTTGTTGGTACAGCACGCGCGCGGCACCGGGTTTGCCGTCATGTGCCTGCTCCAGCGCCTGGGCATAGGTATGACTGAGCTTGGCCGGGGCCGTCTGGACGGGCATGCGCCACCACCAGAAAACCAGCGAAAGCACCAGCAGCGCTGCAGCCGCTGCGCCGATCAGCCAGCGACGTCGAGAAGTGGGTTGAGGCGATAACCCCGTGGTAGAAAGTCTGGGCATATCGATTTCCAATGCTTGACGGGTTGCAGCTTCGGGGAGTGGCTGGCAGCTGTCAAACGGCAATCATGATGCAGCCGGATTTCAGGCAAAAAAAGCCCCGCGGCCTGATCGGACGCGGGGCGGGTTTACCGGCTTTTCAGGTTCAGGCCTGAGGTTGCCAGCCGCCACCCAGTGCCTTGTAGATGGCCACAATGCCACGGTACAGCTCGATTTCTGCCTGCGCCTGAGCGTCCTCGGCCGCCAGACGCTCGCGCTCGGCATCCAGCAGGACCAGAAAGTCCGCCGTGCCTTCGCGATACTGCACCGAGGCCAGTCTGGCCGCCGAGCGACTCGCATCGCTCTGGCGCATCAGTGAGACCAGCCGCTGCTGGCGTTTGTCGTAGTCGCTGAACGCGTTCTCCGACTCTTCCAGCGCGAGCAGCACCTGCTGCTCATAGTTGGCCAGTGCGCCTTCTGCGTCGGCGTCGGCACTGCGAATCTGCGCCCGGACACTGCCCAGATCGAAGGCCGCCCAGGTGATGCTGGGGCCTAGCGACCAGGCTCTGGCCGCTGACGAACCGATCTGCGAGCCGCGTCCGGCGGTAAAGCCCAGAAACCCGCTCAGGCTGACCCTTGGGAACAGATCGGCAGTCGCGACGCCGATACGGGCGGTCGAGGCAGCGAGTTGTCGCTCGGCTGCGCGGATGTCGGGCCGATTGCGCAACACTTGCGTCGGGTCGCCAATCGGCAAGGCCTTGGCGATGGCCGGCAGCTTGCTCGGGCTCAAGTCGACGCTGAGGTTTTCCGGACGCTCGCCCAGTAACGTGGCGATGCGATTGCGTTGGCGAGCCTGCTCGGCCTGCAACTGCGGAACGGTCGCCTCGACGGCGGCCAGTCGTGCCTCGGCACGCACCACATCCAGCTCGTTGCCCACGCCCGCATCGCGCAATTGCGTGGTCACGTCCTGAGAACTCTGCTGATTTTTCAGGTTGTCGCGGGCAATGGCTTCACGCAGTTGTGCGCCGCGCAGTTGACCATAGGCATCGACCACCTCGGCAATCAGCGTGACCTGCAGCTGATAGAGGTTGGCCTCTGCAGCGTCCTGATCGGCATCGCTGGCTTCCAGCTGGCGCTGTATACGCCCGAACAGGTCCACTTCCCAGGCCATGTCCAGGCCCAGGTCATAGCGCTCGCTGTTGACCCGGCGCTCGGTGATGCCGGGTTGCTGACCCTTGCCGATGTCGCTGCTGGCGCGGCTGGTCACCACTGGCATCACATCGTTGGCGACGTCATCGCGAATGGCGCGCGCCGACTTGAGCCGGGCGAAGGCGACGCGCAGATCGCGGTTGCCGTCCAGTGACCGGGCTACCAGTTTGTTGAGGGTCGGGTCCTCGAACTGCTGCCACCAGACCCTGTCCACTTTGCTGCGGTCATAGTTGCCCTGGGCGGCGGCGGCCAGTTTCGCTGGCGCCGTGGCCGGCGCCTGGTAGTCCGGGCCTACGGCGCAGGCCGCCAGTGCCATGACCAGCAGGCTCGGGATGAAGACTTTGTACGCACTCATCAATGCATCTCCGCAGGCAGGTTTTGCTGGCTGTTTACCCTGGCGGCCTTGCGGGCCTCCTGGCGTTCGACGTAATTACGGATAAGCACGTAGAACACCGGCGTCAGCAGCAGGCCGAAGAAGGTGACCCCCAGCATCCCGGAGAACACCGCGACACCCATGGCATGGCGCATCTCGGCACCTGCACCGCTGGACAGCACCAGCGGCACGACACCCATGATGAAGGCGAACGAGGTCATCAGGATCGGACGCAGACGCAGGCGGCAGGCTTCCAGTACCGCATCCAGCGGGCTCATCCCTTCGGCCTGTTTGTCCTTGGCGAACTCGACGATCAGAATCGCGTTCTTGCACGCCAGGCCTACCAGTACGATCAGGCCGATCTGAGTGAAGATGTTGTTGTCGCTGCCAGCGATCATCACCCCGGCAATCGCCGAGAGCAGGGTCATCGGTACGATCAGGATCACCGCCAGCGGCAGGCTCCAGCTTTCGTATTGGGCTGCCAGCACCAGAAACGCCAGCAGCACACAGAGCGGGAACACGAACAGCGCGGTATTGCCCGAAAGGATCTGCTGATAGGTCAGGTCGGTCCATTCGTAGATCATGCCGGTGGGCAGTTCCTCGCGAAGCAGTTTCTCGACTGCCGCCTGAGCCTGACCAGAGCTGTAGCCCGGCGCTGCCGCACCGTTGATTTCAGCAGTGATGAAGCCGTTGTAGTGCATGACGCGGTCAGGGCCTGCGGTATCGCTGACCTTGACGAAGGTCGCCAGCGGGATCATCTCGCCCAGGTTATTGCGCACCTTGAGCTGACCGATCTGATCGGCATCCTGACGGAACTGCTGTTCAGCCTGGACATTGACCTGATAGGTGCGGCCGAAGCGGTTGAAGTCGTTGGCGTACAGCGAACCCAGATACACCTGCAGGGTGTCGAAAATATCGCTGACTGCCACGCCGTGGGTCTTGGCTTTCTCGCGGTCAATCGCGGCATCGACTTGCGGTACGTTCACCGTGTAGCTGGTAAACAGTCCGGCCAGTTCCGGCACGCTGCGGCTTTTGGCGATGATGTTCTGGGTTTCCTTGTACAGCTCGTCATAGCCGAGGTTGCCACGGTCCTCGATTTGCAGACGGAAGCCGCCGATGGTGCCCAGGCCTTGTACCGGTGGTGGCGGGAAGATCGCCATGTAGGCTTCCTGAATCGAAGCGAACTGACCGTTTAGTGCACCGGCAATCGCGTTGGCCGAGAGGCTCGGGTCCTTGCGTTCGTCGAACGGTTTGAGGGTCACGAACACCACGCCGTTATTCGGGCTGTTGGTGAAGCCGTTGATCGACAGCCCCGGGAAGGCAATCGCATCCTGCACGCCAGGCTGCTTGAGGGCCAGCTCCGACATGCGCTTGATGACATCCTCGGTGCGGTCCAGGCTTGCGGCGTCCGGCAACTGGGCAAATGCGACCAGGTATTGCTTGTCCTGGCTCGGTACGAAACCGGTTGGTGTGCTGGCAAAGCCCATCCAGGTCAAAACCATCAGGCCCGCGTAGACCAGCAAGGCAATACCGCTGCTGCGAATGACCCTGGCGACCGTCCCGACATAGCCGTGGCTGGCTTTCTCGAAAAAACGGTTGAACGGACGGAACAGCCAGCTGCCGAGCATTTTGTCGAGGAACCGCGAGAAGCGATCCTTGGGCGCGTCATGACCTTTGAGCAATACCGCTGCCAGTGCAGGCGACAGGGTCAGCGAGTTGAAGGCGGAAATGACCGTCGAGATGGCGATGGTCAGCGCGAACTGCTTATAGAACTGCCCGCTAAGCCCGGAAATGAATGCCGCAGGCACGAACACGGCGCACAGCACCAGCGCCGTCGCGATGATCGGCCCCGTCACTTCGGCCATGGCCTTGTGCGTGGCGGCGACCGGTTCCAGGCCCAGTTCGATGTTCCGTTCGACGTTCTCCACCACCACGATGGCATCGTCGACCACGATACCGATCGCCAGTACCAGGCCGAACAAGGACAGCGCGTTCAGCGAGAAACCGAACATATGCATGACCGCAAAGGTGCCGATCAACGAGACCGGTACGGCCACCAGCGGGATGATCGACGCGCGCCAGGTCTGCAGGAACAGGATGACGACCAGCACTACCAGAATCAGGGCTTCGAACAGCGTGTGAATCACCGCCTCGATGGAGCCACGGACGAAGATCGTCGGGTCATAGACGATGCTGTAGTCCATGCCTTCCGGGAAGCTTTGCTTGAGCTCGGCCATCCGTGCCCGTACATCGTTGGAGATGTCGATGGCGTTGGAGCCGGGACGCTGGAAGATCGGGATCGCGACCGCAGGCTGGTTGTTGAGCAGCGAGCGCAACGCGTACTGGCTGGAACCCAGCTCGATGCGGGCAATGTCCTTGAGGCGAGTGATTTCGCCATCGGCACCGGCGCGCACGACCACGTTTTCGAACTCTTCCTCACTGACCAGACGGCCCTGAGTGTTGATCGACATCTGAAAGCTGGTGGCATTCGGGGAGGGCGGGGAGCCCAGCTGGCCTGCGGCTACCTGACGGTTCTGCTCGCGAATCGCATTGACCACATCAGTGGCGGTCAGGTTGCGTGAGGCGGTCTTGTTCGGATCAAGCCAGACCCGCAGTGAATAGTCGCCCATGCCGAACAGTTGCACGTCACCGACGCCGCCCAGTCGCGCCAGCTCATCCTTGATGTTGAGCACGGCGTAGTTGGACAGGTACAGCATGTCGTAGCGTTTGTCCGGCGAGGTCAAGTGCACAACCATGGTCAGGTCGGGGGAGGCCTTGTCCACCGTGATGCCGATGCGTGTCACTTCTTCAGGCAGCTTCGGCTCGCTGCGGGTCACGCGGTTCTGCACCTGCACCTGCGCGTTGTCCAGGTCAGTACCCAGTGCGAAGGTGATGGTGAGGGTGAGCTTGCCATCAGCGGTGGCCTGCGAGGACATGTAGAGCATGCCTTCGACACCGGTAATCGCCTGTTCCAGTGGCGAGGCCACGGTTTCGCCGATCACCTTGGGGTTGGCGCCGGGGAAGTTGGCGCGCACCACCACGGTTGGCGGAACGACTTCCGGGTATTCGCTGATCGGTAGCTGGAACAGCGAGATGGCACCGGCGATCAGGATCAGCAGCGACAGCACTGCGGCGAAGATCGGCCGTGAAATAAAGAATTTGGAGAAGTTCATCGGACGAGTCCCTTAGCCGCGCGGCGCGGCAGCGCTGGCGATTTTGACGGCCGCTTTGGGCGCCACTGGTGGCAGGTTGCTGGCTTCGAGGGCCTGGCGTTGTTTGAGCAGTGCGGCGAGGGTGTCGGCGCTGGCCATCGGAGTGACTTCAGGGTCCACAGGCTGGCCGGGACGAACGCGCTGCAAGCCTTTGACGACGATGGTGTCATCCTTGGCCAGACCATTGCGCACAATGCGCAGGCCTTCGATTTTCGGCCCCAGCTCGACAGCCCGGTAAGCGGGCTTGTTGTCCTTGTCCATGACCAGCACAAACTTCTTGCCCAGGTCGGTGCCCACTGCTTCGTCATTGATCAGCACGGCCGAGTAAGTGCCGCTGCCCACCAGTTTCAGGCGTGCATACAGGCCGGGGGTAAACGCACCGTCGGCGTTATCGAACACGGCGCGGCCACGAATGGTGCCGGTCCTCGGGTTGACCTGGTTGTCGACAAAGTTCATCTGGCCCAGGTGCGGGTTGCCGGGTTCGTTGGACAGCCCCAGGTACACCGGCGTGGTCTGACCGCGCTGGCCTTTGCGGGCCAGTTCGGTGTATTTGAGGAACACGCGCTCGTCTGCGTCGAAGTAGGCGTAGACCTTGTCGGTGGAAACCACGCTGGTCAGGGCGGTGACATCGGCGGTAACAATGTTGCCAGCGGTGATTTCGGCACGGCTTACGCGGCCTGAAATCGGTGCGGTGACCCGGGTGAAACTGAGGTTCAGTCGAGCCAGATCCAGTTGCGCCTGGATGGCCGCGACACCGGCCTTGGCTTCCTGCGCCGAGGTGGTACGCGATTCGGCCAGCTCGGCGGAAATCGCATTGTTGCTGCGCAGACGCTCACCGCGCTGCGCTTCGCTGTCACTGCGCGAAGCAACTGCGCGGGCCTGTTGCAACTGGGCTTCGAGGCGGCGGACTTCCGACTGGAAAGGGCGAGGATCGATCTGGAACAGCAGATCGCCTTTCTTGACCAGCGCGCCGTCGGTGAAGGCTACCTGATCGATCTGGCCGGAGACCCTTGGACGCACTTCGACCGTTTCAGGTGCTTCGAGACGACCGGTGAATTCATCCCACTCGTTGACTGGCTGCTCCAGTACCTTGGCCACACTGACCTTGGCCGCGCCAGGCGCACTGGTGGCTTCCGGCGCACGGCCGCAGGCACTGATGACGATCAAGGCGAGGGCGGTGAGAGGATAGCGCAGATGGCTGATTGTCTGGTGCATGGGAAGTTCCGCCAATAGTGAAGAATGGGGCGGATTCTGTTGCGCACGGGGTGTTATTAACGAATCGAATAAACCGAAGGTTACTATCACCGACAATGATGAGTACCTATAGGTCTGTGAAACTCCCTGGCCGAGCGAACCTGAAAGTGGACTTCGGCCAGGTATTTGGAGCTGAAAGTGATGCCCTGACAGAGCGCCAAAAAAGCTCATGTCATATTGCTATCTCGTCGATCAATCTTTGCAATCGCCGCGACTATTAAGTTGTTCCGCGGACAGTCGATCCTTGGGTATCACGATAAATCCCCAGGAAAAATTTATGAAGTCGACATGGCTGGACAATTTGAAGGTCAGCAAAAAGCTGAGCGTAGGCTTCGGTCTGATACTGCTGGGCGTACTGACGGTCACCGCGATCGGTTACCTCAGTACCAACCTGCTGATCGAACGGCTGGGCAAGGCAGCCAAGGTTTCTGAGGTGAAGGCCGATGCGCTGAGCCTCAGGATCGCTGCGCAGACCTACACCGCCAAGCCTGACGCGAGCAATTCGCAGGGCTACACGTCGGCTCTGGACAACCTGGGCAAGACCATCGAGGACGGCCTGAAGATTCTGACCGTTCCGGTCAACGCCGATATGCTCAGAGGGATTCGCGACCAGGCGGGTGTCTTGAAGCAAACGTTCAGCCAGTTGGTCGATAACAATCGGCAAATTGATCAGGCCATGCAGCCGCTCATCACTATTTCCGAACAGGTCAGCGGAAGTTTCGAAACACTGCTGCAAAAGACCTTTGACGACGTTTCCCGCTCGCTGGACCAGAGCGGCATCGATCAGGTGAAGATTGCCGGCGACCTGCGCAATGGCATGACCAACTTTCGCCTGGTGTTTCGCCGTTATATCAGTATCCCGACTGCTGAAAACAGGCAGATTACTTTCGACGCTGCCGACTCGCTGATCGCTCAGGTGGGCAGCGCGCGCAATCAATTGCCGAACAAGGCCGGCCCGGCGGTGGATGAGGCGCTCGCGGCGCTGCAACAGTACAAGTCGTTGATGGTCTCCATCTCGCAACTGATGCAACAGAACGATCAGATTCGCGACAGCCTTCGCCAGCAGTCAATGGACATCGTCACCAGTGCGGAAAAGCTGATGGCGGGTCAGGTGGTCAGCGCCAATAAAGAAAAAGACAGCGCAGTAACCCAGTTGCTCACGGTGGCGGTGATCGTATTGCTGCTGGGTATCTTCGCGGCGATCCTGATTACCCGTCAGATCACCCGTCCGCTCGATTCGACTGTGATCGCGGCGCGTCGGATTGCCGACGGCGATCTGACCAACGACCTCAGCACCACTCGCCAGGATGAGCTGGGCCTGCTGCAAAACACCATGCAACACATGACCGTATCGCTGCGGACCCTGATTGGCGGTATCAGCAATGGTGTGACACAGATTGCCACGGCAGCCGAGGAGCTTTCAGCCGTCAGTGAGCAGACCAGCGCGGGTGTTACTCAGCAGAAACTGGAAGTCGATCAGGTGGCGACCGCCATGAACCAGATGGCGTCCACCGTCCAGGAAGTGGCGCAGAACACTGAAGATGCATCGCAGGCCGCCAGACAGGCCAGTGATCGTGCCGCCCATGGCAGCAGCGTGGTGCAACACGCCACGCGTGAAATCAGCCAGCTCGCCGGTGAAGTGGGACAACTGGGCGAGGCCATGCAGCGCCTGATTCAGGACAGTGACAAGATCGGCGGCGTCATCGATGTGATCAAGGCGGTGGCAGAACAAACCAACCTGCTGGCCCTCAATGCGGCGATCGAAGCTGCACGTGCAGGTGAGCAGGG
The DNA here is from genome assembly GCF_059621105.1 of Pseudomonas fragariae (ex Marin et al. 2024). Lineage (NCBI taxonomy): Bacteria > Pseudomonadati > Pseudomonadota > Gammaproteobacteria > Pseudomonadales > Pseudomonadaceae > Pseudomonas > Pseudomonas fragariae (ex Marin et al. 2024). The sequence goes on along the minus strand of NZ_CM184369.1, from coordinate 3,553,812 downwards.
CCGTGGCTTTGCCGTGGTGGCCGATGAGGTGCGCTCGCTGGCTCAGCGTACACAGTCATCCACGACTGAAATCGAGGCGCTGATAAAGTCCTTGCAGGATGGCACCGGCGCAGCGTCGGAGCTGATGAATGCCAGCCGTCAACGCACTGAAGGCACCGTGGCGCTGGCGCGGCAGGCCGAAGAATCGCTGCTTGAAATCACTCATTCGATCGTGACCATCGAGCAGATGAGTCAACAGATCTCTGCTGCCGCTGAAGAGCAGAGCGCCGTGACCGACGAAATCAATCGCAGTGTCATCAGCGTACGCGATATTGCCGATCAGTCGGCCACGGCCACTGAGCAGAGCGCGGCGTCTACCGTGGAACTGGCGCGCCTGGGCAGCAACCTGCAGGACATGGTTGCGCGCTTCCGGATCTGATGGTCGCCACTTTCAAATCGTTGCGAAGTTCAAACGTCTCACCCTGCAAAAAGAGCGGCGCTGGCAATCAGCGCTGCTCCACCCGCTGCAGAAACCTTCGGGTCCGCTCGTTTTGCGGATTCAGCAGAATTTCGCTCGGGGTGCCGTCCGCCACGATGCGGCCGCCCTCCATGAACAGCACCCGGTCAGCGATGTCCTGAGCGAATTTCATCTCGTGGGTCACCAGTAGCATGGTCATCTGAAACTCGTGGGCAATCGAGCGAATCACCGCCAGGACCTCGCCGACCAGCTCGGGGTCGAGCGCTGACGTGACCTCATCGAACAACATGACCTGCGGACGCATGGCCAGCGCCCTGGCAATCGCTACACGTTGTTGCTGACCACCGGAAAGCTGGCTCGGATAGGCATCGGCCTTGTGCGCAAGCCCGACCAGCCCGAGGTATTGGTGCGCGCGCTCAAGGGCCTCTTCGCGAGTCAGTCTGAGTACCCGTAACGGCGCTTCGGTGACATTTTCCTGCACGGTGAGGTGCGGGAACAGGTTGAATTGCTGGAACACCATGCCTACCCGATGTTCTACCGGAGCCTTGCGCGCGCCAGGCCAGCGCCATCCGGATGTGCGCGCGGGCACTGCTCGGCCTGCGACTTCTATGCTGCCTTGCTGGTAGTTTTCCAGCCCCTTGATAAGGCGCAATACCGTTGATTTGCCCGAGCCACTGGGGCCGATCAAGGCCACTTTCTGACCTTGAGGAATGCTCAGGTCCAAGTGGTCGATAATCCGGTTGTGGCCGAAGTCCTTGACCACGTGTTTCAGCTGTATCTGCGCGGTGGTGACGGGCGGGATTGCGGTGTGTGCGAGATCAGACATGGCTGCGTCTTTCCAGGTATTTGAACAGCAACGAGGTCGGCACGCTGATTGCCAGAAACATCAGCGCCATCACCGTGTACGGTTCGTTGTAACGATAGGTCATGCCGGCGATCTGCTTGGCGGCCTGAAACAGTTCAGGGATGGTAATCACCGCCAGAAGCGGGGTTTCCTTGAACATGCCGATCAGGTAATTGCCGAGCACCGGCAGCATGGGTTTCAACGCCTGCGGCAGGATGATGCGCCGCCAGGTGTCGCTACGATTGAAGTCCAGGGCGCGTGCGGCTTCCCATTGTCCGGCCGGGATGTCGTCAATGGCTCCGCGATACGCTTCGGCAATGTAGGCCGCGTAATAGCAGCCAAGGCCGATCACACCGGTGGTGATCGCCGGAAAGGTAATGCCCGCCAGCGGCAGGGCGAAGAACAGTACATACAACTGGACCATCAGCGGCGTATTGCGGAAAAAGCTCAGGTAGCCTTTGCTCAGGCGATGCACGATGGTTATCTGCGAGCGTAGTGTCAGGGCCAGGACCAGACCGAGCAACACCGCGAGCAGGAACCCGAGGACCACGACCTGCACAGTCACCAGCAAACCCTGAAACAGCTCCGGCAGAATCGACCAGGCGAATGCGATATCAAATTCCATCGTTCATCCCCTGGCTGTGCGCCACGCGGTGGCGTGCTGCTCATAGCGTCGGACCAGCCAGCTCAGTGGCCAGGCCATCACGAAATAGCACACCAGCACGATGCTCCAGATCAGCGTCTGCTGGCCCAGCGTGGTGATCAATTGACTGCCGGTGAAGGTCAGGTCGGTGAGGGTGATGAGCGAAACCAGTGATGTGGTTTTCAGCAGCTCGACCAATTGATTGCCCATCGGCGGGATCATGAACGGCAGGGCCTGCGGCAGAATGATTCGCCGAAACGCGTTTATCGGCCCGAAGTCCAGCGCACGCAACGCATCGCGTTGGCCCTGGCTGACGTTGATCAGCGCCGAGCGAATGATCTCCGCGCCATACGCCGAAAACGTCAGGCCCAGCCCCAGCACGCCGGTGGTCATGGGGGACAGGCGAATGCCGAACAGCGGCAGGATGAAGAACAGGTAGAACAGCAGCACCAATGCCGAGATGCCGCGCAGCACCTCGACATACACAGTAGCGAACCAGCGTAGCGCCCTGAACGGCGACAGGCGCATCAGGGCGATTACAAACGAAAGCACCAGTACCAGCAGTTCGGCAAGCACGGTGATCTGCAGGGTGATCCAGGCGCCGTGGGCCAGTTGTCTGGCAATGAAGCCTGCGGTTTCCAGTGTTGCGGCATCAACAGGCATGGCCGTACTCGTGTGGGTCAGGGCCGTTTACTGCGCGCCCTCGCGGGGCGCGGCAGGTCATGGGTTGCAGCGTTGGGCTGCGGTGATAGCCGGGTCAGCCAGTTCGTTTTCGGTGTAGCCGTACTTCTGCAGGATGTTCAGCAGCTCGCCCGACGCCCGGAGTTTCGCCAGTTGTTCGTTGAAAGCCTGTTCAAAAGCCGGGTCGTTTTTCGGCAGGCCGTAGGCGTGGTAATTCCAGCCCGGTTTGCCACTGGCGTCCGGAATCTGCTCGAAAGGCAAGGCGCGCTCGATGTCCGGACTGTTGGCTTTCTTGATCAGACTGATGACTTCGGCGTCGGGAAAATACACCACGTCCACGCGACCCGCCTGCAAGGCGGCCAATGCCTCGGTGTCCTTGTCGAACAACACCACGTTGCCGTTGGCGATACCGCTGTCTTTGGCTTCCTGGACCTGATTACTGCCAGGTTGAGTGGCCAGGCGCACCTTGGCGTTGCTGGCGACGTCCTTGAGGCTGTGCAGGTTCAGCGGGTTGCCGGTTTTGACAATGAACGCACCACCGGATCGTGTAACCGGGTTGGAGAACGCGATGACCTTGCAACGATTCGGATTGATGAACAGGCCCGCACCAATCAAGTCGAAACGACCTGCCGCCAGACCCGGCACCAGCGAACCGAAGTCAGTGATAGGCGTCTCGATCTGCTTGATGCCCAGCGGTTCGAGAATCGCCCGCAGTATCTCGACGTTGGCCCCGGTGGCTTTGCCATCGGTGCCGATGTAGGCATAGGGCTGTTCATTGGCGATGCCAGCGGTCAGGCCGTCAGTGCGACCTTTTTCCAGCAGTCCGGCCAGGGCAGGGAATGAGATGACGGCATTCAACAGCAGCGCTGAACCCATCAGGGCTGGGAACGACAGGGTTTTTATGCCTTTCATTGCGGGTGCTCGACGTAGGGAGGGATAGGGCTTCTTGCTGATACGGCCTGAGCATGCGGGTCAGGTGCGCAAGGTAGCCTGGTCTTGCCTGCATCCTGCTTCGGCAACGTTTGGTGCATAAGGTGCAACTCTATAGCTATTAAAAAAATAATTTAAATATCAATAAAGAATATGCATATATACAGTCGCCGACGTTATGGACTCCAAACGTCGGGCGGCCAATTTCTACAAGACCCGGTATTTGTCAGTACGTCCCTGTTTGTAACTCCAGACGCCGACCAGGTATCGCGGCAATCAACTCCTGGGTGTAGGACGCTTCAGGTCTGGCAAAAACATCCTCGGCCAGACCCTGCTCGACAGTCTTGCCATGCTTGAGCACCAGTACCTGGTGGGCAACGCTGGCGACCACTGCAAGGTCGTGGGACACCAGCACGTAGGCAATGCCCGATTCGGCTTGCAGTTCGACCAGCAGGTCGAGAATCTGCGCCTGCACTGACACGTCCAGTGCCGAGACCGGCTCATCGAGCAGCAGCAGATCGGGCTGCAGGGCCAGTGCTCTGGCAATGGCAACCCGCTGACGCTGTCCACCGGAAAGCTCGCGCGGCAGGCGGTCCAGATAGGCCACGGGCAACTGCACTCGCTCTATCAATCGGCGTGCCGCCTGCTCCAGTTCGCGGCCTTTGAGCAGACCGAACGAAACCAGTGGCTCGACGATGCTTTCGAATAACGTGAAGCGTGGGTCAAGGGCTGCGAACGGGTTTTGCTGCACCAGCTGAATACGCCGTCGCAGCGGCCTGAATTCGCGCCAGCCCAGGTCGGTGACATCCTGGTCGTCCAGTAAAACTCGTCCGTGAGTGGGCTTTTCCAGGCCCAGCGCAATGCGCAGCGCAGTACTTTTACCCGAGCCGGACTCGCCGACGATGGCCAGGGTCTGGCCGGCATACACCTTGAAGTTGACGTCCTGCAGCGCCTGGAAGTCTGTGTCTTCGCCTTTTACGTAGGGCAGGCGATAGGTCTTGCCGATGTTGTTCAAGGTCAGCAGTGGCCTGGCGCTGCTCGCTACCGGGCGCGGTATTGCCGGGCTCTTGCGTTGCCCGAACGCGGGTGCTGCTGCGATCAGCGCACGTGTGTAGGCATGGCGAGGCGCGATGAGTATCTGTTGCGGAGGGCCTTGTTCGACCAGCTCGCCCTTGTTCATCACCAGCACTCGATCGGCCCGGTCGGCCGCCACGCCCAGATCGTGGGTGATGATCAGCAGGGAAATACCACGCTCGGCCACCAGACGTTGCAGATGATCGAGGATCCTGCGCTGTACCGTCACGTCCAGAGCGCTGGTGGGTTCGTCGGCGATGATCAGGCGAGGATTGCCGGCCAGGGCGATGGCGATCAACACGCGCTGGCGCATGCCGCCGGACAGCTCGTGCGGGTACTGACGAGCGCGCAATACCGGTTTGTCCAGACCGACCTGCTGCAGCAATTCCAGCACATCGGCATCCACTGCCGGATAACGTCGACCGTGAGCCAGAAGCAGTGCTTCGGCGATTTGCCGACCGATGCGCAGGGTCGGGTTGAGGCTGACCATCGGGTCCTGCGGCACCAGACCAATGGTGCCGCCGCGAATTCGCCGTTTCTCGCGTTCGCCAGCATGGCCAAGATCGTGTCCATCGACGTGTAGCTCACCGCCGGTGATGGCGGCGTTGTCCGGTAGCAGGCCGAGTATGGCGTTGGCCATCGTCGACTTGCCGGACCCGGATTCGCCGACAATCGCCACGGTTTCACCTCGGGCGACCTGGAAGGATACGTTGCGCACGGCCTGGTTGATCTGGCCATCGAAGCGGTAGGCGACACTCAGATGACGAATGTCGATCAGTTGAGCGGTGTCATTCATCGTTGAGTCTCCTCCAGCGTGCGGGCGATGTGGTTGAAGCTGAACACCACGCCGACCACGAACAGCCCCGGCAACAGCGACACCCAGGGTGCAGTCATCAGAAAATGACGACCGTTGGCAATCAGCGTGCCCCATTCGGCGGCCGGTGGTTCGGCGCCGAAACCCAGAAAACTCAGCCCGGCAGTGGCCAGAATCGCCGCGCCGAAGTCCAGCGTGGCCAACACCGCCACCGGGCCCCAGGCGTTCGGCAGGATGTGGCGCAGCAGGGTTCGCGTCCAGCTTGCACCGCCCAGACGCGCGGCTTCGACGTACGGCAGGGTTTTGACCCGCAGCACTTCGGCGCGGGTGGTGCGCGCGAAGCCGGGGATGATCCCCACACCGACCGCAATGGCCACCGGCAGGGTGCCGAAACCGATAGCAGTGACAATCGCCAGCGCCAGTAACAGACCGGGCAGGGCCAGCAATACATCGATCAGGCGCATGATCACCGCATCGATGCGCCCGCCTGCGAAACCGGAAATCACCCCCAGACTCAGGCCGCCGGCCATGGCGATGCCGACAGCCAGCAATGCCGCCTGTACCGAGAGGCTGGAGCCATGCACCACGCGGGTATAAAGATCACGGCCCAACTCGTCGGTGCCGAACCAGTGCGCGGCATTGGGCGCGGTGAGCTTGTCGGCAGGCGAGGTGGCATAAGGTGCGTAGCTGCTCAGCAGGTTGGGTGCCAGCGCGGCCAGCAGCGCAAAGGCGACGATTGCCACGGCCAGCAGAAAACCAGGGCGCCGCAACAGGGGGCGCGTCGCTTCCACGATCCGGCTCAGGCTGCTGCGCCGTCGCCACTGCAGGGCAGGTGCGGTTTTACCCGCAATGGTTTCACTGGAAACGACCAGGCGAGCCAGGCGCGCAAGGCGGTTGTCGAAGATAGTCATGGCTTCAGGAGACCTTTGGCGTATGGGCGATGCGCGGATCCAGCGCGGGATACAGCAGGTCAACGATCAGATTGACCACGACGAACGCAGCTGCGGAGACCGCAACGATGGCAAGTACCACCGGGATGTCCTGGCGCAGCACGGCTTCCTGGGCAAGTCGACCGACCCCGGAGCGGGCGAAAATGGTTTCCACCAGCACCGCGCCGGATACCGTGTTACCCACCTGCAGGCCGATCAGTGTCAGCAGCGGCAGGGCAGCGTTCTTGAACGCATGGCGGGCCTGAACCTGCGCGCGGGTAAGGCCCTTGGCGTAGGCGGTTATGATGTAGGGCTCTTTCCAGACGCCCTGAAAGCCGCGTTGCAGGACCTGGGCATACACCGCAGCGCTGGGGATCGCCAGCGTGACGGCGGGCAGTATCAGGCTTGAGAAACCCTGATTGCCGGTCGCCGGGAACCAGCCAAGGGTGAACGCGAACAGTTGAATGAACAGCAGGCCCAGCCAGAAGACCGGCACCGAGAAGCCCAGCGACGGCAGGCGTGACAAGGCGACTTTCAAGGGCTGCCAGCGTACGTAGGCAGTGAGATACGCCAGACCTGTCCCGCCGATCAGTGACAGAACAATGGCCAGCCCCGCGAGGCTCAGGGTTTGCGGCAGACGTTCGATCAGCAACTCCGATACCGGGCGATTGAGCGTCAGCGAGTTGCCGAAGTCACCGTGTATGGCTCCCCACAGCAAATCGACGTATTGCTCGAAGATGCCCCGGTCCAGCCCGTAATAGAGCTTGGCCTTGGCGAGGTCCTGCGCGGACAGTGAGTCGATTTCGACACCCGAGGCGCTGAGCATGATCGACAGGGTGTCGCCGGGCAGCAGGTACAGAATGAAATAGGTGACGCTGTAGGCACCCCAAAGTACCAGCAGCGCTTGCGCGATGCGACTGAGGATATAGCGGCTCATGGCGTTGCCAACTCGATGTCGTTGAACAGCGCAAAGCCTTCCGCCGTCCAGTGGAAGTTGCGTACGTTTTTCGCCGTGGCGGCTTGCCAGACCCGCTCGTAGACCGGGAACGCCGAGCCTTCGTCGATCAGCAAGTCCTGCAACTCGCCATAGGCCCGGGCACGCTGCTCGCTTTGCGTGGCGGTCAGTCCGGCGTCGAACAGCGCAAGGGCTCTGGGCAGTGTTTCCGGCGCGTAAAGGTTGGTCGCCAGAGTCGAGCTGTTGGCGCTGCGCGGGTCGATGATGGTCTGCAGGATGATCGGGTCGGCGCGGGTCATGTAGTTGTACGTCAGGTCATAATTGCCTGCCGCATTGGCAGCGGCCCATTCGGCGGTGGTCACCACGTTGAGCTTGAGCTCGATGCCCACCTTGCGCAGTTGATCCTGGATCAGTACATCGCCAGCGGTTTCGGCGGGTGACAGGTTGTAGGCCAGCTTCAGCCGTTTGCCCTCCTTGTAGCGATAGCCGTCGGCATTTTTTTGCCAGCCAGCCTGGTCGAGCAAGCGCTCGGCACCCTGAGGATCATAGGCAAGCTTGTCGGCCTGGTTTTTGTAAAACGGTGTAGTGATGTCGAAGACACCGGAGACCACCGGGAACTGCGGGTTGTAGACCGTCGCTGCATAGGTCTTGCGGTCGATTGCCTTTTGCAAAGCCTGGCGCACGTTACGGTCGGCAAGAATGCGATTGCCGCGTGTGTTGGGGTACAGGTTCAGTGCCGGTCCTGGCAGCGACCGGCTTTGAATGGTCGCGCCCCTGGACTTGAACAGGTTGAGATCCACCTCGGAGAACGGGTTGCGCGGCCAGAGAATATCGACCTGCCCCTGAACGAACTGGCCGTTACGTACGCTTTCTTCCGGCACGTAGCTGACCTCGACTGCGTCCAGATGCGCTTCGCCCTTGTTCTGCGCATTGGCCGATGGCCAGGCATAGCCCTTGCGTTTGATCAGGCGCAAACCGCTTTCCGGGGTATAGCGCTCCAGCACGAATGGCCCGGTGCCGATGATTGCACCCAGCGAGCGCTGCTTGACGCTGAGCGCGTAGGACTCTGGAGCCAGGATGGCGAGATTGGTGGTGGAGGTGGCTTGCAGAAAGCCCGCATTGGGTTGGGCCAGCACCAGTTTGATGGTGAACTCGTCCAGCACCTCGGCATGGTCGTAACCTTTGAGGTAAGTGGCGCCGAAGGTGGCTGGCAATTGTGCGGCGAACGACTTGTCCGCGTCGTAGGCCGTCTTCACCGCTTGAGCGTCGAAACGTGTGCCGTTGCTGAAGGTCACGTCCTTGCGCAAGTGAAAGGTGTACTCCAGCGCGTTGTCACTGATTTCCCAGCGCTCCGCCAGCCAGGGAATGATCTTGCCGGTCTGCGGGTCCTGATCGGTCAGGGACTCGGCAATATTGCGCAGCACCACCCGATGCTCCAGCCAGTAAACCTGAAAGGGGTCAAGGCTGACCAGCGTGGTGTTGTCTCTGAAGAACGCCACCTTGAGGGTTGTGGCTGCCTGGTTGTCCTGGCCGGAAGGTGAGCAGCCAAGCAGGGTTATGGCTGTGACGGCGGTAAACAGCAGGCGCGAGAGGAGCGGGCGCCGGGTCATCGCATTGTGCTCCGAGTCACGAATCCATTTGAGAAAGTCGAAGGTGGTGTACGGCGCATGGAAGGTCCTCTTCAAGTCGGGCACAGTGCTTCAGCACTGATTTCTTAAGACCGTATTCTTATGATTATGCGCTGTAAAAGTCTTTTTTGTTCTAAGCTAATATAGGTTTTTATGATTTATAAAGTTAGTAATTATGCTCTATTGGTATTTTATGGTGCATGGCCAATTTCTGTAACGGGTCTGCAGCGCGCCCCGGAAACGACAAAGCCCTCGAGTCAGGAGGGCTTTGTGAGTGCTGTATGGTTCAGTGCATGCGTTCCGGATAAGCCATCACCACGCTTGGTAAGGTGGGTGATGCCCGCCAGGGATTATCTCAGCTCGCCTGAAGAACGCCATTTTGCTTCGCTACGTGTGCTGCCAAGGCATCCATCAGTGCCGGGGAAAGACAGTCGTAGGTTGGCAAACCCATCGTGTTGAAACGTTCGCGAATGCCGTCCATTTCAGCTGGCGGCGTACCCGTTTCAATGACCGACGAGACGAACGCGGCAAAACCGGGCGCAGCCCAGCCTGTCTGAGGAGACAGTTCGGTGTGCACGAAATCCAGACCGTGGAACGCGTGGTTCTGGTTTTCGATGCGACCATACATGTGGGCACCACATTCTTTGCAGGCGTGACGCTGGATGGTAGCGCTTGCATCAATGATGGTCAGTTTGGCTGCGTTGACGGTAACGCTGACTTTGTCGCGATTGACTACCGCGATGACGGCAAACCTGGCGCCCGCTGGTTTCCAGCATTTACTGCAACCGCAGGCGTGGTTATGCAGTGTTTGAGCATCGACTTTGACCTCAACCTTGTCGGTCGGGCAAAGGCACTGCAGAGTGCCGCCTGCAAAGTCGGTAGCAGCGGATTTGATGCCGTTATCCAGCGCAGGGTGAAGTTTTACATCGCTCACAGTGTACCTCCAGCTATAGGGGTGACTTGGAACAGGTTCCATGGCAACTGCCCCGGAGCAGTGGACGACATCAGTATTTGATGACGGTGCGGATCGACTTGCCTTCGTGCATCAAGTCAAACGCTTCATTGATGCGATCCAGGCCCATGGTGTGAGTGACAAAAGGTGCCAGCTCGATCTCGCCTTTCATCGCGTCTTCAACCATCTTCGGCAGTTGGCTACGGCCTTTTACGCCGCCAAACGCCGAGCCTTTCCAGGTACGGCCGGTGACCAGCTGGAAGGGACGGGTCGAGATTTCCTGACCGGCACCGGCAACACCAATGACGATCGATTGGCCCCAGCCGCGGTGGGCACATTCGAGCGCAGCGCGCATCACATGCACGTTACCGATACATTCGAAGGAGTGGTCGACACCCCAGCCAGTCATCTCAATGATCACCTGCTGGATCGGCTGTTCGTGATCTTTTGGATTCACACAGTCGGTAGCGCCAAACGAACGGGCCAGTTCGAACTTGGCAGGGTTGGTGTCGATAGCGATGATGCGTCCTGCCTTGGCCTGACGCGCACCCTGAATCGCCGCCAGACCGATGCCGCCCAGGCCAAATACCGCGACTGTGTCGCCAGGCTGGACTTTGGCCGTGTTGTGCACCGCGCCAATGCCGGTAGTCACGCCGCAGCCGAGCAGGCAGACGTGCTCGGGGTTGGCGTCTGGATTGATCTTCGCGACAGAAACTTCAGCGACAACAGTGTACTCGCTGAAGGTCGAGCAACCCATGTAGTGGTACAGGGGTTGGCCGTTGTAGGAGAAGCGTGAAGTGCCGTCCGGCATCACGCCTTTGCCCTGAGTGGCGCGCACAGCGGTGCACAGGTTGGTTTTGCCCGATTTACAGAACAGGCACTCGCCGCATTCGGCGGTGTACAGCGGAATGACGTGGTCACCGACTTTCACGCTGGTCACGCCTTCGCCTACTTCCATGACGATGCCGGCGCCTTCATGGCCCAGTATTACCGGGAACAGGCCTTCCGGATCATCGCCCGAAAGTGTGAAAGCATCCGTATGGCATACACCGGTATCGGTGATCTTGATCAGCACTTCGCCCTTGCGTGGCGGCTCGACGTCGATCTCGACGATCTGGAGCGGCTTGCCAGGTTCAAATGCAACTGCAGCACGAGACTTCATGTGATTTTCTCCAATTGATGATGCTCGAGCCTTTGATCGTTGTCTTTGGGCCGAGCATCGATAGGTGCCTGTCACTGCGTTCTGGAAGATTTCACAGCAAACGCGCCATCACCCAGCAGAGCGAGGACCAGCGCTGTGACGGACAGATAGATCGGATATTCCCAGCCACCGTTAGCGTTGGTGAAGCTCCAGCCGTTGCCGAAATGCACGGTGGCGGCGACAAACAGTTGAACAACAGCGATTGCAGCAACCCAGCGGGCGTAGACCCCCAGTACCAGCATCAAACCGCCGATCACTTCGAAGGCCATAACCGGATAGGCAAGGAAGCCTGGAAAGCCAATGGATTCGAAAAAGCCAGCAGTACCTGCCGGAGTAAAGACCAATACTTTGGTCAGGCCGTGGGCGATGAACATGAGGCCCAATGCCAGGCGCAGTACAAAAGCAGCGTAAGGCGCGGTGCGTGAATCGATCATGGAAAATTCCTTGTGTTAAATAAGCAGTGGGGTTCAGTTGGAAAGCGAAAGTGTCCGGTCCAGCCATTGCGAGAAGTCAGCCAGTTCCTGCGGAATGATCTCGTGGGCCATGTCGTAAAAATGAGTCTGGTGCTGCACACCGATCCGGCTGAGCCAGGCGTCAGCTTCATGTGCCCAGTCAATCGGCAGTACGTTGTCCTGCTGGCCGTGAGCGATGAAGGCTGAGACGCCTTGCAACTGATCACGTGGCGCAATCTTTGGCTCGATTTCTCGCAGCATCCGCCCGCTCAGCAGCGCAAAACCTGCTACCAGCTCAGGTTGTGTGACGCCGACGCTTGAGCTCATGATGCCGCCCTGGCTGAACCCGGCGATCACAGTGGGCAGCGGGGGAAGCGCCTGAATAAACCGGATCAATAACTGGCGGCTGGACTCAGCCTGCTCCTGGTTAAAAGAAGGCCCATCGCTGGTGAAGTTGACCTGGTACCAGGCGAAGCCTTGAGGACCCAGTTGCAGCGGGCCGCGGAGCAACAGGATTTCGATCTCTTCGGGCAGCGACGCGGCCAGACTGGCGAGATTGGCTTCGTTCGATCCTACTCCGTGAAGCAGTAGCAACCGTGCCTTTGGGTTGACAGTGCTACATGCCTTACGAAAAAAAATACCCGACTCGGACTCGCGTGCGGGTTCAGAGAAGTTGATGTTTTGCATGAGGTTATTTCACACCTTGAACGGTTTGAGCTGACTCGAATCGTTCGCTATCAATTGAGGTAAACAGGTAGCTGTCCATCGCCAGAACGCCGTGGGTAATACCGCCGTCCATTACCTGTGTCTGATAACCGTGACCAGCTGCCCCGAGCGCAATAAACAGCGGCAGGAAATGCTCATCGGTCGGATGTGCACGTTCGGCTGAAGGTGCGTACTGCTTGTAGTCGAGCAACTGATCAATGTTTCCTGCCTGCAGGGTCAGGGCGGTCCATGCTGCGAACTGTTTGACGTAGTCGGCGCCGTGGCTTGTTGCGCCGCGGAACTCGTACAGGTTGTGGGTGAGGCTGCCTGACGCCACGATCAATACGTTCATCTCACGCAGTGGCTTGAGTGCTGCGCCGAGCTGCCAGGCGCTGCGTGTATCAAGCGTGGCGGGCATGGACACCTGAACGACCGGTATGTCTGCGTCGGGTGCCAGATACATAAGTGGTATCCAGGCACCGTGATCCAGGCCGCGGGCGGAATCGAGCCGCGATTGCCAGCCCGCCGTCTGCAGCAGCTCAACAATATGACTCGCTAACGCTGGTGCGCCCGGAGCCGGGTAGGACAACGTATACAAAGCGCCCGGAAAACCGCCAAAGTCATGAATGGTTTCAGGTGCTGTGCTTGACGTAACCCTGACTTCGCCACGGGTCATCCAGTGCGGCGAGACAACCACGATGGCATCAGGTTTTGGCAGCTCACGACCGAGCCTGGCCAGTCTCGGGCCTGCCAGGCCGGGCTCGATGGCGAACGTGGGAGCACCATGAGACACAAACAGCAGGGGGAATGAAGTGTTCATGGTGACTGCTCCTGATTGATGATGTATTGCTTACTTGCTCAGCCAGACCGGAGCGACCGAAGTGCCCAGACCCGCGCCGTAGCCGAGGTAGATGTTGAAACCCGCCAGTGGCTCCAGATAGCGAGCGTTAACCAGGCCGCCAGCGTCCACGGTGTTCCAGCCCAGGCTGCGAGCCAGCGCGATAGCGGTTTGCTTGGCGCGCTCACTGTCGCTGGCGACAAATACGCTGCCGGTCTGGTCGTTGGCGAACTTCGGACCATCGGCGAGCACTTGAGCGAACAGGGTGTTGAACGCTTTCACAACGTTGGCTTGCGGCACAGCCCTGGCGATTTCTTCCGAGGCGCTGGTGACGTGGCCGACGGTCAATGACATGTAGTCGGCGCTCAGCGGGTTGGTGATATCGATCACCACTTTACCGGTCAGGTCACCCAGGCTTTGCAGTGCAGCGGTCGCATCGGCATAGGCGGTGGCCACCACGATTACTTGGCTGTCACCCAACGCTTCGGACGCTACATAAGCGCTGACATTCGCGTGCTGGTCGGCCAGGGCCTGCGCCTTGCTGATGTCACGGCCAGTGATGCGGACGCTGTGCCCTGCGGCAGAAAGCTGTTTCGCAAAGGCTGAGCCCATGTTGCCGGTACCGATTACTGTGATTTTCATGACTGCCTCTCTCTGAGTTGAGTTGCGTTTCGATGGGCCCAGTTTATAGATTGCCAGGCAGGGATAAATCGGGCTGAATGTGATGAATAGTTCCACTAAGTGAGACAATCATGGATCGTGCACTGGAAATGCAGGTCTTCTGCACCGTTGTTGATAAGGGCAGTTTTGTCGGGGCAGCCGAGCCACTCGGCATGTCCAAGGCAGCCATCTCGCGTTACGTGAGCACGCTGGAGGAGCGTCTCGGCGCGCGGTTGTTGCACCGCACGACTCGGCGGCTTTCCTTGACGGATGAGGGGCGTCAGTTCTATCACCAGGCCCGTGAGGTGCTGGCCATGATGGATGAGGCAGAGAAGGCTGTATCGTCTGCTTCGCCGGAGGCCAGCGGAGTGCTTCGAGTCAACGCCCCGGTCAGTTTTGGCGTGCTGCACCTGGCTCCGAGCTGGGCCGATTTCATGAGCGCCTACCCCAAGGTCGAGCTGGAAATCAGCTTGAGCGATCGTCTGGTGGATCTGGTTGACGAAGGTATTGATGCAGCGGTGCGTATCGCACGCATGGATAATTCGTCGTTGGTGGGCAGACGCCTGGCCAGTACCCGGATGTGCCTGTGTGCGTCGCCTGCGTATCTGGCCAGCCACGCACCCATTGAAAAACTATCGGATGTGGCAGAGCACGGGGTAGTGGCCTACAGCAACTTTGCCAGCGGTACTGAATGGCAATTCGAGGGGCCCGAAGGCAGTGAAAGCGTGCACACGCGCTCGGTGGTTCGATGTAATAACGGGGATACCTGCCGCGCCATCACATTGGCCGGTGGTGGCATTTCGTTGCAGCCGAGTTTTATGGTGGCGCAGGATCTACGCCGAGGCGATCTGGTCGAAATACTTCCCGAGTATCAATCGGTCGAGTTGGGGATCTACGTGGTGTATCCAACCCGTAAACATTTACCCGCGAAGGTAAGATCGCTGATCAACTTTCTGGTTGAGCGATTCGCCCATCCAGTATGGGAGCAGTGACAGACCTTTGGAAAAAACCGGCTGATATAAGGGGCAGTGAAGGTATCAGCCGGATAAAAGGAGCGCTGTATCAGGCACGTCCGTACACACAGAAACCCGGAAGTGCGGCCACCCACCGAATCGCCGTTACTGCAAAAAGCTGCGCAGGTCTGCCGCAAATTTCACTGGATTCTTGAACGCCAGGAAGTGATCGCCTTGCTCGGCTTTGGTGTACACATGAAGTACCGAGTCCCGGATAACCGAGCTCATCCAGTGCTGACTCTCCAGCCAGTCGCTGTACTCACCGGTGAAGATTGCGGTCGGCACATTGATCTTTGACCGAATGACGTCTCGCCAGTCGTTGGTTGTGTGATCGAAAAGCACCTGCCTGGTAAATGCCATGTCATCTTTAACCACCTCTTGCACGAGGCTGATGACGTTATGGAAGTAGGGCGAGTCCATCGCCATCGCTCGCTCGACAACCCGGCTTGCGGAAACCAGCCTGTTGGTGGCGATGCCTTGCGCATAGGATGCGATCATTCGCTCGGGCGACGTGGTGAACGCCCCGGCCTCGAGCCGTTCTTGCTCCGTCCAGTCGGCGTGGCAATAAATCGAGGGTGCCTGGTCAATGATGCTCAGGGTGCGAATGCCTTGCGTGCCAAACAGATCGATGTAGGCCCACATCACCGATGCGCCCATGGACCAGCCGCAGTAGTCGGCCTGCGAAACGCCCAAATGGCCGGCGAACTCCTTCACGTCCATGGCGTACCGTGAAATGCGATTACCGAAGTCGACCCGCTCGGAAAGGCCCTGATTTCTCACGTCCAGCACATACACATGGTAGTGCTCGCTCAGGATGTGCATCAGGTGAAAGTACATTGCGCCGTTGGCCGACCAGCCGGGGATGAAGATCAACGGTTGCCCGGCGCCGGCTTCCCAATAGCCGAGATTAACGCCGTCGCTGGTGGTGAAGCTGCTTATCTTCAGATCAGTAAAGTCGGAGGTACGAAAGGGCTGACCAATGATCTCATGGGGAAAGTAGAAATCTTCATCAAGCAATGCGTGGAGCGCTATGGCTTTTAATGGGTATTTCAAGAAGGAACACCTGCAATTAAAAAGGGTGATGGACAGGTCCTGGCATCGCCCCAGGCCTTTGGCAGGCCGTACGGGTTGATCGTTGCCCACGCAGACCAGGCTCGATCATTCAGCGTGCCGCGACCGTTGAAAGGAGGAGGTGGGTCGATGGCGGTACAGCCATCGATCCATGCTTCAGGAAGCAGGCATGCGTCGGTATCAGCCTTTGATCCAGTTGCCATCCGACTGGGCATCAACGGCGATATCGAAGGTCTGAATGTAGCCTGACAACATCCGATAAAAACCAATGACGAGAATGGCATCGCTCAGCTCCTGGAGCGAGAAGTGCTGCAAGGTATGCTTGAACAGCACACCCGGGGCCTTGCCTTTGTCGATAATGGCCTGGCCAAACCGAAGCAGGACGCGCTCGTCCTCTTTGAACGCTGTGGCATCCTCCAGGCAGCCTTCTGCGATGGCGACGAACTGATCAGGACGAACCCCCGCAACTTGAGCGATGGAAACATGCTGCTCCCACTCATAGGCGACGTTCTCATGCGCAGCCAGCAGCAATACCATCATCTCCTTATGATAGTCGGAGAGGGTGAGGTCCCTGAATATTGCGTTGGTCAGGTCGATGACAGGAATAAATGCTCCGGGGCTGTAACCCAGCATTCGAAAGAAGTTGACCTTCGTTGGAAGCTTCTCGAATTTTTCCCGTACCTGATCAGGCAGTTTTGTAAAATCGGGATACTCGATTTCAACTTTGGAACTGATGTTGTCATGCGGGCCGGTCGGGTTGGCCATGGGACGCTCCTTCAGAGTGATCTGGTCGTCGTGATGTCGGGTTTGACAGGGTTGCTTAAGCGATGCGTCGTTCGCACTTTGTGTGCTAGATAAACTCAAGCACTTCGCGAACGGCTTTACGCGGCTTTTGCGGCCAGTTGCTCTCGCCTGGATAACCGACGGTCACCAGCATCACGGGGATTTCAGTAGCTGAAAGATTGAATGCTTCTGCAACCGCCGCTGGGTCAAAGCCGATCATGGGGGTTGAATCAAGGCCTTGGCCTTTAGCTGCAAGCATCAGCGTCATGGCGGCCAGCGAGCCTGAACGGATGGCTTCATCGCGCTGCAGTTGTGGATTTTCAGCGTACATACCCTGAACGGCGCCCACCCACATGTCATAAATGGCCTTGTCGATGACCCCGGCATCCATCGAAGGCTTCAGCGACGTTGCAATCGTTTGATGCGGATTCAGGGTGCCACACACAATAAATGTCACGGCTGAATCCACCACCTTCTTTTGTCCATAGGCCAAGGGCAGCAAACGTGCTTTTGCTTCCTCACTGCGTATGGCTACGAAACGCCAGTTTTGAAGGTTGAAGGCGGACGGCGCATGGGTGGCCAGATCAATCAGATCAGTGATCGCTTGATCTGAGAGTTTGCGCTCAGTGTCGTAGTTGTTGGCGGAAATTCGGGACTTGATGAGGTCAGCGATAATAGACATGGTGCTCTCTGTGCCGTAAGGGGGAAACAAGTGCAGCCCCGATTTTTTGCAGTCGAGTCTGCGCAGATCAAATCGGTTAGCGGCTGAAGCCGTCGAACGGCGTCATGTACACAGCACCGAACGGATCCAGGCGTTTACGGATCTCGGCATCTGGTGTGCCGTACACAACCAGACTGGTGATGGTGCACAGTTCGAGGAAGCGCTTGCCGAATGGGGCGAAGGTGATGTCTACGTGGCTGACAACGGATTCGACGTTATAGCGCTCAAGGATATGCGCAACGCTTTGATCTTCATTCACGCTGTACTCGTAAACCAGGGTGCCGGGCTCTTTCCGGGTGGCGGCAACGACCTGGGCGATCAGTGCTTTGAACTCGGCAAAGTCGCCGGGTTTGATTGCAAGCGAGAATAAGCAGGAAATATGTGGATGCATGGTGATCTCTTCCACGGTCGGCCCCCAAGGGGGGCAGGTGAGGATGCAACGCTGATCCAGTCGTTGCATTTATGCAGTGTGCAGGTTCAGGGCGTGGCGGGAGTTTCACCGAACAATTTGCCCGCACCTGCCCAATCCGACGGTGCTACGTCTTCGAAAATGACGTAGATGTATTCGGCGGGAGTCCCCGTGTTTTTGACGATGCTTTCGGTGATTTCAGCAGCTACGGCGGCTTTCTGAGCATGCTCTTTACCTTCGAACCAGCTGACGCGTACGACGGGCATGATGTATTCCTGTTTGGGATTGAAAACTCGGTCTGATGTGATCAGCCAGAGACATACCGCCATGCTAGGGTAGAAGTGTCTGGCGATAAACTGCCTGAAACTCTAAAGTGGGTAGAGTTATTGTCTACTTTTCAGGGCGGTTATGATTCCCATAGACTCGTTCCAAGGCGTCATCACCTTTGTGGTGGCAGCGCGTTCGAATAGCTTTACCGAGGCAGCCGGGCGACTGGGTATTTCGAAATCGGCCGTCGGCAAATCCATAGCCCGGCTTGAAGCGCGACTGGGCGTCCAGCTGTTTCATCGCTCTACCCGTCGAATATCTCTGACTGCTGATGGCGATGCCTATTTCATCGCCTGCTCGAACGCGCTCGAAGAAATAGGTGCGGCTGAAAGCGGATTGGCTCCGGGAACCCGCGAACCGTCCGGACGATTGCGCATCGATATACCCGTGGCATTCGGGCGCCGGGTTGTCGCCCCGTTGTTATTTGAAATCGCTAACAAGTATCCCGCGCTGCAGTTGAATATGACTTTTTCTGACCACTTGGTCGATCCGATTGAAGAGGGGATCGACCTGCTGGTTCGTTTTGGAGAACTCAAGGATACCAGCGGCCTTGTTGCTCGCCGGCTTGCGCGACAACGCTGGGCTATTTGCGCCGCGCCGAGTTATCTGGCCCGTTTTGGCGTACCTGACACCCTGGAAGATCTGAATCGTCACCATTGCATCGTCGGCCATCGACGGGGCCAACCACTCTCCTGGCGAGTCAATGAAGATCAGGAAACCGTTCGCTACGCGCCACCTTCCGCACATCAGATCGGCGATGGCGAGGCCATGATCCTGGCAGCCGTCGCCGGCGTCGGCCTGTGCCAGATGCCGCGCTGCCTGTTCAAGGACGACATTGACGCGGGCCGACTGGTTGAGGTGCTGGCAGGCTATGAACCAGAGCCCGTTGAAGTACATGCCGTATGGCCCAGGGTTTCTCACTTGCGGCCCAAGGTGAGGTATGTGGTTGATGAGCTGGTGCGGTTGTGTGAGCACTGGCAGTAGCGTCTTCGCGAAGACATTCCAGCCAGGCAGACGCCCTGCATCACCTCGGGCCAATCCGGTTTTGCAGAGCCCGCTACCGCCAATTCATGGAGCCCCACACATACTGATTGGGCAAGTGTTCATTCCACTTGATACTGGCACGTGACGCGTATGGGGCGCCCAGGCAGGCACCTTTTTCGCGCTATGCTTATGCTAAAAAGGTATTAATTTTATGTAAAACATAAGGTTAAGCTATATATCAATACGTAAGTTCAAGGCCCTGCCTGATGTGTTTTCTGTCCGTTTATCCCGATGTGGAAGGCCAGCAATGACCTTCGATTACGCATTCCGAACAGAAGCCCGTGGCCAAGGCTGCCCCTTCACCGTCCAGCAGCTACCTGGAAACCATCAAGGCCCGTGACAAGCTGATTGTCGGCGTGTTCAGCGATAAACCGCCTTTTGGCTTCGTCAACGAGCAGGGCCAGTACGTCGGTTTCGACACTGACCTGGGCAAGCGTTTCGCCAAGGACCTGCTGGGCGACGAGAAGAAGGTCGAGTTCGTGGTGGTCGAGCCCGCCAGCCGCATACCGTTTCTGCAGAGTGACAAGGTAGATTTGATTCTGGCCAACATGACCGTCACGCCGGAACGTCGGGAGGCGGTGGATTTCACCCATCCGAATCTGCGTGTTGCAGTCCAGGCGCTGGTGCCGCAAGCCAGCCCGGTCAAGACCCTGGACGATCTGGCGAGCAAGACCACCATCGTCACCACCGGCACCACCGCTGATATCTGGCTGACGAAAAATCACCCTGACTGGAAAGTGCTGAAATTCGAGAAAAACTCCGAGTCGCTGCAGGCGCTGGCCAATGGTCGTGGCGATGCCTATGCGCAGGACAATCTGGTGCTGTTCAGCTGGGCGAAGAAAAACCCCGGCTACCGCGTGCTGGAGCAGAAACTCGGTGACGAAGCGCCAATCGCCCCTGCAGTCAAAAAAGGCAATATCGAGCTGCGCGACTGGGTCAATACCGAACTGGCCAGACTGGGCGAAGAGAAATACCTGCTCAAGCTCTACGACCAGTATGTACGCCCGGAACTGGCCGAGGGCACAGACCCCAACGCGGTCATCGTCGAAGGCGGAAGCTGGAAGCCTTGATGGCAGAGGCCTGACGGTATTGACTGAATGGCGAACCGGCTCAATGCCGGTTCGTTTTACTGCATGAGCGGCAATCGCACTGGTTACGCCGAACAAGCTTACGATTCAAGCTGAAACCGCAGGGCTGGCCAGCATGACCGGGCCCAGCCGACTTCCTTCCTTCGTCGTACACCGCAACCTGTCGAACACACCCGCATAAATAAGGCACTGATGGCTTGTCAAGTCGTGCCTGTGCTCAGTCGATAAAGGCGCTAAGGTTTCCTTAAAAAAAGGATAACTATCATTTAGCCATCAGCTGGGTCGATTCCATGAGTTGCAGGTGGCTGCTGACAGATGCCGTGCGACCGCGCGCGCGATAAACCGGCAGCCATGGCGACGTCACTGGCGCTTGGTCGAAGACAATCTACGCTTGAGGTCGCAGAGACGCGCCAGGGCAGGCGGACGGTGTCCTCTGGTCACCTCCCGGTATTCAGGATTGAAAACGAGTGTCTGATCGATGAAGAAAAGCTCTCTCACGTGGCTCGTTGGCTGGATGGCTGTGGTGCTGTTGGCCGGGCTCAGCGTCAGCTTTATCGCCAGCCATGAACAGCGCAGGTCGATTGATGCACGCATAGGCCAGGCTCTCAAAGAGGCCGGAGAGGGGATCGGCGATAACTTACAGGCACGGCTCAGGGTCTATGAGTACCGCCTTCGAGGTCTGCGCGGTGCCGTTCACATGCTGGACCTCCAGCATATCAACAGCAGCCAGATGGGCCGTTACAGCAAAGGGCGCAATATCGAGAAGGAATACCCGGGCGCGCGCGGATTCGGTTTTATCCGCCGCGTTGCGGCCAGCGATGAGGCCGAATTCGTAAGGCGTGTCAGGGAGGATGGCAGGCCGGACTTCAGTCTCAGTCGATTGAGTGGACCGGGCACCCGGCAGGGAGACCGTTTCATCATTCAATTCATCGACCCGCTGGACCGCAATGTCCAGGCGCTGGGGCTGGACATTGCCTCGGAGGAGCATCGTCGCGATGCAGCCCTTCAGGCCATGCGCAGCGGCGCTGCAACCCTGTCGGCGCCTATTACCCTGCTGCAGGACAACGATGATCACATGCGCGCGTTTCTATTCCTGTTACCGGTTTACAGCACCCCTGAAATCCCCACCGATATCGCCCAGCGTGAAACGTCCCTGATCGGCTGGACCTATGCACCGTTGGCCATGCGGGAGGTGATGAGCAATCTGGACCCCTTGAACCACAGGCTGCACTTGAAGCTTTATGACGTCAATGAAGGTCGGCAACTGATCTACCAGACCCCGGAAAACGATCATGATCAGGAGGTCTTGCAGACCTATGCTTTCGAGCGGGAGATCTATGGGCGCGTGTGGCGCATGGAGGTAGGTGCTCACCCGGCATTTATCGCGGCCCTCGATCCGGTCCCGGCGGGCAGGGTGTTCCTCATCGGCACGCTGGTCAGCCTGATGTTGACGGTGCTGGTCGGCACGCTGCTACTGTCCCGTCAGCGCAAACAGCAGGTGGTTGCCGGTCAGGCCAGGCTGGCAACCATCGTCGAAAACTCCAGCGACGCGATCATCGGTGAAGCCCTGGACGGTCGGATCATCACCTGGAACCGGGCTGCCGAGCAGATGTTTGGCTACGACGAGCACGAAGTGCTGGGCCGCCCATTGGCGCCACTGCTGGTTCCGCCAGAGCTGGTTCACGAAGACGAACAGCTGTTGGAAAGGGTGGCCCGCGGTGAGCGCGGGCCGACGCTGGAAACCCGGCGGCTGCACAAGAACGGCCAGTTGATCGATGTGACCATTACCTGCAGTTTCATCCGCGAGACTGACGGCACCCTACTCGGCGCGGCGAAAATGATGCACGACATCACCGACCGCAAGCGCGTCGAACGCTACCTCATGGAGTTCAACGCACAGCTTGAACAGCAGGTCAGCGAGCGCACTGCAGAGCTGTCCAGAGTGGCGGGTTTGCTGCAGGGTGTGCTGGACGCTTCTTCGGAAGTTTCGATCATCGCTACCGATACACAGGGGCAGATCTTTGTGTTCAATCGGGGCGCTGAATTGCTGCTGGGCTACAGCAATTCGGAAATGCTCAGTGGCAACGGCCCAGGGGTGTTTCATCTTCCTGAAGAAGTGGCCGCACGCTCCGCCGAGCTGAGTCGTGAATACGGCACCCTGATCGAAGGCATTGACGTCTTTTGCTACAAAGCGTCCCGCGAAGGCTCGGAAACCCGGCAATGGACCTACGTGCGCAAGGATGGCACGACGGTGCCTGTGCTGATGATCATCACCCCGATCCGTACCGCCGACGGAGAACTCATCGGTCATCTGGGTATTGCTCAGGACATCACCGAACGGCTGCACCATAGCGCCGAGTTGCACGCGGCCAAGTCCAGCGCCGAGGCTGCCAATGCGGCCAAGAGTCTGTTTCTGGCCAACATGAGCCATGAAATCCGCACGCCCATGAATGCCGTGATCGGTATCTCCCATCTGCTACACAACACCGCCTTGAACGACCAGCAGCGCCAGTTGCTGACCAAACTGCAGATTGCCGGCCGGACATTGTTGGGGATCATCAACGATATCCTCGACATCGCCAAGATCGAGGCGGGAGAGATGCGCCTGGAACATAACCCCTTCAGCCCCCGGCAATTGCTCGACGAACTGGGCGAGCTGTTCACGCCCCAGGCACAGGAAAAAGGCCTGCGCTTTTCTGTCAACGTTGTGGCATCGCTGCCTGGCCAGTTGATAGGTGACGCATTGCGAGTCAACCAGATCCTCATGAATCTGGTCGGCAATGCGCTCAAGTTCACCAGTGTCGGCGGAGTCGATGTGACGGTCAGCCGTGAGGACGATCACGCCGACACCTGCTGCTTGCGCTTCTCTGTGCAGGACACCGGCTGCGGCATACCGGGCGATGTGCTCGGCCAGTTGTTTTCGCCGTTCACTCAGGCGGATGCGTCCACCACGCGGCGGTTTGGCGGCACCGGACTGGGTTTGTCGGTGGTGCGCGGGCTGGCCGAGCAGATGGGCGGCCGTATAGGGGTGGAGAGCGAACTCGGCACAGGTAGCGAGTTCTGGGTGGAGTTGCCGTTCCAGATCAGCCAGAGCGACCTGGAGCCGTCCGGCCCGGGAAGCAGTCTGGAGGTCATGCTGCTAAGCGACGACGCGCAATCGTCCATGGCGTTGCAACGCTTATGCCGCGGCCTGGGCTGGCGTGTGGCGAGTCTGACCGGCGAACATGACCTGCGCACTGCCTTGCAGGAGCGTAATCACGTTAACGCGGCATTGCCGGATGTACTGTTGGTGGACTGGCAGCAGCCGCAGGTTGAGGAGGTGCAGCAGTTGATCGAGGCGACGCCGCTTCCGGTCATTCTGGTGACATCGTCCGAGATCCGGGCAGAACTGCACCCTCTGGTCGACAAGGTATTGCTCAAGCCGCTGGACAGCTCGGCCTTGTTCAACGCGGTCAACGCTTGTATCGCCAGGTATCAGGGCAGCACCGAACGGGTTATCCAGGCCACGCGGATGGATACCTCCATGACGCTCTGGTTGAGTGGATTGCACCTGCTGCTGGTGGACGACAGCGAGATCAACCTGGAGGTTGCCAGCCTGTTGTTGCAGCAGCAGGGCGCTGTGGTCCAGACCTGCAGCAATGGTCTGCTGGCCCTTGAACGACTGCGGCAGACGCCGGATTTCTTCGATGCTGTGCTGATGGATGTGCAGATGCCGGAAATGGATGGCTATGAGGCGACGCGGCGCTTGCGCAGCGAACTGGGCCTGACACGCTTGCCCGTGCTGGCGTTGACCGCAGGCGCCCTGGCAGAAGAGCGGCGGCAGGCCGAGCTGGCGGGTATGGACGATTTCCTCACCAAGCCTCTGGACCCCGCAGCCCTGATTCGGGCGGTACGGCGTGCCGTCGAGCGTGTCCGAGGTGCTCCGCTGGCGGTCGGCACCTTGCTGCAGGAAGCATCGACAGGCTCTGCATGGCCGGTTATCGAAGGTATCGACACCCAGGAGGTCGCCGCTCGGCTAGGCAATGATGTGCCCTTGTTTCTCTCGTCCCTGCGGCGCTTTTTCAGTGAATTTGCCGCGTTCGGCGAGAGCGAGAGCGTTCTGGCACGGGCGCGACAAAACCCCGATCAAACAATGGCTGATCTGCACAAATTGCGCGGTTCTGCACTGCTGCTTGGCGCCACGCAAGTGGGCCTGCATGCCGGGCAGGCGGAAACCCTGCTGCGCAACGCTGCGGACCCGGAGCAAGCGTTGCGAGCCCTGAGTGCCGCTTTCCGGTCATTGCAGGAGCGCACGCCGGTACTTGAGGAAAGGCCGCTGGCCCCGCGTATCGATGCGGATCCCGATGTTTCCCGACAGGCATTGTCGACCTTGCGTGAACTGCTTGAAAACCATGATATCGCCGCGCTGGACCAGTTTCCGCTGGCTGCTGTGGCGCTTCAGGAGCTGGCCGGACAGGCACTGGTCGAACAGCTCTGGCAGACCATTGAAGGGCTGGAGTTCGAGCAGGCACTGCACCTGCTCGAACGTGCGGAATTATAAAAAGGAGCGTCACCCACCATGCAACCTGTACCTAGCCTGCTGATTGTCGATGATGATATTTCCGCCATTCGCGTATTGAGCAAAATTCTGAACGGTCTGGGGCAGATTCGTTTTGCCACGGGCGGTGCCCAGGCCTTGAAGATGGTCCGGGAAATGCGTCCTGACCTTATCCTTCTCGACGCCGAGATGCCCGGAATGAGCGGTTTTGAAGTCTGTGAGACGCTCAAGGCCGATCAATTGCTGGAAGACGTTCCCGTCATCTTCATCACCAGCCACACCGAAACCCGTATCGAGGAAGCCGGACTGGCGCTGGGTGCGGTGGATTTCATCGGCAAGCCTATTCAGCCTTTGATCGTCACGGCGCGAGTAAAGACCCACCTGCGCCTGAAAATGGCGATGGACCAGCTCAACCTGCTGGCCCAGACCGATGGACTGACGGGGCTGGCCAATCGGCGTTTCCTCGACGAGAGTATCGCGCGCGAATGGCTGCGCATGCGGCGCAACCAAGGTGCGTTTTCGCTGCTGTTGCTCGACATCGATTTCTTCAAACGTTACAACGATCACTATGGCCATTTGCAAGGCGATGAGTGCCTGATTGCCATCGCCCACGCTTTGAAAAAGTGCGTGCACAGGTCGACCGATCTGGTGGCTCGTTATGGGGGCGAGGAGTTTGCCGTGCTGTTGCCGGATACCGGGGCAGAGGGCGCCTGTCGTCTGGCGGATGAAATCGTGCAGCACATTCAAGGCCTCAACAAGCCCCATGAAACCAGTGACTTCGGCCGGGTGACCGTGTCGGTGGGGGTAGCAAGTCTGGAGGCTGGTGCGCTGCCCGTCCCGAGCCCGGGCGCTGCAATCGGCCTTGCGCCTGACTCGATCGCCATAGCGTTGCTGGCGGAAGCCGACCGGGCCTTGTACCGGGCCAAGCATGAGGGGCGAAACTGCAGCCGGTTTGAGCCGATACAGGTTGCGCCTTGAGTCTGCGGTCCATGTTTTAAAATCACAGCGTCAGCGAAGCGTCAGGGACACTGACACCTTGCTTCAAACCGCATTCTTGTTGAGCTCTGCTTCAAGACGGTCAACGAACAGGCGTACCCGGTGAGGTACGCGCTGGCGGGTTGGCAATACGGCCGTCACCGACAGCTGCTCGGGGATGACATCCTCGAAGTGTATCTGTTGAAGACTGCCTTCACGGATTTCCTGCTGAACGTCCCAATAAGTCAGCATGGCCAGCCCCAGGCCCTGTTTGCACGCCGTGCGCACCGCTTCGACGCTGTTGGCCGAGAATGCCCCCTGAGCGCGGATGGCCACCGGTTCTCCCTCTCTGATGAACGGCCAGTAAGGCATCGCATGCAAGGTGATGCACGGGTGTTGACGGAGTTCGTCCAGCAACGATGGCTGGCCGCGCCGCGCCAGGTAGTCGGGGCTTGCACACACGACCCGAGGGTTGGGCGCCAGCGATCTGGCCACCAGAGCAGAGTCACGTATCGTAGCGATTCGGATGGCGACATCGATGCCCAGCCCGGCAATGTCCACGATGCTGTCCGACAGCGTCAGGTCGATGCTCAGTGCCGGATTGTCCTGCATCAAGGCTGGCAGCAGCGGCATGATGACGGTCTGACCAAACACGCTGGGTGCTGTGACTCGCAGTACGCCACTGGCTGTACCGGCATCGGCTTTCAGCGTCGCGCGGGCGGTTTCGCTGGCGTGCAGCATGGTTTTGGCGTGCGGCAGAAACACTTCGCCCTCCGGCGTCAGTGATGCCGAGCGGGTTGTGCGGTGCACCAGCCTGACGCCCAGGTCGTTTTCCAGCGCAGCCAGACGCCTGGAGATGGCCATCGGCGACAACCCGAGTCGACGCGCCGCTTCCGACAGACTCCTGCTGGAAGCAATGGCGGCGAACACCTCTATATCAGATATTTGCATGGATTCTATCCATTTTCGTTAAAGCGCCTTATCTGCACGGCCGGGTTCCAATGGGCTGCGCCAGCCCTTACCGTTACTGCAGGTTCTGTCAATGACTGCGGGCAATCCGCAGCCGGTCTGCACAGTGAGGATTTGAAGCATGAGCGAGACAAACAAACACGTTACAGCCCCGTTCGACAGAGGTCATCTGAAACTGAAGAACAGGTTTGCAGTGGCGCCCATGACACGCGTGAGCGCGGACGAGCAGGGCAGTGCAACGCAGACCATGGCGCGCTATTACGAGCGGTTCGCCAAGGGCGGTTTTGGCCTGATCATCACTGAGGGCAACTACACCGATCGCAGTTCTTCCCAGGGCTACCGCTTCCAGCCCGGGCTCACCGATGACGAGCAGGCTCAGGCTTGGCGTGCCACGACCGATGCTGTGCACCGGCATGGCAGTGTCATGATTGCGCAGCTCATGCACGCCGGTGCGCTCAGTCAGGCCAATCGCTTCGTCAGCGAGTCGGCGGGTCCTTCGGCCATTCGTCCCAAGGGCGAACAGATGGCGTTCTATTACGGCGCGGGCAGCTACCGGATTCCGCGGGCGATGAGTGACAAGGATATTGCCGAGGCCATTGACGGGTTCGCCCGCGCGGCGCAACTGGCGATCGGCACTGCAGGCTTTGACGGTGTCGAGATACATGGTGCGAACGGCTACCTGCTGGATCAGTTTCTGACCGACTACAGCAATCAGCGCACCGATCAGTGGGGCGGTGATGTCGGACAGCGCCTGCGACTGACGCTCGAGGTCATCGCCGCAGTGAAAAAAGTCGCCGGGCAGGCACCGGTGGGCGTGCGTCTTTCACAAGGCAAGGTCAACGACTTTCAGCACAAATGGGCGGGGGGCGAGAGCGATGCCGAAATCATTTTCGATGCGCTGGCCGATGCCGGCGTCGATTACATCCATGTGACCGAACATGAAGCATGGCAGCCGGCTTTTACCCAGGGTGAAGCCAGCCTGGTCGAACTGGCCCGTCGCTACGCGCCGGATGTTGCGCTGATCGCCAATGGCGGCCTGCACGATCCGCAAAAAGCCGACCAGGTGCTTCGCCAGGGTGCGGACATCATCGCAGTGGGCAAGGGTGCGCTGGCCAATCCGGACCTGCCAGAGTTGTTGCGTCAGGGCGCGCCACTGCGCGACTTCGATCCAGCCATTCTCGGGCCGATTGCCAACATCAAGGACAGTGAGCTGGTCTAGTCGTTTGTGACGAACATCAGCGCTGGCTGAGCGTGCGCAATGCCTCGTTGATAGGTGTTGCGCCCTTAGTCAGTTCGATGATCTGGCGGGATATCCCGGGTCGATCGACCAGTGCAGCCAGGAACGCGGCTACGTCATCGCGCGGTACTTCGCCATATGCGATAGCCGGACCTGCGCAGACTTCACCGGTCCCCGGGTTGTCGACCAGGGTGCCTGGCCTGAGAATCACCCAGTCCAGTGCGGAAGAGGCCAGATACACATCGGCTTGTTTTTTCACCCGCATGTAATTCTCGAAGCCAGCGGAGGTGTCCGTGCCTCGTGCTGCTTCAGGAAATGCCGACACCAACAGGAAGCGATTGACCCCGGCAAGCACGGCTGCATCAACAGCGGTTTCCAGGCCCTCGCCATCAATGGCATTGGTCAGCTCAATGCCCGCGCCGCCAGCCCCGGCGGTGAAAACCACGACATCGCTGCCTGTCATCGCAGCGGCCAATCGCGAAGCGTCCAGATCGGTGAGGTTGCCGAGCAATGGTATGGCGCCAGTCGCTTTGATTGCCGCCGACTGGTCTTCTTTACGGTGCAGTGCGATCACTTCATGAGCGCCGCCGCCAAGGTTTTTCAGAAGGCGCTGGCCGACCTTTCCGGCTGCGCCGATGACAAAAACTTTTGACATGAAATCTTCCTCTGGTGGGCCGTGCGCCGACGCTCAGCAATATCGGCGCATTCCAGCCGCGTTAACCTTCGAATTGATGGTAGACCTTGGCAATCACTTTCCAGCTGTCGTCGATTTTGATCAGCGTCAGGTAGTCGTTGTAGTCCGCACCAATAGCATCCTTTTCCATATCGACCCGGACCACTGCCGTGGTGGGCGTAATGGCAAGGACGTCCAGGCGCGTTGTGATGTCTGGAGCGGTACCATTGGTTTCGACGAAGGTGTACAGGTTACTGATCGGTCCACCCAGCAGTTGACCATTGGTGAAACCATACATCACCGCATCTTTATGAAAGGCTTCCTCGATAGTGGCAACGCTGCCTGTACGCAAGCCTTCTACGTACTTGCCGGCCGTTGCGATAACTGCGTTGTAATCGGTGGTCGGGACGGCTTTGATGTTCTTGCTCATGGGGTGTTACTCCTGGATTGGGAACTGACTACTGCGCGGCTGATATCTTCAGGCGCAATGGCCATCTCGTTAAGCGCTTTGGCTGTTGCTGCGCCGGTGACGATTACGGTTTTCTTGTCGAGATAATTCATGTGGTGTTTTTCCTTTGTCGCGGTATTTCCGGGATCCTGGGAATTGATGAAGGGGAAGAGGCCGGCAGTGGCTTAGTACTTGCCCATTGGCCAGTCGATATAGCCTTTGGCACCGCCGCCGTAGTACGACTCACGTGGTGCAATGGTCAGCTCGGCACCATGGCGCAGACGGGCGACGAGGTCGGGGTTGGATATGAACAAGCGGCCGAAAGCCACGGCGTCGATCTTGCCCTGCGCCCGACGCTCGATCGCCATCTTCAGGTCATAGTTGTTATTGCCAATGAACGGACCGTTGAACCCGGCGCTCAGAGCATCCATGTCGACACCCTCCGGCACTTCACGGGAGGTGGCAGTGGCGCCTTCGACAAAGTGCAGATAGGCCAGATTGAATGTGTTCAGTTGCCGGATCAGGTAGCCATGAAGGCCCATGACGTTGCTGTCGGGTGCCGTATTACCGGCGTCGGGGGTTACGGGCGACAAGCGAATACCCACGCGGTCACTGCCCCAGATATCCACGATGGCCTGGGTGACTTCCAGCGTCAGGCGAGCGCGATTTTCTATCGAACCGCCATACTGGTCGGTGCGCTGATTGGTCGAGTCGCGCAGAAACTGGTCCAGCAGGTAACTGTTGGCCGAATGGACTTCAACGCCATCAAAACCGGCCCTTTTGGCGTTCTCTGCGGCGTGTTTGTATTGCTCGATGACGCCGGGGATTTCGCCGGTTTCCAGTGCGCGCGGCATGGAGACAGGTACAAAGCCGTCGGCGGTGTAGGTATTGCCCTCGGCCTTGATGGCGGAGGGCGCTACCGGTGCCTCGCCGTTGGGTTGCAGGTCGACACTGGAAAATCGCCCCACGTGCCATAGCTGGCTGACAATCTTGCCTCCTGCTGCATGCACAGCGTCGGTCACCAGGCGCCAACCTGCGACCTGTTGCTCACTCCAGATTCCCGGGGTCGCGGCATAGCCTCGACCCTGAGCGGAAATGTTTGTCGCCTCGGCGACGATCAGCCCTGCGGTAGCGCGTTGTGCGTAGTAAGTTGCGTGCAGTTCATTGGGAACACCATCCTCGCCGTAGCGGCTGCGTGTTACCGGTGCCATCACAATACGGTTCGCCAGCTCCATGGAGCCCAGGGTGACGGGGGAAAACAGGTCGGTAGTTTTACGGGAATCATTCATCAAATACTCCATATAGTAGACCAGTCGTCTACTTAAAAAGACAAAAAAAATGCCCGCTACCGCAGCAGGCGTTTGGTCATGGTCAGTGCTTTTTCGAAAGATTCGGTGGACTTGTTCACCTTCGCCAGAAGGGAAGCGCCAAGCCAGAGCTGATAGAGGGATTCTGCGAATCCTTCATGATCGCCCTCGGGATGAATGCTGTCGTCGGCGACACCCATGTCGACACAGGCAGTGATGCGTTTGATGATTTTTGCTGTGCCGACCTCGAGCACGCCACGCATGTCTTCAGACAAATCGCAGACTTCCGCCCCCAGCTTGACGACCAGGCACTTGCCTTCGGGAAAGTCGGTGCCCTGGGTTTCTATCCAATAGTTGAAGTAGGCCAGTAACCGCTCGGCGCCGCTTCCGGGGCGTGCCATGAGGGCGTCGACTCGACCCAGGTACTCGGAAAAATACTCTTCCAGCAGCGCCTGACCGAATTCTTCCTTCGATTTGAAGTAGTAATAGAACGAACCTTTGGGTACACCAGCCGTGCTTAACACCTCTGCGAGGCCGACGGCGGTATAGCCTTTGTTCGTCATGAGCGAGCGGGCCACATCAATGATGTGCTGTCGCATGTCCTGAGCTGGTTTCTTCATAATGCCGAGCATCCTAAACGTAAACCGACCAGTCGTCTAGTAGGTTTTTCTGGATATGCTTGCGCAAAAAAACCTCAGCAAATGTATACCGCATAGGCTTTGACTCTATCCCCCCTGGGGGGATAGAGTGCCGGTCTGAATTATCCAGACTGGAACTCAAGCCATGAGTGAACACGACCATCCCCACGGCCATACGCACCAGTCCCACGAAGCTGTCATCAAGCGCCTGAAACGGGCCGACGGTCATTTGCGCAGCATCATCACCATGATCGAAGAAGGGCGCGAGTGTGTGGACATCGCCCAGCAGCTGCACGCGGTCGAGAAAGCAGTGTGCCAGGCCAAGCGCACGTTGATTCAGGATCATATCGATCACTGCCTCGAAGACACGCTAGGTTCACTCGCCAAGGGTGAGCGGGCACCGCTGGAAGCCTTCAAGCAAATCACCAAATACCTTTAGGTCTCGCATGCCGAATTTCGTCGAGCTGTTGCAGCAAGGTGGTTCGCATGCCTGGCTGTATTTCCCCAGTGCCATTCTGCTGGGCGCGTTGCACGGGCTGGAGCCCGGGCATTCGAAAACCATGATGGCGGCGTTCATCGTGGCCATTCGTGGCTCCGTGAAACAGGCCGTGATGCTCGGCGTCGCCGCTACCGTCTCGCACACTGCCGTTGTCTGGCTGGTGGCCATCGGCGGGATGTATCTGGGGCAGGGGCTGGACGCTGAAACCACGGAGCCTTATTTTCAGCTCGCGTCGTCTGCCGTGATCATCGCCATCGCGCTGTGGATGCTGTGGCGCACCTGGCGTGGCGAGCAGTTGTATAAGTTCGAAAGTGCCCGGCTCAGTCACGGGCATACAGGCCATGGCCATGAGCACGACATTGACTTCAAAGAGCATGAGCACGGTCACAGCCATGACCACAGCGATCTGGGCGGCTTGAGCCTGAGCGCCGAGGGCTACCAGGATGCCCATGAAAAGGCCCATGCCGACGACATCCGCAAGCGCTTCACCCATCGAGAGGTCAGCAATGGCCAGATCCTGATGTTCGGCTTGACCGGGGGACTTATCCCTTGCCCGGCGGCCATCACCGTGCTGCTGCTGTGCCTGCAGGTGCAGCAGGTCACGCTTGGCGCGATGATGGTGATCTGTTTCAGCGTGGGACTTGCCATCACGTTGGTCACCGTTGGTGCGGCCGCCGCCATCGGTGCGCGAAGAGCCTCGAATCGTTTCCCCTGGCTCACTGCAGCCGCTCGACGCGCACCTTACCTGTCCAGCGTCCTGATTATTTGTGTCGGGATGTATGTAGGAATCAACGGCTGGATCGGCCTGCACTCGTGAGCTGGCCTGACGCTTGGGCGTGGCGGCTGTCACAAAAATAATTTGTGTTTCTTGAAAATATATATTGATTTTTATTGGTGTCGCCCGGCTTTAGCATGAGTGGAACTTGAACAAGTCGCCGGGCAGTGATCACGCCGCCCGGCTTCACACGCCACCAAGAGCTGCAATCGGAGTCCTGATGAGTCTTTCTCCTTTCCACCTTGCAATCCCGGTTTATGACCTGGCCGCGACACGTACCTTTTACGGTGAAGTGTTTGGTCTTTCCGAAGGGCGCTCCAGCGACCAGTGGGTCGACTTCGATTTCTACGGGCATCAGTTGGTGATTCATGAACACCCGAAAACTGCCTCTCAAGAGAGCGTGCACAGCAACCCGGTAGACGGCCACGACGTGCCGGTTCCGCACTTCGGCATCATTCTGGAATGGGCCCAGTGGGAAGCTTTGGCCGAGCGCCTGAAATCCTTCGGCACCGAGTTCGTCATCGAACCCTACATTCGCTTCAAGGGGCAGGTGGGGGAGCAGGCCACCATGTTCCTTTTCGATCCCTGTGGTAATGCGCTTGAGTTCAAGGCGTTCAAGGACATGAGTCAGCTGTTCGCAAAATAGTAAAAGGCCTGGCGCACACCACGTCGCGCCAGGCCTGCTTGAGCAGGCGCAGCGCTAACGAGTCAGAGCGTGGTCGTTAATCAGTTGCACCAGCGCGCTCACCGGTTCGGTCAGGCTGCGGCGAGCGCGATGTACCAGCCCGATATCGCGATGGAACGTATGCGCTTTCAAGTCGACAGAGCGCACACCGGCGTGCCATGTCTGCAGGGTTGCCGTTTCCGGAACCAACGCTACGCCAACACCATTGGCGACCAGTTTGATGATCGCATCCAGTTCATCGAGCTCGCAGACTTCGCGCAGCGAGACATGGGTCTGGCGCAGGAACCGGTCAACCTGTCGGCCACCGAACGACGATCGATCGTAACGAATGAATGGATGAGCCGAAACCAGCTCGGCCCAGTCATCCCCCGGCATGTCGGCAGGCACGATAAGGCGATAGGGCTCACGGACCAGCGTCGTCCAGCGCAGGTCGCTTTGCAGTGAGAAGGGCGGGCGGATGATCGCTGCCATGTCGATCTCGCCAGCGTCCACCTGATTGACCAGGTCCATGGACAGGCCGGGAATGACGCGCGTCCTGCACGCAGAGAATTGCTGATGAAACCGAGCCAGCGCTTCCGGCAGAAAGGAGCGTTGTACAGAGGCAATTGCGCCGATGGTCACCAGCACGCTCGCGGGTAGCCCTACTGTCGTAGTGCCCAGGCTGCTGAACTGGCGCACCAGGTCCTGACCTTGCAGCAACACCTGCTGCCCCATGCGGTTGAGCTGGGCTGAACGTCCTTTTCGGTCGAACAGTTCGACGCCCAGTTCAGCTTCGAGGCGCTGCATCTGCGCACTGACAGCGGCCTGGGTGAGCCCGATCTTGCTGCCGGCCGCAGCAAACGTGCCTTCTCTCGCCACGGCAATAAACGTTTTCAGTTCTTTGATCATCGGCAAAGAATAATTGTATTTTTACTGAAAGCACATTTGTTTATTTTGTTGTTGCTGCTTATCCCATGTCCTCGGCCACACCCTGATCCTCACCGAGAAACCCGCCGCTCTGGTGCTGCCACAGCCGCGCATAGGTGCCGTTTTTGCCCAGCAGTTCGGCGTGGGTGCCTTGTTCGATGATGCGGCCGTCATCCATGACAATCAGCCGGTCCATGGCGGCAATCGTGGACAGGCGGTGACCGATGGCGATCACCGTCTTGCCCTGCATCATTTCATCGAGGCTTTCCTGGATCGCCACTTCGACTTCCGAGTCAAGCGCACTGGTGGCTTCGTCGAGCAGCAGGATCGGGGCGTTCTTGAGCATCACCCGGGCGATGGCAACGCGTTGGCGCTGGCCGCCCGACAGCTTGATACCGCGCTCACCCACCAGCGTGTCGTAGCCACTGTGGCCTTGCTTGTCACTCAGTTGGCTGATGAACCCATCGGCTTGCGCACTGGCTGCGGCGCTGCGGATTTGCTCATCAGTCGCGTCGGGGCGTCCGTAGGCGATGTTGTCGCGAATGGAGCGGTGCAGCAACGAGGTGTCCTGCGTGACCATGCCGATGGCACTGCGCAAGCTGTCTTGAGTGACGTGCGCAATGTCCTGCCCATCAATGCTGATTGACCCCTTGTCCACATCATAAAAGCGCAGCAGCAGGTTGATGAGGGTGGATTTGCCAGCGCCGGAGCGACCCACCAGGCCGATTTTTTCACCTGGACGAATGCTCAGGCTCAGGGCATCCAGTACCTGGCGTTCGCCGTTGTAATTGAAGCTCACGTTATCGAAGGTGACCGCGCCACCGCGGGTGACCAGAGCCTTCGCATCCGGCGCATCCTCAACCTTGGGACCGCGGGTCAAGGTTTCCATGCCGTCCTGGACGGTGCCGATGTTCTCGAACAACGAGGTCATCTGCCACATGATCCAGTGCGACATGCCATTGATGCGCAACGCCATAGCGGTGATCGCCGCGACCGCACCGGTGCCGATCTGGCCCTGGTGCCACAGCCACAGGGCGTAACCGCCTGCACCCATGATCAGCGCGACCACCAGTGCCTGATTGACGATCTCGAACTGGCTGACCAGACGCATCTGGGCCAGGCCCGTGAGCTTGAAGTCCTCCATCGCTGCGCGCGCGAAATGCGCTTCACGCTTGGAGTGGGAGAACAGCTTTACCGTGGTGATGTTGGTGTACGCGTCCGAGACACGTCCGGTCATTGAAGAGCGTGCGTTGGCCTGCTCCTGGCCGACCTTGCCCAAGCGTGGCACGAAGTACAGCATGGCCAGGCCGAACAGCATCAGCCAGCCAAGGAAAGGCAGCATCAGTTTCAGGTCGAAGCCGCCGGCCAGGGCGATGATCGCGATGAAGTAGACGCCGATACCGAGGACGATTTCGACGATGGTGAACAGCACCTCGCGCACTGACAGCGCTGTCTGCATCACCTTGGTGGTGACGCGGCCGGAGAACTCATCGGAGAAGAAAGACAGGCTTTGCCGCAACATCAATCGATGGAAGTCCCAACGCAGCCGCAGGGGCAGGTTGATCGCTAATACCTGGTGCTGCACCATTGTGCGCAACGCCACCAGCACGATGCTGCTCAGCAATACCAGGCCAATGCCCCACAGCACGCTACTTTCCTGCGCGGCCGTGTCGCCGCCAGCCTTCCAGGTGGACAGCAGATCCACGACCTGCCCGAGGAAGGAAAACAGCCAGGCTTCGTAAATCGACACACCGGCGCACAGCAGCGCAAACGCAAGGATGTAACCGCGTGCCCCTCGCGTGCAGGCCCACAGAAACCGTGCCAGACCGTCAGGTGGCGGCGGCACCTCGTCAGGCGGGAACGGGTCAAGCCATTTTTCAAACGCGCGAAGCATGGTGTTCTCCAAAAAAATCAGTGCAAAGAGTCTGGCGTCCTCGACGCCTCCCGAACCTCTTCCAGATTGAGCTTCAGGGTCAATTTTTGTCGGCGCCAGTGCCCAGGCTGTCCCACAGCCTCATCACCTGGGTCACTGCGGCGTCCAGTGTGGCATGTGGGACTCCGTCGCGCGCCAGTGTAGACAAGCCCAGAAGAAAACTGTCAAACACGGCCGCGAGCGTTTCCGGTATTACCGTTGCGGGCAACTCGCCTGCCGCAATGGCGCGCTGGATACAGCCCACGATACCTGTGCGGTTCAGATCCCTCGCCCGCGCAAGAGGTTCGGAAATGGCCTTGCTCTCGTCCGAGCAGGCGCTCATCAGCCCTAACGCCACCAGGCACCCTGTCGGATGCCCTGGCTCGCACTGCATTTTCGCTGAGCGACGGAGGGTGAGTTCAATCGCGTCTCGGGGCGGCAGGTTCGTATCGAACAGGCTGTCGGTGACCCGGCCGTAGGTGTCGAGGTAACGCTCCATCACTTCATTGAACAGGGCCTGTTTAGAGCCAAACGCTGCGTAGAAGCTCGGTGCCGTGATGCCGCCACCGATGGTTGCCTTGAGCTGGCTGAGGGAAGTTGCGTCGTAGCCGTGCTCCCAAAACAGATGCAGCGCCTGAGTGATCGCTACATCACGGTCAAATGTACGCGGACGCCCCAGCTGTGCCATATCGAGTCTCCTTCGGAATTAATTAAATACTAATCGATACATAAGTCATTGACCACCTGACTTCATCTGCCTATATTTGTACCGATCAGTATATTAGTGAGGGTTTTTCAATGACTACAGATGAGAAGCAGGGCGAAACACTCCCTCTGGGGGCGTTGCTGGCGCTGGCAATGACCGGGTTCATTTGCATCGTCACCGAGACCTTGCCTGCGGGTTTGTTGCCGCAGATCGCCGATGGGCTGGACGTGTCCGCATCGTTTGCCGGGCAGATGGTGACTGTTTATGCGCTGGGTTCATTGCTGGCCGCCATTCCACTGACGATCGCGACGCAAAGCTGGCGGCGCAGAACGGTCTTGCTGGTGACGATTATCGGCTTTCTGGTTTTCAACAGCGTCACCGCGTTGTCGTCCAGTTACGGACTGACCCTGATCGCAAGGTTTTTCGCCGGCGTCTCGGCGGGTCTGGCCTGGAGCCTCATCGCCGGTTACGCACGGCGCATGGTGGTCCCGCAACTGCAAGGGCGCGCACTGGCCGTGGCGATGGTCGGCACGCCCATTGCCTTGTCACTGGGCGTGCCTCTGGGCACCTGGCTCGGCGGGTTCATGGGCTGGCGCATGGCGTTTGGCTTGATGTCCGGGATGACCGTGCTGTTGATCATTTGGGTGCTGGTCAAGGTGCCGGACTATCCGGGCAAGTCTTCCTCACAGCGCATGGCGTTGCGTCAGGTCTTTTTCACGCCCGGCGTACGCTCGGTGCTGGGCGTGGTCTTCACCTGGATGCTGGCGCATAACCTGCTTTACACCTACGTTGCTCCCTTCGTTTCCGGGGCGGGGCTGGCGAATGACGTGGACCTGGTATTGCTGGCATTTGGTGTCGCCGCACTGGCAGGCATCTGGGTAACGGGACGGCTGGTTGATCGCCATCTGCGCAAGACAGTACTTGCCAGCCTGGCAACCTTCGCAGCCGTGTCAGTGTTCTTCGGCGTGTTTTCCGGCTCTGCACCGGCCATTTACATCGGCGCTTTTATCTGGGGCCTGACCTTCGGTGGCGCCGCCACACTGCTGCAAACCGCGCTCGCCGATTCGGCAGGCGAGGGCGCAGACGTGGCGCTTTCGATGAACGTCGTGGTCTGGAACAGCGCGATCGCAGGCGGTGGGTTACTGGGTGGCGTGTTGCTTGGCCAATGGGGTGCGGGATCCTTTCCCTGGGTCTTGTTGATGCTGTTATTGCTGAGCCTGTTGATCGCACTGCGCGCAGGTGCTCATGGTTTTGCACGGGGCAGCCGGCTGGACCGGGAACATGTTTTGGCTGGGTGATCTGATCAAGACCCGGAATATGGACGTCAAGCTGCTTGCTGATGCAGGGGGTTAATTCTATAATTTTGTGAATTAAATAGCTTAATCGAGCTTTATGCACATTATGTTGGATTTAAGCTTCAGCAAGCCCGGTGAGATCGTCAAGCGCCTTTGCGAGCGCCTGCGCACAGAGCGACTGGCGCTGAATATGACACAAGCCGACCTCGCCGGGCGTGCCGGCATCGGCACAAACACGGTCTCCAACCTCGAAGCCGGACGCAATGTCGGATTCGAGAACGTCGTTCGGGTGGCTATGGCTCTTGGCCGAACCAAGGAACTCGAGTGCCTGTTTCTGCCAAAGCTGGACAGCATCGAAGACATTCGACGCTACGAAAACAGCGCCAATCGTCTCCGTACAAAGAGGAAGTCCGGCGATGCTTGAGCAGGTTAACGTCTTCTACGAGGGCTGGGGTGAGCGATGGCAGTGGGGCACGCTGGTCTCGACGACCGCCTTGACCGGTCGCCCGCTGATCGTGTTCGAATACAGCAATGAAGCCAGACAAAGGGGCCTGGAACTGTCCTCCTATACGCTGCCCCTGGAGGGGGACAGGTTGCGTCGAGACTTCCCGGACCATCAGCTGTACTTGCCAGGGCCTGTTTACGACTCGTTGCCGGATGGATGGGGCATGTTGTTGATGGACCGTCTTTTCAGGCGTCGCGGGCGCACCACCGCGCGCATCGGCCCTCTGGAGCGGCTGGCCTATATCGGTAGCAGTGCAATGGGCGCCATGTCGTTTGAGCCCGTGGCGCCCGAAGGGCAGGAATCTGACGTCCACATCCCGCTGGAACAGCTCGCCGCCGACGTGAAGCAAGTACTGCATGGAAACGGTGGTGAGTTCCTGCAGGCATTGCTGCTGGTGGGTGGCTCGCCTCAAGGTGCAAGGCCCAAGGCTCTCGTCTATCGCGATCCTGAAACTGGCGGGTTTACCACTGCTGCTACGCCGGGCTTTGAAGCATGGTTGATCAAGTTTCCGGCCAAAGAAGAACATGCAGAAGTGTGCGCCATCGAAATGGTCTACGCCGAGTGCCTGCGCATGTGCGGTATCGAGACCCCTGACACCCAGTACTTCAATCTGCCTGATGGCCTGGCAGCGTTTGCCAGTAAGCGATTTGACCGCCGCGAGGGTCTACGTATACCCATGCAAAGCCTGGCCGCCTTTACGGGGGCAAATTACCAGTCTCCGGGTGTGTTGGACTATGTCAACTTTTTGCGGGCAACACAGATGTGTACCAACGATGTACGAGAGATGGCACGCGCGTTCGAACGTGCCGTTTTTAACGTTGCGTTCAACAACCGAGACGATCATCCCAAGAATTTCGCCTACATCATGTCGCAGGACGGTCAGTGGCGACTGTCGCCGGCTTACGACGTAACCTTCTGCGAGGGGCCAAGCGGATACCATCAGATGGACGTGATGGGAGAGGCGCTGGAGATTTCCCGTGCGCAAATGCTTCGGCTTGCCGAGGAAGCCGAGATGTCCCCGGACGCTGCAACCGGAGTGATTGACGGCATGTGTGATGTAGCGAGCCGGTTTACAGCCATCGCCGAGAACCTGTGCCCGCAGGTTATTACTCTAGACACCCTGCGCATGATCCAAAGCCGCATTGATCAGAACGTAGCCCGGTTACACCACAGTCAGGCCGACGGCGGTCACGGGCGATTCTCATAAACGATGCTGCCGTATGCTTCGAGCGCTCAGGGCCGTGTGCAAGACTTTGAGCATCCGCAAAGTTGCCCTGTCATTACCTTCATCACGGTGTAGCGCGGCTCAAGCCAGATTAGACATCGGCCCCCACCAGCGCATCTATCTCCTCACGGCCAGGCGCCGTCGCCGGCCCCCGGCGGGTGACCGCAATCGCTGCTGCCGCATTGGCGCGCAGCGCCGCCCGGTCGACGCTGCTGCCCCTGGCCAACTCGGCCAGCAGCACACCGGCATGAGCGTCGCCGGCTCCATTGGTGTCGAGTGCCGTGACGGCAAAGCCGGGTATGAGCCGCGTCTGTCCAGCATGGTGGATCCAGCAGCCTGCGGGGCCGTCACGCATCACTATGAGCGCATCTTCGCGCAGAATGGACGCCAGGCGGTGGATCGCGTCGGCGGGCGTCTGGGTTTGCGTGAAGCGCAGGGCTTCTTCGCGGTTGCTGGACCATAAGCTGATCAGGGGAAGTACGGCGCGCATCTCGACGCCATAAAGCGCATCAACCAATGGGCCTGGGTCGAATACCACGGCAGTGCCGCTGGGCAATCCGCCCAGCCAGGCGAGCAGGGCTGTAACCTTGTTTTTGTGGGCCAGGCTGTAGCCGCTGACAAATACATAATCTTCGGCGCTGACCTGCACGCCATGCAGATCCTCGGCAGACAAGCCACCTTCAGCGCCCACATAGGAGATGAACGAGCGCTCGGCCGAGGCTTCCACCAGGGCAACGGCCAGGCCGGTGTCCTCACCGGAAACGGGCATCGTAGAAATTTCCACACCTTCGTCGCGCATGGCCTGGCGAGCAATGTCGCCGAAGCGGCCCTGGCCATGGCGACCCAGGTAAACGGTGGGCAGGCCATTGCGGCACGCAGCGGCCATGACATTGAAGCCGCCTCCGGCCTCGAACGTGGCGCTGCTGGCCAGCACATCTCCGCCCGACGGCGGCAGGCGGTCGATGGCCATGACCAGGTCAACCAAGACCTGGCCGGTGTAGAACAATTTAGCGGGCATGGGCAGCCTCTTCGGTAACGACACGGCGATCACGCGCCCCGCCGAGCAGCGCATACAGGCCACCGGCGACAATGAAGGTCACGATCCAGCCCAGGCCGTTATGGCCCAGCCAGGAATCGGCGAGAAAGCCTTTGAACAGCACATGCTCCGGGGTGGTGGCCACGGTGGTGAAGCTGAAGCCAAGCACGATTGCCAATGCCCACGAGCCCAGCGCGCGCCATTCGACGCCGCCGCGATACCAGTAAGCGCTGCGTGGGGTCTGGTCCAGCAGGTCTTTTGGGGAGTAGATGTGGCGGTGCAGCAGG
Organism: Pseudomonas fragariae (ex Marin et al. 2024); assembly: GCF_059621105.1. Lineage (NCBI taxonomy): Bacteria > Pseudomonadati > Pseudomonadota > Gammaproteobacteria > Pseudomonadales > Pseudomonadaceae > Pseudomonas > Pseudomonas fragariae (ex Marin et al. 2024). The sequence goes on along the minus strand of NZ_CM184369.1, from coordinate 3,512,978 downwards.
TCGACGACAAAGATGCCGACCCACGCGGTAATGGGCACTGCCAACATCGAGATGAACGTAATGAAGGGGCCGTAGAAGCTGTCGGCGATCAACATGAAATAGATCGAACCGGCAAAGATCGCGATGATATCGACGATGACTGCGTGTACTCGCTTGACCTTCAGGCCGAGGGTCAAGGTCGTCAGGCCGGCCGAGTAGACCGACAGGTTGTTGGACAACAGCAGGCCGCCGAACGCCGTGATCAGGTAGGGCACGGCCATCCAGGTGGGCAACATCTCGCGAATGGCAATGATGGGGTCGGTGGCTGACGCCAGATGATCGTTGCCCACCGACAACAGGCCGCCAAGAGTGATCAGCAAGACCAAGGGGATCCCTGCGCCAAACGCCGCCGAGGCCACCAGGCGAGTGGCCTTCACGCTGGCGTGCTGATAGCGGGACATGTCAGCGCCCGCATTGGCCCAACCGATACCGGTGCCTGCGGCCATGGTGCCGACGCCAATAATCATGGCACTCAGTGGCGCTGCTGGCGCGTCGAAGACCAGGCTCCAATCGATGCGGGTGAGTAGAAAGCCACCGACCACCAGGTTCAGCGCGCCAAACAGGTAAGTCGCCCATTTCTGGATGACCAGCAAGGTAGCATGGCCCAGGCCCGAGACGGTCAAAGTCAGCAGCACGAACAAGGCGATGAACACCAGGGTCAGGCCAGGCGAGTTTTTCGCCTCCACGGGGGTGCCGAAAAGGATTGCGAACAGTGACAGCAGGACGAACGCGGCAGTGGTGGTGTTGACCGTTTCCCAGCCCAGACGCGACATCAGCGAAACCAGCGTGGGACCGATATTGCCTCGTACCCCGAAGATGGCCCGGGACAGCGTCAGGCTCGGGGCCCGCCCGCGGCGCCCGGCAATGGAGATCACGCCCACCACGGCGAAAGAGCCGGCGGCACCGAGGATGGCGACGATAATTGCCTGCCAGATGGCCAGCCCCTGGAGCGCCACCAAGGTGGCACCGAGCGGCAAGCCGAGGATGCTGATATTGGCGGCGAACCAGACCCAGAACAACTGCAGCGGGTGGCCGTTGCATTCGTTTTCAGGAACCGGCTCGATACCGCGGGTTTCCAGCTGACCCGCACCTTGAGAGGGGGACGATGTAGTCATTTGCGTTGCTCCTATTGCCTTTTATTGTGGTTGTGGCAGTACGTCAGCAGGTGCAATCCAGTGCAAATTGGCTTTCCGAAATCGGGTTAGCCCGATCGCCGCCCGGAAGGCTGAGGGCGAAAGTGATCTCGTTAACAGTGGACGAGCACAGCCCGGTCCATCATCCGGCGCGCAGGGCCAGCAGTTGTTCGACCAAAGGCGCGAGGTCGAGCGCGTTGACCGCATCGATTTGCTCGATCAGCGCCGCCGGCCAGGCGTGCATGCCGTTGCAGGCGCCCAGCATGGCACCGAGAATGGCGGCAATCGTGTCGGTGTCACCGCCCAGGCTGGCCGCCATGCACACTGCATCGAACGGACTGAGCTGGCTGCTCGCCACGCGGTGGGCGAGGGTGAAGGCAGCGACCACTGATTCCTGTGAGGCGACCGAGGTACCAATCACATCGTGCACCCGGTCGGCCAGCTGTTCGTCTGTGCAGTCAGCGCACAGTGCCTTGGCCCATTGAATGCGCGCGGCGATACGCCCACCCGCAACCCAATGGCCATGGCGTTCGGCACTCAGAGCTACCTCAGTACCTATATCCAGAGCTTCGGTCAGGGGCGCGCCATTGATCCCGGCGGACACCACGGCCGCGACCGCCGCCGCGCTGGAGATGCCCAGCGTGGTGTTATGGGTGACCTGGCAGGCTTGCACCACCAGCGCCATGAAGGCCTCGCGGTTGCTCACGTCGGCCGCGATGCCTACCGGGGTGATACGCATTGCCGCGCCATTGGTGGTGCCGAAGCGGCCAGCCTCTTCAGGGCTGTGGCCGTCAAGGATCATTTCAATCGCGCGCTTGGTCGAAGGCCCCAGCAGGTCGTAGGAGCCCTTGGCTTTCATCGCGGCTTCCCACTCGATCAGGCTGTGGGCCAATGCTGTCGGGTCAATGCTGCCGCCGCCAGCCACCAGCAACTGTGCCACCAGGATGGCCTGCTCGGTGTCATCGGTGATGGCGCCGGCCGGCATGTTGGGTGCGATCGGCTGGTCGGCATCGGCGCCGATCAGCGTAGTGATACGGCCATAGCGTTGCAGGATCAACGCGCGCGGCAGCGACTGCGTCGGCATGCCCAAGGCGTCGCCCAGGGCCAGGCCATAAAAGGCGCCCAGGCCTCGGTCTTGCAGAAATGTTGCGCTCATGTGGACGATCCGAAGGCGAGATGAAGGCGAAAATGCACAGGGTCCAACAGGCTCTCTACGTGCTCCATAAAACGTTCACGGCGGTCAAAGGTGGTGCGCACGGCCTTGAGAAACACCGTGCCGGGCTCGCGTGCCAGCAGCGCGGCGTCATCACGGTTCAAGGGGCCTGCGCCGATCCACTGGTCACCCTTGTCGCCAATGAAGCCGTGCGCGGCCATGGTCACCGTCAGTGACTGTTCCAGCAGGCCGTTTTGCGGCAGGTTTTCCAAGCCATCGACCGCCGGAATCAAGGCGCGCTCCAGGGAAACGATACTGCCGTCGGCGGCGATACGTCGGCGGTCCAGAGCCACCAGACTGGAAGTGCCCAGGCGCACTTCCATGTCGGGGCGTTGCACCGCCACCAGGCGCAGGATTTCCGTACGCACGCCAGCACCCGTATCGGCCAGGGCCTGGGCCCAGCCGGCACGCTGGTCCAGGCTGAAGCCGTCGTAGGTGACGATCGAGCCCACGCCGGTCTGCGTGGCAATGAAGTTACGCCGCTTGAGCTCGGACAACGCCTCGCGCAGCGTGCCGCGGCTGACGTTGAATTCCTGGGCCAGGAGATTTTCCCCGGGAAGCAGAGCACCGGAGCTCATCTGGCCGCTTTCGATACGGCGGATCAGCTCATTGATCACTTGGGTTTTCTTGTCGAATCTAACCTGTCTAGTCATGTACATTTTATAGGGGCATGTTGGGTTGGAATGCAAGCTGTTTTTGCGTGGCACATTGTCATGCGACGTACCGTGCTTAAGGGATTGGTCTCATCGTCTGCGCACATCATGCTCGCAGTTCGACAAGTCACCTTGCAGGTCACGCCTGCAAGGTTTTTGAAGCGAGCCTTGCGCTCACCCACCCTCCAGTGCCAGCCAGGGCAGTCCGATGTGGGTCAAGGCTTTGGCAATAGGAGGGCTTTTTCGATTATTTTCCAGCCTGCAACCCGATCACCCGGCCAAGGAATTTGGGCCTCGGCAGCTCCGACTGCCCAGCGCTTATAGCGTTAAGTCTTTCCTTTGTTGCCTCGGTAAATATTGTTGCATGCGGGCCGGTCAGATCTACATGCAACAACATCTGCTCATTGCCGGCCAGCTCCATGTCATCCCCTGCCAAATGCAGGCTGTGATAGAGATGCACGCGCTTGGCGTCGTGGGCGATCAGTTGGGTATGCACCTCGACCGCGGCGCCGAGTTTCACTTCGTGCAGGTAATTGAGGTGCAGTTCCAGGGTGAACAGCGAGTGGCCGCTGGCTTCGCGGTTGTCGCTACCCAGCCCCAGCGCGTCCATCAGCCCGTCAGTGGCGTAGCTGAAGATCAGCAGGTAGAACGCGTCACGAAGGTGGCCGTTGTAGTCGACCCAGTCGGATTGGACTCGGGTGGTGTAGGTGGTCAGTGCAGGCATGTCGGGGGATTCCGGGTCATTACTGATCAAAATGAGGGCGCTGGCGTGCTTTGCAGGACGATGGAAGATCCACCGCCACCCATCAAAGGCAAGCCAGCTACCGTAGGTTCATTCCGCGAAGCTCATGCCATGCCTGGCCTTGGTAGTCTTTACCGCCTCCAGCACGGCGAGCAAGCAATCGTCACGGTAGCGCTCCAATGCCGAGATACTGTGTTTACCCAGCTGGTCAGTGGTGCCGTCGACCACATCGTCGATCAGTTTTTCGGTCAGTTCCGGTGCCGGCAGGTAGCTCCACGGCAACTGCAATGCCGGGCCGAACTGCGTCATGAAGTGGCGCATGCCTGCATCGCCACCCGCCAGTGTGTAGGTGAGAAAGGTGCCCATGAACGACCAGCGCAGCCCTGCGCCGAAGCGAATCGCATCATCGATTTCGCCGGTGGTCGCCACGCCGTCATTGACCAGGTGCAGCGCCTCGCGCCATAGCGCTTCGAGCAAGCGGTCAGCGATAAAACCGGGGACTTCCTTGCGCACGTGCAGCGGGCGCATACCGAGGGATTCATAGACCTTGATTGCCGCCTGTATGGCCGCCGGAGCAGTATTTTTGCCGCCCACCACTTCGACCAACGGCAGTAGGTATACCGGATTGAACGGGTGACCGACCACGCAGCGTTCCGGGTGCGCGGAGCTTTCGTAGAAGTCACTTGGCAACAGGCCCGACGTACTCGAGCCAATTAACACATTCGGCCTGGCCGCCGCGCTGATCCTGCTGTGCAGATCCAGTTTCAGTTCCAGGCGTTCCGGGGCGCTTTCCTGAATGAAGTCGGCGTCTCTCACACATTCTTCGACAGTGGCCACAAAACGCAGGCGGTTCTGGGATGCACCGGGTACCAGGCCCTGTTGTTCCAGCGCCCCCCAGCACTTGGCGACACGGTTACGCAGCGCTGCTTCGGCGCCGGGCGCGGGGTCCCAGGCAACCACATCCAGGCCATGGGCGAGGGCGCGGGATACCCAGCCACTGCCGATGACGCCGCTGCCGAGAGCGGCGAAAGTTTTGATTTCAGTGATAAAGCTCATGGCGACGTTCCTGAAGAGTGCGGTGATTTATGTCTCGGAGGCATTAGCCGCGCTTGGTAAGGCCCATCTTGGTGCGGCCTTCTGCCGGGCTCATGACTCGCGCGCCCAGACGGCTGAGAATTTCACTGGCGCGCTCCACCAGTTGGCCGTTGGTGGCGAGCACGCCCTTGTCCAGCCACAGGTTGTCCTCCAGACCGACCCGGACGTTGCCGCCCAGCAACACCGCTTGCGCGGCCATCGGCATCTGCATGCGGCCGATGCCAAAACCAGCCCACACCGCGTCGGCTGGCAGGTTATCGACCATGGCTTTCATGGTGGTGGTGTCGGCTGGTGCGCCCCATGGGATACCCAGGCACAGCTGGAACAGCGGGTTATCGAGCTGTCCTTCCTTGATCATCTGTTTGGCGAACCACAGGTGGCCGGTGTCGAAAATTTCCAGCTCGGCCTTTACGCCCAGTGCCTGGATACGTTTGGCGCCGGCACGCAGTTGCGATGGGGTGGACACATAAATAGCGTCGCCGTCGCCAAAGTTCAGGGTGCCGCAGTCGAGGGTGCAGATTTCCGGCAGCAGTTCCTCGACATGGGCCAGACGTGTCAGCGGGCCGACCAGGTCGGTATTGGGACCAAACTCCATCGGGTGCTCACCGTCGCCAATCTCCAGATCGCCACCCATGCCAGCGGTGAGGTTGACGATGATGTCGATGTCGGCCTCCCGAATACGCTCCATCACTTCGCGGTACAGCGCCACGTCGCGGCTGAATTTTCTGGTGTGCGGGTCGCGCACATGACAGTGCACCACGGTGGCACCGGCCTTGGCCGCCTCAACCGCGGCGGCCGCGATTTGCTTGGGCGTGACCGGTACGTGAGGGCTTCGGGCGGTCGTGTCGCCAGCACCGGTGAGTGCGCAGGTGATGATGACGTCGTGGTTCATGGGGGGCTCCTTACAGGCGTGAGGACGCCGTTCGCGACCACGGATGCTCGCGAAACGGCCGTTCAAAATCGGGTTATTGGCTGCTCGATTGAAGGTTTGCCGCAGCCGGTTTGCCGTCGAAGGTGGTGACGCCTTCCAGCCAGCGCGCCTGGTCTTGCGGATGGTCTTTGAGCCATTGTCTGGCGGACTCAAGAGCATCCTTGTGATCCAGTAGCGGCTGCATCATCCGGCTCTCGTCGGCGGCGGTGAACGTCAGGTTAGTCAGCAATTTGTGCACGTTGGGGCACTGTTCGGCATAAGTCGGCGAAGTGACCGTCCACACAGTGGCCATGCCCTCGTTCGGGCCCAGGGCGTCGTCGCTGCCATTGAGGTAAGTCATCGCCACGTTGACGTTCATCGGGTGCGGCGTCCAGCCGAAAAACACCACGGCTTCCTTGCGGCGGACGGCGCGGTCCACGGCGGCGAGCATGCCGGCTTCGCTGGACTCCACCAGCTGGAATTTGCCCAGACCGAACTGGTTTTTGGCGATCATCGCCTTGATCTGGGTATTGGCGCCTGAACCAGGCTCGATGCCGTAGATTTTGCCGCCCAGTTCCTTCTCGAACCTGGCGATATCGGCAAAGGACTTCAGGCCCTTGTCCGCTAGGTAAGTCGGCACGGCGAGGGTGGCGCGAGCGTCTTCCAGGCTCGGTTTGTCGAGCACTTTGACTTTCCGGGCCTCGACAAACGGCGCGATGGTCTGGGTCATCAGCGGGTTCCAGTAGCCCAGAAAGAGATCCAGGCGCTGGTCGCGGATGCCGGCGAAAATGATCTGCTGGGAAGCGCTGGTCTGTTTGGTCTTGTAACCCAGGCCGTCGAGCAACACTTGGGTCATGGCGCTGGTTGCGATCACGTCGGTCCAGTTCACCACACCCATGCGCACGTTCTGGCATGAAGCGGCATCAGCCGCCATTACATTGCTGCTCAAGAGAGCGCTGGCGCTGAGTGCAAGCACGCTGCAACTAATCAGTCGGTTCATGGTGGGGCCCTCGGCAGATCGTTATTGTGGGGTGTCGGCGTCTTTGTGCACCGTGGAAACAAATTACCCTGCCTGGAGGGCGGCCAAGCGCACTGCAGCGACCCGCTTTTGCACTGCGGCGACCTGCCCCTTGAATGCGCCCATGAACGGGAGTATCAACGTGCCACGCTGCAGGTCCGAGGAGAGCGTTACCATGGCCCAGGATTTCTATTTTTTGCTGATGCCGGGGTTCTCGGCCATCGGCTTTATCTCCGCGCTGGAGCCCTTGCGGGTGGCCAACCGCTTTGGTGGCGAGCTGTACCGCTGGCACGTCCTGAGCGCCGATGGCGGCGCGGTACAGGCGAGCAACGGCATGTCGGTCAACGCCGACGCGGCGCTTGAGTCGCTGAAAAAAGGCGCGACCCTGCTGGTAGTGGCTGGCTTTGAACCGCTGCAGTTCGCGACCCCGGCCCTGCAGCAATGGCTGCGTCGCCTTGATCATGAAGGCGTGACCCTGGGCGCCATCGACACTGGCGCCTGCGTGCTCGCTGAAACCGGCTTGCTCGATGGCCATCGCCTGACCCTGCATTGGGAAGCCATCGACGCGTTCAAGGAGTCCTACCCACAGCTCACCGTGACCCAGGAACTGTTCGAGATCGACCGCCGCCGCATCACCTGCGCAGGGGGCACAGCGTCCATCGACCTGATGCTCGACCTGATCGCCCAGGCGCACGGCCCCGAGTTGGCGATTCAGGTGTCCGAACAATTCGTACTGGGGCGCATCCGCACGCGCAGGGACCACCAACGCATGCAGATCGCTACGCGCTACGGCATCGCCAACAAGAAATTGGTGCACGTGATCGGAGAGATGGAGCAGCAGACCGAACGCCCCCTCAGCACGCTGGCCCTGGCCGAAGCGATCAACGTCACCCGGCGCCAGCTGGAACGCTTGTTTCGCCTGCACCTGAACGATACGCCGAGCAACTTCTATCTGGGCCTGCGCCTGGAGAAAGCCCGGCAACTGCTGCGGCAAAGCGGTCTGAGTGTGCTGGAAGTGAGCATCGCCTGCGGGTTCGAATCGCCGTCGTATTTCACTCGCAGCTATCGAGCACGGTTTACGAAATGCCCGAGGGAGGATCGGCGGCGGGAGGGGATTTGAGTGTTGTTTTCAGGGGGCGGGATTGGGCTTTGCGTAGGCGGGTTTTGGTGTTGGTTATAGCTGTAATCTCCGGCTGGTGTTGGTAGCAGTAGAAACAGGAGCGCCGATTTGAGTGATTATGTTTGCGCGTTTAGCGGGCGGTCTGTAGAGGTGTAGGCGATGGGGAGATAATTCGTTTAGAGGCTATCCGGATTTCCCCAAAAACATTTTTACTGGGCTCTGGGCCGGTGGTTTCAGTTTGAAAAAATCTTTATATGCCCTCAATTTTTCCCCCAGTCAGACGGCATATATGAACGATCATGAATGGCGATTCAAGATACGGTCTGAGATCTTCCAGGTTGTGTGGGAGCTTCTGATGAAAGACAATGCCGAAATAAGTCGTCACACGGGTGAAGCACATATGTAGGACCCGCTCGAACAGCGTCTGCTTTGCTTCGACGAGCTCGTCCAGCCCGATGAGGAACACCGCATCGAACTAGAGCACTTTGATATGTTGAACATCGAACACCCGGATATCGTAATGATTACCCAATGACTGGCCATCGACACAGGGGACTGGGAGAAAATTTCTGCTCTCTAGCTTCTCGGTAAGCGCTTCTGAGACGGGTTCGCTTGCTTCATAAATCCCAATCCTAGACACCACCTGCCCATGTTGGAACTTCACCGCAATCTCGCGTACCTATCCGCACTGTGCCATTTGAAGTTAAAATGCCAGTATGCGAGAGGTTTATTACAAGGATGCTGTTCAAATGGTTTTACCGGATCAACCTAAAAGCCTGATTTTTGACCTGGAAGTCGTCCCCGGCAAACCCAATCAAACTGACCGCATATTTATGGTTGGTGCGATGCGTCCTGATAAGGACGAGGAGCTTGAGCATAAGGTCAACAAGGACTTGCCTGCAGTGCTTGAGGCCCTTGATCGCTTAGGGCAGGGCGCTAGCTTTGTACTTGGCCATAACGTTATCGACCATGATTTACCCATACTTCTAGAGCAAGCTGCGCATCTGGCATTACACCAGCTGCCGGTGATAGACACCCTACGCCTATCGCCTTTGGCCTTTCCACAAAACCCGTATCACCGGCTGGTCAAAGATTACAAACTCGTTCGTGACAGCCTCAACTCACCACTGTCCGATTGCCGCTCAACCTTGACACTGTTCAATGATCAGCGGCGAGCATTCAAAGATCTGAGTATTAATCTGCAATCAGAACTGCTCTGCTACCAAGCGCTGCTCGCTCCAATGCCAGATAGCGACCTGGGGGCGTTCTTTACCTCGATAACTGGTCAGGCGCCTAGATCCCTCAAAGAAATTCGTCACCTGATCCCAGAGCTACTTAGGGAAACTGACCCAACGTTGACGCGCACTTCCAAGGTTTGCAGTAAACGACTGAACCAGTTGTTGCAACGCGACCTCATGGACGACAGCCAGCGTTGGCCACTTGCTTATGCGCTGGCCTGGCTGCGCGTGTCAGGCGGCAACTCGGTTCTGGCACCTTGGGTACGCCATCAATTTCCTGCAACAGGTAAATTGATTGCTGAACTGCGTGATATTCCCTGCGGGGAGAGCCAATGCGACTATTGCAGCACCACTCATGATCCTCGCCACGAGCTCAGGCGCTACTTCGCTCCTATTCAGGACTTTCGGACCGAACCAGACGGACGCTCCTTACAGCATGACGTGGTGCTGGCAGGCATGCAGGGCAAGCACGTGCTCGCGATTCTTGCGACAGGGGGCGGAAAATCCTTGTGCTACCAGTTACCGGCGCTGAACCGCTTTCACCGCAACGGCAGCTTGACGATCATCATATCGCCGCTGCAGTCGCTGATGAAAGATCAGGTCGACGGCCTACTGGCTCGTAACGTCCAATGCGCTGCAACTTTGAATGGTCTGTTGACCATGCCCGAGCGGGCAGAGGTGCTGGAGAAGATCCAATTAGGCGATGTGGGCATTTTGCTGGTATCCCCCGAGCAGTTTCGCAATATGGCTTTTCGCCGCGCGATCTCCCAGCGTCAGGTCGGCGCCTGGATCTTCGATGAGGCGCATTGTTTGTCCAAATGGGGCGCAGATTTTCGCCCGGATTACCTCTATGTATCGCGCTTCATCAAGCAGTTCTCTGGGGACGGTCCGCTCGCGGCGATTGGCTGCTTCACGGCTACGGCCAAACCTGATGTGCTTGAGGACATCGAACAGCATTTCAAAGAGCAGTTGGGCATAACCTTCAAGCACTTTATCGGTACCCACGAGCGTACCAATCTGCACTTCGAGGTCCTGCCGTGTTCTCGCTCAGAAAAGCGCCACCATGCTCAGACGTTAATTGAGGAAGAGCTAGGCACCAGGGAGGGTGGCGCGGTGATATTCGTTTCAAGCCGAAAAGGCGCTGAAGAGCTTGCAGACTTTTTGATCGGCCACGGATGGGCTTGCAAGTACTTCCACGCTGGGCTGGAGCCACATGAAAAAAAAGATATTCAGGACGCCTTCAAGGGCGGGGAACTGAAGATTATCGTGGCCACCAACGCTTTTGGCATGGGCGTCGACAAACCCGATATTCGCTTGGTGATACATGCTGATATTCCGGGGTCGCTCGAGAACTACTTACAAGAAGCCGGTCGCGCCGGTCGCGATCAAGGGCAGGCTCGGTGCGTACTTCTGTATGACGCTCAGGACATCGAAAACCAGTTCGGGATGTGCGAAGGTTCGAAACTGACCCTGCGTGATATCCAGCAAATCCTGCGCAAGTTGCGCAAGGAGAGCGACCGACGCAAGGGCAGCAGGCTCGTCATCACTGCCGGTGAGGTGCTGATGGATGAGCATGTTGATACTAGCTTTGAAGCCGGAGAACGTGATGCTGAAACCAAGGTAGCCACGGCAGTGTCCTGGCTTGAGCGAGGGCAGTTTTTAAAACGGGAGGAGAACCAGACCCAAATCTTTCCGGCAAGCCTGAAGTTGACTAAGGAGGAGGCCGATAAGCGTCTGGCCACCGTTAAGTTATCGGCCAGGCGGCTCGAAGAATTCAGGGCTATCTTGAGTTATCTGTACGAAGCTAATGTCGACGAGCGAATCAACACCGACGCCTTGATGGCTCTGACTAGCCTCACGTCCGAAGAAGTCACTGCGACACTGCGTCAGATGGAGGACTTGGGGCTTTTGGTTAACGACTCTAAGCTGACCTTATACGTCCGACATGGGGTCGTGTTCCCTTCCACTCAACGCCTGCAAGCTACCTTACAGCTCGAGTCTGCCTTGTTCGACCTGCTGCAGGAACTGGCGCCTGAGGCCGAGAGTGGGGAATGGCAGGACCTGAACGTGCCACTGTTGACCTCGACGCTCAAAACAGCTTCTGGTAACAAGGACCTGATACCGCTTCACGTGTTGCGACTGCTGCGCAGCCTGGCCCAAGATCACGACAGCAATAGCCAGCAGCGCAGCAGTTTCGAACTGCGCCAGATCACTCAGGATTTCCTCAAGTTGCGCATCCGCGGCGGACACAACTGGAGAGCTATTCAAGGGCTGGGAGAGCGTCGACGTGCTTTGGCCGCTGTCGTCCTCACGTTTTTGATTGGCAAATTACCGCCGGGTTCACGCAACAAAGACCTGTTAGTGGATACTACGTTCGGCGAACTTATGGGCCTGATTGATCTGGATCTTGAGCTGCGCACTAGAATCCCAGAGTCGCAGCGCCGCAAGGCCGTTGAGCACGTACTGCTGTACCTGCATAAGCAAGAAGTGATTACGCTGAACCACGGCATGACAGTCATGCGTCGGGCTATGACGATTGAAGTCGAGGGGGGAAAGCGCACCGGATTCCTGAAAGATGATTATCAGCGTCTTGATGAGCACTACCGAGAAAAACGTATTCAGGTTCACGTCATGCGCGAGTATGCCGAGGTTGGGCTTGGCTCGATGGGCTATGCCCTGGATCTCGTTCAGCACTATTTCACACTAGCCAAACAGGAGTTCATTCGCCGCTACTTCGTAGATCGCGAGGAGGTACTTAAGCTAGCCACGAGTGAGGAATCTTGGCGTAGCATTGTCGAGAAGCTTAGTGCTGCTCAGCGGATCATCGTGTCCGATGATGATGATGTGAATCGCCTGATTCTGGCTGGGCCCGGCTCCGGCAAAACGCGTGTGATCGTGCATCGAATCGCTTACCTGTTGCGAGTTCGTCGCGTTCCGGCGCGCTGTATCGTGGCTTTGACGTTCAACCGGCATGCAGCAAATGAGATCAAGCAGCGCCTGATCAAGTTGGTTGGCGCTGATGCCTTTGGGGTCAACGTGATGACGTATCATCGCATGGCCATGCGCCTGACGGGCACTCGCTTCGAGCGAGGTGAAACGCTTGAAGAAGGGCGATTAGCCCAGGTGATGGGAGAGGCTGTTGAGTTGCTTGAAGGCAAGCGTCAGGTAGAAGGGGAGGACGATCTGCGCGAGCAATTGATGCGAGGCTACCGCTACATCCTCGTTGATGAGTACCAGGACATTGATGACCTACAGTATCGGCTCGTAAGTGCGCTGGCCGGGCGTAAGTCTGAAGAAGAAGGGCGCTTGTGCATTTTGGCAGTCGGTGACGATGATCAGAACATCTACGCCTGGCGGGATACGAATAACCGCTATATAGAGCGCTTTCGCGATGAGTATTCGGCTACAAAGAACTATCTGGTCGACAACTACCGTTCCAGCGGTCGCATCATTGATGCGGCTAACCGGGTTATTGGTCGTAACCCAGATCGCCTGAAAAAGGACCATCCGATTCAGATTGATACTGTTCGTCGCGCAATGCCGAAAGGCGGTGACTGGGAAACCCTCGACATTGAGCGGGAGGGGCGCGTGCTTCGCCTCAAAATAGACGCTCAGGGCCACGCACGGGTTAATCTGCAAGCCCAGGCAGCGATGACAGAGTTGCAGCGCCTGCTCAGTTTGGACAGCGAGGATTGGCATGGGTGTGCCGTGCTAGCCCGCACCCATCAAAACCTGCTGCCCCTTCAGGCGTGGTGTGAAGCTCACGGCGTTCCATATTGTTTGGCAGCCGACAAGGAAGGTGTCTTACCTCTCACCGCTCAACGTGGCTTCGTGCAGGCTGTTGAAATACTAAGAGAGATTACCGAACCGCTGAGTGCCTCCGAGACATGGACATATCTAGGTAAGAGGCAGCTCGGGCCAGAATGGTACGACATGTTACTCGTCGCCTTTGATCAGCTAACAGCCGAGTTCGGACAATGTCCGCTAAGTGCTGAGATCCTGCTCGATTGGCTCTATGACTATTTCCGGGAGCTGCGTCAGCAACCTAGAAAGGGTCTCTATCTGGGCACTGTCCACTCCGCCAAAGGCCTGGAGTTCCGCCACGTAGTCGTGCTTGACGGCGGCTGGTCCACGCAGCCTGAAACGCTTAGCGATGAGCGTCGACTCTACTACGTGGGCATGACTCGCGCCGAGCAGACTTTAACCTTGTGTGAATACCCAGAAGGCAATCCTTTCTGCAGCCAACTTACGGAAGAGGTCATGGCGCGAACCTTCCAAGGAGAATACCTTGCGGAGCTGGAGAAGCGTTACCTACAACTCTCTTTGAAGGACATTGATCTTGATTATGCTGGGCGTCAGAACCCTACGGCATCAATACACAAGGTATTGGCAGCGCTTGAACCTGGCGACATGCTTTCGTTTAAAGCTCATGAAGATAGATATCTGATTCAGGACGCCAACGGTTATGTTATTGGCCGCACAGCAAAATCATTCAGCCTAGATCTTGATATTGAGGAGTGTGAAGTGGCGGCTGTTTTGGTTCGGCGTTCTGACCGGTGTGAAGAGTCGTTTCGAGCTTATCATCGTTCGCAAGAGTGGGAGCTAGTCGTGCCGAGAATCGCTGGCCGGGTCGTAATGAGCGATACATAACTTTGACGCTAATCTACCTCGAGCAGTAGTTTAGCTAATAGCGCTACTGTCGATGCTATTTGAGTTGATCTGTGGTTGGAGCCAGGACACCAAAATCGCATACCGTATTTACAACGCCCGTCCGGAAATAGCTGCCGTGCAGCTGTCGTATTTTTGATACCAGGTGTCGTGCGCAGTACTGCATCTCCATGACCTATGAAAAGCCAGAAATAACCAGCTAAACAGCCTGCCCAACGCCCCCTAAAGACTATCCGGATCCCCAAAAAACATCTGAATCCGCGACCTCAACCAACGCTCCCCGGGGTCATTATCCTGCGCGCCGCGCCAGGCCATGTGCAGTTCGAACGTTCGGGTTTCAATCGGCAGGTCTTCAGAGCGAACGCCTCCTGCGGCGGTCAGGACCTGCGCCGCATAGTCGGGCACGGTGGCGATGATGTCGGTGCCGGTGAGCAGTGTGGCCAGGCCGTTGAACTGGGGCACGGCGAGGACGACGTGGCGTTTGCGGTCGAGTTTTTCCAGATGTTCGTCGATGAAGCCGCTCAGGTCGCCGGCGAAGGAGACCAGTGCGTGGGGGCGGGCGCAGAAGTCGTCGAGGCTCAACGGGCCGGGTATCGAGTCGGCACGCAGCAATTGCGGCTTGCTCCTGCGCAGGACCTTGCGCTTGGCGTTGGCGGGCAGGTCCTGGGTGTAGCTGACGCCGACCGAAATCTCTCCGGAGGCGAGCAGGGGTGGCATGAGGATGTAATTGACCCGTCTGACCACCAGCACAATGCCCGGCGCTTCGGAGCGCAGACGCTTGAGCAGGGTGGGCAACAGTGCGAACTCGACGTCATCGGACAGGCCGATGCGGAACACCGAGGTGCTGGTCGCCGGGTCGAACTCCGAGGCGCGGCTGACCGCTGTCGAGATGGAGTCGAGTGCGGGGGAGAGCAGGGCGAAGATTTCCGTCGCTCGGGCGGTGGGCTCCATGCTGCGCCCGGTGCGCACGAACAGTGGATCATCGAACAGGCCGCGTAGCCGCGACAGCGCAGCGCTGATTGCCGGCTGACCGAGAAACAGCTTTTCCGCCGCACGCGTGACACTGCGCTCATGCATCAGAGTCTCGAAAACGATGAGCAAATTGAGGTCGACGCGACGCAGGTCGTTGCGATTCATGCGGAATATCTCGGGCCATTTGTCGGTTGAGGACGTGAGCAGGGTGCGATAGTACGAGCAAATGCGGGTCGGGCGCAGCGAAAATTACTGTGGGGGTTACTGAATGTCCACACGGCTTGCAATGTTTCGTCGACATGCGAACAATGGCGGCCATTACGCGCATCGACGCCCGGACGCTGTCTGGCTGCGCCGTGCAGCGCACAGGACACAATCGATGACAGGCATGTCGACTATTAATAGCCACCGATGGTGTTGCCGGCAATGCCCGGATAAAGTTTGTGGCATCAAGGTTCACCAGGCGAGGTTCTAAATGTCCCGCACGATCCGTTTCCACCAGTTTGGCCCGGCCGAGGTGCTCAAAGTCGAAGAGCATCCTGTCGCGTCGCCTGTCACCGGCGAGGTACAGGTGCGTGTTCAGGCCATCGGTGTCAGCTGGTACGACGTTCTTTGGCGGCAAAATCTCGCGGCTACCCATGCCCGGCTGCCTGCCGGTCTGGGTTATGAGATGGCTGGCGTGGTTACCGCGCTGGGCGACGGTGTGGATGATCTGCAAGTGGGTGACAAGGTCGCCAGTTTTCCTGCTGCCGACGCCAATCAGCACCCGGTCTATGGCGAATCCATCGTCATGCCGCGTCGGGCGCTGACCCGCTATCCGGATGCGCTGACGCCGGTCCAGGCCAGCGTGCATTACACGCCGTATCTGGTGGCTTACTTTGCATACGTTGATCTGGCGCGTATCAAGTCCGGGCAGACCGTACTGGTCACCGACGCCAGCCACTGCTCCGGCCCTGCATTCGTGCAGTTGGGCAAGGCGCTGGGGGCTCGGGTCATCGCCGCGACCAAGACCGAAGACGCCCGCGAGTACCTGCTGTCCCTGGGGGCCGACAAGGTGGTGGTCACCGAAGAACAGGACTTGTTGATGGCGATCAACAAGTACACCGACAACCGTGGTGTCGATGCCGTCTTCGATGGTCTTGGCGGTCCGCAGATGTCGATCATGGGCGATGTGCTTGCGCCGCGTGGCAGTCTGGTGCTGTATGGCCTGCAAGGCGGTAATCAGACACCGTTCCCGGCCTGTGCCGCATTCCAGAAGAACATCCAGTTCTACGTGCATTGCCTGGGCAATTTCACCGGCAAGCCCGAACTGGGCATTACCCAGGATCAAGAAGCGCTGCAGCGTGCCTTGCAGGACATCAACCAGATGACTCGCGACAAGGTGCTGATGCCATTGCAGACGCGCAGCTTTCCGTTCGACCAGGTAGTGCAGGCGCACCGTTACATGGATGTCTGCCCGATCGGCGGGCGTGCGGTGCTGGAAGTCGAGGCGGTCTGATTCATCACCTCCTTGTCAGCGCGGGTTATTGAAAAGCCTTCCGAACGGAGGGCTTTTTGCATTCCATATTGCAAAAGAGCCGCCAGGCATTAAACGACGTCGAATGACGCACCTGTCAGTTTGCCGAGACGTGCAGAACTGTGAATGAACAGTGACAATAAAAACCCGCAACAGGGTCGACGTGATTGTTTATTTGAGTGTATGAGTTCTGTCAGTGAAAGCGATATTATAAATATCATGTCCTACGCGTCAGAATGAAATATTAACGGCGGCGGGTGCCCGGCAGCCTGTGGTGACGCCTGAGCGGCCTGGCTGCTGGGGTTGCAGGCTGTTAAGTTCAAAGGGAATCGCTTGTCGCCGGCGTTCGGTGACACCTTTAAACAGGATGTTTAATCAGTTGAAAGTTCGCCCTGAACTGCACTGTTTTTCAATGCAAACTGTCTATTGTAATTGTTTTAAAGATACTGATAATGCGTCGGTAATTACCACTCAGGGAATGAGTCATGCTCGACTATAAATTGGGTTGTCAGCTTGATGTTCAATGTGCTGTCTGCACGGTGTCATGTCTTGAGCGACAGGCAGGTGACACACAATGAGTTCTATCCACGAACAGGCAATGAATTATGTCTACCAGCAAGTGTTGCAACGCTTGTTGGGATACTTCTCGCGAGCAGAGCGCACTGCGCTGCAGTTGTTGATCCAGCGCCTGATTGTGGCGGCTGGCGGCATTGAGCGAATTTCCGGCTTCAAGGTGCTGGTGGCGTTCGGTGGTGGCAAGGACAGTGCCTACACACTGGCCTTTTTGCGCGCTGCCCAGTTGAGTATTGCCTGCCGCTCGCCCGGTACATTCAGCCTGCGGGTTGCCAATCGGCGTCACGCGGGCATGACTCCTGCGGTAATGGATAACATCAACCGCACCTATTCTGCGTTGTTTCTCTACGACGACCCGCGTGTCGAGATGTTGGTGATCGACAATCAGTACACCCAGGCCTTCGAGCCGGACCTGCCTTTTTCCAGCGCGGGGCGTGAGCAGAATCGTCTGGACATGCTGCTGGGTGGGCACCTGTCTGCTGGCGACGCCCGCACCACGTTTTGCAATACCTGTTACCTCGGGCTGGCGGAGTTTCTGGGGCGCGCCCTGAGCTGGGGCAGTGGGGTTGATGCGGTGGTCAGTGGCGATTCGCTCAGAGAGCAGCGTCAGTACGCGACCTGGATCATGCGTCTGGCCCAGCGTACCGGGCAATACTCGGGCAGTTGGGGCAAGCAGACGCTGGCCAGCGTGCTCAATGTCATCGATACGATTGGCCAGGCCTACTACCACGAGCTGTACGGTGAGGGCGATGACAGCACGCCCGCAAGCCGAGCCATGGCGCTGCCTGAAAAAAGCAGCTCGCCGGCGTTCATCACCATTGCCGATCTGGTCAGTTGCAAGGCGGACGAACACTGGAACCTGCTGACCGAATTCCTCGATTTCCGCTTCGATGATCTGTCGTTCAGCTTCAGTGAATCCGATTGCGCCAACCCTTTGTTGATGGCCCACATGCGCGGCCTGACGGCCCAGTACCTGCAAGCGCGTACTTATGCCGACGGGATCGCCGAATACCTTGAACTGGCGACGTCACTGATGCGCAGAAAGCAGATGCCGCCACGATTGATCGACCAGACGCTGAGCGCTTATGCCGGTCGGGCGCGCATCGAGGCGCGCCGCGAGCTGGCATCGAGCTTCGCTCAGGAGGGCTTCGGCCTGAACGAGACTCAACTGGTGTGCATGCTGTTTTCGCCGTTCGTGGATCATGGCCATGGGCTGGAGTCGTTTCTGCGCAGTTGCCACCCTGGGATGCTGGTAGCGCTGCCGGATCTGCACAAGGCGCTGTCGGGTTCGACGGCGCCGGATCAGGTCATGCAGTGGCTGGTGGATATCAGCGGTTTGAGCCTCAAGTCGTTGCACAACCTCTACGGCAAGCAGCGGGTGAACTTCGACGACCCGCAGTCAATCATCGCCAGAATCCGCGCTGCCGACCCCGACAAGCGCCGGATCATGACCGTTGATCCGGCGACGGGGCAGGCAGTGGCCGAGATGCTCTCGGGACGCTGATCCGGTCGCCAAACATGACTGCTGTCGGTAAACGGCGTTGGTCATGCAGCGATGTTCTGAAGCCTGTTCTGGTTGAGCGGCGGGTACCTGCATGAAAAACAACACGGATTTCGCCTATCAGGCGGTCTACCGCTACCTGGTGCGTCTGGTTGACCAGCAGCAGGGCGAGCCGGCGCTGAAAATGCCGTCACTGCGACAGCTGGCGCAGCGCCTGAACGTATCGATATCGACGGTGCAAAGCGCCTATTCATTGCTGGAAAAGGAAGGGCGCGTCTATTCGCTGCCCAAATCGGGTTATTACTCGGTACCGCGCAGCTTGAATGCGCACGGTCACGTAGTGCCTGACGCAGACGGCGATCTTTTGCAGGCCCTGTACGCCAACGCCCGGCGTCCCGGCATGGCGTTGCTGGGTTGCGATGAGCCGGCGCTTTTGCTCGCCCAGGACAGTCCGCTGCCGGCGATGGAGCGCGAGCTGGGCAGGCATTACCCGCACCCGCGGGACCCGGTTTTTCAGCCATTCGGCGAGCCGGAACTTCGCACGGCGCTGGCCGCCCGGTACACCCGCGATGCAGCGCATTGCTGGCACGCTGACAATGTCTATGTTGCCGCTGACTTTCATGGCGCATTCAAGGCGGTGCTTGGCACGCTGCGGCTGCGCGGCGGCACGGTACTGGTGGAATCGCCCTGTGCCTGGGCGTTGCTGCGCCTGCTGCAATCGTTCGACATACGGGTTATCGAATTGCCGCTGGACGAGACCGGCAGCCTTGATGCGGCCCGGCTTGACGGCTTATTGCGCGGCCATGACATCGGCCTTGCCGTATTGCCCGCGTTGCTGAACCCGGTGCGAGGCAGTGTGCGTCCGCAAGACAACAGCCAGGCTGTCGCCGAAGTGCTCAATCGTCATCAGGTCTGGGTGTTGGAAAACGACAGTCACGCCGGGCTGCAATTTGCTGCCGGGCAGGCCCCCTTGCGCGACTGGATCGACCCGCAGCGGCTGGTGATCATCGGCGGATTCGAGAAGAGCCTCGGGCCTGAAGCGCCCTATGCTTACCTGCTGTGCAAAAGCCTGGATGCGCATTGGCAGCAGTATTTCTGCCTGCGAGCATTCGAACTGCCGCCGCTTCGGCAAAGGGCCATCGCCAGGTTATGCAGCAGCGGGCGTCTGGACAGGCATCTGCTGGCGTTGCGAGAGACGCTGAGCAGACGCATGCAGGCGATGACGCAGCAACTGGATGAACAGACCGGCGGGACACTGCGCTATCAACTGCCCGAGGGCGGCTGCGGCGTGTGGGCCGAGAGTGCGTACCGGGTGGACATGCGTCAGGTGTTCGTTACGTTGCTGGCCCAGTCGATCGTCGTCAGTCCTGGCGAGCTGTTCACTTTGCAGAACCGCTACTCGCAACATCTGTGGGTCAGCTATGCGACTGACTGGACCCGTGAACCTGCCAGGCTGCTGGGCGCGCTGGCAGAGGCATTAAGTCACGCTCGTCTGCCATAGGCGTCGACATGGCAGGCCGTCGATCCATTTGTGTTTGCCAGACATGGTGCAAGGTTGTTAACTGGACGCCTGTCCAGTATTCACAACCAACGGCTCCCCAGCGCAGTGACCCCGAACGCCCCCGTAAACCCTGATCCCGAGCCTGTCCTCGCCAGCGACCTGCCTGCACGTTATGTCGTCGCCGTGCGCGCGTTGTGCGAGTTTACCGCCAAGGTGGGCGACCTCGACCTGCGCTTCACGCCGCCACCCACGGCTCAGGAAGGCATTGCCGGGCACCGCACGGTCGCCGCGCGGCGCGGTGCCGATTACCAGGCCGAGCTGTCGTTGAGTGGTGATTATCGCGAGCTGACGGTAAGGGGCAGGGCGGACGGCTATGACGCCAGTCGCAATCAACTGGAAGAGGTGAAAACCTATCGCGGTGAACTCGACGCGATGCCCGCCAACCACCGTCAGTTGCACTGGGCGCAGGTGAAGGTCTACGGCTGGCTGCTTTGCCAGCGCCTGCAGCTTGAGGAAGTGACGCTGGCCTTGGTGTATTTCAACATTGTCAGCGAGCAGGAAACCCTGATTCGCGAGCCGTTCAGTGCGGCCACGTTGCAAGCGTTCTTCGAACGACAGTGCACGATATTCCTCGGCTGGGCGCAGCAGGAGCTGGCGCATACGCAGGCGCTGCACACGACGCTGGGCAGCCTGAAATTCCCTCACGCGTCCTTCCGTACCGGGCAGCGGGTGCTGGCCGAGTCGGTGTACAAGGCCGTCAGTACCGGCTGTTGCCTGATGGCTCAGGCCCCGACCGGTATCGGCAAAACGGTGGGCACGCTGTTTCCCTTGCTCAAGGCCGCACCCGGCCAGAAGCTCGACAAGATTTTCTTTCTCACCGCCAAGACACCAGGGCGTCGCCTGGCACTGGATGCACTGAAAGTCATCAATCACAGTGCGCCGGAGCTGAAGCTGCGGGTCCTTGAGCTGGTGGCGCGTGACAAGGCCTGCGAGCATCCGGACAAGGCCTGTAATGGTGATTCCTGTCCGCTGGCCAGCGGCTTTTATGATCGTCTGCCAGCCGCTCGCTCGGCGGCGTTGACGTCGCCGTGGCTGAATCAGGCGGGCGTACGCGATGTCGCCTTGCAGCATCAGGTTTGCCCGTATTATTTGAGCCAGGAACTGGCGCGCTGGGCTGACGTGGTCATCGCGGACTACAACTATTACTTTGACCTGAGCGCGCTGTTGTTCGGCCTCGGTCAGCTCAATCAGTGGCGCGTTGCGGTGCTGGTCGATGAAGCCCACAACATGGTCGAGCGGGCACGCCAGATGTACAGCGCGAGCCTTGACCAGAGCCAGGTGAAAGCCTTGATCCAGACAGCGCCGGAACCGGTGAAAAAAGCCTTGCAGCGCCTGGATCGCCAATGGAATGCGCTGCACAAGGCACAGCCCGGTACCTATCAGGCTTATTCGGCAGCACCGGAAAAATTCATCGGCAGCCTCAACCAGAGCATCTCGACCATCGGTGATCATTTCAACGAGCACCCGCAGGCCGTGGATGGCACGTTGCAGGGGTTCTACCTGGACGCCATCGGCTTTGCGCGCATCGCCGAGCTGTTCGATGAGCATTTCATTTTCGACATCACCCGGCGCGAGGCGGGCGGCAAGCGCGTTCTGTCGCGCCTCAGCCTGCGCAACGTCGTCCCTGCGCGTTTCATCCGCCCGCGCCTGACCGCTGCGCGCAGCACGGTACTGTTTTCCGCAACGCTCAACCCGCGCCACTATTACGCGGACCTGCTGGGATTGCCGGCCAATACCGCATGGATCGATGTGGAATCGCCGTTTCACCACGATCAGCTCGATGTGCGCATCGTCAGTCGCATTTCCACTCGCTTCACTCATCGTCAGGCTTCGCTGGCGCCGATTGTCGAACTGATGGCCAAGCAGTTCGATGCTCGGCCGGGCAATTACCTGGCGTTCTTCAGCAGTTTCGATTACCTGCAGCAGGTCGCCGAGCTGATGGCGCGCACCCACCCGCACATCAGCCTCTGGCTGCAGGCACGGGGGATGGGCGAGAGTGAGCGCCACGCGTTTCTCGACCGGTTCACCCTGAGCAGTCAGGGCATCGGTTTTGCCGTGCTGGGCGGCGCGTTTGGTGAAGGTATCGACTTGCCGGGCGCACGCCTGATCGGCGCGTTCATCGCCACCCTGGGGCTGCCTCAGCTCAATCCGGTCAACGAACAGTTCAAGCAGCGCATGGCGGCGCTGTTCGGTGCCGGTTACGACTACACCTACCTTTACCCCGGCGTGCAGAAGGTGGTGCAGGCTGCGGGGCGGGTTATCCGCAGCCAGAGTGACAGTGGTGTGGTGATGCTCATCGATGACCGTTTTGCCGAGCACAAGGTGAAGCAGTTGTTTCCAGCGTGGTGGCGGCCCGAAACGTCGATGGCCTGAGCTCGGTTGCCGTTTTGGCGATTGAGCTGAAACAGAAGCAGATGCCGGGGATCAATACTCAAGCGGCGCTGTCGAACTGCCAGTAAACTGCGGCATCGATCATCTTGGCAGCTGCAGCAAGTCTTTATTTTTTCTCCGTATTTCATTTCTTCGTGGAGGTTGTATGAGTCTCAGTCCTTTCGCCGGCAAGCTGGCACCTGCGCAGTTACTGGTCGATATTCCGAGACTGGTCACGGCTTACTACACCGGCCAGCCCGATGCATCGGTGCCCACTCAACGTGTTGCGTTCGGCACTTCCGGGCACCGTGGCACGTCGTTTGACCTGGGTTTCAACGAATGGCACGTGCTGGCTATCAGTCAGGCGATCTGCCTTTACCGCAAGGCCAACGGCATCGACGGCCCGTTGTTTCTGGGGGCCGATACCCACGCGCTGTCGACCCCGGCCGCAGCCACCGCGCTTGAAGTGCTGGCCGCCAATGGCGTGCAGGTGATGATTTCGCAAGGTGACGAATACACCCCGACGCCTGCGGTTTCCCACGCGATTATCTGCTACAACCGCGGCCGTACCTCAGGGCTGGCGGACGGCATCGTCATTACGCCGTCGCACAACCCGCCGCAAAGCGGTGGCTTCAAGTACAACCCGCCCAATGGCGGCCCGGCCGACAGTGATGTCACCAAGTGGATCGAGAACAAGGCCAACGAACTGCTGGCCGAGAACGTCACTGGCGTTTCACGCATCAGCCATGAAAAAGCGCTGCGTGCCGATACCACGCACCGCCATGATTACGTCAACACCTACGTGGCCGACCTGAAGAACGTGATCGACATGGACGCCATCCGCAACTCGGGCCTGCGTCTTGGTGTCGACCCGCTGGGCGGCGCCGGAGTGAATTACTGGTCGGCGATTGGCGAGCATTACGGCCTGAATCTGGATGTGGTCAATAAATTTGTCGACCCTACGTTCCGCTTCATGACCGTC
Source organism: Pseudomonas fragariae (ex Marin et al. 2024) (assembly GCF_059621105.1). Taxonomy (NCBI): domain Bacteria; kingdom Pseudomonadati; phylum Pseudomonadota; class Gammaproteobacteria; order Pseudomonadales; family Pseudomonadaceae; genus Pseudomonas; species Pseudomonas fragariae (ex Marin et al. 2024). The sequence continues at coordinate 3,489,674 of NZ_CM184369.1, read as the reverse complement.
GACTGGGATGGCCAGATTCGCATGGACCCGTCCTCCAGCCACGCGATGCAAAGCCTGATCGGTCTCAAGGACCGTTATCAGGTTGCATTTGCCTGCGATCCGGATCACGACCGCCACGGCATCGTGACCCCGTCAGGTGGACTGATGACGCCCAACAGCTACCTCGCCGTGTCCATCGATTACCTGTTTCAGAACCGTCCCGAGTGGCGTGCCGATGCAGCGGTCGGCAAGACCGTGGTCAGCAGCGGCATGATCGATCGGGTGGCCAAGCGCCTGGGCCGTCGCCTGTACGAAGTGCCGGTCGGCTTCAAATACTTCGCTCAGGGGCTGTTCGAGGGCTCGCTGGGTTTTGGCGGTGAAGAAAGCGCCGGCGCCTCGTTCCTGCGCCGCGACGGTACGGTCTGGACCACTGACAAGGACGGTCTGATTCCGGCCTTGCTGGCTGCGGAAATGACCGCGCGTACCGGTCGCGACCCGAGCCAGATCTACAAGACCATGACTGAAGAACTGGGCGAGCCGTTCTCGACCCGCGTCGATGCCAAGGCCAACCCGCAACAGAAGGCACTGCTGAGCAAGCTGTCGCCGGAGCAAGTGACTTCCACTGAACTGGCGGGCGAGCCTATTCAGCAAGTGCTGAGCAATGCACCGGGCAACGATCAGGCGTTCGGTGGCGTCAAGGTCATGACCGAAAATGGCTGGTTTGCGGCGCGCCCTTCAGGCACTGAGGACATCTACAAGATCTACGCCGAGAGCTTTGTCAGCGAAGATCACCTCAAGCGTCTGGTGGCAGAAGCTCAAGTGCTGGTAGACGGCGCCATTTCGCCGAACTGATCAGCGCGCTGGCCGATGCCCGAAAAACCTCGAACCGCGCTCGGTTCGGGGTTTTTCAGCTTTTGCCCTGCGCTTCAGTCGCGATAGAACACCTGCACCAGGTGATAGCCGAATTTGCTCTTGATTGGCCCATGCACGATGCGCAGCGGCTTTTTGAAGATCACCTGATCGATGGCGCCGACCATTTGCCCAGGCCTGACTTCGCCCAGATCGCCGCCACGTTTGCCGGACGGGCAGCTAGAATGCTTTTTAGCCAGCACGTCAAACGCCTCACCCTTGGCAATACGCAGCTTGAGCTGTTCGGCCTCTTCGGCGGTCTTCACCAGAATATGGCGGGCTTGGGCTTTCATGTCGCAATATCACCTGCTGCAAAAGGCTGCCATTATGCCTGCTCTTGCTGAGCGACGCCCGCGCGTCACACGTGCCGTCCTGACGGTCGTGGTCTCTTTACTTCATTTTGTACGGTATTGATTATGGATTTCCCGGCGCTGTTGAAGATTCTGGCCAGTCAGGACGGATCGGACCTGTACCTCTCCACCGGAGCGCCACCGTGCGCCAAGTTCAACGGTGTGCTCAAGCCACTGGGCAGCGAAACCTTCAAGCCGGGGGAGGTCGCAGTCATTGCCCAGGGGCTGATGGACGAAGAACAGAAGCTCGAGTTTCAACGCGAACTGGAGATGAACCTCGCCGTTTCGATGGCGGGCATCGGCCGGTTCCGGATCAATATCTTTATGCAGCGCAACGAAGTGTCCATCGTCGCGCGGAATATCAAGCTGGACATCCCGCGTTTCGAAGACCTGTTCCTGCCGCCCGTGCTGCTCGACGTGATCATGGAAAAGCGCGGTCTGGTGCTGTTTGTCGGGGCCACCGGTTCGGGCAAGTCGACCTCATTGGCGGCGCTGATCGACTACCGTAACCGCAACGCCAGCGGCCATATCATCACCATTGAGGACCCGGTCGAGTTCATCCATCGCCACAAGAAATCGATCGTCAACCAGCGCGAAGTCGGGGTCGATACCCGCAGCTTCCATGCGGCATTGAAAAACACGCTGCGCCAGGCGCCGGATGTGATTCTGATCGGCGAGATTCGTGATCGCGAGACCATGGAGCACGCGCTGGCGTTTGCCGACACCGGCCACCTGGCGATCTCGACCCTGCACGCCAACAACGCCAATCAGGCGCTGGACCGGATCATCAATTTCTTCCCGGAAGAGCGTCGCGCGCAGTTACTGCATGACCTGGGCAACAACCTCAAGGCATTCGTCTCCCAGCGGCTGGTCAGAACCCCGGATGGCAAGCGCCGCGCGGCGGTGGAAGTGATGATGGGCACGCCGACCATTCGCGACCTGATCCAGCGCAATGAACTGACCGAACTCAAGGGCATCATGGAGAAGTCCGGCAGCCTCGGTATGCAGACGTTCGACTCGGCGCTGTTCAATCTGGCCGTCGAAGGGGCGATCAGCGAAGAAGAAGCCCTCAAGAACGCCGACTCGCAGAACAACGTGCGCCTGCGCCTCAAACTGCACAGTGAAGGCGGCGCCGGGAGCCTCACCACACCGCCGCCGGCCCCGACCGGCAGCAGCACGGCAAGCACCGCCGAGTGGGGGCTGGTCGATGATGACGCGCCGGGTCCGCAGGCGTAAATCAGAGACGCTCCTACGCCCCCCGGGCAGAAGCTTCGTTGTGGGCCAGATCATTCCGGATGCGCGGCCGCCAGCAATTCCTGCGTGTAGGGATGTTGCGGTGCCTCGAAGACATCATGGCTCGCGCCACGCTCGACGACTTTGCCATCCTTGACCACGATCACGTCGTGGGCGAGGGCTTTGACCACTGCCAGGTCATGGCTGATGAACAGATACGTCAGGCCATGCTTTTCCTGGAGTTCGCGCAACAGCGCCACGACCTGTTTCTGCACGGTACGGTCCAGCGCCGATGTCGGCTCATCGAGCAGAATCAGTGCGGGTTTCAGCACCAGCGCCCGGGCAATGGCGATGCGCTGACGCTGGCCACCGGAAAATTCATGGGGGTAGCGATGCCTACTCTGCGGGTCGATGCCGACTTCTTCCAGCGCCCGAATGACCTCTGCATCGCATTTCGCCGGGTTGTACTGGCTGTGCACCTCCAGCCCCTCACTGATGATCTGCGCCACCGACATGCGCGGGCTGAGGCTGCCGTAAGGGTCCTGAAAGACCACTTGCATCTCTTTACGCCACGGGCGCATCTGTTTCTGACTCAGGCCATCCAGCGCCTGCCCGCGAAAGCGGATACTGCCGCGTGACTCCAGCAGACGCAGGATCGCCTGACCCAGGGTCGACTTGCCGGAACCCGACTCACCGACTATACCCAGGGTCTTGCCGCGCTCGATGCTCAGGCTGATGTCATCCACCGCCTTGAGGTATTCCCTGTGCCGCCGCAGGATGCCGCCGGTCAGGGAAAACCAGACCTTCAGGTTGTCGACTTGCAGCACCGTTTCCCGGGTGTCGCGTGGCAGTGGCTCGCCGGCAGGTTCGGCGTCCAGCAGCAGGCGGCTGTAGGGATGCTGAGGTGATTGGAACAGCGATTTGCAATCGGACTGCTCGACGATTTCACCGGCGCGCATCACGCAGACGCGCTGCGCGACGCTGTGCACCAGGTTCAAGTCATGGCTGATCAACAACAGCGACATGTTCAGGCGCTGCTGCAGCTCCTTGAGCAGCAGGAGGATCTTGCGCTGTACCGTGACGTCCAGCGCAGTGGTCGGTTCGTCGGCAATCAGCAGCTCCGGCTCGCAGGCCAGTGCCATGGCAATCATCACCCGCTGACGCTGGCCTCCGGAGAGTTCGTGCGGATAGGCTTTCAGGCGTTTTTCCGGCTGCTGAATACCGACCAGCTCCAGCAGCTCGACAATGCGTTTCTGCGCTTCACGACCGCTGATGCCGCGATGCAGCAGCAACGTTTCGCCGATCTGTTTGGCCACGCTGTGCAGCGGGTTCAGCGAGGTCATTGGTTCCTGGAAAATCATCGCAATCCGGTTGCCGCGTAGCTCGCGGAGAGTGCGGTCGTCGGCACCCACCAGCTGTTGACCCCGGTAGGTAATGCTGCCCGTGGTCAGTGTGCCGCTGCGGGGCAGCAATTGCAGGATCGAATGCGCGGTGACCGACTTGCCGGAGCCGGATTCGCCGACCAGTGCCAGGCACTCACCGCGGCGCACATCCAGGCTCAGGTTGCTGACCACTTTCTGCCCGTTGAAGGCGACGCTCAGGTCGCGGATTTCGATCAGGTTTTCCGACATGTCAGGACCTCGGGTCGAAGGCATCACGCAGCGCCTCGCCTATGAATACCAGCAGCGTCAGGATCAACGCGAGGGCAAAGAACGCCGTCAGCCCCAGCCAGGGCGCTTGCAGGTTCTGCTTGCCCTGGGCGATCAGTTCGCCCAGGGACGCGCTGCCGGCAGGCATGCCGAAGCCCAGAAAATCCAGCGCGGTGAGGGTCGAGATGGCGCCGGTAAGGATGAACGGCAGATAGCTCAACGTCGCAGTCATTGCGTTGGGCAGGATGTGGCGCATGATCACTTTTCGGTCGCCCAGACCGAGCGCGCGGGCGGCCTTGACGTATTCGAGGTTGCGGCCGCGCAGAAACTCGGCGCGCACCACATCGACCAGGGTCAGCCAGGAAAACAGCGCCATGATGCCCAGCAGCCACCAGAAATCGGGTTCGACGAAGCCTGACAGGATGATCAGCAGGTACAGCACCGGCAGGCCCGACCAGACCTCCAGCAGACGCTGACCGAACAGGTCGACCCAGCCGCCGTAATAGCCCTGCAACGCCCCGGCGCTGATGCCGATCAACGCGCTGATAAAGGTCAGTGCCAAGGCAAACAGGATCGATACCCGGGCGCCGAAGATCACCCGCGCCATGACGTCGCGCGCCTGGTCATCGGTGCCGAGCCAGTTTTCTGCAGAGGGCGGGCTGGGGGCAGGGGTGGTCAGGTCATAGTTGGGCGTGTCGTCACTGAACGGGATGGGCGGGAACAGCATCCAGCCGTCCCCTTTGCTGATCAGCGTGCGCACGTAGTCGCTGCGGTAATCGGGCTGGAAGGGCAGCTCGCCGCCGAATTGCTGCTCGGTATAACGCTTGAACACCGGGAAATAGAGTGAATGCTGATAGCTGACCAGCAGCGGCTTGTCATTGGCGATCAGTTCGCCACCCAGGGTCAGGGCAAACAGTCCGCAGAACAGCCACAGCGACCACCAGCCGCGGCGATTGCTGCGAAAGCGTTCCAGGCGACGACGGGCCAGCGGCGAAAGGCTGCGCATCATGCATTCCTCGCGCTGAAGTCGATTCTGGGGTCGACCAGCGTGTAGCAGATATCGCCGATCAGTTTTATCAGCAGGCCGAACACGGTGAAGATGAACAACGAGCCGAACACCACCGGATAGTCCCGCGACACGGCGGCTTCATAGCTCATGCGGCCCAGGCCATCCAGCGAGAAGATCACCTCGATCAGCAGCGACCCGGCAAAGAACACGCTGATGAACGCCTGCGGAATGCCTGACACCACCAGCAACATGGCATTGCGAAACACATGGCCATACAGCACCCGCCGCTCGCTCATGCCCTTGGCGCGGGCCGTGGTCACGTACTGGCGGGTGATTTCGTTGAGAAAGGAATGTTTGGTCAGCAGGGTCAGCGTGGCAAAGCCACCAATCACCAGCGCCAAGACCGGCAGCGCGAGGTGCCAGAAATAGTCAGCGATCTTGCCGATCGTAGTCAGTTGCTCGAAGTTGTCCGAGACCAGCCCGCGCACCGGAAACCAGTTCAGCGACGTGCCGCCGCAGAACACCACCACCAGCAGCATGGCGAACAGGAAGGCTGGCATGGCGTAGCCGATGATGATGGCGGTGCTGCTCCAGATATCGAACTGGCTGCCGTGTTTGACTGCTTTGCGAATCCCCAGCGGGATCGACACCAGGTAGGTCAGCAATGTCGCCCAGAGTCCCAGCGATATCGACACTGGCATTTTCTGCAGAATCAGGTCGGTCACCGTTGCGCCGCGAAAGAAGCTGCTGCCGAAATCCAGTCGTGCGTAGTTCTTCAGCATCAGCCAGAGACGTTCGTGCAGTGGCTTGTCGAAACCGTACTGGCGTTCGATCTGCTTGATCAGTGCCGGGTCAAGCCCTCGGGACGCCTTGGAGTGACCGGCCCCGACGGACTCGCTGGCACCCGCGCCCACGGTGGCACCGCCGATCCCTTGCAGGCGAGCAATGGCCTGTTCGACAGGCCCGCCCGGCGCGGCCTGCACGATGAAAAAGTTGACCAGCAGAATGCACAGCAGGGTAGGGATGATCAGCAGCAGGCGACGCAGAATATAGCCAAGCATTCACTGCATCTCCGAAACAATGGCTGAAGCGCCGCGTTTTTCAGCGAATTGCTCGTTGGTCAGCGGTGTCGGGCTGATTTCCCACCATGTTTCGATGGCTTCGTTATTGCTGGCCTGAATTTTCGGGATGCCGAAACGGTTCCACCAGACGGTTGAAGAGCCGGGCGGATAATAGTTGGGAATCCAGTAGTAGTTCCACTGCAGTACCCGGTCCAGGCAATGGGCGTAGTCGGTCATGGTCTGCTTGCTGTCGGCCTTGAGCAGGCCGGCAATCAGCGCATCGACGGCGGGTTCTTGCAGCGCCATGTAATTGCTCGAACCAGGGTCCATCGCCACTTTGGAGCCGAAACTGCTGTACAGCTCGGCACCGGGCGATGTCGAGACCGGGTAGCCGGTGACGATCATGTCGTAATCGCGGGCCATGACGCGGTTGAGGTATTGCGCGGCATCGATGCGGCGAATGTCGAAGTGGATACCGATCTGCGCCAGGGTGCGTTTGTAGGGCAGCAGCATCCGCTCGAAACCTGTTTGTGCATTGAGAAAAGTGAAGCTGAAGGGTTCGCCCTGGGCATTCACCAGCTCATCGCCCTTTGGCGTCCAGCCTGCTTCCTCCATGAGGGCCAGCGCTTGCAGCTGCTTGTCGCGAATGAAGCCTGTGCCATCGGTTTTGGGCGTCTCGAACACGCTGTCGAACACTTGGTCGGGGACTTTGCCGCGCAATGGTTCGAGGATTTTAAGCTCAGCCGGCGTGGGCAGTTCGCTGGCGGCCAGCTCCGAGTTGGAGAAGAAGCTGTTCTGGCGGATGTACATGTTGCGCATCATCTGCCGGTTGGTCCATTCAAAGTCCCAGAGCAGCGACAGCGCCTGGCGCACGCGGCGGTCCTGGAACATGGGGCGGCTCAGGTTGAAGACGAAACCCTGCGAGCTTTGCACCGCGCCTCTGGCCAGTTGGGCTTTCTGCAGGCGTCCGTCGCTGAGGGCCGGGCCGTCATAGCGGATTGAATAGCCGGTGGCCGAAAACTCGCGGTTGTAATCGTAGGCGCCGCCTTTGAGTACCGTACGTGCAACATCGGTGTCGCCGAAGTATTCGATGCTGAACCTGTCGAAGTTATACAGGCCTTTGCTGACCGGCAGGTCCTTGCCCCACCAGTCCGCATCGCGCTCAAAGGTAACGGTGCGGCCAGGGTCCACATGGCTGATCCGGTAGGGCCCGCTGCCGGGCGGAATTTCAAAGCCGGCGCCGCTGGCGAAGTCACGGGTTTTCCACCAGTGTTCGGGGAATACCGGCAGCGAAGCCAGGTCGAGGGGCAGGGTGCGGTTATCGCTCTGCTTGAAGTCGAAGCGGACCTGCGAAGGCGATTCGACCTCCACGCCCTTGACCGCTTCAAACTGGGTGCGGTATTGCAGGTTGCCCTGCGTCATCAGCAGCTCGTAGGTGTACTTCACGTCACTGGCAGTAATCGGCGTGCCGTCCGCGAAACGTGCCTTCGGGTTCAGGTAAAAGCGCAGGGAGAGGCCATCCGCGCCACGCTCCATTTTCTCGGCGACAAGCCCGTAGACGGTGTAGGGCTCATCCATCGAGCGCGTGGCCAGTGGGGAATAGAGCATGCCGTTGATCTGCGAAACGCCCATGCCCTTGTCGGTGAAGGGCATCAGGTGATCGAACTGGCCGATCTCGATGGCCGAGCGGCGCATGCTGCCGCCTTTGGGCGCGTCCGGGTTCACGTAATCGAAGTGCTTGAAGTCAGCGGGATAGCGCGCAGCTTCGCCGTAAACGGTCAGGGCGTGTTGCGGGGCTGCGTACAGCGATTGGGCAGCGCCAACGAAGGTCAGCGTCAAGGCGAGCAATGATGAAAAAACAAAACGCATGACTCGAATCCTGACTGACGTTCGCAAGCGAACGTCAGGGTTAAAGGCGACTGGCTGTGCAGCGGTGACAAAAAACATGGCAGAGCTCATGGCTCTGCATCGCGCTATCTTCTACAGACAAATGGCCGCCTCGCCAAGCCACGGCGCGCATGCCGGGTCACTGTGTTGTTGAAAACGGCCACATACAAAAACGGCCCATCCGAAGATGAGCCGTCTGGCACCCGGCGCGGCAGGATCAGTCCTGACGGCTGGTCACTTCCAGCAGGTGATAGCCGAACTGAGTCTTTACCGGACCCTGAACGGTGTTCACCGGAGCACTGAACACGACGGTGTCGAATTCCTTGACCATCTGGCCTGGACCGAACGAACCCAGGTCACCGCCTTGACGGCTCGACGGGCAGCTGGAATTGGCCTTGGCGATTTCTGCGAAATCAGCGCCGCCTTCGATCTGCGCCTTGAGTTCGTTGCATTTTTCTTCGCTCGAAACAAGGATGTGGCGGGCAGTGGCTTTAGCCATGGGGAATAATCTCCTGTGAAAAAAAAGAAACAGCCTACCGGATTCAGTGCGGTATTTCCCGACAAAGTTCCGTCGCTCTGTTTATCTGTAACGCAGACGGTCAACCGCGCGACGCAGCAGTTGTTCGGTGCCTTCCCAGCCAAGGCAGCCGTCGGTGACCGAAACGCCGTACTGCAGCGTCCCGCCCAATGCCTGGCAGCCGTCGAACAGGTGGCTCTCGATCATCATGCCGATCAGCGAGGTGTTGCCTGACAAGCGCTGTTCCAGAACGTCCTCGAACACCCCTGGCTGACGCAGCGGGTCCTTGCCACTGTTGGCGTGGCTGCAATCGACCATGATTCGCGACGCGACATTATTCTTGCTCAGGCTCGCCTGCACCTTGGCCACACTCTGGCGATCGTAATTGGGCCCGCCGTGGCCGCCGCGTAGCACGATGTGCGTATCCGGATTGCCTTGCGTCTCGATAATCGCCGGGTGGCCATGACCGTCCATGCCAAAGTGGCGATGCGGATGCGCAGCCGAGCGCATCGCGTCGCTGGCCACCGTCACGCCGCCGTCAGTACCGTTCTTGAAACCGACGGCCATGGGCAGGCCGCTGGCCATTTCCCGATGGATCTGCGATTCGGTGGTCCGAGCGCCAATCGCGACCCAACTGAGCAGGTCGTCGAAGTAGCCGGCCGCCATCGGTTGCAGTATCTCGGTGGCGATCGGCAGGCCCAGGCCCAGCACCTCCAGCATCAATTGCCGCGACAGCGTCAGGCCCTCGGCCATGTCGTCACTGCCGTCAAGGCGCGGATCGTAAGCCAGACCTTTCCAGCCCACCGTTGTGCGCGGTTTTTCGACGTAGGCGCGCATCACCAGCAGCATCTGATCACTGACTTGCGCGGCAAGGTCGGCCAGTCGTTCAGCGTATTCAAGGGCGGATCGAGGGTCGTGGATGGAGCAGGGGCCGACGATGACCAGCAGTCGCGAGTCTTGACCTTCAAGGATGGCACGTACGGCGCGGCGATGGCCGGCAACCTGTTCGGTGAGCGCTGCGTCGAGGGGCAGACGCATCTTCAATTCCAGAGTACCTGGCAGGCGTTTCGAGGCGGGGCTGTTGTCCGTCAGTTTGACGGCATGGCTGGACACATCGGACGGGTTTACGGCAACGGACGAATTCATGTTCTGGCTTCCTGGGCTGGCGGGACGCTCCCGCGCAGACCCTATTGGGGTGTTCGACAAAGGGCTTCTAGAACCGGGGGTATGTGCTTGCCACCTGGCAGTGACCGAACGGAGGCGGCAGGCTGTCCCGAACGGAGGTGGCTAAATCGCCAGGCAAAATCGATGTCGTTACGGTAATAAGTGGCGTAGTTCATGTCGTGATCCTCGATGCGATGCAGGTTGATTGTTTACGGCTGTTCTGGAACAGACCGTTGAAATACGTTTCCCTGAAAAAACAAAACCCCCGGTCGGGAAGCCGACCGGGGGTTAGAGAATTCTCTGGTTGGCGTCCCCTTAACGTGGGCGCCGGATGGGTATCAGGCGCGCCAGTGGCTAAACCAATACCCATAATAAGAATCAACGGATGCGTTCACCGAAGCCATCTGCACAGCCACGGCGCGTGCACGGCAAGTAATGCCGGTAGCAACGTCGAGTAGCAGTGAAGTGGATTGCAGCATGGTGAGTCTCCATAGAATGGGCGCAAGCTTACTTCAGGAAAGCAGGCGCCTTCAATTGGAAAATTCAATCAGCGGGATTATCGATTTTTGCGAACGCAGGCAGATGGATTCTCTGTAGCGACAGCGAACCGCTCAACGGTTGATGGCATGCGGTATCCGGGCGAGCTATTTTACCTGCAACCCTGTATACCTTAATCAGGCAACGGCTTTGGCGTTTTGACCGGGATGCGTTGTCGCCAGCCAATAACGGCTATTCTTCACGTGCTTCTTCATGCAGGGCTTCCGAGTTCGGGATCGTCCCGATTTTCATGCCCAGCAGTACAGCTACCTTATGCGCTTCACCACGCCTTCCTTTCTTGCGTCCTGCCAGTACCTGGTAAGTGGTCGCCGGATCAATGCAATTTTCACGAGCGAACTCCTGAACAGATTTGCCCTGTTGGTCCAGCCAGGCCTTGGCTTGTGCGGCGCTACGTATTCCGGGCATAGTTCAAAACCGTTCAAATCTATTCAATTCCGCAGGATTCTAACATTCGTTAGGATGGCTTCGACAGGATCATAGGTTCAAATGAGTGGAATCGGTTGCCGGCTGAGAAAGGAAAGAGAGCGCCTGAGGATGTCTCAGCGTACATTTGGCGAAATAGGAGGGGTCGAGGCCAACGCACAGGGTAAGTATGAAAATGGCGATCGCGCGCCCAAGGCCGATTACCTGGCTGCGGTTGCGGCCAAAGGTGTTGACGTGCTCTATGTGTTAACGGGGACGCGAACGCCGGTGCCGATAGACAATCTCAGTCTCATCGAAGAAAAGATCCTGGGCAATTACCGGGTGCTGGGCAAGGAAGATCAGGACGCTATCAGACGCCTGACCACCACAATTGCCGAGCTGTCGGCGCCATCACCGGGCACTGCAAAGCTTCCTTCGGGTAACTGATACAAGACCGGGACGCGCGCGGCTCCGCCGTCCTGTCGAGATTTTTGCAGCCCTCCCGGATGCGCCTGCCATCATATTGATGTGAGACGGTGTTCGCAGTGCTAGGTCTGCCTCGTTGTTTTTGTTATGGTGATTGGCATTCGTTATGACCGTTGCGCGAGGTGTCTGCTTGATTAAGGTGCTAGTTGTCGATGACCATGATCTTGTCCGGACAGGCATCACACGCATGCTGGCCGACATTGATGGTCTGCAGGTTGTCGGACAGGCCGATTCCGGCGAGGAATCCCTGAAAAAAGCGCGCGAGCTCAAGCCGGACGTCGTGCTGATGGACGTCAAGATGCCGGGTATCGGAGGTCTGGAAGCGACGCGCAAGATGCTGCGCAGCCACCCGGATATCAAGGTCGTCGCTGTCACCGTCTGTGAAGAAGATCCTTTCCCGACCCGTTTGCTGCAGGCCGGCGCTGCCGGTTACATGACCAAGGGCGCCGGGCTCGCTGAAATGGTCCAGGCCATTCGCCTGGTGTTTGCCGGTCAGCGTTACATCAGCCCGCAGATTGCCCAGCAACTGGCATTGAAGTCATTTCAGCCGCAGGTCAACAATTCGCCGTTCGATCTGCTGTCCGAGCGCGAGATCCAGATTGCCCTGATGATTGTTGGCTGTCAGAAAGTCCAGACCATCTCGGACAAGCTGTGCCTGTCACCGAAAACCGTTAATACCTACCGATACCGTATCTTTGAAAAGCTCTCGATCAGCAGTGATGTTGAACTGGCTTTGCTCGCTGTACGTCACGGCATGGTTGATGCCAGCGCCTGAACATGACCCAGACATTTGATCCAAGTGCATTTCTCGCGACCTGTAGCGGTCGCCCCGGCGTCTACCGTATGTTCGACGTCGAAGCCACACTGCTTTACGTCGGCAAGGCCAAGAACCTCAAGAAGCGTCTTGCCAGCTACTTCCGCAAGACCGGACACGCGCCCAAGACCGGAGCGCTGGTGTCGCGTATCGCCCAGATCGAAACCACCATCACGGGCAACGAAACCGAAGCGCTGTTGCTGGAGCAGACCCTCATCAAGGAGTGGCGGCCCCCGTACAACATTCTCCTGCGTGACGATAAATCCTATCCCTATGTGTTTCTGTCCGACAACGCCTTTCCGCGGCTGAGCATTCATCGTGGCACCAAGAAGGCCAAGGGTCGCTATTTCGGGCCTTACCCGAGTGCGGGCGCGATTCGCGAGAGCCTCAGTCTGCTGCAGAAGACTTTCCAGGTACGGCAGTGCGAGGACAGCTACTTCAAGAACCGCACCCGTCCTTGCCTGCAATATCAGATCAAACGCTGCAAAGGGCCGTGTGTCGGGCTGGTCGAGCCTGAGGTGTATGCCGAGGACGTACGTCACTCGGTAATGTTCCTCGAAGGGCGCAGCAATGCCTTGAGCGACGAGCTGAACGCGTCGATGGAAAAAGCCGCGATGGCGCTCGATTTCGAACGCGCAGCCGAGTTGCGTGATCAGGTGGCCTTGTTGCGCCGCGTCCAGGATCAGCAAAGCATGGATGGCGGCACCGGCGATGTCGATGTGGTCGCCGCGTTCGTCAACCCTGGCGGTGCCTGCGTGCACTTGATCAGCGTGCGGGGCGGGCGGGTGCTGGGCAGCAAGAACTTCTTCCCGCAGGTGGGCATAGAAGAGGAGGTCGGCGAAGTGATGTCGGCATTCCTGGCTCAGTATTTCCTCGGCGGCATCGACCGTGAGCTGCCCGGCGAAGTCATCGTCAATGTCATCAACGACGATTTCCCTGCGTTCGTCGACGCCGTCGAAGAGCTGCGCGGCGTCGAGATGGTCATCAGTCATCGCGTGCGCGGCACTCGGGCGCGCTGGCAGCAAATGGCGGTCACCAATGCCGAGCAGGCGCTGACCGCGCGGCTGGCCAACCGTCAGCATGTGGCGTCGCGGTTCGAAGCGCTGGCCAAGGTGCTGGGTCTCGAAGACCCGCCAATGCGCCTGGAATGCTACGACATCAGCCACTCCAGCGGTGAGGCGACCGTAGCGTCGTGCGTGGTGTTCGGCCCCGAAGGCCCGATCAAGTCCGATTACCGGCGTTTCAATATCGAAGGCGTGACGGCGGGCGACGACTACGCCGCCATGCACCAGGCGTTGACCCGACGTTACAGCCGCATCAAGGCCGGGGAGGGCAAGTTGCCTGACGTGCTGCTGGTGGACGGCGGCAAGGGGCAGATGTCCATGGCGCGCGACGTGCTCAATGAATTACAGGTTCCTGAGCTCATCCTGCTCGGTGTTGCCAAGGGCACCACGCGCAAGGCCGGTTTCGAAACCCTGTACCTGAACGACTCAGCACATGAATTCACGCTGCCCGGCGACTCTCCGGCCCTGCACCTTATCCAGCAGATTCGCGACGAAGCACACCGTTTCGCAATCACCGGCCACCGTGCCCGTCGGGGCAAGACCCGGCGCACATCGACCCTTGAGGGCGTGGCGGGTGTCGGGCCGACCCGGCGTCGTGACCTGCTCAAGCATTTCGGCGGATTGCAGGAATTGTCCCGTGCCAGCATCGATGAGATAGCAAAAGCACCCGGAATCAGCAAAAAGCTGGCAGAGTCGATTTATGCAAACCTGCACAGCGAGTAGAATGCTCGTTCACCTCGTAGCCAGTTGTGCCGATGAATATCCCTAATCTGATCACCGTACTACGCGTTTTACTGATTCCGATCTTCATTTTGTTGTTCTACATGCCTTATCACTGGAGCTACATGGCGGCCAGTGCAGTCTTTGCGTTCGCTGCGGCGACCGACTGGCTCGACGGGTATCTGGCCCGCCGTCTTGAACAAAGCACGCCCTTTGGCGCCTTTCTCGATCCGGTAGCCGACAAACTGATGGTGGCCGTGGCATTGGTGCTGCTGGTTCAGGCGCATGCCAATCTATGGCTGACGCTGCCCGCAGCGGTGATCATCGGCCGCGAAATCGTAATCTCTGCACTCCGCGAATGGATGGCGGAAATCGGCGCGCGTGCGCAGGTTGCCGTTTCCAACATGGGTAAATGGAAGACGGCGGCGCAGATGCTCGCGCTGGTCATTCTGCTCGGCAACCCGCCGGCCATCACCCTGTGGGTGATTCTCGGCTATGCGCTGCTGCTCATTGCTGCGGGGCTGACCCTGTGGTCCATGGTGCAATACCTGAGAGCCGCGTGGCCGCACCTCAGAACCACTGCAGAAAAAAAATAAGTTTTTGAATCAAAGGCTTGACGCCGCTATCTGAACCGCTAGAATAGCGCCCGTCATCAAGACAATGCGGGAATAGCTCAGTTGGTAGAGCACGACCTTGCCAAGGTCGGGGTCGCGAGTTCGAGTCTCGTTTCCCGCTCCAAACATTGATTCACTGAACCCTCCGTGCTTTGTGAATCAGCAAAAAAGACGCCTAGGCGTCTTTTTTCGTTTCTGCGGTATGCATTCCCGGTTTACTTCTCTGTAGTGGACGTCCGCTTGGCCGAAGCAGGTTTTGCGCCCGGGACCGCACAGCTGTTGCTACTGCAACGGCGGCTGCCGTCAGGGTGGGGCAGCCAGGCAAGGTAAGGGCGCGAGCGGCAGAAAAGCCGGTAGCCCAGGTTAAACACTGGCCTCATGAATCGCCATGACAGCGGCGCGACCCATGCACCCAGCCCGGCCGCTCGCCAACTCCAGAGTGTCGCGTCCAGACCCTTGATCCACGTGCCATCGCTGAATCTGGCGTGCAGTAACGACTCCATATCCTCAAGTGTGAATCCCAGTGAAGTGGCGTCAAAGGCGTCATCACGGATATCCACGAACAAAAGCCGCTCAGGCTTTGCATGGGCGCGCAGGGTTCTGACTTCTCGAGCGCAGAGCGGGCAGTCACCATCAAAGTAAAGCGTCAGCGGCCATTCAACTTTCTTGTACATCGCTAGTAGTCTTGTATAGGTTTTTTACACCTTATGCTCAAAAGACCTTGCTGACAATGGGCGGTGGCGTTCATCCGGGCCTTGGGTTTCGAGTACTACCGATCCAAGGGGGGTTTAGCTCCCACTTACCTGACACGCTGCCTGTCTTTCCAGGTCAATGATCTCGAAGCCATCAAAAGTATACCGATGTGTACATTTTAGATTGACGAGCGCTCTGCAAACGTCTAAAAGTATACACCTTGGTACAGTTTTGGCGTTGCCGGTTTCGCTACGAGCGACGGCAAAGCCCAAACGGAATGAGTCATCTTTCAGTGTCAACAGATAGCGAACGATTGAATGCCGTGCAATGCGGTATCGCCGTTCGTGGATAGCCCGCAACAGGCAACAGAGAGCTTTTCACTACAAACAATGCTGTTCAAGCGCGTTGCCTGCAGGCGTGCCTGATGGACGGTGAGCGTTTGAATATCAATAACCTGATCACGCTGGAGAATTGCCCATGCACTACGTTAAACAGATGAAGGTGTCCGTGCTTCTGTTGTTGGGATTTCTGGCCGCGGGGTGTGCCAGCCACGAACCGTCCCCTTACTCGGGCATAGAGTCCTCGCTCGAAATGCGGCCTAACGAGCAGGACAGTACCGGGCGTATACCGTTTAAATACACCACCGCAGTCAACTGGAATAAATACGATCAAATCATGCTTGAGCCCGTGGTGATTTACACGGGAGTGGATGCCCAGTTTTCCGGGCTGGAGCGCAAGGACCGCATAACCCTGGCCAACGACATGACGGTCAAGTTCTCCGAGGCCTTGGGGCGACACTTTCGATTCACCGCCACGCCGGGGCGCGGTACGTTGAGGATTCGCCTCACGCTGACCGGGGCCGAGACCACTGTCGCCGGGCTGTCGACGTTCTCCAGATTCGATATCGGCATGGGCTCTTATAACCTGTTTCAGGCGGCCCGAGATCGTAAGGGGACTTTTACCGGCTCCGTGAGTTATGCCGTCGAGATCTACGACGCGTCCACTTCGCAACTGCTGGCGTCCTATGTCACCCGGCAGTATCCGAAGGTCTATGACATCGGCTCAACCTTCGGAAGTCTGTCGGCGGCGCAGGCCGGCATTTCGAGAGGGGCGGACGAGCTGGTCGAGCTTCTG
The DNA here is from genome assembly GCF_059621105.1 of Pseudomonas fragariae (ex Marin et al. 2024). NCBI lineage: Bacteria > Pseudomonadati > Pseudomonadota > Gammaproteobacteria > Pseudomonadales > Pseudomonadaceae > Pseudomonas > Pseudomonas fragariae (ex Marin et al. 2024). The sequence goes on along the minus strand of NZ_CM184369.1, from coordinate 3,473,431 downwards.
CTCTCGAAGTAGGCAATGTGGCGTGAAGCCCGGCTTGATAACCGGGCTTTTCGATCTGGAAAATTTCTCATGCAGAAAATGTTATTTTTAAATAATTAGATTTAATTTAGATCAGAAATAATAATATTAGCTTATGACCAAATAGAATTATATTTTCGAAATTGATTCCGTTATGTTTGGTTTCAACAGCCTACCCCTTACCTCGGATGGTACCAATCGTGATCAAGATTCTGTGTGTCATGCCGCCAGCCTGCGCAGTGTGACAGGGGCGCTGAAACGCTGACCCCGGTGCAGAATCGTTGGAAGGGAGTTCAACGTATGTTGCCTGTTCAATCCTGCCGTTGCCTTTACTTCTCTCGCCCTGTCATTGACAGGCGCATCGCCTTGCCACTGCTCCGCACCGACTACTCGCCTCACAGCTAGTTCGTTCAGACCGCTAAGTGCCAAACCCGGCCGCAGGCTTTCCTGCATGTCGTTGATCACTTTTAAAACCGTGCATGCCGCGCCGTCCTCAAGACAGCGGGAGTGTCCGATTTCGCGATTTGGATGTGTGGCTGCGATGACAGCCATGTCTGGAGTGGGTATGAAACAAGCCTTACAACGTGCCCGGGTATCGACTGCTGCAATGGGCTACTGCCCATTGGCCTTGGCGATAGGGGGCATGTTGCTGTCAGGGGCCATAAGAGCCCAGGAAAACAACACCGACGACCCGCGTACCTTGTCCACTGTGGTGGTCACCGGTAATCGCGGTGCCGAGCAACGCACGGTCACCAGCAGCCCGGTGCCGATCGATGTGGTCAGCGCCAGACAGTTACAGAGCACCGGCAAGCCCGGACTGATGGAAGCCCTGAGCGCTGTGATTCCATCGCTGACCCTGCCGGAAAAAACCGGCTGGGACGCCAGCGGCATTGCCCGTGCGCCCAACTTGCGGGGTCTGAGCGCCGCCGAAGTGCTGGTGCTGGTCAATGGCAAACGCCGTCACACCAGCGCCACCCTGAACATCAACGGCATCAATACCGGGGCTGCCCCTGCGGACCTGGACCTGATCCCCATCAGCGCCATCGACCATGTTGAAGTCCTGCGCGATGGCGCAGCGGCCCAATACGGTTCCGATGCGATTGCAGGGGTCATCAACGTCATCCTCAAGGCTGACACCAGTGGTACCTCGGTGACCAATGCCGGGCTCGGCTATGACGGCAAGAAGCAGACTGTGCAGCAAAGCCTCAACAAGGGGTTCGAGATCGGCGACGGGGGCATTGTGCAACTGGCGCTGGACGCCCGCAGCCAGAATGATGACAACAAGGCCAGCGCCAATGGTTACAGTTACGAGCAGGCCTATGACCTGGCGGGCAAGTCCACGTATGGCGGCTACGGCACGCCAAAGACTAATCTGCTGACCCTGGGGTACAACGCCGAACTGCCCGTCGATGGCAGTCTGAGCCTGTATTCCTTCACCACGTATTCACTTCGTAAGGCCGAGCAGGGGCAGAATTTTCGTCTGCCGACCATCACCAATACCATTACCACCGGGCCTAACGGATATCCGGCGGGATACACGCCGACCTGGTACATCGATGAAGACGATGTTCAGGCAGCATTGGGCGGCAAGGGCGCCGTCGGCGAATGGGATTGGGACCTGTCCAGCACTTATGGGCGCAACGAAGCCGAGCAGGGCACTACGCACAATCAGAACCCGTCCCTGGGTGAAGCCACACCCAACCGCTTTACTTCCGGCACGTGGATATCCACCGAACTGACCACCAATCTGGACTTTAAGCGCGGCTTCGACATCGGTCTGCAAAAGCCTCTGGATGTGTCCTATGGCCTCGAGCATCGGCGTGAGACGTACGAGGTGCAGGCCGGTGACTATGAATCCTATGCCAATGGCGGCTACTGCATTGCGCCGGGCAACTGCGCGTCTTCCGGAGCGCAAGTCACCAACGGTATTTCCCCTGACGAAGAAAACAGCGCCTCGCGTAACAGTGTCGCCAGTTATGTCGACGTGGGCTTCAACCCTGTACCGGACTGGTACGTTGGCAGCGCATTTCGCTACGAGCATTACAATCAGGGCGTGGGCGCGACCCGCAGCGGCAAGCTGACCACGCGTTACGATTTCACTCCCCAATTCGCCGTACGTGCCACTGTCAGCAATGGCTTCCGTGCGCCGTCTCTGGCCAACAGCCTGTTCAGTGCACGCTCGACCACGTATGGCGTGGTGGACGGGGTCTATCAGTCCATCAACTACGGCGTGTTGCCGACCGGGTCGGGGGCCGCGAAGGCGCTGGGCGCGGAGGACCTCAAACCGGAGCGCTCGACCAACTTCAGCCTGGGTTTCACGCTCACACCGACCGAGCGCCTCACGCTGAGCGCCGACGCCTACGTGATTAATCTGCGTGACCGCATCACGCTGACCGGCACCTTGCTGGGCGATGAGGTCACGCAGGTGCTGCTCAACAATGGCATCGACTCGACGTCGGGTGGCCAGTACTTCATCAACGGTGCCGACACCCGTACCAAGGGGTTGGACCTGGTCAGCAATTACAGTCAGGACCTGGGGCCGTACGGGGCATTGAAGTGGACGGCGGCGTTCAACTGGAACCAGACGAAGATCCTCAGCTACAAGGAATCCACCTCGATTCTCGGTACGTCCTATGAACTGATGGACCGCGAAGCGCGCAATCTGATCACCGGTGTGCAGCCGCGCACCAAGCTGATTCTGGGCGGTGACTGGAGTATCGAGCGCTTCAACCTGAATCTGGCGCTGACCCGCTACGGCGCTTACAAGGAGGTCAATTCCTCAGCCAATCGTGATCTGGACCGGGTGTACGGCACCAAATGGATCACCGATCTGGACCTTGGCTACAACCTCAGCAAAAACCTCAACGTCGCCGTCGGGGCCAAGAACCTGTTCGACGTCTATCCCAAAAAGGAGGGGATTCCCAGCAGCACCATGGTCAGCAGCTACGGCACCTATTCGCCCTACGGTTTTACTGGCGGCTATTACTACACCCGGCTGACTTACGCCTTTTAAGGCCAGCACCTGACAACTCAATATTGCGTGCGAGGAACCACCATGCCCATTGTCGCCAAACCCTATGACTTCATTGATGAGCCCAGTCATTATCCGCTTCCTCAGAGCCGCGTAGCACCGCCGCCGATAAAGGCGTTTCAGGTCGTTCCCGCCCGGCATCCCGGTCGCTGGATCGGGTCGATATTCGCGGCGCTTGTGCTGCTGGCCATTGTGCACTCGCTGGCGACCAACCCGCGCTGGGAGTGGGGCGTCTTCGGCCAGTGGTTCTTCTCGCCATCGGTGCTGCGCGGCCTTGCGCAGACGCTTCTGTTGACGTTGCTCAGCACGCTGTTCAGCATCATTCTCGGCACGGCGCTGGCGTTGGCGCGCCTGTCCGGCTCGCCGCTGCTGGCGGCACTGGCCTGGGGCTACATCTGGTTTTTCCGCTCGATGCCTGCGCTGTTGGTGTTGATCATCCTCTACAACTTCGCCTACCTGTACGACCACATCGTACTCGGGGTGCCGTTCACCCAGCTGGTCTTCGCCGAGTGGTCGACGGTGGACGTGCTCAGTCAGTTCACCGTTGCGGTACTGGGCTTGAGCCTGATGCAGTCGGCCTATACCGCAGAAATCATTCGTGGCGGGCTGATCGGTGTCGATGCCGGTCAGCATGAAGCTGCTGCGGCACTTGGCCTGCCTGCGTCGCGGCGAATTTTCCGGATCATTCTGCCCCAGGCGTTGCGCTCGATTCTGCCTTCGGGTTTTAACGAGATCATCGGTCTGGTCAAGGGAACATCCATTGTTTACGTGCTGGCCTTGCCGGAGCTGTTCTACACCGTGCAGGTCATCTACAACCGCACCCAGGCAGTGATTCCGTTGCTGATCGTGGCCACCGTCTGGTACCTGATCATCACTACGGTGCTGACCAGTGCCCAGTATTACGTCGAACGCCACTTTGCCCGTGGCTCGGCACGTGTACTGCCGCCGACACCCTTGCAGCGCCTGCGCGGCTGGCTCCATGCCAGCGCTTCCGGGGAGAAGCACCATGAGTGAGGCCTCCACGCCAGTGCGCGCAGGGCGCATTCAGATTCAGGGCGTGGGCAAGCGCTTTGGCAGCCAGCAGGTGCTCAAGGACATCGACCTGAGCATCGAGCCGGGCAAGGTCACGGTGATACTCGGTCCTTCCGGTTCCGGCAAGTCCACGCTGCTGCGCACTATCAACCACCTGGAAAAGATCGACAGCGGGTACATCACCATCGACGGTGATTACGTTGGCTATCGTCGCAAGGGCGACCTGCTCTATGAACTCAAGGAGCGCGAGATTCTCAAGCGGCGGATCGAGGTCGGCTTCGTGTTCCAGAATTTCAACCTGTTCGCGCACCTCACTGCCTGGGAAAACATCGCCGAGGCGCCTTTGGCCCACAAACGCTGGAGCAAGTCCGAGGCCCGGGCCAGGGCAAGTGAACTGCTCGCCAGGGTTGGTCTGGCAGACAAGACAGATGCGTACCCGCGCCAGCTTTCCGGTGGTCAGCAACAGCGTGTCGCCATCGCCCGCGCGCTTGCGCTGGACCCCAAGGTCCTGCTGTTCGATGAGCCCACCTCAGCCCTTGACCCCGAGCTGGTCGGCGAGGTGCTGGACGTCATCAAGGGCCTGACGCAGCTGGGCGTCACGCTGGTGGTGGTCACTCATGAAATCGGCTTCGCCCGTGAGGTGGCAGACCATGTCGTGTTTCTCTGCGAGGGCCGACTGATCGAGCAGGGGCCGCCGGAACAGGTGTTCCATCAACCTCGACATCCTCGCACGGCTGCCTTTCTCGGCAAGGTGCTATGACTTTCCCGCTATCAAGGAGTGACCACTGATGTTCATCAATACCGCCCGTGTGGCCTTGCTGACGCTAGCTGTCAGCGTCGCCCACAATACGTTGGCGTCGACCGCGCAACCGGTCGATCTGAGTCCCGACCGGCCACGCATTCATGTGCCGCGTAACGAGGCGGCCATCGCACAGATCCCGGCGGGCTTCAAGTTCGCCCAGCCTGGCAAGTTCACCGTGGCCGTCTCCGGTGTTGCGGGGCCACCGTTGGCGCTGCTGGCCAACGACGACAAAACCACTATCGGCAGCGAGGCCGATACCGCGCAACTGGTAGCGGATAGCCTGGGCTTGCAATTGAACGTGGTGCAGACCAGTTGGGAGGACTGGCCGCTGGGCGTCAGTTCGGGAAAATACGACGCGGTGATCAGCAATGTCACAGTCACTGAAGCACGCAAGAAACGCTTCGATTTCGCCACTTACCGTCAGGACGTCCTGGGCTTCTACGTGAAAGCCAACAGCAAAATCAGCGAGATAAAACAGGCGTCGGACATTGCCGGGCTGAAAATTATCGTCGGCTCCGGCACCAATCAGGAAAAGGTTCTGCTGGCGTGGAACGAAGCGAATGAAAAGGCCGGTATCAAGCCTGCGCTGTTGCAGTACTTCGATGATCAGGCGGCCGCACAACTTGCCATTCAGTCGGGTCGCAGTGATGCGCTGTTCGGGCCCAATTCGATATATGCCTATTCGGCCGCGATTACTGGCGGCATCAAGCGGGTAGGCACGGTTAATGGCGGCTGGCCGCTGCAGGCGGATATCGCCGTGACCACGCGCAAGGACAACGGCCTGGTCAGGCCGATTCACACCGCCCTGGAAGGAGCGATTGCCGGCGGCCAGTACGAGCAGGTGCTCAAACGCTGGGGGCTGGATGTGGAGCGCGTCGACAGGTCGTTGATCAACCCGCCCGGCTTGCCGGACTGAAGCGTTGAAGGGAGCAAACGATATGGGACTGACACGACGTGAAGCGCTTTCCAGTATCGCTGCCGTGGGCGGCGAGACCGCCGTCAAGGATGCGCTTGCGGTACTGGGGCTGGGGCCTTCATCACATCGACGGCCACAGCCTCTGAAACTCGGCGACGGTCTGGGGCAGGGCACGCGCGTGCTGGTGCTGGGGGCAGGCATTGCCGGGCTGGTCACGGCACTGGAACTGAAGCGCGCAGGTTTTGCCGTGCAAGTGCTGGAAGCCCGTGAGCGAGTGGGTGGCCGTAACTGGACGCTGCGCAACGGCGATCGGGTGGAGTACAAGGACGGCCGCTCACAGACCGCAAGCTTCGATTCAGGGGTGTATTTCAATGCCGGTCCGGCGCGCATTCCCAGCCAGCATCGGACGTTGCTCGACTACTGCAGTGAACTGGGTGTGCCGCTTGAAGTACTGGTCAACAGCAGCCATGGAGCACAGGTACGCCCGGACCTGCAACGCCCCGCGTTCACTGTCGGCCAGGCGATCAATGACGCTCGCGGCCATCTTTCCGGTTTGCTGGCCAGGGCGGTGCAGCGCGACGCGCTGGACGATGTGTTGAGTGGCGAGGAGCGTCAGCGGCTGTTGGCGTTCTTGCAGGTGTATGGCGACCTTTCGCAGGAGCTGGCGTACGAGGGCAGCCTGCGCTCCGGCCATCGGACGTCACTTTCTCATCCGGGAGCCTTGCCGACCAGTGCGCAACCGGTGGCGCTGGATCGCTTGCTGCACCCCGAATTGTGGGGCGCACTGCTGCACACCGAGTTTCCCGAGTTTTCCGCGACCATGTTTCAACCGGTCGGTGGCATGGACCGGATCACCGACGCCTTTTACCAGCGCCTCACCGACCAGGTGCAACTGGGCGCGAAGGTACGGCAGATTCGTCAACTGGAAGACGGCGTGGCAGTTACCTATCACGACAGATACAGCGGTCGCGAGCATGTGGTGCGCGCCGACTATCTGGTGTCAACCCTGCCACTGCCCTTGCTGGCCAGACTGGACACCGATTTCAGTGACCCGGTCAAGGCGGCCTTGCTCAGCACCCGCAACGATCAGGCGACCAAGGTGGCCTGGCAATCTCCGCGTTTTTGGGAAACCGACTACCGCATCTACGGCGGGTTGTCCTGGATCGACCATCCGGCGCGGCTGTTGTGGTATCCCAGTAACGATTTGAACACCCGTGAAGGTCTGCTGGTGGCGGGTTATGTCACCGGGGAGGGGGCCGCTGCGTTCGGTGCGCAACCGTTCGACACACAATACGCTGCTTCCAGAGAAGCGGTAGAGCTGCTGCATCCGGGGTATTCGCGGCAGTTGCGCAACCCGCTGGCCGTGTCCTGGGAGCAGATCCCTTACAGCGAAGGCCCTTGGTTGCAACGCGAACATTTTCCGGCCGCTGCCAGTGCGTTGCTGGACGAGCCCCATGGTCGTGTGTACTTCGCCGGTGACGGGCTGGTGCAAAGCGGAGTCGGCATCTGGCAGGAGTCGGCGGCCAACTCGGCGCGACATGTGGTGGCGCAACTGGCCGAGCGAGTGAGGCAAGTGCGGCAGATTTCGACCCTTGCCGCGTCATGACGTGCAACTGCACGACCCCGTCGTTTTACGTAACCCTTATTCCTGAATATCCATTGAAGGAGAGACACCATGAGCGACAGCATTCAACGCACCAGCGTCGGCGATTTTCCGATCTCGCAAACCGTGACAGTGCCAGCCTCGACCAGCCTGGTATTCGTCAGCGGCACCTTGCCTGACCTCGCCGACCCGAAGGCTCCGGCGGGTACGCCGGCAGCCTATGGCAACACCGAAGTACAGACCGTTTCGGTATTCAACAAACTGCGCAGAATCCTTCAGCAACAGGACCTCGATCTGGGCGATATCGTACAGTTGCGGGTATTTCTGGTCGGTGCCGAGGAAACCGCCGGCAAGCTGGATTTTGCCGGGCTGCAGGCCGGTTACACGCAATTTTTCGGCACGCCGGAACAACCTCTCAAACCCGCGCGCACGGCGTTGCAGGTGGTGGCGCTGCCATTGCCCGGCGCGTTGATCGAGGTCGAAGCGATAGCGGCCAGACCGGCTTGATCGCGCGCTGTCAGCTTGCGTGTCGGGCAGCGATCAGCGCCGCCCGGCGCGGGTACTCACGTCCACCCACACCGCCAATACCAGAATGCCGCCCTTGACGATCATCTGCCAGTAACTGTCGACGTCGAGCATCGACATGCCGTTGTCGAGACTGGTAATCACCAGTGCGCCGAGCAGGGCGCCGTAGACAGTGCCTGAACCACCACGCATCGATGTGCCGCCGATGAAGCATGCGGCGATGGCGTCGAGTTCGCCCATGTTGCCTGCCGAGGGTGAGCCGGCGGCCAGGCGTGCTGTATTGACCAGCCCGGCGAACGCGCACATCACGCCCATGATGCCGAAGATCCATAGCTTCACGGCCTGTACGTTGATGCCGGACAGGCGCGTGGCCTCCATGTTGCTGCCGACGGCGTAGACGCGGCGTCCGAATACCGTCTGGCTGGTGACGTAGCTGAATACGCCGAGCAGGACCAGCAACAGCAACACTGGAACAGGGATTCCGTCGTAGCTGTTGAGCACATAGACAAAGCCGCCCAGCACAGTGCCGATCAACACCACACGCAACCCATCACGAATCAGCGAATGTGCCGCCAGCCCGTGCAGCGCTCTGTTGCGCCGCTGTTTCCAGGTCAGGAACAGCGTCAGCGCCAGCAGCAGAATCCCGAGTCCGGTGCCTACCGCGTGCGGCAGGTAGCCCTGGCCGATATAGACCAGCGACGGCGACACCGGGGCGATGGTCGTGCCGCCGGTGATCCCCAGCAGAACGCCACGAAACGCCAGCATGCCACCCAGCCCGACGATGAACGAGGGGATCCGCAGGTAGGCAGTCATGTAGCCATTGGCGAGGCCGATCATCAGGCCGCACAGGGCCACCACACTCAGGTTTGCCAGTAGCGGGACGTGGTAAACGACATCCAGAATCGCCGCCAGGCCACCGAGCAGGCCAAGCAATGAGCCTACCGACAGGTCAATCTCGCCGCTGATGATCACCAGCACCATGCCGCAGGCCAGAATCCCGGTAATGGACATCTGGCGCAGCAGGTTGGACAAGTTGCGCGGGGTGAGGAAGCCGCCCTCGGTCTGCCAGCTGAAGAACAGCCAGATAACGGCGATGGCAATCACCAGCGCGAGCATTTTGTAGCGGGTGAAGAACTGTTTGACCTGGTTCATCTACGCGGTCTTCCGGGCATTATTGTGAGGGGCATCGGAGTGGCTGAGTGCAGCGGCGAGGACCTGCTCCTGAGTCAGGTCATGGTTGATGAAGTCGCCGCGCAACTGGCCGTCGCCAATCACCAGCACACGGTCGGACACGCCCAGCACTTCGGCCAGCTCCGAAGACACCATGATGATCGACACGCCCTCGGCTGCCAGCGCGCCCATCAGCTTGTAGATCTCGTACTTGGCACCGACATCGACGCCGCGGGTGGGCTCGTCGAGAATCAGAACGCGTGGCCGGGTGAGCAGCATCTTCGCCAGCACGGCTTTCTGCTGATTGCCGCCGGACAGGCTGGTGATCGGTAAAAACGGGCTGGCGGTCTTGAGGTGCATGCGCGAGATTTCCCGGTCGATACTGCCCAGTTCGGCTTCAGCGTCGATGCGGGTCATGTTCGAGTAGCTGTCGAGGACCGCGAGGGTGATGTTCTGGCCGACGCCCAGGTCCGGAATGATGCCCTGGCGCTTGCGGTCTTCAGGGACCATGCACAGGCCGGCGCGGATCGATTTGAGCGGCGTGCGCGTGTCGATCGCCTGGCCATTCAGCCACACTTCACCGCTGTACCGACCGGGATAGGCGCCGAACAGGGCTGACACCAGTTCGGTACGGCCCGCGCCCACCAGCCCGGCGATGCCGAGGATTTCCCCTCGGCTGAGGACGAACGACACGTCGTCGACGCGCTTGCGCCTGGGGTTATCGACGTCGTAGCAGGTGATATGCCGCGCTTCGAAAATCACCTCGCCGACATCATGCGGCTCGGTGGGGTAGAGGTTGCTCATTTCGCGTCCGACCATCTGGGTGATGATCTTCGGAATGTCCATGTCCGCCATTGCAGTGGTGGCGATATGTTTGCCGTCGCGGATGACGGAAACGGTGTCGCACACGGCGGCCACCTCATCGAGTTTGTGCGAGATGTACACGCACGCGACCCCCTTGGCCTTCAGGTCGTGAATGATGTCCAGCAACACCTCGATTTCGGAGCGGGTCAGGGCCGAGGAGGGCTCGTCGAGAATCAACAGGCGCGCCTTCTTGTTCAGCGCCTTGGCGATTTCCACCAGTTGCTGGTAGCCGCCGCCATACTGCGAAACCGGCAGCGCCACGTTCATGTCAGGCACTTTGAGTTCACGCATCAGCGACTCGGCGCGGTGCATCATGGCCGGGTAATTCATGCGCCCGCCGGGGAGCGTCAGCTCGTGGCCCATAAAAATGTTTTCGGCCACCGACAGGTCCGGGACCAGCGTCAGCTCCTGATGGATGATGACGATCCCGGCCGCTTCAGTTTCACTGATCGACTGTGCCTTGAGCGGTTGGCCGTCCCACAGGATTTCGCCCTCCCAGGTGCCGTAGGGATAGACCGCCGACAGGACTTTCATCAAGGTGGATTTGCCCGCGCCGTTCTCGCCGCACAGGCCCACGCACTCGCCGGGCTTCACTGTGATATCGATGCCGTTGAGCGCTTTTACACCGCCAAAGGATTTGACGATGCCGTTCATTTGCAACAGGTAGTCAGACATGGCGCAGGGCTCTACGAAGGTGTGATGGCTTGGCCTGAGCGGCGGCCCTGCCTAACCGCAGGGTCGTGCTCTGGCTTTCAGCGACGTATCAACGATCGAGGCTCATTGCCCGTCAATCTGCGCCTTGGTATAGAACCCGTCTTTCTCCAGCAGGTCGATGTTGTCCTTGGTCAGCAAGGTCGGGGTCAGCAGCATGGTGTCGACCTTCTTCATGCCATTGTCCGACTGCGAGTCAAACTTCGGCTTCTCATCGTTGCGCACCAGTTGCACAGATAGCTTGGCGGCTTCCGTGGCAATCAGTTTCAGCGGCTTGTAGACAGTCATGGTCTGCGTGCCATCGATGACCCGCTTGACCGCCGCGAGGTCCGCGTCCTGACCCGAGATAGGGACTTTGCCGGCCAGTTTCTGTGCGGCGAGGGCCTGAATCGCGCCGCCGGCAGTGGCGTCGTTGGAGGCGACGATGCCATCGATCTTGTTGTTATTACGCGTCAGGGCGTTTTCAACAATGCTCAGGGCTTCGGTAGGGTTCCACTCCTTTACCCACTGCTGGCCGACGATCTTGATATCACCTCTGTCGATAGCCGGTTGCAGCGCCTTCATCTGGCCTTCGCGCAGAATCTTGGCGTTGTTGTCGGTGGGCGCGCCACCCAGCAGGAAGTAATTGCCCTTGGGCGCTGCTTTCAGCACGCCGTTGGCCTGCATCTCGCCGACTTTTTCGTTATCGAAGGAAATGTACGCATCGATATCGGCATTGAGGATCAGCCGGTCATACGACACCACCTTGATCCCGGCCTTCTTGGCTTCGGCAACGGCGTTGGTCAGCACGGTGGCGTTGAACGGCACGATGACGATCACATCGACGCCGCGAGAGATAAGGTTTTCTATCTGCGATATCTGTTTCTGTTCATTGGCATCCGCTGATTGCACGAAGACCTTGGCGTCGAGCTTTTCCGCCGCCGCAACGAAGTAATCACGGTCGCGTGACCAGCGTTCCAGACGCAGGTCATCAATGGAAAAACCTATTTTCGGTTGCGTGATTTTCGGTTGCGCAGAGTCAGCCATCACCGGCAGGGACAGCAAGGCCAGCGCGCTGGCGAGCAGCGTACGTTTGAGGGTGTTCATAGGGTGCGTCCTTTTATTGTTGTTTGAGACACTGCTTGACTGTGGGTGATACCGATAGAACTGTAGAGCGTTGCCGGACGTCGCGTATGAAGATTTGTCGCCTGAATGTCACGGCGACGTCCAGCCAAGCCTGTCAGGCGTAGATAAAGCGGTTGACCACGCCTTCGAGCAGTTCCTGGCGACCACTGACAGCCTGCGGGTTCAGTTCGTTGGCGAAGGCGTGTTCGGCGAGCGACGCAAGGCTGAATTCGCCTGCCAGTACCGATTGCCCGAAAGGCTGCTGCCAGCCGGCGTAGCGCTGATCCTTGAAGTGCTGGAGTTTATCGTTCTGCAGCATGGCGGCGGCACGCTCCAGCGCCAGGGCGAGGACGTCCATCGCGGCGACGTGGCCGTGGAACAGATCGATATCGTCGAGGCTCTGGCGACGCACTTTCGAGTCGAAATTGAAACCGCCATTGGTGAAGCCGCCAGCCTTGAGGATCTCATAGGTGGCGAGGGTCATCTCCTCAACGCTGTTGGGGAACTGGTCCGTGTCCCAGCCATTCTGTGGGTCGCCACGGTTGGCGTCGATGCTGCCGAAGATCCCCAGCGAGACCGCCGTGGCGATTTCGTGGTGGAAGCTGTGCCCGGCCAGCGTGGCGTGGTTGGCCTCGATATTGACCTTGATCTCGTTTTCCAGGCCGTATTGCTGCAGAAAACCGAACACCGTGGCGCTGTCGTAATCGTACTGATGCTTGGTCGGCTCCTGTGGCTTGGGCTCGATCAGCAAGTCACCCTTGAAACCGATCTTGTGCTTGTGTTCAACGACCATGCGCATGAAGCGACCGAGTTGTTCGCGCTCACGCTTGAGGTCCGTATTGAGCAGGGTTTCGTAGCCTTCACGACCGCCCCACAACACGTAGTTGGACCCTTTGAGGCGCTGGGTGGCATTCATCGCGCTGAACACCTGGGTCGCGGCGTAGGCAAAGACTTCCGGGTCCGGGTTGCTCGCAGCGCCTGCGGCGAAGCGCGGGTTGCTGAAGCAGTTGGCCGTGCCCCACAGCAGTTTTATGCCGCTCTGTTGCTGATGGCGTTCCAGGTGATCGACCATGTGCGCGAAGTTGTGGCGATACTCCTTCAGTGAGGCGCCTTCCGGTGCCACATCGGTGTCGTGGAAGCTGTAGTAGTCGATGCCGAGCTTGGAGAAGAACTCGAACGCTGCTTCGGCCTTGCCGATGGCCAGTTCCATCGGGTCACCGGACCCTTGCCAGGGGCGCTTGAAGGTGCCGACACCGAACATGTCGGCGCCCGGCCATACGAAGGTGTGCCAGTAGCAGGCCGCCATGCGCAAGTGCTCGCGCATGGGTTTGCCGAGGACCAGCTTGTCGGCGTCATAGTGGCGAAAGGCGAGAGGCGAGTCGCTGTCAGGGCCTTCGTAGCGAACCCTGTCGACGTCGGGGAAGTACGGCATGAGCGTTTTCCTTATTGTTCTTGGCGGTGTCTGGATACTAGCAACGGCCCCGCGTGCGCTGATTATGAAAATCGTCAACGCACAGTGCGATTTTGAGTGTTGAGATTCGCCGGTCAGCGGCCTAGTCTGTGGCCAACGGCGTCGTGCTTATCGAATCGGCATAAAAACAATGAAAACCGTACCTCCCGTTCACCGTATCGCGCTGTTGTTCAACGGCAGCAAGATTTATGACCGCGGCATCATCAGCGGTATCGGCAACTACCTCAGCAGCACCCGGGTGTCCTGGGACCTGTTCCTGGAGGAGGATTTCCTCTGTCGCCTGAAAGGCATCGAGCGCTGGCAGGGCGACGGGATCATTGCCGATTTCGATGACCCGCTGATCGGCGAGGCACTGGCCGGGATCAAACTGCCGGTGGTAGCGGTGGGTGGGTCCTATCAGGACGAGCGCGCCTACCCGAAGGGTATTCCTTATGTGGCGACTGACAATCACGCCTTGATCAAGGCGGCTTACGAGCACCTGATCGAGGCCGGGCTGACGCGCTTTGCCTGCTTCAGCCTGCCTGAAGCGCAAGCCAATCGCTGGGCCCAGGAGCGCGAGCAGGCCTTTCGCCGCCTGCTGCAGCGCGACGGCCTGCACGCCGAGGTCTATCGTGGCCTGGGCACCAGCGCGCCGCTCTGGGACAGCGCGGTAGAACAGCAGATCGCCTGGCTGCAAAGCCTGCCCAAACCGATCGGCATCATCGCCGTGACCGACGCCCGCGCTCGTCAGCTATTGCAGGCCTGCCTGACCGCCGGAATTGCCGTCCCCGAACAGGTGGCACTGATCGGCATCGACAATGATCCGTTGACCAGAACCCTCACTCGCGTGCCACTGAGTTCGGTCGTTCAGGGCACCGACACCATGGGTCGCACAGCCGCACGTCTGCTGCACCAGATGCTGCACGGCATGCCGTCCTCGGGTACCCACATTCTGATACCGCCGGATACTGTCAACGTGCAGGCTTCGAGTCTGCATCAGCCTTTGGGTGACCCCTATGTCATGCAAGCGCTGCTGTTTATCCGGCAGTACGCGTGCCAAGGCATCAAGACTGCACAGGTCGCCGCCTACGTGGGCGTTTCGCGCTCGTCACTGGAGTCACACTTTCGCCGCGTAAGGGGCTGTAGCGTGCATGACGAGATCCTGCGTTTCAAACTGGCCGCCGCTGCGAACGGACTGGAAAACACCGGGCTGGCCATTGCCGAAATCGCCCGTGATTGTGGTTTTCGGTCTGCGCAATACCTGCACACCGTGTTTCGTCGCGAGTTCGGCTGCACGCCGCGAGAGTACCAGCAGAGTGCCAATGCGGCCGTGCAATGCTCAAGTGCCTGACAAGGTCAGGCAGCCACGACCCTGATCGTCCAGAAGTCGGTAGACAGATTTTCATCCAGCAGATAACTGTAGGGCAGGGTGAAGTAGCCTTCCATGCCCCAGCCAGCGCCCCATGAGTTGCGCAAGATGAAATGCTGATGGGCATCGTTGTAGCCCACTGCCAATACGCAGTGCCCTCCCAGCATTTTTTCGTGAGGACCCGGCATTGGGGCATGCCCGGTCTTGGCAACTTTCTTGCTTTCAAAGCTCTCGTAGACGGAAAAACCAATGACAAACGGATAACCTGCCGCCAGGCAGCCTTTCATCTGGTTGAGGTTTTGCGCAACTTTCTGATAAGACACCGCCTTGTACTTTCTTGCATCCTTGTAGCAGGCTGCCGGAGGTTTGACAGCGAACTTTTCAATATCATAAGGCCACTCTTCTTCAGGGCAATCACCTTGCTTCGCAACACTTTTAATGCCGTGCCGGATCATCGCGCCGCTGTCCGAATCGACGGTATGTTCAATAACCCGTTCGTTGTAATAGATAAACAACCGCGAGGGTTCGAATGCTGGCGTCAGCTTTTGCTTCATGCGATCAAACTGAATCGCTCCGGCAATACCGTTTGCGGTGCAACTGCCCAGTTGGCCCTGATCGTATACAGGCGGGCAATGGGGGCGCAGGTCAACCATGTGTGGAAGCGCCGCCAGTGCGGTGGGCGGGGCGGCATACAGATGATCGCGATGATCAGGCAGATCGCGAATCCATCCATACTGTTTGACGGTATAGGTCATTCCGTTTCTCCTTGTAAGGCACGGTCAGGAAAATTGATATCGCTCATGTAAGCAGGTTTTTGATAGGCGTTGGATTAAAATTCATTTAGTACCTAGTGTGCTATGAGTTGGCCAGGCAGGCTTGGTTGGCCAGGGGTGTTAGTTGAGTAAAAACCATTTTAATCAGTTCATTACATGGCCTTATGCAATGCACTTACACCTCTTTTTGCGCATGGCACGGACCAGGGTTTTTATCGGAAGTGGCGAAACGATACCGCTTGGGCGGAACCTGTCCTGCACCTGATAAGCGTACCAATGGGTACATTTAAATTGACAGCGTGCGGTGCACGGGCTAAAACATACTCCTTGGTACAGTTATGGGCGAAACGTCACTCGTCGCATGCAAGATAAGGGGGTAGGGGATGGAGACGATGCAACTGCATGAAGTACTGACTGCTCGCCTGCGTATCGATAAGCCGCAAGCGCTTTGCAACCCGCAGCGGGGCCAGCGCAGCAGCGGTGAGATACTGGGAGGAGAATTTAACGGCGATGGATTGCAGGGGCAGGTTCTTCCGGGAGGCAGTCTTTTTCTCGTGCCCCAGGATGACAGCCTTGCACGATTCAGCCTGTACTACACCTTGCTGACTGACGATGGAATAAAGATAGATGTCGTTGGAGAGGGGCTCGTGGCCTTCGATGAAGCGGACCGCGCACCATTGGACGAATCGCGCTGTCGGTGCACGTGCAGCAAGCAGTTCAGCGTTGCTGCCGGTACGCATGATGACCTGCAGAGAAACCTGTACGTCGGCAGAGTAAATATACACGCCGGGGATGACAGCATGCGTGTCAGTATTTTTCAGGTTAACGAGATATAAAGAGCCTTCACAGAAGCGGGCAGATGTGAAAGCAAGTGTTGGCTTTGTCTATCGAGGCGCAACCCTTGTCGTCGACACCTGTCGGGCCCGGCGCAACGAAATTTAAATTATTTTTTCTATTGATGTATAGAAGCAGGGCTTGATTCGTTTGCACCCGGAAGAGGGGGGGGCTTGTCAGGCCTGAGGGTGTGGGAGCTGGTTGCTCAGGGTACTCGGCAGCACAAGCAAAGCATCGTGAAAAGGCTTCATCCGGGGCCGTTGAAGCATGTTCATTACATCCCGATCATTTTGTCGAAGTCGCCAGTTCACAGGGGTTTGAAGTGCTCGAAATGTTGTCTCCCGACAAGCAGCTCGAGCGTTACTGTTAAAGGCGTGAGGAGGGTCTGTCGCTCACGCCGAATATCTATCTGGTTTATTCGGTTAAGGCGTGAACCTTACTGGCTGACAAAAAAGCTCAGTCCTTTGCTGATCGCACACTCATAACTCACCGGCGTACCCACTTGTTGATAGCCAGGAACATTCAGCGTGGTCATGCTGAATGTGGCTGTGCCGTTCGAGCGTACCTGATAGCGAATGAATTGCTCGATGGGCTTGTTATCGCGGTCGAGGCTGAAATGAGTGTCCGAAAACGCCAGGGTGCCGTCGGGGGTGATGCGGTAGGCATCGATGCGTTTGCCGCCTTTGGTTTTGGACGGCTCGGCACCGGCGATCGAGGATTTGCATTGTCCCAGGTCGATCACCACGGCGACCGATTTTCCGGTATTCAATGCCTGGGTAATGGCAGAGTAGGTGGGTAGCGCGTCGCCTGCGTGAGCGAGGCCTGGCATTGAAAGAGCAAGCAGTGCAGCGGCGTAGGAATGTTTCATGGCAGCTCCAGGAAGTCAGTCTGAAGGGGGAAAAGACCCGTCCATCTCGCGATTATCGAGCGTCGCGAAACCTACCATAAGCTTCGATTCAGGTGGGCCCACGATAGCAGTGGCACCTCTCTGTTCAGAGCATCTTCATCCTTTGCCCTGTTCTGCCGATAGACATGACGGAGTTAATTTATTCACCGGTCACGGGAAGGGGATTGAAGATGCTGAGACAGCTGAAAATAGCCGCGCGGACCTCCGCCTGCTTTGCGTTGATGGTGGTGCTGGTGTTCGGGCTTGGTATTTTCAGCATTCAGCAATTGCACGGTATTCGTGAGCAATCGCTTGAAATAGAAAACGATGCGCTTCCCGGGATTGCGCTGGGTGACGATATTGCCCTGGCGGTCGAGAAAACCCGCACGACGGTGGCCAAAATGCTTGCCGCTCATGATATGGCGCAGGTGACTCTGGCTCATACCGAGTTCCTTGACAGGAAGGCCGGGTTCCAAAAGGCCGTAGAGGCCTACGACCCGCTGATCACCGAGGATGACGAGCGCGCGCTCGTCGAGGGGCTGAAG
The DNA here is from genome assembly GCF_059621105.1 of Pseudomonas fragariae (ex Marin et al. 2024). NCBI lineage: Bacteria > Pseudomonadati > Pseudomonadota > Gammaproteobacteria > Pseudomonadales > Pseudomonadaceae > Pseudomonas > Pseudomonas fragariae (ex Marin et al. 2024). Next base: position 3,455,798 of record NZ_CM184369.1, on the reverse strand, counting down.
AGTACTTATCAGGGCTACATCGAGCGTGCCGAGAAGGTCTATACGCTGATCAACGAGAATCAGGCGGAGGCCGGAAGGGCGCTGGTCTGGGGCGAGATGAAGGCCATGGCGGAAGGTATGGAAACGGCGCTTGGCAAGCTGGAAAAGATCAATGATGACTCCGAAGCCGAATCCAGCGCAGCAGCGACGTCGGTGTATGAAAACGCCCTGATCGTCACTCAGGGGGTCATGTTTCTGACGGTGTTGCTGACGGTATTGCTTGCCTGGCGTCTGACCAAAAGTCTGGCAGTGCCGATCAGTCAGGCGCTGCACAGCTCGGAAACCATTGCCGCGGGCGACCTGCGTCCCAGCGCAATCAACCGTGAGGGCACTGATGAAGCGGCCCTGTTGCTGCAATCGATGGAGCGCATGCGCGGCAATCTGAGCCAGACCCTGAGTCAGGTGGGCGATGCCGCTCACCAGTTGGCGTCGGCCACGGAAGAAATGAGCGCCTTGATGGTCAACAGCAACGCCGATCTGGTGGTGCAGAACAGCGAAATAGAAATGGCCGCCACCGCGGTCACCGAGATGAGTCAGGCGGTCGATGAAGTCGCGCGTAATGCGGTGACCACTTCGGTGGAATCCAGAGCCTCTTCGGTGTCGGCCCGCGAAGGTCAGGAAGAGCTCAATCAAACCGTCAAATCGATCCTTGAGCTGACCCGAAATGTGGGCACGGCGTCGGTCGAGGCGCAGGCGCTGGCAACCCGCACGCTGGATATCACCAAGGTGCTGGATGTCATTCGCGCGGTGTCCGAGCAAACCAACCTGCTGGCGCTCAACGCTGCCATTGAAGCGGCACGCGCGGGCGATGCCGGACGGGGTTTTGCCGTGGTCGCCGACGAGGTGCGCGCGCTGGCCCACCGCACCAGCGAATCGACGCGCGAGATCGAAACCATGGTCGGGCACATCCAGCAGGGCACCAAAAGTACCCTGCTTGCGCTTGAAGTCAGTACCGAACAGGCGCAACGCACCAAACAACAGGCCGAGTCGGCCAATGCCGTGCTGGCCAGCATCGCCAGCTCGGTGATGGTTATCGATGAGCGCAATACGGTGATCGCCAGCGCCTCCGAGGAGCAGGCACTGGTTGCGCGGGAAGTGGACCGCAACCTGGTGCGCATCCGTGACTTGTCGGCACAATCGGCGGTGCGCACCAGCCAGACCGGCAGCGCCAGCCAGTCGCTGGCCGAGCTGGCGAGTGACCTGACGATCACCCTGGGGCAATTCAAGCTCGGATAACACGCGCCTATAGCAGGCCTGTTCCCGCATCGATTCGCTGTTGTCCGTGCAACAGCGAATCGACAATGTGTTTGGCGCTGACGCCGGCAAAGCCAGGCCACTCCGCGCAAACGCCATCTGGCGCAACAGCTTGAAAGCGCCTGGCGCAGGGCTTCACGCCATCGCCAGGCGGCGCACAAGGCTTTGGGCATGACCTGTGCACTGCCGATCAGGATTGTTTTCCTGAGCCAGCGGAGCCACCCGAATGCCTGATGCCGTCCCGACCCCCAAGACCAAACGCCTGCATGCAATAGGGCGCACCCTGGTGCTGAGCCTGTTGGCCACCAGCCTCGTCGCAACCGCGTATGCCGAGGACAGCGACGTGCCTTCGCTGGCGGGCAAACGCATTGCGATCAGCATGACCGGCACCAGTCACTACTTCGATATCAAGGCCTTCCAGGCGCAGGTGGATGAGGTCAAGCGCCTGGGCGGCACGCCCATCACGCTCGATGCCGGTCGTAACGACAAGAACCTGGTCAATCAATTGCAGACCGTGGTCACGCAAAAGCCCGATGCAGTGATCCAGACCCTTGGCACTCTCAGCGTTATCGACCCCTGGCTCAAGCGCATCAGCAAGGCGGGGATTCCGCTGTTCACCATTGATGCGCCATCGCAATACAGCCTCAACAACACAACCTCCGACAACGTTGCCACCGGCAAGGCGCTGGCCGGGCAACTGATCAAGGACGCAGGTGGCCAGGGTAACGTGCTGGTGTTCAATGGCTTTTATGGCGTACCGGTCTGTGCCATTCGTTATGACCAGCTCAAGTTGGCGCTCAAGGATCATCCGCAGCTGAAAATCATCGAGCCGGAGTTGCGCGATGTCATTCCCAACACGGTTCAGGACGCCTACTCGCAAGTCTCGGCGTTGCTCAACAAGTACCCCAAAGGCAGTGTTTCGGCGATCTGGGCTGCGTGGGACATCCCGCAACTGGGCGCCAGCAAGGCGCTGATCGACGCCGGCAGAACCGAAATCAAGACCTACGGCGTCGACGGCACGCCGGAAGTGCTCGAGCTGATGCGCCGCGAAGATTCGCCGGTGGGCGCCGTGGTTGCCCAGCAGCCTGCATTGATCGGCAAGACTGCGGTGCAGAACGTCGCCCGTTACCTGGCCGGACAGCACGATCTGCCGAAGGAGACCCAAGTGCCCACCTTGCTGACCACGGCCGCCAATCTGCCGGACGTGCAAAAGCTCAGAGGCGATAACTGACGCGGGAGATCGATCATGGGATCAGCGATTACAGACGTTGCGGCGCTGCCACCAGCCTTGCACTTGAAGGGTATCAGCAAGCGCTTTGGCGTCACCCAGGCGCTGGACGGCGTCAACCTGCGGGTCGAGGCCGGAACGATTCACGGGCTGGTGGGGGAAAACGGGGCGGGCAAGTCGACCCTGATCAAGGTTCTCGCCGGTATTCATCGTGCCGATGCCGGCCATTTGAGTATTCATGGCCAGCCGTTCGACAATTTCACGCCGCGTCAGGTCGAGGCTGCAGGCGTGCACTTCATTCATCAGGAGCGACTCCTGCCGGGCAGCTTCAGTGTCGGCGAGGCCTTGTTTTTCGGGCAGGAAATCAAGCGTGGCCCCTTCGTCGATCGACGCGCCCAGGAGCGCGAGGCGGCAAGGCTTCTGGACGATTACTTTGCCATGCGCCTGCCCGCCAGGGCGCTGGTACGCGATCTGGACAGCGCCCAGCGGCAAATACTGCAGATCACTCGCGCGTTGCTGGCCAAGCCGAAGGTACTGGTGTTCGACGAGCCGAGTGTGTCACTGGTCAAGCAGGAGGTGGACCGCTTACTGGACATCGTCCGCCGCCTGCGCGATGAAGGACTGACCATTGTCTACATTTCCCACTACTTGCAGGAGATCGAATCGCTGTGTGATCAGGTCACCGTGCTGCGTAACGGACGCGATGTGGCGGTGGTCGATCCGGCTCTCACCAGCACCGCGCAGATCGCCCGGCTGATGGTCAATCGCGAGGTAGGCGAGCAATATTTCCGTGCCCGGACATTACCCGGCGCGCCAGTGCTTCAACTGCGCGGACTGGGGGCAGGGCGCTTCTACGACGGCGTTGACCTGAGCGTGCGGCGTGGTGAAGTGCTGGGCCTGACCGGGCTGGTCGGCTCGGGTGCCAAGGAGCTGCTCAAGAGTCTGTTCGGGCTGCTCAAGCCGGATCGCGGTGAATTGCTCTTGAACGGTCAGCGGTTGCAGCTGAAATCACCGCGTGACGCGGTACGCCATGGCATCGCGCTGGTCCCCGAGGAGCGCCGCACACACGGCGTGGCACCGGCGCTTTCGGTGCTGGAGAACATCACCCTGGCCAGCCTGGGGCGCTTCAGCCGCTGGGGATTGCTCGACGCTGCGGCGCAGGCCGGGGAAAGCCAACAGCTGATCGATGAACTGGCAATCAAGACCTCAGGCCATGATGCGCCGGTGCACGCGCTCAGCGGTGGCAACCAGCAGAAGGTTGCGCTGGGCAAATGGCTGAGCCGCCATTCGACGTTATACCTGCTGGACGAGCCCAGCGTCGGTGTCGATATCGGCGCCAAGGTGGAAATCTACCGGTTGATAGCCCGGCTTGCCGAGGGCGGCGCAGCGGTGCTGGTGCTGTCGTCGGACTTGCCGGAGCTGATCGGCATCACTCAGCGCATTGTGGTCCTGCACAGAGGGCGCGTTGCAGGCGAATTCGACTCATTGAACACCGACAGCGACCAGTTGCTGGCCTGCGCCACGGGCGCCACTGAAAGCGACCATGACAGCCAATCATTCCCTGCGGAGGCCCTCTATGTCCGCGCTTGATCTATCCGTTGCGCAGGCTGGCGATCCAGCGCAACGCTGGCTCGTGCAACTGGCGCAGCGCGGTTCGTTGCTGGTATTTCTGGCGATTCTGCTCGGCTTTGCCATCAGTGCGCCGAACTTTCTCAGCCTTGGCAACATCAGCAATGTGTTCGCCCAGTCAGCAACGCTCGGCATACTCGCGCTGGGCCTGACCTGTGTGGTCATCGGTGGTGGTTCCAATGTGGTCAGTGGCGGCCTGGACCTGTCGCTGGCGGCCAATCTCGGTCTGTGTGCGGCCGTTTACAGCAGCCTGAACAACGCCGGGTTCGATGCCTGGCAAGCGATTGGCCTGACGCTCGGCTGCGGCCTGCTGGTCGGCGCGTTCAACGGTCTGGCGGTGGTGTTTTTACGCTTGCCGCCGTTACTGGCAACGCTGGCGAGCATGAACCTGATTGCCGGCCTGGAGCTGGTGCTGACCCAGAACACTGTGCTGGCGACCGATTCTGCGTTGCTGGACAGCCTGGCGTCCGGCATCTGGCTGGGTGTTCCGGCGTTGGCCTGGGTGCTGCTGGGTGTCGCGGCGGTGTTGTGGCTGTTGATTCAGCACAGCGCGTTCGGCCTGCGTCTGTACGCCATCGGCGAATACCCGCAAGCAGCCGAGGCTGCCGGGTTGAATCTGCGGCGCTATGTGTTCGCCAGCTACCTGATTGCCGGCGGATGCGCCGCCATTGCCGCGTTCTGTTCCGCAGCGTTTTTCAGCGGCAGCACGACCGGTTCCGGTGACATGCTGCTGTCAGTGGTGGCTATCGCCTTTCTCGGCGTGGTGTTTTCGCGGCGTCTGACCGCGAACATTCCCGGCACCCTGTTGGCGACGCTGCTGCTGGGCTTTCTGATCAATGGCTTTCAATTGCTGAACATTTCCAGCTTCTGGGTCAACGGCGTGCAAGGCGTGTTGATTCTGCTGGTGGTGGCATTTTCCGGGGCATTCGGCCGCCGGGAGGGTGAACAATGAGTACGCTGACCCTGAGTACCTCTTCGACGCTGATAAAGGTTCTGCCGCGCCTGTTGCCAGCGGTGCTGCCGCTGTTGGTGCTGGTCATCCTGCTGTTTTTCGCGATCAATGCACCGGGCTTTCTGAGTTGGGGCAACCTGTCGAGTCTGGTGCTGAACAACTTCGTGTTGTTGGCCATCGTGGCGATCGGCATGACCTGGGCTGTTGCGGCTGGCGGTATCGATCTGTCGGTGGGCACGGCGCTGGACTTTGCCAGCCTGGGTTTTGTGGTCACCCTGAATGGTGGTCATGGTCTGGGCGCGGCCGTTGCGGTGGCTATGCTGGCAGGGGGCATCGCCGGGGCGTTCAACGCAATGCTGATCGCCGGGCTGCGTATTTCGCCGTTTCTGGCGACCCTGGGGACGCTGTTTATCGGTACCAGCGTGCAGCAGTTGTTATCCGACGGTGGCCAGCCGATCTATATCGCTCAGGGCGCGTTGCCGGGTATCAGCGCTGTGTTGATCCTCGGCGTGCCATTGCCGCTGCTGGTGGTCGGCGTGCTGGCAGCGCTTTACGGGCTGATCCTGGCGCGCGGACGTCTGGGGCGGGAAATCCTTGCGCTGGGCACGCAGCCGCAACTGGCGTATTACTCGGGCTTGCCCACGCGACGCATTGCCATGCAGGTGTTTTTCGCCAGCGCGCTGGCCTGTGCGGTGGCGGGTATCCTGCTCAGCTCTACGGTCAATGCCTACGTACCGATGTCGGGCAACGCTTACCTGATCAATGCCATCGGCGCCGTGTTCATCGGTACGACACTCAGTCGTCAAGGGCGTCCGAATATTCCGGGCACACTTTTGGGTGTGCTGTTCATCAACGTGATCGCCAATGGCCTGTTGTTGATCGGCTGGAACTTCTATTGGCAGCAGGTTGCGACCGGGGCACTGATCTTTCTGGTGCTGGCGTTCAGTTTCACCAGTCGCCACCTGCTGCGTAACGCGGCGTAAGTGCTCCTTACGCGTTGCCTTTACCGCTGCCGATCTGCCAGACAAACGGCGGCTCGGTGCCGTTGATGCGCCAGTCACCGACAATGCGCGCCTTGTAGATCAGCGGATTGTGCGAGGCGGCTGTGCGCGCATTGCGCCAGTGGCGGTCCAGCGCCTTGTTGACGCTGACACCTGAAGCGCCTAGTGCGTTGAACAGATCGCTGGCAGCGCGCAGCACCAGTTCCGAGACGATCACCTGGGCCTTGGCGGTTTCGATTTCGGCGGCGATATTGGCGTCTTTTTCCCGTTGTGGGTCATTGCCGAAGCGCGCCACGTAGGCACGCTGCAACGGCTCGGCGGAGCGCAGCGTTGCGGCCTCGGCGGCATAGACCTGGGCAGCGATCTGACCGACTACTTGCTGCACTTGTGAGTCCTGGCTGACGCTCCCGGCGTTGCCATGGCTGAAGACACGTTTGCGATCGCGCACTTCCTGAGCGATGTCGCGTTCGACGGCTCGACCGATACCGGCCAGCACCGCCAGCAGCACCAATTGATAAAACGCGGTCTGGTATTTGAAGCGTTGCTCGAACGGTATGACGTGGGTGGCCGGCAGCGGTACGTTGTCGTAGACCGAGGTGCCGCTGCCGGTGGTGCGCTGGCCGAACCCGTCCCAGTCATCACTGTGACGCACGCCGGCATGCCTGGCGTCGACCACCGCGATCACATCGGCGCCGGTATCGGAGCGCTGGGCATAGACGTCGATCCAGTCGGCAAAGATGCTGCCGGTGCTGTAGTACTTGGTGCCGTTGAGCACGAAACCATCGCCTTGCGGGCTGACCTTGGTCATCACATCGCCGATTTTCACCGCGCCGACTTCGGTCCAGCCGTTACCCACCAGATCCCCGGCGACAAAGCGTGCAAACCATTGGTCACGGTCAGCGCCGGGCGGTGCATTCAGACGGTCCTCGACAAAGGCGAAGTGCGCACGCAGGGCTTGCGGAATGTTCGAATCGGCTTCGGCCAGCTCGATCAGCAGTTGAAACAGCTGGCTGATCGAAGCACCTGCACCGCCATATTCGATAGGCACACGCACAGCGCCGAAACCGGCTTTCTGCAGCCAGGCAATCGGTTCATGGGGCAGGGCGCGGGCTTTTTCGCGTTCGACGCTGCCAGCGCCGATCTCACGGAAGATCGGGCGAAATCGGTTGGCCAGGGTTTCGTAATCGGTCCCCAGCGAGAGCGGGTTCGAGCCGGTTGTTTGAGTCATGCAGTACTCCTGAGCGCGAAGACATCGGCACACGGGCCGGTGGAAGGTTCGTCGGACTCTTTGCATGCTTTGTGCCTGAATGTAACTGACTGATTTTAATGATTTATTTGTGGGGCGATGGTTTTCTTGTTGATCAGCCAACAGTGGCATGACTGCTGGTTGGCAAATCCCACCGCGTCGTCAGCCACGTCGGCAGCTCGTCAGCCCTGAAATACCTGTGTCTGCGCTGGATGCGCTGCGAGTGCGCCGCTGTTCGGCCAGCAACAGCGTTCGAACATTTTGCGCTGCAGGGTGCGGCTATTCATGTGGATTGCTTCGCAACTTATTGCTTTTAAAGGTAAATATTTTTAGGCACGGGCTGTGCAGTGTTCAGGGTCAAGCGTGTTGAGTGTTTTCAACCTGTCGCCAACGAGCAGGAGCCTGTCCATGAGTTTCCCTTCCTCCCTTGCAACTGCCGCACCTCCCGCAGCGCACGTCATTGGCTCGGACGCCGAAGCCATTGAAGTAGCCAGGGCACTGGCGGGTCGCTTCGCTGAAGAAGCTTCAGTGCGTGATCGCGAACGGCGTCTGCCAGTCGCCGAGCTGGATGAGTTCTCCGCCAGCGGCCTGTGGGCCATTACCGTACCCAAGGCCTACGGCGGTGCGGGCGTTTCCTATGTCACCGTCGCGGAAGTGATCAAGCTCATTTCTGCCGCCGACCCGTCACTCGGGCAAATCCCGCAGAACCATCTGGGCGTGCTCGATATTCTCTTGCAGACCGGCACCGAGGCGCAGAAGCGCTACTACTTCGGCAAGGCGCTGGCCGGCTACCGCTTCGGCAATGCGTTCTCCGAGTCGAAAAGCAAGAACGCCGGCGCCTTTCAGACCCGGATTCGCTTCGAGGGCGAGTACGCGGTGCTGGACGGCGAAAAGTTCTACTGCACCGGTGCCCTGTTCGCGCACATCGTGCCGGTTTCCGGCGTCAACGAGCAGAATCAGGCGTTCATCGCCTTCGTCGAGCGCGACAACCCGGGCCTGACCATCATCGATAACTGGGACGGTTTCGGGCAGCGCACCACGGCCAGTGGCGGGGCGGTGTTAAAGGCCGTTCGCGTACCCTCGAGTGCGGTGATCCCGGCGCATCGCGCTTTCGACGAACCGACGGCCAATGGGCCGATTTCGCAGATCATTCAGGCGGCGGTGGACACTGGCATTGCTCACGGCGCGTTCGAGGAAACCCTGAAGCATGCCCGGCTGGCCCGCCCATGGATCGACAGCAAGCAGGATTTCGGCTGGCAGGACCCGTTCAGTATTGCCGCCATCGGCGACTTGCAGTGGCGGCTGCACGGTACCGACGCGATCCTCGCCAAAGCCGGGCAGGCCATCGACCATGCCCTGGCCGAACCCAGTGAGGCCAGCGTCGCACAGGCCTCGGTGATCGTCGCCCAGGCCAAGGTGCTGTCGGCGCAGATTGCCTTGCTCGCCAGCAGCCAGCTGTTCGAACTGGCCGGCACCCGCTCGGTGCCCGGCAAACTCAATCTGGACCGTTACTGGCGCAACGCGCGGACCCACACGCTGCATGACCCGGCGCGCTGGAAATACCACCTGATCGGCAATCAGGTGCTCAACGGTATCGCACCGCCACGTCACGCCTGGAACTGATCAAGGAGTACGCCCATGACGCATCCCGCAATTACCGCACAACTGGCGGTCGCCACCGAAGACCTCGATCAGGCGCGCCAGGGCCTGCAAGACACCCTCGATTACCTGCGTGAGCATGGTCGGCCGTGGTCGCTCAGTGGCCTGCAGCGCATCATCGATGAGCCCTACGTGATCAGCAAGGTCGGGGATCTGCAGATTCGTCTGGACGTCGCCGCCGCGCTGCTGGAGCGCGCCCGGCGGCTGGACGGTTCGGCCGAGCAACGCCTGATCGCCAGCAGCGAAGCGGTCATTGCCAGCGCCGATGCTTTGCAGGCGGTGGGCAATATTCAATACGAATTGACCGGGCAGCGCCCGTCATTGTCAGCCCCGGCCGGTCGCGAGCCGCTGCGCTGGCACTATCAGGTTATCGGCAATCAACGCCTCAACGGCGTGGTTCCGCCACAGCTTCAGGAGTAAGTGTATGTCCCGCCAAATCCGCCTCAACGCGTTTGACATGAACTGCGTCGGACATCAATCGCCGGGCCTCTGGGCGCATCCGCGCGACCGCTCCTGGCAGTACAAGGACCTCGAATACTGGACCGATCTGGCGAAAATCCTCGAGCGCGGCAAGTTCGATGGGTTGTTCATTGCCGATGTGCTGGGCATTTATGACGTGTATCGCGGCAACGGCGAGGCGGCGATTCGCCAGGCCACCCAGGTGCCGGTCAATGACCCGTTGCAGCTCATCCCGCCCATGGCGCTGGTGACCGAGCACCTGGGCTTCGGTGTGACGGCGTCGCTGTCGTTCGAACATCCCTATCCGTTTGCCCGTCGCCTGTCGACGCTGGATCACCTGACCAAGGGGCGCGCAGGCTGGAATATCGTCACCTCGTATCTGGAAAGCGGCGCGAAGAACCTGGGCCAGAAAACCCTTACCGAACACGACGCGCGTTACGACTACGCAGAGGAGTATCTGGAGGTTTGTTACAAACTCTGGGAAGGCAGTTGGGAAGACGGCGCGATTCTGCGTGACCGGGAGCGCCGTGTATTCAGTGATCCGAGCAAAATCCATGAGATTCGCCATGTCGGCAAACACTTCCAGGTGCCTGGCATCCACTTGTGCGAGCCGTCGCCGCAACGCACGCCTGTGCTCTATCAGGCTGGCGCGTCAAGCCGCGGCAGGCAGTTCGCCGCCGAGCACGCCGAATGCGTTTTCGTTGCAGCGCCCTCGAAAGTGCTGCTGAAAAAGACCGTGGCCGATATCCGCCGGCGCACCGCAGAGGCTGGCCGCGACCCGTCCAAGGTGCTGATTTTCAATTTGCAGACGGTGATCCTCGGCGAGACGGATGCCAAGGCCAGGGCCAAATTCGAGGAATACAAAAGCTGGGTCAGTTATGAGGGCGCAATGGCCTTGATTTCCGGCTGGACCGGTATCGACTTCAGCCAGTTCAAGCCCGACGAACCCCTGCGCCACGTTCACACCAATGCCATTCAGTCGGCCGTCGAGACCTTTTCCACGGCAGACCCGAACACGATATGGACGCCGCGGGCACTGGCCGATTGGGTCGGAATCGGTGGCTTCGGCCCGCTGTTTGTCGGCAGCCCGGAAACCGTGGCCGACCTATTGCAGGAGTGGGTTGAAGAAACCGACGTCGATGGATTCAACCTGGCTTACGCACTGACCCATGAAACCTTCATCGATGCGGTCGAGCTGTTGGTGCCGGAGCTCCAGAAGCGCGGCGTCTACAAGACCGAATACGCCAAGGGCACGTTGCGCGAGAAGCTGTTTGGCGACGGGCCACGCCTGGAAGCAGGGCATCCGGGTGCCGGATTCCGCGACCTGGCTGCGCTGCATCGCAACCGGCAGACGGAGAGTGCCTGAAATGTGATGACTGTCGTCGCGCAGGCGGCGCGGCGTAGATTCTTGACGCGGAGCGTCACGACAGGCATTCCACTGGAGCGTAAGGAACGATCGTCCTGTAACTATCGTACCCATGCTGCGCACAGCACCGGTCACAACTCCAGCTTGTAACCCACCCCGTACAGCGACTGGATCGGGTCCTGACCCGGGCAGGTCTGTTCCAGTTTGCGGCGCAGGTTGCGGATGTGGCTGTCCACGGTGCGGTCGGTCACTACGCGGTGATCCGAGTAGAGCCTGTCCAGCAAGTGGTCACGGGAGAAGACCCGGCCCGGTGAGCGGGCAAAGGTAGCCAGCAGACGCAGTTCCACCGGGGTCAGGTCCAGGGTGACCCCGTTGAACGAGGCCTGGTAATGCGCTTCGTCCACCTGCAAACCTTTGGGCGTGTGCGGCTCGCTGGAAGAGCTCCGACGCAGAATGGCTTTGACGCGAGCGACCATCTCTCGTGGGCTGAACGGTTTGCAGATATAGTCGTCGGCACCGAGGTCCAGGCCCAGCAACCGGTCGATTTCCTCGACGCGTGCGGTGATCATGACAATGGGCACATCGCTGAAGCTGCGCAGTTCCTTGCAGATGTCCATGCCATCGCGGCCAGGCAGCATGATGTCGAGCAGGATCAGTTGTGGCGCGTTCGCTCTGACAGCAGGCACAACGTCCAGCCCGTTACTCAGGCAGTGTGTCGAATAGCCGGCCGCGATCAGGTAGTCGCGCATCAGCGACGCCAGCTTGGGCTCATCTTCGACAATGAGAATCGGTGTGTCGAGGCTGGCAGCGGTCATGGGCGCAGGTGTCCTGGCAGGCACAGGGTCAGCCAGAGGCCGCCTGTGGGCGAGTGGTCGGCGCTCAGGGTGCCGCCGTGGGCGAGGGCGATGCTGTGACAGATCGCCAACCCCAGACCCGCACCGCCGCTGGCGCGGTTACGCGAGGTTTCACCGCGATAGAAGCGTTCGAACAGTCTGGGCAATTGCTGCGGGTCGACGCCGGGTCCGGAATCCATCACATCGACGCGCACCTCATCGCCCTGCAAAGCGGCACGCACATGCACTGTCCCCCCGGCATCGGTGTAGCGCACCGAGTTTTCCAGAAGGTTGCCGATCAATTGCTGCAGGCGCCCTGGGTCTGCATGCACCGGCAGAGCTCCGCCAGCAAGCTCCAACTGCAAATGCAACTGACGGGCTGCGCAACGCTCTTCGAACATGTCAGTGATATTCGTCAGCAGCTCCGCCAGGTCACAGTCGACCTTGCGGTAGGTCAGGGCGCCCACATCCGCCAGGGACAGCTCATACAGATCATCCACCAGCTTGCTGAGCATGCCGACTTCGCCCTGCAGGGACTTCATCGATGCCTGATCCAGTGTGCGCACGCCATCCTCGATGGCTTCCAGTTCGCCACGCAAGACCGACAGCGGGGTGCGCAGCTCATGGGACACATCGGCCATGAATTCGCGGCGCATCTTCTCATTGCGTTCCAGGGTGTACGCCAGCTGGTTGAAGTCGCGCGCCAGTTGACCCACCTCGTCGTTGGAGGACACCGCCACGCGGCTGGCGTATTCACCTGCGGCGAGGCGATGGGTTGCTGCGGCCACCCGCTTGACCGGATCAAGCAGGGTGCGCGCGATCCACCAGGCAATCAGCACCGCCAGCAGCAGTGACAGCACGCCCATCGCCAGGCTGGCGCGCAACTGGTACTGCTGAAAGCGCTCGCCACCGGCTTCGCTGACACTTTGAAAGGGCGTGACCGCCATCCAGCCAACGACGTTGCCGTCGACTTCCACCGGGCGCATGAATTCATCGTCATGGACCCCTGGAAAGCCCATCACCAGGTTCTTCTGCGCATCCAGCAGCGCGATCCGGAACACCGCGCCGGTCAAGTCGGAAGTAGGCGGTGTCGCCAGCCCGGGGATGGCGAAATCCTGTGCCGGTTCCGGGCGCATCACTTCGAACCAGCGATCCTTGTTGTCACGCATGAATTCCCAACTGCCTTCGCGTGCATAGGCAGCGGCCAACCGCGGCAGGACCGGCGACATGCGTTGCATGGCCTGTTCGTTGAGGTAGCCCAGAAAGCCGCGGGCAAAACTCCAGTTCGCGGTCAGGCCCATGATCAGGATCACTGACAGCACGCTGGCCAGTACCGCGACAAACAGTTTGGTGGAGATGCTCGATTTCATGAAGGCCCGGGTTTTACGTGAAGACGGCGTCCATTTAGGCCTTCGTGACAGCAAGTTTCAAGTCAACGCGGCAATCTTCAATTTTCCTGCACATTTGCCTCGCACTCTGACGTCAGGCTTTCGCCACAACGTCCTGAGGCAATCATGTCGAGCAAGATTTTCGCCAAATACCTGATGACTTTGACCTTTGTCATCTACGCAGCCCTTATCGGTCTTCTGAGCGGTTGTTCTGACGGTGATTCGCCGCCTGCTGCGGAGAAACCGAGCGTGTCGGTGGTCACCGTCAAACCGCGCAGCCAGTCGCTGACCACCGAGCTGGCGGGGCGCACCAAAGCGTTCATGGTTGCCGAGATACGGCCCCAGGTCAGCGGCATCGTGCAGCAGCGACTGTTCGTCGAAGGTGCCGAAATCAAAGCCGGTCAGCCGTTGTACCAACTCGACAGTGCGACCTACCAGGCGGCTCTGGCAGAATCGCAGGCCACGCTCGCCAAGTCCCGTGCCACGCTCAAGTCCGCACAGGCCACCGCCAAACGCGATGTGCAGTTGGCCAAGATCGACGCCATCAGCCAGCAGGATAAAGAAGACGCCGAGGCCAGCCTGCTGACTGCCGCCGCCGAGGTGAAAGTGGCGGAGGCCGATGTGCAGACCGCACGCATCAATCTGGCCTACACACGGATTACCGCGCCCATCAGCGGCCGCATCGAGACCTCGACCGTGACCCCCGGTGCATTGGTGGTGGCCCAGCAGGACACCGCGCTGACCACGGTTCAGCAGCTCGACCCGATTTATGTCGATGTCACCCAGTCCACCACCGAGTTGCTGCGTCTCAAGCGCGACCTGGCCAGCGGCAAGCTGCAAACCAACAGCGACGGGGAAGCCCGCATCACCCTCAAGCTGGATGACGGCAGCACCTACAACCAGGATGGCCGCCTGCAATTCAGCGGCGTCAGCGTCAATGAAGGCACCGGCACCGTGACGCTGCGTGCCAGCTTTGCCAACCCAGAACGGCTGTTGCTGCCCGGCATGTACGTGGTGGCGGTGCTGGAACAGGCGCAGGATCAGAATGCGATCCTGATACCGCAAAAGGCCGTCACCCGCAGTGCCAGTGGCCAGACCACGGTGTTGCTGGTGGTTGACGGCAAGATCGAGCAGCGGGTGATCAGCGTCGACCGCACGGTGGGCAACCAGTGGTGGGTGAGCAGCGGGCTCAAGGCCAATGATCAGGTGGTGGTCGAAGGCGGGCAGAAAACCCCGGTCGGCACCGAGGTGAGCGTGCAGAACGCTGACAACGCCGATTCGCCAGCGCCTGGCGCGTCGGCTACTGCCGCTACCGTGAAGGAGGGCTGAACATGGCTCGTTTCTTCATCGATCGGCCCATCTTCGCCTGGGTCATTGCCATCTGCATCATGTTCGCCGGCGGGCTGTCCATCAGCCAGCTGCCCCTTGAGCAATACCCCGATATCGCGCCGCCGACGGTAAAAATCTCCGCCACCTACACTGGCGCATCGGCCAAGACCGTCGAAGACTCCGTCACGCAGGTCATCGAGCAGCAGATGAAGGGGCTGGACCGGCTGACTTACATGTCCGCCTCCAGCAGCTCTGCGGGCAGTGCGAGCATCAGCCTGACCTTCGCCGCAGGCACCGACCCTGATGTGGCGCAGATGCAGGTGCAGAACAAGTTGCAGCAGGCCGAATCGCGCCTGCCGCAAAGCGTGCAGAGTGAAGGCTTGACGGTGACCAAGGGCAGTTCCGACTTCCTGATGCTGGTCGCCCTTGCCTCCGACAACGAAAGCGTCACCGGCACGCAGATTGGTGATTACATTTCCAGCACGCTGCTCGATCAACTGAGCCGTGTGGATGGTGTCGGCGACGTGCAGACCCTGGGTTCGGGGTACGCGATGCGTATCTGGCTGGACCCGGCCAGGATGGAAAAGTATTCGCTGATGCCCTCCGACATCAGCTCGGCCCTGGAGGCGCAGAACACCGAGGTCTCGGCAGGCCAGTTGGGGGCCTTGCCCGCGGTTGAAGGTCAGCAACTGAATGCGACCATCAGCGCCCGCAGCAAGCTGCAGACGCCCGAGCAGTTCGAGAACGTGGTCGTCAAATCTTCCAGTGACGGCGCTGTTGTGCTCTTGCGCGATGTGGCACGGGTGGAGTTGGGCAGCGAGAGCTATGACATCAACTCGGCGCTCAATGGCCGGCCGGCTGCCGCAATGGGTATTCAACTGGCGTCAGGTGCAAACGCGCTGAGTGTTGGCGAAGCGATCAAGGCCAAACTCAAGGAACTGGAACCGTTCTACCCCGCGCAAATGCAGCTGAAAACAGTCATTGCCTATGACACGACGCCATTCGTGAGCCTGTCGATCAAGGAGGTGGTGAAGTCGCTGGGTGAGGCGATCGCGTTGGTGGTGCTGATCATGTTTCTGTTCATGCAGAACCTGCGTGCCACGCTGATTCCGGCGATTACCGTGCCGGTGGTGCTGCTGGGCACGTTCGGCGTGCTGGCGCTGTTCGGCTATTCGATCAACACCCTGACCATGTTCGCGATGGTCCTGGCCATCGGCCTGCTGGTCGACGATGCCATTGTGGTGGTGGAAAACGTCGAGCGGGTCATGGGCGAAGAGCACCTGAGCCCGCTGGAAGCGACCCGCAAATCAATGGACGAAATCACCAGCGCGCTGATCGGTATCGCGTTGGTGCTGAGCGCCGTGTTCATTCCGATGGCCTTTTTCAGCGGTTCCACCGGGATTATCTACCGGCAGTTTTCGGTGACCATCGTTTCGGCCATGCTGCTTTCGGTGCTGGTTGCAATGACCCTGACGCCGGCGTTGTGCGCAACGATGCTCAAAGCCTCGGATGCGCAACTGCATGCAAAACGGGGTGGCTTTTTCGGCTGGTTCAACCGCACGTTCGACCGCAGTGCCGACCGCTATCAGCGAGGCGTGAGCGGAGTCATCGAACATCGCGTAAAGGGGCTGCTGGTGTATGCGCTGGTGCTGGTGGTCATGGCGGTGGGTTACGTCAGCCTGCCCACATCGTTTTTGCCGGATGAAGACCAGGGCGCACTGATGGCGCAGATCCAGCTGCCGGTGGGCGCTACCGACAGCCGTACACAGGCGGTGATGCGGCAGTTCGAGGCTTACATGCTCAAACAGCCGGAAGTCGAGGCGTTGATCAGTATTTCCGGGCTGGGGATGGGCGGTAACAGTCAGAACACCGCCAGGGCGTTCATCAAGCTCAAGGACTGGAGCGAGCGGTCCGGCAAGGAGCAGGGTGCGGCGCAGGTAGCACAGCGCGCGACGCTGGCCCTGGCGAGCATCGGCGACGCCAGCGTGTTTGTCATGCAGCCTCCTGCGGTACGCGGCCTGGGGCAGAGTTCGGGGTTCGACGTGCAACTCAAGGACCTTGGCGGGGTGGGGCATGAGGCACTGGTGGCGGCACGCGAGCAGTTTATCGAGCTGGCGAGAAAGGACTCGAGCATGCTGGGCGTGCGCAGCAACGGCCTGGACGACACTCCGCAGTTGAAAGTGACCATCGACGACCGCAAGGCCGGTGCACTGAGCCTGTCCACCAGCGACATCAACTCGACCCTGTCCACAGCGCTGGGCGGCAGCTACATCAATGACTTCCTCAATCAGGGGCGAGTGAAGAAAGTCTACGTGCAGGGCGAGGCCGCTTCGCGCATGCAATCAGCCGATCTGGACCATTGGTTCGTGCGCAACAGCAATGACGAAATGGTCCCGTTCTCGTCGTTCGCCAGCAGCAGCTGGAGCTACGGTTCGCCCCTGCTGGAGCGTTACAACGGCAGCTCGTCACTTGAGGTGGTGGGCGATCCTGCGCCAGGTGTCAGCTCGGGTACCGCGATGGATGCCGTTGAAGCCATCATCAAGCAACTTCCCGAAGGCATCGGTTACGAGTGGACCGGGCAGTCCTATCAACTGCGCCTGTCCGGCTCCCAGGCGCCGATGCTCTACGCCATTTCCGTGTTGTTCGTGTTTCTCTGTCTGGCCGCCTTGTACGAGAGCTGGTCGGTGCCGTTCTCGGTCATGCTTGTGGTGCCGCTGGGTGTGGTCGGCGCGGTACTGGCGACGCGGATCAGTGGCTTGAGCAATGACGTGTACTTCCAGGTGGGCTTGCTGACCACGGTGGGCCTGGCGGCGAAAAACGCGATCCTGATCGTCGAGTTCGCCAAGCATCTTCAGGAACAGGGCAAAAGCCTGCATGAAGCGACCCTTCTTGCCGCCCGGCAACGGCTGCGTCCGATTCTGATGACTTCACTGGCGTTCATGTTCGGTGTGCTGCCGCTGGCCCTCAGCAGCGGTGCAGGCTCGGCCGGACGTAATGCGATCGGCACGGGCGTACTGGGCGGCATGTTCAGCGCCACCGTGCTGGGGATTTTCCTGGTGCCGCTGTTCTTCGTCGAAGTACGTCGCCGCTTCAGTCGTTCGTCAGGCAATGATCCGGCGGCTCAACCCACATCTACAGGTGAAGCATGATGCGTCTTTTCTGGCCTTCGCTGGCCGTCACGGCGCTGCTTGCGGGCTGCGTCAATCTGGCCCCGGACTATCAGCGCCCTGAAGCGCCGGTCTCAAGCCAATGGCTGCCGGGGACGGCTGGCCAACCGGCCGCGTCGGGCAGCGTGCCCACGGACGTCGAATGGCAGAATTTTTTCATCGATAACCGCCTGGTGCGCCTGCAGACCCTGGCGCTGGTGAATAACCGCGACCTGCGCCTGGCCAGCCTCAACGTCGAGAAAGCGCAGGCGCAATATCGCATCGAGCGGGCGGCGAGCCTGCCGACCATTGATGCCAGTGGCAGCGGCACGCATACACGCACGCCGTCATCGACCTCGATGACCGGAAAGTCGTCGATCAGCCACGAGTACAGCGCGCAGTTGGGCTTGAGCAGCTATGAGCTGGATGTGTTCGGGCGTATCCAGAACCTTCAGGACGAAGCGCTCGAGGATTACCTGGCGTTGACCGAAACCCGGCGCAGCACGCAGATCAGCCTGATCGCCGAAGTGGCGACCGGCTGGCTGACCCTGGCCGCCGACAACCAGCTTCTGAAACTCGCCGAAGACACGCTGGCCAGTCAGCAGAAAAGCTACGAGCTGACCAGAAGCAGCCATGCGCTGGGCGGTTCTTCCGGACTGGAAGTGGCTCAGGCGCAGACAACGGTCGAATCGGCGAGGGGCGATGTCGCGCAATATAAAAGCCAGATTCTTCAGGACCGTAACGCCTTGCGCTTGCTGGTCGGCAGCGATCTACCGGAGGAACTGCTGCCCAATGCCGACATGCAGTCGGTGGCGCAATTGGTGCAGGTGCCGGATGGCCTGCCTTCCAGCCTCCTGCAACGTCGCCCGGACGTGCTGAGCGCCGAGCACACACTCAAAGCCGCGAACATTGATATCGGTGCCGCGCGTGCGGCGTTCTTCCCCAGTATCACCCTGACTGCCAGTGCAGGCTCTTCCAGCACCAGCCTGTCAGGCCTGTTCAAGTCCGGAACCGGCGCGTGGAGCTTTGCGCCAAGTATCAGCGTGCCGATTTTCGATGGCGGCGCCAATCGGGCCACGCTGGACTTGGCCAAGGTCGAGAACCAGATCCAGATTCAGACCTATCAGCAGACGATCCAGACCGCATTCAAGGAAGTGGCCGATGCCTTGGCGGTGCGCAGCACGCTGGATGAGCGGCTTGCCGCGCAGCAGGCCTACACCGATGCCAGCCGCAGAAGCTACGAACTGGCCGACGCCCTGTACCGCGGCGGATCGCAGAGTTATCTGGAGGCGCTCGAGTCGCAACGCTCGCTTTACAGTGCCGAGCAGGACCTGATTTCCCTGCGTCTCACAGAGCAGAGCAACCGCGTCACGCTCTACAAGGTCATGGGCGGCGGATGGAATCGGTGATGGTTTTTTTCTACTGGCTTTTGAATAATCGCCAGGCTTAAACGTTTTACCCTTACGCACAGTGCGGCCATTTATGGGTTCGCACTGTGGTTTTGATCCTTCATGAACAGGAGTTCTCATGAAACCCTCCCAGCCGAAGTACGCCTACGCCTTGTTGCTGCTGGTCACTTCACTCAGCATTCAGACACCGGCTCTGGCCCGTATGGCATCTTCTGCAACCACCGACAACACGTCCCGGCTTGCAGTGGTCAAACCGGTCAGCAACTGTGCTGCACTAAGCAGCGTGGAACTCAGTGATATCGGCGGGCAGGGCAGTCGTGTGCTGGCGGCCAGTGAATCGACGCGTGACGGTGTTGCGGTGTGTGCCGTAGAAGCCCGGCTGGCGCCGGAGATCAACTTCAGGCTCGAGCTGCCAACCGGCACCTGGGAGCAGCGCTATCTGCAAGTCGGCTGCGGCGGATTGTGTGGCAACGTCAACTCGACCGTGCGCGCCGCTGATGGCTGCACATCCCTGAGTGCTGGCGGATTCGCGGTGGCTTCAACCGACATGGGCCATCGGGCGGCAGACGAGCATTTTGGCGACGACCCGCAAAAGCGTGCCGATTTCGCCCATCGTGGTGTGCACCTCACTGCGCTGGCCTCGAAGAAACTGATCGCCGCGTTCTATGGCCGCAAAGCAGAATACGCCTACTTCAGTGGCTGCTCGGACGGCGGCCGCGAGGCGTTGATCGAAGCACAGCGATACCCTGACGATTTCGACGGCATCATTGCCGGAGCCCCGGCGCTCAACTTTCAAGTGCAGAAAACCCTGTATCACGGCTGGATGGCGCGCTCCAACCGCGGCGCGGACGGCAAGCCGATTCTGCTCGCTTCACGATTGCCGTTGTTGCACAAGGCCGTACTCGACCAATGCGATCTGCTGGACGGGCAGATCGATGGCCTCATAGCGGATCCGCGTATCTGCCACTTCGACCCCGCGGCGTTGCAATGCAAGGCATCTGCCGACCCCGCCACGTGCCTGAGCGCAGCGGAGGTGGCCACGGTCAGACGCTTTTACGAAGGCCCGAAAGACGCCGCCAGTGGCGAGCGGCTGACCCTGGGCGGCCCGCAGCCGGGCTCGGAACTGGCCTGGGCTGGCGTGTTCGTGCCGGTCAGCGCCGATCAGACGGTGTACAGCGAAAAGGCCGCGCTGGAGGCCATTCGCAATGTCGTGTTCGAGAAGAACCCGCCTGCAAGTTTCGATTTGAATGCGCTGGACTTCGACAAAAAAACCTTTGACCAACTGCGCCCGCTGCATGCGCTGTACGACGCTACCAACCCTGATCTTTCGCCATTCGCCAACCGCGGCGGCAAGCTGATCCTCTGGCACGGCTGGGCTGACCCGAACGTCTCACCGCTCAACACCCTGGCGTATCACGAGGCGCTTGAAGCCGAGATGGGCAAGACCCGCACCGAGGCGTTCTCGAGGCTGTACATGCTGCCCGGCGTCTATCACTGCGGCGGCGGGGAAGGGCCAAGCCTGGTCGATCTGCTGACACCGGTCATGGCCTGGGTCGAAAAAAGCCGGGCCCCGGATGCCATCGTTGTCAGGCAGGCAGGCCCCGACAAGGCCGGCAACAGGCAGATACCGCTGGCACAGTCGCTGCCGGCGTCCATGGTCAAGGAAAACGTGGGCAATCGCGGACGCACCCGCAAGGTCTTCCCGTACCCGTTCATGGCCGAGTACGACCACAAGGGCTACGCGAAAAACGCAAACAGCTACCAGCGCGCCCAGCCGCTGACTACGGAAAAAACACCGCAATGGATGGGCAGCGCGTTCTTCAAACCCTATACGCCCCTGGAACGTCAGGCGCAGTAACGATTGCACGGGTACAGCGTAGGCGAATTATTTTCTCCTCGTTCTTGACATGGCATGCGAACCAGTACAGAATTGCGTCCATTCCTGAGCGAGGAATTGAAAAAAACCCTTTAGATTCAATGGGTTGGAAGCCAAAGAAATACAGGTTTCCCGCGAAATCAAAATACGTTTGATGTTCAAGTGAAGCATCTTTCGTTTGAGGCCGAGTAGCAAAATGGTTATGCAGCGGATTGCAAATCCGCCTACGCCGGTTCGATTCCGACCTCGGCCTCCACTATTCAAAGCCCCGCAGATTAACGTCTGCGGGGTTTTTTATTGGGCGCTGAAAAGTGAGGAGTTCCGAAATCTCCTCATGTTGAAGGCTGCGCAACGGCCCTGACCCTGCGCTGTACGCACTTCGTTATCTCCTGGCTGAAGTGGCCCGCCGGTATCAAGGCTTTATCTTGCGTCCAGCCATATGGTGCAGATAGGCCATCAGCATCTGCAAGTCTGCATCCGGCAAAACCGCTTCCGAAAACGCCGGCATCTTCGCCTGCGGCCACTGACGCAAATCCTGAGGGTTGCGAATGTAGAGCTTGAGGAAGTCCATTCCCAGATACTCGGTCGGGTTGTAGGGAATATTCAGATCAGGCCCAAACTGTGCGTCCCCCGCGCCGTTCAAACGATGACAAGCCAGACAGTTTTTCTGAAATAGCGCGAACCCTTGATTGACCGGATCATCAATCTTGAGCGCAGGATCCGGCAACAGAGCAGGGAAGCGCTCGGCAACGGGAGTCATACGCTTGATGCTGGCCACTTCAAATGGCCATTGCTCCGGGCTGATATTACCAGCCTGAGGGTCCGTCCATACCAGGTAGAAAGGCCCTGCACTGGGCTTGTCAGCGGCCAAAGGGGGCCACGGATGGGCAGGGTCTTCAATCGCCAGCCAGGCCCGTGCGCCTTTATCGTTGAGTAAGGGTGCAGCGGCCAGCTCTGCGGCAAACCCGTCCAGAGCGACTGCCTGCAGGTGGTCGCCGGGCTTGACTCCTGTCAGCAGCGCAGTCAGAGGCACGGCGCGATAGACCATGTCCTTCTTGTAAGCAACATCATTTTTAACGGTAATGACTTGCAGTTGAGGATGGGTAAGCAAATCTTCCGTTTGCCAGGTGCGACTGTTCTGCCCCAACTGCAGGTCCAGTTGAGCCGCGGACACCGGCCCGCTCAGCAACAGAGCTCCGACTAAAATAAGTGCTTTCAAAGGATCTCGCTCCTTATCGTGAACGGCGAGAAGTCTGGCACGACCACACGGACGTGAAAAGCGGGCTTGCTCATTTTGAAGGCTATGCGAAGCCTGAACGGGGCTCTTTGTTCGCATTCTGCCCGTGGCCATAGCAAGGGTAATTCGCTCGGGTATTACCCCTGCCGTGCGATCGTTATCCGCTGAAACTGGCTTGATAGGCGATTGAAAGCTGGCGTGAGTTGCTGGAGTGGTCTATTAATTTTATGTGTGTTTTAACGAGGGCTCAGCCTTGGTCGGTAGAATTTCTGATTCTGAACTTCATGAAATGCGGATTCGCAAGTTGCAGAACGACATCGCTGATTCAGAGCGCCTCGGGATGACTGTGAAATTCATGCACCTGTCCGCCCTGACGCCCACCAGTCGGGAGCAGCATATCGAACGACATGGCGAGTTGTTCACGGGGCAGCAGATGCTCGATTGGTGGGCAGAGGGGGATAACCGCGTGCGCTGTCGATGCGCATGCACCCCGGTACTTCTGGACAGGCAGGGCAAGCCAATGACGCCTGACCTGATCGCGAATGCCAAGCAGGCGCTGAAGGCCTTCAAGCTTTCCTGAGCTTTCGTTGATGCTTTACGCAATGGACGAGTGGGGTACCCGTGTACTTTGCTCTTGTCGGGGAGTGGAGCGCGAGGGGTTCCAAAACCTGGCTCAGCCGCTATTTAAAGCGGCTTGCGTTGATGTAGCCGTATTGGTTTTGCTGGTAAATCGTGTAGGGCAGGAGCAACGTATCCGCGATGCCTGATAAGCCCATGTCCAGTAAAACCCACTCAGGCGCATTGGTCTTCTGATAAGCGCTACTCTGTTTGGGCTCGGCGTTCAGTTCACAGAAGTCGAGCATGACCCCGCTGTAAACGCGCGGAATGGAGGAGCAATTTGATTTCCAGTCAGTGAGCTTTTCACCTGCGACGGAATCGGGTCTAAACGTGGTGTTGATTGTTCCGCACCCCGTCAAGGCAAGTGCCAGCAGTAGCATGCCATGGGTTTTTCGATGAAACCTGCCTGACGGTTTTTGCTCTACGAAACTTGGCTTCATAACAACGTTCCCTGTATTTTCAATGCGTTTAGGACGGCGGTTCAGGCGCATGAGGCACATACGTTGTAATGCCGCGTGAACGGTGCACAGTTCTTCCTTGCAGATGCCCTGGAAACAGACAGCACGATTATTGCTTGGCATGGCTACCCAGCCTGTCAGGCTCAATCGAGGTAAGTCCCATGAGCAAACCCCTTGTCCGCTGGCCGATCGATCCGCTCAGAACGGCGGTCATCGTTGTAGACATGCAAAAGGTATTTTGTGAGCCCAGCGGGGCGTTGTACGTAAAAAGTACTGCGGACATCGTCCAGCCTATCCAGATGCTGCTGCAAACCGCACGGTCTGCTCGGGTGATGGTGGTTTATCTTCGCCATATCGTGCGCGGCGATGGTTCTGATACCGGGCGCATGCGTGATCTTTATCCGAATGTGGACCAGATACTGGCACGGCATGATCCGGACGTTGAGGTCATCGAAGCACTCGCGCCTCGGCCAGGTGACGTGATTGTCGACAAGCTGTTTTACAGCGGCTTCCATAACACGGACCTGGACACCGTGCTGCGTGCGCGGGATGTCGACACGATTATCGTCTGCGGTACGGTCACCAATGTGTGTTGTGAAACCACGATCAGAGACGGCGTGCATCGTGAGTACAAAGTCATCGCGCTGAGCGACGCCAATGCTGCGATGGACTACCCGGACGTCGGGTTCGGTGCTGTTTCAGCTGAAGAAGTTCAGCGAATATCCCTGACGACGATTGCCTATGAGTTCGGTGAAGTAACGACGACCGCCGACGTCATCCAGCGTATTGCAAGCGCCTGAAAACAGCGGGGCGAATGTGCGCAATCCTGGCCCGTTTTGTCAGACCTGTGCATTCAAACCATGCGTTCTGTTTCAGACCGTTTGATCCGGCTTTAACCGTCGAAACAGCTAACTGCTTGTATGAACGATGAATTCTTCCAGTGGCATGCTTTCTGCTCCTGCCTCGCTGACCTTCACCCTTGTCGGTGAGCCTTTCCAGCAGCGTTTCAGCGAGAGGAAACAGCCGTATGACTCTGCACTATGTGCCCATTATCAACCTGGCCCCCTACTTTTCAGAAGACCCGGACGGCAAGGCTGCCGTAGCCAGGGCAGTCAATCAGGCGTGTAGGGATATCGGGTTTCTGGTCATCACCGAGCACCAGATTCCCGGAGAACTTATCGACAGTGTCTCGCGTTTGACCCGGCAATTTTTTGATTTGCCGCTGGCGGAAAAGCGCAAGGTTGATCGGCCCAGCCCGGAAATGGTGCGTGGTTACAGCGCGGTGGCCGAGGAGAGCCTTTCCTATTCTCTGGAGGAAAGTGCGCCGGGGGATCTCAAGGAGTCTTTCTCCATCGGGCCGAGCGATGTGCCGGATGAAGATTATTATCACAATGCCCAGGCCGGGTCGCACTTCGCACCGAATGTCTGGCCTGCGCAAGACCTGCTGCCCGGATTCAAGGAGGCTTACCAGGCCTATTTCGATGCCATGAGCGAATTGGCTCAATCGTTGATGCGCCTGTTTGCCCTGGCATTGGAACTGGATGAGTGTTTTTTCGATGACAAGATCGACCGGCATATCAGTATGTTCCGCAGCCTGAGTTATCCGGATATCAAGACTGAAGTCGAGGCTGGCCAGTTACGCGCCAGTGCGCATACCGACTACGGCAGTCTGACTATAGTTCGCCCTGATAACGCGCTGGGCGGCTTGCAAGTACGTAATCGTCAGGGCGAGTGGGTCGATGTGCCGTATGTCGAGAATGGTTTTGTGGTCAACATTGGCGACCTGATGATGCAGTGGACCAACGACCAGTGGATTTCCACGCTGCACCGAGTGGTCAATCCACCGATGACCAGCGAGCAGGACAACCGCCGACAGTCTCTGGTGTTCTTCCACCAACCGAACTACGACACGTTGATTAAATGCCTGCCAGGTTGCCTGCAGCCTGGCGCCACGCCTCGGCATGCGCCGGTTACATCAGGCGATCATTTGCTGTCCAAGTTCGTCAAGCAGACCACTTTTGGCGGCAGCAAGGTGGCCTGACATGAGCACACTTTCATACGTCAACGTGTTCGCGCAGGACATCGTCCGCCTGAGCACCTTCTACTCGAACCTGTTCGGCTTTCGCGAAATCGAGGCCATCAGGTCACCGATCTTTCGCGGACTGGACACCGGCAAGTCCTGTATTGGTTTCAACGCACTGGATGCGTACGAGCTGCTTGGCCTGGAGGCGTTTGCAGGCAGCACGGGGTGCAGGTTCTTGCTCAACATCGACGTGTCCGACCAGGCCGAGGTGGACCGACTGGTGCCGCTGGCGGTGGCGCAGGGCGCAACACTGGTCAAGGAACCGTACTTGACCTATTACAACTGGTATCAGGCCGTGCTGCTGGACCCCGAGCAGAATGTCTTTCGCATTAACGTGATGCGCTGAAAAGTTGCTGTCGAGCATGGAGTGGAGAGGGGGCTGGCGCGGCCAGACAGGCTCCTCTGTTTCAGACATTTATCGAAAAATCTACTGGCTGAACTGCTAGCTATCCCGTCCGTGAAAGCAGGTCTTCAATTGTGCAACAGGCAAGGCATGCCTGATTCAATAATTGAGGATATGGACATGAATGAATCTGCTAGCGCACAACCCAGACACGGTATGGTAACCAGTCCCGAATCCCGTGGTTCTTATGCCATATCCAAAGGGCTGTTGCTGGAGTGGGAGGTGGTCGCTATGGAAGGAGGCAAAAACTTTCCAGACGAGACATTTGGTCTTGCGCACGACTTCCCTGGCGTCGATGAGCCTATTAATCTCGATCCGCCTGCGTCAGCGCCGCCGCTTGCCAACCCGCCACCAGACGGACTCATACTGAGCGGGGGGCAAGATGATCGGCGTAAATGCTTGAACCTGACGGATGTCGGGATCATTGAGGAAATAACGCAAAAAGGTCATGGTGCGGCTGAAAAGTGGCCTCGGTTGAGCGTTGCGGGTGGAGACGAGTTTGAAGTTAGATGGGCGTACCATGCCGTACATGTCACACGCGGCTACCGGTGGTTTATTACCAAAGACGGCTGGGATGAAAGCAAACCCATTACGCGGGAAGCCTTCCAGGGAAAGAACTACGTCAGTGATAACCACTTCAAAGCGGACGGTCAAGACGGATTGATGTGGAGCGATATCTCGCCGTTGAGTCCTTTTGATAAACACCGGGATGAGCTTCAGCCCGCAGAGATTACAAAAGCAACATTACCCAGCGATAAACACGGACATCATGTCATTCTTCTTGCCTGGATCGTCGCCGAAACCGATAAAGCGTTTTATCAGGCGTTTGATGTCGATTTTGATGTGCCCGTGTCTGGAAAATGAGGCGGTAGATGTGAAGGGCAGGGTGCAAGCGTCCAGCGAAGCGTTGCCCATGCTTGTTCTGCATAAGGAATAGATGATCAGAAAGCCCGGCTTCAGCGCCGGGCTTTTTTGTGCAAGCCAGGCCTGAGTATCGCCTACTGACTTGCGTACGTAGCCGATCACTGGCTCAAGAGTTCTTTGCGCACGATGTCTGCCCCCGCACTTAACGCGCGCAGCTTGCCGCTGGCGACATGACGAGGGAGGGGGGCCATTCCGCAGTTTGTGCACGGATAGAGTTTGTCGGCATCGACGAATTGAAGCGCTCTCCTCAGCGTGTTGGCGACTTCCTCAGGCGTTTCAATGGTATGGCTTGCCACATCAATGGCCCCTACCATCACTTTCTTGCCTCGGATGAGTTCCAGCAGATCCATAGGGACGCGCGAGTTGTGACATTCCAATGAGATGATGTCGATGCTGGAATTCTGCAGTCTGGGAAAGGCCTCTTCGTACTGCCGCCATTCCGAACCCAGCGTTTTTTTCCAGTCGGTATTCGCCTTGATGCCGTAGCCATAGCAAATATGCACGGCCGTTTCACATTTAAGCCCTTCAACTGCCCTTTCCAAGGTGGCGACGCCCCAGTCGTTCACCTCATCAAAAAACACGTTGAATGCAGGCTCATCAAACTGAATGATATCAACCCCGGCAGCCTCAAGTTCTTTGGCCTCTTGGTTGAGAATTTTGGCAAACTCCCAAGCCAGTTTTTCACGATTTCTGTAATGAGCATCGTAGAGGGTGTCAATCATCGTCATTGGCCCGGGCAAGGCCCACTTGATAGGCTGCCTGGTTTGCTGGCGTAGAAATTTTGCGTCTTCAACAAAAACCGGCGCTCGGCGAGCGACAGCGCCCACGACCGTTGGCACGCTCGCATCGTAGCGGTCACGAATTCTAACGGTCTCGCGCTGTTCAAAATCGACGCCGTCGAGATGCTCAATAAATGTAGTTACAAAATGCTGGCGCGTTTGTTCACCGTCGCTGACGATATCAATATTGGCCAGTTGTTGTTCTTGCAGCGACAAACGTAACGCATCCTGCTTGCCTTCAACCAGTGCTTCGCCTTGCAATTTCCAAGGTGACCAGAGCGTCTCAGGTTGTGCAAGCCAGGAAGGTTTAGGCAAACTGCCAGCGGTAGAGGTAGGCAACAGCTTTTTCATAAAAATAGCCTTGGTTTAGATGATCAAAGGGCGTCGCTAGCGGACCACTGATCCAGAACGGTCTGGTAAGGTTTGATAAAGTGCTCTTCAGCGAACTTTCCTTGCTCGATAGCCAGCTGACTGCGTTCCTCGCGGTCATACACAATGCGAGTCAGTGAGTAATCTTGATTTTGCAAGCTGGGCTGGTAGAGTTTTCCTGCCGTTGAGTTCGCGTTATAGATCTCAGGTCGATAAATTTTCTGAAAAGTGTCCATCGTGCTGATGGTGCTAATAAGCTCCAGAGGGGTGTAGTCACCAAGCAAGTCGTTTGAAAAATAGAAAGCCAAAGGCGCAACGCTGTTCGGGGGCATGAAATAGCGAACCTTTAATCCCATCTTCCTGAAGTACTCATCCGTCAACGAGTATTCGTCCTGCTGGTACTCGAACCCTAATACCGGATGCTGATTCCCGGTCCGGTGGTAGGTCCTGGCGCTCGATACACTCAGGCAGATAACAGGTGGCTTGTCGAAATGTGCTTTGTAGCTACTTGAATTGACGAAGCATTTGTAGAGTTTTCCGTGCAAGTCTCCGAAGTTTTCTGGCGTGCTGAGCCCGGACTGACTCTTATTGTGCTGCAGCAATCGCACACTGAAATCATAGTCTCGCACATAAGAGGAAAAATTATTTCCTGCCATTCCATTAATACGCTCATCGGTTTTTCGATCAATGATCGTGGTTTTTAAAATCTCAATTAACGGAATAGCAGGGTGATTGCCTTCAGTATCGATATTCATTTCCGCAGAGACAATATTCAGCTCCACCGTATAACGATCCCCTTTGGGGTTGTCCCAGTGCACCAACGCATTGAAGCGATTGTCGATCATCGTCAACGTATTACGCAAATTCTGCTGGCGACTTTCCCCCCTGGCCAGGTTCGCAAAATTCGTCGTGACTCGTGTCGTGTCTGAGGGTGAATAATTCTCATCAAAACGAGTGAACTTGACAGAAAATGTGAATTCTTTTTTCATCTTGGCTTGGCATCCTTTCTTATGAGGCAACACCCGAACAGGCTTCTTACCCCTTCAGCTATGACCGATGTCTGTCTCTTCAATCAGCGACCATTATTCTGTTGAGGGTGAAGAGCTGTAGGAATTTTAGGCCGGTTGCCTACATGAACAAAAACGAATTTATTTCAATAAATCATTAGTCACGCTCATGATTGACCTAAGGGTAGGCAGGTCTCTGGAAGGGGGGCCATCCACGGTAATATCTGGTCGGACACAACGATGATTTTCAGAATCATCAATGACCGGGTCTACTCCATGCACGAGCAGTACCTGGGCAGACTCAAGTACGGCATGGCAATTACAGACAGGGGAGAGCTGATCTTTACGAACATGTAGGGCGGTGTGATTTGTCATGCCAGCCGAGCGGCATGCCGTCGTCCCGCATCAGGTGAGGCGGAAGGTCTTCACGCAGACACATGGGCATGGTTCCTGGCACGCCGCAGAAATGGCAGCCTACAGGACCACCATGGCAAATAGAGTGCAGGACCGGGAAACCGCTATTGCAACGAATGGCTGCGGCGTCGTACTCGACGCAGGGGATTCTTTCAGGCATGACAGGTCTCCGCCTGCCGATCACCGGCAGGCTGTAAATGTTTTATTGGGAGAGTGGACATGCTTAACGTTTCGAGCTGGATTTTGTATTTATACCGCTCGTCAGAGCCCGAGCACGATCAAGGAGATGGCTAGTCGATTGATAGCCAATAATTAAAATGGATCTTTATGAACACCAATTATTTCGATACAACCAATGCACATGATTTAGTGGGCGAGCTCGACAAGGCCACTGAAATAATGATGGCCCTGCATGTGGGGCAGGTGGGTGGTGAGCAGTGGAGAGATGCATGCTCGCGTCAGCAAAGCGCCTTTCGGGAATGGCGTCAATATCTCTACCGGAAAGCTGATGAGAAACCGCCAGCGCGGTTGCTTAGCATAGGCTGACGTCGTTGACGCAGGCTTGTTCTAGTGCTTGGCAGCCTGTCATCGCGTCACCGGCTTGAACTCAACTACCCAGACCCATGGGTTGGCGTTCCATGAATCGGCACTGTTGATGGCCGACCAAAGGCAATCGAAGAGCTGCGCAGCGGTCAGCGTCTCATCGAGGTCTGGTGCTGAACGCAGGAAGTTGACGCCCTCTGCCTGCCCTTCGCTGATGTCCTGCAGACGCTCAACCCGCACATCATTGATCTCCAGCAGGATGCGGCTGACCCTGCGCGGCATGTGAATGGATGGCCGAGTTTTCCCTGGCGTGATCATCGAGCATCCGTTTTGCCTCGAGGCTCCATCCGCCGGGTACTGGATCGGTTCACCATGGCTCAGCTCTCGCGGCGCGATCGCATTCACCTGAGCATCATCCTGCCAAGCCTCTCGTACCATTGGGAGGAGGCTAATTCTCGGCATCAGAAGGCCTATCTAGCTTGGCACGGGTTCATCAGTCCAGTTCGCTGCGATCTCAAATCGGATGATGTCATACCCCCACCTCATTTAATTCAAGGTTGTAATATTTCTCTGTTGACGCGTTTAAGGTTTTTGAAGCCTAGTGCGTTTAGCTTATATAAGTGTAAGGGCGCACACTGTTCTCTGAGTTAGGTTCCAGCTACTTAGGCCGGAACCTATTCTTGACTTATTAGCAGAGACGCATGGATAGCGACTATGCACATGGATAGACTATCATCAGGTGCGTATAACATGCGCGCACTCTGATCAGTTATTATTCAGAGTTTAAACTTATTAACCAGCAATCCAAATGAGGCAGCCAGTCGGGAGAGCTCGGCACTTGAAGCATTGGTCTGATGTGCGCCAGTTGCGGTCTGAGTAGAGATATCTTGAATGTTGACCAAGTTTCGATCCACCTCACGAGCTACGTGAGCTTGCTCTTCGGCAGCACTTGCGATTACGAGATTTTTCTCGTTAATCGTTGAAACACCTTCGGTTATTCTGTCTAGCGCGTGGCCTGCCTCAATCGCTTGGTCACGGGTTTCTCCTGCAAGGCTCCTACTGTTATTCATGGCGATCACTGCTTCATCCGCACCGGCACGGATCTGGCTCATCATAGACTCGATGTCTGTAGTTGATGCTTGCGTTCGATGCGCAAGGGCACGTACTTCATCGGCGACTACGGCAAAGCCGCGACCCTGCTCGCCAGCTCTGGCAGCCTCGATTGCGGCATTCAAGGCCAAGAGGTTGGTTTGCTGGGCGATTGACTGAATGACCGCGAGAACTCCGGTTATCTCGTTGACTCTCGTCGCGAGTACCGTGACTTTTTCAGTCGATTGAGAAATCTGCTCTGCCATTGTATTAACCGATCCAACTGCGTTCTTTACTTGGTCACGTCCTTGAATAGCACTACGGCTGGTTTCTTCAGAGGACTCAGAGGCTCCAGACGCGTTACGAGCTACCTCTTCTACGGCGGCTGTCATCTCATTAACCGCCGTAGCGGCTTGCTGAATTTCATCGTTCTGACGTATCAGTGCTTTGGCGCTTTCCTCCGTAACTGCGTTCAGCTCTTCGGACGCAGATGCTAGTTGATCAGCCGCATTAGCGATCTCCTGAATAGTATCTCTTAGGTTAATTTGCATTATGCCCAGTGCTGATTGCAGTGTGCTAATCTCGTCGTTCCCACTTACATCAATTTTTTGAGAAAGGTCGCCGTCGGCCACTTGTTTTGCGGTCCGCAGTGCCCCAAGAAGCGGCCGAGTGATCGAGCGTGTTACCAATAAACCCAGAATAATCGCGGCAATGAATGCGATCACAACACCTACGGCTAATGACCAATAGGCGGTGTTTGAAGTTTTCACGGCTTCTACTGCGGCTTCGTCGCTCTGGCGCTTATTAGAAGCTACTATTATCTTTAGGTCATCGTTTGCTTTTTTGTATTCGGGATCCACTTCTTGCTCGAATAGCCTGGTCGCACTTTCAAGGTCACCTTTCGCCGCTAATTCGATTACTTTAGAGGATGCGTTTATATAAGTTGGCCACGATTTTTCAAACTGGTCACCTG
The DNA here is from genome assembly GCF_059621105.1 of Pseudomonas fragariae (ex Marin et al. 2024). Classification (NCBI taxonomy): domain Bacteria; kingdom Pseudomonadati; phylum Pseudomonadota; class Gammaproteobacteria; order Pseudomonadales; family Pseudomonadaceae; genus Pseudomonas; species Pseudomonas fragariae (ex Marin et al. 2024). The sequence continues at coordinate 3,424,087 of NZ_CM184369.1, read as the reverse complement.
CAATGCGTTCATCGTCTTGCAAAGGAGTTTGCCGATATATTTTGAAAAGTTGCTCCACCTCTTGCTGGTTGTCTGCTAAGGATCTTATAACATCTTCATATTTGGCTTGATCTGCTTTCGCGAATTTGAACAGCAATGCGCGGTGTAAGTCACGGTAATGTGCTATAGCATTTGAACGGGCGTTACTCGTGCTGTATACAGATATAAGGTTGTTGTTTACGATTCCATCTACGCTGTTTTTGAGGCCGGTAATTCCCGTATATCCGATAAAACCGACACCTAGTGTGACAACTGCGCATACTACAAACGCAGAAATTAGCCGTGTTGATAACATAGTGCCGCGTAAGAGATTCATCGTAGTGTAGCCTTCCTTGTTTTCCCTATCCGAACCAGAAGGGTGATGCATCTGTATCGGCCTCCTACTGCCGTTCCCGCAGTAGGGGCGACAAGCGGCGTAATTTTATAAAAGCCGGGCGCCGGATGTTCACTGCTGCTCTCTTTACAGCACTGTCAAGCCACGCACCTGATCAGCACCGCTGGCCAGGAAGCCATTGCGTGGCGCGCGAGTAGCTCGGCGAGCAGTCGCCAGAAGAGATTGATCATGCTGCCACCTGATGTTGAGTTGATGTGCGCTACGGGTCGTTCGTTCGCTCGAGCGAGCGCTGCCATAGGCGGCGGGCTCACGCTGTTGCCGCACATGTGAACCTGTTGGGTCTTGGTGAATGGCTTACCGTCGGCGCCGTGTGTTATGACGTAGTCGGCGGGGAAGCCCTGAGCCTTGTAAAGCTCGGACGGGTTGAGCATCCGCAGGCAGATGTCGACGATCACGTAGGGCGTGCCCTTGACCATGACGGTGACTAGCGCCAAGCGATCCTTGGTGGTGATGGTTGGTGCTGGCTCACCCGCACCGCTCACGTTCTCGGTGCCGTAATAGCTGATCAGGAATGCGGCGACGCGCAGTGCACCTTCCTCATGCTCTGGGGAGAGCCTGAGCGATAAGACAGAGCTCACCCGCCGTCACGGCAGGCGCTGGCTCATCCAGAGGCTGACCGACACTGGCACCGAACTGCCTTTCCATGAACGCGCTGACCAGTCCGTGGTGCTGGCCGCCTGCGCTGATCGTGTGCAGAGGTTCGGCGGTGTCCCGCGCGTCACAGTTGCCGCGAAGGTGCACCAGGCTTGCGGCCACCAGTTGCTGCTGGCTTCCGGTGTAGGTGACCGTCGTCATTGGCTCGTCGACGCCCTTGGCGTGCGTCGTGTTGAAGCCACCGTTCATCTGAGCCATGAACGCTGTCGACAAGCCCATAGCGTGGGCTGCACCAGCGGGCCGTTGGTAGTTCCCTCCGCTTGTGATGGTCGGCAGAGGCTCGTCAAGCGCCTTGCCTGGGTCGTTGAATCGAAACTTCACCAAGTGCGCTGCGGCCAGCGCGTGTTTGACGCCACCGGCAACGACCGTTCCTAATGGCTGATCGATACCCGGCACGCGAGGCTGTTGGCCGTCGCGCTCACCGTAGCCAGACTGGATCAGGATAGGGCTGATCAGCGTCAGTTCGCCGCGGTTGGCGCACGTCATCGTTGGCAGCGGCTCAAGTGGATCGTTGATGCGATCGCTGCCTTGATGGGTGGCTGGTGCGATGACCGGGCTGACGACCGAGAAAGCGCCGCCCTTTGGATATGATGTGATCGTGCGCAGCGGCTCGTTGGCCGATTGCACCGTTTCGCCCGACCAGTTCGCAATCGGCACAATGAACGGTGCCGGGTTGTCGATTACGAATTTCTTCATGCCCTTGGCCACCCGCCGCAAGGTAGCCGGTGCAAGGTCTTTCTTGCGCCCGAATATGCTTTTGCCGAGGTCGGTGAAGTCGATGCACTCTGCTGCGGTCCTCCAAGGCTTCTGCCCTTTGGCGGGGCGCTTGGCGTGGGTCGGCTCTGGCCACACGATCGGCTGCCCGTCGCAGCGGGCAATCATGAACAGGCGTTCCCGGCTGGTCGGCGCGCCGAAGGCGCACGCTCGGATCACACGCCACTCGACGGTATAGCCCAGGCGCTCCAGCTCGGCCATGAACACCGCCCAAGTCTGGCCGCGCTTGGCAGGGTCTGGCACCAGAAACTGCTGATCGACCGGCACAACCTCACCCGGTGCAGCAATACCGCCGCCCAGCTTCACGACCCGCCCGGTCGATTTGCAACGCTTGGCTACCAGCGGCCCCCACTGCAGGATCTGCTTCACGTTCTCCAGGCTGATGACGCGGGGTTTCTTCTTGCCTGCCCACTTCAAGCCGATCCAAGACAGGTTGCGGATCTCGCGCCTGCGCGGCTGCCCGCCAGCGGCCTGGCTGTGATGGGTGCAATCCGGGCTCATTTGGAACCAGCCCACGGCCTTGCCACCGCATTCGGTATCCGGATCGCCGTCGAATACATCGGTGGTGAAGTGCTTCGCACCTGGGTGATTCACGGTGTGCATGCTGATCGCCGCCGGGCTGTGATTCTTGGCCACGCTGACGGTGCGCCCAAGGCCCATTTCCAGCCCGGTACCGGCACCGCCGCCGCCACAAAAGAAGTCCACAACGATCTCATCGTCTTGCGGATTGAAGCCAAGGCCTTACTGGGTTTTAAAGTCGAAGGGGTGTTCTTCTGGTGAGCGGACATAGTTCATCCTCGCCGGGGTGGCGTGAGTCGTTGAAGTGGGGTATTGGTGTTCACCCCGGCAGATCGCCGGAGCAAGGAGATAGAAACGATGGGAATTGGTAACTGCTGCTCAGCTGCAATGACTGAAGTTGAAGACACAGGAAGTTCGGACAAATTTCTGAACTACGGAACAGATGAAAAAGGATCAAACCTTGTTACCAGCTATGAGTGCAAAGAGTGCGGCGATAAATGGTCGCTTGAGGTGCAGACACAAGCGCCTGACCGGAAGAATTGGTTCCCTGCTGATCAGTCGCGCTTGAATTAGATAGCCATCTCGCTCTGCTTTTCTCGCTGCCAGATAGGCGAACTGTTGTGTGCTTCAATCCGGTCGCCGATAACGCAGGCGCGCTGCCCTGCTGTAGGTGGTGCGTACATACCGAATCGGCTGATGCTGCCGCCGTTGACAGCAGCGTTTGTCGAGTCGGCTGAGGTGAACGGAAGGTGCTGGAAGATGGCGGGGTCCAGCATCCTCAGCCGTGGAGTCGACACATGGGGCGGCCTTGCTCGTCGCAGATCGCGTCCATCGCGGCAGCCATCCGCTTCCACAATGCAGATGTGCTTGGTGACTCCCATTGGCCGGAACTGCCAAAGGCCACCGTTGGCCATTCGCTGGCAAGCCGATGCAGGCGCTCGATCGACTCATGCAGATGCCAAACCGGTACGCCGCGCAAACCGCTGGGCCACGCCGCCAGTAGCACGTCGTTTGCCTTCTCATCGCCGTCGATAACGTCGGGGATCAATGCCCAGTCGAAACCCGGGTGCCGGTGCCAGTCCTCCACCCAGCGGGTGTAACCCTCCACGTCAAGCGTGCCGCGCTTGTTCCAGATCTAGAACGCGCCATTGTCGAACACGAACGACTGACAAACCTCGGCGACGATGCCCATGTCATCCTGGCGAGGGAAGGGCACCAGCGCGTGCCGACCGGCAAGGAATCTGGCGCCGTCCTGGCGGGTGCCGTCGACTGGGGTGCCGTGGTAGTGGATCATCTGCTTAGCCTCACTGTTTCAATCTCGACGCCTTGGTGCGTGACGATCATCGTCTGGTCTCCGCCGAAGCGCTCCGACAAATCGTCAGCAATGCGTTCGTGATACCCAGACTTGATGAGCGCCGTCGCTGTCTTGAGGTGCGTGCGTATCTCCAGCTTGTAGATGATCGTGTCACCGTCCGAGGGGCAGACGGCCGTGAACGTGTGCCGGTAGGTTTTCATGGTTCATCCTCGCCGGTGTGGCGTGCTTGGAAAAATGTGAATTGACAAATCATGCCGACATGAGATGTTGGTTCTTCAATCAATCGGCGTGAGGTCTTGGCAATGGGACAGGCGAAGCGGGAAATGGAACGGGAAGAGGAAAAGCACGGGATCGCACTATCTATCCTACTTAAAGCCAACGCTTTGAAAGAGTGTCGGGCCCACCCCGGAACGTATCTAGATCAAGAAACAGGGCTCAACGAGGCTTTCAAACACGTGGCGTTTCACTATAAGCGCGGCGAGTATCAGATATTTGATGATCAGAAGGATGCAACCGATTCCATCACCAGCGCTTTTGAGAGTTTTGCCGCTCAAGAGTGCTATAGCTGCGAAAAGCATCGTAATGATTGATTCCGTTGCCTTTTCGGCAGCCGCCCGCCTGCCGAGGCGTTCAGCGCAATAGGTGAGGGTGGGCAGTCAAAAACCTTCGTCGTACTCTCGTCGGGTTCTGCGAGGGGCCGCTTTAAGTGCGGCTCTGTACTGGTCTTCGCTTCCTTCTTGTCCAAGCACCACTCACCGGCTATTTCAGCTGGTTCGCAAAGCAGCAAGTAGTCGGCGCTATGAAAGCGGTTTATGTTGGGCCTGTAGCGAACCATGCGATATTCGTGCTTTTGATACCGAGGCATCTTGATGCCCAAGAAGTGGGCAAAGCTGTCGTAGCACTCGCTCTCATTCAGGTAGGCGTCAAAATTCGTGCGCTTAGGTGCAGGTGGCATTTGGGCAGTGGCGAATCGTTCGCCTTCTTCGGTCGCGAAATAGAGAATTTCGTTCTGATCGCAAAACGCTGGTGGCTTTCGACTTCCCATCAGCCCCAGGGTCACCAGAGCCTCCAAATCCGTCATGTCGTCGTGGCCTGGGCCGGCAAGGAAACGGTTTCGATATACGGTTCGGCTGTCGCGACAATCAGGTCGTAGGCCTAGCGCGTGCCAGAGCAGGCCTACCTGCGCCTCGGCAATGGTGTTTCTCCATGCATGCGCCGCCCTCCGTGTCTAGTGGTGGCAATTTGGGTTGGAATGGGGTATTACGGGCGCTGCGTTAAGTTAAATGGATTATTAGTTTTGGCCATGGGCATTCTGCTAGGCCTTTTCAGAGGGAAATTTAGTCATGACGACTACCGTGTACGACGCGATCGATACTTTCATCACAGCTGGTAAGGTCAGCGCACCTGATGCGCAAAATCTCTTATCGCTTTACTCGAGCAAGGTACAGGCGCAGCTCATCTGTGCAATGTACGTTGGGCGAGATCACATTCACGACACTGAATTGAAAGAGCCAGGAGAGAACTACATCGGTTACACCGACCACATATCTGCGGAAGACTACTCTCAAATCATTTATGAGAAAAATGTAAATGTTCGCACATATCTTGAGAAAATCATGGAATGCGCTCGCAACTCCGGCTTTGATCTGACTAGGCTGTAAGCGTTACGCTTCAAGTACGATCTGAAAGAAGACCTAATCGCCCGAATCCTGCTGAATCATCAGCATGCTCTTGCGGTGAAACTCCAACGCCACGAATTTCGACACTATGATTTCGTGGCGTGGAACTTCATGCACCAGGCTGAGAAACTGCCCAGTGCCAACTGAGCATCATTGCCCACCTTCGCCTCAAGCACTGACTTGAACTCTTGCGCGATCTCTTCGCGCTACCCGTCCTCATCAGTACAGCGAGTCGTCAACGCTGTCGGGCTGGCGTGAGTCGTTAAAGTGGGGTATTGGTGGCTGCCCGACATGAGGTCGGTATTGGAACCGTGGATCTAAAGGACGCTTTGAATTTCGTATCACTGGGCACCGGACTATTTTCCGCTTTCTGTTGGGTTTGCGCTGCCTTTGTAAGGGTAAAGCCCCCACCGGAATTCAGAGAGGTATCCGACGGTATGTATCACGGTCACATAATCGCCAACGGTGCGGACCTTGTGCCTACCGTCAGAGCTCAGGCGAAATGGAACAGCGCCGCTGCCATATCAGCAGCATTTATGGTGTTGGTTCAGATCGTGGCGAATATGACGTCAGGCTGAGCGCAGTCCCGAAACACATCCATTTGCGACGCGCCATCCAGCCAGGCTGTGTTGATAAGAGCGCGGGCAATAGCCGCATACTCCGGGTTAAACTCGCAGATGATCGACCGGCGACCTTCCTGAATCGACACCAGCGACGTGGTACCTGCACCGCCGAATGGGCCGGCGCGCCACGCCATCGCGAGGCGCGCCGGCCAGGATGCTGGGTCTGATCAGGTCGGGCGGGAAGGTGGCGAAGTGGGCGCCCTTAAATCCCTGCGTTGGAACTGTCCACACGCTACGCTTCGCATATCCAATGGGTAATCGCTGTCATCCGATCAGGTCTATGGGTACCTATTTTCTGGCCAGGAATCACCTGTTCCCGCTTCGAGTCTTCCCGCTTAAAGCTGTCCCGCCTGCTGCGCACTGCTTTCATCTTTCATCGGCCCATTGGCTTTGCCTGGGACTCTATTGCTGCCATGTTGTTGCTCAAGATACTGAGCCATTCGCACGATCGAGCTGAGTGCTACAGATTCCGTGACCGCATTCTGGTCGTAGTAATAGCGAGGCGACTTGCTCAGCAGGAACAAGTATTCCTGTGACTTTGTGAACCTGTCTCGGGTACTTTCAGGCATCGGGTTTGGCTTGTGCCCGATTATGTCCTGACGCAGATACCAGCCGTCACTCTGGAGGGTGAACGCCAGGCGCCAGGGAGTACCCGTCAAGTCTTTCTGTTTGAGCCCCATCGGTGGCAATCGCCGCTTGCCACGCAGCAAAGCTCCACGCATAGCCTGAGAAACCATGTCGTGCTTGCCTGCTGACCCAACAGGTGCACAGCCCCCAGCGATGGAGGCGTATATAACCCCCATTTTCACCTAGATCGTGCCGTCAGAGCGGAGCACCCGGCGCACTTCTCGAAACGCGTCTACCAAGCGGGCGATGAACTCAGCAGGCGTTTTCTCGAGGCCGATCTGGCCTTCGACGCCATAGTCCAGCAGACCGTGGTCGGGCGGGCTGATCACGCACATATGCACGGTTTCATCTAGCAGCGTGCGCATCATGTCGATGCCGTCGCCTATCAGTATCTGGTGGAGCTGGCTCATATCGAATTCCAGGCATGCGCCTCCCTCCGTGTCCGGTGGTGGCAAATTAACAGCAAATGGGTTTTGATGTTCGGTAATTCAGCCTTTGGAGCAATTCATGCCAGACTTTCCATTAGTGCCAGCAGTCGCAACTCTAATTGCAGGCGCGCTTGCCGCTACCGTTAGCCTTGTAGCATCAATTTTGGCGAAGGATCAGAAGACGTCAGAGTTCCGGCAGTCTTGGATTGAAGGTCTGCGTGATGATGTGTCGCAGTTGATCGCTCACCACGAGGTTTCATGGCATATGTCGGAAATTGTGAGGAAAAAATCTAAGGAGGAGGTCCAGAAGTACATTTTGGAGCACCAAAAAGAATGGGTCGAGATATACATGCTGGAATCCCGAATTCGGCTGCGACTTAATCCTAATGAACACCAAGGAATCATAGGGCTTCTGGACGAAGACTCCAGTGATATAAAAAGCAAGGCTGAGCATAAAGATTTTATTAGAATGTTAAGCGCGGAGACTCAAAAGGTCCTAAAAAACGAGTGGGATAGGGTGAAACTCGGCGAGTCATCAATAATATGGCTGCGCAGGGTATCCAAGGCGTTTATTATTAGCTCCTTGATCGCAGCTATTATCACTGCGGGGTATCATTCTTGCCCGGAACTGTCCTGCCTGTCGTCTCTGTAATATCATTCATGGCACCTGATCATTCATCCGCATGCACTTCCGGTAAAATTCCATCGGCAAGATTTCCGACATTATTGTTTCTTGCATGGAATTTAGAAATCAAGCCGAGAAGCTACCAAGCGCCAGTTGCGCTGCGTCACCTACGTTCGCTTCAATCACTGACTTGAACTCTTGGGTAATCTCTTCGCGCTGCACGTCCTAACCGACTCAGCGCAGTTGCATGGCGTTGAGCGAAGCAATGGGAGCGTCCAGAGTAATAGAAGGGGCGGTTCAGGCGGCGATGTGCTTGAGCTGGATAGTGAGCTGGGTTTTTTCGGCCGGCTTTCGTCGACGAGGCCTGATAATTCGTCGAGGGTAATGGAATCGCCCAGCTTGGCTTGGGCCATGGGATAGCTGACCAACGTGCTGGTTTTCTCGCGAGCGGCCTCGTTTGCGATGTCCTCGCTCTCGACAAAGTCGCTGAACGCCTTCAGCAACGTTCGCGTTTCGCCCGGTCCGTTGATGCTTTCTTGGCAGCCAATGAAGTCACGGAAGTAATCATTGCCCCGACGACCCTGCTTACCCTTGAGGTACGAGATGTACTGCTTCGACTGAGGGTTGTTCTGCCACTCGCTCACGTTGATGCACGCGGCCAGGCGGATTTGGTCGAGGTCGAGGCGGTTCACCGTCATCAGCGCCAGCTCTTTGGTCATGGTCGCCGCTTCGGTTTCCTGCACCAGAGCGAAAACCAGATAGTCGTTCAGTCCTTGCTGGTAGTGGCAGTAAAGGGCATGCCTGCCGGTGGTTAGGTTCGACTCTTCCATCAGCTTTGTCAGGTGCTCGACGGCGCTGGCGCTGAATCCCAGCAAGTCGATATCTCCGGCCATGTACTTGCCGAGCCAGCCGCTAAACGGGAAAGCGCCTGACTGTGGGTAAAAGTACCCCATCCCTTGCCAGTGGTTGCGTTGTAGCTTTCGTTGAGTTGACTCATCAGATCGTCGCGGGCTTGGCTCTCGACCTACTCGGCAGCGCCAAGGAACAGAACGGCAGGACTGCCGTCAGGCTTCTTGTCGATTTTGTAGATGACGCTGTGACGTACAAGCTTTTTTTTACCTAGGGTAGGCGCCGCCCTCTGTATCCGGGGGTGGCAAGTTGCTAGGGAAGGAGTATTCTTACGAGATTGAGTAACGATTACTCGTAGCACCTGTGGAGAATAGAAAAAATGGATATTTGGGCCGCTGACAAGCTAGTCTTGTTCATAGCATTCGTCATACCAGGCTTCCTAAGTATTAAATTTTACCAACTTATATTCCCAGGGACGATTAGAAACGCGTCTGATCAATTAGTGGACGCAATCGCTTACAGTTGTATAAATTACGCCCTGTTATTCTGGGTCGTTGTTTACGTTGAGAGTCATGGCTTACGGGTTGTGCATCCAGTTCTTTATTACCTGTTTTATGTTTTTGTTTTATTCGTCTCTCCGTTTCTGTTGGTGCTAATCTGGAAGTGGCTGAGAACGCATGAGAGATTTAAGGGCTCCGCGCCGCATCCGACCGCAAAACCGTGGGATTACGTCTTCAAGCAGGCTAAGCCGTATTGGATCGTCGTTTATCTCAAAAACGGTAAAATGGTTGGCGGTAAGTATTCGGGGCAGTCATTTGCCTCCAGCTATCCTGTGGAGGAACAAATATTTTTGGAAGAGGCATGGCTCGTTAAAGCCGATGGCATACTGGATCGTCCCATCACAGGTAGTGCCGGAGTGCTGGTCATGGCTTCGGAGATTTCTTATCTTGAATTTTCTCAATTTCAATCAGGAGATGGACATGGCAGATAAAGATCTGACGAATAATGGCTACCAACCCGCACCAGAAAAGGTCGAGAAAGGTTACCAGCCAGTTTTAGATACTCCTCATCGACCGAATCCCCATAGTGGTTATCAGCCTATCAGCAGTGGTGATAGCCCTACCAACGTGCCTGCTCCGCCAAAGGAGCGATAAACTCATCGCCCGCATCCTGCCGAAGCATCAGCATGCTCTTGCGGTGAAACTCCAGCGCCACGATATTCGACACTTTGATTTCGTGGCGCGGGACCTGAAGAAAGCGAATCGCTTCAACCGGGCCCAGCGCATGAAGGTGGTGAATCATCAGGGTCCTGGCCTCGGCCTGCTCCTCAATCTGCGCCCACCCCATCAGTTCGCTCAGCGCCTGTTTCGTGCCGGGCCGAACCCTTAGCCGCAATTCCTCTTCCCGGCCTTCTGCCGCTTCATTTCGCCCGGCTGCTGCTGGGGTAGTCCAGGCTGTACTTCTGAACGATTCGCCTGATGACGGTGCGGTTGATCCCGGTCAGCTTTTCGGCCTTGAAGTGGCTGACGCCCAGGTCGCGCATTGCCTCTATACGCTTGAGCAGCGCCAGGTCCTCTTCCTCCTCAACATACTTCCGCTGATCCGCGCCGTTGTAGCGGGGCTTGCGGGGTGGCGGCTCTTTACGTGGAGGGCGGGGCGCGACCTGAAACGACCCAAGGTCGCGCACCGTTCCACCGCTGCGCTGAAACTCGTTTAAGGCCTCGGACAGCTCGGATGACTTTGACTTTGCGCGGTTGGCTTGGATGGTACTCAGTTCGGTAGCGATCATGCTGCCAACTGCGTGATGGTTACTCCGTCCATTTGGGAGTCAGCGCCTTGGATGTGCACCAGATCGTCCAGCGCGCCCCAGTTTACGGTGAGGACCGAGATTGGAGTCTGGCCTTTACCAGCGCATGAAGATCGGTAGCGGTGACATTCGCTTCAAGCTTCGTCGGCTTGGGGGAAGATGCTACGGTAGACATCTTTGGTGATGCCTGTTCGACCGGTATGGGCGCCGCAGCGGCTTGTGGTGCGGTCGCGCTGGCTTTCACTTTTTGAGCACCGGTATCTCTCTCGACTTTTGCGGCAGCGGCAAGCTTTCCAGATTGGCACGGTGCAGCTCCAAATCGGAGGCATCACGCAGGCTTTAGTCATACGTAATAAAGGCGATCGACGACAGAGGCGCAGGTCTTGATCACTGCGTCGACAAGCTGCGTCTGGTGATCCAGCACACAATTCACCAGATGGATTTTTGTGCGGCGACACCGCCGTCGTTGTAGGCAGACAGTCCAATAAACGACTGTTTTTCCGAACCAAAACAAAAAGGGCCTACCCGGCAAAATGCCCGGTAAGCCCTTTATATATGTGGTGCCCCGAGCCGGGGTCGAACCGGCACGTCCAAAGGACGAGGGATTTTAAGTCCCTTGCGTCTACCAATTTCGCCATCGGGGCGGTAGCGCCAAGAGCAGGGAATATATACACCCGGCCCCTATGAAGCAAGCTTGAAAGCGTCCCGAAAGGTACAAGACGCTGCTTTTTTGCCTGTTAGAAATGCTTGGCAAATCATGAGGCTACGAAATTTTATTGGTGCAAAGGCTGACGTGCCGTGATCCGGCGGCTCAGGCTTTGCTGTCTTTCACCACCGTATCGTTCACCACGGCCTCGACCTTGTCAGCCAGTATTCGCAGGTAGCTCGCCAGGGCGACTTCTTCCAGGCGCAGGCCTTTGCGTTGTCGGGAGCGGGGGAGTTTGGCCAGGTTGCCGAGCAGGAAGCCTTCCAGAACCGCCGGGTGGATGTAGCATTTTCGGCAGATGGCGGGGGTGTTGCCCAGTTGTTTCGAGACTGCCTTGACCATGTCGACGATGTGCCGTTTGGCGTCGGCCTCTGGCTCCCAGTGCAGTTTTTGCAGCGTTGCCAGTGCCAGCGCACTGGCAGCCCAGGTTCGGTAGTCCTTGGCGGTGAAGTCCGAGCCGGTGAGGCTTTGCAGGTAGGCATTGATATCGGAAGAGGTCACCGCGTGGCGCACGCCGTCTTCGTCCAGGTACTGGAAGAGGTTTTGTCCGGGCAGCTCCATGCAGCGCTTGATCACATTGGCCAGACGTCGATCCTTGACGCTGACTTTATGCTCGACGCCGCTTTTGCCGCGGAACTCGAAGAGGATCTGGCCGCCTTTGACTTCGACGTGCTTGTTGCGCAGGGTGGTCAGGCCGTACGAGCGGTTTTCCTTGGCGTACTGGCTGTTGCCGATGCGGATCAGTGTTGCGTCCAGTAATGAAATGACCGTCGCCATGACTTTTTCCCGGCCCATGCCCGGCTGAGCGAGCTGTGCTTCGATCTGCTTGCGCACTTTGGGCAGCGCATGGCCGAACTCGATCAGCCGCGAGTATTTGTCCTGATCACGTATTTCGCGCCAGCGCGGATGGTAGCGATACTGCTTGCGCCCGCGGGCGTCGCGGCCGGTGGCCTGCAGGTGACCCAACGGGTCGGCGCAGATCCACACTTCGGTGTAGGCGGGCGGGACTGCCAGTGCGTTGATGCGCTTGATCTTCGACTCGTCCTTGATGCGCTGACCCTTGGTGTCAAAGTACGCGAATTTGCCGCGCAGTACCTTGCGCGTAAGACCCGGTTGAGTGTCGTCTACGTAATGCAGTTCACTGGCGGGCTGGCTGATGGCAGTCGAGTCAGGCATGGCTAAGTTCCAAAGGCAGTTAAAAACACTGACCTCGGGCTTTTACGGTGGTGCCGTTTATTTGCTGCGTGGCTGTTTTTTTCGAAAGGTCAGGCCAGCACCGCGACCGCCTTGATCTGCGCCCAGAGCGACTGACCTCTGTGCAGGTTCAGTTGGTCGCTGGAATAGCGAGTGATGCGTGCGAGCAGCGGCGTGCCGCCAGCGTCCAGCTTCACCAGAACGTGTGCCGAATTGTCGGCCAGCGCTTCCTCGATCACCGTGACCGGCAAGCGGTTGAGGATGCTGCTCTGGTAATCGGGTTGCAGGTTGAGGCTGACATCCCGGGCCTGGACCTTGATGCGCAGCAGGGTGCCGACCTGCATCTGCGCGTGGGCGACGCGCATGCTCAGTTTGCTGTCGGGCAGGGTTACGGTGAGCAACTGGTAATGCTGATCATAGGCGCTGACCGTGCCTTCGATGACCACGCCTGCATCACTGCCCATCGCCAGAGGAAGGTCCAGCCGCGCCAGGGTTTCGTGGATCGGACCGCTGGCCAGCACGGTGCCTGCCTCGAGCAGCACCAGGTGGTCCGCCAGGCGTGCGACTTCATCCTGAGCATGGCTGACGTACAGCATGGGGATGTCCAGCTCGCGGTGCAGGCGCTCCAGGTACGGCAGGATTTCACTTTTACGCCGGGTGTCCAGCGCCGCCAGCGGCTCATCGAGCAGCATCAGCCGCGGGCTGGTCAGCAGGGCGCGGGCGATGCCCACGCGCTGGCGCTCGCCACCGGACAGCTTGTCAGGGTTGCGCTGCAGCAGGTGATCGATGCCGAGCAGTTCGCTGGCCTGCGGCAGTTGAATGCGGCGCTGCTGGCGCGGGATACGTTTCATGCCGAACTCCAGATTGTCCCGCACCGACAGATGCGGGAACAGGCTGGCTTCCTGAAACACATAGCCGATCGCCCGTTTGTGCGGAGCCAGGAAAATACCTTCTTCGGTGTCCTGCCAGACTTCATCGTGAACGCGGATGAAGCCCTGATCGGCTTTTTCCAGGCCGGCGATGCAGCGCAGGCAGGTCGTCTTGCCCGAGCCGGAAGGCCCGAACAGCGCGGTAATGCCTGATCCCGGCAGGCTCAGGTCGGTACGGACGGTGAAATCCGGGTAGGCCATCTGCAGGCGAACTTCTATAGGCGACGCCATAACTCAGCTCCATCCCGTTCTGGATTTGCCACTGGAATAAAGCGCCAGCAGCACCAGAAAGGAAAAGACCAGCATCGCGCCGGCCAGCCAGTGCGCTTGCAGGTACTCCATGGATTCGACGTGATCGAAGATCTGCACTGACACCACACGGGTTTTCTCGGGAATATTGCCGCCGATCATCAGGACCACACCGAACTCGCCGACCGTGTGCGCGAACCCGAGGATGGCCGCGGTGATAAAGCCCGGCTTGGCCAGGGGCAGAATCACGTGAAAAAAGGTGTCCCAAGGCCCCGCCCGCAAGCTGGCTGCGACCTCCAGAGGGCGCGTGCCGATCGCTGCAAACGCGTTCTGCAGCGGCTGCACGACAAAAGGCATCGAGTACAGAACCGAGCCGATCACCAGGCCGGCAAAGCTGAAGGTCAGTGTGCCCAGTCCCAGGCCTTGCGTAAGCTGACCCACCGCACCGTTGGGGCCGAGCAGCAACAACAGGTAAAAACCGATAACGGTTGGCGGCAAGACCAGGGGCAGGGCGACGACTGCGCCAATCGGCCCCTTTAGCCATGAATCAGTGCGCGCCAGCCACAGCGCAACGGGCGTGCCGATGATCAGCAGGATGACAGTGGTCAGCGACGCCAGTTTCAGCGTCAGCCAGATCGCCGCGATGTCGGCACTCCCCAGCGGCATTTACAGCTGGTATCCGAAGGACTTGATGATCGCGGCGGCTTTCGGGCCCTTGAGGTACTCGACCAGCGCCTTGGCAGCGGCGCTGTCCTTGCCTTTGTTGAGGATGACTGCGTCCTGCTTGATCGGGTCATGCAGGTCATCCGGTACGATCCAGGCCGAGCCGCTGGTCAGCTTGCCATCCTTGTAGATCTGCGACAGGGCCACGAAACCCAGCTCGGCATTGCCGGTGGACACGAACTGGTAGGCCTGGGTAATGCTCTGACCTTCGACGATCTTGGCTTTGGTGGCCTCGGTCAGGCCCAGTTTGCTCAGTACCTGAGTCGCCGCGAGACCGTAGGGGGCGGTTTTGGGGTTGGCGATGGACAGATGTTGATACTGATTGGCCTTGAGTACCTGGCCCTTGCTGTCGACGTAACCATCCTTGGCCGACCACAACGCCAGTGTGCCGACCGCGTAGGTGAAGCGCGAACCCTTGACGGTGTCGCCTTCCTGCTCGAGTTTTGCCGGCGTGGTGTCGTCAGCCGAGAGGAATACCTCGAACGGCGCGCCATTTTTGATCTGCGTATAGATCTGACCGGTAGCGCCAAACGCAGCGACGAGCTTGTGGCCGGTGTCCTTCTCGAAGTCAGTGGCGATCGCCTGGATCGGCGCGGTGAAATTGGCCGCCACGGCGACTTGCACTTCGTCGGCAGACGCATAGGCTGCGGCAGAGGCGGCAAAGGCCAGCACGGAGAATTTGAGAATGGCGCGCAGCGTGGTCGTTCGCATGAAGCAGCTCCTTGATGATGAAAACGCACGCCATCGGGGTAAGGGCGTTTCGCTATATAAATAAATATATAGCGTCAGCCTGTTGTTCTGAAAGCACTGTTTTATCGCGGAGACAGAATTTTCAGCGCATTTTCAGCCAGTTGCCGCGTCAGCTCGGTGGCTCCCAGCCGATGTTTGATACCGACTGCCTGGCCTGCCCAGAGGTTCACGAAGTCACTGCTGCCCAGTTTCTCCGCCTGCGCGCGGAGCGGCATCAAGGCACCGCCCGCCAGCGGAAACGCCGGGGCGAGCGGGCTGATGGGGCCGGCTTCGCGCATGATCCGATTGACGATGCCTCGCGCCGGACGCCCGGTGAAGAGGTTGGTCAGAGCGGTCTGGCTGCCCGTGGCATCGTGCAGCGCCTGACGGTGCAGGGCGCTGACGCTGGCTTCCGGGCAGAACAGATACGCGGTCCCGACCTGTACCGCCGAAGCGCCCAGAACAAATGCCGCCGCGACACCGCGACCGTCTGCGATACCACCTGCGGCGATGACCGGGATGCTTGTGGCGTCAGCGATTTGCGGGACCAATGCAAAGGTACCGACCTGGGTGTGCAGTTGATCGCTGAGGAACAGCCCCCGATGGCCGCCTGCTTCGTAGCCCATGGCAATCACCGCGTCGCAGCCGTGTTGCTCCAGCCAGATCGCTTCCTCGACCGTGGTGGCTGACGAGATGATCTTTGCACCCGTGGCCCGGACCCGATCGAGTAACGATGGCTGCGGAAGGCCGAAATGGAAACTCACCACTTCCGGCCTCAATCGTTCGATCAGCGTGCAGCTGTCGCTGTCGAAAGGTGCGCGGTTGGAGACCGGTGTCGGCGCATCGAAATCGGCACCCAATTCCTCGTAATAGGGCTTGAGCGACTGCTTCCAGCGTTCGGCGCGCTCGGCATCGTGGGCCGGAGGCTGATGGCAGAAGAAATTCAGGTTCAGCGGAGCGTTACCGGTCTGCTGCCTGAAAGTCGCTACTTCCTGTTCGATTTTCTCAGGGGTGAGCATGGCGCAGGGCAATGCCCCCAAGCCGCCAGCCTGAGCCACAGCAATGGCCATCTGCGATCCGCTGGCGCCCGCCATGGGGGCTTGCAACAGCGGCAGTTCGACGGCAAACAGTTCAGTGATGCGGCTATCTGGCCATTGACTCATGTGTTTCTCCGGCAGGCATTCAGGCAATGCTCATTGAGCGCGCGAATGGCGTGAATGGCAAACGCCACGTCGAGCGTCGACAAGCCGGCAGGGCCATTCGGTTGACATAAAAAACGATCGGTCTACTATTCGGGCATGACTCAGCCAACCACCTCGCTACCCACTCCCTTACTCGCCAGGCCCCGGCGTCCCGGCCGGCCGCCAAAGGTTGATCGCGATAACCTCGAGACCCGCGAGGCGCTGCTGCGTCGCGGTCTGGAAGTGCTCACCGAGCAGAGTTTTTCGGCCACGGGGCTGGATTACATCCTCAAGGAAGTCGGTATTCCCAAAGGCTCGTTCTATCACTACTTCCCCAGCAAGGAAGCCTTTGGCCGGGCGGTGCTGGATGAGTACGCGCGCTATTTTGCGCAACGGCTCGACCACTGGCTGCTGGATGAAGCGCTTTCGCCACTGGAGCGACTGGTCGGCTTTGTGCAGAGCGCCAAGGGCGGTATGGCGCGACACGACTATCGACGCGGTTGCATGGTCGGCAATCTGGGCCAGGAAATCAGTCTGTTACCGGACGGATTTCGCGAGGTACTGGAACAGACGCTGCTGGACTGGCAGTCGAAACTGGCGGGTTGTCTGAGGGCTGCGCAATCAATGGGCGAGCTGGCTGCAGACGCTGATTGCGATGAGCTGGCCGCGTTTTTCTGGATCGGCTGGGAGGGCGCAGTGCTGCGTGCCCGGCTGGTTAAAAGCGCTACACCATTGAACACGTTCATTGCCGGCTACCTTCGCGGTTTGCCGCAATGATTTCTCTTCAGAACTATTTAAAGACGATCAGTCTAAATTGGAGGCGCATATGTTCAAGGGCATCTTGATCGACAAGGATGAGGCGGGCTACCACGTCAATCTGACCGACATCGACGAAGCGCGGCTGCCCTCGGGCGACGTGACGATCGACGTGTCGCACAGCACGCTCAACTACAAGGACGCGCTGGCGATCACCGGTCAGAGCCCGATCGTGCGCAGCTTCCCGATGGTCCCGGGTATTGACCTGGCCGGTACGGTTGAAGCCAGCGATACCCCTGAGTTCAAGGTCGGGGACAAGGTTCTGCTCAATGGCTGGGGCGTAGGCGAAGGGCATTGGGGCGGGCTGGCGCAAAAGGCCCGGCTCAAGAGCGAATGGCTCATTCCTTTGCCAGAGGCCTTCACGCCGGCGCAGGCGATGGCCATCGGCACGGCGGGCTACACCGCGATGCTCAGTGTCCTGGCATTGGAAAAGCACGGCTTGACCCCGGACCACGGTGATGTGCTGGTCACCGGCGCCAATGGTGGGGTCGGCAGCTTTGCCATCGCCATCCTGGCCAGGCTCGGCTATCGGGTCATTGCTTCCACCGGGAGGGCCTCGGAAAGCGACTACCTGCAGCAACTCGGCGCGGCACAGATCGTTGACCGGCAAACCCTCTCGCAGCCTGGGCGACCGCTGGCCAAGGAGCAATGGGCGGCGGCAGTCGACTCTGTCGGCAGCCATACATTGGCCAACGTGTGCGCCGGTATTCGTTATCGCGGTGTGGTGGCGGCCTGTGGCCTGGCGCAGGGCATGGAGTTTCCGGGGTCGGTTGCGCCGTTCATTCTGCGCGGTGTCACGCTGGCGGGTATCGACAGCGTGACTCGCCCGCGCGCGGATCGGCTGGAAGCCTGGTCGAGGCTGGCGAGCGACCTGGACATGTCGTTGCTGCCACTGATCAGCCGTGAAGTCGGCTTGAGCGAGGTGATCGACCTCGCGCCGCAATTGATTGCAGGGCAGGTTCGTGGGCGGATCGTGGTGGATACTGCACGCTGAGTGAATCACGGCGCGTCGGCACTGGCACACTCTAGCGCGACCAGTGCGCGATGAACTTGCGTCGTGCCGAGCCCGGTTTCGCATAATTGCAACGGCGTGCGACCGCCGAATGAGGTGTTGCGGGCAACCAGCCATTGGCTGGCACGCTCGGGCGTTGCAAACACCTGCAGCGCGTGGCTGGCAATCATCGCCACACGGTCAAGGCGTTCGGAGGCTACCAGGTCCAGTGACTGTTGCTGGCGCTGGCGCCGTTCGAGGGTTGAAACCGATGCGTTGAACAGCGCTTCCATTTGCCTGGGGGCAAGGGCCAGCGCGTCCCGCACTGCACGGATCCAGCGCGGTGCAAAGCCTGCCTGAATGTTCGTCAGGCGTTCGGCTTCGCTGCGCTGACTGAGCTGATGGGTCAGCAGCCAGAAACTGGCCGCCGCTTCACCGCGGCCAGGTGTTTTGCGGGCAGAGGACGGAATCAAGGTGCGTGCCGGCCTTCGATGGCGGAAAGGACGGCCAAGGCTATCCCAGGTGACGCGTCGTTCAAGCAGCAGGATGTTACCGGGCGTTGCCTGAGGATAATGGTGGTGCGCTGCAGCGCAGGTGTCGCACCAGAGCCCTCGTGCTAAAGTCGCTCGCCTGAATACGAATGAAAAGCGCCGTGGCTGTTGGCACGCGCTTGCACCAGAAAAGGCGTCGCTTTCTATGCCGCACGACCCTCACACCGATAAGGACGCACGCATCGTCAGCCAGCCTTCGCTGCCCGACGTCAACAAGCCACTGCGCCTCTACCTCGATCGCCTGGCACCTTCAAGCCGCCTGACCATGACCTACGTTCTGCAGGATGCAGCAGACCGGTTGGGCATGGCTGACGTCGATATTCATGATATTCCCTGGCACACCCTGCAACCTGGCCACGTTACCGCGCTGGTCGCAACGCTGCGTCAGGATGACTACGCGCCCAATACCACCTCGCTGTATGTGAACGCCATTCGCGGCGTGATGAACGAAGCCTGGCGACACGACCTGATCAGCCACGATCAACTGCTGAAAATCCGCTCGATCAAACCGGTCAGCGGCACGCGGCTGATCAAGGGCCGCAACATCCGTCGCACGCTGATTCGTGAGCTGATGGAAGCCTGTGCTGCCGACCCCAGGCCGCAAGGGCGTCGCGATGCCGCGATCATTGCCATTCTGTATGGCTCGGGGATGCGCAAGTCCGAGTCGGTCAACCTCGACCTTTCCCAGATCGACTTCGCCGAGCGCAGCCTGCGGGTGCTGGGCAAAGGCAACAAGCAATTGATCAAATACGCCCCCGAATGGGCCTTCAAGGCGCTGAACGACTGGCTGGAGTTGCGCCGGTCGTGTCTCCAGCCGGGGCAGGGCGACGACCCGTTCCTGTTCAACCGGATTCGCCGTGGCAGCCATATCACCCGCGACAGAATCACCAAGCACGCCATTTACTTCATCGCCAAGCAGCGCGGGCGCCAGGTGGGCGTGAACATCATGCCCCATGATTTTCGACGTTCGTTCATTACCCGGGTGATCGAAGAGTTCGATCTGTCGATTGCCCAGAAGCTCGCGCATCACACGCACATCTCGACCACCGCCAGTTACGACATGCGCAGTGACAACGAGCGGCGCAACGTTGTGGACGGGTTTGATCTTTGAGCAAAAAAAAGCCACCTCGCGTAAACGGGGTGGCTTAAAAGATCTAACCAAAGGAGTGATGAAGCAGAGCAGAGATTCACCGGCATCGCGACGCGGATTCGCGGGGCCGGGAGAAGTGTTCGTTCATCGCCGGCAACGTTAACACCGGCGTTCCCGATTCAGTTATCAGCGTTATCGATAGCCGTCATTGGCAAAAGAAATAGGACGGCGGACGGGGCTGCGGATCGCCATCCAGAAAATGGATAGTTCGACCCTGAGCTATCCGGCAATCGGATAGCCAACAATTGGCAACAATTTCATGCTTTGCCGCACTTGAAACGTACGGGACTGAGCATGGAAAAGTTCGATATACACCGTAAAACCCGATTCGACTGGCTGGTACACGAGTACGGTCTGGATGGCAGCCGCCTGCTGCCGTGGGAAGGCTACCCGATGCCGTTCGCCGGCGGCTGGTGCGTGGTCCGTCCGGGCACCTGCAGCGAAGCACACACCCAGATCGATCAGGAAATCTTCATTGCCATCAAGGGCAGTGCGCGTCTGGTTGTCGGTGACCGGCAGATGGATTTCACCGTTGGCGATATCGCCGCGATTCCGAAACACACCAACCATTACGTCATCAATGAGTCCGCCGAGGACTTCCACTTCTATGTGGTCTGGTGGGACATGAACTACGTGAACGCGTTCGTGGCGCAGCACAGCGAGACCACGGGGTGCCTGGATGAGTAAGTTCATCGTCACCATCACGCCCCCGACCCCCAACGGCGATTTGCACATAGGCCATATCGCCGGGCCGTTTCTGGCCGCTGATGTGTTTACTCGCGTGCAGCGTCAGCGTGGCCACGAGTGTGTGCTGGTGTCCTACTCCGACGACTACCAGTCCTACATGCTGCGCAAAGGGCTGGAGCAGGGCGTCGACCCGGTCGAGCTGGCCAGGCGCAATTCCGACCGCATCGAGGCCTCGCTGGCGGCCATCAACATACAGCCCGATAACTGGATGCGCCCGCACGACAACCCGTGGTTCGCCGAAGCGGTGGGTGAAGTGTTCGGTGCGTTGCGTGATGCCGGCGCGATCGAGTGTCGGGATTCCAGCGAGCCGTATTGCCCTGATTGCGACGTCTGGGGCTACGAGGCCTTTGCCCGGGGCAACTGCAATTACTGCGGTGCCGAGTCCGATGCCAGTCAGTGCGAGAACTGCGCCCAGGCCCCTGACGCCGAGTTGATGACAGACTTGCGCTGCAAGCTCTGCAGTCAGCCCTCGCAATGGAAAAACGCCCATCGCGCGTTTCTGAAACTGGCCGGGTTCAAGCCGCAGTTGCGTGACCGCCTGCTGGGCCAGTCATGGCGCAAGCCGCTCGACAGCTGGTTGCGCGACAGCCTGGAGCACCTGCATGACTGGGGCGTCACGCGTCCGGGCGACGGCGGGCTTGATCTGCAGGCCGACGGCTCGTGCCGGGTGCACACCTGGTTCATGGGGCTGGCGGGCTACATGGCGGCATTTCGGGAGTATGCCGACCGCGTCGGGCGTCCGGAGCTGTTTCGTCAGTACTGGCAGTCAGGGCAGGGCACGCTGGTGCATTTTCTCGGCTTTGACTGTGTGTTCAGCCACGCCATCGTCTATCCGGCGCAACTGACGGCGCTGCACGACATCAGGGTCCGCCAGCGCTTCATGCCCAATCAGTTTCTCAAGCTGGACGGCCTGAACCTGTCGACCAGTCGCAACCATGCGATCTGGGTCGGCGACCTGGCCCGTGAAGCCTGCGCGGACAGTGCGCGCCTGTATCTGGCGAGTATCGCGCCGGAGGAAAGCGAAGGTGATTTCCGCCTGGCGCAGTTCCTTGCATGGCGGGCAGAGGTGTTCAGCGAGTTTTTCCCGGCCTTGCTGGACGCCGGAATAAACCGCGACGACCACTGGTGGAGCGGCCTCTGCGGGGCGGACGCCGGACTCCTGGAAGCGTTGCGCGTGAAGTGGAGCAAAGCTTCGGAGCCTGCGCAGTTTTCGATGAAACGCATGGCTCAGGTGCTGCTGGACGCGATCGCCATCACCCGCGGGCGTCTGGCCGAAGGACGCCCGGTCAGCCATCTGGCGGCATTCATCGCGGTGGCCGGCAAGGCGCTGATTCCGGACATGTCAGCGCAGATCATCAGCGCGTTCGCACTGTCCGAGGCCCGCGTCCACGCCACGCTGATGAACGGCCCGGCCGCTGAATACTCCATCTGAACGGATTCACGACAATGTTTATCGATTATGAGATAGCGGTCATTGGCGCCGGGATCACCGGCGCCAGTATCGCGGCGAAGCTGTGCAGCGCCGGTGTGTCGGTCGCGCTGATCGACAAGGGCGCAGCCGGCAGCCTGGGCGCAAGCGGCTATTCCGGCGGCCTGGTTCGCCTGTATGACAGCGATCCGCTTCTGATGGAACTGGCGGCCTATTCCATCAGCCTGATGGACGACGGCGTTTTTGCGACCACTTACGCCAGTGCGTTGCGGCGTACCGGGGTGATTTACCGGGCCGCCACGGACCAGCTGGATAACCTGCACCGCGCCATCGACCAGTACGGCAGCGAACGCTACCCGATGCGCCTGCTGTCAGGTCACGAGCTTGATGGCAGTCGCTACCCGCATTGCCCGGCGCTGGAACGGGTCAATCTGTTCGAGCCGCGCGCCTGCGTCGGCAATGTGCGTCAGGCCGTCGCCGCGCTGTGTCAGTCGGTACGCCAGCAGGGCTTGCTGCTGGAGCATCGCGAGATCAAGTCCATCGACTGCCGGGCGCCCGACCTTGTGCACATCGACCTGGGCAGCGCCACGCTGCGTTGCCGGACCGTGGTGGTCGCTGCCGGTGCCTGGAGCCAGCACCTGGTGCCGCACTCGGGGCTGGAAGCACGCTCGATTCCCCTTGCCCGGGTGCTGACCGAAGGCGACTGGTCAATGCCGGTGATTGATGCGGTTACCCAGAGCTACGGCATACCGCTGACTCGGCATATCGTGCAGACCGGCTGTGGCGTGCGTGACAGCGGCCTGTGGCCCGAGCACCTTGCGCAGCCCGATGCACGGCATAGCGAAGACGCCTGCAAACGCGTCGCCCAAGTGTGCGCCTCGGCCGGCAAGCCGCATGTGCTTGATGTGTTGCCCGGTTTCGACAGCTACAGCGCCGACGGTCGGCCGATGCTGGGGTTCTGCGCCGAGCGCAGCCCGGTGTATCTGGCCGCAGGCATGTCCGGGCTGGGCTTCAAGTTCGCGCCCGGCGTGGCGCACATTGCTGTCGAGCAACTGCGCAGGCATCTGGCTGGAAAGGATCGCGCTTGCTCTGGCTGGTCGGCATTGTCGCCAGGCAGGTCGATGCCGGGCTTTTCAGCACAAGACCTCGCGCTGGCGAGCGTGCAGTCATGACGTCCTCGGTCGACTCGCGTCTGCCGGGTTTGCGGGTCGGGGTCAGCGCTCTGTTCGACCCCGACGACACGCCGCATGCACGGACCTTTTTGAGGGCGCTGGCGGTGGCGCGCAATTGCATGCCGGGGCTTGAGCGGGTGCAGTGGCGCTTTCTCGACGACGCTGCCAATGCCGTTCGCGGGGCCGATGTGGCTCGGCAAATGATCGACTGGAAGGCCGATCTGGTCATCGGTCATTTCTCTTCGGATGCAGCCGTTGCTGCCGCGCCGCTGTATCGGCACGCCGGTATTGCCCTGCTGACCCCCGCAGCAACGATCGATTGCCTGACCCTGGAGCACCCCAACGTCTTTCGTTTCTGCCCCGCGGACCGGCAACTGGCGGCGGATCTGGTCAGCTGGCTGGAGACTCGTCAGTGGCTGCGCGTGCATGTTCAGGCCGACGACAGTGCTCACGGTCGGGCCTTGTGCATCGCCATCAGCGCGGCACTGGCAGGTGCCGGTTTGCAACGTGTCGACGAGCTCGACCAGGCCGATGTCGAGGTGTTTGCCGGACGCCTCAAACCCAGTCGCGAGCACTGGCAAGCGCGGCGGCAGGCCGACAGTACTCGACCGCTGGTGCTGACCGACGACGCTGCCTCGCCGTATCTGGGGTGCGCCGCAGCGCACGACAGCAACACCTTCGTGATCGGCTTCGCAGCCCCCGACAGCGCTGGACATCGCTGTCAGGCCCAGGCACTGCACCGGTCGCTGTTCGCTGCCGAACCGCAGACCTACTTTCGCGAAAGCCTGCTGATGCTTTACGTGCTGGCCGAGGTGGCCCGCGCCGGTCTTCGCGCCGCGCAACTGCCGGATGCGTTTCGGCACAGCACCTTCAACACACCGCTGGGCACGGTCAGCTTCGATCAGGGCGAGCTACGCAGCGCGACGACCTGCCTCTGGACGCCAGGCCCCACCGGGCTGAGCCGCATCACCCCATAGCACCCAAAACACCGCTTTACACCAACTCTAAGGACCGGAACTTCATGGGTAACTCGACACCACACACCTTGCATTCGGACGCCGTCTGTATCGGCTTCGGTCCGGCCGGTATCGCGCTGGCCTGCGCGTTCGCCGATGCGCGAGAGGCCAATGACCCGCTGGGCGCGCTGTCCGTTCGCTATCTGGAAGCTGCGCAGGACAGCCAATGGCATCGCGAACTGCTGCTGGCCGGAACGGACATCAATCATCACGTATTTCGCGATCTGGTGACCCCGCGTAATCCACGCAGCCGCTTCTCGTTCGCCATGTACCTCAAGGAACACGGGCGAATGTTCGATTTCGGCCTGCTGGGCCGCCCGGCCAGTCGCCATGAATGGTCGGATTATCTGGCCTGGGTCGCCGCGCAGGTGGACAGCCAGACCTGCTTCAACACGCCGGTTACAGGCATTGACCCGGTGCTGCGTCATGGGCGCCTGCATGAACTACGCGTGTGCACGGCGGATACCTGTTTCACGACGCGCAATGTCGTGCTGTCCAGCGGCAGTGCTCCGCGTATTCCGCCCGCGTTCGAGGCGCTGATCGGCCCGACGCTGTTTCACACGTCGCAGTTTCTGAGCCGCCTGCAAGCCTTCGGCGAGCACCTGCCCAAGCGCTGGCTGGTGCTCGGTTCGGGGCAGAGCGCCAGTGAGTCGGTGCTGGAACTGGTCAGCCGCGACGCCGGCATCGAGGTGCATTCAGTGCATCGCTCGGCCGGTTTCAAACTCACTCAGCTGGGCCAGTTCCCCAGCCGGGTATTCGCTCCGGATCACGTTGATTATTTCCATAGCCTGGACCCGGCCGCGAGGCAGCGTTTTCTCGACTGGAGCCGCTCGACCAATTACGCAGGGATCGACCCGGACGAAAGCCAGAAGCTGTTTTCGCTGATCTACGAAGACTCCATTGCCGGTCGCAAACGCCTGCAGACCTACGCCTACAGCGTGATCAGCGCCATCGAGCCCGTCGCCGAAGGCTACCGGGTCGAGCTGACCGACACCTTCAGCCAGCGCACCCAGGTGCTTGAGGTCGATGCCGTGGTGCTTGGCACCGGGTATCAGCAGTACCTGATACCGCCGTTGTTGAGTGGTTTGCAGCCATGGCTGCAGGCCGATGTCGACGGTGGTTTGCTGATTGATCGGGACTATCGGGTCGCCACCCAAGGCGAGTGCGACGTGAATATCTGGGTCAACGGCCTTTCCGAACGCAGCCACGGAATCAGTGACAGTCAGTCGTTTTCACTGATGGCGTTGCGCGCCGAGCGTATCGCCACGGCCCTTCAGCAGGCCGTAGCACCGGCAGCCGAACCTTTGCTGGCACAGTGGAAGTGAAGCCCATGTACAACTCTCTTTGCGAAATCGTTCACGATCAGGCCTTCCTCAAGGTGACTGGCCTGGGCGCCGATTTTTTCCTGAAAATGGAATCACTCAACCCGGCAGGCTCTATCAAGCTCAAGACTGCCGTGGGGTTGATCAATGACCTTCAGGCGCGGGGCCTGCTGGGCCCGGACACGATTCTGATCGAGTCCTCGTCGGGCAATCTCGGGGTGGCGCTGGCGATGATCTGCGCTGAACGGGGCATCCCGTTTACCTGCGTGGTCGACCCCAACAGCTCCAGCCACAACATCCGCATGATGCGCAGCTACGGCGCCGAGGTCATCCAGGTCGAAATCCCGGACGCCAACGGCGGGTTCCTCGGGACGCGCATCGAGCTGATTCGCCAAAAAGTGGCCAGCGACCCGCGCTATGTCTGGCTCAATCAATACGAGAATGCGGCCAACCCGCGTGCCCATGCGCGAACCACGGCGCGTTCGATCAGCCAGCATTTCGGCCATGTGGATTATGTGTTCGTCGGTGCCGGGACCACTGGCACGTTGATGGGCTGCATTCAGCATTTTCAGCGCCATCATCCGACCACCCGAATCATTGCCGTGGACAGCGTCGGCTCGGTGACCTTCGACACTCCGGCCAGCCGGCGCTTCATTCCTGGACTGGGCACCAGCCAGCGCCCGCCGATCTTCAATGCCGATGGCATTCATGCGCTGGAAATGGTCCCGGAATCACACACCGTCGCCATGTGCCGCATTCTGGCGCGCAGCAAGGGTCTGCTGGTCGGCGGGTCCACCGCGACGGTGATCGCTGCGGTGCATGCCTGGCGCGAGCGCATCGAGCCCGGTTCGGTGGTGGTGGCGTTGTCGCCGGACTGGGGCGAGCGCTACCTCGACACGCTGTACGATGATCACTGGGTCGAACAGCGGTTTGGCCGCGAAGTGCTGAGCATGACCCTGGCAGACCTGTCCTCGCCAGTGGCCGAGACATGTTCTGAGAGCATGGAAGCGCCTGCGCTTTCCCGGCATTCAAGCTGGACGGTCTGGCTGGCCGCCGAGCGCATGAAGCGCGCGGCGTTCCATGTGCTCGACGGTGAGGTGGTTGCGCGCCTGCTGGCGGCAGACCCGCTGGCCTGCATCGATGACGTGCAGGCGGCGTATCTGGCTCATGAGGCTGGCCAAACGATCAATCCCGACAGTTACTTTCTGCGCTTTGCGCAGGCACCGGCCAATCGCATCATCGCCTTGCCCGCCAGCCTGTCGGGCGAGCAGCCGGTCAGTGGCATCAAATGGATTTCCAGCTTTCCGGGCAATATCGACACGGGCCTGCAGCGCGCCTCGGCGGTGCTGATTCTCAACGATCCACTCACCGGTTATGCCTTTGCCTGCCTGGAGGCCTCGCGTATCAGTGCCATGCGCACGGCAGCCTCGGCGGTGCTCGCTGCGCGCTGGATGAGCCGCCAGCAGCGCCATGTCGGGCGAATGTCGTTCATTGGTGCCGGTTTCATTGCCCGCACCATCCTCGACATGTTCGTCAGCGATGGCTGGACGATGGACGCAGTCAGCGTCTTCGATCAGCACCAGGATTCGGCGCTGGCGCTGGTCGGACATGCCAGCCGTCATGGACTGCACAGCGAGCCGAGCGACCTGGCGACGTGCCTGCAAGCCGATGTGGTGGTGTTCGCCACTACTGCGCCGAGCCCTTATGTACTGGAGCCGGTGTTTCAGCCGGGGCAACGGGTGCTGAACATCTCGTTGCGCGATCTGGGGCCGGAGGTCATTGCCCAGGCCAACAACATCCTCGATGACGTCGAACACTGCCTCAAGGCTCAGACCTCGCCTGACCTCGCCGTGCAGCAGTATCAGCACCGCTCGTTCATTACCGGGACGCTGGCACAGTTGATGACCGGGCAAGTGGAGTTGAGTCCGGACAAGGCTTCGATCTTTTCGCCGTTCGGGCTTGGCGTGCTCGACCTTGCTGTGGGGCAGCGGGTGTATCGCCAGGCGGTGGCCGAGGGCAGCGCTTTGCCGGTGCCGCAGTTCTTCTTTGAATCGGCGCGCTGGTGATGGCCATGCAGACGCATACCGTCGCCATTATCGGCATGGGCTCGCGCGGATTGAGCATTCTGGAGCAGTTGATCGGCATGAGTCGCCAAGACGTGCGGCAACCGCTGCGTATCGACGTGTTCGATCCGCAGCCGCCGGGCAGCGGGCTGCACCTTGCGCAGCAGCCGGATTACCTGATGCTCAACACCATGGCCGGTCAGTTGTCGGCGTTTTCCTCGGCTTTCCCGGCGTGTGAACCGCCAGGCCCGACCTTTTTGCAATGGTGCAGCCGTGAGGATGTACGCCTGGACGCGCGCGGCCATGTCAGCCTGGATGGGCAGGGCAGAGCGGTGGCATTTGGCGACTTCGTGCCGCGTGCTCTGCTCGGGCGCTATTTGCAGGACAGTTATCGCTTTCTGCTGCAACGCTGCCCGGCGCACGTGCAGGTGCGCCACCACGCCGAGCAGGTGCTGAGCTGCCAGCCAAGGTCGCAAACGCCGGGTTTCCGGCTGCGTACCGGCAGTCTGGCAATGAACGTCGACGGCGTGTTCCTCACCAGCGGACATGCGCCTGACCCCCACGTGCAGCAGGACGTCGGCGAGTGCGTGGTCATCGAAGGCCTGGGGCTGACCGCCATGGACACGCTGGCGCATCTGACTGAGGGGCGCGGCGGGCGCTACGTGCGCGATGGCGGCTTCGCCGGCTGGCGTTACCTGCCGTCCGGACGCGAGCCCAGGGTGTTGATGTATTCCCGTAGCGGATTGCCGTTTCATGCCAGGCCGCAGTGGCATGCCTGCCGTCACGCACCGTTGCCGAGGCTGTTTTTCACGGCCGACGCCATAGCGCGTTTGCGCGAGCAGAGGGAAGGCGGGCGGCTCGACTTTCGCGCCGATGTGCTGCCCCTGATCAAGGATGAAATGCGTGCCGTGTTTTATCAGGCCAGGGTCCGTATGGAGGCGCCTGGGCGGTTGGCCTCTGTTCAGCGCCTGCTGCGCGAGTCAATCAGCAGACCGGCAGTGTTTGCCCGTCTGGCAGAGCAGTGGGGTGAATTCGAGCCTGAGCACTGGCTGATCACCCAGCCCTGGTCCGGCGCGCAAGAAACATACGGGCAGTGGTTCGTCGACTGGATCAAACGTGACCTGGCCCTGAGTCGGCTGGGCACCGCGCACAGCCCGATCTGTCAGGCACTGGAGGTCTGGCGCGATTATCGCGACCTGTTGCGTCTGGTCGTCGATCGCAACGGCCTGACCGAATCCTCGACGCTGGATTTCTATGGCACCTGGGCGGGACTGAGTAACCGTCTGGTCGGCGGGCCGCAGAAGGAACGCCATGAAGACCTGCTGGCGTTGATCGAGGCCGGGGTCGTGACGGTCTTGCCGCCGATGAGTGACGTGCAGGAGCCGTACAACTGCGTGTCTGCCCGTGTCGCCCACAGCGGTGTGTCGGGCAGTCGTTATGGGTTAATCAACGATCTGCGCAAGCGCGGGCTGATTCGTGCCGCGCATGCCTGGCCTGCCGATGGCATCGACACCGACGCAGCGGGTCGCGCAATCGGTCGCGACGGTGAGGTGCAGCAGCGGCTATGGGTTCTCGGGCCCGCCGTGGAAGGCTGCACGTTCTACAACCACTACGTACCGACTCCTGATCCGACCTGTCGCGCGCTGATCGAGGCGCGCCGGGCAGTCGAGTCTTGTCTGGATACGCTGACAAACACAACTTCAAGTGGCATCACATTTCAGTTGAACAAAGCCATTCAAGCTTTTAATTAAAAAGGAATTATTACTATGCAAGAAATCACTTTGCTGACCGCCCTCGCTGGGGCGTTCATCGTGTTGATCATCAGCCCTGGTCCGAACTTTCTGGTCATCACCCAACTCTCGTTCAGCCAGTCACGGCAGCAGGGCATCTGTGCCGGGCTGGGCGTTGCCTCGGGCAGCATCCTCTGGGCCTTGCTGGCCGCTACCGGGTTGGGGCTGGTGTTTCAACAGTTGCCATGGCTGCAACCGACCCTGCAATTGCTCGGCGGTGCCTACCTGACCTGGCTCGGCAGCAAAAGCCTGCGCAGTGCCGGCAGCCAGCCCAAACCCAGGGACATCGCTGCGCTGGGCATTGGCAGTCTGAGCCGCGCCTATCGTTTCGGCCTGCTGACCAACCTGACCAATCCCAAGGCGCTGGCGTTCTACACCAGCGTGTTCACCACCGTGACCACGCCGGGCATGCCGATGTGGGTACGCATTGCGGGTGTATCGATCATCGCGGTGCTGGCGATTGCCTGGTTCGTGCTGCTCGCCACGCTGTTTTCGATCCCCGCGGTACAGACGCGCTATCAGCGCATGAAAAAGGCCATCGACATCGTCACCGGCCTGTTCATGATCGCTTTCGGTCTGCGCCTGCTGATCGGGTTGCTGCCTGCTGGCCTCACTCACTGAAATCACCTGTAAAGGAATACCTGAATGCACCGCAACGACTGGCACTACCCGACTTCCATCCGCGCAGGCGCAGGACGCGTCAACGAACTGGCCGACGCCTGCAGGGTGACCGGCATACAACGTCCGCTGCTGATCACCGACAGCTTTCTCGGCAGCACCGACATGATCACCGGCGCCGTAGAGGACTGCCGCAGTCAGTTGGGCCACTGCGGCCTGTTTGACCGGGTCAAGGGCAACCCGACCGGCACCAACGTCGCCGAGGGGCTGCACGCTTACAGAACCGGAGGCTACGACGGTGTGATTGCGTTTGGCGGCGGCTCGGCGCTGGACGCTGCCAAGGCAGTCGCGCTGATGTCGGGCCAGACCCGCCCGTTATGGGATTTCGAAGACATCAACGACAACCACCTGCGCGCCGATCCGGATGGCATTGCGCCGGTGATTGCGCTGCCGACAACGGCCGGGACCGGCTCTGAAGTAGGGCGTGCGTCGGTGATTACCGATGAGCAGGCGCAGGTCAAACGCACCATTCTGCACCTTCGCATGATGCCGCGCATCGCGATTCTGGATGCGACGCTGACACTCGACCTGCCCAGGCACCTGACCGCCGCCACCGGCGCCGATGCCTTGACCCACTGCATGGAGTCCTGGTGTTCGCCGGCCTGGCACCCGATGGCCGAAGCGGTTTCGGTCAAGGGCATGCAGATGATCAAGGCGTTTTTACCGCGTGTCGTCGCCGACGGGCAGGACCTGGAGGCGCGGCAGCAGATGCTGGTGGCCTCCAGCCTCGGCGCGGCCGCGTTTCAGCGCGGTCTGGGCGGCGTACACGCAATCGCGCAGAGCCTTGGGGCGCTCTACGACCAGCATCATGGCTTGCTGAACGCAATCCTGCTGCCCTACGTGCTGGAGGCCAATCGCTCGGTGCTGCAGACGCAAATGGACGATCTGGCGGTTTACCTGCGGTTGCCGTCGCCCGGTTTCTCCGGGGTGATGGACTGGCTGCTGACACTGCGCGAGCAGATCGGCATTCCACATACGCTGGGCGAGATCGGTATCGACGATCGCGACGCCGAGCGGGTCGGGCGGATGGCTTTCGCCGATGGCTGCTCGCACACCAACCCGATTCGCCATTCGGCGCAGGCCTACGCGCAGATCTTCAGCCGTGCAGTGAGGGGCGAGTGAACCATGGCTGTCCTGAACGAGGCGGGGATACAGCGTCTTGACCATGTCTGGCGCAGTTTCGTCGAGCAGGGTCGGATCGTCGGTGGCGTGCTGTTGCTGGCTCGGCATGGGCGTCTGGAATACGCCAGTGCGCGCGGCTGGGCCGATCGTGAACAGCAGATTCCGGTCACCCGCCGCACGCGTTTTCGTCTGGCCTCACTGACCAAGCTGTTGACCTCGGTCGCGGTGTTGCGGCTCTGCGAACGGGGTGTGCTGGATCTGCACGCTTCGGTGACGCACTGGCTGCCAGCCTTTCGACCGCATCTGGCCAATGGCCGCGAGCCGCTCATCACGCTGCAGCACCTGCTGTCACACGCGTCGGGCTTGAGCTACGGCTTTGAGCAAGCGCCCGATAACGCTTATCAGCGCGCCGGGGTGTCGGACGGGCTGGATCGCGTACCGTTCGACCTGCAGGAAAACCTGAGGCGTTTGGCGCGTGTGCCCTTGCTGTTTGAGCCCGGCAGCGCCTGGGGGTACTCGCTGGCCACGGATGTATTGGGTGCAGTGATCGAACAGGCCACGGGGCTGGCGTTGTCAGAAGCCATCGATAAATGGGTCACCGTGCCTCTGCGCATGCATGCGACCTCATTCAGGCACCTGCCGGAATGTCCGCTGGCCAGCGCCTACAAGGATGGGGTCAGTGGCCCGCAGCGTATCGGCGATGACGATGGGGTGTTGCTCGACAGCGGCCGGGCGCGGCTGTCCGCAGCCCGCGCCTTTGACTCATGCGCTTATGAGTCGGGCGGGGCGGGAATGCTCGGCACGGCTGATGACTATCTGCGGCTGCTCGAATGCCTGCGTCTCGGCGGCGCGCCGGTATTGAGTGAAGCCGGTACCGCGCGCTTGCTGGGCAATGCGATTGGCCAGACAATCATCGCCAGCCGCGGGCCCGGCTGGAGGTTCGGGCTGGGGCCGATGATCCTTATCGATCCAGTGCTTGCCGGGCAGCGGCAGGGGGCGGGAACCTGGTCGTGGTGCGGCCTGTATGGCAGTCATTATTGGGTCGATCCGCGTGCTGCGCTGAGCATGGTGGTCCTGACCAACACGGCGGTTGCCGGCGCGTGGGGCGAGTTTGCCGACGCAATCGTCGATGCGCTTTACCCCAAGCTGGGGGTCAGGCCCGGGCAAATTGCTTGCGGTAGCTGCTCGGGCTGATGCCCACCAGATTGCGGAAGTGCCGGCGAAACGACTCTTCGGAGCCGAAGCCGGCGCGGTCCACCACTTCATTCAGGCGCAATTTCGACGATTCCAGCAGTTCCTTGGCGTAGGCAATGCGCTCACCGAGCAGCCAGTCGTAAGGCGTCAGCCCGGTACTTTCCATGAAGCTGCGGTGCAAGGTGCGGGTACTGAGCGCTGCGCGTGAGGCCATTTCCTTGATGGTATGGGGGCGCTGCAGGTCGCTGCGAATCCAGTCCATCAGGTTGGAAATCGGCCCGTCGCTGGCCGATACCAGTTGCCGGGATGCATATTGCGATTGTCCGCCTTCGCGATGCGGCGGAATGACCATGCGCTGCGCAACCATGTTGGCAACGCGCGAGCCGTGATCGTTGCGCACCAGGTGCAGCATCATGTCCAGCCCGGCAGCCGAGCCTGCTGCGGTCACGATGCTGCCCTGATCCACATACAGTTCGTTGGGCTGAATGGTCAGGCCCGGGTACATGGTGGCCAGCAGGTCGGTGTAGCGCCAGTGGGTCGTCACCTTATGCCCGTCGAGCAGACCGGCCGCCGCCAGGACGAAGGCCCCGGTACAGATCGAGCAGATTCGCGCGCCGCGTGCATGAGCCGCCTGGAGCTGTTCGATGAGCCGTTGCGGAACCTCTGATTCAACCCCGCGCCAGCCCGGCACGATGATCGTGTCGGCGTTTTCCAGCAGCACCTCGCCGGGTGTGGGCACGATGGTGATGCCCCCGGCAGCGGTGATCGGGCCGTCGTCGACCGGGAAGGTCGCGAACTCGTACCAACTGACGCCCAGCTCGGGTCTTTTCAGCGCAAAGACTTCAACCGTGCAGCCAAATTCGAAGGTGCACAGCTGGTTGTAGATGAGTGCGACGACGAGATGATTTTTCATGGCGCGATGTTACCGGATATTGGCATTTCAGCCAGTAGTTTGACGTGATGCTACTGAGTAATCTGCTCTGTGTCACCGCTGAAACCCGCTTAACCCTCACTATGATGCAAGTGGCCTGCCATGCAGGCCCTGGAGCCAACTCGTGCCACTCAATATCGGTATCTACGTTTATGACGACGTCGAGGTTCTCGACTTCGCTGGCCCCTATGAAGTATTCACCACCGCAACCCGCATGCACGCCCGCAACAGCCGTGATGACCGGCAGTTGTTCAACGTGTTCACCATTGGCCGCAGCACCGCGTCAGTGCGTGCCCGCGCCGGGCTCAAGGTCGATCCGGATTTCTCGATCAACGACCATCCGCCCGTCGACTGCCTGATCGTTCCGGGTGGCGTCGTGACCGCTGAACTGGAAAAGCCCGACGTGATTCACTGGATCAGCGATCAGTCGGAGCCTGGCCGCGTGGTCGCTGCCGTATGCACCGGCGCCTTCCTGCTGGCCAGGACCGGCAAACTGGCCGGCAAGCAGGTGACCACCCACTGGGAAGACATCGACGACCTCAAGGAAATGTTCCCGTCGGTGGACGTGCTCAGCACGCTGCGCTGGGTCGATGAAGGCTCGTTCGTGACCTCGGCAGGTATTTCCGCCGGTATCGACATGAGCCTGCACCTGGTCGAGCGTCTGCACAGCCGTGAGCTGGCCGAACGTACCGCGCTGCAAATGGATTTCGACTGGACCGAGAACGACTGAGTCCAGTCGCGCTGCGGATACCCCTGAAGAGGCTATGTGCGCGAAATGTGCATAGCCAGCGCTTCAACGCGATAGCCAGCGTCCGCCTTACCCCCGCTTGAGACATTCATTCGAACAGCCGATAAACCGGCCAGCTCGGTGTTTCGGCGGGGGTTTCCTGTATTCCCGAGCCTTTGGCTCAGCGGCAGGGCCGCACCCACCTTTGCAAAACCAGAGTGCAGGACACATGAAAACCCACTTCTTCAAAGTCGTTCAAACCGTCGCACAGCACGGTTCGTTCTCCGAGGCCGCCGCCATTTTGGGCTGCAGCCAGTCGAACATTAGCTATGCGATCAAGGAAGTCGAAGATTTTTTCGAAAAACGCCTGTTCATTCGCAGCCGCACAGGCTGCACGCTTACCCCTGAAGGCAAGGTCATCAGCCAGACCCTGGGAAATATCATGGCCACGCTCGAACAACTAAAAAAAATGGGGTCAGTGGCAGCGTCACCATTCATTACCACTCGCACATCCGCGAGACCGGCCTGAGTACCTCGCTGGACTTTCTCGCCCATCATTACCCCGATATTCATCTGAACGTGCTGCACCGCAGCGAACAGCATCCGTCGCTGGACGCATTGATAAAGGGCGTGGCCGATATTCTCATCCTGCCGGGTGCTGTGCTGGACGAGCATTACCTCGAGCACCATTGCTGGTCGGACCACTACGTACTGGTGGCGGCGCGCAGCAAGCAGGGGGCAGCTCAGTGTTTCGCCGAGCTTGCGCAGGTGTCGCGCTATGTGGCCTGGCGGCATCCGGGCGTGGAGCGCCTGCACCAGCAACTGGCATCGGCACAGGTACGGCTCAGTCAACGCGGCGAACTCAGTTGCCTGGACACGCTGCTGGACCTGGTTGCCAAGCGACATTGCATCTCGATTGTGCCTGGCGCGCTGTTGAACGGACGGCTTCGCGAGCTGGAGTCGATCCCGCTGCCGCTGACCGTGATGCGCCAGATCAGCGTTGTGGCGCGGCCTGCCTCATTGCTGTCCAACGCCGCCAATGCCGTGATTCAGGCGCTGAAAAAACCACCGGCCTCGAACCCTCAGTCTCATTGACGGAGGTGTCACAAAACACTGTCACAGTGCCCTCAACGAACCTTTGAACGCGATACGAATGCAACGAATCGGGCCGGCAAGGCTCATATCCGTAAGCAATACATTCAGGACGCTCCGCACGCGGGGCGTCTCAGGTCGCCGATTCGAGAGGAAGACTGAACGCTATGACGATACCGGACAAGCAGTACGTGGAATGGCTGGTCGAGCAATCGATGCTGAACGCGGCAAGACAGCGCGCCAAGACCTATTCGGGGCAGGGCAGGCTCTGGCAGCGTCCTTTCGCCCTTGCACGTCCCAGAGACGCCTCCGCTATCGCCTCGGTCTGGTTCACCGCCTACCCGGCCTCAATCGTTACCCGCGAAGGCGGCTCGGTGCTCGAAGCGCTGGGTGATGAAACGCTGTGGCATGCACTGTCGGAAATCGGCATTCAGGGCATTCACAACGGGCCGCTGAAGCTGTCCGGCGGACTGCAGGGGCGCGAGCGCACGCCGAGTATCGATGGCAACTTCGACCGCATCAGTTTCGGCATCGACCCGGACCTGGGTACCGAAGCGCAACTGTTGAGCCTGACGCGCATTGCCGCAGCGCACAACGCGGTGATCATCGACGACATCATCCCGTCGCACACCGGCAAGGGCGCAGACTTCCGCCTGGCCGAGATGGCGTACGAGGATTACCCCGGCCTGTTCCACATGGTCGAGATCCGTGAGGAAGACTGGCAGCTGTTGCCTGAAGTGCCAGCGGGCCGCGATGCGGTCAACCTGATGCCCGATGTGGTGGATCAGTTGCGCGACAAGCACTACATCGTCGGCCAGTTGCAGCGGGTGATTTTCTTCGAGCCCGGGGTCAAGGAAACCGACTGGAGCGCCACCGACGTGGTACAGGGCGTTGATGGCAAGGCCCGCCGTTGGGTTTACCTGCATTACTTCAAGGACGGCCAGCCGTCCCTGAACTGGCTGGACCCCAGCTTCGCCGCGCAGCAGATGATCATCGGTGACGCGCTGCATGCCATCGATGTCATGGGCGCCCGGGTGTTGCGCCTGGACGCCAACGGT
Source organism: Pseudomonas fragariae (ex Marin et al. 2024) (assembly GCF_059621105.1). Taxonomy (NCBI): domain Bacteria; kingdom Pseudomonadati; phylum Pseudomonadota; class Gammaproteobacteria; order Pseudomonadales; family Pseudomonadaceae; genus Pseudomonas; species Pseudomonas fragariae (ex Marin et al. 2024). The sequence goes on along the minus strand of NZ_CM184369.1, from coordinate 3,388,194 downwards.
TTCCTTGGCGTCGAACGTCGCGCCGAAGGCACCGCCTGGTCGGAAAGCCATCCGCTGTCGATCACCGGCAACCAGCTTCTGGCCGGCGCGATCCGCAAGGCCGGCGGCTTCAGCTTCCAGGAGCTGAACCTGACCATCGATGACATTGCCTCCATGGGGCAGGGTGGCGCGGATCTGTCCTACGACTTCATTACCCGGCCGGCCTATCAACACGCGCTGCTGACCGGCACCACCGAATTCCTGCGCCTGATGCTGCGCCAGGTGCATGCCTATGGCATCGATCCGGCGTCATTGATCCATGCCTTGCAGAACCACGATGAGCTGACCCTGGAACTGGTGCACTTCTGGACGCTGCACGCCCACGATACCTTCCATTACCAGGGCCAGACGTTCCCGGGCAACATCCTGCGCGAGCACATCCGTGAGGAGATGTACGAGAAGCTGTCCGGCGAACACGCGCCGTACAACCTCAAGTTCGTCACCAACGGCGTCTCCTGCACCACGGCGAGCATCATCACTGCAGCGCTGGGCATTCGTGACCTGAGCACCATTACCGATGCCGACATTCAGCAGATCCAGCACATTCACCTGCTGCTGGTGATGTACAACGCCATGCAGCCGGGCGTGTTTGCCCTGTCTGGCTGGGACCTTGTCGGTGCCCTGACGCTGCCGGCCGAGCAGGTCGACCACCTGATGCAGGATGGCGACACGCGCTGGGTTCACCGCGGCGCCTACGATCTGGTCGATCTCGACCCGGAAGCCGAGTTTTCTGCCGGTGACATGCCGCGTCCCAAGACGTTGTACGGCAGCCTGGTCACTCAACTCCAGCGTCCAGATTCGTTTGCCTCGCAGCTCAAGAAGATTCTCGCTGTGCGCCGCGCCTATGACATCGCGGCAAGCCGTCAGATTCTGATTCCTGATGTCGAGCATCCAGGGCTGCTGGTCATGGTCCATGAGCTGCCGGCCGGCAAGGGCACGCAGATCACTGCGCTTAATTTCAGCGCGGAGACGATCGTCGAAACGCTGCAGTTGCCTGGCATTGCGCCGGGTCCGGTGGTTGACATCATCAACGAGCGTGTTGAAGGCGATCTGACCGAGCAGGGCGAGTTCACCATCACCCTCGATGCCTACGAAGGGCTGGCTCTGCGTGTGGTCAGCGCCTTGCCACTCTGAGGTGTCACGCGCAGCCGGACTGGCTGCGCGTGAAACTGAATCAGGCTGTTCAGGGCTGGCGCTTTTTCAGGCGGTAGGCAAACTGGGCGCGGCTCAGGCCCAGCAAGCGCGAGGCCGCCGCCAGGTTGCCTTCGCTCTTGTCCAGCGCCTCCTGGATCAGGCGCTGTTCAAGCTCGTCGATGGAGAACGCCTGATCCGGCTGATTAAGGGAATCCAGCAGCGAGGTAGCAGGTGCCTGCTGTGCGCCCGCAGTCGATGCCTGACGCAGTGCTCCATGGTGATTCAGCGAGTAGGTGTCCTGTGGTAACGATTCGTTGCGGAAAATATGCACCAGATCGATGGCCTGGCCTTCATCACTGGCAATCAGGCCGCGCTCGATCAGGTTCTGCAATTCGCGCACATTCCCGGCAAAGTCATAACCCAGCAGGGTCTTCAGCGCGCGCATGGTCAATCCGGCCGGCGTCCTGCCGTACTCCTGACAGAAGCGCCCGAGAAAGAAATTGATCAGCAGCGGAATGTCATCGCGGCGCTCGCGCAGTGGCGGCAGGGCGATCGGGTAGACGTTCAGGCGATAGAACAGGTCTTCGCGGAAATCGCCCTCGGCCACCGCCTTGCGCAGGTCGACATTGGTCGCCGCCACCACTCGAACGTTGACCTTGATGCCGTGCACCCCGCCGACGCGCTCGATCTCGCGTTCCTGCAAGGCGCGCAGCAGCTTGCTTTGCCCGGCAAGGCTCAGAGAGGTGATTTCATCGAGAAACAGCGTGCCACCGTTGGCCCGCTCGAAACGCCCGGCTCTGGAATGCGTTGCCCCGGTATAAGCCCCTCGCTCCACACCGAACAGCTCGGCCTCGATAAGGTTGTCGGGGATGGCTGCGCAGTTGAGTGCAACGAACGGGCCTTCGCGGTTGCGGCTGAGCTGATGCAACTGGCGGGCGAACATTTCCTTGCCGACTCCGGACTCGCCGCTGATCAATACGGTTGCCGGGGTCATCGCCACCCGTTGCAACGCCTGGGTGGCCGCATTGAAGGCAGCGCTTGCGCCGACCAGCGGCTGGTCGGTGCCGGTCGGCGGGCTTGCCTCATAGCTCGCCGCTGGCGTCGGGACGCTGTGTACTGGCGCAGGTGAGTTGACCGCTCTCAGGTAGCTCAGGTCGCGTTCGACATCGCCCCATTGTTCCGAGGTCTTGCCGACCACACGGCAGTTCGCATGCCCCATGCCCCGGCATTCCACCTCGCGGAAAACCACCATCTGCCCGAACAGGCCGCTGACAAAGCCCGTGGCGTAACCGATTTCGGTCCAGCACACCGGGTCCTGGCCGATGCCATACGCTGCAACATGTTCGTCGGCTTCGCACGAGTGATGCCAGAGAAACTCCCCCTCGTAGAACCCCGACTCGGCGTCGAATTTGAAGTGCAGCGGCTCGACCTTGGTCATGCCTTCCAGGGTATGCAAGTGCGTACCGGCACGAAACGCCGACGAGGCGTCAGCCTGTGGCCAGCGTTCGCGAATCAATCGGGCGTCCCGCGCGCCAGACAGATACCCGGCACGGGTGAACATCCCGCGTGCCTGTTCCAGGCCCAGCCGTTCGATGATTTCACGGCGCAGGGTGCCGAACGATGAAGTATGCAGCAGCATCATGCGTTGGTCGTTAAGCCAGATGCGCCCATCATCAGGCGAGAAGAACAGGCAACTGGTCAATTCCTCAGCGGTTGGCGAGTCGCCTGCGTGCGTCTGACTGCTGTCGCCGCGAGGCGAGAAATGCTCGGTGGGGACGCTGTGATCGGGCAGCTCGCAGTGAGGGTTGTTCATGGATGTACCTCGGCCGGGCAATGGTCGAAATGATCAAATTAAGGCTTGATCAATAAACATAACTTCATCAAATGAACAAGCGTGTCCGCGTAGAGTTTCTGCCTGAGGGGCTCGACGCTTCAATAAGGTCGTCGCAAACCCTTGTCCCAAAGCGGTCGAGTGATGACATGATGGTCGGATTACAATCCCGGCACAGCCTTTGCTCTGACGTACGTACGGCGCATGTTTCCCATGGCAAATGGGGCAGGCGATTACAACCATAAAAGCCGGAGTTAATATGTCAGCGTCTGATGGCACCCCTCTGTTGCAACGCGCGATTGAAGCCGAATGCGTTTTCAATGGCGATTGGATTCCTTCCTCGTCTCCTTCCTTGCCCGTCATCGAGCCTGCGACCGGCGAGCTGTTGATGAACACAGCCATGGCCGGTGCCGCAGACATTGCCGTCGCCTGCCGAGAAGCCGCGCTGGCCCAACCTGCCTGGGCGGCGCTGGGGCCGCGTGAAAAGGCCGACATATTTCTTCTGGCCGCCGATCATGCGGTCTGTGCGTTCGATGAACTGGCCCTGTATGTCGCCCGCGAGACCGGCGGCAGCCTGCACAAGGGCCAGCACGAAGTGAACGAGACCATCGTGTTGTTGCGTCAGGCAGCGGGCATGCTGTCACAGGCCCATGGCCATGGTCTGATGCTGCCGAGTCAGGCCGGTCGTCTGTCCTATGCGCGGCGTGTTGCGCATGGTGTGGTGGGGGTGATATCGCCGTTCAATTTTCCTCTGGTACTGTCCCTGCGCTCGGTCGCTCCGGCCCTTGCTGCCGGTAATGCCGTGGTGCTCAAACCCGATCCGCAGACGCCGATCAGCGGCGGTTTCCTGATCGCCCGGCTGTTCGAGGAAGCCGGCCTGCCCAAGGGGCTGCTGCACGTGCTGCCGGGTTCGGCTGATGCTGGCGAAGCGCTGTGCCGCGACACCAACGTGCAGATGATCACCTTTACCGGTTCGACCGGGGCCGGACGCAAGGTTGCCGAGGCTGCGGGCCGCAACCTGAAGAAAGTGTCGCTGGAGCTGGGCGGCAAGAATCCGCTGGTCATTCTCGAAGACGCCGACCTTGATCTGGCCGCCAGCAATGCGGCGTTTGGTGCCTGGCTGCACCAGGGGCAGATCTGCATGGCCACCGGGCTGATCCTGGTGCACGAATCCATTGTCGCCGACCTGACCCGCAAGCTGGCGGACAAGGCGCGGGCGCTGACGGTGGGTAACGCGGCACGCGGTGAGGCTGCTCTGGGGCCGCTGATCAACAAACGGCAGTTGCAGCACGTGCATCAGGTGGTCAGTGACAGCCTGCAGGCCGGTGCGCGACTGGAAACCGGTGGCGAGTATGAAGGCCTGTTCTATCGACCGACCGTGCTCAGCGGCGTGAAACCCGGCATGCGCGCATTCGACGAAGAGATTTTTGGCCCGGTGGCCGTTGTGGTCAGTTTTTCCACAGACGAGGAAGCCATCGAACTGGCCAATCGTTCCGAGTATGGCCTGGCGGCTGCGGTGATTTCCCCGGACGTCGGCCGCGCGACGGCAATTGGCGACCGACTCAGGTGCGGCATGTTGCACATCAACGATCAGACAGTGGCCGATGAGTGTGTCAACTCGTTCGGCGGGCGCGGTGCGTCGGGCAACGGCAGCAGTGCTGGCAGCCCCTCGGACTGGGATGAATACAGCCAATGGCAGTGGGTGACGGTGAAGAACCAGGCACCGGCCTATCCATTCTGAGTCTGACTGATATTCCATGCTTCATTGCAGCGAGTGATGTGATTCAACGGCAAAACGTGATCCAACAACAATAAGAGCGCGTGATTATGAACCTGAATAACAAAACACTGATCGTCACTGGTGTGTCATCCGGTATCGGCGCTGAGCTGGCACGTGTGGCACGCTTCCAGGGTGCCCGGGTAATCGGCATCGATCGTCATGAACCGCAGTTGACCGTGGACAGTTTCTTCCAGGCGGACCTCGCCGATCCAGACAATATCGATGCATTGATCGAGCGTTTGCCCAAGCAGATCGACGGCCTGTGCAACATTGCCGGCGTACCCGGCACAGCGCCCGTTCAGGCGGTCGCCCAGGTCAATTATCTCGGGCTGCGTCACCTGACCCAGCGTTTGCTGCCACGCATCGCGCCGGGCGGCAGTATTGTCAATGTGGCGTCGATACTCGGTTCACAGTGGCCGGAAAGGCTGGAGTTGCACAAGGCGCTGGCCGCCACCGAAAGCTATAGCGAAGGGCAGGAGTGGCTGGCGGCCAATCCGGTCGCCCATGAAACCTGCTACCAGTATTTCAAGGAAGCGCTGATCGTCTGGAGCTTCAGGCAGTCGCAGGAATGGTTTCGCGATCATTCGGTGCGCGTCAACTGCGTGGCACCGGGGCCGGTGTTCACACCGATTCTGGGAGACTTTGTCAGCATGGTTGGCCAGGAGCGGGTCACCCGCGATGGCCTGCACATGAAGCGTCCTGCGCTGGCCGATGAGGTGGCCGAGGTGATTGCGTTTCTGTGTTCCGACGCCTCGCGCTGGGTCAACGGTATCAACTTGCCGGTGGATGGAGGGTTGGCCGCTTCTTACGTGTAATGGCTGCACGTGTTGCAACCCCGGCGACGCGCTCGTGGCGTCGGGGCTATTGAAAACAACAACAATAAGTACAGGAATCACAAGATGCCCAAGTCTGTCTTGCGTACCGTTGCGACCGTATCATTCATCGCCCTGTCATCGACTGCATACGCCTATGACTTGCCCGGCCTCAACCTGGGCAACACCAGTTTCTACGACGGATCCCCGGCGCCTGCGGGGCCGGGCTGGTATCTGGAGGAGTATCTGAACTATGCCAAGGCCAATCGCTTCAATGACGTGAATGGCGACAAACTGCAACTTCCCAAACAGGACGTGGATGTATTGGCGGTGACTACGCAGATCATCTACGTCGGTCAGCCAATGGCCAATGGGGCCATGCCGGGTATTACCGCAATCAACACGTCGTTGGCGCATGTCGACGTGGATGACGGTCTGGGCAACACCGCCCTGAGTTCGCGCGCCGGTTTCGGCGATCTGGTCATCGGCCCGTTTCTGCAACTGCCGACGATCACCCGTGCCGATGGCAGTCCGCTGCTGACCCAGCGTATCGAGGCGGACATTGCGATTCCGATCGGTGCCTACGATCGCAATCGCTCGATCAACCCCGGGAGCAATTTCTGGTCATTCAACCCGTACTACGCCGCGACTTACTGGTTTTCGCCGAAATGGTCGGCCAGCGGACGTTTCATGTATTTGTGGAACGGCAAGAATGATGACCCGCAAGCCGGGTTCGGCAATGTTTCCGATACGCAGGCAGGGCAGGCGCTGCACGCCAACCTGACCTTGCAATATGCGGTTAACGAGCAACTTTCGCTGGGGCTCAACGGTTACTGGCTCAAGCAGTTCACGGACACCCAGGTGGATGGACATGATGTCAGCGGTCGCAAGGAAAAGGTTTGGGCCATTGGCCCTGGCTTCCTGTATGCCTTTAACAAGGAGAACGTGCTGACGGTCAATAGTTACTTCGAACAGGGCGCGGAAAACCGCACCGAAGGTAATAAGCTGGTGCTGAATTTTCTGCACAAGCTGTAAGGCATTGGAATGTTTTGACTATCGTTCCAACGCTCCGCGTTGGAATGCCGTTCGTGACGCTCTGCGTCACACAAGGGTTCTGCGATGTCAGGTGGATTGAGGTTCGGCTCAGGTCACCTTTTCGCCCCTCGGCGAGTTACTTTGATGGGGCCAAAGTAACCAAAGCCCCTCGCTCCTGTTTCCGGCCCGACTTCGTCGGGTTCCTTCGCCCTGACACTGATCCGGGGGTCGCCGCAACGGGCCATCCATGGCCCAGAGTGTGTAAAAACCAGCCCAAGTATCGGCTGCGCGTAGCGCAGACGATACTTGGCTAGCCGGAACGCCTTGAAAGTCCTGCCATCGCTCTAATCCGCCCTTAAGGCCGTTAATAGCGCTTTACAGCCCCTTTTATCGGGCGCAATGGAGGCTTTTCAAGCCGCCAGCGCTTTTACAAGATTCTGCGTGCCGAGGATGTTCATTACCCGCTTCAAGTTATAAGCAAGCACGTTCAAACTCATTTCGGTGCTCACTCCGCCAAGCCGTCGCGTCAGAAAATGCGTTGCACCCATCCACTGCTTGAGAGTCCCGAAGGGGTGCTCGACGGTCTGCTTGCGGATGGTCATTACCTGCGGCGCGTTAGCCAGGCGGGCCTGCATTTCTTCCAGTACTGCCTCATGTTCCCAGCGCCGAATTTTTCGCTCTCTGGCCGGTGTGCATTGCGCCTTTATCGAGCAGGCCTGGCAGTTGGAGCGCCAGTAAACGTCCAGCTTCTTGCCCTTGTCGATGTAAGAGTTGCGCCAGATCAGCACTTGATTGGCGGGGCAGACGTACACATCGTTGTCCGCGTCGTAAACAAACTCGTCATTGCCGAAACGGCCATCAAATTTGGCCCGCGAGCTCAGCGTTTTTGGCACATAAGCTGTGATCCCTGCCTCGTGACAGGCCAGGATTTCTCCGCTTTTGTAATACCCGCGGTCCGCCACCACCGACAACGATTCGACTTGCATCACCTCACGGGCCTGCTGGGCCATCGAACTAAGTTGATCAAGGTCGTGACCCACATTGATCACCTCGTGCGCGACGATCAAATGGTGCTTGGTATCCACCGCGGTCTGTACGTTGTAACCCACGATACCTTTTCCCCCACTGCTCATCATTGAGCGCGCGTCCGGATCGGTCAGCGAAATTTGTTTGTCCGGGGATTCTTCAAGCTGTACCTCGATGGTCTGCAACGCCTTCATTTGCTCCTTCAATTTGGCGATCTTCTCCTCTAGGCCGCCTTTGGGGCCTGCAGTCTTGGGCTCTTCCCGATCAGCCGCATCCAGCCCCTTTAGATAAAGGGCAATGCTTGATTCAATCTCTTCCATCCGACGCTTCAGTTTGGCACTGGTGAAATTGCGATCGCGGTGATTGACCGCCTTGAATTTACTGCCATCGATGGCAACGAAATGCTCCGAGAAAAGCCCCAATTGTTGACACAGCACGACAAACTGCCGACAGACTCCTCGAATGCCCTTTGCGTTGTCTTTGCGAAAGTTGGCGATGGTCTTGAAATCCGGCATCAGGCGACCGGTCAACCACATCAGCTCGACGTTGCGCTGCGCCTCGCGCTCAAGGCGTCGGCTTGACTGGATACGGTTGAGATAGCCGTAGATGTAGATCTTCAGCATGACTGCAGGATGGTAGGCCGGTCGGCCCGTTTCAGCGGGGACAGCGCTTTCAAAACCCAAGGTGATCAGGTCGAGCTCATCCACAAAGACATCGACAACGCGCACCGGATTGGTGTCGCTGACGTAATCGTCGAGACTCTCGGGAAGCAAGGTACTTTGACCTCTGTGTTCACCTTGAATGAAGCGTTTCATGGGCAACCCTTGCAATGAAATCCTGGGGAATCATAGCAAAGGTTTACCTTGGGTTTTTACACAGTCTGGGCCCGGTGCGGCTAGCCTGGCGTCCTGCCAGGCTACCCCCGGATCAGCGCCAGGACTCAGCCGTCACTAACGTCGCACTCTGCGTCGACAGTGCCATCGCGATCAAAAAAGCAGCCTGAGATCTAAAACAAATCTCACTTAACCCCCAGAACGATGTGACACGGATTGCTCATTGTTATACATAAATCCGCTTTTGATTCTGGCCGGAGGCCGTGGGAGTGGACCGGGCGACGCTTCGCTTGTTGGCGAAGAGGGTCTTGATCAGCTCGACTCTGCAGCCTTGAGCTCACGCTGCTCGACGGCGACTGACCTGGACAGCACTGTGATCGCTGCCAGTGCGGCAATCACCAGGCCTGGCGAGGTAGCCAGCAGTACGCCGGCGGTTCCTGCACCAGCGCCCAGCAGTTGTCCGGCCGCCAGGGGACCGGCGACCGAACCGAGACGGCCGATGGCCACTGCTGCACCCACACCGGTGGCACGTACCGAGGTCGGGTAGGCGGGCGGGGCCAGTGCATACAGCACCAACTGCGCGGCGATGACAAACACCCCGGCTGCAAACCCGGCAACGGCCATCGGTACGATACCGACCGACAGACCCACGCCTGCCAGCGCCGCGAGCAAACCGGCGTAGACGAACAGCACGACCTTGATGCCATTGCAGCGATCGAGCAACAACCCGCCCAGCAACGAGCCCAGCGCGCCGCCGATATTGAACAGCATCTGCACCATGCCTGCCTGCGGTTTGCTGAAACCCTGACCGATCAGCAGTGAAGGCAGCCAGTTGAGCAGCATGTACATCACGGTCAGGGTAAAGAAGTAGCCAAGCCATAAAGCCAGTGTCGTGCGCGCCCGGCCTTCGCCGAACAACGCAGTGGCGCTTGAATACCGAACGCTGTCAGCAGTGGTCTGCTGTTTGAAAGCGCTGGACTCGGGCAGTAACAGGATCATCAGCGGAGCTACCAGCAGCGGCACCAGACCGCCGATGATGAACGTGGTTTGCCAGTGCTCGCTGGTGAACATGGCCACAACCGCCGCGAGGGCACCACCCAATGGAACACCGGCGTACATGACGCTGATGGCCAGCCCGCGGTGACGTTCGCTGACGGCTTCTGCGCACAAGGCGATCAGATTGGGCAGCGCGGCCCCCAGACCCAGGCCGGTCATGAAGCGCACCAGCAACAGTCCGGAAAAGCTCTCGACATAAGCAGTGCTCAGTGAAAAGACCCCGAACAGCAGCACTGCGCTGACCAGAATCCTCTTGCGGCCGATGCGATCGGCGATCCATCCGCCAAAGAACGCGCCAGGCAGCAGCCCGATGATCCCGGCGCTGAATACCCAGCCCATCATTTTCGGATCGAGGCCGAAGGTCTGGCGCAATCCGGCGGCGGCCGTTCCCGCAGCCTGCAGGTCGAAGCCCTCGATGAGCGCAACGATAAAACACAAGACAATGGTCAGCGTCGATCGACGTAACGGACTGTTCATGGCAAGCCTCATTGTTGTTTTTGTTGTGGAGAAAAGCCTGTTCCCCAGCGCCAATCGAGGCGTTGTCACAGGTATTCATCAAGGTAACAAAAATAACTAAAAAGTGAATCTGGCCGAAAGACTCGTAAAAAACCAGGCTTAGTCTTTTAAAAACATTGAGTTAGAGGAGTAATGTTGAGCGACCGATAAATTAGTTAATCATATTAATGTTCGATTATCGGTCAGTTTGGATTGACGTCGCCGCTGAATATTTCAATTCTCTGCTCACGGACCTGCAATCAAGCGCCGGACCGACTCCAAAAACAACAACAATAAGTGGACACCGAACATGTCGAAGCTCGCTCATGATGCAGCAAGCACTGTGTCAGCTCCCTTTTTTCGTGGAAAACGTTGTGGCCTTGCGCTGGGCCTGCTGGGTATCAGTGCCATTCCCGACCCGTCACAGGCGCAGGGTTTTCTGGATGACAGCCATGGCACACTGACGCTGCGCAACTATTATATGGACCGCGATTACAAGGATGATGGCACCAGGACTGCGACTCGGGAGTGGGCGCAGGGCTTCATCATGAATGCGGAGTCCGGCTTTACCCAAGGGCCGGTGGGGTTCGGCCTCGATGCGCGAGCGCTGGTCGGCGTGAAGCTGGATTCCTCGCCAGACCGCAGCGGCACCGAGCTGTTGCCGGTATCCGCCAGTGATGGCCGGGCGGCTGACGAGTATTCGCGGCTGGCCCTGACCGGCAAGCTGAAATTCCACGAAACCACGCTCAAGACCGGTGACGTGTCGATTTTCCTGCCATTCGCCTTCGCCAGCCCCTCGCGACTGTTGCCGCAGACCTTCCGTGGCACCACGCTGACCTCGAAGGATATAGATGACCTGACCCTCCATGCGGGCTACATCGACCGCGTCAACAAGCGTGACTCCAGCAACTACCAGCCCATCAGCATCGCTTCACCGAACCGCCGTTTCAACGGGGCGGCAACGTCGTCGCACATGGCTTATGCCGGAGGCGATTATCAGGTCAACAAGGACCTGAGCCTGCGTGCGTATCACGCCGAAGTAGACGATCTCTATACCCAGAACACTCTGGCCCTGTTGCACAAGCTGGCGATTGGCGACGGCGAACTGACCACCGATCTGCGCAGCTTTTTCAGCCGCGATACCGGCAGCGCGAAAGCCGGCGAAGTCGACAACCAGAACCTGTCCGCGTTGTTCGGCTACAGGTGGGGAGGGCACAGCGTCAGCCTTGGCTACATGCATTCCAGTGGCGACACGGCGACGCCTTATGTCTCGGGCACCGAGCTGATGGGGCTGAGCGAGATGACCATGAGCTCTGACTTCCTCAACGCCAAGGAGCGCACCTGGCAAGCTATCTACGACTATGACTTCACGGCGGTCGGGCTGGTCGGGCTGCGCAGTCGCCTGCGTTATGTGCGCGGCGACAACATCGAGCTGGCCGCTTTCAATGCCGATGATCGCAAGGAGCGTGAGTTTCAGATGGAGCTGGGCTACGTTGTGCAAAGCGGTCCACTGAAGAACGTCGGGCTGCTGGCGCGCAAGTCGATCTATCGCAACGATTTCCCGGCAGGTGCAGCCTTTCGTGACGAGAACCAGACACGCTTCATCGTGCAATACAGCTTGCCGCTCTGGTAACCACCCCGCCTTGACGGCAGGGAAGCCGTTTACGATTGATACACCTTTTTCAGCAACCTGAGCAGGTCTTGACGTTCCTTCTGATCCAGCGCGGCAGTGGATTCCAGGTCGCTGTCCACGGCGATCTGTTTCAGCTCGCGCAGCAGTGTTTCGCCGCTTTTGCTGAGAAAGATGCCGTACGAGCGCTTGTCCGGCTTGCAACGCACCCGGACGGCCAGCGCGCGCTCTTCGAGCTTGTTCAGTAACGGGACGACCTGAGGCGGTTCGATCGCCAGCGCCTTGGCCAGGTCTGCCTGCATGAGACCCGGGTTCTGCTCGATGATCGCCAGTGCCGAGAACTGCGCCGGGCGCAGGTCGTGTGCGGAAAGACGTCCGATCAGGTTCTGGAACAGCTTGAGCTGTGCGCGGCGCATGGCATAACCGATCAGATCATCCAGCGCAGAATCCGTTGGCAAACGTGCCTCGGCAGCCTGTACGGGAGCCTGGCAGGCGTCGGCGATGTCAGATGGCTTGGCCATTGAAAATGCGGTCCTTATGGTTTGATGGGTCAATCAGCCGATCAGTTTGCCGAGGTTGGCGAACGATAGCTATGGGGCATACGTGACTGTGACCAGCCTGTTCGGGCGGAGTGCCGAGATTTTGATTAATGTGAATAACAGTTAATTGACATAACTATATTTGCGGTTTAGCTTTGAGTCATCTTCAAGCCAAGAACAAGAGAGCATCGCCATGAGCAAATATGAAGGTCGCTGGTCAACCATCAAGGTCGAGATCGAGCAAGGTATTGCGTGGGTCATCCTCAATCGGCCGGAAAAGCGCAACGCCATGAGCCCGACTCTGAACCGCGAAATGATCGATGTGCTGGAAACCCTTGAGCAGGATCCCGATGCGGGGGTTCTGGTGCTGACCGGTGCGGGTGAGGCGTGGACCGCTGGCATGGACCTCAAGGAGTACTTCCGCGAGGTGGATGCCGGACCGGAAATTCTTCAGGAAAAAATCCGGCGCGAAGCCTCCCAGTGGCAGTGGAAGATGTTACGCATGTACGCCAAGCCAACCATCGCAATGGTCAACGGCTGGTGCTTTGGTGGTGGCTTCAGCCCGCTGGTGGCCTGTGATCTGGCGATCTGCGCCGATGAAGCGACCTTCGGCCTGTCGGAAATCAACTGGGGCATTCCGCCCGGCAACCTGGTGAGCAAGGCCATGGCCGACACCGTGGGCCACCGCCAGTCGCTGTACTACATCATGACCGGCAAAACCTTCAATGGTCAGAAGGCCGCTGAAATGGGCCTCGTCAATGAAAGCGTACCGCTGGCGCAACTGCGTCAGGTGACCATCGATCTGGCCAATAATCTGCTGGAAAAAAATCCGGTGGTGCTGCGCGCCGCCAAGCACGGCTTCAAACGCTGCCGCGAACTGACCTGGGAGCAGAACGAAGACTACCTGTACGCCAAGCTCGACCAGTCACGTCTGCTGGACAAGGAAGGCGGGCGCGAGCAGGGCATGAAGCAGTTCCTCGATGACAAGAGCATCAAGCCTGGCCTGGAAGCTTACAAACGCTAGTCGGGTAACCAGAAGTTTTAAAGCCGAGTCTGTCGTTCCTGATAAAGATAATAAAGAGGAATCACCATGCTGGACGTGCCCCTGCTGATCGGCGGCCAGTCGTGCCCCGCGCGTGACGGACGTACATTTGAACGCTGCAACCCGGTGACCGGCGAGGTGGTTTCACGGGTGGCCGCAGCGACTCTGGAAGATGCCGATGCGGCGGTCGCAGCCGCTCAGGCTGCGTTCCCCGGCTGGGCAGCGATGCTGCCCGGCGAGCGTCGGGCGCGTCTGCTTGAAGCTGCTGCGCAGTTGCAGGCCCGCAGCGGCGAGTTCATCGCTGCTGCCGGCGAAACCGGCGCAATGGCTAACTGGTACGGCTTCAACGTACGGCTGGCCGCCGACATGCTGCGCGAAGCGGCATCCATGACAACGCAGATTACCGGCGATGTGATTCCCTCCAATGTTCCCGGCAATTTTGCCATGGCGCTGCGCCAGCCCTGTGGTGTGGTCCTGGGTATCGCGCCGTGGAATGCGCCGGTGATTCTTGCCACGCGAGCCATTGCCATGCCACTCGCCTGCGGCAATACCGTGGTGCTCAAGGCTTCGGAGCTCAGCCCCGCCGTGCATCGGCTGATCGGCCAGGTGCTGCAGGATGCCGGGTTGGGTGACGGGGTGGTGAACGTGATCAGCAATGCGCCTGCCGATGCGCCGGCGATTGTCGAGCGTCTGATTGCCAACCCCGCAGTGCGACGGGTCAATTTCACCGGTTCCACTCATGTAGGCCGCATCGTCGGTGAGCTGTCGGCGCGGTATCTGAAACCGGCACTCCTGGAACTGGGTGGCAAGGCACCGTTTCTGGTGCTCGACGACGCCGATCTCGACGCGGCAGTAGAGGCTGCCGCCTTTGGCGCCTACTTCAATCAGGGCCAGATCTGCCTGTCCACCGAACGGCTGATCGTCGACCACAAGGTCGCCGATACCTTCGTTGCCAGGCTGACGGCCAAGATCAAAACGTTGCGCGCTGGCAATCCGGATGACAGTGAATCGGTCCTCGGGTCGCTGGTGGACGTGGGTGCCGGGACGCGCATCAAAGGCTTGATCGATGACGCCGTGGCGCGTGGCGCAACGCTGGTGATTGGCGGGCAGTTGCAGGGCAGCATTCTGCAACCGACGCTGCTCGACGGCGTGACAGACGCCATGCGCCTGTACCGCGAAGAGTCCTTCGGCCCGGTGGCCGTGGTGCTGCGCGGCGACGGTGACGAGGCGCTGTTGCGGCTGGCCAACGATTCGGATTTCGGTCTCTCGGCGGCGATTTTCAGTCGTGACACCAGCCGGGCCCTGGCGCTTGCGCAACGGGTCGAGTCCGGGATCTGCCATATCAACGGACCCACCGTGCACGACGAGGCGCAAATGCCGTTCGGCGGGGTGAAATCCAGTGGCTATGGCAGTTTCGGCGGCAAGGCTTCGATCGAGCAATTTACCCAGTTGCGCTGGGTGACGTTGCAGAACGGGCCACGGCACTATCCGATATGAGGCATCCGATATGAGGCCTCCGATCTGAACCCTTCCAGGCCGGCGGCAACGGTCTTTGCACAAGACTGAGCCTCCGGTGAGTCAGGCACAACAATAACAAGGCTGCAGCCCTGGTGCTGCAACGCTCGGCCCGAACTGCTGCATGGCGTTTGGCGCCTGCGTACCTTGATGGAGAGAACGCACGTGAGTTCCGATATCAGATCGTCAACGCTGCAGAGTGAAGATAATCCACCGCGCTATCGTCAGGTCTCCATCGGCCACCCGCCCATCGAGGTGCGGGAAGAGCAGGGCGTTCTGCACATGCGGGCCCTGGAACCCCTGGCCCGGTTACCCGACCGGCTGCTCGACCGACTGGTGCATTGGGCGCAGTTGCGTCCGCAACAGACCTTCATTGCCGCCCGCGACAGCCGTGGCGGCTGGCGCAAGGTCAGTTATGCCGAGATGCTGACTGACGTGCGCGCTATCGCACAGAGCCTGCTGGCGTACGGACTTTCCGCCGATCGGCCGCTGGCGTTGCTGTCAGGTAATGACATCGAGCACTTGCAGCTCGCTCTGGGTGCCATGTACGCCGGCATTCCCTACTGCCCGGTCTCACCGGCGTATTCGGTCATGTCTCAGGATTTCGCCAAGTTACGACACGTCTGCGACGTGTTGCGGCCAGGACTGGTATTTGTCAGTGATGCCGCGCCGTTTCAGCGAGCCATCGATGCGGTCATTGCGGCCGACACGCCGGTCATCACTGTGCGCGGACAGCTCAATGGCAGGCCTGCGCTGACCTTCGCCAGCCTGCTCGAAGAACCGGGTGGCAGCGAGGCGGATGCGGCTTTCCTGGCCAGCGGCCCCAACACCATCGCCAAGTTTCTGTTCACCTCGGGCTCGACCAAACTGCCCAAGGCGGTGGTGACCACCCAGCGCATGCTGTGTGCCAATCAACAGATGCTGTTGCAGACATTTCCGGTGTTCGGCGAAGAGCCGCCCGTGCTGGTCGACTGGCTGCCCTGGAACCACACCTTCGGCGGCAGTCATAACCTCGGCATCGTGCTGTACAACGGCGGCACTTTCTATCTGGACAACGGCAAGCCAACCGCTCAAGGCTTCGCCGAGACCCTGCGCAATCTCAAGGAAATTTCGCCTACCGCTTACCTGACTGTGCCCAAGGGCTGGGAGGAGCTGGTCAACGCACTGGAGCAGGACGCCGAGCTGCGCGAGCGATTCTTCTCGCGTATCAAGCTGTTCTTCTTCGCCGCTGCCGGCCTGTCGCAAAGCATCTGGGATCGCCTTGACCGGGTGGCCGAGCAGCATTGCGGCGAGCGGATCCGCATGATGGCCGGACTGGGCATGACCGAGGCTGCGCCGTCCTGCACCTTCACCACCGGGCCCTTGTCGATGGCCGGTTACATCGGCCTGCCCGCACCGGGATGCGAAGTGTGTCTGGTGCCTGTGGATGGCAAGCTCGAAGGACGTTTTCGTGGTCCGCACATCATGCCGGGCTATTGGCGCTCGCCACAGCAGACTGCCGAAGTGTTCGACGAGAACGGCTTCTATTGCTCCGGCGATGCGATCAAGCTTGCCGATCCTGCGGCACCCGAGCTGGGCCTGATGTTCGACGGGCGTCTGGCCGAGGATTTCAAGCTGTCGTCGGGCGTGTTCGTCAGTGTCGGGCCGATGCGCAATCGGGCGGTGCTGGAAGGCTCGCCGTACGTGCAGGATGTGGTCATCACCGCGCCTGACCGCGAATGCCTCGGGGCGCTGGTGTTTCCCAGAGTGCACGAGTGTCGGCAACTGGCCGGGCTGGATGCACAGGCCACGGATGCACAGGTACTGGCCAGTGCGCCGGTACGTGAGTGGTTCGCCGGCTGGCTGGCGCGCCTGAATCAGGGCGCGAACGGCAACGCCAGCAGGCTGGAGTGGATCGTGCTGCTTGATCAGCCCGCGTCCATTGATCGCGGCGAAATTACCGACAAGGGGTCGATCAACCAGCGCGCTGTTCTGCAGTGGCGCGCAGACAAGGTCGAAGCGCTGTACCGTGATCAGGATCCGGACAAGCTCCGTGCCGAGCCCAAGGCATGAGTGGCAGCGGGCAGTATTCGGCATTCAGTGACGTGGCCATCGTCGATGCGGTGCGCACGCCCTGGGTGGATCTGGGCGGTGCTCTGGCACCTGTCTCGCCCATCGATCTGGGTATCAAGGTCGGCCGCGAGGTTCTGGCGCGTGCCTCCATTCAGGCGGATCAGGTCGACAGCGTACTGGCCGGTTCGATGGCGCAGGCCAGTTTCGATGCCTACCTGCTGCCCCGGCACATCGGCCTGTACAGCGGCGTCGCGCACAGCGTTCCGGCATTGGGTGTGCAGCGTATCTGTGCCACCGGTTTCGAATTGTTGCGCCAGGCCGCCTTGCACGTGGGCGAAGGCGGGCAGATGGCGCTGTGCGTCGCCGCCGAGTCCATGTCGCGCAACCCGATCGCGGCCTATACCCACCGCAATGGCTTCTCGCTCGGTGCCGCTGTGCAGTTCAAGGATTTTCTCTGGGAAGCGCTGTATGACCCGGCACCGGCGATGGACATGATCGCCACGGCAGACAACCTCGCAAGGCGTCATGGGTTGAGCCGTGAGGCGGTGGACCGCTATGCCTTGCTCAGCCATGAGCGGGCGCTGCAGTCGCAGGTTTCCGGCAAATGGACCGAGGAAATTGTCCCGGTCAGCAGCGAGCGCTTTGCGCTGGAAGGCTATCAGCCGCGCGGCATCGAGTTGCCGCGAGGGGTTGAAGTGGTCGCGCAGGACAGCCATCCGCGTGCGACCCATCTGGCAGCGTTATCGCGTCTGCGCGCCATTCACGCGAACGGGGTGCAGACCGCAGGCAATAGCTGTGCGGTGGTCGATGGCGCGGCGGCGGCCCTGGTGGGGCGTGCTTCACAATCGACGCGACCGGTGTTGGCGCATCTGCTGGCCAGCGCGGTGACGGGTGTGGCGCCAGAGTTCATGGGCATTGGCCCCGCACCTGCGATCCGCTTGCTGTTACAGCGCAGCGGGCTGGCACTGAGGGATATCGGTCGACTGGAAATCAATGAAGCGCAGGCCGCTCAGGTTCTGGCAGTGGCACAAACGCTGGAGCTTGACCACGAGCGGCTCAACTGCCTGGGTGGATCACTGGGCCTGGGCCACCCGTTGGCAGCCACCGGGCTGCGTCTGGTCATGACCCTGGCCCGGCAACTGCGCGACGCAGGCTTGCGCTACGGTATCGCTGTAGCCTGCGTCGGCGGCGGGCAGGGCATGGCGCTGCTGATCGAGAATCCCCGCTATGCCTGCAGCGCTGTCTAACCAGGAAAATGCCCGCAAATGCGACATTTTCCTGCGTTAAACGCTACGCCCCACGCAGGTCATCCTTTAGCGCTTGACCGAATCGTAGCGAACGGTGAATCTCGCATCTCTCGATCCCACGGAACCCCGTCTATGCGTGCCCTCGCTGAGCTTTCTTTCGATTTCGTCTGGCATTTGATGTTCACGGATGACAAGCAGCTCGACCAGGATCTGGCGGTGCGCTCGCTGGAAAATCTTTGCGATTGTTTTTCGTCGATGTCCGACGAAGAGAAAAGGGCGTTCATCGCGGTGGCTCATGAACGCAAGGCGCGCCTTTTCGCTGTGCCCGATGCCGACGGCTACTCGCCGATACGCCTGGCCACCGAAGAGCAGGCGCAGTTTCTCGATCATGTGGTGTCCGGGCAGTTTTTCCAGCAGTTCGAAGAGCCCCTGGCGGCGGATGCCAGCGACCGCGTGGTGCCGATTCGCCGCTGAGTGAACGCAGGCCGCCCGGTTATTGCTCGACGGCTTCCGGCAACCTGGCGATGACCTTGATCTCGAAATCAAAGCCATACAGCCAGGTCACTCGGCCACCGGCACGCCATCCGCAATAGCGTGTCGCGGGTTCAACGCCGTGCCGACAGTTGCTGCGGGGCCAGAAATGCATCATGGAAATAGTTGCGGAATGCCTGCATCGCCGGGCTCAGTTCTCGTTCGCGGTGCCAGGCCAGGCCGACGCTCATGGGCGTTACCGTGTCGGTGACGGTGATCGTTTCGATACGCTTGCCTTCCAGCGACCAGGGGCGATGCACCAGATCGGAAAGGATCGCCACGCCGCTGCCGTTGGCGACCATGCTGCGCACGGCTTCCACCGAGCTGGTGCGGATTCTGACGTTGGGCTGCTGTCCGGCCAGCTCCCAATAGCGCATGGCGCTTTGTTCGGCTTCGTCGACGGTCAACAGGATATAGGGCTCCTGCGCGACATCGGCGAGGCTGACAGAAGCGCGTTGGCACAGTGGGTGATGGCTGGACAGCCATAGGCGGCGCTCGGAGTTGAACAACGTTTCCGAGATAATATCCGGGTGAGTGATATTTGCTGTCAGCACCACCGCCATGTCGAAGCGACCTTGCAGCAGGCCTTGTTCGATGGCGTGTCGTTCCTGCTCATGCACTTCGATGGCCACGTCCGGGTGCCAGTGTTCCAGGCGCTGCAAATGATGCGGCAGGAAGTAGCCGATGACCGTGTAGCTGGCGGCCAGGCGCAATACGCCGCTGGCGCGGATATCGGGCAGCGGGCTGTTCAGCGCATCATCGACGCTGCGCAGGATGACGTAAGCCCTGTTGAGAAAGTGGCGGCCTGCTTCAGTCAGGCTCATGCCTTGCGCCGAGCGCTGAAACAGCAGGGTGCCGAGCATGCCCTCCAGTTCCTTGATCGCCGTGGTGACCGCCGATTGGGAAATGTTCAGGTGAATGGCCGCCTGCGAGATCTGCCCGATCTCGGCAGTTGCCACGAAATAACGGACCTGGCGCAAGGTCAGGGACATAAGCACTCCAGACAGAGGTTCCAATGGGCGGGGTATCTGTTTTTCAGAAGATGGCGTATCTGTTAATAGATCTACCCAAGGGGTGCAACTGAATTTAACGTGGTTTGCATGAAGCCGGATAGCCCCTTGTCCGGCCAGCCACAGGAGCAACAGCCATGCAGGTGGATTTCAACTCGGACATGGGTGAAAGCTTTGGCGCGTGGACCATTGGTGACGGCGTCGATACTGAATTGATGACCTATATCAGCTCCGCCAATGTTGCGACCGGTTTTCACGCGGGTGACCCTGGCACGATGCGCCGCACGATCGAGCAGGCGAAACGCCTGGGCGTTGCTATCGGCGCACACCCGGGGTTCCGCGATCTGGTCGGCTTTGGTCGCCGGCATATCAACTCGACGCCCCAGGAACTGGTCGACGACATGCTCTACCAACTGGGTGCCCTGCGCGAGCTTGCGCGGGTGCAAGGCGTGGCCTTACAGCATTTCAAACCCCATGGCGCCTTGTACATGCACCTGGCCAGGGATGACGCCGCAGCCCGCCTGCTGGTGGAAAACCTGCAGCGCCTGGAGCCTGATTTGCTGCTCTACTGCATGCCCGGTTCGGTTATCTGCAAGATCGCCGAAGAGCTGGGCCAGCCGGTGATCCGCGAGTTCTACGCTGATCGCGCTTACGACCTCAGCGGCTCCATCGTCTTCACCCGTCACGTACGCGCCCTGGACCCGACCGAAGTCGCAGCCCGCGTGGTGCGCGCGTGCCTGCAAGGTCTGGTGCGTACTGTCGAGGGTGAGGACCTGAGCATCGAATTCGATTCGATCTGCCTGCACAGCGACACGCCGGGCGCGCTGGACCTTGCAGAAGCGACACGCCTGGCGCTAGACGCTGCAGGCATTGAGGTGCGTGCACCGCGTTGAGTCAAAGGCATCGTGTGCACAGACGCACGAGCCGTGTTACTGATTTTTGCCTGCCGTTCTACAACGATTTCAAGAAAGGAACAGACATGGCTGATCCGATTCGCTACAGCTTTGGCGCTGATGAACATCTGTTCGCCGAGGTCAGTGACAGTATGTCGCTGGAAGCATTTTTCAAGGGGCTGGCGGTGACCCGTGCGGTCGAGCGTCTGGCGCTGGACGGTGTGCTGGACGTGTGTCTGGCCAACGCGTCATTCCAGATTCGTTTTGACCCGGACCGCATCGCACCACACGTCTTGCTTGAAGCGGTGAGGGCGGCCGAGGCCGGTGCGGTCGCCGAACGCACCCTGCAGACCCGGATCATCGAGATCCCGGTGCTGTACAACGATCCATGGACCCACGAGACCCTGATGCGTTTTCGTGACCGCCATCAGGACCCCGGTTCCACCGACCTGGAATACGCTGCGCGCATCAATAACCTGGCGGATGTCGATGCTTTCATCGCCGCGCACAGCGGCGCACCGTGGTTCGTTTCGATGGTCGGTTTTGTCGCCGGTCTGCCGTTCATGTTCCAGATGGTTGAACGCGAGCGTCAGCTGCAGGTGCCCAAATACCTGCGTCCGCGCACCGATACTCCCAAGCACACACTCGGCCACGGCGGCTGCTTCGGCTGCATCTATTCGGTACGCGGAGCGGGCGGTTATCAGATGTTTGGCGTCACTCCTGCGCCGATCTATGACCCGCAGCAGAAGCTGGCCTACCTGAAAGAGCACATGGTGTTCTTCCGGCCGGGCGATATCGTCCAGTTCAAACCGCTTGACCGGCAAGCCTACGACGAGGCTGTCGCAGAGGTGGAAGCCGGGCGCTTCGACCTGCTCATCCGCCCGGTCGAGTTTTCACTGGATGCCTTTCTGGCCGATCCAGTGGGCTATCCCAAGTCGTTGCAGGAGGTGCTGGCATGATCAAGGTGCTCAAACCCGGTCTGGCCACCTCGGTTCAGGACCTCGGCCGCGAGGGCTATTATCACCTGGGCATTCCGCCCTCCGGTGCGCTCGACCAGTACGCCCTCAGCGCCGCCAATCAGCTGGTCGGCAATCCACCCGGCGCGGCCGGGCTTGAATGCACGCTGCTGGGACCGGAACTGGAGTTTCAGTGCGATACGCTGGCTGCGGTCTGCGGCGCACACATGGCGGCGCGCCTCGACGGTGTGGAAATGCACCACGACACCGCCTTTGCGGTGAAGGCCGGGCAAGTGCTGCGTTTCGACTTTCCCAAGGACGGTGCGCGCACCTATCTGGCCGTCGCCGGCGGCATTGATGTGCCGCTGGTGCTGGGCAGCCGTTCGACTTACACGTTGGGTGCGCTTGGCGGTGTTCAGGGTCGTAGACTGGCCGCTGATGACCAGCTGCCGATAGGCACACCCAGCGGCAAGGGACGTGCCGGCGCCAGTCTGCCAATGGCCTTGCGCCAGTCTCTGGGTGGTGAGGTGTATCTGCGGGTCGTGCCGGGCCTGTATTACGAGCGCCTGACCGAATTTGCTGCCACCAGTTTTTTCTCCGAGCCCTGGAGCGTAGGGTCGGAAGCCGACCGCATCGGTTATCGCTTCAAGGGGGGCAGGGCGCTGACCTTCCAGCCCAGGGAGCAGCCCTTCGGCGCCGGTTCCGATCCATCCAATATCGTCGACAGCTGCTACCCGATCGGTTCGATTCAGGTGCCTGCCGGGCTGGAACCGATTGTGTTGCACCGTGATGCGGTGTCGGGCGGGGGCTACGCGATGATCGGCACGGTGATCAGCGCGGACCTGGATCTGATCGGTCAGATGCAACCCAATCAGACCGCCCGATTCGTGGCCGTAACGCTGGAGGAGGCGCTGGAGGCGCGCAAGTCATACAAGAAGAAGCTGGCGTGCCTGAGCAAACTGTTTCCTTCCTGAGGCTGTCAGTCGGCCTGCCCGGACTCCAGTTGTGCCCGCATCTTCGCGCGGCACACCTCGAGTATTTCGTCCGCCAGCGGTGAGTCATTCGGGCAGCTGCGTGACAGCAGCAGTGCCCCCAGCGCATGGGCAAAGCGGTCGATGGTATTTGCCCGTGCCTGCTTCCATTCTTCGTCGTCGGGCGCTGCCTGCGCGGGAGCAAGCGCTGCCAGCAGGCTTTCGATGCCTTCGGCGAAGGTTGCTTTGACCTCGTCCGACTGGCGCGCTGCATCGCCGCTCAGCGCGGCCATGGGGCACCCCGTGCCAAGGTTGTCACGATGCTCCCGGGACAGGTAGTGATCAATGAACTGCGCTGGATCGATGCCGGTCGATTTCGCCACGGTCTGCGCGATGGCGCAGGCTGCCGACTCGGCCATCAGGTCGGATTTGGAAGCGAAATGCTTGTAGAACCCGCCGTGGGTAAAGCCTGCCGCAGCCATCAGATCGGCCACCCCGACACCGTCATAGCCATGCTCGCGAAACTGGACGGACGCCGTCTCGACGATGTGTGCCCGGTTGGCCTGGGCCTGCGCCTTGGTAACTCTCATGCAGGTTGCCTCTTTGCCTGTCTGGTGGTGGCTGTCTGGGCCTGGAAGAGCGTGAATATAGCATTGATGCTGACCGTCATCAAAACCGCTGATCGTCAGGATGCTGGCTGCAGGAGATGGCTGGCAAGCAACACGGATCTTCGCCCTCGCGTTGAAAGTGTTAGCGTATTCCCCGCGTTTTTCTTTGTAACAAGAAAGCTCAGACTAGTCGTCAACCTGTTTATGGCACACAAAGCCCCCAATGCTGATGGGCAGTTGGCCCCTCAGGAGAGAGCACTATGCATCGAACGAAAATTTCCGCAGCACTGGCCATGATTTCCGCCGCCACACTCGCTACTTCGCTGGCCTACGGCGCGACCGCCATTCCATTGCCTGCCAGTGCGCCTGCCGACAAACCGATCGGCAAGCTCGAACAGGTGCATGCCTTTTATGACGCGATGCCTACCGGCGTGACGGTGACTGAAACCGGACGGATCTTCGTCAATTTCCCGCGTTGGGGTGACAAGGTGCCGTTTACTGTGGGCGAGATTCGTGACGGCAAAGTGGTTGCCTACCCCGATCTGGCGGTCAACAAGGAGAACCCCAAAGACCCTGGCGACGGGCTGATCAGCGTGCAGAGTGTGGTCGCCGATGGCAAGGGTCGTGTCTGGCTTCTGGACACGGCCGCACCGGGCTTTGCGTCTCCGCGTCGAGGCGGCGCCAAACTGGTTGCGGTGGACCTGGCCACCAACCGGATCGTCAAGCGCCTGGTGTTTCCGGATAACGTCATCTTGCCCGGCACCTATGTCAACGACATGCGCTTTGACTTGCGCAAGGGAGCGGAGGGGACGGTCTATGTAACGGACTCATCCTTGAGCGGGCCGGGCGCGATCATTGTCATGGACATTGCCAGCGGCCACGCCGTGCGGCGCTTGAACGGGGCACAGGCTACGTCTGTCGATCCGGCTTTCGTTCCCGTCGTCGAAGGGGTTGCTGTGCTGGGCGATGGCCCGAACGGAACGCGCAAACCGGTCGGCGTCGCCTCGGACGGCATTGCGTTGTCGGCAGACGGCAAGACACTGTATTTCTCGCCGTTGTCCAGCCGTCATCTGTATGCCGTGGCCACCGAGTTGTTGAACGACAGCAAGGTCAGCGAGCAGCAGTTGGCAGCGGCGGTGCAGGACCTCGGGGAAAAAGGCGCTTCGGATGGCCTGGAGGCTGATGCCAAAGGCGCGGTATACGCCGGCGACTACGAGCATAATTCGATTCGCAAACGCCTGCCGGATGGCACCTGGCAAACGGTGGCACACGATCCGCGCATGCTGTGGCCTGACACCTTGTCGATCGGCCCGGATGGCTACCTGTACTTCATCGTCAACCAGTTGCACCGCCAGGCTAACTTCAACGCCGGCCACGACAAGCGGGAAAAACCCTACAGCCTGCTGCGTTTGAAAATAGACGCGGCGCCCGCACCCACCCATTGATCGAATCGAATACCGGAGCATCGATAATGAACGCACCTGCAAAGCCATTGGCCTTGATGGCAGTCCTGAAAGCCAGTGCCGGCAAAGAGTCGGCCCTGAAAACCGCATTATCGGCACTTGTGGAGCCGACCCGGGCGGAGCCAGGCAATATCGAGTACACACTGTTCGAAGCGCGCGATGAGCGCGGCACGTTCTACATGCGTGAATGCTTCAAGGATCAGGCAGCACTGGACGGCCATGTCGCCACGCCGCACTACCAACAGTTCGCGGCAGTCAGCGGCGAGTTGCTGGCAGAGCCGCCGCAGCTGATATTCCTGGATCAGGTATCGAGCTGAGTGTCCGAAAGGGCCCGGTCAGTCCGGGCCCATTCGCAGTGAGTTGATCAGTTCTGCGAAAGGGATGATAACGCACCGGACAGCGCAGCCACCCATTGCACAGCCAGCAAGATCACCAATCCCTTCGGCGCCCGCCGAATGAACCAGTACACCGTATTGAGCACCGCCGATATCAGATTGGCGAACCACAGTGCGGCAGCTGCAAGCACTCGATTTATTTGAGGCCAGTCGCCGTCCAGATTCAGAAAAAAGATAGCGATACAAACGCCAATAGCCATAAAAGCAATTGAGGCAAAGGCAATGTACCTGCTCAGGTAGAACGAGCTGAAGGGCATGCCCGTCTGGTTTTCCAATCCAGGGTAGGGTGCTGCAGGCATATCCATAAAGGCAGGGTGAATGGCTTTGTGAGGTGTCGCCTGGACGCCTGCGTGAGGCGCGGACGGTTCCGACTCAAGAAGACGGGTTTCAGGCTTTACTGAAGGTGGCGGACGGGCTTGATCAGATGCGTCATCCGGATGTGTACTGTTCATGGTGTTCGCTTCCTTTGCATGCTGCAGAGGTTATAACGAATGATTGGCGAATACGAGCCAGGGTAACCATGTCGGTTCGAACAGCAGACACGTCCTGCATCTGCTGTCCCGTTGCCTTAGAAAATATTGATCGGGTAACTCACGATCACCCGGTGCTCATCGGAATCACGCTGGCTGGCGAATTCGGTGCGCAGTTGCGCGTGGCGTAGCGCGATGCTGAGGTTTTTTGCCGGGCCGGACTGCACCACATAACTCAGGGTCACGTTGCGTTCCCATTCCTTCTTGTCGCCGTCGGACGTCTGGATGTTCGAGCCGCTTTCATACATCGCCAGGAAGTTCAGGCCGGGGACGCCCAGTCTGGCGAAGTCGTAGCCATAGCGAACCTGCCAGGTACGCTCTCCGGCACGCTGGAATTTACCGATCATTGACTCGGTCATGAAATAGGCAGTCGAGCCGTCACCCTGATTCAGCCAGACCGCGTCACTGTCGCCGGTCACGGCCTGGTAACCCGCAGCGAACGTATGGCCATTGATCAGGTAAGTGAACTGGGCGCTGGACAGGCGGCTGTCGACTTCACCCTTGGTGACGCCGTTGCCGTAATAACCTACTGTGTAGAACGCTGGGTCGTGACCGTTGGCACCGTCCGAGCGGTTGTCGAAATGGCGCAGGTCGGTGCGCAGGGTGCCTGGACCCAGTTGCATGTCGTATTTCAGGCCCAGAAAGTTCTGTTTGTAGAAGTTTTCCAGGTTGCCGTAGTAGTACTGCAAGGTCAGGTCTTTGGTCGGTTTGTAATCGACGCCTGCATAGTAGAACTTGTTGACGAACTCGCCGGTCAGCGGGTTGTTTGCACCCGGAATGGACATGCCCATCTGATTGGTCGAACCACGGCCCATGACATGTTCCAGCTGGCCTGCCGTGAACGTGAAGTCCTTCAGGTCGCCAGACTGAATCTGCCCGCCACGAAAAGTCTGTTGCAACATGCGGTCGGTGGACATTACCACCGGCAGCATCGGCACCAGCGTGCCGTATTTCAGTTCGGTCTTGGAGACGCGTGCCTTGAGCGTCGCCCCCAGGCTGCTGAACTCGTCGACCGCACGACCGTCGCTGTCCGTGGGGAAGATATTGCCGTTGAACGCCGTGCTTTGCGGGTTGTAGTGACGGCCTTTGCCCGAGTCCAGACGAATGCCCAACTGGCCGAGTGCGTCGACACCGAAGCCCACTGTACCCTGCGTGTAGCCTGACTGGTAGTTGAGCATGAAGCCCTGGCCCCACTCCTGCGTGTAGTTCGGGTCGGCAGCGCCGCTGCGATTGTCTGCGTTACTGAAAAAGTTGCGCGCGAGAATGCTGGCCTTGCTGTCCTCGAGAAAACCTTCGGCGTAGCTCTGCTGAGCGATCAGCAGACCACAAAAGCCCGCAACGAAAGGGGTGGCGCGATTGATACGCTCCATCGGGTTCATCCTCATGCTGTAATTAAGTGTTTTTTGAGAGGCAGAATCAGGCGGCAGTCAGGTTTCTTGTTGTTTTTCAGGAGCAGGTGTTGCAGATGAGTTCGTTGCAGGCGTTGTTGCACCGGGTACCCTATGAAGGGTGACGCGAGGCAGACGATGCAGCACCAGCAGCGCGAGCACGCCCAGCCCGGCGCATGTCAGCAGCCCCGTGCCCACCGCCTGGGCGAGGGCGGTGCGGGCTATCAATAGCGCCGCATCGACATCGGCGGGCATGTGCTGCAGCAGAACCTGAGGGTCGGCCAGGCGCGGTAGGGCCGACGCCTGACCTGCTGCGTTCAGCGCACTTTTCAGGTTGGCGACATACAGCACCTTGACCAGCACGCCCATGGCCGCCGTGCCCAGCAAACCGCCGACCAGTCGCAAGGATTGGGTCAGCGCCGTGGCAATGCCGAGAAATTGCCGTTCGGCGAGCGTCTGGGTGAACACGGTCAGGTTGAGCAGAATGAAACCCAGCCCCAGCCCTGCCAGCAGAATGAGCCCCAACAAGGTCCCGAACCCGGCATGCAGCCCGACCAGCGCCAGGGCAATGCAGGCGACTGACAAGGCCACGAACCCGGCGACCGGCAGCCGGTTGGGGTTGGCCATGCGTGTGACGATCCGGCTGTTGACGATGGCGCCCAGGGTGATGCTCAGCGCCAGCGGGGTAAGCAGTAACCCGGCGTCTTTTGGCGAGTAGCCGTAGCTGCCCTGCAAGAGCAGCGGCAGGTAAAAAAGAAGGGTGAACATGATGGCGCCGGCCAGCAGCGACATGATGAACAGCAGGCGGATGCTGCGGTTGGAGAATAGTCCGGCGGGGAGCAAGGCAAAGGCACAACGGCGCTCCTGAAACCAGAGCCCGGTCATGGCGACGAGGGTTACAGCGCCACAGGTCAGACTGATCGACAGGGAGCGCTGGCCCAGCCATTCGACGAACAGTTGCAGGCTGCCCAGCGTCAGTACGATCAATAAAGCCCCGAGCCAGTCGAGCCTGATCGCACCGGCAGAATGGGCTCGATACCCTTGCGGGCGATACCACGGCAGAAAGCGCCAGGCGAAAAACAAGGCAATCACGCCCAGTGGCAGGTTCAACCAAAACACCGAACGCCAGCCAAACTCGCCGGAAAGATAACCCCCCAGTCCCGGACCGATGGCATTGACCACGCTGAACATGGCGCTCAGCAACACCTGCCAGCGCAACCGCTGGCGGGTGTCGGGAAACAGCTCGGGCACACAGGCAAAGGCGGTACCGATCAACATGCCGCCGCCCACACCTTGCAAGGCTCGCCCGATCACCAGCACCAACATGCTGTCTGCCAGTGCGCAGAGCAGCGAAGCCAGGGTGAAGATGACTGTGGCGGCCAGTACGAACGGTTTGCGCCCGTAAAAATCGCCCAGCCGGCCAAAGATCGGGATGGTCACGATAGAGGCCAGCAGGTAGCCGGTGGCGACCCAGGCGTACAGCTCGAAACCGTTGAGCTCGGCGACAATGCTGGGCAATGCGTTGCCGATGACGGTCTGATCCAGCGCGGAAAGGCCCAGCACCAGTGATATGCCAAGCATCGCCAACAACGCCTGTTTGAAGGTCAGGGCTGGATGGCTCGGCGTTGTCATGTCGAGGTGCTCAGCGCAACGCAGCGACAGCAGTCGCCATGCGCGCGCAGCCGTCTTCAAGGGTTTCCAGTGCTGTAGCCGTAGACATCCGGAAAAACGGTGCCAGGCCATAGGCGGTGCCTGCGACGACGGCCACGCCCTGACTTTCCAGCAGATAGAGCACCACGTCGGTATCGGCTTCCAGAAGCGAACCTGACGGCGTGGTTTTGCCGATCAGTGCCCCGCAATTGACGTAGAGATAGAACGCGCCTTCGGGCTTGATGCAGCTCAGGCCGTCAATCGCGTTGATCAGCTCAAGGCAAAGATCACGGCGCTGTCTGTAGACCTTGACGCTGTCGCTGACAAAAGACTGGTCGCCGTTCAGCGCGGCTACTGCGGCGGCCTGGCTCACCGAGCAGGCGTTGCTGGTGGACTGCGATTGCAGGGTCGCCATCGCCTTGATGATATCGTCGGGGCCTGCGGCGTAGCCGATGCGCCAGCCGGTCATGGCGTAGGTTTTCGACACGCCGTTGATGATCAGCACGCGTTCACGCAGCGCCGGCTCGACAGTGAGCAGGTGGCTGAGTGGGGCGTCGTCGTAGCGTATGTGCTCGTAGATGTCATCGGTCATGACCAGCACGTGCGGGTAATCAAGCAGTACGTCGGCCAGCGCTCGCCATTCGGATGCGCTGTAGGTGGCACCGGTCGGGTTGCTCGGCGAGTTGAGCAGCAGCCAGCGGGTGCGCGGCGTGATCGCATTGCGCAGTTGCGCGGCAGTCAGCTTGAACCGGTTTTCTTCCGGGCATGCCAGGGGCACAGGTCGACCATCGCAGGCCAGGACCATGTCCGGGTATGACACCCAGTAAGGCGCGGGAATCAGCACCTCATCGTCGACACCCAATGTCGCCGCGAATGCATTGAAGATGGCCGCCTTGGCCCCACTGGTGACCACGATCTGGCCTGGCGCATAAGCAAGGCCGTTTTCACGCTGCAGTTTTGCGGCGATCGCCTCGCGCAGCGCTGTGGTGCCAGCGTTCAGCGTGTAGCGCGTTTCACCGTTCTCGATGGCGGCACAGGCGGCCTGACGAATGTGCGCCGGCGTGTCGAAGTCCGGCTCGCCAACCACCAGATTGATGATCGATTTGCCTGCGCGCCGCAGTTCATTGGCCCGATCGGCAGCGGCGCTGCTTGGCGACGGTTTGATGCGGAGCACGCGGGCAGCGATGCGAGATGCGGTCACGTTGGCATTCCTCGTTGATGGCCTTGACGGGGAATACGTTACGAGCCAGCGAGGCGCGCGCCATAAGACGAGTTCGTTCTGGGTTGATAGGCAGCGCTTATGACCGCAGATGAACCAGCGTCGCACCAAAAGTGGGCGGGCAATGGTTGCAGGGGGATCAGCGCCTGGCAAACCCGATCAGTGGGGGCTGACATAGCGATTGCTTATGCCTGGTTTTTTCGAAGCTGGCCTGGGTCTTGCTGAAGTCTGTGTGTCGTGACTCTGGAGTGCAGCACCTTGAACCTTCGCCGTTTGAAGTATTTCGTGAAAATTGTCGACATTGGCAGCCTGACCCAGGCCGCCGATGTGCTGCACATCGCACAACCTGCGCTGAGCCAGCAGTTGGTGACGCTGGAGGCCGAGTTGCAGCAACAGTTGTTGATCCGCACCAAGCGTGGCGTCACCCCGACCGAGGCGGGCAAGGTGCTGTACGGGCATGCTCAGGTGATCCTGCGCCAGTGCGAGCAGGCGCAGAGTGACGTCAACGCCAGCGGTCTGGCGTTATCGGGGCCTGTGTCGGTAGGGCTGGCACCCGGCACTGCCGCTTCGACGCTGTCGCTGCCGTTGCTCAAACGCGTACGCGAGCGTCATCCGGGCATTCTGCTGTACCTCAATGAGAACTTTGGCACCACCCTCAGCGAGTTGATCATGAACGGGCGCATGGACATGGCCGTTCTCTATGGCGGGCGCGAGGTGCATGGCCTGAGTTTCGTGCCGTTGATACGTGAGCAGCTGTACCTGGTGAGTGCCGAAGAGTCGCTCCAGGGGCGCGAGGAAATTCCGCTCAGCGAGCTGGCCGATATCGACCTGCTGTTGCCGCGCACCTACAACACTGTCCGGCGTCTGGTGGACGAGGCATTTGTGCGTATCGAGCGCAGTGCCCGTGTTGTGGCAGAAGTCGAATCTTCGACGACGCTGGCCGCAGCAGTGGCCGATCGATTCGGCTCGACCATTCTTCCCGAGTCTGCTGCACGGGTGCTGGCAGACACGCATGCGGTCAACCTGAGCCGCATTGTCGAACCCGAGATCGAAGCACCTCTCGCGCTGTGCCTTTCCGGGCACTTGCCGCTGTCGGTTCCGGCTCAGGCGGTCAAGGCGATCCTTCTGGAACTGGTCGCAGAAATGCGTGGCAGCCGCCGCGCGCAATGATCCCGACGTCATAAGGGGCGCTTATCACCCCACAGTCAAACCGTCTTGGCGGTCAAAAACCTGCCTCGTTACATTGCCCTCAGCCACATTTCATTTGCCAGGCAAGGGCTCTTGCATGAAACCGGAACGTATCAAAGCACTCATCGACCTGATGGCCGAATCGGACCTGAGCGAACTGAGCCTGTGTGAAGGCGACGCGCAGCTGCGTTTGCTGCGCGAGCCCGTTCAGGTCGCCAACCGCGTCAACCCGGCTGTTGCGACAGCGCAGACGACGCCCGCAGCGCGCCCGGTGTCTGAGGCTCAGGCAAGTACGACTGCCGCCGTGCAACAGACACAGGCCTGCGCTTCGCTGTACGGGGTGTTGCACCTGACACCGGCACCCGGCCAGCCACCTTTCGTCGAGATCGGCACGTCCGTCGAGGTGGGGCAGACCCTGGCCGTGGTCGAGGCCATGAAGATGTTTCATCCGGTGCAGGCTGAAGCGGCAGGGGTGGTGACTGCCATTCTGGTTGCCAATGGCGAAGAAGTTCAGGCCGGTCAGGCGCTGTTCAGCATTGCGTGATGGTCTTGAGTTGCCTTGCCGACCGTCTTGCGGGTTCACCGATCAGGGGTTTTTGATGTTCGATAAAGTGTTGATCGCCAATCGCGGCGAAATCGCCCTGCGCATCCAGCGCGCCTGCAAGGGCCTGGGCCTGCGCACGGTCGCGGTGTATTCCGAAGCGGATCGCGATGCCGATTACGTACAGCAGGCCGACGAAGCACTGTGCATTGGCCCTGCTGCCGCAGGGCAGAGTTATCTGAATCAGGCGGCCGTGCTCTATGCCGCGCAACTGACCGGTGCTCAGGCGATCCATCCCGGTTATGGATTTCTGTCTGAAAATGCCGCGTTCGCCGAACGCATCGAACAGGCTGGCCTGACCTTCATCGGCCCCAGCGCTGCGTGCATTCGGGTCATGGGCGACAAGGTCGCAGCCAAGCGGGCGATGCGCGAGGCTGGCGTGCCGTGCGTACCCGGTCCGGACACCAGCATGCCCGACGATCCGCAAAGCATTGTGCAAATCGCTCGCGACATCGGTTACCCGGTCATCGTCAAGGCCGCAGGCGGCGGCGGAGGGCGGGGCATGCGTGTGGTTCAGGAAGAGTCTCAGTTGCTCGATGCAATTGCGCTGACCCGCGAAGAAGCCCGACACGCCTTCGGCAATCCCGAGTTGTATATCGAGAAGTTTCTGGGCCAGCCGCGCCATGTCGAGATTCAGGTGTTATGCGACGCCTACGGCAATGCTGTCTGGCTCGGCTCGCGGGACTGCTCGATGCAGCGCCGCCACCAGAAGGTCCTTGAGGAGGCGCCTGCGCCCGGCATCGACGCGGCATTGATGGCCAGAGTGGGCGAGCGTTGCGCACAGGCTTGCCGCCAGATCGGCTATCAGGGTGTCGGCACGTTCGAATTCCTGTTCGAAAAGGATGAGTTCTATTTCATCGAGATGAACACCCGCCTGCAGGTCGAGCATCCGGTAACGGAAATGACTTCCGGTATCGACATTGTCCAGCAGCAGATTCGCATGGCGATGGGCGAGCGCCTGAGTTTCAGTCAGGCCGACGTAAGCGTTTCGGGCCATTCGCTGGAGTGCCGGATCAACGCCGAGGATCCGCGCAGCTTCATGCCGACGCCGGGTCTGGTCACCCGCTGGCAGATCCCCGGTGGTTTCGGTGTGCGGGTCGATTCGCATGTCAGCCACGGCTACCGCGTCCCGCCTTATTACGATTCGATGGTGGCCAAGGTCATCACCCACGGCGCCAGTCGCGACGAGGCGTTGGCACGCATGCGCCTGGCACTGAGCGAAATGCACGTCGAGGGGATCTCCACCAACATCCCGCTGCATCGCGACATTCTGCAGGACCCGGTGTTCTGCAAGGGGGGCATGGACATTCATCACCTGGAGCGCTGGTTGCAGACAAGGAGCCACCCATGACCATCCTGCAGACGCCGAATGCGCCAAGAATTACCTTGCTGGGCACCACCGCGTTGCTGTTCGAAGCACCCGGCGAGCTCGACCTGGCAACGCAGCAACGGATATGGGCGCTGGCCCGTCTGAGCAAGGACTGGCCCCAGGTACGCGAAGCAGTGCCGGGGATGAACAATCTGATGCTGACCTTCGCTGCGCCACCGCGGGATCTGGCCGGTCTGAAAACCCGCTTGCTGGAGACCTGGGAACAGTGCCAGCCGCTGCCGTTGCAGGGCCGGATCATTGAATTGCCGGTGGTGTACGGCGGCGATGGCGGCCCGCACATGGCTGATGTCGTCGCCCATACCGGGCTGGATATCGAAACCATCGCCAATCTGCACTGCGAGCCGCTGTATCCGGTGTACGCCTTGGGCAGCCATCCGGGTTATTGCTACCTGGGCGGCATGGACCAGCGCCTGGCGACGCCGCGGCGCAAGGTGCCGGTACTCGATATCGGTGCCGGGTCGGTCTCTATCGGTGGCGTTCAGACAGGTATTTCCGCCTCGGCCGGCCCCAGTGGCTGGAACACCATAGGACGCACGGAGATGGTGTTTTTCGATGCGGGTCAGCAGCCTCCGGCGCTGCTGCAACCCGGCGATCAACTGCGCTTGCGCATCGAGAGGATCATCCGATGATCGAAGTTATCAGCGCTACCGCACTGGCGACCGTTCAGGATCTTGGGCGACACGGCAGCCTGGGTTACGGCGTCGGCACGTCCGGCGCAATGGACACGCTGTCACTGCGGCTCGGCAACCTGTTGCTGGGCAACGATGAAGACGCGGCAGGTATTGAAATTCCGCTGTTCCCGTTTGAAGTGCGGTTTGTCGATGACTGCACCTTCGCGATCACCGGGGCTGCCTGCGGTGCGTCGCTCGATGGTCAGCGGCTGCCGGGTAACTGGGTCGCTCAGGCACGCAAGAATCAGGTGTTGCGGCTCAATTACCCGACAATGGGCAGCCGCGTGTACCTGTGCCTGGCCGGTGGCGTCGATGTGCCGTTGGTACTGGGCTCGCGCAGCACGCAATTGCGCGGTGCTTTTGGTGGCTGGCAAGGCCGTGCGTTACAGCAGGGCGATGTGATTCCTGCAGGTGCTGCCAACGAACCGCGCGCCAGTGATTTCGGTGTGCAATCGTCCGTGGCGGCCTTGCCGTTGCTGCTCGACGGGTTGCCCGCCATCCGGGTGCTGCCGGCTGCCGAGTTCGACTGTTTCAGTGCCGAGACGCAAGACACGTTTTTTGCCGGCGAATGGAAAATCACCACGCAGAGCAACCGTTATGGTTACCGCATGGAGGGCACGCCCTTGCTTGCGCGCGAGGCGCTGGAAATCCGCTCTCACGGCATCGTGCCCGGTGTGATTCAGGTGCCCCACGGCGGGCAGCCGATCGTGCAGATGCGTGATGCCCAGCCCAGTGGCGGTTATCCCAAGTTTGCCACGGTCATTGAAGCCGATCTGTGGCGCCTTGGTCAGGCACCGATCGGCAGCAAGGTGCGTTTTGTGCAGTGCAGTTACGACGAGGCGGTCGAGGCGCTGGACACCAATCACGCTTTCATCGAAGACGCCCGGCGCATGCTCGCGCTGCGCAGCCTGCAA
This sequence comes from Pseudomonas fragariae (ex Marin et al. 2024), assembly GCF_059621105.1. Taxonomy (NCBI): domain Bacteria; kingdom Pseudomonadati; phylum Pseudomonadota; class Gammaproteobacteria; order Pseudomonadales; family Pseudomonadaceae; genus Pseudomonas; species Pseudomonas fragariae (ex Marin et al. 2024). The sequence goes on along the minus strand of NZ_CM184369.1, from coordinate 3,353,750 downwards.
GGACATCGCTGATGAACATCAAAGAGATTCGCCAGCTGGCAGCATGGATTCGGGACGCCGGGCTTACTGTACTGGAACTGAAACGCCCGGGGTTCGAGCTGTTGATCCGCCGTGGCGAGCCTGTGCAGGCCTGTGCTGCGCCTTCTGCGCCACAGGTTGCCGCTGAACAGTCGGCGCTGACTGCGCATGTGGTGAGTGCCGATAACCCCGGCGTATTTGTCTCGAGTCATCCCGATGAACGCGACAGCTACGTGAAACCCGGCGATGCAGTGGCTGCAGGGCAGTTGCTTGGGCTGTTGCGTATCGGTCTGCTGTATCTGCCGGTGCGCAGTAACCAGGCAGGGCGCGTACTGCGCTTCCTGGCCGCCGAGAACGAACGCGTCGGTTACGGCCAGCCGCTGATCGAACTGGAGGAACATGACCATGCGCATTGATCTGAATGCTGATCTTGGCGAGGGCTTCGGCTCCTGGACCATGGGCGAGGACGAGGCGTTGATGCCATTGATCTCCTCGGCCAACGTCGCCTGCGGCTTTCATGCCGGGGATCCGCTGATCATGGACAGCACGGTGCGCCGCGCCAAGGCGCTGGGCATCGATCTCGGTGCGCATGTCGGTTTTCCTGATCTGCAGGGGTTCGGCCGCCGCAGGATGAACATCGAACTCAAGGAGTTGTGCGCCATTGTGGTGTATCAACTCGGCGCGCTGGCGGGCCTTGCAGCCGCTGCCGGATACCGCGTCACGCACATGAGTTTTCACGGTGCGCTGGGCAATATGGCCGCAGCCGATGCCGAACTGGCCGGGCCTTTGGTCAGGGCGGTCGCAGCTTTTGATCCGCAGTTGATCATCAGCTCATCCAGCAGCGCCGCCATCGAGCAGGCCGCCGAGGCGTGCAACCTGAGGGTGGCGACGACCTTTCTGGCTGACCGCGCTTATGACGAAAATTGTCTGCTGGTGCCGCGTGGCATTGCCGGTGCGGTGATCAAGGACCCGGAGCAGGTCCGGGCCAGGGTTGCGCAACTGCTGCAGGACGGCACGGTCACGACCCTGGGTGGCAAGCGTGTGGCGGTCAACGCCCAGTCGATTCTGTTGCATGGCGACACGCCGGGAGCGGTGCAGCTGGCGCGCAGCATTCGCCAGAGCATCGAAGAGCAGGGCGGTGTCATCACCCCGGTTTCACAGCTGCTCGGGTCATAAGCGCAGCTTATCGCCACACAACCATTGTGTCTTGGTCGCTGCCCATGACGCTGGTTAAAGTCCAGTACAAGGCGATCAGCATTAATAACCAAGCGGCTGATCGACGCTTATTCAAGGAAACCCCGACATGCCATTTTCCGATTACAAAACCGCGCTGGTCACCGGCGCTTCTTCAGGCATTGGAGAAGCCGTCGTCGAGCGGCTGTGTGCCGAAGGTCTGCAGGTCCATGCGCTGGCGCGCAGTGCCGACAAGCTGGCAGCACTGGCGCAGCGCACCGGATGTATCGCGCACGCTATCGACGTGACGGATCTGGCCGGCCTGACGGCCCTGTTCCAGGCCCATCATTTCGATGTCGTGGTCAACAATGCCGGCGTCGACCGTCCTGGCTCGCTGCTCAAGGCGGACGCCGAAGGGATTGATCTGCTGGTCGATGTGAACCTGCGCGCTGTGTTGCAGATCGCCAGGCTTTCGTTGCCGGGGATGGTCGAGCGTGATCGCGGGCACATAATCAACATCAGCTCGATCGCTGCGGCCTACAACTTCGGTGGCAACTCGACGTACCACGCGACCAAGGCTGCGGTGAGCATGCTGTCCCGGCAGTTGCGTATCGATGCCTTCGGCAAGCGCGTGCGGGTTACCGAAATCTGCCCGGGGCGCGTGGCGACGGATATCTTCGCCCACGTGCATGGCGACTCCGAGGAAGTGCGCAAGCGTTTCATCGAGGGCTATGAGCTGCCGGTGGCCAAGGACATTGCTGATGCGATCGCCTATGTGATTGCCGCGCCCATCGCAGTCAACATCGGCCACATGGAGATCACCCCGACGTTGCAGGTGCCCGGCGGACTGTCGACCGCACGCCCGCAGGACTACGAAGGCTGAGACCGCGTCTTCAAGCGCTGTACCCATCACGAGAGCGGCACCAGCCGCCATGCGATACCCGCGCCAGACCCACTGGCGCCTTGCTTCTGCCCTGGCTGAATGTCTATGGGAACAACCATGACGAGTAAATTCGATCTTTCAGCGATCCTGCAGGGCGAGTACGCCGAGCTGATCGTCAAGGGCATAGAAACGACCCTGCAACTGGCCTTGGTTGCCTGGTGCCTGGCCATGGCGATTGCCCTGCTGCTGGTGTCGATTCGCCTGACTGGCAACAAGTACGCCGAACGCCTGGTGGCGGCCTATGTGTCCTACCACCGCAATGTGCCGACGCTGGTGCAACTGATGCTCTGGTATTTCGGTATCCCCACCTTGCTGTCCGAAAGCACGCAGATCTGGCTGGCCAACTACAGCACCGAGTACCTGTTCTCGGTCATCGCGCTGGGGCTTTGCCAGGCGGCTTATTTCAGTGAAGACATCCGCAGCGGGTTACGCGCGATTCCAGCCGGGCAAGTCGAAGCGTCGCGCGCCCTGGGCCTGGGCTATGTGCGTTCGATGCGCTACGTGATCCTGCCGCAAGGGGTTCGCAACTGCCTGCCGTCGTTGATCAATCACACGGTCCTGCTGTTCAAGAACACCAGTCTGGTGATGGCCATCGGCGTGGTGGAACTGACTTATGCCACCCGCGAGGTCGAGAACTACACCTTCCGCACCTTCGAAGCGTATCTGGTCGCAACCGTGGTCTACCTGGCCATTTCCTTGATGCTGATGGGCCTGGGCGCGTTGCTGGCCCGGCAGTTCAGCAAAGCCATGGCGAGGTAGGCGGCGATGTTCGATGTATTCACGATTGTTCGCGATAACTGGACCTTGCTGCTGGTCGGTCAATACCCCCATGGCCCGATGGGCGGCCTGATTTCGACGCTGATGCTGGCCGCGCTGGCCCTCTTGCTGGCCTTTCCGCTGGGCCTGCTGCTGTCGCTGGCGCGCGTGTCGCCGTGGCGCTGGCTGCGCTACCCGGCGACGGTCTGGGTCTATGTGATGCGCGGAATTCCGCTGCTGATGGTGATTTTCTGGACCTACTTTCTGGTCCCCTTGCTGATCGGCCATAACATCACCGGCTTCACCACCATGCTCTGCACGCTGGTGGTCTATCAGAGCGCCTATCTGTGCGAAATCATCCGCGGCGCCATCCAGGCGCTGCCCACCGGTCAGTACGAAGCTTCCCGCGCACTGGGCATGGGCTACCTGCGCACCACGGTCTGGGTGATCCTGCCGCAGGCGCTGTACAACGCGTTGCCGAGCCTGATCAGCCAGTTCATTTCGATCATCAAGGAAACGTCGCTGGGCTACGTGATCAACGTCCAGGAAGTAACCTTCGCCGCCAATCAGATCAATAACCAGCTGCTGACCAAGCCGTTTCAGGTGTTCTTCATCCTGGCGATCACTTACTACGTGCTGTGCTACGGCCTGACCCGTCTCGCCGCCGTGGTGGAGCAGCGTATTGCCCGCAAACGCGAAGGCGATATATCGCCTGTGCCCGTTGCCCGGCCTTTGACTACCGATAACTGAGGGTTGCCCAATGCATCCGATGATCATGTTTTCCAGGATCAACAAATGGTATGGCGAGTACCAGGCCCTGACCGATATCACCGCCGAAGTGCAGCGCGGCGAAGTGGTGGTGCTGTGCGGGCCTTCAGGCTCGGGCAAGTCGACGCTGATCCGCACCGTCAATCGTCTTGAGGACGTGCAGCAAGGCCAGATCCTGTTTGATGGCCGTGACGTCAATGGCACCGACGCCAACGTCAACCGGCTGCGCAGCCGCGTGGGGTTTGTGTTCCAGAGCTTCAATCTGTTTCCGCATCTGTCGGTGCTCGACAACATCATCCTGACCCCGACCAAGGTCCGCGGCATGAAGAGCAGCGAAGCGCGCGCCCGCGCCATGGAGTTGCTGGATCGGGTAGGGCTGGCACACAAGGCCGGTGCCTACCCTGCACAGTTGTCCGGTGGCCAGCAGCAGCGTGTGGCGATTGCCCGCGCGCTGGCCATGGAGCCGCCCGTCATGCTGTTTGACGAGCCCACCAGCGCACTCGACCCGGAAATGGTCGGCGAGGTGCTCAGTGTCATGAAAGGTCTGGCCAAGGAGGGCATGACCATGATGTGCGTCACCCACGAGATGAATTTTGCCCGGGAAGTGGCCGACACCATCTGGTTCATGGACGCGGGGCAGATCCTCGAAAAATCCAGCCCTGAGGTGTTCTTTCAGCAACCGAGCCATCCGCGTGCCCAGCGCTTCATTGCCGACCTGCGCAGCCATTGAGCGCAGGCACTGATTTCAGCGAATCACCCAATTCATTTCCAGGAGTCTCACCATGCGTATCAAGTCTGTACTGGCTGCACTGGCGTTGTCGCCGTTGGCTGTTTCGGTGGTCCATGCCGATCAGCTCAGCGATGTGATGAGCAAGAAAAGCCTGAGCTGTGGCGTGTATGCCGACGTTCCGCCGTTCTCGGCACCGGACCCTGAAACCCGCGAACTGGTGGGCATGGACGTCGACCTGTGCAAAGCCCTGGCCAAACACATGGGCGTGGAGCTGGAACTCAAGCCGCTGTCGGTCGAAGCACGTATCCCGGAAGTCAAGATGGGCCGTGTGGACGTGATTTTCGCCAACCTGGCCTACACCAAGAGCCGTGCCGAGCAGATCCAGTTCAGCGACCCTTACTACATCGCCAAGGAGACGCTGGTAGTCCGTGCGGCGAATGCCGATCAGCCGAAATCGTTCTTCAAGGGCAAACGCATCAGCTCGACCAAAGGTTCTACGTCCGAGCAGTCGATCCGCATGGCTGACGCAACGCCAGTGACCTTTCAGGACACCGGCTCTGCCTATATGGCGCTGCAACAGAACAAGGTGGTGGGCCTGGTGACCAACACCATGACCGCGATCAAGCTGGTCGGGCAGGCCAAGGCCGGCGGCGTGGAATTGGCAATTGCCAAGGAACCGATGGCGCTTGAGCCCATTGGTGCCGGCATGCGCCAGGGCGAACCGGCCTTTCTGGCGAAGGTCAACGAATCACTGCGCGAAATGGAAGCCGCAGGCGAAATCGACGCAATCTGGGCGCACTGGATCGGCCCGAACACCGAATACAAGATGGTTCGCGAAGACAAGGTACAAAGCCTCAGCGAATTGAAGTTCGACCCGTTGCCCTGATCAACGGCATGAAGCCGACCAAAAGGTCGGCTTCATGCAAGACCACACGATGGATTCCCGCCGCAACGGCATCATCGCGTCTTGATCAGATCTTGATATTTCCTTGATGGTTTATTAACAGCCGAGGTTCAGAGTTCTACCGACAGTATCAATCGTCGGCATGACCCCTTGTGGGCGTCTCAGAGGACAAAATGTCTGATCGCTCAGGTTCGGTTTCTGCATCGGCAGTCGGCGCTTCACTCTCCAGAAACAGACGTTTCGGCGTATCCCCGGTTTGGCTGGTTCCGCTGCTTGCTGCCTTGATAGGCCTGTCGCTGCTGATCGGCAGCACACTCTCCAAAGGCCCGAGAATCTTCATCACCTTCCAGAGCGCCGAGGGGCTTGAAGCTCAAAAGACGAGGGTCAAGGTCAGGAATGTCGTGATCGGCGAGGTATCGGCTGTGGTCTTGAACAAAGACCGCACAGGCGTGGTGGCGACGGTGGATCTCGATGCCGACGCCCGTGCGTTCACTGCCGAGGATTCCCTGTTCTGGGTGGTGCGCCCGCGTATAGGCGCCACCGGTGTGTCGGGCGTGGATACCTTGCTTTCCGGGCCATTTATCGCGGCGGACAGCGGCACGTCCGGGCGTACGAAAAAACACTTTGTCGGTCAGGAAACTCCGCCACCCATTACCTACGGCATAAAAGGCACACGTTTTACCCTGCACGCCGGGGACCTGGGCTCACTGGAGGTGGGGTCTCCTGTGTACTACCGACGTATTCAAGTCGGACAGATAGCGGCCTTTCATTTATCCGATGACGGCAAGGGGGTGGATGCGGAAATTTTCATCAATGCGCCCAACGACAGGTTTGTGACTACTGATACACGCTTCTGGAATGCCAGCGGCATCGACATGACGGTGGACGCCGATGGTCTGAAGATAAAGACTGAATCAGTTTCGACGATACTGGCGGGAGGGGTGGCCTTCGTCGAGCCGGATTACAGCACGAAGGCACCCAGGGCTGCAGAGCATGCACGCTTTACGCTGTTCGACGATCAGCAGAAGGCGCTGTCGCCGCCCGACGGCGAGCCGGGTTACATCCGCATGATCTTCAGTCAGTCGCTGCGTGGTCTTGAGGTCAATTCACCGGTCGAGTTCATGGGTATAACACTGGGGCGAGTCGTCTCGGTAGACCTGGACTACGACGCGGCCAGCCAGTCGTTCACCAGTATTGTCGGGGCGGTGATTTACCCGGATCGCCTGGGTATGGCCAATGAAAAAATCGTAAAGACATTGGGCGTTACCGACGATGCACGTACGGCACAGTTGATAGCCGACTTCGTCAAGCGAGGCCTGCGTGCGCAGCCTCGCAGCGAGAGTCTGCTGACCGGACAGCTGTATATTTCCCTGGGTTTTATCGCTGACGCTGCGCCGGTACCGTTCGATGTCAGTGCGCAGCCGCTGATAATCCCGACCGTGCCGGGGGAGCTTGAAAAGATGCAGGAGCAGGTACAGCAGATCATCGACAAGGTCGGCAAAGTGCCGGTGCAGGAGATCGCCGGCAACCTGAATGGCAGCCTTGACGAGGTGCAGAAAACGTTCAGGCTTTTCAACGCGCAGGTGATGCCTGAGCTGCACGGCGTTCTGGAGCAATCCCGAAGCACGATGGACGTCGCCGGCGCAGCGCTCGACGAGGACTCGCCTGTGCGTCAACAGATCGACCGGACAATGGATGAGGTTCAGCGCATGGCCCGCTCGGTACGGGTCCTCACCGATTACCTGAGCCGCAACCCCGAAGCCTTGATCCGTGGCCGCACCCGGCAGGATCCACCGGGTGTCTACCAGAGGCCCGCGCCTGTTCAGCAGGCCGATTAAGCCGAGCCGGGCGGCTTCAATACCTCGGTTTGACCGCCTTCCAGTCCGGATTGTACTTCTGCATCTGCTTCACATCATCGCGCTGCCGGATGCCACAGCTGTGGTACTGATCATTGAGTTTGCCGAGCTGGTCGTAGTCCAGTTCCAGCCCCAGACCGGGTGCGCGGGTGATGCTGACACAGCCGTCGACAATCGGCAGTTTGCCGCCCTTGATGACTTCCTCGTCCGGTTCCTGCCACGGGTAGTGCGTGTCGCAGGCGTAGTCCAGATTGGGCACCGACGCTGCGACGTGGGCCATGGCCATGAGGCTGATGCCCAGATGCGAGTTGGAGTGCATCGACACGCCCAGGCCAAAGGTGTCGCACATCTTCGCCAGCGCCTGAGTGTCGCGCAGGCCGCCCCAGTAATGGTGGTCGGCGAGCACGATCTGCACGCTGTCCAGTGCCACGCTGCGGCGGAACTCGTCGAAATCGGTCACCACCATGTTGGTCGCCAGCGGCAGTCCGGTGCGTTTGTGCAATTCGGACATGCCGTCGAGGCCGGGCGTCGGGTCTTCGTAATATTGCAGATCATCGCCCAGCAGTTCGGCCATCCGAATCGAGGTCTCCAGTGACCAGTTGCCGTTGGGGTCGATGCGCAGCGGGTAACCGGGAAACGCTTTTTTCAGCGCCTTGATGCACGACACCTCGTGTTCCGGCTGCAGCGCACCGGCCTTGAGCTTGATGCTTTTGAAGCCATAGGCGTCGATCATGCGCCGGGCCTGAGCGACGATCTGCTCTTCGCTGAGCGCTTCTCCCCAGCTGTCGGGCGCGTAGGGTGCATCGGCATGCTGCGCATATTTGAAGAACAGGTAGGCGCTGAAGGGTATCTGGTCACGAATGGCGCCGCCGAGCAGGTCCACCAGTGGCAGGTTCATGGAACGCGCCTGCAGGTCCAGAAATGCCACTTCGAACGCAGAATAAGCATTGCTTACCGCCTTGCTGGCGTGTGAGCCCGGCGCCAGTTCGGCACCGGCCAGGCTGGCTGGCTTATGCGCCGCCACGGTCGCCTGAACGATGCTGCGCAGCTGATTGAGGTTGAACGGGTCGAGCCCGATCAGCTGGGTCTGCACCTGTTGCTGAATCGCCAGTGCCGGGGCATCACCATAGCTTTCACCGAGGCCGATGTAGCCGTTGTCGCTTTCCACCTCGATGATCGAGCGCAGGGCAAAGGGTTCGTGAATACCACTGGCGTTGAGCAACGGCGGGTCGCGAAAGGCGATAGGGGTTACGGTCACACGTATGATTTTCAAAGGGCGGTCTCCCGGAGGTCAGGGTTTGAGGCTGGAAGGGGTGCCATTGACGGCAGGGCTGAGCGCTGCGGGCCGCTCAGCCCTGGACGGGCGGCCGCGGTCACCTCGTGGCGTAGTGCGGGCGAAGAAGATCACCACGGCAGCGAGCAGCGATGTCGCTGCCAGGCCATACAGACCGCCCTGAATCGAACCGGTGGTCTGTTCCAGAAAGCCGAACGTGGTCGGTGCGACGAAACCGCCCAGGTTGCCGATGGAGTTGATCAGCGCAATGACCGCAGCAGCAATGCGTGCATCCAGATAGCCTTGAGGGATTGGCCAGAACAGCGCAGACGCGGCCTTGAAACCGATTGCCGCGAAGCAGATGGCGACAAAGGCGAACACCGGACCGCCCACGGTGGACATGAACATGCCGGCGGCGGCGATGACCAGGGTCACCGCTACCCAGGCCTGCTGGTGCTTGAAGCGTGCGGCCAGAGCTGCGAAGCCGTACATGGCCACGATAGAGATGATCCACGGGATCGAATTGAACAGCCCGACCTCGAAATCGCTGAAACTGCCCATCTTGCGGATCATGCTCGGCAGCCAGAAGGTGGCGCCGTAGATGGTCAGGGCCACGGAAAAATAGATGAAGCAGAACAGCAGGATCTGCCGGTCCGCCAACAGTCGGAATACCGAGGGTCTGACGGTTTGTGCTGCTTCGCGCAGCCTTTGCTCTTCGGCGATGGCGGTGCTGAGCGCGGTTTTTTCTTCGTCACTGAGCCAGCGGGCTTCATGAGGATGTGATTGCAGCCAGAACCAGACGAAACCGCAGAGCACGATCGACGCGAAGCCTTCGATCAGGAACATCCATTGCCAGCCATGCAGGTTCAGGCCCTCGATGCCGAGCAGGGCGCCGGACACCGGTCCGGAAATAACCGAGGCTATCGCCGAGCCGCTGAGAAACAGCGCCATGGCCTTGCCGCGATCACTGGAGGGTAGCCACTGGGTGAAGTAATAGATGATGCCGGGGAAGAAACCGGCTTCGGCAGCGCCCAGAATGAAGCGCAGCACGTAGAAACTGGTTTCCCCCTGGACGAACGCCATGGCCATCGCGGCCGCGCCCCAGGTAAACATGATGCGGGTCAGCCAGGCGCGGGCGCCGTAGCGCTGCAACAGCATGTTGGAGGGGACTTCGAACAGTGCGTAACCGACGAAGAACAATCCGGCACCCAGCCCGTAAGCTGCTGCGCCGATACCCAGATCGGTTTCCAGATGGCTGCGTACAAAACCGATATTGACCCGGTCGATGTAATTGACGATGAACATCACCACGAACAGCGGCAGCACGTGGCGTTTCACCTTGGCGGCCGCACGGGCAAGCACCGTGGCGTCCGTAGTACCAGGGACGGTATTCAAGAGGCGACTCCCATTCATTGTTTTTTTGGGGATGAGTCGATCATGGAGGCGTGTATTATTCCTGTCCAATCCAGCTTTTGACTTGATTGATACCCATATTGTATTGATCGCTGTGCTTCTGTGCGGTGCTGGGCACCTTCGGTATGATTTATGGAACCCGTGCAGAGTGGGTGCATTTTCAGAGCACAGAATCCAGTGCCGGAGTGCTTGATTGAATCGCTGCCTGTCAATCGGCGCTTACAGTTTCTAGCCGAGTGTAAGTTTCATTGCCAAGTCCCTGTATCTTCCGTTAGTCACTCCACCTGTCGGATATAACGACCCCTGTAAGCGGCCGTCTTGCCCAGGTATGTACATAAGCTAGTCTTGCAATAATGGCCTCCGGTCATCTCTGTCGGCGTCGTGCGCTTTGCTGATAATTAGTTATCCAGCTTATTTCGTTGAAAACGGAGCGTTAGACATGAATATGAAATTCAAGAACGCGTCAGCATGCCTTGTGATGATGACTGCTTTGATGGGCAATACCTACGCAGCGACCAGCGCATGCCCGGCAGTCAAAAACATAACTCAAACCTCCGAGGATTGGGGCTACTCCTACAAAGCTGCTGACCCTTCTGGGCAGCACTGGAGTGGCGAAAACCCTTTGGCTACGGAAGCAGACCTTGAAAGTGTTCACTTTACACTGGCCGGTATCCGCAATAACGATAAGGGTTTTTTTGTCGCGTGTGATTATGAGGGAGCGAGTGATAAAGGATCGAAGGATGCGGGGTTTAGATTAATACTTAAAACTCCGTCGGAGCCCAAGACTGTCGGGAGCAGTTGGAAAGACAAAGAATGTAAAGCCGCTGACCCAACACTCTGTACGTTTGAATAATACGTTTGAATAATCAAAGGTTCAAAGACGTGTCAGCTATGGGCGTCTTTCCCTTTGCTTTGTCAAACGGCGCACTGGGTTGCTCGAGCAGTTACTGTACTCTGTGTCAGTGACTTGATTGATACCGGGAGTGGATCAATGTTCGAGCTTTCCCAACTGCGTTGCTTCACCACGGTGGCCACAGAGCTGAATTTTCGCCGTGCCGCCGAACGGCTTAACATGACGCAGCCGCCGTTGAGTCGGCAGATTCAGATACTGGAGCACAACCTAGGCGTAGAACTGTTCACCCGCAGCACTCGCAGTGTGGCACTGACTGCCGCGGGCAGGGCCTTTTTCATTGAGGCGCAGACCTTGCTGGAGCGCGCGCAGCAGGCGGCCATTTCCGCGCGGCGCTTTGCCGAAGGTGACATCGGCTCGGTGACTATCAGTTTTGTCGGCAGCGCGGTGTACGAGTTTCTGCCCAGGGTGATCGCCGAGGCGCGCCTCAAACAGCCGCAGGTGAAGATTTCCCTGACGGAAATGAATACCTATCAGCAGCACGAAGCACTCAGGGCGCGGCGCATTGACCTGGGCATCGTGCGGGCACCGTTGTTTCAGCCGGGTTACGAGAGCGAATGCCTGGTACGCGAGCCGTTCGTGCTGGCCGTGCCGAGCAATCATCGCCTGGCGCATGCCGATTCGGTGGCGGTGGCCGATCTGGATGGCGCACCGTTCCTGATGTATTCGCATTCGGCGTATCCACCGTTCAACGAACTGCTGACCGGTATGTTTCGCTCCGCACGAGTTGCACCGGAGTATGTCCAATGGCTTGGATCGTCACTGACTATTCTGGCGTTGGTCAACGCCGGAATGGGCCTGGCTTTGGTGCCGCGTTGTGCAACCAATGTGGTGTTCAAGGATGTCGTGTTTCGTGACATTGACCTGGGCGAAGGCGTGCAGAGCGAGTTGCACCTGGTCTGGCGTACCGACAATGACAATCCGGCGTGCCGGATGCTGCTGCAAGCCATTCGGGCGGCCGTCAGGGCAGATGAAAATTGAAGCGAAAAACCTTGCAACGTAGTGGCATCAACTATCATTCATTCAGTCGATAGTCATCATCAAGCAAGGCAAGTTCTGTTTTTCCGGCAAAGGAGGAGGATGGCGCCATAGCCACCTGCTCCAAAGGGAGACGACGCGATGAGAATGTTCAATCTGTTGACGTTTGCTGCCGTGTTCAGCACCAGCATTGTGTTCACTGCCCCCGTCAATGCTGCCGTCTCCCCGGTCTCCGAACAGTCCTGCCATTTCATGCCCGTGGTCGACAGCGCTGCGGGCCTGCAACACACTCAGTCGGTGGGCGTGCTGTACAGCGAAAACACCCTCAGCAACCTTCAGTATTTGAACAACTATCACTCGGTGGCGCTGAGGAGTGGCCGCAGTGGCGCGCTCGATTCGCGTATCCGCAATGCATTCGTCAACAGTTCGGACCCGGCACTGGCGACCGACTGGCTGGTGGGCTCATTAAAGAAAGAGTTCGCCTCGGTGACCGTCTACGACACGCTCGATGCGCTGATGCAGGCGCGGCCGGATGTGGTGGTCATGCTCGACACTTACAATCGTCTGGTGAGCAAGCGCAACAGTCAGGTCGAAGCGCGGTTCATGGCACGCTTCTATGACAACGACCTGCAATACATCGGCAAGGCTGAAGGTGAGGTGGTTCGGGAAATGACCTCGGTCTGGGTGCAAGGCAAGGCCGCTCCGGAGATCGCCGCACAGATCGATCAGCAGCGTGATCTGCAAGTGAATGCCTTGAAGCAGTTCGACGCCTCGCTCAAAGCCCTGGTCATGCAGGCCGACCGGGCGCAAGTGGCGGCGAACTGATTGTAGTGACTGCGTCAGGCCTGTGAGGCTGTTGACCGATAGAAACTGCTCATCGACTTTCGCTGCTTCAATACCGCCTGCCATCAGCATGGTCGCCTGCAAATCGAAGATCGGCACGTTAATGCTCCTTGCCCCGTAGGGGACGCTTGAAAGGTGTACAAGCGTCATTAATCCAGGCGCGCGCAGGGGAAAGTGACCGGCGGGTTATTTCAATTAAACCGATGCACGGCTCGGTTTTACCGTAAAGAATTAATCACTTCTGCCGAGAGCCTGACAAGCGAGCCGACAATTAGCTGTCCGGTTCGCATGATGAGCAGCAAGCCACGTGTGCTTTGACTGTGGTAACAGAGAAGCCTTGCGATGCTGAAAAAACTACCGGGTGCCTTGCGTGCCCTGATGTCTGTGCCTGCTGATAACCCCAGGTTGTTGCAGGCCCAGTACGTTGCGTTGTCCCGACAACTGCCGTTGATGTACTTCGTGCTGCTGGTCAATACCTGGGCGTTGGCGTTCACTCATTGGCGAACCGCTCCGGTGTGGCTGACGCTGCTGGTCCCTGCGCTGCTCACGGTTATCTGTGGCGTCCGTGCAAGCAAATGGTTGCGCACTGTAAACCGGCCGCCACCCGCTCCGGCGATCATTCTGGCCACGCTGCGCGGTACGCATGGTCTGGCGGGCGTGATAGCGGCCGGGTTTGCCGCCTGGTCCCTGTCGCTTTACCCCTATGGCGATGCCTATTCCCAGGCGCATGTCGCGTTTTTTATGGGCATTACGGTGATTGTCTGCATCTTCTGCATGATGCACTTGCGGCCCGCAGCGCTGACCACCGCGCTGGTCGTCAACACCGCCTTCGTGATTTTCTTCGCCTCGACTTACAACATTACCTTTATCGCCACGGCGGTGAATATCGTGCTGGTGTCGATCGGCATGCTGATCATTCTTCATTACCAGTACCGCGATTTCACCAGTCTGGTGAATGTGCAGGTAAAGACCGAGCAACTGAGCAACGAGAACCTGCTGCTGGCCAATCAGGACAGCCTGACGGGCCTGCCCAATCGTCGGCAGTTCTTTCAGACTTTGGATACCGCGATGACCGAGGCAATGGCGCAGCGCAGCGGGCTGGCAGTGGGCGTGTTGGACCTGGACGGGTTCAAGCCGGTCAATGACCTTTATGGTCATCGAATCGGCGACCGTCTGCTGATGCTGGTGGCTGAACGCCTGACCAGCGCCTCAAGCGACAAGGTGCATGTATCGCGACTGGGCGGTGACGAGTTCGCGCTGGTGATCAAGGGAGACATCGACAGCGAGGCATTGCAGGCGTTTGGCAAACACCTGTGTGACCTCATGCACGAAAGCTTCGAACTGTCGGACATGCCGATCCAGATTGGCGCGACACTGGGCCTGGCGACGTACCCGGCTACCGCAGATAACGCGACCCAGCTGTTCGAATTTGCCGATTACGCGCTGTATCAGGGCAAAAACCATAACCCCGGAACCACCTGCCTGTTCTCCGCTAGCCACCGTGAGCAGTTGCATGCCGACGGCGTTACCGAACAGGCCTTGCGGCGCGCCAATCTGGAAACCGAGTTCCACGTATTGTTTCAGCCGATCATTGAAAGCTGCACGCGCGAAACGGTGGCGTTCGAGGCGCTGGCGCGCTGGAACAGCCCGGAACTGGGGGCTGTTTCGCCGGCGCATTTCATTCCGATCGCCGAGCGCATCGGCATGATCAACAAGCTCACTGTGCCCTTGTTGACCCAGGCGCTAAGCATGGCCCTATCGTGGCCTGCGCCTGTCAGGCTGTCGTTCAATCTGTCCGCGCACGACTGTGCGACCTGGGAAAGTGTCAACAGAATTGTCGAGATCATCGAACACAGCGGCTTCGATGCGTCGCGGCTCGATCTGGAAATCACCGAAACGGCGGTCATGCAGGATATCGCCCAGGTGCAGCAGGCCATTACCCAGTTCCGCAAGCTGGGTTGCGGCATCTCGCTGGACGACTTCGGCACCGGCTTCTCCAGCCTCAGTCAACTGCACGCGCTGGCGCTGACCAAGCTGAAGATCGACCGCAGCTTTGTCACCGGGGTGCATAACAACCCGGCCAGTTACAAGATCGTCAAATCGCTGGTTGCCTTGAGTCTGGACATGTCGCTGGGTTGCGTGATCGAAGGCGTCGAAACACAGGATGAGTTGAATGCATTGACCACCCTGGGTTGTACGATGGTGCAGGGTTACTTCTACAGCCCGCCGATCAGTTTTGCAGAGACGCTGGCATGGATTGAAATACCCGATGAAGAGCGCACCTTCGGTTACGCCGCTTCGTGCCCCCTCTGATCGATTGCATGTGGGCGATTCACTCGGGCGCGCGTGGGGTAAGATGCCTTTTTTGATCCCCACGGAAGCCTTTGATGAGCAAACCCAGGCAGACCGTCCTTGTTGCGCTGCGCAAGATGATCGCATCAGGCGAGCTGGCTGCCGGCGAGCGCCTGATGGAGGTGCCGACCGCCGAGCTGTTCGGCGTGTCGCGCATGCCGGTGCGCATGGCGTTCCGCACGCTGGAGCAGGAAGGGCTGCTGGTGCCCTTTGGCGGGCGTGGATTTCAGGTGCGTTCGATCAGCCCGATGGAAATCGCCGGTGCGGTGGATGTCCGCGGTGTCCTGGAGGGGCTTGCTGCGCGGCAAATGGCCGAGCGCGGCGTGACCCAGGAGGCGCGCGACGAACTGGAGGCCTGTCTGGTGCAGGGTGACGCGCTGTTCGAGAAAGGCCATGTCACTGAAGATGACCTTGAGGTCTATCACGACATGAACATGCGTCTGCATCGCGTGATCGTCGAGGGCAGCGGTAATCGCGCCATTGCCGATGCACTGTCGCGCAACGACCATCTGCCTTTTGCCTCGGTGACCGCGCTGGCCGTGGATCGCGACAACCTGATTCGCGAATACCGGCGGTTCAATTTCGCCCACATGCAGCATCACGCCGTGGTGGATGCGCTGGTCAACGGGCAGGGCGCTCGCGCCGAGGCCATCATGCGCGAGCATGCCAATGCCACCTTGCGTTACGCGGAAATCTTCGGCGCCGGGCAGAACGAGCGCATGAAGGTCATTCAGCGCCCGGACTGATCAGAGGTCGAGCACCAGCACGGGCGTCTTCGAACGTGAACAGCACGGCGTGAACTGATCGTTGAGCGCCTGCTCATCTTCGGTCAGAAACAGATCGCGATGATCCGGAATGCCTTTCAACACCCGCGTCAGGCAGGTGCCACAGACACCTTGCTCACACGACAGTGGAATATCGATGCCGTGGCTTTCGAGCACCTGAGCGACCGTCTTGTTGGCCGGAATGGCAATGACCTGGCCAGTACTGGCGATCTCTATCGAAAAACTGCCGTCGTTGCTGGTGTCTACCGGCTCTGCGGAGAAGTACTCGCGGTGCAGAGTGTCCTCGGACCAGCCAGCGGCACGCGCGCTGTCGAGGATGTATTGCATGAAACCGCCTGGCCCGCACACGTACAGATGGGTATCGGGCTGGGGGTTGGCGAGCACTTTACCAGCCTCCAGTGCGGTGTCCGGCTGTTCATCGAAGTGCAGCGTGATGCGCTCGGCAAATGCCGAATGCTTCAGGCGCTCGATAAAGGCGCCGCGCTCGGCGGAACGCACGCAATAGTGCAGCTCGAAATCGGCAGCCTCCAGCGCAAGCTGTTCGGCCATGCACAGGATCGGGGTGATGCCGATACCGCCGGCGAACAGCAGCGTGCGTCGGCTGTTTTCAGCCAGCGGGAACAGGTTGCGCGGTTCGCTGATACGCAACTGCGCGCCAGGCTGAATCTGCTGATGCAGGCTGCGTGAGCCACCACGCGAGGCCGGGTCGTTGAGGACGCCGATCAGATAGCGGTGACGCTCGCTCGGGGCATTGCACAGCGAGTACTGGCGGATCAGCCCGTCAGGCAGGTGCACGTCAATGTGCGCGCCTGCGCTGAACGGCGGCAACAGCGCTCCGTCTGCCCGCACCAGTTCAAAGCTGCAGATATCCAGCGCTTCATCGTTACGTGATAACACTGTCACGTCGATCATGTCAGGTCCTCGGGTGACCGCGGCAAGGGTCACTTCTGATTGTTTTCTTCGTATTTCGACGGGCAATGGCCGGTCATTTCGTCGCCATCACGGGAATCTGCTCGCCGGGACCGGCCTGCTCGGCAGCGATCAATCGCTCCAGGATCTTGCGTGACTGCACGCCACCGGCGTCGATATTGAGCTTGAGCAGGTTGCGATGCGGATGCTGAAGCAGGTTCTGTTGCTGGCGCTCAAGCATTTCCAGGTCTTCGGTGAAGATCTTGCCCTGGCCTTCACGGATGCTGGCAGTCAGCGCTTCGTCGGCCGGATTGAAGTTGCGCGCCATGCCCCAGAAGTACCAGATGGACGTGTCGGTCTCGGGGGTGATGAAGTCGACGACGATGCTCGACGCCTTGAACTCCTTAGGCGCGTCATAGCCGCCTTTGCCCGCATGGGCGACGCCGACTTCGATCAGCACATGACTGGGCGGCGTGAAGCGGCAGATCTGCCAGCGATCGACCGGCACGTCATCGGCCAGATTGTTGCCACGCAATGCCATCTGCCAGAACGGCGGCGGCATGATGTTTTCCATGTGCCGGGCGGTGACCACTTCCTCGCCTTCGACCGTTGTGACGGGCGCTGCCTCGTCGATTTCCTTCTGGCCGATGCTTGACGCATGCACGTAGGTTTCGTGAGTGAGGTCCATCAGGTTGTCGATCATCAGGCGGTAGTCGCACTGGATATGAAACAGCCCGCCGCCGTAGGCCCATTCGTCGCTGACTGCCCACTCCAGATGATGAATGAGCGCCGGGTCGGCTTTTTCCCGGTCACCGGGCCAGACCCAGATGAAGCCGTAGCGCTCGACCGCGGCGAAGGTCTTGTTACAAGGGAAGCCGCGAACACGCTGGCCGGGCATTGAAACAGTCTTGCCGTCGCCGCCCATGACCAGCCCGTGGTAACCACACACCAGCTGGCCGTTCTCGACATAGCCCAGCGAGAGCGGGGCGCCGCGATGCGGGCAGAAGTCTTCGACGGCCACGACCTGCTGGTTCTGGTCGCGATAGAACACCATCTTTTCGTTGCAGATCTGCCGGCCCAGAGGCTTGTCGGCGACTTCATCCGCTGTGCAAGCGACGTACCACGCATTTTTCGGGTGCATGATGGTTCTCCACGGTTCGATTATTGGTCTTATGGATCCACAGAATGAATCAAGTTGTTTCCTCGCGATTATTAATGCCACAGGATCGCGATTAATCCAATGATTAATTTAGTTAACTATTATTTAATGGATCCACAGAGGCCGATCAGCCGGGGCTGGATACCTGCAACGCTGCGCGCAGGCGCGGCGCGAGGGCTTCCAGCAGGGTCTGCACGGAACGCAATGCGCGACAGTCGGGGCGGGTCAGCAGCCACAGGTCGGTGCGGCATCCTTCCAGCGGGCCACTCAGGCGTTCGACCGCTCCAAGGCCCTCGACCGTGAAACCGGTCAGCGCCGCGACGCCCAGGCCGGCAGCGACCAACTGCGAGACAGCCGACATGTTGCTGCAGCGGTAGCTCGGTAATACCCCCGGAAAGGCCTGTTTACGCCAGATTACCGAGGTGTGGTCGGGCATCGAGTCGTCCGGGCTGATCCACGGGATCGAGGCAGGGTTCTGCGTCAAGGCCTCGCGGTATTCGGCGCGGCCACAGACAAAGTAGTCGGCACTGCCCAGGCAGCGTCCGATCAGGTGCTCGGGTGGCGTATTGGTCAGGCGCAGGGCGATGTCGGCATCGCGACGGCTGAGGTTGGCAAAGGCATTGGAGGTGGCCAGCTCCAGCGTAAGGGCAGGGTACTGCGACATGAAGTCCGCCAGCGCCGGTAATAGAAGGCTATGCAGTACTGCATCGGTACAGGTCAGGCGTACCGTGCCGCTGACGACCTGTTCGCCCTGTTGCAGGGCGATGCGCGCAGCAGCAAGCGCCTGTTCGGCGCGCTCGGCCTGCTCGGCCATGGCCTGCGCGGTATCGGTCGGTATGTACCCGCGCCGATTCTTTTCAAACAGCGCTGCACCGAGGGCTGCTTCCAGGCGACGGATCGAGCGGAATACGGTCGATACATCAACCTGCAACAGATCGGCGGCGCGTGCCAGCGTGCGGCCGCGAACCAGGGCGAGCACCAATGAAAGGTCGGCGTGGGTGATTTCATATTGCATCGGTGCATTGTTCCTTTGCCGGAATGCCTATGTTTGTTGCGCAGATGACTATCCTAGACTGGTTTCATTCCCGCTGGATAGCGTCCAAATGGCGCTGACCATTCAGATTTCACACAGGATTCAAGCTATGTCGCGACCTCCCTTGATCGGTGTCACCGCCTGCCGTCAGCAGTTGGGCAAGTATTCTTCTCACACCGCAGGCGACAAGTACGTCGAGGCTGCAGCCTTCGCCGGCATGCCGGTGATTCTGCCTGCACTCGAGGTGCCCACCGAGCCTGCGCAACTGCTCGCGTCGCTGGATGGCCTGCTGTTTACCGGCTCGCCGTCCAACGTCGAGCCGCGTCACTACAATGGACCGGCGAGCGTGGAGGGCACCGCTCATGATGTATTCCGGGACCGCACCACACTGCCGCTGCTCAGGGCTGCCATCGCTCAGGGCGTGCCGGTGTTGTGCATTTGCCGCGGTTTTCAGGAGCTGAATGTCGCTTTGGGCGGCAGCCTGCATCAGCGGGTTCAGGAGTTGCCCGGCTATCTGGATCATCGTGAGCCGCAAAGCGAGGTGCTGGCGGTGCAGTACACGCCAAAGCATGCCGTGCAGGTGCAGCCTGGCGGTTTGCTCGACTCGCTCGGGCTGGGCCCGGGCTTCGAGGTCAACAGCCTGCACAGTCAGGGTGTCGATCGTCTGGCGTCGGACCTGCGCGCAGAAGCATTGGCCCCCGACGGTCTGGTCGAAGCGGTGTCCATGCCCGGCGCGCCAGGCTTTGTGCTGGGTGTGCAGTGGCATCCGGAATGGGAGTTCATGGACAACCCCGTGTCGCTCAACCTGTTCAAGGCCTTCCGCGAGGCCTGCCAGAGCTATGCGCGCAACCACCGCTAGAGCGATGAGCTGCTGAGTGTTGCGGGCAAACGTGATTTAATATCCGGCTTGACGGCTTCGGGTAATGGACGATCCATTGCGCCGGGGCGCTGCCTCATTCACCGGATATCTTTCACATAAGGCCACTATGGATACGGGAGCACGACTCAAACTGGTGCGTGAAAGCTACAAGCTGTCACAGCGTGAGCTCGCCCGACGCAGTGGTGTGACCAATGCCACGATTTCCCTTATCGAACAAAATCGTGTCAGTCCTTCCATCAGCTCGCTGAAAAAGCTGCTTGAGGGGATTCCCATGACGCTGGCGGATTTTTTCACATTCGATCAGCCTCCGGGACAGGATCAGTACGTGTTTCGAGCCGGTGATCAACCCGATCTGGGGCGCAACGGTGCCCGTTTGCTGCTGGTGGGCGCGACCCTGCCAAGCCGGCAGATGCGTTTTCTGCGTGAGCAATACGCGCCGGGTGCCGACTCGGGCGATGAGCCGATCGTTCACAGCGAAGGCGAGGAGTGCGGTCTGGTGACGCGCGGCACCGTGGAGCTGACCATCGATGGGCAAGTCAACATTCTCGGTCCGGGGGACGGCTATTACTTCCCGACCACCTTGCCGCATCGCTTCCGCAATATTGGCCAGGACGAAGCCGAGATCATCAGCGCCAACACACCGGCCAACTTCTAGCATGCGCTTGCTGGCAGGCGTCACGATAACGTGATGATCGTTCAGCACGTCTGGCAATACGTCTGGATAAAATTCAACTGACCAGCGCTGTCGGCCTGTAACCCTGCGGGTTCATGCACTGCCAGCGCCAGGCGTCGGTGAGCATCGAATCAAGGTTGAACCTGGCTCGCCAATCCAGCTCGCGCGCTGCTTTTCCCGGATCGGACCAGCATGCTGCAATGTCTCCGGGCCGGCGTGGTTCAAAGATCAACGGCACAGCTTTGCCGGAGATACGTTCGAAGGCGTGCACCACCTCAAGCACCGAATAACCCTGTCCTGTGCCCAGATTCCAGACGGATACGCCACGTTCGTCATGAATTTTGTCCAGCGCCTTCAGGTGTCCCTCGGCCAGATCCATCACATGAAGGTAATCACGCACACCTGTTCCGTCCAGCGTGGGGTAGTCACTGCCGAATATGTGCAGGGCAGGGCGTAGTCGATTGGCAACCTGCAGCAGGAAGGGCAACAGGTTGTTCGGCGTGTTGCAGGGTGACTCGCCCAGCAGGCCGGACGGATGCGCACCAATGGGGTTGAAGTAGCGCAGCAGACCGATGGACCAGCGTGGATCCGAGCGGGCGACGCTTTGCATCACATGCTCGGCCATCAGTTTGGAGTGCCCGTAAGGATTGGTCGGTAAACCCAGTGGGCAGTTCTCATCCAGCGGCATTTGCTCACACCCGCCGTAAACCGTCGCGGATGAGCTGAATAACAGGTCGAACACGCCTGCTTCTGCCATTGCCTGACACAAGTTGACGCTGCCGCTCACGTTGGTCTCGAAATAGCGCAGCGGCTCTCGAACGCTTTCGCCCACCGCCTTGAGTCCGGCGCAATGCACCACTGCCTTGACAGGGTACTGAGCGAACAGCCGGTGCAACGTCGCTTTGCTGCGCACGTCGCCGTGGATGAACGCAACCTGTCGCCCGCAGAGTTCCTCTATCCGTCTTAACGGCTCTCGCGAACTGTTGCACAAGTTATCAAGCACGACGACATCGCGGCCATCTTCAAGCAACTCGAGCGCGATGTGAGCGCCAATGTATCCCGCACCACCGGTAACCAGAATCATGATTGTCCTCCCTGGATTTTCGCCGCCTCGGCAAGAAGCGAGCTGACGGCCCGTCGTCGTGACCTTTCTCAACAGGACGACAGAGGAGCCTCGCTTGCGAAAATCAGGACCAGACCACCGCGTGGGGAAAACGTACTGCAGGTGCCAGAAAAACATTCGCTCAAGACTAGGGGCGTATTTGTTCCGCCGAGTTCAACGGTTCATTCTCAACGGCGCCTACCCTTTATCGGAATCAACGAACAGCGGCCTGGGCGCGTGTTCGAAACCCATGAGCCGGTCTATGGTTGCTCCATGCATGTGATTGTTCCATGTACGCAACAGCCGCCACTGCCTATCCTCATCATGAATGCCGTCGAAGTTCAGCCCTTTTCAGAGCCCTTCAGTTTCATCCAGGACTTTTTAACAGAAGGGAAAACGCTATGAACGGTGTTCAAACGATTCAATCCGAGACGTCGGCCTTAACCAGAGTCGAGGCTGCCATCAGGCCTTTACTGCTGTGCCTGTCCCATCTGCGATGGGGGTTTGTCTATCAGCGTCCTCAGCACATCATGTCGCGAATGGCGCAGGATTATCAGGTGGTGTTTCTTGAGGAGCCTGTTCTGTCGGACTCCCCTGATATCCGGCTTGAACAACTGCCGCAAGCGTGCGGTGTCACGGTACTGGTGCCGCACCTGCCCCGGAAAATGCAGCCTGATGAGGTGATCACTGCACAGCGCGCATTACTGAATCGTTTTATCGATGCACAACACTTCGGTGAGTTGCTGTTGTGGTATTTCACCCCGATGAGCCTGGCGTTTACCGACCACCTCAGCGCGCACGTGACGATCTTCGATTGCATGGACGAATTGTCTGCGTTCAAAGGTGCGCCGCCAGAGCTTGTCGAACAGGAAAAAGCTTTGATGAAGCGCGCAGATGTTGTGTTTACTGGCGGCTTCAGCCTATGGGAGACCAAGCGTCTGCAGCATGCAAATGTGCACGCCATGCCCAGCAGCGTCGATGTCGGGCATTTTGCAGCCGCTCGTAGCGGGCAGTCTGACCCTGAGGATCAACAGTATATCCCCTATCCAAGGCTTGGCTTTTTCGGCGTCATTGACGAACGTTTTGATATCGGGCTGATTCAGCAACTGGCCGAGTTGCAGCCGCACTGGCAAATCGTCTTGATCGGCCCCGTGGTGAAAATCGACCCGGCAAGCCTGCCGCATTTGGCCAACGTCCATTATCTAGGCAGCAAGTCCTATGACGACTTGCCAGCCTATCTGTCGGGCTGGGACGTTGCGTTGATGCCATTTGCGCTGAACGACTCCACACGCTTTATCAGCCCGACCAAGACGCCGGAATACCTGGCTGGCGGCTGCCCGGTGGTATCAACCCGGATTGCCGATGTTGTCAGAGCGTATGGTGAGTCGGGTGTTGTGGCCATTGCCGATGACGCCGACGGGTTTGTGCGCGCGACTCAAGAGGCCTTGGCGCACAAAGGTACTATCGATTTTCTTCGCAAAGTTGACGCATTGCTGGTTGGCGAGTCCTGGGACAACACGTGCGCGGCCATGAAGGCGCAAATCGCCCTGGTGGCCATCGGGGAGCACATCGAATGCCTCGGATAAATCTTGAATCAGCCGCGCGTGAAAAGACGCCCTATGACTTTCTGATCGTCGGTGCAGGTTTTGCAGGCAGTGTGTTGGCGGAAAGGCTGGCGGCGGGATCGAGCAAGCGCGTTTTGTTGATCGACCGACGTCCACATATCGCGGGTAACGCTTACGATCACCTGGACAGTGCCGGGGTGTTGGTTCATCAATACGGGCCACATATATTCCACACCAACGCTGAGCGGATTGTGGAATACCTTTCACGATTTACCGAATGGCGCGATTACGAACACCGTGTGCTCGCCAGCGTAGACAACCAACTGCTGCCTGTTCCGATCAACCTCGATACGCTCAACAGCCTGTACGGCTTGCAGATGAATGAACAAGAAGCCGAAGCGTTTCTTGCCAGCCGCGCCGAGCCTGTCGAGACGATAAGAACCTCCGAAGATGTTGTGATCAGTCAGATTGGTCGGGAGCTGTACAAGAAGTTTTTCCGTGGCTATACCCGCAAACAATGGGGGCTGGACCCCTCGCAACTGGACCGGTCGGTCACCGCCCGAGTACCTACCCGTACCAACTCGGACAGTCGTTACTTCACGGACACTTTTCAGAAAATGCCGCTGCATGGCTACACGCACATGTTTGAACAGATACTCAACCACCCGCTTATCGATACCGTACTGGGGGTCGATTTTGCCGATGTGCGCAAGGCGGTGAAGTATTCGCATTTGATCTATTGCGGGCCGATCGATGAATACTTCGGTTATTGCTACGGCCGTCTTCCGTATCGATCGTTGCGTTTCGAGCACAAGACCGTTGATCAGGCGCAGTTTCAATCGGTGGCGGTGATCAACTACCCGGATGAGGCAGTCCGTCATACGCGCATCACCGAATACAAGCACCTTACCGGTCAACTGCACGCCAGAACCAGTCTCAGTTATGAGTTTCCAAGTGCCGAGGGCGACCCTTATTACCCCATTCCCCGACCCGAAAATGCCGAGTTGTACAAGCGTTACAAAGCATTGGCCGATCAGTCGGATGAAGTCACTTTCCTTGGGCGGCTGGGCACCTACAAGTATTACAACATGGACCAGGTCGTGGGCCAGGCGTTGGCGTTGTACCAGCGGCTCGCCCATGACTTCCCTGAGCAACCTCCCGAACCGATTGAACAGCCTGCGCGAGGTTGAGCATGGGCGGTCTGTTCGACAGTTTTTTCATCGGCGGATTCGAGTGCGCCAGCCATCGACGAGGTGACGGTGTGCGACTCGACCTGCTTCACACCACCGGGCACGACCGCTGGACGCAGGAAGATTTTGCCGCAGTGGCCGAGTGCGGAATGCGTACTGTACGTGACGGTCTGCGCTGGCATCTGATTGAAGCCCGCCCAGGTTGTTACGACTGGAGCAGTTTTCTGCCCATGTTGCGAGCCGCGCGGCATCAGGGCACCCAGGTCATCTGGGACTTGTGCCATTACGGTTACCCTGATCATCTGGATGTCTGGCGGCCGCAGTTTGTCGAGCACTTTGCGCGTTTTGCCGCTGCGGTGGCTCAGCGTGTCAAGGACGAAGGGGAGACCGCACCTTTCTATTCGCCGATCAATGAGATTTCGTTCTGGAGTTGGGCCGGGGGCGACATGGCTTATTTCAACCCCGGTAGTGAGCAGCGCGGCATGGAACTCAAGCATCAACTGGTCCGGGCCAGTATTGCGGCAATAGACGCGATACGCATGATAGAGCCCAACGCGCGTTTTATTCAGGCCGAGCCATTGATTCATGTAGTACCGGCGACACGTGGCAGCGGAGATGCTGCGGCAGCAGAGCGCTATCGGCTGGCGCAGTTCGAAGCCTGGGATCTTTTATCCGGACGGCAATGGCCTGGGCTGGGCGGCCGCCCCGAGTATCTGGATATCCTGGGCGTCAACTTTTATCCGCATAATCAATGGCAGCTCAATGGCCATAAACTTAAGCACGACGATCCGCAGTACAGGCCTTTTCAGGGCATGTTGAGCGAGTTGCACGGGCGATACGGCAGACCGATATTGATTTCTGAAACCGGTGCGGAAGGCGTTCAGCGTCTGCCCTGGTTCAATTACGTTTGTGCCGAGGTCGGCAAGGCGTTGAGGGCCGGCGTACCTGTGCAAGGTATCTGCTGGTATCCCGTTCTCGATTATCCGGGCTGGGATGACGGCCGACACTGTCCGGCGGGGCTGCTGGGTTATGCAGACGGGCAGGGTACGCGGGCGATCTTTGACCCTTTGCAGGTGGCGTTGCGCGACAACACGCTTGAATTGGCGGCTCTCATTCGAGAAAAGAATGGAAAACCTGCCGTTTGAGTAAGCGTTTCGGGAGTGCGTGACCCCTCAAATGAATATAATTCGATTTTTGTCAGATACCTGAGAACCCTTTTGAGGCTTCACCAGTCCTAGCCATTAGAGAGCAGGCGCAATAGCCCAATAAACAGTCGTGGAGTTTCTGGAGTGTCGGAAAATAAAGCCCGGGTCGACAATGCGGCGACGGGAGATATCAAGCATCAGGGGAAAGATATCTTTTTCGCGGCCGTAGAAACGACTCGGATGCCGATGATCGTGACGGACCCCAATCGCCCGGACAACCCCATCATTTTTGCCAACCAGGCATTTCTGGAAATGACCGGCTATTCGTCTGAGGAAATCATCGGTAGCAACTGCCGGTTTCTTCAAGGGCCGGACACTGACCGGGCGGCGGTGCAGTCGATTCGCGATGCAATCGAAGAGCGCGTCGATATCTCCACTGAAATTCTCAACTATCGCAAGGACGGCTCATCGTTCTGGAATGCGCTGTTTATTTCCCCGGTCTATAACGACGCGGGCGACCTGATTTATTTTTTTGCCTCGCAACTGGACATCAGTCGCCGTCGAGATGCCGAAGAAGCATTGCGTCAGGCTCAAAAGATGGAGGCCTTGGGTCAGCTTACCGGTGGCATCGCGCACGACTTCAATAACCTGCTGCAAGTGATGGGCGGTTATATTGATTTGATTGGCAGTGCGGCAGAGAAACCCGTCATTGATGTGCAGCGTGTCCAGCGCAGTGTTCATCACGCCAAGTCTGCCGTCGAGCGCGCCAGTACTCTGACCAAGCAACTGCTGGCATTTGCCCGCAAACAGAAACTGCAGGGGCGAGTGCTCAATCTCAATGGCCTGGTTTCCACGACAGAACCGCTGATCGAGCGTACGTTCGGTCCGGAAGTGGTTATCGAAACCGATCTGGATCCGGCACTGAAGAACTGCCGTATCGATCCAACCCAGGCAGAAGTCGCACTGCTTAATATTTTCATTAATGCGCGCGATGCACTCATTGGCAGGCCCGACCCGAAGATATTTATTGAAACCCGCAATCTGGTCGTCGACGAGTTGGCCAATATGTCTTACGACGGTCTGTTACCCGGCCGTTATGTCTCTATTGCAGTCACGGACAACGGCATTGGCATGCCTGCGAGTATCCGTGATCGGGTAATGGACCCGTTTTTTACCACCAAGGAAGAAGGCAAGGGCTCCGGGCTCGGCCTGTCGATGGTCTATGGCTTTGCCAAGCAGTCGGGTGGTGCGGCGCGTATTTATACCGAAGAAGGTGTCGGCACCACGCTGCGCCTGTATTTCCCGGTAGACGAAGCCGTCCTGAGCAAGAACGATCCGCCGAAAGCTTCGGAACGGCGTATTGGCAGTTCCGAGCGGATCCTGATCGTGGAAGATCGTCCTGATGTGGCCGAACTGGCGAAGATGGTGCTGGATGATTACGGCTATGTCTCGGAAATTGTCCTCAATGCCCGTGAGGCACTGAAGCGCTTCGAGGCCGGCAGTACGTATGACTTGCTGTTCACCGACCTGATCATGCCGGGCGGGATGAACGGTGTGATGCTCGCGCGGGAAGTCAGGCGCCGGTTCCCGAAGGTCAAGGTGCTGTTGACCACCGGCTACGCTGAGAGCTCGATCGAGCGAACCGACATTGGCGGCTCCGAGTTTGAGGTGGTGTCCAAGCCCTGCATGCCGCAGGACCTCGCCAGGAAGGTCAGGCAGGTCCTCGACGGGCCGAACGGTATCGCCTGACGATACTGACAATGAACACATGAAGGCCTGCCTGTTCTCAGTCGGGCCTTCATGCTGTTTGGCGCTGTCTTTATTACGATACCTGCGCACACCCTTGTAAGGTTGGGTATATCCAGTGAGTGTCGGTATTCAAAAAGGCGGACAGCCGGTTAATGCCCGTCTGTTATTAACGGACATCAGACAACTGCGAATAGTTAGAGCAAACAACCTAATAAAACGGAACGTTTGTAACTCGCTTGGAGCATGGCGCGCAGGTAACGTTCCTTTGATGTGCGTCACTATCAATACAGTTCTATTGTGCTTTTTCAAGCCTGAAAAAAAGTCTATAAAAATTTTAAACTTCTTGAACGTCGCTCGGGTCATTGATGGGTACGCCACACATGTGTGCGTTTACTGCCAATGACTCAAAGGACTATGACTATGATTCGCGACGACCGTATCGCCCCAGGTGCCCCCGTGTACCACGAAACTCATGCAGCGGGTCCGCTGCTTAAACGAATCTCCTGGAGTGCGATTCTGGCCGGTGTTGTTCTGGCCATGGTTGTTTCGCTGTTGCTGAACCTGTTGGGTACGGCAATCGGAAGTGCCAGTATCGATCCCATGCAGGAAGCCAATCCATTGTCCGGCATTGGTACGGGCGCAGGTATCTGGGTCGTTGTAAGCTCGGTGATCTCGCTGTTCGTCGGCGGCTGGGCCGCTGGACGTCTGGCGCAGCGCGAAGGTGCGTTTCATGGCCTGCTGGTGTGGGCGAGCGTCTCGCTGATCACTGTTTATCTGGTCTCCAGCGCAGTGACCGGCGTCGTGCGCGGCGGCCTTAACCTGGCAGGCAGCGGCATGTCGGCACTGGGCAGCGGTATCGCACAGGTGGCTCCGGCCGTTGGCAGCAAGATTCAGGATCAATTGCGCGCCCAAGGCATTGATTTCAATCTGGACGATATCCAGGGCGAAATCGAAACAGCCATGCGTCAGACCGGCAAGCCCGAGCTGAACCCTGACAACGTCAAGCAGGAAGCGCAAGCGACTCAGCAAGATGCGCAGAATACTGCCAAGCAGAGCGCGCAGAACCCTCAGCAAGCTGACGAGCAATTGAGCGGCCTGATGGATCGCATCAAAGCTAAAGGCGACCAGGCGTGGGACGCCGCTGACCGTCAGGCGCTGGTCAATCTGATCAAGGCGCGTGGCAACAAGACTGACGCCGAAGCCAACCAGATCGTCGATCAGGCTCAGGCCAGCTACCGTCAGGCGTATGCCAAGTATCAGGAACTGAAAGCTCAGGCCGAACAGAAAGCCCGCGAAGCGGCTGAAGTGACCGCCAAGCGTGTTTCGCAAGGTGCCTGGATTCTGCTGATCACGCTGGTGATCTCGGGTCTGGTAGCTGCGGGTGCAGGCGTACTGGGTCGTCGCACTCAGCCGCCAGCCAAGGTTGTTGCTGCGGTCTGATTCACTGCAATAAGACTTGAACGGAAGCACCAGACGGGGAGCGTTGATCGCTCCCCGTTTTTATTCATGATGCAGGTGATTGATGGCGTGCAGTTGATACTGATGCAGTCGACATTTTTTGATTGAGGTTACCTTTCGGCAAATCCTCAATCTTCCACCACCTCATCATCCTGTTCTGCAATCTGCTTATTAAAAGAGCGTTCAAAGAGCAAGCGTTCTGCCAAAGAGCTACCAGGAATATCGTTGATTTCAACGGTAGCCCCCGTGTCATCGGCATGGGTCACTCTGATTCGCTTCCCGGATAAAACGTCGTCTGCCGACCCACCTTGCCGCAACGGAGCGTCATTCATGCCATGTATGCCTGATGGCGTTGTGTCCACGAGCGTGTTGGAGACGGAGTTGCCATTAAAACGAGCGATTCTCACAATCACACCATTGACAAATGGATCGTCAGTTGGCCAGTTTTCAAAGCCGGGTGAAGGCTTGCGGAATTCCAGCGTGAGATAACTGCCATCGCTACGAAACAGGCGTAAGCCTTTGACCACTTCGGGATCCGCCGCTCTGAACAAGGGTGCAATGTTATAGGTGCCATTTTTCATCACTTCAGGAAATTGGTCATCAGTGAGCCAGCCCGCGTAGTACAAATAAGGAATGGGGTAAAGACGTGACCCCCCACCATTCAGGGTATCCGAAGGGTCAGCGCTATTAGTGACTGCGCACCCACTGGCGCCGATTTGCACAACTTCCCGACTATTGTAAGGGCAGCGCTCCAGCGAGGTCGCATGAGGTCCGCCGAGGCTATGACCGAATTCGTGTTGCCACATCCATGGCTTGTGGCCCGAATTATTTCCCATGGCCCACCAGCCCGGCATCGCAGCAAGCCCACCCCAGGAGCACGAAGTAGAAGGAATCTCAACGGCGACATAATCGTAATTATCCCTGTCAGTTCCCTTGTCGCGTGCGAGTTCTATCGCTTTGTTCCTCAGTTCAGTGGAGGGGCAACCTGAAGGTCTGGGGCCCAGGTCTAGACCGGTCACCGCATCCCCGATGAACTTCAGATGATCGCCGGAGGAAAAAGAGACCGCGTTGACAAATGATGTGTTATCACCGGGCGCTCCGAAGAAGGCCTCCCTGGTGGCCTCGAAGTCGGTTTCTGGCTTGTCACTGTATCGGGTGTGCAGCAGGAGAACTTTTCTATCGCCTACGATGGGGCGTCTGGGGATCTTGGGTACTGCCAATTCAAAGTTCCATGTCACTGCCTTCGACCGTGACTCCGGCACCATCTGGATGGTGTTACCTGCAAAGCCCAGAACTTCGTTATCACCGACAAGGTCGTTGCGATATTTATTGGCCAGTACAAACCCTTCTATGAGGGGAATGAAGTTCCTGTTGTAACTCCAGGAACGCTCCGAGGTATACCCGGTACCTTGGCAGTTGATCATTTTACTAGTTGACCCTAAGCACTTTTCTGTATCCCTGTCCAGCAGCGCGCGATTGGTCAATTTGTCATACCCCGGTACGATGACGGACATTCGCCAGTCTTGGCCGGGCACACTTTTACAGGGAGAAAACTCGACGCTGACTTCATCTGCAGACAACGCGAGGCACGTTTCCTGCCCTTTTTCAACGTTCCTGATGTAACCATAACGCTTGGCGATACTCCAGTTCGCCGAGCCTTGTTCTTTGCCACCCAATATCAACTGTTCGCTGGCATTGATTTGTAGGTAGTTAGCCATTCCCAGATCACTGATATATTTGTTTGACAGCTGACTGGGGTTGTTGCCGTCCCGATTCCACAGTCGCTTGGACTGATAATCATGACTGCCCGCGCTGGCACACGCGGCCATTTTTACGCTGTTGGCATTCGCCGCAAACAAACACATTTCTTGCGCTGATGTGGACAGCAGTTTGTTTTTTACATAAAGCCTTTTTTCCTTGGGCGTAAAAGTCCATTGCTGACTGTCCCTCCCCAGGCACTTTTGCAGTACCACACTGGTCATGTCACCCGTCAGTGTTAAACAGGCGTCCGGGCCATTCACTGTACTGATGATTTCTTCGTAAAGAGGTTGGGTGATTGTCCAGTGTGATGAAGCTCCCTCTGCAGGGCCAAATACCAACTGCCCGCTTCCATCACTGAGCAGGTAGTTATCAAAGCCTAAATCCTTGATGTATTTATTTGATAACACGCTGGTGTGGTCACCGTCTCTGCTCCAGAGTCGCAAGGATTGATAGTCGTTGCTGTCGGCGCTGGCACAGGTTTTCATGCTGACGTGACGTGGATTCGACGCTGACAAACACATGGCCTGCGTTGATCCGCCTAACGCCTTGTTTTTTAGGTACAGCATGGACCCTGATGACACAAAGATCCATTGTTGATAATCGGTGTTGACACACTTCTGCAGTGAGACAGAACTTAAATCACTGTCGAGGGTTAAACAGACCTGCTCACCTTGCGCAATGCTGATGATCTGCTCATAAGGATTCATCTCCGTAGAAAAGGCGTTTGAATGGAAAAAACCCAGGAAAAACACGTACGTGAAAGCCGGCATTGTTTTCATAACTCTCCCTGTTGCTTGTGTCGGCGCATCCCTTGCGCCGTCAGTATTTTGTTTGCCCTATAACTATTTCTGAACTAAAAGTTCGCGATTAACACAGGGTTGACCAACACGGCCAGGTCACGCTTAGGCTCTGTACGAAAAGTCGGCGAGCGAAGGTCAGGCGAGGCAAAAACAGGCGAGGAAGCGGAGTCTACGTGTTGTAAATGAGCATTCCGAGCCTGTTTTTAACGAAGCATCACCGAGCGCAGCCGCTTTTCGTACAGAGCCTAGGCATGACCTGCATCAGGCTGGCTTATCTGTAAGATTAGTAGACCTGCGAAGAGATTTATTGGGCCCGATCACCGGTCGCATCCTGCATGTCGGATGCGTTCTGGGCCACGGGGAGTCTGCGCCAGGTCAGGCGTTCACGGCCGACTTTTTGCCGAGCTTTTAAACAAGCGTTGAGTGGCTGTCTGGTGTGCCGCCGGTTAACAATTCTTCAACAATTGGCGACTTATACTTCGCCAGACCGATTCGCTTCTTTGCTTGCCCCCCCGTCAACCCGGTACCTACCTTGATGACTTCTCGTGTGCTTTCACCGTTGCTGTTGTTGCTGGGTGCAATGCTGTTTTTCCTCGCGTTGGGCAATCACCAATTACAAAACTCGACAGAACCCCGCGTGGCGGGAATTGCCATGGAAATGCACCTGAGTGGCAACTGGGTCACTCCGAAACTGAACGATCAACCGTTTCTGGAAAAGCCGCCGATGAGTGTCTGGCTCGACGCTGCGTCCATCGGGGCGTTCGGTGCGACTCTCTGGGCGGTCAGGCTCGCGTCCGCCTGTGCGGGGCTGTTCAGCGTGTTGCTGCTGTACAGCATGCTGCGTCGCTTCGGGCGACCTG
Source organism: Pseudomonas fragariae (ex Marin et al. 2024) (assembly GCF_059621105.1). Lineage (NCBI taxonomy): Bacteria > Pseudomonadati > Pseudomonadota > Gammaproteobacteria > Pseudomonadales > Pseudomonadaceae > Pseudomonas > Pseudomonas fragariae (ex Marin et al. 2024). Next base: position 3,321,764 of record NZ_CM184369.1, on the reverse strand, counting down.
CCTCCGTGGCGTGGGTGGCTGCATTCATGCTCGCGACCCAGGCCAGCTTCTGGAGCAATTCGCGGCAGGTGGGCGAGGACGCGCTGCTGGCGCTGGGTGTGAGCATGGCGCTACTGGGGTTCTTTCACGCCAGTCTGCGTTTACGCAGCGACGGATTTCCCGCAGGGGCCTGGCTGCTCTTCGTAGTGGGGATCGCGCTGGCAACCCTGAGCAAGGGTGTGCTGGGCCTCGCGATGCCGGGTGTGGTCATTTTCGCCTGGCTGGTGTGCGAGTCGGTGCAGAGCAAACGCATTGTTCCCGTCCACTGGCTACGCCCGGCGATGTTTACCGCCCTGGCTTTGGTGCCTTTGCTGGTATGGCTGTGCTTTCTATACGGGCAGGGCGGTACGCAGTCGTTGAAGGACGTGCTCTGGACCAACAGTGTCGGACGCTTCAGTGGTTCGTTCGAAGAGGCAGGGCATTACGAGCCCGTGCATTATTACCTGAGCAAACTGCCTGAAGCGTTTTTGCCGTGGAATGTGTTTGTCTATCTGGGGCTGTGGCATTTCCGCAAACAGCTGCTGGCCAATCGTTACCTGCTGTTTTTCAGCCTGTGGCTGATCGCGCAGTTCCTGCTGTTGTCGCTGGCCTCGAGTAAACGCATGGTTTATCTGATGTCACTGGCCCCGGCGGCGGCAGTCATCGCGGCGGAATATGCCTTTGTGTTGGGCGAGCGCATCAAGGCACGCTCGCAAGGCTCTGCATCTGCAGCGTTTGTGGTACGAAACCGACGGGCGATGACGGTTGCCGGGGCGGTGTTGATCGTGACGGCGTATCTCGGCGCAGCCATGTGGCTGGAACCGCGAGCGGACCGGCAGTTATCGTTCCTGCCGCTGACCGACAAGGTTCATGCTCTGCAGGTCCAGGGACGGCATGTTGTTTTGTTTCAGCCCAGCGAACGGCTGGCAGGGGCCAGCGTGTTCTACAGCCAGAGCTTGCTGGACACGTTCACGTCCAGTGCTGAATTGAGCACCTTTCTGACCCGTGCCGACGGCAATGTGGCGCTAATGGAACGCCTGCAGCCTCCCGAACCACCCTTGCGAATGGTCGACAGCGTCAAGGTCGGCGAGCGTATCTACTATTTCGTTACTCAGGGTCCAGCGACCGTCGGCAACTGACGGCCACCGGAGCAGGGCCGTTACACAACCTGGCTGCTGACAAGCGGATTACAGGCCGTCCACTGTTTTTGCGGGATTGGCAGATCGCATGACTCGCCACGCCCGATGGGGAAGTAGTGGAAGCCGCGTTTTGCCAGTCGTTCGGTGTCGTACAGATTGCGCCCGTCGAAGATGACTGGTGCGCTCAGCCGCTGCTGGATCAACTCGAAATCCGGAGCTTTGAACTGTTGCCATTCGGTGCAGACGATCAATGCATCGGCTTCATTGAGCGCCGACTCTGGCGTGCCCATGAGCATCAGGTCCTTGCGATGGCCATAAATGCGCTGGGTTTCCTGCATGGCCTCGGGGTCGAACGCCCGCACGCTGGCACCAGCCTCCCATAACGCTTCCATGAGCACGCGGCTGGGGGCATCGCGCATGTCGTCGGTGTTGGGTTTGAACGCCAGCCCCCACAGGGCAAAGGTCTTGCCGCGCAGGTCGCCCTGATAGAACGCGTTGACCCGCTCGAAGAGTTTGTTCTTCTGCCGTTCGTTGATCGCCTCGACCACCGACAGCAGATCGTTGGAGCAATGGGCCTCCCGGGCGCTGTGAATCAACGCACGGATGTCTTTGCCAAAACACGAACCGCCGTAACCGCAACCGGGGTAGATGAAGTCGTAACCGATGCGTGAGTCGGCGCCAATGCCCAACCGCACCGACTCGACGTCCGCGCCCAGATGCTCGGCCAGTTCGGCGATCTGGTTGATGAAGCTGATCTTGGTTGCCAGCATGCAGTTGGCGGCGTACTTGGTCAGTTCGGCGCTGCGCAGGTCCATGAACATGATCCGCTCATGATTGCGGTTGAACGGTGCATACAGCTCGCGCATGACGTTGCGCACCGCTTCATTTTCGCAGCCGATGACGATACGGTCCGGGCGCCGGCAATCGTTGACCGCCGAGCCCTCCTTGAGAAATTCCGGATTGGAGACGATATCGAACTGCAACAGCCGGCCGGCCTGACGCAGCGCCTTGTCGATATGGCCGCGCAAGGCGTCGCCACTGCCGACCGGCACGGTGGACTTCTCGACGATGATCAGCGGTTCGCGTCGATGCCGGGCGACGGCTTCGCCCACCGCGAAAAAGCCGCTCAGGTCGGCGGAGCCATTGGCTCGGGACGGCGTGCCTACCGCAATGAACAGGACCTCGGCATGTTCCACTGCCAGCTGCTCGTCGGTGGTGAAGCACAGACGCTGCTGGTCGAGGTTTTCACGTACCAGATTGGCCAGGCCAGGCTCGTAGATATGCACCTGGCCCTGACGCAACTGGTCGATTTTGGCCTGATCGATGTCCATGCAGACCACATCGTGGCCGACTTCGGCGAGCACGGTCGCTTGTACCAGGCCGACATATCCGCTACCGAAAACGCTGATTTTCATGGGAAAGATCCTGAGGTGATGGCCGGGGAATGCGCCGGAGGTTGATGGTCAAGACACCTGCCACGATCAGGCTGACACCCACAGTTTTCGATACCGTGAACGTCTCGTGGAAAAATGGCAGCGCTGCGGCGAGCGTATAAACCAGCGCGTAGCTGATACTGAGCAGCGAATAGGCACGGCTCAGGGGCAAGACCCGAAGGGCCAGTAGCCAGAAAAGCATGGAGAGCGCGTAGGTGGTGATCGAGGCGCAGACGACCCTCAGGGCGCTGAGATCAAGCTGCGCATGTTCCTGCATTTCGAGCCATTGAACGGGCGAGGGCAGGCGGCTCATGCTCCAGCGCATGCCCAGTTGCGCCGCGCTGACCAGCGCCACACTGGCCATGGCGCACAGGGTTGCCCGGCGGTGGGTCACGCCTGGCGTCCCAGCTGAAATACCCCGGCAAGAATCAGCGCAATACCCAGCCAGTGCCGTACGTCAACCGGCTCGTTGAACACATAGCGACCTGCCAGCGTGATCAGCACGAAGTTAACACCCAGCATCGGATACGCGATGCCGACGTCCAGGCGTTGCAACACCAGCAGCCATATCAGCAGGCCGGACCCAAGGCAGGCCAGCGCCAGCCATAGCGAGCGCAGCGCTGCAAACACGCCGGGAAATGCGCCACGCCAGCCTTGTACCGCGTACTTCTGCGCGATCTGGCCCAGGCAGGTCAGCAGGCATGCGCTTGCCAGCATCAGCCAGGTCACGATGCGGATTTCTCGTAAACGAGGATGGCCAGGTTGCCTTCGTCATAGCGCTGACCATCCTTGGGAAGACTTTCGAGCTCTTTCAGTTCCTCATCGCTCTTGCCACGCATGATGACGCCGACCCGGCCCTGGCTGCGGGCGTTCTTCATCCAGGCATCGATGTCCTGCAGGCGGACTTCGCGGCCCTGCACATCCGGGTAGCCCAGGCCGTATTCCAGCTCGCCCCAGGTGTTGAACAGTGCAACATCAGGCCGCTTCAGGCGCCACGCCAATGCCGAGGCAGCGCCCAGATCGTTGCTCAGCAACTGCGTGCAGCCCGCCAGTTCGGCCTGGTGCCTGACCACGAACGGGTCGGGAGTCTTGTTGTTGATCACATCGTTTGGCAGTGCTGCGGGCAGCAATGCGATCAGCAACCAGCTGCCCAGTGCCGGCGTGGCCCAGCAGGTTAGGGGGCGCAAGCCTTGCAGGGCGTTGGCGAGTGTCCATCCGAAAAGCACGATGATTGCCAGTGACAAATGCATCGGTTCGTTTTCGTAGACGGGCTGCTTGAGTTGCAGGTAGATCAACGCCACAAGCCCAAGAAAAGTGACGGTCGCGTTGAATATTCCGTTCGCGCGCAACGCTGTGCTGTGGCCTCGATCGAGGCGCTCGACCAGAGTGTTGGCCATCAGCAGCGCCAACGGCAGCAGGCACGGCAGTATGTAGGTGGGCAATTTGCCTTTGCTCAGGCTCAGAAACGCCAGTGGCAGCAGCAGCCACAGCAGCAAAAAGGCAATGTCAGGGCGGTTTTTTTCCTGCCATGCCTGTTGCAGTGTTGCCGGCAGCAGCAGTGCCCACGGCACACAGGCCGCCACCAGCAGCGGCATATAGAACCACCAGGGCTGGGCATGCTGCGCATTGTCCCCGGCAAAGCGGCGAATATGCTCGTGCCAGAAGAAGTAACGCCAGTAGTCGGGCTCTTGCTGGTGGATCGCCAGTGCCCACGGCAGGCAGACGGCGATGGCAATCAATACCGCGAGCGGGCCGAATCTGAGCAACTCGGCCAGGCGTCGCTGGCACAGCATGTAGGGCAGGGCGATGATGACGGGCAGTGCCCAGGCGAGAAAGCCCTTGGTCATGAACCCTATCCCGCAGGCCACGCCGACTAACGCCCATGCCGCCAGACGCGCCCGACCGACGCTGTGCACGGCGTACCAGAATGCCAGCAGTGTCACGTTGGTCCAGAAGGTGAATTGCGGATCAAGATTGGCGTAACCCGCCTGGCCGGCGACAAAGCCGAAGCTCATGAACAGCAAGGCGCTGGCGAACTGCTTGCGCGGGTCGTTCCAGATCTTGCCGGCCAGCAGATAGGCCAGCAGCACGCTCAAGCCGCTGGCCAGTGCCGAGGCAATGCGCACGCCGAACAGGTTCTCGCCAAAGACCTGCTGCCCGAGTGCAATCAGCCAGTAACCGGCCGCCGGTTTTTCGAAGTAACGCAGCCCCATGAAGTGCGGCGCAATCCAGTTGCCGCTGTAGAGCATTTCCTGGCTGATCTGCGCATAGCGGGTTTCATCGGGAATCCACAGGCCGTGAAAGCCCAGCGGCAGCAGATAAGCCAGCACGAACGCCAATAACAGCAGCGCAAGATGACGATGCCTGACGTGTATCACTGCTGCACCCCCAGCCAGCCTTCGCGGCCGGGCAGGTGGCCGCGAACGATATGCCCGGAAGGCAACCGTTCGATAGCATCGGGCAGCAGATGGCCCAACGGCGCGAAGTGGATGCCCTGGGTATTGGCCCGCTTTAACAGTTGCCTGAAACCGTCGGCCATGATGATCCCTTCCACTTCGGCATGAAGGGTGTAGACATTGAGCTGTCGTGCAGCGAAGCGGCCGAGAATGTAGTCGTTGAACGCATCCGGCTTGAGGTGCGGGCCGATTATTTCATCGAAGGTCGGCAAGTCCACCGGAATCTGAGCGGTACCGAGGCTGCCGTCGGCCAGCAATGGGCGAAACAGGCTGGCGCCGCGGCAGTCACTGTTGTAACGAAAGCCAAACGCCTCTTTGGCCTGCACGACGCGCTGGTCGGCGCGCCAGCCTGCCGCCGCAGAGCAGACCACCGGGTGGCCGAGGATGTCGCTCAGGCAATCGACGCCGCGGTGTATCTGGGCGGTCAACTGTCTGTCGCTCCAGTGTCCGGCATTGGCTTGCCAGCCATGATGATCCCAGGCATGCAGGCCGATTTCGTGACCGGCATCCAGCGCGCGACGCATCAGCGGGCCGAGGTCCCGGCCGATCGGTTTGCCCGGCCATGCGGTGCCGGCCAGCAGAATATCCCAGCCATACAGGCTCGCCGCGTTGGAGCGAAGCATCTTCCAGAAGAACGTGGGCCTTACCAAGCGCCACAGATGGCGCCCCATGTTGTCGGGGCCGACACTGAAAAAGAAGGTCGCCTTGACCTGCGCTTCGTCGAGTATGTCCAGCAGCCGGGGCACGCCCTCACGGGTGCCCCGGTAAGTGTCGACATCGATTCTCAGGCCTGCCTGCATCAGCACTGATCCGCTTTTTCAGCCATGGCTTCGCGCAGGAAGAAATCCAGGGTTTTGCCGATGGTTTCGCTCAGCTCGATACCCGGCGTCCAGCCAATCAGCTTTTTGGCGTTGTCGATGCTCGGCGTGCGATGGCTGACATCCTGATAGCCCTTGCCATAGAAGGACTGGCTTTCGACTTCACGAAAGCCCGCGAAAGGCGGGAAATGGCCGCGCAACGGATGGGCTTCGAACTGGCGAAGCAGCTCTTCACCCAATTGACGGATGCTGGCTTCGTTGTCGGGGTTGCCGATGTTGATGATCTGTCCGTTACAGCGCCCATCGCGGTTTTCGATGATCCGCGCCAGCGCTTCGATGCCGTCGACGACATCGGTGAAACAGCGCTTCTGGGCGCCGCCGTCCACCAGGCGAATGGGCGTGCCTTCGACCAGGTGCAGGATCAGTTGGGTGATGGCCCGCGAACTGCCAATGCGCGCCGAATCCAGGCGGTCCAGACGCGGTCCCATCCAGTTGAACGGGCGAAACAGGGTGAATTGCAGGCCTTTCTGGCCATAGGCCCAGATCACCCGGTCCAGCAGTTGCTTGGACACCGAGTAGATCCAGCGCTGCTTGTTGATCGGGCCAACGATCAGGTTGGAGGTGTCCTCGTTGAAGTTTGCGTCCTGGCACATGCCATAGACTTCGGACGTGGACGGGAAAATCACACGCTTGTTGTACTTGACGCAGTAGCGGACGATCTTCAGGTTCTCTTCGAAATCCAGCTCGAAGACCCGCAGTGGATTGCGCGTGTATTCAATCGGCGTGGCGATAGCCACCAGCGGCAGCACAACATCGCACTTTTTGATGTGGTATTCGATCCACTCGGTGTGGATGCTGATGTCACCTTCGATGAAGTGAAAGTTCGGCTTGGCGCGCAAGCGCTCGATAGCGTCCGAGCCGATATCCATGCCGTAGATTTCGTAACGGTCATCCTGCAACAGACGCTCTGACAGGTGGTTGCCGATGAAACCGTTGACGCCGAGGATCAACACGCGGGTACGACGAACCGACCGGCGCTTTGCCTTATCGAGCATTTGCGAGCCTGCTACCAGCCCGAATTCGCGTGCCAGTTGCTCACCACTGAGGTACAAGCCGTTGTCACCGCGTTGCCCTGCGGTGATGACCAGCGAACCCTCGCCACAGGCGATACGCAACGGCTCGTGACTGATGACCGTGCCCGGCGCCTCGCCATTGCTGCTTGTGTCCACGCTGGCAGCCCAGACGATCAGCTTGTTGTCGCCGACCGGGCAAAACGCGCCAGGGTAGGGCTGTGTTACCGCGCGGATCAGGTTATAGAGCTGAGTGGCTGGCAGCGACCAGTCGATCAAGCCGTCGGCCGGGGTGCGCCGACCGAAATACGTCGCACGGGATTCATCCTGGGGCGTCGCTGGCAGTTGCCCTTGCGCCGCCAGCAGGGGCAGTGTCTCGCAGAGCAGGTCAGCGGCGGCGTCACGCAATTTGCCATGCAGCGTCAAGGCGGTATCGGTGGCACTGATCGAGACCCGCTGCTGGGCGACTATCGGCCCGGCATCGGCGCGTTTGACCATCTGATGCAGGGTAACGCCGGTTTCGCTTTCGCCGTTGACCAGCACCCAGTTGGCCGGCGCGCGTCCGCGATAACGCGGAAGCAGCGAGCCATGCAGGTTCAGTGCAGCTTTTTTCGCGCAGGCCAGCAACGAATCGCCGAGTAACTGGCGATAGTAGAAGGAGAAAATGAAGTCCGGCGCCAGTTTGCCGATGCGCTCCACCCATAGCGGGTGATTCGGGTCCTCAGGGGCATGCACTGCAATGCCGTGCCGGGCGCACAGCTGCGCCACAGAGCCGAAAAAGGTTTTTTCCCTGGGGTCGTCGGCATGGGTGAACACCGCCGCAATCTCATAGCCTGCATCCAGCAACGCTTGCAGGCCGACACAGCCAATATCGTGATAAGCGAAAACGACAGCTTTAGTGCTCATGGCGCGACCTTGTTCATATAGGGAGTTACAGAGGAATCAATGCTGTCGGTGGCAATCGGTGACGAGCTGCGCACGATTTTTTCGATGAAGAACCGCGGACGCGCACGCACATCGCTGTACATCCGGCCCAGGTATTCACCCAGCAGTCCCATGCCGATGAACTGCCCGCCGGTGAATACGAACAGCACGGCAAACAGTACGAACATGCCGTCCCCGGCCCATGACGCGCCGAAGATCAGGCGCAGAACGATCAGCAGCGCCGCGAACAAGACACCGAGCAACGCCATGCTGAAGCCGATGATGCTGAGCAGGCGCAAGGGCGTGGTGGTCATGCAGGTGATCAGGTCGAACATGAGGTTGATCAGACGCATCGGGCTGTATTTGGAGTCGCCGTGCTCGCGTTCGGCGTGATCGACCAACACCTCGGTGGTGTGTCGCGCAAAACTGTTCGCCAGAATCGGAATGAACGTGCTGCGCTCGCGGCAGGCGAGCATGGCGTCGACAATCGTGCGTCGGTATGCGCGCAGCATGCAGCCGTAATCGTTCATGGCCACGCCGGTGGAGCGCTGCACGGCCAGGTTGATGAGTTTCGAGGGCCAGCGTCGCCAGGCGGAGTCCTGACGATTGCTGCGCACCGTGCCGACCACGTCGTACCCCTGTTCAGCGAGCTTTACCAGACGAGGGATTTCCTCGGGAGGATTCTGCAGGTCGGCATCGAGGGTGATGACCACGTCGCCCTGGCACTGCTCGAATCCGGCCATGATGGCGGCGTGCTGACCGTAGTTTCGATTCAGGATCACTGCGACAAAGGGGCTGCCGGCGCGCTCGGCAGCCCGCTGGAGAATGTCTGCCGAGTCGTCGCGGCTGCCATCGTCGACCAGCACGATTTCGAAGCGGTGGTCGAGCTGTTCGCAGGCCGCTTCAGTACGGCGCAACAACTCTGGCAGGCTTTGTCGCTCGTTGTAGACAGGGATGACGATCGACACGAACTTGATCGGATACGGTTTCAATGGCTGGATTCCAGGGTCGATTCAATGGCACCGACAACCCGCTCGACATCATCGAGGCTCATGTCGGGGAACAGGGGGATGGAACACAGCCGTGATGAATTCCATTCAGTGTCGGGCAGGCGGACGTCGGGGAAACGTTTGCGGTAATAGCTGTGCAGGTGAGTTGCGATGAAGTGGATGCCGGTGCCGATGTTTCGCGCTTGCAAGGCCTTCATGAAGGCGTCGCGATCCAGCCCGCAGCGCTCGGGATCGATGCGCAGAATGAACAGGTGCCAGGCGTGTTGCTGGGCATACCGGGGCAGGGCGAGAGGCAGAACGGGGCTATTGGCCAGTCGTTCGAGGTAATGGCTGGCGAGCGCCTGGCGCTGTGCATTGATGGCATCGAGGCGCTGCAACTGCACCCGCGCAATGCTCGCATTGATGTCGGCCAGGTTGTATTTGAAGCCAGGCTCCATGACCTCGGCCTGCGGCTTGCGACCCAGGGTCAGGCGATCGTAGGCATCGACACCCAGGCCATGGAATTTAAGCTGACGCACCCGATCAGCCAGCCGTGCATTGTCGGTGACCAGCATCGCGCCTTCGGCACAGGTCATGTTCTTGATCGCATGAAACGAAAAGATCGCAGTGCCCTGCTGGCCGACCGGGCGTCCTTGGTAAGCAGTGCCGGCAGCATGCGCAGCGTCTTCGATCACAGTGATGCCGTGCCGGTCGGCCAGCGCATACAGCGGGTCAAGATCGAATGCCGCGCCTGCGTAATGCACTGGCACGATCGCCTTGGTCCGCGGAGTGATGGCTTGCTCTATCAGCGCGGCACTGGTCATCAGGGTGTCACGGTCGACATCGACAAACACCGGAGTGGCTCCCAGCAGGCAGATCATGTTGGCTGTCGACACCCAGGTTTGCGAAGGCGTAATCACTTCATCGCCAGGCCCTACACCCAGCGCCAGCAGCGCAACGTGCATTGCCCCGGTGGCCGAAGACAATGCCACTGCATGCTGCGCGCCGACCCGCGCGGTGAACTCTTCCTCCAGCTTCTGACATTCCGGTCCGGTGGTGATCCATCCGGAACGCAGCACGCGCGTCACTGCAGCAATTTCTTCATCGCCAATGGACGGCCGTGAAAAGGCAAGAAAAGTTTGACTCATCTACAGAGACTCTCCGATTGAAGCAGCAGGGTCGAATATAAAAAATCCACACGACGAGTGCGCAAACATAGGTGCACATGAGCGCGGTGAACTTAGGCGTTCAACTATGAAAATAATGTCCATGCGCTGTTGCTTTTTTGTATCGCCTGGCAGGCTGTCGAATCATAGAGTAGGGTGGAATTCAAACGCACGACAATGCCGTTAAGCGTCCATGTAGAATTATTAATCTGGCGTTCAGGTTTCATGGAGTGCGTCATGAATAGACAGCATTAGTTCAGCTTGCTCATGATAATCATGAAAAGTTAAAGCGGATGATGCGTGTTGCAGTTACAGGGTTTTTTAATGAAGTTTTCATGACCGAAAACGGGTTTTGTGCTGCCGGGCAGGGTCGAACCTGACCCCGGTCAGGTGCTCGCAGGCCATTTTCATTGGGGAATATCGGCATTTTTTCCGGTTCTTTGACGAGGGGCTGCGCGTTCGCGTAAATCCCAGCTCAGAGGAACGACTGCGCGAGTGCTATCAAGTGATATATATAACCAAGCGGTATGACAGGGCTGTGTGGAGGAGAGCAACGTTACTGATAATGGCCAGTTTGGCGCAGGCAAACATCAAGGTGTGAGTGGGCGTGTTATAGGGTCAAGACAGTTCGGCGCAAGCGTGCCGGTTGTTGTGGGGTGTTAAAGATTTACGTTGTATACCTTGCTTCCGTTCGCACCCCCCTGTGCGGGTCGGGTACAGGAGAGGTATTTAACCACGGGTTTAAAAATCGATACCTGCTCGACTGCAACTGCCAGATTTAGTGGGTGTATCAAAGTAAAGCGCCGCGCAGAGCGCCTTGGCATGTGGGAACACAGGGTGGGCTCGGATAACCCATGTCTCCTCGATTATCGGCCCTGCGAATGCCGCTGACCTGCACGCCCCGTTCTGTCTAGTTCCGGCCAGAGATGTTAAATTGGTCGCCATGAACGTCTTCCGAACCCATTGCTCGCCCATTGCCTGGATACTGTACACAGTTGTCCTGTTCAATGGTCTTGCGTGCAGCATCGGTCACGGCCAGATGATGGCCGCTTTTGCCGGCACTGCAGTGGCTTCGGTCTCCCATGCAGACCATGGGATGTCGGATATGCATGCCGGGCACCACACGATGCACATGTCCAGGCACGACTCGTCCAGGAAGATGGACATGTCAGGCAGCATGAAGGCGCAGTCGGGAGAGTGCTCGTTTGCCGGAACACTGACGCTGGCGATGATTTTCTTCGTGGCGCTGGGCTGGCTGATCCGTGTCCGCCGTACTCGTTTTGCGTTGCCCGACCTCTGGCTCGGCAACCTGCCAAGGTATACCCTTCCGGGACTCAATCCACAGGCCCCTTAGTGCCCATCATGGACGTGTGAGTATCGCTCGCACGAACAGCCGATATTGTCTTTACAGCCTGCCGGAAGGTCATTCCGGCGGGGCGCGTTCATATGTTGGTGAGTCCCTATGTCTGCATCATTTTCAAGCCCGGAGCCACGGCCGTCCGGGGCGTTTGTCGCCTTTCTGAAAAGGCTCCATTTTTACATCGGTGTATTCGTCGGTCCGTTCATGCTGGTCGCGGCCTTGAGTGGCGTCGTCTATGCACTGACCCCGCAGATCGAGGATTCGCTCTACGCACGTGCGCTGCACACAGACAGCCGTGGCCCCGCCATGAGCTTGCAGGCTCAGATCCAGCGCGCGCAGGCATCGTCAGGTCCAGGCCTGAGCATTGCAGCGGTGCGCCCGGCAGCCCGGGAAGGGGACACCACCCGGGTCATGTTCAGCGATCCGGGTTTTGGCCCGTCAGAGCATCGAGCGCTGTTCGTGGACCCGGTGAGTGGCGACATTCGCGGGGACATGAAGGTCTACGGTACCAGTGGCGTATTACCGCTGCGCACCTGGATCGATCAGTTTCATCGAGGCCTTCTGCTGGGCGATGTCGGCAGGATCTACAGCGAACTGGCAGCGTCATGGCTGTGGGTGGCTGCGCTTGGTGGTCTGGTGCTGTGGGCGGTTCGCCGTCGTCGGCAGATTCGTGAACACGGCAACGTGCGCCGCTGGCATGCAACCACCGGCGTATGGCTGCTGCTGGGACTGCTGTTCTTCTCGGCCACCGGTTTGACGTGGTCACAGTACGCTGGCGACAACATTGGCGTATTGCGTGCCTACTACGGCTGGTCAACGCCCAGTGTGGCCACCTCACTGGGCAAGTCGGCGGCGATGCCAATGTCTATGGACGAGCACGCCGAGCATCATATGCACATGGCGCCGACGACACAGGCGACCGCGCTGGATCCTGCCTTGTTCGACAGTGTTCTGGCCAGAGCGCGTGCCGAACATATCGATGCCGCCAAGGTCGAAATCAGGCCCTCCGCGAGCAATGACAAGGCCTGGGTAGTCAGCGAGATAGATCGCAGCTGGCCGACGCAAGTGGATGCCGTGTCGATCAACCCGCAAACTCTGGACGTGGTCGATCGCGTCAGGTTTGCAGACTATTCGCTGCCCGCCAAGCTCACCCGCTGGGGCATTGATGCGCACATGGGCGTGTTGTTTGGTCTGGCCAATCAATTGGTGCTGGTGGTCTTCGCCAGTGGCCTGTCGGCCATGGTCGTCATGGGGTATGTGATGTGGTGGCGACGTCGTCCATCGCTTTCTCAGGCACGCAATCAGCAGGCAACGCTCTTGAGTCTCTGGCGCTCATTGAATCCGGGCGCGCAATGGGCGTTGATCCTGGTTGCACTGTTGACTGGCTTTGCGCTGCCCGTACTGGGTGTGAGTCTTCTGGGCTTTATCGTCCTGGACGCGCTGCTGGGCTACCGGCGAGCCGCGAGACCCTTGGTCGAAGGCAAGGTGTAACCCTTAGTTGCGCGGATTACCAAGCGCATCGAGCAACTGTTTCCCGACCAGGTCCGTCTGCTCGATGGCTTGTCAGTAGCGGATATCGCGGTCGCTTAATAAGCTGCGACCGTTCCGTCCTTCCTAGGATCGGTCCCGCCCACGTAGCCATGTGCGGTGCGCTGAATAATCTGCGCACCGCCGAAGGCAAACACGCCGCTCGGTTCTTCGACATCGATGTCGTGACCTTTGGCGCGCAGTGCTTTCACCACTTCGGGGTCAAACGCACGCTCCACGGCGACTTTCAGACCGGATTCGATCCTCCAGCGCGGTGCGTCGGCAGCGGCTTGCGGGTTCTGTTTGTAGCGCAGGATGCGCATCATTATCTGCAAATGACCCTGCGCCTGCATCGGGCCGCCCATCAACCCGAATGACATCAATGGCGTACCGTCGGCATTCATGACAAAGCCGGGGATGATGGTGTGGAACGGGCGCTTGCGCGGCGCAACGTAATTGACGTGTTGCGGATCCAGCGAGAAGCCCGCGCCACGGTTCTGCATGCTGATGCCTGTGCCAGGTACCACCACACCCGAACCGAAGCCCATGTAGTTGGACTGGATGAACGAGATCATCATGCCGCTTTCGTCCGCTGCCGAGAGGTACACCGTGCCGCCCGGTTTTGGCGAGCCATGCCCGGGATTGGCGGCCTGATCGGTGATCAGGCCCGCGCGCTCTGTCAGGTACGCCTTGCCCAGCAAATCGGCTGAGGGCACGCGCATGTGCTCGCTGTCGGCGACATGTTCGTCGAGGTCGGCCAAGGCCAGTTTCATTGCTTCCAGCACCGGGTGAACCGTTTCAAGGCTGTCCACCGGGTGTTCGCCGACGCCCAGTGCTTCGAGCATGGTCAGGCCGGCCAAGGTGGCAATGCCCTGGCCATTTGGCGGGAGTTCATGCACCACAGCGCCTGCGTAGGGCACCGACAGGGTGTCGATCCAGTCCACGGTATGCGTCGCCAGGTCGTCGAGGCTCATTACGCTGCCATTGGCGTTGGCATGGGCGATGATGGTTTGCGCCAGTTCGCCGCGATAGAACGCTTCGCCTTTGGTCTGCGCGATCAGTTCCAGCGTGCGGGCGTGATCCTTGAGCCGGATTTTTTCTCCGGCCATAGGGGCCTTGCCACCCGGCATGAAGCACTCGGCAAAGCCCGGTTGGTCTTTGAGCAGATGCGCGCCGCGTTTCCACAACTCGGCGATGATCGGCGTGACCTGATAGCCGTCGCGGGCGTAGCCAATCGCAGGTTCGGCCAGGGTCGCAAAGGGCAGTTTGCCGTAGCGCGCTGACAGTTCCACCCAGGCCGATACCGCACCTGGCACGCTGACCGCAGGCCAGCCGCGTTGCGGCATCTGGCTCTGGCCTTCGAAGTATTCCGGTGTCCAGGCTTGTGGCGCGCGGCCGGACGCGTTCAAGCCTTGCAGCTTGCTGCCGTCCCAGACGATGGCGAAGGCATCGCTGCCGATTCCGCAGCCGGTGGGCTCGACCACAGTCAGCACCATGGCCGCGGCGATGGCGGCGTCGACCGCGTTACCGCCACGGCGCAGCATGTCCAGCCCGGCCTGAGCGGCCAATGGCTGAGAGCAGGCGACCATATTGTTGCCCATCACCGGCGAGCGGGCCGACGCGTACGGTTGGTTGTAATCCAGATCATCGAACATAAGCGTTTCTCTTTGGCAGAAGACGAAAGGTTTATCCCTTGGGGTCCAGCGCATCGCGCAGGCCGTCACCCAGCAGGTTGAAACACAGGACCGTGATGTAGATCGCCACGCCAGGCGCAATCGACATCCACGGAGCCTGCTCCATGAAATTCTTCGCAGTATTGAGCATCGAGCCCCAGGACGGCGACGGCGGTTGCTGGCCCAGGCCGAGGAACGACAGGCTGGCTTCAGCCAGAATCGCCGAGGCGATGGTCAGCGTTGCCTGCACGACCAGTGGCGACATCACGTTGGGCAGTACGTAACGCAGGATGATCCAGCGATCCGGCAGACCGATGGCGCGGGCACCTTCGAGGTAATCCTCGTGCTTGATCGACAGCACCTGGCCGCGGGTCAGCCGGGCAAAGATCGGCATCGCGGACAGGCCGATGGCGATCATCGCGTTGGTCAGGCTGGGGCCGAGAAAGGCGCCCAAAGCGATGGCCAGCACCAGAAACGGGCAGGACAGCAGCGCTTCCATGACCTGCGAAATGATCATGTCCAGCTTGCCGCCAAAGTACCCGGCCAACAGACCCAGAGGCACGCCGATGAACATGGCGATGGCCACCGAAACACCACCGGCCAGCAGTGAACTGCGGGCGCCATACAGCAAGCGTGAGAACAGATCGCGTCCCAGTTCGTCGGTGCCCATCCAGTAGATCAATGAGGGGGCCTTGCGTACGGCGAGGAAGTTGGCTTTGAGCGGATCATGCGGCGCAATCCAGGGCGCCAGAACCGCCGCCAGGACAAACAGCAGCAACACCGCCGCGCCAAGTACCGCGCCTTTGTTGGCAAGGAATTTCTTCAGAAAAGGCGAGCGACTGCGGGGCAGGATCGCGCTGTGCGGGAGGCTGGCAATAGCGGTCATCAGGCAGTCCTCAGACGTGGGTTGATCAGGCGATAAAGCACGTCGGCCAGCAGGTTCAACATCAGGAAGCCAATCGCGACACACAACACCACGCCTTGCACCACGGCGTAGTCGCGGTTGAACACGGCGTCGACGATCATTTTGCCGAACCCCGGGATGCTGAATACCTGTTCGGTCAGCACCGCACCGCCGAGCAACTCGCCGAACAGCAGCGTCGTGAGTGTGACGATAGGCATCAGCGCGTTGCGCAACGCATGCTTGAGAATGACTGTACGGGGGAATAACCCCTTGGCCCGGGCGGTGCGGACGTAGTCAGTGCGCAGTACTTCCAGCATGGCGCTGCGGGTGTGGCGCATGAGAATCCCCGAAAGCCCGGCACCCAAGACGAACGCTGGCAGGATCAGGGTCTTCAGGTTTTGCCCGAAGTCCTCACCCATCGGCACAAAGCCGGAGGCGGGCAGCCACTGCAGTTTCACCGCAAAGACCATGATCAGCAGAATGCCCAGCCAGAAGTGCGGAATGGAAATCCCCGACAGCGCCACCACGTTGGCCCCGTAATCCACGGCGGTGCCTTTGCGCACCGCCGAAATGATCCCGGTGGGAATGCCGATCAACAGCGCAATCAGCAGGGCCAGCACCGCCAGTTCGATAGTCACCGGCAGTTTCGACGCCAGCAGCGTGGTTACCGCTTGTTCGGTGCGCAGCGATGTGCCGAGGTCGCCGGTCAGCACGTTGCCGACCCAGTTCAGGTACTGCAAGGGGATCGGGTCATCGAGCCGGTATTTGTCGCGCAGGTATTCCATGACCGCCGGATCGCGCTCTTCCCCGGCCATGGCCAGCACCGGGTCACCCGGCAGCAGCTTCTGCAGGGTGAAGACGAACAGCGAAACCAGAATCAGCGTCGGTATCGAGCTGAGCAGGCGTCGCAGGATGAACATCAGCATACCGGAACCTCGCAGGTGCGCCCGTCAGTCATGGCTTGAACGCGACATTGTTCAGACGAATCAGACCGTCCGGGTTAGGGACAAAACCGGTCACGTTGTTACGCATGGCAATGATTCGCGGGTCGAAATACAGGTAGGCGGTGGGTACTTCATCGGCCAGCAAGCGCAGCGCGTCGTTGTACAGCGCCTGGCGTTGTGCAACGTCGTTCACGGTGCGCGCCTTGTTGAGCAGTTCGTCGAGCCTGGCGTTGCAGTACTTGCCGTCGTTCTGGCCGCCTTTGCAGGTCACGAACTGATGGATGTCGCCATCCGGATCAGGACGACCCGACCAGGCGCTCATGCCGATCTGGAAGTTGCCACTCGCCTGTTCGCTGAGCATCGTCGCGTATTCCGTGGCAATCAGGTTGACCTTGAAGCCCGCTTCTTCAGCCATGGCCTGAATGATCTGCCCGACCTGTTGCGCGATGGGGTTGTTGGCCACTTTCAGGTCCACCGCCAACGGCAGTTTCACGCCGGCCTGCGCCAGCAGCGCCTTGCTTTTCTCGATATCGCGAGTAGGGATCGGCAGTTCCTTGTCGTAATACGGGCTGTTTTTCGGGAACGGCTGAGCGCTTGGTGCGTACAGACCCTCGAACACCACCTGATTAATGGCATCGCGGTCGATGGACAGCTCAAACGCCTTGCGTACGCGCTTGTCCTTGCCCATCGGCGAGTTGGCTTTTTCGCCATTGCCAATGTTGAACATCAGTTGCATGTAGCCCAGGCCCGGTGTGTTGTAGATCGCCAGCTTGCTGTCGCCCTTGACGGTTTTCACATCGGTTGGCGCCACGCGCTCGATGATGTCCAGATCGCCGGAGCGCAGGTTGGCCAGGCGCACCGAGGTGTCCGGAATCGGCAGGAACACCACTTTGTCGAAGTGATAAGCCTGTTTATTCCAGTAGTTGTCAAAACGCTCCAGTACGATTCGATCCTGCTGCACGCGCTGCACGAATTTGTAAGGGCCGGAGCAGACCGGGTTGGAGGCGAACTCAGCTTGCGCGGCTTTGGGCGCGAGCATCATCCCGGCACGGTCCGACAGTTGCGAAACCAGCGTGGCATCGGCTTGCTTGAGCTTGATGGCGACAGTTTTTGCGTCAATCACCTCGACGCTGTCCACCGAGGCCAGCTCGCTTTTGCGCAGGGAGTCGGGGAGGGTGCGGGCGCGATCAAGGTTGAACTTCACCGAGGCGGCATCAAAAGGTTCGCCATCGTGGTACGTCACGCCTTCGCGCAACGTCATGGTCAGGGTTTTACCGTCTTCGCTCCAGTTCCAGGCGGTGGCCAGTTGCGGCGAGTAGGTCAGGTCCGGGTTGACGTCCACCAGTTTGTCGCACAGCGCGGTGTAGACCAGGCGGCCGGAGTAGGTGCGCGAACGGTGCGGATCCAGCACATCGGGATCGTCCTGAATGCCGATGCGCAACGTCGATTCGGCGAAGGCAGCGTTGGCGGCCAGCAATAACAATGTTCCTGTCACGACGCGTGCGATTTTCATGGCTGGCTCTCCACTGCAAGGGATTGATGGTGCTTGAACAGATTCAGGCGCTGGGTGTAGGCAGCGCTGGGTGTCGGAAGGATCAGCGTGGCGCTGCCTGCGTTGGCGATTTCACGCCAGAAGTGGCAGGCGACCTGGCGTTCGGCCTCGACCGTTTCCATGACCGGCGCAGCCTCCTTGCACAGCGCACGAGCGTGCGGGCAACGGGTATGAAAGCGGCAGCCTGAAGGCGGGCGGCTGGGGCTGGGCATATCGCCGCCGAGTAACGGACGCGGCTGGCGCAGGTCAGGGTGGCTGACCGGCACGGCGGCCATCAACGCCTGGGTATAAGGGTGCAAGGGGTTTTCGAACAGCGCGTCGACCGGCGCCTGTTCGACGATTTCACCCAGGTACATCACTGCTACGCGGTCGCTCATGTGGCGAATCACCGCGAGGCCATGGGCAACAATCACCAGAGTCAGGCCGAATTGATGCTTGAGGTCTTCGAGCAGGTTGACCACTTGCGCCTGCACCGAAACGTCCAGCGCCGAGACCGGCTCGTCACCGAGGATCAGGCGTGGCTCGGAAGCCAGTGCGCGGGCAATGCCGATGCGCTGGCGTTGGCCACCGGAGAATTCATGGGGATGCCGACCACCGTGTTCAGGAGCAAGGCCTACGGTGCGCAATAACTCGGCGACTCTTTCCTGACGGTCGCTGCGGCTGGCCTGACTATGTAGCCAGATTGGTTCGCCAACGATGGATTCCACGGTCATGCGTGGATTCAGCGAGGCGAACGGGTCCTGAAAGATGATCTGCAAGTCACGGCGTACCTGGCGCAGCTTTTCCGGCGTCAGGTTGGCCAGGTTGCGACCCTCGTAGATCACGTCACCCGCAGTCGGGTGCAGCAGGTTGAGCAGCAGGCGGCCAAGGGTGGATTTGCCCGAGCCGGACTCGCCTACCAACGCCAGCGTCTCGCCCTTGCGGACTGACAGGTTGACCTCATTGACGGCCTGTACCGGCGGCTTCTTCCGCTGCAAAAGACCGCTTTCCACGGCAAAGTGCTTGCTCAGGCCGATGCCTTCGAGAATGGGCTTCTGCACGTTGCTGTCGGGGCTTGGGCGCCCGGCGATATCTCGTTCGGAAAGGTTCACGCACTGACTCCCACATGCTGTTCCAAAGGCGCCCGGATGCACGCGGCGAAGTGTCCGGGGGACAACTCAAGCAGCGGCGGGCGTTCGTCTCGGCATTGCTGGATCACGAACGGGCAGCGCCCGGCGAAGCGGCAACCGCTGGGCATTTCTGCCGGTGTCGGCACCCGGCCGTTAATCGTCGCCAGGCGGCCTTCACGAGGGCCGATCGAGGGCATCGAGCCCATCAGGCCGATGGTGTAGGGATGTTGCGGATCGTCGAACAGGGTTTTCACCGGGCCGCTTTCCACGACGCGTCCGGCGTACATGACCATGACCTCATCGGCGACTTCGGCGACTACACCCAGATCGTGGGTGATCAGAATCATCGCCGTGCCGGTCTCGGTCTGCAGGTTGGCGATCAGCGAAAGAATCTGCGCCTGAATGGTCACGTCCAGCGCAGTCGTCGGTTCGTCCGCAATGATCAGCGCCGGGTCATTGGCCAGCGCCATGGCAATCATGGCCCGTTGCCGCATGCCACCCGAGAGTTCATGCGGGTAGGCGTCCAGCCGCTGGCGAGCGTCCGGCACGCGGACCTTTTCCAGCATCTCTAGAGCGCGCTGGCGGGCTGCCTTGTCTGAGAGGCCTTGATGACGCATCACACTTTCAGCGATCTGCTCGCCGATGGTGAAGACCGGATTGAGGGAGGTCATCGGCTCCTGGAAGATCATCGCCATACGGTTACCGCGCACGTCCAGCAAGCGCTCTTCGGACATGCCCAGCAAGGCTTCATCGATCAGCAGCGAATCGCTCGCGCCAACCCTGGCCGTTGACGGCAACAGGCCCATCAGGCCCATCGAGGTCACGCTCTTGCCGCAGCCGGACTCGCCGACGATGGCCAGGGTCTTGCCACGCTTGACGGAAAACGACACGCCGTCGACAACATTGGCGGGCGCACCGGCAAAGCGGACGGTCAGGTCGCTGATGCTGAGCACCGTGCCGTCGCCGTTTTCTGTGAGGTGGGCAGTGGCGCTCATAGGCTGGCCTCCAGGTCTTGGTTGATAACGGTGTTCAGGGCCTGTTGCAGCGCACGTAGATGGCCGCGCATGGCAGTGGCGGCCTTGATCGGATCGCGGCTTTCAATGGCGCTGACGATGTCGTCGTGATCGTGGCTGTAGGTGTCGAGGCGGTCGGCATTGCGCGCCCGGTGACGCAAGTCGCGCCAGGCGGGGTCCAGACGGATCGCATCGAGCATTTCGAAGATGTCCAGCATCAGTCGATTACCCGCCGCTTCGGCAATGGCGCGGTGCAGGGCGCTGTCCCACAGCTCGATGCCTTCGGCATCGGTCTGCTCGGCGACCTGCTGGCGAGTAGTGCGCTCGGCAAGGCGGCGCAGAATCGCCATCTGCTCACCATTGGCCCGTACCGCGGCCAATGAGGCAAGTGCCGGCTCCAGATGCAGGCGCGCTTCCATGACCTCGGTGAAATTGGTCCGCCCGGAAAGCCGCGCGAAGCTCATGGCGGCGCTGGGTGGCGTAGGTCCGACAAAGGTCCCTTTACCTTGCCGGCGCCAGACCTGGCCTTCGGCTTCCAGCACCGACAGGGCGCGACGAACTGCCCGTCGGCTGACCCCGAAATCGGCCGCCAGATCCCGCTCGGTAGGCAATGCCCGCTGGGGGAAGGCTGCATGCTGGGCAACGATCTGGCGCAACGCATCCAGCGCCAGTTTCGAAGAGTTGTCGATGGGAATGTCAGGGTCGAACCTTTGCATCGTGGTACTCGCGCCAGACCGGAAAAAGAGGCCCTGAGCTGCCCGCAGGCAGGGTTTCCAGGCAACAGGGCTGGTGCAAGAGCGATGCCAATGAAAATTGGTTCGGTCAATTTTGTACGGCAAGATGGCCAGCGACGACCACGGATCAAGCCTGGCGGGCCAATGTTCAAAGGTCCGCCGGCTTGGTCCGCGCCAGGGTGGGGGGATTGGTTCGCCGGTGGGTGAACCAATTTTCAGCGGGTACGGATTTATTGCATCAATGCGGGCAGGGTGCGCCAAAGTGCGCCGCTAGGTGGTCGACCGGAATGCTGCATCGGGTGGCGCGGCTCGCCATTCCAGGCCCAGATCGAGCAATGCGGCCCCCAGCGCCTTGCCATGGGCATCAAGAGCCAGCGATCGTGTGACTCCGCCACGCAGGATGCCGGGTACAACGAAGTTGAGCGCACCCACATGCGGCAGTTCGTAGCGGCGTACGGGTGGTCCGGTTGGGTCCAGCAGTTCGGCAAAGTGTTCAGTGACCAACTCCACCGTCAGCAGCTCAGCAAGACGTGGATAATCGTCGATGTGAAAGGCAACGACGGAGATATTAGACACGTCACCCTTGTCACCGGTACGTGTGTGAGCGATGTCCCGCAGTTGGGTGGTGTTCATGTCATGTCCTCTATATGCACCTGCAGTTTGACTGCGTCCCTTGGCAGGAACAGTGACGCTACGGCTACTACCTGGCGGACTGACTTGCTCGCACCGCCGCCTCCGTACGGGCCGTTGGTATAGAGGGTTTCCACTTCATTTCCGACGCGTACCGCATCGTTTTTGTCCACGCAACGCGCGGCCACCCGAAGGCGTACCTCCCAGGGCTCGCCCTCGGCGCGCGCTCCCAGGTGACTTCCATGCAAGGCGTTAACGCCGATCAGTTCGGCTCGAATGTCCTCACATGCCACGCCGGTCAGGGCCAGACGTTTGAGCACGATGTCCTTCGCCAACTGTCCGCGAGCCAGTGCGCCGGGGCCGCCGTAGGACATTTGTCCTTCGCCGATCCAGCCATCGAGAAAACCCACTGACACCTTCAGCGTCTCGGGGCGTGCGTGTCCGTCGGCCCCCTGAACGCGCACTTGGTTTCTTGCGATGGATTCGAAGGCAGCATGGGTGAAATCCGCGCTGACGTCGGGCGTCAGGTAGGCGGCAGGGTCATGCACTTCGTACAACATTTGCTCGGTGCAGGTGGCAGTATCAATGCGGCCACCGGAACCCGCCACTTTGCTGATGACGGCGTTGCCTGCCGCATCTATCTCGGCCAGCGGGAAGCCCAGGCGGTCGAGGTCCGGGACGTCTTTAAAACCGGGATCCGCGAAATAGCCGCCGCTAACCTGGCCGGCGCATTCGAGCAAATGCCCGACCAGGGTTCCGCGGCCCAGCAAAGCCCAGTCGTCCTCGGCCCAGCCGAACTCGAACATTTGCGCTGCGAGAAACAGTGACGGATCCGCGACCCTTCCGGTAACGATCACGTCAGCATCGGCGCGCAAGGCCTGGATGATGCCTTCCGCACCCAGGTAGGCATTGGCCGAAATGAGTCTGTCACCGAGGGATCGCAGTGACCGGCCATTGTCGAGGGTTTGATCGGGCTGTTGCAGCAGGGCTGCGAGCACGTCATCGCCTGTCAGCGCTGCGACTTTCAAGCCGCTCAGGCCAAGCTCTGCCGCTATCCGGCGTATTTCGCTTGCGGCGCCAAGCGGATTTGCGGCTCCCATGTTGGTGATGATTCGCAAGCGGCGGCGCGTGCCATCAGTACCTTTGCCCACAAAAGGCAAGACTCGGCGCATACGTTCGCTCAGCAATGGATCGTAGCCTGAGGATGGGTCCACCAGACGCGACTGCTGCGCCAGCGCAATGGTACGTTCCGCGAGGCATTCAAATACCAGGTAATCCAGTTCTCCATGCTCGGCCAGCTCGATCGCCGGCTCGATGCGGTCGCCGGAATAACCGGCCCCTGAACCAATCCGTATTGTTTTCATTCAGAAAACTCCTATGACCATAGCGGTCAGGGTCATGATGACCGAGGCCGCAAACAGGAAAGGGATAGTGAAGCGCTGGTGATCGGCCAGCTCGATCTTGCACAGGCCGACCAGCAGAAAGGTCGCTGGCGTCAACGGGCTGACCGGGAAGCCGGTGGTATGCACGCCAAGCAACGACGCCTGTGCGACCTGCATCGGGTCGACACCGAGGGCTTTGCCGACCTCGGCGACCACGGGCATGATGCCGAAGTAGAAGGAGTCCGGATCGAAAAGCAGGCTCAAGGGCATTGATATAAAGCCTACAACCACCGGGATCAGCTTGCCGTGCCCGGCCGGGATCTGGCCCACGGCCACTTCTGCCATGGCCTTCAGCATCCCGGTGCCTTGCATGATTCCTGTAAACACCCCGGCAGCCAGCAGGATGCTGGCCATGGTCAGGGCTGTCTTGGCGTGTGCATCGATGCGTGCCCGCTGTGTGTCCACGGCAGGGTAGTTGATGCACAAGGCAATCACGGTGCCGAGCATGAACATCACCACCGGGTCTACAACCCCCGCGATCATTACGCCCATCACCACCAGCGTCAGCAGCAGGTTGATCCAGAACAACCGAGGTTTGCGCAGTTCACGCTCAGCGTCGCTGAGCACGCGTTGGTGGGGTTTTACATCAAGATTGTCAGGGCCCAGGCCCAGGCGTCGCTCTTCGCGCCGTCCCAGGAAAAATGCGCAGGTGAAGACGAAGATCAGTCCGACGATCTGCACCGGAATGAGCGGCTGAAACAGATCCGAAACCGGCACGTGAAGGGCGGCGGAAGAGCGCAGCACCGGTCCCGTCCAGGGCAGGAAGTTGACCCCCGCAGCCATCGCCGTCACACACGCCAGTATGCGTTTATCCATGCCAAGGCGCGTGTACAGCGGCAGCATTGCGGGAATGGTCACAAGAAAGGTTACCGCGCCGGAGCCGTCCAGATGCACCAGCAGCGCCAGCAGTGCGGTGCCCATGACGATGCGGGTTGGCCGTGTGCCGACCCGTTTGAGGATGCGATCGATGATCGGATCGAGCATGCCGGCATCCGTCATGATGCCGAAGAACAGAATGGCGAATACAAACATCCCGACGACGGGCGCAACGTTCTTGATGCCGGTGATGATGAAGCCACTGGTTTGCAGACCGAAACCAGCGAGGAGGGCGGCGATGATCGGCAGGGCGATCAATGCAACCAGGGGAGAGATGCGTTTGCTCATGATGCTGACGAGCATGGCAAGAATGGTTATCACACCGAGTGTGGCGAGCATTGGCTGATCCTCTTCGGCATCCCTGTGCGCGACAGCGACGAGACACCCTATTGTTGTTTTGCAAGAGTAATAGCAACGACGCTATGCTCTGTGAATTGAAATATTCACTGGATCTTGTTCGGAAAAACAAAATGAAGAATTCGATCCAGCACATCCGCGCCTTCCTGTCAGTGGTTCAGACCGGCAGTTTTTCCAAGGCTGCAGCCACTCTCAACTTGTCGCCGTCTGCACTGACCGTGCAAATCCAGCAACTGGAGGATTGGCTCGGCGTTGCCTTGCTGGAACGAAGCCCACGCCATGTCTGCCTGACCGGCGCCGGGCAAAATGCACTGTTGCCCATGGAGAAACTGCTGCTGGATCTGGACAACATTGTTAGCGCCGCGCGGGATATCGCAGCCTCACGACGCGGCCTGATCACCATCGCCGCCTTGCCGTCGCTGTGTTCCGGCGTACTGCCTGCAGTGTTGAAGACGTTTCGCGAGCGATTTCCGGGAGTTGAGGTCAGGCTGCGAGATGTCGTCGCGCAGCGAATCGACGCGCTTGTACTAGAGCGCGAGGTGGATTTCGGATTAGGCGTACAGGCTCGGCCCACCCATGGGTTGGAGTTCAACGCCATCCTGGAAGACCGTTTGTGCCTGTTCGCTCCCGAAGACCATCCACTGGCGAAGCGTTGCGCAGTGAGACTGAACGAGATAGCTGTTTTCCCGATCGTTCTTACTGGCAGGGAAAGCAGCGTTCGCGATCTGGTCGAGCGAGTGTTTGCTGACGAGCAACTGCCTTTATCTGCGGGTCTGGAAGCCAATTACATGTCTACGGTACTGGCGTTGGTCAGGCAGGGGCAGGGCATTACGCTTCTTCCGGAGTCGGCGGACGATGGGCGGGGAGACCTGAGCAAAGTGCCAGTTGATCATCCGGGTGTCGTTCGGCAGATCGGGCTTATTACCCGTTCGGAGCAAACAATGGCTCCAGCCGTTGTCGAATTCGTTCAATTGCTGGAGGATCTGCGCACCCTCGGCAATCACAGCCGTTGATTTGCTATTGGTACGATGATTCGAATTCCCCTGTTCACTTGAAATGAAGACCCGATGCAACTCATTACCGAAATCATTCATCCCGACCTGAAGTCCACACAGGGCAGAATATTCCGACGCCATGCGGCACGCGGCATCGTATTGAGGGATGAGAAAATCCTTTTACTCTTTACTGAACGCTATAACGACTTCAGTTTTCCCGGTGGCGGCCTTGATGCAAACGAGGACATTGTTACTGGTCTGAAGCGTGAGCTTGAAGAAGAGACGGGCGCTCGCGAAATCCAGGTGCTCGAGCATTATGGTTACATCGAGGAGTACCGGCCCTATTGGAAGCCCCAGTATGATCTGATGCACATGACCTCGCATTTCTATCTGTGCGATGTCGCGCACCAGTTAGAGCCCGTGAGGATGGAAAGCCATGAAATAGCCAATGGCATGCGGCCCGTCTGGATCGGCGTAACTGAAGCCATCGCCCATAATGAGGCTGTTATGCAGCGCCAGGAGTCTTCGATGGGGCAGTCCATACAGCGCGAGACCTTTATGCTGAGAAAAGTTGAAGCAGAGTTAATCGTCAGTCGGTGAGTGTTTTCTGCCTGAGGCAAGTGTGGGCGGAGGTGCTTTTTGGTGTTGGTTGATAACTCAACTAAATGACTGTTTAGTTGAGTTATCAACCTCAGGGGGTTTAAGGATGGGCGAGGGCGGTTGTTCTGCTGGCGCACAGGGGCCTCGGCTCAACCTGATTTTTAGTCATCTGCACCGGTTAAAAAGAGACTCGACCGGTAATGCATTTTTGTACTTCCCCACCAATCCAGATGCGCTCGCCAATGTGTTCCACCTGAATTCGTCCGTGACGCCCCAACGCCGTACCTTGGCTGACGGTATATCTTTTCGGCATTAGCCCGGCTGGTATTAGCCATTGGGCAAGGCTGGCATTAAGGCTGCCAGTAACAGGGTCTTCGGCAGACCTGTTGCTAATGAAGGCTCGAACTTCGATATCAGCTTGTGCATCTAGTCCGATCCAATGGGCAAAGGCTCCTACGTTATCAGGATGGGTAGGACGCATGAGAAATGTAGTCTCGCTAAGGTTTGTCCAACGTGCGAATGCGGCCATTTGTTCGGCGGTCAGATCATCAGCGTCGCTTACGACTGCGAGTGCATTGCCTTCCAAGGGCTTACTGGCGAATACATCAACCTGGTGAAAACTCAGTGTATTGGGCATAAAGCTCTCGTAGGTCGGGTTACGTGGGAAAAGTAACCCTAAATACATCGCAGGATAGTGTCCACCAGGTGCGCATGGTTGGATCTGGTTCTCGACCCACTTGATGCTAATGCGTACGACCTGGTCATCGAGGTATCGCGACAGCGCTGCAGATCTATGCTCTCAATTTGGTAAAGGAACTGGATGCAGAACTGGGTTCGTCAGCACATGAAGTGTTTGTAAGTGGCGGTTTAGCTCAGGCGAGACTCGAGGTTGGTTGGGATGTGTCGGCAGGAGCCTTTTCCTGCTGAAATACGCTGGGCATTGGTCCAGATTACGTAATACTTTGTTACGCATAATGTATATTATGTTAAATTATGATCTGACACTCGCCAACGTGATCTTTGTCGTGCTTATCACTTGAGTGTACGCTCCCTATGAAGAACTGATTGACCGTTCAGCGCTTGCGATTCCATGAGTAACCCTGGCGACTCAATGCGCCTAGTACTTATATTGGAAGTCCGGCGCCGCTTAAAGACAGTTCCCGAGCACCTGAATGCGCTCAACGCCTGGCGAACGTGCATGTCCTTTCTCATATCACAATCTCGACGGCCTGAATTCCAAGACCGCCACCACAAAGTGCTTTGCCCGATCCTAGAGTCGATGATGCACTGGAGTTGGTCAATCCGAGGGAAAGCCTTGGATAATTGGAACGGCACCGACGCAAAGGCTCTTATAGAGTTCATCATGAGACCGCCGGTTGCGTGGGTAGCGACACCAGATTGTAGCCGGTACTCCAAAAAGACCCGCGGGAATTTCGCAGACAAGCCTCTCGATCCGCTATGGCGTCCGATCATCCGAAAAATCTTCTCGGGCGATGATCCAAGTCTGAGTTCTAAACACCACCGGAACTGGTTTATAACGCATGGACGGGAGTATTTCGCCTTCACCGATTCTCTGCCAAGCCCCAAGTCGCTCGCCAATGCCTACGACAACTTGGAACAACTCTCCGACCTGATGGGTATTGCGGAGTCGCTCACAAACTATAGTGAGAAATCGGAACCGTTTTTGTTCATCGTCGCAGCGGCCCTCCACTCGGACATTCCCATGAAGGCGCTCGGTGCCACACAGACCATCAAGCCAACGTTCTCTGCCTTCAAACCTCGAGACTTCGAAGCATCCGATCCAGTCTAAAATCAGCCCAAAACTGAATTTGCGAGCTTTTACCTGGCTTCACAGCTGGGGATTGCCAAGGGGCCAGGGATTTTCGAAAGTCCGCTTTACCTTGGTCGGCGCTTCCGCCTTTCTGCTCAATTCCAGCCCTACTTCCAGCGCTATGTGCAATTCAGGCACGAGCATGACCGATTGCTGAGTCCTCATAGCTACCTGCTTCCTTTGCTGCGTGGCATCGATGCTTATGGGTACGGCAGCCTCATTGAAAAGCTCAGCGACTTTACCAACAGCATCTTACAAGCCCTTCGCGAGAGGCCTGCATCGGCTCGGATGCACTGGAAAGGCTCGGACAAGCTTGAGCCCAGTTCTTCGCTCACATTTGCCGAGCTGCGTGAATCGGCAAAGCGCGCAGGCTGGATTCCGAAGATTTTCGTCTCCCAGGATGTTGGGGCTAAAGCAGACATTTGGCCAGATATTGGCATTCGACCAGATATATCGAAATCTCAGTGGTTTCAGCCCCACTGAGGGTAGAAAGTTAACTGTGGGAGCTTGGCTACTGAAGGGACTGGTTTGCCTCAGCCCCCGTAATATCTACGTCTAGGAGCTAGCGCCCTCCTCTCTACGACGCACGCGACGATAGATCATTAAGGGCGCGCACCGTAGGGTCGGCTGTAGTCTTTGCAATCACAGGGCCGCCAGTGTAGACGTTTGATAGAACTAGTAGGACGGCTTAATGAGTCCCCTGCTCCGCACGACCTCACATCCTGCGTCGACAAGCCTGGGCTAACGCCGACTAGGCTGATCGTTATGGTTAACTGGTCGCTCTTCAGAGCGCCGCTGAAACTCCGTCGTGGGTGGAGGAGCAGGCGTTTTGTTTTCCTGATTTTTAGGCTTCTGATCATTGCTCATGAATATAACTCCCTGCCGATGCTAATGACTGCCAACAGCGACAGCGCCCACGCGGCGTAGACCATCTCGCTGTAGGCAAAGTCTAGAGGTTTGGATTTCTCGTCGATAGCCGACTTCAATTTTTCTAAGGTGTCGACGTAGCAATTATAGAGGTGCTGTTGATGAGCTTGAGAGGCAGCGTTTTTCATCCATTCTGCGGTCTCACGGCTTGAGGGCAGCGATGGGCAGTCCCGTATTCTGAGCGCATTCAAGGCGTGGCCCCAAGAGCACACCACGCAGAACCCAGCGGCGAGGAACGAACCAAAAGCCAAGATATCCAGGGGGCCATGGAAAGCGAAAATCACCTTCCCCTTTGCGCTTACGAGAGCGGTCAGAGCCACGATCACAACCGATACAGCAGTGAGGAACTTAGCGCATTTGTTCTCAAAGTGATCGAATCGCGCCTGCTCGTCTTTATAGCGGTCTTTCAGGTAGGTCAGGGTTTCGTCCATGAGAGCGTCCGTCTGTCTGCGCTTGGTTAGAAGCCGCCGTATATGAAAACTAATGCTCAAGCAAAGCGTCTATGAGTGGTGCACCAGTACAGAATGCCAAGCAGCCAGGGGGTGAATCATGAGCTCAAATCACTATCGCGGTTTGGTACGTTCCCATCAACAGCGCATTGCTCGCCTGAGGGAATCTCACGCCCGGAAACTCCACGAGGCGGCAAAGCATGGAGAAGCCAGCCGTAAAGCCGAGACGGAGGCGACACGTGCTCAGTCTGCGTCGACTGTCAGAACAAAGCAACAACAAGCGCAGCGGTATGATGGCCAGAGAACCAGAGCTGAGGTAGACGCGGCGAAGATCGTCGCCGATATCAACCGTGAAATGGCTCGGCTTCTAGCAGACCAGCAGCAGCTCGACAAAGCCTTGGAACGGGAGCTAAAGGAAGCAGCCCGCAAGCGACAAACTGAACAGCAACGGCTAAATCAGCAGGTCGACCGAGACATCCAGTCACGCAACCGCCAACTTAACGTCTTGCAATCTGGCCTAGCTAATCAAATGGCCCGGGCAGACGATCTAGAGCGTGAAGTGGCCAAGCTTCAACAACTGCCTGAACAAATTTTGATTTTATTTTTCGGTGCTGATCCCGGTCGCAAATCTGAAAAAGCACTA
Organism: Pseudomonas fragariae (ex Marin et al. 2024); assembly: GCF_059621105.1. NCBI lineage: Bacteria > Pseudomonadati > Pseudomonadota > Gammaproteobacteria > Pseudomonadales > Pseudomonadaceae > Pseudomonas > Pseudomonas fragariae (ex Marin et al. 2024). Next base: position 3,292,185 of record NZ_CM184369.1, on the reverse strand, counting down.
GATCTCCAAAACGAAATCCGTGGGGTCAACTCCCACATCCGCGCTTCTAAGCATCGTGACGCTTTGAAGGTAAACTCTCACTGGGCTGTTCGTGCGGAGGATCTACTCCAAGCGCTTGATGAAAACGAGCCGGCCGTCATGCACTTCAGTGGGCATGGAACAAGTGCCGGACATTTGGTGTTAGAGAGCCCGAATGGTGAACCTCACCTGGTACCTCTGGAAGGAATGCTGCGTGCAATAGCAGGGAGCGCCCGCTATTTGAAGCTAGCCGTTTTCAATTGCTGCCATTCCTTGGAGCTGGCAGAACGTTGTTCTGTGCATGTTCACGCGGCCATTGGCATGGACGGCGCCATAGCAGATGAGGCAGCCAAAGACTTCGCCGCCCGGTTTTACGCGTCAATCGGCTTTGGGCAGGATATTCGTGAGGCTTTTAATCGGGCGACCACTCAACTTGCTATGACATATCCTGGTGAGTCGCACATCCCTCAGCTGTTCATAAACGCACTCGCAACGGAAGCTGACCTTACCTTGGTCAAGGCGTAGGGAGTTTTGTATCGCTCAACCATCTCGTTGGAGGGTTATCCCAACTTGGCGGCGCGTTCTCTACGGCTCTGCGGGCACCGGTTCAGCAATTGAGACTACCATCCGGTGCAAGTATCCAAGTCGATTTTTCTGACAAGCCAATGCTGGGTATAGTGATCGTGAAGGAACTCTTCACAGACATGTATGATGAGTACAGCGAGCGCGCTCTGGCTTTCATGGATAGGCATCAGGTTCCTGTGGTGTTCTTCGACGACCCCGCGCTGGAGGTACTCACGCCTCGGTGTGAGACTGAGGCAGCCTTCCTTTCGGCATGCCATGACGTATTTTGGTTTGCTGTCGAAAACGGCGAATATCCAAAACTGCGATTCTAGGAGAGCCGCTAATGGACTTTCCCCTTTCCATTAGCCTGTAAAGTGGAGTCATAGCTAGGGCGATCACGGGGCGTTCGATAAAGCCGAGGGGCCGACTGCGTCCATGGGCTCGCGCCGCAGCAAATACCAAATATCAGGATCGCTATTACCAAGATGGAACCAACAGTGCTCAGTACTTTCGCCAAAGGTGATCTCTTCGAGGAGCAGGTTTTCCAATTCCTGAGTCGCGAGATCGATGAAGGGCGGTTTTTTTGCCGGCCTGAGCATTGCCAGATATTCAGGAAGAGACGCTATTACTCCCGTGATCGAGAAGACGATATCGTTTTTGACATTGCCATAGAGATCTTCCTTCCTGACCAACCTAAGCCGTCAATAATTGTCCTTGTCGAATGTAAGAATTATGCGGGCACCTTTCCGGTTGGAGATATCGAGGAGTTTGGGGCCAAGATCCGCCAAGTCACAGGATTCAATGCAAAAGGGATATTCGTATCGTCAAGCGCCTTCCAGTCCGGCACGATCAATATCGCCAGGAATCAGGGTTTCGGTGTTATTCGGTATTTTCCGGACGAAGGCTTCCAATGGGAGCTGGCTCGCGCCCTCCTCACGGGCGTGAGAAATGCATCATCGCGAAAGCGTGCTGAAATTGAGTACGCTCTGACCCAGCCTGGCTTTCGGCCGACTCTCACGGGAGCTTATGCTGTCACCCCAGGGGGCTACACCAATGCTTGGGAGGGGATCTGGACAGGGCTCGATCTGGCTGGCAGTTTCGATCCAGCTATATTGGAAATCATTCGGCCTCCTCACCTGCCAGTCCTTAGAATTGGCTATCTCTCTAAGGGAGCAATTGAAAATCTGTCAGAGCAGGTTTTGGGATCTGCCGGTTATACAAGGGGGGTAGTAGATCTGGAAGCCGTAGTCGCTGGTGCGACCACGTCGAGTGTCTTGACCGTTAGCTACGTAGATGAACCAGATGGTGCTTTAGGTAGGATCAGCTTTGCCCCCTTAGAGATAAAAATCAATTCTCGCGACAAAACAGCCCCGATGACCCGGTTCACGCTTGCTCACGAGCTGGGGCACTATTATCTCAATCACGGCCGCTACATTGCACGGGAGAGCCTACGTTCGAAGGACATTGATCAGTTTGAGCGCATCGCTGTCCCCAAAAGCGAATTGGAACGCCTCGAATGGCAAGCGAATACATTTGCGTCTTACCTACTGATGCCTGAACGGCATTTTCTCGAAGCTTTCTCGCTTCTGGTTGAGCACCACGATATTCGCAACCGAGGACATGGCGCCCTTTTTCTCGATGACCAGCGTGACAACATCAGAAATTATCACTTGGTGCTGGACGCGCTGAGCCGATATTTTGCTGTTTCTAAAAGCGCAGCGGCCATCCGTTTGCGAGGCCTTGGAGTCTTAGTCGAAGCCTGATCCCGCGTAGGTTATTCAGTGGCGCGGATGGCTTGTGGCGGACGAGGAGCCATCTCCGCCGGCGAAAGTGACTTGCATAGCACGCTTCTTCAGCAGCGCCCGAGCCTAGATAGGATGCAGCATCGGGCGTTTTATGGGCAAGCTGCCAAGCTGGTGGGCTATAGTCCCAAGCGCCCGGCCCGCTGTTAAAGACCACGCCATGCCAGCGATTTTTCCCAGCCACCTATCGACGAGCCTATATGGAACGACATCTTTACCGCTTCCGCACAGCGGAGCGCTTATTGGGGAGTACGGCTACTGACATCAAGACAGCCCTCCCAGGCGAGCTAGAAAATCTTGAGATTTATTTTGCCCCACCTGAACAACTCAATGATCCCCTAGAAGGCTACAAAGAAGTCTACTGGGCAGGCGATGAAATTATATGGAGAAACTTCTTCAGGCACTATCTCCTGGTGCTGGCGCTCAGAAGTTGGGAGTTGGATGAAGCGGTGCGACTCGGAACACCCCTGCCAAAAAATCTTCCCATAGAGCAGTACCCTTCCAACCTACGTGGAGCTTTCCAGGCCGGGTACCAAGAGATGGATGCGCTGATCGGCGGCTGCGATGTCATCCAAGGCTATGTGCGCGCTCTTTCAAAGAATGAAGCGAGGCACTATAGGCCAGAGCTGTCGTTCTATCTTGCGACCTTGCACACTCGCTTGTTGTCCACCGTGCTGCTCGTCAACTTCAAGCACGGGCTGTCTGGTGTGTACCCCGACCAGACGTCCGAGGATCCGCTAGGTGATCGCGACCTACACCTACAGGCCATCTCTAACATAGAAGCTCAGGACGGCACGCTTCGAGACGCTGGCTCGTATGAAAAAATGGCGTTACTCAATGCGACATACGCTATTAGAACCGCGCACGTTATGCCAGGTGGTCACATCGGGGCACGTGAATTAATTACCGCTTTCGTGCCCCACTACCTTGATCAGATCGAACGACTGATGTACCCGCAATGGTATGTCGCCTGCTTCATGAAAGAGTGCAATAACTCGGCGATTTGGGGTAGCTATGGTGATAATCATAGGGGAATCTGTTTGAGATATCGCGTTCTCGGCGACGCGCCCTCAATGACCATGGAAATGAATAAGCCAGACGGCAGAGGATACAACGGTATCTCTCACAGCTTCCAAAACATGAGCTTCAAAGAGGTGTTTTATGATCGAGAATTTTCAGAGATGGACTTCTTCAGATTCCTCGGTAACGTTTCGAATGAAGCTCTGAGTGGCTTCTGGTACAGCGATACCCAAGGAAATCTCAGCAGCAAAAGCGAGTGGTTGAGATCCCACTCGAATGAGCTTTGGATGGAACACCACCAAAATATCGATTTCGCGCTGACGTCCAAGCTTCCTCAATGGGGATCAGAAAAAGAGTATCGCCTGGTGCTGAGTTCCTACCTCGATATTTCCGACAAAAAGCACCGGATCCTCAAGTACCGTTTCACAAGCCTGGATGGCCTGATTTTTGGCATCAAGACTCCGCTGGAAGACAAGCTGAAATGCATCCGAATAATCAGAGCCCACTGCGAGCGAGAAGGCATTGAGTCGTTCAATTTCTATCAGGCTTACTATGATCCGCAGACTAAATCCATCGAACATGGATTGCTACCCATCACCCTTTATGAAGCTGATCCTGAGTCCGAAGAACCGTCAGGCCGCGAAGATTTTTAACGTTGCGGTACCTATGAGCACTGCCCGTCTCCAAGGTTATGGGCCACCTATGAGAGCCGGCTTCTTGCTTTTTTGCAAGGGAGCTATTTGTCCTTAGGTCTCACCAGACGCCGACGTCTTTTGGCATGACGCCCCACAATGGGTTAGCCCACAGCTTACGCCAGGACATCCTGCCTCTCTGTGGGTGGTGAACACAGTTAGCCGACCGATTTCGACACTCGCTCATCCCAAGTCTCAAGGACAAACGCCGCGATAGTGTGCGCTGCATGGACGGCAAGCCTCGCATGCCTAGGTTTGAGCTTGTAGGGGCGCTTCACCGATCCGTGTGCTGTGCTGCCGTGCGTACGCAACGCGCCTATCCCATTAACAGTGGCCATGATCCCACTGATGATCTCCTGCAGATCTCGCTCTTCGACGATAGACGCATCCAAGCCGAGGTCGATTTTAACAACCTTCCACACCGCCTGAAGATCCTGCTTGGCAGGCATACTCAGGTGAGTATGTTCCTCGATGTAGATCTTGAATACGGTTTCAAGAATGTTGCATGCAGCGGATACAGCTTCACGGGGACTCGCCGTCACATTTTTCAGTGCTCGATCGAACTCAAAATCTATAACCTCAATGTTCCGCGACTTGACCAGCTCTGCCAGAGATTTGGTGGCTATTCCTTGGCCCCGGTTCAATACCCCTCCTGAGCTGTAAGTGAATCCGGCCCTGGCCAAGCTGTCCCGTATCCTCTTCACCCTAGTTTTTTGAACCTCAATGGCGTCTTCTGTCTGCCAAAAACTGGTACTCGGGTCAGCCGGTTCCATGTATTTTTCGATGATGCGTCCAATGACGGAGAGCGAGCGGTCGCCGCACTCTTTATTGATACGGCGAAGCCATTCAAGTGCCTTTACAGCCTTGCTTCCGTCAGGCGGATCACCGGGTGCCTCGGCATACATGAACAGGCTATCCAAGCTCGCATGCGTCTCTGTCTCGGACACAGCGTCAGCGATAGCAGCCAAAACGTACGCAGGTATCGGAAGCTTATCCATTAGCCAGTTATCTCGTAAGGATTGCGTTCGATTCTACCTGAGGCCCGGTAAGGTCACTACCATCGGTGATCGACTTAGCAGCCGCGTAGACCCTGCAGATTGACTTACCGCGCCATGCGCTGAGGATTCATACATCGAGAGTTGTGCCGACTTTTGCTCATGGGCACCATGGCAAGAACAAGAACAAGAACAAGAACAAGAACAAGAACAACAAGGAGCGCATTTTATGTCACAAGCCACTACTCACCGCTCCCAATTGGAAAACCCGGATGCTTGCCGCCTGGAGCATCATTGGCGGCGCCGAACGAGCCCTTGCCGCGCAGCTTGATTACAGCGATGTACATAACTACTGGCCTAGCGTCGACTTTTGTGAGCCGGACTGGGATGAGGAGGTCAAGCATTGGGCTTCCTGCCTGACCTCCTACGACGATCCTTCTGAGTTCAATATCTGTTCTTGGCTAGGAAGCCCTCCCCGGCCCGGGTTGGTTTTCAAGGTCTAGAAGCGAACGAGGAGTAGATATCCGGGAGTATGCGTTTAGCGCTACAACCAGATGGGACGTAGGGGCTTCGTGTGAGCGACGATGTAAGCGTCGTGCCTTTAGTGAACTTCGCTTAACAGGGCCAAGGTAACGGTGAGCCAATTTTCAGCCCGACAGCGGCGCGATGAGTCTTCAGCGCAGCCCAAACCCCATCCGCTTCAGCTCCTCAACCAGCTCCTCTCGCCCATGCAGGCTCGAGACACTGCGAAGCCGATTGACCACTTGCTCCGACCAGCCGGAAGCCGTCATGCCCTCACGCTGGTAGAAGGCGCCCAGGCGCTCATCGTATACAGCCACCGCTTCCACATCTGCCGCTACCGAGTAGGTCTCGCGGTGAAGCACTGCACCTTGGGGGAGCCGTGGTTTTACCTGAGCTGGTCGCTCGGTAGATGGATATCCTACGCAGAGACCGAAAACTGGATAGACCTGCGGAGGCAGACCAAGCTCCTTGGCCACGCCTTCAATGTCGTTTCGGATGGCGCCGATGTACACGCTCCCAAGTCCCAGAGACTCCAGAGCAACCACGGCGTTCTGAGCGGCTAAGGCGGCGTCAATCGTACCGAGCAACAGGCTCTCCAAGTAAGGCACTGCTTCGAGCTCTACACCCTGCTGCTCAGCAACGCGGGTGACCCTAGACAGGTCGGCAAGCCATACAAAGAACAGAGGCGCCTGCCCGATGTAGGCCTGGTTTCCTGCCAGTGCCGAGAGGCGCGCTTTCCGATCGCTGTCCTGAACAGCGACAACGCTCCAGAACTGCAGGTTTGAAGAGGTGGAGGCGGACTGCGCCGCGGCGACCAGGGTCTCGATGGTGCCGTCAGGCAGTGGCTGATCAATGAAAGCACGGACGCTGCGATGGTCGAGCAACTGATCGATCGTCTCGTTCCAGGGCATGAGGGGTGAGATGTCCGCGGCGCCGTAGCGGGAAGCCAGTTTTGATTGTGCGTTGACTGTCATTCGAGATCTCCAAATAGAGCCCGAGGCTACCAAATCGCCGGCAGTGCTACACGCTTCCCGCGCGAAGTTTCATATACCATGGGGCCCACGCAGTCCCACAAAGGCATGTTTCGATTGTCAGCAAAACCGCTTACTGCCCGCGAGGCCTATCAGGTGCTTCGCGACATCGCTTTGGGCGTTCGCACCATGCGCTGCTTGGGTGAAAAGTCATGGACTGAGATGTACGGCGGCATGATGCCTGTTAAAGAAGTGTAGCGCACGGTCTCAATCGGTTATCCCAAGCTCTATCCTGGTTCCTGCCGCAGCTAGGTTGATCAGGAGTAGCACATCATCAGCGGTTGCCTGACCTCGGGGGCCATGTGCTTGGTGATCTCTTCGATCACCCATGCAGCGCATGGCCACAGTGCCTGCACAGCGAGCAGTACGGCAAAGACAAGGAAAGCCCTCAACAAATAGTCGTGGGCGAGCTTGATATGGCTCACCTTGGCGTTGTTCCCCGGGTAATTATCAATCACTTTGAGAGCGATGTTCTTCGCGAGGCTGGCTACAGGCTGCGATGTGCTCCAGGACTGAGAGATATCGTTGGCTCCAACTGTGTTCGCTGCACTCACTCGAAGCACGCAGAACGCGCAATAGCCGGCGCGTAGGACGTAGATCACCGCAAGAGCGAATACGGTGAGCGATATGGCTCCCAGGACTTTATTGGTCTTGTCGCTCCACAGACTTGGTAGCAAGGAAGCCAGCACGGGTATAAGCGCGGTCACTGCCGCCAGGTACACACCTGCTTTGGTGTCAGCGCCCTTGCGCCGCTCCTGCTCCGCATCGTACATACGGCGAGCTTCATCAAGTGCGACTTCGCTTTCCGCATCCCAGTCACCATTACTGACCGATGCCTTCCACCCGTCGCGCATCTGGTTGTTTGCTGCAATTTGAGCAGGTGTAAGAGGCACCAGCGTCGGCCAGAGTATTTCCCTATCAAACCAAGCCATTTTTGATGCTCTCCAGTTCATCAACAATTGCAGCAGCAATCGGGTATCCAGTCTGATTCTCAATCCAAGCCCACTGCCCGTTGGGGTTGATTTCTAAAAACCAGAGCTTTCCACCTCGATCACACACCAGATCGATAGCCCCGTACCTTAGATTCATCCTTCGAACCAGTTCCCGGCATTGTTCGGCTACCTCATCGGACAGGCTAATTGCTTCATGCTTCAAATCAGGATGACTACCTTTGCGCCAATCAACCTCCGTATCGTCCTTTTCCTGAGACCAGATAGCCGTTGTGAAAACCTGTGAACCCACTACCGTTACGCGGACATCGTATTTTTTGAGCACCTCAGCTTGAATGATCAGGGGAGCAAGGCCGAGGGCGGGTTCATCGTCAGCGGTCAAAGGCTGCAGCCGTGATGTGAACATCACCTTTTCCAGCGCACCCGGCAAAACCGCTTGGCGCAAGGGCTTCCCAATTGCACGGCCCCCTGCTGTCAGGGGCTCAGCCGACTTCAGTCGGTTAGTGATGGTTGTGTTGGGGATGTTGAAACCAAGCTGGTGGGCAACGATGAGCTGTCGAGGCTTGTCTTCAGCAAGAAAGATCCGGGTAGGGTCGCTGAACCATCTCCCTTCCAAACGGAAATAAAGGCTTTTAAGGAAGCTGCTCCATTCCGCTTCAATGTATGCACGCTGGCCTTGATCCTCGACAAGTGCCGCCGCTTGGGGAGCACCTGGACGACGAAAGTATGCGGCCGTCACATCCCGCCCGGAGATCTCTCGCCCCTCGAACTCAATAGACCAGTCGTCTATGGCGATGCAACCCATAGAGCTTCGGGATTGCGGGAGTAATTCGGTATTTAGCCTGAAGTAAGGCAAACTCCGTTTCTGAAGCTCCGCTACCACGAAGTCCATTGTGATATCGCGGCGGTTTGTCACCAACAAAAACATGACGACGTGCCTCAGTCTAGGTAGAAACGTTGGTCTAGGCCGAACAGCGGATCACCTGGATCATCGTTTTCGAGCTCAGCTTCAGTCTTGGTCATTAGCTCTAGCATGGCGTAGCCGCTACCCGGATCGTCTTCTTCTACCACTGTGTCGGTCTTGGTCACTAACTGAAGCAGGTGTGATCCGCGCCCATTGTTGCTCAGGTCATCATCACTCTCTGGAGTAGCGGACGTCTTGGTCAACGTCTCAAGCGTGACGAAGGAGTCATCGTCCTCTTCGGTGTTTACTTTGGTCTTGGTGAGAAGCTCATCGAGCGCACCGCGAGTGATGATGGGTTTGACTCCATCGATTGTCTCCACCACCCACATGTCGTGGAGTGGAGAGTAATAACCTGGCAGGTTATCCGAGCCTGTTCTGGGTACAGCGGTTTTTGCGAGCAAAGGAACGACGCTCTTTGCTTGATCTGTCGTGAAAGTGGGCATCCAGCTGAACTCCTGTATAGCGATTGGCCAACATATCATGACAGGCGTCTCAACAAGCTATCTTCAGCATCCGGAGAACCCCAGTCTTGAGATGGGTCAAGACTGCAGTGACCGCGAGTCTGGCTCAAAAAACGAATGACCAGCTATCCACCCTTAACAGACAGGGCCATCTGTACGTACTCAGCAAGTCGGCTGCTTCTGCAGCGGGCCACGCAAAAACTGCATAAGCAGCAATCGCTGCTACAGAGTGAGGTTCCAAGCGTCATTCATCACCTGCGGAAAAGTAGGCAGTCTTTCGCTCAGGCGTGACGTTCGGCAACAGATCTTCGACGAGCGAGAACTTAGCACTGAAAACCCCGTTGACCATGGCGAGTTCGGACGGCCTGATTCCCGCCCAGAAGAGCACAAGATCCTTATCCCCAGTGCAAAGCAGAATCTTCTCATCCGGGAACGCTGCGAACAGGTGCATCAGCACTTCAAACGATCGGAGGTCGGCCAGGGCGTTGTAGGCGTCCTCAAACGTATATTTCCTTACGTTAAACTTGAGCAACCCTTTGGCCGGACTCTTACCGTTTGGGACACATACAGTGCTCAAGGCAGCCAGCACGACAAGTGATCGTACTGGGACTTCACATGCTTTCGCGGTGGCCAACACTTCATCCCAGACCTCATTAACGCGTCGCGCGGCTATCGGAGCCCGCAGTTTCGGCGCTAAACGCGTCAGGAATTCCTGCTTGCGCGCCATGCCCGCCTCGCTGTCGCGAATAAGGCCTCTTATCCCCTCAAGACCATCCCGCCCGTTCGGTACTATCTGAGCCAATGGCAATGCAGCGTTAATAATTTTAGTTGCGACCTCGAACTGGTGTTCGATGCTCGCATCGTCGGGATTTCTCTTGAGATTGCCTTCAAGCATATACAACAGAGGATTGATTCGAACCTTGCGCCCAATGAGGAAATCAAGGAAGTCCTTATCCTCCAATTTTGTTTTCTCCCCAGCACGAAATCTTCCGGCCAACTCGCTGAAGACGCATCTGTCAGGGAGCACAATCATCGAATCACTGAACGCGATGCCGGAAGGTAGCCAGCCATCTCGCACCAAGCCAAGTGCCCTGGACGAGTACGGGCTATCCAAGACTGCGCTGACCGACACCTGGGTCTCTTGGGTCTCTAATGAAAGGTCTAGCAAATTGCTCTCAACGACCCTAGCATTCGCCAGGCGCAATGGCATGACTAGGGGAGTACCCAGCGTATGCCCTATAAGATCTGCATACCCCAAGCCACGGAACTCAATATCAGCAAATGTCGCACTACGTCCAGTCGCAACTCCGCTCTCATCGACTTCTTGGTAGATAATGACCCGCTCGCCCACTTCATCGGGGGCCACCAGTTCTTTTGACAGCTCATCAGAGTTCAAGCTTACTGGGGTCATTTTGCTCCGTTGCCATCGAGGCATTCTGAAAAAGCGTACGACGAATCTTTCTCCAAAAAGCCGTGCCAGCGTCTGGTCATAAGAACGCGCTGACCGAGGCCCGGATCAGCAATCGAGAGGCTTGTGATAGACGATTGCCACATCCTCACACAGCGTCTCATCCGCCATCCGGATGGGTGAAACTTTCGCCCGTTCGACAATCACAGTCGCAAATCCGGGGAGTTCAGGCACATCGCCATCGCCGAAATGCGGATGGCAGAGAACACCATTAGGATTCAACAGCGCCCGCATTTTCAGAGCTCGGGTCGCTCGCTGAGCCTTCTCACAGTGAAGCCCTTCAACTTGAGCGCCCTCCTCCATGTGATAGTCAAAGGGGTCGAAGAAAATGAAGTCGTAGTTCCCTGCGATGTGACAGCGGTTCCAGTCACCGCAAAACGGTTGCACTGAAGGATGGCGCTGGGAGAAAGCTAGCAGGTCTTGGTAGATGGTGGTCTCTATTTCAAAAATGGCGTGACGCTCAGGTTTGAGGTACTGCTGGATCAACGTAGCGGAGATTCCTAAGCCAAACCCTATCTCAAGTACAGTGCGAGGATTGAGGTATCCAAGCCTGGAAAAAAGCATTTCAAAGTACGCTTCTTCAGTACGTGACATAACTACCTGACCGTTCCAGACAAGGACATCGCTGTTTTTTTCGTCAAACTGCAGCTCCAACGAACTCACAGGCACCTCGTCGAAAGTTCTCACCGCTGTAGTAGGTTGAGTCTGAGTGACATGTTCGTGCGCACCCTTGTCGTGCCTGTCTGAAGAGACCTCTGCGCATTCAGGTTTGGCAGGTCGGTTATTATCTCGATACCAGACCAGGACGAGTTGGGAGTCGCCTACCGGCGCCTCTATGAACCCGGCATGCTCAGCCGCCTTGCGTGACGCCAAGTTGGACTTACGCATGTGCGCGTAGATGACATCGTATTGGCTGTTCTGACAGCAATACTGGTAAGCGCTCCGGCCAATCTGTCGCCCTTGGCTTGGTCGGTTGAGGAAGACATGGAACGACGCGTGGCGGCCTCGAACCTCGTCCTTCACCAGATTAATGTATGCGATGCCCGCCCGCTTGCCTTTAACCGAGATGACCCAAGCTTCTCCCCCAGGCCCTCCGCCGCGCTCGCGGCTTCCCGGGGTGCGCGTAAACTCCAGATCTTCCGGCAATACCGGGCCGAGTCTAGACTTTGCTTTCACCGAAGGGGGCTTAGGAGTCGTCCGCGCTGTTACCTTGGATCTTGGAGTACTCACTGATCGCCCCACGGCTGCTCTCCCAGACCAATCAGAAGCCGATCACAGCTCTCAGCCCAGAATTCCGCGGGGAAAAACCCAGGGGAAAACGCGATAACGATATCAACGAGTCGTTCGGCCAGGCCGTGCCGGTGTAACGCTTTGGTCAGTGCATCGATGCTGCTCAGAATCTGCGGCAGCGCATCATTTAGCGGGCCGGGATGATCAATGTGATCGCTATCTCCATCGTACCGGTTGCAGAAGTAATCCATGTCCACGTGAAGAAGAATGGGAGCGCAAGTTTTCGACAGGCCTTCAAGCCATAAATCAAGGTCATGGGTAAATCGGTACCGACCATTCCCAGTCCCCTGATCATCAGCGATGAGTGAAACAGCGGGACGCAAAGCGGACGGGTCAAGCAAGGTATCAGCCACCGACTCCAGTATGATCTGCGAGTCGATAGTTCGAGTGCATTTGGGCCCTTGGCAGAGCTGTCGCACCTCGGTGTCGGGATGCCTGTGCAGAAAGGGTGTCAGGAAACTTCCCATGCCCAGTGCTCCACTCATGATGGCATCTGTTACTGAATGCGGCACATGCAGGTCGACAGGTCGGCAACCGATGGGATCAAACCAGCCATCCGGACGGTTGAAGAAGCGAGGCGCATCCAAGTCTTTATGATCATCGACGTGGAGGACGACGATATCTTCATGATGAGGGGTTCGCGCTAGCCACTCGCTCCAGCTTTGCAAAGTCCACGTATCGTTGAGCGCCAACAACAACTTTCCTCTACGCTTACGAGCCTTGGCCATGTCCTGATATTGAACATCTGCGCCCCACCATGCCAGCCCTTCATCGAGTCGAGGATCGACATAGCGGTAGGGGTCATCAGACCAACTCAAAGCCAGTGCCCACTGCCCATCAATACAGTTTGCTTGCGCGTCCTTGTCACAAAAGTAATCGCGAAGCTGGGCATGCCTCTGACGCAGATCAGCCGACAGGCTGGACAGCGGGACGGTAAGCTGCGAACTCATCAGTTGTTATCCCCTCTGTGGATGCAATGCGCAACACCTTTACCAGGTGCTGCCCGACTTCGGTCAACGGGCATTCCTTCAAGGTCTCGAATGCTTGCTCAAGGTGCAGGTCGGTGTCCGCGATTTGATTGATGGCTCGTGAATTCATCTCGGCAGGGCCATGATCACGGACGTGGAGCCAAAAACGCCTCAGCTCGACGAATACGAAAACCGCATGCAGCAAGCCTGAGGGCGGCCGCAAGTCTTCGCGCCAAGGAGAGACGACCTGCGCACTAGTGTGCTCTACGGTGGCGGCATATCGCTCAAGCAGGTAAAGCTTTTGATGTCGGTGTTCATGGATCACGGAGTCCGCTAGATCGTAGGGATCAATCAGTCGATCACCCTGAGAAATCGACACGTACAAGGCCCCTGGAACAGAATTGTCGCTGAAGGAAACGATCTTGCGTGGGTCTGCACTCGGATCACGGATGAACTGGATAGCACTGCAGGCAAGCTGCATTTCAGCAGCAAGCTCCGGACGCCATGCCTTTACGATGTTCAGCGCTTGGCGAACCAGCCCCCTGCCCTTTGCCGCGAGCCCCTCATCCTCGAAACAGATGGAGGTGCCGAATGGTGCCCTCAGCCACAAGTCATCCTCTGCGACCAAAAATCCATCGCAATCGTGCTGCGCTTCGTCGTTAAGAATTCTGGCCAAGTAGTCGGAAACCGCTGTGATGGGCTGTCCATCGACAGCCAACAACGCATGCCCCCTACTTTGAGCTAAGGCAGCACCTGCCCAGGCGATTGCACCAGGCTGCTGCGCCTTTAGTGCGAATGAAGCATCGTCCAATGAGCGCAATTGCATCGCCCTCGGATCGTCGGGATATAGATCCAATGCTTTATGCAGGCCGTGTACCGCATCAACATCGGCGCCTGCACACAGCCACTGGAGATGGACTGCCGAGGTCTCGGCTAATTCAAACTCAGCCAGGTCAAAGGTTTCTGGAAGCGGTATCTGCTCCTCCCCCTGCCAGCCCTCGTTCAAGTGCACGTTCAAGCGTTCGGTGATGTGAGCTACCAACCGCTTCATCTCATTGCAGTACACGGTAGGATTGACGAAACCCTCTTGGTTGAACCGGTGAGGAAGAGAGCCACCACCGCAGATGTCGACGATCCCACAAGATTGACATGCTTCTGACAACCCTTCTTTGCGCAGGTAGCGCCGGTGCTGCTCGATGGCCTGTGATTGAGCCACCTCAGCGATCGGTGTATCCAGGACAGAGCCGATCAGTCGGGTAGCGCCATCCTGTGTGACCTTCAAGACGTCAAGGTCGTGATAAGTACCGTCAGTTTCGATGGACAACAGGCTCACGTCACCGAAGCCAAACGCATCCGTCCCGGAAGGCAGTCCCGCACAGACATCCAGCAGTGCCTCGAAGGTGCGCAGGGGGATGTGTGGGTACTCGTCGAACCAAACATCAAAGGCGTTCACAAGCCACTGCTCGTACAAACCCGGATCCTGATTTCTGCCCGGTGGTGGCCGAAGCCAGTGGGCATCTGGAAGCAGAAAATCGAGCCGCGGGATCTTGAACTGGTCGAAATAGCTGAAGAGTTCGCTGGCGCTGGTGGAGGTGTCAACGACCGCGATCACGCCGGCAAAGACAGAGGGGTAATTTTGCAAGCGAATGAGCGCCTGCTGGGTTTGCTCAAAGCTTGAACGCCCCTTCCGGGTCAAACGGTGTTTGTCATTCGCGATTTTTGGCCCATCCAAGCTCAGTGAGACACCAATGTCTGCTGCAGCCAAGATCTGGAGTGCCTCGTCAGTCAGCAGCAACCCGTTAGTTTGCAGACTGACGTCAACAAGAATGGGGCACGTCGAGCGCAGAAGTATCGCGAAGTCCGCCAGCGTTTGTACCCCTGCCAGCAGCGGCTCCCCGCCATGCAAAATGACCGCGCATTGTTTGAGATCCGTTTGCGTCACGTATTGCGCAAGCTGCCGAGCAAAAGCTTCACGATGCTCGGCAGAGAGAAATTTGGGCATGGAGCGCCAACTCTGATCTGCATGATGGTAGACGTAGCAGTAGTCGCAATCGAGATTGCAGCGCGATGCCACCTTTACCAAAAACGACGAGATTTTAGCGGCGTCCATGCGGGCACCTCACGAACGGTTGTGACGGTGGTGCATACGGTCATAGCTGGTAATGACCTGGCCTACATCCGACTCGGTCAGCACGCGCGAGCGCAAGCGCTGGATAGCCGGATTGGTGCTTTGACCTTTGGACAAGCGTTGGCGGATGGCCGAGGGGGCCGGCTGTTCGACTTTGGCAACTGCTGATGACATGACCTACTCCTTGCATGTTGAAGTGCCATCACAATCACAGAAACAAATGAAAATTTCAATAAATGGATCCATTTTGTAACAAATGGACATTTTGATGGTTAGGCGCGTTAATTTAGATGCGGTATCGAAGATTTTACGAACAGATAGCCGCAATATCACCTGCAGAATAGCGTTCCGCGTTTGTCGCAAGGTCAGCAGGGCTGAGCGCGGCATGCGCTGGATCTTCATGATCACCCCGTCAGGCCCCTCACATAAGCACTCGACTGGGCAGCTTTTCGAAGATGCACGAGGCAACGTGCAACAACTTTGGTTTGGTGAGCAAGCCCATGAGCTCGTATGGCCATTGAGCCTCAATCCCGCCAGGCCTTCGTCGATCGGGCTTGGATGTCATTCGAGATGACCGGATAGAGAGCGAGGCTGCCAAGCGCCCGTGGCGCGGCATGCCGCCTCAAGGAAGTTTCGTTACCATCCACGCCAGGCCGCCCCACACAGGTACGTTTAGTTTGTCAGCAAAAGCGCTTACCGTTCGCGAGGCCTACCAAGTGCTTCGCGACATCGGCTTGGGCGTTAGCGTCATGCGCCGTTTGGGTGAGAAACCGTGGACTGAAATGTACAGTGGCATGACGAGCGTCGAAACCGATGGCTGGGTCATCACGTTCTACAACGATTGCGAAACTCTGGATTACTGCGATAGCTGCTATTGCCCAGACGGTCGTGCGTACACCTTCGACTCATCGCAGCAGTTTGGTACTGATCCGGTTGAGCTGTTGAGCACATGGGAGCACGCGGAGTTGGAAAAGCTGCTAAAGGTCTCATAGCGAAAACTTGCGCCACAGCCGTAGCATCTTTGAGCAGAACCATGATGCAGAGGCATCGTCAGAGGCTGGGAAGGGAGACTTACGGCGTGAGATATGCAGCTTGGCGGGGGGCTGTGAGAGGTGCAGCTACCACGTAGGGAGACGTTCAATTACCGGCGCGGAAGGGAGCGCATGTGCTGGCACACGGTCTCCCATTGCCCAAACCGGAACCGGTCATACTGGCGAACCAGGACAACTTTTCCATCATTCATGGCGTTTTCTCCATCTGATCTCAGCGGGCCGCTGACAGCCTTTACACGACATATGCAAAGCGCGCTTATGCATGACAGGCAGGATGGAGAGTCCTAGGTGGTAGCTGCAGGCCTAATGCTATCAGCGCGCGTTCGCTAGGGCCAGTCCCTTGGGTAAACACGTATCGCTGTCAGGCCATCATTTTGTCGAAATGGGCCTCAAAATTGGTTTTTACGAAAACCTCTCTGAACCGTTGTATGAACGCGTGTGGATCAATTTCGCCGAAGTCCGTTAAATTGATGGAGTCGGCATGGGACTCTCGGTTTACATACCTATAGAGGGCCCGGAACTGAGGGTTCTCGTCACTGAGCTCCATTAATGCCCTGCGCAAGCTCTCCTTCTGATGTACGAAGGTGAAGTAATGCTCAAGGATGTTACGCATGACGTTGGGAATGACGCTGGCTGAAGCTGAGCCATTCAAGGCGTCCTTGAGTGTGTGCCAGCAGGCTTGGTAATCATTCTGGATTTCGTTTTCACCCATAGGCACCACGGTGCTGTAGTGGGCCTTGCAAATGCGGAAAAGGGCCAGAGAGTCTTCCTTGTCCTCTTTTAACAGCTTGTGCATCTCATGGAAGAAGAACAAATTGTGGGTCAGGATGACTACTTGCTTGAAACGAGTCCTCGGGTGCAGCACCAGGCGGCGAATCAAGGAAGCAATGTCGTAGACGTAGTTATGTGACAGGCTCGAAATAGGGTCGTCAATAACGATAATGCGCTCACCTTTCAGCGTACCTCCTTGGGCATTCAGCTCACCGTTACACACCTCCAGGAAGTACAGGAATGAAATCAGGGTTTTTTCCCCTTCACTCAGTGTCCTGAACACGCCATCGTTCACCGCCTCACGCTGAAGGCGGTATCGGGGAACCGCGCCCTCCTCCTTGACCAACTCGAACCCTTTCAACCCAAGGATCTTGAGCCATTGGTTAATGCTTTCCACGGACTGATCTACGTTCGTGGTCGCGGCGCGCGATGCGGCAATTAAATTTCGCTGAACGGCGATCTCAGCCCTCATTTGCACGACGCCGTCCTTGGCCTGCTGCCTTTTTTTCGATAGCTGCTGGTCTTCTGTCTCGAACGCCGCTAACTGGGGTTCGCAAGCATTTTTTAGCCAAACCCAAAAACGGTCTTTGATGCTATCCAGGTGTGTTTGCTTGTTCTTGACCTTGGCGTTGAACTCATCAATCTTATGCTGCTCAACGGCAATAGAGTCATTCAAAGACTTGAGCAGGGCTGCGCTAGAGTCCAGAGATACGGCAGTTGTAGGGTTAGAAACCTTCGTCGCTAAGATTTGAAGGTTCCTTTGCAGAAGCGCCCGCAGATTTACGGCATGGATTTGGATCGCCTCTATTTCATAGGTTGGCCCATTGCACTGGCGGAGAAGCTGTTCGACAGCACCTTGGTACCTCTGCTGTAGGGCGTTCAATGCAGCCAGGCGTTTCTCATAGGTCACGTCAAAGACCTTGCGCACTTCCCCGTAAAAGTCCTGAGGTAGCGACTGCTGGCACAGGGGGCACTGGTCTTTCGCATGTGACTCAAATTTGAGTGCGTGTTTCACCCAATCTGAGTTACCAAATTCCTGTATCAGAGCCGAAAGGTAGGAATCTCCGCTACCTGAAATTACCTCTACTAAGATCAGGTCTGCTTCAATTTCACCGCCTGTAAATTTTATCGAAGGTATAGCCGGGAGCACGGCATCACTTGCTCCGTGAAGGGCTGCAGCCTCAGCACGTAGAGCGTCAGGCGTATCCGTCGTGGGCGCTAATGCCACCTGTGCGACTGCTTCAAGCACTCGTTCCTTAGTATTAAGGCGATTGAAGCAGTAGGCGAGTGGGCTGTTGTCAAAAGGAGTCTTGTGCTTCCAGATACTGTCTTTAAGCTTATCTTTGGCTAGCTCCTGAGCTGCCTTAGCCTCTTTGCCTGCCATCATGTGAGCATCGAGGGTACCGGTAAGTAAGTTGATAGCCGCTTCGGCGTCAGCTATGGCTTTCTCCGCTTCAATATTTCCCTCGTTCAGTGTGAATACACCTGGTTGAGAGGCTTCCTCGTGGAAATTTTTCTCCATGAAGCTGTGGTTGTAAACGAGGATTTCCCGCTCTTTGACCGGTTCGAGCTGGCACTCACTGAACTTCGTATCCGCCGGCGCTTGTAGATAGTTACCGATCGTTGTTTTGCCGGTACCGTTCTGACCGTAAAATACGCTGACCCGCTTCAGGGGTCCAACGCTCACCACGGAGGTGGGGGAATAACTAGACACGTTACGAAGTAAAATTCTGTTTATCACGGGCTTTCCTTAGCGGGGGATGCATACCACCGGAGTGTAATTCCAGACTGGTTGGTTGCACAGTGCCACCAGTCAAATGTGGCCCAGCTCATTTGTCCCCTTCACGCGCTGTTCCTGGCCCTGGATTCGATAATTAGCTGCGCAAACTGAGCCAAATCCCGCACGGGCCCCCTACCCGACCTGTCCAAATGGAATCCCAGCATCCCCACTGCCCTGGGCCCATCTTGATCGCACTTCAGCGAATCGCCCACCATCGCGATCTGGTCATGCTGATCGCCGAACAGGTGCCCAGGCGTCACCTGTAATGAATAGGGCTCAGCTGATAAACTTTGAGGCGCTAGAGTTTTTGCTGCAACCAGCTATATCCGAAGGGCAGCATCGGAGCCTCCCTGCAATCGCGCTTCGAGTTGATGGTCAAGGCATGACTGTCAATGAAGGGCGAGCTGCAGTGATGCGCCTGGCCACTGCAATTGCCTGGCGTGAGGGTGCGAAAGTAGAGATCGTCATGTGGGGTGGTGGTAGCCATCCACATCGAGTAGGCATGCTTCGCAACAATGCCTTTACCGAGTTTTTTTCTGACGAGAATCTCCACTCCCCTCAAAGCGATGAAGCCCGCAAAGCAATGGCCTACTATCGCGAAGGGCTGTCACTCAGCAATCCCTTCTACTCGTTTCTCGGATTCTACAAAGCGTTTGCCCGCTCTTTACCTATTGGCCGAGAACGAGGGCCGTGGATCCAGCAAGCCCTCCCGGTATTAACGGACAGAGACTCAATTGCCCGTCGTGATGAGTTGCAGGCTCTTGCCACCGACATTTCCAACTACCTAGCAACACAAGGCCGCCATGCTATCGCCCATGCCGAACGCGACGATATCGTAGATCCTGATGACCCGGATGATCACCAGCGAATTCACATGGACAAGCCACTGATGAGACATCTTGCTGAGCTCGCTATGGAGGAGCGTCTTGAGGTGCCAGCACGATGGGAATTTGAACGGGAGCACCTGTATGAGCTCGAAGGATTTCGTACTCTGTTTGACCAGGAGCAGTTGGACAGCCTGAAGCGGGGTGAGCTCGCTCCGAACCGGCAATGCGAAATTCCTGATGAGTTTTACGTACTCGCACGCAAAGGAAAGTCATGCGCTCCCCTTGGAAATATGCGCCTTGTATCCGCTGGCATGGATGACGGGAAGGTAGGTGTTTGTCTGGAGTCGGCCAACGGTCGAGTGGCGTTTATTTTCTGGATGGATTTCAGAAACGAGCGTCTCCTAATAGATCCTCTAGCGGGCTGTGGCTTACTAAATGAGCGGCGTGATAGCAGAAGTGACATACAGTCGGAGCTGTCTCTGCAGGAGTTTAAATTCGCCTTGTACTGCAATGCGTCGGTGGAAATCTGGGCTTCAAACCTGCAGCAGCGCTTGGGTAAATCAGAGCCTTTCATACTAGAGAATGCCATGCCAGACTTGGCGGGCCACCGGCGGATCATAGACGAGCTCAAAGCCATCTTGGAGAGAATGCCCCCTGAAGAGGGCTAACGTTCCGTGGAAGCGGCAAAGCTAAGCCTCTCTTGTCGGATGGGCTATCAAGGTCGTCAAGATTGGTGAAAAAAACCTTAAAGTCGTAGTCAACCCAAATCAAACGGCCAATGCTGATCATGCCCTCTGAGGCAGCACCAGATGATGAAGATTAGTGCAAGCAATAAATCTGACCTGAGGCACGACTCTCACCCCGGAAAGGTAAACCAAGGCCCCTCCTCATTCGCCGACGAGCTTGACATGAATTGGCATAAGAGGCCGGAATATCGCCTAATGCTCTTTAATATCAATACCAAGGTTGAATCTGGTGATGCTACCGACAATGTGCGAAGATTAATCTGCAGGGCTGGTTTCCACGATTCCACTGCTATGACCAGCCATATGCAGACTCATGAAAGCCAATAATACTTTATATGTAGGGAAGCATGACATTATATTGAGCTCACTATCGCCTCAGTCTTGTTGAAGACTCCGGTGTATTTGACAACCCTTTCAAACTTGTTCCGCGCACTCCTGTGTCGATGTCTCCCGTGACTCATAAATTATGTGGCGAATGGTTCCAGGATACTCACCAGATCGACTATCGAAGCAGAGCTATATTTTGTACAGGGGATATCAAGCAGGCGAAGACATATCTATCCTCTGAAAATGTTCTGATTGAAGTATGGCCGTTAGGATCATATCGACTCTGTTTCAGTGAGCGAATTAGAGATTTATTCGAACATCTGAAATGCGTTTTTTTCCAAGGAGACTCTAATTCTTCGGAGGAAGTACGCATGGAGCTTGATAGTTTAGACTATCAGTCTTATATCGATGGGGGACTTCATATCGCCGAGAACTCAGGGTGCGAAGTCATGATTATTGCCGACTCTTACGGCTATAGATTCGTGAAGGATTACTCATAATATGGGACAAGTAACTGAATGCCCGCTTCGGATTTTTTTGGCCCGCATGGATCTGTTGGTGATTGGCGACTTCCATTTCGATTCAATTCTGACAGGCGGCGGCACTAACATTACCGCAAAGTATCGCAACGGCGATGTCTTAGCAGTAGCGAAATTCTTCTTCATGGGGCCAAGCCCCGTTGCGCATAAAAAACTCAGGAATGAGATTGACCTTCAGATGCGGGGGTGGGAGCTAACCAAGGTCACGCCCAAGATCTACCGAGAGTTCCATTCGACAGACGGCTTTGTCAGAAGCTATCTCATGGAGCATATCACGGGAGTAACGTTTACAGATGCGATCCCTGAAGCTGGCTATTCAACCACATTGGAAGTGGCTGCAGCTTTCTTTCGAGTCTGCTGGGCATACCACCACACGTTCATGGGAGTTGTACATGGAGACCTCCATCCCGGAAATATAATATTTGAATCCGGTTTAGAAGACTGGCTGACCCGAAGACCAGAATTTCCCGAAGTTAGAATTCTCGATTTAGGAGCATCAATCTCACCGTACGACTTCGGATATCCCGAGTCCTTGAAGAAGACATGTGGGATGACTTTCACAGGCGGTACGCAGGTTCATTCTATAGCCTCGCCCCCGAGTTTTTGACTGCTGATTATTACAAAAGCATTGCTCATGCGGGCGTATTTGACAGCTGGGGACTTGGTCTGCTCCTACATAAAATGGCAACTGGAAAGCTCCTTCAAATTGCTGATTCACTTGGGGAATATGTAGAGCTAATCCACTCCGGCAGTCTGCAACACCAGCTTGATCGTCAGATTGATGAAAACTGCCAAGACTACCATCTTGACTTTTTAATCAAGGCTATGCTGAGAGTAAAAACCGGTGATCGAATGCCTTTGCATGTTGCTACTTCATATGCAGGCCTACTCTACAACAATGATCCGTGCTTATTAGACAAGAGACATTCAGATCTTGAAGATTTTGTTAGGCAGGGGTGTGATCCTGAAGCAGGACTGCCGCCCCACGAACGGTCAAACTCTCCCTACTGAGGGCTGGCTGCCGCAGGCTTGAAATTAACTACTAATAAATTTGGATAATATGCGCCAAAACTACTCGCGTATATTTGCCCGGCGCATTCGTCCAACCTACACTAAATACTCAACATTGGATCTTGGTAGCAGCCTCCAACACGCAAGTGAAGCGCGTAGGTCGACTGGCGAAGACGGGGGCTGGATATCGATTAACAACAGCGACCTGTGTCCGAAAGGGCTTTTCTCAATAGCCCCTCTCCCCAAAAGCTCTATCTGGCCAAGGCCTCACCAACTGTACAAGCGGAGCGCGCATGCCAAGACGGCGGAAGGCGTGAAGCTGGAAGCCCGGAGGGCCGAGACCGGAGGAACTCGGTTTACGACAGCTGGCCCTGGAAGGGCGCGCACAACACGTATGCAGGGTGCTCGAGTAGTCAGACTTCCCAAGCCTCCCCTGTTTCTTCGCGGATGTCGACATCACTCGTTAGGCACATTGCGGATATTTTACAATCAATTCTTTGCCTTCACCACTAACGACGTTATTGAGATAGCTGCTCGCCAGCTTTTGACGACCGGCTTATCGGTACGACGAATTTCACCACACACGTTGGTGCCCAAAGAGAATCCAAAATGCAGCAACTGCATCATAAGCAATCAGTCCAGCAACGACAAAGACTGCAGTAGCTCATATAGCCCCTCCGGCACCAGTACGCCTTCACGGTTTAAACTTGCGCTGTCCCGCCAGACGGCGCGGAAGGTTTCGCCGTCGCTTTCTCGCCCTTCCAACCAAGGCTTTTCATACAGGGTGGAGTCTTCAAATTCAGCGTCGTAAACCTGTACAACTTCGTGCCCTGGCTCACCTAAATATGTGAATATACTTTCCAAAGTACCCAACAGGCGGGGATTTGCGATCGGCAGGTTGAGCTCCTCGCGGATTTCCCTGGTAATGGCATCAATGCTCTTCTCACCGAACTCAACACCACCGCCTAGCGGGCGGAACAGCAACTGACGCTTCATCGGGTCGTGAAACGGATTGACTAAAATCTTGCCCCGGTGGTTAAAAACACAAATTGCAAGGTGTCGTATACGGGGTTCTGACATGGTTCGACGGCTCAGATGTGATGGGCGGGGTATCTTAAGCGCTCATGGCCTACAGCGTAACCGGCATCTTGGGTCGTTAACCGTCACTATGGCGATAACCTTTCCACAGAAGTCATACCGCCGCACTTGCGTTCGATCTGTAACACTAGGCAAAAGCTAATGCCATCAGCACCAGACGCACTATTGACGCTCCGGCGAGGTAACAATGCCGTGTAGCCCAGTCCGCCCTGAATAGAGCTGATCACCCAGCAGTGGCTCGGCCATTAACCGAAGCATTTTATGCATTATGCGAGGAGAAAGCTTGAGAATAGGCATCCCGATGGACAACCCGGCGCGACCACTCGTACCCGATGCGGTAAAATCTAGGCGGATGTCCCATCAGCTTCATAGTGAGTTTTCAATGACCAACTGTGCGAATTCATCGAGCTGATGGATTCCCCCGTTACTGCTTCGATCTAGATGAAATCCCAATATCCCCGTCGCTCTAGGGCCATCCCTGTCACACCTGGGCGAATCCCCAACCATCAATACACGCCCTACTCCGTCCCTGAAAAGGTGTCCTGCTCGAACTCAAACACCCAGGAGCGGGGCTCACCGTTGAACAGATGTAGTGGTCAACTGATCCCGGACATGACGTTAAGGTTTTTCTCGTACTGAGCGGGCGACAATCCATCATTGAACTGGTGTGCCCGAATCCAGTTGTTATGCGTAGCCTCTTTCACCAACGCTGCATCGGCGAATCTTCTACGGCCAACATTTGATTGTGAGAGGCATTCATAAATGAAGCGCCTCAACCATCGCAGCAAGCAGCAGGCAGACGCTAACCACAGCGGTAAGCCGTAATCGCATCGGAAGGTACCAGGCAGGCAAGCTTATAACCCGCAAGAGCAGTCTGTCCTGCCAGAAGTGGACAACAAAGCCGATGACCAACAGCAAGCAACCCAATGGCATTGGCAGTAACGTGGCAATCCAGGCAATAAGTGCAGGAATGACACTCCAGATGAACCGGCCGCTGCGCTGCTCGGCTTTCATGTCTTGCGCGGTCATGGCGAAGCCCCAGTGCAAGGCGCCGACGAAGCTCAGGATGACGGCTCCATAGTTAACAAGCGCAATCGCAAACAGCGGCCGATAGTCGCTAGAGAACGGGATCAGCAGCGCCAGAGAAATAAACGGCAAAAGGCCGCCATAACCCAGCAGGCTGACGTGCTTTGGCAGAGAGGTTGAAGGCAATGCGTTCATTTGTATTTGTATTCCTTGCAGTGAGCGACACTCAAGACTGTAGGCTCAAAAGCCACGTTTGAGCGAGATATTGATGGCAGTTGGGCCGCATGACCTAAGACCTAAGACCTGAGCTGTTTCAAATCCCCGCCTTTTTACCCGGTCTTCAGGGTAACCCCATATCGTGATTGAGCCGATGGGCAAATTGAACGAGATCCTGCATCGGCCCCCTGCCCGGCTGAGGCCTTCCGAAAGCGCGCAGCCTATTGCTATGTTAAATAATGTTATATAAAAATTAACTTAACATTATCTGATCGTTGGCAGATCATCTCTCCAACACCCATGACGCCATGACAAAAATACAATGCAGGACGGGAACGAAGATCCCCGTATTGAGACCCGGCGACGTTGCGCCATGCTGCCCTCGCTCTGAGAATTAGCCAACTGATCAATCTCCTGCAAGCATTGAAGCGCAGGACCTCCTAAAACAAAAATAATAGGACATACCCATGCATAGACTCATTTCACGTCCCACGATCGGGCTGTTGTTTTCTATGGCCTTACTCGGCTCTGCCGTCAGTGCCGCGCCGTTACCCGCTGCGACCGAGGGCGACTGGGTTGCACCGCAGTTCACCTTCCATACCGGTGAAAAACTCGCCAACCTCAAACTGCACTACATCACCCTTGGCAATCCCAAAAATCCCGCCATCCTCTTTCTGCACGGCACCTATCGGCCAGGCAGCGATATGCTGAGCAAGGATTTTGGCGGGGAGCTGTTTGGCCCTGGTCAACCGCTGGACGCCAGCAAGTACTACATCATTTCCACCGATGGCATCGGCGTGGGCCAGTCCAGCAAACCATCGGATGGCTTGCGCACTCGGTTTCCGGCGTACAACTACAACGACATGGTTAAAGCCCAGTATCGGTTGGTCACCGAAGGTCTGGGTATCAAGCACCTGAGGCTGATCATCGGTAACTCCATGGGCGGCATGCAAACCTGGATGTGGGGCCAGAACTGGCCGCAGATGATGGACGCATTGGTGCCCATGGCGTCCCAACCCACCGAAATGTCATCCCGCAACTGGATGATGCGCCGCTTGCTGGTCGAGTCGATCAAGCAAGACCCGGCCTGGAACAACGGCAACTACAGCGCGCAACCGCCGTCCCTACGCTTGGCCAACGCGATGTTCAGCGTCGCTACCAGTGGCGGTACCCTGGCGTATCAGGCGACTGCCCCGACCCGCGCCCAAGCTGACAAGCTGGTGGATGAACGCCTCAGCGCTGCACAAACCGGCGACGCCAATGACTTCATCTACCAATGGCAATCTTCCGCCGACTTCAACGCAGCCCCCGGTCTGAAAAAAATCCAGGCGCCGGTGCTGGCCATCAATTCGGCGGACGATGAGCGCATCCCGCCGGAAACTGGCCTGATGGAGGCGTCGATGAAAGAGCTCAAGCACGCACGGCTATTACTTATCCCCGCCAGCGCCGACACCCGTGGTCACGGCACCACGAGCATGGCGAAGTTCTATAGCAAGGAACTCGGGCAGTTCATGCGCGAGACTGAAAAGGCGAAATAAACCCACCCGCTCACCCGGCCAAACGTTTTCAACAAGACGGCTTCAGCTCAAAAGTCCGCCACCTTGCCCCAGGCGGACGTTTGAAAGCGGTCCGGATGATAAGGACGCGGATCAACAATGGGGCTCACACCGCTGACAATATCGGCAATAAGATGACCCGCGCCCGGGCCAATACCAAAGCCATGCCCGCTGAACCCGGCCGCGATCACCAACCCCGGCAGGCTGGCCATTTCGCCAATACCGGGAACGCCGTCCGGCGTACTGTCCACGTAACCGGCCCACGACGCCTTGATCGACGTACCCTGCAGTGCCGGCACCAATTCCACCGCGCGTTTGTAAGTCAGCGCAACCGCGGAGGCGTCAGCGCTTGGGTCGAGAATGCGCATTCTCTCCATCGGCGTGGGCTGGTCCAGGCGCCAGCGCTTCAAGCTTTCGTGGCCTGCTTGCCAGCCTTCCAGCCCCCCAGGCGCAAGGTTGCGCCAGCGGCGCTGAAACATTGGCAGGAATTGTGTAGAGAACCTCAGCAACTGCGGCGTGATATCGACTCGCCCCCGGCCACTGATCGCCAGCGTGTAACTGCCATCAAAGCGGCGGGTCATGGACGCGCCGGTGGTATGCAGCGCACTGGGAATTTCCTGGCTCGGGGCGGTGACCGAAAGTACGGTCTGACGAATCGTCGCTTGCGGGAAGCGAATACCATACTGGCGGCAGAACGAAGATGCCCAGGCGCCTGCGGCAAGCACCGCGAGCCGGGTGCGGATGGTGCCTTTTTCGGTGACCACTGCCGACAAGCGACCACCTTCGGTCTCGACGCCTCGCACGGCGCAATCCTGATGCACGCTACTGCCCAGTGCCATGATGGCGCGCGCGACTGCGGGGGCTGCGCGGGAAGGGTCGGCAATGCCATCGGTGGGCGCAAACACCCCGCCTTTCCAAGGCTTGCCCGTCGCCCTGCCCCGTTCGGCGGCCTGCTCGGCGGTGAGCATCTGGGTCTGCACGTTGACAGTGCGCGCAAACTCGCCCCAGCGCGCCCACCCTTCCAGCTCCTGGTCGTTGTTACTCAGGTAGAGCAAGCCGCAACGTGTAAAGCCGGTCTGTTCACCGGATTGCTCGGCGAATTGCTCCCACAGTTCCAGGCTTTTGGTGGCCATCGGCAGTTCACGCGCATCGCGATTCTGTTGGCGGCACCAGCCCCAGTTACGGCTTGACTGCTCGGCGCCTATGCGGCCCTTTTCAACCAGCGCGACCTTCATGCCGCGCCTGGCAAGGTAATAGGCGGTAAACGCGCCGATGATACCGCCGCCGATCACAACCACATCGGCCTGCGCCGGCAGATCTGCAGAGGTATGCACGGGAGTTAAAGGTGCTGGCATGTTCTGGTTATCCACCTGAGTTCAGAAGAGTGACGTGTTGCTAGAGCCCGATCCGGCCTGCCCACCGATACGGCGCCAACCACTGTGGTGTGTACCGGGCATCTGGCCATAAAGGGCTTATTACAGCACCGTGAGGCCGTCAATAAGCGCTTAAACGCAGGGCTACATGGTAGAAACCACCGTTTAAACGGCACGCCTCGGCAGACTTTATCGAGGCGCCGGGTATGCCCCACGGGGCGAGCTGGAGGATCGACCCTTCCTCGCCCTGCCCCTCACATCAAAAAAACGGACCTTTTCAACGCAAAGGCGTCCAACCTGGGTATCGCTACCACCGATCAGCCTCATAAGCCCTCGACCCAGGACAACCCATGACCTTCTTCATTTTCCTTCTAGCCTGCTGCGCCGCCGGAGCAACCGGCATCATCTTCAAGCCGGGAGCCTGGTACGAATCTCTTGAAAAGCCGAGCTTCACGCCGCCTGACTGGGCGTTTCCGGTGGCGTGGACGACGATTTATCTGCTTCTCGCCTGGGCAGGCTATCGCCTGACGCTGATCCCCGGCAGCGAGGTCGTGCTGGCCCTGTGGGCGGCTCAAATTGCCCTGAATACGTTGTGGACGCCGGTATTTTTTGGCGCGAACCGCCTGGTTGCTGCGATGGTAATTCTGGTTCTGCTGTGGGTCGTGGTTGCCGCGATGATCGTAATGGCCTTGCAACTGGACATCATCACCGGGCTGATCCTGTTCCCTTACCTGGTCTGGCTCTCGGTAGCAGCGGCGCTGAACTTCTCCATTCTGCGCCATAACCGATAAGTACCTGGCGCTGACTGCCTTATGCGTTCCCGAAGAATATGTGCGGAATATCGATTAACTGAATTCTGTTCCGCTCATCTCGGCATTCATAAGGCGCTACAGCGCGTAGCGACGACAATGCTCAAGGTAGCCTTGCTCGTGGCTACCGACCAGTTGAACGACGCTCGACCATAGCCAGGAGGGAGCGTCCAAGGTCTCGGACCGATTGCTTTGCAGATCCCTGATCCACGCCGCACGTGTGGCCAGGTCCATCTGTCTGGCATGGGCGTTACCAACCACTTTTGCGAGATATGCTGCGGCCTGCATGGCCTCTTGCTCAGTGAGCTCATCCAGTTCCAGCTTCATGTCCTGGGGAAGCAGCTCACGTATGAAGAACGAATGATCCAGCATTCGCACGGCAACCATTCGGCTGCCCAGGCCGGGCGACAGGTTGCGGGCGCCCTCCACTACCCGTTTGCCATTGTCTCTGGGCATGCGAGCCCTCGCCGTACGTGGGGCCGCTGCTGCGACGGCTTCCTTGACGTCTAGTAGGCAGAACTCTTCATCCTCTTCATCGCCAACCCCCATCAGCACTGCGTAGCGAAGCAGCCCCAGAGAGCTGCATCCTTTTACCCAATAGGCGGAGTCAAGCAAGCGCACACGGTCATCCTGGGACCTGCCTTTAAGCGATGTCACCAGCGCATGAATCTCCGGCGTCTCACAAAGCGCCTTGATCGCATCGCGTTCCGCACGCGACAGTTGCCAGAAATGCTTGCCCAGCGGAATGGTCGGTTGCGTACCTTCGAAGCGTTCCTTGGCCAGATGCTTCCACGTGCGTTGCACCGCGCTACGCATTCCAGCTTTGACTTGCGCAGGACGATCGGGCTCTTCATCGTCGTCGCCCATAAACGCTTCTTCGTAGCCCTGCATCATCTCTTCCAGCATTCTTGCAGTGGTGACACCGGGTAGATCCGAGCCACGAGCAGCCGTCGCTAACGACAATCCCAGCCTCACCAGATCATGGGCAGGATTGCCGATGACGGCTTGATCGAGGTCGCGGATATGCATGTCGATGCGCCCTCTCGAGTCCCCCGTGGGCCCCAGATTGCCGGCATGACAGTCTCCGCAGATCCAGACCGGCGGACCGCTGGGCAGACGTCTGCCTGACTGACTGTGAAGCCACTCATAGAACTGGGCGGTATTGCCTCGCACGAACGCGTGCGCAGACCGCGCCATCTTTAAATTGCGCAAGTTGATGAGGGATTTGAGACGGGTGTCGGGGCGAGGCGTTTTCATTGGAAAACCTTGAAGAGGGTTATTCCATTGACTCGGTATGTGACACGAATGTTTCAAGATATTTCGCATCTGGTCGCTATTCGTCTTCAGCGTCGAGACCAGACTCAAATCACTCTCATGCGCTTCGGCCCCGCAAACTGACGAGGTCAACCCGTAAACAAGAGAAAAGCAAAGGAAAGCAGCGTGTATTCCCGGCCCAAATGGTCCAGACGACCAGACCGGGAATACACCTGCACAAGCCCGTTAAAGCTTGAACTGCGCAACCATGGTGTTGAACGAAGTCGCCAGCCGTGACAGTTCCTGACTGGATGCGCTCGTTTGATTGGCGCCTGCCGCCGACTGGGCACTCAGCTCCTGAATGTTGACCAGGTTGCGATCCACTTCGCGTGCGACCTGGGCCTGCTCTTCGGACGCCGAGGCAATCACCATGTTGCGCTCGTTGATCATCCCCACGCCGCTGGTGATTTTTTCCAGCGCACTGCCGGCGCGCTGCGCGAGTTCCTGGGTGTTGGTGGCCGTTGCCAGGCTTTTGCTCATGGCCGCGACCGCACCGTCGGCGCCGGACTGCACAGTACCGATCATGCCTTCGATTTCCACCGTTGAAGCCTGAGTGCGGTGTGCAAGCGCGCGCACTTCGTCGGCTACTACGGCAAACCCTCTGCCTTGTTCGCCGGCGCGTGCTGCCTCGATGGCGGCGTTCAGCGCCAGCAGGTTGGTCTGTTCGGCGATGCTGCGGATGACCTCGAGCACTTTGCTGATATCCCGGACGTGGCCGGCGAGTGTTGTCACAGACCCTGTCGACTCGGTAATTTCGCTGACCATCGTGCCGATGCCCTTAACGGTGTCATTTACCTGGCCACGACCGTTAGCGGCGTCGGTTGCCAGTGTTTTGGACTCCTCCGACGTAGATACCGCATTGCGGGCTACCTCTTCCACGGCAGCAGTCATTTCGTTCACCGCCGTTGCAGCCTGCTGAATCTCGTCATTTTGCCGAGTAAGGCCGCGGGTGCTTTCTTCAGTGACTGCGCCAAGCTCTTCGGCAGCGGAGGCAAGCTGATCGGACGCGCTGGAAATCTCCTGAATCGTTCGTTTCAAATTGCCCTGCATCGTGCCGATCGCATTGAGCAGATGCCCCGCTTCATCGCCTCGGGTGCTGGAAACGCTCTGGGTCAGGTCACCCGATGCAATACGTTGTGCAACTTCGATAGCGCTTCTCAGTGGTCCGGTAATCATGCGAGTGATCACAATACCCAACATGATCGCCACCACAAACGCGATGACAATACCCGCGGTCAGCATGAATACCGAGGTGCTTTGCAACCTGTCAGCGGCCTCTGCCCCCTCTTTGATCTGGCGCTTGTTGGAGTCGATCATGATCTGTAGATAGCCGCGAGCCTTGTTGAACTCTCCTTCCGCCAGTGCGTTGAGGCGATTGCGCGCGTCTTCCAGTTTGCCTGCCTGCTGCAGGTCAAAGATGTTCTGGGAAGCAGACATGTAGGCCGGCATCAAGGCGTCGTACTGGTCACCCGCTGCGCGTTCATCGTCCTCCAACGGAGTCGCGCGGTAGATGGCATAGACTTTCTGCGCACGCTCCAGCTCGCCGTTGATGCTTTGGCGCATTTTCTCAGCCGTGGCCTTATCCTTGGCATCAAGCAAACGGTAAAGCCCGCGGTTATGAGTGGTCAGGGCGGTCATCGTCTCGTTGGTGTTGGCCACTGAAACCAGGTTATTCGAGAATGTCAGCTCAAGGGCATCGGAAAGCCGGTTGATACCGAGCATCCCCAAACCACCCACAGCCAATGTGATCATGGCGCAAACGATGAACGCGGCCATGAGTTTTTTAGCGAAACTGGTGCGATTTATCATGTTCATTGATTATCCATCATCTTTAAGTAAGGGGTCACTTCTGTCCGAGAGCCCTACTGCACTAGAGGCAAGTAGTTACACGTGGATTTTGCGCACGTTTGCTATAAGCGGTTCGTTGCACTACAGAAATGGTCAGCCATTTCTGCGCCAGAGTGGAACCTGCCGATAACAACAAGTAACGGTGCCGCTGTGTAGTGGCTATCTGCCGTCAAGTCGTGAGCTTTACAGGCCGCAAGGCTGGGGAGTGCTGTTCATGGCACTCTAACCTTTCGCGATCCCTGACTTTATCGGCATGGATTGGATTTTATGAACAGGCCTAGGGTGGAACGGACTAAAAAAGTGGTGATTAGATGAACGCGGGCACTGCTGCGCTGGGTGCGTTCAGTGGAATCCAGAGAGGAAACGTATCGAAATGCGAAGTACTCTCTCTGGTGCTTATCCCTGTCCGGGCGCATGCCGCCATGGCGGATTACACTGTTTTATCAAGGTCTGCGGAACAAACGTTTAAGCCTCTCATGACCATCATCGACATAAGTAAAGATAACGGGCACTACCAACAGGCTTAGTACGGTCGAGGCCAATAGTCCGCCGATGACGACCACCGCCATCGGCTGGCGGAAGCCTGATTCGCCACCCCATCCCAGTGCGGTCGGCAACATGCCCGCGCCCATTGCGATGGTGGTCATCAGGATCGGCCGGGCGCGTTTGTGGCAGGCGTCGATCAACGCGTCATAGCGGCTCACGGTCGGTGCACGGCGGGCCATGATTGCGTATTCCACCAGCAGGATCGAGTTCTTGGTCACGATCCCCATCAGCATCAGCAAACCGATGACCGACGCCATGGAAAAACTCATCCCGCCGATCAACAGTGCCAACAGTGCGCCGCCCAACGATAGAGGCAGCGCCGAGAGGATTGTCAGCGGCTGCATAAAGTCATGGAACAACAGCACCAGTACCGCGTATATACAGAACACGCCGACGGCCATCGCCAGGCTGAAGTTGCCAAACAACTCGCTCATCAACTGCAACTCGCCCTGCTCCACCAGTTTTACTTGCGCTGGCAGGTTCTGCATGACCGGCAACTGCCTGGCCTGCTCCATCACTTCGCCCAGGTTGCTGCCATTGAGTTCGATGGACAGCGTGATATTGCGCAAGCGATCGATACGATCAATCTGCGCGGGGCCGCTGCCCATGCTGAGCTCGCCCAGCGACGCCAGTGCTATCTGGCCATCACGCCCGGTGACCCTTAACTGACCGAGGCTTTGCAGATCGGTGCGCACTTGCGGCTGCATGCGCACCCGCACATTGACCTGGCGCTGGGACAGATTGATCTTGCCCAGGGACGAGCTGTATTCGCCATAGGTGGCCATGCGCAGAGTGTCGGCGATGTCCTGGCTACTGATGCCCTGCTCTGCCGCGCGGACAACATCCGGGCGCATCTGGATTTCCGGCCGTTGTACCGCAGCACTTGAGGTGACGTTGCCGATGCCTTTTATCTGGCGTAACTGCGGTTCAAGCGCGGCGGCAGTCCGCTCCAGCAAATCGCCATCATCGCTGGCAAGGACGATGTCCAGCC
Organism: Pseudomonas fragariae (ex Marin et al. 2024); assembly: GCF_059621105.1. NCBI lineage: Bacteria > Pseudomonadati > Pseudomonadota > Gammaproteobacteria > Pseudomonadales > Pseudomonadaceae > Pseudomonas > Pseudomonas fragariae (ex Marin et al. 2024). Next base: position 3,259,482 of record NZ_CM184369.1, on the reverse strand, counting down.
GTTCGCCGCTGGCGTCACCGCCGACCGTCACCCGCACACCAGGCAAGCTGCGCAGACTTTCACGCATGCTCGCTTCCACCTGGGATTGTTTCAGTGCGCGCTGGTCACGCGGCAGCAAATCGACGGTCAGTTTCGCATCGCGATCACCTGCACCGCCCGTTTCGCCGCTGCCGGCCGCGATGAACACGTGGGCCACTTCAGGAATCGCGCGTAAACGCTTTTCAGCCTGCAAGGCAACCTCACCGGTCTGAGCCAGACTGCTGCCGGGCGGCAGTTCCAGGCTGACGGTGCTGCTGGCAATGTCCTGGGCAGGCAGAAAGCTGGTCGGCAGCAACGGGATCAGCGCCAGCGAGCCGATAAACAAAGCACCAACAATGGCCATGGTGGTCTTGCGGCGGCTCAGGCTGGTGTGAATCCAGCCCAGGTAACGTCTCATCAAACCGCTGTCATGCTCGCCATGCGGACGTGGCTTGAGTAAATACGCCGCCATCATCGGCGTCAGAAGACGGGCGACCAGCAACGAAAACATCAACGCAGCGCTGGCCGTCACACCGAACTGGCGAAACAGTTTGCCGGAAATCCCGCCCATGAAAGCGGTCGGCAGGAATACCGCGACCAGGGTCACGGTGGTTGCCAATACCGCAAGGCCGATCTCGTCGGACGCCTCAATCGCGGCCTGTCGCGGGGTTTTGCCCATGCGCAGGTGTCGCGCAATGTTTTCGACCTCAACAATGGCATCGTCGACCAGAATGCCGATTACCAGCGCCAGCGCCAGCAGCGAAACGGTATTGAGGCTAAAGCCGGCAAAATACATCACGCCGAAGGTCGGGATGATCGACAAAGGCAGTGCCGTGGCCACGATAATCGTCGCCCGCCAGTCACGCAGGAACCACCAGACCACCAAAACCGCCAGTAACATCCCTTCGTAGAGCAGGGCCATGGAGCCGCGATAGTTTTCCATCACCGGCTCGACGGCATTACTCGCCTCTTCGATACGCACATCAGGGTGTTGTATGGCGAACTCATTGACTGCCTGACGCAAATCCCTGGTCACGCCGACGTCGGAAAAACCCAGGGAGCGGATGACCTGAAAGCCAATCACCGGTTTGCCGTCGCGATACGCCAGGGTGTTGCGCTCGGCATGGGTGTCACGCACCGTTGCCAGTTGCTGCACTGCGAGCATTCGTCCATCGCTGACGGGAATGCGGATGGCGCCCAGCGCCGCCGGGTCGTCAATGCCGCCCAGGACACGCAACGCCTGTTGACCGCTGCCCAGATCGCCCTGGCCGCCAGAATTGTCTTTCTGCATAGCCCGCAAACGATCCGCGATGTCGGTCACACTCAGACCCAGGCCGGCCATTAACGCCGGATCAAGGTCAACCTGGACTTCGCGGTCCACACCGCCCACGCGGCTGATCTTTGCGACACCACGTACGGTCAGCAGCTGCTTGCTCAACTCATTGTCGACAAACCATGACAACGCTTCTTCGTCCATCCGTGGCGCATCGACCACATAGGTCAGCAACGCCGTGGTATTGGTGGTCAGGCGGGTTACCGATGGCGTGTCGAGGTTGGCGGGCAATTCAGCCGCAGCGCTGTCCACCGCATTGCGTACTTCGTTGAGGGCTTCGTTGCCATCCTTGTCGATGTCGAAGATGACATTGATGAGGACGCTACCTTCGGTAATTTGCGTGGTGACATGCTTGAGCAGGCGCAACGAGGTCAGCTGGTCTTCGAGCTTGCGCGCGACTTCGGTTTCCAGTTGTTCGGGGGCGGCCCCTTCCAGCGAGGCACTGATGACCACTGCAGGCAGATCGGTGTCGGGAAAGTCCTGAATACCGAGGCGCTCGAACCCGAGGAAACCAAACAGGGTCAGCAGTAAAAACAGCATGACCGCCGGGACCGGGTAACGAATCGACAGCGCGGAGATATTCATTGCGCACTGGCCTCGGCGTTGACCAGTGTCACGCTGGCCCCGTCATTGAGAAAGGCCCCACCGCTGCGGACGATCTGTGCCTGCTCTGCCAGGCCGCCGAGGATTTCCAGCGCCGATCCACGACGTCTTCCGACCTCGACCACCTGTTGGCTGACGCGCATGTCCTTGCCCAGCACAAACACATAAGAGCGCCCGTCGCGCAGGATCACGCTGGTGTCCGGAACCGTCAGCGCCGGGCTGGACGGCAGTTCGATGCGACCGCTGGCGTACATGCCGGCGCGCGCCACAGACCCCACCGGCAGGGAGACATAGACCAGCGCCCTGCTGGTCTTGCTGTCGAGCATTGGCGAGACCAGCCGCACGCGCCCCTGCACCTCAATACCACCGGGCAGCGCCACACGGGCGAGCTGACCGGCCTTAACGCCTGGCAGTTGCTGGGCATCCAGTTCCGCCTGCCACTCGATGCGGCCATCGCGGATCATCCTGAACATTTCACTGCCCGCCGATACCACATCGCCAAGCAAGGCCTTGCGCCCGGAGATAATCCCGTCATCCACCGCGACGATGCGCGTCTGCGCAAGCTTGATCCGGATGCTGCGCAGATCGGCATTCGCCGAGGCCAGGTCAGCTTCGGCGGTCTGCACCTTGACCCGGTACTCTTCCAGTTTCTGCTCGGACAGGGCGCCGCTCTGCCCTACCGAGGCCGCCCGCCTGGCATTGGAGCGGGCTTCCTGCAGTTGCGCAGTGGCCTGGGCGGCCGCCGACTTCTGCTTGTTTTCCTCGGCCAGCACGCTGTCATCGGCCAGGGTCGCCAAAACCTGGCCCTTCTTCACCTGATCGCCGATATCAGCCTTCAGGCTGGCGATACGCAAGCTTCCGGTCTCTGCACTGATCACGGCTTCCTGCCACGGCGCAAGCGCACCACTGGCCACCCGTTCCTGCGGCCAGTCTTCGCGGCGCGGTTGCACTGCCTCCACCGTCAGGCTGGTGGCCGGCGGCGCCGCAGCGGCCGGGGGCGGCTCTGCGCGGCCAGACAATAGCCAGCCCGAAACGCCCAACACCGCCAGCGTCAGCAGCCCATAAACGTGTATCTTCCTCATACGCCGCCCCGCTTCGGTGTTTCACCGGCCAAACCTTCGCGACTGTCCTGCCACCCACCGCCCAGGGCCTTGTACAGGGCAATCCAGTAGCGAACCTGATTTTGTTGCACGGTGATCAATTCGATTTCTGCCGACAGCGCCGAGCGTCGAGCCTCTTCGCGGTCCAGCAGGCTGGCATTGCCGGCCTGCCAGTTGCGGTCTGTGGCCTGGAACGACGCTTCATAACCCTCACTGGCCCGTTGCGTACTGGCTTGCGAACGCCGCGCCGCGTCCAGGCGCACCAGCGCCTGCTCGACCTCCATTACCGCTGTGCGCAGGGTTTGCCGGTAGGTCGCCAGCGCCGAGTCATAATCTGCCCGCGCCGAGTCCACTGCCGCCCGGCGCTTGCCTGCGTCGAACAGCGGAACAGTCAGTTGCGGGCCGAGGCTCCATTCGCGGCTGAATACTCCGGTGGTGGTCCCCACCTCGAACGAGCCAACCAGGCTCAGGCTGGGCAGACGATCAGCCTGGGCAGCGCCGATCTTCGCATTCGCGGCGGCCAGTTCGCGTTCGCTGGACGCCAGGTCCGGGCGCTGGCGCAACAGGTTGGCAGGTATTTCCCGAACATCCAGCAACGCAGGCTGCGGCAGTCTCGCCGGATTATGGCTGAGCACTTCTCGTACCTGTTCCTCGTCGCTGCCGGTCAGCTCCACCAGGCTCTTGAGCAGCACATCGCACTCGCCTTGCTGTTTGATGAGGGTCGCATTACTGGATGCCGCACTGGCGTCGCTCAACGATGAGTCGGCTGCTGCGGTAAACCCGGCCTGAAACGATACGCGAGTCAGGCGTGCGGTCTGCTCCTGGGATTGCGCCTGATCACGGTAAGCGTTCACCAGCATCTGGCAGCCGCGGTACTGCACAAAGTCATCACCGACCTCGGCGGCCAGCGATACACGAGCGTCATGCCAGTCATTGACACGTGCCTCGAGCAGATTGCGCGACGCCTCGTCGGTGCGTCGCAGTTTGCCGAACAGGTCCAGTTCCCAGGATGCATCGAGGGTTGCCCCGGAGGTCTTACCGCTCTGGCGCACCCCGCTCTGCCTGATGCCGGCGCGTGACTTGCTCACGCCGCCGCTTACTTGCGGCAGCCGGTCGGCAACGCTGCCGTCCAGCGTCGCGCGTGCCTGGGCAATGCGTGCCAGAGCCTTATCGAGAGACGGGCTGTCTGCCTGTGCCATACGCAGCAGGGTTGCCAGTGCCGGGTCATTGAACTGTTGCCACCAATCCTGCAGTCCGACCATCGACGCGCCATGGGGCAGCGGCGCATGCCACTGGCTGGCAACCTTCACCGCAGGCAATTGGTAGTCCGGGCCTAATGTACAGCCACTCAGCAATGAGACCAGAAGCGTCGACAACAGGAAGTGGCCAGCAGGTTTGCCAATAGACATAAAGCTCTCGAAGATTCCGGAACAGTGGCGTCTTGAGAAAGGAAGCAACGGGGCAAGAATCCGGACGATCAGGAGCGTTGTCGCAAGGTTTCTTACAGCGCCATAAATCCCTTTCGTAGCATGCATTTAACGCCTGAGACCGCAGGAAGTCTGTCGTGGAATACGGGGACAGTCCCACGGCGATAAGTTGGCGATCACCCTGAGGTTCTTACAGAATCGGGCTCTGCTCGAAGCGAGTATCAATGAATCCGTACCTGTGCCACCAAGGGATCGACTATGGAAGAGTTAAGCAATCTCAAGAAACTGGAGTCGAATGCGCGCACCTACGCAGCGACCTTCCAGCAGCTGTTTGTCAGCGGCAAAGGCATGCGAGTCAAGGACGCCAACGGCCAGGAATACCTTGACTGCCTGTCCAACGCTGGCACGCTTGCATTGGGTCATAACCCACCGGTGGTCCGTGAAGCGGTGATCGAATTTCTGAACAGTGATCATCTGCAGCAGGCCCTTGACCTGGCCACACCGGCCAAGCACGCCTTCGTCGAAGAACTGTTCGCAACGTTGCCTGCCAGCATGCGTGACAACAGCAAAATCCTGTTCTGCGGCCCCAGCGGCTCAGACGCGGTCGAAGCCGCAATCAAACTGGCCCGTCATTACACCCAGCGCTCGCCGCTGATGTCTTTCCACGGGGGTTATCACGGCATGACCGCTGGTGCGTTGTCGGCCATGGGCAACCTCAACCCCAAGGCAGGCCTGCTGGCCCAGGGCACCCACTTCCTGCCCTTCCCCTATCGCTTCCGCTGCCCGTTCGGCACCGATGGTGGACATACTGACCGCCTCTCCATCGAGTACATCCGCACTGTACTCAGTGACCCGGAGAGCGGCGTGCCCAAACCGGCGGCGGTGGTGGTCGAAGTGATCCAGGGCGAAGGCGGCTGCATCGCAGCATCGGCCGAGTGGCTGCGCGCCGTGCGGGAGATCACCCATGAGCTCGGGATCTTGCTGATTATCGATGAAGTGCAAACCGGCCTCGGACGTACCGGCAACCTGTTTGCCATCGAACACTCCGGGATAACGCCGGATATTCTGGTGCTGTCCAAGGCCATCGGTGGCGGTTACCCGATATCAGTGATCGTCTATGCCGAGCACCTGGATACATGGGGCCCTGGCATGCACGCAGGTACCTTCCGTGGCAACCAGGTGGCAATGGTGGCCGGGGCTGCGACCATGCGTCATATCAAGGAGCACGATCTGGTCGGCAATGCCACGCGCCGGGGTGAGCAATTGCACAGCGGGCTGGAGGACATCGCCCGGCAGTTTCCGTTTATAGGCGATGTTCGTGGTCGTGGCCTGATGCTCGGTGTGGAAATCGTCAAGCCGACCAACGGGTCACGTCCGGGGGCTGGCGATGGCGCGCGGGCGCGGGCGATCAAGCTGGAGTGCTTCAACAACGGCATGATCATCGAGACCGGTGGACGCAACAGTGCAGTCCTGCGCTTCCTGCCACCATTGAACATTACCGAGTCGGAAGTGGGCATGATCCTCGACCGCTTCGAACAGTCCCTCAAGAGCAGTAGCGCGGCTCGGGTTTCCAGTGTCAGCGCGGTAGGCTGAGTCCTCGCAACAGCTTGCCAGAGAGGCTGGCGCAGACGACAGCTACCCGTCGACTGCGCCAGTCTCGCGAGCAGCATTCCCCCCTTTGGCTTCCTGCCTGGATGTAATAAGCCGATCTTTGTGACTCCACCGGCAGCAAGCGCTTGTCAGTGCGCGGTCGCACGCACGCGCCCTTCTCCACTGGGCAGGACATCCCCCCTGTCAATCCCGTGCCAGTGCCTCGATCGGATCGAGCTGTGCCGCGTTACGTGCCGGTACGAAGCCGAACACGATGCCGATCAATGTCGAGCAGATGAACGCAGTGACAATCGAGCCCAGGGAGAACACCATCTGCCACTCCTTGACCAGCAGTGAAAACACATAGCCGATCACGAACGACAGGCTGATGCCGATGACCCCGCCAATCAGGCAGACCATCACCGCCTCCACCAGAAACTGCTGACGGATATCCGACTGGCGTGCCCCGACGGCCATGCGAATGCCGATCTCGCGCGTCCGTTCCGTGACCGACACCAGCATGATGTTCATCACCCCGATGCCGCCGACCGCCAGCGAGATCACCGCGATCAACGACAGCAACAGGGCCAGCGACTGACTGGTCTTCTGCACCGTTTGCATCACGCTGTCGAGGTTGTAGGTGAAGAAGTCTTTGGTCCCGTGCCGCTTTTGCAACAGCTTGTTGACGTTGTCCTCGACCACCTTGCTTGGCTGTCCGTCCTTGACCCGCACGGTGATGCCGTCCAGGTAGGTCTGACCCAGCAGGCGTCCGGAGGCGGTTTCGTAGGGCATCCAGATATTCAGGTTCTTGCTGGTGTCGAAGATGTTTTTCTTGTTCTCGGTCACGCCGATCACCGTACACGGCAGGTTACCCACCAGGATCACCTGGCCCAGCGGGTCGACCTTGGGACCGAACAGGCGAATCCGCGTGTTGTGATCGATCACCACCACCTGTGCCTGCCGCCGGGCGTCATCCTTGTTGAAGCCCACCCCCAGGCCCATCTTTGTGCCACGCACCTGGAAGTAGCTCGGGCTGACCCCGCTCACCGTCGCCGATACGTCGATATTGCGGTAGCGCACCAGCAGGTTGCGGCCGATATTCGGTGTGGCGCTGTCGATGTAGTACTCACTGCTCAATGCCGCCACATCGGACAGCGCCAGGGTCTGGATATCCATGGACTTGGTGTCGCCAAAGTCACTGCCTGGGAACACCTCGATGGTATTGCTGCCGATGGCCTGGATGTCCTTGAGCACATAGCGCTTGGCCCCTTCGCCGATCGCTACGATCGACACCACCGAGGTGATGCCGATGATGATCCCGAGCATGGTCAGCAGCGTGCGCATGCGATGCGAGATCAGCGCCACCCACGCCATGACGAAAGCTTCCTGGAACAGGCCGATGTTAGCCATCAGCCGGTTGCCCTGCCTGGGTTTGGTCGGCAGGCGCTCGGTGGTTTTTTCGTTGATTATCGGGCGATCGGTGTTGACCCGGTCGGCGATGATCTCGCCGTCACGCATCTCGATGATGCGCTCGGCGTGCGCTGCCACCTTCTCGTCGTGAGTCACCAAAATCACGGTGTGTCCGGCGCTGTTGAGCTCCAGGAGGATATTCATCACCTCCTTGCCGCTCACGCTGTCGAGGGCGCCAGTGGGTTCGTCGGCCAGAATGATCTCGCCGCCGTTCATCAAGGCCCGGGCGATACTCACCCGTTGCTGCTGGCCGCCTGACAACTGGCTTGGCCGATGCTCCAGATGCCCGGACAGGCCCAGACGCTCGAGCAGCTTCTGCGCGCGCTCCACGCGCATGCCCTTGCCGGTGCCTGCGTAGATGGCTGGCATTTCGACATTCTGGATCGCCGCCAGGTGCGGCAACAGGTGATAACGCTGGAAAATGAAACCGAAGTGATCGCGACGCAGCTCTGCCAGCTCATCATCGGTAAGCGTACCGGTTTCACGCCCGTCGACCTTGTAACTGCCGCTGTTGGGGTGGTCCAGACAGCCCAGCACGTTCATCAGCGTTGACTTGCCGGAACCCGAGGCCCCGGTAATGGCAACCAGTTCGCCGGCATTGATCGTGAGGTTGATGTCATTAAGCGCGATGAAGTCCTTTTCGCCGGCGACGAAACGACGGGTGACACCGTTGAGTTCCAGAAGAGCTCGACTCATGGTCAGGCCCCCGCTGCTGCTGGTGTAGCCGACGGTTCACCGATCACCACCTGGTCACCCTCGGCAAGGCCACTCTTGATCTCGACCCGCACGTTGTTGTTGATGCCGGTCTGCACATTGCGGCTCTGGGCCTGGCCCTGCGCGTCCACCACACGCACCGGGAAGCTGCCGTCGCCATTCTTGTCGCCCAGGGCCGCAACAGGGACAGTCAACACGTCCTTGGCCTTTTCACGCACGATATGCACTTGGGCGGTCATCGAAATACGCAGGCGGTGATCAGGGTTGGGGACGTCGAACAATGCGTTGTAGAACACCGCACTGTTCGGTTTGCTGGCGGTGCTGGATTGCGCATCAAGGAAGTTTTGCGGCGCTGGCTCCGTGCCTTTCAGCTTGGCGTAATAGCGTTTTTCGGCATCGCCGAGGATGGTGAAATACACCTCTTGCCCGGGGGTGATATGAATCACGTCGGCCTCGGAGACCTGAGCCTTGACGGTCATGGTGTCCAGATCCGCCAATTTGAGAATCACCGGTGTCAGTTGGCTGGCGATCACAGTCTGACCTTCCTGCGTCACGATACCCACCACATCACCACTGATCGGCGCGACGATACGGGTGTAGCCCAGGTTGATCCTGGCGGTCTCGATCTGGATTCTTGCGTCGCGCACCTGGGCTTCCAGCGACCGCAGGTTGGCACTCCGGACCTCGAAGTCCGATTGCGCCGTATCGAAGTCCTTTTGCGAGATCGCATCATCCGCACGCAGTTGCTTGTAGCGCTGGTAAATGGCTTTGGCGTCCTTGAGCTGTGCGACAGCCGCATCCTTCTGGGCGATCAGGTTCTGTTCGTTGACCTGCGACTGGCGCAGAGTGTTCTGCAGCACCACGGGATCGATTTCCGCCAGCCACTGACCCTGTTTGACCTTGTCGCCCAGATTGACCTTCAAAGACTTGAGCTGGCCCGAGACCTGCGCGCCGACGTCAACCTGCTTGATGCCCTGCAGCACCCCGCTGGCCAGCACCGAGTTTTCGATATCGGTGCGTTCGACCTTGGCAGTCAGGTACTCCGGAGCTTTTTCCGGGGACTGGACGCTGTAGGCAATACCCGCTGCCAGAACCAACAGCACGACAACGATGAGCACTTTGCGAAACTTCAACTTTTTCATAGAAAGCCACGAATGTGTTGAGGATTGACCCGGCGATCAGCCGCCGGGCTTGAAGAAACGACGTTATTCATGGGGTAGCCACCAGTTCGCCAGATGCCGTACATGCTGCGCCTTGAGGATGGTGAAATGGTTGCCCGGTCCACGCCAGACATTGAGATCCGGGGCACACTGGCGCCAGCCGCTGACCATCGCCTGTTGTTCGCGCTGATTGCCCGCCGCATCCAGCACCGGGTCATCGGCCAGCACCAGACGCACCGGCCCGGTGTAGATCTGCGACGGTTGATAACGTGTACGCAACGCCGTACCGAATGCCCGCGCAGGCCCGCGCATTGCGTCCGGCGACGAACGCTGCGGCAACATCCCTGCGCGCACCATCCCGGCATGCAACAAGCGCATCTGGCCGACATCGTCCTGGGCCCGGAAGGCCGCACGATCGATGCCCAGCGACTTGCCCGCAGCCAGTTCCATGGTCTCGATCAAACGCTCCAGTACGCCTATCGCGGTGTAAGGTTTGCCCACCACCCCGTTGCCGCCCGGCGACTCGCTGTCGATCAGTGTCAGCGAAGCCACTTCGCGGCCGCGTGCCGTCAGGCGCTGGGCCATTTCAAAGGCTACCCAGCCGCCGAACGAATGACCGAGCAGATGCACCGGCCCTTCGGGGTGAGTGCTGTCGAGTGCTTGCAGATACGCCTCGGCGGCGGTTTCCACCAGGCTGTAAGGCACCGTGCGGCCATCCAGCCCGCGCGGTTGCAGCCCGTGGATCGGCCAGTGCGGGCCTAATGCCTCGGCCAGACCGATGAAGCCGGTCACACTGTCTCCTGCCCCCGGTACGCAGAACACTGGCGCGTGGTCGCGACGTCCGCCCTGAATCGTCAGCAACGGCCGGTGGGCGCTGTCAGCCTCCCGTAGCCGATCGGGCAGATCAGCCAGCGCCTGGCTGATCGCCTGACCCAGGCCCTCGATATGCGGCGGCTTCATCATGCTCATGTGATCGCCCGCAACCTTGATACTGCGCAACTGACTGACGGGCAGGACGCTGTCCCAACCCAGGTAACCGCTGTGTTTCTGCGAGTTGGGTTGCCACTCGCTGGCAGTGAACAGGTGCAGCGGCACGCTGTTGGGGTAAACCGTGTAATTGGCCTGCGCATGACCGTGAGCCACCTCTCGGTCGAGGTACTGGCAAAGACCCTCGTTCGTGTAGATGTCCAGCTCCGGCGGCAGTGCACCCTGCTCACGGCAGTGCTGCAGGAGCCCGCCGAAATCAAAGTCCTGGCGGTTTGCACGCACTCGCTCCAGGGCCTCCAGAGCCTGCGCGCATTCGCCGCGGGCTTTCCAGAACTGCTCGCAGTGTTCCAGCAGGTGCTGACGGTGGGCGGTATTCAGGTTCCAGCGCTCGCGACCCTGATCCACCAGGCGCGGCATGTAGGTGTCGAGCATGCCGATAAACTCTACCTGCTCGTCCATGCCCTCCAGCTGAATGGCGATTTCGTAGGCCAGAAGCCCACCGAACGACCAGCCCGCCAGGCGATAAGGTCCGTGCGGCTGAACACTGCGCATCGCCCCCAGCAAGCGCGTTGCCAGGCACTCCATGGTCAGCAACTGTTCCTGACCGAGCGGGATGCCGCTCAGCCCATAGACCGGAATATCGCTGTCGATGTGTACCGCCAGCGCCGCGAAGTGCACATCCTGACCGGTAAACTCGTGAACCAGGAACAATGGACGCTGGTTGCCGGTGGTGCGCACCGGCACCAGTTGCTCATGAAGCTGCGCTGCAACCTCTTCGCTGCGGCTGCCCAGCAGGCTGGCCAGGGCGGCCACGCTGGCGTGCTGGAAAACATCGGCCAGGGACACCGCCAAGCCACTCTGCACCAGTTGGTTGACCAGTCGCACGGCCATCAGCGAGTGACCGCCGAGATCGAAGAAGCTGTCATGACGTCCCACCTGCTGTAATTCGAGTACCTCCGCCCAGGCCTTAGCCAGACGAATCTCCAACTCCCCTGCCGGGGCTTCAAACGCATGGCTCGCGAACTGATCCGCTGTCGGCGCTGGCAATGCCTGGACGTCCACCTTGCCATTGAGCGTCAGCGGCAAGTCTGGCAGGCAGATGAAGACGCTCGGGACCATGTATTCCGGCAATCCGGCGCTCAGTTGCGCACGCAGGGCCTCCGGCTCGGGTGCTTCAACGTCAGCGTGCACGGTGTAATACGCCACCAGACGCGTGTCGCCCGGGCTGTCTTCGCGCGCCACCACCACGGAGTTACGCACGCCATCGCACCCATGCAGGCTGCTTTCGACTTCCCCAAGCTCGACGCGGAAGCCACGGACCTTCACCTGGCCATCGTTACGCGCCAGGTATTCGAGGTTGCCGTCCGGCAACCAGCGCGCCAGGTCGCCAGTGCGATAGAGCCGCGCGCCCGCCTGCTGACTGAACGGGTCGTCGCTGAAGCGTTCGGCGCTCAGTTCCGGGCGATTCAGGTAGCCAAGCGCGACCCCGACACCGCCGATGTAGATCTCGCCGACGCTGCCCATCGGCACCGGCTCGCCGCAAACGTCGAGCAGATAGATGCGCACGTTGGCGTTGGGTTTGCCGATCGGCAGGCTCAGGGTGCCTGGCTGCACATCAAACACTTCGTAACGAGTGGCGCACGTAGTGGCCTCGGTTGGGCCATAGCCGTTGAACAGGCGCACTTGGGACGAGTGCTCACGCACCCGGCGGAACGACGCCGGATCCGCCCGTTCGCCACCGCACTCCAGCATGCGCAAGCCGGCCAGGGCTTCGGGAATCAACCCGGCATACAGGTTGAACAAGGCGGTCGAGCTGAACATCACCGTGACTGCGTGGCGTTTGAGCAGGGCGGCAAAGGCAGCCGGCTCAAGCAACACGGAAGGCTCGACGATTATCGACTGGCCGCCATTGAGCAACGCACCCCAGATCTCCGGGCTGCTGGCGTCGAACGCCGGGTTGGAAGAAAACGCCACGCGGTCATCGGCACGGAAGTCGTAGTTATCCCGCACCAGTCGCACGATGCCGTTGTGGGTCACGATCACGCCTTTGGGTATGCCGGTGGAGCCGGAGGTGTAGATGATGCACGCCGGGGTCTCGCCTGCGACTTCATCTGCAAGCGCGACTGGCCCTTGGCCGGCCACTGATAGATCCAGGGTGTCCAGATCGAGTCGCGGCGTCGTTTCAGGTGCTGTCAGCTCGCTGCGGGTCAGCAACATGAGTGCTTCGCTGTCCTCGAGCATGAAGCGCACACGTTCTTCGGGGGCCAGGCGATCCAGCGCCAGGTACGCCGCGCCGCACTTGAGCGTGGCCAGCATACTGGTCAGCAGCTCCACCGAACGATCCAGCAGGATCGCCACTCGGGCTCCCGCTTTCACGCCGTGCTGGCGCAAGTGCTGAGCCAGGGCGTTGGCGCGGCTGTCGAGTTCGGCGTAGGTCAGCGTCTGCTCGCCCTGGCGGGCCGCAATCGCTTGAGGTCGAGACGCTGCATGCGCCTCGAAAAGGCGATGCATCAACGGACCCTGAGGGTAAGCGCGGTCGGTTGCATTGAGACCGCTCAACAGGTGCTCGCGCTCGACCGCATCCACCAATGGCACGTGTTCCAGTATGCGGTGCTCATTGGCGACCATGGCTTCCAGCAGTCGCTGGAAATAGCCCAGGTAACGGTCCATGGTGCTTTCGTCGAACAGCGCCGTGGCGTATTCCAGCGTGCCGATCAATTGATCGCCAACCTCGGTCATGTCCAGCACCAGATCGAACTTGGCCGTGTGGTCGTTTACCGCCACGCCTTGCAGGTTCATGGCGCCGAGCGACAGGTCGGACGTTTCGTTGTTCTGCCAGGACAACATCGCCTGGAAGATCGGGCTGTGGGACATGCTGCGTTGCGGACGAACCACCTCGACCACCTGTTCGAACGGCAGGTCCTGATGGCTCTGCGCTGCCAGCGTCTGACGCTTGACCTGCTGCATCAACGCTTCGACGCTCGGTGCGCCGGAGAGATCGACGCGTATCGCCAGGGTGTTGACGAAGAACCCGATCAGGTCCTCCACTTCGGCCCGCAGGCGGTTGGCCACCGGTGTACCGATCACCACATCATCCTGACCGGCCAGACGCCCCAGCAGCGAGGCCCATGCGACCATCACGGTCATGAACAGCGTGCTGCCATGCCGCTGGCTCAGGGCCTTGAGGCCAAGGGTCAGCTCGGCATCGAGCACCAGGCCGCGAATATTGCCGCTGTAGTCCTGTTGTGCCGGGCGCGGCCGGTCGGTCGGCAAGGTCAGCAAGGCTGGTGCACCGCCCAGGGTCTGCTGCCAGTATTGACGCTGTTGCTGCAGCACGTCGCCGCTCAGCCAGTTGCGCTGCCACACGGCATAGTCGGCGTATTGCACCGGCAAGGTGGGCAACGGATCCTCGGCACCGGCACTGAACGCGGCATAGAGCGCACTCAGCTCACGAGTCAATACATCCGCGGACCAGCCGTCGGAGACGATATGGTGCATGGTCACCAGCAACACGTGATCGTCCTCGGCCATGCGCACCAGACGTCCGCGTACCAGCGGACCGTTGAGCAGATCGAAGCCTTCGTTGGCTTCTTCAGCGGTGATGGCGAGCAGCTGCTCTTCAGCATCCGCCTGCCCGGTCAGCACCTGCAGTTGCAGGCTGAAACCGATATCGGCCGAGGCTATGTGTTGTGCAACGTCCTCGCCATGCACTTGCACGAAGGTCGTACGCAGCACTTCGTGGCGGGCGACGATACGGTCCAGCGCGCGTTTCAGCGCAGGGTTATCCAGAGTGCCACGTAGACGCAGCCCTGCCGGAATATGGTAAGCCGCGCTGCCGCCCTCCAGCTGTGCGAGGAACCACAGACGCTGCTGGGCAAACGACAGCGGCAAGGTCTGGTCGCGGGACACCGGCACGATAGGCGGCTGGCTGCTGCCTTTGGCGTCGGCGAGTATGCGTGCCATGGCGGCCAGTTCAGGCTGGGCGAAGATATCCGCCAGGCCCAGCTCGACACCCAAGTGCTGGCGCACCTGGGAAATCAGGCGCATCGCCAGCAGCGAGTGCCCGCCGAGCTCGAAGAACTGGTCATGACGGCCCACCTGTTCAAGGTTGAGCAGGTTCTGCCAGATCTGCGCCAGCGCCATCTCGGTGTCGCCTTGCGGTTCCACATGTTCACGGCTGGCAAAGGCCTCGGCTTGCGGAGCCGGCAGCGCCTTGCGATCGAGCTTGCGGTTCGGCGTCAATGGCAAGGCGTCGAGGATCACGAACGCACTCGGCAGCATGTACTCGGCCAGCTGCGGCGCTAGCTCAGCGCGCAGGCTGGCGGCATCCAGGCTCGCTTGTGGCTGACCGACCACATAAGCCACCAGGCGTTTGTCTCCCGGAGTGTCTTCCCGGGCGATCACCACCGCCTCCTTGACCCCGGTGCAATTGCCGAGACGGGCTTCGATTTCACCCAGCTCGATACGGAAACCGCGCACCTTGACCTGGAAGTCGTTACGACCCAGGTACTCGATCCGACCGTCGGCCATGTAGCGTGCCAAATCGCCGGTTTTGTACATCCTGGCCTCAGGGCTGTTGCTGAACGGGTCCGCGAGGAAGCGTTCGGCGTTGACCTCTTCAAGATTCAGGTAACCCCGTGCCACGCCGTCGCCACCGATGAAGATCTCACCGGCCACGCCATACGGCACCGGTTGTTGATGGGCATCAAGCAGGTAGATACGCGTGTTGGCCATCGGCTTGCCGATGGTCGCGTTACCGCTGCCTTCGCTGCCAGCTACAGCATCGTGGCTGACGTAGGCCGCGGTGCAGGACACCGTCGCCTCGGTCGGGCCATAGGTGTTGATCAGACGGGTATGCGCCGGGCGCACCTCGTCCCAGAGCTTGAGCTTCTGTGCCGACAATGCGTCGCCGGTGACGTTGATCAAACGGACCTCGGCCAGGCGTTGCGCGGCAGCCTGCGGCTGGTTGTGCCATTCGGCCACCAGCGTGTGCCAGTGCGCAGCAGTCAAGTGCAGAACGGTCGGGTAAATACCGTGATTTTCAGTCCCCTCACTGCCGAAGATCTCGCGGCTTGGTGCCAGAGATGCCCCGGCCAGCAGCGCCGGGAAGATCTCTTCTACCGACAGGTCGAAGTTCAGGGTGTTCTGTTGCAGCACGGTGTCTGTCGGGGCCAGGCCAAACAGGCGCGCCGCATCGGTGCTGTAGTTGACCAGACCGCGATGCTCGATCATCACCCCTTTCGGATTGCCAGTGGAGCCCGAGGTGTAGATCACATACGCCAGGTTGCGCACGCCGAGGGCTTCCACCACCGGGTTATCGTCACGCTCGGTAAAGGTGTTGCGCTGATCATCGTCGAGCAGCACCAGCGGCAAGGTCAGGGTTGGCAAGCGCTTCTGCAGATCACGCTGGGTCAGCAACGCCGCTGGCTGGCTGTCGGTGATCATGTATGCCAGGCGCTCGGCCGGATAGGCGGGGTCAAGTGGTACATAAGCCGCCCCTGCCTTGAGCACACCGAGCAGGCCGATCATCATTTCCACGCCACGCTCGACACAGATCGCCACCCGATCGTCAGGGCCAATGCCCAGGCCGATCAGGTGATGAGCCAGACGGTTGGCCTGACGGTTCAGTTCGGCATAACTCAGTCGCTGCGCCTGGAAAGCCACGGCGATGGCGTCGGGCTGTGCCTGAACCTTTGCTTCGAACAGCTGATGAATCGTGCAGTCGTGCGGGTAAGGCACGTCGGTAGCATTGAGGTCGACCAGTAGGTGCTGGCGTTCCACCGCATCGAGCAACGGCACCTGTTCCAGCAACTGGCGGTCGTCGGCGACCATGGCTTCCAGCAAGCGCTGGAAGTAGCCCATGTAGCGCTGCAGGGTGCTTTCGTCGAACAGTGCCGTGGCGTATTCCAGGGTGCCGATCAATTGATCGCCGACCTCGGTCATGTCCAGCGTCAGGTCGAACTTGGCGGTATGGCCAGCCACTGCGACGCCCTGCAGGCTCATGTCGCCAAGCGCCAGATCGGACGTTTCGTTGTTCTGCCACGACAACATGGCCTGGAAAATCGGGCTGTGGGACAGGCTGCGCTGCGGGCGCACCACCTCAACCACCTGTTCGAACGGCAGGTCCTGATTCGCCTGGGCGGCCAGGGTCTGCTGTTTGACCTGCTGCAACAGACTTTGCACGCTCGGTGTCCCCGAGAGGTCGACGCGCACGGCCAGGGTGTTGACGAAGAACCCGATCAGGTCCTCCACCTCGGCGCGCATGCGGTTGGCCACCGGCGTACCGATGACCACGTCGTCCTGACCGGCCAGACGTCCCAGCAGCGCAGCCCATGCGGCCATGACCGTCATGAACAGGCTGCTGCCATGCCGCTGGCTCAGCGCCTTGAGGCCACGGGTCAGGTCGGCGTCGAGTACCAGCCCGAGCAACTGACCGCTGTAGTCCTGTTGTGCCGGGCGTGGCCGGTCGGTCGGCAAGGTCAGCAAGGCCGGCGCGCCGGCCAGAGTCTGCTGCCAGTACTGGCGCTGTTGCTGCAGCACGTTGCCGCTCAGCCAGTTGCGCTGCCACAGCGCGTAGTCGGCATACTGCACCGGCAACGCTGGCAACGGATCCTCGGCGCCTTCGCTGAACGCTGCATAGAGCAGGCCCAGTTCACGGGTCAACACGCCAGCGGACCAGCCGTCAGAGACGATGTGGTGCATGGTCACCAGCAACACATGGTCGTCATCGGCCATGCGCACCAGGCGTCCGCGCACCAGCGGCCCGTTCACCAGATCAAAGCCCTCTTCGGCCTCTTCTGCGGCGATGGCGAGCAGTTGTTGTTCCGCATCCGCCAGCCCGGTCAGCACCTGCAGTTGCAGGCTGAAGCCGATATCGGTCGGGGCGATGCACTGCAGCGGATCCTGGTCCTGCTCCTGGACAAAGGTCGTACGCAATGCCTCGTGGCGCGCAACGATACGGTCCAGCGCCCGCTTCAGGGCCACTTGATCGAGGCTGCCGCGCAGACGCAGACCGGCTGGAATGTGATAAGCCGCACTGCCGCCGTCCAGCTGCGCGAGGAACCACAGGCGTTGCTGGGCAAACGACAGCGGCAAGGACTGATCGCGGGACACCGGCACGATGGGCTGCTGGCTGCTGCCGGCAGCGTGCGCCACTACCTGAGCCAACGCCGCCAGTTCCGGTTGGGCGAAGATGTCCGCCAGACTCAGCTCGACGCCCATGCGCTGACGCACCTGGGAAATCAGGCGCATTGCCAGCAGCGAGTGCCCGCCCAGTTCGAAGAAGTGGTCATGACGCCCTACTGCTTCCAGGTTGAGCAGGTTCTGCCAGATCTGCGCCAGGGCTTTTTCGCTGGTGCCTTGCGGGGCGACATGTTCACGACTGGCAAAGGCATCGTCCGCCGGGGCCGGCAGGGCCTTGCGATCGAGCTTGCGATTCGGCGTCAGCGGCAGTGCATCAAGCAGCACGAACGCACTTGGCAGCATGTACTCGGCCAGTTGCGGCGCCAGCTCAGCGCGCAGGCTGGCGGCATCCAGGTTCGCTTGTGGCTGGGCGATCACGTAGGCCACGAGACGTTTTTCACCGGGATTGTCCTCCCGAGCGATCACCACCGCTTCCTTGACCCCTTTGCAATTGCCGAGACGGGCTTCGATTTCGCCCAGTTCGATACGGAAACCGCGCACCTTGACCTGGAAGTCGTTACGCCCCAGGTACTCGATACGACCGTCGGCCATGTAGCGTGCCAGGTCACCGGTTTTGTACATCCTGGCATCAGGGCTGTTGCTGAACGGATCAGCGAGGAAACGCTCGGCATTGACCTCTTCAAGGTTCAGGTAACCGCGTGCCACGCCGTCGCCACCGATGAAAATCTCACCGGCCACGCCGTATGGCACTGGCTGCTGGTGTTCGTCGAGCAGGTAGATGCGGGTGTTGGCCATCGGCTTGCCGATGGTCGCGTTACCACTGCCTTCGCTGCCGGCCGCAGCGTCATGGCTGACGTAGGCGGCGGTGCAGGACACCGTCGCTTCGGTCGGCCCGTAAGTGTTGATCAGGCGCGTGTGTTCCGGGCGAACCTCATCCCAGAGCTTGAGTTTCTGTGCCGACAATGCGTCACCCGTAACGTTGATCAGGCGCACCTCGGCCAGGCGTTGTTCAGCAGCCTGCGGCTGGTTGTGCCATTCGGCCACCAGCGTGTGCCAGTGCGCAGCGGTCAAGTGCAGAACGGTCGGGTAAATGCCGTGATTTTCAGTGCCTTCACTGCCGAATATCTCGCGGCTTGGTGCCAGCGTGGCACCGGCCAGCAGTGCTGGGAAGATCTCCTCCACCGACAGGTCGAAGTTAAGGGTGTTTTGTTGCAGCACCGTGTCGCTCTGGGACAGGCCGAACAGGCGTGCAGCATCGACGCTGTAGTTGACCAGGCCGCGGTGTTCGATCATCACGCCCTTCGGGTTGCCGGTGGAACCGGAGGTGTAGATCACATACGCCAGGTTGCGCACGCCGAGGGTCGGTACGACCGGGTTGTCATCACACTCGGTGAAGCCATGGCAATGCTCGTCGTCGAGCAATACCAGCGGCATGGACAGTGCGGGCAAGCGCTCCTGCAAGCCGCGCTGGGTGAGCAATGCTGCTGGCTGACTGTCGTTGATCATGTAGGCCAGACGCTCGGCCGGGTAAGCCGGGTCCAGCGGCACATAGGCAGCACCGGCTTTGAGCACGCCGAGCAGGCCGACTATCATTTTCACCCCACGTTCGACGCAGATCGCCACCCGATCATCAGGGCCGATGCCGAGGCTGATCAGGTGATGAGCCAGACGGTTGGCCTGACGGTTCAAGTCGGCATAGCTCAAGCGCTGCGCCTGGAAAGCCACGGCGATGGCCTCGGGCTGTGCCCGGACCTTTTCTTCGAACAACTGATGAATCGTGGCGTCTTGCGGGTAAGGCACGTTGGTAGCGTTAAGGTCGATCAGCAGATGCTTGCGCTCCACCGCATCAAGCAGTGGCACATGTTCCAGCACCTGGCGGTCATCGGCGACCATGGCGTGCAGCAAGCGCTTCAGGTAGCCCAGATAACGGGCGATGGTGCTTTCATCGAACAACGCGGTGGCGTATTCCAGCGAACCAAGCAGCTGACCCTGCGCTTCGCCGATGTCCAGCGAGAGATCGAACTTGGACAGTGTATGGCCTGCGCTCAGGCTTTCCAGTTGCAGATCGCCGAGGACCAAATCCCCGCCGCTCATGTCCTGCCAGCTGAGCATGGCCTGGAACACCGGGCTGTGCGACAGGCTGCGCACCGGCTTGATCACTTCCACCACTTGTTCGAACGGCAGGTCCTGATGGTCCTGGGCGCCTAAGGTGTTGGTCTTGACCTGCGCCAGCAGAGTCTCTGCCGTGGGCTTGTCGCTGAGGTCGACGCGGATCGCCAGGGTATTGACGAACAGGCCCACCAGCCCTTCGGCTTCACTGCGTGTGCGGTTGGCCACTGGCGTGCCGATGACCACGTCGTCCTGACCGGACAGACGCGCCAGCAGTGCAGCCCAGGCGGCCATGACGGTCATGAACAGGGTGCTGCCGTGACGTTGGCTCAATGCTTTGAGGCCGCGAGTCAGATCTTCGTCGAACACAATGGGCAGCACCGCGCCGGCATAGTCCTGCTGTGCCGGACGCACCCGATCGGTAGGCAACATCAGCAGTGCCGGAGCGTCTGCCAGGGTTTGCTGCCAGTAGTCGCTTTGTTGCTGCAGGAGATCGCCGCTCAGCCAGCGACGCTGCCACACTGCGTAGTCCAGGTATTGCAGCGTCAGTGGCGCCAGCGGGTCGTCCTGGCCCTGGCTGAATGCCGCATAAAGCGCGGCCAGCTCACGGGTCAGCACGCCAATCGACCAGCCATCGGAAACGATGTGGTGCATGGTCAGCAACAGGACGTGATGGTCTTCGGCCATACGGATCAGGCGGCCACGGATCAACGGGCCCTGTTCCAGATCGAAGCCTTGCAGCGACTCTTCGCTGGCCAGTGCCTGAAGCTTCTCCTTGGCATCCACCAGCCCTTGCAGATCATGCAGTTGCAGGTTGAAGCCGGCATCCGCCGGGCTGATCCGTTGCAATGGTTGTTCGTCATCGCCCTGAATGAAGGTGGTGCGCAAGCCCTCATGGCGCGCCACGATGCGCTCCAGCACCCGTTGCATCGCCGCGCGATCCAGCTCGCCACGCAGGCCCAGACCGACAGGCATGTGGTAGGCCGCGCTGGCGCCTTCCATCTTGGCGAGGAACCACAGACGTTGCTGGCCGAACGACAATGGCCAGGCCTGATCGCGTGCCACCGGCACGATATCCGGCAGGATGCTGCGTCCTGCCTGGGCGATGGCCAGCGCCAGTGCACTCAGTTCGGGGTGGGCAAACAACGCGGCCAGGCTCAGTTCGACGCCCAACTGCTGGCGAATCTGCGAAATCAGGCGCATCGCCAGCAATGAATGGCCGCCCAGCTCGAAGAAATGGTCGTGACGGCTGATGCGTTCAAGCTGGAGCAAGTCGCTCCAGATTTGCGCCAGCAGGGTTTCGGTTTCGCCCTGTGGGGCTTCGTAACCACGACGGATCAGTGCATCGGCGTCCGGTGCCGGCAAGGCTTTGCGGTCCAGCTTGCCATTCGGGGTCAGTGGCAGTGCATCGAGCAGTACATAGGCCACCGGGATCATGTAGGCCGGCAATTGCTCCTGCAGCCAGCCGCGCAGGCTGTCGATGTCTACCGAAGCATGGCCTGCGCTCAGGGTGTAATAGGCCACCAGACGCTTGTCGCCCGGTACATCTTCGCGTGCAGCCACCACGGCTTCATGAATGGCTGGGTGTTTGGCCAGGCGTGCATCGATCTCGCCCAGTTCGATGCGGAAGCCGCGGATTTTCACCTGATCGTCGTTACGACCCAGGTATTCGATATTGCCGTCTGGCAGGTAGCGCCCCAGGTCGCCGGTGCGGTACATGCGTGCCGCTGGCTGCGGGCTGAACGGATCTTTGACAAAGCGCTCGGCAGTGAGGTCGTCGCGGTTCAGATAACCCCGCGCCACACCGGCGCCGCCGATGTAGATCTCGCCCGCGACGCCCAGCGGAACAGGCTGTTGCTGTTCATCCAGCAGGTAGAACTGTGTATTGCCGACGGGCTTGCCGATATGAGGAGCGAAGCCGACTTCGCGATCCATCGCCACCCAGCTTGAGTAGGTGGTGGTTTCCGAAGGACCATAGAGGTTGCACAGGCGCTGCACGCCGGTGTTCTCGAACAGCGATTCAACCAGGCTTCGTTTCAGCGCTTCACCGGCCACGTTCACGGTGTGCACCGACCTCGGCAAGCCATCAACGTCCAGCAAGGCCTTGAGCGCTGACGGTACAGTGTTGATCAGGCCGATATCGTGCTCGCCGTGCTGCAGTTCCAGCACGTTCTTGACGACTTCGATGCTGCCGCCCGAGGTCAGCGGCGCGAAGCACTCGTAGACCGCAAGGTCAAAGTTCAGCGAGGTGGAGAACAGCGTTTTTTCCAGTGCAGAGCCGTCGAAAGCGGTGTGCGCCCAGGTCAGGAAGTTAACGGTGTTGCGGTGTTCGATCATCACGCCTTTTGGCAGACCGGTCGAACCGGAGGTGTAGATCAGGTACGCCAGATGCGCTGAAGTCAGCCCTGGCACCTGCGGATTCTGGACGGATTGGTCCTGCCAATCGCTAAGATCAAGATTGATGACAGGTGCCGAAACGTCGGCCAGCAGGCCTTGAGTAGCGGTTTGAGCCAGTACTGCGGCCGGAGCGCTATCCTGCAACATGTAGGCAATACGTTCCGCCGGATAAGCCGGATCCAGCGGCACATACCCGCCGCCCGCCTTGAGAATCGCCAGCAAACCGACGACCATTTCCACGCCGCGTTCAACGCAGATGCCGACGCGGGAATCCGGTTGTACGCCCTGCTTAATCAAAGCATGGGCCAGGCGGTTGGCCTGCTCGTTGAGCTCGCGATACCTCAGACGCTGCTCGCCGTGGACCACTGCCACCCCTTCCGGCGTGCGCTCGACCTGGGCTTCGAACATCCCGTGAATGGTCTGCTGCTGCGGGTAATCCAGCGCGGTAGCGTTCAGGCCATACACCAGATGCTCACGCTCCGCCGCCGACAGAACCGACAAGCCTGCCATCGGCACCTCGCCGGACTGTTCCAGTGCGCTGACCACATTCTCCAGAGTGGTCTGCACATACGCGCAGATGCGTTGCGCATCGATGCAGGCACTGGCTTGAATCGTCAAACTGAAGCCCGTTCCCTCATCGTTTACTGAAAGGGTCAGCGGATAGTTGGTGCGTTCTTCGCCACGCAGGCTTTCAATGCCTTGCCAGGCGTCCAGTGTCTGCTGGTTGGCCTGACCGGCGACATGCCGGTAGTTGAGCAAGGCGCTGAACAGCGGCGTTGAAGCGGCCACGCCACTGCAACGCTGTGCCAGTACCAGCGAGGCGTGTTCATGGGCAAGCAGCCCGCTGAGCCTGGCGTGGGTAGCCTTCAGACCGCTGCGCACGCCCTGCTCGCCCAGCGTGACACGCAACGGCAAGGTGTTGATGAACATCCCCAGCGCCCGGTCAGACCCGGCACCACCCTGCAGGCGGCCGAGCAATACGGTGCCGAACACCACCTCCTCTTTGCCTGACACAGCGCCCAGAACACGTGCCCATGCCAGGTGATACAGACTGGCGGAGCTGACCCCGAACTGCCGGGCCTGCAAGCGCAGGCGGCGGCTCAGGTCCATATCGACCGGCTGGTGCACCTCCTCGATACCGCGACCGTCGCCCTGCACGTCCAGCAGGCCGAACGGCAGCGTCGGCTCATCGATGTCACCGAGCATGTCGCGGAAAAACGCTTCGTGCTCCTCGCGGCTCACGCCGAGCATGGCTTGCGCCACGTAATTGCGGTAAGGCACGGACGGTGGCAGAGAGGCCTGCTGCCCGAGCATGTACGACTCGATTTCGCTGCTGAGAGTGCGCAGCGATGTGGCGTCGTCCACCAGGTGATGGAACAGCAGCATGCCCAGCCAGCGGTCGTTTTCCGCGTCATGTGCATAGCCGATGCGTAACATCGGCGCCTGACGAATGTCCAGACGCGTGTGACGAGGGTCCAGACGCTTGAGCAGTTGTTCGGCGATGTCGCCATCGGCCGGGTTCAGTACCCACTCATCCATACCCAGAGGCGCTTCACGCCAGATCACTTGCACCGCTGCATCGAGACGCTCCCAAAGCACAGCGGTGCGCAGGATATCGTGCCGGTCGATCACGCCTTGCAGTGCCTGGGCGAAACTGTGCAGACGTTCGAGGCTGTCAAAGGCAAACAGTGCGTATTGCAGATACGGGTCACCCTCGGTCGCGGCAAGGTGGTGATACAAAATCCCTTCCTGCAGCGGCGCCAGAGCGTAAATATCCTGCACGTTGGCCAGACCGCCGGGCACACTTGCCACCACGCGGTCGATATCATCCTGGCTCAACGCTGCCAGAGGCAGCATGTCCGGGGTGATGCGCTCGCAGCCGGCGGGAATAAGGTTGGCGGGTACTTCCACTGCACCCTTGCCGCCCACCGCCGCCGCCAGGGCGGACAGGGTCGGCTGACTGAACAGCACGCGCACATCGGCAACCAGATCAATCTGGCGCATGCGCTCGATCAGTTTCACGGCCAGCAGTGAGTGACCGCCCAGTTCGAAGAAGTTGTCATGCCGACCGACCTGCTCCAGTTGCAGCAGGTCTTGCCAGATCCGCGCAATGGCCATCTCGGTGTCGTTTTCAGGTGCTGCGTAGCCACGACTGGCCAGCGCCGAGCGGTCGGGCACCGGCAACGCCCGGCGATCGAGCTTGCCGTTGGCCGTCAGTGGCAACTCATCGAGTTGCACGTAGGCTGCGGGCACCATGTGCTCCGGCAATGCACTCTGCAGATGCTCGCGCAGGCTTTCGATGTCCAGCAGGCTCTCCGGCTGCTGCGCCGTGACATAGGCCACCAGACGCTTGTCGCCGGGCACATCCTCACGACACAACACAACGGCATCGCGGACGTCAGGATATTCAGCCAGACGCGCTTCGATCTCGCCCAGTTCGATACGGAAACCACGAATCTTCACCTGCTCATCGTTGCGCCCCAGGTATTCAAGGCTACCGTCGGCCAGCCAGCGTCCCAGGTCGCCGGTACGGTACATCCGCGCATCCGCTGCGTGGCTGAACGGGTTGTCGAGGAAACGTTCGGCCGTCAGTGCTTCACGGTTCAGGTAGCCCCGAGCCACACCGGCGCCGCCGACATACAGTTCGCCGACCACACCCACCGGCACCGGCTCGCCGCGGGCATCGAGAACATACAGCTGCAAGTCGGGAATGCGCCTGCCGATCGGGCTGGCGCCAAGACGCTGGGCGTCTTCGGGCTGCAACGGGTAATAGGTCACATGCACCGTGGTTTCGGTGATTCCGTACATGTTCACCAGTTGTGTGCCGGCGTTCGCTTGCCGGGCGTACCACGGCTTGAGCATCGCCGTTTCCAGCGCTTCACCACCGAAAATAACCTGACGCAGCGAATGTGCCTGAGTGTTCTCAGCCTGGGCAGCAATCAGTTGACGGAACGCACTTGGCGTCTGGTTGAGCACCGTCACCCCGGCACTGCACAGCAGGTTATAGAAGTCTTCGGGCGAGCGGCTGACCAGTTGCGGGATGATCAACAGACGGCCGCCGTGCAGCAGCGCGCCCCAGATTTCCCAGACCGAGAAGTCGAAGGCGAACGAATGGAACAGCGCCCAGACATCCTGTTCATTGAAGCCGAACCACTCTTCGGTGGCCGAAAACAGCCGCGCAACGTTGCGATGCTCGACCATCACACCCTTGGGCAGACCGGTGGAGCCGGAGGTGTAGATCACATAAGCCAGGTTGGTGGGCTTTACCGGCACCTGCGGATTGCAGACGGATTCGCCCTGCAAGTCATCGTCGAGACTGATCACCGGCACTTCCGAGGCTGGCAAGGTGCTCTGCACTGACCGCTGACTCAACAACGCTACTGGCGCGCTGTCACCAAGGGTGTAGGCCAGCCGTTCAAGGGGGTATGCCGGGTCCAGTGGCACGTATCCAGCGCCGGATTTGAGAATACCCAGCAAGCCGATGATCATCGCCGGACCGCGTTCGACGCAGATCGCCACCCGATCATCCGGACGAACGCCGTGAGCCAGCAGGCGATGGGCAACCTGGTTGGCGCGGGCGTTGAGTTCGCCGTAGCTCAGGGTCTGCGCTTCGAACACCAGCGCCACGGCGTCTGGCTGTTGCGCGGCGCGGGCTTCGAATTGCAGATGAATCGGTGTCTCGCTCGTATAGGCAGTGCCGGGCTGCTTGCACTGTTCAAGCAGCTGCTCGCGCTCGCTGTCCGGCAGTATGGAAATAGCGTGCAACGGGGTCTGCGGCGCCTGCTCCAGCGCGTTGACCAGATTGCTCAAGGTTTGCTGCATGTAGGCGCAGATACGTGCGCCGTCGATCAGCGGTACAGTCTGTACGGTCAACAGGAAGTCTTCGCCCCGGTCATCGACGTTGAGGGTCAATGGATAGTTGGTGCGTTCTTCATCGCCCAGCGCCAGGGCGTGCATGCCATTCCAGGCCGTCAGCGTCTCATCGGTCACGGCAACGCTGGTGTGGCGATAGTTGAGCAGCGCGCTGAACAACGGCGCCGGTGCGACCACGCCACTGCAACGCTGGGCCAGCGCCAGAGACGCGTGTTCATGCCCGAGCAATGCGGTCAGCCGTCGGTGCGTGGCCTTGACCCCGTCACGCACGCCTTGGTCGCCCAGACTCACACGCAGCGGCAAGGTGTTGATAAACACGCCCAGCGCCCGTTCTGAGCCTTCACCACCTTGCATCCGGCCCAGCAGCACGGTGCCGAACACCACGTCGTCACGCCCCGAGGCCTTGCTCAACAGCTGCGCCCAGGCCAGGTGGACCAGGCTCGCGGCACTTACGCCCAGTTGACGGGCCTGAGCGCGCAAACGACGGCTGAGCTCCAGATCCACCGCCAGACAGCCTTCTTCGATGTCATGACCGTCACCTTGCACCTCTTGCAAACCAAACGGCAGCGTCGCCTCGTCAACGTCACTCAACATGTCGCGGAAGAACGCCTCATGTTCCTCCTGACTCATGCCCAGGCGAACCTGAGCGATGTAATTGCGATATGGCACCGTCAAGCCCAGTTGAGCACCCTGCCCCAGCAGGCAGGCCTGCATCTCATGGCGCACTACTTCCAGCGTGGTATGGTCCATGACCAGATGATGGAACTGCAGCCAGCCCAGCCAGCGCTGGTTTGGCTCATCCCAGGCATGTACAAGACGCATCATCGGCGCCCGACGAATGTCCAGACGCTGGTGGCGGGAGTCGAAACGCTGGTGCAACTGTGTCGCGACGTCGCCGCCTTGCGGGTCCGGGTCAAAGCTTTCACGCATCAGCAACGCCTGACGCCAGACCACTTGCATCGGTTCGTCCAGCCCCTCCCAGACCAGTGCGGTGCGCAGAATGTCATGGCGCTTGATCACGAACTGCAAGGCGCGGGCAAAGTCGTCGACATGCTCCTGGCTGTCGAAGGCGAACAGCGATTGCAGCAAATACGGATCTCCGCGCTCAGCGCTGAGGTGGTGATAGAGGATGCCTTCCTGCAACGGCGACAGCGGGTAGATGTCCTGCACATTCGCCACGCCGCCCGGCACGCTGGCGACCACCTGATCGATCTGCGCCTGGGTCAGGTCGGCCAGCGGCAGCAGGTCCGGGGTGATGTGTTCGCAGTGCTCGGTAATCAGATTGGCGGGCACCACGATTTCCGTGCCGCCGCCAACTGCTGCTGCCAGCGCCGCCAGCGTCGGCTGACCGAACAGCACGCGTACGTCCGAGCTCAAGCCCGACTGACGCATACGCCCGATCAGGCTGACGGCCAGCAGCGAATGACCGCCCAGCTCGAAGAAGTTGTCGTGACGACCGACCTGAGCAACGCCCAGCAGGTCTTGCCAGATAGCCGCGATCTGCGTTTCGGTTTCGCCTTGTGGGGCTTCATAACCACGGCTGATCAGTGCATCGGCTTCCGGTGCCGGCAAGGCCTTGCGGTCCAGCTTGCCGTTTGGCGTCAGTGGCAGTGCATCGAGCAGCACATAGGCCACCGGGATCATGTAGGCCGGCAATTGCTCCTGCAGCCAGCCGCGCAGGCTGTCGATGTCCGCCGAGGTGTGCCCGGACGCCAAGGTGTAATAAGCCACCAGACGCTTGTCGCCGGGAATGTCTTCGCGGGCAGTGACCACCGCTTCGTGGACCGCCGGGTGTTTGGCCAGGCGTGCATCGATCTCGCCGAGCTCGATGCGGAAGCCGCGGATTTTCACTTGATCGTCGTTACGGCCCAGATATTCGATATTGCCGTCTGGCAGGTTGCGGCCCAGATCGCCGGTGCGGTACATGCGTGCCGCTGGCTGCGAGCTGAACGGATCTTTGACAAAGCGCTCGGCAGTGAGGTCGTCGCGGTTCAGATAGCCCCGTGCCACACCGGCACCACCGATGTAGATTTCACCGGCAACACCCAGTGGCACGGGCTGCTGTTGCTCGTCCAGCAGGTAAAACTGCGTATTACCAACCGGCTTGCCGATGTGCGCAGCGAAGCCATCTTCGCGGTCCATCGCCACCCAGCTTGAGTAGGTAGTGGTTTCCGAGGGGCCATAGAGGTTGCACAGGCGCTGCACGCCTGTTTTTTCGAACAGGTTTTCTACCAGACTGCGCTTGAGCGCTTCACCGGCCACGTTCACGGTGTGTACCGACCTCGGCAAGCCATCAACGTCCAGCAAGGCCTTGAGCGCTGACGGCACGGTGTTGATCAGGCCGATATCGTGCTCGCCGTGTTGCAGTTCCAGCACGTTCTTGACGACCTCAATGCTGCCACCCGAGGTCAGCGGCGCGAAGCACTCGTAGACCGCAAGGTCAAAGTTCAGCGAAGTGGAGAACAGCGTTTTTTCCAGTGCAGAGCCGTCGAAAGCGGTGTGCGCCCAGCTCAGGAAGTTCACGGTGTTGCGGTGTTCGATCATCACGCCTTTCGGCAGGCCGGTGGAGCCGGATGTGTAGATCAGGTACGCCAGATGCGCTGAAGTCAGCCCTGGCACCTGCGGATTCTGGACGGATTCGTCCTGCCAATCGCTCAGATCAAGATTGATCACAGGTACCGAAACGTCGGCCAGCAGGCCCTGAGTCGCGGTTTGGGCCAGTACTGCGGCCGGAGCGCTGTCCTGCAACATGTAGGCAATACGTTCCGCTGGATAAGCCGGGTCGAGCGGCACGTAACCGCCGCCCGCCTTGAGGACCGCCAGCAAACCCACGACCATCGCGGCGCCACGTTCAACACAGATTCCGACGCGGGAATCCGGCTGCACGCCCTGCTTAATCAACGCATGAGCCAGGCGGTTGGCCTGCTGGTTGAGCTCGCGATACGTCAGGCGCTGCTCGCCGTGGACCACTGCCACGCCTTCCGGCGTGCGCTCGACCTGGGCTTCGAACATCCCGTGAATGGTCTGCTGCTGCGGGTAATCCAGTGCGGTGTCGTTGAACGCCACCAGCAACTGCTCGCGCTCGACAACTGGCAGGATCGACGAACCTTGCAATGACGTTTCTGGCGTCTGCTCCAGCGCCGTCAACAGGTTTTCCAGTGCCGTGTGCATGTAGCCGCACACCCGTTGCGCGCCGATTGACGAAACCACCAACGCCGTCAGGCTGAACCCTTCGCCCAGATCGTCGACGTTCAAGGTCAGCGGGTAGTTGGTACGCTCTTCACCGCTGAGGACCGCGATGCCCTGCCAGGCCTGCATGGCCTGGTCGGATACACTGCCGACCCCACTGTGGCGATAGTTGAGCAGCGCACTGAACAGCGGCGCCGGCGCGGCAACACCGCTGCAACGCTGGGCCAACGCCAGTGAGGCATGTTCGTGACCGAGCAATGCAGTCAGGCGCTTATGAGTGGCCTTGACCCCGTCACGCACGCCCTGCTCGCCCACTGAAACCCGCAGCGGCAAGGTGTTGATGAACATCCCCAAGGCTCGCTCGGCACCTTCGCCACCCTGCATCCGGCCCATCAGTACAGTACCGAACACCACATCCTGCCTGTTTGACACCTTGCCCAGCACCTGGGCCCAGGCCAGATGCACCAGGCTCGCGGCACTCACCCCTTGCTGGCGGGCTTGAGCACGCAGGCGCAGGTTGAGTTGAGGGTCAAGCGCCAGGCTGGCTTCCTCGATGTCACGCCCTTCACCCTGCACATCCTGCAAACCGAACGGCAGCGTCGGCTCGTCGATGTCGCCGAGCATGTCGCGGAAAAACGCTTCGTGATCGGCCTGGCTGACACCCAAACGTGCCTGGGCCACATAGTTGCGATACGGCACGGGTACCGACGCCGCCAGAGTGTCGGCCTCGCCCGCCAGCCATGCCTGCATTTCATGCTTCACCACTTCCAGCGCGACGTGGTCCAGCGCCATGTGATGGAACAGCAGCATCGCGCAGATGCGCTGGTTGAGCGGGTCTTCGGCATAGGCCACACGCATCAAAGGTGCCTGGCCGATGTTCAGGCGGTAGTGACGCGGGTCAAAGCGGCTGTGCAGTTGCGCACCGATATCGCCGTCAGCCGGATCAAGCTCAAGTGCATCAAGGTGC
Organism: Pseudomonas fragariae (ex Marin et al. 2024); assembly: GCF_059621105.1. Classification (NCBI taxonomy): domain Bacteria; kingdom Pseudomonadati; phylum Pseudomonadota; class Gammaproteobacteria; order Pseudomonadales; family Pseudomonadaceae; genus Pseudomonas; species Pseudomonas fragariae (ex Marin et al. 2024). Next base: position 3,229,402 of record NZ_CM184369.1, on the reverse strand, counting down.
AACTGTGCCTGACGCCAGACCACTTGCACCGGTGACTCCAGACCGTCCCATACCACGCTGGTGCGCAGAATGTCGTGACGGTCGATGACCATTTGCAACGCTTGAACGAAGGCGTTCAGGCGCTCGCGGTTATCAAAGGCGAACTGCGTCTGTAACACATAGGGGTCACCGATTTCGGCGGCCAGATGGTGATAAAGAATGCCTGCCTGCAACGGCGCCAGCGGGTAGATGTCCTGCACATTGGTCACGCCACCCGGCACGGTTGCGACGACTTGATCGATCTGCGCCTGGGTCAGGTTGGCCAATGGCAGCAGCTCAGGCGTAATGCGTTGGCAGTCCTCGCTGATCAGGTTGGCGGGCACCACGATCTCGGTGCCACCGCCCACGGCTGCGGCCAGTGCAGCCAGGGTCGGCTGGCTGAACAGTACGCGTACATCGGCGCTGAGGCCCAACTGGCGCATACGCCCGGTCAGGCTGACCGCCAGCAGCGAGTGACCGCCGAGTTCGAAGAAATGGTCGTGACGACCGACCTGCTCGACGCCCAGCAGGTCTTGCCAGATAACCGCGATCTGCTCCTCGATTTCGCCTTGTGGGGCTTCGTAGCCACGGCTGATCAGCGCGTCACCGTCGGGTGCCGGCAGCGCCTTGCGATCCAGCTTGCCGTTGGACGTCAATGGCATGGCCTCGAGCAGTACATAAATGGCCGGAACCATGTATTCAGGCAACTGTTGCTGCAGGTGACCGCGCAGGGTTTCGAGATCGACAGCAGTGTGCTCGGCAGACTGCGTGTAGTAAGCCACCAGACGTTTGTCGCCGGGTATGTCTTCGCGAGCAGTGACCACCGCTTCATGGACCGCCGGGTGTTTAGCCAGGGCGGCCTCGATTTCGCCGATTTCGATACGCAAGCCGCGGATCTTCACCTGAAAGTCGTTGCGGCCCAGGTATTCCAGCGCGCCATTGGTCAGCCAGCGACCGACGTCGCCGGTTTTGTACAGGCGTGCCTGCGGGTCTTCGGAAAACGGGTCGGCGATGAAACGCTCGGCACTCAGGTCCGGCTGATTCAGGTAACCCCGCGCCACGCCGATACCGCCAATGTGCAGCTCACCGGCCACACCCAATGGTTGCAGCTGGCCCAAGGCATCGAGTACGTGCATCTGAATGTTGGCAATCGGGCGGCCGATGGGCACGCTGTCGCCCGGATCCGTCGGACGACATTCCCAGGCGGTAACGTCGATGGCCGCTTCGGTCGGGCCATACAGGTTGTGCAGTTCAACGCCCTTCAGGTGTTGCTCGAAGCGGCGCTGCAACGCACGAGGCAAGGCCTCGCCACTGCACAGCACGCGGCGCAGTTGCGGGAAGTCGCGGGTTGAGCGGTGTTCCAGAAACACATCGAGCATCGAGGGCACGAAGTGCAGCAGGGTAATGCCTGCGTCACTCATCACTTGAGTCAGGTAATCCGGATCCTGATGACCACCGGGACGGGCCATGACCAGTTCGGCACCGGTCAGCAGTGGCAGGAAAAACTCCCAGACCGAGACGTCGAAACCGAACGGGGTCTTTTGCAGTACGCGATCCTGACTGTTCACCTGATAGGCGTCGCGCGCCCAGAGCAAGCGGTTGACCACACCCAGGTGCTCGTTCATCACGCCTTTGGGCGTGCCGGTGGAACCGGAGGTGTAAAGCACATAGGCCAGGTGATTCGGCTGCAGGTCCAGGGCCTTGGCATCCGGGTTGCCGGTCGGCTGCTTTTTCAGCAGTGCGCTGTCATCGCGCCCGTCAAGCACCAGCGCCGGAACGCCAAGGTCTGGCAGATCTGCAAGCAGCTCGTGGCTGGTCAGCACTGCGCGAGGGGCGCTGTCGCTGAGCATATAGGTCTGGCGAGCGCTGGGCAGGTCAGGGTCGATCGGCACGTAGGCGCCACCGGCCTTGAGAATACCCAAGAGCGCCACGACCATTTCCGCGCCGCGACGCAGGCTGACCGCGACCCGCGTATCCGGCTCCACGCCCAGCTCGATCAGGCGATGGGCGAGCTGGTTCGCCTGCTGGTTGAGTTCGGCGTAAGTGAGCAACGGCCCGCTGTCGCCGCGTACGGCGCAGGCATCCGGACGCTGGGCGGCCTGTTGTTCGATCAGTTGGTGAATCAGGACATCACGCGGATAAGGGTGGGCTGTGTCGTTGAAGCCCGTCAGCAACAGCTCGCGCTCATCGTCCGGCAGTATCGACAGGCTGTTCAGCGCTGCTTGCGGCGTGTGTTCCAGTGCGTCCACCAGGTTGCGCAGTGCAACCTGCATGTACTCGCCGATGCGCTGGGCATTGATTTGCTGGACAGCCTGAATGGTGAGCATGAAAGCATCGCCCAGGTCATCGACGTTCAGGCACAACGGATAGTTGGTGCGTTCCTCCATGCTCAGGGTCTGAATGCCCTGCCAGGCTGACAATGTTTCGCTCGAAGCCGCACCACCGTTGCTGTGGCGGTAGTTGAGCAAGGTGCTGAACAGCGGCAGCGAACTCGGCACGCCGCTGCAGCGCTGGGCCAGCGACAGCGAGGCATGCTCATGCCCCAGCAGCGCCGACAGGCGCTGGTGAGTGACCTTGACCGCCGTCAGAGCGCTCTGGCTGCCGACGCTGATGCGCAGCGGCAAGGTGTTGATGAACATGCCCAGCGCCCGGTCGGCACCATTGCCGCCCTGCATCCGGCCCATCAGTACGGTACCGAACACCACTTCTTCACGGCCCGAAACCCGACCTGCCACCTGGGCCCATGCCAGGTGCGCCAGACTGGCAGCGCTAACTCCCAACTGCCGCGCAATACTGCGTATACGGCTGCTCAGCTGGCTGTCGAGCACCTGATGCACTTCCTCAATACCACTGCCATCGCCCTGCACGTCCTGTATGCCGTAAGCCAGGGTCGGTTCGTCGATGTCGCCGAGCATGTCGCGGAAAAACGCTTCGTGCTCGGCCTGGCTGATACCCAGACGCGCCTGGGCCACATGGTTGCGATAAGGCACCGGGGCCGGTAATTGCTCGACCTTGCCCTGCAGGCTGGACTGCATTTCCTCCACCACCACTTCCAGCGAGGTGTGATCCAGCGCCAGATGGTGGAACAGCAACATGCCGACCAGACGCTGGTGGGTGTTGTCCTCGGCGTAGGCGATGCGCATCAGCGGCGCCTGGCCGATGTCCAGGCGATAGTGACGCGGGTCAAAACGCTCGCGCAGTCGTGTCAGCACGTCACCGTCGAGCGGATCGATGGCCACCTCTTCCAGGCTCAGTTTCGCGTTGCGCCATACCACCTGTACCGGCTGTTCAAGCCCTTCCCAGACCACACTGGTGCGCAGGATGTCGTGGCGTTCGACCACGCTCTGCAAGGCCGCGGCGAAACCGGCCAGGCACTCGCGATCATCGAAGGCGAAGAGCATCTGCAAGACGTAGGGGTCACCTTCATCCGCGGCCAGGTGGTGATAGAGAATGCCTTCCTGCAAGGGGGCCAGAGCGTAGATGTCCTGGATGTTGGCCAGGCCGCCCGGCACGCTCGCCACAACGCGATCAATCCCTGCCTGATCCAGATCAGCCAGCGGCAGCATGTCCGGGGTAATACGCTCGCAGCCCTGTACGATCAGGTTATCCGGCACCTGTACTTCTGTGTACCCGCCCACCGCCGCGGCGAGTGCGGCCAGGGTCGGCTGGCTGAACAGCACGCGCACGTCAGCCGAGAGGTCGATCTGGCGCATGCGCTCGATCAGTTTGACGGCCAGCAAGGAATGCCCGCCCAGCTCGAAGAAATGATCGTGGCGGCCAACCTGTGGCACTTGCAGCAGAGACTGCCAGATCTGTGCGATGGCGATCTCGACGTCGCCCTCTGGCGGCGCGTATTCGCGCATTGCCAGCGCCTGAGCATCCGGTGCAGGCAACGCCTTTTGGTCGAGCTTGCCGTTGGCGGTCAGCGGGAAGCTGTCCAGGGCTACAAAAGCACTGGGCACCATGTAGTCGGCCAGGGACAGCAGCAACTGCGCACGCAAGTCAGCCGCCACGATTTCGTGGCCGGGCGCAGCGATCACATAGGCCACCAGGCGCTTGTCACCCGGTTGATCTTCGCGGACCAGCACCAGCGCTTCGCGGACCGTGTTGCAGGCGGCCAGCACGGCTTGAATTTCGCCCAGCTCGATACGGAAACCACGGATCTTCACCTGGTCGTCGTTGCGGCCCAGGTAGTCGAGACTGCCATCGGCCATCCAGCGACCCAGGTCGCCGGTTCGGTACAGGCGCGCCTGAGGCTCCTTGCTGAACGGATTCGCCAGGAAACGCTCGGCCGTCAGCGCTTCACGGTTCAAGTAGCCCCGCGCAACGCCGGCGCCGGCGACATACAGCTCGCCGACCACACCCACCGGCACCGGCTCGCGGCGTGCATCAAGTACATACAACTGCAAATCGGGAATGCGCACACCAATAGGGCTCACGCCTGAACGCTGAGCATCTGCCGCCACCAGAGGGTGATAGGTCACATGCACCGTGGTTTCGGTGATGCCATACATGTTCACCAACTGCGTACCCGCGTTGATCACCCTGGCGTACCAAGGCTTGAGCATCCCGGTGTCCAGCGCTTCGCCACCAAAAATCACCTGGCGCAAGGAGTGTCGCTGATCGCTCTCGCCCTGGGCATTGAGCAACTGGCGGAATGCACTCGGGGTCTGGTTGAGCACCGTCACTCCGGCGTTGCACAACAATGCGTAGCAGTCTTGCGGGGAGCGGCTGACCAGTTGCGGCACTATCAACAAACGCCCGCCGTGCAACAGCGCGCCCCAGATTTCCCAGACCGAGAAGTCGAAAGCGAATGAATGGAACAAGGCCCAGACATCCTGCTCGTTGAAGCCAAACCAGCTCTGGGTGGCCGAGAACAGCCGGGCCACGTTGCGGTGCTCGACCATTACGCCCTTGGGCAGGCCGGTCGAACCGGAGGTGTAGATAACGTAAGCCAGGTGGCGCGGGCTGAGCCCGGTCAGTTGTGGATTGTGACCCGGCTGTGCCTGCAACGCCGGACTGTGCAGATCTACGCGTGGGCCATCGAACGAGCCCAGCAATGCCAGCCCCGCAGCATCGGCCAGCACCGCCATCGGCGCGCTGTCCTGCAACTGATAGGCGATACGCTCGGCCGGATAGGCCGGGTCAATCGGCACGTAACCCGCACCGGCCTTGAGCACCCCGAGCAGGCCGACAATCATTTCCAGGCTGCGCTCGACACAGATCGCCACCCGGTCATCCGGCTGCACGCCAAGGCCCAGCAGGTAGTGGGCTACCTGGTTGGCGCGGGTGTTCAGCTCGGCATAGGTCAGGGTGCGCTCTTCATAGTCCAGGGCCACGGCATTCGGCTGCGCCACCACCCAGGCTTCGAAGGTACGGTGAATCAAGGCGTCGTCGGCCTGCAGCGCATGCGGGGTGTTCCAGCTTTCGAGCAGTTGCTGGCGCTCGCTGGCAGGCAGGATATTCAGTGCTCCCAGCGCTGCGTCCGGGGTCTGCTCCAGTGCTTGCACCAGATTTTCCAGCACACAGTGCATGTAGGTACACACACGCTTGGCACCGATCTGCCCTTCGGCCATGACGGTCAGGTTGAAACCTTCGCCCAGGTCATCCACGCATAAGGTCAGCGGGTAGTTGGTGCGTTCTTCGCCATGCAGCGCCTGAATACCTTCCCAGGCGGCCAGCGCCTGGTCGCTCGCGTCGAGATCACCGGTATGGCGGAAGTTGAGCAGCGAGCTGAACAATGGTGTCGAAGCCGGTACGCCACTGCAACGCTGGGCCAGTACCAGCGAGGCGTGTTCATGGGCCAGCAGCCCGCTGAGTCGTGCATGGGTGGCTTTCAGACCGCTGCGCACCCCCTGCTCGCCCAGCGTGACACGCAGTGGCAAGGTGTTGATGAACATCCCCAGCGCCCGGTCGGACCCGGCGCCGCCTTGCAGGCGACCGAGCAACACGGTGCCGAACACCACGTCCTCTTTGCCCGATACCGCACCCAGCACACGGGCCCAGGCCAGGTGATACAGGCTGGCTGAGCTGACCCCGAGTTGGCGGGCCTGCACGCGCAGGCGTCGGCTCAGGTCGACGTCGACCAACTGGCGCACTTCTTCGATACCACGTCCGTCGCCCTGCACGTCCTGCAGACCGAACGGCAGCGTCGGTTCATCGATGTCACCCAGCATGTCGCGGAAAAACGCCTCGTGCTCCTCGCGGCTGACGCCGAGCATGGCCTGGGCCACGTAGTTGCGATAAGGCACGGACGGCGGCAGCGAGGCTTGCTGACCGAGCATGTGCGCTTCGATTTCGCTGCTCAGAATGCGCAGCGAGGTGGCATCGTCGACCAGGTGATGGAACAGCAGCATGCCCAGCCAGCGGTTGTTCGCCGCGTCCTGTGCGTAGCCGATGCGCAGCATCGGCGCCTGACGGATGTCCAGGCGCGTATGACGAGGGTCCAGGCGCTTGAGCAATTGTTCGGTGATATCGCCATCGGCCGGGTCCAGCACCTGTTCATCCAGACCCAGAGTCGCTTCACGCCAGACCACTTGCACCGGGGAATCGAGGCGCTCCCAAAGCACCGCGGTGCGCAGGATATCGTGCCGGGCGATCACGCCTTGCAGGGCCTCGGCGAAGCTGTACAGACGCTCGATATTGTCAAAGGCAAACAGTGCGTATTGAAGGTATGGATCACCTTCGGCCGCAGCAAGGTGGTGATACAAAATCCCCTCCTGCAATGGCGCCAGCGCGTAGATGTCCTGCACGTTGGCCAGACCGCCGGGCACGCTGGCTACTACACGATCTATGTCGTCCTGGCTCAGTGACACCAATGGCAGCATGTCGGGGGTGATGCGCTCGCAGTTGGCGGGAATAAGGTTGCCGGGCACTTCTACTGCACTTTTGCCACCCACCGCTGCCGCCAGGGCAGACAGGGTCGGCTGGCTGAACAGTACGCGTACATCGGCAACTAGATCGATCTGGCGCATGCGCTCGATCAATTTCACGGCCAGCAGCGAGTGACCGCCCAGTTCGAAGAAATGGTCATGCCGGCCGACCTGCTCCAGCTGGAGCAGGTCTTGCCAGATCCGTGCAATGGCCATCTCGGTGTCGCCTTCGGGCGCTTCATAGCCACGACTGGCCACCGCCGAGCGGTCAGGCGCAGGCAAAGCCTTGCGGTCGAGCTTGCCATTGGCGGTCAGCGGGAAGTTTTCCAGACTGACAAAGGCGCTCGGCAGCATGTACTCGGCCAGCGACAGGCGCAGTTGTTCGCGCAATCGGGTGGCATCCAGTTCGACGTCCGCAGTACCGATGACATACGCCACCAGACGTTTGTCGCCCGGTTCGTCCTCACGCACCAGCACCAAGGCATCCTGTACACCGTCACACGCGCAGAGTTTTGCTTCTATTTCGCCCAACTCGATGCGGAAGCCGCGAATCTTGACCTGTTCGTCGTTCCGTCCCAGGTACTCAAGGCTGCCATCGGCCAGCCAGCGGCCCAGGTCACCGGTGCGGTACAGGCGCGCACCCGGCGCCATGTTGAACGGGTTATCGATGAAACGCTCGGCCGTCAGTGCTTCACGGTTCAGGTAGCCACGTGCCACACCGGCACCGCCGACATACAACTCGCCGACCACGCCGACCGGCACCGGCTCGCCATGGGTGTCGAGAACATACAGTTGCAAATCGGGAATGCGCCGGCCGATCGGGCTGGCACCGATACGCTGTGCATCTTTTGGCTGCAACGGGTAATAGGTCACATGCACCGTGGTCTCGGTGATGCCGTACATGTTTACCAGTTGCGTGCCGGCATTCACGTTGCGGGCGTACCACGGCTTGAGCATCGCCGTTTCCAGCGCTTCGCCGCCGAAAATCACCTGGCGCAGCGAATGTGCCTGCTCGTTCTCACCCTGAGCGGCAATCAGCTGGCGGAACGCACTCGGTGTCTGGTTTAGCACCGTGACCCCGGCACTGCACAGCAGGTTGTAGCAGTCTTGCGGGGAGCGGCTGACCAGTTGCGGCACGATCAGCAGACGTCCGCCATGCAGCAATGCACCCCAGATCTCCCAGACCGAGAAGTCGAAGGCGAACGAGTGGAACAGCGCCCACACATCCTGCTCGCCGAATCCGAACCAGTCTTGAGTGGCCGAGAACAGCCGCGCAACGTTGCGATGCTCGACCATCACGCCTTTGGGCAGACCGGTCGAGCCGGAGGTGTAGATGACGTAGGCCAGGCTCGCAGCCGTCAGCCCCGCTACCTCTGGGTTGCAGACGGATTCGTCCTGCAAGTCGGCATCGTCGAGACTGATGATGGGGACTTCCGTCACCGGCAAGGCTTGCTGCACTGACTGTTGGCTCAATAATGCCACCGGCGTGCTGTCGCCGAGGGTGTAGGCCAGGCGCTCAAGGGGGTAAGCCGGATCAAGCGGCACATAACCGGCGCCGGATTTGAGGATACCCAGCAAGCCGATAATCATCGCCGGGCCACGCTCGACGCAGATCGCCACGCGATCATCCGGGCGCACACCCAATGCCAGCAAGCGATGAGCGACCTGGTTGGCACGTGCGTTGAGCTGGCCGTAGCTCAGGGTCTGCGCTTCGAACATCAGCGCTACGGCGTCGGGCCGTTCTGCGGCACGGGCTTCGAATTGCTGGTGGATGGGTGTGCCATTCGCGTAGTGCTGGCCAGGCTCGTTCCACTGCTTGAGCAACTGCGCACGTTCGTTGAGCGGCAGTATCGAAATGGCGTGCAGTGGAGTTTGCGGCGCCTGTTCCAGCGCATCGACCAGCCCTTCTGCTGCCAACTGCAGATAGTCGCAAAGACGCTGCGCGCCTATGCTCGCCGCCACCAGCGCAGTGAACAGGAAGCCTTCGCCCATATCGTCGACATTGACGGTCAATGGGTAGTTGGTGCGTTCTTCATCGTCCAGCGCCAGCGATTGCATGCCATTCCAGGCGGTGAGCGCTTCATCGGTCACGGCAACACTGCTGTGACGATAGTTGAGCAAGGCGCTGAACAACGGCGCCGGTGCAACTACGCCGCTGCAACGCTGGGCCAGCGCCAGTGAGGCATGCTCATGCCCGAGTAGCCCGGTCAACCGCCGATGCGTGGCCTTGACCCCGTCACGCACGGCCTGTTCGCCCAGGTCCACCCGCAGCGGCAAGGTATTGATGAACATGCCAAGGGCTCGTTCGGCGCCCTCGCCGCTCTGCATCCGGCCCATCAATACGGTGCCGAACACTACGTGTTCACGTCCGCTGAGGCGACCCAGCATTTGCGCGAACGCCAGATGGAGCAGGCTCGCCGCGCTGACCCCAAGCTGCCGCGCCTGAACTCTCAGACGCTGGCTCAAACCGCTGTCCAGCATCAGACGGGCCTGATCGATAGCGTTACCGTCGCCTTGTACATCGTGCAGGTCGAACGGCAGCGTCGGCTCGTCGATGTCGCCAAGCATGTCCTTGAAGAACAGCTCGTGGTCGCTTTCGTTCAGGCCCAGTCGGGCCTGAGCGACATAGTTGCGGTAAGGAATGGAGTCGCCAAGCTGATCGGCCTGACCGAGCAGGCAGACCTGCATCTCATAGCGCACCTGATCCAGCGCGGTGTGGTCAAGGATCATGTGGTGAAACATCAAGGTCGCCAGCCAGCGCTGGTTGACGGTGTCCAACGCACACACCAGACGCATCAAGGGGGCCTGACGGATGTCCAGGCGTATCTGGCGTGGGTCCAGACGCTCTTGCAACTGACGGGATATATCACCAAGGCCAGGGTTGAGCTGCACTTCTTCTACGCTGAGCTCGACATGGCGCCAGACCACCTGCAACGGCTCGTCGAGGCTTTCCCAGTGCATGGAGGTGCGCAGGATGTCATGGCGGTTGATGACCGTTTGCAGCGTTTGAGCAAAGGTATCCAGGTGAGTGCGGCTGTCAAAGGCGAACTGCGCCTGCAATACATAGGGGTCGCCCTGTTCGGCGCTGATGTGGTGATAGAGAATGCCCGCCTGCAAGGGGGCCAGCGGGTAGATGTCCTGTACGTTCGCCGCGCCGCCAGGCACGCCAGCGACCACTTGATCGATCTGCACCTGGGTCAGGTTGATCAGCGGCAGCATGTCCGGGGTGATTTTCTGGCAGTCGGCTGGAATGCGGTTGGCCGGGATCACCAGCTCGTCGACCGCGCCTGCCGCCGCAGCCAGTGCCGCGAGGGTCGGCTGGCTGAACAGCGTACGCACGTTGGTACTCAGGCCAGCCTGGCGCATACGTTCAATCAGGCTCACCGCCAGCAGCGAATGGCCGCCCAGTTCAAAGAAGTGGTCGTGGCGACCGACACGCTCGATGTTGAGCAAGTCGCTCCAGATCTTCGCCAGAGTGATTTCGGCTGTGCCTTGTGGCGCCTCGTAGCCGCCACGGATCAGTGCATCACCGTCCGGTGCGGGCAGGGCCTTGCGGTTGAGTTTGCCGTTCGGGGTCAGCGGCATTGCATCGAGCAGCACATAGGCCGCCGGGATCATGTGGGCCGGCAGTTGTTCCTGCAGCCAGCCGCGCAGGCTGTCGATGTCCACTGAAGCATGCCCTGCGCTCAGGGTGTAATAAGCCACCAGACGCTTGTCGCCGGGAATGTCTTCACGGGCAGTGACCACCGCTTCGTGGACCGCCGGGTGCTTGGCCAGACGTGCATCGATCTCGCCCAGTTCGATGCGGAAGCCACGGATTTTCACCTGATCGTCGTTACGACCGAGGTATTCGATATTGCCGTCTGGCAAATAACGGCCAAGGTCGCCGGTGCGGTACATACGTGCTGCTGGCTGCTGGCTGAACGGATCCGTGAGGAAGCGTTCGGCAGTGAGTTCGTCACGGTTCAGGTAGCCACGGGCCACACCGGCACCGCCAATGTAGATTTCACCCGCGACGCCCAGCGGAACAGGCTGTTGCTGTTCATCCAGCAGGTAGAACTGCGTATTGCCGACCGGTTTGCCGATGTGCGCAGCGAAGCCGTCTTCGCGATCCATCGCGACCCAGCTTGAATAGGTGGTGGTTTCCGAAGGCCCGTAGAGGTTGCACAGGCGCCGGACGCCGGTTTTCTCGAACAGCGATTCCACCAGGCTGCGTTTCAGCGCTTCACCCGCCACGTTCACGGTATGGACCGACGTCGGCAAGCCATCGACTTCCAGCAAGGCCTTGAGCGCTGACGGTACGGTGTTGATCAGGCCGATATCGTGCTCGCCGTTTTGCAGTTCCAGCACGTTCTTGACGACTTCGATACTGCCGCCCGACGTCAGCGGCGCAAAACACTCGTAGACCGCGAGGTCGAAGTTCAATGAGGTGGAGAACAGCGTTTTTTCCAGTGCCGAAGTGGCTGTCCCGGCGTCGAAAGCGCTATGCGCCCAGGTCAGGAAGTTCACAGTGTTGCGGTGTTCGATCATCACGCCTTTCGGCAGCCCGGTCGAACCCGAGGTGTAGATCAGGTACGCCAGATGCGCAGAAGTCAGCCCCGGCACCTGCGGATTCTGGACGGATTGGTCCCGCCAGTTGCCCAAATCAAGGTTGATGACTGGCACCGAAACGTCGGCCAGCAGCGCCTCGGTTGCCGACTGCGCCAGCACGGCTGCCGGCGCACTGTCCTGCAGCATGTAGGCAATTCGCTCTGCCGGATAAGCTGGATCCAGCGGCACGTAACCACCGCCCGCCTTGAGGATCGCCAGCAAACCGACGACCATCTCGGCACTGCGTTCAATATAGATACCGACGCGGGAATCCGGCTGCACGCCCTGCTTGCGCAAGGCATGGGCCAGGCGGTTGGCCTGCTGGTTGAGCTCGCGATACGTCAGGCGCTGTTCGCCGTGAACCACTGCGAGCGCCTGCGGGGTGCGCTCGACCTGTGCTTCGAACAAGCCATGAATGGTCTGCTGCTGCGGGTAAGCCATTGCTGTGTCGTTGAACGCCACCAGCAACTGCGCACGTTCGCCAGCAGGCAGGATCGACAGGCTGTCGAGGGCCGCAGACGGTGACTGCTCAAGCGCATCCACCAGATGTTCCAGCACGGTCTGCATGTACGCGCAGACCCGTTTGGCACCCACGGCGCCGGTGACCAGTACGTTCAGGTTGAAGCCTTCACCGGAGTCATCGACGTTCAAGGTCAATGGGTAGTTGGTGCGTTCTTCGCTGTTCAGCGTATGAATACCCTGCCAGGCCTGGGTCGCCCGCTCGGATACGCTGCCAGGCGCACTATGGCGATAGTTGAGCAGCGAACTGAACAGTGGCGTTGGCGCGGGAATGCCGCTGCAACGCTGAGCCAGCGCCAGTGAAGCATGCTCATGACCCAGCAAGGCAGTCAGACGTTCATGAGTGGCCTTGACCCCGTCCCGCACGCTTTTCCCGCCCACCGAAACCCGCAGCGGCAAGGTGTTGATGAACATCCCCAATGCCCGCTCGGCGCCTTCCCCGGCCTGCATCCGGCCCATTAGCACGGTGCCGAACACCACGTCCTGCCTGTTTGAAACCGAGCTCAATACCTGAGCCCAGGCCAGGTGCAGCAGACTGGCGGTGCTCACCCCCTCTTGTCGGGCCTGAGCGCGCAGTCTCAGGTTCAACCGAGGGGCCAGCGCAAGGTTGGCTTCCTCGATATCAAGGCCATCGCCCTGCACATTGATCAGACCAAACGGCAGCGTCGGCTCGTCTACATCACCGAGCATGTCGCGGAAAAACGCTTCGTGATCGGCCTGGCTGACGCCCAGGCGTGCCTGAGCCACATAATTGCGGTATGGCACCGGTGTCGACAGGTTTTGAGCTTCGCCCAGCAACCAGGCCTGCATTTCATTCTGTACCACGGCCATCGCCATGTTATCGAGGACCATGTGATGGAACAGCAGCATCGCGCAGATCCGCTGATTCAGCGGGTCTTCGGCATAGGCCAGGCGAATCAGTGGTGCCTGAGTGACATCAAGGCGGTGGTGACGCGGGTCGAAGCGGTCGTGCAGTTGCGCGCTGACATCACCGGCTGCCGGGTCGAGTTGCAACATCTCAAGAGGCAGTTGTGCGTGGCGCCAGACCACCTGCACGGGTGAGTCCAGACCTTTCCAGACGACACCGGTGCGAAGAATGTCGTGACGATCGATAACCGTTTGCAAAGCCTGGACGAAGGCGTCCAGGCACGCGCGGTCATCAAAGGCGAAATGTGCCTGCAGCACATAGGGATCGCCCTGCTCGGCGGCGATGTGGTGATAGAGAATGCCTTCCTGCAACGGTGCCAGCGGGTAGATGTCCTGCACATTCGCCACGCCGCCCGGCACTGTGGCGACCACCTGATCAATCTGCGTTTGGGTCAGGCTGGCCAGTGGCAGCAGATCGGGCGTAATGCGTTGGCAATCCTCGGTGATCAGATTGGCCGGCACCACGATGTCCGTGCTACCGCCAACTGCAGCAGCCAGTGCGGCCAGGGTTGGCTGGCTGAACAGCACGCGCACATCGGCGCTCAGGCCCAATTGGCGCATACGCCCGATCAGGCTCACCGCCAGCAGCGAGTGACCGCCCAGTTCGAAGAAGTTGTCGTGACGACCGATCCGGGCCACGCCCAGCAAGTCTTGCCAGATGGCAGCAAGCTGCGTTTCGGTCTCACCTTGTGGCGCTTCATAGCCACGACTGCTCAGTGCCTCAACGTCCGGCGCCGGCAGGGCCTTGCGGTCGAGCTTGCCATTCGGTGTCAGAGGCATGGCCTCCAGCAGCACGTAAATGGCCGGAACCATGTACTCAGGCAGCTTTTCCTGCAAATGGCTGCGCAGGTTGTCGATGTCCACCGAGGTGTGCCCGGACACCAGGGTGTAATAAGCCACCAGACGCTTGTCGCCGGGAATGTCTTCGCGGGCAGTGACTACGGCTTCGTGGACCGCCGGGTGTTTGGCCAGGCGCGCATCAATCTCGCCCAGTTCGATACGGAAGCCGCGGATTTTCACCTGATCGTCGTTACGACCGAGGTATTCGATATTGCCGTCTGGCAGGTAGCGCCCCAGGTCGCCGGTGCGGTACATGCGTGCCGCTGGCTGCGGGCTGAACGGATCTTTGACAAAGCGCTCGGCAGTGAGGTCGTCGCGGTTCAGATAACCCCGTGCCACACCGGCACCACCGATGTAGATTTCACCGGCAACACCCAGTGGCACGGGCTGTTGCTGTTCGTCCAGCAAGTAAAACTGTGTATTGCCCACTGGTTTGCCGATGTGCGCAGCGAAGCCGTGTTCGCGGTCCATCGCCACCCAGCTTGAGTACGTAGTGGTTTCCGAAGGGCCGTAGAGGTTGCACAGGCGCTGCACACCGGTTTTTTCGAACAGATTTTCCACCAGGCTGCGCTTGAGCGCTTCACCGGCCACGTTCACGGTGTGCACCGATTCCGGCAGGCCGTTGACTTCCAGCAGCGCTTTCAGCGCCGACGGTACGGTGTTGATCAGGCCGATATCGTGTTCGCCGTGCTGCAGTTCAAGAACGTTTTTGACGACTTCGATGCTGCCGCCCGAGGTCAGCGGCGCAAAACACTCGTAGACCGCCAGGTCGAAATTCAATGAGGTGGAGAACAGCGTTTTTTCCAGTGCAGAGCCGTCGAAAGCGGTGTGCGCCCAGGTCAGGAAGTTCACGGTGTTGCGGTGTTCGATCATCACGCCTTTCGGCAGCCCGGTGGAGCCCGAGGTATAGATCAGGTACGCCAGATGCGCCGAAGTCAGCCCCGGCACCTGCGGATTCTGGACGGATTCGTCCTGCCAGTTGCCCAAATCAAGGTTGATCACTGGCACCGAAGCGTCGGCCAGTAACGCTTCAGTCGCCGACTGCGCCAGCACGGCGGCAGGCGCACTGTCCTGCAGCATGTAGGCAATACGTTCTAATGGATAGGTCGGATCCAACGGCACATACCCGCCGCCCGCCTTGAGAATCGCCAGCAAACCGACGACCATTTCCGCGCCGCGTTCGACACAGATACCGACGCGGGAATCCGGCTGCACGCCCTGCTTGATCAACGCATGGGCCAGGCGGTTGGCCTGCTGGTCAAGCTCGCGATACGTCAGGTGCTGTTCGCCGTGGACCACTGCCAACGCTTGCGGAGTACGCTCGACCTGCGCTTCGAACATACCGTGAATGGTCTGCTGCTGCGGGTAATCCAGCGCGGTGTCGTTGAAACCCACCAGCAACTGCTCACGCTCGACAGCCGGCAGGATCGACAAGCCTTGTAACGACGCTTGTGGCATTAGCTCTAGAGCGTCCACCAGATGCTCCAGAGCCGTGTGCATGTAACCACACACGCGCTGCGCACCGATCGCGTTCGTCGCCAGCGCAGCCAGTTTGAAGCCGTCACCCAAATCATCGACGTTCAACGTCAATGGATAGTTGGTGCGCTCTTCACTGCTCAGGGCATGAATACCCTGCCAGGCCTGTACGGCACGTTCGGACACGCTGCCAACCGCACTGTGGCGGTAGTTGAGCAGTGCGCTGAACAGTGGCGTCGGTGCGGCAACCCCGCTGCAACGCTGAGCCAGCGCCAGCGATGCATGTTCGTGAGCGAGCAACGCAGTGAGTTGCGCGTGTGTCGCCTTGACCCCGGCGCGTACACCCTGCCCGCCCACGGCGACCCGCAGCGGCAAGGTGTTGATGAACATCCCCAGTGCCCGGTCGGCGCCTTCGCCGGCCTGCATACGGCCCAGCAGTACGGTGCCGAACACCACATCGCGACGATCGGAAACCTTGCCCAGCACCTGGGCCCAGGCCAGGTGCACCAGACTGGCGGCACTCACCCCTTGTTGTCGGGCCTGAGCACGCAGGCGCAGGTTCAGCTGGCTATCCACGGCAAGGACGGCTTCCTCTATATCACGCCCGTCGCCCTGCACATCCTGCAGGCCGAACGGCAGCGTCGGCTCGTCGATATCACCCAGCATGTCGCGGAAAAACACTTCATGATCAGCCTGGCTGACACCCAGCCGCGCCTGAGCCACGTAGTTGCGGTATGGCACTGGCGCCGACAGGGTTTCGCTCTCGCCGAGCAGCCAGGCTTGCATTTCATGCTGCACCACCTCCATGGCCATATGATCCAGGGCCATATGATGGAACAGCAGCATCGCGGTGATTCGCTGATTGAGCGGATCCTCGGCGTAGACCAGGCGCATCAGTGGCGCCTGAGTCATATCGAGGCAGTAGTGACGCGGGTCGAAGCGGCTATGCAGTTGCGCGCCGATCTCACCGTCTGCCGGGTCAAGCTCAAGCCCTTCAAGGTGCAACTGCGCTTCGCGCCAGACCACTTGCACAGGTGAGTCCAGACCATCCCAGACCACCCCGGTACGCAGAATGTCATGACGGTCGATAACCATCTGCAAAGCCTGAACGAAGGCTTCCAGGCGCTCGCGGTTATCAAAGGCGAACTGGCTCTGCAACACATAGGGGTCGCCGACCTCGGCTGCCATGTGGTGATAAAGAATGCCTTCCTGCAACGGCGCCAGCGCGTAGATATCCTGAACATTCGCCACGCCGCCGGGCACGCTGGCCACCACCTGGTCGATCTGCACCTGGGTCAGACTTGCCAGCGGCAACAGCTCTGGAGTGATGCGCTCGCAGCCTTGGCCAATCAGGTTGGCCGGTACATTGATTTCACGGCCTGCGCCGACGGCGGCGGCCAGTGCGGCCAACGTGGGCTGGCTGAACAGCACGCGTACATCGGCGCTCAGCCCCGCCAGGCGCATACGCTCGATCAGGCTGACGGCCAGCAGCGAGTGCCCGCCCAGCTCAAAGAAGTGATCGTGACGACCGACGCGCTCAACGTTGAGCAATTCGGACCACAAGCGCGCCAGGGTGATTTCCACTTCACCCTCGGGTGCTTCGAATTCGCGGCTGGCGTAGGCGTCGGCGTCCGGTACCGGCAAGGCCCGGCGATCAAGCTTGCCGTTGGCGGTCAGCGGGAAAGAGTCCAGCACCATAAAGGCGCTTGGCACCATGTATTCGGCCAGAGACGCCGCCAGTTCGCGGCGCAGTTCGACCGCTGACAAGGCGCTGTTTTCTTCGCCGACCACGTACGCCACCAGGCGTTTGTGTGCAGATTCGTCCTGGCGGGCCAGCACCACGGCTTCTCTGACGCCGTGGCACTCGACCAGACGCGCTTCGATTTCACCCAGTTCGATACGGAAACCACGGATTTTCACCTGGTCGTCGTTACGGCCCAGATACTCGACAATCCCGTCTGCGTTCCAGCGACCAAGGTCGCCAGTGCGGTACAGCAGGGCTCCAGCGTCGTCGCTGAAAGGGTTGGCGACAAACTGGGTGGCGTTCAGCTCCGGGCGGTTCAAGTAACCCTTGGCCACGCCCTGTCCGCCGATATACAGCTCCCCCGCCACTCCGACCGCTACCGGTTGGCGCAAAGTATCGAGCACGTAGACCTGACTGTTGCCAATCGGCCGGCCGATGGGTATACCGCCGCTGCCGACCGAGATGATCTCATGGGTCGTGGAAAAGGTCGTCGCTTCGGTCGGGCCGTAGCCGTTGAGCAGGTGTTGCGGTGCGCCTTCTGCCAGTACCCTGGCGATTACTGCCGGGTCCAGCACGTCCCCCCCGACGATCAGGTAGCGCAACCTGGCGAAGGCCTCCATCAGGCCGCTGGCATATTGATGAAACAGACCCGCGGTCATCCACAGCACGCTGACCGACTGAGACAGCAGCAGCGCGCGGAACTCGTCAAGTGACAGCAGCACCGACTGCTCGACCACCACCACGCAGCCGCCATTGAGCAGCGGCGCCCAGACATCCAGGGTGCTGGCGTCGAACGCCGGGTTGGAGGCGAACGCTACACGATCCCCGGCATTGAAATCGGCATAACCGTTATTGAGCACCAGACGGCTGACAGCACGGTGCGGCACCAACACGCCTTTGGGCATGCCGGTGGAACCGGAGGTGTACATGATGTAGGCCACCGACTCGGCGGACGCCGAATGTACCGGGTTGGGTGCATCGCTTTGCAGTTCCAGCAGGTCAAGGTCAATCCGCTGAATGCCGTCGGGCAGGTCATGGCGAGACAGCGTCAGCACCTGCCGCGCACCGCAGTCTTGCAGCATGAACGCTTGACGTTCGGCGGGGGCGTTGCTGTCCAGCGGCACATACGCCGCCCCGCATTTGATAATCGCCAACTGACCGGCCAGCAGATCAAGGGAGCGCTCCAGCAGCAATGCCACTCGCCCGCCCGGTTGCACACCGAGGTCGACCAGGTGACGGGCCAGCGCGTTGGCGCGACCGTTCAGTTCCCGGTAGGTCAGGCACTGGTCATTCTGCACAGCAGCCAGTGCATCAGGCTGCGTCGCCACTTGTTGTTCGAAAAGTTCCTGCAGGCTGCTGTTGCGTGGGTATTCGCGTGCCGTGTCATTGAAGTCGTGCAGCACTTGCTGGCGTTCGGCTGCAGAGAGGACTTGCAGACGCTGCAACGGGGTTTGCGGCTGCTGCTCCAGCGCCTCTACCAGCGCGCCGAGTGCCGTCAACATGTACTCGCCGATACGCTGTGCACCGATCTGCGCCAGGGCTTGAACCGTCAGGCTGAAGCCCTGGCCCAGGTCATCCACCGACAGCGTGATCGGGTAAGTGCTCTGCTCCTCGCTGCCCAGACTCTGCAAGCCGTTCCAGGCGTGGAGCGCTTCGGCCGAAGCCACCGATTCGCTGGCACTGTGACGGTAATTGAGCAGCGAATTGAACAACGGCGCCGGTGCGGCAACGCCGCTGCAACGCTGGGCCTGGGCCAGCGACGCATGTTCATGACCGAGCAAGGCAGTCAGCCGCGCATGGGTGGTTCTGACCCCTTCACGCACCGCATGCCCTTCGAGCCTGACCCGCAACGGCAAGGTGTTGATGAACATGCCCAACGCCCGGTCGGCGCCGTCGCCGCCCTGCATTCGGCCCATCAGCACCGTGCCGAAAACCACATCCGATTTGCCCGACAGTGCACCCACCACCCGCGCCCAGGCGAGGTGATGCAGGCTCGCGGCGCTGACCCCGAGCTGTCGGGCCTGGGTCCGCAGACGCGCGCTCAATGCGTCATCGACGGGCAGGTGCACATCTTCGATCAGTGAGTCGCTGCCCGGCGTTTCGAGCACGCCGAACGGCAGCGTCGGCTCATCGATGTCGGCTAGCATCTCGCGGAAAAAACCTTCATGAGCATCAGCCCCGACACCCAGTCGGACCTGTGCCACGTAGTTACGATAAGGCACTGCTTCGGGCAAGGCATGGCCTTCGCCGAGCAGAAAGGCCTGCATCTCGTGCTTCACCAGGTCCAGCGCAGCGTGGTCAATGGCAATGTGGTGGAACAGCAGGATAGCGACCCAGCGCGCGTTGGCCGGATCTTCAGCGCACACCATGCGCATCAACGGGGCCTGGCGCAGATCGAGGCGGAAATGCCGGGGATCATAGCGTTCGTGCAACTGGGTTTCGATGTCGCCGCCAGCCGCGTCCAGCGTCAGCTCATCCACGCCAAGCGTTGCTTCGCGCAACACCACTTGCACCGGTTCTTCGAGGCCTTCCCAGACCATCGCCGTGCGCAGGATGTCATGGCGTTCGATCACCGCCTGCAGTGCCTGGGCGAAGTCGTCGAGACGTTCGCGGCTTTCGGCCCCGAACAACGCCCGCAACACATAGGGGTCGCCCTGCCCGGCCGTCAGGTGATGATAGAGAATCCCTTCCTGCAGGGGCGCCAGCGGGTAGATGTCCTGCACATTGCCAGCCCCACCCGGTATCGCGTCGACGATTCTGTCAATCGCTTCCTGGCTCAGATTGGCCAGCGGCAGCATGTCGGCAGTAATGCGAAAGGCCGGGCTGAGCCAGTCACCGCCCATTCGAGCCACCAGCGTAAGCAGTTCCGCCTTGTGCACGCTCAGGCTTTCAAGAGTGGCACTGTCCAGCCCCTCGTCGTCACCGAGAATCACCAGATCGTCCTCTTCCTGTTGAAGACGGATAGCGTGCGTGGAAAGAACTGCCATCAATTCGCTGAAGTGCATCGAGTAACCTGCTGTTTATCATTTCGGAGAGGGTCGACGACTCTGGAGCACGGAGTCGCAAACAGTATTTCGCACGATAAAAACGGAGGGGCTTCGAAACTCGAAGACAGAGCGGGGTCCGGGCGCAGGTATGATGAGAGCCGCAGCAACAAAGGGCTGCGGTCCTTCGATACACACACGAAACTTCCCGTTCGCCGTGCTTCCCACACGCCGCAAAAATTAGAGCATCCATGGGCGACTGTCTGTCGTGGGAAGCTGGGACAAGACTTGAGCGTGACGTCGACGCAGCGATACAGGGGCGTTCAGTCAGACGGATACGGACTGGAAGGTTGCGAACCGACCTTGAAAGGAGGTCTTGAGAAGGGCTTCAAGGTGAAAGGCAACCGGCCGACCGATTACCGAACGGCCGGGCAGTTGCCGTGGTTTCAGATACGGCGTTTGCGATTGAGCATCGGGATCTTCGTCTGCGGTACCTCCACCCGCTTGACCTGCCCCACCGAGGCCGCCACCTGAAGAAGCGTCGGATGACCGAACAGCACTCGCACGTCGGCTTCCAGATCTGCCTGACGCATGCGTTCGATCAGGGTCACCGCCAACAATGAATGCCCGCCCAGTTCGAAGAAATGGTCATGACGCCCGACCTTTTCGACATTGAGCAGCTCCGCCCATAGCGCTGCCAGCTTGATCTCCACCTCACCCACCGGGGCTTCGTAGGCTCGCGAGGCAAATGCGCTGCTGTCCGGTGCCGGCAGGGCATTGCGGTCGAGCTTGCCGTTCGGCGTCAACGGCAACGCATCAAGCGGCATATACGCGGCCGGCAGCATGTAGTCCGGCAGCAGCCCTTGCAGGTGCGTGCGCAGACTCCCGCTATCCGTTATCACTGCCGGGTCGGTCGGTGTGAAATACGCCACCAGACGGATTTCGCCCGGCACGTCTTCACGGGCCATGACCACCGCTTCGTGTACCGCTGGGTGTTTGGCCAGACACGCATCGATCTCGCCCAGTTCGATACGAAAACCTCGGATCTTCACCTGATCGTCGTTGCGCCCCAGGTATTCGATATTGCCATCCGGCAAGTAGCGACCCAGGTCGCCGGTGCGGTACATCCGCGCCCCCGGTGTGAGGCTGAACGGGTCCGTGAGGAAGCGTTCGGCGGTCAGATCATCGCGGTTCAGATAACCGCGGGCTACACCGGCCCCGCCAATATAGATTTCACCTGGCACGCCGCGTGGAACGAGCTGTTGCTGCTCGTCCAGCAGATAGAACCGGGTGTTGCCCACCGGCCTGCCGATATGCGCAGCGAAGCCGTCTTCGCGATCCATGGCGACCCAGCTTGAGTAGGTGGTGGTTTCAGACGGTCCGTAAAGGTTGCACAGCCGCTGCACGCCGGTTTTTTCGAACAGGTTTTCCACCAGACTGCGCTTGAGCGCTTCGCCGGCGACGTTTACGGTGTGGACCGACTCTGGCAAACCGTCGATTTCCAGCAGCGCTTTCAGCGCTGACGGCACGGTGTTGACCAGGCCGATATCGTGTTCGCCGTGTTGCAGTTCAAGGACGTTTTTCACCACGTTGATGCTGCCACCCGACGTCAGCGGCGCGAAGCATTCGTAGACTGCGAGGTCGAAGTTCAGCGAGGTGGAGAACAACGTCCTTTCCAGTGCCGAACCGTTGAAAGCATGGTGGGCCCAGGTCAGAAAGTTAACAGTGTTACGGTGCTCGATCATCACGCCTTTCGGCAAGCCGGTCGAACCGGAGGTGTAGATCAGGTACGCCAGATGTGCCGAGTTCAGGCCCTCGACGTCTGGATTCTGTACCGGCTCGTCTTGCCAGGCGCTCTGATCATCAAGGTCGATGGCCTGCACCGAAACGCCTGCCAGCAAATGCCGGGTCGCCGCCTGGACCAGCACCGCCGCTGGCGCGCTGTCCTGCAGGATGTACGAAATCCGCTCCGCCGGATAGGCCGGATCCAGCGGTACATAACCACCCCCCGCCTTGAGGATCGCCAGCAAGCCGACGACCATTTGCGCGCCGCGTTCAACGCAGATCCCGACGCGAGAATCCGGCTGAACGCCCTGCTTGCGCAAGGCATTCGCCAAGCGGTTGGCCTGCTCGTTAAGCTCGCGATACGTCAGACGCTGCTCGCCGTGGACTACTGCCAGCGCCTGAGGCGTGCGCTCGACCTGCGCTTCGAACAGCCCATGGATGGTCTGCTCATGCGGATAATCCAGCTCGGTAGCGTTGAGCCCGAGCACCAGTTGCTCACGCTCTGCTGCCGGCAGAACCGACAAACCGGCCAACGGCACTTCGCCGGACTGTTCCAGCGCGCTGACTAGATTTTCCAGCGCAGTCTGCACATAGGCGCAGACGCGTTGCGCGTCGATGCAGGCAATGGCCTGGACCGTCAGGCTGAAGCCGACACTTTCATCGTTTACTGAAAGGGTCAGCGGATAGTTGGTGCGTTCCTCGCCGTGCAGGTTGTCGATGCCCTGCCAGGCATCGAACGTCTGCTGATTGACCTCGGCGGCGACATGCCGGTAGTTAAGCAAGGCACTGAACAGTGGCGTCGAAGCGGGTACACCGCTGCAACGTTGGGCCAGTACCAGCGAGGCGTGTTCATGGGCTAGCAGCCCGCTGAGTCGTGCGTGAGTGGCTTTCAGACCACTGCGCACGCCCTGCTCGCCCAGCGTGACACGCAGCGGCAAGGTATTGATGAACATTCCCAGGGCGCGGTCGGACCCGGCGCCGCCCTGCAGGCGACCTAGCAACACGGTGCCGAACACCACATCCTCTTTGCCTGACACAGCGCCCAGCACACGGGCCCAG
Organism: Pseudomonas fragariae (ex Marin et al. 2024); assembly: GCF_059621105.1. NCBI lineage: Bacteria > Pseudomonadati > Pseudomonadota > Gammaproteobacteria > Pseudomonadales > Pseudomonadaceae > Pseudomonas > Pseudomonas fragariae (ex Marin et al. 2024). The sequence continues at coordinate 3,206,588 of NZ_CM184369.1, read as the reverse complement.
GCCAGGTGATACAGGCTGGCGGAGCTCACCCCGAGTTGGCGGGCCTGCACGCGCAGGCGTCGGCTCAGGTCGATATCGAGCGACTGGCGCGCTTCCTCGATACCGCGACCATCGCCCTGCACGTCCTGCAGACCGAACGGCAGCGTCGGTTCATCGATGTCACCCAGCATGTCGCGGAAAAACGCCTCGTGCTCCTCGCGGCTGACACCAAGCATGGCCTGGGCCACGTAGTTGCGATAAGGCACGGACGGCGGCAGCGAGGCTTGCTGACCGAGCATGTGCGCCTCGATTTCGCTGCTCAGTATGCGCAATGACGTGGCATCGTCGACCAGGTGGTGGAACAACAGCATGCCCAGCCAGCGGTTGTTCACCGTGTCCTGTGCATAGCCGATGCGCAGCATCGGCGCCTGACGGATGTCCAGCCGCGTATGACGAGGGTCCAGGCGCTTGAGCAACTGTTCGGCGATGTCGCCATCGGCCGGGTCCAGCAGCTGTTCATCCAGGCACAGTGGGGCTTCACGCCAGACCACTTGCACCGCTGCATCGAGGCGCTCCCAAAGCACCGCGGTGCGCAGGATATCGTGCCGCGCTATGACACCTTGCAGCGCCTGGGCGAAACTGTGCAGACGCTCGAGGCTGTCAAAGGCAAACAGTGCGTATTGCAGGTATGGATCACCCTCGGCCGCGGCAAGGTGGTGATACAAAATCCCCTCCTGCAATGGCGCCAGCGCGTAGATGTCCTGCACGTTGGCCAGACCGCCGGGCACGCTGGACACCACACGGTCGATGTCTTCCTGGCTCAGTGAGACCAGTGGCAGCATGTCGGGGGTGATGCGCTCGCAGTTGGCGGGAATAAGGTTGGCGGGTACCTCGACGGCCTCCTTGCCGCCCACCGCTGCCGCCAGGGCAGACAGGGTCGGCTGGCTGAACAGCACGCGCACGTCGGCAACCAGATCGATCTGGCGCATGCGCTCGATCAATTTCACGGCCAGCAGCGAGTGACCGCCCAGTTCAAAGAAGTGATCATGCCGACCGACCTGCTCCAGTTGCAGCAGGTCTTGCCAGATCCGCGCAATGGCCATCTCGGTGTCGCCCTCGGGCGCTTCGTAGCCACGACTGGCCAGCGCCGAGCGGTCGGGCGCTGGCAGGGCTTTGCGGTCGAGCTTGCCGTTGGCGGTCAGCGGTAGTGCATTGAGCTGCACGTAGGCTGCCGGCACCATGTACTGCGGCAATGTCTCTTGCAAATGCTCGCGCAGGGTTTCGATGTCCAGCAGGCTTTCCGGGTGCAGCGTCGTGACATAGGCCACCAGACGCTTGTCTCCGGGCACGTCCTCACGACACAACACAACGGCATCGCGGACGTCAGGATATTCAGCCAGACGCGCTTCGATTTCACCCAGCTCGATGCGGAAGCCGCGAATCTTGACCTGTTCGTCGTTACGCCCCAGGTACTCCAGGGTGCCGTCGGCCAGCCAGCGCCCCAGGTCGCCGGTGCGATACAGGCGCGTGCCCGGCACCGTACTGAACGGGTTGTCTAGAAAACGCTCGGCCGTCAGTGCTTCACGGTTCAGGTAGCCGCGCGCCACACCGGCCCCGCCCACGTACAGCTCGCCGACTACGCCGACCGGTACCGGTACCGGTTCGCCACAGGTATCGAGCAGATAAAGCTGCAGGTCCGGGATACGCGTGCCGATCGGGCTGGCGCCGACGCGCTGGGCATCTTCAGGCTGCAATGGGTAATAGGTCACATGCACGGTCGTTTCGGTGATGCCGTACATGTTTACCAACTGTGTAGCAGCATTCACGTTGCGGGCGTACCACGGCTTGAGCATCGCTGTTTCCAGCGCTTCACCGCCGAAAATCACCTGGCGCAGTGAATGCGCCTGATCGTTCTCGCCCTGGGCAGTAATCAGTTGACGGAACGCACTCGGTGTCTGGTTGAGCACCGTCACTGCGGTGCTGCACAGCAGGGTGTAGAAGTCTTCGGGTGAACGGCTGACCAACTGCGGCACAATCAGCAGACGCCCGCCATGCAGCAACGCGCCCCAGATTTCCCAGACCGAAAAGTCGAAGGCGAACGAGTGGAACAGCGCCCACACGTCCTGTTCATTGAAACCGAACCAGTCTTCGGTGGCCGAGAACAGCCTTGCAACGTTGCGATGCTCGACCATCACGCCTTTGGGCAGGCCAGTTGAGCCGGAGGTGTAGATCACGTAGGCCAGGTCGTCGGGCTTGACCGAAATCTGCGGATTGTCGACGGATTCGTCCTGCAAACCGGCATCGTCGAGATAGATCACCGGCACTTGCGACACCGGCAACGCTTGCTGCACTGACTGCTGGCTCAATAATGCCACCGGTGTGCTGTCGCCGAGGGTGTAGGCCAGGCGCTCAGGGGGATAAGCCGGGTCCAGTGGCACGTAACCAGCGCCGGATTTGAGGATGCCCAGCAAGCCGATAATCATCGCCGGGCCACGTTCCACGCAGATCGCCACGCGATCATCCGCGCGCACACCCAACGCCAGCAAGCGATGAGCGACCTGGTTGGCACGTGCGTTGAGCTCGCCGTAGCTCAGGGTCTGCGCTTCGAACACCAGTGCCACGGCGTCCGGCCGTTCTGCGGCATGGGCTTCGAACTGCTGGTGGATCGGTGTTTCATTCGCGTAGTGCTGGCCAGGCTCGTTCCACTGTTCGAGCAACTGGGTACGCGCTTTGCGCGGCAGTATCGAAATGGCGTGCAGTGGAGTTTGCGGCGCCTGTTCCAGTGCATCGACCAGACTGTTCAGGGTTTGCTGCATATAGGCGCAGATCCGTGCGGCCTCGATCAGAGGCACGGTCTGGACCGTCAACAGGAAGTCTTCGCCCTGGTCATCGACGTTCAGGGTCAGCGGATAGTTGGTGCGTTCTTCATCGCCCAGCGATTGCATGCCATTCCAGGCCGTCAGCGCCTCATCGGTCACGGCAACGCTGCTGTGGCGATAGTTGAGCAAGGCGCTGAACAACGGCGCCGGTGCGACCACGCCGCTGCAACGCTGGGCCAGTGCCAGCGAGGCGTGCTCATGGCCGAGTAACGCGGTCAGTTTGTCATGCACCTCCCTGACACTTTCACAGACACTGCGACTGCCCAGCGTCACACGCAGCGGCAAGGTGTTGATAAACATCCCCAGCGCCCGATCGGCGCCGTCGCCGCCTTGCATCCGGCCCAGCAGCACGGTGCCAAACACCACGTCGTCACGGCCCGAGACCTGACCCAGCAATCGCGCCCAGGCCAGGTGGACCAGGCTCGCGGCACTCACTCCCAGTTGACGGGCCTGGACCCGCAAGCGGCGGCTGAGGTCTGCACCTACCGCCAGTTGGTCCTCTTCGATGCCATGGCCGTCACCGTGCACCTGCTGCAAACCGAACGGCAGCGTCGGCTCGTCGACGTCGCCCAGCATGTCGCTGAAGAATACTTCATGCTCGTCCTGGCTCACGCCCAGTCGTGCCTGGGCGACATAGTTGCGATACGGAACCGCCGCGCCCAGTTGCGCCTCCTGCCCCAGCAGGCTGGCCTGCATCTCGTAGCGCACCACGTCCAGCGTGGTGTGGTCCATGACCAGGTGATGGAACTGCAGCAACGCCAGCCAGCGCTGGTTTGGCTCGTCCCAGGCATGAATCAAACGCATCATCGGCGCCTGACGAATGTCCAGGCGATGGTGCCTGGCGTCGAAACGCTGGTGCAACTGTGCTGCCATGTCGCTACCGTGCGGGTCGGCATCGAAGCTTTCGCGCATCAGCAACGCCTGACGCCAGACCACTTGCATCGGTTCGTCCAGGCCCTCCCAGATCAGCGCAGTGCGCAGGATGTCATGACGCTGGATCACGAACTGCAAGGCGCGGGCAAAATCGTCGACATGCTCCTGGCTGTCGAAGCTGAACAGCGATTGCAATAAATACGGATCACCGCGTTCAGCGCTGAGGTGGTGATAGAGGATACCTTCCTGCAGCGGCGCCAGCGGGTAGATGTCCTGCACGTTGGCGACGCCACCGGGTACCGTGGCAACGATCCGGTCGATGGCGACCTGATCGAGGTTTGCCAGCGGCACCATGTCCGGTGTAATCCGCTGACAGTCCGCTGTAATGCCATTGGCCGGGACGTGAATTTCACGACCGCTACCCACCGCCGCCGCCAGTGCGGCCAGGGTCGGCTGACTGAACAGCGCACGCACGTCGGCACTCAGGCCGACCTGACGCATACGTTCGATGAGCATCACCGCCAGCAGCGAATGACCGCCCAGTTCGAAGAAGTGATCATGCCGACCGACCCGTTCGACCGTCAGTACGTCCGCCCAGATCGCTGCCAGCAGGGTCTCGACTTCGCCTTGCGGGGCTTCATAACCACGATTGATCAGTGATTGCGCATCCGGCGCCGGCAGCGCCTTGCGATCGAGCTTGCCGTTGGCAGTCAGCGGCAGCGCATCGAGCTGCACGTAGGCTGCCGGCACCATGTAGTCCGGCAACGTGCCTTGCAGGTGGTTGCGCAGGTGTTCGATGTCGACAGGCTGCTGCGCTGTGACATAAGCCACCAGACGCTTGTCGCCGGGCACATCCTGACGGCACAGCACCACGGCTTCACGAACAGCGGCGTGTTCGGCCAGGCGCGCTTCGATTTCACCCAGTTCAACGCGGAAACCGCGGATTTTGACCTGATCGTCGTTGCGACCCAGGTACTCCAGATTGCCGTCGGCGCGCCAGCGAACCAGGTCGCCCGTGCGGTACATCAGCGCATCGATCTGTTCACTGAACGGATCGACGACAAACTGCGTAGCGCTCAACTCATCCCGATTCAAATAGCCCTTGGCAACGCCCTGCCCGCCGATATACAGCTCGCCGGGTACGCCCAACGGCACTGGCTGGCCTTGGCTGTCGAGCACATACAGACGAGTGTTGCCCACCGGTTTGCCGATAGGGATCGAGCCATTGTCGACCGACACAATCTCGTAGGTGGCGGAGAATGTCGTGGCTTCTGTCGGACCATAACCGTTGAGCAGATGTTGCGGCGCATTGTTCGCCAGCACCCGTGCAATCACTGCCGGGTCCAGCACATCGCCGCCGACAATCAGGTGGCGCAGGCGTGGAAAGGCTTCGCCCAGACCCGAGGCGTATTGATGGAACAGCCCGGCGGTCATCCACAGCACGGTGACCGACTGTTCCAGCAGCAGGCGCTGGAAATTCAACGGCGAGAGCAAGTCGTGCTGCCCGATCACCACCACACAGCCGCCGTTGAGCAGCGGTGCCCAGACGTCCAGGGTGCTGGCGTCAAAGGCCGGATTGGAGGCGAACGCCACGCGATCCTGCGCAGTGAAGTCGGCATAACCGTTGTTGATCACCAAGCGGCTAATTGCCCGGTGCGGCACCAACACCCCCTTCGGCGTGCCGGTGGAGCCTGAGGTGTACATGATGTAGGCGACGCTTTCGCTGGACTGCGCAAGCGCCAGATCATCGTTATCCAGACCGTTTAGCATCAGGCGGTCAAGGTCGACGCGCTGAGTGCTGGTTGTCAGCGACATCTGACTGAGAGTCAGCAGGACACTCGCCTGACTGTCCTCGATCATGAACGCCTGGCGCTCTACCGGAGCGTTGACGTCCAGTGGTACATACACCGCTGCGCATTTGAGTACTGCCAGCTGGCTGGCGAGCAAATCATGGCTGCGTTCCAGCAGGATCGCCACGCTGTCACCCGGCTGCACGCCAAGCCCCAGCAGATGCCGCGCCAGACGGTTGGCCCGGGTGTTGAGTTCGGTATAACTCAAGGCAACGCCGTCGTGGATTGCGGCGCAAGCTTCGGGGTTGTTACGGACCTGTGCTTCGAACAGGCCATGCACGGTCTGCTGGTGCGGGTAATCCAGCGCGGTGTTATTGAACCCGACCAGTAGCTGCTCCCGTTCGGCAGCCGAAAGAATCGCAATGCTGTTCAGCGGCGCTTCGGGGTTCTGCTCCAGCGCCAGAAGCAGCTGCTCCAGCGCGGTTTCCATATAGTCACACACCCGCATGGCGCCTACGTTGCCGCTGACCTGCACATTCAGGCTGAAACCATCGCCCAGGTCGTCGACATTCAAGGCCAGCGGGTAGTTGGTGCGCTCCTCTCCACCGAGGGTTTCGATACCCTGCCAGGCCAGTGTGGCCTGCTCGGACACCCGGGCCTCGGCGCTGTGCCGGTAGTTGAGCAAGGCGCTGAACAACGGTGTCGGCGCGGATATGCCACTGCAACGCTGGGCCAGTGCCAGAAACGCGTGTTCATGGCCCAGCAATGCCGTGAGTCGCGCATGCGTCGCCTGGACCCCGGCCCGCACGCCCTGCTCACCTACGGCAACCCGCAGCGGCAAGGTGTTGATAAACATCCCCAGGGCCCGGTCAGCGCCATCACCACCCTGCATCCGGCCCATCAGTACGGTGCCGAACACCACATCCTGCTTGCCCGACACCTTACCCAGTACTTGCGCCCACGCCAGGTGCGCCAGGCTGGCAACGCTCACGCCCAGTTGCCGTGCCTGAGCCCGCAGGCGCAGGTTCAGCGCCGCAGGCAAGACCCGCGTCGCCTCTTCGATAGCGTGACCGTCGCCCTGCACATCCTGCAGGCCAAATGGTAGCGTCGGCTCGTCGACGTCGCCCAGCATGTCGCGGAAGAATGCCTTGTGCTCCTCGCGGCTCAGGCCCAGACACGCCTGAGCCACATAGTTGCGATACGGCACCGGCGCGCCCAGTTGCGCTTGCTGGCCCAGCAGGCAGGCCTGCATCTCATGTCGCAGCACATCCAGCGCCGTGTGGTCCAGCGCCAGGTGATGAAACAGCAGCAAGGCCAGCCAGCGCTGGTTGGGCTCATCCCAGGCATGAATCAAACGCATCATCGGTGCCTGACGAATGTCCAGACGATAGTGCCGTGCGTCGAAACGCTGATGAAGCTGTGCAGACACATCGGGGCCTTGCGGGTCCGGATGCAGACGCTCGCGGATCAGGCTGGCGTGACGCCAGACCACCTGCACCGGCTCGTCGAGGCCTTCCCAGGCCAGCGCGGTACGCAGGATGTCATGGCGTTGGATAACCCGTCGCAGGGCCACGACGAAATCCTCCAGACGCTCCTGACTTGCAAAAGCAAACTGCGATTGCAGTACATAGGGGTCGCCCTGTCCCGCACTGAGGTGGTGGTAGAGAATCCCCGCCTGCAAGGGCGCCAGCGGGTAGATGTCCTGCACGTTTGCGGCGCCATCCGGCACCCCGGCAACCACCAGGTCGATCTGCGCCTGGGTCAGACTGATCAGCGGCAGCAAGTCCGGGGTGATGTGTTCGCAGCGCTCCGGGATCAGGTTGGCCGGGACTACGATTTCAGTGCCGCCGCCGACCGCTGCTGCCAGCGCGGCCAGGGTCGGTTGGCTGAACAGCGCACGCACATCGGCACTCAGCCCCATCTGGCGCATGCGCTCGATCAGCGTCACCGCCAGCAGAGAGTGGCCGCCCAGTTCAAAGAAGTGATCATGACGACCGACCTGCTCGACCTTGAGTACATCAGCCCAGATCGAGGCCAGCAGTTTTTCCACTTCGCCTTGTGGTGCTTCGTAACCACGGCTGACCAGCGACTGCGTATCCGGCACTGGCAGGGCCTTGCGGTCGAGCTTGCCGTTGGCGGTCAGCGGCAGTGAATCGAGCTGCACGTAGGCTGCCGGCACCATATAGTCCGGTAACAAGCCTTGTAGATGGCTGCGCAGGTGTTCGATGTCCAGTGCAGTTTCAGGCTGCTGCGCCGTGACATAAGCGACCAGACGCTTGTCGCCGGGCGCATCCTGACGGCACAGCACTACGGCTTCGCGAACCTCGGCGTGTTCGGCCAGACGTGCTTCGATTTCACCCAGTTCAACACGGAAACCACGAATCTTCACCTGCTCGTCATTGCGACCGAGGTATTCCAGGTTGCCGTCGGCACGCCAGCGCACCAGGTCGCCGGTGCGGTACAAGCGAGCCTGCGGGTCACTGTTGAACGGGTCGGCGACGAACTTCTCAAGGGTCAGCTCATCCCGGTGCAAATAACCCCTGGCGACACCCTGCCCACCGATATACAGCTCGCCGGGCACGCCCAACGGCACCGGTTGGCCTTGGTTATCGAGCACATACAGGCGGCTGTTGCCCACGGGTTTGCCGATAGGGATCGAGCCATTGCCGACCGAGGTAATTTCGTAAGTCGCGGAGAACGTCGTGGCTTCGGTCGGGCCATAACCGTTGAGCAAATGCTGTGGGGGGTTGTTCGCCAGTACCCGTCCAATAACGGCAGGGTCCAGCACATCACCGCCGACAATCAGGTAGCGCAGGCGCGAAAAGGCCTCGCCCAGACCTGAAGCGTATTGATGGAACAATCCGGCGGTCATCCACAGTACGCTTACCGATTGTTCCAGTAACAGGCGCTGGAAATTCAGCGGCGAGAGCAAGTCGTGCTGCCCGATCACCACCACACAGCCGCCATTGAGCAGCGGCGCCCAGACATCCAGGGTACTGGCGTCAAAGGCCGGGTTAGAGGCAAATGCGACGCGATCCTGTGCATTGAAATCGGCATAACCGTTGTTGATCACCAGACGGCTAATGGCCCGGTGCGGCACCAGCACCCCCTTCGGCGTGCCGGTGGAGCCGGAGGTGTACATGATGTAGGCAACGCTTTCGCTGGACTGCGGCGGCAATGCCAGATCAGTGCCTTTCAGACGCTCCAGCGTCAGGCCATCGAGGTCAATACGCTGGGCGCTTGTTGTCAGCGATACCTGACTATGAGTCAGCAGGACACGCGCCCGGCTGTCTTCAATCATGAAACTCTGGCGCTCGACCGGTGCGTTGATGTCCAGCGGCACGTACACCGCCGCGCACTTGAGCACTGCCAACTGACTGGCGAGCAAATCATGGCTGCGTTCCAGCAGGATCGCCACGCTGTCACCCGGCTGCACACCGAGCCCCAGCAGATGCCGCGCCAGGCGGTTGGCCCGGGTGTTGAGTTCGGTATAACTCAAGGCAACGCCGTCGTGGATTGCGGCGCAAGCTTCCGGGTTGTTACGCACCTGAGCTTCGAACAGGCCATGCACGGTCTGTTGCTGCGGGTAATCCCGCGCGGTGTCGTTGAATGCGACCAGCAGTTGCCGACGTTCGGCTTCCGGCACTATCGGCAGGCCGCACACGGCTGAATCCGGTGCGGATTCAAGAGCCTCGACCAGATGGCTCAAGACCGTCTGCATATAATCGCAGACGCGCTGGGCATCGATGTCCGCGACCGCCAATACATTGAGGCTGAAGCCGTCACCCAGATCATCGATGTTCAGGGTCAGCGGGTAGTTGGTGCGTTCTTCGCTGCTCAGGGCATCGATACCCTGCCACGCTTGCCTGGCCTGTTCGGACACACTGGCCGGGGCGCTGTGCCGGTAGTTGAGCAAGGCGCTGAACAACGGGGTCGGTGCGGCTACGCCGCTGCAACGCTGGGCCAGGGCGAGGGATGCGTGCTCATGGCCGAGCAATTCGGTCAGGCGTTCGTGGGTCGCTCTGACCCCGGCGCGCACGCCCTGTTCGTTCACGACAACCCTCAGTGGCAGAGTGTTGATGAACATCCCCAGTGCCCGTTCCGTGCCCTCGCCGCCCAGCATATGGCCCATCAGTACGGTGCCGAACACCACATCCTGCTTGCCCGATACCCTGCCCAGCACCTGAGCCCAGGCCAGGTGATGCAGGCTGGCGGCACTCACCCCCAGTTGTCGGGCACTGGCGCGCAGACGCAGGCTCAGCGTCGACGGCAGCACACAGGTAGCCTCTTTGACCGGCTGACCGTCGCCTTGCACATCGCTTACGCCAAACGGCAGCGTCGGTTCATCGACATCGCCGAGCATGTCGCGAAAGAACGCCTCTTGCTCCTCGCGGCTCACACCCAGGCGGGCCTGGGCCACGTAGTTGCGATACGGTATGGCCGCGCCGAGGGTATCTGGCTGGTCGAGCAAATACGCCTGAATCTCATGGCGCACCACCTCCAGCGTAGTGTGGTCCAGCGCCATGTGATGGAAGCGCAGCATTACCACCCAGCGCTGGCAGGCTTCGTCTTCGGCAAACACCAGTTGCATCAGTGGCGCCCTGGTCAGATCAAGGCGCGAGTGACGAATGTCGAAGCGCTCTCGCAACTGGCGTGCGATATCGCCGTTGCGCGGGTCCGGATGGACCTGTTCCATACTCAGCTCGGCCTTGCGCCAGACCACTTGCAGCGGCTCGTCCAGCCCCTGCCAGATCACCGCCGTGCGCAGGATGTCATGGCGGTCGATGACCTGTTGCAGCGCTTTGGCAAAGGCTTCCAGACGCTGACGATCCGACAGTGTGAACTGTGAGTGCAGCACGTAAGGGTCGCCCTGCTCTGCGGCGATATGGTGATAGAGAATGCCTTCCTGCAATGGCGCCAGCGGGTAGATGTCCTGCACATTCGCTGCGCCGCCGGGCACGCAGGCCACTACCTGATCGATCTGCGCCTGGGTCAGGTTGATCAGTGGCAACAGGTCTGGAGTGATGCGTTCGCAACCTTGGGTAATCAGGTTGGCCGGTACAATGACTTCCCCGTTACCTGGTTCAGCGCCGCCCACGGCACGGGCCAGTGCGGCGAGGGTTGGCTGACTGAACAGCGTTTTTACATCAGCACTCAGGCCGACGTGACGCATGCGCCCGATCAGGCTGACTGCCAGCAGCGAGTGTCCGCCCAGTTCGAAGAAGTTGTCGTGACGCCCGATCCTGGCCACGCCCAGCAGGTCTTGCCAGATGGCCGCGATCTGCGTTTCGGTTTCGCCTTGTGGGGCTTCATAACCACGACTGCTCAGTGCTTCACTGTCCGGCGCTGGCAGCGCTTTGCGGTCAAGCTTGCCGTTGGGGGTCAGCGGCAGCTTTTCCAGCATCATGTAGACGGCCGGAACCATGTATTCAGGCAATTTCTCCTGCAAATGACCGCGCAGGCTGTCGATGTCCGCCGAGGTGTGCCCTGCCGCCAGCGTGTAATAAGCCACCAGACGCTTGTCGCCCGGTACATCTTCGCGTGCAGCCACCACTGCTTCATGAATGGCCGGGTGTCTGGCCAGACGCGCATCGATCTCGCCCAGCTCGATGCGGAAGCCGCGGATTTTGACCTGATCGTCGTTACGGCCGAGGTATTCGATATTGCCGTCTGGCAGATAGCGACCCAGATCGCCGGTGCGGTACATGCGTGCTACTGATTGCTGGCTGAACGGGTCCTTGAGGAAGCGTTCGGCAGTCAGGTCGTCGCGGTTCAGATAGCCCCGTGCCACACCGGCACCGCCGATGTAGATTTCACCGGCAACACCCAATGGGACGGGCTGTTGCTGTTCATCCAGCAGGTAAAACTGTGTATTACCAACCGGCTTGCCGATGTGCGCAGCGAAGCCGTGTTCGCGGTCCATCGCCACCCAGCTTGAGTAGGTAGTGGTTTCAGACGGGCCATAGAGGTTGCACAGGCGCTGCACGCCGGTGTTCTCGAACAGCGATTCAACCAGGCTTCGTTTCAGCGCTTCACCGGCCACGTTCACGGTGTGCACCGATTCCGGCAGGCCGTTAACTTCCAGCAGCGCTTTCAGCGCCGACGGCACGGTGTTGATCAGGCCGATATCGTGCTCGCCGTGTTGCAGTTCCAGCACGTTCTTGACGACCTCGATACTGCCGCCCGAGGTCAGCGGCGCAAAGCACTCGTAGACGGCGAGGTCGAAGTTCAATGAGGTGGAGAACAGTGTTTTTTCCAGTGCAGCAGCGTCGAAAGCACTGTGCGCCCAGCTCAGGAAGTTAACGGTGTTGCGGTGTTCGATCATCACGCCTTTCGGCAGGCCGGTCGAACCGGAGGTGTAGATCAGGTACGCCAGATGCGCTGAAGTCAGCCCTGGCACCTGCGGATTCTGGACGGATTGGTCCTGCCAATTGCTCAGATCAAGATTGATGACTGGCACCGAAACGTCGGCCAGCAAGCCCTGAGTAGCGGTTTGAGCCAGTACTGCGGCAGGCGAACTGTCCTGCAACATGTAGGCAATTCGCTCTGCCGGATAAGCCGGGTCGAGCGGCACGTAACCGCCGCCCGCCTTGAGGATCGCCAGCAAGCCGACGACCATATCCGCACCGCGCTCAACGCAGATGCCGACGCGGGAATCCGGCTGAACCCCCTGCTTAATCAACGCATGGGCCAGGCGGTTGGCCTGCTCGTTAAGCTCGCGATACGTCAGGCGTTGTTCGCCATGGACCACTGCCACCCCTTCCGGCGTGCGCTCGACCTGGGCTTCGAACATCCCGTGAATGGTCTGCTGCTGCGGGTAATCGAGTGCGGTGTCGTTGAACGCTACCAGCAACTGCTCACGCTCATCGGCTGGCAATATCGTTAAGCGGTTCAAAGGCGCCTGCGGCGTCTGCTCCAGCGCATGCACCAGGCTTTCCAGCGCCGTCTGCATATACGCGCAAACCCGCTGGGCGCCGATACCGGCGACCGCCTGAACATTGAGGCTGAATCCTTCGCCAAGATCATCGAGGGACAAAATCAACGGATAGTTGGTGCGTTCTTCGCCGCCCCTCACCTCGATCCCTTCCCATAATTGAACCGCCTGGCCAGTCACCGCCTCAGCGGAACTGTGGCGGTAGTTGAGCAACGCGCTGAACAGTGGCGTCGGTGCGGACACGCCGCTGCAACGCTGGGCCAACGCCAGCGAGGCGTGTTCGTGGCCGAGCAACGCTGTCAAATGCGCATGGGTCGCCCTGACCCCGGCGCGCACGTCCTGCTCTCCCACGGCCACCCGCAGCGGCAAGGTATTGATAAACATCCCCAAGGCCCGGCGAGCCCCTTCGCCACCGCGCATGCGCCCCAGCAGCACCGTGCCGAACACAACATCATTACGCCCGCTAAGGCGCCCGAGCACCTGTGCCCAGGCGAGGTGATGCAGGCTCGCCGCGCTCACTCCTTGCAGCCGGGCCTGAGTTCGCAAACGCTGGCTCAGCTCGATGGGCAAAGTCTGGTGTGCTTCTTCGACGCCATGGCCGTCGCCGCGCACATCGTGCAGGCCGAACGGCAACGTCGGTTCATCGACGTCGCCGAGCATCTCGCGGAAAAAACCTTCGTGCTGTTTGTTGGTGACGCCGAGTCGGGCCTGGGCCACGTAGTTACGGTAAGGCACCGGCTCGCCCAGGGTGTGGGCCTGGCCGTACAGGTGCGCATGGATTTCGTGCTGGACCAGTTCCAGGGCTGCATGGTCGATGGCGATGTGATGAAACAGCAGCATCGCCACCCAGCACTGATTGACCACGTCGTGGGTGAAGGCCAGCCGCAGCAAGGGTGCCTGGCTGATATCGAGGCGGTAATGCCGTGGGTCGAAGCGTTGTTGCAATTGCTCGCTGGCGGTGCCTGCGGCAGGGTCAATGGTGATTTCGCTGAGCACCAGATCAGCCTTGCGCCAGACAACTTGCACTGGCTCGGCCAGGCCTTCCCATATGACGCTGGTACGCAGGATGTCGTGGCGATCGACGACCTGTTGCAAGGCCGTGGTGAACTCGTCGAAACGTTCCCGGCTGGCAATCGTGAACTGTGCCTGCAGTACGTAAGGGTCGCCCTGCCCGGCGGCGATATGGTGATAAAGAATGCCTTCCTGCAAGGGCGCCAGCGGGTAGATGTCCTGCACATTGCGCACACCGCCAGGGACGCGGGCCACGATGGTCTCGATGGCGGCCTGGTCGAGTGCTATCAACGGCAACATGTCCGGCGTGATGCGCTCGCAGCCCGGCGCAATCGCCTGAGCAGGAACCTCCACTTCATCGGCCTTGCCGCTGTAATACTCGCCGGCATTGATCAGTTCGATCAACGCCGCCTTGTTCTCGCGCAACATCGCCAGCACGGCGGGCTCGGTGAGGGACTGGCGCTTGCCGCTGACGAGCAGTTGGTCGCCCTTGACGGCAAGCTGCACATCTTTCTCTTTCAGTATTGCCAGCAGTTCGATCATGCTCACAGAACAATCTCCATTCTTTCCGTCGTTGCCGCGTATTCCAAAAGGGTCGGGTGCTCGAAGAGCGACTTGACTTCGGCTTCCAGGCCTTCCTGGCGCATGCGTTCCATCAGGCTCACCGCGAGCAGCGAGTGGCCGCCCAGTTCGAAAAAGTGATCATGTCGTCCAACCTGCGAGACGCCCAGCAATGCTTGCCAGATCTCGGCGATCAGTATTTCTCTCTCGCCTTGCGGAGCTTCATAGCCACGGCTGATCAAAGCGCCCTCGCCCGGCGCAGGTAACGCCTTGCGGTCGAGCTTGCCGTTGGGCGTGAGGGGCAATGCGTCGAGACGCACATAAGCCACCGGGACCATGTAGGCCGGCAACTGCCCCAGCAGCCAGCCGCGCAGGCTGTCGATGGCCGGTTCCGTTTGTGCGGACTGAGCCGTGTAATAGGCCACCAGGCGTTTGTCGCCGGGGATGTCTTCACGGGCGGTGACTACCGCGTCATGCACTGCAGGATGCTTGGCCAGACAGGCGTCGATCTCGCCCAGCTCGATACGGAAGCCACGGATCTTCACCTGATCATCGTTACGGCCCAGGTATTCGATATTGCCGTCCGGCAAGTAGCGACCCAGGTCGCCGGTGCGGTACATGCGTGCTGCTGGCTGCGGGCTGAAGGGGTCCTTGAGGAAGCGTTCGGCGGTCAGGTCATCGCGATTCCGGTAACCCCGTGCCACGCCCGCGCCGCCGATATAGATCTCACCCGCAACACCCAGTGGAACAGGTTGTTGCTGTTCGTCCAGCAAGTAGAACCGGGTGTTGCCCACCGGTTTGCCGATGTGCGCAGCGAAGCCGTCTTCGCGATCCATCGCCACCCAGCTCGAGTAGGTAGTGGTTTCCGATGGGCCATAGAGATTGCACAGGCGCTGCACGCCGGTTTGCTCGAACAGCGCTTCGACCAGACTGCGTTTGAGCGCTTCACCGGCCACGTTGACGGTGTGGACTGACTTCGGCAGGCCGTCCGTCTCCAGCAGCGCCTTCAGCGCCGACGGCACAGTGTTGATCAGCCTGATATCGTCATCCAGATGCTGGAGTTCCAGAACGTTCCTGACGACCTCGATGCTGCCGCCTGAAGTCAGCGGCGCGAAGCATTCGTAGACCGCGAGGTCGAAGTTCAGCGAGGTAGAGAACAGCGTTTTTTCCAGCGCCGAGTTGTTTGTACCAGCGTCGAAAGCCGCGTGCGCCCAGGTCAGGAAGTTCACGGTATTGCGGTGCTCGATCATCACGCCCTTCGGCAAGCCGGTGGAGCCCGAGGTGTAGATCAGGTAGGCCAGATGCGCCGAAGTCAGCCCCGGCACCCGCGGATTCTGGACGGATTCGTCCTGCCAATCGCTCAGGTCAAGATTGATGACAGGTACCGAAACGTCGGCCAGCAAGCCCTGAGTAGCGGTTTGAGCCAGCACGGCTGCCGGAGCGCTGTCCTGCAACATGTAAGCAATTCGTTCCACCGGATACGCCGGATCCAGCGGTACGTAACCGCCGCCCGCCTTGAGAATCGCCAGCAAACCGACGACCATTTCCGCGCCGCGTTCAACACAGATTCCGACTCTGGAATCCGGCTGAACACCCTGCTTGATTAACGCATGGGCCAGGCGGTTGGCCTGCTCGTTGAGCGCGCGATACGTCAGGCGCTGTTTGCCGTGGACTACTGCCAGCGCTTCCGGCGTGCGCTCGGCCTGTGCTTCGAACAAGCCATGAATGGTCTGTTCGTGCGGGTAATCCAGCTCGGTATCGTTGAACCGCACTAGCAACTGCTCGCGCTCGGCAGCCGGCAGGATCGGCAGGCTGTCGAGGGCAGTGTCCGGCGACTGTTCCAGCGCAACGAGCAGGTTTTCCAGCGCTGTCTGCATATACCCGCAAACCCGCCCTGCACCGACCTTGCCGGTTACCAGCACTGATAACCGGAAACCATCGCCCAGGTCATCGACGTTCAAGGTCAGCGGGTAGTTGGTGCGTTCCTCGCCACTGCGCACCTCGATACCGCGCCAGGCCTCAATCGACTCGTCTGAGGGCTCTGCCGCGGCACTGTGACGGTAGTTGAGCAGCGAACTGAACAGTGGCAATGGCGCCGCCACGCCGCTGCAACGCTGCGCGAGCACCAACGGCGCGTGTTCGTGGCCGAGCAATGCAGTGAGCCGGGCATGGGTCGCCCGCACCCCGTCCCGTGCACCCTGCCCGGCCAGATCGACGCGCAGCGGCAAGGTATTGATGAACATCCCCAACGCCCGGTCAGCGCCTTCGCCACTCTGCATGCGGCCCATCAGCACAGTACCGAATATCACTGTTTGCCTGCCCGCTACCTTGCTCAACACCTGAGCCCACGCCAGATGCACCAGGCTCGCGGCACTTACTCCCAACTGGCGGGCCTGGGCACGCAGGCGCAGATTGAGCGGAGCGTCCAGTGTCAGGCTGCTGTCTTCGATATCGCGGCCGTCGCCCTGCACATCCAGCAGGCCGAACGGCAGCGTCGGTTCGTCTATGTCCCCCAGCAGTTCGCGGAAGAACGCTTCATGGGCCTCGCGGCTCACGCCCAGGCGAGCCTGGGCCACATAATTGCGATACGGAATGGCAGCGTCGAGTTGGTCAGCCTGGCCGAGCAAGTGTGCCTGCATGTCATGCAGCACCACCTCCATCGCTGTATGGTCGAGGACCATGTGATGGAACAGCAGGATTGCCACCCAGCGCTGGTTGGGCGAATCTTCGGCGAAGACCACACGCAGCAGCGGTGCCTGGCTCATGTCCAGCCGCGAATGGCGAGGGTCGAAGCGCTGTTGCAACTGATTGATGACCGCGCCGTCGGCCGGGTCGAGTTCGATCTGCTCCAGATGCAGGCGAGCCTGCCGCCAGACGACCTGCATCGGTGTTTCCAGACCTTGCCACAGCACTGCGGTACGCAAGATGTCGTGACGGTCGATCACACTTTGCAAGGCGTCGACAAAGGCGTTCAAACGCTGACGATCAGCGATCTCGAAGAGCGTCTGCAGAACGTACGGGTCGCCTTGTTCGGCAGCCAGATGGTGGTAGAGAATTCCCTCCTGCAACGGTGCCAGCGGGTAGATGTCTTTCACATTACTGACGCCACCCGGCACGCTGGCGACAATACGGTCGATAGCGACCTGATCGAGATCGGCCAGTGGCAGCATCTGCGCAGTGATGCGCGTGCAATCGTCCGGGATGGCATTTTCCGGGACTGTTATTTCACTTCCGCCACCCACCGCTGCAGCCAGCGCTGCCAGGGTTGGCTGGCCGAACAGCACGCGAACGTCAGCGCTCAAGCCGGCCTGGCGCATGCGTTCGATGAGGCTGACGGCCAGCAGCGAGTGCCCGCCCAGTTCAAAGAAATGGTCATGTCGACCGACCTGCCCGACCTTGAGCACCTCGGCCCAGATGGTCGCCAGCAGGTTTTCCACCTCGCCTTGCGGCGCTTCGTAGCCACGGCTGACCAATGCCTGTGCATCGGGTACAGGCAGCACTTTGCGGTCCAGCTTGCCGTTGGCTGTCAGTGGCAGCGCATCGAGGCGCACATAAGCTGCGGGCACCATGTAGTCCGGCAAGCGGGCTTGAAGATGACTGCGCAGGGTTTCGATTTCCAGCGTTTGCTGTGGCTCACGCAGGGTGAAATAGGCGACCAGGCGCTTTTCTCCTGTGTCCTGCCGCGCCAGCAACACGGCTTCGTGTACCGCAGGGTGCGTGGCCAGAACGGCCTCGATTTCACTCAGTTCAATACGGAAACCGCGAATTTTCACCTGACCGTCGTTACGGCCCAGGTATTCCAGATTGCCGTCGGCCCCCCAGCGTCCCAGGTCGCCGGTGCGGTACATCAGCGCACCGTCATGCCCGCTGAATGGATCGGCGACGAACTGTGTGGCGCTCAATTCATCACGGTTCAAATAGCCCTTGGCCACGCCCTGCCCGCCTATGTACAGCTCGCCGGGCACGCCCACCGCCACCGGTTGACGCAAGGCATCGAGGACGTAAACCTGGCTGTTGGCAATCGGCCGGCCGATCGGAATGCCACCGTGGTCTGCCGCAGTGATCTCGTAGGTCGTGGAAAAGGTCGTGGCTTCGGTCGGGCCGTAGCCGTTGAGCAGATGTTGCGGCGCGCCCTGTGCCAGGACTCTGGCGATGACCGCCGGGTCCAGCACATCGCCGCCCACAATCAGGTAGCGCAAGCCCGCAAAGACCTCCATCAGGCCGTCGGCATATTGATGAAACAGGCCGGCGGTGAGCCACAGCACGCTGACCGACTGCGCCAGCAACAGCGCCCGGAATGCCTCCTGCGAGAGTAATACCGACTGCTCGACCACGATCACGCAGCCGCCGTTGAGCAGCGGTGCCCAGACATCCAGTGTGCTGGCGTCGAAGGCCGGATTGGAGGCGAACGCCACGCGATCCTGCCCATTGAAGTCCGCGTAGCCGTTGTCGATTACCAGACGGCAGATGGCACGGTGCGGTACCAGCACCCCCTTGGGCGTGCCGGTCGAGCCGGAGGTATACATGATGTAGGCCACAGAATCGGCGCAGGCCACTGGATTCGGGCTGTCTGCCGGCACCGTGCTCGCTGGCCGGGTGTCCAGGTCCAGACGCTGCGTGCCCGGATCCAGGGTTTCAGTGCTGTAGGTCAGCACCAGCACCGCCTGGCTGTCTTGCACCATGAAGGTCTGACGTTCCTGCGGGGCATTGATGTCCAGCGGTACGTAGATAGCCGCACACTTGAGCACAGCAAGCTGGCTGAGCACCAGGTCGATGGAGCGTGGCAACAGCAGCGCGACGCTGTGCCCCGGCTGCACGCCCAGCTCCAGCAGTTTTGCCGCCAGACGGTTGGCCTGAAGGTTCAGCTCGTGGTAACTCAGAGTCGTCGCATCATGCGCTACTGCCGTGGCCTCAGGCGTGCGCTCAGCCTGAGCCTCGAATAGCGCGTGCACGGTCATCTGCCGTGGTGAATCGGTAGCCGTGGCGTTGAAGTCGACCAGTACCTTCTGACGCTCCGCCGCTGGCAGGATGGTCAGGCTGTTCAGCGGCGCCGCAGGCGTTTGCTCCAGAGCCTGAACGAGTTGCTCAATCGCCGCCTGCATGTAATCGCACAGCCGCTGCGCACCGATATCGGCAGTGATCAGCACCGACAACCGGAAGCCATCGCCTGTATCGTCGACATTCAGGGTCAGCGGGTAATTAGTGTTGTCCTTGGCGTTGAAGGTCTCGATCCCTTGCCAGGCGGCTTCGTACTGCGCCGTCATCCTGGTCTGCGCCATGTGCCGATAGTTGAGCAGCGCGCTGAACAGGGGTGCCGGTGCAGCGACACCGCTGCAGCGTTGGGCAAGCACCAGCGGCGCATGCTCATGGCCCAGCAAGGCGGTCAGTTGCTCGTGAGTTGCTTTTAATCCCTCGACCACCGTTGCGGCGCCGACATCGACGCGCAGCGGCAAGGTGTTGATAAACATGCCCAGGGCGCGGTCGGCGCCATCACCGGCCTGCATACGGCCCAGCAATACCGTACCGAACACCACCTGCTCGCGGGCTGAGACACTGCCCAGCACCCGCGCCCAGGCCAGGTGCATCAGGCTCGCGGCGCTGACGCTCGCCTGCCTGGCCTGAGCCCGCAGACGCTGGTTCAGTTCTGTGGTCAGGGTCACACAGGCCTCTTCGATGTCGCGGCCGCCGTCCTGAACATCCTGTAACCCGAATGGCAGCGTCGGTTCGTCGATATCGCCGAGCATGTCGCGGAAAAACGCTTCGTGTCGGGCATCGCTGACACCCAAGCGGGCCTGGGCAACATAATTGCGATACGGCACTGGCTCGCCCAAGACTGCGCTCTGGCCAAGCAGGTGCGCTTGAACTTCATGCAGCACCACCTGCAGCGAGGTGGCGTCGTTGACCATGTGGTGAAACAGCAGCATTGCCAGCCAGCGGTCGTTGAGCGGGTCGTGGCTGAAGACAATTTGCATCAGTGGCGCCTGACGCACATCGAGGCGGTAATGCCGAGGATCGAAGCGCTGGTGCAATTGCTCATCGACCGGGCCGTCCGCCGGGTCGAGGAACAGCTCGGTGACTTGCAGTTCGGCCCTGCGCAGCACCACCTGCACCGGTTCGTCGAGACCTTCCCACAGCACGGCGGTGCGCAGGATATCGTGGCGATTGATCACGCCTTGCAGAGCGCCGCTGAAATCGTCCAGTCGCGCCCGGTCACATAACCCGAACAACGCTTTCAAGGTGTAGGGGTCACCCTCTTCGGCACTGATGTGGTGATAGAGAATCCCGGCCTGCAAAGGCGCCAGTGGATAAATATCCTGCACGTTCGCCATGCCGCCCGGCACGCTGGCAGCCACCAGGTCGATCTGCGCCTGGGTCAGACTGATCAGCGGCAGCAAGTCCGGGGTGATGTGTTCGCAGCGTTCGGGAATCAGGTTGGCCGGCACTACAACTTCCGTTCCGCCGCCGACCGCCGCTGCCAGCGCCGCCAGAGTAGGCTGGCTGAACAGCACGCGGACATCGGCTCTCAGGCCGATCTGACGCATGCGCTCGATCAGCGTCACCGCGAGCAGCGAGTGGCCGCCCAATTCGAAGAAATGATCATGACGCCCTACCTGCTCGACCTGGAGCACGTCGGCCCAGATCGACGCCAGCAGAGTCTCGACTTCACCTTGAGGGGCTTCATAGCCCCGGCTGATCAGCGACTGCGCATCCGGCACTGGCAGCGCCTTGCGATCGAGCTTGCCGTTGGCGGTCAGCGGCAGCGCATCGAGCTGCACGTAGGCCGCCGGCACCATATAGTCCGGTAACAAGCCATGCAGATGGTTGCGCAGGTGTTCGATGTCCAGCGCAGTTTCAGCCTGCTGCGCTGTGACATAAGCCACCAGACGCTTGTCGCCGGGCACATCCTGACGGCACAGCACCACGGCTTCGCGAACATCGACGTGTTCGGCCAGGCGCGCTTCGATTTCACCCAGTTCAACGCGGAAACCACGAATTTTGACCTGATCGTCGTTGCGACCCAGGTACTCCAGATTGCCGTCGGCACGCCAGCGCACCAGGTCGCCGGTGCGGTACAAGCGAGCCTGTGGGTCGCTGTCGAACGGGTCAGCTAAAAATTTCTCAAGGGTCAGCTCATCCCGGTGCAAATAACCCCTGGCGACACCCTGCCCGCCGATATACAGCTCGCCGGCCACGCCCAACGGCGCCGGCTGGCCTTGGCTGTCGAGCACATACAGGCGAGTGTTGCCCACCGGTTTGCCTATAGGGATCGAGCCATTGTCGACCGAGGTAATTTCGTAAGTCGCGGAGAACGTCGTGGCTTCTGTCGGACCATAACCGTTGAGCAGATGTTGCGGCGCATTGTTCGCCAGCACCCGAGCAATCACTGCCGGGTCCAGCACATCGCCGCCGACAATCAGGTAGCGCAGGCGCGAAAAAGCCTCGCCCAGACCCGTGGCGTATTGATGGAACAATCCGGCGGTCATCCACAGTACGCTTACCGATTGTTCCAGCAGCAGGCGCTGGAAATTCAGTGGCGAGAGCAAATCGTGCTGCCCGATCACCACCACACAGCCACCATTGAGCAGTGGCGCCCAGACGTCCAGGGTGCTGGCGTCAAAGGCCGGATTGGAGGCGAACGCCACACGATCCTGAGCGTTGAAATCGGCATAACCGTTGTTGATCACCAAACGGCTGATGGCCCGATGCGGCACCAGCACACCTTTCGGAACACCCGTCGAACCAGAGGTGTACATGATGTAGGCGACACTTTCGCTGGACTGCGGTAATGTCAGATCAGTGTCTTTCAGACCGTCCAGGGTCAGGCCGTCGAGATCGATACGCTGAGTGCTGGCTGTCAGCGACATCCGGCTGAGGGTCAGCAGGACATGCGCCTGGCTGTCCTCGATCATGAACGTCTGTCGCTCTACAGGCGCGTTGACGTCCAGCGGCACGTACACCGCCGCGCACTTGAGCACTGCCAGCTGACTGGCGAGCAAATCATGGCTGCGTTCCAGCAGGATCGCCACGCTGTCACCCGGCTGCACACCGAGCCCCAGCAGATGCCGCGCCAGGCGGTTGGCTCTGTTGTTGAGTTCGGCGTAGCTCACGGCAACGCCGTCGTGGATCGCCGCGCAAGCTTCTGGGTGCGCACGCACCTGAGCTTCGAACAGGCCATGCACGGTCTGTTGCTGCGGGTAATCCCGCGCGGTGTCGTTGAACGCCACCAGCAGTTGCCGGCGTTCTGTTTCCGGCACCACCGACAGGTCACGCACGGCTGAGTCCGGCGCGGATTCAAGGGCCTCGACCAGATGGCTCAAGGCGGTCTGCATATAACCGCAGATCCGCTGGCCATCGAATCCGGCAGCCACCTGTACGCTCAACAGGAAACCGTCGCCCTGATCGTCCACCGACAGGGTCAACGGGTAGTTGGTCCTTTCGCGTACGCCGAGCACCTGGGTATCCGCCCAACGCTCGCCACCGCTGGCTTCGCGTGCCGGGCTGTGGCGGTAGTTGAGTAGCGCGCTGAACAGCGGCGAGGCTGCGGCCACCGCGCTGCAACGTTGAGCCAACACCAACGGCGCATGTTCGTGGCCGAGCAATGCGGTCAATCGGGCGTGGGTCTGACGCACGGCCTGACGCACGGCGCAGTTACCGACATCGACCCGCAGCGGCAAGGTGTTGATGAACATCCCCAGGGCGCGGTCAGCACCCAGGCCGCTTTGCATACGTCCCAGCAACACAGTGCCGAAGACCACGTCTTCCCGTCCGCTGGCGCTGCCCAGCACTCGCGCCCAGGCCAGGTGATGCAGGCTGGCTGCACTCACCCCCAGTTGCCGCGCCTGAGTACGCAGACGCTGACACAGATCAGCCGGAAGAGCGTGGCGAACCTCCTTGATACCCTGCCCGTCACCTTGCACTTCAAGCAGGCCGAATGGCAGGGTCGGTTCATCGACATCACCGAGCATCTCGCGGAAAAACGCCTCGTGTTGCTTGCGACTCACGCCCAGACGAGCCTGACCCACGTAGTTCCGGTAAGGCATCGCCGCCGGCAGTTGTGCTGCGGTGCCTTGCAAGTGGGCGAGCATTTCTACGCTCATCACGTCCAGCGCGGTGTGGTCAAGGGCAATGTGGTGGAACAGCAGGATTGCCACCCAGCGCTGGTTCTCCGAGTCCTCGGCAAAGGCCAGGTGAATCAGCGGGGCCTGATTGAGATCGAGGCGGTACTCGCGTGGATCAAAACGGCGTTGCAACTGAGCGACGATATCGCCGCCGTCCTGGGCCAGGGTGATCTGCTCCATCGACAGTTCGACCCGGCGCAGAGCCACTTGCAGCGGTTGTTCCAGACCCTCCCAGACCAGCGCCGTGCGCAGGATGTCATGGCGATCGATCATCGCCTGCAAGCCTTCGGCAAAGCGCCGTACGTGTGCCGGGTCGCGCAGGGCGAAGGTCGCTTGCAGCAGATACGGGTCGCCCTGTTCAGCCGCGATATGGTGATAAAGAATGCCTTCCTGCAACGGTGCAAGTGGGTAGATGTCCTGCACGTTCGCCGCGCCACCGGGAATGTCGGCGACAATGCGCTCGATACTTGCCTGGTCCAGCGCGGTGAGGGTCAGCATGTCCGGGGTGATGTGCCTGCAGCCCTCGGGAATGCCATTGGCGGGCACTTCGATCTCGATGCCGCCGCCCACCGCCGCCGCCAGTGCAGCAAGGGTGGGCTGGCCGAACAGGACGCGAACGTCGGCACTCAGGCCAACCTGGCGCATGCGCTCGATCAGCTTCACCGCCAGCAGCGAATGACCGCCCAGCTCGAAGAAATGGTCCTGCCGACCGACCCGCTCCACACTCAGCACTTCGCACCAGAGCGCAGCCAGCGTGGTTTCGGTGTCGCCGAGCGGCGCCTGATAGTCGCGACTGACGAAGGCATCGGCCGACGGCTGCGGCAACGCACGACGATCCAGCTTGCCATTGGGCGACACCGGCAGTTTTTCCAGGTGCACATAGGCTGCCGGGATCATGTAATCAGGCAGCAGTGCCTGTAAATGCAGGCGCAACGGGTCGGCCTCGGGCACAACCTGACCGGCCTGCACGCTGAAGTACGCCACCAGGCGCTTTTCACCGGGAAGGTCTTCGCGGGCCAGCACCGCTGCATCGCGCAAGCCAGGATATTGACCGAGGCGTGCCTCGATTTCCCCCAGCTCGATACGAAAGCCACGGATTTTGATCTGGTCGTCATTACGGCCCAGGTAGACGATCCTGCCGTCCGCCTGCCAGCAACCCAGGTCGCCGGTCTTGTACAGACGTGTGCGTGGGTTGCCGGCATCGCTGGCAGCAAACGGATCAGCGATAAAGCGTTCAGCGGTCAGGTCATTGCGGTTCAGGTAGCCACGGGCGACACACGCGCCGCCGATGTACAGTTCACCCGCAACGCCCACCGGCACCGGACGCATGTGTTCGTCGAGCAGGTAGATGCGGGTGTTGGCCACCGGCTGTCCAATGCTCGGCAAGGTTGGCCAGGTCTGTGGGTCGCCATCCAGGGTCAGCGCCGTGACCACATGCGACTCGGTCGGACCGTAGTGGTTATGCAGGCGAGCGTCGTTCAGACGGGCGAAGAACTGGCGCATCGGTTCGGTGATTCGCAGTTGTTCACCCGCAGTGATCACGTCCTGCAACAGGCACTCAGGCTGTTCGGGTTCGGTGACCACGGCCTCGGCCAACGCCTGCAGGGCAATGCACGGCATGTACAGGCGTTCGATACGTTGCTCGCAGATATGCTCGAACAGGCGGCGGAAATTCAGTCGGGTATCAGCGTGGATCAGCGACAGCTCGCCACCTGCGCACAAGGTGCTGAAGATTTCCTGAAAGGCCACATCAAAACCCAGTGCTGCGAACTGCAAGGTGCGCTGCCTGGGGCGCGAGTCCTCGACACTCTGAGCGATCTGCCACTGCATCAGGTTGACCAGCGGCGCATGGGGCATGGCCACGCCTTTGGGCTGACCGGTAGAGCCCGAGGTGTAGATCAGGTACGCCAGGTGCTGTGCGCCAAGCCCCGCGGGATGCGGATTGGTCACCGGCGCGCGGTCGATACCGTTCTCGGCGCGGGCGTCGGCTTCCAGCAGCAGCACCGGCATGGCGACCTGCGCAAAGCGCTCGCGCAAACCACGTTGGGTCAGCAGCATTTTCGGTGCGCTGTCCTCGAGCATATAGGCCAGGCGTTCTTCAGGGTAGGAAGGGTCAAGTGGCACGTAGCCTGCGCCGGCCTTGAGAATGCCCACCAGGCCGGCGATCATTTCCAGACTGCGTTCCACACAGATCGCTACGCGGTCATCAGCGCCAACGCCTGCAGCGATCAACCGATGGGCAATCTGGTTGGCCCACTGATTGAGCTCGGCGTAACTCAGGCGCTGGTCTTCGTAGGTGACCGCCACCGAATCCGGTTGCGCAGCCGCCTGGGCCTCGAACAGTTGGTGCAGCAGAAGGTCTTGCGGGTAGTCGCGATCGAACGCGTTGAAGTCCTCCAGCAATTGACGACGCTCGTGCGCGGGCAACCAGTCGAGGCTGTGCAAGGGAGCATCGTGTCGGCTGTCCAGCGCGTCGGCCAGTTGCTCCAGTACGGTGTGCATGTAAACGCAGATGCGCCGGGCATCGATTCCGGCCACCGCCTGAACGGTCAGGCCGAAGGAATCGCCGAGGTCGTCCACTGATAGCGACAATGGGTAGTTGGTGCGCTCTTCACCGCCGAGTACCTCGACACCGGCCCAGGTTCTGGTCTGCCCCGCCTGTTGAGGTGTCTGGGCGCCGACCGCGACATGGCGGTAGTTCATCAGCGCACTGAATAAAGGTGTCGGTGCTGCCACGCCGCTGCATCCCTGGGCCAGGGACAACGGTGCATGCTCATGACTGACCAACGCCGCCAACCGTGCGTGGGTGGTGCGCACAGCGGCCTCAACGCCCTGCTCTCCGGCAGCGACGCGCAATGGCAAGGTATTGATAAACATGCCCAAGGCCCGCTCGGCGCCTTGACCACTGAGCAGGCGGCCCATCAGCACGGTACCGAAGACCACATCCTGACGCCCTGACAGGCGCCCGACCACCTGCGCCCACGCAAGGTGATGCAGGCTGGCATTGCTGACGCCGAGGCGCCGGGCATGGGCGCGCAGGCGTCCGGCCAGCTCCGGGTCAACCGGCAACAGGGCTTCTTCCACTCCGCTGCCGTCGCCTTGCACGTCTTGCAGGCCGAACGGCAGGGTCGGCTCGTCAACATCGGCGAGCATGTCGCGGAAAAACGCTTCGTGCTCCTCGCGGCTCATGCTCAATCGCGCCTGAGCCACATGATTGCGATACGGTACCGACGCTGGCAGACGGTTGCCGCGTCCTTGTCTGAACGCCTCGATCTCTGCGCCCAGCAGGGCCAGCGAGGTGGCGTCATCGATCAGGTGATGGAACAGCAACACCGCCACCCAGCTTTGGTTGACGGGATCTTCGGCGTAATGCAGGCGCATCATCGGTGCCTGATGCAGGTCCATGCGTATCCGTCGTGGATCGAACTGTGCCTGCAACTGGGCCGCGACATCACCCTGGTCCGGGTGCGGCAAAAACGCCTCGACCCGCAGCCGTGCCTGACGCCAGACCACCTGCACTGGCTCGTCGAGCTCTTCCCAGGCTACCGCCGTGCGCAGAATGTCGTGACGGTCAATGACTTGCTGCAAGGCCTCCGTGAAGTCCAGCAACTGCTCGAAGCCATTGAACCGCAACAACGCCTGCAACAGGTACGGATCACCCTCCCCACTGGACAGATGGTGGTAGAGGATGCCCTCCTGCAACGGCACCAGCCCATAGATATCCTGCACGTTGCTCACCCCGCCCGGCACTGCGGCGACCACACGGTCGATTTGTGCCTGGGTGAGCCGGGCCAGGGGCAGCATGTTCGGCGTTATACGCTGGCAATCGGCGGGAATCCTGCTGGCTGGCACCTGCACGTCTGTGGTCTTGCCGCTGGCGGCCGCCAACGAGGCCAGGGTCGGCTGGCCGAACAGTACGCGCACGTCGGCATTCAGACCGATGTCGCGCATGCGCTCGATCAGTTTTACCGCCAGCATCGAATGCCCACCCAGTTCGAAGAACTGGTCATGTCGGCCTACCTGCTCGACGCCCAGCAGCTCTACCCACAATGTGGCCAGCCTGGTTTCCACCAGGCCCTCCGGCGCCTCATATTGACTCCGGGCAAAGGCCTCGGCAGTTGGCACCGGCAGTGCCTTGCGGTCGAGCTTGCCGTTGGCGGTCAGCGGGAAAGCCTCCAGGCTGACAAAAGCGCTCGGCAGCATGTGCTCGGCCAGCGATAGACGCAGCTGTTCACGCAACCAGGTAGCGTCCGGTTCCTGCCCGGCGGTGCCGATGACATAGGCCACCAGACGCCGGTCGCCCGGTTCGTCTTCACGTACCACAACCACGGCATCACGCACGCCTTCGCAGGCACTCAATCGGGCTTCGATCTCGCCCAGCTCGATACGGAAACCGCGAATCTTGACCTGTTCGTCGTTGCGCCCCAGGTATTCCAGGCTGCCGTCCGGCAACCAGCGACCCAGATCGCCAGAGCGGTACATCCGCGCACCGGGCGCCGAGGCAAACGGATCGTCGAGAAAGCGCGTCGTGTTCAATTCATCGCGATTGAGGTAGCCACGCGCCACACCTGCCCCGCCGACGTACAACTCGCCGACTGCACCCGGTGGCAGCGGATGGCCATAGGCATCCAGAAGGTACAGCTGAAGGTCAGGAATGCGTTTGCCGATCGGGCTGGCGCCAACGCGCTGGGCGTCTTCGGGCTGCAACGGGTAATAAGTCACATGCACCGTGGTTTCGGTGATGCCGTACATGTTAACCAGTTGTGTTGAGGCGTTGACTTTACGGGCGTACCACGGCTTGAGCATCGCTGTTTCCAGCGCTTCACCGCCGAAAATCACCTGGCGCAGCGAATGCACCTGCTCTTTGTCGCCCTGGGCCGCAATCAGCTGGCGGAACGCACTCGGCGTCTGGTTGAGCACCGTGACCCCGGCGCTGCACAGCAGGTTATAGAAGTCTTCGGGCGAGCGACTGACCAGTTGCGGGACGATCAACAGGCGCCCGCCGTGCAGCAGCGCGCCCCAGATTTCCCAGACCGAGAAGTCGAAGGCAAACGAATGGAACAGCGCCCAGACATCCTGTTCATTGAAGCCGAACCACTCTTCGGTGGCCGAAAACAGCCGTGCAACATTACGATGCTCGACCATCACGCCCTTGGGCAGGCCGGTGGAACCGGAGGTATAGATCACGTAGGCAAGGTCGCTGGGCCTGACCGATACCTGCGGATTGCAGGCGCGCTCGTCCTGCAAGTCGACATCATCGAGATAGATCAGCGGCACATCCGACACCGGCAATGCCGGCTGTACTGACTGCTGGCTCAACAATGCTACCGGCGCACTGTCGCCGAGGGTGTAGGCCAGACGCTCAAGCGGGTAAGCCGGGTCCAGAGGCACGTAACCGGCGCCGGATTTGAGGATGCCCAGCAGGCCGATAATCATTGCCGGGCCGCGTTCGACGCAGATGGCCACGCGATCGTCAGGGCGTACCCCCAAGGCCAAAAGACGATGGGCAACCTGATTGGCACGCGCGTTGAGCTCGCCGTAGCTCAGGGTCTGCTCTTCGAACACCAGTGCAGCGGCGTCCGGGCGTTCTGCGGCGCGAGCTTCAAACTGCTGGTGAATCGTCAGGTCATTGGCAAAATGTGGCTGACCGGCATTCCACGTCTGCATCTTGAAAGTGTCGGTCATGCCGGTCAGCGAGAAGCCATGCACAGGCAGGTGCGGGTTCGCCAGCCCCTGCTCAATGACGTGCTGCAAGCGTTCGGCAAGGGGGGCGATTTCGTCGTGCTGAAAATATGCCTCGTTGTAGATGTAGTGCAGTCGCGATTCAGCCTCGTAAGCGTTGGTGCGCAAATGGATGGCCAGCGGCGTCTGTTCGTGATTGTTCGAAGATTTGACGGCGTGGGCGGTTGCCTGGCCGAAGCGCAGCAGGTGATTGTTGCGCTCATAGGAGAACGTCAGATCGAACAGTTGCGTGCGCTCGGCACGGCGTAATTCAAGCAAACGGTTGAGTTCGCTGACCGGAAAGCGCTGGCTGCGGTAATCCTGCTTGACCGCCCGGCAGATGCCCTGGACCAGCTCGGCGAACGGCAGGTCGACACTGAATTTCAGACGCACTGAGCTGAGCTGGGTAAAGAGCCCGAGGGTCTTTTTGTAGCTGGCATTGGGGCGATTGAGGATCGGCAAGCCGATAACCAGTTCGTCACGCTGATAGGCGCGGGTGAAGTACACGTACAGCACGGCCAGCAAAACATGGAACGACGAGGCGTTCAGGCTCAGGGCCAGGTCGTCGATCTGCTGTTCCAGGTCACGGGCCAGACCGTAGCTGAGGTGGCCGCTGCGGCTTGGTGCTTCGTTCTGAATCTGAGCCGGACGCGGGCGTGGCACCAGCAAGGGCTCGGGGATGTCGCGGTACTTGTCCAGCCAATAGGTTTGATCGAGGGCAAAACGTCGCGATCCGCGATACTGGCTGTCGTCCTTGATGAAGTCGACATAGGACGGTGCCGTCAGATCGGGTGTGTGCTGATCGTGCAGCGCGTTGTAAAGCTCACTGAGCGACGCGCAGAGCCCGTCGATGCCCCAGCCGTCGAGTGCAATGTGGTGGGCGTAAATCATGCAGTAGAAGCGCTGTGCTTCGAGCTTGAGCAAATGTATACGGAACAGCGGTTCGCCATCGAGACGGAACGCACGCTCAAGCTGACGCTGCATCCAGCATTCGGCAGCCTGAAACGGATCGTCCTGCCCTTGCAGGTCAATCGGTGTGACCGGCATCGGCATGCTCGTGGCGAAGGCCTGCAGCGGCACGCCCTCCTCGTCACGCTGGTCGAGCAGGACCATGCGCAGGGCGTCGTGTTTTGCAATCAACAGGTCCACGGCTCGCTGGAACAGTTCGTAATCGAGGGCGCCGTCGATCTCCAGATGGCCGCCGATGTTGTATAACGGCGAGTCGCCCTGGGTCATCTGATCCAGCCAGATATTGCGTTGGGCAGCGGTCAGGGCAAGTGCCATACATTTCTTCTCGCAAAGGGGCGGCCTCGCCGCGCGCAAAAGGCGGCGGCAGCCGGTAGTCAGGTCGTGGCCAGGGAGCAACCGGCTTCATGCCGTGTCGTGAAGGATCGTCCCTGGAAAGTTGAACAGCGCTTCAGATCAGGCGCGCTTGCCCTCAACCGCGCACTTCACGTCGGAGACGATGCAACCGTCCGCCAACTTGATGATGCGGTCGGCCAGCTGGAAGTACTGATCGTCGTGAGTAATGATCAGGATCGTCTTGCCGCGGCGCTTGAGGTCCGGCAGCAGTTCCTCGTAAAAGAAGCGCTTGAACGGCGGGTCCTGGTCGGCGGCCCACTCGTCCAGCAGGTAAATCGGACGGTCCTCCAGGTAGGCGCACACCAGTGCCAGGCGTTTCTGCTGGCCGTATGACAAGGCCGTGGTGGTCGAGTAACCCAGTCCCTCGATCTTGACCTTGTCTTCCAGGCCGAGAGTCGAGAGGTATGTCTGCGCCTGATCGGTGCTGGGATGTTCTTTCTCGTCAGGACCTATCAATCGGTTGAACAGATGGAAGTCAGAGAACACCGCCGAGAACAGGTCGCGATAGTCGCCGCGCGAGTCGTCCGTGACCGCCGCACCGTCGAGCAGTAGCTGACCCTCTTGCGGGATGTACAGGCCGCAGAACACTTTGGCCAGGGTGCTTTTGCCACAACCGTTGCCGCCGACGATGTAGACCAGCTCACCGGAGTGGATCGTCAGGTCGATAGGTCCCAGGGCAAAACCGGAACTGCTCTGCGGGTCCTTGTAGTTCATGTGTACGTTCTTGAGCTGGATACTGCCCCAGGACTTCTTGTGATCGAGAAGCAGCACATTGTCTGCATCGCTGGTTTCCGGCTCCGGATGCGGTTCGTTGATGGAGAATCCGAAATCCGCCAGTCGCGTGCAGGCAATACGTCCCTGGGCCAGCATCGGCATGGCGCTGACCAGCATCACCAGCGGGCCCATGATGTACAGCACCGCCAGCACACTGGCGCTCATGGTCTTGGCGTCGATAACAGCGAACATCGGCGCAGCGAACAGCAGGCAGCCGACCAGCAACGACAGGGTCAACTGGCCAACGTTTTCGGCGGCAGTGAACCAGAGCCGTTCGATGTAGTTGTACTTCGCGACCCGAACCGAAGACTCCTGGATCGCCGAGCGGCTGAACCAGCGGCGGCGAATACCGTTGAGTTTCAGTTCCTTGAGGCCGAACACAAGCGCGTGTGTGTATTCGTTGAAGGCCGTGAATTCGTCGCGCACCTTGTGGGTGAACTTCATGCCACCCATGAAAAACAGCAGGTACATTGCAACGCCCAGGATCATCAGCGAGATGGTTATCGCAAACACCACCCAGGACAGGTAGGCCAGGTAGGCAATACCGAACAGGAACACCGCCGACTCCACCAGGATCGTCGGCATGATCAACAGCGTGGCGTTGAGTTGCGGAATATCGCTGGTCAGCAGGGTCAGCACATTCGGCGCACCGCGGCGGTCGACTTCCTCAAGCGGCGTGCCGAGGATCTTGCGGCACAGGGCAATGCGCAGACGGGTCATGATGCGCATGCTGGCGTAAGCCGGAAACAGCGACGCACCGTTGCGGAACAGGAGCGCCACCACGCTCAGGCCGACAAACCAGAACAGCGACTGACGCTGAAAGGTCTCCTCGTGAATCGCCTGGTTGATCACATTGACCACGGCAATGGACGCAACGCCGCTGATGAGCCCTGTCAGCAGCGTAAAGAACGTCAGCCAGGGATGGCTGCTCCATAACAGACGCATGATCGAGCCTGGTCTGGCCTTCTTCTCTTGCTTGGTTTTCATTAGCTGCTGCCCTTGAATGCATTAGCCAGCGCGGGCGCCGGTGGTTAAAAGTCCTGGCTTGATAACGGGATGTCGATCATTCAGGCCGGTTGCCAAACGTCGCCCCGAGCGGTCATTTCGCCCATGGCGACAACGATCAGCCGGGGTTCTTCATAAGGATCACGGGCGTGGGCGGCAAGCATGTTGTCAAGCATCACCACATCGCCCTTGCGCCATTCGAAACGCACAGCGCAAGCCTCGTAGGCTTCACCGATCAAGGCCATTACCGGGTCCTCGATGGCTGAGCCGTCGCCATAGCTGACCAACCGTGGCAGGCGGTCGGGGCCGAACATGTCGAGCAGGTCCTCTCGCAGCTCCTCGCCCATGCAGTACGGGTGATGCAACTGCACCTGGTTGAAGAAACAACGCTCGCCCGTGAATGGATGGGTGATCACCGCCGGGCACTGGGTGCGCAGCTGCAGGGTGTCGCCGTCAAGCCATTCGAAGTCCGTACCTTGCTCGCGGCAACGCTGTTCAATAACGCTGCGTTCGGACGTACCGAAGAACGATTCCCAGCTCGGCTCGACACCGGCGGTGAAGGTGCGGCTGTAAAGCAGACCTTTGCTCTCGAAGCGCTCGACCACCTCTTTCGGCAGGTACGCGAGCACTTGACGGATATCCGCCAGCGGCGTTGCCCCACCCACCCGCGATGGCTGCTCGCAGAAGAACCATTGCTTGCGTGGCCAGCTTTCCAGGTGCGAACTCTCGTTGTGATAGAGGATCATCTCGCGCTCGGGATACGGCGTTGAGCGATAGACATTGCGCCCGCCTTCCTTCTTCGGAAGGTCGCCGTACGTGCCGTGCAAGCCAGGCGAAAGCGCTTCGGCAAAGCCCTCGAAGGCCGCGACCGAAGGCAGATCAAATCCCCGAAACAAGACCGCGCCGTGACGGCACAGCAGCGTCTCGATCGCTTCGCGCCGGGCGCTGGCCCACTGCACCGGGTCCAGCCCGTCAGCCGTTGGCTCGATCACCACAGGCAAACTGTTACCGGTAGCCAGCAAGGACAACCGTACCGACGGGTCAGCGGCCCTGTCGGGCCAGGTTGGCGCATCCGTTTGCTGTTCATCAGCGAAAACGGGCGCAGTGTTAGCTTGAAGACTCATGAACAAACTCCTGGACCTCAGCCCTTCACATCCACTTTTGTAGGGCGCCAGACCAGCACGCTCCGGCACCGCGCAAGAATAAAAACACTGATGGCCTAAGGCGTCTGTCACCGCAATCCGGGACATCGGTCGCGAAGAGTGTCGATGCGTACTGATCTGAATCGGCAGGCTTTGTCCCCATTTCCCTCGACAGACGCAGCCCGTTAGTCGGTGCTGAAATGCGCCAACTGCGGATCATGCCGGCCCATTGACGGATTCGTCAGGCCGCAGGGATGTCTCGATTGCAGCGGATTTGAGCGCTGCATCTGGTTATTACACAGGAGCTTTGGTCATGCCGATTACGAACACTGACGAATCGCTTAGCGCCGCGTCAGCCCCTCTCAAGCCCGGTGCTTTCCTGCACGAGATATTCAGTGACAGGGCGCGTCAATTTCCTGAGCGCACCGCGGTGAGCGATGCAGCCCGGACGTTGAGCTACGCACAGCTCGACGCGCTGTCGACAAAGCTGGCTGCACGTTTACGCGATGAAGGCGTGACCTACGGGACGCGTGTGGGCATGTACCTGCCGCGCAGCGTCGATCTGGTCACCAGCCTGCTGGGTATTCTCAAAGCCGGCGGCACCTATGTGCCGGTCGACCCGCAATACCCTGGCAAACGCGTCGAGCACATCGTGCGCGACAGCGAGCTGAGCCTGATCATCGGCGATGCCGCCAACCTGCCGAAAATATCGTCTCTGCGCGTGTTGGCACTCGACGAGTTACTGTCCGCGCCGGCACGGCAACCGGCCGCTCAAGACACCCGTATCGACCCGAATAATTCCACTGCCTACATCATCTACACCTCTGGCTCCACCGGTCAGCCCAAGGGCGTACAGGTTTCCCATGGCAACGTCAGTCGCCTGCTGGAAAGTACCCAACGCGCCTATGGCTTCAACGCCCAGGATGTCTGGTCGATGTTCCACTCCATAGGTTTCGACTTTTCGGTCTGGGAAATCTGGGGCGCCCTCGCCCACGGCGGCCAGGTGGCCGTTGTCCCGTATGACGTCTCGCGCTCTCCTGCCGCCCTGCGTCAATGGCTCGCCGATCAGCGCATCACCGTGCTCAGCCAGACGCCATCGGCTTTCCGTGGCCTTGATGAGGCCGATCGTGGCAACACTGCTCCTCTGGCGCTGCGCTACGTGGTGTTCGGTGGCGAAGCGTTGCCCGCCAGCGTGCTGCGGCCCTGGGTCGAGCGCCACGGCGACCAGAAGCCCGCGCTGATCAACATGTACGGCATCACTGAGGCCACCGTTCACACCACCTTCAAGCGAGTGTTGGCGCAGGACCTGGAAACAGCAGCCATGGTGTCGCTGGGCAAGCCGCTGGACGGCTGGCGCCTGCACCTGCTTGACGACAACCAGGCGCCGGTCGCGGCGGGTACTACCGGCGAGCTGTACATCGAAGGCGCGGGCGTGGCTCAGGGCTACCTGAACCGTAAGGCGCTCAACGTCGAGCGCTTCGTCGAGTTGCCCGGTGCTGTACGCGCCTATCGTACTGGCGACCTGATGACCCTGGAGAGTAATGGCGAATACCGTTATGCCGGTCGCTGCGACGAGCAATTGAAAATCAGCGGTTTCCGCATCGAGCCCGGCGAGATCGAAGCCTCTCTGCAAACCAGCCCGAGCGTGGCCGCGGCCCATGTCGGCGTACATGATTACGGCGATGGTGACCTGCGCCTGGTGGCTTACGTGGTGCCAGGCCAGGGCGTCGACGCCTGGACCGAACAGGCTCGCAGCGAAGTTGCCGCATTGATGGCCGAAAATTTGCCGGAGTACATGCGTCCCTCGGTGTATGTCCCGCTGGCAGAACTGCCGGTGACTCATCACGGCAAAATCGACAAGCAACAACTGCCCTCGCCTGCCGCTGGCACGGCGCCTTCAGGCGCGGCAGACGTCAAGGGCCTCAGTGAACAGGAGCACTTCGTGCTCAAGGTCTGGAGCGAAGACCTGGGTCTGAAAAACATCGGCGTCAATGATGATTTCTTCGATTCCGGCGGCACTTCACTGGCCCTGATCCGCTCGCTGAGCAAGCTCAAGACACATTACAAAATCAACCTCGACCCCGGGATCCTGGCGGATGGCGCAACGGCCAAAGTCCTGGCCGACCACATCACCCGTAGCCTTGTTCAAGCCCATTGACCGAAAAGGAAAAGCTCATGAGCAAAAAATTCGCCTTAACTGCGGAACAGCGTGCCTCGTTCGAGAAAAACGGTTTTATCGGGCCGTTTGACGCTTACTCGCCAGAAGAAATGAAAGAAACCTGGAAGCGCACCCGTCTGCGCCTGCTCGACCGTAGCGCTGCCGCCTACCAGGATCTGGACGCCATTTCCGGTGGCACCAACATCGCCAACTATGATCGCCATCTGGACGATGATTTCCTGGCCAGCCACATCTGTCGCCCGGAAATCTGCGATCGCGTCGAAAGCATCCTCGGCCCGAACGTGCTCTGCTGGCGTACCGAGTTCTTTCCCAAATATCCGGGCGATGAAGGCACCGACTGGCACCAGGCCGACACCTTCGCCAATGCCTCCGGCAAGCCACAGATCATCTGGCCGGAAAACGAAGAGTTCGGCGGCACCATTACTGTCTGGACCGCATTTACCGACGCGAACATTGCCAATGGTTGCCTGCAGTTCATTCCCGGCACCCAGAACAGCATGAATTACGACGAAACCAAGCGCATGACCTATGAGCCCGATGCCAACAACTCGGTGGTCAAGGATGGCGTGCGTCGCGGTTTCTTCGGCTATGACTATCGCCAGTTGCAGATCGATAAGGACTGGAAACCCGATGAGGCCTCTGCTGTACCCATGCAGATGAAAGCCGGGCAGTTCATTATTTTCTGGTCGACGCTGATGCACGCGTCCTATCCGCACAGTGGCGAATCACAGGAAATGCGCATGGGCTTCGCGTCACGCTATGTACCCTCGTTCGTCCATGTCTACCCGGATTCGGATCATATCGAAGAGTACGGCGGTCGCATCAGTCTGGAGAAATACGGCGCGGTGCAAGTGATCGGTGACGAAACACCGGAATACAACCGGCTTGTGACCCACACCACCCGCGGCAAGAAATTCGAAGCGGTCTGACCCGCACACGTCATACGACAGTAGCCACGCGCAATGTGCCTGAAAAAAGCGCCCGACAAAGAGTGAAGATCCATGACTATTTCCTCCGATGCAGCGATGCGTCTGTGCGAGACGGTGAGGATGCTCAGGCACCTTGCCCTCAATTTGCCCGATCCGGTGTGCCTGAGCTTTCTCGCCCGGGACGACGGCCCTCTGCCAGAGCCGGCGTGCTCCAGCGTGCGAGCCACGGAGCGGGCGATCAATGCGGCGTTTGCGCGCATTGGTGTGCGCACCCTGCAGTACTTGCACGGTGGCGAGACGCAACTGTCGTCGTTCGAATACTTTATAAGCCGCAAAATCTGCGAAGCGCTCGACTATAGCTACGAGCACTTCGACGATGCTGGAGACGTCACCGCCTTCAATCGACTGCTCAAGCATTTCGAATTCAGCGGTGCAGTGCCGCACATCGAGACATTGCACCTGACCACCCGTGACCATGCTCCGTTGCTGGTGCATGCCAGTGCCAACCGCGAACGGCCTCCTGTGGTTCTGGCATTGCCCTGCGGCATTCCGTTCGATCTCTGCCGCGACTGGTTCGACGCCTTGAGCGAGCGCTTTTTTGTCGTGACCTGGGAAACCCGAGGGCTGTTCGGTGCCTGCGAGGCGTTCGACCAGATCGCGGTGGACACCGATGCCCAGGTTGCCGACATGATCAGCGTAATGAATCACTTCGGGTTATCGACCGCACATCTGATGGGCATCTGCGGCGGCGCGGTCATCGCCCTGAGCGCCGCTGCTGCCCACGCCGAGCGGGTCAACTCCCTGAGCCTGTGGCATGGGGATTACAACCTGGGCGACAATGACCTGCGCACCGCTCATCAGCAAAACTTCGAGTGGCTGATGGAAAGCGCTGCTCAGGATCGAGACGAGGCTGCCGACCTGCAAGCGATGTTCCTCGATCAGGCAACGCTGGCCACCACCCCTGAGTCCATTGCCCACGTAGTGCTTTACCCCTACGTCAATCCCGAGTTGTTCTATCGCTATGCGCGTTTGAATGACGCGCTGAACAAGACCGAGCTGGCACCACGACTGACGCGCATCACCGCGCCAACCCTGGTAGTGGCTGGCGATGCCGACTCGACTACGCACATCGGCGGCTCACGGCATATCGCCGCGTCGATCAAGGACGCCACGCTGCACGTAGAGCGCAATGGCAGCCACCTGGCGTTCTTTGCCTCCAGCCAGCAATCGAAACAAACCGCCTTCAGCTTCCTCGAAGAAGTTCTTCAGCCCGCTGTCGCCTGACAGGCATTCGATACCTCGCCGAATGGAAAGGGGGCTTAGGCCCCCAGCTTTACTCTGCTCTGCGACCTTGAGCGCGGCGGCGACCGACTCACCTTCAAAGCGGCACACTGGCGCAGCAATCACCAACCTTCCCTTCAGCGCCCCGCTCCATAGGTCAATCGAATCGGTCCAGGCCTCTATACCGGCGCGGCGCGGCGCCGTCCCGAATCACTGATCAACCAACCCGGAAGACCACCGCGCGCAGTTGTCCCAGCTTCCCATGACAGACATCCCCAGGTGGATGCTCTATTTTTTTTTCAATGTTTTTAATCCTCCCGCCGACTGGCAGTCGTCCAGCGCCATGCCGCGCCGTCCATCGACCGGAGACGAGCCAATTGATTTCGCAAACAGGTGCTTTGAGATGAATTCGTTGATCGACAATCTGTGCACGCAAGGACAAGAGCTCCTTCCGCTGGCTTCGGTTCAGCAAGGTATCTGGCTTGATCAGCTCGCCTATCCGCACCTGCCTTATTACAACATCGGCATGACTCTGGAGATCAAGGGCGACATCGATATTGCACTGTTCGAAAAAGCCATCCAGAGGGTTATCGACAGCCATGACGCGCTGCGTCTGAGTTTCAGCCACGAAAGGGGTATGGGCGGCCAGCGGGTTCTGTCCAAGGCGCCGTTCAAGCTTGAAGTGACCGATTTTCCTGAGGTCGACGGCGACACCGAGCAGGCCATTGCGCATCTGCGCGAGTCGTTCCGCCAACCCTTTGAGTCAATGACCGGACAACTCTGGGAATCGCGTCTGGTTCGTTGCGGGCCGCAACTCCATTACTGGTTCAATCGCTTGCACCACCTGGTTGCCGACGGCATCGGTGCAGTGCTGATCGCGCACGCCGTAAGCGATGCCTACTCAGGTTTGCTGGAAGGCAAGGAAACGCTTGCCGAGGGGCCTTCTTACCTCTCGTTCCTTGAAGAAGACAGGGCCTACATGGCGTCTTCTCGCTACGAGCGTGATCGACTGTTCTGGGAGCAGTCCTACGCACAACTGCCGCCGGTTCTGCTGCAACGCAGGGCGGACTTCAAGGCAGGCCTTACCAACGTCCCAGCCCCCAGTGACCAGGTTCAAGCCATGTTGCCCCGCGCGCTTTACAACGCGCTGACGCAGTTTGCCAGCGAATGCAACCTGTCCGTGGCTCATGTACTGGTCGGAGTGATCAGCACCTATTTCTGCCGCACCGTGGGCGTCGATGAGATCGTTGTCGGTATGCCGGTGCATAACCGTACCAATGCTCGTCAGAAAGCCACCATCGGTATGTTTTCCTCGGTCAGCCCGATTCGCGTGGGCTTCGATCCGCATGAAACGCTGGTCGATCTGATGAATAACATCGGCACGCAACTACGTCGCACTTATCGCCACCAGCGTTTCCCGATTGCCGAACTCAACCGTAGCCTGCGGCTGGCGCAAAACGGACGCCACCAGTTGTTCGATGTTTCACTGTCATTCGAAAGCTTCGATGGTGACGTCACGTTCGGCAGCGAGGACCCGGCGCGGGTGCTGATGCTGGACAACGGTTACGAGCAGACGCCCATGGCGATCTTCGTACGCGACTACCATCCTTCTGAAGACATCCACCTGGATTTCAACTTCAACACCGCTTACTTCACCTTCGAGGAAGCTCAGCGCGTACAGCAGCGCATTTTCGCCATGCTTGAAGCTGTGCTGAATCAACACGACACGCCTTTGGCGCACTTCCCGCTGATGAGCACAAGCGAGCATCAGCAACTGGCAACTTTCAACGACACTGCGCACCCTTATCCGCGTGATGTCCTGATTCACCAACTGATCGAACAACAGGCCGCCCAGCGTCCGGATGCCTGCGCCGTACGTGGCGACAGCGGGCCGTTGCTCACTTACGCCGAACTCAACCAGCAGGCGAACCAGCTCGCCCATCGCCTGATCGAGCTGGGCGTGGAGCCTGATACGCGGGTCGCGGTCAGCCTGCGTCGCGGCCCGGAAATGGTCGTGGCGCTGTTAGGTATTCTCAAGGCCGGTGGCGCCTATGTACCGATCGACCCTGACCTGCCCAGCGCCCGCCAGGCGTATATGCTCGAGGACAGCTCGCCGCAGGCAGTGCTGACTACTCGGGACCTGAGCGACAACCTGCCGGCCTCGGATCTTCCGGTGCTGGTGCTCGATGGCCACGATGACCGTGCGCAACTGGCCAGGCAGCAGAGCGTCAACCCGGATGCCAAGGCCCTGGGCCTGCAGCCGAATCACCTGGCCTACGTGCTGTACACCTCGGGTTCTACCGGCACGCCCAAAGGCGTGATGAACGAACACCTGGGCGTGGTCAACCGCTTGCTCTGGGCGCGCGACGCCTATCAGGTGAACAGTCAGGATCGCGTACTGCAAAAGACCCCGTTCGGTTTCGACGTGTCGGTCTGGGAGTTTTTCCTGCCGCTGCTGACCGGTGCCGAACTGGTCATGGCCCCTCCCGGTGGCCATCAGGATCCGGACTATCTGGCGCAGGTGATGAGTGACGCGGGCATTACCCTGTTGCACTTCGTGCCCTCGATGCTCGATGTGTTTCTGGAACACCGCTCGACCCGCGACTTCCCGCAACTGCGCCGCGTGCTGTGCAGTGGCGAGGCCTTGCCTCGTGCGTTGCAGCGCCGTTTCGAGCAACAGCTCAAGGGCGTTGAACTGCACAACCTGTATGGCCCGACCGAAGCGGCCATCGACGTTACCGCCTGGGAATGTCGTCCGACGGATCCGGGCGACAGCGTGCCCATCGGCCGCCCGATTGCCAACATTCAGATGCACGTACTCGATGCCTTGGGCCAGCTGCAACCAATGGGCGTGGCCGGTGAGCTGCACATTGGCGGTATCGGCGTGGCGCGGGGTTACCTGAACCAGCCGCAACTGAGCGCCGAACGTTTCATCGCCGACCCGTTCTCCAACGACCCGCAGGCACGTCTGTACAAAACCGGCGACGTCGGTCGCTGGCTGGCCAATGGCGCGCTGGAATACCTGGGCCGCAACGACTTTCAGGTGAAGATCCGCGGCTTGCGTATCGAAATCGGCGAAATCGAGGCCGCCCTGGCTAAACACCCGGCGGTCCATGAAGCAGTGGTCACTGCTCGCGAA
Source organism: Pseudomonas fragariae (ex Marin et al. 2024) (assembly GCF_059621105.1). NCBI lineage: Bacteria > Pseudomonadati > Pseudomonadota > Gammaproteobacteria > Pseudomonadales > Pseudomonadaceae > Pseudomonas > Pseudomonas fragariae (ex Marin et al. 2024). Next base: position 3,165,910 of record NZ_CM184369.1, on the reverse strand, counting down.
GACATACCCGGTGACAAACGTCTGGTGGCTTACTACACCCAGTCTGCCGAGCACACTGCTGTCGATCTCGAAGCCCTGCGCAGTCACCTGCAGCAAGTGTTGCCGGAGTACATGGTTCCGGCCATTTATGTGCTGCTTGAAGCGATGCCACTGACCTCGAACGGCAAGCTCGATCGCAAGGCGCTGCCAGCCCCGGACGGTGATGCGCTGATCAGCCGTGGTTACGAAGCGCCGCAAGGCGAAGTGGAAACCCTGCTGGCATCGATCTGGGCCGATGTGCTCAAGGTTGAACAGGTGGGACGCCATGACCATTTCTTCGAACTGGGTGGTCACTCACTGCTGGCGGTGAAATTGATCGAACGCATGCGCCAGGTTGGCCTGAGTGCCGATGTGCATGTGCTGTTCGGCCAACCGACCGTGGCGGCACTGGCGGCAGCTGCCGGTGGAGGCTCGGAAGTGGTGGTGCCGGCCAATCTTATTCCCGAGCATTGCGACCGTATCACCCCGCAGATGTTGCCGCTGATCAACCTCTCTCAGGCGCAGATCGACCACGTGGTGAAGGACATGCCGGGCGGCGTGGCCAACGTGCAGGACATCTACCCGCTGGCACCGTTGCAGGCGGGGATTCTTTACCACCATATCAGTGCCGAACAGGGCGACCCCTACACCCTGAAAGCACTGTTCGCGCTATCTGACCGGGCGCAACTGGACGATTTCAGTGGTGCTTTGCAAGGCGTGATCAACCGCCACGATATCCTGCGTACCGCGGTGCTGTGGGAAGATCTCGATGAGCCGGTGCAAGTCGTGCTGCGTCAAGCTGAACTGCACGTCACCGAGTTGTTACTCGACCCCGTAGACGGCCCGGTTGACGAGCAATTACACCAACGCTTCGACCGTCGGCATTACCGCCTCGATGTGCGTACTGCGCCATTGATGCGCATTGTCTTTAGCCATGACCCGGTCAACGACCGCTGGCTGGCGATGCTGCTGTGCCACCACCTGGTCAGCGACGCCACGTCCCTGTCCGTGATACTGCAGGAAATTCAGGCGCACCTGCTCGGTCAGGGCAATGCGTTGGGTGAGGCAGTGCCATATCGCAACTATGTCGCTCAGGCACGCCTGGGTGTCAGCGAGGCACAGCACGAAGCGTTCTTCCGCGACATGCTCGGCGATATCGACGAGCCGACGCTGCCGTTCGGTTTGCAGGATGTGCAGGACCGTGGCCGCAACCTCGAAGAGGCCAGCGTGACCCTGGCGGCCGAACTGAACCTGCGTTTGCGGGCTCAGGCTCGACAGGCAGGCGTCAGCGTCGCGAGCCTGATGCATTTGGCCTGGGCACGGGTGCTGGGCAATGTCTCGGCCTGCGAACAGGTGGTGTTCGGCACGGTACTGCTGGGCCGTATGCAGGCCGGTGATGGCGCCGACCGTGCGTTGGGCATGTTTATCAACACCTTGCCGTTGCGCGTCGATATCGGCGCAACGACAGTGGCCGAGGGATTGAAGGCGACCCACGAGCGGCTGACGGCTTTGCTGGGGCATGAGCATGCTCCGCTGGTACTCGCCCAGCGTTGCAGCGGCGTGGCCGCACCGACGCCGCTATTCAGTGCATTGCTCAACTACCGACACAGTGTCGTGAGCGATGTTTCGGCAGAAGCTGCCAGCGCCTGGGGCGGGATCGAGTCCTTCGGCACCGAAGACCATACCAACTACCCGTTGACCCTGAATGTCGATGACCTGGGCGATGACTTCATGCTCACCATTCAGGCCGTCAAGCAAATCAGTGCCACGCGCATCGGCGAGTACATGCAGGTTGCACTGCGCAGCCTGGTGGACGCACTGGAACACACGCCGCAGGCAGCGCTGAACAGCCTGTCGATACTGCCGGACGATGAGCGCGAGCTGTTGCTGACGGGCTTCAACGACACAGCCCACCCTTATCCGCGTGATGTACTGATCCACCAACTGATCGAACAACAGGCCGCCCAGCGTCCGGATGCCTGCGCCGTACGTGGCGACAGCGGGCCGTTGCTCACTTACGCCGAACTCAACCAGCAGGCGAACCAGCTCGCCCATCGCCTGATCGAGCTGGGCGTGGAGCCTGATACGCGGGTCGCGGTCAGCCTGCGTCGCGGCCCGGAAATGGTCGTGGCGCTGTTAGGTATTCTCAAGGCCGGTGGCGCCTATGTACCGATCGACCCTGACCTGCCCAGCGCTCGCCAGGCTTATATGCTCAGCGACAGCGCCCCCCGTGCGCTGCTGACCAGCCAGGATCTGCTTGCAAGTCTGCCAGCCCTTAGCGTTCCGGCGCTGGTGCTCGATGGCCACGATGACCGCGCGCAACTGGCCAGGCAGCCGACCGGCAACCCGGATGCCAAGGCCCTGGGCCTGCAGCCGAATCACCTGGCATACGTACTCTACACCTCGGGCTCTACCGGCACGCCCAAAGGCGTGATGAACGAACACCTGGGCGTGGTCAACCGCCTGCTTTGGGCCCGCGACGCCTATCAGGTGAACAGTCAGGATCGCGTACTGCAAAAGACCCCGTTCGGTTTCGACGTCTCGGTCTGGGAGTTTTTCCTGCCACTGCTGACCGGTGCCGAACTGGTCATGGCCCGTCCCGGTGGCCATCAGGATCCGGACTACCTGGCGCAGGTGATGAGTGACGCGGGCATTACCCTGCTGCACTTCGTGCCCTCGATGCTCGATGTGTTTCTGGAACACCGCTCGACCCGCGACTTCCCGCAACTGCGCCGCGTGCTGTGCAGTGGCGAGGCCTTGCCTCGTGCGTTGCAGCGCCGTTTCGAGCAGCACCTGAAGGGCGTTGAACTGCACAACCTGTATGGCCCGACCGAAGCGGCCATCGACGTTACCGCCTGGGAATGTCGTCCGACGGATCCGGGCGAAAGCGTGCCCATCGGCCGCCCGATTGCCAACATTCAGATGCACGTACTCGATGCCTTGGGCCAGCTGCAACCAATGGGCGTGGCCGGTGAGCTGCACATTGGCGGTATCGGCGTGGCGCGGGGTTACCTGAACCAGCCGCAACTGAGCGCCGAACGTTTCATCGCCGACCCGTTCTCCAACGACCCGCAGGCACGTCTGTACAAAACCGGCGACGTCGGTCGCTGGCTGGCCAATGGCGCACTGGAATACCTGGGCCGCAATGACTTTCAGGTGAAGATCCGCGGCTTGCGTATCGAAATCGGCGAAATCGAGGCCGCCCTGGCTAAACACCCGGCGGTCCATGAAGCGGTGGTCACTGCTCGCGAAGACATACCCGGCGACAAACGTCTGGTGGCTTACTACACGCAGTCTGCCGAGCACACTGCTGTCGATCTCGAAACCCTGCGCGGTCACCTGCAGCAAGTGTTGCCGGAGTACATGGTTCCGGCCATTTATGTGCTGCTTGAAGCGATGCCACTGACCTCGAACGGCAAGCTGGATCGCAAGGCGCTGCCGGCACCCGACGGTGACGCGCTGATCAGCCGTGGCTACGAAGCCCCACAAGGCGAAATCGAGGAGCAGATCGCGGTAATCTGGCAAGACCTGCTGGGCGTCGAGCAGGTCGGGCGTCATGACCACTTCTTCGAACTCGGCGGCCACTCACTGCTGGCCGTCTCTCTGATCGACCGTCTGCGCAAGCAGGACCTGAATCTCAACGTAAACACCGTATTCACTGCGCCCAGCGTGCGTGAAATGGCCTTGGCCATCAGCCAGGAAAAACAAGCCCTGTTCCGGGCGCCGGCCAACCGCATTCCGGCCCATTGCACGCAGTTGACGCCAGACATGTTGCCGCTGGTGGAACTGAGCGTCGCTCAGATTGAACTGATCGCCTCCGCGGTTCCCGGCGGAGCCGCCAATATCCAGGACATCTACCCGCTGGCACCGCTGCAAGAAGGCATTCTGTTCCATTACCTGCTGAATCTTGAACGCGACGCCTACCTGGTGCGCTCGACGATCGAGTTCGACAGCCGTGCGCGCCTTGACGCCTTTCTTGAGGGCCTGCAAACGGTTATCGACCGCCATGATGTCCTGCGCAGTTCAGTGCATTGGGTCGGCCTGCCGCAAGCGGTGCAAGTGGTGCACCGCCAGGCGCAATTGCCGATCCATACTCTCACCCTGAGGCCGGATGAAGACGCACTCAGCCAACTGGATCGTCTAAGTGATCCAGGTCGTCTGCGCCTTGATCTGCGACAGGCCCCGCTGCTGCTGGCCTACATTGCTCGCGACCCAGACTCGGAACGTTGGCTACTGGCGCTGATTGATCACCACATGATCAGCGACCATGTCACCCTGGAACTGATACTCGAAGAAATTCGCCTGTTGATGCGAGGCCAGAGCGCAGACCTGCTGCCACCGCAGCCTTATCGGGAGTTTGTCGCACAGACCCTCGCCAGCCCTTCAAGTGCCCACGAAGCTTACTTCACACGCCGCCTGGCTGATGTTGATTCACCCACCGCTCCGTTCGAACTGCTGGAAGTTCAGGGCGACGGCAATGACGTCGAAGAGTCCGAACTGGCATTGAGCAGTGACCTCTGCGCACGTATCCGGACTCAGGCCCGGGAGCGCGGCATGTCCCCGGCGGTGCTGTTCCATGTCGCCTGGGCTCAGGTGCTGGCACGTTGTACCGGTCGCGATGATGTGGTGTTCGGCACCGCGGTCACCGGCCGTCTGCAAGGTACGTTAGGCGCCGAGCGGGCCATGGGCATGTTCATGAACACCCTGCCGGTTCGCGTGCAACTGGCCACGCAAAGCGTCCAGGAACTGGTCATGGCCACCCACCGTGATCTCAGCGAGTTACTGAGCCACGAGCAGGCATCATTGGCCCTGGCCCAACGTTGCAGTAGCGTGACCACAGGGCTGCCGTTGTTCTCCAGCCTGCTCAACTACCGGCACCAGAACGAGGACAGCCAGTTGCAATGGCCGGGCCTGCGCCTGCTCGACAGCGCCGAGCGCACCAACTATCCGCTGTGCTTGTCGGTCAACGATTACGGCAGTGACCTGGGCCTGTTGATACACAGTGTGCAACCTGCGGATCCGCAACGCCTGTGCGCCATGATGCAGTGTGCGTTGGAGCAATTGACCGACGCGCTGGCGCACACACCACAGAAGGAAGTTACGCAGCTGGATGTGCTGCCCGCCGCCGAGCGCAACCTGCTGCTGGAGACCTTCAACCAGACCCGCCAGGACTACCCGACGGACCTGTGCATTCAACACCTGTTCGAAGCACAGGTACGTACGCAACCGGATGCCATCGCCGTGGCTTTCCAGGCGCAGCGCCTGAGCTATGCCGAACTGAACCGCCAGGCCAACCGTCTCGCTCATCACCTGATCGGCCTGGGCATCGGCCCGGATGATCGGGTGGCGATCTGCGTCGAACGCGGCGTGGAAATGATGGTCGGCCTGCTCGGTGTACTCAAAGCCGGTGCCGCTTATGTGCCGCTGGACCCGGCTTACCCTGCCGAGCGCCTGGCCTACATGATCGAAGACAGCCAGCCAGCGGCGTTACTGACCCAGCGTCACTTGCAGGAATATCTGCCGACCCTGACCTTGCCACTGGTGTTGCTCGACGATGATCAGCGCAAAACCTTTACCGAGCGTGACGATAACCCTGTGGTGGAAGCCCTCGGCGTGCGCAACCTGGCGTATGTGATCTACACCTCGGGCTCCACCGGTAATCCGAAGGGCGTGATGATCGAGCATCGCGGCCTGGTCAACTACAGCGTCGATGCTGCACGCCTGTTCGGCCTGTCCCAGAGCGACACCGTGCTGCAACAGAACACCCTGAACTTCGACCTGTCGGTGGAAGAAATCTTCCCGGCCTTGCTGGCGGGTGCCACCCTGACGCCGAGCCGCGAGATCTTCGGCAGCGAAGGGACTGAAAACCACGGGATTGATCCGACTGTCCTGCACTTGACCGCCGCACACTGGCACACGCTGGTGGCCGAGTGGCACAAGCAACCGCAGGTCGCTGAGCAACGTCTGCAGCATGTGCGCCTGATCAACGTCACGGGTGACGCACTGTCGGCGCAGAAGCTCAAGCTCTGGGACGAGATGCGCCCTGCGCACACTCGCCTGATCAACACCTACGGGCCAACCGAAGCGACGGTATCCTGCACCGCGGCCTACGTCAGCCATGACGCCGTGGCCGGCAGCGAAGGCAGCGGTAACGCGACCATTGGCAAGCCGATGGCCAACACGCGTATCTACCTGCTTGATGCCCATCAACAGCCGGTGCCGTATGGCGTGGCCGGTGAGATCTTCATTGGTGGCGACGGCGTGGCACGGGGTTACCTGAACCTTGAAGAGGTCAACGCCGAGCGCTTCCTCACGGACCCGTTCAGCAGCAGCCCTGATGCCAGAATGTACAAAACCGGCGATCTGGCGCGCTACATGGTCGACGGCCGTATCGAGTACCTGGGTCGTAACGACTTCCAGGTCAAGGTGCGCGGTTTCCGTATCGAGCTGGGTGAAATCGAAGCCCGCCTGGGCAATTGCGCCGGGGTCAAGGAAGCCGTGGTGGTCGCTCGGGAAGATAATCCGGGAGACAAGCGCCTGGTGGCCTATGTGGTTGCCGAGCCGCAAAGCCAGATCACAGCCGCTGAACTGCGCGCCGAACTGGCACCGCAACTGGCCGAGTACATGCTGCCAAGCGCGTTCGTGCTGCTTGATGAACTGCCGTTGACGCCGAATCGCAAGCTGGATCGCAATGCCTTGCCAGCCCCGGATGCTGATGCGCTGATCAGCCGTGGCTATGAAGCCCCACAAGGCGAAACCGAAACGCAGATCGTGGCTATCTGGCAAGACCTGCTGGGCATTGAGCAGGTCGGGCGTCACGACCATTTTTTCGAGCTCGGTGGCCACTCACTGCTGGCCGTCTCTCTGATCGAGCGTCTGCGCAAGCAGGGCCTGAATCTCAACGTAAAGACTGTATTCACTGCACCTACCGTGCGTGAAATGGCCTTGGCTATCAGTCAGGACAAACACGTTCTGTTCCAGGTACCCGCCAACCGCATTCCAGCCCATTGCACGCAGTTGACGCCAGACATGTTGCCGCTGGTGGAACTGAGCGTCGCTCAGATTGAATTGATCACCTCCGCCGTTCCCGGCGGAGCCGCCAATATCCAGGACATCTACCCGCTGGCACCGCTTCAGGACGGCATCCTGTTCCATTACCTGCTGAATCGTGAGCGCGACGCCTACCTGATGCGCTCGATGATCGAGTTCGACAGCCGTGCGCGCCTTGACGCCTTTCTTGAGTGCCTGCAAACGGTTATCGACCGCCATGACATCCTGCGTAGCTCGGTGCATTGGATCGGCCTGCCGCAAGCGGTGCAAGTGGTGCACCGCCAGGCGCAATTACCGGTCCATACCCTCACCCTGACGCCGGATGAAGACGCACTCAGTCAGCTGGACCGGCTAAGTGATCCAGGTCGTCTGCGCCTGGATCTGCGACAGGCCCCGCTGCTGCTGGCCTACATTGCTCGCGACCCAAACTCGGAACGTTGGCTACTGGCGCTGATTGATCATCACATGATCAGCGACCACGTCACCGTAGAACTCATACTCGAAGAAATTCGCCTGTTGATGCGAGGCCAGAGCGCAGACCTGCTGCCACCGCAGCCTTACCGGGATTTTGTCGCACAGACCCTCGCCAGCCCTTCAAGTGCCCACGAAGCTTACTTCACACGCCGCCTGGCTGATGTTGATTCACCCACCGCTCCTTTCGAACTGCTGGAAGTTCAGGGCGACGGCAATGACGTCGAAGAGGCCAAACTGGCATTGAACAGTGACCTTTGCATACGTATTCGGACTCAGGCCCGGGAGCGCGGCATGTCCCCGGCGGTTCTGTTCCATGTCGCCTGGGCCCAGGTGATGGCCCGTTGTACCGGTCGCGATGACGTGGTGTTCGGCACCGTGGTCACCGGCCGCCTGCAAGGTACGGCCGGCGCCGAGCGGGCCATGGGCATGTTCATGAACACCCTGCCGGTCCGCGTGCAACTGACCACACAAGGCGCCCAGGAACTGGTCATGGCCACCCACCGTGATCTCAGCGAATTACTGAGCCACGAGCAGGCGTCACTGGCCCTGGCCCAACGTTGCAGTAGCGTGGCCACAGGGGTGCCGTTGTTCTCCAGCCTGCTCAATTACCGGCACCAGGGCGAGGACAGCCGGTTGCAATGGCCGGGCATGCGCCTGCTCGACGGCACCGAGCGGACCAACTATCCGCTGTGCTTGTCGGTCAACGATTACGGCAGTGAGCTCGACCTGATAATACACAGCATGCAGCCCGCAAATCCGCAACGCCTGTGCGCCATGATGCAGTGCGCGCTGGAGCAACTGACCGACGCGCTGGCGCACACACCGCAGATGGCCGTTACGCAGCTGGATGTGCTGCCTGCCGCCGAGCGCAACCTGCTGCTGGAGACCTTCAACCAGACGCGCCAGGACTACCCGACGGACCTGTGCATTCAGCACCTGTTCGAAGCACAGGTCCGCACACAACCTGATGCCATCGCCGTGGCTGTCCAGGGGCAGCGCCTGAGCTATGCCGACTTGAACCGTCAGGCCAACCGTCTCGCTCATCACCTGATCAGCCTGGGCATTGTTCCGGATGATCGGGTGGCGATCTGTGTCGAGCGTGGCGTGGAAATGATGATCGGCCTGCTCGGTGTGCTCAAGGCAGGGGCGGCTTATGTACCACTTGACCCGGCCTATCCGGCCGAGCGCCTGGCATACATGATCACCGACAGCCAGCCAGCGGCGTTGCTCACTCAGCGCGGCTTGCAGGAGCGCTTGCCCGCATTGTCCATGCCGCTGGTATTGCTCGATGACGAGCAATACCAGGGCTTGGCCGAGTGTGATGACAACCCGGTCGTACCGACCCTCGGCGTGCGCAACCTGGCGTATGTGATCTACACCTCGGGCTCCACCGGTAATCCGAAGGGCGTGATGATCGAGCATCGCGGCCTGGTCAACTACAGCGTCGATGCGGCGCGGTTGTTCGACCTGTCTCAGAGCGACACGGTGCTGCAACAAAACACCCTGAACTTCGACCTGTCGGTGGAAGAGATCTTCCCGGCACTCCTGGCCGGCGCGACCCTGGCACCAAGCCGCGAGATCTTCGGCAGCGAAGGGACTGAAACCCACGGCATTCAACCCACCGTCCTGCACCTGACCACTGCGCACTGGCATACGCTGGTTGCCGAATGGCACAACCAGCCGCAGGCTGCTGAGCAACGTCTGCAGCATGTGCGTCTGATCAACGTCACAGGTGACGCATTGTCGGCGCAGAAGCTCAAGCTCTGGGACGAGGTGCGCCCGGCGCACACTCGTCTGATCAACACCTATGGGCCGACCGAAGCGACGGTGTCCTGCACTGCGGCCTACGTCAGCCACGACGCTGCGGCCGGCAGCGAAGGCAGCGAAGGCAGCGGCAATGCGACCATCGGCAAGCCGATGGCCAACACGCGCATTTACCTGCTCGACGCTCATCAGCAGCCAGTGCCGTATGGCGTGGCCGGTGAAATCTACATTGGCGGCGACGGCGTGGCACGCGGTTACCTGAACCTTGAAGAGGTCAACGCCGAGCGCTTCCTCGCTGATCCGTTCAGCGAAAGCCCTGGTGCCAGGATGTACAAAACCGGCGACCTGGCACGCTACATGGCTGACGGCCGGATCGAGTACCTGGGCCGTAACGATTTCCAAGTCAAGGTGCGCGGTTTCCGCATCGAACTGGGCGAAATCGAAGCCCGTCTCGGCAATTGCAAAGGGGTCAAGGAAGCGGTGGTGATCGCTCGGGAGGACAATCCCGGTGAAAAACGTCTCGTGGCCTATGTGGTTGCCCAGCCGCAAACCCAGATCACAGCCGCTGAACTGCGCGCCGAACTGGCACCGCAACTGGCCGAGTACATGCTGCCGAGCGCGTTCGTGCTGCTTGATGAACTGCCGTTGACGCCGAACCGCAAGCTCGACCGCAAGGCCTTGCCGGCTCCGGCTGACGATGCCTTTGCCAGCCGCGAGCACGTGGAGCCTCAAGGGGCTACCGAGATTGCGCTGGCGCAGATCTGGCAAAACCTGCTCGATCTGGAACGGGTGGGCCGTCATGATCAGTTCTTTGAACTGGGCGGCCACTCCTTGCTGGCGATGCGCCTGATTTCCCAGGTGCGTCATCAATTGGGCGTCGAACTTGGTCTGGCTGCACTGTTCGCCCATCCCGAACTGAGTGCCCTGGCCGTAGCCATCGCTCAGGCCGGACGCAGCAAATTGCCGGACATCGTACCGGTGGCACGCGATCAGGCGTGGCCATTGTCATTCGGCCAGCAACGTCTGTGGTTTCTCGCCCAGATGGAAGGCGCCAGCGCGGCCTACCACATACCTGCCGGCCTGAGCCTGCATGGCAACCTGAATCTCAAGGCATTGCAACGGGCGTTGGAGCGTATCGTGGCGCGCCACGAAGGTTTACGCACCACGTTCATGCAGGGCGATGACGGACAGCCGGTGCAACGCATCAGCCCGGCGGACACCGGTTTCAACCTGCAAATGCACGATCTGCAAGGGTTGGCGGATGCCGAGGAAAAACTTCAGGCACTGGCCAGCGAAGAGTCGCTGCAAAGCTTCGATCTGCAACAGGGCCCGTTGATTCGTGGCCGCCTGATTCGTATGGCCGAGGACCATCACGTATTGTTGCTGACCCTGCACCATATCGTTTCCGATGGCTGGTCGGTTGATGTGCTGACCCGCGAATTGTCCGCGCTCTATGCCGCATTCAGTCAGGACCAGGACGACCCGCTGGCGCCGCTGGAGCTGCAATACCTGGACTACGCCGTGTGGCAACGTCGCTGGCTGAGTGGCGATGTGCTGCAACAGCAAAGCAATTTCTGGCAGCAAACCCTGGCAGATGCTCCGGCGTTGTTGATGTTGCCCACCGACCGTGCGCGTCCGGCGCTGCAGGACTATGCCGGTGCAGCACTGCCCGTCGTGTTCGACAAAGACCTTACCCGAGGTCTCAAGGCATTGAGCCAACGCCGCGGCAGCACCCTGTTCATGACGGTCATGGCCGCGTGGGCCGGCCTGCTGGGACGCCTGGCTGGCCAGGATGATGTGGTCATCGGTACGCCAGTAGCCAACCGTACTCGCAGCGAAGTCGAAGGGCTGGTGGGCCTGTTCGTCAACACTCTGGCCATCCGCGTCGACCTCAGTGACAAGCCCACGGCAGAGACGCTGCTGGCGCGGGTCAAGCAGCAGACTCTCGATGCCCAGGCGCATCAGGACTTGCCGTTCGAACAAGTCGTGGAAGTCATCAATCCGCTACGCAGCCTGTCCCACAGCCCGATTTTCCAGGCCATGTTGTCGTGGGAAAACAACGAGGCGTCTGATCTGACGCTCGGCGACATGACTCTGAAAAGCATCGAATTGGCCGCTGATACTGCCCAATTCGACCTGACGCTGGACATGGCCGAGGTGGATGAGCAACTGGTCGGCACGCTGGAGTACGCCACAGCGTTGTTCGACGAGAGCACCATGCGGCGCTATCTGGGCTACTTCCAGCGTGTGCTGGAGGCCATGGTCGCCGACGACCAGCAGGTGCTGGAGCACGTAGCCTTGCTGGGTGCCGACGAACGTGAACATTTGCTGGCAGGCCTCAACGCAACAGAGGCGCCCTTCCCTCAGGATCGCACGATTCATCAGTTGTTCGAAGAAAGGGTTCAGGCGCAGCCCGACGCCATCGCCGTGGCCTTCGGGGCGCAGCGCTTGAGCTATGCCGAATTGAACCGTCAGGCCAACCGTGTGGCTCACCATCTGATCAGCCTGGGCATCAAACCGGATGATCGGGTGGCGATCTGCGTCGAGCGTGGCGTGGAAATGCTGATCGGCGTGCTCGGTGTGCTCAAGGCCGGTGCTGCTTATGTACCACTGGATCCGGCTTACCCCGCCGAGCGTCTGGCCTACATGATTGAAGACAGTACGCCGTCGGCACTGTTGGCCCAGCGTGATGTGCAGGCGCATCTGCCGACGCTGGACTTGCCGCTGGTGCTGCTCGATGAGGATCAGCGCACCACCCTCTCCGAGCGTGGCGACAACCCGGTGGTGGAAACACTCGGTGCGCACAATCTGGCGTACGTGATCTACACCTCGGGCTCCACCGGCGTGCCGAAAGGCGTAATGGTCGAGCATCGCGGATTGTTCGCCGTCAGCGCGGCGTGGGAGCAACTGTACGCACTGCACGCGCCACTCAATCACTTGCAGATGGCCGGGTTTTCCTTCGATGTGTTCAGCGCCGACCTGATCCGCTCTCTGGCTTTCGGCGGCACACTGGTACTGTGCCCACGCGAGACATTGATGGACCCGCCTGCGCTTTACCGCCTGTTGAGCGAGGAGTCGATCGGATTTGCGGATTTCGTGCCAGCCGTACTCAACGCATTGCTGGGCTGGGTGGAAGAGACGGGGCACGACCTGTCGTTCATGCGCACAGTGGTCTGTGGTTCGGATATCTGGACCGCGCACAGCGCCCGGCAACTGCGCAAGCTTTGTGGCGATCACGTGCAGATCGTCCAGGCCTACGGTGTCACTGAAGCCAGTATCGACAGCACCTGCTTCGAGTTCGAGGCAACCAGCCAGGTCGACGGGGTCTTGCCGATTGGTCGGGCATTGGCCAATACGCGGATTTATCTGCTCGATGAGCTTGGCCAAGCGGTTCCGCCGGGTGTCGCGGGCGAGCTGTATATCGGCGGCGCGGGTATTGCTCGCGGCTATCTGAATTTGCCGCAACTGACTGCCGAACGCTTCATGGACAACCCCTTCGTGGCGGGCGAACGGCTGTACCGCAGCGGCGACATGGCGCGCTACCGGGCTGATGGCAATATCGAATTCCTCGGCCGCAACGACTCCCAGGCCAAGCTGCGTGGGTTGCGTCTGGAGCTGGGCGAAATCGAAGCACGCCTGGCCGAGGTTGCAGGTGTGCGCGAAAGCCTCGTCGTGATTCGCGAGGACAGCGGCGGCACGCCGAAACTGATCGCGTATTTTGTGGAATATGCCACTCGCGACGAGTCTGGCCCTGCCCTGACCCCGCGCGCGCTGCGCCAGCAACTGCAACTCAACCTGCCGGAATACATGATCCCGGCAGCGTTCGTGCGCATGGCCGCATTGCCGCTGAGCGCCAACGGCAAACTGGATCGAAGAGCGTTGCCCGAGCCGGATGCCGACGCCTTCGATCAGCATGATTTCGAAGCAGCCGATGGCCCGCTGGAGACGGCAATCGCCGCAATCTGGGCCGATGTGCTGGGCGTCGCACAAGTCGGCCGTCATGATGACTTTTTCGCGCTCGGCGGTCATTCATTGCTGGTCATGCGCGTACTGGCTCAGGTTCGTCAGCAATTGAATCTGGAGGTTTCACCGTCAGTGTTTTTCGCGGCACCGGTGCTGCGGCAGTTCGCCGAGCGGCTGGGCAACACGCAGGACAACGCTCGCGTGGCGATCAAGCCTGTGCAACGTTCGGGTGCGCTACCGCTGTCGTTTGCCCAACAGCGCCTATGGTTCCTCGCGCAACTGGAAGGTGGCAGCGCCGCTTACCATATTCCGGCGGGACTGCGTCTGCGTGGCAACCTTGATCAGGCTTCGCTGCAACGCGCACTGGACCGTATCGTGGCCCGCCATGAGGCGCTGCGCACGACCTTTGTCCAAGAGCAGGGACAGCCTGCGGAGCAGCGTATCTCTGCCGCAGAAACAGGTTTCAGACTGCAACTGCAGGTACTGGCCGGGCAGACCGATGCCGAAGACAAGCTGCTCGCCATCGCGGCACAAGAGGCCAGCGAGCACTTCGACCTCGTCAATGGACCACTGGTGCGCGGGCGTCTGGTGCGCATGGCCGATGACAACCACGTGTTGCTGGTGACCATGCACCACATCGTCTCCGATGGCTGGTCAACCGGGGTGTTGAATCGCGAGCTGGGTGCCCTTTACGACGCCTTCCGCCAGGGTGCGGATGATCCACTGCCGGCCTTGCCAGTGCAATACGTCGACTACGCACTGTGGCAGCGTGACTGGTTGAGTGGCGACGTGCTGCAACAACAGCGTCAGTACTGGCAGCAGGCCCTGGCTGGTGCGCCGGCCTTGCTGACCCTGCCGACCGACCGACCACGTCCGGCGCAACAGGACTACAGCGGGCAGACGCTGGAACTGGTGCTCGATACACAATTGACCCGTGGCCTCAAGGCCTTGAGCCAACGCCACGGCAGCAGTCTGTTCATGACCGTCATGGGCGCCTGGGCCGCGCTGTTGGGACGGCTGTCCGGTCAGGATGACGTGGTGATCGGTACGCCGGTGGCCAACCGTATGAGCGCCGAGGTGGAGAACCTGATTGGCTTCTTCGTCAACACCCTCGCTATACGGGTCGACCTCTCAGGCACGCCGAGCGTCGAAGCGCTGGTACGGCAAGTCAAACAGCGAACTCTGGCTGCCCAGGCAAATCAGGACCTGCCGTTCGAACAAGTGGTTGAAGTGGTTCAACCGCAACGCAGCCTGTCCCACAGCCCGATTTTTCAGGCCATGCTGTCATGGCAAAACAACGAGGACACCGCGCTGGTGCTTGGCGACCTGACCCTGCAAGGCGTCGCAGTGGCCGGTGATACGGCAAAGTTCGACTTGGCGCTGGACATCGGCGAGGTGGACGGGCAACTGATCGGCACGCTGGAGTACGCCACGGCACTGTTCGACGAAAGCACCATGCGTCGGTATCGAGGCTACTTCCTGCGCTTGTTGGAGGCTATGGCGGCCGATGATCAGCAAGTGCTGGAACAGGTACCGTTGCTCGACACTGCCGAGCGCGAGTACCTGCTGAAGGATATCAATGCCACAGAGCGCACCTACCCTGTCGGTCAGTTGATGCATCGCTTGTTCGAGGCCCATGCCGAAGCTGCACCGCAGGCAATTGCCGTCCGCCAGGGTGAGCAGACACTGACCTACGCTGAACTCGACAGCCGCGCCAATGCCCTGGCTCAGCACCTGCGCAAACACGGTGTGGGACCGGGAACCCGGGTGGCGATTCTGCTGGATCGTTCGGTGGAATTGCTGGCCAGCATGCTGGCCACCCTCAAATGCGGCGCGGCTTATCTGGCGCTGGATCGTCTGGCCCCTGAAGAGCGCCTGCGCTTCATGCTCGAGGACAGCGAAGCCATCATGCTGCTGAGCCGTAGCGACCTGACGGCACCTGACATGACGCCAAGGCTGGATCTGGACACACTGGAGCTGTCAGCGCTGAACCAAGAGCCAGTCGTGCCTGCAACTGAAGTCGCAGGCGAGACCCCCGCGTGCATCATCTACACCTCTGGCTCCACCGGTGTGCCCAAGGGCGTGATCGTGACCCACAACGGCATTGTGCGGCTGGTTCAGGACAACGGCTACTACGACTTCTCCGCCGAGGACCGTGTGGCGTTTTCGTCCAACCCGGCGTTCGACGCCAGCACTCCGGAAATCTGGGGTGCATTGCTCAATGGCTGCCAGTCGGTGATTATCGAGCCGCAGGTGCTGCTTGAGCCGGTGGCCTTCGCCGCCCTGCTCAAGCGCCATGGTGTAACAGCCATGATCAGCTCGACCGCCCTGTTCAACCTGTATGCCGGGTTGATTCCCGAGGCCCTGGCAGGCCTGCGTATGATCATGTGTGGCGGCGAGCGCGCTGATCCGGCCTCGTTCCGTCGGGTCCGGGAGCACTCCGCTCAGGTACGCCTGTTCAACGGCTATGGCCCGACCGAGGGCACCACCTGTGCCACCAGCTACGAAATCTTCGATGTACTGCCTGACACCCTCAGCCTGCCGATTGGCAAGCCCAACGCCAACGTGCGGGTCTATGTGCTTGACGCCCGGCGCGAGCCGGTGCCGATGGGCGTGGTCGGCGAGATCTATATCGGTGGCACAGGCGTCGCACTCGGCTACCTGAACCGCCCGGAGCTGACCGCTGAACGTTTCAGCGAAGACCCGTTCAGCCAGCAGGCCGGCGCGCGACTCTATCGCACCGGCGACCTGGCGCGCTGGTTGCCGGACGGTAACCTTGAATACCTGGCGCGTAACGATGGGCAGGTCAAGGTCCGCGGCTTCCGCGTCGAGCTTGGCGAAATCGAAAGCGTCCTGCATTTGTGCGACGGCGTTCGCAACTCCGTGGTGGTGGCGCATGAAGCCAGCCCGGGTGACACCCGTCTGGTGGCTTACTACACCGTGCATGCGGGCGTTGATGCACCTGATCCGGAGGATCTGCGTGCGCAATTGAGTGCCGATCTGGCGGAGTACATGGTTCCGAGTGTGTTCGTACGCCTGGATGCCTTGCCGCTGACGCTCAATGGCAAGGTTGATCAGAAGGCGTTACCGGTCCCCGACCTGAATGCGATGTTCGAGCGAACCTACGTTGCGCCGGAAGGTGCCACCGAACAGGCCCTGGCGGAAATATTCCAGGAACTGCTGGGCCTTGAACGCGTGGGTCGTCATGACGGCTTCTTCGAGCTTGGCGGTCATTCGCTGCTGGCTGCGCAACTGGTTTCCCGTGTGCGTCAGCAACTGAACGGTGACATGGCGCTGCGCCAGCTGTTCAATCACCCGACCGTGGCCGAGCTGGCGAAGGTGGTCGACGGCCTGCAAACGGTCGATTCCGACAGCATCGAACCCATCGAGCGTAACGCGCCGCTGGCACTGTCCTTTTCCCAGCAGCGTCTATGGTTCCTCGACAGGCTCGACCCTGGTGCCAGCAGTGCTTACCACATGCCGATGTCGCTGCTGCTGCGCGGCGAGCTGGATCACCGCGCGCTCAAGGCTGCGCTCGACCGTCTGGTTGCACGTCATGAAAGCCTGCGCACCACCTTCGAGCTGCACGGTGAACAGCCGGTGCAGGTCATCGCTGCGGCGGACAGCGGTTTCGCCCTGGCAGAAGACGACTTGCGCTCGCAGCCTTATGAACAGGCCAGCCTCAACGCTTCACGCATCGCCGACAGCGAGGCCGCTGCGCCGTTTGACCTGCGCCAGGGCCCGCTGATTCGCGGGCGTCTGCTGCGCCTGGCGGATGATGAGCACATGTTGCTGATCACCCAGCACCACATCATCTCCGACGGCTGGTCGGTGGGGGTGCTGATCAACGAGTTCACCGCCCTCTACCAGGCCTTCACTGAGCAGCGGTCGGACCCGCTGCCGGCCCTGTCAATCCAATACGCCGACTACGCCGCCTGGCAACGCCGCACCTTCACAGGCGAGCGCCTTGCCGAGCAGGCCGATTTCTGGCGTGAGCACCTGGGTGGCGCGCCGACGCTGCTGTCGCTGCCCACCGACCGGCCACGTCCGGCGGTGCAAAGCTACCGCGGCGGCGCTGTACCCGTGACGATCGACGCAGCGCTTCATCAGCGTCTGGAGCGCTTCTGCCAGGCCCATAACGTCACCTTGTTCATGGGCCTGCTCAGTGCCTGGTCGGTGCTTATGGCCCGTCTGGGCAACGAACGCGATGTGGTGATAGGTGTGCCGAGCGCCAACCGTGGCCGCACCGAAACCGAGAACCTGATCGGTTTCTTCGTCAACACCCTGGCCCTGCGCGTTGATCTGACGCAGAACCCGAGCGTGGCGCAACTGCTGGAACAGGTCCGCCAGACCACGCTGGCGGCCAATGAGCATCAGGACATTCCATTCGAGCAAGTGATCGAAGCCTTGCAGCCGCCACGCTCGATGAGTCATAGCCCGCTGTGTCAGGTCGCCCTGTCGCTGGATAACACCAGCATCGGCGGCGAGTTGAAGCTGCCGGGCCTTAGCCTGCACCCCGTGCTACAAGCCCATGAAACCGCGCAGTTCGACCTGATGCTGACCCTGGCTAGCGAAAACGGCGCCCTGAACGGGGTCATCGAATACGCCAGCGATCTCTTCGATCGCTCCACCGTCGAGCGTTTTGCCCAGCATTTCCATACGCTGCTGGAAGCGATGGTCGAGGATGTCGCGCAACCTGTGCTCGGCCTGCCGTTGCTCAGCCCGGCGCAGCGCCTGGCCTCGCCAGCGCTACTGCAGCCCAAGGCGGTATTCGCCTCGGGGCTGATGGTGCATCAGCGCTTTGAACAGTTCGCCGCCGCCCATCCGCAGAACATCGCGCTGGTCTTTGGCCGGCATGAGGTGAGCTACCAGGCGCTCAATCGCCGAGCCAACCGCCTGGCCCATGAACTACTCGCCCAAGGCGTGCGTCCCGATGACCGGGTGGCGATCCTCGCAGAGCGTGGTACGCAGATGATCTGCGCAGTGCTGGCCGTGCTCAAGTCCGGTGCGGCCTACGTACCGCTGGACCCGACTTACCCCACCGAGCGTCTCGGCTACCTGCTGACAGACAGTGCGCCGGTGGCGTTGCTGGCCCAGTCGGCCTGCCTTGACGTGCTGCCGGCACACAGCGTGCCGGTACTGACCCTCGGCGCGGACAACGACAGTGCCGATTTGGCAGATGAATCACTGGACCGCAACTCTGAGCCTGCTGCGCTGGGACTGTCTCGCGAGCATTTGGCGTATGTCATTTACACCTCAGGGTCGACAGGCCTGCCCAAAGGTGTGCTGGTCGAGCACGGCAACGTGGCACGCCTGTTCGACGCCACCGCCGGGCAATTCAACTTCGGGCATGAGGATGTCTGGACGCTGTTCCACTCCTTCGCCTTCGACTTCTCGGTCTGGGAAATCTGGGGCGCGCTGTGCTACGGCGGCAAACTGGTCATCGTCCCGAGTGAGGTGGCGCGTTCGCCGGATGACTTCTATGCGCTGGTCTGCGAGCAGCAGGTCACCGTTCTGAACCAGACGCCAAGCGCTTTCCGCCAGTTCATCCAGGCCCGCGAACGCAGCCCGCAGGAGCATGCGCTGCGTGAAGTGGTGTTCGGTGGTGAGGCTTTGGACTTCCGCAGCCTGCAGCCCTGGACCGCACGCACACCGCTGTCGCGTACCCGTCTGGTGAACATGTACGGGATCACGGAAATCACCGTGCATGCCACCTACTACCCGATCAGCCAGTCGGAAATCGACACCGCCATGCCAAGCCTGATCGGCCCGGCACTGGACGACCTGTGCCTGCGTATCCTCGATGACTATCAGCAGCCGGTACCGGTGGGCGTCAATGGCGAGATTTATATCGGCGGCGCCGGCGTTGCCCGGCATTACCTGAACCGCACGGAACTGAATGCCGAACGTTTTATTGCCGACCCGTATGCCATGCAAAACGGCGCTCGCCTCTATCGTACCGGTGACGTTGCGCACTACCGCAGCGACGGCGGTGTGGTCTACGTCGGCCGTAATGACTCGCAAATCAAGATTCGCGGCTTTCGTATCGAATTGGGCGAGATCGAGGCGCAATTGCTCGCCTGCCCGGAGGTCCGTGAAGCAATGGTTATCTTGCGTGAGGATCGCCCTGGCGACAAACGCCTGGTCGCCTACCTGATTGCCGAGGACGGCGCTGCTCCCGAGTCAGCGCTGCTGCGCAGCCAACTGGCCAGCGTGCTGGCCGAACACATGCTGCCCAGTGCCTTTGTGACCCTTGAAACCTGGCCATTGACCACCAACGGCAAGCTGGACCGTGCCGCCCTGCCCGCGCCGGACCAGTTCGCGACGGTGAGTCGTGACTACGAAGCACCGCTAGGCGCTATCGAAACGACCCTGGCCGCTGCCTGGCAGGAATTGCTCGGGGTTGAACGTGTCGGTCGTCAGGATCACTTCTTCGAACTGGGTGGTCACTCCTTCCTCGTCATCAGCCTGATCGAGCGCTTGCGTCAGATCGGCTTGTTGCTGGACGTGAGTACGGTGTTCTCGGCACCAACCCTGCAAGCCATGGCCGCGGTCCTGGCGGGCGGTACTGCGGCGGAACGGGTCGCCCCGGCGAACCTGATTCCCGTCGATTGCACGGCGCTGACCCCGGACATGCTGCCGTTGGTGAAACTGACCCGGCAGGAACTGGAGCATATCGTTGCCGATGTGCCAGGCGGCGTCGCCAATGTTCAGGATATCTATCCACTGTCATCGCTGCAGGAAGGCATCCTGTTTCACCATCTGTTGCAGTCAGAAGGCGACGCCTACCTGATGCGCACCCTAGCGACGTTCGACAGCCGTGCGTTGCTCGACAAATTCCTCGGCGCGCTGCAAGTGGTGATCAACCGCCACGACATCATGCGCAGCTCCCTGCGCTGGCAGGGTCTGCCGCAGCCGGTGCAGGTGGTGCATCGTCAGGCACAGTTGCCAGTCATTCAGCTCGACACCGCGCCGGGTGAAGACGCCTTGCAGATGCTGCGCGAACGCACCAATACCTACCATATGCGCCTGGACCTGCAACAGGCACCGCTGATAGCCGCGTATATCACTTACGATACCCGGCAGGAAAAGTGGCTGATGGCACTGCTGGACCATCACCTGATCAGTGACAACGTTACCCTGCGCCTGATCATGGGCGAGATCCAGGCAGTGATGGACGGACGCGCCGACGCCCTGCCGCCATCCCAGCCGTACCGCAACTTCATCGCCCGGGCCGCGTGTGTTTCCCAGGCCGAACATGAAGCCTACTTCCGTCAACTGCTGGGCGATGTCGATACCACCACTGCGCCCTACGGCGTGCTCGATGTGCGTGGCGGCGATGCAACAATCCTGCGTTCGGTGCAGGATCTGAGCGACGATCTCAGCGCGCGGATCCACAGCACCGCACGGGCCCAGGGCGTACCAACCTCGGTGCTGTTCCACGCGGCATGGGGGTTGGTGGTGGCCGCCACCAGCGGCCGTGACGACGGGATTTTCGGTACCGTGCTTTCGGGACGTTCCCAGGGCACCTCCGGCGCCAACCATGCGCTGGGGATGTTCATCAATACCTTGCCGATGCGTATTCGCCTGCAACAAAACAGCGTGCGCGATATCGTTCAGGATGCCTACCAACAGCTGAGCGGGCTGCTGACCCACGAGCAGGCGCCTCTGGCCCTGGCGCAGCGCTGCAGCGCAGTGGATGCATCGCTGCCGATGTTCACCGTGATCCTCAATTGCCGTCACGGTGATCTGGTGAACACTGCCGGGGAAAACATCGAGGACATGGGCGAGGAGCAGGAAGGTGTTCATTTCCTGGGCTCCGAAACCCGTACCAACTACCCGATCGAAATTGCCGTAGCCAATGAGGCCAATGGCTTTTCGCTGACCGCGCAGTCTATAGATGGCATCGATCCGCACCGGATTGCCGCCTACCTCGGTCAGGCGGTTGCCGAGCTGGTCAACGCCCTTGAGCAGGATCCGGCACGCCTGGCGAGCAGTCTTGAAGTGATTCCGCAAGCCGAGCGGCAGCTGCTCAACGACTTCAACGACACCGCCAGCGACTTCGCACCGGCCGTACCGATCCATGCCTTGTTCGAAGACCAGGTCCGCCGCAATCCTGATGCCGTAGCGCTGGTCTATGAAGACCGCCAACTGAGCTATCGCCAGCTCAACCGCCGCGCCAACCACGTGGCCCGGCAGTTGCTGCAACTCGGTGTGCAGCCGGACGAGCGCGTGGCCATCTGCGCCGAACGCAGCCTGGACATGATTGCCGGCCTGCTGGGCGTGCTCAAGTCCGGTGCCGCCTACGTGCCGATTGACCCTGCCCACCCTGCTGACCGTATGGCCTTCATGCTGCAGGACAGTCAGCCGCGCGCGCTGCTGACGCAGGGCGCGCTCAGCCTGCCGGTCGGCGACACGCCGTTGATGCTGCTGGACAGCGCTGAATCGCTGCTCGCGGCGGATGATCAGGCGTTCGACGCCAATCCCGTGGTCGACGGCCTGACGGCGGAAAACCTGGCCTACGTGATCTACACCTCAGGCTCCACCGGCCAGTCGAAAGGTGTCATGGTCGAGCACCGCTCGGTGTTCAACTTCTGGAACGTGCTGACCCGCACGACCCATCAGCATTGCCCGACACCGGCCACCGTGGCGCTGAATGCCGGCTTCTTCTTCGACATGTCGATCAAAGGCATCTCGCAATTGTTCTCTGGCCACAAGCTGGTGATCATCCCGCAACTGCTGCGTGCCAACGGCAGCGAACTGCTGGACTTCCTCGAAGCGCATCAGGTTCATGCCTTCGACTCCACCCCGTCGCAGCTCGACACCCTGCTCTCGGCCGGTCTGCTGGAACGCAGCAGCTATCAGCCGGTCAGCGTGCTGCTGGGTGGTGAGGCGATCAACGCCAGCACCTGGGAGAAACTGCGTAACTGCCCGACCATCCGCTTCTACAACATGTATGGCCCGACCGAGTGCACAGTGGACGCGACCATCGATCTGATCCGCGACCTGGGTGAAAAACCAAGCATCGGCCGGCCTATTGCCAACGTCCAGGTGCATGTTCTGGATGCGCGTGGCGAGCCGGCACCACTGGGCGTCGCCGGGGAAATTCATATCGGCGGTAGCGGTGTGGCCCGTGGCTACCTCAACCGTGACGAGCTGAGTGCCGAGCGTTTCATCGTTGACCCGTTCTCCGATGTCGCCAACGCCCGGCTTTACAAAACCGGCGACCTGGGTCGCTGGCTGGCAGACGGCACGCTGGAATACATGGGCCGCAACGACTTCCAGGTGAAGGTTCGCGGTTTCCGTATCGAGCTGGGTGAAATCGAAAACGTTCTGCTGGCCGTACCAGGCATCCGCGAGGTGGTGGTGATTGCCCGCAACGACAGCCAGGGTGATTCGGACAGCCAGCGCCTGGTCGCTTATGTCTGTGGTGAATCGGTGGCAGCCGAACACTTGCGCAGCGAATTGCTCAGGCATCTGCCGGAGTACATGGTGCCCAGCGCTTTCGTCCAGCTGGACGCCCTGCCGCTGACCGCCAACGGCAAACTCGACCGCCGTGCGCTGCCGGCCCCCGGTCAGGATGCGTTGGCCAGCAAGGTTTACGAGGCGCCGCAAGGCGAAACCGAAGAGGCCATCGCCGAGATATGGAAAGCCTTGTTGCATCTGGACCAGGTAGGTCGCAACGACGGCTTCCTTGAACTGGGTGGTCATTCGTTGCTCGCCGTGCAGTTGCTGTCGCGACTGCGGCGCAAACTTGGTACACGAATCACCTTGCGTGAACTCTTCGACGCCCCGACCGTGCGAGGCCTGGCTTCACTGGTCAACGCCGCAGCGCCAGGTGAAGCACAATCGATTCCGAGGGCCAATCGCTCTGGCCGTCTGCCGCTGTCCTTTTCCCAGCAGCGCTTGTGGTTCCTCGATCACCTGGATCACGCCGCGGGTGCGGCCTATCACTTGCCGATGGCGTTGCGCCTTACAGGGGCACTTGACACCGCTGCCCTGGAGGCAACGCTGGATCGCCTGGTTGCCCGCCACGAAACCCTGCGCACGCGTTTTGAACTGGTGGACGGTGAACCGGTGCAGAAGATCGCTCCGGCCGATAGCCGCTTTCCGTTGTTGAAACAGGATCTGCGCGACCTGTCCGGTGACGAGCGCACTTCGACCCTGGCCCGTCTGGGTCAGGAAAATGCCACGCAACTGTTCGATCTGACCAAGGGGCCGATGCTGCGCGGGCATTTGCTGCGGGTTGCGGATGCTGAGCATGTGCTGTTGATCACGTTGCATCACATCGTCTCCGACGGCTGGTCCAACAGCGTCCTTGCTCAGGAAGTGAGCGCGCTTTACGCCGCCTTCAGTCAAGGCCAGAAAGACCCGCTGCCCGCGCTGCCACTGCAATACGTGGACTACGCCGCCTGGCAACGGCAATCCCTCGACGGCCCCGCCCTGCAGGCCCAGATCGACTTCTGGCGCAAGCATCTGGAAGGTGCGCCAAGTGTGTTGAATCTGCCACTGGACCGTCCGCGCCCGGCCATCCAGAGCTATACCGGCGGGATGGTCGAGCATGTGTTTTCGCCAGCATTGAGTGCCGACTTGCGTGCCTTCAGCCAGGCTCAAGGCAGCACGCCGTTCATGGTTCTGCTGGCAGGATGGTCGATGCTCATGAGCCACCTGAGCGGGCAGACCGATGTGGTGGTAGGTACGCCTGTCGCTAACCGCCAGCATCCCGAGCTGGAGCCAATGATCGGCTTCTTTGCCAATACGCTGGCATTGCGTGTGGCAACCGACCGAGAGACGCGTTTGAACGACATGCTCGACCGGATCAAGAGCCTTACGCTGGCTGCCTACAATCATCAGGACTTGCCGTTCGAGCAAGTGGTGAGCGCCTTGCAGCCAACCCGCAACATGAGCCACAGCCCGTTGTTCCAGGTGATGTTGAGCCTGGATAATACGCCGCCTTCGCTGTTGCAATTACCTGACCTGGAAGTCGAGTTGCTGGACAGCGAGCATCACACCACTCAGTTCGACCTGTCGTTGTCACTGGTGGATTCCAGCGAAAGCCTGAGCGGCGGCCTGCAATACTCCAGCGACCTGTTCGACAAAACCACTGCGCAGGCCATCATGCAGCTGTTTGCAAGGGTTCTGGAGAACATGGTGAGCGACGCTCGGCAGTCGATTGGCCAAGTGCTGGACAACACGCCAGCGCTGCCGCGTTCGGCGCATACCGCGACTATCGCTGCGATGGTCGAAGACGAACAGCCTGAAGCCCTGCCTTACGAAGCGCCCGAAGGCGAGACCGAGATCGCCCTCGCCAACCTCTGGAAAGAGTTGCTCAAGCTGGAAAAGGTCAGTCGCCATGACGACTTCTTCAAGCTGGGCGGTATTTCGCTGATGGCGGTGCAAATGGCCTCGCGCCTGCGCAAGGTGCTCGGCAAACCGATCGCGGTCCGCGATCTGTTCATCGAGCCGACCATTGCCGGTTTTGCCAGAACCCTGGACGGCCAGGCACGCCCCGGCCAGCACAGCAACCTGGTGCCGGTCCGCCGCACTGGCTCGCAAAGACCGCTGTTTCTGGTGCACCCACTGGGCGGCGAAGTGCAGTACGTGCGCGATCTGGCCGCGGCAATCGACCCGCAGGTGCCGCTGTATGGCTTGGCCGCCAGTGGTCTGGCGGCTGGAGAGACGCCGCTGTTTGAGGTGCCGGCCATGGCTGCGCGTTACCTGGCGGCGATTCGCCAGGTACAACCGAAAGGGCCTTACCGGATCGGCGGCTGGTCTGCAGGTGGTCTTATCGCTTATGAAATGGCCCGCCAGCTGCAATCCAGCGGTGAAAAACTGGAGTTCCTGGGCATCATCGACACCTCCGCGCGTCTTGAGCAGCAAGCGCCGGAGGCATTGAGCGAAGGTCAATTCCTGATGGACTGGCTACCAGAGCAGCTCGACCCCGAAGTATTCCGGCAGCTCACCGAGCTGGCCGGCACGGATGCCATCGATGAAATGCTGGCACTGTGCATGGCACACCGCCTGCTCCCGGAGGAACTGCCACAGGACGTCGATGCCACCTTGTTACGCAGCCATCTTGCTGTGGCCCATGCAACCCATATCGCCATCGGTAACTATGTCAGCCCGCCTGCCCCACTTACGGTGACACTGTTTACCGCCAGTGCAGAGGAGCGCGACGATCCGCTGCTGGGCTGGACGGCCTTGCTCGATTCCCCGGTGAACGTTACTGAGCTTCCCGGCACCCACGAAACGCTGGTCAGGGCGCCTCAGGTCAGCGCACTGGGCCAGGCGATCTCCCGGGCGCTGAACAAGGAGCCCAACCAGGAGCCCCGCAGAGAAGAGGTTTTACGTTCGATAACCGCGCCAGCTGAGTAGTAACCGCCAGGTTGCGCAGGATGTCCCGGTATCCAGTGACAGACTTTTCCTGCGCAACTCAGCTTAATTGGAACCTAGAGCTGAATCGTTTTTTGTGAAGACTTTCATGCGTGATGCCGGATTCTAGTGATGTTAAGGCGCGAAGGATTTGAGCGTCCTGAGGGCGGAATTCACAGTCTGGTCGACAGAATTGCACGCAACTTCTGATCTTCAGGAATGGACATATGAACCGACAAGTGAATGCCAAAGATGAAGTGAAAACGCACATTTATCTGGAACTCGGGAAGCTGGTGTCTAGCGTCGGAGATGACATGTTTCTGAGCAACATGTACCAGTTAATCAATACATCGCTGGCTGTAAGCCGTGTGGAACTGAGCGAGTGGACCGTTGATGACAGTCAGGCGACGGTGACCGATGTACAGCTGCTGGGCTACGCGGGCGCTGAGTTGAATCCGCAGATGCAAACGGTGTGTCCGACCCGTGCCAGACACCGCAGCGACCATCCACTGGTCAAGCGCGTGCTGGAGGTAGAGGACGACCTGCTGATTCACCTGAACGCCCGGATGAAAAACCAGCAAGGCAATGACTGTCTCGGAACCTCCCACCAGTGCAGCATGATTTCGCGCAAGGCCAATCGCTGTTGTGTGATCTCACTGCACCGTCCGCAAGCTGACAAAGATTACTCGTTGCAAGAGCTGTCTTTTTTGAAATACCTCTCGGAGGCCCTGTTGCCTTTGTCGGAACGGCATGCCCGCGTACATCGCCAATCCGGTATGAAAAACGCTGGTGGCATGCTGTCTCACGGCTCGGTTCCCATTGAGTACAAGTACCTGCAACGCGAGTTCAACGAACGCTTGCTTGCCTGCGACGTCTCGCTATCGGCACGCGAGAAGGAGGCCTGTCTGGAATTCCTCGCGGGCGGCACAGTCCCTGAGATCGCCGAAAAACTCTGCGTCAAGAGCAGTTCCATCGAAACCTACCTGAAACGTTCCGCCGCCAAGCTGGGCATCAGCGGTCGACATGGACTGGCCAAATGGATGATAGGCGCAGAATGAACAGATCAATTGGCCCCTGGCTGTTTACGGCACTGTCCTTGAGCGGCTGCTCGTTGATTCCGGACTATCAGCGCCCGGCGGCACCGGTTGCCGCGCACTACCCACAATCCTCAGCCTATGCGCCAGCACTCTCTGGTCCGCTGGCGGCGGACATGGGCTGGCGTGACCTGTTCCGCGACCCGACGCTGCAACAGCTTATCGAAAGCGCCCTGCTCAACAATCGTGACTTGCGCGTTGCAGCGCTCAACGTCGAGGCCTATCAAGCGCAATACCGCATTCAGCGCGCCGATCTGTTTCCCGCGATCAGCGCCACAGGCAGCGGTACCCGGCAACGCCAGCCCGCCAGTATCACGCAGACCGGCGGCCCGGTGACCAGCGGTACTTATTCGGCAACGCTGGGTATCAGCTCTTACGAGCTTGATTTGTTCGGACGCATACGCAGTCTCAGCGATCAGGCCTCGCTCACCTATTTGTCCAGCGAAGAGGCCCGGCGCAGCACCCAACTAAGCCTGGTGGCGAGTGTCGCCACTGCCTACCTGACCTGGCGTGCCGACCAGGAGCTATTGGCCTTGACTCAGGACACGCTGATGTCCTACGAAAAGAGCCTGAAGCTGACCACTCGCAGCCAGCAAGTCGGCGCTTCTTCGTCACTGGACCTGGCCCAGTCGCGCACATCGGTGGAGAGCGCACGGGCAAGTCTGGCGACGTTCCAGCGCCAGGCCGCTCAGGACCTCAATAACCTGACTTTACTGGTGGGCACGGAGGTTGCGGACAGCGCGCCCAGCCGTCCGTTGTCCTCCGAATGGCTCGCTGAAGTGCCGGCGGGGCTGCCTTCTGATCTGCTGCAACGACGCCCGGACATTCTTGAAGCCGAATACCAGTTGCAGTCGGCCAACGCCAGCATCGGTGCTGCGCGAGCGGCATTCTTCCCGAGCATTACCCTGACGGCCAACGCCGGTACATCCAGCACCGAACTGTCCGGTTTGTTCAAAGGCGGTTCGGGAGGCTGGGTGTTTTCACCGCAGATCGATATCCCGATTTTCAACGCCGGCAGTCTGCGAGCGAGCCTGGATTATTCGAAAATCCAGAAGGATATAAGCGTTTCAAAGTACGAAAAATCGATACAGACCGCCTTTCAGGAGGTCGCCGATGGTCTGGCAGCGCGTCAGACCTACAAGCATCAGTTGAAGGCGCAGAGCGATCTTGTACAGGCCAACCAGGAGTATTACCGCCTTGCCGAACGACGTTACCGCATTGGCGTCGACAGCAGCCTGACATTCCTCGACGCCCAACGCTCTTTATTCAGCGCTCAACAAAACCTGATCACCGATCGACTGTCGCAGCTGACCGCCGAGGTCAATCTCTACAAGGCGCTGGGCGGCGGCTGGACAGAGCGTACATCAACACCCTTGTGAGGAACTGAAGATGGGCATATTCGAACCTGGAGCACATGTACGCCTTCGCTCGGGCGGCAGAATCATGGTGGTCAAGCATGAACCCGCGGTTACCCCGCTCCCGGACACTCTGCTCGTGCTGTGTGAGTACCGGTCAAAGAATCGCCTGGTGCAGGGCTTTTATTCGGAGCGGGATCTGATTCCTGCGCGCGGCGAGCCAATGCCCAATCATGGCTGAGAGCAACCCGGCCTGGCGGGTTGCGTCGCATCAGCAAGCACTTGCGCGCCGGTATTCAGTTCAGGCATTTCAGCCATGGCTGATACCGGCCCTCAATGGATCTGATCAAGCGCCCTGCAGGTAATTCAGTTTGCCATGCGGTACTTGATCGGACAGGTAAAACCTCAAGAGCCCGGGCCGGGGTACTCCAAAGCCCGGGACTGGCGTTGCTCATTACAACAAAACGCCAACGCCTTATTCGGGCGTTCCGGATATACCTACACCAACCTCCCCGGATTCCTCTTCAATACCCGAATCGCTGGATAGTTTTGGCGTGTGCGTCAGGTGCGGCTTCATGTCGTTGGCGGCCCATATGCGCTGGACGCTGGCTGGCGATATGCCGACCAGTTTCGCCATGCTTCGACAGCTCCATCGGGCATGGCCGATACGCGGCTGGGTGACTTGATCAAGAGTTTGTTTCAAGGCTTCGGCTGGCAGGTATGCCTTGCGGCCTCGTCCAGGAAGATCCACCAGGCCTGACAGGCGCAGCTCTCGAAAACGCTTGCACCAGCGGGTGACTGAAACAACCGATAGCCCGGTCAACCTGGCAATCTCGGTACGAGAACAGCCTTGTGCAGCGAGCAAAATCACCTGCGCCCGGCGGCCTTCGCGAGGGCTGATCGTCGCTGAATTCAAGCGCTGACTCAATTCGACTTGTTCCTCGTCACTGAGCACTATGTCTCGATAGCTCACGTGACGACTCCAACAGTGACTAACCACATAAGCACAATCAACGTTAGATAAATATTAAAGAGGCGGCGCAGTGACGGAGTGGGCAGTTCAGGTGAAAATCGTTGTTGCCGCGACGTTATACAAAGCAATAATCGCGAACAGTCCGATGACCAGTGAAACCAATCGATTGACTCGATTGCCCGCTATTATCGACGGTAGTTTTCGACCAAAAATGGCACCCAGCGCAACCCATGTCATACCGACAGGAAGAACCACGAGGGAAAAAACCGTCATGAATGAAAGGTAGCTTTCCACGTGCAAAAACGTCCCTGCGGGGGCTATGAGTGTGGCGAAAAACAGCCCTTTCGGATTGTTGAGTGTTGCCAAAAACAACGCGGAGACCGAAATCGGAGAGGGCTTTCCGTCGGGGTCCTGGTGAATCGAAAACCACAGTTTCAGGGAAATGTAGAACAGGAACATCACGGCCAGAACCTTGGTCGTCACCACCACCCAACCATAGTGTTCGATCAGAGCATCAATGGATAACCCCCACGCGCTAATCTGAATCACATAAGCCGCCCATTCGGCAGCGACCAGCTTCAGCGAATACGTACTCAGGCCACGACTGATCCCGGACTGCAGCAGCAGCGAATTGGTCGGCCCCGGCACCAGCAGCACGGTGAGCATTGCAATTGCAACGTAATACATGGTCATGCCCTGTACTCCAAAATAGTTTTCCAATTCACCAGGTTTTCAAACATTAAAACGACAGGCGCATGGGCCAGCGCTTACACCTTCAGGAATTCCCTGAAGCGGGCACCGATTGTTAATCCGCTAGTGACCTTATTTCTAAACGTACGCCCATTTCATTGATCAGACGCTTGCAAGGTGTGCGTTATCGATTTGACGTCGGCTGAAAACTGTCCTTGATCGCTTATTGCCAATACATCCTCGTCCTACCCTTAAACACCTTCCACACCGCCCCGCTCTCCGATGACCACTCTGTCGCCGGCTTTAAGCCCCGAACGTATTTCGACCCTGACCTGGTTATTGATACCCGGCCCTACGTAGGCTGTTCTGACCTCGTTACCTTCACCCAGCACCCTTACACTGTAGGTGCCGTCGTCCCGCCGATCACCCAGTGCGGCGACAGGGATCGTCAATACGCCCTCCTTCGCCTCCAGCACAATTCGCACGTTAGCGGTCATGTTGATGTAGAAGCGGTTTTCAAGGTTGAGGACATCGAAAAGAGCGTTGTAGAAGACGGCTTTGCCGCTTTCGGCTGTTGCTCCGGTCTGGCTTGCAGCGTCCACAGGACCCGGCTCGATCGCCTTGAGGGTGGCGTTATAGCGTGTGTCAGGATCGCCCGGGATAGTGAAGTAAATCGCAAGACCGGGTTTGATCTTGAGCACGTCGGCTTCGGAAACCTGCGCCTTCACGGTCATGGTGTCGAGTTGCGCCATCTTCAGAATGACCGGTGCCGTCTGGTCTGCAATGACTGTCTGGCCCTCCTGAGTGACGATGGCGAGGACCTGACCATCCATTGGCGCGAAGATTCGTGTGTAGTCGAGTTTGATGCGTGCGGCTTCTTCCTGCACGCCGGCCGTGTGTAATTGTGCGGTGAGCGACACCAGGTTGGCGCGTTGGGTCTCCAGCTCGAATCGGGCCTTGTCCTGATCCGCTTTGGAAACCGCCGTCGTAGCGCCCAATTCCTGATATCTACGATCATTCGACTCGGCAAGTTTCAACCTGTGCAGCGTCGCGTCCCGCTCAGCCGTGAGTTGTTCGATCTTGACAACCGCCTGGCGCAGAGCATTTCTGGCGGGCAGTGGATCGATCTCTGCCAACAGCTGGTTTTTTTTGACCTGGTCACCTGGTTTGACTTTCAGGGACTGCAATTGCCCGGAAACCTGGGCGCCAACGTCTACTTGATTACGCCCCTGAAGCACACCCTGTGCGGATACGGCGTACTCAATGTCCGTAACTTCTGCTGCGGCTGATAGAAAGGCAGTCTCTTCTTCTCCGCTGGCGCCCTTATAGAAGGCATAGCCCGCCAGCGAGACCGTCAGATCGATCAGGACGATTCTCAAAAGGATTTTGCGGACATTCAACTTCCGGAAAAAGCCGACCATGCTCACGGTATTCCCCGCTCAATGGGCGTCCCGGATCTCGGATGAATCAACGGATCAACACTTAAATAAAGGACGTACATGAGATTCTCTACTTCGATACTACAGCTGTCCTGCGAGGCAGGCGTTCATCCTGCAGCCATGTACTAATGGAAACATCAGGGCCTGTGTGCGTCTGTCCCCGCATTCCGGGACATTGTCGCGGGGCGTCGCCTATTGCTCTATCCGGCTTTTCCGGATGGCGGCCTGGACGAGAACCGATTCCTGTGCGGGCACTGTGGACGGTGCCGCCGGACGGCTGTGTCTGAAACGCAAAAGCGAAATATATTTTGAGCACGCTACAGCGGCGGCGAGAGGCAATAGCGCAGGCGTGAAAAACTTTATTTTCGAGACACCCGGCCCGTCATGTATGTCGCTGTAAACGTCGTGCCTGAGTAGTTGCACCGGTGATGTTTCGAAACGGCCAGCCGCAAAAGATCTTTTATTCTGAGACGTTGCACTGAATGTCCTCTTATGGTTTTTGCCAAGTGCTAGGTGAACACAGTCGGCGCTGGCGAACCGGCCTGTAGCGAGACGTTTGTCCCCCTTTTCCCCTACAGACTGAGCAGGGTCCCTATGTGTAAATTCTTTAAGGCGCTAGTAATATTGTCCTACAATCAGACAGTATACTCATTACTAGGCACTAAGAGGGCTGCCCTGTATGCGAGGTTGCTTTTGGTTCGGCTGGAGACTAACGCCATGGGGGCAAATGTGTAATGGAAGCCAATCTACAAATGACGGGAAATCAGTCAGCGTATTTTTTGGAACTGGGGAAGTTAATCGCAAGTGTGGGTGATGCAGGATTCGCTGCGAACATGTATCAAATCATCGCGGCCACCGTCCCCATCGATTTCCTTGACCTGAGCGAATGGACGATCGACGAGAATGAAGGAAGCGTTATCAGCATCCAGCCTCTGGGGCAAGAGAACGCCGATCACAAACCGATGAGCCTGACTGTGTCGCAGAACCAGGAGATGCTGCTCGCTCGAATGCTCAATGTGGACGACTTTCTGCTCGTTCATCTGAAACCACTCTGCAGCGTTGGACAGGCCAGCTCTGGTTCGTCGGGTACGTATCACTGCAATCTCGTGTCGCGCAAGTCGAACAGGCGCTGTGTCATTTCCTTGCACCGCGATCAGCACCAACGTGACTTTTCACTTCACGAATTATCGTTCTTGAAAAATTTTTCAGAGGCATTGCTGCCCCTGCTGGAGCGACATGCCCAGACGACCCGTACCTTGTGCAATGCGCACGCTGACAACGAAGCCATTACACAGGGCGGCCAGCAGCTTCACCGTGAATTCAACGAAAAGCTGAGCCAGTCGGAGGTCCGGTTGTCATTGCGTGAAAAAGAAATCTGCCTTGGCATTTTGGCGGGTGCGACGGTTCCAGAGCTGGCTGACAAGCTGCACGTCAAGAACAGCTCTATCGAGACCTACCTCAAGCGCGCCGGAGCGAAACTTGGCGTGAAGGGGCGACACGGTTTGGTCAAGTGGATGACAGGCGTATCTCAAATAGCGTGAGCCAGCCTCCACCGCAGAGCGTTGTTAGCCGTTCGATCGAACTGGCGGCTGAAGTCAGTCTGCACCAGGCGGTCGGCCCAGGCAGCTCCGAGACGACGCTACCCGGCCGCACTGTCAGCCAACCGGCCATCCATCGGCTAAACAGACTGAATCTACTGTTCTGCGGCAAACAGAATTAAACAATGGCTTGTAGAGAAACCAACATAAAATAAAATAGAAAACAAGCGCGTCCTGATGAAGGGTGTTATTGCTCGCATTTCCTATGCACTAACGCAAGGGCTTATTCACTTGCTATCCAGCCCGATAAATAGTAAGTCGCGACGCGCCGGGGCACTCACGCGCTTCTTCCCGATGCGCAGCACATCCAGTAATGCGACGCGGAATGACACGCAGCCCTATAGAAGCAGTAGTGTGAGATACCTCTCTTTTCGATTAATCTTTTTTCATTGCAATTCAGGCGTGAAACATGAACTATATGGTTAGTATTCGGTCATAACGGTCAGCGTAGATTAATTCAAGCTTTTTGTGACCTATATGATCACCTTAATATAAAAAAACGGTGCTGCACGACCCGTATCGCCACGCCCCGTGCGCATACGCCGACAACATGGATAGGGATAGGAGTTGATCGTCATGCCAACGTTACTGCCTGCTTTTACACCGCCACTTCAGGCTGCAGGGCGGCGCCCTCCAGGGCGACTGTCATCAGCCAGTCCGCTAGTTATCCAGAGTGATTCGCATTTCCCGGAGGCGTGCAGGAAATGCCAAACTCAATAAAAATCGATAAAAGTCGCCACTGTTAAACAGTGCAGTGTGTAGGGTTAGCGTTCTCGCTTTTCGTAACGCGCTTGACTTTTTATTATTGTACGCTTCTGGACACCGCTCCTATTTAACTTTCAACCTATTGCTGAACCTTTATAAACTTTGTATGACGATCTACATACAACCTGTTTGCCCACAGGACTCAAAGAATACAAAACACTTACTTATTCATCTGCTGAATCAAGGCTGCGCCTTGGCGTGTCTCTTTATAAACGGAAAAAGGAACCCCGATGAACATGCAACAGCTTTTCCCGCATCTCGGCAAAGTGATCTCCGGTATTGGAAGCCGTCAGTTCGCCCGCTTGCTCCACGAGATGATTACCGCTTCGCTGCCCGTGGATGCGACCCATGTCATTCAGGGACTCAGTCGATCTACGAATGAAGTAACCGGCACTCACGCCATCGGTGTCTTTGGTGGAAATCTGCACCAGGTGCTCAACCCAGGGATCGACAGCAGACGTCTGGAGCCTGTTCTGTTGAGCCCGACAGAGCTGGCAGACACTCGCGTCGACAGATCCATCAGGTTCGAGTCACCCGCCTACAACGCGCAGGAGAAGCCAGGTGAACTGCACCCTCATGCATCTCTCCCCCAGGTACATCTCGCCTACCCGGGCAAGGGTGAATATGTACTGTCGGTTTATCGGTCACCCTCTGCCAAGGCATTCACCAGTCAGGAGCGCGCCCGTCTCAAGGATCTGTCCTGGGTCGTGTTGCCCATTGTGAAGCAGCATATCGCGACTGTGACGCCTACCCTTATTTCGACAATCCCCTCGCCTGTCACAAAAAGCCTGAAAAACAAAGATGCCATGGAAGGCCTGCGTCAGCGTTTCCTTGGCCGCCTCGAGGCCTCTGCGCTGAGCCTGTCTTCGCGCGAAACCGAAGTGTGTGTCGGGCTGCTGGCCGGTCTCACGGTACCGCAACTGGCGGACAGGCTTGATCTGAAAGTCAGCACGGTGGAAAGCTACTTCAAACGCGCGGCGGTAAAAATGGGCATCGCCGGTCGCAGTGCGCTACTTCGCTGGTTGCATACCGAGCATCGCGTGCAGCACTCCATCCCTGTAGAGATGTTTCAGGCAGCTGTCTGAGCAGAAGGCGTCCAATTGCTGTTCCACGTTCGGGGATTCTCCCGCCATGCAGCGGTACGGTCTGTAGATCGGTTGATCCCCGTCGCGACCGCGACGGCCGAGCTATCGGGCGTATGCCAGAGATCATCACCGCATCGCTCGACTGATCAACGTCGAGTGTAAACGACCACCCTGTTCAGGCATGTGCGCATCGCGCCATTCCTTGCGCCCATAAAAAAACCCGCCGAAGCGGGTCGTTTTTTTTTATCAATACCATTCCAACATCCTGTCAGTAGCCATCCCGGCAATGGTGATCATCCTTGACCTCCGAAGCGCCTCCTGCGCAACGGTTGATGGGTATAGATTGCTACTTCGCGAGCGAGTCGTACAGGGCTGATCCGCTCCGGCTCGTGTAAGCCTTTCGCTATAGGTTCAACTACGGCGCGGTGACCTCACTCCTGTTCAAACTCGATCAGTACCTTGCCGATGTGCTGCGCGGCAGCGAAATACGCGTAGGCCTCGGGGGGCATCGGCGAATTTGAATGTCCTGGCGACTACCGTTGCAATTCCATTGGCCTCGATGGCTTGAATAAGAACTCAGCCAGCGCCACTCCGCCGGTCCCCAGACACAAAACGAGTTCAGCCGGTTTGACCTGGCTGACGCCCTCGCCTACCGCGATGACCTCACCCACGCTTTCGGACATGGGAATGCGCTCTGGTAATTGTCTGGGGCCGTATCTGCCACGCAGGATTTGAACATCCCGGATGATCAGGCTCACCAGGCGCGGCGCCACGATAGTCTGCCCCAGCCCGGCGATCGGCTCGGGCCGCGTGTTCTGCAGCGTGTCGCCTGCACGATACCTGCTCAGCGCTATCGATGAGGGTGCCTGCCGATATATCGACACGTTCAAGCATGGCTCGACAATCGCCGCTCGTTACCAGAAACTTGGCAGCTCAGGTCTGCTTGTGTCGGAATTCTGCCTCGGTACGATGATCTTTGGCACCCCGGCCCGGCAATCCGCTGCAGTACGAATAGTTCGACCTCATTACTGCCCGTGCCCTTGACGCAGTTATCCACTTCATCGATATCGCCAACGGAGCACGTTAATGTTTCACGTCATGTTCAGCATGCCCTGCCTGTACGTCATTGCCCGATTCCTATGGCCGATGCCCTGGGCGTTATCGGCGAAAATCGCCGTTGCGGTGCTGCTTGTCCTTGCCTCGCAATACCATCTGTATTGCCGGTTTTCCTCCGGCAGCGTGTTCTCGCCGGAGTTTCCACGCTACATCGTGATGCTGTTCAACTGGGCGTTCGGCGCGATCCTGTTGCTGGCGGTACTGCAAATCATTGTCGACATCGGCACATTGCTGACGATGCTGGTGCGCTGGCAGACGCTGAGCATTCCGGTCAATCTGCGGTACTTCATCGGTGTGGCAGCTCTGGTGCTGGCGGCAGTCGGTGTCCAGCAGGCCGTGCGCGTGCCGCCGGTGAAAGACATCCAGATCGCGATTAAAAACCTGCCTCCGCAATTCGACGGCTATAAAGTGTTGCAACTGACGGACATGCACATCAGTCGTCTGTTCGATGCGCCGTGGACGCGTGAGGTCGTCAAGCAATCAAATGCGCTGGGTGTCGATCTGATCGTCATCACCGGCGATCTCATTGACGGCTCGCTCAACGACCGGAAGCAGGATATCGAGGCCCTGCGCGATTTGCGTGCGCCGGACGGCGTGTACGTCATTCCCGGCAACCATGAGTACTTTTTCGATAACCAGGCGTGGATGCAGCACTTCGTCTCTCTGGGGATGATCCCGCTCGCCAACAGCCACACGCTGATCGAGCACGACGGTGCACGCATCGCTCTGGCCGGCGTCACCGATGTCACGGCCCCGAAAACCGGCTTCCCTGCGCCAGATCTGCAGAAAGCCATAGCAGGCATCGCGAAAGACACTCCGATCATCCTGCTCGACCATCAACCCAGAAACGCGGAGGAAACAGCGACCCACGGCGTAGCGCTGCAACTCTCCGGGCATACCCATGGCGGCATGATCTTCGGCCTTCACTGGCTGCTGGCTCTGGCCAACGGCGGATTTGTGTCGGGGCTTTATGAGGTGGGCGGGATGCAACTGTACGTCAACAACGGCACCGCACTCTGGCCGGGGTTTGCCATTCGGCTTGGCAAACCTTCGGAATTGACCCGGATCACGCTTCGGCGGGCGCCTTAGCGCCCCATCAGCGGGGCGCTAGCTTTTATGCACTGAAGATTCGCTCCATCCGTTCACGCGCAGGTCCTGTGAGGTGCTTTATACCGAACAGTCGAGCAACCTCCAGGGCCTTGTCTTCGGCATCGACACTCGTCGCCGCAATGCGTAATTCTTCAGCAGCAACCTCTTCTATGGCTCGTGTGTCCTCGCTTGAGGCCGGAATCCGGTACGTCGTCCACCCGGCCACATCGCCTTCCGAGTGCCAGACGAATACCTCTTCAAACCCTGCTTGTTGAACATAATGGTGCTGCTCCGCCAGCTCCAGCACGCGGTCTCTGATAAGCCGCCCCGACCGTCGGAAACCATGTGCACGCGCAATGCGCTGGACTAAAACTGCATCGAGAATCGGCGCTTCCTGGCGCAGCACCTCTTCAATGAGCTGGCGAAGTACCGGCGTGTAACCAGGCAGGTGAAACTGGTCGGCCTGGATCAGTGGCGCAAGGGCAGAAAGGTCGGCTATGCGATAGATGCCCTTCTGCCCCCCGGCCTCAGGTGGAAGGCCATGAGACCGCGCTATGCGAATCTCACCCGTCTCCGCCGACAACTCACTGATTGGGGCAGCCAGCTCTTCAGATGACTCGCCACTGATGCGGGGACCGTTAGAAAAGTCTATGACGACAGGCTCGGCCGTTGGCGGCTCTGTTATCCGATGGTCCTCTGTTTCTGCCCGGGATTGCGCCAGAAGATCGTTCAACGCTGCGTTCAGCCTCTGCAATGCCCCTTCCTTGTCCACCCACCATTCCGTGGACCATAGCCGCACCAGGTTCCAGCCGAGGCCACTGAGAATTGCTCCGCGGACCTTGTCCCGATCCCGGGCAGTGGCGGCGCTGTGATAGGTAGCGCCATCGCATTCGACGCCGGCCAGATAGTCACCCGGACGATCCGGATGGACAACTCCCAGATCAATGCGGAAACGAGAGACTCCGATCTGCGGAATCACTTGCCAACCGAGGCGCCGTAGCCCTTGAGCGACTGCTTCCTCGAACGGCGAGTCATAACCACCGACCGAGCCCTGTACCGCCTCGGCCAGGGCTTTTGGTCCGCGCTGGGCGAATTCTATGAAATGCTTCAGATCACGGACTGCACGGGCATTGGTCCGGTTCAGGTCGATCATTGACGGGTCAAAGGATGAGAACACCAGCATTTCCCGGCGAGACCGTGTGATGGCGACGTTCAGTCTGCGCCAGCCGCCGTCCTTGTTGAGGGGGCCAAAGTTCATGGACATGACCTGCGCACCCGGCTCGGTCGGGCCATAGCCTATCCCGAGCATGATCAGATCGCGCTCATCACCCTGGACTGTTTCCAGATTCTTGACGACCACCGGCTCGGTCTGTGTGTCCTGAAAAAACGGCTCGATCTGCGGGTATTGCTTGCGGGCGTTGTCCAACAGGTCATTGATCAGTTTTTGCTGGTCAGCGTTGAGCGTGATGATACCGATCGAGTGGCCAGCAGCCACGAACGCGGGATCGGTAAGGCGCTTGACTGTCTCGCTGACAATGGCTTCGGCTTCAGCCTGGTTGTAGCGCCCTTTGCCCTTTGCATAAACACCTTCAACCCGGCGCCACTCCACAGCACTTGCGCGGGTCTCTGCTGCCGGGAAGGTGATGAGATTACTGTCGTAGTAACGGTGATTGGAGAACGCAATCAGGCTTTCGTGGCGACTCCGGTAGTGCCAGCTCAGACTGTGACTTGGCACCCCTGCTCCCAGGCACTCGTCCAGAATACTTTCCATGTCTTCAGCGGTATCGTCGTCGCTGGCATTCGGGCCACGGTTGAAAAAGTTCGTCGGCGGCATTTGACGCGGGTCGCCTGCGATAACGACTTGCCTGCCTCGAGCTATCGAACCGATCGCGTCCCATGGAGCGATCTGCGAAGCCTCGTCGAAAATGACCAGATCGAATGGCGGTTGATCAGCGGGCAGGAACTGCGCAATCGACAGCGGGCTCATCAGCATGCAAGGCGCCAGACGATTCAGCGCGTCGCCCATTTCAACAGCCAGTTGCCTGACAGGTTTGTGACGGCGGGACTTCTGCAATTCATGCTTGAGAATGGCAAAGCCGCTGCTCTTGGGTATGTCATTTTTGGAGGGGATCAGGCCACAGAGTTTCGCCCGGATATAACGCACTGTCAGCTTCGCCATTTCGTCGTCCAGGCGAACGAAAGCGCCGATGTCGCTCATGTGTTCGGCAGCCACGAAATTCCTCAACAGCGGTTCACCGTCTATGCCTTGCGTGGCGAACCAATGGGCATAGGCCGTGATGAAGGTTTCCTCGATTGCAGCAGGTGACAGACTCCCTGCCTCGAGAGCACGGGCCAGACTTGCCAAACCAGCCTCACCTGCCTGCTCGCGAACCCGGCACCAATCGCACCATGCCTTGAGTTGCTCCTCCTGTTGCTGGATCGACAGCGAAGTAGCTCGCAACGCGCCAACGCTCGATTGTGTATCTGGACCGGCTGCAGACAATTCGGCAAACAGTCGAGCGGCGTCTTCGTAGCGAGACAAAGCCTGTTGCAAGGCTGATAACGCGACGCCGATTTGCCCGCCCGGCGCCAACATTTCATTGGCCTCAACGACCAGGCGTGCGACTGCGCTGCGCAATGAAACGAGGTGGTCCGGTGATTCGGCCAGGCCGCTCATCAGCCCGCGCAGGTTTTCGGCCAACGAGGCTGCACGAAATATCTGTGACACGTCACTGCTCAGGCCTTGCCAGCCCGGGATCGACTGCAGACCACCGGCCAATGTATCCAGTTCGTTCAGTTGCGCGTGCAGGCGCTCGAAAATCGCCAGGTCGCCAAGCGTGTCCGGCAGACCTGCTGCGCCACCTGAAGAGGCCAGTTTCTTCGCGACCTTTTTCTTGGCGCAAGTCGCCAGGAACCAGAACTTTCCTTCGGCATCTCGCCATTCGCTGCGCATCGCCTCAACGGGAATGCGACGACAGGCTTCGTCTGCATAATCCAGCGACAGACCTTCCTCAAGCTCTCGATAGCTTTCGATTAACTGGCACGCGCGCCGGGCTGCTGCGATACGCGCGACGGCATCGGGTGCAGAAGCAAATGAGAGGTTCAGTCCATAGGACTCCACGACCAGAGTCGCCAGTTCATCAAGATGCTGAACCTGCGCCACTTCAGCTACAGGCAAGTTCAGGTGCGTCAGGCCAAGAAGCTTTTCACTCGCCGCATTCAACGCGTCAAGGGCCTGCGGCAGCTCACGTGCGGCATTCGCAATGTGTGCCTGCCAAGCGTTCGACCACTGGGTCTGCGCCAAGGCGCCGAATTTGCCTGACAGATTACGTGCGGCATCACCGTTCAAGCCTAACCGACGCGACAGATCCAGCAACTGGCTGTACTCGTCAGCATCATGTTGCGTGCCTGATGGCCAGCTCAGCCTGGGTGTTTGAGGGCCATGATCACGCACCACACGACCAATCGCCTG
Source organism: Pseudomonas fragariae (ex Marin et al. 2024) (assembly GCF_059621105.1). Classification (NCBI taxonomy): domain Bacteria; kingdom Pseudomonadati; phylum Pseudomonadota; class Gammaproteobacteria; order Pseudomonadales; family Pseudomonadaceae; genus Pseudomonas; species Pseudomonas fragariae (ex Marin et al. 2024). Next base: position 3,125,593 of record NZ_CM184369.1, on the reverse strand, counting down.
ATGCAGGGAGAGCCCGTTGCTCCAGCGTCGGTGCAGTACCTCGACCAGTTCGTTGAGTCGCGAACGCAGCGTCTGCAAACGAGTGGCTTCACGCTCCCATTCCTCGGCGCTCAATGCGTCGCTGACGTCCCAGGCGCGGTCCAACTGCTTCAGCACTTCAACTTTGGACGCCTTGCTTGAATGCAGCTCCAGGCAAAACTCGCCAAGCCCCTTCTCTGCCAGGCGACGGTAAACCACGTCCAGGGCTGCGCGCTTCTCTGCCACGAACAGTACGCGACGACCCAAGGCCAGATTGTGGGCAATCATGTTGGCAATGGTTTGCGACTTGCCGGTTCCCGGTGGCCCGTCCATGACAAAGCTGTGAGTACCGGCAGATGCCACCACGGCAGATAACTGCGAGGAGTCGGCGGGCAACGGAGCGAAAAGCATGGCGGGCGTTACTGACGAGTCCAGCTGCTCTGGTCTTGGAAACTCGTCTGAGCCGGAGAAGCCCTCATCTTCCTCAGAGGGGGCCAGCAAATGCTTGACCAAAGGGCTTTGCAGCAGCTGTGCTGCGTTGGCATTCAGGTCTTTCCACATCAGGTATTTGGCAAATGAGAAGGTGCCAAGAACGAGTTCGGTGCTCACCTCGAATCCTGGCACGTCACGCACTGCTCGCCGCACCATGTTCCATATGCCAGTCACATCAATGCCGCTTTCATCACTGGGTAGTTCGCCATCCAGCTCGGGAATCAGCAACTCGAAATCGTGCCGCAGCAATTCAAGCAGCGTAAGGTTGAAACGCGGTTCTTCATCAAGAAGACTGAGCGTCACCCCGGACAAGGCACTTTTACGTTCAAGTTTTACCGGCAGCAAAATCAGGGGTGCGGAGTAGGTTTTCGGGTCGTCGGCACTCTTCTTCCACTTGAGAAAGCCGATGGCCAGAAACAGCGTGTTTGCACCGCCCTCTTCCAGATCGCTACGCGCTTTGCGGAACAGATCGATCAGGGTTGCTTCAAGTTTTACCTTTTCCAGAGTAGCGAGCACTTCGCCGCGAGCCAGAGCCTGACGAGCAACTTCGTCGACCAGATTTTCATTATTCTGCTGCTCGTACAGGGCCACATCCCGGCCACTGCTTTTTAAGTCAGGTACTGACACGATGCGAATGCGCTGGCCACTGGAAAGCAGATCTTCAAGCACTGCCGGATCCGGGCATATCAGTCGCACGCCCTTTGCGCTGTCCGGAAGATGCAGGAGACGATTGCGAGTCGTCAGATCGAGGAGTTTACGTTGCCACAGCGTCAGTTTGCCGGCCGGACCTTCGCTGTCAGTATTAATTTCGACATCGAACCCCGGAAGCGCCGGAGCCTCCTCCAGCCCTTCAATAGTGGGTGGAGCATCGGCTGTCTCATCCGATCCCTCGGTGACTGAGACGAGCGCCATCGGACGAATCTTCTGCATCCGGGCACGGTGCAAATCGATGGCCATGATGAACTGCTCATCATCGAGCTGACGCTCGGCGGCTGTAATCGCCTGGGAAAAGCCCGGCGCAGGTGTTTGTGTAGAAAGGGTGGTTTCGAATACCACCATCTCCTTCAGATCCAGGCGTTTGCGTACTGCCGACGCCTCATCGGTCAACAATTGGGAAAACTCTTGAGGCTGCAACCAGACGCCTGCGAATGCGTGCCCCTTGGTCATGATAAGCAGGGCATTCAAGCCTGCCTGCTCCAACGCCGCCGCAAACAGCAATGCAGTGTCCAGACAGGTCGCTACGCCGTTTTCCAGAACCACACTCGGAGGCCGGACCTTCTGGCCCTGTTGCTCAAAGCTGGCCGGGGGCAATGCATAGCTCAACTGAAAGCTGCACACTGCGGACCAAATGGCAGAGGCAAGCTCCCAGGTTCGTGTGCGCGACTTGCTCTCATAGCCGTCAATGCCATCTTTCTTGCCCGCGCGCCGTAAAACCTGTGAGGCCGCTTTGAGTACGCGATCCACCGCGGGATCATTGGGCATGCAGAAAGCCGCAAGCAGCTCCGGCATGGCGCTCAAGCCGCCCCATTCTGTGCGCGCCAGCAGTTCTGTCGGGAAGCGCTGCTCGACGAGTACGTTGTCGCCCTGGGAAAGACGCATCACCACGTCAGCGCTGAGGCTTTCAGTCAGCCCGGACAAATAACCTGCGTTAAGCTTGATGTCACGCTCGGAAATGCTGAGGCGATCACCGGCATGAATGCGGTCTATACGCCAAGTGCGGCTCTCTACGAAATCCGGGTCGGTGCTTAACGTCAGGGTCAGGTTTTCAAAACCGCTTTCTTCCTGGTTCCAGATACTCAATTCACGTACCAGCGGTACGGCGTTCTGGTGGGAGGCGAAACCGATCTTCCGGGCGATCAGCGCCTCAATCTTGATGTTCATTCACGGGCTCCTGCAGATGCGAGCGCTTGCCTTAGAGAGGCAGCCAAATGGGCATATAGTCCATGAGTCATCGACAATAAGGAATGCTTATATCTGAATCAGGCACCTCACCCGCATCAGGAACTCACATTGACGCTATCAGCGCCAATCCCGATCACAGTTCCTCGACGGCGCTGCAACTCGCTGCACTGGCAGAAAGCCGCAGGTTTTAGTGAGCGACAAGTATCAGAGAAACGCTTATCGCCTCCGGTGAATCTAAACTTCCGCATTGAAGTTCGAGAGCGCCGACTTGAAGCTCATGCCCCTTATTTTCCAGGAACCGCCAATGCCCTCACCGGCCCTTCGGAACCACTCATTGCCAGTAGCTCTTTCACCTGGGCCAACGGCAACGGTCGTCCGAACAGGTAGCCTTGGGCAAAGTCGCACTCATGGGTGGCCAGCCAGTCTGCGAGCCGTTCGTGCTCAACGCCCTCGGCGGTGATTTTCATGCGCAGGCTTTTACCCAGAGCGAGGATGGCCTTGACCATCTCGTTCTGGTTCTCAAGCGCCGTGTCGAAGAACGATCTGTCGATCTTGATTTTGTCGATGGCCAGCCTGGTCAGATGATAAAGACCTGAATAGCCGGTACCGAAATCGTCCAGAGCGACGCTCACGCCCATCGCGCGCAGACGCTCCAGATTCAGGCGGGCACTGTCGACATTGGCGACCAGTGCGTTTTCCGTCACTTCCACTTCCAGCCGACTCAGCGGAAATTTTCCTTCATTGGCCAGCTGTTCCAGCCAGTCAGGAAAGTCGGGGCTTTCGATCATCAGTGAGGTAACGTTGATCGCCAGCGTAAAGTCGCTTGGCCAATCGCGTGCCTGATCGAAGGCTTGAAGCAAAAGGGTCGCGGTGAGTGGCTTGATCAGCCCCAACTGTTCTGCCACGGGTATGAAGTCAAGCGGCAGGATGATCCCGCGCTCGGGATGCAGCCATCGCGCCAGCAGTTCGAACCCCGCCAGGCGTTGCTCGGGAAGGCTGACGATAGGCTGATAGAACGGTTGAATATCTTTCTCTTCGATAGCCAGGGTGAGTTCGCGCGCGAACTGCTCCTGCAGACGCTGCTCGCGCTCGAAGCTGACTTCATAGAAATGAAACCTGGCTCGGCCACCGGCTTTACCGCGGTACATGGCGCTGTCCGCACGTTGCAGCAAGAGGTCGGGGTCTGAGCCGTCCATTGGCGCAATGGCAATGCCGAGGGTCGCACTCAGGGCCACACGCGGCAGGCCAACGCTGGATGCTGCGATTTTGGCCAGAATGTTTTCAGCGAGCGGCGCCAGTTCGGCATGACTGAAGTCACCACTGACCGCCAGACCGAACTCGTCGCCGCCCAGTCGAGCCACGGAAGCCTGCCACCCGACAGTGGCGTCGCGCAGGCTTTCGGCAACGGCGCAAATAGCCGCGTCTCCTGCCGCATGCCCGTGGGTATCGTTGATCAGCTTGAATTTATCCAGGTCGATCAGAAAAACCGCCGTCTGTGTCGCTGGTTGCTGCAACCGCGCAACCAGTTGCTCGTGAAACACACGCCGATTGAGCAAGCCGGACAATGGATCGTGGCGGGCCAGAGATTCGCTGAGCGCCTGTGACTCGAGCAAGTCGTTGTAGCTGCTATGGAGTTGTTGCATCAGGCGTTTCAGAAGAATGAACGGTATAACCATCGATAACACGGCGAAGCCTGTCGAGGTCAATACAAAACGCCAACGCTCGGCATTTTCGAAGTCCTGGTCATAGGGCAAGCCCATTGCAGCCATGGCGAGGGATTCAAGTTCGAATTCCCACGCGATTGCCAACAGGAAAATAGAGAGCACATAAAACCACAATAAGGTGTAAAGGTACTTACGAACCATGTGTGGGCTGCGCAGGAAAGTCATGGTTACAATGCTCGAAATGAAGGCGGGTGCAACGGTTATAAGCAGCGTATCGGTAGCCGGCTATCAGTCTTGAGGCTGTAGCGTGGTGATTTCGATAGTGTTCGCCTTGCGCGAGTGCTGTCCCATGGATTTAATAAAACACACTCATTTAAAACGTCTATAAGCAGGTAGCGCTGCGACCATCAGTACACTTCCCTTCCTGTTTGACTGCGCAGTGAGTGACTCAGCGCAGAACACTTTTAGCGTCCCCTGAGTCACTCCGACTGCTCGCACTTAACTGGAGCGCTGGTCCACAAACCGGCTGACTGCCCGCACTACCGTGTTCGCGCCGTGCTGGATTTCCTGAATGACACGGTCTGCGTCATTGGCCAATACCAGCGCCTCGGACGCCTGTTCGGTGCTGCGCACAATCACGCCTACCGCGTCGGACGCCAGGCTTTGGTTGGTCTTCACGACGTTTACGATTTCTTCCGCCGCTTTTGTCGTGCGAGAGGCCAGTTGGCGCACCTCGTCGGCGACTACGGCGAAGCCCCTGCCCTGTTCGCCGGCCCTGGCGGCTTCAATCGCTGCGTTCAGCGCGAGCAGGTTGGTTTGTTCGGCAATGCCGCTGATGGTCTTGATGATTGTTCCAATCACCTGACTTTGCGAGTCCAGTGCTTCGATGCCTCGTGTGGCCTCTTCCATTGAAATGGTCAGCTGGCCGAGCATCTGCAGCGTGTCCTTGATAACTTTGCGGCCTTGCTGTGCGCTGCTGTCAGTATCGATAGAGGTTTGATAAGCCATTTCCGATGCTTCGGCGACGGCTTTCTCGCGCTCGACCTGTTCAGTGATCACAGTCGCGAACTTGGCAATTTTATAGAGTTTGCCGTTGGCGTCGGTAATCGGGTTGTAAGACGCCTCCAGCCATACATCACGACCGCCTTTGTCAATTCGACGGAAACGATCGACTATGAACTCACCCCGGCGCAGCCTTTCCCAGAATTGGGTATACGCGTCAGAGGCGGACTCTTCAGGCACACAGAACATCTTGTGATGCTTGCCTTTTATCTGATTCAGCTCGTAACCCATCGCCCTCAGAAAGTTGTCGTTGGCGCTGATGACCGTGCCATCGAGGGTGAAGTCGATAACAGCGGTGGAACGTTGCAGCGCATTGACCAGGGCTTCGTTCTCGCGCGAGGCTTCAATCGTTCGCGTCAGAACACTCGAATACAGAGTGATCTGCTCGACGCCGCCGGTTTCATTTTTATAGGGTACGACAATGGTTCTCAGCCACACCCTCGACCCTGTCTTGCTGACCAGGCGCAACGTGCCGCTGAAATGCTTGCCGTCGCGAATCGCGGTCAATGCGCGCTTCTGGTGAACGTCACCGCTCAGTTCCGGCGGGCTCAGTTCAGACAGGCTGCGCCCGACGAGCTCTGCCTGTGCGTAGCTCATCTCCGTCTCGAACAACGCGTTGACGGTCTGTATTTTGCCCGTGCCATCCAGCACGACGGCGACTGTCTCCAGATTGAGGATTTGCCCTGCTTGCTCAAGCATGGCGAGGCGGCGCTCCAATGCCTTATTGGTGTTTTTCAAATGCGAATTGAACATTGCGGCTATCCGGGACAGTTTGGGTTTGCAATCTGCATCGGTCATGGAACCGCAATCTTGAGCGGTGCAATCAAACTTAATACGAAAATAGCCTGCCTGTTGTCTGATTGTGACTATAGGATCCAAAAGTTATAACTATTGATCAATCGACAGTGGTTATATTCATGAATCACATCAAACGCGCTGTTTCAGGTTTCATTATCACTGTTGAGTTCTGCTGACCGTGTTCTCCCCATTCAGTCTGCCGAGAAACTCTTCCCTTCTTTTTCGGTCCGCACTCTCCTTGCCAAGCAATTCGGGCAACAGTTCGTTCGCCTGTTGCGGACTCAGAATAAATACCCCGTCATCATCCCCGACGGCGATATCTCCCGGCTTCACCTCCACGCCGCCTATATTGATCAATCCATTGAGCTCGCCGCTTTCCCCGAGACTGCGCGTCGTCATTGCGCTGACGCCACGGCTGAACACGGGCAGGCGATGTTCGCGCAAGGCGGCAACGTCGGTGACCGCGCCCGAGACGACGACGCCGCCAAGCCCCTTGATAAGCCCGGCCAGAGTGCGCAGTTCGCCCCAGCAGGCGCAATGCTCGTCGCCGACACATTCAATCACCAGTACATCGCCGGGCAGGCTGTTCAGCAGTGCGTCGCGCAGAATGCTGCCGTCGGGCAGTTGCAGTTTGACCGTGACAACGTTGCCGACCAGTCTGACCCCCTCGAACAGCGGTCTGATCCCGCGCAGGTAACCCACGTCGGTCAGATGGCCAATGGTTGACGCGGCAATCTCACGGTATTGCTCTATGACGGCGTCGCTGAGTTGTTGCTGGCGGTGTGCAATCTGCTTGTTCATCGACATTTTTTGGGCCTCAGTAACGGACAGGTCGAGCAATACTCGACGGGATTGCTGGCGTCGTAATAGAAGCAGCAGGTGCGCCGAAAACGGATGCTTTTGCCTTCGGCTTCCAGCACAACCGGTGGACGGCGGAAGTGTTTCAGCGGGTTGTAGGTCAGGCCGAACAGCGCCGGATCGGCCTGGTGCAGCAGCCAGTCGAAATCGGCTTCACAGCGCTGCCGGATCGCCGGGTCTTCGACCTTGTCCATGCGCTTGTCGTACAGCGAATACACGCGTACTGCGGTGTTTTCCCACAGAATGCGTCGGGAAATGCCAGTGACACGGTTGAAGGTTTCCCACAGTGGCTGAAGCAGGTCACGAAACAGGGTGGCCACGACAGCATCACGCCACGCCTCACGAGCGCCCGGTTCATAACCCACAGGCGTTGTATCGAGCAAGGGCATTGAAGAGGTCCAAAGGCCGTCATCGTGCGCGTATTCGACCACGCTGTTGTCCAGCGACAGGGCCAGGCCCTTGTCGTAGACCGACATCGCGTACAGGCAGGCACCGGTGCTCAGGAAGGAAAAGCGCTTGGCCAGCAACGATGCGGTGATTGCCTGGGTCGGAGAACCGATCACCGGCCCCAGCTCGCCAAGCAGTTGCTCGCAGACTGCGTCGTCCAGCAGCGCGCGGGCCGGCAGTGAGCGCGGATCGTGTTCACCTGCCGGCCTGAGTCGCAGCGCCCCGGACAGCAACGCCCATTCGGATTCGCTGAACGCCTGCGCCAGACTCATTGCGGCAGTTCCCGGCCAAAGGGAATGCACAACGGCGTACCAAAGAATGGATCGGCGATGATCCGGCAGTTGAGGCCGAAGACCTGCTTGACCAGCGCCTCGCTGAGGATATCCGCCGGACGCCCCTGGGCGAAGGCGCTGCGTTCGTGGACAGCGACCATATGATCGGCGTAACGGCAGGCCAGATTCAGGTCATGCAGGACCATCACGATGGTCTTGCCCTCTCGCCGATTCAGGTCGCGCAACAGGTCCAGCACTTCGATCTGATGAGCCAGATCGAGAAAGGTCGTCGGCTCGTCCAGCAATACAATGTCGGTATCCTGCGCCAGGGTCATGGCTATCCATGCGCGCTGACGCTGACCACCTGACAGGGCATCGACGGGTCTGTCGGCCAGTTCCTGCATGCCGGTCTGCGCCAGAGCCCGTGCGACCATGGCCTCATCCTCGGCGGACCATTGCTGCATCCAGTTCTGATAGGGATAACGCCCCAGCGCCACCAGTTGCCGCACGCTGATGCCTTCCGGTGCGCTGGGCATCTGCGGCAGAATCGCCAGTTCACGCGCGACGGTCGCAGTGGACTTCTGATGGATGTCGGCACCGTTGAGCACGACGGTGCCCTGCTGGGGTTTGAGCAGGCGCGCCAGGGATTTGAGCAAGGTGCTTTTGCCGCAACCGTTACTGCCGATCAGCACGGTCACCTGGCCTGCGGGTAACTGCAGATCAAGGCTGTCGATGATCACCTGCCGCTGGTAACTCAGGGTCAGGTCGTGGGTTGCGATTGACGCCATCCGTAATTCCTTAATGCCGCTGGTTGATCAATAGGTACAGAAAGAACGGTGTGCCCAGCACCGCGACAAAAATCCCTGCGGGCAGATCCAGCGGCAGGAACAGCGTGCGTCCGGCCAGATCGGCAAGCATCACCAGATTGGCGCCGATCAACGCCGCCATCAGCGCTTGCCCCACGAACCCCGGCGGCATCAGGCGTTTGGCGATATGAGGCGCGATCAGCCCGACAAAGGCAATCGCCCCGCCCCACGCGATCGCCAGCCCGGCCAGCGCGACGCTCACCAGCAGCAAACCGGCGCGCAACCATTGCACGCGCACTCCGATGCCCTGGGCCAGCGCGTCATCCAGTTGCTGCATGCGCACCTGACGGGCGAGCAGTGCCAGCAGCGGCAATGTCATAAGCAGCCAGCCGGCCAGCGCGCTGGGCTCTGGCCAACTGGCACCATACACGCTCCCGGTCAGCCAGACATAAGCCGACAAGGTGGTGGTCAACGGGCTGAACACCAGAATGAACGTGGTCACCGCAGCCAGCAGAGCCGACACCCCTACCCCGATCAACACCATGCGCAAGGGTGAGGCACCCTGATTCCAGGCCAGCAGATAAATGACCAGTGCCGCGAGGCCTGCGCCGGAGATCGCCGCCAGGGGCAGAAACTGCGCGCCCAGTGCAGCCGAGAAGAATGACAGGTACAACACGGCGGCGGCGCTGGCACCGCTGGTGATGCCTAACAGATCAGGTGAGGCCAGCGGGTTGCGAATGATGCTTTGCAGGATCAGTCCGGACACCGCCAGGGCCGCGCCGACCAGGGCGGCCAGGGCCAGCCGGGGCATGCGCAGTTGTTCGACGATGAAGACCAGGCTGGCATCTGCCTGACCGGTAAAAACACTCAGCAGGGTCGCGGGCGACAGATTGATCTTGCCCACGGCCAACGAGCTCAGTATGACCAGCAGCGTCAGCGCCAGGCCCGAAAGCAAGCGCGTCAATGCGGTCAGGCTGAACTGCCGGGAAAAGCTCCGGTAGCGCACGGTGAAATGCTTATCCATAGCGCGCGCCCCGCCGAACCAGTGCAATGAAGAACGGCGCACCAAACAGAGCCGTCATCACACCCACCGGGACTTCCTGAGGGACAATCACGACTCGCGCCAGCGTGTCGGCCAGCAACAACAGCGTCGCGCCCAGCACTGCGCAGCCAGGCAGCAGCCAGCGATGGTCGATGGACAGCGTCTTGCGCACCATATGTGGCACCAGCAGACCTATGAAGCCGATACTGCCCGCCAGCGCCACGGCGCTGCCTGCCAGGGCAATGATTACCACGCTCATCATCAGCCGAATCAGCCCCGTACGCTGGCCCAGCGCCGTCGCGATGGCTTCCCCGGTGTTGAGCACGTTGACCTGCCCCGCCAGCACCAGCGCGCCGGCAAGCCCCATGACCACGCAGACCAGCAACGGCGCAGCGGTGCTCAGTTCGCGCTCCGACAGGGAACCGGCCAGCCAGAACAGCACAGTGTCCAGACCGTCCTGATTGACCACCAGCAAGGCCTGGCTGAACGCGGTGAACAAGGCGGTGATCGCTGCGCCGGCCAATACGATGCGCAATGGATTGAGGCTGCCCTGCCCCCGGTTGCCGATGACCCAGACAATCGTGCCCGCCACCGCAGCGCCGATGAACGCGCACCACAGCCACTGGCTCATGGACGACAGTGAAAGCAGCGACGAACAGGCGATGATGGCAAACGTCGCGCCGGCATTGATGCCGAACAGGCCAGGCGACGCCAGCGGATTGCGCGTCAGCGCCTGCATCAGTGCCCCGGCAACCGCCAGACTCGAGCCTACTGCGACGGCCATCAGGGTACGTGTCAGCCGTGTGTCGAGCAGCACGTGCTCGATAGCGCTCAGCGCATCGGGCTGCCAGACACTCCGCACGATGTCAGCGGGCGATATCCAGGTGGCCCCGGTGGCCAGACTCAATCCCATGCACGCTACCAGTATCAACAGCCCCAGGCCCAGTTTTGCCGCAGCCGTCATGAGGCGCTATCCGCCAGGGCCACGCGAGCGACCTCATCGAGCATGCGGTTGGCGCCCAGAATGCCGCCGGACAGGCTCCAGGCGACGGCGTCGACGCGCCATACCTGGCCATCCCGTGCTGCGCGCAACTGTTGCCAGAACGGGTTCTGTACCAGTTTGTCGTAGGTGTGCTGCGCGGCATTGCTGTCCGCACGCTGAAAGACGAAGAACAGGTCGGCATCGACCACAGGCAAACTCTCTTTACTGCTGAGTTTAAGGGAAACGCCGCTGGCTTCGCGGGCCGCGGGCGTCCAGGCAAAGCCCAGCTCACTGAGCACCGAGCCGGCAAAGCTGGCCGGCAGATAGCTACGGATATGGTCTACGCGAATGTCGAGCACCGACACAGTGATCGGCCAGCGTCCGGCGAACTTCGCCTGCAACTGGCCGCGCACCGCTGCCACACGCTGTTGCCATTGCCCGAGCAGGTCCATGGCCAGTTGTTGACGTTGCAGGGCCACGCCCATCATTGCCAGGGTGCGCTTGAACTCGAACACCTCTTCGAGCATCAGCACCATGCCGATCTGCTCCAGCAACGGCGCGATGCGTTGATGACGAAAGCGTGAAGCGACGATCAGGTCCGGCTTGAGCAGCACGATATCTTCCAGGCTCGGCTGGGTTTCCAGACCCACATGCGGTACCGCTGCCAGCGCCGGGCGCAGGTAGCGATACATCGGTTTTTCGCTCCACGAATCCACCACGCCGCAAGGCGTAACGCCCAGGGCCACGGCAGTGTCGGACGCCCCCTGAAACAGGGTGACAACGCGCAGCGGCGCTGCCCGGGCAATGCCAGGCAGCGCCAGTAACCCCAGTGAAAGGCGCAACACTGTGCGCCGCGAAGGATGCAGGGTTCGGTCAGGTTGCACGGCGCAACCTGTGGAACGGGTTGACCACTTCGCCCTTGCCGAACGGCATGCTGCCCGGACCGCCCGCGCGCTCGATCATGGGCGTCAGCAGAAGTTTCTGCGGCCAGTTGGGGGCTTCGAACAGTTGTTGCCTGATCATGCCACGCGCCTCGTCGTCAAATTCGATGGTTGTGATCAGATTATCCAGAACATCGCGCAATACGGTCCACAGCGCAGTGACCGGTACGTCATACACTTGCGCCAGAGTATCCATGATTGCCCGCACGTTTACCTGAATACCCAGCGTCTGCAGCCAGAACAGCAAGTCCTCGGGGCGGTCATGATAAAGCGTATTGGCATGCCCTTTCTTGATTCGATACTCCGGGTCGTGCATGCCGTTGCGCTCCAGCCAGGGCACGAAAATACGCAACGAGTCGTGGTCACGCAACAGCAGCCCTTGCGCCTGTCCGGCTTTCCAGACCATGACCGCGTTCTGGCCATGCACTTCGCCGAGCATGCCCAGGCGGAACATGCGCAGGTTGATATCGAAAAAACTGTGGCTCAGTTCGCGAAACAGTGTCAGTACCGAAGCCTGATTGCGCGGCAGGTCGCGGTAGTCCATCCACTCATCGAAGAAATGCCGATTGCTCCCCGGTAGCGGTGTACCCAGTGCCGCCATGGGCAGCAGGCGGCACTCCGGATCATCGAGCAAGGCGGCCGGATAGCCGCGCACCATCGCCGAAAGATGCCGAGGCCCTTCGTCGAACAGCGTGGCTTGTGGCGGCATGAATGCCCACCATTTGCGTTCGTCGCACAGGTGTAGCGAACGGCTCAGAGTTTCATCCTTGTCGACCACCTGACGCAGCAGTTTTTCGCTCAGCCCGCCGTTGATCATTTTGACCGCTGGCAGATAGCGCGAAGCGCCGAGCGAATAAATCGCCATGGGCAGCTTCAGGTAGTCAGCGCTGTTGAAGCACGGTGTCATCGAACGTAGCGACGAAGTGGCATGCACCTGCGCCTGATTGAAATCAAGCCGCTGGCAATCGCCCTTGGCGAACGCATCGCCCAGCTGGACCTGCAAGACATGCTCGAACTGCCACGGGTGAACCGGCAGCGCAACATGGCTGCCGGCAATGCCGCGCGCCTGCATCTCCTGGTCAAGCTGCGCTTGCAGGTTCTCGGGCAGCAGATAGCGGGCCGGAAAGGATGCATTCAAATCCTCCACGCCGTCGCCGCATTGCAGCAAGGTCTTGTCGACAGCCACCCAATTCAGCGCTACTGGCCGGGCGAACTCGGCCTGGTACTGTAAGTATTCCTGTTCGTTCAAGCCTTGTTTGGCCTTGGCCAGCGGGTGATACGGGCGATCACGCAGCGACGCCCACTGCTCCATGGTTCGGAAGAAGGTAGCGCCGTCCTGAGCCATCAGGTTCTGCTCGTCGACCTTGTGATCCAGCGACAGCGCGGTCTGCCAGACACTGATGCGCAACACTTCCAGAAACAGCGCGATACCCTTTTCGTTGTCCTGGCGCTCGCTGTCCTGAAGCAGCGTCGCCTTGCCGGCGAACACCCACTTCATGAAGTCTTCCGGTGACAACTGCGTCCATCGCTCGTCCTGGCGGCCCAATACCGGCGTGCCGGGCACTTTTTCCCATTGCTGGGTGATACCGGCGCGCAACGCGATGCTGATGAAGCGTTGCTCAGAATCATCGCAGCACCACTCCCAGATTTGCTGCGCGCTGCCCTGATCTACCAGTTGCGGAGCCTGTGGATGGCGCAGTTGCCATTGGCTGCTGTCCTGCAGGCGCAATGGCTCGCGGCCAAAGAAATCTTCAGCCAGCAGGCAATCGACCAGATCCTGCATGACCAGGTCAGCGGCGAGTGAAGTGAAGTTCATGGGTTATTTTCCTTCTGCTGAATGTTGAGCCAGGCGGGCCTGAAGCGCGCGAAAGGCAATGCCGCGCTCATCCCCGAGGACAAAGGTGTTGACCCCGCGCGCCTGCCAGCGGGCAGCGTCTCCGGGTTGACGGGGGATCGCGCAATAGGCGACGCCCGCCGCGTGGGCGGCTTGCCAGGTCGCAAGCAACGCGTTTTGTACATCTGGCTGATCGATCTGCCAGGGCATGCCCAGTGACTGTGACAGGTCTGCCGCGCCTTCAAGAATCATGTCCAGACCCGGCACGCTGGCGATCTCGGCGGCACGTCGCACGCCTTCGGCGCTTTCGATCATCGCCACCACCATGATCTGTTGATTGGCAGCCTCCACGTACTGCGCCAGGCTGTGCTTGCCGAACGAGCCGGGACGGCCGGCATTGAGGCTGCGGCGACCCAGCGGGTGGTACTTGCAGGCGGCAATCGCATCCGCCAGTTGCTCGGGGCTCTCGATCATCGGCAAGACGATGCCCTGCGCGCCGCCATCGAGCAGGCGCAGCAGGGTTTTCGGGTTGAGATCGGCGACCCGCACCAGTGGTGTGAGGTCGTAGCTCTCTGCCACGCGGATCATGTTTTCCACGGTTTCCGGGTTGATCAGCACGTGTTCCATGTCGATGATCACGAAGTCGAACCCGGCCTCGGCGATCAGCTCGATGGCGGCCGGGGCCGGGATCGAACTGATCACCCCGTGTGCCGGCTGTCCGTCGGCAATCCTGCTTTTGAGCGTATTGGTCCTCAGCATCATTGCGGCCTGTAGGTGTGCAGTGGGTTAGGTACCGAGCGGAAGCGACGCTCGCCATCACCCAGCAGGCGGCGCTTGGTCAGTTCTTCCACTTCGTACGATGGCGCAAACACGTCAAACAGCCCGAAACGGTCGCGATGCTGCGGGTGAGCACGCTGATAGTCGAGAATGACGTCGGCGGTCATCTGCCAGAACAGTGCCTCGTCCAGCTGGTACTGCTGGCGCAGGAAAATCGCCATTTCGGCCAGACAGATGAAGAAGAAACAATCACAGGAGAAGTCGCGCACCGCGTTGACGTCGTCGGTGATGATGAACGAGTTGCGGTTGAGCTTTGCATGGCTGGCGGGCAGCGGCACCAGTTCCGGGCACAGTTCGGGACGCCCGAGATGCGCCGGTGAATAACGCACGCCGTCATGGAAGTCCTTGAGGGCGATACGCTGCGGCCAGCCCTGCTTGACGATCAGCACGATGTTCTGGCCGTGGGACTCCATGCCGATGCCTTCGGCATAGAGCATGTGAATGATCGGCGGCACCGTGACCTGCAGCAGTTGCCGGGTCCATTCCTTGAGCCCGTACTGGTTGACCCACGCGTCGATGAACGGCGTCTGCTGGCCATCATCGTAACGGTTTTCCACATGGCTCAAGCCGTTGAACGGCACCGCCTGCTCGTCGTCCCGTAGGTATTGATGCAGGCTTTCCCGCCAGATGGCGCCCAGCGTGCCGTAGGTCTGCGCCGAACGGGATTCCGCCAGATGGCGGTAATCGAAACTCACCCCCGCTACCTCACCGAGAATCACGAAATCCAGCGCTTGAGCGGTGCTGTCGGTTGCGATCAGCTGGTGCAGCCAATCGGTGATGATCGGGCCGTTCAACACCGTGTGACGCGCCAGAATCCGCGTGCTGGAGGTGTTGGTCATGCTCATCGCCAGCTTGACGTATGGCCGCTGGGGCTGACTGGCGTTGGCCAGTGTGCGAATCGACTGCTGAGCCTTGTAGCTATCGGTCGAGGTGCCCAGATAAATCAGCTCGCCGCTGGCCAGTTCCGGGTAGAAGGTCGACACCGTGACGTTGTCCCACTGCCACGGATGCACCGGCATCAGTTGATAGTCGTCGATGGACTTGCCCCGCGCGGCCAGTTCTCGAGCTATTTCCTGCCAGCGTTGTGTGCCCAGCTCCTGACGGATGAACGCCTGAAAATCCATGCTCCGCGAATGGCCGACCGAGGCGCTCGATTTCGCCACGGCCAGCCAGACCACCGCGAAAGGCGTGGCAAATTCCGGCCCGTAGTGGCGGTTATCGGCCAGGGAAAAGCCGATTCGCGACTTGTAACACGGGTGGTAGCTGTGGGCATCCATGAAATGCTGCTCCAGCGCATCGACATCGAGCTGATGCGCTGGTCTTGCAGGCTGATAGCCCTGGGTGCGGGCCTGCAGGTCCTTGAGCTGGGTCTGCTCGATTTCCTGGATGAAGCGCGTCAGGTGCGGGCTGTCCTTGAACGGGCTGAGCAGCTCGGTCAACGCCAGATGCAGATCCGGCACGCTGCGTTCGCCGGCACTGTCCACCCGCTCAAGCGTGGCGTGATCGAGGCGGATCAGCTCAAAGCTGGTGCTCAGCAGGCCCTCGCAGCGGTATTCCACACCGCCACTCACGGCCACGGCAAAACGATGCCGATGATCATCCAGCGGCTCACAGCGGTAAGGCAGCGCCGCCTCGTACAGCAAGGTCTGCAGCAACTGGCCAATCACGCGGCGTTGCACTTGCTGATAGCGCTCGGCGCTGACGTCGGCCAGCCAGGCACCAGTACCAGCTGTTGTCGTTGTCGAAGAAGCGTTACGTTGCAGCGGTAAAGGGGTAGCCATGTTCATACCTCGAACGAAAAATTATCGGGGTTCGACCGCGTCGGGCTGGGCCTCGGCGCGCTCGTCGTTAAGGGGAAAACGCCAGGCACACGGCAGTGCCAGCAGGATCAGCACGCCGGTGGCGATGAATACTTCGCTGATGGCCGAGGGCGTGGCGGCCGGGCCCGCGGTGTTGAGGCGGAACTCCAGCCACAGCGAGGCGATGACGATGGCCAGCGACGCGACCAGACGCCGGGAAATGTTGTTCATCGCGGCGCCCTGAGTGACCATCGGCTCGGGCAAGGCATTGAGCCCCGCCGTGGTCACCGGCATATAGGAGAGCCCGAGGCCGGCGCCACGAATCATCATCAGGACGAACACCACGCCGATCGCGGCGTCGGCCTTGAGCATGCCCAGCGCCAGGGTCGAAACGCCGGTCAGCAGCAGGCCGATGGCGACGACGGTGCGCGGGCCATGGCGATCCAGTGCCTTGCCGCCCCACTGCCCGAACAGGCTCGCGAAGCTGGCGGTACACAGCAGCGCCAGGCCGGTCCAGATCGGGTTGTAGCCCAGCACGTTCTGCACCAGCAGCGGCAGCAACACCAGGCACTCGAACATGCCGACCGATTGCACCACGGCGATGATCACGCTCAGACGATAACCGCGCAGGTTGAACAGACGCAGATTCAGCAGCGGAGCCTGGCGACTCAGCTCGACCCGGACGAATGCCACCAGACAGGCCAATGCGACCAGCACCATGGCCTGATTGACCGGATCGAGCAGCGCCTGAGCATGGTGCATGCGGCTGATGGCGATCATCAGCAAGCCGATGCCCGACGCCACCAGCAGGTAGCCGATCAAATCGAACGGCTTGCGCTCGGCGGGCTCGGCGTCCGGCAGCACGCCGACGCCCAGCAACAGTGCCAGCAGGCCGATGGGCACATTCATCAGGAACAGCGAGCGCCAGCTGAACCACTCCAGCATCAGGCTGCCACACAGCGGACCGAGCGCCGGCGCGAGCATCACTGCTGCGCTCCAGAGCCCGGTCACCCTGCCCCGTTCGTGCTTTTCATACACCGAAAAGATGATCGCCAGCGACAAGGGGATCATCAGCCCGCTGGCAATGCCCTGCACCACCCGTGCGGTGATCACCAGCGCGATGGAGTCGGCCAGCGCGCCCAGCAGCGAGCCACCAATGAACAGTGCCACGCCCCACAGGTACAGGCGTTTGCGTCCGATGCGCTGACTGAGGAAGCTGGTCAGCGGCATGGTCATGCCCATGCTGGTCATGAATCCGGCGACGATCCAGGTGGCCAGCAGCGGCCCGATCCTGAACGCCTCCATGAAGGCAGGCAGCGCCGGGTTGAGCGAACTGTTGCTCAGACTGACCGTCAGCGTACCGAGCAGCACGTTGATCACCACCCAGCTACGTGGGACGTTGAAGCTCATTGGCGGACCCGTTCGCCGTTGCGCACGAAGTGCTGTGACGGTCGTGGATGGCAGAGAAAGTCGGCATGGGAAATGTTGTAGCCATACGCCCCCGCCAGCGGCAGAACCAGCAGGTCACCAATGTTCACGCCTTTAAGTAGCTGGCGGCGGCTCAGTACGTCTTTGGGCGTGCATAGCTGGCCGACAATGGTATAAGCCTGTTCTGACGAGGCAGCTGACTGCGGCGTACTCGGCAGATGGATAACCGGATGGTCATGGCTTTGCGCAACCGGCAGGCGAAACTGGTGAGTTCCGCCTCGGCAGACCAGAAAATGCTCGCCGTGGCTGGTTTTGCTGTCCAGCACCTCGATGGCGTAATAGCCGCAATAGGCACTGATGAAGCGTCCCGGCTCGAAGCGCAGGATCGGCGCATCGTGCTGCTCGCCCAGGCGTTTTTCCAGATAGCGGCACAGTCGCTGCCAGTCGAACTGCTGGCTGTTCAGGTAATCGACGCCAATGCCACCGCCGACGTTGAAATGGGTCAGCTGGCTCGGGTCGCGGGCCAAAGCCTTCCATTCCTGCCAGCGCTGCAGGTAGAAATCGAGCAACTGCTCATGACGTTCAACCGACATCTGATGCGACATGGCATGTATGTGAAAGCCCTTGAGCGTCAGGTGGCTGGCGTTGTCCACGCGTCTGACCGCCTCGGCCAGGTCGGCTTCGTCAATGCCGAACGGTGTCGCTGTCCCGGCCATCGCCAGCCGGCTCGACTGTGCAGCGGGCAG
This sequence comes from Pseudomonas fragariae (ex Marin et al. 2024), assembly GCF_059621105.1. Lineage (NCBI taxonomy): Bacteria > Pseudomonadati > Pseudomonadota > Gammaproteobacteria > Pseudomonadales > Pseudomonadaceae > Pseudomonas > Pseudomonas fragariae (ex Marin et al. 2024). The sequence goes on along the minus strand of NZ_CM184369.1, from coordinate 3,107,665 downwards.
TTGCGGATTGATGCGCAGGAACACCGGCTGCACGCGCCCCGCCTGTTCTGCCAGCTGTTGCAGACGCGCGATTTCGTTGAGGCTCTCCAGGTGAATGGCTTCAACCTTGTTGAGCAACGCCGAGCGCAGATCGGAATCGAGTTTGCCTGGGCCCGAGAACACGTAGGGCTTGCGTGTCGGACAGGCCATCACCCGCTCGATCTCGCCCCCAGAGGAAATTTCAAAGCCACTGACCAGAGGAGCCAGGGTTTCCAGCATCAGCGCTTCGCTGTTGGCCTTGATCGCGTAATACAGCTCGACACCGGCGGGCAGCGCCGCCATGACTTCACTGACATGCTGCTGCAACGCGTCCAGATCGTAGAAGAAGGCCGCCAGCGGGTCGATTTCCAGCGCCCGAGCCTCCTTGATGGCCGCCAGTACGGTCTCCGGCACCTTATGCATAACGTGCCTCCGTGGCCCACGGCGACGCAAGACGCACATAGTTGGCTTCGCGATCGGCCTTGGCGGCGAGCCGGACCTTGAGGTTGGTCTTGCAGGCAATCGACTGGCCTGCGATCAGCGCGTCCAGCTCGGGCGCAGGCAGTACCAGTTCGTCACGAATATGCTGCAATTGCCGCTCGACGCGCTGCCACATCAGTGGTGCCAGGTGCGGGCGCTCCCAGCTCAAGGCCAGTACCGCCTCGGACAGGTTGTTGATCAGCAGGCAATAGGTAATGCGGTTCCAGCCCTGTTCGCGGCTGTAAAGCAACGACTGGCGAATTCTCGGGTGCAGCCCCACCTGAATCGCCTTGATGCCCAGCTCCTCGGTCAGCTTCACGCCTTCGAAGTCGCGCAACAGCAGCTGTTGCGGGCGTCCGTTGTCGTGAATCAGCACCGCATTCTGCAAATGCGGCTCCATCACGATGCCATGATTGAAGAACAACGCCATGACCGGGCTCAGCAGCAAGGCCTGATACTCATCGAACCAGTCCAGCAGGTGCTGGTCCTCGAGCTCTGCGCCATTGAAACGCTGGAGGAAGTCGTGCACCAATGGGCGTGAGCGCAGATCACGGGCGAACAGTGTGCCCGCCATCACGCTGCAATCTTCGCCGGAGCGGCGGCAGAAGTTTTCCCGCAGAATGGCGCCGGTCTGCTCGCGAAACCAGTGACCGTCAGCCTCGCTCGCGCCTTTGGGAGCCCAGCTCATCGAGCCGGGTTCGGCGACTGTGGACAGCCCGCCAAGGGTTTCCGGGCGGGTCTGCTGCAGGCGCTGAAACAGTTCGTCGATGATCAGCGTGCTCTCCAGTTCATACCACGCGTTTTTCCTCACGCAGTTAGTGATGCGCACGTTCAGCGAGCCCTTGATGAAATAGTCGTGCCCCTCGATGTACCAGGTGCGCATCGACGCCGTCGGGCTGGCCAGCAAGCCACTGGCACCCAGATCGGAGATGTCCCCCAACTCAAGCAGACGTTGCACGCGACGGTCCTGCATGAACAGTTGCGCCTGTACCGGATGCATGCAGATCAGCGCATGCCCGGGTCGGGCCCGCGATTGATCAGCGAAGCCTGCCATCACCTCGGCTTCGCTCAAGCCATTGGAGGTGATTCGCAGCCCTTCCAGCGGCACTTCGAACAGGTGCAGCGCGGTCTGCGCCTGAAACTCCGGGGCGTAGGTCTCCTGCGCCAGATGCTCAGGCCACAGGCGCGCCTTGGGCGCCGGGTGATTGGGGTGGCCGAACCACAAACCCTGCTCACTGGCCAGATAGCCGCTGAGCGGCGCCGGGTGCTGGCCGGTCATGTTGTGGGCAACGATGGCGGCAGTCAGGTGCTGGCTTTGCAGGACCTGATCCAGCAGTTCGTCATTGCTGGCACGGGTCATGTGCTCACAGGCGGTCAGCAGTTGCCGGGCGAATTCGGCAAACGCCAGGCAGCGCCAGGTGCCCTGCCCCTGACGTGCGTAGACATCGGAAAGGTAGCGATGGCTGCCCAGGTGGTCGCGGCGGTCCACCAGGACGAAGAATTGTTGCTGATTGGGCAGGCTGATGGTGAGCGGAATGCCCTTCCATTGCCCGCCATCCACGAAACTGCCAGGCGCTATGCCTTGCATGCCTTCCGGCCAGGTGTAATGCAGGCACTCTTCCGGCAGTGCGAATTCCTTGATCAGGCAATTGAGTAACGCGCGAGTGGTTGCCAACTCGCTCACCATGTTTGATAAGACGGTGCGATCGGTATTAGTCATGTCTGCTCCAAAGTCGCCTTTACGCTGACCGTTTAAATGACGTCGCAACAAACGTTGATTTATCGCTTGCGGCACAACAATCGAGCTGTCGAGGTGCGATAAGTTCGCCCAGCCAAACGTTGTGTGCGGTGTTGTTTCAATCGTGATATCAGTGTCACGATGCGGTGCTGTTGATGCCCTGCTTATTACATAACTTTCATTTACGTAGCTGGGACAGCGCAGCCTTCAGGGCCTGTTCAAAACGCTGGATGACCAATTGGCATTGCTCTTCAGTAATGATCAATGGCGGCAATAAGCGAATGACGTTGCCATTGCGACCGCCGCGTTCAAGTAACAATCCCTGTTTGAAACAATGCTGCTGAATGGCAACCGCCAGATCCGGGTCCATCGGCAGGCTGCCGAGGCGGTCCGCCGCTTTGCGTTCATCGACAATCTCGATGCCCAGCATCAGGCCGCGGCCCCGCACATTGCCAATCGCCGGATAGCGTTGCTGCAACAGGCCGAGCTGTTCCTTGAGCCAGTCGCCACGTTTTGCGGCCTGGCCGGCAAGGTTCTGTCGTTGCAGCACTTCAAGGGTCGCCAGGCCGGTGGCCATGGCCATCTGGTTGCCGCGAAAGGTGCCGGCATGGTTACCCGGAGACCAGGCGTCGAACTCGCGCTTGAAACCCAGCACGGCCAACGGCAGACCGCCGCCGACCGCCTTGGACATGACGATGATGTCGGGTTCGATCCCCGCATGTTCGAAGGCAAACATCTTGCCGGTACGGCCAAAGCCGGCCTGCACTTCATCCAGAATCAGCAGAATGCCATGCTTGCGCGTGACTTCGCGAATCTGGCGCAGCCATGCTGCAGGTGCCGGATTGACACCGCCCTCGCCCTGCACCGCTTCCAGAATCACCGCCGCCGGCAGCGACACACCGCTTTCCACGTCCTCGATGAACTGGGTGAAGTAGTAACTCAGCGCTTCGGTCCCGGCCTCGCCGCCAATGCCCAGCGGGCAACGGTATTCATGGGGATACGGCAGGAACTGCACTCCGGGCATCAGATTAGCGACGGCGTTTTTTGGCGCAGTGTTGCCGGTCAGCGCCAGGGCTCCGTGGGTCATGCCGTGGTAGGCGCCGGAAAAGCTGATGATGTTATGGCGGCCGGTGGCGGTCTTGGCCAGTTTGATCGCGGCTTCGACCGCATCGGCCCCGGAAGGACCGCAAAATTGCAGGCAGTAATCACGCCCCTGTCCTGGCAGCAGACTCAGCAGCGTTTCGCTGAAAGCGTCCTTGACCGCAGTGGTCAGATCAAGGGTGTGCATGGGCATGCCCGAGGTCAGAAAACTGTCGAGACTGGCCATGATGGCTTCGTGATTGTGACCCAGTGCCAATGTTCCGGCTCCGGCCAGACAATCCAGGTACGTGGTGCCCTCGACATCCGTGACCCACACGCCATGTGCCTTGGCGATCGCCAATGGCAACTTGCGGGGGTAACTCCTTACATTCGATTCAAACTTGCTCTGCCTGTCCAGATAGTTGGCATTGGTTTTCTGCGACGTAGTAGAGTGCAATAAGCCATTATTCAACATCTGTGAGTCCTCGCTGGATTTCCGGATGCAAATTATTATCATTTACCTAAAAGTGCAACCCATTGTTGCGAAAAACAAGATGAAATTTAAATAAACTTTTTTGCGCGCCTGATAATGAATAAGACACACAGTTATACCGACAGGATTAATCGGTATAACTCAATGTGCCACTATTGAGCGTGGCCATTTGTTATTTTGGCGTTATGACAAAACAGCCTATCTAAATAACAAACTGCTGTGTCGCCGTGTTGAGGTTGATTATTTAATACTGCACACAGGTTATCCCTCGATGAGGACTGCCGGTCGTTCGCTATATACGTGACCCCCTTCCCTGGGCGTCACGTATCGACTCAGAAACCGATGGTGGCCGACAACAGATAGGTACGCGGTGTCGACAGAGTCAGCCCCGGCTCGCTGTCGTCCGACGCGCCGGCCGAACTCCAGTAGTACTTGTTCATCACGTTCTCGACATTGGCCCGCAGCGTGATGTCCTTCTGATCGACCTTAAAGGCATACCGCGCGCCTACGTCGAAACGCTCCGATGAATCGATGCTTTTGCTATTGGCCTGATCCAGATACTGCGAACCGGTGTAGATGCCCCGTCCGGTCAGGGTCAGGCCGTTGACGCCCGGGACGTCCCATTCGGCGCCCAGATTGACGTTGTACTTGGGGGTGGCCGGTGCGCGGTTGCCGTCGAATGTGCCGTTGACGGTATTGGTCAGTTCGCTGTCGATGTACATCACCCCGCCCAGCAGACGGAAACCCTTCATCGGCTCACCGAACATGGTCAGCTCGACACCGTCGTTACGGCGCTTGCCGTTCGGGCCGAATACACGCGAGGCGGTATTGGTCTCGTAGGCCGGTTGCTTGATACGGAATACGCTGGCGGTGAAGGCAAATGACCCCAGGTCATACTTGGCGCCGACCTCGACCTGACGACTGACGAACGGCGGGAAGATCTGGTCTTCGTTCACCGAGGTCGACGGAGCGATCTTGCCCTGGCTCAGGCCTTCCATGTAGTTGGCGTACACCGAAAAATCATCGGTCACCTTGTACAGAATGCCGCCTGACGGTGAGACCTTCTCCTCGTCGTAGGCGGTGTCGCCCTTCACGTCATCGGTCCAGTCATCAACCTTGACACGCTGCCAGCGGGCGCCGAGCGTCAGCAGCAGACGGTCCTCGAAAAATCCTAGCGTGTCAGTCAGCGCCACACCGCTGAAGCGGTTCTCGGTGTAAACCTTGGAGTCGGCGCGCGTCGGGTTCGAGGGTGTCGGCGTGTCGACCGGGTTGTAGAGGTTGCTCGGCGCTGCTGCGTAGCGCGCACCACCGTTTTCAAAGTCCATGTAGAAATAGCTGGCAGCCAGGTTGACCTCGTGGCTGACCGGCCCGGTGTTGAACCAGCTACGAGCGCCGGCAGTGGCGGTGCGCACATTTTCGTCACGGGTGAAATCGCGCGGCTGAACGCTGAAGTCACCTGCGTCGTTGGTGACCGATACCGCATGGCGCAGGAAGTCATGGTTACTTTTGCGCACGCCGACACCGCCATACAGCATGACCGAGTCGCTGAGGTCATATTCGGCATTCACTGCGCCGAAGGTATCCTTGGTACGCGCCTTGCTCCAGGACTGCGCATAGTTGTCGCGCACATCGTTGGCGTTGGGCACCTTAGCGTTGGCACCGACCTGCACGCGCTCCTGCGGAGCATCAGTGTCGCGTTCGGTGTGCCCGATGTCCGTCGACAGACGCAGGCGATCGCCGCGGAAATCCAGGCCCAAAACGGCCATGTCACGATCGACGCTCTGGTGATCCCATTCTGTGTCGCCGGACTGCTTCACGCCGTTGAAACGGATCCCGAACTTGTCGTCTTCGCCAAACCGACGGGCTACATCGACTGCAGCACCCACCTGCCCCTTGGAGGCATAGCTGGTGGTGAGCTCGGTGATCGGTTTATCCGTCGCGCGTTTGGGGACCACGTTGATGCCCCCGCCGACACTGCCTCGCGGCGAAATGCCGTTGATCAACTGACTCGGCCCCTTGAGGATGTCCACCCGTTCGGCCATTTCCATGTCGATCGTGTAAGTGGGCAGGATGCCGTACAGGCCGTTGTAGGAAACGTCGCTGTTGAACAGGCTGAAGCCACGAATGGTGAACTGCTCGTAACGCCCGCCTGCGGGGTTGGTGGCGCGCACCGACGGGTCACTGGCAATAAGGTCGCCGAGGGTCCGGGCCTGCTGGTTTTTCACCGCGTCCTTGGTGTAGGTGGTCATGCTGAATGGCGTTTCCATGAAGTCCCGGGAACCCAACATGCCTTGCGAGCCTTTGCGTGCCACCTGACCGCCCGCGTAATCCTGACCGTCCGTGACACCGCTGTCGCCAACGATCGACGTGGGGGCGAGTTGCAAACCTGCACTGGCGCTTTGAGGTGCCGGGATCAGCGTGTAAGCCTGCTCCCCGACGGGCATCAGTTGCAGGCCGGAACCTTGCAGCAGACGCGCAAACCCTTCCTCGACCGCGAACTCGCCGGACAACCCCGAGCTGTTCCGGCCATTCACCAGTGCAGGGTCTACCGACAGATTGACCCCGGCCTGCCCGGCAAAACGGGTAAGCGCGGCGCTCAGACTGCCGGCCGGCACTTCATAGGCCCGTCTGCCCGCCGTGTCGGCCCAACTGGTCGAGATGAACAACGGACTGGAACTCAACGTCAGCAACAGGCTGAACTGCAAAAGCGGACGCAAACGGTAGGAAGACACTGCGGACATAGAGGGAAGCTCTCGTATTTTTTGTGCACTTATCTGGAATGACCAGCGAGACCAAAAAAAGGGACAGCGCTACGCACTATTTTTTGTCGAAATGTTTTTTCGAGGCACCAGGGTCACCCAGTAACGGGTGCGCATCTGCACGTCCACCGGCAGACTGGCCGCCAGCAAGGACAGCACGCGGTCGGTATTGTCGAGCCTGAAACTGCCGGTCACCCGAAGGTTTTCCAGCGCCGGCTCCCAGCGCAGCAGGCCCGGACGGTAGCGACCCAGCTCGCGCAGGAAATCACCCAGCGACTGGTTCTGCGCGGTCAGTACATCGTCGCGCCAGCCAGGCAGCAAGGCGTCGAAGGCGCTGACAGGACCGACTCCACTCTGCTTCAAACTGACCTGCTGCTGCGCATTCAAGGCCACTACAGGCCCGCGCAGGGGATAAAGCTGCACCGTGCCGCTGACGACCGAAACCCGGCAGTCGCTGTCATTGAGACGCACACAGACTTCGCTCCGACCAACCACGATGCGCCCGTAAGGACCGTGGATGGTCAGCGGCGCGCTGCCAGGCACCTTCAGGGCTATTTCGCCCCGTACAAGGGTGATTCGCCGGGCGCCCATATCGACGTTTACGGCGCTGTCGGTATTCAATTGCAACGTGCTGCCATCGGCCAGCGACAGACGCTTGTGCTCGCCGACGGCGGTTTGCAGGTCGGCACGCCAGACCTCCAGCGGCAACTGACGCCCCAGCAGCCAGACCGCGGGAACCAGTGCCACGGCGCCCAGCGCCCTTTTTAGCGTCGCGCGCCTGGCCTTGTCAGGGCGATCCAGCGTCGCCATGGCCAGGTTGGCAGGCAGACCGAAAAAACGTTGACGCAACTGCTGGGCCTTTTGCCAGGCGCGCTCATGACTGGCGGAGCTGTCACGCCAGTGTTGCAGCATGGCGTGATCTTCCTCGCTGGCACCGCCGGACTCGAGAAGCGCCAGCCACTGCGCCGCTTTGCGTACTACCTCGCGTTCTTCGTTCGAAGGTGCCGGGCGAATCACCAGTCCACCAACAGACAGTGCTCGTAGGCTTGTGCCATATAGCGTTTGACGGTGCGTTCGGAAACACTCAGGCGTTCAGCGATTTCCCGATAGCCCAGCCCCTCGAGCTGACTCCAGAGAAACGCCCGGCGCACCACTGCCGACAGGCCATCGAGCAGCTCGTCCAGCGCCTGCAGGGTTTCCAGCAGCAACCAGCGCTGCTCCGGCGACGGCACGCTTTCTTCAGGCAACTGCGCCAGCGCTTCCAGATAAGCCTGTTCAAGGCTGCGACGAGTGTAGAAATTACTGAGCAGGCGCTTGCCCACTGTCAGCAGATAGGCACGCGGCTCCTGCATATCGGCGATCTGCTGGGAGCTGGACAGCACGCGCAGAAACGTATCCTGACTCAGGTCCGCAGCATCCCAGGCATTGCCCATGCGTCTGCGCAGCCAGCTTTCCAGCCAGCCATGATGATCGCGGTACAGGGAATGCAAGGTCTGCTGTGATAGCGTCGCTGCGTCAGTCATGTCAAAAGCCTTGAGCGATGGGATGCGCCAAATGAGACTGATTCTAATTAGTGTTATATCCCGAGTCCACGCTCTTTTTTTCAAAAGCCCCATCGCCACTGCGTGAAATCGGGGCTGTCAGCCCGCAACACGTTGATCCGCGCAGCATCCGGGTGATTCACCCGGACGACAAATGAGCGCTGAAAAGGCGCCCTGCGTGTCCTGTTTGTATCCCTTGTGACGTAAAGTCGGATTGTGGCCGATTAGCAGACAGCCCTGACGCTTTATTCAGGTTTGCCACGGCTGGTGGCGTTGAGGATTTTTGCATGCGACTCGCTTTCTACCGAGGGCCAACGTTCACCCGACAGTTGCTTGAAGTCCTTGGGCCGCAATACGCACACGCCCTCTGGCCCATCGTCATCATGCAGCCCCTATAAAAAACACGCAGCCACAGGAGCAGCGTCATGAATCAACCCGCCACGGTTCCGCCAGATACGACGTTTCACGCGGCCAGGCTAACCGAGCTGCTTGAGGCGCAGCAGGCTGCATTCCGCGCTCAGGGCGCGCCTTCCTACGATCAACGAATCGCAGACCTCAACGCCGTTCTGCGCATGGTCAGCGATAATCAGGACAGGTTGCTCGAGGCGGTCAGCGCAGACTTCGGCAACCGCTCGTTCGACGAAACACGGCTCGGCGAATTGATGCCGGTGATCAATGGCATCAAGCACATCCGCTCGCACCTCAAGGCGTGGATGCGCCCCTCCCGGCGCAAGGCGGGTATTGTTTTCAGACCGGCCACGGCCCGGGTCGTGTATCAGCCGCTGGGCGTCGTCGGCATTCTGGCTCCGTGGAACTATCCGCTGACGCTGACGCTGGTGCCGTTGATAGAGGCGCTGGCTGCCGGCAATCGGGTGATGATCAAGCCTTCGGAGCTGACACCCCGGACTTGCGAGCTGCTCAGGCAGTTGCTGGGCGAAACCTTCCCTGCCGAGCAGGTAACAGTAGTCACTGGCGACGCCACGCTGGCGGGCCGGTTCAGTGAGCTGCCTTTTGACCATCTGCTGTTTACCGGCTCGACCCACGTGGGTCGCCAGGTCATGGCGGCGGCCGCGCGCAACCTGACACCGGTCACTCTGGAGCTGGGCGGCAAATCGCCGGTCGTGGTGTGCGACGACTTTTCGATCAGCAAAGCCGCGCGGATGATCGCTATCGGCAAACTGTTCAACGCCGGTCAGACCTGCGTAGCACCTGACTATGTCCTTGTCCCGCGCGAACACGTGGACAGCTTTGCCAGCGAGTGGCTGGCTGCAGCGGAAAAACTCTACCCGACCCTCGATGGCAATCCGGACTACACCTCGATTATTTCCCAGCGCCACTACGACCGGCTTATGGCGATGGCCAGTCAGGCCGTGGCAACGGGTGCCAAGGCATGGCAACACAATGCGCCTGCGACGGCGGGCGAACGCAAGATCGCACCGATGGCACTCACGCAGGTGTCCCTGAAAGCGGATGTCATGGGCGAAGAGATTTTCGGGCCGCTGCTGCCGATCCTCGCGTATGAGTCGCTGGATGAAGCCATCGCTTTTATCAACGCGCGTCCGGCACCGCTGGCCCTTTATTGCTTTTCCAACGATCAAACCTCTGTGGAGCGGGTGCTGAACCGCACGCAGTCCGGCGGCGTGACGATCAATGGCACCATGCTGCACGCGACGCAGGATGACCTGCCCTTTGGCGGTGTCGGCGACAGCGGCACCGGGGCCTATCACGGCTACGAAGGCTTCGTTCGTCTGTCCCACGCCCGCGGCGTTCTCAAGCTCGGACGTTTCAACATGTCCGACAAGGTCTCGGCACCTTACGGACGGCTTACGCGCCTGGTCACCCGGTTCATGATCGGAAAATAGACGCTTGCCAAACGCTATTTCCCCGCCATGTTGCAACTTTAGATGCACATGTGTGGGGATATTTTTATCTCTCTACTTCCCGTAACAACATCAGGCACCACGAGTTAACGCGGGTTCGCCCCACCATTTCTGCGACCTCCTTGCCCGCCGTCCGACCGATGACCATCACTCTTTCTGATAGTGAAGTATTTAGGTAACCTCAGGGCGATACGCTTTGCTGTACTTCACTGGAGATGCTCTAGCGGGCATCTAACGCTGTTTTCGTGGCGCAAACGCCAACAGCAGGTTGATGTGACCGCGCCATGCTTACAGCGTCTACACCATTGTCAGCAGTTTTAAACTCATGGATGACTACATGCCTAACACACTACTTCCGCAGATCGGCAGGGCCATAGCCAGCATCGGTAGCGGGAATTTTTCCAGCATGTTCCACAAGTTGATCGATACTCAGCTTGCGGTAGATGCCACGCACCTCTCCTCACTGCCACAGCCCTGGCAAACGCCACCCGCCTCTGCACCGACGGTCTTTAACGAGACGGTGACGTCATCACGGGGCACGCTGTTGCTCAGTGACTCGATTCATCTTTACCCTGATCAGGCCTCGGAAAGCTTTAGTTGTAAAATAACTGTATTTCGGGCGCTTCCCGCGCATGAATTTTCAGAAAAGGAACGCCGACAGCTGGGCGACATTTCCCCTCTGCTGTTTTCGATACTTGAAAAACATGTCAATGCCCTGCAATCGGCAATGCCCGGCATCGAGCATAAAAAGCCGGAAAGCATTGAAAAGCGCTTTCAGGAACGACTGCGTGAAACAGGGTTGACGTTGTCCGAACGCGAAACCCAAGTGTGCCTGGGGCTGCTCGCCGGCCATACCGCGCTTGAGCAGGCCGAGCGACTCGCACTCAAGGTCAATACCGTGGGCAGTTACCAGCGCCGCGCGGCGATCAAGCTGGGCATCAGCGGTCGCAATTCACTGATGCGCTGGATGTATGGCTCATCAGCGGGCGTTTTTTCAACCTGCTGACCGCCAGTTGATGCAAAGGACGGGGCGATACCGATCGCCCCTCCCGGATCCACCCTCACCGCCTCCGACGCAAGACCTCCTTGCGCCCGCAATCACGCTTTATCAATACCCACCAAGTCATTGCGTTTCCCCCACACCCACTGCCAATCCGTCGTACCACCAGGCTGCCAGGCTGTAGACGTCCGGCGCTTTCAGGACGCTGAAGTGGTTGCCCGGCCCTTGCCAGAGTGAAAGCTGCGGCAGCAAGTGCTGCCATTGGCTTGCGCAAGCGGCATGCTCAAGTTGATTGTCCAGCGCATCCAGTTGCGGGTCATTCACCAGGACCAGACTTGCCCTGCCGCTGTAGCCTCCCGGCTCAGGTCGATAGACCGTGCGCAAGGCGCTGGCAAACGTGCGGACAATCCCTTGCAGGGCCTGTGCCGCCAGGCGTGGCGGCAATAACCCGACGCGCACCATGGCCTGCTGAAGCAGGTGCATTTGCGTGACCGTATCGCTGTCGGCAAACGCCAGCGGGTCGAGCTCCAGGCTTCGTCCGCTGGACAACTGCAACGCCTCGACCAGGCGTTCCAGCACGGCGGTGGCGGTATAAGGTTTGCCGTCCAGGCCCTCGCCGCCAGGCGCCTCGCTGTCGATCAGGGTCAACGAGACAACCTCGCGGCCACGGGCCTGCAGTTTGACCGCCATGGCGTGCGCCGCCCAGCCGCCGAAAGAATGCCCGACCAGATGCAGCGGGCCTTTCGGATACAGCGCTTCGATGGCCTGCACATGGCTCTGCGCTGCCGCTTCCACCCGGCTGTGCGGAACACTGCGACCGTCCAGGCCGCGCGGTTGCAGGCCGTGGATCGGCCATTCCGGCCCCAGCGCCTCGGCCAGGCCAATGAAACTGGTGACGCTGTCACCGGCTCCGGGTACGCAAAACACGGGGGCATGCCCGTCACGCCCACTCTGGATGGCCAGCAGCGACTGATGAGCCGGCGTTGGCGGTGGCGTGGCAGGCGCGCTGTGCAACGCCTGAACGATGCTCAGACCAAGCACGGCCACGTGCGGTGCCTGCATCATCGTCATATGGTCCCCCGGGACATCGACGCACTGCAGTTGATTTCTGGAGAGAATCTCACCCCAGCCCAGAGTCGAACTGCTTGCGATCGGCGCCATTGGACGCTGTTCGGCGCGGAACAGGTGAATCGGCAGACTGAGCGGTTCCAGCTGGTAATGCGCCAGGGCCTGACCATGCGCCACTTCCCGGTCCAGGTAATGGTGCAATTGCTGATCGCTCGCCAGCGCCAGTTCCTCGTACAACAGGCCTTCGTCACGGCACAGTTGCAACAGCGTCGCGAAGTCCGGCAGCGGCGCTTGCTCGCTGAATGAGTTCAGACGCGCCAACTTCGCAGCGCCCTCACCTGCCTGGGCCTGCCAGTGCGCAGTGCAATGCGAGAGCAGTTGCCGCTCAAGCAAGTCAGGTCCCTGCCAGCGCGCCTTGCCCTGATCGGTCAGGCGTGGCACATAGCTGTCGATCAGACCGAGGAATGTCACGGCCTCGTCCATGCCCAGCAGTTGAGTGGCCACTTCATAGGCCAGAACCCCGCCAAACGACCAGCCGGCCAGTCGATACGGGCCGCGCGGCTGGACCTGACGAATGCGTTCCACCATCCGCGCAGCCAGGCACTCCATGGTGCGTAATTGCTGCTGCCCAAGGCCAATACCCGGCAAGCCGTAAATCGGAAAGTCGCCCTGCAGATGTTGCCCAAGCACCGGAAAATAAGCATCCAGCCCGGTGAAGTCGTGAAGCAGAAACAACGGTGATTCGCTGCCACCGGCGCGCACTGTGATCACCTCGCGAGCCGCATCCGGCGACCCTGGACGCTGATCGAGCAATCCGGCCAGCGCTGCAACGCTAGGGTGCTGGAACAGCTCGGCCAGCGTCAGCGACACGCCTGCCTTTTGCAGCAGGCTGACCAGACGGATGGCCGACAGCGAGTGGCCGCCCAGTTCGAAGAAGCTGTCGTGCCTGCCGATTTTCCCGACTTCAAGAACCTCGGCCCACAAGTCCGCCAGACGCTCTTCCAGAGCCGTTGAAGGCGCCTGGTAAGCGAGGTTTGCCAGTGCGGTCAGGTCTGGCGCAGGCAGCGCCTTGCGGTCGACCTTGCCGTTCTGGGTCAATGGCAGCGCATCAAGGCCTACAAACACCGCAGGCACCATGTACTCCGGGAGGTGCCCCAACAGATGCGCACGCAAGGCGGCACTGTCGAGCGACGCATCGCGACGGGTGAAGTAGCCCACCAGACGCAACGTGCCATCGTCCAGACGCTGGGTGGTCACGACCGCTTCGCCGACGCCCGGGCATTGCGCCAGGTGCTGTTCGATCTCGCCCGGCTCGATACGCACGCCACGGATCTTCACCTGATCATCGTTGCGGCCCAGGTATTCAAGCGTCCCGTCGGACAGCCAGCGCACCAGATCGCCGGAGCGATACATCCGTGCACCGGGCCTGTCGCTGAACGGATCGTCGAGGAAGCGTTCTGCGGTCAGGTCCGCACGGTTCAGATAGCCACGAGCCACGCCAGCGCCGCCGATGTACAACTCGCCGGGCACCCCGAGTGGCACGGGCTGGCCACGCGAATCCAGTACGTACAGTCGGGCATGGGTAACCGGCTTGCCGATGTGCAACACCTTGCCTGGCTGCATCCGGCCAGAGCTGGCCACCACCGTGGTCTCTGTCGGGCCGTAGTTGTTGACCACGGCAAAACCGGGATCACGGTTGAAATGACGCAAGCGATCACCGCCAATCAACAGGGTCTGCAGCGTCGGGTGGTGTAATTCACGGCTGAAGGCATATTCGGCCACCGGGGTCGGCAGAAACGCCACCTGCAGCGGCTGGGCCAGCCACCAGTCGAGCAGCACATCGAGCTGTTCGTTGCCAATCTCCGCAGGCGGCAGGTGCAGCACCGCACCGGCACACAGCGCAGGCCAGACTTCCCAGGCCATGGCGTCGAAACCGAACCCGGCAACGCTGGCGGTATGACTGCCGGCACGCAGGTTGAAGGCTTCACAGTGCCAATCCACCAGATTGTTCAGCGTGCGGTGCTCGACCATCACGCCCTTGGGCAGCCCGGTGGACCCCGAGGTGTAAATCACGTAAGCCAGATGCTGCGTGGTCATTTCCGGCACGGACGGGTTGTCGGTGCGCTGTGACCAGTCCGGGCGATCAAGCGCGATCACCGGCACCTGCAGTTCGGGCAAACGTGTCAGCAGGTCGAATTGAGCCAACACCACCATGGGTGTGCTGTTCTCCAGCAGGTAGCTGATGCGTTCATCCGGATGGCCAGGATCGACCGGTACGTAGCACGCCCCGGCTTTGAGCACTGCCAGCAGACCTGTCAGGGTCTCCAGACCGCGCCGCGCGACCACCGCCACCCGGTCGTCAGGACGTACGCCCAGCCCGATCAGGTGATGGGCCAATGCGTTGGCACGGGCGTTCAACTCGCGATAGCTCAAATGCTGATCGCCCGCCTGAGCGGCCAATGCGTTCGGCTGATCAAACGCCTGCTGTTCGATACGTAGATGAACCGGCAGCGGGCACTCCGCCGTAAGGCGATCGGCATTGAAGCCATCGAGCAGTTCGGTTCGCTCGGTGCCGGGCAGAATATTCAGTGCCTGAATCGGTTCCGAAGGTGCCTGTTCAAGGGCGTCGACCAGCCCCTCCACGGCGCAGGCAAGATACGCACAAACACGTCGGGCATCGATGCCTTTCGAGGTCAGCGCAGTCAGGTCGAACGCCTCGCCCAGATCATCGACGCTGAGCGTCAACGGATAGCTGCTGCGCTCGCCCGACTGCAACAGCTCAATGCCCTGCCAGGCCTTGCCGGCAGCCTCGTTTGCCTCACCGGGCACCGCGCTATGGCGGTAGTTCAACAGTGCACTGAACAACGGTGCGCCTGCAGGCAAGGCGCTGCAACGCTGCGCGATTGCCAGAGAAGCCTGTTCGTGGGCAAGCAATCCGGTCAGGCGGCGGTGGGTCTGTGACAGAGCATCGCGTGCACTCTGATCGGCCAGGTCGATGCGCAACGGCAAGGTGTTGATGAACACCCCGAGCGTGCGGTCGGCGCCCTCGCTGCCGTTCAAGCGACCCAGCAGTACGGTGCCGAACACCACGCTGTCACGCCCGGACAATCGGCCCAGTACCTGAGCCCAGGCCAGGTGCATCAGGCTGGCAGGACTGACACCCAGCTGCCGCACCTGATGACGCAACCGCCTGCTCAGGTCCGCATCCAGACGCAGTCGGGCCTCGCCTGCAACCTCCGGCCCTGGCAACCAGGTCTGGGCGTAGGCCAGGGTCGGCTCATCCAGATCGCCCAATTGCTCGCGGAAGAACGTTTCATGCGCATCGTCACCCGCCCCCAGCAAGGTCTGCGCGATGTAGTTGCGGTAAGGCACTGGCGCAGGCAGTTGCGCTGCCTCATCGAGCAGCACCGCCTGCAATTCCTGGCTCAGCAGGTCCAGGGCAACGTGGTCCATGATCAAGTGATGGAACAGCAGGACCGCGACGATACGCCCGTTGTCCGGGTCATCGGCGTGGATCAGCCGCAGCAGCGGTGCACGTACAAGTTCCAGCGGCTCGGGATTATCCAGCGCCGCCAGCGGCACCTCGATCACCGGCAGATCGGCATGTCGCCAGACCACTTGCACAGGCGTTTCCAAGCCTTCCCAGCACAGTGAAGTGCGCAATACGTCGTTGCGGGCGATGACCTGTTGCAGCGCCTGGCTGAAGGCCTCCAGTCGCGAGCGGTCGGCAAAGGCGAAGCGTGCCTGCAAGCGATAGGGATCATCCTCGGCGGCGGACAGGTAGTGATAGAAAATACCCGCCTGCAAAGGCCCCAGCGGGTAGATGTCCTGAATATTGCTCGCACCGCCGGTCACGCTGGCGACAACGCGATCGATACCTGCCTGATCCAGTTTCACCAACGGCAACAGGTCCGGGGTGATTGATGTGCAATCGGTACCGATCAGGTTGGCCGGAATCTTCACCTGAGCGCCGCTGCCGACGGCACGCGCCAGGGCGGCCAGGGTCGGCTGGGCAAACAACACGCGAATATCGGCATCCATGCCACGGCGACGCATGCGTGCGATCAGAGTAACGGCGAGCAGCGAATGGCCGCCGAGTTCGAAGAAGTGATCGGTGCGCCCTACCTGCTCGACTTGCAGCAAATCGCTCCAGATGTCGGCCAGGGCCATTTCCAGCTCGCCTTGCGGCGGCTCGTATTCACGCCCTGGCATGGCGTCGCGATCCGGCACCGGCAAGGCACGTCGATCGACCTTGCCGTTAGCGGTCAATGGCCAGGCATCGAGGCGCACGAACGCACTCGGCACCATGTAGCCCGGCAGACGGTCCAGCAGGTCGGCACGTAGCCTGGCGATATCAAGGGCCGAGCGCGGGCCTTGCTCAATGAAGTACGCCACCAGACGTGACTGTCCAGGTTCGTCCTCGCGCGCCACCACCAGCGACTCCTCGATACCCGGCAACGAGGTCAGTTGCGCCTCGATTTCGCCCAGTTCGATGCGCATACCGCGGACTTTCACCTGATCGTCGTTACGTCCCAGGTAGTCCAGCGTGCCGTCGGCATTCCAGCGCGCCAGATCGCCGGTGCGGTACATGCGCGCCTGCGGGTTATCGCAGAACGGGTCACTGAGGAAGCGTTCGGCAGTGAGTTGCGGCTGATTCAGATAACCCCGCGCCACGCCTTCACCACCGATGTACAGCTCGCCGGCAACACCGGTCGGCACCAGTTGCTGCTGCTCATCCAGCAGGTACACGCGGGTGTTGGCGATCGGCTTGCCGATGTCGAGGCTGCCGTCAGGCAACAGACGACCGGAGGTCGCGACCACCGTGGTTTCGGTCGGGCCATAGTTGTTGATCACGGCAAAACCCGGCTCACGGTGGAACTGCCGCAGGCGATCGCCGCCGATCAGCAGCGTGTGCAGCGTCGGGTGGTAGAGCTCGCGGCTGAACGCATATTCGGCCACCGGTGTCGGCAAAAACGCCACCTGCAGGGGCTGCGCGAGCCACCAGTCGAGCAGCAGGTCGAGCTGTTCGTTGCTGATCTCCGCTGGCGGGATGTGCAGCGTTGCCCCTGCACAGAGCGCCGGCCAGATTTCCCAGGCCATCGCGTCAAAACCGAAGCCGGCCACAGTGGCCGTGTGGCTGCCGGCGTGCAAAGCGAACGCCTGGCAATGCCAGTGGACGAGATTGGCCAGCGTGCGGTGTTCGACCATCACGCCTTTCGGTTGTCCGGTCGAGCCGGAGGTGTAAATCACATACGCCAGATCGCCGGGCGTCTGGCCCGATACCAGCGGATTTGCCGGTTTTTCAGGCCATTGAGATCGATCAAGCGCGAGCAACGGCACCTTCAGTGCAGGCAGGCGCGCCATGAAAGCCTGTTCAGCGAGCACCACTACTGGCGCGCTGTCGGCCAGCAGATAGTTTATGCGCTCATCGGGGTGCGCCGGATCCACCGGCACATAGCAGGCACCGGACTTGAGCACGGCCAGCAGGCTCACCAGCGTGTCCAGCCCACGGCGCGCGACGACCGCGACGCGATCATCCGGGCGCACGCCCAGGCTGATCAGATGATGGGCAAGGCTGTTGGCCTGACGGTTCATCTGTGCGTAGCTCAGTGACTGCTCGCCGACCCTGGCGGCAAAGGCTTCGGGCATGCCTTCGGCGCGTGCTTCTATCAGGGCATGAATGGTCTGACCTTGCGGCAGACTCACCGCGCTGGCGTTGAGGCTTTCGAGCAGATACTCGCGCTCCTGCAGGCCCACCAGCGGTATATCAGCGAGCACCACCTGCTGGTTATTCACCAGCGTGCGCAGCAACTGTTCGAAATAGCCGCAATAGCGCTGCACCGTTGTCTCGTCGAACAGCGCAGTGGCGTAGTCCAGCGTACCGAACAAGGCATCACCCTGTTCGCCGAGGTTAAGCGACAGATCGAACTTGGAGACCTGACTCTGCTGCTCGACCGTCGCCAGCGACAGCCCGTCCATCTCCGGTAACGCAGTTTCCCCGGCCAGCCAGTTGAGCGTCGTCTGGAACAAAGGCCCGTGGGCGAGGCTGCGTGTCGGCCGGACGATTTCCACCACCTGCTCGAACGGCAGGTCCTGGTGGTCCTGAGCCTCCAGGACCCGCGCCCTGACCTGTGCCAGCAGCACATCACCGGTGGGTGCCGATGCCGTGTTGATGCGTATGGCCAGCGTGTTGACGAACAGGCCGATCAGCCCTTCCAGCTCGGCGCGACCACGGCCCGCGATCGGGCTGCCGACCACCACCTCGGCCTGACCTGAAAGCCGCGCCAGCAGTGCGCCCCACGCAGTCAGCAAGGTCATGTACAGCGTGACACCTTGCCGCTGAGCCAGCGCACGCAGGCCGGCAGTCAGTTGCCCATCCAGCCGTACATTGAGGCTGGCACCGGCGAAATCCTGCTGCGCCGGACGCGGCCGGTCGGCTGGCAGGGTCAGCAGTGTCGGTGCGCCTTCCAGCGCCTGCCGCCAGTAGGCCGCCTGGTGTTGCAGGCGCTCACCGCTCATCCAGCCCTGCTGCCAGACCGCATAGTCGGCGTATTGAATGCTCAGCGCTGGCAGTGGATCGGCCTCGCCACGGCGCAGCGCCGGATACAACGCATGCAGTTCGCGGGTCAGCACGCCCATCGACCAGCCGTCGGAGACGATGTGGTGCACGGTCAGCAACAACACGTGCCGCTCGTCTTCCACCTGCAGCAGGCAGCCACGGATCAGCGGCCCCCGCGTCAGATCAAACGCTGCGGTGGCCTCTGCTGCAACGCGTTCGGCCAGGGTTTGCGGGTTTTGACGCAGGTCTTCGATGTGCAGGAACGCCATGGCTGTCGGAGCTGTGAACACGACTTCAGCCCCCTCCTCGCGGGCAATGAAGCGGCTGCGCAGGGTTTCGTGGCGCTCGACGATCCGCCCAAGCGCGGCTGTCAACGCAGCGACATCCAGCGATCCTTGCAGACTGAGGGCCAGCGGGATGTTGTAAGCCTGATTGCCGCCCTCCATTTGTGCCAGAAACCACAAACGCTGCTGGGCAAACGACAGCGGTAGCGACTGATCACGTGGCGCAGGCAGGATCATTGACAGCTCACTGCGTCCGGCACCAGCCAGCGCACTGGCCACGGCTGCCAGTTCGCCCAGCGCGAAGAGTTCGCCCAATGGCAACTCCATGCCCATCTGCTGACGCACCTGCGACACCATGCGCATGGCCAGCAGGGAATGCCCGCCCAGATCGAAAAAGTGATCGTGACGACTGACCCGCTCGAGCTGCAGCACTTCAGCCCAGATCTGCGCCAGAGCGATTTCAATCTCGCCCTGCGGTGGCTCGTAGGCCAGTCCCAACAGCGACGAGTGATCCGGTTTGGGCAGCGCACGGCTGTCCAGCTTGCCGTTGGCCGTCAACGGCAAAGCGGTCAGCTCGACAAAGGCCCCAGGCACCATGTATTCCGGCAGGTTAGCCTGCAAGTGAGCACGCATTTGCTCGGGTGCAGGTGCCTCGGCGTCCAGTCGACTGGTGAAATAGGCAACCAGACGCACCTGCCCCGGCTCATCCTCGCGCGCCAGAACCACAGCCTCCCTGATACCAGGCAATTGGTGCAGGCAATTGACGATCTCGCCCAGCTCGATACGGAAGCCGCGGATTTTCACTTGGTCATCGTTGCGTCCCAGACATTCCAGCTGACCGTCCTCCAGCCAGCGGCCCAGATCGCCGGTGCGGTACAGCAGCGCGCCGGGCTGATCGCTGAACGGGTCGGCAATAAACTTCTCTGCCGTCAGGTCCGGGCGATTCAGATAACCGAGCGCCACACCATCGCCGCCAATGTAAAGCTCGCCAATCGCCCCCAACGGTGTCAGGCGCTGATGAGCGTCGAGTACGTAGACCGTCGTGTTACCGATAGGTCTGCCGATCGGAACCGACTCGGCGTGATCGGCCAGCGCTCGGACTTCGCAGGCTGTCGCGAAGGTGGTCGTTTCCGTGGGGCCGTACGCGTTCAACAGGTGCAGGCCCGGAGCCTGGGCAAGCAGCGTGCGGAAGCTCGCCGGATCGGCGCGCTCACCGCCGGAAAGCAACAGCCGAAGACCGCTGAGTGCCTCGGGGATCAGTTGCACGTACTGATTGAACAGTGCGCTGGTCAAGAACAGCACGCTGACATTGCCGTGACGCAGGGCCGCGCTGAAACGCATCGGGTCGATCAGCGTGGTGTGCTCGATCACCAGCAACTGTCCACCGTTGAGCAAGGCACCCCAGACTTCCATGGTGCTGGCATCGAACGCCGGGTTGGAGGCAAAGGCGATGCTGTCCTGCTCGTTGAAGTCGGCATAACCGTTGTTCAACACCAGCCTGGCAATGCCGCGATGGGCCACACGTACGCCTTTCGGAGCCCCCGTCGAGCCGGAGGTATACATGACGTAAGCCGCGGTGTCGGACGCCTGAGGCAGACCCGGATCATGCGCAGGCTGGTCGTCAAGGTTCAACTGGTCCAGATCGATGCGTTGCACCGTCGAGCCCAGCGAGGTAGCGCTCTGTGTCAGCACACATTTCGCCTGGCAATCATCGAGCATGTAATGCTGGCGTTCGGCAGGCGCATTGACGTCCAGTGGCACGTAGGTCGCTGCGCATTTGCCGATCGCCAACTGGCTGATCAGCAGTTCCAGCGAGCGCGGCAGCAAAATCGCCACATGCTCGTTGGGCCGCACACCTTGTCCCAGAAGATAGTGAGCCAGGTGGTTGGCGCGTTCGTTCAACTCACCATAAGTGAGTGAGCGGCGGCCATGCACGGCCGCCACTGCATGCGGATGCAGCGCGGCGCGACGCTCGAACAGACGGTGCACGGGCTGCCCGCGTGGGTAGTCACGCCGGGTATCGTTGAACGAGACCAACAGACGCTCGCATTCTGCCTCCGGCAGCACCGATGATTCGATCAGAGCTGTTGCCGATTGCTGCTCCAGGGCCTGCACCAGATGGACAAGGGCTTGTTGCACGTAGGCGCAAATCCGTTGCGGATCAATACCCGGCGCAGCCTGGGCTGTCAGGCTGAAACCATCGCCGAAGTCATCGATACTCAAAGTCAGCGGGTAGTTACTGCGCTCCTCTGCGTGCACGACCTCAATCCCTTGCCATGCCGTGTTGTTCGCCTGGTCATCGACCTCAGGCACAGCGCTGTGGCGGTAATTGAGCAGCGTATTGAACAGTGGCGCGCCAGCCGGCAAGGCACTGCAGCGCTGGGTCAGAGCCAACTGAGCGTGCTCGTGGGCGAGCATCCCGACCAGACGACCATGAAGGTCGAGCACCGCACTGCGCGCGCAATGCCCGCCCAGATCCATGCGCAATGGCAAGGTATTGATGAACACCCCCAAGGCGCGCTCGCCCCCTTCACCGCCGCGCAGGCGTCCAAGCAGCACGGTGCCGAATACCACGCTGTCACGCCCGGACAACTGGCCCAGTACCTTCGCCCAGGCCAGGTGCATCAAGGTGGCGGCACTGACACTCGACTGCCTTGCCTGATCGCGGATCTGCCGGCACAGGTCGCTGTCCAGCGTGAGCCGTGCATCGCCAGGAATCTGCTCTGCGGATGCCATCGCCAGGCCGTAAGGCAAGGTCGGTTCATCGATATCGCCCAACTGCTCGCGGAAGAACGCTTCATGGGCGTCCTCGCCAGGCCCTTGCACAACGTGGGCGATGTAGTTTCGGTAAGGCACGGGCGCTGCAAGCTGAGCTTCGTTGTCCAGCAGGATGGCCTGCAACTCATGGCTCAATACATCAAGGGCGATGTGGTCCATGATCACATGATGGTAGCGCAGCACCGCTGCGATCTTTTGGTTGGCCGGATCATGGGCATAGACCAGCTGCAGCAGCGGCGCCTGCGTCAGGTCCATGCGCGGCGCATTGAACAGGTCTTGCAAGGCTGTTTCTTCAACCCGCAGAGGCGCTTGACGCCAGACCACTTGTACCGGTGCTTGCAAACCTTCCCAGAACAACCCGGTGCGCAGAATATCGTTGCGCTCGATCACCCGCTGCAAGGCATGGCAAAAAGCCTCGAGACGCGAGGAATTGGCAAACGCGAACTGCGGCTGCAACAGATAAGGATCGCGGTCCCCGGCGGTCAGGTGGTGATAAAGAATACCGGTCTGCAACGGGCCCAGCGGGTAGATATCCTGCACATTCGCGGCACCGCCCGGCACCCGCGCCACGATACGCTCAATGGCGGGCTGATCCAGCGCCACCAGGGGCAGCAGTTCAGGGGTGATGCGCTGGCAGTGCGCATCGATCAGGTTGGCCGGCACATTGATTTCAGTGTCGTGACCGACGGCCTCGGCCAACGCCGCCAGCGTTGGCTGGACAAACAGAACGCGAATGTCCGCACGCATGTCCAGACGACGCATACGCGCAATCAGGGTCACGGCCAGCAACGAGTGGCCGCCCAGTTCAAAGAAATTATCCTGACGACCGACCTGCTCCACACGCAACAGCTCGGCCCACAAGCTTGCCAGAGCGATTTCGATCGGTCCTTGCGGCGCTTCATAGGCCCGGCTGGCGATGCTGTCGCGGTCCGGTGCCGGCAGGCTTTTGCGGTCCAGTTTGCCGTTCGCCGTCACCGGCAGGCTGGCCAGCCGTACATAGGCGGCAGGCACCATGTATTCGGGCAGCAGGCCCGACAGCCAGGCACGCAACTGTTCGATATCCAGCCCGGCTTTATCTTCAGCCGAGGTGTAATAGCCAACCAGTCGTTTGTCTCCCGGCACATCCTCGCGTGCCACTACCACAGCGTCGAGAACATCTGGATGATCGTTCAGGCGCGCTGCGATCTCACCCAGTTCGATACGGAAACCGCGAATCTTGACCTGTTCGTCATTACGGCCCATGTATTCCAGACTGCCATCGGCCAGCCAGCGGCCCAGGTCACCGGTACGGTACATCCGCGCATTCGCTGCGTTGCTGAACGGGTTGTCGAGAAAGCGTTCAGCCGTCAGAGCTTCACGGTGCAGGTAGCCCCGCGCCACACCGGCACCGCCGACATACAGCTCGCCAACCACGCCCATCGGCACCGGCTCGCCGCGTGTATCGAGAACATACAGCTGCAAATCGGGAATGCGTCTGCCGATCGGGCTGGCGCCGAGGCGCTGGGCGTCTTCGGCCTGCAACGGGTAATAGGTCACATGCACCGTGGTTTCGGTGATGCCGTACATGTTCACCAGTTGTGTGCCGGCGTTCACGTTGCGGGCATACCACGGCTTGAGTATCACGGTGTCCAGCGCTTCACCGCCGAAGATCACCTTGCGCAACGAATGCGCCTGGCCGTTCTTGCCCTGTGCAGCAATCAGCTGACGGAACGCACTCGGCGTCTGGTTGAGCACCGTCACCCCGGTGCTGCACAGCAGTGTGTAGAAATCTTCGGGCGAGCGGCTGACCAGTTGCGGCACAATCACCAAATGCCCGCCATGCAGCAACGCGCCCCAGATTTCCCAGACCGAAAAGTCGAAGGCGAACGAATGGAACAGCGCCCAGACATCCTGCTGGTTGAAACCGAACCATTCTTCGGTGGCCGAGAACAGTCTCGCGACGTTGCGATGTTCGATCATCACGCCTTTGGGCTTACCGGTGGACCCGGAGGTGTAGATCACATAAGCCAGGTTGCCGGGCGTTACCGGCACCTGCGGATTACAGACGGATTCGTCCTGCAAGTCGTCGTCGAGACAGATAACCGGCACTTGCGAGACTGGCAAGGTGCCCTGCACTGACCGCTGACTCAACAACGCTACCGGTGCGCTGTCGTCGAGGGTATAAGCCAGACGTTCAACAGGATAAGCCGGGTCCAGCGGCACGTAGGCGGCACCGGCCTTGAGAATCCCCAGCAGGCCGGCGATCATCTGCAGGCCGCGATGGGTGCAGATGGCGACCCGGTCGTCCGCACCGATGCCCATGTCAATCAGGCGATGCGCGATCCTGTTGGCCTGGGCGTTGAGTGTCGCGTAGCTCCACGACTCCTCTTCATAGCTGACGGCAATCGCATCCGGCGTGCGCTGCGCTTGCGCTTCGAACTGGCTGTGCAGCGTCTGTTCTTGCGGATAAACCGCATCAGGTGCATTGAACCCGTCGGTCAACTGCCGACGCTCGGCCTCCGACAACAGCGGAATGTGGCTCACCACCGTCTGGCTGTCAGCCACCATGGCCCGCAGTATCGCCTCCAGATAATTCAGGTGGCGCTCGATGGTGCCGTGGTCAAACAGCGCTGTGGCATATTCCACGATGCAGCGGAAATGATCAGGACCATCGCTGACGCTCAACGCCAGGTCGAATTTTGCGAATGCGGCCTGTTCATCCAGCGGTTCGAGCTGCATATCGCCCAGTTGCAATTCCAGCCCCTGGCTGCCGTCCCAGGTCAGTGATGCCTGGAATAGCGGGCTGTGCGCGAGGCTGCGCGGCGGCCGCAGACGCTCCACGACCTGTTCGAAAGGCAGGTCCTGATGATCCTGCGCTTCCACCACGCGGGCCTTGATGCGCTCCAGCAGCGTCACCACATCCGGCTCGCCCGACGTATCGACACGCACGGCCAGGGTATTGACGAACAGCCCGATCAAGCCTTCGATTTCGGCACGACGGCGGTTGGCAACCGGCATGCCGACGACCACCTCCTCCTGTCCGGACAGCCGCGCCAGCAATACGGCCCATGCGCCCATGAACAGCATGAACGGTGTCACCGACTGCGCCTGACAGAAGGCTCTGAGGTCGGTGCTCAGACGCGGATCGAGATCCAGCGCGACGCTGGCCCCGGTGTAATCCTGATGCGCAGGACGTGGACGGTCGGTGGGCAGGGTCAGCAATACCGGCGCTCCCGTCAGCGTCTGCTGCCAGTAATCGGCCTGATGACTCAATCGCTCGTCGTCCAGCCAGTTGCGTTGCCATACGGCGTAATCGCCATATTGCAGCGCCAGTGCGGGCAGCGGGTCCTCTTGCCCTTGACTGAATGCCTGGTAGAGCGCGGTCAGTTCGCGGGTCAGCACGCCCAGCGACCAACCGTCGGCAACGATGTGATGCACGGTCAGCAACAAGACGTGACGGTCTTCAGCCAGACACAGCAAACGGCCTCGGATCGGCAGGTCGTGCTGCAAGTCGAAGGGCTGCGCGGCCTCTTCCCTGATCACGGCCTGCAGCGCTTGTGGGTCCTGATCACGTAAGTCCTGCCAGCAGATGCGCGGCACTTCAGTCACAGGCGCGGCCTCTACCCAGGCATTGTCGTCCTCCTGACTGAAGCGGCTGCGCAGGCTGTCGTGGCGGGCCACAATGCGCTCCAGCGCACGCGTCAAGGCACGGCTGTCCAGTGGACCGCTCAATTTCAGGCCCAGCGAGATGTTGTAGGCGCTGTTGGCGTCTTCCATTTGCGCCATGAACCAGATGCGCTGCTGAGCGGAAGACAAGGGTAGCGGGCCGTTGCGTGGCTGCACGTCGATGGCCGGCAACTGACTGCGTGCGGCAGCGCTCAGGCAGTGTGCGACCGCGATCAGCGAACTGTCGGCAAACAGGTCGCCAAGGGCCAGTTCCAGTGCCAGGCGCTGACGCACCTGAGAAACCATGCGCATGGCCAGCAACGAATGACCGCCCAGCTCGAAGAAACGATCATGACGCCCTACGCGCTCGACCTGCAGCAACTCGCTCCAGATCAGGGCCAGTGCGCTCTCCAGATCGCCTTGCGGGGCCTGATATTCGCCGGTCGACAACGCGGTGCGATCGGGTACCGGCAAGGCACGGCGGTCGACCTTGCCGTTGGCCGTCAGCGGCCAGCTTTCCAGGCGTACCAATGCGCCGGGCACCATATAACCCGGCAGACGGGCCAGCAGCGCGGTACGCAATTGCTCCACGGTGCTGGAAGCAGCGCCTGCGCGTTCAGTGAAGTAACCCACCAGCCGCGGTTGCCCCGGTTCGTCCTCGCGAGCAAGCACCAGTGCTTCCTCGATACCCGGCAATTGGCTGAACTGGTTTTCGATCTCACCCAGCTCGATACGCACCCCGCGAATTTTCACCTGATCGTCGTTACGACCCAGGTATTCCAGGGTGCCATCGGCATTCCAGCGCGCCAGATCGCCGGTGCGGTACATGCGCGCCTGTGGTTGCCCGGCGAACGAGTCATGCACAAAGCGTTCTGCAGTCAGTTGCGGCTGATTCAGGTAACCGCGGGCCACACTGTCGCCACCGATATACAGCTCACCCGGCACCCCGAGCGGAACCAGCTGTTGGCGCTCATCAAGCAGATAAATCGACGTGTTGGCGACCGGCTTGCCGATATCCAGGCTGCCGTCGGGTAATAAACGACCGGAGGTGGCGACCACTGTGGCTTCGGTGGGACCATAATTGTTGATCACCGCAAAGCCTGGATCGCGATGGAACTGGCGCAGCCGGTCACCGCCGATCAGCAGCGTGCGCAGGGTTGGATGACGCAGATTGCGACTGAAGGCGTATTCGGCCACGGGTGTGGGCAGAAAAGCGACCTGCAATGGCTGGGCGATCCACCAGTCAAGCAGCGCATCGAGCTGTTCATTGCCGATCTCGGCCGGTGGCAGGTGCAGCGTCGCCCCGGCGCACAAGGCTGGCCAGATTTCCCAGGCCATGGCGTCGAACCCGAAGCCCGCCACGCTGGCGGTATGACTGCCCGCACGCAGATCGAAGGCCTCACGGTGCCAGTCGATCAGATTGTTCAGCGTGCGATGTTCGACCATTACGCCCTTGGGCTGGCCGGTCGAACCCGAGGTGTAGATCACGTAGGCGAGATGGGTCGAATCGAGCGCGTCGATGTGAGGGTTGTCTTGCTGCTCTGGCCAGCTTGCCAGGTCCAGTTCGATCAGCGGTGTGTTCAATCCCGCCAAGCCCAACCCTTGCAGGCGTTCGACAAAGGCCGGTTGAGCCAACACCGCAACCGGCGCGCTGTCGCCGAGCAGATAGGCAATGCGCTCGTCCGGGTGCGCCGGATCGACCGGCACATAGCCCGCACCGGCCTTGAGCACCGCCAGCAAGCCGACCAGCGTCTCCAGGCTGCGTCGTGCCACCACCGCCACGCGGTCATCGGGTTGTACGTCAAGACCGATCAAATGATGAGCGAGCGCATTGGCGCGCGCGTTCAGCTCGCGGTAGCTCAGGTGTTGTGCACCTACCTGTGCGGCAACAGCATCAGGCTGCTGCTCTGCCAGTTGCTCGATGCGCTGATGAATCGTCAGTCTGCGTTCGTAGTCGGCACGTCGGTCATTGAAGTCCAGCAGCAATCGCGCACGCTCGCTGGCGGGCACGATATCAAGCTGATCGACCGGCATTTGTGGCGTCTGCTCCAGCGCATCGACCACGCTTTCCATGGTCCATTGCATATAGGCGCAAATATTGTGCGGGTCGATGCCTGCGGTGGCCTGTGCCGTCAAGCCAAAGGCTTCGCCCAGATCATCGACGCTCAGCACCAGCGGATAATTGCTGCGCTCCTGAGCCTGCAGCACCTCAATGCCTTGCCATGTTTCACCGGACGCCTGCGCCGGCGCGCTGTGGCGGTAGTTGAGCAATGCGTTGAACAACGGCGTCGGCGCTTTTACCCCACTGCAGCGCTGCGCCAGTGCCAGCGGTGCGTGTTCGTGGCGCATCAGCGCGGTCAGGCGCTGGTGGGTGGCGCGCACTGCGGCTTGCACGCCCTGCTCGTCCAGATCGAGGCGCAGCGGCAAGGTGTTGATGAAGATACCCAGCGCCCGCTCTGTGGCTTCGGCACCCAGCAGGCGCCCCATCAGCACGGTGCCGAACACAACCCGCGACTGTCCGGCGAGGCCCGCCAGCACCCGTGCCCAGCCCAGGTGGAACAGGCTGGCGACACTGATGCCCAGGGTTCGCGACTGAGCGCGCAGGCGCTGACACAATTGCTGATCGAGGGTGATGCTGTGTTCTTCGATTGCATCGCCCTCACCGCTCAAATCCTGCAGACCGTAGGCCAGCGTCGGTTCGTCGAGATCACCCAGCATCTCGCGGAAAAACGCTTCATGCTGAGCCTCGCTGACACCCAGCAGCGCTTGCCCGACATAGTTGCGAAACGGTACCGGCACGCCCAGCATTTCGGCTTGTCCCGACAGACAGGCCTGGACCTCATGGCGCACGACCTCAAGAGCGCTATGGTCCATGGCAATGTGGTGGAACAGCAGCGTAGCCTCGACCCGCTGGCCTGCTACGGGTGCATGGCAGACCAGGCGCATCAGCGGGGCCTGGCCCAGATCCATCGTCAGGTCTGCCGCGAGCGGCGAGCTGTCGACTTTCAGTTCAGCGTGGCGCCAGACCACCTGCACCGGGGTTTCCAGCCCCTTCCAGTGTACTGAGGTGCGCAGAATGTCATGCCGGGTGATGACGCTTTGCAGCGCCTCGGCGAACGCGTCCCGACGCGCCTGATCAGAAAAGGCGAATTGCACCTGCATGACATAGGGATCGCCTTGGGTGGCGCTGACGTGGTGATAAAGAATGCCTTGCTGCAGCGGCGCCAGCGGGTAGATGTCCTGGACATTCGCGGCACCTCCCGGTATCGCGTCCATCAACAGGTCGATAGCCGCCTGATCAAGCTTCACCAGCGTCAACATTTCAGGGGTGATTCGCTCGCAACCCTGCTCGATGCCGTTGGCTGGCAATGCCGGTGCGCCACGCTTGCCGTTCTGATAATCGCCTTGTTCGATGAGCTCGATCAGCGCCGGCTTATGCTCACGCAGATGCTCCAGCAAGCCGTTATCGGTCAAGGCACGGCGATTGCCCTGCACCACCAGTTGACCGTCCTTGACCGTCAGGTGGATTTCGTGAGCTTTGAGTGTCGCCAAGAGTTCGTTGATGCTCACAGGGTAATCTCCATGTTCTCTGTGATGGCTGCGTAGCCCGCCAGCGTAGGTTGTTCGAAAAGCGCCCGGACGTCGGCCTCGATGCCTTCCTGGCGCAGGCGCGCAGTCAGGCTCACCGCCAGCAGCGAATGACCGCCCAGCTCGAAAAAGTTGTCGTGACGGCCTACCTGCCCGACCCCGAGCAGTTCGCTCCAGAGCCTGGCCAGCAAGACTTCGGTTTCGCCTTGCGGTGCTTCATAAGGGCGGGTCAGGAGCGCATCCTGCCCGGGCGCAGGCAGCGCCTTGCGATCCAGCTTGCCGTTGGGGCTCAGCGGCATGGCGTCCAGATGCACGAACAGTGCGGGCACCATGTAATCCGGCAACTGCGCACGCAGCACTTCACGCAAGGTCTCGACCGGCAACTGTGTGCCGGTGTAATAGGCCACCAGCCGTTGCCCGCCCGGTTGCTCGTCGCGCACCAGCACGATGGCCTGTTCGATGCCCGGATGGCTGATCAGGCAGGCCTGAATATCGCCCGGTTCGATGCGTAATCCGTGGATCTTCACCTGATCGTCATTGCGGCCAAGGAACTTGAGGTTGCCGTCTGCCCGCTGGCGTACCAGATCACCACTGCGGTACAGGCGGTCGCCTGCTACGAAAGGGCTGTCGATAAAACGTTCGGCATCGGTCTTCGGCAGGTTCAGATAGCCACGCGTCACCCCGGCACCGCCGATATGCAGCTGGCCGATAACCCCCTGCGGTACGGGCTGGTCATAAGCGTCGAGCACATACAGCCGTGTGTTGCTGATCGGACGCCCGATAGGCAGGGCAGTGTCCGGCACGGCTTGGTCGGGTTGCAGCGTCCAGACACTGCAATCGACTGTGGTTTCGGTCGGGCCATACACGTTGTGCAGGCGCACCTCCGGCAAACGTTTGCGCAGCTGCGCCGCCATCTCCACGGTCAGCTCACCGCCCCCGCAGACAACGTCGGTCAAGCTGCTGCACGCGCTGCTCTGCGGCAGATCGAGGAACTGCTGTAACAGCGCAGGAACGAACTGCACCACGCTGACCTGGCGCTCCTGAATCACTTGCGCCAGGTAGGCAGGATCGCGCTGGCCGTCAGGGCGGGCCAGCACCAGTGGAATACCGCTGCTCAGGGGCCAGAAGATCTCCCAGACCGAGGCGTCGAAGCTGATCGGGGTCTTTTGCAGCAAGACCGTGCCCGAGGCAGGTGGGCACAACACCGAGCTCCACTGCACCAGGTTGCTGACATTACGGTGCTCGACCATCACCCCTTTCGGCGTGCCGGTGGAACCCGAGGTGTAAATCACATACGCCAGATGCTCTGCCGTCAGGCCGGGAACACGCGGATTCTGATCACGCTGCGCGTCCCAGGTCACGCTGTCCAGATCGATCCGCAGCGCGTGCTCGTCGTCGAGCAGATCACGGGTACTGCCCTGTACCAGCAAGGCGACCGGCGTGCTGTCCTTGACCATGTACTGCAAACGCTCGCGCGGGTAACCCGGATCCAGTGGTACGTAAGCGCCACCGGCCTTGAGGATCGCCAGCAGCCCGATCACCATCGACAGGCCGCGCTCGACACAGATCGCTACCCGTTGATCAGGCCGCACGCCCAGATCGATCAGGTGATGCGCCAGGCAGTTGGCCTGCTCGTTGAGCTGGCGATAGCTCAATTGCGCACGTCCGGCGCGCAGGGCAATTGCCTGCGGCGTGCGTACTGCCTGGGCTTCGAACAGTCCGTGCAGGGTTTGCTGAAGATCGTGATGGATCGCTGTGGCGTTGAAGTCGACCAGCGAACGCTGCCGCTCCTCAGCGCCGATTACCGACAGATGCTGCACCGGCAGATCCGGCTGGCCTTCAAGGGCGTCAAGCATGGCCGTCAGCGTCTGCTGCACATAAGCACAGATACGTTGCGCCCCTACCCGGGGTGGCACGGTAACGCTCAGGCGCAGGCTGCCGCCCAGGTCGTCGACGTTGAGGCTCAACGGGTAGTTGGTGTGCTTCTCGCTGGTCAGAATTTCCAGGCCTTGCCATGCATCGAGCTGCGCATCCTGGCGCGCCTGGC
Source organism: Pseudomonas fragariae (ex Marin et al. 2024) (assembly GCF_059621105.1). Classification (NCBI taxonomy): domain Bacteria; kingdom Pseudomonadati; phylum Pseudomonadota; class Gammaproteobacteria; order Pseudomonadales; family Pseudomonadaceae; genus Pseudomonas; species Pseudomonas fragariae (ex Marin et al. 2024). The sequence goes on along the minus strand of NZ_CM184369.1, from coordinate 3,076,707 downwards.
CAGCTGCGTGTCGATAGTTGAGGATTGCACTGAACAACGGTAATGGCGCTGCCACCCCGCTCCAGCGCTGTGCCTGAGCCAGGGATGCGTGCTCATGGCCAAGCAGTGCCGCCAGTCGGGCATGCGTGTCGCGTGCTCCGTCGCGTACGCTGATGTTGCCCAGATCGACCCGCAGCGGCAGCGTATTGATGAACATCCCCATGCCACGATCAGCACCCGCACCGCCCTGCAGGCGACCCAGCAGCACGGTGCCGAATACCACACGGTCATTGCCGGTGGCCGCGCCCAGAACCCGCGCCCACGCCAGATGCAACAGACTGGCGACGCTGACACCCAGTTGCCGCGCCTGAGTGCGCAGGCGCTGTAGCAACGCATCGGGCAGCATCTGCCGGGCTTCCTCGATGCAATGGCCGTCACCCTGCACATCGCGCAGATCGAATGGCAATGTCGGCTCGTCTATATCGCCCAGTTGCTCGCGGAAATACGCCTCATGCTCCGCTTCGCTGACACCCAGACGCGCCTGGGCCACATAGTTGCGATACGGCACGGCGGGCTGCGTCGGACCCGGCTCGCCGCGCAGATGGGCGAGCATTTCCTCACGCATGACTTCCAGCGCAGTGGCGTCCACCACAATGTGATGGAACAGCAGTGTTGCCGACAGGCCAGGACCGGTCGCGTCCGGGCAGTAGGCCAGACGGATCAGCGGCGCACAGCTCAAGTCCATGCGTGCCGAACCCGCCGGGGTGTCGATTTGCGCCATTGGCACACGCTCGACAAGCAGATCCGCCTGGCGCCAGACCACCTGTTGCGGCGTCTCCAGCCCATCCCAGACGATCGCCGTACGCAGACTGTCGTGCCGGGCGATGACTTCGCGCAAGGCAGCGGCCACCGCCTCAAGACGCTCCTGACTGTCGACGTTCATGCGCAATTGCAGCAAGTACGGGTCGCCCTGCTCGGCAGTCAGATGGTGATAGAGGATGCCTTCCTGCAGGGGCGCCAGCGGGTAGATTTCCTGAACATTGGCCGCGCCGCCAGGCACTGTGGCGACAATGCGCTCAATGGTCGTCTGGTCGAGCTGTGACAGGCTCAGCAGGTCCGGCGTGATGTATGTGCAGCCCGCCGGAACGCGATTGAGCGGCGTCGGGATTTCACGCCCTTTGCCCACCGATGCGGCCAGCGCGGCGACGGTCGGCTGACCGAGCAGGACGCGTACATCGACGCTGAGCCCGGCATTGCGCAGGCGCTCGACCAGACTGACCGCCAGCAGCGAATGGCCGCCCAGTTCAAAGAAGTTGTCATGCCGGCCGACTTTTTCCAGGCCAAGCACGTGCGCCCAGAGATCAGCCATGAGGATCTCTGTTTCACCCACGGGTGCCGCGTAGGCCTGGCTGGTCAGCGCTTCCAGCTCAGGGTCCGGCAAGGCCCGGCGGTCGAGCTTGCCATGGCTGGTCAGCGGCAGCGCGTCCAGGCGTGTGAAGGCCAGCGGCACCATGTGTGCGGGAAGACGTGCACGCAACGCCTCGCGCAGCGCTTCGGGTTCGACGGGCGCGCTTTCGGTGAACCAGGCCAGCAAACGTTCACCGCGCACCAGCACCACGGCGTCCTGCACCTCGGCCTGACTGGCCAGCGCCGTCTCGATTTCGCCCAGTTCGATGCGCATGCCGCGGATTTTCACCTGGTCGTCATTGCGTCCCAGGTAGTCGAGGCTGCCATCGGCATTCCAGCGCACCAGATCGCCACTGCGATACAGGCGCGCCTGCGTTGCGGCGCTGAACGGGTCGGCGATAAAACGCTCTTCGGTCATTTGCGGACGATTCAGATACCCACGGGCAACCCCCGCGCCACCGATATACAGCTCGCCGATGACACCCACCGGCACCGGCTGCAACTGCTCGTCCAGCACATACACGCGAGTGTTGGCGATCGGGCCGCCGATATGCAACGGCCCGCACGGCTGCACGGCACCAGAGGTCGCCACCACAGTGGTTTCAGTCGGGCCGTAGTTGTTGATCACGGAGAAGCCAGGGTCGCTGTCGAACTGACGCAAACGGTCGCCACCGATCAGCAGCGTGCGCAACGTCGGGTGCTGGCGCGGGCGTCTGAAGGCCTGTTCGGCCACCGGGGTCGGCAGGAAACCGACCTGAAGTGGCTGTTCCAGCCACCAGTCGAGCAACTCATCGACGTGCTCGTTGCCGACCTCGGCCGGTGGCAGATGCAGCACCGCACCGGCACACAGCGCTGGCCACACTTCCCAGGCCATCGCATCGAAGCCGAAACCGGCCACGCTCGCCGTATGACTGCCAGCCTGCAGAGCGAACGCCTGGCAATGCCAGTGCACCAGATTGACCAGCGTGCAGTGCTCGACCATGACGCCCTTGGGCTGGCCGGTGGAGCCGGAGGTGTAGATGACATAAGCCAGTTTTTGCGCATCAAGGCCCGCAACGCAGGGGTTATTGCCGGAAGAACCCAGCCAGTCCGCCTGCTCGATGTTCACCCGTTCAGTATCGCCGGCCAGATCGTGGGTCGAGTTTTCAGTCAGAACCACGCGAGGCGTACTGTCCTGCAGCAGGTAGGCAATACGCTCGGCCGGATAGACCGGGTCGACCGGCACGTAGGCCGCACCGGCCTTGAGCACCGCCAACATGGCAACCAGGCGTGCGGGACCACGGTGCAGGCACAGGGCGATGCGTTCATCGGTTTTGACGCCCAGGCCAATCAGATGATGGGCCAGGCGATTGGCGCGCTCGTTGAGCTGAGCGTAGGTCAGTACATGCCCCCCCTGAATCACCGCAGGGCTGTGCGGCTGGCTGGCAGCCTGCGCTTCGATCAACGCGTTGACGGTGCAGTCTTGCGGGAACGGCTGCTCGCTGCCGTTGAAATCGAGCAACAGATGGTTGCGCTCTGCCGCGTCAAGAATCGGAACGTTTTCCAGCCGCAGCGGCAGCGCCTGTTCCAGCGTGTCCAGCAGATGCTCCAGCGTGTTGAGCACCCAGCCAGTGATACGCTCGGCACCCATACCCTGCTGCGCCAGCATATGCAGGTCGAAACCTTCGCCCAGATCGTCCACACAAAGGGTCAGCGGATAGTTGCTGCGTACATCACCACCGAGCACCCGCACGCCTTGCCAGAGCCCCTCGCCGTCCTGCGGTTTTACCTCAGCGCTGTGACGATAATTGAGCAACGCACTGAACAGCGGTGAACCTGAAGCCACCGCGCTGCAACCCTGAGCGAGTACCAGCGAAGCCTGCTCGTGAGCGATCAACGCAGACAGCCTAGCGTGAACCGCCTTGACGGCTGAACGAGTGTCCAGCGCTGTATCCACGCGCAGCGGCAAGGTATTGATAAAAACACCGAGCGCCCGATCAGCGCCCTCACCACCCATGCGTCCCAGCAACACAGTGCCGAACACCACGTCGCGACGATTGGCAAGTACGCCCAGAACCCGCGCCCATACAACGTGCATCAGACTTGCAGCGCTCACCCCGAGCAGGCGTGCCTGCTCGCGCAGCCGCAGGGCCAGTTCAGGGTCCAGAGCACGTCGCTCCTCTTCGATGTCACTGCCGCCGACGTGCACGTCCTGTATGCCGAAAGGCAGGGTTGGCTCGTCGACGTCACCGAGCATTTCAGTGAAAAACGCTGTGTGGCTTGCCTCGTCATTGGCCAGGCGTACTTGCGCCACGTAATTGCGATACGGCACCGGCGTCTTCAGGTCATAGCGGTGACCGAACAGCAACGCCTGCATCTCACGGCTGACGATCTCCATCGCAGTGTTATCCAGCACCAGGTGATGAAAGAGCAGAACGGCAACGGTTTCGCCGCTCGACGATTGCTGGGCATGCACCAGACGCATCAAGGGAGCCTGAGTCAGATCCAGTCGATGATGACGGGCGTCGAACTGGCGTTGCAGGCGATCGATAACGGTCGATTCGGGGTCTTCGGCTTCGAACTCGATGGCCTGTACCGTCAGCTCGGCGTTACGCCAGACCACCTGTTGCGGGCTTTCCAGCCCTTGCCACACCACCGAGGTGCGCAGGATATCGTGGCGGTCGATGACTTCCTGCAAGGCTGCGGCCCAACTGTACAGGCGCTCTGGCGTGTCGAACGCCAGACGCCATTGCAGCAGATAGGGATCGCCCTGTTCTGCGGTCAGGTGGTGATAGAGAATGCCTTCCTGCAACGGTGCCAGCGGGTAGATCTCCTGCACATTGGCAGCACCACCCGGCACGCTGGCGACGATGCGATCAATGGCTGACTGTTCAAGCGACACCAGACTCAACATGCCCGGAGTGATCTGCTTGCAGCCTGCCGGAATAAGGTTTGTCGGCACCTTGAAGGTGCTGACGTCCGCCTGGCATGCCGCCAGAGCGGCCAGTGTCGGCTGGCTGAGCAGCACATGCACATCCGCCTTGAGTCCGGCCTTGCGCAGTTGCTCCACCAGACTGACGGCCAGCAGGGAATGGCCGCCCAGTTCGAAAAAGTTGTCGTGCCGCCCTACGCGCTGGATGCCCAGCACCTGCGCCCAGATGGCCGCCATGGCGATTTCCACTTCGCCCTGCGGTGCTTCATAAGCGTTGCCGAGCAGGTACGCCGGGTCCGGGTCAGGCAGCGCACGGCGGTCAAGTTTGCCGTTGGCCGTCAACGGCAGTGACGCCAGCCGGGTAAAGGCGCGCGGCACCATGTAGCCCGGCAGGCGTGCGCGCATTGCCGGTCCCAGCGTGTCGATGTCGACCGTGGAGGTTTCAGTGAACCAGGCCAGCAGATGGAGATCGCGAACCAGCACGACTGCGTCTTTCACGCCGTCCAGACTGGCCAGCACCGCCTCGATTTCGCCCAGCTCGATGCGCATGCCACGAATCTTCACCTGGTCGTCGTTACGCCCCAGGTAATCCAGGCTACCGTCGCGGTTCCAGCGCACCAGATCGCCACTGCGGTACATGCGCGCCTGCGGCATATCGCTGAACGGGTCGACAACAAAGCGCTCGTCGGTGAGTTGCGGCTGGTTCAGATAGCCCCGCGCAACACCCTCGCCGCCAATGTAAAGCTCACCGGGAACACCGACGGGCATCGCTTGCAAGTGCTCATCGAGTACGTAAACACGGGTGTTGGCGATGGGGCCGCCAATGTGCAGCGAGCCGTTGGCCAGCACTTGACCGGAGGTAGCGACAACGGTGGTTTCGGTCGGACCATAGTTGTTGACCACGGCATAACGGCGGTTGTGAGTGAACTGCCGCAGGCGATCGCCGCCGATCAGCAGGGTGCGCAAGGTCGGATGGTCCTGGCTCTGGCTGAACGCATACTCGGCCACCGGGGTGGGCAGAAAGCTCACGTCCAGCGGTTGGGCGCGCCACCAGTCGAGCATGGCTTCAATGTCCTCGCCACTTTCCTTGACCGGCGCCACATGCAGGGTTGCACCAGCGCACAGGGTCGGCCAGACCTCCCAGGCCATCGCATCGAAACCGAAACCGGCCAGGCAGGAGGTATGACTGCCCGCCTTCACATCGAAAGCCTGGCAGTGCCAGTCAACCAGATTGGCCAGGGTTCGATGCTCCACCATCACGCCCTTGGGCTGGCCAGTGGAGCCGGATGTGTAAATGACGTAAACCAGATTGTCGCTGCCCAGCCCCGCTACCTGCGGATTTTTTTCGGCGCCCTGGCCGTCGATGCAGTGGTCCAGTTCGATCAGCGGCATTGCCAGCGGCGGCAGACGCTCGATCAGCGAAGACAGGGTCAGCACCACCACCGGCAAACTGTCACTGAGCAGATAGTGCAGGCGTTCGCGCGGGTGCGACGGATCGATGGGCACATAAGCCGCCCCCGCCTTGAGAATAGCCAGCAGCCCTACCAGGGTTTCCAGACCACGGCGCGAAACGATTGCCACGCGATCATCAGGGCGTACGCCCTGGTAGATCAGACGCTGAGCCAGCGCATTGGCCTGACAGTTCAGTTGCGCGTAGGTCAGGTGTTGCCCTTGAAAAATCGCCGCCACGGCATAGGGACGGGTACGGGCCTGTTGTTCGATGCGTCGATGAATCAGTTGCTCGTCGCCCGTAACGCGTTCAGTCTGGTTCCAGGCTGTTAGCTGCAATTGTTCGGCAGGTACTGACAGGTGAAAGTCCTGAATCTTCAGTGCCGGGTTTTCCAGCCCCTGCTCCAGAATGTGCAGCAAACGTCCGGCGATCGCCTGGGCCTCGTCATCTTCGATCCAGGCACGGTGGTGAACCAGGTGCAGTGAGGCTTCGTCGTTGCAACTGTTGCTGCGCAAGTGCACGGCCAGCGGCGTCGCCTCGTAGCCATTGGACACCTTTACAGTCTGCGCCTGCGCATCGGTGTAGCAGTAACCATGGTCTTCCAGCTCGTAGGACACCGACACTTCGAACAGTTGCGCCCTTCCCTCACGTGACAATTCGAGGCTGCGATTGAGCTCGCTCAAGGGGAAGCGCTGATGACGGAAGTCACGTTTCAGTGCGTCGCGCACTTCGACCACCAATGCACCAAAGTCCAGCCCTTCGTCGAAGGCCATGCGCACGGCACTGACCTGAGCGAAGTGACCCAGCGTCGCCTTGAAGCGCGCGCCACTGCGATTGAGCAGCGGCAGCCCGACAATCCACTCGTCACGTTGCGCAGTGCGCGTGAAATAGACATGCAGAACCGCCAGCAGTACATGAAACGCAGACGAGTTGTGACGCTCGGCAAATTGTTTCATGCGCGCATGCAAGGTACCAGGAAGCGGCTGCACCCAGGCGTGGGACGGCGCCGGGTCATTCGCTCGGCGGTTGTGATAGCGCGACACCAGCAACGGCTCCGGCAAATCACGGTATTTTTCCAGCCAATAAGCCCTGTCCAGCGAATAGCGTTGCGACGCCTGATAACGTGCATCGTCGGCAATGAAGTCGCTGTAGCCCGGTGCAACCAGTTCGAGGTCTTTACCTGCCATCAATGCGCTGTAAAGCTCGCCGAGGGACTTGAACAACAGTCCGAAACCCCAGCCATCGAGAATCAGATGGTGGGCCTGGCCTGCCAGCCAGTGGCGGTCATCAGCCAGACGGATCAGACAGAAGTCGAGCAACGGGCTGCCATCGAGCACGTACGGGCGGCGCATGTTGTCATTGATCAGCGCTCGCGCTGCCTGTTCCGGCTCGGGATAACCGCTGACGTCGTGCAACGGCAAGGACACCGGCAAGCAAGCCGCGTACGACTGAAGCGGCATGCCATCCGCTCCGGCACCGGGCATCAGGACCGTGCGCAGCACTTCATGTGCGCAAACCAGTTGCTCCAGCGCCTTGTGCAGCGTCACCGGGTCGACCGCTCCAGACAGTTGCAGGTAGCCGCCGATGTTATAAAGCGGGGAGTCACCGCGACTGATCTGATCAAGCCAGACGTCGCGCTGAGCAGCGGTCAATGGGTAGGTTGCGGCGCTGGTGGCGAGCATGGCTCAAGGTCCTTCTTGGCGGGTAGGCAGCGGATTAAGCACTGCCGTCCCACCTGTGTATGGCCCCTTTAACCCGGACAGTGCCGTACGGCCAAATGCCACCGCAGATACACTTTCAGCGGATTGCAATCCTGTCCCTGTTTTTTGTTACAGACGCAGGATGAAAGGTTAGGCTGAATACCCGGAGACCAAGTGCCATCATCAGGCTTATCAGTAAGTGCAATCAGTAGTTGCCGCGCAGCAGTCGACATGGTCCGTTTTGCGCGGTCGGAATCAGGAAAGCTCAAGATGAACACGGCGCAACATTTCGAGTACCACGACGACCCACGCTTCTATCTGCAACTGGCCAAGCTGGTGTCCAGTACGGGCGACGAGACCTTTGCCGGGCACATGCTGCAATTGGTGGATTCGCTGGTGCCCATTCACGGGCTTGGCCTCAGTGAATGGACGCTGGACCTGCGCGAGAGCAGCATCAGTCGTATCAATCCGCTGGGCAGCGCGGGCCTGAAGCATGACCCTCCCGGCAGCGAGGCCATCGACCATCCTCTGCTATCCAGCATTCTGCACATGCAGGACCCGTTGTTGATTCAGCTCAAGACTCCGCTGAGCGCGCAACACCCTCAGCACAACACCCACCAGTGCAATCTGGTGTCCAGCCACGGTGAACGTCGGCTGATCATCTGTTTTTATCGACTGACCGCGTTGCGGGCGTTTTCCCTGACAGAGTTGTCCTTGCTCAAGAGCCTCTCCGACACGCTGTTGCCGCTGGTCGAGCACCACGCGCAGAGCCTTGCTCAGTCCAGCCACAATGCCACGCGCCTCGAGCCGGAGCCGGGCTCGCTGGATCAGGCCTTCAGTGGCAGGCTCGCACAGGGCTCGGTGACACTGTCAGCACGCGAACAGGAAGTCTGCCTGGGCCTGCTGACCGGCGGCACCGTGGCTGAAATGGCGCAGCGCCTCAAGGTCAAGAACAGTTCGGTGGAAACCTACCTCAAACGCGCCACCGCCAAGCTGGGCGTCAGCGGACGACATGGCCTGGCGCGCTGGATGGCAGGTGATTGAAGCGCCTGTGCCCTGGTGAATGAACTGCAGCGATACGCGCCAAGAAAAAGGGCCACTAAAGGCCCTCTCGCACAGACGCTTCTGCGTTCAATCAACCCGGAAGGCAATCACGCTGTCGCCCAATGTCGTACCAAGCGATCCGTGACCGCCGGCAGCAATGACCACGTACTGCTTGCCGTCGTTGCCGGTATACGTCGAAGGAATGGATTGACCACCCGCGGGCAACTCATATTCCCAGAGCATTTCGCCGTTATTGACGTCATAGGCACGGAAAAAGTTATCCGCCGTCGCGCCGTGAAAGGCCAATCCGCCTGCCGTCACCATCGGACCGCCATGGGCGACCATGCCCATGGGAAAACCGACCGGAAAACGTTCCTGCATGAAGCTGGTCTTGAGGTTTTTGGTGGTGCCGACCCGGCGCATCCATTGGGTCTTGCCAGTTGTCAGATCGACCCCGGCCATGGTCCCCCACGGTGGCGCTGTGCACGGAATGCCAAGGCTCGAGGCGAATCTGGAAATACGGATGGCATAGTCACCGTCGAAGTTCTCGTTCCAGTAGGGCTTGCCCTCCTGAGTGAACAGGCGTTTTTCCCGGGCCTGCGCGGGGCGCTTGATCAGGTTGTAGACATACGCCAGGCGCACCGGTGCGGCGATCAGCAACTGGCGGTCAGGGTCCACGGCCACCGAACCCCAGTTGAACACGCCTATGTTGCCGGGATAGATCAGCGATCCCGACTCGGTGGCCGGTGTCCAAGGGTTACCGTCATAACGAAGGGTGTTGTACGCGATCCGGCAAGCCATCTGGTCAAAAGGCGTAACGCCCCACATGGACTTCTCGGTCAACACCGGCGGGATGAAGTTAAGTCGCGAGACCGGCTGGGTGGGTGCAAAGCGCTCGCCTTCAACACCGCCCGCGGTGCGCACACTGACCTGATCGACAGGCACGATCGGCTCGCCCGTCAGTCGGTCAAGCACAAAGATGTTGCCTACTTTGGTCGGCAACACCAGGGCAGGCTGGCGGCTACCGTCTTTTCCCAGATCCAGCAGTGAGGGCTGCGATGGGTTGTCGCGATCCCAAAGGTCATTGTTCGAGGTCTGGAATTTCCAGCGCAGCGCGCCGCTCTTCAGGTCGAGAGCCACCAGTGCATCGCGAAACTTCTCGGTGTTGCTGTCGGGGTTACGCCGGGTGCCGGTTTCGTCGGGCGAAGCGTTGCCAAACGGGACGTACACCAGACCGTTTTTGACATCGGAGCTCAGGGTCGCCCAAGCGACCGGCGTATCTTGCGGATAGTTCTGGTCAGCCGCTATCGGCTGGGTGTTGTCCGGGTTTTGCGGATCGAAGTTCCATACCAGCCGGCCGGTGATGACGTCGTAGGCGCGAATCACCCCGGACGGGTTGCCGTCGTTATAACCGTTATCCATGATCGAGCTGCCGATCACGATCAGTTCGCCGGCAATCAGTGGCGCGGAGGTCTGCATCAGCGCGTGCGGGCGGATCGTGCCCATGTTGACGCTCAAGTCGATCACCCCGCCGCTGCCGAAGTCGCTGCACAGGTTGCCGGTGTCAGCATCAAGCGCTACCAGCCTGGCATCTGCAGTCGCGGTGATGATGCGTTTGGCACATTGAGCCGGCTGTTGTGGCTGACCCGCAGAGCTGGAGGCCGCTGAATAATAGCTGACGCCACGGCAGGTCTGGTGCTGCTGCAAATACGAGCGTTTTTTCTCGGGGGTGTATTTCCACGCCAGTTGCCCGGTCTGCGGGTTCAGTGCATGCACTTCGTTATGAGGCGTGCACACGTACACCCGGTCGTTGATCTTGAGGGGCGTCGCTTCAAAGGTGTACTCGCCAGCGTCCTTGTCCTCATCACGCAGGTCGCCGGTGTGGTATTCCCAGGCCACCGACAGTTTGCCGACGTTGTCCGGGGTGATCTGATCGAGGCTGGAAAAGCGCTGGCCCGCGTTGCTACCGCCATATGCAGCCCAGTCACTGCCTGCCGACTCGGCGCTGCGGGCGGTCGCCACGCTGTCGATCCGCCCTTGCTGCGGGTACGGATCGTGAAACATCAGCGCAATCACGATCAGCAGCATTACGCCAAGCGTACCGCCCAGCAACGGATGAAAACGACGCTTATCGGTGCTCGATCGCGCTTGATAAAGCGGCCGCACGACCCAGGGCATGGCCAGCCACAGGCCGATCAGTGCAAACAGATCGCCGCGAGGGATCCACTGCCATTTGTCCAGGCCCGCTTCATAGATGATCCAGAGCAGAATCCCCCACATCATCACTGCATACAGGGTAAGTGCCGACTTTCTTTTCAGGAATACCAGGGTTGCTGTGGCCAGCAAACCCAGGGCGATCATCGAGTAGGCCGGTGAACCGCCGGCAGCCACCAGTTGCGCACCCATGAACAGCAGAATGAGGCTGAGTATCGCGATGACGATACCGGTCACTTTGAGAATCATCTTCCTTGCCCTTTATTGTTATCCAGTCTTGCGCCGCGACGCTTTCGACCACGGATTTAGCCCGTAGTGTCAGTTTTTGCGTGTCGCGTCATCCAGGGCAAGGATGGTGTGGGCGTTGGTGACGGTGGTTGCCAGGGTGTTGATCACGCCTGAGCGCAAGGCACCCAGCGTGGCGGCGGCCTTGGTGTTTTCACTGGCGATGGCCACTACATCCGGGATACGAAACAATTCCTGCACGGTAAGACCGATCACCCGGCCCTGTATGGCATTGACCGCAGGCTGGCCATGAATGTCGATGAAGTCATAGCCCATCATGTCACCCACCGTGCCGGACAGCCTGGCCTGGGCGATTTCCTGCGGGGAGAACCAGCCCATGCGCACCATGTTGCTGTTCTCGCTCATGTCACCGATGCCGATCAGCGCCATGTCGGCACGCCGCGCGCGGTCAAGCGTCGAGCGCACGGTGTCGTTGCTGATCAGAATACTGCGCAGTTCAGGGTTGGCGACCAGCGCCGGGGCGTACAGGCTTTCGCTTTCACCACCAAAACGCAGCGCCAGACGGCGGCAGATGTGGTCGGGGTTCATGTACTCGCCCGCCTTCAGCGAACCGCCGATTGCACAGACAAATGTGCAGTTGCGCGTCACCGGCAGGAACACATTGTCCGCGACCGCACCCACATTGCGGCCCATGCCCACGGCGACGATCATGCCGTCGCCCAGGGTCTTGTTCAGGTAATTGGCAACCAGGCTGGCGACCGCCGAGCGCTGGGTATCCGGGTCGCTGTGGTCGACTGCAATCAACGCCCTGTCCAGCTGAAACCGCTCGACCAGCGCCAGTTCCAGCTCGTTGTTCATCGCCGGGTGCTGCAGCACCCGTACTTCGACAATCCCTTCATCGCGTGCGCGTTTGAGCAGTCGGCTGACTTTTGCGCGCGACAGGTCGAAGCGTTTGGCGATGGCTTCCTGAGTGACGTTCTCAAGGTAATAGAGCATCGCGACTTCAGTCATCAGGTCGATGTCGCTGGCCATGCGCTGGGTACTGTCACTCATGTGGACGGGCTTCCGTTTCGGCGTCAAAGGCACATTCTCCCTACTCCCGCCCTGTTCCGTCCACTGACTATTGATGCCCGTCACGCTCTATCGCGTTGATGCGCTCGACCTTGGCGCCGGAGCGCGCGGCTTCGAACTCCGACTCCAGGAACGATTTGACGATGCTTTTCGCCAGTTCCGTGCCGATCACCCGTGCACCGATGGAAAGAATTTGCGCATCGTTGCTCTTGCGTGCCCGCTCGGCCGAATAGGTATCGTGGGCCTGGGCCGCACGAATGCCGAAGACCTTGTTGGCGGAGATGGCCATGCCTATTCCGGTCCCGCAGACCAGCACGCCAAGCCGCTGCTGTCCGGCGTTGATCGCTGTGGCCACGGCCAGGGCGATGTCCGGGTAAAGCACCGGTGCCGCGGAATGAGTACCGAAATCGGTCACCGGATAACCCAGCGACTCGATATGGCGCTTCAATAATTCCTTGAGTTCATAACCCGCTTCATCACATCCGATAGCCACCGGGAAAGGTGTGTTCATGGCATCAGGCTCCACTGCCGGGGGTCTTATTATTTGACCAAATGTTCAATCGGTGAAATTCCGATCAGCCATTTCTGAAACATTAGCCGGGTTCTGTCAAGCAAGTTTTCCAGTGAATACTGAACCAAAACTCAGAAAGACCGCAGGGGAGACCCCAGCGCGGGACTCCAAAACTTTTATAGGAAACAGATTGACTGATCAGAATTTCATTTGATACACATATGCTCACTGAGCAACGCATCAGCACCTAATAAGAATTCACAGCACGAGGACACGCCAATGGCCAAGCCATTACTGCTCCAGGCTGAACACGTCACCAAGGCTTACGCTGGCATCCCCGCCCTGCGTGACGGGCGTCTCTCGTTACGAGCCGGGAGCGTGCACGCTCTGTGCGGCGGCAATGGCGCGGGCAAGTCCACTTTCCTGAGCATTCTGATGGGCATCACCCAACGTGATGCGGGGACCATCCTGCTCAACGGCGAGCCGGTGCAGTTCAGTCGTCCCGGCGATGCCCTGGCAGCCGGCATTGCGATGATCACCCAAGAGCTGGAACCCATCCCCTTCATGACCGTCGCCGAGAACATCTGGCTGGGCCGCGAGCCACGTCGGGCCGGGTGCATTGTCGACAGCAAGGAACTGAACCGACGCACCCGCGCACTGCTGGACGAGCTGGAATTCGACGTCGACGCCACCAGCCCCATGCATTTGCTGAGCGTGGCGCAGATACAACTGGTGGAAATCGCCAAGGCCTTCAGCCATGACTGTTCGGTAATGATCATGGACGAGCCCACTTCGGCCATCGGCGAGCGTGAGGCACAAACCCTGTTCAAAGCCATCCGCCGGCTTGCTGCACGGGGTGCGGGCATCATCTACGTCTCCCACCGCCTCAGCGAGCTGGCGCAGATTGCCGACGATTACAGCATCTTCCGCGATGGCGCCTTTGTCGAAAGCGGACGTATGGCCGATATCGACCGGGCACACCTGGTACGCGGCATCGTCGGCCAGGAGTTACAGCGTATCGATCACAAGGTAGGTCGCGAATGCGCCGCCGAATGCTGCCTTAATGTCGAAGGCCTGAGTCGCACCGGCGAATTCGAAGACATCAGCCTGCACGTGCGTCACGGTGAAATTCTCGGCATCTATGGACTGATGGGCTCGGGTCGCAGCGAGTTTCTCAACTGCCTGTATGGCTTGACCATACCCGATTCCGGCAGCGTCACCCTGCAAGGCAAGCTGCTGCCGGTCGGCCTGCCCAAAGCGACTATTCGCGCGGGCGTCTCACTGGTCACCGAAGACCGCAAGGACAGCGGCCTGGTACTTAATGGCAGCATCCTGTCCAACATCGCACTGTCGGCCTACCGGCAGTTGTCGAACTGGTCGCTGATCGATGCCCGCAAGGAGCACAAACTGGCCGAAGACATGGTCAAGCGCCTGCAGATCAAGACGACTTCTCTGGATCTGCCCGTCGCGTCGATGAGCGGTGGCAACCAACAGAAGGTCGTCCTCGCCAAATGCCTGTCGACCGAGCCGGTGTGCCTGCTCTGCGACGAGCCGACCCGGGGCATCGACGAGGGTGCCAAGCAGGAAATCTATCACCTGCTGGATCAGTTCGTACGCGCTGGCGGGGCCGCCATCGTGGTCTCTTCGGAGGCGCCGGAGCTGCTGCGCCTCAGTGACCGAATCGCCGTGTTCAAGGGTGGCAGGCTGGTGACTATCAGCAGCGATGCCGATCTTTCCCAGGAAGTCCTGTTGAGTCTTGCCTCATGAATGCCAAAACCATTATCGCCCCAGCTTCCGCGTCTCCACGCAGCCGCCTGCGCCTGTCTCTCGACCGTTTCGGCCTGCCGTTGGTGTTTATTCTGTTGTGCCTGGTACTGGCTTTTGCCAGCGAATATTTCATGACCTGGCGCAACTGGATGGACATCCTGCGCCAGACCTCGATCAACGGCATTCTCGCGGTCGGCATGACCTACGTGATCCTGACCAAGGGCATCGACCTTTCCGTCGGCTCGATTCTGGCGTTCGCCGGATTGTGCAGCGCACTGGTCGCGACCCAAGGCTATGGCCTCTTGGCAGCGGTCAGCGCAGGCATGTTTGCCGGCGCCATGCTTGGCGTGGTCAATGGCTTCATGGTCGCCAATCTTTCGATTCCACCGTTTGTGGCCACCCTGGGCATGCTCAGTATCGCCCGCGGCATGACCTTCATCCTCAACGACGGCAGCCCGGTGACCGACCTGCCCGAAGAATACCTGGCGCTGGGCATCGGCCGGATCGGCCCGATTGGTGTGCCGATCATTATCTTCGCGGTGGTCGCGCTGATTTTCTGGATGGTACTGCGCTACACCACCTACGGCCGTTACGTGTACGCCGTCGGCGGCAACGAAAAGAGCGCACGCACCTCCGGTATCGGTGTGCGCAAGGTGATGTTTTCGGTGTACGTGGTTTCCGGGCTGCTCGCCGGACTGGCAGGCGTAGTGCTGTCCGCCAGAACCACCTCCGCCCTGCCCCAGGCCGGCATGTCCTACGAACTGGACGCCATCGCAGCAGTGGTCATCGGCGGCACCAGCCTGTCGGGCGGTACTGGCAGCATCGTTGGCACACTGTTTGGCGCACTGCTGATCGGCGTGATCAACAACGGCCTGAACCTGCTTGGCGTGTCCTCCTATTACCAGCAGGTCGCCAAGGGCCTGATCATCGTGTTCGCAGTATTGATTGATGTGTGGCGCAAGAAAAAACGCTAGACCGGCATGAACGACTGACTACAACAATAATGAGGTTCTCATCATGAAATTCGGTACATCCCTGGCCGCGGTCGCGGCGTTCTCCCTGCTCGCCAGCAGTATATCCATGGCCGCCGATGGCAAGACCTACAAGATCGGTGCGGCGGTGTATGGCCTCAAGGGGCAGTTCATGCAGAACTGGGTGCGTGAGCTCAAGGAGCATCCGGCGGTCAAGGACGGCACCGTGAAAATCACCGTGTTCGACGGTAACTACGATGCGCTGACCCAGAACAATCAGATAGAGACCATGATCACCCAGCACTACGATGCGATCATTTTCGTGCCCATCGACACCAAAGCCGGCGTCGGCACGGTGGCCAGGGCGATGGAAAACGACATTCCGGTGATCGCATCGAACACCCGGGTTGCCGGCAACAAAGTGCCTTACGTCGGCAACGACGACGTCGAGGGCGGTCGTCTGCAGGCGCAGGCCATGGTCGACAAGCTCAAGGGCAAAGGCAATGTGGTGATCATCCAGGGACCGATTGGCCAGTCGGCGCAAATTGATCGGGAAAAAGGCGAACTGGAAGTCCTGAGCAAACACCCGGACATCAAGATCATTGAGAAGAAGACCGCCAACTGGTCCCGCGCCGAAGCCCAGACCCTGACTGAAGACTGGCTCAACGCGCATCAGAACGGCGGCATTTCCGGGATCATTTCGCAGAATGACGACATGGCTCTCGGTGCCCTGCAAGCGGTGAAATCGCGCAACCTGAAGCCTGCCGATGTGCCGATCACCTCCATCGATGGCATGCCTGACGCCATTCAGGCGGCGAAGAAAAACGAAATCACGACCTTTCTGCAGGACGCCCAGGCCCAGTCCCAGGGTGCCCTCGATGTCGCCCTTCGCACCCTGGCCGGCAAGGATTACAAGCCGCAGTCGGTGATCTGGGAGCGCTACGCCAAGGACGTCAAGTGGGGCGACGGCACCGACAAGAACTACATCCTGCCCTGGGTGCCGGTCACCGATGCCAACGCCGATGCGCTGTACAAGCAGGTCAGCGGCGGCAAGTAACCGGTCTGAGATTCCCGCTTCTGCCCGAAGGGCGTGGGAGCGAAGCGGGCGACGCTTCGCTTGTTCGCGAAGACAGTATTTCAAACGACGCATTTTCGGCGGTCATACCGGCCTCTTCGCGAACAAGTTCGCTCCCACGGCCTTCGGCCAGAATCAAAAGCTAACGTGTTTGAATCTTCAAAAAAACAGCGCTACAGGAGTCATCTTCATGTCTGAATTCTGGAACAAGGCGTTCGATCTCAATGGCCGTTGTGCGGTCATCACCGGCGGAGCAGCCGGGATTGGCCTTGCCTGTGCCAGCCTGCTGGTCGCGCGCGGCGCGCGGGTCGCACTGCTGGACCGTGACCCGGCAGTGGCCGAGGTTGCCGCCGGCCTGGGCAGCGAGCACATCGGTATTGCGGTCGACCTGCGCCGGGTCGATCAGGTCAACAGCACCATCGACAGCGTCTTCGAGCATTTCCAGCGCATCGATTATCTGGTCAACAGTGCCGGGGTAGCCATGCTGGACAAGGCTGTCGACGTCAGCGAAGAGGCCTGGGACACGACGCTGGACATCAACCTCAAGGCCAGTTTCTTCGTCGCCCAGGCCTGCGCGCGACACATGCTCGGTCAAGGCAGCGGACGCATCGTCAATCTTGCCTCTCAGGCGGCGGTCATTGGCCTGGACCGGCACGTCGCCTACTGCGCGAGCAAGGCCGCAGTGGTCGGCATGACCAAAGTGCTGGCCATGGAGTGGGCACCACACATCAACGTCAACGCCATCTCGCCCACCATCGTCGAGACCGCGCTGGGCAAAAAAGCCTGGGCGGGCGAAGTCGGAGAACGGGCCAAAACGCAGATCCCGGCAGGCCGCTTCGCCCAGCCGGAGGAAATAGCCGGGCTGGCCCTGTACCTGCTCAGCGACGCCGCCAGCATGATCACCGGCGAAAACGTAGTGATCGACGGCGGCTACAGCATCCAGTAATTCATTTTTCTGTCGTGAGGTTCATCGTCATGTCCACCGTCACCGAACGCACTGCCGAACAACTTTCACCGGTCATCCCGAAAACCATGCAGGCCGTGGTCTGCCACGGTCCGGAAGACTACCGGCTGGAAACCGTGGATGTGCCGACTCCCGGCCCCGACGAAATCCTCACCAAGGTCGAGCTGTGTGGCATCTGCATGGGCGACATCAAGACCTATCGCGGCGCGCCCTCGTTCTGGGGCGATGCCGAGCAGCCTCGCTACGTCAAACCACCGATGATTCCCGGCCATGAATTCGTCTGTCGCGTGGTGGCGCTCGGCCCTGGCGCCGAAAAGCGTGGCGTGCAGATCGGCGACCGGGTGATCTCCGAGCAGATCGTGCCGTGCTGGGGCTGCCGCTTCTGTAACCACGGACAGTACTGGATGTGCCAGAAGCACGACCTTTACGGCTTTCAGAACAACGTGCAGGGCGCCATGGCCCAGTACATGATTTTTACCAGGGAAGGCATCATTCACAAGGTGCCCGACTCGATTGCCCCGGACGAAGCCATCCTCATCGAACCACTGGCCTGCTCGCTGCACGCAGCCGAACGGGCCGACGTCGATTTCGACGACATTGTGGTCGTCGCTGGTGCCGGCACACTGGGCCTTGGGATCATTGGCGCGGTGCGCATGCGTAACCCGAAAAAACTCATCGTTCTCGACATGAAGCCCGAGCGCGCCGCCCTCGCCCTGCGCATGGGTGCCGACGAGGTGTGGAACCCGGCCGAGGTCGATGTGCTGGCGAAGATCCGTGAGATAACCGACGGCTACGGTTGCGACATCTATATAGAAGCCACCGGACACCATAAGGCGGTCAATCAGGGCCTGGCGATGCTGCGCAAACTCGGACGCTTTGTGGAGTTCAGCGTATTCAACGATGAGGCCACGGTGGACTGGTCGATCATCGGTGACCGCAAGGAGCTGGACGTGCTCGGTTCTCACCTCGGCCCTTACATGTATCCGCGCGCCATCGACTTTATCGGCAACCGCAAGATCGACATGCGCGACGTCGTCACGCACAAATTCCCCCTGGCGCAGTTCAAGGAGGCGTTTGCCGTCATGGAGCGCGGTGATAAATCATTGAAGGTGGTTCTGGAACCCTGATCCGCCCGATCCTTATAAAAAGAACACAGGAAATCGCGTTATGAACCGAGTGATAAACGATCCGGACCAGGTGGTCGAGGACATGCTGCGCGGCATTCTGGTAGCGCACCCCGAACTGTCGCAAAGTGAAGGTAACCCGCGGGTCATCAGCAAAACCCGTCCCTCTGATCAAGGACGCGTCGGTATCGTTACCGGCGGCGGCTCGGGTCATGAACCGGCCTTTCTCGGCTATGTCGGCCCCGGCCTGGTGGATGCGGTCGCGGTCGGCGAGATTTTCTCCTCGCCTACGGCCAAGAGCTTTTTCGATGCCTTCCGCGCGGCCGATCACGGTGCGGGCATCGCCTGCCTGTACGGCAACTACGCGGGCGACAACATGAACGTGAAGCTGGCGATGAAAATGGCCGCCAGCAAAGACCTGCAAGTGCGTACCGTGGTGGCCAACGACGATGTGGCCTCGGCACCGAAATCCGATATCGCCAAGCGACGCGGAGTGGCCGGGGAAATTTTCATGTGGAAGATCGGCGGCGCTGCGGCCGCAAACGGTTACGATCTGGACGGCGTGATCCGCGTCGCGCAGAAGGCCGTGGATCAATGCCGATCCATCGGTATCGGCCTGACGCCCTGCACCATCGCGGCGGTCGGCAAGCCCAACTTTCAGATCCCCGACGGCAAAATGGAGCTGGGCATCGGTCACCATGGCGAACCGGGTATCGAAGTCATCGACATCGAGCCTGCAGCGGCCATGGCCGAGCGCATTCTGGCGCCGATCCTGGCCGACCGGGATTTCAGCGTGGACGACAGCGTAGTCGTACTGGTTTCAGGCCTCGGTGCCACGCCGGTGATGGAACTCTACGTGTTCTACGCCGAAGTGGAGCGCCTGCTCAAGGCCCGGGGCTTGAAAATCCATCGCTGCTACGTGGGCAATTACTTCACATCGCTGGAAATGATGGGGGTAACCCTGACGCTGCTGGGCCTGGACGCCGAACTGAAAAAACTGATCGACCACCCTTGCCGTTCCATCGGCATGACCCAGGCGGAGTGAACCATGAGCGAACAATTCTCTACGCATCTCCCTGCACAACAGGGCACTCCTATCGTTGCCGACCTGGTGAGCGTGATCGTCGCCAACCGCGAATACCTCAGCGAAGTGGATGGCGCGATCGGTGACGGCGACCATGGCATCAACATGGCCAAGGGCTTCGCCCACTGCGGTCGTACCATCGAAGGCCGCCAACTGAGCCTCGCCGAAGCGCTGGACGAACTGACCCTGAGCCTGATGGAAGGCATCGGCGGCTCCATGGGCCCGCTGTACGGCAGTCTGTTCATCGGCATGGCCGATCAGGTGCGCGGCTGCGAACAGATCGACGCCGCGGCCTTCGCCAGCCTGCTGCGCGGCGGCCTCACCTCACTGCAGGACATCACCGAAGCCGGGGTCGGCGACAAATGCTTGATGGATACCTTGATTCCGGCCGTCGAAGCCTTCGAGCAGGCCCACGCCCGGGGTGAATCGTTCAGCGCAGCGCTCGATGCGATGAAAAGCGCCGCATCACAAGGGCGCGACTCCACCCGTGATCTGGTGGCGAAGATAGGCCGGGCGAGTCGCCTCGGCGAACGGTCGCTCGGCGTACTGGATGCAGGCGCGGTGTCGTGCTGCCTGATACTGACGCAACTGGCGGATTCGGTGCAGCCGAGGCTGAGATGAGCAAAAGCCGAAGTTCATGAATATGATTCATGAGTCTATCCCGATAATGCTCCATTGTTGAAAAAATGACAGGCCTATAAGGTGATCCGGACATCACGAAGCTGATCTGCAGATGCGGATTCGCTCGAGTTTCACCGAGGAACTGGTCATGCAAAACCCGAAAAAAATCATCGTAGTCATCGGTGCAGGCTCCATAGGGCAAGCCATCGCCCGCCGTGTCAGCGCGGGCAGGCACGTATTGCTCGCCGACCTGCGTCAGGACAACGCCGATGCGGCGGCCAAGGCGCTGGCCACCACATCGGTGGATGCACTACTTGCGCTGCCCATGCTGCACGAAACGCATATCACCGATCCCCTGCACGCTTATCAGTTGTCCAAGCGCGGCAACGCGTTACGCGTCATGGCCGAGGCAGTGCGCTGGGGCAAGTTACTCGCTGTTATTAGCCGCGTGGTAGTCGCCATCCGAGACCGGTTCCATCCAGTCAACCACCTCGCCGTCCAGCACCTCGGCAATAGCGATGTGGGTCATGGCCGTCGTTGCGGTTGCGCCATGCCAATGCTTGACGTTGGGCGCAATCCACACGGTATCGCCGGGCTTGATGGTGCGAACCGGCTGGCCTTTTTCCTGCACCAGGCCGGCGCCTGACGTGACAATCAGCGTCTGGCCCAGGGGATGGGTATGCCAGGCAGTGCGTGCGCCCGGTTCGAACGTCACCGTGGCTCCGCTTATTCTCGCGTCTTCCGAGCCCTTGAATGGCGCGTCGATGCGCACGGTACCGGTGAAATAATCGGTCGGGCCGCTGGCGGAAGGCTGTGAGCCGCTGGAATTGATGACAATCATGGGAATCCTTGAGCGTTATTGGAAGTCACTCCAATCTACCCGCCGAGAACTATTGCGACTATCGGCTACAATTCGAAAATACTTATCGACAGGGCTCATCAATGCTTCGGGAAAACGCCGCTGATCTGCTTGCCTTCCTCGCAGTCGCCAAAGAGCGAAGCTTTACCAAGGCAGCTGCCAGACTGGGTGTTTCACAATCAGCACTGAGTCACACCGTTCGCAGCCTGGAAGCGCGCCTTGGCCTGCGCCTGCTGACACGCACCACGCGCAGCGTATCGCCCACAGAGGCTGGCGAACGCCTGATCCAGAAAGTCGGCCCGCATTTCGATGAAATCGAAATCGAGCTGGCAGGACTGAGCGACCTGCGCGACACCCCTGCCGGCAAGATCCGCATCAATGCGATGGATCACTCGCTTGACCTCATCATCCGGCCAGTACTCAAGACCTTCTTGCACAAATACCCGGACATCAGTGTCGAGGTATGTTGCGACTACAGCTTTGTCGACATCGCCGCCGAAGGGTTCGATGCGGGCGTGCGTCTGGGTGAAGCCGTGGCGGACGGAATGATCGCCACCCGCATAGGCCCGGACATGCGTCTGTCGGTGGTCGGTTCTCCAGCCTACTTCGAAGGCCGCACGAAACCCGAGACGCCCAGAGACCTGACCGCGCACCGCTGCAACAATCTGCGCCTGCCTACCAATGGCGGCCTGTATGCCTGGGAGTTCGCCAAAGACAGCGAAACCCTGAACGTCCGCGTCACAGGCCAAGTCACGTTCAATGGTGTCTATCCGCTTCTGGACGCGGCGCTCGACGGCTTCGGGCTGAGTTACATTCCGCACGATCTGGTTGCCGAACATATCGAAGCCGGACGTCTGATTCAGGTGCTGGAAGACTGGTCACCGACCTTTGCCGGCTTCCACCTCTACTACCCGAGCAGACGCCAGGCATCGCCCGCGTTTGCTCTGTTACTGGAAGCATTGCTTTACCGGTGATGGATCAAACGACCAAAACGCGCAGCTCCGTAGCAACCGCTCACTGCACTTGCGCACGCAATCTGGCGGGCTCGCCGTTCTTCTCGGCGTAATGACGCGCGCGGCGCAAGACATGCTGGGTGGCTCTGCGCGCTTCCTCCTTATTGAGCTCTACATGCGCTTCCAGCAATTGCTGAGCCTGTCGCGGCCGACGTTGCAGGAGGGCCTTTAAAATACTGCCATGCTCTTCGTACGTTGCATCGATTCTGGAGGCGCTGAATTCGAGACGCCGGATGGTCCGGGTCTTTTCGGTGACTTCGTAATGCAGCCTGGCCATTTCCCGGTTGCCCACCGCCTCGACCAACGCGCAATGGAAGCGTTCGCCCAGCCCGGCGAGGATATCGGTGTCTCTCAATCGCTCGTTTTTCGGCACCAGCCAGGTGCGTATGAGTTCGTCGATCAGCGGCTCGACGCTCAGGTCCATCAAACCCAGCCTGGCGAGCGCCGCCAGCTCGAGCACCACCCGAACGTCATACAGCTCCTCGAAGTGATGAGGGTCGAAGGGCCGCACCTGCCAGCCGCTTCGGTAATAAACCTCCACGTACCCTTCCTGCTCCAGCCGGAACAATGCCTGCCTGACCGGTGTACGACTGGCCTGAACACGCTCGGCTATTTCACCTTCAGTAAATCGTTCGCCGGGTAATAAACGAAACTCGGAAATGTCTTCTTTGATCCGGGCGTAAATCCGCTCGGATAGCGTTTCCGGGCGTTCTTTCAACTTTTTGGCGCATGCTGTCTGCATTGATGATTCGTCCTTGTAATCCAGTTACTTAACCTTGGCGCAGATGACCTGCGGCACTGCCGGACATCCACCAGCGTGGAAAATCTGCAATCCCTTCAATCACCGCATCCACGTTTTGCCGATGGGCCTCGAACAGCCTCGGGTCATATTTTCCGGTACGCACCAGCAGGCTGCTGGCACCGACCGCTTTCGCCCCTGCGCAGTCAGTCAGAACGTCGTCGCCCACTACCAGAGTGCGGCTGGCGCTAGTGTCGAGTTTGCGCAAGGCAGCCTCGAAAAACGTCGGCGACGGCTTGCCCATGACCAGGGCCTGTATCTGTGCTGCGGCCTCGAGCCCGACGATGAAGGCGCCGCAATCGAGACGCTCCCCGTCACGATCGAACCAGAACAGGTTTTTTTGCAGCGCAATGAGGCGAGCACCGCCTCGCAACATACGGAAACAGCGATTCAGCGTGGCGTAGTCAAAGGCTTCGCCGATATCGCTGATGACCACTACGTCCGGGGTCGTATCGTCTGTAGCGATGCCACTGAACGCCGGCCGTATCGAATCGGGTACCAGCAGATGGCACTTGAGGTGCGGATGTTGCTGCAAATAGCCCAGACAGGCCGTGGTGGCGGTCTGGATTTCGTCGGGGACGACCTCGATTCCGGCGCGACAAAGCTCCTCTGCCAGCTCCTCGGGCATCTTCGCCGTGGTGTTGGTCAGCAATTGCAGCCTCAAACCCTGGGAACGCGCGAAGCTCAATGCATCGGCTGCGCCCGGCAGAGGCTGCCCCTTGAGCAGGAGTGTGCCGTCAATATCGAAAAGCAGGCTGTCGAAACGCATGGATAAGCTCCCTGTGACTGAAATTATCGAGTCAGGTGTCAGAATGTGGCTGTCAGCCAATGGCGAATCGCGGGCAATGTCACTTCAGCGTCGGCAGGACGTGGCAAGGGCGTGCTGCTGGCGTCCAGCAATACGCCACGCAACCACGGGTCAGTGGCACATACCGTGTGGTCGCCACCTTTTCGGCTGACGCGAACGGCGTGTTCTGAACGAGTGGCCAGCAGTCGCGTGCCTCGCGGAGCCTGCCAGTAGCAGCCGCCCGTCCAGCCTTCGGCAAAGACCTGCCCGCCGGCGCACTCGAACATCGTCCACTCATCTCGAAACGGCTGTGCGAGGCTTTTGCGCCAGGCCTCGGTCACTGAGCCAGGGTCGTGTCCGGACAGCGCCAGTCGCGCCGTGTTGAACAGCACCAGACCGTTGTCGGCCGGATGAAAGAGCGCCGCGCTTTTGTGCATATCCGGCACGCCTGATGCGTCATAGACCAGCCAGCCCTGCTGCTCGAAAAAACTGTTGGGGTAAAGATCGTGATGGACAGGTGCCATGCCGTGATCCGAGTGAGCGACGCAGCGTACCTCGCCACCGGCGGCATCGACGCAGCGCAGGATCAGCTCATCGACCCACCCCGCTATCTCGTCGAACAGGCGTTGTCCGACCGCCTGCATCAATTCGCTGGCCCAGTCTGGCGCGAGGTACTTGAGCAAATGATGTGACAGCAGATCCACCACCGGGTAATAACCGATGACACGCTGTGCATCACCGGCCCTGACTGCGCCGACAATGTCGTCGCAAAAGCTTTCATGCATCTCGCGCATCAGTTCCAGCAGCAGCCATTCCGCAGCGCCCTGCCCGCCCTCATCCAGCCGCTTGCCCAACTGTCCGGTGCGATACAGCACCGTCAGGTCATTGGCCACGTAAGCCTTGCCGGCGTCGCCCTGCAGATCAAGCGCCTGGACCTCACGGTAACCGAAGCTGATCACACAAACACGGTTTTCGATGTGCACCGCACGCAGTGCAATCGCCTTGCACACATTGCCTGGGGCCTGCCCCGACAACGGCACGTGCACCGTGCTGCCCAGCGGCAACCGGCACGCAGCACGGCCATGGTCTTCTGGCCAGTCGAGCACAGCGCCGTCCTGTTGCAGACTGACCCTGGCAAGCACATTCAGGGCCTCGATACGCAGCCAGCCACCGTTTTCAATGACCTCAGGGCGCAGCGAAAAACCCTGATAGACACAGCTTTGCCCAAGCAATGCGTCACCCAGCCTGTCGGGCTGGACAAAGGGCACGGCACACAGGCGAAAAGTGATGCCCTGGCGCGCCCATTCATCCCAGACCATATCGATGTGGCGCGGCCAGCCCTCAAAAGCATCCGCCACCGCCAGGCAGTCCTGCGGCGTTGGCGCAGGGACGAGATAGCCCGTCAAGCCGTGCTCGCTGACCGGTGCGCCGCTGAAGATCGACAACAGTGATGGCGGCGTCTGGCAATTGGGTGAAAGTGGCAGCAAGGGGTAACACGGCCACTGCGCCGAGGGCCGTCCAGGCTGTCCTGCCCGGTAACGCTTGACCAGCTCCCACGACAACCCGTCGATCAACAGCCAGACCAGCGGATCAGCGCCCTTCATGAAGCGATCCGGCGTTGAGAGTCGTCCAACGCCCACCGGGCCACTACAGCGACACGCTGCTTCAACTGCTCGAGCGAGCCGCTGTTGGGCAGCACGTAATCCGCTTCGATCCGACGCATCTGCAGATCCAGTGCGCTGTTTTCCACCACGCTGATGTCGCCTCGTTGTCCAAGACGCGTTTGTCTCACGGATGAATCGGCAAGCACCTTGATCACCTGAAAGCCTTGCGCCTGAAGGTACGGCCAGTCAACGGTGTCGTCGCGCAGGTCATCATTGATGACCACTTGCGCGCAGGATCGGGCCAATCGTCGGGCGAAGTTCGTGACCAGCGACTGGCTGTCCAGATCCCTCAGCTCGCGTGCGATGCACTCCAGCAAACGCTGATTCTGGCTGCCGCTCGCCACTTGCACCCCGGCCTGCTCATAAAACATGCCTTGCAACTCATACAGGGGCTGAGCGAGCTTGATGACCTCGACCGGCAGCCCGGCTGTTTCAAAATACTCACGCAGCAACCCGGCGGTTGTACTCTTCCCGGAACCGCTGGGGGCCACCAGCGCCAGACGCAATTGGTTAGCGTGGTTCATAGGATCTCCTTATCAGGCGCTGATCAGCTCGCGCGCCACGCCCACGCGGCTTTGCCACTGCACACCGAGCAGCCCACGGACAATTTGCGGCGGCACGCTGTCGGTCAGCGAACCGGCATCCAGCAAGCCGTGCCAGGTCGAGGTAACGAAACGATGCGGCCACTCGAACAGTGTGGGTGAGTGGATCTGGTCCAGAATCGCATCGCGGCCCATTGCATCGACCCGCAATTTGCCCCGCGCCGACACGTTGGGCAGGATGACGGTCTCCAGCCATCCACAGCCCTCCGGGCTGGCCTTGAGTGCGGCGCGCATGGCTTCGGGCTTGCACAGGCGTTTTTCGGTATGCGCGATCGACAGATCATCGGCCACCGCTGCCAGATCGAGTCGCTTTGCCAGTTCTGGATGTGTACGTAATGTGCCGACACCGACATGCGGATAATCCGGCCAGCCGCGGGCGCGAATCCGACCGTCGACGCTGTCCAGCAGCAGCTTGTCCCCGGAAAAGTACAGGTACTCATCGGACAGCACCAGGTCGAGCATGGTGGTGGTCTTGCCTGCCCCCTTTGCACCGCCGATGGCAGCAATCCCGCCGTCCGGCCCGACCACCGCCGAGGCATGCATGATCACACTGCCTTTGGCCTGTTCGACCAGCAGCCCGTAATAACGCACCAGCTCGATCAAGTGGATGAATGCATTTTCGTCGCCATGAAAATCAACCGTGTGACGCGCTCGGTCAATCCGGTAACCGACCCGCGTATCGGCATCCCAGGCGTAGTCCATCCCTGTCTCCGGGTCATGGCCACGCAACACGCGCAGGGTAAAGCCGGGAGCGTAGGTTTCGCGGATGATGTCGGGCGTCACGCAGAGGCCCATCCACTCCGGGTTGAATGCCGCGCTGTCGTGCAGCCGCAGCCTCAGGTCGACGGCTGTCTGGCCGTCGTCGTCCACTTCGGCAAAGTAAGGCGCAAGGAACACCCGCAGCCGCTGGGCCAGTGCCGAGCCCGAGGTCTGATCGTCCAGTTCAAATCGATAGCGTCCATTGCAAAGATAACGGCTCATGAGTGCAGGCTCTCCGGGCGGGTGATGAAGGGTGATGGCGAATGCAGGAAGGCAAAACGATCAGTCAGGGGCCAGCACTCCTGGCGACGTTCGCTCAGAAATGCCTGCAGATGCTCCATCAGCCTGCGCAGATCGGCATTGACCGACTGAGGGTCTATCGCGCCCCGGCACTTGAGAAAACGCACCTCACCACGCGTCGTACTCCCCGCCTGCGAATCGAGCGGCATGCAGGTCTCGAAGGTGATCGCGAAGAGGTTGCCGCTGTCCACGGATTCGCACGGGGCACTGAACGCGTAACGTCGGTACTCGCCAAGCGCCTGCAACGTGCTGTCAATGTTCATGGCCATGGCCTCCAGCGTCGGGGAGCCCAGCGACAGGTGCCTTACGGTGCCGGACAGGCTGCCCGGCGCACTGCGAAACAGCTGCACGATGGGTTCATTGACCGCCAGCTTGCGTTTGCGGCTGCAGTGCTCGACCCATACATAACCACCGTCTTCCGCCCTGGCGGCGGTGACCTGGTGGTCCCAGACCTGAAATTCGTCACCGCACTGACTGGTGAACGGCGCCATTACCGGGCTGAAACTGGCGTCGAACCAGGCCTCGCCGAGCATTCGCGCATGGCAATCAGGTGCCAGCTCGAAGGACTCGACGTAGGTCTGTTCGCTGGTGGCGTAGCGACATTCCCAATTGTTGATCGCCAGATGGTTGCGCTCGAACGCATTGCGCAGCGCGATCAACAGGTTTTGCGGGACGGCAGGCTGCTCGATTTCAAGCGGCGGCTGTACAAACAGCGAACGATGCACATCAATGCGATTGAGCAAATGGCTGATGTGTACCTGGTCCGCCTGCAAGCGGATGATCGCCAGCGGGATGGCGGCACCGGACAGGTTGTGGCAGCTTTCGTCGCCCAGCGCGCCGTGCGAATCTTCAAGGAGCATCGCCCCGTCGGCATCCCAGCGTGCCAGTACCCGGTGGCGGCCTCGCAGGTCAGCGACGGCGGTCAGTTCACCCAGCAACGCCGTGTCCGCAGCAATGGCATACAACCTGTGGTCATCGCTGCCGAACGGCTCCTGATGACGGATTTTCCAGCTACCAAACACAATAGCCGTCTGCGTGGTCGTGGATTGCGACATGGTCATCTCCCCGGCAAAGTGAATTCAGAGCCGACTCGCCTCACGGGCAAAGTCGAGTTTCGAATAGAGATCCTGCTGAAACGGCGGGTGCCGCTCCGCCAGAAAGTCGCGCATCACGTTGGAGACGGTTTCAAAGTCTTCCTCCACCTCGCGCAGCGTGTGCAGGGTCCTGCTGCGGCAATATTCGACTTCGACCTGGGCGAACTCCGCACTCCCGTCGACCATGCGACAGACATCGAAGTACGCCCCGAAACCATTACCGGTCCTCAGCGATTCGAAATTGATGTCGATCCGGGTGCGCCTGAACGGCTTGAGCCGACGCAGGTTGGCCGAGGTCATCGAGCGGGCGTGAGTTTCGATGTCGGCAAACGCCACCGGCTGATCGGTGTTGAAGTCCTCGCGGCGCAATTCCGCGTTCTCGAGAAACCATTTGCGCTTGACCGCCATCAGCCCGTCGGCCTGGGGAATGAACGAGATATAACCGGTTTCCAGAGGGTCGCCAGTCACTTCGAAGATATGCGATTCATAGTCGTAGGTTTGAAAGTCACGGTCGATTTCCAGCACCAGGTCCTTGAAAGCGCCTTCTCCGAACGCCTTGTGCATCGCGGTGGACAATTGCCACATGTCAGGTATCTGAAACGAGGTGAATTTGCGCTCCAGCTCCATTTCCGGACGCCAGCGCACGTACCAGCAGTCATCGCTAAGCATCGGTTGCGAAACGGCCACACGCGCAGCAGCGGATCTGGCCAAACGCTGCCAGGCCCTCCAGGAAGCACGTTCGACCGGTTCGACATCCATCAAATGCAGGAACAAGGCCCCGGCTTCGCCCTCATGGACATAGTGATAAACGCTGCATTTATCGGGGTGATGCATCACCGCCAGGGTGGCCATCAAGGCCTGATCGGAGGGTCGACGATTGAGCGTCGGATCCAGCATATGCATGCGCGAACGACTGTCCTGGGTGCGCTTGCGTTGCCCGGCATTGAAGACCTGAAAGTCGAAGTCCTTCATGGGCATCGGCACATGGGTGTGATGGGCATTGGAAAGCCACTGCGCATGCAACGTACCGCTGGGTATGAACAGACCGTTGTCCGAGTGACGGGCTCGCGCTGCCTCTGTGTCGACAATGGCAACCAGCGCAGAATCGAGGCTGCCGTTGAGGGTGTGCGGATCGAAAAACAGCAGTGAAATATCCGTAGTCATTGTAGCTCCCGTACTTCGTTGACCGCGTGAGGCAGCGCCTTCGGGCTGTGGCTGAAAGTGATCCGTTGCCCGGCAAGCCCCTGCTGATACAGCGCCTCGGACTCCACGGCGGGAATGCCGTGTTCACGCAGCAGAATCGAAAGATGGCAAAGCATGGACGCCTGTTCGAAGACAAAACCGCGCGCGAAAGGCAGCAATGCCGCCAGGGCCGCATAAGGGCGCGGCGAGACCACAATCGCCTGCCCGTCGTGAACACGCAGTTGCCGCTCAAGCTCTTCCAGTTCGACACCCAGCGAGCTGGACGAAGGGATCGAATTGATTGAAACGGTGGCCGAGATACTCAGTTCTTCCAGCTGTCGCCCCGCCGTGACCAAGACCACCGGCCCGTCGGCATAACCTGGCGAAATCAGGCGGATTTCCGTTGCGTCCTGCACCTGCACGAACGTCGACAACGGCGAAAAATCGATCAGGTGCAACTGTTGCCCTGCCCTTACCCACTCCAGTTGCACCGAGCCCAGCAGCGCGCCCGCCGCATGGGTGATGCTGTGCAGTTGTGGCGCATCGGCGGGGCCACTCGGGTCGTTCGTCGCCAGGCGCGCGCGTTGAGTGCCGGCAATGCCGCGATTGATCGCCAGCAAACCTTCCGATGACCACTCACAGGTCGTCGAGCCGTCATCACACGCCTGGGTGATGAGCCCGGTTTCACCCTGCAGAAACTCGCGCAGCACGAAACACACCACCCGCTCATCGCTGAGTTCAAGCAGCCGCTCACGCAGTGCGCCACGCTCGAGAATCTGCTGGCGCACCTGATCGGAGAAATCCAGTACCACTTGATCGGTCTTGAGCCTGTCCAGCAGTGCCTGGCTCATTGTCGGTTCGAGCAGCCCCTGGCGATTGGCCTTAATCAGCAATGCCTGGCCAGCCGAGACGTCGTGGGTTTGCGCGAACAAGGCCAGCGGGCGGCGCTTGCTTCGAAAATACTGCGCAAAGGCAGGCAATGGACGGAATTCCGTCAGAGCTTCGTCACTGGCAAGGTAGAGCTCAGCCCACTCCAGCACCGGCTCCAGGCTGCGCGCCTCGCGCAGACTGGTGACGGGTCTTGCCTGAAGCAGCCAGACTTGCCCCTCATCCACCGCCCATTCGATGTCGGCAGGCATACCCAGCGCCGCAGAAGCCCTGGAGGCCAGGGCGGCCACCTCCAGCAGCAATGCGGTGTGCGGTTCCAGCGCTGGGTCACAGTCCAGCAATTGCTGGTCACCGATCCGCGCCGACATGCCCCTCTCTACACCGGACACCATCGCTTCACCCAGCGAGGCAACCGTTTCGATCAGCGTCACGGCCTCACCGGTCAGCGGATCGTGGCTGAACGCGACGCCGGCGAAGCGAGCCTTGACCATGCGCTGCATGATCACCGTCATCTCCACCGGTGTTTCCAGCATCGACGCCCGCAGGCGTTCCAGAATGGCCTGACGGGAAACCCCGGAGCGCCAGACATCCAGAATCGCAGCCTTGAGCGCCGGCAATCCCTTGACCGACAGATGCGTGCTGAAGATTCCGGCAAAACTGTGCTGATTGCCATCCTCGATATTCGCCGAAGAACGCACGGCAAGTTCGCTGTCGGCGTCAAAGCCTGCCTGCCCGAGCAATGCCTGAAGATGGCCGTCGGCAGCGTCACTCCACTCGAACTCGGCGAACCGGGCGATTCTGTCCATGTGCTCGTCAAGAAAGGCACCGGCGGTGATGCGCACGGTTTTCAGCGTGTCCTCAATGGCCTGTTTGCGGTTTGCAAAGTCCTGCCATAACACGCGGTAATCGGCGTCATGCAGAGCGCTCAGCGCGGGCACCGGCAGATCACCGGCCAGATGTTTCAAGGTCAAGTATTTACTGGACACGACGGCCTCCTGCTATCAGTGGAATCTCGGTGGCCATTCGCCCGGGCCTGCCGGCCAGCGCCTCGGGCGCGGCATCGACCTCTTCCTGGGCTGCTACAACGGGAAATGGCGCAAGGTTGGGCACCAGCGGCTGCGGACGCGGCGTCTTTTCGAAATCCATGAAGATGCGGGACGCGAAAGCCTCGGTCGCGCCCTGGTACTTTCCGGAATACAGCTCGATATCGCCCTTGACGTTCCAGAACATCATTTGACCGATGTTCATGCCGGGGTAAACCCGTATGCGGTTGAGCGCATACAGCTGCAAGGTCCAGCGCCCGACGAAACCGATGTCGCCCAATGGCGCCGAGAGGTTGATGAACATGCCCAGCCTGGCGATCGAGGACCGAGCCGCATAGGTAGGTACGAAATGGGTGCTGCCCATGGTTTCTATGGTCGAGGCCAGATACAGCTTCATGGGCTGCAATTCAAAGCCTTCCGGACCGATCTCGATGGTTCGCGTCGACGCCTCGGCGCGCACATCGATCACATCGTCTTCGTAGACCTTCATCTGGTCATGCAGGCGGAAGTTGTAGCTGTTGGGGTTGACGTTCTCATGGGAAAACGGACTGATGACGATTTCACCCGAACGCACGCGATTTTCGATTTCACTACCGGTCAATATCATGGTCAATCCAGAATGATTTTCGAGGGCACGGTGCTCTTGGAGCCCAAGTAGCGTCCCGCGTAGCAGGTGGTCATGCCGAAGTTCGCCCAGAAGCAGACCTTGGCCACTTTGGTGCCGGCATAGACCCGCACCGGTTGAGTCACAACGATTTCCAGCGTCCAGCTGATGGCCGCACCGGTGTGACCGAGCGGCGCACTGGTCTGGATGAAAACGCCACAGGACGCCGTGGACACATTGGCGTAAAGCTCGCTGGCGAAATCGATACCGCCGATCTGCTCGGCAGTCGCACCCAGGTAAAAACGGTTGGGGTACAACACGAAGCCTTCGGGCGGAATATGGTGCTCGACCACCTCCAGCTCACCGTGAGGATCGATGCGGTCGCTGCGGTACTCCAGAAGCAGATCCGCCAGGTGACAGCCGTACGAGTTGACTTCGACATGTGCAGGGTCGAAGGGCTCGATGACGACACTGCCGACCTCGCGCATCTTCACTATTTCAGAACCGGTCAGCATCATGGGTTCAAGCCTCCTGATCCAGAGAGGCCACGGCACGCGCCCGGCCGTTGGCACCATACAATTCGGCGCGCATGCTGCGTTCCCCCAAGAGGTAGCCCTGGGTGCTGCAGGCCGCAGCTGAACCAGGCAGGCTCCGGGCAAGACGCCGGGACAAGGTGCCCAAGTGATAGCTGGGTATCTGTTGAAAAAGGTGATGCTCCCAGTGCCGATTGATATTGCACGGCGCAAACAGCCCTCGTTCCAGCCAGCCCGGACTGACACTGCGTGCATCGCGCTTCACACTCTGGGTCGAAAGCCCTGCGTGCTCCGACAGGCTGCGAATGCGCAGAATCGGCGGCAGAAAGAACACCAGTGGCGCCAGCCAGTACAGCAGCACGCCCGGCCAGGCCTGCAAAGCCGTGATGAGCAGTGCGGCGCAGGCATAAAAGGCCATTGCCTGATAGCGCTCGATGCGGGTCGACGGCACGCGGTGAGTGAACAGTCCGATCACGCTGAAGCTGTCCATCGTGCGTAGCGATTGCAGGGTCGACAGCCCACTGATGTCGCGCAGCAGAGCCTGCCAGAACAGTCCGGAACTGGCGGGTGCGAAGGCATCGGCGTAGTCCGGATCGTCGGGCGTGTTGAGGTGCTTGTGGTGGGCAATGTGGTGAGCCCGGTAGCGTGACGTGCTCAACGTCAGGGGAAACGTCAGGAATACGTTAGAGATCAGATCGTTGCGCCGCTTGTCACGGCTGATCAGCAAATGCGCCGCATCGTGCATGAGTACCAGCAACGCGTGCTGTCGCGTCGCAATGACAACTACCGCGATCAGACACACCAGCGTCGAGTCGCTGACTTCGGCCAGCGTGACTGCGGCGACGATCACCGCCCACTGCACGCCTATCTGCAATGCCTGCCGCCAGTGGCTGAGTTGCTTGAGATCCGAGGTCAGTGACAGGTTGTCGCGTGCCAACGTGGCACGCTCGGAGCGTCGGTCGTAAGCGCCACTGTCCATCGTGTCGAGTTCGATTGTGTCTGCCATGTTCCATCTCCCGTTCAATCGTTGAAAGGGCCTGCTAGCCGTGCATTGCCGCCGATTTCGCGACAAGCTTGTCCAGGCTGATCCGTGCCTCGGGCGCATGAGCCAGCCAGTAATCCACCGCTTTGGGTAAAAACACTTCCGCGCCGGGTGCCGGGTTCCGGACGTTCAACGGTGGCCTGACCAGATCGCTTTCGGCGTACACGCCATAGATTTGCAACAGGCGCTCGAAATAGCGGAAATCCCGGGTCGAAATACCTTCGGGCCGCCATGCGACCAGCGAGCGCTTGAGGAATGCCCATTGCCGGCTGCGCAGGATCGGTGCCGGGGTCAAGGGCGCAATACCCGCTTGCTGCCGCGCATGATCGACGCGCGACTCGATGATGCGGATCACCTGCTCATAAGGCAGGCGTGCATCCCCCGCCGAGGCGACGACCTCACGTGCTTCGCCACCGGCCACGCAATGACTGACCAGATGGATCAATTCGTCCACCACCCAATCGATAGGCACCAGATCGAACAACCCCTGGCGATTGCCGACCAGAAAAGGCGGCGCAAAGGCATTGATGAAGCGAATCAGCGGGTACAGGCCGTGAAAACGACTGATTGCACCATCGCTGGTCGCGCCGATGACCAGGCTGCAACTGAACACGGAAATCGGCATCTGCGTGCCGAAAGTCTCACGCAAACCACGCTCTGCCGCTGCCTTGCTTTCCTCATAGCCATTGCGATAGGTCCAGCCTTCACAACGGGTGAACGCTGTGGACACGTAAATGAAATGCGGCTTGCGCACCAGCTTCTGGACAAAGCCGCAGAACAGTTGCGCACCTTCGACATTCAACTCGTGCATCTCTTCGAAGCTCTTGTCCCAGGCCACATCGGCAGCCAGATGGACTGCCGTGGCGCACTCGATGGTGGGCAGCGTGGCGGCCAGCGCATTCAGGGAGTCGGCGTCTGTCAGATCGGCGATCCGGCATTCGAGCCGCGAGCGGCTGTGCGCAGGCAAATCCTGCAGACAGCGACTGGCCGCCTGCGCGGAACGGCACAAGGCAATCACATGCGAGGCCGGATGCTGACTGAGCCAGTCGCGCACGAACCAGGAGCCCAGCGCACCACTGGCCCCGGTGATGATCAGTGTCGAGCGCATATCAGCAGCCCCCTGCCGCAACCCGCTGATGACGGCGAGCGAGCAGTTGATTGCGTATCCCGTCCAGCATCTGGATGTTGTTGGCGCGAATCGCCCGTTCACCGATCGGGTGCAGTACTTCGGCCAGTGACGGGATGCCCAGGTCGAAGGTGACGTTCAGGTCCACGTGCAAGCCGTCTTCGCGCTGGATCAGCAGCCACTCGCCGTACCAGACTTCAAGGTCGCCATCGGTCTGCTTGAACTCGATGCGCTCTTCCGTCACCAGCCAGTCCTGCTCGGTCCAGGTCAGCTCGCTGCCATTGATCAATACGCGCCACGTACTGGAAACGTATTCACTCTGCCGGGGGTGAACGATCACCTCCAGCACATCACTCATGAAGTCGGGATAGCGAGCGAAGTCCGAGAGAATCGGCCAGACCTCGCCAGGCTCGAAGTCACCGAGAAGAACACTGGTTGATACATCAGGCATAGGAATTCTCCGTCATTGAATGGAGCGATAAGCCGCATCGACGGCATCACAGAAACTGTTGATGCCTTGTTCGAGGTGGTCTCGGGAGATGGTCGCGTCGGGATACACCCGCAGCACGGAGGTTGCGCTCAGGCAGAACGCCAGCAGCACATTGCGCTGCGCGGCTTCGATCAGGGTCTGCGCCACATAGTTGCTGGAGGTGAATTCCACCCCGATCATCAGGCCGCTGCCACGCACTTCAGCCACGGCAGGACAGTCCTGTAAACGCTCACGCAGGATGCTCATGGCCACCTGCCCCAGCTGGTTGACGCGCTGACAGAATGCGGGATCGCTGACCACGTCGAGCACAGCGTTGACCACGGCTCCCGCCAGCGCGCTGCCAGCGTAGGACGAGGCATGCACGACCGGATCACGCGCCGGTGCACCGAAGCGGCTGCTGTCGTAAATGGCGGCGGCCACCGGAAACACACCACCGCCCAGGGTTTTGCCGAACACGACGATGTCGGCGGGCGCGCCGCAGATCAACGATCCGCTGCGCCCCAGGCCGGATTGAATCTCGTCATGAATCATGAACGCGCCATGTTCGCGACACAGACCTGCAAGTTCGCCCAGAAAATCCAGGTCGACCGGCCTGATTCCGCCCTCGCCCTGAACCGGCTCGGCGATCACTGCGGCAATATCGCCCTCTGCCAGTGCCTGGCGTGCAGCGGCGAGATCACCGGCAGCAATGAACACGACATCTTCGGCGTGCATCAGCGCGGCGTGCCCGCGATAGCCATAACTGACCGCAAGCGCACCACTGGTCCGGCCATGGTAGGCGTGGGTCAAGGCGATGACTCGCCGCCGGCCGGTCTGCATGCGCACCAGCTTGAGGGCTGCTTCGATGACCTCCGAACCGCTGTTGCCGTAAAGCACACCGTTGCCCGGACGGCCGACACACGTCACAAGCCGCTCGGCGGCACTCAGGCTGGATTCGTTGGCCAGGATCCGGCTGGAAAGCCCCAGTGATGTGACCTGTCGCGTCAGCGCAGCCACGACCTGAGGGTGCCGGTGGCCCAGCAGGTGGAGCCCGAAGGAACCGAAGTCTAGCCAGCGGCGGCCGGTGTCGTCGGTTATCCACGACCCCTCGGCCAAGTGTTCGGCTGCGGTCAGCCCGGCCATGCGCAACATAAGGCCTTGCTCACGGCCAAACACCGCACCGTAGCGTTCGACGAATGAGGATTTGCGCGCAGGCACGCTCGCCGGCGCACTCATGACATGACTGTTCATAGAGACCTCATCAAAGGTGCCAGAAAGGCAGCATCACCACCTGCCAGGCGGCAGGAGCGGTCCCAGTCGCGCAGGGTTCGCAACACCTGACCCTGAGTGCCCGGCAGCAAGGGGTTGAACAATTTTCCGGGAAAGGCTTCCAGCAGTTCCTTGAACAGTTCGATCAGCCGTTCTGCTTCATGGTCGTGACCTGCAGCGCTGTCAGCGGCAACGCCGAGCCATTCGACGGCGACCGGGCCTGTGTGGGCAATCACGTCGGTCAGGCCGTACTCGCTGAACAACGCGAACTGGTGCAGCTCGTTCGGGGTGTCGGCACCTGCAAGACGGCAGTCGATGTCGACCATCAGTTCAGCCAGCTTGATTCTCAATGCATCCACCACCAGCGGCTCGTCCGCGGCGCCTTCGAGGTCTTCCAGATACGCCTCAAGCTCGGTCATGAGCAACCAGGCCACTGATATCAGCTTTTTCGTGTAGAGGCCCGCCGGGTATACATAGCCGCCAGCGAGCCGGGGAAACCACTGGCGAACGGCTGCTTGTGTGCTGGCAATCATGCGTGTGCTCCCTGCATAGGGTGTTGATCCTTGAGTGAGAAACTGACCAGCCCGGCCCGTGCGGCGCGCAGAAAATACGCAGCCTCTTCCCGGGATTGCTCGGCCAGGTCGATCGGGCGGGTGCTGCGCAATTCCGGCACATCCAGATGCGTCAACAGGGTCGCCTGCTGGTTGTCGGTGAGCACGAAGTCGACCCCCGGCAGAAACCTGCTGGCGGCGGAGCGCTCGATACCCGGCAGCAGCTCGGCGTAGGCGGCCTCGCAGGCGAACGTCTGCTCGGCGAGTTGAGTCAATTCACACAAGTGCATGAGGTCTGCGCCCTGCAACCCATTGCCGCAGGCCGGATAGGCGCGCTGCCAGAGCTGCCCGATGGCGCGGGCAAGGCCGTCGTCCGCCAGCATGCCGTACCTGTTGAGCGCGCGGTCCCAGCGCAACAGCGTCCACTTGCGATTGGAGTTGACCCAACCGTGGCTGGCCAGCGTCGCGTTCATCAGAAACAGTGCGGCGTTGCAGGCATAGGCGGCGGCCGCGCGGTATTCGCCACTGCGCCAGGCCAGCACCGAGAAGCAGGCACTTTGGCGAAAGTCATCGAACGCTGCTGCAGACCAGATCGAGCTCAGGTCCTTCTGACTGTCCAGATAAGGCAGCGACTGATCGGTCGACACCGCGCAGACCAGACGCTCCAGGTACTTTCGCGATACCGCCTGCTGCTTGTCCCACTGTTTGAACGCAACGAGTTTCTGGGCGGTGGTTTGGTGTGCGTCCGTTGCCAGTCGGGAGAACGCGTTGTCAACTTCTTCGCGGGCAAATGCCACCACTTCCATATGGTGTTCATTGTGGTAGATCTGCGAGGCCATCGATTGATCGGACTGCCGACCATCGGTTACGCATATCAGATCTATATCACTGGCCGCGTTAGCGATGCCATGTACTGGAGAACTACTGATCAAGGCCAGTTGTGCATCGGCATACTGGCGTTTTACAACCTCTTCAAGTTCGGCAAAAGCGAGTTGGCGCGTGGCCAGAAACTGCCGGGCGTTGCCTGAATAAAAAGCACGAAAGTCCATGTATACCTTCCACTCGATAACGGTGACTTCATTGGGGCTGCTATTCGGCGTGCCGAGCAGCCCCCTGCCTGATCCATGACCATGAATTACGTTGTCGTCGTTAACGCGAGCGCTGACGCAATGGAACAAGCACCATTACTTCACGATGGAGTACACAGCAAGTGGCGTGCCACCGTTATTGATCATCGTCTACTGGCAAGGCGTCAGATAACCGCCAACGCGGATCCTGAGTGTTATCTGTCGAACGCCAAACCTTTAGATTCATTGGATTTTTTACGATCAGGCATTGAATATGACTACTTTAATATATGTATCAAATTATTTATAAGCCACTTTTGGAAATAGCAAAGTGCTACCTGTGTTTATTATTTCAGCGCCTGCACTTAACTGCACCACGCCGATTCGAACACTTTAAAATCGCCCTGTTTTGGTGGGCCGTCTTGTATACATGTTTATTAAAGTGTTCTCGTTAAGTTGTTCAGCCACTCGATAAAGCCGTGGCACGAAGCTTGCTCGAAACTTGCCCACACTTCGAAACCAGAGGCGTTCAACGTGGACACACTTTTTGCACAATTAGCCGATGACACCAACGACACCTTCTATACCGTTGACCCGCGCTGGATCACCCAGAATGCGCAGCAATTCAGCGGCGGTTTTCCAGGTACCGTGCTGTATGCAATGAAGGCCAATCCACTCGTGCACGTGCTTGAAGCCTTGAGCCAGGGCGGTATCAATCATTTTGACGTGGCGTCGCTTGCCGAGGTGCAGACGGTGCACAACACGCTGCCCAACGCAGTTCAATACCTGATGAATCCAGTGAAATCCCGCCACTGCCTGCACGAGGCCTACTATCGACATGGCGTACGTTCATTTGTGCTCGACAGTGAGGAGGAACTCTCGAAGTTGCGGGACGTACTGCCCGAGCGTGACAGCACGATCAGCATGTTCGTGCGCTACGCGCCCTCCGAGTCGACGGCGGTTTATGATCTCAGAGGCAAATTCGGGGCAAGTCCGGCGTTGGCGACGCAACTGGTGCATCAAGTGGCGGCTAGCACTGACTGGTCACTCGGGCTGTCCTTCCATGTCGGTTCACAAGCCATTGAAGACGGCCCGTGGCTGGCAGCCCTCGATGACGCGGACGCCATCGTGCGCGACACCGCCCAGCATGTCAGGCACCTGGATATCGGTGGCGGGTTTCCGGGCAATTACCTGAACTCCATGGGTAATACGCCGGACCTGGTTGGCAGGGTCTGCGAGCACATTCAGACCAGCCCGACATTGAAGGATCTGAACCTGATCTGCGAAGCGGGTCGTGGCCTGGTCTACGGCGGCATGTCGCTGTTTGCACGGGTGCTGTCGAGACGCGAACACAGTGTTTTTTGCGGCGCCGGTATTTTTGGCGGTCTGCTCTCCGCCCAGCAATGGCTGCAATTTCCCGCACGCGTGTGGCGAGACGCTGCCCCTTACAGCGGCTCGGCGGAAACCATCTTCAATATCTTCGGCCCCACCTGCGACAGCATGGATCGCCTGGCCTTCCCCTACACGCTCGCCAGCGATATCAGGGAGGGTGACTGGCTGGAGTTCCAATCGACCGGCGCTTACTCGGTGTCCTTGCGTACGCCGTTCAACGGATTTTACGCCGACCGCATCATCTCTCTCCCTTCCTGAATGCCTGAAAAGCGATCTGCCGTCATGCTCATAAAAGCTTATTTGTTCCTGCTTGCAGGTATCGTCGCTGAAACAGTAGCGACTATTGCACTCAAAGAAAGCAACGGCTTCACCCGCTGGGTTCCGGTCATTGCCTCGATAGCAGGCTATGGCCTTGGCATCGTGTGTCTGGGGTATGCACAAAGAGACTTGCCCATGTCACTGATCACGTCCATGTGGTCAGGCCTGGGCATCACCCTGATCACCGTCATTGCAGCGTTTCGCTACCAACAGGTGCCCACTTTGATGGCCATTGGCGGTATCAGCCTGATCATCGCGGGCATCATCCTGGTCAATCTGGCCAAGGAGCAGGCGACCTGACAGCCTGCGCTGTCAGGGTCATCCCCGTTCAGGCGAAGTCAAAAGGTCCTTCGAAGCGGCCTATCGGCACCCAATGGGTGATCAGGCCCGTGTCGGCTTTCCAGTGGTGCAGCAGCAATGCAGGCGGTTCGACATAGGAGGCGTCGGCAGCCTCGGGGTGCAGTCGCAAGGCGATGGCCGTCGTCGTGCTCGGTGCCGTACACATCAGCGTGCCGCCGAAGCGCAGCTGCATGAAGCGATGAATATGCCCGCAGACGATGCGCTCGATGGCCGGGTATCTGCTGACGACCTCCGCCAGTCGCTCGCCCCTTTCACAGCGATATGCATCGATGTAGGGAATGCCGCTTGAAAACGGCGGCTGGTGCATCATGATCAGCGTCGGCTTGTCCGGCTCCAGCGCCAGTGTGCTGTCCAGCCACCGGGTCGCCGTGTCGGTCATATCGCCGTGATGCTGCTCGGGGACGCTGATATCCAGACCGATAATGCGCACCGGCGCAGAACCCGAGTAAACGAAACTGCAATCCTGATCATTGATGAAGTAATCGTGCTCGGCAAAGGCGTCGCGCAGGTTCTGCCGATGATCATGGTTGCCCGGTATCATCAGCAGTTTTTGCCGTAGCGGTTGCAGCAACTCCCGAGCCATCGCGTACTCTTGGGGCCGCCCCTCGTCCACCAGATCACCGCTGAACAAAATCAGATCGGGTGCTGGGTCGAGGGCGTTTATCGTGTCGACGGCGGCGGCCAGCATGGCATTGGAGTCCACCACGCCTTGATAGAGTTGCCCTCTGGGCCGTACATGTGTGTCCGAAATGTGTGCTATCAGCATTCCATTACCTCAATCGTGTCCGGGTCGCGTGTTCACTCATGCAGTGAACCTGCAACGACCGGGCCAGATTGCACCTCAATCACCGGCCCTGGCCACTGCCACCCTCACACCTCGGGAAACACCGGCTCCCCCAGGTTGAGCATGAGCCGGTTGGCCCAGGCAAATATCGAGATGGCGTGAATCAGGTCCAGTACCTGTGTCTCGTCCAGCCCCTGTTCGTACAGCGTCTGGATATGCCCGGCGTTGAGCGAAGCCGGTTCAAGCGTCAGGTCGATGGCGAACTGCACAATCGCTTTTTCACGCGCCGTGGTGCCTGCCGTCGCGGGGTCGGCAAACACCTGGGCGATGACGTCATTGCGCTTGGCCAGTTGTTCGAAGCGTTGCGCATGCACCGACGCGCAATACACGCAGCGGTTGATACGCGACACCACGGTACTTGCCAGCTCTCGTTCGGCGCGCGACAGGCCGCCGGGGGCGTACATGATCGCGTTGAACGCCTGAGAGCGCTGGCGAAGAATGTCCGGATGATGGGCCAGCGTCAGGTAGTAATCCGAGGTCTTGGCCTGCGGATGGCTTTCTTCAAGCACAGCGACCTGCTCGGCGCTCGCGCTGTCGAGGTCAACGGTGGGCAACCAGGCCTTCCAGCCCAGCACCTGATTGGTGAAACCTTCAATTTCTATGAGTTCGCTCATCAGGCTGCTCCGGCAGACTTTAAAGCACCCAGCCCTGCG
Source organism: Pseudomonas fragariae (ex Marin et al. 2024) (assembly GCF_059621105.1). Lineage (NCBI taxonomy): Bacteria > Pseudomonadati > Pseudomonadota > Gammaproteobacteria > Pseudomonadales > Pseudomonadaceae > Pseudomonas > Pseudomonas fragariae (ex Marin et al. 2024). The sequence continues at coordinate 3,035,350 of NZ_CM184369.1, read as the reverse complement.
GCCAGACGCACCTGGTAGGACAGAAAGGCGATCAGTTGCGCCAGTACCACGATTTCAGCGGTGCTCAGGCCCTGCTGTTGCAGCGCCTGCAATGCGCTTTGATCGCCGTGTACCGGAGACTCGATCAAGGTTCGCGTAAAGCGCAGGATCGCCGCCAGACGCTGATCCTCCAGCAGATCGATTCGGCTGGCGTCCACATCGGCCAGCACGTTTGCCTCGGCGCCGGCCGTCTGCAGCTGCGACAGGTAATACCCGCTCAGGGTCGGCTGCCCGCTCAGCAGCGTTGCGTAGTAGGCCACCCAGAGGCGTTCGCTCAGTGACAGGTTGTGCGCCAGTGCCGGGTCGAAAAACAAGTCCTGGCTGCCCTGGGTTGCCAGGGCCACCTTGTCCCGCGCATGCCGAACCGCGTGCAGCGGGCTGCCCGGCGCGATACCCAGCAGGCTGTCGAGCACGTCCGGTGTCGTTGAATGTTCAGTCGATGTCATGAAAGGTCCTGCGAGGCTGTGGTTGCATTCGCGCAGCGCTGGCAAAAGCGGCGCGGTCATGGAAGAAAATCAAGGCTGCTCGGTGACCATGGTCGCTGCAGTGCGGTCGCTGACCAGTGGCTCGACCTTGAGGCCTTTGCGCGCTGCCCAGATGTTCTGGTAATGGAACAGCGGGATGATGCCGACGTCATCGCTGACAATCTGCACCGAGTCCTGGAGAATCTTGCGCCGCCTGGCCTCGTCGAATTCAGCGGTCGAATCAGCCAGGGCCTTGTCCACCAGCGGATTGCTGTAATGGCCCCAGTTCGAAGCGCCCTGCCCTTTGCTGCTGTCGACCGTGGTCAGAATATTGGTCAGGGCATAGGCCGCTTCGCCGGTGCCATTGCCCCAGGCAATCACGCTGATCGCCAGTTCATTCTTGTTCGCCTTGCCCGCGTACACCGCCCACGGCAATACCTCCAGCTGAACCTTGACGCCAATCCGCGTCCAGAACTGCGCCACCGCCTGCATGACCTCCGGTGCCTGCGGATAACGGTCGCCCGGCACATGCACAGTCAGTTGGAAGCCTTCGGGGAAACCTGCCTGCGCCAGCAGGTCCTTGGCCTGCTTGAGGTCATAAGGGATGTTCTTGATCTGCGGGTTGTAACCGAACGTGTTGGCCGGCATCCATTGATTGGCTTCGGTGACGGTGCCTTGCATGATGCGCTCGTTGATGGCCGGACGATTGATCGCCAGGGACAGCGCCTTGCGCACGCGTACATCCAGCAGCGGGTTTTCGGCCAACGGCTTGCCCGCGTTGTCGCGAATGAATTCGTTCGGACCGGCACGGAAACTCGGCTGAATGATCAGCGCACGCAGCCCCTGATAGGCGAAGACATTGACGTTCGGCGTTTTGCGCAGGCGCGCCACATCGGTAGGCGATACCTTGTCGATCACGTCGACATCGCCTGCCAGCAAGGCCGCGGTACGGTTGGCGGCGTTGGCGATGAAACGGAAATCAACCTTGTCCCAGGTCGGTTTTCCACCCCAGTAATTGTCGTTGCGAGCGAATATCGTGCGATCGCCCGGCACGAACGAGACAAACCTGTAAGGCCCTGTGCCGATCATCGCCTTGCCCGAGTTGTAATCGGCGCTGCTGGCTGCCGCACCGGCATGGCGACTGACGATATAGATCGAATCGATGTCCGGCAGCAGATTGGCATTGGGCGAACGGGTCTTGATGATCAGCGTGTGATCGTCCCTGGCCTTGATCGATTCAACGGTACGCATGGCACCTGCATACGAGGCCACGCTGCCGGGCACGTTTCGCGCGCGCTCGAAGGAGAAGACCAGGTCATCAGCGGTCAGCGGCGTGCCATCCTGCCATTTGACGTCATCACGCAGGGCGAACTCCCAGGTGGTGTCATCCACCACCTTCCAGCTCTTGGCCAGACCTGGCAGGGTCTTGTCGTCACGGCGGCTGACCAGCGATTCGAAGGCATGCAGCGCTACCGAGCGGTCGCCTGCATAATTGTTCAGCTGTGGGTCGAGGGACGAGACCGGGTCGGCGTAACCGATGCGCAAGTCCTGTGCCGTGGCACCGCCGGCGGCCAGCAAGAGGGCCGACGCCAGCAATGAACGAACGAGTGGTTTCATGGGTGGTTCCTTGTACGCAATGGCAGAGGGTAACGGGCTTGAGGTGCCCGTTCAGCGTTGGTCATTCAGGTGACAGGCGCTCTGGTGATTCGGCGAAACCTCCCGCAGCGCTGGAACTTCCTCGCGACAGCGCGCCATGGCGTGCGGGCAGCGAGGGTGGAAATGACACCCGGCAGGCGGGTCAAGCGGGCTGGGGATTTCCCCTTGGATCGCGTCATAACGGGTACTGCGAATATCGAAGCGCGGGATCTGCGCCAGCAAAGCCTGGGTGTACGGGTGATTGGCCCGCGCGAACAAGTCATCGACCGATGCCGTCTCGACCACACGACCCAGGTACATCACGATGACCCGGTCGCAGAGGTGCTCGACGACGCCCAGGTCATGGCTGATAAACAGATAGGTCAGGCCCAGCTCGTCGCGCAGATCCATGAACAGATTGAGGATCTGCGCCTGAATCGACACGTCCAGCGCCGCCACCGACTCGTCGCACACCAGCAGTTCCGGCTGCACCGCCAGCGCCCGGGCAATCCCGATGCGCTGGCGCTGGCCACCGCTGAACTGATGCGGATAGCGCTGGCGCAATTGCGGGCTGAGCCCGGCACGCTGTAATTGCGCACTGACGTAATCATCTGCGCCCTTGCGGTCGGTCAGGCCGTGCAACAGCGCACCTTCGCCGACGATCCGGTCGACACGCAGACGCGGGTTGAGGCTTGACGAAGGGTCCTGAAAAATCATCTGCACTTTCAGGCGCAGCGCCTTGCGCTCCTGCGGGGTCAGGCTCTCCAGCGGTTTGCCGTCTACCGATGTGGTGCCCGAGGATACCGGCAGCAGCCCGGCAACCATGCGCCCCAGGGTCGATTTGCCACAACCCGACTCGCCCACCAGCCCGACCACTTCACCGCGCGCAATGCGCAGATCGACACGATCCACGGCATGGGTCAGCGGTTTCGGGCGCGTAAGGTGCAGCCGTTGCAGGAGCCCCTGCAGGGAGCGCTCATCCACGGGTTTGCCGAAGGTCTTGCTGACCTGATGCAGCTCGATGAGGGGAATCTGATCACTGGGCATCGGCCGCTCCTGGGTGAAAACAGCGAACCGTCTGGCCCGGTCGCGCCTGGTGGGGTTGCGGCTCCTGCGCACAGACCTGCGAGGCTCTGGGGCAGCGCGCTGCGAAAGCACAACCGACCGGCATCGACAGCAGGTCGGGCGCCATGCCCGGGATCTGCCGCAGGCGCTGGCCGCGCTGGTTGCGACTTGGCAAGCTGTCGATCAGCCCTTGTGTGTAGGGGTGCTGCGGACGATCCAGTACATCGGCGACCGGACCCTGCTCGACGATGCGCCCGGCGTACATCACCGCCACATCGTCAGCCAGCCCGGCGATCACGGAAAGATCATGGGTGATCCAGATCAGCGAAGTGCCCTGCTCGCGCACCAGCTTCTGCACTTCACTGAGAATCTGCGCCTGAATGGTCACGTCCAGCGCCGTGGTCGGCTCATCGGCGATGATCAGGTCCGGTGCATGCAGCAGCGCGATGGCGATCGCCACCCGCTGGCGCATGCCGCCGGACAACTGATGCGGATAGGCGCGCAGACGTTCTTCCGGGCTGGCGATGCCCATCAGCGCCAGCGTGCGGCTGGCGTGTTCGCGGGCCTCGCGCCTGCTCAGCGGGCTGTGGGCACGTACGGCTTCGATCATTTGCGTGTCGACCCGCAGCACCGGATTGAGGGTCATCATCGGGTCCTGAAAGATCATCGCTACCCGGTTGCCCTGAATGCCACGCAGTTGTGAGGCAGACAGCCTGGTCAGATCGCGCCCCTTGAACAGCACCTGGCCGCCGCTGATGCGTCCGGGTTCATCGACCAGGCCGAGGATCGAAAAGCCGGTGACCGACTTGCCCGAACCGGACTCACCCACCAGGCCGAGAATGCGTCCCGGCTCTACGCGCAGTGACACATCGCGCACCGCTGGCAACACCCCGGCGCGGGTATGAAACGAAGTGCACAGGTTGCGCACCTCCAGGGTCGGCTGTTGGACTGCGTCAGGCACAGACGACATTTCAGGCACGCTCATCGCTGTAACCTCGGGTTCAGGACATCGCGCAAACGGTCACCGACCAGATTGATTGCAACGATCGTGATCAACAGCGCCAGGCCCGGAAACAGACTGATCCAGTATTCATTGCTGAGCATGTATTGAAAGCCGTTGGCAATCAGCAGCCCCAGCGACGGCTCGGTGACCGGCACGCCCAGGCCAAGAAACGACAGGGTCGCTTCCAGTGTGATGGCGCGGGCAATCTGCAAGGCGCCGATCACGATCAGCGGTGGCAGGCAGTTGGGAAGAATGTGGCCAACCACAATACGCAGCGGCCCCACGCCCTGCCCGCGCGCCGCATCGACGTATTCACGGCGGCTTTCGGTCAGCGCCTGACCGCGTGCAGTGCGCGCGTAATAGGCCCATTCGAGCACTATCAGGGTCAGCATCACGTTGCCGACACCCTTGCCCAGCCAGGCAAGGATCATCAGCGCCATGAGAATCACCGGGAACGACAGCAGCAGGTCGACCAGACGCATCAACAAGGCATCGAGCCAGCCGCCGACATACGCAGATACCAGCCCGAGCAGCGTACCGAGCACTGCCGCAATCAACGCCGAGCCAATGCCGACCCACAGGCTGATGCGCAGCCCGTAGATAATCGCCGAGACCAGATCGCGGCCCTGCCCGTCAGTGCCCAGCCAATAGGTGTAACCGCTGTCCCCATTGAGGCTGCCAGGCGGCATGCGCGCGTCCATGACGTTGAGCTGCATCAGGTCGTAGGGGTTCTGCACCACAATCCACGGCGCCAGGGCTGCAACCAGCACAATGATCAGCAGGACCACCAGGCCCGTCACCGCCGTGGGCGAGCTGAAGAACTCGGTGAACACGCGTCGCCAGGGCGACTGGGCCTGCAGCAGCGTCCTGCCGATCGGGGCTTTTTCAATGACATTCATCGCGATGCCTCGATGCGTACGCGTGGGTCCAGCAGGTAATACAAGCCGTCGACGATCAGGTTGAGCACCACGAAAATCACCACGACCACCATCAGGTAAGCGACCACCACCGGGCGGTCGAGCATGTTGATGCTGTCGAGAATCAGCTTGCCGGCACCCGGCCAGGCAAAGATGCTTTCAGTCACCACGGCATAGGCGATGGTCGAGCCCAGTTCCATGGCCAGCACCGTCACCACCGGAATCATGGTGTTGCGCATGACGTGCATGCACATCACGCGCATCGGTGACAGGCCCTTGGCCCGGGCGAACTTGACGAATTCCTGGGGCAGCACTTCGCGCACGCCCGCACGGGTCAGGCGCAGCACCAGCGAAATCTTGAACAGCGCCAGGTTCAGCGCCGGCAATAGCAGGTGCTGCAAACCGTCCAGCGTCAGCCATGACCATTGCACGCCCAGCCACTCACGGGTTTCGCCGCGGCCGCTGGCCGGCAGCCAGCCGAGGGTGATGGAGAACAGCATGATCATCATCAAGGCCACCCAGAAGGCTGGCAGCGAGAAGCCGACAATGCTGGCGGCCATCATCAACCGGGACAGCGGATGCTCGGGGTACATACCGGCAAACATGCCCAGCGGCACACCGATGACCACCGCCAGAAACAGGGCACTGAACGCCAGTTCGAACGTTGCGGGCAAACGCTGCAGAATCAGGCGCATGGCATCCTCGTGATACACGAAGCTTTGCCCCAGATTGCCGTGAATCGCGCCCTTGAGAAAAATCAGGTACTGCTGCCACAGCGGCTGGTCAAGGCCCAAATGCGCAATGGCCTGCAGACGCTCGGCCTGATTGAGGTCTTCACCGACCAGAATGTCCATCGGGTTGCCGATGGCATTGAGGCCGACGAACACCACCAGCGTCATCAACAGGATGACCAGCAACGACTGAGTCAACCGACGCAGCGCCCAGCCAATCATTGGCGCAACTCTGCGGCGTCTGGCTGGCTGACGACCCACTCATCGCCCAGCAGCTCTGGCTCGGCGTAATCGAGCATGGTGTCGAAATGCAGGGCGATGTCCTCGTTGAACAACTGCCCGACCAGCGCATGGGCCAGACGTTTGGAGCCCTCGCTGATGGCAGGAATGTCCCCGGACACCGCGCCATAGCTCAACGCGGCCGGATAACTGAAGCAGTGAATGTGGTTCAGCCCCGGGCAGGCGCCTGGGGTCTTTTCCTGAAATTCGAAGCAGTTACCCAGATCCGGCAGCACAGCCAGTTCCGCATCGGTTTCGCCGCTCGGGGCTTCGAAGCGATCCTGCCAGACGCGGATCTGCGCAGAGAATGGCGCAAACTCCGGACGCTGGCGGAAGTCGGTGCGAAACCCGGTGGCAAATACCACGAAATCCGCCTCGATACGCGCCTTCGGCGTATTCAGCCAGACGCCCCCGGCAGCGCTCTGTTCGACGGAAAGCACCGGGCTGTCGAGCATGAACCGCGCCTTGCCGGAAGCGGACACTCTGAGCGTACTGCCGCGCGGCGGTGGCACCTGCTGGGTATTGAGGTAGTGGCGAATGCGCCATTTCCAGATGTCCGGCAGGCGCCAGTAGCCATGCACCATGCCGGGATTACCGACGCCCTTGCCTTTGTTGATGCGCGGCAGCTCGGCGCGCCGGATCAGCAGATCGACCCGCGTTGCGCCGGCCTCCAGCGCCGTGGCGGCGCTGTCCATCGCAGAGGCACCACCGCCGATGACTGCAACGCGCTTGCCGGCGAACCAGCTGTCCTGCAAACCCGACGCCGAATGCGTCCACAAATGCTCCGGCAACTGCCGGGCAAAGTCGGGCACCCAAGGGCCGCCCAGACCGTCACGCCCCGTGGCGAGCACCACATGGCGGGCCAACAGAAACCGCGTCTGTACCGGCGTGACAACGTCCAGTTCAATCAGACCGTCCGCTCTGGGCGCTACCCGGCTAATACGGTGCTCATTGCGTACGTCCAGGGCCAGCACCTTGCGATACCAGCGCAGATACTCGGCCCATTGCAAACGTGGAATCTTGTCCAGCAACGCCCAGCCATCGGCGCCGAATTGCGCTTCGTACCAGGCGCGAAACGTCAGCGCTGGCAAGCCCAGTGCCGGTCCGGTCAGCTGCTTTGGCGAACGCAGGGTTTCCATTCGCGCCGTGGTGGCCCAAGGGCCTTCGAAACCTGCTGGTGACTGATCGAAAATCACCGCCGCGACACCGAGATTGCGCAGCTCTGCGGACAGGGCAAGGCCGGCCATGCCTCCGCCGATGATCGCCACGTCGAGCACGGCCTGCCCTGCGCTGATCCTGGGTTTGACCCATGGCCTGGCGGGCAGATCCAGCCAGGCCAGATCCTGCTGCAAGCGAGCTTCCAGAGCAGCCAGGCCAGCGAGTGCATTCACATCGGACATTGATCGGTACTCGAAAAAATGATCGGGCTACAAGCCCGAGCCTTGATTCAAAGCACTTCAAGAATCATTCCAATAGTGTGATAAATGAATTCTTGAAGCCTTTGAATGCTTAATTAGAATAGTAAAAGCCGATTTTTATTCTCGCAACGCGCAAAAAAGCATATTTATATTCCCAAATAGAATATTAAAGGACTTTACGAGCCGTAAAACGAGGCGTTACCCAGGGTATTCATGGGCGAGCTGCGTCCGATCTTCAGTCTTGCGCACCACGACTGGCGCTACCAACGCCCGGGCCTGAAGGCTGTATGCATTGCCCTCTTACTCGGCATAAATGCTCTGTAACAGGGCATCGTGCGCGCTGGCTTCGTGCATGATCATTTCCGGCAAGAGGATTTTTGCGCTGTCGGCAATTTCATCGATCAGCGCGCTCGTCACATCCGACAACGGGCTGGCGAAGGCTGAAATCAGCCCGAAGAAAAACGGAATGTTGCAGGCGATCGGTCTGACGACCACGCCTTGCACCGGCACGCCCATGGCCGTGAACGGATCGACCAGCGCAATGCCCAGCCCGACCCTGGCCATCTGCATGGCAATCAGCGACGTATTGGTGTCCAGCATGCGCGGCGGCTGACCACCCGCCTCCTGAAACGCCTTGTCGATGCGTCGACGAAAGCGATAAGGGTTGGCCATGGTGATCAGCGTCTGCTGACGCAGCAGCTCCATCGACAGCACCCCATGAGCGGCCAGCGCCGAATCGGCGGGCAATACCGCCACACAAGGCGCCTCGCCGATCCAGTGGATTTGCAGACCACGATGCTCCAGCGGCAGGCTGACCGCTCCCAGGTCCATGGTTTTCGACAGGACGGCCTGAACCACGTTCTCCGGAGACATGCTCTGCAACTGAATCTGTTGCGGGCGCAGGTGCTCGGGCAGCCGCGACAAGGCTGTGGGCAGCAGGCCGGCCGCCAGGGCCGAGATCGCCACCAGCTTGATCTGGTGGTTCTCCTCCTGGGCAATGTGCTGCGCACGCTGGCGGATGTTGCGCACACCCAGCAGCGCACTCTCCACCTCGCCATACATCATGAACGCCTTGTGGGTAGGCGTGACCTTAGGCCCGCTGCGTTCGAACAACGCAAAGCCCAGCTCCTGCTCAAGTTCCTGAATGGCCCGGGTGACCGAGGGTTGAGACCGGCCGAGCATTTTCCCTGCCGCCGTGACACTGCCTGCCGACATGACCGCCGCGAAGGCTTCGAGCTGACGCAAATCCATAAGCATGCCTTGATCGATACATCGCCGATGAGGAAGCACGACACAGTGCTCCCCGGTTCAAAGCGCGAAAGTCTACACGCTGGTAGCGCCTGGCGTGAGCAAGCACCTCATCCGGCGATCATTACCCGGTTTCGGCCCTGCTGTTTGCCCATGTACAGCGACGTGTCGGCACGATTGAGGGCCAGCTGGAACGCCTCGCCCGTGGCGATGGTCGCCACCGCGACTGTAGCGCTGACGGCGATGATGCGCTCATTGATCCGCCCGGCCTCTTCGGCGATACGCCGCCAGATACGTTCGGCCGCGCGCAGCGCATCTTCGGGCGTAGTGTCCGGCATGAGCACCAGAAATTCCTCGCCGCCCCAGCGTGCCGCCATATCGCTGCTGCGTACGCTTGAACCGATGATCTCGGCCACCCGTTGCAGAACCACATCGCCGGTTTCATGCCCATGGATATCATTGATCTGTTTGAAATGATCGATGTCGAGCAGGATCAACGAAGCCGACAGCCCCTGCCGCCTGGCTTCCAGTTCGCGTATGCGATGCAGCACTCGTCTGCGCGTGTAGAGATTGGTCAGGCTGTCGCGGTTGGCGATATGAAACAGGCTCAGTTGCATCGACGAGGTGAAACGTACCGACAGTGCAGTGGCGTAAATCGACAGAGTGGTGGCTGTGAGTACGTTGACGATACCGAACGCATCCAGCACGTTCTGGCTCAGACCGGTTCCCTGCCCCGTGTATCGGCGAAAAACGAAGCAGCCCACCAGCGACAGCAGAATCGCCACGCTGTAGGCAATGCGTCTGATGACGTTGAGTTGAAACGTGAAGGCAATGACCGGAATCACGCAAAATATGTAAAAACTGAAGTTGCTTTCCCAGCCCAGTTGCCATGTCGCGAGCACGGCATGGCCGATGATCTCCAGGCACATCAGTTGTCCGGCTTGTCGATGCCGCCCCCTGCGGATCAGGTAGATGCAGTTGACGTAAATCAGCGTGCTGACGATGTTCGCCATCCACATGATCTTCATGCCCAGCCCCAGAAACACTGTCAGCAACACACAGTGAATGCCCAGAGCGACATAAACGATCGGGGTGATGTGTTTCCAGAACTGGATAGCCGTGTCCTTGAACAGCTGGGTGCGGTCTTCCGTCGGAAGGCTCATCATCACGTTATCTCGAAATGCAGGTGGAATATGACCCTCGGCGTAGGGTTGAGATCATGACGTATTGTCGGCCTGAACCGACGCCGCTTTATACAGCGACTGGATAATATGTTTGTCTGCAGCGCCCGAACCCAGTGAATGCCGGAAGGATTCAAATGGACATCATTGAGCCCGGGTAGTGCAATCCCGTGGCTGACTTTTTCATATTCCGCCGGCCGTGTCGGCAGCATCTGGCATTACGCAGTGAGTTTGCACCCACGGGCAGCGGATGGCGGTTTTTCGTCGTTTTACAGTAGCGATCCTGATGCTCCGCAAATACTATCGGGAGCGGACCTTGTGTCGATCACGTATTGCTCGTCAGCCCGCCCAGACGCAGGCAGCCCTGAATGATTCGGAAGGAAGCGTACCGATGGAACGTCTCACTGCAAAAGACTTTGCTCCTGAACTGCTTGAGCTCTATGACTACTACGCGCACGGCAGGATCAATCGGCGCGAGTTTCTCGACCGAGCAGCGCTGTTCACTTTTGGCGGCATGACCGCCAGCGCGCTGCTTGCCTCGCTGAGCCCCAACTACGCGCTGGCCGAACAGGTGGAATTCACCGACCCGGACATTATTGCCGAGTATGTTTCCTACCCTTCGCCCAACGGGCACGGTCAGGTTCGCGGCTATCTGGTACGCCCGGCCAAAGCTACCGGGAAAGTACCGGCAGTGGTTGTCGCACATGAGAATCGCGGCTTGAACCCGTACATCGAAGACGTGGCGCGCCGCGTTGCCAAAGCCGGTTTCATTGCGCTGGCACCTGACGGGCTGTCATCGGTCGGCGGCTATCCAGGCAACGATGACAAGGGCCGTGAGCTGCAGCAGACAGTCAACCCGGAAAAGCTCATGAACGACTTCTTTGCCGCCATCGAGTGGCTGATGAAGCATGACGCCAGCACCGGCAAGGTCGGCATCACCGGTTTCTGCTACGGCGGCGGTGTGGCCAATGCTGCTGCGGTCGCGTATCCGGAACTGGGTGCTGCGGTGTCGTTCTATGGGCGTCAGCCCAACGCCGAAGACGTGGTGAAGATCAAGGCGCCGGTGATGATTCACTACGGCGAACTGGATACCCGCATCAACGAAGGCTGGCCAGCCTATGAAAAAGCCTTGAAAGCGGCGGGCAAGACGTACGAAACGTACATTTATCCGGGCGCCAATCATGGTTTCCACAACGATTCCACCCCACGCTACGACGAAGCAGCGGCCAAACTGGCCTGGGATCGTACATTGGGGTGGTTCAACAAGTACCTGGTTTAAGTTCTGACCGAACGGCGCGACGCAGATCGGTGACGCTGAGCGTCACGCAAGGCATTCCCACGCTGGAAAATGCCACTATCGTGCGACGCTCCGCGTGGGCATGCCGTTCTGGACGCTCTGCGTCCTCTCTTATAGCGCCCTCACCCGTTCCAGCAGTACCTGTAATGGATGCTGCACCACCTTGCCATCCTGGCGCTTGACCTGGCTGCGGCATGAGTAGCCATCGGCGACCAGTCGACCTTCACCGCCGTGCCGCGCCACCAGTGGCTGCCAGGACTGACGGTAGATGGTATCGCTGGTTTTCGCGTTTCGGGTTTCATGCCCATAGGTGCCGGACATGCCGCAGCAACCACTGGCCAGCACCTCCAGCTTGAGCCCGGCGCGGGCAAAGGCTTTCTGCCAGAGGCCGACGCTGGCGGGCTCGTTGGTCTTTTCAGTGCAATGCGGCAGGAAGTAGTACGTTTCTGCCGACGCGCCATCACCACCTTCCTCGACTGTGGACGCCAGCCATTCCTGCGGCAGCATGACCTCGGGCACATTCTCGCTGCCCAGCGTCTTGCTGTACTCCTGGCGGTAAACCAGGGTCATGGCCGGGTCCAGACCGATCAGCGGGATGCCGTACCCGGCCAGCTTGCCCAGCGACTGACTGTTGAAACCGGCAGCTTTCTCGAACGCCTGCAGAAAACCCTGCACCTGCAGCGGCTTGCCATTGGGCGCAAACGGTGCGAGGTAGACCTGATAACCGAGACGTGAAATCAGCTCCAGCCAGTCTGCCGCCAGCGGGGTTTCGAAGTATCGGGTGAATGCATCCTGAACCAGCACCACCGTGCGCTTGCGCTCCTCCTCGCTCGATGCGGCCAGACGCTGCGGCGTGGCGATGCCCACATTCCAGCGAGCACAAGCCGCACGGAAGTCGGTCAGGCTCAATAACGGGCTGTCGACCATGCCGGCCACATGTTCGAGCAGGTAACGCACCGGCCTTGCGCCCATGATCGCGTTGTACAGCTTCGGAAAGCGCGCCAGGTGCGGAATGCTGAACTCCAGCGAGCCAATCAGATAATCCTTGATCGGGCGCAGGTAGCGGCTGTGGTACAGCTCGAGAAAGCGCGAACGGAACTCGGGCACATTGACTTTCACCGGGCACTGTCCCGCACAGGACTTGCAGGCCAGGCAACCGGCCATGGCGTCGTAGACTTCGTGGGAGAAATCCTTCTGCCCCGCCACCCTGGCGACACTGTTGACGGTTCGCTCGGCAAGGCTTTTCAGCACATTGGCACTGCGCGCCCTGGCGCTGGCGGTGAGGACATTGACGTCCTGCTCGCCTTGCAGACGCAGCCATTCCCTGACCAGCGAAGCGCGGCCCTTGGGTGAGTGAATGCGGTCACGGGTGGCTTTCCATGACGGGCACATGGCGTCGTCGGTGTCATAGTTGTAACAGGCGCCATTGCCATTGCAGTGCAACGCGCTGTCGTAGCTTTGCCAGACCCGTTCATCGATCGTACGATCCAGATCGCCACGCAACGTCACTTCATCCACCAGCGTCAGGCGCGCGTCGGGCACTGTGGCAGGCGTGGCGATCTTGCCGGGGTTAAGCTGGTTGAACGGGTCGCAGGCGGCCTTGAGGGCCTGCAACGCGGGATACAACTCGCCGAAATATTCAGGCACGTATTGCGAACGCAGACCCTTGCCATGCTCACCCCACAGCAGCCCGCCATAACGCTTGGTCAGCGCCGCGACTGCGTCGGAAATCGGCCGAATCAGCGCAGCCTGCGCGGGGTCCTTCATGTCCAGAATCGGCCGCACGTGCAGCACGCCGGCATCCACATGGCCGAACATGCCGTATTGCAGGCCGTGGCTGTCCAGCAGCGCACGGAACTCCTGAATGTAATCGGCAAGATTTTCCGGCGGCACGGCAGTGTCTTCGACAAACGGCTGCGGCCTGGCTTCACCCTTGACGTTGCCGAGCAGCCCCACCGAGCGCTTGCGCATGGTGTAGACGCGATTCACTGCCGCACTGCCAGCCGCCAGCGTGTGGCCGAGACGCAGCACCGACGTGTCAGTCTGCAAGTGCGCAACGAACGCATGAACGCGCTGCTCCACTTCACTCAACTCATCGCCGCTGAATTCGATCAGGTTGATGCCCAGCGTCGGCGTTGCAGGGTCCTGGGGGAAATACTCGGCCACGCCATGCCAGACGATATCCTGCATGGCCAGCATCAGCACCTTGGAGTCCACGGTCTCGATGGACAGCGGCTTGTGCGCCATCAAGGCCTTGGCGTCCCGTAGGGCGTCCATGAAACCGGCATAGCGAACGTTGACCAGAATCGAATGTTTGGGGATCGGCAGGACGTTGAGTCGGGCCTCGACGATAAAACCCAGCGAGCCTTCAGAGCCGCAGAGCACGCTGTTGAGGTTGAAACGCCCGTCTTCCTCGCGCAGGTGCGCCAGGTCGTAACCGGTCAGACAGCGGTTAAGCGGTGGGAAAACATCCTTGATCAATTGTGCCTGCGTATCGGCAATCTGCTGCGCGCAACGATAAACGTCGCCGGCGCGGTCGACGCGTGCCTGCTCGCTGGCCAGTTGTTCGACATTCAGTGCATGGCTGTTGACGTACGAACCGCCCAGCAACACGGTCGATAGCTCAAGGACGTGATCACGGGTCTTGCCGTAGGTGCAACTGCCCTGCCCGCTGGCATCGGTGTTGATCATGCCGCCAATCGTGGCACGGTTGGAAGTCGACAGTTCCGGCGCGAAAAACAGCCCGTGCGGCTTGAGCGCGGCATTGAGCTGGTCCTTGACCACACCGGTCTGCACGCGCACCCAACGTTCCTCGACGTTGATCTCGAGAATAGCGTTCATGTGTCGCGACAGGTCGACCACCACCCCGTCGGTCAGTGATTGCCCGTTGGTCCCGGTGCCGCCACCACGCGGGGTCAACACCACCTGTTGGTGCTCGGGCCGCGCCGCCAGCCGGGCGACGATTGCGACGTCATGGCTGTCCATCGGGAACACGGCAGCCTGTGGCAGGCGCTGGTAGATGGAGTTGTCAGTGGCCAGTACGGTGCGCGAACCGTGGTCACGGGCTATTTCGCCACGAAAGCCGGCCTCCGCCAGGGCATTGAGGAAACGGTCATAGTGACCGATCTGCTCAGAGGTCGGTTTCAGCAGCGCAATCATGGTGGTCTTCCTCGCTAGGCGTTTTATATGCAAAGCACGTATGCTTCGAAACGCTCGAATGCATGGCGTTATCAACGGTTAGCGTGATTCTCCTGCCTGTCATGCTTCAGTGCAAACGTAAAACCTGCCGTTTTTCCATGAGTTTTATGAATGAACACCCGAAGACTGACGCCCTCCATGTCGCTGCTGCTCGCCTTCGAGGCGGCCGCCCGGCATGGCAGCTTCACCAAGGCCGCAGACGAACTGGCCCTGACCCAGAGCGCCGTCAGCCGGCAGGTGCAGGCGCTGGAGGCACAACTGGAAGTCGAGCTGTTCAAGCGCGACGGCAGACGCATCGAGCTGACTACCGCAGGCGCGCTGTATCAGCATGAGCTGGCTGCCGCGCTGGGCCGCATCCGCAGTGCGACCTTGCAAACCATCGCGCACAAGGCCGAAGGCGGCACGCTGCATCTGGCCGTGCTGCCGACCTTCGGCTCGAAGTGGCTGCTGCCACGCATGAATGACTTTTACACCCGGCATCCGGGCTATGTGGTGCATATCCACTCACGCATCGTGCATGCCGACCTGACGCCCGCCGCCAGCGAAATGAACGCGATCATCTGTGCCGGCAACGGCAACTGGCCCGGTTACATCGCGCATCCGCTGGTCAGTGAAAAACTGGTGGTGATTGCCAGCCCGGCTGCCCTTGCCGGCTACAAGACGATGACCCCGGCGCAGGTTGCCCAGCATGCGTTGCTAAGCGTGGTGTCGCGGCCCAATGCCTGGTCGGACTGGTTCGACAGTAATCGGCTGGACCATCACATCATGCGCCCCGGTCCGAGCTTCGAACTGACCTCGCACCTGATCCAGGCCGTCGCGGCCGGCATTGGTGTCGCGCTGGTCCCGCGCATTCTGGTGCAGGACGAAATCCACAGTGGCGAACTGGTCACCCTGTTCGAGCCCCTGGACAGCGGACGCAATTATTACCTGGCCTACGCCACGCGTTTTCAGAACCTGCCATCGCTGTGCGTGTTCAGGGACTGGCTGCTGTCGACGCCGTTTCCCGACACTTTGTAAAACCTGCCCGCAACAGGAGCCACTGTGCGTATCGAGCCCCTTCCGCCGCTGCAGAACCTGATCGCTTTCGAAGCTGCCGTCCGGCATGGCAGTTTCACCCGTGCCGCCAGCGAACTGAACCTGACCCAGAGCGCGGTCAGCCGTCAGGTCGCGCAACTGGAGGAATTTCTCGGCCGCGCGCTGTTTCGTCGCGAGCACAAGCGCATTCATCTGACGGTCGCCGGGCAGATTTACGCCGAGCAGATCCAGCGCGTATTGACGTTGTGCGCCGAGGCCACCGCTCAGGTGATCACTCACAGCGGCGATCAGCAGCTGACCCTGGCCTGCTCCAGTGGCGTGGCGGCCTTGTGGCTGGGGCCTTTGCTGGGACGTTATCGCGATGCCTTCCCGGCCGTGGATATCCGCCTGCGCGTGGTCGACGGGCTGGATTCGCTGATTCGCGCCGAATTCGATCTGGCGCTGTATTTTCTCCGCGAAGTCTCACCGGCGGGTCTCGACAGCCGTCTGCTGTTCGCCGAATCGGTCAATGCCTACTGCTCGCCCGACTATCTGGACGGACGTCTGCTGGAGCCCGTGCAGTTGCTGGATCATTGCCTGCTGATGCTCGAAGACGGCCAGCGTCAATGGTTGTCATGGGGTGACTGGTTCGGCCGCCAGGGTGTCGATGCCTCGCTGATCCGTAAGCGCATGACCGTCAATCTGTATCCGGTGCTGGTCGATCTGGCGGTCGCCGGGCACGGCATCGTGCTCGGCTGGCAGCCAATGATCGACCGCCACGTACAGTCCGGCGCGCTGGTGCCCGCCTGCCGCAAGAGCGTCGGCGCGGTAGGTGGCTACTACCTGCTGACACCCAGCGGCAAGACGCCTCGGCGTGCCGCACGCGCCTTCGAGAAATGGCTGGCGGGCGAAATCGCCACACTGGCTTCAGCGCCCTGAAACCTGCATGCGTCTGGCGCATGCAAATCTGCGTAATAAGCGTTTTCTTAAAATCCGCCCAGCGCCTACTCTCGACTGAAACGGGCAAAAAGACCTGACTCAGCCGCACTCACAACCACCCTGCCCCTCAATCAATGCAGCCGATGCAGGGGGCTTCCCTGCGTGTATCGCATGCAGGAGCTTATCCGGTGAGCACATTACAATCCTCTGCTTCACGCCCCCATGAACAAAAGGCACGCCGCGCGGTAGTCGCCACGGTGATCGGCAATGGCCTTGAATGGTTTGACTTCACGGTCTACAGCTTCTTCTCGGTGATCATCGCCAAGGTGTTCTTCCCCACCGGCAGCGAACTGACGTCTTACCTGCTGGCGCTGGCGACCTTCGGGGTCGGCTTTTTCATGCGTCCGGTGGGCGGCATTGTGCTGGGCATCTATAGCGACAAGCGCGGACGCAAGGCGGCATTGTCGCTGACCATCCTGCTGATGGCGCTGGGTACGCTGATCATCGGGCTGACACCCGGCTTCGCGCAGATCGGCTATCTGGCGCCGCTGCTGATTGTCCTGGCGCGCCTGCTGCAAGGCTTCTCTGCCGGTGGCGAGATGGGCAGCGCCACGGCGTTTCTGACCGAGCATGCGCCTGAGGGCAGGAAAGCCTTCTACTCCAGCTGGATTCAGGCCAGCATCGGCGTCGCGGTGCTGCTGGGTTCCGCGCTGGGCGCGGTGCTGTCCAGTTACCTGACCCAGGCACAGCTCGAAAGCTGGGGCTGGAGGGTGCCGTTTCTGATTGGCACGCTGATCGGGCCGGTCGGCTTCTATATTCGCAGCCGGGTTGACGAGACACCTGCCTACAAGGCTGCCAAACCGGTCGAATCGCCGCTGCGCGAAGTGATCAAGACTTACCCGCGACAGACCCTGATCAGCTTTTCGCTGGTCGTGCTGTGGACCGTCTGTACCTATGCGATCCTGTTTTACATCCCGTCCTACGCCCAGCGCGTGCTTGGTCTGCCGTCATGGATGGGCTTCAGCGCGGGCATGATGGGCGGCGCGGTGCTGATCGTCGCCACGCCGATTGTCGGCGCCCTGGCCGACCGCAGCGGGCATCGCCCCTGGCTGCTGGGCTCGGCCATTGCCATCTTCCTCAGCGCCTACCCGATGTTTCTGTTCATCAACCAGATGCCAGGGCTGTTTTCACTGTTGATCTTCGAGCTGGTGCTCGGCCTGCTGATTTCCGCTTACATCGGCTCGATCCTCGCAGCCTTCGGTGAATTGCTGCCCACCCACGTGCTGTCCACCGGGCTTTCGGTGGCCTACAACTTCGCCGTCACCCTCTTCGGCGGCTTTGCCACCTTCACCATCACCTGGCTGATTGCCTCGACCGGCAGCAACCTGGCGCCAGCCTTTTACATCATGTTCGCCGCCCTCGTCAGCGGTATTGGCGCACTGCTTTATCGCGACCGTGCGCCTGCGGCCCATCAACCCCTGTCTGGAGCTTACCCATGAGTAACACTGAACCCACACGCCTGATCCTGCGCAACGGCCGCCTGCTGGACGTGCAACAAGGACAACTGATTTCGGGCCAGGAGGTCGTGATCGAGGGTGAGCGCATTGTCGCGGTGCGTGCCGAGGGTCAGCCGGCCCCGGCAGGCGCTCAGGTCATCGATCTGGGTGGCAGAACACTGATGCCCGGCCTGATCGACTGCCATGTGCATGTGCTGGCTTCCAACGCCAACCTGGGCATGAACGCCCTGCAACCCAACGCAATCATCATGTACCGCGCCTTGCCGATTCTGGCGGCGATGCTCGACCGTGGTTTTACCACCGTGCGCGATGCCGGGGGCGCTGACTGGGCACTGGCCCGTTCGATTCAAATGGGGCTGATTTCCGGCCCGCGCATCTTCGCATCGGGCAAGGCACTGTCACAGACCGGCGGGCATGGCGACATGCGCGCACGCGGCGAACTGCTGCTCAACGAGCCCTGCTCCTGCTGCTTCCGCGCCGGGGCCATCGCCCGCGTGGTGGATGGTGTCGACAACGTGCGCCTGGCGGTGCGCGAAGAGCTGCAGCAAGGCGCCAACCAGATCAAGATCATGGCCTCGGGCGGTGTTTCTTCGCCGACCGACCCGATTGCCAACACCCAATACAGCGAAGCTGAAATCCGCGCCATCGTCGACGAGGCCGCCGCCGCGAACACCTACGTCATGGCGCATGCCTACACCGCTCGGGCGATTCGCCGCGCCATCGAATGCGGCGTCAGAACCATCGAACATGGCAATCTGGTCGATGCCGACACCGCGCGGCTCATGGCTGAAAAAGGCGCATTTGCGGTGCCGACTCAAGTCACTTACGAAATGCTCGCCGAATATGGCGAACGCTTTGGGCTGCCGGCTGACTCGGTCGCCAAGATCGAGGATGTGCGCCAGGCCGGGCGCAATGCCCTGCTGCTGTTCGCCGAAGCGGGCGTACCGATGGGCTATGGCTCGGATTTGCTGGGCGAAATGCACGAGTACCAGACTCATGAATTGAAGATTCGCGCAGAACTGCTGGGTAATCTGGCAGCGCTGCGCAGTGCCACAAGTGTCGCGGCGCAGATCCTTCAGCGCGAAGGCGAACTGGGCTGCATCGCCGCCGGTGCGATCGCTGATCTGCTGGTGGTGGATGGCGACCCGCTGAGCGATATCAGTTGCCTGGTCGGTCAGGGCGAACACCTGGCGATGATTGTTCAGGGCGGTCATGTGCGCAAGAACACCCTGGTCTGACGCCTGGTCAGTGCGTGTCGTCAGTGGGCGTTGTGGTCCCAGATCCAGTTCCAGACGCCGGGCAAGCTGACAGGCTCGCCCGCCTCCTTGACCGTCCGGGCCAGTGCCGCGCGCTGCAACTGCCCGCTGTCGTCATAGAACGGTTTGTCGGCGAGCCGCACGCCGGTCTGCCCGGCACTGTCGACCAGTATCTGCAAGTACTCCCGCGCATGCCGCGCGGTGTAGCGGTTCAGGTCATGGAAGGTCACCACCACCGGAATCACGCCATCCACCGCAGGCAGCTCGCCGGCGGCAATGCGCTCGCGCACCCGCGAGAGCTGGCTGACCATATTGGAACGGCGGCGCAGGCTGAAGTTATAGCCCCAGATCTTGCCGTCATTGGCACTCAGGTCAGTGAGCAGCACCTGCAGATGGTGGCGCTGATAGGCGCTGAAGGTGCGTTTGTCGTAGTTCCAGAACGGCGGACGCAGCAAGGTAGTCGGCACGCCCGTGATCGACGCAATGATCGCGCAGCCCTGGGTCAGGGATTGCTCCAGTTCCTCATCGCTCAGCGAACGGTGGTTGGTGTGGTGCGGCGTGGCGGTGTGAAAGCCCAGCAGGTGCCCTTCATCATGCTGACGGCGCATGATCGCCCAACCCTGATCACTGTTACCCGCACCGGTTGCGCCGGTCTGCACGAAGAACACCGCCTTGATGCCCGGCTGCAGCGGATTGTCCGCCAGGCTGTCGAGCACGGTGATGCTGGGGTTGTAGAACGTCGAGGCGCTCGGGCCATCGTCGAAGGTCAGCAGAAAGCGCACCGGAGGCTGTTGCTGCAGCTGCGCGGCGGTTTTCGCGGTCAGCGGGATCGGCGCGCTGATGCAGGCCGACAGGCTCGCAGCGATGGCCAGTACGCAAAAAGCCTTGAGCACGAACTTAATCACGGTAGAGAGTCCTGTGGCCGGTCTGCTGAAGCGCACGCATGATCATCCACAGGCGCGGCAAACACAATCACTGCGGCCCGAAGTTTATCGGCACCGAAACAACTCATGCGGTTGAAGTCGGCATGGCTTACCGGCATATGCTGGCAGTCGATGGCCTGCCGATGCAGGCTGTGATCGATATCGGGATCGTGCAGGTAGACGAAATCGCTGTCGCAATCGGTGACCATCACCCAGTGCGGTGCCTTGGAACGGGTCAGGCGGTAACTGCTGATCAGCACCAGCGGCTTGCCGCCATCGGCCAGCAGGCCTGGCAGGTTCAGCGAGCGATTGGGCAGTGTGTGCACCCCGGCGGTTTGCAGCGCCTCACAGAACTGCTCGTGAACCAGGCGAATCACCTGTTTCTTGTTGTCACTGCGCACGCCGCCCAGAAACAACGGGCCCGAGACCGACACCAGCAGCTTCACCGCAAAGCCCCGTTGCAGAGCCGCCAGCGCAAGCCCCTGAGGGCTGCAACCGCCATGGCCGGAGGTCATGAACACGGTGGTCGCCTCGCGCCAGATCTGCAATTCTTCGCCACGGCCCATCGAGCGCGCAGGTTGCAGGGCTTTCATGGCCATCAGCAGACAGGCCGGGCCACAGGTGAACTCCAGGGTCTGCTGGTAGTAAGGCACTGAGCGACTGTCCAGCCGGGCGTGTTCAACGATGCGCTTCTCGTAGCGCAAGGCCGGGGCATGGTCCTGGTAATAGTCATCGACCTGAGCGAAACGCCGATAACCGCTGCGCTCGTAAAGCCCGATGGCAGCGCCGTTATCGGGGCGCACCTCAAGGCGCAGGTAAGCGCAGTCGCGGCCCACGGCCTGTTGCTCGGCACGTTGCAACAACTGCCTGCCCAGGCCCTTGCCCCGCGCTGCATCGGCAATCGCCAGCGAATACAAGCGCCCCAGCGAGGTGCCCCGATGAAACAGCACCAGCGCATAGCCGGTGAGCTGTCCGGCCTGCTCGGCGACGATCAGGCTGGCATTGGCGCGGCGGATCATCCAGTGAAAGCTGCGCGCGGTCAGACGGTCGCCGTCAAAACACTGGTTCTCCAGAAGCAGCAAGTCATCGACATCGGTTTCAACTGCATCTCGAAATATAAAGTCCATCTGCACCGCCGTAAAAGTTGTGTAACGAAACGGGACATTTCAAAAAGCACATGCTTAATAGAAAGGACTTGTTTCCCATCGGATCGATTACACATGTCAGCGGCACAGGTGAAGATGAACGAAGTATCTGCGCAACTTGCGCTTTCAGCAACAGCCCGACGTGCAGACCCCGCAACACTCTTTGCAGCGCAGAGGCAACTGGTGATTATTGTCGAACGGCTCGAAGACTGGGCATCGTACTTCCCCAGCGAAGACTTGATCAGCGCCCAGGACTACCTGGAAAAACCGCTGAAAGCCACGGCAGGCAGGCGTGTGCAAGTCATCAACCTGTGCCGCAGCTACAAATACCTGGGCCACGGTTATTACTGTTCCCTGCTCGCCGAAGCGCGTCAGCACAATGTCATTCCCTCGGTAAAGACCATCAGCGAGTTGACCCGCAAGTCACTCTACGGCCTGGCCCTCGATGACCTGGACAAGTTGCTGGAAACCGCACTTGAGGATCATCCCTATGACGACACCGAAGGCTTTACCCTGACACTGTACTTCGGCCAGACGACACTTGATCCGTTGAAGGATCTTGCCCGTCAGTTGTTTGAAGTCTTCCCCTGCCCGATCCTGATGGTGGAGTTTCGCAAGCGCGACAATTGGCATATTGCCGGTATCAAGGCCGGTGCTCTGCCGCGTCTGCGCGAGGATCAGCAGGATGAGTTCGCCACGGCGCTGGAAGGCTTCAGCCGCAACGTCTGGCGCCAGCCCAGTTCGCGGCGCATGGCCCGCTACGACCTGGCGATTCTGCATGACCCGCAGGAACAACTGCCGCCTTCCAACCCTGAGGCGCTGGCCAATTTCATCCGCGTCGGTCAGCGCCTGGGCATCGATGTCGAACTGATCGAAAAGAAAGACTACGCCCGGCTGGCCGAGTACGACGCGCTGCTGATTCGCGAAACCACCAGCGTCGACAACCACACCTATCGCTTTGCCAAGAAAGCCGAAAGCGAGGGGCTGGTGGTCATGGATGACTCCACCTCGATCCTGCGCTGCACCAACAAGGTGTATTTGACCGACCTGCTCAAAAGCCACGATCTGGGCATGCCGCGAACGGAAATTCTCTACAAGGACCGCCCGGAAGAACTGCAGCACGTGGCCACACGCCTGGGCTTCCCGCTGGTATTGAAGATCCCTGACGGCTGCTTTTCCAGAGGTGTGATCAAGGTCAGTACACCCGAGGAAATGCACACGGCGACGACCCAGTTGTTCGAGCACTCGGTATTGCTGCTGGCTCAGGAGTTTTTCTACACCGAGTACGACTGGCGGATCGGCATTCTCAATCGCAAACCGATATTCGCCTGCCAGTACTTCATGTCCAAGGGGCATTGGCAGATCTACAACCACAAGGCGATCGGCGCCGAGGTGATTGGCGAATGCCGCACGCTGGCGGTGCACGAAGCGCCGCGCGCCGTGGTCGAGCTGGCGCTCAAGACCGCCAACCTGATTGGTGACGGCTTGTATGGCGTGGACTTGAAACAGTCAGGCGATCAAGTGGTGGTGATCGAGGTCAACGACAACCCGAACCTGGATGCCGGCATCGAAGACGCTTATCTGCAGGATGATCTGTACAGCCTGGTGCTGGAAGAGTTCGTCCGCCGTCTGGAGCTCAAGCGCCTCGGTCAGGCATGGTGAAACGATGATTCAGGGCCTGAAACTCGACAACAACCAGTTGCTGGCATGTGATCCGCAAAAGGCCCATGTGCTGTGGTTCAGCAAACCGGATGCCGGAGAACGCAGATTATTGCTGGAGCGATTTCACCTTGATGAGCACGCTGTTGCCTCGGCACTCGACCCGGACGAAATTTCGCGCATCGAGTTTCACCCTGATGCATTGTTCGTCATCTGGAAACGCCCCGAGAACTATTCGGGCAAGGACAGCTTCTCGTTCGACGTTTCGTCCTTTGGCGTGCTGCTGAGCCGGGACCAGCTGGTGCTGATCTGTGATGACGAGCAACCCTTGAGCGCGCTGGGCGCGCACCGCCCGCTGAACCAGCCGCTGGATATCCTTCTGGAGCTGCTGTTCAACAACATTCATCACTATCTGGGCCATTTGAAAGTCATCAAGATGGTCGCCCGGGAATTGCAGCAGAAATTCAACTCTTCACTGGAAAACCGCCATTTGCTGCAGATGTTCAACCTCAGCGAAAGTCTGGTGTATTACATCAACGCCATCCACAGCAACGGTGCGGTTCTGACGCGTCTGCGCAATCATGCGCAAGCCAGGCAATACCCAGCAGAAAGCCTGGCGCTGATCGACGACATGATCATCGAGAACGATCAGTGCTACAAACAGGCGGAGATCTATTCCACGGTGTTCGCCGGTCTGATGGATGCGCGCGGCAACCTGGTCAATAACAGCACCAACACCCTGCTGCGCAAACTGACCTTGATCAATGTGGTGTTTCTGCCGTTGAACCTGATTGCCGGGATCGGCGGCATGTCGGAATTCAGCATGATGACCGCACCGCTGCACTGGTGGGTGGCTTACCCGGCACTGCTGCTGGCCATGCTCGGGATGGGGGCGGTGATGGTCTGGGGGCTGCGCAGAATGGCGCGCGCAGCCTGAGCGGTTATTGCTCCCAATCGGCCTTGGCGATCCGCAGACCGTGCAGGCCGTTATAGGCCGCGCGCTCGGGGGACTGCCAGCCGTCCAGCAGCGACGCGTCGAGGTCATAGATCTCGACGCCCAGCGGCCGGCAGACGCTCAACGGGTCCTGCGCATCAGGCCCCCACATCGGCAGTGACAGGTCGCCACCCGGACAGGTCGACAAGGCACACAGCAGGTCGATTTCCGCGAAGAACTCCAGATAGTCGCCCTTCTGCGCCGGGCAGGCTTTCATGAAATACAGGTCGTCGTGGTTCAGGCCGGTGCACTGGAAGATGTTCAGCACATCATGCACATCGAACTCGGTCAGCCCGTGCGGCAGCACTGCGCGGGTCAGGTTGGAGTGGCAGTGATGGTGAAAGTCTTCACCGGTCAGCATCTTGTTGATGTAGGGATCGCAGCGCGTGCCGAGCAGGTCATGCAGGCGGCCGCCGTGCTCGTCGGTTCCGTAACTGGCCAGACTGTCATCGGTGATGGTTACCATTGGCCGCAAAAACGGCAGGTTCGACCACAGCCGGTCGTGGGTGCTGACATGCGCGCCCTGCAACTGCCGCGTGCGCGCAGCCCACAGTCGCTCGCGGGGGTCGTTGGCGTTCCAGACATTGAAATCGCCGACTTGCGGGCCCACCGGTGTGGTGACCCGAAACACTTGGCCAGCCTTGACCTTCCAGGCCCGCCCGGTACGAATCGGTACGTCGAACTGTTCGACGAGGGTGCGTTGCTGCGTATTCGTGCGGATGCGCTCATAAAAGGCAGTGTCGACTTGCAGCGCCGCGCCTTTGCTGACCTGGTAAGCGGCTGGATAGTCTTTGTACATACTGGGCTTCTCGGTGGCAGGATGTGCCGATTGATACTGCAAATTGCAGGCCCGATTACTGAAAATCCCGGCTGCGCACATCCAGTCCGGTGAGCAGCGGCGTCAGGTCGTACAGGCGCTGGGCAATCAGGTGCCGCACCCCGCTTTTCGATTCCAGTCGCCCGAACACCTGCAGCAATTGCGAACCCACCAGCACCTTGCGCTGACGCTCGGCCAGGTCGCGCCAGACTACGACGTTGACCATGCCGAACTCATCTTCCAGGGTGACGAAGGTCACGCCACTCGCAGTGCCCGGTCGTTGACGACCAATGACCAGCCCCGCCACGCTGAGGGTCCGGTCGTTTTCCAGGTGTAACAAGTCTTGTGAGCTGCGAAAGCGCTTGGCAGCCAGTTGCCTACGCAGCAAGGCCAGCGGGTGTGGGCCCAGGGTGGTGCCCAGCGTTGAGTAGTCGGCCACCAGGTCTTCGGCCACGGTCGGCAGCGGCAAGGTTACCTGGGTTTCTTCGCTGGGCAGGTCGTCGAACAGCGGGCGCTGGGCCTCAACCCCGGCGACTTCCCAGTGCGCCCGGTGCCGATGGCCGATCAGGCCGCGCAAGGCACCGGAATCCGCCAGCGCTTCGGCGGCGCGCGCGTCCAGTTCGGCGCGCAACGTCAGGTCCGTGGCATCGACAAACGGGCGTTTCGCGCGCGCCGCTTCGATGCGCAGGGCATCTTCCTCACGAAAGCTACGGACCATGCGCAGCCCCAGGCGAATCGCCAGATTGCGCGTGCGGTCAGGATGATCGAGCGGCTCCAGCGAGCAATCCCAATCGCTGTAACGCACATCCACCGGGCGAATTTCAATGTGATGGCGGCGTGCGTCCTGCAGCAATTGATCCGGGCTATAGAACCCCATTGGCCAGCTGTTGATCAGCGCGCAGGTGAACGCTGCCGGTTCGTGGCACTTGAGCCAGCAACTGGCGTAGGTCAGCAGGGCGAAACTGGCAGCATGGGATTCGGGGAAACCATAACTGCCAAAGCCCTTGATCTGTTCGAAGATCCGGTCGGCAAAGTCCGCTTCGTAGCCGTTTTTCAGCATGCCTGTGCGCAGCCGTTCGCGATGCGGCTCGAGCCCGCCGTGACGTTTCCATGCGGCCATCGCGCGACGTAACTCATCCGCTTCGCCCGGCGTGTAGTCGGCGGCCAGAATGGCCACTTCCATGACCTGCTCCTGGAACAGCGGCACACCCAGGGTGCGCTTGAACACCGATTCAAGCTTGGGCGGATAGGTGACGTCCTCTTCACCATTGCGCCGCCGCAGGTACGGGTGAACCATGTCGCCCTGAATCGGCCCTGGCCGGACAATGGCGACTTCGATGACCAGGTCGTAGAATTTTTCCGGTCTGAGGCGCGGCAGCATGGCCATCTGCGCACGCGACTCGATCTGAAACACGCCGATGGTGTCGGCGCGGCTGATCATTTCGTAGGTTTTCCGGTCGTCGTCCGGAAGAGTCGCCAGGGTCCATCGTTGGCCGCGGTGCAAATGCACCAGATCGAACGTGCGGCGCAAGGCACTGAGCATGCCCAGTGCAAGAATGTCGACTTTCAGCAGGCCGACCAGGTCCAGGTCGTCCTTGTCCCACTGGATGATGGTGCGGTCGGCCATCGCGGCGTTCTCGACCGGCACTAGCGTTTCAAGCGGGTGTTCGGAAATCACGAATCCACCCGGGTGTTGCGACAGGTGCCGGGGAAAACCGATCAGTTCGCCGGTGAGCGCCAGCACGCGCTTGAGGATCGGCGTGTCGGCATCGAAGCCGTATTCGCGCAAGCGCTCAGGCGACGGCAGTGAATCGCTCCAGCGGCTGAAGGCTTCGGCCAGGGCATTGATCTGGTCTGGCGGCAAGCCCAGCACCTTGGCCACGTCACGCATTGCGCCGGAGCCATGATAGGTGCTGGCGACGGCCGTCAGCGCGGCCCTGCCCCGGCCATAGCGCCGGAAGATGTACTGAATGACTTCTTCGCGGCGGTCATGCTCGAAATCCACGTCGATATCCGGCGGCTCGTTGCGCTCTCTGGAAATGAAGCGCTCGAACAGCAGGTTGCTCTGTTCCGGGTTCAGTTCAGTGATCCCCAGCGCATAACACACTGCCGAGTTGGCCGCCGAGCCGCGCCCCTGACACAAAATGTGCTGGCTGCGGGCAAACTCCACGATGTCATGCACGGTCAGAAAGTAGCTGTCGAACTTCTTTTCCGCGATCAGCGCCAGTTCCTTCTCGACCTGCGCACGGGTGGCCGGTGTCAGGCCGCCCGGCCAGCGCCTGCGAACGCCGCGTTCGGTCAGTTCACGTAGCCAGGACGTAGAGGTTTGGCCTTTGGGGACCAGTTCATGCGGGTATTCATACTTCAAATCGCCCAGGTCGAACGTGCAGCGCCGGGCAATACGCACCGACTCGGCCAGCAGCCAGTCCGGGTAATGCTCGCTGAGCGCATCCAGTGGCCGCAGGTGGCGCTCGCCATTGGCAAACAGCAGATGACCTGCCTCGGCCACTGTGGTGTGGTGGCGGATGGCAGTCATGGTGTCCTGCAGGGCACGCCGGCCACGCGCGTGCATGTGCACATCGCCACTGGCCACTGCCGGAATACCCAGCGATTGTGCCAACGCCAGCAGGTCGGCCAGCCGCTGCTCGTCATCCGGGCCACGGTGCAGCCCGACACCCAGCCACAGGCGCTCGGTAAATCGCTCACGCAACCAGCGTCCGCCGGCCAGACAGGCTTGAGCATCGCCGTCGAGGTCCGGCAGCCAGAGGGCCAGCAACCCGTCCGGCGCAGGCTCGAAGTCTTCGCGCAACACGCGGTATTCACCTTTTCTGGCCCGGCGGCGCGCTACCGTGATCAGTTTGCACAGCGCCTCATAGCCTGCCTGGTTTTCCACCAGCAAGACGACTTTCGGGCCGTTTTCGATGTGCATTTCACTGCCGACGATCAAGGGCAGACCGGTGCTTTTTGACGCCTGCCAGGCGCGTACGATGCCGGCCAGGGTGCACTCGTCGGTAATTGCCAGCGCTTTGTAGCCATGGCGTAACGCCCGTTCGAACAACTCGCGTGCGCTCGAGGCACCCCGCTGAAAGCTGAAGTTGGACAGGCAATGCAGCTCGGCGTATTCGCGGGTCATGCGAACCAGCCATGCAGCAGCAGTTCACCCTGCTCGCCAACCGCGCGATACGCCCAGGCGCGTTGGCCACTGGCGGTTTCGACCAGGTAATAGTCGCGGCGCACATCGCCGCCGTCCCACCACCCGGACTCGATTCGCTCGGGCCCGGCCACGATACGGGTCGCCTGCACTGGCAGCGGCTGAGGCTCGCGCAGCAGCCAGCCTGGACGCGTGAAGCCTCTGGCTGGCAGGACCGGTTTACTGCTGCTGTGCGCTTGCCAGGCACATTCGGGACGATAATCGGCCTGGGCGCGCAAGCCATTGACCGACTCGTCGCCCAGACGCGCCCGCAGGCGCTCGCGTAGTTGCTCCCAGGGCAAGGTCTGCTGCACGCGCTCATCGAACAACTGACGGTGCGCCGGGACGAAATCCGGCAAGTCTCGCGCCAGCAGGCGCACGGCACGTACCGGCGACGCGACCAGCACCTGCTCCAGCCTGCCGCGGGCCAGTTCGAAGAGCATCGACGCATCGCGCTCGGCGCTCAGCAGCCCGACCGGTACGACAGTCTCCGGCACGACGGTTTCCGGCCCTGGCACATGCTCGAGGTGCAGGGAAAATCGCTGCACACCGCTGTCGCGTCCGGCCAGGAACAAGGCCAGATCGGCGATCAGCCGCTTGAGCGGAAACAACAGGGCCTGATGGGACTCGACGTCGAAATTCAGCTCGATGCGTACATCGAAAAAGTCCGGCGGCGTGTAGCACTCCAGCGCCACGGGGCGCTCGCCGAGCAAGGTATCAAGGTGCTGCAGCACGCTGGCCGGAAACCGCCGAGCCAGCGTATCGCGGGGCAGCGCCAGCACCTGCCGCACACTGCGCAGCCCCATGCGTGTCAGGGCGGTAGCGGTGTCGCGGCTCAGGCCGATGCGTTCCAGTGGCATCTGCTCCAGACGGCGACGCAATTCATGCGGACAGTCGATGCTCAGCCCGTCATGCATATTGGCCAGCATTCGCGCGGCTATCGGGTTGGGCGCGACCACGATGCGATGGCGGAAACCCTGTGTGGTCAGCTCTTCCCGCAAACGCGCCTCGAACACCGGCCAGGGGCCGAACAGCTTGAGGCTGGATTCGATTTCCATCAGCAGCACCCGCGGGTACTTGAGGCTGACATTGGAACTGAAACCGTAGGCCCAGGCCGCGAGCAGTTGCTGCAAACGCTCGATATCGGCCGGGTCATGTTCGATCGTGGTGAAGTTGGGCACCAGCGCCTGGGCTGCGGTCAGCGATTGCCCGGCTTTCAGACCCAACGCACGCGCAGCCGGATTGACGCTCTGCAACACGCGACGTTGAGCGCTGCCGCTGATCAGCGCCAGCGGTTCATCGGGGTTGCCGTGACGACGCATGACGCCGTCCAGCGCCAGTTGCGGCAGCAAGACACAGGCCCAGAGCATAAGAACCTCAAGCGTCGGTCGGGAACGGAATGGGGAAAGGCGGCGCAAGTCCGCCCCGGCATTTGAGTACCCGCAACTGTGCGGGACGGGTATCGAGCGCTATGCGCAGGGCCGCAGGTGAAGGATTGGCGGCGGCCTGCTGCGGGCGACAGGCAAAGGCAAGGGTCTGCCCGGTTTCGGCAGCCACCTGCAAGCGTCGCAACGCACGGTCATCGACCATGCCGGGCCAGCACACGATCGCGCCACAGCTGCCGGAGCGCAGGCATTGCTCGGCAGCCCACAAGGCATCGCGGTTACTCGCCTCGATCACCACCAACTGGCGCAGATCGACGCCGGCGGCCAGCCACGCCTGTGGGTACGGAATATAGGGCGGTGCGACCAGCACAATGCGCTCAGCGATCGCGGAAAGCCGCGCCAGGCTCGGCCACAGCAGGCGCAGTTCGCCGCTGCCATTGGTCGGGATGAGGATTTCAGTCAGGGCCGCAGCAGGCCAGCCGCCGGTGGGCAAGGCAGCGTCCAGCAACGCATGGCCACTGGGCTGCGGGCTGACCTGTGGCGCGCTCTGCTGACGCCCTTTCCAGACCCTGCGCTCATCCAGCAAGGCGTCCAGGCTGACCACCGCGCCCATCATTCGCGACGCACCAGCCCGCAGAACACGCCTTCGATGGCGAAGTCCTGATCGGGCGTGACGATGATCGGTTCGTAGGCCGGGTTGCGCGGTAACAGGCGAACCTGGTCGGCACGGCGTTGCAGGCGTTTGATGGTCACCTCGCCGTCCAGACGGGCAACCACGATCTGCCCGTCACTGGCCTGCGGGTTACGGTGCACGCCCACCAGGTCGCCATCGAGAATGCCGTCCTCGATCATCGAGTCGCCCTGCACGCGCAGCAGGTAGTCCGGCACACGGGTAAAGGTGCTGCGGTCCAGGTGCAGCGTGGTGTGGATATCGAGATCAGGCCCGATCGGTACGCCCGCCGCCACGCGCCCTAGGACCGGAATTTCCAGCAATTCGGGCCGTGGCTCAGTGTTCAGCAGGCGAATGCCCCGTGCCTGATGCGGAACGACTTCGATCAGCCCGGCTTCAGTCAGGGCCACAATGTGTTTGCGCGCCACGCTACGCGAAGCAAAACCGAAAGCCTCGGAAATTTCCGCCAGGCTCGGTGATTGCCCCTGCTGCGCGATGCGATCGCGGATGAAGGTAAGAATAGCGCTGCGTCGAGGAGATAATGTGCTCATGGAGTACATTTGTACTCCATTCGGTATGGTGTGACTAGCGCGCTTTGTCGGATTCAAGAGGCGCGGTGTTGCATGCCCACCGACAGGCGCTGACCACCACTACGGTCAGCATTGTTTGGATTTCAACAACAGTGAAATAAGAAACACCCGGTTTATTGAGCCACGCAAAGAGGCGAAACTCGACCGCTCTTTCAACGATCAGGAGCACTCATTGTGATCACGCGCCAATTGGGTCAACTCGGTCCGCACGTGTCCGCCCTCGGGCTGGGCTGCATGGGAATGTCGGACTTCTACACCACCGGCATCGACGAAAAGGAATCCATCGCCACCCTGCACCGCGCACTGGAGCTGGGTGTCACCTTTTTCGATACGGCTGACATGTACGGCCCGCACACCAACGAAGCCTTGCTTGGCCGTGCCCTCGAGGGCAAGCGTGAAGGTATCTACCTGGCCAGCAAGTTCGGCATCGTCCGTGGCGACGACCCGCATGCGCGTGGCGTCAATGGCAGCCCGGCGTACATTCGCCAGTCCATCGACGCCAGCCTGAAGCGGCTGAACAGCGATTACCTTGATCTCTATTATCAGCACCGTATCGACCCCACGGTGCCCATCGAGGACACCATTGGCGCCATGGCCGAACTGGTCAAGGCTGGCAAGGTTCGCCACATAGGCATCTGCGAAGCCAGTGCCGCGACCATCGAAAAGGCCCACGCGGTGCATCCATTGGCGGCCGTGCAGAGCGAGTACTCACTCTGGTCACGCGATCCGGAACAGGATGGCGTGCTTGCCACCTGCCGCCGTCTGGGCATTGCCTTCGTGGCGTACAGCCCGCTCGGCCGGGGGTTTCTGACCGGTGAATTGCGCACCCCGGACGACTTCGCGGCCGATGACTACCGTCGCTTCACCCCACGGTTTCAGGGCGAAAACTTCAATCGCAATCTGCAATTGGTCGAGAAGGTCAAGGCACTGGCTACGGCCAGGGGCATCAGCGCGTCGCAACTGGCGCTGGCCTGGGTGCTTGCCCAAGGAGATGACATTATTCCGATCCCCGGCACCAAGCAGCGCAAATACCTGGAAAGCAACGTGGCAGCGGCTTCATTGAGGCTGAGTACCGATGACCTTGCCCAGCTGGAGGCGATTTTCCCGGTCCAGGGGTCGGCATCCGGTGAGCGCTATAACGCGGCGTCGATGAAGTCTCTCAACGGCTGAAAACCGTTGCGCTTGGGCATCAGGTCGCTTCAGGGCAGGTCTCGGCGCCGTTGTTGAGGCCCTGCTTTTGATTCTTGTAATCGAGCGTGGCTTTGCCATCGACCCATTTCAGGGTGACGACAATCACCGAGTCGAAATCATCGTTTGTCCAGTCATCCAGCAAATTGGTGCTCTTGCCGGACGCTTCTTCAGCCACCTTGTTGATCAGCTCCGGCAGATAGCCATGCGACCAGGCGGTGTAGATGACTGCGTTGTGGTACTTGTCCTGCATCAGTTCATCGGCCAGGTCTGCGGTGTCGTTGGCACCGAAGTCAAGGTTGACGGGCAACCCCAGTTTGATTGCGCTGGGCCCTACCGTCATCAGCGGACGAACGTAGCTGTAGGACTGGTCGCCCTCACCCTCTTCCACATGTCGGCTCGGATTGGCGGCGAAGATGAAGTCAGCCTTGCCGAATTCCCTGGGCAGGACTTCCGACAGCTCTATCGCCCGGTTGAGCCCCTGGCAGTTCAATTGCCCCAGCCCCATGGCCGGCTTTTCGGCATGACGCAGAAATACCAGTGTCTGGATACCATTCTTGGGCTCTGCATGCACGCCTTTGCCCATGGTGAACAGGACCAGGGCAGAAGCCACCAGCACGGAGGGGAAGAAACACCACGCAAGGCGGCGCTGAAGTCGGTTGATGGAAGACATTTTCGGCATATTCATTATTTTCTGAGTCCGGTGCGCATTTGAAAGGGGACAGCCACTTGGCTGGTGCGAATACGCAGGCTTGTGCAGCTCGCCCTGGAAATTTCTGCGGATCAGTCAAAAAGGGTCACGCGCGAATCTTAGGCTCTGTACGAAAAGTGGCTGCGCTCGGTGATGCTTCGTTAAAAACAGGCTCGGAATGCTCATTTACAACACGTAGACTCCGCTTCCTCGCCTGTTTTTGCCTCGCCTGACCTTCGCTCGCCGACTTTTCGTACAGAGCCTAGTGCGCACATGTTTCGAAATTAAGAATGTGGACGATTAAGAGTGTCAAAAAACGATTCTGTTGCAATACCGGCAAAAAAAATCGCCTGACAAGCAGGGAAAATGTCAAAAAATCGTCGAAAGATGAGTCATCAAACCCGACTGTCTGCCTGGCAACAGCCATTCAACAGACCGTTGTCAGATCAACATCAAAGACGCCGGAAAGCCGCGTAAAACCCCGGAATTCAAGCACTCTGGTGTTTGGCATAGAGCGTGCAATATTCCTTTTCTGAATTTCACGCCCTGCGAACTGCCTGTTTTGGAATATACCAACCGGTCGCTGCGGCTCTAGTTTTCCTGACCTGGATGCCACTATGCCACAACCCCCCGTTTCTTTTCGGTTGCTGTCTCCCCGCGCGCTGATTCGCTGGATGGCAAGCTCCTGCCTATTGGCGTTGAGCCTCAATGGCACAGTGCAAGCCGCCGAGACCGCACCTGCGGAAATCCGCCTCGACTACGCCTACTATTCGCCGGTCAGCCTGGCGCTCAAGCATTTTGGCTGGCTGGAGAAAGCCCTGCCGGAGGCGAAAGTCACTTGGGTGTTGAGCCAGGGTAGCAACCGCTCGCTGGAGTACCTGAACAGCGGCAGCGTCGACTTTGCATCGTCGGCCAGCCTGTCTGCGGTGCTGGCGCGGGCCAACGGCAGCCCGATCAAGTCGGTGTATGTCTACAGCCGGGCAGAATGGACCGCACTGGTGGTGCGCAAGGATTCGCCGCTGCAATCGGTCGCCGAGCTCAAAGGCAGGAAAATAGCCGCCACCAAAGGCACCGACCCTTATCTGTTCACCTTGCGCGCGCTGCAGAAGGCCGGGCTGAAAAAGGATGATGTCGAGCTGCTGCACCTGCAGCATCCCGATGGACGCACCGCCCTCGAAAAAGGTGACGTAGATGCCTGGGCAGGGCTTGACCCGCACATGGCGGCCAGTGAAATCCAGTCCGGCTCGCGCCTGCTTTACCGCAACAAGGACTTCAACAGCTATGGCGTACTGAGCGTCACGGAAACCTACGCCAAGGAACATCCTCAGGCGATCAGGACAGTATTGAGCGCTTATGAACAAGCCCGGGAATGGGCAGTGAAAAACCCTGACGAGCTGGCCAGGCTGCTGGCGGCCGAGTCGGGCCTGCCGCTGGAAGTCGCCAGGCTGCAATTGACCCGCACAGACCTGAGCACCCCGCAACTGAGCGCGAAAGACGTGGAAGCGTCCAAGGCCGCAGCGCCGATTCTGGTCTCCGAGGATCTGGTGCGCAAAGGCGTCAATGTCGAACAGGTCATTGATCAATTGATCACGCCTGAATTCTCCAAAGCCGTGATCGCCACGCCATGACCCGCAGGGACAAGTCGTTGCCTGCCTCAGCGCAGGCAACAGTGCCGGACAAGGCACAACGAACGCTTTGGCAGCGCTACAGAACACCACTCAAGGGCCTGGTGGTGCCGGCCGTGATTATCGTTTTGCTGGAAATGATCGTACGCATCGGCTGGCTGCCTGCCTACCAGATGCCAGCGCCCAGCGAGATCGTGCTGACCCTGCGCGACCTGGCGGACGGTGCGTTGTGGAAGCACATCAGCGCCAGTCTGTTGCGTGTGCTCAGCGGCTTTGCGATCGGTGCGAGTCTGGCCCTGGTGTTTGCCGCGTGGGTGGGGCTCAGTCGCGAGGCAGAAGCGTATCTGGAGCCTACATTCGCCGGGCTTCGCTCCATTCCGAGTCTGGCATGGGTGCCGCTTCTGCTGTTGTGGCTGGGCATTGGCGAAACATCGAAAATCGTGCTGATTGCCATTGGTGCGTTCTTTCCGGTGTACCTCAACGGCGTGGCCGCGATTCGAGGCATTGACCGAAAGCTGGTGGAAGTCGGCCAGATGTATGGCTTGAGCCGCTATCGCCTGACCCGGCGCATTCTTCTGCCCGCAGCCCTGCCCGGCCTGTTTACCGGTTTGCGCAGCGGCATGAGCCTGTCGTGGATGTTTCTGGTGGCTGCCGAGCTGATCGCTGCCACCAAAGGCCTGGGCTACCTGCTCAGTGACGGGCGCGAAACCTCGCGTCCGGACATCGTGCTGGCGGCGATCATCGTTCTGGCGACACTGGGCAAACTCAGCGACGGCCTGCTGGCAAGCCTGGAAAAACGCTTCCTGGCCTGGCGCGATACATTCAACGGGCAAAGCCGTGAGGGTTGATAGATGCCGGAATCACTGATGGACATACGCGTCCAGCACAAGGCGTTCGCGGGTAATACCGTGCTGCACGGCATCGATCTGTCGCTACAGTCAGGTGAAATCGTCAGCCTGCTCGGCCCCAGCGGCTGCGGCAAAAGCACGCTGTTGAGGATTGTCGCCGGGCTGGAGCAGGAATTTAGTGGTTCGGTGCAGCGTATTCAGGGCGAAGTGGCGTTCGTGTTTCAAGAGCCGCGCCTGATGCCCTGGCTGACCGTCGCACAGAATATCGGTTTCAGTGACGATGATCGCTACGACCGCCGCTGGGTCGCTCAATTGATCGAAGAAGTGGGCCTGTCCGGTTTTGCCGATGCCTTGCCCAAAGCGCTGTCCGGGGGCATGGCGCAACGCGTGGCCATCGCGCGCGGCCTGTACTCGCACCCGGCGGTGTTGCTGCTGGATGAGCCGTTCAGCGCAGTCGATGCGTTTACCCGGATGAAGCTCCAGGACCTGCTGCTGCAACTGGCTGCGCGCCATGCCATTACCCTGTTGCTGGTGACTCATGATGTTGACGAGGCGTTGTACCTGAGCGACCGCGTGCTGGTGATGGGCAGCCGCCCCGGCACAATCACCCACCAATTACCGGTCGGGCTGCAGACGCCAAGGGATCGTCGCGATCCGCTGCTGGCCCGGTTGAAGGCTCAGGCACTGACCGAACTGCAACAGGCTCATGTCATCTGAGCAACGTTACCTGTCGGCCCTGAAACTGTCCCAGAGCTTCTCGCGCAACGCATCGATAGTGTCCGGGACCTGAGACATCACAAACAGGCGGCTCAACATGTCGGCGTCCGGGTACACCGTGGTATCGGTCCACAGGCCGGGACCTATCAGCGCGTCTGCCTTTTCATTGCCGTTGGCGTAATGCACGGTATTGGTGATGTTGGCGATCACTTCGGGGCGCAGCAGGTAATTCAGGAACGCGTAGGCGCCCTTGATATCGGTGGCGTCAGCCGGGATGGCGACCATGTCGAACCACATGGGCGCGCCCTCCTTCGGAACGGCATAGTCGATGGTGATGCCATTGCCTTCTTTTTGTGCCTGCTCCTGAGCCTGGGAAATATCCCCGGAATAGCCCACCGCGACACAAATTCTGCCCTTCGCGAGGTCGGCGATGTAATCGGCAGAACTGAAATTGCGTACGTATGGCCGCACGCTGTCCAGTACCGCCTTTGCCTGGCGGTAGTCGTCAGGCACTTCGCTGTGTGGTGGCAAGCCAAGGTAATTCAGGGTGATCGGCAGCAGAGCCGGCGCGCTGTCGAGAAATACCACACCGCATTGGGCGAGCTTTTTCATGTTTTCCGGCTTGAGCACCAGATCCCATGAATCCAGCGGTGCATCCTTGCCGAGGATGGCCTTGACCTTGGTCGAGTCATAGCCGATGCCGGTACTGCCCCACAGATAAGGGAAGCCATGCTGATTACCGGGATCACTGCCCTCCAGCGCCTTGAGCAGGACCGGGTTGAGGTTTTTCCAGTTGGGCAACTGCCGCTTGTCGAGGGTTTTGAGCAGCCCGTTCTGGATTTGTCGTCCCATGAAATGAATGGACGGAAAAACCACATCGTGACCGGAGTGGCCAGCCAGCAGCTTTGCGTTCAGCGCTTCATTGGTTTCAAAGGTTTGGTAAGTGGTCTTGAAACCGGTGGCGGCTTCGAAATTCTTCAGGGTGTCCGGCGCTATATAGTCCGTCCAGTTGTAGATATTGACCGTCTCTGCCGCGTGACTGGTCGAGGCCAGCAACACCAGTGCGGCAAGGGATTTTTTCAGCATGTGCGGTTCCTCGGGTCAATAGCGACAGCTTGCCCCAGACCCGGCACGAAAACCATCTTCGTCACGGCAAATTCATTCCATTGAAGGACTTGCGGCAGCGGCTCTGCAAATGCATGGAGCGTGCCTATTAATACCTTCTAATGACACAAGTCATATAATTGATTTTTTTGTGCTTCGTCATAAAAAATTTTTCCAGAACGGTGCTGGCAGATGCTACTTTCAATGTTCGTCAGACCGCTCAGCGATCCTGCTGGAAAGCAACTTGACCGACCGATGATCTGTAGCGCTGGTCATCGCCTCGTCATCATGGCTTACCGGACGCATTCTGGCTGTCTGCCTACCCATTGGAGCAAAGGAAGTGCTCGATTGATTCAGGTGGGCCCTCGTCATGACTAAAGTCACATTCCCCAATGCATGCCAATTGATGCGCTGGCACTTCCACCCCGTGGGTTTCGAAGCCTCGATGGATGCGCCAGGGAGCATGATTGCGCGACTTTTCGACCGTGCCAGCGGTGAAACCGTGGTCGCCATTGCCGGTCTGCCCTGTTCTACCGTGATGAATGCCGCAGACGTGGAGCGCATCATCGAAGCCATCGAGGATGAGCTGGAATTATTCGGCACTCATACGCAACGACAGATCGCCGGTTTTATCTGACATGAATGCCTCAGCCGGCACGAACCCTGTTACGCAGGTCTTCGAAGAAAGGCTTGTCGCGGGCAATCCTGTCTGACGCTTTGGGCATCTGAACAGCGTCTCCTGAAGTGGCGCCTTCATCGATATACCAATAACAGTGCCGCGCCGAACGAGTAATGGCGACATAGGCCAGACGCAAGACTTCATCCTTCTGTGCCGTATCGAATGGCTGAAGATCATTCGTATCTCCCAGCCCTGCCAACCGGTAAACCTGATTCTTGTAGGGCGAGACGGTCAGATGCTGACAATCGCCCAGCAAAAATACGGCATCCGCCTGCAAGCCCTTGGAGCTGTGGTAGGTCAGCGTTCTGATGCGACGGTTCTGCGCGCCATTTGCCGAATCAGCGTCGATCAATGCCTGCAGGCGCGCCGAGAAGCGCGTCTTCTCGCTGCCCTTGCGGTACAGCAGCAGGATCGAGTCGCCATCGTGGTAATGCTCGGCGACCCGCTCGGCAAGCTCGTCCTCATCGCGATCCAGTACCTTGACCGGCAGCAGCTCCTGAAGCAGGCCGCTGGCGCGGGCCTTCTTGCCCGGGATGGCCGGGGCCGCACGGACGATGTGCTCGGCGGCGTCGATGATGTGCTGATGACTGCGGAAGTTGTCACTGAGCATGACCCTGGTGGTCGCCGGGGAGGAAAACTCCTTTGCGAACTCCATGAAGTACTTCGGCGAGCTGCCGCGCCAGCCGTAGATCGACTGCCAATCGTCACCGACACACAGCAGCGATGAATGCTGGGCGATGCGGCCCGTGTGCAACGCCGGACCACGACGCCTGATTTCGCGCAGGCTGGCGCGTAACCATGAAACGATCTGCGGCGAGACGTCCTGGAACTCGTCGATCATCAAATGCGCCAAGGGTCTGAGCATCGGGTCACTGACGTGCTTGAGGTTCTCGGGTGAGGTTTCGCCGAACAAGGCAAACATGCGGTTGTAGGTCATGATCGGCGGCGATTGAGCCAGCAGGTGCGTTTCAAAGGCTTTCCAGAACAGGCTGAGTGCTTCGAAGAAGAAGCGGTCCGGGTCATCGCTGGCAAAACTCATCTCGGACACGGCGCTCGGCACATCCAGCCCCAGGTTCTCGATGAAGCTGGCGGCCGTGACGAAGCAGTCCAGCAAGGGTGCCGCACCGAGTTCGCCCTTGACCCGGTAATCGAATCCAGGCCCCGCGGCGGCTTCCCCTGCCAGCGATTGCAAAACCTCATTGGCCGACTGGTAGTTATCCAACCATATCAATGGCTTACTGCAGAAAGCTTGAAACAGCGTGCGCTTTATCACGCCCTCTGCCCACACCGGCAGCTTGGCGCCCGGCCGCTTGAGTTGCTGGTCCTCACTGGCGTCCAGACCCAGCACGACCCAGGCATCCAGCTCGGCGATATAGCCGTGAAAAGAAAACGGAAAACCATTTATTTCAACAGCTTGGCGCATGGGCTCAATGCCTTTTATAGGCCAGGCTCCCGCGCGAATCCATAGATCTTCAACGGTGTCGCACCACTCCTCATCGCGTTTCGAGGACAGCTCGGTCACGGCGACCCGTTTCTGCACATCAGGGTGATCGCGGTCCAGTTCCTTGAGCTGCAGGGCATGGCGATACAGCGGCGCCATGACTTCGCGAAAACGCTCGTTGCCGGCGTACAGATCGCGGTAGCAGAGATTGAGTTGCTGGCGCTGCGCATCGTTGATCCGCAAGTCGAAGGGGTTGCTGTCCGCCTCTTCCAGGCCGGAAGACTGACTGCTCAGGTTCTCGAACGCGCGCAGCTGCTCAAACCCCGGCAGGCTGCGCACCAGCGGCAGAATGCGCGAATGGAAGGTACGTACCACCTCGCGCGCCTGCTTTTGCTCCAGCGCATGCCCCCACAGGGCCATGACATCGATCAGTTTGCTGATGAAGTCCTTGCGCGACTCACGGGTGAAGGTCACCACCGTCATGGCGTTCAGTTCGAAGCCCAGGTAGTGATGCAGCAACAGAATCCGCAGGACCAGCGACGTGGATTTGCCTGCGCCGGCCCCGGCAATCACGTAGGTAGACGGCGTATCGCTGAAAATCATCTTCCACTGCGCCGCGCTGGGCTGGGCATGTGCGGGGAGTTTTTCGGCGACATCGGCCTTGATGCGCTTTTTCAGTTCAGGTGTGAGCGCCAGTCGCCAGTCATCGAACAGATGATCGTCGACCTTGGGGCCACGATGCCGGGCTGGCCGGGTATCGCTGATGACCAGCACCTGACGGCCCGACTCCTGGCCATCCAGATAACCCTCTTCATAGCCTTCACGCACGCCTTCGATGTGGCCGTTCAGATAACCGTCGGCATGCCCCTGCGACCATGAGGGCGCGTGCTGCGAGCGCAGCCCGGTAAGGCCGCGCCCCATCAGCCGCGCCAACAGGCGTCGGAAAAACGGCAATTGCCGGGGCGGTACAAGGTCGACATCCAGGTCATGAGGAAGCGCAGAAGGCAGGTCGTCAGGCACGCAGACTCCGGTGGTGGGCTCGCAGGCGAAAAGGTCGCCTATGGTGGCCGGATTTTCGCGCGGGTTCCAGCGATATGCTTGTCTGTCAGTGTGTTAGCCGATCAACTGCATGTTCCGTGGCAAGTGCTATCAGACTGGCATGACCGACTTGGGCACCAGCGCGCCCGGGTGCTGGATCACGATACTGGCCAGGCGATGCCCTGCTTCCGCCGCCTGCAGCGGGCGTTCACCCGTGAGCCGGGCCGCGAGATAGCCGGCACTGAACGAGTCTCCCGCAGCCGTGGTATCGACCACACGCTCGACCTTCTGCGCTGCGATGTCGAAACGTTCGCCGCCGGCTTCGACGAGGCAACTCTGGGCGCCACGCTTGACGACGATTTCACCGATGCCGCGCCCGCGATAGGCGGCCAGCAGCTGTTCGCTGTCGGCATAGCCATACAGCGCCTGCTCGTCGTCTTCGGTCAGCAAGGCCAGATCCACATGCTGCAGGCACGCACGGTAGGCTTCGCGGGCCTGCTCGACACTGGCCCACAGCCGCGGACGATAGTTGTTGTCGAAGGCGACCCTGACACCGCGCTGACGCGCGCGCGCCAATGCCTCCAGCAGTTTGGCACGCCCCTGCTCGCCAAGCACTGCCAGGGTAATGCCGCTGAAATACAGCACGTCGTAGCTGGCCAGCGCTGCCAGGATCGGCTCGGCCGCCGGGGTCATGAAGCAGTCGCGCACGGCAGCTTCGTTGCGCCAGTAGAGGAAACGCCGCTCACCATTGGCGTCGGTCTGGATGCAGTAGAGCCCCGGCAAGCGTCCAGGCAGGCGCTGCACCTTGCCCAGACCGATGCCCTCGTCCGCCCAGATCCGGCACATCGCATCGCTGAAGCTGTCGTCGCCCAGCGCCGTGACGTAGTCGACCTTGGCCCGCTCACCCAGCAATCGGGAAAGGTATACCGCGGTATTGAGCGTGTCGCCGCCGAAGCTCTGGCGCAGGCTGCCATCAGCATGCTGTTGCAGTTCGATCATGCATTCGCCGATAAGGGCGACCCGGGGAAGGCTCATGTGACGATACTCCTGCAAATATTTTGACTAGAAATATGTACTGAAAGGCTCGATTACCCGCAGGTCATTATCCACCAGGCAACCTGAACGCCACTTGTCGAACGTCAGACACGGGTGCGAGGTGCCGAAGGAAATGATATCGCCGACCTTCAACTCGCATCCGGGTGCAACGCTCATGAATGCATGCTGGTCCATGACAGCCGTCACCTTGCAGGCGCTGACATCGTCACCGGCAGTCGATTGCACGCCTGGCTTGTAACGCAGCAGCGGATTGGGCAACCCGGCGTCGTAGGCCACATCGCGCTTGCCCATGGCAATCACTGCAAAGCCCGGTTCCGGCATGGATTGCACATGCGCCCAGACTTCCAGGGCAGGCAGCAACGCTTCGCTCAATTCGGCACGCCGATCCAGCACGCAGCACTGCGCGTCCTTGTAGATGCCGTGGTCATGCACCACATAGCTGCCCGGCCGCAGCACGCTGAGGAAGCGCTCGCGAACCGCCTGAGCGTCAAATGCCTCGGCGATCAGGTCATACCAGGCCGAGCCGGACGCCGTGACGATCGGGCGATCCAGTGCGAAGGCGCCCTTGTCCTGCAGGTCGACAGCCAGACGCACCAGTGACGCGGCAAAGGCCTTGATGCCTTCGATAGCGTGGTCGCCGTGGATGACGCCCTCGTACCCTTCAATGCCGGTCAATGCCAGCGCCGGTTGAGCCAGAACAGCGTCGACCAGCGCCAGCACCTGTTCTTCGCTACGGCAGCCGCAACGCCCGCCGGGTACGCCGTATTCGATCATCACGTTCAAACGCAGGCCACGCGCAGCGAAAAACTCGCCCAACGCAGCGACATTGTCCGGATGGTCGACCATGCAGTGAAACTCGAACATCGGATCAGCCAGCATGTCGGCAACGATCGCCATGTTCGGCGCACCGACCAGTTGGTTGGCCATCAGCACCCGGCGCACGCCATGCGCGTAAGCGGCCTGCGTCTGGACTGCCGTGGCGAGGGTCAGGCCCCATGCGCCCGCGTCCAGTTGCCGGCGAAACAGCGCGGGCACCATGCTGGTC
Organism: Pseudomonas fragariae (ex Marin et al. 2024); assembly: GCF_059621105.1. NCBI lineage: Bacteria > Pseudomonadati > Pseudomonadota > Gammaproteobacteria > Pseudomonadales > Pseudomonadaceae > Pseudomonas > Pseudomonas fragariae (ex Marin et al. 2024). Next base: position 2,993,344 of record NZ_CM184369.1, on the reverse strand, counting down.
TTGCCGTGCGGTGCCAGCTCTGCACCGCTGTCGCTGACAAACTGCTGCATCCAGCGAATATTGTGTTGCAGCGCGTGATTGTGAATCACCAGTGCGGGCAGGCTGACATCACTGACCAGGCTGTCACCCGGCTGCGCAGTACCCTTGTCCATTACGGCGGTGCTCATCGGTAATCTCCTGCGGTTATTCATTGATACGGCGAGCCAGGCCATTGGCGCTGTCGATCAGCACCCGCCGATAGTCGTCGTAGTGGGTCTTGGCGTCGGCACGCGGCGCGACGATGCACAGCGTGGCGATGCACTGACCGTGTTCGTTGTTCACGGGGGCGGCGAAGCAGTGGGTGAAGGTGTCAGCCACGCTGTCGAAGGAAAAGAAGCCCTCCTCGCCGGCCTTGCGGATTTCCCGAAGAAAGGTCTCCAGCGGCAGACGTTCGCCACCCGGCAGAATGAAATCGTCGGGGTCGATCAGGTCGATGATCTGCTGATCGCTCAGGTGGCTGAGCAACAGACGCCCGGACGCCGTCCATGGGATGGGCGCGTTTTCGCCGATGTCCGAAGAAATCCTGAAATGACGCTCGCCCTCCTTCATCAGTGCCACGGTGTATTTGCGACCATTGAGCAGGCACATCTGCGCAGTTTCCCGCGTCTGGCTGACGATCTCGCACAGGCAGGCTTCGGCCTCGCGAGTGAAATCGAAGTGCCGCAAGTGTGCCTGCCCCAGGAAATACAACTGACGGCCAAGATAGACATGCCCGTCCTTGCCCACTGTCTCCAGAATGCGCCGTTCCAGCAGCGAGGCCACCAGCTCGTAAACCGTCGATTTGGGGCTGCCGATGCCGCTGGCAATCTCATTGGGGCGCATGGGCCTGGCCTTTTCCTTGAGAAAATCCAGGATATCGAACGCCCGGTCCAGTCCACGTGCCCGGCGCTTGATAGTGTCTTCGGTCATGAGTTCATTCCTTGGGAAAGCGGCAAGCCAAAAGCCTCAGGTGATCGGGCTTGCGGCTTGCAACGTGTAGCTGCACGTCTGCTACTTGCGCTTGTAAGCGATACAGTCGATTTCGACCTTGCAGTCGACCATCATGCTCGCCTGAACGCAAGCGCGTGCCGGTGCATGCTCCGGGGTGAAGTACTCACCGAACACCTTGTTGAAACTCCAGAAGTCCCGCGGGTCTTCCAGCCACACGCCGACCCGGATCACATCCTTGAGCGCATAACCGGCTTCCTCAAGAATTGCGATCAGGTTGCGCATGGTCTGGTGCGTCTGCTCGACGATGCCGCCGACGATAATCTCGCCATCCTGCGCAGGCACCTGGCCGGAAACGTGCAGCCAGCCGTCAGCCTCGACTGCGCGGGCGAATGGGCGTGGCTGGCCGCCCCCTGCTGTACTGCCTGCGCCATAACGGGTAATAGTCATGAGTTTTTCCTTGTCTTGAAGCATTGGACGTGGTGAACGTTTAAAAACGGATGTTCTTGAGAAACTCGCTCAAGCGCGCCGACTTCGGCTGCTCGAACAAAACCTTGGGTGGCCCCTGCTCTTCGATACGGCCCTGATTCATGAACACGATCTGGTCCGACACTTCGTAGGCGAAACGCATTTCGTGCGTCACCAGCAGCATGGTCATACCCTCCTCGGCCAGGTCCTTGATGACGCTCAGCACTTCGCCCACCAGTTCCGGATCGAGTGCCGAAGTGACTTCGTCAAACAGCATCAGGCTGGGGTTCATGGCAATGGCGCGGGCGATCGCCACACGCTGCTGCTGGCCACCGGACAACTGACCGGGGAAATGATTACGCCGCTCCAGCAGGCCGACCCGGTCCAGCCACTTTTCGGCCAGCGCAACGGCCTGATCCTTGGGCATCTTCTTGACCTTGAGCAAGCCCAGGGTGATGTTCTGCAAGGCACTGAGGTGCGGAAACAGGTTGAATTGCTGGAAGGCCATGCCGGTCATTGCCCGGTGTTGCGCGATCAGACGCTCCGGATGGCGGGTGCGCTTGCCGTCTACATTGCTGTAGCCGATGTCCTGCCCCTCAAGGCGGATATGCCCGCCCTGAAACTCTTCCAGCAGGTTGACGCAGCGCAGCAAGGTGGTCTTGCCCGAGCCGCTGGAACCGATCAAGGTCACGACATTGCCTTTCTGCATGCGCAGATCGACGCCCTTGAGCACTTCCACTGCGCCGTAGGATTTATGCAGGCCCTCGATGCTGAGCAGCGCCGGGCCAGGGTTATGAGTCTGTGTCATGGCAATGCCACCCGCTTTTCGATTTGCCGCCCAAGAAGTTCGATGGCGTAGTTGATGAGAAAGAACAGGAAACCTGCAAACAGGTAGAACTCCAGGGTCATGAACGTGCGCGCGATCACCTGTTGGGTGCTGAGCAGCAGTTCAGCCACACCGATCACCGAAAGCAGCGTTGACGCCTTGACGATCTCGGTCGAGGAGTTGACCCAGGTCGGCAGGATCTGACGCATGGCCTGAGGCAGCAACACGTAGCGCAGCGACTGACCAAAGCGCAGTCCGATGGCCTTGCCGGCTTCCAGTTGGCCACGGGGAATGGCCTGCAGGGCGCCGCGCACGATTTCTGAAACGTGAGAGCCGCAGAACAGCGTCAGGCCTATTGCGCCGGCCTGAAACGCGCTGATCTGCCAACCCAGCGCCGGCACCATGTAAAACACCGCCAGCACCAGCACGAACACCGGGGTACCGCGAATCAGATCCACATAGAGCCGAATCGGCAAGCGGGCGAAAAAACCGCCGTAAGTCAGCACCAGACCGGCCAGCATGCCGATCAGCGTACCTGCGGCAATCGCCAGCGCCGAGCACTGGATACTGGTCATAAAGCCGGACCAGAGCACTTCCCGCGCATTCCACAATTCCTGCAACCAGCCAGGGGGTTGATACATGACAGCCTCCTAGCGGCGAATCGCCAAACGTTGTTCGAGGGTGCGCAGAAGCAGAGCGATCACGTAGCAGGCCACCACATAGAGTGCTGTGGTCACCAGCCAGGTTTCGATCACCCGGTAGCTTTCGACGTTGATCTTGCGCGCGTAATAGGTCAGCTCCGGTACGGCAATGGCGGCCGCAAGAGAGGTGTCCTTGAACAGCGAAATGAAGTTGTTGGAGAGTGCCGGCAATACATTGCGCAACATCACCGGCACGATGATGTAGGCCCGCACCTGCCATTCGCCCAGACCGATCGCCAGCCCCGCTTCGCGCTGCCCCTTGTGGATGCTCAGCAGCCCGGCACGGAACACTTCGGTCAGATAGGCACCGGCGTACAGCGACAAGGTGACGATGAATGACGCCAGCTTGTCCAGTCGAATGCCCAGCCCGGGCAGCGCGAAGTAGATCAGCAGGATCAACACCAGAATCGGCGTATTGCGCACCACCGTGACGTAGATCGACGCAACAATACGCAACGCCTTGTAGCGTGACAGCAGCGCAAATGCATTCGCCAGCCCGATCACACAGCCAATCGCGATCGAGATCAGGGCCAGTTCCAGACCAAGGCCCAACCCCGCCAGAAGACTGGGGAAGTCGCGCCACACGGCATCAAAATTCAATTGGTAATTCATGCTTGCCCGTACCTGGCAGGGAAAGCCCGAGGGCCCGCCCTGCCGCTGAAGGTCAGAGTGGACTTATTTGTATTCCATCGGAAAACCAATTGCAGGCACCGGCAGATCGACACCGAACCATTGCTTGAAAGACGCCGCGTAAGCCGGGAACTCGACACCGGTCATGGCTTCATGCAACGCGGTGTTGACGAAGTTCAGCCAGTCCTGGTCGCCACGCTTGACCGCGCAGGCATAGGTTTGCGGGCTCCAGGCAAAGGCAGGCGAACGGTAGCGGCCAGGGTTCTGCACCATCAGGTACTTGACCGAAGACTGATCGGTGGCCGCTGTATCGGCACGCCCGGAGTTGATCGCCTGATACATCAGGTCGACGCTGTCGTACTGATCGACCTTGGCCTTGGGCAGCGCCTGATGCACCAGCTCTTCGGCGTACACGTTCTGCAGTACAGCAACAGTCACATCGTCACCTGCCGCCTTCAGGTCATCGATTTCCTTGTATTTGCTATTGGCAGGCAACAGCAGGGCCACACCCTCGCGGTAGTAAGGCAGGGTAAATGCCACCTGCTGTGCGCGACTGGCGGTAACGGTGATGAACTGGCAGCTGATGTCGACCTTGTCGGTCAGCAGGTTGGGGATACGTGCATCCGAGGACTGTACGACAAATTCCACCTTGCCCGGGTCATTGAACAGGCCCTTGGCGATGATTCTGCCAATGTCGATATCGAAGCCCTGCAACTTGCCGTCCGCGCCCTGGAAGTGCCAAGGCGCATTGGTGCTGCCCGTCCCTACCACCAGATTGCCACGTTTCAATACTGCATCGAGCTTGCTGCCTTCGGCTGCCTGCACCGTATTGGCCATGAATGAGGCTGAAAGAACAAAAGCACAAGCTTTCACAAAGGAAGGTCCGCGATGCATGACTTAAACTCCGCCGAAGTATTCGTTATTCCGCTATAGCGGATATAGGTATGTAACAACGGAATAGACAGCAGAAAGTGTGCCATAGAGGACGCGCGGAAAACACCCCATGAAAAAGTCGAAACAAATCAACAGACTGGAATTTGGGATTGAGTCGGGAAAGCGGGGACGAAGCCCGCAGGTAACGCTACCGATTGTTACATTTGAGTGGTAAGGCCCCACTCTTGTGCGCATGCGCTGTTATCGGGCGTGGAGTATCAACGCAAATAAGCCCTAAACACGGGCACGGGCACGGGCACAAAGAGCGGCCAGAACGGCGTTCCCGCGCTGGAGCGTGGGAACGAGAGGTGTCGAGTGGGGAAAAGGCTTAAAGACAGGTAGCAATGGCCGCAGAGCGCAACGCGGCCTGGGCATCGCCTTGCGGGGCATAGAACTCGACGGCAGTGGTCGGGCCCTTGCCACGCACGTCAGCAAAGTAGGTCGACTCGGTGGTAAACACGGTGAAACCGCCGCCGGACAGGTCATGCAGGAACACGTCAGAAGACGTGCCGAACATGGCTTCGTTCTGCCAGGTCACCTGAATGCACTGGGCAACGGCAGCATCCTGCTTGGCGCTCGACAGGACCTTGTAGGGTCCTGCGGCACGTGCGGAGCTGGAAGGCGCTGCACACCCGGTCAATACGGTTGCGGCAATCACCGTCACGCTCGTCAGAAACAGAAACTTCATGTCATGCCTTCGCTGATAAAAAGCCGATTCTAGCACTGCACCGCGCTATCAACCTTCAGCCAATTGCTCCTCGTATTCCTTCACGTATTCGCCGGCCAAGCTCTGTTTCTGCTTTTCGTCGAGCAATTTGCCCGCCATCTGGAAAAACTTCTGTTCTTCTTCCTTGAGGTGGTGATGCACTTTTTCCGACAGCTTTTTCGCAGTGGCCAGCCAGGCTGGACTGGACATCTCGGTTTCATCGAGCTCTTCCATCATCTCGTCCATCTCGTGATGCTCGGAAATGGCGTGACGGCTCAGGTCCACGCCATTGTCGTGGGCCATCAGAGGGATATAGAAAAACCGTTCTTCGGCCGTTTCGTGGGCCTGCAGCTCTTCCTTGAGCTGTTTGTAGGCCTTCTCGCGCTCGGCACTGTCGCCACTGGTCTTGATCAGGGCATCAGCGTAGCTGCGTTGACGGTCATGGCTTTCGCGCAGGGCTTCGAAAATATTCACGGTCATGTCTCCAGGTCGGCTTCCGGGAGCTGGAAGCATCGTGGACTAGACCCCTGGCGAAGATCAGCAGTTCCAACAAATACTGGCAAATGCCTATCGCCCAATGGCGGCCGACTCAAGCCAGTTCGAAAACCACATCCTGAGCGCCTTCCCACAGTGTCTTCACACCCAGTTTGCGCAAGTTATCCTTGCCTTGGGTAATAGTCAGAAAATGGTTGCCCGCCAACTGCCCCATCTTGCTGGCGAAACAGCACGAGCCGTAGGCAAGGATAATCTCGGTTTCGCTGTAACCGCCCGGATAGAAAAGAATGTCGCCTACCGAAGGATGGCTGGTTGCGTTCTCGAAACCGATCAATGTGTCATCCAGCTTCAGCTGATAATCATCCAGCGGCACCCAGCAGCCCTCGCCGCTCCAGCGCACATGGATGAATTTCTGCCGATAAGGCAGCAGCTTGAGAAACGCTTCCACCGTTTGCGGCGCATCCGGATGGGTTTCGGCCAGAAACTCATATCCGCCCGCGGTAATTTTGATGGTGGTCACTTCGACGACTCCTTAACAGGCAACAAGGCTCACAATGGTGCCCAAGGATAAACGCGAGCCCGACGAACCGTCACGGAGTTCCGTTGCGCCCGTACAGAAGGTAGCCGGAACGATGGCTCAGGCGTTCGTAATACGCATTGACGGCGGGCAGGTCGGGATGCTCGAGAGGCGTCTCGAACCAGCGATTGACTGAAAGACCGATGGGGATGTCAGCCAGGGTAAAACGCTCGCCACAGACATAGGCGCCGGTCTTTTCCAGCTGCCTGTCGAGTATCTGCATATGCCTGGCCCACTGGGCACAGGACGCGGCCATGGCGACAGGGTCCTGGTGCTCGGTCGAGCGTCGCACCAGTGACATGAAGGCATAACTCCATGATCTGTTCAGCTCCGAGCCTTGCCAGTCGATCCACTGATCGGTCTGCGCCCTGGCACGTGGATCCAGTGGATAAACATGACCGCCAGCATAACGGTTGGCCAGATAGCGAATGATGCTGTTGGACTCCCAAAGCACGAAGTCATCATCAACGATAACCGGCACCATGGCATTCGGGTTGAGCGCGAGAAACTCATCGGTGTTGGCAGGTTTGAAGCCTGACCCCCAGTCTTCCTGAGTGAAGGGTATCTTCAGCTCCTCGCACGTCCAGAGCACTTTTCGTACGTTGATCGAGGAGGTCTTGCCCAGTATGCGCAGCATTCAGCGTCCTTGTTGCACAGCAACGTCGTGTCAGTCAGTAGTCATCAGCGGTTTGGCAAACAGTTGATTCTCATGTGTCTCGCCCTGAAACACATAGTGCGGCGTACCTTTCCATTCATAGCCTTGACGAGGGTAAAACGCCAGCGCGCGCGGATTGCCAACCCAGACCGTCGCCCATAACAGCGAGGCACCACGGATTGCTGCACGCCGCTCGGCGGCTTCAAGTAGCAGCCGCCCCGCTCCACGCCCTGTGAAGCGCTCCTGCACATAGAGGCGTTGCAACTCGGCGGCGTTCGACACACCGAGCATTGCGTGGTCGGTGCGCAACGCGACCTGGGCAAAGCCGATCAAATGCCCTTGCGACTCGGCAACGACGATGAACGTTGTCGGCTCGATAAGCAGTTGCGCAAAGATCGCAGGCGAAAACGCCTCCAGCGCCTCGCGGGCGATGGACTGTCGAATGCCCTGCGTTGCGTAGGTATCGAGAAAAACCTGCATACCGAGCGCCGCAAGGCACAACGCATCCGCAGAGCAAGCCTCACGCTGGGTAATGGTCATTGAAGAGGGGTTAGTCATCAGGCGGTTGATTCCCGGCATCCGGCAGACAGATGGCCGAATCATACCTGACAAAAGGACCGGCCCGGCATCAGGGCCGGGCCGTTACTTCAGGCGCAGCAGCTCGATATCAGCGGCCGGTCATCAGCGATTGCAGCTTGGACTGGGCTTGTTGAGCGTTCTTGCCCTGCTCGTTCAGCTCTTGCAGCAGTTTGTTGAGCTCGGTCTGGACCACAGGATCCTTGACGGTGATCGTCGAACCCGAGATATCGATCTGCGATTTGTGCGCGTCCACATAATCGGCAACCTTCAGACCACTGGAAAAGGTGCCCTTTATCTGCGGCAGCACTTCACGGAAGGTGTTGGCGGGTACGCTGACAGTTCGGTCGTAGGCCTTGTCATAAACCACCTTGAGGTCTTCCGGCTGCTTGAGTTTCGCGCGTGCAGCGTCTGCCTTGCCCTGCTCGATGGTCAGCTTTTCGCCCACTTCGTCAAGGCCGGTCTGCACGGCGGCCAGGTCAGCGCGGCGTTGAATGACATCGCTGACCGAATGAAAAGAGCCTTTCTGCATCAAACCGGCGAGCGGCTGCACCGCTGTGTCCATGCCTGCACCAAAGTCGGAGATGACCGCGTAGTGCGAGGTGTAGTCACCAAAGGTCTTCTTCTCCTCATCCGTCAGCTTGGGAACATGTACGCCCGGCTTGTCGACAATTCGGGTTTGCAGGAACTGGGTGAACGCAGTGCGCTGCTCGGGCTCCTTGTCGCCGCAGCCAGCCAGGAACAGGGGTAAAGCGACAGCCAGCAGCAAAGCTGGGCGGAAAAGGGACTTCATGTCAGTAACCTCCGGGATCATAAGAATGCACGCTCACAGGCCACGCCTGCTGAACGCGAGCGTGCTTATAGTCTCGTCGTCGCCTCATCTAGTTCCGCGACAGCACTGAAGATACTTGTAGGAATGCCACCTGGCGCTTGAGGGTTTTGGGTGATGGGCGGTGCAAACGTTACGCAGCGCGAGGCCTTCGACGAGCAGAAAGAGGCCTGCCGAACCCGGTTGCAGATAAATATTGCACGCAGCATCAAAACCTCATCCGGCAGGGCCAACGCTCATACCGACTGGTTTGGCGGAGCAAAACCGGGCGTCTGCGCTAAACCGCGCGAGGGTCTGCCCGGCGCAGAGTTGCCTCTTGAAGCCTTTCCAGGAAAGTTCCTTAACATTTCTTCATGAGGTGAAACGTTTCAGCGGCTAGTCTTCAACGGACCGACAAAGTGACAACAGGAGTCAATCACTATGTTTGCACACGAGGGCCTGGGTCTGATCCTTGTCTCCATCGTCTTTCTGCTTGGAGCGATTGCGATGTTCATTCACCCTTTCCACGCGCTGGGAAGCTGGTTCAGGAGGAAGAAGCAGGAAAGGAAATCCGACTAACCGTCAACACGCACCAGAAATGGCAGGCCCGGTGATCACCGGGCCTTGCAGAAAAACCCTCCTGTGAATGAATTCGTCCAACTTGACCCGCGCACATGTATCGCCCTTGATACCTGTTTATGGCTGATCGTCATGCATCCAATTAGCCAAGCTTTGACTGTGAACAGCAACCTGTCCAGCTGCCATCAAGTAGTGGCCAATCAATATTAAATCAATATCACCTATCTGACCTTGCATGCGAAAACCATCTAGTGAATAGCGCATTTCCTGAATCAGCGCCCGCGCTATGTAGCCTGTTGTTTCCAGTGTGATACTCTTTTGAGATTCATAAATATTGAATTAATAGCCACCAGCCGATAATGTTGCCCGTGAAATGCCCTAACTAATTTGCCACGAGTGCTTACAAGGTTGTCATGACTAGTCAATCAATTCATTCGACGCGCTACGTACGCAATGCTGTTGACAAGCACATGCCTGAACCGACGCGCGTGCTTGATTTCAGCCAATGCAAGGGCACTAAAAAAGGGCCGGTCTTCCTGATTGGCTCCGGGAAATCAGCAAAGGATTTCCCGATCGAAGAGTTCTCGCGCATCCCCATGATTACCATGAACGGCGCGTTCTCGATGTTCGCAGGCACGAACATAAAGCCGTTGTTCTACGTGTGCTCCGACAGGGATTTCCCCAACCAGCAACCTGAGCTGTTCGCCGCTGCCATGCGCTCCAGCGAGAACGTAGGCCTCTGGGAAGATCAGTTTCGCGGCGACATCCCCAGACCTTCCGGACGCGCTTATGCACTGAAGAAATCGCCGAGATTATCGACGATGGCGGCGCTATGCTCGCGAGAAGATGCACTGGTCAGAAAGCGCTCGTTATGGAGTAGCAGAAGCCGGGATATCGGTTTCAGCAAGAATCTGGAACTTGGTTTTTTCGACGCACGTACTGTCATGTATCTGGCGCTGCAACTGTCTTATCACCTTGGTTTCGATAACGTCTTTCTGGTCGGTTTCGATATGAATCAGTCCGTGGGCCGATTCTATGAGTCCTCCAGCGACAATTGCTCACCCTGCGGTCTGGACCAGCATTACGAATCCAGAATTCTTCCTTCACTGGAGCTGATGTCGAAACAGGTCGTCGGGAGCGACTTCCAGGTATTCAATGTCTCGGACAGCTCGCGAGTACCGCATGAGGTCATTCCCAAGTTGAGCCTTGATGAAGTTCGCCACAAAGTCAGTTGCGCACTTCAATAATAGTATTTCGCCATCAAAGAGTACTGCCAGCAACGCAGCCTGCTTGTCTCAGGCATACGCACTTGCCCTCGGCGAAGGGTGCTGAAACAGGCGCCAGCCCTGCCCCGCCCCGTTAAACTCGGTAATCCTCTGCCGACCACCATGTCACTGCCGCCCGACCTATGCGACAATGCGCGCCAATGTCTGGCGTGAACCCCCACATTCATATCCCGGCAACGCAGTCATGGCAGGCTGCCGTTGCTGTAGACGTATGCCCGTTGGGTCAGCTCATGCTCGGACGGAGCGGACTGAACAGCCTCGGTGGGGTCCTGAACACCACACCTGCTGACGCCAGCGCTCCCCCGGTTATTGCCCACGTTATTGATAGGTAAAGTAATTGATCTCCACAGCTAACATCACGATGCAGTTCGGCCCCAAACCCTTGTTCGAGAATGTCTCGGTCAAGTTTGGCGCCGGTAACCGTTACGGCCTGATTGGCGCGAACGGCTGCGGCAAGTCCACGTTCATGAAAATCCTCGGTGGCGACCTCGAGCCTTCGGGTGGGCAGGTGATGCTGGAGCCGAACGTGCGTCTGGGTAAGCTGCGCCAGGATCAGTTCGCCTATGAAGAGTTCACCGTGCTCGACACCGTGATCATGGGTCACGAAGAGCTGTGGAAGGTCAAGGCCGAGCGCGACCGCATCTATTCGCTGCCGGAAATGAGTGAAGACGACGGCATGGCCGTTGCCGAGCTGGAAACCGAGTTTGCGGAAATGGACGGTTATACCGCCGAATCCCGCGCCGGTGAACTGCTGCTGGGCCTGGGTATCGGCATCGAACAGCACAACGGTCCGATGAGCGAAGTCTCGCCGGGCTGGAAGCTGCGCGTTCTGCTGGCGCAGGCACTGTTCTCCGATCCGGAAGTGCTGCTGCTCGACGAACCGACCAACCACCTGGACATCAACACCATTCGCTGGCTGGAAAACATCCTGACCCAGCGTAACAGCCTGATGATCATCATCTCCCACGACCGTCACTTCCTGAACAGCGTGTGCACGCACATGGCTGACCTGGATTACGGCGAGTTGCGCCTGTTCCCGGGCAACTATGACGAGTACATGACCGTGGCGACCCAGTCCCGCGAGCAGCTGCTGTCCGACAACGCCAAGAAGAAAGCACAGATTTCCGAACTGCAATCGTTCGTCAGCCGCTTCTCGGCCAACGCCTCGAAAGCCAAGCAGGCCACGTCCCGAGCCAAGGCAATCGACAAGATCCAGCTGGCCGAGGTCAAGCCATCCAGCCGTGTCAGCCCGTTCATTCGTTTCGAGCAGACCAAGAAACTGCACCGCCAGGCAGTCATCGTCGATCGCATGGCCAAAGGCTTCGACGGCAAGACTCTGTTCAAGGACTTCAGCTTCCAGGTCGAAGCCGGCGAACGTGTGGCTATCATCGGCCCGAACGGCATCGGCAAGACCACCCTGTTGCGCACCCTGGTCGACGAGTTGCAACCGGATGCGGGCACGGTCAAGTGGACCGATGCGGCGGAAATCGGCTACTACGCTCAGGATCATGCTCACGATTTCGAGGATGACTCCACCCTGTTCGACTGGATGGGTCAATGGACCCAGGGCGGCGAGCAAATGGTGCGTGGCACCCTGGGCCGCATGCTGTTCTCCAACGACGAGATCCTCAAGTCGGTGAAGGTGATTTCCGGTGGTGAACAGGGCCGCATGCTGTTCGGCAAGCTGATCCTGCAAAAGCCCAACGTGCTGGTGATGGACGAACCGACCAACCACCTCGACATGGAATCCATCGAGTCGTTGAACCTGGCGCTGGAAAACTATCCAGGCACACTGATTTTCGTCAGTCACGACCGCGAGTTCGTGTCCTCGCTGGCAACCCGCATCATCGAACTCAGCCCAAGTGGCGTGGTCGATTTCAGCGGCACCTATGACGACTACCTGCGCAGCCAGGGCGTTACGTTCTAAGCCTGCCAGCCCGCAACAGCAAAAAGCCCTGTCATATGACAGGGCTTTTTAGTTTCAGCGCGCTTATTCGCTCGACTGGCTGAGCATTTCAATCCACAGCGCACCCTTGCCCGAGGGCGCTTCGCCGACCCGTTGCAAGGCACCCTTCTCGCCTATGGCGTAACTGCCCACCTTGTCGCTTTTCTCGCCACAGACCAACAACCAGCGCCCATTGGGTGACACCGCGATGTTGCGGGGCTGCTTTTCCTGAACGGGGTAATTTTCAACGAACGTCACGTTGCCATTGGCGGGCTCAACCTTGAACACCGACACGCTGCTGGTGGTGCGTTCACTGATGAACAGCCATTTGCCGTTCGGCGCGATACGAATGTCCGCAGCCCAGATACGCGGCGTCGGATCATCCTTCAGATCATTGTTGCGCGCATCACGGGCTTGTCCCGGCGCCAGGTTCAAGCGCTTGGGAATGCCGTCTGCCTGACTGGTCTGCTTCAACGCACCGGTTTTCTGATTGATCGCGAAGGCAGTGACGGTGCCACTCATTTCACCGACGACATACAGAAACTTGCCGTCGGACGAAAAGGCCAGGTGGCGCGGGCCGGTATTGTCGGGAACGGCGACATAGCCCTCGCCGATGGGGACGAGCTTTCCGTCCTTGGGCTCCAGTCGGTATTGCAGCACACGATCGACGCCCAGGTTGCCAGCGTACACAAACCGGTTGCTCGGATCGGTGCGCACCGAATGCGCGTGCATGCCGGTCTTGTAAGTCTGAATGCTGTCGCTCGGGCGGTGCTGCGTGTCGATGGGCTGGACGCTGAGCAAGTCGGCACCATAGGACGCGCCGAACAGGAAGCGTCCGCTGCGATCGGTAGACAGGTAGGCCAGACTCTCGGCCAGCGGTGCCTGACTCAGCGGCTTGAGGTGCCCCGTTCCAGGTTCGATGCTGAAACTCAGCACTTGATACGGTTTGGCGCGCAACGCCGCGAATAACGCTTTGCCATCCGGCGTGATGGCCATCGGATTGACCTGATCACCCGCCCTGGTTTGCTCGACCAGGCTGAGCGCCCCGCTCTGCTCATCGAGACGGTATTGAGAGATGAGCCCATCGGTAGGGCTGGAGATATAGGCGAAGGTGGCTGCCTGGGCGCTCAGGCCGAATGAACAACCGACTGCAGCGGCCAGCAACAGAATATTTTTCATGAACAACCTTTTTATTATTGTGATGTGATCAGTCATCCTATGAGCATATCTTCACAACGGCAACTGCCTGATAACCAACCCGCATAATACCGTTAGCCTGCTTTCATTTATCCACGACGCAGGCCATGATGAGGCACTCCCACCGCCCGCCAGCGAAGAGCCCAATGCCTGCCGCACACCCCGGTTCCATGACGATTACCCTGCAGATCGTCTCCATCGTCTTCTACACGTTCATCGCCTTCCTGTGTATCGGACTGCCTATTGCGGTATTGCCCGGCTACGTTCATGACCAGTTGGGTTTCAGCCCGCTGATTGCCGGCCTGACCATCGCCTCGCAATACCTCGCCACCCTGCTCAGCCGGCCCTTCGCCGGCCGCGCGACAGACACGCTGGGCAGCAAGCGTTCCATCGTGTTCGGGCTCTGGGGCATCGTCATCAGCGGCAGCATGACCTTGCTGGCCACACTGCTGCACGAATTTGCCACGCTGAGCCTGTCGATTCTCATCGTTGCCCGGCTGTTCCTTGGCGTCTCTCAGGGGCTTATCGGGGTAGGCACCATTAATTGGTGCATCGGCAAGGTCGGCACGGAGCATACCGCCCGTTCAATCTCGTGGAACGGCATTGCGTCCTATGGTGCGATTGCCATCGGTGCGCCGCTGGGCGTCGTGGTCATCGATAGCATTGGCTTCAACAGCCTGGGTATTGCCCTGATGGTGATGGCGGGGCTGGCACTGAGGCTGATTCGCGACAAACCATCCGTACCCATCATTGTCGGTGAGCGCCTGCCCTACTGGTCGGTGTTCGGCCGCATCGCACCCTACGGTCTGGGCCTGACGCTCTCGTCGATCGGCTACGGCACACTGACCACCTTCATCACCCTGTTCTATCTGAATCGGGGCTGGGAAGGTGCGGCCTATTGCCTGAGCATGTTTGGTGTGTGCTTTATCCTCGCCCGCCTGCTGTTCATCGGCGCCATCAATCGACTGGGCGGCTACAACGCGGCCATTGTGTGCATGGCGGTAGAAATCTGCGGGCTGTTGATGCTCTGGCTTTCCCCAAGCAGCAGCGTTGCCCTCGCAGGCGCCGCACTGACCGGCGTGGGGCTGTCGCTGGTCTACCCGGCGCTCGGCGTAGAGGCTATCAAGTGCGTGCCCACCCCTAGCCGCGGCGCAGGCCTGAGCGCCTATGCGGTGTTCTTCGATCTGGCACTGGCAATCGCGGGTCCGGTGATGGGCGCAATTGCCTTGGGCCAGGGCTATGACTGGATATTTTTCTACGCCGCCCTGCTATCGGTTTGCGCGCTGGCCCTGACAATCTGGTTGTCGCGGCGCGCCACTCAACTCGGGTGAAGGGTCCTCAACAGTGGCTTTGCTGCATAAGCTTTTCTCCTGTAGTTCCAATAGTTAGCAGATAACGCTTAAATCCTGCCATCGGTCGGTCAACTTCTTGACGCATCCGGCAACGACTTCTTGACTTGATACTGCGAGCCTCGAAACAGGCTTGCAAAGCGATCTTCACCCGCCTTGGTGTGACGCCGCTTTGCGTAGCAGTCTGGCGCTTCGATCCCTCTCGATTGCCTCCCTGCTGCCTGCCTGGACGGGAGTGCTGTCATGAAAATCCGTTGCGTTCATCTGTACCAGACCTGCAATGTGCTGCCCGTGGTAATACTGGCAATCATCCCGTCCTGGGCCGAGGGCGCCTGCAGCCTTTCCTCCCTGGCATCGGCAGGCGTTCAGGTCTGCAACAGCGGCAGCAGCGGGCCGTTTAGCGCGCCGAGCGGTGACCACGTGCTGATCTTTCCGGTCGGCGGAACGGGCACCGTGTCCGGCAATATCCTGTTCGGTCCGGGAATGGACAGCGTGGACATGCAGTCGGGGCGCATTCTGGGCAACGTTACTCAAGGGGCCGGTATCGACCGCTTCACGCTCTCCACGGGCGAGGTCAGCGGCGATCTGAACCAGGGCGATGATCCCGACGATTTTGTCATGGGCGGCGGCACGCTTGGCTCTCTGGCCCAGGGTGACGGACGCGATACCTTTCTCATGACGGGCGGCACCATCACCCGCGCGTTCGAGGATGGCGACGTCGCGGTGATGACCGGTGGCAGCATCGGTCGCGTGGACATGAAGCTGGACAACAATGTATTCGAAATGTCTGGTGGCACTATCATCAACAACCTGGTCACCGGCTTTGGCCGGGACACCATCACCTTGTCGGGTGGCATTGTTGGCGGCAACGTCAGCGTCAGTGGCGGCGACGACCAGATCACCCTCAGTGGCGGCGAGATCCGCGGCGAAGTTCGCACCAGCGTTGGCAATGACACTTTCAACTGGCTGAACGGCGGTTACGCACGCAGCAACGTATTGATGGCCGACGGCAACGATACGGCACGCCTGTACAACCTGAGCGAATACTACCTGAGCGCCAACCCGCTGCTCGACGGCGGCCCTGGCAACGACGCGTTGACCTTCGACGACACCGTATCATCACAGCCGGGTCGCTACGCCAACTGGGAAACGGTCAATGTGAGCAATGGCTCGCAGCTGAATCTGGCCGGCACGCTGGTGCTCGGCGACAGCCTGACTGACACCGGCGTTCTGGACATAGACTCCAGCAGCAGGCTGATCTCGACCTCGGGCAGTGTTGTCCCCTTCAGCGCCGGATCCCTCGCCTCACTGCAGAATGCCGGAACGCTGGATCTAAGCGATGCAGGCCGCTCGCTCACTGGCACATTGACGGTGACCGGCAATTACACCGGCCAGAACGGACGACTGCTGTTGCTCTCGACACTGGGCGATGATGCATCCGCCAGCGACCGACTGGTGGTAGCACAAGGGCGTATCAGTGGGTCTACGCGCATGCTCGTCAGCAACTCGGGTGGGCTGGGCGCCCTGACCCGTGGCAATGGCATCGAAGTGGTAAAAGCCATCAACGGTGCAACCAGCGAAAGCGGCGCCTTTTCGTTGCAAAGTCCGCTGTCTGCAGGCGCTTATCAGTATTACCTGTTCAAGGGCGGCGCTACTGCCGGCTCTGAGAACAGCTGGTTTCTGCGCTCTGCGGTGATTGCCCCGCCAACGCCAGCGCCGCCCCCTGTCGAGCCCGCCCCGGAACCTGCACAGCCAACGCCGCTGCCCGCACCTGCTCCTGAGCCTGAACCAGAACCAGAACCAGAACCAGAACCAGAACCAGAACCTGTTCCTGTTCCTGTTCCTGAGCCGACACCGACACCGACACCGACACCGACACCACAGCCTGTGCCTGCTCCAGAACCTGCACCAACACCGCAACCTGTACCTGCCCCACCTCCAGACCCTGAGCCTGAGCCGAACAGCCCGCCCCCTGTCACGCCAGCAGCCACACTGCCGGTGCCTGCCATTGGAACCCCGCCGCTGCCGGAACCCGTTCGCGGAGCCGCACCCATCGCGCTGTACCGGCCCGAGGTCGCCAACTACTCCGTGGTGGCTCCCACCGCTGCGGTCCTGGCCCTGAGCTCACTGGGCACCTTTCATGAGCGTCAGGGGGATCAAGCCTTGCTGACCCAAAACGGCACGACGTCGGCAGGTTGGGCACGCGTGTTCGGCAGTGACTTCAGGCAACGCTGGTCGGGCGACGTGAGTCCTGGCCTGGACGCTTCATTCAAGGGTTATCAGATAGGCCATGACCTGTATGCCTGGCAACAGAACGGTGGGCAGACTCAGCGTGTCGGCCTGTTCGTCGCGCATAACCGTCTGGACGGCAGAGTGAAGGGTTTTGCAGAAGGTTTCAGCGACTACGAAACAGGGCGTCTGAAACTGCAGGGCGAGAGCCTGGGCGCCTACTGGACGCTGACCACGCCGAGTGGCGGATATGTCGACGCAGTGGCGATGGGCACCCGCCTGGACGGTCGCAGCCGTTCTGTCAGAGGCGTAGGCGTCGATACTGAGGGCCGCGTCATCAGCCTGTCTGTCGAGGCAGGTTACCCGCTGCCGCTCTCACAGCGCTGGGTTGCAGAGCCTCAGGTACAGATCATCTACCAACGCGTTGACCTGCAGGACCAGCATGACGGCATTGCCCATCTGAGGTTCGATAGCCAGGCTTACACCACAGGGCGAATCGGCCTGCGCTTCAAGGGACACTATCAAGTGAGCGGCGTACCGTTAGAGCCTTATCTGCGCGCCAACCTCTGGCACACCAAAGACGGCCATGACACGCTGACCTTTGATCACGCAGAGCAGATAAGAACAGCGCACCGATCAACGACGGGCAGTATTGGCGCAGGGATGGTAGCCACATTGAGCAGCAGCGCCAGTCTGCACTGGAGCGCTGATTATCTCAGTGATCTGGACGACGACGGAGCGCAGGGAGTGAACACCAGCCTGGGGTTCAGGCTGGTGTGGTAATGCGATCGTTGGCGCGGGGACGCGCCTTGATCAGTGTTTCTTCGGTTTGAGGATCAGCACCGCGAGGGGTGGCAGATTCAGCACCAGCGAATCCTCCATCCCATGCGCCGGCTCGGCTTCGGTCATGACCTCGCCACCATTGCCAAAGTTGGAGCCCGCGTAGGTTTCCGCGTCACTGTTGAGCAGCTCCGTCCAGGCACCTCGCATCGGCGCGCCAAGACGGTAGTCCAGGCGCGGCACCGGGGTCATGTTGGCGACCACCAGCAGCGGTTCGCCGTCGTTGCTCCAGCGCAGGTACGCAAACACGCTGTTGGCACTGTCATCGCCGACCAGCCACTGGAAGCCGGCAGGGTCTGCATCGCGCTCGTGCAGCGCCTTTTCCTCGCGATAGAGGCGGTTCAGGTCGCCGACAAGGTTCTTCACGCCCACGTGCTCGGCGTATTGCATCAAGTACCAGTCCAGTTCCCTGTCGTGATTCCACTCGCGCCATTGGCCGAATTCGCAGCCCATGAACAGCAGCTTCTTGCCGGGATGCGTCCACATGAATGACAGATAGGCGCGCAGGTTGGCGAATTTCTGCCAGCGATCGCCTGGCATCTTGTCGATCAGCGAATGTTTGCCGTGCACCACTTCGTCGTGGGAAATAGGCAGTACGAAACGCTCGGACCACGCATACACCAGGCTGAAGCTCAGCTTGCCATGGTGATGCCCGCGGTTGATCGGGTCCTCTTCCATGTACTGCAGCGAGTCATGCATCCAGCCCATGTTCCACTTGTAATTGAAGCCAAGCCCGCCCTGCTGGGTCGGCTCGCTGACACCCGGCCAGGCGGTCGACTCTTCGGCAATCACCATGGTCCCAGGGGCTTCCAGTGCAACCACGTCGTTCAAATGACGCAGGAAGTCGATGGCCTCGAGGTTTTCGCGACCGCCGAAGCGATTCGTCACCCATTCGCCAGCATTACGCGAATAGTCGCGATACAGCATCGACGCCACCGCATCCACGCGCAGACCGTCGATGTGGTAATGCTTGAGCCAGTGCAGTGCCGAGGCCAGCATGAAACCATGAACCTCGGTGCGTCCCAGGTTGTAGATCAGGGTGTTCCAGTCCTGATGGAAGCCTTCCTTCGGGTCCGCGTACTCATACAGGCAAGTACCGTCGAACTGCGCCAGACCATGGGTATCGGTCGGAAAATGCGCTGGAACCCAGTCAAGAATGACGCCGATTTCAGCCCGGTGACAGGCATCGACGAAGAAGGCGAAATCTTCCGGCGAACCGTAACGGGCAGTTGGCGCGAACTGGGCCAGCAACTGATAGCCCCATGAACCACCGAATGGGTGTTCCATGATCGGCATCAGTTCGATGTGCGTGAAGCCAAGTTCCTTGACGTAAGGAATCAGGCGATCAGCCAGTTCACGCCAGTTGTACTGCCGCCATTGATTGTCTTCGACCTGCTCCATTTGCCAGGAGCCTGCGTGCAACTCGTAGATCGACAGCGGTGCAGTGACTTCGTGGCGCCCTGCCCTCGACTGCAGCCACTCCTGGTCATTCCATTCGAATTGCAATGGCGCAGCGATCTTCGACGCGGTATCGGGCGGCAATGTTGTGGACAAGGCCATCGGATCGCTTTTCAACGGCAGAATCCCGTTAGCACCGAGAATCTCGTACTTATAGACCTCGCCGGGCTGCAGACGCGGGACGAAAATCTCCCATACGCCGGTCGGGTGGCGCATGCGCATCGGATGGCGCCGGCCATCCCAACTGTTGAAGCTGCCAACCACCGAAACACGACGCGCATTGGGTGCCCAGACCGCAAAACGCACACCGTCCACGCCATCGACGCTGGTGACTTGCGCGCCCAGACAGCTGCTCAGGTCGCGATGATTACCCTCGGCAAACAGGTAAAGGTCCATCTCGCCCAGCAGCGGGCCAAAGCTGTAAGGGTCTTCGGTGATCTGTTCACCGCCAGCCCAATTGATTTTCAGCAGGTAAGGCTGCGGGTGTTCGAGGTGGCCGACGAAAAACCCCGGCACTTCGCTCATTTCCATCTCGCCCAGTTCACGACCGTCATCCCTGGCCAGCAGGCGGACACTCAAGGCTGCGGGCAGATAGGCGCGAACGAACTGCCCGCTGCCGCCATCGCCATGCGGGCCGAGGATAGAGAACGGGTCACGGTGTTCAGCACGGATCAGCGCGTCGAGGTCCACAGCAGCGGGAATCGCGCGGCGGCGCGTGCCGGTTTTGTCAGGCGCATTCATATTGACTCTCCATCAGACGGTTGCAGCAACCCACGCAAGCCTTGCAAGGGAACGGCCAGCCAGGCTGGACGGTTCTCGGCTTCGTAGATCACTTCATAAGCAGCTTTTTCAAGGGTGAACAGCTCGAGTGCAGCGTCCTCCCCTTTCGCATCTTTCCAGGCATGGGCAATGCCGGTGGTCGCCGAGCGATAACCCTCGATAAAGGTTTCTCGCGCCTGCGCCAGGTAGGTATCGGCAACACGTTTGCGCGCGCCGGCTGCCTCGGGAGACGTGTCGACGCTTTGCGCACTGCGTACAGCCATGGCCGCAGCGTAGTCAAAGGACCGCAGGACACCGCTGACATCCTTGAACGGGCTGTGCTTGGCACGGCGCTCTTCAAGTGCGCGGGCCGGTTCACCCTCGAAATCGATCAGGTAGGCATCACCCTTGACCACCAGTACTTGCCCCAGATGCAGATCGCCATGCACACGAATGCGCAGGCCACCGGCGGAGCGCTTGGCCAGGCCTTCGACGCGCTGGCGGATCTGCTTGCGCTGCGCGAGCAGATCGTTGACCAGTTGCTGATCGTCCTTGTCCAGCTCGCCGATGCGCTGTTCCAGCAGCTGCAAGGCGCGCTCGAGCTGAGCGTTGACGCTGACCCCGGAGGCCTTGCTGTCCTGGCTGCTGGTGACTTCGACGGCAAAATCCGCATTGTCGGTGGGCGACGCGAGAATCTGGTGCATCTCACCCAGACGCTGGCCAAGACTGCGCGAGAAGTCCGCGAGTTCGAGCAGCGCGTTGTAATGCTGTTCCTGACCGGAAACACCATGTGCCAGCTCGTCACGTACCGCACGCTCGAGATTGTTCTGGGTCCACTCCCACGCATCGCCCTGGTTGCTCAGATAGCCCTGAGCGATCATCAGCAGGTTGGGCTGACCGTCCTTGCCGACGCGTACCAGAGAGCCCAGCAGCGGCGAAATGTTCTTGAAGCCGGCACGGGTCAGGAACGCGCCCATTTCCAGCTCTGGGTGCGTCCCGGCACTGACTTTGCGAATCAGCTTGAGCACCAGGCTGCTGCCGACCACCACCGAACTGTTCGATTGCTCGGCAGACAGGTAGCGCACTTCCGACTCGGCGTTCAGGCCGAGGGGTGCCAGCTGCGAACTTTGCTCGAAACGCAACTCGCCGTCGGCACAGGGTATGACCGTATCCGACTGCATGCCCTGAATCACTGCGCGGATGAAGGTTTCCAGGGTAAATGCATCCGTGATCAGCCCGACATCGCGGTTGCGACGCACTCGGGCGAGCGCCAGTTGCTGCGGCAGTGCACTGCTGATGTCGTCTTCGGCGAGCAAGCCGAACGGCAATTGATAGCGATCGGTCTGTCCGCCTGCGGTGACTTCTATTTCGCTGAGCAGCACCGGATTCGCTTCTTCGCCGAAGCGCACGGCGTAGGCAATGCTGACCTTCTCGATCGCCTTGTCCTTGCCCGCGAACCAGCGCCGTTTGGGCAGGTAGACCGCCAGCGAGGTGTTTTCCATGGTGCTGCGCAGTGGCTCTTCGAGCAACTCTTCCAGACGCTTCTTGAGCACCAGAGTCGGGAAGTCCGGCATGCTCTGCGCGGGTTCAACGTGCCAACTGGGCATTTGATTCTCCGAAGCCAGTAAAAACCAGTAAAAGCCGTATGGCGGCAGCGTCAGCAGGTAGCTCAACTGGCCGATGGGCGGGAATGCGCTGCCGCCGAGCATTTCCACCGGCACCGTGCCTGCATAGGCAGACAGCTCAAGCTCTGCAGCCTGAGCGGCGCTGGAAACGTTGGCGACACACAACACCACTTCACTGTGTCCGTCAGGTGCTGTGTATTCGCGGGTATACGCCAGAATGCGGCGGTTCGACGGCGAGAGCATTTTCAGCGTGCCACGCCCGAATGCCTTCTGCTGTTTGCGCACGGCGAGCATGCGACGGTTCCAGTTCAGCAGCGAATGCGGGTCACGCTCCTGGATTTCGACGTTGACCGACTGGAAGCCGTACATCGGGTCCATGATCGGTGGCAACACCAGGCTGGCCGGGTCGGCGCGCGAAAAACCGCCGTTGCGGTCGATGGACCATTGCATCGGTGTGCGCACACCGTCCCGGTCGCCCAGGTAGATGTTATCGCCCATGCCGATCTCGTCGCCGTAATACAGCGTCGGTGTGCCGGGCATCGACAACAGCATGCTGTTGAGCAACTCGACCCGGCGACGGTCGCGATCCACCAAAGGCGCCAGGCGCCGACGGATGCCCAGGTTGATCCGTGCACGGCGGTCGGCCGCGTAGTAATTCCACAGGTAATCACGCTCACGATCGGTGACCATTTCCAGGGTCAGTTCATCGTGGTTGCGCAGGAAAATCGCCCATTGGCAGTTTTCCGGGATCTCCGGCGTCTGCCGCAAGATATCGGTGATCGGAAAACGATCTTCCTGGGCCAGCGCCATGTACATGCGTGGCATCAACGGAAAGTGAAAGGCCATGTGGCATTCATCGCCGTCCGGGCCTTTGCTGTCACCAAAATACAGCTGGGTGTCTTCTGGCCATTGATTGGCCTCGGCCAGCAGCATGCGGTCCGGATAGTTCGCGTCGATCTCGGCACGGATGCGCTTGAGCACCTGATGGGTTTCCGGCAGGTTCTCGTTGTTGGTCCCGTCCCGCTCGATGAGGTACGGAATGGCATCCAGACGCAAGCCGTCGATGCCCAGATCCAGCCAGAAGCGCATGACTTCCAGAACCGCATCCAGCACGTGCGGATTGTCGAAATTCAGATCCGGCTGGTGCGAGTAGAAACGGTGCCAGAAGTACTGGCCGGCAACCGGGTCCCAAGTCCAGTTGGACGTCTCGGTATCGAGAAAGATGATCCGCGTACCGTCGTACTTCTGATCGGTGTCCGACCACACATAGAAGTCCCGCGCCTTGGAACCGGGCTTGGCATTGCGGGCTTTCTGGAACCAGGGATGCTGGTCGGAAGTATGATTGATGACCAGCTCGCTGATCACTCGCAGGCCGCGCTTGTGTGCCTGGGCGATGAAACGCTTGGCATCGGCCATGGTGCCGTAGTCGCTGTGCACATCCCGGTATTCGGAAATGTCGTAGCCATCGTCCCGGCGTGGCGACGGATAAAACGGCAACAACCAGATGGTGTTGACGCCCAGCGCGGCAATGTAGTCGAGCTTTTCGATCAAGCCCGCGAAATCGCCGATTCCGTCGTTATTGGAATCAAAGAACGATTTCACGTGAACCTGATAAATCACCGCATCCTTGTACCAGAGCGGGTCTTTGATAAATGTCGCGTCACCGGGCTTTTTGGCCATTATTGACTCCTCGGGAGTGTTATTGCGCAGCCTGGATACGCCAGATTCCAAACGGTTGGGATGGATCGAGACGCGTGTGCTGATACTTGCCGTACCAGGTCCAGCGGTGCCCGGTCATCAGGTCTTCACCCGACGTAGCGGCGTCATCCGGCAGGCCCATTTCCCACAGCGGCAACTCGAAATCCGCTTCCTGTGCGTTGTACGGGTCGAGGTTGACGGCAACCAGAATGAAGTTGCTGCCGTCCGCCGAGCGCTTGCCGAAGTACAGAATGTTGTCGTTCCACGCGTTGTACAGCTTCAGACCCAAGTGGGTTTGCAACGCAGGGTTCTGCCGACGAATGCGGTTGAGCTGCGCGATCTCGGCAATGATGTTGCCCGGTGCCGCGTAATCGCGAACCCGAATCTGGTACTTCTCCGAGTCCAGATACTCTTCCTTGCCGGGAATAGGGGCCGCTTCGCACAGCTCGAACCCGGAATACATACCCCACAGCCCGGAACCCATGGTGGCCAGTGCCGCCCGGATCAGAAACCCGGGACGACCGGACTCATGCAGGAAGCGCGGGTTGATGTCGGGCGTGTTGACGAAGAAATTCGGACGATAACAGTCGCGCCAAGGCACTTCGTTGAGCTGGGTGAAGTACTCGGACAGCTCCGCCTTGGTGTTGCGCCAGGTGAAATAGGTGTAACTCTGGCTGTAACCGACCTTGCCCAGGCGCGCCATCATTGCCGGCTTGGTAAAGGCTTCGGCCAGGAACATCACCTCGGGGTGCTGACTGCGCACTTCGCCGATCATCCACTGCCAGAACGGCAGCGGTTTGGTGTGCGGGTTGTCGACGCGGAAGATTTTCACGCCCTCGTTGACCCAGCCCAGAACGATGTCGCGCAACTCCGTCCACAGGCCGGGGATGGCGTCTGGTGCGTAGAAATCGACGTTGACGATGTCCTGATACTTCTTCGGCGGGTTTTCCGCATAACGGATCGTGCCGTCCGGACGCCACGAGAACCAGCCCGGATGCTGCTTGAGCCACGGGTGATCCTGGGAACACTGGATGGCGAAATCCAGCGCGATTTCCAGGCCATGCTCGGCTGCGGCTTTTACCAGATGACGGAAATCTTCACGACTGCCCAGCTGCGGGTGGATGGCTTCATGGCCACCATCCTCGCTGCCGATCGCATACGGGCTGCCCGGATCATCAGGGCCAGCGGTCAGGGAATTGTTCGGGCCCTTGCGGTGGGCACGGCCGATAGGATGAATCGGCGGGAAATACAACACGTCGAAGCCCATGTCGCGAATGATCGGCAGACGCGAATGGACGTCGTTGAACGTGCCGTGGCGCGCCGGATCGTCGGTCATCGAACGGGGAAACAGCTCGTACCAGCTGGCAAACTGCGCCAGCTCACGCTCGACATCCAGCGGGAACTCGACGCTGCGGCTCAGGAAGGCCTGATTATCGGCCAGCTTCATCAGGCTGGCGGTTTCGCTGTGCAACAGCAGCGCGACTTTCTCGTCTTTATCGCCCTGTTCAAGCTGGCCCAGCAGGCCTTCGATCTGCTGGCGCTGCTCGTTCTGGCTGCGCTCGGCGGCGTGCACCAGATGAATGCGGCCCTCTTCCAGCTCCAGATCGACAGGAACGCCGGCGCCGAACTTCTTCTCCAGCTCATAACGATAGCTGCCGAACTGATCGATCCAGGCTTCGAGGCGAAACACATGGAGGCTGACCGAGGTCGGGGTGAATTCACCGACCCAGCTGTCATTGCCCAGCTCGCGCATTGGCGCGCTGTGCCAGTGCTCTTCATCGGCAGCACGCCAGCGGATATTGACCGCCATCTTGTCGTGCCCATCGGCATAGACCTTGCTGGTCACGGTAACCGGTTGCCCGATGATCGCCTTGGCCGCGAACAAGCCACCATCGATTACCGGCAACGTGTCTTCGATCACGATGCGGGGTAATTGCAGCGCCTGGGTCAGTGACAGCGGAAGGGTTGCTTGCGGGACATCGGTGGCCAGGGAATCCGGACCGTATGGCTGTTCATTCATCGAGCATCACTCCTCACGCCCCAGGGACGCTCCTGTGCATTCCATGCAATGGAAAAATTGACGGTATGGCAGCGTACGATCGCACTGTGCTGGCGACTCATCTATTTCCGCTGACTAGGTTCCGAGCGGTCAACGAGGGTAAAGTTCAAAGGTTTTGAGGATGTTTGGTGGTCGTGGGTGGGCATTAGCCAATGGAAATATTTAAAGAGAATGCGTGCTCTGATTCCCGAATCCCCGTAGGAGGAGTCGTTTACCAAGCCTTCAGCCATCGATAGCAAAGGCATTGCAGCACACTTAATCAGAAGCTTGTGTCAGCGCATCCAAAAAGAGACGCTCCATGATTCTGAAACCTTGCAACTACGAGTTATTGAATTTCGACGTGCACCGAAGAGAAGACGTGAATATAGCGTTCCACGACGACTTTTTATCTCCGGATGAGGTTGAAGCAAATCAATTGAATCATCGGCCACGCCGGGCGGTCGTAAACAGGGTCGACAAGGAGGCTGCAACCATGACCTTACCCAACCCTGTAGAAGTACCCGATCCGAACATCGATGACCCCGCCCTGCCCGAGCCAGTGCCCGAGCAGGAGCCGCCGCCATCCACGCCGCCGCCCAATGAAACGCCAGTCGGCGATCCGCCAGCCAATGCGCCGCCCGTCACGGTGTGACCAGTAAGCAGGATCTGAAGGCGTCTGCCCGAGTATGGACGCCTTTAGCGCCCTCCCGCCACATCGATGAATGTTCCCGTGGCATAAGACGCATTGTCCGACAGCAACCAGAGAATGGCTTCGGCCACTTCCTCGGCGGTACCGCCACGGCCCATGGGCAATGCCCCCTCAAGCTTGCTGACGCGGAACGGATCGCCGCTCAGGGCGTGAAAGTCGGTGAAGATGAACCCCGGACGTACCGCGTTGACGCGAACGTTTTCCGCCGCGACCTCTTTGGAGAGCCCGATGGTGAAGGTGTCCAGCGCTCCTTTGGATGCTGCATAGTCGACGTACTCGCCTGCCGAGCCCAGGCGTGCCGCGAGTGACGATACGTTGACGATGCTGCCGCCTTGCCCCCCGTGTGCCGGCAACATGCGCAACAAGGCATGTTTGCTGCACAGCATCGGGCCGACGACGTTGTTCATCATCATCTTCAACAGGCGAAATTCCGACATGTCCTCGACTCTGGAAGCCTGCGCCAGGGTGCCCGCATTATTGACCAGATGGGTAACCCGGCCGAGTTCGGAGTCGACCCTGGCAAACAGCCGCATGATCTCGTCTTCGTTGCTGACATCGGCCTGCACGGTGATCGCCCTGGCGCCCATTGCCCTCACCTGGCCTGCGGTCTTTTCGGCAGCGGCATGATCCGACAGGTAGTTGATGCAGATCCGATAACCCTGTGAAGCGGCCAGACGCGCTGTAGCAGCGCCGATCCCGCGCGAACCACCGGTGATAATGAGGACTTTTTCCATGGAGTGTCTCGTTTTTTTCAAAGGCCTACATCAGGATCCAGCCAACCTTCGCAGGTTAACCAGCCGGTTCGGATCGTGACAGCCTTTATCGTCCAGCGCCATCTGCGCGCGTCAGAAAGCCGCTTGCCCGGTATCGGACGCTTCCACTGCAGCTTTCGCTTCGGCGGCGCGGATTTCTTCGAGAAACTGCTCGGCCGGTAACGGATAACCCAGCAGGAAGCCTTGCAGCGAGTGACATCCCAGGTGAGTCAGGAAGCGCTGCTGAACAGCGGTTTCGACGCCCTCGGCGACGATCCGCAGATTCAACGCCTGCCCTACCGCGACGATGGCCGAGACGATGGCGGCGTCGTCGGTGTCATGCTCCAGGTCGCGGACGAAGCCCCGATCAATCTTGATTTCATTGGCGGGCAGTCGTTTCAGGTACATCAGGCTGGAGTAACCGGTGCCAAAATCATCGATCGACAGGTCCACGCCCATTTCCGAAAGCCTTCGCAACACCGCCAGGCTGGCATCCGCATCATGCATGGCCGTGGTCTCGGTGATTTCCAGGGTCAGGCAGTTGGCCGGCAACTGATGCCGGGCCAGTGTGTCCGCCACTGCCGTAACCAGCCCGGCATGACAGAACTGCAAGGCTGACAGATTGACTGCAATGCGCCAGTGCGAGTATCCCTGCGTGTACCACTCACGCATTTGCCGACAGGCTTCGTCCAGTACCCACTCGCCGATCTGAATGATCAGGCCGGTCTTCTCCGCCATGGAAATGAACAGGTCCGGCCCAAGGACGCCCTGTTCCGGGTGGTTCCAGCGCAGCAACGCTTCTGCGCCTACGGGCAGTCCGGTCATGGCGTCGAACTTGGGCTGGTAATAGATACAGAACTGCCGGTGCTTGATCGCCTTGTGCAAATCCTGCGACATCTGCAACTGATTGCGGGCGTTACTGTTCATCGACACATCGAAAAAGCTGTAGCCGTTCTTGCCGGCCGCCTTGGTGTGGTACATGGCGGCGTCGGCATTGATCAGAAGCTCATGCTGGGTGCTGCCATTGCCCGGGTACACGCAGATGCCGATGCTGAGGGAAATCTGCAATTGATGTTCGCTAATGATAAACGGGTTGCCGACCTCACTGACCTGTCGTCTGGCAACGGCCAATGCATCCTCAGGGTGTTGAAGCTCCACCAGCAGGACAAACTCGTCACCGCCGACTCTGGCCAGCGTGTCGCGACGGTGCAGGCTGTTGCGAAGACGCAAGGCGACCTGCCGCAACAGCAGGTCGCCGGTGTGGTGCCCGAACGCGTCATTGACCGGTTTGAAGCCATCGAGGTCCATGAACATCAGCGCAAAGCAGCCACCCGTCTCGGTGGCCCTCTTCATTGCCTGATCGATGCGTTCGGTCAACAACGCCCGGTTTGGCAAACCGGTCAGGTTGTCATGCAGGGCCAGGTGGGTCAGTTCCAGATTGGCTTGCGTCAGAGAATCGGCCAGCACGGCGGTACGTGTTTCCAGATGCGAATCGAGAATACAGCTGAACAGCGCAATCCCCAGAATCGACAGGCTGGCGACCAGCACGAACCTGTCCAGCCCGTTACTGCTCAACCCTTGGGGCAGCGCACCACAAAAGCTGCCATCGGCAAAATTCGCAGCGGCCATACCGGTGTAATGCATGCCGATGACAGCTAGCCCCAGCAACAGCGCCGCCGAGGCGCGCAACACGTAGACTTTCGGGCGTTGCTGACGAAGGTGGAAGGCTACGCGCAATGCTGCTGCGGATGCAACGACAGCAATGACCAACGAAAGCGCGAACAGCCACGGCGTGTACTGGATGCCCGGCTGCATACGCATTGCAGCCATGCCGGTGTAATGCGTGGCGCTGATGCCAAGCCCCAGTAACAGCGACCCCAGGCTCAGTTGCAGTGCCGGCAATCGCGGCAGAGTGGCGAGCCACAGGGCGAACCCTGAAAAGCCGATGGCGATCAACAGCGAAAGCAGCACCAGTGGCACGTCGTAGCCCAGGTCGATGGGCAATACGAACGCCAGCATACCGATGAAATGCGTCGACCAGGTGCCGACGCCCATCGCGACAGCGCCTCCTGCGATCCATAGATGAACGGCACGGCCCCTGGCCGAAACGATGCGGCCAACCAGATCGAGGGCCGTATAGGCGGCAAGAATAGCGACGAGAATCGAGATGACGACGAGTGAGGGGATGTAACTGCCAATCAACATAAACGCACCTGGAAACCAATGAGCGCGTCCATGCCGATCTTGTGCGGGTGATTGTACGCATTAGCGGCCGAATGTCGCGGCACTTGGTCGCAAAGCTGGCTAATAGCTATTATTTTTTCGTTTACTGCGAACAGTTCCACTGAAAATCTGCGTTCTGAACCCGAAATACTTATTCCCGGAGCGTCAAACCTGTCTCGGCATCCCAGCCCCCGCCCAGTGCGGCGATCAATTGAACGCTGGCAATCAACCGGCTTTGCAGCACGCTGAGCACACTGCGTTCGTTGCTCAAGGCAGTCGCCTGCACATTGACGACGTCCAGATAGCCGATCAGCCCGGCCTTGTATTGATTGTTGGTCAGGCGCAGTGAATCACGAGCCGAGACCAGCGCTTCCTGGCGCACCGCAGCCTCCTGCTCGTATACCTTGAGCTGAACCAGATAGTTCTCGACCTCCTGAAAACCGTTCAGCACGGTCTGCCGGTACTGGGCAACAGTCTGGTCATACACGGCCTCGGTACGATCAACCTCGGCCGAGCGCCTGCCGCCGTCGAACAGGGTCAGCGCCAGCTGCGGGCCTACCGACCAAAAGCGGTTGGGCAGGCTGATCCAGTTGGCAAAGGTACTGCTGCTGTATCCGCCGCTCATGCTCAGCGTGAAGTCCGGGTAGTAAGCGGCCCTGGCGACGCCGATGTTGGCATTGGCGCCCATCACCGAGCGCTCGGCTGCGGCAATGTCAGGTCGGCGTTCTAGCAGCTGCGAAGGCAGGCCTGGCGGGATCTGCGGCAACTGCGGAATCGAGGTGCTGGCGGGCAGATTGAAGTCTGCCGGTGCCATGCCCATCAGTACCGCGATGGCATTCTCGAATTGCGCACGCTGCCAGGCCAGATCAATCAGATCGGCCTGGGTGCTTTTCAACTGCGTCTGCGCCTGCGCGACAGCATCACTTCCGGAGATACCGGCCCGGTACTGGTTCTGCGTCAGCGTCAGGGAGCGCTGATAGGCATCCACTGTGGATTCGAGCAGGCGTTTTTGTTCATCGATCACGCGCAATTGCAGGTAATTCTGTACCAGCTCCGATTGCAGACTCAGGCGCATCGCGGCCAGGTCGGCAAGACTTGCCTGAGCATTGGCGGTGTCCGCCTCCAGCCCGCGCCGCAGCTTGCCCCAGACATCGGCCTCCCAACTGACGCCCAGTTGCGCGTTGTAACTGTTGCGAATCCCCGAGGCACTCGTGCCGCTATTCGACGTGCCTGTGCCCTGCCCCGAGCGGGTTTTGCCGGTTGTCAGGTCAAGCGTAGGCAGGAATGCAGCCCTGGAGCTGCGCACCAGTGTCTGTGCCTGTCGATACTGCGCATCGTACTGGGCGACGGTCTGGTTGGACGTGTTCAGGCGCTCGACCATAGCGTTCAGTTGCGGGTCGTTGTACACCTCCCACCACGCACCTTTGGCCATCCCGTCACTCGGCGTCGCCGTACGCCAGCCCTGCGCAGCCTTGAACTGCGCGGGTGCGGCCATAGACGGCTTCTGGTAATCCGGACCCACAGCGCAGGCGCTGAGCAGCACCACACAAAGCCCCAGCGCGAATGGACGAATCAGCCCTGTCGGGCGGGAGGTGAATGCCAGGCGTTCGGTCATAGCGGAGTTTCCAGAGCAGCATCGGTGCGCACGCCACGCCATTTGTTGTAACGATGGCGCAGACGGTCGAGATAAAGGTAAACCACCGGAGTGGTATAGAGGGTCAGGACCTGGCTGAAGATCAGGCCGCCGATGATGGTCAAGCCCAGCGGCTTGCGCATTTCAGCGCCTTCGGCGGTGCTCAGCAGCAGCGGCAAAGCCCCCAGGATGGCGGCCATCGTGGTCATCAGAATGGGCCGCAGACGCTGCAGGCAGGCACTGCGGATCGACTCTTGCGGCGTCATTCCCTGTTCGCGTTCCAGATGCAAGGCAAGGTCGATCATCATGATCGCGTTTTTCTTGACCACGCCGATCAGCAGGAACAGCCCCAACAGGGAGATCAGACTGAATTCGCTGCCCAGCACATAGATCGTCAGCAATGCGCCAACCCCTGCGGACGGAAGCGTCGAAAGGATCGTCAGCGGATGAATGTAGCTTTCGTAGAGGATCCCCAGCACCAGGTACACCGCCAGCAACGCACCGAGGATCATCCACGGCTGACTCTTCTGCGTCGAGGCGAAGGCATTGGCGGTCCCGGCCATTTTGGAAATGATGTCGGACGGCAGCCCGATGGCGGCAATCGCCCGCTCTATCGCCACGGTGGCCTTGTCGAGACTGGCCCCTTCGGCCAGATCGAAGGAAATGTTTTCAGCGGCGAACTGGCCGTCGTGCGATACCCGGTCGTTGGCCAGACTGCGCTCGTAATGGGCGATACTCGACAGCGGTACGCGCTGCCCGTCTGCGGTAATCACCTGGACCTGCTCCAGCGTCACCGGGTCCTGGGCGTATTTTGGATTGACCTCCATCACCACCTTGTACTGGTTGAGGCTGTCATAGATGGTCGATACCTGGCGCTGGCTGTAAGCGTTGTTGAGCACCGCCGTGACCATGTTCATATCGATACCCAGCCGCTTGGCCGTGTCACGGTTGACCACCAGGGTCACCTGCTGTGCTCCGCGCCCTTCCCGTGCGTCGATGGCGGTCAGCTCGGGTATCGACTTGAGCGCTGCGACGATCTTCGGGTACCACAGACGCAGGCTGCCCAGGTCAGCGCTCTGCACGATGTATTGATACTGCGAACTGGTCTGCTCGCGACCGCCGCCCAGTTGCAGGTCCTGATCCGGTGCCAGGAACAGCCTGCCGCCCGGCACATGCGGCATGTTCTTGCGCAGGCGCTCGACCACTTTCTCGGCAGACAGCTTGCGCTCGGCAATCGGCTTGAGGCGCACGATCATGAAAGCGTTATTGGTGCCACCGCTGCCACCGATAAAACCGGCAACGCTTTCCACCGCAGGGTCAGCGAGAATCGACAGGCGGAAGGTCTCCATTTTCGGCTGCATGACCGAAAACGAAAGGCCATCGTCACCGCGCACGAAACCCATCAGTTGCCCGGTATCCTGTTGCGGCAGAAAGGTCTTGGGTACCACCACATACAGCGCGATATTGACCACCACGGTGATCAGCAGGCTGAGCAGCGTCAGCCTTCGATGCCGCATCACCCAGCCCAGCGAGCGGTCGTAGCCTGCCACCATTCGATCGTTGACCCGCTCGCTCCAGCGCTGAAAGGCGTTTTCCCCATGGGCTTCGCGTGGCTTCAACCAGCGCGCGCACAACATTGGCGTCAGGGTCAGGGACACGATCAGCGAGACGATGATCGACACTGACAAGGTAATGGAAAACTCGCGAAACAGACTTTCGACCAGACCGCCCATGAACAGGATGGAAATGAACACCGCGACCAGCGAGACGTTCATCGACAGCAAGGTGAACCCGACCTCCTTGGCGCCCAGAAAAGCCGCTTTCATGGGGTCAAGGCCGTTGTGAATATGCCGGGATATGTTTTCCAGCACGACGATGGCGTCGTCCACCACCAGACCGGTGGCGAGGATCAACGCCATCAGTGACAGGTTGTTCAGCGAGAAGCCGAACAGGTGCATGATCGCAAAGGTGCCGACCAGCGATACCGGAACCGCCAGGGTGGGGATCAGCGAGGCGCGAAAACTGCCGAGGAACAGGAACACCACCATCACCACCAGCACCACGGCAATCAGCAGGGTCATTTCGGCTTCGTGCAGCGTCGCCTTGATCACCGGAGAGCGGTCCATCGCGATATTGAGGCTGACACTGGCCGGCAGCACCGCTCGCAACGCTGGCAACTGCGCCTTGATCTGCGCCACGGTTTCAATGATGTTGGCGCCCGCCTGGCGGTTGACGACCAGCAGCACGGCACGGTCATTGTTGTAGAAGCCGCTGTTGTAACGGTCCTCCACGGCGTCGCTGACTTTCGCCACGTCCTTGAGGCGCAAGGTCGCTCCGTCCTTGTAGCGAATGATCAGCGGCGCATAATCCTTGGCGGTTTCCAGTTGATCGTTGGCCTGCACCTGCCAGTTATGCTGGTCGTCCTCCACAAACCCCTTCGGTCGCCTTACGTTGGCGCCGGTGATCGCAGTCCGCACGTCGTCGAGCGATACGCCATACTGGGAGAGCATCTGCGGCTCCAGCTCGATACGCACAGCAGGCAGCGAGCTGCCGCCGATCTGCACTTCGCCGACCCCGGAAACCTGTGACAGGCTCTGCGACAGGATGGTGGACGCCAGGTCGTAAAGCTGGCCCTTTTCCAGCACCGTCGACGTCATCGACAAGACCATGATCGGCGCCTGCGACGGGTTGACCTTCTTGTAGGTCGGCATGCTGCGCATCCCGCTGGGCAGCAGGTTGCGTGAGGCATTGATCGCCGCCTGCACTTCCCGGGCAGCGCCGTTGATGTCGCGATCCAGATCGAACTGCAGAATGATCCGTGTGGTGCCCTGGCTTGAATTGCTGGTCATGGTGTTGACACCGGCAATACTGCCCAGCGAACGCTCCAGCGGCGTGGCCACCGTGGACGCCATCACCTCAGGGCTGGCGCCGGCGAGGCTGGCCGAAACCACAATCACCGGGAAGTCCATGTTCGGCAACGGTGCCACCGGCAACAGGCGAAAGCTCACCGCGCCCAGCAGCATGATCGCCAGGCTCAGCAGAACGGTCGCGACGGGGCGGCGGATGAACGGCGCTGAGAGGTTCATGCGTCAGCCCGTTCCTGTCGGTCCGGGTCGGCAGGCTTGCGACTCCAGCGACGGCCAAGGCGGTCGAAATACAGGTAGATGACCGGAGTGGTGAACAGTGTCAGCACCTGGCTGAGCAACAGCCCGCCGACCATCACCAGCCCCAGTGGTTGCCGCAATTCGGCGCCGGAGCCACTGGCGAGCATCAGCGGGATGGCGCCGAACAATGCTGCCAGGGTGGTCATGAGAATCGGCCGGAAGCGCAACAGCGCCGCATCGTAGATCGCCTGCTCGGGCGCAACACCGCGGTTGCGCTCCGCGTCGAGCGCGAAGTCGATCATCATGATCGCGTTCTTCTTGACGATACCGATCAACAGAATGATGCCGATGATCGCGATCATCCCCAGATCGTTGCCGCTGATCAGCAGAGCCAACAAGGCCCCCACCGCGGCCGACGGCAGGGTCGAGAGGATGGTGATCGGGTGAATGTAGCTCTCGTAGAGCACGCCCAGCACGATGTACATGGTGACCACCGCCGCCAGAATCAGCAGCAACGTGCTGGACAACGAAGCCTGAAACGCTTCGGCAGCGCCCTGGAACTGGGTCTGCACGCCAATCGGCATGCCGATCTCCTGCTCGACCTGCTCGATCACCTTCACCGCCTTGCCCAAGGCGATGTCGGGTGCCAGGTTGAACGACATCATCACTGCAGGAAACTGCCCGAGGTGAGCGATGGCCAGCTGCGCCTGGCGCTGCTCGACACGTGCCAGGCTCGACAGCTTCACCTGTGCGCCATCGGTGGTCTTGACGTGGATCTGCTCGAGCGCCGCCGGGCCGAGTTCACTGCCCGACGCAGCCTGCAGCACCACGCGGTACTGGCTGGCCTGCGTATAGATGGTGGATATCTGGCGCTGACCGAATGCGTCGTACAGCGCATCGGTAATGTTCGCAACCGTGACCCCGACCCGGCTGGCCGCATCACGATCGATGTTCAGGTACACCTGCAAACCTTTGTCCTGCAGGTCGCTGGCCACATCCCTCAGTTCGGGCCGCTTGCCGAGCGCGTCTACCAGTTTTTCGCTCCACAACGTCAGCAGCTCGGCGTCGGGCGACGACATGCTGAATTGATACTGGGTGCGACTGACCCGGTCTTCGATGGTCAGATCCTGCACCGGCTGCATGAACAGACGGATATCCGACAGTTTGTCGACCTCTGGCTGCAGGCGCTGGATCACCTCGGACGCAGTCAGGTCGCGCGCTCCGTGAGGCTTGAGGTTGATCAGCAGACGCCCGCTGTTGAGCGTGGCATTGTCACCGTCGACACCGATGTAGGACGACAGACTGACCACTGCCGGGTCCTTGAGAATGATGTCGGCCAGTGCCTGCTGACGCTGGCTCATCGCCGCGAAAGAGACCGACTGTGGCGCTTCCGAAATACCCTGGATCACCCCGGTATCCTGCACCGGGAAAAAGCCTTTGGGCACGACGATGTACAGCAGCACCGTCAATGCCAGGGTGGCCAAAGCGACCAGCAGGGTCAGTGGCTGATGCTTGAGCACCCAGCGCAGCCTGCCCGCGTAGATGTCGATCAGCCAGTCGATCCAGGCACCACTGGCGCGGTAAAAGCGGCTCTGCTCTTCTTCCCTGGGCTCGCGCTTGAGCAAGCGTGCGCACATCATTGGCGTCAGGGTCAGCGAGACCACCAGCGATATCAATATCGCGACCGCCAGGGTAATCGCGAACTCGCGGAACAGCCGCCCTACCACGTCGGCCATGAACAACAGCGGGATCAATACCGCAATCAGTGACAGGGTCAGGGAGATCAGGGTGAAACCGATCTGCTTCGCGCCCTTGAGCGCGGCCTGCAAGGGCGTCTCGCCTTCTTCGATATGCCGGGAGATGTTTTCCAGCATGACGATGGCGTCATCGACGACGAAACCTGTGGCAATGGTCATGGCCATCAGCGTCAGGTTGTTGACCGAGAAACCGGCCAGGTACATCACGCCGAACGTGCCTACCAGCGACAGCGGAACGGCGATCGAAGGAATGAT
This sequence comes from Pseudomonas fragariae (ex Marin et al. 2024), assembly GCF_059621105.1. Classification (NCBI taxonomy): domain Bacteria; kingdom Pseudomonadati; phylum Pseudomonadota; class Gammaproteobacteria; order Pseudomonadales; family Pseudomonadaceae; genus Pseudomonas; species Pseudomonas fragariae (ex Marin et al. 2024). Next base: position 2,957,567 of record NZ_CM184369.1, on the reverse strand, counting down.
CGTCGCGCTGAAACGACGCAGGAACAGGAACGTGACCAGCACCACCAGGATGATCGCGATCAGCAATTCGTGCTGAACATCGGTCACCGACGCGCGGATCGTCTGCGTGCGGTCCGTCAGGACCACGACGTCGAGCCCCGCCGGAAGGTTTTCGGTGATCGACGGCAGCAACGCCTTGATCCGGTCGACCACCTCGATCACGTTGGCGCCCGGCTGGCGCTGAATATTCAGCAGCACCGCCTGGCTCCGATTGGCCCAGGCCGCGAGCCGCTCGTTTTCGGCACCATTGACGATTTCGGCGACATCCTTCAGGCGCAAGGGTGCGCCATCCTTGTAAGCCAGAATCAGGTTGGCGTACTCCTCCGGAGACTTCAGCTGATCGTTGGCATCCAGCATCGACACCCGGGTCGGCCCGTCGAAGTTACCCTTCGGCTGGTTGACGTTGGAGGCGCTGATCAGGGTACGCACATCGGACAGGTTGAGGCTGTTGGCGGCGAGCGCCTCCGGATTGACCTTGATCCGTACCGCCTGACGCTGCCCGCCGGCAATGCTGACCATGCCGACACCGCTGATCTGCGAGATCTTCTGCGCCATGCGCGTATCGACCAGATCATTGAGCTTGGGCAACAACATGGTTTTCGAAGTGATCGCCAGGGTCAGAACCGGAGTATCGGCCGGGTTGACCTTGTTGTAGACCGGAGGCGCTGGCAGGTCAGTTGGCAGCAGGTTGGTGGCCGCGTTGATCGCTGCCTGCACCTGCTGCTCGGCGACATCCATATTGATTTCAAGGCTGAAGCGCAAGGTAATGACCGACGCACCGCCAGAGCTGGTCGAGGCCATCTGTGTCAGGCCGGGCATCTGTCCGAATTGACGTTCCAGCGGCGCAGTCACGGAACTGGTCATCACCTGCGGGCTGGCACCCGGGTACAGGGTCATCACCCGGATGGTCGGGTAGTCGACCTGGGGCAACGCCGAAACCGGTAGCAAGGTATAGGCGATCAGACCCGCCAGGACGATTGCCAACATGCTCAGTGTGGTGGCAACCGGACGCAGGATGAACAGGCGCGACATGTTCATACGTTTGGTTTTTCCACCTTGCCGAGCGCCGCCGACTTGTCGGTCTTGCTGTCAGGCTTGCCTTGCAGCTTCTGAGCCGGGCCAGCCGGGACTTCCTTGCTGTCGTTGACGACTTCGACTTCGGCACCGTCGCGCAGACGGTCGGTGCCTTCGAGCACCACCCGCTCGCCGGCTGCCAGACCTTCGGTAATCACCGTGGATGTCTCGTCGCTCGGGCCGGTCTTCAGCAGTTTGAGCTTGACCTTCTTGTCACCGTCCAGCACGTAGACAAAGGTCCCGTCGGTGCCAAACTGCACGGCAGCCGTCGGCACCAGCGTGACTTTTTTCAGCGTGTCGGCGCGCAGCCGTATATTGACGAACTGATTGGGAAACAGGACCTCGTCGCTGTTATCGAAACGCGCCTTGAACTTCAGTGTGCCGGTAGCCACGTCGATCTGGTTGTCGAGGCTGGCCAGTACGCCGGTGGCCTGCATCTTCGTATCGCCACGGTCCCAGGCTTCGACCGGCAGCTTGTCGCCGGTGCGGTAGCGGGAAATAACTTTCGACAGGTCCTTTTCAGGCAGCGTGAATGCGACGGAAATAGGCTGGGTCTGGGTAATCACCGCCAGTGCCGTGGTGTCATTGGCGGCAACCAGATTACCCACGTCCAGCTGTTTGAGGCCGACACGCCCGGCAATCGGGGCACGAATGCGACTGAAGTCCAGGTTGAGTTTTGCGTCAGCCACGGCAGCCTGATTGGTCTTGATGGTGCCCTTGTATTGGTTGACCAGCGACTCGGCAGTGTCGAGGGTCTGCTTGGCGATGCTGTCCTCGGCAAACAAGCCTCGGTAACGCTGCACGTCGAGCTGAGCGTTCTTGAGCAGCGCCTGGTTGGTGGCCAGCGTACCTTCGGCCTGCTGCAACGCCACTTGATAGCTGCGCGGATCGATTTCAGCCAGCAGATCACCCGCCTTGACCATCTGCCCTTCCTGGAAATAAAGCTTGACCAGCTCCCCCGCCACGCGGCTGCGCACATTGATGGTGTTCATCGCCGTCACGGTGCCAAGTGCCTTGTAGTAGATCGGAAAATCACCTTCGGTAGCCGGGGCCACACGCACCGGGACCGCCACAGCCGATCCGCCGAAGCCGGGCCTTGCCATGCCGCTTGTAGCGGGCTTCTTGTTGCTCTCGGCCCCCTTGCCGGAAGTGGACGCAGGCCAGAACCACCAGCACAAGGCGACGATGACCAACAGGACCAGCAAACTGATCAACCAGCGACGGGATTTACGGGAGCCAGACGATTGCATGAATAAATCAACCATTACAGGTGGGGGTTTGTTCAGAAGGCTGAACAATAAGCACAGTTACGTTACAAGCAAAGCGCCTTTACCAAGCGCTTACTTTGGATAAACGTATGAAGCACAAACAAAAAAAACGGCCTGAGCGGACTCAGGCCGTCTATAGGTTGCGGAAAGTTACTTCAGCACAGCCAATGCAGCGTCGTAGTTGGGCTCACTACCGATCTCGGCGACCAGTTCGCTGTGCAGCACCTTGTCGTTCTCGTCCAGAACAACCACGGCGCGCGCAGTCAGACCCGCGAGCGGGCCGTCGGCAACGGCAACACCATAATTGCGGGCAAAATCGGCACTGCGGAACGAGGACAGGTTCTGGACATTCTCCAGGCCTTCGGAGCCGCAGAAACGCGCCTGGGCAAACGGCAGGTCGGCCGAGATGCACAGAACCACGGCGTTGCTCAGGTCATTGGCCTGAGTGTTGAATTTACGTACCGAAGTGGCACAGGTCGGCGTATCGACGCTCGGGAAGATGTTCAATACCTTGCGCTTGCCGGCGAAGGAAGCCAGAGTCTTATCGGCAAGACCTGCGCCCACCAGCGTGAAATCGTGTGCCTTGCTACCGACTTCAGGCAGGTTGCCACTGACCTGAACGGGGCTGCCTTTGAGGGTCACTTGAGCCATGAAACACGTTCCTTTTCAAAATGGATGAAAGAGCCGGAAGTTAAACACGAAAGTGTGCCGCGGCCTATATGGGATAATTCTGAATTTTTTTCAGGAAACCAGTCTGTCCCTGATATCTGTGTGGGCACACAATTCCACCAGCCAATCAACGAATACCCTGACCCGTCGTGACAACTGTCGATGCGGGGGGTAAAGCGCGGTCAGTGGCAGCGGCGGCGGACGATGCAATCGCAATACTTCCACCAGCCCACCGCTGCGCAATTGCGCGGCGACATGGTAGCGCGGCACCTGAATCAGGCCGAAACCGGCTTCGCACGCTGCGACATAACCGTCGGCACTGTTGACAGCGATCGAGCAGGCCGATGCGTGTTCGACGCCCATACCAGCAGCCATGAACTCGAGGCCATAACGCTTGCCGGTGCTGGTCGAAAAATATTCGATTACCTGATGTTGCGCGAGCGCCTGCAGGTCCAGTGGCGTGCCGTGTTGCGCCAGGTACTCGCGACTGGCGCAGGTAATCTGGGTCAGACTGCCCAGCGGCCTGGCAACCAGTGTTTCATCCAGTGCCGCTCCGGCACGCAACACGCAGTCCACGCCTTCGCGGATCAGATCGACCGGCCTGTCACTCATGCCGATCTCCAGGCGGATCTGCGGGTAGCGTCGGCTGAATTCAGGCAGCGCCGGGATGATGATCATGCGCCCCAGACTGACCGGCAGATCGACACGCAACAGCCCCTTGGGCTCGGCCCCCGTCGCCGAGAACGACGCTTCGGCATCGTCCAGATCGGCCAGCAGGCTGACGCAGCGCTGGTAATAGGCCTTGCCGTCCGGGGTGGCGCTGACCTGCCGCGTCGTACGCTGCAAAAGCTGTACGCCCAGATGCGCTTCGAGCTGCTTGATCAGAATCGTCACCGAGGCACGGGGCATGTGCAGACTCTCGGCCGCCCTGGCGAAACCGCCCAGCTCGACGATACGGGTGAACACGCGCATGGCGTTGAATCGATCCATGATGGCCGGCAACCTGAAGGTAGATGACATGTGAGGTAACTTGCAGTTGCAAGAAAGACGCCCGGGAAAGGCCAGACGGCCGGGTGCAGAGCCGTGCTTTTAACGCCACCAGCCCTTGCCTAGAAGTCCCTTTTATAGAAAATATCCAGCGAGCTGGCAACACCGCTCGCGGCCTCCAGGTACACGCGCTTGCTGAGCAGATAGCGCAAGGCGATGGTATTGGCCGGTTCAAACACGCCCACGCCATAACGCAGGCTGAGCTTGTCGGTGATCTTGCCGCTGGCAACCACGTTGGTCTTGTCGCCGGTTCCCGAGGTGTCCAGTTCGAAGTCCTTGATCCCCAGATTGTCGGCGAGCTTGCCAGTGGTCGACGAGCTACCTGCCACACCCAATGCCAGCGCAGCCTGAGCGACCATGTTGTTGTCTTCGCCGGAAGTGCTGAGCGGTCTGCCCATGACCAGATAGGAAAGCGCCTGCTCCTGGCTCATCGCAGGTTCGGAGAACACCTCGGTGGTAGGCTGCTCGGCGCTGCCGGTCAGGCGAATACCGGCAATCACGTCGTCGGTCTGCCGAATCGCCTCGATGTCCAGATAAGGCTGGTCGACCGGACCGGCAAACAGCAGACGCGCCTTGCGGATGGTCAGCCGCTGCCCATAGGCGCGATACCGACCATCGTTCAGGTTCAGTTCGCCACGGGTGTCCAAATTGTCGCCAATGTGCACATGCCCGACCAGATTGGCGGTCAGCCCGAAGCCGCTGAAGCTGAGCTTTTCCTGGCCGACGTCCACATCGATATCCATCGCCACCGCGAGCGGCGGAGCGCCTTCCTCGGTCTGCTGTCCGACGATTACCGTGTCACCGGAGAGCTTCACAGTGGAAGGCGGCAACTCGCGTACGGTAATCGCGCCATTGGGCACCAGCACCTTGCCGGAGATGGCCAGTCGCTCGCCCTGCATGGAGATTTTCAGATCAGGCGCCGCCTCTACCGCCGCATAGGGTTCGACAGTGATCGGCAGGCGCGAGCCCTTGAGGCTCACATCGACGTTCAGGCTCTGCCCCCAGGCCACCTGACCGCCTATGCTGCCCTGCCCGGTGCTGCCACTTTTCCAGCCGCCATTGAGCTGTACGCTTGCTCCGGCAATCAACGCCTGGACCTTGAGGTCGTGCAGTTCCATGGGCAGCTCTGCCCCCGCCACCTCACCCGCTTCAAGCGTCACGTTGCCGTTGACCAGCGGCGCCAGCAACGTGCCTGACAACCGGCCATTGCCATTCAGACGCCCATTGAGTTTCTGCACCATTGGCGCGAAAGGACGTGCCACCGAGATATCCAGCCCCGAGAGGTTGAAGTCACCTGCCAGGGTTTTGTCCTTGGCCAGCGGGTCGATCTGCGCGTTGAGCAGCAGCCTTCCCAGCTTGCCGCCATCGAAGTCCAGACGCGTGTCGATGCGTTTGGGCGCCAGTGTGGTGGCCAGTTTCAGCGTCTGATAAGGGAAGTCCAGCCACTGATTGTTGTTGCGTACCCGCAGCGTTCCGCCTCCGGCGTCAATCGTGACCTTGCCGCTGGGGCCGGCTGCCGGAATGTCGAGCTGCACGTCTGCATTCAGCGCGCCCTTCCAGGCAAAATCCTTGGGCATCCATTGCGCCAGGCTGTCCAGCGGGAAATTCTTGAGCTGATAACGCAGATGGGGTTCAGGCATCAGCCGCTGATCACCGCCACACAGGCTGGCAGCTCCGGACAACCAACAATGCGCACCGAAGTTGAGCCGGCCATCGGCCAGACGCTCGATCTTCGCTGGCTGCTGCAAACGCCAGTTCTGCCCGCCGCTCTGCACCGTACCGCTGGCCAGTCGGCCTCGCCAATCACCCTTGTCCAGACCACCGTCAAGGCCGATGGCCAGTTTGAGCAGAGGTCCTTGCAGGTCCAGCTTCACCTGCTGGCTCTTGAGCGTGCCCTGACCGTCCACCAGCAAGGTGCCCAACTGGGTATCGCCAGCCTGAATACCGGTGCCTTTCAGGTTGATGACCGCGCGTTGCGCCTGATCCAGTCTGGCGTTGAGCGTGAGGGTTTGCAGACGATTGTCCTGCAAGGCGAGCTGGCTGCCCTGCAAGGCCAGTTGTCCCTGGGGTGCCTGCAGCGTTCCGGCCAGGTCCAGCCGGCCTTTGACCTGCCCCTGCAAACGTGGCCAAAGCTGGGCCAGACGCGGCAGATCCATGTCCAACTGCCCCTTGAGACGCTCCTGCAGACTACCCATTCCTTGAATACGGTTGTCCCCGAGGCGGATGTTCAGACTGCTGACATTCCATTGCTGATCACGGCCGTCAGCCTTGGCTTGCAGCAGCGCAGGCTGACCACGCAGGCGCCCTTTCAAATCAAGGTCGGCGCTGAGTTCAAGCTGCTCGTTGCGCATCTGACCTTTGCTGCGTAACGGGCCTGCCAGTGTGCCGGGCAGTTCGGCAACCCAGAATGAAGGGTCCAGCGCACTCAGGTCCAGAGCCGTATCCCAGCCGATACCGTCAGCGAACTGCAGGTTCAGGAAACCGCTGGCCTTGCCCTGCCCGGCGACCAGCTCCAGCTGCGGCAGATGAATCTCCTGCAGATTGCCGCTGAACGGGCTGACCAGTGTGAACGCACCGGCAGGCCCCTTGAGGCTGGCGTTGAAATTGCCAAGGTAATTGCCATCGGTATAGGAAATATCGCCCTTGAAGGCATGCAATGCCACCTGAGGCTCTGACGCCAGTGGATACAGGCGCTGCCATGGGAAATCCAGCCAGTCAATGCTTGCATCCGCAGAAAAACCGCTCTGCCAGTTCATCTTGCCGTTGATGGCCAGACGCTGCTGATCATCGGCGGCCAGATCGAGTCCGGCGATGGTTGCGCCGTTGGCATCCACGCGTCCTTTCAATGACAACGCAACAGGGCCTTTCTCTGCGGGCAGGCTGGCGCTGCCATCTATCAAATAACCCGAGTCAAGATTGCCCTCGGCCGTCAGCAGCAACTGGTCCAGTTGCAAGGTGTCAGGCAATGCAGCGCTGGGTTTGAAGTGTTCGGCAGTCAGTCTGATGCGTGCAGGAAGGTGTTCGGCCAGGGGTTGCAACTCGCCAGTCAGCAATCCCGGCAGATAACCGCTGCTGTCCGCCTTGAGCTGCAGCGTCTTCAGCAGGTCGCCCTGGATGTCCAGCGCCAGCGTCCAGGGCTGGCCATCCTGTGGCGGAAGTTGCAGTTGACCTTGCACGCTGAGAGGCCAGTCGACCTCGGGTTTCAGCAGGCCATTGAGGTCCAGCACCAGCGCATCACGTTGCAGGTGCGCGCTGTCGATCTTCAAGCCTTCGGCGGTCCAGTGCGCTGCCAGCTTGAGATCGCGCAATTGTTCGACGCCATCCAGTTGCAGACCGCCCAGCTGTATATCACCCAGTTGCAGCGCCAGCGGTAACCTGAGCGTCGGTAACTGGATCGGGCCGTCGCTGGCGGGCGTATCGCTCGGCGGGAAATGCATCAGCACCTGCTGCGCATGCAGACGGTCGATGCACAGCGTCATCTTCAACAGGCAGGCCGGCGTCCAGGCGAAATCGACCGTTTGGACCTCGACGCGGTCTGCGCCCTGCTGCCACACGAGGCGTTCGGCGCTCCACTGGCCGCCCAGTCGCCCCTGAAAGTTTTCCAGCTGTACACCGGGCACCCGAGCCAAAGCCCACTGGCTGCCCGTATGGGTGCCCAGCAGCAGCGCGACACTGATGATCACTAGCAGCAGTAATGCGACGAGTCCCAGCCCGACGACCTTGGCGCCGCGGGTGATATTCACCTTGTTCAAAGCTCCGGCCCCATCGAAAAGTGCAGACGGATTCCGCCGTCATCGTCCAGCGCGTGGGCCAGATCGAGACGCAGCGGGCCTACTGGGGATACCCAGCGCACGCCGAAACCGACTCCGGTTTTCAGGTCTGGCTTGTCCAGGCTGTTGAACGAGTTGCCCTGATCGATGAAGGTCGCCAGGCGCCATTTGTCAGCGATGGAATATTGGTATTCGACGCTACCGGCAAACATGTATCGCCCACCGATGCGGTCGCCGTCGGAATTGGTCGGTGACAACTTCTGATAGTCATAGCCGCGCACGCTCTGATCGCCACCGGCAAAAAAGCGCAGCGAGGGCGGTATCGAGGTGTAACCGTCGGTGAGGTTGCCGCCAAACTGCACGCGACCGAGAAAGCGGTGATTTTGCGCGACGGTCGTCAGCCCTTTGAGCAGCACGTTGGCATGCACCAGATTGGCGTCAGACAACATGCCCTCCTTGGCCACCTGCGTGTCGAACTGCAGTCTGTAACCCTGGTGCGGGTCGATACGGTTGTCACTGCGCAGGTACGAGTAACTGATACCGGGCATCAGCAGCGTGCTGAGGCCGGCGTCATCGCCCAGGCGGTATTCTTCACGCTGCCATTTCAGGGATATGACCCGCTCCCAGCCGCTGGGCAGCTTGCTGTGCCATTCAGGCCCGGCAGTCAGCAATTTGCTGAGGCTGTCGGTTCCGGCGATCTCTTCATACTGATACCCACCGGCGTAGCGCAATTTGTCGGTCAGCGGCGGGTCGAGCGGTACGTCGTACCACAGGCCGATATTCTGCCGTGGCGCGGAAATCTCGGATTCGAAACCATAACTGTGGCCCTGCGGATTGGCCCAATGCCGGGTCCAGTTGGCTTTGCCACGCGGGCCAACGTCAGTCGAATAGCCCAGCCCCAACCCCATGGTGCGAGGCTTGCGGGTTTCGAGCTGAACGGTCACCGGAATAACCTGATTTTCCGCTGCGGTGGGCGCCGCATCGACCCGTACGCCCTCGAAGTAACCGCTGCCCTGCATGGCCTGGGTCAGTTCGGCGATCAGTTGGGAGTCGTAAGGCGTGTTTTCCTTGAACGGCACCATGCGCTTGAGCAGATCGTCATCAAATGGCGCGTCGCCACTGAACATGACCTTGCCGAGCGTGTAGCGCGGCCCGCTTTCATAGACCAGCTCGATATCCGCCACACCGGCCCGCGGGTCGATGGCCAGGCGCTGACGGGTGAAGTGACCGCTGAAAAATCCGTAACGCGAAGCCTGATTCTGGATCAGACGCTTGGCGTCTTCATAATTGCCGTGATTCAACACCGCGCCGGTTTTCAGCGCGTCGCTGCTCGGCACACGAAAGGCCTTCATTGCTGCCGCCGGGCCTTCGACCCGGATCACCACGTTACGCAGGTGAATGGGTTCGCCCGGCTGGATGTTGATCACCAGGCTCGGTTGATCTCCGTCCTTGATCTCACTATCAATCTGCGCCTGGTAATAACCCAGCGCCTGCGCGGCTTTTTCCGCCTGCTGCTCGGCACCGAGGCTGAAGTTGCGCAATGCCTGGGCATCACGCTCGCCCAGATCACCGACATACCCTTCGACGTTGGCCTTGAGTTGCGGATTGGCAGGCTTGATCCTGACGTCGAGGCGGGCCTGGGCAAGCGCGGCCGCACTCATGGTCATCAGGAAAACGCTGCTGAATAGTCTGAAAAGCTTCATGGGCGTAGATGCTACCACGATCGACAGGCTGCACTGGAAGCCCACGAATTGCAGGATATTCAGGCCATTACGTCAGGGACCGGCAGTGACACCTGAGGGTTCGGATGAAAAAACACATGCTCGCGGACGGGGCCTACAGCAATTTCACCGATTTCTTCATAGCCCTGCCGCTTATAGAACTCCAGATAACGCGGATTGCCCGTATCTACCACGATGCCCTGGGAGTGTTCATCCACTGCGCACCAGTCGTGCAGCGCCGCCAGCAGTTGCTCGCTCAGGTCCTGACCGAGCTTCTGCCCCTGGAACTCCGGATCAAGGCCGATCAACGGCAGCACATGCACGGTTTCCGACGGCACGCAGGCAAGTACTGCGTTGTAATACGCCAGATAGCGCTGGGTGCAACCCAGGCCGGTGTCCATCACCATGCGCAGACGCCAGGCCCAGCTTTCGGTGACACCCAGACGGCGCTGCGGCGGAGCGATCAGCGCTACGCCGACCAGGCGGTCCTGGAGAAACAGGCCCAGCGCAGGCTGGTTTTGCAAAAAGTGTTGTTTGACCAGTTGGCGGATGGTCGCCAACACGCGTTGCTCATATCCCTCGCGCTCGGCGTTGAACAGATAGGCAAATGTCGGATCGTGCCGGTAGGCCCTGAACAGCAAGGAGCGGGTTTCACGGGAATAACCACTGTCGAGTTGGCGAATTTCACCCGTGATGGCAGCAGGTAGGGACATAAAGGGCCTCGTGTTAACGGAACTGCGTCTGGCGCAGCGGTTTTGGCAAGCAGGCTTTCGAGTGATGGCCATTGATAACAGTTCCAACGAATTATCCAGACACGCCTCGGCCTGCGCTTGCGACGCGGCACTGGTCCTGAAACCACAGGTCGGCTAGCATCGTTGTTTGTTTTTGCTCAGGACCGCTGTTTTATGAAAATCATCTCGTTCAACATCAATGGTCTGCGCGCTCGACCGCATCAGTTGGCGGCGCTGATCGACAAACATCAGCCTGACGTGATCGGTCTTCAGGAAACCAAGGTTTCGGACGAGCAATTTCCCCAGGCGGAAGTCGAAGCGCTGGGCTATCACGTGCACTTCCACGGCCAGAAAGGCCATTACGGTGTCGCTTTGCTGTCTCGTAATGCGCCGCTGGCCCTGCACAAGGGTTTCGAGGGGGACGACGAGGAATCCCAGAAGCGTTTCATCTGGGGTACTTACGCCGACCGCAACGGCCAGCCGGTAACCATCATGAATGGCTACTTTCCACAGGGCGAAAGCCGTGATCACCCAACCAAATTCCCCGCCAAACAGCGCTTTTACGAGAACCTGCAAACGCTGCTCGAGGGCCACTTTCGCAACGATCAGCCGCTGATCGTCATGGGCGATGTGAATATTTCTCCGCAGGACTGCGATATCGGCATCGGCGCCGACAACGCCAAACGCTGGCTGAAAACCGGCAAGTGCAGCTTTCTGCCTGAAGAGCGGGAGTGGATGGAGCGCCTGAAGAACTGGGGCCTGGTGGACAGCTTTCGTCACCTGTACCCGGAGGTCGTCGACCGCTTCAGCTGGTTCGACTATCGTAGCCGTGGCTTTGAAGACGAGCCCAAGCGCGGCCTGCGCATCGATCTGATCATGACCTCTACCGGCTTGCAGCCACGCATCAAGGAAGCCGGTGTGGATTACGACTTGCGCGCCATGGAAAAACCGTCCGACCACGCACCGATCTGGCTTGAACTCAGCTGACTTATCCCCTCCTGTGCCCCTCCCGCGCGATCCCTCCTTAATAAGGCTCGGGTCGCGCTGAAACACGTACAGCCCCTGAAATTGTCATATTCCGGCAATCTCTCTGACTTATTCTCCCGGCACCCTCCCGTGATTCATGGTGACGCCGATGCTGCGCGCTTTGCTTACGGCGCTCATCCTGTCGAGCGCTACCCTGCCCGCTTTCGCGCAAGCCGCACTGCCGTTGCCTGCTGGCGATATACCGGCGTTGCGCATTCAAGGCTCCAACACCATCAACGCCCAACTGGGACCCGCGCTGGTCGAAGGATTGATGCGCCAGCAAGGTCTGCAATCGGTACAGACCCTCCCCGGCAACACCCTCAATGAACAGCGTGTGGTCGGAACCACAGCCGCCGGACAATCGGTCAGTGTCGAAATCGCCGCGCATGGCTCAGGCACCGGTTTTACCGCACTGAAAGCAGGTAACACAGATATCGCAGCCTCTTCTCGACCGATCAAGGATCAGGAGGCCAAAGATCTGGCGAGTCTGGGGGATCTGAAAAGTGCAGCCAGCGAGCAGACCATTGCCATCGACGGCGTTGCAGTGATTCTGCATCCCGGCAATCCGCTGAGACAACTGGATACCCTTCAACTGGCGCGCATTTTCAGTGGCGAAGTCAGAAACTGGAGTGAGGTCGGTGGCAATCCAGGCGCCATCCATCTTTATGTTCGCGATGAAAAGTCCGGCACCTACGAGACGTTCAAGGACCTGGTACTGACCAAATACGGCAAGAGCCTGCTGGGCAGCGCGGCGCGCTTCGAGTCCAGCGAGCAGCTCTCCGACGAAGTCAGCAAGGACATCAATGGTATCGGCTTCATCGGCCTGCCTTCCGTACGCCGCGCCAAGGCGGTGGCCATAGCCGATGGCGATTCCAGGCCCATGCTGCCGACGATCAGCCTGATTGCCACCGAGGACTACCCGTTGTCGCGACGACTGTACTTTTATGTACCCACGTCAACGCCTCAGCGCTGGGCGCAGGCGCTGGTTCGTTTCGCGCAAAGTGCCGAGGGCCAGGCCATCGTCGCGCAAAGCGGTTTTGTCGCGCAGACCGTACAGGTCCTCAAGGTGCAGCCTACCGCGCAGATGCCCGCCGATTACCAGGCGCTGGCACGCAAGGCCGAACGCCTGTCAGTCAATTTCCGCTTTGCTCAGGGCAGCGCGCGCCTGGACAACAAGGCGCAGCAGGACCTCAAGCGGGTTGCGGATTACCTGAAATCCAGCGACAAACTGGACCGGCATGTGACGCTGGTAGGCTTCGGCGACGCCAAGAGCGACCCGGAGCGGGACGCCCTGCTCTCCAGGCTGCGTGCCATGGCCGTGCGCCGGGAACTGCTGAAAAGAGGCGTAACGTTCCGCGATATCGTTGGTCTGGGTGACGAAATGCCGGTGGCTACCAATGAAATCGACGACGGCCGGATCAAGAACCGTCGGGTTGAAGTCTGGGTGCAGTGATCGACCGCTAGCTAGGACCTGCTGCGCGTTGAGTCTGCCGGCATATATTTGCCCAGTTCATACTTGCCGACGGCAGCGCGATGCACTTCATCCGGGCCGTCAGCCAGACGCAACGTACGCTGCATCGCGTACATGTAGGCCAGCGGGAAATCACTGGAAATCCCGGCGGCGCCGTGCATCTGGATCGCCCGATCAATGACCTTCAGCGCCACGTTGGGCGCGACCACCTTGATCTGCGCGATTTCGCTTCTGGCGACCTTGTTGCCGACGGTATCCATCATGTAGGCCGCTTTCAGGGTCAGCAGGCGTGCCATGTCGATTTCCATGCGCGAGTCGGCGATCAGGTCGATGTTGCCGCCCAGCCTGGCCAACGGCTTGCCGAATGCTACGCGGTCAATGGAACGCCTGCACATCAGCTCCAGCGCCCGCTCCGCCATGCCGATCGAGCGCATGCAGTGGTGAATCCGCCCTGGTCCGAGCCGCCCCTGAGCGATTTCAAACCCACGCCCCTCGCCGAGCAGGACGTTTTCGAACGGAACCCTGACGTTTTCGAACAACACTTCGGCATGGCCATGGGGCGCATCGTCATAACCAAACACCGGCAGTGGCCGCACGATCTTCACGCCGGGCGTATCGACCGGCACCAGAATCATCGAATGCTGCTGATGGCGCGGCCCTTCAGGATTGCTCAGGCCCATGAATATCAGGATTTTGCAGCGCGGGTCGCAGGCACCAGAGGTCCACCACTTGCGACCGTTGATGACCCACTGGTCACCGTCACGCTCAGCGCGCGCGGCCATATTGGTGGCGTCCGATGAGGCCACGTCGGGCTCGGTCATGGCAAAGGCAGAGCGAATCTCACCGCGCAGCAGCGGCTCGAGCCAGCGGGCTTTCTGTTCCTCGCTGGCATAGCGGACCAGTACCTCCATGTTGCCGGTGTCGGGTGCCGAGCAGTTGAAGGGCTCGGGACCGAGCATTGAGCGGCCCATGATTTCCGCCAGCGGCGCATATTCCAGATTGCTCAGGCCGGCGCCCAGTCCGGAATCGGGCAGGAACAGATTCCACAATCCTTCCGATCTGGCCCGGGCCTTGAGCTCTTCCATGATTGCCGTGGGCTGCCAGCGATCCCCTTCGGCCACTTGCCGCTCGAAAACCGGCTCGGCCGGATAGACGTAGGCATCCATGAACGCCGTGACGCGTTCACGCAGGGCCTGCACCTTCGGGGAATACGCAAAATCCATGGGGTCGCCACCGTGTCGATCAGGTTGTCGAAGTCATGAACACGATGCTAGAGAAACACTGCACATTTATCTAATCTATTCCCAGCGTGTATAAACATTCATAACCGATATATGATCCGTCACCATCGCGGCATTACCACCCCTCTAAACAATCAATCACAATAACGGCACGAGGCGCCCCATCAATGAACCTGAACAAGGTCGATCTCAACCTTTTCATTGTCTTCGACGCCATCTACACCGAAGCCAACCTGACCCGCGCCGGACAGATTGTCGGCATTACCCAGCCTGCAGTCTCCAACGCACTGGCGCGGCTGCGCGAGACCTTCAACGACCCGCTGTTCGTGCGCACGGCACAAGGCATGGTGCCGACACCGATGGCGCAGAACATCATCGGCCCGGTGCGCAACGCCCTTTCGTTGCTCAGGGTATCGGTGCAGGAAAGTCGCATCTTCAACCCGTTGCAGGCCAACAAGAATTACCGCATCAGCATGACCGACCTGACCGAGGCAGTGATCCTGCCAGCGCTGTTCCAGCGACTGCGACGCCTGGCGCCTGCGGTGACCATCGAAAGCTTTCTTTCCAAGCGCCGGGAAACCACCAAGGAACTGGCCGCCGGACGCCTCGACTTCGCTGTGGACGCGCCGCTCAACACTGACCCGCAGGTGCGCCATGTGAAGCTGATGGAGGACCGCTATGTGTGTGGCATGCGCAAGGGGCATCCATTGGCAAACAAGGCCACGCTGACCCTCGACGATTACCTGAGCCAGTCTCATATCCATATCTCCAGCCGCCGCAGCGGGTTGGGCCATGTGGATCTGGCGCTCGGCAAGATGGGCATCCAGCGCAGGATAGCGTTGCGCTCGCAGCACTACATGATGGCAACCCAGGTGCTGCAGCAGACCGACATGGTCATGACTGTGCCCGAGCGCTTCGCCCGACGTAACGACTTGCACTATGTCTACCTGCCAGTCAGCGACGTTCCCTCGGTCGAGACCCACCTGTACTGGCATGAAAGCACCGACCAGGATCCGGCCAATCGCTGGATGCGCGAGCAGATCATCGAACTTTCACAGCGGGTGGTGGCGCAGGAACACAACCTCGAAAAGGCATGAAATATTTAACTTAAGTTATTGATTATAAAAACTTAAATAACATAACTTAATGTCGTTTCTAGGTAGTGGGGTGCGACCGCTCAAGCTCTGGTATCGCCACTGCAGCTTGACGCATACGTAAAGCAGCCCTTAGCTTTGCGGTTGTATACCTCGCCGAGTCATGCCATGAGCAGTCACACCTACAGCATTTCCGAGCTCGCCCGCGAGCTGGACATCACCACCCGCGCCATACGCTTTTACGAAGAGCAAGGCATGCTCAGCCCTGAACGCAAGGGCCTGGAACGTATCTATACGGCCCGTGACAAAGTCACTCTGAAACTGATCCTGCGAGGCAAGCGCATCGGTTTTTCCCTGGCCGAGTGCAAGGAACTGATCTCGTTGTACGACCCTGCCGGTGGCAATCAGAAGCAGTTGCAGACCATGCTGGGCAAGATCGCCGAACGCCGTGATCAGCTGGAGCAGCAGTTGCTGGACATCCAGCAGATGCAACTGGAACTGGACACCGCCGAAGAGCGCTGCCGAGCCGCACTCGATAAAACCGCTGCCGCCCCACTCTGACCCCTTCGCACTGACTACAAAGGCGCCGCCATGTCCCTCCCGCAAAAGGTGAATCTCGTTGAAGTCGGCCCGCGTGACGGTCTGCAGAATGAAGCGCAACCCATCAGTGTCGACGACAAGGTGCGCCTGGTGGATGACCTGACGGCAGCCGGGCTGGGCCATATCGAGGTCGGCAGCTTTGTCTCGGCCAAATGGGTCCCGCAGATGGCGGGCTCGGCTCAGGTGTTCGAGCGGATCCAGCGCCGTGAAGGCGTTATCTATTCGGCTCTGGCGCCGAATCTGCGCGGCTTCGAAGACGCATTGGCTGCCGGGGTCAGAGAAGTCGCGGTGTTCGCGGCGGCGACCGAAGGGTTCTCGCAGCGCAACCTCAACTGCTCGATCAGCGAAAGCCTGGAGCGCTTCGCGCCGGTCATGGAAGCGGCACGGATGCATGGCGTGCGGGTTCGAGGGTATGTGTCGTGCGTATTGGGCTGCCCTTATGAAGGCAGCGTTTCGCCCGAACAGGTCGCGACGGTCGCCAACCAACTGCACGCGATGGGCTGCTATGAAATTTCCCTGGGCGACACCATCGGAACCGGCACGCCGGGCGCCACACGGGCCTTGTTCAACGCCGTGGCTGCGCAGATACCGCGCGGCAAGCTGGCCGGCCACTTCCACGACACCTATGGCCAGGCGCTGGTAAACATCTACGCAAGCCTGGAGGAAGGCATCCAGGTCTTCGACAGCTCAGTGGCTGGCCTCGGCGGCTGCCCCTACGCCAAGGGTGCCAGCGGCAATGTTGCCTCCGAGGACGTGCTGTACATGTTGCAGGGGCTGGGTATCGAAACAGGCGTCGATCTGGACCAGGTCATTGCGGCGGGCCAGCGCATCTGCGACGTACTGCAACGTAGCAATGGCTCCCGCGTGGCCAGAGCCAGACTGTCTGCGTAGCACTGTCACCGGTCGGTAACAGGGTGCGACAACTTGCCACAGAGTGTTACTGTGCCCCGCGTCGAGCAGAGACAAACGGGTAACACGGAAACACTCGGCCGCAGAATCAAACGGTCCGATGCCGGAAAAACAAGGTGATCCCCCGGTATTACAGGGGTTTTGAAAACCTGGCACGGGTCCTGCTATATCCTTTGTACAACAAAAATAAAAACACGCAGCACACCAATAAACACGCAGCACACCAATAAAAACAACACGTACCGGCTCTGACATAACAAGAACAACACGTACAGAGACGTAGCTAACAGATTTTTTTGGAGTGGATAGCTTTTCTGAACCACTTGCCTCGCAAGTCGTTCGCAGCCAGACAGAGAACAACAAAACTGCCCCGAGGCAGTTGCCGAACTGGTTGGATCACTACGATGAAAGTGTCATCAGCGCTCAAAAAAATACGTTTGCTCTTGATCCCGTCTGCGGATCGCTCAAAAAAGATGTGAAGGGTCAGGTCGCCAAAAACAACAACAGGCCTCCCGAACAACAAAAAAGAGCATAGCAACACACCTTGAAGGGGAGCCCAGGCTCCCCTTCGTGCTTTCCGGCGTTCCGCCCTCTTCTCTCGTGACTGAAAAATACAGCCTGATCACTCCCGGTCCGCTTCGGCATGGGCGTTGACAGCACAATCCTACAGGTTTACGTTAACGTAAAGGTCATAGCTGATAGACACTATAACCGCTTCCAGAAAGACGCGCCGTCCAAGAACAAAGCGCCACTCAAGAACAAAAAAGGAAAGCCCCATGAGTTACCCCAGCCTGAACTTCGCACTTGGCGAAACCATCGACATGCTGCGCGACCAGCTGCAATCCTTCGTCGCCGCAGAGCTTGCCCCGCGCGCCGCGCAGATCGACAAGGACAACCTGTTCCCCGCCGACATGTGGCGCAAGTTCGGTGAAATGGGCGTACTGGGGATCACTGTCAGCGAAGAGTACGGCGGCGCGGGCCTGGGTTATCTGGCGCACGTCGTGGCGATGGAAGAAATCAGCCGTGGCTCGGCATCCGTGGCGCTTTCCTATGGCGCCCATTCCAATCTGTGCGTGAACCAGATCAACCGCAATGGCAGCCCGGCGCAAAAGGCCCGTTACCTGCCCAAGCTGATCAGCGGTGAACACGTTGGCGCGCTGGCCATGAGTGAACCCAATGCAGGCTCGGACGTGGTGTCGATGAAACTGCGCGCCGACAAGCGCGGTGATCGCTATGTGCTCAACGGCAGCAAGACCTGGATCACCAACGGGCCGGATGCCGACACCTATGTGATCTACGCCAAGACCGACCTGGAAAAGGCAGCCCACGGCATCAGTGCGTTTATCGTCGAACGCGACTGGAAAGGCTTCTCGCGGGGCAGCAAGTTCGACAAGCTGGGCATGCGCGGCTCCAACACCTGCGAACTGTTTTTCGATGATGTCGAGGTGCCCGAGGAGAACCTGCTGGGCATGCTGGATGGCGGAGTCAGAGTGCTGATGAGCGGCCTTGATTACGAACGCGTCGTGCTCTCCGGCGGACCGACCGGGATCATGCAGGCGTGCATGGACGTGGTGGTGCCCTACATTCACGACCGCAAACAGTTCGGCCAGAGCATCGGCGAGTTTCAGCTGATACAGGGCAAGGTCGCAGACATGTACACCCAGCTCAATGCCAGCCGGGCCTACCTGTATGCGGTCGCCCAGGCTTGTGACCGCGGCGAGACCACTCGCAAGGACGCTGCGGGGGTAATCCTGTACAGCGCCGAGCGGGCCACGCAGATGGCGCTGGAGGCCATCCAGATTCTCGGCGGCAATGGCTACATCAACGAGTTCCCGGCGGGCCGACTGTTGCGCGACGCCAAACTCTACGAGATCGGCGCAGGCACCAGTGAAATCCGGCGCATGCTCATCGGTCGCGAACTGTTCAACGAAACCCGTTGATCGGGGAGCCACCATGACCATTCTGCAGACCCGAATCAACACCCGCTCGCCTGAATTCACCCTCAATCGCGACGCGCTGCTCAAGCAGGTCGAAGCATTGCGCTCGCTGTTGAGCAACGTCCAGCAAGGTGGCGGCCCCAAAGCCCAGGAGCGCCACACCTCACGCGGCAAGTTGCTGCCGCGCGAGCGTATCAACCGTTTGCTGGACACCGGTTCACCGTTTCTGGAAATCGGCCAACTGGCCGCGCACGAGGTATACGGCGAAGAGGTCCCGGCCGCTGGCGTGATCGCCGGAATCGGCCGGGTCGAGGGCGTCGAATGCATGATCATCGCCAACGACGCCACGGTCAAAGGCGGCTCCTATTACCCGCTGACCGTAAAGAAGCATTTGCGCGCCCAGACCATCGC
Source organism: Pseudomonas fragariae (ex Marin et al. 2024) (assembly GCF_059621105.1). Taxonomy (NCBI): domain Bacteria; kingdom Pseudomonadati; phylum Pseudomonadota; class Gammaproteobacteria; order Pseudomonadales; family Pseudomonadaceae; genus Pseudomonas; species Pseudomonas fragariae (ex Marin et al. 2024). The sequence continues at coordinate 2,938,559 of NZ_CM184369.1, read as the reverse complement.
CCAGCAGAACCGCCTGCCGTGCATCTATCTGGTGGATTCCGGCGGCGCCAACCTGCCGCGTCAGGATGAAGTGTTTCCCGACCGCGAACATTTCGGGCGGATCTTCTTCAACCAGGCGAACATGAGCGCGCAAGGTATCGCCCAGATCGCGGTGGTCATGGGCTCCTGTACCGCAGGTGGCGCGTACGTACCCGCCATGGCCGACGAGGCGATCATGGTCCGCCAGCAGGCCACGATCTTTCTGGCCGGCCCGCCGCTGGTCAAAGCGGCAACCGGCGAAGTGGTCAGCGCCGAAGAACTGGGCGGTGCCGATGTGCACTGCCGCACGTCCGGTGTCGCCGACCACTATGCCGACAACGACGATCACGCGCTCGCACTGGCGCGCCGCAGCATCGCCAATCTGAACTGGCGCAAGCAGGGCCAACTGAACACCGTCGCGCCCATTGCACCGCTGTACCCCGGCGATGACCTGTACGGCATCATCCCCACCGACACGAAACAGCCATTCGATGTAAGGGAAATCATCGCGCGCCTGGTGGATGGCTCGGTGCTCGACGAATTCAAGGCTCTGTTCGGCACCACGCTGGTCTGTGGCTTCGCGCGTCTGCATGGCTACCCGATCGCGATCCTCGCCAACAACGGCATCCTGTTCGCCGAAGCGGCGCAGAAAGGTGCGCATTTCATCGAGCTGGCCTGCCAAAGGGGCATCCCCCTGCTGTTCCTGCAGAACATCACCGGCTTCATGGTCGGCCAGAAGTATGAAGCGGGCGGCATCGCCAAGCATGGTGCCAAGCTGGTGACCGCCGTGGCCTGCGCCAGGGTGCCGAAATTCACGGTGATCATCGGCGGCAGTTTTGGCGCGGGGAATTACGGCATGTGTGGCCGCGCTTACGATCCGCGCTTTCTATGGATGTGGCCCAACGCGCGGATCGGCGTGATGGGCGGCGAACAGGCGGCCGGCGTGCTGGTGCAGGTCAAATGCGAGCAGGCCGAACGGGCCGGTCAGGCGTTCAGCGCCGAACAGCAGACCGAGCTGAAACAGCCGATTCTCGATCAGTACGAGCATCAGGGCCATCCTTACTATTCCAGCGCCCGCCTGTGGGACGACGGAGTCATCGACCCGGCGCAAACCCGCGACATTCTCGCGCTTGCCCTCTCCGCCTCGCTCAACGCGCCCATCGAACCTACCACCTTCGGCCTGTTCCGAATGTGAGCCGGGAAATGACCATGACTTCGACCTCATTCGCAACCATAGAGCTGATCAACGACCCACGTGGCTTTGCCACGCTGTGGCTGAATCGACCGGACAAGAACAACGCCTTCAACGCGCAGATGATCCGCGAGCTGATTATCGCCCTGGACCAGGTACAAGGCGATACCAGCCTGCGTTTTCTGCTGTTGCGTGGCCGTGGCCGGCATTTCAGTGCCGGTGCCGACCTGGCGTGGATGCAGCAGGCAGCAGACCTGGATTACAACACCAATCTGGACGACGCCCGCGAACTGGCGGAGCTGATGTACAGCCTCGCCAGGCTGAAAATACCGACGCTCGCCGTCGTCCAGGGCGCAGCTTTCGGCGGTGCGCTGGGCCTGATCAGTTGCTGTGACATGGCCATTGCAGCGGTGGATGCGCAGTTCTGCCTGTCCGAAGTGCGCATCGGCCTGGCGCCGGCCGTTATCAGTCCATTCGTGGTACAGGCCATCGGCGAACGCGCTGCGCGACGTTACACCCTGGCGGCCGAGCGCTTCGATGGCCAGCGGGCGCAGCAGATCGGTCTGGTCGCCGAGTGCTACCCGGCTGCAGAACTGCAAGATCGAACGCTGCAATGGGTCGACAACCTGTTGCTCAACAGCCCGCAGGCCATGCGAGTCAGCAAGGAGCTGCTGCGCGAAGTCGGCAGCGGTATGCTGACCCCCGCGCTGCGTCGCTACTGCGAAAGCGCAATCGCGCGTATCCGCACCAGTGCCGAAGGCCAGGAAGGCCTGCGCGCGTTTTTGCAGAAACGCACACCTGGCTGGCAGTCCGTCAAGGATCAACCGCCTGGCAATCCCGTTCCAGCAGCCTCGACAGCCCGGCACGAACCTCAGAAGGACTCGCAATCATGAGCATGCCCGAGCTGACCACGCTGTTGATTGCCAACCGCGGCGAGATCGCCTGCCGCATCATGCGCACGGCGAAAAACATGGGCCTTACCACGGTCGCCGTGCACAGCGCCATCGACCGTGACGCACGGCATAGCCGAGAGGCCGACCTCTGCGTGGACCTTGGCGGCAGCAAGGCCGCAAACAGTTATCTGGCGATCGACAGGCTTATCGAAGCCGCCCGGGCGAGTGGCGCGCACGCGATCCATCCCGGCTACGGTTTTCTTTCTGAAAACGCCGATTTTGCGCGTGCCGTCGAAGACGCCGGGCTGATTTTCCTCGGCCCCCCCGCCTCGGCCATCGATGCAATGGGCAGCAAATCCGCCGCCAAGGCCTTGATGGAGCAGGCAGGCGTGCCGTTGGTGCCGGGCTATCACGGTGAAGCACAGGACGTCGAGACGTTCCGCGCCGCTGCCGAGCGTATCGGCTACCCGGTGCTGTTGAAAGCCACCGCTGGCGGCGGCGGCAAAGGCATGAAAGTGGTCGAGCATACGGGCGAACTGGCCGAAGCGCTGGCTTCGGCGCAACGCGAGGCGCTGTCCTCGTTCGGTGACGCGAGGATGCTGGTGGAGAAGTACGTGCTCACCCCGCGCCATGTCGAAATCCAGGTGTTTGCCGACCGGCATGGCCACTGCCTGTACCTCAATGAGCGCGATTGCTCCATTCAGCGCCGACACCAGAAGGTCGTCGAGGAAGCACCGGCGCCCGGCCTGACGGCCTCATTGCGCAAGGCCATGGGCGAAGCCGCGGTGAAAGCCGCACAAGCCATCGGCTACGTCGGTGCGGGTACGGTGGAGTTCCTGCTGGACGCACGCGGCGAGTTTTTCTTCATGGAAATGAATACCCGCCTGCAGGTGGAGCATCCGGTCACCGAGTACATCACGGGTCTGGACCTGGTGGAATGGCAGATCCGTGTCGCCAGAGGCGAATCGCTGCCCATCACCCAGGAGCAGGTGCCCCTGACCGGCCACGCCATCGAGGTCCGTCTGTACGCCGAAGACCCGGTCAACGACTTTCTTCCGGCCACCGGCACGCTGGAGCTCTACAGAGAGCCTGCGCCCGGCCCCGGCAGGCGGGTGGACAGCGGCGTTGCCGAGGGCGACAGCATTTCGCCCTTCTACGACCCGATGCTCGGCAAGCTGATTGCCTGGGGCGAAGACCGCGAGCAAGCCCGCCTGCGCCTGCTGGCCATGCTCGATGAATTTGCAGTGGGCGGAGTCAGGACCAACCTGGCGTTTCTGCGCAGAATCATCGCGCATCCAGCGTTCGCCGCCGCGCAGCTTGATACCGGCTTCATTCCCCGCCATCAGGCGCAACTGCTGCCGCACACCAATGAGCCGGACGAGACATTCTGGCAGGCCGCTGCCGAGGCCTTCAGCCAGAGCGAACCGGCACGCATCGATCAAGCCGATCCGTATTCGCCCTGGGCAGTCAGCAGCGGCTTTCGCGCCGGCCTGCCTGCGCAGACGGATCTGCGACTGAGCTGCAACGGTCTAACCCGCAACACCTGCCTGCGCAACAGCAGCCCCTCGTTATTCACTCTGAGTGGCGAGCATTTGCAGGTCGAGCACAACGGTGTGCGCCAACGACACCTGGCGATACGACGCGGCAATACGCTGTATCTCGAATGGCAAGGCGAGGTGCAAACCGTCACCCGCCTGGACGCCATCGCCCAGGCAGACGTCGGTGAGGGTCAGCATGCAGGCCTGACAGCACCGATGAATGGCAGCATCGTACGGGTATTGGTTGAAGTGGGTCAGGCTGTCGAGCCTGGCGCGCAACTGGTGGTGCTGGAAGCCATGAAGATGGAACACAGCATCCGCGCCGCCAGCGCCGGAGTGATTACCGCGCTCTACTGCCACGAGGGAGAGATGGTCAACGAAGGCGCGGTGCTGGTGGAGCTGGACTGACGCTCGTCAACCGCCACACATGAAAACGCCCTGAACAGTCAGGGCGTTTTCGTGCAGCAACTTTCGTGCAGCAACTTCCTTGCAAAAAAGAGACGCCTAGTAGTAGGCGTTTTCTTTCTGCGTATGGTCGGTAACATCGCGAACGCCCGACAACTCGGGAATACGCTCAAGCAACGTGCGCTCGATACCTTCCTTCAGCGTGACATCGGCCTGGCCACAACCCTGGCAACCACCGCCGAACTGCAGCACGGCGATGTTCTTCGTCTCTTCCTCGACCACATCGATCAGCGTGACCTGACCGCCATGGCTGGCGAGGCCCGGATTGATCTCGGTTTGCAGGTAGTAATTGATGCGCTCGTTGATCGGGCTGTCGGCATTGACCATCGGCACTTTGGCGTTCGGTGCCTTGATAGTCAGCTGCCCGCCCATCCGGTCGGTGGCGTAGTCGACCACTGCATCATCGAGAAAGGCCTCGCTGAAGCCGTCGATCCAGGCCGTAAAGCTCTTCAGGCCGATGGCCTTGTCTTCCGGTTTTTCTTCACCCGGCTTGCAGTAGGCAATGCAGGTTTCGGCGTACTGAGTGCCGGGCTGGGTGATAAATACGCGGATGCCAATGCCCGGGGTATTCTGCTTTTCCAGCAGATCGGCCAGATAATCGTGGGCGGCATCGGTAATAGTGATAGCGGTCATGAAAATTCCTCGCAGACGTGCGTGCAGTTTACGCCAATCGGCCGCTTCACACAAAGTCCCAGTATTTTTGTCAGGTTAATGCCTGCGCCTGACTGACCGCCCTGCGCGCATCCAGCCAGGCTTTCATCCGGCGGTACAGGCCTTTCTCGATCCACTCATAACTGACCCACGCACCGATGGCGATGATCGGCACGCAGAAGGCGAAGACCACATAGGGATTGAGGCCAAAGCGCTGCGCCATCAGCAAGCCGCCGTACAGCACCAGAACGTGCAGCAGGTACACCGAATACGAGCAGTCACCCAGCACCTTTAGCAAGCGATTGCCCTGAAAATATGGTTCCAGCGAAATGCACGACAGCACGATCAAGGCACTCGGCAGACCCCAGTTGAGCAGGCGCTGCTCGTTGCTCAGGTTATTGATCGCATACAGCCCGACCGCTATGCCTGCCAGCGGCAGCCATAGCGCCTGTTTGATCCAGCCCCGGCGATAGAGAATGCCGATACCGATACCCAGCAGGAATTCGTAAATGATGTCGTTGCCATAAAAGCGGCTGATCAGCCCGGCGCGGGCCAGAACCTCACTGACCGCAAACAGCGCTGCGGCAATGATCAGCGGCCGGTGGCGCTGTTGAAAGAGGAATACCATCGAAAACAGCAGGTAGAAGAACATCTCATAGTTCAGCGTCCAGCCAACGTTGAGCGTCGGGTAGAGACCATAGCCCCCGGGATTCTCGGAAGGAATGAACACCAGTGACAAGAGGAAATTCTGCCAGCCGATCACCTGATGCGGGAGCATCGGCGCTGCAATCAGCAGCAGCAACCCCATGGCGGCGGTGTATAGCCAATAGGCCGGAACGATGCGAATCAGGCGATGCAGAATGAAACGCCGTGCTGGCATGTCACTGTTCTGCGTGGATAAAAAGATAACCAGGCCGCTGATGACGAAGAAGATATCCACACCGACCGCGCCCTTTGACCCAAAGAACTGCCCCACCGGACCGCTGGCCTTGAAATCGAAAAAAATCTGCATGAAGTGATGACACACCACGACCCACGCTGCGAACGCCCGTAGGGCCTGAACTGAAATCAACATCACAAAAAACCTCAACTACCTGACTTTCAATCATGGACCGTTGGATAGACCGGTCTATGACGCGCACCATTTCGGACCACCTTTTTGAAAAAAAGATCGCGCGAGATACATTTCGTTCAGGAAGCAAAGATGGCCGCAGGCCATGTTGCACAAGGGCCTGCGACGTGAAGCCCCCGTTTTTCAGAGGTTTTCGTAGCGATTCATGTCCAGCACACCCGCTTCGCGTGGTTCAGTTTCCTGAACGTAGCGACTCCCAATGTGCCGAAGGCTCGGTAGTACAACGCTACAAAGGCACCCTCGCCTCCAACATGAATGATTTTCATGCAAAAGGCGCAACAACACTAAAACCGTTCCGGTTTGCTATCATCCCGTTCTTTAAAGAATCGACCTTTTCAAGGTAGCCCCCATGTCTGACCGCAGCGCCCGCCATCAAGCTTTTCTCACTGCTCTGAAACAGAGGATCCTGATCCTCGATGGCGGCATGGGCACCATGATCCAGAGCTACAGGCTCGAAGAACAGGATTACCGCGGCAAGCGCTTTGCCGACTGGCCCAGCGATGTCAAAGGCAACAATGACCTGTTGATCCTGACCCGCCCTGATGTGATCGGCGCTATTGAGAAGGCTTATCTGGATGCTGGCGCCGACATCCTCGAAACCAACACATTCAACGCCACCCAGGTGTCCCAGGCCGACTACGGCATGGAATCGATCGTTTACGAGCTGAACGTCGAAGGCGCGCGCCTGGCGCGCAAGGTCGCAGACGCCAAGACACTGGAAACCCCGGACAGGCCGCGCTTCGTGGCCGGTGTGCTGGGCCCCACCAGTCGCACCTGCTCGCTGTCGCCGGACGTCAATAACCCCGGCTATCGCAATGTGACCTTTGACGAACTGGTCGAGAACTACACCGAAGCGACCAAGGGGCTGATCGAAGGCGGCGCCGACCTGATCCTCATCGAGACCATTTTCGACACGCTCAACGCCAAGGCGGCGATCTTTGCCGTACAGGGTGTATTCGAAGAAGTCGGCTTTGAGCTGCCGATCATGATTTCCGGGACCATCACCGACGCATCCGGGCGCACCCTGTCCGGCCAGACCACCGAAGCGTTCTGGAACTCGATCAGCCATGCAAAACCTATCTCGGTCGGCCTGAACTGCGCACTGGGCGCCAGCGAACTGCGTCCTTACCTGCAAGAGCTGGCCAATAAAGCCAACACCCATGTCTCCGCGCACCCCAACGCCGGCTTGCCGAATGCATTTGGCGAATACGACGAGCTGCCGAGCCAGACGGCGAAGATCATCGAAGAATTCGCCCAGAGCGGCTTCCTGAACATCGTCGGCGGCTGCTGCGGTACGACACCGGCGCACATCAAGGCGATCGCCGAGGCGGTTTCGGGTTACGCGCCGCGGGAAATTCCGGACATCCCCAAGGCCTGCCGCCTGTCGGGCCTCGAACCGTTCACCATCGATCGCCAGTCGCTGTTCGTCAACGTCGGCGAGCGTACCAATATCACTGGCTCCGCCCGCTTCGCCCGCCTGATCCGTGAAGACAATTACACCGAAGCCCTCGAAGTCGCCCTGCAGCAGGTCGAAGCCGGCGCTCAGGTGATCGATATCAACATGGACGAAGGCATGCTCGACTCGAAGAAGGCCATGGTGACCTTCCTCAACCTGATCGCAGGCGAGCCGGACATCTCCCGCGTACCGATCATGATCGACTCCTCGAAATGGGAAGTGATCGAGGCCGGCCTCAAGTGCATACAGGGCAAGGGCATCGTCAACTCCATCAGCATGAAGGAAGGCGTCGAGCAGTTCATTCATCACGCCCGCCTGTGCAAGCGCTATGGCGCGGCGGTGGTGGTCATGGCCTTCGATGAACAGGGTCAGGCCGACACCGAAGCGCGCAAGAAGGAAATCTGCAAGCGCTCCTACGACATTCTGGTCGACGAAGTGGGCTTCCCGCCGGAAGACATCATCTTCGATCCGAACATTTTCGCCATCGCCACCGGTATCGAAGAACACAACAACTATGCCGTGGACTTCATCAACGCCTGCGCCTACATCCGTGACGAGCTGCCGTATGCGCTGACCTCGGGTGGCGTGTCCAACGTATCTTTCTCGTTCCGCGGCAACAACCCGGTACGCGAGGCGATCCACTCGGTGTTCCTGCTGCATGCGATCCGTAATGGCCTGAGCATGGGCATCGTCAACGCCGGGCAGCTGGAAATCTACGACCAGATCCCCGCCGAACTGCGCGACTGTGTCGAAGACGTGGTGCTCAACCGCAACCCCGAGGGCACCGATGCACTGCTGGCGATTGCCGACAAGTTCAAGGGGGATGGCAGCGTCAAGGAAGCCGAAACCGAAGAATGGCGCAGCTGGCCGGTCAATCAGCGTCTGGAACACGCGCTGGTCAAGGGTATTACCACCCATATCGTGCAGGACACCGAAGAGTCGCGCGTGGGGTTCGCGCGACCTATCGAAGTGATCGAAGGCCCGCTGATGGCGGGCATGAACGTGGTCGGCGACCTGTTTGGTGCAGGCAAGATGTTCCTGCCCCAGGTGGTCAAGTCCGCGCGCGTGATGAAACAGGCCGTGGCGCACCTGATTCCGTTCATCGAACTGGAAAAGGGCGACAAGCCCGAAGCCAAGGGCAAGATCCTGATGGCGACGGTCAAGGGCGACGTGCATGACATCGGCAAGAACATTGTCGGCGTGGTACTGGGCTGTAACGGCTACGACATCGTCGATCTGGGCGTAATGGTGCCTGCCGAGAAAATCCTGCAAGTGGCCCGCGACGAGAAATGCGACATCATCGGCCTCTCCGGCCTGATCACGCCGTCACTGGACGAAATGGTGCATGTCGCCCGGGAAATGCAGCGCCAGGACTTTCACCTGCCGCTGATGATCGGCGGCGCGACCACCTCCAAGGCGCACACGGCGGTGAAGATCGAACCCAAATACAGCAATGATGCCGTGATCTACGTCACCGATGCTTCCCGAGCAGTCGGCGTCGCGACCCAGTTACTGTCGAAAGAGCTGAAGCCGGCCTTCATTGAAAAGACCCGCCTGGAATACGTCGAAGTACGTGAACGCACCTCGGCACGCAGCGCGCGTACCGAGCGCCTGAGTTACGGCGCTGCAGTGGCTAAAAAGCCGCAGTTCGACTGGGAAAACTACACCCCGGCCCAACCGACGTTCACCGGCACCCGGGTCCTGCAGGATATCGACCTGAACGTGCTGGCCGAGTACATCGACTGGACGCCGTTCTTCATTTCCTGGGACCTGGCTGGCAAGTACCCGCGCATCCTCACCGACGAAGTGGTCGGTGAAGCGGCCACCGCGCTGTACGCCGACGCCACGCAGATGCTGCGCAAGCTGATCGACGAGAAGCTGATCAGCGCCCGCGCGGTCTTCGGCTTCTGGCCAGCCAATCAGGTCAATGACGACGATCTGGAAGTCTATGACGATGACGGCAGGCCGTTGGCGAAGCTGCATCACCTGCGCCAGCAGACCATCAAGCCCGACGGCAAGCCGAACTTCTCGCTGGCCGACTTCGTTGCACCAAAGAGCAGTGGCCTGACCGACTACATCGGCGGGTTCATCACCACAGCCGGCATCGGCGCCGAGGAAGTCGCCAAGGCTTATCAGGACAAAGGCGACGACTACAACTCGATCATGGTCAAGGCGCTTGCCGACCGTCTCGCCGAAGCCTGCGCCGAATGGCTGCACCAGCAGGTGCGCAAGGAATACTGGGGTTATGCGCAGGACGAAGCGCTGGACAACGAAGCGCTGATCAAGGAGCAATACATCGGCATCCGCCCGGCGCCGGGCTACCCGGCGTGCCCCGATCACACGGAAAAGGGCACCCTGTTCGCCCTGCTCGATCCGCTACCGGAAGGCAGCGCCGAGCACACGGCAGGCAAGAGCGGCGTGTTCCTGACCGAGCACTACGCGATGTTCCCGGCTGCAGCGGTCAGCGGCTGGTATTTCGCCCATCCCCAGGCGCAGTACTTCGCCGTGGGCAAGATCGACAAGGATCAGGTCGAAAGCTACACCGCTCGCAAGGGTCAGGACCTGAGCGTCACCGAACGCTGGCTGGCACCGAACCTGGGCTACGACGAGTAACGCCTGACCGGTCATCTGCCGCCTGAGTGATCAGGCGGCAACATGCCTTTCAGCGAAAATGGCGACGCATCGCCAGAAGCCTCCACATTGAATGCCTGGATATCGAACCGGTAACGTTCTTTGCTGGCTGCATCCAGAAAACGTTGCGCATCCTGCGGCTCGACGACGTGAACCACATCGATGATGCGTGCACCGATCTGTTGCCGGGCCTGGCGTTGGGCCGTGTCATAGCGGTGCAAGAGAATGATCGCCCATCCGCCCAGGGTGAAATGCCCTGACGCCACCACGCTCAGACTGCCATTGAGCTGAGCCTGCAGTGAAAGTGACGTGCCGTTGATGGCGCTGAACAACACGTCCTGCCCCGGCTTGCCGCCCTGCTCACGCAATGCCTCCATTGCACCAAACGCCATCTGCTCGTTGGCAGCCCACACCAGGCGTGTCTGCGGGTAGCGCTTGAACAGCACGCGAGCCTGCTCGAGCACGCGATCGCGTCGCCAGCCACCCAGCGCAATCTGCCGTAGATGCACCTCTGGATGCTCCGACAGGGCACGCAGCATGCCTTTTTCACGCAGCAGGGAAACCGGCGTGGTGTTGGTCCCGGAAAACGCCAGCATGTCGATGACCTGACCATCCGCGCCAGGCGCCGCGAGACTGATAAGCCGTTTTGCCGTCAGATAACCGCCCTCCTCATCGTTACCCACCAGGCTGCCGATGAAGTCCGGATAACGCGATGGCAGGTCACCGAGAATCCGAATCTGGTCCGCGTTCAGCGTATTGTTGACGGCAAACAGCTTTACCCCACTGCCCACGGACATACGCAGCACTTCAGGGGCGATATTCAGCTCGTTGGAGAACAACAGGTAATCCGGGCGCTCGTCCCCTTGCAGCGTCGCTCGCGCCAGATCGAGCAACTTGCGAGTGTCGCGCTCGGTATAGAGTATTTTCAGCGACATGCCGGTGGTGTCGGCAGCCGTCTGCATGACCCGGGAGTAACTCAGCCAATAACCGTCTGATTCTGCGCCGGGGCTCAGGAATACCACCGAGGCAGCCTGTGTCTCCCCGACCCACAGACAACTGCACAGTACCAGCCAGCCAGCATATAACGCCTTCATATCAACGAACCTTGAAGCAGCCGGGATTTATCGCCAAAAGCGAGTTATCGGCTGCGGCAGCAAGGTTCTGCAGACTTTCGGCAGATTCTTTATCAGCCGGTCACTGGCTGCTGGCCCAGAACATCGCGGCGCCTACTGCCAGAATGACAATGAATAAAATGGCCCAGGTATCGACGGATCTGCCCGGCTTGGTTACTTTCGGGTGCTTGCTCATCGCATCGCCTCTTGTCGGTCTTGTGGGTGATTGCACATGAATGGGAGTATCCCGACACCTGTTCAGCATCGGTCAACATGCAGTTAAGTCGAGTCTTGTCCACACAGCAAGCGGGGATATGAACAGGCGTCGTTTTGCTTATCGCTTTTAGTGATTTGCATATATATAAACATCACTTTTATCGATAACTGCAAACTGCTATCGTCGCCTTCGCTCCCCGGGGAGTGCGCGGCCGTGCGCGCAGAATTGACCAGATGAAGCAGGAAACATCGAGCAGCGGGCTTTTTTCAGACTGACGCCACTGCCCTGCTTCATGACGAAGCCTGAGAACAGGACCTATATGTACGTATACGACGATTACGATCAGAAGATCATCGAGGACCGCGTCAAGCAGTTCCGGGATCAGACCCGACGCTACCTGGCCGGGGAACTGAGCGAAGAAGAGTTTCGACCGTTGCGCCTGCAAAACGGTCTTTATGTTCAGCGCTTCGCGCCAATGTTGCGCGTCGCCGTGCCCTACGGTCAGCTGACCTCGCGCCAGGCGCGCATGATGGCGAAAATTGCGCGCGACTACGATAAAGGCTACGCGCACATTAGCACCCGCCAGAACGTACAGTTCAACTGGCCTGCGCTTGAAGATGTCCCTGATATTCTCGCTGAACTGGCAACCGTGCAGATGCACGCTATCCAGACCAGCGGCAACTGCCTGCGCAACGTCACCACCGACCAGTTTGCCGGTGTGGCGGCGGACGAACTGGTAGACCCGCGCCCATGGTGCGAGATCGTCCGTCAATGGACCACGTTCCACCCTGAATTCGCTTACCTGCCGCGCAAGTTCAAGATCGCGATCAATGGCTCGACCAGTGACCGCGCAGCCATCGAAGTGCATGACATCGGCCTCGAGCCATTGCGCAACGAAGCCGGCGAGCTGGGCTTCCGCGTTCTGGTCGGTGGCGGTCTTGGCCGTACACCGGTCGTCGGTGCCTTCATCAACGAGTTTCTGCCGTGGCAGGACCTGCTGAGCTACCTCGACGCCATCCTGCGGGTCTACAACCGCTATGGCCGTCGCGACAACAAGTACAAGGCGCGCATCAAGATTCTGGTCAAGGCGCTGACCCCTGAAGTGTTTGCCGCCAAGGTCGAGGCTGAAATGGCTCACCTGCGTGGCGGTCAGACCACCCTGACCGAAGCCGAAGTGCAGCGCGTGTCCCGGCACTTCGTCGACCCGCAATACAAGGCACTCAGCGATCAGCACGCCGAACTGGCGGCGCTGGATGCTCAACACCCCGGCTTCGCTCGCTGGCGTCAACGCAATGTGCTGGCGCACAAGAAGCCTGGCTACATTGCCGTGACCCTGTCGCTCAAGCCAACCGGCGTCGCTCCTGGCGATGTGACCGACAAGCAACTGGACGCCATCGCCGACCTGGCCGATCGCTACAGCTTCGGTCAACTGCGCACCTCCCACGAGCAGAACATCATCCTTGCCGATGTCGAGCAGAGAGAGCTGTTCACCCTGTGGAACGAGCTGCGCGACAATGGTTTCGCCACGCCGAACATTGGCCTTCTGACCGACATCATCTGCTGCCCGGGCGGTGACTTCTGCTCGCTGGCCAATGCCAAGTCGATCCCGATCGCCGAATCCATCCAGCGTCGTTTCGACGATCTTGACTACCTGTTCGATATCGGCGAGCTGGACCTTAATATCTCCGGCTGCATGAATGCCTGCGGCCACCACCATGTCGGCCATATCGGCGTGCTGGGCGTGGACAAGAAAGGTGAAGAGTTCTATCAGGTCTCGCTCGGCGGCAGCGCCAGCCGTGATGCGAGCCTGGGCAAGATTCTCGGCCCCTCCTTTGCCCAGGAGGCGATGCCGGACGTGATCGAGAAGCTGATCGACGTCTACGTTGAAAAACGTACCGAAGACGAGCGCTTCATCGACACCTACCAACGTATTGGCATTGACCCTTTCAAGGAGCGCGTCTATGCAGCGAATCATTAAGAACAACGAAGTCATCGATGAAACCTGGCATCTGCTGCCCAAGGACACGACCTTTGACAGCCTGTCGAACTGCGACGACCTGATCGTGCCGCTGGCGCTGTGGCGCGAACACGCGCACGCGCTGAAGGCACGCGATGGCGGTCTGGGTGTGTGGCTGGACAGCGATGAGGAAGCCGAGGAAATCGGCGAGGATGTCGACCAGTTTCAGGTCATCGCTCTGAATTTTCCGGCCTTCACTGATGGCCGAAGCTTCTCGAATGCGCGCCTGTTGCGTGATCGTTATGGCTACAAGGGTGAATTGCGTGCCATCGGCGACGTGTTGCGCGATCAGTTGTTCTACATGCACCGTTGTGGCTTCGACGCATTTGCGGTGCGTGCCGACAAGGATCCGTACGAGGCACTGGAAGGTCTGAAGGACTTCTCGGTCACCTACCAGGCCGCGACCGACGAGCCGCTGCCGCTGTTCCGACGCCGCTGATTCAGGCGTCCCGGGATTTGGCTAAAGGCACGGCTCGGGAACTGATGACTATCGTTCCCATGCTCCGCGCGGGAATGCAGTTCGTGACGCTCTGCGTCACGCGGCGGTTCCGTAACACTCAGCTGACTTGGGGTTCGACTCAAGTCAGCTTTTCACCTACACCTACTACCAGAACCGCTGCTGGGTCAAACGTCCCCACCACTTGGTGGCCAGTTGATCCGCTGAGGTGGCAGCCGCCATGCCCATGCGCTCTTGCAGGCTTTTGCGCTGCACGTAGTGCAGGTGGAACACGTCTGCATTCCTGGCCCGCTCGGCCAGGTACTCGTCACTGGTCTTGAGTTCATCGACCAGCAGCTTGTCGACCGCCGCCATGCCCAGCCATACCTCGCCCGTCGCCACTTCGTCGATGGACAATTGCGGGCGGTAGCTGGCAACGAAGTTTTTGAACAGGTCGTGGGTGATGTCCAGGTCCTGCTGAAATTTCTCGCGGCCCTTTTCGGTGTTTTCGCCAAACACGGTCAGGGTGCGCTTGTATTCACCTGCGGTCAGCACTTCGAAATCGATGTCGTGCTTTTTCAACAGGCGATTGACGTTGGGCAGCTGTGCCACCACGCCAATGGACCCGAGGATGGCGAACGGTGCGCTGATGATCTTGTTGCCGATGCACGCCATCATGTAACCACCACTGGCAGCGACCTTGTCGATGCACACGGTCAGCGGGATGCCCGCCTGACGAATACGCGCCAGTTGCGAAGACGCCAGGCCGTAGCTGTGAACCATGCCGCCGCCGCTTTCCAGACGCAGCACCACTTCATCCTTGTCGGTGGCCAGGGTCAGCAGCGCGGTGATTTCATGGCGCATGCTTTCAGTGGCCGAGGCCTTGATGTCCCCGTCGAAATCCAGCACGTAGACACGAGCCTTGGGCTCGGCGTGCTTTTTCTCTTTCTTCAGTGCCTTGCCCTGCTCTTTGCGCAGCGTCTTGAGGTGCTCCTTGTCGAGCAATGACTGCTCAAGCCGTTCGCGCAGGCCCTTATAGAAATCATTGAGCCGGGTGACCTGCAATTGTCCGGACGACTTGCGACGGCCCTTGCCACGCATGGACGCAATGGCAACCAGTACCACAACGATGGCGATCACCAGCGTCACGGTCTTGGCCAGAAAACTTGCGTAATCGACAACGAAATCCACGAATATCCCTCATGAGTGTCAGGCCCTTACCAATCAAGGGCTGTGCTGAATGCAGCATACCGACGCCCTTTGCCGCGCACCAGTCAATGACCCGTTACAAACCATTAAAACGATGATTTCAAACGAGCGTATGTTTTTTCATTGACAGTCCCCCGGCATCCCTCATAACCTCGGTGCACCTTCGGCGTACCGAGAAGAAACGGACGTGGGCAGCATCTACCTGATACGACATGGCCAGGCCTCATTTGGTGCCGAAAATTACGACGTGCTGTCGCCCGTGGGGATTCGTCAGTCTCAAGTGCTGGGTGCCCACCTTGCCGAGAAGGGGCTGAGCTTTGATCGCTGCGTGTCCGGTGAGCTCATGCGCCAGAAAGACACCGCCCGGCATGTACTGGGTCAGTACAGCGAAGCAGGCCTCGATACGCCTGAGGTGCAACTGGACAGCGCTTTCGATGAATTCGATGCCGAAGGCGTGATCAGGGCATTGATACCGGCCATGCTCGAAGACGAACCGCAAGCGCTGGATATACTGCGCGATGCAGCGGCAAATCCTGCAGGGTTCCAGCGCCTGTTCAACCTGATTACCGGGCGCTGGCTGAGCGGCAACCACGATACGCCGGGGCTGCAAAGCTGGCAGGCGTTCGTGGCGCGCGTCGAGGCAGGCCTGAAGCGGATTCTCCAGGCTGCCGGCCCGCATGAGCGGATCGCGGTATTCACCTCCGGCGGCACCATTACCGCGCTGCTGCATCTTATTACCGGAATGCCTGCATCAAAGGCACTGGAGCTTCACTGGCACATCGTCAATACGTCGTTGCACCAGCTTAAATTCAAAGGCACCGACGTGACCCTGGCTTCCTTCAACGGTTACACACATTTGCAACTGCTGAAGGCGCCGGAGCTCATCACCTATCGTTGAGCCCGGCCAATCGCGTCCTGTCGGACGCTGGCACTTACTCTAAAAGGATCACCACATGACCTCAGTAGCAGACGCCGTACAGACCATGAAAAACAAGTTCAACCCAGCTGCTGCTGCCGGTCTGGACCTGGTCTTCGGCTTCAACATCACCGACGAAGACAAGCACTACGCACTGATCGTCAAGGACAGCACCTGCGAACTGCAGGAAGGCGAAAACCCGGACGCCAACGTGACGCTGGTCATGGACAGCCAGACCCTCAAGGGTATCGTCAGCGGCGAGACCGATGGCATGCAGGCGTTCATGGGTGGCAAGCTGCGTGCCGAAGGCGACATGATGCTGGCCATGAAGCTCAGCGAACTGTTCCCGGTATAAACCTGCCGCACACGGCAGACTGCACTACCTGAAAACCGAAGCCCTGCCGGCTTCGGTTTTTTTATGCGCACCTTTGTATAAAAAAGCGATCAGAGCCACTGATTGCCCGGCAACACGCTAGCCTATAAAGCGGTCATGCGCTTGATCGCGGATTGGACGATCATTAGATTAGTCAATAGTTTGCGCTGACCATAATAAGCAAAAGGGATACGTATGGCACTGACTGACCAGTCCACCGAGATTCGCAGCGGCGAAGAACTGGACGCCTCCCTGATCGACGCGTACCTGAAGGCGCACGTGCCGGAGCTTCACGGCACGCCGACGATCAGTCAGTTTCCGGGCGGCGCATCGAACCTGACCTACCTGCTTCAGTACCCTGAGCGGGAACTGGTACTGCGTCGTCCCCCCTTCGGACACAAGGCGCGTTCGGCCCATGACATGGGCCGCGAGTACCGCATTCTCAATCAGCTCAAGGAAGCCTTTCCCTACTGCCCGGAGGCTTATCTGCACTGCACGGACGAGTCACTGATCGGCTCGGAGTTCTACGTGATGCAGCGCGTCAAGGGGATCATTCTGCGCTCTGACCTGCCGCCGGAACTGGCGCTGGATGCAACACAGACCGAACAGCTGTGCAAAAACTTCATCGACAAAATGGTAGACCTGCATCGTGTCGATTATCAGGCCTGTGGTCTGGGTGACCTCGGCAAGCCGCAGGGCTACGTACAGCGGCAGATTTCCGGTTGGTCCGAGCGCTACGAGAAAGCGCTGACCCCGGACGCTCCGGCGTGGGAGCAGGTCAAGCGCTGGCTGGCAGACAAAATGCCTGCCGACTCGCCGACCTCGAGCATCGTGCATAACGACTACCGTTTCGACAATGTGATCCTCGACCCGGCCAACCCGATGCACATCATCGGCGTACTGGACTGGGAGTTGACCACGCTCGGCGATCCGCTCATGGACCTGGGCAACACCCTCGCCTACTGGATACAGGCCGACGATCCAGCCACGGTGCAACTGATGCGCCGCCAGCCAAGCAATGCGCCGGGAATGCTGACCCGCCAGGCTTTTGTCGACTATTACGCCGAGCGCGCAGGCGTGCGCATAGACAATTTCGATTTCTACTACACCTATGGCCTGTTCCGTCTGGCCGGTATCGTGCAACAGATCTACTACCGGTTTTTTCACGGCCAGACCCAGGACAAACGCTTTGCCCAATTCATTCACATGAACAGGCTGCTGGAGCAGATGAGCCTGCGCGTGATCGAAAAAACCAGCCTCTGACCGCCAGCGGCAAGACAAGGAAATGATATGTCCAGAACCCAGCTATTCGACCTTGATGGCAAGGTTGCATTCGTTTCAGGTGCCAGCCGAGGCATCGGTGAAGCCATTGCTCGGCTGCTGGCCCAGCAAGGCGCGCACGTTATCGTCTCGAGTCGCCGGCTCGAGGGTTGCCAGGCAGTGGCGGACGCCATCGTCAGCGAGGGTGGCAAGGCAACAGCCATTGCCTGCCACATCGGTGAGCTGGAACAGATAAACAGTGCATTCGCGCAGATTCGCCAACAGTTCGGGCGCCTGGATGTCCTGGTCAACAACGCCGCCACCAACCCGCAGTTCTGCAACGTGCTGGACACCGATCCCGGCGCCTTCCAGAAGACAGTCGACGTCAACATTCGCGGCTACTTTTTCATGTCCGTGGAAGCCGGCAAGCTGATGCGCGAAAGCGGTAGCGGCAGCATCATCAACGTGGCGTCCATCAACGCGGTATCGCCGGGTGCCTATCAAGGCGTCTATTCGATGACCAAGGCAGCCGTGGTCAACATGACCAAGGTGTTTGCCAAGGAGTGCGCTGAATTCGGTATTCGCTGCAACGCCCTGCTTCCCGGCTTGACTGACACCAGGTTCGCATCCGCATTGGTCAAGAACGACGCAATCCTCAATGTGGCGCTGTCCCAGATCCCGCTGAAACGCGTGGCCGCTCCCAGCGAGATGGCCGGCGCGGTGCTTTACCTGGCCAGTGAAGCCTCCAGCTATACCACCGGTGTGGCGCTGAACGTCGACGGGGGCTTTTTATCCTGAAGAGCCGCCGGACTGGCAAAAAGTAAGTGAATTAATTTTCCATTATTAAAATATATGGAATATATTTTCCGCATAACAACAATCCTGTCTGGAGAATGTCATGCGCGAATCACTTTCCACATCGCCTGCGCAACTGGGTATCGGACTGATCGGCACCGGCTTCATGGGCCGTGCCCATGCGTTGGCGTTCGGCAACGCCAACGCTGCGCTTGATCTGCCCGCACGCATCCGGCTCTGCGCGCTGGCGGACGCCGACAGTGCACGCGCCGAGCAATGCGCAAGCGCCTGGGGGTTCGACCGCAGCCACGCTGACTGGCAGCAATTGATCGATGATCCGCACGTACAGATCGTGGCGATTACCACCCCCAATCACCTGCACTTCCCCATGGCCATGGCTGCCATCGCCGCAGGCAAGGCGGTGTATTGCGAAAAACCGCTGGCCGTGAATCTCGCCGAGGCCGATGAAATGCGCCGCAGCGCCAAGGCTGCGGGTGTCGTTACCCAGGTGGGCTACAACTACCAGCACAACCCGATGATCGGACTCGCCAGGGAAATGATCGAAGCCGGCGAACTGGGCGAAATCGTCAGCTTTCAGGGCGAGTTCAGCGAGGATTTCATGGGCGATCCGGCGTCACCCTGGTCGTGGCGCTGTGAAGCGGCGCATGCCGGCGGTGCACTGGCCGATCTGGGCAGCCACTTGCTGGCGATGGCTCGTCATTTGCTGGGCGACATCGAAGCAGTCTGCGCCGATGCCAGCACCGTACACCGTGAACGCCCGGCGAGCATCGGCAGCCAGCAACTGCGCGCCATTGCGGTGGACGACCAGACCCACGCGCTGCTGCGCTTTGCCAACGGTGCGCGCGGAACCTTCAGCAGCAGCTGGCTCAAACACGGCTATAAAAACCACCTGAGTTTCGAGATCAGCGGCACCAAAGGCACGTTGGCGTTCGATCAGGAGCGGCTCAACGAGCTGCGCCTCTACCGTACAGGCGCAGCCGGACGCGATGGTTTTCAGCGACTGCTGGCCGGCCCCGCACAACCGGGTTACGCCGCATTCTGCCCGGCTCCCGGCCACCAGCTGGGCTACAACGAGCTCAAGGCGCTCGAAGTACAAGCGCTCATCCAGGCCGTCTGTGGTCAGCGCAGCCGTGGCCCGGACTTCGAGGAAGCGTGGCAAATCGAACGCCTGGCGACGGCCATTCGCGTGGCCGCAGCCGAGCAGCGCTGGGTCGCGCTCACCGACATCTGACTTCCTGCAAACGTTGTACAAAGGGTAGAATGCGCCACGTTCGGGCAGTCATTCTGCCCCTTTGCCGCCCTCGCCATAAGCCCTCTGCCACCATGCCCTTTGAACTCAGCGTCGACCTGACCACCCTCGCCATTCTTGCCGTGGTTGCCTTCATAGCGGGATTCATAGACGCCATCGCCGGCGGCGGCGGACTGCTGACCACTCCTGCGCTGATGACCGCCGGCCTGCCGCCGCATCTGGTGCTGGGCACCAACAAGCTCAGTTCGACCTTTGGTTCAGCGACGGCCAGTTTCACGTTCTACCGTCGCAAGCTGTTTGATCCACGCCAATGGCTGCATGCAGTGGTCGGCACCGCCGTCGGCGCTGCACTGGGTGCGGTGATCGCCCATTACCTGCCAGCCGAGTGGCTGAACCAGATGTTGCCGGTGATTGTGTTCGGTTGCGGGCTGTACTTGTTGTTTGGCGGCACGCCCAAGGCGCCCTTGGACAGCAACGCGCCGATCAGGAAGAAATGGCAGTTGCCACAGGGGCTGGGCCTAGGCTTCTACGACGGTGTTGCCGGTCCGGGCACCGGTGCCTTCTGGACCGTCAGCACCCTGCTGCTCTATCCAGTAGACCTGGTCAAGGCCAGCGGCGTCGCACGCAGCATGAACTTCGTCAGCAATGCCGTGGCATTGTCGGTGTTCATCTTCTCGGGCCAGGTGGATTACATCATCGGCCTGAGCATGGGCCTTGCGGTAATGCTCGGTGCCTACTTCGGTGCAGGCACCGCGATCAAGGGCGGAGCCAAATTCATCCGCCCGGTGTTCATCACTGTGGTGCTGGGCCTGACCGTACGCCTAGCCTGGCAGCACTGGTTCGGGGGCGCCTGACCGCTCGGCCAGATACGCCTCGATAAGGTAACGGGCAATCGACCGATTGGCCGGTAACGGCGGCAGGTCATCGACATGAAACCAGCGTGCGTCTTCGATTTCTTCTGCCTGGGGCACGATTTCGCCGCTTTCGTATTCGGCATGAAACCCGAGCATCATCGAGTGCGGGAACGGCCAGCACTGGCTGCCCCGGTACTTGAGGTTCTTGATGCGCACCTGCACCTCTTCCATCACCTCGCGGTGTACGCAGTCTTCAGCAGACTCACCCGGCTCCACGAACCCGGCCAGTGCGCTGTACATGCCGGTGACAAACCGCGGTGAGCGGGCCAGCAGGATTTCATCGCCGCGGGTAACCAGCACAATCATGCTCGGCGAAATACGCGGGTACAGCCGCAGGTTGTCATGTTCGCAGAACATCGCCCGCTCTCCGCGAATCTGCACCGTCGCACGACCGCAGGCACCGCAGAAACGGTGTTCCCTGGCCCATGTGCTGACCTGCGCGGCGTAGCCGAGCATCTGGAAGACAGCGAAATCGCCTTCCAGCATGAACTGACGCAAGCCTTGCCAGGCGCAGCCCTCAACGGCAACCGAGCGCTCAAGCACCAGCAAGTAGACAGGCTCACCCTCGAAATAACCGATGCCGTGCTCGCTCTGCACCGGCAGGTCCTGCCCGGCTAACCAGCCCCTGGGGAACATCACCCCATTGGCGTCCAGCAAAAAACCCTGATCCCCCTGAACCACAGCCAAACCGCCAGGGGCCTCGACATCCAGAACTGCAGTTGTCCAACGCTCCGGGCGCGACATTAGAAACTCCTTCGCTCAAACTCGAGCCTTGTCATGTATCAATTATCAAAGACTGGCTTGTGCTTGCTCATCTGCGCAGCCATCGCCAGCTTCAGGTCAGGTGATTGCAGCATGGCTGCGTTCCAGATGGCAACGTGTTCGAGACCGTCTGCCACTCTGTGATCACGCATGTAGCTGATCATTTGCTTGGTGCCTTCGATGGCGATGGGCGATTTTCCGGCTATTTCCCGAGCCACCGCCAGGACACCCTGCAACAGACCGTCCGCGTCATCGAAGGTGCGATTGACCAGCCCGATGCGTTGCGCCTCTTCAGCGCCGACGGTACGCCCGGTGTAGGCCAGTTCGCGCAACACACCATCACCGATGATCCTTGGCAGCCGTTGCAGCGTGCCGACATCAGCGGCCATGCCCATGTCGATCTCGCGAATGGCGAACTGCGCGTCGGCGGCCGCGTAACGCATGTCACACGCAGAAATCAGGTCGATGGCACCGCCCAGGCAATAGCCGTGAATGGCAGCGAGAACCGGTTTCCGGCAATTGTCCACGGCAGTGAACGAAGCCTGCATGTCACGGATCTTGCGCCGCAACAGGCGGGCATTACGCCCGGCATCCTTGCCCATCTGGCTGGCGACCGAGGCCAGCAGCGCCAGATCGATGCCTGACGAAAAATGCTTGCCTGCCCCGCTGAGAATCACGACGCGCACCTCGTCGGTACGCTCTATCCAGTCGAAAATGGCGATTATCTCCGTCCAGAACGACTCGTTCATTGCGTTGAGTTTTTCGGGCCGGTTGATTTGTACGTGAGCAATGCTGTCGGCCAGATCGACCCGGAAACTTTGATAATCGGTCACGACGTGATCCTCAGGCAGGTTGGGTGTTCAGGCGCAGGACTATAACAACTGCAACAGGCACACCGGAACCGGACTGAAGTGACATTTGCCGGACGCGAAAATCACCCGCCCGGCTATATTCGATATCGCTGTCCCCCTCAAATAGGGGGAACGGTCGCATCAGGCGAAGGTCCAGTAATCAGTAGCAACAAAACCTGTACGGTTATCAGAGGGCGATACTTGAATACGTCAAAAGCGGCAACCGGCATTGAGGGCCTGGACGACATCCTTGCAGGGGGTCTTTCACGCAGTCATGTGTTTCTTCTCGAGGGAGAACCCGGAACCGGCAAGACAACCGTGGCCCTGCAATTTCTGCAGGCCGGAGCGGCAGCGGGCGAAATATCCCTTTACATCACCCTGTCCGAGACTGAAAGCGAGTTGCGCTCGGGTGCCGCCTCGCACGGCTGGGAACTCGACGAACATATCAATATCTTCGAACTGACGCCGCCCGAAAGCCTGCTCGATGCCGATCATCACCAGAGTCTGCTCTACTCCTCGGACCTCGAGCTGGGTGAGGCGACGCGGCAGATATTCGAGGTGGTCGAGCGCGTCAAACCCACTCGCGTGGTGATCGACAGCCTCTCGGAAATCCGTCTTCTGGCGCAGAGTTCGCTGCGTTACAGACGGCAGATTCTGGCTATCAAGCATTATTTCACCCGCTATAACGCGACGGTTCTGCTGCTCGATGACCTGACCACCGAGGCGCTGGATAAAACCGTGCACAGCGTCGCCCACGGCGTTATTCGCCTTGAGGCACTGACACCTACTTACGGTGCCGAGCGCAGGCGCCTGAAAATCGTCAAGTATCGTGGCCAGAAGTACCGCGGCGGTTTTCACGACTTCACCATTGCCGAGAACGGTATTCATGTCTTTCCACGCCTGGTGGCGGCGGAACACCGCTCCAACTACTCGCGCTCCCAATTGAGCAGCGGCATCCCGGAATTGGACAATCTGCTGGGCGGCGGCATCGAAGGCGGCTCCAGCACCTTGATTCTCGGCCCGGCCGGGACCGGGAAATCGCTCATCTCGCTGGTTTTCGCCGTGCAGGCGGTCGCACGCGGCGAGCGTGTTGGCCTGTTCATATTCGATGAGGAAATGGGCCTGCTGTTTGAGCGCATGCTCAAACTGGGGATCGACCTGCGTGCGCTGCAGGAAACCGGCAATCTGGTGATCGAACAGATCGACGCCGCAGAGTTGTCCCCTGGTGAATTTGCACACCGCGTAAGACGCGCGGTGGATAAAAAGCAGATAAAGACCGTTGTCATCGACAGCATCAACGGCTATCAGGCTGCGATGCCGGAAGAAAGCGCGCTGGTTCTGCACATGCACGAGCTGCTGCTCTACCTCAACCGCCAGGGCGCCTCGACCTTCATGACCGTTGCGCAGCACGGACTGGTGGGCGATATGCGCTCGCCGGTGGACATTACCTACCTTGCCGACAGCGTGATTCTGTTGCGCTACTTCGAAGCATTGGGCCAGGTACGCCGAGCGATATCGATCATCAAGAAGCGTACCGGTACTCACGAGTCCACTATCCGCGAGTACCGCATCAGTTCCAACGGATTGAAAATCGGCGAACCATTGCAGGCCTTTCAGGGCGTACTGCGCGGTGTGCCGTCGTACATGGGCGACAAGAAACCGCTGCTTGAGGATGACGACCTTTGAGTACTCCAGGCCTGTCGTCAGAGCGCGCGATCATTCTCGCCCCACGCGGGCGGGACAGTCAGATCGCTCTGCGCATTCTCGACGAAGCGGGTTACCCGGCAACGGTAGCCCGTGATGTGTCCGAGCTGGTCAGAGAGTTGGGTATGGGGGCCGGCCTGGCGATCATCGCTGACGAGGCACTGCGCAACGCAGATATGACCCCGTTGCTCGAACTCCTCGGTCGCCAGCCGCCCTGGTCGGACTTGCCTATCGTCTTGCTGACCCATCACGGCGGACCGGATCACACCCCGCCTGCGCGCACGGGCAGCCTGCTGGGTAACGTGACCTTTCTCGAACGCCCTTTCCATCCGGTGACGCTGGTCAGCCTGGTGATGACGGCAGTGCGCGGTCGAAGACGTCAGTATGAAGCCCGGGCACGCATGGAGGACCTGCACGAAAGCGAAGGCCGCCTGCAGAATGCACTGATGGCCGGCAGGCTGGGCTCATGGGTACTGGAGGCGGAAGACCTCAAGCTGACCTGCTCGAACATCACCAAAAGTCACTACGGCCGCGACGAGCAGAACACGCTCGACTACGACGACTGGCTGGCCGCCGTTTATTTCGAAGACCAGCCCAGAATGCAATCGGCGTTGCAGCGCAGCCTGGACACCGGTGTCGACCTGATCATCGAGTACCGTAATGTCTGGCCGGACGGTTCGCTCAACTGGGTGGATGTACGCGCCCGCGCCACTCGCAGCAAGAACGGCATGGTCGGCTCACTGGCGGGCGTGACGTCTGACATCACCGAGCGCAAGCAGGCCGAGTCGCAATTGCGTCGTCTCAACGAAACACTTGAGCAACAGGTTGAAGAGCGAACCTCGCAGCTGCGTCACAAAGAGGAGATTCTCCGCCAGTCACAGAAAATGGAAGCGGTCGGCCAGTTGACCGGCGGGATTGCCCATGACTTCAACAACATGCTGACCGGGATCATCGGCAGTCTGGAATTGATAAGGCGGCGGCTGGCACGTGGGCGCACTGAGGACCTGAACAGCCTTATTGACCTGGGTGTGACGTCGGCAAACCGCGCTGCCGCCCTGACCCATCGCCTGCTGGCCTTCTCACGGCGTCAGTCGCTGGACTCCAAGCCGGTCGAGATGAATCATCTGGTCAATGCCATGGACGAACTGCTGCAGCGCAGCGTCAACGAGAGCATTCACCTGCAGTTGCGTCTGGCACACGATCTTTGGACCGCAGAAGCCGACCCCAACCAACTGGAGAGTGCCCTGCTCAACCTGGTGCTCAACGCCCGCGACGCCATGCCTGAAGGTGGTACGCTGGTGGTCGAGACCTTCAATCAGCAACTGGACAGATCCTTCACCAATGCCCATGAGAACCTGTTGCCGGGTGACTATGTCGTACTGAGCGTCAGCGACAATGGCTGTGGCATGCCTGAAACTGTCATCAGCCGCGCTTTCGACCCCTTCTTCACCACCAAACCCATCGGCCAGGGCACGGGCCTGGGTCTTTCGATGATTTACGGCTTCAGCAAACAATCACATGGCCACGTCCTGATCAAGAGCGAGGTCGGCGTCGGCACTACCGTACAACTGTTTCTGCCGCGCTTTAGCGGGCTGGCGAACGAAACCGAGCAAAGCTTCCAGAGCAACGCGGTTTATGCCGAGAATGGCGAGACGGTGTTGATCGTCGAAGACGACCCCGCCGTGCGGGCACTGGTCAGTGAAGTGCTCGGCGAGCTGGGCTACACGTTTATCGAGGCTGGCGAAGCGACGGACGCCGTGCCGATCCTGGAATCCGGACGGCGCATCGATCTATTGATCAGCGATGTAGGCCTGCCAGGCATGAACGGCAGGCAGCTGGCGGAAATCGCCAGGCAACTGCGACCGGAACTCAAGGTGCTGTTCATCACCGGTTATGCAGAACATGCGGCGGTGCGCGGAGGTTTTCTGGACACAGGGATGCAATTGATCACCAAACCCTTTGCGTTCGATCACCTGACTTCAAAAGTACGGGAAATGATTGAAGCCTGAGCAATGCTCAGGCTTCAGGTAGCGCAGACTTGTCCGGTTGCCCGCTCATTCGCCATCAAGCCAGCAGCTTCTGAATCTGGGTATGCAAGGTGTCCATGGTGAAGGGTTTGGCAAGAATGGGCGCCTTCAGCGCAATCGGGCTGCCCGAGTCGAGTATCTCCGCCGGGTAACCGCTGATGAAAATCACCTTCAACTCAGGCCGCAGCATGATCGCAGGCTCGGCAATCTGGACGCCCGAAACGCCGCCCGGCAGCCGATAATCGGTAATCATCAGGTCGAGATGGGGTTTGGTCGCCAGAATCTCGAAAGCCTGCTCGCCGTTCTCGGCTTTCAGGACACGATAACCCTCACCCGACAGATAATCGGCCAGAAGCATCAGGATCAGGGGCTCGTCTTCGACGATTAGTACGACGTTTTCTGCATCAGCGCTCATTGAACTGCCTTTGATCTTATAAATAGCTGCCATTACGACCACGGCACGCATGGGAGGTTGCGCCAACCTGTGATTAAACTTTATTGCCGGTGGCGGCGACCTTACAGAGGCAGGCAGATACGAAACACCGAACCCTTGCCCTCTTCACTTTCCACCTCGATGCGACCGCCGTGCGCCATGACGATCTGATCGGAAATGAACAACCCAAGACCCAACCCGGCAACCGCGTGATTGCTCGACACCCGCTCGAACTGCTGAAAGATGCGCTTCTGGTTTTCGGCCGTAATGCCAATACCTTGATCCCTGACTTCGATGAAAGCCTCGCTGTCCTTGCTGTACACATGCACTTCAATCGGCTTTCGCGCACCGTAGCGCAGCGCGTTGGTCAGCAGGTTGGCAACCACCTGCTCGATACGGAATTCGTCCCAGACACCGATCACCGGCTGTTCGGCGAACCGGGTGATGGTGGAATTGGCGGCGGCGATCTGCGCGGCAAAGCTCTCCAGCAGTTGCGTGACCAGTTCGCTCAGGTCGAACGGGCTCGGTCTGATCGACAGCTTGCCAGTACGGATCCTTGATACGTCGAGCATGTCTTCGATCAGGCGGATGAGGCTCTGAATCTGTCGCTCGTCGCGATCGACCATCGCGCGCAGCTTCTCCATGGTAAACGCCGCCGCATTGTCCTTGGCCAGGTGCAGCTTGCGCAGCTGGGTTTCCAGAATCAGGCCGTTGAGCGGCGTGCGCACCTCGTGGGACACGATGGACATGAAGTCGTCCCGCATGCGAATCGCGTGTTCCAGCTCGCCCTGGGTCGACTGCAGACGCTTGAGCAGGGCTTCCTGCTCCTGACGACTGCGCTCAAGCTCCTCGACCTGTATTTTCATGGCCTTGCGCTGTCGGTAAAGATCGACGAACACGTTGACCTTGCTCTTCACCGCGTGAATATCCAGCGGCTTGTGCAGAAAATCCACGGCACCGCTTTCATAGCCCTTGAAGGCGTAATTCAGCTCGCGGCCGGCAGCACTGACGAAGACAATTGGAATGCTTTTGGTCTTTTCCGTGCTGCGCATCAGCTCGGCCAGTTCGAAGCCGTTCATTCCGGGCATCTGAACGTCGAGGATGGCCATGGCGAATTCGTGCTGCAGCAACAGTGACAGCGCTTCGTCCGCAGACAGCGCCTTGTAGACGATTCGATCACCGCGCTTGATCAGCGCTTCGAGCGCCAGCAGGTTTTCCGGCAAATCGTCAACGATGAGCAGTTTTGCCTGAATTTCACTTAACATGCGCTTCGTTCCAGCTCGACCAGCAAGCGGCCAATATCGTTCAGGGAAAGGAGGTAATCGGGCGAGTGCAGCGCCAGGCCAGCTTCAGGCATGGTAGAAGCCTGAGCCTGCGACGGGTCCTGAATCACCGTGAAACCACCATACTTCTTGATCTGCAGCAATCCGTTCGCGCCGTCATTGTTGGCGCCGGTCAACAGCACGCCAGCCAGTCTCGGCCCATAGGCATCAGCGGCCGAACCGAACAGAATGTCGATACTGGGCCTCGAATAAAACACCCTGTCCTCCTGACTCAATGACAGGGAAAAGTCAGACTCCACCGAAACATGATAGCCCGCTGGCGCAACGTACAAAGTGCCGGGCACGATGCCCTCCTTGTCGTCGGCTTCCTTGACCGGAATCGCCAGCCGGTTCTGAAACACATTGGCCAACTGGCTGAGCCGGTCATCAGGCAAATGCAGGACCATCAGGATTGGTAACGTAAACCCCTTGCGCAGGCCGCTGAATATTTTCAGCAGCGCCTCCACGCCGCCCGCCGAGGCGCCGACGACAATGGCATCGACCACGGGCAACGGGTGGCTGAGCGTGTCATCGCCAAACGTGATTTTCATAATTTCCGGTAAATCCGCTCGGGCTTCACCAGCGCCTCGAAGGCGCCACCGTAGGCGGAGAAATCCAGGGTTTCCTTGCTGCCCAACGCCAGAAAGCCACGATGGCACAACGAATCATGAAACAGCCCGAACGCTCGATCCTGAAGCTTTTTGTTGAAATAAATCAGTACGTTACGACAAGAAATAAATTGCGTTTCGGAGAATACACTATCTGTGGCCAGACTGTGATCGGCAAACGTGACGTTCTCGCACAGCGTCTTGTCGAAGATCGCATAGTCATAGGCAGACGTGTAGTACTCGGCAAAATCGCGCTGCCCTCCCGCCTTTCGATAGTTCTCGGCATAGGCCCGCACGTTGTCCATGGAGAAGATGCCCTGCTTGGCCTTTTCCAGCGAGCTGGGGTTGATATCGGTCGCATAGATGATGGTCCGCTCCAACAGCCCCTCCTCGCGCAACAGAATAGCCGTGGAATAGACCTCCTCGCCCGTGCTGCAACCGGCAATCCACACCTTGAGTGATGGGTAGGTGCGCAGTACCGGCACGACCTCGTTGCGGATTGCCAGAAAATGCGACGGGTCACGGAACATCTCACTGACCGGAATCGTGAGAATCTGCAGCAGTTGCATGAATGCTGCAGGATCGTGGAGCACACGTTCCTGCAGGGCGGAGATGGTCGCACAATCGAACTGACGCAGCGCATGGATCACGCGACGCTTGACCGAAGCGCCGGAGTAATCACGAAAGTCGTAGCTGTATTGAAGGTAAATCGCCTCGATCAGCAGGCGCAGCTCGATATCCATGCTTCGATCACGGTGCATGGTGCGGTCCGGGCTTGTCATCGCAGACGCCTCTACATTGAGCCCTCATTCAGATACGCTCCATCTTCGGCAGCCAGACGCGAATCAGCGAAAACAGACGGTCCAGATCAATGGGCTTGGCCAGGTAATCGTTGGAACCCGCTTGCAGGCAGCGTTCCTGATCATCTTTCATGGCCTTGGCCGTGACGGCGATGATCGGCAGTTTGCGCCAGCGCGGATCCTTGCGAATCTCGATGGTCGCTTCATAGCCGTCCATCTCAGGCATCATCACATCCATCAGGACCAGATCGATGTCTTCTACCTCGTTAAGCCTGGCAATCGCCTCCAGACCATTGCGGGCGATTTCCACCACCGCGCCTTTATGTTCCAGAGCGCTGGTCAGCGCGAAGATATTGCGCACATCGTCGTCGACCACGAGGATCTTGCGCGCCTCGAAGACCTTGTCACGGCTACGCGCGGTCTTGAGCATCTTTTGTCGCTCGTTGGACAGTTGCGATTCGACCTTGTGCAGAAACAGCGTCACCTCATCGAGCAGCCTTTCCGGCGAGCGCGCGCCCTTGATGATGATCGAACGCGAATACTTCATCAGCTCGGCTTCTTCATCGCGGGTCATGTTGCGGCCGGTATAGACGATGACCGGCGGGAAGGCGCAGATGTCTTCCATCGACATGCGCTTGAGCAACTCATTGCCGAGCATGTCCGGCAGCTTCAGGTCGATGATCATGCAGTCATAGACATGATCGCGCAGCAGGTCCAGCGCCTCCTGGGCGAAGCCTACCGCCGTGATTTCAATATCATCGTCACCGATCAGGCGCGCGATGCTGTCACGCTGTAGCGCGTCGTCCTCGACCAGCAGGATACGCTTGACCTTCTGCGTCAGCTTGGCCTCCAGCTTGGCGAACACGTCCTTGAGCTCTTCGCGTGTGGTCGGCTTGACCGCGTAGCCAATGGCGCCCATGTGCAATGCGGCTTCCTGACGATCTTCGACCGAGATCACGTGCACGGGAATGTGCCGGGTGGGCGCCAGCTCCTTGAGACGTTGCAGCACGGTCAGGCCCGAATGGTCCGGCAGGCGCATGTCCAGCAGGATCGCATCCGGCGTATAACGGGATGCCAGATTGAAGCCATCATCGGCAGCATGCGCCACCAGACAGTCGTAACCCAGCTCATGGGCCAGGTCGTAGAGAATCTGGGCGAATCGCACTTCATCTTCGATCACCAGGATGCAGCGCCGCTGGAAAGGTGCCTTGTCACGGTCGTCGTCAAATACCGGCACCGGCGTATCCATCGGCACGGGTGCCGGAACGGGCTGCGCAATGACCGGAAGCACAGGGGCATACGGCTGTAGCGCAGCAGGCGCTGACACGATCGGCAGATCGCTGCCCGGCTCGCGATCGTCTTGCTCGACGTAATGCTCCGGCAGCACCAGGCTGAAAATACTGCCCTGCCCCGGTGCGCTGGTGACACTGATCGATCCGCCCAGTAATGCCGCCAGATCTCGTGAAATCGACAGCCCCAAGCCGGTACCGCCATAACGTCGGTTGGTGGTGCCGTCTGCCTGACGGAACGCTTCGAAAATACCCTGCTGATGCTCCTCGGCGATGCCGATGCCCGAGTCACGCACAATGAACGCGATACCGGCGCCTGGCTGGCGCGAGACGACCATGCTGACCGAGCCGGCCTCGGTGAACTTGATCGCGTTGGACAGCAGGTTCTTGAGGATCTGCTCAAGGCGCTGGCGATCCGTGAACAGCATGGTGGGCGCACCGGCCTGGATGTCGACGGTAAACGCCAGTTTCTTCTCGGCGGCGAGCGGCTGGAAGAGTGTCCGCAGACCTTCAACCAGACGGGACACGCTGCTGTTTTCCGGACGCATTTCCAGCTTGCCGGCTTCGACCTTGGAAATATCCAGAATGTCGTTGATCAGATTCAGCAGGTCATTACCTGCCGAATAGATCGACTCGGCAAACTTGACCTGTTCGGCGGTGAGGTTTTCGCCCGGGTTCTCGGCCAGCAGCTTGGCGAGGATCAGCGAGCTGTTGAGCGGCGTGCGCAACTCGTGGGACATATTGGCGAGGAACTCGGACTTGTACTTGCTGGCACGCTGCAGCTCGTCCGCCCGCGCCTGCAACTCGGCCTGGGCGATATTCAGTTCTTCGTTGTTGCGATCCAGCGCATCGCGCTGCTCGGCCAGCGCTTGACTCTGGTCGGCCAACTGCTCGTTGGTCTGCTCAAGTTCGGCCTGCTGGGTCTCCAGATGAGCCTGGGATTCCTTGAGGATGCGCGACTGCTCCTCCAGCTCTTCGTTGGCGGTGCGCAGTTCTTCCTGCTGCACCTGCAGCTCTTCGTTGAGCTGCTGGGTCTCGGCCAGCACCTCCTGCAGACGCTGGCGATAACGGGCGGCTTCGATGGACGTGCCGACGTTGTCCGCCACCAGCTCAAGGAACTCGATGTCCCGCTCGGTCAGGGCGCGCAGAAAACCCAGTTCGATCACGCCGTTGACCTGATCGTCATTGCTGGTTGGCACCACCACCACGCTGCGCGGCGAGCCCTCGCCCAGGCCGGACGCAACCTTGAAGTAATTATCCGGCAGTTCATCCAGGGTAATGATGCGGTCCTGCTGGGCGGCCTGCCCGACAATGCCTTCATCACTGTGAATGGTCTGATCCTGCTGCTCCTGTTCGCGGGAGAAGCCATACGAGGCAGCCCGTGTGAGGCCGCCGTGGTCCTGGCGAATGTAGACCGCCGCCACCGACGCGCCCAGGTATTGGGTCAGGAACTGGAGGATATTGCGGCCCAGCATGCTCAGCGTCAGTTGCCCCAGAACCTGCTCAGCCAGCTCGCTCTGGCCATTGCGCAGCCAGGCCACTTTCTGCAGACGCTCGGAATTGATTTCCTGAAGCCTGAGGTTTTCGCTGTAGGTATTCGACAGCGACAGCAGATCCCTGCGACCGATATAGGCCAGAATTGCGCTGACGACCACCACGAATATCAGATAAAGGGTGACGGAAAGGATGGTACTGCGCGTGACTTCCGCATTGCGGGTCAGACGAAGTTGCTGCTCCATTTCCACCGCCTGATCATATTCAGTACGGATCTGATCGGTGATTCGCTTGCCACGTCCGGCCAGTACCGGCGTCTGATAATCGCCGTTGGTGCGCCGCAACGTGATCATCTCCTGGGCGAACGCATTCCACTCCTGCTGCAGTGTGGACAGACGTCTGAACCGATCCAGTTGCGTGGGGTTGTCGTCTACCAGTTTCTCCAGCCCCTGCAGCTCGGCGAGCAACAGCGGCTTGGCGACCTCATAGGGGTCGAGAAAATGCTGATCCCCCGTCAACAGAAAACCGCGCATGCCGGTTTCCATGTCTATCGACAGTTTCATTGAGCGGTTGGTGTTGTTGATCACCCGGTCAGTGTGCTCGACCCACTGTATTGCAGTGAGCAGATAACTGATCAGCAGAATGAAGAAAACTGCACTCAGTACACCGACACCCAGTGGCAAGCCAACGTTACGTCCCAGCAATTTTCGAAAGCGTTGTTCATCGACAACAGACGTCCGATTCATGAAATATCCCTGACCAATGGATCAAAACCGTAGAGTTTGCCGTAAACCTACAGAAAACACCCTTATTTCTGACATAGAGGATTGAAATTTCACACATAAATGGGCGATAAGCTCACGCCGGTATTCATTAATGACGCCAACCCGTGAGTCGCCCTCGCGATTTACGGTATTTGTGCCTCGATTGAACTTCCACACGGTTTTTATTTACTGATACAGGGACTGTATCGACAGCGGACAGGCCCTCGCTCGGTTACCCTGAGTCGAGGGGAAAGGATGCGCGAAACTCCACACCGTCTGCGCTATCACCATTATTCAGGTTTAAGGAGTCAACCATGCCCGACACAGCCCGCACCATTCTCGTGGTCGAAGACGACGCCATTGTGCGCATGCTGATTGTCGACGTGCTCGAAGAGCTGGAATACAAGGTACTGGAAGCCGAGGACGCTACGTCGGCACTCACCTTTGTTGCAGACGATTCCAATCACATCGACCTGTTGATGACTGACCAGGGGCTGCCTGACATGAAAGGCACTGCACTGGCCAAAAAGGTCATCGAACTTCGCCCGCAATTGCCCGTGCTGTTCGCCAGCGGTTACTCGGAAAATATCGACGTGCCGCCAGGCATGCACTCGATCGGCAAGCCGTTCTCCATCGACCAGTTGCGCGACAAGGTAAAAAGCATTCTTGGAAACAGCCTTGACTGACATCGACGCTGCCTTCAACCGCACCGATAAGCCTGCCAGCACCCGCCTGTTGATCATCGGCTACGTATGGCCCGAGCCGCGATCTTCGGCCGCCAGCGGGCACATGATGCAACTGATTCAATGCTTTCTGGAGCAGGACTGGCAGATCACCTTTGCCAGCCCTGCCACCGAGGGCGAGCATCGCGCCGATCTGCTCAGTCTGGGCATCAGTGAAGTGCACATCACGCTCAACGACAGCAGTTTTGATGTATTTGTCAGCCAATTGCAGCCTGATGTGGTGCTCTTCGATCAGTTCATGATCGAGGAGCAGTTCGGCTGGCGGGTCGAGCAGCAGTGTCCTGACGCACTGCGGATGCTGGAGACGTCGGATTTCCAGAGCCTGCGCCACGCACGCCATCAGTTGCTGAAGGACTCGCTGAACAGCGATTGCGCCGCGGCCGGGCCGGGCAGCGCCGACGTTTCAGCGCCGCAGCTTTTCCGGCAAATAGCCTCCAGTGATCTGGCGCAGCGCGAAATTGCTTCGTTGTATCGCTGCGACCTCAACCTGATGACGTCGGATGTCGAAATCGCGCTGTTGAGCGGCCCTTTCGGCCTGCCCGCGGCGCTGCTGCACTGGTGCCCGTTGATGATCGACGGTATTCCCGACAGCTTCCGGCCTTTTGTACAGCGTGCGCACTTCCTCAGCATCGGCAACTTCCGCCATGCGCCCAACTGGGATGCCGTGCTGTGGATGAAAACCGTTATCTGGCCGCTGATTCGCCAGCAACTGCCCGAAGCCCAGCTGCACATTTATGGCGCCTATACGCCACCCAAGGCCTCGGCGCTGCACAATGCCGCTCAGGGCTTTCATGTGAAGCACTGGGCCGAGGATGCGCTGGAGGTCATGTCCAACGCGCGGGTGTGCCTCGCGCCATTGCGCTTCGGGGCCGGCATCAAGGGCAAGCTGATGGACGCGATGCTCTGCGGAACGCCGTCAGTCACGACGCCGGTGGGTGCGGAAGCCATGAACGGCGGGCTGCCGTGGCCCGGCATCATTGCCGATAACCCTGCGGAAATCGCTGGCGCTGCGGTCAGGCTGTATCAGGACCAGAACCTCTGGCTTGAAGCGCAACAAGCGGGTCAGGCGTTGCTGCAGGCACGCTTCCAGCATCGGCAGCACTGTGCGAGCCTGATCGAGCGCATCGAGACCCTTCGCAACGGACTGACGGAGCATCGACTGGCGAACTTCACCGGCGCCATGCTGCGGCACCATCACCACAAGAGCACCAAATACATGGCGCAGTGGATCGAAGCGAAGAATCGCAACAAGGATGAAAAACCGGCTCAGGCTCAATGAGAAAAGTCGGCGAGCGAAGGTCAGGCAAGGCAAAAACAGGCGAGGAACGGCCGGGGTCGCGTTCGACTCTACGTGTTGTAAATGAGCATTCCGATCGAACTCGCGCACGAGCCTGTTTTTAACGCAGCATCACCGAGCGCAGCCACTTTTCCTGCAGAGCCTAGGCCGGTTTGCGCAGCAAATAGGTATCCATGATCCACCCCTTGCGCTCGCGTGCCTCGCTGCGCAGGCGCTTGATCTGCTCGCAGACATCATCCAGCCGTCCGGCCACCAGTATCTCGTCCGGCGTGCCCAGGTACGCGCCCCAATAGATGTCCAGCCCCTGCCCCGTATAACGCTCGAATGTGCAGTGCGCGTCGAGCATCACCACGACGTTGCCGGGGTGCTGCAGCGGAGCTGTCGCCATGCGTCGGCCGGTAGTGACAAGAATCGACTCGCCAATGCGATTGAGCGGGATCCGGTGCCGCGCGACCAGACTCTGGACGCTGGTGATACCGGGTATCACCTGATACTCGAAAGCCTCATTACCCCGCGCCAGAACCTGGTCAAGGATGCGCATCGTACTGTCGTAGAGCGACGGGTCACCCCAGACCAGAAACGCGCCGACCTGATCCACGTCAAGTTCATCGGTCAACAGCCGCTCGAACAGTACCGCGCGCTGTTCGTGCCATCCCTCGATGCCGCGCTCGTAGGCCTGCGGATCATCTTCACGTCGAGGGTCCTGGACTTGCACCAGACGGTAGCGTTGGTGAGTGATATAGCGCTGACAGAGCTCTTTGCGCAGCCTCAGCAACTGATCGTCGACGTAGCCCTTGTCGAGGATGAAGATCACCTCTGCACGGTTCAGGGCCGCAACGGCCTGCAGGGTGATCTGTTCGGGATCACCGGCCCCCATGCCGATCAGCAGGATCTGTTTCATCGGTCAACGCCTCCACTGGCAGAGGCCCGATCGTAGGCGTTTTTTGCCAGCGACCGGGCATTGAACTGAAAAATCAGGCACATTACTCTTCTGGCAACGGATGAACATGACATCGCCAATGAATAAAACAACAAGAATCGCCGACCCTTCCTACGAATTGATGGACGACCACAACGGTCTGTCGATCATCTACCGCGAGCATGGTTTCCCCTGCCCGCTGGTGCGCTGGCACTTCCACAAGGAATATGAACTGCACCTGATCGTCGCCAGCTCCGGCAAGGTGTTTGTCGGCGACTACATCGGCAATTTCAATCCTGCCAGCCTGTTTCTCACCGGCCCCAACCTGCCGCATAACTGGATCAGCCAGATCGACGACGGTGAAGTGGTGCCCAAGCGCGACATGCTGGTCAACTTTACCGATGAGCTGCTGGAAAGCGGCAACCAGGTGTTTGCCGAGCTCAAGACCCTGACGCCGTTATTGGAGCGCGCCCGCTACGGCATCGAATTTCGCTGCAAACGCACGATTCGTCAGGCCATGAAGCAGATGCAGAAAATCGCCGACTCGCGAGGCATTACTCGCCTGGGCCATTTCTTCATTCTGCTCGAACTGCTCGCCGCCAGCGACGACTACCAGTTGCTGTCAGGCACGGCGGTCGCCCACACGGCGGACGAGCACAGCGTGGATCGCACCAACCGGGCGGTGGATTATATTTTCGCCCACTATGGCCGCGAGCTGCCGCTGGAGGAAGTCGCCGAGTATCTGGGCATGAAACCGACCTATTTTTCCCGGGTGTTCAAACAGGCTACCGGGCGCTGCTTCGTGGAGTTCGTCAACCGGCTGCGTATCAGCAAATCCTGCGAACTGCTCGCCGACGGCGACAAACCGGTCACCGATGTGTGCTTCGAGTCCGGATTCAACAATATTTCCAACTTCAATCGGCGTTTTCAGCAACTCAAGGGCATGACTCCGTCGCACTACCGCCGACTCGCCGTTCAGCGTCTGACCGAACAAAACCTGTACTGATTCGCCCCGCCCTCGCCCTCATCGTCTACGCTGGAGTTGCGTCGAAGCCGCCCTATGGGCGATTCGGCGCTGTTGCCTTTTCCCACCCGAGTGCAAAAAAGTATCAGTCAGAGTGCGGCGCAGGATTTGTCTTTCAGACCGAACGCCGGTGTAATCAATGCACATCTTCCTCACCTCCGGAAGAGAAAAAAACAATAACCATCCTTCTGCAGTCCTTTGGGCGTGGAAGAGGAGTGATCAATGAAGAACTCAGCAAAACTTCTGCTCGCCAGTTCCGTCCTCAGCACCTGTTTCGTGTTCAGTGGCAGTGCCACCGCGGGGACCGTGACCATCGCCACGGTCAACAACAGCGACATGATTCGCATGCAACGCCTCTCCAAGACCTTCGAAGAAAAGCACCCCGATATCAAGCTCAATTGGGTCGTGCTGGAAGAGAACGTCCTGCGTCAACGCCTGACCACCGACATCGCCACCAAGGGCGGCCAGTTCGACGTGCTGACCATCGGCATGTACGAAGCCTCACTCTGGGGTCAGAAAGGCTGGCTGCAGGAAATGAAAGACCTGCCTGACAGCTACGATCTGAAGGATGTGTTCACATCAGTACGCGACGGCCTGTCGGTGGACGACAAACTGTTTGCCCTGCCGTTCTATGCTGAAGCCTCGATCACCTACTACCGCACCGACCTGTTCAAGGCCGCAGGCCTGACCATGCCCGAGCGCCCTACCTGGACCCAGATCGCCGGGTTCGCCGAGAAACTGACCGACAAGTCCAAGGAACAGTACGGCCTGTGTCTGCGCGGCAAGGCTGGCTGGGGCGAGAACATGGCGCTGATCACTACGCTGGCCAACGCCTATGGCGGACGCTGGTTCGATGAGCAGTGGACGCCACAGTTCGATCAGCCAGAATGGAAGGATGCGCTGAACTTCTACGTCAATACCATGAAGAAATTTGGCCCGCCGGGTGCCTCAAGTAACGGTTTCAACGAGAACCTTGCGCTGTTCAACAGCGGCAAATGCGCCATCTGGGTCGACGCCAGCGTTGCCGGTTCGTTCGTGACCGACAAGAAGCAGAGCAAAGTGGCCGACAGCGTCGGCTTCACTTACGCCCCGCATGAAGTGACCGAGACGGGCTCATCGTGGCTTTACTCGTGGTCGCTGGCGATCCCGACCAGCGCCAAGAACACCAAGGACGCTGCCGAGTTCACCCAGTGGGCGACCTCGAAAGAGTACGCCAAATTGGTCGCCGATACCGACGGTGTGTCCAACGTACCGCCTGGCACCCGCGCCTCGACCTATACCGACGAGTATAAAAAGGCTGCACCGTTTGCCAACATCACACTGGAATCGCTCAAGAAAGCCAATCCCAAGGCCCCGACACGCGATCCCGTGCCTTACGTCGGCATTCAACTGGTCACCATTCCCGAGTTCCAGGCCATCGGCACCAGCGTCGGTCAGCAGTTCTCTGCAGCACTCATAGGTCAGTCCACTGTGGATCAGGCCTTGCAGAATGCGCAAACCGCTACCGCGCGCGACATGAAACGAGCGGGTTACCCGAAAAAGTAACCGTCACGCATCAGGGCGAAAGCCAATGCTTTCGCCCTGCCGCTCAACTGCGCAACAACTCTGGTGCAATCCGGTTCGGAGCTCCCCATGAATACCTCAGCCTCCCCTGAACGCACGGACCTGTCCGGCGAACAGCAACCGCTCAAAAGCCGTCGATTCAAGCCGGGCTGGTTTCTGGTCAGTCCTTCCGTGGCGCTTCTGCTGGTGTGGATGATCGTGCCGCTGGGCATGACCATTTACTTCTCGCTGATCCGCTACAACCTGCTCTCCCCCGGCGAAAACGAATTCGTTGGCCTGGAGAACTTCCAGTATTTCGTGACCGACAGCGGCTTCTTGCCGGGTGCCGGCAATACATTACTGCTGGTCGGCAGTGTGCTGGCGATCAGTGTGATCCTCGGCGTGCTGATTTCGGCACTGCTGGAAGCCAGTGAGTTTTTCGGTCGCGGCATCGTCCGTGTGCTGTTGATCTCGCCGTTCTTCATCATGCCCACGGTCAGTGCGCTGATCTGGAAAAACCTGATCTTTCATCCGGTATCCGGCGTACTTGCGGCGGTCTGGAAGTTCTTCGGCGCCGAACCGATTGACTGGTTCGCCCATTACCCGATGCTGTCGATCATCATCATTGTGTCCTGGCAATGGCTGCCGTTCGCCATTCTGATCCTGATGACCGCCATGCAGTCACTGGATCAGGAGCAGAAAGAAGCAGCGCGGCTGGACGGCGCAGGTCCGCTGGCGATCTTCTGGCACCTGACCCTGCCGCACCTGGCGCGTCCGATTGCCGTGGTGGTGATGATCGAAACGATCTTCCTGCTTTCGGTATTCGCTGAAATCTTCACCACGACCAACGGCGGGCCGGGCTTTGCCTCGACCAACCTGGCTTACCTGATCTATATCCAGGCGCTGCTGCAGTTCGACGTCGGCATGGCCTCGGCGGGCGGGCTGATTGCCGTGGTCATAGCCAACATCGCGGCGATCATCCTGATCCGGATGATCGGCAAAAACCTCACCGACAAGTCATGAGGACCTTGCCATGATGACCCTCAAACAATCACGCCGTCTGCAAAGCCTGCTGCTCGGGGCCCTGTCCTGGATCATCGCTGCGCTGGTGTTCTTTCCGATCTTCTGGATGGTCCTGACCAGCTTCAAGACCGAGATCGATGCGTTCGCGACACCGCCACAGCTGTTCTTCACGCCGACGCTGGAAAACTACCTGCATATTCAGGAGCGCAGCGATTACTTCCATTTTGCCTGGAACTCGGTGCTGATTTCCTTCAGCGCCACGGTGCTGGCCATGCTGATCGCGATTCCTGCGGCGTATTCCATGGCGTTTTTCGAGACCAAGCGCACCAAGGGTACGCTGCTGTGGATGCTCTCGACCAAGATGCTGCCGCCGGTGGGCGTGCTGATGCCGATCTATCTGCTGGCCAAGACCTTTGGCCTGCTCGATTCGCGGCTGGCGCTGATCATCATCTATACGCTGATCAACCTGCCGATCGTGGTCTGGATGATTTACACCTACTTCAAGGATATCCCCGGCGAGATCCTCGAGGCCTCACGGCTGGACGGGGCCAGCACCCGTCAGGAGATCTTTCGCGTGCTGATGCCGATCTGCAAGGGCGGCCTGGCTTCCACCGCGTTGCTGTCGCTGATCCTGTGCTGGAACGAAGCGTTCTGGTCGCTGAACCTCACCTCGTCCGCCGCGGCGCCGTTGACGGCCTTGATCGCTTCCTACTCCAGCCCTGAAGGGTTGTTCTGGGCCAAGCTGTCAGCGGTATCGACCCTGGCCTGTGCACCCATTCTGATTTTCGGCTGGATCAGTCAGAAACAACTGGTTCGCGGCCTGTCGTTCGGCGCTGTCAAATAGCCCGGTCCAAAGAACAAGAAGGAGTCCAACATGGCTAACCTGAGCATCCGCAATCTGCAAAAAGGCTTTGACGGTCACCAGATCATCAAGGGTATCGACCTGGAGGTGAAAGACCGCGAGTTCGTGGTCTTCGTCGGGCCTTCGGGCTGCGGCAAATCCACCCTGCTGCGGCTGATCGCCGGGCTTGAAGAAGTGACGTCGGGAACCATCGAGCTCGATGGCCGGGACATCACGCAGGTCACGCCGGCCAAGCGCGACCTGGCCATGGTGTTCCAGACCTATGCGCTGTATCCGCACATGACCGTCGGCAAGAACCTGTCGTTCGCGCTGGACCTGGCGGGCGGTGACAAGGCCGAGATCAAGAAGAAGGTCGATGAAGCCGCACGTATTCTGGAGCTCGGACCGCTGCTGGAGCGCAAGCCCAAACAACTGTCCGGCGGGCAACGCCAGCGTGTCGCGATTGGCCGGGCCATCGTGCGCAACCCGAAGATTTTCCTGTTCGACGAACCGCTGTCCAACCTCGACGCCGCGCTGCGCGTGCAGACCCGCCTGGAATTGTCGCGCCTGCACAAGGAGTTGCAGGCCACGATGATCTACGTGACGCATGATCAGGTGGAAGCCATGACGTTGGCCGACAAGGTCGTCGTCCTCAATGGCGGCAAGGTCGAGCAGGTCGGCTCGCCGCTCGAGCTGTACCACCACCCGGCCAACCTGTTCGTTGCCGGCTTTCTCGGCACGCCGAAGATGGGCTTCCTCAAGGGCACGATCAGCCGGGTGGACAGCGCCATCTGCGAAGTCGAGCTGGATGCCGGAACGCGCATCAGCCTGCCGGTCAATGGCGCAGGACAGAGCGTCGGCGCTGCGGTAACGCTGGGCATTCGCCCGGAACACCTGAACCTTGCCCAGGGCGATGATTGCCAGTTGCAGGTGGTTGCCGACGTCAGCGAACGTCTTGGCAGTGACACCTACTGTCACGTGCGTACCCGCTCGGGCGAAGCGCTGACCATGCGTATTCGTGGCGATCTGGCCAGCCAGTATGGCGAGACGCTGAACCTGCATCTCGACAGTGCCCAATGCCACCTGTTCGACGCTCAAGGTCTGGTGATTGCCAAAGCCTTGCAGACTGCCGCAGCCTGAGTTCCGGAGAGCCCGTCATGAAACTGAACAAAAACAATCTGTCCCGATTGGGCGACGACATTGCCGTGCCCGCCTACACCGTCGAGAGCACTCGCCAGGGCATTGCCCACATCGGCGTCGGCGGCTTCCACCGGGCGCATCAGGCGTTTTATACCGATGCGCTGATGAACAGCGGCGAAGGCTTTGAATGGAGCATCTGCGGCGTGGGCCTGCGTCCTGAAGACAAGGCCGTGCGCGATGCACTGGCGCAACAGGACTACCTGTACACGCTCTATGAACTGGGTGACACGCCTGACACCAAAACCCGCATTATCGCCTCGATCAGCGGCATGCTGCTGGCCGACGACAGCCCGCAGGCGCTGATCGACAAACTGGCCAGCCCGGACATCCGCATCGTCTCGCTGACCATCACCGAAGGCGGTTACTGCATCGACGACAGCAACGGGCAGTTCATGGCCCATCTGCCGCAGATTCAACACGACCTGGCAAACCCGGATCAGCCAAAGACGGTCTTCGGCTTCCTCTGCGCCGCACTGGCCCGCCGCCGGGCGCAAGGTACGCCAGCCTTCACCCTGATGTCCTGCGATAACCTGCCACACAACGGCGCGGTCACTCGCAAGGCACTGCTGGCATTTGCCACGTTGCGCGATGCCGATCTGCACGACTGGATCAAGGAAAACGTCAGCTTTCCCAACGCGATGGTCGACCGTATTACACCGATGACCAGCGCACCCCACCGGCTGCAACTGGCGGACGAGAAGCACATCGACGATGTCTGGCCAGTGGTCTGCGAACCGTTCGTGCAGTGGGTGCTGGAAGACAAGTTCGTCAATGGTCGCCCGGCATGGGAAAAAGTCGGCGTGCAGTTCACCGATGACGTGACGCCCTATGAAGAGATGAAGATCAAACTGCTCAACGGCAGTCATCTGGCATTGACCTACCTGGGCTTCCTGAAAGGTTATCGTTTTGTCCACGAAACCATGAATGACCCGCTGTTCGTGAGCTATATCCGCACTTATATGGACCTGGACGTGACCCCGCAACTGGCGTCGGTGCCAGGTATCGATCTGGAAGGTTACAAGGACACCTTGATCGAGCGCTTTTCCAACCAGGCGATTGCCGACCAGCTGGAACGGGTCTGCTCGGACGGATCGTCGAAATTTCCCAAGTTCACCATTCCGACGATCAATCGTCTGATCGTCGATCAGGGCAATCTCGAACGCGCTTCGCTGGTCGTCGCTGCATGGGCGCTGTATCTGAAGGGGGTCGACGAAAACGGCACGACCTACACCATTCCTGACCCGCGTGCCGGGTTCTGTCAGGCGCTGGTGGCTGATGACACGCTTATTACTCAGCGCTTGTTGGCAGTGGAAGAAATCTTTGGCTCGGCCATTCCGAAATCCGCAGCATTTGTGGCGGCCTTCGAGCAGAACCTCAATGATCTCCGCACACTGGGTGTGAGTGGCACACTGGAAAAACTTTTGGCCGCCAAGGCCTGAGGGAATTCCCATGTTTCTTGGAATCGATTGCGGGACCCAGGGCACCAAGGTGCTGGTGCTCGACACCGAAAGCGGCACCGTGCTGGGCGAAGGCTCGGCGCCGCACAGCCTGATCAGCGACCATAACGGACGCCGTGAACAGGACGTGCAGCAATGGCTGGACGCGCTGCAACAGGCGACCCGCGAGGCACTGGCAGCGGCGGGCGTTTCCGGTCAGCAGATTCAGGGCATCGGGGTCTCAGGCCAGCAACATGGCCTGGTGCTGCTCGATGCTCAAGGCCAGGTACTGCGCCCGGCCAAACTGTGGTGCGATACCGAGTCGGCACCGGAAAACCAGCGCCTGCTGGACTTTCTGGGCGGCGCGCAGGGTTCGCTGCAACGCCTTGGCCTGGTCATTGCCCCAGGCTATACCGTGTCGAAACTGTTGTGGACCAGGGAGCAATACCCGGATCTGTTCGAGCGGATCGACAAGGTGCTGCTGCCCCACGACTACCTCAACTATTGGCTGACCGGCCGCTGCTGCACCGAGTTTGGCGACGCATCGGGCACCGGTTACTTCAACTTGCGCACTCGCGAGTGGGACCTGCCGTTGCTCGCGCACATCGACCCGAGCGGTCGCCTGGGCAAGGCACTTCCACAGCTGTTGCACGCCCATGAACCGGTGGGCGCACTGCGTGCTGAGGTCGCCCGGCTGCTGGGCCTGAATCCTGACGCGCTGGTCTCCAGTGGCGGCGGCGACAACATGATGGGCGCGATCGGCACAGGCAATATCCAGCCGGGGCTGATCACCATGAGCCTGGGCACTTCGGGCACCGTGTATGCCTACGCCGATGAGGCGCAGGTCAGTGAGCATGAGTCGGTCGCGACGTTCTGCTCATCCTCCGGCGGCTGGTTGCCGCTGATCTGCACGATGAACCTGACCAACGCGACGACTGCCATTCGCGAGTTGTTCGCCCTCGACATCGGCGGCTTCAACCAGGTGGTCGCCCAGGCGCCGATCGGTGCCGAAGGCGTACTGATGCTGCCCTTTCTGAACGGCGAACGCGTGCCCGCCCTGCCCGACGCTACCGGCAGCATCGTCGGGCTGGACAGCACCAATCTGACTCAGGCCAACTTGTCCCGTGCGGTAGTCGAAGGCACTACCTTCGGCCTCCGCTACGGGCTCGACCTGTTGCGCGACAGCGGTATCAAAAGCGAAAAGATCCGTCTGATCGGCGGTGGCTCCAAAAGTGCCGTGTGGCGGCAGATCGTGGCCGACATCATGAACACACCGGTGATCTGCACCGACCACTCGGAAGCCGCCGCGCTGGGCGCCGCCATTCAAGCGGCCTGGTGCTGGTCGCGCGCCAACGGCAAAGCTCAGGACCTGCAGCAACTGTGTGAACGCTGTGTGAGTCTCGATCAGAGCAGTGAGGCGCATCCTGTGGTGCATAATGTGGCCGCCTACCAGCAGGTCTATCAGGGTTATCAGGCGCAATTGCGCAAGGTTTGAAGCGTTTTTTCATGGAGCACTTATGTTTCTGGTTTGTGGCGAAGCACTGTTCGATATTTTTACCCGCGCGGATGACAGCGGTTCCCTGAACAGATTGGGGTTCGATGCGATAGCCGGCGGCTCTCCGTTCAACGTTGCCATCGGCCTGCGCCGTCTGGGTGTAGAAGCGAGCTTCCTTGCCGGGCTGTCCACCGATTACCTGGGCCGCCGTCTGCGCGCCGTGCTGGAAAAGGAAACGGTCAATACCGATCACCTGATCGACTTCGACGCGCCCACCACACTGGCCATGGTCGCCGTGGGCAGCAATGGATCGCCAACTTACAGCTTTCGAGGCGAAGGCTGCGCAGACCGTCAGTTGCGCCTGGAACACCTGCCGGAACTCGACGGGCAGGTACGCGGCATTCACGTCGGCTCGTTTTCCCTGGTGGTGCAGCCGATTGCCGACACGCTGCTGGCGCTGGTCGCCCGTGAAAGCAGCACACGGCTGATCTCGCTGGACCCCAACGTGCGCCTCAACCCGGCACCGGACATTCAGCGCTGGCGCAGCCAGGTCGCAGCGTTCGCCGAGCATGCGCACCTGATCAAGGTCAGCGACGAAGACCTGCACCTGCTGTACCCGGACAGCGATCCACAAAAGATCGCCGAAGGCTGGCTCGGCAAGCGGACGCAACTGGTCATCGTTACCCGCGGCACGCAAGGCGCCAGCGTCTTCACCCGCCAGCACGGCACCTGGTCGGTGCCGGCAAGAACCGTGGTCACCGCCGATACCGTCGGG
Organism: Pseudomonas fragariae (ex Marin et al. 2024); assembly: GCF_059621105.1. Classification (NCBI taxonomy): domain Bacteria; kingdom Pseudomonadati; phylum Pseudomonadota; class Gammaproteobacteria; order Pseudomonadales; family Pseudomonadaceae; genus Pseudomonas; species Pseudomonas fragariae (ex Marin et al. 2024). The sequence goes on along the minus strand of NZ_CM184369.1, from coordinate 2,893,715 downwards.
GCCGGGGATACGTTTCAGGCGGCGCTGCTGACCTTCCTCAGCGAACGCCAACTGGACACGCCAGAGGGCCTGGCAACGCTGTCACGGGAATTGCTGGATGAGATGCTGAATTTCGCCGTCGGCGCGGCCGCGCTGACCTGCACGAAGGTCGGGCCGGATTTGCCGTACAGGCATCAATTGGGGTGACAGGGCTGAAATCCAATGAATATCGTGCCAATGCAGAGCATCGGCACGACGGTCATCATGGTCTGAGCGGCTTTTTTCGAGCCATCAAGCCACCATACCGGCCTTGATACCTCTGATGCGGGTGTTGATGTCATCCGCAACATCGTTCTGCTTGTCCTTGAGCGCGTCCTGAACCTTCTGGTCAATCGCCAGCTGGTCCTGTGGCGCCATGGCGTCATAGTCTTTCTGGGTGATGCCCGTCAGCTTTTCGCGCACTTTCTCTTCGGCTGTCTGCTTCAGAGAGTCCATGAATTTCTGTTGTACCGAATCCGTCGATGCCGTGTCAGTGGTGCTGGTGGTGCCAGCCACTGAACCGATGACACCGTTGTCACGGTCAGCCGTCTTTTCCGACAGTGACGTATCACCGGCGGACTTCAGGTTGATCATCATCCGTGCAAAGGATTCGTTGTAACCGCTGTTGTCCTGCTTGCTGTCTTGCGATGTTGAATTGCTGACCGGCGTGGTAACCGGTGCCGAACCTGATGTCAGGCCAGCGGCAGCGACCGAGCTGAAGGCGTCCTGGGACACCTCATCCACGGTCTTGCGCCCGACAACAGCCCGGGAAACAAGCTGCTCAAGCGCACTCGTGCCAATAATCATCTCTCACCTCCTGATGAACCTGTTGCCCAGGTTTACCAGCAAGTCCAGTGCCAACTTCCGCATAAAGTCATAATCCGTTGATTTTTAACGCTTAACTAAAAATCAGGTCTATCGAGCGCGTCAAAGAACGGATACAACCTGCCGTCTGCGGCAAGCACTGGCCGAGCGTCAGCCTGCTGCAAGACCGGTGTTGATATCCAACAGCTCAATCGGCAGCGGCTCGGAGAAGTAGTAGCCCTGCGCCTGCGTGGCGCCGATCTCGCGCAGCAACTCAAGCGTTTCTCGATCCTCGACCCCTTCGGCAACCACGGTCAGATCGAGGGATTCGGCCATGCGCACAATGGCACGCACAATGGCGCGGCTGCGCACACTGGAGGTCAAGCCAAAGATAAACGACTTGTCGATTTTCAAACCGCTGAAATGGTACTGGTGCACGTAGCTGAGCGAAGAGAAGCCCGCGCCGAAATCGTCGAGCATGACCGACATGCCGTGCTCGGCCAGGAGCTTCATCGACAGACGTGCCTGCTCGGGATCGGCCACCAGTGCGCCTTCGGTGAGTTCCAGACACAGACGTTCAGGCGCAACATTCTGCTCGGCAAGCAGTGCCAGTACTTCTGCGGCGAACGCCGGACGGGTGATGCTGTAGCTCGAACAGTTCACGTGCACGGGCGGCCAATGACTGTTCTCGGGTTGCGCCAGAATGGAAACCACACGCCTGAGCATGTACAGGTCCAGACGGCCAATCAGGCGCAGCCCCTCGAGCGCAGGCAGAAAGCTCTCTGGCCCGACGATGCGTCCATCCGGCATGCACCAGCGGATCAACGCCTCGAACGCCAGCAACTTTCCGCTATTGACGCAGATCACCGGCTGAAAATAGGGAATCAACTGATCCGTACGTTTCAGCGCCGTGCGCAACGCACCCTCCTGCTCGACCTGATCCGACACCTCGCGGCGCAACGCCTGATTGAACACCGCGAAGCTGTCCCGCCCACCGTTCTTGACCCGGTACATGGCGGTATCGGCATCGCGCAGCAGGTCAGCCGGCTCCTGATGGAAGCGGCTGTCAGCCCCCACCACACCAATACTGCAGGAAGAGAAAACAGTGTGATCATCGATCACGAACGGCTGCTCGAATGCGGTCAGTATTCGCTGAGCGATCTCCGTGCCGGTCTGCAACGGCGTGTCGATGCTCAACACGGCGAACTCGTCACCGCCCAGCCGCGCCAGCAGGTCCCTTTCGCGCATGCAACTGCGCAGGCGTTCGGCGGCCTGCACCAGAAGGATGTCGCCACAGTGATGACCAAGGCTGTCATTGATCATCTTGAAGCGATCCAGATCGATGAACATGACAATCACTTGCTGGCCGTTGCGGCAGAAGTCCTGCCAGGCCTGCCTCAGGCGATGTTGCAAATGGCTGCGATTGGGCAGCCCGGTCAGTGAGTCATGGGAGTTTTCGTGCTGCAGCCTGGCGTTGGCCCGGTCCAGCTCACGGGTCCTGTCTCGAACCCTGGCTTCAAGCAGAACATTGGCGGTATGGATCGCTTCTGCCGCGCTGCGCCGGGACAGTGCCGTATCGATGTGGCGAGAAACGAAGGTCAGCAGCTCCTGATCGCGCAAGGTATAGCTCACATCCTTGGAATAACTCTGCACCACCAGCACGCCGCGAACCTGCCCGCCGTCGAACAGCGGAATGCCCAGCCATGAAGAGCAACGACCGGATTGTCGCTGTACCTCGATCTCGCCAAGGCCTTCCAGCCTGCGAGCTTCCTCGTAATCGATCAGGCACGGTCGCCGCTGGCCTATCACATATTCGGTAAACCCCCGCTGCCCGCGTCGTGAGCGCGGCGGCGCGGGCTTGAACTCGTCAATGTAGTACGGAAAGGTCACTTCGCCCGTCGCACTGTCGTAAAGCGCGATGTAGAAATTGAGCGCCACCAGCAGCTCGCCGACGATCATGTGCAGGCTGCGGAAAAGCTCGTTCATGTCACCGGGCTGACTGGAAAGCTCGGCAATCTGGAACAGGGCATTCTGCAGATGCTCGGCGCGCTCACGATCCCTGACTTCCTGACGCAATGCATCGTTGGCTGCAGAAAGCTGTTGCGTGCGCAGGGCCACCACCTGCTCCAGGTCAGTGCGGTGCAACTGCCGGTCCAATGCCATGGCCACATGGCGCGACACCACGGCGAACAACGCACGATCCTGGGCACTGTAGACACGAGATACGTCATAAACCTGCATCGCGACCATGCCAAAGACGTCGTCCGATGCATTTTTCAAGGGCGCGCCCATCCAGAACTCGGGCAGACGTCCGACGCAGTAGAACCGGTTTTCGGCCTTGGCCAGTTCGATGCAGGCGGCATCGAGAAACAACGGCTGCCCGCTGCTCAACACATATCCGGTGAGCGACATCCGGTCAGCGTCGATAAACTCGAACGTTTCATGTGCCATCGCTTCGTCATCGAAGCGGTCAATGTAATAAGGGTAAGTGATCTTGCCGCTTTGCCGGTCATACAGCGCAACGTAAAAGTTCTCGGCATCGATCAGGGTCCCGAGTTGCTCATGAATGCCTTGCAGAAAAGCGCCGCGGTCCAGCGTAGTACTGGCCAGCAGGCTGATTTCATACAGAACGCGCTGGGTGTTCTGCGCGCGGATCAATGCCGCGGTCTGCAACAGCGAGCCCAGCCTGACAGCCAGATCCAACAGCAAGGGGTGGTCTTTTTCAGCCATCGGTGCCAACACCCACCCCAGCACGCCCTCGCCCTGCCCCGCGACCCGGCAATGCAGCTGCAACTGAGTGCAATACGCCTCGAAATCTTCAGCAGCGATATGTGTCGGCCAGACAACGCTTTCGTCGCCCTGCCCGAGCAGGCATTTCAGTTCACCAGCGGCGTATGCAGCCCAGGCAATGGCTCCTGTCTGCTGCCTTGCGGCGCTGATCAGTGCTTCGATGGAGGCGTGACAGGAGAATCGGTCGCGGGTGGCTGGCAACGCGCTGCCGGGAGCAATTGAGGTACAAGCTACGCTTGGGCAAAGGCCCGTGGCCAGAAGTGAGACTGTCATGGAAGCATCCAGATGCATGAGCCGACGGCGGTCATCCTTAAAACCATGACCAAAGATTACAAGCGTGACAGGGCATTGTTGCAAAGTTCATACCTTTTTGGCAGATCCTTCAGCTTCCCGATCAAGCCTGTGTGATGCGGGGCACTACCTGGCTGCCCCATGGGTCAGATTAAGGTGCATTGCCAGACAGCAAGGTCAATGAGCGAGGCTCGGCTATGCTGTCGTACGGCGTTACACTTATCCCCATTGAACAGGTGACAGTAATGGTCAAGACATACAGCTACGCAGCGCAATCGGCTCAGGACACACTCAAGCCCCATCAATTCGAACGTCGCTCGCCCGGCGCTGACGATGTTCAGATCGACATCCTTTACTGCGGCGTGTGCCACTCCGATCTGCATACTGCGCGCAATGAGTGGCACAACACACTCTATCCTTCTGTTCCGGGTCACGAAATCGTCGGCCGGGTCACGGCGGTAGGCTCCGACGTCAAGCAATTCAAGGTCGGCGACCTGGCTGGCGTCGGTTGCATGGTCGACAGTTGCCAGCAATGTGCATCGTGCGCCGAGGGCGACGAGCAATACTGCGAGAGCGGCTTCACCGGCACCTACAATGGACCGGTATTTGGCGGCGAGAACACATTCGGCGGCTACTCCGACAAGATCGTGGTCAAGGAAAAGTTCGTCTTGCGCATCTCACATGATGCCAACCTGGCCGCCGTCGCGCCGCTGTTGTGCGCAGGTATCACCACCTATTCCCCCTTGCGCCACTGGAAGGTCGGCCCCGGCAAGAAAGTCGGCATTGTCGGGCTTGGCGGCCTCGGCCACATGGGCGTCAAGATCGCCCACGCCATGGGCGCCCATGTGGTGCTGTTCACGACCTCCCCCGACAAGCGCGAAGATGGCTTGCGTCTGGGCGCCGACGAAGTGGTCGTATCCAGGGACGCGGGGCAGATGGCCGCGCAGGCCAGCAGCCTGGACTTTATCCTCAACACGGTCGCAGCGCCGCATGACCTGGACGCCTTCCTGTCTCTTCTCAAGCGCGACGGCACCATGACACTGGTTGGCGCGCCGGCAGAACCGCATCCGTCACCCGCAGTGTTCAACCTGATCTTCAAGCGTCGCAGCCTGGCCGGCTCGTTGATCGGAGGCATTCAGGAAACCCAGGAAATGCTGGACTTCTGCGCCGAGCACGGCATCGTTTCCGACATTGAAGTGATCGCCATGCAGGACATCAACGAGGCTTACGAGCGGATGCTCAAGGGCGACGTCAAGTATCGCTTTGTCATCGACATGGACAGCCTCAAGCAGGAAGCGGCTGCCGACTCGAACGCTGCCTGATGCGCACCTGGCAGCCAAGGACGGCTGCAATTTGACATGCCGTACGTCGCCCCCGGTGAACCGATCGCCGCCAATCGCCCACTGATGTCCATACTCTAGGTGCAGGACTCTGATTACAGGCATCGGCAACCCGCCTGCTGTGCGACTCGATCTGGCTGTTTCACGCTACGGCCTGAGCGGCGCCCCGCCAAAATGAACTATTTATTACATTTTGGTGACTACTACTGACTGTCTTTGAGTCTCAAGTTCACGCACTTCTTGCAGATACTCATGCCAACGGACGTTCAACAGGTGAATGGATTATGAAACAACGAGCGACAGTCATCTGCAAACGTGACGGCCAGGTCCTCTACGTGCGCAAACCGAAATCCCGCTGGGCGTTACCCGGCGGCAAGATAGAAGCGGGTGAAACGCCCTTCCAGGCCGCAGTGCGTGAACTGTGCGAAGAAACCGGGCTTGCCGACCTTGATCTTCTGTACCTCGATGTGTACGAGAAGGATCAGGTGGCCCATTACGTTTTCACCGCCCAGGTCCCAGCCTCCAGCGAGCCATCGCCGCAGAACGAAATCGCCGCCTGCAAATGGCTTGCGCCGCAGAAACTTGGTGACCTGAAAGCCAGCAGTGCGACCAAGACCATCGTCAAGTCGTATGCCAACGAGTCCGAAGATGTCGCCGGTTCCCGGAGCCACGTCACAGGGTAATCGGGACAATAAGGTTGAACGGTATGGCCTGATTCTGTTCTGAGACAGCAGACGGTTCATTACTTTCTTCCCCGTCTCAGGAGACCCCTATGACTCAGACCGCCCTGGTTGTTGGCGCAAGTGGCATTGTCGGCAGCGCAATCACGCAGTTGTTACTGGAAAACGATTGGCAGGTTGCCGCCCTCTCCCGTAGCCCGTCAGCGCGGCCCGGTGTAATCCCGGTAGCTGCAGACCTGCAGGACCCGGATTCCGTGCGTGCGGCTCTGGCTGATGTGAAGCCCACCCACGTTTTCATCACCACATGGTCGCGTCAGGCCACTGAAGCAGAAAACATCCGCGTCAATGCTGCGATGGTGCGCAACGTGCTGGACGCTGTGCGGCCCGCTGGCAGTGTCAAGCATGTTGCGCTGGTGACCGGCCTCAAGCATTACCTCGGCCCGTTCGAAGCATATGGCAAAGGCACCCTGCCGCAAACGCCGTTCAGGGAATCGCAGGCGCGCCTGGATATCGAGAACTTCTACTACGCCCAGGAAGACGAAGTCTTCGCTGCCGCCGAAAAGGATGGCTTTACCTGGAGCGTCCATCGCCCGCACACCGTGACCGGTGTCGCCGTCGGCAACGCAATGAACATGGCGACGACCCTGGCCGTTTACGCCTCGATCTGTAAAGCCACCGGCCGGCCTTTCGTGTTCCCGGGTTCACGCGTGCAGTGGGACAGCCTGACCGACATGACCGATGCGCGTCAGCTGGCCCGCCAGCAACTGTGGGCTGCGACCACACCTGCAGCGGCCAATCAGGCGTTCAACATCACCAACGGCGATGTGTTCCGCTGGAGCTGGATGTGGGGACAGATCGCCGAATACTTCGGCTTGCAACCAGCCGATTTCCCGAGCGAGCCTGCCCCGCTGGAAACGCAGATGGCCAACGATCAAGCAATCTGGGATGACATTGTCCGCGAGCATCAGCTCAAGGAAAGTGACATCAACCGCCTGATTTCGCCATGGCACAGCGATGCCGACCTTGGCCGCCCGATCGAGGTGGTCACCGACATGTCGAAAAGCCGCAAACTGGGCTTCACGGCATTTCAGGCCAGTGACGACGCGTTCTTCGACGTGTTTGAAAAGCTGCGCCGTGACCGCCTGATTCCCTGAGGCAACTTGCCCTCTCGTGCCAATGCTCGCGTTGGCACAAGAGCTGGCACTGGCTACAGCTAAGGCAAGCACAACAAAAAAGGGTCAACCTCTCGGCTGACCCTTTTTTTACCGCCCAGCAGAGCGGATTTTGTTTGGTAGGCGCGATTGGACTCGAACCAACGACCCCCACCATGTCAAGGAGAGGAGCAATACCCCCTAGCCCATATGGGCTATGGCCTTGAGAGAACGCCCATTCACATCATGAGGCGTCAACATGGCTAACATCCGCTCCCTACCATCAGGCAACTGGAACGCTCAGGTCAGATTGAAAGGGAAACCCCCTCAGTCGAAGACATTTTCTACACAGGCTGAAGCTCAGGCATGGGCTGACAAGCTTGAGGCTGTCATCAAAGACCATAAGCACCACACCATATTCACATTGGGCATGACCTACTGTGACTCCCACCTCAAGGGTAAGGGTTCCTACACTCATGCTGTCCAGATCGTTGAGCAACTAGCTCACGCCTTCCCTCAGTCAATTCATGACATTACCCCCAAGCTAGTGAACGATTTCAAACTGATGCGCTTACAGACCGTCAAGGCAGCCACATGCAGACATCAGTTGGCGTTCCTCTCTCGGTTCTTCAAGTATGCTAAACGTGGCTTGCTGATAGACATACCTAATCCTGTCTGTGACATCACCCTACCTAAGCCTGACAAGTCCAGTGACAAGGTGGTGACTGCTGGTGAGCTACGTCTAATCCTCAATGAGCTATCACCCACAATGGCCCTGATAGCAGAGCTTGCATATGAAACAGCTATGCGTCGTTCTGAGATACTGAAGCTGACAGTTAACTGCCTGCATCTGGAACAGAGGATTGTGGACGTAGTGGATGGCAAGAATGGTACACGCTCAGTGCCCCTGACCTTACGTGCAATAGAGCTTCTGAAAGAGGCTCAGAGACATGCTCTAGCAGAACGCATACCAAGAGGCAGACTGTTCTCTGTAGCGCCTCACAGCGTCTCACAGGCCATCAGGAGAGCTAGGGCAGCAGCTAACCTTGATAGTAATGTCAGACTACATCAGCTCAGACATACAAGAATAACCAATGTAGCTAAGAGAGGGTTTAACAACGCTCAGATAATGATTGTCTCGGGACATAGAGACACAAGGTCTGTCGCCAGATACTCTCACCTGAATGCCAAGGATGTCTTACACCTGATTGACTGAGGCCCTACAAGCTCGCTGGTGAGGCGTAAGACTCTTATCCTCGTCAGTTGCAGGCTTTGCTTATAGCGTGCCCTACAGAGCCTTACAGGAAGCGTAGGGACACGCACACTCTCTTATCTCATAGTATCAAAACAAACTAATGAGCCCACTTTAAAAATAGTTTGAGGACTTTTGCCTCAAATCTAGGTATAGATATATGTGAGTGAGAAAAATATCTCAATTTAGTTTGTCCGGTTTTTCCTAAAAATTAGGTATAGTATGTATAGGAGAAGCTTTTCTCCTTCTGCAACACTCTCCCACTTGCTACACCCTCTAGCACCATCCTCCTTGCTCGCCATTACGCGATGTAGGAACACAAGACTTCCCCCTAGATAATATCACGCCCAATCACAGTGGGGGATATAGGGGGATGCCTTTAACCATTAACTTATAGGTAAGACTAAATGTCTATTACTTTAGAGCAGATTGTTGCTCTGCAACACAATCAACTTAATACACTACCGAGAAAGATCATTTGGCTCATGGTTCGTAATCAGGCTGATGTCTTTGGTTGGTCTACTATCTCAAGCGCTGACTTCTGTATTGCTACAGGGCTCCCCAGACGCTCTGTAGAAGGCGTTCTAAAGCATCTGGTAGCAACAGCAATGGTTGAGCGTAGAAAGACTGGCAAGGCCCATTCAGCTCGTTATCAATATCGTATCATCACTCTCTAAGTAAAGTCTCTCTATTAAGGAACACACATATGCGTACATACAAACATGAAGACCTTGTAGCATTGGCACAAGAAACAGGACGCTCCCTTGAGGATGTAAAACAGATTGCTCATAACTCAGGCTGGGTGCTAGAACAGGAGGCACGCCCTCTCCGAGCCCTTGACAGTTCCAAGGACGCAGTAGCCATTATGAGGCAGGTTAGACAAGCCACTCTTGAGCGTCTCTATAAGAATGATCCGCTGATCCGAGAGAGCCTAGATATGCAAGTGGCAGTGCAGCAAGCACGCCTTGATCGAACCACCAATAAGCCTAGTAATAACCAGTATGATAGCGAAGGGAACTTCACTGGCGTAACGAGAAGCATCATAAGTGGGCCAGCAGCAACAGGCAAGAACCAAACTGATGCCATGAAAGCAATCAAGGCAAGCGTCTATAAGCGTCTAGGAGTTCAAGAATGAACTATTACATTTCAGAGGGTGAGCGTCAGTATCAGGAACATCGTAAGGCTCAGCTCAAGGCCATGATTGAACAGGCAGAGGTGAGCAACAATAGCCTTGTAGGTGAAGTGAAGACTTACAAGGGGGTTAGCTACCAGATGCATCAGCGTGGCAGTTATGTGTGTGTAGACCTTCCTAAGAATTCACCATTGGAAGGTACATTCACATCAGCCTTTGCTCTACACAAGATCATTGATGACATGGAAGTACGCAACTCAAGCAAATGAAGACAATCATTAGCTGGCTGGTTACAGCATTCATCGTGTATGCCATCTGCCTAACCATCCTTACTATTGCCAGACTCGCCCTAGCAGTTATGGCATGTACAGCATGAAGCACATATATGAACTCAGATGACGACTTCATCAATATCCCTGACCTAGAGTATCGAACAAAACACCTCATCCCTACAACCATCAAGCGAGGACTAGCAAAGGAACTGATAGCAGCTAATGGTAATACCAAAGCCATCTCCGCCCTCTCTTTACAGTATCGACTCTCGTCACAAGCAGCAGGCTACATCTCTAATTTACAGTTAAAAGACATTGAGCAATCTCAAAAACGACGATAAGGATTCTATGAAAGAGAAAACACTGTTCATTGCTGAAGCCCTTCCGGGCAGTGGCAAGTCTACAAAGTTTATTCAATCACTGCCACAGCTAATCATAGACAACAATATTGTTTATGCAATGCCCACGAACAAGCTTATCAAGGAGTTAGCATTAGACATAAACGTCAAGGCTGGCATTTCTCCATTGGTCATTACCTCTGAGACTGTAGATCATGTGACCTTGCACCTTGAGCGTGTGCTGGCGTTGAACAGTGCCCCCTTGATCATGATAACTCATGAAGCGTTACGTCGAGTAAACCCTAAGCTCCTTGATGGTTGGGAGCTAGTGGTGGATGAGGTGCCTAGCGTCTCTGATTGCAAGGCCCACCTGTTCGATAGTGGTAGTTACCTTGGAAGCATTGCGAACTATATAGATATCAGTCCCAGCAAGAAGGCATCACTCAAACCTGAGTACACCTCTCTGATTGAAGGTATGATTAAATCTAAAGATAGTAGCGCCCTAAGCAATACAGCCATTGACGTATTGAAGGCTTTGACAGAGGCCAAATGTAGTGTAGAGGTAGAGGCTCTATCTGCCAAGGGTAAGCGCCTAGTACGCATTGTGAGCTATAGGGATTTCTTATCAGCGTTCTCTTATGCCAACAGTGTTCATATTCTCGCCAACAACGTCAGAGACACGCTACTGGGCATTCATGCCACCTACCAAGGTTGGCAGTTTGAACCATCTATATTCACACCAGAGTTTGATGGTTATGGCAAGCGTGTTGAGCTACATCCTTTCCTTACAGGCAAATACTCTAAGACTCAGAGCATGATGCAACGTAATGGTAAGAGTGCTGATGCTTGGGATGATGGCGTACAGCTAGCTGACTGGTTACATTGCGTAACTGCAATGATTGGAAATGAAGAAAGCTTAGCCTTCATGCATGAATGGGTTAAGTATAACTTCAAGAGCAATGTAACCACGCTACCAATCGACAGCAGGGGAATTAATGGTTATCAAGATAGACGTATTGCTATCTGCCTTCAGCACGGCAATGTAAGTCCTGATGATGCCCTAAGCTTTCATAGCTTGAGTGATATGCTGGGCGTACCAGTACAAGAGATTAGAAAGGCCATTGAGTTCGAACGCTTCTACGAAAGCACACTACAAGCCATTGCTCGTACTTCTCTGAGAGACAGAGATAATATGGAACCAGTTCTTCTATTCGTACAGAACATGGATATGGCGAATTACCTTCAAGGCTTACTTGGAAGACTGGCCGTCATCAATACTGAATTGGTAATGACTCCTTGGGAAAAAGAGAAGTCAGACTTGAAGAAGGCTAAAGCCATGCTACAAGCTGAAGCCATCTCTCTGTTCATTGAGAAAGGTTTAGATCGTAAGACCATTGCATCTGAGCTAGACGTTAACTATGTAACCATTCGACGTTGGACCAAGGGGCTAGACCAAGCCGCTTGAATTGATCAACGTCAGCATTATTTTGATCATTTTCTCTTAAAGACTCTTAAGAGTTTTTGATCAATTTCTAAGAACACCTTAACGTCAGCAAGCTGACAGGTGCTACTCCCTTCTCAGGACATTAAGCTAGACACCATCCTTAGACTACCATCTACCGATGGACCTACTTAAAGCAAAAGCAACGTCAGCATAGCTGACAAGAGCACGCATAAAAGAGAAAATCAAAAGCGGACTACCTACCAGTATGTATTGCTCTTGATCTTTCTTTATTGCGTATGCCACTACGTGGCGTGCTCTTGCTTCTGCTGTCACGCAGTGACTCCTGCTGAAAGCCCACTACTACCCTCACACACTTAAAGAGAACAACATGAACATTCAAGACAAACACAAACAGCAATACGTAGAAGCTTACTCACACATTGAGCTAGCCCAGACACTCGGAGTTAGCCTAGCCCTGCTAGATAGCCATGCAGAAAACCAAGGATGGAAAGAAGAACACCGACTTTACTGGTTCGACAAGTCACTTGAGTCATTGAAGTATGCGCTTAACGAAGGAAGCATTCCTGCTGTCAAGGAACTACTTAAGATTGCTGGTGTAACCAGACCAGTGGGTCGTCCTAAGAAACAAGACATTGAAGGCCACCTAGCTAAAGAAGCCAAAGTGACCGAGGAATGGGAAGCAGACTTCCGAAGACTGACCCTAGTGTCACCAAACTGAGAGAATTATTTATTAAAAGAGGTGGGGTGTATTGACCTCTTACACCCACGACCACATTACATTGGACAAAGCTATCGCTAGGGAGCGCTACGCTCTGTATCACAGGGGGCACACCTCAGTGTGTCGACTGTGCCTGATAGTTCAGCTACCAGTGCTTGCCCTTCTAACAAAGCCAGAAGGGATATGCTGGCATATCAGCTATGTCTAGCTGGAGAGGTCTACAAACTGTCTCCCACTGTCCTCTCAGCGTTCCTGCCGCCACTACTCCATTGAAGGTTCGCTATGGCGCTACTGACCTCAAAGCATCCCACTCGCTGGGACATACTGTTTAGCGTGTGCTAGGCCCGTTTACCTATTTCTCATCGAGCGGAATTTTTATGATTCCGCCCTGATTATATCTACTGCACGTACTCACAGCGATTCTGTATGCAGCATCTCTATCCGACATGTACTGATTCAAGGAATGAAGCTTTCCCTCGACGCAGTCAGCCATCAGAGCGCCCTCTTTGGTTCCTTCCGACATCGCTAAGTAAACAAACATAGATAGGACCAGCATGCATACCACAAGCCGTCCAAAGCTGATTCGCCTTCCGTCAGGATTCATTACTACGCCCACGGAAGCTTTGAGCCTTGCCCGAAGAGACTGCCGTCGATTATCCAGCAGCCCGTGTAGCCTGACCCACCATATATGTGCCCTTCACTGATCCAGCAATGCGTATAACCATTTGGTCCATATATGTGCCCGTCTGTAATCCAATGGCCTGTGTAGCCTTGCGGACCGAATATGTGCTGATCACGAATCCAAAAACCTGTGTACATAGCTTCCTACCTGCTGGGATCTTTGACCCTAGATATCAGACTGCCAGCATTTCTCCTAGAAATTTCCGTGACGCAATGCATAAGAAAGGACAGCTCCTAACCCCCTGCCTACCCCTCTCGCCTTGATGGCCCCACGCACACAGAAATTGGCCCTTGCCTTGAGCGTCAAGAAAATTCCACAGAGGGGTTGGGTAGCGTCCAGCCCACAGCAGGCACGTAGCTCAGTTGGTTAGAAGCCTGCCATTGTGAGGCCACGAACAATGAGCACCACCTTAACAAGAAGGTGTTCAAGTCATACAGATCAGTAGGTTAGCTATGGTCGTTCACATTTACTCGTGTGAATGCCACTGTGAATGAGGTGTGAACGACGATTTGAACGACGATTTGAACGAGAACAGACATTCCCATTGCGGTGTGTGAACGATGCCTATAGATTGTGAACGTTTTCTCAAGGCAACAAAAAAGGGAACCCTTTCGGATTCCCCTCTCGACCGCCCAGCAGAGCGGATTTTGTTTGGTAGGCGCGATTGGACTCGAACCAACGACCCCCACCATGTCAAGGTGGTGCTCTAACCAACTGAGCTACGTGCCTGCTGTGGGTCGGCATTCTACGGATATTCGATTGCCTGTCAAACGCTTTTTTGCAGTAACTCGCTGAATACGTGAAATTTTTAAGGCTCCTGCCAGTGATCACGCAACATCAGAAATTCCGCCCGTCCATCCAGAGCACTGATCGAACAGCCTTCGTGGGTTCACGCACCTTTCGAAACCTCACCTGGCACATTTACCAGTATCACTCATCATCCGGCTGCAATAGCCTTGCTAGCGTCATAGGCGTCGAATTATGCGTTACTCAGGAGAAAAATCATGGACGAAGAAGTGTCTGCACTGGTGGCTGATAACAGCTCAGGCTCGGTTCAGAGCAACAGTGAAAGCAAATCAGCCTCCGCAGACGGGGCTGTTATCACGAATCGCTATGCGAGGGTAGGAAGTGACGGGATCGTCATTATCATTCAAAACATCCCGGGCCCACCCCCGACGCCTGACTGGAAACTGTGCAAGGCCGATACAAAAGAGGGCTCAAAGTACTGACACATGAGCATTGTCGATGACAGAACCCAATCTACTGCCTGCTGAAATCCAGACAGAGCGCCTGTTGATTCGCGTTGCAAAGCCAGGTGACGGCATCGTATTCAATCAGGCCGTTGCAGAATCAGCCGAGCATTTGCAGAAATGGTTAGCCTGGGCAACGCCGACTCCTGGTATCGATCAGTCCGAACTGATCTGCCGCCATGCCTACGCCCGGTTCCTCCTGAATGAGGATCTCAGGGCTCTTCTCTTTCTGAAAAACAACGGCGCATTAGTAGGAAGCAGCGGCTTGCATAATGCCAACTGGCAGTTGCGAAGCTTTGAAGTAGGCTATTGGGGCAGAACTCAATACCTTGGCGCCGGCCTGATAAGTGAGGGCGTTGCAGCATTGGTCAGCTATGCGCTGGACAACTTGATGGCTAATCGCGTGTTTCTGACAATGGATGAAAGAAACCTGGCGAGCCAGAGACTCGCCGAGCGGGTCGGATTTGAGTACGAAGGCACGCTTAGACATGATCGCATGAGCATTCAGGGAGGATTGCGCAACACGCGCGTCTACTCGATCATTGGCAACTGACAGCAAAACAAAAAAGGGCCAGCCTCTCGGCTGACCTCTTTGTTACCGCCCAGCAGAGCGGATTTTATGTGGTAGGCGCGATTGGACTCGAACCCACGCTCCCCCCTTGCGCACTCGACTTTGCGCTTGAAGATCTTACCAAACCCTACCTAGCAACTTTACTAGTATCACCCATCGCCAGGCAGTTCTAACCTGAATGACGTACAAACACCTCGAACGTCCAACGCAGACATTTATGTTCGAGCCCCTTATACTCATAAAACCATTCAGGCAAACCAGATGATAATTCACATAGAGCTATTACTAGGCGACAAATTTGACCTAGACGTAGAAAGCAGCGACTTGATCAGTGATGTTAAAGCCAAGATACACGAAAAGATAAAGGACAAGACGAGCAATTCTATACCAAGACAACGGCTTATATTTGCAGGTAAGGGACTGGAAGAAGATAAACGCTCGCTGGCATATTACAGTATTAAGGAAGATAGTACGCTGACCCTGGTCTTGAAACCCTTAGATGGCCCTATAAGCCCATGATTTAAGCCTTTAGAAGCCCATGTGCCTCAGCTCCTGAAAAATCAGACCTGCAAAAGACACTGAAACGAAAAGGACCAGCCTCTCGGCTGACCCTTTTGATACCGCCCAGCAGAGCGGATTTTGTCTGGTAGGCGCGATTGGACTCGAACCAACGACCCCCACCATGTCAAGGTGGTGCTCTAACCAACTGAGCTACGTGCCTGCTGTGGGTCGGCATTCTACGGATATGCGAATACCTGTCAATCTGTTTTTTTGCTAACCCTATGAAATACAGCGTTTTTTGCCAATCAACAGGCAACGGCTCTTTTTGCCTGCTGCTGGCAGAGCTTTTACATCTCGGGTACGATTGCCGCCATCGTCAAGAATATTAAACGGAGTCTCAGGATGGCAAACACGCCCTACCCGCAGTCCTATTACGCGGCTTCAGCCAATGCTGCCCCGGAACGTCCCGTGCTGCAGGGCGAAGTCGAAACTGACGTGTGTGTCATCGGAGCCGGTTACACAGGCTTGTCCAGCGCTCTGTTTCTGCTGGAAAACGGATTTCGGGTCACTATGCTGGAAGCGGCGAAGGTCGGGTTTGGCGCATCGGGGCGTAATGGCGGGCAGATCGTCAACAGCTACAGCCGCGACATCGATGTCATCGAGCGAACCGTGGGGCCACGCCAGGCGCAATTGCTCGGGCAGATGGCCTTCGAAGGCGCATCGATCATTCGGGATCGGGTTTCCCGTTACGGCATTCAGTGCGACCTGAAAGATGGTGGTGTATTCGCAGCGCTGACCAGCAAGCAACTGGCGCATCTCGAGGCCCAGCAGCGGCTCTGGGAGCGCTATGGGCATACCGGACTCGAGTTGATGGACAAGCGCCGGATCAATGAAGTTGTGGCCTGTGATCAGTACATCGGCGGGTTGCTGGACATGACCGGTGGGCATATTCATCCACTCAACCTGGCGCTGGGTGAAGCCGCCGCTGTCGAGACGCTGGGTGGCACCATCTACGAGCAATCAGCGGCCATTCGTATCGAGCGCGGGGCAAACCCTGTGGTGCATACGGCACAAGGCAGGGTCCGGGCCAAGTTCATTATCGTGGCCGGCAATGCCTACCTGGGCAATCTGGTCCCGGAGCTGGCGGCCAAGTCGATGCCGTGCGGCACTCAGGTGATCACCACCGAGCCGTTGAGCGATGAACTGGCCAAGACACTCTTGCCGCAGGACTACTGCGTCGAGGACTGTAATTATCTGCTCGATTACTACCGTCTCAGCGCCGACAAACGCCTGATATTCGGTGGCGGCGTGGTGTATGGCGCACGAGATCCGGCCAACATCGAAGCCATTATTCGCCCGAAGATGCTCAAGGCATTCCCACAACTCAAGGACGTGAAGATCGACTACGCGTGGACCGGCAATTTCCTGCTGACCCTGTCTCGCCTGCCGCAGGTTGGCAGGCTGGGCGACAACATCTATTACTCGCAGGGTTGCAGCGGGCATGGCGTGACGTACACGCACCTGGCCGGCAAAGTGCTGGCCGAAGCCCTGCGCGGGCAGGCCGAACGCTTCGATGCATTCGCCGACCTGCCTCATTACCCGTTCCCCGGCGGGCAGATGCTACGCACCCCGCTGACTGCGCTGGGCGCGTGGTATTACAGCCTGCGTGACCGACTCGGTTTCTAAGCTCGCTGAACGTAAAACGGCACCTTCTCGGTGCCGTTTTTGTTCCTGCCGCGTTGAGTTCATTTAACGCCGCGTGCCAGCGTTCTTTTCGCCTCGCCCGCCGCTTGGTCCTGTCCTGATGTCGATAATGCTTCGGCCGCCTGCAACCAGCGCTGCGCATCGACGTTGGCTGGCAACTGCCGGGGCGACTGGATCAGCACCGCCCAACTGCCCGCGTCTTTCCAGGCCGACGCAAAGCTGCTGAAACTCATTGAATAGCGACGGTCCATGCCTGCGTTGAGCAGCACGGTCTCCTTGATGCGGTTGTAACCGATCAGCACCGCATAACGTGGCCCTTTCCACAGTACAGAGCCCTGGGCAAAACGCAGCATCACCGGATAGCCCGCCGAGACCTGAGTCAGCAGGTCCTGCAACTGGCCATCAAGCGGGTACACCATGAAACCGTATTCACGCGCGACCTTCTGCATGTTCTGCTCGAGCCGGTCCTCGGCACCCGGCAATTGCAGCGGCTTGTCGAGCAAACCAGGCGTCGTCTGCACCTGCTGGTTGGCCAGCATGCTTGCCAGCACCATCGGCCCGCTTTGATAGGCATTACCCCGGAAGAACGGCACCGAAGTTAGCTCGACCCGGTCAGGAAGGCGCTTCATCTCCGGCGTAACCATCGATGAACAACCGGCAAGGCCAATCAGCATGGCCCCAATCAGCCATGAACGCAGTGCACCGGAAGTACCGGTAAAGAAAGAAACCGACAGCATGTCCACTCACTTCAACTGTTGTCGGGCAACCCGCGACCCGACCTGAGCACCGATGATAGAGCCGACCGGGTTCCGGGGATAGCCACGCGTGGCACCTCGGCCAACAGAGTGGCGAAAATAATTCATAGCCCGATGCCACTGGTCAATTAACCGAAACATGCCCCGTACTAGACTGTCAATTATCAAGACCGCAACAAAAAGCAGGAATGTGGAGGCACTTATGAGCCTGGAATTGACAATAGTGATGCTGATCGCTTCGTGGCTTGCCGTCGCCAGCGCGATGCTGTGGGGGGTGATGCGTATATCCCGTCGCCATCATCAGCCGCGCAGCGTCGAGCCGCGTACGGTACAACCGGCTGTACTTGCAAAACACATCAAGGCCCCCGCTGTCGCCGCAAACTGATTTACAGGGTATGAGCAGCGCTTAGCTGATCTGCCCTCCTCAGCGTACTTGCCCGCACCTTGAATGCAAAAGGTCGACCCTGTTGCCAGGGCCGACCTTTTTTACCGCTTCGCCCGTTATCAGTGCGTGGACACCTGGGTACCGGCTTTCTTGCGTCTTGCCCTGCGTACCAGCATGTTCAAGGCTTCAACGGCTGCCGAGAAAGCCATGGCCGCGTAGATGTAACCCTTGGGCACATGGGCGCCGAAACCTTCGGCGATCAGTGTCATACCGATCATGATCAGGAAGCCCAGCGCCAGCATGACCACCGTCGGGTTGTCGTTGATGAATTTCGCCAGCGGGTTGGCTGCAACAAGCATCACCACGACAGCAGAGATTACCGCGATGACCATGATCGGCAGGTGTTCGGTCATGCCCACGGCAGTGATGATACTGTCGATGGAGAACACCAGGTCCAGCATCAGGATCTGTACGATCGCCGCGCTCATGCTCAACATCACCACCGAACCCAGGGCTTTCTCCTCCTCGGTCTTGATGTCCATGCTGTGGTGAATTTCCGTCGTTGCCTTCCACACCAAAAACAGGCCACCGGCAATCAGGATCATGTCCTTCCATGAGAACGCCTGGCCGAATACCTCGAAGACCGGCTCTGTCAGCTGCACGATGTACGCAACGGTACTGAGCAGACCCAGGCGCATCACCAGCGCCATGCCGATACCCAGCTTGCGAGCCTTCTCGCGCTGATGTTCAGGCAGCTTGTTGGTGAGAATCGAGATGAAAATCAGGTTATCGATGCCCAGTACGACTTCCATCACCACCAGTGTCGCCAGCGCGATCCAGGCTGCCGGACTTGTCGCGAGTTCCAATAGGTATTCCATAGATCACTGCCCTGCCTGCGCCAATAGTTATAAGTCAGATTTCTTTATCAGACGTGTTTTCGGTTTCAGCCGAGTTTGGTGGTGATTCCTGCAACGAAAGTTCCTGCCTGGCGTCGTCCAATGCCTGGGTCGCAGCTTTATGGGTGTCATCGACCACCTGTTTTGCACTGTCAGCTGCGGCGTTCACCACATGCTTGGTGGAAGACTCTAGCTGATCGCACCCTGCCACTACCAGCAGCGAACCGCTCAGTAATACAGCGTAAAGGGCTTTGTTCATGGGCTCCTCGGTTGTGAAGCCGGGCGGCATGTTCAGCCCGGCGTTGGAGCGGATTCTAGACATCTTGAAACATAAGGAAAATTCGATTTTATAAGTCGTATACTTCGGTTTTACCGAATCGGCTGAAATTATGCTCAATTACCGCCAACTCCACTACTTCTGGGTCGTGGCCAAGACCGGCAGCATCGTGCGCGCCTGCGAACAGCTGAATCTGACCGCGCAGACTGTCAGCGGGCAGATCAGCCTGCTCGAGGCGTCGCTTGGGGTCGATCTGTTCCAGCGCGTCGGTCGGCAGCTGGAAATGACCGAAGCAGGCCGCCTCGCCCTGCCCTATGCCGAACAGATGTTTCAGTTGGGCAATGACCTGGAAAACCTGTTGCGCTCACAGCCGGATGAACAGCAATTGCTG
Organism: Pseudomonas fragariae (ex Marin et al. 2024); assembly: GCF_059621105.1. NCBI lineage: Bacteria > Pseudomonadati > Pseudomonadota > Gammaproteobacteria > Pseudomonadales > Pseudomonadaceae > Pseudomonas > Pseudomonas fragariae (ex Marin et al. 2024). Next base: position 2,874,052 of record NZ_CM184369.1, on the reverse strand, counting down.
TTGCGCATTGGTGTGGCCGACGTCGTGCCCAAGTCCATTGTCTACCGCCTGATTGCCCCGACCATGACGCTGGATGAGTCCATTCGCATCACCTGTCGCGAGGACAAGCTGGAACGACTGCTGGCAGACCTGGCCATCCAGCGTCTGGACCTGGTGATTTCCGACAGCCCCATGCCGCCGCACCTGGACATCAAGGGCTACAGCCAGAAGCTGGGAGAATGCGGTGTCAGTTTTTTCGCCACGCGTGAAATGGCGGAGCGTATCGGGACAAATTTTCCGCAGTGCATGCATGGAGCACCGCTGCTGATTCCGGGTCAGGAGACCGTGGTTCGAGGCAGACTGATGCGCTGGTTTGCCGAACAGGGCATTCAGCCACGCATCATCGGCGAATTCGATGACAGCGCACTGATGAAGGCGTTTGGCAAATCCGGCAGCGGCGTGTTCGTGGCGCCCAGCGTGATCGCCGACGAAGTGCAGAACCAGTATGGCGTACAAGTGATTGGCCATACTGATGCGGTGACCGAATCGTTCTACGCCATCACCGTGGAGCGCAAGGTCAAGCACCCCGGCGTCGTCGCCATTGCCGAAAGTGCTCGGAATCAGCTGTTTACCGATGCTGGCTAAGCCGGGAGCGGACCCGGATCACGCTTGATCAACAGCAGCGCCAGCACAATCGCCAGCACGATGATGCCCGCAGCGGCAAAACCGACGTGGCCCAGCCCCAGGTGATCAATGACCCTGCCGCCGATCACCGCGCCGATGCCAATGCCGAGGTTGGCACCAGCGATGTTCAGTGACGCCGCGAACGCAGGCGCTTGCGGCGCGGCCTTGATCAACCGTACATGGCTGACCAGGAACAGGGCCGCCTGAGTAATGCCCCAAACGGCCAGCGCGAGTGGCAAGGCCACCACCGAATGGATGCTCGGCACCACCGCGACCATGCCGATGACCATGAATGCGCAGAACACCAGGCTGGCAATCAACGGATGGCGGTCGACCATGCGCCCGCCCAGCGAGTTGCCCAGCAAGCCGACAGCGCCAAAGCCCATCAGGCACCAGCCCACCAGAGCGCCGTCGAAACCGGCAAGACGCTCGAGCATGTCCGCCAGATAGGTATAGGCCGTGAACATGCCGCTGAACACCAGCACCGAGAGCAGCACGTGCCCCTGCATCATCCGGCTGCGCAAGATGCCGAACTGCTTAAGGATCGATACCGGGTTCTGCCTGGCAGCCGTCTTCGGCAGATAGACCGTCAGCAACAGTGCCTTGGCGAACGCCAGAGCGGCCAGAACCAGAAAGGCCGTGCGCCAGCCGAAGGCATCGGAGATCAGGGTGCCGATGGGAATGCCGAATACCGTGGCGCAAACGATGCCGAAACCGATCCTGGCAATTGCCCGGCCTGCGAACTGCGGACCGACAATGTCCACGGCGGTCTCGCTGGCCAGCGCCCAGAACACCGGTAACCCCAACGCAGGAATCAGCCGGGCGATCCCCATCACGGCGATATTGGGCGCCAGCGCCGCCAGGACATTTGCAAAGCCGAACAGCACCAGGATGCTGACAAACAGGCGCTTGCGCTCGAAGCGCGAAAAATAGGCGGTCAGAAAAGGACCAAAGGCGGCGACGGTAAACGCAAACAGCGTCACCAGCAGACCTGCCTGGGAGACCGTGACATTCAGGTCGCGGGCAACCGCTGGCAAAAGACCGACGATGACGAATTCTGTGGTCAGCACGGTAAACCCGGCGGCTGACAGCAGAAGGATGGGCAACAACATGAATACTCCAGAACAACAACAGAGCCCGCTGCAACAGCGCGGCCTGCGGGAGGGGGATTAAAGTAGCTTGAAGATGACTGTCACGCCAATGTTTCGCACTGGCATGCATTTTGTGAAGCAGTGCCTGCGACGCCTTTGCGCTTGATACCGCGCAAGACTGCAGATGTGTGACGCGGAGCGTCACCCAATGCATGCCAACGCAGAGCATTGGCACGATAGTCAGTTGGCTTTGTGTATAACGCCGGGGGCCGAGACCATCAACCAGGTCTCAGCCCCGCACTGTTTAGAACTTGCCCATAAAATCGCGCTTGCCGATTTCAACGCCGTTATGGCGCAGCAGATCGTAGGCAGTCGTGACGTGAAAGAAGAACTGCGGCAAGGCGTAGCTGAGCAGATAGGCCTGACCGTTCAGGCGTTTTTCCTTTTCAGTGCCGGGGCGCAGGACGATTTCGATGCCTTCCTTGCCGTCGACCTGATCAGGAGTGATGCTGCCGATGAACGCGAGTGTCCTGGCAAGCAGTGCCTGCAACTCGGCAAAGGTGGTTTCGGTGTCATCGTACTGCGGGATCTCGACGCCTGCCAGACGCGCCGACGCACCCTTGGCAAAATCGACAGCGATCTGCACCTGACGGGTAAACGGCAGCATGTCCGGGAACAGACGCGCCTGCAGCAGGGCTGGTGGCTGTATTTTCTTCTCGGTCGCGTAAGCTTCGGCTTTGGTCAGAACGTCGCTCAGCGCGTTGAGCATTTGCTGAAAGACAGGAATGGAAGCGGCGTACAGGGAAATAGACATGACATATCCTGATTGAGAAAGGCGCAATTATAGACCCACACGACGCCAAACGCCGTGACACTTTTCAGCGCCCCTGCAGATCCGTGCAGCAGACGCTGGCAATAATGTCCGCCACGCCCTACGCTGATCCACCGCCATCACTCAGGGAAGCGTCATGTCCATCGAATCGTCCTCCACCGAATCCTCCCCGAATACCGAGGCGTTACAACTCAACGGCACTGAAGTGCGCATTCTGGGCTGCCTGATCGAGAAACAGGCGACCAACCCGGAAACCTACCCGCTGACCCTCAATGCACTGGTGACGGCCTGCAACCAGAAGACCAGTCGTGACCCGGTCATGAACCTCACCCAGGGTCAGGTCGGCCAGAGCCTGCGCGCCCTGGAAGGCCGCGGTCTGACGCGGCTGGTCATGGGCAGTCGCGCCGATCGCTGGGAGCACAGGGTCGACAAGGGGCTGGAGTTGGTCCCGGCGCAGGTGATACTCACTGGCCTGTTGCTGCTGCGCGGGCCGCAGACCGTCAACGAGCTGCTGACCCGCAGTAACCGCATGCATGATTTCGAGGACAGCGAGCAGGTCGTCCACCAGCTGGAACGCCTGATCGCCAGAGGCCTGGCGATGCTCGTGCCGCGCCAGTCGGGCCAGCGCGAAGACCGTTACATGCATCTGCTCGGTGACCCGGAATCGCTGCAGGAACTGCTTGCCGCTCGCCAACAGGCACCGGAGCGACATTCTGCAAGCCCGGCGGCCAACTCGCGTATCGATGAACTGGAGGCACGGGTCGCGGCCCTTGAAGAACGCCTGGCCAGACTGGAACGCGCCCTGCCCGACCTGACGACCTGACGACTAGCCGGCTCTTGCGAAGGCTGCAGCCTGCTGATACTGCTCGTCGGTCGGGCGCACGCCGGTATAGAGCACAAACTGCTCCAGTGCCTGGATCGCCGCCACTTCATCACCACTCACCACACGCTTGCCCAAACGACGTGCAGCCTGGATCAGCGGCGTGTCGGCGGGGGTAGCCACCACATCGAAAACTGTTTCAGCAGCGTCGATGGCTTGCAGGTCAAACGACAGTTCGTCAGCTTGCGCGCCCTGCATGCCTAACGGAGTGACGTTGACCAGCAAGGGGGGTCGCGCACTGCCCAGCTCCGCTTGCCAGCGAAAGCCGCACGCCTCTGCCAGACGCCGGCCGGCCTGCTCGTTGCGGGCCACGATCAGCCCCTCGGTGAAACCCGCATCGCGCAGCGCGAACGCCACTGCCTTGGCCATCCCCCCGCTTCCACGCAGGGCAAACGCGCTGCGCGGCACCGCATGGCTCTCCATCAGTTGAGCGACGGCGATGTAATCGGTGTTGAACGCCTTCAGATGCCCGTCGGTGTTGACGATGGTATTGATCGACTGGATAGCGGCAGCCGAGGCGTCCAGTTCGTCGACCAGTTCGATGCAGGCCTCCTTGAAGGGCATCGAAACTGCGCTGCCACGAATCCCCAGCGAGCGTATGCCGGCCACGGCGGCGGCAAGGTCATTGGGGGCGAAGGTCTTGTAATAGAAGTTCAAGCCTAACTGCTGGTAAAGATGATTATGGAAACGCACACCAAAGTTGCCGGGACGGGCGGCCATGGACATGCACAATAATGTCTCCCTGTTAGCAGTGACGGACATCGGGTGTTTCCTCCAGACGGTAATGGCTTGAATCTTCGATAGAAGCGTATGCTACGCACCAGTGAGCGCGAGGACATACGCGGCACACCTTACATAAAATTTACTCAGCACTTTCGCAGATTCTTACAATTTCGGTGTCATAGTGTTATCCCGTGGCAGTGCTTGAGAGTGATGCAGGCGCGCGACAACGGGTTGAGAGCGAGGAACAGTCATGATTCGTCAAATCCCCAAGATCGCCTTGTTTGTAGGTGCCCTGGCCCTTGCTGGCCAGGCGAATGCTGACCGTGGCTGGGGTGGCCCTGCCGTGGTAGGTGCTATCGTAGGCGCTGCCGTTGTCGGGGCGGCGGTATCTTCAGGCCGCGACAGGACGGTGTACGTCGAGCGCGAGCCGGTTTATGTACAGCAGCAGCCGGTCTACTACGCGCCGCCGCCTGTCTACTACCAGCCGGCCCCGGTTTATCAGGTGGTCGAGCGCTACCCGCCACCGCCACCGCCAGGCTACTACCATCGTTATGGCCCGCCTCCAGGCCCCGGCTATTACTACGGCCCGCCACGCGGTCGCTGGTAACAGAACAAAAAACCCGCCTTTTCAGGCGGGTTTTTCATTGGTGTGCTCACACTATCGGCGGCCAATGCAATGCGCCCAACCCTCGTTGTTATCAATGACCACTATTGAGAGCGTCGATTTCTGACTTGCCCGCTCGCCCTCTACAGTAGCGCCATGGATTGAGGAGGCACGTATGACCAAGGTACACATCATGTCCGTCGTCGGTAGCGCAGTTCCAGCCCCGCTCAGAGAGCGCGGCCTGTTGGCCTGCTGGTACCTGATTCAGGATGGCGAACCCGTCAGCGGCCCGTTTGCGTCATTGCCTGTTGCAGAGGCCCTGTCGCGGCAAATGCAGTGCCAGCCCCTCAACAGCTGACTTCTTCTGCAAACCTCGTGCGTTGCTCCGCACATCCCTTGCCCGCCTCTTTGAAGGCGGGCTTTTTTTGCCACGGAAAAAGCCGGTAACGAGGCTCAGCCGCGCTCGGCCATGGCCGCGTTGACCTGACAGCGATGGGCCAGTTTCTGCAGGCGTTTCTCCAGCGCCATGAACACCACGCGATCGGTACGGCCACTGTCGAGTTCATCGATCAGGTCATTGGCAACCTGACGCAATTCGTAAGCCAGCACCACACGGTCATCGTTCAGGTCATGTTTATGCGACTCGAACAGGCGATGCAGGTAATCCTGCAAAGTGTATTTCAGGCTATGCCGGTCACTGGCGCGCAGATGGGTCAGGTTGAGGCTGATACGGCCCTGCAGTTCGCTCAGCTCGCCGCACAGGTACTGCATGCGCCGCGCGTAGCCCACTTCCCGGTCACGTAGCTGCTTGTGCGCCAGTTCCGCTTCCTGCTTGCGCTGGATGCCCGGTACTGCGACGGCGGCCATCAGCCCGACAATCAGACCGATCGCCTGCATCCAGCCCGCCCAGTCACTTGGACGTGAGGTAAAGCCGACCCCCAGCAGCAGAATGACAATCAATGACGCGATGATCACCAGAACTGCGTAATCCTTGCTGACAAACCCCTTGAGCATTGCATGACTCCTGAATCGGTGACCTGAATGGCATGGAATGCTAATCGGTGCGGGCCTTGCGCACCACGAATATTCAATTGAGAGGCGGTTTTTGGCAGGTTGCAGAGCAGAAAGCGACTTAACGGCAACTTAATGAACGACCGATTGCGTCATTTATTGCGCAAACGCCCACCCCAGCCCATCGACATACGGCAAAGTCTGCTCATAAAATGCAGCGTTTTGACGCGATCCCTTCCATTTACCACCTTTTATCGAGTGAGCCTTGCTCTTGAAAATCCGTCTGTCTCTTTTGGGCCTATTATTTGTACTTACCGGCCCCATGCTTTCTACCCCTACGCTGGCAAACGAACCTGCCGTCCTGAGCCGTGATCCTTCCAACCTGCACCTTGCCTCGGGCAGCGCAATGGTCATCGACCTGCAGACCGACAAGGTGCTGTATTCCAGCAACCCGGATGTGATCGTGCCGATTGCCTCGGTCACCAAGCTGATGACCGCGATGGTCGTGCTGGATGCCAAGCAGCCGATGGACGAAGTCATTCCGGTGAACATTTCCCAGACACCGGAAATGAAAGGTGTTTTCTCCCGCGTTAAACTCGGCAGTGAAATGAACCGCCGGGACATGCTGCTGATCACCCTGATGTCCTCGGAAAACCGCGCGGCGGCCAGCCTGGCGCACAGCTATCCGGGTGGCTATCCGGCGTTCATTCTGGCGATGAACGCCAAGGCCAAGGCGCTGGGCATGAAACACACGGCCTACGTCGAACCCACTGGCCTGTCGGTGTACAACGTGTCGACCGCACGCGACCTCACCAAGCTGGTGATGGCGGCGCGCAAATACCCGCTGCTCAGTGAACTGAGCACCACCGAGCAGAAGACTGTGACGTTCCGCAAACCGACCTACACCCTCGGTTTCAGCAACACTGATCATCTGGTGCGCAAGGACAACTGGGACATCAAGCTGACCAAGACCGGCTTTACCAATCAGGCCGGTCACTGCCTGGTGCTGCTGACCAGCATGGCCAACCGCCCGGTTTCAGTGGTGATTCTCGATGCGTTCGGCAAATACACGCACTTCGCCGATGCCAGCCGCATACGCAAATGGATGGAGACCGGCCAGAGCGGCCCGGCCCCCGAAGTGGCCCTGCAGTACAAGAAGGAAAAGAATCTGGTCATGAGACAGACCGGTATTCAAGCCAGAGACTGAGTCACACAGGCAACGAAAAACGGTCGCGATGCTTGCACATCGCGACCGTTTTTATTTACCCGAGCAACGCTCAGTTGTATTGAGTGACCAGCTTGGTATTCAGGTAAGCCTCAATGGCTTCGGTGCCACCTTCGGAACCGTAACCGGAATCCTTGATCCCGCCAAACGGCACTTCCGGCAAGCCGATGCCCTGATGGTTGATCGACAGCATGCCCGCTTCGATATAGGTGCTCAGCGCCTGAGCAGTCTTCATCGACGTGGTGAAGGCATAGGATGCCAGCCCGAACGGCACGCGGTTGGACTCGGCGATCGCCTCCTCTAGTGTGTCGAACGGCACCAGCAGCGCAACAGGGCCGAAAGGCTCCTCATTCATGATGCGCATGTGCGGCTTGAGGCCACTCAACACCGTCGGCTCGAAGAAATAGCCCGGTCCTTCGCCAGCCTTGCCACCCGCAGACAGCGTCGCACCACCGCGCACCGCGTCATCGATCAGATCGACCAGCGCAGGAATACGTCGATCATTGGCCACCGGGCCCATGGTAGTGCCCGCCTCCAGACCGTTGCCAACCTTGATTTCACGGGTCAGCCCGACGAATTTCTCGGTGAACGCATCCAGCACCTTGCGCTGCACCAGAATTCGCGTCGGCGATACACAGACCTGCCCGGCGTTACGGAACTTGGCGGTGGCCAGCACGCGAGCGGCGAGATCGATATCCGCATCATCGAACACCAACGCCGGTGCATGGCCGCCCAGCTCCATGGTCGCCCGTTTCATGTGCTTGCCAGCCAATGCGGCCAGCTGCTTGCCGACCGGCGTGGAGCCGGTGAACGTGACCTTGCGAATGACCGGATGCGGGATCAGGTAACCGGAGATTTCTGCAGGGTCGCCGTACACCAGCCCGATGACGCCCGCTGGAACGCCCGCATCGGCGAATGCGCGGATAAGCTCGGCAGGCGACGCCGGCGTCTCTTCCGGGGCCTTGACGATGATCGAGCAGCCCGCAGCCAGCGCCGAGGACAACTTGCGCACCACCTGGTTGATCGGGAAATTCCACGGCGTGAACGCAGCAACCGGACCGACCGGTTCCTTGATGACCTTCTGCTCGATGGACACGTTACGCGATGGCACGAGACGGCCATAACTGCGACGCCCCTCTTCGGCCAGCCAGTCGATGATGTCCGCCGCCGACAAGGTTTCCATGCGCGCTTCGGCCAGAGGCTTGCCCTGCTCCTGCGTCATGATTCGGGCAATGCTGTCCGCACGCTCGCGAACCAGGTTTGCAGCTTTCTGCATCAGCTTGTAGCGATCATAAGCCGAGGTCGCACGCCAGGTGGCAAAGCCACGCTCGGCCGCCGCCAGGGCTTCATCAAGATCGGCGATACCGGCATGCGCCACAGTGCCCAGCGCCTCGCCCGTCGCCGGGTTGATGACTGACAGCGTGCGGTTGTCGCGACTGGCGCGCCACTGACCATCGATATAAAGCTGTACGTCTGGATACATAAACACTTTCTCCATAAGTCGCTCAAAGAAACGGTGTGGCCGATGGATCAGACTCGCTGATCAGCACCGGCCATCGGCAAAAATACCAAGCGCTACGGCTCGTCGACTTTCCGACGCATCGTCACGCGCTTAGACAAGTTCGCAATACGTTGGGGCAATGGTCTCATTGGCCTGCGCTATGCTGCACTTACGACAATATTTAACTTACACAGCCTGGATTCGAGCCACCAGTCAGGGATGACGGGATCATGAACGCACAGTCTGCCGCACTGCATCATCATACGCCCCGCCTGACTGTCATTGATCCACGCGGTCTGGAGATTCGCGCGATTGATTTTCGGCGCAACCCGTTAATCGACACGCCGGAACGACTGGTAAACCGCGCAGCTCATGACGCTGCCGGGCATCCGGTCAGCTGCTGGGATGCAAGGCTCTGGGAAAGCCAGGCTGCGGTCAATCTTGCCACTGTGTTTTCCCTGAGTGGTCAGGCGCTTCTCAGCGACAGTGTCGATGCCGGTTGGCGGCTGATGCTGGCCGGTGACAGCGGCGCGGTCGTGGCTGGCTGGGATGGCCGTGGGACTGAGCGGAGCGTGCAGTATGACGCCCTGCTCAGACCCGTTGCCATCATTGAAAACGGACGCTGCGTCGAGCGGCGGCAATACGGCGGGCCGGATACCAAGGGCCATAACCAGTGCGGCCAATGTATACGCCATGATGACCCGGCTGGTTCGCGAATGGATGACGAGTTCGCCCTGGCGGGTGGCGTGCTTGAACAGACGCGGCATTTTCTCTTCAATCCCGAAAATGTCGACTGGCCAGAACCGCTGACAGAACGTGACGCCTTGCTCGAATCTGGTCCAGGCGCAACTACGCGCTGGGCACGCAGTCCGCCTGGCGATGTCATCTCGCAGACGGACGCCCAGCGTAACGTCCAGACCTTTGCCCATAGTGTGGCAGGTCATATCGAGGCCATTTCACTCAGCCTCCCCGGGCAGACAGAGCGAATTCTGATTCACAGGATCGATTACGACGCTCAAGGCCACGTAACCTCGGAAACGGCTGGCAACGGTGTTATGACCAAGGCGTTGCATGACGCCGCAAATGGCCGTCTGATTGAACTCAAAGGCACACGAGCAGATGGCCAACTGCTGCAACATCTGCTGTATGACTACGACCCGGTGGGCAATGTCCTGCGTATTGAAGATCGCGCTCAGCCGACGCGGTACTATCGCAATCAGCGCCTTGAACCGGTGTCGACTTATCAATACGACACGCTGTATCAGTTGATCCAGGCTACGGGCACGGAGTCCGCGAAACTCAATAAAGGCCCGGTTTTTCCATCATTCCAGGTTTCCCCCGACCCGACGCAGCTAGCCAATTACAGGCAAACCTATCGTTATGATGCGAGCGGCAATCTGCTGCAACTGACTCACACTGGCACCCAGTCTCACTCGCGCACTCTGGTCACTTCGCAAACCAGCAATCGCAGCCTGCCGGTCATCAACGATCAACCGCCAGATGAAGCAGCCATCGCTGCCGCGTTCGACGCCAATGGCAATCTGAATAAGTTGCAAGCCGGGCAAGCGATGAGCTGGGACTGGCGTAATCAGTTGCAGCAAGTGCGGCCGGTGGTCCGGGCAGCGGGTGACGACGACAGAGAGCGCTATGTCTACGACGCCAGTGGGCAACGCCTGCGCAAAGTCCACACGACCAGGGCGAAAGCCGTCGTGCACAGTGCCGAAGTGCGCTATTTACCAGGCCTGGAGCTGCACAGCAACAGCGCCACAGCCGAGACTTTGCACGTTATCGTCACCCAGGCCGGGCGCAACCAGGTACGGGTGTTGCACTGGCAGGCGGGTCAACCCGAAGGACTTGAAAACGATCAGGTTCGCTACAGCTTCGCCGATCATCTGGGGTCCGGCACCCTGGAGCTGGATAAAAACGCGCACATCATCAGCCAGGAAAGTTACTACCCGTTTGGTGGTACCTCGTGGTGGGCAGGGCGCAGTACGATTGAAGCCAGCTATAAAACCATTCGATATTCTGGCAAGGAACGCGATGCAACAGGGCTGTACTACTACGGCTTGCGCTATTACGCGCCATGGTTGCAGCGATGGATCAATCCGGATCCGGCGGGCACAGTGGACGGGATGAATCTATATCGTTTTGTCAGGAATTCGCCTTTGCGGTTTGCTGATCAACAAGGGGCTGCTCCCCACGACGTTCCCCTTACAGTCGTCGCAGACGACCTTTCCGAGTTCAAGCCTGAGCAGCAATTTAAAATATTTGCCGCCAGGGATGTTGCCGTTTCGTTATTGACGTTCACGCGTTCCGAGCTGTTAAAAGCATCACCAAGTGAAGACGTAAAGGAGGCATTCGACGCAACCTTTGGGGCGCTGGCCCCCAGCGCTCGCGCCGCTACGAGTATCGACGTGGAGGATTCCTTACGGCAGATGCAGGAGCTCATTGAGGGCATCGGCAGTCCAGAATCCGATCTGACGCTGTTTCTTTTTAATGGACCCGAAAACATTCTCGCATCGACTCGTTTTCAAGGCGAGTTTCAGGAATCGGTCGCACGGATTGGGGTGTCGGCCTCCCTGCTTGCCAACTACGATGCGCTGGAAGTTGCACGATCCATTATTCATGAGGCCTCCCATGTCCAACTGAATACGATGGATGCGTTTTATTATCTGACGGATGCTGGCAAGCTCCTCGTCGACGGAGCGGATGCTGCACAGGTCGAGGCGTGGTCCAGCGAGATCCGAATGTCATTAAGAGAAATCTCGCAGCATGGCCCCGACGAAGAACAATTTGATCCTGCCGACTATATAGCCGCTATGCAGGCGTTGACCAAGAATGCGCGCACCCCGGCACAGCGAAAACAAGAGTTCTTGAGCAACACAACGACCCGGACTTTATTATTGCAGATGAATGCCGACACGCTTTCGTCGCTGGTCATGGCGACCGGCCAGCCTGTCCGATATGCACAAACACGGATGAATCAGCCTGGAAATTAGGTGATCAATGGCAGTACCCGCTAGTGCAGATACAGAGTGCCATTGACGCCTGAAAAAACGGTGCCTGTCTGGGCACCGTTTCAACAAAAAAGGCGTTGTCGGGGTAATTACAGAATCGGCTTGCCGCCCGTCACTGCATAGCGCGAGCCGGAAATGTAACTGGCTTCGTCCGAGGCCAGCAGCACATAGATCGGCGAAACTTCCACCGGCTGCCCCGGGCGTCCCAGCGGTGTCTCGCTGCCGAAGCTTTTCACGTCTTCATCGGTCATGGTCGCCGGGATCAGCGGCGTCCAGATCGGGCCGGGTGCCACGCTGTTCACACGGATGCCCTTCTCGCCCAGCAACTGCGCCAGGCCACCGGTGAAGTTGGCAATCGCGCCCTTGGTGGTCGCGTAGGCCAGCAGCGTCGGCTTGGGCATGTCCGAATTCACCGAACTGGTATTGATGATCGAGCCGCCCCGTGGCATATGCGGAACCGCAGCCTTGCAGATGCGAAACATCGCGGTGATGTTGATATCGAAGGTCTTGACCCACTCTTCGTCGGAGATTTCGTCCAGCGTTTCATGCGTCATCTGGAACGCAGCGTTGTTGACCAGCACATCGATGCGACCAAACTCTGCAACGGTCTTGCTCACGATGTCTTCGCATTGCTGCTTCTGTGCCAGGTCGCCCGGCAACAGCAGGCATTTGCGGCCCGCCTCTTCGACCCAGCGCTTGGTTTCTTGCGCGTCCTCATGCTCGTTCAAGTAGGAGATCGCGACCTGCGCGCCTTCCCGTGCAAAGGCAATCGCCACTGCGCGGCCGATGCCGCTGTCAGCGCCGGTGATCAGAGCGATCTTGCCCTGCAGACGTCCGGAGCCCTTGTAGCTCTTTTCACCGCAATCGGGATAGGGGTCCATCTTGCCCTGCATGCCTGGAACTTCCTGTGGCTGACTGGCAAATGGCGGCTTTGGGTATTCTTCGTTCATCTGAATAAATCTCGCTGAATAAAAGTTCTGACTGAAGTGCTGAAGCCCTTGCCGATCGCCTGTGGCGGATAGGACAAGGGCTTTCAACCAAAGGGCTGGTCAAACGCGGCTATCACGCACCTGGCTTGAGCACTACCTTGGTCCAGCCTTCATCACGCGCATCGAAGTGCTTGTAGGCGTCAGGGCCCTCTTCAAGCTTCAGGCGATGGGAAATGATCTGCGACGGCTTGGCGCGACCGTGGTGGATCAGCTCGGCGAGGCGACGGTTGTAAGCCTTGACGTTGGCCTGACCGGTACGGATCTGCTGGCCCTTGAACCAGAACGAGCCAAAGTCGAAGGCCATCTTGCCTTCCTTGGCGAGGTCGCTTTTGGCGCCCGGATCCTGCGGCACGAAAACGCCCACGACACCGATTCCGCCAGTCGCCTTGGTCGAGGCAACGAGGTTGTTCATGGTGACGTGATTGGCCTCGTGACCATGACGGTCGCAGCACTGATAACCGACGCACTCACAGCCTCGGTCGGTGCCTTTGCCATCGGTCAGATTGAGGATCTGATCCACCGCGCCCTGCTCCAGCGAGTTGATCGGCGTCGCGCCCATCTTCGCCGCGAGGGCCAGACGATCAGGATGGTTGTCGACCACGAACACCTGCGAGGCGCCCTTGATCATTGCCGAGTGGGCAGCCATCAGACCGACCGGGCCGGCACCGTAGATGGCAACGCTTTCGCCAGGCAGCAGCCCGGCCAGCTCGGTGGCATGCCAGCCGGTAGGAAAGATGTCCGAGAGCATGACGTAATCTTCTTCACGCTCGGCGGCATCTTCGGGCAACAGCAGGCAGTTGAAGTCGGCATACGGCACGCGCAGCAACTCGGCCTGGCCACCTTCGTGATCGCCCATATCGGCAAAACCATAGGCCGCGCCAGCGCTGCCAGGGTTGGCGGTCAGGCAATAACCGGTCAGGCCCTTCTCACAGTTTTCGCAAAAGCCGCAGCCAATGTTGAACGGCAGGCACACCCAGTCGCCCACCTTGATGCGGTCAACGCCGGCGCCCACTTCAATCACCTGGCCGAGGTTCTCATGGCCGAAAATGCGCCCGGTCTCGAACGACGTGCGGCCTTCGTACATGTGCAGGTCCGAGCCACAGATATTCGTGGAGGTCACTCGGACAAGCGCATCTGTCGGCTTCTGAATCTTCGCATCCGGTACGTTTTTGACACTGACGTCACGCGGACCGCTATAGACGATGGCTTTCATGTTCGGAGTCTCCTCAGTAAAAAATTCGTTAGGGCTTTTTAGGGCTCACCGAATATCTGTCACAACCAGAAGGCGCCTGTTCAAAGCGATTGCCTTTACACCTGACGAATGGTCATCGATGAGTGCGAGCTAGAGCTGTGGGCGCGTATGGATTGAGGTAAATGAGATGAACGACAAGCCCGGTAGCCGCCGCAAATAAAGGATTTGCATGCTCGATCTTATGGTATACCATCAGACGAAATACAAAATTACTCGCTCCGGGAGTCATTCATGAGCTTTGAAATTCGCAAGATCGTCACGTACACCGAAGAAACCTTTATCGAGGGCGGCAAAGCCACCGACAAACCGGTCACCATGATCGGACTGGCGGCGGTGATCAAGAACCCCTGGCTGGGCCGTGGCTTCGTCGAAGACCTGAAACCGGAGATCCGCGCCAACTGCTCCGCACTGGGCGAGCTGATGGTCAAGCGCCTCACCGATGCGATTGGCGGTGCGGAAAAAATCGAGGCCTACGGCAAGGCTGCAGTGGTCGGCGCAGAAGGTGAAATCGAACACGCCTCGGCAGTGATCCATACCCTGCGCTTTGGCAATCATTACCGTGAGGCCGTCCAGGCCAAGAGCTACCTGAGCTTCACCAACAAACGCGGCGGCCCAGGTACGTCGATCCAGATTCCGATGATGCACAAGGACGATGAAGGGCTGCGCTCGCACTACATCACCCTGGAAATGCACATCGAAGATTCGCCCCGCGCCGACGAAATCATCATAGTCCTTGGCGCCGCCAACGGCGGACGCCTGCATCCGCGAATCGGCAATCGGTATATCGACCTGGAAGAGCTGGCCGCCGAAAAGGCCCAGTGATCCATCCCCTTTAACGTCCGCGCAGGAGCGATCCATGATTCAGCTCACCGCTGAACACACCCCGGCGGGTACCAGCTATCTGGCTACCGGCCAAGGTCACCCCGTGGTGTTGATTCACGGGGTGGGCCTGAACAAGGAAATGTGGGGCGGCCAGATCGTCGGGCTGGCCACGCATTATCAGGTCATCGCCTACGACATGCTCGGCCACGGCGCCAGCCCGCGCCCCGATCCGGACACCGGCCTGCCGGGCTATGCCGAACAACTGCACGAGCTGCTGACACATTTGCAGTTGCCGCAGGCGGCGGTCGTCGGTTTCTCCATGGGCGGCCTGGTGGCGCGTGCGTTCGCGCTGGAGTTCCCCCAGCACCTGTCGGGGCTGGTAGTGCTCAGCAGCGTCTTCAATCGCAGCGCGGAACAGCGTGCCAGCGTCATAGCGCGCACCAGCCAGGCTGCCGAGCATGGCCCGGACGCCAACGCAGGCGAAGCGCTTTCGCGCTGGTTCAGCCGTGAGTATCAGGCGGCCAGCCCGGCGCAGATTGCAGCCATTCGGCACAACCTGGCCAGCAACGATCCGCAAGGTTACCTGACCACGTACAAGCTGTTCGCCACTCAGGATATGTACCGCGCCGATGATCTGGGCGATATTCGCGCACCGACGTTGATCGCCACGGGCGAACTTGACCCGGGATCGACGCCGGAAATGGCCCGCGAACTGGCCGCGCGTATCCCCGGTGCCGAGGTCGCGATATTGCCCGATCAACGCCATATGATGCCGGTTGAATCGCCGCGTCTGGTCAACCAGGTGCTGCTCGGTTTCTTCGAAAAGATCGGCCTCGACAAACCGGCGTCCGCTCACCATTCGATCAAGGGGATTGTTGCATGAGCCTTACCCGCTTTCAGATGTGCATCGACGGTCAGTGGGTCGATGCGTTGTCCGGCAAGACCTTCGACAGCCTCGACCCGGCGCTGGCCGAACCCTGGGCGCAATTGCCGGATGCTGACGCAGCCGACGTCGAACGAGCCGTTCAGGCCGCCCAGAAAGCCTTCGAGGGTCAGGCCTGGCGCGGCTTGACGGCCACGGCACGCGGCAAGCTGTTGCGTAAGCTGGGCGACCTGATTGCCGAAAACAAGGAGCAACTGTCGCAGCTGGAAAGCCGCGACAACGGCAAACTGATTCGCGAGACCCGCGGGCAGGTCGGCTACCTGCCGGAGTTCTTTCATTACACCGCAGGGCTGGCTGACAAACTCGAAGGCGGCACCCTGCCCCTCGACAAGCCGGACCTGTTCGCCTACACCGTGCACGAACCGATGGGCGTGGTGGCCGGGATCATCCCCTGGAACAGCCCGTTGTACCTCACCGCCATCAAGCTGGCCCCGGCATTGGCTGCTGGCAACACCATCGTCCTCAAACCCTCGGAACACGCCTCGGCGACCGTGCTCGAACTGGCGCGTCTGGCACTTGAAGCCGGCATTCCGCCTGGCGTGGTCAACGTCATCACCGGTTACGGCCCGACCACTGGCGCAGCCCTCACCCGGCACCCGCTGGTGCGCAAGATAGCCTTCACCGGTGGCGCGGCCACTGCGCGACATGTGGTGCGCAGCAGCGCGGAGAACTTTGCCAAACTGTCACTGGAGCTGGGGGGAAAATCACCCAACATCATCTTCGCCGACGCCGACCTGGACAGCGCCATCAATGGCGCCGTCGCCGGCATCTATGCGGCGTCCGGGCAAAGCTGTGTTTCCGGCTCGCGACTGCTGGTGCAGGACGAAATCTACGACGAATTCGTGGAACGCCTGGCCGAACGCGCCAGTCGGATCCGGATCGGCAATCCGCAGGATGAAGGCACCGAAATGGGCCCGATGGCCACCGCCCAGCAACTGGCCGTGGTAGAAGGCCTGGTAGCCGACGCGCTGGCCGAAGGTGCACGCCTGCGTCTGGGCGGCAAGCGACCGGAGCTGGACAGCAAAGGCTGGTTCTATGAACCTACGCTGTTCGAGTGCGATCACAATTCGATGAAGATCATGCAGGAAGAAGTGTTCGGTCCGGTGGCCTCGGTGATTCGTTTCAAGGACGAAGCCGAAGCGCTGGCCATCGCCAACGACTCCCAGTTCGGCCTCGCCGCCGGCATCTGGACCCGCGACCTGGGACGCGCGCACCGCCTGGCGCGGGATATTCGCTCAGGTATCATCTGGGTGAATACGTATCGAGCCGTGTCGGCCATGGCGCCTATCGGTGGTTTCAAAAATAGCGGCTACGGTCGTGAGAGCGGGATAGACTCCGTGCTGGCCTACACCGAACTGAAAACGGTGTGGATCAACCTTTCGCAGGCGCCCATGCCTGATCCATTTGTCATGCGTTAACGAGGCCGCTGCGATGATAGAACCCGGTATTTACAAAGAAGTCATGGCGTCATTCCCTTCGGGCGTGACCATCGTCACCACCCTGGACCCTGAGGGCAATCTGGTCGGCATTACTGCCAGCGCATTCAGCGCGCTGTCCATCGACCCGGCACTGGTGCTGTTCTGCCCCAACTACGAATCGGACACTTACCCGGTGTTGCGCGACAGCAGGAAATTCGCGATTCACCTGCTGTCTGCCGATCAGCAGACAGAAGCCTATGCGTTTGCCAGCAAGGGCAAGGACAAGACCAAGGGCATCGAGTGGCAGTTGAGCGAGCTGGGTAACCCGCTGCTGGGCAACTCCACAGCGATCATCGAGTGTGAACTGTGGCGCGAATACGACGGCGGCGATCACGCGATCATTGTCGGTCGGGTGAAAAACCTGATCCTGCCCGCGACGCCGGTCACACCGATGGTTTATCACCGGGGCAAGATGGGCGCACTGCCAGCCATCGTCTGAGGCGGCTCAGGGCGGTTTTGGTGGTTGCAGGCATGGGCGTGATAAACTCGACCACGACCCGGGTTCATCCGTCCGGGCCATGCAGCAGCCCGCGCAGTGTGCGGGTTGCCGACATGAGCGAGACTTTATTTCCAGTCACGTTTTTACTTTGACAGCCCCATTCCGAGCACACCCGATGAAACGCCTGCCTCTCGACGACACCTTCAAGGTCAACCGCAACCCCGTCACGCTGCGCGAGATCGTGCTGGACAAGCTGCGCAGCGCAATCATGAACTTTCAGCTGCTGCCGGGTGACCGTCTGGTCGAGCGTGATCTGTGTGACCGCCTCGGTGTGAGCCGCACCTCGGTACGCGAGGCACTGCGCCACCTGGAATCCGAAGGTCTGGTCGAGTTCGCCGATGCCAAGGGCCCGCGTGTTGCCATCATCACGCTGGCTGACGCGTGCGATATCTACGAGCTGCGCTGCGTGCTCGAAGGCCTGATCGTTCAGCTGTTTACCCTGCGGGCCAAACCCAAGGACATTCGTGCACTGGAAAAAGCCCTGGAGGAAAATCGTCAGGCGCTCAAGGAAGGCGAACTGCAGCAGGTGATCGACTCGGTCCAGGGTTTCTACGATGTACTGCTGGAAGGCTCGGGCAACCATGTGGCCGCGACCCAGTTACGCCAGTTGCAGGCGCGCATCAGCTACCTGCGCGCCACCTCGGTATCCCAGGAAAACCGCCGCGGTGCCAGCAACAAGGAAATGGAGCTCATGGTCGAAGCGATCAAGAGCGGCGACCCGCTGGCCGCGCATCAGGCGTCGGTCGATCACGTACGCAACGCCGCACGCGTGGCGCTGGAATACCTCAAATCCAAGCAGGATGAAGTCAGCAAAGTCCGCGACATCGTCGCCCCCGTCGCGCTGAAAGAACCTCGCATAGGTCGCTGAAATGGCCACACCGCGCTTCTGTCCCCAATGCGGTAGCGCTGATCTGGTTCAGCGTGTGCCGTCGGGCGATACGCATGTGCGGTTGGTCTGTGGCGGCTGTCAGTACATTCACTACGTCAATCCGAAGATCATCGCGGGTTGCATCATCGAGCAGGAAGGCAAGTACCTGCTCTGCCAGCGTGCCATCCCGCCGCGCCCCGGCACCTGGACACTGCCTGCCGGTTTCATGGAAAGCGGTGAAACCACCGAGCAGGCGGCGCTGCGTGAAGTCTGGGAAGAAACCGGTGTACGCGCCGAGATCCTTTCGCCCTACTCCATTTTCAGCGTGCCGCGCATCAGCGAAGTCTACATCGTGTTCCGTGCCATCGCGCTGGAGGTGACCGGCCAGTTCGGCCCGGAAACCCTGGACTACAGATTCTTCGCCGCCGAAGACATCCCGTGGGACAGCATCTATTACCCCGCTATCCGGCAGATACTGGAACGCTATATCGAAGAACGTCAGGCCGGTGTCTACGGTATTTATATCGGCAACGACGACACCGGCAAGGTGCACTTTATCCGGTGAACGCCTGAAGCTTTCAGCTCGCCACTGAACGTCTAAAACTGCCCCTCGACGATCACGATCTCGGCCTTGGAAGCGCCCTGCCTGTGGCTCATCGCATTCTGATACTCGGGCGACTGATAACAGGCCAGCGCCTTTTCGTAGGATTCAAATTCGATAATCACCGTGCGCTGCGGCGTGCCGCGCCCTTCAAGCGCCTCGGAACGCCCGCCGCGCGCGAGGAACCTGCCACCGAACAGCTCGAAAGCCGCCGGGGCGCGTTGGGTGTATTCGCTGTACTGCTGGGGGTCGGTCACATCAACGTGTGCAATCCAATAGGCTTTCATCGCGAGCTCACTGTTTCATTGATAGGCAATCTGTGAAATATTCTGTCTTATGGTATACCACGATTCATCCACCCATAAAACCGGGAAACTGACTATGGCGTTCGATCGCATCGAAGACATCATTGAAGACTACCGCCAGGGCAAGATGGTGTTGCTGGTCGACGACGAAGACCGGGAAAACGAAGGCGATCTGCTACTCGCCGCCGACTGCTGTTCACCACAGGCAATCAGTTTCATGGCTCGCGAAGCGCGCGGTCTGATCTGCCTGACGCTGACCGACGAGCACTGTCAGCGTCTGGGCCTGGAACAGATGGTGCCCAGCAACGGCAGCGTATTCGCCACCGCGTTCACGGTATCCATCGAAGCGACGACGGGTGTGACCACCGGCATCAGCGCGGCAGATCGTGCGCGTACCGTGCAGGCCGCCGTCAACCCGCACGCAGTACCGGAGGACCTGGTGCAGCCGGGCCATATCTTTCCATTGCGCGCTCGCGACGGCGGCGTGCTGACCCGTGCCGGGCATACCGAAGCGGGCTGCGACCTGGCCCGGCTGGCCGGTTTCACGCCAGCGTCGGTCATCGTTGAAGTCATGAATGATGACGGCAGCATGGCACGAAGACCCGACCTGGAAGTGTTCGCCAAAAAGCACGGTATTCGCATCGGCACCATCGCCGACCTGATCCATTACCGCCTGAGCACCGAACACACCATCGTCAGGATTGGCGAGCGCGAACTGCCGACCGTGCACGGCACCTTCCGTCTGTTCAGCTACGAAGACCGCATCGAAGGTGGCGTGCACATGGCCATGGTGATGGGCGACATCCGGCGCGACGCCGCCACGCTGGTACGCGTGCATGTGGTCGACCCGCTGCGCGACCTGGTCGGCGCCGAATACAACGGGCCTGCCAACTGGACACTCTGGGCCGCCCTGCAACGTGTCGCGCAGGAAGGTCACGGTGTGGTAGTGGTGCTGGCCAATCACGAATCGTCCCAGGCGCTGCTGGAGCGCATCCCGCAGCTCACCCAGCTGCCCCGCCAATACACCCGCTCGC
The DNA here is from genome assembly GCF_059621105.1 of Pseudomonas fragariae (ex Marin et al. 2024). NCBI lineage: Bacteria > Pseudomonadati > Pseudomonadota > Gammaproteobacteria > Pseudomonadales > Pseudomonadaceae > Pseudomonas > Pseudomonas fragariae (ex Marin et al. 2024). The sequence continues at coordinate 2,853,714 of NZ_CM184369.1, read as the reverse complement.
AATCGCGCATTTATTCCGAGGTCGGTACGGGCGCACAGATCTTGCAGGACCTGGGCGTCGGCAAGCTGCGCCACCTCGGCCCGCCACTGAAATATGCAGGGTTGACCGGCTACGATCTGGAAGTGATTGAAAGTATTCCGTTTCCCGGCTGACCAGGCAAAAACTCGTCACGCGAGCCCGATAATCCGCCGCCTGCAACCACAGGCGCTGACCGGAAACCGGACCATGAAGGCGTTTTGAGAGGGCAAAACGCTTGCAGAAAGTTTGGAATACCATAATATGACATTCCATAAATACAAGATCTGGTCAGACGCGCCCGACAAGGGACAGCACTAATAACAGCACCTGACCTGTACAAGGTTTCAAGGCCCATTGGACCTACTGCTCCCGATTACGCGGGCAAGAAAAGCCCGCTCAAAACACAACAAATGAGGGCGTAAAAATGGTGTTGAACAAACGTGCAACAGCAGTCCTGGCCGCTGGCGTGCTGGCTTTTTCGAGTGTCGCCGCTATTGCCGCCGAGAGCGTCAACTTTGTGAGCTGGGGAGGCTCCACGCAGGACTTCCAGAAGGAGGCCTGGGCGGCTCCATTCAGCAAGGCCAGCGGTATCACCGTCGTGCAGGATGGTCCTACCGACTACGGCAAACTCAAGGCCATGGTCGAAAGCGGTAACGTGCAGTGGGACGTTGTCGATGTCGAAGCCGACTTCGCCCTGCGCGCCGCCAGCGAAGGCCTGCTGGAGCCTCTGGACTTCAGCGCCATCAAACGCGACGAGATCGACAAGCGCTTCGTGACTGACCACGGTGCCGGTTCGTTCTTCTTCTCCTTCGTGCTCGGCTACAACGAAAGTAAAGTCGGCGGCAAGGCGCCTGGCGACTGGGCCGCGATGTTCGACACCAAGACCTACCCGGGCAAGCGCGCGCTGTACAAGTGGCCTAGCCCCGGCGTGCTGGAACTGGCCCTGCTGGCCGATGGCGTAGCGCCCGACAAGCTTTACCCGCTGGACCTCGACCGCGCCTTCAAGAAACTCGACACCATCAAGAAGGACATCGTCTGGTGGGGCGGCGGTGCGCAGTCCCAGCAACTGCTGGCCTCCGGCGAAGTGTCGATGGGGCAGATGTGGAACGGCCGGGTCTACGCCCTGCAGCAGGATGGCGCCCCGGTGGGGGTGAGCTGGAAGCAGAACCTGGTCATGGCTGACTTTCTGGTCGTACCCAAGGGTGCAAAAAACAAGGACGCCGCGATGAAATTCATCGCCAACGCGACCAGCGCCAAAGGCCAGGCAGACTTCTCCAACCTCAGTGCCTATGCCCCGGTCAATACCCAGAGCGTTGCGCGCCTGGACTCTACGCTGGCACCTAACCTGCCGACCGCGCACGTTGCCGATCAAATCACTCTCGACTTCGCATACTGGGCCAAGAACGGCGCTGATATTGCGACACGGTGGAACGAATGGCTGGTCAAGTAAAGATGACAGCGGTTGCTCCTCGTCAATCCATGCCGGCCGGGGGTGCTTCCAGCGCCGCTGGCGCGGCCAGCCAGAAGGCGCCGGGCATGCCGCCATCCCCTTCCGTCGCACAGCGCTGGCGTGGCAGCCGCAATCTGCTTCCGGCGCTGATCTTCCTCGGACTGTTCTTCTTCGCGCCGCTGATTGCTCTACTGCTGCGCGGCGTGCTTGAGCCGGTGCCGGGCCTTGGCAACTATGAGCAACTGTTTGCCAACTCGGCCTACTCGCGGGTGCTGCTCAATACCTTTTCCGTAGCCGGTCTGGTGACGCTGTTCAGCCTGCTGCTGGGCTTTCCGCTCGCCTGGGTGATCACCCTGGTGCCGCGCGGCTGGGGCCGCTGGATTCTCAATATCGTGCTGCTGTCGATGTGGACCAGCCTGCTGGCCCGCACCTATTCGTGGCTGGTGCTGTTGCAGGCCTCCGGGGTCGTCAACAAGGCCTTGATGGCCATGGGTATCATCGATCAACCGCTGGAAATGGTGCACAACCTGACCGGTGTGGTGATCGGCATGAGCTACATCATGATTCCGTTCATCGTCCTGCCATTGCAGGCGACCATGCAGGCCATCGATCCCATGGTGCTGCAGGCGGGCTCGATCTGCGGTGCCAGCCCTTGGAGCAATTTCTTCAGAGTGTTTCTGCCACTGTGCCGTCCTGGGCTGTTTTCCGGAGGCCTGATGGTGTTTGTCATGTCACTCGGTTACTACGTCACCCCGGCACTGCTCGGCGGCGCGCAGAACATGATGCTGCCCGAATTCATCGTCCAGCAGGTGCAGTCGTTCCTCAACTGGGGGCTGGCCAGTGCCGCCGCTGCGTTGTTGGTGCTGATCACGCTGGTGCTGTTCTACTTCTACCTGAAGCTCCAGCCGGAATCACCGGTCGGCGCCAGCAACGCGAGGTAAACCGCCATGCTCCTGACACCCAATGCCATGAGCCCCGGCTTGCGTACGGGCCTGTACCTGACCACCGCCCTGATCGCGCTGTTCCTGTTGCTGCCGATCCTGTTCATCGTCCTGCTGTCGTTCGGTTCCTCGCAGTGGCTGGTGTTCCCGCCGCCCGGCTGGACGCTGAAGTGGTATCAGCAGTTTTTTTCCAACCCGGACTGGATGGCCGCGGCCATGTCCAGCTTCAAGGTCGCGATCCTGACCACCCTCGCCTCGGTGGCGCTGGGCCTGCCCACCGCGTTCGCACTGGTGCGTGGCCGGTTTCCGGGGCGTGATTTTCTGTACGGCGTCTTCACACTGCCGATGATCGTGCCGCTGGTGATCATCGCCGTCGCGGTCTACGCGCTGTTTCTCAAGCTCGGTTACACCGGCACATTGTTTTCCTTCGTCGTCAGCCATGTGATCGTCGCGTTGCCGTTCACCATCATCTCGATCATCAATTCGCTGAAGCTGTTCGACCAGTCCATCGAGGATGCTGCGGTCATCTGCGGCGCTTCACGCTTGCAGGCCATCTACAAGGTGACCTTTCCCGGGATCCGGCCGGGCATGATGGCCGGCGCGCTGTTCGCGTTCCTGGTGTCGTGGGACGAGGTGGTGCTGAGCGTGATGATGGCCAGCCCGACCCTGCAAACCCTTCCCGTGAAAATGTGGACCACCCTGCGTCAGGACCTGACGCCGGTCATCGCCGTCGCCTCAACGCTGCTGATCGCCCTGTCGGTGCTGATCATGTTCATCGCCGCGACCCTGCGTCGCCGCAACGAAGCCAGGAGTACGTCATGAGTGCCGTGATCAAAGACCCCGCCCATCAGCCACACAACACACTGGTCAGCCTGTGTAATCTGAACAAGCACTATGGAAATTTCGCCGCCGTCGACGACATTTCCCTGGACATCCAGGACGGCGAATTCCTGACCTTCCTGGGCTCCAGCGGCTCGGGAAAAAGCACCACGCTGTCGATGCTCGCCGGCTTCGAAACGCCCAGCTCGGGCGAGATTCTGGTGGGTGGCAAATCGCTGGTGAATGTGCCGCCACACAAGCGCGACATCGGCATGGTGTTTCAGCGCTACTCGCTGTTCCCGCACCTGTCGGTACGCGACAACATTGCCTTCCCGCTGGCGATCCGCAAGCTGCCTGCGGCCGAGCGCGAGAAGAAAGTCGATGCGATGCTCAAGCTGGTTCAGCTGGAAGCCTTTGCTCATCGGCGCCCGTCGCAACTGTCAGGCGGCCAGCAGCAGCGGGTCGCCATCGCCCGAGCGCTGGTTTACGAGCCGCGCATCCTGCTGATGGACGAGCCTCTGGGCGCACTGGACAAGAAGCTGCGCGAAGACCTGCAGGACGAACTGCGCCAGTTGCATCGCCGGCTGGGCATCACCATCGTTTACGTAACCCATGATCAGGAAGAAGCCATGCGCCTGTCACAGCGCATCGCCATTTTCAGCCATGGCAAGATCGTCGGTCTGGGCTCGGGCTATGACCTGTATCAGGATCCGCCGAATGCCTTCGTCGCCTCGTTTCTCGGCAACTCGAACTTCCTCAGGCTCAAGGCCCAGGGCAATGCCGTGGCGACCTTCGAAGGCAGCACACTGGCGATTCGCCTGACCGCAGGGCTGAAGACCGATCAGGAGGTGCTGCTCATGGTGCGCCCGGAGAAAGCCCAGGCGCTGAGCGTGTCCCAGGCAGCGGCCATGCCGCTTGAAGCAGGCTGGAACGAGGTAAACGCCACGGTTGCTGAAGTGCTTTTTCTCGGCGAGAGCCAGACATGCTCGGTGGTCTCAGCCGGAGGCACTGCCATGACCGTCAAAGCGCTTTCCGCGAACGGCATGTCGCTCAAGGCGGGCGACCCGGTGCGCGTGCGCTGGGCGGCCGCAGACGCCTGTATCTACACCGAGTGGACCGACAGCGACCTGAACAAGGCAGCCGGCACCCACTGACAGGGCATTGCGTGTCTCAATGGTTGACCGGCGAAGGATGCAGGGCAAGGTAGTCGCGCAGAAACTCCACCGTGACGCGGACCTTGGCCGAACTCATCAGCGGCGAGGTATGCACCGCCCAGATGTCTGCATCCTGGCGGTAATCCGGCAACACCTGAACCAGCCGGCCCTCGGCCAGGTCAGTGCGCACATCCCATAGCGAACGCAGCAACACCCCGCGCCCGTCCAGGCACCACTGACGGGCGATTTCGCCGTGGTTGGTAGACAGGCTGCCGGTCACCTTGACGGTTTCGGCACCCTGCGGCCCGTTGAGGTGCCAGATGCCGAATGGCCGGTCGCGCTCCTTGATCACCAGGCAATCGTGATTGGCCAGCTCACCAAGATTAAGCGGCGTGCCATGAACGTCGAGGTAGCCGGGGCTCGCGCACAGAACCCGCCAGTTGTTGGCCAGATGCCTGGCGCGCAGGTGCGGGGCGATTTCGTTGCCGACGCGGATATCCAGATCGACGCCCTCCTCGATCAGATCGACCAGCCGGTCCTGAATGTCCAGGCGGATATCCAGCTTCGGATAACGCGCCGCCAGCTCCGACAACGCAGGCGCGACGAAACGGCGGCCAAAGCCCTGACTGCTGACGACCCGCAACAAGCCACTCGGCTCGCCGTGCAGCGCCGCCACTTCGTCACCCATCTGCTGCACTGAATCGAGCATGCCCTTGGCCCACTCGTAGACGCGCTCGCCATCTTCGGTAATCGACACCTGCCGGGTCGAGCGGTGCAGCAACACCACACCCATACCCTGCTCCAGCAAACGAATACGTTTGCTGACGTAGGCCGCGGACATGCCCAGCTCATCCGCAGCCCCGACGAAGCTTGAACGCCGGGCCACATGAACGAACACATTCAAATCATCGAGGCTGGGATATTTATTCACGATTCGTGTTTTCTCAGTCCATTAATCAGCTGATTATCTTTATATCGTGCGCTTATAGCATGGATGGCCTGTGCAACTCATTGATTGCACACCCGCAATGGATCGATTCAGAGAGAGCGCCACCATGAACAACAAGAAACTGCGTATCGCTGCCATCGCCGGTGACGGCATCGGCCTGGAGGTGCTGCCCGAAGGAGTGCGCGTGGTGCAGGCCGCCGCCGCACGGCACGGGCTGGAACTGGAGTTCGAATACTTCGAATGGGCCAGCTGCGATTACTACCTGAAGCACGGCAAAATGATGCCAGACGACTGGTTCGAACAGCTCAAGGGCTTTGACTCGATCTTCTTCGGCGCCGTGGGCTGGCCGGAAAAGGTTCCCGATCACATCTCGCTGTGGGGATCGCTGCTCAAGTTTCGCCGCGAATTCGATCAGTACGCAAATATCCGCCCGGTGCGGCTGTTTCCCGGCGTGCCCTGCCCGCTGGCCAATCGCAAACCGGGCGACATCGACTTTGTCGTGGTCCGGGAAAACACCGAAGGTGAATACTCGTCGCTGGGCGGGATCATGTTCGAAAACACCGACAACGAATTCGTGTTGCAGGAATCGGTATTCACCCGTCGTGGTGTTGACCGCATTCTCAAGTTCGCCTTCGAGATGGCCAGCAAACGCGAGCGCAAGCACGTGACCTCGGCGACCAAATCCAATGGCATGGCCATCAGCATGCCGTACTGGGACAAGCGCACCGAAGCGATGGCCAGCCAGTACCCCGGCATCAGCTGGGACAAGCAACACATCGACATTCTCTGCGCGCGTTTCGTGCTGCAACCCGAGCGCTTCGACGTGGTGGTGGCGTCCAACCTGTTCGGCGACATCCTCAGCGACCTCGGCCCGGCGTGCGCAGGCACCATCGGCATTGCGCCGTCAGCCAACCTCAACCCCGAGCGCCACTTCCCGTCGCTGTTCGAACCGGTCCACGGCTCGGCCCCGGACATCTTCGGCCAGAACATCGCCAACCCGATCGCGATGATCTGGTCAGGGGCGCTGATGCTGGAGTTCCTCGGCCAGGGCGATCAGCGTTTCACCGCGGCCCATGACGAGATCATCACCGCCATCGAGCAAGTGATCGCCAACGGCGACGTCACGCCGGATCTGGGCGGCACGCTTTCGACTCAGCAAGTCGGCGCGGCGATTGCCGAGCGGGTTTCTGCAGGCCGTTAAACGTTCGCCGGTTCGCTGCGCTGTTCCAGGAGTTCGACAAAGCGGGCCAGGCTGCGCGACACCGTGCCCCGGCGCCAGATCAGCCAGGTGTGCAGGTAGCGAAACTTCTCGGACAACGGCCAGATACTGACCGTGGCGCAGCCGGGCATGCTTTCCAGCATGCTGCGCGGCATCAGCGCCAGCCCGGCACCGGCGCTGACGCAGGCGAGCATGCCGTGGTAGGACTCCATTTCATGGATCTTGCCCGGCACTGCCGCGTCATCGGTGAACCAGCGTTCAAAATGATGGCGGTACGAGCAGTTGGCACGAAACGCATAGATACTCTCTCCGCTGACGTCCCGCCCGCGCTTGACCGGCGCATGATTGAGCGGCGCGATGATGACCATTTCCTCTTCGAAGACCGGCACGCCGTCGAGCGACGGATGCTGCACCGGCCCGTCGACGAACGCAGCCACCAGTCTACCGGCCAGCACGCCGTCGATCATGGTTCCGGACGGGCCAGTGGACAGGTCCAGCTCGACCTTGGCGTTCTGCTGGTTGTAGGCGGCCAGCAGCGCAGGAATCCTGACCGCAGCCGTGCTTTCCAGCGACCCCAGTGCAAAAGGCCCCTGTGGCTCCTCCCCGGACACAGCAGAACGCGCTTCCTGCACCAGATCCAGGATGCGTCGCGTGTAGTCGAGAAAATTCCAGCCTGCAGGAGACAGGCGCAAGCGGTGCTTCTCGCGAATGAACAGGTCGACGCCCAGATCCTGCTCCAGCTGCTTGATGCGCGTGGTCAGGTTCGAGGGCACCCGGTGGATGTGCTGCGCGGCGGCGCTGATGCTGCCGTGTTCAGCCACTGCCTTGAAGATCTCCAGCTGAACCAGATCCATATCACTCTCCAAACATGAACGTTACGCTCATTATTATTCAGTTTTAGAAAGCATTGCACGCCTATATTCTGGTCCCACTTCCACCTCAACAGGATGGCGCAATGACTACTGTCACCAGCAACACCCATGCAATCTCGATCAACCCTGCCACCGGCGAGCAGATCGGCCACTATGCCTTCGAATCCGCCACTGCGCTGGATCAAAGCCTGTCGCGTGCGGCTGCCGGTTTTGCCGGCTGGAAGCGCACGCCGGTTCAGCAACGTGCGCAACTGATCGTCGCCATGGGCCAGGCCCTGCGCGATGACGTCGAAAACATTGCCCGCATGATCAGCCAGGAAATGGGCAAGCCCGTCGCCCAGGCCCGAGGCGAGATCGAGAAATGCGCCCAGTTGTGCGACTGGTACGCGGCACAAGGCCCGGCGATGCTGGTGGCCGAAGCAACTCAGGTCGAGCATGACAAGGCGCGGATCGAGTACCGTCCGCTGGGCCCGATTCTCGCGGTAATGCCGTGGAATTTTCCGGTCTGGCAAGTGCTGCGCGGCGCGATTCCGACCCTGCTGGCCGGTAACACCTATGTGCTCAAGCACGCGCCCAACGTAATGGGCTGCGCTTACCTGATGCTCGGCGCCTTCAAGCGTGCCGGCTTCCCGGAGGGTGTGTTCGAGGTCATCAACGTGACCCCGGAAGGCGTTTCAAACGCCATTGCCGACCCGCGCATCGCAGCTGTCACTCTGACCGGCAGCGTGCGTGCCGGCCAGGCCATCGGCGCCCAGGCCGGTGCGGCACTGAAGAAGTGCGTGCTGGAACTGGGCGGCTCCGACCCGTTCATCGTGCTCAATGATGCGGACCTGGATCAGGCTGTGAAGGCCGCGGTGATTGGCCGCTTCCAGAACACCGGGCAGGTCTGTGCAGCGGCCAAGCGTCTGATCATCGAGCAAGGCGTGGTCGAGGAGTTCACCCGCAGGTTCGTCGAGCAAACGCGTCAACTGGTAACGGGCGATCCTCTTTCCGGCGAAACCTACATTGGCCCCATGGCGCGCTTCGATCTGCGCGACGAGCTGGATGCCCAGGTACAGGACACGCTCGCCGAAGGCGCCACGCTGTTGCTGGGCGGCAGAAAGGCTGAAGGCCAGGGCAATTATTACGAGCCGACCGTGCTCGGTGACGTCACCGACCGGATGACTTCGTTCAGGCAGGAGCTGTTCGGGCCGGTTGCGTCGATCATCACCGCCCGCGACGCGCAGCACGCTCTGGAGCTGGCCAATGACAGTGATTTCGGCCTGACCGCGACGATTTATACCCGCGACCTGCAACTGGCAGAGCGCATGACCGAGGAACTGGAAACCGGCGGTGTGTTCATCAACGGCTACAGCGCGTCAGACCCGCGCGTGACCTTTGGCGGCGTGAAGAAAAGCGGCTTTGGCCGTGAGCTGTCGCACTTTGGAGTACGCGAGTTCTGCAATGCACAGACTGTGTGGCGGGATCGTCACTGAGGGTGCAGAAGATACACAGCCCTTGCGGGACTGGCCGGGATGGCGATTCGCGTTGCTCACCAAGGAGCAGGTGTAGCCGCTGAGTATTGACTGATCAGTCAGTCCCCCTTCGCGAGCAAGCTCGCTACCACGGGAGCCATCTGTGGGACCAATGAGTGTGCTTGTGTGGGAGTGAGCTTGCTCACGAAGAGGCCCTTACGGTCGGCGAGGATCGTCAGGGCCAGACATCGCGATTACTCGTCGCCCGTATCCACCACCGCAGGCTCACCGATCGTATAGAAATGCCCGCCCGCGACGTAATGCAGACTGCGCCATTTCGGGTCGGCCTTTTCGAATTCCCAGTGCCCGTCGTTGAACACGCGGTTGTCAGCCCAGGCGCCCACCACTTCGCCAATGAACAGGTCATAAGTCTGCTGATTGTGCGGCTCGGGAATGACCTTGCAGATCAGCCAGGCCGAACATCCGGCCACCAGCGGCGAGTCATGCCCGTCAATGCGAAACAGGTCCACATTGGCCTTGTCCAGCTTGTCCGGAGTGAAGACCTTGCTCTGGGTGCCGACGTCGAAGGTCATCTGCAATTGATCCAGATTGGGCACCTGCAGGGCAAAGTAGCCGCTCTTCTCCACCAGTCCGCGGGTCTTGGTCATCTTGTCGATGACCAGCGTCACCTTCGGTGGCGAGAAGTCCAGCGCACAGGCCCAGGCCGCAGCCATGACGTTATGCGTGCCCTCGTGGCTGGATGAGACCAGCACGGTCGGCCCGTGGTTGAGCAAACGGTAGGCTTTTTCCAGTTCGACAGGACGAATATGATTGTCCACTTGAAACCCTCGAAAAACATGATTCGTGCCGCTACCGGCAAGGCAGCGAAATAAGGCATTGTGCGTGCATCGGCAGAACTGCAGGGTGCGCCGCGCAAACCGCACGCGCCCTCTCCTTTCACCCACTCATAAGGTTTCGGATTGAGCAGCATAGACAGCCAGATCCCCGAAGTGTTCGCCCTGGTCCTCGCAGCCGGCCGCAGCAGGCGCTTTGCCGGTGACAAGCGGCAGGCGCTTCTGCCGTGCGGGCGGACCCTGCTGACGGCAAGCCTGGAAAACGCGCAAAACGCATTCGCCAAAACGGCGGTGGTATTGCGCCCTGATGACCAGGCGGATGCGCTGGGGGTTGCCTCGAACATCACGATCATCCGCAGCGAACAGGCCGAACTGGGGATGGGCCACAGCCTGGCGAGCGCCGTTGCGGCAGTGATGGACTCCTCTGCCGATGCGGTTGCCGTTGTTCTTGCGGACATGCCCTGGATACAGCCGCAGACCCTGCATGACCTGGCCAGAATGGCCGATCCCCAGCGCATCGTCCTGCCAATGCATGAAGGCCAGCGTGGCCATCCGGTGATCATCGGTCGACGATTCTGGCCGGCACTGCTGAAACTGGAAAGCGATCAGGGCGCGAAGGCCCTGATCACGAATAACCCCGAGGCGTGTGACCTACTGTATTGCGATGACCCTGGCATCCTGCGCGACGCCGACACCCCTTCAGCGCTGGCAGAAGCCTGCCGGCAACACCTTACACCTCGGCACGACTGACACCGTTGGCCACCCGCAGGATATCGGCCATTACCGCAATGGCGATCTCGGAAGGCGTCTTGCTGCCCAGGTTCAGGCCGATCGGCGCGTGGATCCGGTCCAGGACCTGAGCGTCCAGCCCGCCAATCCGCCCCAGACGCTCCAGACGTTTGCTGCTGGTGCGCATCGAGCCCATTGCACCTATGTAGAACGCCTCGGTACGTACCGCCTCGAGCATGCTCAGATCGTCCAGCTTCGGATCGTGCGTCAGCGCCAGCACGGCCGTCGAACTGTGGCAGCCGCCCTCGGCAATGAACACCGCAGGCAGCACGCCACGCACCTCGACACCTGGCATTGAAAACCCTGAGGTCACTTCGACACGAGGGTCACAGACGATCACCTCATAGCCCATCGCAACGGCAAAACTGGCGCAGAACTCTGCCACCGGCGACAGCCCGGCGAGCAGCACACGATACACCGCGCCCATGCGGATGCTGATCCGTTCACCATCGACCTGCACACGCGACTCGCCCATCGTCGCCGGCCCGATCGCTCTCTGCACACCGCCCAGGTGCACCTGCCTGCTGACCAGTTCGCGCCCGGCCAGCGCCTGCTCGATGGCCGCCAGATGTGCATCGGCCTCAGGTTTTGGCGCAATGAACTCGATCAGCACATCCAGCACACCGCCGCACGGCAAGGCCCGCGTTGGCGCGAAGCCGCCGTCGCCATAGCGAACCACCTGATTGACCGGCTCGAACTGCCCCGCGGCAACGCGCTCGAGAAAATCCTCTTCCACGCAACCACCCGACAGAGAGCCGCGATGCTCACCGCTGCCCAGCGCCACCAGCATCGCACCCGGCCCGCGTGGGGCCGAGCCGAACGTGGAAAGAACCGTGCACAGCCAGACCGCCTTGCCGCTGGCCAGCCAGTCCCTCGCCTGTTGTACTACCTGCAAATCAAGCTGTTTCATTGTTACAACCCTGCCATCAGTTTTTCCTTGCTGATCGGCAGGCTGCGCACCCGTTTGCCGGTCGCGTGATACACCGCGTTGGCCACTGCTGCGGCCAGCCCGGTCACACCGATCTCGCCGATACCTCGTGCGCCGAATTCACCCAGGTTGTAGTCCGGATAATCGAGCAGCAGGACGTCGATGTCCGGTTGATCCGCATGCACCGGTACCACGTACTCGGCGTAGTTGTTATTGACCGGCATGCCGCTGCGCGGATCGTATTCACCGGCCTCGAACAAGGCCATGCCGATGCCCATCACAATCGCGCCTTCCACCTGATTGCGTGCCGCCAGCGGGTTGACCACTTTGCCCACGTCAATGGCGCTGACCACCCGCGAAACGCGCAGGCTGGAAATGCCCGGGTCCCAGCGCACCTCGACAAAATGCACGCCGAACGAGCGGAATGAGTACTTGCCGGCCTCAGGCATGCCACTCTGGAACGTGCCCTCGGCACGCGACAGACGCTGGCCATTGAGCACATCGACGAAGCTCGCACGCTGCTCACCCATGACCAGTTGACCGTTCTCGACCTTGATCGCTTCGGCGTCCTGTCCGGCGAACACGGCATCCTTGCTGACGGCGTACTGGCGCAGTTTCTGCAACGCTTCGCGGGTGGCGCCGGCAATCGCCGGCATTACGCTGGCAGTGACCCACGAACCACCGGACACCGGGCCTGCCGGGAACGACGAGCTGCCCAGTTCCACTTCGACGCGCTCCATGGGAATGCCGGTCAACTGGCTGACGGTTTGCGCGACGATGGTGTAGGTGCCGGTGCCGATGTCCTGCAAGCCGCACTGAGCCAGAGCCGTGCCGTCGGAACGCAGAATGACCCGCGCATCAGTGGGCACCTGATAGGCTTCCCAATTGCAGGCGCCCATGCCGTAACCAATGATTTCATCGCCTTCGCGCATCGAACCGACGTCGGCCTTGCGTGCCTGCCAGCCAAACCGTTCGGCGGCCTTGTCGATGGCTTCAGGCAGGTGATTGCTGGACCACGACAGGCCTGCGCTCTGATCCTTGTCAGAGAGGTTCAGCTTGCGGAATGCCAGAGGCTCCATGCCACTGGCCAGCGCCATTTCATCAATGGCCGACTCCAGTGCAAACAGACCCGGTGCCGCGCCCGGCGCACGCATGGAGGTCGGCGTACCGCGGTTGATGGGGCTGATCTTGTGGCTGACCAGTACGTTATCGCAGGCATACAGGCTTTTGGTCACGCCACCGCAGTTTTCGGTGTAGTCATCGAGCATCGAGGTGTTGTTGAACGACTCGTGACGAATCGACACCAGCTTGCCGCTCGCATCGGTGGCCAGACGCAGGCGCTGGCGAGTTTCCGGACGGTGGCCCACGGTGGTGAACATCTGCGCACGCGGCAACACCAGTTGCACCGGTCGCCCGGTGACTTTGGCAGCGGCGCAGGCTGCGACCGAATGCGGCCACGGCCACAGCTTGCCGCCGAAGCCCGAGCCTATGAAGGGCGCGCGCACTTCCACCCGGTCGGGGGAAAGGTCAAAGACGTTGGCCAGCAGGTTGCGGTGGTTGACCACGCCCTGGGTGCTTTCGTAGACGAACAGTTTGCCGTCCTGCCACCAGGCGGTGCTGGCGTGCATTTCCATCGGGTTGTGCACTTCCACCGGCGTGGTGTAGGTCTGGTCGACTTTGACTTTTGCGCCATCGAACGCGCTGTCCGGATTGCCCCGGTTGTGCCCGGCACCGCCATCGCGGGCGCCGTTGACGCGCATGCCTTCGGCAAGGTCCTTGACCGCCGGACGCTCGTCGTAATCCACCGTCACGCGATAGGCCGCCGCCCTCGCCTGCTCGAAGCTCTCGGCCACCACCAGGGCCACAAACTGACCAGGGTAATAGATACGGTCATCCTCGAACGGCAAGCGATGCTCGTCCGCCTTGCTGGCCGAGAGCATCTTGGCAAAGCTCAGTTTGGTGTTCGGAGTACGGTGCAACGTGGGGAAGTTGTCGTGGTGAAAGATATCGACCACGCCAGGCATCGCCTTGGCCTGCTGATCCTTTATGGCCAGCACGCGCCCGTTGGCGATGGTGCTGTAGACGCCATAGGCGTAAAGCATCTTGCCCATCGGATGGTCTGCGGCATAGCGCGCCTGACCACTGACTTTCTTGCCGCCGTCGATACGACGCTGCGGCACACCAATGATGTTTTCACTCATGAGAAATTCCTAGGCCGTGAGGTCACGAAGGTTGCGGACGATGACCTGCTGACCCAGCGGGATCTTGAAGGCGTTGTGTTCATAGGCCCGCGAGCCCTTCATCGCCAGCGCTGCGACCTGCGCAAAGGTGTCCGGGTCGGCACGCTGACCGATCAGCGCACGTTCCGCTTCCAGGGCACGCCACGGCTTGGTGCCCACGCCACCCAGCGCAATGCGCGCATCGGTAATGCGCTTGCCGTCCATCACCAGAATCACGGCACTGGATGCCAGGGCGAACTGGTAAGAGGTTCGGTCGCGCAGCTTCAGGTAAGAAGAGCGGCTGCCTGACAGCGGCGCGTCGAGGGTCACATGCGTGATGAGCTCATGGGGCGCCAGCGCGTGTTCGCGCTCTGGCGTATCACCCGGCAGCAAATGAAAGTCGGCGAGCGGGATATCCCGCGAGCCGTTGACGCCCTGGACGGTAACCTGCCCGCCGATGGCCGCCATGCCGACACACATGTCTGACGGATGCGTGGCAATGCAGTGTTCGCTGGTGCCCAGCACTGCGTGCACACTGCGGTTCATCCCGCCGATCGCTGCGCAGCCAGAGCCCGGCTGGCGCTTGTTACAGGCGGAAATACCATCGCGAAAATACGGGCAGCGTACACGCTGCATGAGATTGCCGGCGGTGGTCGCCTTGTTGCGCAATTGGGTCGAAGCACCGGCAAGAATCGCCTCGGACAACACCGGGTAGCGCTGCTGCACCAGCGGGTGGCTGGCCAGGTCGGTATTGCTGACCAGCGCGCCGATGCGCAGGCGACCATCGGGCAGCGACTCGACCTGCTTCAACGCCAGATGGTTGATGTCCACCAGTTGCTGCGGTTGCATCACGTCGAGCTTGACCAGATCCAGCAGCGTGGTGCCGCCGGCCAGGTAGAAGCGCAGCCCCTCGCCAGAGGCTGTGCTGTAAGCCTGCGCGGGCGAAGCGGCACGAGCGTAGTCAAAAGTTCGCATCAGGCGACACCTCCCATTTTCGAGCGCGCAGATTGCACGGCAGACAGAATGTTCTTGTAGGCACCGCAGCGGCAGATATTGCCGCTCATGGCCTCTCTGACGCTGGCGTCGTCGGACGCAATGTTCGGATCCTTGAGAATCGCGACCGCGCTCATGATCTGTCCGGAGGTGCAATAACCACACTGGTAGGCATCGTGTTCCCAGAACGCTTCCTGTACCGGGTGCAGCTTGCCGTTCTCGGCCAGCCCTTCGATGGTGGTAATGCTGTCGCCCTGATGCTGAACGGCGATCGACAGACAGGAGTTGATCGCCACGCCGTTGACCAACAACGTGCAGGCGCCGCATTGGCCGTGATCGCAGCCTTTCTTGGTGCCCGTCAGTTGCAGGCGGTCACGCAGCACATCGAGCAGAACGGCATTGGCCGGCACGTTCAGGGTATGAACCTGGCCATTGACCTTCAACTGGATGCGCTGCTCACCCGCTGCGGGTGCGTCACTGTCTTCGACCACGGGGGCCGCAGGTGCCAAAGGCGCCGCCTGCAGCAGGCCGTCGGAAGGGATCCAGGTAGACAGCGTGGCCGCAGCAATGCCGGAGGCACCGAACTTCAGAAAGTTTCGGCGTGAGGGCTGCACGGTACTGCTGTCGCCAGCAGTTTCCTTGTGCTTCTTGGGTTCGGTCATCAGGATCACTCGGTAATAGCCGTCGCTGCTGTAAAGCGACGGGCGTTATGGTGTGGTCAGCGGCCCGGGCGTACTCCTGCTCACTGACGTGCTGCCTTTATTTTCAGGGGGTAATCAAAGCCAAAACGCTATCACCCGTTACAAGTGTTTAACTGGTCTGCGCTACTAAAGTTCCAACTGTTTGACGGACGTCTGTATCCGAACATTGCGGCCACGGACATGGCAGCCGTATAAGGAACCTAACAGGGCGTCGGCGCGATGATTAGCCAGGTAAAGTCACACGCCGTTATGAGTCTGGCTCATGAATGCATGGGAGCCGGATGAGCGCGTTGTTCGGAGCGGGTTTCAGACCGAGTGAGGGCTATATCCGTCTGACGGCTAAAGACCCGGGCGAAAATGCCGATACAGATAGGCAGTGGAAGGCTGTGAAGTGTCTAAATCAACGCATTCGTGGCCAATTTGATGATGGCACCTCGCAACCGGGGTGCACATTATGCGAAAATACCGCGTCTTTGCCGGTATGCCACCGAGGATGTGTCGCAGTACGCGTACAAAAAATTGCGCGTCAGGCGTGCCTCCATGCTCCGATGCGGCGTCCCAGACTCCGTGAACAGGCTGACCAGGTGTGTCTTCGCACGTGGCTCAGAGGGCAAGACCCTCGGGCATCGCAGCGCACCAACAGAGCAAATGTCACTCATGACGCTGAATCCAATGATGATAAGAAGTCAGCGCAGCAGGACATAAATTGAGGTCTCGAGCGGTATTATATTGGCCTTGTATGTCCACCTCTAGTCCCCGTGGGTGCGAGTGTTTGTCGCAGGCTCGATGCATGTGACAGGCCGTTTCCCCAGGAGTAGTCGGCGGATGGCGTTTATCAGATGGATGACAGAATGTTTAAGAAAGTGAACACGGCCCTCCTGGGTCTGGCCATTTCCATGGGCCTGATGCCCGTGCAGGCGGCTGAAACCAAGAAAGTCGACGTACTGCTCGTCGGCGGCGGCATCATGAGTGCAACCCTCGCTGTCTGGCTCAACGAGCTGGAGCCGAGCTGGTCGATGGAAATGGTCGAGCGCCTCGACGGCGTTGCCGAAGAAAGCTCCAACGGCTGGAACAATGCCGGTACCGGTCACTCGGCGCTCGCCGAACTGAACTACACCCCTGAAGACAAGAACGGCAACGTCGACATCTCCAAGGCCATCGAGATCAACGAAGCGTTCCAGATCTCCCGTCAGTTCTGGTCCTGGCAGGTCAAGACCGGCGTCCTGAAAGACCCGCGTTCGTTCATCAACTCCACACCGCACATGAGCTTCGTGTGGGGCGACAACAACATCCAGTTCCTGCGCAAGCGTTACGCAGCATTGCAAGCCAGCCCGCTGTTCAGCGGCATGCAGTACTCCGAAGACCACGAGCAGATCAAGAAGTGGGTCCCGTTGATGATGGAAGGTCGTGACCCGGCGCAGAAGCTGGCCGTGACCTGGAGCCCGATCGGCACCGACGTCAACTTCGGCGAGATCACTCGTCAGTTCGTCGCCAACCTGAAAGCCAAGCAGAACTTCAATCTGCAGTTGTCGAGCGAAGTCGAAGACATCAATCACAACGACGACGGCACCTGGCGCGTCAAGTACAAGAACCTGAAGGACGGTACCGTTACCGAAACCGACACCAAGTTCCTGTTCATCGGTGCCGGCGGTGCAGCGCTGCATCTGCTGCAGGAATCCGGTATTCCTGAAGCCAAGGAATACGGCGGCTTCCCGGTCGGCGGTTCGTGGCTTGTCACTGACAACCAGACCCTGGCCATGCAGCACATGGGCAAGGCCTACGGTATCGCGTCGACTGGCGCGCCACCCATGTCGGTTCCGCACCTGGACACCCGTGTTCTGGACGGCAAGCGCGTGATCCTGTTTGGCCCATTCGCGACCTTCTCGACCAAGTTCCTGAAAAACGGTTCCTACTTCGACCTGCTGACCAGCACTACCACGCATAACGTGTGGCCGATGACTCGCGTCGGTATCGAACAGTACCCGCTGATCGAATACCTCGCCGGTCAGGTGATGATGTCTGACGACGATCGCTTCGCTGCTCTGAAAGAGTACTTCCCGAACGCCAAGAAAGAAGACTGGCGCCTGATGCAAGCCGGTCAGCGCGTACAGATCATCAAGCGTGACGAAGAGAAAGGCGGCGTACTGAAGCTGGGTACCGAAATCGTTGCTTCCAAGGACGGCAGCATTGCCGGCCTGCTGGGTGCTTCGCCAGGCGCCTCGACTGCAGCGCCGATCATGCTGGGCGTACTTGAGAAAGTCTTCAAGGACAAGGTAGCGACTCCGGAATGGCAGGCAAAACTGCACCAGATCGTGCCTAGCTACGGCACCAAGCTGAACAACAATCCGGATCGTGTTGCCGAGGAATGGGCTTACACCGCCGAAGTCCTGCAACTGACTCCACCGCCGCCGGTGAACAAGACAGGTAATGCTCCAACACCTGCACCTGCTGCACAGCCAGCGAAAAGCAATCCAGCCAGTGACATGGCGCTCTAAGGCTTTCAGAGCTTGAGCAAAGCCCCGCCAGACCTCGTCTGGCGGGGCTTTTTTTTGCAGCTGCTTTCTCACGCAAACCGTGCCGACATGAAAACACGTCGAACTCTTCGCGCCGTTCGTTCCTCCAAGCAGGACGACACACAGAGAGGAACTGCAATGAGCAAGCATACTGACAAGCCTTCCAGCCACACGCCTGTACAGTCCGCGCCAACGACAGACCAGTCCGGCAAGCCGGTTGATGTGGTGCGCAAGGACATTGCGCAGGAAAACCCCGAAACCGAAGGCGTAGACAAGGTCATCACCCCGACGTCCATCAAGGAAAAAGAGCAGGATGCCGAAACGCTTCGCGCAAAGAATCGTGAGCTGGAACGCAAGTTGAACGGCCAGGGCTGATTGCCCAAGCGGGCCTGTAGCAACCCAGCACTTGCCGATAATTCGCTAAAAAATGGCAGGCAGGGCCTCAAAAGGCCCACACCTGCCAACTTGCAGGCATTTCCCCGACATAGTCAGTTAAAGCTACGCGTTCAACGGGCACCTGTTATGGTGGCCTACTTCCTTCCATCTCTGGCTTGTATCAGCAGAGCGCATCGTCCAGGTCTCCACGCCGCACTTTCGCGGCAACCTCGCATTTTCTTGCGCTGTCCATCCGGGCCGCTGGCCGCTCAAATTTTCGTTGCGGCCGACAAAAAAACCATCTGAACCGCGTTTAGCGTTGAACGACTGCACGTCGTACCAAGCAGCGGCTGGCTGTTCCCGGCTGAAACACCCTATGGAGTTCACGCAATTGATCAAGGACATGCTGGATGCAAAGCCTGACGCAGCGCTTGAAGCTGCGCTGGCCGAATGTGCCCGAGAGCCGATCCGTGTTCCTGGCGCGATTCAGCCGCATGGCGTACTGCTCAGCGTTGCAGGCGATCCCCTTTGCATTGAGCAGGTCAGCGCCAATTGCGCAACAGAATTCGGAATGGCCGCTGACGAGTTGCTGGGCAAGCCTTTGTCATGGCTGTTATCGCCCGAACAGTCGGCCCTCATCGACCATGCGTACGGCCACCCCGCTGCCCCACACATTGACCCGATAAAACTGACGATCGGAACAGCCCACTACAGCGCCTCGCTGCAGCGTGCCGACGATGTGCTGATAATCGAGCTGGAGCCCTTCGTGGAAACCGGTCATGGGCAGTCCAGAATCATTACCCGGGTATTGCGCAACCTGCAGGCAGCCACGACGCTGGAAACACTGTTCGATATCAGTGTGCACGAGATTCAGGCGCTTACCGGTTACGACCGGGTCATGATTTACCGGTTCGAGCCCGAGGGCCATGGCCAAGTCGTTGCGCAGGCACTGACCGGGCCACTGCCCAGCTACAGCGGCCTGAACTTCCCCGGTTCGGACATTCCCGCCCAGGCGCGAGAGCTGTATCGGCTGAACTGGATCCGTGTGATTCCGGACGCCACCTACGTTCCCGTACCCCTGATACCAACACTGCGCCCGGCGACCGGGCAACCGCTCGACCTGGGCTTCTCGACGCTGCGCAGCGTGTCCCCGGTGCATTGCGAATACCTCAAGAACATGGGCGTGCGCTCGTCGATGAGTATCTCCTTGCTGGACGGCGGCGAGCTCTGGGGCCTGGTTGCCTGCGGTCACCCCGAACCGTTGCGGGTGTCCAGAGAGTTGCGCGATGCCTGCGCGATGATCGGTCAGTTACTGTCGGTGAAAATTTCCGCCATTGTCGCGACTAATATCCAGCGCGAGCGGGAAGAGAAAGTTGTCCTGCTCGGGCAACTGGCAGACGCCATGAGTCGCGCCAATCATGAAGTACTCGACGGGCTGGTGAGCCGGCCCGAGCTTCTCATGTCGCTGACCCTGGCAGACGGTGCCGCGGTGCTGATTGACGATCAGGTTTATCTGTTCGGCACCTGCCCTTCAATCGAACAGGTGCGTGAGCTGTACACCTGGATACGCGACACCGGCCTGGCCAGTCAGCGATCCAGACAGCGGGCGACGGGCTTGCAGGGTCTGGGGGTTTTCCACACCAACTCCATGCAGAGGGAGCTTCCCGACAGCGCCGTTTACAGAGACATCGCAAGCGGCGTCATCGCGTTCACGCTGCCCAAGCCGATTGATAATGCAGTGATGTGGTTTCGCGCCCAACTCACCTCCACGATGAACTGGAGCGGTAACCCGACCCACCACGTCAGTACCCGTCCGGAGAGTTCCGCGAGTCATCGTCTGCACCCAAGGCAGTCTTTCGATGTCTGGGAGCAAGAGGTTACCGGCATTGCCAGCCCGTGGTCGCGCGCAGATCTTTATGGCGCTGAAGACATTCGTCGTTCTGCTCTGGAAAGCGACCTTGAGCGCCAGGTGCAGCGCGAACAGGAAGCGGTCCGTTTGCGTGATGAGCTGGTCGCCGTGGTTTCCCATGACCTGCGTAACCCGATGTCGATCATCATCATGCAGTGCGGCATGATGCAAAGCTGGGCGGTGGGCGACACACACTTTGAAAATCGCAACATCCGGCGTGCGCTGGGCACCATCGAGAAAGCCACGACGCGCATGAACAGCCTCCTGGAAGACCTGCTCGATACCGCGCAGATCGAAGCCGGCCGCTACCAGCTTTCGCGCCTGCCGCTGAGTGTCACCAGCCTGCTGGAAGAAGCCTGCGGCCTGCTGGTGATGCTGACCGCCGAAAAGAACATCGAGCTCAACTGCACCGCCGCGCAAGGCCTGGTGATCGATGCGGACCCGGAACGAATCTTTCAGGTACTTTCCAAT
Organism: Pseudomonas fragariae (ex Marin et al. 2024); assembly: GCF_059621105.1. Lineage (NCBI taxonomy): Bacteria > Pseudomonadati > Pseudomonadota > Gammaproteobacteria > Pseudomonadales > Pseudomonadaceae > Pseudomonas > Pseudomonas fragariae (ex Marin et al. 2024). The sequence continues at coordinate 2,833,086 of NZ_CM184369.1, read as the reverse complement.
CTGGTCGGTAACGCCATCAAGTTCACCCCGAAAGGTGGCCGAATCAACATCGATGCGGTAGCCGATCAGAACGAAGTGCTGTTCAGGGTCAGTGATGACGGCATAGGCATTCCGGCCGAACACCTGCCTTTCATTTTCCAGCGCTACTGGTCCGTGAAGGAAGGCAACCCACGCGGCAACGGCCTGGGCCTGTATATCTGCCAGGGCATTATCACGGCCCACGGCGGGCGTCTGTGGGCCGACAGCTCACTGGATTCGGGAAGCGTATTTTCCTTCACCCTGCCCGTACATCAGGGGGCGGACAGTATTGGCGAAACGACATTTTTAAAGCAGAGCGGTACGACCCATCGGCTGGCGCAATCGATCTCCAGCAAACTGGAACGCCAGCAACTGGAAGACCGGCTGACCCGCGCCGGATTGCTCAACGAACTGAATCATCGGGTAAAAAACACCTTGGCGACCGTTCAGGCCATAGCCTCTCTCACCGTCAACAGCTCTGCGTCACTGGAATCCTTTCACAAGAGCTTCGGCGCGCGCCTGTTTGCCCTGAGCCAGGCGCACGATGCACTGGCGCGTGCGGAATGGATCTCTACCGAACTGGTCGACTTGATCGAGCAGCTGCAGGAGCAGGATTCGGGGGCACACAGGATCAGTTTCGAAGGCGATCCGGTGACCCTGGAACCGCGTTTTTCACTGACACTTTCCATGGTGCTCCATGAGCTGATGGCCAATGCAGTGCAACACGGTGCGCTTTCTTCGGCCTCAGGTCAGGTGACAGTGACCTCTACGCTGACTGCCGAACACACTCCCCCGACGCTGAAGATCGAATGGAAGGAAACAGGCGGCCCGCCGGTCGTCGCAACCACGGTGAAAGGCTTTGGCTTGCGCTTGATACGCCGCAGCATCGAGCGAGAGCTCAAAGGCCAGGCCGACATTCAGTTCGCCCGTACAGGAATCATCTGGTCAATGCTGATTCCCTGGCCAGACAAACCGGAAAGCCGCTTATGAGTTCAGAATCAGACGACCGGACCTCGCACCCCAAAGTGCTCCTGGTGGAAGACGAGACCATGCTCGCCATGTTGATGGAGATGATGCTCGAGGATCTGGGTTTTGCGACCGCCTACCACGCCAGCACGCTGAACGACGGCATTGAATATGCGCGTAACGGCGAGTACGACCTGGCCATCCTGGACATCAACATTATCGGCGGCAACTCGTTTCCGATAGCCGCCGCCATTGCCGATCGCGGCATACCCTTCATGTTTTGCTCGGGGTACGGCCGGCTGGGGATCCCCGACGCGTGGCTCAACCGGCGTTGCGTCGCCAAGCCGTTCAGTGCCGAGCAACTGAGCGAAGCGTTGAGTGAGCTGCTTGAGGTCTGAGCACTGCACCCGTTCGCACCTATTACCCAGCCCTGTTGCGCTCAACCAGTGCCTGCAGCGCGAGCGCGTCACGGACGGCGGCTCCGCTGGCCGTGTTGTCAAAGATGCACCAGGTCTCGATTTCCCGCGCCACAGACGCCGACGCTCGCCCAGCCAAACCTTCCAGATGCTCGACGGAATAGGCACTGTGATAAATTTTCGGCGCCCCGTGCAGGCGCCAGTAGTGAGCACCCTGCCACCCACCGGGCAAGTGCCCTTCACTGATTACTGACGGATCGGCGGCTACCTGCGCAATGTGATGCTCGATCAGCAGCGCCTGAGCCTGCCGCCAGGATTCATGGCGCGGTTCCAATACCACGCTGCCGGCGTACTGATTGCGTAATGCTCTGAAAAACCTCTCAGCTACCTGCGGTGCATAGTCCAGAGAGGGCGGAAGCTGGACCAGCAGACAGCCCAGTTTGTCACCCAGCGCAGTGCATTGAGAAAGGAACGTGGTCAGAACGGTCTCGCACTCGCGCAGTCGGTGTTCGTGGGTAATGAGTTTCGGCATCTTGACCGAGAAGCGAAACCCGGCGGGCACCGCCTGCGCCCAGCGTGCGTAGGTCTGAGCGCGATGAGGGCGATAGAACGAGCTGTTGATCTCGACCGCGTTGAAGCGCGAAGCATAGCGTTGCAAATGGCTGCCTTGTTCAGGAAAGTCGGGCCAGTACTCACGCGCAAGGCTCCAGCCTGCACAACCGATATAAACTGGCGGCATAATCAATACAGCACCTTGCCGGCTTCGCGCATGAATATCTCAACAGTCTTGGGGCCGACACCGGCAAACTCGCAGAGTCGCTTCTCGAATTGCTTCCGATCCTCACTCACTTCGCGAATTCGACCTATCTTGCCCGCGTATTCGTCATTGAGCTTTGCGCACAGTGCAGACAGTCGATGCGCCGTTGACTCGTCGTAGCGCACATAATGTGCCTGCCCCAGCATGGCGACCAGTTCCCGGTGAGTGCAGTGAGCAAGCTTGCGCGGAGTGTCACGCTGATGCTTCTCGACGATAACGCGATAGGCCTCGCAGGCAATGTCTGCCTGAATGCGCTTGCCCATCAGAAAGCTGGCGACGAACCACTTGAATAAGGCCTTTTCGAGGTCCTCGCTGAAACAGATATTCAGTTCTGCAGCATCAATGGTTCGTTTCATGACGTCTGTTACACCTCGCTGACGTTGCCACCGGACGCACCGTTCAAGCGCGCCTCTTGTGGTACAACCGACCCTTGCTCATCAGCGGCGGTTTTCAAATAACATCGAACAGGCGACAAACGGTACCCGGCCTGACTGCCAGGTGAGCAAGATCGCTACGGTGCTGGCTGCTGATCAGGGCGCACCAAACAGCATGGTCCAGTACACACCGTAATCAGCATGGGTAGCCGTCGCATAAGCCGCGCCGACTTCGGTAAACATCGGGTTCATCAGGTTGGCGCAATGCCCCGGGCTGGCCAGCCAGCTCGCCATGGCCTTGCTGGCCGTGCTCTGCCCCGCGGCGATGTTTTCACCGATCTGCCGTCCGCCGTAACCGGCAGCACGCGCGCGATCTGCCGGCGAGTCATTATCGAAACCGCGATGGGTAAAGTAATTCTCGCTGGCCATAGACTGGCTGTGCCCCTGCGCGGCCGTTTCCAGGGTGGTATTCCAGCTCAACGGCCGAGCCGACGGGAAAGGCCGCTTGCCACACATGCGCGGCTTGGCACGCGCGGCGTTGACCTGCGCCAGCAGCGCCCGTCCAGCCGAGCGCGCGTCTTCAAGGCTCTCGTCGATCAACGGTTTCGCCAGCACCACACGCCAGTCGCTCCCCTGCCGGGTGATGCCGATGTCCGCGTATTGCGGGTCGAGCAACGCACCGCAGTAGCGGCTCCTGAGCATGTCGAACGCTGCGTCGGCGCTTTGCACACCGGCCAGTCGTACGGTCCGCACAGTGACCGCCTGATAGCCGGATGCCTTGAGTGCGTCACGTAAATTACCGCTGAAACCGATCGGCAGTACCACGCTGGAATTGAGCGCCAGGGCTCTGGAGATGTTTGTCGTACGCGCTTCGCAACGCTGCGGCTGGCCGCGAAAATCATTGATTGCCTGGACCAGTTGTCGTTCTTCGGCAGCACTGACAGGGCTCGCGTAGATCGGCAACAGAGCGACCAGATACAACCAGATGCGCCAGGAAAAACGGGGCAATGCGGGCATGAGAACAGACTCTGGAAGGAAACAGCGTGGCATCAATTTCAGGGCCGGAATAAGACCTGGAAAATTGCTTATGGTTCACGCCGCACGCTTGAGGATGGCGCTGCCATTCGCTCAAAGCTTGCCGATCTCTCCAGTGGCCTCACCTATGCTGGCAAGCGTTACTTCCATATCATCGATGGCCTGTTCCAGCGTCGCGAACGATTGTTCAATGACCTCCCTGTCGTCCACCGTCTGATGACCGCGCAGGCTTTCGGCACGCTCGAGTTCACTGAGCTGCAGATCAGCCACTTCCTTGCGTAACACTTGCAGGGTTGCCCAGACTGACCTGAACTGTTGTTGGCTGCTATGACTCATGTGCGCCTCTTGGCTGATCCATCAAATGTCTCATTGAGACCTCTGCGCGACGCAATGCTCCACCTTTTTTGCAAGCAGTGTCTATTGCAGCATCAAGCCGGCAAACAGCGCCGCTGGTCCAGGCCAGCCACCATCGTTTTGAATTTACCTGTCGCGCGACGCTCTGCTGTTGATACCCGCACCTGCAGAGAAAGGAATCCTTGACCATGGCCACTGCCGAGACTTCATCGCTGCGCCGGGCAATCACGGCGCCCATGCTGACCCTGTTCATCCTTGGCGATGTGCTCGGGGCGGGCGTCTACGCATTGGCCGGCACGATCGCCGGACGCGTCGGCGGAGCTATCTGGGCGCCCCTGCTGATTGCCCTGTGCTTTGCCTTGCTGACCGCAGCGTCCTACGCCGAACTGGTGACCAAATACCCGCGTGCGGGCGGTGCCGCGGTGTACGCCGAAAAAGCCTTCGGCAAGCCGCTGCTGTCGTTTCTGGTTGGCTTCTCCATGGTCGCAGCAGGCGTTACCAGCGCTGCCGGGCTGGCCGTGGCGTTCGCCGGCGACTACTTCCAGGCGCTGCTCGACTGGCCTGCGCAGTGGGTCTGCGTGGCATTTCTGGTCATCGTCGGCCTGCTCAATGCACGCGGTATCAAGGAATCGCTTTCAGCCAATCTGGTCATGACGGTCATCGAGCTGAGCGGCTTGCTGATGGTGATCGCGGCAGCGATCTGGTTCGTCAGCCAGGGGCAAGGCGTGCCGCAACGGGTGTTCGAACTGGATAGCGCCTCGCCTGCGACGGCGATTCTCGGCGCATCGCTGCTGGCGTTCTATTCGTTCGTGGGGTTTGAAACCTCGGCCAATCTAGCCGAAGAGATCAAGGACGTGCGCAAGGTCTATCCACGTGCCCTGTTCGGCGCGCTGCTGGCGGCGGGTGCGGTGTACATGCTGGTTGGCATGGGCGCAGCGATGGTCCTGCCCGTCGAGCAACTCAAGGATTCGCAAGCCCCCCTGATGGACGTGGTCAGTGCCTCGGGCCTTGGCATACCTGCGCCGTGGTTTGCGGTCATTGCACTGATTGCGGTGGCCAACGGCGCACTGCTGACCATGATCATGGCCAGCCGACTGACCTTCGGCATGGCGCGCGAAGGCCTGTTACCTGCGGTGATGGGTTCGGTGCTGCCCAAGCGGCGCACGCCGGGGCTGGCAATTCTGGCGACCACACTGGTGGCCATTGCCCTGTCCTTCACCAGCACCCTGACCATCCTCGCCGAAACCGTCGTGCTGTTGCTGCTCTTCGTGTTTCTCAGCGTGAACATCGCCGTGCTGGTACTCAAGCGCGACAAGGTCGAAGCCGGGCACTTTCAGGTCCACTGGGTTATCCCGCTGCTGGGCATTCTTTCGTGCCTGTTGCTGCTCACTCAGCAAGGTCCGGAAACCTGGCTGCGGGCAGGCATCATGCTGGCGGTCGGTGCTGCGCTTTACGGACTGACCCGGCTGGGCAGCTCGGCGTTCGCTTCGCATCCCCGCTGAACGGCGCAGTCATTGCTTCAGCGCTTGCCGGTGCCTTGCTGGAGCCCGGCAAGCGCAAGATCCAGACCGTCGATGATGAGCTGCAAGCCGAACCTGAACTCATCCTCCACGGAAACGCCAGGTAAATGGCGTCCGGCAGCCGCAATCGCCGGGTATTCATCCGCACCCAGTGCGGAGAAAAACTCGACCAGGTCCTCGCCGTCCGAGGCTTTGCTTGCAACGTTTGAATGCTGCTGTATGGCGAAGCCCAGTACATAGTGAGCGACCGACGTATAGGCGCGGGCAGCCAGTTCGGCAGGAAACCCGTTGGCCAGAAACAACGCAATGCCCTGCTCGCGGCGCTTGAGCCCGTTAGGTCCGATCGGTATCTGAGACACCAACAGCGGCAAGATACCCGGATGCTTGCGCAATACGCGATAAAGGCGTTCGGCGCCTGATGCGCAGGCTTTTTGCCAGGCATGCTCATCGCCGCCCTGCTCCTGCGGTGCTCCTTCAGCGGCATCGGATTGATCCGCACTCATTTCGCCCAGCACGCTATCGACCACGTAAACCAGTATCTCGTCCTTGCTGGCGAAATGCCGATAGAGCGTCGCTGTACCGGACTCGAGCCGCTCCGCAAGCATGCGCATATTGAACGCCTGCGCGCCGACCTCGTCGACCGCCTCCAGGGCAGTTGCAATGATCCGTTCTGCCGAAACGGAAGGCCTGCCTCGACTTCTGCTTTTTTCCACGCGACGTACGCGGTTCATCCACCAGCGAGGGCTTCCAGGAACGGCTTGGCAATTCAGGTCTTCAGTCATTTGCAGATTATAAGCCCAACGTGATCGATTACCGCCACCCCGGTGATGCGCCAACCTGGATCACCGTCCGTCTGCTTGGCTGCCTTGTGAATGATCTGATTTATTGACACAACCCTATTTCGGATACATCGTATCCGAAATAGGAGAGGCAACCACCTGCCGCTGGAAGTGGCCTACACAAAAGTGGAGTTCAGGTATGTCAGACGGCGATATTCATTTCCAGTCAAACACCTTTAAATTGAATACACATCAGCCTGTTGAGCAGGACGTTTGCGACGTCCTGATAATCGGCTCGGGGCCGACCGGACTGACGCTGGCCTGCGATCTGGCCAGGCGCGGGATCAAGGTCAGAATCATTGAAAAATCGGCTGTCCCCTTCAATGGTTCTCGCGGCAAAGGCATACAACCACGAACGATCGAGGTGTTCGATAACCTTGGCGTCGCCCAGCCATTGTTGGGCGTCGGTCAGCTTTATCCGCCGATGAAGTTTCATGTTTCTTTCCTGAAGATCAAATGGAACATGATGAAGTACCAGAAACAGACAGCGGATATCCCGTACCCGAACGTCTGGCTCGTACCGCAATGGCGCACAGAGCAGGTGTTGCGTGATCGACTGGCTGAACTGGGCACTCAGGTTGAATGGAACACTGAAGCACTCCAGATCAAACAGGATGCCGAAGGTGTCTCTGTTCGGGTTGCACGTCAGGGAGAGCCTCGCATCGTGCATGCCCGCTATCTGGTCGGCGCTGACGGCGGCAAGAGTTTTGTGCGCAAACAGCTGGGCGTGAACTTCACGGGCTCCACGTCTCAGGAAGGCCGGATGATCGTTGGCGATCTGCACGTAGAGGGGCTTTCCCGGGATGCATGGCACATATGGCCGACGCGCAAAGGTGGAATGATCGGCCTGTGTCCGCTTCCGCATTCGAACCTGTTCCAGCTGATGATGCGTCTGGACGCCGACGAACCCGCTCCGGAACTCTCAGAGCATGCTATCCAGACCCGCTGGCTGGCAGCTACGGGCTCCAGGAAGATTCACCTGCACAGCCCGACCTGGCTTTCGGTATTCCGCCCCAATGTGCGGCTGGCCGAGCGCTATCGGGTCGAGCGGGTGTTCCTCGCCGGCGACGCCGCCCATGTGCATACCCCCGCAGGTGCTCAAGGCCTCAACACGGGCGTGCAGGACGCCTGGAATCTGGGCTGGAAACTGGCAGCGGTGCTGGACGGCGCGCCCGAGGCACTGCTCGACACTTACGAAGAGGAACGCAGGCCTGTAGCTGCTGCGGTGCTGGAGTTGTCCAGCGAACTCTTCAATAACACCACTGGCACCGGCTTGCCCACATTCAGGCGTGGCGACAAGGAGCGGCAGTTATTACTCAACTACCGCGCCAGCTCGCTTTCCGTGAACAGCGCCGACATCGTCGATGGCAAGGTCCAGGCAGGTGATCGCGCACCCGATGCCACCTGCTCGCAGCAGCACGGCGGACGCACACGATTGTTCGACGTTTTCAGAGGTGGGCATTTCACCTTGCTGGCCTTCGGTACGCAGGCCATCGCTGCAATAAATACTTTCGGCAGCCGCGACGAGCGATTCCTGCAGGCAGTTGCGGTTCGCCCCGCGCACGTCAGTAATGACCGCTACGGTCTGGTCGATGAAACCGGTCAGGCACGTGACGCTTACGGCGTAAGCCTTCAGGAAAACATCATCTTTCTGATACGTCCCGACGGGTACGTCGGCCTGACCGCCACGGACGATTTCGTACCGGCAGTCCAGCGTTACCTGGCCACCCTGTCTCGCACACCTGACTCTCTCGCTGGCAGCGACGCCGACATGCAGGCGACACGCGCAGTCGCACACTGATGCACGCCAGAAAGACCACTCAGAGAGCCTCGACATGAAGCACCTTTTCCTTCCTGCACTGACTGTTGTCGTATTGCCTGCCCTGTCTTTACAGCTGGCCCACGCCGAACCGGGCGATTTCAGTCTGGGCCTGGGCGCCGCCATCAGCGAAAGCCCTTACGCAGGCGTCGGCACGCAGGTCAACCCGATCCCGCTGATCAGGTACGAAGGAGAACGCTTTTACGTCAACGGCGTAACAGCGGGTTACCACCTGATCAACACCGAGTCGTTTGCCCTCGATGCCATTCTTGCGCTGCAGATGGACGGTATTGATCGTGACGATTTCGGTCGTCGCGAACTGGCTCGAAACGGCATCAACCGCGACCTGCTGGAAGACCGCGACAATGGCATCGACGCCGGATTGGCGGCAAAGCTGCGCGGTGATGCCGGCCTGCTTGAACTGGTCGCCAAAAACGATATCAGCGGTGCCAGCGATGGCTATTCGTTAAACCTCGAATACGCGTACCCCTTTACCTTGGGCAACACCCGCTTCAAACCCAACATCGGTGCCACCCACCTGTCCGGCAATAGGGTGGATTACTATTACGGCACCCTGAACGAGGAAGAACGACGCGGCATTGCCGAGTATCGTCCCGGTAGCGCCACAGTGTCCTATGTCGGCATTGGCTTTTCTCAGCCAATCGGTAAACAGTGGGAAGTCTCGGGTAACCTGCGCTATAGCGCCCTGCCGGATGAACTGAGCGACAGCCCGCTGTTGGAGCACGACACAGACAGCTCGACGTCGATGTTCATCGGCATATCGCGAAAGTTCTGATGCTGAACTACCACCCTATGCTGCCTTGAAACAACTCACCGGGAGCTCGCCGTGCTCGAACGATCACTGAGCGTCTTGATTGTCGAAGATAACCTGGCGCTGGCCGCCAACATGTTTGATTACCTGGAGGCTTGCGGGCATACGCCGGACGCCGCACCGGATGGCAAGTCGGCCATCCGCCTGCTCGCGGAAAACCGTTACGACGTCATTGTGCTGGACTGGATGATGCCGCGCATGGACGGGATCTCACTGCTGCGTCATCTGCGCAATGAATTGAATAACCCGGTGCCAGTCTGCCAAGGACCAGCTGGATGACAAGCTGGAAGGCTTTGAATCGGGTGCGGATGACTACATTGTCAAACCACTGGCCTTGCCTGAACTGGAGATTCGCCTGCGAGTGCTGGCAGCGCGTAACCACACGCGGGCAGACAGGCGACAAATACTGGAAATCGCTGACCTGCGCTTCGATCTCGGCACGCAATTGGTGACGCGCGATGGCATACCGTTACCGTTCTCGCCGATCCGACGAACGCTGCTGGAGGTGCTGATGCGCAACTCACCGCACGTGGTCACACGCACGCAACTCGAATCACTCGTCTGGGGTGACAGCGTGCCCGATGGCGATCTGCTGCGCTCGCACATGCACCTGCTCAGAAAAACCATTGATGGCGAGCGTGCTGCCGGGCAAAAATTGCTGCATACCGTGCAGGGCATCGGTTTTCGTCTGTGCGTGTGCGCACATGATTGACTTCGCTCGCCGACGTGGCAGCCTGCATCGCCTCGTCAGCGTGATAATTCTCGGTTTCGGGCTGCTGATGACCACCGGCCTGACCACCCTCGCGTTCATGAGCCAGGACCTTGTTGATCATCCGATCTGGAAGGATCTGCTTGAGACCGCGACCGCCAACACGCTTGCAGACGACGTGCTGCCCGCGGCGCAGAAAGACGCCAGGATCCAGGTCTGGAAACTGTCAGGCAGCACGCCGGCAGCCGGCATGCCGCCCTCTCTCGCTGCACTCGCACCTGGCTATTACAGTGAGGGCGATCTGGACCGCCAGGACGCTGACAATGGCGATCGCGACTATGCGGTGCTGGTGACCTCGCTTGGCAGAGAGCGCCTGATCGCCGCCATCGATATCAGCGATCTGGAGCGGGAGCAGAACTTCATCGCGCTGATCGGGGCGATGTTTCTGGTACTCAATCTGATTCTGATCATTGCTGTGATCGCCTGGTTGTACGTGCGCTTGCATCTTCCGGTTCAGGGGCTTGCACTGGGCATGAAGCAACTCGACCCGGAACACCCCGCTCAGCGATTGTCAGTGCACTACGCTCAGGAAGAGCTCAAGGACATTGCCTGCGGCATCAACGCGCACCTGGAACGGGTCGAACAATTCATGGCCCGCGAACGCGCGCTGCTGGATCAGGCCAGCCACGAGTTCCGCACGCCCATCGCCGTGATCAGCGGTGCGCTGGATATCCTCGCCAGGCAGAAACTGCCGCCGCGTGCAGCGCCGCCACTGCAACGCATGCGAGCCACCGTGGAAAACCTGACGGAAATCATGGTTGCACTGCTTTACCTGTCGCGTGAGCCGTTGACCTCCAACCGGGATGACCCGATCGAGCTCGACCGCCTGCTGCCCGGCCTGGTCAAGGATCATGAGCATTTGCTCGACGGCAAGCCGGTGAAGTTCTCGGTGCAGATCCACCAGACCCTGACTCTGCACGTGCCGGAAGCAATGCTACGCATTGCCGTCGGCAATCTGTTGCGCAATGCGGCGGATAACACCTACGACGGCACCGTCGCTGTGCGACTCAAGGATGATGTGTTGAGCGTGACCGATTCGGGTGAAGGGTTCGACACCGAGCAGGCTTCCCGGCATTACCTGTCGCTGCTGAGAAACCCGATCAGGACGGGCAGTGGCAAAGGCCTCGGGCTGTTTCTGGTGCGACGTATCTGTGAACGCTTTCAGTGGACACTGACGCTGGAGTCAATGCCGACGCTGGGCACCCGGGCAGGACTCGACTTCCGCAGTCGGCCCGTTGACCCGCAATAAAAAGCCCCTGCCATACATAGACAAGGGCTCTTTAACTGCGCTGGCCGGTCAGCGGCGCTTCATGCGGTCGATGATCACCGCCAGCAACAGGATCGTGCCGCGAATCACATACTGGTAGAACGTATCGATGTTCTTCAGGTTCATCGCATTCTCGATGATTGCAAGAATCAGCACCCCGGCGATGACGTGACGGATCATGCCGATGCCGCCACTCAGCGAAACCCCGCCCAATACGCATGCAGAAATGATCGTCAGCTCGAAACCCTGCCCGATCATCGGCTGCCCCGAGGTCATGCGCGAGGCCAGTACCACACCCGCCAGCGCACCGACCAGGCCGTGGACGGCGAAGATGATGATCTTGGTACGGTCCACGTGGACACCCGCCAGCAGCGCGGCTTCCTGGTTGCCGCCGATGGCCATGGTGTTGCGCCCGTAAGTGGTGTAGTTGAGCAACCAGCCGAAGAATATGAAGCAGGCGATGGTGATCAGAATCGGTACTGGCACGCCGTATATCTGGCCACTGCCAAAGATGAAGAAGTCCTCGTTGGAGACACCGACAGCCTTGCCGTTGGAGAAAATGTACGCCAGGCCGCGCACGATCTGCATCGTTGCCAGGGTCGTGATCAGGGCATTGATACGCAGCTTGGCGATCACGATGCCGTTGATCAGGCCCACTACCAGGCCGAGCGCCAGGGCTGCCGAGACGCCCAGAAATACACTGTCGGTGTCGCGGATGACGATACCGGCGATCACCCCGGAACAGGCCAGCACCGAACCGACCGAAAGGTCGAAGTGCCCGGACGCCAGGCAGAAGAGCATGGTGCAGGCAGCGATACCCACCGTGGAAATCGCCAGGCCCAGACCGCGCATATTCAGCGGCGACATGAAGTTATCGATGAACACGGCACACAGCAGGAAGATCCCCACGGCCGCCAGGAGCATCACCCAGTCATCGGCAAAACGACGCAGGTTCATGCCCTGACGGGGAGCCTGCAGGCTGGATTCGGTAGACATACGCACCTCTTTTTTATTGTTCATGGTCAGGAACCGATTTTCAGCCGCGCGTGCGAGGCAGAGCCAATTGCAGGAGTCGCGACTCGTCAGCCTCGTCGCGATTGAGTTCGCCGGTGATTGCGCCTTCGCTCATCACCAGAATGCGGTCTGAAATACCCATCACTTCCATCAGATCGCTGGAGACCACAATCACCGCAATACCGTCCGCGGCCAGGTTGTGAATGATCTCGTAAATCTCGGACTTGGCCCCGACGTCGATCCCGCGAGTCGGCTCGTCCAGCAGCAGGACTTTCATGGGCATCGACAGCCAGCGGCCAAGAATCGCCTTCTGTTGATTGCCGCCGGAGAGGAACATGATCTGCTGCTCGGGCGATGGCGTCTTGACGTTCATCGACTTGATCTGGCTGCGTGCGTTGTCACGCTCCCAGCGACCCTGAATCAGGCAACCGAGGTTCACGTGCCGGGGGCGCGCACCGATGTTGATGTTCTCTGCGACGCTGGACAGCGGCACGATGCCTTCTTTCTTGCGGTCCTCCGGGCAGAGCAGAATTCCGGCCTCGATGGCATCACGTGGTGACTTGAGTGTCAGCGGTTTGCCGTCCAGTTGCAGGGTGCCTGCAGAGCTGCGGGTAAGCCCCGAGAGCAGGCGAAACAGCTCGGTACGCCCGGCGCCGACCAGGCCGAAGAAGCCCAGCACTTCGCCCTTCTGCACGGCGAAGGTGACCGGCTCGTGCAGGCCGGGCCCCAGCAGACCGGTGACACGCAGACTTGGCCCTTGATGCTGGCGCGGACGGTAGTTGTAGATGTTCTGGATATCGCGACCGACCATGCAGGTCACCAGTCGGTCATGGTCGAGATCGGCCATTTGCTCGAACGTCTTGACGAAGCGTCCGTCCTTGAACACCGTCACCGCATCACAGACGCGGAAGATTTCTTCCATGCGATGCGAGACGTAAAGAATCACTCGGCCCTCGTCGCGCAGGCGCACGATGATTGCCATCAGTCGGTCGATCTCACGCGCCGACAGGCTGCTGGTGGGCTCGTCAAAGGCGATGACATGAGCATTGCGCGACATGGCCTTGGCGATCTCGACCAATTGCCGCTGCCCCAGCGAAAGGTCGCCCAGGCGTGTGTGCGGGTCAATTTCGTCAGCCAGCCCCTTGAGCAGCTCGCCGGCGCGGCGATACATCGCACCGCGATTGATCAGACCGAAGCGATTGGGCATGTGCCCGAGCAGCAGGTTCTCGGCAACGGTCATTTCCGGCACCAGATGCAGCTCCTGGTGAATTACTGCCACACCCGCCGCGATGCTCTCGGCGGTGGACTTGAACTGATAGCTCTGCTCGCCGATCTGCAAGGCGCCGCTGTTGGGCTGATAAGAGCCGCCGAGAATTTTCAGCAGCGTGGATTTACCGGCACCGTTTTCACCCATCAATGCATGGACGCTGCCGGGGCGCGCTTCGAAACTGATGTCCGAAAGCGCCTTGACGCCGGGGAAGACCTTGCCGATGCCGTTGAAGCGCAAGGCACCGCCTGCGGCGTATTGCTCGATAGCCTGTTGCATGAACCAATCTCCTCGCACGTGTGAGGGGCCTGAACATCAGGCCCCTCGTTCAGCTCACTTCCACAGACCGATTTTGGTCAACACTTCCTGGAAGTTGGCGCGGGTGATCAGTGTCACGTCGTCCATGGCGGTGTACTTGGGTGGCTCCACGCCCTCGGTGACCCACTTATAGACGTGAAGTGCAGTGTTGTAGCCTTCCTTGTCAGGACTTGGCAGCATTGAGCCAAAGAAGCCGCTATCGGGTTTTTTCAGCTCCTCGATCGCATCAGTACCATTGATGCCGATCCCGATGACTCTGTTTTCTTTCGAGGTGGGGCGCAAGCCAGCGGACTCGGTAGCGCGTATGCCGCCGATGACCGTGTTGTCATTCATGCCACCGATGATCAGGTTCTTGAAGTCACTCGGCAGCTTGACCAGAGCCGAGTTGGTAGCCTCCATGCTGCCAGGTACATCAAGGGTTTTCTGTGCGGTGAACAGAATGTGATCTTTCGGCAAGCCGGCTTCTTCAAGCGACTTCACCGAACCATCCGTACGTTTTTTGCCGGTATCCAGCTCGTTGTAGGTGTTGATGATCGCGTAAGTGCCCTTCCAGCCATCCTTGTCCCATTCGCGTTTCTTCGCTTCGGTGGCCATGGCGGCGCCCTGTTTCTGGCCGACCTCGAATGCCGCCATCCCCAGGTAAGGCACGTCCTCCATGAAGTTGCCCTTGGCGTCGACAAAGCGATCATCCACGGCCATGACTTTCAATCCCAGCGCTTTGGCCTTGGCCACAATCGCAGGGCCGAGCGACACGTCAGGCGGGCAGATCACAAAACCCTTGGCACCGTTGGCGGCGAGGTTATCGATAGCGGTCAGGGTCTTTTCACCATCGGGCACGGCAATCTTGATGACGGTAAAACCATGCTCCTTGCCGGCTTTTTCAGCAGCGGCCCATTCGGCCTGGAACCACGGCTCTTCGGCCTGCTTGACCAGAAAGCCGATTTTGACTTCTTCGGCAGCGGAGGTGATGCCACTCATGCCCAGAATGGCGGTAGTGACAGCGGCACAGCACAGGGAACGAATCCCGTGACGACTCAACATAGCTAACTCCTTATTTTTATTGAATAGCTACAGCGACCAGCGAGGTGGCGGTTGCAAACGCCGGAGCGTCCGAAGCCGATCAAATAGTCATACCATATAACGGATGACCGCTATGTAACCTAATGTCACCCTTGCATCTACAACCACGCTCCCGTCGTAAACAGACGGCGGCGCGACGTGTTTCTCAACCTCTCAACCGGCGAACCGCTGACACGGCGTGCCCTTGACGCCAACCTGCGCCATCAGCAGCGCGCCGTCGAAGCGACCATTTGCATCGGCAGGCGCGGCACTGGTGACGTACAACGTTTCCAGGCCAGGACCGCCGAATACACAACTGGTGGGATGGCTGACCGGCAGCTCGACAACCCGGTCAACGCTGCCATCCGGGGCAAAGCGGATCAGGCAATTGCCACCCCAGCGCGCATTCCAGACATACCCTTCGGCATCCATCGCCGAGCCGTCGGGTGAGCCTCGATGGTGTTTTTCCGCCCATACCTTGCGTGGCCCCAGACCACCGTCTGCAAGCACCGGATAGTGATAAATGACGTCGTCCAGGGTATCGGCGCTGTACAGCACACTGCCCTCTTCATTCCACAGCAGGGTGTTGACGATGCCCTGCCCGTCCAGCAAACGAGTCACCCGGGCATCAGGTTCAACGCGGAACAACCCGCCTGAACGACGCACTAAAGGCACGTCGCCGCCCTCGGCATCGATGTTGTTCTGCATGCTGCCAAGCCAAAGGTGGCCGCGTGCATCGCACCTGGCTTCGTTGGCGCGATTGCCGGGTGTGGGATCTGCCACGCAGAACGGCAGCAAGGAAGTCTTGTCGGAGTCCAGGTCCAAACGATAGACGCCGCTGGCCAGTGTCACCAGTGCATCACCCTGCTCGGTCGGAATAAATGCGGAGACTGGCTCCGGCATGCGCCATTGGCGGATCTGCCCGGCGACCAGACGACACACCAGAAACCCGGCAATGTCGACCCAGTACAAAGCCTGCTGCTCGGCATCCCAGAAGGCGCCTTCGGCCAGCTTGAAGCGGTGCTCGGAAACGGGCAGCCAGTTCATGAAAAATGTCCTTTGTTATTGTTGTAAAGGCACTTTTGGATGTTTGTGTCGCGGTCTTGTCCAACCTCTGCCTGCGCCGACCCGTTGCACGGCGTTCGGGCTGCATGGCAAAAAATTCGACAGATCGGCTAAGGTAAGTCACAAGCCTTCCGCGACGATGGCACTACTAAATAGTATTACAATTTATTTTTCAAGCACCATTTTATAGGCTATACATCCATGCATCGGCTTGAATCCGATCAAATAGTCTTACCAATAACAATAAAAGCAGGCAGATCAGATGAAAAAACATGCGCTTCTCAGCACCCTTGGACTGTCCTTGATGATCAGCACCCTGACCGCACAGGCCGCCGCACTCTCCAGCGAACACAGCGCGTTCGGCCAACTGCCCGACGGCTCTGCCGTCGAAAAATACACCCTGCGCAACAGTCACGGCGTGCAGGCCAGCATCATCACCTACGGCGCGACGCTGCAATCGCTGCTGGTACCTGACAAGGCCGGCAAGGTCGAAGACATCGTCCTGGGTTTCGACGATGTGCAGGGCTACCAGAACAACGGTACGGTCTATTTCGGCGCGACCATCGGCCGCTTCGGCAACCGCCTCGCAGGCGGCAAATTCAGTCTGGATGGCAAAACCTATCAGGTCCCGCTCAATGACAAGACCAACGCGCTGCACGGCGGCACGCAGGGCTTTGACAAGCGTCTGTGGAAGGCAGAAGAAACCAAGAGCGGTGATTCGGTCGGCGTGAAGCTGACCTACCTGTCGCCGGACGGCGAGATGGGCTTTCCGGGTGCCCTGCTGACTGAAGTGACCTATAGCCTGAATGAAAAAAACGAGCTGAAGATCGACTACCGCGCCACCACCGACAAACCGACGGTGCTGAACCTGACCAACCACAGCTATTTCAACCTGGCCGGCGCTGGCAGTGGTGATGTGCTCAAACAGGTCGCCACCCTTCACGCCTCGCACTACACCCCGGTCAACGACAAGCTGATCCCGACCGGTGAACTGCCTGCCGTGGCTGGCACGCCCATGGACTTTCTCAAGCCCACCGCGTTCGGCAAACACATCAAGGATGATCACCAGCAGTTGAAATATGCCGAACCCAAGCAAGGCGGGTTTGATTTCAACTGGGTGCTCGACACCAAGGGTGACGTGAAGAAACTGGCCGCCGAGGTCAGCGATCCGCAATCAGGCCGCAGACTGCAACTGTTCACCACAGAGCCCGGCGTACAGCTGTACACCGGTAACTTCCTGGATGGCAGCATTCACGGCAAGGCTGGCAAGGTCTACCCGCACTGGGGCGCCTTTACCCTGGAAACGCAGCACTATCCCGATGCGCCCAACCAGCCGAAATTCCCCAGCACCCGACTGGATCCCGGCAAGGCCTACACCCAGACCACTGTGTTCAAATTCCTCAACGACTAAAGCGTTGAGCTGCCCGGCGCCTGTGATCAGAGCGCCGGGCAGCTTCAGGCTTACTGATTGCGCTTCATTGCCGCAGTCAGGGTATCGACGTTGTAACGGAACATCTTCGCGTAGGTAGGTGCCGGGCCGTCGGCTGGCGACAGGGATTCCACGTACAGTTCACCCCCTGGTTGAGCGCCACTGGCTTCGGCTATCTGCTTGACCAGACGCGGGTCGCTGGAGTTTTCGAAGAAATAGGCACTGACATGTTCAGTCTTGATCTGACGGATCAGTTTCGACACATCGGCGGCCGACGCCTCAGACTCGGTAGACAAGCCCAGCGGCGACAGGAAGGTTACTCCGTAGGCATCGCCGAAGTAGCCGAACGCGTCATGAGAAGTAAGGATCTTGCGTCTGGCAGCCGGGATTGAACGGATCTGATCACGGGCGTAGGTATCCAGTTGCTGCAACTCGACGATGTAGCGATCACCATTGGCCTGATACACGCTGGCCCCTTCCGGATCGGCTTTCTTCAGCGCTGCGATGATGTTGCGCACATAAATCACGCCATTGGCCGCGCTGTTCCAGGCATGCGGGTCGACAATGCGCTTGCCGTCCTCATCCATGCTGCGGGTCTTGATACCCTCGGACAGCACCACCGGCTGCCCCTTGTAGCCTGAAGCCTTGATGAGACGATCCATCCAGCCCTCCAGATGCAGGCCGCTGACAAATGCCAGATCAGCGTTTTTCAGTGCCTGGGCGTCACTGGGTGTCGGCTCGTAGACGTGTGGATCGCCGTTCGGACCGATCAGCGATCTGACGTGCACACGATCACCGCCGACCGTACTGACCATGTCGGCAATGACCGTGAACGAGGCAACGGCTTCGAGCGGTTTGGCCTGGGCCAGGCTGGCGAATGCCGACAGCGCCAGTGCAGCCAGGGAACTCAACATCATCAATCGTTTCATGACGTACCTTTTTCAGTGAGCCAGGTGAGGTTTGGGAAACAGCCGGCGCACGATGCCCGTGCGCCCGAACAACAGGGAGATGCCGTAGAACGCACTGGCCGTGAGCACAATGGCCGGCCCCGAGGCGACGCCAAGGTGGTAGGAAACGATCAGCCCGATAAGCCCGGACAAGGTCGCGAGCAGCGTCGAAATCATCATCAGGCCACTCAGCGAGTGGGTCCAGAAACGTGCGGCGGTTGCCGGCAGCATCATCATGCCCACCGCCATCAGTGTGCCCAGCGCCTGAAAGCCTGCGACCAGGTTGAGCACCACCAGCAGCAGGAACAGAACGTGGTACAGCGAGCCGCGCCCGCCGACCGCACGCAGAAAGCCCGGATCGAAGCACTCCAGCACCAGCGGGCGATAGATGATCGCCAGCAGAATGAGGGTGAAGGAGGCAATACTGCCGACCATGTAGATCGCCGTGTCATCAATGGCCAGAATGGTGCCGAACAATACGTGCAGCAGATCGACGCTGGAACCATGCAGCGACACGATCAGCACCCCGGCGGCCAGCGAGGTCAGGTAGAAGCTGGCAAAGCTGGCGTCTTCGCGTAACGAGGTCAGTCGACTCACCAGACCGGACAGCAAGGCCACTGCCAGCCCGGCGATCAGGCCGCCGAACCCCATTGCCGGCAACGACAGACCGGCGACCATGAAACCCACCGCCGCGCCCGGCAGCACCGCATGGCTCATCGCATCGCCCACCAGACTCATACGCCGCAACATCAACAGCACGCCGACCGGCCCCGAGCCGATGCCCAGCGCCAGACACGCCACCAGCGCGCGGCGCATGAAGCCGAATTCGATAAACGGCTCAACCACCAGGCTATAGAGCATCATGCGTCGTCCTCGGCATCACACAACAAGGCATCCGGGCTCCAGTATTCAGCCATGTTGCGCGCCTTGCGCAGGTTGGCGTCGCTAAGCACATGCGAGGTCTCACCCCAAGCAATGGCTTCGCGAGCCATCAACAGGGTTTGCGGAAAGTGCTGACGGACCTGTTCGATATCGTGCAGTACGGCAATCACCGTGCGCCCCTGCCCGTGCCAGGCGCGCACCAGTTGCAACAGATCACGCGTGGTGCGCGCGTCGATGGCAGTGAACGGCTCATCCAGCAGAATCACCGAGGCGTCCTGCAACAGCAGCCTGGCGAACAACACCCGCTGAAACTGGCCAGACGACAGCGAGCCCACGCTACGCCCTTCAAAACCCTCAAGGCCGACAGTCGTCAGCGCCTCGCCGGTCAGACGCGCGTGATTGCGGGTCAGGCTGCGAAACGGGCCGATGCTGTGCCAGGCGCCCATCGAAACCGTATCCGCAACGCTCAGCGGAAAGCTGCGATCGATTTCTGCGGCCTGCGGCAGATAGCCAATTGTGCGGGTTGCCAGACGCCCCCGGTCGACGCGCCCCTGAGCAGGCTTCATGGTGCCGGCGATGGCCTTGATCAGCGTCGATTTACCCGCGCCGTTGGGCCCGACGATAGCCGTCAGGCTACCGGCCTCGAAGCGCCCGCTGATGTGGTGCACGGCCGGGCGGCGTTCATACGCCACCGTGAGGTTTTCCAGAGCGATGGCGGCACTCATGGAATCGCCACCGACCAGCCAATGGCCAGCCAGAGCAATATCAGTATCGCCAGGGAAAACAGGACGCGCTTCCAGGCCGACTGAGCCAGCACGGAACCTGCTATCGAAGCGCTTGCTGTCGAAGCGTCAGGAGGATTTTTCAAGTAAAAGTAACCTGCAACTATTTGTTACAGTATTACATATCAACCGGATAAATGTTATTAAATAACATTCATGCCGGCACCTTGCTTTCCAGCCACGCAGATAAACTCCCGCGCAGATCAGTTTCAGAATCGCCACGCACAACTCCGCCGTGCGGTACTTGTGACACTGCACGCCTCCCTATACTGTATATACAAACAGTCAAGGGGCACTTCATGCAGCTTATCGACAAGCTCAGCATTCTGGCAGACGCCGCCAAGTACGATGCGTCGTGCGCCAGCAGTGGAGCACCCAAGCGCAGCTCGCAGGACAAGTCCGGGCTCGGTTCCACCAATGGCATGGGCATCTGCCACAGCTATACGCCGGACGGGCGTTGCGTGTCGCTGCTGAAAATCCTCCTGACCAACTTCTGTCTTTACGACTGCCAGTACTGCGTCAACCGTCGCTCCAGCGATGTGCCCCGTGCGCGCTTCACTCCCGAAGAAGTGGTCACCCTGACCCTGGACTTCTATCGCCGCAATTGCGTGAGCGGGCTGTTTTTGAGTTCCGGGATCATTCGCTCCGCGGACTACACCATGGAGCAACTGGTCGAAGTTGCCCGGCTGTTGCGCGAGGTGCATGAGTTTCGCGGCTACATCCACCTCAAGACCATCCCTGACGCCGATCCGGCGCTGATCGAAAAGGCCGGCCGCTACGCCGACCGTCTCAGCGTGAACATCGAGCTGCCAACTGACCTGAGCCTGCAGACCCTGGCCCCGGAAAAAGACGTCGCGTCGATCAAGCAGGCCATGCAGACGATTTACACCGGTGAGCAGACGGTGCGCAACGAGCCTCGCTCGCCGCGCTTTGCGCCTGCCGGGCAGAGCACGCAGATGATTGTCGGTGCCGATGCCACCGACGACAGCACCATCCTGCACAGCGCGCAGTCGCTGTACAGCAACTTCAAGCTGCGCCGGGTCTACTATTCTGCGTTCAGCCCGATACCCAACAGCCCCAACAGCGTTCCCCTGGCGGCACCGCCTCTGATGCGCGAGCATCGCCTGTATCAGGCTGACTTTCTGCTGCGCGGCTATGGTTTTACCGCGGGTGAACTGCTCGACGGCCCCGGTGATCTGGCGCTGGACATCGACCCTAAACTGGCCTGGGCGCTGGGCAACCGCCAGGTTTTCCCGCTGGACCTGAACCAGGCGGACCCGGCGCTGATCGCCAGGGTGCCGGGTATTGGCATCCGCACCACGCAGCGGCTGGTCGAGCTGCGCAGACAGCGACGCATCCGCTACGAAGACCTCACCCGCATGCGCTGCATACTGGCCAAGGCCAAGCCGTTCATCATTACCAGTGATTACCACCCGCCGCACGCGGAAACCACCAGCGAGTTCCTGCATCACCAGTTGCGCGACCGGCCTCAGCCTCAGCAAATGGGCCTGTGGGGATGATCTGCCTCGACTGCGACGACCTGTTCGAGACCTGGCGACAACAGGCTCGCTGGCTGTTGAGCCATGAAATCGACCCCAGCCAGGTCAGCTGGAAGTCGCCGGATGCCGCCGACCTGTTCGGCAGTGAAGAAGAGTACCCCAGGGAAGCCGGGCCTTTTCAGGCACGGGTTCCGCTGGAGTTGGTGCAGTTGCTGGAGAGCGCCTCGCACTATCGGGGCGATCAGCGCTGGAGCCTTCTGTACGAAGTGTTGTGGCGCGTGACCCACGGTGATCGCACCGCCATGATGGCCGGTGACAAACTCGGCAGTGAATTGCATCGCCGCCTCAAATCGGTAAGGCGTGAGGCCCATCATCTGCATGCGTTTCTGCGGTTTGTCGCGCTGCCGCCCGTGGCTGCCGACGAAGCTCTGATGCGTCCGCAGTACGTGGCCTGGCACGAACCGGCCCACGATATTCTGCTCAGTGCCAGCGAGCATTTCATCGGCCGTATGGGTCAGCATCGCTGGATGATCGCCACGCCTCAGGACGGCGTGTATTACGACGGCCAACAACTGATTCATGAGCGACGCTGCCCGCAAGCCTGGCAGACCATGGCCCGGCAGGTGGAAGACCCGCATGGCGAACTGTGGCTGACCTACTACAGCCACATCTTCAACCCTGCGCGCCTGAACCCCAAGGTCATGGAAGGTCACTTCCCTTCGCGCTTCTGGAAAAACCTGCCGGAAGGCCCGCTGATCCCTGCCCTGATCACCCAGGCCCGCACCGGCAAGCAGCGTGACGGCCAGGCCAGCGACATCGCCGCCAGACGCGGCAAGAAGATTGCGCTGAAGGATTGAGCGCGTCGGTATACACAAGTCTGTTTTGACTAACGCGCCAATGCTCCGAGTTGGCATGCATTTCGTGACGCTCCGCGTCACACATCTGCTGCCTGGTATCAAGGGCAAAGGAGTCTAAGGCTTTGGTGCTGCCTGTATCTCGCACATGGGGCTTTCCAGCCCGATCCTCTAGAGCGTAACCCTTCCGTCGATGCACGTCACAGTCGAGCCGCCCACCCAGATATCCTCACCTGCACGCTGAACGGACACCCGCCCCTTGCGTCCGAGCGCAGTGCCCTGACTCACGACATAGCGCTCCGGTGCCAGGCCTTCCTCCAGGAACCAGCGAGCGATGCCGGCATTGAGACTGCCGGTCACCGGGTCTTCAGCCATACCGTCGCCGGAAACAAACGCACGCACCTCGAATTGGGCATCTACACCGTCCACATCAGCGTCCCACGCTCCGATAACGCCGATTTTCAAGCCGTCCAGTTGAACATGGTCAGGCTGCAGAGCAAGAACGGTTGCACGATCTTTCAGCCGCAGTGCGACCCAGCCAGGGCCATTATCGACCCAGCGGGCGTCCAGAATGCTCTCGGAAGCCAGCTTCAGACCGAGGCGAATCCGCTCGACAAACGTGGCGTCCACGGCGCCTGAGCGCAACAGCGGCGGCGCGGTAAATGCCAGCCCGGCGGCATCCTTGCGGATACGCACCAGGCCGATGCCGCATTCCTGAATGATTTCCTCACCGCGAGGCACGCCACCGCTTTCCAGCCAGGCGTGGCAACTGCCCAGGGTGGGATGGCCAGCGAACGGCAGCTCTTCAAGGGTGGTGAAAATACGCACGCGATAGTCGGCACGCGGGTCTGTCGGCTTGAGCAGAAACGTGGTCTCACTCAGGTTGGTCCAGCGGGCAAAGGCGGCCATCTGCTCGTCACTCAGCCCGTCAGCGCCCAGCACCGCCGCCAGCGGATTGCCGAGCAGAGGCTGATCAGTGAAGACATCCAGTTGCTTGAAATCGAACGAGCGCATCGGGGCGTCCTTTCCGGTATAAAAAACCAGAGTGCCACGTCCACAGCCGGGTGAACAACGGGATATTGAACCAACGTCGGCCACGGCGGCTCACAGCTGTGGCAGTCGCAACGCTACCTGCATGCCAGATGATAATGTGTCCAGTCACAAGAGGCAGGCCACCCGAGGTTCAAACATGCTCGACAGCCCAATCCGAGATCTGCTCGACACGCTATGCCAGGTAATGGCCGACAAACCGTTTCTGGTGGTGACCGGCGCAGGCATCAGCACCGCATCCGGCATTCCGGACTACCGCGACAAGAATGGCGTGCGGCGCGGCAAGCAGCCGATGATGTATCAGGAATTTCTCGGCAACCCTGCAGCGCGCCAGCGCTACTGGGCACGCGCCATGCTCGGCTGGCCGCGGATCCGCGCGGCACAGGCCAATGCCGCGCATCTGGCCCTGGCTGCGCTGCAGGCTGAACACGCCATTACCGGACTGATCACCCAGAACGTCGATGCACTGCACACACAGGCCGGAAGCCGGGACGTCATCGAGCTGCACGGCAGCCTGCACCGGGTGCTGTGTCTGGATTGCCAGCAGCGCAGCGACCGTGCAGGAATTCAAGAGCAGATGCTGGCGCACAACCTTTATCTGATCGGCGTCCACGCGACACAGGCACCGGACGGCGATACCCTGCTAGACCCGGCGTTCGAAGCCAGTTTCGAGGTGCCCCGCTGTCCGCACTGTGGGGGCGACAGGCTCAAGCCGGACGTCGTGTTCTTCGGTGAAAACGTCGCCGCGCAGACCGCTGCCAGGGCTACGCAAAGTGTCGAGGACGCAGAAGGTCTGCTGGTGGTGGGCACGTCATTGATGGCCTGGTCGGCATTCCGTCTGTGCAAGGCCATGGCCGAACAGGGCAAACCGGTCATCGCCATCAACCATGGCAAGACCCGGGCGGACGAGCTGCTTGAAATGAAGATCGAAGCGTCCTGTGAGCAGGCCTTGCCGTGGCTGGCCGAACAGTTGGTTTCGTTTTAAAACAGCCCCAACTGCCCACCGATCAGGGTGCTGAAATCGTCGTCAACGAACGGCAGGATGGCATCTGCCAGCGGTTGCAACTGGCGAGTCACGTAGTGATCGTAGTCAATCGGGGCGTGACGAATCTCCAGCGGTTCCGGCCCGGCGGTGGTCATCACGTAGCTGATCCAGCCGCCACTCTGGTACTGACGCGGTCGCCCCTGCTGGTCGTTGTATTCGTCGGCCAGCCGTGCAGCGCGTACATGAGGCGGCACGTTGCGCTGGTAGTCATCGAGCTTGCGACGCAAGCGCTTGCGGTAAATCAACAGGTCATCCAGCTCGCCTGACAGGGTGCATTGCACGTAGTCACGCACGTAATCCTGATACGGCTGGCGTTTGAAGATCCGCAGGTACAGCTCCTGCTGAAACTGCTGAGCCAGTGGCGACCAGTCGGTGCGTACCGTTTCGAGGCCCTTGTAGACCATCTCCTCGGAACCGTCAGCACGGGTCACCAGGCCGGCGTAACGCTTCTTGCTGCCCTCCTCCGCACCGCGCACGGTGGGCATCAGGAAGCGCCGAAAATGCGTTTCGTATTGCAGTTCAAGGGCACTGTGCAAACCGTACTCGGCGTGCAAGTGCTCGCGCCACCACTGATTGACCTGCTGCACCAGCGCCTTGCCGATGCTTGCTGCCTCCTCTTGCCCATGAGGACGGCCCAGCCAGACGAATGTCGAGTCGGTATCGCCATAGATCACCGTGTAGCCCTGCGCCTGAATGAGGTCGCGGGTCTTGAGCATTATTTCATGCCCACGCAGGGTGATCGATGAAGCCAGGCGCGGATCGAAAAAGCGACAGCCGCTCGAGCCCAACACGCCGTAGAAGGCATTCATGATGATTTTCAGCGCCTGGGACAAGGGGGCGTTCTGCTCGCGCTTGGCCGCTTCCCGACCTTGCCACACGCGCTCGACGATGGCTGGCAGGCTGTGACGGGTGCGCGAGAAGCGCGCGCCGCGAAAGCCCGGCACCGACTCGCTGTCCGCTGGATGGCGCAGGCCTTCGATCAAGCCCACCGGATCAATCAGAAAGGTACGAATGATCGACGGATAAAGGCTCTTGTAGTCCAGTACCAGCACCGACTCATACAGCCCTGGCTGGGAATCCATGACAAAACCGCCAGGGCTGGCCTCTGGCAGGCGCTCGCCCAGGTTGGGCGCCACGAAACCCTGGCGATGCATCAGCGGGATATACAAATGGCAGAAAGCCGCAACCGAACCACCGCTGCGGTCGGCAGGCAGACCGGTGACCGTGGCGCGCTCGAGCAGAAAGGTCAGCAATTGGGTCTTGGCAAAGATGCGCGTGACCAGTTCGCAGTCCTTGATGTTGTAACGCGCCAGCGCCGGTTTGTCCTCGGCGAACATGCGGTTGATTTCGTCCATACGCTGATAAGGCGTGTCGATGGCCTTGCCTTCGCCCAGCAGAGTCTGCGCGACGTATTCGAGGCTGAACGACGGAAAGCTCCAGGTCGCCGAGCGCAATGCCTCGATTCCGTCGATGATCAGCCGCCCGCTCACGTCGGCAAAAAAATGGTTGTTGCGACTGCCATGCTCACGCCAGCCCATCGCTTCACCGCCACGCCCAAGCCTTAACGGCACTTGCAGGCGCTGGGCATGCTCATGCAGCACGCGTAAATCGAACTGGATAACGTTCCAGCCGATAATCGCATCAGGGTCGTGCAGCGCCAGCCAGTCGTTCAGGCGTTCGAGCAACTGCGCGCGGGTATCGCAATAATCGAGCTGAAAATCCAGCGTCTCGTCACCACCGTTGGCCGGCCCCAGCATGTAGACCTGGCGCTGCCCACAGCCCTCCAGTGCAATCGAATACAGCTCGCCGCGGGCGGTGGTTTCGATATCCAGCGAGACCAGCCTCAGATTAGGACGGTAATCGGGCGATGGTCTGATCTGCGCGTCGCACAGCACCCCATCGGCATCCGGCGTGCCGCCAAACTGCACCGGCGCGGTGATGAAGCGTTCCATCAGGTAGCGTTCCGGCGGGCGAATGTCCGCTTCATAGACGTCTACATTGCCTCTGCGCAGCAACTTTTCGATGTTCATCAACTGGCGGTGCTGCTGGCAATACACACCCAGCACCGGACGGTGACGAAAATCACAGAGCTCAAGCGGACGCAGTTCTACGCCACGTTCGGTACGCAACAACGATCGGGCCCGCTCACCCTGTTCGGCAGGAATAAAGGCGACAGAGGGCTGGCAAGGCAGGCGAATATGGCGCGGGCCCTGATCGGTGGCCAACCAGAAGTCGACCTCGGTCCCGGCGGGCGTATCTTGCCAGTGCCGACTCAGGATAAAGCCCTGCTGTACATCCAACGCTGTTACCTCGACCGCCCGGTGAAACAAATGATTCTACTTGGCTATGAGGCTAAAGGCGCGTCTGGAGGCGAATTAGCGGCACATTGAGGGGCATGGACAATTGATTCCTCCTATTCCCGTGATCCTTATTTACTGCTTGCTCGATTCTGCGCGCTGGATGATTCTGTAGTGGTTCTGGCAATGCACTACAGCCACCCAGGTCCCGATCACGGAGAGCCCCATGAAAACCGTCGCCCAGCTACTGAAATTGAAAGACCTGCAGAACCAGCAAGTGCATACCATCGGACCGGATCAGATGGTGCTCGACGCACTCAAGTTAATGGCTGAAAAGAACATCGGTGCGCTGCCGGTGGTCGAGGGCAACGTGGTGGTCGGCGTCATCAGCGAGCGCGACTATGCGCGCAAGGTAGTGCTCAAGGGACGCTCGTCGGTGGGGACACCGGTGAGGGACATCATGAGCAGCAAAGTGATCACTGTCGACTCGCAACGCAGCGTCGAAGCGTGCATGGGGATCATGACCGACAGCCATCTGCGCCACCTGCCGGTCGTGGAAGGCGGCCAGTTGCTGGGCCTGCTGTCCATCGGTGACCTGGTGAAGGAAGCCATTGCAGAACAGGCGAACCTCATTCAACAACTCGAGCAGTACATTCGCGGCGAATGACCTGAGCAACACATCATGCGCAGCGCGCGATTGCCGCGCGCCACGCCGTTCATTCAGTCGTCCAGCGTCTTGCCAGGCGCCGCGCCCTTGACCGGCTTGCCGGGTTTTTCGGCAGGCGCGGGTTTGGCTGGCGGCTCGGGAGCCGGTGCGGCAGCTTCCTGCTCGCGCATCGGCATCTGATCGATAGTGGCGAAGATTTCCTTGGGCTCTATCGATTCCGACTTTCCGACAGTCTTATCGATCTTTTTCTCGCCGTCCTTGCCCACCAGAATGACCTTGGTCCCCACACCCGCCCCCAGCTTCAGCTCACGGATCAATGCCATGGTCGACTGCGGGTCCATGCTTTTGCCGTCGCGCTCGCCCATGGTGTTGACCACCGTGAACAGCACCATATTGCGCTGCGCAAAAGCCTCACGGTTGGCAGGCTCGTCCAGTGACTTCTTGAGCTTGATCAGCACCGGATCGATGCTGCTGGGGGCGATGATGATCAAGGGACGCGACTTGCCGCGCTCCTGTGCCAGAGGGCCATCGCTGTCAGCAGCCAGCGCTGTACCGGCAGCGACAAGCAGGGTGGCGAGGGTCAGGGACCGGATTAACATGGTGGGCTCCTTTCAAATCCATTGGGTAGCCATCGCGTACAGACCGACACGATGCTGATCTGTTCTACCGCATATGGGTCATCCCGGTACAGCCCGATGTAGTCCTTTTCCTTAATCCGTTGCGTCAGGCAGAGCGTGCAAACGACCGATCACAGGCGCTGTCGAGGCTCGCCGTCAGGCCTTGGACAATCTGCCCCACTTCAGCGGCGTCCAGCACCAAGGGCGGTAACAGGCGGATGATTTTGCCCCGGGTGACATTGATCAACAGGCCATGTTGCTCGGCTGCGATGCGCGTCAGTTCGGGTATCGCCTGGCGCAACTCGATCCCTATCATCAAACCCTGGCCACGAACTTCCAGCACGTTCGGGTGGGCACCCAGCGCAGTGCGCAGCCCTTCCAGCAACTGCCGGCCTTGCAGTGCGGCGTTTTCCACCAGCGCCTGCCGTTCGATGATGTCGATCACCGTGCAGCCGACCCGACAGGCCAGCGGATTACCGCCGAAGGTGCTGCCGTGGCTGCCGGGCGTGAACAGTTGCGCCGCCCTGCCCCGCGCCAGGCAGGCACCTATCGGTATACCATTGCCCAATCCCTTGGCCAGGGTCATGACGTCCGGAACGATGCCCTCATGCTGAAAGGCAAACCACTTGCCTGTCCGGCCCATACCGGTCTGGATTTCGTCGAGCATCAACAGCCAGTCACGCCGCGTGCAACGCTCCCTCAAGGCCTTGAGGTACCCGGCGGGGGCCACCTGCGCGCCGCCCTCGCCCTGAATCGGTTCGACCAGCACGGCGCAGATCCGATGCCCATACGTCGTACAAACCTTGTCGAACGCTGCCAGATCGCCAAATGGCACTTTGATGTAATCGCCCGGCAAGGTACTGAAACCCAGGCGTACGGCCGGCCCGTCACTGGCCGACAATGTGCCCAGGGTGCGGCCGTGGAAGGCGTTTTCCATGACCACGACCAAGGGCCGTTCGATGTACTTGTGCCAGCCATGCAGGCGCGCCAGCTTGAGCGCAGTCTCGTTGGCCTCGGCACCGGAGTTGTTGAAAAACACCGCGTCCAGCCCCGACAAGGCCGTCAGTTTCTGCGCCAGGCGCTTCTGCCAGTCGATGGTGTACAGGTTGGAGGTGTGCAACAGCAGACCCGCCTGATCGCGAATCGCCTCGACCAGCAGTGGATGCGAGTGCCCCACATTGGTCACGGCTACGCCCGCCACGGCGTCCAGGTACTCGCGTCCGCTCTGGTCCCACAGACGTGTGCCCAGACCATGTGTGAAGCTCAGGGCCAGAGGTTGGTAAGTGCTCATCAGGCAGGTGGCGGTCATGAGGTGAAGCTCCTTGGGTATGTTTCGGTTTTTGCAGTATCGTTAACCACCTCAAATGGATAAACAGCGAAATACTTCAATCATTTTAAAGCCAGGATTGATAATGGATTTGTTTCAGGCAATGCGCGTGTACGTGAAAGTGGTCGAGGCAGGCAGCCTGACGGCAGCGGCGCAAGCGTGTTCGATTTCCACCACCATGGTCGGCAATCACTTGCGCGCACTGGAGGAGCGCTTGGGCGTCAGCCTCTTGCAGCGCACCACACGCCGTCAGCGATTGACGGAATTCGGTACCGCGTATTACGAGCGTTGCCTGGAAGTATTGGGGCTGGTGGCCGAGTCCGAGCAACTGGCCGAGCAGGCTCATGGCGATCCCACAGGTACGCTGCGCATCACCGCACCACTGACATTCGGTTCGGAAGTGCTGGCGCCTGCGCTGGTCGAATTCTCGCGGCGTTTTCCCGAAGTCAGGCTCGACCTTGTACTGACCAATCAACGTCTGGACATGATCGACAATGGTTTTGACGTCGCCATTCGCTTGGGCAACATTCCAGAATCGTCGCCACTGATCGCCCGTCCCCTGCAGGATTACACCTTGACCATCTGCGCCGCGCCGGACTATCTCGCCCGCCACGGCACGCCGACCCATCCCGAGGATCTTCGTGAGCATAATTGCCTGGCGTTCGCCTACCCGGCGGGAGACGAATGGCGGACTGCCGGTACACAATGGCGTATGACCGGCGCAGACGGCGACGTGCTGGTGGAGGTCAGCGGTTCGATGGTGGCCAACACTTCCGCCGGTCTTTATCAGGCGGCTCGTGCAGGCATGGGCGTCGTGATGCTTCCGGATGCACTGGTACAGCGCGACCTGCAGGAAGGCCGGCTGTTTGCGTTGTTCCCGGACTACCATTTGCCCCGACGACCGATGAACCTGCTGTATGTGCAGGACCGTTATCGACTGCCCAAGCTGAGAAGTTTTGTGGAGTACGCGACGGGGCTTTGGGGGCGGTAAGGACTTACCGCCGGAGGGTCACCGGGTCGCCCCCTGCGCGCGGCCTTTGCGGTGCGCGCCGGGGTTTACCGGGAATGAACGTCAGACCCGGAATCGACTGACCAGGCTTTGCAGATGCACGCCCAGACGAGCGAGCTCGACGCTCGACGCAGCGGTCTCTTCACTGGCGGAAGCCGTCTGTTCGGAGATGTCTCGCACATTCAGGACACTGCGGTTGATCTCTTCGGCAACGGCGCTCTGCTCTTCGGCGGCAGCGGCGATCTGATGGTTCATCGTCTCGATCGTCGAGATTGCCTGCGTCATGTTATTGATGGAAACACCCGCATTGCGCGTCAGCTCGACACTGTTTGCAGTCAGTGCCTGGCTGTTGTCGAGGATCGTCGCCACCTGCGCCGTGCGGGTATGCAGGCCGCTGATCAAGGCCGCGATCTCTTCGGTCGACGTCTGCGTGCGCTGGGCCAGGCTTCTCACTTCGTCAGCCACCACCGCAAAGCCTCGGCCTGCTTCGCCCGCACGCGCTGCTTCGATTGCAGCGTTGAGGGCCAGCAGATTGGTCTGCTCGGCAACGGCCTTGATGACATCGAGCACGCCACCAATCTTGTTGCTTTCGTTCTTGAGATCGTCCATCGCGGACTTGGAGTGAGTGACCTCAGTCGCAAGCTTCTCGATCTGCGCAACAGCCTTGGACACCACGCCGTCGCCTTCGCGAGCTTCTTTCGAGGCGTTGACCGCAGCGTGTGAAGCCTGCTCTGCGTTGCGTGCGACTTCCTGAACGGTCGCAGACATTTCGTGCATCGCAGTGGCGACCTGATCGGTTTCGTTCTTCTGGCTGTTGACGCCGGCACTGGTCTGCTCGGTGACGGCCGACAACTGTTCGGCGGCACTGGCGATTTGTGTCACGCCATCGCGCAGACCACCAATCAGCTCGCGCAGGTTACCGGTCATGCGCATCATGCTGCCCTGCAGCTGGCCCAGTTCATCCTTGCGGGTAACCACCTGGTTGTGCGTCAGATCACCATCAGCGACACGCTCGGCCAGTTTCAGTGTGTCACGCAGCGGGCCAACGATAAGGTTGGTAATGACCCACGCCGCCAGGGCACTCATGATCAACGCTGCAATCAGCCAGACAGAGAGCAGCATCTTGGCCTGACTCACATCCTCCACTCTCAGGTTGACCTGGTTCTCGGACAGCTTGTCAGCACATTCAAACAGGATGCCGATGTCTTTGGTGATGCCTGCCTGAGCCAGATCAATCCTGGCCTGCGCCGCGGTGAACTGATTCAAGGTGTTCTGGTAGCTGATCATCGAGTCCACAAGGTGCTTGATGATCGCCGACTGGCCATCGAAACCCTGCAGATTTCTGACAAACTCGATAACCGTGTTCATCGATGTTTCCGCTGGAGCACGGTTTTCCGCCTTCAGCGAATAGGTGTAGCCACGCAAGTCGAAGCGCATTTTCTGGAACAGCGTCATCGCCTGCACGATGGCATCGCGCTGCGCGGGAGTCCCGTCATCGGATCGGGCAACGGCGTTGAGCTTTTGCAAATCATCAGCGCCTGCATCGGCGTACTGGCCAAACACCGAACGGGTCGCCTCACGGGCAGCGGTTGCCTGCATGAGGTTGTCGTAGTGAATACGGTAATCCTTCAAGGCGTCTGCGGCAGTATTCACCAACGGTACGTTCAACGGAGAATCGAACACCTTCTGCGCGTACTTCACATGATTTTCGAGACCTTCGAGCGCTTTCAACCAGTTGCTGGCGCGCTCGGCGTCATAGTTGACCGAATAGGCCAATCGGGCAATGCGGACATCTCGCGTGAGTGCGCTCAGCTTGCCGATGTCGGAAATCCGCTCGCTTCGTTCGCTCAGTGAGGTGATGCCTGTCCAGCCTGTCAGCGCGATCAGCACCGTCAGTACGATGACCAAAGCAAACCCGAGCACAAGCTTGGACCTGACAGAAATATTGCGCAGAGTATTTATCACAGGGAGTCGCTCTTTCGTTGGTCATCAGTGGAATACAAGAGGCTTGTCCTTGCCATCTATACAATCCACAAATGTCGGCAGCGAGGCTTCAAACTTTAAAACTGGCGTCAATATTTCGCTTGAAAATAAATCCTCGCAGGCGCGACCAACCCCGATGGCATTTTCATTGCAGTCAGTTAGCATGGGCCGTTACCCACACTTGGGTATTCTGGAGAAGTACATGAGTCTGGAATTGATCGCCTCAAAAAGCAGCTTGTTGACCATCGAGGAGCGCGCTGCGATTGCCGAGATCGAGGCCACGACCAATGTGCTGCGACTTGTCACTCGCCTGACAGGCATGCGCTTCGCTGGTATCGCCAAATTTACCGACGCAGACTGGATCGCCTGTTCTGTCTATGACCCCACTGACCTGGGTATCGACGACGGCGACGTGTTCGAACTCGAGACCACGCTCTGTAACGAGTTTTGTACCAATCCCCAGGCACTGTTCGTGCCGCAGATCAGCACGAACGGCCGGTATGCGAACCTGCCAGTTGTGAAGCGCTACGCCATCGAAAGCTATGCTGGCGTGCCGATCTACCTTCCCGACGGACAGCTGTATGGTGCGTTATGCGCTCTGGACTCAAGAACGACACTGTTCGACGACCCAGATCTGGCGGAAACCCTGACCCTGTTCGCCCGATTGATCGGGTGCATTTTCTTCGCCAACATCAACGAAGGCAGCTGATCCGGGGCTGCGTCCTGAAGCAACGCTGTCGACTCACGGGCTGCTCTGCCAGCGCATGCAGCGGCTAAGACTCGAGCAAGTCGCTGCTGAACTGGCCTTCGTCGAGTTGCAGGCGATGTCGGGACGGTACAGGTGTGACCGGGTGATCGCCGTCCAGCAAGGCTTCTGCAGGCAGATCAATCCCGAAATGAGGAAATGGCTCCTGAGCCAACCAACCGCCAGCGGCCAGAACCAACAATAGAAAAATACCCGCAATGGGTTCTTTGGGTCTGCACATTCTCGTTTCTCCAATCCGGCAAAACGATCCGGCTCACAATGAGCCATTCAGTATAAAAGCCTGGGCGTCAACCGGCTCTCGCAGTCGGCGCATCAGGCGAAGGGCTCTTCGCCCTGCAACTTGGTACGATGCATCATCCGCCCGCACTCGGGGTCATAGGCTTGCGCCCGATGCATGGTGCCGGTGTTGTCCCAGATCACCAGATCACCGACCTGCCACGCATGGCTGTAACTGAACGCCTCGGACGTGGCCCACTCGCGAAGGCCGACCAGAATCCGCGCACTTTGCGCCAGGCTGAGGCCAACGACCTGCTGCGCGGTGCAGCCCAGAATCAGCGACTTGCGACCGGATCGGTGCTTCCAGACCAGCGGCAACTCCTTCTCGCCGATCGCCTGCATGGCCTCAAGCATTGCAAGGCCAGGCTCCGGATTGTAATAGAGTAACGATGCCCATGGGGCATGAATGACGCGCAGACCGTCGTAATGCTGTTGGTCAGCGCTCGATAACCCCTCGTACGCCGCGTAAGTGTTACAGAAACCCGTGTTGCCTCCCCAACTGGCGCGCACCTTGCAGGACAACAACGACGCCAGAATGGGTGAATCGCTGCTCGTACCGTCGATGTGCCAGTAGAGCGAACCTTTGAGAAACTCCGCACCTGCCGGATTCTCTCTCACATCCAGGCTGATCCGGGTGATGTTCTGCCCATCGCCGGGTTCAGGGCAGAACGTACCCAGGGTGCGAGTAAAGGCAATCTGCTCTGCGTCGGAAAAATGAATCTGCGGGAACACCAGCACCCCTCGCTGCTCCAGCAGTTCCCGGATCTCCCCAGCGAATCGACCCGACAGCAGTTCCTGCTTGCCGTTGAAAATACGCGAGCCAATACCTGGCTTTATGGGTTCCTGCGACAGCTGAACGAGCGAAGTGGCTAACATGGTGCGACCCTCCTCATAAGTGAACACAACGGTACACTTATGAAGAAATGGAAGCAATAGCCCTGTTTTGCCGCGGGACGTTTTAAAGGGAATGCAGGTAATTACCCAAGTGATCGTGCAGGAAGAAAGCGAGCAATACTCCGATAAGCATTGCCAGCAAATCCAGCGCTCTGGCCTTGCCCCATATCGGCGTGCGCTCCCGGAGTCGAAAATACCAGGGGCCCGTACAGAGAATCAGACCCTGCCCCAGGAACCAGACAAGGGCAATGAAAAGCCCAGTGCTTAAAAGGCTATCGTTTCTGACAATCAGAGAACCTGTCGACTGACTCAAGGCAGCAAAATAAAGGCCGACCACCCCGATGACCGCCATCACCAGCCCAATGGGCCAGGCTGGAAAGCCACGACGCTGTACGTGCTTTTCAAGGTTCGACCGATCCCCCTCCAAGAGCTCGATGGTTCTCGGCCATCCTGCGATGCGAGCAAGCGTCAGTACGTCATGGCCGTTGCTGTTGGTCGCCGCAGAATCTGCCCCCATGTACAGAAGCGTGGCGACGAAATTGCAATTACCGGCGAGGGTTTCGCGATGGATCATCTGCCAGCCCGAGTCGTCGTAGTCAGTGGCCAGACCCGGGTCATCACGAAGGCCCTCTTCCACGGCACCCTGTGCGTTGAGTCCCATCGGATGCTCAAGCCGCTCCAGCTTGTTCAAGGCACGTTTATCCGATGCACTGTCCAGTGCGCGAGAGAAGCAGACCGGTGACTTGCCCTCTGCTGGCGGAACAAGCATAACGGTCCCCGCCTCACCAAAGTCCAACCCCCACGCCTGGTCATGCTCGACGCGCTCGGCCGCAGACATGCCGGACCGCAGGGCATCGATAGTGAAACCGCCGAATGCGCGACCGCCAAATACATAGACCCAGTCATTCAAGCGGTCCAGGAAAACCGACACAGGGTCCCCGGCATTTATCGAACTCACCCATACAGGCTCATTCATGAGAATGCCCGAGAGGGTCAGGCCGTCGAAATCGACATCCGTGACCCACATGTTCTCAACCGACGGGCTGTCGGGATCGGCTGAGTCAGTCGTGAAGGACACCTTTACCGCAGCCAGGTCCAGCGCTTTCACAATTCGGCGACGCTCCCAGGACATCTCGCGCCAGAAGAATCTGAAGGTGCGCTGCGCACTGGCAACCGCGACACGAAAGTCCTCGCTCTCGCCTTCAACACCGTAAATTTTTTGCTCCGTCATTGGCAGGGTCATTCCTTGTTTGATGAGTGCGAACAGAATGGCGGTGTCGCTGGCCCTCATTCAATTCGGCTGTTTCAAATACATTACTTCTTGAGTCACTGTGGCGCCAATCTCGATATTACCTGCTTGCGGCCAGGATAATCCGCTGCCAAAGTACCTCGAACGAACGCCTGATATGCAATTCAAGGAAAGAATCAACGTGCACGCCCCTGCCCCGCAAATCCTCATCCAGCGCATGGCCGACATTCACCTCGAAGGTGTCACAGCACTCTATAACGAGCCTGCGGTGTGCCGTCAGGTGTTGCAGATGCCTTATCAGTCCATCGAAGTCTGGCGCAAACGCCTGGCTGCCAGTACCGAGCGACACGTGAAACTGGTGGCTCTCCATGGCAACGAGGTGATTGGCAGCATTGGCCTGGAGCAGTATTCGCGCAGTCGGCAAAGCCATGTCGGCGCTATCGGTATGGGCGTCGCATCGGCCTGGCAGAGCAAGGGCGTCGGCTCGAAGTTGCTGGCAACAGCACTGGACATCGCAGACAACTGGATGAACCTGCGCCGAGTGGAATTGACCGTGTATGTCGACAACGAAGCTGCCCAGGGTCTGTATCGAAAATTCGGTTTCGAAACAGAGGGCCGGCTGCGCAACTACGCGGTGCGCGATGGCCTGTTCGTTGATGCCTTCAGCATGGCGCGGCTCAGATAAACCGTGTCCTTCAACACCGCTATTTGAGCGCTGCGTTAAAGCATGCAAGGATCAGCCATGAATCAATTTCCCCGAAGCAACCGACATCACCACCACAGCCCGCTTCAAGGTGCTGCGGTTGCTTGTGCTCATCGATTGGCCAGACACAGATCCACATTCTGACCCATCAGTGAAACCGACCAAGGCGCCCATGGCGCCTTTTTTATTGCCTGAAAAAACTGGAGATCATCACCCATGACCATGCTACGCGGAACCCGCATCGTGACCGGAACAGAAGCCGCAACCCTGCGTGACACAGAAAACCGTTTCCGGAGCTATCTTCATCGAAGCCGGGGCTGAGGAAGCGATAGTGCCGGCCTTATGGGGCCAGGACACCTTTATCGAAAAAGCCGGCGGCAGCGAAATCATCGGCCAGATGTGGGCCTTCGAGGACAAGGCCGGACGCGCCTGTTGCCTGATACCCGAAGCCACGGCGCTGTTTCAGGAGCGCAGTGAAGCGCTGCTTGAGGGGCGACGTGACGCAATGTTTTTCTACGTCGCACGCTGTTATCGCTACGAGCGCCCGCAAGCCGGACGCTACCGCGAATTCACCCAGCTGGGGCTGGAAATCCTCAGCCCTTCACCGCAGCAGGCGTTGCTGCGCAGCCAGGCCATCTGCACCGGTTTTCTGGATTCGCTGGGCCTTGACTATGAACTCAATACCGCCGTGAAACGGGGCCTGAGCTACTACCTGGAAGGCAACGGCTTCGAGGTGCGATGTTCGCGCCTGGGTGCGCAGCAACAAGTGGTCGGCGGCGGCGCCTATCGGGAGGGTGCCGGGTTTGGCATCGGCCTGGAGAGGCTGGTATTGGCGCTTGGGTGCGGCCAATAACCCCCCATCCTGTAACTGGCCGTAGAAGCGCAACGCGTTACACTGCGCTTCTACCCAGCCCCGACCCGAGGCCCCCGTATGAAAGTTGGTGTGATTTCCGACACCCACGGACTGCTCCGTCCTGAAGCCATCGCTGCGCTACAGGGCTGCGCACAGATCATCCATGCCGGTGACATCGGCAGCCAGGACATCGTCGAGCAACTGACCGCCATCGCCCCCCTGCACATCGTGCGCGGCAACAACGACATGGATGCAGACTGGGCAACCCCCATCGCCGATCACCTGCGCTTCGACATCGAGGGCTGGGAGGTCCTGCTGGTCCACGACATCGCCGACGTTCCAGCGCTGTTGGATGACAACGTGAAACTGGTTGTTACCGGCCATTCACACAAACCCCTCATCGACTGGCGCGGCGACACGCTGTATCTGAATCCGGGCAGCGCCGGACGGCGGCGTTTCAAACTGCCGGTGACGCTGGCAATACTTGAAATGAATTCAGATGCGATTGAGCCGAGCCTGGTGCAGTTGGTTGACTGACAACGGGGCTGACGCTGAGTATTTCTTCAGCAAGAAAACGGAGTTTCGAGCAATGATTATCGTCCCCACGCTCCGCGCTCATCGTTATACACAAGCCTTGAAGAGTCCTAAATACAGGGCTGACACCCCGATGATTCTCGTTCCCACGCTCCGCGTGGTAATGCATTTCGTGACGCTCTGCGTCACCTTGCAGCCATGGCGCATTATTCGATTCGGCCCGAGATACAGGCAGCGTCAGAGCCTGAGACTCCTTTGCGCTTGATACTGCGCAAGCCTGAAGATTTGTGACGCAGAGCGTCACCCGATGCATGCCAACGCGGAGCATTGGCACGATAGTCAAGCCTCTGCTCGAGACTCATCCCCGTAACGATAAGCGCTCCAAGTACCGATGCAACACAGGACCTATAGAGATCCTGCGACTTATACAAGGTCATTTCTATTAATCAGCGTTCCAGTCCATTCACTGGCATCACAGCTGCGCAGGCATACGAAAATCGCGCAACGCACTCATATCAAATGGATTGGGTGCCCGCTGGCTCGACAACAGATAGTTGGCGCGCATGCCGCCCACGTCGGCCTTGAGCAGCAGAACATCGCGCCCTTTCAAAGGCTCGGTCTGCATCAGATCCAGAAGGCGAAACAGCGACCAGGGACCGGTGTTCTTTTCAATCCCCAGTGGCCTGCCAACCATGCCTTCCATTACCAGACTCGTACGCCCCTCTTCCGCATCGGCAGGCCATTTGAACAAGGTCGGCACGATGGGACCATGCCGATACTCCAGTGACTGCTCGCCGAGCCGGAACTCTGCGCGGCGAACACTTGGGTCGAGCGTATAGGGTTCAAGGGTAAACTGCACCTGCAGTTCTTGCGCGCGATGGGCAAAGAAACTTTTGCGGATTCGATGCACACCTGCCATCTGATCCAGATACGCACGGCTCATGGGCAGGCTGTAGCCGTCAATGCTGCGCAGTTTGTATCGCCCCGGATCGCCACTGACGAATGGCCTCATGTAGCTATCAAAGAAGCGTTCGGCTATCCCCTGCGAGCCGAAGAACTCACGAAAATCATTAAGCGCCACATCACTGCTGCTGTGTGCATGAAACGGATAGCGCTTGTCGAGCGATTGCTCATAGAAACTGTAAAGCTCGGCCTTGTAGCGCTGGTTAAGGTACCGATGAGACTGATACAGCACAAAGCTCCAGGTATCCTCCGCAAGCGTATTGAGCAACCCGCCCAGAGGCTGCGCCAGACCGGTCGCCGCGTTGCGCAGGTTGCTCAGTGCATCCCGCTGTCCGGACATTCGTCCCTTTGCCATCTCGTAGGCGGCAAGGTCGGGCTGACCGGAGCGTCCCAAGGCAGCCATTTGCATCTGCAATTCATTGATCGCGTTAAGTGCGGCAATCAGTTCGGGAGTGGGACCATTATCGCCATCCAGTAACCGATGCAAGGGATCAAAACGGCGCTGCAATGCTTTCTTTGCCGTCCCGGGCAGACTGGCAGTAACCGCCTGCTGCATTGTCTCGCCGATCGCGGCCACCTGAGTGAGGGCCGAAGGTCTCGATACTGCTTTGTCAGCGTCAGCCTTCATAGCGTCAATACTGTCTGCGAGGACCGGGAAAAGCGTGTTGTCACGTACTTCGATCAGTAATTGCAACAACGGCGAATGGGCTGCCGTCAGTCCGGCCATCTGCACTGCGGCCGCACCAGGCCCCTCGAAGGGTTGCAGCGAAACCCGTCCGATGGCCTCGGCCCAATGATCCGCATAATCCCGGAAATACAGCTTTTCCAGCTC
This sequence comes from Pseudomonas fragariae (ex Marin et al. 2024), assembly GCF_059621105.1. Lineage (NCBI taxonomy): Bacteria > Pseudomonadati > Pseudomonadota > Gammaproteobacteria > Pseudomonadales > Pseudomonadaceae > Pseudomonas > Pseudomonas fragariae (ex Marin et al. 2024). The sequence continues at coordinate 2,793,879 of NZ_CM184369.1, read as the reverse complement.
GACCATCAGGGCCCGCAATTGTTGGGCATTGAGCAGCGCGCCCTCACCCAGAACCCAATTGCCATGCATGAGTTCGGTCACCAAACCCGTGCCACGAGTGACGAAATATTGCTCATAACCATGGCGGGTATAGAGCCCGGGAATTCGGTAGTCAGTACCCGCCAGTAAACCTGCCTGAGAGCCGACGTGGTGGGCCAGACTGTAGTCCGGGAGTGTACTTGCCCTTTCGCGCAACACTCGATAAACGACGCTGGCAAAGGACTCGTTGCGCAGAACCTGTCGAGCCTGTGCCACTAGCGCGTCGTTTACAGGGTAGGCAAAGGACTGAGCAAGCAGACGCTCGAAATGCTGAGTCAGCTGGTTCTGAGCCTGCGCATGACCGACATAACGAACTGACCAGTCGGTCGCTACCCACGCCTTCAGCGCAGAGGGTTCCCGGTGCTCGTCCTTGACCAGCATCAGGTAGGCGCGCAGGCTATCCAGCAACTGCTCGCGATCCCCCAGGTTGGCCATTATGCGCGCCTCGATCATGTGGGCCACGCGTGGCAGCAACTGCCTCTGCAGCTCCGCATGATAGGTGCGCATCAGAACATCGTTGGCAGGTTCGCCCTGGTAGAGGCCACTTCGTTCATACAGAAGGACCTCATCGCCATCCGGAAATACTTGGGCTGCCAGATAAAGCGTGTTCAAGCTATCAAGAACCGTCAGCAGATCGTCCTCGGCGCTAAGTGATGATCGTTGTTGCGCCCACTGCTCGCCCAGAACACGCAGTCTTTCCAGCCGGTCATGATTGGCACTGAAACCGGTCGCCCACAGCACACCGAACACAGACAGGAGCAACAACGCCGCGCAACACATACCCCGCTGACGCCACTGAATCTTTCGGCGTGCTGTTTTATCGAGAATCGCGAGATCGGCCTCAGGGAAAATCACATGTCGTAACAAATCATGAATGAACCGCGCTTTTCCGCTGTAGCGGGTCAGTGATCCAGTATCGCTTTGCCCATCGGATGGCTGATCATTCTGCAAAAATTGCGGCGCTCGGGTCAGGTAAAATCCACGCAACTGACTGGCCCGCTGATAGCGATTTCCGGAAAATGCCAATTCTACAAAGACGCTCAGTCGATACGCGATGCCTCCAAGCTGGTTGGGAAACTCAAGCATTTCCCCTCGGCGTCGGCTATCCCGCTCCTGATGAATGCGGGTGATCACCTGACTGCCAAGGCGTTGCAGCAACGTATCGAACGCCTTACCGATAACATCGACATCGCTACCTCGCTCGCCTTGCTGAAACGTAGTGCCGAGGACCTGCTCACTTTCTTCGCGGGAGAGTTGATCGAAAAAGGCGTCGAAGCCTGCGATCAAGTCGCTCTTGGTCAGTACCAGATAAACCGGCACATCGACATGCAACTGATGAAATACGTCGTCCAGGCGAGCACGCACGTCTTCAGCGATTTTCTCCAGGCGCTTGTCGTGCTCATCAAGCAGAGTGTCGACCGGCAATGTGACCAGCACCCCGCTGAGTGGATGCGTGCGGTGGCGGCCTCGTAACAACTCCAATAACGTGGTCCAAGCACTGCCGTCGACCTCAGGCACGGGCTGCTCGAGATAGCGCCCGGATGTGTCCAGCAGGACTGCCTGCTCAGTGAAATACCAGCCACAACTGCTGGTGCTGCGCATATCGTGCGTCAGCTTGCGCCCTCGCCTGTCCAAGGGAAAATCGAGCCCGGAAAAATCCAGCAGACTGGTCTTGCCGCTACCTTGGGGTCCGATCACTGCATACCACGGCAGTTCATTTCGGCCCCGAGCGCTCAATACGCCATACAGGTCCGAATCCTTGAGCACGCGCAAGGCATCCTTGAACCGGCCCACGAGTTCCAGGCGCTCTTTTTCCACCGCAACAGTTTTACGCAGATGCTCCTGGCCTGCCGCGCTTTCCTCCGTCTTCCTTTTCTGCCAGCCGCTGCGCCAGTTGGAAAATACAACCCCGAGCCCCCAAATCAGCAACAACGCACTGATAGTTGCCAGACGCACAACGGGACTCTCCCAGAACCTGTTATCGGCCATCGCCAACAATGGGCCAAATATCCAGATACAGGCGGCCAGCGTCAGTACCAATAACAGCGACCAGAACCAGCTGCTGCCCAATAGCGTCATGAGTTTTTTAAACAAGGTTTTCACTGCATCTCTCATTTCAAGACCGTCGCTCGATGACGACCGGATCAGCTGACTGATAGGACCTGAGTACGGCATCACGCTGCTCGCCGAGTACCCAGGCAAATGCGCAATACAGCGCGGTCAGACTTATGGCGGTGAACAACACAATCAGCCAGGCAGGCATAATGCGCAGCCGGTCGGCTGCGCCGGAGCGTGCGCCCTGCCAGTGAGGCGAAAGCGTTCGCGAAACATCGCCTCTTACGTGTTTTATCTGTAGATAGAGGTTATGCCGGATATCTTCCAGCTCATTGCCATTGCGACGATGGGAGCGGTACTTCCCCTCAAAACCGAGTGCCAGGCACAGGTACATCAACTCAAGCATCGAGAGATGCCTGAAAGCGTTTGCGGAGAGCTTTTCAAGCAGTTGAAAGAATTTTTCGCCGCCGAAGGTTTCCTTGTGAAAGCGGCTTAGCAGACTGATCTTCGACCAGTCACTCTGGCTACCCCAAACCGTGTTCAGCACAGCTTCATCCACTACCGTACACAGCACATAGCGCGCGGCCAGCAGTTCATCGTTCGCTATCGCGTTTCGCCTTGCCCTGGCTTCGAACAGTTTCACCTGATCGGAAAGCTGTACGTTCAGAAGATGGATATCTCCAACGTCATCTGCTGCACCCAGCTTTGCCACCTGAGCCAACAATTCGCTGGCTGCAGCAACCAGTGGATTGACGTGGCTACCGACCTTTCTTTCCGATACTCGACGGGTGCTGTAAAGCAACTGCTCCTGCAGACCTTCGAAAAGATTCGTGTGGTGGTTGTCGGTGAAGTAGCCGCTTCCCGACCCGCTATTATCCCGGTCGAAAGCAGCATGATCTTCGAGGCCGCTTCGCACATCCGCCACCCTGTTCAATTTCTGATCGCCCAGAACTGCAGTTCAAGACCGGGAAATTCACCTGATACATGGAAAGCGAATCCTCCCGACTGATCGATTCCGGTCTGTTCCCGGTCATCGACATCGAGAATGAAATAGCTCTTGGCAGCATGAAAAGGTATTTGCCGAGGCGCCACAGGCAGAGGCCTGATACGTAAACCCGGCAAATGCAGGCTTACCAGCTCGCGAATACGTTCCACCGAGCCGACTTTAAGATGTGAAGGCAGTCGCAGACGCAGTTCTTCGGCATCGCAATCTGCACGGGCAGCAATAATGAACGAGGCATCCCCCAATAGCTCACGATCCACCCGAGGCGAAACCAGAACTCCATACTGCCGGGGCTGCAACTCCAGTTCCTGAGCCTGCTGTTCGAGAACCATCGACAGCATTTGTCGAATCTCGGACATTACGCCTCTGAATGTGCTGCCTTGGTCACCGTGCTGATAAGTCAACTCCAATCGAGAACGTCTGCTTTCATCGCCAAATGTCGATAACTCGCCCAACAGCGACAGCAGTGCACGGTATAGCTCTTCAGGGTGGACGCTTCGAATATTGAGATAATGTTGGAAAACCAAAGCATTGCGGTTGACCAGTTGCAACATCATCAAATCGCTTGCCTCTGCGCCACTGGCCTGACCGCGAACACCTATACGCTCGGCAATCGCGTCCCCACGGTGATTAAGCAAACCTGCCACTTCCCTCAGGCATGACATAAGAAAGCGGGAACCGCTGGCGCTCATAAACGCAGGTGAAAATTCGAGATCCAGCGACAGCGCCTTGTCAGGGCTGCAGATCAGAATGTGGCAGACCTTGAGCATGCTGTAGGTGTGCTCTCCCTGGGGCTCCCCCATTAACAACCGAAACTCCGGACGGGCGCACAGCACTGGCGTGGAACGGTCTTCACCGGCGTTTGAATCGCGGATGCTCGCTGAATAGCTTGTAAACCGTGCGACCACATCCGGCTGTTCATGACTGCGAGACTCAATGCAATTGCCCGCCACGATCGGCAGTGCCAGGTACACCGACACGTTTGAAGTATTGGGAGGAATATCCAGCGCCAAAGGACTCTCATGGCCGCGTATATCGAAGACACTGCCGTCCGGCAGGATGCCCGAGGCCTGGGCAATCACGATCTGCCCCGAACCCAGAAATTGCGGATCAATTTCCAGAGCTGTAAAGCCCCAGTTGTAGGCGCCTGCCAACTGAGTCCGAATCCGCAATTGATCGTCATAGTAACGATCGTGATGCTGAAAGTGCTGCGGGCGAAGCAGCATGCCTTCCTGCCAGATAACCTTGTGCGAATTCATAGTGAATTTCCTGTGCGAGTTGGGCTGTCTGCCCGTTGCAGGCCGGAATCCCCCAATACAAAAACAGCGCTGTTCTGTTGGTTGGGGAGTATTTGAATCACCTGACGCCAGCGAGCCTCGGACAGGTTGCGATAAGCCGCTAGCACAGCGATATAACGACTGCTGTGGTCGAGCTTCAGCTTCAACTCAATACTGTCGCCAGGACGAAGTTCAAACTCTTCGCTGGCCACCAGATCATTTCCCAACGCCTGCCCGGTGCGTTTATAAAGCGAGAGAAAATCCATGCTCTCAAACGTCACGGGACGCCGAAGTTCAAGCAGCTTGAAAACAACCGGAGACGGTCTGCCATTCACATCGGGATTCAGTCGATCATTCGCGCTCAGTCTGATATCCAGACGTGTCTGCGTTGAGTACGGCGACAGTGCAGAGCAACCTGAGATCAAAACCAAAAGTACTATCAGTACCTTTTGGAAGACTCGGGTAACACAAGAGCTCACCGAGATCATTTCTGGAAATCCTGACGCAGGGCAGCAATCGAAAAAGCACGCGACGCCGACATCTCTTTTTCAGGAGTCGAGTCCTGCCGCAACGCATTCAGTGGGATGGAGGGTTCTGGACAGCCCAGCGCGCGGTATTGATCATCACTGAACTTGAAATGACCTTTGCACCCTCCAAGGCACATCAGCGCAACGAATGTGATAGGCACAGTGCGCCAACAATGAAAGTTCATTGGAACGTCTCCAGACAAGAAATTAACTAAAACGTGATTATTGAGTGGCTAGGTACGCCGTCCATGAGCAGCACCAATCTTCAGATGTGCCAGGCGGTAAAGCAGCGTGCGCCGCGACACCCCTAACGTGCGTGCTGCAAGGCTCCGGTTACCGCCGCTGTCGCGCAGACTCTCAAGCAGAACGCCACGCTCGAACTGTTCGATGCGCTCACGCAGTGAAAGACCAGCCGGATGGCTTGTCGAGTCGGTGGCAATGGGAAAGTGTTCCGGTCTCAGCTCCGCGTCGTCGCATAACAATACGGCACGCTCGACGAATCCTTTCAGCTCTCGAACGTTTCCAGGAAAGGCGTAACCCGATAACGCTCTCAACGCAGCTTCCGACCACAGCACAGGCTCTCGCTGTGAATTCTGGCAAGCCATGTCGGAGAAATGCCGGGCCAGTATTTCGATATCTTCCACGCGATGACGTAGCGGAGGAAGCTCGATAGGGAACTGCGCCAGACGGTAATAGAGGTCTTCTCGAAAGCGCCCTTCGGCGACCAATGTCGGTAGATGGCGATGAGTCGCCGCGATGATTCGCACATCTACCTTGCGAACGTCGTTGCCGCCCAGTGGACGAATCTCGCCCTCCTGCAAGACCCGCAGAAGCTTTGCCTGTAATTGCAGCGGCATATCGCCAATTTCGTCGAGTACCAGCGTGCCGCCATGCGCTGCGTCGAACAGGCCAAGCCGATCACGATCGGCGCCGGTAAACGCGCCTTTGCGATAACCAAAGAGTTCGCTTTCCAAAAGGGCTTCCGGAAAGGCGGCGCAATTCTGTACCACGAGCGCGTTGGAGCGACGAGGTCCGTGTTCGTGAATGGCACGAGACACTATCTCCTTGCCTGTCCCTGTCTCACCCGTCAGCAGTACCGTGCAAGTACTGTCGAGAATCTTGCTCAGAAGATGGGTGGTTCGATCCAGGGCAGCGCTACGCCCTATAAGTCCAAAGCGCTCTGCCGGTAGGGCGCGCCAGCGCGGATGCAGCTTTGCGCCCACAGGCCTGGCTGATGACTGCAGAACGGATAATTGGCAAATCACGAACGACCCCAGAGCACCTAGCGATTCTGCATAGCTTTCCAACTCTGCAGGATGCCTGCTCACACATACCAGCACCCCGACGGTTGTCCGCTCACGATTGTGCAGCGGAATACACAGCAGTGATTTCCACTCTTGCGCCTCTACCGGTAGAAAGCGGGTTCCGTAAAGACTGCTGCTGATTTTCGGCACGCTGACAACCCGGTTCTGAAGCAGACAGAACTGCAGTAAAGGCTCGTCGTAGTAGTCTTTAAGTGAAATCGTTTTCTGATCAGGCTGAATGATGCTATCGACGGTCTGCGCAGCAAGGCAGAGGCGTTTGTGGCTCGCGTCGAGCAAAAACAACTGGCTTGCCTGGCAGCTACTGAGCTCGGCAGCAGATAGTACAAAATCATGCTGCAACGACTGGCTATCGGCTGATCGGGAGAGCGCCGAGTATCGCGAAACCAATGTTTGCGCATAGCCTAATGAGTCGTGTAGCGAATGAAAGGACGAGACCACCTTATTCGAACTCACAGACAACACCACCTGAACTGTCCAGTGTTGCGTGAACCCTGACGACCTTGTCACCACGGCTCATGGCGCCAAGTAAATGGTCTGCTATCAAGGGGGTCAGACTGGACTCCAGTAACTGATCGATCAGCCGGGCGCCGCTGTCGTCTTGCGTACACTGCTCAAGCAGATAGCAAACCAGATCATGCGAATAGCTGAAGGTCAGGCCACGGGATTGAAGCCTCTCGCCAAGACGAGCCAACTTTAACTCGACCAGTTCACGCAGCGCCGACCCCATGATCGGGTAATAAGGCACAACCCGCATTCTAGCCAGCAATGCCGGTTTGAAATGCGCACTCAGTATCGGTTTCAGCCTGTTTTTCAGCTCCGTGACATCAGGTCGTCTGCCCTCTTGGCAGCTTGCATGGATCAGATCGGCACCCAGGTTGGAGGTCATCAGAATGAGAGTGTTGCGGAAATCGATTTCCCGGCCCTCTCCGTCGTTGGCCGTGCCTTTATCGAAAATCTGGTAGAACAGATTCAGTACATCCGGATCAGCCTTCTCCACCTCATCGAGCAGAATGACTGAATACGGTTTGCATCGAACGGCATCGGTCAACATCCCCCCTTCGCCATAACCGACATAGCCCGGAGGGGCGCCGATCAATCGGGAAACGGTATGCTTCTCCTGAAATTCGGACATATTGATCGTCGTGAGAAAACGTTCGCCGCCATACAACAGATCAGCCAGAACAATGGCTGTTTCCGTCTTGCCCACTCCGCTGGGTCCGACCAGAAGAAATACCCCTGTTGGGGCACCGGGTGCATTCAAACCCGCAGCCGATGCCCGGACTGCCTTTTCAATGGTCAGCATCGCCGGCTCCTGACCCCGGATGCGCATACGCAGTTCTGAGGAAAAGCTGTTGATTGCCGGGCTGTGCTCCTGAGCCAGACGCGATACAGGAATTCCAGTCCAACCACCCACTACTTCAGCTATCAGCCTGGGGCATACCTCAAAGCTCACGAGACGCTCGTTCATCTGAATATCGATCAGGGTCTGTCGAACCTGGGCCAACTCGGACGCAAGCGCGCGTATGGACTCACACTCATTCGCCTCAGCCGACTGTGCTGTTCGGTCAGCCAGTCGCTTGCGCAGGTCCAGCAGACGCTCGACGGCTTTCCGTTGATCAGCCCACGTACACTCCAGCACTACAGCCTCGCTCCGCAGCCGTGACAGATCGGCAGCCAGCGTATCCAATGCCTTGTCATCAACCGACAGACCGGCATTGGCATCACGCCGTGCTGCTTCGAAATGCCTCTGCTGACGCGCCATCTCGCTTCGTAGATATTCAAGACGCTCAGGCACGGCGACCAGAGCGATTCGTGCTCGAGCGCAAGCTGTATCAAGCAGATCGATTGCCTTGTCCGGCAACTGGCGCCCGGTGAGATAGCGTGCCGAAAGCCGGGCTGCGGCGACTACAGCATCATCGCGCAGATAGACACCATGAGTACGTTCATATAGCGGAGCAAGCCCGCGCAGAATGGTGATGGCCTGCTCTACTGTCGGCTCCAGCACCCGGACCGGTTGAAAGCGACGTGCAAGCGCCGGATCCTTTTCAAAATATTGTCTGTACTCGGCCCACGTCGTCGCTGCAATGGTCCGTAACTCGCCGCGTGCCAATGCCGGCTTCAACAGATTGGCCGCATCCGAACCACCCGCCTGCGCACCGGCGCCGACGAGTGTGTGAGCTTCATCGATGAAAAGAATAACCGGACTGGATGAGGATTTGACCTCGTCAATCACGCCCTTCAAACGACGCTCGAACTCGCCCTTGATACTGGCACCCGCCTGGAGCAGCCCCATATCCAGAGACAGTAATTCAACGTTTTCCAATAGATCGGGGACTTCCCCGTGAACGATTTTAAGCGCCAGCCCTTCGACAACCGCAGTCTTGCCGACACCCGCCTCGCCCACCACAATGGGGTTGTTCTTGCGTCGACGAGACAGGATATCGATCATCTGACGCAGACAGTCATCACGGCACAGCACAGGATCGAGCACCCCCTCCCTGGCCTGCTGCGTCAGATTATGAGTGAAGCGTTCGAGCAGCGAATCACATTGATTCACTGACGGTTTTGTTACCTCCGGCATCTGTTCGGCAAGGGCATGATCGCGAAAGCGCTCGATATTAATCTTCGCCAATAATGGCTGGTATGGACGGTCGGCATAGCGCAAGGGATTACGCAGCAAGGCAAGAATCAACGCAGACTGATCAATCAGGCTTTGGCCCAGATCCAGATTGGCAATCAACAGCGCGTCCTGAAGCCATTGAACAAGTTCGGCAGAAAATGCCGGGCTCCGGGTAGCACTTTGCTCGACTGGCGGGTGAAGAAACCCTGCAAGTTCGTCAGCCCCAACCTCGGCGTCCAGTAACGCACGGGCAAGTATCCCATCAGGTCTTTCCAACAGGGCAAGCAACAGGTCTTCAACCAGAATTTTGCTGCTGCCTCTCGAAACGCAGCGTTCGGCCGTTCCCTCCAGTTCTCCGCGTGTAGGCGCATCGAGGGCATTGACGAGTTGCTGCAAATCTCCATCGATCATGAGTCATCCTTAATGTATCGGTCTGTTGAGCATGACCAGACCCAGGGCATGCTCGCGCCCGAGCCAGGTGGTCCAGCCCAGGTGACAGGTGTTCGATTGGCCAATGCGCAGTTCTCTGATGTCTTCATGGCGCAGCTCAAGACAAACGTCGTAGTCCAAAGGATCGCGTAACGTGAATCGGACAAGAGCGCCCAACGGACGGTAGCCGGGGCCGATGGGTAAAAATTCGTGGAACCGCTCCCAATCGAGTTCTTTCACGTGGACGCGAAACTTGCCACTCCGATCAGGGACCCGATTACCCAGAACAACAGTGCGTCCTAACTGATGATTGGTCACTCCAAGGCAATTAAGCTGAGAGCTGCGAATATCGACGGTTCGCTCAACGCACTGCTCGATAAACAGCTGAGCGTGCTTGAAGTAATAACGAAGCACCGACTCGATCAAGGCGGCCGAATGAGCGCGCAGGCTCAAGAGCCCCAGATACGGCAACAACCGTTTCCAGTTCAATTCGGGAGTTTCGCGAATGCGCTGCCCGTGCAGGCCGATCAGTGCAAACAGCTGTTCGGAAAACGGATCTGTCGCGCCACGGGTGAACATGGCGTGATAGCGATACTTGCGCCATACGGGGAGCATTAACATCTGCAATCGACGATTAAAAATATCCAGAAAATCGCGAGTCACATTAGGCTTGTCCCGCTCACCCAAGGCTTGTTCAGCATAAAAAGCGGGTAATGGAGAGCCGGAACCGACCAGGCTCATCACATTTAGATCAAGTCGTACGTGCAGCTGACCCTGCTCGTAAAAAAGCTCCATGCATTCAATATCACTGCCAGGAAATCCAAGACCCGGATTTGCCCGCAATTCGAGAAAATCATGAACGCGGCGCTCATCCGTATCGGGATGGATTTCACGCAAAGTATTGAGAATCAGCGGTATCGCCTGATAAACAGAGTACCGCCGTATGTCCTGACTCAGCCTGGCTAAAGCAGCGGTTGCATGCCCATGCGCGGTGCCCATTCGTATCCTCCACCTTGTGTGCTCTTTACATGAAGTTCGTGAAAGGAATTCAGGCTCGCGTAGAGCGCAAAGAATTCGTTTAGGACGGAGGCGAACAAGAACAAACTGCCCTCCCCTGCAAAGCCGTCAGGTTCGACGGTCAACTCCGTCCTGACTCCCCTTACAGGCAGCCCGTCATGCAGGCAGTCGATATGTTGGTGCCGAATGGACTTCAACCCGCCCAGGAGATGCTTACTGACTTTCTCTGCCTGCGAATCGTAATACCGAGGCAAATCGTACGTTTCGAGAATCACTTTCAGTGCTTCGATATTTTCGAGCGACAAGTAGTTGAGCGACATGTTACTGATCACACGCCAGAGAAAATCCCCGTCCATGGGTGGCGCAAATGTTTTCGTGGCAGGCGTTATATTTCTGAAACGCAAAAAGTCAGGGGTGCCCTCACAGGGTTTACATAGGCCTCCTGCCTTGATTTGCAACGGAAGGTCGCCGTTAGTGCATGTCATCTCAATGGACATTGTCTCGTCAGTTCGCCCAGCTCGAAGACCGAAGCTTAAAAATGTATCAAGCCCCTTGTGCTGCGGCGAAGTACGATGCCTCACGCTGTAGTAAGGCGAGTCACTATCCACATCGACCGCAGCGTCATGTTCAAACGATTCGAAGGGTACGTAATTCTGATAGCCCAGCCCTCCAGGCTGCCAGCCAACCACCTTATCGACCGAGTACACACCACAACCGCCGTGTGCGTAATGCGCAGGAATGAGCAGATATTCGTCCTGCCGGGCATCCGCAAGAATGGGCAAGGCATCCTGTTTGAACAGGTTCACGACCGGCGTGCAGTAAAGCTTGATGTTTTCGAGGGTAGGACGAAGGAGTTGCATGTCCTTTCCTTGCACATCAAAAACAAGTTGTAGCCCGCGCGCGCGCTTCACCAGGTCGTCAGTCAATGAGTGAATGACATCGAAACCGAGAACATCGACAAAAAGAAACTTCTCAGGGAAAAAGAAATACGCTTGCAGGTAGCGATAGCCCCGAAAGGTATTGAGTGGGTAGGGAATCAACGACTCCTCTTCAGCGAAGCCTACAGGTTTCACGTGTTCCACAGGAATGATCAGTTCGATCGCTTTACCTGAAGAGTTCAGTAACGGTTCGCCCATCGCATCAAGAGGCAATAATGTGATGCCCTTGAGCTTCTGCATTATCGCGAAGTAAATAGCTTGGCTGACGCGACGCTCACCCGCCAGGTGCAAGCGCAACTGACTGAACTTTACCTCGCCTAAATGGCTGTCTCCATTCATCGCCAGACACAGCTTCAGCGTTGTCCCGCCCCCGCTTGACGAACAATAGAGGTGAGTCAGTTTCAACGGTAATACCTGAGTGGCAAAGCAGGTACGGAAATGGCACACCTGATCATTCACTGGTTCGCTTTCTACAGGTGTTGCTCGCTCCACAACGAAACCCGGGCCGGAGCCGTCCAGAGCGTCAAACTGAAGCATGCTCACCGAGGGCAGAGGTCGAAGGTAGTTGGGCCATAACAACTGCATGAGGGAGTGGGTCAGCTCAGGTAAATCTTCATCCAGCTTTTGACGCAAACGGCCCGTCAGGAAAGCAAACCCCTCAAGTAAACGTTCTACGTCCGGGTCCTTGCCCGCCTGCCCTAAAAAAGGAGCCAGCGCCGGATTACGCTCGGAGAAGCGACGCCCAGACTCTCGGAGAGCCGTCAGTTCTTCTTGATAATAGAGGTTAAATGACACCGTTTTTCTACCTGGCCGGTCGTAAATCGATAATGAAAAATCTGGGTATAAAACTGTAGATAATCGGCGCACCGCCTCGCGAGGCGAAAAACTTACTCAAATAATGCTTATTTTGCCGTCGCCACCGAGCATTGCAGAAAATCGAATGGACTTCTTTACACCTGCAATGTCCAGAGCCGCACCGATCGAGAATGTTCGCCTCAGCAGACAACCTTCGTGTTCTTCCACCGTCACGTGAACATCGAACAATCGTGGTTCATATGTTCGAATCATCTTTTCGATGATCATGCGAGAGTGCCTCAGCGTATCGTCAAGGCTCAGCCCCATATTGTTCAAGTCAGGGAGACCATAATCAGGCAGCATCTTTACGCTACTGGCGCGCGTACCCAGCATCTTGGTCAGATGAGCTGATATCAACATCATTAACTGCTCTTCCTTGTCAAAAGACTGCTGTTGCAGTACGTCACCTGCCAAGCGTTGAAAGAGGCTACCTTTTGGATTCATCATCAATAGATGATCTACTCTTTATCCATTTTGCCGACCAGCGACAGCGTAAAGTCAGCGCCCATGTACTTAAAATGAGGACGAACATTCAGACTGACCCGGTACCAGCCAGGATCACCCTCAACATCACTGACAATGACCTGTGCCGTGCGCAGCGGTCGTCTGCCACGCACTTCTGAACTCGGATTCTCCTGATCCGCAACGTACTGACGTATCCATTTGTTAAGCTGACTCTCCAGGTCCGCTCGCTCTTTCCAGGAACCTATCTGCTCTCTCTGCAGCACCTTGAGGTAATGTGCGAGGCGATTGACGATCATCATGTAGGGCAGTTGAGTGCCTAGCTTGTAATTAAGCTCGGCTATTTTCCCCTCTGGATTGTTGCCAAAAAACTTGGGCTTCTGTACTGAGCTGGCAGAAAAGAACGCTGCGTTGTCGCTGCCCTTGCGCATGGTTAATGCGATAAAGCCCTCTTCCGCCAGCTCGTATTCACGACGGTCAGACACCAGTACCTCAGTCGGAATCTTGGTCTCGATTTCACCCATGCTGTGGAAGTGGTGTAAAGGCAGGTCTTCAACAGCACCACCGCTCAAAGGACCAATGATGTTGGGGCACCACCGAAATCTGGCGAAGCTGTCTGTCAGCTTGGTAGCAAATGCATAGGCCGTATTGCCCCACAAATAGTGCTCGTGGTCGTTCGAGACGTTTTCCTCATAGGCAAACGTCTTCACCGGATTTTCCTTCGGCCCGTAGGGGCTGCGTAAAAGAAAACGCGGTACTGTCAGTGCGAAATAACGCGCGTCTTCCCGCTGCCGAAAGCTTTGCCATTTGGCGAACTGCGGCCCTTCGAAGTGATCTTTCAGATCCTTTAGGTCGGGCAGACCGGTGAACTGCTCAAGCCCGAAAAAATCGGGGCCTGCGGCCGCAATAAAAGGTGCATGCGCCATGCAGGCAACGCTTGAAACGTACTGCATGGTCTTCACATCGGGAGCGCTTGGCGAGAAGAAATAATTGGCAATGATCGCGCCTACGGGATTACCGCCAAACTGACCATATTCAGCGGTATAGACATGTTTGTAGAGGCCCGATTGAACCACTTCAGGCGAGTCTTCAAAATCGTCCAGAAGATCTTGCTTGGAAACACTTAACAACTCAATTTTTATATTTTCGCGAAAATCGGTTCTATCAATCAGTAACTGCAGCCCGCGCCATGATGCTTCCAACGCCTGAAATTCTGCATGATGGATGATCTCGTCCATCTGGCGACTCAGCTTGACGTCAATCTCGGTAATCATCCGATCAACCAGCGCTTTTTTGACCGGCTCGTTGTTATTACGCGGTTTCAGCAGTTCTTCAATAAATGCAGCCACCCCTCGCTTGGCAATACCATAGGCGTCGTCACAAGGCTCTAATCGGGTATGTGCAATAATCTGATCGAGAATTCCATGGTGAAGTTCACTTGCATCGCGCTGCGGTATGGCTTTTGTGTTCATATGTTAATTCCTGACAATGGGTCCGATGTTACTGTTGCGCCGCGACATCCAGGCCAAGCTCATCCAGCACGTTCTTACGCGATGTTTCATCCGTAATGACCTGCTCGATGGCCTTACGAAAAGAAGGCATGTTCCCCAACGGCCCCTTGAGCGCCATGAGGGCGTTGCGCAGCTCCATCAATTTTTTAAGCTCAGGAATCTGTTCGACGAGACTGGCAGGGTTGAAGTCTTTCATCGAAGAGACCTTGATGCTGACAGTGAGATCGTCAGCCCCGCTTTCAGCCTGCAAGCGGTCAGGTACATTCAGTACCAGCTCAAGCTCCTGCTTCGCCAACACATCATCGAAATTGTTCTTGTCGATACTGATTGATTTACGGTCCTCAAGCTTTCGCTCGTCCGCGCGCTGTATGAAATCGCCAAGAACCAGCAACTTAAGTGGCAGCTCTATTTCTTCCTGCGCACCACCAACAGCAGGCTTGAACGTCACGTTGATCCGCTCTTTGGGCGCTACAGAGCCTTCTCTGGCCATTCCATTTCCCCTCAATTTATTAAACTGTACGTTAGCCATCAATAAATCTTTCAAGGTCGTGATGACACAACCTCTGGTAAATCACTTCTTTGCGCGCTGCTGCCTTATCGTTAAGAGCCATTCGCTCATAACAGCTATATAACAAGCGCGACACGTCGAGGAAGATCGTGGGTTCCCATGCCGGGAGGCTTGCTGATTGAAACTCCTGATCAAGAGACTCAAGTTGAACCTTCGCTAACTCATATTTATTTGCATCGATACAGAGACGTGCGATGCATAGTTTGCAGAAAAATCGCTCTCGCCCGCCCTCTAAACCATTCATTCGATCACTCACTAATTGCACAGCAGCTTTCAGCCCTTTTGTCTGCAAAACCGGCAGTGCATCGTGGTACAACGAATTTCGTTCTGAGGCGTCATGCTGACTTTCGCTGCCATACGCATTTCCGACATGGACCTCGGCAGGCAGGATATAAGTGGCGATCCACTGTAATGTCTCCGCGTCTGCAAACGGCACACCGTCGTGAAAGCGAAGTTCAACAAGGTCTGGAATGCGCTTTAAAAGCAAAGCAAACTGAGCTTCCACTTCGCGCATTGCCGCTTCGCCCCCCAGGGCTTTCAGACAGTTCCAGACCATTCGCTGACCATCAAACCAAAAAGGCGACCCCGCAAGACTTGCTTCAACATCCACAATAAGGTCTGCGTAAAGACCCTGTTCGAATCGCTCTTGGTAATTGCTTAATTTGTCAGCGGGCAACCTCCTTAACGGGGTTATTTTTTCACTGTTTCTTTCAGGAAGACTGTCCACTGCATACCAGGTCTGCGAACGACCCAGGCGGAAAGCTCGCGGATCTGTCGTTTTTTGCTTAAGCCACCATCTGCAAAGGCTACGTACGGAGTACTCCTGCACACTTAAAGTCCGCTGGGCGTCTTTCTCGTTGTCGATGTGAGAGTCACTTGAAAATAACTGGACCGCAGCCTGCTTGACGCGCTCCACCACCTTGACAGGCTCTTTCTCAACTTGCTCAGCGCGCTGAATCATACGGGCGAGCCGTCTTCGCAACGGCAGCAGCAACGGGGCATCACTTCCCAGATACAGATTAAATATTTCATCCAGGCCATCAAGCTGTCTGAGCAGTTGCTGGAATTCAGGAAGCTGGTGAGTAATGGAAATATCCTCTCCCAGCGCCTTGTCGAGTTTCAGCAAGAGCCATTGCATGGCCGCTGAACGTGTTCGTAATTTTTTGGGATGAAAAAGCAGCCAATGCTCTTTGCACACATAATGAATCAATCCCAGCCCCGCAGATAATCCGTTAACAGACTCGCATTCATATAGAGCCCACGCCAGCCAGCTGGCGACGCGCAGGTCTTTGGACTGATTTGAAAGGATATGTTCGCAGCCCTCTCTGATCCGCAGCCAGTCTACATTCACTTCCCCGAGAATGGCCTGTGCACCGCCCAACTCACGCTCCAAGGCTTCAAACGCCGTAGAAAAACGGATGTCTTCGCCTGCATAATCACCCGTTGCGACAGGATGCCGGGCCAGATCCAGATATCGAATAGAGAGCTTGTCTTTACTGGCCACTGCTCATATTCCCGCACGCCGTGCATTTCATTGTGAACGAATTGTCTAACCACTCATAAAGCCAGGCAGACCTTATCGTCATAAAAACCAGCAAGCAAGATGACACTTGATAGATAGTAGACTTTCGGAAAATTCTTACAAACAAACGAAGAGAATACGTAGGAACGCATATAATTTATGTACCAAAATATTTAACAACCTAACTATCTATTGACTAAACACGCTATCACATGCTCATCAGAACACACATATATATTTGGCTTAAAACTCACCCAGGAGGCGCCATTAAACGGCCAGCAACCTTGCCAATAGCACGTACAAAATCCATGACCTTCCGCACAAAAAGACCAGATATAGAAATATGGATATATTTGGATAGAATCCTGGAAAGCTGCGCAAAAAAATGAAAATAGTGTGCAGAAACTTGCGCAAGTTACTCGAAAAAATTCACAACGAGCGTCACCCTCATAGCCAAATCAGCTGACAATACTGACTTAAGAGATACCTGGCACGTAACTTGTTATAGCGATGCTTCGATCTCCAAGCCAATTCGCTTGTGAGGCGCCACCGACTGTAAGGAAGGACGTTAATGCCTACACCCGCCTATATGACTGTCATAGACGCCAATCAGAAAATACTGACAGCAGGAGCTTTCACAGCAGACTCTGTCGGCAACGTCTATCAGGAAGGCCATGAAGATGAAGCAATAATCCAGGCATTCAGCCATAACATCATTACACCCTGTGATCCTCAGTCAGGGCAGCCTACTGGCCAACGCATTCATGGTCCTGCGTGTGTCACGAAAATTTTCGACAAGACCTCGCCATTGCTTCTGGAGGCTCTTTGCTCAGGCTCAACACTAAGCAAAGTCGAAATCAAGTGGTACCGGACGTCCATCGATGGCAAGCAGGAACACTATTACACCACCACCCTGGAGGATGCGGTCATCGTCAACATCAAGTCCTACATGCACAACTGCCAGGATCCGCAGAACTCGCACTTTGGACACCTGGAGGACGTTCAATTCAGCTATCGCAAAATAACCTGGGACCACGTAAAGGCCACTACTACCGGGTCTGATGACTGGAGAAGTCCGAAGTCGGCATAACTCCGCTGCCCCGGCGGTTCGACAGGATCGGCGGGGTTTTTATAAACCGGCTAGACACGGTGGTCCCTATGATGCTGAACCCCGCTGATCGACCTTACTTCAGCCTGAGCGTCGACGGCCCTGAGCATGATTTTCAAATCCTTTCCTTTACCGGCCACGAAGCTATCAATCAGCCCTTCTGTTTCAAGCTTGAGCTGGTCAGCGAGCGCACGTCGATGGATCTCGAAAGCCTGCTGAATTGCCCCGCATTTCTGCAGTACACATCCAGGGGCAACGGCATTCATGGAATGATCGATCAGGTTTCCCAAGGCGATTCCGGCAGGCGTCTTACACACTACTCAGTCACCTTGCGACCGAACCTGGCACGGCTCAGACACCGTACCAATCAGCGTATTTTTCAGAATCGCACGGTACAGAAGATCATTGAGCAGGTACTGGAAGAACATCACCTGATGGGCGATGCCTACAGCTTCCAGCTTGGTACGACTTACCCGGAGCGCGAATACTGCGTTCAGTATGGCGAGTCGGACCTGCACTTCATCCAGCGGCTTTGCGAAGAGGAAGGCCTGCATTACCACTTCAAACACAGCCACACGGCACATCAACTGGTGTTTGGTGATGACCAGACCGTATTTCCGAAACTAAGGCCGGTTATCTATAAGCAGGACAGCGGCCTGGTGCCCGGTGATTCGGTCATCAAGCGCTTCAGGTTGCGCCTGGAAACACGTACAAACAGCGTTACCCGCCGCGATTATCACTTTGAAAAACCGCTTCTGAAAATGGAAGGTTCGGCGTATGACAACGCCTGGCCGGAGCTGGAGAACTATGAATATCCGGGCGGCTTCACTCACCGGGGTCGGGGCGCGCATCTGGCGAGCCGCGCACTTGAGCGCCATCGCCAGGATTACCGGCTGGGCGATGGCCAAAGTGATCAACCCACCTTGGTCAGCGGCCATTTTCTACCTTTGCGCGAGCACCCCAACGAGGAATGGAACGACCTGTGGCTGTTGACCGAGGTTCGTCACGAGGGCCGCCAGCCGCAGGGGCTTGAGGAGTCCGCCTATGCATTACAGGACAAGGGTGACTTTCATCAGGGCTATCGCAATACCTTTCTCGCTACACCGTGGCAAGCCTCGTATCGCCCTCCCCGGCATCATCCCAAGCCAAGAATATTCGGCAGCCAGACTGCTGTGGTCACCGGTCCGAAAGATCAGGAAATACACTGCGACCGGCACGGTCGGGTCAAAGTGCAGTTTCATTGGGACCGCGAGGGGCAGGCCAATGATCGGAGCAGTTGCTGGGTAAGGGTTTCGTCCGGTTGGGCCGGTAATCACTACGGCAGCATGGTCATCCCGCGAGTCGGTATGGAAGTACTGGTGACGTTCCTTGACGGCGACCCTGACCGTCCATTGGTCAGCGGCTGCCTGTACCACGCAGAGCACGTCCCGCCCTACGACCTGCCTGCACATCAGACGCGCAGTGTATTCAAGACCCTGAGCAGCCCCGGTGGCAACGGTTCCAACGAACTGCGCATCGAAGACCGGGCCGGTCAGGAGCAGATCTACATTCATGCCCAGCGCGACTGGGAGCAGAACATCGAGCATGAGCAGAAAATCCGGGTCGGTCATCATCGGCATGAGCGGATCGAAGGCAACAGCTACAGCGAGTTCAAGACCGAGGAACATCGGACTGTCGATGGCGACCGGCTGACCGAGGTAAAAGCGAGCGATCACGTCACGGTGGGCGGAACCCGGCACATCAGAGTGGGTGATGGATTACTGGCCCACGCCGGACAGGAAATCCACCTCAAAGCCGGTAACAAACTGATCATTGAGGCGGGGCTTGAAATCACGCTAAAAGCAGCCGGCTCCTTTATCAAGATCGATGCCAGTGGCGTGACCGTGAACGGGTCTCAGATAAAGCTCAATTCGGGGGGCAGCCCCGGAAACGGCTCTGGAGCAACCCCGCTACTTCCAGGTAATGCAGAGCGACCAGAAGCTGGCGAATCAGGTGACATGCTGATCTCCGCACAGCGACAGGCAATGACACGCAGCCCACTTTGTAGCCAATGCTCGCAAGCAACCGAAGAAACGAAAAAATGAATCAAGCCAATTACCTGTTGATTGACGGAGTGCTGAGACCTGACGCCGTAAAGCAGCTATACCAGTACGACGAGCCTATCGAGATCGCTCCGCTTTATCTCGGCACACGGTGGGCGGAGATCATGGATTTAGGCCCTGTACTTGTGCGCACGGCTCATCCCTCCGAACTCATTGCGCAGTGGCATCGACATCCTGAACAACGTATCGACGCCTGCATTTTTTCCAGCAATGCGTCCTTGAAAATCGTCTCTGAACATTTGCAGCGTTTCCTGAGCCCCCTTGATTATCTCGGTCATTCAAGTCTGCTGCGCTTCGCAGATCCGCTGGTGATGCACTACTGGCTATCGAGCTATGACCCTGAACATTTGAGCTCGACGCTAGGCCCAATCGATCAACTTTGGGTTCAGAGCCCCCAGCGCAGTTGGCAACAAAACCTCGATCCAGCGATCACGACATTTGTTAACGAACGTGCGCAAAAAGTCTCTCGATCGCATTTTTCTCTGGTGAGCGAACGTCAGTTGCAAGCCTTCGAAAGCTGCTATCGATGGCTCTTCGAAGGGCGAATTTATGAATGGGTCAAAAAGCAGGATCCGCTGGCCTTTCTGGACCAGAGCGACGATCAGATCGAAATCTGGCTGACGCATGTCGTGGACAGCGCAATTGAGTGGGGGCTGGTCAGTGAATATGCATTGGCGACCTGGGCAGACATCTGCCACGACTGGGGTCTTGGCTTTGCGAGCTCGCCACAGGGCCACTACCAATCCTGGTGTGCTCAACACCCCGAGCAACAGCGCTTGCCCCCGGAACTCCGCGTAACCGGACTCGATGAATACCGTCAGAAAGTTCGTATAGACAGGGATGCCACGCATGACCGATAAATCCGGCACACATTCGCAACGACGTGCTGCAACGTTCGCCAAGATACCCGCCACGGCCACCAGTCTGTGCCCCTTCCGAAAACCTGAGGTCGCCATCGTGCCAGTGCGCTATGCGCTGGACCGCTCCCGCTACGATGCCGCGCCCGAGAAGCTGAAACCGCTACTCAAGGGCAGCCGCTGGGCGGTGATGCCGAAGCTGAAAACACGCAGTTATACCCTTCGCCAACTGTATGACGGCTATGTGTATGTCTACGACGAAACAGCCGAGACGTTGCATGAGTACGCGGTGTCAGCCGCCACAGGCAACCTGAGCCGTATTGTCTGGACCGATGCGCAGCTTGGCAGTGACCAGCGCAGTGGCGGCAGCGACGGCAAGCCTTTTCTGCTGTATCCGCGAAACAACCGGCTTCACATCGCTTTTTCAGCGCAGCAGTGGACGTGGCGAATCTGCGAACACCTGCGCTCCAGTCCGGAAAGCCGCGCTTCATGGATGAAAGCGCTGGATCTGAAACGCTACTGCACGACCATGGCCGAGCCGGATACCTTGCCATTGAACCGTATCGCCGAGGCGGTGGCGGACATCGACAAGGAGTATGTGGTCGATGATGACCGGTTTGCAGACTCGGCGATTCCTGCTGCTCGCCCGCCTTCGGATAGCGATGAAGTTAAGGCACTGTTTTCGCCAATCGGCGCTGACGTTTTCTGGCAGGGCAGCGTTGAAGATCAGGACAGCTCTCTGCTCATCGCCCTCGAAGATCCGCTGGCCATTTTCAACGATCTGGGCATGCAACTGGCCGCCGATCAGGCCGCTTACCGCAACTGGCAAGCCGAGCACGAACACAAGATCCAGATCGCCCAGACCGTCACCGCGCTATGTGGCGCTGAAAGTGAACCGGAGAAACTGCCGGCATCGGTGCGCGGCAATGCGGCGCTCACCCATCAGTACCTGAGCGACGTCGAAGCCTATTTTGAACAATGCATTTTTGAACAAGAGCAGATCGGCAACAACACCGCTCCCGGAGGCGTGCTATTGCTACCGGATATTTTCAAGAGTCCGGAGATGCGCAGATCGCTTGAAATGCGTTATGGCAGCGCGCCCTCCGACGAGGCCCTGCAAGCCTGGAAAGATCGCCACAAATGGCGGCGCGAGGTCGATCTGAGTGGTGCGCGTGCGTACCTTCAGCAGCACCTGCCAACCGGCGACACACTGCTGCAGCAGGTGCGAGACACGCAAAGCGACTTTCGGCAATGGTCGACCCATCTGGGCACGGAACCGCTCAAGCTTTTTGTCGACACCACCCACCCAGAAAGTCTGCTGTACCTGCAAACGGTCATGCTCAATCTGCAGATCATTTACGCTCAGGACAGCGCCGCCAGCGCCTGGCTCGCCGAGCAGGAAGCCAACGACAGCAGCCTGTTTGGCACCTTGCGCTACGGCTTCTCACCGGCGCTCAAACACGCCCTACACCAGGAAGCTAACGCACTGCTGAACGGCCTCGGCGACATCACCAACCTGGCCACCCGCATCGGTGAACTCAACGGCACGCTCAATCATCAGGGCTTTGCCGACAAGCCGTGGATGAAGGCGCTGAAACAACCTGTTCAGGACACCTTCAAAGCTCTCGGCCAACTGGCCAGCAGCGCAGGCAAGGCGACGTTCGAAAGCATCCTGCTGGCCTGGGTGCCTATCGACAGCCGCATGGCGGTGGGCAAGCAGCAGAACATCGTCGCACTGATACGCACGCTGTTGATCGGCCAGATTTTGCTCGATTCAAAGGCGCGTATCGCGATCGATCACAACATGCTCGCGAAGCTGAAAAACTGGATCAGCGAATGGCGGGTACTCAACAAACAGATCAGTGATACCCGTCGCAGCTGGCTCTACCCAACCGCTTACAACCCCCGCAAAAGCATCGCCAGCCACCTGCGCGCCCTCGAGCAAAAGCTTCGCCTGCACGAACTGAGCATGCCGGCCCTGCTCGACTTTCAGAACAACCAATACGCCAGGCAGTTGCAGGACGAGATTCGCCTGCACTTCCAGTCCGGCAAAGCCATCACCAAAGAATGGCTGAGCACCGCCAGGCGCTGGTTCGATGGACTGGGTGGGATTGCCGGCTCGATCACCTGGGGCGTGATCATGCTCAACTTGATCAACACCGCCTTTACCTATCGCGACCTTACTCAAGACGGAAACTTCAGCACCAAGGACATAGGCAAGGTGATGTATGGATTGGGATATAGCTTTAACCTGTTGATGGCGGTATTTGTTGAAGCGCCATGGGCGGTTATCAGGGATGCGACGCCGGTGCTGATCGATGGCAAGAATGTCGGGATTCTGGATCGCTCCGCGGGTTACTGGAGGGCGAAGGGAAATGCGGCGTGGAGTGGTGCGATACGGGGGTTCAAGGTTTCGATGGTGGCGATGGGTGGGTTTGGACTGGCGGCGGTTACGCTTGAACTATTTGATGTCACAAATGATTTTTACGCAGCGAAAACATCAGAGGAAAAAAACGCAATTATTGTAAAGGGCATTTCTATATTCGCAATGGGAGTAGGCTCAACTTTTCAATTGATGGCAGGGTTGTCCCCTGCAAGCACCTTCACAATTGTTGCGATGAGTCCATGGTTCAGTGTTGCGCTGCTCGTAATAGGATCGATATATCTTTTTACTACGATGGCTTTGAGTTATTTCAAGCAAGACAGTGTGGGCTGGTGGCTACGCAAGTGCTGTTGGTCGAGAACCCTAGACTATCGCTACCCCGAGACTGCCAAAGGCGAGAGTGAAGAAGTACGCGCATTGATGGAAATTCAATTGTCTCCGCAGATTCATGTTAAAAGCACCGTGCATTATGAGAATCGTTATCTTGGCAAAGGCGATTACTACAGCGTAGCGGTACAAAATGGCGCTGGAGTACAAGTACGCTTGCCAAAGCTGGTACGCGGGGAGTCCGTGCACTTCAACATGGTCAGCAGCAAGCGACCATGGGGCGTGCTACCTGTAGAAAAAATAGACGACCCACTGCATCAAGCTTTTCTGGACCGTGGGCAATTCAGGAAGGCCGAACAATTCGGGACGCTTACCAACAATCCAGCTGGCAAGGCGAGTGAAGATTTCACCTATCCTCTCATGCCACCTGAAAATGAAGACCTCATCTGGGAAACCTGGGTGCCGCTCGACAAGGACGCAACATATCTTGAGTTGCAAATCTGGTACCCGGCCAATCTGATCAATCCTGGCGAGGACGATAGAAGCTATCTGTTTCAGATGAAACTTGGCACAAGAGGCGATACTGCTATCGATGGTTTGGCTGCTGTGGAGCTTGAAGTGAAGGCATCAAGCAGGATTGGCACACTGACTCTGGAAGTAGCAGAGGGTACACCTGTATGAATCAGCAAGAAAAAGCCTTGTACCTGCCAAAAAGTAAAGACGTTCTGAACTGGAAGATCAAAACATTTGCGAGATCGCCTAGAGAAATGATGATAACTCAGTCCATATTCATTGCGATCTACATGACAGGAAGCACACTTTACATGTGGGGAGGCTGGATAATGTTTTCAGACAGCCTCTACTCATTAGTGGGCACGATACTCGCGCTTGCCGGAATTCTTGCTTATTACCTATGCCTCCTCATCCGCCAAAAAACCATCTACAACTACACCATCACCACCCACCACGCCTTCGTAGAGTACTACCTCCACTACCCCGACTTCGCCTCTTCCTTTTTCAAAGGCATCGCCATCGCCGTGATCATGCTGTTCGTATTCGTCGCCATACTCACCGGCTCACTGCTCTTCCTGGTCGGCCCTGTCGCCATGGCCTTTATCGCAGCCATCAAGCTACTCAACTGGGAAAACCCCATCCACCACGAACAAAGCCTGCCATGGGGCGAGTACAACTTCGTCACTGTCGACCGCAAACGCTTGATGATCATCACGCACCGCACGGACGTCACTCTCGGCTTCGAAGCCCGCTTCCAGCACGAAGTACTGTTCAACAAGTACCTGAGCTTTCTCCAAACCGTGCTCCCCTCCACGGCCGAGTTCACCGAAAAAGCCTGGAAGTGGTAGCACACCCACGCTAGGCTCTGTACGAAAGTCGGCGAGCGAAGGTCAGGCGAGGCAAAAACAGGCGAGGAACGGCCGGGGTCGCGTTCGACTCTACGTGTTGTAAATGAGCATTCCGATTGGACTCGCATCCGAGCCTGTTTTTACGAAGCATCACCGAGCGCAGCCACTTTTCGTACAGAGCCTAACGTACACGCCGGACTTCAAGCCCTACCCAACAAGGCCTCACCATGATCCAGATCCGCCCCATGACACCGGAAGATTTCGAGCGCTTCTGGCCCACCTTTCAGGCTGTCGTCATCGCTCAGGAAACCTACGCCTACGACCCTGCACTCACTCAGGAGCAGGCTCGCGATCTGTGGATGAAGGCGCCGCTGCACACGCTGATTGCCGAGGAAGATGGCCAGCTGTTGGGCAGCTATTACCTGAAGGCCAATGCGGCAGGCCCGGGTGGTCATGTCTGCAACTGTGGCTATATGGTGACGGACGCGGCGCGGGGTCGTGGTGTGGCGCGGTTGATGTGCGAGCATTCGCAGCAACTGGCGCGCGACAGCGGGTTCCTGGCGATGCAGTTCAATTCGGTGGTCGCCAGCAATGAGGTGGCGGTCGGGTTGTGGAGCAAGCTGGGTTTCGAGACGGTCGGGCGGTTGCCCAAGGCTTATCGTCATGCCCGATTGGGCCTGGTGGATTGTCTGGTGATGTTCAAGTGGCTGGCTGATGAGCCAGTGGCCAAAGAGCCTGCGCAGCCCAAGCTGATCGGCCGCAAGAATATCGAATCCGTGGTGTCGCGTCCGCGTCGAAAATAAGCATGACGCGCACATGAAAACGGGGCCTGCTCAGCATGAGCAGGCCCCGTTTTGCATTACAGCTCGGTGCTTATTTGCCAGCCCCCATGTCGGGCTGCTTCTGCAGCAATACCCGAGTCACTCGGCGCTCTTCCACACCGACGACGTGCAGGTTCCAGCCCTGCCAGCTGAGGCTGTCGCCGGTAGACGGCAGGCGATCCAGCAGGCTCATGACCAGTCCGGCCAGGGTCTGATAATCCTCGGTCGCTTTGGCCTGGAAGCCGGTGCGCTCGCGAATCAGGCTCAGGTTCAAGGCTCCTGATACCACGAAGTCCTCGCCCTGCTCGACGATGTCCGGACCTTCCACTTCGCTGGCGTCGGGCAACTGAC
The DNA here is from genome assembly GCF_059621105.1 of Pseudomonas fragariae (ex Marin et al. 2024). Classification (NCBI taxonomy): domain Bacteria; kingdom Pseudomonadati; phylum Pseudomonadota; class Gammaproteobacteria; order Pseudomonadales; family Pseudomonadaceae; genus Pseudomonas; species Pseudomonas fragariae (ex Marin et al. 2024). Next base: position 2,768,382 of record NZ_CM184369.1, on the reverse strand, counting down.
CGGCGATGGACTCGAGAATGTCGGTCATGCTCAACACGCCGATGAAGTCACCAAACTCGTTGACCACAAAGGCGATGTGCGTCGATTCCTTGCGCATCTGCTCCAGGGCATTAAGGATGGTGAAGCTTTCCAGCAGGTTGATCGCCTTGCGCGACATCAGTTTCAAGTCGGGCTCGTTGCCGGACAACAGCTCCTTGAACAGCTCTTTCTTGTGCACGAAGCCCAGCGGCTCATCGATACCGCGCTCGCCAATCAGCGGCAGACGCGAGTAGGACGAGTGCATCAGTTTCAGACGGATCTTTTCGGCGCTGTCGTTCAGGTCGATACAGTCGACTTCCGCCCGCGGCGTCATCACCGTGCGAATCGGCCGCTCTGCCAGCTGCAGTACGCCGCTGATCATCACACGCTCACGACGGTCGAACACCGGCTCGCTGCTTTCACCATCCAACATGTCGGTGATTTCCTCATCGACGTCACCAGACTCCAGCTTGCGACCGCCCAACAGGCGCATCACCGCGTGAGCCGCCCGCTCGCGGCGCGGCAGGTGGCCATGAGACGACTTCTTGCTGCGCTTGCGGGCGATCTGGTTGAACACCTCAATGAGAATCGAGAAGCCGATGGCCGCATACAGATAGCCCTTGGGAATATGGAAACCCAGGCCTTCGGCGGTCAGGCTGAAACCGATCATCATCAGGAAGCCCAGACACAGCATGATCACCGTCGGGCGGCTGTTGACGAATTTGGTCAGCGGCTTGCTGGCAATCATCATCAGGCCGATGGAGAAGATCACCGCGATCATCATCACCGACAGGTGCTCGACCATGCCGACGGCGGTAATCACCGCATCCAGCGAAAACACGGCGTCCAGTACGACGATCTGCGCAACGATGGGCCAGAACAACGCATAGCCCGCATTACCGGCGCGCTGGGCGACATGCCCTTCCAGACGCTCGTGCAGTTCCATGGTGGCCTTGAACAGCAGGAACACACCACCAAACAGCATGATCAGGTCGCGACCGGAGAACGTCTTGCCGAATATTTCGAACAACGGCTCGGTCAGGGTCACCATCCACGAGATGCTCGCCAGCAGGCCAAGACGCATGATCAACGCCAGCGACAGGCCAATGACGCGCGCCTTGTCGCGTTGTTCAGGGGGCAGCTTGTCGGCCAGGATGGCGATGAACACCAGGTTGTCGATGCCCAGCACCAGTTCCAGCACGATAAGGGTCAGCAGGCCAAGCCATGCCGTGGGATCAGCGATCCATTCCATGGGTTATGCAGCCTCACGATAAAAATGGCAGGAGTGGTTATTGGTCACTGTAGACCAGACACCATGGCTGAACATCAGGCATGGCGTTGCAGCGTCAGGACGCGAAGGTCTGCCGGAATCCATACAGTGCAAGAGGTTAAGTAGAGAGACGTTCGAATGAAGCGGTCTGCTCGGTAACAGTGAAATCACCGGCCAGCCATACGCGATGGAAGGAGGACAACTCGGAGGCTCCTGGAGGGTATTCATACAGTCCTGAAAATCAATACGGGCGCTGATCGTACAATACCCATAGATGTTTCGTACGTTGAGAAAGTATTACAAGACTTGACCACGGAGCATGCTGCTTGCTGAGCAGCAAATGAGCACGGGGCGACGTTTTGTCACACCTCCAGGCACTACCAGTTGTCTGACAACAGAATGGCGCGGGTAGATGCGCCAATCCATTTGTTTTAAAATGTTTCCATAACGTCAGGCATGCGCAGTGCTTCTCGCGATCCGTTTCACATCGCCCTTCACTGCTCGCCTGAACAGAATCATAAAAAGAAAGCCCGTCATAGACGGGCTTTTTTCGTTTTCAGCTTTTGCATCCGATGTCCTCGACGGCATCAGGGCAACCCGTTTTCTTGACCTTTGAGGTGATTTACCCATGCTGCGCATCGTTGTTGTTCATTTGTTCCAGTGGCTCAAGCGTCTGTCGTCCGCGCTGTTCTTCCGCAGCGCAGAGGACAACTATTCGCGCAGCTTCACACGCGAAAACGATGACGAAGGCCGCTGGACCTTTGTTTCGATCGTCATCGTTCTGACCCTCAGCCTTTATTGCCTGGCTGGCCTGGGTTACTACGCCAAGACCAATATCTGGGACGGCTTCACTCAGGAGCAGAAAGACAATATCGCGCAGGCCATGGTAGTCAGCTCGCAGAATCTCTGAGAGGCACTGGATTCGACCCAACGGGGGAAGCGAAAGCTTCCCCCGTTTTCGTTTCACCGGTTTGTCATGAGGCGGCTTGTCATGAAGCGGCTTTTCTGCGAGAAAGCCCGCTCGCGCCAATGACAGAGCGCGCAGCAACCGGAAGCATCGCAATGAGCAAAGAATTACAGATTACCGATCTGCATATCGGCGAGGGCAAGGCAGCGGTAAAGGGTGCGCTGATCACCACGCATTACACCGGAACTCTTGAAGACGGGACTGTGTTCGATTCCTCCCACGAGCGTGGCAAGGCGTTTCAGTGCGTGATCGGCACCGGTCGCGTCATCAAGGGCTGGGACCAAGGCCTGATGGGCATGAAAGTCGGCGGCAAGCGTCAACTGTTCGTCCCTGCCCACCTGGCCTACGGCGACAGAAGCATGGGCGCGCACATCAAGCCCGGTGCCGACCTGACGTTCGAAATAGAACTGCTGGAAGTGCTGACCCGCGACGATTGAGCAGCTTGCCTTGCAGATCAGCCTGCATCGGCCGATACCCTGACACACGGGCACACGCCTGATTGCTTGTTATCGCAGAAAAAGCCATGCTCCGGGTATGGAATTCAAGGTCTTGGCACAGGAACACGTATGGCGCTCAATAAGTCGACTCAGGAGCTGAAGCGACACCTGAAAGGGACAGCAACCAACCTGGAAAACACGGCGGAAGAAATTCTCAAACTCGCCTCACAGATGAACGATGTGGATGTCACTGCAGTGCTGCAGATGGTCAACCGTCTTTACAGCGATGCCGACCAGCTCAAAGCCTATGCTGATGAGGTCAAGGCCAAGCGAATCGTGCGCGCCAAGCCGCTGTAAATCGCTGCGTTCAGACGCGCGTTCTTCGCTCCAGAGGGCCTTCGATGCTGCCACAGCCCGCCACTTCCAGCGTCAGCCCCAGGCACCTGAGCATGCAGAAATGGCGTGGCCGGGTCGGTATGGGGCTGGTTGCGAGCCTGTCGGTTCTGGCCGGCATGACCGATGCCATCGGCTTCATGGCCACCGGCGACTTCGTTTCGTTCATGAGTGGCAACACCACCCGGCTTGCCGTCGCGATCAGTGATGGCGACCTGAGCGTGGCGGTGCGTCTGACCCTTGCAATCCTTGTTTTCATTGCCGGCAACGCGCTGGGCGTGGTGGTTGCGCGCCTTGGCGGGCGGCGCGCCCTGCCCCTGCTGCTGGGCATCGCCACGCTGCTGTGTGCCGCTGCCGCATGGCCACTGGAAAGCAATATGCTCGCACTGATCTGGGCGATTCTGGCCATGGGCATGCTCAACGCCGCCGTCGAGCAGGTCAACGGGCTGCCGGTCGGCCTGACTTATGTAACCGGCGCGCTGTCGCGGTTCGGTCGTGGCCTGGGTCGCTGGATGCTCGGGGAACGCCGGGACGGCTGGCGCGTGCAACTGGTCCCCTGGGTCGGCATGTTCATCGGCGCCGTGATAGGTGCGCTACTCGAGCATCGCCTGGGACTCAACGCCCTGTTGATCAGCGGCAGTCTGTCGACGTTGCTGGGGCTGGTTTCGCTGAAAATCCCGCACCGCTGGCAACGTCAATACATGCCACGCTGAACCCTGCGATGCCCATCTGCTGAAATACGTTTACCATACGCCGCTTTTCCTGACTGACCTGCGCCATGACCCCTGAAGCACTCGCGATTCTGCAACAGCACCTGATCGACGCGTTGAACAACGTCCCGAATGAAACCCGCCGCCTGTTTCACGGCCGTGGTCGTGTGTGGCCGGGGCTGGAGCACATCACCGTTGACTGGATGCAGGGCGTGGTGCTGGTCTCGGTGTTCAAGGAACCTCTTGAATCCGAGCTGGCAGCATTGACGCAGCTGTTGCACGCCTTGATCGACTCACCCCAGTGGCAGCAGAGCCAGGCTCACACCCTGCTGCTGCAACATCGTTATCTGCCGCAGAGCACGACGCAATGGCTGACTGGCGAGGTCGTGGATGAATGGGTGATCACCGAAAACGGCCTGCGCTACAAAGTCGATTTCGGCAAAAAACAGAACAGCGGGCTGTTTCTGGACATGCGCTACGGCCGTGAATGGGTGCAGGCTCAGGCCAAGGGCAAGCGCATCCTCAATCTGTTCGCCTACACCTGCGGCTTCTCGGTCGCCGCCCTGGCCGGGGGTGCCGACCACGTCGTGAATCTGGACATGGCCCGTGCTGCGTTGAATCGCGGCCGCGAGAATCATCGCCTCAATGATCAGGACCTCAGCCGCGTGACCTTTCTGGGCCATGACCTGTTCAAATCCTGGGCCAAGGTCACCCGCTGCGGCCCTTATGACCTGATCATCATTGACCCGCCGTCCTTCCAGAAAGGCAGTTTCATGCTCGACAAGGACTACCAGCGTGTCCTGCGCCGCCTGCCGGAGTTGCTGGACGAGAACGGCTCGGTGCTGGCGTGCATGAACGATCCCGCGCTGGGACCGGACTTTCTGATTCAGCACACCGCAGTCGAAGCACCTTGCCTGCGCTTCGAGCAGCGCCTGGAAAATCCGCCGGAGTTCCCCGACGCTCGCGCCGAGGGCGGCTTGAAGGCGCTGGTGTTCAAGGCAGAAGGCCTGAGCCGCAGCGGGTGGGCATAGCGAGCAAGGACTGACAGCCTCTTCAACGCCGAAAAGGCTGTCAGGTTCTCAAACTACTCAAGCACCCAAATCAGGCACCCAAACGCGAGATCACATCACTGAGGCCATTAGAAAGGCCCCGCAGTTCCTGACTGGCGTTCTGAGTGCGTTTGACGTTGTCCTGATTGGTCACGGCGATGGCGGTGATTTCAGTGAGGTTGCGCGAGATGTCCTCTGCCACGGAAGTCTGCTCTTCGGCAGCCGTCGCAATCTGGCGATTCATGTCGCGAATATTCTCCACGGCCATGGTAATACGCTGCAGGGTTGCGCCAGCGTTCGCGACCTGCTCGACGCTCTCTTCACTCCGCGCCTGACCGCCCTGAATGGCCTGCACTGCATCACTGGCTCCGGTCTGCACCGAATTGATGATCTGATTGATTTCGGAGGTTGAAACGGCAGTACGCTGCGCCAGTGTACGAACCTCGTCAGCCACCACCGCGAAACCGCGTCCGGCGTCACCGGCACGTGCAGCTTCGATGGCGGCATTCAGCGCCAGCAGATTGGTCTGATCGGCAATGCTGCGAATCACCTCCAGCACTTTGCCGATACGGCCGCTGTCAGTTTCCAGCCGCCCGATGACATCGGCCGTAGAAGCGATCTCGTTGCGCATGCGGGTGATCGTCGCAATGGTCAATTGCATGACCCTCTCGCCATCCTGAGCGCTCTGGTCGGCCTCATCCGCAGCTCGCGCAGCATCGGCGGCATGTCGGGCAACGTCCTGAGCGGTGGCAGACATCTCGGTCATGGCGGTCGCGACCTGATCGGTACGCTCGAACTGCTCATGAGTGCCTTGCGCCATCAACTCGGCAATGGCATTCAGCTCGCCGCCCGCCGTGTCCAGATCGGTGCTGCTGCGCTTGAGGCGGTTGAAGGTGTCGGCCAGAAAATCCCGCAGGGTATTTGCGGCAACGGCCAGACGACCCAGTTCGTCCTGTCGCGTGACCTCGACACGCGCCCCGAATTTGCCTTCGCTCAACTGGGCGACGTATTCGATAAGCATGCGAATGGGCGCAATCAGGTTGCGATTGACCATCCACAGCGCCAACAAACCGACCAGCAGCGCAGACACCAGCATCACCACGGCACCGACCAGAATGGTACGTTGGGCTTCATGGCTGATGGCAACGGACTGAGCGTCGCTGCTCTTGTGCAATTGATCGACCAGACCAGCCATCTGCTCGCTGGTCGGACGGTCGACGCCTTTGACCGCCATGTCACCCGCGCCAGCGTCACCGCCCGCAGCAACAAACGCATCACGACCGGTCCGGTAGGCCGTACCCAGCGCCTGGTGTGCCTGCTGCAGCGTCTGCACCTGGCTTTTCAATGCAGCGTCGGTGCCGTGCATTTCAGCAAGCCGACCCAGTGTGCCTTGCACCTTGCGCTCCTGTTCTTCGAATTGCCCCCAGTACTTGTCACGCTCGGAAGGCGTTTTGCCACGCAACAGGACGTTTTTCCACTCCTGCACCTGAATCTTGAATTGCAGGTTGGCTTCGTCAACCAACTGCGACGCCCGCACCGGACCGTCGATAAGGCCGCGATAAGCCTGCACGTTGTCGGAGAGAAAGTTGAAGCAGGCCAACGCAATGACCAGCACAAGCGCAAGACTACCGCCGAGCAGACCTAAAATTTGCAGCCGCAGGGATTTGGACATCGGGACGATCTCTGGAGAAAAAGAATCCGCGGGATACGCGAAAGTTGCAGGCACGTCCCTGTAGACCGATCTTGTGGATCAGGTATGTGTGGCCCCTTGGAATCAACATCGGCCCACAAGACTTTTTCTTTAAAAACAGCGATGGTCGGCAATATACCCGATAAAAGATCAAAAACTGCCGGAAAAGGAATGCTGCCTAATCAACCTGCCCGAACACCTGGCTGGGCCGCCGCAGCGACGGGTCGAACGGGTTGATTCTGGCACTGATGGCCGTGGCTTCGCGCTTGAGCAGTTCGACCACGGTCATCAGGCGATCGGGCCCCAGACGGTCGGAGATGGTCGCCACACTGAGCGCAGCCACTGCACGACCGCTGCGGTCCAGGATCGGCACTGCCAGCCCGGCCATGCCCGGTAACGCGCCGGTGTTGCGCCCGGCATAGCCCAGGCGCCGCACGTTTTCCACCTCCGAACGCAGAAACACCTCGTCGTACAGGTGAAAATCCTTGAGCCGTGGCAGGTTGTAGGCAATGACCGTTTCCCGCTCGTCCTCGGGCAGAAAGGCGAGAATCGCCAGACTGCCCTGCCCGACGCCCAAGGCAACACGGCCGCCGATGTCGCCGGTGAACGTGCGGATCGGGTACGGGCCTTCGCTGCGGTCCAGGCAGATCGCGTCGAAACCGCTGCGTGCCAGCAGAAACAGCGAGTCACCCAGTGAGGCGGACAGGCGCAAAAGGCTTGGGCGCACCACGTCACGCAGGTTGCCGGTATTACCCGCCTTGGCGGCCAGGGCGAAGAACTCGATGCTCAACCGATAACGTTTGCTGAGCAGATCCTGCTCGACCATTCCCTCCTCCATCAGGCTACGCAGCAAGCGGTGTGTGGTGGGTTGCGACAGCCCGACACGCTGGGCGAGTTGCGTGACCCGCTCACCGCCTTCATCACAATCGCCCAGACAGCGCAGTACCGCGAACAGCCGGGAAACAGCTCCCACTCCGACCTCGGCCTTCACGTTATTCCGATCAGTGGAATTATCCATGACAATATCTCTTTATATTTCCACCAAAAGAATTAATTCAAAGAAAGATATTATTCAGTGAAATTCCTTGTTGAGCCCATCCTAGCCTTCGCCCTACTCTCAGTCCACAGGGGCGATTTGAACAATCATCGGTAGCCGACTCAGAGCGAGCGCCAACGTCCACAGAACTGCATGACTTCATTTCGCATCTGCCCATGACAAACGCGTGCTTCGGCGCGCATGCACAAAGGTGGAAGCAGGCATGGCATTTCTGCAGCTCGAAGGTCTCTCCAAACGCTACGGCTCCATTGACGCGGTGGTTGCCACCAACCTGGCCGTCGACAAGGGCGAATTCGTTTCACTGCTCGGCCCTTCCGGCTGCGGCAAAACCACCACCCTGCAAATGATCGCCGGTTTCGTTGAAGTCAGTGACGGGCGCATTGTGCTCGACGGGCGCGACATCACCCACGCCAAACCCAGCAGCCGAGGCCTCGGCGTAGTGTTTCAAAGCTATGCGCTGTTTCCGCACATGACCGTGGCCGACAACGTTGCATTTGGCCTGCGGATGCGCAAGGTGGCTGCCGCCGAGTTGCACCCGCGTGTCAAACGGGTGCTGGAGCTGGTGCGCCTCGGTCAGCATGCCGAGCGCTACCCGCGCGAGCTGTCCGGTGGTCAGCGCCAGCGGGTCGCATTGGCCCGCGCACTGGTAATCGAGCCGCCAGTGCTGCTGCTCGACGAGCCGCTGTCCAACCTGGACGCCAACCTGCGCGAAGAGATGCAGTTCGAGATCCGCCGCATTCAGAACGAAGTCGGCATTACCACGCTGATGGTCACCCACGATCAGGCCGAAGCCCTGTCGATCAGCGATCGGGTGGTGGTGATGCAGGCCGGTCGTATCACCCAGATCGACGAGCCATACAAGCTCTACGAACACCCGCGCACCCGCTTCATCTCGGGTTTTGTCGGCAAGGCCAACATGTTGCAGGGTGATCTGGACAGCAGCGGCATTCCGCAGATTCGTCAGGTGCCCGGCGATGGCAGCCTGACCCTCAGCCTGCGTCCCGAGAAGATCGATCTGGTGACACCTGGCTGCGGACGACTGTCCGGACGCATCGTCACGCGTTATTTTCTTGGCAGCCAGTGGCTGTATCGGATTGAGACCGGCATTGGCGAAGTGACGGTAGTACGTCGCAACGACGGCCAGGCGCCGCTGGAACAAGGCGCGGCGGTCGACATGGACTGGCCCGACGAGTTGCTGCGCGTGCTGGATGCCGACGAGGTGCGCGCATGAGCCTGCTGAGCGAAATGCGTCAGGGCGGCCGCGGCTATTGGCTGTCAGCTCCGGCGCTGGCGTTGTATATCGGCTTGCTGGTGCTGCCGCTGGGTCTGACCCTGGTGCTGTCGTTCAACGTGTTCGACTATCAGGTCGGGGTGAAAAGCGACAGCTACACGCTGGCCAACTATGTGGCCGTGGTCACCGACTCGTATTTCTATGAAATCTTCCTGCGCACCTTCTGGATCAGTGCGCTGGTCACCCTGCTGTGCGTGCTGATCGGCGTCCCCGAAGCCTACATTCTCAGCCGCATGGGCACGCCGTGGCGCTCGATCTTCCTGATCCTGATTCTCACGCCGCTGCTGATCTCGGTGGTGGTCCGGGCGTTCGGCTGGAGCCTGCTGCTGGGCGCGGACGGTCTGATCAATCAGGTCATCCAGTTCATGGGCGGTCGCCCGGTGAAACTGCTGTACACCCCGTTTGCCGTGGTCATTGCGCTGGTCCACGTCATGTTGCCGTTCATGATCATTCCGGTCTGGACCTCGCTGCAAAAGCTCGACCCTACTGCCGAACAGGCCGCGCTGTCGCTGGGCGCCAGCCAGGCGAAAGTCATGCGTCTGATCGTGCTGCCGCAAGTCATGCCCGGCGTGCTGTCCGGCTCGCTGATCGTGTTCGGTCTGGCCGCCAGTTCGTTCGCCATTCCCGGCCTGCTCGGCGGACGACGCCTGAAGATGGTCGCCACAGTGATCTACGACCAGTACCTCTCGGAGCTGAACTGGCCGATGGGCGCAACCCTTGCCGTGGCGCTGCTGCTGGTCAACCTGCTGGTCATGCTGTCCTGGAACCGCATGATCGAAGGCCGTTACAAAAAAACTCTGGGGGAATGATCCATGTCCAAGAACGGTCCGTTGGCCCTCTCGTTTCATGCGCTGGTGGTGATCTTCATGATGGCCCCGCTGGTGGTGGTGTGCCTGGTGGCGTTCACCCCGGAAAACACCCTGAGCCTGCCCACCACCCACTTCTCGCTGCGCTGGTTCAAGGCCGTCTTCGAGCGCGCCGACTTTATCGATTCGTTCTACAACAGCCTGCTCCTGGCGTTCGTATCGGCGACGCTGGCCACCCTGATCGCGGTGCCCGCCGCTCTGGCGATCACGCGCCATACATTCCCGGGCCGCAATTTTTTCAACGCCCTGTTTCTGTCGCCGATCATCATTCCGCATCTGGTACTGGGGGTGGCGATGCTGCGACTGTTTGCGCTGATGGGCGTGAACGGCAGCTTCACCTGGCTGATCTTCGCCCATGTGCTGGTCATCACGCCTTACGTACTGCGCCTGGTACTGGCGGCGGCAATTGGCATCGACCGCAGCGCCGAGCACGCCGCCGAGTCACTGGGGGCCGATCGTTTCACGCTGTTTCGGCAGATCACCCTGCCAATGATCCTGCCCGGCGTGGCAGGCGGCTGGTTACTGGCGTTCATCAACAGCTTCGATGAAGTCACGCTGTCGATCTTCGTCACCTCGCCCGCGACCCAGACCCTGCCGGTGCGCATGTATGTCTACGCCACCGAATCCATCGACCCGATGATGGCCGCCGTATCGGCACTGGTCATCGCCCTCACCGCCGCCACCATGATCCTGCTCGACAGGGTCTATGGGCTGGATCGCGTGCTGGTCGGCAAACACTAACCGGAGCTTTGACGTTATGGCATTGCTGAAACGACTGACCGAACATGACCGCCCGGTTCTGCCCTTTACCCTTGACGGCCAACCGGCCAGCGGTTTGTTGGGCGACACCTTGCTGACCGCGGTACTGACCGCCAGCGAACACTTGCGCGGCAGTGATTTCAGTGCCGAACCTCGCGCCGGCTTCTGCATGATGGGCGCCTGTCAGGACTGCTGGGTAAGGCTGGGTGACGGTCAGCGCGTGCGTGCCTGTTCAACACTGCTGGAGGCCGGTCAGGCGGTGATTCGTGAACCGGGGCGTTGCGTATGAGCGGTCAGGCCATTGCCATTATCGGCGCAGGACCGGCAGGGATTCGTGCCGCCCAGACGCTACTGGCCCACGGCATCAAGGCCTGCCTGATCGATGAAGGGCTGCGCGGCGGCGGCCAGGTCTACCGTCGCCAGCCGGCCAACTTTCAGCGCTCGGCCAAGGCGCTCTACGGCTTTGAAAGCGCCAAGGCAGTCGCGGTGCACAACGCACTCGACACGCTGGCCGCGCAGATCGACTACCGGCCGCAGACGCTGGTCTGGAACGCCGAAGACCATCAACTCGATACCCTGCAAAACGGTACCGCCGCCACCCTCGACTTCAGCCACCTGATTGTCGCCACCGGTGCCACGGATCGCATTCTGCCGGTGCCCGGCTGGACCCTGCCCGGCGTGTACAGCCTCGGCGCAGCGCAGATCGCGCTCAAATACCAGGGCTGCGCGATCGGTCAGCGCGTGGTGTTTTGTGGCACTGGCCCGTTGCTGTACCTGGTCGCCTATCAGTACGCCAAGGCGGGCGCGAAGGTGCTGGCGGTGCTCGACAGCGCGCCGTTTTCGGCGCAATGCAAGGCGTTGCCGGCGCTGCTGGGCCAACCGGCAACGCTGGCCAAAGGCATGTATTACCGCGCGTGGCTGAGCGCGCACGGCATTCCGGTGCATCAAGGTGCGCAGCTGACACGCATCAATGGGGAAAAACGCGTAGACGGCATTCAATGGCAACGTAACGGCAAAACGGGCCACCTGGCCTGTGACGCTGTCGCCTTTGCCCATGCACTGCGCAGCGAGACGCAACTGGCCGACCTGCTGGGCTGTGAATTCGCCTGGAGCGCGCTGAACCGGGCGTGGCTGCCGACCCGCGATGACTGTGGACGCAGCAGCGTGTCAGGTATCTATCTGGCGGGCGACGGCGCGGGAATCATGGGCGCAGACGCTGCGGAAATGGCCGGCGAACTGGCCGCGCTCGGGCTGCTGCAAGACATCGGTGTGGTCGCAGACACCGCACGTATCGACACGCTTAAAACTGCCTTGCGACGCATCGAACGCTTCCGCCACGGGCTGGAAACCGCGTTTCCGTTCCCTGAGGACTGGGTCGCCAAGGTAGCGGATGACACGCTGGTGTGCCGCTGCGAAGAAGTCTCTGCCGGCGAGATTCGCAGTGCCGTGCAGGACGGTCATTGGGAGATCAATCGGGTCAAGGCCATGTGCCGGGTCGGTATGGGTCGCTGTCAGGGCCGGATGTGTGGTCTGGCAGCGGCAGAGATCATCGCCCGCGAGAGCGGCCGGCCCGTCGAGCACGTCGGCCGACTGCGCGGCCAGGCACCGATCAAGCCGCTGCCGTTTGGTCTGGGGATGCAGCCCATGGAGAAGCAATCAGTGGAGACGCAACCATGAGCACGCTGATTGAAACCGATGCGATTGTCATCGGCGGCGGCATTGTCGGCGCCTCGGCAGCCTTGACGCTGGCCCTGAAGGGCAAGCGGGTCGCCTTGCTGGAACGCGATTTTTGCGGATCGCACTCCAGCGGTGTCAATTACGGCGGCGTGCGGCGTCAGGGTCGTCCATTGTCGCAGTTGCCCTTGTCGCAGCGGGCGCACCAGATCTGGGGCAACCTGCGCGAGCTGATCGGCATCGACGGCGAGTATCAGCGCTCGGGCCACCTCAAACTGGCGCGCAGCGAACAGGACATGAATGCCTTGCGCGCCTACGCCGAAGCCAGCCAGGGATTCGGCCTGGATTTGCAGTTGCTTGATCGCGATCAACTGCGCGCGCGTTATCCCTGGGCAGGCGATGTCGCTGTCGGTGCATCGCTGTGCGCCGACGACGGGCACGCCAATCCACGCCTGGTCTCGCCGGCCTTCGCCCGCGCTGCGCGTCAGGCAGGCGCGCTGGTGTTCGAGCAGGCGCCGGTCAGCGACGTCAGCCACGACGGCAACGTTTTCGTCGTCACCACCGCCACCGGCCTGACACTGCGTGCCACCTGGCTGCTCAACTGCGCCGGGGCGTGGGCCGCAGCGCTGGCCGCACAATTCAACGAACCGGTGCCGATGTATTCAGGGTACCCGGCAATGCTGGTGACCGAACCGCTGCCGATGTTCATGGATGTCAGCACCGGTGTCGAAGGCGGCGGCATTTATGCCCGGCAAGTGGCACGCGGCAATTGCGTGCTGGGCGGCGGACAAGGCTTTGCCCTCGACCCGGCGCGCGCCAGACCGGGACAGGCGGCGGTGCTGGATATCCTGCGCAACGCCGTCGAACTCTACCCGCCACTCGCCGGCGCCCAGGCGATCCGCACCTGGAGTGGCACCGAAGGCTATCTGCCGGATCGCGAGCCGGTGCTGGGCCCGAGCCTGAACCGGCCTGGCCTGCTGCATGGCTTCGGTTTTGCCGGGGCGGGCTTTCAGATCGGCCCGGCAGCGGGTGAAGCGCTGGCCGAATGGGTCTGCGACGGCGCCTCACGGATCTCGCTCGATGCCTTTTCCATCGGCCGCTTTCAGCAAATCGTCCTGCAACCCCCTGCTATCGAACCTGTTACCAACGTCATCCCATTGCACAGAGGAAGGTCGTCACTATGAAAAGCACCAAACGTCTGGCCCTCGCCGGGCTGTCCTGCCTGCCGCTGGCCGCCGCACTCCTGTCAACGCCAGCGCTGGCCGAAACCACGCTGTATCTGGGCATGAACGGCGGGACCATGGAGCGCCTGTATGCCGATCAGGTGCTGCCGGCTTTCGAGAAGGCCAACAACGTCAAGGTGGTGATCGTGCCTGGCACGTCGGCCGATATCCTCGCCAAGGTTCAGGCGAGCAAGGACAACCCGCAGATGCACGTCATCTTTCTCGACGACGGCATCATGTACCGGGCCATCTCCATGGGCCTGTGCGACACGCTGCAACCCAGCACCAGCCTGGCCGACCTGCCTGCCAAGGCCAAAATCAAGGAACAGGCAGCAGCCGTCAGCCTGGGTGTGACCGGCCTGGCCTACAACACGCGGATGTTCAAGGAACAGGGCTGGAGCGCGCCCACCTCGTGGATGGACCTTGCCGACAAACGTTTCAAGGACAAGGTGGTGTTCCAGTCACTGGCCTCCTCGACCTTCGGCCTGCATGGCTTTCTAATGTTCAACCGTATCCAGGGCGGCAGCGAGAAAGACGTCGAACCCGGCTTCAAGGCCTGGCCGAAAACCATCGGCCCGAACGTGCTGGAATACATCGCCAGCTCGGCGAAGATCTCGGAAATGGTCCAGACCGACGAAGCTGCCCTGTTCCCGCTGACGCCGACCCAGGTCACCGCGCTGAAGATCAAGGGCGTACCGGTGGAATACGCATCGCCCAAGGAAGGCGGCGTGGTGTTGAACGTGGCTGAATGCGCGATAGCCAACAACAACCAGCCGGAGCTGGCGCAGAAGCTGGCCGCTTATCTGCTGACGCCGGAAGCACAGGCGCCTGCGCTGGAGTTCGGTGACCAGATCCCGTCGAACCCGAAAACCCCGACCACTGACAAGACACGCAGTCAGGTCGAGGCCATGGAGAAGTATCTGGAAACGGCGGTGACCATCGACTGGGATCAGGTCAATCAGATCCGTCCCGAGTGGAACGCACGCTGGAGCCGCAGTATCGAGCGCTAGGCCTCGGCGGCGGCACCGAAAGGCATCGCCGTGCGTAAAAGACGCACGCTGATTGCCATCCGGCAAATTATTTCAACTTATTACCGTGCACGGGAGTCCCACCGTTACGCCCCCTTCTTCGGGCGCATTTTGACGGTGGTTCTTTCTCTATGAGTTTTATTGTCTGCATGGGCGTGCTTGGCGTGCTGTTGATGCTATTGGCGCTCACTTCCTCTTACCTGCGCTGGATGCCAGTGACCACATCTGCCGTGTGCCTGGGATTCGGCTTCGGCATCGGCCCGATGGGCCTGGATATCGTCGATCTGGATTTCGAGAAATCCTACGAGTGGCTGGAACGCCTGACCGAAGTGGCGGTGCTGTTTTCGCTGTTCGGTACAGGTATCAAGTTGCGCCTGCCCTTGCGCGGCAAAGCCTGGCACTCAGCCTATTGGCTGGCCGGGCCGGTGATGCTGGCGACCATCGCTGGCGTAACCGTCGCGGGGCATTACATCATCGGCCTGGACTGGGGTGTGTCGTTGTTGCTCGGCGCAATGCTGTCGCCGACCGACCCGGTGCTGGCCGGTATGGTCCAGGTCAACAACGCCCAGGATCAGGACCGCCTGCGCTTCGGCCTGTCCGGCGAAGCGGGCCTCAACGACGGAACCGCGTTTCCATTCGTGATCTTTGCCTTGCTGTACCTGAGTTCCGGGGGCGCGATGAGCGACTGGGTCCAGGGATGGCTGATCAAGGACCTGATCTGGGCGGTGCCGGCCGGTTTGTTGATTGGCTACGGCATGGGCCGCGGGGTCGGTCATCTGATGATCTTTCTGCGCATCAAGAACGCCGACAGCACCACCTCGCCCAATGATTTTCTGGCGCTGGCATTGATCGCCCTGGCTTACGTAGTCGCGCAAAGCGTCGGGGCCTTTGGCTTTCTTTCGGTATTTGCCGCCGGGTTCGGGCTGCGTCAGGCCGAGGTACGTGTCACGCGTTCAGAGCTGCCGTCCGAGCACGTCGCGCAGCCAGTCCTCGGGCATATGACGTCATCCCTCGAACAGGGCACGGTCGCGCAGGTCGACGACATGAGCGATTCGCAACTGGCTGCCGGCGTGATGATGGGCGATATGCTGGCGTTCGGCAGCCTGGTGGAGCGCGCCATGGAAGTCCTGCTGATCACCCTGCTGGGCGCGGCGCTGGCGATGTACTGGGACTGGCGCGCCATCGGCTTGGGCATTGCGCTGTTTTGCGTGATTCGTCCTGCCAGCGTCTGGTTGCTGGTGAGTCGTCGCCTGCTCAACGTCAGGCAAAAAGCACTGGTTGGCTGGTTCGGCATTCGTGGCATCGGCAGTCTTTATTACCTGTGCTTCGCCTTGTCACATGGTCTGGCACACGACGTCGGCCATGTGGTGATCGGCATGACCCTGTCGGTTGTCGCGCTGAGCATCCTGGTACACGGCATCAGTATCCAGCCTTTGCTGGAGCGTTACGAGCGCAGTGCTGCCGCCAGTCCTGACTGATCGGCCATCAAGGCCAAGCGCCATAGAGCGTGTCGATGAGGGTATTGGAACAAGCAATTGGACTGCGGCATTTCGACTCGGTTAGCGTGGCGTCATCCAGCCGATGCAAACAGCGATGCGCGCAGCTACTCTGTAATCCGTACAGGGCACATTGCCAGCCTGCGATCAGGCCTGAAATCGGCACACTGCAATTTGGCTGAACCCTTGTAAAGCACTGGCCTCCAAATCCGGTAATACATCCCACTTGATTATTTAGAAGGTGAAATGTCAGAACCCGTCCTGATGGACCGCTTTGCACGTAAAGTCGATTATCTGCGCATGTCGGTCACCGACCGCTGTGATTTTCGCTGCGTGTACTGCATGGCCGAAGAGATGACGTTTCTGCCTCGGCAACAGATTCTGTCGCTGGAGGAGATCCTCCAGGTGGCCGAGCGCTTCGTGGCACTGGGCACGCGCAAGATTCGTCTGACCGGTGGTGAGCCGCTGGTACGTGCAGGCGTGGTGGGGCTTTGTGAAAAGATCGCCGCCCTGCCCGGCCTGCGCGAACTGTGCATGACCACCAACGGTTCGCAGCTGGACAAACTGGCTGCCCCGCTGTTCGAGGCCGGCGTCACGCGCCTGAACATCAGCCTGGACAGCCTTGACCCGCAGCGTTTCCGCGAGCTGACCCGCACAGGCGATCTGCACAAGGTAATTGCCGGTATCGATGCCGCCAACGCCGCCGGTTTTGTGCACACCAAGCTCAACTGCGTAGTGATGCACGGCCGCAACGATGATGAGATCAACGACCTGCTGGCGTTCGCCATCGATCGCAACCTGGACGTCTCGTTCATCGAAGAAATGCCGCTGGGCATCATCAGCGAACACAGCCGCGCCGAGTCCTTCTACTCCAGCGATCAGGTGCGCGAACGCATTGCCGAACGTTACACGCTGGTGCCTTCCACTGACTCGACTCAGGGGCCATCGCGCTACTGGCGTCTGGCCGAGGCACCGGAAATTCGCATTGGCTTCATTTCCCCGCACAGCCATAACTTCTGCGGCACCTGCAACCGCGTGCGCATGACCGTTGAAGGTCGCTTGCTGCTGTGCCTGGGCAACGAGCATTCCGTGGATTTGAAAGCGGTACTGCGCGCCAATCCCGGCCAGCCGGAAAAACTCGAAAAAGCCATCATCGACGCCATGCAGCTCAAGCCGTGGAGCCACAACTTCACCCACGACGATGGCGTGCAGGTGGTGCGCTTCATGAATATGACGGGCGGCTGACCGCCGCCCTGAAGGATGACGCCTCATACGAGGCGTTATTTATTTGCCGGCCTTGCGAAAGAACAAAGTGATCTGCCCGACCTCGACACCCAGCTTGGTCATCGACGAACGATTGGCCATGGTCTTCTCGTCGATCAGGTACATCCAGTCATCCAGGCTCACGTCATACTCGGTGCCATCCACCGGCAACCTGAGCACATAGTTCCAGTGGAAGCTGTTGCCCGACACTTCGCCATAGGCCTCGCCGACCACATCACCAGCCGTGCCCTTCCAGCGCCCCGGACCATCGGGACGCAAGCGCCACTCCCGGACCTGTTTGGTACCATCGCTGTAGCTGAACGCTTCGTGCATGACCAGCACTTCGCCTTCACTGTGCCCGTCGATCACCACGGTAAAACGCTTGGTGACTTCACCGGAGCGTTTTTGAAACATTCCCCAGGCTTCGACACGTCCGGTGAAGTACTGGCGCAGATCGAGCTTCGGCGCTTCCTGACTGTAACGGGTTACCGGCACACCACCGCAGCCGCTCAGTACAAGCCCCACACACAGCATCAACATCCACTTTCTCAGCATGCGCCCTCCTTGATGGGTCATGAGCCGGTACTGCCGAGCAACTGCTCGCGAAGTTCAGGGTTACGGGTTTTCGGGTCAAGCCAGATGGAAAAGAAAGCCTTGGCGAACTGGCTGTCGGGCACCACATGCTGGAGCTTGTCGCCAACATAAAAACGCGCTTCGCGGCCAGGCAGGTAGACGCCGGTAATCTTCATGCCGGGCTGGACGTCGACAAATGACTGGTTCATCTGCTGACGCCATTCAGTCAGTTGCTGTTCGGTCACCTTCGAGCCGGAAATACGTTTGATCTCATCGATACTGGCATCGACCAGATCTTCCCGGTCAATGTCGCGATGGTAAGTCAGTTCAAGTGCCAGTGGCGCGTCTGCCACGAAAGGTTTGACCGGGCTGAGCAACCTGGCGGTATAGACACGAAAGCCGAACAGACTAAGGTCTCCGCCGCCGACGACCTGAGCATTGGGCAATGCCTCGCGCCAGTCCGCCGAAGCCCCGGCGCTGAGCAACATCACCAACCATAACCATCGTGGCGCACGCATCGGTAACCTCTGTATAGGCACTGCCACGACTTCAATGGCAGGCTGGGAATGAGACGAGTCAGATGCACTGACTCACTCCCGGAATCTATACCAGCAAAATCACTTTGTACAACCGATAAGGTCTTCGCCCTCTCGATGCCGAAAACCAAAAAGCCTGTTCCCGATCGCGGTCGGAAACAGGCTTCAAGACATGCGATGACCTGCTCAGGCAACCTGCGAATGCGCCTGCCGACGAGTCTTCTGCCACTCACCTTTCAACGCCTGCAGCGTATTCTCCATGTAGGCACGATCGGCAGCGGCTTTCTTGCCGACATAACCCTGGCCACGACGGAACATCTTCAGGGATGCGCGCAGTTGCGGGTGCGCATCACGAAACTCGTGCTCTTGCGTGAACGGCGACATGGCGTCGACGCGCACTTCACCCGACTCGGCAACCCAGGCGATATGGTTATCCAGCGTGTCTTTGCACGCAGCAAACAGACGAGCCAGTTCATCAATAGTCGGTTGTGTGTTGATATTCATGTTGATGCCCCTTCGCTCATAGACTGTTCAATAATTGATACATCAAGTTCATGCGCCAGAACTTCAGCAACGCAACACGATTGAGTGTGCGTTGAATACCGTTCCAGCCCTCAAGGACATGCAGGTAGCCTTGATGAAGAGCCGCTACACAGCGGCATCAGCGTAGAGAGAAGAAGTCACGAAACCCAAAGACCCGGCCCAGGATCGGCAATCGATCCGTTACAAGCATCATGAGGACATTTCGCCAGCTTCTCGCCCTTATCGACGACAAATGCCAGTTCAGCTCCATCAATCTGCCTTGTGGGCAGCCTACATCCGGGAACATCTCGACGGCTTGCCGAGCCTGTTCATCACACCTTTTGCAGCGCTCCCGATCAGGGAGACAGCTGCATAATGCAAGGGCAAATGGAGTGCGTCAACGATTATGTAGTGATTATTTTTAGTCACTACATAATCGTAAGCGGGACGTGGGGTTACGTGAAAAGGTGACTGAAGGGTCATGGCTGACGGACTATCGATGGTGATCAGAGACCGCGGCACGACAGTATCCGCAGACCAACAAAAAGGCCTGAAAACTTTCGCTTCCAGGCCTTTTCACAATACACAAACAGCTTGCTGTCAGCTCACCTTGAAGCGACCGACCAACCCCTGCTGGTGCTCCGCCAGACGCGCGAGTTCGCGACTGGTGACGGCAGTCTGCTCGGCACCGGCACTGACCTGGATGACCAGCGAGTTGATGTCGTCGACGTTGCGGTGGATCTCTTCGGCCACCAGGCTTTGTTCTTCAGCGGCCGAAGCGACCTGGATGTTGCGGTCGCTGATGGTCGCGATGCCTTCGGCGATTTCTTCCAGCAGTTCGCCAGCGCGCACGACGTTGCTGGCACCCTCCTGCGCCTTGCCCAGGGTTTCCTGCATCGACGCGGCAGCGCGTTCCGAGCCGGACTGCAGGTTGGCGATCATTTTCTGGATGCTGACGGTAGAGTCCTGAGTCTTCTTGGCCAGATTGCGTACTTCGTCGGCCACCACCGCGAAACCACGCCCCTGCTCGCCGGCACGTGCAGCCTCGATGGCTGCATTGAGCGCCAGCAGGTTGGTCTGGTCGGCGACGCCACGGATGACATCAAGCACCGAGGAGATCGAGTTGCTCTCGCCCTTGAGCTCGTCAATGATCCGAGAAGTCTCTTCAGCCTGCACCGAGAGCTCCTGTATCAGGCCGATGGTGTTGTCGATTTCGGTCTTGCCCTGCACGGTGCTGCTGTTGACGCGCTGCGACATCTCGGCCGCGTCGGTGGTGCTGCGTGCTACATCCTTGACCGTGGCGCTCATCTCGCTGATGGCAGTGGCGACCTGATCAGTGCCCTGGCGTTGTTGCGCCACGTTCTGATTGGTTTGCAACGCCACTGCGGAAGACTGTTCGGCAGCGGTGGCAACCTGCGCCGTGGCGCTGCCGATTTCGCTGATAACCTCACTGATCTGATGCGCCATGTTGTCAAGATTGCGTGAGATCTCGCCAAACTCATCCTTGCCGATATAGCGGGTCCGCGCGGTCAGGTCGCGAGTGGAAAGTGCCATCAGCGTGCGGTTCACATCGACAACCGCAACCTTGATGTTGCGGATGATCACCGACGCCAGCCACAGCACCACGATCAGCATCAGGACAACGATGGCAACCGCCACGTACAGGCTGCTTTGAGCGGAGCTGCGCGCATCCGTTGCCAGGCCGACGACGTTCTGGCCAAGCTCTGCTTCTACATTGGCCATCATGTCGATACGTGCGGTGGAAAGGTTGAACCAGTCTTCCGGCTTGACGTTGAGCGGATCACCCATCGGGGTATCGAAGCCCAGACGTTGCAAGCGGGCCACTTCCAGCGAGCCCGGCTGCTGCATGACATCATTGAGTTTGGTCTTGAATACTTCAGGGGACCAGCGTTGAAAGGCTTCGAGGTAGCCGGAGAACTCTCCGAGGTTACGACTGAAGCGCGATAACAGTGGCGCATCAAAGCGGTTCTGGTTGAACGCCTGAACGAGCAGTACGCGCTCGCGACCGGCACGCTCCTTCATATCCACGAACTGGTTGAGCGAACTCAGGCCACGCAGTATTTCCGGATCTTCGATACTCGCTTCCAGCGAATAGGAGAACCCGACGAGTGTTTTGATAACGTCGGTGAACCGCGTAGAGGACTCGGTGTTGTTGATCCCCAGCGTATCGATCTTGAGGCGCAGCGCGGTCAGGTCATCCAGTGCGCGGTAGACTTTGTCGGGGCTGGGAATACCGTCGGTCGACTGGGTGCGCATCTCGCTTATCGCCTTGTCGGTTTCCTGACGAAAGGCCTTCAGCTTGTCCTGCATGGACTTGCCGCCGCTGCCCAGAAACACGCCGCTGGCGCCGCGCTCACGCTGAATGGTGGTGACCACGTTACTCAGTTTCTGTGCAACCGCGGTGGCTGTCACCGCGCGCCTCATATCACCGAGATTTTCGCTTTTGTCAGCAACGAACAGGCCTGCGAAGGCCAGGAAGCCCAATAAGGGGAATATTAAAATAAGCAGCAGTTTCATACTCAAAGGAGCATTTCTAAGCATTGCAGACCTCATGACATGCAGACTTTTCTATAAAGAATATCCAGGGCGTAACGTTCTGTAGCGTCGACGTTTTTTTGTCGCCAGGGACTGTTCGGTAATCAGCCTGCCGTAGCCGGTCTTGCTCCCGTATCACTGTCTCGGCTGTCTGCCGGGAAGCTTTACCCACTATTTGAATTTGTTAGTTCAAATAGCGAACTCAATAAGCACAGAGTGAGCGAAGTTTGGATCCACAAAGAAATGACCGCCTTGGGCGGTCATGATGAGAAGGGAAATATAAAGACACCGAGCGTATCACCTGTAACAGCGACGACAATCTCGGTGGATAGAAGTTGCAACTTTTTCTATTCATCCCATACGTTTTTATAATGTATTAACGCAGGTTGGTTTTCGCTAGCTCCAGCACTTCACTGCCGCGTCCGCTCATGATCGCGCGCATCATGTACAGGCTGAAGCCCTTGGCCTGGGCCAGCTTGATTTTCGGTGGAATGCCCAGCTCCTGCTTGGCGGTGACAACGTCGATCAGCACTGGACCGGGATGATCGAACGCCTTGCGCAAGGCGGCGGGCAGCTCTTCGGCGTTCTCGACACGCAGGCCCAGAATGCCTGCGCCCAGGGCAATACCGGCGAAGTTGGTTTCATGCAGATCAGTGCCGTGCGGCACATAACCACTGGCTTTCATTTCCATGTCGACAAAGCCCAGCGAGCTGTTGTTGAACACCACCATCTTGATAGGCAGGTTCAGCTGACGAATGCTTAGCAGGTCGCCCAGCAACATCGACAGGCCACCGTCGCCACACAGGGCGATGACCTGACGATCCGGGTGTTCAGCCTTGGCCCCCAGAGCTTGCGGCAAGGCATTGGCCATCGAGCCGTGGTTGAACGAGCCGAGCAGACTGCGCTTGCCGTTCATGTGCAGATAGCGCGCAGCCCACAGCGTCGGCGTACCGACGTCGACGGTAAAGATCGCATCGGCATCCGCCTGCTCGTCGACCAGTCGAGTGAGGTACTGCGGGTGAATCGGCGCGCCATCTGGCGTCGGAGTGGCCAGCTCGTCCAGTTCTTCCCGGGCCTTGGCGTAATGCTTCAGGGCCTTGTCGAGGAAACGGCGATCGGTATGCGGCTTCAGTTTTGGCTGAAGCGCTTCAAGTGTTTCCCGTACCCCACCAACCAGACCCAGCGCCACCGGCGTACGGCGACCGATCTGAGTCGGATCGAGGTCTATCTGGATGATATCGGCTTTTTCAGGGTAGAAATTCCGGTACGGAAAGCTGCTGCCCAGAATCACCAGTGTGTCGCAGGACAGCATGGCGTGGTAGCCGGAGCTGAAACCGATCAGGCCGGTCATGCCGACGTCGAACGGGTTGTCGTACTCGACGTGCTGCTTGCCGCGCAATGCGTGAACGATTGGCGCGCCCAGCGTATCCGCCAATGCCAGAAGCTGCTCGTGGGCACCCTCGCAACCCGCACCGCACAGCAGCGTGACGGCTTTGGAAGCGTTGAGCATGTCGGCCATCGACTGCAGATCGTTTTCGGCAGGCACGACCTTGGGCGCTGTAGCCTCGATCCATTTTGCCGCGACATCCGGCGCGTCGCTGAGCGCCACGTCGCCCGGCAAAACAATCACCGCCACACCTTTCTGGCTGATCGCGGCACGCATGGCACGTTCCAGCACACGCGGGAACTGCTCGGGGTTGCTGACCAGCTCGACGAAGTGGCTGCACTCCTTGAACAGCTCTTGCGGATGGGTTTCCTGAAAGTAATCCAGACCGATTTCCGAGGACGGAATATGCGCAGCAATTGCCAGTACCGGTACACGGTTGCGGTGGCAGTCATACAGGCCGTTGATCAGGTGCAGGTTGCCCGGCCCGCAGCTGCCGGCGCAGACCGCCAGCTTGCCGCTGGACGCGGCCTGGGCACCGGCAGCAAAGGCTGCGACTTCTTCATGACGGGTGTGCATCCAGCGAATCGAATCGGTGCGTTCCAGGCTGTCGGTCAGGCCGTTGAGGCTGTCACCGGACACCCCCCAGATGTGCGAAACACCTGCCGCTGCGAGGGTTTGCGCGAGATGGTCGGCAATGGTCTTGGACATGCGGGGTTCCTTGTCGAGGCAATGATAATGAATTCGGTAAAACGCGCGCAGCGCTCTGCCACGCCTGTTGTGGTCGACCCGATGCATTCTCGACAGTTCAGAAAACCTGAGCCCTGTTCAGGGCTCGATCACTCGGCCAGCGCTTTAAAAGGCTGATCAGGCGTGCGGGTTGCCCGGTGCCTTGGCGGGTGTGGCGTACTCCGGTTTGAGCTTGCCTTCGCTGTCCAGCAGCCAGGCATCGAGAATCTCCCGCACCACCGGGCCCGCTACCCGGCCACCCGCCTCGCCGTTCTCGATGGTCACCGACACGACAATCTTGGGATGGTCGGCTGGCGCAAAGCCCACGAACAAGGCGTTGTCACGGTTACGCTCCAGAGTCTTCAGACGGTTGTAGCGCTCGCCCTGCTTGATAGCCACCACCTGCGCCGTACCGCTTTTGCCGGCGATGCGGTACTGAGCGCCCTTGGCGGCATCCCGCGCAATGCCGCGCGGGTCGTGCATAACCATCTGCATGCCGGTATTGACCTGATTCCATTCGTTGGGATCGTGCAGCACGATATTTGGCATCGGATGCTCGTCAACGGGCGCCGTATCACCGACTTCCATCGCCAGGTGCGGTCGATGCCAGACACCCTTGCTGGCAATCAGTGACGTGGCCTGGGCCAGTTGCAACGGCGTGACCTGCATGTAGCCCTGGCCGATGCCGAGAATCACCGTTTCGCCAGGGAACCATGCCTGGCGACGCGTGGCCCGCTTCCATTCCCGGGACGGCATCAACCCTGCAGACTCCTCGAACATGTCCAGCGACACCTTCTGGCCGATGCCGAACATGGTCATGTAGTCGTGCAGGCGGTCGATGCCGAGCTTGTGCGCCACGGTGTAGAAATAAGTGTCATTGGAACGCATGATCGCGGTGTCCATGTCCACCCAGCCATCGCCGCTGTGGTTCCAGTTACGGTATTTGTGGTCGAAGTCCGGCAACTGGAAATAGCCGGGGTCGAAGACCTTTGTCGAGGCCGTCACCACGCCGCTGTCGAGACCGGCAATCGCCACTTCCGGCTTGACCGTCGAGCCCGGCGCATACAGGCCACGCAGCACACGGTTGAACAGTGGCCGATCAATGGAATCACGCAGCGCCGCGTATTGTTTGAAGCTGATGCCGGTGACGAACAGGTTGGGGTCAAAGCTGGGTTTGCTGACCATCGCCAGCACGTCGCCGGTTTCCGGGTCCAGTGCGACCACCGAACCACGTCGATCACCCAGCGCGTTTTCCGCCGCGGCCTGCAAGTGCGCGTCCAGCGTGAGAGTGATGTTCTTGCCGGGCACCGGGTCAGTGTGTTTCAGCACGCGCAGCACGCGGCCCTGGGCATTGGTTTCGACCTCTTCATAGCCTACGTGGCCGTGCAGCTCGGATTCGTAGAAGCGCTCGACACCGGTCTTGCCGATCGACTGTGTGCCGCGATACTCGTTGTCGAGGTGCGCCGCTTCCTTTTCGTTGATACGCCCGACGTAGCCGATCGAATGAGCGAAATGGGCGCCCAACGGATAATGGCGAACGAACTGCGCCGCCACGTCCACGCCCGGCAGCAGGTACTGATTGACCGCCAGAATGGCGATCTGCTCTTCGGTGAGTTCATAGAGCAATGTTGCCGGCTCGAACGGGTGACGAACCTGCTTAAGCTCCTTGTCGAACAGAATCCGGTCTTCATCGGGCAATTCCAGCAGGGTCATCAGCTCATCGATCACCTTGTGCCAGTCGCCAGCGCGTTCGCGGGTCAGGGTCAGGTTGAAACTGGGACGATTGTCGGCAAGCACTTCGCCATTGCGGTCAAAGATCAAACCGCGCTCGGGCGGGATCGGCAGTACGTGAACACGGTTGTTTTCGGAAATGGTCGAGTGATAGTCGAACTCGGTAACCTGCAGGAAATACATGCGTGCGACCAGACAGGCAGCCAGCAGGCCGACCAGCACTGCGCAGGCAATCAGACGCTGATTGACCAGCCGCGTCTCTTTTTCGTGGTCTTTCAGGGGAATGGGATTGGGCATTTCTACAGCTTCTCGGTGAAGGGCAAACGGCGCAACTGAAGGTGTATATAAAGATTTCGGCGCGCACCATACCAAGAAGCGGCGGATTGCAGGCGATCAAGCCGACAATCGCAGGATGAAAATTCTGTCAGAAAAGGTTCATTCGGGCGTGGTCTGCAGTGTGTTTGACGCTTCTCGAGCCTGCATGATGCGCGGCAGATTGGTCTCGATCCAGGTGACGAGGCTTTCAACCTGCAAGGCGACCTCTTCGCCCATCGGGGTGAGCCGATATTGCACATGCGGTGGCACCACGGGCAACGACTTGCGACTGACAAAACCGTCATGCTCCAGATGCTGGAGCGTTTGCGCGAGCATTTTCTCGCTCACCCCGCCAATCTTGCGGCGTACTTCACTGAAGCGATGCATGCCACCCCGCAGCACCACCAGCACCAGCACGCCCCAACGGCTGCAGACGTGATTGAGCACCACCCGCGAAGGACAGTCATTGGCCAGCACCTGGCCCTGACGAACCAGCGCCAATAGCGTCTCGACCGCTTCAGACTGGAGGCCTTGCGGCGTAACGCTTGATCGCGGGGCAGTTGATTGCGAAGCGGATTCGCTCATGACACTTACCTTTTTGTACGTACTTACTAAAGGTAAGCATCATGACTATGCTGGCGCTTCCTTTCAACCTGATTCAAGGAATCATTCCATGATCGTTGTCACCGGTGCCACAGGCCAGCTTGGCCGCCTCGTCATTGAACAGTTGCTCAGCCGCGTACCTGCTTCGCAAATCATTGCCGCCGTGCGCAGTCCGGAAAAGGCCGCCGATCTGTCCAGGCAGGGTATTCAGGTTCGTCAGGCCGATTATTCACAGCCTGCGACGCTGGACAGCGCATTTACCGGCGCCGACAAGGTGCTGCTGATTTCTTCCAGCGAAGTGGGTCAGCGTCTGCCGCAGCACAAGGCAGTGATCGATGCGGCCAAACGCGCCGGGGTCCAGCTGCTGGCCTACACCAGTGTTCTGCATGCCGACACCTCGGCATTGAGCCTGGCCAGCGAGCACCGCGAAACCGAAGCCTACCTGCGTGCCAGCGGCCTGCCCTTCGCCTTGCTGCGCAATGGCTGGTACACCGAGAACTACACGGCGGGCATTCCGGGCGCACTGGCGCATGGGGCGGTCATGGGCTGTGCCGATGAGGGTCGTATCAGCTCTGCTTCGCGTCTGGATTACGCCGAGGCGGCCGCTGTGCTGCTGACTTCGGAAACGACACAAGCCGGTAAAGTCTATGAACTGGCAGGCGACGAGTCCTATACGCTGTCCGAATTTGCAGCGCAGTTGTCTACGCAGAGCGGCAAGTCCCTGCCTTACGTCAACCTGCCACAGGCCGAATTCGAGGCCGCGCTTATCCAGGCAGGCCTGCCGGACTTCGTGGCCCAGTTGCTGGCCGATTCCGATGCCGCTGCTGCCAAGGGCGCCCTGTTCGATGACAGTCGCCAGTTGAGCGCGCTGATCGGCCGCCCGACCACCCCGCTCTCGGCAACCATCGCCGAGACACTGAAAGGCTGAGCACAGCAAACCCGATCGAATGATTTGCAACAGTGAGGGTCCGAGTTATTACGAGGCATTAAGCCATCGCCTTATACCAAAGACCGGGAGTCTTCACATGAATAGCAAATCATTGATCGCCTGCATGACCTTGCTCGGCTGCTTTTCCGCCGTCACCCTGCCCGTTCACGCAGCAGAGACGGCGGAACCGAAAGTCAGCGAATCCAAGGACAATGTCCATGAGCTGGAAGTAGGCTCCCGCGTTCCGGAAAAATATCGCCGCAGCGATCTGGAAGTGAAGGACTGGAAAAGCAAAGGCCTGAAAGAGCCTGCGAAAGAAAGCGAATGGGTAAAAATCAACGACAAATACGTGCGTTTCCAGAAGGTTAATGGGCAAATGATGGAAATCGTGCCAATCAAGAAGTAAGGCTAAGCCTTCTTCGCCGACGCTCTGCGTGAGCATGCCCCATGCGCCGCAGAGCGCCATGCAGGGCATGTCCGGCGCAGAGCTCGTCTCGATGGTTCCTCCCGCGCAAACGCGGTCGTGGAAATGAGCAGACTCATGAAAAACCCCTTGAACACGATCGGAAATGACCGGATCAAGGTAGTGACGGCCGCGAACCGCGTATTGAATGAAATGACCCTCAATCCGGTTTAGTCTGCCCGACCCTCTGACGCATGACCGAAACCATTGCTTTTTTGTCCGCATGCCTTACAAATGCAGTGTTGTCAGCTTGTAACCTCACTGCCACCTTCTCTGCGAGCCCGCTCCATGTCCAGAACCGTCGCCATTGCCTTCGCCTGCCTGCTTTCAACCACTGCCCATGCGGCCTGCCCGGCTGCGACCCCGGTCGACACGGCGGGCTGGATCTATGAGAAGCACCAGGATTTCTATCTGAACGGCAAAGGTAGCGCTGATTATTTGTCAAAACCTCTGCTGAGCCTGCTCAAAAAGGACTGGGCGTGCCAGAACGGCGATCAATGCGCCGTGAGTGCCAACCCGTGGACCGACGCGCCGGACGGTGATGTGCAAAAGCCAGTTGACTGGAAGCTGGTGTCCAACTCGGACAAGCAGGCCGTGGTCGAAATGACCTATAACCTGGGTTACAAGGATGCCCCGCAGCAGCCGGTCAACCGCCAGACAACACGCCTGCTGCTGGCCAAAAATGCCAACAGTTGCTGGGTGCTGGAGAATGTTCAGGGGCCACAGGGCGTTGCATTGATGCAGAGCCTGGAGGAATTTCCCTACGAAGGTGATTGATCGGCCTTGAAACAATCCGCCATTCTCGGTATCACAGGCACTTGAATTTCACGAGCGAGCACCATGAATACCTTTGAGCAATCGATTATTGAGGCTGCGCAGGCCGCCACGCCCAATAACACCGATGCCGAACGCGAAGCTGCCAGAGTTGCCGCCACGCAGGCGGTGGCCGAAATCATGTCCACCCGCAGTGGGCTGGACCGCACCCTGGCACTGGCCGAGTTGCTGGACTCCTACTCGGAACACGATGATCAGGAAGACGATTAGGCTGCTCGGCACAGTGCGAAAACTGATTGGATTATTTATTTACCTGCGGCATTAAAGAAAGATGACCTTGCCGCCGACAACCCGACCGGGTGGATTGATGATAGTCACCCATTCATTTAGTGCGCTCGGATGCGACCTATAAGGGCACCATCCGTGCAGATCGAACAGTTGCAAGACATGCAGGCTTACATCAGGCGTACTGCCGACGACCTGGAACTTGTTTCGGCCAACCTGGCAGGACATCTCCTGTACCTCGAGCGAACTTCCCGCGCACACGAAGCGCAAGAGGTCAGTGAGCGAATCATCGGCCTGCGGGCGTCCGTGGACAGCCTGCGCGGCATATTCCGCTAAAGAACCCTATCGGTCCCCGGCCTGCGACAACGGTCTGGCCACATCTTCCAGAGATTTGCGCTCGGCAGCCGTGCCCCATATCGATTGCACAACCGCCGCCAGCAGCATCAGCCCTGCTCCGATCAGATAGCCGATCAGCACATTGCTGCGCTCGCCGGTTTCGATCAGCTCGCCGAACAGCGTCGGGCCAATCATCCCGCCCAGCCCGGTACCGAATGCGTAAAACACCGCAATCGCCAGGGCACGGATTTCCAGTGGAAAGGTTTCGGCGACGGTCAGGTAGGCCGAGCTGGCCGCTGCCGATGCAAAGAAGAAAATCACCATCCAGGCGATGGCCTGCTGGGTGACGTCCAGCACGCCTTGCTGGAACAGGTAGCCGCTGATCGCCAGCAGCACGCCCGACACGCCATAGGTGAGGCTGATCATCACCCGTCGACCGACCACGTCAAACAGTCTGCCCAGCAGCAGCGGACCGCAGAAATTGCCCAGCGCCAGTGGCAGCACGTACCAGCCGACGCGCTCGGCCGGCACATCATAGAAGTCGGTCAGCACCAGTGCGTAAGTGAAAAAAATCGCATTGTAGAAAAACGCCTGGGCCGTTAGCAGCGTCAGGCCTACTAGCGAACGCTGTCGAAACGTCACCAGTAACGTTCTGGCGACCTCGCCCAGCGGCGTGTGGTCACGGGCATGCAGGCGCAGGGGTTTTCCCGACACTGCGGGCAGTACGTGGCCCTGACGCTGCAAGTCTGCTTCTATCTGCTCGACGATCTGCCTGGCCTGTTCAGCCTGGCCGTGTATCAACAGCCAGCGCGGGCTCTCTGGCAGCCACAGTCGCATCAGCAGAACCAGCAGGCCCAATACCGCACCAATCCCGAAACACAGGCGCCAGCCCAGCTCGGCGCCGACCCACAGCGGGTCGAGCAAGACAATCGAGCCAATCGCACCGAGCGCGGCACCCAGCCAGAACGTGCCATTGATAGTCAGGTCGACCCACCCACGGTAGCGGGCCGGGGTAAATTCCTGAATGGTCGAATTGATTGCCGTGTATTCGCCGCCGATGCCCATGCCGGTCAGGAAGCGGAACAGCATGAAGCTCCACACACTGAAAGAAAACGCCGTGGCGGCCGTTGCGCCGACATACAGCAGCAAGGTGATGAAGAACAGCTTGCGACGCCCGAGACGGTCCGCCAGCCAGCCAAAGAACAACGCGCCCAGCACGGCACCGGCAATATAGGCGGCACCCGCCAGGCCAATGTCACTGTTGCTGAGATTGAGCGCCGGGCTGGCTTTCAAGGCCCCGGCGACGGAGCCTGCAAGGGTGACTTCCAGGCCGTCCAGCAGCCAGGTGATCCCCAGCGCAACCACCAGCAAGGTGTGGAACCGTCCCCAGGGCAGGCGGTCCAGACGCGCGGGCAAATCGGTTTCGAAGACGGTGCCTTTGTCGCTCGATGTGCTCATGTCCGGCTACCTGACGGCTGACATTGGTGTCAGGTGTGAGAGTCGCGGCAGCCGATCAAGTTCAGCTGATCCAGAACCACAGTAACGTCAGATTGGCCGCCGAGATCAGTCCGAATAGCCCCCAGGCCGCCGTTTTAACCAGACGGCTGTTGACGAAAGGCCCCATCAGTTGTGGGTCACTGGTGAAACGAATCAACGGCCAGAGCGCAAAAGGCAGTTGCAGGCTCAACACCACCTGACTGAGCACCAGCATCTGCCCCACCGAGCTGTCACCCAGCCAGATCACGCCAATCAGCGCCGGAATCAGTGCCAGTGCGCGGGTGATCAAGCGCCGTTGCCAGCACGGGATCTTTGCCTGCAGAAAACCTTCGAGCACCACTTGCCCGGCAATGGTGCCGGTGAAGGTCGAGCTCTGCCCCGCCGCCAGCAAGGCAATACCGAACAGCACGCTGGCGATCGCACCACCCACCAGCGGATCAAGCAGGTGATAGGCGTCCTGAATCTCGACCACCTCGGTATGCCCGGTCTTGTGAAACGCTGCAGCAGCGAGGATCAGAATCGCCGCATTGATCAGCAGCGCCAGGCTCAGCGAACCGATGGTGTCCAGCCGCGCGTAGCGAATGGCGCTGGCCTTGCTGGCCTGGTCCGAACCGTTGACCCGCGTCTGCACCACAGACGAATGCAGATAAAGGTTATGCGGCATGACGGTGGCGCCCAGAATGCCGATGGCGATGTACAGCGGCTCCTGGCTGCTCAACACATCCCAGCTCGGCTTCAGACCCGCGACGACATCCGGCCAGAATGGCTTGATCAGAAACAACTCGACGGCAAAGCAACTGGCGATGGTTGCAATCAGCCCCAGTACAATGGCTTCCAGACGACGAAAATTGGCGCCCTGCAAGGCCAGCACAATCAGCGTATCGAAAGCGGTCAGCGCCACACCGGTGGTGATGGAAACGCCGAGCAACAGATGAAACGCCAGCGCAGCGCCCAGCACTTCCGCCAGATCGGTGGCAATGATCGACAGTTCTGCCAGCAACCACTGGCCCTTGGCGACCTTGCGGCTGTAGCGTGCGGCGGACAGTTGCGCCAGATCACGGCCGGTCGCGATGCCCAGCCGCGAACAAAGGTTCTGCAAGACCATGCCCGAGAGGCTGGCCAGGACCACCACGAACAGCAGCGAATAGCCGAAGCGCGACCCGGCCTCGATGGCGGTCGCCCAGTTGCCAGGATCCATATAGCCGATGGAAACCAGCAGGCCAGGCCCGACAAACAGCATCATCTTGCGCAGCAAGGACGCGTTCGGCGGAATGGCCACACTGTCCGTGGTCGCCGAAGGGCAGAAAGGAGCGGTGGCAGTAGTGGGCAGTTTGTACGTCACGGGAACCCGGCATGCAGATAGTTAAGGCCCAATCCTAAAGTTTTGCGACACATGTTGATACATCATTGATGGCTTCATGCCTGCTGTTTTTCGCGTACCTCCCTGCCTGACACGGTCACCGCTGCACCGTCCTCATGTTCACTTAATTCCAGCGACCTAATGGATCCGATATAAAAAGTCAAAAAACCGATCCAGTAAACAATTTTTCATCTTTTATACCCCGATAACTGCATTAAAAGACCAATGATTACAAATTGTAAGGAGTAGTATTCAGGCCTTAACAAGAACTCAGGATGGCCATCCATGACCTCATTACCTCATACCGAGGCAACCGCGAACGAGCCGTTGCGGGCAGCGTACATCTCGGCGCGTATTGACCGACTGCCTGCGGTCGCGACCATCTGGCGACTGGTCGCCCTGCTGTCCATCGCCGGCTTTTTCGAGCTCTACGACCTGTTCCAGACCGCCTACATCAGTCCCGGTCTGATTCGCGACGGGATCTTCGCCACGGGCAGTCAGGGTCTGTTCGGCTTTTCCGATCAGGCAGCCTTTGCTTCGGCAACCTTTCTGGGACTGTTTTTCGGAGCCAGCCTCGTCAGCCCGGTTGCCGATCGTTACGGACGCCGCGCGATCTTCACCTTCGCGCTGATCTGGTACACCGTTGCCACCGTGATCATGGGCCTGCAGACCTCTGCGCTGGGCGTGATAGGCATGCGCTTCGTCGTGGGTATCGGCCTGGGGGTCGAGTTGGTCACCATCGACACCTACCTGTCGGAACTGGTGCCCAAGCGCATACGCAGTTCGGCGTTCGCCTTTGCCTTCTTCATTCAGTTTCTGTCAGTGCCCAGCGTCGCGCTGATGTCATGGTGGCTGGTGCCCCAGGACCCTTTCGGTTTTTCCGGCTGGCGCTGGGTAGTGATCAGCAGTGCAGTCTTCGCCCTGTTCGTCTGGTGGCTACGCTCGGCGCTGCCGGAATCGCCGCGCTGGCTGGCACAGAAGGGACGCTTCGATGAAGCCGAGCGCATCATGGACGGCATTGAAGCACGCTGTATCAGAGACCACGGCAAGCCCTTGGATGAGCCTGAACCGGAAAACGTAGCGCTGTCAGGCAACGGTCGATTTGCCGACATGTGGCAGCCACCCTATCGTCGCCGCGCCTTGATGCTGATCGTGTTTCACGTTTTTCAGGCCATCGGTTTCTTTGGCTTCGGCAACTGGCTGCCTGCCCTGCTCTCGGGTCAGGGCCTGAGCGTCACCCACAGCCTGGCCTATGCGTTCGTGATTACGCTGGCTTATCCGCTGGGGCCGTTACTGTTCGTGAAGTTTGCCAACCGCTTCGAGAACAAATGGCAAATCGTCGGCTCAGCATTGGGCGCGATGATCTTCGGCAGCCTGTTCGCCTTTCAGACCAGCGCGGCAGGACTGATTTTCTGCGGGATCATGATCACGTTCTGCAACGCATGGCTGAGCTTCAGCTACCACTCGTATCAGGGTGAGCTGTTCCCGACCAACATCCGCGCTCGCGCAGTGGGCTTCTGTTACTCGTTCAGCCGACTGTCAACGGTGTTCAGCAGCCTGCTGATCGGGATATTTCTCGACCACTTCGGCACGCCGGGCGTACTGGCCTTCATCGTCGGCAGCATGTTGATCGTGATCGTCACCATCGGCCGGTTCGGGCCACGCACACGCAATCTTGCGCTGGAGCAGATCGCTCACCGCTGACGAGTGCAGGTTGAGTGGGCTCAGGCCTGAGCCCACTCAACATTGGTGACACCGAAGTGCTCGGCGTACGGTTTCGACACCCGCGCGACCTTCTCCAAACGGTATTTCGGTATGCGTGCGAGACCTGCGTCGACACTTGCACAGTGCCATGCTTCAGCGTTATCCATATTCTCGGTTCGTATATAAAAACTCTTGAACGAACCATTCAGCAGATAATCAATGCGGTAATGCTTTGGAAGTGCCATTGAAAGTCTGATCCTTTTTCAGCAGTGGCTTGAAGTATAGGTGACTGTATTCGTGGCAAAGAAATTCATTATTTTTTTGATGTCTGCGACCAATGAACACCTCAAGCGCAGTCCGCGCGGGGCCGGGATCTGCAACGGGTCACGCGCAGTCGCTGGTACCGATCGGCAGAGAATCGCCGAAAGCGCACTGCCCCGGCCAGATCGCGATGGGTGGCGCGGCACTCGCCAGCCATTACCGTTGCCACCGCCAGATTCCGGTCTTTGATCGAATAACGGATCAATAGCCGTCGTGTGGCGAATAGTGTCAAACAGCTGATTTTTCTGACGCCATCGGCACGGCTGAATTATCGATAGCGTTTAACTTTATTGAAGTGGCGAATGTCCGTTTTCGTTCCATAGTGCGCTCACGTTCACAGGAGCAACTATTCATGCCCGGTATTCAAGGAAGAATTCTTGAGGTTCATACACCGCTGGTTGTCGACCTCGACGGAACATTGCTGCGATCCGACATGCTGTTTGAAACCGCCGTGGCGTTTATCCGTGGTCATCCGTTAAAGCTGTTCAGTCTTTTCGCCTGGCTGCTGCAGGGCAAGGCGTCTCTCAAGCAAGGCCTGGCGCTGGGTACCGACATTGACGTTGCGTTACTGCCGTTCAACGCTGACGTCATTGATTACATTCAGACCGAGCGGCAGACCGGTAGAAGCGTGATTCTGGCCACCGCCTCGCACGAAACCCTCGCCAACCGGATCGCGGCACATCTGCAACTGTTCGATCATGTGTGGGCCTCGGACGGTAGAACCAACCTTTCCGCGCATCGTAAACGCGATTTGCTGGTTAGCCACTATGGTGAGCAGGGCTTCGATTACATCGGCAACTCCCGGGACGATCTGTGCATCTGGGGTGTCTCACGCAAGGCCATCGTCGCCAGCCCGCTTGCCG
Source organism: Pseudomonas fragariae (ex Marin et al. 2024) (assembly GCF_059621105.1). Classification (NCBI taxonomy): domain Bacteria; kingdom Pseudomonadati; phylum Pseudomonadota; class Gammaproteobacteria; order Pseudomonadales; family Pseudomonadaceae; genus Pseudomonas; species Pseudomonas fragariae (ex Marin et al. 2024). The sequence goes on along the minus strand of NZ_CM184369.1, from coordinate 2,733,711 downwards.
GCGTGGAGCGCAAGGCGCGGGCACAAGGCAATGTCGAGCAGGTTATCCAATCGGCAACGTCCGGGACCAGCGCCTGGCGCAAGGCGCTGCGCCTGCACCAATGGCTGAAGAACGCGCTGATTTTTGTGCCCCTGCTGGCTGCCCATCAGGTCCAGAACACGCAGTTGCTGCTCGACGGTTTGCTGGCCTTTCTGTGTTTCGGGCTGTGCGCATCCAGTGTATACCTGCTCAACGACCTCCTTGACCTGGCAGACGACCGCCACCACAGAAGCAAGCGCGAGCGCCCGTTCGCCAGTGGTGCGCTGTCGATAAAATCCGGCCTGCTGGTCATACCGCTGTTGCTCGCCGCAGCCTTCTCCGCTGCGGCAACAGGATTGCCGTGGCAGTTTTCGGCGGTGCTGGCAGCCTATTACCTGCTGACGCTGGTTTATTCGCTTTACCTCAAGCGCCACATGGCCGTCGACGTCATCGTTCTGGCGATGCTCTATACCACGCGCATCCTGGCCGGTGCGGCAGCGTTTCAATTGCCACTGACGTTCTGGATTCTGGCGTTTTCGATGTTTCTGTTTCTCAGCCTGGCGCTGGTCAAGCGCTATGCCGAACTGCGCGAGGCACGACTGCGCGCTGTAACAGGCAAGACGGCTGGCCGTGGTTACTACCCGGGCGATCTGGACATGATCGCCTCGTTGGGGGCCTCGTCAGGCAATCTGGCAGTGATGGTGCTGGCGCTTTACATCCATGAAGGTGCGACGGTGGCCTTGTATCAGCACCCGCACGTTATCTGGCTGGCCTGCCCATTGCTGTTGTTCTGGATCACCCGGATCTGGATGCTCACCCATCGCGGCGAAATGAACGAGGACCCGGTGGTTTTCGCGATTCGCGACCGGATCAGCCAGGGGATCGGCTTGCTGTTCCTGCTGGTGTTCTGGGTCGCAGCATGAGCGGGCCTCTCTATTCCTGGGGTCGCTACCCGCAGGTTGCCCAGCAGGGTCACGAATGTGACTCGATAAAACGCTTGCCCGCGTACATCTCGCAAACCGTTGCACACCATCACACCAGCCTGCCCTTCGGCAACGGCCGCAGCTACGGCGACAGCTGTCTGGCCAGCAGCGCTCACGTACTGGACATGCGCGGGCTGGATCGCTTCATTGCTGCCGACTGGCAGCGCGGCGTGGTGCAACTGGAAGCGGGCATGACACTGTCGCAACTGCTCGCGGCAGCGATCCCGCACGGCTGGTTTCTACCGGTCACGCCTGGCACAAAGTACGTGACGATAGGCGGCGCGCTGGCCAATGATGTACACGGCAAGAACCATCATCGGCGCGGCACCTTTGGCTGTCATGTCATGCGCTTCGAGCTGATCCGTCATGACCAGCCGCCCATGGTCTGCTCGGCCGTGGACAATCCGCAGTTTTTCGCCGCCAGCATTGGCGGCCTCGGTCTGACCGGTGTTATCAGTTGGGTCGAGCTGCAACTGATGCCGATCCGCAGCAGCCAGATCGACAGTACGGCAGTGCGCTTCGCCAATCTGGCGGAGTTCTTTACGCTGTCGCAAGAGCTGGATGCGCAGCATGAATACAGCGTGGCCTGGATCGACTGCCTGGCCCGTGGTGCGCATAGCGGCCGCGGGGTCTACATCGTCGGCGACCACGCCCGTTACGGGTCACTGTCGATTGAGGCGCGCAATCGCCTGAACGTGCCGTTCACGCCTCCGGTGTCGCTGGTCAACAGCCTGTCCTTGCGTGCGTTCAATTCGCTGTACTGGTACGCGCACTCAGACCTGCCGAGGCCCCGCCGCAGCGCCTGCGAGGCGTTCTTCTACCCGCTGGATCGAGTGCTGCACTGGAACCGTCTTTATGGTCGCAAGGGGTTTCAGCAATACCAGTGCGTGATTCCCGAGCATTGTGCACCCCAGGCCATGCAGCTGCTGCTCGATGCCATCGCAGCCTCGGGACAGGGGTCATTCCTCGCAGTGCTCAAGCGCTGCGGTGACATCGCCTCGCCCGGGCTGCTGTCTTTTCCGATGCAGGGCACCTCGCTGGCACTGGACTTTGCGCAAACGCGCGATCTGGCCGAGTCACTGTTCCCGCGTCTGGATGCCATTGTCCGTGACGCGGGTGGACGACTGTACCCGGCCAAGGATGCACACATGAGCGGCAGCGACTTCCGTCAGGCCTATCCGGCGTGGGAACAACTGGAAGCCCTGCGCGACCCCTCTTTGATGTCCCGCTTCTGGAAACGAGTGATGTCATGAAAAAGATTCTGATCATTGGCGCTACATCAACCATTGCCCATGCCTGCGCCCGACGCTGGGCCACGCAAGGCTGTGATTTTTTCCTGGTGGCGCGTAATACGGACAAGCTCGTGAGCAATGCCGCCGACCTCAGGGCTCGCGGTGCCGGACACGTAGATACCTATCAAATGGACGTCACGCACTTCTCGGAGCACCCGGCGATGCTGGCTGATTGTCTGGCTGTACTGCAGCAGATCGATGTCGTGCTTCTGGCTCACGGCACCTTGCCCGATCAGAAGGCCTGCGAGCAGAACGCAGGGCTGGCCGTGCAGGAATTCATCACCAATGGCGCATCGGTGATTGCCTTGCTGACCGTGTTGGCCAGGCAGTTCGAGGTTCAGCGTTGCGGCACACTGGCGGTGATTTCCTCGGTCGCGGGCGATCGCGGGCGCCCTTCCAATTATCTGTACGGCTCGGCCAAGGCTGCCGTCTCGACGTTCTGCGACGGGTTACAGGCGCGGATGTTCAAGCTGGGCGTACACGTAGTGACCATAAAACCAGGCTTCGTCGACACGCCCATGACCCGGGGTCTGCCACTGCCGGCCTGGCTGGTGGCGCAACCGGAAGACGTTGCTGAACGCATCGTCAATGGCATCGCACGCCAATCAACAAGCCTTTACGCGCCGGGCTTCTGGGCATGGATCATGTGGGTGATTCGCTCGATCCCGCAGCCGTTGTTCAAAAGGCTCAACCTGTGAGCGGCTTGCTGTTGCTGTCCGGATGGCGCTATCGGGCAGTGCTTCTGTCGATCGTCGTCTCGGCCATGGGGTATCTGGGTTTCTCGCTGTGGGGCGGCTGGCAGGCGGTCAGCGCAGCGACGGGCAAGGTCGGGCTGCTCGGCATCGGCGTGGCGTTGTTGATGTCTGCAATCAACTACGCGCTGCGCTTCGTCCGCTGGCAACTCTACCTTTCAGTGTTGGGGCATCCGTTGGCCTGGCGAAAAAGCCTGCGGATCTATCTGGCTGGCTTCGCCCTGACCACGACTCCCGGCAAGGCCGGTGAAGCGCTGCGTGGGGTATTGCTCAGGCCGTTGGGCGTGCCATACCCGCAAAGCTTTGCCGCGTTTGTCAGCGAGCGTCTTTCCGATCTGCTGGCCATCGTACTGCTCACGCTGTTCGGCCTGTCGTGGTATCCGCAGGCGCAGCCAATGATCCTGCTCGGCCTGGCACTGGTTCTGACGGGCTCGCTGGTGCTGTCTCGCCGTCACTTGCTGGAGCGTTTACAGGCTTCACTGCCCACAAAAAACACGCGCGTCAGTAGCCTGTGGCAGCAGCTGTTCAACGTGCTGCTTGCCGCTCGCCAGTGCCTGCATGGCAACGTGCTGCTGACCGCCAGCCTGCTCAGTCTGCTGGCCTGGAGCGCCGAGGCACTGGCGTTTTACTGGATGCTTGGCTGGATGGGCGCACAGATCCCGCTGACCTTTGCCGTATTTGCCTACGCACTGGCGATGCTCGCGGGAGCGTTGAGCTTCATGCCGGGCGGCCTGGGCAGCGCCGAAGCGGTGATGGTCGGGCTGCTGATGTTCAAGGGCATGCCGGGGGCGGATGCGGTGGCTGCCACAGTGCTGATACGTCTGGCGACCCTGTGGTTTGCGGTGGCCATCGGCGCCGTGATGCTCTCGCGCTTTACCGGCGCGAAACCCGTACCGAATCCTCAGTCTTGAGGCCATAACTCAGACGCTCGACATTTTTGTTCACCTCACGGAGGAGCGGTTCAATGCCACTCGATTCGCGCACATCGATGTGTATCCCCCTGTTTTTGCTAGGTGCCGCCATCACGGCAAGTTTTCTGGCCTCCAGTGGTCCCGTGCAATGGATGGACAATGGCATGTTCCTGGCCAACGCCCATGAGGGTCTGTATTTCAGCCAGTCGCTCGGGCCACTGGAGCATCCGTTTTATCAGCTGTTCAATACGGTTTTTTCCAACCTGTTCGGTGCACGTTCGCTCAGCCTGCTGAATTCGGTGCTTCTCCTGCCGCTGGCTTGGGTCGTCTACCGATTGGCGCAGAGCGTTGGCGCGGGTGCACGCCAGGCGCTGCTCGCTGCCGCGGCGACAACACTGGCCCATGGTGTGTTCTGGGTGTCGACCAAGGCTGAGGTCTACCTGTTGCACACGCTGATCGTGCTACTGGCCTATGCGCTTTACTTCAATGACAGTCCGCTTCTGACGCCGCTGAAAAAACTCTTCGCGATTGGCGTACTCACCGGGCTGGCGGCCTCGGTTCATCAACTGACGTTCGTGGTTCTGCTGCCGCTTTACGTGCACCTGCTGTTTCAGCACAAGGCGCAAGTATTGATCACCCTGCCCGGTTTCATGCTTGGTTTCGCGGCGGCCGCTGTTGCGGTAATCAATGACCTGAACGCCGGGATGGGCCTGCTGGACATTGCGCATCGTTACATGACCGGGGCCAGCGCGACCGTTGCAGGGCCGGAGTGGGAAGGCAGTCTGTTGCGTTTCGACAAACTCCTCGAGGAGAAGAGCGCGGTAGCGCTGTTGCTGCTGTCGCTGATCGGGCCGCAAATGGCGGGGCTGCTGCTGTTTCCCAGGGGAAGCCGGCTGCGCTTGTTATGGAGCGCCGCGCTGCTGAATCTGGTGTTCGCCATCTCCTACAATGTGACCGACCGCTTTACCTTTTTTCTACCCGGTGCAGCGATACTGACGATCCTCGGCATGATTCAGTTGCGGCGTATCCTGCCCCGCACAGCGGCACGCGGCACGTTGCTCAATCTCTCGGCATTGTCGGCACCGGCAGTCATCCTGCTGACGTATTCACTCTACGCCAACGGGGTCATCACCCTTCCGGCGCACAAGGAGCAGCTGCCCTATCGTGACGATATTCGCTACTTCATGGTGCCCTACCTGCGCGACCGGTCCGCTGAGCATTTCGTGCGCGCCTACGAGCCGGTAGTGCCCAAAGGTGCGTTGATCATTGCCGACTGGACACCGATGGGCGCGATGCGCTCGGGGCAAGCGATCGGGCTGCTTGCCGGACGCACGCTGGCGACCTGTGATGACGACGTGGCGATTCGGGCAGCCATGCGCAGCAACGGCGTTTATCTGCCGCGGTTGAGTTATTGCGCGACTGTGGCGCAAGACCACCGACTTGAAGAACAGCCAGTGGGGTATTCATTGCACGCCAAGTGAAACGAATCATGGCTGAAGCGTTGAACGTTCATTTCATGATCCGTTTCTTCACCGTGTCAAGGCTGCCAGAGCGCCTGTCCACCGCCCAGTTTGCGGTCCAGAAAACTGGCCGCACTGATCAGCGCCAGATGGCTCAGGGCCTGCGGCGTATTGCCGAGGTGATGAGCATGCGCGTCGAATTCCTCGGCGTACAAGCCCAGCGGATTGGCGTAACGCAGCAACTGCTCGAACTCCAGATGCGCCTGTTCGACCCGGCCGGCACGGGCCAGACACTCGACGTACCAGAACGAGCAAGCCACGAAGGCGCCCTCTTCACCTGCCAGACCGTCATCATGATCGTCGTCGTTGCGGTAACGGAACACCATCCCGTCACGCACCAGCGCGGCCTCGATGGCATCCAGCGTCGCCAGCCACTTGGGATCGTTGGCACCGACGAAACGTACCAATGGCATCAGCAACATCGAGGCATCCAGATTGCGGCTGCCCTTGTGCTGCACGAAGTGCCTCAGGTCGTCGTTCCAGAAGTTCTTCCAGATATCGTTGTGGATCTCCTCGCGCACCTTGGTCCAGCGTTCGAACGGCCCCGACAGCGAACGCTTGAAGGCCAGGCGCAGTGCCCGGTCCAGCGCTACCCAGCACATCAGCCGCGAGTGCAGGAAGTGCTGATCGCCGCCGCGCATTTCCCAGATGCCCACGTCCCGGTCGTTCCAGTGCTCGCACACATAGTCGACTTGGCGCACCACATGCTGCCAGCCGTCATGGGAGATGGCGTCGCCGTATTTGTTGGCCAGGTACACGGCGTCCATCAGCTCGCCGTAGATGTCCAGCTGAACCTGCTTGTACGCTTCGTTGCCAATACGTACCGGCTGCGCACCGCCGTAGCCGGACAGGTGATCGAGATGCTCTTCCGGCAGCTCTGCATGGCCATCCAGCGCATAGAGAATGCCGAGCTTCTCGGTCTGTTCGCAGCAGTCATCCAGTCGTCCGCGTACCCAGCTCATGAAGGCATTGGCTTCATCGGTGTAGCCCAGGCGCATGAATGCATACACGGTGAACGACGCGTCACGTATCCAGGTGTAGCGGTAATCCCAGTTGCGCTCGCCGCCCTCGGTTTCCGGCAAACCGAACGTCGCAGCGGCAACAATGCCGCCATGCTTGCGCGAGGTCAGCAGCTTGAGGGCCAGCGCCGAACGAGTGACCATTTCACGCCAGCGGCCGGTGTATTGCGATTGCCCGGACCAGCGCCGCCAGAACTTCAAGGTGTCATCGAAATAGCGCGAGCAGCGGCCAGCAGCGACATTCGAATCATCGATTCCGCCGAGAATGAACTCGATGGTCTGGCCCTTGTGCATATGAAATTCGGCAACGGCGTCGTGCTGCTCGAGACGCAACGGCGTCGTTGCCGACAAACGCATGCCCGGTTGCCCGGCGGCTTCGAAGCAGATGTCCTGACCATCGACTCGCGCAGCGGTGTCGGCACGGCTGTAATCCATGCGCACCCGGCAGCGCATGCGCAGCGTGGCCTCGCCAAAACGCACCTGAACGCGGCGCACGATACGCGGCAGATCATCCTGATCCTCGCCGATCGGCATCAGGTCGGTGACTTCCACCACCGCGTCCTCGGAAATCCAGCGGGTTTGCAGAACGTTGGTGTCCGGCAGGTAGATCTGCAGCCGCCTGGCGTCAGGCAGATCGGGCGCCAGCTGAAAGATCCCGGCGTCGGGGGTGTCCAGCAGCGCGGTAAAAATCGACGGGCTGTCGAAGTCCGGCCAGCAGCAGAAATCGATACTGCCGGTGTTGGCAATCAGCGCAGCACTGCGCATGTCGCCGATGATGCCGTGATCCTCGATACGGTTTTGCGCCTCTGCGGGAAAGTCAGCCATTGCCACGGAACTCCGGATAGAGGGTCATGCCGCCGTCGATGAACAGGGTGGTGCCGTGCACATAATCCGAGGCATCGGAAGCCAGCCAGAGCACGGCATTGGCGACGTCTTCCGGCTCGCCGATACGACCATAAGGGATCAGCTTGAGCATTTCCTTCTCGGCGTCGCCCTTGCGTGCATCGGCATTGATCGGCGTGCGGATGGCGCCCGGTGCAACGCTGTTGACGCGAATCTTCAGTTCGCCGACTTCCTGGGCGATGCTGCGCATCAACAGGTCGACGCCGCCCTTGGACGCTGCGTAATTGACGTGCCCGGCCCACGGAATCAGTTGGTGCACCGAGCTCATGTGAATGATCTTGCCCATGGCCCGTGACACTTCAGGGCGCATGCCCTGCTTGATGAACTGACGCAATGCTGCGCGGGCGCAGAGAAACTGCCCGGTCAGGTTGACGTTGATGACGGTATTCCAGTCTTCGAGGGACATGTCGACGATCGACGCGTCCTTTTGCAAGCCGGAATTGGCGACCAGAATATCCAGCGCGCCGAAATGTTCGATGGTCTGTGCAAACAGCCGCTCGACGTCTTCTTCCTTCGAAACGTCGGCACCCACAGCCAGCGCCTTGCCCCCGGCCGCACGAATCTCTTCGGCGAGTTTCTCGGCAGGTTCAGGCTTGGAGTTGTAGTTGATCACCACGGCGGCACCGGCGTCTGCCAGCGCGCGTGCGGCACCTGCGCCCAGACCGGAACTGGCGCCGGTAACGATTGCAACTTGTTGCTTGAGTGAGATGTGCATCAATTTCAGCCTCGGAGTAAGCGTATTAGTGCTGACTGGCGAGGCTGAAATTAAGTTCAGTGCAGGTTATGGCGCAGGGTTGGGCTGCGAGGTGTGAATGGCCTCGATACCGGCGATGACCTCATCGGACAGCGTGACGTCGATGCTCTGCAGATTGATCTTCAGTTGATCGAGTTTCGTGGCACCAATGATGTTGCTGGTCACGAACGGTCGGCTGGTCACGTAGGCCAGCGCCATCTGCGAAGGATCCAGACCATGCTCGCGAGCCAGCGCGACGTACCTGGCCGTGGCGGTGACGGCCTGCGGATTGTTGTAGCGCTGGAAACGCTCGAACAGGGTCAGACGGCCATCGGCCGGACGTGCGCCGTCCAGGTACTTGCCCGCCAGCACACCGAACGCCAGTGGCGAGTACGCCAGCAGGCCGATCTGTTCGCGAATGGCGATTTCCGCCAGACCGACTTCAAACGTGCGGTTAAGCAGGTTGTAGGGGTTCTGGATGGAGACGGCACGTGGCAGATCGAGGGTTTCGGCCAGGTGCAGAAAACGCTGAGTGCCCCACGGCGTTTCATTGGACAGGCCGAAGTGGCGAATCTTGCCCGCCTTGACCAGATCGCCCAGTACCGACAGGGTTTCTTCGATTTCGACGGCCTGATCATCCGGGTCGTGGGTGTAACCGAGCACGCCGAAGAAGTTGGTCTTGCGATCCGGCCAGTGCAGCTGGTACAGGTCCAGGTAGTCGGTGTTCAGACGCTTGAGGCTGGCTTCCAGCGCCGCAGTGATGTTCTTGCGGTCAAGACGCGGATTGCCATCGCGGATGTGATCCATGCGACCTGGACCGGCGACCTTGCTGGCCAGTACCCAGTCGTTGCGGTCGCCGTACTTCTTGAAGTACTCGCCGATGATGCTTTCGGTCTTGGTGTAGGTCTCGCCACGCGGCGGCACCGGGTACATTTCTGCCGTGTCGAGGAAGTTGACCTTGGCATCCTTGGCCATACGAATCTGTTCGAATGCTTCATCCTGGGTGTTCTGCTCGCCCCAGGTCATGGTGCCCAGACAGATCGCGCTGACCGACAGATCGGTTTTGCCCAATTTACGAAATTGCATCGATGTCTCCGTTTGATTCAAAAAGATACAGCTTGAAACAGGGCTCCCATAAAACGCCGACTGGTCATTCACTGCAACACTTTTTATCCGGTTTTACCTAGCGATAACCCTGTGCCTGCAGATCGAACAGCGCGGCGTAGCGCCCTGCGGCGGCGATCAGGCTGTCATGATCACCGCGTTCCAGCACCCGCCCGTGCTCCAGTACCACGATGTGTTCGGCATTGCGCACGCTGGAAAAGCGATGCGATATGAGCAGCGTCATGCGCCCTTTGGCGTACTCGCGAAAATGCTCGAATACCGCCGCTTCTGCGCCTGCATCCAGCGCAGCAGTCGGCTCGTCGAGAATCAGAATATCGGCGTCGCGGCGCATGTAGGCGCGTGACAGCGCGATTTTCTGCCACTGCCCGCCCGACAGCTCCTGACCTCCCGCAAACCAGCGACCCAATTGGGTGGCGTAGCCTTTGTCGAGCTGTTCGATGAACTGCGCGGCCATGCCCTGCGCCGCCGCTTCGCGCCAACGGCCTTCATCATGGAAGGCCTGAGTGTCGCCGACTCCAAGGTTCTCGCCGACCAGAAACTGATAGCGAATGAAGTCCTGAAAAATCACGCCGATACGCGATCGCAAGGCCTCTTCGTCCCACTCCTGCAAGTCGCTGCCATCCAGCAGAATACGGCCTTGATCGGGTTGATAGAGGCGCGTCAGCAGCTTGATCAGCGTGGTCTTTCCCGAGCCGTTCTCGCCCACCAGGGCCACGCTGCGCCCCGGCGCCAGGTGCAGATCGATGTTTTCCAGTGCCGGACGGCTGGTCCCCGGGTAGGTGAAACTGACGTTTTCGAAGCGCATGCCATCGCCGGGCTGCGCGCCCACGGTCAGGCTGCCGGCAGACGGCGTGACCGGCTGACCGAGGTAGACATACAGGTCGGCCAGATACAGGCCGTCCTCGTACAGACCACTGATGGCGCTGAGACTGCTGCTGACCGCGGCCTGCCCCTGCTTGAACAGCACCAGGTACATGGTCATCTGCCCCAGGGTGATCCGCCCATGCACCGCATCGACCACCACCCAGGCGTAGGCCAGGTAAAACGCAGCCGTGCCGAGCAGGCCGAGCAGGAAGCCCCAACCATCACGGCGCACCGTCAGGCGCCGGTCTTCGGCGTACAGACGCTCGAAGGTGTCGCGGTAACGCTTGAGCAGCAGCGGCGCGAAGCCGAACAGCTTGACCTCTTTGATATAGCCCTCGTGGGAGAGCAGTGTTTCGATGTAATTCTGCCGACGGGTTTCCGGAGCGCGCCGGGTAAACAGGCGGAACGCATCGCCGGAAAAATGCGCCTCGGCAAAGAACACCGGCAACGCGCCGAGCACCAGAATCAGCAACGCCCAAGGCGAGAAATGCACCAGCAGTACGGCAAAGCTGATCAGCGAAATAAGGTTTTGCAGCAACCCCAACGACTTGGTCACCAGTGCCAGCGGCCGTGTCGAGGCTTCACGCCGGACGCGCACGAGCTTGTCGTAGAACTCGGAGTCTTCGAACTGCGACAGCGACAGGGTCTGGGCCTTCTCCAGAATCAGGGTATTGACCTTCTGCCCCAGCAGCACCCGCAGCAATGCCTGCTGCACCGAAAGCCCACGCTGTGCTGCCGCCAGCAGAGCCAGCACACCGGCTTCGAACAACACATAGCGCAACACCGGCCACAACGGCGCTTCGCCTGCGCTGGCGTGCAACTGCATGGCAGCGACCACGGCATCGACGATGCGCTGGCCGAGCCAGGCGGCCAGCGCGGGCAGCAGGCCGGCGATCAGCGTGGCGACGATCAGGCCGATGGACAGCGCTCGGGAAGTGGTCCAGACCAGATGCATGGCGCGCAAGGCCTGCTGCATGAACGAAATGAAACGTTTGAAAACCGGCATACGCTTAAAAACTCTTCAGACAGGTCGAACCCCCTTGAGGGGCGGCCATCATACGACCACAGGTTTGTTGAAAAACAGGAAACTCATCATGAAAGATACTTACAACCTGCAACGCTTTGTCGATGCCCAGCAGCCGCTGTTCCAGCAGGTGTTAACGGAACTCGAAGCCGGGCAGAAACGCTCCCACTGGATGTGGTTTGTGTTCCCGCAGATCCAGGGGCTGGGGCGCAGCGACACGGCGCGACACTACGCAGTCACCGATCTCGATGAAGCGCGGGCTTACCTGCAACACTCCGTGCTGGGCCCGCGCCTGGAACAGTGCGCCGGCATCATTGCGCCTCAGGTAGAACGTTCGGCGCGACAGATCTTCAGTTCGCCGGATGACATGAAACTGCATTCGAGCATGACCCTGTTCAGCATCGCAGCACCCGAGCGGCCTGTGTTTCAAAAGGTGCTGGATACGTTTTTCGGGGGCGAGCGGGATGCAATGACGGTGAACCTCCTGTCACGATGATTCAACTTCACTTGGGCGCACGCTGCACGCAGCGTTCGCGTCGGTCGTCGACGCGCTCGGCAAACCAGGCGGTAGTAAGGTTGCGGGTGATTTTCGGACTTTTCAGGGTGATGCCGGGCAGGATGGCTCTGGGCAAAGGCTTGCCCGCCGCCCTGTCCGCCAGGGCGAAGACCTTGCTGTACAGATCGGTTTCCTCGAACTCCAGCGTATCGCCCTGCTTGAGCTGGTTCCATATCTGCGACTTGTTCATCCCCAGCCGATCACCGAGGGTGCGCACCGCCAGCTCGGTGGAGCCTGGCGAGGTGGAGTCAAAGCGGATCAGGTCGCCATCCAGCGCCAGCTCGATCCCGGTTGCCCGACTCACGGCATTCTGGAACGCAGCATTGCGGCTGGCGTACCAGCCGGCATTGAAGTCGGCAAAGCGGTACAGCGACTCGGTGTAGTTGACCGGGTAGCCCAATAGGTGGGCGATACCGAAGTACATGCCACCACGGCGGGTGAAGACTTCGCGACGGATCGAACCATCGACTGTGTAGGGATAATCCTCGGCGTGTTTCTCGGCAAAGGCGATGCTGACCTGCATCGGCCCGCCGGTCTTGACCGGGTTGAAGTTGCCGAACAACGTCTGACCCAAGGGCACCATACCGATGAAATCATCAAAGATCGCGCTGAGGTCTTTCTCGGTGCGCGCAGAATCAAGGCGTTTGCCGTAAGTCTTGCCGTCCGGCGAGCGCACGCGCAACGCCGTGGCGATCAGCGCATCGGGAATGTGCAGTCGCGCGGCGCGGCGGTTGATTTCAGCGCGGGCGATGTGGCCCATGCCCGGCACTGCAGGATCGACTTGAAAGGTCGACTCCTGCTCGGTAACGGCCATCACCGAACACAGGTTTTCGGTGGTCAGCGGGATTTTCTGCGCGGCAAACGCGGCATGAATATCCGTGGCCCATGCCTGGCGATCCGTGACATTTACCGGCATCAGGCGCACGATCCGCGCGCGCGCCTGTTCAGGCGTCAACTCGGGTTCCAGAACCCGTTGCGTGCCGCAGCCTGCCAGCACCAGCAGCCCGACGCTCAGCATGAGCGATTTGCATAGCCTTCTATTCAATCCATGACTCCTGTCTGGTTCGCGCTTCGACGCGCGGTTCACTTCAGAAGGCTTTTTACCTCAAAAGACCGACCAGTCGACCCTCGCGCTGAGTTTTTCCAGCGCAGCCATACCGACAAGGGAATTGCCCGCTGCGTTCAACTCCGGGGACCACACACAGACCGAAGCACGCTCGGGCACGATCGCAACGATACCACCGCCTACCCCGCTCTTGCCCGGCAGGCCTACGCGATAGGCGAAGTTGCCGGCCTCGTCGTACAAGCCGCTGGTGGCCATGATCGAGTTGACCTGGGTGGCTTGCCGCGCAGTGAGGACCTGCTCGCCGCTGTGCGCGCAAAAGCCCTGATGCGCCAGGAAGCCGAATGCCTTGGCCAGATCGATGCAGTTCATGCTCAGCGCACAATGGTGGAAGTAGCTGCGCAGCACGTCTTCCACATCGCCGTGGAAATTGTCGAAGGACTTCATCAGATAGGCCGCCGCGGCATTGCGCGAACGGTGCTGGTATTCGGATTCGGCGACTTTGGAGTCGGAGGTGATCGCCCGATTGCCGCACAGGCGTCGAACGAAGTCGCGCATCGACAGCGACGGTGCTGCAAACCGCGCCTGATTGATGTCGCAGATCACCAGCGCACCGGCATTGATGAACGGGTTGCGTGGCCTGCCCTGCTCGAATTCCAGCTGCACCAGCGAGTTGAACGGCTGGCCGGAAGGCTCGTGCCCGAGGCGCTGCCAGATCTCCTCGCCCGAGTGATTGATGGCTTGCACCAGGCTGAACACCTTGGAAATGCTCTGTATCGAAAACGCCGTTTCGGCGTCGCCGGCGCTGAACACCTGGCCATCGTTGCCGTACACCGCGATGCCCAGTTGATCAGGCCGGACCTCGCCTAGTGCCGGGATGTAATCGGCAACCTTGCCCTGACCAAGCAAGGGTCTTACTTCGTCGAGGATTTCGTTCAGCAGGTCTTGCATGTGTGCGCCCCTTGTTTTGGCTGCGCACACTACACCAACCTCAAGCGCCTCGCATCACTGCGTTGCAGGCTCAGGTCCTGTAGTCGGTGTCATTACGCTCCAGCTCGCGAATCAGGGCATTCCAGTGCCGTGCGACACCCGGCGCATGGCCGTCCTTGATGGCCTTTGCCTGCTGCTCCACCTTGGCAATCACCTCGCGCGGCGGAAACACCAGTTCGGCGTTACCCGCCGACTGCGCTGCAATCTGAATGTTGCAGGCGTACTCGAGGGCATGAAGCTGCTGAAACGCATGCTCGACACTCACCCCGCCAGTCAGCAACCCGTGGTTACGCAGGATCATCACGCTCTTGTCACCCAGGTCCGCCACCAGCCGTTCGCGTTCGCTCAAATCCAGCGCAATACCTTCATAGCCGTGGTAAGCCACCCGGCCGGAGAAGGCAATCGAGTGCTGGGAGATGGGCAGCAGGCCGTGCTTCTGGGCCGACACGGCGATACCGTCACGGGTGTGAGTGTGCAGCACCGCCTGCAGGTCGTGGCGCGCTGCATGAATGGCGCTGTGAATCACGTAACCGGCGTAGTTGATACCCAGCCCGGTGGGGTCATCGACAATCGTCCCGTCAATATCGACCTTGACCAGGTTGGACGCGGTGATTTCATCAAACAACAGCCCGAACGCGTTGATCAGAAAGTGCTCGTCCGGGCCCGGCACACGTGCCGAAAAGTGCGTATAGATATGATCGGTCCAACGCTTGAGCGCCGCCAGCCGATAGGCTGCCGCCAGTTTGACCCGGACGTCCCATTCCTCCGGCGACACTCTGTCGCGCACGCTGCCGCCACCCGACTGCGTCGTACCTGACTGGACTGGCAAAGCGCTGACGTTGCTCATGGTATTGCTCCTTGATGACTGCTGACTGATCAACAAGACTAGGCGTATGGCAATCCAATTAAAAAGCACATTTACTTCTAAGCTAATTATAAAAAATCAGAATATTGAAATCTGCTTGGTCATCTGCTTTGCGCGTGTGCACGACGGTCTATGATTATTCCTAAAGGCTATTTAAATAACTTTTTGTATAGCGACATGCTCCAGAGCATTCTAAATCCCCGCTGGAGCATCGCACGCCGAAGACTGCAAGATTTCTGCCCCGTATCAGCTGCCTCACAGCGGCCGACGCTCTGCGTAACACGGCGGTTCCGGGATGTCAGGTGGATTGAGGTCCGACTCAGGTCAGCTTTTCGCCCCTCGGCGAGTCACTTTGATGGGGCCAAAGTGACCAAAGCCCCTGGCTCCGTTTCCGGCCCGACTTCGTCGGGTTCCTTCGCCCTGACACTGACGTCGCACTCTGCGTCGTCAGTGCCATCGTGGTTGAAAAGCGCTTTTGCGGCAGTGGCTGCGCTTTTGACTATCGTTCCTCACGCTCCGCGTGGGAATGCAGTTCGTGACGCTCTGCGTCACACGGCGGTTTTTCTTTGTCAGGTGGATTGGGGTTCGGCTCAGGTCACCTTTTCGCCCCTCGGCGAGTTACTTTGATGAGGCCAAAGTGACCAAAGCCCCTGGCTCCGTTTCCGGCCCGACTTCGTCGGGTTCCTTCGCCTTGACACTGATCCGGGGGTCGCCGCAACGGGCCCTCCATGGCCCAGAGTGTGTAAAAACCAGCCCAAGTATCGGCTGCGCGTAGCGCAGACGATACTTGGCTAGCCGGAACGCCTTGAAAGTCCTGCCATCGCTCTAATCCGCCCTTAAGGCCGTTAATAGCGCTTTACAGCCCCTTTTATCGGGCGCAATGGAGGCTTTTCAAGCCGCCAGCGCTTTTACAAGATTCTGCGTGCCGAGGATGTTCATTACCCGCTTCAAGTTATAAGCAAGCACGTTCAAACTCATTTCGGTGCTCACTCCGCCAAGCCGTCGCGTCAGAAAATGCGTTGCACCCATCCACTGCTTGAGAGTCCCGAAGGGGTGCTCGACGGTCTGCTTGCGGATGGTCATTACCTGCGGCGCGTTAGCCAGGCGGGCCTGCATTTCTTCCAGTACTGCCTCATGTTCCCAGCGCCGAATTTTTCGCTCTCTGGCCGGTGTGCATTGCGCCTTTATCGAGCAGGCCTGGCAGTTGGAGCGCCAGTAAACGTCCAGCTTCTTGCCCTTGTCGATGTAAGAGTTGCGCCAGATCAGCACTTGATTGGCGGGGCAGACGTACACATCGTTGTCCGCGTCGTAAACAAACTCGTCATTGCCGAAACGGCCATCAAATTTGGCCCGCGAGCTCAGCGTTTTTGGCACATAAGCTGTGATCCCTGCCTCGTGACAGGCCAGGATTTCTCCGCTTTTGTAATACCCGCGGTCCGCCACCACCGACAACGATTCGACTTGCATCACCTCACGGGCCTGCTGGGCCATCGAACTAAGTTGATCAAGGTCGTGACCCACATTGATCACCTCGTGCGCGACGATCAAATGGTGCTTGGTATCCACCGCGGTCTGTACGTTGTAACCCACGATACCTTTTCCCCCACTGCTCATCATTGAGCGCGCGTCCGGATCGGTCAGCGAAATTTGTTTGTCCGGGGATTCTTCAAGCTGTACCTCGATGGTCTGCAACGCCTTCATTTGCTCCTTCAATTTGGCGATCTTCTCCTCTAGGCCGCCTTTGGGGCCTGCAGTCTTGGGCTCTTCCCGATCAGCCGCATCCAGCCCCTTTAGATAAAGGGCAATGCTTGATTCAATCTCTTCCATCCGACGCTTCAGTTTGGCACTGGTGAAATTGCGATCGCGGTGATTGACCGCCTTGAATTTACTGCCATCGATGGCAACGAAATGCTCCGAGAAAAGCCCCAATTGTTGACACAGCACGACAAACTGCCGACAGACTCCTCGAATGCCCTTTGCGTTGTCTTTGCGAAAGTTGGCGATGGTCTTGAAATCCGGCATCAGGCGACCGGTCAACCACATCAGCTCGACGTTGCGCTGCGCCTCGCGCTCAAGGCGTCGGCTTGACTGGATACGGTTGAGATAGCCGTAGATGTAGATCTTCAGCATGACTGCAGGATGGTAGGCCGGTCGGCCCGTTTCAGCGGGGACAGCGCTTTCAAAACCCAAGGTGATCAGGTCGAGCTCATCCACAAAGACATCGACAACGCGCACCGGATTGGTGTCGCTGACGTAATCGTCGAGACTCTCGGGAAGCAAGGTACTTTGACCTCTGTGTTCACCTTGAATGAAGCGTTTCATGGGCAACCCTTGCAATGAAATCCTGGGGAATCATAGCAAAGGTTTACCTTGGGTTTTTACACAGTCTGGGCCCGGCGCGGCTAACTCGGCGTCCTGCCGAGTTACTCCCGGATCAGCGTCAGGACTCAGCCGTCACTTACGTCGCAATTTGCGTCGTCAGTGCTATCGCGCCAAAAAAGCGCTTTCGTTTATGTGCAGTGCCCAGGAGCAAGGCATAGCGTCGTGTTGCAGCATCACGAGCTTTATACAAACTCAACGCATTGGAACGACAGTCAGCGGCAAATCGCGCTACCAGTTATACGTGACCTTGCCGTAGTAATAAGCGCCGCTGTACCCGTAGGGTGAGAACGTGCTGTAGGCCAGGTTGCCGCCGCTGGAGGAGAAGTCGTTGAGCTTCTCCGGGTATTTGTCGGTGACGTTGTCGCCGCCCAGGGTGAAGACCCAGCTCTTGAGCTTGTAGTCGACCGCCAGGTCCAGCAGCCAGGCGGCGCTGAAGGTCTGGTCGTTGACCTTGTCGGCCTGATAGCTGGTGAACTCGCCGTAGCGGACCAGGTTGGAGTGCAACGCCCAGTTACCGAACGTCAGGTCATTGCCCAGTGTCAGTTTGTGTTGTGGCGTGGTGTCGCCCAGCAAACCGATGCGTTCCCTGCGGTCTACCCGTACCAGATTCACCCCCAACTGATCGAGAATCGCCGGGTTGGCCTTCACGTCGGTGACTTTGGTGTGGTTGTAGTTGTAACCCACCGTGCTGTTCCAGCGCACGCCGTTGTCGAACTGATAGCGGTAACTGGCGACCAGATCGACGCCATCGGTGCTGGTGTCCGTGGCGTTGGTGAAATAGCGGGCACTGGTGTAGTTGATATCGCCTACGCCATTGCTGCGCAGGTAATTGATGGCGGTGTCATTGAGCACCAGATTGGAAGACAGCGAGATACGGTCCTGAATGTCGATGCGATAGACGTCGGCAGTCAAGGTCAGGCTGTTCAGCGGCTGGAGTACCAGGCCAAGGCTGTAGTTACGGGACTTTTCCGGTTTGAGGTCTTCGGCGCCCAACAGTTGTGCAACGTTACTGCCGGCCGGAAACGTGCCCGCTTCCTGGAGGGTGTTGCCAATCAGCTGCGACGACGTGAAGGCAAAATTCTGCTGCGCCAGCGAAGGCGCGCGGAAGCCTGTCGATACGCTGCCTCGCAAGGCCACCTGCGGAGTGAAATCGTAGCGCGCCGAGAGTGAACCGCTGACATTGGAGCCGAAATCGCTGTAGTCCTCGTGGCGAACGGCCGCCGACACGCCCAGTTTCTCGGTCAGATTGGTTTCCAGGTCCAGATACTGGGCGAAGTTGTGTCGCGAGTAACTGCCGGCATCCGCCGCACGGAAACCGCCCAGCCCGGAACTGCCGGTCTGGAAATACGACTCCGCTTGCCCTGCCTCGATCTGATAGCCCTGACGCAGGTATTCCGCGCCAAACGCAACCGATACCGGGTAAGGCAACCACGCTGTATTGAATTCTCTGGACAGATCGAGGCTCAGTTGCTTCTGATCATTGGTCAGCGTGCCGTTGTAGAACGAGCGCGGCGTGTTCAGTCCCAATGAGGTGTTGATGGTTTTGGTGCGCAGCTCATAGGAGTTTTTGCCATAGTTGGCGGACACGTCGTAGTGCCAGTCATACGCCAGCTCTCCGCGCAGGCCCGCGACCAGCGAGATGTCTTCGAGCGTGCCATTGATCAGCGGCAGATAGCCGTTGGGATAAATCGCCGCAATGTTATTCGAGGCATTGCTCGGCCGATAAAATCCGGCGGTTTCGCCACGCCTCTTGCTGTAGCCCCCGAAGCTATAGAACTCCGCCGCATCATTGAAGCTGTATTCAGCGTTGTACTGCAGCTTGCCCTCGTGCGTCTGTGGCTCGCCCTGGCGAAACACCTGCTGACCGTAAGTGGTGGACCCGACACTGGACGCTCGAAAGTCGTCACCGGCACGGTTGGTGTAGTCATTGTTGGCACCTTCACCGGAAAGGTTGAACGTGCCATTGTCGCCTAAAGCAAAACCGGTATTGCCCGACACCTGGCGCTGGATCCCGTCGCCCTTCTTGTATTGGCCGTACTGGCTGGAAATCGACCCGCCGTGGTCGGCGCTTTTGAGAATGATGTTGATCACCCCGGCGATGGCATCGGACCCGTAACGTGCCGACGCACCGTCGCGCAGGACTTCGATATGGTCGATGGCCGACAGCGGGATGGCATTCAGGTCGGCAGGTGCCGAACCGCGTCCGACCGCCCCGCCCAGATTGACGAAGGCGGATGTATGGCGGCGCTTGCCATTGACCAGCACCAGCACCTGATCCGGCGACAGGCCGCGCAGTTGCGCCGGACGCGTCAGCTCCGCACCGTCCACCAGGCTCGGCCGGGGGAAATTGATCGAAGGGATCAAACGTGCCAGCACGGTGCCCAGTTCGCTGGAGCCGGAACTGCGCAGGCTGTCACCGGAAATCACATCGATAGGCGACAGCGAGGCGCTGGCGGTACGCTCCTGCGCACGGGTGCCGGTCACGATCACTGTACCCAGGGTGGACGCACCCTGAGTGTTTGCTTCATC
The DNA here is from genome assembly GCF_059621105.1 of Pseudomonas fragariae (ex Marin et al. 2024). Taxonomy (NCBI): domain Bacteria; kingdom Pseudomonadati; phylum Pseudomonadota; class Gammaproteobacteria; order Pseudomonadales; family Pseudomonadaceae; genus Pseudomonas; species Pseudomonas fragariae (ex Marin et al. 2024). Next base: position 2,714,182 of record NZ_CM184369.1, on the reverse strand, counting down.
TGTCGCTTCTGCGGCGAATGCACTTGCACTGATGCCCGCGACGCTCAGCAAATTGGCTGAAAAAATCGCCGTGGCCAATACACTGCGTTTGAAATTCCCCATACCACTACCCCTTGAAAATCCCTGATCCAGAAACTCTGTTCTGGTTACAACGAGCGATCCGTGCGGCGGACGGTGGCGATCATTACGGTGTCTGATTAATGTTCCGGTAGTCCGATGCGATATAGCTTAATGACATTGATTTAAATATTTAAATATCAATAACGAATAAGCATCTGCATTTGTGTCAGTACTGAAAAATGCCTGCGATGCAGACAAAAAAAGGCCGCACCTGCCTGAGGATGCGGCCCGAAACTGTTGAAACTGTAGGTGGTATGAATCTTTTACCTGGCAGTGATTACCGACAATTTGGTAATCCCGGCACGTTCGATGGAGGCCATGGCGCGCGCGACTTCCCCGTAGTTGACGCCATTGTCCGCCTGCAATTGCACGCGCACGTCAGGGGCCTTGTCCCTGGCCGCCTTCAGGTTGCTTTCCAGCAAGTCCGGCTGGATTTCGTCCTTGTTGATGAACAGCTTGCCCTGCCCGTCGATGCTCACCACCAATGGGTCTTTCTGCTCCACTGGCGCGACCGATTCGGTCTTGGGCAGGTTGATCGGGATCGAGTTTGTCAATAGCGGCGCGGTAACGATGAACACCACCAGCAGCACCAGCATCACGTCTACCAGCGGCGTGACGTTGATCTCGCTCAGCACTTCATCGGTGTCTTGCGTGGAAAAAGCCATCTCAGGAGGCCTCCTGCACTTTCTGCCCGGCGTGTGCGCCTGCAGCGCCGGACTTCAATACCGGATGCAGCAGCACACGGAAGGCACTCTTCTGCGCCAGGCTATAGAAGTCATGGGCAAAGTCATCCAGATCGGCAGCCGTCAGTTTCAGGCGTCGCAGAAAGTAGTTGTAGACCAGCACTGCAGGCACTGCGACGGCAATGCCGACACCGGTTGCCACCAGCGCCGCGCCGATCGGCCCGGCCACCGTTTCCAGGCTCGCGGAACCGGCCGCACTGATGCCCTTGAGGGCCGACATGATGCCCCAGACCGTACCGAACAGACCGATGAAAGGCGAAGTGCTGCCGATGCTGGCGAGGATGGCCAGACCGGTTTCCAGCGAGCGGCGCTCGCGGACGATCTGCTGACGCAGGGCGCGCTCAAGGCGGTCCTGATGGTTGATGGACTGACTGAGGTCATGGGCCTGCGCGCCATCCGCCACCTGAATGGCGGCGTAACCGGCCAGCGCGACCCGAGCGGCAGCGCCCGGTTGCTCGTGGGCCAGTTGCGCGGCTGAATCCAGGCTCGATGCCGCCCAGAACTGCTTGTGGAACTTGCGATCCTGAGACTTCAGGCGCGAAAACTGCACGCCCTTGAGCAGGGCCAGGCCCCAGGTCGCGACGGAAAAAATGACCAGCAGCCAGATGACCGCGTGTTCGATGGATTCAAAAGGCGAAGCAATCAGGTTCATGGCGCAGCTCTCTCTATGAACAAAGTCTGAACAAGGCATGGGTTGTGTCGCGATGCGCCTTTGGTTCAGGTAGCTCGCCAGGTCATTCGAATAGCCGGGTTTGATCTTGAAACGTTATTTGATCTTGAAGCCTCATTTGATCTTGAAATCAATGGGCACGCTGACCCAGCCATCCTGGGCGACATCGCCCTGCTTGGCCGGAACGAAACTCCAGCGTTTCACCGCCGCCAGCGCGGCGTCGTCGAGCTGGTCGCGGCCACTGCTCTTCTGTATCTGAATCTCGCCGGGTTTGCCGCTGGCCAATACATGTACGCGCAACAGCACAGTGCCTTCCCAGCCACGACGCATGGCCAGCGATGGGTATTCCGGGGCCGGGTTGCGCAGGTAACCCGCGCTGGCCGAGGCCGGGGTCACCGGCTTTGGTGCGGGCGCTGCCGGTGGCGCAGGCGCGGCGACAGGGGCTGCAGGTACAGGAGGTGCGGGTGGCTGCTCAACCGGTTTGGCCACTGGTTTTACAGCTGGCTTGAACACCGGTTTGGGCGGCTGTGGCTTGGGCTTGGGAATCGGTTTGGGCGGTGGTGGTTTGACTGCCAGTTCGTCCTCGACCGGAGGCGGCGGCTCGACCACCGGCTGCACGACAGGCTCGGGCGTTGGCGGCGGTGTTTCCACAACCGGTGGCGCAGGCTGGGAAAACTCGATGGTCATCGGCGGAATTTCAGGTGGCACCACCGGCAACGCTGGCGTCGGGTTCTGGCTCAGCCAGTAAATGATCGCGCCATGGAACACCAGCGCCAGCGCACCGAGCAAAATGGCTTCGCGCCGCCCCAGAATCGGCTTGGGGGTGCTTTGCAGCCGCGCTAACGCCAGCGGCGCACGGAAAGGACGCCCAAGATCGACCAGGTCGCCACTCGGCGTCTGGCGCCAGGGCACGTCATGTGCACTGGCTGCGGTCTGGACATTGCCCATTGATACACTCCTGCATTTTCATGATAAAAATCCAGGTTCTGTTGGTATCAGTCACCTTCCTAAGGCCGAAGTGGCGAGGCAATCATCGCCGAAAAAGGCTTGTTCCTGAAAAGAATATTTGGTTCGTCTGTTAGATCTTAAATACATATAAAGACCTGATTGACTGCTTTCTTGGACTCGGTCGGAATGCGGCATGAGTGTACGGAAAAGACTAGGGTGCCGACGTTCCGCGTCAGCTCTTGAATGTGCAGTGCGGCGCAGAGTTGTGACGCGGAGCGTCACGAAAGGCATTCCCACGCCGGAGCGTGAGGAACGATAGTCGTCAGGCAGATCATATCGTGCCGACGCTCCGCGTGGGCATGCCGTTCTGGACGCTCTGCGTCCTCTCTTGAATGAGCAGCGTGGCACAGAGTTGTAACGCAGAGCGTCACGAGAGGAGTTCTCACGCTGGAGCGTGAGGAACGATAGTCGTCAGGTAGATCACTCGACGCTCCGCGTCCGATTCTGCAAGCCTCAATGGCCGCTGTGATCGCCGTGGCTGCTGTGCTCGTCGCTGGTCAGTGACTTGGCGACTGCGCTGACCTGGATCGATTGCTTCGCGCCCTTGGCGTCTTCCACGGTCAGGGTCAGGGGCACTTGGTCGCCCTCTTTGACCTGGGCGGCCAGGCCCATGAACATCACGTGATAGCCGTCGGAATCGAGCATCACCGGTTTGCCGGCTGGCAGGTCGACCGAGTTGACGCGCTGCATGCTCATCACATCGCCTTTCATGCTCATCTCATGGATCTGCACGGTTTTCGCAACAGGTGAAGCAACGTCGACCAGCTTGCTGTCGGTGTCCGCAGTGATGCGCATGAACGCGCCCGTGGCTGACTGGCCTGGCACAGTGGCACGCACCCAGGCGTCATCGACGTGTGTTTCGGCCAGGGCCTGAGCGCTCAGGCCCAACAGCGAAAGGGTCAGCAACAGCGGTTTTGCGACGTTACGAATCAGAACGGTCATCAGCATACTTCCATCAAAGTGAGCAGATCTTCGGTGCATTGTTGGGCGGACAGCCTGTGCGACAACCCCAGGCGCAATACACCGCGGGTGTCGTAAACGTAACTGGTGGCAGTGTGCGAGATCGTGTAGGTGTCACCCAGCGGGACCTTCTCGAAGAATACGCCGAACTCCTTGGCCGTTGCCGCCGTTTCTTCAAGCGTGCCGGACAGTGCGACAAAGGTCGGATCGAAGGCCTTCACGTAGGCGTCGATCACTTCGGGCGTGTCGCGCTCCGGGTCCAGGGTAATGAACACCACCTGCAGCGTTTTGCCCTCCTCGCCCATCAGTTTCCTGATCTGCGTAGCCCGCGCCAGCGCCGTGGGGCAGATGGCCGGGCACTGGGTGAAACCGAAGAAGATCATCGGCATGAGGCCGCGAAAGCTGGACAAGGTCTTGACGTTGCCTTGCGAATCCTTGAGCCGGAAGTTGCGGCCGACAATCTCGTTGCTCATGTCCTTGCCGTGCTTGAACGGCAATGCGTTGGAACTGCCGCAGCCGGTCAGCAGGCCAAGGCTCAGCAACGAGAGGCCGGCGACCACCTCGCGGCGTGTCAGATATTGCGTCATGTCATGCGTCCCCTGAGGATAAGGCGCGTGGATTCAGACAAATTCAAAGGCGGCGAATTTACCACTCAAGGACAATGGGGAATACCGCCAATCCTGTATCAAGGCATGAGCAGACGCGCAAACGTCGCGCTCATGGGCTGCAATAGGTCATGCGACAAAACAGCACAGGCCTGCTTATCGTGCCGCCGCGCCCTGCAGGAAAAACTGGGTCACCAAAGCGCCCATGCCGACGCGTGCCACACGGCCGCGGCGTTCGGCGTCGACCATCCCGGAGAGCAGCGCTGCGAACATTTCGGTAAGGACAGTGGCACCGACGTCGATCCGGAACAGACCTTCACGCTGACCGCGCAGGAAAAACGCATCGAGGGCGTCGGAGTAAGGCAACCAGCGGCGCCCACCGCTGCTTTCATCGAGCGAATCCGGGCGCCACTGAAATACCAGAAAGACCAGCATTTCGCGGTGCATGAGGTGGTTGTCGACCAGCCGCTGAAGCGCTTCCAGCGGCGGAGCATGCTGCAGATCCGCGTCGGCAACCATCTGGTTCATCAGGTCCGAGGCGTGATTGAGCAGCAGTTCCACGAGGTTGGCGCGGGTGCCGCAGAAGCGGTTGAGCGTCGCCTTGCTGACGCCAGCTGCCTGAGCAATATCCTTGAGCGTACCGTTGGAATGGTCAACCAGCGCAACGGCCAGGGCCTTCAGAAATTTGTCGTCAGCAGGTAATTCCATTGGTACGTCTTCAACTCGTCTAAGTGGCAGGCGGCGCATTGTGCAGAAACCTTACCGCGTTCTCAAAGCCTATACACAATTAGTCACTAAAGCCTCATGTGAGTCAATATTGACTCATCGCCTTTCAGAGTGGATCATTCGCGGCTTTAGCATCTGATGGCTGCGGCCGGGTGAACGATGAGTAGTTTCAGCGATTGGCGTGTCATGCCTGCAGTAGCCCTGCTGGCAGCGTTGGGTCTGTCCGGGTGCGAGCAGAAACAGCAGCAGGATCACGCTGCATCGACAGTGCCCAAAGAGGTGGAAGCCATTACCGTCAACACCGAATCGTTCACAGTGGTTGACGAATTGCCGGGCCGTATCGAACCCGTGCGTGTGGCGCAGGTTCGTGCCCGGGTGGCCGGTATCGTGCTGAGCCGCAACTTCGAGGAAGGCGCCGACGTGAAAGCCGGCGCAGTGCTGTTCCAGATTGATCCGGCGCCGTTCAAGGCCGCGCTGTCCAAGGCGCAGGGAGATCTGGCACGGACCCAGGCCACGTTGTTCGAGACTCAGGCTACGGTCAAGCGCTATGAGTCGCTGGTGGAAATTGAAGCGGTGAGTCGTCAGACCTTCGACACGGCCCGCTCCGCGCTGCAAAACGCTGTCGCAGCGAAGCGTTCAGCCGAGGCCGATGTGGAAACAGCCAGACTGAACCTGGGCTATGCCACCGTCAAGGCGCCGATTTCGGGCCGCATCGGCCGCGCGATGGTCACCGAGGGCGCGCTGGTCGGTCAGGGCGAAACCACCCTGCTGGCCACCATTCAACAACTCGACCCGGTCTACGCCGACTTCACCCAGCCGGCTGCCGAGACCTTGCAGATGCGCGCTGCAATACAGGAAGGCCGCTTGCCCAAGGGTGGCGAAGACGCGTTGTCGCTGAGTGTCGACGGCACTGACTACACGAGCACCGGCACCCTGCTGTTTACCGATGTCGCAGTAGACCGGACCACCGGCCAGGTGTCGTTGCGGGCCCGCTTTGCCAATCCCAAGGGCGTGCTGCTGCCCGGTATGTACGTGCGGGTACGCACACCGCAACGCGTCGACAGCAACGCCATTCTTGTTCCGCAACGTGCCGTTCAGCGCTCCGGTGACGGTGCCGCCCGCGTGCTGGTGATTGCCCAGGACGGCACGGTCGAAGCGCGTCCGGTCAAAACCGGGGCGATGCAGGATTCGCGCTGGCAGATCACCGAAGGCCTGAAGGCAGGCGAACAGGTCATTGTCGGCAACATGACCGGGCTCAGCGCCGGTGACAAGGTCGCCCGCAAATCGCCCTCCGCCCAGCCGCAGGCCAAGGCGCAATAAAGCCGCCTTCAGCGCGACCGAGGATCATTGTCCATGTCTCTCTTCTTTATCAAGCGCCCCAACTTCGCCTGGGTACTCGCCCTGTTCATCCTGCTCGCCGGGCTGATGGCGCTGCCGTCCCTGCCCGTGGCGCAGTATCCGGACGTGGCGCCACCGCAGATCACCATCACCGCGACCTACCCCGGCGCATCCGCGAAAGTGCTGGTCGATTCGGTGACCAGCGTTATCGAGGACGAGCTCAACGGTGCCAAGGGGATGCTGTATTACGAGTCGACCAGCAACTCGACCGGCAGCGCGGAAATCAACGTGACGTTCGTGCCGGGCACCAACCCGGACCTGGCTCAGGTCGAGGTGCAGAACCGTATCAAGAAAGCCGAAGCGCGCCTGCCGCAGACGGTCCTCAGCCAGGGCCTGCAGGTCGAACAGGCCAGCTCCGGTTTTCTGTTGATCTACACCCTGAACTACAAGGACGGCGCGGCCAGCAAGGATACTGTCGCGCTGGCCGACTACGCGGCACGCAACGTCAATAACGAAATCAGCCGGGTGAACGGTGTCGGCAGGCTGCAATTCTTCGCCGCCGAAGCCGCGATGCGGGTCTGGATCGATCCGCAGAAGCTGGTGGGCTTCGGCTTGTCCATCGACGACGTGAATGCCGCCATCCGGGCGCAGAACGTGCAGGTTCCGGCAGGCAGTTTCGGCAGCAGCCCGACCTCGTCACTGCAGGAGTTGACCGCCACCCTGGCGGTCAAGGGCACGCTGGACAACCCGGAAGAGTTCGGGCGCATCGTTCTGCGTGCCAACGAAGACGGCTCTGCGGTGCACCTGTCCGATGTGGCGCGTGTGGCGGTCGGCAGCCAGGATTACAGCTTCGAATCACGCCTGAACGGGCAACGCGCCGTCGCCGGTGCCGTGCAACTGTCGCCGGGTGCCAACGCGATCCAGACGGCCAGAGCCGTCGAGCAGCGGCTCACCGAGCTATCGGTCAATTTCCCGGAAGGCGTCGGGTTTTCGATACCGTACGACACCTCGCGCTTCGTCGACGTGGCCATCGACAAGGTGATCTACACCCTCATCGAAGCCATGGTGCTGGTGTTTCTGGTGATGTTCCTGTTTCTGCAAAACATCCGTTACACGCTGATCCCGACCATCGTGGTCCCGGTGTGTCTGGCAGGGACACTGGCGATCATGTACCTGATGGGCTTCTCGGTGAACATGATGACCATGTTCGGCATGGTGCTGGCCATCGGTATTCTGGTCGACGACGCCATTGTGGTGGTGGAGAACGTCGAGCGGATCATGGCTGAAGAAGGCCTCTCTCCCGCCGCCGCCACGGTCAAGGCGATGCAGCAGGTTTCCGGAGCGATTTTCGGCATCACGCTGGTCCTGGCCGCCGTGTTTCTGCCACTGGCGTTCATGGGCGGCTCGGTCGGGGTCATCTACCAGCAGTTCTCGCTGTCGCTGGCCGTGTCGATTCTGTTTTCGGGTTTCCTGGCCCTGACGTTCACCCCGGCGCTGTGTGCCACGCTGCTCAAGCCGATCCCGGCCGGGCACCATGAAAAGCGTGGTTTCTTCGGTGGTTTCAATCGTCTGTTCGGCAAGTTCACCCACCGTTACGAGCGCGTCAGTTCCAGCATGATCAAGCGCGCCGGACGCTACATGCTGCTGTACGTCGGTATCGTCGGTCTGCTGGGCTTTTTCTACCTGCGCCTGCCGGAGTCCTTTGTACCCGTGGAAGATCAGGGCTATCTGATCATCGACGTGCAACTGCCTCCCGGTGCCACCCGGTCGCGTACCGACCTCACCGCGCAATTGCTCGAGAACTACATGCTGTCCCGTGAAGCCACGGGCGCGGTGACCATGCTGCTGGGGTTCAGCTTCTCGGGCATGGGTGAAAACGCCGGTCTTGCGTTCCCGACCCTGAAGGACTGGTCGGAGCGCGGCAAGGGCCAGTCGGCGGCTGAAGAAGCGGTGGCGTTCAACCAGCATTTTGCCGGGCTTGGCGACGGCACGGTGATGGCGGTAACGCCACCGCCCATCGACGGCCTGGGCACCTCGGGCGGTTTCTCGCTGCGTCTGCAGGACCGCGCTGGCCTGGGCCGTGAAGCCTTGCTGGCGGCACGCGACAAGCTGCTCGGCGAGGCCAACGGCAATCCGAAGATCCTCTACGCGATGATGGAAGGTCTGGCCGAAGCGCCGCAATTGCGCCTGAGCATCGACCGCGAAAAAGCCCGGGCGCTTGGCGTGAGTTTCGAGTCGATCAACAACGCCCTGTCCACCGCCTTCGGATCCTCGGTGATCAGTGACTTTGCCAATGCCGGACGTCAGCAGCGCGTGGTCGTGCAGGCCGAGCAAAGTGCGCGAATGACCCCGGAAAGCGTGCTCAAACTCTACGTGCCCAATAGCAGCGGCACGCTGGTGCCGTTGGGTGCCTTTGTTTCGACGCACTGGGAACAAGGCCCGGTGCAGATCGCCCGCTACAACGGCTACCCCGCGTTCAGGATTTCCGGCGACGCAGCGCCGGGGGTCAGTACCGGCGAGGCCATGGCGGAAATCGAACGGATCGTTTCCAAGCTGCCGCAAGGCATCGGTTACGAATGGACCGGCCTCTCCTATCAGGAAAGAGTCGCCAGCGGCCAGGCGGCCGGACTGTTCGGCCTGGCGCTGCTGGTGGTGTTTCTGCTGCTGGTCGCACTGTATGAGAGCTGGGCGATCCCGCTGGTGGTGATGCTGATCGTACCCGTCGGCGCGTTGGGTTCCGTGCTGGCCGTGACAGCCGTGGGCATGCCCAACGATGTGTATTTCAAAGTCGGCCTGATCACCATCATCGGGCTGGCGGCGAAAAACGCGATTCTCATCGTCGAGTTCGCCAAGGAGCTGTGGGATCAGGGCCATTCACTGCGCGACGCGGCGCTTCAGGCTGCGCGACTGCGCTTTCGGCCGATTGTCATGACCTCGCTGGCCTTCATCCTTGGCGTGGTGCCGCTGACCCTGGCCACCGGTGCGGGGGCGGCGAGCCAGCGCGCCATCGGCACCGGCGTCATCGGCGGCATGCTCAGCGCGACGCTGCTGGGCGTGGTTCTGGTGCCGATATTCTTCGTCTGGGTCCTGTCCGTGCTGCGCCGCAAACCGCATGCGCAACAGGCTACCGAAGACCAGCAGCTGCCTGAGAAGCGCTAGGCCAGAGACGGCCGGCGGGCATCAATCCCGCTGGCCCGACCTTGGCTCCGTGTCGGCTTGCGCGTCCGTAGCGGACTTGACGCGGGTCCAGGCCGGTAACGTACTGGTCGCGATTTCCGACGCCACATTCACCCGGTTGCGCCCCTGCGACTTGGCGGCATACAACGCTCGGTCGGCAAGCTCGATCAGGCCGCGCTGATCCAGTTGGCGATCCGTGCCGACGAATGTCGCAACACCGAGGCTGATCGTCACGATGCCAAACGGGCTGGCGGGATGCTCGATCTGCTCGTCACGGATCGCCCGCAGGATCTTCTCGGCCACCTGGCGAGCGTTCGACTCATCAGTACCGGGCAACACCACCGCAATCTCTTCACCGCCATAACGGGCGGCGACGTCACTGGGACGACGAATGAACTGCTCGACCACTCTGGCCAGCGCAATCAGGCATTCGTCACCGGCCAGGTGACCGTAATGATCGTTATAGCGCTTGAAATGATCGGCATCGATCAGAATCAACGACAGCGGGCTGCGCTCGCGTCTGGCGCGCTTGAATTCGACTTCCAGAAACTGATCGAAACGTCTGCGATTGGCCAGCCCGGTCAGTTTGTCTTCGGAGGCGATCAACTCCAGGTGCTGGTTCAGCTGGATCAGGGCCGCCTGGGAATCGAGCAACTGGTCTTCTGCGCGTATGCGACTGTGAATATGCCCGATCAGACGAACGCCGAGTCCGACCACCAGTCCGAGCAGCACCAGCATGACCAGAATGGACTGTTTGGTCTGACCCAGCCAGTCGAGCATGGCTTCTTTCTGACCCAGCGCAACCACGGTGACGATCGGGTAGACATCACTGCGTTTGAACGCATAAAAACGCGCAACACCGTCAATCCTGGAAACGAACTGGGCGGTACCGGACACTTGGGCGCGTTCCGACTTGAAAATAGGCGTCGATGACAGATCGCGACCGATCTCCTGCTCCAGATGGGGATAGCGCACTCGCAATTGCCCGGCGGTCGACGTCAGACTGATGATGCCGGTTCGACCAACCTTGATATCGGAATAGAACTTCAACAGGTGATCGACACCGATGGTCACAACCATCAGCCCGGCAAAACTCGCGTCGGGATTATTGATGCGCCTGCTGACTGATATGACCCATTCGCCGGAGGCACGGCTGCGAATCGTCGGGCCGATATAAGGGGTTTTGTCAGGCGTCTGCAGGTGGTGCTGAAAGAACTCGCGCTGCCCGCTGTTGATGCCAATGACCTTGGGATTGCTCGAGAAGATGCAGTACCCGTCGGCGTTGTACAGCGACACGGTATCGATCTGCGGCAGCGCGCCCATTTCACGCGCAATGACCCACCTGAGACGCTCGATCTGTTCAGGCCCGACGCCGTCCTTTTCGACACGCTCCGTCAGGCCGATCAGCATCAGCTCGCTTTGCTTGAAAATACCATCCGTGTAGGTGCTCAGCGCTCCAGCCAGATTGATCGTGCTGGTCTGGATGTTTTCCAGGGTGTTGCGGCGTGCGGTCCATGCTTGCCAGGCCATCAACATCACCACGCAGGCGCACACTACGAAGATCAGCCATGACGCAAGCCGAAGGTCGCGTTTCAAAACTTGCCTCCACAACAGGTGAGAACCAGTGCATCTGGTTTTTCTGAAAACCGGACCTGATTGCTCAGGGGCCATCGACAATCCTTTCGCTATCAACTGCCGTTGTCGGCAAGTGCTCGGCCATACCTGGAAGGCCTGGCATCGATAAAAGCATGCCAGAGAGTGGCATCATAATGCCACGTACAACTGTCTATGGGTTGATCGGGGTTGAACATACGGACACAGGCGCACACTGGATCACAGTGGCGCCTGATTTTATGGCGGGCGGTAAGCGCGACCGGCTTACAGGGGCAAGGCGGGGTTGTCGGTATTGGCCGGGGTCAAGCCGTCTCGGCGACAGGTTTGCGTTGTGCAGCAGCTTCCAGTTCGCGTACCAGAGGCAATACGTACTGGCCGAAATAGGCGACTTCTTCCTGGAAATGCAGGAACGCCGAAAGCACCAGGTCTACGCCAACGGACTTGAGTTCCACGATGCGCTCGGCAATCTGCCGGGGTGTGCCAATCAGGTTAGTCTTGAAGCCATCGTTGTACTGCACCAGATCCTGAAAGGTGGATTTGGCCCAGTTACCCTCGCCTTCCGGACTCGACTGGCCGGCCTGTTTCGCGGCATCGCCAAAGGCGTTGACGGCTTCCGGGTCAGCCTTGTCGACGATTTCGGCCAGCACGGCCCGCGCCTCCTCTTCGGTATCCCTGGCAATGATGAAGGCATTCACGCCGATCTTCACCGAATGCCCGTTCGCGGCTGCCTTGGCTCGAATGTCATCGACCTGCGCCTTGATACCTTCGACAGTATTGCCGTTAGTGAAATACCAGTCTGACACCCGCGCCGCCATGTCACGTGCAGCACGGGAGCTGCCGCCCTGAAAGATCTCCGGGTGAGGACGCTGGATCGGCTTGGGCTTGAGGTTGTAATCGTGGAAGCGATAGAAATCACCCTTGAAGGTGAAGTTGTCGGTGGTCCAGATCCCCTTGAGCGCGCGAATGAACTCCTCGGAGCGCCGATAACGTTCATCATGCTCCAGCCAGGGCTCGCCGATGGCCTGAAACTCGCCCTTGAACCAGCCGCTGACAATATTGACCGCCACGCGCCCGGCAGTGAGCTGATCAATGGTCGCCAGTTGCTTGGCGGCAACCGACGGGGTCCATGGCCCGGGCAATATCGCGGCAATGACCTTGAGCTTTTCGGTCGCCGCCAACAGTGCGTGGCTGAAGGCTACGGATTCGTGCTGGAATTCGGCGCCATAGCCGGCGGTAAAGCGGATTTGCGTCAGCGCGTAGTCGAAGCCGGACTGCTCGGCGATCTGCGCCAGCTTGCGGTTGTAGTCGATGGTCCAGCTGGTGCGCTGTTCGATCTTGCTGACGACCAGCCCGCCACTGACGTTCGGGACCCAGTACGCAAATTTTATGGACGATTGGCTCATATCGGTACTCCTCTGGCTGCAAGCTTCCCGAGCGCATTAAGCACAAGGGCCTGCACATCCACAGAGCAGCAACCGTGCCATTGAATAAAATACAGGCAGATCAAGGCGTTGCGACGGCTAAGGTGCGGCGTCAACTGTCCGTGCCATGCCAGGGTGTGGAATGGCTGTTGCCGGAGCAACAGCTTCACGGTTTTTTTGGCATGGCGCAGGGTGTGATTTGATGAAAACAAGCCGACGAGAGGCAGCTCGCCCTGCTATCCAGAATCGTGTTGCAGTAGTAAATTTTGGATCCAACGAACCCGCATTCATCCGCAGGAGCACTGATGAAATTGCATGCCTGTTTTCTGGCCCTGATGATCCCTGCCCTGTCGGCGCATGCCGAAGGCAAAACCCTATCCATCCCCCATGATCCGACCGGTCATCACGCACTGGTAGAAAAAAGCGGCAGCGCAAAGGAACGCGTGGTGATCACCCGGCGTGAAGGCATGCTTGGGGTGATCTACTCCAAGCGGGTGTATAACTGCGCCAACCATACGGTGAACCTGGTCGGCACCGGTTCCACGCTGGAAATCATGGAGCAGGCTAAGGCCGTGAGTGGCATGGGACCGGTGATTCGCGACTCCACGGCTGACTATATTGAATCCGAAGCCTGCAGTTGAAGCCGACTGATCGAGCCTGCCCCGGCTGAATCCGCAACATCCGAAAGCGCCTCCTTTGAGGCGCTTTTTTCGTTTCTGCCGTTGCATTTTGCAACGAGGAGCAGCGGCGCAAAAAACACTTGCACCGAAAGTATTACGGTATACCATCAGACAACAATAACTCATCACGCCGGTGCAGGCGCCAGGATTTAAGCGAGGTAAGTGTCATGAAGTTTTCGTTGTTCGTGCACATGGAACGCTGGGATGACAGTGTCAGTCATCGCCAGCTTTTCGAGGACCTGACCGAGCTGACGCTGATGGCCGAGCAAGGTGGCTTCAGCACCGTCTGGATCGGCGAACACCACGCGATGGAATACACCATCTCGCCAAGCCCGATGCCGCTGCTGGCCTATCTGGCGGCCAGGACCACGCGTATTCATCTGGGCGCCGGCACCATCATTGCGCCGTTCTGGCATCCATTGCGGGTCGCGGGAGAATGCGCGCTGCTGGATGTGATCAGCAACGGGCGAATGGAAGTCGGCCTGGCACGCGGCGCCTATCAGGTGGAGTTCGACCGCATGGCCGGTGGCATGCCAGCCTCCGAAGGTGGCAAGGCGTTGCGTGAGATGGTCCCGGTGGTACGTGCGCTGTGGCAGGGTGACTACGCTCACGATGGCGACATCTGGAAATTCCCGACCTCGACTTCCGTGCCCAAGCCGATCAGCACGCCACCGATGTGGATCGCTGCACGCGACCCTGACTCGCACAATTTCGCCGTGCAGAACGGCTGTAACGTGATGGTCACCCCATTGATGAAGGGTGATGAAGAAGTTGTCGACCTGAAGAACAAGTTCGAAGCCGCGCTGGCCAACAATCCCGAAGTGCGCCGCCCGCAATTGATGGTATTGCGCCACACGCATGTGCATGCCGCAGATGATCCTGAAGGCTGGAAAGTGGGCGCCACCGCCATCGCGAAGTTCTACCGTACCTTCGACGCCTGGTTCGGCAACAAACAGACGCCGGTCAACGGTTTTCTGGCCCCCAGCCCGGAAGAGAAATTCAAGGAACGTCCGGAGTTCGAGCTGGAGAATATCCGCAAGAACACTATGATCGGCACCCCGGAGGAGATCATTCCGCGCCTTCGTCACTATCAGGAGTTGGGTGTCGACGAGTTCAGCTTCTGGTGCGACAACAGCCTGCCGCATGCCGAGAAGAAAAAGTCGCTTGAGCTGTTCATCAAGCACGTGGTGCCGGTGTTTCGTTGAGTGTTGAGATTGCCTGAGAAGCCCAGGAAAATGCTGCTCAGACCACAATATTGATCCTCCACACGCTCTGCACTCATCGTTATGCGCAAGTCCTGGAGGCTCCAAATAAAAAGCTTCCAGGCTTCTGCCCGAAGGGCGTAGGAGCGAACTTGTTCGCGAAAGCGCGAGTGTAATCGGCAAAAATACGTCGATTGAGAAGCCTTCTTCGCGAACAAGTTCGCTCCTACGGCCTTCGGCCAGAATCAAAAATCACATTGCGACTCTCGTTCCCACGCGTGGTAATGCCTTTCGTGACGCTCTGCGTCACAGAGCGGTTCTGTGATATCAGGTAGGTTGGGGTCCGGCTCAGATCACCTTTTCGCCCCTCGGCGACCTACTTTGATGGGGCCAAAGTAGGCAAAGCCCGCAGCTCCGTTTCCGGCCCGACTTCGTCGGGTTCCTTCGCCCTGTCACTGATCCGGGGGTCGCTGCAACGGGCCATCCATGGCCCGGTGCAGCTAGCCTGGCGTCCTGCCAGGCTACCCCCGGATCAGCGCCAGGACTCAGCCGTCACTAACGTCGCACTCTGCGTCGTCAGTACCATCGCGATTAAAAGGCGCTTTTATTATGGGCAAGACAGCCCTCTCAATGGTTGTAGGCCCGTTCGTTGTGCTCGGCCAGGTCCAGGCCCATTTCTTCGACTGACTCATGCGCGCGCAGGCCGATCAGTGCCTGCACGGCTTTGAGGATGATCCAGCTGACCGCGAAGCAGTAGGCGGTGGTGAACAGCACGCCTTTGATCTGGGCAATCACTTGGGCGCCCATGCTGACATCGGGCACCAGACCGCCCAGTGCGGGTACGCAGAACACGCCGGTCAGTATTGCACCGATCATGCCGCCGATGCCGTGCAGGCCGAAGACGTCGAGGCTGTCGTCATAGCCCAGGCGTTTTTTCAGCACGGTCACGCTCAGGTAGCAGAACACTCCGCACAGCACGCCGATGGCCAGTGCCCCGCCGACTCCGACGTAGGCACACGCCGGGGTGATGCCGACCAGACCCGCCAATGCACCGCTGGCCAGACCCAGCGCGCTGGGTTTGCCGACCTTGAACCACTCGGTGAACATCCAGCCGAGTATCCCGGCGCACGCCCCCACTTGCGTGTTGAGCATGACGATGCCGGACGTGCCGTTCAGGCCACCACCGGAACCGATATTGAAACCGAACCAGCCGACCCAGAGCATCGCTGCGCCGGCCATGGTCAGGCTCAGGTTGTGCGCCGGCATCGGGGTGTTCTGATAACCCTTGCGCTTGCCCAGTACCAGACATGCCGCCAGTGCCGCGACACCGGCATTGATGTGCACCGCGGTGCCGCCAGCGAAGTCCAGCACGCCCCAGTTGTGCATCAAGGCGCCGGCGCCCCCCCAGACCATGTGCGCGACCGGCGCATACACCAGGGTGAACCACAGCGCCATGAACAGCAGCGCCGCAGAGAACTTCATGCGTTCGGCGAAGGCCCCGGCAATCAGCGCCGGGGTGATGATGGCGAAGGTCATCTGGAAGGTTACGAATACCCCTTCAGGGATATCGCCGACCAGGCTGTCGGGGGTCATGCCGGCCAGAAACGCACGACTCAGACCGCCCACGAAACTATTGAAACTCACTTGTCCTTCGACCATGTTGCTGGTGTCGACCACCATACTGTAGCCATAGATGACCCACAGCACGCCCACGACTCCGGCAATGCCGAAACACTGGGTGAACAGCGAGAGCATGTTCTTGGCCCGTACCAGACCGCCGTAAAACAGTGCCAGCCCCGGAAGGCACATGAACAGCACCAGCACGGCTGCGGTGACCATCCAGGCCGTGCTGCCGGTGTTCAGAACGGGGGCGTCAGCTGCCTGCGCAATCGGGGCAAAGGCGCCGAGCGCGAGTAAGGCTGTAAGGGATTTGCCGTGTAGACGATTGACCATGTTCAAAGCTCCCGCAAATGAATGGAAAGTGTCTGGCAGCAAAGAGGGTTATTCAGAAAGGCGAGGCTCTTTGGCCTCTTGAGGGTTCATCGTCCTGGAGGCTACAAATAAAAGGCTTCCAGGCTTCTGCCCTTCGGCCAGAATCAAAAATCACATTGCGACGCTCGTTCCCACGCTCCGCGTGGTAATGCCTTTCGTGACGCTCTGCGTCACACAGCGGTTCTGTGATGTCAGGTGGATTGGTGTCTGGCTCAGGTCACCTTTTCGCACCTCGGCGACTCACGTTGAGGGACCAAAGTGAGCAAAATCCCCGCTCCGGTTTCCGGCCCGACTTCATCGGGTTCCTTCGCCCCGTCACTGACGTCGCACTCCGCGTCGTCAGTGCCATCGTGATCGAAAAGCCCGGTATGGCGTCAGTAACCAGAACCAGACCCGGGAATCCACGATGTCCCGGCCAGGGGCACGCGGGCCATGGCTGCTGACTCGACGGTCAGTGCCACCAGATCTTCCGGGTCGAGGTTGTGCAGGTGTGATTTACCGCATGCGCGGGCCATGGTCTGGGCTTCGAGGACGAGTACGCGCAGGTAGTTGGCCAGCCGTCGTCCGCCTTCGACCGGGTCAAGACGTTTGGACAGTTCCGGGTCCTGGGTGGTGATGCCCGCCGGGTCGCGGCCGTTTTGCCAGTCGTCGTAGTAACCCGCTGCCGAGCCGATCTTTCTCAGTTCTTCGTCGAGCCGCGGATGGTTATCGCCGAGTGCTATCAGGGCCGCTGTGCCGATCGCCACTGCGTCGGCACCCAGCGCCATGGCCTTGGCCACGTCGGCGCCGTTGCGGATGCCACCGGAGACGATCAACTGCACCTTGCGATGCATGCCCATTTCCTGCAGCGCCTGCACGGCTTGCGGGATGGCAGGCAGAATCGGGATGCCGACGTGTTCGATGAACACTTCCTGAGTCGCCGCCGTACCGCCCTGCATGCCGTCGAGCACGATCACGTCGGCGCCGGCTTTCACGGCCAGTTTCACGTCGTAGTAGGGACGGCTGGCACCGATCTTCACGTAGATCGGTTTTTCCCAGTCGGTGATCTCGCGAATCTCGGCAATCTTGATCGCCAGATCGTCAGGGCCGGTCCAGTCCGGGTGACGGCAGGCCGAACGCTGATCGACACCGACTGGCAAGGTACGCATGCCAGCCACCCGTTCGGTGACTTTCATGCCCAGCAACATGCCACCGCCGCCCGGCTTGGCGCCCTGCCCCAGCACGATCTCGATCGCGTCAGCCTTGCGCAGGTCGTCCGGGTTCATGCCATAACGCGATGGCAGGTACTGATAGACCAGATGCTGCGACTGGCCACGCTCTTCCGGGGTCATGCCGCCGTCGCCGGTGGTGGTGCTGGTGCCCGCGATGGTTGCGCCACGGCCCAGTGCTTCCTTGGCGTTGGCCGACAACGCGCCGAAGCTCATGCCGGCAATGGTCACGGGGATTTTCAGGTACAACGGCTTTTTGGCAAAACGATTGCCGAGCACCACGTCAGTGCCGCATTTCTCGCGATAGCCTTCCAGCGGGTAGCGCGACACGCTGGCGCCGAGCAGCAACAGGTCGTCGAAGTGCGGCAGCTTGCGCTTGGTGCCGCCACCGCGAATGTCGTAGATGCCGGTTTCCGCAGCGCGCTGGATTTCCTGAATGGTCAGGCGATCGAAGGTGGCCGACTCGCGCAGGACTGGAGCAGGTTTGTGGCTGATAGGGTCGCTCATGGTAATGCTCCTGGATCAGTACGCGGAGGCGTTATCGACTTTGAAGTTGTACAGCTGACGGGCCGAGCCGTAGCGTTTGAAATCCGCTGCCTTCTCGTTGAAGCCCGCGCGATTGAGCAACTCCTGCAGCTCCTGCAGATGCTCTTCACGCATCTCCTTGGCGATGCAGTCGGAGCCCAGTGACTCGACCTTGCCTTTGACGTAGATCCGCGTTTCATACAGCGAGTCGCCCAGCGCATCGCCGGCGTCGCCGCAGACCACCAGCCGACCGGCCTGGCCCATAAAGCAGCTCATGTGGCCGATGCTGCCGCCGACCACGATGTCGATGCC
This sequence comes from Pseudomonas fragariae (ex Marin et al. 2024), assembly GCF_059621105.1. NCBI lineage: Bacteria > Pseudomonadati > Pseudomonadota > Gammaproteobacteria > Pseudomonadales > Pseudomonadaceae > Pseudomonas > Pseudomonas fragariae (ex Marin et al. 2024). The sequence continues at coordinate 2,695,881 of NZ_CM184369.1, read as the reverse complement.
TTTCATGGAAATCCCGCAGCGCGCCCCGGCATCGCCTTCAATCACCAGCAAGCCACCGTGTGCCGTTGCGCCGGCTGCCTGCGAGGCGCTGCCCTTGACCCGCACAGCGCCGGACATCATGTTTTCCGCGCAGCCGACACCGACGTTGCCGTGCACGGTGATCGACGCTTTCTGGTTCATCCCCGCGCAGTAGTAACCCGCGTGGCCCTGGATATCGATGGAGATGGCTTCGTTGACGCCGACCGCCAGGTTGTGCGCGCCATCGGGATGCGTGACCAGCCATTCGCGGTCCTGCAGTTCCTTGACCTGATCGTGCAGGGCCTGATTGAGATCACGCACGGTGGCGCTGGAAAGATCGACGGTTTTCATGGGCGTGCTCCCTCGGCTGGCTCGCGTTCCCAGATGTACATGGTGGCCGGGACCGGTTCCCAGACCCTGGCGTTTTCGATCCCCGGCAGGCTGGACAGCGCCTGGTATTCCGAGGCCATGGCGACGTAGTCATCGGTTTCGGCAAGGATCGCCGGTTTGCAGGCGATCGGGTCGCGAATCACCGCAAAACCATTGCGTGTGCCGATGGCGAAGGTAAAGAAGCCATCGAGGTCTTCGAGCGACTTGTCGAGCGCCTGTTTCAGGCTGTCGCCCTGTTGCAGACGCCAGGCCAGATAACCGGCGGCCACTTCAGTGTCGTTGTCGGTCTCGAAGTGAATGCCTTCGCGGCGCAGGTTCTGGCGCAGACGAAAGTGATTGGACAACGAGCCGTTGTGCACCAGGCACAGGTCGGAGCCCGTCGAGAATGGGTGACTGCCTTCCATGGTCACGGCGCTTTCGGTGGCCATGCGCGTGTGGCCGATGATGTGACTGCCTTTCATGGACGCCAGACCGAAGCGTTCGGAAATCTCCCGCGGCAGGCCCATGCCCTTGAGGATCTCGATGCTCTGCCCGGCACTCATGATGCGCACGGTCGGTGCCAGTTCCGCCAGCGCGGCGCGCACCGGGGCTTCTTCTGCCTGAATCTTCAAGACCACGGCGCTGGCGTTCTGAAACCAGTCCAGCTGCGCGCTCAACCTGTCTTGCAGCGCCGCAATCAGCGCCGTGAAATCATACTGTTCGCTGGTGGCCTGCAAGGTCAGCTTGACCCAGCCCTGCGCCACTTCATCGCCATAGATGGCGAACCCGGCACTGTCCGGTCCGCGGTCGGTCATGGCTTCGAGCATCGGCTCGAACAACTTGCCGAGTTGCGACTCCAGCGCCGGGTTTTTCAGATACAAACCAACGATTCCGCACATACGCCTCACCTTGTTCGGGAGCGGCAAGCTTTTAGCTGCAAGCTAAAAACCAACCGCGTAGACAGAGAAATCAAACACGCCGCAATCCAGCCTCTTCTTGCAGCTTGCCGCTTGAAACTTGCAGCTGCTCTCTGAAACTTGCCGCTAGAAAAATTCGATATAGCGCTTCACTTCCCAATCGCTCACGTGGCGGCTGTATTCCACCCACTCCATGCGCTTGAGGCGGATGAATTCATCGACAATCTCGCTGCCCAGCACTTCGCCAAACAACGGGTCGGCTTGCAGCGCGTCGCAGGCTTCGTTGAGCGACTGCGGCAGGGTCTTGATGCCCCGTGCGGCGATCTCTTCGAGGCTCAATTTGTAGAGGTTCTCGTTGCAGACGTGATCGATCTCCAGTTGCCGGTCGATACCGTCCAGGCCTGCGGCAATGATTGCGGCGCTGACCAGATACGGATTGCACCCGGCGTCGGGCAGACGAAACTCCAGACGGCCATAAGGCACGCGCACCATCGCCGAGCGGTTGTTGGCACCGAAGGCAATAAACGCCGGGGCCCAGGTGGCGCCCGAGAGTGAATTGCCGACCACCAGGCGTTTGTAGGAGTTGACCGTGGGTGCCGCAAAGGCGCACAGCGCAGGCCCGTGAGCCAGCAGGCCCGCAGCGAAGTGATAGGCCAGCGTCGACAACCCCATGCCGCTCGGATCGCTGGCATCGTGGAACAGGTTCTTGTTACTGGCACTGGCGATCGACAAGTGAAAGTGCATGCCATTGCCGGCCCGTTTGGGATCGGGCTTGGGCATGAACGAGCAGATCATGCCCATGTCATTGGCGATCTCACCGGCGGCCATGCGGAAGAAGGTGAAACGGTCAGCCGATTCCATGGCCTCGCTGTAGGTGTAATTGATCTCGAACTGGCCGTTGGCGTCTTCATGATCGATCTGATAGATGTCGAAACCCACCGGCTGCAATGCCTCGGTCAGGCGCTCGAGAAACTCGCGAGAGCGCGACAGCCCCTTGTAGTCGTAGCAAGGCTTGTCGAGGTTATCGCTGGCATCGACCATCTGCAGGCTGCCGGTGACATCGCGCTTGAACAGGCTGAACTCGGGCTCCAGGCCGGTATTGAGGCTCCAGCCACGCTGACTGAGGCGTTCGACCTGCTGCTGCAGCACATAGCGGCTGTCATAGGGCCAGGGTTTGCCATCCACATGGCCGATGCACACCACCCGTCCATAGCCCGGCTGCCATGGCACCGGGGTCAGCGACGACAGATCACCCCTGGCCATGAAGTCCGGCCCATGAGGCTCCATGCCCATGCCGCAGATCGCGAAACCGGCAAAGCCGGCACCGTCCTCTGCAACCATTTCCAGACCTGTCACAGGAACCGATTTGGTCTTGGCCGAACCATGAATGTCGACGAACTGAGCCAGTACGTACTTGATGCCGTGCTGTTCGATCAGACGCTGTGTTTCGGGTGGCAACATGGGACGTGTCTCCTGGCAAAAGCAAAACGTTTCAGGGAAGGGCCGCTGTTCACTGCCTTTCGGGATATATTCCGAGCAGGAAAGTTACTTTCTCTTTAGGAATGCAAGGCGCTTGCCAGTTTGGTATGCCAATCGAACGAAGCCACTCAGGAGGGGTAATTCAGCTGTTTATATGGGAAACTCGTTTTCCCTCTGGGAATAATCTGCAACCCGGCCACACCACGGCCGCATCGAAATGCACATTCCCAGTGCGAAATAAAAATTATTGAACGGAAACCGTGCAAAGCCGATGAACATGCCGACCGACCCTCATCCGAAATTGAAGCTCGAGCAGTACCTGGGCATTCAGATCAAGCGTCAGCGCCAGGCTCAGGAACTGAAGCTCGCCGACGTGGCGCGCATCGCCGGTATCAGCCAGGGCATGCTGAGCAAGATCGAGAACGCGCAGGTCTCTACCAGTCTCGACAACCTCAGCCGCCTGTGCGACGTGCTGGGCATGCCCATGTCCAAACTGTTCAGCCAGTACGACCAGCAAGGCAGCAGTGCCCTGCTGGTGAAGGCCGATGAAGGACTCGAAGTGGTGAGGCGCGGCACCGAGAAAGGCCACACCTATCACCTGCTCAACCATACCCGTGGGCCGAAGAAGAGTTTCGAGGCGTACATGGTGACGATGGACGATGCCAGCGAAGAGTTTCCGACCTTTTCACACCCCGGCACGGAGTTTCTACACCTGCTGGAAGGCGAACTGATCTACCGCCACGGCAACCAGCTGTATCCGATGCAGGCCGGTGACAGCCTGACCTTCGACGGCGACATCCCCCATGGCCCCGAGCAACTGGTGCAGGTGCCGATCAAACTGCTGTCGATCATGAATTACGGGGCGCACGGAGACTGACGCCAGGCGAGAAGCGGTACGCCAGCAGGCGCACCGCTGTTGCCGGGACTAGAAGTACTTCAGCCAGCTGATATCCCGACGCCGGGCCTTGAGCGCGGCGAACCAGCGCACTGCCGGGAACAGCAGAACAGCCAGTACCACCGAGGTCAGCCAGACGCCCCACATGTGGTCAAAGCCGAAGTATTTGCCCTGATTCGCACCCCAGATGGCCAGAGCGATCAGGTACAGAATCTTCAGCACGTACAGGTGCAGCAGGTAGAAAAACATCGGTGCTGAACCGAGTACTACCAACGGCCGCAACCAGCTTTTCTCCTGACTGCGCTCGAACCCGATCAGGATCAGCATGCCGATCCCCAGCGTCAGGCTGATGAACAGCAACGATGGCGGGTATTTGGTGATGTTGAAAAAGCTCATGACGGTTTGCAGGCCGGTCTCGCCAACACTCCACGGCTTTTCGCCGTAGCCGTTGATCATGCGCAGAATCACGAAACCCGCCAGCGCACCCAGGCCCCAGGTCCAGAGTTTCGCCTGACGCGTTGCGGCATCGAAACCGGAGACAAACCATGGCCCGGCAGCGTAGCCCAGCGCAATGATGCCGATCCACGGCAAAAGCGGGTATGAGGTACGGAAACGCAGGTTGTCCGACACCTCGATCCAGCCGCGATCATGCAGAATCGCCCACGGGATGTGCATGGCCGACTCGACGCCGAAATGCAGCGTGTCCAGCAGGTTGTGTCCGGCAATGATCACCACACCGATGACCACCAGTGCCCAGCGCGGCAGGAACACCATTAGCGACAGCGCCACCATGCTCAGGCCGATGGCCCAGATCACTTGCAGGTAGATGACGGTTGGCGGGAACTCGAAGGTCCAGGCGAAGCTCACCAGGGTGAATTCCAGCGCGATCAGAAACAGCCCGCGCTTGAGCAGGAACGCCGACACGTCGCTTCTGCCCTGGTATTTCTCGCCGTAGAGGTACGCGGAAAGCCCGGTAAGGAGCACGAACAATGGCGCACACAAATGCGCCAGCGTGCGGCTGAAGAACAGCTCAGGCTCGGTGGCCGTGATGTCCATAGGGTCCAGCACCTGACGGTGCAGAAAGAAGGTTTCCCGCACATGGTCCAGCAACATGAAAAGAATAATCAGCCCGCGCAGAGCATCGATTGAGCGAAGCCGGGATGCCGGCGCTCGAGGGGGGTGAACAGCTGTTGTCATGAAAAGTCCAAGGTCCGTGATGGGGGGGCTAATGGCTTGTAGCTGCAAGCTGCAAGCTGCAAGTGGAAAGCTTCAAGCTTCAAGCTTTTAGCCTCTAGCTTGCAGCTTATAACTTGCCGCTTGCCGCTGGCGCGCAGCGCTTCAAAACTCGTTCTGAAGCGCCTTGTAGCCGCGTACCAGATCAATGTTGGTGCGCGCCACATCTTCGGAAAATTCCGAAGCCGAAATGCTCACCGGCGGAAATTGCGAAAGGTCAGTGCCCGACCCGATCCGGGTGGTGGACGGCACATAGAAGTGCTCCGGCAAATCGCGACCGTCGACCACCGAATTGTGCCTGACCACGCTGCCCTTGCCGACCTGGCAATTGAACAGCACGCTATTGAAACCGATGAACACGCGATCTCCGACTATGCAAGGTCCGTGCACGATAGAGCGGTGGGCAATCGAGGTGAACTCGCCGATGGTGACTGCAGCACCTGATTTCGAATGGATCACCACGCCATCCTGGATGTTGGAATTGGCACCGATGACGATCGGTTCCATGTCCCCGGTGGCATCGACTTCGTCGGCGCGGATCACGGCGTAGGGGCCGACAAACACGTTGTCCTTGATGATCACCTTACCGCAGATGATCGCGGTTTTATCGATGTAGGCGGACTCGGCAATGACCGGCAGATGGCCGGAAGGATTTTTACGGATCACGGAATGAAACCTCAGGACAGGTAGTTGGAAGTCTGGGCGGCTGCATCGTGCGGATGCAGGCTTTCAAAGTGACGGACACTGACGCTGGAAGCTGCATAGCGGCCTTCGAGTGCTTGCTGGACCTTGCGTGCGGCGTCTTCGACGTACATCAGGTTCTGGCCGTTGAGCCGCGCAAAGGCCTGTTCGTCGGCACGCTTGACGGCGGTTTGCACCGGGGTGCCCAGCGCCTGCTCTACCAGGTCGATCAGCGTCATCAAGCCCAGTTCGGCCGCCTGCTCTGCCACCCGTACCTGCACCGTCGCAACGCTGCGCTGGCTGTGCGGCGTGGCGAACGATGCGTTCTCGCGCAGCCAGGTCGCGACCTGCATCGGATCGACAAACGACTGCCTGCCGAAGCGCGCCGCAAATGCCTCTTCCAGCAATTGGCGAGACAGTGCGGCCGAGCACGGGCAGGTGGACGAGTAGGTGATATCCACCGAACTGTCGAGGCACAGCCGACCGGCATGCCAGGTGGCATCGAGCTTCACGGGGTAGGATTTCCAGCCGCTGAGCCCTTCTGTAATCAACGCCGGTCGACGGCACAGCAGATTGAAGCTCAGCGTCAACCGGGCGTGGCTGGAATGGCAGTCGAGGTGACTCTCGACCATGGCTTCCAGCAAGGCAGCCAGCGTATCGGGGCTGACGATCTGGCGCTCGGCATAGCCGTCGAGCAGCCGATAGAGTCGCGACATGTGGATGCCCTTGACGCTCGGGTCGGTCAGATCGACCTGCAGATCGACATGCGCGTGAACAGGATGACGAATGCTTGCTTCAGCCAGTCTGATCGGCACTTCCACACCTTGCATGCCGACCCAGTCGAGTGACACCAGCGCCGGGGAAATTTCCGTCAGGGCAACATCCGGGAGAGGTTTGTTCATGTGCGTCGTTCGTCTCGTTGGCGAACTTCACCACGCGGGCGAAGCCTGAAGTTGGCGGTTCACAGCCGTACAGTGCACGGCCATAAATTCGTTACACTATAACATTAAGCTCGCCAGCTTCATCAACCAAAGGTCACTTACTCCACACAGCGCTCCCGCACTACCACCAGCGGCTCAGGTCTTTGCCAGCTCCTCGATCAGAAAATCACGAAAGGCAGCGACTGCCGCCGGCAGGTTGCGCCCGGCCATGCTTTGCAACTCGATACGCCGTGCCTTCATACCATCGTCACTGATCGGCAGCGATTTGAGCTGTTTTTCATGGGCGCGTTTGTCCAGCGTCATCTCGCTGGACAGGCTGATCCCGCCCTCCTCCCGAACAAACCGCAACAAGGCGCCGATGTAATTGCTGGTCAGCACCGGATCGAACAGCAGACCCTGCACACCGCAACAGATATCAAACAACTGGCGCAAGGTCGTGTCGGTATTGGTCAGGGCGATGGCATAAGGTTGCAATTCGGCCAGCGTGACCTCCTTGCGTGCGGCCAGCGGATGGTTATGACTGACCACTGCGCAGATCGCGCCGCTGTGGATGTGCTCGACCTTGATTTCGTTCTGCGGCGTCAGGCTGAAGGTCAGGCACAGGTCTGCATCGCCCGAGCGCACCCGTTCGGTGGCCTGCGCCGGGGCACAGACCTCCATCGAGAAATGGATGCCCTGATACTGTCGCCGAAAGCGCGCAATGCACTGCGGCAGAAAATCCAGGGCAAAGCCCTCCGAGCAGGCGATGCGCACATGTCCACGCTGCAGGCCTTGCAGCTCGGTGATTTCCAGCACCACCTGCTCGGCCTCAAGCTGTGATTTGCGCGCATAGGCCGCCAGGCGGACGCCCGCCTCGCTGAGCATCATGCCGCGCGCCTGACGCTCGAAAAGCAGCGCATCCAGTTCCCGCTCCAGTTTGCTGATCTGTCGACTGACCGCCGAAGACGCAACATTGAGGCGGATCGAGGCTTCGCTGATCGATCCGCACCGCGCCACTTCGAGGAAGTAGCGCAAGGCCGTGGACTGTACGCCGTAGAGTTGCATCGCTGCTCCTGCGTTGCCTTTTCAGCAATGAAAGGTTCGAAATATTGTGCTTGTGGCATTGATACGCTTTGCCTAGAGTCGTGTCGAGGCGCAACTCATCAAAACAACCCAATCAAAAGAACACTGCGGCCTCGTTGCTTCCTCCTTCTCGCATTTGCGACCCACTGCCCTTTGATACATCCACTTTGCCTTTTGGAGACGACGGCATGGGAATCAAGGGTTTCGCTCGCAGCATCGCGCTATTGAGCCTGTTCAGCAGTTTCTCCGTCCTGGCCGGCAAGGCTGACGACACACTGGTCTACGCCTCCGACAGCGAACCGGAAAACATCAGCCCCTATCACAACGACTTGCGCGAAGGCGTGATCCTCGGTCGCCTGATCTGGGACAACCTGGTCTATCGCAACCCGGACAATGGCGAGTACCAACCGATGCTCGCCACCAGCTGGAAACAGGTCGACGACACCACCATCGATTTCCAGCTGCGCCAGGGCGTGAAGTTTCACAACGGCGACCCGTTTAGCGCAGATGACGTGGTGTTCACCCTCAATTATGTGGTGTCTCCCGAGTCCAAGGTGGTCACCGTGCAAAACGTCGACTGGATCAAGAGCGCCGAAAAACTGGGCGATTACAGTGTTCGTCTGCACCTGAAAAAGCCCTTCCCGCCTGCGCTGGAATACCTCTCCAACGCCGTACCGATGTTTCCGAAAAAATATTTCGAAGAAGTCGGGCTGGCAGGCTTCAGCCGTAAACCGATCGGCACCGGGCCTTACAAGGTGACGGCCATCGCCACCGGCGAAGGCGTGAAAATGGACAAGAACCCGGACTACTTCAAGGACAGCCCGCAAGGTCAGCCAAAGATCGGGCACATCAACTTTCGGGTGATCGCCGATGCCGAAACGCGTCTGGCCGAGCTGATGACCGGTGGCGTCGACTGGACCTGGCGGGTGGCGCCGGATCAGGCGGAAAACCTCAAGGCCATGCCCAATCTGGTGGTCACCAGCGGTGCGACCATGCGCATCGGCTTTCTGATTCTCGACGCGCGCGGCACCTCCAGCGCCGATTCGCCGATGAAGCACCTGAAAGTACGTCAGGCGATCAACTACGCGATCAATCGGGACGGGCTGGCTTCGCAACTGGTCGGCGGCGAAAGCAAGCCGTTGCAAGTCGCCTGCTACCCTGGCCAGTTCGGTTGTGACACCACCGCCGCCACGGTCTACAACTACGACCCGGCAAAGGCCAAGGCGCTGCTCGCCGAAGCCGGCTACCCGAACGGCTTTGAAACCGAAATCTTCGCTTACCGCGACCGCGACTACGTTGAAGCCATCATCGGCAACCTGCGCGCCGTGGGCATCAACGCCAAGCTGCGCTACCTGAAATACGCCGCCCTGCGTGATCAGCAGCGCGGCGGCAAGGTACCGATGTCGTTCCAGGCGTGGGGATCGTTCTCGATCCTCGACACCTCGGCGTCGGCCGGTACCTGGTTCAAGGGCAACCCCGACGACAACATCAAGGACCCGCAAGTCCAGGGCTGGCTGCAGACCGCCGACAACGCGCTGGACCCGCAGGTGCGCAAGGATAACTACCGCAAGGCGTTGCAGCGCATCAGCGAGCAGGCCTACTGGGCGCCGCTGTTCAACTACTCGATGAACTACGCATACGTCTCGGACCTGAACTTCAAGCCTTACCCGGACGAGCTGCCGCGCTTCGTACTGTCGAGCTGGAAATAAGCACTTGCCCAGGCCAGTCGGCCAGCCTGGCTGTAAGGCGCATGCCGCGCCTTGCAGCAGGGTCAGCCACCCCGTCATTCCCTGAACACAAGGTCACTTGCCATGTTCGGATTTCTCTTGCGCCGCCTGGGTATTGCCCTGTGCGTAGCGATTACCGTGTCGGTGATCAGCTTTTCCCTGCTGCACCTGTCCGGCGATCTGGCCACTGCCATCGGCGGGCCGGAAGCCAGCAGCGAGCAGATCGAACAGATCCGCGTGCAGTACGGCCTCAACAAGCCGTTGGTTACGCAGTATTTCGAATGGCTGGCCGACGTGGTGCGTCTTGATCTGGGCGACTCGTTCTTCTTTCAGGAGTCGGTCTACAACCTGATCGCCTCACGGCTGTCGATCACCCTCGGGCTGGGTGCGATGGCCCTGAGTATTGCGCTGCTGATCGCCATTCCGCTGGGCGTGCTGGCCGCGGTGAAACGTGACACGTGGATTGATCGCCTGGCACTGAGCATCGCAGTACTGGGTCAGGCCATGCCGAGTTTCTGGTTCGCACTGATGCTGATCGTGGTGTTTTCGGTCACCCTGAAATGGCTGCCGGTATCCGGCAATTCGACCTGGGCGCACTTCGTGATGCCGGCCATCGCCCTCGGTTATTACGCCACGCCGGCGATCATGCGCCTGACCCGTGCGGGCATGCTCGACGTGCTCAACTCCGATTACATCCGCACCGCACGAGCCAAGGGCCTGCGCCCTGCCACCGTGCTGTTCAAGCATGCGCTGCGCAACGCGCTGATTCCGGTGGTGGCCCTCGCCGCCGTGGAATTCGGTTTCATGCTCGGCGGTTCGGTGGTCATCGAGACGGTTTTCTCGCTGCAGGGCATTGGCCAGCTGGCCTGGGACGCAATTGCCCGTGACGACTTCCCGGTGGTGCAGGCGGTCGTGCTGTTGATCGCGGTGATCTACATCGTCCTCACCCTGCTGGCCGACGTGCTCAACGCACTGCTCGACCCGCGCATCCGCGTGAAATAGGAGGCCCCATGAGCACAACCACCTCATCGCCGCTGCTGATCAACGATTACCAGCCTCCGGCGCGCAGCGTCTGGCGCACGTTACGCAGCAGCTTTGCGCATCGCGGCTTCGCCATCGGCGCGGTACTGCTGCTGGTCATCCTGCTTGGCGCGCTATTCGCGCCCTGGCTGGCACCCTACGACCCTTATGCGCAGGACGTGATGCTGCGCATGAAACCGCCGGTGTGGATGGCCAACGGCACCTGGGACTACGTGCTGGGCACCGACAAACTGGGCCGCGATTACCTGTCGCGCCTGCTCTACGGCGCACGCATCTCGTTGTTCATCGGCTTCTCGGCCGCGCTGATCTCCGGGATCATCGGCACCATCATGGGCCTGTTGGCCGGCTACTTTGGCGGCAAGACCGATGCACTGATCAGCTACCTGATCACCACCCGCCTGGCGATGCCGGTGGTGATGATCGCGCTGGCCTCGGCATCCTTGATCGGTGGCTCGCTGAAAGTGGTGATCGTGTTGCTTGGCTGCCTGCTCTGGGACCGCTTTGCCGTGGTGGTGCGCGCTGCCGTGCAGCAGATTCGCGACGCTGAATACGTCGCCTCGGCCCAGGCCTTGGGTTGTTCGACGCTGCGCATTCTGGCCAGTGAAATCCTGCCCAATCTGGTCGGTGCGCTGATCGTCGTCGCTACGCTGGAAATGGCTCACGCGATCCTCCTCGAGTCGGCGCTTTCGTTTCTCGGGGTCGGCGTGCAGCCGCCCATTCCTTCATGGGGGCTGATGATCGCCGAGGGCAAACCGTACATGTTCTTTTCCCCTTGGGTCATCGCCATCCCCGGCGTCGCCCTGATGGTGCTGGTGCTGGGCATCAACCTGGTCGGTGACGGCCTGCGCGACCTGATCCTGCCCGACGGGCGCAACTGACAGAGGAGATACGCACATGGCGCTGTTACATGTTGAAAACCTGCGCGTCGAGATTCCTCTCGGGCAAGACACGCTTCACGCAGTGCGCGGCCTGGACTTTCAGGTCGAGCGCGGCGAAATGCTGTGCATCGTCGGCGAGTCAGGCTGCGGCAAATCCCTGACTTCGCTGGCGCTCATGGACCTGCTGCCGCGCAAGGCCCGGCGTACCGCAACGACACTGAGCCTGGACGGCATCGACATGCTGACCCAGAGCGAGCGGCAGATGTGCGACCTGCGCGGCAACCGTCTGGCGATGATCTTTCAGGAGCCCATGACCTCGCTGAACCCGGCCTACAGCATTGGCGATCAGCTCAGCGAAGTGCTCACCCGACACCGCAAGGTGTCGCGCAAGGAGGCACTGCAGCGCGCCGCGCAGATGCTCGATAAAGTCGGAATCAGCAACGCGGGCGAGCGCTTGCGCCAGTATCCGCACCAATTGTCCGGCGGCCTGCGCCAGCGGGTGATCATCGCCATGGCCCTGATGTGCGAACCGGACGTGATCATCGCCGACGAACCGACCACTGCGCTGGACGTGACCATTCAGGCGCAGATCCTGCGCCTGATCCGCGACATTCAGAAGGAGCTGGGTCTGGCCGTGATCTTCATCACCCACGACCTGGGGCTGGTGGCACGTATCGCCGACCGGGTCGCGGTGATGTACGCCGGACAGATCGTCGAGACCGCCCCGGCCATCGAGTTGTTCGAGAACCCGCAACACCCCTATACCCGCGGCTTGCTGGCGAGCATTCCGATCCCCGGACGCACTCAGCCGGGCCAGCCGCTGGGGTCGATTCCAGGGCTGGTGCCCAGTCTGGTGGGCGAGCAACACGGCTGCGCATTTCGCAATCGCTGCCCGCAGGCGATCCCGGCCTGCGCCGACGACGTCCCGCCGATCAATAGCCACAACCACATGACTCGCTGCCTGTTTGCCGCAGCGGGCGCCGAACCTGTGTTTCACCGTGAGGGCGCACCGTCATGAATACCGCCGTGAAACAGGTTCCGACTGCCAGCGTCAAGAAAGACATTGCGCTGGAGCTGTGCGATATACGCCGCGAATTCAGCATCAGTCGTGGTTTTTTCAAACCCGATGCCACGCTCAAAGCCGTCGATGGTGTGTCGTTGCGCCTGATGCGCGGCGAAACACTCGGGCTGGTCGGCGAATCGGGTTGCGGTAAAAGTACCCTGGCGAAGATGCTGCTGGGGCTGCTTGCGCCCAGCAGCGGCGACGTACTGGTCAACGGCAAGCACCTCGCCGGCACCGACCGCAAGGAGATGGCGCGGCGCATTCAGCCGATCTTTCAGGACCCCTACTCGTCACTCAACCCGCGCAAGACCCTGCGCGAGATCGTCACGCTGCCGCTGATCGTGCATGGCATCGGCACCCCGGCAGAACGTCGCCAGCGCGCCGAAGCGATGATGGACGTGGTCGGCTTGCCCAAACGCGTGATCGACAGTTACCCGAGCCAGCTTTCCGGTGGCCAGCGCCAGCGTGTGGCGATTGCCCGGGCGCTGGTGATGCGTCCGGATGTGTTGATCTGCGACGAGCCGACTTCGGCGCTGGACGTTTCGGTGCAGGCGCAGATCCTCAATCTGTTGCAGGACCTCAAGCAGGAGTTCGGCCTGACTTACCTGCTGATCAGCCACAACCTGGCCGTCATCGAACATCTGGCCGACCGCGTGGCGGTCATGTACCTGGGGCGGATCGTTGAAGAGCGCAGCCGCGAATCCTTGTTCGCCCGGCCCGGCCATCCCTACACCCAGGCGTTACTGGACTCGGTGCTGACCCCGGACCCGCACCTGGGCATTCCCGACCTGGGTTTGCACGGGACCTTTCCCAATCCCATGTCGCCGCCGTCCGGCTGCGCCTTTCATCCGCGCTGCCCGGCGTGCATGCCGGTGTGCAAGGAAAAAGCCCCGGCCATTGGCCGCATGGAAGGCGGAACCGTTCGCTGCCACCTGCACGACACCTCGAAACCTCTGGAGCAGATACCCTCATGAGTAGCCGTTCGCACGCCATCGAAAACGTCACTGAACAGTTCGACAACGGCGCGTTTTTCGCCCTGCTCGGCAAAAGCGTTGCCTACCCGACCCAGAGCCAGGAGGCCGAGAGCCTGCCCGAGCTGTATCGTTATCTTCATGAGTTCATCACCCCGCATGTCGAGCGCCTGGGTTTCAGCGTTACCGTGCATGACAACCCGGTCGCCGGGCGTGGCCCGCTGATGATCGCCACGCGCATCGAAGCCGCTGAACTGCCGACGCTGCTCAGTTACGGCCACGGCGACGTGGTTCGCGGCTATGACGCACAGTGGCAGACCGGCCTGTCGCCATGGCAGGTGATCGAACGTGGCGAGCGCTGGTACGGGCGCGGCACCGCCGACAACAAGGGCCAGCACCTGATCAACCTGACGGCACTGGAGCAGACCCTCAAGGCTCGCGATGGCAAGCTGGGCTTCAACGTCAAACTGCTTCTGGAAATGGGCGAAGAAGATGGCTCTCCCGGCCTGAGCGCGTTCTGCCAGGCCCATTCTGAAGAGCTCGCCGCCGACATCTTTATCGCCTCCGATGGCCCGCGCCTCGCAGCGGCACGCCCTACCCTGTTTCTCGGCTCGCGCGGGGTGTTCAACTTCGAGCTGACGGTGAACCTGCGCGAAGGCGCGCACCATTCCGGCAATTGGGGCGGCCTGCTGGCTAACCCGGGCATCATTCTGACCAATGCCATCGCCAGCATGGTCGATGAGCATGGCCGGGTGAAAGTTGCAGGGCTGATGCCCAAAGCCATCCCTGACGCAGTGAAGGCCGCGTTGGCGGATATCGAGGTCGGCGGCGGCCCCGGCGACCCGGACATCGACGCCGACTGGGGCAACCCGGCGCTGTCGCTCAGCGAAAAAGTCTTCGGCTGGAACACCCTCGACGTGCTCGCTTTCAAGACCGGCAACCCGGACGCCCCGGTACACGCCATTCCCGGCAAGGCTCACGCGTTGTGTCACATTCGCTTTGTGGTCGACAGCGATTACAACGCCTTCATCCCCGCGGTGCGCGCGCACCTGGATGCCCATGGCTTCGATCGCGTCGAGGTCAGGCAGACCCGCATGGACGTGATGCACGCCACGCGCCTGTCGCCGGACAGCCCGTGGGTCGGCTGGGCGCTGGATTCGCTGGCCGCCACCACGGGCAAGAAACCTGCGCTGCTGCCCAATCTGGGCGGTTCGCTGCCCAATGACGTGTTCGCTGAAGTGCTGGGCCTGCCGACGGTCTGGGTGCCACACTCATACCCGGCGTGCTCGCAGCATGCACCTGACGAGCACTTGCTGGCTCCGGTGGTCAAGGAGAGCCTGCAAATCATGGCCGGACTGTTCTGGGACCTGGGCACGGACGGCGCACGACTGACCCGGGAACAACGGGCACAGGAGCTGAGTGAATGAATGAAGCACAACTGCACGCCACTGCGTGGCTGGCTGAGCAATATGAGGCGATGGAAGCGCTGCTGCAGCGCCTGGTCGATACCGATTCCAACAGTTATGACAAGGTCGGCGTCGACGCAGTCGGTGAGCTGCTCTGCGCGCAATTGCAGGCTGACGGAATCAGCGTCCAGCGTATCCCGGTCGAGGGTTTCGGCGATGTGCTGCTAGCTGAACTGCCCGGTGGACCCGGCAAGCCGGTGCTATTGCTTGGGCACCGCGACACGGTGTTTCCGAAAGGCACCACGTCCACCCGCGGCTATACCAGGGACGCCGAGCTGGCCTACGGCCCTGGCGTGGCCGACATGAAAGGCGGACTGGTGCTCAACTGCTTTGCGCTGAAGGCGTTGAAGCGCGCAGGCCCGCTGCCGTTCCCGGTGCAGATTCTGTATACCGGCGACGAGGAAATCGGCTCCGCCAGCGCTCGCAATCACATCGAACACTACGCCCGCCAGGCGCGCGCGGTGCTCAACCCCGAGCCGGGACGCGCCAGTGGCAATGTGGTCAGCGCGCGCAAAGGCGGTGCCACGCTGATCATCGAAGTCAGCGGCCGCGCGGCGCATTCAGGGGTCAATCATGCCGACGGCGCCAGCGCCATTCAGGCGCTGGCGCACAAGATAATCAAGTTGCATGCGTTGACTGATTACGCGGCGGGCATCACCACCAATGTCGGGCTGATCTCCGGCGGTACCTCCAGCAATACGGTAGCGCCCAGCGCCACGGCGAAGCTCGACGTGCGTTTTGTCGAGCTTCGCCAATGGGCGGAAATACTTGCAGCCGTGCAGGCTATCGTCGCCGAAGAGGAACTGTCCGGCACGTCGGCCAGACTGCTGGAAGCCACCACCTTCCTGCCGATGGAAGCCCGGCACAGTACCGAGTTGCTGAGTATTTATCAGGGCCTCGCGCAGGAGCTGGGTTTCAGCGTGGAGGGCGAATTCACCGGAGGTTGCGCCGACTCGGGCTTCACCGCCAGCCTGGGGATCCCGACCCTGTGCGGCCTCGGCCCGGTGGGCGGCAAGGTCCACACCGACCGCGAGTACCTGGAACTGAACACCCTGGTGCCCAGAGGCCAGGCACTGGTCGCGACGATTCTGGCGCTGGGGGATGTGTGACGCAGAGCGTCACGAACTGCATTCCCACGCGGAGCGTGCGGAACGATGAACATTCGGGCCAGTATCGTACCCTTACTCCGCACCCAGCGTTATACCTAACTCCAGCGAGGAACACTCCATGCAAAACTCGTCCGAGCTGCTCGGTAAATCCGCCACCGAACTGCGTGCGCTGATCGGCAACAAACAGCTCTCTCCGGTGGAGTTGCTGGACGCCTGTATCGAGCGGATTGAAAGCCTGAACCCGAAGATCAATGCGTTCGCCGCAACCTGTTTCGAGCGCGCCCGCGACGAGGCACTGCTGGCCGAACAGGCCGTTATGCAAGGCGAACCGCTGGGGCTGCTGCATGGCCTGCCAATCGGCATCAAGGACCTGGAAGAAACCGCCGGGGTCCTCACCACCTACGGCTCGCAACTGTTTCGCGACAACATTCCCGCGCAGGACAACCTGTTCGTCGCGCGCCTGCGTGCGGCCGGGGCAATAATGGTCGGCAAGACCAATGTTCCGGAACTGGGCGCAGGCGCCAATACCCGCAATGTGGTGTGGGGCGCGACCGGTAACCCGTTCAATCCTGAACTGAATGCCGGCGGTTCCTCGGGTGGATCAGCCGCCGCACTGGCCGTGGACATGGTGCCGTTGTGCAGCGGCTCGGACACCGGCGGTTCGCTGCGCATTCCCGCAGCGCTGTGCGGTATCGTCGGCCTGCGTCCTTCACCTGGGCTGGTGCCGAGCGAACGCAAGAAGCTCGGCTGGACACCGATTTCAGTGGTAGGCCCCATGGGCCGCAATGTTGCCGATACCCTGCTGCAACTGCGCGCCAGCGCCGGGTTGGGGCAGTCCGACCCGTTGAGTTATGCCATCGCCGCCGACGAGTTCGCACCGCGCCCGATCGACCTCAGCCAGTTGCGCGTCGGCTACAGCGAAGACTTCGGCGCGTGTGCTGTGGATGACAGAATCCGTGCCGTCTTTCGGGAAAAGATCAGCGCCCTGAAATCGCTGTTCAAGTCCTGCGAAGCCATCGACCTGAACCTGACCAGCGCCCATCGCACCTTCGACGTCCTGCGTGCCGAAGCCTTCGTCGCCGGGCTGCAGGACGCTCACGACTGCGATCCTGATGCACTGGGGCCCAACACCCGCGCCAATTTCGACATGGGTGCCGCGATGTCTTTGCAGGACTGCGTCAAGGCGCATGGCGAGCAAAGCCGGATCTTTCGCGGTTTTCAGAAACAATTCGAGGAATACGACCTGATCCTCGCGCCCACCACGCCAGTCTCGCCCTTCCCCTGGAGCGAGCTGTACCTGCGCGAAGTCAACGGCGTGCCCCTGGACAATTACTACCGCTGGCTGGCGCTGTGCTACACCATCACCCTGACCACCAACCCGGCGCTGTCCCTGCCCTGCGGCACCGACCACAACGGCATGCCGTTCGGGCTGCAGGTCATCGGCGGGTTTCGTAGCGATGCGAAGCTGCTGGCCTGCGCTGCAGCGATCGAGCAGGCAACACTGAATGATCCACGCCTGTCACGTCCGCGTCCCGACCTGCAGAAACTGCTGGCCTCGGCGGTCGACCTGACCCACATCGTCACGCATCCGCCGATTTATGGCGGGTCGAGAACGGGCAAGCCGGAGATCGGGGCGATGTGAAGACGTCGCTCAGACCACCGTCATACCATCCCTCCCCACCACTACATTGCCCGGCAACTGTTTGGAGTGCCTCATCAACCACGCATCCAGCGTATGGCCGACGTGCGTCAGCACCGCCCTGCCCGGTCGCAGCCACTCGATGGTTTGCAGCGCCAGGGTCAGGTCGTTGTGATTACGCGGCGGCTGAGGCTGTGGAGGCATCGAGCAGTCGAGCACCAGCAGATCCAGCGGTGCACGTTGCAGGTACTCGCGGGTGTCGTCGGGCAGGCCGACGGTGTCGGTCAGGTAGGCAAAACGTTGCCCGTCACCTTCGAACAGGTAGCCGAACGTAGGCTTTGAGTGCGTCAGTGGCAGCGCTGTGACGTGCAACGCGCCCAGTGCACGGCGTTCGAAGGCCGCGAATGGCTGGCTGAAATCCAGAATGCCAGGGTGCTTGTAGAGGTCGGCCAGGCCTTCCGGATCCGCCGGGCCGTGCACCGGAATCACCAGCCCCTGGCCCCAGCGCAGGTGCAACAGCCCCTGCGCATGGTCGGCGTGGTAATGCGTCTGCAGAATCCCGCTCAGGCTGCGCGGCGGGAAACGCTCGGTGAGGTCGGTCAGGCCACTGTCGATCAACCAGCGCTGGTCGGCGCACTCGATCAGCGCGCTGCACGGCAAGCGGCGCAGATCATGATTGGTCCGCGCGGCAGCACACGCCACACACTGACAACCGTAGACCGGCACCTGCCGGGCGTCACCGGTGCCCAACAGGGTCAGGCGCATGCGTGACGCTTGTCGAGCAGGCCGAGCAGCGTGGCAACGGTGTGTTGCAGGTCAGCGGAATTATCCAGCGGGAAGACCTGCGGGTTGCTCGCCAGCAAATCTCCGGCAAAGCGCGAGTTGCGCGCAAGGCGCTCCTCGATTTCCGCGAGGCTTTCCCGGTTGCGTGCCAGCAGGCGCTTGCGCAACACCTCCTGATTGACCGTCAGCAACACCGCCAGCAGCGTGGGATAGCGCGCCTGCGCCTTTTGCAGATGCGCCCGGGAGCCGTTGATCAGGACGTCATGGCCTTCCAGCAGCCACTGATCGATCTCGACGGGAATGCCGTAGTGCAGACCATTGGCCTGCCAGCTCAGGGCGAACGCGCCTCGCTCGCGCATCTGCTCGAACTGCTCGACAGTCACCGCCTGCGCCGCCTCGCCCACCGCTTCGGCGGAACGGGTGATGACCCGCCGAACGATCCGGCAATCACGTTGCGCCAAGGTATCCCGGGCCGCGTCCAGCAGGCTGTCCTTGCCTGATCCGGACGGCCCGATGAGATAGATCAACCTGCCAACCATCAAAACACCCTCTTGCCTTGTCGCCAGACCTTGTCGATAACCGGCAGGCCGGCATGATCACGTGCCTGGATCAGATCTGCGCGCAGCCCGACACGTATTTCACCACGATCCGCCAACCCGGCAGCCACGGCCGGCGTGTGGCTGACCATGTTGATCGCCTGCGGCAGGTCACATGCGTTGTCCTGAGCGGCGAGCATGAATGCAGCCTGCAACAAGCTGGCCGGGTAGTAATCGCTGGACAGAATATCCAGCAGCCCGTCCGTGGCCAGCGATGCTGCCGCCACGTTACCGGAGTGCGAGCCGCCGCGCACGATGTTCGGTGCGCCCATCAACACGCTCATGCCCAGTTGCCGACAGCCACGGGCCGCTTCGAGTGTGGTCGGGAACTCGGCGATGTTCATGCCGAAACCCGCCGACTCCTCGACATGCGCCATGGTTGCATCGTCGTGGCTGGCAATCGACAGGCCGCGCGCCAGGCACAGTTCGACGATCGCACGCCGGTAACGGTCGGCGTACTCGTTGGAGTTGGCCACCTGTTCAACGATGAAACGGTCCATTTCCTCGTTGTTCATGTGGTACTTGCCCATGTAGTACTCGCGGTACTTGGACTCCAGGGCAAACTGACGCTGGCCGGGCGCGTGGTCCATCACCGAGACCAGTTGCACCAGTGGCTGGTCCACCAGATCGCGAAACACGCTCAAGGTATCCGGGTGGCTGACCTCGCAGCGCAGGTGCAGCAGGTGCTCGGCACGAGTCAGGCCTGCCGCGTTGGCGTCGGCAATCGCCTGCAGCATGGCGGGCAATTGTTGCATGCGCTTGCCTTTGGGGTTGATGTCGCCGATCGACAGTGCGTCGAACACCGTGGTGATCCCCGCCGCGACGATTTGCGCATCGTGGCTGATCACCGCCGACATCGACGGCCAGTCGACACCCGGACGCGGCGACAGGTGCTTTTCGAGGTTGTCGGTGTGCAATTCCACCAGCCCCGGCAGCAGGTAATCGCCCTGCATGTCCTGAGCCTGACTCAACTGGCTGCATCCACTCTCGACCTCGGCAATCAGGCCGTCACGGACCACCACAGTGCCGGTGAATACCTGCTCGGCCGTCACCACGCGGGCGTTACTGAAAACCTGTTCGTTCAGCATTGCAGCAACTCCTTGGCGGTGAGGTCCACCGGGGTCATGTCGAGTTGACGATTGGCGACTGCCTCGCGGGCATCGCGGTCATGGAAAATACCGATCAGGGCTGCACCGGCCTGTTTGGCCTCGTCGACCAGCTCCAGCACCACCCGGCGGTTGGCGTCGTCCAGCGACGCAGTCGGTTCGTCGAGCAGCAGCACCGGCCATGGCACCATGAATGCGCGCGCGATGTTGATGCGCTGCTGTTCGCCACCGGAAAACGTACTGGGCGCCAGCGGCCACAAACGCTGCGGAATGTTCAGCCGCCCCAGCAGCAGTTGCGCGCGATCCTGCGCCTGCTCACGGGACCAGCCGCGCGCCAGGGCCGGTTCCATGACCACGTCCAGGCTGGACACACGCGGGATCACGCGCAGGAACTGGCTGACGTAGCCGAGTGTCTTGCGTCGCACCTCAAGCACCTGGCGCGGGGTTGCGCCAACCAGTTCAGTCCACTCGCCTTCATGCTGCACGCGAATGCTGCCGGCGGCAGGCAGGTAATTGCCGTACAGGGTGCGCAGCAGCGTGCTTTTGCCCGCGCCGGATTGCCCGCTGAGCACCAGGCACTCGCCAGCGCGCACCGAGAAATTCAGACCGCGCAGCACATTGAGGACCACGCCGTTGTGCTGATGCAGGGTGAAGGTTTTCGACAGGTCACGGACCTCGATCAACGTTGTCATCGGGCTCACCTCTTCTGTACAGGCTGTTCGGACAGTGCGGCTCATGGCTGCAATACCGAGGACACCAGCAGTTGCGAATACGGGTGCTGCGGGTCATCGAGAATCTGGTCGGTCAGGCCGCTTTCGACCACTTCCGAGCGACGCATGACCATCAGCCGGTCAGCCAGCAGCCGCGCGACCGCCAGATCATGGGTGACGATGACCACGGCCAGATCCAGTTCGCGCACCAGCCCGCGCAACAGATCGAGCAAGCGGGCCTGCACCGACACGTCGAGCCCGCCGGTGGGTTCGTCCATGAACACCAGCCTGGGGCTGGAGACCAGATTGCGGGCGATTTGCAGGCGCTGCTGCATGCCGCCGGAAAAGGTCCGCGGCAAGTCGTCGATGCGCTGCGGATCGATCTCCACCTGGGTCAGCCAGTCCAGCGCGGCACCGCGCAACTGCTGATAATTGCGTACCCCCTGCGCCATCAGACGCTCGCCGATATTGGCGCCGGCCGACACGCCCATGCGCAGACCATCGCGCGGATTCTGTTCGACAAAGCCCCACTCGGTGCGCAGCAACGTGCGCCGCTGCGCCTCACTGGCGCTGTACAGGTCGAACCAGTCGCCCTCCTTGCTGCGATAGTCGATGCTGCCGCGGTCCGGCGGGCAACGTCCGCTCAACAGCGAGAGCAGCGTGGATTTCCCCGAGCCGGACTCGCCAACGATGCCCAGCACTTCACCGGGATACAGATCGAAACTGACGTCCTGACAGCCCTTCTGCACACCGTACAGACGGGTCAGACCGCGTACCTTGAGCAGCGGCTGCACAGCCTCGGGAAGGCGCTCGCCCGCCGGGTCCAGTGAACGTGCACTGATCATCGGTCGTTCTCCTGCTGTTTGACGCGCTGGGCGCAGTAATCGGTGTCGGAACAGACAAAGCTCTGCGTCCCGGCATCGTCGAGAATCAGCTCGTCGAGAAAGGAATCATGGCTGCCGCAAATAGCACAGCACTGCTCCCAGCGTTGCACCTCGAACGGGTGATCTTCAAAGTCCAGACTCACCACCTGCGTATACGGCGGCACGGCGTACAGACGCTTTTCGCGCCCCGCACCGAACAGCATCAATGCCGGGCTCATGTGCAGCTTGGGGTTATCGAATTTGGGAATCGGCGACGGGTCCATCACATAGCGTTCATCGACCATCACCGGGTAGGCGTAACTGGTGGCGATATGGCCGAAAGTGGCGATGTCCTCGTAGAGTTTGACGTGCATGACGCCGTAATCATCCAGCGCGTGCATGGTCCGGGTCTCGGTTTCCGAGGGCTCGATGAAACGCAGCGGCTCGGGAATCGGCACCTGATAGACCATGATCTGATCGGCGTGCAGCGGTGTTTCCGGGATCCGGTGACGGGTCTGGATAACCGTCGCCTCGGGCGTGCGTTCGGTGGTGGCGATGCCGGCCGTGCGGGCAAAGAAACGCCTGATCGAGACCGCGTTGGTGGTGTCGTCAGCGCCCTGGTCGATGACCTTGAGCACATCATCGGCGCCCAGGATCGCCGCGGTCAGTTGCATCCCGCCGGTGCCCCAGCCATACGGCAGCGGCATTTCGCGGCCGCCGAACGGCACCTGATAACCGGGGATCGCCACCGCCTTGAGCAAGGCGCGGCGAATCATGCGTTTGGTCTGCTCGTCCAGATAAGCGAAGTTGTAGGCCTCGTCCCGTGCAGGCCTTTGCTGTGCGGTGTTCGTCGGTGCATGAGTCATTGGTCGCTCCCCGGTTTCGGTGCAGACGTGCGCAGCTTGCGAATCAGCTCCAGTTCGGACTGGAAGTCCACGTAATGCGGCAGCTTGAGGTGCGAGACGAAACCCGCCGCTTCAACGTTGTCGCAGTGCGCCAGGACGAACTCTTCCTGCTGGGCTGGTGAGACGATCTCTTCATTGAATTCCTCAGCGCGCAGCGAACGGTCCACCAGTGCCATGCCCATCGCCTTGCGCTCCGCGTTGCCGAACGCCAGACCGTAACCGCGGGTAAACTGCGCGGGTTCGCTGGCCGAGCCGACGAACTGATTGACCATCTCGCATTCGGTGACTTCGATGTCGCCAATCACGATCGGGAAGCCCAGTTCTTCAGGTTCTATCCAGACTTCCACCTCACCGATACGGATTTCCCCGGCGAACGGGTGATTGCGGCCATAACCGCGCTGGGTCGAATAACCCAGCGCCAGCAGAAACCCCTCATCGCCACGCGCCAGCGCCTGCAGGCGCTGGGCACGAGTGGCGGGATACTCCAGGGGCTCGCGGGTGATGTCCGCTACGCGTTCGCCATCGTCGACTTCGGGCTTCATCAGCCCTTCTTTGGCCAGCAACCCGAGCACTCGCGGACAGGGCTCCAGCGTGGCGTGCGGGGTGACTTCCGGGCCCGGGTGCTCACCTTCGGCCAGCAAGGTGAAATCCAGCAAACGGTGGGTGTAGTCGAAGGTCGGCCCCAGCAATTGACCGCCGGGGAGGTCCTTGAACGTGGCCGACAAGCGACGGTTGAGCTGCATGTCCGAGGTGTCGATGGGCAGGCTGGCGCAGAAGCGCGTCAGCGTGGTGCGGTAGGCGCGCAGCAGGAAGATCGCTTCGATCAGATCGCCCGCCGACTGCTTGATCGCCAGTGCAGCCAGTTGCGGGTCGTAAAGCGACCCTTCGCTCATGACCCGTGCTACCGCCAGCGGCAGTTGCTGACGGATCTGCTCGACGTCGAGTTCAGCGATGCCGGTGTCGCCACGACGCCTGCTGGCCAGCAGGCGGTGAGCGTTATCGATGGCCTGTTCGCCACCCTTGACCGCGACGTACATCAGGCACACTCCTGCACGCGAGTGCTGCGTGGCAAGCCGAGCAGTCGATTGCCCGAGACCAAGAACACATCCAGCCCGCAAGGAAAAACATTACGCGCTTCACGTGCGGCCCAGAAACCTTGATCCAGCGGCAGGGCCACCGAATGGTGTCGCTCGATGCCCGGACCGCTCCAGGCAAGCATCCGCCCGCCTTGCAGGTCAGGCAGCTGGATCAGCAAGGTGCAGGACTGATCCGGGTAGCGGTCATTGCCGGTATCGAAATCGTGCAGTTGCAGGGCCGTCGCCGCATCGAGCAACGCGAAGCGCGCTGCGTGCCGCTCAGTGACAATCGGGCTGCCGCAATGAAAGGCAATGTTCGCGCGAATCGCCGGGGTATCGAATGCCGGTGCCAGCCACACTGGCGTGTCCAGGTCCAGCAACGCCAGGCACAAGGCGTGGGTTGCACTGTCCAGGCCCTGCAAGGCCGGCGGCTGATGCGCGGTGGGCAAGGTCTGGATCACGCCCGGCCCGGACAACGCCTTGAGGGCGACACGAAAACTGCGCTGGGCATCCAGTACCGGATCGCTGAAGGCAGGTTGCAAAAGAACGGCGTTCATCAGTCTTCTCCTCGGACCAGGGTAAAGAATTCGACTTTGGTTGCCGCGGCCTCGGCGTCCTTGCGCGCCCGACGCTCGGCTTGTGCACGCGCCAGCGGCTCGATCAGTTCGGACAGCCACCAGGCCTGCTGCGCGCCTTGCAAATGCGCGTCGGCCAGCGCCGCCAGTTCAGCGTGGCGCTTGTCGCGTCCCGCCAGATAGCTGTAGCCGGTGCGCCCATCAGCCAGACGCACCACACAGCGCGTCACGCTCATTTCGCCAAGGTTGAAGGCTGAACCGGTGCCGCCCATACGGCCACGCACCAGGGTCATGCCGATTTCCGGGGCGCGGATCATCTGGTAATCGGTGTCGCGCAGCGCCCCTTCGTGGCGGTTTAACTGCTCGCGGCTCGGCTGATCGGCATGAGCGCGGGCCAGTACGCCCATCCAGTGCTGACGCGCCGTTGTTTCGGGAGTTGCTTGCATGGAACACCTCGGTGTCAGGTCGTCTTGAAAGGAGTCGCCACTTGATACTGGAAGCGATCGGCGCGGCTGACCGAGCGGGAAAGCTCCACCGGCAGCCCCGCCGCGTCGCAGGAAACCGTCAGTACGGTCAGCGCCGGCATGTGTCGGGGCATCAGCAACCACGCGGCCTCTTCACGGGACGGCAGGCGGGCGCCGATCAGGCTCTGCGCACGGCTCAACGGCAACTCGCGCTCGGCCAGGTACTGGCGCACCGAGCCGCCGCGGTAATCGGCCAGCAAATCGCTGTAGCGGGCGCTGTAGCGGTGGAAGATCAGGCTGACCGCCTGGCCGTCCAGTTTGCGCAGTGTCTGCAGTTCGATCAGCGGCGCGTGCTCGTCCACTCCCAGATGCCGGGCATCTTCACGGCTGGCCTGACATTCCTGACGACGCAGCAGGATCGCTTCCACGCCCAGGCCCTGCGCCGACCAGGATTTGCTGTAGGCGCTGTCAGCCTGCATCGGGTAAATCAGCGGACGCTCCAGCACCTGAGTGCCTTTGCCCTGACGTCGCAACACGCTGCCCTCACGCACCAGTTCATCGACCGCGCGGCGAATGGTGTGGCGGTTGACGCTGAAGCGCTCGGCCAGCTGGAATTCGGCGGGCAGGAAATCGCCGGGCTGATAGGTGGTCAGCTCTTCACGCAAAATGTTGGCGAGCTCGCGGTACATCGGACTATCTTGTCTAGACAACTGCATGATTAAAAAAAGTGTTCATTGAACACCCCTCTTCTGTCAGATGAATTGCTTGCGCAGGCGCTGCGACATGATGTCGATGACGCTTACCACAACGATGATCACCAGCAGCACGGCGCTGGTCTGGACGAACGCAAAGGCGCGGATATTTTCCCAGAGAATAACCCCGATGCCGCCTGCGCCGACCATTCCTACCACGGTTGCCGAGCGCACATTGGACTCGAACCGGTATAGAGCATAGGAGATCCACAGCGGCATGACCTGCGGAATGACTCCGTAGATGACTTCCTGCAAGGCGCTGGCACCGGTGGCGCGCACCCCTTCGACCGGTCCGGGCTCGATGGCTTCGACAGCTTCAGCGAACAGTTTGGCGAGGACCCCGGTGGTGCTGATCCACAGCGCCAGCACCCCGGCGAACGGCCCCAGCCCGACGGCGACCACGAACAGCATCGCAAAGACCATCTCGTTGATCGAACGAAAAGCGTCCATGCAGCGCCGCAGCGGCAGATGAATCCACCACGGCGTGATGTTCTCGGCGCACAGAATGCCCAGCGGTATGGAGCAGACAATCGCCAGCGCCGTGCCCCACAGAGCGATCTGGATAGTCACCAGCATTTCCTTGAGGTAACTGCGCCACTCACGGAAGTCTGGGGGAAAGAAATCGGCGGCGAATGTGGCCATGTTCGACGAGTCGCGAACCAGTGCCATCGGGTTCATTTCTGCGCCGTGCCAGGCCCAGGCCAGTGCAGCGAGCAACAGGCCCCAGCCCAGATAACGGGACCTGTTGGGTTTGCCCGCAACCTGGGTATAGGCAACGTGAGTGGTCATGACGAACTCCTGATCGTGAACGGCGGGCTCAACCTGCGGAGCTGCCTGCGGTTTTCTGGTTCAGCTCGGTGATACGCTCCTGCAACTTGCTCAGGCTGGCATCGATCTCCTTGAGACGGGTGGCTTTCTCCTGCTCATCCAGCGTGGTGCTGGCCACCACTTCGGTGCGCTGCTTGAACAGTTCGAGCTGGCGAATGGGCAACAACTGGTCGTCGCTGGACTTGAGGAACTTGCCCATCTGCATGTTCTTCAGGACGGTTTTCTCTTCATCGGTATCGCCGTAACTGGTGAAGAATTCACGAATCCTGGCCTTGTCCTGGTCCGACAGCGCCTTGCTCCAGACAATCGGGTCGGCCGGGATCAGCGGCGATTTCCAGATCACCTTGAGTTGCTCGACCTTGTCGGGCTGGGTCACGGCCAGGCGATCCCAGCTTTCGGTGTTGAAGGTCGCAACGTCCAGCTGCCCCTTGGCAACACTCAGGGCGTTGACTTCATGACTGGAGTTCAAGGTGCGCTTGAAGGCGGTGGACGCATCGACGTGGTTTTTCGCAAACACGTAATAACCTGGCACCAGATAGCCCGAAGTGGAGTTCGGGTCACCGTTGCCGAAGGTCAGGCTCCTGGCGTTCTTGAGCATGTCTTCGACGCTATTGATCGGGCTGTCCTTGCGCACGATCAGCAGGCTCCAGTAGCCCGCGTCACCGTTGGCGGCCGAGGTCTGGGCAAAGATCTCGCCGTTGGAGCGGTCCACCGCTTCCATCGCCGCCTTGTTGCCCAGCCAGGCCACGTCCACCTTGTTGAAGCGCATGCCCTGAATCAGGCCGGCGTAGTCCGAGGCGAAGGTGGCGTTGACCTTAAGACCGGTCTTGCGGCTCATGTCATCGAGAAACGGCTGCCAGATACTTTTCAGGTTTTGCGAAGACTCGGTGGACATGATGCCGAAATTGATGGCTTTTTCTTCTGCGGCCTGGACCGTGCCCAACGCGCAGGCAGTCAGCAAGGCGGCAGAGGCGAGAAGACGACCGATACGCTTGAACATGCAGGCTCTCCGGAAAATGTCAGGTGGGGGATGTTGAAGCGACGTCAGACCTTGGCCAGCGTGAGGCGGGCTTTTTGCCGCACGCGCTGGCTTCGCTCGGTGATCATCAGACTCGCATCCGCGTCAGCACCGTAGAGGTCGTTGAGGAACTGTTTGCTGAGGTCCTGCGCCTGGCCATCAAAATGGATGCGCCCGGACTTGAGGGCCACAGCACGCGGGCAATAGCGCACGGCATAATCGACCTGATGCAGGGTCACCACGACCGTCTTGCCGTCGCGGCGGTTGATGTCGGCGAGAATTTCCATGACACGTCGGGCCGATTCCGGGTCCAGCGAGGCAATCGGTTCGTCGGCGAGGATCACTTCGGCGCGCTGGGTCAAGGCACGGGCAATCGCCACCCGCTGCTGCTGTCCGCCGGACAGGGTCGAAGCCCGTTGCGCAGCAAGGTCTGCCAGCCCGACCCTTTCCAGCGCGACCATCGCACGCTGTTTTTCCTCGTTATTGAACAGCGCCAGACTGCCGCGCCAGCGCGGCATGCGCCCCAGGCAACCGAGCAGGACGTTGTCGAGCACGCTGAGGCGGTTGACCAGATTGAATTGCTGAAAGATATAGCCGATATCGGCGCGCAAACGTCGCACCTGGCTGTTGAGGCGACCGGAGGACTGAACCTCGCGCCCCAGTACCTGAACCTGACCGCCATTGCTGCGATCACAGCACGCCAGGCCGGCGAGATGCCGAAGCAGCGTTGACTTGCCCGAACCGGAAGCGCCAATCAGCGCAACCATCTCGCCGGGTTGTATAGACAACGCAAGGTCAATGAGCGCGCTTTTGTGGGAAAAGGTCTTGTTCAGGCCTTGTACATGAATGGCTTCGTTCATGAGGCTTCTCGGTCTGCACACAACCCGGGACAGGTCGCATTCGGTTGTCAACCAAACTGAACCTGTGTTGTTGCAGCCTCATGAAGCTCGAATGACGGGGTCATAACAGTTTGTCGCAGATGTTGTTGCGATGCGCACATGGTCAGCGATGCAGGGCGTCGGGATGCGATTCCAGATGCTCTGTCTGCGCCGCCCGGGTATGAGCAACGGCGCAGAGAGTGGCCGGATCAGATCCGGAAGCTGCCTACCAGTTGCTGCAGACGGGCAGCCTGCTCTTCCAGCGAGTTGCAGGCTTCCAGGGTCTGGCGCAGGTTGTCGACACCCAGCTGGTTGAGGGTGTTGATGTGAGTGATGTCGACATTGATCGACTCGACCACCGAGGTCTGTTCCTCGGTTGCCGCCGCGACCGACTGGTTCATGCCGTTGATCTCTTCGATACGGCGGGTCACGCTGCCCAGACGCTCGCCGGCCAGGTTGGCGATGCCGACGCTGTCCTCGCTCTGACGCTGGCTCTCGGTCATGTTGGTCACTGCGTCGCGAGCGCCGACCTGCAGCTCTTCGATCATGGTCTGCACTTGCTGGGCAGAATCCTGAGTGCGATGCGCCAGGTTGCGTACTTCGTCGGCCACTACCGCGAACCCGCGCCCTGCTTCACCGGCACGCGCTGCTTCGATGGCTGCGTTGAGCGCCAGCAGGTTGGTCTGCTGGGAAATGCTGGTGATCACCTCGAGAATCTGCCCGATGTTGGCAGTCTTGCCATTCAGGCTTTCGATGTTCACGCACGACTCGCTGATCTTCCCGGACAGCTCGTTCATCGCCTTGATGGTCTGCTGCACGACGTTCTGGCCGTCGCTGGCCAGGCCGCTCGCATCGCTCGACTGCTGCGAGGTGCGTGCCGCATTCTGGGCGATTTCCTGGGCTGCTGCGCCCAGTTCGTTGATCGCCGCCGCCACGCTTTCGGTACGGTTGGCCTGCTGGTCGGAGTTGCCCATCGAGGCGTTGGAGACCTTGACCACCCGGGTGGCAACCTCACCCAATTGCGCGGCAGTCGAAGCCACTTCACGGATCGAGGTGTGAATACGCTCGACGAAACGGTTGAACGACTCGGCCAGTTCGCCGAACTCATCCTGCGAGGTGATTGCCAGACGCTTGGTCAGATCGCCCTCGCCGTCAGCGATGTCACGCATCGCCCGACCCATCTGATGCAAGGGTTGCATCAGCACGCGAATCAACAGGCCCAGCAGCAGGATGATCACCACCACCACTACCACCATGGCCGTGATGGCCGAGGCACGGAACTCGGCCAACATGGCATAGGCGGAATCCTGCTCGAGGACCAGTGCCACGTACCAGTTGGCCGTCGAAACACCTTGAACAGGCGTGAAGGAAATGATCTCCGGCTTTTTACCGGAGTCGATTTCAGTCACGCCGGTAGTAATTTTCGGAGTATTGGTCGGGTAGGCTTCACTGATGTTCTTGAGCACCAGTTTGCTGTCCGGATGCACCAGAATCTTGCCGTCGGCACTGACCAGAAATGCATAGCCATGGCCATCGAAGTTCAGCGAGTTGATGATCTTGGTGACGTTGTCCAGAGCGATATCAGCACCGGCCACGCCCACGAACTGATTCTGAAACTTGACCGGGGTGGCCATGGTCATGACCAGCTTGCCGGAGGATGCCGCGATGTAGGGTTCGGTCACAATGGTGCCCGGCGCATTCTGTGCCGCCTTGTACCAGCCACGCGCACGCGGATCGTAGTCAGCCGGGCGATTGGCCGACGGCACCGAGAACATTACGCCTTCGGTGCTGCCAAAGTAGCTCAGTTGAAAGCTTTCGCTGTAGGCAGGCAGGCCGATGGCGCGCTGCAACTGGGGCAGTTCCTTGCCATCCGCGGCGATTTGCTGCGACATCGACTGCAGCAATTGCATGCGGCTTTCCAGCCAGGTCTGAATGTTTTGTGTGGTGAGCGTACCCAGTTGTTGCAACTCGGACTTGACGCTGGATTTGAGCGACTGACGTTGTCGATAGTCATTGACGACAATGAACACACTGAACGCCACGACCACAATCAATGCGGCGGCGAGAAGGATCTTTTTGCTGAAACCCAGACTTTTCATAGCGGTTACTTCCACGGCAAAAAACCAATAAGGACGATCTCTGGATCGCCAATCAAACTTCACAACAGTGCCGTCTATTTCACGTTACAACCCACAGGCCGTTCAGCAACCGGAGCCGATACACCTGCCGCGGCGTCAATCACCAGACAGGTGCGAGTATCGAAACCTTACAGAGACGCTTGTATCGCCATATCGGCGCGATCCACGAGTCCTTGATTATTTTTTTCATCGTGCGTCGAGACATCCCTCCCACAATTGACACTCAAGCGTGCAGAACAGGAAAAACTGGCTATGGTTGAAATCATCCCCCGCCCTGCACAGGATGGCCCCGCCATGCCAAGTATCGAGCAACTTTTTGACGGTTTGCACAGCCTCCCGAGTATTCCCAAAGTGGCTCAGGACTTGATGCTGCAATTTGACAATCCCTCTTCGAACCTGGAAAGCATCGCCCGCAACATCGAGAAGGACCCGGTGATTGCCGCCAAGGTACTGCGCCTGGCCAACTCGGCACGCTTTCGCGGCTCGAGGGAATCCTCAAGTATCGAAGACGCGGCCATGCGCCTGGGTTTCAATACGCTGCGTACGCTGGTCATGGCCTCGGCAGTGACCGGTGCATTCAAGGCCGGGCCGAGTTTTGATCTCAAGGGGTTCTGGCTCAAAAGCTTTCAGGTGGCAGGAATCTGCCGGATGCTGGCGAAACAGACCGGCGTCGACCCTGAAATCGCCTTTACCTGCGGGGTCATGCATAACATCGGTGAGTTACTGATCCAGACTGGCGCACCCGATGTTGCCGAGCGTCTGAACAACGCCGCCAAAGCCGGAACGCCAGGGCGTGCGGCCAGCGAAACCCTGCAACTGGGTTTCAGCTACCCGGAGGTCGGTGCAGAACTGGCCAGTCGCTGGCATCTGCCCAAGGTCATTCAACAGGCTATCGCCTATCAGGCAACGCCGATGAAGGCACCGGCTGACGCATCGCTGCCGAGGATCGTCGCCCAGGCCATCACCATTTCGGATGCCCTGGAAGCTCACGGCGGCGCGACACCTCAGGCGCAGCAGGCGTCAGGCGGGCCGCTGATGGAAGGCATCGATCTGGACGCGCTGTTTGCCGGGCTGCCGGCGGTGCTGGAAGCCGACAAGGCATTTTCCGAATTGTTGAGCTGAGCCAACGGCAACTCTAGAGGCTGAACCGCGCAAGCGGGCATGGCGTCAAGCGGTCGATTGCAGCGGCCGCACAGTGCGTTTATCTGTATATCCATACAGATAAAACTTGCCCGCTACGCATTCAACGTTCATCCTTGCAGCCCTTGCACCGGTAATCGACGACGGTAGTCATGCGGCTGTTTCTCTGCGAAAAACCCTCCCAGGCCAAAGATATTGCGGCTGCGCTCGGCGCAACCCGGCGTGGCGACGGCTGCTGGGTGGGTGCCAATGCGACGGTAACCTGGTGCATCGGCCACCTGCTGGAAACCGCCCCGCCCGATGCCTACGATGCACGTTACAAACGCTGGGTACTGGAAGACCTGCCCATCGTGCCGGAAAAATGGAAGATGCTGGTCAAGCCCAGAACCGCCAGCCAGTTCAAGGCAGTCAAGCGGCTGCTGGGTGAAGCGACGGAGCTGGTGATTGCCACCGACGCCGACCGTGAGGGTGAAATGATCGCCCGCGAACTGATCGAGCACTGTCGCTATCGCGGGCCGATTCAGCGTTTGTGGCTGTCGGCACTGGATGACGCCTCGATCCGCAAGGCACTGGCGGCGCTCAAGCCCGGTGCCGATACGTTCAGCCTGTATCACTCGGCACTGGGCCGATCACGTGCCGACTGGCTGATCGGCATGAACATGAGCCGCCTGTTCACCCTGCTGGGTCGGCAATCCGGTTATCAGGGCGTCCTTCCGGTCGGCCGGGTACAAACCCCGACCCTGCGACTGGTGGTGGACCGTGATCGCAGTATCGCCAACTTTGTCCCGGCGCCCTATTGGGCTATCGACGTCAGGCTGCTGCATGACAATCAGGCGTTCATTGCCCAGTGGCGCGCACCCTCGGATGCCTGCGACGATCAGGACCGCTGCCTGAATCAGGCGCTGGCGCAACAGGCTGCGCAAGCGATGCGCGCCGCAGCCAGCGCACGGCTGGTCAAGCTGCGCACCGAGCGCATTCGCGAAGCGGCGCCCTTGCCGTTCGACCTGGGCACCCTGCAGGAAATCTGCTCGAAAAAGCTTGGGCTCGGCGCGCAGGAAACCCTGGACATCGCCCAGTCCCTGTATGAAACCCACAAGGTCATCACCTACCCGCGCAGCGATTGCGGATACCTGCCGAACAGTCAGCACGGTGAAGCCGCAGGCATCATCGCGGCGCTGTGCAAGGCCGACCCTGCGCTGGCAAACCTGTCGCCGCACCTCGACCCACAACGTCGGTCACGGGCCTGGAATGACAGCAAAGTGACGGCCCACCACGGCATCATTCCCACCGCAGCTGTACGCGGCGTAGAACGTCTGAGCGGTAAACCGCGAGCGGTGTACACCCTGATCAGGGCGCGTTATCTGGCTCAGTTTCTGCCCAACCATGAATACGACCGCACCCAGGCCGATTTCGACTGTGCAGGCCACGCGCTGCGTGCGGTGGGCAAGCAGATTGTCGAGCCGGGCTGGAAGCGTGCAATGCCCGAAGCGCTGGCCCCGGCCAAGGGTCGCGAAGCGCCTGCCCCGCAGCCGTTGCCGGCATTGTTTCAGGGCTGCGAGTGTGCAGTCGCCGAGGTCATCCTCAAGGACCTCTGGACCCAGCCGCCCAAGCCGTTCACCGAGGGAGACCTGATCAAGGCGATGAAGAACGTCGCCAAACTGGTGGAAGACCCGCTGCTCAAACAGAAGCTCAAGGACACCACCGGCATCGGCACCGAAGCCACCCGCGCCGGGATCATTCAAGGCCTGCTGGACCGTGGCTACCTGACCAAGCAGGGCAAGTCGCTGTGCGCAGCTCCGGCAGCCTTCAGCCTGATCGACGCCGTGCCCCGTGCCATCGCCGATCCGGGCACCACCGCCATCTGGGAACAGGCGCTGGACATGGTCCAGAGCGGCGAAATGAGCCTTGAAGAGTTCGTCGCCAAACAGGCGGCGTGGATGAGCAAACAGGTGAGCCGTTGCGTCGGCATGCGTATGAGCATCAGCGGACCGGCCAGCCCGGCAGGCGTTAAACCGCCCTGGAAGAAAAAACGCAAGACCACAACGCGCGTCGCCAAGACCGCCACAACGGACACTGCGGCGAAAAAGCCGCGGCGTGCTGTCAGACCGGCCGCCAAGGCGTAGGCCGCAACAGCGATAGCCAGACCAGCCATTGCACATTCAAGCGTTACGAACAGGTGTTACAACATGTCAGACCGAGAGCTCATCATCCCGCCCACCATGCAGTCGATCATGGACCGTGCAGGCTATGCGCCTGCGGTCAGGGTTGGCGATACCCTGTACTGCGCGGGCCAGGTGGGACGTACACGGGATATGGAGGTCATTCTCAACCCCGAGGCGCAATTCATCGCCTGCTGGGAGAATCTGCGCACGGTACTCGCCGAGGGCGGCTGCACCTTCGACGATATCGTCGACATGACCACTTATCACGTCGCCATGAGCGAACACATGGCGGTGTTTCGCGAGGTGAAAAACCGCATCTTCCCGCGTGGCCAGTGCGCCTGGACCTGCATCGGCGTGGCTGAGCTGGCACATCCAGGGCTGCTTCTGGAGATCAAGTGCATTGCGGTCAGGCGCAACAACGCCTGATCGGCAGTTACAGGCTGGAGCGCAAGGGTATCTCGTGCCGCGAAGCCTGTGCCCGAACGTCATCCAGACCGACCATCTCGTCATGCGCCACGGCCTGGGTCATGAACAGCTTCACGTCAGACACCGAAGACAGCACCTTGCGCGCTTCTTCCACCGAGGCAACGTGCAGGGTTTTTCCACTCGAGTCCTCCACCGGCACGGACTTGCCGTCGATCTTCGCGTGGAGCACGTAGGAACCGCCTTCCATGGAGATCAGATCGAGTTCACGAACCGTTTGATCCTTTACATGCTTGGTCAGGTCTTGAATGTTCAAAGTCACACCTCCGGTGGCGTTCTGGAAATCAGCGCCGCTTGAAAATGGAGCTTTTATTGGCACAAACGTTCAGTCGTTTCGGATCAGGCCAGCCTGCATGCGTTCTGCCATGGGTACATGAAACGGGTTAGGCGATATTACTGTGGGTCGGCATCGAGCATCGGGCGCGCACGTCGCGCCCCCGCTTATTTCCCCAGCAGCAGCGCGGCATCGAAGCCCATCCGCAAGTTGCCCCAGTGGCGCCCCTCGAAAAAGAACGGCACATCGATTTCGGTCATGATCTCGCCGGTATCGCGCAAGTAAGTCTGCAACAGAAAACGCTGCTTGTTGCCTGCAGCACGCAGGCCGATCGGGTCGGAGAACATGCGTTTGTTGCGGCACACCGGCAGGTCGACTTCGCGATTGCCGGTAGGTTTT
The DNA here is from genome assembly GCF_059621105.1 of Pseudomonas fragariae (ex Marin et al. 2024). Classification (NCBI taxonomy): domain Bacteria; kingdom Pseudomonadati; phylum Pseudomonadota; class Gammaproteobacteria; order Pseudomonadales; family Pseudomonadaceae; genus Pseudomonas; species Pseudomonas fragariae (ex Marin et al. 2024). The sequence goes on along the minus strand of NZ_CM184369.1, from coordinate 2,661,242 downwards.
TGCGATACCCAGCTGTTATTGACCGGGCAATAGCCTTTGCTGTCGACAATGAAGGTGACCTTGCCGCCGCGTGTGCCCTTGGTCAGCTTGTCGCATTCTTCCTGGCAGATTTGCGCAAAACGCTCGGTGTAACCGGTCGTGTATTGTTTGGGGTCTGTGCCCGGAATCAGCTTGTAACTCTGATCGAACAGATTGACACCCTGCTTGTGCAGCTCGGCCAGACGGACTTGCAGAATGTCACGGCACTGACTGGCGCGAGTAATCGCCGCATCCAGTTCGCCATGCCCAAGCACAAATCGCCCCAGCAACGCCTGCACCTGCTCGGCCACACTGGACAGATCCCGGGTGGCCGTCGCGGAGTGCTGCATGCGCTGGTCGATGGCCTGGCTATCGGAATAAATCCGCGTTACCCGTTCATTGATCCCCGTGTTTGTAGAGGCAAACTGCTGAATGTGCGCCGCGATGTCGGCGAGCTTGTCGTTGGTCGACTCGAAATCGCCGATCATGCTTTCGAAATGGCCGGACGCACGCTCCACCACCAGCTGGGTTTCGCGGGCGCTTTGGCTGATCTGAATGGTCTGTTCGTGTGTGGAGCTGACTTCCTGAAGCATGGCGTCGATGTTGCGCGAGATGTCGTCAGTGGCTTTGCTGACGTTTTGCGCCAGCGTGCGTACTTCGTCGGCCACCACCGCGAAACCTCGACCACTCTCCCCCGCCCGCGCCGCTTCGATGGCCGCATTGAGCGCCAGCAGGTTGGTTTGCGAAGAGATCTGCTGAATAAGCCCGACAATCGACTTGATGCTTGATGAACGCTCATTCAAGCCGGAGACCAACCCGCCGAACTCATTCAGGCTGCTGGATATCTGGCTGATGTTTCCGGTCACTTCCAGCAATTCGGCGTAAGAGTCGCGCGCCATGCTCAGGTTCTGCGCGGTGGTGCTGGAAATGCCCTGAGTCTGCTGCGAGACATCCTCGATGCTGCCCACTGCCATGTTGCTCTGGTCCATCACTTCTCTGGCGAAGCGGGCCTGATCGGTCGCGCTGTCGCTGGAATCACTGATGTTCTTCAGCGAACGCGCCGACTCGACGGCAATCTGTACCGTCAGCCCCTGAATGCTGCTGATGATCTCGCGCTGTTTGGCCAGAAAGAGATTGCAGGTACTGGCCAGCCCGCGAATTTCATCGTGAGTGAGCAACGGCAGATCCCTCGACAGATCACCTTCACCGCTGGCGACATCTTCGAGCGCGCGGGTCATGGACATCACCGGGCGCACGATCAGGTGGCGGAAATACCAGACCATGAAGCTGACCATGACCAGCGTGAACAGCGTGCTCAGCAAAATCGCATTGCTCAGCAGATCCAGCTGACTCTGGATCACGCCCAGCGCGGCCGGGTCCGTTTGTGTGCCGCGCAATTGCAGCATGATGTCGGAACGAATATTCAGCGCCACCCAATACAGCAAGGCGCTGACCAGGACCAGCAGGAAAAGGCTTGATAGCTTCTTGGTCAGCGTGTTGAAAAACTGCTTTTCAACTGACTCGTACAAAGCCTTTAACGTCTGCATTTTGCTGCTCCTGGGTACAAGGGTGATTCCGGTGCGATGGTTAACGTCTGTCGCTACCAAAGCTTTAATGCGTTCGCCTTCAGCGCAGGCGGAAAAACTTCAGCCACGCAGTTCACGGCGCTTTTAGCGCCGCAGAGTACTGCAGACCTGGGCAATTTGATATCACAGCTGAAAGCGATCGACCGATTGTGAAAGCTGTCCGGCCATTACCGACAGTTCGTCGGTGGTACTGGCGGTCTGGCCGATGACCCGGCTATTGCCCTCGGACATGCTGGCAATCATTTCTACCTGATGGGCGATTTCATTACTGGCCAGACTTTGCTCGCCAATGGTACGGGTGATGTCGTTGACCAACTGCGTGGTGCTCAACGTAGCATCCAGGATGTCGCTGATCGCACGTTCCACTTCGGCGGTGACCGCCATGCCCTTGTCGACCTGAGCGACACCGGCTTCCATGCTGGTAACCGCTTCGCGGGTGCTCTGCTGAATGCGCGCAACCATAGCGGTGATTTCCTGGGTAGACGCACTGGTGCGTCCGGCCAGGCTGCGCACCTCGTCGGCCACCACGGCAAAACCACGGCCCTGCTCGCCAGCACGGGCAGCCTCGATGGCCGCGTTGAGCGCCAGCAGGTTGGTCTGGTCGGCAATCCCCTTGATCACCTGAATAATATTGAAGATGCCTTCCGAGTCCTTGTCCAGCGTGCGGATCACCTGAGCCGACTGCTGTGCCGAACGGGCAATGCTGTCCATGTCACTGACCACCTGATGAATCACCCGACCGCCGTTCTTGGCCAGGGATTCGGCCTGACTGGCCATTTCCAGTGCCTGCCCGGCATGCCGGGTGATTTCTTCGATACTTGCGGTCATCTCGCTGGTCGCCGCCGACATGGTGCCGGCTGCCGAACTCTGTTGCCGGCTGCTGTCGGCCACCTCATGGCAACCACTGCTGAGCTGACGGCTCATGCCGCTGACGTCATTGGCATTGCTGCGCACCACTTCGATCATGCTGCGCAGGTCACGCTGCATGATCGCCAGGCTGCGAATCAGCATGCTGGCTTCGTCACGGCCACGGGACTCGGCAATGGGTTCGCTGAGGTTGCCATGAGCAATGCTGTCGGCAATACGACTGGCGGACGCAAGCGGGATCATGATGCTGCGCGTCACCCAATGCCCCTGGACCAGCAGCAGCAAAATACTGATCGAAAGCACGACCGCCAAGGTGAGATTGGCACTGCGGGTGGTCTGACGGGTGCGTTCGCCGCTGGCTTTGGAGTTGTCCTCGATCAGGTCACTCAAGGTCGACATCTGCCCCTCCAGTTGCGTGAAGGCGCTGGAGAACGTACCCAGATCTTGCTGCGCACGGTCCGGGCTGTCGATGGCCAGCCCGACAATCCGCTCGCCTGCGCTGATATAAGCGTCGAGGCTTGGCTTTATCCTGCTCAGCTCCGCCTTGATGGCATCGGTGAGCGGCAGTTGCAGGTTATCGCTCACGACCTTGCGAAACAGTGCGGCATGCTCTTTCAGGGATGTCTGCACTTCGTCACGCGTGCTGTTGCTCCTGCCCAGACCAAACAGCATCGCCGACAGCACATCGGCACGCAGCGCGTCATGCATCATGTCGGCTTCCAGGTGATTGCCCAGCGCAGCCATGCTGACTTCACTGTCGAGCATCGCCGCCTCCATGCGCGTGTTACCCAGGTAGTTGACCAGGCTGATGATCATGACGGTCAGTACACTGGTGCCTATCAGCAAGAACAGACGTAGCTTTATCGACATCCTGTAGCCCTCCGGTCAATGAAATAACGCGAGCTGCGGATTGCTCTTATCAACAGCTTATCGACGCACGTTGCCAGATACTTAAGCCTATTTAACGGAATTTGCCGAATCGGCAGTCGATCATGTCGAACGTCCGGCCTGACGCCACTCTGTAACGCGTCTATGGTGAACTAAACACATTCAATCCCCCACAGGAGCAAGCACTGTGCCTGACAAGAAGTTCGCCATCGATCTCGCCTACCGTCCCCGCCTTGCCGACCTCAAACCGCTGACGTCGACGACCCCATTGCTCGAACCACAGGCGCTTGCCGCAGGACGCACCACACCAGCAAGCGACTTGAAAAAACGCACCGGCTATGCAGAGAACTTCCTCGGCGATTTTATCGTGCCCTGGCCGACTGCCGACGAGGAGCTTGCGCCTGACGTCTATCCTTTGAAGAACGCCGGCGATCGCCTCGATTACACGCACTTTTCCATCACCATGTCGCGCAGTCGGCGTCTGGCGCTGTATGTCGGCGTCAACATTGACGGTGCCAACAGTGTAGAGGTCAAGCGCAGCAAGGATTCCTGGGCATTTGACGGCCGTCTGCCCGCCGAGGCGCAGATTGGCGAGAGCGTGTATGCCGACAACCTGCTGGATCGCGGCCATCTGGTTCGGCGTCAGGACCCTAACTGGGGCAAGGAAGCCGAAGTTGCCAACAGCGACACCTTCCACTTCACCAACTGCTCGCCGCAGATGGGCGCGTTCAACCAGAAGACCTGGCTGGAACTCGAGGACTACATTCTCGACAACACACGACGCTGGAAATCACGGGTAACGGTGTTCACCGGCCCGGTGCTGCGCGACGACGACCGCAGCTACCGCAACGTCAAAATCCCTTCTGCATTCTGGAAGGTCGTGGCGTTTCTCGGTGATGACGGCAAGCCTTCGGCCAGTGCCTACATGATCGACCAGACCCGCGAGCTGGGTAAGCTGGACATCATGTTCGGCCCACTCAAAACCTGGCAACGCAGCGTCGCGCAGATCGAACAACTCACCGGCATTCGCTTTGGCGACCTGTCCAGCTACGACGGCTTCTCCAACGAAGAACGCCTGACCGGCACACGCATCGAAGCCCAGATCCGCGGACCGCAGGATATTCGAGTCTGACTTGCCGGTAAGCGCGCCCTGCTCCATGTTCGACCCCGAGTGTGCAGCAAGGACACAAACGTGTGACGCCCAGCGCCACACGTTTGTAACCTGAGCACTACTCGAACTGCTGACGATTTTCCGGAGTAATGAGCTTGAACGGCACCCAGATGACCGGGGACGCCAGGGTTTCGCCGCGCGCCATGCGCATCGCGGCATCCACTGCGCCGTTAGCCTGCCCGAGCGCATCCTGGAACACGCTCACCGCCATCTTGCCTTCGGCCATCAGCTTCAAACCGTCCGGGGTGCCGTCGATCCCGCCCACCAGGTAATCACCCGCCTTTTTACCGGTTTTTTCCAGCCCCATGATTGCCCCAATGGCCATTTCGTCGTTGTTGGCGGCGATGATGGAGAAGTCAACGCCCTGTTTGACCCATTCAATCACGATGGTCGCAGCCTGACTGCGCTCCCAGTTGCCGATTTTCTTCTGCACAACCTTCATGTCCGGGTACTTGGCGACCACCTTCTCCACGTCCTCGGTGCGCATGACCGATGATTTGTTGCTCGGGTCGCCGACCAGAATCACCACATTGCCCTTGTAATTGGCACGGCGAGCCAGCTCTTCCATCTGCAATGTGCCGGATTCCAGTTCGTCGGAGCCGACGAACGCCGTCAGTGCAGGCCACGTGGCAGGCTCAGGATTGCGATTGACGAATACCAGCGGAACCTTGGCCTCGTTGGCCAGACGCATCATTTCCGGTGCACTTTTGCCACTCACCATCGCGACAACGATGGCATCGACTTTCGAGTTCACCAGATTGCGAAACTGCCGCATCTGCAGCTCCACGTCGTCCTGGCCGTTTTCCATGAAAATGTCGGCGTCCAGCAGGGCTACCTGTTTTTCCACGCCGTGGCGCAGGATGGTCTGGAAGTTGTCGTTATATTTGGCCATGCCTACACCGATCAGCGGCGTGGCCGCCTGCGCCAGGCCAGCGAACAGCAGGCTCGCACTCAGGGAAATCGATAACCACTGTTTCATGTTCTGACTCCCGGGGCGTTAAACGCTGAAATGATGGAGCAGCTCGCGCTGATCCCTGGCCATTTTCGACAGGTCCTGACTGCTGATTGCCGATTGCTCGGCACCGTCGGCGGCCTGCTGGGCGGAATCGTTGATGTGCGTGACCATGCGACTGGTCTCCTGCACGGTCGCGCTTTGCTGTTCGGTGGCCGCAGCGATCTGAATGTTCATGTCGCGAATCACATCCACCGCCTCGCCCATTTCCACCAGCAATTGATCAGCGCCGGAGGCCAGTGTCACGCAATGGTCGGACTGGATCTGGCTTTCGTTCATCACCTCTACCGCCGAATGGATCTTGCTCTGCATCTGCCCGATCATTTCCTGGATCTCGCTGGTGGAGGTCTGAGTGCGACTGGCCAGCGAGCGCACCTCATCGGCCACCACCGCAAAGCCCCTGCCCTGCTCACCAGCCCGCGCCGCTTCGATGGCTGCGTTGAGCGCCAGCAGGTTAGTCTGTTCGGCAATGGTGCGAATGGCGTCGACGATGCCGTCGATGTTCTGCCCGTATTTCTGCAACTCGTCGGTCACCGCAGACGCCTTGTTGACCTGCTCAGCCTGCTGGCGAATGTTGACGATGGTTTCAGCCACGCGCTTTTGCACTTTCCCGGTCAACTCACTGGTGCTGTCCACCGCGCCACGGGTGTCCTGAGCCCGACGGGCGACTTCCTCGACCGTGCTTTCCATTTCATTCATGGCTGACGCGGCAGAGTTGAGACGATCCTTCTGCTCGTCGACCACGCGGGTAGTCTGCTCACTGATCTGCGCGTTCTGGCTGGCGGTCAGCGCCAGGGCATCGGCCGACCCGATCAGCTGACGAAACGTCTGTTGCAACGACTGGGTGAATTCATTGAGATAACCCCCCAACTCACCAAACTCATCGCGGCGGCTGACGTCGAAACGTACCCGCATGTCGCCACTGGTGAGCGTCTTCAAAACCTCGCGGAACGCCGCCAGAGGGCGACGCAGGCTGAAGGCGACCCATGTGCCGATGATCGCTGCCGCCATGACGGCCAGCAGACAGGCGATCAGCAACAGGCTGAGGCTGGTGGCGATGGTCGAATCAGCCCCGGCCTTGGCCTCGTTGGCCACCGCCAGTGACTGATTGCCGAACTCGCCAATCTTGCCCAGCGTTGCTTGAAGACGGGTTTCCGCTGCCTGGCGCTGTTTGTCGACCTGCTCGGCGAGTGCCGCTTCCTGCCTGTAGGCCTGATAAACGCCGTCGCTGCCGGTCAGGTCGTTCAGCAAGCGGTTGACCATCACGCTGGCAATCCGGCCAGCGCGCGGGTCGACTGCGATGAGCTCCCGTGTGCGGCTGCTGATCACCTCATCCTGCAGGTTGAGCACGCGCTGCAAGGTCTGAATATTCGGTGTGGCGGCATGGGCAGCCAGACCTTCGTAGGATTTGCCGACGTCCAGTAACAGCTTTTCCCCCGCCGCCACCGTCTCGGCGGAGCCGGCGTTGCGCTCGCGGGCAATATAGTCACGAAGATAACCGGTCAGTTGCGCGCCCTGAGTGCTGCTGTAGCCCTGCAACACTCGGCTCTGAAGTGCCTGCAGAACGTGCTGTCGATGGCTGGCAATCAGCGTCTGCGCCTGCTCGGCATAAGCCGCACTCAGTTGGCGTTGCTGGTTCAGGTTGTCGCGCAGTTCGGCACGATCGCCAATGTAGGCAGGCGTGCTGTCCAGCAACTGATTGAACCGGGTCATGCTGTCGTTGAACGGCTGCTTGCCATCATCGATCTGTTTGGGATCAGTGCTGACCAGAATCCCGAGCAGTGCCTGGTTGGCGCGCAGCACATGCACGTAAAGCTCGCTCGCCGCCCTGCTCAAGGGTGCGGACTGCCCTGTGATGACGCTGATCCGATCGCTTATGGAATGGGTGCTTTGATAGCTGATACCTGCCATGGCGAGCAGCAGTAACACCAGCACAGCAAACCCACCGATCACTCGCTGAAGAATGGTCATGGCTATCCTCTTTTATTTTTATTGCGCTGAATCTGATCCGGGCCCGCGTGGAGAACGTCAGTCCGGAAAATGATCGCAGCGCTAAAGAGAATGTCGGCCGCACCAAGGACGACTTGAGACGTAGATCACATTATTTTTACTGGCAGGCGCCACTAAGGGACTGCCTGACCTGAGACGTCACGCAGTCCTCTACCAGAATACGGGATCAGCGGAAATGGCGCGCTACAGCCTCCGGCGCGTCAGGCACGTCCATATTGATCCTGCGCCAGGCCGCCTGGGCGAAGCTGTACACCGAAAACGCAATCAGCCCAAGTGCCACGATCAGCAATACCAGGCCGCCTGCGGGCAGATCCTGCAAACCGTTGAGCGCATCTTTCATGCCCGGCGGGTGCATGGCCTGATAACTGGAACCGCTCACTGCCAGTAGCACGGCAATTTCGATGAACGCCACGCCGCGGGCGATCAAGCCGAAGCGCGATACCGGACGCACGTACTTCATGACGTCTTCATCGGCCTCGAAATACTTCTCGAAGGACGCCTTGTAGCCCTTGATGATGTGCACAATGCCCAACCCCAGGGGCACCAGGGCGACCACATAGACCAGCAGATTGGAGTGATCCCAGGACAGAATGGCTGCCAGCAGGTCCTTGGCCTGACCACCACCCGATGAGCCTCCGGAGCTCTTCAGCCCACTGACCAGCAGGCCCAGGGCAAAGAACGCCAGTGCGCCGTAAGTAAAGCCGCCCACCAACAGACCGCCGCGAATCACCAGCCCTTTGAATTCGCGGCCATGATGGTCAACGTCCCGGGTAGCCTGCAAGACACGCCATGCCGCAAACGCCAGCAGACCGACGATCACCACTCCGACCAGAACGCCGCCGAAAGGCTGACTCAACAGCGCTTCAAGACTGCTGTGGCTGTCGGCCGGCTGCGAGGAGCCCTGCGCCGCCAGTACCGCGAACAGACCAATAATCAGATAAACAACCCCACGGGCGGCATAACCGCCTCGCGCAAGTAGAACAAGGCCGCGTTGCGCCGACATAAATAACTATCCCTGAAAGTAATTACAGGAACAGACCGGGCATAGTCCGAGGGGTTCGACCCGATTGACGACGCGTCGTGTCATACGCCGTCATCGGATCACGCGCTGTCAGGCAAACGTGGCACCGCGCGCGTTCACGAACACCGAATAAAGCGAATGGCTGCTGGCCATGAACAGCCGATTGCCCTCTCTCCCGCCGAAGCAGACGTTGGCGCAGCGCTCGGGCAGGCTGATATGGCCGATGGCCTTGCCTTGAGGGTTGAACACTCGTACACCGTCGAGTTTCTCCATATCCGCCTTGGGATCACCGTTACCGCCCCAGCCGCACCACAGATTGCCGCTCTCGTCGCACTTGATGCCGTCGATCGCCGCGTAGTCCAGGCCTTCGATGAGCTTGCCCCGCTCGCCCAGCGTGCCGTCTTCGTTGACCGCTATCGCCCAGATGAGGCCGTGGGGTTTGGCGCGCCCCTCGACCACATACAAGGTTTTTTCATCCGGCGAAAAGCACAAGCCATTCGGACCGGCCAGATCATCGATCACCCTGGAGACTTTGCCGTTCGCGGGGTCTATGCGATAGACGCCGAAGGGTTGCTCCTGCTTGACCTTTTGACCTTCGTAGTTGCTTTCGGCCTGGAAGGTGGGATCGGTGAACCAGATAGACCCATCACGTTTGCAGGCGATGTCATTGGGCGAATTGAAAGGTTTGCCCTCGAATCTGTCGGCCAGCACAGTGATGCGCCCGTTGTACTCGGTACGCGTCACGCGCCGCCCCTCGGTGGTCGTGCTGGAGCCCTCACAAACCAGCAGCCGGCCCTGACGGTCGCGACACATGCCATTGGAAAAGTTCGAGTGCTCGCGGTACACCGACAGCTCACCCGTCACCTCGTCCCAGCGCATGATGCGATTGTTGGCAATATCGCTGACCAGCAGGTAGCGACCGTCACCGATCCACACCGGCCCTTCGGCCCAGCGCATGCCGCTGGCCAGTTTCTCGACGCTGGCATTGAATATTCGTATGTGGGTAAAGCTGTCGTCCAGCACACTGACCAAAGGGTCGGGATAACGCTGGGTCAGCGGCTGAGCGCTGGAAAGACGCGGCAATGCGCCAATGGCGGCAACGGTTGCCGAAACGGCCAGCGACTGCTTGAGAAAGCCCCTGCGGCTTTGATCGGGTGTGCTGCCTGATGATGAGAGTTCCATGATGAGCATCCATTATATTTATTGTCGGAAAGGCGCGCGTCTTGCGGCCGCACGTCATCCTACAAGATACCGCTGGGCGGCTTGAATAATGGCCGTTTGCGATCAGACTTCGCCTGCAGATATACCGCCTCCCATGCTTCGACACACACTCGCGATAAGGTATCTTGCGCCACTCCTTTTCAACGCCCCAAGGTCCACCATGCCCTCCAGCAAACGCGAACAGGCCCAGACAGATCGGCGTCTGGTGAGCGCATTGACGCACGCCTGCGAGACCGCCAAGGCCGAGATGCCCGGTTTCTGCTGGCTGACTCATGAAGTCGATTACGCGGCGTTCCCGGCCAGCCTGCAGGTGGTGTGGGTGTTCGATACGCTGGCCGACAAGAACGCTGCGCTGCAGCGCGGGTTGGACGAGCGGATGATCGGTCTCACGGTAGAGGCACTTGACGATGCCCAGGTCAGCCTGTCGAATGCAGCGGCGCATGTGCATGTCGACTGCGAAGAGCAGTGCCTGCGCGAGAACGCGGGCAACTGGCAGCAGCGCATCAAACGCAAATACGCCAGCCGAGGTTGAGCATGGCCAAGGACATCGAAAACCCGTGCATTTCCGTGTGCCAGCTCAGCGGCGATCTGTGCGTGAGCTGCGGGCGTACCAAAGACGATATCCGCAAGTGGAAGCGCATGAAACGGCCCGAAAAAATGGCTGCCGTGCAACGCGCGACCCAGCGACTGAAAAGCCTGCAGAAAAAGAGCATTTGAAGCCTAAATTTCATCTTGGGTGCGGAAACTTCTTTAAAACGGCCCGGGTCAGTATTACCCGTGACTCGGTTGCCTGGGGTCGGACGAATTACAGGAATCTCACTCTTGGTCAGTCATGCAGATCGCCGCAACACCCTTTCACTGGATAGCCTGAATTTCTTCCTTGCCGATGTCCGCGATGGCCTGGGCCCGTATCTGGCGATCTATCTGCTGGCGGTGCACAAATGGGACCCGGCCAGCATCGGCGTGGTGATGACCATTGCCGGCATTGCCGGGCTGCTGACCCAGACACCTGCCGGGGCGCTGATCGACCGTACGCCCTACAAGCGCGCCATGATCGGTGTGGCGGCCTTGCTGGTGACGCTGAGTTGCCTGATTCTGCCCTTCACCTCGTCTTTTTCCGTTGTCGCCCTGACCCAGGCGTTGAGCAGCATTGCGGCCTCGGTATTTGCACCGGCCATCGCGGCCATTTCCCTGGGAATCACCGGGCCCAAAGCGTTTACCCGCCGTACCGGGCGCAACGAAACGTTCAACCACGCCGGTAATGCCTGCGCAGCCCTGCTGGCTGGCGGCTTCGCCTACCTCTTCGGACCTATTGCGGTGTTCTACCTGATGGCCGCTATGGCGCTGGCGAGTATTGTCGCGGTCAGCTTCGTTTCCGCAGACGCCATCGATCACGACGTGGCGCGGGGTTTCGATGCCAGCCACGACGTCAGTGGTCATCAACCGTCGGGCCTTTCTGCGCTGTTGAGCAACAAGCCGCTGCTGATGTTCGGTATTTGCTGCGCGCTGTTCCATCTGGCTAACGCGGCGATGCTGCCGCTGGTGAGTCAAAAGCTCTCACAGATCAACATGCAGATGGCCACACCGCTGACCTCGGCGTGCATCGTCGCGGCCCAGCTGGTGATGGTGCCGGCCGCGCTGCTGGTCGGCATGAAAGCGGATGTCTGGGGGCGCAAGCCGCTGTTGCTGGCCGGTTTTCTGTTCTTGCCGATTCGCGGTGTGCTCTACACCTTTTCCGATGATCCCTATTGGCTGGTGGCGGTGCAGATGCTCGACGGCATCGGCGCGGGCCTGTTCGGTGCCCTGTTCCCCTTGATGGTCAAGGACCTCACCCAAGGCAGCGGGCGTTTCAACGTGAGTCTGGGTGCGCTGTCCACGCTGTTCGGACTGGGTGCAGCGCTGAGCAACAGCCTGGCGGGTTTTGTCGTGCATGCAGCAGGTTACAGCGCGGCATTTCTGACCCTCGCCGGCGTGGCAGCGGTAGCGTTCTGCCTGTTGTGGCTGGCCGTGCCGGAGACCCTTTCGCGCTCGCATAATGAGCCCGAGCTCAAAGCGGACAATGCCGTGGGCGCGTGACCACCCTTAGTCCACCGTAACCGCCCTCACCCGCCAGCCCTCGCGCTGGCGGGTTGCGATTACCAGACCACCTCCTTCACCTTGCATCCCGCCAACCCAGCGCCCTGCCTCGTCCCACAGACCACTGCGCCCCGCCGACTGCCAGCCGCCGGTCGGCCCGCCATGATTGGCTATCAACACCGGCAGCGAGTGACGGCGGGCATGCCCCGAAAGCAGTCGGGCATCGTATTCATAGCCTCCCGGCGAGATCAGCACACTGGCTGCGTACACCCAGGCTGCGCCTTGCGCCATGCGTTGCGCGTGCTCGGCGTGGGCGAAGTCTGCACACACGCACAGACCGATACGGTGCTGATCAAGTGGCAGATAGCAGTCCTGGTTGCCGGCGCTGAACACGACGTCTTCCCCGGGATGCAGATATTGCTTGGCGTAGGCGATGACATCGCCCCCGGCGGTGAAGGTCAGCGCGCCAATCAAGACGCTGTCGTTCGGCCCCCTGAGCGGCATGCCAAGCGTGGTGGTCAATCGCAATTTTTTAGCCAGTGCCACGAGCGGTGCCAGACGCGCATCGTCTGCAAGCAAAGCCAGCTCAAGAGCCAATTCCGGCTCGTAGCCTGTCAGTGACAACTCGGGAAACAGCAAGTAACTGGCGCCCAGCTCAGATGCCCGCTGCATGAACGCCAGATGCCCGGAGAGATTGCTTTCGATATCTCCCCGTGCAGAACAGAATTGAGCAGCGGCGAGCATTGGAAACGTCATGGGCTCTCCAGATAAACGGGGTTGACAGACGCGAGCTTAGCCTGCATCACAGCCGGTTCACACATAGTTACATTTTTACCAACGACCCATGTTGTACGACGTCTTATCTTGTCTGGCAGTGACTGACATCTCATTACAATAAAAAACGGAGATTCACCGCATGCCGCCTACCCCGTCTCTCAAAGAAACGGCCACGCCAGTAGCCGAACCTCGTCTCAAGAAATTTGCAAAATTACTGGGGCCCGGCATCATCGCCGTGCTGTCCTGGCTGGGCGCGGGCGATCTGATCACCTCATCGGTGGCAGGCGCCAGTTATGGTTACGCCATGATGTGGGTACTGGCGATTTCGCTGCTGCTCAGGTTTCTGATCGTCAACATCATCGCCCGCTTCCAGCTCTGCAATAACCAGGGCATGACCATCCTCCAGGGTTACGCGCAACTGCACCCGCTGTTCGCCTGGTTCATGCTTGGCTACGCATTGCTCATGGGGCATTTGATCAACGCCTACATGATCAAGGGCGCCGGCGAGGCACTTGCCATGCTGCTGCACATCGACCAGCCACTGCTCTGCTCCGTCGCAGTGGTAATTGCCGTGTGGCTGTTGGTGGGCCGCAATATCTACGCAATGATCGAAGGCGTGATGAAGGTGCTGCTGGCGATCATGACCCTGGCGTTTCTGACCCTGGCGATCATGTCCGGGCCCGACGTCACCGGCATCATCAAGGGCACCATCGGCTTCAGTATTCCGCCTGATGAAGGCGTACACGGCGCGCTGCTGGTGGCGGTCTCGGTGATCGGCGCCGTGGCCGGGTCGATCGCCAACTTCGTCCACCCTTACGTGATGCGTGAAAAAGGCTGGACCGGCCCCGAGCACAAGCGCATCCAGCGCAACGATCTGCTGTTCGCGGTGATCGTCGGCATCGTCATCAACCTGGCCATCTGGGTGGTGGGTGTCGAAATCCTGCGGCCCAACGGTATTCAGGTCAACACCCTGGCGGACTTGGGCAAGGCGCTGGAGATCTTCTTCGGCCCGCTGGGCTGGTACATCTTCTTCATCGGCGTATTCGCCACGCTGTTCGCCAGTATTTCCGGCAAGACCACAGCCTTTCCGATGCTGATCACCGATGCTTTCCAGCACATCCAGCCCAAGCGCCGCGAACGCTACGGCAAAGTGTTCCACAACGACCCGATGCACCGGTGGTTCATGCTGTTCATTCTGGTCACCCCGCTGATCTGGTCGCTGCCCGGCATGCCGGACTTCGTGACCCTGACCCTGGGCGTCAACGCGCTGAATATCATCGGGTTGCCCGTCATCTCGCTGGGGCTACTGATCATGTCCAATCAGAAGTCACTGTTGAGCAAGGAATACCGCAACAACTGGTTCGAAAACATCGCGCTGACCTTCGCCACCGGACTGGCGTTGTGGGTGGCGTTTCAACTCGGGACAGAGTTGCTGGCGTGAGTGAGCAAGGTCCATTTCCTCAACAGAGATGGACCTCACGCGTTATCCCTATTCCCACTACCTGAATCCTGGTCCTCAAGCCCGGGACGCCTGCTGATAGATGCGACGGTTACATCTCCCCTTCAACAAACAGCAATAATTCTCAACGGGGATGTTATATTGTATCTATTACTATCAGGAAGTCTCACATGTCGTCTCGTAGAATCGTGTCTCTGGCAGGCTTGGCAATCGGGGTTTTTGGCAACACGGGTTACGCGGAGGAAAGCCCGCAGACCATTGAACTGGAAAGCGTCAACGTCACTTCCGACTATCAGTACGAGACGGCGACCAGCCCGGTCCAGGGCTATCGCGCCACCCGCTCGGCCACGGCCACCAAGACCGACACCGCCATCGCGGATATCCCGCAGTCGATCAGCGTCGTACCTGCCTCAGTACTCAAGGACCTTGGCAGCAGCAATGTCGAGCGCGCGCTGGATTTTGCCGGCGGCGTATCCAAGCAGAATAACTTCGGCGGTCTGACGCTTTACGAGTACAGCATCCGCGGCTTCACCACGTCCGAGTTCTACAAGGACGGCTTCAGCGCCAACCGCGGTTACCCAGCCACGCCGGATGCCGCAAATATCGAACGTATCGAAGTGCTCAAAGGCCCCGCCGCCAGCCTGTACGGGCGTGGCGATCCGGGCGGCACGGTCAACATCGTCAGCAAAAAACCCCAGCGTGAAGCCTTTACCACCTTGCAGACCAGCGCAGGCAGTTGGGATCGCTATCGCACCGCGCTGGACGTCAACACGCCGCTGGATGAAGAAGGCAATCTGCTTTCGCGGGTCAATCTGGCCGTCGAAGACAACAACAGCTTTCGTGACCATGTAGAGAGCAAACGGGTGTTTGTCGCCCCGTCCTTCAGCTGGCAATTGAACCCTGACACCCGTCTGCTGGTGGAAACCGAGTTCGTGCGCCACACATCGACGTTCGACCGAGGCGTGGTCGCCCCCAACAACAAGTGGAGTGGCGTGTCGCGCTCGACCTTCCTCGGTGAGCCGGACGATGACATCGATAATGACAACAACATGATGCAGTTCGCCCTGGACCACCAGCTCAACGATGTGTGGTCGCTGCGTCTGGCCAGCCATTACAAACAGGGCGATATGTCGGGTTTTGCCAGCGAGGCGCGCCCGCTGAATGCCGACGGGCACACGGTCAATCGCCGTTACCGTGAGCGCGACAACAACTGGCATGACAGCATCACCCAGTTGGAGTTACGCGGCCGTTTCGATGGCCTGGGCGTCGAGCACGAGGTGCTGATCGGCACCGAGTACGAGAACTATCGCAAGAACGAACGCGTCACGACCATCGCCGGCAGCCCTTACGCCATCGACATCTACAACCCGGTCTACGGCCAGCCGAAACCCGCTGGCGCACGCTCCGGTACTGATTTTTACGAGCATGTCGAAAGCCGCGCGCTGAACCTGCAGGACCAGATTGTCTTTACCGACAAGCTGCGCGGCATGATCGGGGCACGCTACGAACACTTCGATCAGCAGGTCGATGACTTCACCACCAACGCCACCTCCGGGCAGCGCCAGGACGCTTTCACTCAGCGCGCCGGGTTGCTTTATCAACTCACACCGCAGGTCGGCCTGTTCGCCAACGCCTCCACCTCGTTCAAGCCCAACAATGGCCTGGATGCCGCAGGCAAAACCTTCGACCCGGAAGAAGGCGTCGGCTACGAAGTCGGAATCAAGAGCGAACTGTTCGACGATCGCCTGAGCACGACCCTCGCCGCCTTTCATATCGAAAAGGAAAACGTTCTGGCCCTGGACCCCGGCACCGACACCAATCGCGCGGTGGGCAAGGCTCGCAGCCAAGGCTTCGATGTGCAATTTACCGGGCAGGTCAGCGAAGCCGTTCGGCTCATCGGTGCCTTCGCCTACATTGACGCCGAAGTGACCAAGGGCGACCAGAGCATCCCCACGGGCAGTCGCATCCTTGGCGTCGCCAAACACAGCGGCAGCCTGCTGGGCGTCTATGAGTTCCAGGAAGGCGCGTTGCGCGGCTCGGACGTGGGCGCGGCGTACACCTACGTCGGCGACCGCTCGGGGCAGTCGGGCGCTGACTTCGAGTTGCCGGCCTACCAGACCGTAGACCTGCTGGCGCATTACAAAGCCAGCGACAACGTCACGGTGGGTTTGAACCTGAACAACATTTTCGATGAAAAATACTACGAGCGCTCCTACAGCAACTACTGGGTCGCGCCTGGCGAACCGCGCAACGTTACGGTGAGCCTGACCCTCAGCCTCTGACGCCCATGACACCCGATTCAATAGACCCTCGCTCACATCAACAAGGACGCATCATGCTTTCAAGCAAACCTTTCCTGGCCCTGAGCCTGCTCGGCGCTTTATTCGCCAGTCACGTCAATGCGCACGGCCTATGGACCGAACAGCGTCGCGGCAATATCGAAGTGGTCTACGGCCATGGCGCCGAAGACAACGCCTTCAAGGCGCAGAAAGTCAGCGGCGCGTGGGCCTACGACCTGCAAGGCAAAATGATCCCGGTGACGGTACAACGTCTTGAAGACCACGCGCGTCTGGTGCCGCTCAAGCCGCCTGCGGTCATGAGCATTGCGCTGGATAACGGCATGTGGACGCGCAACGCCGAGAAGCAATGGATCAATGAGGGCCGCAGCAAAGTGCCCAACGGCACCGACTCCATCCATACCTTCAAATACAGCGTGGCGATATACGCAGAAGGCGCGCACCTGCCAGCGTTCAACAAGCTGAATTTCGTGATCGTGCCGCAGACCGATCCCTTGAAAGTCGGCGCAGGCAAACCACTGCCGGTGCGCGTACTGATCGACGGCAAACCCGCCGCCGGCATCAAACTGATCGGCGATTACCGCAGCGCACCGGACGCCGTCAGCGCTGAAACCGATGCACAGGGTCTGGCCAGCGTCATCGTGCGTAACGAGGGGCTGAACATCATCGCCGCCGAAGTCACGCTGCCCGTCAAGGACAACGCCGACATCGCCGAACGCGGCTTGTTTACCTCGCTGACGTTTGTCGGTGAGGCGCATCACGACTGATGACGCGCAGTAGCAAATTGCTTCTATTCAGGTACGCAAAGTATCTTCGGCCGACGTTGCCGGAGAACTTTGCTGATCGAACCTTGCGCGTGCCTGCTCGATTGCCTGTCTGTTATTGCTTGCCCATGCGGACAGCATTTCCAGCTGCGGTTTCAATGAGTGGCCGAGTTCGGTCAAGTCATAGCAAACAAGGTCGACGCCTTGGTCAGGCAGTCGGGATCAATCAAAGACCCCGTCCAGTAGAGGTGTGCAGACCATTCCCCAAGAGCCTGACCATCGGATGCGTGCGCGACTATACAATTTTGTACAAAATAGATACATCAAGCTAAAGGCCCCGCTGTTGCGGGCCGATAGGCGTATTAGACAAGACTCCACAAATGCTCCGGGACCGGAACCTCAATGAAAATCACACCTTTCGACACCACTCCGATCATGAGTATTCAGGTCGTGACCTCAACGCCAGCTTCGGTGACAGAAAGCTCCGCAGTGTCAAGTGTCACACCTTCAGCTGTTAAGGTTCAGATCTCGAATGAAGGTCAGGAAAAACTCGAAAGTGAAAAGAACGCAGACATCGATCAGTCCGGCCTGCCTGAGGACGTCAAGGAAGTCTTGAAAAACATCCGCAAGCTTCAGGATCAGATCGCTGAAAAGAACCAGGAATTGATGGAACTGCTGAACGACAAGACCCTGTCGGAAGATGAGAGGAAACGGCAGAGAGAGCTTTTGACCTCCACCATCAGAAGCATGCAATCAGCGTTGTCCCAAGCCACGAGCGCGCTGAATAACGCGATGTCGTCCAATAATATGGACTCCGACAGCCGTAGCCAGGCCAAGGGCCTGATCGGGATGAAATAGGCGTCACGCATCGACCGGGCCCTGAATATTTCCAGCGGGCGCAATGCTCCGCCGGAATAGCAGCTTGCCAGCACAGTAAAATCTGGCAACGCCGCGCGCCCCCCCTAGAAACCCGCAATATTCCCTTTAGCAAACAAAGTTTCCAGAAACCTCTGGACGCTGGATTTCCTTTCGCCTATAAAACAGCCTTCAAGAATATTAAATTCCTGTAGAGAATTTTATTCGTCGACGAAAAACCTCTGCATCTGACCTTTTTCGCCCTGCGCCGAACTGCCGCCACCCTTCAGAGGACACGCCATGCAACACGAGAAGAACCATTTCATCCTGAAGATCAGCTGCCCGGCGACCTCCGGCATTGTCGCGGCGGTGACTTCCTACCTGGCTGGCAACAGCTGCTACATCGGTGAAATGGCCCAGTTCGACGATGAGTACAGCGGCACCTTTTTCATGCGCGCCGTGTTTCGTTTCAACGATGGTCATGAGGGTGACATCCAGCAGTTGAAAGTCGGCTTCGATGCCGTGGCCAGCGACTTTGCCATGCAGTGGGAACTGCATGACACGCGCCGGCCGATGCGTGTGCTGCTGATGGTCAGCAAGTTCGATCACTGCCTGACCGACCTGCTGTACCGCTACCACAAGGGCGAAATGGACATGACCATCACCGCCATCGTCTCCAATCACCTGGATTTGCGACCGATGGCCGAACGCGAGGGCATTCGTTTCATTTACCTGCCCGTGACCAGGGAAACCAAGGCTGCGCAGGAAGCCGCGCTGATGAAGGTGGTCGATGAAACCGGCACCGAGCTGGTGGTGCTGGCCCGCTACATGCAGATTCTCTCCGACGACCTGTGCCAGCAACTGGCGGGCCGGGCGATCAATATCCACCACTCGTTTCTGCCGGGTTTCAAAGGCGCGAAGCCCTACCACCAGGCTTACGAGCGCGGTGTGAAGCTGATCGGTGCCACCGCGCATTACGTCACCAGCGACCTGGACGAAGGTCCGATCATCGAGCAGGAAGTGCAGCGCGTCGATCACGTCTACCTGCCGGCCGACCTGGTCGCGGCGGGACGCAATAACGAAACCATCGCGCTCTCGCGGGCCGTCAAATATCACCTGGAGCACCGCGTGTTTCTCAACACGGATCGAACGGTGGTGTTCCGATGAGCGCACACATCATCGACGGCAAGGCCGCCGCCGCTCGCGTTCTGCAACAGGTCAGACACGATGTAGAAACCCTGAAGGCCGAAGGCATCGAACCGGCGCTGGCGGTCATTCTGGTCGGTAATGACGCGGCCAGTGAGGTCTACGTACGCAACAAGATCCTGCGCGCCGGGGAAGCCGGCATTCGCTCGCTGGAGCACCGCCTGCCGGCCGACAGCAGCCAGGCACGCTTACTGGCGTTGATTGCCGAATTGAACGCCGACAACACGGTAAACGGCATTCTCCTGCAACTGCCCTTGCCCGCTCACATCGATGAAAACCGCGTCCTGCAGGCTATCGACCCGGACAAGGACGTTGACGGTTTTCACAGTGAAAACGTCGGTGGCCTGAGCCAGGGGCGCAACGTACTGACGCCCTGCACCCCCAGCGGTTGCCTGCACTTGCTGGAAGAAACCTGCGGCGATCTGAGCGGCAAGCATGCGGTGGTGATCGGTCGCTCCAACATCGTCGGCAAACCCATGGCGGCTCTGCTGCTGCAAGCGCATTGCTCGGTGACGGTGGTGCATTCGCGCAGTACCGACGCCAGGGCCTTGTGCCAGTTGGCCGACATCGTCGTGGCGGCGGTTGGCCGTCCGCGCCTGATCGATGCCAGCTGGCTCAAGCGCGGCGCGGTGGTGATCGACGTCGGCATCAACCGCATCGAGGACCATGGCCGCAGCCGCCTGGTGGGCGATGTCGATTTCGCCAGCGCCACCGAAGTCGCCTCTGCCATCACCCCGGTCCCCGGCGGGGTCGGCCCGATGACTATCGCCTTTCTGATGAAAAACACCGTGACTGCTGCCCTGCAGCAGGCCCACGCGCAACGCAGCCAACCGGAGGCCGTATGCCTTTCAACCTGTTGAAATACGGGCTCAGCTCGCAGTACCCGGTCGAGGTGGATCTGCCTGCGCCCAAGGAACTGAAGTCCTCCTACGACGTGGTGATCATCGGCGGCGGCGGGCATGGCCTGGCCACCGCTTACTACCTGTCGAAATACCACGGCATCACTAATATTGCCGTGCTGGAAAAAGGTTACCTGGGCGGCGGCAACACAGCGCGCAACACGGCGGTGATCCGCTCCAATTACCTGACCAGCGAAGGCGTGAAGTTCTATACCGAGTCGGTGAAGATGTTTCAGGGCCTGTCCAACGAGTTCGACTTCAACATTATGTACTCCGAGCGCGGCCAACTGACCCTCGCGCATACCGATGCCACGGTCCGTTCGTTCCGCCAGCGCGCCGAGGTCAACAAGCATTTCGGCGGCCGCACCGAGATGATCGACCGCCAGCAGATCCGCGAACTGGTGCCGAGCCTCAATCTGGACCCCGGCCATCTGCCGGTGCTCGCCGGCCTGTGGCACATCGACGGCGGCACCGCCCGGCATGACGCGGTCGCCTGGGGTTACGCCAAGCAGGCGGCCAAGCGTGGTGTGGAGATTCATCAACTGACCGAAGTGCAGGAACTGGTGATCGAGAACGGCACCATTAAGGCGGTGAAGACCAATCGCGGCACCATCCAGTGCGGTTGCGCCGTGCAGGCGGTGGCGGGCATGAGTTCGCAGATGATGAAGAAGGCCGGGATTCGTTCGCCGATCCAGACTTTCCCGCTGCAAGCGATGGTCACGCAACCCTTCAAGCCGTTCCTCGACCCGCTGGTGAGCTCGTCCGCCCTGCATTGTTATGTGCAGCAGACCAGCCGTGGCGAAGTGGTGTTTGGCGGTGGCTCTGATCCCTACCCATTGTTCAACAGCCGCTCGACGCTGGAACTCAAGGAAAGCCTGCTGGCCCACGCCATCGAGATGTTTCCGTTTCTGGCCAACGCCAAACTGATGCGCCAATGGGCCGGGATCACCGACATGACCCCGGATTACAGCCCGATCATGGGCCTTTCGCCGGTCAGGAATTACTACCTGGATGCGGGCTGGGGCACCTGGGGCTTCAAGGCCACGCCGATCTGCGGCAAGACCATGGCCGAACTGGTGGCCAGCGGCGGCAAGGTGCCCGAGTTGATCAGGCCGTTCGCGCTCGACCGCTTCTCGACCTTTCAGCAAGTCAACGAAATGGGCGCAACAGCGGCCAGCCACTGACGGAGAGCGACACATGAAAATCATGACCTGCCCGCTCAACGGGCCGCGCAACATCAGCGAGTTCACCTACGGCGGGGAATTCAAACACATGCCCGACCCGCAAACCTGCAGCGACAGCGAGTGGGCCGATTACGTGTTCAACAGTGAGGACACGCTGGGCGTGGTGCGCGAGTGGTGGATGCACACCCCCTCCAGCTACTGGTTCCTGGCCGAGCGCCACACTGGCAGCGACGAGATCATCCGCACCTTCGACCCACGCGAACTATTTACCGCACGCATCGACTTCACACCTCTCGCCTCCAAGGAGATCGCAGGATGACCACCCCCGCCCGCCTGCCCGCGCCCATGGGCCTGCTGATCGATCGCACCCGGCCGCTCACGTTCAGCTTCGATGGCAAAACCTATCAGGGCCTGCAGGGCGACAGTATTGCCAGTGCCCTGCTGGCCAACGGTCGCTTCCTGCTTTCGCGATCGTTCAAGTACCACCGCCCGCGCGGCCCGCTGACCATGGCCGGGCAGGATGCCAACAGCCTTATCCAGTTGCCTCACGAGCCCAACGTAATGGCCGACACCGTTGCCCTGCAGGAAGGCTTGCAGGCCTCCGGCCAGAACTTCAACGGCTCGCTGGACAACGATCGGGACGCGTACCTGGGCAAGTTCTCGAAGTTCATGCCGGTGGGTTTCTACTATCGCTCGTTCTACAAGCCCAAGGGCATGTGGAAGGTCTGGGAGCCGATCATTCGCAAGAAGGCCGGCCTTGGCGTGCTGGACCTGACCTTCCAGCCCGAGTACTACGACAAGGCCTACCTGTTCACTGATCTGGCGGTGATTGGCGCAGGACCTGCCGGCTTGCAGGCGGCACTGAGCGCTGCCAATGCCGGCGCCAAGGTGTTGCTGATCGAACAGCAGCCCATCCTCGGCGGTTCACTGGCGTATGCCCGCTTCGATGTCGACGGCCTGCGCGCCGAGCAACTGCGGCGTGAACTGGTCGCTGCGGTAGAAGCACATGACAATATCCAGGTGCTCAAACAGGCGACCTGCAATGCCTGGTTCACCGACAACTACCTGCCGGTGATTCAGGGCAAGCGTTTGTACAAGGTGCGCGCCACACACTGTCTGGTGTGCAGCGGCTCATTCGATCAGCCAGTGATTTTCCGCAACAACGACCTGCCCGGCGTGATGCTGACCAGTGCTGCACAGCGTCTGATCAAGTTGTACGCCGTCAAGCCCGGCAAACGCGCGGTGGTGCTGACCGGCAATGATGACGGTTACCTCGCCGCACTGGATTTGCACGATCAGGGCGTCGACGTGGTCGCAGTTGCCGACATGCGCAACAGCCCGTCGGACCGGACGCTGCGGCTTGCGCTGGAGAAGCGCGGCATCGTCTGCCACGTGAACACAACGGTCTATGAAGCGCTGCATGAGAAAGGCATGCGCCATGTGAGCGGCGCCGAGCTGCGCAAGATCACCGGCCAGGGGCAGGTGGCGAACAGCGGTTCGCGTGTCGACTGCGACCTGCTGTGCATGTCCGGCGGCTATATGCCGGTCTACCAGTTGTTGTGTCAGGCCGGCGGCAAGCTGGCCTATGACGATCAACAGGCCGAATTCGCCATCAGCAGCCTGCCGCAGAACCTGAGCATCGCAGGCTCGGTCAACGGTTACCACGCGCTGGACAACGTAATGGCCGATGCGGCGCATGCCGCCGCCAGCGTGGTCTCGGCACTGGGCCTGACCTCGGCTGACACCCCAGCCGCGCTGCGCAGCGAAGCGCAGGTCAACTTCGCCTGGCCGATCTTCCCGCACCCTGACGGCAAGGATTTTGTCGACTTCGACGAAGACCTTCAGGTACGCGATATCGTCAATGCCACGCGCATCGGCTATCGCGACATCCAGTTGGTAAAACGCTATTCCACGGTGGGCATGGGCCCGTCGCAAGGTCGTCACTCGGCACTGCCGACTGCAAGACTGGTGGCCGCTTCGACCCAGCGCAGTATCAGTGAAACCGGCGTGACCACAGCCCGGCCGCCCTTCGAGGCAGAGAAACTGGCACACGTTGCAGGCCGTGCCTTCGATCCGTATCGGCAGACGCCCATGCACCAGCGTCATGTGCAGGCAGGCGCGAAAATGATGCCTGCCGGGATCTGGCAGCGTCCGGCGTTCTATGGCAAACCCTCGCAACGCGACGCATGCATGCAGCATGAAGCGCTGCACGTACGCAACAAGGTCGGCATCATCGACGTGTCGACACTCGGCGGCCTGGACGTACGCGGCCCCGATGCCGCCGAGCTGCTCAACCGCCTGTACACCTTCGCCTTTCTCAAACAACCGGTCGGGCGTTCGCGTTATGCGCTGATGACCAACGAGCAAGGCGTGGTCATCGACGACGGCGTTTGCGCGCGCTTTGCCGAACAGCATTTCTACGTCACCGCGACCACCAGCGGTGTGGATCGCATTTATCAGCAGATGCTCAAGTGGAATGCCCAGTGGCGTCTGAACGTGGACATCACCAACGTCACGGCGGCCATTGCTGCGGTCAACGTGGCGGGCCCGGATTCGCGCAAGGTGCTGGAGCAGGTCTGTACCGACCTTGATCTGTCTGCCGAGGGTTTCCCTTATCTTGGCGTGCGCCTGGGCACGGTCGCCGGCATCAAGGCGCGGCTGTTGCGGGTCGGTTTCGTCGGCGAACTGGGCTACGAGATCCACGTCCCCGCTCGTCACGCGCTGAGGCTCTGGGATGCACTTGTCGAGGCTGGCAAGGCCTTCGACATGCGTCCGTTCGGCGTCGAGACGCAACGGCTGTTACGTCTGGAAAAAGGCCACGTCATCATCAGTCAGGACACCGATGGCATGACCCATCCGGCCGAGATCGACATGGGTTGGGCGGTCAGCCGCAGCAAGCCTTTCTTCGTCGGCCGCCGCTCGGTGGACATCCTCGAAGCCCAGCCGCAGAAGCGCAAGCTGGTTGGCTTCACCTTGCCCAAAGCCAGCCCGCTGCCGCTTGAGGGGCATCTGGTGCTCAAAGGCCCGGACATCAGTGGCAACGTGACGTCCTGCGAGTACTCCTCGACCCTGGGCATGATCATCGGCATGGCCTATGCCGCGTTCGACCAGAGCACACCCGGCCAGCAGATTCCGATCCGCGTCGAAGACGGTGTGGTGGTTCAGGCAACCGTCGTCAAACTGCCGTTCTTCGACCCTGAAAACCAGCGCCAGGAGCTCTGACCCATGACCAGCCTTATCCAGAACAGTCCTGTCGGCGCCAACCCGCGGGCCTTGTGCACACTGCAAGACCTGACCGATCGGCCACGCGTGGGATTTCGCGGCACGCAAAGCGCTGACTACCTGACGGCACGCGGTTTCAGCCTGCCCGAGGCACCGAACCGCGCCATCACACAGGCGGACGGCAGCCATGTCGCACGCCTTTCGCAGACCGAATACCTGCTGCTGGGCAGCCCGCTGGATGACGGGCAGCGCATCGCTGATGAAGAAGCTCGCTGGGAGCTGGACCACAGCGCCAACTACCTGCTGCCGCGCGAAGACAGCCATGCCTGGCTGCAACTGAGTGGCCCGTGCATCGCCGAGGTGATGGCCAAACTGTGTGGCGTGGATCTGCGCCCGGGGGCTTTTGCTCCCGGTTCGGTGGCGCAGACCTCGGCAGCGCGCATCAATGTGATCGTCATCAACCTCGGCGCGCAGGCCGAACCCTGTTTCCAGATCCTCTTTGACCGGGCTTCACTGGCTTACTTTAAGGACGCAATGCTGGATGCCATGACCGAGTTTGGAGGGCGCTACCTATGAACAACAGGTTACTGCATCAGTGAGTAAAGGTCGTTTCGTGCTCATGAACGACAACAAGTGTCTGTTACCGCCACGCCACCTAAAGAATGCTGGCATAAAGCCGTTGAACTCTTGGTAGACCATAAGAGCGCCCTTCAGGCCAACGCCTCGGGGCGCAGACTGCACCCATGCAGCGCCCAACACTTGCGGCAGTAACGGACATCCCGGAGCTCGAATGAATATCAAACAAAAATTGACGTGGGCGTTCGCAGTCATTGCGTGCTTGCCCATATTAGTCGTCGCCGCCATCGTGGTCGTGAACCTGCGTGACAAGGCGACCAGTGATTTCGTGGACAGCAGCGCGCGTGAAATTCGCCAGGTCGACAACGCCATGCAGCTGTTTTTCGACGGCATTACGCAGAACGTCAATTACATCGCGGCGCACCCGCTGATCGCCGGGGCGAGCGACGATTTCCGCAACTACATGGGCGCAACGCCTCCTCCGCAGTCCGAGAATGACAGGCAGGCGACCGAGCTGTTCGCCAGTATCGCCAAGGCTCACCCGGCCTACTCCTACGTCTCTTATGGTCTGATCAACGGCAGCTACATCATGACGCCGGAAGACCCGAAAATGAGCAACTACGACCCGCGTGTGCGGCCGTGGTACAAGACTGCAATGGCCAATGCCGGCAAGACTGTGCGCAGCGATGCCTATTACTGGGCCAACGACGATGCTGTACTGGTCAGCACCATCCGGGCGATTCCCAACAAACTGGGCAACCCTGGCGGCGTGGTCAATATCGACGTATCGCTCAAGCAGCTGACCAACATCGTCAAGCAGATCAAACTGGGCGAAAGCGGCTATCTGATGCTGATGGAAAAGAACGGCACGGTGCTGGTCGATCCCAAACAGCCCGAGCACAATTTCAAGAAACTGGGTGAACTGGGCGACGGCTTCAGCGAGCTGGCGAAAACCGCCAGTGGTCTGGTCGAGGTGACACTCAACGGCGAACGTTACATGGCCAACGTTTACTCGTCCGAACAACTGGGCTGGAACTTCATCGGCCTGATCAAACAGGACGAAGTGATGGCCTCGGCCACCCGCCTGACCTGGTTGATCGGCATCATCGCGGCGGTGCTGGCGGTGGTCTTTGCGATTGTCGGTGCCAGTTTTGCCCGCGTTATCGTGCGTCCGATCCACAGCGTTTCCAGCGGCCTGGAAGGCATCGCGGGCGGTGAAGGCGATCTGACTCAGAACCTCGCCGTGCGCGGCAAGGATGAAACCGCGCAACTGGCGGGCTGGTTCAACAAGTTCCTGACCGCGATTCGCAGCCTGATCCAGCACATCGGTCAGGCCGCCGGGAAGATTCTCGAAGCCTCACACAGCTCGACACGTGTCTCCAACGACATGGCCGAAGCTGCTGGCCGGCAGCGCGAAGCGGTGGATATGGTCTCCACGGCGTTTCATGAAATGGTCGCCACCTCCAATGAAGTCGCCCGCTCCTGCAGCCAGGCCGCCGACTCGGCAGACAACGGTCAGCAACAGGCGCGTGAAGGTCAGCGGCAGATCGACGATGCGGTGCGCAGCGTCGACCAGCTCAGCGAAGAACTCACCCGCTCGGCCAAGGACATGACGCAACTGGAAAAAGACAGCGCAGGCATTCAGTCGATCCTCAACACCATCCGCTCGATTGCCGAGCAGACCAACCTGCTGGCGCTCAACGCCGCCATCGAGGCAGCACGTGCGGGCGAACAGGGCCGCGGCTTCGCCGTCGTAGCCGACGAAGTCCGCGCACTGGCCAAACGCACCTCGGACTCGACCGCCGAAATCGACAGCCTGCTGGGCAACCTGGCCAAACGTACTGCCTCGGTGGCGCAACAGATGCATGCCAGCCTCGACGTGTCGCAGCAGTCGGTGACCAAGATCGGACAGGCACGCAGCAGCTTCGGGCAAATCCGTGAGTCAGTGGATGTGATTCGCGACATGAACACCCAGATCGCAACTGCCGCCGAAGAACAGCATCAGGTGGCCGAAGACATCAACCGGCACATCAGCCAGATCCATGGTGATGCGCAGTTGATCGCTCAACTCTCGGACTCGGCCCGCGCGGATTCCAGAAGTCTGGAGATGCTGTCCAGCGAACTGGACGGCCTGGTACGCAAGTTCAAGACCTGATACCGCGCACACGGAGCGTGAGGAACGATGGGCATCCCCTATCGTGCCCATGCTCCACGCGGGCATGCCGTTCTGGACGCAGCAGGTGATCTAATCTCCGTCCCTCTCAAACCATTCAGTCAGAAAATCCAGAAAAGTGCGCAGCGTTGCCGACTGGTGGTGCCGCGAAGTGTAGATCGCGTGTATCCCCAGTGCCCGTGGCTGGTACTCCGGCATCAGGGCGATCAGCTTGCCGCTCGCAATCAGCGGCGCTGCCGAATGCACCGGTTGCAGGCTGATACCGGCGCCCGCCACTGCGGCCTCCAGCAGCACCACTGAATCGTTGGCACTCAGGTTGCCGCCGACCGGCACACTGAGCGGCATCTGCTGGCGGGTAAATTCCCAGAGGCTCTTGCCGAAGTACGAATAGGTCAGGCAATTGTGGGCAGGCAGTTCCTGTGGCCTGGACGGCGTGCCGTGCACGGCAAGATAGGCTGGAGCAGCGCACACCACCGAAGCGCACTGCCCCAGTGGACGGGCAATTACATTGGGGTCCAGCTGATTGGTGATGCGGATCGCCAGATCGATTCGCTCGCTGACCAGATCCACGGCCTCGTTACCGATAAGCAGGTCTGCCGAGGTGCCGGGATAGCGTTGCAGGTAAGCCGTCACCGCGGGTGCCAGAACGGCCAGGGCCAGTGACTGCGAACAGGCGATGCGCAGCATGCCGCGCGGCTCGTCGACTTGCGTATCGGCCGCCAGCGGCACCGCGTCGGCAAGCTCGACCAATTGCTGACACCGCAACAGCGTCACCTGCCCGGGGGCGGTCAGGCCGAGCTTGCGCGTAGTCCGGTGCAGCAGTCGCGCTCCGGCCCAGCTTTCCATCTGCGCCAGATAACGCGTGACCATTGCCCGAGACATATCCAGCGCCTCGGCGGCGGCAATGAGGCTGCCCCTGTCGTTGATGGCGATGAATACCCTTGCCGCTATGATCCGATCCACGATTCGTCCGATATAAGCAATCAATAGTTGCCAATACTGAGGGTTTTGTTTCACCTGAGGCAACCTAAGATAACCACCTCAGTCCTGCCCGAACGAAGGTCGTACCCATGTTGCGTAAATCCCTGCTTGCCCTGTCCTTCGCTGCTCTGTTCCCTCTCGCAGCCCAGGCCGCCGCCCCCTTGGCCATCGAGGTGTACAACCCGGCTGAAAAAGCCGTCTTCCCGGTGTCATCCGAACTGATCACCGGCAAGCATGACGCGGTGCTCATCGATGCGCAGTTCCAGCGCAACGACGCCGAGGCCCTGGTGCAAAAGATCAAGGCCAGCGGCAAGCAACTCACCACGGTCTACATCAGCCACAGTGACCCGGACTACTACTTCGGTCTGGACGTCATCAAAGCTGCGTTCCCCAAAGCGAAGATCGTCGCCAGCGCGCCTACCGTGAAGGCGATCAAGGCGTCGATGCAGGGCAAACTCGCCTACTGGGGCCCGATTCTCAAGGACAATGCGCCAGCCAGCCTGGTTGTGCCGGAAGTACTCAAGGGCGACCACCTGACGCTTGAAGGCCAACCGTTGCAGATCAAAGGCCTGAACGGCCCGGCCCCCGAGCGCAGCTACGTATGGATTCCCTCATTCAAGGCGGTAGTCGGTGGTGTCGTGGTCTCCAGCGGCATCCATGTCTGGATCGCTGACACGCAAAGCACGAAATCGCGTCAGGACTGGCTCGCGACACTCAAGGGCATCGAGGCGCTGAAACCGGCCACCGTGATTCCGGGTCATTATCTGGGCGAGATCCCGTCAGGCACCCAGGCTGTGACGTTCACCGCCGACTACCTGAAGTCCTTCGAAGAACAGGCCGCCAAGGCCAAGGATTCCGCCGCCCTGATCGACGCCATGCAGAAAGCCTGGCCGCAACTGGCCGAGCCGGCTTCGCTGGAGATGAGCGCAAAAGTCATCAAGGGCGAGATGAAGTGGCCGAATTGATCCGGCACCTGTAAGGCCCCGGCGGAGCGCTGCGAATATCGGCAGGGGCCAGGCTTTTTAACTGCGCGGCGCACATGCACTCAGCTATGGTCAGACGCCCATATCAGTCGCTATGCTGCGCCCATGAACGCGCCTTTGAAAATCCGTAACCCTTGCCCGCCCGGCGCTTGCGACTGCAAGCGCGAGCTGCTGGACGCGGAAGATGCAGACCTGCGGATTCTGCTGCTGTCCCGCGACGCAGAGAAAAGCCTGCTGGATCGCCTGGAGCGTATCGACAGTCTGGAAGACCTGGAGCACATGCAGCGCAAGATTTTCCAGCAACTGGGCGTGCGTGTCGACGTCGCGCCGGGCTTCAATGAAGTGCGCACCATGCGCGGCATCAGCATTGTCGTCGAGGAAAAGGTCGGGCTGTGCCGCAAGACGCGCCAATCGATACCCGCCGCCATCCGCCGCGCCCTGGAAGCACGTCCACAGATCGCCTATCAGTTGCTCAACGCCAACGACCTGCTGCGCGACGCGTGAGTCTAGACAAAGCCCAGTCAGGCTTTCAGAAACGAAAACGCCCGGCCTGAACAGACCGGGCGTCACGTGAACACTACCGCAGGCTGATCAGCAAACCCCAGGCGGGATGCCGTCCTTGTTGAAGTCTTTCAGGCGTTCCTTTTCTTCGGGCGTCGAGTGCGCGGGCACGTCGCTTTGCGGTTCCGGTTTTTTCTCGTCTTTCTTGTCAGTCATGGTCGTTGACTCCGCTGGTGAACACTCAAATAAGGCCACGCGCGGAGCATTCGGTTCAGACTGATTGCACAGTGCGGCGCTGATCAACGTTGCATTCCAACTGTCGGGCCAGGCCCTGCAGATCGAGCAGGGTCGCGCGCCAGCTGCGCTCCTGACTGCCGACGCTGACCAGCGAACGGACCCGGTCATTGACCGAAATGCCCTTGCTGGTACTGGCTTGCCAGCCTTGTTCCAGCATGGCCGGATCGAACTGATTGAAGGCGTCGATCGCATCGACGCGGTTCACGGCAAAACCGAAGCACAGCCGCTCGCCACGCACGATCAATACACGCGACGCTTCGCCCTGGACCTGTGCCACTTCGCCCAACAGGCTGCTCAGGCAGATCAGCGGCACCTGTTCGCCGCGCAGATTGAACTGTCCCAGCAAATGCGTTTCCGGCTGCGACAGGCCGATCAGTTGCTGCGGCATGCTCATGATTTCCACGATCTGGCTCAACGGTGCGACGAAGCGGGTCGGCGCATCGAACAGCAGGCAGGCGTGGCGCAGCATGGCCTTGGTCACATCGTGCGAGGCCTGGGCAGGTTTGACGTCGTGTTGGTAAACCTGGGTGTAGCTTTTGACTTCCGGACGCTGCAACAGCATCGGATGATCAAGCAACAAGGCTTGCTGCCCCTCCTCCAGGTTCATTACCCCGGCGAGCAGCTCTGGATGCGGCAGGCCATAGCCCGGCGCCGCCAACAGACTGTCCGGATCCTGACGCTGAATGGCGACCATGCGGTCGTAGCCGAACCCGCAGACCCGCCCGTCCGGCGCAGTCAACAGCAGCAACTGCGGCTTGGACGTCTGACGCTGGTGGTCCAGGCCAAGCACTTCGGACAGGTTGAGCGCCGGGACCTTGGTGCCACGCACCGAGGTGACGCCAAAGCAGCAGTCACTGGCAAAATCCGACGCCGTGATCTCGGGTTCGTCCACCAACTCGGTCACAACGCTGGCATCGATACAGAAGTTACGGCCGTCGCACTCGAACACCAGGTAATGCAGCAAACGGTTCTTGGCGGCCAGCGCCTCGTCCTTGAGCACTTGCGCGTTGGGATCGGCAGCGAACAGTACGCCTGGCAAACCACTCATGAAGGCAAGATCAAGCTTGTAGATCATCCGCGACTCTTCAGAGCCGAGCAGCAGAGAGGGCAGCAGCCCGACAGCGCTGCCCTCGGGCCCCAGTGGGCTGAACTGAGAATCACGGGCCTTGAGAATGTCGCACACCGCATCGATCGCCAGCCCGAGGTAACCGCCGCCATACTTGAGAATCGCGACCAGTGGCGTCGGCGAAGACATATCGCCGCCCTCCGCCAGTTGAGCCCGCAGGTCGACCAATGGCACCGGTTTGCCACGCAAGGTAAACACCCCGCGCAGCGCTCCCCGGGTCAACGGATGGGGATTCAGATCAGCGGGCCAGTGCACGGCCTCCATCAACGCATCGGCAACCACCGCCAGATACACGCCATTGACCTGCACGACGCCATAGGCATTCAGGCTGCTCATGCAGGTTGTCCGATGGATACCTTGTTCAGCGTTTCGGTATAGCCAGTCAGGTTGGCTTTATGCAGCTCGACAATCAGGGTCTCGACTTCCTGCGCCGACAGGCGTTGCTTCTCGGTGGCAGTATTGATCCCGTCGATCGCCTGAGTGGTCTGCATCACGCCTTCCACGATGTGTTCGAAGGCTTCGCCGGCACTGCGCGAAATCTCGTTGCCCGACTCGATCCGGCTGACCGTTTCCAGAATCAGCTTGTTGATTTCCTTGGTCGCACGCGAGGACTTCTCGGCCAGCTTGCGCACCTCGTCGGCGACTACCGAAAAGCCCAGGCCATGCTCACCGGCCCTGGCCGCTTCGATGGCCGCGTTGAAGGCCAGCATGTTGGTCTGACTGGCGATCTCGCTGATCACCTGAATGATGTCCTGAATGCCCTCGGCGGACTTGGCAATCATGCCCATCGCGTCGGACGCCTTGACCAGCGTCTGCGAACCGGAACTGGCCTGCTCACGCGTCATTCTGGCCAGATCGGTGGCTGTCTCGGTGCTTTGTGCGACGTAGGAAATGGCGTTCATCAGTGCTTTCACCGACTCGCCCATGGCGCGGGTCTTGGCCTCTATCGCCTGTTCCATCTCGACTTGACGG
The DNA here is from genome assembly GCF_059621105.1 of Pseudomonas fragariae (ex Marin et al. 2024). NCBI lineage: Bacteria > Pseudomonadati > Pseudomonadota > Gammaproteobacteria > Pseudomonadales > Pseudomonadaceae > Pseudomonas > Pseudomonas fragariae (ex Marin et al. 2024). The sequence goes on along the minus strand of NZ_CM184369.1, from coordinate 2,629,100 downwards.
GTAATATCAGTGGCGAATTTCACCACTTTGAACGGCAAGCCGTCGTGGTCGAAAATCGGGCTGTACGTCGCCTGAATCCAGATTTTCTGCCCGTATTTGCTGACACGCATGAAGCGCCCGGAGTAGAACTCGCCCTGCCCCAGCCCGTGCCAGAACTCACGGTACTCGGTGCCGCGCACATACTCTTCCTCACAGAAGATACGGTGATGCTTGCCTTTGATTTCCAGCAGGCCATAACCCAGCGCTTTGAGGAAGTTGGCATTGGCGGTGATGATGTTGCCGGCCATGTCGAATTCGATGACGGCCTGGGCGCGGTCGATGGCATTCACCTTGCCCTGGTCCTCGACGCTGGTTTCCTTGGCCACAGTCACGTCGAGCGCGAACTTGACGATCTTGTAGGGTTTGCCCTGTGCATCGAAAATCGGGTTGTAGGTGGCCTGAATCCAGATCTCCTTACCGTCCTTGCGCTTGCGCTTGTATTCGTTGGCGTCGTACTCGCCGCGCCCCAGCTTCTCCCAGAGCTCACGATACTGCAGGCTGCTGACGAATTCCTCGGAGCAGAACATACGGTGGTGTTCACCGACGATTTCATCGAGTTCGTAGCCGAATACCGCCAGAAAATTGCGATTGGCGTGCAGCACCTTGCCCGTCAGATCGAATTCGATCACCGCCTGAGAACGTTCGATGGCCGTCACCTTGCCTGCGGACTCAGCCTGACGAATGCGGCTCTCGGTCACATCGTTGGCGAACTTCACGACCTTGTAAGGACGACCATCCGGGTCGAAGATCGGGTTGTAAGTGGCGCTGATCCACAGCTCGCGACCGTTCTTGCCGATGCGCTTGTATTCGCCTGAGTCATACTCGCCACGTTCCAGCTTGGCCCAGAAGGCACGATATGCAGGGCTGTTCAGGTAGTCGTCTTCGCAGAACATGCGATGGTGCTGACCCTGAATCTCGTCCAGACGATAGCCCAGGACCTTGAGAAAGTTTTCGTTGGCGTTGAGCACGCGACCGTTCAGGTCGAACTCGATGATGCCCTGCGAGCGATCGATGGCCGCAACCTTGCCTTCGTACTCGGCATTGGACTTGCGTTGCGCAGTGACGTCTGTGGCGAACTTCACCACCTTGAACGGGTTGCCCTGCTCGTCGAACACCGGGTTATAAGTCGCCTGCAACCAGATCTCGCGCCCGTTCTTGCCCAGGCGCTTGTACTGCCCTTCGTCGAAAGCGCCCTTGCCGAGTTTTTCCCAAAACGTCACATATTCGACGCTGGATGCATGTTCCGGCGTGCAGAACATGCGGTGATGCCGACCTTGGACCTCATCCAGCCGATAACCGACGCAATCCAGAAAATTGGTATTGGCCCGCAGGATATTGCCATCAAGATCGAACTCGATCATCGCCTGGGAGCGGTCAATGGCCGTCATCAGCGAGTGAAGATCAAGTTCCAGCCCGGCCTTGTCCCTGTGGGTGGTTTCAATTGTGGTCGACATGTGGAAATACTCTGCGAGTAAGCATCTATGGAAGTATTGTTATAAAGCGCCGGTTTCCGCGAGCCCTGTCAGACACACCGATGTGTGGACTATGGAGGCTGCCGATCAAGCCGGTTAATCGTCTTTCTCAATGCCGTCCATAGCGCAAACTGCAGTTCATCAGCGTCGGATGGAATGACCGACTCCACTTGGCAGGTAGCTGTAGCATTAACATCGGCATCAAACGGAACAGCTTTAGGGCAACTGGTTCGCCACCACACACACAGACACCCCTTGGCCTGGCCGGTAGTCGGCTAAGCGCGCCTGGTACACCATTCCTTTACCTGCTTTGAACAACTCGCCGTCATCAGTAATAGAACCAGATGACAAGAATGACTGCGCCAGTCCAGCCCAGGGTCAGCAAGAAGGAAAGTCCAGCAAGACGCGGATCCATGGAACTCCTGTTCTGGAAGGCTTGGATAAGCAGAGCGCAGCATACGTAGGCCTATATCGGCCGGATCACCGACATATCAATTATTTTCGTCACACTGGAGCACTGTAGACGCAGGGGTCTTGCTCTGGATCAACGTCTGATAACCTTGAAGCCTATCACTTCGTGAAAAACGCTCTTCGCAGAGGCAGACATGGCCATGATTTTCCCAGCCGAACCACTACGACCCGAGGATCGTTTCGACGCCTGGCAGGAGGTTGTGAGTTCGACGTATGGCCTGGTCGCCAGCCAGCCCCTGAACGAAGCGCCGTTTGACGGCAGACTGAACGTCAGGGGTCAGGGTAGCGTTACTTTCACCCGGATCCAGTCATCCCCCCTGCATTACCGGCGCTTGCAGCAAGACAGGGAAAGCGATCACTTCCTCCTCACGCTCTCTTTGTGTCCCGACGCGCTTGTCGTGCAGAACGACAGGGAGTCCCGGCAAGGCGCTGGCGATATCGTCCTTTACGATAGCGCACAGCCTTACGCATGCCGTTACCCCGAAGGGGACGATCAGATTGTCCTGACGGTGCCCCGCAAGCTGTTGCTGCAACACATCCCCAGTGCCGAACGACTGGTGTGCCGGACGCTGGATGGCCGTTCGGCATTGGGTCGTGTTGCCTCCGTCGTGTTGACCGAAGCCTGGAACGCAGAGGGTTTATCGGAGCCGCTGAGCGAACGACTCAATGCATCACTGCTGGACGTACTGTCTACCGCCTTCGACTCGGTGTTTGGCGACACCGATATCCGACGTCAGTCTCATCAAATGCAACAACTGCAGCGCATCAAGCAATTCCTGCTGAATAATCTGCCCGACACAGGGCTGACGGCCGAAAACATTGCCTTGGCGACTCATGTCTCCCCACGCACACTCAATCGACTGTTCGCACGGGAAGGCACTACGGCCATTCGCTGGCTCTGGCAGCAAAGGCTTTCGGCGTGCCATGACGCACTGCTCAAACGCCACGTTCACCGGGTCAGCGACGCTGCGCTGAATTTCGGCTTCACCAACCTTTCGCATTTCAGTCGAGCCTTCAAAAACGCTTATGGCATTCCTCCCCAGCAGTTGCTGGAGCCACGATAAGACGACTGGCGTCTTCGGCACAGCGATTGACCGTTCAGGCAAAGCACGCCGCATCCGGGTCGATCAGTATCACCGCCCTACTGACGGCGCTTTCTGCGCGCCGTGCCAATGAACGGTGATGAAGGCAAACCTCGATGACTACCCACCCCGATAAAACCCTGCGCCTGATCTTTCCCCAGTGGCAGGGCGGCAACAACGCACCTTATCATTTTGGCGCACAACTGCTGGCGTGGCTGACACCGGACACGTCAGGGCCTGTCGAGCACGTGGCCGTAACCGAACCCGATGATCAACCACTTGAACTGGAAAACGGCATTATCGCCCGCCATGCGTTGCTCGCGCAGCTTGACCTAGCACGGCACCTGATCGACCGGCATCAGCCGGATCGGCTGGTGGTTCTGGGTGGCGACTGTCTGGTCGACCTCGCGCCATTCGCCTACCTGAATGAACGTTACGACGGTGACCTTGCGGTGCTGTGGGTCGACGCTCACCCGGACGTCATGACACCCAGAGACTTCCAGCATGCGCATGCGATGGTCATGGGCAATCTGCTGGGCGAAGGTGACAAGGATTTCGTCGACGCGGTGAAACGCCCTGTCAAGCCGGCCAATGTGATGTATGCAGGCCTGCAGGAGACCCTCGAGGTAGAAACCGCGTTCATCAAACGTCTCCGGCTGCGCAGTGCAGGTGCCCAGGCGCTGGCCCACTCCAGCGAGCCGGTGCTGCAGTGGCTTGAGGACATCGGGGCAAGGCACCTGGCGATCCATCTGGACCTGGACGTGCTGGACCCGGCACTGTTTCGTTCTCTGCTGTTTGCCCAACCCGGTGTCCCGGCCAGTGACTTTGAAGGCGTTGCTCAGGGCAAGATGACTATCGAGCAGGTGGTCCGCTTGCTGACAGACGTCGCCAGCGTCGTGGACGTGGTCGGACTTGGCATTGCCGAACACCTGCCATGGGATGCTCTGGCGTTGAAGAACATGCTGATGAAACTGCCGCTGCTCGGCGACCGGGCTGCCAACCCATGAGTCTTACTCCTGAATCAGCGGATAAAATTCAATTTATGCATACTCATCACATAAATAATTATTTAATTTAATAATAAACCTATAACAAAAAAGAATTTCACGGCGGTTTTTTATAGGCATACCGTGACCCCATTACCGACCCCTTTCGCCAGGCGGAGGTGAATCTACCTTCTTCATCACGTCCGGGGCACACTCCATGAGTAGACGACAACACCTTAAACTTGGCGCCATGGTCCACGGGGTCGGCCATGGCTGGGGCGAATGGCGCCACCCGCAAGCGCTGGCCAATGCCAGTGTTGATTTAGGTTTTTATCAGCAACAGACCCATCTGGCAGAAGCGGCCCGCTTCGACTTTGTGTTTATTGCCGACAGCCTGCACATTCACGAGAAATCCAGCCCGCACTACCTGAATCGCTTCGAACCCTTGACCATTCTGTCCGCACTCGCAGCCACCACCCGGCACATCGGCCTGGTAGCAACGGTCACGGTCAGTTACACCGAGCCGTTCCAGGTCGCTCGCCAGTTTGCCTCGCTGGATCACATCAGCGGCGGCCGGGCTGGCTGGAACGTGGTGACGTCGTGGCTCAGTGGCACCGCCGATAACTTCAGCAAGGGCGAACACCCGCCACATGCGGTGCGCTACCGCATCGCCAAGGAGCATATCGACGTGGTCAAGGGCCTTTGGGATTCCTGGGAAGACGACGCTTTCGCCTACGACAAGCAGAAAGGCGAGTTCTTCACGCCAGGCAAACTGCACGCGCTGAACCACAAGGGCGAATTTTTCTCGGTGAAAGGCCCGCTCAACATCGCCCGGTCGAAGCAGGGTCAGCCGGTGATTTTTCAGGCAGGCACTTCCGAGGCCGGGCGTAACTTCGCCGCTCAGAACTCGGATGCGATCTTTGTTCACGCCGAGAGCTTCGATGAGGCACGCGCCTATTATCAGGACCTGAAACAACGGGCTGGCGGCTTTGGCCGCGATCCGCACGCGCTGTCGATTCTGCCGGGCATTCGCCCGATTGTCGGGCGTGATGAGGCCGAAGTGGAGAGCCGCTATCGCCAGGCCGTGGATCTGGTGACGATCGAAGATGCCATCGTCGCCCTTGGCCGACCGTTCAATGATCATGACTTCAGCCAGTACCCCCTGGACGAACCCTTCCCGGAACTGGGCGATCTGGGCTCCAACAGCCAGAAAGGCGGTTCGGACCGGATCAAGCAACTGGCCAGAGATGAAGGCCTGAGCCTGCGTCAAGTCGCCCTGCGCTTCTCCCTGCCCCGCCGCGACTTCGTCGGCACGCCGGAACAGGTTGCCGACGCGATACAGACATGGTTCGAAGCAGGGGCGGCCGATGGCTTCATCATCAACAGCGTTCTGCCCGATGGTTTGCAGTACTTCACTGAACAGGTGGTGCCGGTGCTGCAGCAGCGCGGCCTGTTCCGTACCGAATACACTGGCAATACGCTGCGTGACAATCTCGGTCTTGAAGTGCCGGCCAATCGTTATGCAAAGGCTGTCGCCCATCAATCGGACGAGGCTGTGGCATGACCCGACTCGTGATAGCCAGCCAACTGGATAATGACTTCAATCAGGTCATCCGCGAGCGGCTTGCAGTGACCCATCCAGAAGCCAGGGTCATCGGCGTACCGGCCGGCGTGCCGAGCGACCTGCCTGCCGAGGTCAGCATTCTGCTGGCGCGCCCTATCAATGTGCATGGTTATGAAGCCCCTGCCTCGCCGCCTCCGGGCTGGCCTTATGGCCTGAAATGGATTCAGGTGGTGTCTTCGGGCATCGACTTCTATCCTGGCTGGCTGTTCGACGGCCCGCCGGTCAGCACCTCGCGGGGCAGCGCGGCAGAAAACATTGCCGAGTTCTCGTTGGCCGCCATTTTCGCTGCTGCCAAACACCTGCCGGACATCTGGGTGCATGACTCGCAATGGAATTTCACTGCACTGACGCCACTCAAGGGCACTACGCTCGGAATTCTCGGCTTCGGCGCCATCGGTAGCAGCCTGGCCGGTAAAGCGCTGGCACTGGGCATCAACGTTGTGGCATTGCGGCAGAGCCAGACACCGTTCGAGGTTGATGGCGTCGAAAGTACACGCGACATTCACGAGCTTTTCTCCCGCGCCGACCATCTGGTGCTGGCCGCACCGTTGACACCTGCCACACGGCACATCGTCAACGCTGACGTACTGAACAGCGCCAAACCCGGCCTGCACCTGATCAACATCGCCCGTGGTGGGCTGCTTGATCATGAGGCGCTGCTCAATGCACTGGACCAGGGAAACATTGGCCTCGCGTCGCTGGACGTCACCGAACCCGAGCCCCTGCCGGACGGTCATCCCCTGTATGCACACCCCAGAGTACGCCTGTCACCCCACACCTCGGCGATCTCCAGCAATAGCCGCCACGAAATAGCCGACAGCTTTCTGGCCAACCTTGACCGTTTCCTCAGCGGGCAGGCCTTGCAGAATCAGGCTGATCACCAGCGTGGCTACTGACGAAAATCATCTCCATTGCGCTGCGTGGGGATACCACTCCTGACACTCAGTGCCACCTTCAAATACCGAGCGTGCCATGCCCAAACCGATAAAACACACACAAACCGACTATCGCCGTGCGCTGCTGGCAGGTCTGCTCGCGGGGTTGGCCCTGTGCATCACCCTTCCCGCCGAAGCACAGGAAACGCTGCGAATCGGTTACCAGAAGTCGTCGACGCTGATCACGCTGCTGAAAACACAGGGCACTCTGGAAAAAGCCCTCGCCGCACAGCACGTTGCGGTGACCTGGCATGAGTTTCCGAGTGGCCTGCCACTGCTGGAGGCCTTGAATGTCGGCAACGTGGACATCAGCGCGGATGTGGCGGACACCGTACCGATCTTCGCTCAGGCGGCACAGGCCCGGCTGACCTACTTTGCCCAGGAAGCGGCCTCGCCTTCCGCGCAGGCAATCATCGTCCACAAAAACTCGCCCGTGCGGCAGCTATGGGATCTGAAAGGCAAAAAGGTCGCGGTCACCAAGGCGGCGGGTTCTCACTACCTGCTGATCGCGGCATTGAAAAAGGCCGGTCTGGCATTTTCCGATATTCAGCCCGCCTATCTGTCGCCCGCCGACGGCCGCGCAGCCTTCGAGAACAACAAGGTTGACGCCTGGGTCACCTGGGAACCCTTCCTGACCAGCGCCCAACGGCAATTGCCAACGCGCACTCTGGCTGACGGCAAAGGGCTGGCCAGCTACAAGCGCTATTACCTGACCGGCACCGGCTATGCCAAGGAACACCCACAAGTGCTCAGCGTGGTTTACGAGCAGTTGCACAAGGCAGGCATCTGGCTCAAGGCCAATCCCCGCGACGCCGCAAAGGTGCTGAGTCCTTTGTGGGGCAATCTGGATATCGAAACGGTTGAAATCGCCAACAGCAACCGGGCTTATCAGATCCAGCCAGTCACGCACGATCAACTGGACGAACAACAGCATATCGCCGACGCCTTCTTCGCTGCCGGGCTGCTGCCCAAGGCGGTGGATGCGCAGGATGTGGAGGTCTGGAAGCCTTGAGGGATGAAGGGGCACACCCGCTCGCATGGAGCGAGCATGCCCCTCGATCAGTCTCCGGACTCAAACCCCTGGTGGCGTGGGAAACGCTCCGCGGGCGGTTTCATAAGCCTGCGCGACACGCAACGCCAGGGCATCCTTGAAGCGCGGCGCGACGATCATCATGGCGACCGGCAGGCCCTCGGCCAGACCAGCCGGTATCGACGTGGCCGGGTGGCCGGTCAGGTCGAACGGTGCGGTGTTGGCCAGCATGTTCAACGCGCTGTGCACGTACTCTTCAATCGGCGCGTCGGCGGCGGTCAGTGTGGTGGCCACGAACGGCATGGTCGGCATTACCAGCACGTCGAATTGCTTGAAGGCTTCATCGTATTGGCGGGTGAGTTCCGGCACCAGCATCCGCGCCTTGGCGTAGTACGCACCGTGCAGGTTTTTCAGGCTGTAATGCCCGGTCAGCGCCACGGCACGCACGCTGCTGGATAACGCATCGGCGTGTTCGCGACGCTTGGCGCCGAAGTAACTCATGATCTCGGGGTCGTAATAGCCGTCGACATTCATGCCATAACCGTTGCCTTGCAACATCTGGTAGGCCGCGCCATCGGTGGCGATGACATTCCACATGTCCAGCGCCACTCCGCGGTGCCACGGCGCACTGGCGTCACCGACCGTCGCACCGAGACTTTCCAGTTGCGCCACGGCAGCACGAACCAGTGCGTCGACCTGCGGCTCGGACATGCCGGGAATCGCGAAGCCTTCACGCAGCAGGCCTATTTTCAGGCCTGCAACGCCTTGATCGAGGGTCGCGACGCAGCTGACGGCTGGCGGGTTTTTCTGTCTTGAATCGAGCCCGTCGGCGCCAGCGATCACATCGAGCATGATTGCGCAGTCGCGCACGTTATTGGCCATCGGGCCGACATGGTCGATGGTCCGTTCAATCGGGAAGGCGCCGGTGTAAGGCACCAGGCTGTAGGTGGGTTTGTGTCCGACGATGCCGCTCCAGGCCGACGGCATGCGGATCGATCCACCCTGATCGCCACCGATGGCCATGTCCACTTCCTGCAGGGCGACCAGCACGGCGCTGCCGCTGGATGAACCACCTGCGTTGCGGGTCAGGTCCCAGGGGTTTTTCACCGCGCCGGTGGCCGAGGTAAAACTGGCTCCGGAGAAACACAGGTCTTCGCACACCGACTTGCCAATCACCGTCGCACCGGCGGCCAGCAGGCGCTTGACCACCGTGGCGTCTTCGGACGGCACGTAACCATCAAGGCTCAGCGAGCCATTGGCCATGGGCACACCGGCCACCGATACGTTGTCCTTGATGACCACCGTTCTGCCTGCCAGCGGGCCACTGGCAGCACCGGCAATGTGGGTCTTGACGTACCAGGCCCCGTACAGGTTCTCGGCCGCAGCCGGTTTGCTGTGTTCGCGCAACGGCGCCGGCTGGGCGACATGGGCAGCGTATAAGGCATCGATGGCTTCGTAGGAACCCAGAGTTTCGTCTGCGAGACTCAGGAACGACTCCATCTGACTGTCTGACAGGTCGTAGCCATGGTCCTGGGCGGCAATCAGAAAGTCGGCTTTGCTGGGGCGTTTTACGGACATGGTGTTCTCCAGATAACGGTAAGGACAGCCCGGGTTCAGGCAGTCATTGACTGGAGCCGCCTGCGCAGGGCGCACAGGCCTGGGCTCGATCCGGAGGACGTCGTTGTCCACGCCGGTCGCCACGCGGTGTTCCATACCTGCCGGGTCAGGGCGTATGGCAACCTTCCGCGCAGAAGAGGATCAGGCGTGGCGCCCGACACTCGAAGCTTGTCTGCAACCTGTCAGGAACAGGCTTGTTGAAACAATTCATGAGCCTTGACCAGCGCCTCGGCGATTTTTTCCACCGGTTCGCGCTTGGCCATGGCCTGATCACGCAGCGCGTTGTAGGCGTCCGTTTCAGACAGGCCCTTGGTTTCCATCAGGATGATCTTGGCCTGCTGCACGGTGCGCATCACCGCCATGCGCCCTTCCAGGCGCTTGACGTGCTTTTCCCGTTCCCGCGTCTTGCGGGCCTGACTGAGGGTGATGGCCAGGGCAGTCAGCAGGCCGAACGAGCGGACTGGCGACGGAATCACCGAACAGGCGTTGAGCTGCACCAGCGCCTCGACAATGATCGGGTTTTCATAGGCGATTACCGGAATGATCGGTGGCGTCGAGTGGTGCAGCAGCCAGGGCGTGTTGGTCGACAGACTCTCCGGCGATACCGCCAGCACGATCACGTCAGCCTCGCTGTGCAGACGCTCGGGTATCGGCCACTGCACCCGCACCTGACACCCGATGCGCTGCAACTGAGCGATCAGGTTGCGACCGTCTTCGTCATCGGGATGCATCACCAGCACGCTGACATCGCGCAGGTCCTTGATGCCGCCTGCGCTATCGTTGCGCAAACGTTTCTTGGCGGCACGCAGGGTCATGGACGCCTCCCGGTCAGGCTGGACCAGCCATTGAAGTCAGGCGCCACCGCATAAGGGTCGGGCTTCAGCGCTTTCTGACTCTCGTAAAGGATGTCGAACTGCCCGTCGGCATTGGCACGGCCGATCCGCGAGTACAGGTAGGTATGGTGGTTGTGTTCATCGATACGCACCCGCCCCTGCGGTGCGTCGTATTCCAGACCGCGCATGGTCTGCAACACACTCTCCACGTCGGTACTGCCTGCGCGGGCGATCGCCTTGGCCAGCAGATGGACCTGAAAGTAAGCGGCCTCCCAGCAGCGGTCGGTCACCTGATGCTGGCCAAACATTTCCCGGTACTGGGCGATGCACTGGCGATTGAGCGGCGTGTCGATCGACTGGAAATAGGTCGCGGCCGAAATGTGCCCGGTGCCCAGATGGACGCCCATCTGCTGAATGTCGGTTTCGCTGGTGGTGACACTGGCGATCGGCATGACCGCAGGGTCGAAACCGGCATCGGCGTAGGCCTGATACAGGTGCGCCATGGTGTCGCCGACCACTGTCGAAAAGATGAACGAGGGTTTCAGCTCTCTGGCCTTGACCATGAGCCTGGCGAAGTCCTCTGCCCTGGCGTTTTTCAGTGGCAAGTAGTATTCACCCAGCTTGCTGCCACCCCGCTCGTAAAGCAGGTCGCTCATCAACCGATTGGTTTCGTAGGGATAGACGTACTCCGAGCCGATCATCAGCACGCGACTGCCGAAGTGATCGAACATGTAGCTGCCCAGTGGCACCGCGTTGTGGTTCGGCGTGGCGCCGGTGTAGATGATGTTGCGCGAATACTCGAAGCCCTCGTAGTACACCGGATAGAGCAGCAAAGCGTTGTAACGTTCGACGACAGGCAATACGGCCTTGCGTGCCGCCGAGGTGTAGCAACCGAAGAAAAACCGCAGGTTCTCTTCGCGAATCAGCGATTCGACATGCATGGCAAACAGCGCAGGCGTGGAATCCGGATTGCGGGTGATCAGTTCCAGAGAACGGCCATTCACGCCCCCGGCGGCATTGATCTGATGAATTGCAAACTGTGCGCCGCGCATTGTTGAACACTCACCGGCAGCGGTGACGCCGGTATTGGAAAACAGACCTCCTATACGGATCGACGGGTCAGTCATGCCTATAAACCTTTCACGTGAGATGAGGCGCCCGCAGGTGGCCGGGAGCCTGAAAAGAAGACTGAGCGAATAACCGTGGATTCAACGGTGGCTCTCAGGCGGTTGTGCCTGGGGCTGGCGTGACGGCAGTGTCAGGACCAGTCGTGCGAGGGGCCTTCCACACCTGCCGAGAATGGGCGTGTGGCAAGAGACCCTGCGAGGGTGTCGGGCAGGCTCATGCAGGGAGCGGGCCATGCGTGACGAGGCGCGTCGGGGAGAAGCGAATTCGTTGGCGAAGACGGCCGTGCATTCGTGAGGTTCAGGTCGCCTCGAACAGTGCCTTCGCGAACAGGTTCGCTCCTGCAAAAGCACAATATCTCAGTCTATGCATGAGTACATATCGCGAGAAAAAAGGGTCTTCTGCATCACGCTTTTGGTGCGTAGGAGCCCTGTTCGCGCCAAAGCGGCGCATGTCGACTTGTGCGTGCAATTAATGCAGGGGGGCTCTGCCTGAGGGTTTCGAAACGCGCGCCAAGAGCCGTTTCGCCAGTTGGCATTGCCCTTGCTAAGTTCACCCTGTGACATCGCGCCAGCTGTTTGCCCTACGCCCCTCTTGGCAAGTAGGGAGACACCTCGCGTACGACTGGATCGGACGCAGTTGTCCCGCCAGATTCGGCACAAAAGCCTGACCTCCCGCCCATTGATTTGGCCGGGACGTCGGGCTTTTTTCATTCCTGGGAGATAAGTGAATGCACAACGACAAACGCCGTTTGATCAAGCATGCTCTGTTGCTGGGCGCGATCAGCCTGCTGCCGTTTGCCCTGATCGGTCAGGCGCAGGCGGACGAGGCCGTGAAGGTCGGCATCATCCACTCGCTGACCGGCACCATGGCCATCAGTGAAGCCTCGGTGGTCGACGCGGAAAAACTCGCCATCGAAGAGATCAACGCCAGTGGCGGCGTGATGGGCAAGACCATCGAGCCGATCGTCGAGGACGGTGCCAGCGACTGGCCGACCTTCGCCGAGAAGGCGCGCAAGTTGCTGGAAAACGACCACGTCGCGGTCACCTTTGGCGCGTTCACCTCGGCCTCGCGCAAAGCGGTGCTGCCGGTCTTCGAGCGCAACAAAGGCCTGCTCTACTACCCGACCTTCTATGAAGGGCTGGAGAAATCCCCGGCCATTATCTACACCGGCGCCGAGGCCTCGCAGCAGACCCTGGCGGCCGTTACCTGGCTGATGGCCAACAAGGGCAAGAGCGTCTATCTGGTCGGTTCCGACTACATCTGGCCACGCACCACCAACAAGCTGGCGCGGGCGTCGGTGACCAAACAGGGCGGCTCCATCGTCGGCGAAGACTATCTGCCGCTGGGCGCCATCGAGTTTTCCTCGGTGATCAACAAGATCAAGGCGGCCAAGCCGGACATCGTGCTGTCGACCATCGTCGGCGGCTCCAACGTAGCGTTCTACAAACAGCTCAAGGCTGCGGGTATCGACAGCAGTAACCAGACGCTGATGGGGCTGGCGATCACCGAAGAGGAAGTCACCGGCATCGGTGCGGAAAACCTCGTCGGCTTCCTGACCTGCATGAGCTATTTCCAGAGCCTGAAAAACCCGGTCAACGAGAAATTCGTCCAGGCCTTCAAAACACGCTATGGGCAGCAGCGCGTGGTCGGTGACCCGATGGCAGCGGCGTATACCGCGGTATACCTGTGGAAAAAGGCCGTCGAGAAAGCAGGCAGTTTCGAGGTGCCGAAGGTGATCGCCGCATCCTCGGAAATGACCCTCGATGCGCCTGAAGGCGAGATCAAGGTGCACAAGGACAACCACCACCTGTGGAAGCGTGCGCGCATCGGCACCCTCAATGCGCAGGGCCAGGTCGACGTGATCTACGAGTCGGCACCGATCGAGCCCAACCCCTTTCCGAAACTCTGATTCCGGCCCGGGCGCGATCCGCTTCGCGCCCGCTTTCGTCAATGTGCAGCAACAGGTAGCGACGGCATGACTCTCGATACGCTGGTAATGCAAGTCTTCAGCGGGTTCTCGCTGTTTTCCGTGCTGGTGCTGATGGCACTCGGGCTGACCATCGTGTTCGGCCTGATGGGCGTGATCAACATGGCGCACGGCGAACTGATGGCGATGGGCTCATACATGACCTACGTCACCTCCGTGGTGTTTCAGCGCTACTTTCCCGAGCTCATGGGCTGGTATTTCATCATCGCCATCGGGATGGCCTTTGTGGTGACCTTTGCCTTCGGTCTACTGCTGGAACGCTGCTGCATCCGCTTCATGTACAACCGGCCGCTCGACACCCTGCTGGCGACCTGGGGGCTGTCTCTGGTCCTGCAGCAGCTGTTCCGCCAGGTCTTCGGCCCCAAGGAAGTCAGCGTGCCCACCGTACAGTGGTTGCAGGGCGCATGGAAAATCAGCGACGGGCTGGAGCTGCCCCTCAACCGGATTTTCATCATCGGTCTGACCTTCGTGATAGCCGCTGCGGTGTTCCTGTTTCTCTACCGCAGCCGCTGGGGCCTGCGCATTCGCGCCGTGACCCAGAACCGCGCCATGGCCGGTGCAGCCGGGATCAACACTGCGCGGGTCGACTCGGTGACCTTCGCGCTGGGCTGTGGCCTTGCGGGCATTGCCGGCAGTTCGTTCACCATGCTTGCGTCCACCGGCCCGGTCAGCGGTCAGCAGTACCTGGTGGACACTTTTATCGTCGTCGTGTTCGGCGGCGTGGAAAGCCTGCTGGGCACCTTCCTTTCGGCGTTCGCCATCGGCCAGACCCAGGTTTCGCTGGAATACCTGACCACCGGTTCCATGGCCAAGGCGATCACCCTGCTGGTGGTCATCGTGCTGCTGTTCTTCCGCCCCAACGGCCTGTTCGCCACGAAAGTGAGACGTTGAGATGAATGACATGACTGAAAAGCCGACGCTGCGGCCGCAGGCCTCGGTGTCCGGCGCCGGCAAGCCAGCGGGTGGCTGGTTGACGCTGATCGAGCGCTACAGCCTGATCTGGCTGTCGCTGCTGTTGCTGGTGGCATTGCCGCTGATACTGGGGGATTTTCGCCTCGGTCTGGCCGGCAAATACCTGAGCCTGGCGTTCTGCGCAGTGGGCATGGTGATGATCTGGGGCTACGGCGGCATCCTCAGCCTCGGCCAGGGGATCTTCTTCGGCCTGGGCAGTTACATGATGGCGATGAACCTCAAACTCGAAGCCACCGCCACGGACGAAGCGGCCAGCGCCCTCGCCGCTTTCTACGGCTCGGCACTGCCGGACTTCATGATCTGGAACAGCGTCGAAGCCCTGCCCTGGTGGTGGAAGCCGTTCGAGTCGGCGACCTTTACCCTGGCCGCGATCCTGATCCTGCCTGCACTGCTGGCGTTTCTGTTCAGTTATGCCTACTTCAAAAAACGCGTGGGCGGCGTGTACTTCTCGATCATTACCCTGTCACTGGCCTCGATCATGTCGATCATGATCATCGGCCAACAGGGCTACACCGGCGGCGTCAATGGCCTGACCGATTTCAAGACGGCCTTCGGCCTGAGCTTGCAGGCGCCCCAGACACCCTGGATTCTCTACCTGATCACCACACTGTTGCTGCTGGCCAGCGTCGCGATGTGCGGTTTCATTCTGCGCAGCCGCCTGGGCAAGGTGATCGTGGCGATCCGTGATCGCGAAGACCGGGTGCGTTTCTCGGGCTACAACACTGCGCTGTTCAAGGCCTTCATTTTTGCCGTGGCCGCGCTGATTTCCGCGCTGGGCGGGGTGATGTTCACCTTGCAGGTCGGCCTGGCGTCGCCCTCGCTGGTGGGCATCATTCCGTCCACCGAGATCGTCATCTATGCCGCACTGGGTGGGCGCCTGTCGCTGGTGGGTGCGGTGTACGGCACGCTGTTGATCGGTACGGCAAAAACCTGGCTGTCGGAAAACTTCGTCAGTTTCTGGCAGTACTTCATCGGTTTCCTGTTCATGGCCGTGGTGCTGTTCCTGCCCACCGGGCTGGCCGGGCTGCTGCAGCGCCTGAGCAACAAGGAGACGCAGTCATGAGTGCAATGTTACTGAGTGTCGAAGACCTGACCGTGTCATTCGACGGTTTCAAGGCGGTCGACAACCTCAATTTCTATGTCGAGGAAAACCAGGTGCATGTGGTGATCGGGCCCAATGGCGCGGGCAAGACCACCCTGCTCGACATGATTTGCGGCAAGACCCGCCCGAGTGCCGGCAGCATCCGTTTCAAGGACCTGCAACTGGCCAACATGATCGAGTACCAGATCACCCGCGCTGGCGTGGGCCGCAAGTTTCAGAACCCGTCGGTCTACGAAGACCTCACCGTGCGCGAAAACCTCGACATTTCCTCGCCGGACAAGCGCGGCATCTTCAACTGCCTGTTCGCCGGGAAGAACGCGGCGCTGAACGCCGAAATCGATCAGACCGCCGAAATGATCTTTCTCAAGGATCAGCTGGGACGCAAGGCCGGGCTGTTGTCCCACGGCCAGAAACAGTGGCTGGAGATCGGCATGCTGTTGATGCAGCGCCCGGAACTGCTGCTGCTCGACGAGCCCGTCGCCGGCATGAGCGCCGGCGAGCGGGAGAAAACCGCTGGCCTGCTCAAGCTCATCGCCAAGGGTCGCGCGATGGTCATCATCGAGCACGACATGGAGTTCGTGAAATCGGTGGCCGACAAGGTCACCGTCCTGCATCAGGGCAAGACCCTGGCCTACGGCTCGATGGATCAGGTGCAGAACGATCCACGGGTCATCGACGTTTATCTGGGGCACTGAACATGCTGAATGTCTCCAACCTCAACGTGTATTACGGCGACAGCCACGTGCTGCGAGACCTGAGCCTGGACCTGGCGCCAGGCGAGTCGCTGGCGATCATGGGCCGCAACGGCATGGGCAAGACCACGCTGTTGAGAAGCCTGGTGGGCATGCTGCCGACCCGCAGCGGCAGCATCACCCTGGCCGGGCAGGAACTGACCGGCAGCAAGAGCTACGAGCGGGTCGCCGCCGGAGTTGGCTTCGTGCCCCAGGGGCGGATGATCTTTCCCTACCTGAGCGTCGAGGAAAACATTCTGACCGGCATGCAGGGCGCGCCCGCTGCGCCGATTCCCGACTACATCTTCGAATACTTCCCGGTGCTGTTCGACATGCGCCGACGCAAGGGCGGCAACCTGTCCGGCGGCCAGCAGCAACAGCTGGCCATCGCCCGCGCGCTGGTCTCCAACCCCAAGGTGTTGATCCTCGATGAGCCCACCGAAGGCATCCAGCCGTCGATCATCAAGGACATCGCCAAAGCCCTCAACCTGCTGAAAAAGGAACGCGGTTTTTCGCTGATTGTTTCCGAGCAGGTGCTGTCGTTCGCCATGGCGGTGGCGGACCGCTACCTGATCATCGAAAAAGGCGAATTCGTGCACAGCGAAGTCCGCGAAACCGTCGACCGCGAGCGCATCCTGCGCTACCTGACAATCTGAACAACGCACAGGAGCCATCGCCATGCTGATACTCGACCGCATTCTCGGCCAGGCCAGCGACCCTGCCCTCGCCGACCGTTTGCATGACCTGAGCCACGCCGGTCAGGTGGAAACCCTGAGCCTGTCCGGCAGTGACATCCAGCGTCATCGCCTGCGCCTGGCCAGCGACCGCGGCACCGACTGCGCGATCCGCCTGGAACGTCACCAACAGCTGCGCAACGGCTCGGTGCTGATGCTCGACAGTCAACGCGCCATCGTCGTGCAAATGCAGGATCAGCAATACCTCGACCTGCAGCCGCGCGACGCGGCCGCCGCGCTGGAACTGGGTTATTTCGCCGGCAACATGCACTGGGCGGTGCGCTTTGCCGGAGACACCTTGCAGATCCTGCTCAATGGCCCGGAAGCTGACTACCTCGAGCGTCTGGCGCCCATGCTCGCGGACGGCCGGGTGCAGCGCGCATGAATGCCTCGAGCAGCCTGTTGCTGGCGCTGCAACAGGCCGACAGTTTCTTTCCCGGCGGCGCAGTGGCGTGGTCGTGGGGTCTGGAAACGCTGGTCGCTGACGGGCACCTCGGCCACGGCGAAATCATCGCGCCACGACGTCGGCAACGGACTGTTCGCCATAGCCGCAGTGCCGAAGTGCATGGCTTCGTCGAGGGCCAGTTGCGCCATCGCTGGAACAGTTTTGATCGAGTGTTTCTGCTCGCCGCCTGGCACGCGGCTGATGACCTGCCGACGTTGATGGCTCTGGACGCCCGGATCGAAGCGCTGACCCTGGCCGAGGAACTGCGCCAGGGCTCACGACGTGTCGGCCAGGCATTGCTGGGCGTGCATGTCGCGCTGGGCACATCGGGCGCGGCGTCCTATCAGCAGCAGATTCTGACAGGCAACACACCGGGCCATCTGCCCGTGGTGCAGGGCCTGCTCTGGAACCACCTGGGCATGCACCGCGATCACTGCCAACTGGCTGCCGCGCACGCTTTGTGTACCGGGCTGGTCAGCGCCGCGGTGCGGCTCGGGGTCATGGGCCACATCGATGCGCAACGGGTGCTGACCGATATTCAACCGCTGATCACCGAGCTGCTGGCGCAGGAGCCGCCTGAGCCGGACGACGCGTGCGGCTTCACACCCATGGGAGAAATCGCCGTGATGCGCCACGAAACCCAGGACCTGCGCCTGTTTGCCAATTGACCGGCCTTCTACTGACAGCTCTGGAGCCCCCTCATGTTGTTGACCCCGACCGAACTTGAACGACTCACGCTGTACACCGCCGCCGAGCTGTCACGCAAACGCCGCAGCAAGGGCCTGCGCCTGAACTTCCCGGAGGCCTCAGCACTGATCGCCGACGAAATCCTCGAAGGCGCGCGTGAAGGTCGCAGCGTCGCCGAGCTGATCGGTTTCGGCTCAACGATCCTCAACACCGATGACGTGATGCCAGGGGTCGCCGACCTGCTGCCGGTGCTGCAGGTCGAGGGCACGTTTCCGGACGGCACCAAACTGGTCACTGTGCATCAACCAATCCGCCCGGGCCAACTGCCGCTGGCAGTCATGCCCACACCGGGGGAGATTCTTGCACCTGACGGCGATATCCACCTGAACGGCGACCGACCGACCGCCACCCTGCGCGCGATCAATACCGGCGACCGGCCAGTGCAGATCGGCAGTCACTATCACTTTTTCGAGGTCAACAAGGCGCTGGATTTCCCGCGTGAACGTGCCTTCGGCATGCACCTGGATATTCCCGCAGGCACGGCCGTGCGCTTCGAACCCGGCGAGCTGCGCGAAGTGCAACTGGTGCAGTTTGGCGGAACTGGCGACATCCACGGCTTCAGTGGCCTGACCAATGGCAACCTGCACGATCCGGCCTGCAAGCTCGCAGCGCTGGAGCGTGCCCGCGCCCAATTCTTCAAAGGAGCCTGAGGCATGGCAACGATGACGCGCAAGGAATACGCCGCCATGTACGGCCCCACGACTGGCGATGCCGTGCGCCTGGGCGACACCTCGCTGCTGGCCGAAGTCGAGTTCGACCACTCGGTACCCGGTGATGAGTGCCTGCACGGCGGTGGCAAGACGCTGCGTGACGGCATGGGCCTGATGCCCGGACATGACAGCGCCGACGGTGCCCTCGATATGCTGATCTGCAACGCGCTGATCATCGACCCGGTGATCGGCATCGTCAAAGGCGACATCGGTATCAAGGACGGCAAGATCGTGGCCATTGGCAAGGCCGGCAACCCGCAGATCATGGACGGCGTACACCCGCAACTGATCTGCGGCGTCGCCACGACCGTACGCGATGCCGAGGGTCTGATCGTCACCCCCGGCGGCATCGACGTGCACGTGCATTTCGACTCTGCGCAACTCTGCGATCACGCGCTGGCGGCAGGCCTGACCACACTGATCGGCGGCTCGCTGGGGCCGATCACGGTCGGCATCGATTGTGGCGGGGAGTGGAACGTCGGCAAGATGCTGCAAGCCGCCGAGGCCTGGCCGATCAACTTCGGCTTTCTCGGACGCGGCAATTCCAGCAAGCCCGAATCGCTGCTCGGGCAACTGCGTGGCGGTTGCCTGGGGCTGAAGATCCATGAGGACTGGGGCGCCATGCCGGCAGTGATCGACACCTGCCTGAAAGTCGCCGACGAATACGACTTTCAGGTGCAGTTGCACACCGACACGCTCAATGAATCCGGGTTTCTCGAAGACACGCTGGCGGCCATCGGCGACCGCACCATTCACATGTACCACACTGAGGGTGCAGGCGGCGGGCATGCGCCGGACATCATCAGCGTCGCCGGAAAAAGCAACTGCATCCCCTCCTCGACCAACCCGACCAACCCCTACACCGTGAATACATTCGACGAGCACCTGGACATGATCATGGTCTGCCACCACCTCAATCCGGATGTGCCGGAAGACGTGGCGTTCGCCGAATCGCGGGTACGACCGCAGACCATCGCCGCCGAGGACATCCTGCACGACACCGGCGCCATTTCGATCCTGGGCTCCGACAGCCAGGGCATGGGCCGTATCAACGAGGTGATCTGCCGGACCTGGCAACTGGCGTCGAAAATGAAAGACCAGCGCGGTCGCCTGCCGGAAGAAACCACGGCACTGGGCGATAACGAACGGATCAAGCGTTACATCGCCAAATACACCATCAACGCCGCGCGGGTATTCGGCATCGACAGCTACATCGGCTCTCTGGAGCCCGGCAAGCTGGCCGATCTGGTGCTCTGGCGGCCGGCCTTCTTCGGCATCAAGCCGGAACTGGTGGTCAAGGGTGGCTTCATCGTGCACGCCGTAATGGGTGATTCCGCCGCCTCGCTGTACACCTGCGAACCCTTGGTGATGCGCCCGCAATGGGGCGCGTTTGGCGAGGCCAAACAGGCGCTGTCGGTCAACTTCGTCAATCGTCTTGCCGTCGAAGCCGACACCGCCACGCGACTGGGGCTCAAGAAGCAACTGCTGCCCGCGTTCGGCACTCGCACCCTGCGCAAGTCCGACATGCTGCACAACGATGCCTGCCCGGATATCCGCGTCGACCCGCAGACTTTCGATGTGTACGCCGACGGCGAGCGCCTGCACTGCGAGCCGGTCAGCGAAGTGCCACTTGCGCAGCGCTACATGCTGCGTTGAAACCCACCCCGCAGAGGAAACCCGACAATGAGCCTGCCCTTGAACGCATCTGCCCCGCACACCGATGCCCAACCCCATCCCGGCGCTGCTCGCGTGGGCATCGGCGGCCCGGTGGGCTCGGGCAAGACCCGCCTGCTGGAACAATTGATTCCGCGCTTCATCGCGCGTGGTACCGAGCTGGCGATCATCACCAATGACCTTGCGACCCGTGAAGATGCCGAGCGTGTGCAGCGCAGCGGGCTGATCGACCCGCAGCGGGTTCGTGCGGTGGAAACCGGTGCCTGCCCGCACACCGCCATTCGCGAAGACCCGACCCTCAACCTGCAAATGGCCGATGAGCTGGAAGCGCGCTTCGGTAATCTTGATCTGGTGCTGATCGAATCGGGCGGCGACAACCTGGCCTCGACCTTTTCGCTGGATCTGGTGGACTACTGGATTTTCGTCATCGATGTCGCAGGCGGCGATGATATCCCGCGCAAACGCGGCCCCGGCGTTTTGAGCTGCGACCTGCTGGTGGTCAATAAATACGACCTGGCACCCTATGTGGGCGTCGACCTGCCGCGCATGCGGCGCGAGTCAGCGCAAGCGCGCAACGGCCAGCCGGTGCTGTTTACCAACTGCAACACCGGCGAAGGCGTCGACGCGGTGGTGGACGCGATAAGCCGTGCCGTGTTGTTCGACCGCACATGAACGCCCATCAATCGTCACTGCCCGCACAGACGAAAAGCACGGCACATATCGCCTTCAGCAAAGCGCCTTCCGGGGCCAGTTATGTGTCTCGTCAGGAAGTCGGCTACCCCTTCCATCTGGGACGTACCCTGACCCTGCCGCAAGACCCGCCCGGCATGGCGGCGGTCTACCTGCAATCGTGTTCGGGAGGCCTGTTCGCCGGGGAACAACTGCACCTGCATCTGCACGCAGGACCAGGCACCCAAGTGCACGTCAGCACCGGCGCTGCGACGGTCGCGCACAGCATGCTCGAGCAGTCGGCGCGGCAGACCGTGACACTGGTCGCCGAAGCCGATGTGCTGCTGGAGTACCTGCCGATGGCCACCATTCTGTTTCCACAGACGCGGCTGCATAGCCAGGTAAACGTGACATTGCACCCCGGTGCAAGAGTGCTGCTGTGTGATGCATTCTGCCTGCATACACCTCACGGCAGCGAGGGACTGCCCGACTTTTACCGCGCCGACCTGCAGGTCTACAGCCCGGCCGGAAAACTGTTGGCCGGTGACCGACTGGCAATTACCGGCGCAGACCTGCAACGCCGACTGCCCGGCGTGAGCGGACAACGGCAAGCCTTGGCAACGTTCATGCTGGTGGGTCAGGGTTTGCCGATAGAGGATTTGAAACGGACGTTGCGCGAAGCGTTACACGACGTTGCCGATAGCTACCAGGGCGTCAGCGCACTGCCGAACGATTGCGGCGTGTCGTTACGCGTGATGAGCGCCGATGCAGTGGCGTTGCGTAATGCGCTGCATCTGGCCTGGGCATGCGTTCGGCAGCAATTGACAGGACTTGCGCCGCGGGTGCGGCGCAAGTGAGCACTCAGGCCGTTACAGAGCACTTTCCAGGCTCAAACGACTTACGGCTTGCCTTCCCAGCGCCGAAAGAGAACGCTGGCATTGACCCCGCCAAATCCGAAGCCGTTTGAAAGGGCATGAACGATTGGGGTCTCTCGGGCGACCATGGCCACCAGGTCAAGCCCTTCAGCAGCCTCGTCCGGGTGCGTGAGGTTCAATGTGGGTGGCACGATTTGATCTCTTAGTGCCAGCACTGTGAACACTGCTTCGATTCCGCCGGCAGCGCCCAGCAAATGTCCGGTGGCCGATTTCGTCGAGCTGATGGCAACGCCTGATCGAGTGCCGAACAATGAGCGAATCGCAGCCAGTTCCCCCTTGTCACCGACAGGTGTGGAAGTGGCGTGAGCATTGATATGCTGCACCTCATCGGCCCTAGTGCCACCTTGATGCAGTGCCTGCTCCATGGCCCTGCGCGCACCGCGACCGTCTTCCGGCCCGGCCGTCAGGTGATAGGCATCCGCACTGGTGCCATAGCCAGTCAGCTCCGCAAGCGGCGTCGCGCCCCGCGCCAGGGCATGCTCCAGTGATTCAATGACCAGCAAGCCCGCGCCTTCAGCCATGACGAAACCGTCACGGTCCCGGTCAAACGGGCGTGAAGCCTCTTGCGGTCGACCCGCAAAGCTCGTGGAAAGCGCACGGGCCGCAGCAAAGCATCCCAGGGTGACGCGATCGATGGCGGCCTCGGCACCACCGCAGATTGCAATGTCGGCCTCACCGCTTCTGATCAACCGCGCTGCGTCGCCAATGGCTTGCACGCCGGCTGCACAGGCAGTCACGGGGGCGCCCAGCGGCCCTTTGAAACCATAACGGATGGAAATCTGTCCAGCCGCCATGTTCGCCAGAAAGGAAGGAGCAGTGAATGGCGACAGCCTTCGAGGTCCACGGGTATCCGTGACACGCACAGCGTCGGCAATGGCACCAAAACCGCCAACCCCCGAAGCAATGACGGTCGCCGTGCGCTGTTGTTGCACTTCAGAGTCAGGATGCCAACCCGCCTGCGCGAGCGCTTCATGAGCAGCAACGAGTGCGAACTCGATGAAGCGGTCCATTTTCTTGCGCTCTTTCATCGGGATCACGCTGTCCGGGGCGTACCCGGCAACCGGGTCTTCTCCAAGGGCCGGCACCTGACCTGCGACTGAAACACCGGTGCCATCACTGACGCTGCCCGGCAGCAAGCTAATGCCCGAGCGGCCACCCAACAATCTGTGCCAGACCTTTTCGACTCCGCATCCCAAGGGACTGACTATGCCGCAACCCGTTACGACAATCCGCTTTTGGCCATATTGATTCATGATCAGATTCTCTTCATCTCTGTGCCAGTTGAGGCATGACTGCTGGAATTTCGGGGTAGCGATCCGCTGTCCGGACGGATTTTGAACCAGATCGAATACATCGCTGGCAGGAAGACCAGCGTCATGACTGTACCGCCGAGAGTGCCTCCGATCAGCGTGTAGGCAAGCGTGCCCCAGAACACCGAATGGGTCAGAGGAATGAACGCCAGGATCGCCGCCAGTGCCGTGAGCAGCACCGGGCGTGCGCGCTGTACGGTCGCTTCAACCACCGCATGAAACGGGTCGAGCCCTTGCTTTTCGTTATGGTCGATTTGCCCGATCAGGATCAAGGTATTGCGCATCAGAATGCCGGACAGCGCGATCAGCCCGACCAGGGCGTTGATACCGAACGGCTGATTGAACAGAAGCAGTGTCGGTACAACACCGATCAACCCGAGCGGCGCGGTGAAAAACACCATCATCATCGCCGACATCGAACGCACTTGAAGGATGATGATCAGCAAGGTGACGGCAATCATGATCGGAAACAGCGGGGCCAATGCCACAGTGGCCTTTGCCGACTCCTCTATCGATCCGGCCTGCTCGATCCGATAGCCCTGCGGAAGACTGTCGATGATCGGCTGCAGTGCTTTCATGATCCCGGCGGAGACATCCGGCGGTTGCAGATCTTGCGCAATATCACCGCGCACGGTGATGGTCGGCACACGATCTCTACGGCGCAGAATCGGGTCTTCCATGCGCACTTCGACCACTCCGGCCTGCGACAAAGGAATACGCTGACCGGCAGCCCCCACCAGCGTAAAACCCTCGATCTTCGCAGGGTCCAGGCGGATGTCACCTGCCGCCCTGCCCATCACGTCCACTGAACGGATATCTTCGCGGACAGACGTGACAGGGATACCTGAGAGCAGGAACTGCAATTGCCGGGCAACTGCGCTCGAGGTCAGCCCGACGGCCTGCAAACGGTCCTGATCCAGAGAGAAATGCAGCGTGGGCACCCGTGTTCCCCAATCGCTGTTAACGGTACGCATCATCGGACTCGCCGCCATCACGGTTTCGACCCGCGTGGCGATCTCGCGCAATGTGTCAGGGGCTGGCCCGCTCACGCGATACGCCACGGGAAACGGTGAGTAAGGACCGAACACGAGCTGTGTGACCCGGACCCGGGCTTCAGGTGCAAGCCCGTCAGCAACCGCCTGACGAATCCGCAGCTTGAGCGCCTCACGTGCTTCCTGGCTTTCAGTCAGTACAACGATCTTTGCAAACGACGGGTCGGGCAGCTCCGGCGCCATTGCCAGATAAAACCGTGGCGAGCCCTGGCCGATGTAGGACGTGACGATCTTCGCGGCATCCTGCTTGTGCAGCCACGCCTCGACCTTGGCGGTGGTGGCGCTGGTCTGCTCGATGGACGTGCCATAGGGCATCTGCACTTCGATCAGTACTTCCGGGCGATCGGAGGTCGGGAAGAATTGTTTCTTGACTGCCCCCATTCCGAGAATCGCCACCACAAATGCAGCGATCACCGCACCCGCCACCCACCACTTCCTGGCAATGATATGGGCCAGAGCCCGTCTGAAACGATTGTAATGCGCCGTGTCGTAGATGGCGGCGTGTCCGCCTTCAACCGGCTTGATTTCCGGCAGCATCTTCACCCCCAGATAAGGTGTGAAGACCACTGCAACTATCCAGGAAGCAATCAGGGCGATGCCGACAATCCAGAACATGTTGCTGGTGTACTCGCCGGCAGTCGACTGCGCAAAGCCATTGGGCATGAAGCCGACAGCGGTCACCAGGGTACCGGCAAGCATGGGCGCCGCTGTGTGGCTCCAGGCATAGGCTGACGCCTTGATCCGGTCGTAGCCCTCCTCCATCTTCACCACCATCATTTCGATGGCAATGATTGCGTCGTCCACCAACAGGCCCAGCGCCAGGATCAGTGATCCCAAGGTAATACGATCGAAGTTCTTGCCCGTCGCTTCCATCACGACGAAGACCATGGCCAGCGTCAGCGGTACGGCTGCAGCGACCACCACACCGACTCGCCAGCCCATGCTGAGAAAGCACACCAGCATCACCACAAGCAAGGCGACGAAGAATTTGATCATGAACTCGTCAACGACCGAACCGATGTTCACCGACTGGTCAGTGACCTTGGAAAGCGTCACTCCCAATGGCATGCCTTGGTTGATTCTGACCGTTTCTGCGTCCAGCGCCTTGCCCAGGTCCAGACCGTTCCAACCGTCGCGCATCACGATGCCCAGCAACAGGGCCGGCTCACCCTGATTGCGGACCAGAAAGGTCGCGGGGTCTTCATAGCCGCGCTCCACTGTCGCCACATCCTGAAGCTTCAGCGTTTTACCCCGCGCCACAATCGGCGTGTTGCGGATGTTCTCAAGCGTGTCGAAGGCACCGTCAAGACGCAGAAACACCTGCGGTCCGCTGGTTTCAATCGAACCGGCAGGCGTCAGGACGTTCTGGTCGTTGAGCGCCGAAAAAATGTCCTGAGGAGCGATACCCAACGTTGCCAGCCGCTCATGGGAGAACGACACGAAAATTCGTTCGGCTTGCTCGCCGATGATATTGATCTTCTTCACGCCCGGCACATGCAGCAGACGCTGGCGCAGTGACTCGGCATCGCGTACCAGCAGTCGCTGCGGCTCACCTTTGGCTTTCAACGCAAACAGCGCAAAGGTCACATCCGAGAATTCATCATTGACCATCGGACCAATGACCCCTGCGGGCAATGACTTCGCGGCATCACTGAGTTTCTTGCGCGCCTGATAAAACTCTTCCTGCACCTGAGAAGGTGGCGTCTTGTCTTGGAATGAAACCATAGTGAATGCCAGACCTGGCCGGGTGTAGGTCTCGCTACGGTCGTACCACTTCAATTCCTGCATACGTTTTTCAAGCGGCTCGGCGACCTGATCCTGCATCTCCTGAGCGGTTGCGCCAGGCCACGCAGAAATAACGGTCATTTGCTTGACGGTGAAAGGCGGATCTTCCGCACGCCCCAGTTTGAAAAATGAAAGCGTACCGGCCACGCCGATCAAAATAATCAGAAACAGCGTGATGGCGCGTTCGCGAACGGCCAGTGCAGAAAGGTTGAAGCGTCCCGGATTCATGGTTGCGCCTCAGCGGTGATACCACCCTGCTGCACGCGCACTTGCTCACCGTCGTGAAGTAAATGCGTGCCCAATGCCACGACCTGCTCACCGGCCTCGAGACCACCACTCACGTTTGCCGAATCGTCACTCACACCCAGCAGCTGTACGGCGCGCCAGGTGACTTGTGCAGGCGTACCTGCAATGACCCAGACACCTGGGCCTCGACCGGGGTCATGCAGAGCGGCAATGGGTATCGCCAGCGACTGCCGGGCAGGCTTGCCAGCGGCGATATCGAGGGACACCGTTGACCCCAGAGGCGCACTGACGTTTGAGCCTTCAAGCACATACCTGGCTTCAAACGTACGCGTCAGCGGGTCTGCGGCGTCAGAGAGCAGCCGCAACCTTGCCGGTATGACGCGCGCACTGTCGCCATACAGTCTGGCCTCAGCCCGATCACCCATCGCCGGCCGCAAGGTTTCAGGCAGATGGACAATGGCTTCGCGTGGCCCGGCCTTTGCCAGCCTGACCACGGGCTGGCCTGCGCTGACGACCTGCCCAGGCTCGACCAAAGTGTCGACCACCACGCCGTCGGCGTCCGCCAGTAAGACGGCGTACCCGCTTGCGTTACGTGCCACGCTGGCCTGCGCTTGTGCAGCATTCAGTTCTGCCTTGGCGGTGTCGGCCAGGGATTTGATCCTGTCGTAAGCGGAAGCGGATATCGCACCAGCGACGACCAGGTCACGGTTGCGCGCTTCGTCATCGGCGGTCTGCCTGGCGCGCGCCACAGCAGCGGCAACCGCCTGCTGTTGGGCCTGAGCCTGAAGACCAAGGTCAACGGGATCCAGGCGCATCAGCGGCTCACCGCGCTTGACGGTCTGGCCGGTATCAACCAGGCGCTCGAGCACCTTCCCGGAAACCCGAAACCCCAGTTCGCTCTGAACCCGAGCGACCACAACCCCGGTGAACGAACGGGAAGCTTGGTCAGCACTTGCAACAGTGGCCGCCCTTACCAGAGGCGGCTGGGTACGTGGATCGCGCACGCCGGATGACTCGCTGCACGCAGCCAGGAAGAGAGGCAATAACAACAAGACGGTAGTGTTGGGTCTGGACAGGAGCATGGGATCCCTTACTTGAAATCAAGTGAGCAGGGAAACGATTCTCCGTAAAGTGACCAAATTAGTCAATGGTCACAAATTCAGGGTGCCAGACTTCGCAGTATCAACGCCGACAGATGGACCGGGGCCGTCGACACGATGTCGAGGTTGTATTGCAATTGCACCGGGTTGATGTACGGACGCATGACCAGATGAATGGCCTGAACGGCCTCATCCAGAGGTGTCTTGCGCTCGAACTCTCCGGACTCCCTGCCCTCAAGAACGATTTGCTGGATGAGCTGGCGAATACGTTCGTCGTGCGCGGCAGCAGAAGGCCACTGATCACGGCCTGCGACAGCGGCTATGTCATACAGCTTCCGGTCGTGAAAAAACAGATCGCTACCCGCCTCCACAAGCGAGCGGAACAGGCGCCGCAGCCTCTCGGAGGCTGTTGGCGCGTCGCTGATGGCCGAGTTCACCAGCGCCATGATCATCGCCAGCCGGTTCGAGCAGATCACTTCGCCGATAGCTTGCTTGGAGTCAAAGAACTTGTAGATGTAGGCCTTGGAAAAACCAATGGCCTTGGCCAGATCGGAGACCGTGGTTTTCTCATAGCCGTAGTGGCCGAAATGCTGTGTTGCCGCTTCGACAACCTGGTCGCGAACGCTGTGGTCGGAGGGACCGCGCATTGGCGATGTCTTGATTTGATTAGTCATGTTTCCAGCTTAGCTATGTGAACACTCGTTGACAACAAGTGACCAAATCGTAATATAGTCACGACCTGATCACCTCAAGGAATTTCCATGCGCCCGCTTTGTACTTATGTACTGGTCATGAGCACCGGCCTGCTGTCGGGCTGCGCCGTGGGTCCGGATTACCAGCGCCCGGATGCGCCCCTGGCTGACCGCTATCTGACTCAGCCACGTGGCGCTGCGAATATTACCGCGCATCCGCCGGTCAGTGCCGCGTGGTGGGACGGTTTTGATGATCCGTTACTGAGCAGCTTCGTGTCACGCGCACTGGCGCAGAATCTCGATCTCGCTCAAGCCAGCGCGCAACTGGCTCAGGCACGCGCCGGAGCAGATGCGGCAACCGCCGCCCTGCTCCCGTCGGGCAACATTGATGCACAGACGGCGCGGGCTCATCAATCGGTAGAGACTCTGCTCGGCCAGGTGCTGAACTCGGCACCTGGCTACGATCGTTATGGCAATTCCTATGAAGCCAATCTGACCGCAAGCTGGGAGCTGGATGTTTTTGGCGGTTTGAGACGCAGCCGACAGACTGCACTGGCTGAATACCAGGCTTCGCAGGCAGGTGTTGCGGCTGCGAGGCTCGCTGTGGCAGCCCGGACCGCCGATACCTACATAACCATCCGTGGTCTGCAAGCCAGGCTGGCGATCACAAACCGACAGGTTAAAACTCGGCAAGACCTGCTGGAAAAAGTCCAGCTCCTTCATGAGCGTGGTCTGTCGCCTGAATATGAAGTCCGTCAGATCGAAGCTGAGCTTTTACAGGTGCAGGCAACAGTGCCGATTCTGCAAACAGGTCTCGACGCTGCCATGAACGCGCTTGACGTGGTGCTGGGCGTACCACCTGGAACTCATCGGGGCTCTCTGGCTGAAACAGGTCGAATCCCACACGCACCCGAGCTGACGTCGATAGGGACGCCAGCCGATCTCCTCCGTCGCAGACCTGATCTGATCGTGGCCGAGCGGCGCCTCGCCGCGTCGAACGCGCGTATCGGCGTGGCGATCAGCGAGTATTACCCCAAACTCTCACTCAGCGCATTGCTGGGCAGCGCCACAGCCGTGTCGAGCGGCAATCTGTTTACCGGTGGTGCCAGTCAGTCAGCAGGTATTTTGGGGCTTCGCTGGAGGCTTTTTGATTTCGGCCGGGTGGACGCCCGGATCAGTCAAGCCAAAGGACAAGAGGCAGAGGCTCTGGCGGCTTATCGACAGTCAGTTTTGCGCGCCACTGAGGACGTTGAAAATGCTTTTTCTTCGTTGGCCAGTCGCGAAACTCAAGCTGCAATGCTGGGTAAAGGCGAAACTGCACTTGCTTCAGCCCGGCAATCGTCATTCGCAAGCTATAGCAAAGGTGCCGCCAGCTTGATCGAGGTGCTGCGCGCCGACGAGAAAATGCTGCAGGTCGCTGACGCCAAGGCGCAGGCCCAGGTCGAATCCGCGCAGGCGGCGGTCGCCGTATTCAAAGCGCTGGGTGGTGGTTGGCAAATGCCTCCCACCACTTCATCTGACGAGAAGATGCATACACTGTAGGCGCCACCAAAGAGTGCATCCTTTCAGATCAGGCTTACTCAGCGATAACGTTCAAGCCAGTGAGCGTAAGGTGCAGGCAAGGTCCAGGCCGATTTTTCAACGCCCAGTTCTTTCGCTGCGAAGTAGGCCCAATGAGGGTCGGCCAGATGTGCACGACCAATCGAGACCAGATCGAGCTGGCCTGACTTGACCGCTTCTTCAGCGAGCTTGGGCTCGCCAAAACCCCAGGCGCTGGTCACGGGAATGTCCGCCTCACGACGCACACGCTCGGCGATCGGCCCCATGAACGCAGGCCCCCACGGAATGTTGGCGTCCGGGGTGCTGAAACCGACGCTGACGCTCAACAGATCCAGCCCGCCAGCCTTGAAGCGGCGCGCCAGTTCGATCGACTCTGCCAGAGTCTGCTCGTCGCGACCGTCGTATTCGATCACGCCAAAACGTGCGGTCAGCGGCAGGTTCTCAGGCCAGACTTCACGCACTGCAGCCAGGGTTTCCAGCAGGAAACGGCTACGGTTATCGAAGCTGCCGCCGTACTCATCGGTGCGCTGGTTGGAGTGCTCGGAGAAGAAGCTCTGCCCCAGATAACCGTGGGCAAAATGCAGCTCGATCCATTCAAAGCCGGCATCGCGTGCGCGACGCGCAGCATCGACGAAGTTCTGGCGAACACGCGCGATATCGTCCAGGGTCATGGCGCGCGGGACTTTCGGCAGGTTGGCACCGAACGCGATGGCGGACGGCGCGATGGTGTCCCAGCCGCGCGAATCGGACGCCGCGATATGGTCATCGCCTTCCCATGGACGATTGGCGCTGGCCTTGCGACCGGCGTGAGCAATCTGAATACCCGGTACGCACCCTGCGGCCTTGATGGCTTTGACGACAGGCACGAATGCCTGCGCCTGTTCGTCATTCCAGATACCGGTGCAACCGGGGGTAATACGCCCTTCCGGCGCAACGGCGGTAGCTTCGACCACCAACAGACCCGCACCACCGCGTGCCATGCTGGCCAGATGCACGTGGTGCCAGTCGTTGATAACACCTTCGGTTGCCGAGTACTGGCACATCGGAGGAATGGCGATTCGGTTGCGCAGCGTGACGTCTTTCAGTTTGAAGGGTTCGAACAATGCAGACATTGGAAAGCTCCCGTAGGCCAGATGACTTTTGATTTCAGTTGTTCGATGGTAATCGAACTATGGCAATAAACGGAAGCCTTGATATCATCCCCACCATGCGAACCTTCCAACACCCCGATCCTGAAGACCTCACACTCGAACGCTTACTCTATGCCTTGAGTGATCCCGTTCGCATGGGAATCGTGCGCTGCCTGGCCGGCGTTGCAGAGGCCACCTGCGGCGAACTGGACGGCGGACGCCCCAAATCCAGCATGTCCCATCACTTCCGCGTGCTGCGCGACGCCGGGCTTGTACAGACGCGCAATGTTGGCACCACGCACATGAACTCGCTTCGCAAACAGGTGCTTGAGAGCCGTTTCCCGGGTCTGCTGGACAGTATTCTGGCTCAGCATTGACGTAAAAAATCGTCAGCCCTGAGAGAATCCGCGCTGCCATTTCATTGCATGAATTTCGATGCGCTGCTCGGGATCGTCATCCAGCG
Organism: Pseudomonas fragariae (ex Marin et al. 2024); assembly: GCF_059621105.1. Taxonomy (NCBI): domain Bacteria; kingdom Pseudomonadati; phylum Pseudomonadota; class Gammaproteobacteria; order Pseudomonadales; family Pseudomonadaceae; genus Pseudomonas; species Pseudomonas fragariae (ex Marin et al. 2024). The sequence continues at coordinate 2,597,839 of NZ_CM184369.1, read as the reverse complement.
CATCAAAGGTTAGGCGCGTTTTTTGAATATGCAAAAAAACCGGTATCAGCGCTTCGACTAATACCGGGGGTTTCAGCAGGGTGATCCTGCTGACGAGATGCGTCTTCAGACCTTAAAGCCGAAACTTGCCCACTTCCGTCTGCAGACTGGTAGCGAGGTTCTTCAGGCCGCCGCTGGTCTTGAGCAATTCCTGAACCGATATGTTGTTCTGTTCAGCCATTTGCGCGGAGCGCTCGACGCTACGTGCGACATCCTGGCTCGCTGCGGTTTGCTCACGCAGCGCGAAGGATATCTGGTCGACCACTTGCAGAACCTTGCCCGAACTGTCGCGAATCTCGATGATCGCTTGACCGGCGGTGCCCGCCATTTCGACGCCTTCGTTCACTTCCTGAACGCCGCTACGCATGCTCTCGACGGTTTCCCGTACACCCGCCTGAATTTTCTCGATCATCCCGGCGATTTCCTTGGTGGACTTGCCGGTGTTCTGCGCCAGCAGGCGCACTTCGTCGGCAACCACTGCGAAGCCACGGCCTTGTTCACCGGCACGAGCAGCTTCGATGGCAGCGTTGAGGGCCAGCAGGTTGGTCTGGTCGGCAATGCCCTGAATCACGCTGACGATCGATGAAATGTGCTCGGAGTGCTGACCCAGGCCTGCGACCTGAGTAGAGGAAAGCTGCACGGTCCGGGCGATGCCATTCATGCTGGACAGGGTATTTTCGATGACCTGCGCACCGTCCTTCGACTGTTGCCCTGAACGACTGGCGAGTTCATGCGCCTCGTCGGCGTTTTCGGAAACGTGATGGATGCTGACGGTCAGCTCTTCGATCGTGGCCGCCATCGCCGAGGCGGACGTCGACTGTTCCTGGATAGCACCGGACAGTTGCTCGGACGCACCGGAAATCTGTTGTACGGCAACGACCAGCTGATTGGCAGCCTGGCTGATCTGTTGAATCATCTCGCGCAGGCGATTCTGCATACGATCAAAGGCTTTCGGCAGTTCGTCGTGGCTGCTGGTATCGATCACGGTGTCCAGCTTGCCATTGGCAATTGCCGTTGCGGCATCAATGGCCAGTTGCAAACGCGCCGTGGTACTGCGCCCCAATACAGCGGCAAGGATCATCGCGAGAACAGCCGCGGCCAGGCCGCCGCACATCAGGATCAGGATCGCCAAATGCTTGGCGTCCGTCATGTCCTGGCTACGCTGAACCAGCAACTTCTGCTCGGCACCGCTGATCTCGGCAAGTAAAGCGCGCATGCTGTCCATCTTGGCCTTGTCGGCCCCCGAGGTGATGCGTGCATCCAGTTCATCATCAGGCATATTGCGTGCAGTCAGTTCGCGGCGCAGGGCGATGATCGGATTGACATCTTCATCAAGCCAACGCTTCTGGGTGTCACCCAGTGCGGCCAGGCGGCGCTGTTGCTCCGCATTGTCGGCTGTCAGACGCTTGAGCGAATCGAGTTCTTCGATGAAGCGCTTCTCCCCCGCCACCAATGGCTCCAGAAACGCATCCTTTGAGGCAATGACAAAGCCGCGCATCCCGGTTTCGATATTGATCAGCTGTTCAAGGGCTAGTTGTGCTTCGCTCAGTACCTGATACGTATGGACATTGCTGTTAGTTGCCTCTTCGACCTGCTCAAAGCCTCTGTAAGCACTCGCGACCAGAACGGCGATAAATAGGATGATCGCGGCAAAGCTGAAGTACAGCTTTTGCGAGATGCTGAGCTTGCTGAACATGATGTCGATCCTGAACATAGCCGTTCCGTGGCTTGCATGGTGGGCGCTATCACTTGCAAAAATGGTTTAACCCACTTCATACGAATGATGTCATTGAGATACCACTCATGTCGCCCGCCTGCGCAGTAACTTTAGTGGCCCCAACTGCCTCGACACTGAGTAAAAGCCCTAAAACTGTCTAAGTATATGATCTTAAAGGATAAAAATTTTTAATTACAGTTGGCATTCAAACGTCTCGGAGAGCGAAAACTCCAAAAGTCTGACGAATAGACTGTCAAATTATTGTCTGTCATATTCATAACTTATCCGTTTGCGACACCTGAAATAGCGCAACTAGCGCCATTCATTAGTAATGAAAACACTAGTGTCCTGGGGTCAGTACGAAAAGTCGGCGAGCGAAGGTCAGGCAAGGCAAAAAACAGGCGAGGAACGGCCGGGGCCGCGTTCGACTCTGCGTGTTGTCAATGAGTATTCCGATCGGACTCGCGCTCTAGCCCGTTTTCAACGCAGCCTCACCGAGCGCAGCCACTTTTCGTACAGAGCCTAAGGGTTCACCGATCAAATCTGCGCTCACTGCCCACCCTACCCTGTACTGAAGTGACTCATCTCCCACCACAACAGGTAGCTGGCGGCAGGCGTGGACCGAAACCGTTGGAAACCATGCTGCGCATCCATCTGCTGCAGAACCGGTTTTCGATGAGCGACCCGGCAATGGAGGAGACGCTTTGCGAGATCACGCTGATGCGCCATTAGCCCGGGATGTCAGGAAGGCGCAGTCAAGTAGCAGGATAAGCGTCGTCCATGACGCCTACCCCGGTCTCGCTAGAGTTTAGAACCTGAATAAATGGCAATTGCCGGCACAACACTTCCACTATCACCCGGCACCGTCAGGCTTGCATTCCCTTTCCCGTCAACGGCGATTTTATTAGTGCACATTTCGTTGGGGGTAGAGAGTTTTTTTGTGATGACATCACAATAAATCCCTTCTGGAAGCCCTGTATTGAACGTCTTTAGCCATGCAGAGGCACTGTTGTTCAGGGCAACAAACCCGACATTGCCTCTACTGAATGCGATCTGATTGCCAGAGCCCGTAACCCAGTTATTCACGTCCTGCCCGTCAGTGGCACTGCGAAACTTGACCATGCTCGCAATTGCACTCGCACGGTGTATGAAGTCCCACCCTGAGCTGTTATTGGGATTGCCGCTTGCGTCTAATGGGCTTGCTGCGGGGGCATCCGCTTCAGGGTCACTGAAATTGAATCCCGAGTGAACCTGAGCCTCACCATAGGGCAATGCCAACATGAACACATTCGCGAGGTCATAGCGCTTGGAATTATACCTGTCGTTATACGACTGATTGCTGGCATTCAAGGATGCGTCTTGATTTCGCTCGGTGTCCCAGTTATTAACGAACACCGTAGATCGTTCTGGCGGCATCAGGCGAAAAGACCCGCCCCAGTTTCCGAATATCCCTATCATCGCCGGAATGGAGGCCAGGTTAAATCCGTCTTTTTGCCGAAAGGCTTTAAGAAGGGCTGTGGTGTAATTGAACTCATTCACCGTTCCGTTCTTATAGTAGTCTGAGCGACTGGAGCTGCCGTCGGGGATTATCTCCTGCGTGACCCAGATTTTTTCTCCGGAAACGGTCGTGGGATAGGCTGTTTTTACCGCCGCCAGAATCTTGTTTATGTCGTCGGAATTTTGATGTTTCGCAGCATCCAGTCGAAACCCATCGATCCCGAGCGAGAGTAACTTCTTCATGTAATTCGCCGCCACGCCCTGTACATAGCTGCTGGACTGATTCAAGTCAGGAAGGTTGTTGAGCCTGCAGTCTCTTACCTTCGCTGCATTACTCTGATAATCAGCAGACTCTATATAACAGAGGCTATGGAAGTCATTTTGGCTAAACTGCGGGTAGGCCAATGACTGGGCATCCCATGCAGAACCATCGGTGCTTTTAAAGGTTGCGCTCGAATCCCCCGCTACCTGGTTAATAACGATATCTGCATAGACCCTGACCCCGGCAGCGTGACAGGCACTGATCATTTCCTTTAACTCTGACTCCGTCCCCATGCGGCTGTCTAATGAGTTAAAGTTAACCGGCTGATAAATATCCCACCAGTGTCCCGCCACCTTGGATGCCTGAGGCGGAGATATTTGTACCGCCCCATAACCTATTGGCCCTATTGCGCTTGAACATTCTTTGGCCACATCATTCCACCGCCAGTGAAACATCTGGACAGACGCAGTAGCCGGGTTAAAAGCCGTATCGGCATGACTGAGTGAAGCCAGCATGCTCAAGCCGGTCACCGTGCCGGCGAAGAAGAATCCGTACAGAAGATTGTTCGAGTCCATGACGTGTCCTTACTGTTCCAGGGTTTAGGCTTTCTGTAGTTAGTTCATTCAAATCGACGATTCTGCTACTGAACACATTACAGAATGCATGCCTGGGCTTTCAATGCTTGAAATACGCTGGAGCAACGAGATGAGAGCAGACCAATTAGTGCCAGAGTGATGTCGCCGCTCACGGCAACGCAGGGGCCCCCGCGTCATCAAGCGTCTTGACGGTGGAGATCGGACACTCTGCTCACTCTGGCAACTTTCTTCAGAATGCCGGCATCACACGCTCCCCTGCACCGCCAATCCTTCGGGACGGTGAGAAAACAGCTGCAGGAACGCCCCGCCCAACGCGCAACCGGCCATGACGAAAAAGCACACGGTATAACCGCTGAGGCTGGTCCAGCCGCCGCCCATGGAAATCAGCGTCCCCATCAGTACCGGGGCAACGCCGCCGCCGATGAACATCACCGTGGTGATGATCCCGTTGGCTGTGGAGGTCGCCGAAGGTTGCGCCGAGTCGGAGGCGACCGCGTAGTAGATGGGCCAGACGGCATTGGCGACCAGGCCGAAAAGCAACTGTACGGCGATGACGATCAGGATGGTGTTGGCGAAGTAAAAGGCCCCGACACTGACCGCCATCCATATGCCACAGATGATCAGGGTGATGCGCCGGCCGATGATGTCCGACAGCGACGGCCAGATCAGTTGCCCGAGGATGCCGGTCAGTGTGAACACCACGCTCATTCCCGCAGACTCGGCCAGCGACAGGTTGAGGATGTTGTACAGGTAGGCCGGCAGGACAATGTTGACGCCCATGTACACCACTTGCGTGAGCAGGGTGTTACCGGCAGTCAGGGCGATATTGCGGTTGCTCAGCGTCGCCTTCACCGACTTCCAGACCTGGCCTTTTACATTGGTCGACGGCGTGCTGTCCGGCGGGGTCATGCCTTTGGCAGCAATGTCCACGTACAGCTGGGTGATGCGCTCGGCCGTCGAGTAGCGCGCCCAGAAGATCATCAATGGCAGTGCTACCACGAAGGCGAAGAAGAACACATAACGCCAGTTTTCCTCTCCGTAAGTGCTGATTACGAAACTGGCGACAATGCCGCTGAGCATCGCGCCGATGGGGTAACCGGTATGGTGCGCGCCCAAGGCAAAACCACGACGTTCTACTGGCCACCACTCGGCCGTGTTGCTGACGCCGACCGGCTCACCCCAGCCAGCGCCCAGATTCACCCCAACGCGCAAGGCGATGAAACTGGCAAGACTGCCACTCAATGCCTTGAAACCCGACAGAAAGGACAGCGCGGTATAACCCAGTACCAACGGCACCTGAAAGCGCGCCCTCTTCCACCCTCCGCCGTAGCGATCACTCCAGATGGAGCCAGGAATATCGAGAACGGCCAGCGCCAGCATGACAACCGTGGCCACCGTGCCCCACTGGTCTGCAGACAGGTCGAAATGCTTGGAAATCGTCGGCCCCAGACGCAAGACGATCTCGCGGTCATAGGCATTCAAAATCCAGATCATCCAGCAGACCAGCAACGACACCCACGAAAAACGATGAATCTTGCCCAGCGATGCATTTTTGTTATTTGGCATGGGAAATCTCCAGGCGTGCCGCACACGCCCCAGCGAGAAAGGGTTCAGTCGTCCTTAACGTTCAGGGTCGGTCTGTAGAAGGGTTAACTGGCAAAGCGCCGCTCGGCGATGCCTTTCACACCCAGCCCGGTGATGGCGAACAAGGCACCGCGCTGCTGGCCATCGTCAGGAAAGCGCGGCAACGGCGGCTTGGCCATGGAGGTGACGAACAGTGTGTCCAGATTCGGGCCGCCGAAGGTCAGACTGGTCACTTTCTTTACGGGCATGTCAATGATGCGATCCACCTGGCCGTCGGGGGTGTAACGCACCAGTTTTCCGGCATACACCAGCGCTTGCCACAGACAGCCTTCGGCGTCCACGGTGCAGCCATCCGCCGCGCCTCCCGTTGAGGTATCGACCTTGGCAAAGGTGCGTCTGTTGGCGACTGCGCCGCTGGCGTTGTCGTAATCGTAGGTCCAGATCTCCCCGGACCAGGTGTCGGCGAAATAAAAGGTGTCCCCGCCCGGACTCCAGCAAGGACCGTTGGACACGATAATGCCTTCATCCAGTGTGTGCAGGCTCAGGTCAGGATCGAGGCGATACAGCTTCGCGCTGGCCTGATCTTCCTGCGTGTCCATCGACCCCACAATGAACCGGCCCTGCCGATCGACCTTGCCATCATTGAGCCGATTGTTCGGCAAACCGGGCTCAGGGTCGACGATCAGCTCCAGATCGCCGCTCGGCAGGTCGAGGTTATAGATGCCCGTCTGCAGCGCCACAAGCGCCGCGTCACCGTGCTTGCGCAAGGCCATGGAACCGATTTTCTGGCCGACCTCCCAAGCGCGCAGTTCGCGCCCGTCGTCCGTGCAGCGCAGGACACGGCCGTCGAAGCTATCGATCCAGTACAGGCGCTGTTGCTCGACATCCCAGACCGGGCCTTCGCCCAGCGTAGTCTTCACGTCGACAACGATTTCGATACGCATTTTTCACCTCTGTCTTGTTGTTATTGAGATGACACATTTTTGCGGCGACTAGAAATCAACCTTGTCCTGCCCCTTCAGATCGAGCATTTCACGGGCTTCGTCCGGCGTTGCCACCTGCCCGCCCAGCGCTTCGATCACCGTGCGGATACGCTTGACCTGATCGGCATTGGACGCCGCCAGTTTGCCCGGCCCGTCCCACAGCGAATCCTCCAGACCGACCCGTACATGGCTGCCCATCGACAGGCCCATGGTGCCCAGCGGAATCTGATTGCGACCGGCACCCAGGATCGACCATTGATAGGCATCGCCAAACAGGCGGTCAGCCGTACGGCGCATGTGCGCCAGGTCTTCAGGGTGCCCGCCGATCCCGCCGCGCAAACCGAATACAGACTGGATGAAAATCGGCGCCTTGAGCAACCCACGCTGCAGGAAGTGTGCTGCGGTATACAGATGGCCGATGTCATAGCATTCAATTTCAAAGCGTGTACGGTTCTCGGCACAGGTATTGAGAATGTGCGCGATGTCGCGGAAGGTGTTGCGGAAAATCCGGTCGTCGCTCTCGGCCAGATAGGGCCGCTCCCAGTCGTGCTTGAATTCGCTGTAGCGATCCAGCATTTCATACAGACCGAAGTTCATTGACCCCATGTTCAACGAGGCCAGTTCCGGCTTGAGCTGCGCCACCGGTTGCAAGCGCTCTTCCACGCCCATGGTCGGCGCGCCGCCCGTGGTGATATTGATCACCACGTCGCTCTTGGCCTTGATCTGCGGCAGGAACTGCCGAAACAGGTCGACATCCTGACTGGGCCTTCCGTCCTGCGGGTCGCGGGCGTGCAAATGAACGATCGAGGCCCCGGCCTCGGCGGCACCGATGGCTGCATCGGCGATTTCCTGCGGCGTGATCGGCAAATGAGGCGACATCGACGGCGTGTGAATTGCACCCGTTACGGCGCAGGTAATGATGACCGGACGTTTTTTGGGCATGAGCATTCTCCATTCTTGTTGTTGGCGAGAAGTCTGATGTGGAACATGACTCGGACGAGGTCCGGTCATCGTTGCTATCGGGCGAATCCTCAGAGGTACTCGACGTTGCCATCCACACTGATGGCCTGCCCCGTGACGTTGCGGGCGGCCGGCGAGCATAAAAAGAGCGCCATCGCGGCGACGTCTTCGGCGGTGACCATGCGCTTGAGCGAGATCTTTTTCAGGTACTCCTCGCGCATCTCCTCCTCCGGCACGTTCATTTGTTGCGCACGGGCCCGGATCACTCCGTCCATGCGCGGGCCTTCGACGATACCGGGCAGCAAGGCATTGACGCGGATATCACTTTCACCCAACTCGGACGCCAGCGACTTCATCAGCCCGACAATCGCCCACTTGGTCGCGGCATACGGGGTGCGCCAGGCATAGCCCAGGCGACCGGCGACCGAGGCGATATGAATCAGGTGAGCGTTGGGTGAGGCCTTGAGCAACGGCACAGCGTGATGAGCGAAGCGGTACTGCCCGGTGAGATTGATGTCGATGGTGCGCTGCCACTCTTCTTCGCTAATGGCATCGATCCCTGCCGTCGGACCGGCGATCCCGGCGTTGTTGATCAGCACATCAAGACCATCGAAGCGTGCCCGCTGCACCCTGAATACCGCTTCGATCTGCGCCGGATCAGCGACGTCTGCGTGGGTGGCGACGCTGCCTGAATGGCGATCGAGGAATGCCGCAATGGCCGCCTCGCTGACATCGCACACGTGTACCTTTGCCCCCGCTTCCAGGTAAGCCGCCGCCAACACCTCACCGATCCCGGCTGCACCGCCGGAAATCAGGACACGCAGCCCTGCATAGGGAACCAGCCGATTGAGAACACTCATGCTTTTTTCCCTCCCGAGACACGCGACCTGGAGCGGTCGCTCTTTGCGATCAGGCGCGTCAGAGAGTCGGCAGCCTGCATGATGTCGTCGGTGACAGCTGCACGAGCCGCCGCCCCATCACGCGCCGCCAGAGCCTCGACGATACGGTTGTGTGCTTCCATCGAACGCTGAAGGTGCGCCCGGTCAGGCGCAACCAGCGCGAAACACGGGCCGATGTGCAGCCAGAAATTCTCTACTGCCGCAACGATCAGCTCAGCCTTGGCCACCGCGTAAATGCGCCGGTGAAAGGCAAAGTTGGTCCACAGATAGAGCGCGACATCAACGCTGTCGGCAGCCTTCTGCATCTGCCCGCAGAGCTGGCTGATGTCGGCAAGATCGGCGTCGTTGATCAGAACCACCGCTTTCTCGGCCAACAGACCTTCCAGCGCCACCCGCGCGTCGCGAATCTCGCGCAGCCGCTCCGGGGTCATCATGGGCACACGCAGCCGGGCGGTTTCGGTGACTTCGAAGGCGTTCTCGGCGCTAAGACGATTCAACGCCTCGCGCACCGGCATCGGACTGGAGCCTAGCGCCTCGGCAAGACCACGAATCGTCAGCTTCTGACCCGGCTGAAAGCGCCCGCTCATCAGTGCTTCACGGATCTGCCGGTAGACCTGGTCCTGGAGGGTATCGCGAGAGACCTGGCGCATGGGCGGCAGGAGGATGGGACGGTCTGTCATGGGGAGTGACTCATATTGGCTTTCTTATGAAGCGAATATGTGATCACAAATAACATATGTCAAATTGTTTTTTGGAGACCGTGGGTGCTCAGCGGGAGCTCGTGTCGCGGGCCTACGGGTAAAGCGTTGGCGCGGGAGAAGGTTTCAGACGTCAATACTGCGTCTTACATAGATCGTCAGGCCCAAAGCCAAGCGAATAAAAACCTGATATTGATACCGATGATAATCAACGCCGTCAGCAAACCGGGTAAACGCCAAAGGCCAAGCAGCAGAAACAGGAAAGGATTTAAAAGGCCTATCAGAATCAGGACAACCGTGTGGATACCTGAGCTTTCCGAACCAAGCAGGTCCCAGATCAGTATCCCCGCCCACACCATCCAACACGCATACATCGTTATACCGTCAACCCGGTAAAAGGCACGCTTGAAAGCACTTCCCACGGTATCGGAATCGTTGAGCATCAGTGCATCCATACGTAAATTGATTCGCGCGATACGCGATAGTAGCTGAACCGAATCGCAAAGCTCCAATAGCCCTCTCTAACTCAGCCTCAGCGGCGGGGCCACCTCACGCCAATGCGTGAAAAGTGGGAGCGTCAGATCAGCAAGGAAACAGGATTGACTGGGGCCTGACGGCATCACCTATTGATCCATGAGATGGTTTAGGACGGGACTAGTGCTCGGACCTGGATATCTGATGTAGGCAGCAAAGAGGGTGTCAGAAAATGATCACACGGGCCGTTTGTGACATTTTGGAAAAGTTGAAAACCATCGAGAGACAGCGAGTCACTCAAAACTCACGCACATGAAAAAGCCCAATCTTCTCAGATCGGGCTAACTCATTGAAAAATATGGTCGGGACGGAGTGATTCGAACACTCGACCCCTAGCACCCCATGCTAGTGCGCTACCGGACTGCGCTACGCCCCGACTAGGCGTGTATCTGTTTTGCAACGTGCGAAAACGTTGAGGAATATACCCTAAGCATTTGAATTTTGGAAGTATCCTGACTGCTCAATTACGCCTTGAGCATGACGAGTACGTCTTCCAGCTCCGCAATCATCTCGCGAATCATCTGCTTGTACTGCTGGGTGTCATCCTTTGGTTCACCGGCGGTAAGACGAAGTCGGGCGCCACCGATGGTGAAGCCCTGATCGTATAGCAGGCCGCGGATCTGGCGGATCATCAGCACGTCCTGGCGCTGATAATACCGACGGTTTCCGCGTCGCTTGACGGGGTTGAGTTGAGGAAACTCCTGCTCCCAATAACGCAGAACGTGCGGTTTTACCGCGCAGAGCTCGCTGACCTCACCAATGGTGAAGTAGCGTTTGCCGGGGATCGGCGGCAGCTCGTCGTTATGACTTGGTTCCAGCATATGCCTCAACTCGGGCCTTCAGCTTCTGCCCTGGACGAAAGGTGACCACACGGCGCGCCGTAATCGGAATCTCTTCACCGGTCTTGGGATTTCTCCCAGGCCGCTGGCGCTTGTCTCGAAGGTCGAAGTTGCCGAAACCTGACAACTTCACCTGCTCGTTATCTTCCAGAGCGTGCCTGATTTCTTCAAAAAACAGTTCGACCAGTTCCTTGGCTTCCCGTTTATTCAGGCCCAGCTCTTCGTACAGACGTTCGGCCATCTCAGCTTTCGTCAGAGCCCCCATACGCTACTTCCTTAACGTGGCGTTTAACCTCTCCTCAAGCGAGGTGAGGATAGCAAGTGTCGTTGCGTTTACCTCATCGTCATTAAGAGTGCGTGATGGATGCTGCCAGGTCAAGCCGACTGCAAGGCTTTTTCTATGCGGATCAATGCCTTTACCCTGGTAAACATCAAATAACCTGAGGTCTGTGAGCCACTCGCCTGCATTTTCACGAATAACGTCCAGAACCGCACTGGCCGAAACATCCCGATCAGCCAGCAGTGCCAGGTCGCGGCGCACTTCAGGGAAGCGCGACAGCTCGTGGAATTTCGGCAGACGGCCGGTCGACACTTCCGCCAGAACCAGCTCGAAAACAAACACCGGACGATCCAGACCCAGGGTTTTCGACAGTTCCGGGTGAATGGCGCCCAGGAAACCGACCTCACGGCCATCACGCTCGATGCGCGCCGTCTGGCCTGGGTGCAAGGCAGGATGCTGACCGGGCGTGAAGGTGAACTCGCCCAGTGCACCGGCAAAGCCCAGAACCGCTTCAACGTCAGCCTTGACGTCGAAGAAATCGACTGCATCACGACCTTGCGCCCAGCCTTCCGGCAGGCGGCTGCCGCAGACAACGCCCGCCAGCATGGGCTCCTGCTTCAAGCCGTCGAGCTGACCGACGAAGCGCAGGCCGCTTTCGAACATGCGTACGCGATCCTGCTGGCGGTTGAGGTTGTGCTGCAGCGCCTTGACCAGACCCGGCCACAACGAGGCGCGCATGGCCGCCATGTCATTGGAGATCGGGTTGGCCAGCAACAACGGCTTGACGCCCGGCGTGAACAGCTCGAACCATTTCGGGTCGATGAAGCTGTAGGTGATCGCTTCCTGATAACCGCGGGCAACCAGCAGGCGGCGCAGCTCAGGCAGATCGCCCCTGGCTTCGGCCTTGGCCTGAGGAGCCAGACGGGCCTGCGGGTAGCGGACCGGCAGACGGTTGTAGCCGTAAAGACGTGCCAGCTCTTCGATCAGGTCGACTTCAAGGCTGATGTCGAAACGATGACTTGGCACTTCGACACGCCATTGCCCATCGGCTTCGGCAGTCACAGCCAGACCGAGACCTTTCAGCAGGCGTTCGATTTCAGCGTTTTCGATCACCAGACCGAGCATCTGCTCGACGCGGCTGGCGCGCAGCGTAACCGGGGCGATCGACGGCAAATGCTGCTCGCTGACCACTTCGATCACGGGGCCGGCTTCGCCACCGGTGATATCCAGCAGCAGGCCAGTGGCCCGCTCCATGGCTTCACGGGCAAGTTGCCAGTCCACACCACGCTCGTAGCGGTGCGAAGCGTCGGTATGCAAGCCATAGGAACGCGCCTTGCCGGCCACCGAAATGGTGTCGAAGAACGCGCTTTCCAGGAAAATATCGCGAGTACCGGCAGTCACACCGCTGTGCTCGCCACCCATGACACCGGCGATTGCCAGCGCGCGCTGGTGATCGGCAATGACCAGCGTGTCGGCACGCAGGCTGACTTCCTGGCCGTCGAGCAGAACGAGCTTCTCGCCCTCCTCGGCCATACGCACACGAATCCCGCCGTTGATTTCGGCCAGATCGAACGCATGCAGAGGCTGACCCAGTTCCAGCATCACGTAGTTGGTGATGTCGACAGCGGCATCGATGCTGCGCACGTCGGAACGACGCAGACGCTCGACCATCCACAGCGGGGTCGGACGCGACAGGTCGACGTTGCGGATCACACGGCCCAGGTAGCGCGGGCATGCAGCCGGCGCCAGCACTTCGACCGGGCGCACTTCATCGTGTACAGCGCTGACAGCAGCGACCTGCGGACGGGTGACCTCAGCGGCGTAAAGCGCACCGACTTCACGCGCCAGACCGGCCACCGACAGGCAGTCGCCACGGTTCGGGGTCAGGTCGACCTCGATGCTGGCATCGTCCAGGCTCAGATAGACACGAATGTCCTGACCGACTGGCGCATCGGCTGCCAGCTCCATCAAGCCATCATTGCCCTCGCCGGCCTGCAACTCGGCAGCCGAACACAACATGCCGTTGGACTCGACGCCGCGCAGCTTGGCTTTCTTGATCTTGAAGTCGCCCGGAAGCTCGGCGCCGATCATGGCGAATGGAATTTTCAGGCCCGGACGCACGTTTGGCGCGCCACAGACGACCTGAAAGGTTTCGCTGCCATTGCTGACCTGACACACACGCAACTTGTCGGCATCGGGGTGTTGCTCGGTGCTCAGCACCTCCCCCACTACCACGCCGCTGAAAACGCCGGCGGCCAGCGTCACGCTGTCAACCTCAAGACCGGCCATCGACAGACGAGCAACCAGCTCGTCGCGGGAAACCTGCGGGCTTACCCAGCCGCGCAGCCATTGTTCACTGAATTTCATCCTGCTCTCCTGATGGGTTCGTACGACTTAGCGAAATTGCGCGAGGAACCGCAAATCGTTGTCGAAGAACAGGCGCAAATCATTGACGCCGTAACGCAGCATGGCCAGACGCTCTACGCCCATGCCGAACGCAAAGCCCTGAAACTCTTCAGGATCGATGCCGGACATGCGCAGCACGTTCGGGTGGACCATGCCGCACCCCATGACTTCAAGCCAGCCGGTCTGTTTGCAGACGCGGCAGCCCTTGCCACTGCACATCACGCATTCCATATCCACTTCCGCCGAGGGCTCGGTGAACGGGAAATACGAAGGACGGAAGCGCACGGCCAGCTCTTTCTCGAAGAACACACGCAGGAATTCTTCGATGGTGCCTTTCAGATCGGCAAAATTGATGTCGCGATCGACCAGCAGACCTTCGATCTGGTGGAACATCGGCGAGTGGGTGATATCCGAGTCGCTACGGTACACACGGCCTGGGCAGACGATGCGGATCGGCGGCTGCTGCGATTCCATGGTGCGTACCTGTACCGGCGAGGTGTGGGTGCGCAGCAGCATGTTCGCGTTGAAATAGAAGGTGTCGTGCATCGACCGGGCCGGGTGGTGGCCTGGGATGTTGAGCGCCTCGAAGTTGTGGTAATCGTCTTCCACTTCAGGGCCTTCGGCGATGCCGTAGCCGATGTGCGTGAAGAATTGTTCGATACGTTCCAGAGTACGGGTAATCGGGTGCAGACCACCTGAGGTCTGACCGCGGCCCGGCAGGGTCACATCGATGCATTCGGCTGCGAGCCTGGCAGTCAGTTCTGCCTGCTCAAACGATGCCTTGCGTGCATTGAGAACCTCTGTGACACGTTCCTTGGCAACGTTGATCAGCGCACCGACTTGCGGACGCTCTTCAGCTGGCAGGTTCCCCAGGGTCTTCATCACCTGAGTCAACTCGCCTTTCTTGCCGAGGTAGTGAACCCGGATTTGCTCCAGGGCATTGATATCTTCGGCGCTTTGCACAGCCTCAAGAGCTTGAGAGACCAGCGCGTCCAGGTTTTCCATGTACAGACTCCAGATACAAAATAGGGGAAGAGCTGAAGGCTCTTCCCCTATTTATGACGTTTAACACCGACCCCGGAGAACCGGGGCAAGTGATTGTCGGGGACTTAGGCCAAGGTGGCTTTAGCTTTCTCGACAATCGCAGCAAACGCCGCTTTTTCGTTCACTGCCAGATCAGCCAGAACCTTACGGTCGATCTCGATGGACGCTTTTTTCAGGCCGGCAATGAAACGGCTGTAGGACAGACCGTTAACACGAGCACCAGCGTTGATACGAGCGATCCACAGAGCGCGGAACTGACGTTTTTTCTGACGACGGTCACGGTAGGCGTATTGGCCTGCCTTGATTACCGCTTGCTTGGCAACACGGAATACGCGTGAACGCGCGCCGTAGTAGCCTTTTGCAAGTTTCAGAATTTTTTTGTGACGCTTACGGGCAATGACGCCACGCTTTACACGAGCCATGAGTTACTTCCTCTATATCTTGATCAAAATTAACGAAGGCGCAGCATGCGCTCGACTTTTGCCACGTCAGACGGATGCAGCAAGCTGCTACCGCGCAATTGACGCTTACGCTTTGTCGACATTTTGGTCAGGATGTGGCTCTTGAAAGCGTGCTTGTGCTTGATGCCGTTGGCGGTTTTCAAAAACCGCTTAGCTGCACCACTTTTAGTCTTCATCTTTGGCATGTTCGGATACTCCGCATTCAGTTGATAAATATAACCGCAAGGCCTGCCGTGCCCTGGTGGTTATTTCTTCTTTTTCGGGGCGATGACCATGATCAGCTGGCGTCCTTCCATCTTAGGATGCTGTTCGACGGAACCGTATTCGAGCAGGTCACCTTCAACCCGCTTCAACAGCTCCATACCCAGCTCCTGGTGGGCCATCTCACGACCGCGGAATCTCAACGATACCTTGGCCCTGTCCCCGTCACTCAGGAAACGTACCAGGTTGCGTAGTTTTACCTGGTAATCCCCTTCCTCCGTCCCTGGACGAAACTTGATTTCTTTAACCTGGATCTGCTTCTGGTTCTTCTTCGCTGCAGCAACCTGCTTCTTCTTCTCGAAGATCGATTTGCCGTAATCCATCACACGGCAGACCGGAGGGACTGCGTCGGCAGAAATCTCTACCAGATCCAGCTTCGCCTCTTCGGCAATACGAAGCGCTTCATCAATCGAGACGATGCCAATCTGCTCGCCGTCAGCGCCAATTAAACGAACCTCGCGGGCCGAGATATTTTCATTGATCGGGGCCTTGGGTGCAGCTCGTTTATCTTGTCTCATTTCACGCTTAATAATAATTACTCCGTATCTTGGCGACCACGCCGGGAAACCGCTTGTGCGAGGAATTCAGCGAATTGGGCGACCGGCATCGAGCCAAGGTCAGCGCCTTCACGTGTACGCACAGCGACAGTTTGCATTTCAACCTCCCGATCTCCAATCACGAGGAGATAAGGAACCTTGAGCAAAGTATGCTCACGGATTTTAAAGCCGATCTTTTCATTTCTCAAGTCGGACTTGGCACGAAACCCGCTTTGAGCCAGAGTTTTTTCCACTTCGAGGGCAAAATCGGCCTGTTTGTCAGTGATATTCATGATCACTGCCTGGGTAGGCGACAGCCAGGCCGGAAACGCGCCTTCGTAATGCTCGATCAGAATTCCGATGAACCGCTCGAAGGACCCAAGAATTGCGCGGTGCAACATGACCGGATTCTTGCGACTGTTGTCTTCCGAAACGTACTCGGCACTCAAGCGGATCGGCAGATTGAAGTCCAGCTGCAAGGTGCCGCACTGCCATACCCGACCGAGACAATCCTTGAGGGAGAACTCGATTTTCGGACCGTAGAACGCGCCCTCGCCCGGCTGCAGGTCGTAAGGCAGACCTGCGCTGTCGAGTGCGGAAGCCAGCGCCGATTCGGCACGGTCCCAAAGCTCGTCGGAGCCTACACGCTTTTCAGGGCGAGTGGACAATTTGAGTTCGATATCCTTGAAACCGAAATCGGCGTAGACATCCAGCGTGAGCTTGATGAACGCGGCAGACTCGGCCTGCATCTGGTCTTCGGTACAGAAGATGTGCGCATCGTCCTGGGTGAAGCCACGCACGCGCATGATGCCGTGCAAGGCACCCGACGGCTCGTTACGGTGACAGGCACCGAACTCGGCCAGACGCATCGGCAGCTCGCGGTAGCTCTTCAGGCCCTGATTGAACACCTGCACGTGGCAAGGGCAGTTCATCGGCTTGATCGCGTAGTCGCGGCTTTCGGACTCGGTGGTGAACATGTTGTCGGCGTAGTTGGCCCAGTGCCCGGATTTTTCCCAGAGCGAGCGATCGACCACTTGCGGGGTCTTGATCTCGAGGTAGCCATTCTCACGCTGCACTTTACGCATGTACTGCTCAAGCACCTGATACAGGGTCCAGCCCTGCGGGTGCCAGAAAACCATGCCCGGCGCTTCTTCCTGGGTATGGAACAGGCCAAGACGCTTGCCGATCTTGCGATGGTCGCGTTTTTCGGCTTCTTCGATGCGCTGGATGTAGGCTGCCAGTTGTTTCTTGTCGGCCCAGGCAGTGCCGTAGACGCGCTGCAATTGCTCGTTCTTGGCGTCGCCGCGCCAGTAAGCGCCAGACAGTTTGGTCAGCTTGAATGACTTCAGGAAGCGCGTGTTCGGCACGTGCGGACCGCGGCACATGTCGACGTATTCTTCGTGGTAATACAGGCCCATGGCCTGCTCGTTCGGCATGTCTTCGACCAGACGCAGCTTGTAATCTTCGTGACGGGCGGTGAACACCTCGATCACTTCAGCGCGCGGCGTGACTTTCTTGATGACGTCGTAATCTTTTTCGATCAACTGCTGCATGCGCTGTTCGATCGCCACCATATCGTCAGGCGTGAACGGGCGCTCGTAGGCGATATCGTAATAGAAGCCGTCGTCGATCACCGGGCCGATGACCATTTTTGCAGTCGGATACAACTGCTTGACCGCGTGCCCTACCAGGTGCGCGCAGGAGTGACGGATGATTTCCAGTCCTTCCTGATCCTTGGGGGTGATGATCTGCAGGCTGGCATCGTTTTCGATCAGGTCGCAGGCGTCGACGAGCTTGCCGTCGACCTTGCCGGCGACGGTGGCCTTGGCCAGACCGGCACCGATTGAAAGCGCGACATCGGCTACGGAAACCGCCTGATCGAATGAACGTTGACTGCCGTCGGGAAGAGTAATAGTTGGCATGGCGCCTCCTCTCCTAGTGGTGACCCCTACCAAAGGTCACGTGGGTTGGGATGAGCCAGTACGTGATCCGGTGGTATGCCTGCCTCACAGTGGCAGGAGCCTTGGGGCCAACCTTGAACCGGACCAGATGACTGGAATGTACGAAAAAACCTGCCTGCGCGGCACCGAAAGCCATTGGCCATGGGGCGCTGGAAAATAACAGGACGCGCATCCTAACACAGCCAGGCCGGCCGGGATGCACATCCACGCAAATGAAATGGAATTGGCACGCCGCCTGAACTGGCTGGCTTCATGGGCGTCAGAAACCAGCAAGACCCCGTACGTTTTTTCCAGCAATAAGGAGAACACCATGAAGTTTTCACGCCTGACCAGCCTCCTCGTCTGCAGCGCCGCCCTCATCCCGCTGGGTGCTCACGCTGCGATGGATGGAGCGACACGCACCACCTTCAGTCAGGAATGCGTGGCTGCGGCCAAGAAACAGGGGCTGAATGACAAGACCGCAACGACTCACTGCGAATGCGGAGCACAACAGGTGGACAGTCACTTCACCAACAAGGAAATAGCCTCGCTCAAGGATACCAAGGCAGCGCCACCCGCTGCATTGACGGCAAAACTGCAAAAACTGGTCGCAGAGAACTGCACAGCGACAAAATAATCATTTTTTTCAGCCGGGGTAAAATGCACGTGCCAAGCACTGATAGCAGTTGGCCCCGGCACTTCTGAAAGCCATGAAAATCATGGCTTTAAGCGCTATTGATACGGCCCGTTCTGCGCTGAGCCTGGCACCTCTGAGGGCGGTTTGCAGAGTATGGTGAACTGCATATACGGTACCTTTACGCAAAGGGCCCACCTTAATAGCTGTTTTTTTGCCCATTTCGACTATGATAGCCCGGTGTGCCCAGTTGGCCTGAGCAGCACGTTACTGAAAATTATGTTTCTGGAGATACACCATGTCTAATCGCCAAACCGGCACCGTAAAATGGTTCAACGATGAAAAAGGCTTCGGCTTTATCACTCCACAAGGTGGCGGTGACGACCTGTTCGTACACTTCAAAGCAATCCAGAGCGACGGTTTCAAAAGCCTGAAAGAAGGCCAGACCGTTACTTTTGTTGCTGCTAAAGGCCAGAAAGGCATGCAGGCAGAAGAAGTTCAGGTGGCCTGATTCACCTGACACAAAAAAAACCCCGTCACTGACGGGGTTTTTTTATGCGCAAAAGAAAGTACCGGCTCAGCCGCAATTGATACGGGTCACCTTCCCCGACGCGTCGGTGTTGACGTTTACCCGCTCGGATCGGTATTCCAGCGTAACCATGTCGTCAGGGCCGAGAATGCGCGCATCCTGCGAACCGGAACGGGCGCGGACTTGAGAAAGGAGGTCGATGGACGCCTGCTTGCCAATGGCGAACTGGGCAAGCCCTGCATCACAGCGCCCAGGTATCGCGTTGCTGGCTGGCGCGTCGGCCTTGACGGGCGCTTCAGCACTGGCACTGCTATCAGACGCCGTACTGCTGCAGCCTGCCATCAATGAAGCCACGACCATAAAACCCAATGTTGCGAATTTCCGGGGCATACACCCTCCTCTGCCAATGAACATTTCCAGACCTGTCCGACCGCGCTCAGGCGCGTTGGTTGCACGGTCCGACCGACATGCCTTGTGTAACCTGTTGATCTGCCTGGAACGGGAGTCTGCCTTGGCATGAAACAGGGCGTGCGAGGAAATCGTCACAAAACGTTTATCGCCGCAGCTCATTGAATCGGGCTATCAGGATCATATCTAAGTAGAAGTGTCAAAATGCGCGCGGGATGGTTTACTGCCAGGGACACAAACGCCGGGAAGCGAGCAGCGTGTGCGTGACCCTTCAGTGGAGATCAGACAGACATGACAGCCATAACCCTAGACGCGGACATCAAGGCCAGATGGCCTCAGGGGCACTGCTCGCACAGCCCCGGGAATCCGGAAGAACTGATGATCATCGCAGTCGACCTGCTGATCAAGGAACTGGGCACCGAGGGTGCCCGTGCCTTCATCAGCCAGGTGCTGAGCCGCTATGCCGCGGCCGGACTGCCCGCCTGATACGCGGCCTCAGGTTGCGTACTTACTTGAGACGCGCCAGACGCTCGGTCAGCAGATCGAAGAACCCCTGAGCGTCGCCGTTCTCGACCCAGAATACATTCTGCGGCTGCTTGAGCGTGCCGTACCAGTCGGCCACTGTCTGACCAAAACCGATGCCCTCACGCGTGTCCACGGTCACGTTGATCTGCCGCCCGGAAAACAGCTCGGGCTTGAGCAGCCAGGCAATCACGCTGGCGTCGTGTACCGGCCCGCCGGGCAAACCGTAATGCTCCATGTCCAGCTTGACGTATTCATTGAGAATGCCGTCGACCAGCTTGCCAGCATTGTTGCCCAGTGCGGCGATCTGCTTGAGGCGTTGTTCACTGGTGAGAATCTTGTGGGTCACATCCAGCGGCACATACGTCAGCTTCACACCGCTGGCCAGAACGATCTGCGCGGCATGCGGGTCGGCGAACAGATTGAATTCGGCAACCGGGGTGATATTGCCGCCGTTGAAATGCGCGCCACCCATGACCACCACTTCCTTGATGCCCTGAGTGATTTCCGGAGCCTGTACCAAGGCCAGCGCCAGGTTGGTCTGCGGGCCGAGCATGGCGATGGTGATGCTATGCGGCTTGGCCTTGCTCAGGGTGCGGATCAGGTAATCGACGGCATTGCCTTCGGCAAGGCCCTTGGCGGGCTCGTGCACGGGCACGCCCGGCAGACCTTCCTGACCGTGAACGTTCTCGGCATAGATCGGGGTACGCACCAACGGCTTGGGCGCACCGGCATACACAGGCACCTCTTCGCGCCCGGCCCACTCACGCGCCAGCCTGGCATTACGCGAGGTCTTGTCGAGCCGCACATTGCCGGCCACCGTGGTGATAGCCATCACGTTGAGCTCTTCAGGTGACGCCAGCGCCAGTAACAGCGCAACGACATCGTCCGCACCTGGATCCGTATCGATGATCAGATCACGCTTTTCAGCCGCATGGACAGCAGCAGTACCGAGAATGGACAAGAGCAACGCTCCACGAATGAACTGTCTGGAAAACTGTATCAATGTCATATGAAACTCCCTTTATTGAATTATTAGAAGACGACTCCGGACACCAGCGCCACATTACTGTACGGCTGACATTCTCCGGTACGGATGATTGCCTTGGCCTTGCGACTCAAGACCTTGAGGTCTTCGTGGCTTATCCAGCGTTGTTGCCCCAACTGGTCGTCGAGATTCAGGCTTTCGATCACCTGCAACGCAGGCGGTTTGACCTCGGCCATCTCATTGGCCAATACGTGGCTTTCAACCTGCATTTCACTCAGCACGACATCCAGCACACTGATGAAATCCGGCACACCGCGGGTCAGCGCGAGGTCGATCAGTTCGACGCCTGCCGGTACTGGCATGCCGGCGTCGACGATCATCAGGATGTCGCCGTGGCCCAGCGATGCGATCACGCGGGACAGGGCAATATTGAGTAGCGGGGTCTTTTTCATAGCGAATTGAATTCCTGTACTTCCTCGAACGTCGGGATGGACGGCTGGGCACCTGCTCGGGTGACGGAGATGGCCGCCGCAGCCTGACCGAAACGAATTGCCTGCAATTCGCCATGGCCTGCGGACAGCGCCGCCGCAAAACCGCCGACAAAGGTATCACCTGCAGCGGTGGTGTCCACGGCCTGCACACGACGCGCTGGAATATGCTCCATGCCAGACGCACTGGCGAACAGGGTTCCGCGCTCGCCGAGGGTAATGATCACGTTGCGCGCGCCGGCCGCCAGCATGACCGATGCCGCATTTTCAGCGGCGGCCGGCGAGTCGACGTTCACACCGGTCAGGGTCTGCGCTTCGCTTTCATTGGGGATCAGGTAGTCGATCAGGGCATACCAGCTTGCCGGCAAGGGCTCGCTGGCCGGGGCAGGATTGAGAATGACGGTCTTGCCCAGCGCACGGGCGCGGGCCAGGGTGTGGAAAACGGTTTCGGTCGGCACTTCGAGCTGGCAGATGACGATTTGCGAATCTGCCAGCAGCGCGTCGAAGCGCTCGATCAATGCCGGACTGAGCCGACCATTGCCACCGGCCACGATGACAATGGCGTTCTGGCTGTTGGCGTCGACCACGATCGAGGCGATCCCGGTGGACACTCCCTCAACGACGGTCACCGCCTGACAATCGATCTGCTCGGCCAGCAGCGCTGCACGCAGTTGTTCGCCGTAGGCATCCGCCCCGACACAACCGATCATTGCCACACTGGCGCCAAGACGTGCCGCAGCGACCGCCTGATTCGCACCCTTGCCGCCAGGTACGGTGTCGAATGTCTCCCCGCTCAAGGTCTCGCCAGGACGTGGCAGACGCTGGGCGCGGATGACCAGATCCATGTTCAGACTGCCTACTATCACTATTTTTGCTTGCATGGCTGATTAATCCGTTGCTGTGCTTGCGCGTCATTCGTTGGATAAAGTGTTTGGCGCTGCCGTAGACTCGCGCACCACGACGCTGGGCGTCACGAGTCTTTTTTCGGCAGGAAGCGCATGGGGTGTGGCGATTCTGCTCAGCAGCATTTCTGCAGCGGTTTCGCCCAGTTGCATGATCGACTGCCCCACGGTGGTCAGCGCCGGATAAACGTAGCGACTCATCTGGATATCATCGAAACCGATCACCGACAGGTCCTGAGGCACACGAATCAAGCGCTCGGCGGCGGCACGCAGCACACCGATGGCGATGACGTCGTTGCCAGCAAAAATCGCGGTCGGCGGATGCGCTGCCAGAAGCTGACACGCTGCCTCATGACCGGCAGAGCTGGTGAACTCACTGTGCAGCGCCCATTCGGCACGGACCTGAACGGACGCCTGTTGCAAGGCGCGCCTATAACCCGCCAGACGCATCTCGGCCACTGTGCTGTGAAATGGCCCACCAATACAGGCAATGGCGCGATGTCCCAGGTCCAGCAAGTGCCGGGTTGCCAGATAAGCACCCTGTTCATGGTCGATACGGACCATGTCGGCATCGATACCGTCCAGCTCCCGGTCAACGATCACCAGCGGCGTACGTACCTCGGCAAGGCCGCCTGCAATACCCGCGTCGCCACCCACCGAAGAAACAATCAGACCGTCCACGCGCTTTTCCAGCAGCACGCGCAGATAGCCACGCTGTTTCTCCGGATTGTCATCGGAGTTGCAGAGGATCACGCAAAAGCCATTACGCTCGCAGTAATCCTCGATGCCCCGCGCCAACTCGGCGAAATACGGGTTCATGCCGTTGGGAATCAACAGGCCGATGGTCGAGGTGGTCTTGGCCTTCAGCGAACGCGCCACTGCACTGGGCACATAATCGAGCTGTGCAATGGCGGCTTCGACCTTGAGCCTGACCGGCTCGCTCACCGGCCGGGTCTTGTTCAGCACGTGGGAGACCGTGGTGTACGAGATCCCCGCCAGGGCCGCGACATCCTTGATGGTTGCCATATCAGCCCTGGCGCCGAGCCCGGTGGCTGCGGTAGGTGTCCAGCACCACAGCAATCACGATCACCGCACCGGTGATGATCCGCTTGGTCGGCTCGGTCGCACCGATCTGCGCCAGGCCCGCGGCCAGCACGGAAATGATCAGCACACCGAAAAAGGTGCTGATGATCGAACCGCGTCCGCCCATCAGGCTGGTACCGCCAATCACCACTGCCGCAATGACCTGCAGCTCAAGCCCGGCACCGGCATTCGGATCGGCCGCTTCCAGCCTGGATATCTGAAACAGTGCCGCGACACCGGCCAGCAGCCCCATCAGCGAGAACACCAGAATCTTGTAAGGCTTGGGATTGATACCCGCCAGACGCACGGCCTCTTCATTGGTGCCGATGCCGATCAGGTAGCGACCGAAAACGGTCCGGGTCAGTACCGCCTGAGCGACGAAGATGATCAGCAACGCGATGATGAAAGACGGCGCAATGCCAAAGGCAATCGGATCGGACAGCCAGGCGAACGAATCACCGATGTAGGCGGTACGCGAATTGGTCATCTGATAGGCCGCACCACGAGCCATTTCCAGCACGCCCAGAGACACGATGAACGAAGGGATGCGCCAGGCAACCGTAATCGAGCCGGTGATCGTACCCGCCAGCGTCGCACAGGCAATGCCCAGCAACGCCGCCGGAAACACGCTCCAGCCCCAGCCGAGGATTGCCACACTGACCGCCGAAGCAGCCAGCGCCAGCACCGAGCCGACCGACAGGTCGATGCCGCCGATGATGAGGATCAGCGTCATGCCGACCGACAGCACCATCAGGTCCGGGATCTGGTTGGCGAGCATGCTGAAGGTCTGGTAGGACAGGAAGTGATCGCTGAGCAGCGAGAACAGCACGATCATCACCAGCAACGCACCGGCCAGCCCGATGTAGGTACCCAGGCCAAAGTAGTTGCCGCCGCGAC
The DNA here is from genome assembly GCF_059621105.1 of Pseudomonas fragariae (ex Marin et al. 2024). Taxonomy (NCBI): domain Bacteria; kingdom Pseudomonadati; phylum Pseudomonadota; class Gammaproteobacteria; order Pseudomonadales; family Pseudomonadaceae; genus Pseudomonas; species Pseudomonas fragariae (ex Marin et al. 2024). Next base: position 2,573,852 of record NZ_CM184369.1, on the reverse strand, counting down.
GGACTGGCACAGTCAGCGTCGGAGAAGGAGTATTTTTCATGAGTTGTTCCTGGGCGCCGCATCATTGAGCAGCGCGTCACGTTTCTGATAACCGGCGAAGGCAGCGGCCAGCAATTGGTCCTGGGTCCAGCTATCGCGCTCGAACGTGTCGATCAGGCGACCGGCAGACAGCACGCCGATACGATCACAGATAAGCATCAGTTCGCGCAGATCGCTGGACACCACCACCAGCGCCCTGCCCTGACGGGTCAATTCGGCCAGCAGCGCGTAGATATCGAACTTGGCACCGATGTCGATGCCCCGTGTCGGCTCGTCGAACAGCATCACCGTGCAGTCACGTTCCAGCCAGCGACCGATCACCACCTTCTGCTGATTGCCACCCGACAACTCGGAGACCAGCTGGCCCGGACTGGAGCTGCGAATGCGCATGGCCGCCACCTGGCGCTGCGCCAGTTTCAGCTCATCTTCGCTGTTGACCACGCCCGCGCTGGAAATCGAATGCATGTTGCCCAGCGCAATGTTGGCGCTGATCGATTGCGACATCAGCAGGCCTTCGCTCTTTCGGTCTTCCGTGATCAGCGCGATACCCTGCGCCACCGCGTCGGCTGGCGAGCGAATGCTGACTTTTTGCAGCGGACTTCCGACTTCGATGTCACCGCTGTCGGCAACGTCTGCACCGTAAATCAAACGCAACAACTCGGTACGCCCGGCACCGATCAGTCCGGAAATACCGAAGATTTCACCTCGACGCACGTCGAAGGACACATCCTGAACCTTGCCGGCGCGACTGAGCCCCTTGACTGACAGCGCCACCTCGCCAATCTGCCGGGCGCCCATGTCGATATGCTCGCCGAGCTCACGGCCGACCATCAGGGTCACCAGTTGCTCACTGTTGTAGCGGGCAATCGGCTCGACACACACCAGCTTGCCGTCGCGCAGCACGGCGATGCGCTGGGACACCCTGGCCAGCTCTTCAAGCCGGTGGGAGATGTAGATGATCGAGACGCCCCGCGCCTGCAGCCGTGTGATCTGCTCGAAGAGCATTTCCACTTCGCGCGAGGTGAGCATGGCAGTGGGTTCGTCGAGAATCAGTACGTGACAGTCGCCGATCAGATTGCGGGCGATCTCGACCATCTGTTGGTGGCCAATCCCCAACTCGCCGACCAGCGTATCGGGATCAATGGCGTCGAGCCCCACTTGGGCCATGGCATCGGTCGCGTTTTCGCGCAAGCGCTTGCGGTCGATCCAGCCGGCCCTGCGGGGCAGGTCGTGAAGAAACAGGTTTTCGGCCACGGTCAGGGTCGGCAGCAGGTTGAGTTCCTGCATGACCATGCGAATGCCGAGCTTTTCGGCCTGGGTACGACTTGCAGGCTGATAAGGCTGGCCCTGGAATTCCATGTTTCCGGTGGTAGGCGTTACCAGCCCGCCGATGATTTTCGACAAGGTGCTTTTACCGGCACCGTTTTCCCCGGTCAGCGCCAGCACTTCGCCGCGCATCAACGTCAGGTCGACGTCACCGAGTACGGGCTGTGCGTAGGTTTTGCCGATGCCACTGACCGAAAGAACAGCTGTCTGAGCAGACGCTGACATACATTTCTCCCAGCGCCCGTCCTCTGCGGACGGGCACCTTTACACGGCGTGGATCAAGGTTGAGTAACGAGCTGTACCGGCGTTTCGATCACGCCCTTGTCGTTGGTATCGACCTTCTCGCCTTTGACCAGCTTGAGCGCAGCTTCGATGCCGAAGACCGCCTGCTTGGCTGCGTACTGATCGGCCGTGGCCAGAACCCGGCCATCCTTGAGCATCGGCTTGATCGCATTGATGTTGTCGTAGCCCACAACCATGACCTTGCCAGCCTTGCCTGCCGCACGCACTGCAGAGACGGCGCCCAGCGCCATGCTGTCATTACCGGCCAGCAAGGCTTTCAGATTCGGGTATTCGTTGAGCATCGCCGAGGCCACAGCGTTGCCCTTGTCGATTTCCCAGTTACCGGACTGCGTGGACACCACTTTCATTTTCGCTTCGTCCATGGCGTCCTTGAACCCGGCGGTGCGTTGCTGAGCATTGTTGGTGGTCGACACCCCTTCGATGATGCCCACCTCGTCGCCAGCGGTCAGTTTCCCGGCCAGATAGTCGCCCACCAGCTTGGCACCCTTGCGGTTGTCAGGCCCTACGAAGGGGATTTGCAGGTTCTTGCTTTTGAGCACGTCGACATCGAGCTGGTTGTCGATGTTGACGACCTTGATTCCGGCATCGGTGGCTTTCTTGAGCACCGGCACCAGCGCCTTGGAGTCGGCTGGCGCGATCACCAGCGCATTCACGTTGGAGGCGATCATCTGTTCGACGATGCGGATCTGCGCCGACGTGTCGGACTCATCCTTGATCCCGTTGGAGATCAGGTCGAATTCGGTGGCATGTTCTTTCTGGTAGGCCTTGGCACCGTCTTCCATGGTCAGGAAGAACTCGTTGGCCAACGACTTCATGACCAGTGCGACCTTGGGTTTTTCAGGCGTCTGGGCGTAAGCCGCAGAGAGGGGCATGACTGCCGTAACGGCAGCAAACATGGCGACAGCGAGAAGGCGTCCAGCGAATGGCAGCTTCATGAGTTCATCTCCGATCTTGTGATTATTGTTCGGGCGAACGGCGCAGAATCGATGCCGGGCATCGTCGCGCAAACGTTTGCGAGGAGCGAACTATGGAAAAAGCTGCAGCCTTTGTCAATCCACCGGAAATTAAATATGCCCGAGCTGCCCGTCCCCGCTAACGCAGGGAGCGGGCGTCACGATGAGCAGGGTTTCACTCCTCGGGTTTGACCGTCGCCACATCATCGGCCTTGATCCGGATGGTCTTGCCGGAGATATCCTCGAACTCGTAGAAACCGTCGCGCGTCTTGGTCTTGGGCATATCTTTGGTCACGTACTGAGTACCGTTTTGCAGCGTGACGACCGAGGGCGTGGAACAGCCTGCCAGCAGCACAACTGCCGAGGCCAGTAACGGAAATGCCAGTGACTTGATATTCATGCGTGACTCCGGAAACGTCAGGTTTTTTTCAAGGCAACAGTGTGCCATTTGGAAGGCTTTATCTTACATAGATGTTGCGAAAGATCCGACACTCAAATACTGTATGCCCGTACAGCAATATTCAGGGACCTTTTTCCGTGGCAAAACAAAGCGCAGCGACCCCCTCCACTCCCGGCCCTTACGAGCGCATGGGCATGCGGGTACAGAAGATCATCAACTCGCCCACCGCGCAGAAATCCAGGGCTGCCCTGCTCTTTCGTCAGCCGGACGAGGCAGAAGACGACTGGGCGCAACTGCTTGAAGAAATAGCCGAGAACGATAATGTCACCCTCGCCTGGCGCGACGACGGTGGCGTGCAAATCTTCTGGACGTTGCCGAAGGAAGATTGACGGCATGACGTTTCGATTCTCTAAACTGCTTTGCACCGCCCTGCTCATCACCGCATCGTTCGCCGCCCAGGCACAAGCCCCGCGCACCTTCAGCGAAGCCAAGAAAGTTGCCTGGGGCTTGTATGCGCCGCAGTCGACCGAGTTTTACTGCGGCTGCAAATACACCGGCAATCGAGTCGATCTCGCTGGCTGCGGCTACGTCCCGCGCAAGAGCGCCAAACGCGCCAGTCGTATTGAATGGGAGCACATTGTGCCTGCCTGGCAGATCGGCCACCTGCGCCAATGCTGGCAGAACGGCGGGCGCAAGAACTGCACAAAAACCGACCCGGTCTACAAACGCGCCGAGGCGGACCTGCATAATCTGGTGCCCAGCATCGGCGAGGTCAACGGCGACCGCAGCAATTTCAGTTTTGGCTGGATACCCGAACAAAAGGGTCAGTACGGTTCTTGCCTGACGCAAGTGGATTTCAAGGCCAAAAAGGTCATGCCCCGCCCCTCGATACGCGGCATGATTGCGCGCACCTACTTCTACATGAGCAAACAATACAACTTGCGTCTCTCGCGCCAGGACCAACAGCTTTATCAAGCCTGGGACAAAACCTATCCGCCCCAGGCATGGGAGCGCCAGCGTAACCAGCAGGTCGCCTGTGTCATGGGGCGTGGCAATGATTTTGTAGGCCCGGTAGACCTGAAGTCGTGTAAATAACGAAGTTGATCAAAGGCCGAGCCCTCATACGGATGATTGCTCGGCCATTGATGAATGCATCTGAGTGAATCCAAAACCACTCATCGGTCAACTGTTAACTAGCCCATAAGCAGAATGATTTTCGTTCTACTCTTTGAAAACAAGGGCGTAGTCGGGGACGATCCTTCTCGTGCATACGTCAAAACAGCCAGGCTAATCATCACGTTCGCAGGCAGGGAAGATGAATCATCAAACGGAATTTGAAATTCACTATCAGTTCAATGGCCAACCTTACTGCTTTCTGCATCATGCAAAGCAACTGTGCCAGAGCGATGCATTGCATTGTGCGACCCTGCATGCAGGTGTCGGGACAGTGAGCGGCAATATATCCGCAGGCCCGATAGGCGTCGCAACCTTGCAGGCCAAGCGTTTTGGCGTGACGCAGGTGCATTGGAGAAGGTCTTCGCTACAAGCCTGAGGCATCGCCCTTTCCAACAAAGCAATGGCCTTCGAAAAGGCCATTGTTCATATACATTGCCAGACCCTACTGGATCAGATGGCCGGGTAATCACCCGTACCGTCAGGCCACGGCGTCAGCAGCTCGAAACCGGTCGAGGTGACGGCAACCATATGCTCCCACTGCGCAGACAGTGAGAGGTCGCTGGTCAGAACCGTCCAGCCATCCGGCAACGTCCGGGTGCCCGCCCTGCCCGCATTGATCATCGGCTCGATGGTGAACACCATGCCCGGTTTGAGCCTGAGGCCTTTGCCCTGCGCACCATAGTGCAGAACCTGCGGTTCTTCATGGTACTTGCGCCCGATACCGTGCCCGCAATACTCACGTACCACGCTGAAGCCTTCGCGATGAGCGACGCTCTGGATGGCGTAACCGATATCACCCAGGGTTGCCCCCGGACGCACGGCATGAATACCGGCGCGAGTTGCCTCATAGGTCGTCTCGACCAGACGCCTGGCCAGCGGGCTGACCTCACCCACCAGGTACATACGGCTGGTATCGCCGTACCAGCCGTCTTTGATCACTGCAACGTCGATATTGACGATATCGCCTTCCTTGAGGATATCGGTGGCAGAAGGTATGCCATGGCACACTACGGCATTCGGGGAGATGCAGGTGGTCTTGGTAAAACCGTGATAACCCACATTCGCGGGAATCACTTTCAGCTCTTTGACGATGTATTCATTGCAGATGTCGTCGAGCGCTTCGGTGCTGACGCCAGCCTTGACGTAAGGCGTGATCATCGCGAGCACATCGGCAGCCAGCCTGCCGGCTATGCGCAACTGCACGAGGTCCTGTTCGGTCTTGATACCGATAGCGCTGCTCATGAGGCCGCCTTGGACAGGCTGGAAGCTGCAAGCTCCGAGACGTTGAAGTTCGAAGCGGTCAACACGGTCTCACCGGCATTTTCGAGACGGATCAGCATCTGGCAGATCTCGCTGTAATCCAGCGCCGGGTGCAGTTCAGCGAGCATACCGACACGCATCCAGTGCTCGGCCTGCGCATTGATGGAACGGCTGAGCGCAACGCTGGCAGAGCGCAGATTGGCGTGCATGTTTTCGGAAATTTTTACCAGACCCATGATTCACCTCAAGTTGAATATATGAAGCATATACGTTACGTATACTCACAATCAACCCGAGACGTGCCGTGGCTGCATTCAGCCGCTTTACTCCATCGCGCTGGCCTGGCGGTATTCACCGCCCGCGCGGGCGGCCGCGATGACTATCGACACCTCCGGCTCGTAGGCATTGAACTGGCGCAGTGCGGCCGCCAGCCGGAGAAAATCCTCGCGCTGCATTTCGTTGACTGCAGAGAGCGTACGATGTTGTTGAGCAATCGGACTTTGCGCTGACTTAAGGGACATGACAGACCTCATTCGTTTTTTACTGTTCATGCATACAGTATTTTGAACAGCGCGCTGATACAAGACTGGTCGCGACGAATGGTCAGTGAATTTGTAAATGCCTCAATGACCCGCCAGTGCTTGCAGGCGCTCCAGGTCAGTCTGGGCGATGCTGATACCGTGTGCCATTGATCGCGCGCGTTCGCTATAACGCCGATCCCCCGGCAGACGCTCCTGCCCTGCCCCATGGAGCTGTCGTACCAGCTCCTCGCTGCGCTGCGCAAACGACTGACCACTGCCCTTGTCAGGATCGATGACGATCAGCAACTGACCGGTCCAGGGTGTCTGTGCCCCGGGATGCTTCGACCAGTCGAATTCGAATGAGAAATTGCCCCCAGTCAGCCCTGCGGCCAGCAGTTCGACCATCATCGACAGTGCTGAGCCCTTGTGCCCGCCGAAGGGCAACAACGCGCCACCCTCGAGAATGGCGCGGGGCTCTTCAGTGGGCTGGCCGTCGCGATCGACGCCCATGCCTGCTGGCAGCAATCGACCTTCGCGTGCGGCGATCTGCACATCACCGTGGGCAACGGCGCTGGTCGCCAGATCGAAAACCACAGGCTCGCCGCCTGCACGGGGTGCAGCGAAAGCAATCGGGTTGGTGCCGAACAGGGGCTGACGCGCGCCATGCGGCACAACGCAGGTCATGCTGTTGACCATGCTCAGGGCGACCAGCCCCTGTTCGGCGAAAGGCTCGACATCCGGCCATAACGCAGCGAAGTGATGAGAGTTGCGAATGGCCAGTACCGCAATCCCGGCACTGCGCGCCTTGTCGATCAACAAGGCTCTGGCCGCCGCCAGTGCAGGCTGGGCAAAGCCGCCTCCGGCGTCGACCCGGACAAACGCAGCGCCGACATCCTCGACCACCGGCACAGCCTTGCCATCCACCCAACCGCTGGCCAGCGATGAGAGATAGCCGGGAATGCGAAAGATGCCATGGCTGTGCGAGCCATCACGCTGGGCGCTGGCGCAGTTCTCGGCAAGCACGCCGGCAACTTCCGCACTGGTGCCATGGGCGAGGAAGATTCGGCGCAACAAATCTGTCAGTTGCTCAAGGGAAACGGCCCGGGTCGACTGATCGGCAGGATTGGCGCGCATTTGGAACTCCTGTTCATGGCGGTAGATCGAGAACGCTAGCGAGAACGACAAGGCGAATGCAAGCCCCGAGAGTAGCGCTGCGGACGCTGCAAGGACACTCCCCGGGCAATAGCACTCAGGATGCGACGGGGAGTTTTCAATGAGAGCCGCTTGCATTCACCAGAAAATACGCAGCACCTTCATGGGCAATGGCCTGCAAATGTTCTCTCTGCTTGAAATCAAAGGGTAGAATGCGCCGAAGGTATAGGCTGGAGCGCCCATGAGCGACCCTCTTTTCAGCAAGGCAGAACACGACGCGATCACCGATGCCGCTGCGCATTGGTGCATGCGCCTGCATGCAGAAGACTGTACCGCAGCAGAACGGAAAGAATTCGAGCAATGGCTGAAGGCCCACCCCCTGCATGCGATCGAATACAACGCAATGCTGGAAGTCTGGGACATCACCGGACAAATCGAACCGCTCAACCCGCCACCTGCGCGCCAAACCCAGGCTGCCCTGCCCGATCACGTTCGGCCTCGTCGCGGTCGCCGCTGGGCAAAACTGGCCACAGCCGCAGCGGTCGTTGCTCTGGCACTGCCGATCGCCGGGTATGTCGGCTGGCATCAGGGCTGGCTGCCTGACGCCTACGAAACCTACAACGCCGACACCGCCACACGCCTGGTCATGCTGGAAGACGGCAGCCGCGCCGAGCTGAACCTGGGTACCGAGCTGACCTACGCCAATTACCGGGATCGACGCAGCGTCACGCTGACAAAGGGCGAGGCGTTCTTTGAGGTCAGCCACGACAGCTCGCACCCTTTTGTGGTCGATGCCGGCGCAGGCAGCATCAGGGTCACCGGCACACGCTTCAACGTATGGATGTATCAGGATCAGGTACGCGTGACGCTGGTCGAGGGTTCGGTTCAGATCAACAGTGATCGTGCACATCCTTCTTCGAGCCACGCCCTGGCCCCCGGCATGCAGGCCAGTTACAAGGCAGGCGACGACGCTCCACTGATCAGCCAGACCGAAGCACGCGATACCAGCCTGGCGTGGCGCAATGGCAAGCTGATCTTCAATGACCTGCCGCTCAGCCAGGCACTGCCGTTGATCAATCGCTACCTGCAAACCCCCATTCTGCTGGCGGACAGTGCAACCGGAGCCATGCGCCTGGGCGGCAGTTACAACACTCACGACCTGTCGAGCCTGCTGGGCTCTCTGCCCAAGGTGTTGCCGGTGTATGTGACGCAGAATCAGAACGGCAACCCGGTACTCAACCGTCGCACCGCCGACGCTCCGAAAGGCTGATCGCACTCGCGGTCTTGCTGACGCGCGGTAATTTCGGCTGCGCCCATCGTCGGAACGATCTCTTCTCGCGCCCGTCGATTCTTCATCTAACCTCAAGCGCACCTCACTGCAGCGAGCCTGTACAGGCTGGGCGGCGTATTTTTTTCCACTGATAACTGAGGTTTTGCCGAGCTCGTTCGTCTTAGTAATTGAGAGTGTTTAAAAAGCCTGAAAAGGAGTTTGCGGATGTTCAATCGCCAAGGAATCACGACTCGCACCCTGCTGCGGCAAACCGCAGTGGCTGCGCAGGCACAGTCGCCCGCTCTGGAGACCGAGCGGCCCGGAAACGAGCACATCCGGATGCTCCTGAAAAGCTTCGGCCTGCGCACCAGCCTGGTCAGGCTCAAGGTGCTCGACGCGCTAATGGTCTCGAGTGAAGAAGGCCACCCTCTGGGAGTGCGCGGCGTACACAGCCAGTTGCTCAGGCTCGATGTGCCGCTATCGTTTCTGAGCGTGCGCGAGGTGCTCAAGCGTCTGTGCGACGAGGGCGTGATCGACCTCAACGACGACAAGACCTACAGCCTGCACCCCCGCGCCCGGGAATGGCTGGGAGAAATTGGCAAGGACAGCGCCCGGTAACCGCACCGGTCACCAGCGCTTAGCGCTTGACCTTGCGACGCATGATGCCGTTGAGGATCACCACCAGCACCGCCACGCTGATTGCAATGTACTGAAAGGTCTTTTCGGTGATGGCACCGCTGTTTTGCAGATGCGACAAGCCCAGCATGATCGCCAGAACGCCGAGGGCGATCAGAATCGAGTAAATCAAACGCTGCTTGTTGGTCATAACGGTTTCCTGAATGCTCATGAGCAGGCAACTGACGCTGCCTGTTTGCGGGCATATCTTACGCCGATGCGCGACAGATGGCATCGTCGCGCGCCTTGTCCCCCCCTCACGCGCGCCCTTTCCTGCAGGTTCTATCAACGACGTTGATTATCGTCATGCTGCGATGCGCGTTGCCGTGTAAAACTCCCATGCTTTAATACCGCCCCTGCTTCAACAGTGTGTTCAATTATTACCAAGGAGTTTTACATGCCCCATGAAGGCAGCCTGCTGCAGGTCGCAGTGGTATTCCTGCTCGCCGCCGTGCTGACTGTGCCGCTGGCCAAGCGGTTGAAGCTGGGCGCGGTGATCGGCTATTTGTTCGCCGGCGTGGTCATCGGCCCTTCGGTATTGGGCCTGATCGGTGATACCGAGAGCGTCAGCCATATTTCCGAACTTGGCGTGGTACTGCTGCTGTTCATCATTGGCCTGGAGCTTTCGCCCAAACGTTTATGGGTCATGCGCAAATCCGTGTTTGGCGTAGGCATGGCGCAGGTACTGCTGACCGGCCTGATCATCGGCGGGGTCGCCTTCGCTGCCTTCGGCCAGTCGCTGAACACCGCGGCCATTCTGGGCCTGGGCCTTGCCCTGTCGTCCACGGCCTTCGGCCTGCAGAGCCTGGCGGAACGCAAACAGCTGAACAGCCCGCACGGCAGGATGGCGTTCGCGATTCTGCTGTTTCAGGACATTGCGGCGATCCCGCTGATTGCCATGGTGCCGTTTCTGGCCGGGGCTGACCACGCGATGGACACCGGCGAAAGCATCAACCACGGTCTGCGCGTGCTGGGCAGCATTGCCATTGTGGTGATTGGCGGGCGCTATTTGCTGCGCCCGGTGTTCCGGATCGTCGCCAAGACCAAAATCCAGGAAGTTTCGACCGCCACGGCCTTGCTGGTGGTGATAGGCACAGCGTGGCTGATGGAACTGGTGGGAGTGTCCATGGCGCTGGGCGCGTTTCTTGCTGGCCTGTTGCTGGCCGACTCCGAATACCGTCACGAACTGGAAGCACAGATCGAACCGTTCAAAGGGTTATTGCTGGGGCTGTTCTTCATCAGTGTCGGCATGGGCGCCAACGTTGGCCTGTTGCTCAGCTCGCCGCTGATCGTGCTGGGCCTGACGCTGTTGCTGATCGCAATCAAGCTGCCGATGCTGTTCCTGATCGGTCGCACCCTTGGCGAACTCAACAACCGCAGCGCGCTGCAGCTGGGTCTGGTACTGGCCGCAGGCGGCGAGTTTGCCTTTGTGGTGTTCAAGATCGGCAGCGCTCAGGGGCTGTTCGAGGCCGGGCTATACGACATGCTGGTGTTGACCATCACCTTGTCGATGGCGGTCACGCCGTTGCTGTTCATTGCTCTGGCGCGCTGGATCAAACCCAAGGTCAAGCCTGTCGAGGTGCCGGAGGAATACCGCGATATCCAGACCGACAAACCACGCGTCGTCATTGCCGGCATGGGCCGTATGGGACAGATTGTCGCGCGTATCCTGCGCGCGCAGAAGATTCCTTTCATCGCCCTGGATACCGCCGTCGAGTCCATCGAGTTCTCCCGTAGCTTTGGCAATGTACCGGTCTTCTATGGCGACCCGTTGCGCCCGGAAATACTGCGTGCCGCCAAAGTCGATGAGGCCGAATACTTCGTCATCGCGACCGATGATCCTGACACCAACATCAAGACTGCCGAGCTGATCCGCAAGCTGTATCCGCACATGAAGATCATTGCCCGCGCACGTAACCGCCAGCATGTTCATCGGTTGATGGACCTGGGCGCTCACGCGGTTCGCGAAACGTTCTATTCAAGCCTGGAAATGAGTCGCCAGACCCTCATGGGCCTGGGCCTCAGCGAAACACAGGCCGACGCACGCATCAGTCGCTTCAAACGTCACGACGAACAGGTGCTGGCCGCTCAGCATGAGGTGTATGACGACGACGCCAAGGTCCTGCAGACCGCCCGCGAAGCCAGGGCCGACCTCGCGCAACTGTTCGAGGCAGACCGTCTGGACGAAGAAGCCGCGAAAAGCTGACCTGCTCATGCGCCGCAGGCTGGTCTGCGGCGCAACTCAGGCGTAGGGGCTGTCCCAGTAACGCGCGTACATGCCGAGCTTCTTCTTCACGCCGCGGGGCAAGCGTTTTTCCTGCCGGCTCAGCTTGTAGGCCAGCAGCTTCAGCGCATTACGCACGAACGACACAGGCCACCAGAGGATTCGCCGGGGACCGAGGAATTTCAGCTCGGACTTGACGTAACGCATGCCCTCGCCACCAATGCCGCCAAAGGTTTCGTAGATCCACGCTTCGCGGGCCTGGAACACGCCGATATCAAAGTAACGGCGAAACTCTTCGCGCAGGCTGTAATTGTGGGAGTGACGGCAGACCGCCGAGCCTTCGTAAGCCGCTTTCCAGCCATCGATGAGCATTTTCGCGGTGACGTACATGTCTTCCGAAAGAATCACATGCCGCGGGAAACCGCCAATGGCCCGCAACGCTTCGCCCCGATAGGCCGCAAACGAGTTGGACATGAATGGCGTCTTGATGCCCAGCGTACCGGCATCGGCCAGCGTTTTGATCTGCGAGGTCGGCGGGTAATTGAACAACCGTGCATGCTGGGCCAGCAGGTTGGCATCCTTGTGCGGCAGCTGTCGCCCGCACACAGCACCGACCTTCGGGTCGGCGAAGGGCAACAGAATGTTGGCAATGGCATTGATGTCTTCAACGTACGCATCCTGGGTCATGAAGACATACACGTCATAGTCGGGATGCAGATCGACCATCATCTGCCGGGTGCCGCCGTGGTTGAAATCCTTGCTGTCGATGCGCAGCACATTGGCACATCGCGCTTGCGCCAGCTCCAGCGTGCCATCCGAGGAACTGGAGTCCACGATCAGCGTATCGAAGCTGGCAGTCTGCGCAGCCAGTGAATCCAGCAGACGTTCCAGATCCTTGCGTCCGTTGTAGGTCGGGATCACACAAGCCACTCTCAATGGCGCCATAACAATACTCCAGGGCGAAGTCCGGTTGCCCACTGTGTCAGCGTTGTTGAGAGTAGCTCATGCGTACCCGCCCCACCATTCGAATGCACTCAGCCGAGCACTTCACTCAACGGAATGAAGTTGACCCAGTCGCCTTCGGCCACGGTCGAGCCTTCGCGGACTTCAATCAGACCATCGGCCCATGCAGCGCTGCGCAATACGCCCGAACTCTGATTGCGATAAGCCACGGCCCGGCCCTGCTCCAGACGGCCGCGCAGGTACTCGCGGCGATTGCCAGGACGCGTCCAGACAAACCCGGCAGGCACCGGAAACTGCAAGGGGGCGACGTCGATCACGCCCTGGCGACGCAGCAGGTAAGCCCTGGCCAGCAAGGCGAAGGTGACCAGCGTAGAGGCCGGATTGCCAGGCAGACCGATCACCGGCACACCCCGGAAATGCCCGAAGGTCAGCGGCTTGCCAGGCTTGATCGCCAGCTTCCAGAGGGTCAGTTCGCCCTCTTCACGCAATGCGTGGCCGAGGAAATCCGCTTCGCCCACGGACACTCCGCCTGTTGAGAGAATCAGATCGACGCCCTGCAGATTCGCCAGCGCAGCGCGAGTCTTGTCCAGATCATCAGGCAGGATGCCTGCATCCACGACCTCGCATTCCAGTCGTTTCAACCAGCTGCACAGCAACACCCGGTTGCTGTTGTAGATCTGCCCCGGCCCCAATGGCTGACCGGGCTCAATCAACTCGTCGCCCGTGGACAACACCGCGACCCGCACGCGACGAATGACCTCCAGCTCGGCGAGGCCCAGCGAGGCCGCCAGACCCAGTTCGATCGGACCCAGCCGCGTGCCGGCGGCCAGCACGGTATCGCCGACCCGGGTTTCCTGGCCTTGCGGACGAATATTCTGCCCGGCGCCCAGCGGCTCGTTGAAGCGCACACGCTGATCCGCCTGCACCTCGGCGTTTTCCTGCATCTCGACGCAGTCAGCGCCTTCAGGCATCGGCGCGCCGGTGAAGATACGCGCACAGGTGCCAGGGGCCAGAGGCTCGGGGGCCTGACCGGCGAAGATGCGCTGACTGACGCTCAACGGCTCGCCGCGCCAGTCCGCCGCGCGCAAGGCATAACCGTCCATGGCGCTGTTCGGCCAGGGCGGCAGATCCAGCGTGGAGACCAGATCGACTGCCAGTACCCGGCCCTCGGCATCGGCCAGCGAGACGCGTTGGCGCTCGGTGATCGGCGTGGCTTCGGCCATCTTCAGCAGCCGTGCAATGGCATCTTCAACAGGCAGCAGGGTTTTCGGCTCGTGGCTCATGAGCACTCAACCACGGGTCGCACAGGGCTCGGCCTGCTTGAGGTGAGGCACAAAGTTGCAAGGCCGGAAGCGCGAATCCAGTTGCTGGGCAAGAATGCCGTCCCATGCCGTGCGCACCGCATTGGTGGAGCCCGGCAGGCAGCACACCAGCGTGCCGTTGGACAGGCCGGCCAGCGCGCGGGACTGAATGGTCGAGGTGCCGATATCCGGCACCGATATCTGCCGGAACAGCTCACCGAAACCATCGACCTGCTTGTCCAGCAGGCAGGCCACGGCTTCAGGCGTGCTGTCACGGCCGGTGAAGCCGGTGCCACCGGTGATCAGCACCACCTGCACCTGATCGTCGGCAATCCAGGTCGCTACCTGCGCGCGGATCTTGTACAGGTCATCCTTGAGCAGCACGCGCTCGATCAGGCCGTGGCCTGCGTCGGTCAGGCGATCGACGAACATCTGGCCCGAGGTATCGGTTTCACGGGTGCGGGTATCGCTGACGGTCAGTACGGCGATATTAAGGGCTACGAACGGTGTGTCAGCCTTGGCTTTCATGGCCTCATCCAGTTGTTAAGAAAACAGGCGGGTGTTATATCACAGCCCTCCTTTTGACTGCCCGACGAGTGTTCGATGAATGTTCCTGCCCCACTGCCGCCCTGCTCTATTCTGCTGCTGGCCGGAGGCCGGGGACAGCGCATGGGCGGGCGTGACAAGGGCCTGATCGAATGGCAGGGCACTGCGCTGATCGAGCACCTGCACCGGCTGACCCGACCGCTGACCGACGACCTGATCATTTCCTGCAATCGCAATATCGATCGCTATGCGCGTTACGCCGATCGACTGGTGCAGGACGACGATACCGATTTCAACGGGCCTCTGGCCGGAATACGTGCCGCGCTGCCTCTGGCGCGACATCTATGGTTGCTGATCCTGCCCTGCGACGTACCTTTGGTCGATGCAGCGTTGCTGCACGCATTGCGTGAAAAAGCCTCTGAATACCCGGAGCGACCGATAATGGTGCGTGAAGGTCAGCACTGGCAGCCGCTTTTAGGTATGATCCCTGTCGCTCACGCCGCAACGCTGGAAGCCGCATGGCAGGCGGGCGAGCGCAGCCCGAGACGGGCTCTGGAGCCGCTGCAACCGGTCGCCCTGCAACTGGAAGCCGGCGATCCACGCCTGGCCAACCTGAACACTCCCTGTCTGTTGACCGGGATCAGTGAAAACCGCAACAAGTGACTGGTCATTGAAGTTGCTGCGGGTGTATACGGAACTTGCTGACGGTGTATCCGTCTGAGAGTTCAGCAAATCAAGAATCCATCTGGAGACACAGTAATGAAACAACGGACCCTTCCCGCTGCCTTCCTGCTTGCACTGAGCATTGCCTCCCTCGCCGGCTGCGCATCGCCCACTGTGATCACCTTGAATGATGGTCGTGAAATCCAGGCTGTCGACACGCCGAAGTACGATGAAGACTCGGGCTTCTACGAGTTCAAGCAACTTGACGGCAAGCAGACCCGCATCAACAAGGATCAGGTACGTACCGTCAAGGATCTGTGATCCGGGCGTCGCGTTACTGATTTGAAAAAACCCGCCGAGTGCGGGTTTTTTTGCCTGTCATTTCACTGTCCCTGTACTACCAGTCGAGCGTCAACAGGCTCTCGAAGTGGCGCTGCTCGCCACTGAGCGGATCGACGAAGCGCAAGCTGCTGGCCAGCAGCTTCAAAGGATTTTGATAGTCGTCCACCGGGTCTTTCACCACGTCCGGGTAAAACGGGTCGTTGCAGATGGCAGCACCCAGTGCAGCCATGTGTACACGCAGCTGATGCTTTTTGCCGGTCACCGGGTAAAGCCCGTAACGCCACAATTTATCCTGCCGTTCGAGCACCTCGATCTGCGTGCGGGTGTTGCTCGCGCCGATACCTTCCTGCATGCGAAAGAACGGTTCGCCCTCGACCAGACGGCTCTCGTGCAGACGCGGAAACGCCAGCCCCGGCAGCGCTGGCGCAATGGCTTGGTAAAACTTGTCGATGCGCCGGGTGGGAAACAAGGCCTGATAAGCCGAGCGCGTCTGCCGGTTGGCGGAAAACAGCACCAGCCCTGCGGTGTGCCGGTCGATGCGGTGCAGCGGCACCAGATCAGGATTGTCCAGGCGATGGATCAAGCGGCGCAGCAAGGTTTGTTCGACGTACTCGCCTGCGGGTGTCACCGGGAGGAAGTGCGGCTTGTCAGCCACCACCAGATGCTCGTCGGCGTAGAGGATCGTTTCAACTACGGGAATCGGCGTTTCGTTGGCAACCTCACGAAAGTAGTGAACCCGCAGCCCTTCCCGGTACGCCAGATCAGGCGCGATGGCCTTGCCGTTTTCGTCCAGCACCCGGCCGCGAGCAAAACGATCCAGCCATTGTTCACGACTGATGGCCGGAAATTTCGCGCACAGGCAATCGAGCACCGTGGCCCACGAGCCGGGTGGCAGGTACAACGTACTGGCTTGCTGCTGTGCGGCGCTGAAGACGGACTCGGACATGCGGGGACTCGAACTCGTGTAAGCCTGAAGCGGCTGGCCGTGGATTATCACTGATTAGTGCGATCACCGCACAACATCGCTGCGTGGTAATCGACTCCTGCCTGCGGCACTATTAACCATCTGGTACATTCTGTTTAACACCTGCCGCCAACCGGGCAGTGACACAAAAACAAGAGACGTATTTTTATGACTCATGCTGAAAAACCCTCCATCCTCGCCGGCCTGATCGGCTCGGGCATCCAGGCCTCGCGGACACCTGCCATGCACGAGCATGAAGGCGATGCACAAGGCATGCGCTATCTGTATCGGCTGATCGATATCGACGCCCTGCAACTGGACATCCATGCCCTGCCCCAACTGCTGGAAGGTGCCAGGCAGTGCGGCTTCACCGGCCTGAATATCACCTTCCCCTGCAAGCAGGCGGTCATCCCGTTACTGGACGAGCTGTCCGACGAAGCGCGCGGTATCGGCGCGGTGAATACGGTGGTGTTCAAGGACGGCAAGCGCATCGGTCACAACACCGACTGCCTGGGCTTTGCCGAAGGCTTTCAGCGCGGCCTGGACAAGGCCCCACGCCAACAGGTAGTGCAGATGGGTGCAGGTGGCGCGGGCGCTGCCGTGGCTCATGCGCTGCTGAGCGCAGGCGTCGAGCGCCTCAGCGTGTTCGAGGTCGAGCCGCAACGCGCCCAGGGGCTGGTGGACAACCTCAACCAGCACTTCGGTGCCGGACGCGCGCAGGTGGGTACCGACCTGCCTGCGGCGATGGCCGAAGCCGACGGACTGGTCAATACCACGCCGGTCGGCATGACCAAACTGCCGGGTACGCCGTTGCCGGTCGAGTTGCTGCGGCCTGAACTGTGGGTGGCGGAAATCATTTACTTTCCGCTGGAAACCGAACTGCTCAGGCATGCCCGCGCACTGGGCTGCCGCACCCTGGATGGCAGCACCATGGCGGTGTTTCAGGCGGTCAAGGCCTTCGAACTGTTC
The DNA here is from genome assembly GCF_059621105.1 of Pseudomonas fragariae (ex Marin et al. 2024). Classification (NCBI taxonomy): domain Bacteria; kingdom Pseudomonadati; phylum Pseudomonadota; class Gammaproteobacteria; order Pseudomonadales; family Pseudomonadaceae; genus Pseudomonas; species Pseudomonas fragariae (ex Marin et al. 2024). The sequence continues at coordinate 2,556,805 of NZ_CM184369.1, read as the reverse complement.
AGTGGCCAGTCCGCCGATGCAGAGCGGATGATGGCGCACTTCCACACGTTGTAAACATCAGCGCTTGAGATAACGCAACACAGCGTCGCAGATCATTGCCTTGTGACGCTGTTTGACCTCCTCGCTCCACAGCTCGATCTGAAAGATTTCGCTGAAGGTATGGCGGTTGGAGATCCGGTAAAAGCAGAACGAGCTGATCATCAGGTGCAGGTCAACCGGATGAACGCCGTCACGAAACAGGCCGCTGGCTTCACCACGACGCAGGATGCCGTCGAGCGCCCTGATGATGTTCTGGCTCTTGGCCTGAATCGACTCGGACTGTTTGACGTTCTCGCCGTTATGGATGTTTTCGATGCACACGATGCGCACGAAATCGACATTGCTGTCGTGGTGATCGAAGGTGAACTCGACCACGCGATGAATCGCTTCCACAGGCTCGAGTTCGGACAGATTGAGCTGGCTCTCGGTGTTGCGAATCGCGCCGTAGAGTTTTTCCAGCACTTCGACGTACAGCTGCTCCTTGCTGCCGAAGTAGTAATAGATCATCCGTTTCGAGGTCTTGGTGCGCTCGGCAATGGCATCGACACGCGCACCCGACAGGCCATGGGCGACAAACTCGGCAACGGCGGCCTGCAGAATGTCTTCGCGGGTCTTTTCCGGATTGTTCTTGCGCCCTTTCGACGCAACGGCAACGGAGTCGTCAGTTGTTTTCATTGTTGGCTCATGACCACGAGTGATGCGCGGAGTATGAAGCCGACCGGCAACCGAGGGAAGCCGCGAGGGCGTCGAACCCTCGCAGCGGCCCTGCAATCGGATTCGCCTTACAGACGCGCCTGACGTGCTGCCACATTGCGCGCCTTGGCCATCGCAGCCAGACGCACCGGGACGTTGGCAGCGCCATACCCTGCGTAACCGTTCTTGCGCTGCAGGATTTCGAAGAAGAAGCGCCCGTCGAACGCATCGGTGTAGACGTGGAACAACTCGCCACCCTGCGCATCGCGGTCATAGAGCACGTTGTAATACGCCAGTTCGCTGAGAAACTCCTCGTCGAAATCGAAGCGCGCCGCCAGGTCATCGTAGTAGTTGAGCGGGATGTCCAGCAACGGTACGCCCGCTTCCTTGGCGCGGCTTACCTCGGCAAAGATGTCTTCGCAGGAAAATGCGATGTGGTGCACACCCGAGCCGCGATAGCTCGACAGCGCATGGGAAATGGCCGTGTTGCGATTTTCGGAAATATTCAACGGCAAGCGCACGGTGCTGCAACGGCTGCGCAGCGCCCGGCTCTTGACCAGGCCGTAGGGGTCGGGCAAGACCACTTCGTCGTCAGCCTCGAAATCCAGAATGCTTTTGTAGAACAAAACCCAGCTGTCCAGACTGTCGGCCGGCAGCGCCATGGCCATGTGGTCGATACGCTGCAACCCGCCCTTGGCGACGGCTTGCGGATCGACGACAAAATCGCTGTCGTAAATCGATTCTCCCGGTGCGGCGTTATCCACCAGATAGATCAGGCTGCCGTCGGGCGCGCGGACCGACGGAATCTCCCGTTCATTGGGACCGACCAGGCCACGATAGGGCTGGCCCTTGAAAGCACGCGCGCGTTCCAGCGACTGATGACCGTCGTCGACGCGCAAGGCGGTGGCGCACAACGAAGGGCCGTGCGCCTCGAAAAAACTGTGGGCGAAGGAATAGGGTTCGGCATTGAGCACAATCCTGATATCGCCCTGCCCCAGCAGACTGACCGCCTTGGAGCGATGCTGACCCAGCTTGGCAAAGCCCAGCCGTTGCAGCCAGCCCGACAGGCGAGCGCCGTGGCTCTCGTCAACGGAAAACTCGAGGAACTCGACGCCATTGTAGGTACTGGCCGCAGGCGGATTGAAGAGGATTTCGGGAACCGCGGCCGGCTCGTCACGCGCCATCAGCTGGCGGGTTTTCTCTTCCAGATAAAGCAGCGAACGCAGACCGTCCGCGGCATTGGCGCGTGTCGGCGCTGCACGGAAGCCATCGTTGAACACTTCCAGCGACAAAGGCCCGGTATAGCCACTGCGCAGGATCGGCGCGAGGAAGCCGGCCAGATCGAATTCACCCTGACCCGGGAAGCAGCGGAAATGGCGGCTCCACTCCAGTACATCCATCGCCAGAAGCGGCGCGTCGGCCATCTGCACGAAGAAGATCTTGTCGCCCGGGATCTGCGCGATGGCGCTCGGATCGCCCTTCAGTGACAGGGTATGAAAACTGTCGAGCAACACGCCTAGTGCCGGGTGGTCAACCTGACGCACCAGGTTCCAGACCTGTTGCCAGGTGTTCACGTGCTTGCCCCAGGCCAGCGCTTCATAACCGACGCGCAGGTGACGGGCACCCGCGCGCTCGGCGAGCAGGCCCAGGTCATCGAGCAGAATGTTTTCGTCGCCCACCGAATCGGCAGACGCATTGCTGCAGACCAGCACCAGATCGGTGCCCAGCTCCTGCATCAGATCGAATTTGCGTTCGGCACGGTCGATATTGCGCTGCAGACGATCACGGCGGCAGCCTTCGAAATCGCGGAACGGCTGGAACAGGGTGATGGCGATGCCCAGGTCGGCACACATTTGCCTGATGTTGCGTGGGCTGCCGTCGTAATACAACAAGTCGTTTTCGAAAATCTCGACGCCGTCAAAGCCGGCTGCGGCGATGGCTTCGAGCTTTTCGGGCAGAGTACCGCTCAAGGATACGGTAGCAATTGAACGCTGCATGCTTTTCAGCTCCTGGATGAACGCGACCTGCTTGGATCGCGACTGGACAGCACCGCATTCCTGGCCTTTCCCGGCCTTATTCAGAGGTGCGAGTAAAGTATTTGCCTGTGAAAATACTACAGCAACATAAAGTGTACGAACCGGTTAGTTTTACGTTCGATTATCGAACAAAAGCCGTTTTACTCAATTGACGCTGTATCTCGCAATGCTCAACATCAGCATCACATTGCAGGATAGACCCGCAGCCAAACATTTTGATCTTCGCTTCATCAGCAGCAAACCCATAACAATTCAAAAAACAGGAACATTGCTCATGTGCACCCTTCTCGCTTTGCTCGCCCGATCGCCCGTCCGTCTTATCAGACGACATGTTCGACGAACCCACCCGGCCAAAAGCCCGGTCTGGGTCCGCGTCGCCTGAAACATTCCAACACACTTACGCGGCTCAACCTGTAAATTGTCGGCCCGACGGATCGTTTCGAGGACAGCCTGAGTCTAGAGGCCAGTCGAATCGCGGTTCTACGACTTCACTTTACCTGCACAACGCCTGCATCGAGTGGACTTCTCAGTCCGACTGTTGCCAGCAGCACAGTCCTGGAACGGATGGTTAGAACATCATGCTTAACACCCAGACCAACCCTGTCGCCCAGGCCGCCCGTGCCGGGATGGGCGAAAAGATCCGCGGCGCACTCGCCGTCGGCAAGACTCGCTGGGGCATGCTCGCCCTGGTGTTCTTCGCCACTACGCTGAACTACATCGACCGTGCCGCGCTCGGCGTCATGCAGCCCATCCTTGCCAAGGAAATGAGCTGGACGGCGATGGACTACGCCAACATCAACTTCTGGTTTCAGGTGGGTTACGCGGTCGGCTTTGTGCTGCAGGGCCGCTTCATCGACAAGGTCGGCGTGAAGCGTGCATTCTTCCTCGCGGTGCTGCTGTGGAGCCTGGCGACCGGTGCTCACGGCCTGGCCACTTCCGCCGTGGGCTTCATGGTCTGCCGCTTCATTCTGGGCCTGACCGAAGCCGCCAATTACCCGGCCTGTGTGAAGACCACGCGGCTGTGGTTCCCTGCCGGTGAGCGCGCGGTGGCCACCGGTATCTTCAACGCCGGCACCAACGTTGGTGCCATGCTGACCCCGGCCCTGCTGCCGGTGATCCTCACGGTCTGGGGCTGGCAGGCCGCCTTCGTGGCGATGGGTTCGCTGGGGCTGCTCTGGGCTATCACCTGGCGCCTGAAGTACTACAACCCCGAAGAACATCCGACCGTCAGCAAGACCGAGCTGGATTACATCAATCAGGAAGTCGAACCGGCTCCGGTCAAGGTGCCATTCACCGGCATTCTGAAGATGCGTGGCACATGGGCGTTCGCGCTGGCGTATGCGATCACTGCTCCGGTGTTCTGGTTTTACCTGTACTGGCTGCCGCCGTTCCTCAATCAGCAATACAACCTGGGGATCAGCGTGACGCAGATGGGTGTTCCGCTGATTCTGATCTGGCTGACGGCCGATTTCGGCAGTGTCGGTGGCGGTATCCTGTCGTCCTGGCTGATTGGTCGTGGCATGCGTGCGACGACTGCGCGGCTGTTGTCGATGCTGATCTTTGCCATCACGATCTGCAGCGTGGTGTTCGCCGCCAATGCCAGCGGGCTGTGGGTAGCGGTACTGGCCATTTCGCTTGCCGTGGGTGCGCATCAGGCCTGGACGGCGAATATCTGGAGCCTGGTGATGGACTACACCCCCAAGCACATGATGAGTACCGTGTTCGGCTTCGGCGGCATGTGTGCGGCCATCGGCGGTATGTTCATGACGCAGATCGTGGGTGCGGTGCTGACCGCCACCAATAACAACTACAACGTGTTGTTCACGATGATCCCGGCGATGTATTTCATTGCCCTGATCTGGATGTACTTCATGGCCCCTCGCAAGGTTCCGACGCTCAGCGAGTAATCGTCTGACGCAGCCCGAAAACCCAGCGTCACACAGCGGGTTTTCTTTGTCAGGTGGATTGGCGTTCGGCTCAGGTCACCTTTTCGCCCCTCGGCGACTCACTTTGAGGGACCAAAGTGAGCAAAGTCCCCGCTCCTGTTTCCGGCCCGACTTCGTCGGGTTCCTTCGCCCTGGCACTGATCCGGGGGTCGCCGCAACGCGCCATCCATGGCGCGGTGCGGCTAGCCTGGCGTCCTGCCAGGCTACCCCCGGATCAGCGCCAGGACTCAGCCGTCACTAACGTCGCACTCTGCGTCGTCAGTGCCACCGTGATCGAAAAGCACGTATGGCGGCCTCCTGCAGACGCAGCATGACATTGTGCTGCGACGCAGGGCGTCAGGAAAAACATGCCAACTGAACATCGGCATACGCGTCAATCGGATCTTCAGCTCCGGTAGTTACCCACCCTTACGTCGCTGTTGCCACGCTGCTGCCAGACCGCTGAGGCAGATGATGGCGATGCCGGCCTGCGCGGTCGGGGACGGGGTGTGGTCGAAGACCAGGTAGCCCAGCAGTCCGGCAAACACGATCTGGCAATAACTGAACGGCGCAAGCATGGCCGGGGCGGCGAAGCGGAAGGCCTGGGTCAGCAGCAAATGCGCCGACATGCCACACGCGCCGAGCGCCAGCAGAAACGGCAGGTGCTTGAGCGCTGGCACTTCCCAGAAGAACGGCACCAGCGCACTCATCAACAGGGTATTGAACAGCCCGGCGAAAAAGTTGCTGGTGGTCGGGCTGTCGAACGGGCTGACCAGCCGCGTCAGGAGTTGATACAGCGCAAAACACAAGGCTGACGACAGCGGCAGCAGAATTGCCGGGGTAAACAGCTCGCCGCCCGGATGAATGATGATCATCACCCCGACAAACCCTACCACCACCGCAATCCACTGGCCGCGCGTTACACGCTCGTGCAGCAGCGGCACCGATAACGCGGTGACCAGCAACGGCGCAAGAAAGTTGACCGCGGTCGCCTCTGCCTGCGGGATGAACATCAGGCTGCTGGTAAACAGCAGACTGGTGCCCAGCAGCGCCAGTGCGCGCAAGACCTGCAGGCCGGGCCTTTTGGTGCGCAACACTCGCAACCCCGCTGAAGGCATGAAAATGCAGGCCATCAACAGCGTGTGCACCAGATAGCGCGCCCAAACCACCAGAATGATCGGATAGAAGCCGGACAGGTACTTGGACAGGGTGTCGTGACTGGCAAACAGGAAGGTCGCCAGAAGAATGAAGCCTATACCTTTGAGAGGTTGATTGACGCCGGACGACGGCGTGCTGGCAGTGCTCATTACGCTTCCTTGTTCAAGTTTCAGCAGCCGACACCGTGGCCGAACACGCTCTCTACCCATAGTTACCCGTGAGCATCGCACACACGTTTGCGGCTTCTCGCAGAAAATGTTCGAACCGGTTCATTAACGTTCGATAATCGCCCAAAACAACTGTTTCACAATTGCACACCGCGTTCCGGCATTTCACTATCGCAGCCAGCTAAACGACTCAATAACTACAAAAAAGGTCTGTTCCATGCGCGTGAATTCTCCCTGCAAACTCCTTTGCGGTCTGTCGGCGGCCGTCGCTGCAAGTCTGGCGCCCATCAGCGGCCACAGCGCCGGATTTGTCGAAGACGCCAAGGTCAATCTGAACCTACGCAACTTCTACATCAACCGCAACTTCGTCGACCCGGCCAACGCGCAGAACTACGCCGAGGAGTGGACGCAAAACTTCATTCTCGACGCCCGCTCCGGCTTCACCCAGGGCACCGTCGGCTTCGGTGTCGACGCGCTTGGCCTCTACTCGCTCAAGCTCGACGGCGGCAAGGGTACCGGCGGTACGCAATTGCTGCCCATCCATGGCGATGGACGCCCGGCCGACGACTTCGGCCGACTGGCGGTGGCCGGCAAGGCGCGCTTCTCGAAGACCGAATTGAAGGTCGGCGAGTGGATGCCAGTGCTGCCGATCCTGCGCTCGGATGACGGCCGCTCGCTGCCGCAAACCTTTCAGGGCGGGCAGATCACCTCCAAGGAGATCGACGGCCTGACCCTCTACGGTGGCCAGTTCCGTGGCAACAGCCCGCGCAACGACGCCAGCATGGAAGACATGTCCCTGAATGGCCGCACCGCGTTCACTTCCGACCGCTTCAACTTTGGCGGCGGCGAATACGTGTTCAACCAAAATCGCACCCAGGTCGGCGTGTGGTACGCCGAGCTTGAAGACATCTACCACCAGCAATATTTCAACCTGCTGCACAGCCAGCCGCTGGGCAGCTGGACGCTGGGGGCCAACCTTGGCTACTTCCAGGGCAAGGACGACGGTCAGTCGCTGGCCGGCGATCTGGACAACAAGACCTGGTCAGCGCTGCTTTCGGCACGGCACGGTGGCAACACCTTTTACCTGGGCCTGCAGAAAGTCAGCGGCGACAGCGCCTGGATGCGCGTCAACGGCACCAGCGGCGGAACCCTGGCCAACGACAGTTACAACTCCAGCTTCGACAACGCCAGGGAAAAATCCTGGCAGCTGCGCCACGACTATGACTTCGCAGCCCTGGGCGTTCCCGGCCTGACCCTGATGAACCGCTACATCAGCGGCGACAACGTGCATACCGGGGCCATCACCGACGGCGAAGAGTGGGCACGGGAAACCGAGCTGGCTTATGTGTTCCAGAACGGCGCGTTCAAAAGCCTGTCGGTCAAATGGCGCAACTCCACCATGCGTCGCGACTACAGCACCAACCAGTTCGACGAAAACCGCCTGATCGTCAGCTACCCGTTGTCGCTGCTCTGACCCAGACAGGACGCCGCCGTGGCCGAGGGCGCTGCGGCGGCGTTCTCGATCAGCGCTCTCAATTGTCCTGCAATGACTCCACGCCCATTTCATCCCACACTGCCTCCGCCAGGTGGAATGTCGCATTGGCCGCTGGAATGCCGCAGTAGATCGCGCTCTGCATCAGCACTTCCTTGATTTCCTCACGGGTCACCCCGTTGTTTTTCGCGGCCTTGAGGTGCAGGCGCAACTCGCCTTCGCGATTCATGCCGATCAGCATCGCGATGGTGATCAGGCTGCGCGTATGGCGCGGCAACCCCGGACGCGTCCAGATATCACCCCAGGCGTGACGGGTGATCATCTCCTGGAATTCTTCATTGAACGGCGTCAGTTTGCTCAGGCTGTTATCGACATGCGCGTCGCCCAGCACCGCGCGGCGCACTTGCATGCCGGCTTCGTAACGTTCGTCTTCGGTCATCGGGAAATCCTTGTGTGTTCGGCCACGGCGCGCTCGACCCAATGGCGAGCCTGGCCAAGGTAATGGGCCGGATCGAGCAGACGATCCAGCTCGTCAGAAGAAAACTGCTCGCTGACCTGCGGGGTTTCGCCGAGCACCTGACGCAAATGCGCGCCCTGCTCCACCGCACGCCGGCAGCACTGTTCAACCAGATGGTGGGCTGCATCGCGCCCGATGCGCTGAGCCAGCGCAATGCTCACTGCCTCGGCAAGAACCAGGCCTTTGGTGGATTGCAGATTGACCGCCATGCGCTCGGCATCGACCTGCAGACCGGGTATCACCTGCAATGCCTGCTGCAGCGAACCGGAGACCAGACAGCACAGCTCCGGCAAGGTCTCCCACTCGGCATGCCACAGGCCCAGACTGCGTTCATGTTCCTGCGGCATGGCCGCCAGCATCGTGGCCACCAGCCCCGGTGCGCGGGTGGCAGTGCTGATCATGACCGCAGCGCCGACCGGGTTGCGTTTGTGCGGCATGGTCGAAGACCCGCCCTTGCCCGGTGCCGAAGGCTCGAAGACCTCGCCCACTTCGGTCTGCATCAGCAGGCTCACGTCGCGCCCGAGTTTGCCGAGACTGCCGGCGATCAGGCCCAGCAGGCTGGCAAACTCCACCAGTCGGTCGCGCTGGGTGTGCCAGGGCTGCTCGGGCAACTCCAGCTGCAGTTCACCGGCCAGCGCTTCGGCCACCGAAAAGGCCTGATCGCCCAGCGCCGCGAGGCTGCCGGAAGCGCCGCCGAACTGCAGGCACAGCAGGCGCGGTTTGATCTCGTTCAAACGCTGTCGATGGCGAGTGACCGCGCCCAGCCAGCCGGCGATTTTCATCCCCAGGGTGACCGGCGTGGCCTGCTGCAGCCAGGTGCGTCCGGCCAGCGGCGTGCCAGCATGATGCTGCGCCTGCTCAGCCATCGCATCGGCCAGTCGGGTAAGGTCATGCTCAAGCAGCACGATGGCTCGACGCAGTTGCAGGATCAGCCCGCTGTCCATCACATCCTGACTGGTCGCGCCCATGTGCACGTAGCGCTCGGCTTCAGCACTGCGTGCGGCAATCTGTTTGCCCAGCGCCTTGACCAGCGGAATCGCCGAATTGCCGGCACTGCCGATGGCGATTGCCAGCGCGTCGAAATCGAACAGCCGTGCGTCGCAGCTCAGCTCGATGTCGGCGACCACTTCAGGCGGGATCAGGCCGACCCGTGCCTGCGCCCGCGCCAGCGCAGCCTCGAAATCGAGCATGCCCTGCACCCGACCTTCGTCGGAAAAAATCTCGCGCATTTCGGGTTGCATGAAGTAGGCATCGAAAAGTTGATTGCTCGCTCTGTTCACATCACCACTCCAGATTGAAAGGTTTCAGGTAGCGTCCGAATGACTGACCCAGCCCTTGATCAGCACCGCAATCGCGGCCAGCGCCGCCGGAATCACCAGCGCGGTCAGCACCTGCTCGAACGTCCAGCCCAGGCCCAGCAGCGTGGCACCGGCCCAGGCGCCGAGAATGGCGCCGAAACGGCCGATCCCGAGCATCCACGACACCCCCGTGGCACGCCCCTGGGTGGGGTAAAAACGCGCTGCCAGTGACGGCATCGCCGACTGCGCGCCGTTGATGCACATACCGGCCAGCAGCACCAGTGTCGCCAACAGCGCGACGTTACCCAGACTCTGCCCGACCAGCCAGGCGAACACACCCGCCAGCGCATAGGCACAACCAATGACCTTGTGCGGGTTGTAACGATCCATCGCCCAGCCCACGCCCACAGCGCTCAACACGCCGCCGAACTGAAACAGCGCGCCGATGAAAGCCGACTGTTCCATGCTCGCGCCGCTCTCGCGCATCAGCGTCGGCAGCCAGCTGGTCAGCAGGTAGACGATGACCAGGCCCATGAAATACGTCAGCCACAGCAACAGCGTGCCGGCGCTGTAGGTGCCGGAAAAAATCACTTTCAGCACGTTGCGGCTGCTGACCGTTTTCTGTTCGGGAACGCTGAAGTCAGTGATGCCGGCCAGTGCCTTCGGCGCGATCGGTGCCAGTACCTTGCGGATCCGCTCCGCACCGCGATTGCGAACCACCAGAAACCGCGCCGACTCCGGCAGCCAGACCATCAGCACCAACCCCAGCAGGAGGGGCAGGATACCGCCCAGCATCAGCAGGCTGTGCCAGCCCATGCTGGGGATCAGCTTGGCCGACACAAAACCGCCGCAGGCCATGCCCAGATTGAAACCGCAGAACATGCTCGTCACCAGCAACGACTTGAGCCGTTCGGGGGTGTATTCCGACAGCAACGTGGTGGCGTTGGGCATCGCTGCGCCAAGCCCGAGCCCGGTCAACAGGCGCAGAACCAGCAATTGATCGATGTTGCTGCTGTAGGCTGATGCCAGGCTGAATAGACCGAACAGCAGCACCGCGACCACCAGCACCACCTTGCGTCCGAAGCGGTCCGCCAGCGGGCCGGAACCCAGCGCGCCGAACACCATGCCGATCAGCGCAGCGCTCATCACCGGCCCCAGACTGGCCCGATCAATCCCCCAATCCTGGCTGAGCGCGGGGGCAATGAAGCCCATTGCAGCAGTATCGAGGCCGTCGAGAAACACGATCAGAAAACACAGCGCAACCACTCGCCATTGATACCCGGATAGCGGCTGCGCATTGATGAAGGCCTGAACGTCGAGCGTACTCGGCGTGGGGCTGCCGGCGGAAAGCGTCATGGAGGTGTCCTTTTATTTTTATAGGGTCGCCTGCCGATGCAGGCGCCTTGAATCGCACGCACATTGATTTCGCAATCGACAAGCGATTCAGAAATCGAAGAACACTGTCTCGCCTTCACCCTGCACACGGATATCAAAACGATAGGCCGTCTGCCCCTCGTACGTGCAGCGGCGCGCCACCAGGGTTTCGCGACGCGGGGGCTGCTCGATCAGATTGAGCACCGGGTCCTGCGCATTCGCCTGGGCTTCGTCGTCGAAATACAACCGCGTCTGCAGATGAATATTGATGCCACGCGCAAACAGCGAAACATTGATGTGCGCCGCCATCGGCACACCCGCCGCATTGCGCGCAGAGCCTGGCTTGATGGTCTTCAGGATCCACTGGCCATCGTCCGCGGTTGCCGTGCGACCAAAGCCGTTGAACGGCCTGTCCGGGTGGAATTCGCTGTGATACGCGCCCTGATGATCCGCCTGCCAGAATTCCAGGTAGGCATCGCGGATCAGATGGCCGTTGCCGTCGAAGACGTTGCCCAGCAACACGATGTGCTCGCCGGGCGCCTCGGGCCTGGCCATCTCGTTCCAGATTTCCAGCTCGCGGGTCGGGTTGCCGGCCACCTGCGGTGCAAGACCGATGTGGACGTAGGGGCCAGCGGTTTGCGAAGGGGTTTCCTGCAGCAATTGAACGGGCATGTCGGGCCTCCTCAGCAGTTTTCGAAGTGAGTCTTGCGCTGGCCGCGCAACACGATATCAAAGCGATACGCCAGGCAATCCATTGGATTGCCCATGCCCAGGTCGAGCCTGGCAATCAGGCTCTGCACGGCGTCCGGGTTGGCGATGGCCTTGACGATCGGGCAGATCGGAATCAGCGGATCGCCTTCGAAATACAACTGGGTGATCAGCCGTGTGGCAATCGACGGCCCGCTGATCGACACATGAATGTGTGCCGGGCGCCAGTCGTTGGGACCGTTGCGCCATGGGTAAGGCCCTGGCTTGACGGTACGGAAGCTGTAATTGCCTTCGCTGTCGGTCAACGCACGTCCGACGCCGCCGAAATTGGGATCGATGGGCGCCAGATAGGCATCGCGCTTGTGGCGATAACGCCCGCCGGCGTTGGCCTGCCAGATCTCCACCAGGGTATGCGGGATCGGCTTTCCATACTGATCGCAGACCCGCCCGGCCAGCAGAATACGCTCACCGATGGGCAGCCCACCGTTGTTGAAATTGAGCAGCAGGTCGTTATCGTGCTGGCCGAATTTCAAATGCGAGAAATCCGGGCCGGTGGTTTCGGAAATGGACTGCGGGATACTGACCAGCGCCTGGCGCGGCGAGCGCAGGATCGAGGTCTTGTAATCAGGTGTGAGCGCTTTTGGATGCCAGTTTCGGTCACGAATGACGAAGCGACTGTTGTCCGCGGCAGACATGGCGTTCTCCTCTTTTTTCTTTCTTATGGGGCGCGCAGGCGTCGATCACATGCGCTACAGGCTGCGGCGAAGTGTCGCGCGATCCATGCTTATAGAGAACTGAAATAAACCCCATGATCCATAACCATTTGGTTATGGATGCTAGACTTTGCGACAGGCTTCTCCAAGACTGCGCAGCTCGTCCACGCACCACTGTGCTGCGCGTGTGAGTGGCAAGGCCGGGTTGCTGCACAAACCGACCGAGCCGCCCGGCTCACGAATACCCATGTCCAGTTCGACCAGCGTGCCACCTTTCAACTCCAGCGACACGGCATCCAGTGGCGCGATCCACACCGCATCGCTGCATTGCACATAGCGCCGACTGAGGGTAAGCGAGAGGGTTTCCAGGCGTTGCCGCGGCATGCGAATACCGCACTGCACGAACAGGCTGTCGGCAAACTTGCGGATGGTCGTGCCTGCCAGCGGCAACACCAGCGGGAATTGCTCCAGGCTTTCGGGCTTGAGCGGCGCAGCCAGCAGCGGGTGATCGCTGCGCACCACCAGTGTCATCGACTCGTTGTACAGGTGCTCGAACGTCAGGCCCTGAATCTGCGGGCTGTCAGTCATGCGCCCGACCACCAGATCCAGCTCCCCTACCCTCAATTGCGACAGCAGATAGGCACTGGGCCCGGTCATCACGCTGACGATCAGCGCCGGGTGCCGCTGGTGCAGGCGATGAACGACCTCAGGCACCAGCAGGCTTTCGGCCGTCGACAGTACGCCCAGCCGTGCAGTAACGGTGTCATGTTCACCGGATCTCAGGCTGCTGACACCCTCGCGCAGGGCCTGAACGCTCGGCCCGGCAAAGCGCATGAACGCCACACCCGCTTCGGTAAGTGCCGCACCGCTCTTGCTGCGCACGAACAACGTGGTGTCGAGCAGGGTTTCCAGCTCTTTGAGACTTTTCGACAACGCAGGCTGACTGATCGCCAGAACGTCGGAGGCACGCGCCAGACTGCCCTGCCGGGCCACTTCGAGAAAGCAGACCAGATGGCGAAATTTGATGCGTGTATCGATATTCACTGCGCGTCGTGTCCGGTAAATGAAAGGGAATGCAACTCAACGACAAGACAGCTCAGCGACTCAGAAACGACGCCACTTGAGGCGCGTCAAATGGCCAGTCCAGCTCGTCACCGGTGTCGACTCGACGCAACACAGGAACGCGCAACTCGTAGCGTTCAAGCAGTTGCTCATCCTCGCAGATGTCGACCAGCTCAACCAGCAGGCCGTGCTCAATGGCAAACGGCAGTAAAACCGCTTCGGCAACCTCGCACAGCGGACATCCCAGGGTGCTGAACAGCTGGCATTCGGGGGGCATGAGTCAATCCTCGGCGAATCCTCGGTGAGCGGAAATTATTCTAGGCGCGCACCGGGATCACGTCGACACCCGGAAATGCGCCTTGCTGAATGCGTTGGCGCGGTCCAGTACCGGTTTCTCGAAGTAACGATAACCTACCCAGCCATAGCACACCGCCGCAGCCAGCATCAGCAGCGCGAAAAACAGGTTGTCCAGATAGCTTTCGGGCCAGGCCCCCACCAGGCTCCAGACCCTGCCGATCACCCCCAGCACCAGCAGATGAGACAGATAGATCGTGTAGGACATATCGCCCACGGCAACCAGAAACCCGGGCACCAGCAGGTGTCGGCGTCGTTCGAGCAAGGCCAGCGTCAGGACCAGCACGCCGAACGAGCCCCCGACCATGAGCATGCGCAGCAGGCCCTGACTTTCATACAACCGGTAATAGCCGATCAGGGGCACCGCCGCCAACAGCGCGACACCGAGCAGTAACCAGACCGCAGCCGTCGGTACGCGGGCACTGTGGCGACCGTAAAAGAACAGGGCCAGCGCGGCGCCCAGCATGAACTCGAGGGCATAGGGATGCAGGATGATCTTCACTGCCGAGGAATAGTCCTGCCAGTCTGCCAGCGTATTGAACACCACGATGATCACGCCCCAGCCGCCAAGCAGAAACGGCAGACTGCGCTCGCGAAACAGCAGGAAGCCGGAGAACACCACGTAGAACCACAACTCGAACAGCAGCGACCAGGCGACCATCACCAGCAGCACCTTGTCGTTGGGCAACAACAGGAACGACATGATCAGGTTGGACGAGCCATGCCCGCTGTTGACCATGCCCGGCTGCACCAGATAAACCGCCAGGGTGATGAAAAAGTACAGCCAGTACGTGGGATAGATCCGCGATACTCGATTGAACAGAAAGCGCTGAGCCTCGATTGCGCTCTGAAAACGTCCACGGCTGACAATCACCATGACGAATCCGCTGATGACGAAAAACAGATCGACGCCCAGCTGAAAAAAATCGAGCCAGGGCGGCAGAAGGATATCGCCACCGGAAAACTTGCTCTCTACCGACATCATGTGAAACAACACAACGCCAAGGACCGCTACGCCCCTGAGCCCCTGCAGGGAATACAGCCGCTCCATGCCTCTCTCCATTCAACGGATGTCGCGCGCGCCAGGCCATCCCGTGGTCACGCGTGTGGAGCATAGCCAATGGCCAGAAATACGGAACCCCAATCTTCCAGTGCTTGCGGTTTTTCCTGGCAGATAGTTTTGGAGTAAGGTGCAGCGGCAGCGTAAAGCCTGATCGAACACGATACGGCAATCGAAGTGAACCTTCAGGAATCACCTGTACTCGAAACATTCATACGCCCACCAAACGGAGAACATCATGGCCCGCGAAACTGCACAGAATGCTCAGGAAATCCTGAGAGCCGACTTCCAGGTACTGGTTGCCGACACTGAGAAATTGCTGGCGCATACCGCCTCTCTGGCGGGTGATCAGGCCGATGAACTGCGCGCCCAGATCCGTGAAAGTCTGCTGCGTGCCAAGGAAACCCTGAAGACCACCGAAGACTCGCTGCGCGAGCGCGGCGAAGCCGCAGTGGTCGCCACCGAAGATTACGTTCAGAACAACCCCTGGCAGTCCGTCGGTATCGCCGCAGGTGTCGGCTTTCTGATCGGTCTGCTGGCTACAAGGCGCTAACATCATGACTCTGGGAACGGAATCAGCACCGCCCGAGGGAACTCCGGGCTCTTCACCGCGGCGCCTGGGCGCTGCATTCCTTGGCCTGTTGCACACTCACGTCGAGCTGTTCGGCATCGAATTGCAGGAACAGAAAGCGCGAACCGTCAGCCTGCTGCTGTTCGCCGGTCTGGCCCTGGTTTTCGGCCTGCTGCTGCTCACCGGGCTCTCGGCCTTGCTGCTGATCGTTCTGTGGGACAGCTATCGTCTGGCGGGCATCGTCGGCCTGTGTACGTTTTACCTGCTGGCCGCGATCTTCTGTGGATTGCGCCTCAAGGCAGCGATCTTCGACGAGTCCTCGCCTTTCCATGCGACCCTCGAAGAACTGGCCAATGACCGTGAGCGATTGATGCCATGAGTGAACCCAAGTCGCACCAGAGCAATACCCGTCGAGAACTGCGCAAGGCATTGATTCGCTTGCGCATGGAAATGCACCGCCAGGAAATTCGCCACGAATCGACGCAACTGATGCAGCCGTTGCAACGCTTTCGCGGCATCCGCCATGACTGGAAAAGCGCGCTGGGCTTTCGCCACGCGCCGCTCTGGGGCGTGGGCTCGGTGGCCCTGCTGGGCTTCCTGAGCGGTAAACGTGCCAAAACCGGACGTACCAGCCTGCTGGGACGCCTGTTGAAGCTGGGCATCACCTTGACGCCCCTGGTCAAGGTCGCCATGCAAGCACGCACCCTGCAGAATCGCAATCGCAAAGTCTGATTGCACCCTGCGTCTCGCGTGACCCAGGCTCGAATCTCCCGGCCTGAATGTAAATGCCTGCTCCGGTATTCCGGAGCAGGCATTTGTTTTTCTACGGGGCCTGATTTCATCAATGCGGCCCTTGCGGCAGGCGTGTCGAACCGGGAAGCTACGCCCCTATTATTGACGGAGTGAACGCATTGGATTGGCAAACACTGCTTAACCGCGAACGACTGGGCAAGACCCTGCACAGCCCCGAGGAACTGGGGCGCAGTCCGTTTCACAAGGACCATGACCGGATCATCTTTTCCGGGGCCTTCCGCCGCCTGGGACGCAAGACCCAGGTGCATCCGGTGTCCAGCAACGATCATATCCATACGCGCCTGACCCATTCGCTGGAAGTCAGTTGTGTCGGCCGCTCGCTGGGGATGCGCGTCGGCGAAACGCTGCGCTCTGCCCTGCCCGACTGGTGCGATCCGAGCGACCTGGGCATGGTCGTGCAGTCGGCCTGTCTGGCGCACGACATCGGCAATCCGCCGTTCGGTCACTCGGGCGAAGATGCGATTCGCAACTGGTTCAATCAGGCGGCCGGGCGTGGCTGGCTCGACGCGATGAGCGAGACCGAGCGCAATGACTTCCTCAATTTCGAAGGCAATGCCCAAGGGTTCCGGGTGCTGACGCAGCTGGAATACCACCAGTTCGACGGCGGCACCCGCCTGACCTACGCCACATTGGGCACTTACCTCAAATACCCGTGGACCGCCCGCCATGCGGACTCGCTGGGCTACAAGAAGCACAAGTTCGGCTGCTATCAGAGCGAACTGCCAATCCTTGAGCAGATCGCCGGCAAGCTGGGTTTGCCGCAGCTCGAAGATCAGCGCTGGGCGCGTCATCCGCTGGTTTATCTGATGGAAGCCGCCGACGACATCTGTTACGCCCTGATCGATCTGGAAGACGGTCTGGAGATGGACCTGCTCAATTACGCGGAAGTGGAATCGCTTTTGCTCGGGCTGGTCGGCGATGATCTGCCGGAAACCTACCGACAGTTGGGCCCGGGCGACTCACGACGGCGCAAACTGGCAATCCTGCGTGGCAAGGCTATCGAGCACTTGACCAACGCGGCCGCCAGAGCCTTCGTCGAGCAGCAGGACGCCTTGCTGGCCGGCACCCTGCCTGGAGACCTGGTCGAGCACATGCACGGTCCGGCCAAACGCTGTGTGCTCAACGCCAAGGACATGGCGCGCAAGAAAATCTTTCAGGACAAGCGCAAGACACTGCATGAAATCGGTGCCTACACCACGCTGGAAATCCTCCTCAACGCGTTCTGCGGCGCGGCCGTCGAACAGTTTGGCGGCAGGACACCCTCGTTCAAGCATCGACGCATCCTCGACTTGCTGGGTAACAGCGCGCCCGATCCCAAGGCACCGCTGCATGCCTCGTTCCTGCGCATGATCGATTTCATCGCCGGGATGACCGACAGCTACGCCAGCGAAATGGCCCGGGAAATGACCGGCCGCTCCGGACAGATATAGCTTCCATCGACCAGCCCGCTGCCTGAATGGGTGCAGGCAAAAGGCTGGTCAGACTGATTGCCTCGCAAAACTCAGACAGGCCCTACATGCATGTCAGACGGGTCCTATCGCAGCTTTTCTTGCATCCCTCAATAATTCCAGCCACTTCAACTGCCATCCGGCACATCATCCATCCGCCTGCGATACTCACGGGTCCGCACGCCGCCTGCCGATGCCTGAACGCTTCGCCAGGGCCTTTCCGGAACGCTCATGTCCACACATAGCCTGCGCATCCTTCTGGTGGAAGATCACCCGTTTCAACTGATCGCCACTCAGGTGCTGCTCAACAACCATGGCTACTTCCTGCTGACTCCCGTGCTGACGGCGGCCGAGGCCATGGCCGCCATGCAACGCAGCGCGGAACCCTACGGGCTTGTGCTGTGCGATCAGTGCCTGCCGGACATGTCAGGCCTCGACCTGATCGACGAGGCCGCCCGACACGGCTGGCTGCGCCAGGCCATTCTGCTCAGCGGCTTGCCTGATACACAGCTTGAAAACCTGCAGCAACTCGCCCTGCAGCGCGATCTCCCCCTGCTCGGTTGCCTGAGCAAACCCCTGCACGGGCCCGACCTCAGCCGCCTGCTGGGGAACCTCGTTGACTGACGTCGGCCAGCCGGCTTTATTCGGCTTCAAATATGCCGGGCAAAAACAGGTACATGCCAGACGCCGGCAAACTGGATTGATTAATTCGACGTTCAGACCCGTAGGAAATCATCAGTCAACATGAATGATGATTCCAGAAAGTAATAAACATTCGGGGCAGCACTCGCCAAACACACATTGAAATAAGCGTTAACGTTTAAACACACTTATGTTCTACGTAGGCTTTTACGTACTCCGATACGCTAATTTTTGTAGGACTTTTCCTATATATGCCTGCCGAGCAAGTCTCTTTATGTGCCTGCCCGAACATCTGAGCTAAGGTGCGCGCTTTCTTCACTGCTTGTTATGGAATGGAATATGAACTCAGTTTTTATCATCGACGACCATCCGGTCATCCGGATGGCGGTAAGAATGCTTCTGGAGAACGAAAATTATGAGGTGGTCGGCGAGACCGATAACGGTGTCGACGCCATGCAAATGGTGCGTGAGTGCATGCCCGACCTGATCATCCTCGACATCAGCATTCCCAAGCTCGACGGCCTCGAGGTGCTGGCCCGCTTCAATACGATGGGGCTGCCCTCCAAGATTCTGGTGCTGACGTCGCAGACCCCCAACCTGTTTGCCATTCGCTGCATGCAATCGGGCGCCTCGGGTTATGTGTGCAAACAGGAAGACCTCAGTGAACTGCTCAGTTCGGTGAAAGCGGTATTATCCGGCTACAATTACTTTCCCAGTCAGGCGTTGACGTGCGCAGTTCGTGAAGATGGCCAGACCGACGAGCTGGAGCTGTTCAAGTTGGTCAATGACCGTGAACTGATGGTATTGCAGTTATTTGCCCAGGGCCGTTCCAACAAGGAAATAGCCAAGGGCATGTTTCTCAGTAACAAAACCGTCAGTACTTACAAAACGCGGCTTATGCAAAAACTGAAAACCAGAACCTTGGTAGAACTTATCGAGATGGCAAAACGCAACGCGCTAGTGTGAGAAAACGGATGTCCAAGCGCTTCAGACAATTATTAATACTGGCCACAAGCCTGTGCATAGGCTGGGGTGCTGAGGCCGGTGTTCATGCGGCCGATCACTATACCCTGCTCGGTCGCTCGAGTCCGGCGCACATGGACGTGAAACTGGACAATAACCAGTGGCAGTGGGTGCGCGGGCAACGCGAACTGATTCTCGGCACCTCCAACCCTGATTACCCACCCTTCGATATCACGATGTCGGGTAACGATTACGAAGGCATCACTGCCGATTACGCAGGGATCATCTCGGATGCGCTGGACCTGCCGATCAGGGTTCAGCGTTTCGAAACCCGTGATGCTGCAATCAAGGCCCTCGGCGCAGGCCAGATCGATCTGCTGGGCACCGCAAACGGTTTTGAAGCAGTCGATCGCACCATCAGGCTTTCACAGCCCTACTCGGTGGACCAGCCCGTCCTGGTCACCCGGGTCGGAGACAACCGCCCCCTGAACGAGGGCCTGAAAGGCATGCGGCTGAGCATGGTCTATCACTACCTGCCGCCTGCCGAGGTCGAAGCGTCCTATCCCGGCGCGACACTGAAGACCTATCCCTCTTTTCAGAACGCCATCAATGCAGTCGCCTTCAATCAGGCGGATGTGTTCCTGGGCGATACGATTTCCACCCAATACATCATCAATAAGGGGTATCTGAACAACGTGCAGATGTCGAATTTCGGCAAGCACGAGCCCAACGGCTTCAGCTTCGCGGTCAGCAGTGAAAACCCGCAACTGCTGGGCATCATCAATCAGACGCTTAAGGCGATCCCGGTTGATGAACGCGTCAATATCTCCAGACGCTGGAGCACGGGCAGCGACTTGATGCTCACCGACCAGAAGCTGCAACTGACGCAACGCGAGGAGCGCTGGATCGCTCAGCACCCTACCGTGCGCGTAGTCGTCAACGAAGCGTATGCACCGCTGACATTCTTCGATGCCAAGGGGAACTTTCGCGGCATCACCGCAGACTTGCTCGAACTGGTACGTCTGCGTACCGGGCTCAGGTTCGACGTCAAACGCTCGCCCAGCCTGACCGACATGTTGAATCAGGTCAGCGAAGGCCAGGCAGACATGATCGGTGCGCTGGTGTCCAGTGATGCACGCGAGGACCGATTGAGCTTCACCCGTCCCTACATCGACAATTCGTTCGTGCTGGTCACCCGCAAGGAACCGGGCGCCCCCAGCTATCTGGAGCAGATGGACGGCAAGCGTCTGGCAATTACCCAGGGCAGCCCGGTGCTCGACTGGCTAAGCCGCAAATACCCCAGGGTGGTGCCGCTGGAAATCGACAACCCGTTCCAGGCGCTGGACATGTTGTCACTGGGCAGAGCGGAAGGTGCGGTCATCTCGCTGCTCAGCGCAGACTATTTCCTGTCGTCCGGGATCTTCGAGGAGCGTTTGCAGATGACCGCCACCGTCGGCGAGGATCCGGCGCTGATTTCCATGGCGACCTCACGCAACGCCATCGAGCTGAGCTCGATTCTCGACAAGGCGCTGGCGAGCATCGCGCCGCAGGATCTGGCAGCGATCAACAACCGCTGGCGCGTCTATACCCCTTCACGCGCCAACTGGCACGACTATGAACGGCTGATCTATCAGATTGTGGTGGGTGCAGGCCTGTTGCTGCTGGGCCTGCTGGCCTGGAATGCGTGGATGCGGCGGCAGATACGTCAGCGCGAAGCTGCGGAGCGGGCGCTGGGCGATCAGTTCGAATTCATGCGCGCCCTGGTCGAGGGTACGCCGCATCCGATCTATGTTCGGGATCGCGAAGGTATGCTGCGCATGTGCAATGACAGCTACCTCAGGGTGTTCTCCGCGAAACGGGAAGACATCATCGGCAAGAGCGCTACCGAAGGGGTACTGGGCAATGCCTTCGAAGCCCGGGAATACGCTGCCGACTATCAGCGGGTCATGGCCAGCAATACCGCGCTGATCCTCGACCGCCCTCTGCGCATTGGCGATCGACGGCTGACCATCTACCACTGGATCCTGCCGTTTCGTGACTCTCTGGGCGAAGTACAGGGCATCATCGGCGGCTGGATCGACATCAGCGAGCGTCGCCAGCTCATCGAAGACTTGCAGGCTGCCAAGGAACAGGCCGACGCCGCCAGCCGGGCCAAGAGCACCTTCCTGGCCACCATGAGCCATGAAATCCGCACGCCCATGAATGCGGTGATCGGCATGCTGGAACTGGCGCTCAAACGTGCCGATCATGGCGAACTGGATCGCTCCGCCATCGAAGTCGCCTACAGTTCGGCCAATGACCTGCTGGACCTGATCGGCGACATCCTCGACATCGCCCGCATCGAATCCGGGCGGCTGTCACTCAACCCCGAGCGTGCGAATCTGCGTCGGCTGGTGGAGGCGGTGCTCCGGGTATTCGACGGTCTGGCGCGGCAGAAGGACCTCGAGCTGGTGCTCGAACTGGACAGCAGGATCAACGCCGACGTACTGATCGACCCGTTGCGCTTCAAACAGATACTGTCCAATCTGGTCAGCAACGCCATCAAGTTCACCCCGATGGGGCGGATCAAGGTCGTACTGCTGGCAGCCGAAAGTCCGGACCCGCAACTGCTGCATCTGCACATCACCGTTCAGGACAGCGGCATCGGCATCAGTGTCGAAGACCAGCAACGTTTGTTCGAGCCGTTCGCCCAGGCCGATAACACCGGACAAATGGCGCGTACCGGCGCCGGACTCGGGCTGGTGATCTGCCGCAGCCTGTGCATGATGATGGGCGGCAACCTTTCGCTCGACAGCACGCCAGGGCACGGCACCCGGATCAGCATGAACCTGGTGCTGACCACACTTGAACCGCTGACCGGGCAGCCCGTCGTTGCGCAACCGGCAGCCGTCGTTCATCAGACCCTCAGAATCCTGATCGTCGACGATCATCCTGCCAATCGACTGCTGCTTTGCCAGCAACTGAGGTTTCTCGGCCATCACTGCGAAATGGCCGAAAACGGCGCGCAAGGGCTCGATCGCTGGAAAAACGATGCCTTCGATCTGGTCGTCGCCGATTGGAATGCCCCAATAAATCCCAAATATCCTTTTTAAATCAAACAGTTAAATCGAAAAACGCTATATTTTTAACCGTGCTTTCCCAACTTTCCTATCCCAATGAAATCAGATGTTTATGGTTGCGTTTTGGGGAAGATTTAGAAGGAAAGCGCACGCAACTGTCCCTCCCCCGGCGTCCTGCCGACGAACACCACTCCCCAAATCTGAAAGACTCAACTACTGTATGCCCATACAGCAATTGAGAATCACCCCCATGAACGAGAGCAACAGCTCAGACGCCTTGGCCGAATGGCACAAAAGGCTCAACGACAGGAGGCAATGGACGAACCCTGCAGTCACCTACCGATTTCTGGCGCGTATGGCCGAAGACATGCAGGCCGGCGGGCTGATCGATCCATTGGAGCGCTTTGAGCTATTCGAACTGGCCAGCGCTGCCTTCTGCCATTTCACCGAGGAAGGCAACCATGAATGGCGGCATCAGGCGTCGGACTATCTGGCCTACAACAAGGGCGGCATCGTAGTCGGCAGCCTGCTGAACTCCCGATACGTGCTTCATGAGGCCGACCAGTCGCCCTATCACGCCGCCCACTTCGCTTTTCTCAACGAGAAAAACGACCTCATCATGCGGGACTACAAGAAGTACGGCGTGCTCGAGGGTCGCTACATCTATACCGAAACCGGCCAGACGCTGACACTGGTTGAGCAATCCAGGCAGATCAACGGTGTGAGCTATCAACGCCTGAGCGATGAGGATCAATATCGAGCGCTCGTCGACGCCTCAGCGGTGGCCCTCGACCAAGGCGATTTCAACGCCTACGTTTCGCTATGGGAGCGTCATAGCTACTCGATATTTATAAGATGTCTTCACTGCTTGGATGGATTCGCAGTGCGTGACGATTGCACGCACTGTGACGGGCGAGGCTTTATCGAAGACCCGCACTGCCCGAACAAGCTGCCGCATTCACTCAGCCGCCAACGGGGCGTTCCGACAGAGTAGCGGAGCGCCGTCTCCCCCATCTACACCTTGCGTATTCCGAACTGCGCGGCTTTGACCGTCGAGTCCTGCTGCACGCCTGCAGCCAGGTACAGGCCCATGCGCGAGGTGATCACGGTTTCACTCAGGTCAATCGTGCCGCGCTGCGTTTCCAACGCCCCGGCAAAGCTGGCCGGCATGGTGAACGACTCTTGGTACTTGTCCATTGACCGATAGTAAAACGTGGACGACGCGCCGTTGACCGTCTTGGTGACGGTCAACTCAGCCTCCCAGGCCAGGATGCCGCGCGACGACCCCATGATTTCCGCCGCCGACACCATTTCGATAACGTCGCCGGCCGCCAGGTTGGTCTGTACTACGTTGGCCGTGGGTTGCACGTAGATGTAGCCGCCCGCCGCCGCCATGTTGCCACGCAGTTCGATGCACTGCGCATCACCATAAGCGGCAGGCTCCTTGTACCACCGCGTGGTGATCCCGGTCAGGCCAGAGCCAACGGCCTTGTAGCCGTCCGCCAGCACTGACCCGGCCACAGCGTTCACGCCCGCCGGTAGCGCGCCGCCAGTGCCCACCAGTAGAGGGTTGGCATTGAGGCAGCCGAACGGGCGTATGGCCGAGTAAACGTCGCCAGCGTCAGTGGGCAGCGGGATGCCGGGGAATTCGAAGTTGGCGGTGATGATCGGCACCACCCGCGAACTGATGAACTCGGCGCCCAGGATGTTGGGATGCAGGCCCTCGACTGTCATCGCTTCGGTGAAGCCGTCCCAGATGTTCACGACCGGCACGAACTGGCTGACGTAGTTCAACACCCAGTCTTTGTAAGCGATCGCATCGGCCAGCGCCTGCCCGGTCAACGCCCTGCTACCGAAGCGCGGCGTACCAGTGCCGACGATCAGGTACTTGCCGGGCGTGTTCAGGAACGCGGTGACGATCTTCATCACGTTGGCTTTCGTGTCAGCCAGGCTCATACCTGCCGTGGTGCTGTCATTGGTGCGCGACAGCAGCAGCCACAGGTCGGCAGTGGCCGACGCAATGCAGGCCGGAAGCCTGGCCAGGAACTGCCCGGTGTGGTCGCCGAGCTTGCCCTGGTTGTCGACGTAGCTGGGAAACAGCCCGGTGCGCGCCGCGATCCAGGCCGCATAGCCGTAGGCCTCGGTGCCGAATGCTGTCGCGGCGATGGTATGGCAGTTGCCCGAGAAGCTGTCGCCGAGCAGGCCCAGACCACGCCGGATCGGTTGGCGGCGCGGAACCGGATTGACCAGAAGGCTCATGCGTATACCTCAAATGCAGCGCCACCAGTTGGCACGTAGCGGATCGTCGCGGGCGGAATGCTCAACTGATAGGCACCGTCTTTCCAGAACGTGTCGGTGGTGATCCAGTTATCACCGGCCTGGATCTGGACCGTCACGGACCCACCGTTCGCCTTCACTGCCAACGTCACTTTCATCGTGCGGTCGTAGGTTTCTTGCTTCGTTGCTGTCTGCACAGTGCTTCCCCGGCGGCCTACGGCCTGGCTGAATTGGTGGTGTTGGATAGCTCTTCGACAAAGCGGTTACACGCCAGCCCGGCTACTCGGGATTCGTCATAAGCCTTTGCCAGCTCTCCCGCTCGCGCGTCAGCCCGGCCGAGCAGGTCGGAGAGCACCATCGCGGCGCGGGTGGCTGCCTTGCCTCGTTTGGCAGCTCCGGTATCGCCGGGCACACAACTTGCCGTGGCTGCCAGCTTTCCTGCTTCGACGCGCAGCCGGTCGCCAGCAGCGTCAGCGACAGCAGCATCAGTAAGCGCAGCGGTCTGTTCTTGTCTTGCATCGTTCGCCACCTGGTTGGCCGCCTTCTGGCGGCGTTGCTCTTCGGTTCGGTATTCGGTGGTCGTGGTGGCCACCGCTTCGGATTGGGTGCTGGCTTCCTCGGCCCACTTCGCCTTCCAGGCCAGATCGGTGACGGTCACGCCGTGCAGGTATGCCCCGTACAACGCACCGGCCAGCGACAGCAGGATCAGCAGCAGACCGACTGCCTTCCACGGCAGGGCCTTCACGCCAGCACCTCAAGCGCTCGGGCATACAGCGCCTGCCGATCAGCCAGGCCATTCGTGCCGCCGTTGATGCGACGGGTGATCGTCAGGAAATCGCCCTTGTCCGCCAGCGTGTTGAGCGCGGCCCGGTGCCAGAACCACCCCGCCGACATCGCTGCGTGCTGCGGCAGCTCGAGCAATTCGGGATGGTTGATCAGATCCAGGCCCAGCGCTTCGGCGCACTCGGCATAGTTCGCCCGACCAGTGATCTGGATCAGGCCGCGCCCACGGTATTTGGAGCCATCGCCCGGCACGGTATTGCCTAGGTCTTTGCGCCCCTCGTACCCCAACTGCTGCGGAGTCGGCCCCCAAATCTCGCGGACATAACGCAGCTGACCGGACTCATGGCCGACCTGGGCGATGAACGCCGCGATGCGCACCGGGGTCACGATCTGGTACTTGCTCATCGCCGTATTGAGGACGGGTGCAAAAACGCCGGCTTTCTGGCCGGCGTTCGGGAGGATCTGCAATAGTTGCTGCGCAGTGATAGGCATCAGTGTTTCTCCAGGCAAAAAAATACCCGCTCGATGGCGGGGTGCGGGTGTTGCTGTGCAGGTGTTACGCGGCGGCAGGTTCGGGCGCTGGCTGTGCAGCAGCCTTGAGCGCTATAACCTCGGCGCGCAGTTCCTTGACGGCTCCCATCAGGTCGGTGATCAAGGCCATCGGGTCGAGCTGCTGGATACGTGCGTTGCCGCTCTCGTCAGTCCCATCCTTCACACCCGTAACGGCTAGCGGGTTTACCTCTTGGGCCTCATGGGCAATCAGGCCCTGGTAGGTGGTGCCATCGCCGCTAAAGACCGCGCCGAAAATCTTGCGCTGGTAGGTGACGATCCTGTAAGCGTCGATTCGATCAAGGTACGACGGCACTTTCGCGTTGGCGATGTACTTCTTGAACCGGTAGTCAGACCCGAACAGCGTCATGGTCCCGACGTAGGTGTTGTCGATCCAGACGTCGACGTTAGAGCCGGTCCAGTTGTAGTTGTAGACAGTCCCGCCACGACCGGCGCTCAGCCCTGCCCTGCACCAGGTTCCTGCTGACTCAAGTCGCCCTGTGATCTGCATCGCACCCTGTAGTGTCAGCACGCCCCCTGCTTGGTTGATCAGCCTGACGTCATAGTCTGCTGCAGTGTTGTTGTAATGAAAGTCGATATAGGGAGCGTTGTTGCTGAGTTCCAAGCCCGCAAACGTGGGAGCAGAGGCCGGGCCGATACCTAACGAATTACGCGCTGTGGCCTGAGTGTTACCACCAGTGCCGCCGGAAGCAATTGCGATAGGCGCAGCCGTCACAGTGATTGATGGGACCGACAACAACCCGTCGTAGCTGTAGCTCATGCTCGGCCCGGTCGCGGTGTTTGCCCCGTTGACAGAGCGCCAAGTGAATCCGCCGGTGCCGCCACCACGGTTGACGATGAAATGTCCTTCGCCGGTGCCAGAGGCGTTCCAGCCCAGATACAAGCCTTGGACATTGTAAAGCGCGCTGGCCTGCTGCACCCCTACCTCTGAGAACAGCGCCCTTCCGTCAGTGCGACCTGTTCCTCCTTTCGCCAGTGGCAGCGTGTCGTAGTTGCCAGTGGTGCCGAGTGCGGCCATTTTGTCGCCAAACTGCACCCGCAGTTGGTTGAAAGCGTCGCGCAGCATTTTATCGTAGCCTTGCACGGGCATGATTGCGTATGCGGCTCCGCTGACTGTCGCGCCCTTGTAGGGTGGCAGAATGGAGATAACCGTGGGGCTGGCTACGTTGGCGATCTCGTAATTGAGGCCGTCAGGCCCCACAAAGGCATCACCCACTCGTGCATTTGCGTCAAATGCGGCGTTCACGCCAGTCACAGCTGTTGATCCGTTTGTTACGGATACAGTCCCACCTCTAAGCCAAGGCATTTAAAACTCCTAATCTAAGCGCCTTGATTTAGGCGGTAAGTTTTGCACAAAGAAATGGGCGATGACCTTGATCGGTCCACGCCGTTGTTGCGAGGCTGTACAGCATGATTTTCGAGTTCGCGTAATCCACGGCGATGCCACACCCACCACCGTTCGCGCCGTTGTGGCAATGAAATGCAAACGAGTTTATGGATATGAACTCCCCTACTCCAAGCGCTTTGTCGATGCTCCACCTATAGCGCTGGCCAACGCTTAGTTGTTCACTGCCCACATATGTCCAGTTACCAGCAGCGAACGTGACGACGACTGGCGGTGCCCCGCTGTCATATACAAGCTCGCCGCCAGCCCCCCAAATACGCATTCCGAAAGAAGCCGTACCCATAGACGCCCATGCGGCAATGAAGTATTGACCGCTCAGCGTGCTCTGGACGTTTGAAGCCTTCATTGCGAAGCCTGTCCAGTTACCCGGCCCACCAGTGAACCACACCGATATAGGCACCTGGACGATGCCGTTCTGGTCAGGCCTGATGAACACGATGGGCGGATCTGCGCTTGTTACTGCGCGCGGGAATGTCACATTCGCATTTGTGGTGCCTGAATAGCCGCCCTTCGTGAGCACGCAAAGCCGAGGTGTTTCCGAATCAATCTGCACGAAAGAGCTGTCGTTGATGCTTATGACGCCAAAACTCATGTCTTGAACCTCACTGCGAAGCCTTTCGCGACAATGCGAGTCTGGTTGGTGTTGCCCAGATTTGCGGACGGATTGGCCGACCTCAAAACAACTTGACCGGCCGATGTTGTAACGTAGGGGTAGGACTTGGTGTTGCCGGTGGCATCGCCTTCAGCTGACTGAATGTCCTGCGCCCTTGTGGGTATGACCATGAAGACGCAGTTCGCCGGATCAAAGGCAGGGATGCTCAGCGTGATTACCTTTGCCGTTGATCCGGACGTGTCACTGAAATCAATCACCCCCTGCCAAATCACCTGATAAGTGAACGTGGTCGTATCCATGACCAGGTTCCCGTTTTCATCCCAAACTCTGGCTCCGTAACTCATGCGGCCAAATTCCCCCATTGGTAACGAAGCTGGCCTCTCTCGTCATAAACTTTGCCGCCTTGGCCGTTAATGACTTGCCTACCACCTCCGGCAAGCGGCGAGTTGATTTCAAACGTACCGTCCTTGCTCAAAATCCACCCAGACTGACCAGCTATATAGTTTGTTGAGCTGATATAGCTACCGATCTTGGCGTTGGTAATCGTGCCGTCTTGAATGAACGTAGGGCCAAGGAACAACTGGCCGTTCTGGGCAACGAACGGCGTCGATATCGCACCGCCCGCCAGCGTGTTCACCAGTGCGAACCGGTCGGCCGACATGAGGATCTGGCTTTGCAGCACACCGCCAACGTTCTCAATGCCAGCGCCGATCCCGGCCATTACGTACTGTCCGTTGGAGTTGACTTGCAATTTGACGGTATACATCGCCGTCAACTTGCCGTCCGTGGTCGCCTGAGCCGAACTAACTGTCTGAACCGCTGCGCTCGCGTTGTTGGCTGTTGCCTGAACCTGGGATAGCGTCGTCGACAGAGCCCCGTCCGCATTTGCGCGAGTGGTAGCTTCAGACTGAATAGCCGACTGAACCGTTGTCTGGTTTGTGGTGACCGTTGCCGTCAGGTTCGTGATCTGCTGGGCGGTGGCCTCCCTATCCGTGGCCTGCGTAGTTTCAACAATGCTGATTTTCGACTCGTTGCCGCCGACTCGAGCATCCAGCAGGGTTGTACGCTGAGCCAGGGCGAAGTCCTGCTCCGTCCTGACCTTCACTTCCTGCGCCACACTGGCTGTGCTGTCCCAGCCCTTGAGTGCATCCAGCAGATCGCCCTCCCCGCTGTCGGCGCGGTACTGAGCCTGCACTGCCTGAAGCTGACTCGCGTTTGCACTGGTCTTGCCGTCGACCGTCGAGATATCGGCGGTGTTCTTGCTTACCTGCGCCGCCTGCGCGTTGGCCGACCGAATCGACTGACCGGTGTTGACCCAGTACGTCGGGTTCGGCGGACCATTCGACCCGTTGGCAGCCGCTGGCACCGCCGCAATGGCCGTCCAGAGGTTGTCGCCCACGCGCACGGTGTTGTCGCGCACGTAGGCATCGATCGGCACATATACCAGCGCGTCGGTGATCTCTCCGATGTTGGCCTTCAGCTCTTCCAGGCGCTCATTGACTGAGCCAGCTCCGTCGCCATCGATGAGGTCGATCCGGTCCAACAGTCGCTTGGCCAACTCCGTTTCCGATATCTGGTCGGCAATCATTTCAAGGATCGCCCCAGCATCACTGCTGGTCTGCCCCATGACACCCACGCCAGTCGGATACCACGGCCCCACGTTGCCGGTCCGATCCACCAGCCGCGCCCAGAAGAAGAACGTCACACCCGCGAGCAGGCCCTGCATGACGTATTCCGATTGGGGATACGCCAGGTCGCTGAGCTTCGTGGCCTTGGCCAGGTCGGTCGTCGGCCCGTACCAGATTTCCGTGCGCTGCGTGTCCTCTGCGCCCGGCGGAAAAGTCCATTTCAGCTTAATGCCGAAGATCAGCGACGCGGCAGTCAGCGACGTGACGGCAGGTGGCAAGCTGGTCTTGCCCTGCAAGTTCGTGAGCAGCGAGGTGGCCGGCAAGGACGAAACGTTCAAGGCGCTGACAGCGCGCACCCTGGCCATGTACTGACCGGAGTAGATACCCGGCACATCCACAGACTGCTCGCCAGTGCGCGGCACCTTGACCCACTCGCGCGAGCCCCAGCGCCATTCCACGTCATACGCAACCGCGCCTGGCGCAGCGTCCCAACTGATGGTCATGTTGGTAACCGCGATGCCCTGCTCGATCACCACGTGTTGCGTCACGAACACTGCGCCCGGCGCAGGCTGCACGCCCACTGGAATGCCGCTGATTGGGCGGATATCCACGACGGCGCCGAAGTCGATGGCGTCAAACTTGCTCGGTTCGTGCTGGATGCACTCGAGCTGGTACTGGTGCCATTCCGGGCGCGTGATGTTGCGCACCAGAAACTGCATGGTTTTCAGGTCTTCGTATTCAAGTATCCAGCCACATTCGGCTTCTGGCACTTCGCTGAAGCTGGCCGCCACAGTTACCCGTCGGCCGGTGAGCGAGGTGATAACGCGCGCCTCGGTCTTGCCGCTGGGCAAGTTCACCCGCAGCTTGGCACCGGTCGACAGATCGATGTCGCGGTCAACGGTAATGACGCGCCCCGCCACCGCGCTGATCCGCCCGCCGTTCGCACGACCGGCCAACATGGGGTCAGCCACGGCAATGATCTGCCCTGTCTTCGGAATGCCACCATCCAGGCCTACCCGGAAGGTCGCGGGCCTTGTCTGCGTCTGTTCGGTGATCAGAGCGTATTGGCCTGCGCGCTGCGCCTGCCCGAGTGAAGTGCAGCCGTAGGCGTCCACCGACAGCTCGTTGACCGATCCAGATTCGGCCATCGCCACGTCATCAAAGACCGGCTCTTTGTCCGTCGCAAAACTCTGGTCCGGGTTGTCCCACGTCACCATTGCCAGGTTGTGGCGGTCGCGCGCCCGGGTGCCCGAATACTGGATTTCACCGTTGTTCAGGATCTGCGACGGGTTGTAGGTGTAGACCGGGTCGCCTGGCATGTCGGCGTTGAACGTGATCTGGCTGCCATCCCAGGTGCTCATGCCGTGGAAGATGGCCGACAGGTCCTGCAGCACCGCGTAGGCATCCGCCTGCTTTTGCAGGTAGATATTGCAAGTCATCCGGGGGTGCATACCGCCCATGCCGTTTGGCAACATCTGGTCGCAATACTGCGCAATGCGGTACAGGTTCCAGCGGTCCACCATCGTGGCATCGATCCGGTGTCCGAGGCCGTAATACGGGTTCAGCGCAATGTCGTAGCACACCCAGGCCGGGTTGTTCGTGTAGGCCTCTTTGAACGTACCGTCCCATATCCCGTTGCTGGTGCCCGCGCCGGACGTTGCATAGGTCCGCGTCTCGGGGTCGTAGTTGGTCGGCACGCGCACGATGCGGCCGCGCATCAGCACCGCGATCTTGGCGATATCTCCACCGAACTGCTGGGCGTCATATTCCACACAGCCCACGGCGGTGAGCGGAAATTCCTGATCGCTGTCTACGACCTCTGCGACCGCCTCGATAAACATGCTGTCCTGAATCAGCGAGCTGTTGGCCTCGGGCGTGATCCGGCGTACGCGCATAGTCCAGCGGCTGCCCGCAGGCAGGTTTATGCGGTGACTGCGTTCGTACTTGGTGACGTTCTTTCGGTCTACGTAGTCCGCCAGGATCTGAACGAACGGCCCGCCGTCAGTGGCCAGGTCGATCGCGTAATCGATTCGCACGCCGTTGATGTTGCCGCTCTGGTCCTGCGACTGGAGTTGTGGCCAGCTGAACCGGATGCGAAGCGCATCCAGCACCGGGTTATTCACGGTGCGCAGGTAAGGCGTGGTGCTGAGCAACTGCTGGTTTACGTCGACTTCGTTGCTGGACTCGGCAATGCCCTCAAGACGCTGCTGGTTCAGCTCGCCATTGCGGAACTGCCACTTCACGCCTGGGAAATTGACCGTTCCGTCCTCGGCCACCAACGGCGTACCGTCGAGCTTTACCGAGCGCAGGCCGTCCACTGGGCCGACGATCGGCCCCCAGCTCCACAGGTAGACGATGCGCGCGGTGGCAATGGAAGCTGTGCTGTTTAACGCAATCGTCGGCTGCTTCTGCGTGGCCTCGCCGCCCTTGCTCCCGCGAATGCTTCGCGCTGCTACCGCACTTCCCATACCGCCCCCAGAAAAAAGAAAACCCGCCGAAGCGGGTCTGGTATTACCTGATGATCAAATCTGATCTTGTGTGTAAATGCCGCCCGACTCGACGGCACCGCCGATCTCTCGTTCGCCGTAGAGCACGGGATAGGGGTTGCCCTGGGCAACGGTGGTCACCGCGCCCCCAAAGCCATAGCTGGGGTTGTTTCCGTCGTCATTGTTGCTGCCGACGCTGGCGGTGGTCGTCGGTGAAAGCATCTGCACCACGCCGCCAAGACCTGTGGCCGCACCCGCGCCGAGCAGGCCCAGGCCGAGCGCTGTACTCGTACCGCCGGAGACAAGGCCGCCCACAACCAGCGCGACGCCCAGCACCACCTGGAACAGGCCAGCCTGCTTGCTGCCTTGGATCAGCGGCACGATGCGGATATCGGTGTTGTCGCTTCCCTGCATATCGAACTCGGCCTCGCCGGCGTTGCGCTTGCCGCAGAAGACGCTGAACACCAAGCCCCGCTCTTCGCCGGTCCGCAGAAACTTCTCGAAGCCAGGCTTCATCGCGCAAAGGGCATTCACGGCATCGCGCACGCTGTGTACATCGATGCGGTACTCCCGGCCGAAATGCTTGCGCAGAACGCCGTAGAGCACGATGGTGCGCATGGTCATGGGGTGTATTCCTTGTGGCGCAGGATCAGTTTCACGCGGTTAGCCATCGACCAGCCGTAGACCTCACGGGCAGCCAGGCGACCGGGCATGTGGTGATAGATGAACGGACCAGACCCGCCGAGTGCCGGCGCGTCCTCGCTGTGCAGGCTGGCATCGGCGCCGAGGTAGATCGCGGCGTGGTTCGGGAAGTGGCAAGGCCTGCCCACTGTCGGGATCTGGAACACCAGCAGGTCGCCGCGTTGGGCCTGCTCAACCCGAACGAAGCCACAGGCCTCGAAGTTCTCTTCATAATGGCTCGGGCTTTCCGGATCCTCCCACCACAGTTCCTTTCGCTCGAAATTCGGCAGCGGCAGTAAGGCCTCGCGGGCGTACCAGTCGCGGCAGGCCGACCAGCAATCGAGCAGGCCATGCGAGAAGTCCCGGCCCAGCAAGGGTGCCTGGAAGCCGCTCGGCTTGAACCACTGAATGTCACCACCAGGCCAGCCCACAATCGCCCAGGGCAACTCATGCAGCTCGCAGCTAACCAGATCGGTCATGCTCGGTGTTGCGGCGCGGTCCGGGTGGCTGTGCACGATGGCCAGCACCTCGCCCCTGTCTTCTGCCGCCGCAGCGTCGTGCTTGTCGATCAGGAAGTGCTGAAGCGGGTTGGTGGCCACGTTGCCGCACGGCACGTACTCACGCCCTGCCTCGGTCTTGATCAGCAGCCCGCAGGCCTCGGCCGGGTGTGACTGCTCGGCGTGCGCCCGCATGGCGTCCTGAAGCTTTTGATTGATTCGCATGGTTACCCCTTGGCGATCAGGCTTGCGCCCATTGAGCCGCCGAACCGGCGGGTATTGCCGCGCAATTTGCAACTGCTCCACCAGCCCCCGCAGCGGTCAAGCGCAGGGTTGTCGGTGGGTTCGTTCTTCTTGTCGAAATAGGCGGTGCCTGTGTAGGCGCAGGCCTCCTGCCGGTACTGGCCGCGCATCGCCCAGCGGCATAACTTGGTGATCTGCTGGGACGGCAACTGCTGGCCTTCCATGTCGATGGGGCTGGAAAGCTCAAAGCCGACCGCCGAAAAGTTCTCTTCGGTCTTCTGCTCGATCCTCCAAAGGCTGGTGCGGCTTTGATCTGCGGCATCTGGGTTGCCCCCGTCGAAGTTCGCGGCATCCAGGAAGTGCTTGAACGTTTCGATCACCTTGAAGCTTGCCCCGGCCAGATCCTTGAACTGCAGGCAGAGAGCAGAAACAGCTCGCGGAATACCCGACAGCTCGTTGGCCAGCCTGAGCTTGGGTGTGGCTGGGCGGCCATCACCACGGATGTCTAAACCGGTGACCTCGATCTGGATAGGCGAATACAGCTGGCCCTGCCAGATGATGTCGCCCTCATGCTCATGCCCGTGGAAGCGCCAGAGCGTGGCTCCCAGCCTCGTCGCATCCAGTTCGTACAGGCGAATCTGGTTGCCGGGCTCCAGCTTCTGGATGTCCGCGCTGTAAATCATGGTGGTTACCTACGAAAAACCCCGCACTTGGCAGGGTCAGGGATTGGACGGCAGCTGATCGGTTGTACAGCGTGGACAAAAGGCCAGTAACGCGAGCTGCTGATCACGTAGTAGCTTTGCGCCTCCAACGAACCGCCTCGGTCCGTTGCCTACAAACCCACGGACCGGGGTATCAAGTGACCTAGGAGGTCAAATGTCAGAAAACACAAGCATCGTCGACGCCATAAACCAACTCACAACCGTTGTGCTCGCTCTTGCCCACACACAAGCAGCGCAGCAGCCAGACCTTACACTTGCAAGACTCGGAGCCGCAGTCATTGCAGGCCGCAATCAAGGATACGGCGACACCTATTCGCTGCAGATATTTGAAAAGGTTTTCCCAGGAAAGCCTCTCCCTATAGCTTTGTCGGATGAAGAGTACGCTAAGAGGTTTGGCGAACAGGGCAAGTAAGTTTGCCCTTGGTGAGGGTCGACTGTTCTACGATTTTCTCTCGTATATACAGCCG
Source organism: Pseudomonas fragariae (ex Marin et al. 2024) (assembly GCF_059621105.1). Classification (NCBI taxonomy): domain Bacteria; kingdom Pseudomonadati; phylum Pseudomonadota; class Gammaproteobacteria; order Pseudomonadales; family Pseudomonadaceae; genus Pseudomonas; species Pseudomonas fragariae (ex Marin et al. 2024). Next base: position 2,522,341 of record NZ_CM184369.1, on the reverse strand, counting down.
ACCATCGCCTCCGATAAAGAATGGTGTTTCAACTGATGTATGGTTCACTTCTTTATTAGACATGCGCGCTCCTGCGGCCATGCCGCATAATTTTGTTTCATGGTTTGAATGTTTGTTTGAAGTTCGTGGACAACGAGTGCAGACCGTTGCCGAGGGTCGACAACTTGTAGCCGTTGGCGGTGTATCGGCCTTGTCCGCTGCCAGGCGGCGTCCAGATAAATGACTTGAAGCCCTCATGCCGGTCCAGAAAGTCCTGCACCTGCTGGAGCTTCTGGCCAGCGCCGAACCTTCCGGTGACTGTCACGTCCCAGGCCTGCGACTTGGTGTTGATGCCTACGCCACCTGCCTGGGTGTAGCCGTCGCCGAAGTCGTTCGACCAAGTGCGCTGCTTCACGTCGCCGGACGCGCCGACCTGTACGTCAAAATCGAATGTCTCAGCCATTACGTGCGCCTCCAGAGCAAGCCGCCCTGTCTCATCTCCTGCTGGAGAACCTGACGAACCTGCGCGGCAGCACTGTCACCTATTGCCCGTCCCTGGCTGGCTGCCTCAGCATCGCTCATGCCCGGCTGGCCTTGGACGGTCACCGGCACGGTGATGCTGATTGGCGTAGATGCACCTCCACCACCGCTGCCAGACTTGTCAGCCAGGTACTTGGTCAGGTCCCGGTTCTGGTTCGGGTTGAGCACGCGCTCCCCGCCATCGAGCAGCCAGGTGCCTTCCTTCGGGATGTTGTCCATACCGTTGTGGGCCATACCGGCGAGTGCCGATGCGGATACGGCGGCGACCATTGGCGTGGTTGCCGCAGTAGCAGCGAGAGCTGCGGCAGGCGCAAGCTCAGGGCCGATCAGCGGAATACCGGCGGTCGATGCGTAAGCGTTCAGCGCTGCCTGCGCAGACGCTGCCTGTGCGTTGGCGATCAAGCCGGTGGCCGCCGCCGATTGCCCGCTTTTACCAACGAGCAGTTGAATGCCCTGATAGATCAGCCACTGCGCCGCCATGTCGCTCAGAGCATTGATAACCGACTTGGACATGTTCCCAGCGAAGTCAGCGATAGCGTCTCCAGCGTCCTCTGCACCGGTGACCACGTCGGAGAACACGTTGCCCAGGCCGCCGGTCAAATCATTCAGGCTGCCGGACACGAAATCGGCCGCGATCGCCGAGTAGTCTTCGGCCGCATCAACGTAGTTCTGCCAGGCATCGCTCACGCCCGCCATCCAGTTGGACTGGGCCTCGTCAATCCGATTGTAATAATCCTGCTGGATGACCATTCGTTCGGCCAGCGCCTCGGAGAGCATGCCTGTCTCTTTGGCGTACAGCTCGGCGCTGATATCCCCGGAGTTGCGCTGCGCCTGGAGGTCCGCAGCCTTGCGCGCATAATCCTCCTGAATGGCCATATCCTGCTTCAGGCGGTCCCGGGCCTTGTCGCCCATCCCTGCGCCAGCAAGCTCCATATCGAAGCCGCCGCGAGTGGCAGCGTTATCATCCTTGAGGGTCGCAAGGAAGCTGACGGCCTTGGCCTCTTCCTCGTTCGCGACTTTGAGTTTTTGGAGGGCATCCAGTTCAGATGCCAGACCCTCGAGGCGCTTCTGCTGAACAGCGTTGATCCCGACCAGCTTGCCCGATGCAACTTCGAAGCGGATCTTGTCCACTTCCGTGGCGTTTTTCTGCGCATCCGCGCTGGTATTGATCAGCGCGATCTGGCGCTGCAGGTCGGTCTCTGAACCCTTGAAGGTATCGCTCAGTTTCTTCGCTGCAGCCGCAGCGTCTTTTGCAGCCTGCTTAGCCGCGTCCAACGCTTTACGATCTACATTGCTGCCTTTGCCACCCTCATTACTAAAACCGGTGCCGCCGAAAAGCCGCTGGTACTCGGCTGCCGCACCACGAGCATCGGAGATGTACTTTTTAATCGCCTCTCCTGCCATTGGAGCCTCTATCGTCTCCTTAAGCCCTGACGCAGCCTGTGCGGCAACACCAAAGCTTATCCTGGCTGCCTCTTCCATCTCTTTGGCATTGGCCGCGAATTCCTTAGAGACATCACCAAAGCTGAGTTGCGAAAGGGCTGCCTGCCCGGAAGAGTCGAGCCTTTGAATGTATCCCACAGCAGTCGAGAACATCCCTATCAGCGTGTCAGATACGATTTTAAAAACTCGGACAACGCCGTCGCCTGCGCTGACAACGAACGCTGTGGCGGTCACCATTGACTCACCAATTTCTCCCACAACCTTCGTCACGCCCCCGCCCGCCTTAACAGAGTCATTAAGATCCTTGGTCATCTGCTGAACCACGGGCATGAAGTCATCGGCTATCTTATTTTTTGCACCCTGCAGGTTCTGGATTAGCCCAGCGAGCTCGCTCGAGAACTCTTTCGAGATGGCTATAGTTTGAACGCTGAGGATAGCGCCAGCGGACTCTGCCGCCTCACCAAGATCCTTGAATTGCTTTCCACCGTTCCGCAACAAAGGAACGAGTGCACTAGCCTCGTCGGCAATACCTTCCATATAGAAAGTCATTTCCGCCTGGGAGACATTGGCCTTTTCTAGACTGGATACATAAAGTTGAAGTGCTTCGGCACTATTCAGCTTTTTGAAACTCTCCGCTGTCACGCCAACCTTCGGCGCGATGACCTCAAAGAAGTCTTTCAGCTCGCCGCCGCCGGTGTTGAAGAAGTCGCCCAGTTTGTCGTTGGTATCCTTGAAGATGTCCGCGAGTTTGTCCTGCTCAACGCCAACGGTTTTCGCGCCCGCAGCGTACTTCTGGAATTCAGTTGTTCCGAGACCGGCCAGCGCTGCAAGGTTAGAGATTTCCTTAGCGCTGCCGGCGGTGTAGGCAACCAGCCCTGTCAGAGCTGCAGGGACGCCAGCGATGGCAACCCCCACGCCTTTGGCCAGGCTTTCAAAGGATTTGGCGATTTCCGCGTTGCGCTTCTTGGCCTCTTGACTAGCCCGGTCCAGTGGCCCGGTGAACGATCCAATCCTGGCCACCAAATCCAGTGTAAGCGTGCCCAGTGATTTGCTCATTCAATTATCTCCAGACGAAAAAAAACCCGCCGGAGCGGGTTTCTTAAATGATGGAGTCAGCCCCCAGCATATTTGGTTTTAAGCTCTTGCAGTCTTTTCTGTTCGCGCTCAGTCAACCCTGTGGCATCGTACAAAGCTTTTTTGTCTGCCCCGTCAAGCCGGGTAACTTCAACTGTAAACACAGCATCATCAGTCGCTCTCACCTTGGCCCAGTCGCTGAACATGTTAGGAGCTAGCACCCAATCAGCAGTTTCGCCGGGCTCCAGGCCTCCGCTGATCTCGTAGTTAAAATCATCTACGTACCATGGAACCGACCTACCTGGCGAAGCAATCGTACCCTTGAAATAAGCTCGCGAAATGGCCTTATCAGTATCATTTCTGACTGTAAGCTCTATATAAGGCTTCGGCTTATACGAATACTTTTCTTCTTGCAGATAAAAACGAGACTTCACGACTGTAAACTTTGCAAGCTGCGATTTCGCCGCTTCCGACTTTTTATTTTTATCTGTCAGATCGTTTATTTCTGCAACCGCTTGCGTGCGTTCCCTAGCCTCACGCTCTTCAGTTATACGCCTCGCTTCCGCAGCGACCTCATCAGCGGTTTTCCCATCCAATACGGACAGCATATTCATTCTTGCTGTCGTAGCATTAGTTTCGCCTTTAAGCATGCGACCGAGGTCCAGCTGGCTTAATGCAACTAATTGCACATCACTTTTAAATTGCTCCTTTTTTTCTCCAGACAGACTTTCTGAAACTTTTGTAATCGACTTTTGAAGAGCTTCGTCTGAGCTTCCATCGAGCTTTGGCTGTCCGCAACCGGATAGAGCCAAAGCTGAAATAAACATTATCGCCGTCCTGCGCATACGTGATCCCTCTTGGTCAGTGAGGCACAGAGTATCAGTACGCAACATTCCGACAAAGCCTATGCCCAGCTTTCCATAGCCTGCTCGAGACTGATGGGTTGCTCAGCCTCATGCGGCATGAAGTCGAACATCTTGTACGGACCGTCCTTGTAATTCACGTTGGCGTACATCATTGCGAGCAATGCCGATCCGCGTTCTACCCGCATGCCGATGTTCAGAGAGCCACGTAGCGCCCGGTACTTCAGCCAGGACCTGAACTCGTTCAGGCTGAGGGTTTCCTTCGCTTCCGCGATGGTGCGCCCACCGATGCCGGCGAGGACGAGCTCGTGCCAGAACTCTTCGTCGTCGGAGAGGGCTTCGTCTTTCCCAGGTTGTTGACCTCGGCAATGACCTTCATCAGCGCCATGGTCAGGTTGCCGTCCAGCGCGCCGCGCTCGGGATCGGCCTCACCGGTGATGTCATCGACTGTGAAGACAGGCTTGCCCTCTTCATTGCAGATGCTGGCGGCGATCCGGCCGGCATGAATCTCAAGCCTGCCTGCTGCGGAAAGCACATCGTTGACCGCCGTTTGAAACCCCAGCGGCCTGACGTAGACCGTGGCGACGATTTCTTCTTCGCCCTGCTGCCATTTGATTTCTTTCTCGACCGGGCGACCGGTGAACGCACCGACGCCCCTCAAGCTTTCAAGGCTGAGTTTCATAGGAATCCCTTACGCTGCTGGAGCAGTGGTTTTGCGAACCCAGACAGAGCCGCCGGAGCGCTGAATGGTGCCGGCGGTTTTGACGACAGAGTTGCCCCCGAAGTCGAACGGGAAGTCCGAGACGTAGCCGTCGATCAAGAACCAGGTGCGATCAGCCGGAAGCTCGAAATCATCGCCGGCCGCATTCAGGGTTGGCGTGCTTTTACCGTCAGCCCAGCCAAGTGCCCATGCAGTGCTTTCGATATCGTCATTTTCCGAAAGGTCATACAAGCGGACATGCGACAGATTCCGGGGGTCAGCATCCAACGAAAAGGATGCCTGTCCGGGAGTGCGCATGCCGCGCAGATATTCCCGGCTTTTCTTGCTGAGACACGAAACCTCGATTTGATCCGCCGGGTTGCCGCCTGGATTGAACGCAGTGATGCATTCAACTTCCACTACTTCCAGCTTCGTTGGGTCTGCGATGGTTGGCATCAGCCCAAATAGCTGTGTGCCTTGAGTCAAAATCGCCATAATTTTCTCCAAATGACGGGCATAAAAAACCCGCACATGGCGGGCTGAAAAGTTGGTTGGGACTACCTGAGCACTATCCAGTCGACATCGAAGCTCGACCGGTACAACTTTGTTTCGGCGTCTTTGCTCTCGCCACCCCAGCGGACCACGTAAGCTTGCAGCTCAATGGCGTTGCTGATTGCAGCTGTCACAGCCCTCGCGTCGCTGCCCGTGGCGGCATACACGTCGACTTGCAGCGTGAAGCTGTCAGCATCAGGACGGCCTGCGAGGTAGTTTTCTGGACTGCCGGTGATGAGTTGCCAGACTGCATACGGCTTCGCCACGCCTTCGGGTGCATCATCGAACGGATAAAGCCTGGTGGGGCTGACGCCCAGTAGTGCCGTTACCCCTTCGTCAGCAGCGCATACGGCGAATATGGGTGCATATGGCATCACGCCCCCCCTGAAGCCTTGGCCGCTCGTTTAATCGCGCGGTCAATGGCCTTCTCGTATTCGGTGATGAATGTATTAGTTGCCTCGGCTATGTTGTCGGCCAAGGCTTTTCGCGCGAATGGATCTGCACGCATTTTGGATGTACCGAATTCGATCAGGCGCCAATGAGGCGTCGCAGCGTTCGCAGATTTGTCGCCGCCCTTCTTGAGGACGGCGCCTTGCAGAACACCAACCCGGAAACCCAGGTCCCCGCTCGACTTGAACAATTTCCCGTTCCAGCGAAGCGCGACGTTGTCCGCGATAGATCGGCCTGTTTCAGGGTCGTCTATCCGCTGCGCGCCTTCTTTCATCTTGTTGGCCACCAGCTGGGCAGCCTTACGCAGCGCCGACCGCCCGCCCTTACGCTTCATGTCCTGAGTGATCGATTCGAGTTTTCCAACGAGAGAGTCAATCCCCTCCAGCTGGAAATCCACTGAGTCAGCCATCATTGACCCCCTTGGCCACCAAGATGGTGAGATAGTCCAGACCTGAATCGGGATCGGGCAGCGCCGGGCCTTTGATGTCGTAGACATCCCCTCGGTAAAGGATCCTCATCGTCGGCAGCACGCCGGCTCGGTAGCGAATCACCATACGCGCGGTCGCCTCCGACTGGCTGGCCTGCGCAGCAATAAAATCCCTGGCGCTCAGCGGCTCGACCGCTGCGGGCACCTTGTCCCAAACCGTTTGCCAGCTCTCCAGCTCTTCACCGGTTTTAGGGTCCTGCAGTCTGCCCAACGCCTGGAACGTGATGCGATGACGAAGTCGACCGGCACGCATTACACGCCCATCCCGATGCGGTATGGCATAAGCAGCGACTTGGAGGCCAGCGGCAGCTCCGCGGCAATCGTGCCGATCACCACTTCCTCGCGGTTGGCGAAGAGGTTGCCTAGCTTGAGCAGGCATGCTGCCTGTATGGCCTTGTTGATCACGATGCCGAAGTCGTCCATATCGATCTGCTCAAAGCTTTCAGACAATGATTGGCGAGCGCGCTCGCGAAGACGGCAGCGAATATCAGAGTTTTCTGGGTCGTCGGCCAACTCCAGCGCAGCCCGGTATGCAGCTCTCGCGGCTTGAGTTCGCTGAATGGTGTCAGCCTTCGCCTTATCCACATCAGCCTGATCGGCATAGAACCGGCGCTGCAAAAACTGCATAACAGCTTCCTCCGCGGCGCCCAGAAATTCCTCCACGAGCGGCTGATCCTCGGATTCTGCATGCAGGTGATGCATGGCCGTTTCTATGCTGATGACGGGCATGTATCACTCCTGAGGCGGTTGGTTCTGCTCGGTTTGTGGAGGCGAATTCTCGTCCTGAACCGGCGGTCCTTCGCTAGGAACATCAGGTTCAGGATTGCCAACGGGATCCGGTGTGGTGGAGGTCAAAAGTTTGGCCAACTCGCTTTCGGCTTCTTCTTTCTTGCCGATAAAGTCACCGACCTGAGCGCCCTCAGCGTCGACGATAATCCAGCGCTGCCCCTTCTTGGCAATCGTCAGCGCCGAGCGGTCACTGGAATTGTTGGTCAGCGCTGCGCCAGCCTCGCCTACGATCTTGCAAAGCTTGAGTTGCTCCAGCTCCTTGGCCAGCCATACAGGCGCGGCATAAGGCTCGTTGTCGGTGTCACGGATGGTGCCGCGGTCCTCGTAAGCCCGCAGCGGCTTGATCAATACATCTGACATGTCTCACCTCGGTGGGCCGGGGGTGCCGGCCACTTTAGGGGTTGGGGCAGCTTAAGCCGCAGCGGCCGCAGCCGTGAGCTTGCCAGTGACGAAGGCTTCGGTACGGTAGATGGCAAACGCCAAGCGCTCTTCAGCGCGAAGCGTGACCATGTTGTTCTCGAAGTCCTTGTCATTCTCCGTGGAAATCAATACTTCAACTTCCATCCGGTCGAAGATCTGCGCGCCGAGTTTGAAGGCCCCCACCAGGAAGTCGTTTTGCTTCATCGCTTGGGTTGCGACTACAGGGCGATTCCACAGACGAGCCGCAGTGCCTTCCTGCGGTTGACCGATCAGATAGCGACCCTGGCTGTCTTTGATCAACTCGATCAGAGCCCAGTCAGTTGGGTTGAGCACGATGCCATCCGAAGGGAACTCTGCCAGCTCGGCTTGCAGAAGGGCCAGGCGAAGCCGATCGATGCGCTGCTCGCCGGTTACGGTCCAGCCAGCTGGAGACGCGTATTCGTTTGCAACCGGAACGAGACCTTGCAGATTTGCACCGGCACCGCTGCCGTACAGCAACTGCGACTCTTCAGTGAGCAGCAAGCCATAGCGAGCGCGCGCATCGATGTAGCTCTGCAAAGCCTTCGCGTCATCCAGAATCTGACGCGACGCTTTGAACAGGTGGGCGATAGTACGAACCGATGCCGTTACCAAGGCAGTCGTGATTTCGGAATACGGCTTTGCAGAGCCCTCCGCTACGGTCGCGGCATTGTTTGTAAAGCCTGTCTCGCGGACGTACTCAAGCGAGCCAGCTTCGGTCTGGCCGGGGGCAACCAGATCGCGAATGGTGGCCCGACGCATGCCCGGCAGCGCGACAGTGTCCAGGCGCTCCGTGGCCGCTAAGCCACCGGCGGATGTGGTGGTGATAGCGGCGCGAGGCACGGAAACACGACGGGAGCCACGGAAAGACGAATTGACGCCTTCCATGTGTTCACTGGTAACAACCAACTCGCCAGCGGACTTCGGGGACTCGTTACGCTGTGTGTCGCGATTGGCATTGACAAGCTTTTGCTCGGCTTCCAGCACGCGAGCCTGCAGTTCGCCCTGCTTCATCAGCAACTCGTCAACCTTGGCCGACGTTTCTTTGCTCAGGCCCTCATGGCGATCGACATTCTTCTGCGCCTGCTCGGCATGTGCCTTGAGCTGATCACCGATGTCCTTGAGGTTGGCCTGGGTCTGCTTGTACTGGGTTTCGATGTCATCCTCACCGATTTTCCCCATCTGAGCATTCCAGCCGCGATATTGAGAGGTTCCACGTTTTACGAGCGCAGTGGAAACACCCACCAGCAAAAGCGAACCCATAACTGCTTGGGGCGTGGCACCGAAGGTCAGCGGGATCAAGGCAGCGATGGACAACACAGCCATCAAGAATGCCGGGGACAGACGAAATTTCATCATTGTGTGAAGCCTCATACGGGAAAGGAAAAGTTGAGTTTTGGCAGGGGTGACAGGTCCAGCTCGACAGCGCGGGGCTTATCGGACGAGGCAGCGTATTGCGTACCCCCGCCAGCAGCGCGCGGCGTGCTGGACTTGAAATTGGCGAAGAGTTCGCGGCGTTCGCTGCGGGCCATTCCGGCTTTTGCCAAAGCGATATCCATGGCTTTCAGCGCGTTACTCTGCTGGGACTGCTCGTCTTCACGCTCGGTGATTTCGTCAGAAGAGAGAACGGCAGTTGCAAAGCCGAGCTCAACTGCTCGTCGGCCGCGTATGAACGTCTCGTCATCCATCATCTCGGCAATGTCAGCAACGGCCTGGCCGCTGCCTTCCGAGTAAAGGTCTGCCATCGCAGCGTCGAACTCTTCCATGGTGTTCGCGACATCGCGCAAGTCATGGCGGTTGCCGACTGCAAGCGTCCAGCAGTTGTGGATCATGAGAAACCCGCTGCTGGCCACTTCCCGTTTGGCGCCGGCCATGTAAATCACCGATGCAGCCGATGCGGCCAAGCCCAGAACCTTGGTGGTGATCGCTTGGCTGTGCTCTCGGAGCCGGTTGTAGATGGCCAGGCCTTCGAACATGTCGCCACCTGGCGAATTGATGTACACGGTGGCGGGCTTGTCGCCGATTGAGCGAAGGGCCGCGTCGATGCGCGAGACGGTAACGCCTTCCCCATACCAGTCCTGGCCGATAACGCCGTAGATGGTGATGGTATCGCTGGTGGACTCCACGGCCGCTTTGATGGCGGGATTCCATTTGTCGAGCGCGCGCGGGCTCAGCTCGCAGTTAAAACTGCCAGCCTTGGATTTTGGTTGCATGGCTTATTCCTTCGAGTTTGCCGGCTGATCTAGCCAGTTCTGTAGAGCAGCCCTTGCGGCTTGCCCGTCATCGCCCTGACCCAGTTTGTCGATCGGCGAAAGGTTGGTTTGCACAGTTAGCACACCGGCATTTCCGCCCATTTTGGGCAGGTTCTCTTTCATGCGGCATTCGTCGCGCGTGTAAATGCCGTTCTGCACCATGCCCGAATACAGCGCTGCTCGTGCGGCGCTATCGGCCCGCATCAAGCCTTCGATGGAAAACTCGGGGTAAATCTGACGGCGCTGCGCAGGCGCCAGCAAACTGCGACTGATACCTTCCTCGATGCGGCGCATGTAGCTGCGCAGCGTGAAGGTCAGGAATCGAAGCAGTTTCTGCTCAAGGCCTGTCCCCCAATTCGATGCCTTATCGCTGTAACCGACCAGCGTCGGGTCCACCATGTAAAAGCGACAGATCTCCTCGGCGCTGTACTCTCGAGACTCCAACAGCTGAGCGTCCACTGGATTAATACCAATCACCTTGGCGGATACACCCTTTTCCAGCACCGGTGATTTGCCGGCATTCATCGCCCCGCTGATGCGTTGAACATAGTCGCGAAAATCGTCGCGCTGCTGCTTGTTCAGCGTTGCATCCACCTCAAAGGCCACGGTTTGGTGCATGCCGTTTTTGAACGTGGAGCTTGCAACGTCCTCGGCCGACATTGCCGCGCCGAACACGTCTGCGCCGTAGGCGATGGGTGAGAGCCCGATTTGTCCATCCAGAGAGAACGCCGGAATATGCATCATGTTGCTGCCAGCAATATCGCGGAGCTGCCCGTTTTTTTCCCGGTACCGGTAAAGAATCTCGCCGTTGTCCGCGACATCCAAATCCATGCGGTTGGGTAGCAGAAACTCAAGCGCTACGATCCGGCCGCTTATACGTATGATCTCGACAAAAGCGTTACCCCGCAGCAGCATCGAAGCTACTACGGCCTCCCAAAACTGCACAGCAGTCATGCGACTGTTCGGGTTGGTGTTGAGAATCCAGTGCAGGTCATTGTCACCGGCCACCTCACGACCGCCATCAGGCATGCGCCGGTATAGGCCGAGCGGCAGCGTTGCGATCGTTTCGGAGATGAGGCGCACGCAAGACCAGCAAGCGGCCAGGCGCATGGCTTTGTTGATCGTCACGGTTTTGCCGTTGGCGGATGTGCTGCCCACGGTTTGAGCCCAAATTCCGGACGCGCTGCCGGAGAGAGACCTGCCCACCCAATCGATTATCGATGACCGAGGCGCGTTGATTGCACCGCTCAAGACGGATTTGAAAGACTTAGCCACCGGTCAGCCCCCTTCGAATGAAAGCTGCCGCTACGAAGCACGACGAAGCGGCGGCAAGGAGCGCCCAGCCCACGCCAAGCAGCACGTAAACGCCTGCCACAGCAAGGGCAAAGCCCAGCACTGCAGTCAGCAGGTAAATAATTGATGCTGTGTTCATTCGAATATTGGGTCCCGGATTGAATCCATGAATCGGTCCACGCCGCCATCGCCGGCAACGACTTGCATCATCGCCCGCCCGACCGACATGATCAGTGCAACAGCGCCATCGATCTTGTTGTCATCGCCCTGTTTGATGGGCCGTACTACGTCGTCGTTACCGGGCATGTTTTTGCCGATCACGTTGCCGATACACCAGGTCATGATCGGATTGCCGTCATGGTGGAACCTTCCAGCGGTGATAGCCGCTTCCAGCTCTTTCATGGCGTCGGACATGTTGGTGTAGTTCTGGGTGATGGTGACCGGGTTGAAACCCTCGTCGTCGAGGTCATGGCTCAACCCAGTAGCACCGTGTGGGTCAATCGGCGACTCGCGCAGCGGTGCGTGTTTGTTTGCCTCTTTGGTGTCTTCGAGGATTTCGCGGTAATCGATCTCGGCTCCATCGGTGACCTCAAGGTGTTTCGAGTTCAGCCAGGCCTGGAAGCGCTCGGACATGCGCTTGTTGTCGCTGTCATAAGCGGTGTCGTATGGCACCCAAAACTTGGGAGCCACGCTGTAGTAGTGAGTCTTTCCGTCGATCACCTTCCAAAACAGGCGCGCCCTCGAGTTCATGTCCAGCTTTCGCGCAAGGTCGAAACCGGCGATCCACTCTTGCCCCTCGAATCGATCGAGCGTAAGGGAGGTGTCCTCGCAGGACTTCCAGTCCTGCATGTTGAAGAAGCCAGACTTGGCGCTCACCCAAAGGTTGAGGTGCTTCGTTTTGAAGGTGTTGGTGAACCGAGCCGAGCGGATCGCCCGCGCCTGCTGGCTTTCCAGGTATTCCTGGAACACTGACACGCCGTGGTTGGGGTTGGCCTTGGCCAACATCTTGGGGTCGGTCCAATCGTCGCCCTCATCAAGCGTCCAGATCCAGCCGAACAGTTCATCGTCTGGGACAGTGCCCTCCAGCATCTCAATGACCTGGCGACGCTTGTCGTAGCAAGGCCCCTCGATATCGGCGCCGGAAGTGGTGATGATGAACATCAGCGGTTGCCGGCGGGCGCCCATACCGGTGAGCATGGTGTCGTACTGGGCCGAGGTGCGGTGCTCATGATATTCGTCCACGATCGCGCAACTGGGTGATGCGCCGTCACCAGGGTCGCCAATAAGTGGCTCGAAGCGACTGAAGTCGGACGGAATATTCATGTTCGAGGCGTTGACCTCAATGCCCGCCGCCTGGACCAGCATCGGTGACTTGGCCACCATCAGTTTCGCAGGGCGGAAAACCTCCCAAGCCTGCTTCTCAGTGGTGGCACCTGCGTACACCTCGGCGCCGTACTCACCATCCGCAACGAACATGCTGATGCCGACACCGGCCGCAACTACCGACTTTCCGTTCTTGCGGGGAATCTCCCAGTAGCTCTCACGAAACCGGCGGTACCCGCCCTTCTTCTTGACCCAGCCGAAGGTGACGGCGAGACCGAAAAGCTGCCATGGCTCAAGGCTGATTCGCTGACGCTTGAACGCCCATTCACCCTTGGTATGCGGCAATAGCTGAATCAGCTTGAGTTTTTTCTCAGCCTTCGCTGGATCGAACTTGAATCTGAACCCGCGCTTGCGGCTGGCTGCCATGTCATCGAAATGGCGCTGCACTGCTTGATGGATGTAGCGACAAGCTGGCACTTTCCCACGCAGCAGAGACCTACCCCACACCATCGCTTTATCAACGTTGGGGTGGGCGGACTTGGCCATTCAGGATCTCAATAGTTCGGCGAATTCGTTGGTCTCTTTTTCCTTGTTTCCTCCGATCAGACGTGTGCGGCTGGCTGGATCAAGGCCGAGCATCGACCCGAACGTAACCATTTGCCGCATCGTTTCGTTCGCCGCGGTCAGTGCCGGGTTTTTCATCGGTCCGCCGGTGGCACCGGTAACCACGATGCCGTGGGCCTGGACTGACTGCTGCGCCATTCGCCAGTTGTCGTATGCAACGCAGAACGCTTCGACGTTGTGTAAATCAGTTATCGCAACCACGTTTTCGCGCAGAAGCTCGGGAACAATCATCTTCCACATCTGCGAAGCGCGGTCGCTGAGCCATTCGGGCGGATCAACATTTGTGATCTTCGAAAAAGCGGGCTCGGCCTTATTCAGCGCGCGTTTGCCGGGATTTCCGGCTAGTGCTTTCTTGGCGGTCGGCTTGGGTTTGCGACCACGGCCGGCGACCGTGGCGGTACCTCCCATCGCGCAACTCCAGAATTTTTAATTTCGCGGGTGTAAAAAAACGACTGAGGGCGCGGTCTAGAAGCCAAAGGCACCAGACTTATGACCCTCCCCCACCGCACCAGACTGGTGCACGCACCATATCGGTGCGTTTTCGTGAAATCTGACGAGAATCGTTCTCGTTTCGCTCATCGGGGCCGGACAGCCTGGGGGTTGCCCCATCCGCCGTCCTCTGCCGCCGTCTTCCTGCTATGACATGCGTGGCACAGGCCTTGCCAGTTGGATCGAACCCAGAAGGCATCCTTGTCACCGCCGTGAGGCACGATGTGATCGAGGTCAGTTGCCACGACTACCAATCCTTGGCGTTCGCACTCAGCGCACAGCGGATGTTTGGCAAGGTAGGACTTACGTGCCTGCTGCCACTTATAGCTGTAGCCGCGCTGGCTGCTGGTCTCGCGCTGCTTCTCACGCTGCTTCACTTCGAACTGCTTGCTTACATCCTTGTGGGCGTCACAGTACCGAGGGTTGCGGGTCAATGTGTTGCAGCCTTGGGCATTGCATGGCTTCTGCGGCCTCAAAGGCATGGTGTGCCGTCCAGGTAAGTGTGGGCCGGTGCATCAGGGTCTTCTGGCTCTTCTTCACTCAGGGCGTTGATCAGAAGCATCTGTTGCTCTGTCATCAGCCGAAGTAATTCAGTTTGCTTGCGCATCTCTTCAAGGATCGCAGCACCGTTCGGCTGCAGAACCACCTGAATGCCAGGTTGACTTACCAGCAGGTTGCACCCAATCCGCTTAGCAAATGGCTCAAGGCTCTTGGTCACTCGTTCGTGCTGGAGGATTGTCATAGGTTTCTCTGGGTAGATCACCAGCAGATCGCCCTTGCTCGGTGTCAGCTTTTGTATCTGGCTTAGCAATGAGTTGCTGTGCTCGTTCATATGCCACCTTGCTCCACTTCTTGATCCACTCGCGCCGGGCTGCGCATCCACCACATGCCATCACTCACCATCCATGCGCACATGGGTGCCATCGCAGACGAACTCAACGACCAGACGGGTTGCTTCGCCAGGATTCTGGATTAGCTTGACGCTGCTCTGCCCACCCAGCACCTCGCCACTGAAAGCGTCATGCAGGCACACATGCTGGCCGCTGCGCTTCACGACCAGTGGCCGGGACGACAGCAGGTAGCTGAGATTGCTTTGGGTGGAACTCTTCATATCTACTCACTCTACGGTTGCGGTCGGCCAGATCACCCGGGCGCATGCCAGTGCCTCGGCATGAGTGAGTGCTGAACCCATGGGGATCATTGGGAAAGGTGGGTAGCCAGGCGCATGGACGAGCCAAGACTTCTTCAACTGAACGGGTCAGCAGGCTTGGCGATGGATCGCACAAACCACATGAAGCCCTGTTGCAGGTTCGTCTTGGCTAAAGCTAGCAATCGAGGATCAACGCCTTCAATCTGGCCGATCTGCTTGAACAGCTCGCCGGTGTCAGCCTCCAAGACCTTGATCGAGTTCATACCATCGATCTCCGACTGGCTCAGGTCGCGGTAGCCGGTGATTTTCTTGTGCTGGTTATCCATGATTTTTCCTCTGTCGTTCGCGCCACGAAATGGCAGTGTCTGAATCTGTGGCGCGCTAAGGCGTCTGCCGCTCTACCGCCTCGTTGACCTTGTCGGCCGCCTTGCTGGCCACCTCTGCCGCCTCCGTGGCCTTCCCTGCTGCACCCTCAACCTTTACGGCTGCATCGGTCGCGGTCTTGGCCAACTTGTTCAGGCGCATGTCGCGCTGCACCGTGGCCTCGTCGTAACCCCTGCGCACCTCGGCGACCTGGGCGCTGTACCAACTGGCAAGCGACCATTGCGACGCGCCGAAGCCCAGAGCAAACGATCCAGTCACCAGCAGCGAGGCAATCACCCATACTTCAAGGCGACGCCACCACCGCCGGGCGATGAAGTCTCTAACGCATCTTTCCATCAGTTGATACCTCCGAGCTGTGAACGCAGACGTGCTATCTCAGCGCTTTGGCTGGTCACCTTGTCAGTGAGCTGGGCAACCTGGCCGGTCAGGGCTTCGATCTTCCCTTCCATACGGCCAACAGCGGCAGCCAGCTCGTTGCGTTCTTTGGCGAACTGATCGGCTCGGGCCTCGGCTTCTTTGCGGGCCTGGCGCTCCGAGTCGAGCAGTTCGTTAAGCCTGCGGACGGTGCCGATATCGGCGTTGTCCATGGCGCGATCGGTCGCATCCCTTGAGAGGAACTTCCTCAACCACAGGAAGCCACCCAGCAGAATGGTGCCCGTTCCGCCCAGCCAGGTAGCTGTGCCTGGGCCGAGGTCGGTCGGGTCCATCGTTACTCCAGAAATGAAAAAGGCCCGCCGATATGGCGAGCCTTTGGAATTGGGTGGGTGCCGCGCTGGAACAGCTAAACACCGTGCCATCAAAACAGGTGTTTATCAGGCCTGAAAGAACTTTTTACGCTGCCTCGCAAAAATTCCCCAAAGCACCGTCAAGCCATGCCACCCCTTGACGGATGATTTCGCGTGCTGACCGCTCCGACATCTTGTGAGTCTCAGCGATACGGACCATCGTCCACTTCGAACCGAAATACCACCAGATGAAATCACCCATCTGCTGGTTGCGCGCGATCAGCCTTGCGATAGCGGAATCCACAAGCATTGCCGTGTCGTCGGTGATGACATAAGTCATTGCGCTCGGCTCTGGGCAGCACTGGTTCCTCAACGCTGCCAGTGGGGAGACATAGCGCGGCACGCCCATGCCAGACATCCGCCAGGAGCCCCAGTTTTCCAGCAGGTATTCGGTGTCGCCCAATGGCTTGTCGACGTATGTACGCTTTTTCATGGTCAATCCCCTGTGTAATGTGTTCCGCCTGCACCCAGACGGTTGTTCTGTTGGTAATGCCTGGCGGTAGCGGCATCGACGGTCTGATTAAGGTCAACGAACTGGGCAAGCTGTTTCATGGCTTTCTGAAGATTGAAGCTCAGTTGAGTAATCAATTCCTGAGCCTCCAACGCTTCGCCGTTGTCTTGCCGTACCCAGCCCGATGCATTGCAGGCGATGCAGTCAAGATCGTGGAAAACGCCTTTGATGACTGCGCGACCACGACACATATCGCAAGTCTTTAGTGGGATCACTCGACGACGCAGGTCAGGCCCGTGACTCTTCCTCATCCTTCACCAACCAGCCAATCGGCAGCGAGGTCGATATTGAACGTGACCTTGTCGCTGTCGATATCGAAACGGTGACCGCCATCCATTACGACCGTCAGCCGGGTGAAGTCGTCGACGTTCTGCTTCATCACCATGAAGACTTTTGAGCGGTCGAACTCGCGACGGAAGGTCGACGGAGAGGAAATTCCTGTATCGGTTTTCTGAAGCGCATATGCCAAAGCCAAGGCGCTATCGTGCGAAATCATCATTTTTAAACCTCGCCTATGGTGGTGTTGGCATCTGCGCTGCAAGCCACGTCATCCGTGGTCTGTAGGCGATTATCAGAATCTTCGAATCTAAAGCCGGTCAATGCGTGAATGCGGCCAAAGCCCTTTCCGTCTAGATGGGCGTTCCACTTCTCCAGTGCATCCCGCTTGCGCGCCATCACGCCCGACTGAACGTAAACCTTCACGTTGTGGCCCATGGCGTGGTTGATCAGCAGCTCACCGATCAGGTGGTCGATACCGATGTCTGCCCAGCAGGTGCGAGCCAGTTTGCGCAGATCGTGGCTGGTCCAATCGCCCTTCCCTATCCGAGCAAATACCGCGCTGGCGCGGCCCTCGCTGAGTCCTTCACCTGCGCGCCCCGGGAACAGGAACTGTCCGTCATACCCGGCAGCCTGTTGCCTGTCGCGATACCAGATCAGCAACTGCCGCACCTGATCTGTGAGAGGCAGATGATGCTCGACGCCTGTCTTGGTGTTCTCGCCTGGAATGAACCACTCGCGCTCTGCCAGGCTGATGTGCGACCAGCGCGCTTGCCGCGTCTCGCCAATGCGGGTGCCGTGGCAGAGCATCATCACGGCCAACATGCCGTCGAGCGGATTGCACTCTATGACCTCGGCCAAATGGTGGAGCAGGTCCTGCAACTGAGTGCCGCGAAGCCTGGACGCCTTAATGCCGACCTTGGCTGTTGAGAAGTCTTTGAACTTGATGTCCTGCATCGGGTTGGCCGATATCAACCGCAGTTTGAATGCCTGCCGGAACGCCAAGGCAAGCAGCTGGAAGGCGGATCGGACGTAGTCGATTTCAACGGTCTGCTGCATCGGCCAAATCAGCTGGCTGTCCAGCGTGGCTTTGTCGATGCTGGCCAGCGCAACGTCCCCCAAGCATGGTATGAGGTGACACCTGAGCATCGACGCACTGGTGTCCTTGCGTTTCTTCGACAGGCTTCGGTCGAGCGAATACCGCTCGGCGAACCAGCCCAGCAGCTCGCCTGTCGTTGCCCATTTGGATAGCGTGGAGTTGTCACCGGCATCAATGCGAAGGCGAATGCCAGGAAGAGCCGCAACGACCTGTTTCGCTGACAGATCGGGAAAGCGTCCGACCAGGTTCCATTTGCCCTTGCTGACCAAATACCACGACGCCCGCGCACGGTCCCGGGTGAAGCGCAGGTACAGGCCACGGTTCTCCACGTCGCGCAGGTCCCGCTCGGTGCCAGCAGCCTGGCGCTTGATTTCGGCGTCGGTGATGCGAACGGCGGCCGTCATGCTGGCTGCGCCTCCTTGACCTTCTGCTGCTCCGAGGCAAAGTCGTCGCGTAGGGGCATCAGGTGCCGCGGCTCGTGAATGCCTAAATCAAGGTCCACAACCTCGCCCTCAACCACCGCAACCAATCCGTCACCCACCAGCGTCCAGCACGGGACGTCGTCATGGCGATAAACCTCGCCGTTCGGGGCCACGTAAAAGTCGCCGCTGGTAACGAATTCGCGCAGCTCACACTGCTTGCCGATGTTTTGGGTCAGCGAGTTGGCACCAACGATGATAGCCAGATCACCAGGCTTGAATTGATTGCTCATCAGTAGCGCTCCATTCTCTTGCGGCGGGTTTCTTTTTCCTTCTCCAGTTGCAGACCTTCCAAATGGCTGATCAAGGAAGCCAGTCGACGCATAGTGTGAACTGACGGCCTGAAGTGTTGGCCACTGCCCCATTCATGCCCGAACGCGTAATACCGGTTCGCAATCCATACGTCGACCGTGCCGAACCTGGCTGTGCATCCTTCAATCGAAACCGTTTGCCAGTGTTTGTCGATAAGGCGATTCAATGCCGCATCCCACTCAGGGCAGTACTTGTACAGTTGGACCAAGCCGAACCAAGTGCTCATTGCCCAGCGAATGTAGAAATTTCTCATGCAGCCACCACGGTCTGAGGAAGTCGGAGGTATGCGCGGATTTGCTCCATCGCGTCGAAGTGCCCACGGCAGACGATCGCCAGATAGCCTTGCTCGCCGAGTTGGCGTATCCACTCGTACTGGCTGCCCGATACAGCGGCGTCGTGCGGTGGTGTGGCCTTGAACTCGATGTAAAGGCCGAAGTAACCACCTCGGGCCATGGGCAGCACCAGATCGGGAACACCAGCACGCACGCCCTGCTCTTTCAGCTTGATCGCAACCAGCTTGTGCCGATGGCCACCGTTGGGAACGTGGTAGATCAGCGCCGCCACCAGAGGCATACGCAGCTTGAGCTCGCGCAGCAGCGCTGCCTGCTCCAGGCCTTCACGGTCGACGGACTTGGCGCGGGTGCGCTTCGGTTTGAACAACGTCATTTCGGCGGGCTTCACGGTGACACCTTCCCTTCACGAATGAGCGCGTCCTGAGTACGCATGACACCCTCGGCGTGGAACAGGCGGACTTCATTGCGGCTCAGAACCGCCGGGGCGCTCAGGCGGCCATCGGCGATGTCGTGGCAGTACGCACACGCCCAAGCGGCCTGCAGGTCGTTTGGCTTGATGCCCATGCCGCAAGTACCAGCCAGTCGGTAATGGGCGAGCACGGTGGTCGAGGATTCGCTCGAGCATCCTGGGTAACGGATCTGGCATTCGCGGTCACGCGCTGCGTTGGTGAGTTTGCTCATTTCGTGTCTCCGCTGCGCTTGGCACGGAGTTCGGCCAACGCCTTGTTACCCACTTCGGGAGTGATTGATTTGCCGGGCGCGGCGAGCTGCGCAACAGGCACTGGCGGCAACTCTTCGCCCCGCCAGATCTTGCGGCACTGCTCGAGGTATTTCTGCTCAAAGCGGGTCATACCCAAGTCGCGAGGAAGCGTTTGCAGGCTCAGGAATCCAGCGGCAGCAGTGGCGTGGTAGATCGCCGGGTGAAACCACTTACCGCGCCCTTCCATGCCTGGGTGTGAGTTACGCAGAGCTTGGGAATACGCGACCTCGACGCTGGGCAGGCCAAGACCCTCTGGAGCAAAACACCAGCTCACGAACACGCCAGGCGCCGGCACGAATGCCGATTTGCTCGCGCTGACCATGCGCATACCGTGGCGCAGTTGATCCATTGAGTTGATCCCAGAGCGCATGAATTCCGCCAGCCACTCCAGCTTTGCGGCGTTCATCACCTCCTCGGTCGGCCAAGACTGCCTCCATGCGCCGCAAGCTCCGCGCAGCCGCAGAAACAATTCGTCGATCACTTGGCGGGTGGCCGGGTCGATCTCGACAGAGACCGCAGGCGATGGGGTGTAGGTCGGATCGGTTCGCCGATTCTGGACCAGATAACCAGCTCGAACAGGCCCATTCACAGGATCACCCCCTTGGACGCCCAGTCGCCGCCGACTGCCGATTCTTCATCGGCTGACAGTGAGCCTTTGGCACGCTCTTTCACGTACCAACCCACCAAGCGGTTACACCAACCGGCGGATGTGTCTACGGTGTTCTGCTTGGCCACAAACCAGCCGATGAAGCTGCGGATCAGTGCGTCAGGGATATCGGCAGGCTTGACGCCAGCAATCTGAGCCTGGGCGATCAGGTAACGGCTGTCCGGTGCCCAGTCGGCGAACATGGCGAAGCGCTGGCGATCATCGGTCGACTCCAGGGCCTGCTTGTCCTGCTGATCGATAACGTCCGAAATCTCGCGCGGCTGCTGCTGTTCGGTTAATTGATGGTTAAGTGACGTATTGGGTGCAGATTTCGCACCCCGTTCTGCCGAATTCTGCACCCCGTTCTGCTGTAATTTGCACCCCGTGCCGTCATCTGCACCCCGTTCAGTGCGGGGTGCGGTATTTGCACCCCGCTTTATCGGCAAGTCATAGACGACTGGGCGTCGGTCATGACGTTCGATGTACACGGCGGCCAGCGCTTGGTTGCCTGGAACGATCAGTTCAGACGCCCTCAACAGCTCAAGCTTGGAACGAACTGTGCGCTCGGAAAGGCCAGTGTCTTCGCTCAGGGTAGTGGCCGAAGGGAACGCCCCGCGTCCGTCCGTACCGGCGTAGTTGGCCAGGCAAAGCAGGACGTGCCGGGCGCTGGAATCAGAAAGGGTCACGCGCGGGATCTGTAGCGCCCACGCCATTGCCTGAACGCTCACGAAGACGCTCCAATATTTTGTTCAGCCAGCAATGCCAAGCCTTTGGTTGTGATGAGAGGATCAAATGCAGCGCGGTCTGCGCCTGTTTCTGGATCGGGCTTGAGCGCAGTGACTTTGTGCACCATCAAGCCAGTTGTGATGCGGGGTTGGTACGCAGTCCAACGACCAGAGCCACCGCGCCGGAATATCCATCGGTGCTGGTGCAGCCACGCAAATAGCGCTGACGGGGCAAGTTGCAGTTGCTTGGCCGCATCGCTGATACAGATGGCGCCGCCGGCGTTGGCCAGGCGATTGATGGCTGCGACCTTCGGAGCCTGTTTGTCGATGACGAATTGCAGTTTCCGGTTCTGTTCGACTTGGTCGGCAGCCAGCCGCAGAGCTTCGGCGAATGAAGTCGGTATACGCAGTCGGCCGATCAGCTGACCCTCTAACTCCCGCCAGCGCAAGATCACCTTCATTCGCAACTCGGCGCTGTACCCGGTTAGCAAGCAGTCAGTGTGCTCGCGATCAAGGAGGTACTCGGTCTGCTTACGGTTCTGCCCGTCCAGATAGGTGTGCTCAAAATTGAGCGCACCTATCTTCAACTCGGCGAGCATGGCGGCGACGTCGCGCTTGACGTTCTTGTGTTGCTTGCCAGTCAGTTCTGCAATTTCACGCGACGACATTAACTGGCGCGTCAGGTTTTGTTGCTCGACAGATCCAGGGGCCGCACCATGGCCGGTATTGCATGGGAGTGGTGTGGTGTGCATAATCCAGCTACCTCACGTTGTTTGTTGTTGAAGAAGCCGGTCTAGCCACCGGCTTTTTTTCGTCTGGGATTTGATACTGGATGAATCAACAGCCCAACCGCTGTACTACCTGCCCTTCCCGCCTGAGCGGATAATTCGTATCAAGCGGCCTCTGCCAGCTCTGGCCAAATCACATGCCAGTCGTCCGGGCGCAGTGACTTTCTTGTCAGCAGACCTTCAGTCTCTCGCTCCAGGACGGACGCGACTGTTGCTGAGGCCTGTTTGTTTCCGTAGGCGATCTGTCGCAGGTAACCGCGAGTCGTGCCCGTCCGGGAAATGACTTCATCTGGAGTGCTCTTAAGCCAGTCCAGCATCTCTGTGTTTTTGATTCGCATCACGAATCTCCTCTTCGAAGTCAAAGTATTACCCATCGGTAATAGCTAAATCAATACCACCCGGTCATTTACCAAGAAGTAATAGTCGAAAGAGAATCGCCACATGGACATACGTGAAGTGCGCAGGCTCAACCTGCAGAAGCTTATGGATTCGAAATTCGGCACCGGTGTACGTGGCGCCCAATCGCGTCTTGCAGAAATGCTGGGGAAGCCCCAAAACCTGCTTTCTAGATACCTTTCGTCACCAGAGAAAGCGGGCGCAAAGACGATAGGCGAAGATTTTGCACGAGAGGTGGAGAAGGCTTTCAAGCTTCCAAGGTATTCCCTGGACGCTTTGGAGGGATCTGATATCCCGGAGAACTTCAGTAACAACGTCGAGGTCGGGCCACCTATCACCTCACCTACTCGAAGGATCGCAATCGTGGGTACAGCGCAGCTTGGTCCTAACGGTTACTGGGCAGGGCTGGACACTACCGATGGGTGGGTCGAAACATGGTCACGGGATGAAGATGCATACGCTCTTCGCTTGAAGGGTGACTCGATGGCACCAGCCATCAGAAGCGGATGGGTCGCGGTTTGCGAGCCCAGTCATAGGCTCGTGCCTGGCGAATACGTCATGGTGACGCTACGTGACGGTCAAAGCATGGTCAAAGAGCTGCTGTTCGAAACCGAGGATGGCGTGAGCCTCATGTCGGTAAATTCCGCTTATGGCGAGCGCACAACACTCGCCTGGGCTGAGATTGAGCGCATTGATTACGTGGGGACAATTCTTGCACCGAGCAAAATACTCGGACACCTCTGACTCACCTTGATTTAGCTGATGTTGGATTCGTAACGACGACAAGGAAGTAAGCATTTTGAAGATATTGAGATTTCTTTACCGCGATGCGAAAGGCGACGAAACCGAGCGAGAGCTAATTCGGTGGTCCGAGACGTCACTCTACATTCAGGGTCGATCAACGCAAGACACATTTCCAAAGACCTTCAAGAAGGATCGAATCATTGAGTTTCTGTCAGGGACAGAACACCTGCTGAACGAAGCAGCACCCCCGCCCCCATTACCAAAAGTGACGCCAGATCAACTAGCTCGAGCCGCTGCTCTGGCAGAACGGAAGATCCCAATACTCCCATCTGGCGGTCAAAATCAGATCCTTTTTACTGGCTTTAGCGCAGCGTCTAGAGCAGATCTTGAGGCAAAGGCCGTGCAATTCGGCCTGAAGGTCATGAAAACTCCTGGCAAGCACCTCACCTTTCTCTGTTACGGCGAGAACGCAGGGCCGAGCAAGGTAGAGAAGGCGCTGGATGCCGGATCATTCATAATTGACGCCGACGAATTCCTAAGCCTGATCACGACAGGCGAGACCCCCTAGCCCCTCGAAATACCGCCAAGCGATAAATAAAACCTGCCGCGAGCAGGTTTTTTTTGCGCCTCCGGAACATTTATTACCAAATGGTATTGACCATATGTATTACCGTAAGGTAATTTTAATCCATCACAGCGATCAACCGCTACGACACCGCTCTTTAAAAACCCAGAACCCTCGCAGATCGATCCCGGAAACGGCAAAGCGCGAGTAATAAATTTCGATCTCCATGCCAGCTCTGGAACTGGCTATTGCGGGAGAACCCGCCGACTCGAAGCCGAGCAAACGTCAGCCGACCAGCAATACAGGATCAGCCACGCGAGCAAAGCCGAAAGGCGCACTTCAAGAACTCTCCCTGAAAGGTCCAGCAAAAAGGGCATCTATAGGCTTCTTGGAGTGAGCATCACCAGATTTGAATTAGCCCCCCGAGCTTCGGCGATGAGGGGTGCCGGACCTCATGCACCCTGCCCACCTAACCGGGCAAACGAGCTGCAGCGTGCATGTTGTAGGGACCTGTGATCCACGGCGAACAGATACAGATGTTGATTGACGCCCTGGGGAGGAAGCTCACCGCCAACCTACGAAAACGACCGGTTAGCCCTGCAATCAACAGCGGGCAACTGACCAACATCGCTAACGCAGCAAGCCGCGACCGACGCCAGTAGCGGGTCGCGGTGCACATCATCACCAAAGCACCTGGCTTGCCGGGTGCTTTGGGATGACAACCACCGAGTAAAACGTAATGGACACCACCATCGTATGTGGGGCATGGAGAGGCCACCTCGGCCGTGGTCTTGCGCCGCGAGAGTTGCAGTATTTGTTGTCAGCCGCCCAAGGCTGCACAGCCAAGGAAATCGCCCGCACGTTCGGCATCGCGCCGGGCACCGTGGTCAAACGGCTGTCGGTCGCTATGTTCAAGCTGGGCGTGAATCGCCAGACAGCGATGATCGCCGAGGCCATGCGCCGGCAGATCATTTCCCCGCTCTGCATGTTGTTCATGTCGGTGATCGTTCTGCACGCAGTGCTGGGCGATGAATCGATGAGGCGCGAGCGCAGAGCCCCCGAGTCACGCCGGGGCGGGTACGAACAGAAGATCAGCCGTAAGGGCTCGGACAAGATTCGGCCAGTGGCAGCGATCTGCTGAGCAGCAAATTAAAGGGCTGGCCTTGGCGACAGAGCCAGACTGGAAATCAACCGGAGGAACCGCAATGACAGAGGCCCAATTAGCCGCGTTCAACGAACTGGCGGCAGCAGCGAAACAAGAAGACGAGGCACAGCGAGCCTACGAGGAAGCAAGCACCGCTCTTGAGCTGGCGCTTACTACCCTTGGCGGGGCGCGAGTAGAAAGGTCAAAAGCTCAAGAAAAACTTCTGCAGTCGGCTCGCTCCACGAATGAGAGCGAGGCTCGGCATTAAAGCCGGACTCAACCATTTGGTTCTGGCCACAACCGGAACCGACGTCAGCTTGACGCAAACTGCCCGAACCCTGTCATAGCGCCAGGCTGCATCGGAGTGTGATCTGTTTGCCCTGCAATGGACGGCCCCGTGATGGGAACCGGAGCGGCGGAATGTGGGAGGCGAAAGCCAGTAAGCCGGGCAGCCCAGACCGGACGACAGATCACACCCCGATGCGGATGAGTACACACCGCGAAAGCGGCCCCCTGCACCCCCGGACAGATTGCGCAACCATAACCGGGTCAACAAAAAAGGTAAGGGTCCAAATGTTGTATGACCCAAGCGGGGATCGTACCCCGGAGCGGTAGAACGTCAGTTGTTATTGCGAAAACTGCTGCTGAAAACTCTACAAAAAACATGGCGCGAGCCAAAACGAAAGGTGGTGGCTTTGGTGGTAGCTGAACGTCCTTTACGTCAGGAAACCACTCGCGAGCAAGCTGCGTACAGCTGCCAGTCGGAATGAAAGAACGGCCCGATCGCCTCCAATGAGGCTGCATCGGAATGTCGGCGGGACATGAAAAAAGCGTCTCCAGAGCAATCAGATTGTGGCGAAGCCCGGACGTCGATTGCAAAAAATGGTGCGGCCCGACATTCCAATGCAGCTTCAAGCCTGTAGTACCCCCTCCCCTAAATCAAACGTCCGCATCGGCAGGTGCCAGGCCAGTCTCACGGCTGGGTTTAGTCACCCGTGCCTGGCATCTGGCCAATGCGGTCAAGGAGCCTCATATGCATCAGACAATCAGCCAGCGTCGTGCAATCTACGAAGGCCTGCGCCAACGCTGCACCCTTTCCACTGCCGAGTTTTACGACAAGGTCGGCCGCAAGAACCCGGCAGCTCTGCCGCGTTTCACGGTCGTGCCAAACGGCAATAACGAGTTCGGCATCGTCGAGCGCTCGACCGGCAATGTACGTGGCGTGCATCGAGGCCACTGCGCGGCGTGCAAAATCGCTGAGCAACTGGAAGCCCAGCCTGCACGTCAGCGGTCGTTCGCCACTCACATGCTGCGCTGGACTGCTGCCATCGCCACCGGCCTGGCACTGTTCGCCCTGTACGGTGCCAGCTGATGATCAGTCCAGAGCTGAGCACGATTCAGCGCAACAAAGAGCGGTCCGCCATCCTCGAGGCTGAGGTGGCTGCGTTCCTCAAGCGCGGCGGCGTGATCGGGACGCTCAAAGGCTTCCCGGTCAGGCCGGAGCCGAAGCCATACGGCCGCATGATCGCGCCAAGTGCTCCCCAGCCCGCACCACGACGCCGCACAAAGGAAGCTATGCGCGCCGCCGCCCCTCAAAACGCCATCCAAGACCGCTGCCACGCTCGCTCTGAACAGGTTGAAGTCGTCCGCAAGCTGGCCGAGACGATGACGATCACCGATGTCATGCGCGAAACCAGCCTGAGCATCTACAGGCTTCGGAAAATGGCCCGCGTGCATGGCTTCGAATACAAAGCGTTCAGCCCGGCTTCGAACCTCATTCCTTATCAACACGATCCGGTGGCTGACGCATTGAACGTGGTCCGGATCAAAGCCGCACGCGATCGCGGCATATCGCAGAAGGCAGCTGTCAGAGAGCTCGGACTGAGCAACACGATGATCAATCGGCTGATTCGTGACTTCAACATCGACTACCCGCTGCAAGGGCCAAGCCCGAAATGAAGCGTCCGCCAAAGACCCAGGCGCAGCACTCAAAGGACTATCGGGACCGCAAGAAAGCCGAAGCGGAAAGGCTCGGGATTGAGAAGGTAACCATCAGCTTGGCGTTTGGCGTGAAGGCCGGCATGTCAGCGGCGATGAAGCGCAACGGAATCAACAGCCCGCAGGAAGCTTGGCAGAACCTGGGGCTGTACTTCATGCGCGCCAGCGCTGCCGAGCAGGATCGAATGCTTGGAACTGACGCGTCATATAAACAGAATTCAACGAAATCGTCATAGCCATCGCCGGACACGTAGGTCATCAATCAGCGTAAGCGCGAGGCAATGTATTCAAGGTACTTCACCGCCTCAGACTTCTGGTCTGGCCCGAGAGGACCGTCACGTCCTAACAGCGTAATTTCGGCCTTTTTTATCAGAGATTCTTTTGGCGCCCCTGAAGTGCTGTTCAAAACAGCGATCAATAAGTGTTCCAGTGCATCCGTTTGCGCCTGATTGCTCATTTCTAAAGCTCCACGACCCGGCCCTATGCCGGTCATCATCTATAGCTCACCCCCAACCAATTTGCCACCACCGGACACGGAGGGCGGCGCATGCATGGAGAAACGCCATGAGCCAGTTCTACCTGCAGGACAGCCGAAGCTACGTTGGCGACGGCCTGACGTTCTGGGCGCTGGGCGGCGGTTATACGACCAACCTGGACAAAGCCGAGCTGTTCACCGCAGAGCAGGCAACCAGGCACCGCGACACCGATATCCCGTGGCCAAAATCCTATATCGACGAGCGCGCGCATCTGGGCGTCGATCATCAGTACATCAGCAAGACCGACCCGGCAGCGCAGCCGACTGAGGGATGCCAGTGCGTTTTGCAGATCCAGCAGCAATGGAACGGCAACGACATTTTCTTTGCCAAGTGGCCCATCGGCGGCACTGACCGGCTTGAGCGCGCGCACAGGCTGACCCTGGAAGCGGCCACCGCTATCGGCGACGATGAGCTGATCATCTGGCCGCTGGATTACATCGTCGCGCGCGCCAGGCGTTTGGTGCATCGGCAAGATGTGGACCTTAAACAAGCTCTGCGCGGCACCGGTATCACGCCACCCAAGCCGCGCCGCATCCGCAAACAGGTATTCAACTGCCAAGGCTGCGGGCGATTCATTGCGGTCGCTGATTGCTACTTGGCCGATTGCCAAAACTGCGGCACGGACAACCACCCTTAACACCCACCCTCACCTATTGCGCTAAACGCCTCGGCAGGCGCATGCCTGGAATTCGATATGAGCCAGCTCCACCAGATACTGGTAGGCGACTGCATCGACATGATGCGCACGCTGCCAGATGAAAGCGTGCATACGTGCGTGACCAGCCCGCCCTACTACGGTCTGCGTGACTATGGCGTAGACGGCCAGATCGGCCTTGAGGAAACCCCTGCCGAGTTCATCGCTCGATTGGTCGACGTGTTTCGGGAAGTCCGCCGGGTGCTGCGCGCTGACGGCACGATCTGGGTGAACATGGGCGACAGCTATGCCACTGGCGGGCGTGGCGGGGGCGGAAGCTACATGGCAGAGCGTGGTGACGCAGCCTGGAAGGGAAAAGGTAGCGCAACGGGCTGGCGATCAGCACCCGCTGGCTTTAAACACAAGGACTTGATGGGCATGCCCTGGCGTCTTGCCTTCGCGCTGCAAGACGACGGCTGGTATCTCCGGCAGGACATCATCTGGCACAAGCCAAACCCTATGCCGGAGTCGACGCGCGACCGCTGCACCAAAGCTCACGAATACCTGTTCCTGCTGAGCAAGTCGCCTCGCTATTACTACGACCAGAATGCGATCAAGGAACCTGTAGCACTCAGCTCGATCGTGCGAATGGCTCAGGATCTCGAGCAACAACATGGCAGTGATCGGGTGCCGGGCAAGTCGAACGGGCCAATGAAGGCAGTGCGCAGCAGGCGGGACAGCTTCAAGCGGGAAGACTCGAAGCGCGAGCAGGTGATTCCAGGCCAGACAGTCGGAACTCATCGACCTGATCGAACTGACAGCGACTACCCGCTGGATATGCGGAACAAGCGCAGCGTGTGGACGGTTCCAACACAGGGATTCAAGGGCGCCCACTTCGCCACCTTCCCGCCCGACCTGATCAGGCCCTGCATCCTGGCCGGGGCACCGCGCGGTGGTGTGGTGCTGGACCCATTCGGCGGTGCCGGCACCACGTCACTGGTTTCGATGCAGGAAGGTCGCCGGTCAATCATCTGTGAACTGAACCCAGAGTACGCGGCCCTGGCACGCGCCCGGATCGACGCGGCCTGGCTGGATGGCGCTGCGCAGATGGACGTATTTCGCGACTCGGTACCGGCCGCTTAAGCCGGAATCCCCTTCTCACTTCAACGACTCACGCCACCCCGGCGAGGAATCCCCATGTCTCCCTACAAAATGTCCGGGACGACGGTTGTCAGCTTTTCCGGTGGCCGGTCCAGCGCCTACATGCTGCGCCAGGTGCTGGACGCCAACGATGATCTGGACGATCTGATCGTCACGTTCGCCAACACCGGCAAGGAACACCCCGCCACCCTCGACTTTGTGAACGAGTGCGCGCGGCGCTGGCAGGTGCCCATTGTCTGGCTGGAGTACCGCGATGATGATCGAGGCTTCGCCATCGTTACCTACGAAACCGCCAGCAGGTACGGCGAGCCGTTCGAAGCGCTGATCAGGAAACGCAGCTACCTGCCGAATCCGGTCACACGGTTCTGCACCATTGACCTCAAAATCAGGGTGATCCACAAGTACCTGCGGATGGTTGGATGCTCCACAGAGGAAACACCGGTCGACATGATGACCGGCATCCGAGCTGATGAACCGCGCCGGGTCGCCAAGATACGGCATCGCAAGACCACGACAGAGAGCAAACACGCCACGATGGTGATGCCGCTGGCAGATGCAGGCGTCGGCGTGCAGCAGATCGGAGAGTTCTGGAAGGTGCAGCCGTTTGATCTGGAACTACCGACGATCAATGGCCGCACTCTGGAGGGCAACTGCGACCTGTGCTTTCTCAAAGGTGCAAAGCAGGTCTACTCGATCATAGCCAGCGACCGGAGCAAGGCAGACTGGTGGGCTCGGATGGAACGCACCGCCACCCAGAGCAGCGCCGCCACAACAGACGGTGCGCTGTTCCGCTTCGACCGGCCGAGCTATCAGCAGATGCTCGACTACTCCGACACCCAGTTCGACATGTTCGCGGATCACGACGAAGCCATAGCGTGCTTCTGCGGTGACTAACTTGGCTCACAGGTCTTGATAAATAGAACCCGGGAGGGTCTCTCCTACCCGGGGCGACACTTACAGGCCTAAGAATGCAGCTTTTAGCAGCATGATCAGCGCTGTCAGGTCTAGCCTGATAACGATCTCGATTTGCATGAGAACCTCCGAATGACGAGACAAGGTATGGGTTCGAACATGACGTGATCACGTTCGGCCCGCGACGTTGATCTAGTACATACGATCATCGGTCCACCATGCAGATACGACCAGCACGGATGACTTTAGCTCTGTCTATAGGGAGCGCCAGGGTGCACGCACTCTACTCTCACGCACTAGCCCAGTAAAGCAACAGCCCACCCACTTCAACGACTCACGCCACCCCGGCGAGGATGAACCATGCCTGATCATTTACCGCGCATCGTCTGCCAGTTCAGCTGCGGTGCTGCCTCGGCGGTGGCCACGAAACTGGCCCTGGCCGATTACGGCGCAACTCATGACGTGCAGACCCTCAACGCCTACCTTGACAGTCTTCTGACGGCTTTTTCTTAGCTACAGAGTGTTGATCAGAGGGTTCATAGATCTTAATAGTTTTCATATCAGAGCACGACAGGGCTATAAACTTTGAATCCGCTATACCCAACAGTACTCCAGCAGCCTTACCATCGGACCATACAAGTGGTGTTTTACTGAACAAATATTTTATGTCGGTAGCTTCGGAAGATGACGTCATAAAAGGAACGAATACGCATGAAAAACCCACGCCGATAATCAAATCTGACGCTACTGATGCAGCACTGTGTTTTTCTCTATACTTCTTTAGCCCCCAAGGTATAAAGCTTACGCCGCAGAACGCGTAAAAAACAAACTCCATTATAGAAAATACCGACGAGCTAGCAATGTCAGTTCCAAAATACTGTAAGACAGACGTCAGAGACAACTCAATAATGACACCTACAAGAGCAATAGCCAAAATCCCTAGATTATATGATTCAGCCTTAGGAAAGACATAAAACAAAGCGAGCGCTATTGCTGCGAGCGTTAAAGTCCAGGGAATCCCAACCCTAACTAAAGCTTCAGTTGCATACATCGACACCACCCAACCCGCATCGAATTGAATGAAGAAAAACAATTGATAAAAATATCCATATATAAACGAACACCCTATAAAAAGCCCAAACAGCCCTATGTACTTACTCAAGCTCTCGACCAATGGTTCGTAGGGTCGTAGTTCTAACTGACTGCTCATGACCTTCTTTTCCTCCATGACTTGAGCTTATATAAGACAATATATTTTTGAAAAAATCCAGGCATTTAGTGCGAGGACTATAAAGCACCATTCAACTGCCCAAACGTATTATCTAAAACTCACAGACTCACGCCACCCCGGCGAGGATGAACCATGTCCGAAAAACAGATCGATCCGAAAAAGCTTGAGCGGGCTATCCGCAAGATCAAGCATTGCCTGGCGCTTTCGCAAAGCTCGAACGAGAACGAAGCGGCTACAGCAATGCGCCAGGCGCAGGCGCTGATGCGTGAATACCACCTCAGCGAAACGGACGTAAAGGTCAGCGACGTTGGCGAGGCCGAATCCTCGATGTCGCGAGCTGCACGTCGCCCATTATGGGATCAACAACTGAGCGCCGTCGTGGCCAAGGTGTTCAACGTCAAGGCCCTGCGTTACACCCATTGGTGCGAGACCAAAAAGAATCGCGTCGAGCGTGCGAAGTTTGTGGGGGTGAGCCCTGCCCAGCACATCGCTCTCTACGCCTACGAAACTCTTCTTGCGAAGCTGACGCAGGCTCGGAACGCATATGTTTCCGGGGTGCGTGCCGGCAAGTACCGGAGCTGCTATTCCGCCCCCACTGCCGGCGATCACTTCGCCATAGCTTGGGTGTTCGCGGTTGAGAGCAAGTTGCAAGAGCTTGTGCCGCGTGGCGAAGACCCGACAACGCCAGAACACCAAAGCGCAGGACACGGGCTGGTGGCAGTAGAAGCCCAGCACCAAGCGCTGATCGATAGCTACCTCGCAGACAAGCAGATCGGCAAAGCCAGGAAGGCCAGAGAGGCAGAGCTCGACCTCAACGCCCAGATCGCCGGGATGCTCGCCGGTACAAAGGTCGACTTGCATGCAGGCTTGGCCAATGGCACCGAGCATGCACCAGCCCTTTCTGCCAGCGCCTGACCCAAGACTACCCATCACGCAATTCACGGCGCGCCTCGAAAGGCTGACGCCCATGCGGAGCCATAACATGAGCAACGAACTTCGCAAGCATCTAGAAAACTGCCGCAAACCGGTCGGCGAGTTCCAGCGTGAAGACCGCTACATCGTCATAAAACGCAGCGACCTGAAGAAGGTGCCGGCGTCTTATCGCAGCCACTTGGTTGATCCGATGTTCTCCTTGCTCGCACACCTGCCGAACCGTGAGTGCCTGGTCATAGAAAGCGACTGGCCCGAGTACGAGCCAGCATGGAAGGCTATCGAAGCACGTATGTCTGGCGCAGCCCCTCAACCGCCAGCGCTCGGCGGGGAGTTGGCAAGCCTGATGATTCGCGACCGTTGTGAGACTGTGCCAGCGTTCGGCACAGACGCTGTGCATTTGCGGGTAAGCGAGCTTGAAGCAATCTTGCAGGCCCACCTCGACCCGCTACAGGCCGAGCTTGAGCGGCTGAAAGACAACGTGCGCGAGGTTACGACTTACCGTGACAACGCAATCAAAAAGATCGAACGACTTCGCAATGAGCTAACCGGAACTGAAAAAGAGCGCGACCAGCTCAAGGCCGAGGCGGAGCAATTGTCCGAAACATCCATGTCTCAGGAATCAATGATTGAAAATCTGATGGCGCAGCGTTACGAGCTGGAAGAGCTGCTGCATGACGTATGGCCGTTTGATTTGGGCACGCCCTTGAAACGCAGAATAAGGGCTGCCCTCTCCAGGCCAGCCGAGAGTGAGCAGGCAAAACCTCGGGAGATTCCAAGCCGCACCATAAAGCTCTCTGGTTGCGAATTCACAGAAGACGATCTACTCAGGCGAGCGGTGCGCGCAGTTGGCGGCAGCCGACGCAACACTATGCCGCGCTGGGCACTGGTGCGTGATGCGTTCGGATGCGGCTCTGGCGTCGGCACTGCGCTGTGCCTGCGTTTCGGATATGACCCGGAAGAGATTCTGAAATCATGACCAACAGGCCAACCTGCTGGCGCGCAGCGGCCCAGGCAGTGCCGAAACAACCGAGTATCACCGCCGAAAAGCCGATACTTGAACTCATAAAGCGCTTCTCCAAGGGTTTGACAGGGCCTCACTTTTGCCCGGTGCGCCCGAACACCCCGCAGTAACCACCCCCTCTCAATCAATTCAATGTCAGCCGCATCTGCGGCAAGGACGAAGTCATGCCCGAACAAAAGATCGTGTTCATCCAGCCAGCGCCGGTCATTCGTGACGAAAACGGCTTCTTTGAACACCCTGATATGCCGGCCTTCGATGAGGGCGACGGCGAAAAATGCAAAGCGTGGGTCGCTGAGCAGGCTCTAGAGGTGCGCAAGGTCGAACTTGAATATGCAAGCGACCAAGCTGTGGCCGATCGCTACTTCGAAGCGGGCGCCCCTGATTGCAGCTACTGGGAGCCAGATCGCCCGAACGGCGAAGGCTGGTTCTGCCTGTCAATTCATGACACCGACGACGGCCCAGTCTGCTGGTGGGCACGGCGGCTGGTGACGCCATGAACCAGGCCAAGGAAAGACCGATCCTGTTCAGCGCGCCGATGGTGCGCGCCATCCTGGAAGGCCGGAAGACAGTCACGCGGCGCGAGGTGAAGAAGTCAGCCGCGCTGGATTGTCTGGCTGCCGGTTTCGAGCCTGCCTTTCTGGTACTGCCTGGCAACGCCGACCTATGTCCATACGGCAAGGGCGGCGACCGGCTATGGGTGCGAGAGACGTGGTCAGACGTGAATTTGCAGGGCGCACCAGGCATCGCGTATCGAGCAGACGGCGACGTGCGCGACTTGATGGAAGATGCCAGCTTCCTCGATGAGGACGGCGCATTCAACTACGACGATCCGCGCTCGAAGCCCTACCAATTTGCCTGCTGGTCAGAAGATTTGCTCGGCGGCAAAGAAGGCCGGTGGCGCCCGTCCATCCATATCCCGCGCTGGGCCAGCCGCATCCTGTTGGAGATAACCGACGTGCGGGTCGAGCGCTTGCAGCAGGGCGACGGCGAAACAGCGTTCGAAAGCCGCTACGTTGCCGAAGGTATTCACCGCATCCACCACGGTGACGGTGATTATTACTTTCACCCTTTCAAGAATGAACCGGGCCCAGGCAACTGGACCGATCCTTTCGACGCGTGGCGTGAGTTGTGGGTATCGATCAATGGCGCCGACAACTGGAACGCCAACCCGTGGGTCTGGGTCGTCGAGTTCAAGCGCGTTACACCGTGACCCTACCGCACCATGAAAATCAGCTCTCCCCTGTCAGTCATCGCCATCCCGTACTCGAGCCTGCCCAGGTACTGCTCGTGCATTGAGTAGACCCGGTCATCGATGATTCTGAAAATCATCGTGGTGCCTGACCAGATATTGCCGTCCACCGCCCGCTTGCCGAGCCTGGCATTGCGCGGGCCATAAACCTCATCCGCCGTTGTGGTGCATTCCATGACCTCTCCTTGGTGCCGTCCCAGCTCCTGCTGGCTGCGTGGACCATAGCAGTGAACAGCAAAACCCGCCTTAAAACTACTTCCGCCGCCAAGCGCGGCCCGGAGCAATATCATGAGCAAAGTTACCCTCGACGAGTGGGCGGCCGACCAGTTCCGGACGCCGCCCAGCCTGAACACGTTGCGCAAGTGGGCTCGCGAAGGCCGAATAGCGCCAGCCCCCGTTAAGCATGGCCGGAGCTACTATGTCGAAGCCGAGGCGCAATACAGCGAACCCGAAAAACCGATTGTCCGTATTACGGGCGGAAGCCTGATCAGCCGAATAGAGAGTGCACGTAATGGTTCCAAGGCCGCGTAACGCCGGGTCAAAAGACCTCCCTCCTAACTTGTATCGGAAGACCGACAAGCGTAACGGGCACACCTACTACACGTATCGTGACCCGGTGACCGGTCGAATGTTCGGCCTGGGCAAGGATAAGGCGGCAGCGATCATGGAGGCTGTCGCAGCCAATCATGCAGACGTGCTGAAGCCGACATTGACGCAACGGATCGCAGAGCCAGTAGCAGTGGATGACCGCACATTTGCTGACTGGCTGGACGAGTACGACCTGATCTACACAGAACGAGGCTTGAGCGCGCACACGGCCAGAAGCATCAAAAGCAGACTCAAGACCCTCAACAATGCTTTCGGCGGCAAAGGCATACGCAGTATTCGAACGATGGATATCGCGACGTTCCTCGCCACATTTTCCAAAGCCGGTAAAGCGCCCATGTCAAAAGCACTTCGGTCGCTGCTACGGGATGTCTTCACCGAAGCCATTGCAGCTGGCTGGTGTGACCTGAACCCAGTCGACGCGACAAAGGCGGCGCGGTCAAAAGTGAAACGTGGACGCCTAAGTCTCGAGCTTTGGAAGGCAGCTCATGCAGCGACTGACAGGCCCTGGCTGAAGCGGGCGATGGAACTTGCACTTCTCACAGGGCAGCGCAGAGACGACATCGGGTCGATGCTGTTCAAGGATGAGCACGACGGCTTCCTGCATGTCATCCAGTCGAAAACTGGCGCTCGGCTGCGGATCAGCACCAGCCTGAGACTTGAAGCAATAGACCTTGATCTATCAAGCGTAATCAAAGCGTGCAGAGACCGAGTCCTGTCCAAGCACCTGGTACATCACACAAGAACGGTCGCCGTCGCAAAAGCAGGCACCCCAGTAAAGCTGAACACTCTGACGCTTGCGTTCGCCGAAGCCAGGGACAAGGGTGCGGCAGCTCTTGGCATTGACTTAGGCGCGAACCCGCCCAGCTTCCATGAAATGCGATCGTTGGCCGCACGCCTTCATGCGTTAGAAGGCCGCGATCCTCAGAAGCTGCTGGGTCACCGCAACGCAGCGATGACTGAAATGTATAAGGATGGTCGCGGGTCGGAGTGGATTGACGTCGCGTGATTCGTTTTAGGGATCTATTGGGGGAGTTTTGGGGAGGATTTTACTCCCTTTAAAATCAATCAGTTACACCATCGTGGTGTTCCCGATTGCAACATGCCGATCATGAACGGCTACGACATGACCGCTGCTATCCGCGAACAGGAGCGCGCCTGCGAACGCCAACGCTGCCCTGTCTGGGGCTTCACGGCCAACGCGCAGCCTGACGAAATCGAGCGCTGCCGGGCGGCGGGCATGGACGATTGCCTGTTCAAACCCATCAGCCTCTCGATGCTCAGCGAACGGCTGACAGCCATTGCCCCGCTGGCGCCCGCACGTGCCCTGCCCTTCAGCCTCGACAGCGTCAGCAACCTGACCGGTGACCGTCCTGAAATGGTTGAACGCCTGCTCGCGCAACTGCTGCACAGCAACCACGAAGACCGGCTATTACTGGCCAGACTGATGCCGGAGAACAATCGCCAGAAAACCCGCGATCTGGCGCACAGGATCAAGGGCGCGGCACGGATCATCACAGCTTCAAGGGTGGTTGATGCCTGTGATGCGCTTGAACTGGCCTGCGAACCGGACACACCGGATGAGCAGTTCTACACCTGCCAGCAGACCGTCGAACTGGCCATGATCGAGCTTGAGGACGCGCTGATGCTGCAGCAGGCCAAGCCTGACTGAGCGTTAAAGACGGTATAGCGAGGGGGTGTACGAGGGGACGTGCGGGAACAGGCAAGGGAAGCAGGCGCTGGCCTGCTTCCCGTTACATCAGGCGGCCGGATTGATTTCCTTTTCCGGGTACCAGACGTCGATCAGCGGGCTGACAGTGACTTCTGTCAGTTCGCTGCGGCCCTTGAGCCAGGCTTCGACAGCAGCACGCTGCTCTTCGCTGACCGAGCCACGCTTGCTCAGGCAAACCAGACCGAAGTCGTCGCCGCCCACATAGCCAAGACCGTTGGCTTCCATTGCTTCTTTCAGGAAAGCGTCAAGGAAAGCATCGATTGCCTTGTCGTCCAGCTCTTGCTTGAAGTCCAGGTTCAGTTCAAAACCCAATTCCTGGAACTCGTCCACACACAGTTTTTTGCGCAGACGGCGGGAGCGGTTAGTGGCCATGGGACAATCCTCATCAATAAATATCGGGCGGCACTTTACCAGCTTGGCGATTTAAAAGCCCGACAATTGCGGCGTGGAGTGGATATCCGGCCTTGCGACGGCCATGGATACCGAATCAATAAAAAATAGCATTTACCGGCTTGCCCCCCGGTCACAAGCCTGCCCCGCTTGGGGCATAATGCGGCTCGTATCATGCGTGGCATTCTGTGTTACAAAAAAAGCCCGCCGCGCATTCACTACTATAGTTATCGAAATCGAATCTACATTTGCAATAGTTACCGAGGGAATTCATCCATGCCCTCTTTTTCGTTTCCCTCTTTGCAGTAGGGTTTTAGTCAATGATCAAGTCGCTACGTCCATTGTTGCTCGCGTCACTCCTTTTGCCCCTGGCCCTACCCTCCTACGCTGCCGTCATCAACACCACGCTGCCCCCCAAGGTTCAACAGGCCCTGAAAGCCAGCAAACTCGGCGATGACGCACTCTCGCTGGTGATGCTGCCGCTCAACGGCCCAGGTACACCGACCGTGTTCAACGCCGACGTATCGGTCAATCCGGCGTCTACCATGAAGCTGATTACCACCTACGCGGCCCTTGAAATGCTCGGCCCGACCCACCAGTGGAAAACCGAATTCTTCACCGACGGCACCCTGAGCAACGGCGTGCTGCGCGGCAACCTGTACCTCAAGGGCGGCGGCGATCCCAAGCTGAATATGGAAAAGCTCTGGCTGCTGATGCGTGACCTGCGCGCCAATGGTGTACAGCAGGTGACCGGCGATCTGGTTCTCGACCGCAGTCATTTTGTGCAACCGCAATTGCCGGTGTTCAACGATGACGGCAATGACGACAACAAGCCGTTTCTGGTCAAGCCCGACGCGCTGATGGTCAACCTCAAGGCGCTACGCTTCGTGACCCGCAATGATGACGGCAGGATTCTGGTCTCGGTCGAGCCGCCGATTGCCAGCATTCGCATTGATAATCAGGTCAAGGCAAGCGCCTCGAAACAATGCACCGGGGATGTGCGCTACAACCCGGTCACCCAGGCGGATGGCAGCGTCAACGTGACGGTCACCGGCCAGCTGGGCAATGGCTGCAACTCACAGACCTACCTGTCACTGCTGGACCACCCTACCTATGCGGCCGGCGCAGTGCGAGCCATCTGGCAGGAACTGGGCGGTACCATTCAAGGCAAAGATCGCGTTGGCGTGCTGCCCGGCAATGCCAAGCTGTTGGCCAAGGCCTTTTCTCCGGACCTGGTGGAAGTCATTCGTGACATCAACAAATTCAGCAACAACACCATGGCTCAGCAACTGTTCCTGAGCCTGGGCGAAGAGTTCCGCAACGAAGCTGACGGTGACGACGGCAAGGCCGCCCAGCGTGTCATCCGTCAGTGGCTGGCGAAGAAAGGCATCACCGCGCCGCATCTGGTCATGGAGAATGGCTCCGGGCTGTCGCGGGCCGAGCGTGTCAGCGCGCGCGAGATGGCGGTGATCCTGCAAGCGGCCTGGCGCAGCCCCTATGCTGCGGAATTCATGAGCTCGATGCCGCTGGCCGGTCTCGACGGAACCATGCGCAAGCGACTCAAGCGCACTCCGCTGCTCGGCGAGGCGCACATCAAGACCGGCACCCTGAATACCGTGCGCGCGATTGCCGGCTTCAGCCGCGACAGCAACGGCAACACCTGGGCCGTCGTGGCGATCCTCAACGACCCGCGTCCGTTCGGCGCATCCTCGATACTCGACGAAGTACTGGTCGATCTGTACCGGCAGCCCAAGCTGACCAACACCACCGTCTCGATCCAGCAATAACCAGCCGATACCGGCCATCGGCAGACCCGCTATCGCAGCGGGTCTGTCTGCATCAACCCTGCTCGGGCTCGACCCGGTCGCGACCGGCCTGTTTGGCGGCGTAGACGCCCGAGTCGGCACGCAGCAACATCTCGTCGATCCCCTCACCCTCTCGCCAGCTGGCGATCCCGAAGCTGCCTGTGACCACTTGGTCGACGCCTTCGATAGCCTGATTGCGCAGTTCCTCGCGCAGGCTCAGTGCCAGTTGATAGGCCTGGGCACCCCGCGTTCCCGGACAGATCACCATAAACTCTTCGCCACCCAGACGGCAGAACACATCGTCGCTGCGCAGCCGCTGGCTGATCTTTTCCGAGATGGCCTTGAGCACCTGATCGCCTGCGGCATGCCCGAAGCGGTCATTGATCCGCTTGAAGTGATCGATATCGAGCATGATGATCGACAGGTTACCGCCGTGCCGGTCGATTCTTTTCAGCTCGGCCTGCATCCGGTCCTGAAAGTAGCGACGATTATAGGCGCCGGTCAGCACGTCGGTGACCGACAGCGCACGCAACTCCTGCTCGACGCGTTTGAGGTCGGTGATATCGGACACAAAGCCATGCCACAGCACGCTGCCATCGGCCAGGCGCTCAGGCGTTGAGGCCGAGCGTAACCAGCGCTGCCCCTTGCGTGGCAGATTGACGCGGTACTCCTGGCTCCACGGTGTCAGGTGTGTGGCGCTGATCAGAATGGAGCTTCTGACCCGTGCCAGGTCCAGCGGCTGTATGCGTTGCAGGATAGTTTCGGAATCGCCCAGCAACTGCTCTTCGTCCACCTCGAACAGCTCGCACATGCCGGCGCTGGCGTACCTGAAACATGCGCTGCCATCGACGGCCAGGTGGTACTGGTAAATGCCGCCAGGCACTTGCGAGCCGAGCTTTTTCAACAACTGTCCCTGCTCGGCAAGGGCCTGGTTGACGCGCTTGTGCTCGGTGACGTCGATGCATACCGCCAGATACCCGGTCCACAGCCCCTGATCGTCACGCACCGCAGTGACCAGCATGTTCACCACCAGCGTGCTGCCATCGCTGCGCTGCAGGGTCCACTCCTGCGAAGGGTGATTACCATCCTGCACAGCATCGAGAAACATCAGCTGCGAGGCGCTGATGGGTTGCCCGCGGCTCTTGCTCATGCGGCTCGCGCGGGCCTCCAGATCGGCAGACTGATAAAAGTCCATCAGCCGGAACCTGCCCAGCACATCCTCTTGCGCATAGCCGAGCATTTTCTGTGCTCCGACGTTGAACGTCTTGATCAGCCCGTCCAGATCGGTGGCGATGATCGCCACTTCGGTCGCCGCGTCCAGCACACTGCGCAACTGCCCATGCGCGGCCCTCAATTGGTGCTCGCGCTGGCGCAGCTCGCGGGTGCGCTGCGCCACCCGTTGCAAGGCGCGCTGACGCTGGCTGATCAGACTGTAGAGCAAGGCGCTGAGCATCAGGCTCAAAAGCCCTCCAAGCCACAACACCCGGCCGGGCATCATGATCTGGTTGTTCAGGCTGAAAATCTGCGTAGGGCGAACCTCGACCAGATAATCCCTGTCACCCAGGTTCAGCAGGCTGCTGGCATACAACTGATTGTGTATCGCAGGGAGCGGCGACTGATAAACCTGCTCGGGCTTTTCCGGCGAACTGAGGTCGAGCATGGTCACGGCAAGATTGTCCTGCTCTGCGGTGCGCACATTCATCAATTGCGTCAGGCTGATCACGGCGGTGACATAGCCCCGCAACGGTGGAACCGGCTGGCCAGTCGAGAACACCGGCGCGACCAGCAGAATGCCATACGTGTCCGACGGCTCCAGGGAAAGCAGGCGGATACGAGGCGTTGCGACGGTTCGTTTCAGCAACCGCGCACGCTCCAGCGCGGCACGGCGTACCGGCTCCGAGGCGATATCGAACCCTGCTGGCGTCGGAATGTCACTGAGCGTCTGGATGAATCGAACCGGGAAATACTCATTTCGCACGGCGGCGGCTTTCAAGGCGCCGTTTTCATCCATTTCGCTTATGGCATACGCGGCTGAGCCTTCCTCACGCAACTGTCTTTCAAAAGCCGTCCGTTCGGCCTGCGACACTCTAGGGTTCCAGGCATACGCCTGGGTACCAATCAGTAACGGCGCGACAAAGCCGTTGAATTCGGACAGTTCAACCTGATGGGAGTAGATAAAGAAGCGAGCGAGGGTGTCGAGCCGGGTAGTCTGCCGGTCCAGACGCTCCTGCAGGCGACTGAAGCGCTCCGCGGCAACAGTATCGAAACGCTGACGCAACTGGCGCTGATACAACTCGTTGTCGGCCAGCGCCAGCATGATCGTAAGTGCCACACCGACCAGCAATGCCACGACAGCGATAAGCCACGCTGAAAGCTGGCCATTGATGAAACTCAGAACTCTGAGCTTGAACCGTTTCACTGTCATACACACAAACTCATGACGCCAACATACGGAAGCGTCAGGCTGGCTATGACTTCTGTTATAGCTATTCGCCAATAATTTTCATAGGCTTATGCCTGTTTCAGGACGATCCGTTGGTCTGTCCGCAAGCTTGAAGACATGGCCTCGCCTTGCGGACAGCCAATCAAGTTACATCTTGAATCGTGTAACGACGCCATTCATTTCAATGGCCAGTCTCGACAGTTCGCCACTGGCAAGGGAAGTCTGATTGGCGCCCTCGGTACTCTGCACGGACAGGTCGCGAATACTGATCAGATTGTGGTCGATGGAACGAGCCACCTGCGCCTGCTCTTCGGAAGCTGTGGCGATCAGCGTGTTCATGTCATTGATTTCTTCGATACGCCGGGCAATATCGTCAAGCGCTGCACCGGCCTCATGTGCAACCCCCAGAGTATCCTGCGCGCCCATGCAACTTTCCTGCATCGACCGGGTGGCTTGTTCGGAGCCCTCTAGAACGGCGCCGATCATTCGCTCGATTTCCTGGGTGGACTGCTGGGTGCGATGCGCCAGTGCCCGGACCTCATCCGCCACCACCGCAAAACCGCGCCCCTGCTCGCCGGCACGAGCGGCTTCAATAGCGGCGTTGAGAGCAAGCAGGTTGGTTTGCTCGGCGATGGTACGAATCACCGCGAGGACTTTGCTGATGTCGTTGGATTGTCCGGCCAGACGCTGCACGTCAGCACTGGTGGCAAGCACCGTGGCGCTCAGTTTTTCGATCGCGGTGACGGTACTGGCCACTCGCTCAGCCCCGCGCACGGTGGAGGCGTTGGATTCTTTCGCTGCGTCAGACGCAGCTGCTGCGTTGCGTGCGACCTCATCGACCGCTGCGGTCATTTCGTTGACCGCCGTGGCGGCCTGCTCGATCTCCTGATTCTGACGCCCCAACCCGGTGCTGGACTGCACGGTGATGGAGTTCATTTCTTCGGCAGCGGAAGCCAGTTGCTGTGACGAGTTGCCGATCAGGCCAATGGTTTGTCGCAGGTTCTTCTGCATGGCCAGTGTCGCGCGTTGCAGTTCGGAAAACTCATCGTCACCGGTGACCGGAATATCACCACGAAGATCACCGCTGGCAATACGCTCATTGACCGACAACAATGATTTCAAAGGCGTGACAATACTGCGCGTCAACAGAATCGCGAGAAATATGGTAATAATCAATGACACTATAATAATAACCACTGTGAACATAAAACCACTTTCATAGGCGGCTTCTGCACGCACACTCAGTTGATCGGCCTGATCAATATTCATCTGCACCAACGCATCGATGGCGGTCTGCAACTCACCGGTGACGGGCACTATATTGGTGTCGGTAAACGTCACCGCATCAGCGTTGGCACCTTTCTGAATCAATTCGAGCACCGTATCCAGAAGTGACGCAAACTTCTGGGCGGACGCAGTGACGGTTTGATAGAGACTTGCCTCATCGGCAGCGCTTGCCAGCGGCGCATATGCAGCAGATTGTTTGAGCATGTCTTCTCGCGCAGCTTTCAATCGAGTCACGGTAATTGTCTGAGCCTGCGGGTCAGTCTGTGCAATCAATCGCCGGGCATCCAGTCGCAAACGCAGCGTGGCGCTGCTTATTTTGTTAGCCTGTATGATGCTGGCCATCGCGTCCTTTTCCAGCGATTCCATGCTGGCCCGTAACTCGCCCATTTTCCATAGCGCGATCCCTCCCAGCGCGATGAGCAGGCAGGTGATCAGCATAAAGCTCATCCCGGCACGAACAGCGACCTTGACGTTTCTCATCTTGTTACCTTCGGAGGTGGGTACGGCGTGGACAATCTCGGAACACAGTCGATACCTTCAGTCGCCCGATTGAACAGGGACGTCACTCAAGAGGTCGACAATTGAAATTCGATATACCGCTTTCCCGAGGAAATCATATCGGGAATAAAAGTGCACAATCCGAGGAAACGAAAACAGACAAGAGATGCAATAAGACAGC
The DNA here is from genome assembly GCF_059621105.1 of Pseudomonas fragariae (ex Marin et al. 2024). Lineage (NCBI taxonomy): Bacteria > Pseudomonadati > Pseudomonadota > Gammaproteobacteria > Pseudomonadales > Pseudomonadaceae > Pseudomonas > Pseudomonas fragariae (ex Marin et al. 2024). Next base: position 2,479,371 of record NZ_CM184369.1, on the reverse strand, counting down.
AATTGCATAACCGTAGGATTACGATCTAAATACTAACAACTAAAAGTTGTATAGCCATCTGATATCACGAGTATAACACCGCGCAACTCCGTGCAATGCAAAAGCTTCAGCCTTTGTGAAATAATTTTCATCAAAGTCCATACGCTCAGGCTTTTCACATCAACTTATTGATTAATATGCCGTTTATACGCAACCACAAATCGGGCATTTGCCCAGGGCTCAAACGCGTTTGAGCACACGGGCATGCAAACGAGTGCAGGAAGTGTCGCGAGGCGCGATGACCGGACCGTTACCGATCGGTTCATCGCGCACCGGATCAGCTACGCGCCATGATTTTCCAGGCGCGGTGGATCTTGCCGTTACGGGCAAAGTCCTGGTCGATGGTGTGCGCGGTAATGTCCTCGACCGCATAACGCTGACTCAGGTTTTCATCGAGCACAAACTTGCGGAAGTTGTTGGAGAAGTACAACACGCCACCCGGCGCCAGACGCGCCATGGCCAGATCGATCAGCTCGACCTGATCACGCTGGACATCAAAAATGCCTTCCATGCGCTTGGAGTTGGAGAACGTCGGCGGGTCGATGAAGATCAGGTCGTACTCGTCGCGGTTGGCCTGCAGCCAGGCCATCACGTCGCCCTGCTCCAGACGATTCTTGTCGGAGAAACCGTTCAGCGACAGGTTACGACGCGCCCAGTCCAGATAGGTCCGCGACAGGTCGACGCTGGTGGTGCTGCGCGCACCGCCCTTGGCAGCATGCACACTGGCCGTCGCCGTATAGGCAAACAGGTTCAGGAAGCGCTTGCCGGACGCCTCGCGCTGAATACGCATGCGCATCGGCCGGTGATCGAGAAACAGCCCGGTGTCCAGGTAGTCGGTCAGATTGACCAGCAGCTTGACGCCGCCTTCGCTGACTTCCAGAAACTGGCCCTGAGCACTCTGGCGCTCGTACTGTTTGGTGCCGCTCTGACGCTCGCGACGCTTGATCACCACGCGGCTCTTGTCGATGTTCAGTGCTTGCGGAATGGCCGCCAGCGCATCGAACAGCCGCGCTGACGCCTTTTCCGGATCAATGGACTTGGGTGCTGCGTATTCCTGAACATGCACCCAGTCGTGATACAGATCGATCGCCAGCGAGTATTCAGGCATGTCGGCGTCATACACGCGGTAGCAATCGATCCCTTCGCGACGCACCCACTTGCCCATCAGCTTGAGGTTCTTTTGCAGGCGATTGGCAAACATCTGCCCGCCTTCGCTCAGGCGCGCCTGTTCGACCACCACCGGTTCCGGCTTGATCGGGTTGCCGTTCTTGTTGAGTTTGCGCTCAACGACTTCAACCTCGACAGGGTTTTCGCGTTCGATCTGACGCTGCTCGGGGGTGCGTCGCTCGCCGGTCACGAACTGATCAGGCGTGACCTTGATCAGCAGCAGTTTGCACGGCAAGGCGCCGTTCCAGAACGAATACTGTTTGTGGCTGCGAATGCCCATGCGCTTGCCCAGGTCCGGCGCGCCGGTGAACACCGCAGCTTCCCAGTTAAGGCACGCCTGACGCAGGCGCTCGCCAAGGTTCTGGTAGAGATACAGCAGACTGGCTTCATCTCCCAGACGCTCGCCGTACGGAGGGTTGCAGATCACCAGGCCTTTCTGGTTCTGGTCGGGACGCGGCTCGAAGGTCGCGACTTCGCCCTGATAGACCTTGATCCAGTCGCTCAGGCCGGCACGTTCGATGTTGTTGCGTCCCGGCTGGATCAGCCGTGGATCGGCTTCGTAACCGCGAATCCACGAAGGTGTTTTGGCCAACCCGGCCTCGGCGCGGGCCAGCGCTTCGTCGTGCAGCTTGCGCCACAGCGCCGGGACATGGCCCAGCCAGGCCGAGAAGCCCCAGCGTTCACGCTTGATGTTCGGCGCGATGTCGGCGGCGATCATCCCGGCCTCGACCAGGAAGGTACCGACACCGCACATCGGGTCAGCCAGCGCGCCGCCCTCGGCAGCAATACGCGGCCAGCCAGCGCGGATCAGGATGGCGGCGGCGAGGTTTTCCTTCAGCGGCGCAGCGCCCTGCTGCAGACGGTAACCGCGCTGGTGCAGGCTGTGCCCGGAAAGGTCGAGGGACAGAATGGCCTCGCCGCGATCCAGACGCAGGTGCACGCGCAGATCGGGGTTGATCTTGTCGACCGACGGACGCTCGCCATCCGGGGTGCGCAGCTTGTCGACGATCGCATCCTTGACCTTCAGTGCACCGAAATGGGTGTTGTCTATGCCCGAACCATGACCACTGAATTCCACCGCAATGGTGCCGTCGGATTCGAGATGATCCTGCCACTCGACATCCAGTACGCCGTGGTACAGGTCTTCGGCATCCTTCATCGGGAAGCGCTTGAGCACCAGCAACACGCGGTTGGCCAGGCGCGACCAGAGACACAGCCGGTAAGCGGTCTCCATGTCCGCCGAGCCGCGAATGGCTGAGGTGTGTTCACGGGTCTCTTGCAGACCCAGCGCAGTGGCTTCCTCGGCAAGCAGGCCTTCAAGGCCTTTGGGGCAAGTGAGGAAAAGTTCGTAGCGATCCGACATGTGTATTCCAGGGCCTGAGCCGTCTGCGGCGGGCAACGCATTGCCCTGCCAGATTTGAACAGGCGTCTTTCATAGAGAACGCCTGCGTGGCACGTGATGTGTGCCGGTCCACCGCATGATCCTGTCATGTCATTGCGGCAGTTTTGGCGCGTATTAGAACAGATATCAGGCAGGGCGACGTCGGCAATAAAAGCACGCAATCAAAAGTCGTGTTTTGAAAAGTCACATTTTTGCAGCCTCTTTATGACCCTTCGTCGCTTAAGCTGCCAAGGCATTGAGCCAGTATATGAGCCTGATAAGCGATCTCAATGGGCTCGCAACACCCCATGTTCACGGGGCTGCAGAAAAAATCAGGGTTGAAACAGGTCTGCGCTTATTGCTCGACAGACCTGAATGTGACGTGCTTATGACAAAACGATCATTCACACCGCCCTGCGCTTTGGTTAGAAATCGTCTCAGGTCATCGCTGCAATGGTGATGGCATCAAGGCCCGCGACGCCGGCAGCGGGCCCCAACGGCAGAAGATTCTGCCCGACCTCAACACGGGGTCTCAGGGATATTACAGTCAACAGACGAGGGCATTACCCTATGAGAAGACTTAAGCGTGATCCGTTGGAAAGAGCATTTTTACGCGGTTATCAATACGGCGTTCATGGTAAATCCCGTGAGCTTTGCCCTTTTACTCTACCGTCAGTACGCCAGGCATGGATCAATGGCTGGCGCGAAGGACGCGGCGACAACTGGGACGGTATGACCGGCACTGCGGGCATCCACAGACTCAACGAACTTCACGCGGTCGGATGAGGCGATTCACATCAAAGACTTTCAGGCCTCTGTCGGGCCATACATGACTGACTGATTCACACCTGCACCATGCACGCCCGACCCGGGCGGCGGGCCAACGCCCAGGGGCTCTCTTGCAGAGCCCCTTTTTTTACCCCGGGTTCAGCGTGCGGCGCGAGGCATTGCCGCAATGGCATCCACCGACTCGCGAATCAGCGCAGGGCCCTTGTAGATGAACCCCGAATAGATCTGCACCAGACTGGCACCCGCCGCGATCTTCTCGGCGGCATGCCGGCCTTCGGTGATCCCTCCGGCGGCGATGATCGGCAGACGACCCGCGAGCTCACCGGCCAGAACCTTGACGATGTGCGTGCTTTTTTCCCGAACCGGCGCTCCCGATAAGCCGCCCGCCTGATCAGCATGCGGAAGGCCTTCGACGCCTTGGCGGCTCAGCGTGGTGTTGGTGGCAATGACTGCGTCCATCCCCGATTCGATCAGCGCTGCGGCCACCAGCACGGTCTCTTCGTCGGTCATGTCCGGGGCAATCTTGATCGCCAGCGGCACACGCCTGCCATGCCGTTGCGTCAGTTCCTGCTGGCGCAGGCTCAGGGCCTGGAGCAGTTGCTTGAGCGAATCGCCGAACTGCAGGCTGCGCAGCCCCGGCGTGTTGGGCGAACTGACGTTGACCGTGACGTAGCTGGCATGGGCATAGACCTTGTCCAGGCAGATCAGGTAATCGTCGACCGCGCGCTCGACCGGCGTGTCGAAGTTCTTGCCGATATTGATGCCCAGAACGCCGCGATACTTTGCCGCTTCGACACGGGACACCAGGTTGTCGACACCCAGATTGTTGAAGCCCATGCGATTGATGATCGCCTCGGCGTTGGGCAGGCGGAAAATACGCGGCTTGGGATTGCCCGGCTGCGGACGTGGCGTCACCGTGCCGATCTCGACGAAACCGAAGCCCAGTTGCGCGAAGCCATCAATGGCCGCACCATTCTTGTCCAGGCCGGCTGCCAGCCCCACGGGGTTGGGAAACTCAAGGCCCATCACACTGACCGGCAACTTCGCCGGGGACTTGCTCAGCAGGCCGTTGAGGCCCAGCCGCCCGCCTGCACCGATCAGGTCCAGCGACAGGTCATGAGAGGTTTCCGGGGAAAGTTTGAACAGTAACTGGCGGGCCAGGTTATACATGGCGGGATGGGCTCGTGAGCAGCTGAATTCAGGCTGGCGATTATAGACGTGTGCGGGCCTGTCAGGCGAGGCGCGCGACAAACTTGTTGCTCGCCCTCCCCCGGCGATGGCATATGCCTTGCTTGAAACCGCTATCGGCACTCACTCCAACGGCGGAGCGGTGCATGGACAACGGCGTCGCTTTAGCCCCTTGCACTGGCACTCAGCGTTATATACAGCCCTGGAAAGCCCGAATTACAGGGTTTTTCACGCTTCTGCCAGAAGGGCGTAGGAGCGAACTTGTTCGCGAAGACCGTGTTTCAGACGATAGATTTTCAGCGATTGTACCGGCCCTTTCGCGAACAAGTTCGCTCCTACCGCCTCCGGCCAGAATCAAAAACAGACTTGTATATAACGAAGGGCGACTCGGCATCGGGTCGGACGACGCCTTTTTTCTGGACGGACCTTTGATGAAGCACGCGCGATGAACGAACAAACCGGTAATGCGCTGGACTGGGTGGCCGGTAGCGACGCTCCGGAAATGAACAGCCTGGACGTGGGCTTCATGGCATTGACCGACTGTGCCCCGCTGGTGGTCGCGGCCACGCAGGGTTTCGCCCAGCCTTACGGCCTGAGCCTGAACCTCGAGCGTCAGACCTCCTGGGCCGGGCTGCGCGACAGACTGGTCAGCGGGCAGCTGCAGGCGGCACACAGCCTGTACGGCCTGATCTACGCGGTGGAACTGGGCATCAGCGGTGGCCCGGCGACCGACATGGCCATCCTCATGGGACTCAACCAGAACGGGCAGTGCATCAACCTGTCCCGCGAGTTGCAGCAGGCCGGCGTGATCACTCCTGAAGCACTGGACAAGCACGCGCACCAAAGCGGCTCAAAGCTGACCTTCGCGCAGACCTTTCCCACCGGCAACCATGCCATGTGGCTCTACTACTGGCTGGCCAGTCAGGGCATTCATCCGCTCGATGATGTGAACAGTGTCGTGGTGCCGCCCACGCAAATGGCGCAACACCTGCAGGCCGGGCGCATCGACGGTTTCTGCGTCGGCGAACCCTGGGGCGCCGGCGCCGTACAGCAGCAACTGGGCTTCACCATGGCGACCAGCCAGTCGATCTGGCCGGATCACCCGGGCAAGGTGCTCGGCTGTACCCGAGAGTTTGTCGAGCAGAACCCCAACACCGCCAGAGCGCTGATCATGGCCGTACTGGAAGCGAGCCGCTTCATCGAGGAAAACGATCATAACCGGCGCAGCACCGCACAACTCCTAAGCGGTGCCGATTACCTGGACACCTCAGTGGACTGCATCGAGCCGCGTTTGCTCGGCCAGTACAGCGACGGTCTCGGCAATCACTGGCAAGACCCTCACGCGGTCAGCTTCCATGCCCAGGGACAGGTCAACTACCCCTGGCTGTCCGACGGCATGTGGTTCATGACCCAGTTCCGACGCTGGGGCCTGTTGCGCGAAGACCCGGATTACCTGGCGGTGGCCAGCCGCGTTCAGCAACTCGACCTGTACCGTCAGGCAGCCAGTGCGCTGGGTATCGACGTACCCGCCGCAACCTTGCGCAGCAGCCAGCTGATCGATGGCAGGGTCTGGGACGGCAGCGATCCGGCGGGCTACGCGCGTAGCTTCAAGCTCCACTCGCTGGCCGACGACGTGCCCGCTGTGGCCAGTCGTTGACGGAGAACGTAACCATGCTGCGTATCCTGCTTATCAATGACACCGCCAAAAAGGTCGGCCGCCTCAGGTCAGCCTTGATAGAGGCCGGTTTCGACGTGATCGACGAATCCGGACTGATCATCGACCTGCCCGCGCGCGTTGAAGCCGTGCGCCCGGACGTCATCCTGATCGACACTGAATCACCTGGTCGCGACGTGATGGAGCAAGTGGTGCTGGTCAGCCGCGACCAGCCACGGCCCATAGTGATGTTCACCGACGAGCACGATCCGGGCGTGATGCGCCAGGCGATCAAGTCCGGAGTCAGCGCTTATATCGTAGAGGGTATCCAGGCGCAACGGCTGCAACCGATTCTGGATGTGGCGATGGCGCGCTTTGAAAGCGATCAGGCGCTGCGCGCGCAACTGCATGCACGCGATCAGCAACTGGCCGAGCGCAAGCGCATCGAACTGGCCAAGGGGCTGCTGATGAAGATGAAGGATTGCAACGAAGAAGACGCTTACACGCTGATGCGGCGTCAGGCGATGAGCCGCCAGCAGAAGCTGATTCAGGTGGCCGAGCAGATTATCGCGATGAGCGAACTGCTGGGCTGAAGCCAGGAAGAACGCCTGTACGTACAGGCGTTCTTCACAGGTTACAGGGGCGCAGCCTGTCAGCTCAGTTGCACATCCTTCATCGCCGGCACGTAGCCGTAGTCATACTCTTCCTGCACGAACGAGCGGTCGCCTTTCAACAGGATCCTGACCGTCGGCGCCTCGGTGCCGCCGATACGGTAGTCATCGCCGGTGGTGGGCACGCTGTCGATGAACGATGTCACCAGACCGTTCGGCATCACGCAGTGGGAGTACGTCTGGAAAGGCTGTGCAGGCGGATTGCCCAGCACCAGTCCGGATGCATTCATCGGCCGGTAAGGCCCGAACAAATGCTCGCCCACAAAACCGTAAACGCCATCCGGCCCGGTCACACCGTCGGCATACGTAAACTTGTGACTAATGGTGAACAAATAATACTTGCCGTCCTGAAAGACATAATGCGGACGTTCGGTCTGATCATTGACACCCACCGCAGTCACCAGTGGCGGTAATATTTCCCATTCTTCACCGCTGAGATCTTTCGCAACCGCCAGACCGATACAGCCCACTTGAAAACGCGCACCCCCAACTTCTTCATGGCCGGTTGGCACCGGGCCAAGTTCTGCAGCACCAACGGTATGCGTACCGCGTTCGCCGGCAACATTACCTTCAAAGACCATATACAACCTGCCATCATTGGGATCAATAAACGGACTCGGGTCGCGGAAGTTCCATGTCGAGTTCTGCGCTTCGGTTTGATAATAAGTGCCATCGGCCTCGAACAGTTTCTTGACCTGGGTAAAGTCTTTCAACTCCACGCCCTGATCGGAGGTCACGATACGGCCGCGTACTTTGGCAATCGTCGCCCCCGGTGTCACGCAGGTGTAGTAAAGATCGATATCACCCTTGTCATTCAACAGTACCGGCGTGCCCGCCCACTCACGAGTGGTGGGCGACACGCCTTCGGCCATGACCCGGCCACCGAAGATCCAGTTCTTGCCGGTACGCGAATACCAGTAGCACATGCGCGCCCGCCCGTGACGATCTTCCCAGTCGCGCTTGATGTCGTAGCGGCCGTTGGCGCCGAGATACTGCGGGTCGTCGGGGTGGCGATCAGCTGTCAGCGTGACGATGACCGACCAGCCGTTGACTGAGACCACCGTGCCGTCAAGCTCGCGCAACGGCATGGTGTCCCAGATGAAGACCTTATCACTCATGACCGGGAAGTCCGGTTTTACCAGCGGCTGCGTGGTGGTCGGGTCATTTTCATTGACCTTCAACGCATCGGCACGGGACCAGACGGTAGGGGCGTAATTGATGTTACTCATGATGATGATGTCCTTTGCAGGCGCCTGTACAAGCAGCGCGTATAGGAAGACAACACGGCAGGCATGGGTGCAATGCCGAGGTGCAGAGTGTGTCGGGCATTCAGGTGTCGAGGACAACCGGAAACCGAGAAAAGAGCGAGTAGCCGATAACTTCTTACACAGTAAGCATTTATCGAAATTGACTGGCAAACTGCAACTACAGATTACCGGATTGAAAAGTGAAAACACTTTATGTTGATCAAGCGTCACACGTTGCGACAGAAGCGATGCTCTCAGAGATACTCCACAAAGTAAATTAAATATTTAAGGCGCTGTTATCGTACAACCGCGACGGGCCGCGTATTAATTCATATATATTAAGGCCGTCATAGAGACGCATTGAAACAGCATCACAATGACAGTACTTACGCCTAAAACCGATGGCACATTAAATAATATTAAATAACTCCAATGTTAATGAACCAATCCTGATTTTATTAACATGCCCGTGCCTGTTGCTTGATACGGACTGCGCAAATGTTTATCTGGCTTTTCGCCGCCATGCCCTTTTTTGCAGCGCGTCTGCTGGCCGACGCCCGGTTCAAGGTCATACATCAACTCACCACCCAACCGCTGAAGACCCTACAACCTGCCTGCAACGTGCGGCCGGCGCGCTTGCACGGCCCTTGGCCCGTCTATTGCTAAAGCAATCGCACCGGTAGCCAACGGCGGCTATCACCTTTTACGACAAAGACGTCGCTCATCCCTTTCCACGCCAGTGGACAGAGAGGCGACGTTTTTTGCGTTTTGGCCCCGGCGCAGGGGCCGGTGGAGTCGCCGTCATTCGGAACACTCCACCACAGCGTCTGAATAACCCGTGTCGTGGTCATGGCCCGACTGACTAACTAGCAGATGATGAGGTGTGCACATGGATACAAGCTTCTGGAAGGCAGGCCACAAACCGACCCTGTTCGCGGCCTTTCTCTATTTCGACCTGAGTTTCATGGTCTGGTACCTGCTTGGTCCGCTGGCGGTGCAGATTGCCACTGACCTGCAGCTGACCACTCAGCAACGTGGCCTGATGGTCGCCACACCGATTCTGGCGGGTGCGGTGCTGCGCTTCTTCATGGGCCTGCTGGCCGACCAGCTGTCGCCCAAGACCGCCGGAATCATCGGCCAAGTGATAGTCATCGGCGCGCTGCTGGCTGCCTGGCAACTGGGCATTCACACCTACGGCCAGGTGCTGGTGCTGGGTGTGTTCCTCGGTATGGCCGGTGCTTCGTTCGCCGTCGCGCTGCCCCTGGCGTCGCAATGGTATCCAGCGCAGCATCAGGGCAAGGCCATGGGCATCGCCGGTGCGGGCAATTCCGGCACTGTACTGGCCGCGCTGATCGCGCCGGTGCTGGCCGCCAGTTTCGGTTGGAGCAACGTCTTCGGCCTGGCGCTGATCCCGCTGGTCCTGACCCTGATCGCCTTCACCCTGATGGCACGCAACGCCCCGCAACGCAGCAAACCCAAATCCATGGCGGACTACCTCAAGGCGCTGGGTGATCGTGACAGCTGGTGGTTCATGTTTTTCTACAGCGTGACGTTCGGTGGTTTCATTGGCCTGGCCAGCGCCCTGCCCGGCTATTTCAACGACCAATACGGTTTGAGCCCGATCACTGCCGGTTACTACACCGCTGCCTGCGTCTTCGGCGGCAGCCTGATGCGTCCGCTGGGTGGCGCGCTGGCCGACCGTTTCGGCGGGATTCGCACGCTGACCGTGATGTATGCGGTTGCCGCCATCGGCATCGCCGCCGTGGGCTTCAACCTGCCAAGTTCGTGGGCAGCACTGGCGCTGTTCGTGGCCGCCATGCTGGGCCTGGGAGCCGGCAACGGCGCGGTATTCCAGCTGGTACCGCAGCGCTTCCGCAAGGAAATCGGGGTCATGACCGGCCTGATCGGCATGGCGGGTGGCATCGGTGGTTTCCTGCTGGCAGCCGGCCTGGGCACCATCAAACAGAACACCGGCGACTACCAGCTGGGCCTGTGGCTGTTCGCCGGCCTGGCGGTACTGGCCTGGTTCGGCCTGCTGAACGTCAAGCGTCGCTGGAGAACCACCTGGGGTTCGGCCGCAGTCACGGCGGCTCGGGTCTGAAGCGCCGATGACCCTGCAACTGCAGTTCGCGCAATTCAGCGCCAGCGGACCGCGAGCGGAGAATCAGGACGCCGTGCGCCTGGTCACGCCAGTCCCGGCGCTGGCGGCCAGCAAAGGCTATCTGTTCGCCCTTGCCGACGGCGTCAGCCAGTGTGCCGACGGCGCACTGGCCGCGCAGTCCACCCTCCAGGCGCTGGCCCTCGACTATTACGCCACGCCGGAAACCTGGGGCGTGGCGCAGTCCCTTGATCGCCTGCTGCTGGCGCAGAATCGCTGGCTGCTGGCCAACGGCCTGTTGACCACCCTCAGCGCTCTGGTACTGCGCGGTCGGCGCTTCACCCTCGCCCATGTCGGCGACTGCCGGGCTTATCGCTGGCAAACCGGGACGCTCAAACGCATCAGTGAAGATCACGTCTGGGAACAGGCCGACATGCAGCATGTGCTCAAGCGTGCCCTGGGCCTGGATCAGTACGTGGTCATGGATTACCTGGACGGCGAACTGTGTGAAGGCGAGCGCCTGCTGCTGGTCAGCGACGGGGTCTGGGCGACGCTGGGCGATGCGAGTATCCGCTCGATTCTGAGCGAACAGCACGACCTCGACGCGGCGGTGAAAACCCTGGTCAGCGCGGCACACCTGGCCGGCAGTCAGGACAATGCCAGCGCCCTGCTGATTCAGGTCGACACGCTCGGCGAGGATGATCTGGGGGACGCGTTGCTGCAGTTGCAACAATGGCCGCTGCCACCCGCGCTCAAGGCCGATCAGGCATTCGAGGGCTGGAAAGTCGGCAACGTCGTGGCGCAATCGCGCCAGTCCATCGTATATCGGGTCACCGATATCCATGAGCAACCCTGGCTGTTGAAAACCCTGCCGGCCAGTCGCCATGACGAAACCGGCGCCGGTCAGGGTTTGCTGCTGGAGGAGTGGTTTCTGCGCCGGGTCGCCGGGCGCTTCTTTCCCGAGATACACCCGCTGCCAGACCGCCAGCATCTGTATTACGTGATGCGCGAGTATCGCGGGCACACGCTGGCCGAGCTATTCACTGGCAACGGGCCGTTGCCGCTGGCCCAGTGGCAGGACCTCGCCACCCGACTGCTACGGGCCACGGGCCTGCTGCATCGACGCAACATCATCCATCGCGATATCAAACCGGAAAACCTGCTGCTGGCCGACGACGGCGAGTTGCGCCTGCTGGATTTTGGCCTGGCGTTCTGCCCGGGCCTTTCGGCGGTCAACACCGAAGACCTGCCCGGCACACCGAGCTATATAGCACCGGAGGCCTTCAACGGTGCCGAACCGCATCCACAGCAGGACCTCTACGCGGCGGGCGTCACCTTGTATTACCTGCTGACAGGGCAATACCCTTACGGCGAGATCGAAGCCTTTCAGCACCGTCGCTTCGGCGCACCGATACCTGCCAGCCGTTATCGGCCGGATCTGCCGCAGTGGCTCAGCCACAGCCTTGACAAAGCACTGCACGCCGACCCGAACCAGCGTTACGAAACCGCTGAACAGTGGTTGCTGGAACTGGAGCAAGCCGAGCATCGTCCGTTGGTGACAAAACCGCGTCCGCTGCTGGAACGTGAACCACTGAAAGTCTGGCGAACACTGGCGCTACTCTCCCTGCTGTTCAATCTGGTGCTGGTGATCGTGCTGCTGGGCCGCCACTGAGCCCTTGCGCCCCGCTTCTGTGCAACGCGCCTCAACGCAGTGCAGAAAAGGCCTGGGTTATCGACTGCAGGCCGCACAGGCCGGCAGATGCGAGTTGGCACAAGCACTGCATGGTCTCTTGCAGATAATTCATAACACGCAGCCCTCAACGATGAAGGCTGCGTCTCCCGAGAGAACGGGACCGGACAAAGGCGTCCTCGTCAGGCCACTGACGGGACGCCTTTTTTTGTTTGCGCGAAACGTGTCGAGCACGCGCTGCAGTGACTCGGAGGCAAGATGACCAAACTCAAACTGGTGATGATCGGCAACGGCATGGCCGGCGTGCGCACACTCGAAGAGTTGCTGAAACTGAGCGAAGACCTTTACCACATCACGGTCTTCGGCGCCGAGCCACACCCCAATTACAATCGCATCCTGCTGTCGCCGGTGCTGGCTGGTGAACAGAATTTCGAAGACATCGTGCTCAACGATCTCGACTGGTACCAACGCAACGGAATCGAGTTGTTGCTCAACCGCCGCGTGGTGAAGATCGATCGCATCAAACGCCTGGTGATCGCCGATGACGGCACCCAGGCCCATTATGATCGGCTGCTGATTGCCACCGGTTCGCGGCCGTTCATACTGCCGATCCCCGGCAACACGCTGAACGGCGTCATCGGCTATCGCGACATCAGCCACACGCGGCAGATGATCGACACCGCCGTCACGCACAAACGCGCAGTCGTCATCGGCGGCGGCCTGCTCGGCCTGGAAGCGGCCAACGGCTTGAGCCTGCGCGGCATGCAAGTCACGGTTATTCATAATGGCCAGACGCTGCTGGAGCGCCAACTGGACAAGACCAGCGGACGGATGCTGCAAGCGGCACTGGAAAAGCGCGGCCTGAGCTTTCGCCTCGACGAACAGACCAACGCCCTGCTCGGCGATGATCAGGGCCGCGTAACCGCGGTGCAATTCAACAACGGCGACAGGATCGATGCCGATCTGGTGGTCATGGCCGCAGGCATACGGCCCAATACCGAATTGGCCGAGCAAGCCGGCCTGCCCTGTAACCGCGGCATTCTGGTCAATGACACCTTGCAGACCTACGACCCGCGCATCTACGCGATTGGCGAATGCGTCAGCCACCGCGGCATTGCCTATGGGCTGGTGGCGCCGCTGTTCGAGCAGGCGCGGGTCTGCGCCAATCACCTTGCGCAACTGGGCTTCGCGCGTTATCCGGGTTCGGTCACCTCGACCAAGCTTAAAGTCACCGGCATCGACCTGTTTTCCGCCGGGGATTTCCTCGGCGGTGAAGGCACTGAAAGCATCACCCTTTCCGATCCCATTGGCGGCGTCTACAAGAAGCTGGTGATCAAGAACGACGTACTGGTCGGCGCCTGCCTGTACGGCGACACCGCCGACGGCAACTGGTACTTGCAGCAGATCCGTGATGGCCAGGGAATCGACGCCATACGCGATCATCTGATGTTCGGCAAACCCGCTGCTGCGCAGGCGGCCTGCGCATGAACAGCCTTGCCCTTCACACCCCTCGGATCACGGCATCGACCTGCTGCTATTGCGGCGTGGGCTGCGGCGTACTGATCGAACATGACGGCGAGCATGTTCTCGGCGTCAGCGGCGATCCGAAGCACCCGGCCAACTTCGGCAAGCTGTGCAGCAAAGGCTCGAGCCTGCACCTGACCGGCGACATCGAAGCCCGCGCGCTGTACCCGGAACTGCGCCTGAGCAAAGGCCTGGCGCGCAGCGTCACCCATTGGGATACCGCACTGGAACACGCGGCCAATGTGTTTGCCGAGACCATTCGCGAACACGGCCCGGACAGCGTTGCCTTCTACATTTCCGGCCAGTTGCTGACCGAAGACTACTACGCGTTCAACAAGCTGGCGCGCGCCCTGATCGGCACCAACAATATCGACAGCAACTCACGGCTGTGCATGTCCTCCGCCGTGGCTGGCTATAAGCGCAGCCTGGGTGCCGATGCACCGCCCTGCAGCTACGAAGATATCGAACTGAGCGACTGCGTGATGATCGTCGGCAGTAACATGGCGTACGCGCACCCGATTCTGTTTCGTCGTCTGGAAGAAGCAAAAAACCATCGTCCGCAGATGAAACTCATCGTCATCGACCCACGGCGCACCGACACCTGCGAACTGGCCGACCTGCACCTGGCGATTCAGCCCGGCACAGACGTCGCGCTGTTTCACGGCATCCTGCATATATTGATGAGCGAACGGCTGATCGACCCGGCGTTCATTGCCGCGCACACGCAGGGCTATGAGGAACTGGCCACGCTGGTCCATGATTACCCGCCTGAGCACGTGGCCGCCCTCTGCGGCATTACTCTGGAACAGCTGCACACCTGCGCCCGTTGGGTGGGCGAAGCGCCGGCTTTTCTGTCGCTGTGGTGCATGGGGCTGAATCAGTCTACGGCCGGCAGTGCGAAAAACAGCGCGCTGATCAACCTGCACCTGGCGACCGGCCAGATTGGCAAACCTGGCGCAGGTCCCTTCTCGCTCACCGGCCAGCCCAACGCCATGGGCGGACGCGAAACCGGCAGCCTGTCCAACCTGTTGCCTGGCCATCGCGACGCGGCAAATCCTCAGCATCGTCAGGAGGTTGCAGATTACTGGGGCGTCGACAGTCTGCCCGCCAGCCCCGGCCTTTCCGCCATCGAACTGTTCGAGCAATTGCAAAACGGGACAATCAAAGCCCTGTGGATTGCCTGCACCAACCCGGCACAGTCACTGCCCGACCAGAACCGCATCAGGCAAGCGCTGGAAACCTGCCCGTTCGTGGTACTCCAGGAAGCGTTCAAAACCACCGAAACTGCGCGTTACGCCGATCTGTTGCTGCCTGCTGCCAGCTGGGGCGAGAAAGAAGGCACGGTGACCAACTCCGAACGGCGCATCTCCAACGTGCGCAAGGCCATCCAGGCGCCCGGCGAAGCGCGCTCCGACTGGGCAATCACGGTGGATTTCGCCCAGCGCCTGCAACAACGCCTGCAACCCGACGCCCCCGCGCTGTTCGATTTCGCGACACCCAAAGCCTTGTTCGATGAGTTCAAGGGCCTGACAGTCGGGCGCGATCTGGACATGTCCGGGATCGACCGCGAGCTCATCGACCAGCAGGGCCCGCAGCAATGGCCCTTCCCGCGTGGCGCCAGCAGCGGCACACAGCGCCTGTACAGCGAGGGTATCTTTCCCACCGATTCAGGCCGCGCGCAGTTTCTGTCCGAGCCTTACATCGCCGCCAGGGAATTGCGCGATGCCGACTACCCACTGACGCTCAATACCGGCAGGCTGCGTGATCAATGGCACGGCATGAGCCGCACCGGCACCGCTGCGCGCTTGTTCGGGCATGTCAGCGAAGCTGTGTTGAGCATCAATCCGCAGGACATGCTCAGCCATGACCTGCAGCCCGGCGATCTGGTCAAACTGATCAGCCGGCGCGGCGAGCTGCTGTTGCCGGTCAGCAGTGAGGACAGCGTTGCAGTCGGCCAGGCCTTTGTGCCGATGCATTGGGGCGACAGGTTCCTCAAGGGGGGTGTCAACGTTCTCACCCAGCCGGCCTTCGATCCGATCTCGAAACAACCGGAACTCAAGCACGCCGGCGTCAGGATCGAAAAAGCCCACCTGCCCTGGCAGTTCTTTGCGCTGGTCGAGGGCAACGTGCAGCAACGGATGGAAACGCTGCGCGCCTTGTGTGACACCTTCACTTACCTGAGCATGGGCCTTGCCGGACGCGGGCGACCGGCTCTGGTAATACGCGCCGCCAGCGCAGAAGCACCCGATTCAGCGCTGCTGCAGCAGATTGATCGTGTACTGGGCCTGGATGAGGGACCGGTCATGGCGTATGACGACCCCAAACGCTCGATCGGCAAGCGGGTACGGATTGACGATGATCGTATTACCGCTATTCGCCTGGCCGGCGAAACACTTGCCCGGCATTGGTTGCAGACGTTGTGGCTGGAAGAGCGCGTTGAGGCTTCGTTGCGACGCTGGCTGTTGGCACCGTTGAGCAGCGAACCGGGCAAAGACTCGACACAGACTCGCGACAAGACCTTGTGCAACTGCATGAATGTCAGCCAGAACGCAGTCATGAGCGCTATCGAGCGTGGGCTGAACCTGAATCAACTCAAGACACAGTTGGGCTGCGGCACCCAGTGCGGCTCCTGCGTGCCGGAAATAAGAAGACTGATCCATACCGTGGCGGTTACAGAATGAGGAATGCGGCATGAGCGCAAAAGTATGGCTGGTAGGCGCGGGCCCCGGCGACCCGGAATTGCTGACCCTCAAGGCAGTACGCGCCTTGCATGAAGCCGACGTGGTGCTGATCGACGATCTGGTCAACCCCGCAGTGCTGGAGCATTGTCCGGGGGCGCGGGTGATCGCGGTCGGCAAGCGCGGCGGTTGCCGCTCGACGCCGCAAGCGTTTATCCATCGCCTGATGCTGCGCTACGTCCGTCAGGGCAAATGTGTGGTCCGCCTCAAAGGCGGCGATCCGTGCATCTTCGGACGTGGTGGTGAAGAGGCTCAATGGCTGCAGGAACACGGTGTGGCCGTGGAGCTGGTCAACGGCATTACAGCGGGTCTTGCTGGTGCAACACAGTGCGGCATTTCGCTGACCCTGCGCGGTATAAGCCGTGGCGTGACACTGGTCACCGCCCACACTCAGGATGACAGCACGCTCAACTGGCAAGCGCTCGCGCAAGGCGGAACCACCCTGGTGGTTTACATGGGCGTGGCGAAACTGGCGGAAATTCGCGAGAGCCTGCTGGCAGGCGGAATGAGTGGCGAGATGCCGGTGGCGATGATCGAGAACGCTTCGCTGCCATGGCAGCGCGAATGCCGTAGCACCCTGAATGCCATGCAACAGGACGCAGCCGCTTTCCAGCTGAAGAGCCCCGCCATTCTGGTGATCGGCGCGGTTGCGGCTTACAGCAATGAGCTGCTGAATCAAACCCTGATGGACCACGCGCAGCTGAATGCCGGCTGACACCAGGCCCGTCTGAGCAAGCACCCTGCCAAATCGCAGGCAAAGAAAAGCCCGGCCTGAGCCGGGCTTTTCAGTACAAGCGGCTAATTACTTAGCTTGAGCTTCTACTTCTGCTTCTACGCGACGGTTAACTGCGCGACCTGCTTCAGTTGCGTTGTCAGCAACTGGCTTGGTTTCGCCGTAACCAACCGAGTTTACGCGGCTGGCGCCAACACCGTACTGGTTAACCAGAACCTGTTTAACGGCGTTTGCACGACGCTCGGACAGTTTCTGGTTGTAAGCGTCAGGACCGACGGAGTCAGTGTGACCTTCAACAGTGGTGGTGGTCTGTGGGTACTGCTGCATGAAGTCAGCGAGGTTCTTGATGTCGCCGTAGCTGCTAGGCTTGACTACGGATTTGTCGAAATCGAACTTCACGTCCAGCTCAACACGAACCACTTCGGCAACTGCTGGGCAGCCATCAGCGTCAACGGTAACGTTGGCTGGGGTGTCCGGGCACTTGTCGACGTTGTCGCACACGCCGTCGTTGTCGCTGTCGGAGCACACTTCAGCTACTGGAGCTGGAGCCGCTTCAACTTTCTTGCTGCCGCCGCCGAAGTTTACACCGATACCGACGCTAGGCGCCCACTCGGTGTTGCCTTGGTCGATGTTGTACTGAGCTTCAACGCCTGCACGGGCATAGAAGTTGTCAGTGAAGTACAGCTTGGCGCCGCCGCCGATGTTGGCGAAGGTGGAGCCGTCACGGCCACGGCGAGCGTCTTGACCGATGCTCTGGTCAGAGAAGCCGGCAGATACGTATGGACGCAGCATGTCGCCTGGGTTGTTGAAGTGGTACAGAGCGTCCAGAGCAGTGTCTGCGCCCTTGATGTTCTTGCCGCTGTCGCTACGAACGTTGTGGACTTCGTCGTAGCCCAGACGCAGCTCAACATCGTCAGTCAGGAAGTAGCCAACGGAGCCGCCGAACAGGTTGCCGTCGTTTTTGAAGTTACGATCGCTGTCGTAGTACTCTTTCTTGGCGAAGCCTTCGATTTCGACCGCGCCTTGGCCTTGAGCCAGCGCGCCGAACGAAGTTGCGGCAACAATAGTACCAATGGCCAAGCCCAAGGTGTTTTTCAGTTTCATCCGTTAAATCCCCATCTGATGATTATTAAGCAGTCCCACACAGGGGGACAACTCAGCGGCAAGTCTACCAGACCTTGCCAGTTTGTTAGAGATATTTGCACCGTATTAAGTTTCGGCGATTCCCGCAAATTTCTCTCGTAATTTATCTAAAGCCCGCTTGTAACGCATTTTCGTTGCGCTCAAGCCCATGTGCATGATGTCAGCGATTTCCTGGAATTCAAGTTCTGCAACAAACCGCAGGACCAGAATCTCCCGATCGATCGGGTTCACATACACAAGCCAGCGATCAAGTCCGCCCCGTTCTTCAGGTTTGGGCGCCTTTTCTTCCGACGCTTCCTCAAGTGGATCCAGACTCAGCGCGTCCATCAAGCGACGCTTACGCCGTTCCTTCCTGTACTGCGTGATGCATTCATTGTAGGTGATGCTGTACAGCCAGGTTTTAAATTTAGATTTACCTTCAAAATTTTTCAACCCATACAACACTTTAAGCATCACCTCCTGACAGACATCGTCAGCGTCGCGATCGTTCCCCAGATAACGTGCACAGACGTTAAAAAGTGTTCTCTGGTAACGGCGCATCAATTCTTCGTAGGCCCGCGTCACATTGAACAGCTCAACGTGGGCGCGCGCAACCAGCTCCTCGTCTGAGAGCTCGTGTGGATCATAGCGCGTCGAAAACGGTTGAGGTTTATTCAAAACAAATCTTGCCGACAGTCAGGTCAATGTCCGCCATGGCCTGTATCGGCAACCTGGCGGCATACATTAGCAGGTTAACCGCTTAACGGCTGCTTACTCTCTGCTCGAGCAGGATGCGATTGGAAAACGACACCAGCTCCCCCTCGTCTGTCAGTAGCGTTGTCTTGACCGTACCGATTTCCTCGATCTGCCCTTCTGTATCCCCTATCTGGACCTGCTGCCCGACCTGAAACAGTTCACGGACGTAGATTCCGGCAATGATCTGCCCGGCAATTTCGCGACTGCCGAGGCCCAGGGCAAGCGCCACTGTCAGACCAACGGTAATCAGCGCAATCACGATAACGTGGTTCAGCAGGTCGGTTTTGACCTCGAGCTGGCTGATGGCAACCGAAATACTGATGATGATGACCAGCCCCTGGGCAATTCGCCCCAGGCCGGCAGAGTAATCGATCCCTACGCCTTCAGCAGCGCCGCGCACCAGGCCATTGACCAGTTGCGCCAGCAGCACTCCGACCAGCAGCACCAGCGCGGCACCAAATACCTTGGGCAAATACAGCGCCAGCATGTCCAGCGTGGCTGAGACCCTCTGCAGGCCCAATGATTCAGCGGCCGATACGAGAAATATAAGCAGAACGAACCAGTAGACGACCTTGCCGATCAGCGTGGAGACCGGCACCTTGACGCCAGCGCGGCCGATAATCTTGGTCAGGCCGGTACCGCCGACGAGACGATCAAGGCCCAGCTTGGCCAGCAATTTGGAGAGCAGTGCGTCGAGCAGCTTGGCGACGACAAAACCGAGCAGCACCACAACCAGGGCGCCGAACAGGTTGGGAATGAAGTTTGCGACTTTGGTCCACAATGCAGTCATTGCAGCAAGAAGGCTCTGGGTCCAGAGATTCAATTCCATGCTCAATCAGCCTTATCGATAGAACGCGCACCACTCGTGGTGCGACGAGAAACGGGAGAGACGTGGGCCGAGCCGTTGTTCACGGCAATCATAAGCGCCTCTGACCAGCGGCCCAGCAGCCCGAACAACACACCAGCGCCGACCTGGCGATTGGCGGTCTTCAGGACGCGTCCCAGACATGCATCATCATCCCGGCTGGAGGATGAAGAATTGAGCATGTCGCGTAAAGATTCTTCAAACGGATCGTGCATCAGGCACCTCACGTAATGTCATTCAAAGACGAGACGCGAAAACAACAAGTCACACAGGCTCGCCAAATAACCATCCAGGCTCGCCCTATACCCAACGCAAACGGCGGAACAGCCACCACTGCCCTGCGCCCAGTGCGACGATCAGCAGACAGGCCACCAGAAAGCCGTACGAACTGGCCGAA
The DNA here is from genome assembly GCF_059621105.1 of Pseudomonas fragariae (ex Marin et al. 2024). Taxonomy (NCBI): domain Bacteria; kingdom Pseudomonadati; phylum Pseudomonadota; class Gammaproteobacteria; order Pseudomonadales; family Pseudomonadaceae; genus Pseudomonas; species Pseudomonas fragariae (ex Marin et al. 2024). The sequence goes on along the minus strand of NZ_CM184369.1, from coordinate 2,459,312 downwards.
CCCGGAATGCCGCCAACGTTGATACCCAGCAGACCGGTGAGAAAACTCATCGGCAGAAAGATACAGGTAATGATCCCGAAGCGGTACATGGTGCGGTTCATGTGCTCGCGCAGGCGCCGGTCCTCGGACTCCAGCAGCAGCCCCACCCGCTCGCGGGTCAGCTCGAGCTCTTCCAGATAACGGGTCAGGCTGTTGTTCAGCTCATTCCAGTAATCAGCGTCGTCATGGGCAAACCAGGACAGCTTGATGCGTGAAAGCTGACCATAAATATCTCGCTGCGGCCCAAGGAACCGACGCAGGCCGGCAGCGCGTCGACGGATGTGCAGCAGCTTGCCATGCTCGGGATTGTACCGTTCGTCGGCGTCGTTCTTTTCTTCCTCTTCATCGACCATTTCGGTCAGTTCACCCACCAGATCCTGAACCTTGTCAGTGAGGTGCTGCGCCAGGTGCAGGATCAGCTCCGAGGCGCCCTTCGGGCCTTTGCCCTGCCCCAGTAGCTCAATCAGTTCCTCGGTGGCACGCAGCGGACGCAGGCGCAGCGAGATCACCCGCTGCGCGGCGGCGAAGATACGCACCGAGACCATGTCTTCCGGCTCGGCACCGGGATTCAGATTCACACCGCGCAGAAACAGCAGCAGCTCCTGCTCCGGCAACGGCAGCAAGCGCGGCCGGGTGTTCTCTTCCAGCAACAGGTCGCAGGCAAACTCGCTCAGACCGCTGCCGGTGCGCAGCCAGGCATGTGTCTGCGGGTGGCTGCGGTCCCAATGCAGCCAGAGGCTTTCCTCTGGCTGCAACGCAAGGTCCTGCAATTCGGTTCGAGCGATGAAACGCGCCCCACCCTTACCGTCCAAAACGAGGGCATGAACCAGCCCCCACTGCGCGTTTGCTTCATCGAACATGGATACTTCGCTTATTCCGGCATGGTCAGGGTTGATGGGGAAATGATGACGCCATTGTTGTCGGCGTACAGGTACTCACCCGGGCGGAACGTCACGCCGCCAAAGGTCACCGGCACATTCAGCTCGCCTATGCCGCGCTTCTCGGTTTTCTTCGGATGACTGGCGAGCGCCTGGACACCCAGGTCGGTCTGGGCGATGACATCCACGTCGCGGATGCAGCCGTAGATCAACATGCCTTCCCAGCCGTTCTTTGCAGCCTTGTCTGCCAGCATGTCACCCAGCAGCGCGCAACGCAGCGAACCGCCGCCGTCGACGACCAGCACCTTGCCCTTGCCGTCGAGCTCGACTTGCTCCCTGACCTTGGAGTTGTCCTCGAAACATTTCAGCGTGACGATCTGGCCACCAAACGAATCGCGGCCGCCAAAATTGCTGAACATCGGCTCCACGACCTGAATCAGGTCCGGATAGGCGTCACACAGATCGGGGGTGAGGTAATGCATGGGGGCAACTCCTGTCATCGGCTATGAGGTCGCGCTTGATACAGACATTGAAATAGACACGACCGGCTGACGGTAACCATAGCGACTTTAACGGCTAACTGCCCACCGCGACCTGAAACTCTGCAACCTGTTCAGGAACGGACCGCTCGCCCAGCCACTCGATCACCCGCGGCCAGACCTGCTGCTGCGCAGCCTTGCTGACCAGCATCTGCACATGGCCGAAATCCTCGCTGAAGCCGTGTTCGCGGCCCAGGCAGAGGAATTGCCTGTGTGCGCTGCCGATCTGCTCGAACAGTTCACGGCAAGCCCACACCGGATCCTGATGGTCGCCGGCCGCAGCGACAGCCAGAACCGGCACCTGAACCGCGCTCAACCCTGCCCACCAGTTGTTGTCACGCTCACCGAAACGTCCGAACAGCCCGTGCCAGCGCATGCTTTCCAGAACCAGACCGATCGGCTCGTCTTCCGGACCACGCTTGAAGCGCGGTCCGGAGATATGCTCGAAGGACCTCAGCAGCCACTTCGCAGACCATTGCAGGGGCGGGACTTTCAGCGGCCAGTAAGTGCGGCTGACCTGGCTGCCGAACAGCGCCACGGACGCCGCAGTATCAGCCCCCAGGTACTGACCGCCCAAGGCTGCCGCCAGGCTCGTGCCGCCCAGCGAATGGCCGATCCAGTGCGGTATCTGACCACTTTGTTCGATGACGAACGCGGCAATGGCTGGCAAATCGAAACGCGCGTAGTCCGCCACGCAATTGCTGCGGTAACTCAGGTTGCGAGCCGACAGGCCATGGCCGCGCATTTCAGGAATCCACACGTCATAACCGGCACGCGCCAGATACGCGCCCAGACCGATGCCCTTGGGCGAATACCAGAAACGCCGGTTGGAAAAACTGCCATGCAGCAGTATCACCGGAGTACCACGCACGTCGGGCTGATCGACGCACCCCAGCCGGGTCACCGCCAGTTCGACACTGGCGTCGGGGCTATTGGCCGGTTTGAGACGGTAGACGTCCTCGACCAGATCGCCACGACGCTCGGCGCTGATCAGGGCCACGGGAAAAAGCTGGCTGCTGCTCTGCATATCACTCTTTATCTGGTTTGACAGACGGGATGAAACCACGCGCTCCGGGGTCTCGCGGTGCGCCATAAAAAAGGCGGCTTCCGAAGAAACCGCCTCATTCAAACACCTGAACCACATGACGGCTCAGGCCGCGTTCGCGTCACACGGCAGCCCGGTGTTGCGAGGAATGCGCCTCAGGCGAGCCGCCGCCTGTCAGACAGGCGCCTGTGCCTCGGCGAGGAAGAACCAGGTCTCCAGTACCGAATCGGGGTTGAGCGAGACACTCTCGATGCCCTGATCCATCAGCCAGCGCGCCAGATCCGGATGATCGGAAGGCCCCTGCCCGCAGATGCCGATGTACTTGCCGGCCTTGTTGCACGCCTGAATGGCGTTGGACAGCAGCTTCTTGACGGCCGGGTTACGCTCGTCGAACAGGTGAGCGATCACACCGGAGTCACGGTCGAGACCGAGCGTCAGCTGAGTCAGGTCGTTGGAGCCGATGGAGAAGCCGTCGAAATACTCAAGGAACTCTTCCGCCAGAATCGCGTTGGACGGCAGCTCGCACATCATGATGATGCGCAGGCCGTTTTCGCCACGCTTCAGGCCGTTGGCGGCCAGCAGATCGATCACCTGGCTCGCCTCGCCCAGGGTGCGGACGAACGGCACCATGATCTCGACGTTGGTCAGGCCCATCTCCTCGCGCACACGCTTGAGCGCACGGCACTCCAGCTCGAAGCAGTCACGGAAGTTCTCGCTGATATAGCGCGACGCACCGCGGAAGCCCAGCATCGGGTTTTCTTCTTCGGGCTCGTAGAGCTTGCCGCCGATCAGGTTCGCGTACTCGTTGGACTTGAAGTCCGAGAGGCGCACGATGACTTTTTTCGGCGTGAACGCGGCGGCCAGAGTGCTGATACCCTCGACCAGCTTGTCGACATAGAAACCGACCGGATCGTCGTAACCGGCGATGCGCTTGTCGACGCTTTCCTTGATTTCCGGTGGCAGCACCGAATAGTTGAGCAGCGCCTTGGGGTGCACGCCGATCATGCGGTTGATAATGAACTCCAGACGCGCCAGGCCGACACCGGCATTGGGCAACTGGGCGAAATCAAAGGCACGGTCCGGGTTGCCGACGTTCATCATGATCTTGAACGGCAGATCAGGCATCGCATCGACCGAGTTGGTCTTGATGTCGAAGCCCAGCTCGCCTTCGAAGATATAACCGGTGTCGCCCTCGGCGCAGGAAACCGTGACACCCTGGCCATCCTGAAGGGTATGCGTGGCGTTGCCGCAGCCGACCACTGCCGGGATGCCCAGCTCACGGGCGATGATCGCGGCGTGGCAGGTACGACCGCCACGGTTGGTGACGATTGCGCTGGCGCGCTTCATGACCGGTTCCCAGTCCGGGTCGGTCATGTCCGACACCAGCACGTCACCGGGCTGGACCTTGTCCATCTCGGACACGTCCTTGATGATGCGCACCTTGCCCGCGCCGATGCGCTGACCGATGGCACGGCCTTCGACCAGCACCTTGCCGGTCTCCTTGAGCAGATAACGTTCCATGACGTTGGCCGACGCACGGCTCTTCACCGTTTCCGGACGTGCCTGGACGATGTACAGCTTGCCGTCGTCACCGTCCTTGGCCCACTCGATGTCCATCGGGCACTTGTAGTGCTTCTCGATGATCATCGCCTGTTTGGCCAGTTCGGACACTTCGGCATCGCTCAGACAGAAACGTGCACGATCGGCAGGCTCGACGTCGATCACCTTGACCGAACGACCGGCCTTGGCTTCTTCGCCGTAAATCATCTTGATCGCCTTGCTGCCCAGATTGCGACGCAGGATCGCCGGGCGACCAGCCGCCAGCGTGTCCTTGTGCACGTAGAATTCGTCGGGGTTGACGGCGCCCTGCACGACCGTCTCGCCCAGACCGTAGGCACCGGTGATGAACACCACATCGCGGAAACCGGACTCGGTGTCGAGGGTGAACATGACACCGGCCGTACCGGTTTCGGAGCGCACCATGCGCTGCACGCCCGCAGACAGCGCGACCAGCTTGTGGTCGAAGCCCTGGTGTACGCGGTAGGAAATCGCACGGTCGTTGAACAGTGAAGCGAAGACTTCCTTGGCGGCACGGATCACGTTCTCGACGCCGCGGATGTTCAGGAAGGTCTCCTGCTGGCCGGCGAACGAGGCATCCGGCAAGTCTTCGGCCGTTGCGGAGGAACGCACGGCCACGGCCAGGTTCGGATTACCGGCAGACAGTTCGGCAAACGCAGTACGGATCTGGGCGTTGAGCTGCTCGGGGAACTCGGCCTCCATGATCCACTGACGAATCTGCGCACCGGTGCGGGCCAACGCGTTGACATCATCGACGTCAAGGGCGTCCAGCGCCGCATGGATCTGCTCGTTCAGGCCGCTGAGCTCGAGAAAGTCACGGTAAGCCTGGGCGGTAGTCGCGAAGCCGCCGGGCACCGAAACACCAGCACCTGCGAGGTTGCTGATCATCTCGCCGAGGGACGAGTTTTTGCCCCCCACGTGCTCTACATCATGGACGCCGAGCTTATCGAGGGAAACTACGTACTCTACCAAGGTGATCTCTCCACTAACTGTGTTTGTTGTTGGGAAAAGCTCATTCACCTGTGCCAAATGCGGTGTGGCTTCAGGCGTGTCTGCCCGGACGTACAGATCGGGCGTGCAAAACCGAGTGTTCGAAAAGCATGCGTGCAAAAAAGCTGAACTGCGGGCTCTCAGGACCGGCCAGCACGCCTATGATAGCCAGAATTCGTCAACTGCTTAAGGCCTGGGGCAAAAATGAAACGATCCGCTTTCTTCATCTCGGACGGCACGGGTATCACCGCCGAAACCCTGGGCCAGAGCCTGTTGGCACAATTTGAAAACATTACCTTCAACAAGTTCACCAGGCCCTATATCGACAGCGTCGAGAAGGCGCGGGCGATGGTACAACAAATCAATAATGCCGCCGACAAGGACGATGTGCGGCCGATCATCTTCGATACCATCGTCAATCAGGACATTCGCGAGATTCTGGCAACGTCCAATGGCTTCATGATCGATATCTTTTCGACCTTCCTGGCCCCGCTGGAGCAGGAGCTTAGTTCACACTCGTCCTACTCCGTGGGTAAATCGCATTCGATCGGGCATAACTCCAATTACATGGAGCGCATCGAGGCGGTCAACTTCGCGCTGGACAACGATGACGGCGCGCGGACGCATTATTACGACAAGGCCGACATCATCCTCGTCGGCGTCTCGCGCTGCGGCAAAACCCCGACCTGTCTGTACATGGCCATGCAGTTCGGTATCCGCGCCGCCAACTATCCGCTGACCGAAGATGATATGGAAAGGCTGCAACTGCCTGCAGCGCTCAAGCAGCATCGCGAAAAACTGTTCGGCCTGACCATCGACCCGGACCGCCTCACCGCGATCCGCCACGAGCGCAAGCCCAACAGCCGCTACTCCAGCTACGCGCAGTGCGAATTCGAGGTGCGCGAGGTGGAAAGCCTGTTCCGCCGCGAGAACATTGCACACATCAACTCCACGCATTTTTCGGTGGAAGAAATCTCCGCCAAGGTGCTGGTCGAAAAAGGCGTGGAGCGACGTTTCAAGTAGACGCTGCTGTCATTCCGTCAAACCGACGACTCAGACGCCTGGCTGCGGCACCCGCACCCAGCCGTCCATCAGCACGCGGGCGCTGCGGCTCATCAGGGCCTTGGTGACTTTCCAGTCACCGCCCTCCTGAACGGCCTGGGCGCCGACCCGCAGTGTGCCGGAGGGGTGGCCAAAGCTGACTGCGCTGCGCGCCTGACCACCAGCGGCCAGATTGACCAGCGTGCCCGGGATGGCCGCCGCTGTGCCGATGGCCACCGCAGCCGTGCCCATCATCGCGTGGTGCAGCTTGCCCATCGACACGGCGCGGACCAGCAGCTCGATATCCTGCGCAGCGACAGGCTTGCCACTCGACGCCACGTAATCGGCGGGCGCAGCGACAAAGGCCACTTTGGGCGTGTGCTGGCGTGCGGCAGCTTCATCGATGTTGCCGATCAGGCCCATGCGTACAGCACCGTAGGCGCGAATGGCTTCCAGACGGGCCAGCGCCTGCGGATCACTGTTGATATCTCCCTGCAGCTCAGTGCCGGAGTAACCGATGTCGGCAGCGTTGACGAAAATCGTCGGAATGCCGGCATTGATCATGGTCGCTTTCAGAATGCCGATGCCGGGCACCTGCAGATCATCCACCAGATTGCCGGTGGGAAACATCGAGCCGCCCGCGCCCTCTTCGTCCGCCGCCGGGTCAAGAAACTCCAGTGGCACTTCAGCTGCCGGGAAGGTCACGCCATCCAGCTCGAAGTCGCCGGTTTCCTGCACCGCGCCGTTGCTGACCGGCACGTGAGCGATGATGGTCTTGCCGATGTTGGCCTGCCAGATGCGCACCACCGCCACGCCATCCTGCGGAACGCGGTCAGGGTCGACCAGACCATTCGCGATCGCGAATGGCCCCACGGCCGCTGACAGGTTGCCGCAATTGCCGCTCCAGTCGACAAACGGCTTGTCGATGGACACCTGGCCGAACAGGTAATCGACATCGTGGTCGGGCCTGCTGCTGCGCGACACAATCACGCTCTTGCTGGTACTCGACGTCGCCCCGCCCATGCCGTCGATCTGCTTTTCATAGGGGTCAGGGCTGCCGATGACCCGCAACAGCAGCGCATCCCGCGCCGCGCCCGGAACCTGTGCAGCTTCGGGCAGATCAGTCAGCCTGAAAAACACCCCCTTGCTGGTGCCGCCACGCATGTAAGTGGCGGGGATGCGGATCTGTGGTGGGTGAGCCATGAATTCGTTGTCCTGTTCAAAGAGCGCGCTGCGCGCTCAAAATCGGACGCAGAGCGTCCAGAACTGCATGCCCACGCGGAGCATGGGCACGATAGTGCTCTTGCGCACGCTTGGCGTTCCTCACGCTCCAGCGTAACTACGATGCAGCGGCCTCCAGAAAATCCTGAGCAAAACGCTGCAACACGCCACCCGCCTCATAAATAGAGAGCTCTTCGGCGGTGTCCAGACGACAGGTCACCGGCACCTCGACGCGCTCGCCGTTACGGCGCTGAATCACCAGCGTCAATGTCGCGCGCGGCGTGCGCTGGCCGATCACATCGAAGGTTTCGCTGCCGTCGATGCTCAGGGTCAGACGGCTGGTGCCGGGCTTGAACTCCAGCGGCAGCACACCCATGCCGACCAGGTTGGTGCGGTGAATACGCTCGAACCCTTCTGCAGCAATCGCTTCGACGCCCGCCAGCCTGACGCCTTTGGCCGCCCAGTCACGGGACGAGCCCTGCCCATAGTCGGCACCGGCAATGATGATCAACGGCTGCTTGCGCGCCATGTAGGTTTCGATGGCTTCCCACATGCGCGTGACCACGCCTTCGGGTTCGATGCGGGTCAGCGAGCCCTTTATGACCTTGCCATCGACCACTGCCATCTCGTTGACCAGTTGCGGGTTGGCAAAGGTCGCGCGCTGGGCAGTCAGGTGGTCGCCGCGATGGGTCGCGTAGGAGTTGAAGTCTTCCTCCGGCAGGCCCATTTTCGCCAGGTACTCGCCCGCCGCACTGTCGAGCATGATCGCGTTGGACGGCGACAGGTGATCAGTGGTGATGTTGTCCGGCAGTACGGCCAGCGCCCGCATGCCCTTGAGCGTGCGTTCTCCGGCCAGCGCGCCTTCCCAGTAGGGCGGGCGACGGATGTAGGTGCTCATCGGACGCCAGTCGTAGAGCGGTTCGACCTTCGGCCCGGTGTGTTCTTCGATGGCAAACATCGGGATATAGACCTGGCGGAACTGCTCCGGCTTGACCGATGCCTGCACAACGGCATCAATCTCTTCATCACTCGACCAGATATCCTTGAGACGGATTTCCCGGCCCTCGGCGATGCCCAGCACATCGTTTTCAATATCGAAGCGGATGGTCCCGGCAATGGCATACGCCACCACCAGGGGCGGCGAGGCCAGAAAGGCCTGCTTGGCATAGGGATGAATACGCCCGTCGAAGTTGCGGTTACCGGACAAGACCGCCGTGGCGTACAGGTCGCGGTCGATGATTTCCTGCTGGATCAGCGGATCGAGCGCGCCGGACATGCCGTTGCAGGTGGTGCAGGCAAAAGCCACGACGCCAAAACCCAGTTGCTCCAGCTCCGAGGTCAGCCCTGCTGCATCCAGGTACAGCGCCACGGTTTTCGATCCGGGTGCCAGCGATGACTTGACCCAGGGTTTGCGCAGCAGCCCCAGACGGTTGGCGTTGCGGGCCAGCAGACCGGCGGCAATGACGTTGCGCGGGTTGCTGGTGTTGGTGCAACTGGTGATCGCGGCGATGATCACCGCGCCGTCGGGCATCTGCCCCGGCACCTCATCCCATTGCCCGGCAATCCCTCTGGCCGCCAGATCAGCGGTGGCGACCCGCGCATGGGGGTTGGAGGGCCCGGCCATGTTGCGCACTACACTGGACAGATCGAAACTCAGCACCCGCTCGTAGCGCACCTCGCTCAGGCTGTCCGACCAGAGACCGGTGTGCCGGGCGTACAGCTCGACCAGCTTGACCTGCTCGTCCTCACGTCCCGTCAAACGCAGGTAGTCGATGGTTTGCGAGTCAATGGAGAACATCGCCGCCGTCGCGCCGTATTCAGGCGCCATGTTGGAGATCGTCGCCCGGTCGCCCAGGGTCAGACTCGACGCACCTGCGCCGTAAAACTCCAGGTAGGCGCCGACCACCTTCTGTTGACGCAGGTACTCGGTAAGCGCGAGCACCAGGTCGGTGGCAGTGATGCCTGGCTGATGGCGCCCGGTCAGTTCGACGCCGATGATGTCCGGCAGGCGCATCCACGAGGCGCGCCCGAGCATGACGTTCTCGGCCTCGAGCCCACCGACGCCAATGGCAATCACGCCCAGGGCGTCGACATGCGGCGTGTGGCTGTCCGTGCCCACCAGTGTGTCGGGAAAGGCCACGCCATCGAGCACCTGCACCACCGGTGACATTTTCTCCAGATTGATCTGGTGCATGATGCCGTTGCCCGGCGGGATGACTTCGACGTTCTTGAACGCCTGCTTGGTCCAGTCAATGAAGTGAAAACGGTCTTCGTTGCGACGGTCTTCAATGGCGCGGTTCTTTGCGAACGCCTGCGGGTCGTTACCGTCGGACTCCACTGCCAGCGAGTGGTCGACGATCAGTTGCACCGGAACCACCGGGTTGACCAGCGCAGGATCGCCGCCCTGCGCAGCGATCGCGTCACGCAGCCCGGCAAGGTCGACCAGCGCGGTCTGACCCAGAATGTCGTGGCAGACCACGCGTGCCGGGAACCAGGGAAAATCCAGATCACGCTTGCGCTCGATGAGCTGCATCAACGAGGCATTCAAGGTCGCCGGATCACAACGACGCACCAGGTTCTCGGCCAGCACCCGCGAGGTGTAGGGCAGCGTGGCATAGGCACCGGGCTTGAGCGCCTCGACGGCTGCCCGAGCGTCGAAGTAATCCAGTCGGGTGCCAGGGAGCGGTTTGCGAAATTCACTGTTCATTGCAGGACTCGATCACGGAGTGTTCGGAATACGGGTGGGGAGCTCGTCGGCGGCTCCCCTGCCCCCTTTTAGCGCTGTTCCAGGGGTACGAACGCGCGCTGTTCGACGCCGATGTATTCGGCGCTCGGGCGAATGATGCGGTTGTTGGCGCGCTGCTCGAAAACGTGCGCGGCCCAGCCGGTCAGGCGTGAGCAGACGAAGATCGGCGTAAACAGCTTGGTCGGGATGCCCATGAAGTGATACGCCGACGCATGGTAGAAGTCGGCGTTGGGGAACAGTTTCTTCTGCTCCCACATGACCTTGTCGATGGCCTCGGAGACCGGGAACAGCACCGTATCGCCCACTTCGTCGGCGAGTTTCTTCGACCAGCCCTTGATCACCTCGTTGCGCGGGTCGGACTCCTTGTAGATCGCATGGCCAAAGCCCATGATCTTTTCCTTGCGCTCCAGCATGCCCAGCGTGCCTTTGGTTGCCTCTTCAGCCGAGGCGAAACGCTGAATCATTTCCATTGCAGCCTCGTTGGCACCGCCGTGCAGCGGGCCGCGCAAGGTGCCGATGGCTGCCGTGACGCAGGAATACAGGTCCGACAGGGTCGACGCGCAGACGCGGGCAGTGAAGGTCGAGGCATTGAATTCGTGTTCGGCGTAGAGAATCAGCGATACGTCCATGACCTTGCGGTGCAGTTCGCTGGGCGCCTTGTCGAGCAGCAGGTGCAGAAAATGCCCGCCGATGGAGTCTTCGGCCGAGGTGCAGTCGATACGCTTGCCGTCGTGACTGAAGCGATACCAGTAGCACATGATCGCCGGGAACGCTGCGAGCAAACGGTCGGTCGAGTCGCGCTGCTGATCGAAACTGCGCTCCGGCTCCAGGGTGCCGAGCATGGAAGCACCGGTGCGCATGACATCCATCGGATGAGTGTCGGCGGGTATGCGCTCCAGCACTTCTTTCAGGGCCTGCGGCAGATCGCGCAGGCGCTTGAGCTTGTCCATATAGGCAGACAATTCGGCCTGATTGGGCAGTTCGCCGCACAGCAGCAGGTAGGCCACTTCTTCAAAACGCGCCTCGGCAGCCAAATCGCGCACGTCATAGCCGCGATAGGTCAGCCCGGCACCGGCCATGCCCACCGTCGACAACGCCGTCTGCCCGGCAACCTGCCCGCGCAGCCCGGCACCACTCAATACTTTTGCTTCAGCCATGGTGTTCTCCAATTTTGTTCTTGTGTGATGGGACGGAGCGAGGCTTCTCTTGTTAGCGAAGATAGTGATTCCAACGTTGCATTATCAGAGAATATAACAACCCTTTCGCGAACAAGTTCGCTCCTACGGCCTGCGGCCAGAAGCCCGGTATTTCACAGGCATCAACCCTTCTTCTGCGCAAACAGCGCATCCAGCTTCTGTTCGAATGTGTGGTAATCGATCGCGTCATACAGCTCCATGCGCGTCTGCATGCTGTCGATCACGTTTTTCTGGCTGCCGTCACGGCGGATTGCGCCGTAGACATTTTCTGCAGCCTTGTTCATCGCGCGGAATGCGGAAAGCGGATACAGCACCAGCGAGACGTCCGCCTCGCGCAGCTCATCGACCGTAAACAACGGCGTGGCGCCAAACTCGGTAATGTTGGCGAGGATCGGCACGCCTGCGCGGTTGGCGAATTGCTTGTACATCGCCAGTTCGGTGATGGCCTCTGGAAACACCATGTCCGCACCGGCTTCAATACAGGCAGCGGCACGCTCCAGGGCCGACTCCAGCCCTTCAACCGCCAGCGCATCGGTACGCGCCATGATCACGAAGCTGTCGTCAGTCCGGGCATCCACGGCAGCCTTGATCCGGTCGACCATTTCCTGCTGAGAAACGATTTCCTTGTTGGGACGGTGCCCGCAACGCTTGGCGCCCACCTGATCCTCGATGTGAATCGCCGCCGCCCCGGCCTTGATCATCGAGCGCACGGTACGCGCCACATTGAAAGCCGAAGAGCCGAAACCGGTGTCGACGTCCACCAGCAACGGCAGATCGCAGACGTCGGTGATGCGCCGCACATCGATCAGTACGTCTTCAAGCCCAGTGATTCCCAGGTCCGGAATGCCCAGAGATCCTGCAGCGACTCCGCCACCCGACAGATAAATAGCCTTGAACCCGGCACGCCTGGCGAGCAGTGCGTGGTTGGCATTGATCGCGCCGACCACTTGCAGCGGCTGCTCGCTGGTAACTGCATCGCGGAAACGCTGGCCGGGAGTGCTGTTGTCATGACTCATTGTTTACCTCGGTCGGAAGTCGTCTGGGAAGCCGCCTGATAGTGGCGTTCGATGTTGCGTCTGGACGCGCCGATATGGCGGCGCATCAACAATTCAGCCAGCTCACCGTCGCGGTCGGCGATGGCGTCGAGAATGCGGTGATGTTCGGCAAAGGCCTGACGAGGCCGGTTGGGCGTGGTGGAATACTGAATGCGGTACATGCGCACCAACTGGTAGAGCTCGCCGCAGAGCATCTGGCTGAGGGTGCGATTGCCGCTGCCCTGAATGATGCGGTAGTGAAAGTCGAAATCACCCTCCTGCTGGTAATAGCCGATACCTGCCTGAAAGGCGGCATCGCGCTCGTGGGTATCCAGAACGCCGCGCAGCTCATCGATTTCGGCCTGCGTCATGCGTTCGGCGGCCAGACGACAGGCCATCCCCTCCAGTGACTCGCGAATTTCATAGAGTTCGATCAGTTCGGCATGACTGAGCGAGACCACCCGGGCGCCCACATGCGGCACGCGAACCACCAGTCGCTGCCCTTCGAGCCGGTGAATCGCTTCGCGCAGCGGCCCGCGACTGATGCCATAGGTGCGAGCCAGTTCCGGCTCGGAAATCTTGCTGCCGGGAGCAATCTCGCCTTTCACGATGGCCGATTGAATACGTCGAAAAACGTTCTCGGAGAGCGTTTCCGAGTCGTCCGCAACCGTCATGGTTTTTTCGACCATCTTCAGCATTGTCGACACCTCATGACCATATGCGCTTAAATCTAGTCATATTTCGCCACTCAGTCAAAACAAAACCCTGCATTGTCGACAATCAGCCAAAACGCGCACCCCTTGCACGACAGACCAACCTGAACAGCCAGGCAGGTTGATCACTGGCAGCCGCAGGGCTTCATGCTAGAATGCGTCGCGTCCGTACAGCGCGCTCCGCAGCGGAGCCAGCGCCTGCGAACCGCCTGCCCTACCATCATCAGGTCAATTCCATTTGCGCCCTGACCCTGAAGTTGTTCGCTCATCGCGCCAGGATTTATGAGACTGACTACCCTCCCCACACTGCTCGGCCTTCTGCTTTTGCCCGGCCTGACCCTGGCCGCCAACAAGACGGTCTATGGCCTCAACGAATACGCCAGGCTGATCGAAATCGATATCGAGATTGCCGCCAAGCTCGACACCGGCGCCAAGACCGCCTCGCTGAGCGCGCGCGACATCAAACATTTCAAGCGCGATGGCGAAAGCTGGGTGCGCTTCTATCTGGCCAGCGACAGCAAGCATGTACACCCCATCGAGCGCCCTCTGGCGCGGGTCAGCAAGATCAAGCGGCGTGCCGACGATCTCGACCCGGATGACGACAATCGGTATTCGTCACGCCCGGTGATCAGCCTCGATATCTGCATGGGCGAATCTTTGCGCACCATAGAAGTGAACTTGACTGACCGAAGTGCTTTCCAATACCCGCTTTTGATCGGCTCCGAAGCCTTGAAACGCTTTGATGCGCTGGTCGATCCAAGTCTTAAATATGCGGCAGGGAAGCCCGGCTGCGCTTCCGTCGCTCAAAACGCAGAGTAAATCCATGCGCTCTCTTACACTCCATCTGAAGATCCTGATCACTGCCCTGGTGACTCTCGGCATCGCGATCACGGCCTATCAGATACTGGCGCTCGGCATACCCGTCAGCGAAGACGAAACCGATGATCTGTGGAACATCGACGCCAAAGTCGAATTCGTCGCCAATCCCAAGGATTCGGTGAAGGTGCAGATGTTCGTGCCGCCGCTGGCCCACGACTACATCAGCCTCAATGAAAGCTTCATCTCGAACAATTACGGCGTCAGCGTCAACCGCGCCGACGGCAACCGCAAGGTCACCTGGTCGGCCCGTCGCGCCACCGGCAACCAGACCCTGTACTACCGACTGGTGCTGACCAAGCGCTACAGCGGTGAAAAACCCAAGGTCAAAGGGCCTATCTTTCGCGACAGCATGACCGTCGAAGGCCCGGAAAAGGTCGCAGCCGAAGCGTTGCTGGCACCCATTCGCCAGCATTCGGCGGACGTTGAGACCTTCATCACCGAGGCCATCAAGCGCGTCAACAACCTGAATGACGATAACGTCAAACTGCTGCTGGCCGGTGATAACTCGGCGTCCAACAAGGCCCGGGTCACCGAGCTGCTGCTGTCGATCGCCCACGTACCGCTGGAAAAAGCCCACACCATTCGCCTGGATGCCGAGCAGCAGACACCGGAACTCTGGCTGCGCAGCTTCAACGGCAAGGAATGGCTGTACTTCAATCCCGACACCGGCGAAGCCGGCCTGCCGGACGATCGCCTGCTCTGGTGGACCGGCGAGGAAGGCCTGGTCAGCGTCGAGGGCGGCAAGAAGGTGCAAGTCACGTTCAGCCTCAACAACAGTGAAATGAACGCCATGCGTCTCGCCAAACTGACCGACGCCAGCACCGATTCGGACTTCCTGGCCTATTCGCTGTACGGCTTGCCGCTGCAGACCCAGCAGACCTTCATGATCATGGTCATGATCCCGATTGGCGTGCTGGTCATCCTGATCCTGCGCAACCTGATCGGCCTGCAGACCCTGGGCACCTTCACCCCGGTGCTGATCGCGCTGGCATTCCGGGAGACACAACTGGGCTTCGGCATCGCCCTGTTTACCGTGATCACCGCGCTGGGCCTGTCACTGCGCTCGTATCTGGAGCACCTGAAACTGCAAATGCTGCCGCGCCTGTCGGTGGTACTGACCTTCGTCGTGGTGCTGATCGCTGCCATCAGCCTGTTCAGCCACAAGCTCGGGCTGGAACGCGGCCTGTCGGTTGCGCTGTTCCCGATGGTGATTCTGACCATGACCATCGAACGCCTGTCGATCACCTGGGAAGAGCGTGGCGGCAGCCATGCCATGAAGGTCGCCATCGGTACGCTGTTCGCCGCGTCGCTGGCACACCTGATCATGAGCGTGCCGGAACTGACCTATTTCGTCTTCACCTTCCCGGCAGTGCTGCTGATACTGGTCGGCTTCATGCTGGCGATGGGCAGATACCGTGGCTACCGGCTGACCGAACTGGTGCGCTTCAAGGCATTCCTGAAAGAGGAAAAGGCCAAGTGATCGGCTGGTGGAAAACCTGGAAGGCGCTCGAAGCCCGCGGCATCATGGGCATCAATCGACGTAACGCCGACTACGTGCTCAAGTACAACAAGCGCAGCCTCTATCCGATCGTCGATGACAAGATCATCACCAAGGAGCGGGCCATCGCCGCAGGCATTCATGTGCCGGAGATGTACGGCGTGATTTCCACGGAAAAGGAAATCGACAGGCTCGACGAGATCATCGGCGCGCACAGCGACTTCGTGATCAAACCCGCACAGGGCGCAGGCGGCGATGGCATTCTGGTGATCGCCGACCGTTTCGAGGAGCGCTTTCGTACCGTCTCGGGACGCATCATCAGCCACTCGGAAATCGAGCATCAGGTGTCCAGCATCCTCACCGGCCTTTATTCACTGGGTGGCCACCGCGACCGCGCGCTGATCGAGTACCGGGTCGTGCCGGACCCGATCTTCAAAAGCATCAGCTACGAAGGCGTACCGGACATCCGCATCATCGTGCTGATGGGTTATCCGGTGATGGCCATGCTGCGCTTGCCTACCCGGCAATCAGGCGGCAAGGCCAACCTGCACCAGGGCGCTATCGGCGTGGGTGTGGACCTGGCCACCGGCGTTACCCTGCAAGGCACCTGGCTGAACAACATCATCAGCAAGCACCCGGACACCACCCACTCGGTGGATGGCGTGCAGCTGCCTAACTGGGACGGCTTCATGAAGCTTGCCGCCGAGTGCTACGAATTGTGCGGCCTCGGCTACATCGGCGTCGACATGGTGCTGGACCAGGACAAAGGCCCGCTGATTCTGGAGCTCAACGCCCGTCCCGGCCTGAACATTCAGATCGCCAACGACAGTGGCCTGACCCATCGCACTCAGGCCGTCGAGGCGCGTCTGGAGCAACTGGCTCTCGAAGGACGTCAGGAATCGGCGCAGGAGCGGGTCGACTTTGTTCAGGACCTGTTCGGTCATGTGCCCGGCGTCTGAACCGACATACCGCTAGGACTGCCGCATCGGCAAGGCTACAATCGCCAGCCGCGTTTCCAAGGCCGATATTCGACGATGCCGATCTGCTCGATACACCCCCTGCCCTACAGCGCCGACCCGATCGCGTTCTTCGCGCGAATCCGCGAAGCGCCGGGTGCGGTGCTGCTCGACAGCGGCAGGCCGGCAGCCGTGCGGGGCCGACATGACCTGCTCAGTGCATGGCCGTTGCAGGAACTGACCGTCGCCGATGGTGAGAACGGAGCGACCTATCTCCAGCGCTTGCGCGACAGTCTCAAGACCCTCGGCCCAGCACAGCTGCCTGACGGGTGCGAGCTGCCCTTCGCTGGCGGCCTGATCGGTTATCTGAGCTATGAGTTTGGTCGACGCCTGGAGCCTTTGCCGGATCAGGCCATTGATGACCTGCAACTGCCCGAGGCCCGTCTGGGGCTCTACGCCTGGGCGCTGATCAGTGATCACCAGGAGCAGACCAGCCAGCTGATTTTTCACCCGTCCCTGGCCGCAAGCGAACGCGAACGGCTGATTGAGCTGTTCTCTGTCGATATCCCTGAGCCGCGCACGGAGTTCCGTCTCAGCCAGCCGTTTCAGGCAAGTATCAGCGCGGATAACTATCGCCAGGCGTTCGAACGCATTCAGGCCTACATCCAGGCCGGTGACTGCTACCAGGTCAACTTTGCACAACGCTTTCAGGCGCAGTGCGTCGGTGACCCATGGGCCGCCTATCGTGCGCTGCGAGCGGCTTGTCCGACGCCATTCGCCGGCTACCTGAGCCTGCCGGGGGCCGATGCAATGCTGAGTCTTTCTCCCGAGCGCTTTGTGCGGGTCAGCACCCGGCAGGTAGAAACCCGCCCGATCAAAGGCACACGGCCGCGTAGCGCGGACCCGGCGCAGGATGCCGCCTTGGCCGCCGAACTGCTGGCCAGCGAGAAGGACCGCGCAGAAAACCTGATGATCGTCGACCTGCTGCGCAACGACCTGGGCCGCAGCTGCCGCATCGGCTCGGTGAAAGTCCCCGAGCTGTTCAGCCTGGAAAGCTACCCCAACGTGCACCATCTGGTCAGCAGCGTGACCGGGGAGCTGGCCGCCGGCAACGATGCACTGGACCTGATCGGCGGCAGCTTTCCTGGCGGATCCATCACGGGCGCGCCGAAGATCCGCGCCATGCAGATCATCGACGAACTGGAGCCGACCCGCCGCAGCCTGTATTGCGGCTCTCTGATATATCTGGACGTGCGTGGCGAAATGGACAGCTCGATCGCCATCCGCAGCCTGCTGGTCAAGGACGGACAGATTTCCTGCTGGGGCGGTGGCGGCATCGTCGCCGACTCGGACTGCGAGGCGGAATATCAGGAAACCTTCACCAAAGTCCGTGTACTGCTGGAGACGCTTGAAGCACTCTGAAACGCTCTGCGTCGCAAAGAGGACGCAGAGCGTCCAGAACGGCATACCGACGCAGAGCGTCGGCACGATAGCCAGATCATTTCGTGACGCTCTGCGTCACCTGTCTCCAGTCGCGCGCAACCGAGGCTTTGCCCTCAAAGCATCAAATCCCGATTCGAGGCCTTGATGAACTCCTTTTTCAGGTCATCGAAAGTATGCACCGCCGGAAACTGCGGGAATTAGCGGATCACGTTGTCAGGAGCGTGGAACAGGATACCGGCGTCGGCCTCGCCCAGCATGGTCGTGTCGTTGTACGAATCACCGGCAGCGATGATCCGGTAATACAGGCTCTTGAAGGCCAGCACCGACTGACGCTTGGGATCTTTCTGACGCAACTGGTAACCGATCACCCGGTCGGTCTCGTCAGTGATCAGGCGATGACACAGCAGGGTCGGAAAACCCAATTGTCGCATCAGTGGCTGAGAGAACTCGTAGAACGTGTCCGAAAGAATCACTACCTGAAACCGCTCGCGCAGCCAGTTGACGAACTCCACGGCGCCCTCCAGCGGCTTGAGAGTACCGATCACTTCCTGAATATCCGCCAGCTTCAGACCGTGTTCATCAAGAATCCGCAGGCGTTGCTTCATCAGCACGTCGTAATCGGGAATGTCCCGAGTGGTGGCACGCAGCGATTCGATGCCGGTTTTCTCGGCAAAGGCGATCCAGATTTCCGGGACTAGCACACCCTCCAGGTCCAGGCAGGCAATTTCCACAGCACACTCCTCAAACCATTCATTCTCGACGCAAGTGCCACTCTAGCCGCTGGCAACGGCCACTGAACAGCGGATTTTGTTACCATTGCCGCCATCACGAGCGCTTAAGCGCCACTCTTGCATTTTAGGAAGCCGCCTGATGAGCCAACCTTTCGACGTCGCTGAACTGGCGACGACCTATGCGACCAAATCTGCACAAGACATTCTGAAACTGGCCTTCGAGCACTTCGGCGACGACCTGTGGATCTCTTTCAGCGGTGCCGAGGACGTGGTTCTGGTCGACATGGCCTGGAAGCTGAACAAGAACGTCAAGGTCTTCAGCCTGGATACAGGGCGCCTGCATGCGCAAACCTATCGCTTCATCGAGCAGGTCCGCGAGCACTACAAGATCGAGATCGAGATCGTTTCGCCCGATCACAGCACGCTTGAACCTTTCGTCAAGGAAAAGGGCCTGTTCAGCTTTTACCGGGACGGCCATGGCGAATGCTGCGGCATCCGCAAGATCGAGCCACTGCGTCGCAAACTGTCTGGCGTCAGCGCCTGGGCAACCGGCCAGCGCCGTGATCAGAGCCCCGGCACCCGCAGCGCCGTTGCTGCAGTGGAAATCGACAGCGCTTTTTCGACAGCCGAGCGCACGCTGTACAAATTCAACCCGTTGGCACAAATGAGCAGCGAGGAAATCTGGGGCTACATCCGCATGCTGGAGCTGCCCTACAACAGCCTGCACGAGCGCGGCTTCATCAGCATCGGCTGCGAACCCTGCACCCGCCCGGTATTGCCGAACCAGCACGAGCGCGAAGGTCGCTGGTGGTGGGAAGAAGCCACGCAGAAGGAATGCGGGCTGCATGCGGGCAATCTGATAGTGCGCGACTAATGTCGCGAGCGGCAAGCTTCAAGCTACAAGCTACAAGCTACAAGCTACAAGCTACAAGCTACAAGCTACAAGCTACAAGCTAGAGCCTGCGCGCTTTTACTTGCAGCTTGCAGCTTGTAGCTCAAAACTGCGTCTAATGCACCGGCAGCTCGACATTGGCAAACAGCTCTTCCATTTCCTGCTTGTTATGGCACTGAATCGCCTTGGCCATGACTTCGCGGGTCAGGTGCGGCGCGAATTTCTCGATGAAATCGCACATGAAGCCCCGCAGGAAAGTGCCGCGACGGAAAGCGATTTTTGTAACGCTGGACTCGAACAGATCACTGGCATCGAGCACCACCAGGTCGCTGTCCACTTCCTCGTCTACCGCCATTCTCGCCACGATACCCACACCCAGATTCAGCCTGACGTAGGTCTTGATCACGTCGGCGTCCGCCGCCGTAAACACCACCTTGGGCACCAGCCCGCGATGGCTGAACGCCTCATCCAGCTTGGAACGACCGGTGAAACCGAAGACGTAAGTCACGATCGGGTATTCGGCCAGCAGTTCCAGGGTCAGCTTGGGTGCCTTGGTCAACGGGTGGCCCTGTGGCACGACAACGCAACGGTTCCAGCGATAGCACGGCATCATCACCAGATCGCTGAACTGCTCGAGCGCCTCGGTGGCGATAGCGAAATCGACCGTCCCGTCAGCGGCCATTTCGGCGATCTGCATCGGTGAGCCCTGGTGCATGTGCAGCGCAACATCAGGGTATTGCTTGATGAAGTTGCTGATCACCGACGGCAAGGCATAGCGCGCCTGGGTGTGGGTGGTGGCGATCGACAGCGTGCCCTTCTTCTCGTTGGAGAACTCCTGGGCAATCTGCTTGATGCTCTCGACCTTGCGCAGGATCTCGCCCGCTGTCGTGATGATGCGCTCGCCTGCAGGTGTCACACGCGTCAGGTGCTTGCCGCTGCGGGCGAAAACCTCGACGCCCAGTTCATCTTCAAGCAGACGGATCTGCTTGCTGATGCCGGGCTGGGAGGTGTAAAGGCTCTGGGCCGTCGCGGAAACGTTGAGGTCGTGGTGCGCCACTTCCCAAATGTAGCGCAGTTGTTGGAGCTTCATATGTATCCCTCAAAGCAGATAAACCCTATGGGTATCGGCGACGGTATATAACTGGAT
Organism: Pseudomonas fragariae (ex Marin et al. 2024); assembly: GCF_059621105.1. NCBI lineage: Bacteria > Pseudomonadati > Pseudomonadota > Gammaproteobacteria > Pseudomonadales > Pseudomonadaceae > Pseudomonas > Pseudomonas fragariae (ex Marin et al. 2024). Next base: position 2,438,746 of record NZ_CM184369.1, on the reverse strand, counting down.
TAATGGTGAGACGAATAATTCTAGAACTTTTTATCACCTTTGTAAGGTGATCGCACGCTCGATTTCATTAAAACCACCAATTGGACCTTTCCCCTACCCCCGCACCTTTTTCAACATCATCGGAACCATGTAGACCGGCACAGCGGAAAACTGCAGAACCCTGGCAGCCGTCCGGCCTATGGAGGAGCCCTCTTCCATGCTGCGGCTGTGACTGCCGACCACAAGCAAATCCACATCCAGCTTGTGCGCCTGTTCGAGAATCACGCTGGCAGGCTCGCCCTGCACGACGCGCACCGTACGAATCAGGGAAAGGTCCGAGTGCCCTTCGCCCAACTCTTCACGAAACCCGTCGAGCATTCGTTGCTCTATTCCACTCAAAAATGCATTCACACCTTTGCCGCGAAGCTCTTTCAACGCTTCCTCGCCCAGGTAACTCTGCAGCACCGACTCGGCGAACAGGCCCAGAGGCTCGACGACATGGATGACGTACAGCTCGGCGTTGAACGTTCGAGCCAGCGCCAGCGCGTGCTGCGTTACATAAGGCGCGTACAGACCGAGGTCTGCGGCATACAGCATCGAACGAACCATACAACCTCCCGAACAACCCGAATGGCGGAGATTGACTCAGCGTAGCAGCGCATCATCGGCTGCGACGGCGGACTTCTCAGCCCCCGTCGGCAAGCGGCACTATTTCGTTGCTGATGCCGTGTGGAACGTGCCCCGTCGCCACTACATCACGCGCCTTCTCGCAGTGGCCGGGCTGATCGTCGAAGAACACATCGGCGGCGAACGCTTCAAGGAAGGCCGATTTCTGCAAACCACCGAGAAACAGCGACTCGTCCAGACGAATGTCCCATTCGCGCAAGGTGCGGATCACGCGCTCATGGGCAGGTGCCGAGCGAGCCGTGACCAGCGCGGTGCGAATCGGGCAGCTCGCGTCGGGAAACTCGCGCTGCAGTTGATTGAGTGCGGCGAGAAACGGCTTGAAAGGCCCGCCGCGCAACGGCTCGCGAGCCCACTCACGCTCGCTGGCCTGAAAGGCCGCCAGCCCGCCGCTCTGGTACACCCGCTCCGATTCGTCGGAAAACAATACCGCGTCGCCATCGAAGGCAATCCGCAACTCGGCACTGGCTGCACGCCGTGCGCCACCCGAAAGGATGGTCGCGGCCGCGAACCCGGCATCCAGGGCGCTGCGTACATCCTTGGCATGGGTGGAGAGAAACAGGTGGCAGCCAAACGCTGCGAGATACGGGTAAGGACTGCGCCCGCCGGCAAAGGCGGCGCGACTGATGTCGAGGCCGTAATGCTGAATCGAGTTGAAGACCCGCAGGCCGGTATCGGCACTGTTGCGCGATACCAGCACCACTTCGACGCGCGCCTTCTCCAGGCTGGCATTGAGGCTCAGCAGTTTTTCCACCAGCGGGAACGCATCGCCCTGCGCGAGAATTTCGTCCTCATGCTCGATCTGATACTTGCGGTAGGCCTCGACGCCATCGGCCATGTACACCTCATGACTGTCGCGCAGATCGAACAGTGCGCGCGATGAAATCGCCAGTACCAGCTTATGGTCTTCAGCTTCTGTCATGAATCACTCCTTGCTTGCCGGGCGGTTGCCCCGATCGATGAACGCCAGTGCCTGATAAAGCACCCGCACGCGAGGCATGTCAAACCCGGCGGCAAGCGCCGCCGCAAGGGGCCGGGCATAAATGGCGTCCAGCTCCAGCGGGCGTCTTTCGGCCAGGTCGTGGTACATGCTGGGCCTGTAATCCGGCATGTTTTCGGTCACTGTAAACAGATGCTGCGCGAAACCCGGCGGCAAGGTGTGCCCGCAGGCCTCGGCCCCCTGCACGACCTCGTCCATCAGCGCCCGGATCAAGGCCTGACTGTCAGGATCGGCCATCAATCGACCGGTACTGGTCTGCAACAAGGCCGACAGCCCGTTATAGGGCACATTCCAGACCAGCTTCTGCCAGCGGGCCTGCTGCAGATTGGCCATGACCGGCGCGTCGATGCCGGCCGTCTTGAACAGGGCCGCGCAGGCTTCGACGACCGCCATGCGGCTCGCCTCATCGTCCGCCGGGCCGCTGTGATAGCCGACACTGACCGCACCGAAGGCTTCATGGGCGACGACGCCGGGCGCAACCCGGTTGACGCAGACGAAACACAACCCGCCGAGTATGTGCAGGCTGTCGGGCAGGACGTTACGCAGTTGGTCTTCGACAGCCAGGCCGTTTTGCAACAGCAACACGCTGGCATTCGGCGCAGCCACCTGAAGGATGATCGGACCGAGCGCGGCATTGCCGGTGCTCTTGGTGCCGACCAGCAGCCAGTCACAAGGCGGCATTTCAGCCGCCGAGCGATACGCCTGAACGGGCTTGAGGGACAGCTCGCCGTGCACGGCGCTTTTGACCTGCAAACCTTCGCGCGCCACCGTGTCAAACTCGCTGCGCAGCAGAAAATGCACATCGTATCCGGCACGCGCCAGCATCAGTCCGTAAAAGCCACCGATGGCACCCGTACCAATGATGCCGACGCGCGGACCACGGGAATCAACACTCATGACCTCTCCCTTGACTGTCTCGCTATTTGCGGCCGTACACTATCCGTCGCAGCGGATTGTCTTGCAATAAGGCAGCGCATCCCGGGCAACGACCTGGCCAATACCTCGTTTACTTATTGTCGAACAGCGCGATAACGCGCTAAGGTTCGGCTCCCCGCTGCGCTCAAACCAGCTGGACACCGCCGCACGGGGGACCGTTGGCGGCCAGTACCCGCGACCTGATGAGTAACACGATGGCTGATTTACCGATTGACGACCTCAACGTTGCCTCCAACGAGACTCTGATCACTCCGGATCAGCTCAAGCGCGACATCCCCCTGACCGATGCTGCCCTGCAGACCGTCAGCCAGGGCCGCGAAGTGATTCGCAACATTCTCGATGGCCATGACCACCGCCTGTTCATCGTGATCGGCCCGTGCTCGATCCACGACCTCAAGGCAGCCAAGGAGTACGCAGAGCGTCTCAAGGCGCTGGCGGCGGAAGTGTCTGACACGCTGTATCTGGTGATGCGCGTCTACTTCGAGAAGCCACGCACCACGGTAGGCTGGAAAGGCCTGATCAACGACCCGTACCTGGATGACTCGTTCAAGATCCAGGATGGCCTGCACATCGGTCGCCAGTTGTTGCTGGATCTGGCCGAGATGGGTCTGCCCACCGCCACCGAAGCCCTGGACCCGATCTCCCCGCAGTATCTGCAGGACCTGATCAGCTGGTCGGCCATCGGCGCGCGCACCACAGAATCCCAGACTCACCGCGAGATGGCTTCGGGCCTGTCCTCGGCAGTCGGCTTCAAGAACGGCACCGATGGCGGCCTGACGGTTGCCATCAACGCCTTGCAATCGGTGTCGAGCCCGCATCGTTTCCTGGGTATCAACCAGGAAGGCGGCGTGTCGATCGTGACCACCAAAGGCAACGCCTACGGTCATGTGGTGCTGCGCGGCGGCAACGGCAAGCCCAACTATGACTCGGTCAGCGTTGCGCTCTGCGAGCAGGCGCTGAACAAGTCCGGCATTCGCCCGAACATCATGGTCGACTGCAGCCATGCCAACTCCAACAAGGACCCGGCCCTGCAACCGCTGGTGATGGAAAACGTCGCCAACCAGATCCTGGAAGGCAACGAATCGATCATCGGCCTGATGGTCGAGAGCCATTTGAACTGGGGCTGCCAGGCGATTCCCAAGGACCTGTCGGAATTGCAGTACGGCGTGTCGATTACCGATGCCTGCATCGATTGGCAAAGCACTGAAAAGACCCTGCGCAGCATGCACGCGAAACTCAAGGATGTGCTGCCAGCTCGCAAGCGCAAGTAATTGCCTGACCGACTGCACTGCAATAACGAAAACGCCGAGCAAATGCTCGGCGTTTTTTTATGCTGACTGTCGGTAGCTACAGGTCGTCAGAGCTTGGCCGCCTGCGACTGCAGATCATGGAGCTCCATGTAGCGCTCGACATAAGAGCAGGACGGTATGACCGAATAGCCCATGCTGTCGGCATAATCGAGCGCCTCCTTGGTCAGCGCCGCAGCAATTCCGCGACCCCGCAAGGCGTCCGGTACAAAGGTCCGATAGAAGTCCAGGGTCTGCTTGCCTAGATCCATATAGGTCAGATAGGCACGGTGGCCGTCGATAATGATTTCGAAATGGTGGCCGACTTCGTCATGGTGGATGGACAACGCCTCGCTCATCGCTACTCCTCGCGGGTCTTGGAATTTGACCCCTACCTTACCGGTCTTTTTCAGGCGAAGGAACATCTACGCCACCCAGTGCCTGTTTTCGACACCGGTAGGGCACTGCCGATCTCGACGGACATCACATTGAGATAGTAGGCGCCATTAGCGACTATGCTCAAGCGCGCTCGATGTAAAAATACCCGGAAACGCTCATGTGCCGACCGACAGTCAATCAGGAATGGTCTTGCATGAACTGTCCGGAACGCTTCAGCACGGCAGGGGTCCCGTTAAAGTGGATAGTTTTTGTACAGAACGCTTGAGAAGTAACGCGGAACGCTTTCAAAGCGAGGAATTTTAGCAGCTTCTTGCGCCGGGTCCGTTTACTTACTACAAACAATGGGTACTATGTACGCCGGTCGTTTTCTCATTTTCGAGAGATGACTAATTTGAAAAAAAATTCCTTGAAGGTGAACACGATGAACAACGTTCTGAAATTCTCTGCTCTGGCTCTGGCCGCAGTTCTGGCTACCGGTTGCAGCAGCGTATCCAAAGAAACCGAAGCTCGTCTGACCGCTACCGAAGACGCAGCAGCTCGTTCGCAAGCACGTGCCGACGAAGCCTACCGCAAGGCTGACGAAGCTATGGCTGCTGCTCAAAAAGCTCAGCAAACTGCTGACGAAGCCAACGAGCGCGCTCTGCGCATGTTGGACAAAGCCAGCCGCAAGTAATAATCCCTCGGGATTATTGAAAGCCGACCCGGCAACGGGTCGGCTTTTTTTTGCCTGTTTTCTGGCTCGGTGATTGCCTGTGCAATAGCCTGAATGACTCCAGGAACAGGGCCAAGACCCTATGACTCTCTTTTGACGGTTTTTCGTTGTCAGGTGGATTGAGGTTCGGCTCAGGTCACCTTTTCGCCCCTCGGCGACCTACTTTGATGGGGCCAAAGTAGGCAAACCCCCTCGCTCCGGTTTCCGGCCCGACTTCGTCGGGTTCCTTCGCCCTGTCACTGATCCGGGGGTCGCCGCAACGGACCATCCATGGTCCGGTGCGGCTAGCCTGGCGTCCTGCCAGGCTACCCCCGGATCAGCGCCAGGACTCAGCCGTCACTTACGTCGCACTCTGCGTCGTCTGTGCCATCGTGATCGAAAAGCGCGTATGGCGGCCTCCTGCGGGCGCGGCATGACGGTGTGTTGAGCTGAAGACTTGTGACGCGGAGCGTCACGAACCGCATGCCAACGCTCCGCATTGGCACGAGAGCAATTGCTGGCGACGATTTACTGAAAAATCACCGGCTCTTCAGCATTCGCAGGCGCTTTGCCCGGTTCTGCGATCTCCACCGGCATGCCGTCTTCGGCCGCGACCACATCACGTACCACGTCCCAGTTCATGCGCAGATTGTTGGCCAGGTCGTCACGCTTGAGCAGCGCGTTGATCACCGCCGTGTGCTTGTCGACCACCGACGGGTTGCCCAGGTCATCAACCGGCGTGTGCGCTTCCAGGTAAACCTTGCCGCCACTGATGCCGAACTTGTAGGGCTCGCTGATGATGCGCACGGTCGTGCCGACCGGGGCCATGTCGGCCAGTTCCAGCACGTTATTGTTGTACATGCGGAAACAGCCGTGGCTGGTGCGCATGCCAATGCCGAACTTCTTGTTCGAGCCGTGGATCAGGTAGCCGGAAAGCCCCAGGCCGAATTTGAACGGCCCCAGCGGGTTGTCCGGACCGGCCGGCACCACGTCAGGCAGCGGATCGCCATCGGCCGCATGCTCGGCCTTGATCGAGGCCGGCGGTGTCCAGGTCGGGTTCGGCGTCTTGGCCGTCACCTTGGTCACGCCGATCGGCGACCCCCAGCCTTCACGACCGACACCCAGTGGATAGGTGTGCACGACATTCTGCCCCTTGGGGTAGTAATACATGCGGTACTCGGCAAGGTTGATGACGATCCCTTCGCGCGGACCCGGCGGCAGAATGAAGCGGGTCGGCAGCACGATGTCCTTGCCCGCCCCCGGCAACCAGGGATCGACGCCAGGGTTGGCAGCGATCATTTCCAGATAGCCCAGATCGTATCGGGTGCCCAGATCGGCGAAGGTGTCTTCGTATTTGGCCTTGATGACCTGCACCTGCCCCACGATGTCTTCGCCGGGCGGCGGCAACGGAAACTCCAGTGCATGGACAGAGCTCGCCGCGCACAGAGCAGCAAGCGACAGACAGCGGGTAACGGCTGGAATGCGCGACAACATCCGGGAGATCCTTCGGGTAACGACTAAAGAGATGGAAACAAGAACTGAAGTGTACACCGGCCCTTGCCGGATCGGGGATATCTGCGGCCGACCTTCCGGCAGTCATGACAGCTAGAGTTCAGGCCAGATCGGATTCATGCCCCTGCGTTGCGCATCCATGATGGCCTTGCACAAGGGGCACAGACGCTCATCACGCATGGCCTGCAGTTCGACGGCGCGCATTTGCGGCTGGGCCGGCAATAAAGTGCCGCATAATGTACGGTCGATCGAGCCGCCCAGCTCCAATTGGCGAGCGATCAGATGGACGCGCACTTCCTGACAGGCGAACAGATCCAGCTGCTCATCGGGTTCAAGCATTTGATAGGCATACAGGGACCAGGCGGGACGCGGCATGGGGGGCTCCAGATCGGGGGCGCCACATTAGCCGAAAGCCCCCGCCCGGGAAAGCCTCAAAGCAGCGGTTTCAGGCTCGGCCAGACATTTTCCAGCAACTTGCCCTGAGCGGCCGCCGCCGGATGCAGACCATCGGCCTGCATCAGCTCGGGCACCCCGCCTACACCTTCCAGAAAGAATGGCACGAAGGGGACCTTTTTTTCCTGGGCCAGGTTGCTGTAAACCTCTTCAAAGGCCTTGGTGTAGCGTGGCCCGTAGTTGGGCGGGATGCGCATGCCCAGCAACAGTACTTTGGCACCTGCCGCCTGCGAGCGGTCGATCATCGATGAAAGGTTTTGTTGCAATTGAGCAGGCTGCTGGCCGCGCAGGCCGTCGTTGCCGCCCAATTCCAGAATAACCAGCTCCGGCTTATGCTCTGCAAGCAGCGCAGGCAAACGCGCCTGGCCGCCTGCACTGGTGTCGCCACTGATCGACGCATTGACCACCTTGTCGTCGAATCCCTCCTTGCTCAGACGCTGTTCCAGCAAACTGACCCACCCCACGCGGGTATCCAGCCCGAAAGCCGCACTGATACTATCTCCAACGATCAATACCGTGCCCGCCAACGCGCCCTGTGACAGCAGCAGTAACCCCAGGCCAGCACTTAAAAACAACGCACGCATCGGATTCTCCATGAGTGAAAGTATTCTCAGTGCCCAAAGCCTCAGCAAAGTAGTCCCCAGCACCGAAGGTGACCTGACCATCCTGCACGAACTCTCCCTGGAACTAAACAAGGGCGACACGCTGGCCATCGTCGGTGCCTCCGGTTCGGGCAAATCCACCCTGCTCGGTTTGCTGGCCGGGCTGGACCTGCCCAGCGCCGGTTCGGTCATCCTTTCGGGCCGCAACCTCAGCGAACTGGATGAAGACCAGCGCGCCAGAGTGCGTGCCGAGCACGTCGGGTTCGTGTTTCAGTCGTTCCAGTTGCTCGACAGCCTGAACGCGCTGGAAAACGTCATGCTGCCGATGGAGCTCGAAGGCCGCAAAGACGCCCGCGAAAAAGCCCGTGACCTGCTGGAACGGGTGGGCCTTGGCCAGCGCCTGACCCACACGCCGCGTCAGTTGTCGGGTGGCGAACAGCAGCGGGTCGCCATTGCCCGCGCCTTCGCTGCCGACCCCGACGTGCTGTTTGCCGACGAACCCACCGGCAACCTTGACAGCCACACCGGCGAACGCATCAGCGACCTGCTCTTCGAACTGAACAAGGAGCGCAACACCACGCTGGTGCTGGTCACTCACGATGAGCGTCTGGCGCATCGCTGCCGTCGCCTGATCCGCCTTGAAGGGGGCCGACTGGTCGCCCCGCTGGAGCCTTGATGGCACGTTTGCCTTTTGCCCGCCTGCTGAGCCTCGCTGTCCGCCAACTGATGCGTGATGCGCGCGCAGGAGAGTTGCGAGTACTGTTCTTTGCCCTTCTGGTCGCCGTGGCGGCGAGCACCGCCATCGGTTATTTCGGCACCCGTCTGAACGGCGCGATGCTGCTGCGGGCGACCGAGTTCCTGGGTGCCGATCTGATCCTCGAAGGCTCGAGCCCGGCGCGTGCCGAGCAGGTCGAAGCAGGCAAACGCCTGCAACTCAAGCATGCGCAGATCGTGGTGTTTTCCAGCGTGATCGCGACCGACGCAGGTATCCAGCTGTCGAGCATCAAGGCGGTGGACGACGCTTACCCATTGCGCGGCGAACTGAAAAGCGCCGCAGACCTGTACCAACCGGAACAGGCCGGCAGCGGTCCGCATCCGGGTGAAGCCTGGGTCGAGGCACGCCTGCTTCCTGCGGTCGATCTGAAGGTCGGAGACGACCTCGACGTCGGCTCCAAAACCTTGAAACTGACCCGCATACTGACTTACGAGCCAGATCGGGCAGGCAACTTCTACAGCCTGACCCCACGCGTGATGATCAACCTGCAGGACCTCGCTGCCACCAGCGTGGTGCAGCCGGGCAGCCGGGTCAGCTATCGAGAGATGTGGAGCGGCCCGCCGGAAGCACTGGCGGCCTATCGCAAAGCCATCGAACCGGGTCTTGAGCCGCACCAGGAAATCAAGGACGCCCGCGATGGTAGCCAGCAGATCGGCGGCGCACTGGGCAAGGCCGAACGTTATCTGAATATGGCCAGTCTGGTCGCCGTCTTGCTGGCGGGCGTTGCTGTCGCGCTGTCGGCATCCCGATTCGCCGCACGGCGCTTCGATGCCAGTGCCCTGCTGCGCTGCCTGGGGCTGTCGCGCGGTGAGGCGATGACCCTGTTCAGCCTGCAACTGGCGATCATCGGCTTGCTGGCCAGCCTGAGCGGTGCCTTGCTGGGCTGGCTTGCACAACTCGGACTGTTCGCGCTGCTGCAAAATCTGCTCCCGGCGACCGTTCCGCCGGGGGGCGTGCTGCCTGCGCTGGCCGGCATGGGCACCGGGTTGGTAGCGCTGGCCGGTTTTGCCCTGCCGCCGCTGGCTGCACTGGGTCGCGTGCCGCCGTTGCGCGTGTTGCGTCGCGACATGCTGCCGATCCCCGCCAGTTCCTGGCTCGTGTATGGCGCAGCGCTGCTCGCGCTGGGCCTGATCATGTGGCGTCTGAGCCTGGACCTGGTGCTGACCTTCGCCCTGCTGGGCGGCGGCATCGTAGCCGCGCTGCTGCTCGGCAGCCTGTTGCTGCTGGCGCTCAACAGCCTGCGCCGCCTGCTGTCCGGCGCCTCGCTGCCCTGGCGACTGGGTTTGGGACAACTGCTGCGTTACCCGCTGGCAGCTGCCGGCCAATCACTGGCTTTCGGCCTGATTCTGCTGTCGATGGGCTTGATCGCGCTGCTGCGCGGTGAGCTGCTCGACACCTGGCAAAATCAGTTGCCCAAGGATGCACCGAACTATTTCGTGCTCAACGTACTGCCAGCCGATAAAGAAAACTTCGCCCAGACCCTGAGCAAGCTGTCCACTCACGCGGCGCCCCTTTACCCGGTGGTGCCTGGACGCCTGACCAGCATCAACGGTGAACCGGTCAGCAACTTCGTGACCAAGGATTCGCGCGGTGAAAATGCCACGCGTCGCGACCTGAGCCTGACCTGGGCCGCCGAGCTTCCCGAGGGCAATACCCTGACTGCAGGCAGTTGGTGGAAAGCGTTGCCTGCGTCCGCGCAGAGCGACGCGACGCCCGGTGTCTCGATCGAGGCCAAACTGGCCGACAGCCTGAAAATCAGACTGGGCGACCGCCTGAGCTTCATCGTCGGCGGACTGACCCGCGAAGCCGTGGTCACCAGCCTCAGGGACGTGAACTGGGATACCTTCCAGCCCAACTTCTTCATGATTTTCCAACCCGGCACCCTCGCCGACTTGCCGACCACTTACCTGACCAGCTTTTACCTGCCACCCGGCCAGGACAAGCAGATCGTCGAGCTGTCGCGCGCCTACCCTTCCATCAGCATTCTGGGGGTAGAGGCTCTGCTGGCGCAGGTACGCAGCATTCTTGATCAGGTCACCCTGGCTGTGCAGTTCGTCCTGCTGTTCGTGCTGGCCGCAGGTATCGCCGTGCTGTTTTCCGGATTGCAGGCCACGCTGGACGAACGCATACGGCAAGGCGCACTGCTGCGCGCACTGGGCGCAGAGCGAGCGCTGCTGATCAAGTCGCGACGTATCGAATTCGGTTTGCTGGGGGCCGCGAGCGGTGTGCTGGCGGCACTGGGTTGTGAGCTGGTGAGCTTCGTGCTGTACCGCTACGCCTTTTCGCTGGAATGGCAACCGCATCCGTGGCTACTGCTGCTCCCGGTGATCGGCGCCCTGCTGGTCGGTGGTGCCGGTGTATTCGGCACCCGCCGCGCACTGAACGTCAGCCCGCTGACCGTGCTGCGCGAGGGTTGAGGCTACTCACAAATCCAGTGGGAGCGAGCTAGTTGTGTATAGCGATCAGCGCTCCGCGTGAGAATGCAATTCCGGACGCTCTGCGTCCGGCCTCACTTCTCGTAATCAATCGAATTCACGAACCAGAGTTTCTCGCCTTCAGGCGTATTGACCAGCACCTCGTCGCCGACTTCCTTCTTCAGCAAGGCGCGAGCCATGGGCGAGTCGATGGAGATGTAGTCGTTGCGCCCATAGATTTCGTCATAGCCGACAATGCGAAACCTCTTGAGATCGCCCGCTTCGTTCTCGATCTCGACCCAGGCACCGAAGAACACCCGCCCTTCCTGCTCCGGCGAATACTGCACGACACGCATGTCTTCGAGGCGCTTGCGCAGGTAGCGCACGCGTCGGTCGATCTCGCGCAGCAGCTTCTTGTTGTACTGGTAATCGGCGTTCTCGCTGCGATCCCCGAGCGATGCCGCCCAGGCGACCTTTTGCGTAATGTCCGGCCGGTGCTCTCGCCACAGGTAGTCGAGCTCTTTCTTCAGGGCTTCATGCCCGTCACGGGTGATGATCTTTGTACTCAAGAGGTTTCTCCGGCCCTGAAAAAATCAGTTCGACAGGCAATAAAGACTCAACGTCGCGCCACCTCATGCTGGATGCAGCCGTCGTAATAGACCTTGGTCACCGCATCAGGCTTGAGCCGCGACTCGCTGTCGTAAGTCTGCTCCGTGATACGCAATGCCATGGGCCGCATCCATTGTTTGGCAAACTTGCGCGCCTGCAGCTTCTGCCGCGCGCCATAGCGAGTCACGCCTGACAGCTTGGAGGCCTGCGCACCGCCAGCAATGGCCGAGCCCCAACGACACAGGTAACGCTCGTTTTCCGTGGCGTTTCTGGCCTGAACGGAAAAAGCCAGCCCGGAAAGCGTCAGGCACGCCAGAGCACAATAGACCAAACGCATGCGAAAACCACCTAATCCTTTGATAAGGCGGCGATTTTGCCTGTCCGCTCACGCGCCGGGGGCCAGCAATATGCCTTCTCTGCCAATTGGCTGAATCAGGCGATTCAACCCAGCGTGATCAGGCCCTGCCGGGCGATGCGGGTCAGGTCTCGAATCACCTGCCCGACATCGTCTGCCTGCGGCGATTGCACCACGGCGAGGTCGAATTGATCGTCAGCAAAATGGCTCAGCGACTGGTGGGTCTCGGCAAACTGAATCAGAAACGCACAGGAACCGCCACGCCGACGTGGCCAGCCATCGAGATAGCGCAACAGCGTGGGCTGATGGGAGCCACTGAGGAGGATTTTCGGATTCTTGCGTGACAAGACCGTGCTGATCGGGGAAAGACGAATGAGGGGGCGCAGGTTGTTCATGGTGGTTTCTCTGCCTCGCAAGATCCGCTGGGCAGCGGTGAGAGGCAACACCGAACCAACGTTTTAGCGGTATTTCGACAAGACTTCAGCCTTGCCAGGCGCCCCGCAAGTAGTTGTTAAATCGGCGCTTGAGCACGCATCCTAGAGAAACGTCCCATTCGTTGTCAATTGCCATTCATGGCAGGAGCCTGCAAACGCACAAGGCCCGCTACAAGAGCGGGCCTTGCACAGCAAGCGTAGCCGGTTATCGGCCGATGATACGGTCCAGCGACAACTTGCCTGCACCTTCGATGAGTACTGCCACGGCACCGCCGAGCAGTGCCAGCGCGTACTCGTAGCCGTTGTTGGCCATGAAGAAGCCGTTGTGGATATGCACGGTGAAGATCGCCACCAGCAACAACAGGATCACCACGACCGCAGCGGGACGAGCCAGCAGCCCCAGCAGCAGGCCCAGGCCGCCAAAGAATTCGGCGCTGCCCGACATCAGCGCCATCAGGTAACCCGGCGTCAGGCCCAGGCTTTCCATGTACTGCGCAGTGCCTTCGAGGCCATAACCACCGAAGGCGCCGAACAGTTTCTGGCTGCCGTGCGCGATGAACGCGATACCGACGATGACGCGCAGGACAGTCAGGCCGTAACCGGCGCGAGTGGTGAGGACCGACTTGATCAATGTGTTCATGCGAGACTTTCCGTGAGTGATGGGTGATTAACAGCGAGTGGCGCCATGATAATCAAATTCACTCATGTAAAAACCGCAAATAACGGCGCATACAAATCGAATAAATCGATCTTTAGCGTTTTACCGCAGGTTTGGGCCCGCTCTTTTCCAGCGAGTCACGCTCGCGGTCGAAGGCCAGGTAGTACTTGTTGACGCTGTTCACGAACGCCACGACATTGGCACCGCCCTGTTCCATCGCCACACGCTCGGTCTGGAAGAACCACTGGTTCGGGTTCAGCCCGCGACGCCGCGCTTCCTCGCGCATGCCCTGCACGCGCTCAGGCCCCAGGTTATAGGCGGCCATCACGAATGCCATGCGCTCGCGTTCGTTGACCCGGTTACTGGAGAAATACTTGCGCTGGATCAGCGCCATGTAGCGCGACCCGGCACGGATGTTGTCGTCAGCGCTCTGGATGCTCGGCACGCCAACGCTTTTTGCTGCCGACGGCGTGATCTGCAACAGCCCTGTCGCGCCGCCACTGCCCTTGGCAGACGGGTCTAGCTTGGATTCCTTGAACGCGAGGGCTGCCAGATCAAGCCAGTCCATGCCCTGTGCATCGGCATGGCGTTGCAACATCGGACGCAGTTGTTCCAGACGCTGCAGGTTGTTGCGCACCAACGGGTTGTTGACCTTGTAGGTGTTCTTGTACGCGTTGGCGAACACCTGATCCTGCTGGGCCGACGGCTTATAGTCTTTAAGGAAATCGTCGACACTGGCCCGCAGCTGGGTGGCATTGTCACGAACGAACCAGCTGATATCCCCGTGGGTCTGCAAGGTCAGGCCGCGTTCGATGCGCAGTTTGGGCATGATCCTCGCCCAGCGCTCGGCAATCGGCTGCTCGACCAGCGTCATCGGGTAAATCCCGGCCTGAACCATTTCCAGCACATCCTCGACGGCCAGACTGGGGTCGACCCATTCGATTTTCGCCAAGGGCAGCTTGCGCAGCTCCAGTTGTCGATTGACCTGATGCAGGGCTTCATCGGCGGCACTGCCGGTGGGCAGGCTCAGGGTCTTTCCGGACAATTGATCCACACGGCGCACACTGCGCTGACCACGAACGCCGACCAGCACCAGAGGCACGTCGTGCACGATCGGTGCGCTGGCCTGAATGCCCTTGGCGTCGCTGACATCGAGCAGCTCGCCGGGCGCGATCATGTCGCCTTCTCCGCGCTGCAAGGCCGTCAGCAGCTGGTTCTTGGCCTTGGGGATGACCTTGATCGTGACCTTCTGCCCGGCACGGGAATGGCTGTTGAGGTACTGCTCGAAAGCTTGCAGACGATGGTATTCGACGCCGATTTCCTGCCCCTTGACGTCGCCGGAGCTGTTACGGCTCTGATTGACCAGCACGCGCAGCACCTTGCTGCTGCGAATCGCCGGCAAATCGCGCACCTGCACCGTGTGCTGCACGACCTCGGGACCGGTCTGCCGAGCAGAAACCTGCAAGGGCAGCAGCGGTAACAGGCAGATCAAAGACACAAGCGCGGATCGGATCATTCACTTCCCCAGGGCAATGCCGGAAAGAAACAGGAAAAAGGAAATCTTGAGGTCACGCAGCAGCATCGAACAGCGAAGGAAATCGTTGAACCTTGAGGTTCAATCGCTTGAATACCCAGCGTTTTCTTGTTGTGGCCAGAGCTCTGGTATGCTCGGCAGCCTTCAGCTGGAGGTAGCACCATGCAACTCATCGACATCGGCGTCAATCTGACCAACGCAAGCTTCGCCTCGCAGCGACAGGCGGTACTCGACCGCGCCTATGCCGCAGGCGTCGAACAACTGGTGGTGACCGGCACCAGTGTCGAGGGCAGCGAACACGCCCTGCAGCTGTGTCACGAGCGGGATGAAAGCGCGCAACGCCTGTTCTGCACGGCAGGTATCCATCCGCATTCGGCGAGCGATTGGACCGGTGACACCGAGAAACAGTTGCATGCCCTGCTCAAGGAAAATCGCGTTCGCGCCGTGGGTGAATGCGGCCTGGATTACAATCGCGATTTCTCGCCTCGCCCCCAACAGGAAAAGGTCCTGGAGGCGCACCTGGCCATGGCCGTGGAACTGCAATTACCGGTGTTCCTCCACGAGCGCGATGCCAACCAGCGGCTGCTGGAAATTCTGCGCGATTACCGCGACCGCCTGCCCGCGGCAGTCGTGCACTGTTTCACCGGTGAGCGCGCCGCGCTGTTCAGTTACCTGGACCTTGATCTGCATATCGGCATCACCGGCTGGATCTGCGACGAGCGACGCGGCACCCACCTGCACGCACTGGTGGGCAACATCCCTCGCGGCCGGCTGATGCTGGAAAGCGATGCGCCCTACCTGCTGCCACGCAGCCTGCGTCCCAAGCCGAAAAACGGTCGCAACGAGCCGGCTTACCTGCCGGAAGTCTTGCGCGAAGTAGCCTTGCACCGGGGCGAAACGCAGGAAGACCTCGCACGCCACAGCACAGATTGCGCACGGCAGTTTTTTGCCTTGCCAGTGCTGAAGAACACCTCAGAGGATGAAAATCTGCAGCTTTGTTGACCCGCATCAAGGCTCTCTTCGTTGGCTGAGGCACAGTGATGGCATCTTGCTGCTATCTCAACCGATCACCGAAGAAGACCACTCATGGGCTCATGGCTTGGCAACCTGTCACTGAAATATAAGTTCTGGGCCGTCAACGCGGTCGCTTTCGTCACCACCCTGTTGCTGGTGCTGTACGCCATGCAAACTGAACAACACGCGCGCACGGATGCGTCGCGTCAGGCAGCACAAGCGCAGGCGCGCCTGCTGGCCGCATGGCCCGTCGACACAGCGCTGCCCTCCAGCGATACATTGCTGACGTACCGCCAGGGTCAGACACCGGTCGTCGATGGCCTTGCGCTGCCGGAACTGGCTGACGCCCGCGACTGGGTGACGCTGGACAAGCCCGCTGGCGGTCAATGGCTGAGCGGTGCGCAGATCATCACCCGAGGCGCCGAGCAACGGATTGCGCTACTGGCATTCACCCCGACCTTCATGCAAATCCTGCTGGATCGCTTCACGCACTACGCGATGGCGGTTTTCGTGCTGATGCTGTTGATGCTCTGTGCCTCGCAGCTGCTGATCCGCTTTCTGCTCAGCCAGCTCAACGCGCTCAAGGATGTGATGCTGCACGTCGAAAAAAGCGGCGACCTGGCGGCCCGTGTTCCCAACCGCAGTGACGATGAGGTCGGACAAATGGCCAAGGCCTTCAATGCCATGCAGGCCGGTTACCAGCGGGTGGTCAACACCGTTTCGCAAACTGCCGGGCGCCTCGATCAGGGCGCCGCGCATCTGGCGGCAGGCATGAAGGAGGTGCGCCAGGGCATGCTCGGCCAGCAAAGCGAAACCGACCAAGTGGCCACGGCCATCAACGAGATGACTGCCACGGTCCATCACATTGCCCAGCACGCCACGGCCACCCGTGATCAGTCGCAGACCGCCGACGCACTGGCGGGCAGTGGCAAGGTGGTGGTCGACCGCGTGCAAGTGTCCATCGCCGGGCTTTCCAGCGGCGTGCAGCAAACGGCGGAAATGATCCAGCGTCTGGCCGAAGACAGCCAGAAGATCAACGGTGTGGTCAACGTGATCCACAGCATTGCCGAACAGACCAACCTGCTCGCCCTCAACGCAGCCATCGAGGCCGCACGCGCCGGGGAAATGGGTCGGGGGTTTGCCGTGGTCGCCGACGAGGTACGTAATCTGGCGAAACGGGTGCAGACCTCCACCGATGAAATCACCACGATGGTCTCGACCCTGCAAAGCGGCACTCGCGATGCCGTGGACTTCATGCAGGAAAGCTCGTCCAAGGCTGACGAATGCGTGCAGCAGGCCCGGGAAGCGGGTGATGCGCTGGCGGCAATTGCCGGTGCCGTGGCACAGATGCGCGAAAGCAACACGCAGATCGCCGTCGCCGCCCAGCAGCAAAGTCAGGTCGCCGAGGAGATGAACCGTGCGGTGGTGAGTATCCGCGATGTCACCGAACGCACGGTGATTCAGACGGTTGACTCGGCCAGCACCAGTGACGAACTGGCCACGCTGGCAGGCGAACTGAATGCCGCCATTGGCCAGCTCAAGCTGTAACAGGCTATCGCCGCGATAGACAGGCTTGACTCGTCAGCCATCGGCGCGCGGGCCTATCCTTGAGGCATTGAACGACGCTTTACGCGTTACCTGAAGAGGACCGCATCATGAACAAACCACTTTCCGATCTGCAGTTGAATCAATGGCGTGACAGCAACGACAGTCAGGAGCACTCGGCCAGTCTGGCTCTGTACCTGATCGCCGTGCCGCTGTTCATTCTGGCGGCCCTGCTGATCCTCAACGGGCTGTTTTCCGAAAGCCTTTCATCGGTTGCCATCGGGGTGATCGGCCTGGTGGCGGCGCTGGGGTTTCAGCGCCAGGACGCCGCCCGGGCCGCTCGCAAACCTTGATCCGGTTGCCGGTCAGCCAAATACGGTAACCGTCTGGCGGCTGATTGCGATCAGCTCGCCGTCGGGGCTCCACAATGCCGCGGCGGTATGGCCATAGCCATCGCGGGCATGCTCGATGACTGCGCGGTAGCTGCACCACTGCAGGGTATCGAGCGACGGCTGGGGCTGGACGAACTCAATGGTCCAGGTCAGTGAGCTGCCGGGGGCCGGTTTGTCCAGGTGCGGCAGTACCGCAGGCGGCCAGGTGTCCACCAGCGCCAGAATGTGCGCTTCGCCCATGGGCGTGGCGTGCGGCGTATCGCGAAAGCGCACGTAGCCGCCAATCGCCGGTGATCGGGTATTACTGAATGGCATGCCGCCCAACGCCCAGCGAATGTCCATGAAGCGCAGGTAATCAGGCATCACGCCGCTGGCGAACGGCAGCTCCGGACATTGATCAACCGGTTTAAGGACCGGCGCGGCCTCTGCGGCAACGGTGATCATCGATTCCCGAGGGGCACCGAAGCTGCCTTGTATCAGGGTCATGACCTGACCGTTCTGCATGGCGCGTCCCAGCACCTGACTGACTGCCTTGCCATGGCGCAGGGTGTCGACCTCGAAAGCAATCGGCACACCGGGCGCGGCCGGCCCGACAAAGGTGATCGCCAACGAACGAACCGGCCGCCCTTCCGGCACCTCTGCACGCATCGCTTCGTAGGTCAGCGCAGCCATCAGCCCGCCGAAGCAGGCACGCCCTTGAGACCATTCGGCAGGGATCGTGACAGAGCGCGGATCGCGACGCAGCGCATCGATCAGTTCAGAAAAGGTCATGCTCACTCCACACGTCAACACACAAGTGGATGGATGATAACCATCCTCTTAGTTAACGACAGGCCGCATAATGGCCATTTTTGCGGCCTGAATGACCTGCCTCTCGACAAATCACAGGATCAGAAACAGGCTTTGGCCAAGCGTTTGAGCGATGCTTCGGCCTTGCGCTCGGCGCCTACTATGCCGATCTGCCAGCCCGGCACGCAGGGAGCCAGATCCGGTTGCTCTGCCGCCTGCGCCAGCCATTGCAGATGATCGTGCCAGTCGCCCAGTTCGCCTTGTGCGGACTTGAGCCGCGCCTGCATGTTTTTCGGCTGGTGGCTGAGTTGCGGATAGGCTTCGGCAGCGTAACGTACGCGCTTGATCAGCAGGCGCAGGTCATGACGGTCATGACCGGGCTCGGCGATGGCCACACGCAACTTGTGCCATTGCTTGTCCATGCGCTTTTCGATGGTCTTGCGCAAGCCACGCAACATGCCCTGGCGCTGTTGCAGGCGCAGCATTTCCGGGAACCGGTCAATCAGCTTGAGCAGGCGGGTCAACTCGGGCGAGCTGGCGACCTTTGGGCAGGCGCTTTCCAGGTAACGGTTGCGTGTGAATGCGGCCTCGTTCAAACCCTGCTCTTCAAGAAACCCGGCGAGCACCTGAATGTCACGCAGCGGCGTGGTCAGTTGGCCGACCGCCCTGGCCGCCTCTTCCAGCTCTGCCGCACTCGGGTTTTCCCGCAGGGGCCGCAGTACGCTGCGCAGACGGCGCACCGTGGTACGTAAATCGTGCAGCGCTTCGCTGTCAGTCGAAACGGCGAGACGTGCCTGACACGCGAGCAATTTGACATCCAGCGCCAGCACTTCGGCGACCAGATGATCCACCATTGAAGACATGCAATTCCCCTTCGACAAACTGATTCATGAATGCCTGTCCCTGACGGCTGACAGCCTCCATGGCAAACCACGGCGCAGCGTGCTCAGCGCCTGCCTCAAGCGGCTTGCCGAAGCCAGCCGCCCAGCATAGCGCTGCGCTTGAAATTCGCGGACGAAACCTTCAATGGCCTCGGTATGCTGCGGAAAATAGAGCACCGCCCTGCGGCAGAATGCGTCAGCGCCTTCACCCGGCATACGACGCAGACCATGGCGGGCGAGCAAGCGTTCAAATGCGTTGAACACGCGCAGTTGCGAGTCGCTTTCGCGTTGCCAGGGTTTGAACAGCCATAACGCCACCAGGCCCAGTGAAAACAGGCTTCCCAAGACAAAAACCGGCGCCTGGAACCCTGAAAACCAGCGACCGAGAATTTGTAACTGCTGTTGTCCCTGATAGCCCAGCACCCAGCGCTGCCAGCCGTAATTGAGGTTATCCCAACTGAGGCGCAGGGCGTTGACCCAAGGCACGTTGCGGTAGCGCAACGCTGAATAGGGCGAGTCCTGCAGAAACGCTTCGTCCGCCGCCAGCGCCTGCTCCAGACCTTGCTCGATACGTTGCGGCGCCACGGCTGCAGTCGGGTCGACGCTGCGCCAGCCCACGCCCGGCTGCCAGTATTCCACCCAGGCATGCGCGTCGAACTGGCGAACAGTCAGGTACTGCCCGTCGGGGTTCAGTTCGCCGCCCTGATACCCGGCCACCACCCGCGCCGGGATGCCCGCCGCGCGCAGGACAAAGGTCATGGCACCGGCATAGTGGGCGCAAAACCCCTGACGACTGGCAAACAGGAATTCATCGATGCTGTCATTGCCCAATGGCACCGGCTTGAGGGTGTAGTGAAACGGCTGATCGCTGAAGTAACCGAGCAGCGCCGCGACCATGGCGTCCGGTGTGGTGTAGCGGCGGCGCAGTTCATCGGCCCATTGCCGCGCCTGATCATTGCCCTTGGCAGGCAACTGCAGGTCCTGACGCTGGATCTGCTCGCTGGACAGCGGATCACGGACGCTCTGTGGCCATGAGTTGACGGCGTAGAGCAGCGACTGTTCGACGGGGCGTCTGCGCTGCAGGCGGAAGTCGCTCATCTGCCGCACGTCCGGCAACGTGGTTTCTGCCACGTCGAGGCTGGGCAGCCAGGGCCGGCCGCTGGCTTCCATGACAACGCTGTAGGCCAGCGGCTCGCCGCGTTTCTCCCACTGCGCAATCTGTACGGTCTGGGCGCGGGCCGACTGCGACCAGCGACGCCCATCGAACTGCTCAAGGGTCAGACCGCGCCAGTACAGCTGATTGCGCGCCGGGACCGGCCCTTCGAAACTGGCGCGAAACACCAGCGCGGGCGATTTGCTCAACTCCGCCATGTCGCCGGGTGCCATGTTGTCCGACAGGCCGGTGACGCCTTTGTTGCTCGGCTGCGGCAGCGACCAGAGCGGGTCCAGACGCGGAAAGAACAGAAACAGCAAGAGCATCAACGGCAGCGCCTGCGCCATCAGCTTGAACGCCAGCTTGAGCGTGTCGGCCGACCTGCCGGCCAGGTCCGAGTGTTGCAGGCCGATCAACGCAGCCAGCAGCGCGCTGACCGGCAGCAGACTGAAGAGCGCCCACAGCAGGTTGTCTTCGAACAGATAGCCGACCGCCACGCAGAAGAAGCCAAGGAAAATCAGCACCCGCGCGTCACGGCGATTGTTCATTTCCAGCATTTTCAGAACGAATGCAGCCACCAGTAACGCAGCCCCGGCATCCAGCCCGACCAGGCTGCCGCGCGCCAGATAAACGCCACCGGCGGTGCCCACCAGCAGCCCGGACTTGACCCAGGTGCCAGGCAAGCGCACGCGCATGCGGAACGCTTGAACGCGCCACACCGTGCAGCCCAGCCAGAGGATCATGATCGACACCGGGACATGCAACGCGAACGGCAACACCACCAGTGCCTGCGCCACCAGCAGCCAGGTGAGGCTGACACGCGGAATGGGCGCGGCGGGAACTGCCTTGACCTTGTCGTTCATGAGCGATGGCCGTACAGCGCAAGGGCGCGCAGGCAGACTTCGCGGTGTGCATCACCGCTGTCCACCGCTGACAGAAAGCCCGGTAACCGCAGGGCAAACGGCTGGTGCCGCTGCGACAGCTCCAGCACCCAATAACACAGGCGCGACAGGCGCTCCTCGTTATCTCCGCCCAGTGCCATGAAGTCCAGGCACAGGTCATGGCCACTGAGGTCGGTGAAGTCCTTGATCAACAGCCCCTGCCCGCGTGAATACGCCTTCCAGTGCAGGCGACTGCGATTGTCGCCCGGCTGATAGCTGCGCAGGCCCTGATAATCATCGACACCGGCCCCCTGGGTGGCATGGCCATCGTCCTCGGCATGCGGCTGCACGCCCTTGAGCAGCGGCAGGGTCCCGGACAAGGGTCGAGGATAGATCAAGGCGCTCTGCTCCAGATCGAGCCAGCTCCAGGCGCGAAAAATGCCCAGCGGAAACACACTCTCGATCCTCAGCCTTGGTGCATGCAGCCAACCGCGCTTTTCGGCGGGCAGGGTCAGCTCCAGGTCGGTCAGCACTCGGGGTAGCACATCGCCTGACTGCAACGCTGTCGCGCTCCAGCCCAAGCCCAATGCGTGGTGAGCCTGCCCGGCACTTTCCAGGCGCAGGCGCAATTGCACCGGCTCGCCGACAAATACCGAACGCGCCACGCCTGCACTCAGAACCAGACCGCTGACGTTGCGGTAGGTGTGCAGGATGGCCAGCACGCCTATCGACAGCAACAGAAAGGTCAACCCGTAGGCCAGACTGTTCTGGTAATTGATCGCCACCAGCAGCATGAGCACCAGCACTAGCGCGTAAATCATGCCGGTGCGTGTCGGCATGATGAAAATGCGCCGGTGGTCGAGGGTAATGCGTGACGCTGGAGGAATTCGCCTCGACAGCCAGCGTTGCCAGAGTGGTTTGAGCGGTTCGATCAAAGCACGGGCACCTCGCGCAACAGCCACTGCACCAGCGCACCGCCGCCGTGTCCGGTCGGATCGCTGCGTTCACGCAGCCGGTGGCCGATCACCGATGGCAGCACCGCCTGCACGTCCTCGGGAATCACATACTCACGGCCCAGTAACATCGCCCAGGCCCGTGCTGCGGCCAGAATCGCCAGGCTCGCCCTGGGTGAAAGTCCGTAGGCGAACTGCGGCTGGCTGCGCGTCGCCTCGACCAGTCGCAGGACATAATCAACCAAGGCATCACTGGCACGCACCTGCCGCGCCTGCGCCTGGAGCTGGCCAAGCAGGGCGTGATCCAGAATCGGTTGCAGACGCGGCAACAGCTCGCGGCGCGACTCGCCCAGCAGCAGGGCTTTCTCTGCGGCTCTGGCCGGGTAGCCCATGGAAATGCGCATCATGAACCTGTCCAGTTGCGACTCGGGCAAGGCAAAAGTGCCGCCGGAGCTGAACGGGTTCTGGGTCGCGATCACAAAGAATGGATCGGGCAACAGACGCGTCGCGCCTTCGATCGACACCTGCCCTTCTTCCATCGCTTCCAGCAACGCGCTCTGGCTCTTGGGCGTGGCGCGGTTGATCTCGTCGGCGAGCACCAGCTCAGCGAAAATCGGCCCCGGATGAAAGGTGAACTGCCCACTGTCCCGATCAAATACCGAGGTCCCCAGGATGTCACCTGGCAGCAGGTCAGAGGTGAACTGAATGCGCTGATAACTCAGACCAAGAATTTTCGCCAGCGCATGACTGAGGGTAGTCTTGCCCATCCCCGGCAAGTCCTCGATCAACAAATGCCCGCCGCCGACCAGACACGTCATCGCCAGGCGTACCTGCGCCTCCTTGCCCAGCACCACCTCATTGATCGCGCTCAGGCATGCATCGAGTTTTCTACCCATCGAAAGCCCCTTCCGGCAACTGCTTCATGACTGTGGGACTGCAAGCGATGCTAATGTCCGAACACTTTAAAGTGAGCGTAGGCCGTTTCGCCAGAGTTGGTTAGGCCTACTGTCTCGACAGGCTGAAGATTTGTGACGCAGAGCGTCACGAACGGCATGCCGACGCGGAGCGTCGGCACGATAGCCAAAACAATCTCATGCCTTACCCGCAGCCACTGCCGCAAAAGTTCTTTTCAACCACGATGGTACTGACGACGCAGAGTGCGACGTAAGTGACGGCTGAGGCCTGGCGCTGATCTGGGGGTAGCCTGGCAGGACGCCAGGCTAGCCGCACCGGACCATGGATGGTCCGTTGCGGCGACCCCCGGATCAGTGACAGGGCGAAGGAACCCGACGAAGTCGGGCCGGAAACAGGAGCGAGGGGGTTTGCCTACTTTGGCCCCATCAAAGTAGGTCGCCGAGGGGCGAAAAGGTGACTTGAGCCAGAAACAAACATCACTGATATCGCAGAACCGCCGTGTGACGCAGAGCGTCACGAACTGCATTCCCACGCTGGAGCGTGAGGAACGATAGTCATCAGTTTCCGGGCCGTGCCTTTAGCCAAATTGCTCTGAAGCGCTTTTCAACCGCGATGGCACTGACGACGCAGAGTGCGACGTAAGTGACGGCTGAGGCCTGGCGCTGATCCGGGGGTAGCCTGGCAGGACGCCAGGCTAGCCGCACCGGACCATGGATGGTCCGTTGCGGCGACCCCTGGATCAGTGTCAGGGCGAAGGAACCCGACGAAGTCGGGCCGGAAACGGAGCCAGGGGCTTTGGTCACTTTGGCCCCTTCAAAGTGACTCGCCGAGGGGCGAAAAGGTGACCTGAGTCGAACCTCAATCTACCTGGCATCACAGAACAGCTGTGTGACGCAGAGCGTCACGAACTGCACTCCCACGCGGAGCGTGAGGAACGATAGTCATCAGGCTCCGGGCCGTCCCTCTAGCCCGACTACTCTAAAGTGCTTTTCGAACACGATGGTACTGACGACGCAGAGTGCGACGTAAGTGACGGCTGAGCCCCGGATCAGTATCAGGGCGAAGGAACCCGACGAAGTCGGGCCGGAAACAGAGCCAAGGGGTTTGCCTACTTTGGCCCCATCAAAGTAGGTCGCCGAGGGGCGAAAAGGTGACCTGAGTCGAACCCCAATCCACCTGAAAAAGAAAAACCGCCGTGTGACGCAGAGCGTCACGAACTGCATGCCAACTCATTAGCACGATAGTCATTGTCCAGACGCCCCATTTTCAGGGGCTTTACTGGCCTCTTCGCGAGCAAGCTCGCTCCCACGGCCTTCAGCCAGAATCAAGAGCAGACCTGTGTATCGTCAGCTATCAACGGCCAGCGCGGGACTCACGGATATAGAAGCGGGCCTTTTCGGACTTCTCGGTGCAGCCTTCAAACGCCTCGAACTGCTGCTGAGTCTTGGCACCCGTCAACAGCGACAAGGCCTTCGAGTAACTGACCGTTCCGGCGAAGCCTTCAGCCTTGGCCAGATCCAGCTCATGCCAGGCCGCGTCGAGCTGAGTGGCGCAGCTGTCGCGATATCCGGTCTTGCCAGCACAACCTGCAAGAACCAAAACAAGCAATGGCAGACAGATAAGGGCTTTCATGCGGGTGTTACCTCAAGAGAGAACAGGGAGTGTGCGGCTTTGACGGTGCGCGGCAGTAAAAGTGCCGCAGCACGGGGCTCTGCTCGCTTTTTTCATCTAGTGATCAGCGAGCAGACGATACCCTATTCCAGGCTCGGTGAGGATGAACCGCGGAGCGGTCGGATCGTCCGCCAGCTTCTGCCGCAAATGCCCCACCACGATACGCAGATAGTGACTGTCTTCGGTGTGCGTAGGCCCCCAGATATCCTTGAGCAATTGCTGCTGGGTAATGACCCGCCCAGGATGCCGCGCCAACTGCGCCAGCACCGCGTATTCCTTGCGGGTCAGCGCCACTTCGAGACCGTCGAGCAGCACGCGCCGATAGGCCAGGTCGACGGTGAGCGGTCCGAACTCAAGCGCAGATTCGGGCTTATCGCTGCCCGACGCCTGCCTGAGCAGCGCCCTGACCCGGGCCAGAAACTCCTGAATGCCAAACGGCTTGGTCACGTAGTCGTTGGCGCCGGCGTCCAGCGCCTGGACTTTCTGTGCCTCACTGGCGCGTACCGAAAGCACCAGCACCGGCACCGCCGACCACTCGCGAAACTCGCTCAACACCTGCTGACCGTCCATGTCCGGCAGCCCAAGGTCAAGCACCAGCAAATCGGGTTTGTTCAAGGCAGCCTGAGCCAGACCCTCGGCGCCCGTGGCGGCTTCCAGCACCTTGTAGCCCTGCGAGACCAGACTGATGCGCAGAAACTTGCGAATCTGCGGCTCGTCGTCGATGACCAGAATGGTGGTCGCCTGGCTCAAGCGGACTCCTCCAGTTCCACATCCGGCTGCGCCTGCAGCGGCAGAAACAGCGTGATGCGCGTACCCAGCCCATCAATACCCTCCTCGACCGAAAGCCGTCCGCCATGCGCGCCGATCATGCCCTGACAGATCGCCAGCCCCAGCCCGGTGCCCTGCCCGCCACGATCGCCGCGGGCGGCGGTGTAGAACATGTCGAAAATCTTCGCTCGTTCGTCTTCGGGAATGCCGGGGCCTTCGTCACTGACCGAGAAAAACAGTTCACTGTCGACCACACCGGCCGCCACCTGCAGGCGTCCATCGACGGGTGAAAAGCGCGCAGCGTTCTCAAGCACATTGACTAGCGCCTGCTCGATCAGCGCTGCGTGCACGTACAGCAGCGGCAGCTCGCCAGTCACCTGGGTGCTGACCTGCAATGGCGCCAGTACGGCACGCAGCCGGTTGAGCGCGCTACCGACGATATCGGCGGGCGACACCCAGTCGCGGGCCAGCTTCAGCGCACCGTGCCCCAGACGCGTCATGTCCAGCAGGTTCTGGATATAGCGGTCCAGGCGCTCGGCTTCATCGCGGGTGCCTTCCAGCAGCTCGCGGCGATCCTCCAGTGGAATGGCTTCACCCAGGGCCAGCAGGCTGTCGATGCTGCCGCGCATCGAGGTCAGCGGGGTACGCAGGTCGTGGGACACCGAGGCCAGCAAGGCACTGCGCAGTTGCTCGGTTTCACCGTGCAGGCGCGCCGCCTCAAGCTCTTGCGCCAGTTGCGCACGGGCCAGCGCCTGCGCCAGTGGCTGGGTCAGTGCCGCCAGCAGACGTCGATGCTGCGCGGTGAACGACTGGCCTTCCCGCGCGCAGACCCCAAGTAGAGCCAGCGGCCCTTCTTCTGCGGTGATCGGCCACCACCACCAGCGTCCGGACGGCAAGGTGCCAGTGCCACTGCCCGCAGGTTGATCGTGCTTCCAGGCCCAGTCGGCGGCAGCACGCTCGGCTTCCGAGAAGGTCAGCGGCCCACCGGTTTCGACCACCCTGCCGCCCTCTCCGTCGCGGCCGACCAGGCACAAGTGCAGTTCCTTCCAGCCGGAAAAATGCTGCTCGGCGGCGCTGAATACCGCCTTGCGGTCGGTGGCGGCGGTCATCTTGCGCGACAGGTCGAGCAGTTCGCTGGTCTGTTCCTGGGTATCGCGCAATGCCTGCAACTGCCTGCGCTGGCGTGCTGCGAGCTTGCCGGTCAGGGCCGACATCAGCAGGAAGAACAACAGCGTCAGCACGTCTTCTTCGCGCTGGATGTTCAGGGAAAAGCTCGGCGGAATGAACAGAAAATCATAGGCCAGGAACGATAACCCGGCACAGGCCAGCGCCGGGCCCATGCTGCTGCGCACGGCGACCAGCAATACCGCAGCGAGAAAGATCAGGGAAATGTTCGGCAGCGCCAGCACGCCTGCAACGCCCCAGGCGACCAGACTGGCGATCAACGTGGCGACGAACGCCAGACCGTAATCGAACCACACGACTTCGCGGGCCGGGCGCGCACGCGGCGGCTGATCGGGCAGTTCCTCGCTGTCGTCGAGCACCGAGATTTCCAGCCCATGCCCTTCACGCAACAAGCGCGCCGCGACGCCGCCACCAAACACGCGGCGACGCCAATGCCGACGCGACTGGCCGACCAGCACCACGCTGGCACGTCGTTCGATGGCATGCTGAACCAGCGTTCTGGCAACCTCCCCGGCACGCAATGAAACCGCCTCGCCGCCCAGCCGCTCGGCCAGTTGCTGAGCGCTTTGCAGGCGCGCGCGTGACTGCTCGTCGAGGGTTTGCCCATCGTCCACATGCACGGCGCTCCATGGCAGATGGCGACGCTGGGCAACCCGACTGGCATGACGCACCAGGCGCTCGGCATGGATATCGCCATCGATGCCCACCAGCATCCGCCCGCGAACCGCCGGGGCCGACTGGCCCAATTGCCGGTAGCCCTGCGCCAGATCGTTATCGACCTGCGCCGCCGCTGTCTGCATGGCCATTTCGCGCAACGCGGTGAGGTTGGTCTGGGTAAAAAAGGCATCGATGGCCGCGCGCGCCTGCTCCGGCACGTAGACCTTGCCGTCGCGCAGGCGCTCCAGCAGTTCGCGGGGCGGCAGGTCGATCAGCACCAGTTCAAAGGCTTCCTGCAGCACCCAGTCCGGCAGGGTTTCACGCACCTGCACGCCGGTGATGCCGCGGACATGGTCATTAAGGCTTTCCAGATGCTGGACGTTGACCGTGGTATACACATCGATACCGGCGGCGAGCAGTTCCTGAATGTCCTGCCAGCGCTTGGTGTGGCGACTGCCGGGCGCGTTGGTGTGCGCCAGTTCGTCGACCAGTACCAGGCTCGGAGCAGCCTTGAGCAGCGCGTCGAGGTCCATTTCTTCGAGGGTCATGCCGCGATAATCAGTGCGCAGCAAGGGCTGTTGCGGCAGACCGTTGAGCAGCGCTTCGGTTTCTGCGCGGCCGTGGGTTTCGACCACGCCCGCCAGCACCTTAACGCCCTGGCGCAGTTGCGCATGAGCCGCCTGGAGCATGGCGTAAGTCTTGCCCACCCCTGGCGCGGCGCCGAGAAAAACCTTCAGCCTTCCGCGCCCCTCGCGGGGCAGCTGGGCCAGCAGTGCGTCAGCTCGACCGGAATCACTCACGTTGGTTACCACCCTCTTTCTGATCAGCTACAGCTTAGTGAATCTGCTGCGTACATGGCGTACTTTGTTACAGCTGCGCGTTGCGCGGTGCAGACGGTAACTGATTCAGGCTCATATTCAAGGCCAATACGTTAACCACGGGTGGGCCGATCAGCGGACGCTGGGTATTGGCGTCGATCAGTGCCTGCACTTTGTCCAGCGGCAATTGGCGGGCCGCTGCAACGCGACCGGCCTGCCAGGCCACCGCTTCAGGCGAGAGGTGCGGGTCAAGGCCGCTGCCGGAGGTGGTCAGCAAGGCCATTGGTATCGGTTCCTGCGAGGCGTTGGCCAGTTTCGCGGCATCCTCTTTCACGCGTGTCGCCAGCGCCGGGTTGCTCGGTGCGAAGTTGCTTGCGCCACTGGCCACGGTCGCGAATGCGCCAGCCGAAGGACGCGACTGAAACCACTCATCGCCGGTGAATGACTGGGCGATCAGCGCCGAGCCGCGCACCTTGCCCGACGCGTCATACACCAGGCTGCCATTGGCCTGGGCCGGAAACGCCACTTGTGCCACTCCGGTGACCACCAGCGGATACGCCACACCGGTAATCAGGCTCATCAACACGATCAGGCTCAAGGCCGGACGCAATACATTGGACATCTGCACATCCTCAATCAGGTGAGGCTGCACGCCGACCGGCATGCAGCACAGGCTTCAAACAAGGCCGAGTGCGACCAGCAGCATGTCGATCAGCTTGATGCCGATAAACGGCACAACGATGCCGCCCAGGCCGTAGATCAGCAGGTTGCGACGCAACAAGTGAGCCGCGCTGGCCGCCTGTACACGCACGCCGCGCAGGGCCAGCGGGATCAGCACGACGATGATCAGCGCGTTGAAGACGATCGCCGAGACAATCGCGCTCTGCGGGCTGGTCAGCTTCATGACGTTGAGCACACCCAGTTGCGGGTAGATCGAGGCAAACAGCGCAGGCAGTACCGCGAAGTACTTGGCCACGTCGTTGGCAATCGAAAAGGTGGTCAGCGCACCGCGGGTGACCAGCAACTCCTTGCCGATCTGCACCACGTCCAGCAACTTGGTCGGGTCGCTGTCGAGGTCAACCATGTTCGCCGCTTCGCGTGCCGCCTGAGTGCCGTCGTTCATCGCCATGCCGACATCGGCCTGGGCCAGTGCGGGCGCATCGTTGGCACCGTCGCCGCACATCGCCACCAGCCGCCCTTCTCCCTGCTCCTGGCGAATCCGCTCCAGTTTTTTCTCCGGTGTGGCTTCAGCCAGAACGTCGTCGACACCGGCCTCGGCGGCAATCGCTGCGGCAGTCAACGGGTTATCGCCGGTGACCATCACGGTACGGATACCCAGTTTGCGCAGCTCTTCGAAGCGTTCGCGAATACCCGGCTTGACCACGTCCTTGAGATGGATCGCGCCCAGCAACCGACCGTTGGCGCAGACCAGCAGCGGCGTGCCGCCGGTCTTGGCAATCTTGTCGACTTCACGGGCCAGTACAGGCGGCAGCTCGCTGCGCTGCATGTCGATGAAGGCCAACAGCGAATCCACTGCACCCTTGCGGTACACGTGGCCCTGATAATCAACGCCGGACAGACGCGTATCAGCGCTGAACGGCACAGCCGTCACCGAGCTCAGGGTCGGCTCGTTCATCGGGTGCAGGTTGCGCAGGAACTCGACGATGGATTTGCCTTCTGCCGTGTCGTCGGCCAGCGAGGCCAGCAAGGCACCCTCACCCAGTTCCTTGGCGGTCACGCCCGGTGCAGCGTAGACCGCGGCGCAGCGACGGTTGCCGAAGGTGATGGTGCCGGTCTTGTCCAGCAGCAGCACATGCACATCGCCCGCGGCTTCCACGGCGCGACCGGACTTGGCAATCACATTGAGGCGCACCAGGCGGTCCATGCCGGCAATGCCGATGGCCGACAGCAGACCGCCAATGGTGGTCGGGATCAGCGTGACCAGCAACGCCACCAGAAACACCAGCGGCAGGCTGCCACCGGCAAAGTGGGCGAACGGCTGCAAGGTGATGACCACCAGCAGAAAGATCAGGGTCAGGCCGATCAGCAGAATATCCAGCGCGACCTCATTGGGGGTCTTTTGCCGCTTGGCGCCTTCGACCAGCGCGATCATGCGGTCCAGTGTCGACTCGCCGGGGTTGGCGCTGATGCGGATCAGCAGCCAGTCGGAGACCAGCCGGGTGTTACCGGTCACGGCCGAGCGGTCACCACCGGATTCGCGGATCACTGGCGCGGATTCGCCGGTAATCGCAGCCTCGTTGACCGCCGCGATGCCCTCGATGACTTCGCCATCACCGGGAATCATTTCGCCGATCTCGACGCGCACCACATCACCCTTGCGCAACTCGCTGGCATTGATGATGCGCAGGTTGCCGTTGTCGTCCCTGATACGTGCCTTGAGCCCTTCGCTGCCCGCCTTGAGGCTGTCGGCGCGGGCCTTGCCACGGCCCTCGGCCAGCGCTTCGGCGAAGTTGGCGAACAGCACGGTGAACCACAGCCACAGGGCGATCTGCACGCAAACCGAAGTCGGCACCTGCGGGTTGGGGATCACGCACAACACGGTGGTCAGAATGGCGGTCAGTTCCACCACCAGCATGACCGGCGAACGCTTGAGCTGACGCG
The DNA here is from genome assembly GCF_059621105.1 of Pseudomonas fragariae (ex Marin et al. 2024). Classification (NCBI taxonomy): domain Bacteria; kingdom Pseudomonadati; phylum Pseudomonadota; class Gammaproteobacteria; order Pseudomonadales; family Pseudomonadaceae; genus Pseudomonas; species Pseudomonas fragariae (ex Marin et al. 2024). The sequence goes on along the minus strand of NZ_CM184369.1, from coordinate 2,408,181 downwards.
GGTCGAGCTTGACGAACGCCTGCACCAGCGCCGGACGCCACAGGGCGGCGATGCCGGTTTTTGCCGACTCGGTGGCCTGCGATTCAGTAGATTTCGCAGCAGCATTTTTTGCAGGATTAATAGGTAAGTTCATGATCGGTTCCTCAGAAACCCAGGCTCAGGTGTTCGGCAATCGGCCCCAGTGCCAGGGTCGGCAGGAAGGTCAAGCCACCCACCAGCAGAATCGTGACGGTCAGCAGGGTGACGAACAGCAGGCCATGGGTCGGGAAGCTGTTCTGGCCCTGCGGCGCGGCCTTCTTCATGGCCAGGCTACCGGCCAGGGCCAGCACCGGCAGGATGTAGCCGAAGCGGCCGATGAAAATCGCCAGGCTGAGCATCAGGTTGTGGAACACGGTGTTGGCACTGAAACCGCCGAACGCCGAACCGTTGTTGGCCGTGGCCGAGGTGTAGGCGTACAGCAACTGACTGAAGCCATGCGGGCCGGGGTTGCTGACGGCACCGGCCGGGCCGGGCAGGCTCGCGGCAATCGCGCCCAGCACCAGCACGCCGACCGGCATCACCAGCAAGGTCGCGACCAGCAGCCGGACTTCCTGCGCCTGCAGCTTCTTGCCCAGGTATTCCGGGGTGCGGCCAATCATCAGGCCCGCGAGGAACACGGCGATCAGCACGTTGAGCAGCATGCCGTTGAGGCCGACACCGACGCCGCCGAAGATCACTTCGCCGACCATCATGTTGACCAGCGCGACCATGCCGGTCAGCGGGTTGAGGCTGTCATGCATGCCGTTGACCGAGCCGTTGGACGCCGCAGTGGTAGCGACTGACCAGAGCACCGTGCCGGTGGTGCCGAAGCGGGTTTCCTTGCCTTCCAGCGGTGCGGTCTGCTCGACACCGGCGATGTTCAGCGCCGGGTTAGGCTGGTACTCGGCCCACAGCGAGACCGCACCGCCGATCAGCAGCAATGCCAGCATGCAGCCGAGGATCGCGCGGCTCTGGCGCATGTCCTTGACGTAATGGCCGAAGGTGAACACCAGTGCAGCCGGGATCAGCAGGATCGACACCAGTTCGAACAGGTTGCTCCAGGCGGTCGGGTTCTCGAATGGATGCGCCGAGTTGACGCCGAAGAAGCCGCCACCATTGGTGCCCAGTTGCTTGATGGAAATCTGACTGGCCGCAGGGCCCATGGGCAGGCTCTGATCAGCACCCTGCAGGGTCAGCGCGTCGATGTAGTGGCCGAAGTTCTGTGGCACGCCCTGCCAGACCAGAAACACCGCCAGCACGATACTGATCGGCAACAGGCCGTAGAGCGTGGCGCGGGTCATGTCGGCCCAGAAGTTACCCAGGCTCTGCGATGAGCGACGACTGATGCCGCGACACAGTGCCACCAGTACTGCCAGGCCGGTCGCGGCGCTGACGAAGTTCTGCACGGTCAGGCCGACCATCTGGCTCAGGTAGCTGAGCGACGCTTCGCCGCTGTAGGCCTGCCAGTTGGTGTTGGCGACAAAGCTCATGGTGGTGTTGAAGGCCAGCGACCATTCCATGCCCGGCAGTTGCTGCGGGTTGAGCGGCAGCACGCCTTGCAGCATGAGGATGGCGAACAGCACGACAAAGCCCGCCAGGTTGAACGCCAGCAAGGCCCAGGCGTATTGCTGCCAGGATTGCTCGGTTTTCGGGTCGACGCCGGAGATCCGGTAGCAGGCGCGCTCGACCGGCCCCAGCAACGGGCTCAGCCAGGTACGCTCGCCTTCCATGACCCGGTAATAGAAACGCCCCAGCCACGGCGCGGGGGCCAGCAGCAGGACCAGAAAGGCCAGGATCAACAGATAATCGTAACTGTGCATGATCACTCCTGACTCTGGTCGGCGCGCAACAGCGCCACCAGCAGATAGATGAACAGCCCGACTCCCATCAACAGAGAGATACCATCCATAACGCTCATTGAAATTTCCCCCATCAGGCAACACCGGTACGGCGCAGGCCGCGTGGGGTGATTGTCCGCAGGCAGGGTGTAAAGGCGCGAGATCGACAGGCTGGCCGGGGCGTAAAGAAGCTGTAAAAAAGCGCTACAGCCTTGACGGCGCAAGGCCTTCACGGTCCTGCGGCGCTGTCATTTATGTCAGGTTCGCGTTAGGGGTTGCAGGGGTATCGTGGTGCGGCGATCTTCAGGGAAAGGACTTCACCATGCTTCGCGACAATGGAAAACCGCCCGGCACCACGCCGCCCTCCCAGACCACACCCGCCACTGTCCAGCTGACTGCCAAGGAACGACAAGTCCTGGAATGGGTGGCGCTCGGCAAATCCGCCTGGGAAATATCACGGATACAAGGGTGTTCGGAAGCGACCGTGCACTTTCATACCAGCAATATCCGCCGCAAGTTCGGGGTGACGTCGCTGAAGGCGGCGCTGGTGATGGCGATCAGGCAGGGGGTTATTTTGGTGGAGTGATTAAAATCAAGACCGGGCGACGATAAGATAACTAGATCGTTACCCGGTTTTTGCAAGACCACTGCACATTCTCGCTACATGCCTTCTCCCAGATAACCTCTAATTTCACCTGCCGGCCTTTGAACTCTATTTATCTTATTATTGTTCCTGAGGTTGATGTTCTGATTGTCAGCATAGAGTTTTTTGTTAACGCGCACATGCTCTTCCGATTTTTTGAAAGTGGATCTAGCGTACGGGGTTATTGCCCGTGCCTTAGGGTTTTCCCGAGCAAATTTAAGAGATTTTTCTAGATCGTCATACCAGTCGTAGTTTTTCTTTGCGGTATCGTACGTGCTGCGAAGCGCAGAGCTATCAAGCCCGCTATCAACAGCGTCATCCAAAGCGCTCTTACTCGTAATAAGGTTATTGTACGCTTTATCCGCGCTTTCCTTATGCCTCTGCACATGCGCTTCTAACCTCACAACATCTTTGCGCCTAATCCTTCTCAGATGTTCTGGTGCGCCATCGAAAGTACGGATAAGAGCCTTGGGAACATTCTTGACATTCGAACTGAGGGGCGCAGTTGCAAGTCTTAGAAAAAACCCCCAGGGAGTATGCCCCGTCGGATCCCGCCTACCCACCGGATTCCCCTCGACATACGCATACCCATTCACCCCGCCCTCGCCAAACGGACTCCAGCTATCAGGACTGTTGAAGCGCATCAACACCGGGCTGTAGGCCCGATAGCCATTGCCCAGCATTTGCCAGCCGGTATCCGCCTCGCTCAGTTCGCCGTTGAACCCCAGTCTGCCGTGCGGTGGATCTTCACCGCTGGCGTGGCCGTATGCCGTATACCACCTCCGGTTGACCCCGTCGGCAGCCACCTCGCCCAGCACGCTATCGCTGGCGCTGGTGGCAAGCAGCAGCGTCCGGTCACCCTGCTGCTCGGCCAGCAGGTAGTCGTCGCCACGCATGAAGGTGCTCTGGCCCTGGCTGCCGAGTTGATTGGCCAGCTCTCCGTCGCGATAGAAGCGCAGGTCCCTGTCGCCGCCACGGGTCTCCCCGGTCAGTTGGTCCTGGGGGTCATACTGGTAATGAATGCCGGCTGAGAGCGTGCCTACTTCGATCAGGCGGCCGAGGGGATCGTATTTGAGCGTGCGCCCGGCTTCGTCGATGTCCAGATTGCCGTCCGGGTCATAGCGGAGGTTGATTTCAGGCGGGTAGTACGCGTGGTTGGTGTTCGTTACCCGGCTCAACTGCACGGGATCGTCACCCTCGTAAAAATACCTGGCATTGTTGCTGCCGCCATCGAAGCGGGTGGTGACGAACGTCAGGTTGTTAGCGCCATCGAAAATGAAGTTCTGCCCGAGGAGGGTCCTGCCATAAGGGTCCACCGGCCGTTGAGTCCCCGTGCACTGGTATTGAGTCAGGCGACCGGACGTATCGTAGTTGTAGTGTTCGTCACGGAGTATTTCCGTGCCTTCGCTAAGGGTGCGCTGGACCATGTCATCCACATCGTCATAGACCTGAACCATCTGCTGCTCGACACCATCGAGGTCAAACGTACGCTTTACTTCTCGCCCCAGATCATCATATTCAAGGCTGATCGCGACGGTTCTTTCGCGGCTGCTGTCGGTTTGGTCGGTGGTGGTGATTTTCGCGAGACGACCAAACACAACGTCATAGGCAAACGTTGAATAAACCTCACCCAGCCGGGTTTCCTCGAGACGACCGCAGGTGTCATAGCGATTGACCTGTTCCTGTCCCAGTACATCGGTGTAAGACAGCAGCAGGCCCTGTCGGCTGTAGCTGTAGAACATGTCGTAGGTTTTGCCTGCTGAGGTGCGCTTCTCGCTTTTCAGCGAGCCGGTACTGTAATACTCGCGATCCAGTATCTCACCCTGCTCCTCGGAATGAATCAGACGAGCATTCTGCTTATCGTACGTGTAATCGGCAGCCACACCCGGCTCCGCGGTCCGGGCAGGCGCTGCCCCAGGCCCGGATTCTTTCAGCGGATCAACTTCGCGGGTGGTGTCAGGTTCGGGCTCAGCTTCGGACTGCACCCGGCGCCACGGCTCGTCGCCTACCTGGGGCTTGTATTCGTAATCGATTTTCCGCTTGCTGGGCAGGGTTACCGTTCTGGGTTGCAGCAGACCGACGTCGTAAACAAGCGTACGTTTACGCCCGCCGGTGACAGAACTGACCAGACGATCCAGCCCGTCGAACGACTGCTCTCCCAACACAATGCTTTTGCCGTTGTGCTCGATGCCGATACTGATGGGCAAGTCTTCGCTGCTGTGGCTTGCATAGCTGCGACGCACGATGGCCTCGCTTGGCAATGTGGACTCGATCACCCGATCAAAGACGTCGTAGACATAGGTAGTGCGCCGCCTTCTGTTTACCACCCCGACAATTTCCTCGACACGGCGGCCAAGGCCATCGTAATGGTACTGGCTCAGACTGACCGAGGTGCCGGCCTTATCCTGTCGCTCGCTACGGGTCGGCTGTTCGAACAGGTTCATCCAGGTCTCGGTGAACTCGCTTTTCCCTTTGCCATCGGTGCCTTCGATCCAGCTACGCTGAACAGGGCCTTGCGATTGCGCCGTACCAATGGGGTCGGTCTCTTCGAACGTCTTGATATTATCCGGGCCGGTGACGCAGCGCTGTTCGCCCCAATCGTCATATTCGTAGACGCTCTTCAGCGCCAGATCCTGCTGACCAAGCCAGTCAAACTCGGTCTCGTTGACCATGAGCCCCCATGCGTCGTAAACGGCAGCGTAGGTCTGTCGAGGTTTGTCGACGCGCGCAGGTTTATCTGCGTCATCCCGCTCCTCATGGATGACTCGGTTGAGGCCATCAAAGTGACTGCAGGTTTTGACCCCCTTGACGTCGATGAGCGTCTGCGTGGCCTGATCGGTGGCCTTGGCACAGAGCTGATACTCATAACTTCTGGTCGCCTGGTAGATATCATCATTGGGCGCCACCGTTTCACTCAGTACACGCCGCAGGCTGTCGTAGACATAACGGATTTCCACGTTGTTGTCGTCGCGATTGAGCAAGGGTTCGCCGTTGAGCAGAGAATCCTCCAGGGTAATGACCTTCTTCGCGCCATCGAAGCCGGTCACGGTCTGTACGGTTTGCAGCACAGTCTTGCCATAAATCTCGCTGTCAGGGGTGCTGTAGGCATACTCTGTGCTGGTTGCATTCTCGCCCATGATCACCCGTTGCAGTTTGAGCCGACCGTGCAGAAGTGCGTTGTTCGGCTCATCGAAATATTCATAGGTCGTGAGGCGCTGCTCGTACTCATCTTCAGGGGCCTGCATCAGTAACGTCTCGCTTTGCGGTGCAAGCCATTGCTGTAGCTGACCGCCATCCACAGCAGGCAACGCCGTGTAGCGATAGCGGGTAATCAGGACCGGTGCATTACCGTAGTCGGACGCCGCCGGGATGATCTTGCTGCTTTTCATCCAGCGGACGAAGCCTTCAGGGTCTGGCGGGCAGCCATCCTCGCCGGCGGCCGGATACCACTCACTGACCTCGACCATACCGTTGGCCTGAGTCTGAGTGAGCAGATTGCCGTCTTTGTCATAGGCGCTGCTGACCATTTCACTGCGCGGCACACTGCCGTCTGACGACAGCCGCCAGGTGGTCTGGACCTCCTTGGGTAATTGACAGTAGGCAGGCTGAGTAAAAAAGGGTTGTCCCGGCACGATGTAGTACCGAGTGTCCACCTGCATGACGGTAAGGTTCTTGCGCGTGGTTTCCCGAGTGAGCAGGTGAAACTGGTTGAAGGTCCGTTCGATACTGCGCTCGGCATCAGGCTTGCCCGCGACCTGGACACGCAATGTCTCGGTCGACGAATATTCGTACAGCTCCGCCCCGAGATAGCGATACAGATTGTCCAGACCATTGTCTTCCCAGGCGATATCCAGCCCCGCGCCCAGGAAGTTGCGCTCGCGCCCGGCGCTGTCCTGGTAACTGTAAAAAACGTCCATTTGCGCCTGCCCCAAGCCCGGCGTCGTGCGATGGCGCGTGACTCTGGGCAGAGGGGGACGTGCCGCCCTGGCAGGAAACTGATGGCCGCCGTCGGTATAAAAGATCTCTTCCCGACCGCCAACGGGTGTTTCTACCGACGTCATGCATAGATGCTCACGGATCAGGCTGTATACAAAACGCCACGAGGCAGCATTGTCGGTCGGCAGCTCGATACGGTTGACACGGTGATCCGATCCGCCCAGCACCATCTTGAATGTCGCATCCGGGCCTTCGCCAGTGGTCATGCGCAGCGTCACCGCCGTGTCTTCGCGGCTGATGCCGAGCAGAAGCTGACCCGAGTCATCCGTTACTTCGCTGAGCATCTGATACCCGCCGAAAGAGGCGTAATCCAGCGTGACACTGTGACCTTCCGGGGCGAATACGCGCACCGGCAGTGCGACCCTGTTGGCCCCGCTGCCACGCAGTTCGAGCAGCTCCACCAGACCGGACTTGTGCATCACCCTGAAATGGGTCTCGTCCTCCTTGTACAAGTGAAAACTGTCGATTTTCTTTTCCGACATCAGCATCTGGTCGTCGCTGGTGCCATCGACCTTGAATGTCTCGCCGCTGCTCAGCGACACGATCTGGTTACCCGGATCGTACTGCGACAACTGCAGGTTCCAGCCCAGACCAAAGCCGCTGTCCTGGCGGTTGAGAGGGTTGTAGTTAAGTGCCAGTGGCATACCCGGGCCACGCAATCCGTTGGTCTTGACATCGGGCAGGGTGATCGCCACCGTGTATTGCCCGGTACGGGGGTCAACGCCGCTCTGTACATAACTCAGGAAGTTGAACGCGTTGGAGTGTACGGAAGTCGATGCTGTCATGATCCATGAACCTCGAACTTTATAGAGTGGGATAACCGTCACCCCGTGCGGGTGACGGTCAAGCAGGCTTGACAGGTCCAGTGTTACCGAGGACTAATCCGATACATCGACACGGACGCAGGACAACTTGCCTTTTATGTTTTCATCACCGCTATATGCCTGGGTCAAAATAATGCCGCGACTGATGAAGGTGCCGACCGGTTTGCCTCTGAGCTGGTCGATGGAGAGCCAGAGTGTTGTAACGGGGTCAATGTAGGTCTCGAGTTCAAATACCCAGCCTCCCTCTTCATCACAATCCCTGGACTCCAGGCGGATTTTTACTGCGGAGCGCACGTTATCCAGCTTGTAATAACTCATCTGATCGTTCGTGCACGCATGATCGCCCCTGTTGAGATAAACCACGTCGTCCTGGGCGGTAAAGGTGCAGTTCTTGCCTCCGCCATCTTTTTCTTGTGAGAGCATGATGAGTCGGATCGCCTGTGCCGGGGGCGCAGCCTCCTCCCTTTGGAACGGGGCGAACGTACAGCCTGTCAAACCTGCAAGCGCCATGCAGGCAAAGGTTTTACTTAGCGCATTCATGATAATGACTCCCTGTCAGTTTGTTGCATCAATGCCTCATTCGGACCGAGTTGCCGAATAGAAGGTATGCATGAGACGGTTGCGCCTGCCGGGGCCCTCGGCCAGAAAACTGATTCGCCGTTTATGGGCATTGCCCTGCTTATCGATCAACAGGACGGCTAATGTTCCCGTCAACTTGTCGCGTGCAGGATGACCTTTCGGGATGAATTTAAGACCCCGGAGGCGGTGCAGGCTGATGATCAGTTTGCCGGTCTCGAATAGCTGCATATTGACGTCGATGTCCAACGAGTGATCGGCCCCCATCACGTCTTTGAGCGCTTCGTCAAAGTGCACCTTGCTCACATCGCCGTCATCAGCCGGGTCGTCGAAGATAAAACCCGTCCAACTGAACATTTTTTCTTCTACCTGTTCGCTCTCCCAGAGAATGATCGAGGTATTGATCACGTCACTGCCAGGCTTGGAGGGCATAAACTTCAGCCTCTCGAAACCTACCCATTGCTGGGTATCGGGGTTGACGGCACTCAGCTTCCAGTAATCGATGGTGTTGAGATTGAAGTCGAAAGGGTCATCCGGAGCCCCTTCCGCAGGCGGCTCGGCCGGAGGATTTCCGCCTAACCCCTCGGCACGCTGCGGAATGAAGTTGTAATTCTGGTTATCGAACGAGGGCAAGCGTCGCGGGGTGATTTCGACCGTGCTGTTCACTTCTTCATACCGCACAGAGTTCCACCAATTGTCGTTGGCATCCTGAAATCTCGCGTAGAAGACGCTGACTGAACCCGATTCCTGTCGACTGTGCAGATAGAAGTCCTGCACGACTGGCCGTGACGCATCCAGGCCCGGCTCAGCAGCGAAAACGCCGGCCCCGGACAACTCGAAGCGGTTATGTTGACTACGCACGCGCCACGTCTGCTCATCATCTTCAGACATGCCATCGAGATGGAGGGCTACTGTCTCGATTTCTTGCTGGGTGCCATCGTCTACCAGGCGCATGGTGAGCCTTTCGGCGGGGCTCAGCTCGTAATCGACACCGTCGACCGGCATCACCTGGGTCTTGATCTGCAGCCTGAGTTGCTGATAGCCATTGGGGTACAGAATACCCGTATTATTTTCAGTCGATGGCGAGCCGGGGACCGTGATGGTAAACATCGACAGTTCGGTCCAAGTACCTTCATCGATGACTTCGGACAATTCGATGACGCTATAGCCACACGCCAGAACCACCCCGTTGTTCACCACTTCACAGCTCACCACGCTACTGGCGACAAGCGCCTGGTCGGGCGGCATGAAAAGCCCCTGCCGATCAACAGTGCCGGCCCCACCCACCACCTTCCAGCGTCGCTCAAGCCCGGGCAGCAGTGAGCGGTCATCCTGTAACTGCACCGCTACCTTTGGTCGTGCTCTGGGTACAAAAGCCGGCTCGATGTGCAGCATTTGCTGCCCGTTGGCGACAAGCACCGTAGCGATGCCAAGGTCATTGCCCGACGCCTCTATCTGTTGCACGGCCAGCGCTCTTTTACCGGACCTGGCATCCGGACTGAAGAGCGCGCCCTTGCCGACCTCACTCAACCTGCCAAGCTCCGCCCCCAGCAGCGCCCAGCTCACCGGGCTGCCGTCATGCGTCGAAGCCGCCAGCGAGACCGGTTGCAGCGCAGTCCCCCCTGGCACCACCGTTACACGTGGCGCCAACTCCAGGCTCCGCGATACCACACTCACCAGCGCCGAGACCTTGACGACAGCGCCTGACTCTTGATAGACGGCAGTGATCACGACGCGCAGCGCGTCATGGCCGATAGCCTCAAGGCCCGCCGCCGTGTAAACGCCGCTGGAAGAGATGCTGCCGCTTCCGGCAGCCACGTGGCTTTGAATGCTTAATGCACTCCAGCTGGTGGCCGGTATTTCTTCGCCTTGCGGGTTGTGCAGGACAAAGCGCTGGGTCTGCCCGGCCGTTACAGTCGAGAACAGCGGTGTAATGCTGGCCTGTGTTGAACGAAGGCTGCCAAACAACAACAGGTCGTGCGGGCAGTGTCGCTCAAGCGGTTCAAATACTCGTCCACCGCTGAACTTCAGGCTGTCCAGCACCTGCAAGCGTTCACGCTCGATCATCGACTGAGTCTCTTGCGAGAGCATCAACACCGTGCCGTATGCTGGCTGACTGTCTGCCCCGCGATCATCAGGTATCGGATAAACGAAATTATCTGCCGACGGAAACAAGCCTTCAGCTTCGCTATCCTGCGCTTGCATGAACAGCATAAGCGCGCCATCACCCGCGTTGTCCATGCGCGCGTCGCTTGAACGCGGCGCGGCGCGGGTAAGGAGCCGCAAGCGGGTTGGCGTCTGAACATGATAACGATTGAGCTGTGCCTGCAGGACTGAGAAAACCCGGCAATGAAGCGCAATCTGCTTGAACTCCCGGGCAAAGAAATCTGCCAGTGCCTGATTGATCGCATCATCGACGCCGCCCAGATTACAGGCAACGCCAGCCCCGTCAGCCAGATCGAGCAGCACATGCCCCTCCTCTCCCACGAAGAGATCGACCGTCATCGCCAGCCTGAAGCCCATGGGCTCGCTGATGATGAAGCTGCCGGACACGGTGGTTGCGCTGCCCTGCGGCTGATGCAAGCCGCTGTAACGGCCCGACACGATGTTCATCGTGACAAGAACACTGCTGGAGCCCGCCGAGTCAGCCACAAACGACAGAACCGGCACACCCAGTACGACCTGCTTCAGACGAACAGTGTCGCCTTGTCGCTCATCCACCACAATTTCACCGGTGAACAACGGCAAGAAGGCCAGCTCCCGATAGCGCTCGATGTATTGCTGCTCGATATGCCGGTTGAGATCGCTGCGACTGACCGCCGCGACGGCTCCCCAGCCCTGGGTCAAGGTACCTGCACCGGCTTGCTGCACAATAGCGCTCAGTGAACGGGGCATTGTATTACCCGCCGTGCCCAGCGCGGGGCCGGTCAGTGCCTGCAATACACCGGAGGAGCCACTCAATGGCAGCGGCAGAATCAGGTGTCCGGCCATCGTGCCAAGGTACTCGTCCATAATTTCTGCGAACACGACAACGAAGCGTTCGGGTGCGTTGGAATCGCTGCTGTACACACCCGCGGCGTCTATGGAGCCCGGCCCGCTCAGACGCCAGGTGACTGGAAGCTTGTGGCCATTGACGACGACTGTCAGCTCGGCACGCTGGTCATTGACGCTGGCAAGCGTGATGGGCAGCATCGGTGAGTGGCGAAGAACCAGTACCTGGATTGATTCGGTGTGCTGGTCATCGCTGACCGTTATTGTGTCAAGGACATAGGTATTCCCTGCCCCCCCTGCACCGGCGACGTAAAATTTTTCATGCGGCGCATCGACGCCATCCTCAAGCGTCCCGCTTTGTCCGGGCACCGGATCGACCACCGTCCATTTCAGGTTGCCTGCGCGCGAACTGCGTGCTGAAAGCGCTATCCGTTGACCGTAATTACACACCTGAATCAACGGGCTGACGCTGACGCTGCTGGTGAGCACCGTCAACACTGCGGTACTGCCATGCCCCGACACGGGGTCCATCGCCTTGATCAGTACACGCTGAAAACCCTGCCTCACGGGCAGTGCTGCGGGAGCCACATACCGACCCTGCGCATCAATTTCCCCCAGACCGTCAGTACCGCCATCCAATGGATTTGCCAGCGACCAGACGATGCCCGGGCGCGCAGGCCGGGTGGTCAATTGCAGCGTTTCGCCTGTACTGATCAGTGCCTGTTGCTCGACGATACTGAACGTGGACGCAGCGGGATCGATACGACCGAACAACGCGAGGTCATAAGGCAGACGTTTGAGTACGGGTTGCAGCACTTGCTCGTCAGGCAATGACCAGCCGGCCAGAAAGCGCTCGGCGCCGGTGGCATCCAGGGTTTTGCTCAACCCTTGAAGCAAGGCGTGTTTGACGGTATAGGCCACGAAGCCGTTGATCTGCTCAAGTTCTCTGGCACTCAGGTTGTCCAGCGTTCCTGGAGCGGCGCTGACTTCATGGTCGAAGAGGTAAGGTGCATAAAGATGCCCTTCCACTGCCTGATCATCTGACTCACTTTCAATCAGATGAAACTCGTGCTTGAGGCTGATGTTGAAGGTGGCGTTGTGCGATTGCCATTGATCGCTGTCCAGCGCCCTGTAGCGAAAACCCAGCGTGCAGGGGAATTCCCAGGTCTGCGTAGTCTGGGCGTACTCGAAATCAATGGTCAGGGGATGCTGGGCGTTGAAGGCCTGGACACTGAAAGGTTCGGATTCGAAGACAAATTCTGCGCTCCGGTAGTCTCCGGCCGGTACTGCAAAAGTACCGGCCTGAGCGACCATTCGCTGCAGCGGTTTATCCTCCGGAACGATGAAGCTGAAGTCGGGCGCTTGCAGCATTTGTATCACCGCACCACCAAAGGCAGCGCGGTGCAGCGCGTGGGAGGAAAACACGGCGGTCGCCGAGTACGAATGCTGAGCATCGTTGGGAATCAGGTAACGAAAGTCAGAATCGCCATCCGGAATCCCGCCCGTCACCCCGTACTCCAGGGTCGTGAACAGCAACAAGGCGCCTTTTTTATGGACCGATACAGCATCGGGGCTTTCAAGCTGTGACCGCACATCAATTCTGCGCACGTTGAGCAATTCGTTGCTCTGCTCATTGAAAATACCCAGCCTTAACCTCTGCTCCTGATTTTCAGGGTTGCTCAACCAACCTTGAAAAAACTCGCCGATCTTGCTGCGTTCAGTAGCACCGCCCGGAAAATCCAGCGAAAGGTTTTTAGCCAGGCCAAGCTCTACCACCAGATCCGCGCTTTGACTATTCAGTTCCAGATCGAAATCCAGGTCCGGCGCGTTCAGCGGATCGTAGGCAGCGATTCTGTGAACATTGTGCTGTCCCTGAGCGCTCTCTACCACGGTATGCATGCCGGCGATAACTGGCAGGCGCCAGGCCAGCAGGGAATGTCCCAGAACACTGTCCTTGAACGACAAGGTCGGCGCCCCGAGAACACAACCCGAGAAAAAATGAGCATCATGCGTATCGGGAATCGTGATACTTCCGTCCGGCACCGGACGCGACAGCCCCTGAGCCACACCCTGTTGGTAAACATGTTCCAGCAGCTCGTTGACCTTGTCGCCATCCAGAGCAATGATCGCGTCCCAGCCTCTGAGACGCGTGGTATTTTTCATCCATGCCAGCAGACTTTCCGCTGAATAACCAGCCATGACATCACCTCCTGTGATGTTGATATAGATAAGACGTCGCGCACGTCCGCTTAGAACGCCTGTGCTTTTTTGCCTTTCATCAATTCCAGATCCGTGGCAAACCGGTCCAGTGGTAGTGGCAAGACGATATGCCCTTCTATGACGCCAAGGATTGCATTCGGGGCCTCGGCAAAAATCAGCACAAACCGGTCAGTTGACGCTACGTCGGGGGTGTACAGGCCGTCGTCGATGCGCCCGCGCCCGGCGCCCACTCTCCATTTGACGCCGGGCGGCGTAAGGCCATTGGCAAACGCTTGCAGTTGAACCTGATCGGCACGAATGTTCACAACGTCCACGTGCTCCCCGACTTTCTCAACGTCCAGAACTTCAGAAACCTCCACGGTTTTTACGACTTTTACGGTTAACAGTGGGACTTGGTGCTTTACCAGTACCCACGACGAAACACTCGCCTGCTGGCTGGTCACGACGATCTGATCCAGAACATAGGTTTTACCGGTCACCTTTGGCGCCGCGACGTAACGATGATCACCATCGGCCAGTGCGCTGGGCTCCAGAACACCGCTTTCGCCAGCCACCGGATCCTTGAGCGACCAGTCCATTTCTTCGGTGCCTAGCGAACCTGCCTGCAGTTCCACGGTCTGCCCGGCGTCACACACCTGAATCAATGGATTGAGGGTGATCGGGTTGGTGACGATCGTGACCAGGGCCGAACTTCGATCGTTCGATTTCAGGTCAGTGGCTGTTACCCGAACACGCGTGAACGCAAGCTCGGTCAAAGAGGATTCCGGCGCGTAATACCGGCCGGTGCCGTTGACGGCACCGAAGTTCTGCGCATCACCTTGCAGACGTTCGACACTCCACGTCACATTCGCACCCGGCGGTTGAATGGAGAAGGTGGTGGAACTGTCGACGACCATCAGGTGCTCCGCCGGGCTGACGACAAAGTCTGCCCCGGAACTGTTGATGCGGCCGAAGGCGGCTATATCTCTGGGTGCACGAAGTACGTCAGGCACAATGGCTTCGTTGAAATTGAGATCGATACTGTCCCGGATGAACGCGCTGATCGGCACACGAGTAGCGAGTTTGCGTGCCAGTACGGCTTTGATGTCGGACTCGAACGGATCCTTGTTCAGCTTCTCGAAATTGCTTTTTACCGACGTTATTAACAACAGTAATGAAAAGCTGTTTGCGGGTGGAGGGTTCTCCACGGAAGTCAGGTCATCGATGGTGGTGTTTATCGTGAGACCGGGGATCAGAACGAGGTCGTTGTTTTCTTCGGCAAAGGTATAAATGCACCGTACATCGACCGTGACGACCTTGCTCATGACCAGTAGCGTCCCATGGCCTGGCAACGTAAGCACAACGCTGGGGGTGGCTTTGGACTTCCAGGTCAGTGCCACCGTGCCATCGCCAATGAGCTCCACAGACAAAGGCGTGCTCCCTGACACATCAAGCCAGGTCCCGGCTTTGTAGACATTTGCGAAGACCGCCACGCCATTGATGTCAACCTTGACGTCCTGGCTGCTCGCTTCGGACGTCGTCAGCCTGCCCGACGTGGCCGTCGCCTTGATCAAGCGGCCGGAGCCGTCATGAACACTGTTGAACACCCCGTTTTCAATAATCGAAGCAATGGTCTTGGTCACTTCGCCAATGAACAGTGCCGCCTTGAACGTACGCTCCGCACTGAACAACACCGTGGCCGAATAATCTTTCCCGGCATCATCCGGTATCAGGTATTGGTACTCTACCGGGATGTCGCCACCTTCCTGACTGCCCGCCAGGCGAATGAACACCAGCACGGCCCCGTCGCCGTAGTTGGCGGCCTGCGGGTCGAGAGGCGCGGCAGGATTGGTCTGGGTGCGCAGTTTGAACGACTGGGGGTGCATCAGATTATTGCTGCCATGCTTGATCACGCCCAGCGTCCATACGCGCTGTTCGTCCGGCAACGCACTGAACAGGGCTTTGAAGAAATCCCCGCCAAGTGCCCGGTCAGCCCTGTCAACCGCGAAGGTCAGAATGAAATTATCACTGTCCTTGAGGTCGAGCCGCACCCGGCCATCGCTCTGGACATCACCCGGGACCCTTTCCAGCGCGAGATCCAGTGTCAGTTTCGGACCTTGCAGCGCATCGATATGGATAATTCTGTAGGCTTCCCAATTGTCGACGTTATTCTTCATCGTCAATTGGGTTCCGCCCAGAACCGAACAGGTCAATGTCGCATGCGACTGACCGAGGTTATCGTTCGTGAACGCCAGCCTGGGCGCATCCAGAATGAAATTGTGAATATTTTCTTTAAACCCGTCGCTCAGTGCCACCTCTCCGCTCACAGGCTGCAGATAGGCGTTCGACGAAAAACGCGCGATGTACTCCTGAAGCAACAGGTTATTCACCTTGCCTCGGGCCATTGCCGCGATGGAATCCCAGCCCCACATCACATTATTGGCGGGGTCTTTCATCCACTCGGTCAGGTTGTTCAGCGTGTTAGTAGCCATAGGATTACGTCCGTGTAAGTGTGGGGTCATGCCGGTGACCGTTGCGTCCTGCGCCAGCCCGCCGGCCCGTGAAAAAACATCGTCCAGCACCGTGAAATCGATAGACGGAAACTGTGTGTAATTCGCCCCTTCATCAAAGCTGACTTCAACCGTCACGGTGTTGGTCGGTCTGTTTCTTTGCAGACTTTCCAGAAACCCCCTCGGGATGATTACCGACAGCTGCCTGGCCTGGTGTTCCGCCTCGCTGACCGGTTCTGCAGCGCCGGTACGTAGCCCGACCGTTTGCTCCAGGCCCGACGACAGCAAGCCAGTGGCCTTAATGCGTACCCGTTGCCTGGGAGCCATGTAGGCCCAGGATTCCAGGTCCAGACCTGCACCTTCTGGCGGGACCCTGGTGAGGTCAAGCAGGGCATCGGTAACGCGTGGTCGCATGATCTGG
The DNA here is from genome assembly GCF_059621105.1 of Pseudomonas fragariae (ex Marin et al. 2024). NCBI lineage: Bacteria > Pseudomonadati > Pseudomonadota > Gammaproteobacteria > Pseudomonadales > Pseudomonadaceae > Pseudomonas > Pseudomonas fragariae (ex Marin et al. 2024). Next base: position 2,392,165 of record NZ_CM184369.1, on the reverse strand, counting down.
ATGTACGGCCAGACGGAGCCCAGGGCTCTGACTTCCAGATTGAATACTTGCGAAGTGCCTGATTGCGACGCTGAGACGACCTTGTAGTACACGGCGACCCACTTGCCCATATTGGCCGGGACCGCTGTGGGCGGGATGACGAACAGGCGCGGATCGCCCGGCGACGGATCAGCGATAAAGCTGCCCGTGCTTGTGTACCCCTCCCAATGCATCTGTACCGTGTAATCGTCGCCGATAAACGCTTCTTTCGGTATGCGAATCGTCACCCCGCTCTGCAGCTGCGAGGCAAAGATATAGCCCGTGACGGTCCCTTCACCGGAGCCGTCAATGATGGCGTCTTCGATAACGGGCGCAGGTAGATCGAGCGGTCGACTCAGAATGACCTTGCGCGGTAACGAGCTGGCTGCGTTGCCCGGTCGCGCGTACTGATACACCAGCTCGATTTCCTTGCCGTTATTGGCAGAAAGCCAGGCCTGAGCCAGCGAGAACTGCAGTACGCCACTGTCGAGATTGGAGAGGTCGGCCCGCAGGGTCTGCACCAGCCGATTGCCGCTGGAGACATAAACCACGACATCGTCATCGATCTGCATGCCGAAAGGATCGACCAGCAGGGTGACGCCGTCAGGAAAGGCTTCCGGATCCAGTGAGCCACCGTTGAAATCCTTGATGGTCAAGGCGGGCAATAACGCCGTTGACGGTGCGACGAAAGCCAGCGACTGAGTGGCCGAAACCGTTGTCAATGTGGAATCGGCATACTCGATGCGGTAGCTCATCAGAGCGAAGCCATCTCTGATTGGCGCAAGTTCGTTGGACCCTATCGGCCACTGCAGAGGCTGGCCCACCTCTTTCACCGTCAATTCCCGGGACCGGACCAACGAGTACCAGAAAGTGCTTTCATCGAAATAAAGATCCAGTGTGAGGGTCACCCTGTCGCCCACGCGCATCGCCTGATACGGCGGCGCCACGAACAACACTTCACTGATTTGCCACAGCAGGTCAGGATCAAGCTTCAGATCGTGAGACTCCTTGCATTGCAGCACCCCCAGCCCGGCGGCCGTTGACGGTGGCTTACCGACATAGAAGAACAGGCGCAGGGATTCATCAGGGCGACCTTCGACGATGTACGAGTAAAACACCCACCCCTTATCAAGCCTCATCAGCAACGGATTATTGATCAACAGGGGCATGCCTTCGGGCTGCAACCCGACGACCTCGATAACATCGCCGACATAGTCCTCCACTGCGCCCAGGGCACCGCAACCTCGCCAGTTGGGCATGAACCGATCGCCGTTCTTGATACCTGGATAGTCGATCCAGGTGGTCAGGTCGGCACCGCCCAACTGATCAAGATCGAGGTAGTTCCCGGGCTGCTGCAGGTCGGGCACCTTGGGGGCGGGAAGATCCAGCGCCATGAGTGAGACTCCTTTCTCGTTTCCGCCTGAAATGGGTATATCGCAAGGGTTGCCCCTGAGAATGCGGATAGGATTTTTTTACGCCGATGCACATCAGTTGCCCACTAGCACTACTGCTAGGTTGTTGCCCGGGTACGGACTGTTAGGGTTAGGCAAGACCTCCAGCCACACGAACGTCTTCGGGCGTTCAGGCTTGGGGGTCGTCAATGACCAGAGCGCAAGGACTGCACAATCGTCAGGCACCGCTGCGCTTGTCACGCATCAATCAGCGAGGTCCGCTCCATGGCTGCTTCTACTTCCGTGCACTCCAACGCGCTCAATTTCATGAGTTGTCTGAAAAGCGGCGTTGACCCACGCACCGGGCTATACAACATATCGATCAGCTTGCCCGATCTGCAAAGCAATGACCTGCGCGGGCCAGGGTTCCGACTCGACCTGTCCTACAGCCAGCTCAATACGCTGGACAGCGGCTATGGCCTGGGCTGGAACATGCAGTTGTCGCAGTACGACCCTGCCACTCAGATCCTGTCCCTCAGCACAGGCGAGACCTTCCGGGTCGACGGCACCAGCAGCAACGGCCAACTGACGATGACGGAAAAGAAGCTCGACACCTTTCACTTCTACAAACTGGACGATGAGTCTTACCGGGTGGCGCACAAATCAGGTCTGGTGGAAATCCTCGAGCTGCACAGCAGCGGCAATAAGAGAATGGCCTGGCCGGTGAAAATCATCGCGCCGTCGGGGCACAGCATTGCGCTCAAGCACACGGTGTTCAACAGCAGCACCTACAGGCTTGCTTCAATCACTGACGACCTGGGTAAGACGCTGCTGAAAATTGCCCGCAGCACCACCTCCGTCGAGCTGGATCTGCATCCGGACGAAGGCACCGGCGATACTCCGCTGGCGCGCTTTCTAATGACCCTCGCAGGCAGCGACAAACGCGTATCGCGCATCACCCTGCCCACCGAAAACAAAGCGTCGTGGCGCTTCGAATATGGCCTGGAGAACGGCAATCAATTATGCGTCAGGCATGTGGAGACACCTGCTGGAAGCAGCGAAAACGTTTACTACCAGGACGAGGGCCATGCGTTTCCATCCAGCGCCGGTCGCATGCCCGTGCCCAGGGTGACAAAGCACGTCATCGATCCCGGCCTGAATCAGGCAGAGATCGATGTGCGATATACCTACAAGGACGGCCAGCAACGCTCACGAAACTTTCTCGGTGCAGGGTTGCCCATCGCCTGGGAGGACAACGGCCTGGACAATCTCTATAAATATTTGCAGGACTACAACTATGTCTGTACCGAAAGCCTGTGGGTCGACAACAAGGCCGTGCGCAGCATAGAGCGGACCTTCAACCGCTTCCACTTGCAGACCCTTGAAGTCACCACCCAGAACAAAAACCAGCTAACGGTCACGACCGCCTACAACATCCTGCAGGGCGAGCATTACTCCAGACAGCCCAACGATTGTCAGCTACCCAGCGAAATCACCACCCGCTGGCAACGGCTGGACGCGCCTGAGCGGACCCGCACAGAGACCGTCACCGATACCTATGACAGTTACGGCAACCTGCTGGTGCATACCCGCGCCGACGGGATCGAAGAAGTCAGCAGCTGGTACCCGGCCGCCGGTGGCGACGGTTGCCCGGCCGACGCGGAAGGGTTTGTCTCCCGACTGAAAGAAAAAGTGGTCAAGCCCGCTCCATCGTCGCAGCCCGGGGCCCCGACCCTGGCCACACGTTATCGCTACCAGACATTGCCTGCACTAGCCGACAGCGAGTTACCCGACTGGATCGTGCCGGAAAGCGAAACGCTGCTGCAGCTTGAAAGCGATGGAACCTGTGTAGAGTTGCAGAAGGTCCTGCTGGAGTACATCAACCAGCCGGATGCGCCATTCCAGCATGGTCGAACCGGGAAAAATATCGAGTCCCTGAATGGAAACGACACCGTTACCGTCTACGAGTACAGCAAGAGCAAGAGCAGGCAACTGGAGGTCCCGGTACAACTCATAGACATCACCACGATCGGCTTCGACAACGCCCGCATAAGCAAGCAGCAACAACAGTCGCTGTTGACCGGTCAGGTGCTGCTGACCCTGGAAGAAGGCGTGGAGACCCGCTATGTCTATGACGTGCTGAACCGGCTGACCAAGGAAACGATCGCACCGGACTCAAGTGATGAAGCCAGTCGCGAGTATCTGTACACCCTGTGTTCCGCTGCGGGGCAGCAGGCAGAACAAGTGCTGATCGACGCCCGCAAGGTCAAGACCCGCTCTGTTCTGGACGGCCTGGGCCGGGCAATACTCGAGGAGCGGAACCACATCGACAGCAACGATCTGCAAGCGATGCGCATAATCCATACCGCGCAATACAACGCTTGGAACAATGTGCAACACGAAACGGATTATGACTGGTTCGCCAGCCAGCAACGGTTCGCCACGCGAAACACTTACGCCTATGACGACTGGAACGTCCAGTGTGTCATTACCTCGGATCACGGCGTACAGACCCACCAGTACTACGACCCCATCGGCAATGAAGAACATAAAGGCCCTGTTCAGAAGACCTGGGTGCAAAGCAGTGAAGCAGAACCGCTGATCAGTGGTCGCAGCGAGACCTGGCTGAACATGTTCGGCAAGCCGGACAAGATCAAGACCCAGAGCGCAGATGGAAAAAAAGATCTGGGTTCACAAACCTTCCTCTATGACGGACTGGGGCGCTGCACGGAGCAGACCGACGCGTCAAACCACACAACCCTGTTCAGTTATGACGCCTGGTCGCGCATGGTCACAACACGCTTGCCGGATAAAAGCGAGGCGCACCGTGATTATGCACCGCACAGCAACACCGAGCTGCCGATCGGCCTGAAAATGATGCATTCGGACGGCATTACCAACACTCTGGCAGGCAAACAGGCGTTCGACGGGCTGGGTCGTCTGACACTGTCGCAGGCAGGGCAACGTATCGAGCAGTACGAGTATGAGGACGGTCACAGGCAGGTCAAAACCCGCAAAACCGCCAAGGGCGATGACATCAGCTACACCTACAACCTGGCACTCACCGACCAGATCGTCTCCAGTACTGCACCGGATGACACCGTCGGTTTTGGCTATGACAACGTCAGCGCCCGCCTGACCTCTGCCACCAATCAGCAGGGCAAGCGCGTTTATGCTTATGACGCGCACAACCAGTTGACCAAAGAGACCTGGAAAGATCTACAAGGCCGGACCTGGAAAACCGTGCATCGGACATCCTTGCAGGGCCGTGCGATGTATCGCACCGACGTCGAACAAAAAGACGTCAAAAACTCGGTTAAAGGCGTAGTCAAGGGCCGCATCAAAGGTGGCGTCAAAGGCGTGGAAACGATTTACCGGTACGACGATTTCGGCCGACTCGAAAACGTTGTGCAGGGCAACGTGGAGGTGACAATCCTGTATGACACCCTGGGTCAGCCCAGCGAGATGACAACCTGTGACCAGGCCGCCGGAACCCGCCTGGTAAACCGCCTGAAATATGACGACCAGGGACAGGAAATTCTCAGGACGCAGATTGCAGGCAATCATCCGGTACGTACGCTGGAACAGCAATGGCAAACCGACGGGCTCATGCAAAGCCGTCACTTGCAGGAAGCGGGCAGCACGCTGCTGCTGGAAACATTCAAGTATGACGCTCGAGGTCGTCTGACCGGCGTCACCTACTCGGGCAGCAAATTGCCAGTGCACGCATCCGGCAGGGCGATACTCAAGCAGACGTTCATCTTCGACGCGCTGGACAACATGACCCTGACCACTACCGAATTTGCTGACGCCAGCACTGAGATGGCCGTTTTCCATTATGGCAAAGAGGATGACCCCGATCCCCTCTCCAGGGACCGATGCCAGTTGCTCGGCATCACCTACAGGCCTCCACGGGGCACACCGGACCCGACGTTCCGCTATGACGCCAACGGCAATCAGCTCGATGACGAACATGGCAACCGGTTGTACTACGACAGCCAGAGCCGCCTTTTACGGGTGGAAAAACCGGCGGGTGAGCCGATCAGCACATACGCTTACGACGGCCATGATCATCTGGCCACCACCCGCAATGGCAGTCACAGCGAAATACTGCGTTTTTATCAGGACCAGCAGTTGAGCAGCACGGTGCAGGACGACCGACGTACTCAGTTTCTGTACATAGAAGAGCAACCCGTCGGCCAGCAGACCATCGGAGAACCGGCAGAAACCCTGCTGTTGCTGACGGATGCGAACCAGAGCGTGCTCGCTGAGTTCCAGCAGGACAAGCTGCGAACAGCGGTCTACAGCGCCTACGGAGAACGTCACAGCGATGACGCGCTGCTCAGCGTCGCAGGGTTCAACGGCGAAATATGCGAAAAAGACACAGGCTGGTACCTGCTGGGCAATGGCTACAGAGCCTACAACCCCGGCATGATGCGTTTTCACAGCCCTGATTCCTTGAGCCCCTTTGGCGCAGGCGGGGTCAATCCCTATACCTATTGCCTGGGCAATCCCATTGCCTGGCGCGACCCCACCGGGCATGACGCCAGCTCCCAGAGCGGCCGGCTGCGAAGGCCCGATGAGGATGCGATACCTGCAGAGATGCCGGGGGGCATCGGAATACAGACCTGGATCATGCTCGCGGTTGGCGTAGTGTTCACGGCAGTGGGTGCCTACGCAACAGTTGCATCGTTTGGATTGGCCGCGCCCGGCTCGGTTCCTGTAACGGTCCTGGGTATGACGATGACCGCACAGACGGCGGCCTACGTCGCAACAGGGTTGCTGGCGGCAGGGACCGTTCTGGGGGCTGCATCAACGGCTGCCACTACTTATGGTGCGGTGAAGGGAAACGAGACAGCCTTTCGGTTAGGGGAATACCTGGCCTATGCCGCGATACCTTTAGACATCGCTGGGGGGGTATTCAGAAGTGCGGTTAAAAGCGCGATCAAGGCTGCGTCCAAGGCTTCCAGCCGGCGAGTTTCCGAGACAGCGAGTAGAGTTTCAGTCGGGACGATTGACGATTCACCGGTCGATTCTGTAACGGGTACGCGGCGTGGATCTGCTCCAGCGAGTATGGACGCACCCGGGCCTGTTGGGGGTGTGAGGATTCCAAGAGTGCGGGTGAACAGGCCTGAACCACCTACACCGAACCCTCGGCCGGAGAGCGGCCCTTTCGCCAGGCGCGCGCGGACACCGACAGATGACCCTGCAGCAGCACCGTCCAGCGGTCCGTCACGGTTTGCGGGCAGAACGGGTTTTTTAGTACGGCTTCGCAAACTCGGGGAAAACGTCTTCGTGCTTAAATACATGCCTCGCCGGTGATAAGGCTGGACTTTCCGCCGCCGACAAAGGCTCATCGCTGTCGGCGGCATTTTGATCGACGTTTTTACTGCTCCAACCTTTACATTTTCCCTTTTTGGATTCTCTGCCTGAATAAACAACGCACCGCCCAGTAAAAACCCGAAACAACATTAAAACTCAAGGCTCCAGACGTATCACGTTAGTTTAGGAAATATCCTACACCGCCCGCCATTAACCAAAGCCCTCCAGAGACTTTGCAACTAACTCACCTGCTGTAAACTCCCGCCCCGTCATGACACACAACACAAACCGTCTCTCAAGACACCATAAATAGTTACATTTTTACTTCTGTAACTTTAATAGGGTTTTCATCGTGAACAAAATGCTATCCGTACTGGGCCTTGCTCTGGCGACTACACTCACCGGCACTGTCGTATCCGCCAACCCCGGCCCCGGCACGATTCGTTTCGAAGGCAAGATCACCGCTACCACCTGCCCTATCGAAGTAGTCAATCCGGGCGATGGCTCTATCGGCAACGTGGTGAACATGGGCTCTATCGAGGCCAACCGCTTTACCGGCATCGGTCAGGAACTCTCTGGCAAGAGCTTTGCCCTGCGCGTCAATGACGACGGCAGTTGCGGCCTTACGGCTGGCGACCCGAATTCGGCCAAAGTCACCTTCATCGGTAACGCTGACAGCAGCGGCGACTACTTCGCTGTCACCCCTACTGCCGACGGGGCAAAGGGCGTCGCGATTGTCATCAAGGACCAGACCTTGACGTCCATCAAACCAGGCAGCCAATCGGCACCTTATGCACTGATTGAGGGCGGTGCCACCGACATGGTGTTCAACGCCTACTACCGTTCGACAGCGGCTACCGTTCAAGCCGGTGCTGCTTCGGCGGATGTACAGTTTGTTGTCGCAATCAACTGATACATCGACCCATTCGCTCACAGTGTAAGAATCAATAGTCTTTTCACGTGAAGCATCTTCAATACGTTCAGGTCCGTTTCGGATCTGAACGTACAAGGTAACTTTCCATGATTTGCCAACAGGCTTTCAAAAGACCTGCCCTCGCGGGGTGCATGCTGTTATTCATGTGCGCAGCTTATATACCAGCCAGTCAGGCAGCACTGACGGTCAACGCAACTCGCATCGTGTTCGACGGCGACAAGCGCAGTACGTCGGTGGTCATATCCAATCCAAGTGATCGCCCGTTCGCGGTACAGACCTGGGTAAATACGGAGGCAGACGACACTGTCACCGTCGTTCCGTTCGCACCTTCGCCGCCACTTTTCCGCCTTAATCCGGGCAAGGAACAACAGGTACAGATCAATGGCCTGCCCCACGAACTGCCCTCTGATCGTGAATCATTGTTCTACTTCAACGTGCAGGAAATACCTCAAGCCGACCCTTCGCAGGGCAACGTACTGAATATTGCCCTGCGTACCCGTATCAAACTGTTTTATCGCCCGGTGCTGCTGACTGATAACCCCATTGCCCGCCTCAAGGACCTGCAATGGTCGGTCAGGCAGATTGCGGGCAAGGCAGAACTGACCGCGATGAATCCGACACCCTTTCACGTGTCGTTCATTCGCCTCGACGTCTCCGGCGGTGGCAGAACTGAAAAAGTCAGGGAAGTCGCCATGCTTGGCCCGTTCAGCTCTCGCCATTACGAGCTCAGTGAAACGAAAGCGGTACCGGGCCTGCAGGTGGTGTTTTCCGCGATCAACGATTACGGCGGCTACAGCACGCCGCTGACAGCTACAGCCACGCTGACTGACTGAAACAGCGCTGGCCCGTTTCATCCCCAGGACATTGAACATGACCCTATTACCCGATTCCGGGTTCATACCAGTGCGCCTGCGCTTTATGCAGGTGCTGATTGTGTGCGGCAGCGTTACCGTACCGCTGGAACTGACCAAGGCGGCAACCCCTGTCAAGTTCCAGTCCGGCTTCCTGCGTCAGGGCCAGGACTATGACAGTGAGGCCGCGGCCAGCGTGCTGAGCCAGTTGTCAGTTGTCGAAAACCTCGGGCCAGGCGATCACTGGGTAGAAATCCACGTCAATATGCGCCATTTCGGCCAACGGCAGATCCGTTTCGATGCCGACCCACAAGGCAACGGCCTGCTGCCCTGCCTGTCGCGGGAACTGCTGGAGCAGATCGGCGTACGCCTCGACAGTCTGGCCGACCCGGCCTTGTTGCAAGTCGCTTGTGTCGCGCTGGGGCAATTGATTCCGGACGCCAAGGTCGTACTGGACGGCGGCAGACTGCAACTGTCGATCTCGATACCGCAGATCGCCATGCGCCGCGACGCCAACGGGCGAGTGGACCCGGCGCTTTGGGATTACGGCATCAACGCCGCCTTCATCAATTACCAGACCTCGGCGCAACAGACGACCCATAGGGAAACAGGCACCAGCAGCAGCGCAGACCTGTACCTCAACACCGGTATCAACCTGGGGTCATGGCGGTTGCGCAGCAATCAAAGCGTGCGTCAGGATGCACAGGGACATCGCGAGTGGACCAGAGCCTACGCTTATGCACAGCGCGACCTGCCCGGCACCCACGCTAACCTGACCCTCGGTGAAACCTACACCGGCGGCGATGTCTTCCGGAGCGTGCCGATCAAGGGCGGGTTGATCAAAACCGATCAGGAGATGCTCCCCGATTCCCTGCAGGGTTACGCACCGGTGATCCGTGGCGTTGCGCAAAGCAGGGCCAAACTGGAAGTCCTGCAGAACGGATACCCGATCTACTCCACGTATGTCAGTGCCGGCCCCTATGAAATAGATGACCTGAACACGGCGGGCAGCGGCGAACTGGAGATCGTGCTGACCGAGGCCGATGGTCAGGTGCGGCGCTTTACCCAACCTTACTCGACCATGAGTAACCTGTTGCGCGAAGGCGTCTGGAAATACAGCGCAGCCCTGGGCCGCTTCAACGGTGCCTACGCCACCGAGCATCCCTGGCTATGGCAAGGCACGCTGGCCGTTGGCACAGGCTGGAACTCGACACTTTATGGCGGACTGATGACCAGCGACTTCTACCATGCCGCAGCGCTGGGCGTGTCACGGGACATGGGTATGCTGGGAGCGATGGCGTTCGATGTGACACGGTCACGCGCCGGCATCGATCAGCCCGGTCAGTCCAGCGTGCAGGGCATGAGTTACGCCATCAAGTACGGCAAGGCGTTCACTACCCATACCAATCTGCGCTTCGCAGGTTATCGCTACTCCACCGCAGGCTATCGGGATTTCGACGAAGCCGTCAGTCAGCGCAGCAACGACGATGCGTTCAGGGGTAGCCGCCGAAGCCGACTGGAGGCTTCGATTCATCAGAGAATCGGCGCACGCAGCAGCGTCGGTCTTACGCTGTCGCAACAGAATTACTGGGGGAGCGATATCGAGCAACGACAATTTCAGTTCAACTTCAACACCCATCGTGCCGGGATAACCTATAACTTCTACGCCTCACAGTCGCTGAGCGTAGCCAGTAACCGCGGCAACGACCGGCAGTTCGGCCTGAGCATCTCGATGCCCCTCGACACCGGCCATTCGAGCAATGCCACACTCGACCTGCAGAGCAGCGCCAATCGCCACAGTCAACGGGGCAGCCTGAGCGGCAGCCTCTACGAAAACCGGGTCAATTATCACGCCAGCCTGAGCAACGATGACGGCAAGCAGCAAAGTGCCAGCCTTGCGGCGGGCTATCAGGCGCCCTTCGCCAGCCTCGGCGCCGGTGTAACTCAGGGCAATGATTATCGAAGTACATCAGTCAATGCCAGTGGCGCCTTGTTGCTGCATGCCGACGGCATCGAGTTCGGCCCGAATCTGGGTGACACCATCGCCCTGGTCGAAGTGCCCGATACACCAGGCGTGGGCATACAGAACGCGACCGGTGTCAGGACCAATAGTCGTGGCTACGCATTGATGCCCTATCTGCGCCCCTACCGCTATAACCCGATCGCCTTGCAGACCGACCGGCTTGGCCCCGAGGTGGAAATCGATAACGCCAGTGCTCAAGTGGTGCCTGCCAGGGGTGCCGTGATCAAGACCACCTTCGCTGCACGCACGGTGACACGCCTGGTCATCAATGCAACCACTCCCAGTGGCAAGCCGCTGCCATTCGGCGCCCGGGTCAGCGACGCGCAGGGCAACATCCTGGGCATCGCAGGCCAGGGCGGGCAGATTTTGCTGTCCACCGACATGCAGGCACAAACCCTCGATGTCCACTGGGGAGAGAAAAGCGACCCTCAGTGTCGTCTGCACATAGACCCCGCTGGCATGCCTTTGGCCCAGGGCTACCGAATACAGGACATGACGTGTACCCAGTGACATCAGGTCTGAGCCATCCGCGACATTGTTATTTCAGGAATCACCCATGAACACTGCATTGAATGCCCTGCTCCCCAGTCTGATCCTGTTGGGAGCCAGCCATAGTGCTGCGGCTTATTCCGACGTACCGGATGACACACCGAGCAACGATTGCTACTGGGTTTCCTCTCCGGGAATAAAGGACTACCGACGCGACATCGGCACGCTCTACGTCCCGAAAGACGCTGCAGTGGGCACCTTTATCGGCAGCATAGATATGCTTCACGCCACACCAGATCAGGCAGGCCTGGAGGCGGCCTGCAGAAATGACGGCACGGCTCTTCTGGAATTCAACGCAACGGCAACGGCTCCGATCTTTTCCGGCACGGTGGAGCCTATAAACGGGGAAGACCTCACCGGCAAGATACTGCAAACCAATATTCCGGGCGTCGGGGTGCGGGTAAGACTGGAGTATCCGTATGACAGGAACTGCCCCAATTGCTTCACACCTGTAGGTGGCAGCGCCTCCGTTCCGTTCATCGGCCTCAACGACCACCAGAAAATGCTCACAAGCCTGCCTTTCCTTCATTTGAACAACTACGTCACGCTGGTCAAGACCGGACCGATTCCCTCCGGACCCAATGTGCTCAATGGCAGTGAACTGTTCTCCGCAAGCGTGACAACGCTTGGCAGGATCATGAAGTTCGGGCTAACCGGCACGATACTTCAGGCACAGTGCAGCGTCGGTGCAGATCCGGTCAGTGCCGACCCGGTGCAGCTGGGTGAGTGGGACAGCGCTGACTTCACCGGTCCCGGCTTCACCACACCTGCGGTGCCATTCAGTATTGCGTTGAGTAACTGCGAGACCTACACGGGCGCAGGCTTCGTGGCCACGGCGCATATCCAGCTCGATGGTGTCGAAGGCTCGGTTCCCGAGGGCCCCGTCGGCAGCGGGGTTTTCAGCCTGACCAGCGACTCGGACGCCAAGGGCATGGGGATTCAGGTCCTCAAGGGTGATGGCGTCACGCCCATGGAGTTGCAGACCGAAGTGCCACTGATCGCGATCACACCCGGCAACGTTGTGCTGAACTTCTACGCCCGCTTCTATCAGACTCAGGACAGCAGCGCGATCCGGCCGGGCAAGGCCAAAGGGGCGCTCAGCTTCACGATGACCTACAAGTAGCAATGCACCATGGACTGCCAACCTGGCGGTCCATGATTTCCTCAGGCATACAACGTTGGTCTCAGTGAAGGGAAAGGCTGCCACGAGAGTGTCTGGTCGAAACTCACACGCACCCGCACATCCAGCTGAGTGCCGATCAGAAATCTAGTCAAATCCGTTTTGCTGATACGACCGGCGTCGATGTTATCGCCCACCAGCGGTACCGGGTAGTCGTCCAGCACGCTAACCACTAACGACTCATTATCAGCACTGCCGACGCCGTGCACCTCGACGCTGACAAACTGGTCAGTGCCCATGAAAGACCAACTGTCGAGCGTGAACCGCGCGTAGTCTCCCTCGGCAATGCTCTGCAGGCTCAGACGCCCTCCGGATACCTTGTCACACTGCACGACCGGAAAGCCTGTCATTCCCAGGATACTCAACGTATGCCGGTCCGAAAGATGGGGTGAGTCGACGCTATTTTCGAACACCTCGTAGTACACCGGGATGGACTTGCTGAAATGCGGGGCAATTTTTGTGGAAGGAACGCTGAACAGTCTCGAGTCTGCGATTTCCGTAAGAAAAGAGCCCACACTGCCTGGCTCGGCCCATTGGACGCGGACGGTTTCACCGGGAAGAATCACGGCATCCTCCGGTATCGATACCACTGCGCCCTGAAAGGCATCGACCGGATCAAGCCTGCTGGCACTTGCCGAGCCTGCAGCCTTCTGAACACGAGGGGGTGGCAACACACGCGGCACTGGCTGAGCGCACACCAGCAGCGCAACAGCCAGCGCACGAGGCCCGGCATTCCCCGAGCGATCCTTCAGCCTGTAGGACACATAACGAATGCCATCGCCGCTCTCGAGAACCACTTGCCGGTCAAAGCCGATGTTGATCGCGCCACCGATATCGGACGCTTCAAGCGTCAGGGTTCCGGTGTGCTCCGACCCCGTCGGCATGCTGCTCCAGTACCAGATAATGAGGTCCCCGGCGCCCGGCGAAAAATACGCGGGCACCTCGGCCAGCACGGTATCGCCATGAGTATCCAGCCAGGCCGCCGTGAGACCATCCCTGATGATTTCTTCCGGAAAAATCAGCGCCCCTTCGTCTTCGAATACCGGTGCCGTTTTATCAATGACAAAGACCAGTGTTTCGGATTCGGTCTGCACCTGATTGGAGGTCTCGACGCGATAACGGAGTCGATGCCGGCCTTCGATCAGGTATTGCTGCGCGATCATGATGAACAGATCGACAGGCTGTACAGGTCCGGTCCAGGTCTTCTCCTCCAGCAGCACGTCATTCCAGTACACGCGCAGATACTCGGGATTGCCCGGGGTAGGCTCGGAGTTTTGCCACATGGGAAAATCGACCCGCAACGGCACGAGCCAGGCGCTGCTGGGGAGCAAATTAGGCTCACCGCCAGGTATGTCAGGAAGAAGTTCGGCGACCATCGGCGGCGCAAGCAACATGCTCTTGCGCCTTGAAACCGGCCAGAACAGGATTCTGATCCGTTCGATCCACTTTGAAATAACAGACATGAGCCGGGCCTCCAGCATGAGGAAGCGGTGGCCGACCCGTTTGCCGACCGCCGTGCCCATCAGTTAACACCCTGCTTTTTTCTGCGGATACTGGCACAAGTGATAGGACCGTTGGCGCATCAGCGTCCAGCGATCAGACATCATCCGCCCCGCTTCGCTGTCGCTACCAGCTGTAACGCAAGCCTGCACTGGCGCCCCACGGCTGTTCGATGGCATCGCCATTGCTGTAATCGAAATCAGCATGCAACTGCAGGTTGTCAGACAGCGACACCGAAACGCCCGTCCCCAATTCGCCACGGGAACCGGAGAGGTCGTTGTTGAACACGTTGTCATTGACCTTGACCTCGTTCCTGTTGACGAATTCGTGAGCCACGGCAACCCGCACATAAGGTTGCAGCGTACGTCCTTTGCCCAGGTCGAAACTGCGCCCCGCCGTCGTACCGACCTTGCCGAGCAGCGATCGGCTGCGGTCACCTTCAGCACGCATACCGTTGTCCAGTGCGTAGTCCTTGCCCTGAACGACCAGGCCCGCCAGCTGGGTGTAGGGTTCGAGAAAATAACCGCTGTCCAGTTTGATGTGCCGCCCCAGCTCCAGCGATGCGCCAACCCCCAGATTGTCGTAGTTGCCGCGCGTGCGGGAACCATCGCTGAGATTGACTCTGGCCTTGTTTTTGAACTGATTGAGTTTGATCACGCCATCGATGTAGTAGCCGCTCTCGCTGTCCAGCCAGGTGCTGTAAGCGCCCAGCGAATAGCTGTCGACCTTGCCACTGGCACCGTGATCCAGACTGAGGTCAGAGGTGCTCTGCCCGATCATCACACCCGCCAGCCATTGCCCCGCCCCCACAGGCAGCTTGCCATCTGCGCCGAGCGCGACACCACTCTGAACCTGCTGATATCCGAAGCCTGAGGCGTCGGCCACATTGAATTTGTTGCCGTAGGTACGTATCCAGCCGCCAGAACGGGCCTCATCCATGCGCAACTCGCCCATGCGCGAACGTAACGTACTCAACTCCCCATACCAGACAGTCGGCGCAGTGTTGAACAACGCCATGACAGTCTGTGCGCCGGGGCTGATGGTTCGGGTGGCGGTATCCAGATACCAGTCATTGTCGCCCTGCTTGATCAGGTCATAGGACCAGGCGCCCAGATCCACTGCGCCGCCTGCGAGCGAGAAGCTGGCATCGCCGGCTGCCGCATGCACGACGTGCAGGCTGGTATCGCTGAGCGGATCGACACCCGTGCTACCGACAAGCAAGGTATGACTGCCGGTCGCGCTGCCCGTGATGTCAAGAAAGTCATTGGCCTTGCCAGCGAAATCCACGTCCATCATGAACGTACCGCTCCCTGACAGGCTTGCGAGTGACAACGTGTAAAACGAGGCCGCGTCGCCAAACCTGACCGACCCACCGTCCATGGCCAATGCATTCACCTGACCGTTCTCGACCATCACCCACTGGCCCTGACTACTGAGCGACAGGCTGGAGACGTTCTCCAGGCGCCCGGTCAGGGTCGCGTTATTTTGCAGTGACAGGCTGGCGGTACTGCCCGCATCCGCCGATACATCGCCCAGCAGATGGCTGTTGTCCACGGTCATGTGCGCCGTTGAACCGTTGATCAACTCCAGTATCTTGCCATTGCCGCCGGTCAGCGTAGAACCATTGTTGACCTGGATATCGGCAGTCGCGGGCGCGCCGGTGGGCGTTCCGACGGTCAGCGCCGACCCCGTGATGCCTTCGACCCGGGTTCCGTCCAGGACCAACAGATTGCTTGAGGGTACTGCCGGGTCAGCGCGCAAGCGCACGCCATATTGCTGCCCGGTAATGGTGCTGCCGGACGCCTTCACCGTGGAGTCCCACATCTCCATGCCTCTGCCATTGGCGCCAGTGGCCGTTACTGAAGTACCTTCCAGGGTCAGGTTGCTGAGCGAGCCGGCGTTTATCCCGCGATTCGTGGCCGTGATCGTGCTGCCGATGACGGTGGCCGTGGAACCGACCAGTCGTGCACTTTCATTGCCCATCCCCAGGCCATCCGCGCCACCTGTCAGCACGCTACCGACAATCAACGCATCTGCCCCTGTCAACGATACGGCTGAAGAGCTGGTGCCCGCACTGACCTGACTGCCAGTGAGCGTCAGCTTCGCGCCGGTGATCGTGGATATTTGCAGGGTAGTCGCGCCGTTGGCTGTCAGATTTCCGGTGCTGACAACCCGATAACTGTCCAGCGGGCCTGTTGCATCGATGGTCTGCGGCGCATTGACAAGTATTTGCGCAAAGGCATGACTGCCAGGCAGCAAGGGAGAGAGAAAAATAACGGTTTTCAATGTCCATGAAAGCGGACGCAGCACGAATGGAGCATTCATGACGATGCATTACCTTGAGGTAAACCTGGTTGAACCCCGTGACGACGGCCCGAAAGCGGTCTCGGGAAAGAGGCCGAAAGACTACGGGGATCCAACCGAATGCT
This sequence comes from Pseudomonas fragariae (ex Marin et al. 2024), assembly GCF_059621105.1. NCBI lineage: Bacteria > Pseudomonadati > Pseudomonadota > Gammaproteobacteria > Pseudomonadales > Pseudomonadaceae > Pseudomonas > Pseudomonas fragariae (ex Marin et al. 2024). The sequence continues at coordinate 2,375,968 of NZ_CM184369.1, read as the reverse complement.
CTGTAGGACGTTTCCTAGGTAAACGTAGGGAGGTTCTGACAGCAGAGGATCGTCGGGGAAAATACCGATAAGCGTAGGTGACATGACCCGGTACGCACCGACATTCCTAAACCGTTTGGGAGCAACCTGAGCCTGCTTATACCCGGCAGGGTGACTGCGGCAGGCCGCAGGCACCCTCTGCCGGTGACCCTCCTTAGTTTTTCGCTGGTTGACCTGTTTTGAGCACGATAGGACAAGGCCCGGTTGCGTCGTACATCCCTACCCGGGCGGTGGTTTCCAGCGAGGTAATGGTTTCGCCTCCCATGCTGAAGGAGTACTTGATCCTCGCGCTCCCGTTCGGGCTGCTGCCTGAAGGATCGTAGATGGGCAGAATGTGTTTATCGTAGGGGGTGACCAGCCAGGTGAAACCGGTGACAGGATGGCTGGCTCCCAGCGAGATAACCTCGTCTTTTTCGGTACCGTCAATAGGATCGTCGCCTGTAGGTCCCCCGGAGCCATACCAGTGCAAAGTGACGGTTTCACCGTCCGACAGATATTTCGAAAGATCTGGAACGCGAACCCGTATACCCGGTTCATCCGGGCCAGGATTCCCGATGCCATCGGCAAAGAGTGAGTCGCAGTTCAACCAGCCGTTTGAACTGGTGCCCTCAAAGAGCGGTGCGTCCGGGGTGATGACAATGGCACTTACGTTGACCAGCGTGTCCGGCGAGTGTGTCGTGTTTTCTGAATCGGACGCGTGGATGCGGTAATGAACCGGCAAATCAGCGCGATTGCCTTCATAATCGATATAACTCCAGGGTATTTCAACCTCACGCGCGGAGCCTGCCGTGTCAGAAACAGCCACGGTGTATTGCGCCTCTGCTACATGGCTCGTGCCCCAGTAGAAATCGATAATTTCTCCCGGCTGAAGCTTTTCATACAGTTTGAAAGTGACCTTGGCAGCCTGGTTGTTGTCCGCGGCTGTCAGGACGTTCACTAAATTGGACGTCTGGCCACGGACTTCGACCGGCAGTAATGCGTCGTTGACCGGATCCGGCCACTCAGGATCGGTGATCGGGTCGGGTCCGATAGTGGCGAAATTGACATTGACGCTGGTGCTTTTCACTTCGGACGGAACGACGCCACGCAGGATTCGATAACTCACATCGGTGGCCTGGACGCCGCCAGTCACTTGATTGTATTGATCACGCAGAACCGGATCAGGGACCCTGATCGACACCGGAAACTCCGGGAAGCTGCCGACTTCCTCAGATCGTAGCGGTTCAGTGCCCCAGGTGACTTCGATACGGTCGGTCGGCTTCCAGTTATCGAACGAGTGGATCAACACTTCGACCCCGAGTCTCGCATCAGGCAGGTTGATCAACTTTTCTGGTGGCTCTGCCAATGGCACTTCGGGGTCTTGCAGGTTGTCGGCCAATGGCCCCAGCGCCACGTCTATGCGCTTGTAGTTGGAGAGCGGGCTACGGTTGGTGGCTTTGTCCCTGAGGAAGTAAGCCACGTAATAGGGCTCGTCCCTGGACGAGTCAATGGCCGAAACGGGGTATGTCACCGTATTATTCGTCGAGCGTTCCACTTCAACGAAATCCACCGGAGCTGGCAGATCTGCGGGATCGTCTGGCAACGGTGTGCCGACCCAATAAAAGGCTACCATGTCGCCGGGTTTCCAGTCGTCATAGTCAGGCAGCGTGCCGACCAGACCACCCGGATTATCATCCAGAAACGCCTGGGTCAACTGATCTGTATTCAGAATCATCTGTCCAGGCTCAAGATGTCCGCCTGGCGGCGTGGTATCGACGATCAGGTTGATCGATGGGCTGACGGTCTCTTGATCATTCGGCTGTCTGATTCGGTAGCGCAGACTGTAAGCACCGTCTGCAGGCTTGTCGAAGCCGGGCAGAAAACTGCTCAACGGAATCTCGATCTTCTTGGGAAAGGTACCAGGGGCCACCGGTGCCGTAACGGTATCGGTAAACACCACGGTAAACTTGTCGTCATCTGGCGCCGTACCGATGGCCCACTCTATTGAAAACGTATCGAAGTCACCCGGGTCAGTGACCAGTCCTGCCCACTGAGGCAGGGTGACCTCGAGAAATTCGCCAGCCAGGACATCCTTGTTCAGCGTTCCATCGGCCGGGTCCACAATGCCCGCCACCTGTGCCGGGGCAAGGTCTGCGTCGAGCCCTGAACCGCGTTGACTGCGCGCCAGCCGGTAGGCGATACGCGCTTTTTTTTTGTCATCCAACGTTGCTGTTGTTTTTGAATCGACCATCATCAGCACTCCCTCGCTATCCGATTGCCGCCCTGTTTATGTAGAAAACGTGCGGGCGGATTGATAATGCGCCCAGGGCCTGCTGCCATTTCATCCCGAGCCGCGATGAAACGGCAACAGACCCTGACCTTCTCGACAAAAGTTTGTCTGCCAGAACCAGCCATCCAGGCCAGTAGCCCGTTCGATTAAACGGTAGTTGCGCGACACTGGATACTGTCAGAACTACCAGGGGCGCGCTTCGCAGGGCACGCTCGACAGGCGTCTCGTATCAATCTCGATACATTTATGACATGCCCCCGACATTCGGTCGCGCCACCCTACCGCCGAGCCTCCGGGCGAAGTAGCATGAGGGGCAGCGTTGATCTTCAACAGCAGCCAGTCCATGGCGGCACAAGCAGGCGACAGACGCATTATGCAAGCACTTCCCGACACTACCCTGGATGCCACATCGACCGATCAGCGCTGGAGCGTTCGTGCGCTGATCGTCGATGACGATGTGGCCATTCGCGAACTGCTCTGCGACTACCTGACGCGCTTCAATATCAACGCCCGTGGCGTCACCGATGGCACGCAGATGCGTCAGGCACTGACCGACGAAACCTTCGACGTGGTGGTGCTGGACCTGATGCTGCCCGGTGAAGACGGCCTGTCACTGTGCCGCTGGCTGCGCAGTACGTCGGACATCCCGATCCTGATGCTGACCGCCCGCTGCGAACCGACTGACCGGATCATCGGCCTGGAACTGGGTGCCGACGATTACATGGCCAAACCGTTCGAGCCGCGCGAACTGGTCGCGCGCATCCAGACTATTCTGCGCCGGGTCCGTGACGAGCGCAGCGATCAGCGCACCACCATTCGTTTTGACGCCTGGCGCCTGAACAGCGTCCTGCGTCAGTTGACCGCGGCCGATGGTCTGGTGGTGCCGCTGTCCAACGCCGAGTTTCGTTTGTTACGCGTGTTTCTCGAACGGCCACACCGGGTGCTGAGCCGTGAACAGTTGCTCGATGCAGCCCGAGGCCGCTCGATCGAGGCGTTTGACCGCAGTATCGATTTGCTGGTCTCGCGTCTGCGCCAGAAGCTCGGCGATGACCCGAAGAATCCGCAACTGATCAAGACCGTGCGCGGTGAAGGCTATCTGTTCGATGCCAGGGAGCTGGGTTGATCCGCAGATTCGATACGCTGTTCGCGCGACTGTTTGGTGGCGCTCTGTTGGCTATCCTGCTGGCGCACCTGCTGGCTTTCATCTGGTTCACCCAGTACGGCATGCGCCCCCCGCCGCCAACGCCCAACGAGTTCAACGCCGAGCATGGGCAATTCGATCAGCGGCCCATGCACAGACCGCCGATCCTCGGTGGCCCGCTCATATTGCTGTTCTTCCAGTTCATCACCCTGATCATTGCCGCGTGGTATGGCGCCAAGGCCCTCAGCCGTCCCGTGCGGAGCCTGAGCGAAGCCGCCGAACGCCTGAGTGAAGACCTCGACAGCCCGCCACTGGAAATCAGCGGCCCGCAGGAAGCCCGACAGGCTGCGCAGACGTTCAATCTGATGCAGCGCAAGATCCGCGAACAGATGCAGCAGCGCGGGCGCATGCTGGCTGCGGTCTCCCATGATCTGCGCACGCCCCTTTCGCGGCTCAAGCTGCGTGTCGAACAGATCGAGGAGCCCAGGCTGCACGGCCAGATGACTCAGGACCTCAATGACATGATCAGCATGCTCGACGCCACGCTTGCCTACCTCAATGAGCACCGGCGCAGCGAAGGCCTGCAGCAGTTCGACCTGCAGGCGCTGATCGAGTCGCAGGCCGAGAATGCCCAGGACAATGGCGACGACGTGCAATACGAAGGCCAGTGCAAGCCGCTCAAGACGCAGCCGATGGCACTGCGCTCGTGCCTGCAGAATCTGGTCGACAACGCTCTGCGTTATGCCGGCAGCGCGCGCATTGTGATTGAGGACAGCGCCGATCACGTGCGCATATCCGTCGTTGATCACGGACCAGGGATTGCGCCCGAGTTTCACGAGACAGTATTCGAACCGTTCTTTCGCCTGGAAAGCTCGCGCAATCGCAACTCCGGCGGAATCGGCATGGGCATGAGTATCGCCCGGGAAGCGGCGCGGCGTATCGGCGGCGAGCTGTCGCTTGCGCAAACCCCGGGCGGCGGCCTGACGGCAATACTGGTCCTGCCACGCCTCTGACATATTCTGTATCACGCCACGTACAAAGCTTACATTCCCTCGACAACTGACGCCCCGAGGCTGCAAAAGCCGGTACACCGTTATCGGGCACATTCATCTCAGGGGAGTGAGACCAATGATCAGTGGAATAAGCAGCAGTTTCTCCAGCTACACCAGTTCGACCAGTGCAACCTCCAGCACCAGCAACAAGAAGTTTCAGGAAGAGCTGTTGGCCAAGCTGGATACCGACGGCGACGGCAGCATTGGCAAGAACGAGCTGAGCTCGGCCCTGTCGTCGAACAGCAAGGATGGTGTCACGGTGAGCCTGAGCAAGGCGTTCAGCGACCTGGACAGCAATGACGATGACAGCCTGGATGCCGACGAGCTGGCCGCCATGACACCACCTCCGCCGCCGCCCATGCAGTCGGTCGACGAGCAGGCAGAAGACCTGCTCGGCGCGCTGGACAGCGATGGCGACGGCGCAATCAGCAGCGACGAGCTGACCACGGGGCTGAGCAATACGGGCAGCACGGCAAACAGCAACCAGGTGTTCGATGCACTGGACACTGACGAAGACGGCACAGTCAGCCTTGAAGAGCTGGTCGCCGGCATGCAGCCGCAACAGCCTTCTGCCGGTATGTCGTCTGCGCAGGTGAGCACTTCCAGTGCCACTGAAAGCACCAGCCTGTTCAGTACGCTGGACAGCAATAGCGACGACAGTATCAGCGCTTCCGAGTTGTCTGCCGCATTGAAGCAGAGTGACAGCACCATTGATCAGGGCAATACCGACCAGATCGCCACTCAGGCCTTGAACAAGATGATCGCCGCACTCAGCGAAAAATATGACACCCAGAGCAGCAAGCCAGTCGGCAAGTACCTGGACACCGCTGCGTAAGGCGAGGCTCCGCCGCGCGTCAGGGCGCGGCGGAAACTTTCGCCGTCAGCGGCTGCGGGCACGCTCGCTGCCGACCCAGTCGGTCAACAGGCTGTAAGCGACTGCCAGCAGCGTCGGGCCGATGAACAGGCCGATGAAGCCAAAGGCCAGTAAGCCTCCGAACACACCCAGCAAGACAATCACCAGCGGTAGATTGCCGCCCCTGCTGATCAGGTATGGCTTGAGCACGTTGTCCACGCCACTGATGATGAACATCCCCCAGATGCCCAGAAATATCGCCATGCCGTACTCGCCCTGCCAGACCAGCCAGGCAGTGGCAGGCAGCCAGACCAAGGGCGGGCCCATCGGAATCAGACTGAACAGAAAGGTCAGAATCCCCAGCACCAGTGCACCGGGAATGCCCGCGATCAGGAAGCCGATCAGCGCCAGCACCGCCTGGGCCGCTGCCGTACCGATGACCCCGTTGACTACGCGTTGCACGGTGCCGGCGACCAGATCCAGATAATACTGGGCGCGCTCCCCGATCAGGCGTTCCAGCAGGCTGAGCACGAAGGCGGCCAGCCGCGGACCGTCCCTGTAGAAGAAGAAGGCGAAGACGATGCTCAGAGTCAGCTCCAGAATCCCGCTGCCGATCTGCGCACTGCGTGCCAGAATCCAGTTACCGACCTGACCCAGATGCGGCTTGAGCGTCGCCATGAATGCCGCGCCTTGCTGATCGATGGTGGTCCACAGCGCTACCAGTCTTTCGCCCACCAGCGGAATACCCGCCAGCCATTGCGGTGGATCGGGCAAGCCGTCGACCTGAATGTCCTTGATCAGGCCCGTGGCGTCACGCACATGGTCGGCGAGATTGAAGCCCAGCCACACCAGCGGTGCCGCAACCAGCAGCATCCAGCACAAGCACATCACCAACGCGGCCAACGACTCGCGGCCCTTGAACCAGCGGGTCAGCAAACGCATCAGCGGCCAGCTGGCGAAGGCCAGCACCGCGCCCCAGACCAGCGCCGACCAGAACGGCGCCATCACCCAGAGGCAGGCACCAAACAGCGCCAGCAGCAGAATCTGCACCAACAGACGGTCATTGTTGAACATGCGCTATTCACTAAAAAGGATCGGAGAGAGCGAGCATAATGGCGAACCTGCCAGTCCGCCATCGCTGTTCTAGCGGATAACCTCGATCTTGAGCCCCTTGCCTTCAGTGACGCCAGCCTCGAGCCGGGCAGCGCGAACGCCTTTGGTGATCAGGGCGTCAAGCCAGGCGCCGGCACTGGGTCCGGACACCGTGGCGCGCAGGCCACTGTCCTGGTTAAGGGCGCGGGAAACCAGAGTAACCCAGGCATCCTGTGGCTCGCCGCCCAGGCGCGGAAGTTCCAGCGTGCCGGTGCTTCGCAATTGGCGCAGCAAGGTGGCCGAGGTCGGCAGCAGTTCGCCCAGTGGCGCAGCGGATTCAAACTGCTCGACGTGCAGGTAGGCACGGCGGTTGCCACGGGTGATGCTGTAGAGCGCTACCAGCGTGTCATTGCGCGGTTCTGCCAGACGCAGCAACAGGTAAGCCTGGCGGTCATCCGCGCCGTACAGCTTGGCGTTGCCGAATACTTCGTTGGCCCACAGGCTGCTCTCTCCGCAGTCGCGCGCCTGACACCAGAACAGCAGCTCGGCACCCTGCTGCTGCAAGGCTTCGCGCGCCGCAGTAAAAGCGTCGTCGGCAGTGCGCTCGGCAGGTAATTGATAGGTGACAGACGTCAGATTGCCGCGCGCACTGACCTGGCCGTCGAAACGCAACTGGCCGCTGATCTTGCGGATCGAGCCCATCGGGTAGACCCGCTCGAGCTCGGCAGCCGGACGATAATCCACGATTTCCGTGTCGGCCAGACGCGGCAGAATCTGCAGATCGCTGCTGCCTGTTACATCGGCGGCGCACAGCACAGCGCTGAACATCGACAGGCACAAGGCGACAACGGGAACACTTGATAAACGCATGAGTGCTCTCATTGGCAGGCAAGCAGGGAACGAAAATATAAAAGATCGCCAGCGAGGCGGTCACCAGAGGCTGCGGATTGATCCATCACGGTTGACTCCTGTTTCAACCTGCCCAGCGTCGGCAGTTGCCGGGCTCAAGTCAAGAAGCAGCGAAGAAGCGATTGATACAGTGTGCAACAGCGCTCGCGCCCTGCTCGTCGTCCAGGTGCAGATGATGACCGCCTTCAAGCTGCACGACGTCGAAAGGCAGCCCGGACAGCATGAGCTGATTTTTCGTCAGCATGCCGCCTGTAGCGACCAGCAGTTGCGTCGGGCAACGGATAGCGTTGACGAAAGACATCGCCTGCTGATGTGTAAGACGTATCGCAGATGGCAGCGTCAGGCGGCTGTCGCTGCGCCAGGTATAGCCGCCGGGTACCGGCATCAGGCCGCGTTGCGCGAGTAATTCGGCAGCCTCGCGACTGACCGGGACGACGCCTTTCATACGCGCCTGAACAGCGCGTTGCTGATCCTCGTAAACCGGCTTTTTCTTGCCCGACAGCCTGAGCTGCGCCTGCAGCGCGGAGCCCATCCGCTCGGCGGCGGATTCGGGGTCGCCGGTCAAGGGAATCAAACCGTCGATCAGTGCCAGCCGCGTGACACGCTCCGGCAACGACCCGGCCAGCAATACCGAAATGATCGCGCCCAGTGAATGGCCCATCAGGGCAAAGCGCTGCCAGCCCAATTGCTCGGCGACCTGCAGCACGTCGAACACGTAGTCGGCCAGCGCATAGGACGCCCCGGCAGGCCGATGCGCTGAATGACCATGCCCGGCCAGATCGAGCGCCACGATGCGCAGGCCATCCAGTTGCGGCGCCAGGCGGGCAAAGCTGTTGGCATTGTCGAGCCAGCCGTGCACGGCAATCACCGGCCGGCCGTCCTCGGGGCCGTAAAGATGGGCAGCCAGTTCGATATGCCCCAGATTGAAACGCACTTCCTCCACGCTAAACGTCACGCCGTCAACCTTGAGGCGCTACGCGCGTCCCAGCGAGCCAGCAGCGTTTTGAGCAGCCATGCGGTTTCATCCGGTCGTTCAAGGGGAAACATGTGCCCTCCGGGCATGGACAGGTATTCGCCTTCGCGCATGCGTCGGGCCAGATAACCATGATGAGGCATGATCACCCGGCTGTGTTTGCCGCGCACCATGGCCAGCGGCACCTTGAGTTGCCGTGACGGCACCGGGCTGGTGTGCGGGATGCTGCGGTAGATGCTGATCTCGGTCGCCGGGTCGAAGCGCAGACGCCACTGCCCGCCCTCCTCGCGCAGACCGTGTTGCAGGTAAGCGGTCAGACAGTCGGGATCGAAGCGGCTGAACAGGGTCTTGCCCGCGAAGTAGGCGCGTGCCGACGGCAGATCGTCAAACGCCTCACGTCGGCCCAGGGTGCGACCCGCTGGCGTGATGCGGTCGATAAAGCCCAGCCGCTTGGCGGCGCGTATGAACAACTGGTCAGCCAGCCCCAGCACCGGCGAATCGAGCATCACCACGCCCCGGTAGAGTTCCGGGCAGCGCAATGCGGCATGCAGGTGCAACACGCCACCGAGCGAGTGCCCTACCCCCCACACCGGGCCCGGCTGCTCACGCAGATGGTGGATCAGCTCATCGACCAGACTCAGCCAATTGTCATCCACCGGAAAACGCGGGTCATGGGCATGCTGCTCAAGATGAGTCACCGAATACTCCGGTGCCAGCGCGCAAAACAGCTTGCTGTACGTCGCCGAAGGGAAGCCATTGGCGTGAGCAAAAAACACCGGTTGCGACATGCCGATACTTCCATGAGCGGGCGAGTCACGATTGTGCCAAGTTGCTTCGCAGATCGGCAATGACTGGAACCGCCATCGCAGGTGTCACTCCGGCCATCAGGATGACCCGATACGGCGGTCGGAGCAGCATGAAGGCCTATAAAGCCTGGGTGAACCGGTCCAGGCAAGCCTTTATATAGGCGACCTGAAAACCAAAAGACTGCCTGAAGAGAGCCTTGGCTTAAGCAGAGGGATTAATAGCTGAGAACACTCAATTGACTGGAGGCTCTTTGCCATGCGCTAGGACGGCAACCGTCAGGCGCGAAATGCAGCTTGGCTTGCCTTCGTCGTTGCTGATGCGGATGTCCCATACATGAGTGGTCCGGCCTATGTGCACAGGCCTGACCACACCGGTGACACGCCCGCTACGCACACCACGCAAATGGTTGGCGTTGACCTCCAGCCCGACGCAGAAATACTTGCTCGGGTCGACGATCAGGTAACTGGCCATCGAGCCCAGCGACTCGGCCAGGACCACGGAGGCACCGCCGTGCAGCAGCCCGAAAGGCTGATGGGTACGTTGATCGACCACCATGCTGGCCGTCAGAGAATCATCGGTGAATGCTTCGAAGCGAATATCCAGCACTTCGCCGATGGTGTTTTTTTGAGCCGCCATAAGGGCTTCGATATCGGGAGCCTGACGCCATATGCTCATGCTGAATCCTTTTCCCGGGAGAGCCGCATTCGCGGCGGTCATTCATTGCGCGTACAGGCTGTTCAGACGTGCCTGACGCTGTTGAGGCGCATGCCGCCTGCCACTACGAACTCGCCTTCCAGTTCGGCAAGACTGGCCGTGCTCATCGGCTCGGCCTGTTGCGGACTGCCATGCGCCAGTACCCCGATCAGTTCGCCCACCAAAGGCTGATGGCTGACCAGCAGTACTTCATCGACACCCAGCTTGTCCAGTTGCGCCAGCACCTCACGCGGGCTGCTGTCGGGGGTAAGCCAGGGCGCGGTGACGATCGAGCCATCGAATGCCAACGACTGACGCACCAGCTCGGCAGTCTGTTGTGCACGCACGTAGGGGCTGGCAATGATCCGTTGCACGGGCTTGTCTGTCAGGTGCAGCGCACTTTTCAGCACTTCCTCACGCCCATGTGCAGTCAACTCGCGCTCGGCATCACTGCGCGCCCGCGACTGCGCTTCGCCATGACGCAATACCCAGACCTTCATGGCTTTGGCGCCTCATTGCGCACCGGCTGTGCCGCTGGCGGGACATGATGGGCCACCTCGCCTTCGGGCGCACGCGGCGCTGGCCAGTCGCCGAAAGGCCAGGGTTTGTGGTCGCTGTGAAACGTCCCGAAACGACCGATCTGCGCCAGGTACTGGCTGATGCTGTCGCCGAAGTTCATCAGGCCGCCATTCGGCGCGCCGTAAATCAGGCGATAGACCAATTGCACCAGCACCACGCCCGCCAGGATGATCTGGGCGACGTGCCATACCCCCAGAAACAGCAGCATCCACAGAATGCGCAGCAGGATCGATTCGTTGTGCTGGATTTTCGACTCGTTCAAGACCTTCTCCTGATCAGACTGAATTCAATTAAAGCCGGTAATCGAAATGAAATCGACGTCCGTCTTGGGCTCGGCCCGCATCAGCGCCTCAATGACCTGGCTGAGCGTACGGCCTTCAAAAAGAATCGCATGCAGCCCCGCGACCAATGGCATATAGACCTGCACTTCCTGCGCTTTGACCTTAAGCACCTTGAGGGTGTTCACACCCTCGGCCACCTCGCCCAAACGCGTGACCGCTTCATCCAGCGTCAGCCCCTGGCCCAGCGCAAAACCGACCTGATAGTTGCGGCTTTTCGGCGAGGAACAGGTGACGATGAGATCGCCCACCCCGGCCAGGCCCAGAAAGGTCATCGGGTTGGCGCCCTGGCTGACCGCAAACCGGGTCATTTCCGCCAGCGCCCGGGTGATCAGCATGCTTTTGGTGTTTTCGCCCATGTCCAGCGCCACCGCCATGCCGGCAATAATCGCGTAGACGTTCTTCAGGGCCCCGCCCAGTTCGACACCAAACCGGTCATTGCTGGCATAGACGCGAAAGGTTCGCCCGTGCAATGCAGCCTGAACCTCCTGACACAGTGCCTCGTCTTCGCTGGCAACCACTGTTGCGGTCAGCGCATGTTCGGCGATTTCCCGCGCCAGATTGGGCCCGGACAACACGCCGATACGCGCCTGCGGGACGATCTCTTCGAGGATCTGACTCATGAGCTTGAAGCTCTGCGCTTCGATACCCTTGGTCAGGCTCACCAGCATCTTGCCATTCAGGCGCGCGACATGAGGCGACAACACCGAGCGCAAGGCACTCGATGGCAAGGCGACGAAGATCAGTTCGCTGGCGTCGAGCACCGCCGTCAGGTCGGTGACCGGCTCGACTTCAGGACGAATCTTGATGCCCTTGAGGTAGCGGGGGTTTTCACGATTGACGCGAATGGCCTCAGCCTGCTCCGGATCGCGCATCCACTGACGAACCTGATGGCCGTTCTCGGCCAGCAGATTGGCAATGGCCGTACCGAAGCTGCCACCGCCAAGCACCGCGACGGGTTGCTGTGTGGTCATAAAACTATCCATCCAGAGCCATTCAAGTGGCGATGCCGTCATTATACGGAGCAACACGTTATCGGCCAGCGACAAAGCTGTTCGGTTACGCACTCCGTACGTCATCATTCAACAAGTTCGCTGGAAACACGCGCCATCTCGGTTAACATGCGCGCACAGCATGAATCATCGCGATGGTCGGACTGCCTTGTGCAGCCGGACCGATTCGCGACCACCGGGCGAACAGGCATGGACGCATCAATCGAACTACCTCCGCCGTGCCTTGCGCGCGAGGCGCACAGCCGATGAAGTTTCGGCACTGGGACATCAATACCCGCACGCAGATCATCAGCCTTGGCCCTGCCCTGTTGCTGACGGCTTTGCTGATCAGCTTTTTTACCTTCGTACGTATTCAGGACCTGCGTCAGGAGCTCAATCACACCGGGCAACTGATCGCCAATCAACTGGCGACCGCGGTCGAGCCGGGCGTGACCACGGGCGATATCGAGGGGCTCAAGGCGTTGATGCGCGCCACCCTGTCCATGCCCAGCGTTCGCTATGTGGAAATTCAGGACAGCTCCAATACCGCCGTGATCTACATAGACCAGCCGCGTGAAAACGAGCAGCAGACCCGGCAGATGGAAGTCTTCCTCGCCCCCGTCCAACCGCAGCGCACCACCATTCACGGCAATCCCGGCGCGCCGGCCGCAGGAAAAGGCCAACCCGCGCAGGGCGCTTCACAGAGTTATCTGGGGCGGGTTCTGGTGGGCATGTCCAGCGAAGCATTCAGCCGACGTCAGCAGGAGATACTGCTCAAGGCCGGCGTCCTGGCGATGGTCGCCTTGTTGTTCGCCTTTCTGCTGGCGCGCAGCCTGGCCTTGAGCCTGTCCAGACCCATCAGCGATATGGGCGAAGCCCTCAAGGCGATTCAACAGGGCGATTACCACACGCCCATGCCGGTCAGCGATGACGCCGAGCTGGGCGCGCTGGCGCGGCACATCAACAACCTGGCAGAGAACCTGCATCGCGCCAGCCTCGAGCAGCAGCGCTCGGTGGCACAACTGATCCAGACGCGGGAAGAAGCCGAACAGGCCAACCGCGCCAAATCGGATTTTCTGGCCATGATGAGTCATGAGCTGCGTACCCCCATGAACGGCGTACTGGGCATGCTGCAGTTGCTGGAAACCACGCACATGACCCATGAGCAGAGCGAGTACGCGACGCTGGCGACCGAATCCACCGAGCATCTGCTGCGGGTCATCAACGACATCCTCGACTTTTCCCGCATTGAGCGCGATGCCCTGCAAATGGAAGGCATACCGTTCAACCTGGCTGAGCTGGTCAGCGCCTCGACCCACGCCTTCAACCACAGCGCCGCGCAACGCAACCTGCTGCTGGAGCTGCACATTCAGCCAGGCCTGGAGACCATGAACGTCATAGGCGATCCGACCCGCATTCGCCAGATTCTGGTGAACCTGATCGGCAACGCACTTAAATTCACCGAGCGAGGCAAGGTCTGCGTGGACGCCAGGTGGGCAATGCTCGACGATGAGCGGCTGCACTTTACCTGTGCGGTACAGGACAGCGGCATCGGTATCGACGCCGAGCGACTGGAATCGATGTTCGATGCGTTCAAGCAGGCCGATAGCTCCATTTCCAGGCGTTACGGCGGCACGGGGCTGGGGCTGCCGATTGCACGGACCCTGGCCGAACGCATGGGCGGCACCTTGTACGCCGAGAGCAAGGAAGGTTCGGGCTCGTTGTTCACGCTGCAGATCCCCCTGCCCCTCTCGCGCGATGCCTCGGTGGCTATTGCCAAACCGCTGTCGATACTCGATGCACATGGCCGGGAGCGCAGTATCCTGCTGGTCGAAGACAACCCGGTGAACCGCACGGTGGTGCAGGCCATGTTGCGTAATCTGGGATGTGAGGTCGATATCGCCGTCGACGGGGCCGAAGCGGTGATGAAGGCACGTGCAGGCAACCACGCGCTGATTCTCATGGATTGCCGACTGCCGGTCATGGATGGCTACGAGGCCACCCGTCGAATCAGGCAACTTTCCGGGCTGGAACGAATCCCAATCATTGCCCTGACAGCCAACGCGTTACAGGGGGACCGGGACGCCTGTTTGCAGGCAGGAATGGATGATTACCTGCCAAAGCCCTTCAAACATGCTGATTTACAGCAGGTTTTACAGCGCTGGCTGTCCTTTGAAGCACCTGCGACTGGCGATAAATGTTAAATTACGGCAGTCTTGGCATCCAGATCGGCCAGCAAAATCGGCTGAATGACAAAATTCAGTGTACAGGTGTACCTTGATTTCACCTGCGCTGTGACTTTCATTACAACGCAACAGTCTATGAGTAGGCTGCCGGACAGGGTCCTGGCGAAATTATCGCGCCAGGACTGGCGTTCGGGCCAGTGGCGCCACAACCTGCCGCACAAGATTATTGAGGAGCTCGCATGACCAAACAACACGCCTTTACCCGGGAAGACCTGCTGCGCTGCAGTCGTGGCGAGCTGTTCGGCCCAGGTAATGCGCAACTGCCCGCCCCCAACATGCTGATGGTTGATCGCATCACGCACATCAGCGACGAGGGCGGCAAGTTCGGCAAGGGTGAGTTGGTCGCCGAACTGGATATCAATCCGGACCTGTGGTTCTTTGCCTGCCACTTCGAAGGTGATCCGGTCATGCCCGGATGCCTGGGCCTCGACGCCATGTGGCAGCTGGTTGGCTTCTATCTTGGCTGGCAGGGCAACCCCGGCCGTGGCCGCGCCCTGGGTTCAGGCGAAGTGAAGTTTTTCGGTCAGGTTCTGCCTACCGCCAAAAAAGTCACTTACAACATCCATATCAAGCGCGTCCTGAAGGGCAAGCTGAACCTGGCCATCGCCGACGGTTCGGTGAGTGTCGACGGTCGCGAAATCTATACCGCCGAAGGCCTCCGGGTCGGCGTGTTCACTTCCACTGAAAATTTCTAAGGGTACTCGCATGCGCCGCGTCGTTATCACTGGTCTGGGTATTGTTTCCTGCTTGGGCAATGACAAAGACACCGTCACCGCTAACCTGCGTGCTAACCGCCCTGGCATCCGCTTCAACCCGGAATATGCCGAAATGGGTCTGCGTAGCCAGGTTTCCGGCTCCATCGACCTGAATCTGGAAGAACTGATCGATCGCAAGATCTTCCGCTTCGTCGGCCATGCGGCAGCCTATGCCTATCTGGCGATGAAAGACGCCATTACCGATTCGGGCCTGACCGACGAGCAGGTTTCCAACGTGCGTACCGGTCTGATCGCCGGCAGCGGCGGCGCCTCGACCCTGAACCAGATGGAAGCGCTGGATACCCTGCGTGAAAAAGGCGTCAAGCGTGTCGGCCCTTACCGCGTCACGCGGACCATGGGCAGCACCGTTTCGGCCTGCCTGGCCACGCCGTTCAAGATCAAGGGTGTGAACTACTCCATCTCGTCCGCCTGCGCCACCAGCGCACACTGCATCGGCAACGCTGTCGAGCAGATCCAGCTGGGCAAGCAGGACATCGTCTTTGCCGGTGGCGGCGAAGAAGAGCACTGGAGCCAGTCGTTCCTGTTCGACGCGATGGGCGCGCTGTCCACCCAGTACAACGAGACGCCGGAAAAAGCCTCGCGTGCCTACGATGCCAAGCGTGACGGTTTCGTCATTGCCGGTGGTGGCGGCATGGTGGTTGTCGAAGAACTCGAACACGCTCTGGCGCGTGGCGCGAAGATCTACGCAGAAATCGTCGGTTACGGCGCGACCTCCGATGGCTACGACATGGTCGCACCCAGCGGTGAAGGTGCCATTCGTTGCATGAAGATGGCGCTGGGCGATATCGACTCCGGTGCCATTGACTACATCAACACCCATGGCACCTCGACCCCGGTCGGCGACGCCAAGGAAATGGAGGGCGTGCGCGAAGTATTCGGCGCCAACGCTCCGGCGATCAGCTCCACCAAGAGCCTGTCGGGCCACTCGCTGGGCGCCGCAGGTGTCCACGAAGCGATCTACTGCCTGCTGATGATGGAGAACAACTTCATCGCAGGTTCGGCCAACATCGACGAGCTGGACCCGGTGGTTGCCGACATGCCTATCCTGCTCAAGACCCAGGAAGATGCGAAGCTCGATCTGGTCATGAGCAACAGCTTCGGCTTCGGCGGCACCAACGCCACGCTGGTGTTGAAACGCTGGGCGGGCAAGTAATACTGCTTTTGTCGCAAACAAAGAAGGCGCCTTTCGAGGCGCCTTTTTTGTGAGTCGGGCAAAGTGGCTAGTGTTCTTCGGTATATCTACGGGGACAATGGATCTTCAGAACATCTCTCGCTGCTCATGCTCCAGTATGGGAATGCAGCAGAGGACGCAGAGCGTCCAGAACGGCATGCCCACGGGGAGCATGGGCACGATAGTGTTCTCCGGCGCGCCTGCGAGAGATGGATCTTCCGAACACCTCTCGTTCCTCACGCTCCAGCGTGGGAATGCAGCAGAGGACGCAGAGCGTCCAGAACGGCATGTCCACGCGGGGCATGGGCACGACAGTGTTCTCCAGCACGCCTGCGGGGACAGTGTTCCTTCAGCCGAACACTTCGTTCAGCAGGTCATGCATGGACTTGAACGCGCGACTCGACACTTTGGGATCGTACATCATCATCCCCGGCACGTTGGCGTGCGGATCGGTGAAGGAATGGAATGCGCCGCCGTAGCTGTATAGCTGCCAGTCCACGCCAGCGGCGTTCATTTCATCTTCGAAAGCCGGCAGTTGCTCTTTCGGCACCAACGGGTCAGAAGCACCGTGCAGGACCAGCACCGAGCCCTTGATGTTTTTGGCGTCAGCCGGATTGGGTGTGTCCAGCGTGCCGTGGAAGGAGATCGCGGCTTTCAGCTCGGCACCGGTACGCGCCAGCTCCAGCGAGCAGCAGCCGCCAAAGCAGAAGCCGAACGTTGCGATTCTGCTTACATCCAGCGAAACATCCGCCTGACTCAGCAACTGATCGAGACCTGCCTGCATGCGCTTGCGCAACAAACCACGGTCGTTCTTCAGCGGCGTCATGGCGGCGCCTGCTTCGTCATTGTTACTCGGGCGAATCTGCTGGCCATAAAGATCAGCCAGCAATACCACGTAGCCCTTCTCGGCCACGGCTTTGGCAATGTCTTCGGCACCCTGGCTGACACCCATCCAGTTGGGCGCCATCAACAGACCTGGCTGTGCAGCAGTCGCTTTTGTGTCGTATACCAGGCGGCTTTCATAAGATTGACCATCAATCTGATAGACCACAGAACGAATTTCGATAGTGCTGCTCATTACTGACTCCTGATCGTTGGAGAGATGAAAGACGTGTCGCGGGAACTGAAACAAAAAACCCGCCGAGGCGGGTTTCTTGTCAACCGGCTATCAAACCGACAGTTCTACCAGCAACTTGTTCAGACGACGCACGTAAGCGGCCGGATCCTTGAGGCTGTCACCAGCGGCCAGCGCAGCCTGATCGAACAGGATGTGCGACAGATCGCCGAAGCGGTCTTCGCTCTGTTCGGCATCGAGCTTGCCGATCAACGGGTGGGCAGGGTTGAATTCGAAGATAGGCTTGGAATCCGGCACCTTTTGCCCGCTGGCTTCCAGAATCTGACGCATCTGCAGACCCATATCCTGCTCGCCAATGGCCAGAATTGCAGGCGAATCGGTCAGGCGATGGGAAACCCGCACTTCGCTTACCGACTCACCCAAGGCGGCTTTCAGACGCTCGATCAGGCCTTCCTTGTCCTTGGCGATCTCTTCCTGAGCCTTCTTGTCCTCTTCGGAGTCGAGATTGCCCAGGTCCAGGTCACCACGCGCCACATCCACAAAGCCCTTGCCATCGAAATCGCTCAGGTAGCTCATCAGCCACTCGTCGATACGATCGGTGAGCAACAGCACTTCAATGCCTTTCTTGCGGAAGACCTCAAGGTGCGGGCTGTTCTTGACCTGTGCGTAGGATTCGCCAGTGAGGTAGTAAATCTTGTCCTGACCTTCCTTGGCGCGCGCCAGGTACTCGGCCAGGGAAACGCTCTGTTCGCCGCTGTCGTCGGACGTCGACGCGAAACGCAGCAGACCGGCGATTTTTTCCTTGTTGGCGAAGTCTTCTGCCGGACCTTCCTTGAGGACCTGACCGAAGTTTTTCCAGAAGCCCTTGTACTTCTCGGGCTCGTTTTTCGCCAGCTTCTCCAGCATGTCCAGCACGCGCTTGGTCAGCGCCGACTTCATCGAGTCGATGATCGGGTCTTTCTGCAGGATTTCGCGGGAAACGTTCAGCGACAGGTCATTGGAGTCGACCACGCCCTTGACGAAGCGCATGTACAGCGGCAGGAACGACTCGGCCTGATCCATCACGAACACGCGCTGCACGTAGAGCTTGAGACCACGCGGTGCTTCGCGCTGATACAGATCAAACGGCGCACGCGCAGGCACGTACAGCAGCGAGGTGTATTCCAGCTTGCCTTCGACCTTGTTATGGCTCCAGCTCAGCGGGTTCTCGTAGTCGTGCGCGACGTGCTTGTAGAACTCCTGGTACTCCTCGTCCTTCACCTCGGTGCGCGGACGGGTCCAGAGCGCGCTGGCGCGGTTGACGGTTTCCCATTCCAGCGCCGCAGGCTCCTCGCCTTCGGCTGCCGGAGCCTGCTCTTTGGGCAGCTCGATCGGCAAGGCGATATGGTCGGAGTATTTCTTGATGATGTTGCGCAGGCGGTAGCCGTCAGCGAATTCCTCTTCACCGTTTTTCAGGTGCAGAACAATACGGGTGCCACGATCAGCCTTGTCGACGGTGGCGACTTCGAACTCGCCTTCGCCCTTGGAAGACCAGTGCACACCTTCGCTCGCTGGCGTGCCGGCACGACGGCTGAACACTTCGACCTGATCAGCAACGATGAACGCCGAGTAGAAGCCCACACCGAACTGACCGATCAGGTGCGAGTCCTTCTTCTGGTCGCCCGACAGGTTTTTCATGAAATCGGCGGTGCCGGACTTGGCGATCGTGCCCAGGTGGGTGATCACGTCTTCACGGCTCATACCGATGCCGTTGTCTTCAAGCGTAACGGTCTTCGCGTCCTTGTCGAAGCTCACACGAATTTTCAGCTCCGCGCCGCCTTCCAGCAACTCGGGCTTGGACAACGCTTCAAAACGCAATTTGTCGACCGCGTCAGACGCGTTCGAGATCAGTTCGCGAAGGAAAATTTCCTTGTTGGAATACAGCGAATGGATCATGAGGTGCAGCAGTTGCTTTACCTCGGTCTGGAAGCCCAGGGTTTCCTTTTGAGTTTCCACACTCATAATCATCAAACTCCGATCTGGATGGTATAAGCCGTCACGGTCAGGCAGCAGCCTGTGTGACAGCGGGTAGTCATCAAGGTGGGGGCTGGGTCGGGGATTTCAAGAGCCAATGATGCCTGGAGCGTGTTTCGTGCATCGGGCACGAGGCGAACCAGCCTGCTCGGAGCTTGCCGGAACGGCTCATGACCGGCGCGCTTTGATCAGCCTGTAACGACCGTGAAACAACGCCCTCCATTATTGTCGTCACCGGTGGAACTTAACCCTCGGGGGCAGGCTCTTAGGCTCGTGAATAATCAATAAGGAGAAACACCCCATGCGTAAATCTTTAGCCTATGCCTTGATGCTTTCTGCCACCCTGGGCCTTGCCGCCTGTGACAAAAAGTCCGAAAACACCCAGCAAGATGCCAACAAGGCAGCTCAGCAATCCCAGGAGTCGATGGAAAAGGCTCAGGAAAAAGTGAATGACGCGGCCAAGGAAAGCCAGGAAGCCGCTCAGAAGAACGCTGAAGCCGCTCAGCAGCGCACCAATGAAAACGCCAACAAGGCGCCAGAAGCAGCACCAGCCACCAAGTAAGGCTGAGACGCTCTCAGAACTAAAGAGGCCCGCTTATAGCGGGCCTCTTCATGCAACACGTTTTTTTCCTGCGCAATCGTCTAAAGCACGGCCTTCAAGCCAGCGCCTCGCTGCGCTTGCCCATGACCCTGTCTACCACCACAGCAACTGCCAGCGTGACAACAGCGGGCACCAGCCATGCAAGCCCCTGATCACCCAGCGGCAGATGGCTCAGAACATCGGGCAGCGCGTCGCCGAAACCGGCGCCCTTCAGCGCATCGATCAGGCCGAACACCAGCGAAACCAGCATCACAGGCGCCACCACGCGTCCCTGGCTCTGCCAGAGCTCCTTGCAGAAGCTCAGCGCGACCAGAACGATGCACGGCGGGTAAATCGCCGTGAGCACCGGAATCGAAAACTGGATCAGTTTGGTCAACCCGAGATTGGACACCAGCAACGAGAACACGGCGAGGATGATCACCAGCGTTCTGTAGGACAGCGGCAGCACCTTGGCAAAGTATTCGGCGCAGGCACAGGTCAGGCCTACCGCAGTGACCAGACACGCCAGGGAAATCAGCACGGCCAGGAATCCGCTGCCCAGCGAACCGAAGGTGTGCTGTACGTAGGCATGCAGAACCGCCGCGCCGTTGCTGGCACCTGCCGCCACGGCGTGGCTGCCGGAACCGAGGCGAAACAGGCTGACATACACCAGCGCCAGCCCGACTCCGGCAATCAGCCCGGCAATGATCGCGTAACGCGTGATCAGACGGGGCGATTCGACACCGCGAGAGCGGATCGCGTTGACGATGACGATACCGAAGACCAGCGCCCCCAGCGTATCCATGGTCAGGTAACCATTGATGAAGCCCTGGGAAAACGGTGCTACGGCGTACGCGGGCTCCGCCTCCCCTATTCCGCCTGCCGGCAAGGCGAATGCCGCGATGCCCAGCACTGCCAGCGCGATGATCTTGAGCGGCGCCAGAAAGCGTCCGACGGTATCGAGCAAGCGCCCCGGGTACAGCGAAACCCAGAACACCACCAGAAAATACACCAGACTGTAGAGGAACAATGCCATCGGGGTGTCGCCGGTCAGCGGCGCCAGACCGACTTCGAACGAGACCGTAGCGGTACGCGGAGTGGCGAACAAAGGGCCGACCGCCAGGTAGCAGACGGCAGCGAGCGCCCCGCCGGCGATCTTGCCAATCGGACTGCTCAGGGCATCCATCGCGCCCCCGACCCTGGCCAGAGCGATCACGGTAATGACCGGCAAGCCAACCGCGGTGACCAGAAAGCCCAGCGCCGCCATCCATACATGCGGCCCGGCCTGCAGACCCACTATGGGGGGAAAGATGATGTTGCCAGCCCCGACGAACAGGGCAAATGTCATAAAACCGAGTGCCAGGATGTCCTGGCCTTTCAACACTTTCATTACGAGGGACCACACGGAATCGAAATAAGGGATGGGACGTCACCCATGAATGGGGCAGACGCAGCCCGTCGGCGTAAGACGTGGCAGTACCTTGCGAAACGCCCCTCGTGAGGGCAACGCAAAAACGGCGGACAGGGTAGCCAACTTCGCTGGAAAATGCACTGTCTCAGGGCGAGCCACCCGACGACGCACCTTGAACTGGCAATTGCAAAAGCCGCTGTAAAACCAGAAATGCCTGACAGACCAGCCGTTTCCTAACGGATAGATTGGGCCTCCTCTCTATACCCGGCAGCTTATTTCCATGCCTGACATCACCCATCTGAGCGCGATACCCACACCGACCCTGTTCACGCCGCGCCTGGTCCTGCAGCCCTTGCAGCTTGACGACGCCGCAGCGATGCAAAGCCTGTTCAACCAGTGGGAAGTGGTGCGTTATCTGACTCACCACGTGCCCTGGCCTTATCCGGACGGAGAAGCGCTGCGTTATATCCGCGAGGACGCCTTGCCGGCCATGCAGAACGGTGAGGAATGGCACTGGTCGATTCGCCTTCGCGGCGAACAGGATCATCTGATCGGTGCCGCGTGCATGATGGATGAAGAGGACAACAATCGCGGGTTCTGGCTATCCCCACCTTATCAGGGGCTGGGCCTGATGTCGGAGGTCTGCGTGGCCATCGACCGTTTCTGGTTTGAAACCCTCAAACGCCCCGTGTTGCGCGTGGCCAAATCGGCCTTGAATGAAGCGTCGTGCCGCCTGTCGCGGCGCGAAGGCATGCGCCTTGTGACCGTTCAGGAAGCGCAGTTTGTCTGCGGAACCACACAGGAGCAGATATGGGAGTTGACCCGTCAGGAATGGCAGATGAATAACAATCGATAGACGAAAACAGGACCAGGACGCCCCGCCACCTTTTCACCCGCCCAAACAAAAGCCACCCGAAGGTGGCTTTTGTCGATTACCCGAAAAGCAAGCGAGGCTTACTTGGTCGGCCAACCGGTCAGCTCGGCCAGGGCCTTGCCGATGTCTGCCAGGGAACGCACGGTTTTCACGCCAGCGTCCTGCAGTGCAGCGAATTTCTCGTCTGCAGTACCTTTACCACCCGAGATGATTGCACCGGCATGGCCCATGCGCTTGCCCGGAGGAGCAGTCACACCAGCGATGTAGGAAACAACCGGCTTGGTCACGTGTGCCTTGATGTAGGCAGCCGCTTCTTCTTCAGCCGAACCGCCGATCTCACCGATCATGACGATCGCTTCGGTCTTAGGATCTTCCTGGAACAGCTTCAGGATGTCGATGAAGTTCGAGCCAGGGATCGGGTCACCGCCGATACCAACACAGGTGGACTGACCGAAACCGGCGTCAGTGGTCTGCTTCACAGCTTCGTAAGTCAGGGTGCCGGAACGCGACACGATGCCGACCTTGCCTGGCAAGTGAATGTGACCTGGCATGATGCCGATCTTGCACTCGCCCGGAGTGATGACGCCTGGGCAGTTAGGACCGATCAGGACCACACCCAGCTCGTCGCACTTGACCTTGGCTTCCAGCATGTCGATGGTCGGGATGCCTTCGGTGATGCAAACGATCAGCTTGATGCCGCCGAACGCTGCTTCAAGGATGGAATCCTTGCAGAAAGGAGCCGGAACGTAGATCACGCTGGCGGTTGCGCCAGTGGTGTCTACTGCTTCTTTAACAGTGTTGAACACGGGCAGGTTCAGGTGCGTGGTGCCGCCCTTGCCTGGTGTCACGCCGCCCACCATCTTGGTGCCGTAGGCAATGGCTTGCTCGGAGTGGAAGGTACCTTGCGAACCAGTGAAACCCTGGCAGATAACCTTGGTGTCTTTATTGATCAGGACGCTCATTACTTGCCCTCCGCGGCTTTGACAACTTGTTGAGCAGCGTCGGTCAGGCTGGTAGCAGCGATGATGTTCAAACCGCTTTCTGCCAGTACTTTAGCGCCCAGCTCAGCGTTGTTGCCCTCAAGGCGCACAACAACCGGGATTTTAACGCCGACTTCTTTCACTGCACCGATGATGCCTTCGGCAATCATGTCGCAACGAACGATGCCGCCGAAGATGTTGACCAGTACTGCAGCGACGTTGGCGTCGGACAGGATGATCTTGAACGCTTCGGTAACGCGTTCCTTGGTGGCACCGCCGCCAACGTCAAGGAAGTTTGCAGGCTTGCCGCCATGCAGGTTGACGATGTCCATGGTACCCATGGCCAGGCCGGCACCGTTGACCATGCAGCCGATGTTGCCTTCCAGCGCAACGTAGTTCAGTTCGAACTTGGCTGCGTGAGCTTCGCGAGGATCGTCCTGCGAAGGATCGTGGAAGCCCTTCAGCTTTGGCTGACGGTACATGGCGTTGGCGTCGATGTTGATCTTGGCGTCCAGGCAGTGCAGATCGCCGTCAGCCTTGATCACCAGCGGGTTCACTTCCAGCAATGCCAGGTCATGGTCCTGGAACAGCTTGGCCAGACCGGTGAAGATCTTGGCGAACTGAGTGACCTGCTTGCCTTCCAGACCCAGCTGGAATGCCAGATCGCGACCCTGGAACGGCTGAGCGCCGACCAGTGGATCGATGGTGGCCTTGAGAATCTTTTCAGGAGTGTCGTGAGCGATCTTCTCGATGTCCACGCCACCTTCAGTGGAAGCCATGAACACGATACGACGGCTGGAACGATCGACCACAGCGCCCAGATACAGCTCTTTGGCGATGTCGGTGCAGGACTCGACCAGGATCTTGGTCACTGGCTGACCGTTGGCGTCAGTCTGGTAAGTCACCAGGCGCTTGCCCAACCACTGTTGAGCGAACGCTGCAGCGTCTTCCTTGCTGCGAACCAGCTTTACGCCGCCCGCTTTACCGCGACCACCTGCGTGAACCTGGGCTTTGACGACCCACTCGGTCCCGCCGATCTTGTCGCAGGCTTCTGCTGCTGCTTCCGGGGTGTCTACCGCGTAACCCTTGGATACTGGCAGGCCGTACTCAGCGAACAGCTGCTTACCCTGATACTCGTGAAGATTCATGCTTATTACCGTCTTCGTTTAGGTACTGCGCATTCGGTGCTGCACGTCAGCGTGCCGCACCACCTGTGACCGCTACTCCGGGTGGACTCCGCAAATGCCGTGGGACACTCATGAAGCCGCCTGAGAGGTCGAGTCCGGCGCAGATTCCGCGGTAAGCCCTGCTTGCAAGGCCAACGACGGGCACTGCGCCGTGGTTTCTCTTGTTGTCTTAGCGTTTCTTGCGATTCTGGATATGGATGGCGCCGCCATTCACAGCCAGTGCAGCTTCATGCAGCGCTTCGGACAGGGTCGGGTGCGAGAAGACCATCATGCCGATGTCCTCTGCACTGGTGCCGAACTCCATCGCGATTGCGCCCTGCTGTACCAGTTCGGCAGCGCTCGGGCCAATCACATGAACACCCAGAACACGGTCGGTCTTGGCGTCGGCAATGATCTTGACGAAACCGCCGGTGTCGTTGGCTGCCATGGCACGGCCACTGGCTGCGAACGGGAACGTACCGACATTGACTTCAACGCCTTCGGCCTTGAGGGTCTGTTCGGTCTTGCCTACCCAGGCGATTTCCGGGTGGGTGTAGATAACCGACGGGACCAGGTTGTAGTTCATCTGGGCCTTGTGGCCCTTGATGCGCTCGACAACCATGATGCCCTCTTCCGAGGCCTTGTGCGCCAGCATCAGACCGCGAACCACGTCACCGATGGCGTATACGCCCGGTACGCTGGTGGTGCAGTAGTCATCGACGTAGATGAAACCGCGCTCGTCCAGATCGACACCGCTGTCCGAAGCCAGCAGGTCAGTGGTAACCGGACGACGGCCCACGGCAACGATCAGACGATCGAAGGTGATCGACTGTTCGCCGGCAGCGTCGGTGTAGCTGACCACAACCTGTTCGCCTTCGACCTTGGAACCGGTCACGCGAGCGCCCAGCTTGATGTCCAGGCCCTGCTTGTTGAAGGTTTTCAGTGCTTCCTTGGAAACCGCTTCGTCGGCTGCCGGGATGAACTTGTCCAGCGCTTCCAGAACGGTGACCTGAGCACCCAGGCGAGCCCACACGGAACCCAGTTCCAGACCGATCACGCCAGCGCCGATGACGCCCAGACGCTGTGGAACCTGCTGGAATTCAAGAGCACCGGTCGAGTCGACGATGATTTTCTGATCAACCGGAGCGGGTGGAATGTCGATAGGACGCGAACCCGAAGCCAGGATCACATGGTCCGCTTCGATGATTTCGACAGTGCCGTCGGCAGCGGTCAGCTCGACTTTCTTGCCGGCCAGCAGTTTGCCGTGGCCCTGCAGCGTGGTCACGCCGTTGGCCTTGAACAGGCTGGCAACGCCGCCGGTCAGGCCTTTGACGATGGTCGACTTGCGGCCGATCATCGCCGGAACGTCGATGCTCACGTCGGAGGTGGAGATGCCATGTACGCTGAAACCGTTCTTGGCTTCATAGAATTTCCAGGAGCTGTCGAGCAGTGCCTTGGAAGGAATGCAACCCACGTTCAGGCAGGTACCGCCGAGGGCCAGTTTGCCCTCTTTGTCCTGATACTTCTCGATGCAGGCAGTCTTGAGACCAAGTTGCGCAGCCTTGATGGCGGCAACATAACCGCCAGGGCCTGCGCCAATCACTAC
Source organism: Pseudomonas fragariae (ex Marin et al. 2024) (assembly GCF_059621105.1). Classification (NCBI taxonomy): domain Bacteria; kingdom Pseudomonadati; phylum Pseudomonadota; class Gammaproteobacteria; order Pseudomonadales; family Pseudomonadaceae; genus Pseudomonas; species Pseudomonas fragariae (ex Marin et al. 2024). Next base: position 2,350,333 of record NZ_CM184369.1, on the reverse strand, counting down.
CACGTCGAATTTCTGGGACATAAAAAAGAATTCCTCTATAGCTGCGAGCTTTTAGCTGCAAGCTGCAAGTCAGTCCGCGTTTCATCGCGAGGCCGACTTGCGACCTATTGAATTAGGTGAAACACATCAGCCCCGACTGCTCGCCTTTCGCTTCTGACTTGAAGCTTGAAGCTTGCAGCTCGAGGCTACTCCATCAGATATCCAGCAGCAGACGAGCAGGATCTTCCAGCAGGTTCTTGATGGTCACGAGGAAGGTTACCGCTTCCTTGCCGTCGATCAAACGATGATCGTAGGACAACGCCAGATACATCATCGGGCGAATCACAACCTGACCATTGACTGCCATCGGACGCTGCAGAATGTTGTGCATGCCCAGAATTGCAGCCTGTGGCGGGTTGACGATCGGCGTCGACATCATCGAACCGAAAGTACCACCATTGGTGATGGTGAACGTACCGCCGGTCATCTCGTCGATGGACAGTTTACCGTCACGGGCTTTCTTGCCGAAGGTGGCGATGCCGCCTTCGATTTCAGCCAGGCTCATGTGCTCTGCGTTACGCAGGACCGGTACGACCAGACCGCGATCGCTGGAAACCGCGACACCGACGTCGGCATAGCCGTGGTAAACGATATCGGAACCGTCGATCGACGCGTTGACGGCCGGGAAGCGTTTCAGCGCCTCGGTGGCAGCCTTGACGAAGAACGACATGAAGCCCAGGCGTACGCCGTTGTGCGACTTCTCGAACAGGTCCTTGTACTTGGAACGCAGTGCCATGACTTCGGTCATGTCGACTTCGTTGAACGTGGTCAGCATCGCCATGTTCGACTGGGCTTCGACCAGACGCTTGGCAACCGTTGCACGCACGCGAGTCATCGGTACACGCTTCTCGGTGCGATCGCCAGCGGCGACGACAGGAGCAGCGGCAGCAGCAGGCTTGGCAGCAGGCGCAGCGGCCGGAGCGGATTTCTTCGCTTCAACGGCAGCAACGATGTCTTCCTTGGTGATACGGCCGTCTTTACCAGTGCCCTTGACGCTGGCCAGGTTGATGCCGTTTTCTTCAGCCAGTTGACGCGCAGCAGGCGCAGCAATCGGGTCTTCTTCGCCAGCAGTTGCAGCCGGTGCAGCGGCGGGTGCCGAAGCAGGTGCCGCGGCAGGCGCAGCAGCAGGTGCCGGAGCTGCAGATGCTGTAGCACCGTCATTCAATGTCCCAAGCACTTCGTTGGACAGGACGATGGCACCCTCTTCCTTGGTGATCGTTCCCATCACGCCGTCAGCTTCGGCCAGCACTTCGAGGACAACCTTGTCAGTCTCGATATCGACCAGCATCTCGTCGCGCTTTACCGCATCGCCCTCTTTTTTGTACCACTTGGAAATGGTGCCGTCGGCAACGGATTCCGGGAAAGAGGGGGCTTTGATCTCGATAGCCATTATCTGTAATTCCTTAATTCGGTTTCTAATGCGCGAAGGCGTTAAACAGTGAAGGCATCTTGCAGCAGTTTTTCCTGCTGCTCGGCGTGCATCGAAGCGTAACCACACGCCGGAGCGGCAGAAGCATCACGACCGGCGTACTCGAGAACGAGTTCACGTTTGTGGTTGCCCATGCTGCGACGCAGGTGGTGTTGACTGCTGTACCAGGCACCCTGGTTCATCGGTTCTTCCTGACACCAGACCACATGCTGCAGGTTGGTGTAAGGCGCGATGGTTTCCATCAAATCATCTTCAGGGAACGGATACAGCTGCTCGAGGCGAACGATGGCGATGTCTTCACGCCCTTCGGCACGGCGTTTTTCCAGCAGGTCGTAGTAAACCTTGCCGCTGCACAGCACCAGACGCGTGACCTTGGCCGGATCGAGGGTGTCGATTTCCGGAATGACGGTCTGGAACGAGCCTTCGGCCAGATCTTCCAGGGTCGAAACAGCCAGCTTGTGACGCAGCAGCGACTTCGGTGTCAGCACGATCAGCGGCTTGCGCAGCGGACGGATGACCTGACGACGCAACAAGTGATAGATCTGCGCCGGAGTCGTCGGTACGCACACCTGAATGTTGTGCTCGGCGCACAATTGCAGGTAACGCTCCAGACGGGCCGACGAGTGCTCTGGCCCCTGCCCTTCATAGCCATGAGGCAACAGCATGGTCAGACCGCACAGACGGCCCCACTTGTGCTCGCCGCTGGTGATGAACTGGTCGACAACCACCTGGGCACCGTTGGCGAAGTCGCCGAACTGGGCTTCCCAGATAACCAGTGCATCAGGCTGGGTGGTCGAATAACCGTATTCGAATGCCAGTACGGCCTCTTCCGAAAGGAACGAGTCGTACAGGTCGAAACGTGGCTGACCGGAGTACAGATTCTGCAGCGGGATATAGGTCCCGGCGTCTTTCTGGTTGTGCAGTACGGCGTGACGGTGCGAGAACGTACCGCGACCGATGTCCTGCCCCGTCATGCGGATCGGATGACCTTCGAAGGCCAGTGTGGCGTACGCCATGGTTTCGGCATAACCCCAGTTGATCGGCAAGCCACCGGCCTGCATCTTCTGGCGGTCTTCGTAGATTTTCTGAACCTGACGCTGCACGACGAAGCCTTCCGGCAGCTCCATGAGCTTGGCGGACAGTTCCTGCAGGGTCTTGAGATCGAAGCGGGTGTCGTGACGCGCAGTCCAGGCATGGCCCAGGTATGGACGCCAGTCGACGAACAATTCCTTGTTCGGCTCCTTGACCAGGCTTTTCACCACGTGCAGACCGTTGTCCAGCGCGCTGCGGTAGTCGTCGACCTTGGCCTGAACGCGGGCATCGTCAAGAACGCCGGTCTTGATCAGATGCTCGGCATACAACTCGCGCGTGGTGCGCTGCTTGGTGATCTGCTGGTACATCAGAGGCTGGGTACCGCTCGGCTCGTCAGCTTCGTTGTGACCACGGCGACGGTAGCAGACCAGATCGATCACGATGTCGCGCTTGAACTGCATGCGGTAATCGATGGCCAGCTGGGTCACGAACATCACGGCTTCCGGATCATCCCCATTCACGTGGAGGATCGGCGCCTGGATCATCTTGGCAACGTCGGTGGCGTACTCGGTGGAACGCGAGTCCAGCGGGTTGCTGATGGTGAAGCCCACCTGGTTGTTGATGACGATGTGGATCGTGCCGCCCGTCTTGAAGCCGCGAGTCTGCGACATCTGGAAGGTTTCCATGACCACGCCCTGGCCGGCAAAGGCCGCGTCGCCGTGGAGGGAAATCGGCAGAACCTTGTCACCGTTCGGATCGTTGCGACGATCCTGACGTGCACGCACCGACCCTTCGACCACCGGAGACACGATCTCCAGGTGAGACGGGTTGAAGGCCATGGCGAGGTGAACCTCACCGCCTGCGGTCATGACGTTGGAAGAGAAGCCCTGGTGGTATTTGACGTCACCGGAACCCAGCTCCACTTTCTTCTTGCCTTCGAACTCGTCGAACAGGTCGCGAGGATTCTTGCCGAAGGTGTTCACCAGTACGTTGAGGCGGCCACGGTGGGCCATGCCGATTACGACTTCCTTGGTGCCATAGGACCCGGAACGCTGAATCAGCTCGTCGAGCATCGGAATCAGGCTTTCGCCGCCTTCCAGACCGAAACGCTTGGTGCCCGGGTATTTGGTGCCCAGGTATTTTTCGAGGCCTTCGGCTGCGGTAACACGCTCGAGCAGGTGGCTCTGAATGTCAGCCGAGAACACCGGACGGCCACGAACACTCTCGAGACGCTGCATGAACCAGTTGCGCTGCTCGGAATCCACGATGTGAGTGAACTCGGAGCCAATGGTGCGACAATATGTCTGCTGCAACGCTTCATGAATTTCGCGTAGGCTCGCTTCCTCTTTGCCGATGAACAGGTCGCCGGCACGGAAGGTCGTATCAAGATCGGCATTGGTCAAGCCGTAATGATTGATCGACAGATCCGCAGGCGCAGGGCGCTGCCACAGGCCCAGCGGATCGAGTTGGGCAGCCTGGTGGCCACGCATCCGATATGCCTGGATCAGTCGCAGCACTTCAACCTGCTTCTTCTCGTGTTCGCTGCTCACACTGCCGGCGGATACCGGTTGAGCGCGGCGCTGGTTTTTGGCCAGCAACACGAAATGATCGCGAATGGTCGAGTGCGATACATCAGTGGCAGAGCTGCCATCAGCTGGCAACTTCTGAAAGTAGGTGCGCCATTCTTCTGGCACAGCGTTAGGGTCGTGCAGGTAAAGCTCATAGAGCTCTTCCACATAGGCAGCGTTACCACCGGATAGGTGGGCACTGTTCCACATGCGCTGCATCACGCTTTCTTGCATGCTTGGTCACCCTCGGTAAGGGGACACCACCGGCGAAGACACCAGAGCAATCCTGAAATAGTCGTGTGCAGCGACTGTATCAAGTCACCAGGGATCACGCAGATAGTCCGGGTACCAGCCCGGATGCCCCTGCTGGTCTCATTTCTTCAAAATAAGAGCCGCAGCTTTGCGAGCTACTGCTCAGGTTAAAACTACGGCGCCGGTTGAAGCCTGCGCCGTAGCCACTTCGGTGTAACGGTGTAACAGATAAAGCAATGAATCAGACGCCGTTCTGCAACAACATGTTGCGCACGTGACCGATAGCCTTGGTTGGGTTAAGGCCCTTCGGACAGACGTTGACGCAGTTCATGATGCCGCGGCAGCGGAATACGCTGAACGGATCATCAAGCGAAGCCAGACGCTCACTGGTGCGAGTATCACGGCTGTCAGCCAGGAAACGGTAGGCTTGCAGCAGTGCAGCAGGACCCAGGAACTTGTCGGGGTTCCACCAGAAGGACGGGCAGGAAGTCGAGCAGCAAGCGCACAGGATGCACTCGTACAGACCATCGAGCTTTTCGCGCTCTTCCGGCGTTTGCAGACGTTCGATGGCCGGAGCCGGCGTGTCGTTCTGCAGGAACGGCTTCACCTTCTCGTACTGCTTGTAGAAGATGCTCATATCGACGACCAGGTCACGGATAACCGGCAAACCCGGCAGCGGACGTACGATCAGCTTGTTTTTGGCAACGACAGCCGACAGCGGCGTGATGCAGGCCAGGCCGTTCTTGCCGTTGATGTTCATGCCGTCGGAACCGCACACGCCTTCACGGCACGAGCGACGGTACGAAAAGCCTTCATCCTGCTCTTTGACCAGGGCCAGCACGTCCAGCACCATCAGGTCCTTGCCACCGGTATCGACCTGAAACTCCTGCATGAATGGTGCAGCGTCCTGATCAGGGTTGTAACGATAAACACTGACTTGCAACATATCGGTCACCCCTTAATAAGTCCGAATCTTCGGTTCAAAAGTCGGGACAGTTTTCGGCGAGAAGTTCACGGCACGTTTGGTCACACTCTTGTCACCCGGGAAATACAGGGTGTGGCACAACCAGTTCTCGTCATCGCGATCTTCGAAGTCTTCACGAGCGTGAGCGCCGCGGGACTCTTTACGATGCTCTGCGGCAATCGCCGTGGCTTCGGCAACTTCCAGCAGGTTTTGCAGTTCAAGCGCTTCGATACGGGCGGTGTTGAACGCCTGGCTCTTGTCGTTGATCTTGACGTTGGCGATACGTACGCGCAGATCAGCCAGCTGGGCAATACCCTTCTGCATGTATTCGCCAGTACGGAATACACCGAAGTAGTTCTGCATGCAGCTCTGCAGTTCTTTACGCAGGGTTGCAACGTCTTCACCGGTGGTGCGCTCGTTCAGGCCGGCAAGGCGTGCAAGGGCAGCATCGATGTCGGACTCGGAAGCGCGCGCATAATCGACGCCTTCACGCAGGGCCTGCTCCAGGTGGATACCCGCCGCGCGGCCGAACACCACCAGATCGAGCAGCGAGTTGCCGCCCAGACGGTTGGCGCCGTGAACCGATACGCAAGCCACTTCACCGACCGCGAACAGACCAGGAATGATCTGATCGACGCCCGCCGCATCCTGAGTGATCGCCTGGCCATGAATGTTGGTGGCAACGCCGCCCATCATGTAGTGGCAGGTCGGTACGACAGGAATCGGCGCGGTCGCAGGATCGACGTGAGCGAAGGTCTTGGACAGTTCCATGATGCCTGGCAGACGGCTGTGCAGCACTTCTTCGCCAAGGTGATCGAGCTTGAGCATCACGTGATCGCCATCGGGACCACAGCCGTTACCGGCAATGATTTCCTTGACCATGGAACGTGCCACAACGTCACGACCGGCAAGGTCCTTGGCGTTCGGAGCGTAACGCTCCATGAAACGCTCGCCGTGCTTGTTGATCAGGTAACCGCCTTCACCGCGGCAACCTTCGGTGACCAGTACACCTGCGCCGGCAATGCCGGTCGGGTGGAACTGCCACATTTCGATGTCCTGAACCGGTACGCCGGCACGCAGCGCCATGCCGATACCGTCACCGGTATTGATCAGGGCGTTGGTGGTCGACGAGTAGATACGGCCTGCACCGCCGGTCGCCAGCACGGTTGCATTGGCGCGGATGTACGAGGTTTCGCCCGTCTCGATGCAGATCGCGATGATGCCGACAAAGGCGCCATCGTTGTTCTTCACCAGATCCACTGCATAGTATTCGTTGAGGAATACAGTGCCCGCCTTCAGGTTGGCCTGATACAGGGTGTGCAGCAGCGCGTGACCGGTACGGTCGGCAGCAGCGCAGGTACGGGCAGCCTGCCCGCCCTTGCCGAAGTCCTTGGACTGGCCACCGAACGGACGCTGGTAGATACGGCCCTGCTCGGTACGGGAGAACGGCAGGCCCATGTGCTCGAGCTCGAAGACCGCTTCCGGACCTACGGAACACATGTATTCGATAGCGTCCTGGTCACCGATGTAGTCGGAACCCTTGACGGTATCGTACATGTGCCAGCGCCAGTCATCGTTCGGATCGGCGGAAGCGATTGCACAGGTGATGCCACCCTGGGCGGATACGGTATGCGAGCGGGTCGGGAAGACCTTGGTGACCACGGCAGTCTTGTGACCGCCCTGGGCGAGCTGCAGCGCAGCGCGCATGCCGGCACCGCCACCACCAATGATGATGGCGTCGAAAGAAAGCGCATTAATGTTAGCCATGGATCAGATACCCCAAAGAATCTGCACGCCCCAGACGAAGTAGGCGAACATCAGAACGCCGCATACCGCCTGGAACAGGAAACGTACTGCAGTGGCGGACTTGCCCAGCGCCATCGGCGTCAGGTAGTCGGTCGCGATGGTCCACATGCCGACCCAGGCGTGAGCGCCAAGGGCAACGAGGGCCAGGAGACTGAAGATACGCATTCCGTTGTGAGCGAACAGACCATGCCATTGGGCGTAGCTCAGACCCGGGTGAAAGACCATGTAGCCGATCAGGAAGATGAAATAAGCCGCGAGCACGACTGCGGAAACACGCTGAGCCATCCAGTCATAGAGACCCGAACGCGACAGGTTGGTGACGTTGGTTACCATATCCATACTCCCGCCAGAAGAATCAGAATCACGGAGACCGCGATAACGATTTTGGAGCCCAGCTTGCCGCCTTCAAGCGTCTCGCCTACCCCCGAGTCCATGATGAGGTGACGAATACCGGCCACCAGGTGGTACAGCAGGGCAGACAGAAGTCCCCAGATGATCAGCTTGGCCAGCGGACTGGTCATATACGCCTTGACTTCACCAAATCCCTCTTCGGAAGCCAGCGACTTGTCCATTGCATACAGCATGATTGCAATACCGACAAAGAGGATGACACCGGAGATGCGGTGAAGGATGGACGTGTAAGCGGTGACTGGGAGCTTGATGGTCCTTAGGTCTAGATTTACAGGTCGTTGGCTATTCACGGCTTTTTTTCACACTGAAGAGCCCCTAACAATCAGGGCAAGTTGTTGGGAAGTGCACTGGTCAGGTACCCACCACCCAGGAAGTGACGACCCCCTTGAAACAGGCCAAAAGCCTCTGGCGGTCGGACGCCGAGTATAGACAGTTAGGTTACTAATGACAACGCGCAGACGTACCGCCAATAGCGCATTGCATTGCCGCGACAAAAGGCGTAAACGGCAGTAAACCGTCTGCAAAATCCACGGCCGGGCCCTTGCGGAACACGACTTTAGGCAAATTGACTTTAGAATTTATCTCACTATAGTGATGCGGGCCCTGCGTGGGGGGCCTGTCTGATGATTTGAAGCATAAATAGGAGGCCACATGGCTGACAAAAAAGCGCAGTTGATCATCGAGGGCGCTGCCCCCGTCGAGCTGCCAATTCTGACCGGTACAGTGGGTCCGGACGTGATCGACGTACGCGGCCTGACCGCCACCGGCCGCTTCACATTTGACCCTGGTTTCATGTCCACGGCGTCTTGCGATTCGAAGATCACCTACATCGATGGTGACAATGGCATTCTGCTGCACCGCGGCTACCCGATCGAACAACTGGCCGAGCAGTCCGACTACCTCGAAACCTGCTACCTGCTGCTCAACGGCGAACTGCCCACCGCCGAGCAGAAAGCCCAGTTCGTGGCCGTGGTCAAGAACCACACGATGGTTCACGAGCAACTCAAGACCTTTTTCAACGGTTTCCGTCGCGACGCCCACCCGATGGCCGTCATGTGTGGCGTAGTCGGTGCCCTGTCAGCGTTCTACCACGACTCGCTGGACATCAATAACCCGCAGCACCGCGAGATTTCCGCGGTACGCCTGGTCGCCAAGATGCCGACCCTGGCAGCGATGGTCTACAAGTACTCCATGGGTCAGCCCATGATGTACCCGCGCAACGACCTCAGCTACGCGGAAAACTTCCTGCACATGATGTTCAACACCCCGTGCGAGATCAAACCGATCAGCCCGGTGCTGGCCAAGGCGATGGACAAGATCTTCATCCTCCACGCCGATCACGAGCAGAACGCTTCGACCTCCACCGTGCGCATGGCAGGCTCTTCGGGCGCCAACCCGTTCGCGTGTATCGCAGCCGGCATCGCAGCGCTCTGGGGCCCTGCCCACGGCGGCGCCAACGAAGCGGTACTGACCATGCTCGATGAAATCGGCGATGTGTCGAACATCGATAAGTTCATTGCCAAGGCCAAGGACAAGAACGATCCGTTCAAGCTCATGGGCTTCGGTCACCGCGTCTACAAGAACCGTGACCCGCGCGCCACTGTAATGAAGCAGACCTGCGACGAAGTACTGAAAGAGCTGGGCATCACCAACGATCCTCAACTCGAACTGGCCATGCGCCTCGAAGAGATCGCCCTGACCGATCCGTACTTCATCGAGCGCTCGCTGTACCCGAACGTCGACTTCTATTCGGGCATCATCCTCAAGGCCATCGGCATTCCGACCAGCATGTTCACCGTGATCTTCGCCCTGGCGCGGACTGTCGGCTGGATCTCGCACTGGAAGGAAATGCTCTCCAGCCCTTACAAGATCGGTCGCCCTCGCCAGCTGTACACCGGCAACGTGCAACGCGACATCGTCGCCCTGCAAGACCGCAAGTAAGCGCCACACGCAAAAAAAAGGCTGCCATTGGCAGCCCTTTTTTTATGCGCGCTATCCGGTGCGGATCATTTGGTTTGCGCGGCACGCTCCCTGAGCGCTTTCAAGGTATTGAACGGCGCATCGACAACGAACTTGTTGGCCAGCATCGACGGCACACTGCCACCCGGCTCGGTGTGAACCTGATAGGTCACTTCAGTCTGGTTCGGCCCTTTGGGCACCATTTTCCAGAAGCCCTTGACCTCGGTTACGCGCACATACCCCTTCTCCTCGGGGATATACGAAGGCTGCTCTTCGAGGTTGCGGGTAACACTCCCGTCAGGACCTTCCTGAGTGGTGATCAACAGTACCGAATCGCGAGGCGTCACCGGCCAGGGAGTATTGAACTGGCTGTAGGTCCAGGTCTTGTTGCCTTCGTGCTTGAGCACTTTCTGCAACTTGCACTCATGGATCCAGGCGCAGGCCCCCGTGACATCCTCCTGGAGCGCACGCAACTTGCTTACGCTGGCATTGATCAGCGCAATACCCTGATACGCCTTGTAATCGGAACCAGGCACGTCGCTCAACGAGACCTTGATGCCATCCTGATTCTTGACCTCTTTCCACTCTTCAGCCTGCGCCGTTCCGGCAAGCATTACAGTGAAGCCACAAGCAACAGCCATGCGATACAGCGGACCCATTGTTTTATTCCTTGTTTTGAAGTTCCGAAGAAGCATTTGTGCTCGAAAACACTTTTTCAGGCCACCGCAGTGGCTTTTTCCCACCAACCGATCAGGCGAATGGCATCCGCCTGATCGGCACCGCAGACATCCTCTGCCGCCTTGAACTGACTGCACACCGCGGGCCGCTCAGCCCTGCCGAACAAGGCGCACAAAAACTCGACCGACAGATGCAGACAGCGTTCGCCAGCAGGCTTTCCGTCGGGCATACCGGGTATGGGAGACGTGATGGAAGGCGCTATGCAGCACGCGCCACAACCGGAACGGCAGTCCATGACCAGACACCCTTGTTTGAACATTGAAAAAGAGAAAGGATATTAACCGTCAAAACGTCTGTTTGAAAACGCCGTATCGGACGACAGGCAGGACTTACTGCTTGAATTTGAAGTCCAGCGCAGCACCTTCTACATCGCGACGGTTGTCATTACGCATCTGCAATTGCATTTCGTTGGTCAGCAATCGCCCCTCGAGCTCGAACGGGCCGGGGTTCGCAGAATCGCCCTTGTCGCTGAACATCTGCGGCAATATCGGCTTGCGCTTGTTGGTAATCACCTTGGCAGGCGGGTCGAGCTCCTTGACCAGCTCGGGAGGCAGGCTCAGGTCCAGCTTGGGTGCTTTGATTCGCACATCCTTGACGCTGGCGGTCTTGACATCCTTGGCGTTCTTGCGCTTGCTCGCAGGCGCCTTGGCTGCCACAACCCTGGAAGAGGATTTTTCGGAAGTCGCCGATTTGACGCTCTGAGGTGCTGCAGGTTCTGATTTTTCCTTTCCGACCACCACAGGCACGACAGGCACGCCCGGCATCAGCTGATGCATGGTGTCCGGCGCCTTGATTTGCTTGGCATCGGTGGCGGCTGCCTGCGCAGGTGCCTCAGTCTTCAGATGCACCTCGGGCGATACCGGCGCGGTGATGACCGCCTCGGTCTTGGGTTTGGGCACAGAGGTGTCCGGAGCGTCACAACCACTCAGAAGTACGACGACAAGCAATCCGAGACAGCGAAAAACATTCATAGGCAAAGAGTCAGGCAAGACAGTGGCAAAAAGCCGGAAAGAAACACATGCTGTCCTTTTGAGGCCAACCTGACAAGACAAGAGTTCCGAAGAATTGACAAAAATCTTTGCCGATCAATACGCCTGAACAGCCTCCTGACATAACTGCTTGGCCAGAATCCCCAATGTCATCAAGGCCCGTTCGGCTTCCTTGTTCCATTTCATGCCGCAATTCAAACGAATACAGTGGTTGAACTGCTCGGTGTTACTGAAAATCAATCCGGGCGCAATGCTGATGCCCTGCTCGAGCGCACGCACGTGCAACTCCTGGGTGTTGACCCTGCCCGGCAGACTGACCCAGAGGATAAAGCCTCCCGCGGGACGACTCATCTGCGTGCCTTCGGGGAAGAACTGCTGCACCGCCAGCTGATAGGCACTGAGATTCTTGCGGTATTCGAGACGGATGAAGCGCAGGTGCCGATCGTAGCCGCCGTTTTCGAGGTAAGCCGCGACAGCCATTTGCGTGACGCTGCACGCCGAGTGAGTGCTGAAGGTTTGCAGGCGCTGAATTTCCGCCTGGTATTTGCCGGCTATCATCCAGCCGATGCGCACACCCGGCGACAACGTCTTGGAGAAGCTCGAGCAGTAAATCACCCTCCCCAACCGGTCGAACGCCTTGAGCGCCTTGGTCCGCCCTACTTCGAACATCAACTCGCCATAGACGTCGTCTTCAACCACCTGGATATCGAAATCCGAGGTGAGCCGCAGCAGATTTTTCTGCCGCTCCTCCGGCATGGTGCCGCCCAGTGGATTGCTCAGCCGTGAGGTCAGCACCAGAGCCTTGATGGACCATTGATTGGCCGCCAGCTGCAAGGCTTCAAGACTGATGCCGGTGGCCGGATCACTGGGGATTTCGATGACCTTCAAACCCAGCAGGTCGGCAAGTTGCAGCAACCCGTAATAGGCTGGCGATTCGGCGGCTATCAGATCGCCGGGCCGGGTCAGCACCCGCAGGGCCATCTGCAGCGCATCCACGCAGCCGTGAGTGATCACCACTTCAGACGGATCGACCACCACCCCGGCGTCGCGCATACGAATCGCGACCTGCCTGCGCAAGGGTTCGAAGCCGGGGCTGAACATGTAACTGAAGGCCCGCGGACTGTGAAAACGCGTGACCTTGGCCAGTTGCTGATGCAGCGCGCGTACCGGCAGGTAATCCACATGGGGCACCGCAGCCCCGAGGGCGAACACGCCTTCGCGGCGGGACTCTTCGAGGACCTGCTGGATAATGCTGCTGCGTGTAACCAGGCCGGGCCGCTCGACCCGCGCGATATCCGGGGTCGATGCCGTCAGCGCAGGCGTTTGATGGACGTAATAGCCGGACTGAGGACGTGCCCGGATCAGCCCCTGGTCTTCAAGGTTCGCGTAAGCCTGCAATACAGTGGCATGGCTGACGTTGAGCTGCGAACTCATTTTGCGAACGGACGGCACCCGCTCGCCGGGCTGATAAACACCACGACGGATGTCTTCGGCCAACTGCTGAGCGATACGCTGGTAGAGCAAGAGATTGGTCATGACACAGCCTCAAAAAGACCGGTGATTTATTATTTTTGAACATACAGATGCGTAATAACCGGCACAGATCGGAAGTGTACGGGAACAGTTTGAAATCAGGCCAGCATTGATGCTTGCTGAGTGAAAATAAACGCGGGCAGAAACGCCATAATCAACGTGATTAAAGACAAAAAAGCCCGAGGCCGTTTCCGGCGTCGGGCTTTTTACCGGCTTTTTATCAGCGAGCTGCGCCCAGCTGACCTTTTTCGTCCGAGAAAACGATCTCGACACGCCTGTTTTGCGCGCGACCCCGCTCGGAGGTATTGGCATTCACAGGAAACTCCTGCCCATAGCCTTCGACATGGATACGTTTTTCATCGATGCCCAGGTCCATCAGCACGTCAGCGACGGCTTGTGCCCGGTCTTTCGACAGCTTCAGGTTCTCCTGACGATCGCCCGTGCTGTCGGTATAACCCTCGATGCGGACCACTCGGCGCGGGTTGATCTGCAGAAACTGCACAACCTTGAGGATGGTGCGACTGGCCGAGTTTTTCAGCTCGGCATGTCCGGCGTCGAACAGCACATCGCCCAGGGTCATGACCAGCCCGCGGTCGGTTTCGGTGGTGGCCAGGCTGAGAATCTGATCCTCCAGCCAACGGCCCTGCTGCTGGGCGCTGGCCAGCTTGGCTTCACGCAGTGCCAGCTGCATACGCTGACGCTCCATGTCCATTTTCGCCAGACGCTCCTGGCTCAACATCAGATTGCTGTGCTCACGCGCGATCTCGCTGTAGCGGCTGCTGAGGTAGGCGTAGTGAGCGACATCGGCACCGCTTCCCAGATAACTGGACAGACGCTCGGCGCGGGCCAGTGATTCACCCGCGCGAATGACATCCTTGGGCGCACTGCGCAGCACATCGGTATCTTCCTTGACCTTCTGGAAGTCGGCACTGGCCTGCTGCAAGGCCTGGCCACTGTCCTTGTGACCGGCACAACCGTATAGGCCAGCCGCCCCCAGCAACAGACACACACTCAGGACACGAGGAATACGCTTCATTGCGCCTCCCCCAGCTGCTTGCGCAAGCGATTGAGGCGGGTATTCAACTGATTGATCTGCTCCTGGCTCTTGAGGGTCAGCACTCGCGCCTCGGCCAGGCGCGCATCAAGCTCGGCCTGCTCGGCTTTCATGCGCGCGTCCTTGTAGGCGTGGCTTGCCATGGAGGCGCGGGCTTCGGCGAATCCGGCCTGAGCGACTTCCATCTCGGGTTGATCGTCACTGGCGCCGACCGCCTTGGCCTGCTCCAGCGCCTGCTCGGTCAGTTTGAACTGCTCGGTTGGTACCGGATCACTGGCGCAGCCGGCCAGCGTGGCGATTGCCATGACGGCAATTGAAAAACGAATACTCACAAAAACATCCCTACTTGTTGGGTGCGCTGGCGCTGGCAGGCTGCAGCAGTTGGGCTTTCCACAATGCCAGGTTGTGCCTGATGACATCGCCCGCAAGGCCAGAGGCGGCCGATTCTGTCATCTTTTTCGCCAGCTGTCCGCGCAACCATGGTTCATTGCAGGCCGAGTTGAACGACAAGGCCAGGTAAAAACCCGGTGTATCGACCGGTAACGGCTGCGCTGTCAGGTCTGTGGAAAGACCTAGCGTCTGCACCATAACCATACCGGCATAACGCCCGGCAAGCACGTAATCCACCTCACCCAAGGCCAGCTTCTGAAAGGCAGGCGTGAGTGCAGGCAGGCGCTCCAGAGTCAGATTCTGTCTGGCCAGCGCATCAAAGGAAGGCGTCAAACGGGTCTTTTCCGACATGGCGCCGGGATGGCCCTGCAGCTCGCTGACGGCATTGAACGGCACGCTGTGATCGTGACGCGTCCAGACCATGATCTCGTTCTGCACGATCGGCGGATGAATGTAATCCAGCGCTTCGAGTTGTGCGGCATTCAACGGTGCGTCAGCCAGCAGGTCCATGCGCCCGGTGCGCACTTCTTCGAGTGCCTGACTGCGCTTGCCGCCATACAGAAACTCGACCTTGATACCCAGCTCGCCCGCTGCCTGCGTCAGCAGATCGGCATTGGCGCCCATCAGGTGCCGCGGGTCCTGGGGATCACGCCACAGATAAGGCGGCGCGTCCGGGCTGCCGGTCACGATCAGACGCTCGCACTTGCCTGCGGCGGATGCCAGTGTCGGCAGCGTGATCAGCCCGAAGAGAAGCGAAGACAGCAGCCGGGAATGCACCATGAGAAGTCCTTTCGATACTCAATAAAAAACCCGTTCGATCCGGGCAGGCGCACCGTAAACCGCCGGTGCGCGAACCCCGAATCGAACGGGTTCTCTTTATAGTGCAAGCGCGTGGCTTAAACCAGCTTCTCCAGCTCGGGGATGGCTTCGAACAAGTCAGCCACCAGACCGTAATCGGCGACCTGGAAGATTGGCGCCTCTTCATCCTTGTTGATCGCAACGATCACCTTGGAATCCTTCATACCGGCCAGATGCTGAATCGCACCGGAAATACCGACCGCGATATACAACTGAGGCGCAACGATCTTGCCGGTCTGACCGACCTGCATGTCGTTAGGTACGAAACCGGCGTCGACCGCAGCGCGGGAAGCACCCACTGCCGCACCGAGCTTGTCGGCCAGCGTGTACAGGTGCCTGAAGTTGTCGCCGTTCTGCATGCCGCGACCACCGGAAACGACGATCTTCGCTGCTGTCAGCTCCGGACGATCGGATTTCGCCAGTTCTTCACCCACAAAGCTGGACTTGCCCGCATCGTGAGCAGCCGAAACCGCTTCAACAGCGGCCGAGCCACCCTCTGCAGCCACCGGGTCGAAGCCGGTGGCACGTACGGTGATGACCTTGACCGCAGCCGTCGACTGCACGGTGGCGATGGCGTTACCGGCGTAGATCGGACGGGTGAAGGTGTCGGCGGACACCACCGAAACGATCTCGGAGATCTGGTCGACATCCAGCTGCGCAGCGACACGCGGCAGGATGTTCTTGCCATTGGACGTTGCCGCAGCCAGAACATGGCTATGGCCCGCAGCCAGCTCTACAACCAGGGGAGCGATGTTTTCAGGCAGTTGGTGCGCGTAGGCTTCGTGGTCAGCCACCAGGACCTTCGTCACACCGGCAATTTTGGCGGCGGCGTCGGCAACGGCGCTCACGCCGGAACCGGCCACCAGCAAATGAATGTCACCGCCGATCTTCTGGGCAGCAGCAAGGGTGTTGAGCGTAGCCGGGGCTACGGTCGCGTTGTCGTGTTCAGCGATAACCAGGATCGTCATTTAGATTACCTTCGCTTCGTTTTTCAGTTTCTCGACCAGTTCAGCCACCGACTTGACCTTGATGCCGGCGCTGCGTGCAGCCGGCGCTTCGACCTTGAGGGTCTTGTTGGTCGAGGCCGTGGAAACGCCCAGTGCATCCGGGGTCAGCACTTCAAGCGGCTTTTTCTTGGCCTTCATGATGTTGGGCAGCGAAGCGTAGCGTGGCTCGTTCAGACGCAGGTCCGTGGTCACGATGGCTGGCAGGCTCAGGGAAACGGTTTGCAGGCCGCCGTCGATTTCACGGGTCACGGCAACCTTGTCACCGGTCACTTCAACCCTGGATGCGAACGTACCCTGCGGGTAGCCGCTCAACGCAGCCAGCATCTGGCCGGTCTGGTTGTTATCACTGTCGATGGCCTGCTTGCCAAGGATCACCAGCTGCGGCTGCTCCTTGTCGACCACGGCCTTGAGCAGCTTGGCCACGGCCAGAGAAGTCAGCTCTTCGGCGGACTCGACCAGTACGGCGCGGTCGGCACCCAGTGCCAGGGCGGTACGCAGTTGTTCCTGAGCGGTGGTCGGGCCGATGGTGACGACGACGATTTCGGTGGCTACACCCTTCTCTTTAAGACGAACCGCCTCTTCAACGGCGATTTCGCAGAACGGGTTCATGGACATTTTGACGTTGGCAAGATCGACGCCGGAGTTGTCCGCCTTGACGCGAACCTTGACGTTGTAGTCGACCACTCGTTTGACAGCTACAAGAACCTTCATGGATTCCTCACTCTCCGGTGAAAAGAAGTCGCCCGGCGGCACCAGGCGATCGATATGTGTCCTCAACAAGCAATCGTTATGCGTGCAGGCCATTCGGACGGCTTTAAAAAGCCCTATAAAAGCCGGGAGTCACCCGTCAAGCAGCGGCTGGGTGTGTAAAATGCGCCGTGCGACGTTGACCTGTTGCCTGCAGCGCGTCTGCCTGATGCCTTTTCAGAGATTGCCCGCAATCCGGGAACCTCGTTTCAGCCTACGGCAAACGCAAAACCGCCCGTATATTGACCGCAACGCCTTTTCCGGTCAATACGCCAAATCGGCCAGTTCCGAGTCTGGTGTCTTTGATTTATCTGGCCTGCGGCCGATTCAAACAAACGTTTGTATTGGACCCGCGCAGTGGTGTAGATATAATGCGAACCATTAAAAGACGGGGCGGTTCAATACCTCCATGCGTCGGCCTGCAGCGACTAAAAAAGCAGTGCCCATAAAAACACCGTGAGCCTTGAGAGTAGGAGATAGCCTGTGGAACGCGAATACATGGAATTCGACGTCGTTATCGTCGGAGCCGGCCCGTCCGGGCTTTCTGCCGCTTGCCGCCTTAAACAGAAGGCCGCTGAAGCTGGCCAGGAAATCAGCGTCTGCGTGGTGGAAAAAGGCTCCGAAGTCGGTGCGCACATCCTCTCCGGTGCCGTGTTCGAGCCCCGCGCGCTGAATGAACTGTTCCCCAACTGGCAGGAACTGGGCGCCCCGCTCAACACGCCGGTCAAGCGCGACGACATCTATATGCTGCGCGATGCCGAAAAAGCCCAGAAAATACCGGACTTTTTCGTCCCCAAGACCATGCACAACCATGGCAACTACATCATCTCGCTGGGCAACCTGTGCCGCTGGCTGGCTCAGCAGGCTGAAAACCTCGGTGTCGAAATCTATCCGGGCTTTGCCGCCCAGGAAGCGCTGTTCGACGAGAACGGTGTGGTACGCGGCATCGTCACCGGCGATCTGGGTGTCGACCGCGAAGGCAATCCGAAGGAAGGCCTGTACACCCCCGGCATGGAACTGCGCGCCAAGTACACGCTGTTCGCCGAAGGCTGCCGTGGTCACATCGGCAAGCAGCTGCTCAAGCGCTTCAACCTCGACGACGAAGCCGACGTGCAGCATTACGCTATCGGCCTCAAGGAAATCTGGGAAGTCGACTCGGCAAAACATGAACAGGGGCTGGTGGTTCACACCGCAGGCTGGCCGCTGACCGATGACAATCCGGGCGGCTCGTTCCTCTACCACCTGGAAAACAATCAGGTAGTGGTCGGTCTGATCGTCGACCTGTCCTACAGCAATCCGTACCTCTCGCCGTTCGACGAATTCCAGCGCTACAAGCATCACCCGGTCATCAAGCAATACCTGGAAGGCGGCAAGCGCATCAGCTACGGCGCCCGCGCGATCACCAAGGGCGGCCTGAACTCCCTGCCAAAAATGGTCTTCCCCGGTGGCGCGCTGATCGGCTGCGATCTGGGCACGCTGAACTTCGCCAAGATCAAGGGCAGCCACACGGCGATGAAGTCCGGCATGCTGGCTGCCGATTCGGTGGCCGACGCGCTGCTGGCCGGCAAGGAAGGCGGCGACGTGCTGACCTCCTACGTGGATGCCTTCAAGGCCAGCTGGCTGCATGAAGAGCTGTTCGCCAGCCGCAACTTTGGCGTGGCGATCCACAAATACGGCGCGATCAAGGGCGGCGCATTCAACTTCATCGATCAGAACATTTTCGGTGGCAAGCTGCCGTTCACGCTGCACGACACCAAGCCGGACTACGCCTGCCTGAAGCTCGCAGCCGACTCGAAGAAGATCGATTACCCAAAACCCGACGGCAAGCTCAGCTTCGACAAGCTCAGTTCAGTATTCCTCTCCAGCACCAACCATGAAGAGGAACAACCCTGCCACCTGAAACTGACCGATCCGAGCATCCCGATCAGCAAGAACCTGCCGCTGTATGACGAGCCGGCTCAGCGTTATTGCCCGGCTGGCGTGTATGAAGTCATCACCAAGGAAGACGGCGAGAAACGCTTCCAGATCAACGCGCAGAACTGCGTGCACTGCAAGACCTGCGACATCAAGGACCCGTCGCAGAACATTACCTGGGTGGCACCGGAAGGCGCTGGCGGCCCGACCTACCCGAATATGTGAGGTGAAGCAGCTGCAAGTTGTAAGCTACAAGCTACAAGCTACAAGCTACAAGCTACAAGCTACAAGCTACAAGCTACAAGCTACAAGCTACAAGCTTTGATCTTGAAGCTTGCAGCTTGAAGCTTGCAGCTTGAAGCTTGCAGCTAACCCCGACATCCCTCTTCGCCCGGTCTGCGCTCAAAGTAACGTTTGTATTCGCGACTGAACTGCGACGCGCTTTGATAGCCGACCTTTAGCGCGACCTGCGCCACACCCAGGCCCTCGGCCACCAGCAGTTGCTGAGCCTTGAGCAGGCGCAGGCGCTTGAGG
Organism: Pseudomonas fragariae (ex Marin et al. 2024); assembly: GCF_059621105.1. Lineage (NCBI taxonomy): Bacteria > Pseudomonadati > Pseudomonadota > Gammaproteobacteria > Pseudomonadales > Pseudomonadaceae > Pseudomonas > Pseudomonas fragariae (ex Marin et al. 2024). The sequence continues at coordinate 2,331,109 of NZ_CM184369.1, read as the reverse complement.
TACTGCACCGGCGACAACAGCGTGCTGCGCTTGAAATGTTCATGAAAGGTCGACGTGCTCATGTTCGCGCAACTGGCCAGCGTGTCGACGTTCAGCGCGTGGTCATAATGCTCATGCAGATAGGTCACGGCCGAGGCAATTCGCGCAAACTGCCCCTGCTGTTCGACCAGTGCACGCAACACCCCGGACTGCGGTCCACGCAGCGCGGTGTACAGCACCTCGCGAATCCGTGCCTGGCCCATGGCCTGGCACTCCAGCGGATCATGCAGGCAACGCAGCAGACGCTCGACACTGTCACGCATGGTGTTGTCGATGCGCACCGAGGTCATGGATTCCGGTGTCTGCACCTGACTCTCGTGTCCAGTGACCGGGCCCATCGCCTGCACCAGCTCACCGAGCAATACCCGGTCGATGGCCACTGAAACACCGTAAAGCGGCTTTTCCGGATTGGCAAAGGTTTCGCACTTGAACGGCACAGAGAGCGCCTGAATCAGGTAATGCCCGGTGCCGTATTCGAACGTACGCGGCCCCAGGCACGCGACCTTGCTGCCCTGCACCACGATCATCAGGCTCGGCTCGTAGATCTGCGGGCTGCTGGCGACATAACCAAACGCCGAAAGCACGCGGACCTCCGGCAACGACGTAGCGACAAACCCCGGGCGCACCGCCAGCGGCTGGATCAGGGAAACAAGGGTGGCATTGCCATCCGGCATAACAGGTAAAGTCATGGGCACAGCCTGACAGAGAAACAGACAGCCGTATCATCGCAGATTTGCGCCTCAGCGCCGACCCTGAAATATCAGGCCGGAGGAATAGGCATGAAACACGGAGGATTCACCATAGCCGCGAAGGGCCCGTATCAGGACAATGGTTCGCCTCTCTTCCGTCACACCTTGCGAGGTCAAACATGTACACAGCTATCGGTTACGCCGCACAGTCAGCTACCGCTCCCCTCGCCCCGATGACCTTCGAACGTCGCGCTCTGCGTGCCGACGACGTTGCCATCGAAATCCTTTATTGCGGCGTCTGCCACTCCGATATTCACCAGGCACGCAACGAATGGGGCATTGCCGTCTACCCGCTGATGCCGGGCCACGAAATTGTCGGTCGCGTCACTGCCACCGGCAGCAGTGCAACCCAATACCAGGTCGGTGACATGGTCGGTGTCGGCTGCATGGTCGATTCGTGCCGCGAATGCTCGGCCTGCAAGTCGGACCTCGAGCAGTACTGCCTGGAAGGCCCGACCATGACTTACGCCACGCCAGATCGTGTGGACGGCAGCAACACCATGGGCGGTTACTCGAACAGCATCGTGGTCGCCGAGCACTTCGTCGTGCGCGTCCCGGAAAAACTCGATCCGGCCGCTGCTGCGCCGATTCTCTGCGCAGGCATCACCACCTATTCGCCGCTCAAGCACTACGGCGTCAAGGCGGGCGACAAGGTCGGCATTCTGGGCATGGGCGGCCTGGGCCACATGGGCATCAAGTTCGCCAAGGCCATGGGCGCTGAAGTGACCCTGTTCACCCGCTCCGCCGCCAAGGCTCAGGAAGCACATCGTCAAGGCGCCGATCATGTGATCGTGTCCACCGATGCCGAACAGATGAAGGCTGCTGCCGGGCACTTCGACTTCCTGCTCGACACCATTCCGGTGCAGCACGACCTGAACCCCTACCTGGAAACCCTGCGTTTCGACGGCGCCCACATTCTGGTCGGCCTGATCGAGCCGATCGAGCCACCAGTACACGCAGCCAATCTGGTAATGAGCCGTCGCGTCCTGGCCGGTTCGTTGATCGGCGGTATCGCGGAAACTCAGGAAGTGCTGGATTTCTGCGCCGAGAACGACATCACCTGCGACATCGAAATGCTCGATATCCGCAACATCAACGAAGCCTACGAGCGCATGCTGGCCGGTGACGTGAAGTACCGCTTCGTGATCGACATGGCCACGCTGAAGGCCTGATCGACTGCCGATCAGCCGCCGAGATCGGCCGAGAGTTCCGCCGCGATGGTTTTGATCAGCGGAGCCAGCTCGGCCATCTTCTCCAGCGGCATGTAGGGCACGGTACTGGCGACACTGATGCCGGCAACGATCTGTTTGCTGGCATCACGTACCGGCGCTGCGACACAACGGATCGACGGTTCGTTGTCCTCCAGATCGAATGCATACCCTCCTTGTACATACTCCTCCCGCCGCGCCTTCAACTGCTCCCAGGTTTGCTGCTCATGAGCAGGCCATAGCGGATTTCTGCCTGTGCTCGGCATGCTGATTTCATACAGCCGTTGCCACTCGGACTGAGCACTGTCCAGCAGCAGTGCCTTGCCGATACCGGTGCGCACCAGCGGCATCCGATGCCCGACCCGCGAACGCATTTCCGGACCATTGCGACCGGGATTCTTGTGCAGATAGAGCACGTCATCCCCTTCCCGCACCGCCAGATGCACGGTATCGCCGGTCAGCTCCGACAAGCGATCCAGATACGGCCGGGCCAGCATCGCCAGGGGCACTTCTTCACGCGCCTGAAACCCCAGCTCGATCAATTTCGGCCCAAGCAGATAGCCCACCTGAGGAACGACCCTCAGGTAACGCTCCTCGACCAGGCAACTGGCCAGACGGTGCGTGGTACTGCGCGTGGTGCCGATCAGCCGGGCGATCTCCTTGAGGTCCCGTGCGCCACCGGCAACCGCCTGCACCACCCCCAGCCCGCGCAGCAAGGTCTGGGTCCCGGTGGGTACGGATTCCTTGCCGATAGTCTTTTCAGGGGTGATCGAATCGTTATGCATGAAAAACCTTGCTCGGATCAAAAGGGTTCGGATCGAAAACGGGCGGCATTATCACCGCCAGTGTCCAGACGCGTCGACATCAGAGCTCGATACGCTCCACCTTCCCTACCAGCAGGATGTAAGACAGCGCGCCCAGCAGTGCCAGGACCGATATGTAGGTAATGGCAGGCGCAAACGAGTCTCCCGACGCCAGAAAGCCAATCACGATCGGGGTGGCGATGGCAGAGAGGTTGCCGATGAAGTTGAACGTGCCACCGGTCAGGCCCAGCAGGCGCGCTGGCGCCAGGGTCGAGACCAGCGACCAGGTGATCGACGCCAGACCGTTGCCGAAGAACGCCAGCGCCAGAAAGGTGATCACCAGCGGCGTGGAGTCGACGAAGTTGGCACCGATGATCGAGGTCGAGATCAGCAGCCCGGCAATGATCGGCAACTTGCGTGCAAAGCCTACGCTATGCCCGCGGCGGATCAGCCAGTCGGAGAAGAAGCCCGAGCACAGCACACCGACAAACGCGGCGAGGAACGGCAACGACGCCAGCAGGCCCGATTTGATGAAGTCCATGCCCCGGTATTTCACCAGGTAGGTCGGGAACCAGGTCAGGAAAAACCACAGCGTGGAGTTCAGGCAGAATTGCCCCAGGTAGATGCCCCACAGCTTGCGCTTGCTCAACACAATACCCAGGTCCAGCCAGCTGAACGCCTGCTTCTGTTTTTCGACGTCCTTCTGGATGTCCACCAGCCCGCCACCCTCCTGGATCAGCTCGATTTCCTGCTGATTGACGCCCTTGAAATCACGTGGCTCGCGATACACCGTGTACCAGATCAACGCCCACAGCACGCCGACTCCACCGGTAGCGACAAACACCATGTGCCAGCCGTAGTGCGCCTGCAGCCAGGCCAGCACCGGGGTCAGAAACGCCAGACCGACGAACTGTCCGGAGGTGTAGACGCCGATGGCGGTAGCCCGCTCGCGCTCGGGAAACCAGGTGGTGACCACGCGGCTGTTGATCGGATAAGCAGGCGCTTCCAGCGCACCAACCGCCATGCGCAGTACGAACAGGGCGATGAAGCTGGCGGCGAAGCCGAGCATGATGGTCGCGATGGACCACAGCAACAGGGCTGCGGTGTAGAGAATGCGCGGCGGCACGCGGTCCACCAGCCAGCCCCCGGGCAGCTGCATGGCGGCGTAGGTCCAGCCGAACGCGGAAAAGATCAGCCCGACATGCACCGGGTCAAGGCCCAGTTCGGAGGTCAGCGCTGGTGCGGCGATCGACAGGTTGCTGCGGTCCAGGTAGTTGATCACTACGGTGATGAACAGCAGCACCATGATAAAGAAACGCTTGCGGGACGGCGTCACCAGGGATGCCGCACCCTCCAGAGTTCGAGTGCGCATGGAATGTAGCCTCTTGTTGGATTTATTGAGGTCTGTATTTCGATATAACCGAGCTGAAGGCACGCCGATTCTCGTTCCCACGCAGAGCGCTCATCGTTATACGCAAGTGCGCTTTTGATTCTGGCCGAAGGCCGTAGGAGCGAACTTGTTCGCGAAGACAATTGTTCAAACGAAACATTTTCAGAGAACATGTCGGCCTTTTCGCGAACAAGTTCGCTCCCACGCCCTGCGGGCAGAAGCCTGAACGCCCATTTTCCAGGCTCTTCAGGACTTATGTATGGCAATGAGCGCAGAGCGCCGAAAAGATGGCTAGCGGATTTGCTGTTCTACCACTCGGCAAAACTGCCATCCGCATGACGCCAGATCGGGTTGCGCCAGCGGTGGCCGATGGCGGCGCGTTCGATGACGTACTCTTCGTTAATTTCGATGCCCAGGCCGGGGCCGTTGGGGATCTTGACCATGCCTTTGTCGTAGTCGAAGACTTCCGGGTGTTTGACGTAATCGAGCAGGTCGTTGCTTTCGTTGTAGTGGATACCCAGGCTCTGCTCCTGGATGAAGGCGTTGTAGCAAACCGCGTCCAGTTGCAGGCACGCCGCCAGCGCGATAGGCCCCAGCGGGCAGTGCAACGCCAGTGCGACGTCGTAGGCTTCAGCCATGTTGGCGATCTTGCGGGTTTCGGTAATGCCACCGGCGTGCGAGGCATCCGGCTGGATGATGTCGACGTAGCCTTCGCTCAATACGCGCTTGAAGTCCCAGCGCGAGAACAGCCGCTCGCCCAGCGCAATCGGCGTACTGGTCAGCGGCGCCAGTTCCTTCAGTGCTTCATAGTTCTCGCTGAGCACCGGCTCTTCGATGAACATCAGCTTGTACGGGTCCAGCTCTTTCATCAGCACCTTGGCCATCGGCTTGTGGACCCGGCCGTGGAAATCGACACCAATGCCGACATTCGGCCCCACCGCATCACGCACGGCGGCCACGTTGGCCAGCGCCAGGTCGACCTTGTCGAAGGTGTCGAGAAACTGCAGCTCTTCGGTGCCATTCATTTTCACCGCGGTAAAACCGCGCTCCACCGCTTCCTTGGCGGCGCGCGCCGTGTCGGCGGGCCGATCACCGCCAATCCACGAGTAGACGCGAATTTTGTCACGCACCTGACCGCCGAGCAGGTCGCTGACCGACACACCCAGCGCCTTGCCCTTGATGTCCCACAACGCCTGATCGATGCCGGCCAGCGCACTCATGTGGATCGCGCCGCCGCGGTAGAAGCCGCCGCGATACAGCACGGTCCAGATGTCTTCGATGTTGCGCGGGTCTTTGCCGATCAGGTAATCGGACAGCTCTTCCACGGCAGCGGCGACGGTATGCGCGCGGCCTTCGACCACTGGCTCGCCCCAGCCGACAACGCCCTCGTCGGTCTCGACCTTGAGGAAGCACCAGCGCGGCGGAACGATGAACGTGGTGAGTTTGGTGATTTTCATGGGTGCGGTTTCTCTTGTTGATTCTTTTATTGGATAGCGGCTACTGCACGGCGGCATCTGCTGCGCCGGTCAGTCTGCAAGCGCTGCGCTGTGCTGCTTCCAGGCCGCCACATAGGCCTGGGCACGCTCGGTGACGTCTGCGACGCTCATGCCAGGTTTGAACAGCCCGGAGCCCAGACCAAACCCCTTCACACCGGCGTCGAGAAATACCTTCATGTTGTCCGGCGAGATACCACCGACCGGCAGCAGAATCGTGCCCTTGGGCAAGACCGCCAGCCACGCCTTGACCACCGCCGGCGACATCTGCTCGGCAGGAAACAGCTTGAGCACATCGGCGCCTTCGGCCAGTGCCGCAAAGGCTTCGGTCGGCGTCGCGACGCCTGGCGACAGGAATAGCCCGGCCGCCTTGGCCGCACGCAGCACCTTGGCGTCGCTGTGCGGCATGACGATCACTTGCCCGCCGGCGTCCTTGACCTGAGTCACCTGCTCAGGGGTGAGCACGGTGCCAGCACCGATCAGGCAATCGGCAGGCAACTGCTGTCGCAACAGGCGGATGCTGTCGAACGGTTGCGGAGAGTTGAGCGGCACTTCGATGACCCGAAAACCCGCTTCGTACAGCGCATCGCCCATGGCAGGCGCTTCTTCGGGACGCAAGCCGCGCAGAATCGCGACCAGACCATTTTCTTTCAATGCTTGCTTGAGCATGTCAAACCTCTCGAATGTGTTGGGACGAGCGGCGCGCGATCAGGCCGGCCTGCACGGCGACCTGCCAGAGGCCGCGCTCGGTCGCCTGCTCGGCCAATGTCACCCCGGGAAAGCCACAAACGGCCAGCCCGCGTGCATAGCGCGTGCACAGCGAATCGCTGCCGATGAGGATCACCGCAGGCAATTGTTCGTGGTTGTGCAGATGCAGCCTGGCGATGGCGCCCAGTTCATGGCCAATCAACAGGCCGGAAAGATAGTCAGGTTGCGCGCTGGCACTCAATTGCCCGGTCAGGCCGAGCGTTCGCGTGCTGAAAATAGTCGACAGTGGCCCGGCGGAGCCCGCGTCGGACAGGGCAATCGACAAGCCGCGGTCAAAGGCCTGCTCATCGAACGCCTCGGCAGGCTGCATGGTGCGCCCGAGAATGGTGTGGGCGCAGAGCGCGGCGTAAACCTCACCGGTCATGAAGGTATCGAAGTGAACGATGCGACCGCGCTCTACCTGCACCCATTTGGAGTGGCTGCCCGGCAGACCGATCAGCAGCGGCTGGCTGCCCTGCCCGTCTTCGAGCCCTGCCAGCACACCCAGCACCTGGGTTTCTTCGCCACGCATGACGTTGGGCAGGGTCGAGCGCTGCAGGACGCCGGGGATGATGTGCACCGTCACGCCGCGCACGCTGCGTACCGTCTGCAACGCTGCGCTCAGCTCGTTGACGCTGGCCGGCGTTTCCCGATAAGCCGCCTCGCGCCAGCCCTGCGCGCTGCCGACCATGCCGCAGGCAATCACCTGCAGATCCGGCTGGGCATCGAGCCAGTCGCCGCACGCCTGGTCGAAGGCCAGTTCGAAACCGTCACTGCAGAACTGCCCCGCGATCAGCCGCGGGGTGGTTGGCAACTGCATGATGCCCGCGCTCAACGCGCGCTGTTCCAGTACCTGGCCATGTTCGCCAAGTCGATAAGCACGAAGTGAGGTTGTCCCCCAATCGAGCGCGATCAATTGCGCCTGCATTGCGTCACCTGTTGTTTTTTTGGAAGTGAGTGCAGGACGACTATAAACCCGTTGTTACACTTATCTCAATATGTAAATTTCAATCCCATATATAGGGACAAAGGGCGATCAACCAAAAGTATCAGCCATTAAAAAACCCGCTTCCCTTTCAGGAAGCGGGTTGGCTGTGAAACCGAAGCCTCAACGCTCCAGCAGGATTCTCAGCATGCGACGCAGCGGCTCCGCAGCGCCCCACAACAGCTGGTCACCCACGGTGAAAGCGCCCAGGTACTGCGAACCCATGTTGAGTTTGCGCAGACGCCCTACCGGAATGCTCATGGTGCCGGTCACGGCGGTCGGGCTCAGCTCGTGCATGCTGGCTTCGCGGTTGTTCGGCACCAGCTTGACCCACGGGTTGTGCTGGCTGATCAAGCCTTCGATGTCCGCAATCGGCACATCCTTGTTCAGCTTGATGGTCAGCGCCTGGCTATGGCAGCGCATGGCGCCGATGCGCACGCAGATGCCGTCCACCGGGATCGGGCTCTTGAAGCGACCGAGGATCTTGTTGGTCTCGGCCTGGCCTTTCCACTCTTCGCGGCTCTGGCCGTTTGGCAGGGCCTTGTCGATCCACGGGATCAGGCTGCCCGCCAGCGGTACGCCGAAGTTCTCGGTAGGGAACGACTCGCTGCGCATGGCTTCAGCCACCTTGCGGTCGATGTCCAGAATGGCGCTGGCCGGGTTGGCCAGATCATCGGCCACCGAAGCATGCACCGCGCCCATCTGCCTGATCAGCTCACGCATGTTCTGCGCGCCGGCGCCGGAGGCCGCCTGATAGGTCATGACGTTCATCCACTCGACCAGACCGGCATCGAACAGGCCGCCCAGCCCCATCAGCATCAGGCTGACGGTGCAGTTGCCACCGATATAGTTCTTGGTGCCCGCGTCCAGTTGCTGGTCGATGACCTTGCGGTTCACCGGGTCAAGCACGATGACCGCATCATCCTGCATGCGCAGGCTGGACGCCGCATCGATCCAGTAACCCTGCCAGCCCGCTTCGCGCAGCTTGGGGAACACCTCATTGGTGTAGTCGCCACCCTGGCAGGTCAGCACCACGTCCAGGGTTTTCAGCTCGTCGATGCTGTAGGCATCTTTCAGGGGCGCAACATCCTTGCCCACCGAAGGCGCCTGGCCACCGACATTGGAAGTAGTGAAGAACACCGGCTCAATGAGATCGAAGTCCTGCTCTTCCCGCATCCGCTGCATGAGCACGGAACCGACCATGCCACGCCAACCGATCAGACCTACACGTTTCATCGCAACTACACCTTGAATAAAAGTGGGACCGCCGCTCTGCGCGTACACAGCAGGCGGCGGGCCAGAGAGATTACAGATTCCGCAGCGCGGCGACTACCGCATCGCCCATTTCCTGCGTACCGACTTTGACTTTGCCTTCCGACCAGATGTCGCCGGTGCGGATACCCTGATCCAGAACCAGGCTGACAGCCTTTTCGATGGCGTCGGCCGCATCGGTCAGATTGAAGCTGTAACGCAGCATCATCGACACCGAGAGAATGGTCGCCAACGGGTTGGCGATGCCTTTGCCGGCGATGTCCGGCGCCGAACCGTGACATGGCTCGTACATGCCCTTGTTGGCCGTGTCCAGCGAGGCCGACGGCAGCATGCCGATGGAACCGGTGAGCATCGACGCCTGATCGGAGAGAATGTCGCCGAACAGGTTGTCGGTCACGATTACATCGAACTGCTTGGGTGCACGCACCAGTTGCATGGCAGCGTTGTCGACGTACATGTGGCTCAGTTCGACTTCAGGGTAATCCCTGGCGACCTGCTCGACGATTTCGCGCCACAGCTGGCTGGACGCCAGCACGTTGGCCTTGTCCACCGAGCAGAGCTTCTTGCCACGCACCATGGCCATGTCGAAACCGACCTTGGCAATGCGGCGGATCTCGCTTTCGCTGTACGGCAGCGTGTCATAGGCCTGACGCTCGCCATTATCCAGCACCCGCGTGCCGCGTGGCGCGCCGAAATAGATGCCACCGGTCAGCTCGCGAACGATCAGGATGTCCAGACCCGCGACGATTTCCGGCTTCAGGCTCGACGCGTCGGCCAGTTGCGGATAAAGGATCGCCGGACGCAGGTTGCCGAACAGGCCCAGTTGCGAACGGATTTTCAGCAGACCGCGCTCAGGACGGATGTCGCGCTCGATGGTGTCCCATTTCGGGCCGCCGACGGCGCCGAGCAGCACGGCATCGGCCGCACGGGCACGCTCCAGGGTTTCATCGGCCAGCGGCACGCCGTGCTTGTCGATGGCCGCGCCGCCGATCACGTCGTGGGTCAATTCAAAGCCCAGTTGATACTTTTCGTTGGCCAGCTCCAGCACCTTGACCGCTTCGGTCATGATTTCCGGACCAATACCGTCGCCTGGGAGAATCAGAATCTGCTTGCTCATAACATCCTCGATTTTGTGCATCGGCGTCTTTGACAACGCCTGCTTGAAACGCTCAATACCACAGAAAATTTAGCGTCCGGCCAAAACACTTTTGCCAGCAAGGCGCAATTACACCTTACTGGCAAACATGCATCCGCTGTCGATCGATCAATCGATCAGTCGCGGAACAACCACGGCTGGCTGGCGCGGTGCCTGCTCTCGAAACCGGCGATGGCCTCGGCGTCCATCAGCGTCAGGCCGATGTCGTCCAGACCATTGAGCAGGCAATGCTTGCGGAACGCATCGATTTCAAAGCTCAGGACCTTGCCATCCGGACGGGTCACGGTCTGCGCCTGCAGATCGATACTCAACTGATAACCGGGCGAAGCTTCCACCTGCCTGAACAGTTGATCAACGTCTTCCTCGGACAGGATGATCGGCAACAAGCCGTTCTTGAAGCTGTTATTGAAGAAGATGTCCGCGTAGCTCGGCGCAATGATTGCGCAGAAACCGTACTCTTCCAGTGCCCACGGCGCGTGTTCGCGGCTGGAACCGCAACCGAAGTTCTCCCGGGCCAACAGCACGCTGGCACCCTGATACCGCTCATGATTGAGCACGAAGTCAGGATTCAGCGGGCGCTTGGAGTTGTCCTGATACGGCTGGCCGACATCCAGATAACGCCATTCATCGAACAGGTTCGGGCCAAAACCCGTGCGCTTGATCGACTTGAGAAACTGCTTGGGAATGATCTGGTCAGTGTCGACGTTGGCACGATCCAGAGGAGCGACCAGGCCATGGTGCTGGGTAAAGGCTTTCATACGGGACTCCTCAGTGCTGGATCAGGTCGCGAACATCGATGAAACGGCCATTCACCGCAGCGGCAGCCGCCATCGCCGGGCTCACCAGATGCGTGCGGCCACCGGCCCCCTGACGACCTTCGAAGTTACGGTTGGACGTCGACGCGCAGTGCTCGCCGGAACCCAGGCGGTCCGGGTTCATCGCCAGGCACATGGAGCAGCCCGGTTCACGCCATTCGAAGCCGGCTTCGATGAACACCTTGTCCAGCCCTTCCTTCTCGGCCTGCTCCTTGATCAGCCCCGAACCCGGCACCACGATGGCCTGCTTGATGGTTGAAGCCACCTTGCGGCCCTTGGCGACATCCGCAGCAGCACGCAAATCTTCGATGCGCGAGTTGGTGCAGGAACCGATGAATACCCGGTCCAGTTGAATATCGGTAATCGGCTGATTGGCTTTCAGGCCCATGTACTTGAGCGCACGCTCGATGGAGCCGCGCTTGACCAGATCCGGCTCTTGCGCAGGGTCCGGCACGTTCTGATCGACCGCGAGGACCATTTCCGGCGAGGTGCCCCAGCTGACCTGCGGCTTGATCTGTGCGGCATCCAGCCTGACCACGGTATCGAACACAGCGTCCGGGTCGGACACCAGGTCCTTCCAGGCTTCGACAGCGAGGTCCCACTCCGCGCCCTTGGGTGCGAACGGACGGCCTTTGACGTACTCGACGGTCTTCTCGTCGGTGGCCACCATGCCGACCCGGGCACCCGCTTCGATGGACATGTTGCAGATGGTCATGCGCCCTTCGATCGACAGGTCGCGAATCGCGCTGCCGGCGAACTCGATGGCGTAACCGTTACCGCCTGCGGTGCCGATCTTGCCGATCACCGCCAGTACGATGTCCTTGGCCGTCACGCCGAACGGCAATTGCCCCTCGACCGACACCAGCATGTTCTTCATTTTCTTGGCGACCAGGCACTGGGTGGCGAGCACGTGCTCGACCTCGGAAGTGCCGATACCGTGGGCCAGCGCACCGAACGCGCCGTGGGTAGAGGTGTGCGAGTCGCCGCAGACCACGCTCATGCCTGGCAGGGTTGCGCCCTGCTCCGGGCCGATTACATGGACGATGCCCTGGCGCGGGTCATTCATCTTGAATTCGGTGATGCCGTACTCGTCGCAGTTGTCGTCGAGGGTCTGCACCTGCAAGCGCGACACCTGATCCTCGATGGCACCGATGCCACCCTTGCGTTCGGCGGTGGTCGGCACGTTATGGTCAGGCGTGGCGATGATCGAGTCGATCCGCCACGGCTTGCGCTTCGCCAGCCGCAGACCTTCGAACGCCTGCGGCGAGGTCACTTCATGGATGATATGACGGTCAATGTAGATCAGCGCCGAACCGTCGTCGCGCTGTTTGACCAAATGCGAATCCCAGAGCTTGTCGTAGAGCGTTTTCCCGGCCATCGGACGTACTTCCTCATCAGCTTGTTTCTATGCCTTGGGCAATCGTGGCGATGACCCTTTGGCTTGTGCGGTCATCCTATGGAATATGCTTAAATAACTCAAATTCATAATTTTCATACTTTGGATAACCAACTGGAATCTGACCATGGACCTGGCCAACCTCAATGCCTTCATCGCCATTGCCGAGACCGGCAGTTTCTCCGGGGCAGGCGAACGCCTTTACCTGACCCAACCGGCCATCAGCAAGCGCATCGCCGGTCTGGAGCAGCAACTCAACGTGCGCCTGTTCGATCGCCTGGGCCGCGAAGTCAGTCTGACCGAGGCCGGACGCGCCCTGCTGCCACGCGCCTACCAGATTCTCAACGTGCTGGATGACACCCGCCGGGCACTGACCAACCTGACCGGGGAAGTCACCGGGCGGCTGACTCTGGCGACCAGCCATCACATCGGCCTGCACCGTTTGCCGCCGATATTACGGGCCTTTACCCGCACTTACCCGAAGGTTGCACTGGACATTCAGTTCCTGGATTCGGAAATCGCTTATGAAGAAATTCTTCACGGGCGCGCCGAGTTGGCAGTCATTACACTGGCGCCCGAGCCGCATGCACTGATCCGCGCCGTGCCCGTATGGGACGATCCGCTGGATTTCGTCGCTGCACCCGAGCACCCGCTGGCCAACAGCGGCCCGATGAAGCTGGAGGATATTGTGCGCTATCCGGCGGTATTTCCCGGCGGTAACACGTTTACCCATCACATTGTCAGCGGCTTGTGCGAGGCCCAGGGCCTCAAGCCCAACATCGCCATGAGCACCAACTATATGGAGACCATCAAAATGATGGTTTCCATAGGCCTGGCCTGGAGCGTTCTGCCGCGCACCATGCTCGACGAGCAGGTGGCGCGCATTCCGCTGCCGGGCGTACAGCTCAATCGCCAGCTAGGCTACATCCTGCACACCGAACGCACGCTATCGAATGCGGCACGGGCATTCATGAAACTGCTCGATGCGCAGACACAGTGAATAGAGGCTGCAGGCCGCAGACAGATCGCTCTGGCGGCTCCATCGATCAAAGGCTCGGATAACATGCCCAACCCACCGGATAACGCCGCGCCGAAAACCACCGTACAGACGGCCTCTGCCAGGCTGTCGCTGAAAGACGCAGAGCGGGCCCTGCAGGAAACCCGTGATCGCCTGGAGCTGGCACTGGACCTGGCGCAAATGGGCACCTGGGATCTGGATATCGTCCGCAACCGGCTGCAGGCTTCGGCACGCGCGGCGCTGTTGCACGGCATGCCGGCACGGACCTTCGATGAGTCTGGCGGGCAGTTCTTCGGCAGCCTGCCCGCCGAAGAACGCCGTCGCATGCGTGCAATCTACGCTGCGGCACTCGAAACCGGGCAGGACTGCCTGCAAGTCACCTACCGGTTTCAATTGAAGAACGGCACGTCACGCCTGCTTGAAGGCCGCGCGCGGATTTATCGGGATGAACAGGGCCAGCCCGTCAGGCTGTCCGGCACCCTGATGGACATTACCCAACAGTGCGCTCAGGTCGCCCTGGAGGCCAGCGAGGAAAAATTTGCCAAGGCGTTTCATTCAAGCCCCGACTCGATCACCATCACCGAAATCGACTCGGGCCGCTACGTCGAGGTCAACGATGGCTTCAGCCGCCTGACCGGTTTCAGCGCCCACGAAGTGCTTGGCCGTACAGCGCATGAAGTCGGCATCTGGACCGACACCTTGCAGCGCGAACACATGCTTGAAGAACTGCGCCAGAAAGGCCGCGTGCATCACCGCGAAATGGACGGTCGGGACAAGCATGGCGCGCCGCTGGTGCTGGATATATCGGTCGAGTTCATCACCCTGAACAACACCGCTTGCCTGCTGATGAACGCCCGCGACATCGGCGCGCTTAAAAATGCCCAGGCGCAGATTCAGCACCTGGCTTATCACGATCCGCTGACCGGGCTGCCCAATCGCGCACTGCTGCTCGACCGCCTGAGCCAGCAGGTGTCGCTGCTTCAGCACCAGAACCTGCGCGGCGCCCTGCTGTTTCTCGATCTGGACCATTTCAAGCACATCAATGACTCGCTCGGCCATCCGGTGGGCGACAGCGTTCTGAGCATCATCGCCGCGCGCCTGGAAGCCAGCGTGCGCCAGGAAGACACCGTGGCGCGCTTGGGCGGCGACGAATTCGTGGTATTGATCTGCGGCCTGGAAGGCTCGCAGGACGAGGTCACCCGACAAGTGCGGGAGCTGGCCGACAACCTGCGCAACCTGCTGGCCGAGCCGATGTTTCTCGACGGCCATCGCCTGCAGGTCACCCCGAGCATCGGCGTGGTGCTGATTCCGGATGATGGCCTGACCCCGGCCGATCTGCTCAAGCGCGCCGATATCGCTCTATATCGGGCCAAGGATTGCGGGCGTAACGCTTCACAGTTTTTCCATGTGTCCATGCAACAGGCCGTCAGCCAGCGTCTGCGCCTGGAAAATGACTTGCGCCTGGCCCTGACCCGCAACGAATTTCACCTGCACTTCCAGGCCCAGGTCGACTGTCGCAACGAATACATCACCGGCGCCGAGGCCCTGCTGCGCTGGCAACACCCGGAATACGGCTTGCTGGCGCCCGATCAGTTCGTGCAGATACTTGAAGAAAGCGGGATGATTCTGGAGGTCGGCAGCCATATTCTGAACGAAGCCTGCAAAACCGGTGGCCTGCTGTTAAGGCAGGGGCTGATCCCGGAGAACAGATTCCTGATGGGCGTCAATATCAGCCCGCGACAGTTTCTCCAACACGATTTCATCGAGCGCGTGGAGCGCAGCCTGACGCTGCACCAGTTGCCGGCGTCCATGCTCAAGCTGGAAATCACCGAAGGTATCGTCATCCAGAATCTGGACGACACCATTCTCAAGATGCTCAGCCTCAAGGCGCTGGGCGTCAGCTTTGCGATGGATGATTTCGGCACCGGCTATTCGTCCCTGACCTATCTCAAGCGCTTGCCGGTGGATACGCTGAAGATCGACCAGTCCTTCGTCCAGGACGCCACCAACGACCCCAACGACGCAGAAATCATCCGCGCCATCGTCGCCATGGCGCAGAGCCTCAACCTGAACGTGATCGCGGAAGGCGTGGAAACCTCGGAGCAGTTGGCATTTCTGGAAAAAGTCGGCTGCTACACCTATCAAGGCTATCTGTTCAGCGAACCGCTGCCAGGCCCGCAGTTCGAGTCCTTGCTGGAGCTCAAACGGCCTGCGCAGCAAACCGCACATCAGGACTGAAAAAAAGGAAGGCGCCCTGAGGCGCCTTCCCTGTTACGTGCCGCTGACTCAACATCACCTGACGGATCAGTTTTCCAGCGCTTTCTGGCTATTGAGCGGAATGCGTTTCGGTTTCGCTTCTTCCGGCACGTTGCGCACCAGGTCAATGTTCAGCAGGCCGTGAGACAGATCGGCCCCTTTGACCTCGATATTGTCCGCCAGCCTGAACGACAGCTTGAATTCACGCCGGGCAATACCCTGATGCAGATACGTCACGTTTTCGGCTTCTTGCTCGCGCTTGTTGCCGATCACGGTCAGCACACCTTTTTCAACCTGCAACTCGAGATCCTGCTCTTGCATGCCTGCTGCAGCGATCACGATTCGATAATGGTCATCGGTGTGCCGCTCGACGTTGTAGGGCGGATAGCCGCTGGTTGTCTCATTTCGCGCCGCCGACTCGAAGAGGTCGTTGAAGCGGTCGAATCCCACTGAGTTGCGAAACAGTGGAGCCAGAGAAAATGCAGTAGCCATAACAATTCTCCTGTTTATCAGCGAGTGGTTTAAGCGACCCGTTTTCGGCATCGCCTGATCACCAAAATAGGGACAGCCTTTCGCTTTTCAAGAGACTTTTTTCAGGATTTTCTTGACCGTTCGTCGGGATCAGCTTCTGGGTAAGCAATCGGGCGCGCAGCCCAGTAATACGCTGATGCGATCGCAGTCGGTCTCGCGGCGCAACGCATTGAACATCAGGGTCGCCTCGGGGTAGCTTTTGGTCAGCAGCACCAGCCACTGCTTGAGCCGACCCGGTGCCTGAATCAGCGTCATCTTCACCAGACAGTCCTGCCAGAAGACCCGCAGCATCGGCTGCAACGCGTCCCAGGTCATTGGCACGACCTCTTCGCCCTTCTGCGCCGCAGCAATCTGCCGGGCCAGATCAGGACGCGCCACCAGACCGCGACCGATCATGATGTCCCGCGCGCCACAGATTTCGCGGCATCGCCGCCAGTCATCAACGGTCCAGATTTCCCCGTTGGCAACTACCGGGACCTTGACCACTTCCTGGATGCGCGCGATCCACTCCCAGTGCGCCGGCGGCTTGTAGCCGTCGACCTTGGTGCGCGCATGCACGACGATTTGCTCGGCCCCGCCGTCAGCCAACGCTCTGGCGCAATCCAGCGCCAGGTCGGTGTTTTCGTAGCCCAAACGCATCTTGGCGGTGACCGGTATGTCTTTGGGCACAGCACGGCGCACCTGGCTGACAATGGTGTGCAGCAGTTCCGGCTCCTTGAGCAGAACTGCGCCACCACGGGAACGGTTGACGGTCTTGGCCGGGCAACCGAAGTTGAGGTCCAGTACGGGCGCGCCCAGCTCGCAGGCGAACGCGGCATTCTCGGCCAGACACACCGGATCGGAGCCCAACAGCTGGAGCCGTAAAGGCGTACCGGCGTCAGTCTTCGCGCCGTTATGAAACTCCGAAGCGTACTTGTAGAAGTAGTGCGCCGGCATCAAACGCTCGGACACCCGGATGAATTCGGTCACGCACCAGTCGATGCCGCCGACTTTCGTCAGCACATTACGCAGGATGTCGTCGACCAACCCCTCCATGGGCGCCAGAGCAATTTGCATGGGTCACACTCGAAAAAAAGTCCGCCAGTTTACTGCCCGACGTGCGGATTGGGAACGGCGCTGTCAGAGATGGCTGCGCCATAGCCCTCGATGAACTCGGCAGGCATGCGCTTGGGTCGCCCACTGGACAGTTCGATGCAGACAAAGGTGGTTTGCGCGCGTAATAGCGTCAGGTTGTCGGCAGGACGCTTGAGCTGAAAGCAGCGGGTCATTTTCAGGCGGCGGTCCCAGTCGACGATCCAGGTCGCCAATTGCAGTTCGTCGTTCTCGTAGGCGCTGGCCAGGTAATCGATCTCATGCCTGACCACCGCCATGGCCCGATCCAGTTGCCGGTATTCGGTGAGGTCCAGCCCGAGAAACTGCGAATGACGCCAGGCACAGCGCTCCAGCCAGGACACATAGACGGCGTTATTGGCGTGCCCCAGCCCGTCGATGTCTTCGGCGGCGACATTCAGATCGATGACAAACGGCGTTGCCCGGTCCCAGACCATGCGTGCTCCTGCTTGAGTAGATGTGATTGGCGGGAGTGTAGCGGGTCATGGCGCGCGTTCACACGCGCTGGCATGAAAAGCGCCCCTCGGAACGCCTTTTGCTCTTCACGCTACAGCGCTCAGAGTCACACACAAGTCTGGATAAGCCCGGATAAAAGGCCTGAAACCGTACGTGCAGACTGGACACAGACCTGTGGGAGTGAGCTTGCTCACGAAGACGATGCATCCAACCCCTATTTCCTGGGAGCTATACCGGCCTCTTCGCGAGCAAGCTCCCACAAGACTTATGTATAACCATGAGGGCTGTAGCGCGAGGATGCAGTTCGCGGCGCACTGCGTTGCGAACGCATAGAGGACGCGGAGTGTCCCGAACGGCATGCCAACGCAGTATCGGCACGAGAGTCGGTTACAGTTGAGTGTGGCAATAGATAAAAACAGAAAGGAGGGGTTTTCAAACCCCTAAAAAACAAAAGGGCCATTCAATAATCGAATGACCCTTGGTCCCGCAGAGCGGGAAATCGTGGCGTCCCCTAGGGGACTCGAACCCCTGTTACCGCCGTGAAAGGGCGGTGTCCTAGGCCACTAGACGAAGGGGACGCAAAACCTTCAGTCAGGTTCATCGAACGATGAACCCTGGCAAAATTGGTGGAGCTTAGCGGGATCGAACCGCTGACCTCCTGCATGCCATGCAGGCGCTCTCCCAGCTGAGCTAAAGCCCCGGATTTACGCCTCTCGGCGGAGATCAACCTTCCGGCATCACTCGGTGAAACTGGCGTCCCCTAGGGGACTCGAACCCCTGTTACCGCCGTGAAAGGGCGGTGTCCTAGGCCACTAGACGAAGGGGACAAAACCTTCTCGTAAAGCAAACGGTCGCTGGATCCGCTTGTTTCACATCATTTCAGAGCAGTGTAGCAGCACTCTGAAACGCTAAATTTGGTGGAGCTTAGCGGGATCGAACCGCTGACCTCCTGCATGCCATGCAGGCGCTCTCCCAGCTGAGCTAAAGCCCCACATCAGTGGACGGGGCGCATATTAAGCGTGAGTGACAGGGCTGTCAAATTTATTTTCTACAATCTGCAAACTTTTTTGTCGGTAATACAACCACTTACCATTCAACCCCCGGAAAACCGGGGGCGACTCACAGGAACAGGTAACGCCTCAGGCGATAGAGCCCAGAAGCTTTTCCCATTCCTTGTTTTCTTTCTTGGAAACGCCACCGAGCAAATCGAGGGCCTGACGCAGCCGGAAGCGGGTCAGGTCCGGACCGAGGATTTCCATCGCATCGGTCACCGACACCGAGTTGGCCTGGCCGGTGATCGCAGCGAACATCAGTGGCATGGCATCACGCAGCTTGAGTTCGAGATGCTCGACCACGGCCTGGATGCAGCCCATGATCCGCTCCTTCTCCCACTGACGCAGCGATTCCAGCTTCCACAGGATCAGCTGCATCACCTGACGCACCTGCTCCGGGGACAGTTTCTTGTGCTCGAACAGCTTCACATCAGGCGTGACGCCACCTGCGAAGAAGAAGCCGGCCAGCGGTGCGACCTGACTGAAGGTCTCTACCCTGCCCTGCACATGCGGTGCAATCTTCATCATGTAGTCAGGATTCAGCGCCCAGGTCTTCAGACGCGAGGCGAACTCCTCGACCGGCAGATCACGCAGCCATTGGCCATTGAGCCAGGAAAGCTTCTCGATATCGAAGATCGGCCCGCCCAACGAAACACGCGACAGGTCGAAGTTGTCGACCATCTCCTGCAGGGAGAACTTCTCGCGCTCGTCAGGCATCGACCAGCCCATGCGCCCCAGGTAGTTGAGCATCGCCTCGGGCATGAAGCCCATGCGCTCGTAGAAGGTCACCGAGGTGGGGTTCTTGCGCTTGGACAGCTTGCTCTTGTCGGGGTTACGCAGCAGCGGCATGTAGCACAACTGCGGCTTGTCCCAGCCGAAGTATTCGTACAGCAGGATCAGTTTCGGTGCCGATGGCAGCCATTCTTCACCGCGCAGTACGTGGGTGATGCCCATCAGGTGGTCATCGACGACGTTGGCGAGGAAGTAGGTCGGCAGGCCGTCGGTCTTCATCAGGACCTGCATGTCCATACGGTCCCACGGGATTTCGACTTCGCCACGCAGCATGTCAGGTACTACGCAGACACCTTCGGTCGGCACTTTCATGCGGATAACGTGTGGCTCGCCGGCATCCAGGCGGCGCCGAACCTCTTCCTTGGAGAGCAGCAAGGCACGACCGTCATAGCGCGGGGTTTCGCCCTTGGCCTGCTGTTCGGCGCGCATCTGGTCGAGTTCTTCGGCGGTGCAGAAGCACGGGAAGGCATGGCCCATGTCGACCAGTTGCTGCGCGTATTTCTGGTAGATGTCGCCGCGCTCGCTCTGGCGGTAGGGACCGTGAGGACCACCGACGTCGGGGCCTTCGCTCCAGTCGATGCCCAGCCAGCGCAGTGCGTCGAAGATCTGCTGTTCGGACTCGCGGGTAGAGCGCAGTTGATCGGTGTCTTCAATGCGCAGGATGAACTCGCCGCCATGCTGTTTGGCAAAGCAGTAGTTGAACAGCGCGATGTAGGCCGTGCCGACGTGGGGGTCGCCTGTGGGCGATGGCGCGATGCGGGTACGAACGGTGGTCATGGAAAATCCCGAATGAGGTCGATCAAGCGCGGAATGTTAACAGGCCGGGGGCATGGGGCTCCAGCACGGGCAATGTGATTGCGTTCGCGCTCCGCGCTCAGCGCTGCTCACAGGGCCCGATGGGTGCTGAAAAAAGGCTTCAAGCCACGATAGTTCTCGTTCCGCACGCTCCGCGTGGGAATGCAGTTCGTGACGCTCTGCGTCACAAAGCGGTTCTGCGATGTCAGGTGGATTGAGGTTCGGCTCAGGTCACCTTTTCGCCCCTCGGCGACCTACTTTGATGGGGCCAAAGTAGGCAAACCCCCTCGCTCCTGTTTCCGGCCCGACTTCGTCGGGTTCCTTCGCCCTGACACTGATCCGGGGGTCGCCGCAACGGACCATCCATGGTCCGGTGCGGCTAGCCTGGCGTCCTGCCAGGCTACCCCCGGATCAGCGCCAGGACTCAGCCGTCACTTACGTCGCACTCTGCGTCGTCTGTGCCATCACGGTCAAAAAGCACTTTAGGGCAATTTGGCTAAAGGCACGGCTCGGGAGTTGATGACTATCGTTCCTCACGCTCCGCGTGGGAATGCAGTTCGTGACGCTCCGCGTCACACGGCAGTTCTGTCAGGTGGATTGAGATTTGACAACGGCATGCCAACGCAGAGCATTGGCACGATGATCAACGCGGATTGACGCGAGAGTCGGCTAGCCAATCAAACCGCCAGCAAGCGCTCGCGCAGTTTGCCGATTTCGTCGCGCATCTGCGCAGCGGCTTCGAATTCCAGGTCGCGGGCCAGTTGGTACATTTTTTCTTCCAGTTGGCGAATGCGTTTGTTGATCTCGCTCGGCGAGCGCAGTTCGTTCTCGTAGCGGGCGTTTTCTTCGGCGGCTTTGGCCATGCCTTTGCGCTTCTTGCTGCGCGAGCCAGGCACGGTGGCGCCTTCCATGATGTCGGCGACGTCCTTGAATACGCCTTTGGGCGTAATACCGTGTTCCAGGTTGAAAGCGATCTGCTTCTCGCGACGTCGCTCGGTCTCGCCGATGGCGCGCTCCATCGAGCCGGTAATCCGGTCGGCATACAGAATCGCCCGGCCGTTGAGGTTCCGTGCGGCCCGGCCAATGGTCTGGATCAGCGAACGGTCGGAGCGCAGGAAGCCTTCCTTGTCGGCATCGAGAATCGCCACCAGTGACACTTCAGGCATGTCCAGACCTTCGCGCAGCAGGTTGATGCCCACCAGCACGTCGAACGTCCCCAGTCGCAGGTCACGGATGATTTCGACACGTTCCACCGTATCGATGTCCGAGTGCAGGTAGCGCACCCGCACGCCGTGGTCACTCAGGTAGTCGGTCAAATCCTCGGACATGCGTTTGGTCAGCGTGGTGACCAGTACCCGTTCCTCAAGCGCAGCACGCTTGTGAATTTCCGACAGCAGGTCGTCGACCTGAGTCAGCGCCGGACGAATCTCGATCTGCGGGTCCACCAGGCCGGTCGGACGCACCACTTGCTCGACGATACGCCCAGCGTGCTCGGCCTCGTAGTTACCCGGAGTCGCCGAGACGAAAATGGTCTGCGGGCTGATCGCCTCCCACTCATCGAAGCGCATCGGCCGGTTATCCAGTGCCGACGGCAGGCGGAAGCCGTACTCGACCAGGGTTTCCTTGCGCGAACGGTCACCTTTGTACATCGCGCCGACCTGCGGCACGCTGACGTGGGATTCGTCGATCACCAGCAAGGCATCGGGGGGCAGGTAGTCAAACAAGGTTGGTGGCGGCGCACCGGACGGACGGCCCGACAGGTAGCGCGAGTAGTTTTCGATACCGTTGCAGTAGCCCAGCTCGAGCATCATTTCCAGATCGAAACGGGTGCGCTGCTCGAGACGCTGGGCTTCCACCAGTTTGTTCTGGCTGCGCAGGTATTCAAGGCGCTCCTGCAGCTCGACCTTGATGTTTTCCATCGCCTCGATCAGCGTTTCGCGCGGGGTAACGTAGTGGCTTTTCGGATAGAAGGTGAAGCGCGGCAGCTTGCGAATCACCTCGCCGGTCAGCGGATCGAACGCCGACAGGCTTTCGACCTCGTCATCGAACAGTTCGACCCGGATCGCTTCCAGATCGGATTCGGCCGGGTAGATGTCGATCACGTCGCCGCGCACCCGGAAGGTCGCACGGGCAAAGTCCATGTCGTTACGGGTGTATTGCAGATCGGCCAGGCGGCGCAGCAAGGCACGCTGATCGAGTTTGTCGCCGCGATCGATGTGCATGACCATGCGCAGATAGGTTTCCGGACTGCCCAGACCGTAAATGCACGACACCGTGGTGACGATGATCGCATCCTTGCGCTCCAGCAGCGCCTTGGTCGCCGACAGGCGCATCTGTTCGATGTGGTCGTTGATCGACGCATCCTTCTCGATGAAGGTGTCGGACGACGGCACATAGGCTTCGGGCTGGTAGTAGTCGTAGTAGGAAACGAAGTACTCCACGGCGTTGTTCGGGAAAAACGCCTTGAATTCGCCATACAGCTGCGCGGCCAGGGTCTTGTTCGGTGCCAGCACCAGCGTCGGACGCTTGATCTGGGAAATCACGTTGGCGATGCTGAACGTCTTGCCCGAGCCGGTCACCCCGAGCAAGGTCTGGTGCGCGAGCCCTGCGTCGATCCCTTCGACCAGTTGGCGAATGGCCTCGGGCTGATCGCCGGCTGGCTCAAAGCGGGTAACGAGCTGGAACTCGGACATAACTGACCTCTTGAATGGTGCGCGTGTGACGGGTTCGCGTGAATCTTTCCGCGACCTGACCGCCTCGACGGCACAACTGGAAATATTCGTCGGCGCATGACGGCGCGCCATGACGAAATCATCGCAAACAGCCGTTCCCGCCGGGAAGCAGGCGTGCGATGTTTTGAAGTGATGGCTAATAGATGGAGTCATATATCAGCCTTTCAAGGCATCCACTTAAAGCATTGAGGTTTTAACCGAACGAACGTTCTACAAATATGCGCAAAAACCTGTAAAAAACCCGCCCTGCACTGTCGATCACCGAGGGGATGCTCTCTATACTACGCTCTGTTTGCGCACCGCTTTGGCGCATCGAGCCTCAGCGTGTCCCCTTCCCACTCTTCACCAAGAGCCGCCGCACCATGAGCCTGTTTTCCGCTGTCGAAATGGCACCCCGCGATCCGATCCTGGGTATCAACGAAGCCTTCAACGCCGACACCCGCAGCACCAAGGTCAACCTTGGCGTAGGCGTCTACTGTGATGAAGACGGGCGCATTCCCCTGCTGCGCGCCGTGGCCGAAGCCGAGAAGGTCCGTGTCGCCCAGCATGCTCCGCGTGGCTACCTGCCGATCGACGGTATTGCCGCCTATGACCAGGCCGTGCAAAAACTGTTGCTGGGCGCTGATTCGCCGCTGATCGCCTCGGGCCGCGTGCTGACCACCCAATCGGTCGGCGGCACCGGCGCACTGAAGATCGGTGCCGATTTCCTCAAGCAGCTGCTGCCCGATGCCGTCGTCGCCATCAGCGACCCGAGCTGGGAAAACCACCGTGCGCTGTTCGAAACCGCAGGCTTTGCGGTGCAGAACTATCGCTACTACGACGCTGCCACTCACGACGTGAACCGTGCCGGCATGCTCGAAGACCTGCACAACCTGCCGAACAACTCGGTGGTGGTGTTGCACGCCTGCTGCCACAACCCGACCGGCGTCGACTTGAGCCTGGATGACTGGAAAAAAGTGCTGGAAGTGGTCAAGGCCAAGGGCCACGTGCCGTTTCTGGACATGGCCTACCAAGGCTTCGGTCAGGGTATTCAGGAAGATGCGCTGGCAGTGCGCCTGTTTGCCGAGTCGGGCCTGACCTTCTTCGCCTCCAGCTCGTTCTCCAAATCGCTGTCGCTGTATGGCGAACGCGTCGGCGCGCTGTCGATCATCACCGAATCGAAGGAAGAAACCACTCGCGTCCTGTCCCAGGTCAAACGCGTGATCCGCACCAACTACTCCAACCCGCCGACCCACGGTGCGATCATCTCCGCTGCGGTGCTTAACGACCCGACGTTGCGTGCAATGTGGGAAGAGGAACTGGGCGAAATGCGTCTGCGCATCCAGGGCATGCGCAAGGCGATGGTCGAGCGTCTGGCTGATAACCCGGCCGGTCAGGACTTCAGCTTCGTCGCTCGTCAGTGCGGCATGTTTTCCTACTCCGGCCTGACCGCCGAACAGGCCCAGCGCCTGCGCAGCGAGTTCGGCATCTACGCGCTGGACACCGGCCGTATCTGCGTGGCCGCGCTGAATCAGAAGAACATCGACGTAGTGTGTGACGCGATCAAGCAGGTTCTTTAAGTTTTAAGCTGCAAGCTGCAAGCTGCAAGCAAGAGCGGTTCTGCTTTTTCTTGAAGCTTGTAGCTTGTAGCTTGTAGCTTGTAGCTCCCAGCTCCCAGCTCCCAGCTCCGCTGGGCACTTTCCATCGAACGATCTGAAAAAACCTGCCTCGAAACTCTGTCAGCACATTTTCTGAACCAGATATCGAGGTACTCATGTCTATCGAACCGCAACGTCAGAAAGAACCGACGCCAAATCAGGACGCACCTGCCAGCCCGGGCCCGGACCGCAACGATCCGGCAATCGAGCCGCAAGTCGGGGACGTGAAACCCGAGACTGAAAAGGGCAATGGCCAGAGCCAGGGCCAGACGCCTTCCCCCAGCCAGTCACAGACTCAGTCGCAGAGCCAGTCAACCAGCGACAGCGCCTATGTGCCTGACCATGAGCCGGAAGAAAAAACCGAGGACTTACGCAATCATCAGCCAACCACGGGTGTTGACGCCGACATCGATACACCCGGCGGCTGATTCCCGGCAAGCGCATTTGGGCCGCATGGCCCAAACGCTTTTCTTGCCTCTTTCAGCGATTGGCCCCCTCGCTTATCACCTGCACCTCATACGCAGGATCAGCCTTGATCTGCTGTTCAGTGAACGGCAACGCCTGCCACCGCTTTTTTGAAAACGCCTCAGTCTGGTCGCTTGAATGGGCTGACTGTGGATTGCTCGACTCCGAGAACGCCAGTAGACCCTGCGCCTTGGGGCCCTGCTCGTCGAACGTCACCACCTGCAGGTAGCTGGTGCCACTGACCACCTCGCGCTTGCCGTCCTTGCCAGCGATTGTCTGCATGGCGTTGTAGACGCCCAGCCCGGCCGGCCCGCCGTGAATCGGGATCTGCTTGCCGCTGATGCTGGAGACCTGAATGTTGCCCCATTTACTGCCTGCCGAGAGTCCTGCTTTGGCCACTTCATCCACTGCGGCCAACATGGCAGCGCGCAATGCAGTGGCGACCTGAGGGTTCTCAATCGCCAGCCCGCTCGGCGTGTGAACCGGGTCCTGCGGGTCGAACGCGACGCGCCAGCGTGAGGCAACAGCTTGCATGGACGTCATGATCTTCTGGAAGTACACGAAGCCGATGCCACTGTTCAGGTCAGCGCGCCCGTCCCAGTCTTTCAGTGCAGCGCACAACGGTGCCAGACGGGCAGCGTCGTCACCCAGCTCCGAGGCGCAGAATGTGAGCAGATCCGGCAGCACTTGCACGGCCTGATAGACCTCGTTGTCCATGACCATCGCTTGCAGGTTCTCGACGCTGATCTTGCCCGCCGTCTTCAGGCTGCCCAGCCGATCCAGGGCAAAACGTGCACGTTGGCCGAGCGGCTGGCCGTCCTGGCTGATCAGCGGCGAAAAGCCCTGCAGCGGCGCAGCGGGATTGACCATCCACGCCGAATCGTTGGAATGCTGCACGAAATCGGTCCGCAGCAACTGCGGCTGGCGCGAGGACGGATAGATGCCGGCTTGTGCTGCCTCTGCGGAGACCTCCCAGTTGCATTCACTGCGCGAGCCGTCGAGCACGATCAGCTCTGTGCCGATGCGCGGATCACTGCATCGGGCAAGCCTGGCGGCATCAACGTTCGGCACCACCGAGAGGTTCATGTACAGCGCCTGCCCCTGGGCATCCACCGCCAGGGTGTTGACCCACGGGATGCCCTGGATCTTGTGTACCGAATCCTGAAACGCCTTGAGGCTGTCGGCCTTGTCCATCGCATACCACTGCTGCAACACCCGATCATTCTGCAGATTGGCATCGCGCAGGCTGTAGGCGAATTTGCTGTCCCAGTCCAGCTTGCCCGGCCACTGCACCACCGGACCGAACCGGGACGAATAGACGATGCGTGGCACCGACTTCAGGCTGCCATCCGCTTGCTTCACGTCGACACTCACCTGCTGCTTGCCCATGGCAACCGATTGGCCGTCCAGCAGGTAACGGGTGGAATCCTTCGGGTCGAGCTGCAGGCGATGCAGCGTGAAGTGTTTCGACGTGTCGACGGTATGGCTCCAGGCCAGATGCCGGTTGAAACCGATATTGATCAGCGGCAGGCCCGGCAACGCTGCGCCCATCACATCGAGCTTGCCGGGAATGGTCAGGTGCATTTGATAGAAACGCATGCCGCCGCCCCATGGGAAATGCGGATTAGCCAACAGCATGCCGCGTCCGTTGGCGGACAGCTCGCGTCCTATTGCCACGGCATTGCTGCCGCGTTCCAGAGCAAAACGCTGGTTACGCGCAGCGGCCAGTTGCAGAGCCTGAGCCTGCTGAGCATCGACCTGCAGTGGCTTCGGCAGCGCAGGCGGCGTAGCACCGGCCAGCGCTTCGGCAAACTGCCCAACGCCCCCCTCGACCAGCAGGCGGCGGGTCAAACGCAGCAGATCATCGGTGCTGATCGGTCGAACCCACTCGGCCGCACAGGGTTGCGGCAGGCCTTGGGTGGTCTGCTCGGCCAGCGAACGGTTGTAACCGGCGACATAACCCTGCATCAACTGGCGAATCTCCAGCGGCTGCGCATTCCAGAAATCCGCCAGTGCCTGCGGCGTATTGAGCCACTGGAACAGCAGGTCGCTGGCCATGTTGTTGCGCTGCTCAAGAGTCGTCTTGTCCGGGCCGAAATAGCGCGAGCGCTGACCATTGACGGTGATCACCTCATTGGCCAGCAGGCACAGGTTGTCCTGCGCATAGGCATAACCGATGCCGTAACCCAGACCGCGCTCATTGGCGGCAACGATATGCGGCACGCCAAAACCGGTACGCCGGATCTCGGCCCTGGCCGCCTGATTTCCAGGCTCAACCAAGGCCTGCGCGGGCAAACTCACAGCGAACGAAAGACCTGCAAACACATAACTGCACAGGGGTCTGGAAATAATCACGCTGACTCCAACTCGACAAGACGACCCGAATTAGCCGCTCCCGTTAAACGAAACACGGACGCTGATGTTTAGCCGAAGCGGACAACCCGTGATCGACGCTAAATTCCTGCCGGCACGCCTCGTTTAAAGGGCAGCTCTCGTGGCCGTCGCACCGACCGACTGATATCCCAGCGCAGGAATCTGCATGAAACGCTCTCGACATCCTCGACGCGCCCTCCTGGTGGCGCTGTGCCTGTTCCCGGTCATTGCCGTATGCGCCTGGCAGAT
This sequence comes from Pseudomonas fragariae (ex Marin et al. 2024), assembly GCF_059621105.1. Classification (NCBI taxonomy): domain Bacteria; kingdom Pseudomonadati; phylum Pseudomonadota; class Gammaproteobacteria; order Pseudomonadales; family Pseudomonadaceae; genus Pseudomonas; species Pseudomonas fragariae (ex Marin et al. 2024). Next base: position 2,303,590 of record NZ_CM184369.1, on the reverse strand, counting down.
CCTGCCCGACAGCAAAAGCAGCGCCGCAACTGTGACGGTGACCCGCGGCACGATCGAAAACAGCGTCACGGCGTTGGGTACCCTGCAGCCGCGCAGCTACGTGGACGTGGGCTCGCAGGCCAGCGGGCAGATCATGAAAATCCACGCCCAGGTCGGCGATCAGGTCAAGGAAGGCGACTTGCTGGTCGAAATCGATCCTTCGACGCAAAAAGCCAAGCTCGACGCCGCACGCTACGCCATCGACAACCTCAAGGCGCAATTGCAGGAACAGCGTGCGCTGCACGAACTGGCCGAACAGAAGCAGCAGCGCCAGAAGCGCCTCGCCGCAGGCGGTGCCACGCGGGCCGAGGACGTGCAGGCTGCGGAATCGGAATTTCGCGCCACCCAGGCACGGGTCGACATGTTCAAGGCGCAGATTCTCGAAGCCCAGGCCGCCCTGCGCAGCGACGAAGCAGCGCTGGGCTACACCCGTATTTTCGCGCCCATGAGCGGCACAGTGGTGGCCCTCGACGCACGTGAAGGCCAGACGCTGAACGCACAACAACAGACGCCGCTGATTCTGCGCATCGCCCGCTTGTCGCCGATGACGGTCTGGGCCGAGGTCTCGGAAGCCGATATCGGCCATGTCAAACCCGGCATGACTGCCTATTTCACCACCCTGAGCGGCGGCAACCGGCGCTGGAGCAGCACCGTGCGACAGATCCTGCCAGTACCGCCCAGGCCGCTGGATCAAGCCAATCAGGGCGGCGGCAGCCCGAGCAGTGCGCGCAAGAACGGCGGTGGCCGGGTGGTGTTGTACACCGTGCTGCTGGACGTGGATAACAGCGATCAGGCGCTGATGGCAGAAATGACCGCGCAGATATTTTTCGTCGCCGATAAAGCCGAGAACACACTTACCGCGCCACTCGCGGCGTTGCGAAACGGAGCGCAGACCGATCGGCAGACCGCCCAGGTGTTGTCTGCCAATGGCGAGGTGCAGAACCGTCAGGTACGCACCGGCATCAGCGACCGCCTGCGCGTGCAGGTACTCGACGGCCTGAATGAAGGTGAGCGCCTGCTGGTGCCCGCCTCTGTCGGCAGCGGGGGCTGAATGCGCACGCCGCTGATCGACCTGCGAGGCATTCGCAAATCCTACGGCGGAGGCGACAGCCCGCTGGTCAACGTGCTGCGCGGCATCGATCTGTCGATTCATACCGGTGAGTTCGTGGCGATTGTCGGCGCTTCCGGGTCCGGCAAGTCGACGCTGATGAACATCCTCGGTTGTCTGGACCGTCCAACCTCGGGCGAATACCTGTTCGCCGGAGAAAACGTCGCCGCGCTGGGCAGCGACGAACTCGCCTGGCTGCGCCGCGAGGCATTCGGGTTCGTGTTTCAGGGCTATCACCTGATTCCGTCCGGCTCGGCCCAGGAAAACGTCGAGATGCCGGCGATCTACGCCGGGACGCCCGCCGCAGAGCGTCATGCCCGAGCCGCCGCCCTGCTCGACCGGCTGGGCCTGGCGTCGCGCACCGGCAATCGGCCGCACCAGTTGTCCGGCGGCCAGCAGCAACGGGTGTCCATCGCCCGCGCCTTGATGAATGGCGGGCACATCATCCTCGCCGACGAGCCCACCGGTGCGCTGGACAGCCACAGTGGCGCGGAGGTCATGACTCTGCTCGACGAACTGGCGAGCCAGGGCCATGTGGTGATCCTCATCACCCATGATCGCGAAGTGGCGGCGCGCGCCAAACGGGTCATCGAGATCAGCGATGGGCTGGTGATCAGTGATACGGCTCAAGATGCTTCTGACGTGCAGCGCTCAGTCAATCCAGCCGCGCTGCAGGCGGTCGACCTGCGCAAGCGTCTGAGCGAAGGCAGCGGCAGCCAAAGCGCCTGGCAAGGCGAACTGTTCGACGCGATTCGGGCGGCGTGGCGAGTGATGTGGATCAACCGCTTCCGAACCGCGCTGACCTTGCTGGGCATCGTCATCGGCGTGGCGTCGGTGGTGGTGATGCTGGCTGTCGGCGAAGGCAGCAAACGTCAGGTGATGGCGCAGATGTCCTCGTTCGGTTCCAACATCATTTACCTCAACGGCAAGGCGCCCAACCCGCGTGCGCCCAAGGGCGTCATCACCCTGGAGGAAGTCGCTGCGCTGGGCGAGTTGCCCGAGGTGAAAATGATCATGCCGGTCAACGGCGGCCAGGCCGGGGTGCGCTACGGCAACCTCGATCATTCCAGTTACGTCGGCGGTAATGACACGCACTTTCCGGCGATCTTCAACTGGCCGGTGGTGGAAGGCAGTTATTTCAGCGAGGCTGATGAGCAGAACGCAGCCGCCGTGGCAGTGATTGGTTACAAGGTTCGCCAAAAACTGTTCGGCGAGCAGAGCGACCCTGTCGGCCAGTACATCCTGATCGAAAACGTGCCTTTTCAGGTGGTCGGCGTGCTGCAGGAAAAAGGCGCCACATCGGGCGATCTGGACAGCGACAATCGCATCGCCATCCCCTACTCGTCGGCCAGCATCCGCCTGTTCGGCACACAGGACCCCGAGTACATCACCATCGCCACCCGCGACGCCAACAACGTCAAACAGGCTGAACAGTCGATACGCAACCTGCTGCAACAGCTGCATCACGGCAAACAGGATTACGAGCTGACCAACAACGCCGCGATGATCCAGGCCGAAGCCCGCACCCAGAACACCCTGTCGCTGATGCTCGGCTCGATTGCCGCCATTTCCTTGCTGGTCGGCGGTATCGGAGTGATGAACATCATGCTGATGACGGTGCGCGAACGCACCCGTGAAATCGGCATCCGCATGGCCACCGGCGCGCGGCAGAGCGACATCCTGCGGCAGTTTCTCACCGAGGCGATGATGCTTTCCGTGGTCGGCGGGCTGGCCGGTATCGTGCTGGCGTTGGGCATGGGCGCAGCGCTGCTGCTGAGTAAGGTGGCCGTGGCGTTCACCCTGCCGGCCGTGGCCGGGGCGTTTGTCTGCGCCCTGATCACCGGCGTGACCTTCGGTTTCATGCCGGCCCGCAAGGCTGCCCGCCTCGACCCGGTCGCGGCCCTCACCAGTGAATGATCGATCAATGAAGCCGAGTCTCTCCGTTTTGACTGCCTGTCTGTTGCTGAGCGCCTGCCAGACACCCGCCCCGCCGCCGGACAGCGGCATCCAGCCACCGGCAAGCTGGGCGTTTGCCGAAAACGCCGCCGCGCAGCGCAGCGACGTGCGTTGGTGGCAGCAGTTCGGCAGCCCGCAGTTGAATCGCCTGATCGAACAGGCCAGCCGCGACAGCCACGAAGTCGCTGCGGCGATGGCGCGGGTTCGTCAGGCACAGGCCAGCGCCATCATCGGCGGCGCGCCCTTGCTGCCGGAACTGGCCTTTGACCTGCGCGGCGAACGTAACCGGTTCCTGCGCAACAGCGACCGCAAGGCCAACCCTTCCGACGACAACAACACCAACAATTTCACCAGCGACCTGACCGCCAGCTATGAAGTGGATTTCTGGGGCGGCATCGCAGCGGGACGCGACAGCGCACTGCAAGGCCTGCGCGCCAGCCAGTTCGATCAGGCGACCGTGGAGCTGACCCTGCTGGCCAACGTCGCCGACCGCTATGCGCAAACCCTGGCGGCGCGCGAGCAAGGGCGGATTGCCGAGCTGAATCTGGCCAACGCGCAAGACGTGCTGCGCCTGGTGCAGACCCGCTATGAATCGGGCTCGGCAACGGCACTGGAGCTGGCACAGCAGAAGAATCTGGTTGCAACCCAGCAGCGTGAACTGCCCCGCGTTCAGCAACTGGCCAACGAGCAGTTGATCACCCTGGCGGCCTTGCTCGGTCAGCCGGTGCAGAATCTGCACCTCGCGGATCAGCCCTTCGACACCCTGAACTGGCCGGACATCGGCGCAGGTGTACCGAGCGAGTTGCTGACCCGCCGCCCTGATCTGGCCAAGGCCGAGGCTGACCTGGCAGCGGCACAGGCCAATGTCACCGTCGCCCGCGCCGCCATGCTGCCGAAACTGACCCTGAGCGCCAGGCTGGGCACCGAAAACACCCGCGCCGAAGACTGGCTGCGTGCACCGTTCAGCAGCCTCGCTGCCGGGCTGGTGGGGCCGATCTTCAACAATGGCCGCCTGGCTGCCGAGCGCGACAAGGCCACAGCGCGTCAGGAGGAACTGCTGGAAACCTATCGCGGCGCGATCATCAACAGCTTCGCCGACGTGGAAAAAGCCCTGAACAGCATTGGCGGCCTGGATCAACAGCGCTACTGGCACGAAGAAGAACTCAAACAGGCACAAACTGCCTTCCGCATCGCCCAGAGCCGCTATCAGGAAGGCGCCGAGGACCTGCTCACCGTACTGGAAACCCAGCGCACGCTGTACCTGGCGCAGGATGTCAGTGTGCAACTGCGGCTGGCGCGCCTGCAGGCGAGCATTGCGCTGTACAAGGCACTGGGTGGGAGCTGGCAGGTGCACTGAGCGCCACGCAAGGAACGATAATCCCGACTACCGTGCTGAAGCACTGCGTCGGTCTGCGCGAACAACTCATTATCGTGCGACGCTCTGCGTCGCATGCCGTTCTGGACGCTCTGCGTCCTCTTGCGACGCAGAGCGTCGAGACCTGCATTCCCACGCGGGAGCGTGCGGAACGATAATCCCAACTACCGTGCTAAAGCTCTGCGTCGGTCTGCGCGAACACCTCATTATCGTGCGACGCTCTGCGTCGCATGCCGTTCTGGACGCTCCGCGTCCTCTTCCGCCACAGAACGTCATGGACGGCACTCCCAAGCCGGAGCGCTGGGAACGATAACCTCCAATGCCGTTGGTCAGAACCACCTGTCCGGCAACAAATTCCTGGCATACCACGGCCTGCGGGGCACGCGGCGTAGCAGGTTGCTCAGTTTGTCATCCGCGGCGAACGTGATGCGCAGCGCCAGCTTCATGACTTCCGGGTCCATTTCCATGGTCGTGCCTGCGGCCTGGCCGGGCACGGTGCTGCAGCCGTGGGTGTCCGGCCCCAGCCACGGGTCGCTGACGTTCACCCAGCGGCCTGGCGCAAACCACGGCACGCCGTTGACTTCCAGGCGCTTCACTTCACCCGGATGGAAGCGCTCGTGGGCGCGGAACCAGTCCTCTATGCGGTCGTCGATCCAGCCGTGGAACATCCAGAACACCGGGTTCACGTGCGATGAAAACGGGTCGGCGAGAAAGTCGTTTTCCGGCTCGAACCAGCGCTCGGCAAAATCATCCGAACGACGTGCCATCGGCACCGGCTGGCCGTTGGCCGGGTCGCGGGCCACCGAGGCCCAGCGCATGTGCAGCCAGTCGTGCAGTTCCAGCTCGACCTGCGAACCGAACTGCCCCAACGTCAACTTCGACAAGAAGCGCGGATCGCGATACTGCGACTCCCAGACCTGAAAATGCGTATGAAACGTCTCGTGGCTTTTGATATCGCTGACCAGCTGGGTGTATTCCTCGTCACCGTGCGCCAGCCAGTTGGGCGGCAGAGAACAACCGTCGTGATTGTCGAAATAGCGGGCAAAGCCCAGGCGGTCGCGCTCCAGCTCAGGCTGCGGCAGTGGAAAGCGCGGCCATGACGGCAAGTCCTGAATCCTGCGTGCCTGGATCAGCATGTGCCGATGCATATAAAAGAAGTCTTCACCCGAGCCGTTGCGGTCCTTGTGCGGGCCACGCGCATCGCGCTCATGCTCACGCGGGCCCGGCTGCCAGCCAATGCCGCGCAGGGCGTCACGCTTGTCTTCGGGCAGTTTGTGCCATTTGTCTCGCGAGGCATGCCAGAGCTGATGGAACAGACGATGCTCCCTGGACACCAGCCAGGCCAGAAACGGCGGGCTCAGACCGACCCTTTCCCGCGCCTCTGGAAACACCTGCTTGATCGCGATCAGACGGCTTTCCAGTTCCGGCAGGGCCAGCGCTCGGTCCAGACGTTCGATACGCCCGCTCAGGGTGCCGCTGCCTGCGTTACCGAATGCGCCCCAGACTTCATCGAGGGTCAGGCTGAATTCGTAATCCGGGTTGTCGCTGTGCGGGTCATTGCCGGCATGGCCGTCCATGACCCGCAGGTAGAGTCTTGCGGCGTTGGCCGGTTGCAGATCGCCAATCACCCGAAAACGCGGCAGTCCATCGCTGCGCAATCGTTCGGCCGTGTCGATATAGCCGCGCAGGCCGCGACCGCGCGGGGCAATGTCGAGAAACATTTCCAGGCCTTCGAGCGGCGCACCGCTCAGCCCGGCATCGCGCCCCTCGAAACGCAGGGTCCACACCCCGCGCAGCTTGTCGGCCAGGCGCTGAGTGGCGGTATCGGCAGGCCCCGCCGTCGCTTCGCCCGGCGTTTCGGGCAGGTCGACCCGGGTGAGTTCCCGATGCGCGTAATACGCTGCCGGAACTGCCGCACCGGTCAGCGCCAGCCCCGCTATGAACCCTCGTCGAGAAATCGTCATTACCCTACCTGTTCCAGCCCCGAGACAGCCGTTATCCAAGCTAGAACGTAAACCCGGCAGACAAATTTAGCGCTGCACACACATCCATGACCCCGCGCTAAATTTATCGGCGATCCGCTCGTTCTCCACCAGATAGCAACAGCCGTCGCAGGCTGCGCAACGGTTAACCACACGAGACGGAAATGACAAGACCGCGTTGGAAAAAAGCTCTCTTCATCGGCCTGCCGCTGGCCCTGGCCATCAGTGCAGGTGCAGGCTTTCTGGCCTGGAATTACTGGTCGCCAGCAGGCTACCCGGTCAAGGTTATGCAACAGGCCGACGACCTGCAGGAGCGGATCATTTCCTTCGACAGCCACATCACCGTGCCGATGAAATTCGGCAGCGAGGGCAACGAAGCCGACAAGGACGGCTCGGGGCAATTCGACCTGGTGAAAGCCGCGCGCGGACGCCTGTCCGGGGCTGCACTGACGGTATTCGGCTGGCCGGAGATCTGGAACGGCGACAACGCCCCGCATCGTCCGACACCTGGTTTCGTCGACGAAGCACGCCATCAGCAGGAAGTGCGTTACAAAATCATCACCGGCATGGTTCGCGACTTCCCCAATCAGGTCGGCATCGCCTACACCCCGGACGACATGCGCCGCCTGCACGGCGAAGGCAAGTTTGCCATATTCATCAGCATGCTCAACGCTTACCCGCTGGGCAATGACCTGAGCCTGCTGGACCACTGGACCGCACGCGGCATGCGCATGTTCGGTTTCAGTTATGTCGGCAATAACAGCTGGGCCGACTCTTCACGTCCCCTGCCCTTTCTCAATGACACACCCGACGCACTGGGCGGCCTGTCGGAGATCGGCAGGCAGGCCGTGCAACGCCTCAACGATCTGGGCGTGATCATCGACGTGTCACAGATGTCGAGCAAGGCGCTGCAACAGGTCAGCGAGCTGAGCCGCACGCCGATGGTCGCCTCGCACTCGGCGCCGCGTGCGCTGGTGGGCATCCCGCGCAACCTCAGCGACGAGGAACTGCAGCTCATCAAGCGCAGCGGCGGCGTGGTGCAGATCGTGGCGTTTCCGGCCTATTTGAAGCCGCTGAGCCAGAAGACCCAGGACAAGCTCAACGCGCTGCGCAAGGACTTCGACCTGCCACCGCTGCCGAACCTGGCCATGGCACTGATGCCCGGCGACCCGATCATCACCGTCTGGCCGGAACAACGCTTCGGCGCCTATGCCAGCAAGCTGTATGCGATTCTCGAAGAAGAGCCCAAAGCCACGGTCAAGGACTTCGTCGACGCCATCGATTACACCGTCCGCAAAATCGGCATCGACCACGTCGGCATCAGCTCCGACTTCAACGATGGCGGCGGCGTGAAAGGCTTCAACGATGTCAGCGAAATCCGCAACGTGACGGCCGAACTGATCGAGCGCGGCTACGCCGAGGCGGATATCACCAAGCTCTGGGGCGGCAATTTCCTGCGCGTCTGGGAGCAGGTTCAGGCTGCTGCCCGTCCGGATGTGAAGCACATGAATCTCTCAAACGCCGCTACCCGACCCTCAGGCGCAGACGCTCATGACTGATCGCAGAACCTTCCTCAAACAGGCCGGGCTGCTCGCGGCAGCCCTGCCCTTGGGCTCCGGCCTTGCAACGGCGGCCATGACACCAGCCGCTCAGCCGGCCTCCATGGATAAATGGACGCGCCTGAAACAGCTGTTCAATCAGGACCCGGACTACGTTCACCTCTCCAATTTTCTGGTCACCTCGCACCCTGCACCGGTTCGCCAGGCCATCGAACAGCATCGCGCGCATATCGACCGTAATCCCGGTCTGGCCATGGACTGGGACCTGGGAGAGACCGAGCGCCGCGAACACGAGGTTCGCGTCTGGGCGGGCAAGTACCTGAACGCCCAACCCGGCCAGATCGCCCTGACCGGCAGCACCACTGAAGGCCTGGCAATCATCTACGGCGGTCTCCATGTGCGCCCGGATCAGGAGATTCTGACCACCGAACACGAGCATTCCTGCGTCCGCGATATCCTCAAATTCCGTCAGCAGCGCGACGGCACGCAGGTGCGCAAGATTCGCCTGTTCAAGGACCCGGCGACCGTCTCGGCCGATGAAATCATCGGCTCCATCGCGCGCAGCATTCAGCCGAAGACGCGGGTGCTGGGCATGACCTGGGTGCAGTCCGGCAGCGGCGTGAAACTGCCCATCGCGGCCATCGGCGATCTGGTCGAGGAACACAATCGCAACCGTGACGACCAGGAGCGCATTCTCTACGTGGTCGACGGCGTGCATGGCTTTGGCGTCGAGAACCTCGATTTCCCGGAGATGAGGTGCGACTTCTATGTCGCCGGCACCCACAAGTGGCTGTTTGGCCCGCGCGGCACCGGCATCGTTTGCGCCCGCTCGGAACAGGTCAAGGACCTCACGCCGCTGATCCCGACGTTCTCGGAAGCCACCGGTTTCAGCACGATCATGACGCCCGGTGGCTACCACTCGTTCGAACACCGCTGGGCGTTGAACGAGGCCTTCAAACTGCACCTGCAACTGGGCAAGGCCGATGTGCAGGCACGCATTCACCAGCTCAACAGTTACCTCAAGCAGCGCCTCAAGGCTCAGCCCAATGTCGAGCTGGTGACGCCGATGGACCCTGCGCTGTCGGCGGGCTTCAGCTTCTTCCGGCTCAAGGGCCAGTCGTGCGACGACGTGGCGGCCTGGCTGATGGAGCAGCGCATGGTCGTTGACGCGGTGAGTCGCGACGTCGGCCCGGTGGTGCGCACCGCGCCAGGGCTGCTGAACAGCGAAGCCGAAATCGATCGTTTCATGACGCTGCTCGCCCGGCGCGCCTGACACAAACTCACCGATTACCTGTTTTCCGTTTTCCATCGAGACCCGTCATGAAAAAAACATTGCTGCCCCTGTCCGCCCTGCTCGGCCTGTTGCTATGCGGCACCACCCTCGCCGCCACGCCCGCAGCGGTGCCCGCGCCCGGAAAAGTGTTCAAGGACTGCAAGGACTGCCCGGAAATGGTCGTGCTGCCTGCGGGCACTTTCACCATGGGTGCGCCCGAAGAGGAACTGGGTCGTCAGCCGGACGAAGGCCCGCTGCATGACGTGACCTTCGCCAAACCGTTCGCCATCAGCCGCTTTCAGATACTGGCTGGCGAATGGGCCGCCTATATCAAAAGCTCCGGTTACAAAATGCCGGATGGCGATACCCGGCCGGGCCGCGAGTGCAAGGCCGGCAAGCCGCGCTACCCGCTGAGCCCGCGTCAGCCTGCGGTGTGCATGGACTGGAACGAAGCCAAGGCGTATGTCGAATGGCTGTCGAAAAAAACCGGCAAGTCCTACCACATGGTCAGCGAAGCCCAGCGTGAATACGCGGCACGCGGCGGCAGCAAGGGCTCGTTCCCGTTTCCGATGGACGAAGGCAAGCCCTACAGCATTGCCAAACACGCCAACACCTACGGCCCGGAAGACGGTTTCAGCTACACAGCGCCTGCCGGCAGCTACAGCCCCAACGATTTCGGCATCTACGACGCCCACGGCAACGTCTACGAGTGGACCGCCGATTGCGAGACCAGCAACTACAAGGGCGCGCCCACCGATGGCAGCGCGTGGCTGGCCGGTGATTGCACCTGGAAGATGATTCGCGGCAATGACTGGACCGAAGCGCCGATCTTCTCGCGCTCTGGCAACCGCAACAGCCGCCAGCCGGATGTACGGGGTGACTGGCTGGGCTTCCGGGTCGCCCGCGACCTCTGACGGACTTTATGCACTCCCGGCCTGAACCAGCCCACGCCGCACTCACGGACACTGACGAGACACACCATGACCCGCACAACTGAAAGCCTCGCCCGGGAAACCCTGAGAATCCTCAAGCCGTTCTGGTGGCTGGTGGCGCTGTCGACCTTGCTGGGGATTGTCAGCGGCCTGAGCGTCACCGGCCTGCTGGCCACCATCAACAACGCGATGAACAGGCCAGGCGGGCCGGACACGCAGACCGCGCTGCTGTTCGCCGGCCTGTGTGTGCTGACCCTGGCGTGTTCGACCCTGTCCAACCTGTCGACCAATTACGTCGGCCAGCGAGTCGTCGCCAACCTGCGCCGCGAGCTGGCGGCCAAGGTGCTGGTCGCGCCCATCGAGCAGCTGGAACGCTATCGCGCGCACCGCCTGATCCCGGTGCTGCTCAACGACGTCAACACCATCAGCACCTTTGCCCTGTCGGTCGCGCCGATGGTGATCTCGTTTACCGTCACCCTCGGCTGTCTGGCCTATCTGGCCGTGCTGTCCTGGCAGATTCTGGCACTGACAGTGCTCACCGTGGTGCTCGGCACCGGCGCACAATACCTGGCGCATGCATTCGGCATGCGCAGCATTCTGGCGGCGCGCAACAGCGAAGACGAATTGCAGAAGCACTACCAGGCGCTGTCCGCAGGCGCCAAGGAGCTGCGCATTCAGCGCAAACGTCGTCAGCACATGCTCGACGAAAAGATTCACGGGGCCACTGAACACATCTGCCGCTCGAACATTCGCGCTGCCAACATCTTCGTCAGCGCGGAAACCTTCGGCTCGATGCTGTTCTTTGCGGTGATCGGCATGGCCATCGCCTTCCAGGCCATGTGGCCGACCACCGAGAAAACCGTGCTGGGCGGCTTCGTGCTGGTGATGCTGTACATGAAAGGCCCGCTGGAACGCCTGATGACTGCCCTGCCCGGCATCAGCCGCGCGCAGATCGCCATGCGCCGCATCGCCGAGCTGTCGTGGAAATTCTCCAGCCCCGAACCGCACCTGCTGGTCAGTGACCGCCCGACGTCGCTGGCCAGCATGCACACGCTGGAACTGCACAACCTGCGCTATGACTACCCGCCGGTCGAGGGCAGCGACGCCTTTCACCTCGGCCCGGTCGACCTGAGCATCAAACAGGGCGACATCGTGTTCATCGTCGGCGAGAACGGCTGTGGCAAGACCACGCTGATCAAGCTGCTGCTGGGCCTGTACACCCCGCAACAGGGTGAGATCCGCCTGAATGGCCAGGCCGTTACCGCGGAAAACCTGGATGACTACCGCCAGCTGTTCACCACGATTTTCGCCGACTACTACCTGTTCGACGAGCCGTTGCAGGGCCAGGCCGCGCTGCCGCCGGACGCGGGCAAGTACCTGGAGCGCCTGGACATCGCGCACAAGGTCAGCATCGAGAACGGTGCCTTCACCACCACCGATCTGTCGACCGGTCAGCGCAAGCGTCTGGCACTGATCAATGCGTGGCTGGACGAGCGTCAGGTGCTGGTCTTCGACGAGTGGGCCGCCGATCAGGACCCGGCGTTCCGTCGCGTGTTCTACGCCGAGCTGCTGCCGGAATTGAAGCAACAGGGCAAGACCATCATCGTGATCTCCCATGACGACCGCTATTTCTACGTTGCCGATCAGTTGGTGCGGATGCAGACCGGGCAGATTCAGGTCGAACAGGTTCGCAACGAAACCCGCGATAAAACCATTACGGCGTGATTCACTCGCACCTGAAACGCCCTGCCCGGCCCGTCCGCGAGCGGGGCTTTTTTTGCCTGGCCGCTCCGCGCCACCCTCAATTGCTAGCCAAGCGCCATCTTTTTTCGTGGAGTGTGAAAAAAACATTAAATAAACGTTATTCGCTTTCGTTCTCATTAACAGCGAATTGCGCGCCCAGCCATCTCTCGCGCAACGCTCCATAAAAAAGTGGCTCACGCCTGCCCGGTCGACGGCTGGACCCGACTGCGCAGACCTGAACGACGCCCCCGATCTCCTTGCCGATACCCACTGGAAAGAGCCAATTCATGCACAACCCGTCACGACTCACCCCGCTCAGCAAAGCGTTGATGCTCAGTCAGATGTTCCGCTCCCGGCCATCCATGGCGGCCATGGGTCTTGCGCTGTGCATGCCGGTCGCCGGTCAGGCACAGGAAACCGTCGCAGACGATTCGAACACCACGGGCACAGTCAATCTGGCCCCGACTGCAATCGACTCGCATTACCTGGGCACCACCACCGACGGCACCGGTTCCTACACCACCGGCGCAGTGAGTATCGGCAAGGGTGCACCGCAATCGCTGCGCGAAACACCGCAATCGGTGAGCGTGGTGACTCGGCAAGTCATGGATGACAACAACCTCACCAGCCTCAGCGACGTGCTGGAAGACACCCCGGGTATCACTTTCCAGTACCGCAACTTCGGCGGTCACGTGTACACCTCGCGTGGCTTCTCGCTGCTGGCGGAAAGCTTCCTGGTCGACGGCATTGGCGGTCAGGGCTATCAGATCACCGGCTGGATGCAGCCGGACGTGGCCATCTACGACCGTGTGGAAGTGCTGCGCGGCGCGTCAGGGCTGTTGGTCGGTGCCGGGCAGCCCGGCGGCGCGGTCAATCTGGTGCGCAAACGCCCGACTGCCGATAACAAATTCTCGATCACCACCCGCGCCGGCTCATGGGACCAGTACCGGGTCGACCTGGATGGCAGCGGCAAGCTCAACGATTCCGGCACCCTGCGCGGGCGCATGGTCGCGGCCTACGATGACAGCGGCTCCTACCTGGACGGTCGCGACAGCCGCACGCCGCTGCTGTACGGCATCGTCGAAGCCGACCTGAGCGATGACACCACCCTGACCATGAGCCTGCGTCGTCAGGAACAGGTCATCAACGGCTACTCGATCTATGGCCTGCCGCGCTACAGCAACGGCCAGTCGCTGGGCCTGTCGCGCTCGACCAACCTGGCGCAGAAGTGGAACCGCCATGAAAGCGACATGACCGAGGTGTTCACCGAAGTCGCGCATCGCTTCAATGAAGACTGGACCAGCCGGACGTCATTGACCTATTCCCAGGGTGGCTTCGATCAGAACATTGCCTTTGCACGGGGCGCAGTGAATCCCGTGACGCTGGCGGGCTCCAACTTTCAGGGCACGCTGTTCCGCAAGGACGAGGTCGACAGCGTCGGTCTGAACAGCCAGCTGGAAGGCAACTTCAACGCGTTCGGCCTCGAACATCAGGTGACCCTGGGTGCCGACTGGTCGAAGCAGGAGGCCAACACGCATCAAGTTACGTTGACGAGACGGACCGCGATCAACATCTTCGATGTCGACCAGAACGCATTCGCCAAACCAGCCCGTCCGGCCTGGCAAACCGACATCGACACCACCGAAGAACGCGCGGGTCTGTACGCCAACACGCGTATTCACCTGAGCGAACCGTTGAGCGTGGTGCTGGGCACGCGCCTCAGCTGGTATGACTACAAGTACGACGTCAAAACCGGCTTGGCGAAGGATTACGAGTCCAAACAGACTCAGGAATTCACGCCCTTCGCGGGTGTTATCTATGACATCAACGACAGCTGGTCGTGGTACGCCAGCTATGCCGACATCTTCACGCCACAGGCCAACTACGTCACCGCTGGCGGCTCGCCACTGGACCCGGCCATCGGCTCCAACTACGAAACCGGCTTCAAGGGCGAGCTGTTCGACAAGCGCATGAACCTGTCGATGGCGCTGTTCTATATCAAGCAGAAAGATGTGGCTGCTGTCGATATCGCGGCCCAGGATAACCTTACAACGTGCCCTACCAGCTCCGACGGCTCCTGCTACCTGCAGGACGGCATCAGCCGCAGCAAGGGCGTCGACGTCGAGGCCAGCGGCGAGGTACTGCCGGGGCTGCAAGTGTTCGGCGGTTACACCTACAACATGCTGCGCAACAACGGTGATTCGGATGTGGCTTACGAAACGCCGAAACACATGCTGCGCCTCAACACCAGCTACAACCTGCCGGGTGCCTGGAACCGCCTGACCCTGGGCGCTGGAGTGTCGGCGGATTCGGGTTACGAAGTGCCCTACGACAAAGCACTCGGCGTAGCCGGTCGGGCCATCTGGGATGCCAGGGCGTCATGGAAACTGGACGAAAACTGGAAGGTGTCGCTCAACGCCGAAAACCTGTTCGACCGCAAGTACTACACCACCTCGATCGCCACCGACCGCTCCAACGTCTACGGCGAACCGCGCAGCTACGTCCTGACCTTGCGGGGGGATTTCTGATCTAAGCTCAGCGTTATAGAAATCCCTGTGGGAGCGAGCTTGCTCGCGAAGGCAATGGTTCAGATGCCCTGATTTCCGGGGCTGGACAGGCATCTTCGCGAGCAAGCGAAGCGTTGATCGCGTGGCGCGGCACCATCGTGCCCATGCTCCGCGCGGAGCGGTTTCGGTTCGTGATACAGCGCTGTGCACGCGACCAGGCTGCCGCAAATGCATTATCCTTCGCCATTGATCTCAACGAGCCATCCCTGCCATGCAATCATCCTCCAGCCGTCTGCGCACCGGCCGCGTGAAAACGCTCGGCCTGCGTCTGGGCGGCGTGGGGCTGGTGCTGGCGTTGAGTGTCCAAGGACAGGCGCTGGCGGAGGAGTTCGAATTCGATATTCCGGCGCAGACGCTGAGCAGTGCCCTGAAAGAATTGGGCCGCCAGTGCGATCTGCAAATCCTCTACAACCCCGACGACCTGAACGGCAAGCTCAGCAGCCCGGTGCATGGCAGGCTGACGCCCGAACAGGCCGTCGCCGACCTGCTGAAAAAAGCCAACGTAGCGCACAGTCTTGAAGACAACACCCTGACCCTTGGCGCTGCTGCCTCCGCACACACCATGAACCTGGGGCCGGTGGCGATAAAGGGCGACTCGTTCGGCATCACCACCGAGGGCAGCGGCTCGTATGCGGCCACTGGCGTGAGTATCAACAAGACCGCTCAGTCGCTGCGCGAAACGCCGCAGTCGGTTACCGTCATGACCCGCCAGGTGATGGACGACAAAAACCTCACCGGCCTCGACGAGGTGATGGCACAGACGCCCGGCATCACCTTTTCCCAACGCAATTTCGGCTCTCATGTCTTCAGTTCGCGGGGCTTCGCGCTGGAGGACGAGAGTTACATCATCGATGGCGTGGCTGGCCAGGGTTACAGCGTGACCGGCTGGATGACCCCGGACATGGAAATCTACGACCGCGTCGAAGTGCTGCGCGGCGCGGCCGGCTTGCTGATCGGCGCGGGCAACCCCGGTGGCGCGGTCAATCTGGTCCGCAAGCGCCCGACCGCCCTGCCGCAGTTGTCGATCACCACTCGCGCAGGCAGTTGGGACAGCTACCGGGTCGATCTGGATGGCAGCAGCAAACTCAACGATTCAGGCAGCATCCGCGGGCGTTTTGTAACGTCCTATGAAGACCGCGGCTATTTCACCGATGGTCTGCAGAAAACCGCACCGTTGCTCTACGGCATCCTGGAAACCGACCTGAGCGAAGACACCACCCTGACCCTGGGCGTACGCCATCAGAACGCCGACACCCAGGGCTTTTCGATCTTCGGTCTGCCTCGCTACAGCAACGGCAAGGCCATCGACCTGCCGCGTTCGACGTCGCTGGCCCAGGACTGGAACCGCCACCAGACCCGCACCGACGAAGTGTTCAGCGAACTGGAAACCCGCTTTGACGACAACTGGAGCGGCACACTGTCTGCCACTCACTCCGATGGCGCTTTCGATCAGAAGGTCGCCTATGCACAGGGCGCTATTGATCCAGCGACGCAGAGCGGTTCCCGGCTGGTCAGAACCCTGTTCCGCTCGGACGATATTCATAGCAATGGCATCGACGCGCACCTGGATGGCCGGTTCGACGCCTTTGGCCTGAGTCACCAGTTGACCGTCGGCGGCAACGGGTCCGAACAGAAACGCGAGTCGCGCTATGCCACGGTCAACGCCAATCAACCGCTGGCTATCTTCAGCCCCGACCACGACGCGATTGCCGAACCTCCGCGTCCGGCCTGGAGCAGCACGGACTACAGCGACAAGCGCTATGGCGTCTACAGCAACCTGCGCCTGAGCCTGACAGAGTCGTTGAGCCTGGTGATGGGTGGCCGGGTCAGCAGCTATGACTATCAGACCACGTCTGCAGGCGTGACCCGTCGCGCCCAGGAGGACAATCAGGTCACCCCGTTTGCGGGGGTCATCTACGACCTCAACCGGGACTGGTCGTGGTACGCCAGTTACACGGATATTTTTCTGCCGCAAAGCGCCTATCGAACCGCATCAGGCACGCTGCTTGATCCGGCCATCGGCGCCAGCCATGAAACCGGAATCAAGGGCGAGCTGTTCGACAAACGTCTGAATGTGTCACTGGCGCTGTTCTATGTGAAGCAGAAGGATGTGGCCGTCGAGGATGATGCCAATGCTGGTCAGTGCGTTAGCAATGATGCCTATGGGACCTGCTACCTGAACGGTGATATCCGGCGCAGCAAGGGCATCGACATGGAAATCAGCGGCGAGCCGTTACCGGGATTGCAGACCTTGGCCGGCTACACGTTCAACATCACCCGCGGCAGTGACGGGCAATCGATTTCAGCGGAAACACCCCGGCACATGCTGCGCCTGACCAGCAGCTACACCCTGCCCGGCGCCTGGCGTCGCTTGACCATCGGCGGCGGGGTCTCGGCGCAGAGCGGCTACTTGGAACACGAGTCGACCCAACCCATCGATAACGCTGGCCGGGCCATCTGGGATGCGCGGGTTGCGTGGAAAATCGACGAACACTGGACGGTGGCGCTCAACGGTAACAACCTGCTGGATCGCAAATACTACAAGGCCACCGGCGACATCGACCGCGGCAACTACTACGGCGACCCACGCAACTACGTCCTGACCCTGCGCGGTGATTTTTAAGCGACGCTCGCCCCTCGTGATCAACAGCGTCCAGAAAGGCACGCTCCAGCCCAGATACCTGTCGTTCCTCACGCTCTGGTGTGACCCCCGAAGGTTGGACAATTATCCACCTACGCTGCCTTGGCGGCCTGCATTCTGTATTCCACAGGACTCAGGCCGTTAAGCTTCAGTTTTATGCGTGAGTGATTGTAATACTCAATGTACTCTTCGATACCCGCTTGAAGCTCATCCAGATCGTTAAATTTGTTCAGGTAGAAAAATTCGGATTTCAGCGTGCTAAAAAAGCTCTCAATAGCCGCGTTGTCGTAGCAGTTACCCTTGCGCGACATGCTGGCTGCGATCGAATTCTCATTGAGCAGTCGCTGGTAAATAGGCATCCGATATTGCCAGCCCTGGTCGGAATGCAAAATCGGCTTTTCATGCGGTCCAAGCCGCTTAAATGCTCCTTCAAGCATTTCGTCGACCATGGAGTACAGCGGGCGCCTGGCAATCGCATAGGAAATGATTTCGCCGCTGTACAGATCCATGATCGGCGACAGATAGAGTTTCTGGCCTCCTACTTTGAATTCGGTCACGTCGGTGGCCCATTTCTGGTTAAGGTATTGCGCTTTGAAATCACGCTTTAGCAGGTTAGGCGCGGCCTTGCCTGTTTCGCCTTTGTAGGAACGGTATTTCTTCACGCGTATCAGGCTCTTCAGGCCTAGCTGCCCCATTAGTTTCTGCACCGTCTTGTGGTTCACAAGATGGCCCGCCCTGCGCAAAGCTGCCGTGATGCGACGATAGCCATACCGGCCCTTGTGCTCGTAGAAAGTTGCCTGAATCAGGTCTTTCAGCCCGGCGTATTTGTCATCTGCCAGCAGTACCTTTTGTTGATAGTAAAAAGTGCTGCGTGCCAGACCGGCAAACTTCAGCAGGCCGTCCAGAGAATGTAAAGGCCTCAGTTCCATCACGATTTGCGCTTTTTCTGCTGCGCTATTCGTTGCTTCTTCTGAACCAAGGCATCGAGCTTTTTTAGATAATCGACCTCCATCCGCAGTTGCTTCACCTCGGCAAGCAACTCGTCACGCGAGCGCGATTCATCGTTGATCGGAGCGGAGTTCACAGGGGGAAGGGGCGTCGTCATCTTTCTTGGGCGTCCAGCTTTCTTAGGGGGCTTTGAGGATGCGTTAAGAGCACCTTCGTCAAAAAGGCGCTGCCATAGATTGATGATGCCGAACTGACGGATATCGAACAAGGCCGCTGTCTGGCGCAGTGATAATCGCTCATCATGCATGCGCTTCAAAACAGCTAGCTTGAATTCGTCACTGTAACGCTGCCGCCTTTTCTCTTTAAGAGCGGCTGGGCCGTGGATCTGATAAGCCGCGACCCACTGACGAAGGCAGGAAAAGTCCACATCGTGGCGACGCGCAACATCCCTCAAACCTGCCTTGCCGGCACAATACTCTTTCACGGCTGCGAGTTTTGCCTGCTCTGTATATTTACCCATGACGCCTCCAAAGGTTGCATCCAACCTTCGGGGGTCACACCACTCCAGCGTGGGAATGCCGTTCGTGACGCTCTGTCACACCAGCTACGCCGCGCCACGCACTCAAGAGAGGACGCAGAGCGTCCAGAAAGGCATGCCCACGCGGAGCATGGGCACGATGGTGTTCTTCAGGACGCTTATCGTTCCTCACGCTTCAGCGTGGGAATGCCGTTCGTGACGCTCTGCGTCACACCAGCTACGCCGCACCACGCACTCAAGAGAGGACGCAGAGCGTCCAGAAAGGCATGCCCACGCGGAGCATGGGCACGATAGTGTTCTTCAGGACGCTTATCATCCATCACATCCCAGTCCAGACACCCATCGTTCCTCACGCTCCAGCGTGGGAATGCCGTTCGTGACGCTCTGCGTCACACCAAACGCTCGGCAAGCCCCTGCAGAAACGCTTCCGCGATCACCAGGTTGTCGTGCCGTTGATCGATCGTTGTCGAGCTGCGCAGTCCGTTGACCGAGCACTGTTCCAGCAGCACCGCTTCGGCCTTGGCAATCTGCCCCGGTTTACGGCTCTGCCCTGCCCACCAGCAATCGACCTGCACATTGAGGGTTTTCAAGGTAAACGCCTGGCTGAGTTTTGCGTTGGCTTCCAGTAACTTGTAACCGGTTTCGATTTCGTCCTGCACCGCGATGTCCTGGAACATGCTGCGCAGGCTGTCGACGTTCATCGCATGTTGCAATGCGATCTGCTCGATTACCTGGTCAATCACTTCACTCTCCCCGCTCACCGACTGCCGGGCCTTTTCGATCAGGTCGACAATGGTTTGCTCCTGCAAGCCCGGCACAAAGGCCTGCAGGCTTTTGATCAGGCTGCGGTAGTAGTTTTCGCCCTGCTGCTGCGTGGTGACTTGCGGATCCTCTTCGACCCATTGCATGCCCACCGATGCCGGTAGCTGGGTGTCGACCAGCCCGAGAAAGCTCACCACCTCGCCAGCGCGCTCCAGCACATGCGCGACCTCGACGGCCAGCGCGCCGCCCATCGACCAGCCCAGCAGGTTGTAAGGCCCGTGCGGCTGGGTCATGCGGATCTGTTCGACGTAGTAGTCGACCATGTCCTGCCACGACGTATCGAACCAGCCCGGCACCACGTAGGCCTTGTTGACCAACCCGTAAACCCGTCGGCTGTCGCTCAACCTGCCCGCCAGCGGGTAATACGAATAGGTGCCACCACCGCCCGGTGGCAGGCAGAACAGTGGCGCATGCGTCGAGCCATTGGCGTTCATGGCGATGACCGCCGATTTGACCCGAGCCTCATCGGCACGCATGAAATCGGCGAGTTCACCCAGGGTCTGCAGCAACAGCAAGTCATGCAGTTTGATGGAGATATCGAACGTCTCGCGAATCCTGCCCACCAGTGAAACCGCCAGCAACGAGTGCCCGCCCAGCGCGAAGAAGTTGTCGTTGAGCCCGACCCGTTCGACGTGCAACACCTGCTCCCACAACGCAGCAAGACGTTGCTCGAATGCCGTACGCGGCGCCACGTAACCCTGCTGTGAGCGGGCCACGTCCGGTTTCGGCAGTGCTCTGCGATCCAGCTTGCCATTGGCGGTCAGCGGCATCGAATCGATAAAGACAAAGTAGCCCGGCACCATGTAATCCGGCACGTGAGCCTTGAGGTGGGCCTGCAGACGCTCGCGCAGAACGTCCGGCGCCTCAGCGGCATCGGTTGGCACCAGATAAGCCACCAGTTGCTTGCCGGACGGCCCGTCGATGTCGATCACCGTGGCTTCGCGCACAGCGGCATGCTCATGCAGACGCGCTTCGATTTCACCCAGTTCGATACGCAGACCGCGAATCTTCACCTGGTGGTCGATACGCCCGGCGTAGTCGATGACACCTGCGTCGCGATAACGCGCCAGATCGCCGGTGCGGTACAGCCTGCCGCCGCCCTGCTCGTCGAACGGGTCCGGCACGAAACGCTCAGCCGTCAAGGCTGCACGGTTGTGATAACCACGTGCCAGACCGACGCCACCCAGATACAACTCCGCCGCCACGCCCTGTGCGGCAGGCAGCAGGCCGTGGTCGAGGATGTGGGTTTTCAGGTTGTCGATCGGCCGTCCGATCGGCACGCTGAGGATGTCATCCGTGCTGCACGTCCAATGGGTCACGTCGATGGCCGCTTCGGTCGGGCCATACAGGTTGTACAGACCGGCCAGCGGCAGACGCTTGAGCACCTGGGCGGCCAGTTCGGCAGGCAGTGCTTCACCGCTGCATACCACCCGACGCAGCGTGTTACAGCTTTCCACCTGCGGATGAGTCATGAACGCCTGCAGCATCGACGGCACGAAATGCAAAGTCGTGACCTTATGCTCACGGATGGTCTGCACCAGCCGCTCGGGGTCGCGGTGATCGCCCGGCAGCGCCACGGCCAGACGTGCGCCAGTCATGAGCGGCCAGAAGAACTCCCAGACCGACACGTCGAAACTGAACGGCGTCTTTTGCAGAACCGTATCGCTGCCATCCAGCGCGTAGGCCTTCTGCATCCAGTGCAGACGGTTGACCAGCGCACGATGGCTGTTGCCCGCGCCCTTGGGTTTGCCGGTCGAACCCGAGGTATAAATCACGTAAGCCAGATTCAATGGATGACTCAGGTTGACCGGGTTGGCAGTGCTGTAACCTTCCAGCCAGTCGCCGTGCTGATCCAGGCACAGGCTCTGCACCTGGGGCGGAATCGGCAAACGCTCCAATAGCGCCGCCTGAGTCAGCAGCAGACCGATACCGCTGTCCTGCATCATGTAAACCAGCCGATCCTCGGGGTAATCCGGGTCCAGCGGCACGTAAGCGCCACCGGCCTTGATGATCGCCAGCAGACCGATCACCAGTTCCAGGCTGCGCTCGACGCAGATACCCACCAATACGTCCGGGCCGACGCCCGACTCACGCAGGCGATGCGCAAGCTGATTGGCGCGGGCGTTGAGTTGCGCGTAGCTCATCTGCTCGGCGGCGAAGATCAGTGCCGGAGCGTCCGGTGTCGCACGCACCTGGGCTTCGATCAGATTGTGCAGGCACTGCTCGCTGGGGAAGTCTGCGGCTGTGGCGTTCCACTCGCGCAGCACATGCTGCTGCTCGCGGTCGCTCAACAGCGCCAGTTCGCCAAGCGCCGCCTGCGCGTCATGCGTCAGCGCCTGCAGGACCTGCTGAAAATGCGCCGACAACTGCGCCATGTGTTGCTCGCTGAACGCCTCACGGGCGTAACTGAAGCGCAACGACAGGGTTTCACCGAGATTGACCACCAGCGTCAGTGGGTAATGCGTCTGCTCCTGCGTGTGCAGGCCGCCGAATACCAGTCCGGGCGGCGCAGCCTGTTGCAAGGCTTCGGAAACCGGGTAGTTTTCGAACACCAGAATAGTGTCGAACAGCGCCTCGCCAGCGCTGCGTGCCCAACGCTGAATCTCGTACAGCGGCGTGTGTTCGTGCTCTCGCAAGGCGATGTTCTGCGCCTGCACCTGTTGCACCCACTCCGCCACACGCTGCTCGGCACGCGGGCTGGCGATCACCGGCAGGGTATTGATGAACAGCCCGAGCTGCTCCTCGACACCCGGCAGGTCCGCCGGACGCCCGGCCACGGTTGCGCCGAAGGTGACGCTGGACTGCCCCGTATAGCGTTGCAGCACCAGCAGCCAGGCCGATTGCACCAGCGTGTTGAGGGTCACGCGCTGCTCACGGGCAAACTCACTCAGTTGACGGGTGTTCTCGGCGTCGATCAAGTGCAGGTAATCACCATGTCCCTGCCCGCTATCAGGCGCCTTGAAGGCCTGCACCAGACGCGTTGGCTCATCGAGTCTGGCCAGCTGACCGGTCCAGAAACGCTCGCTGAGCCCGGCATCCTGGCGCTGCAACCATTCGATGTAGTCGCGATAGCGGCTGACCTGCCTAGGCAGTGTCTGGCCGCTATAACGCTGCAGCACTTCACCTAACAAACGCGAGCTGCTCCAGCCGTCCATGAGGATGTGATGGCTGGTATAGATCAGTTGATGGCTCTGCTCGCCGGTGCGCACTACAGCCAGGCGCAGCAACGGCCCCTGGGCCAGATCGAAACCCTGCTGGCGGTCGGCATCGGCCCATTGGTCGATCCAGTCAGACGACTGCCCCCGCGCATCCAGCTCGACAAAAGGCATGCGCACATCACGCAAGACCACTTGCAGCGCTGGCTGCAGATGGCTGATGAAAGCGCTGCGCAGCACCTCATGAGCATCCAGCGTAGCCTGCCAGGCGGCGCAGAAACGCGGCACGTCCAGACCGCTGACGTCGATGCGCATCTGGTTGATGTAATGACCCGCTTGCTGCTCGAACAAGGTGTGGAACAGCATGCCCTGCTGCATCGGTGCCAGCGGGTAGAGGTCTTCGATCTGCCCGGCAGCTATCGGCAAACTGCTCAACTGTGACTGGCTCAGGCGCGCCAGTGGGAAGTCCGACGGAGTCGCCCCGGCCACGCCTTCGGTGGTGCAATGGGCAATCAATTGTTGCAATTCGGCGGCGTACTCATCGGCCAGACGCTGCACGGTCTCGCGCTCGAACACCGCGCCACTGAAGGTCCAGCTCAGGCGCAGCTCACCGGCATAGACCTGACCGTTGATGCTGATCGGCGCAGCCAGCGGCGCATCAGCACTCTGTGAGGCACCGCTGCTGTCGGCCGAGGGTGTGAACAGTGCCTCTGGTGCGTCGAAGCTGCCGTCGAACTGCCCCAGGTAATTGAACACGATGCTGCCCAGCGGCAGGGCTTGCAGGGTCTGCCGAGCCGATTCGCGGCCCAGGTAGCGCAACGCGCCGTAACCGATGCCCTTGTCGGGCACTCCGCGCAGTTGCTCCTTGATGGTCATGATCGAGTCGGCCAGCGAGGCCTGCGGGGTGAGCCTGACCGGGTACACATTGCTGAACCAACCCACCGTGCGGCTCAGGTCCAATGCGTCGAACAGGTCTTCGCGGCCGTGGCCTTCAAGACGAATCAACGCATGCGGTTGCGCGGTCCAGCGGCTGACCACCCGCGCCAGCGCGGTCAGCAGCAGGTCATTGATCTGCGTGCGGTAGGCCGCCGGGGCGTCCTGCAGCAGTTGCCGGGTCAGTTCGCTGTTCAGTTGGGTGACCACCGACAGCGCATGCTGCTGTTGCTGGCCGCCATGCGGATGATCACACGGCAAGGCATCGCTGACGTCCTGCAATTGCGTCTGCCAGTAGCTCAGTTCCTGCTCCAGCGCCGGACTTTGCGCGTAGGCCTGCAGATGCTCGGCCCAGGCTTGCAGCGAGCTGGTTTTTGCGGGCAGCAGCGCTGGCTGACCTGCTGCGAGGGCGATGTACGCCTGTTGCAGGTCTTCCAGCAACACCCGCCATGACACGCCGTCCACCACAAGATGGTGAATCACCAGCAACAAGCGCTGTTCGCCTTGCGGCAGGTTGATCAGCACGGCACGCAGCAACGGGCCGTTTTTCAGGTCCAGGCTGCGTTGCGCCTCAGCGGCCAGCTCAGGCAAGCGCTCGATGCTGTCCAGCTCATGGGCCCAGAGCAGCTCGCGAGTGTTCGGCGCGCCGAAGGTGGCCTGCCATTGGCCGCTCTGCCGGGTGAAACCCAGACGCAACGCATCGTGCTGTTCGACCAACGCAGTCAATGCCGACTGTAGATGAGCGGCCTCCAGCGTTTGCAACGGCTTGAGCATCAGCGCCTGATTCCAGTGCTGGCGCTCGGGGATGTCCAGTTCGAAGAAACGTGCCTGAATCGGCAGCAACGGCAACGAACCGCTGATCTGCTCTGCCGCAGCGACGGGCTTTTTCTGAATCAGTTTTGCCACCGAAGCCAGTTGGCCGATGGTCTGTTTTTCGAACAATTGCTTGGGGCTGAGCTTGATGCCCTGGCGCTTGGCGCGGGCGATGATCTGCAGACTGAGGATCGAATCGCCGCCCAGTTCGAAGAAGTTGTCGGTGCTGCCGACCTGTTCCAGTTTCAGCACGTCCGCCCACACGGCGGCGAGCTTTTCCTCGATCTCGCCGACCGGCGCGGTGTAGCGCTGTTTGACCACGCCGGGCATGGGCAAGGCGCGCTTGTCGAGCTTGCCGTTGGCGGTCACTGGCAGACGCTCCAGGAGCATGATCTGCGCGGGCACCAGATACTCGGGCAAGCGCGCCGCCAGTTGCCCACGCAGGCTTTCAATATTCAGGCTCGCACCGGCTGCCGCGACGCAATAGGCCACCAGTTGCAGACGTGTCTCATCGCTTTCCAGCGGCTGGGCCAGCACCACGGCATCAGCCACGTTGTCCAGGGTTTGCAGAAGCTGGCCGACCTCGCCCGGTTCGACCCGGTAGCCGCGGATTTTCACCTGATCGTCAGCACGGCCCAGGTATTCCAGCACGCCGTCCACCCACCGCGCACGGTCGCCCGCCCGGTACAGGCGCTGACCATTGGCGTCCGGGTCCGGCACAAAGCGTTCGGCGGTCATTGTCGCACGGCCCAGATAACCCTGCGCCAGCCCGCGCCCGCCCAGATACAGTTCACCGGCCACCCGTTCGGCCACCGGATTGAGGTAAGCGTCCAGTACCCGCGCCTTACCGTTGGCCAGCGGCTGACCGACCGGCACACTGCGGCAGGCGCTGAGAGGCCCGGCCACTTCGTGGGTCAGGATGCCGACCGTGGTTTCGGTCGGGCCGTAGTGGTTGATGATCCGGCAGCCCGGCTTGAGCGCACGCACCTGCTCGATCAACGCCCAGGCGCTGGCCTCGCCGCCCAGAATCAGCACTTGCCCAGGCAGCACGTCCGCCGGGTTGGCGGCCTGCAGCAGGCCCTGCAAATGGCTGGGCACGATTTTCAGTACGTCAACCTGATGCTCGACCATGTAACGCGCAAAACCGTCAGGGTCGAACGCCTGTTCGTGAGACAGCAGGTGCAGCGCCCGGCCAGAGGCCAGCGCACCGAACAGCAGCGTGTGCCCCAAGTCGGCAGCGACCGTCGACACTATCGCCATGCTCGCCCCGTCGCTCAACGCCAGGCGCTCAAGCACGCCCTGCACGTAGTTGGCCAGCGCGCCGTGGCTGATCACCACGCCCTTGGGCTGCCCAGTGGAGCCGGAGGTGTAGATGATGTACGCCACTTGCCCGGGCAGCACCCGAACGTCCAGCGCCTGGCTGTCGACAGCGGCCCACAGCGCAGCATCGAACGCCAGCACCGGGCACACGCCCAACCGCGCGGCCTTGTCGTCATCGGGCGCATGCACCAGCAGCACCGCGCCGCTGTCACGGACCAGTTGCTGCAGGCGCTCGGCCGGTTGCGCGCTGTCCAGCGGCAGGTACACCGCGCCCAGCTTCAGCACCGCCAGCAGGCTGACCACCCATTCCACGGAGCGGTCCAGGCACAGCGCGACGGTCATGCCCGGTTTGATGTCCTGGGCGTGCAGGTAGCGGGCGAATTGATTACTGTGTGTCTCAAGCTCGTCAAAGCTCAACACCTGCTGGCCCACACGCAACGCAGTCTTGCCACGCCCGGCACGCAGGCCCTGTTGCCAGAGGCTGAGGAAATCGGGGCAGGCAAAGTCCTGGGTTTGCTCGGCGACCGGTGACGATATCGCGTGAGGATGATCGGCCAGACGCCGGTCGGTGTCCGAAACCAGTGCTTGCAGCCCGCTGCGCAGCGCGTCGGCAATGCGCTCGATGCTCTGCGCTTCGAACAGGTCGGTGGCGTAGGTGAAATAACCGCGTATCCCGTCGGGCGTGTCGGTGAAGTCGAAGGCCAGGTCGAAACGCGCATCGCTGCTGCCTATCGGGAACTCATCGACCGTCAGGCCCGACACGCGCTGCCCGCTGCCATCGGCCGCCAGCACGTGCTGATTGATCTTGAACTGGAACAGCGGGTTGTGGCCCGGATTGCGCTCCGGTGCCAAGGCATCCACCAGATGCTCGAACGGCAGTTCCTGATGCGACTGCGCGCCCGTCACCACCTGTTTGACCTGATCCAGCAGCTCGGCAAAGCTCTGCCGCTCGTCCACCTGCACACGCAGCACCTGAGTGTTGATGAAAAAGCCGATCAGCCCTTCCAGCTCGCTGCGTGTGCGCCCGGCATTGGGTGCGCCGATGCGGATATCGGACTGCCCGCTGAAGCGCGACAGCACCACCGACAGCGCCGCCAGCGTCACCATGAACAGGGTCTGGCCGTTGTTGCGCGCCAGGCTTTTCAGTTGCACGGAGAGTTGCTGCGGCAGGTCGACGCGCACCATTGCACCGCGATGGCTGGGTTGCAGCGGACGCGGATGATCCAGTGGCAGGCTCAGCAGCGGATGTTCGCTGCCCAGTTGCTGTTTCCAGTAGTCCAGTTGCCGCTCGCCCTCCCCGGCCTCCAGCCAGGCGCGTTGCCAGATCGCGTAGTCGGCGTACTGAACCGCCAGCTCGGGTAACGGAGCTGGCTGTCCGGATACCTGCGCCTGATAAAGCTGCACGAACTCGCGAATCAGCACTTCGCCGGACCAGCCATCGGACACCACGTGATGCATGCACACGGTCAGTACGTGTTCGCTTTCACTCAACTGGAACAGCTTGACCCGCAGCAGCGTACCGCTCAGCAGATCGAAGGGCTGTTGCAACTCGGCGCGCACCTGCTGCTCGATCTCTGCGGGCGCCGCCGACGCGAACTCGAGGGCGACCTTGGCCTGTTCAAGAATCTCCTGGTAGAACACGCCGTCCTCTGACACGAAGCGGGTGCGCAGGGTTTCATGGCGTTGCACCAGCCGGTCCAGCGCCGCGCTCAGGGCCTGCCGGTCCAATGCGCCATTCAGACGCACCGCCATGGGCACGTTGTAGGCCGCGTTGCCCGGTTCCATCTGCCAGAGGAACAGCATGCGCTGCTGCGCGTAAGACAGCGGAATAAGCGCTGCGGCATGCCGGGTCACGGCGATGGGCAGCAGTTTGAAGCTCTGTCCGGTCTCGTGCATCTTGGCGAGGATCTGCCGGCGCTGTTCGACGGGCAAGCCGACGAAACGCTGGGCGATACGTTCTGCTGCAGACTTGTCCATGTCAGATACCCGCCATTTCATTCATCATTTTTTCAATATCGGACAAGCCGTCCTCGGTCAGCGACAGGCCACTGCCGGCGAAGGCCTGAATAAATTCGTTCAATTGCGGTTTCTCGAAGATCAGGCGCAGCGGAATGTCGATTCCCAGGCCGCTGTGGATTCTGGAAATCAGCTGCGTCGCCAGCAGCGAGTGGCCACCAAGCTCGAAGAAATCGTCGCTCAGGCCGACACGCTCGACCTTCAGCACCTCGGCCCAGATCGCCGCCATCTGCTGTTCCTGCTCTGTGGACGGTGCGACGTACTGGCGCTGCAACTGGCTGGCGTCCGGTTTCGGCAGGGCCTTGCGATCGAGCTTGCCGTTGGCGCTCAGCGGCATCCTGTCGAGGAGGATGAAATGCGTGGGCACCATGTAATCCGGCAGCGATTCCTTGAGGAAGGCCTTGAGCGCATCACGCAACTGATCGTCGTGGTGCTCGACCACCAGATACGCCGCCAGCTGCTTGCCGGACGGGCCGTCAACGTCGATCACCACCGCCTCATGAATGCTGTCGTGCTCCAGCAGGCTGGCTTCGATTTCGCCCAGTTCGATGCGCAAGCCGCGAATCTTCACCTGATGGTCGATACGCCCGGCGTAGTCGATAACGCCCGCGTCGCGATAACGCGCCAGATCACCGGTGCGGTACAGCCTGCCGCCGCCCTGCTCGTCGAACGGGTCGGGCACGAAACGCTCAGCCGTCAGTGCGGCACGGTTGTGATAACCGCGTGCCAGACCGACGCCACCCAGATACAACTCCGCCGCCACGCCCTGTGCGGCAGGCAGCAGGCCGTCGTCAAGGATGTGGGTTTTCAGGTTGTCGATCGGCCGCCCGATCGGCACGCTGAGGATGTCATCCGTGCTGCACGTCCAATGCGTCACATCGATAGCGGCTTCGGTGGGGCCATACAGGTTGTACAAACCGGCCAGCGGCAGACGCTTGAGCACCTGGGCGGCCAGCTCGGCAGACAGTGCTTCACCGCTGCATACCACTCGGCGCAGCGTGTTACAGCTTTCCACCTGAGGATGGGTCAGGAACGCCTGCAGCATCGACGGCACGAAATGCAGCGTCGTGACCTGATGCTCGCGGAT
The DNA here is from genome assembly GCF_059621105.1 of Pseudomonas fragariae (ex Marin et al. 2024). Lineage (NCBI taxonomy): Bacteria > Pseudomonadati > Pseudomonadota > Gammaproteobacteria > Pseudomonadales > Pseudomonadaceae > Pseudomonas > Pseudomonas fragariae (ex Marin et al. 2024). The sequence goes on along the minus strand of NZ_CM184369.1, from coordinate 2,274,783 downwards.
GGTCTGCACCAGCCGCTCGGGGTCGCGGTGCTCACCCGGCAGCGCCACGGCCAGGCGTGCGCCGGTCATCAGCGGCCAGAAGAATTCCCAGATCGACACGTCGAAACTGAACGGCGTTTTCTGCAAAACGGTGTCGGATTCGTTCAGCCCGTAGGCCTTCTGCATCCAGTGCAAGCGGTTGACCAAAGCACGATGGCTGTTACCCGCGCCCTTGGGTTTGCCGGTCGAACCCGAGGTGTAAATCACGTAAGCCAGATTCAGTGGATGGCTGAAGCTGACTGGATTTGCAATGCTGTAACTCTCCAGCCAGTCGCCGTCCTGATCCAGGCACAGGCTCTGCACCTGGGGCGGAACCGGCAAACGTTCCAATAATGCCGTCTGGGTCAGCAGCAAGCCAATCCCGCTGTCCTGCATCATGTAAGCCAGCCGATCTTCGGGATAATCCGGGTCCAGCGGTACATAAGCGCCACCCGCTTTAATGATCGCCAGCAGACCGATGACCAGTTGCAGACTGCGCTCGACGCAGATACCCACCAATACGTCCGGGCCGACGCCCGACTCACGCAGGCGATGCGCAAGCTGATTGGCGCGGGCGTTGAGGTGTGCGTAGCTCAGTTGCTCGGCGGCGAAAATCAGCGCCGGCGCCTCCGGCGTGGCGCGCACCTGAGCTTCGATCAGGCTGTGCAGGCAGTCCTCGCTGGGGAAGTCTGCGACTGTGGTGTTCCAGCCGTGGAGAATCTGCTGCCGTTCAGCCCTGTCGAGCATCGGCACTTCGGCGATCCGCTGTGCGGCATTGGCGCAGATGGCCTGCAACAAGGCCAGCCAGTGCCCGGCCATGCGCTCGATGGTGCGCGGGTCGAACAACGCTGTCGCGTAGGTCAGGCCAGCGCTCAGGCCACCGTCATGTTCAGCCGTGTTCAGGGTCAGGTCGAACTGCGCCGGGTAACTGTCCGGCAGCAGTGCCTCGACCTGCAGACCGGGCAGCGCGCGGACATCGGCGCTGGCCTGGCTCTGGTGATTGAACATCACCTGAAACAGCGGGCTGTGGCTGAGGCTGCGTTGGGGCTGCAGGGCTTCGACCAGTTGCTCGAAGGGCAGCTCCTGATGCGCCTGGGCTTGCAGGGCGGTGTGTTTGACCTGCTGCAGCAACTCGTTGAACGTCTTGTGCACGTCAAACTCGGCACGCAGCACCTGCGTGTTGACGAAGAAGCCGATCAGGCCTTCGGTTTCAGCGCGGTTGCGGTTGGCAATCGGCACGCCGACACGAATGTCCGACTGACCGCTATGACGGTGCAGCAGGCTCTGGAATGACGCCAGCAACAGCATGAACAGGGTCACGCCCTGTTGCCGCGCGACCTGCTTCAAGCCATCGATCAGCGCGGGTTCCAGTTCTACCGCCAGCCGCGCACCGGCATGGCTTTGCACCACTGGCCGCGGGTAATCGGCGGGCAGTTCCAGAATCGGCTGCTGATCGCCCAGTTGCTGCTTCCAGTAATCCAGCTGCCGGGCCTGCTCGCCGGCCTCCATCCAGGTCCGCTGCCACAGCGCGTAGTCCGCGTATTGCAGGTCCAGCGCGGTCAAGCTCACCTCACGGCCCTGACTGTAGCCCTCGTAAAGGCGCACCAGTTCATCGACCATGATCGGCATCGACCAACCATCGGAGACAATGTGATGCTGGGTCAGAATCAGCACATGCTCGTCGGTGTGCAGGTTCAGCAAACGGACTCGCAACAGCGGCCCTTGCTCCAGATCGAACGGGCGCTGCATTTCCTGCTGCACGCAGGCTTCAAGGGTCTGGTCGCTGGGCACCGACTCGACCGGCAGGGTCAAGGCGCGTGGCGCATGAATGACCTGTACGGCATGCTCGCCCTGCTGGCGGAAGGTCGTGCGCAGGGTTTCATGACGTGCGATCAGCGCGCTGAAACTGTGCTCCAGTGCCGCGATGTCCAGCGAACCGCGCAGGCGCAGGGCTGCGGGAATAACGTATGCCGTGTTCTCCGGGTCAAGCTGCCAGAGGAACCACTGCCGCTGTTGCGCATAGGAAAGCCCCAGCGGCTGCGTGCGGTCGGCCTTGATGAAGCGCGGCGCACCGTTGCCCTGCCCTGCGCCCGCTGCCAGCGCGAAGGCCGCCAGATCATGCGCTTCGAACAGGTCGCGTAACGACAGCTCGACATCCAGCTGCTGACGAATGCGCGAAATCACCTGAGTGGCCAGCAGCGAATGCCCGCCCAGCTCGAAAAAGTTGTCGCTGCGCCCGACCCGCTCGATCTGCAAAACATCGGCCCAGATCGCCGCCAGTTGCTGCTCCAGCTCGCCCTGCGGGGCGCTGTAGGTGGCCTGTAACTGACTGGCGTCCGGCGCAGGCAGCGCCTTGCGGTCCAGCTTGCCGTTGGCAGTCAGCGGCATGCTGTCGAGGACGATGAAATGGGTGGGCACCATGTAATCCGGCAGGTGCGCCCTGAGTTGGTTTTTAAGCATTTCACGCAGGGTTGGCTGGTCCTGATCAGGCTCAGCAGGCACCAGGTACGCCGCCAACTGCCCGTCCAGCGCCAGCACGTGCACTTCACGCACCGCCGGGTGCGCTTGCAGCCGCGCTTCGATTTCGCCCAGTTCGATACGGAAGCCACGAATCTTCACTTGGTGGTCGATGCGCCCGGCGTATTCGATGGTTCCGGCAGCGCGATAACGCGCCAGGTCGCCGGTGCGGTACAGACGGCCGCCCTCGTTGGAGAACGGGTCCGGCACGAAGCGTTCGGCAGTCAGCGCGGCGCGGTTGTGGTAACCCCGCGCCAGACCGGCATGGCCGATGTGCAGCTCGCCGCTGCAACCTTGGGCGACCGGGTTGAAATCGGCGTCCAGCACGTACCACGACAGGTCGGGAATCGCCTCGCCAATCGGGCTGGCGGGGTTCTGCGTGTCAGCCAGCGTGATCGGTCGATAGCTCACGTGCACGGTGGTTTCGGTGATGCCGTACATGTTGATCAGTTGCGGTGATTGATCGCCGAAACGCGCGAACCAAGGCTTCAGGCTCGCCACGTCCAGCGCCTCGCCGCCAAAGATGACTGTCTGCAGCGACAGCGGTAACGATGAATCGCAGGCCACGCGCATCAGTTGCTTGAACGCCGACGGCGTCTGGTTGAGCACCGTAACCTGCTGCTCGACCAGCAGCGCATGAAACTCTTCCGGCGAACGGGTCACTTCGCGGGGCACGATGACCAGTCGGCCGCCATGCAGCAGCGCGCCGAAAATCTCCCACACCGAGAAGTCGAACGCGAAGGAATGGAACAGTGTCCACACGTCCTTTTCGCTGAATTCGAACCACTCATCCGTGGCCGCGAACAGGCGCATCAGGTTGTGATGGGCGAGCAAGGTGCCTTTGGGTTTGCCGGTCGAGCCCGAGGTGTAGATCACATAGGCCAGGTTGTCCGGCGTAGTCTGATTGTGCGGGTTTTCCGTGCTGTAGCCGTCCAGTGCGTCAGCCAGATCGAGCGTCTGCACCTGTTCGGGGATCGGCAGTTTGCCAAGCAGATGCGCCTGGGTCAGCAACAGCTCGATACCGCTGTCCTGCATCAGGAAGCTCAAACGATCCTGCGGATAATCCGGGTCGAGCGGCACGTAAGCGCCACCGGCCTTGAGGATGGCCAGCAGTCCGACAATCATCTCCAGACCGCGCTCGGCAGCCAGCCCGACGCGCACATCCGGGCCGACGCCCTGCTCGCGCAGTTTGTGCGCCATCTGGTTGGCTCGCTGGTTGAGCCGCCGGTAACTCAGTTGCTCATCGCCAAAACTCAGGGCGATGGCCTGCGGGTTACCCTCGACCTGGGCCTCGATGCGTTGATGCGCGCAGTGCTCGCTTGGGTAGACCGCAAGATCGCGGTTCCAGTCACGCAGGGTGTACTGGCGTTCCTCGGCGCACAGCAATGGCAGGTCAGCGATACGCTGATTGACGTCGTGGCACATGCCGTTGAGCAGGTTGCGCCAGTGGCTGGCCATGCGCTCGATGGTCGATGCGTCGAACAGGTCGGTGGCGTAGGTCAGTGCGGCTGTCAGGCCGTCCGGGCGTTCGCAGGTGTCGAGGGTCAGGTCGAACTGCGCGGTGTGCTTGTCGGACACCTGATATTCCAGACGCAGCCCTGCCAGCTCACGGCTCTGGTTGTGGCCTTCGCTCTGGTGGTTGCAGGCCACCTGAAACAGCGGGCTGCGGCTCAGGTCGCGCTGCGGTTGCAAGGCTTCGACCAGTTGTTCGAACGGCAGGTCCTGATGGGCCTGCGCCTGCACAGCGGTGTGTCTGACCTGCTGCAACAGCCCGGCCACGGTGGTCTGCGTGGTGAATTCGGCCTTGAGCACCTGGGTGTTGACGAAGAAGCCGATCAGCCCCTGGGTTTCGCTGCGGGTACGGTTGGCGACCGGCACGCCTACGCGTATATCGGCCTGACCGCTGTAGCGATGCAGCAGGGTCTGAAACGAGGCCAGCAACAGCATGAACAGGGTGATGCCCTGTTGGCGCGCCAGGGTCTTGAGGTTATTCAACAGCGCGACATCCAGTTTGACATTGAGTCGCGCACCTTCGTAATTGCGCAGTGCCGGACGCGGCCGATCAGTGGGCAATTCCAGAATCGGCTGTTGCTCGCCCAGTTGCTGCTTCCAGTACGCCAGCTGGCGTTCCTGCTCGCCCATTTCCAGCCAGTTGCGCTGCCAGAGGGCGTAGTCGGCGTACTGGATCGGCAACGGCGCCAGTTTGATCTCGCGGCCCAGCGTGGCGGCCTGATAGCACTGCATCAGTTCGTCGACCATGATCGGCATCGACCAGCCATCGGAGACGATGTGGTGCTGGGTCAATACCAGTACATGCTCCTGCGCGCTCAGCCTGAGCAGCCTGACGCGCAACAGCGGTCCGTGTTGCAGATCGAAAGGCCGTTGTACTTCCTGATCCACATAACGCTCGACCGTTTCGCCAGCCGCCAGTTGCTCGACACCGAGCGCAAACGGCGACGCCGGATGCACCACCTGCAGTGCTTCATCGCCCTGCTGTTCGAACGTCGTGCGCAGGGTTTCGTGACGCTCGATCAGTTGCTCCACGCTGCGTCGCAATGCCTCGACATTCAGCGCACCGTGCAGGCGCAGCGCCAGCGGAATGTTGTAGGCCGCGCTGTGCGGCTCCAGTTGCCAGATGATCCATTGCCGCTGCTGCGCGTAAGAGAGCGCGGACGGTGCCTGCGTCTCCCTCACGGCAATCGGCGTGACCCCGTAGAGATTCACCCCTTGACGCTTGAGCAGCACCGCCAGCGCCTTGCGTTCACGGGCGGACAGCGATTTAACGGAGTCAAGCAACTGTTGCACTGGGGTCTCTCCTGCTAAGCAATCAAATTATCAATTTCCTCCGCTGATAAACGTTTGAGTGCCTCTAGTGATTTAGTCAATTCGTCCTGCGCGTGGTCACTTTCGCCATTTTTTTCCTGCAGCGTGGCGCAGAAGTCCGCCAGCAGCGGTTGCTCGAAGACATCCTTGAGGCTGACCTCGTGCTGCAACTGTTCGCGCACCCGCACGAGCATCTGCACCGCCAGCAGCGAATGGCCGCCGAGCTCGAAAAAGTTGTCGTTGCGCCCGACCTGCTCGACCTGCAACAGATCGGCCCAGATCGCTGCCAGTTGCTGCTCCAGCTCGCCTTGCGGAGCGCTGTAGGTAGCCTGCAACTGGCTGGCGTCCGGCGCAGGCAGCGCTTTGCGGTCCAGCTTGCCGTTGGCGGTCAGCGGCATGCTGTCGAGGACGATGAAATGGGTAGGCACCATGTAATCCGGCAGGTGCGCCCGGAGTTGGCTTTTCAGCGCTTCACGCAGGGTTGTCTGATCCTGATCAGGCTCAGTAGGCACCAGGTACGCTGCTAATTGCCCGTCGAGCGCCAGCACGCTGACTTCGCGCACAGCCGGGTGCGCCTGCAGCCGCGCTTCGATTTCACCCAGTTCGATGCGGAAGCCACGAATCTTCACTTGGTGGTCGATGCGCCCGGCGTATTCGATAGTTCCAGCAGCGCGATAACGCGCGAGGTCGCCGGTGCGGTACAGGCGGCCACCCTCGCTGGAAAACGGATCCGGCACGAAGCGCTCGGCAGTCAACGCGGCGCGGTTGTGGTAACCCCGCGCCAGACCGGCATGGCCGATGTGCAGCTCGCCGCTGCAACCTTGGGCGACCGGGTTGAAATCGGCGTCCAGCACGTACCACGACAGGTCCGGAATCGCCTCGCCAATCGGGCTGGCCGGGTTCTGCGTGTCGGCCTCGGCTATTGGTCTGTAGGTGACATGCACGGTGGTTTCGGTAATGCCGTACATGTTGACCAGTTGTGGCGTCTGATCGCCGAAGCGTTCGAACCAAGGCTTCAGGCTGGCGACGTCCAGCGCTTCGCCGCCGAAAATGACTTTCTGCAGCGATAGCGGCACCGATGAATCACAGGCCACACGCATCAGTTGCTTGAACGCCGACGGCGTCTGGTTGAGCACCGTGACCTGTTGTTCGATCAGCAACGCATGGAATTCTTCCGGCGAGCGGCTCACTTCGCGGGGCACGATGACCAGTCGGCCGCCATGCAGCAGCGCGCCGAAAATCTCCCATACCGAAAAGTCGAAAGCGAAGGAATGGAACAGCGTCCACACATCCTTTTCGCCGAATTCGAACCACTCATCCGTCGCGGCGAACAGGCGCATCAGGTTGTGATGGGCGAGCAAGGTGCCTTTCGGTTTGCCAGTCGAGCCCGAGGTGTAGATCACGTAGGCCAGGTTGTCCGGCGCGGTTTTATTGATGGGATTTTCCGTGCTGTAACCGTCCAGTGCATCAGCCAGATCGAGCGTCTGCACTTGGGCTGGGATAGGCAGTTTTTCTAGCAACGGCGCCTGAGTCAGCAACAGTTCGATACCGCTGTCGTGCATCAGAAAGCTCAGGCGATCCTGCGGATAATCCGGGTCCAGCGGCACGTAAGCGCCGCCGGCCTTGAGGATGGCCAGCAGACCGACAATCATTTCCACACCGCGCTCGGCAGCCAGCCCGACGCGCACATCCGGGCCGACGCCCTGCTCGCGCAGTTTGTGCGCCATCTGGTTGGCGCGCTGGTTGAGCTGCCGGTAACTCAGTTGCTGATCGCCAAAACTCAGGGCGATGGCCTGCGGGTTACGCTCGACCTGGGCTTCGATGCGTTGATGCGCGCAGTGCTCGCTCGGGTAGCGCTGCACGCTTTGTGTCCAGGCGGTCGGCAATGCCAGTTCGCTGAGTCGCGTGGTTGCCGATGCGCAAAGGCTCTGCAGCAGGTGATCGAAATGCGCCGCCAGTTGCAGAATGCCTTCAGCGCTGAAGTGCTGGCGGTCGTAACTGAAACGCACCGACAGCACCTCATTGGCCTCGACCACCAGGGTCAGCGGGTAATGCGCCTGCTCCTGATTGCGCAGGTCGCTGAAGGCCAGACCGTCCGGCGCACGCTGCAGGGCTTCGGACACCGGGTAGTTTTCGAACACCAGAATGTTGTCGAACAACGCCTCGCCACTGTTGCGCGCCCAGCGCTGGATGTCATACAGCGGCGTGTGCTCATGCTCGCGCAGCGCAAGGTTCTTCGCCTGCACTTGCTGCACCCAGTCGGCCACCGTCTGCTCGGCTCGCGGGCTGGCGATGACCGGCAAGGTGTTGATGAACAGCCCCAGTTGTTCTTCGACACCCGGCAACTCGGCCGGACGCCCGGCCACGGTCGCGCCAAAGGTCACACTGGACTGGCCGGTGTAGCGTTGCAGCAACAACAGCCAGGCCGATTGCAGCAGCGTATTGAGGGTGACGCGCTGCTCGCGGGCAAACGCGTTCAGGCGTCGGGTGCCATCGGCATCGATCAACTGGATGTAATCGCCGTAGCCCCCTCCCTGCGCCGAAGACTTGAACGCTTGCAGCAAACGGGTCGGCTCGTCCAGTTCCGCCAGCTGCGCAGTCCAGAAACGCTCGCTGAGGGCGGCGTCCTGATGCTGCAGCCACTGAATGTAATCACGATAGCGGCCTGCCTGTTTCGCTGGCATCTGGCCGCTGTAGCGTTGCAGCACTTCACCGAGCAGGCGCGAGCTGCTCCAGCCATCCATGAGGATGTGGTGGCTGGTATACACCAGATGCCACGCGTCGGCGGCGGTACGCAACACGGCCAGGCGCAACAATGGCCCTTGCGCCAGATCAAAACCCTGCTGACGGTCGGCCTGCGCCCAGTCGTCCAGCCAGCTTTCCGGCTGGCCGCGCGCATCCAGTTCGACAAAGGGCAACGTCACCTGGCGCTGCACCACTTGCAGCGACTGTTCGCGCTGACTGACAAAACAGCTGCGCAGCACGTCGTGATGGTCTACCGCGGCCTGCCATGCGCTGCGGAAACGCGGCACATCCAGCCCACGGATGTTCACCCGCAACTGATTGATGTAGTTGCCCGCGCCTTCATCGAACAGCGAATGAAACAGCATGCCCTGCTGCATCGGCGACAGCGGGTAGATATCGTCGATCTGGCCCGCCGCAATCGGCAGACCGTCAAGCTGCGCCTGGGTGAGGCGCGCCAGCTGGAAGTCCGACGGCGTGACGCCTTGATGCCCGGCCGTGCAATGTTCGATCAGGGTGGTCAGCGCCTGCTCGTAGCGACGCGCCAGGGTGTCGATGGTCGAGGCGTGATACACCTCGCGGCTGAAGCTCCAGTCCAGTTGCAACTGGCCGTCGAACACCTGACCGTTGAGGCTCAGCCAGTTGCCCAGCGGCCCGTCCTCGCACAGCGCAGTGCCTGCACTGTCGGCACTCGGTACGAACAGCGCGCCTTGATGTTCGTTGAAGCTGCCGTCGAACTGGCCCAGGTAATTGAACGTGACCCGCGCCTGCGGCAAGGCGGCCAGTTGCTGCGCGAAAGACGCCTCGCCCATATAGCGCAACACGCCGTAACCAATGCCCTTGTCGGGCACCGCACGCACTTGCTCCTTGATGCCAGCCAGGCTTGCACCCGGCGCGATCTGCGGCGTGAGGCGCACTGGAAACAGGCTACTGAACCAGCCGACGGTGCGGCTCAGATCAGTCTCGTCGAACAGGTCTTCACGGCCATGCCCTTCCAGCTGGATCAGCACCGAGGGCTGCTGGCTCCATTCGCAGAGGACCTGGGCCAGCGCCGTCAGCAGCAGGTCGTTGACGTGCGTGCGGTACGCGGCAGGCGCGACTTTCAGCAGCTTGTGGGTCAGGTCCCTGCTCAGCCATGACGACGCATGGGCCGCATCGCGATTGCGCATCGTGCCTTCGGGCTTGTCGCGAGGCAGCGGCTGGTCCGCGCCCTGCAAGGCCTGCAGCCAGTAATCGCGCTCGGCCTTCAGCGTCTGGCCGGTCGCGTATTGTTGCAATTGCTCGGCCCAACGCTGGAGCGACGTGGTTTTTGCCGCGAGTGCTACCGGCTGGCCTTGCGCCAGGGCGAGGTACGCCTGTTGCAGGTCTTCCAGCAACACCCGCCATGACACGCCGTCCACCAGCAGATGATGAATCACCAGCAGCAGGCGCTGTTCGCCTTGCGGCAGGTGGATCAGCACGGCACGCAATAGCAGTCCGTTTTTCAGGTCCAGGCTGCGTTGCGCCTCATCGGCCAGCTCAGGCAAGCGCTCGATGCTGTCCAGCTCATGGGCCCAGAGCAGCTCGCGAGTGTTCAGCGCGCCGAAGGTGGCCTGCCATTGGCCGTTCTGCCGGGTGAAACCCAGACGCAGTGCGTCGTGCTGTTCGACCAACGCAGTCAATGCCGACTGAAGATGAGCGGCCTCCAGCGTTTGCAACGGCTTGAGCATCAGCGCCTGATTCCAGTGCTGACGCTCGGGGATGTCCAGTTCGAAGAAACGTGCCTGAATCGGCAGCAACGGCAACGAACCGCTGATCTGCTCTGCCACAGCGACGGGCTTTTTCTGAATCAGTTTTGCCACCGAAGCCAGTTGGCCGATGGTCTGTTTTTCGAATAATTGCTTGGGGCTGAGCTTGATGCCCTGGCGCTTGGCGCGGGCGATGATCTGCAGGCTGAGGATCGAATCGCCGCCCAGTTCGAAGAAGTTGTCGGTGCTGCCGACCTGTTCCAGTTTCAGCACGTCCGCCCACACGGCGGCGAGCTTTTCCTCGACCTCGCCGACCGGCGCGGTATAGCGCTGTTTGACCACGCCGGGCCTGGGCAAGGCGCGCTTGTCGAGCTTGCCGTTGGCGGTCAGCGGCAGACTGTCCAGCAGCATGATCTGCGCGGGCACCATGTAGTCCGGCAAGCGCGCAGTCAGTTGCTCGCGCAGGCTGTCGATACTCAGGTCCGCCCCGCCTGCCGCCACGCAATAGGCCACCAGTTGCAGGCGGGTCTGATCGTCATCGATGGGCAACGCCAGTACGCTGACCTGCGCCACCGAAGCCAGGCCCAGCAACACCCGCGCGACCTCTGCCGGCTCGACACGATAACCGCGCACTTTGACCTGATCGTCGGCCCGGCCGATGAATTCCAGCAGGCCCTGATGATTGCGGCGCATGCGATCACCGCTGCGGTAGGCGCGCGTGCCGTCCTGCGCGAACGGGTCCGGTACGAAGCGCTCGGCGGTCAGCGCAGGCTGGCCGATATAGCCCAGCGCCACGCTGTCACCGCCGATGTACAGCTCGCCGGCGACCTGAGTGCCGACCGGGTTCAGCACGTCATCCAGCACGTAGGCGCTGGCCCCTGGCAACGGCGTGCCGACCGGCACGCTGCGCAGAGGGTCGCCAGAGTGTGCAGTGCTCTGTGGGAAACATGGGAGCTGTGGGAGCGAGCTGGGCGACGCTTCGCTTGCTCGCGAAGAGGTTTGTACATTCTTGCGAGATGGGAAAGCCGGACTATCGCTTTCGCGAGCAAGCTCGCTCCCACAGGGATTCGAGTCCGCTTTCAATTTTTGATCAAGGCATGATGAAGCTGGCACCTCATAAGTCAGCACACCAACAGTGGTTTCGCTCGGCCCGTAGTGGTTGATCACCCGGCAACCCGGCTTGAGCTGACGCAACTGCTCGACCAGCGCCGGCGAGCAGGCTTCGCCGCCGACGATCAGTGCATGTTGCGGCAATACGTCGGCTGGCTGGCCGGCCTGCAACAGCGCGGCCAGATGACCGGGGACGATTTTCAGCACGCCCACCTGATGCTCGGTCATGTAGGCCGCAAAGGCATCCGGGTCGAAACCCAACGCCTCGGTCAGCACGTGCAGCGTGCGCCCCGAACACAGCGCGCCGAACAGCACGGTATGGCCGAGGTCGGCGGCGATGGTCGAGACCAGCGCCATGCTTGCCTCTGGCGCCAGATGCAGTTGTTCCAGCAAGCCGCGCAGGTAACTGGCCAGCGCACCCTGGCTGACCAGTACGCCCTTGGGCTGCCCGGTCGAGCCGGAGGTATGAATCACGTAGGCGGCCGAATCGGCTGAAGGCCGGGTGTCAGGGCGACTGACAGGCAGGTCCTGCCACAGCGCAGGCGTCCAGGTCAGGCCCTGACAACCGGCAACACCCAATGACGTCTGCCGCACATCACCCTCAGCACACAGCAGCACCCTCGCCTGCGCATTGATCAGCATCTGTTGCAGTCGCGCATCGGGGGCTTTGACGTCCAGCGGCATGTACACGCCGCCGGCCTTGAAAATTGCCAGCACGGCGGTCAGCCAGTCTAGCGAACGCTCCATCAATACTGCGACCGGCTGGCCCTCGCTGATGCCCATGCGGATCAGGTGATGGGCCAACTGATTGGCGGCCTGCTCCAGTTGCAGCGTGGTCAACGTGCGCTCCAGGCAGCGGGCTGCCTGGGCATTAGGTCGCCGTTCGACCTGCTGGTCCCACAGTTGCAGCATGTGCGGCGCGGGTTCGCGAGCTTCGCGCCTCGGCTCGATCGCCAGTGCTCCCAGGCTGAACAGCGGTGCCTGCGGGGCGTCGAGCAGGGTTTCGAACAGTGCGAGCAGTTCCGGGATGAAACCTTCGACGGTGGTGCGTCGATACAGGTCGCTGGCGTAGGCCATGTCGCCGTGGATCAGTGTGCCGTCATCCGTGATGTCCAGCGCCAGATCGAAATGCGCACCCTGTTTGTCGAAGGCATATTCGCTGACTTCCAGCCCGGCCAGTCTGAGCGCGGTTTTCTGCTTGAGGACCACGTTCTGGTTGAACTTGGCCTGGAACAGCGGGTTGTGGCCCAGGCTGCGCTCGGGCGCCAGTTGATCGACCAGTTGCTCGAAGGGCACGTCCTGATGCGCCTGCGCACCGAACGAGGTGTCGCGAATCTGCGCCAGCAGGTCAAGGTAGCTCAGGCGTTCGTCCACCTGGCAGCGCAAGACCTGAGTATTGATGAAGAAGCCGATCAACCCTTCGGTTTCCGCGCGACCGCGGTTGGCATTCGGCACGCCGATGCGGATATCACGCTGCCCTGCCTTGCGCGACAGAAACAACGAAAAGCCAGCCAGCACCAGCATGAACAGGGTCATGCCCTGCGTGCGCGCAAAGGCGTTGAGCCGCCGCGACAGGTCAACACCGAAATCGAAGCGCAGGTGCTCGCCCTGATAGCTCTGCGTGGCCGGACGCGGGAAATCCGGTGCGGCGTCCAGCAACGGTTGCTCTTCGCCCAACTGGTTACGCCAGTAGTCCAGCTGACGTGCGCCCTCGCCTGCCTCCAGCCAGCTGCGCTGCCAGATCGCATAGTCGGCGTATTGCAGCGGCAGTTCCGGCAGTGCGGGCTCGCGACCTTCGCAGTACGCCTGATAGCAGTGCACGAACTCCTGAATCATCACGTCCATCGACCAGCCGTCGGAGACGATGTGGTGCATGCTCACGATCAGCACATGCTCATCGCCCGCCAGGCGGAACAGGTGCGCGCGCAGCAGCGGCCCGGTGCGCAGATCAAACGGCTGGCCGGTGACTGTGGCCACTTGCAGCGCCAGCTCGGCATCGCGCAGTTCGACATCGGCCAGACCGGCCAAATCAATGCTTTCCAATGCGACCGTCTGGTCGTGCAGCAGCACCTGCTGCGCCTGATCGCCATCGGTGTGAAACACCGTGCGCAGCACCTCGTGGCGTTCGATCAGATGATCGAATGCGCGGCGCAACGCCGACTCGTTCAACGTGCCGCGCAGACGCAGGCCGGTGGTCATCTTGTACGCGTCGCTCGACGGATCGAGCTGCCAGAGGAACAGCAGGCGTTGCTGAGCGAAGGACAGCGGAATGGCGCTGACATCATGCCGACTGACCGGCACCGGCAACAGGTTGAAATCCTTGCCTTCCTGGCGCAACCGGGCGAGGAACTGCTGGCGTTGCTCCAGCGACAGGCCGACAAAACGTTTCGCGATGCGTGCAGCAGTGGTCCCGGTCATGCGCCGAATTCCTCCAGTGAATCCATGAACTGGTCCATGTCGCTCCAGTCGTTGTCCGTGCTGTTGTCGGTCAGCGCTGCCACTTCGACGGCGAGCTCACTGAGCAGCGGTTTTTCAAACAGGGTGCGCAGCGGCAGGCTGATGCCCAGTTGCGTCTTGATCCGGGCGATGACTTGCGCGGCGAGCAGCGAATGCCCGCCCAGTTCGAAGAAGTGATCGTCCAGGCCCACCTGGGGTGCGTGCAGGACGTCCTGCCAGATGGCCGCCAGGCAGATTTCCACCTCGCTGCGCGGCGCCCGATAACGCGCCTGCAACTGGCTTGCGTCGGGGGTCGGCAATGCCTTGCGGTCCAGCTTGCCGCTGGGCGTCAGGGGCAGCTCTGGCAACAGCAGCATGTGCGTCGGCACCATGTAATCCGGCAGGCTGGCTTGCAACTGGCTGCGGATGCTCTGGCGCAGGGCCAACTGTTCGGCCTCTGTGGAGGCGGCAACGTCCGGCACCGCGTAGGCGACCAGCTGCGTGCTGCCCGCCAGTTCGACGGCCAGCACCACGGCCTCGCGCACGCCCGTGCATTGCTGCAGGCGCGATTCGATCTCGCCCAGTTCAAGGCGGAAACCGCGAATTTTCACTTGATGATCGACCCGGCCGATGTACTCGACAGCGCCATCGGCACGCAGTCGGGCGCGGTCGCCGCTGCGATACAGGCGCTCACCGCTGCCAAACGGATCGGCGACGAAACGTTCGGCACTCAGACCCGGCTGGGCGTGATAACCCCGCGCCAGGCCAGGACCACCGATGTACAACTCGCCCACCGCACCTTGCGGCAGCAGGTTCATTTGATCGTCGAGAACGTACAGGCGTCGTCCTGCCAGCGCATGGCCAATCGGCACGCCGCGCCAGGACACCTGCTGTGGGGTCAGCGTGCTGCAATCATGGATGCTCGACACCACGGTGGCTTCGGTCGGGCCATAGGTATTGAGCAGGCGTACATGCCCGAGCCCGGCCTTGTGCCACAGGCGCAGCCCCTCGACGGCCATGGCTTCGCCGCCAACATGCACCTGGCGTAGCGCGCCGTAATGCACGGGCGGGCTGGCGGCGAAGTCCTGAACCAGCGTCAGCCAATAGGCCGCGGGCAAGTCGGCGAGGGTCACGCCGTGCTCGACGATGGCCTGATGGAAGGTGGCGCTGTCCCACAGGCGTTCGTCACGCAGCACAACGGCCGCACCGCGACACAACGGTGGGTAGAACTGCTCGACGAAGCCGTCGAAGCTGTGGGTGGCGAATTGCAGGACCCGGTCGCCTTCGTGCAGGTCACTGTAGTCAGCACCCAGGGTGACGAATTCGGCCAGCGCCGCATGACTGATCGCCACGCCTTTGGGCCGCCCGGTCGAACCCGAGGTGTAGATCACGTAGGCCAGACTGGCCGGATCGATCGGGCCGTCGAGGTTTTGCACGCTGGCGGTTTCGCTGTGCATCCGATCGATGCACAGGCATTGCATGTCAGCCCGTTCGGGCAGCCTGGTCAGCTGATCGCTGTGGGTCAGCAGCAGTTTCACGCCACTGTCCTCGACTACATGACGCAAGCGTTCGCTCGGCGCGTTCAGGTCCAGTGGCACATAGGCGCCGCCCGCCTTGAGCACGGCGAGCAGCGCCACGGGCATGTCCAGCGAACGCCCCAGCGCCACGCCGACCAGCACGTCCGCACCGACACCCTGCTCGCGCAGCTGCCAGGCCAGACGGTTACTGCGCTGGTTCAGTTCGGTGTAGCTCAGGCTCGGCGATTGACCTTCACGGGCGAGGATCAGTGCCGGGGCCTGCGGCGTGCGCTGTACTTGTGCCTCGAACTGGCGATGCGCAGGAGTTGTGGTGTCGGCTTTGGTGGCATTGTCGACATTCAGCAGTTGCGTGCGCTCGTCGGCCGAGAGCATCGACAGCTCGGCGATGGTCTGCAGCGGGTCGGCACACACCGACGCCAACAGGTTGCGCCAGTGCCCGGCCAGACGAGCGATGGTCGACTCGTCAAAAATGTCAGTGGCGTAAGTGAAGGCGGCGTGCAGTTGCTCGCCTTCACCGCTGGTGGCCAGCATCAGGTCGCTGGCGGCAGCGTGCGAGCGTTGCGCCAATGCCTGTTGCCCGGCAGGCAGATTGGCCACGCGCAGGCCGCCGCTCAACTGTTTGTCGAGCAGGTCGGCCACCACCGGCTGGTGATTGAACATCACCTGAAATAAAGGGTTATGGCTCTGGCTGCGCTCCGGCTGCAGGGCGTCGATGATCGCATCGAATGGCAACTCCTGATGCGCCTGGGCACCGGTCGAGGCGTCGCGCACGATGTTCAACAGATCGACGAAGCGGGTCTGCGCCGTCACTTCACTGCGCAGTACCTGAGTATTGATGAAGCAGCCGATCAGCCCTTCGGTTTCGCTGCGGGTGCGGTTGGCGATCAGGCCGCCGACACGAATATCGGTCTGCCCGCTGTAGCGATGCAGCAGGCTTTTGAAGGCCGCCAGCAGCACCACGAACAGGGTGACGCCCTGGCGTTGCGCGAGGCTTTTCAGGTGGCGCAGCAGCTCGGGCTCCAGTGCCAGCTCCAGGCGCGCGCCGTCGTGGCTGGGCAAGGCCGGATACGGACGGTCGGTGGGTAGCTCCAACAGCGGATGCTCTTCGCCCAGGTGGCTGCGCCAGTAGTCCAGCTGACGCTCCTGCTCACCGGCTTCCAGCCAGCTGCGTTGCCAGACCGCATAATCGCGGTACTGCACGAGCAGCGGCTGAAAAGGCAGCGGTTTGCCGGCCAGCAGCGCGTCGTAGCCGCGCAGCCATTCGTCGATCAGCACGTTCATCGACCAGCCATCGGTGATCATGTGGTGCAGGTTGAGCAGCAGCAGGTGCTCCTGTTCGGCCAGACGCAGCACCTGCACGGTGAACAGCGGCCCACGCTGCAGATCGAAGGTTTGTGCGCCCTGTTCGGCCATGGCCTGCCGCGCACTGGTCCAGCGCTGTTCGGGCGGCAAGGCGCTCAGATCGGTCAGGCGGATGCTCACTGGCGCTGGCGGCGCAACACGCTGAAACGCCCGGTCGCCCTCCTGGCCGAAAGTGGTGCGCAGGCTTTCATGTCGCTCGACCAGCGCACTGAAGGCCCGTTCCAGCAGCGGCAGCTCCAGCGGACCGTTCAGGCACACCGACATCGGCAGGTTGTAGGCCGCGCTGTGCGGGTCCAGTTGCCAGAGAAACCACATGCGTTGCTGGGCATAGGACAGGCCATCACGCTCGGCCAGGCCGGCACAGGAAGGGATCGGGAACAGCGAGAAATCCATGTTCTCCTTGCGCATGCCGTCGAGGAACAGGCGGCGTTTTTCAAGGGGTAACTCGACAAAACGGCGGGCGAGTTTCTGGGCGTGTTCGGGGTTCATGGGTCGATCCTTGCTGAGTGGGGCTGACCGTCGGGCGGGGTCGTATCAACAAGAACGAATTGGCGAGGAAATATTTAGAAAGGTTTCTCGGGGGGTGAGGCTCTGCATTGCACTGCGCACTCAAGAGAGGACGCAGAGCGTCCAGAACTGCATGCCTACGCGGAGCGCAGGCACGATAATCAGAGCAGGACACTTATAGTTCCACTCGCTCAAAGTGGACCACCTGCTAGTGGAAGCGAGCTTGCTCGCGAAGAGGCCAGTGCGCCCTCTGTGGCTCTCATCCCTAAGCTCCGTGAGCTGACCCCAAAAAGTTGGACGGTTGACTATCGTTCCCATGCTCCGCGTGGGAATGCAGTTCGTGACGCTCTGCGTCACACGGCTGTTCTGTGATGTCAGGTGGATTGGGGTTCGACTCAGGTCACCTGTTCGCCCCTCGGCGACCTACTTTGATGGGGCCAAAGTAGGCAACCCCCCTCGCTCCTGTTTCCGGCCCGACTTCGTCGGGTTCCTTCGCCCTGTCACTGATCCGAATGCCCCTGTGCCATGGCGACCACCACTTTGCGTTTGCCGGTGAACGGTGCGCGGGAGTGGGCGGTGAGCATGTTGTCGAGCATCAGGACGTCGTTTTCCAGCCATGGGAAGCTGACGGTGCACTCGTCGAGCACGCCGCGGATTTCGTCCAGCAGGGTTTCTTCGAGGGGCGAGCCGTCGCCGTAGTAGACGTTGCGCGGCAGGTCTTCTTCGTCCACTACGTCGAGCAGGGTTTCGCGCACTTCCGGTTGCAGGTTGGAGATGTGGAACAGGTGCGCCTGGTTGAACCAGACGCTGTCGTGGGTCACCGGGTGGCGCGATACTGCCTGGCAAATCTGCCGGGTGCGCAGTTCGCCGTCGTCTTTCCATTCGCATTCGATGTTGTGCGCCCGGCAGTAGGCTTCGACCACGGACTCATCTTCGGTGTTGAACACCTGACTCCATTCCACATCGAGCCCGTTGCCGTAGTTACGCACGTACATCAGTTTCTTTTCGACAAAGCGTTCGCGAATGCGCGCCGGGATGCGTCGGTAGATTTCGCGGCTGTCGGCGATTGGTGTTTCGCCACCCGTCTGCGCCGCGATCATGCTGTAAAACCAGATCTTCATCGGCCATTCCAGCGTGTACGCTTGCTCGTTGTGCAGCGGGATGCTCTGGTGTGCCGGGTACTCGGTCGAGGTGTACACACCTTTGGTGACGTTGCTGCGCGGCGTAGAACCGAATTCGTAGTTGAGCAGCGGATCGCCGAAACCGGCGGCGAACTCGCGAAACGCTTCTGCACCGCCCACTTCGAAACCGCGAAACAGAATCCCGCCGGCGCTGTACAGGTGCCCGGCGACCAGCGGCTTGAGTTCGCCCAGCGCTTCCATCAAGTCCAGACCGGGCTCGGGTGCCTGCACCAGCATCGGCAAGCTGCCCGCCCCTGCCAGCAATGGCCGGATATCCAAACTCAACGCATGACTCATGATGTCTCTCCCTTGATGGCAAAAGCGCCCGAGCCCCTGCGGCCTGGCGCAACACCAATGTCCAGATTGAACGTACTGCGTCGCTGAAAAATTAACCGTACCGCCCTATTCATGCGGCATGCGGAGGTGTTCGGCCGTCCTGAAACAATTTTTTGCATTTAAACGCAAAAAATTCCTATAGGAATTCAGTTCTCATTCGTCTTTGACTTAATGTGACGCTTTTATATCGCCCGCGCGTACAGACAGAGGGGACCGCCCTGCGGCCGCTCCACATCGTGAATCGAGATTGTTTATCCATGTCGAAGAAGTCCCGTTCAAAAATCTGGTTTCTCGTCCACAGCTGGCTGGCCCTGCCGATCTGGTTCTTCGTGCTGATCGTCTGTGTAACCGGCACGCTGGCCGTGGTCAGCAAGGAAATCATGTGGCTGGCCAACCCGGAGATGCGTGACAACCGCCCTTCCGATGATGCCCGGCGCCTGAACTTCGAACAGATTCGCGCCACCATCGAACGCAACCAACCGGACCTGATCGTCGGCACCATCATGCAGCCGGACGGCGACTACTTCGCCTTGAGCGTGTTCATCACCTACCCCGACGGGCGTTCGGTGCCGGCTTACGTCAACCCTTACACCGGGGTGATTCAGGGCATTACCCCGTCGTTCGACTTCCGCCGCTTCACCCGCGCGCTGCACGGCTGGTGGCTGGTGCCGTTTACCAACGGTTATTCGTGGGGCTGGTATCTGGTGTCGATTCTCGGCCTGCCGTTGCTGGCCTCACTGGTGACCGGGCTGGTGGTCTACAAGAAATTCTGGCGCGGCTTTTTCAAGCCCGTGCGTTTCAGCCAAGGCCCGCGGATTTTCTGGGGCGACCTGCATCGCCTCAGCGGCGTCTGGTCGATCTGGTTCATTGCGGTGATTTCCATTACCGGCACGTGGTTTCTGATCCAGGCGATTCTGGGCGACAACCAGATCAGTATTTCCAGCAAATCCCAGGTCGCGTCGATCATCCCGCACAGCGCCGTACCACTGACTGCCGACGGCAGGCCAGCGCCGACCATCAGCCTGGAGCGCGCCGTGGAAATCGCCAGGGAGCGGATTCCGGGCCTGGAAGCCAGTTTCATCACGCCGCCGTTCAATGCCTACAGCAACCTGCAGGTGGGTGGGCGCAGCTGGTATCCATTGATGTTCCAGACTGCCGAAATCAACCCGTACAGCGGCGAGATTGCCGCCTCGCACTTGCTGTCGGACCGCAACAAACTGGAGTTCGTCACCGAGTCCATGCGCCCGCTGCACACCGGTGATTTCGGCGGCATCTGGATCAAGCTGATCTGGGCGTTCTTCGGCCTGCTGCTGAGCATGATGGTGCTCAGCGGCCTGTTGATCTGGAGCAAGCGTACTGCACTGGCGACGCTCAACGCCCTCAAGCGTGAAACCCGAGCCCGTCCGGCAACGGCCGCCGCACCCCCACGAAACACCACGCCCTCGCCGCTGGCGACCCGCACCCCGGAGAACAGCCTGTGAGCAAGGCCGCCACTGTTGCACAACCTGCATCGTCATTGAGTCGTTTCTGGCACAAATGGCGCTTCCATATCAACGTGCTGCTGGTGCTGATCCCGCTGGGTTTCATGCCCAAGTACTTTTCCGATAACGCGCTGGATCGCGGTGATCAGGGCCTTGGCCAGCGCGAGATCGGCGAGATTCAGGTCGGCCCGTGGAGCCTGCGCCTGGCAGAAGACCGCAACGAAGCGCCGCGCCTTTCCGGTCCTTCGGGCTACATGAAAAGTTTCAACGCCGCGCTGTGCAACGCCTGCATCGACCGGGTCAAGGCCACTTACCTGCGCATCGGCAAACCGCGCAGCCTGCGCACCGCCGGGGTGATTTTCTTCGGTGGTGGCTACCGCATGAGCGCCTTCATGCAGATTGCGCAAAACACCGATCCCGACGCCGAGCTGTGGATCACCATGGAAGGCTGGGACGGCGCCGTGCATCAGACCTCCATCCCCCTGCAACAGGCTTCGCCCAGCACCGTGGCGTGGCTGAAAAAACAAGGAGCCCAACCATGAGTGCCCGCCCTTCCCTGCGCTGGCTGACGGCCAGTGCCCTGTGCCTGCTTGGCCTGAGCAGCAACGCCCTGGCGCATAACCCGATGTGCGAATGCAAACAGATCGACACCGAGCAGATCCGCTGCACCGGCGGTTTTTCCGACGGCAGTGGTGCACCGGGTGTGACCCTGGACGTGATCGGCTACGACGAAACCATTCTGGTGCCCGGCAAGCTCGGCGAAGACTCGACCGTGACCTTCAAACGCCCCGCCTCCGAGTTCTACGTGCTGTTCGACGCCGGCCCCGGTCACGTGGTGGAAATCGATCAGGCGGATATCCAGGCCCCATGAGCGCACCGACCCGACATATCGTCCGTCCGGCAGGCGCCGGGCATGAAACCCTGTACGTCCTGTTGCTGTGCCTGCTGATCCTTGGCAGCGCTGCCGGCGTGATCAGCCTGCACCGTGATACTCAGGAAACGCACAGCGTCTCCAGCCATCAACTGGACGCACGACGCGACCTGAGCGCTGCGGAACAAGGCATTTACGCCGACCTGCGCGTGACCCTCGATGAAATCCGCCTGCTGGCCACCGAGCAGCAGACACCGATCACCCCAGAGCAACTGGCCGATGAAGGCTTTGCGCCGTTCGCCAGGGATGCCAGTTCGGCAAGCCGTGGCGATCACGCCTGGCAGATGATCGAGCAGTCCTATCTGGGGCTGAGCCGGACGCCGAGCGTGGCCGGTTCGTTTCTGATGCGTGTCGATTCCGGCGAGCAGCCGGACATCTGGATCAACCGCAACGCCTCGCCGGCGGCGGTCAGCGACCTCGGTGACCAGGCCCTGATCGATTCAGGCTGGAAACAGGTCGTCGCGCAATTCGATGCTGGCGTGACCCGTCAGCACCCGCACTGAAACTCCGCATTCCTTTGAAAGAAGACCGCTTGCCCATGCCTATTTCACTCAAACGCCGTCCCTTGCTGCGCGTCCTGCTGACGGGGCTGATGGTCGCCCTGCTGGCGCCGTCCAGCTTCGCCGCCGAACCGGCCAAACGCCTGCGCATCGGCATTACCCTGCACCCTTACTACAGCTACGTGAGCAATATCGTCGGCGACAAGGCCGACGTCGTGCCGCTGATCCCGGCGGGCTTCAACCCGCATGCCTATGAGCCGCGCGCCGAGGACATCAAGCGCATCGGTTCGCTGGATGTGATCGTGCTCAACGGCGTCGGCCATGACGACTTTGCCGACCGCATGATCGCCACCAGTGAAACGCCGAACATCAAGACCATCGAGGCCAACGCCGATGTGCCGTTGCTGGCGGCCACCGGGGTGGCGGCGCGAGGTGCCGGCAAAGTGGTCAACCCGCACACCTTCCTGTCGATCAGTGCGTCCATTGCGCAGGTCAACAATATCGCCCGCGAGCTGGGCAAGCTGGACCCGGACAATGCCAAAACCTACACCGCCAACGCCCGCGCCTACGGCAAGCGCCTGCGCCAGATGCGCGCCGACGCGCTCGCCAAACTGACCAAGGCACCCAATGCCGACCTGCGCGTGGCCACGGTGCATGCCGCCTACGACTACCTGCTGCGCGAATTCGGCCTGGAAGTCACCGCCGTGGTTGAACCGGCGCATGGCATCGAGCCCAGCCCGAGTCAGTTGAAAAAAACCATCGACCAACTGCGTGAGCTGGATGTGAAAGTGATCTTCTCGGAGATGGACTTCCCGTCCACCTACGTCGAGACCATTCAGCGTGAATCCGGAGTTCGGCTGTACCCGCTGTCGCACATTTCCTATGGCGAGTACACCGCCGACAAGTACGAAAAGGAAATGGCCGGCAACCTCGACACGGTGGTACGGGCCATTCAGGAGTCGGGCGCATGACGGCTGCACAGCACCTCGACATCATTAGCCAGGGGCCGGGCATCGAATTCAGTCAGGTCAGCCTGACCCTCGGGCGCACCACGATTCTCGATCAGGTTCACTTCAATGTGCGCGCCGGCAGCGTACACGCACTGGTCGGACCGAACGGCGGTGGCAAAAGCTCGCTGATCAAGACCCTGCTCGGGCAGACACCGCATCAAGGCCAGTTGAGCCTGCTGTGGCCTGCCGCTCCGGGGCTGATCGGCTATGTTCCGCAGGCGCTGGAGTTCGACCGTGGCCTGCCGATGACCGTGGACGATTTCATGGCGGCCATGTGTCAGCGACGCCCGGCGTTTCTGGGTGTGTCGAAGCACTACGCGGCAGCGATTGGAGAAGCGCTGGAGCGGGTCGGCATGCAGGACAAGCGCAAACGGCGCATGGGCGCGCTGTCCGGTGGCGAGCGGCAGCGCGTGCTGCTGGCGCAGGGGCTGATTCCTGCGCCGCAATTGCTGGTGCTGGATGAGCCGATGTCGGCGCTGGATGAGGCGGGTATTCAGGTGTTTGAGCGGTTGTTGGGTGACTGGCGCCGAAGCGGGGTCACGGTCCTGTGGATCGAGCATGATCTGGATGCCGTCAGGCGTCTGGCCGATCAGGTCACGGGGCTCAACCGACGCATCCTGTTCGATGAGCCGGCCGCCACCGCGCTGACCCCGGAACGGCTGCTGACCCTGTTTTCCGCGCACCCGCGCACGATGGATAGCAGCGCCGGGAGGATCGTGTAATGGATTACGAAACCTTTCGCCTGTTCATTCAGGGCCTCGCCTCGTCCGGTTACCTGCCCGAGGCGCTGGCCTACGGTTTCGTGGTCAACGCCCTGCTCGCCGGGCTGTTGATCGGCCCGGTGCTGGGCGGTCTGGGCACGCTGGTGGTGGTCAAGCGCTTTGCGTTTTTCTCCGAAGCCGTGGGCCATGCGGCACTGACCGGGGTGGCGATCGGCATTCTGCTCGGCGAACCCTACACCGGCCCCTATGGTGCCCTGTTCGGCTATTGCCTGCTGTTCGGCATCGTCCTCAATTACCTGCGCAACCGCACCGGGCTGGCACCTGACACGCTGATCGGCGTGTTCCTGTCGGTATCTCTGGCACTGGGCGCGAGCCTGCTGCTGGTGCTGGCCGGCAAGATCAACGTGCACATTCTGGAAAACGTGCTGTTCGGCTCGGTGCTGACCGTCAACGGTAACGACCTGCTGGTGCTGCTGATCGTCGGTTCGCTGGTCATGGGCCTGAGCCTGCCGCTGTACAACCGCATCATGCTGGCCAGCTTCAATCCGCAGCTGGCTGCGGTGCGCGGCGTGGCGGTAAAGACGCTGGATTACCTGTTCGTGATTCTGGTGACGCTGATCACGGTCGCGGCGGTGAAAGTCATCGGCGCGATCCTGGTCGGTGCGTTGCTGGTGATTCCAGCGGCGGCGGCACGCTTGTTGAGTCAGTCGCTCAAGGGCTTTTTCTGGATTTCAGTGGCCATTGCGACCATCAGCACCCTGTGCGGCATCCTGCTGCCCATCGTCTTCGACCTGCCGGTGCCGTCCGGCGCGGCAATCATTCTGGTGGCGGGCATTGCTTTCGCCCTGGCCGCCATCGCTCGCGGCACGCTGCCGAGCCTGAAAGGGAATATTGGATAAATGCCCACGTTACGTACCTTGAGTCTGGCGCTGCTCATCACCGGCCTGTTCAGCAACAGCCTGCAGGCGGCCGACAGCAAAACCGATAAACCGCAACCGGTGCGAGTGCTGGCCAGCCTGCCGATCACTTATGGCCTGGGCGAAATACTGCTCAAAGACAGCGGTGTGGTGCTGGAGCGCGCTGCCGCGGCCAACCTGCCGGGCTCGCGTCAGACCGCGTATTTCACCGGGCGTGGTGCCGATGCCTTGCGCGGGCTGGCGAACAACGCCGATGCGGTGATCGGCTTACGCTCGATCTGGGCCGATGACCCGCTCTACCCCAATGCACGGCGCAGCAATATTCGTATCGTCGAGATCGATGCCGCACGTCCGGTGGACGGCAGTCTGCCGGGCATCGCCGTACAGCCGGGTCAGGGCACTGACGGATTGAACAGTCAGCCGTGGCTGGCGAGCAATAACATGGGGCGTATGGCGGATGTGCTGGCAGCGGACCTGGTGCGCCTGGCACCGGCCGCCAAACCGAAAATCGAGGCCAATCTGGCGGCGTTCAAACAGCAGCTACTCAAGCTCAGCGCCAGCAGCGAAGCCGCGCTGGCCGGTGCCGATAATTTGAGCGTGGTGAGTTTGTCGGATCGCTTCGGCTATTTGATCAGCGGGCTGAATCTGGAACTGATCGACACTCAGGCGCTGACGGACGAGCAATGGACGCCAGAAGCCTTGAGCAAACTGAGCGCGACCCTGAAGGATAACGACGTGGCCTTGGTGCTCGATCACCGCCAGCCACCCGCGCCGGTCAAGGCCGCCATCGAGGCGGCTGGCAGCAAGCTGTTGGTGCTGGGGATTGACGGCGCTGACCCGCTGGCGGAGTTACAGGGTGATATTCAGGGGATTATCGGGGTGCTGGCTGGCAAGGAGTGAGATTATCGTTCCCTACGCTCCAGCGTGGAAATTGCAGTTCGCGATGCTCTGCGTCGCAAAGAGGACGCGGAGCGTCCGGAACGGCATGACGACGCAGAGCGTCGCACGATAGTTGAGTTGCCCGACGCAGGGCTTCGGCACGAAGTTGAGATTATCGTTCCGCACGCTCCAGCGTGGGAATGCAGTTCTCGACGCTCTGCGTCGCAAAGAGGACGCGGAGCGTCCAGAACGGCATGACGACGCTCTGCGTCGCACGATAGTTGAGTTGCCCGACGCAGCGCTTCAGCACGGAGTTGAGATTATCGTTCCTCACGCTCCAGCGTGGAAATGCAGTTCGCGATGCTCTGCGTCGCAAGAGGACGCGGAGCGTCCGGAACGGCATGACGACGCGGAGCGTCGCACGATAATCGGATTGTCCGTGCAGACCGACGCAGGGCTTCGGCACGAAGTTGAGATTATCGTTCCTCACGCTCTGGTGTGACCCCCGAAGGTTGGACAATTATCCACCTACGCTGCCTTGGCGGCCTGCATTCTGTATTCCACAGGACTCAGGCCGTTAAGCTTCAGTTTTATGCGTGAGTGATTGTAATACTCAATGTACTCTTCGATACCCGCTTGAAGCTCATCCAGATCGTTAAATTTGTTCAGGTAGAAAAATTCGGATTTCAGCGTGCTAAAAAAGCTCTCAATAGCCGCGTTGTCGTAGCAGTTACCCTTGCGCGACATGCTGGCTGCGATCGAATTCTCATTGAGCAGTCGCTGGTAAATAGGCATCCGATATTGCCAGCCCTGGTCGGAATGCAAAATCGGCTTTTCATGCGGTCCAAGCCGCTTAAATGCTCCTTCAAGCATTTCGTCGACCATGGAGTACAGCGGGCGCCTGGCAATCGCATAGGAAATGATTTCGCCGCTGTACAGATCCATGATCGGCGACAGATAAAGTTTCTGGCCTCCTACTTTGAATTCGGTCACGTCGGTGGCCCATTTCTGGTTAGGGTATTGCGCTTTGAAATCACGCTTTAGCAGGTTAGGCGCGGCCTTGCCTGTTTCGCCTTTGTAGGAACGGTATTTCTTCACGCGTATCAGGCTCTTCAGGCCTAGCTGCCCCATTAGTTTCTGCACCGTCTTGTGGTTCACAAGATGGCCCGCCCTGCGCAACGCTGCCGTGATGCGACGATAGCCATACCGGCCCTTGTGCTCGTAGAAAGTTGCCTGAATCAGGTCTTTCAGCCCGGCGTATTTGTCATCTGCCAGCAGTACCTTTTGTTGATAGTAAAAAGTGCTGCGTGCCAGACCGGCAAACTTCAGCAGGCCGTCCAGAGAATGTAAAGGCCTCAGTTCCATCACGATTTGCGCTTTTTCTGCTGCGCTATTCGTTGCTTCTTCTGAACCAAGGCATCGAGCTTTTTTAGATAATCGACCTCCATCCGCAGTTGCTTCACCTCGGCAAGCAACTCGTCACGCGAGCGCGATTCATCGTTGATCGGAGCGGAGTTCACAGGGGGAAGGGGCGTCGTCATCTTTCTTGGGCGTCCAACTTTCTTAGGGGGCTTTGAGGATGCGTTAAGAGCACCTTCGTCAAAAAGGCGCTGCCATAGATTGATGATGCCGAACTGACGGATATCGAACAAGGCCGCTGTCTGGCGCAGTGATAATCGCTCATCATGCATGCGCTTCAAAACAGCTAGCTTGAATTCGTCACTGTAACGCTGCCGCCTTTTCTCTTTAAGAGCGGCTGGGCCGTGGATCTGATAAGCCGCGACCCACTGACGAAGGCAGGAAAAGTCCACATCGTGGCGACGCGCAACATCCCTCAAACCTGCCTTGCCGGCACAATACTCTTTCACGGCTGCGAGTTTTGCCTGCTCTGTATATTTACCCATGACGCCTCCAAAGGTTGCATCCAACCTTCGGGGGTCACACCACTCCAGCGTGGGAATGCAGTTCTCGACGCTCTGCGTCGCAAAGAGGACGCGGAGCGTCCGGAACGGCATGACGACGCAGAGCGTCGCACGATAATCGGATTGTCCGTGCAGACCGACGCGGAGCGTCGCACGATAATCGAAGTATCCGTGCAGACCGTCAATCAGGCCGTCTGCGCTTCCATTTTCTGGCGCAGGCTCAGGGGGCGCATGTCGGTCCAGACTTCTTCGATGTAGGCCAGGCATTCTTTCTTGAAGCCGCTTTTGCCCACCGTGCGCCAGCCGTTGGGGATCGCCTTGTAGTCGGGCCAGATGGAATACTGTTCTTCGTGGTTGACTACAACTTGAAAGACGATGTCTTCCCGATCGAATACTGAAGTCATTGCTGCTCTCCATGTGTGTTCAGGGCTGCCGCGCCAATTCATGGCAGCTATAGGGATTGAACGTATCACTACGTCGAAAAATTAAACCTGGGCGACAGCGGCGTTCAGCGCACGGCCGAAGATCTCTGCCACTTCGTCGATCTGTTCGGCAGTGATGATCAGCGGTGGCAGAAAACGTACCACGCTGGCATGTCGACCGCCCAGTTCCAGAATCAGCCCGCGCTTGAGGCATTCACGCTGGATCAGCGGGGCCAGACGCGCAAATACCGGCGGATGACCCTGTGCATCGCGCGCACCGGACGGGTCGACCAGCTCGACACCGAGCATCAGCCCGCGCCCGCGAATATCGCCCAACTGCGGGAAGTCACGTTGCAAGGCACGCAAATGCCCGGACAGACGCGCGCCCATGGCTGTCGCGTGTTCGCAAATAGAGTGTTCCTGAAGATAGCGCATTACGGCAGAACCGGTAGCCATGGCCATCTGATTGCCGCGAAACGTCCCGGCGTGTGCGCCCGGCAGCCAGGTGTCCAGCCAGGAACGATAGACCACCACCGCCAGTGGCAAGCTGCCGCCAATGGCTTTGGACATGACCACCACGTCCGGGATGATCCCGGCATGCTCGAAGGCAAACATCTTGCCGGTGCGTGCGAAACCGCTCTGGATTTCATCGACGATCAGCGCCACGCCGGCCTTTTCGGTGATGCGTCGCACGCCGCGCAGCCAGTCCAGATCAGCGGGGATCACTCCACCCTCGCCCTGCACCACTTCAAGAATGACCGCTGCGGGCAATTGCACGCCGGCTTCCGGGTCATTGAGCAGGTTTTCCAGATAATGCAGGTTGGCGCGCACGCCCTGTTCGCCGCCAAGCCCGAACGGGCAGCGGTAATCATAGGGGTACGGCAGAAACTGCACGCCGGTGCCGAGCAACGCACCCAGCGGCTTTTTCGGCCCCAGGCTGCCCATCAGGCTCAATGCGCCCTGGCTCATGCCGTGATAACCGCCCTGAAATGACAGGACCGTGCTGCGCCCGGTAGCGGTGCGTACCAGCTTCAACGCGGCTTCCACTGCATCGGTGCCGGTCGGGCCGCAAAACTGAATCTTCGCGTCATCGGCCAGCGCTGGCGGCAGCAGGCCGAACAGGTCCTGAACGAACTGGTCCTTGACCGGCGTGGTGAGGTCCAGCGTGTGCAGCGGCAACTCGTCGGCGATCACTTGCTGGATCGCTTCGATAATCACCGCATGGTTATGCCCCAACGCCAGGGTGCCCGCGCCTGCCAGGCAATCGATGAAGCGCCGCCCTTCGACGTCCTCGACGTGAATCCCCTTGGCGCGTTTGAGCGCCAGCGGTATGCGCCGCGGGTAGCTGCGTGCGTTGGACTCCTGGCGACTCTGTCGGGCCAGCAGTGGCGATTCGTCGAACTGGTAGAGCATCTCAGCCGCAGCCGGGGCAACCCGTGTCGGCTGATCATCGATAAACCTGGTAGCGACTGACATCTGTGCAACCCTCAATACGCGGCTTGAATGACCTGAAACATAAGCGTTGGCGCATGCCGCTTCAGGTGTGTGTTCGTTCCTTGGAAAACGCGCCAGCGAGCTGCGGATTTACACCCGGTAACGAGTTTTTTATCCGCAGCCCCGGCGTCCCGACGAGAGGCTGATCAGAGCCCTTCCAGCTCCGCCATCAAGTCCGCCAGACGATCGAATTTCTGCTCGTCGACCTGTGCTCCACCAAGGCTTTCCAGGTGCTGCGCCAACGCCTGAACGGTGTTGAACTCGAACATTGCCCGCAACGGCACGTTACGTTGCAAGCGCTTCTGCGCACGGGTCACCACCTGGGTCGCGAGCAGCGAGTGCCCGCCCAGCTCGAAGAAGTTGTCGGTAATACCCACGCGCTCGACCTTGAGCACATCGGCCCAGATCGTCGCCAGCTGCTGCTCCATTTCCGTCTGTGGTGCCTGATAATCCTGCTGCACCAGGCTGACGTCCGGCGCCGGCAGGGCCTTGCGGTCCAGCTTGCCGTTCGGGGTCAGCGGCATGGCTTCCAGCAGCACCAGATGCGTCGGCACCATGTAGTCCGGCAGGCTGGCCTTGAGGTGGTTTCTCACCTCGTCACGCAAGGCCTCGTGATCCTGCGTCGTGGAGCGCGGCACCAGGTAGGCCGCCAGCACCTTGCCCAATGGGCCAGCGACGTCCAGCACCACCGACTCGCGGATGGCCGGATGCTCCAGCAGACGGGTTTCGATTTCGCCCAGCTCGATGCGATAGCCACGAATCTTTACCTGATGATCGACCCGGCCGACGTACTCCAGCACGCCGTCCTTGCGTCGCCGCGCCAGGTCACCGGTGCGGTACAGACGCTCGCCCGGCGCACCGAACGGATGCGGCACGAACACCGGCACGGTGCGCCGCGGATCAGCGACATAACCGCGACCGACGCCGGCCCCTGCCACGCACAGCTCACCGACGGCACCCAGCGGCACGAGGTCCAGCGCATCGTCGAGCAGGTACAGGCGATTGTTGTCGGTCGGCGATCCGATCGGCAGATAAGCGCTGCGAGTGGACTGCGCATCG
Organism: Pseudomonas fragariae (ex Marin et al. 2024); assembly: GCF_059621105.1. Lineage (NCBI taxonomy): Bacteria > Pseudomonadati > Pseudomonadota > Gammaproteobacteria > Pseudomonadales > Pseudomonadaceae > Pseudomonas > Pseudomonas fragariae (ex Marin et al. 2024). Next base: position 2,245,149 of record NZ_CM184369.1, on the reverse strand, counting down.
ACCCGGAAAAACGCCACATCGTCGGAGCACTCGGCCGGACCATAGGCATTCACCAGGCCGATCTGCGGGTAACGTTGCAGCCACTGGCTGGCCAGTTCCGGCGGCATGGCTTCACCGGTCGGCAGCATCCAGCGCAGGCTGTTGAGCGCTGCCTGCGGTTCGGCGAGCAGGCCGGTGATCAGCGACGGCACGCTTTCCAGCACGCTGATGCGCTGCGCCTGAACATGCGCCAACAGCGCCTGCGGATCACGGGCGATGTCGTTCGGCACGATATCCACCCGAGCGCCAAACAGCGGCGCGGCAAGGAACTGCCAGACCGAAATGTCGAAACTCTGCGAGGCGGTCTGGGCGATCACATCGCGGTCGCTCAGGCTCAGGTAAGGCACTTTGCTCAACTGGTTATTGAGCATGCCGCGCTGCTCGACCATCACACCCTTCGGCAGCCCGGTGGAGCCTGAGGTGAAGATCACATAAGCGAGGTTGTCCGGCGCGCTGTAGCGACCAGGGTTGTGCTGCGCGGAATCGCTCTGCTGCAGGTCTTCCCAGACCCGCAACTGCGGTCGACTCGCTTCGGGCAGCGCATCAAGCAGCGCCCTGCCCTGTTCCAGACACTCAGCGCTGCACACCAGCAGCGGCGTGGCGCTCTGGCCGATGATGTCGCTCAGGCGGGAGTTCGGCAGCGCCGGGTCCAGCGGCAGGTAGCCGGCACCGGCCTTGAAGCTGCCGATGATCATGCCCGGCAGTTCAACGCCACGCTCGGCGAGCACGGCAACCGGCTGATCGAAACCGACACCGGCCTCGATCAGGGCATGGCCCAGACGGTTGCTGGCGATATTCAGCGCGGCATAGCTGAGCTGACGATCCAGGCAACTGACCGCAATACGCTCCGGATGCGCCGCGACCTGCGCTTCAAACAGTTCTACATAGCTTTTATCCAGCGGGTAAGCATGGTCGCTCTGATTGCAGCCGTCGATCAGGAAAGCCCGCTCCTGCTCACTGACCAGCGCCAGCTCGGCCATGTCGCCATGAAAGCCTTCGACCAGCGCCAGCAGCAGGCGCTTGAACTCACCGAGCATGCCCTGCACGGTGGATTCGTCGAAATAGCGCTGGTCGTAGGACAGGTGCAGGCCCAGGTCGTCGCCGGGATAGCAGACTGCAGTCAGCGGGTAGTTGGTGTGGGTGCGACCGGAATCTGAGGTGGCATTCAGGCTTTGCGCACGGTCCAGCACAGAGACCTCGACCGGCGCGTTCTCGAACACGAACAGGCTGTCGAACAGTGGCTGACCCTTGGGCAGCTCGCTGTTTTCCTGAATGGTCACCAGCGGCAGGTATTCGTACTCGCGCAGTTGCATGTTGCTGTCCAGCAACTGGCCGAGCCACTGGCGAACGCTGCAACGCTGGTCGTCAGCCGGCATGCCGACACGCAGGGCGATGGTGTTGATGAACAAGCCGACCGTGCGCTGCATCTGCGGCAGTTCCACCGGCCGCCCGGCGACGGTAACGCCGAACACCACGTCGCGATCACCGCTCATGCGCCGCAGGGTCAGCGCCCACGCCGCCTGGGCGAAGGTGTTGACGGTCAGTTGATGCTGCTGCGCCAGTTCGCGCAGCTGTGCGCCGTCGCGTTCATCGAGACGGGTGTAGCAGTCGCCCACCACCATGCCACCGCTGTCGCCCGCATGTTCACGCAGGAACGGCCGGTCGCTGGGGATCGGTGTGGACCGCTCGAAGCCGCGCAGGTTATCTCGCCACCAGTCACGTGCCTGCGTCAGGCCTCGGCGTTGCAGCCAGCCGATGTAGTCCCGATAGCGCGGTGCGGGGGCCAGTTGCGCATCGCGGCCTTCGCCCAGCGCGGTGTAAATGTCGAAGAAGTCGTTCATCAGCAGCGAGCGGCACCAGGCATCGATCAGGATGTGGTGGTTGCTCATCATGAACCAGTAGCGCGCCTCGTCGACGCGGATCAGGCGCAGGTGGAACGGCGGTTGATCGAGCAGCGCGAAACCGGCCTCGCGCTCGGACTTGAGCAGGGCCTGCAAGTGCGGCTCCTGCTGCTCCGCCGGCACGTCACGCCAGTCCAGATAATCAATCGGCGTGCTGCCCGGTTTATGAATGACCTGCAGCATGGTCTCGCCGATGTTCCAGCAGAACGAGGCACGCAGCGCTTCGTGACGGGCGATCACCGCTTGCCAGGCCTGGGCGAAACGCTGCGGGTCCAGCGCGCTGTCGATGCGGTAGCGGTCCTGCATGTAATACAGCCCGGTGCCCGGCTCCAGCAGGGTGTGCAGCAGCATGCCCTCCTGCATCGGGGTCAGTGGGTAGACGTCTTCGATCTGGCTTGGCGGAACCGGCAGCGCGTCGAGCTGCGCCTGATCCAGGGCAGCCAGCGGGAACTCCGACGGCGTCAGGCCGCCGCTGCCATCGGCCAGGCAATGGGCAATCAGCGCCTGCAACTGACTCAGGTAATCCTGCGCCAGCGCTTCGATGGCAGCGGGTTCGTAGCGCTCGGCACTGAAGGTCCAGCGCAGCAACAACTCGCCGCCATACACCTGACTGTCGATGCTCAGTTCGTTGGGCAGCGGCGCCTGCGGATCGTGGGCCGCGCCTGGCGACTCTTGCAGCGGACGGAACAGCGCATCGTCAGCGAAGCTCTGATCGAACTGGCCAAGGTAGTTGAAGGTGATCGGCGCCACCGGCAGTGCCTGCATGGCGGCCTGGCTGGCGCTATCGGCCAGGTAACGCAGCACGCCATAGCCCAGCCCCTTGTGCGGCACCTGCCGCAGTTGCTCCTTGATCGCCTTGATCGAGTCGCCCGGTGCCGAATCGGCAGCCGGCGCTGGCGTCAGTCGCAGCGGATAGGCGCTGGTGAACCAGCCCACCGTGCGGGTCAGGTCGATGTCGTCGAACAGATTTTCACGGCCGTGACCTTCAAGCTGAATCAGTGTCGACGGCTGCCCGCTCCAGCGGCAGACCACCTGGGCCAGCGCGGTCAGCAGCAGGTCGTTGACCTGGGTTCGGTAGGCACTCGGCGCCTGTTGCAGCAGTTGCCGGGTACGTTCGGCATCGAGGCGCACGCTGACCGTCTGCGCATGACGATTCTGCCGACCACCCTGCGGGTTATGGCACGGCAGACTCGTCGCAGAACCGCCCAGCTGGCGCTGCCACACATGCAGTTCTTCACGTAACGACTCATTGCCGGCGTAGGCCTGCAGACGCGCGGCCCAGTCGCGGAAAGCGCTGGTCTTCGCCGCAAAGCGCACCGGCGTCGCGTCGCGCAGTTGACGATAAGCGTTTTGCAGATCGTCGAGCAGCACACGCCACGACACGCCGTCGACCACCAGGTGATGAATGACCATCAGCAACCGTTGCTGGCCCTGCGGACCGTCGACCAGCAAGGCGCGCAGCAGCGGACCGTTGTGCAGGTCGAGGCTGCGCTGGGTGTCGGCGTACAGGGCTGCGCATTCAGCCATGTCGCTGACCTGCGCCTGAATCAACAGGGTGTCGGCTGTCACTGCGCGGTGTTCTGCCTGCCACGCACCCTCATGCTCGGTGAAACTCAGGCGCAGGGCGTCGTGTTGTTCGAGTAGCGTACGCAACGCCTGCGCCAGCAGGTTCGGGTCCAGCGCGCTGAGCGGCTCCAGCAGCAACGACTGATTCCAGTGCTGACGCTCGGGGATCGGCGTGTCGAAAAACCAGTGCTGAATCGGCGTCAAACCAGAATTACCGTCGAGCAGCCCCTGCTCGGCCTGAATCAGCTCGCGGGTGGTCGCCACGGCGGCCAGGGTCTGCACGGTCTGGTGCTGGAACAGATCACGCGGGCTGAAATGGATACCCAACTGACGCGCCCGGCTGACCACCTGAATCGACAGGATCGAGTCGCCGCCCAGTTCGAAGAAGTTATCGTTGAGGCCGACTTTTTCCACGTTCAGCACCGCACACCAGATTGCCGCCAGCTGCTGCTCCAGCTCACTGGCGGGCGCTACGTAGTGTTGACGATTGAGTTCCGGGTCCGGTGCAGGCAAGGCACGGCGGTCGAGTTTGCCGTTGGCGGTCAGCGGCATGCTGTCGAGCAGGATCAGGTGGGTCGGCACCATGTAGTCCGGCAGTTGCGCCTTGAGGTGCGACTTGAGCGATTCACGCCATTGCGCCTGCTGCTCGTCGCCCTGCCCGGCTACATCGCTGACCAGATAGCCCGCCAGTTGCTTGCCTGATGGCGTGTCCAGCGCCAGCACGATGGCTTCGCGAACGGTTGCGTGCTCCAGCAAGCGGGTTTCGATTTCACCCAGTTCGATGCGGAAGCCGCGAATCTTCACCTGATGGTCGATACGCCCCAGGTATTCCACCAAGCCGTCGGCGCGCTGGCGCACCAGATCGCCGGTGCGGTACAGACGCCCGCCATTGCTGGCAAATGGATCGGCCACGAAGCGTTCGGCAGTCATGCCGGGGCGCTGGTGATAGCCCTGCGCCAGACCCGCTCCGCCAATGTACAGCTCGCCGCTCGCGCCCTGGGGCACCAGCGCCAGATCGGCGTCAAGAATGTACGCCACCCGTGCGCCGACCACGCGCCCGATCGGCACGCTGGCTTCGCCCTCCTCCAATTGTTGCGGGGCCAGGCTGGCCAGCGGCATGACCACAGTTTCGGTCGGGCCATAGGCATTGAATAACAGCTCGGGCTGGAACACCGCACGGATGCGTTGCAGGTGTTCGCCGGTCAGCGCTTCGCCGCCGGTGATGCACATGCGCACCGGCAGGGTCTGGCCCTGGGTCGCCAGCCACTGCGCCAACTGGCTGCCGTAGCTGGGCGTGAAACCGAGAATATTGACCTGCTGCTGGCGAATCAGCGTGCAGATTTCTTCGGCGTCCCACTGCCCCTGAGCACGCAGCACCACACGGGCGCCGCTGAGCAAGGGCACCAGCAGGCGCTCGGTGGCGGCATCGAAATTGATCGAATAGAAATGCAGCTCGCAATCGTCAGGGCGCATGTCGAAGCGCCGGATCACCGCCTGGCAATGCATGGCGATTTCACCATGGGACACCACCACGCCCTTGGGTTTGCCGGTCGAACCGGAGGTGTAGATCAGGTACGCCTGATGCTGCGGCAAGCTGATGAACGGCAGCTCATCGGACGAGAAAGACGCCAGCGACGGCTGATCGTCTTCCAGGCACCAACGGGCAACACCGGCAGGCAACTCGCCCAGTGCGGCAAACAGCGCACGGTCGCTCAACAGCAGGCCAACGCCGCTGTCTTCGATCATGTAGTGCAGGCGTTCCAGCGGATATTCCGGGTCCAGTGGCACATACGCACCACCGGCCTTGAGGATCGCCAGCAGGCCGACGACCATGTCCAGCGAACGCGGCAACGCCAGACCGACGCGAATCTGCGGGCCGACGCCGCGCTCGCGGAGCATCCAGGCCAGTTGGTTGGCCTTGGCGTCCAGCTCGGCATAGCTGAGGGTTTGCCCGGCGAACGTCAGCGCCGGCGCGTCTGCACGCCGGTGTGCCTGTTCGGCGAACAGGCTGTGAATGCATTGGTCGAGCCGCTGCTCACCTGCTTCGACGCCGAGGCTGTCGAGCAGTTGCTGGCGCTCTGTCTCCTGCAACAGCGGCAATTCACTCAGGCGTTGTTGTGGATCAGCGAGCAGCGCCTGCAACAGGTTCAGCCAGTGTTCGGCCATCTGTGCGATGCGCGGTTCGTCGAACAGATCGGTGCTGTAGGTCAGGCAGCAACCCAGACGGTGGTCCAGTTCGGTGACTTCCAGATTGAGGTCGAACTTGGTGGCTCGCGCATCGTTGACCAGGTACTCGACGGTCATGCCCGCCAGTTCGCGGCTTTGCTGGAATTCCCAGCGCTGCACGTTGCACATCACCTGAAACAGCGGGTTGTAGGCTGCGCTGCGTGGCGGTTGCAGGGCTTCGACCAGATGATCGAACGGCAGGTCCTGATGCGACTGGCCTTCGATCACCGTGTGGCGAACCTGTTCGAACAGTTGGGCGACGCTCATCTGCCCGTCAAGCTGCACGCGCAGCACCTGGGTATTGAGGAACGCGCCGATCAGCCCTTCGCTTTCCGGACGAATGCGGTTGGCCACCGGTGCGCCAATGCGCAGGTCGTTCTGGCCGCTGTAGCGGTACAGCAATACCGCCAGGGTGGCGGTCATGGTCATGAACAGGGTCAGGCCGTTGCGGGCATTGAAGGTGCGCACTTTGGCGGCCAGGTCGGCGTTCAGGTCGAAGCGGTACAGCTCGCCTTTATGGCTTTGCACCGGCGGACGCGGCCGGTCCGCAGGCAGCTCCAGCAATGGATGCTCGTTGCCCAGCTGCGCGGTCCAGTAATCGAGCTGGCGCTGGCGCTCGCCGGCTTCCATCCACTGCCGCTGCCAGACGCTGTAATCCAGGTAGTGCACCGCCAGCGGCTCCAGCGGCGATGGTCGTCCTTCAAGGAAGGCTTCGTAAAGCTGCCCCAGTTCGCGGGCGAAAATGTCCATCGCCCAGCCTTCAGTGACGATGTGGTGCAGGGTCAGGACGAAGTAATGCTCAAGGTCGCTCGCCTTGACCAGACAGGCGCGCAACAACGGCCCGGTTTCCAGATCGAAGGGCTGGTGCGCCTCGCTGTCGGCCAGCGCCTGAGTGCGTTGCTGACGAGCCTCGACGGGCAACGCAGAATAATCCTGCCACTGCACGCGCAGGTCGGACTGCTCGCTGACCTTCTGGCACGCTACGCCGTTGATGCTCGGGAACGTGGTGCGCAGGGTTTCGTGGCGCAGGATCAAGGCTTGCAGCGCTGCCTCGAAGCACTCGATGTTCAACACGCCTTTCAGGCGCGCCATGCCGCCGACGTTGTAGGCCGGGCTGTCCGGTTCCATCTGCCAGAGGAACCACATGCGCTGCTGGGAATAGGACAACGGCACTGGCTGGCTGCGGTCGACACGGGCAATCGGTTGCAGGCTGCTGCGTGCGCCGGACTGCTGAATGGCCTCAACCTGTGCGGCAAACGCGCCCAGTTCGCTGGCTTCGAACAGCGCCCGCAACGGCAAATCGATGTCGCAGGCCTGGCGCACGCGGGAAATGATCTGCGTGGCCAGCAACGAGTGCCCGCCCAGTTCGAAGAAATCATCGCGCAAGCCGACACGCGGCACACCCAGCACCTGTCGCCAGACAGCGGCGATCTGTTTTTGCAGATCCGTCTGCGGCTCGACGTGCTCGCGGGTCTGCCATTGCGGCTCGGGCAAGGCGCGACGATCCAGCTTGCCGCTCGGGCTCAGGGGCATGCTGTCGAGGCGCACCAGCTGCGCCGGGACCATATAATCCGGCAGCTCAAGAGCCAGCGCCGACTTGATCCGCTCAGCCTCGACGTTCTGCCCGGCTTCGGCGGTGTAGTAACCGATCAGTTGCGGCCCGGCAACGGTTTCACGCAGCAGCACGGCTGCCTGGCCTACGCCTGGCTGGGCCAGCAGGCGTGCTTCGATCTCTTGTGGTTCGACGCGGAAACCGCGCAGTTTGACCTGCTGATCCAGACGACCGAGGTATTCCAGCGCGCCATCTGCGGCCCAGCGCACCAGGTCCCCGGTGCGATACAGGCGCTCACCCGCTTGCCCCAGCGGATCGGCGACAAAGCGCTCGGCAGTCAACCCGGGACGCCGCAGATAGCCACGCGCCAGACCAATACCGCCGATGCACAGCTCCCCGGCCACCCCGCGTGGCAGCGGATTCAGTTCGCTGTCCAGCACCCGGCACAGCACGTTGCCCAGCGGGCGGCCGATCGGCGAGCGCAGGCCATCGCTGATCCGGCACTGCCAGTGGGTAACGTTGATCGCGGTTTCGGTCGGACCATAACGGTTGTGCAGTTGTACACCGGGCAGTTGCTCGAGCACCCGGTTGCGCAGCTCGCCGGGCAACGCTTCGCCGCCAGAGAACAGGCGACGCAGGCTATTGCACTGCTGCGCCAGCGGCTCATCGATGAACAGTTGCAGCAGCGGCGGCACGAAGTGCAGCGTGGTCACCGAATACGCGTTGATCAGCTGCGCGATGCGCTGTGGATCGCGGTGTTCGCCAAGGCCTGCCAGCAGCAGGCGGCAGCCAGTGATCAGCGGCCAGAAGCACTCCCACACCGAGACGTCGAAGCTGATCGGAGCCTTCTGCATCAGCACGTCGCTTTCATCCAGTGCGTAGGTGTCCTGCATCCATTGCAGGCGCTCGGCCAGGGCCGCGTGGGTATTGCCGACGCCTTTGGGCTGACCGGTCGAGCCGGAGGTGTAAATCACGTACGCCAGGTTGTCGCCGTGCAGGTTCAGGCGCGGCGCACTGACCGGCCAGTTGTCCAGGTGCAGCGTGTCCATGGCGACCGTGCACACGCCTTCGGCGCTCGGCAGGTCGCCCAGCAGATGGCTCTGGGTCAACAGCAGTTCGACCCCGCTGTCCTGCAGCATGTAGGCGAGTCGATCCATTGGATAGTCCGGGTCCAGCGGCACGTAAGCCCCGCCCGCCTTGAGGATCGCCAGCAGCCCGATCAACAGCTGCGGCGAGCGCTCGGCGGCGATCGCCACCTTGATGTCCGGACCAACGCCCTTGTCGCGCAGGTAATGCGCCAGGCGGTTGGCCTGCGTGTGCAGGCTGGCGAAGTCGAGGCTGCCGCCCTCCCACACCAGCGCGATACGTTCCGGGGTCTGCCGCGCCTGGTGATTCAGCAGTTCCGGCAACCACAACGTGGCCGGTGCGCAAGGCGCGGCGCTCCATTGCGCCTGTTGCTCCTGCTCCTCGGCGCTGAGCAGTTGCACGTCACCCAGCGCGAGCTGGGCCTGCTGACTGACCTGCGTCAGCAGGCGTACATAGTGCTGAGCCATGGCCACGATGGTGTGGTGCTCGAACAGTTCGTCGGCGTAATCGAAGCACAGCGTCAGGCGCCCATTGCGGTCCTCCTCGCTGTGCAGTTGCAGATCGAACTTGGCCTCGCGGCTGTGCCACGGCAGTTCTTCGGCCAGCAACCCCGGCAGACGACGCAAGGCGCCAAGGTCGCGTTGCTGGTGGTTGAACATGACCTGGAACAGACCGTGCTCGCGCGCCTGCGGAAACGCTTCGACCAGTTGCTCGAACGGCACGTCCTGATGGGCCTGGGCTTCAAGCGCCGCCTGCCGGGTCTGGGCCAGCAGCGTCGAGAATGGCAGACGCGGGTCCAACTGTGCGCGCAGCACCAGCGTATTGATGAAGAAGCCGATCAGGCCCTGGGTTTCATGGCGTGGCCGATTGGCGCCGGGCACACCGACGCGAATGTCGGCTTGCCCGCTGTAACGATGCAACAAGGTCTGGAACCCCGCCAGCAGGAACATGAACGACGTCGATTGCCAGGCTTGCGCGGTGTTGCGTACGGCGGCGCTCAGCTCTGCACTCAGGCGCAGGCTGTAGCGTGAGGCACTGTGCTGCTGGCGGGCCGAACGCGGATGGTCGGTGTTCAGCGTCAGGACCGGCTGCTCGCCACCCAGTTGCTGCTGCCAGTAAGTCAACTGGCGCTCGGCCTCGCCGTTCGTCAGCCATTCGCGCTGCCATTGGCCGTAATCGGCGTAACGCAGCGGCAACGGTGCCAGTTCCAGAGTCTGGCCCTGAACAGCCGAGGCATAGAGGCGCGAGAACTCGTCGATCAGCACATTCAGCGACCAGCCATCGGCAATGATGTGGTGCAGCGTGACCAGCAGTTGATGCTCTTCTTCGTCCAGTCGCAGCAGGGTCACGCGCAGCAACGGGCCGTGTTGCAGATCGAACGGCAGGCGCGCCTGCTGTTCGCGAATCGCCACGGCACGTGCCTGACGCTCGGCGCCGGGCAGGTCGCTGATATCAAGGGTATCGAGGTGGAATTCACTCGGCGCATCGATACGTTGCAAGGCCACGCCGTCCTGCTCGTAGAAGCGCGTGCGCAACGATTCATGGCGCTCGATCAGGCGCTGGAAGCTGGAGCGCAACGCAGTGCTGTCCAGTTCGCCACGCAGGTGGAGCCCGCCGGGAACGTTGTAGGCGCTGCTATGCGGGTCGAGCTGCCAGAGGAACCACAGGCGGTTCTGGGCCATGGACTGTGGCAGATGCTCGTTGCCGGGCAGTCGGGCGCTGGCGCTCTGCGTCTGGCTGTCGCCTTGCGATGCGGCGGTCTGCAGCGTTCCGACCTGTGCCGCAAAGGCCGCCAGCGTCGGCGCCTCAAAGAGCAGCCGCAGGTTCAGGTCGATCCCCAGCGTTTCGCGCAGGCGGGCCACGACCTGGGTCGCGATGATCGAGTTGCCGCCCAGCAGGAAGAAATGGTCGTCGGCACTGACCTGCTCGCACTGCAACTGCTCGCACCAGACCGTGGCGATCTGCGCTTGCAGGTCCGAGCCGCTGCTTGGGGCACAGCCTGCAAGAGTGGAATCGCTCGCGGGAAACACCGCGTAGCTGTCCAGGCTGCCATCGACCAGACGCGTGCGGCAGGCTGAGCGCTGCAACTTACCGCTGGAGGTCTTGGGCAGCGCGCCCGGATTGAGCAGCACCACGACACTCGGCGCCTCCTGAAACGCCTCAGCCACGGTCTGCCGGATGATTTTAATCAACGCTTCGGGCGTGAGGATTTTCTGCACGCTGCGACTGATTTCAGCAGCAATGCCGATACCTTCGCTACCGTCCTGAGTGACGGCAAACGCCGCCACCCGGCCTTTGCGCACGACATCCACTTCACTCTCGATGAGCTTTTCGATGTCCTGCGGATACAGGTTGTGGCCACGGACAATCAGCATGTCCTTCAAGCGGCCGGTGATGTACAGCTCGCCGTGACGCTGAAACCCCAGGTCGCCGGTGCGCAGCCAGGTCTGCCCGGCATGCTGCACGAACGCCCTGGCGGTGGCTTCGGGGTTGCGCCAGTAACCGTGGGCAATGCTCGGCCCGCTGGCCCAGACTTCGCCAACCTGATTTTCGCCAAGCACCTGCAGGCTGACCGGGTCGGCGATCAGCACGCCATGCCCTGGCTGGCCCGTGCCGCAGCTCATGACTGGCTGACCGTCGCCCGGTTCTACGACATTGCGCGCCAGCGCCTGCGCATTCAGGCGCAGCGATGGAATACCCTTGCCGCGCTTGCCACCAGCCACATACAGCGTCGCTTCGGCCAGGCCATAGGACGCCATGAAGCTGTCAGGCGTGAAGCCGCAACTGGCGAATTTATCGGCAAATGCTCTCAGGCTGTCTTCGCGAATCGGCTCGGAGCCCGAATACGCCACGCGCCAGCGACTCAGGTCCAGACGCTCCAGCGCCGAATCGCTAACCCGTGCGCTGCACAGCTGGTAGGCAAAGTCAGGCCCGCCGCTGATGGTGCCGCCGTATTCACTGATGGCTTCCAGCCAGCGCAATGGCCGGGCGAGGAAGTACGCTGGGGCCATCAGGATGCACGGGACGCCGCTGAAAATCGGCTGCAACAAGCCGCCGATCAGGCCCATGTCGTGGTACAGCGGCAGCCAGCTGACAATCACGTCGTCCGGGTTGGCGTCGATGCCGAAGCCTTGGCGGATCAATGACTCGTTGGCGACCAGATTGCCATGCGTGACCTGCACGCCCTTGGGCAGTGCGGTCGAGCCCGAGGTGTATTGCAGGAACGCGATGTCGTCGGCCTGCAGCTGCGGGCCCTGCCAGTCTTGTGCCGGGGCAGCAGGCAACGTGTCGACACAGAGCAATGGCGGTGCATCGGCAGCGGCCAGCTCGTCCATCTGCAGCAAGGCAGGCTGCAAATCGGCGCCGGTCAGCAGCAGACGCGGCTCGGCATCGGCGATGATCGACAGCAGTCGCTCCTGATGATGGCGACGGTTGGATTCCGGCGGATAAGCCGGCACGGCAATGACCCCTGCATACAGGCAGCCGAAGAACGCCGCGACATAGTCCGGCCCGCTATGAAACAGCAGAATCGCCCGATCACCCGGCACGGCCTGACGTTGCAGCGCAGCAGCGATGGTCCGCGCGCGCAGGTCCAGGTCACGGTAGGTCAACACCAGGCCCTGGTCGTTCTCATCGGTGAGAAAACGCAGCGCCAGCCGATCCGGCGTATGCAAGGCGCGACGCTGAAGAGCCTGAGCCAGAGTGTCGGGGAGTTCAAACGCATCCATGATGGGGTTCCTGCTAGATTCGGCGTGCCAGATAAAATCTGAATTTCAAAAAAGACGCGCGCCCTGCAAGGAGGCCGCGCGTGGGGCAAACAGGGTCAACCGGCGGCCCGGTTCATTTGCCGTGATGCGCTGTTGCGCCAGCGGGTCAGGTGCTGTTCGCAATAGCGTCGCAGCAGACGGAGCAGCTGCGTTTGCTCGTCGACCAGATAAAAGTGATGGCCCTCGAACATGTCCAGGGAGAAACCGGTGCAGGTCTCTTCCTGCCAGTCGAGCAGCTGCTCGACGCTGATGCTGTCCTGCTTGCCGCCAAATACATGGATCGGCACGCTGAGCGGCTCGCGCTTGCCGTACACAAAGCTGCCGCAGAGCAGAAAATCGGCACGCAGGATCGGCAGCATCAGTTGCATGAGTTCCTGGTTGGCGATGACGTTTTCGCTGGTGCCCTTGAGTTTGCGCAGTCGCTCGAGCAGTTGCGCATCGGTCTTGGCGACGGCGTATTCACTGACATCGCGGCGCACCGGACCGGCAGTCGACGACGCGAACAGCGCCAGCGGTGCAGGCAGACCGCGCTCGCGCAAGGCGTGCGCCAGCTCAAAGGCCAGCAGCCCGCCCAGACTGTGGCCAAATAGCGCATAGGGCGTGTCCAGATCGGCACAGATCTCGTCGGCCAGATGTTTGGCCAGTTGCACGATGTCGGTCTGCAAGGGCTCGTCCATGCGCATGCCACGACCGGGAAGCTCCAGCGGGCGCACGTTCAGCCACTCCGGCAATTTGCGCCGCCAGGGGCTGTAGAACATCGCGCTGGCCCCGGAATAAGGCAGACAGAACAGCGTCAGGCTCACCGGCGTGCTCATATCGAAAGCGTCCGGCTGTGGGCGCGGATGTAACAGCGGCGATGCGCGTGATCGGAACGCATGGGGTTCTCCTGAGGTATTCCCTGGCCGCAACCTTGGTCGGGCCTGTCACCAATGAGAACGGATGGCGTCTGCAAATAATTAGGCGGATGCACGCGGTGAAGACATGCAGGACAAAAGCGCTCTTTTAAAGTGCGCTGATTGGCTTTCGCATTTGACAATAATTATCATTAAGGCTAATTTGTCGCCCCATGTGATGGCGCTGCTCCTTTCATGCGGCCCTCCCCTCCATTGTTAAAGCAGCAAGGTGAATTCCATGACGGAACACGTAATCACAAGTAAGTGCGACTCACCCTTACTCCAGGCATTCGTCGATAACTACTTGCTGCTGGTCAAGATCGCGGCCCGCATCGTGGGTTGCCGCTCGCGCGCCGAAGACGTCGTGCAGGATGCCTTTTTCAGACTGCGCTCGGCACCGCAGGCCACGTTGACCTTCAAGGCACAGCTCAGTTACCTGTTTCAGATCGTGCGCAACCTGGCCATCGATCATTACCGCAAACAGGCGCTGGAACAGAAATACACCGGCCCGGAGGCCGAGGGGCTGAATGTGGTGATTCAGGGTGCATCGCCGGAAATCTCGCATATCAATTTCTCCAGCCTGGAGAAAATTGCCGACGCCCTGACCGAGCTGCCGCCCCGCACCCGTTATGCGTTCGAGATGTACCGCCTGCACGGTGTGCCGCAAAAGGACATCGCCAAGGAACTGGGTGTGTCGCCGACGCTGGTCAACTTCATGATCCGCGATGCGCTGATTCATTGCCGCAAGGTCAATGGCGCCCAGGCCGAAGCTTGATTGCGGGCGGTTCAGACAGGCAAAAAAAATCCGGAGCACTGGCTCCGGATTTTTGTTTTCAGCCTGGCAGGCGACAGATCAGCGGCTGACCTGATACTCGGGCTGCACTTCCGGCATCGCCGAGGAGTGGTGGTTGAGAATCTTCCACTCGTTGCCGACGCGGTGGTAGAGGAACGAATAACGTGCCTGCACCTTGGTCTTCTTGCCGTCCGGCGCCGTCAACGTGAAGGTGTAGACACCGTTGTCCGCTGCGGCATCAGGCCCCAGGCGACGAATCTCCCGGTAGTTGATCTCGCCAATCGGCTTGAGCGCCAGGAACTTGTCGAAGTAGTCCTTGATCTCTGCCGGAGTGGCACGCACTTTGTTGGAGACCGTAGGCTGCAGGACAGCGTCCGGCGCGTACAACGATGCGACGGTAGTGGAGTTTCCGGTTTGCAGGGCTTTGTTCCAGCGATCAAACAGACCGGCGATCTCCTTGTCGTTCACATTGCTTGGCGTCTCGGCCACCATGCGGTAGGTATAGCCGGGCGGCTCGGCAGCAGCGTGAACCATCGGTGCACTTACAGCCAGCAACAGGGCCAGGGCGGTCAATTTCGTTTTCATCGCTACTCTCCTACGGGGATCTGTTCAGGGATTCAGTGAGTGCCACTTTGCCCTTCCCGCCACGGCTCGCCATCGGCCAACCGGGGTTATCTGTGTATGCCGATCGGCAGATGGGCTTCACCTCCTGATACAGTTCTAATAGCCTTACTTCTGTTATGCCCGCGCGGGCATCAACCCTCGCTGGAGCACCCCATGCAAAGTCCTCCCCATGACCCGGCAAGCGCACTGGCCATCCGCAACCAGTATCGCCAGTCGCAAAGCCGCGCCGCACGTCTTCGTCTGCTGGTCGATACCGGTCAGGAGCTGACCCATCTGCCACCTCAAGCCATGCGCCAGCGGGTGCTGCAACGCGCGTGCGCATTCGTGGCGATGGACCATGGCCTGCTGCTGGAATGGAGCGCCGACAACGGTGTGCAGACCACCGCCAGCCATGGCAGTGCAGAACGCCTCGCCACGCTTGAAACCGCTGCCGACCCGCTGGCCATCGGCCCGCAATGGCTGGAGCGGCCCGCTGCCGATCTGCCGTGCATGCTGCTGTTACCGTTGCGTGGCGCCGATGAAGGCTCTTTTGGCACCCTGCTGCTGGCCAACAGCGTGGGCATCAATGCGCCGGACAACGAGGACATCGAGTCGCTGCAATTGCTGGCAACGTTGCTGGCGGCACACCTGGAAAACAATCGGCTGCTTGACGCGCTGGTGGTCAGAGAGCAGACCATGTCCGAACTGGTTCGCCAGTTGTTCACTGCTCAGGAAGACGAACGCAAGCGCATGGCCTACGACCTGCATGATGGTCTGGCTCAGACACTGGCCGGTCTGCACCAGCGATTGCAGGGCTTTGCCGGTCGCTGTCCGGACCTGCCCGAGCCGCTGGACGCCGATCTGCAGGCCATTCTCAAGCTGGCGCAGCACTGCGTGGGTGAAGGTCGACAGCTGATCAGTGGCCTGCGTCCTAGCGTGCTCGACGATTTCGGCCTGCTGCAGGCAGTCGACAAGGACGCCGACCGGTTGCGCGAAGCCGGAGTCGCGGTGCACTGGCGCTCGCGCTCCCTGACCCGCCTGCCCAGCCATCTGGAAATCGCCCTGTTCCGTATTGCCCAGGAAGGCATCAACAATGTGCTCAAACACGCCAGTGCAGGCCGCGTAGAATTGGCCCTGGAACTGAGTGAAGAGCACATTTCACTGCTGCTGGAAGACAACGGCAGTGGTTTCATCACCCAGAAACCGTTTAATGGCAAAGGCGTCCAGAAACTGGGCCTGGTGGCCATGCAAGAGCGCGCCAGCCTGCTCGGCGGCCGTCTGACCTGCGTCAGTCGGCCCGGGCACGGCACCCGACTGCGCGCCATCGTTCCTTTTACCGCAGACAAGGCAATAACATGACTGACACTGTGCGACTGGTTTTGGCGGATGATCATGAAGTGACGCGTACCGGGTTCGTCTCGCTATTGGCGGGGCATCCGGAGTTCGAAGTGGTCGGTCAGGCAGCCGACGGCCAGCAAGCCATCGATCTGTGCCAGGAACTGCAACCGGACATCGCCATCCTCGACATTCGCATGCCGGTGCTCAACGGGCTGGGCGCTGCACGAATTCTCCAGCAGCGCATGCCGGGGCTGAAAGTGGTGATTTTCACCATGGACGACAGCACCGATCACCTGGAGGCCGCCATGAGCGCCGGTGCGGTGGGCTACCTGCTCAAGGATGCCAGCCGCGACGAAGTGATCGACGGCCTGCAACGCGTGGCGCGTGGTGAAGAAGCACTGAACAGCGCCGTCAGCGCGCGCCTGCTGCGGCGCATGACCGAACGCAACACCAGTGGTGCAGCCCTGCCGGAAACCCTCACCCCGCGCGAACGCCAGGTACTCGGGCTGGTGGCGGGCGGCTTCAGCAACCGGGAAATCGGCGAAAAACTCGGCATCACCACCGGCACGGCCAAGGCCCACGTGGAAAAGGTCATCGGCAAGCTCGGCGCCTCGGACCGCACTCAGGCGGCGGTACGCGGTGTGGCACTGGGGCTGGTGAGCCAATCGACGAGCGACTGGCAATGACGGCACACGCCAGCAGTCGCTGGGAAGACCTTCCGCTACGCGGCAAGGCACTGGTGGCCATTTCGCTGCCACTGGCGATTCTGATGTTCTCGCTGGTGCTGATTTATATCGCCGAGCGCCAGACCGCTCGGGCAGAGGAAGACGTACGGCGTGTGCTGCTTGTGCAAGGCGATATCCAGACCCTTCACACCCAGATCGCAGAAGGTGCGGCCAGCGTGCGTGGCTACCTGCTGACCCACCAGGAAGACTTCCTGCCCGGCTATCTCAACGCGCAACCGCTGATCGAGGCGGCGCTGACCCGGCTCAACACCAATGTGCGTGACGGGCAGATGCGCGAACACCTGAAAGCCATCGAGCCGCTGATCAACACCAAGGTCGAAGGCCTGGAAAAACTGCGCTCGATGAATCGGGAGGACCGGGAAACCGTCGCCCGTATCCTGATCGAAAACAAGTACGTACTCGACCAGTTGCGCGAACGCATCGGCATCATGCGCGAGCGTGAAGACGCGCTGCTTGCCGAACGCACCGAGGCTGCCGCAGCCACCCGCGAGCGCCTGCTGCTGTCCACCCTGCTGGCAGCGGCCTGCGGAATCTTCGGGGCCATTCTTGCCGTGCTGATGCTGTCCAAAGGCATCGTCGCCAGGGTGCATCAGGTGCAACGCAACGCCCAGCGTCTGGCGCTCGGGCATCCGCTGCTGCCCCAGCCGCCTGAAAAGGACGAAATCGGCCAGCTCGGCACCCGGCTGGTCGAAGCCGGGCAGTTGCTGGCCGAACGCGAACGCGCACTGCGCGACAACGAAGAGCGTTTGCGGCTGATCATCGAAGGCGTCAAGGACTACGGCATCTTCGCGCTGGACCGCAACGGCTACATCACCACCTGGAACGCAGGGGCCGAACGTATCAAGGGGTACACGGAGCAGGAGATCATCGGCCAGCACTTTTCGGTGTTCTATCTGCAACAGGAGTGTCCGCAACACCCCGACATGGCGCTGCATGAAGCCACCGTCAACGGCCGTTATACCGAAGAAGGCTGGCGCCAACGCAAGGATGGCAGCCGTTTCTGGGCCAGTGTGGTGATCACCGCACAGTACGACAGCAATGACGAACTGCGCGGTTTCTCCAAGATCACCCGTGACATCAGTGATCGTCGCGTTGCCGAAATTGCCCTGGGTACTGCGCGCGAGGAAGCCGAACGCGCCAGCCGGGCCAAAAGTGAATTCCTGTCGCGCATGAGCCATGAGCTGCGCACGCCGCTGAACTCGATTCTGGGCTTTGCCCAGTTGCTGGACATGGACTCCCCCGCCAGCCAGCGCCCGCAAATCGGTCATATTCTGCGGGCGGGCCAGCATCTGCTGAAGCTGATCAATGAAGTGCTCGACATCGCCAGAATCGAAGCCGGGCATGTGTCCCTGATCCTCGAGCCGGTATCCCTGTCGAACGTGCTTGAAGAAGCCCTGGTGCTGGTCTCGCCAATGGCCGCCGACGCCAATATAGAGTTGAAGCCCTTGCCGAACCTGCCTGACGAGATCGGCGTAGTGGCGGATCGTCAGCGCTTGATTCAGGTGTTGCTGAACCTGCTGTCCAACGCGATCAAATACAACCGGCCCGCTGGCCAGGTGCGGATTGAAATCGAGCAGACCGCCGAGCAGGTGACGGTCAGCGTAGTGGACACCGGTTACGGGATTGCGCCGGAGCGTATCGGGCAGCTGTTCAAGCCGTTCGAACGCCTGGATGCCAACCCGAGCGTCGAAGGAACCGGGCTGGGACTGGCGCTGAGCAAAAGCATGCTGGAGATGATGCACGGCACGCTTTCCGTACAGAACACGCCGGACGAAGGCTGCCGGTTCATACTGGCGCTGCCGCTTGTGCGGGTGCAGCCGCCTGCCGCCACTCTGCCGCGTCAAGCTGACACTCGCCTCGAGATAACGCCTGATGCACGCTCACCTGCCCGCCCGGTCTATCATGGCAAGCTGCTGTGCATCGAAGACAACCTGTCGAGCATGGCCTTGATTGAAACGCTGCTGCAACGCAGACCGGGTATCCAGTTGCTGTCGAGCATGCAGGGCCAACTGGGGCTCGACCTGGCACGCCAGCATGCGCCACAGCTGATTCTGCTCGACCTCAGCCTGCCGGACATCAAGGGGCTTGAAGTGTTGCAACGTCTGCGCCAACTGCCGGCTACCGCCCAGACGCCGGTGCTGATGATCACTGCCGATACCAGTGATCAAGCCCATCGCGAACTGAAACAGGCCGGCGCTACGGCCATTGTGATCAAACCCATCCAGGTGCCGGTGTTTCTTGCCCTCCTGGACCAGTATTTACCGGAGCCCACATGACCGGCGACTTTCGCATTCTGATCATCGACGACCAGCGGCCCAACCTTGATCTGATGGAGCAACTGCTTGCCCGCGAGGGGCTGACCAATGTCCTGAGCAGCACCGAGCCGTTGCGCACGCTGGACCTGTTCAACAGCTTCGAGCCCGACCTTGTTGTGCTCGATCTGCACATGCCCGAATTCGATGGCTTCGCGGTGCTGGAGCAGCTCAACCGGCGCATACCAGCCAATGACTACCTGCCGATCATGGTGCTGACCGCCGACGCGACGCGCGATACCCGCCTGCGCGCGCTGGCACTGGGCGCACGGGATTTCATCAGCAAGCCGCTGGATGCCCTGGAAACCATGCTGCGCATCTGGAACCTGCTGGAAACCCGCGCACTGTATAAATCGCTGCGCGAGCTGGTGCCTGCGGAAAATATCGAACTGCTGCGCCAGCCGCGCACGCTGGCGCAGCAGTGATTATTTGATCAGCGTCACCGGCACCGATGCTTCGTGGATCACCCCCGTGGCCACCGAGCCCAGCAGCAGGCCACCAATGTTGCCCAGCCCGCGGGTGCCCATGACCACGGCGTCGCAGTCGAGTCGCTGAACTGCGGCCTCGACCTGTTCGGCCACATTACCCAGATCGACGTGGGCCAGAAACGGCACACCAGCAGCAGTCAACAACGCAACCGCATCAGCCAGCACCCGCTTGCCTTCATTGGTCAGGCCGGCCTTGACGCCATCAATCATGTCGGGCGCCAGATAAAGGCTGTAGTCGATGGGGCTGGCCTGCACGTTGAGCACATGCACTTCAAGCGGCTTGTTGAGCTCGCCAGACAGCTCGATGACATAGCCCAGGGCACGCATGGCGTGCTTGGAGCCGTCGAAAGGAACCAGGACTTTGTGCATGGGCGTTTTTTCCTTGTTGGGTTGTGCGCTCAACATAACCGCAGCCCGATACCGCCGCTACTGGAATAAGCGGTTCCTTTGATTCAGCTCAGATCAACGCACCGCACATGCGATCAATGCCCCTGAAGAAACGCCGCGGCCTGATCCAGCAACAGCATGGGGTTTTCGGCCTTGTGTATGTCAACCGACAGCAACTGCCGGAAGCGTCGCGCGCCGGGGAAACCCAGGCCAAGACCGAGCATATGCCGGGTGACGTGGTGCATGTTGCCGCCGCTGGCAATGTGCGCCGCAATGTACGGCCGCATCGACTCCAACGCATCGTAACGACTGATGACCGGCGCAGTGCTGCCGAACAACTGCTGATCGACATGCGCTAACAGATACGGGTTGTGATAAGCCTCACGCCCCAGCATCACCCCATCGAACGTCTGCAAATGCTCACTGCACTGCTCCAGCGTCTTGATGCCGCCATTGAGCACAATCTCCAGGCCGGGAAAGTCAGACTTCAACTGCGCGACCACGTCATAACGCAGTGGCGGAATATCGCGATTTTCCTTGGGAGACAGCCCTTCGAGAATCGCGATACGCGCATGAACCGTG
Source organism: Pseudomonas fragariae (ex Marin et al. 2024) (assembly GCF_059621105.1). NCBI lineage: Bacteria > Pseudomonadati > Pseudomonadota > Gammaproteobacteria > Pseudomonadales > Pseudomonadaceae > Pseudomonas > Pseudomonas fragariae (ex Marin et al. 2024). Next base: position 2,224,870 of record NZ_CM184369.1, on the reverse strand, counting down.
AAACTCTGGCAACCCGCCTCCTGAACCTTGCCGACGAAATCACACAACTCAGCGTAGCTGTCACGGCCGTTGATACCGATGCGGTGCTTGACCGTGACCGGAATACCGGCCGCATCGCGCATCGCCTTCACGCAATCCGCCACCAGCTCAGGATGCGCCATCAGGCACGCGCCGATCATGTTGTTCTGCACCCGGTCACTCGGGCAACCGACGTTCAGATTGACCTCGTCATACCCCGCCTCTTGCGCCAGATGCGAACACGCAGCCAGATCCGCCGCCGTACTGCCACCCAACTGCAATGCCAGCGGATGCTCGGTTTCATCATGGCGCAGGAACCGCTCGCGGTCGCCATGCAACAAGGCACCGGTGGTGACCATCTCGGTATAGAGCAAGGCATGCTTTGAGAGCTTGCGCATGAAGTAGCGGCAGTGGTGGTCGGTCCAGTCCATCATCGGGGCGACGGAGAAGCGGCGGGATAGTACTGGGGCCGATTCACCAGCGTTTACGGGTTGTTTTACTTCTTCGATGCTCATCGATACTGATCTTTTATACAGCGGTTTATGGGCATCTTTGCTTGGATTTTGTAGCGCGTTGGTAATGTGTACCAACCCAAATCAAAAATGTACCCACTCAAAATAGGAACGATCAGACCCTTCAAGCGCGAAGACGACATGACTGCTGACTACGCGCAGATACGGATCAATCGAAACGGCCAGCCAGTTTATCAGGAAACCCGAACCTTCGACCGCAAGTGGGTGGCTCACGCGTGGATGAAACGACGTGAGGCCGAGCTGGCCGTACCAGGTGCGATTGAGCGCATGAACCGCAAGACTGTCAGCGTCAAACAGATGATTGATCGATACCTTGATGAGTACGAGAAGGTTCGCCCTCTGGGCAAGACAAAGCGGGCAACCCTCAATGCAATCAGTGAAAGCTGGCTGGGAGAGGTGGCAGATTCAGCATTGACCAGTCAGAAACTGGTTGAGTACGCGCAATGGCGAATGGGCAAGGAAGGCGGCGGAGTCCAGGCGCAAACCGTAGGCAATGATCTGTCGCATCTCGGAGCGGTGCTGTCCGTAGCAAAGCCAGCATGGGGATATGACGTCGCCCCTCACGCAACGTCGGATGCGCGGATCGTCCTGCGTAAGTTAGGCATGGTCAGCAAAAGCAAGGAGCGAACTCGGAGACCCACTAACGATGAGCTCGATGCCCTTTTTGCCCACTTTTTTGAGATGCAAATACGTAAGCCGACTTCGACCAATATGCCCAAAGTGCTGGGGTTCGCAATATTTTCCACGCGTAGGCAGGAAGAAATCACCCGCATTCGCTGGGACGATCTGGATGAAAAACGCCAGGCAGTCTTGGTGAGAGACATGAAAAATCCCGGACAGAAGATCGGGAATGACGTCTGGTGCCACCTTCCTGACGAAGCTTGGGCGATCCTGCAGAGCATGCCTAAAGGATGCGCAGAGATTTTTCCCTATAACTCAGATTCGATCTCTGCCGCATTCACACGAGCTTGTAAGTATCTAGAGCTGAAAGATCTGCGCTTTCATGACATGCGACACGACGGCATAAGCAGACTTTTCGAGATGGACAGGGACATCCCCAGGGTATCGAGCGTGTCGGGGCACCGTGACTGGAATTCTTTGCGACGTTACACACACCTGCGAGGGCGTGGTGACCCATATCAGGGCTGGGGATGGCTCAAGCGAATTTTGGACGCGAAGGTTGACCTTGGCGCACGCACGACCCAACGATGATGCAACAATTAACTTCACACTGTGCTTATCCGGAGCGACACAGACTCTAAGAAAGCCCCCGAATCTAATAGTCTTTTTTCGCCTAGCATATTTTTTGCATAACCGAGAAAAGCATGGAACTCAGACGAATGCGGTATAGGGCCTGCTATCAAGGGTGGATGCCACAACAAAAACATCTCTCTCGGTACGTTTTGCTCCCATTTTCGCATAGCGCGCACGTCTCTCGACTACCCTGATATCTGGCGCATTGACGCCGCCACCGTTTGATAAGGATAGTTTATGAACCAGAGAACGAGTGAACGCCGCATAACAGTGAACAGGAGTAGCCTTCTGAATGAGCAACAAATTGGTTGGGATGGGCGATGGTGACTCATAGTAGATTTTGTTGTATGCAGCCAGTGTCTGATAGACTAGCCTATAGACATAGCAGATCAGTCACTCATGCACTCACCTTAATGCGAAGCTAGGTTTTACGGGCTTCATCCATGACATAAACTGATGTCGGTTCTAAATCAAATCCGAAGTTCACAGCTCGCTACTTAAAGGATCTCTGTTGGTTGAATACGCCAGATGAGGAGTCGGCGCGTGTCGATTTCTCACGAACGTGGTTCTTTTGGTTCTGAACCACATGAATTGACGGAGCCGGGTTCATTTTGTATCAGGTAAATCAAAACAACACCCATGCAAACAATAAGCCTAAACGCAGCCTGCTGCCCATTCCATTTTTGAGACTGCCACATTAGAAACCATTCTCCAGCAATTGTCATGAACCCAAAAAACCAAAGAACAATACCTATAATTAAACCAGCTATAGCCAAGTTTTTCTTCTTTGTAAAAATTGAGTTTTCGCTGCGAATATTTCGAAAAAGTCTCAACCCACCCAAAAAACACAATACGCCCGATGCTATCTCTCCAGATATAATAATCCAGTAGACTACATGATGGAGAGTTGAATTCGTTATTGATCGAGAGGCAAGTGGGTTGCTGGGGAAAATGATGTCCATCAACAAGACATGCTGTACGAAAGCAAAATTCGACCCATAGTCAACCATGTTATTATAGCCAACCAATAGCAAGTAAAAAAATATAAACACCACGAGAGTAGCCTGCGAGAATCGTAAAGCAGTCATTGCATCATCCAGAGTATAAATAAAATTCAATCAAGCGACCTTTAGCCAAGATCGCAGCGATGCTAGCCTCTAGAGTGTAGGCACTATACCTTATGATATTCATTTTCTGCGCCCTCCCCCAGCTCCAGTCACGCCGAGCGTTCATGTGTGATTTAGTATTCACCAGACAGGTCGTTGTTGTCTAGCACCTAATGCGCCCCAAGGCTAGGAAAAACCTAGACAACGGCTAGGTACCATTATGCCACCAGTGCACTTCCTGCCCGCACTATTGGATGTCACTTTAAATACTATAATTTAAAAATCCCGATATTTGCCAGCGGTGCGAAGCTTTGTTATCTCTTCGCCACATGCACCATGTACTCATGCGATCTTGACATCACAGGACCTATCATGACCCAAATCTGCACTGAATCGTCTAGTTTGGCTGACTGGCTTTCTTATATAGACAGTCTACACTCACAAGTTATTGATATGAGCCTCAGTAGAGTTGAATCAGTAGCCGATAAAATGCATATTAAAAAGCCGGCCAAATTCACGTTTTTGATAGGTGGGACCAACGGCAAAGGCACGACGTGTCATGCCATTGAAAAAATCCTTATTTACTCCGGCTACACAGTTGGCACATTCAGCTCACCTCATCTGCATGACTACAAGGAAACGGTCAGAATACAAGGAAATAGCGTTCCTGAAAGTAGCTTCGCCAGTGCCTTCCATACGATAAATAAAGCCAGACTGGAGACAACTTTAACGCCTTTTGAATTCAATACGCTTGCCGCGCTTCATATAATGAAATGCGAAAAAGTCGACGTAGCGATAATCGAAGTTGGCATGGGAGGACGGGATGACGCTACTAACATCGTCGATGCTGACATTTCCGTTGTAACAAATGTGGCGCTCGATCACGAGATGTGGCTTGGAAAAGATAAGGAAAGTATCGGATTGATTAAGGCGGGTATATTCCGATCCGACAAACCTGCCATCATTGGAGAGCTTTACCCACCTGAAACCTTAAAAAAATGGGCTACCCAGATCGGCTCGATCCCACTAAAGCTAGGTGTGGACTGGGATTGGCAGGCATTTGAAAACACATGGTCTTACCAAGACGAACAGGGCGTAATAAACGAGCTCCCATTGCCGCTAATGCCTATTTCAAATATGGCTACAGCACTGTCAGCGCTGCGCGCATCCGGATTACATTTTGATCCGGATGCTGTGAAAAAAATGCTAGCGACGGATAATCTGCCAGGAAGGTTTCAGATTATTCAAGGTAAGCCCGTTGTAATTCTTGATGCAGCGCATAATCCTCATGCAGCTGCGTACTTGGCCCAACGTCTAAAAGGCCTTAAAGTCAAAGGAAGATTTCTTATTGTGATTGGCGTGCTTATTGACAAAGACATCGCCGGTATTATTCGCGAATTAAAATCGGTAGCCAGCAAATGGTTTTGCTGTGGTACTTCTGCCGGCCCAAGAAGCTCCTCAGCTAACGACATTTCAAAATATCTTGATGTCGCTGGCGTATACTCAAATATCACGGCTGGATGGAATGCTGCTCGCGAAGATGCAGAGGAGGAGGATGTTATTGTTATTTGCGGTTCATTTATGTCTGTTGCACCTATATTGAAAGAGCTGACCCTTCATTTGGAAAGCTAGGCTCTATACAAAAAGTAGTGTCACAAGTACCGCATAACGCAGGCCAATGAGACCATCGTCGTAATATGTTGCGAGCTTGTCGAAGCATGACGATGCGACGATTCTCATTCAGCCAGTTAAACATGCGTTCTATTATTTGACTAAACTGCGGCCGAAAATCAAAAAATCTTTCTGCGGCCTGGCAGCGTTTGTCCGGTACGTATTTGGAGAACCTGCCGTGGCTGGATTGTGCCGAGCGCTACGACCGGCCCCACACCTTCCACTACATGGACCCGCCTTATTGGCAGACGGCTGGGTACGGGGTGGATTTTCCGTTTGAGAATTATGAACGGATGGCCGACTTCATGCGGCGGTGCAAAGGAAAGGTAATGGTCAGTATTAATGACCATCCAGACATTCGGCAAGTTTTCAATGGTTTTTACTTCGAGGTGCTAAATGTTTGCTACAGTATTTCTAACAAAAAGCAAGGCAAAGGTACTGTCTCTAGTGAGATGGTCGTAATGAACTGGGAGCCGCAAGATCTTAATAGAATGTTTTAAGTGCTGTGATTCTAGACGTGCCGCAACTTGAGCGCTCTTGTTTTTTGTGATTTTGGCCTGTTGCGTGTGCTATAGCATAGTTAAGCTACAGGCCGTTTTTCGTCTTGATATTCGTTAGTCTAGGGCGTTGCGGTTCCTGGATAGTATTCCGATAAATCGGTCGCTCCTTACTTTATCTTGCTCTACATGAGCTTGTGAACGTTCGTACTCGGTTTTCAACGAAAACTCTCTCTCTTTAAGGTACTGTTTTATTGCGTCACTTCCTAAAACGCTTATGACTGCTTTTGTTGTTAGTAGAGGTGGTTCATCTGTGTCATCTGAGCCGCTAAGGATAACTATTCTTTTTATCTCATCGGGCGATGCACTTCTTATCAGCCTGAAGAAAGCACTTGGGAGATGCTCTGCGCTAGCTGCAGTTGCTCCTGACAATATTGTTCCTGTGCTCGTGAACTCTGTCCTGCTATCGGTTAAGATTCGCATTACTGCGTTAGGTGCTATTTTATCTAGATATGCTAGTAACGGTTTTTCTTCATCGCTTTCAATTATGTATTGTAGTTCACGAAGATCTTCTGGAAAGTTTCCCAGAACGTAATCTTTTGCGTGGCGATACGAGTCTATGGATTTCAAGAAATCTATCACATGCTCCCATCGATTTGCATGTGTATAAGCTGCCTCATAGAATTTTTGGGCTAAGTTGTCGGGCTGGTCTCTAATGAATGCTGCTGCGTGATAATCTAGAATGCTTTTGTGTAGGAATGTTATCTTGTTGAAGCCTTCTTCTATCATAAGGCAAGCGACATTAATTATATCTTTTTTGAAGTCTTCACTTTCGCATTTGTATTGCGGGTCGTATTCCACAGCGTCTTCAAAGGCTCGATTGAACGCCGACTGACTTATCGTTCTACCTTGCCCGCTTTGAATAACCATAAAGCAGAATGTGTCAAACAATTTCTTTAGCTTTGACTCCGGCAGGCCACTATGATGTTGGCGATTAAATCCAGCTTTCAACCTGTCATGTCTAGCAAATACGATTCCAAAAAGCCGGTCGAAAAAATCCGAAAGCGTAGAAGGTATTACTTGTTCTGTTTCATATACTATGAGTACTAGTGTTAGCATAAGTGGAGTTGTTATAAGTCCTTTTATATTGGTCGGACACTCCCGAATGGCTGTCAGGATTTCTTGACGTCTAATTTCGTGTGAAATTAACTTGGAAATAAAAGGGTGGTAGTCTGCGGAAGTGAGCGGTGCCAGTGGAATTACTTTAAAGCCTATTGCGTTCTGGATGTGGCTTTTGGGTCTGCTCGATACTATTATCTTCATGTTGGGGTGGCATGTTTGCAGGGTTTGTAGCTCTAGGATAGTGTCAGAGATACATTCACTGGGTATTTCATCGAACCCATCCAAAATTAGTGAGACTTTTCCCGATGAAGTTAAATAGTAAAGTGTTTCAGGAGAGTACTTTACATTGATTGAGTTTAAAAATATATTTATTAGTTCGGTGAGTGTTCTTTTTGAGGTGATATGTCTTAATTCTATAAATATAGGGATTATGGTTGGCAGGTTCGGTTTTATAAAAGATGCGGCTAGATGTCGCATAAATATTGATTTGCCTTGGCCGACTATTCCTTCAATAACTATGTTTCCGCTTGGTAAATCCTCGTAACTGTTGATGGTTAGCGTTTTGTTGGGTAAGGTTATTTTTGAAGGGTAGTAGAATTTTTCAAGAGGTGTGTCTGCTTCTGGTGCCCATATGGTTTTAACGTTGTCAATTTTTATTAGTGTTGTCGCTATATCTTTTATGTTTTTGCTGGTGTTCCATTTGGATAGCTCTTCTTTAACCTTTCCTTTGGCTTCTTTATAAAGATCACTTATAACTGGTGTCAATAGCTTGCTTAGCGGCAGTGCGGTAAATGCTGCGCTTGCCATTTTTGGCTCCTTTTGATTGATATGTAAAGATCGATTTTTATCTTTAGTGTTTAATGATTCTAGACGTTTTTACTGATCAGTCTAGCTTGGATCCCATAGGCAGTAGGAGGTCGGGACCTTGATTCCGACTATTGCCCACTGCTCTTTCAACCTTGTACCACTCAAATTTATCGTAAGCGCTCCATAAACCCCACCGGTCTTAATATGGCTGGCGCGCTCAGCTAGGCGATACGGGGAAGCAGTTCCACGGCAGCAAGGCTTCGTAATCTTCAACCGATGTCGCCGTTGGCAGGCCTTCCAGTGCGTGGCGCAGCCACGCATAGGGCTCTTGGCCGTTGGCTTTGGCAGTTTCGACCAGGCTGTAAAGTTGTGCACTGGCCTTCGCGCCCTTGGGCGTGTCGCTAAACAGCCAGTTTTTTCTCCCGATCACGAAGGGGCGGATCGCGCGTTCAGCGGCATTGTTGTCTATTGGCAGGTAGCCTTCCTCGACGTATCGCTCCGGCTTGCTCCAGTTACTGGCGAGGTAACTGATGGCTTTGCCCAAGGCGTTCTGAGCCGTGACCTGTGGCAGCGTCTTTTCGATCCAACTTTTCAACTGAGCCAGTATTGGCAGGCTTTGTTCGTGACGACCGATCTTACGTTCAGCGTCGCCGCAAGCCTTTAGGTCGCGTTCGATGCCGTAAAGCTTGTTGATCAGATTCAGCGCGATATCCGCGCGCCCCGTTTTACCTTTGGGCTGCACTTTCTGTGCTTCAACGAACTTGCGACGCGCATGGGCCCAGCACCCTAAACGCTCAACTCCAGCTTGGGCGCCCAGTGCATTGTAACCGGCATAATCATCGGTCATGACGTAGCCACGATAGCCATCGAGCAGGCGTGTAGGCACTTCCTGCACTCGGCTGGTGGAGTAGTCAAAAAGGATTACTGGTCTGTCCGGCGGGCCGCCGGTTTGCACCCACATCCACGACTGGCTACTTGGCTGGCGGTCAGGTTCTTTTAGCACCTGCACCCGCGTTTCATCGCAGTGGATGACGCGACTGGATAGCAGGCTGTCGCGCATTAAATTCAGCAGCGGCTGGAAGTGCTCGCCGCACTGGATAACCCAGCGTGCCAAGGTCTGGTGAGGGATATCGATACCGTGGCGGCTCAGTACTTTTTCAAAGCGGTGAAGCGGCAAACCGTCTACATATTTGGTGGTCAGCAGCATCGCCAGAACGCTCGGACTGGCCATGCTTTTTTCAGTCAGCTGAGCGGGTTTGTCCGCAGTGACCGGTGCGGTCTCACAGTCGCGGCAACCGTAGACTTTGCGGATGTGTTTGATCACGCGGATCTGCATCGGCACGATTTCAAGCTGCTCGCTGGTTTCTTCGCTGATAACATGCTTGCGGCAACCGCAGACACAGGTCAGTTCGTGCTCTGGCAGTTCGTGGATGACCTCGATACGCGGCAGATCAGCAGGTAGCGGCTTGCGTTTGCCACGGCGCTTGGCGGGTGCGACGACCTCTTCTTCCGTGTATTCGTCGGCAACGTCGGCGATGCTTTCTGCTTCATTGAAAAGGGCTAGCTGAGGCGTGGCAGGATCAGCCGTCTGCTCGGACTTGCGTCCGAACAAGCGCTGACGCAGCAGCGCGTTTTCCTCTTCAAGAAAACCGACCCGCGACTGCACCTTCGCAAGCATTTGCTTGAGAAGTTGAAGATCGTCGGGAAGGTTTTCGGGCACGGAATTTATGCCCTGGATTATACCGAATCAAGCCACGAATCGCGGCGTCAAAACTTGATGGGGACGGTTACGCCAGAGGTCAAAACCGTCGAGCAACCAGTTGAGTTCCTGGACAGTCAGGACAATCGCTTCGTCGGTCACATCGGGCGATGTTTTGAAACGCTCAGACTCCAGGCGCTTGAGCCAAAGGCAGAAGCCGTTGCGCTCCCAGTACAGGATCTTCACGCGGTTGCGCGGCTTGTTGAGGAAAACAAAAAGCACGGGGTCGAAGACGGCGACCTTGATGTCCAACTCGACCAGGGCAGCGAGGCCGTCGATGGATTTTCGGAAGTCGACGGGCTTGGGGTAGAGATAGACTTTTTCGACTTTTGCATCGGGTCGCATCATGGCGAACGGGCTCCTGAGAAATCGGGAGCACAGCATCGAGCATCATGTAAGCACTTGGAATGTGGGGTTCATGGAGCGCTTACAATCGATATTCCCGTTGTGCGTCTTGGAGCGAATAGCCAAAAAGCCGCACTTGGCGTGCATCTTAAAGAACTAGCGGATTACATTGATCGTCAACGCGATAAAGCAACTAGAGAACAAGACCAGTTGATGGGAAGAGCGGCTTAAAATGAGTGCCCGCCGATTTTATGGCAGGCACTCAACCCTCTAAAGAGCAATTCTTCAGCTTTCCAGTAAACAGTGGAAACGGCAATACACAATCATTAAAAAATTGTCTTGATGACTTTGTCAACACCTTGGATTAGATCTTCAACATCACCAAAACTTGGCTCATCTAGATTTTTATGACTACATTTGTTTCTGACATCTCCCAAAAACTGTATATGCCGATACTGCACCAACTCAATGACACCTGCAGCTTTGAGCGCGTCATTAAGTACAGATATAGTTCCTGATTTCTTGGGCAACTGGTGGTTATCGCAAACTACTTTTAAATGCCCTTCAAGTACTACTCCTGCTATCGCCCCAGCCGCACGGGAGAATTTATTCTTCAGAAGCTCCTTAGCACCGGCCAGCTCAGAATCGAATAAATCTGCCTGCACCAGCTGTTTAATGTCAAATAAAGAGCTGACAAACCTACGTTTTATTGCTTCAACGATTGCTATCTGCTGAGCTAGAAGAGGGATCGCCGATGACGCATCCGCCTTGACGGTCCCACCTTGAGATGTGCGAAGACCTTGACAAGCATCCTCCAAACGATAACTTTCAAAATCGATTTGCTTACGCGACTTAGGCTTTTCGTATAGCCTAACAAAATCACTGAATCGATCAGGTAATAATTGTCTAACTAATGGCAACGCCTCAGAGTACCAGTGCTGATAAACCTCGCGAAATGGTTTGATCTCTTTGATCAAATCATCTGCTTTTTCCGCAGAAAATTTATCTGCATAGGCTTTGTGGAATTTTGCATGCCCAAAAGCCTCATAGTTTAAAGATATATTCACCATCCCAGACTTAGCTAAAAGCTCATCCAAATCTGTAGAATATTTTTTCAAATTACTTATGACCATTAGTAAATACCTTAAGATATGGATGGGATAAGGAGTACGTAGATTAGTCGAAAGCGCAGAATCCGCAACAACAACCCTTATCAGATTACTTCAAACTACTAGACGGCGCGACGAAACTCATCACGATAGTAGCTAATCGTAGCTTCATCCAGAAAATCACGCGGATTACGCGCAAAAGCGGTTAATGCAATATTCATTAAAATCTGATTATTTTTTAGTGCAGTAGATGTTATAGAGTTATATAGCTTTGAAATCACCAAAAGAGCCGCGTACTCCCACAGATGGCCTTGAGTGACATTCATTGCAGGCAGCATTTTGGCAGACTTATAAACATTCGCCATCGACTCACAAAACTCATGGGCCATAAACTTTTCCACTAATCTTGAAAACTCAGACCTTGATACCGGAAATTTGGAATAGGGATCAATGCGTATGCCTTTCGAGTTCCCTTTAGAGTCAAAAAAAGACTTCCCATTGCAGTGTGCTGCAGCATTGACACAACTGATTCTTGCAAGACCTCTACTTAGTCTTCGCATGATCTGTGCTACACCAGCTACGTTTGTAGTAGCAGTTGCAGTTTCTAAAGTCTCCACTATTAGGTTATAAGTCCAAAAATCGTTCTCCCAACTATACCCTCGCGTCAGGATCAAACGTGGAACTGCAAACCTGTGGTATAAAAGACCATCATAGTCCCTATCAACTATCACTAGGGAATTTGGTATCTCTTGCTCGATAATCTTGGAATGATAATCCAAGGCATTCTTTTTACTTCCGGTGAGTTTGATTTTGATCGTCATACCATCAAGGTACAATGAGCATAAAGAAGAATAAAACTTGCTATCAGGCCTGCTCAGATCCTCAAGCGCAACATTTGTTTCAACCCGCCCTTCTACGTAGACGGTCAAGTCAGCATTGAAGAAACGTCTGAAGTTCTTCAATCCGCTTCGAGTCCTTGTAAAGCTCATGATAAAAGACGTTCCATGTCAATGATGCTCTCTGAGTGCACTCCAACGATATCTGGAGAATGCGTAGCAAAAATAATTTGAGCATTACGGTTGAGCTGAGATATAGCACCGGTTAGCTGCTCTTGCCAAGAAACATGTAAAGAAAGCTCAGGCTCATCTGCTATATATACATAAGGAGCCGACTGCTGAAGAAGCGCTTCACCAAGTATAATGAGCAACTGTTTTTCACCAGAAGAGAGCTCCTCAGGAAGAATAACTCTTCTTTTAAACTCCTCAGATACAGAATATCGGTACTCCTGCAAAAAAGTTATCTCATTTTTTTCAGAAATAGATATTGTTTTCTTGCCTTCAAACAGGTTGTTAAGAATTCTCAGGAACGAATCCCTAAGCTTAAATATCCTCATTCTTTCCAACTGCAACTTTTCGTACTCTGCCACTAGAGCATGAACCTTCCATGCACCGTACAACGTAGTATAGTCTTCAGCCCGAACAGTTTTGTCATTAGCTCGAGTATTTTCAATCGCACTATTAAGTTTATCGAAATGATTTTTAAACTTATGATTATAATGTTTAGGATCAACGCCTAGAACTTGAAATATTTCAGCGAGAGTATTTTTTTCATCCTCCAAATCTACATCTTTAGCAAAACTAAAGATCGACTCTTCTTTTTCTGGAGTCAACACCGACAAAAATATTTTCCTTTGAAATTCGATGGTCTGATTGTCGTACTCCTTAGCCAAGCTTGAGAAGTAGCGCACTAGGCTGTTATTCAAATCTTTGAGTTTCTGATCGATAGCCGGAACAAATTTACGTTCCTCAGCACCTCTAACGTCCTCTATATTCCGATGCACGGACAACCATGATATTTGCACAAGAGACTGCAGACTTTCTTTAAGATCAGCAAACTTTTCTTTTAGCATACGATCGCGGTACAATCTTGAAGGCGAGCCTCGATAGAAACGCTCTTGCTCTAAAGCATCCAAATCAAATAGCTGAGGCTTACCCCGTACAGAGTCACGAAAAATATAGTTTATATCAAAGTACGGAAGGCCTTCTTTTCTAGTTTTAGTCACTTCAATAGAAGGGTTTTTTTTACGGCCTGACAACTCTTTGAACACTACGACAACTCGCTGAAAATCAATGCGATCTAAACGTTCGAAGTCAGCGGTAAGCACAGCAGCGAGAAGGTTAATTACTGTAGTTTTCCCGGAGCCGTTTTGGCCGATGAGAAAGTTAAATTGATCATCTAGATCTATTTGGATTGCAGGGGCAGAGCCCCAGAGCTTTTCAATTGTGAATGACTTGACGATGTGCACTCGAGATCCCTCCCTAAAATACAATACTATGTGTGATGGTATATTAGCATCACACATAGGCGCCAGCCCTTTAAATCATTAATTTCCAGGCGCTCTAAGCTGGGTGCTTTTGCGACTTAGCAGTCACAGTTATACGGCACAGTCTATGCATGACGATTCAACCTCCGGCGCAAGCTCGAAAGCTCAAATCAAACGCAAGCGTGCCATCCTATGAGATGGCCCATTAGGGATTGAGCGATCTACAAGCGGAGCCGCTGCTAAAAATTTGCTACATTTCATTCTCTTGCGCTTTCCCAACTCCGTAGAAACGGGGCTCCCGTGCTCAGTCTATCCAATCCATCATCGGGGCGACGGAGAAGCGGCGGGACACTGTTGCAAGCGGATCGCCAATGTTTGCTGAGGCTTCGTTGTTTTCGATGTTCATGTGGATTGGTCTTTTACGCGGCGAGTTATCGCCATCCCTTGGCTGGCCTCAACAACATGCATCATTGAGAGGCGGTCAGCGAGAAAATGGCTCAATTGAATCGAGCGATACGTGGGACCACACAGTGGCCCGCACGCAGAGACGCGATCAATCGGGAAAGGCCGATAGTTTATCAGGAAAGCGATAGCCCTGATGACGTGCTGATTCGCAGCCGGATTTCAGGCACGGGAGCTGAACGTGTCAAAAAGCGCCAACGGCAAAGGCATTTTCCGGGCGTTTTTTTCCGAGGATATTCTGCTCGCATACAGCATTGATGCTCCTCACAACGCTGGTGCTTATTCTGGAAAGGACAGCTCTGGAAATGCGATCGTCGTTAGAGAGTACAGACATCCGTATCGCGGGCAATGCGGGAAGCAGCGAGCTTGTGATAATAGGCGTATCGCCCGGAATGAGTGATAACTCGCCCACGCCGATACCTACACCGGCACTGATGGCATTGAAAACGGCAAAATTGGACTCTGAGGTGAATCGTATCTCGGACGCCATCCCGGCAAACTGCAAGGATTGGACAGACACCTCTCGGCATATACAACCATCGGGAAAATGCACCAACGGTATCGGATGCCCTGCCCTGACCAGCCTGGCATCGCCGATCCAGTGCAGTTCTTCACGCCTGATGTATTCAGAATGCTCCATGACCCGAGATTCCGGCACTGCGACAACGGCCATGTCCAGTAGACCCTGGTCGACGTCGTCTATCAAGAACGACGACGTCTTGCAGACCAGCTTTATCTTGAGATCGGGGTTTGATCGAGCCAGGGCTTTTACAATCCCGTGAAGGAAAAAGAGTGCGTAATCATCCGGCATGCCCAGACGCAATTCGCTATCAGGGTTCTTGTTCTTCAAGCGGAACAAATTGTCATGCATGGCGAGAATCTTTTCAGCGGCCGCCAATACTTCTTCGCCAATGACCGTCAGCCGAAAACCGTCGTCGCCTCTGACGAACAACTTCAGTTCCAGAAGTGCTTCCAGCTTTTTTATCTGCATGCTGATGGCTGGTGGAGTTCTGCACAGCGCAACCGCAGACCGCGTGATACTTCGAGTTTCGCTCACCGATTTGAACGTGCGCCAAAGGTGCGTATCAACATCAAAGATTCGAGACATCCGTTTTCCCTGTTTACCCGGTGCAAAGCGGATGGTCGACTTTGCTAACCGGGTGTTTTCCCGCTCCGGGGTTTTTCCACTGCACCCCGGCTTTCCTTCCCTCTATAGTTAGGCCATTTGGCGGGTATTCGCAAAGTATTCCTGAGCATCAGAGGACATAGGGTTAAAAAACGGCGGGCTGAATCGATTTTCTGCACCCCGATCATCTTTCTGACCGTTCATTTACAGATGAAAACTTCGGTACGTCCAGACTCCCCTCCGCGGTACGGATACCGAGCTTCTTTCAGGAAGCTTCCTCCCGCAACGCGACGCCAAGCGCCTGCAGCAGAGGCGTATTTTCACAGGCGATGTACGTGACCTCTGCGTCCTCTGATGTATTGACGTGTTTGTGCCAACGCCAGACGGGAATATAAACGGCGTCTCCAGCTGTCCAGGCAACGAGCGTCTCTCCTACCATCGAAAAACCGGTGCCTGAAATGATATAGATGATGGTTTCATAGTTATGCCGATGCAGGCCCGACCCTTGCAGCGGCTGTAGCGCACCGAACGTCATGCTTATCGACCTGGACGGCAGGTCGACAACATGAACTTCGTGCTTTCTTGTTTTGCTGAACGCGTCCAGCGTGGTTGTTCTGACCCCTTCATGTAACAGCGTGCCCACGTCCTCGCCAGCGGCCAGACTGGCGGGAACATGCACGAAATCACCGGAAGAAAAAGTGTGGTTATTCATGCTCACCTCAAAGTTTATCGAGAAACTCAAGTCGCGCCTTGATCATCATGACGGCGGCGTGCCGGACTATTTCAAAACGAGTCGGTTTTTCCATCACCAGACGCGACAGAATCGCCAACAGGGTGTCCGCGTGACCATCGTCACATTCGATATGCAACGTGAAAAACCTGAGCCTCTCTGCAGCAACGCCCTGACCAGAGAAGCCAGTGACAATGTCACTGTACAGATGAGGAACAATGGCCTCGGCCCCCAGGCACAACGCCGAGAGTCCATAAATACCATTGGGCTGTTTGCAAAAGTTCATCATTGTATCGATGAGGTGCTGCGTGGAAGGAAGCGTGGCGTGCGCCTCCAGGTTCAGGTCGAAGGAGCACAACATCTCACGGTAGATAGCCGAATGAGTGGGTTCGGCGACTTCACCAAAACCCAGTTCTTCGAAAAGATTTTCGAACACTGCCAGAATATCTTCATCACCCTCAAGATGACTCATTAACTGGCAGATGTACCGCGTGAAATAACGGCTGTATTTTCCTTGTTGCACGAGAAAGTTCTTCAGCCGGTCTATCGGCATGCTTGCCGCACGGCACTGAACCAGAAAAGGATGATCGAAAACCTGCTGGATCAGTTCGTCTCTTAATTGTGCAAGCTCTTGCAGGATGAACTCATCGCCCAACGCACAGGCAGACAATGTACGGGTATCTCCAACCATTAAATGCATCAGGCAATCCCTCGCGATGACTCGTTGTGTAAGGTAGAAAGGTAGGCACGTTTCAAGATGTCCAGTCCGCGCTCTAGTACAGGCAGATCGATGGTCAGCGGAGGCATCAGCTTGAGCACTTCATTCAAGGGGCCACAGGTTTCCACAAGCAGACCTTGTGACAGGCATTCTGCAGACAGTCTGCTCGCGCGCCGTGAGTTGCCAAATCTCAATCCCATGAACAGCCCTCTCCCGACAATGCGGACAGCCTCGGGGGGTGAATGAGCGATTATTTTTTCCAGTGCAAGGCGCAGGACGGCGGAACGTTGCGCTATCGAGCGCTCGAACGCGTTGTCTTGCCAATAGCTCAGTGCCGCCGCAGCCGTCACGAATGCAGTGTTGTTTCCACGGAAGGTGCCATTGTGTTCACCGGGCGCCCACTGATCGTGCTCCGGTTTTATCAGCACCAGTGACATCGGCAGACCATAACCGCTGATGGACTTTGAAAGGCAAATGATGTCGGGGGATATATCGGCAGATTCGAAGCTGAAAAACATGCCCGTACGACCGCAACCGGCTTGAATATCGTCAATGATCAGTAGCGCACCTGAGGCCCGGCAAAGCTGTTGAATTCTCTGTAACCATTGCGGCCGCGCGCAATTCAAACCGCCCTCGCCCTGCACAACTTCCAGAATAATGGCCGCCGGCGGCTCGAAACCTGCGCCTGCTGAGGAGAACATCGTTTCAATAATATGCGCGCTGTCAATGTCACGCCCCAGAAATCCGTCATAAGGTAGCCGAACGACGTTTGACAGCTCTACGCCAGAGACGGCTCTTTTATCGGCGTTGGCGGTCAGCGCCAGCGAGCCCAGCGTGACGCCGTGAAATGCATGGGTAAACGCAGCGATGCAAGTGCGTCCGGTGATCTTGCGGGCCAGCTTCAAGGCGGCCTCGATTGCATTGGTCCCCGTGGGCCCGGTGAACTGCAGTTTGTAGTTCATTCCCCGCGGCGTGAGGATAATCCGCTCGAACTGTTCGATAAACCGAGACTTCGCAGCGCTGTGAAAGTCCAGGGTGGTCGTGATGCCGTCCTGCTGAATATAGTCCAACAGCTCTTTTTTCAAACGCGGGTTATTGTGGCCATAGTTCAGTGATCCGGCCCCCGCAAAAAAATCGATGAACTGCCGCCCCTCGACGTCTTCGATCACTGCCCCTTGCGCCGTCGCAAACACAACGTCACAGTCGCGACAATAAGAACGCACATTCGATTCACGCTCGTAGATAGCCATTGGCGGGTTCATGCCTGCTTCCCTTGCCCAGAAAAATTAAACTACGCTCGCGCCATGATGTAATGGCCCAGGCTTTTCTCGGGCCCGTAAAATATCGACAGCATGTCCTTGATGTCCAAATGCAGAACCGTACACTCTGACGTTTCATGCAACTCGTCTCGAAAGCGAATGTTCAAGTCACGGAACCCCATGTGGGCCAGTGCTTTTATCGGTGTGTGCGGTGTATCGATAAAACAATTGGCAAGGACGTCGTAGTTTTTTTCTTTCAGGCAATACTGCAAAGCCGCTTTTACCAAGGCAGCAAAAATACCGTAGGGGTAAGCCGAAAATATCTGATCGCGGTGCCTGGCCGGAACCATGAGTCGCGCACATTCGATCAGCGCGCCTTGCGCGGTTGCCCGTATCCCGGAAATATCGGCAAAGTTGTCGATGGGCAGACCTTGGTCCCCGTCGATAATCATGCGCATGACCCCCACGGCGGCTCCCTCGTCGTCAGTGGCGAGCAGGTAGACCGAGTTGGCATGGTAGCGATCATTGCGAGGATCGGTGTCATCCCCGTCCAGCCAACCTAACTCCTCGCTGTACACTTCCTGCCAAACAGCCTTGACCAGGGCGAGTTCGATATCGGAGTTTGCAAGTAACACGTTACCTTTGAAATCCTTCGACGTGACTTCGTCAAAGGACAGTGTCGATCCGTTCATGTTGTGCATTCCATAGCGTGTAGGTATAGGAAACTGCCATTATTGAAACAATCATTGCGACTGCACTGATGACACCTACGACGGGCGCTTCAACGAACTCGAGAAGTGTTCCCAGCAGGAAAGAACCTATCGGACTGCCCCCCATGAAAAACAACATCAGTAACGCTAACACCTGAGCTTTATTGCCTGAAGGGGCATTTTCCTGAATCAGCGTCTGCCCCATGCTGAGGGCAATACCGCCCAGAACCCCCCAACTCAATACCCCTAAAAACAGAATCCACTCTGTGAGCACGGACGGGATAACCGCCAGCAGTAACGACGCGAGCAGGCAGGAACTGATCAGTGCCCGTAATTTATTTTCTATCCCGCCCTTGACGGTCAAGACAATGACGGAAGCGATCAACCCGACCATAAACACGATATTGAACAGCGCCAACAACGAGGCGTCGTACCCCGGCAACCGGGAAATATGTAGGGGCAGCATGACGAAAAACGAGCCCAGAAAGAACACACCGATCAGGCCGTTCAATAACAGTACCGGGAAGATGACCGGGTGCTGAATGGAAAACCGCAGCGCGGTACTGGTTTCAGCGATCAGGCCGGAATGAGGCTTGCTGGGCGTGGTCACCGAAATATAAGAGGCGGCCAGGGACGACATCCCGAACAGAAGCGACAACAACAAGAACATCAGACCGACGCCCACCTGCGGTGCAAAACCTCCAATGGCGAAACCCACCGTCTGAATCCCGAACTCAATCCCGATGTTTATAGTGACGATCTTTTGCAACTGTTTCTTGCCCAGTACATTCAAGTAAAGTTCTCTGGCAGGCGCACAAAAGGCCGACAGCACGCCAAAGGCCAACGCATACACCAGCACGTTGGCGTAGGTTATTGCGGACTGGTAGCTCCAGACGGCGAAGACCAATGCCGTCAGCGCGCCACCCAGGTACACGCAGACCAATAACTTGCGCACCGGCTTGCGATCGGCAACATAACCGCCATAGATCACCAGCAGCAGCACCGGCAACATCAGGCACATCTGGGCGATGCCAAATTGAAAGGCCGATGCATGAACGACGCTGATCAGTACCCAGGGCAGAAATACGCTTTGTATTCCCACACAAATGAACCACAGACTGGAGGCCAGGAGGAACCTGGAAATATTGTGCCGTTCCTGAGTATCGAGCACTTCGTTCACGGCGCCTTCCTCAAAGGGCTGGCCCCGATCGGGGCCAGCTGGTTCAATTGACATTGAAGTGCTTGCGATGCTCCTCGGGGTTTGCCCACGTGCCGTCGAACTCATAAATACCGTTGTCGAACGTAGAGCCGTCGAACCAGTAATACTTGGGCATGGGGGGAAGTTCGGTGCTGTACGGTGCGCCCTCCAGGTCGCAAAGCATCAGCGCTGAGCGACAGAGAATCAGGTAATGCGAGGCCGTCGGTGCCACGGAAAGAATAGGCACGTTTCCTGTGTCTTTCATCCAGCTGAAAATATCGGGAATGCTCGGAAAACGAGGCTGATAAGAGGCCTGGAGCATGACCAGCCTTTCGACCAGTTCAGGTGTCATCTGCGCCTCTTCCGGAATATCGTAAAAATCCTCCAGCGTCAGGCCTGCCTTGTCGAACTTGTAGATGTTGGCGCCCCAACCGACCACCGAGGATGCCAGCAAGCCTTTGCACCTGGCTGAGTTACGGTACGCCCTGTGCAGTGCATAGCGCTCGCCAATGCTGTAGAAGTCCATTTGATCCAACACCAGATCACAGTCCTCCACAAACGCTTCAGCGGTGTGCTTCTGTATACCCTCCGGAAACACATCAACGCTCACGTCCCCCGCCAAACGGTGAACCAGCTCGGCAACCACCAACGCCTTGTTACGACCGACGGTTTCCACTGAAGCACCAAACTGTCGGTTGATATTGCTGATTTCGAAAGAATCGGGATCGGCAATTTTGATATGCCTTACACCCAACCGTGCCAGCCCGAGGGCCACGGCACCGCCAATACCCCCTGCGCCTGCGACGCCGACAACAGCATTGGAAAGCTTACCCTGATTGGCCATCTGCTCCAGTTTCGAGTTGCCGAGAAAACAACCGCTGCGTGAAACCCGCTCGTTGTATACCTGCTCGTCGAAAACGCCTGGAAATTTAACAATGCGTGCTTTCTTCAACATGATCTGCTCCTTGCTTTAGTTGCGGCCACCGCAAAAACTACAGGCCAGTGACAATCGGTTATATGAGCCTTCCAGAAAAACCCGTACTTCGCGATAGAGTTCGAAACGCTTTTTTTCAAATAACATGGCGTGGGTGCCTTTATCGATCAGCACGTACCGTTTACTGGAAGCATTGCTCAGGTGTGTGTACAGCCAGTCGATATCCGCCGCGGTGGTCAGCACATGATCATAATCACCGCGTGTGATTAACACAGGCACCGTGATTGTGGCAGGGTCCCAATACACGCCATGCCAGGCATCGTAGATATCCTGGGCAAAGCCGCCGGGTACTTTAATCATGTTCTTTTGATGCGCTCTTTCCAGCGCTGCATCACCGGGCCAGTTTTTTATAAACCCTTGTTCAAGCTGCGTCTCGGTGCCCGCCGGACGGTCTTCTTCTATCATGGACAATCGCTTGTCGACCGGAATCTCATAAAAGCTCTTGTCGGGTCTTTCGGCACTGCCGAACAAGCCTCGGACAATCTCCGGGCTTGTGGTATCACGCCGGACGATGGGCGAGTTGAACACGACCTTGTCTACTTTTTCGCCGTGCGCGCTCAGGTAATACCCCACCGGTATCGCGCCCCTGGACGTGGCGATAATCGTCAGCTTTTTAGCACCGGTAAACTTCAATACATAGTCGACGGCGGCATCAATCACGGGCACCAGGCTTTTGGCATTGCCCACCGATTCACCGTTGGCGTGTGGACTGGCCTCGCGCATTTCCGAATAATCATCAGAACGACCATACCCCGGCAGGTCCACCACCCAGGCCTCGCGTCCTGAATTGGCGACGTCTTGGGCCCAGGAATAACCGTCAATGGCGTACCCGGCCGAGAGATTACCTGAAATGGTTGCGCCATGAATAAACAGAACAACTTGTGACTCTTTCATTGTTTGAGTGTGGGTCCCTTTCGGCGAATCACGCCAGAGGGCCATTTTCATCGCGTCAGTTTTTAGCGTGACGGTATGAATTTCCACACCGTCTATATTTGCGGCTGAACTGGCAGGCAGTGGCGCCGCGCTCACCATTAAAGCGGTGGTACAGGACGCAATAAACAACGCAGCAGAAGCAATCCTTTTCATCAGTCGACGTCCTTGCGATAAAGTGGATAAAAGCATTCCACAGGGGCTGCTTGTTGTCTGTTCAAACTTTTTTAAGCCCCTTCACTTTTTTTTAATCATGCGTGCTGCGAAGAGGACTATGCTTGGCCATTCAGGGAGGCGCTATGAACACCAGCCAGGCATTCAGAAAGTTACATGAACGCGATGAGTTATTCGTCATGCCCAATGCTTGGTGTGAGGGAAGCGCGCGCCTCATTCAGCAGTTGGGCTACGCCAGCCTCGGCACCACCAGCGCGGGGATTGCCTATGCACAGGGCTACCGCGATTCATCTCCCTCGATGGACAATGAAGATCGCTTTGCGGCGATTGAGCGCATCGTTCGGGCAGTGGACATACCCGTGACGGCAGACCTGGAGAACGGTCTGGCGAAAACACTGGGCAAGGTCGAGGAGCACTTCAGAAGAGCCCTGACCGTCGGCTGCGCCGGTGCGTCCATTGAGGATATATCCGACTATCATGACCCGGACACCCCGCTGTATTTCTCCATCGAAGAAGCGTGCGATCGGGTGCGCGCTGCCAGTGAGGCCGCCCACGCGCTCGATGCCGATTTCATCGTCACCGCCAGGACCGACTATCTGCTTGGAGCGCACGCGTATTCGTTGAACGAGGTTATTAAACGGCTGGTCGCGTTTGAAGAAGCTGGAGCCGATTGTCTGTTCGCACCCGGCGTGAAGTCGATCGAGGACCTTGAGGCGATTCAGAGAGCGATCAGCAAACCTCTCAACGTCCTGCCTGTTTTCGGTATGACGATTGACAGACTCAGGGCAGTAGGCGTTCGCCGGGTCAGCCTGGGCAGCTCGCTGTTTCGTAACGCCTACCGGCAGATCTCCACTGTTTTACTTGGATTGGAAGAACCAGAGGGACTGGATTTTCTACAATCGGGACTGAGTCTGAATCAGCTCGATGAAGTGATGCGTTAGCCAGGATCGAGTGTTTGCATGGAGCATACATGTGATATCCGATAGAAACCGAAATCCCGTTATTGGTCTCGAGAACGGCGTGACGATCAACCGTAGCTCCTTTCGTCTGGCCTGGCGGACGCTGAGGTTTGGTAAAGCAGAGCAGTTGGCAACTGAGATGGCAAGCGTTGAAAACTTACCCGTTTCAACGACAGGCCTGGAGACAGTACTGAGCCCGGCCATGCGGCTTTTTGACGGGTGTGCAGACATGGGTCTATGGGACGATGATGCGTATGACCTGTTGATCATTCGTCTTCCCCCCGACGGCAGCAGATCGGACACCTACAGGCATCTCATCCGTGTGGCACGTCAGGGTGTGATTATCCTGCGCTGACTTTCAGGCCATGACGGGCGCGTTATCAGGGACAGGCAGCTCTGATCCGGATGCTCTTCAGTTGCCTCGCAACTCTATCGCCGCCACGCGACCTCACCCCGCACTCAACGGGATAATCACCGCAAACGTAGTCCCCAGATCCGCTTTCGATGTCACCTCGATACGCCCACCGTGCGCATCGACTATCCTGTCGACGATGAACAGGCCCAGCCCCAGGCTTGAATAAGGTCCGTTGTCGGTCATCTTTTCGGGTGAGTAACGGTCCATCGGGTTGAAGATGAACGGAAGCACGTCTTCGGGAATCGGGCTGCCGGTGTTGTGGACGGTAAAGTGGAGCTCGTTCTTCGAGACGGCCAGCGTCACTTCGACGGGATCGCTGCTATTGCCGTGCTGTATGGCGTTGCCGATGAGGTTGGAGAAGACCTGCTCCAGGCGATCGCCATCGAAGCGGCCAATGACCGGTTCGTCTGAAGTCAGACGAATGTCTGCCTCAGGGTGGACCGTACTCGACTCTTCAACGATCCGCGCGCAGATGGGTTGCATGTCTACTTCGGTCTTTTTCAGCGGGATGCCGGGACCGATCTGTGAGCGCGTGAAGTCGAGCAGGTCGCCAACGATCTGGTTGGCCCTTTTCACGCTGGAATAGATCCTCGATGCGACCTTGGTTGGCCGCGCGCCCAGATCATGGGTGCGCAACAACACGTCGGCACCCAGCAGTATGGCGCTTAGCGGGGTGCGCAAGTCGTGCCCGAGAATGCCCAGAAAGATGTTGCGTGACGCCTGGATCGCGCTGGTATAGCTGGAGATAGACTCGGCCAGGGCCTGATCTATCGCCTCGTTGAAACGGATCATGTCTTCGATCTGCTGTTGAGTGTCCAGCGCCTCTCGCGACATCCACTGTTTGATCACGCTCGCCCGTAATGCCCGAAACTCCGAGACCACCTGATCGATGGTGAAGCCCGACATCAACCGAGTGATCGCGTGGCTTTTCGCTGCGGTCTGTTCATCTGACGCGCCGTGCCCTTGCGACTTGTCGACCTGCTGCTGCGACGACTGATCCGTTTGCAGATCAGTGGCGATGGCCCGCAGCATTCGCTCGGCATGGTCCCTTAGCTCTGCGGTATCCAGAGGCTCGCCGAGCGTGGACAGGGTACGTGCGAAATCGGTCCATTCGCGCACGATAGGCTCGATGTTGTCGAGGATGAAGCCTGATAACCGCATAGCCATTCAAACCTGAACATGAACCCGGCAGACTGCAGATTCGTAGGGTGAGCCAAGTATCCGTCCCGATCAGCCGGACAGATACAATATGGAGTGAAGTTCACACAGGCAAGGGTATAACGGAATACCGAATTTAATCGGCAAGTGCCTGTAAACGAGCCTGAACTGCATCGTCGAAAATGATGTAAAGCGCTTCGGCATCGGCTGGGCGCAGCTTTCTGCTGGTCTCCAGACCGTGAATGTATTCGATCTGCAACGCCGCTTCGGCTTCCACGTCGGCGCGAGTGCTGGTTGCGTCGAGCGCCCTTACCAGATCACTGATTGCTCCCTGTAGAGGCTTGGGGAGCCGTAACTGGTCAAGTCGTTCTTGCATGCGCTCGGTATTCCGCTAAAAGCCAAAGAGTGGGCAGCAGATCATGCAGCGGCGTGCAATGCAAGAACATGCGTCTGTTCATCGATGAGCTGATGATGCAGCGCGGCCCTCCAGCAGGTTTTTCAGGCTGTAGGTCACCACGCCCAGGATGATCAGGTCATCGTTGTCGGTGACATGCAGTGGTGGGTAATCCGGGTTTTGCGATTCCAGAATCACTACATCGCCGCGCATGTGCAAACGTCGGCAGATCTGCCGTGCATTGAGCGAGGCAACGACGATGTCACCGTGCTCGGCGTACTGGCTGCGGTCGACCACCAGCATATCCCCGCTGCACATGCGGCCCCCCTGCATACC
Source organism: Pseudomonas fragariae (ex Marin et al. 2024) (assembly GCF_059621105.1). Taxonomy (NCBI): domain Bacteria; kingdom Pseudomonadati; phylum Pseudomonadota; class Gammaproteobacteria; order Pseudomonadales; family Pseudomonadaceae; genus Pseudomonas; species Pseudomonas fragariae (ex Marin et al. 2024). Next base: position 2,200,763 of record NZ_CM184369.1, on the reverse strand, counting down.
TTGATCTTCGATCCTGGCCAGGTAGGCGTGCGGCTCACGGACCTCACAAAGCTCGGCGATGGAAACATGCTTCTCGACCACTGGCGATCTGGAGCCAACGGACGACAGCGATATGAACGGGAGTTTGATGCCCCCTGCCGACAACGGGCCAAGGAAGGTAACACTCATGAGGCGAGCCTTTTCTGATTAACTGTATACATATACAGTTAATCGTTTATCGGCGGTCAGGTCAATCGCAATGCCAGATACCTCGACAGATGGCGCGGACCGAAGACCACGCCTTTCAGCGCTCACCTCACAGGCCATCAGGGCGTTGCATCACCCTTCGACAACTGCGTAATCAACGCCACGGTCAAGTAAAGCCTGGGTGCGATGCTCGATAATTCGATGTATTCATCGTCGGCATGCAGGCCGGCACCGACCACGCCCATGGTTTCGAGCACCGCAGGCTTTGCACTGCCCGGCACGTAGGCATAGCCAGCGTCGGTACCGAAACGCATGGCAATCGGCTCCAGAGTGCGACCGGTTTTCTGGTAAAGCGTCTGCGCGGTTTTCGCCAACTGGTCGGAGCCAGGATTTCTGGCCAGCGGCGGCCGGCCTTTTTCCATTCGCAAGGTCACTTCGGTGCCATCGACCAGCGTCTTCTTCACGATCTTTTGTCCGTCAGCCAATACGCGATCGCTCTCGCTGAGGTCGGAATAGCGCATGTCCGCCTCGGCCGACGCGCTGGATGGAATGATGTTGCGCTTCTCCCCGCCCTTGATCAGCGTCCAGTTGACAGTGGTGCCTTTGCCCGGGTCGCCGAGGTCCTTGAGCTGCAGCAGTTGGTGCGCCAGCTCGATGGCCGCATTGCGTCCGGCCTCGGGAGCAGAGCCTGCGTGTGACGACTTGCCTTTGACCTCGAGAATCAGGCCATTGATGCCGTTGGTGGCGACGGTGACGGCATCCTTGTCAGGCGGCTCGAACGAAAACACGTAGTCATGCTGGCGGGCGAGTTCGGCGATGACTTTTTTCGAGCCGCTGGAGCCGGTCTCCTCGTCCGGGTTGAAGAGCACAGTGAGCGTGCCGAACGCCTTGAACCGCTCATTCTGCAACAGCTGCAGCGCATGCAGAATCATCGCCACGCCGCCCTTGGCGTCTGCCACCCCTGGGCCATAGGCGCGCTCGCTGTCGAGTCTGAACGGACGCTTGGCGGCGGTGCCCGGCCCGAACACCGTGTCGTAGTGAACCATCAACAGAAAAGACCGTGTGCCGGTGCCTTTGAAAGTACCGACGATATTGTCCCCCGCCGAAGGCTCTGCCGGCGTGGTGGAGACTTCTGCACCCAGCGCCTTGAGACGTTCGACCAGCATTGCGCTGACGGTCTTCAGCCCGGGAGCCTGGCCGGTGCCTGTATCGACATCAACGAGCTGGCGGACAGTGTCGAGGTAGGCCGGTTGTTCGGCCTGGGCTTTTTTCAGCAACTGATCGGGTGACAGCTCGGCGGCGTCGGCAACCATGGAAAACACGCCCATGGACACCAGGTAAAGTCCGATTGCGGCAGTGATGGGGAAGCGTCGTGAATGCATGCTGGTTCCTTCAGATGATCGCGAGTTGAACAGCATCTTTACCCCAATGCGCCGCTCGACGCCACAGGCGAGGCTTGTGCAGCAAATATGTATGAGAATGTAACTGATAGTGATTAGCGTTTAGTAAAGTGTGAAAAAGTTGTTAGTCTCGCCCCGCCACTGCCTGTCACCTCCTGTCGACAGGCACGCCATCTGCCAGATGTACCGCCACGTCCTCAGCCCTTGCAGGAATGACCCTGATGCTTCGTTCGTATCTCCCTTCGCTGACCGGTCTTGTAGTACTCGGTCTGTCAGCCGCCGCCGAGGCATCCCCCGTTCAACTCGATCTGCCCGCACAGCCGCTCTCCAAATCACTGACGCAACTGAGTCAGGCAAGCGGCCTGCAGATATCGGTTGATGATTCCCTGGTTGCAAGCAGGCAGGCCCCGGCTGTCAGAGGCAGCCTGGAACCGGCTCAGGCATTGAGCCGACTGCTGCTGGGCAGCGGCCTCGATGCGCAGGTGCAGGGCAATGCCGCGAAGGTGTTCCAGCCAGTCAGCGATGGCCCGATGACGCTGGGCAACGTGGATATCAGCGCTCAAGCGGGAATCGCTGGAATGGCCACTACGCAAGGCAGCGGTTCGTATACGACCGGGTCGATGAGCAGCGCGACCAGGCTGCCTCTCTCGATTCGCGAGACGCCGCAGTCGGTGAGCGTGATCACCCGCCAGCGCATTGAAGATCAAGGCATGAACGACCTCAATGATGTCGTCAAATATGCACCCGGCGTGACGCTGCGCAAGTTCGGCTCGGACCGTCAGCAGTTTCTGGCGCGCGGCTTTTCCATCGATAACCTGATGTATGACGGTCTGCCGACAATCGTCAGCACCTTTACACTGGACACCATTTCCGGTGCCGATCTGGCGCTGTACGACCGCGTCGAGGTGGTGCGCGGGGCGACTGGGCTGATGACCGGCGCGGGCAGTCCATCGGCGACGCTGAATCTGATCCGCAAGCGCCCCACCGCGACCCCGCAAGTCAGCGTGACCGCCAGCGCAGGAAGTTGGGACCGTTACCGTACCGAAGTGGACGCGTCGAACCGGCTCAACGATTCCGGTACGTTGCGCGGCCGGGTGGTGACGGCCTATGAAACGGGCAACAGTTTTGTCGATGAGCGCGATAAAGAGCGCCAGACATTCTATGGCGTGCTGGAAGCCGATCTCAGCGAATCGACCACCTGGACCCTCGGCGCCTCGCGGCAGCGCGATGACGCGACCTCCGACTGGGGCAGCCTGCCATCAGGTCCGAACGGCGAGAATCTTGACCTGCCGCGCTCGACGTTCCTGAGCAACGACTGGGCCTACTGGGACAGGCACAACGTCAGCCTTTTCACTGACCTGACCCATCATTTCGACAACGGCTGGAGCAGCAAGCTGGCAGCGACCAGAATCTGGGCGGAGTCAGACATGTACTCCAACTATTTGACCGCCAACGGCACCGGCTACGGCCAGGCCGCCGGCCAGTACGACACCACGGATGTGCAGACCAGTCTCGACGGCTCACTGTCCGGCCCGTTCCAGCTGTTCGGCCGGCAGCATGAGCTGATGCTCGGAGTCAGTCGTCGCGAAGAGAAGTTCGATCAGAAAGGCGGCTTCTACGGCGCCACGCCAATCGATATCTACCACTTCAATCCCAACGTGATTGCAAAGCCGGATCCTGACACGCGCACGGCCTATGTCAGCCAGAACACCGCCACCGAGGAAGGTGTCTACGCCGCCGCGCGTTTCAACCCGATTGATCCGTTGCACGTCATCGTCGGCAGCCGGGTGAGCTGGTATGACTACCAGAACCGTTCGGCCAGTAATGGCGACTACAAGGTTATTCGGGAAGTCACGCCCTACGCCGGTGTCGTCTATGACCTGAACGACACCTACTCGGCCTACGCCAGCTATACCGAGATCTTCAAGCCGCAGAATCAGCTGGACGTTGGAGGCGGCGTGCTTGACCCGATGACCGGCGAAAGTTACGAAATCGGTCTGAAAGGCGAATACTTCGACGGCGGCCTGAATGCCTCGCTGGCCGTCTTTGACATGACGCAGGAAAACCGCGCGTATGCCATCGTCAATCCGCCAGCCACCTGCCAGCAGCAGAATCGCGTCTGTTACGAAGCCGCCGGGGAAGTTCGCAGCCGGGGGATCGACGCAGAAATCACCGGCCAACTGACACCTGACTGGCAGGCTTCAGCCTCCTACACACTGGTGTTGAGCCAGTACGTCAAGGACCGCACCAATGACAAGGGCGACCTGTTTGCGCCCAATCAGCCGAAACACCTGTTCAAGGCAGCAACGTCCTATCACCTGCCCGGCAACCTGAACAAATGGCGCGTGGGTGCAGATGTCCTGGCGCAAAGCGAGACCTACAACCGGGTCGGCAACGGTCACTCCGTGCAGGATGCCTATGCGGTGGTGGGGCTGATGGCAGGCTACCGGTTCGACGAGCATTGGGACGCACGGGTCAACCTCAATAACCTGTTCGACGAAAAATACTGGCAAGGTATTCCCCTGGCGACCGGCAGCGGCGTTTACGGCGACCCGCGCAACCTGATGGTCTCGCTGAAGTGGTCGCTGTGAATCTTGCAGCGCACAGGCCGCTGGGCAGAGGTTAAATTCATATCGAGGGAACAAGCGGTCTGTGCGAGGCTCAAAAACAGTCTAGACAAAGGTATTCACGACAATGCCGTCCCTCAAGGCCTATCATCGGCAGCAGTAAACGCTGCGGCCTTGAGTGGTCGACAGCGCTCGGGTAATGTCATCCAACCGCACAGGACAGAGCACGCTCATGACTTCCAAGCTGGATCAACTCAAGAAATTCACCACCGTTGTTGCTGACACCGGCGACTTCGGCGCAATCAAGAGCCTCGAACCCGAGGACGCCACCACCAACCCTTCCCTGCTGCTCAAGGCCGCTTCCGACGCAAACAACGCCAAGATGCTGGGCGAAGCGTTCGACGGTAGCAAGGGCGACATCGGCCTGGCCTGCGACCGCTTTGCAGTCGCCATCGGTCAGGAGATTCTCAAGGTGGTTCCGGGCCGCGTATCCACTGAAGTGGACGCACGCCTCTCGTTCGACACCAACGCGCTAATCGAGCGCAGTGAGCGTTTGATCGGTCTGTACGACGCCGCAGGCATCAAGCGTGATCGGGTGCTGATCAAACTGGCCGCCACCTGGGAAGGTATCCGCGCAGCTGAGAAACTCGAGAAGGATGGCATCCAGACCAACCTGACCTTGCTGTTCTCCTTCGCCCAGGCAGTCGCCTGCGCCGAGGCCGGGGTGTTCCTGATTTCGCCGTTCGTGGGCCGTATCTACGACTGGTACAAGAAGTCGACAGGCACCGATTACACCGGCGCAGAAGACCCGGGCGTGCAGTCGGTAACGCGCATCTACAACTACTACAAGGCCAACGACTTCAAGACCGTGGTCATGGGTGCCAGCTTCCGCAACCTGAACCAGATCGAACAGCTGGCTGGTTGTGATCGCCTGACCATCAGCACCGATCTGCTCAAGAAGCTGGCGGAAGATACCGGCACCCTGGAGCGTAAGCTTACCCCGGATAATGCAGGTGAGAAACGTTTGGGTACGGTCAAGAACTTGACCGAAAGCCAGTTCCGCTGGGCTTCCAACGAAGATGCCATGGCCACTGAAAAGCTGGCTGAAGGTATTCGCCAGTTCGCTCGCGATCAGGAAAAGCTGGAAGCACTGCTCTCCGCCAAAAAAGCCTGAACATGAAAAAGGGCGACACCTTCGCAGGTGTCGCCCTTTTTGCTGCCTGCCGTTCTGAGATAAGAGAGACAGACGCAACTGATGCCTAGCGCTGACCTTCCAGTGCATTGACCAGATCATGGAAAGCTTCACGATTGGAATCGTTGAGGCCCATGAGGATCTTGTGCGCTTCAAGCACCTTGGCTTTCACCACTTCTTCGCACTGGTCCTGTGAAGGCAGATCAGTCAGGCACTCAGGCCGCGGCAGAGGCCGGTCAACGATGTTGAAGACCTGATCGAAGCCCATCGACTGCAGCAGGCGCGTAATGTCCTCGTGAGTGGTCACAAGGGTCGGCAACAGGCCTACCTTCTGGCGCGACAGAATCGACAGTTTGGCCAGCAAGCCAAGCGTGGTGCTGTCAATGCTGCGCGTCTCGGTCAGATCAATGACCACCGCAGAGAAATTCAGCGCAGTGAAGATGCGCTCGATAGTCGCATCCAGGGCCGAACACAGCGTCAACCGCACTTCACCCACGAACTTGAGAACGAAGGTGCCTTCCTGCTCGGCGAACTGGATTCTACCGGTACTCATTCAAGATTCCTGCTTAACACTAACAAGGCGATATCATCCGGCATCTCCCCTAGCGTTGCCAATTCAAAAACCCGCTGCAAGCCATCCAGGCTGCCGCCAGCCGCCTTGACCAATTCGGGAAGGACGGCTTCTTTCTCTTTGAGTGTATCACCGGGTAACAAGTCCAGTATGCCATCAGACAACATGGTCAGACTGAAGGACTCGGGCAGATCGATTTCGTGATCCTGATAGGTGGCCTCGTTGAACAACCCGACAGGCAGTCCACGACCTTCCAGATAATGCGCCTGCCCTTCGGAATACAACACAGGCAATGGCAGATGTCCGCCCACTGCGTACGTCAGTTTACCTGACTCTTCGTCGATGACACCGCCGACCATCGTAACGTGCTTGCCCAGCTTGCAACTGATGAGGCCACGGTTGATATGCCCCAGCACATCAGACGGCTTGAATTCCGGAAGCGTGCCGCCACGCTTGGACTCGAACAGCAGCCGAGTGGTCATGAACTTCAGCAGCACGGTGATGAACGCCGATGACGCACCATGCCCTGAAACATCAGCCAGATAGAAGGCGACGCGCCGTTCGTCGACCCTGAAATAATCGACAAAGTCGCCGGACAGGTACAACGATGGAATGATCTGGTGCGCGAACTTGAACGCGTCAATCGACCACGGCGTGATCGGCAGCATGTTCATCTGCACTTGCCGACCCGCGTCCTGGTCTTCCTGCAACAGATGAAGACTGGCTTCGAGTTCGCGATTGGCCTTTTCCAGCTTTTCGCGATAGACCTGGTTTTCAGTGAGCAGGCGAGCCCGATCCAGCGCACGACGCACCGAATGCTCGAGTACGGCAAGATCTTCGAGGGGCTTGATCAGGTAGTCGGCAGCGCCGAGACGCAAAGCTTCGACTGCATCGCTCATCACGCCCGCGCCGGATACGACGATGACAGGCGTCTGCGGAGCAATGGCCGTCACCTGACGGATCAGCTCAAGCCCTCCCATCTGTGGCATGCGTAAGTCGCAGACCACCAGATCGGGGTTCTCCTGCTCGAATATCTGAATTCCCTGCAAGCCATTACTCGCTTGCAGAACGCTGAAGCCACTGTCTTCAAGGTAGGCGGCAAGACTTGCGCGCACTACGTCGTCGTCATCGATAATCAGCAGCTTGGCACTGGTTTTTGGCATGGGGGCAAACGGCGCCAGATCAGGTTGGCGTAGGCGGCCCGGGATTACCGGAACCCGCTTACTGGATTCGCTTCTAGCCTCTCCGCAATAACACGCAACAACTTGATAAGTCTGTCGTGTTTCAGAGGTGCCCTTCAAGGCGCAGACGGTACTCCCATCCGACGGGTGTTTCAAGCATGCTCCTACCCTCACTTTGCGCTCTTTACATCGCAAATCACCCAGAGTTATAAGAACTCACAAATCAGCAACTAAAACGAAGGACTGTACATGAGTCGAAATGATCGCGACTACGAGGAAAAACGGGATTACATCCGCATGCGCGTCGATGCAGACGTCAACCTGATCCATGCCGGCCAAGTGATTCCCGCCGTGTGCATTGACCTTTCCAGCTCGGGCATGCAGGTTCAGGCGCCACGCTCGTTCCAGGTGGGAGACAAACTCAGCGTGAGCATTGACTCCGACCATCCTGCGCTCAAGGGGCTTGAAGCCGAAACCGAGGTGGTCTGGGTGAATGATGAAGAAGGTGGTGGACAGAAACTGGGGCTTTCAATCATCTCGATGAAGTGAAAACGGGCGGAACAGGTTCACACTTTTACAAAATAATAAAGGCGACTCAGGGTCGCCTTTATCGATTCAAGCCGATGCAAGGTAGCGATTAAAAATCGTCTTCAACCTTGCCGTCCTTGACCTTGAACTCGCGGTTCTGCAGGTAGGCATTGCGAATGAAGGTGTAGCGATCGCCGCTGACCATGCGCTCGGCAGACAACAGGCTGGCACGCGTATCGATCAGGTTGACGCCCAGTGCAGTGTTACGGGTCGGAACGTGATCGATGTATCGGTAGGGCGAGGTGTAGGTGTCCGGGTACTTGGCGATTGCATCACGTACAGTGCTTGGCCCCAGCAACGGAATGACCACGAACGGGCCGCTCGGCACGCCCCAGTAGCCCAGCGTCTGACCGAAGTCCTCATCATTGCGTTGCAGGCCCATGCGGGTGCCCACGTCGATGAAGCCCAGCAGGCCGAAGGTGGTGTTGACGATCAGACGCGCAGTGTCGACGCCAGCCGCTTCAGGCTTGGCTTGCAGCACGTTGTTCGCCAGATTGCCGACATCGCCGATGTTGCTGAAGAAGTTATGGATACCGTCTTCGACGAATTGCGGTGCGATGTACTGATATCCCTTGGCCAACGGCTTGAGCGTGTAAGCGTCAAGGATATCGTTGAATTTGAAAATGGGACGGTTGATGCCTTCCCACGGATCATCTTCAGCGGCCTGCACGGCCACCGGCACCAGCGCGATGCCGGCACACAGGGACAATTGCAGCAAACGTTTGATAAAGCCTGCACCGGTCACGGGCATAGCTGACACTCCTGATCGAGATATCGAAATAATGACGCGGGTGCTACGCCCCACACGCTAGGACAGGGAGTATAAAGCCTTCTGTCGAGAATAAGGCAGGTCTGTCAGCAAAGGGTTCCGGATAAACTCCGTCATCGCACCTTCATCGAAGTGTCACAAAAGATCGGTAGCGTTTCTCAATATTTCAGAGAGATCCTCATGCTCGCCCCGGTCCTCACGCCCCTGCCAACCTTCCCTGCCCTGCTGTTCGGCCTTAGCGGCTGCCTGGTGGACTTCGGTGCGCAGGCCGCAAACTCGCGCGCACCCGGCCATGAGCACACGCAGCTCACACCGGGTGCAAAGGCTATTCTGCAGACCCTGCGTGACCAGAGCATGCCTTGCGCCTGGCTCGATGAACTGCCTGAAAACGTGAGCGCTGCACTGGCTGCACCGGTGAGTGACTGGATGATTCCCGCACCCCGCCCGACCGCAGGCTGGCCCGCCCCGGATGCCTGCTGGATGGCATTGATGGCCCTGAAAGTCAGCCATCTGGATGGCTGCGTACTGATCAGCGGCGACCCGCGCCTGTTGCAGTCCGGGCTGAACGCCGGGCTGTGGACCATTGGCCTGGCATCCTGCGGCCCACTGTGCGGGCTCTCGCCTTCACAATGGCAGGCACTCAGCGATGCCGAACGCGAACGGCGACGCGCACAGGCCACACTCAAACTCTATTCGCTGGGGGTGCATTCGGTGATCGACCATCTGGGCGAACTGGAATCCTGCCTGGCCGACATCGCACTGCGTCGCAGCAAAGGCGAAAAACCCTGATACACATGCAGCCAGATGCAGACTGGATTAGTCTTGAGTGAACATGGACCTTTAGCTCTTCGGCGAAGTCCATGAGACAGACTTATCAATCAAGGAGCACCTCATGCCTGCCCGCGAACTGCAAGAACAACTCAATACCCTGCGCGAGCAACTGGAGCACAACCCGCCGATGTCAGAGTCCGAGCGGGAAAATCTGCGCGAACTCATGCAACAAATTGAAACTAAAATTCAGCTGGAACAGGCCACCCACGAGCAGGACAGCAGCCTGGCTGATGGTGTGAATCTGGCCGTCGAGCGTTTCGAGCTGGAGCATCCGACCATTGCCGGGACCTTGCGCAACATCGTGCAGACGCTGGGCAATATCGGGGTCTGATTGGGGAATGCCGTTCTGAACGCTCTGCGCCCGGCCGCTGATGCGCGGTGCGAGGCGGAGTTGTGACGCAGAGCGTCACCCAATGCATGCCGACGCGGAGCGTCGGCACGATAATCCTGAACCTGGAAACGTCAGCCAGTGGGCGCCGACGCGCTGCACCTGCGCTGATGACCACACACCTATCGTTCCTCACGCTCCGCGTGGGAATGTCGCTCCGGACGCTCTGCGTCCGCTCCGCGGGCCTCAGACACTACTGCCGCGCCAGCCTGCGGTTGTCTACGTCGAGCGTTTCAGTGCTGCGGTACGGGTTGATGTCCAGACCACCGCGGCGCACGTAGCGCGCATACACGGTGAGCTTCTCCGGCTTGAGCAGGCGCTGCAGGTCGAGGAAGATTCTTTCCACGCACTGTTCATGAAAATCCGAGTGCTGGCGGAAGCTGACGATATACGCCAGCAGGCTGGCGTGATCCAGCGCTGCGCCGCGATATTCGACCACTACGCTGCCCCAGTCAGGCTGGCTGGTGACCGGACAGTTGGATTTGAGCAGATGACTGTGCACGCTCTCTGCCACCACCCGCGAGTCATCACAACACAGCAACTCTGGCTGCGGCCGGTCATAGCTGCTGACCGAGATGTCCAGGTCGTCGATACACACGCCCGGCAACGCAGCAACACCCTCCTCTTCGATTTCCGCCAGGCTGCGAATACGCACGCCAACCGGCTTGCCCGCAGCAGCCGAGAGATCCTGTTCGAGGGTGGTCTGCAGCTGTTCGACGGTCGCGAAAGCCGTCTGATTCAACGAATTGAGGTACAGCTTGAATGACTTCGATTCGATGATGTTCGGCGATTCGGCCGGGATACTGAACTCGCCAATGGCCACCACCGGCTTGCCGGAAGGCAGCAGCCATGACAGCTCGTAGCAGTTCCAGAAATCGACACCCTGATAAGGCAGCGTCTGCGCGGTGAGCCCAAGCTCGGCCCATTTGGCGGCACGCGGGATCGGGAACAACAGAGACGGCGTGTAGGTGGCGATGTACTCACTGGACTTGCCCAGCGGCGAGTGTTCGGCTGCGGGATGCATGGCGATACCTGGATCATGAATGAACGCGGCGAGTTTATAGCGTTTGCCTGGGGCTTTCAGCGAAAATCCGCTCTGCCCCGCCACCCTCGCAGGCCGCCCTGCGGCCTCGACGAAGGTGACTCAGGCCCCGTCACTCGTAACGCAGTGCGTGCGCTGGCTGGATCTGCGCGGCGCGCCACGCAGGGTAGATGGTCGCCAGAAAGCTCAGGATAAACCCGGCACTGCAGATCAGCAGCACGTCACCGGCCTGCAGTTCGGAAGGCAGGTTGCTGATGAAGTACACATCGGAACTGAAGATGTGCTGACCGCTGACCCGCTCGACCCAGCCCACCAGGCTGCTGACGTTCAGCGCCGCAATAATCCCCAGGATGCCGCCGATCAAGGTACCGACGATGCCGATGACGGTGCCCTGTACCACGAAGATCGCCATGATCTGCCGCGGCGTGGCGCCGATGGTGCGCAGGATGGCGATGTCTGCGCCCTTGTCGTTGACCACCATGATCAGCGTGGCAATGATGTTGAACGCAGCCACAGCGACGATCATCAGCAGCAACAGACCGATCATGGTCTTTTCCATCTTCATGGCACTGAACAGGCTGCCCTGGGTGTGGGTCCAGTCATCGGCGCGATAGCCTTCACCCAGACCGGCGGCAATGGCGGTGGACACCTGGGGCGCCTTGTACAGATCCTTGAGCGCCAGTCGCACGCCCTGAACCTGATTGGGCTGCCAGCGTTGCATCTGCGCCGCATCGGCGATGTTGATCAGGCCCATCGAACCATCCAGTTCGGCACCGACCTTGAAGATACCCACGACGGTCAGGCGTTGCATGCGCGGCGTGATGCCGCCAGGAGCGCTGCTGACTTCCGGGACGATCAGGGTCAGCTTGTCGCCGATGCTCAGGCGAAAGCGGCGCGCGGTGATATCGCCGAGCACTACGCCGAACTCGCCCGGCTTGAGGTCTTCGAGGTTTCCGCGGGTGATGTGCTGCGTGACGATCGACACTTCATGTTCCAGCGCTGGGTCTACGCCGCTGATCTGGATCGGCTGCATCGAGCCCTTGTAGGAGAGCATGCCTTCCATGTCGGTGAACGGCACGGCAGCGGTCACTTCAGGGTTTTTCAGCGCAGCGTCGGCCAGCGGTTTCCAGTCATCGACCGGAGTGGTACCGGCAATCACCGCGTGCGGCACCATGCCGAGAATCCGCGAGCTCATTTCCCGCTGGAAACCGTTCATGACCGACAGCACCACGATCATCGCCAGGACACCGAGTGCCAGACCGATCATCGAGGTCATCGAAATGAACGAGATGAAGCTTTTGCGGCGTTTGGCGCGGGTATAGCGCATGCCGATGAAGATGGGTAACGGTCTGAACATTCGCGAAGCACCGTGGAAAAATACACCGTATAAAAACTGGAACCCGACGCGATGAATTGCGCCGGGCCGGGTCGATCAGGCCTCGACGAGGCGGCCGTCTTCCAGACGCAGGACACGGTCCATTTGCCGGGCCAGGCTCATGTCGTGGGTCACGATCAGAAACGCCGTGCGCGATGACGTGCTCAATTCACGCATCAGGTCCTGAATGCCCTGCGCGGTGTGGTGATCGAGGTTGCCGGTTGGCTCGTCAAGCATCACCAGACCCGGCTGATTGATCAGGGCACGGGCAATCGCCACACGTTGACGCTCACCACCGGACAGCTCCGAAGGCTTGTGCGCCAGACGATGACCGAGGCCGACACGCTCCAGCAATGCAGTGGAGCGCTTGCGGGCTTCGGGGATCGGCGTACGGCCGATCAACAACGGCATGCAGACGTTTTCAAGCGCGGTGAATTCGGGCAGCAGGTGGTGGAACTGGTAGACGAAGCCCAGCGCCCGGTTACGCAGCAGGCCGCGAGCTTTTTCGCCCAGCGCCGACAACTCTTCGCCCGCCAGCCAGACACTGCCTTCGGACGGCGTGTCCAGACCGCCCAACAGGTTGAGCAAGGTACTTTTGCCCGACCCCGAACTGCCGACGATCGCGACACGCTCGCCGGGGTGCAATTCCAGCTGCAGGCCGGACAACACCACCACCGACTCCGGGCCTTCCTCGTAGGATTTACCCAGGTTGCGGCAACTCAATACTGCTTTATCAGACATGCCCGACTCACTCATAACGTAACGCCTCCGCCGGCTGGGTGCGCGCAGCACGCCAGGCGGGATACAGGGTGGCGAGGAAACTCAGGACCAACGCTGCACCACAGACCTGGAACACGTCCTGGGCCATCAGTTGCGAAGGCAGGTAATCAATGAAGTAGACGTCGGCGTTGAGAAACTTGTGACCGATCAGCCCTTCGAGTGCGGAAATGGCTGCGCTGACATTGAGCGCCGCCAGAATACCCAGTGCCGCGCCGATCAGCGTGCCGACCACGCCGATCACTGTGCCCTGGACCATGAATATCGCCATGATCTGTCGCGGCGTAGCGCCCAGGGTACGCAGAATCGCGATGTCGCCCTTCTTGTCATTGACCACCATCACCAGCGTGGAAATGATGTTGAAGGCCGCCACCGCCACGATCAGCAGCAGCAACAGACCGATCATGGCTTTTTCCATGCGGATCGCCTGATACAGGTTGCCGTGGGTGCGCGTCCAGTCACGCGAGTAGAAATTGTTTTCGCCCAGCTTCTGCGCGATTTCCCACGAGGTGCGCGGCGCCGCGAACAGGTCGTCGAACTTGAGACGCAGGCCCTGCACCTGATTGGGCTTCCAGCGGTGCAGACGCCCCAGGTCATCAAGGTTGGTCAGCCCCAGGAAGCCGTCGATTTCGCCGGCGCCGACGTGAAAGATGCCGGTCACCTCGAAGCGCTTCATGCGCGGGAACATCCCGGCTGGCGTCACCGTCACTTCAGGCGCAACGAAGGTCAGCTTGTCACCGATGCCGACGCCCAGCTTGGCCGCGGCCTTGTCGCCGATCATGATGCCGAAGCTGCCGGGCGACAGACTGTCGAGCTGGCCCTGCTTGATGAAGTGGTCAATGATCGAGACCTTGCGCTCTTCAAGCGGGTCGATACCGTTGAGCAGCACTTTCTGGACCTTGCCGTCGTGGGTCAGCAAGCCCTGCATCTGGGTGAACGGCGCAACGGCCAGCACCTGCGGGTTTTCCTGAACCTTCGCGGCCAGACCGCGCCAGTCGGTGATCGGGTCAGCCGATTCGATGGTCGCGTGCGGCACCATGCCGAGCACGCGGGTACGCATTTCGTGATCGAAACCGTTCATCACCGATAACACGACTATCATGACCACAACGCCCAGGGCGAGGCCGATCATGGAGGTCAGGGAGATGAAGGAAACAAAATGATTGCGTCGCTTCGCACGGGTGTAGCGCGTGCCGATAAATACAAAAAGAGGTCTGAACATGTAGGAATTTGTTCGCAGGAATGAGGACGTCCGTGTGGCGGGCCTTGACGTGCAGCTTTACACTCGAAACTCTCTGACCACCGCCGCTAGCTTGGGTTCGCCATGTCGACATTAGATGAAGCAGGACGCCGCGAATACTACCGTATCGACGACAGCGTCGCACTGGAAATTAACCCCCTGTCTGCCGCCGACCAGGCAAGCCAGGATGCCATGCAGGACACCTCGACGCTGTTCGACCTGCTCAGCGAGCTGCATGTCAGCGAGTTCGAGTCGCAGCATCTGATGCGCCAGCTCGACGAGCGCGACCGGGTGCTGAACAGTTTTCTCAAGTCGCTGAGCAAGCGCATCGACCTGCTGGGCGAAGTGGTTGCCCACACCGCACTGGGCAAGCTGGGCGCGCCTCAGCCGGTCAAGCTGTCTGAAGGCGGGATTCAGTTCAATTCGCAACAGGCTTTTGCCGTCGGCGAACAACTGTCGATCAAGATGGTGCTCATGCCCCAGGCCGCGGGTCTGATGCTGCGCGCCAGGGTTTCGCAATGCGACACACTGGCCGACGGCAATTTCTATATCAGTACCGAGTTCGTCAATCTCCCGGATGCGCAGCGCCAGTTACTCGCCCGCCATGTGTTGCAGCGTCAGGCTCAGCAGCGGCGTCAGGCGCTGGAACAAGGCCAGCCCTCCGGAAATTGAACGCCCGGCCCCTTTATCACTATCAGTAGCCAGGAGTAAACGTGACCCTTATCTACGGCCACCGCGGCGCCAAGGGCGAAGCACCGGAAAATACCCTGACCAGCTTTCAGGAATGCCTCAAGCACGGCGTGCGCCGCTGTGAACTGGACCTGCATCTTTCAAAGGATGGAGAGTTGATGGTCATTCATGACCCGACCCTCAAGCGCACCACCGACCGGCGCGGCAAGGTCAATGAACACCTGGCCGCCGACCTGGTGACCTATGACGCGCGCAAGGGTGGCCCCGGCTGGGTCTCGCCGTGCCCGATTCCACGCCTGGAAGAACTCTTCGAACAATGCGCTTTCGAGCACTGGCAGCTGGAAGTCAAAAGCGCCTCACGCACTCGCGCCGCCAATACCGTGCTGGCGATTCGTGAAATGGCTCAGCGCCATGGCTTGCTGGACAAGGTGACGATCACCTCCAGCTCACGCGAAGTGCTGCGCGCCGCTCTGGACCTGACGCCGGACATCTCGCGCGGGCTGGTAGCCGAGTACGCCTGGCTCGACCCGTTGAAGGTCGCCCAGAGCTACGGCTGTGAAATTCTGGCATTGAACTGGACACTGTGTACCCCGGAGCGCCTGCAGAAAGCACAGCGTCAGGGCCTGCATGTGTCGGTATGGACAGTCAACGAGCCTGCACTGATGCGCAGGCTCGCTGATTTCGGCGTCGACAGCCTGATTACAGACTTTCCCGGTTTGGCCACCGCCACGCTCGGGAATCACTGAAATCGGTCTCCCCGGCCGGCTCAGGCCACCGGCCGGAGTCGCTTAAAAAAGCCGGTTGAGGCCGTCGTATGCGGCTACCCGATAGGCTTCGGCCATGGTCGGGTAGTTGAACGTGGTGTTGACGAAGTACTTCATGGTGTTCGCTTCACCCGGCTGGCTCATGATTGCCTGACCGATGTGCACGATCTCGGACGCCTGGTCGCCGAAGCAATGCACGCCCAGCACCTCGAGCGTCTCGCGGTGGAACAGGATCTTCAGCATCCCGACCCGCTCACCGGAAATCTGCGCACGCGCCATGCCCTTGAAGAACGCCTTGCCCACTTCGTAAGGCACCTTGGCCTGCGTCAGTTCGTGTTCGTTCTTGCCGATCGAGCTGATCTCGGGAATGGTGTAGATCCCGGTCGGCACATCGTTGACATAACGCCAGCTGCCATTGTCGACCATGCTGCCCGCGGCCGAACGACCCTGGTCGTAAGCAGCACTGGCCAGGCTTGGCCAGCCAATCACATCGCCTGCGCCGTAGACGTTGGAAACGCTGGTGCGGTAGGTCTCGTCCACTTCGATCTGACCACGACCATTGGCCTTCAAACCAATATTCTCAAGACCCAGCTTGTCGGTGTTGCCGGTACGGCCGTTGCACCACAGCAAGGCATCGGCCTTGATCTTCTTGCCGGACTTGAGGTGCAGGATAACGCCGTTATCCAGGCCTTCGACCTTCTCGTATTCTTCGTTGTGGCGAACCATCACGTTGTTGTTGCTGAAGTGATAGCTCAGCGCCTGGGAGATTTCCGAATCCAGGAAGCTCAGCAACTGGTCACGGTTATCCACCAGTTCGACCAGCACGCCAAGGCCGCTGAAGATCGAGGCGTATTCGCAGCCGATCACACCGGCGCCATAAATGATCAGCTTGCGCGGGGTATGGCCCAGGCTGAGGATGGTGTCGCTGTCGTAGATGCGCTTGTGACTGAAATCGATGTCGGCCGGCCGATAGGGGCGCGAACCGGTGGCGATGATGATCTGGTTGGCCACCAGCTTTTCCACCACACCGTTGGTGCAGACCACGTTGATGCTGGTCTCGTCGGCAAAACTGCCGGTGCCGAAGAACACGTCGACGCGGTTGCGGGCGTAGTAACTGGTGCGCGAGGCCACTTGCTTGGAGATGACCATTTCAGCGTTTTTCAACACATCCGGAAACGAAAACCAGCGCGGCTCGCCGATGGCACGAAACATCGGGTTGGTGTTGAACTGAATGATCTGCTTGACCGAGTGACGCAGGGCCTTGGACGGAATGGTGCCCAAATGGGTGCAGTTACCGCCCACTTGCCGACGGCTGTCGACCATGGCGACCTTGCGCCCCGCCTTGGCGGCGTTCATTGCCGCGCCTTCTCCGGCAGGGCCGGAACCCAGTACCACTACGTCGTAGTTGTAGACAGCCATGCGTACTCCTTTAAACAGACCGAGGCGCCACTCTGGCATCTCTGGCTAAATCACGCGGCGCAGTCTAGCGCTGCACCGAGGCGGCGAACATTAACCCTTGGTCGCGTCGAAGGCCAATTTTTGTCTGCACATGGCGCAACTGACCGGATGATCCGGCCCGCTGAATTACCGCGGCTGCTGCACAACCAGATGATCAAACGACGCGTTGCTGCGGATGATAAAGCGCTTATCGGCACGAATCACAAAAAAAGCAGGGATTTTATGTTCTTGCGCATAATCCCAACCGCGCTGCGGGCCGAGAATCAACAGCAGGGAAGACAGACCGTCAGCCATCAGCGCCGAGGGATGAATGACCGTCACCGACGCCAGACTGTGGCTGATCGGCTTACCGCTCAAGGCATCGAGCGTATCGGAAATGCGCCACCCGGCATGGTCGACGTAGCGACGATAGTCGCCCGACGTAGACACGGCGTAGCCTTTCAGCGGAAACACTTTTTGCGTGACAGTGCCATCATCGAGCGGCGCGTCCAGGGTCACCCGCCAGGGCGAGCCGTCGGGCTTGAGCCCGCTGACTTTCAGTTCACCCGTGGCCTGCACCAGATAATCGTGCAAGCCGAGCGCGTCCATCCGTTCGCTGATCCGATCGACCGCATAGCCGGCGGCGATGCTGTTGAGGTCCACTTGCACGGCGGCACTCTTGCACAACCGGTCGCCGACGATGCGCAGGTTGCGATAACCGACCAGCGCCTGAGTCCGGGCCAGTTGCCGCACCAGCGGCATCTGCTCGAACAGCGTATGAGGCCCCAACCCCCACAGGTCCATCAACGGCTTGACCGTCAGATCGAAGGCTCCGTCGCTCTCCTGCGCCAACTGTTCGCCCACGCCGATCAGTTTCAAGACCGGTTCCGGCATCACCTGGCAGCTATTGGCAGGCAACGCATTGAAGCGCTCGATATCCGAATCCGCGCGCCAGAGCGACATCTGCTGATCGACCTCGTCCAGAATCGCTTCGACCTCGGGACGCACAGCCCCAGGCTCCGGCTGCCCGGAAGCGCGCGCATACACCACGGAATAATGACTGCCCATGGTCGGCCCGCCAAAGCTTTCCAGCTTGCGTTCCTGACCACAACCACTGCACACCAGCAACACGAGGCACCCTGCAACCTTGCCAAACCTACGCAAACCCATGCCCCGCACTATAAAAAACCTTCAGAGTGACTTGCTGCCATTGGCGAACAAGCCAGAAAAGCGTCCATAACCTGCTCTGACACCCAGTGAACCGTCCCGATACAAGGCCGACCCTCATATTGAGTGGTCGAGGGCCATTAATGCTCCCTGCGCGCCCGGTCTATTCATCAAGTTTCATCAAAACGACACGCCGCACGTTCTCAATTGTCTTGACCTGTCAAGCGTCAGTTAACTGATAGCAAATCGCCGAAACGGTTGTCTTTGAGCCCTGTTACACATACTGTTACAAGTGCGCATCGCCAGTTGCACACACGAAATGGCGATGCGAACGGGATAAAAACGACAACGGACTCCAAGCCGACGAGCCTGAGCGAGTAACTAAATGGCCTCCACAACAAGTAAGGGCAAAGCGATCTTTCGCGTTGTCAGCGGTAACTTCCTCGAGATGTTCGATTTCATGGTCTACGGCTTCTATGCCACGGCCATCGCGAAAACCTTCTTCCCTTCCGACAGCGCTTTCGCTTCGTTGATGCTGTCGCTGGCGACCTTCGGCGCAGGCTTCCTGATGCGTCCGCTGGGCGCAATCTTTCTCGGTGCCTACATCGACCGTCACGGGCGTCGCAAAGGGCTGATTATCACCCTCGCGATGATGGCAATGGGCACTCTGTTGATTGCCTGCGTGCCGGGCTACTCCACATTGGGCGTCATCGCCCCTTTGCTGGTGCTGCTCGGTCGTTTGCTGCAAGGTTTCTCGGCAGGTGTGGAACTGGGTGGTGTTTCGGTGTACCTGGCTGAAATCTCGACGCCGGGTCGCAAAGGCTTCTTCGTCA
This sequence comes from Pseudomonas fragariae (ex Marin et al. 2024), assembly GCF_059621105.1. Classification (NCBI taxonomy): domain Bacteria; kingdom Pseudomonadati; phylum Pseudomonadota; class Gammaproteobacteria; order Pseudomonadales; family Pseudomonadaceae; genus Pseudomonas; species Pseudomonas fragariae (ex Marin et al. 2024). The sequence goes on along the minus strand of NZ_CM184369.1, from coordinate 2,181,765 downwards.
GCTGGCAGTCCGCCAGCCAACAGGCCGCCGTGGTCTTCGCCGGCTTGCTGGGCGTGGGTCTCAACCACTGGCTGAGCCCGGAGCAGATGGGTGAATGGGGCTGGCGCGTGCCGTTCCTGATCGGCTGCCTGATCGTGCCGGCCATCTTCATCATCCGTCGCTCGCTGGAAGAGTCCCCAGAGTTCGAAGCCCGCACGCATCGCCCGACGCTGAGTGAAGTGGTGCGCTCTATCGGCCAGAACTTCGGTCTGGTGCTGGGCGGCATGGCGCTGGTGGTCATGACCACCGTGACGTTCTACCTGATCACCGCTTACACCCCGACGTTCGGCAAGAACGAGTTGAACCTGACAGACCTTGAAAGCCTGCTGGTGACGGTCTGCGTTGGTGTGTCCAACTTCATCTGGCTGCCGATCATGGGCTCGTTCTCGGACCGCATCGGCCGCAAGCCGCTGCTGATTGCGGCGACTGTACTGGCAATCGCCACTGCCTACCCTGCCCTGTCGTGGCTGGTTGCGCACCCGAGCTTCGGCAACCTGCTGATGGTCGAGTTGTGGCTGTCGTTCCTGTATGGCTCCTACAACGGGGCAATGGTTGTGGCGCTGACCGAGATCATGCCGGTCGACGTCCGCACCACCGGCTTCTCGCTGGCCTACAGCCTGGCGACTGCAACCTTCGGTGGTTTTACCCCGGCGGCCTGTACTTACCTGATTCACGTACTGGACAACAAGGCAGCGCCAGGTATCTGGCTGACCGGCGCAGCGGTGCTGGGTCTGGTTGCGACGCTGATACTGTTCCGCAAGGGTGGGCAGAAGCTTGAAGCGCCTGTCGCGGCTTCCGCCAGCTGATTGATCGCGGCATTGCAACAAGAAAACCCCGGCTCGAGAGTCTCTCGGCCGGGGTTTTGCGTTTTCAGACCTTGCGTTTCCAGGGCCGAAAGCTGAGCCAGAGCAGCACGCCAGGCAATTGCAGCGTAATCATGAGGCCCAACGACCACTGATAAGCCTCAAGCGGGTGACCGGCACCCTGGGGCGCTGGCCACAGATTAAGTACTGCTCCCATCAGCCACTGCAGGAAAAACGCCAGCACGAACACCACCAGATTGAACGAGGAACTGACCCTGCCCGCCAGCTCCGGCGACACCGATTGCGCCACGATGGCGTAGTTCATGGTCGTCGAGGTGCCAAAGAAGCTGAAGCCCATGGCAATCAGGTAAGGCGATACCGGCAAGCCGCTGGCCATCAGCACCTGAAAGCCGATAAAGATCAGCATACCGGTGCCACAGATCATGATCGGCTGTACGCCGAACCTGCGCAGGTAATCGGTGATCGCGCCGAACGTCAGAGACCCTGCCACCATCGCGATGGCCCCGAACAACAGCACATTGGCCATAGCGGAATCACTCAGGCCGGCCATATCGCGCAACCACGGCCCCATCCACAATGACAGCACCGACATGTAGATGGCATGCGCGAACACCGAATACAACGCCAGACGCCAGAACGTCCACGACGCGTACAGCTTGCCGACCGCGGCAAACATGTCGGCGTAGCGAGTGTTTTTTGCTCTCGTAGGTCTTGGGGACGCTGAGGTGTATGACCACCACCACACAAAAGGTCAGCAGCGCCAGAACCAGAAACGCTTCTCGCCAGGTCAACCAGCTCAGCACCGCATGCAATGGCGTGGTCGACGCCATCGCGCCCAGCCCGCCGATCGACAGCAGGCAGGCAGTACTCAGTGGCAAACGCTCGACCGGCAACCAGATGGCGCACGCCTTGATCGCACTCATCAGCGAGCCCGCTACCCCCAGGCCAATCAGCCCTCGCCCGATCAACAACCCTGTCTCGGTGCTGGAAATACTGAAGATGACCGAACCGGCGACCGCGAACAGCAGCATCGGCGCCTGCACGCTGCGTGGCCCATAGCGGTCCAGCATCACGCCAAGCGGAATCTGCGCCGCCGCGAAGGTCAGAAAATACACGCCAGTCAACAACCCCAGGCTGCTCGCGGGCAAACTCAGGTCGGCTTGCAGGTCGACGTAAATCACTGCGTTGACGGTGCGAAACAGGTAGGAAACGAAATGCCCCAGCCCAAAGGGGATGAAGATCGTCAGAAACAGCAGGAAGAAGCTGCTTTTGAGGGGGTGTTGCGAACCGTCCAGGGCCGAACTGCTCATCCTTGGTGACTCCATCGTCCAGAAAATCTGCGCGTGACAGATTCTCATGGTCAGCCACAAAACAAAACGGGCCGAAGCCTGCCTGCGCAGGGTTCGGCCCGTTTATCTGCTGTCCCGGTCAGACCGGGCAGCTCAAGCGTTCAACGTTTACTGCGGGAAAGCTGGCGGATTGACGTCTGCCATGTCTTCCATCACGCGAACCACCTGATGGCTGTAACCGAATTCGTTGTCGTACCAGACGTACAGCACAACGCGGTTGTCGTTGACGATGGTCGCTTCGGCATCCACGACACCGGCGTGACGCGAGCCGACGAAGTCAGTGGAGACCACCTCCTGCGAGTTCACGAAGTCGATCTGCTTGTGCAGGTCCGAGTGCAGCGCCATGTAGCGCAGGTACTCGTTCATTTCTTCGCGAGTGGTCTGCTTCTCGAGGTTGAGGTTGAGAATGGCCATGGACACGTTCGGCGTCGGAACGCGGATCGCGTTACCGGTCAGCTTGCCGGCCAGCTCGGGCAATGCCTTGGCAGCAGCGGTGGCCGCACCGGTTTCGGTGATGACCATGTTCAACGCAGCGCTGCGACCACGACGGTCGCCCTTGTGGAAGTTGTCGATCAGGTTCTGGTCGTTGGTGTACGAGTGAACCGTTTCGACGTGACCGTTGGTGATGCCGAACTTGTCGTTGACCGCCTTGAGCACCGGCACGATGGCGTTGGTGGTGCAGGATGCCGCCGAGACGATCTTGTCGTCCGCAGTGATTTCACCGTGGTTGATACCGTGCACGATGTTCTTCAGCTTGCCTTTGCCCGGCGCGGTCAGGACCACGCGGTCGATGCCCGGGCAGGCCAGATGCTGACCCAGACCTTCGGCATCGCGCCATACACCGGTGTTGTCCACCAGTAGAGCGTCCTTGATACCGTACTGGGTGTAATCCACCTCGGACGGGTTCTTGGCGTAGATCACCTGAATCAGGTTGCCGTTGGCGGTGAGCGTGCTGTTGGCTTCGTCGATGGTGATGGTGCCATCGAACGGACCGTGAACCGAGTCACGGCGCAGCAGGCTGGCGCGCTTGACCAGATCGTTTTCCGCGCCCTTGCGGACTACGATGGCGCGCAGACGCAGGCCGTCGCCACCACCGGTCTTCTCGATCAGGATCCGCGCCAGCAGGCGACCGATACGACCGAAACCGTACAGCACGACGTCGGTACCCTTGCGTGGGCTGGCGCCCTGCTGACCCACTACACTGGCCAGTTCTTCACGGACGAACTGCTCTGGCGTGCGGCCATTGCCTTCGGTCTTGAACTTCACCGCCAGCTTGCCCAGGTCCACCGAAGCGGCACCCAGCTTGAGCTCGCTCATCGCCTTGATCAGCGGGAACGTCTCGTGTACGGACAACTCAACCGCATCGGACTGACGATGACGCGCAAAGCGGTGAGCTTTGAGAATCGCGATGACTGAACGGTTGATCAGGCTACGGCCATAGATCGAGCTCACCACATTATTATTGCGGTAGAGCTGACCGATGAGCGGGATCATCGCTTCGGCGAGAGCTTCACGATCAATCCATTCACCAAGACACTGGTCGGGCTTCTGAGTCACGGGAACCTTCCACATGTAGGGGCTGAAAAAAGGGGCTACATTATGACTGCGCCTTTGTTTATGAGCAATGCACGGCTGTCATATCGACGCGCACTACATAATTTTCGCCCGTAAATACTCGGTAATACTCCGGAAAACTGACAGCCACCACCTTCCCCCGTTACAATCGCCGCCCCTGTTGCAACGCCTGGAGCCCGACCTTCCCGTGCCAGTTCTGCGTCTACCGCATCTTTCTGCCGCTGCAGGCAAACAACACTGGGGCAATCTTCCCGGTGCCACACTGAGCCTGGCCATTGCCGAAGCCGCCAGCGCGGCCAAGCGCTTCACCCTGCTGCTGACCGCCGACAGCCAAAGCGCCGAGCGGCTCGAGCAAGAGCTGAAGTTTTTTGCACCTACGCTGCCGGTTCTGCACTTCCCGGACTGGGAAACCCTGCCCTACGACCTGTTTTCGCCGCACCAGGACATCATTTCCCAGCGTATTGCCAGCCTCTATCGCCTGCCGGAACTGGAGCATGGCGTTTTGGTAGTCCCCATTACCACCGCCCTACACAGACTGGCGCCGACCAAATTTCTGCTCGGCAGCAGCCTGGTGCTGGATGTCGGCCAGAAGCTCGATGTGGAAGCCATGCGTACGCGCCTGGAAGCCAGCGGCTACCGGTATGTGGATACGGTCTACGAACACGGCGAGTTCACCGTGCGCGGGGCACTGATCGATCTGTTCCCGATGGGCAGCAAGCTGCCGTTTCGGATCGACCTGTTCGACGATGAAATCGAAACGCTGCGCACCTTCGATCCGGACACCCAGCGCTCCATCGACAAGGTCGAGTCGGTGCGCCTGTTGCCTGCCCGTGAATTCCCGTTGCAGAAAGAAGAAGTCACACGCTTCAAGGCGCGCTTTCGCGAGCGCTTCGATGTGGACTTCCGGCGCAGCCCGATTTTCCAGGACTTGAGCAGCGGCATCACGCCTGCCGGCATCGAGTACTACATTCCGTTGTTCTTCGAAGAAACCTCGACGCTGTTCGATTACCTGCCGCAGGACACCCAGGTGTTTTCCCTGCCGGGCATCGAACAGGCTGCCGAGAACTTCTGGAACGACGTGCGCAACCGCTATGAAGAACGCCGCGTCGACCCTGCCCGGCCGCTGCTGCCGCCCGCAGAATTGTTTCTGCCGGTAGAAGACTGTTTCGCGCGCCTGAAAAACTGGCCGCGCGTGGTTGCCAGCCAGCAGGATGTCGACGCCGGTGCCGGACGCGAGCGCTTCCCGGCGCAGTCCCTGCCGGACCTGTCCATCGAAGCCAAGGCCACTCAACCACTGGCGGCCCTGTCGAATTTTCTGGATGACTTCCCCGGTCGCGTGCTGTTCACCGCCGAGTCCGCCGGACGCCGGGAAGTGCTGCTGGAACTGCTCGAACGCCTCAAGCTGCGACCCAAAACCGTCGACAGCTGGCTGGATTTCGTCGACGGCAAGGACCGGCTGGCAATCACCATCGCACCGCTTGACGAAGGCCTGCTGCTGGAACAACCTGCCCTGGCGCTGATCGCAGAAAGCCCGCTGTTCGGCCAGCGCGTCATGCAACGCCGTCGCCGCGAAAAGCGCACCGACGGCGGCAACAACGATGCGGTCATCAAGAACCTCACCGAGCTGCGCGAAGGCGCGCCGGTGGTGCACATCGATCACGGCGTGGGTCGTTATCTCGGGCTCGCGACCCTGGAAGTCGAAAACCAGGTCGCCGAATTCCTGATGCTGGCCTACGCCGAAGACGCCAAGCTGTACGTACCCGTCGCCAACCTGCACCTGATTGCGCGTTACACCGGCAGCGACGACGAAACCGCGCCGCTGCACCGCCTGGGTTCGGAAACCTGGCAGAAAGCCAAACGCAAGGCTGCCGAGCAAGTCCGTGACGTGGCGGCCGAACTGCTGGATATCTACGCGCGTCGCGCGGCCCGCGAAGGCTATGCGTTTGCCGACCCGAAAGCCGATTACGCGACCTTCAGCGCAGGCTTCCCGTTCGAAGAGACACCGGATCAGCAGACCACCATCGACGCCGTGCGCGCCGACATGCTGGCGCCCAAGCCGATGGATCGTCTGGTCTGTGGCGACGTGGGTTTCGGCAAGACCGAAGTGGCCATGCGTGCCGCCTTCATCGCCGTGCATGGCGGGCGTCAGGTGGCCATTCTGGTGCCGACCACCCTGCTCGCGCAGCAGCACTACAACAGTTTCCGCGACCGTTTCGCCGACTGGCCGGTGACCGTCGAGGTAATGAGCCGCTTCAAGTCGGCCAAGGAAGTCAACGCCGCAGTTGCCGATCTGGCCGAGGGCAAGATCGACATCGTCATCGGCACGCACAAGCTGTTGCAGGATGACGTCAAGATCAAGAACCTCGGTCTGGTGATCATCGACGAAGAACACCGGTTTGGCGTGCGCCAGAAAGAACAGCTCAAGGCGCTGCGCAGCGAGGTCGATATTCTGACCCTGACCGCAACGCCGATCCCGCGCACCCTGAACATGGCCGTGTCGGGCATGCGCGACCTGTCGATCATCGCCACGCCACCGGCGCGCAGGCTGTCGGTGCGCACGTTCGTGATGGAGCAGAACAAGCCGACCATCAAGGAAGCCCTGCTGCGTGAGCTGTTGCGTGGCGGCCAGGTCTATTACCTGCACAACGACGTCAAGACCATCGAGAAATGCGCCGCCGATCTGGCCGAGCTGGTGCCGGAAGCGCGTATCGGCATCGGCCACGGGCAGATGCGCGAGCGCGAACTCGAACAGGTGATGAGCGACTTCTACCACAAGCGCTTCAATGTGCTGATCGCCTCGACCATCATCGAGACCGGCATCGACGTGCCGAGCGCCAACACCATCATCATCGAGCGCGCCGACAAGTTCGGTCTGGCCCAGTTGCACCAGTTGCGCGGTCGTGTCGGGCGCAGTCACCACCAGGCCTATGCCTACCTGCTGACCCCGCCACGCAAACAGATTACCCACGACGCCGAAAAGCGTCTGGAAGCGATTGCCAACACCCAGGACCTGGGCGCGGGCTTCGTGCTCGCCACCAATGACCTGGAGATCCGTGGCGCAGGCGAACTGCTCGGGGACGGCCAGAGCGGCCAGATCCAGGCGGTGGGCTTCACCCTGTACATGGAAATGCTCGAGCGCGCGGTGAAGTCGATTCGCAAGGGCGAACAGCCCAATCTCGATCAGCCGCTGGGCGGCGGACCGGAAATCAACCTGCGCGTGCCGGCCTTGATCCCCGAAGCCTACCTGCCGGATGTGCACACGCGCCTGATTCTCTACAAGCGCATTGCCAACGCTGCTGACGAAGAAGCACTGAAGGACCTGCAGGTCGAAATGATCGACCGCTTCGGCCTGCTGCCGGAACCGACCAAGAATCTGGTGCGTATCACGCTGCTCAAACTGCACGCCGAACAGCTGGGCATCCGGAAAATCGACGGTGGCCCGCAAGGTGGCCGTATCGAGTTCGCAGCCGAGACGCCGGTTGATCCTTTGACCCTGATCAAGCTGATCCAGAGCCAGCCCAACCGCTACAAGTTCGAAGGTGCCACGCTGTTCAAATTCATGGTTCCCATGGAGCGCCCGGAAGAGCGCTTCAATACGATCGAAGCGCTGCTTGAGCGCCTGACCCCGAAAACTGCTTGAAGGATTCACGCATGCTTCTGTTTCGTTCACTGATCCTGCTGCTGACGCTGATCGCGCCGGCCGCGTTCGCCGATGGCCTGTATCAGGTCGAGATTCTGCTGTTTCGCCAGAGCGGCGAGCCGGCCTCGACCCGCCAGCTTGTACCGGAAAACTGGGACAAGGGCGCACAGAAGATCGACGCGAACGATGAACGAAGCCCCGCCCTCAATGATCTGGCGAGCAAACTGCAAGGCAGCGGCCACTATGAAGTGCTGATGCAGCGCGCCTGGCAGCAGAGCATCGGCACCGAACCGGGCAAGGTCGCCATCACCAGTGGTGAAGAGCGGCTTGGGCATTTCCCGATCGAGGGTACCGTGAGTCTGGCGATGGCACGCTTCACCGATATTGGTGCACAATTCTGGGTCAACCAGCTGGACCCGCATGGCGTGGTCATCAGCAGTGAACGATTGAAGCAGACTGCCAGGGTAAAGAACGGTGAGCTGACCTATCTGGACAATGGCAACCTCGCGTTGCTGATCAAGGTTTCTCCTCTTTGATCTTTACGTACGCAAGGGACGCCCAAGCGTCCCCTTTCTTTTTGAGCATCGCTGCGGCGTAGGGCTTTTTAAAACTTGTCGTCCATTCTCGAAAAAGTCCTGGCTGCGGCCTGGACAGACCTATTCCACGAGCGAACGCTTGAGCGAGGGCGCGACTACGCCCGGCAAAAACGCATCGTGCTGGAAGACTCCAGCCCGCAGATCATCCGCACCGCCTGTCGGGGCTCGGGCCTGGAAATCTACACCCAGACGCTGCTGTTCAAGGACCCTGATCGCTACAAGAACTACCTGACCTGCAAATGCACGTGCCCGGTTCGCAACGACTGCAAACACTGCGTGGCCGCCCTGCTGTTTCTGCAGGACCCGCACAACCGTCCGCTGCTGCAGGCCGCGCTGGCCTCGCACCAGCAAGAGATGGAAAAGCCTGTCGAACAAAAGCCCAGGTTGCCGGAGCGCCTGATCGATGACCTGCAGCCACGGCCCAGGCTGATTCTGGCCAGCATCGAGTTCAGTGCCTACGAGCCGCGCAACGGGCGTATGCAGCGACACATCCAGCACCGTGCCGCGCTGGCCTTTGCCTACGGCAAGCATTACGCGGTCGGCACCACCAACGTCAGCATTCTGGTCAGTTCGCTGGGCAGCGATCTGGTGAACCAGAAAAGCGACATCATCGAACACACCGACACCGAAACCCTGCGCATCCGTCGTCAGGGCGAACGGGAGCGGCAGTTGCGTCAGGAACTGGCCGATCTGGGTTTCAAGGTTGCCACCCGGCAAAGCAAGGCACTGCCCGACAGCGCCGGCGACATGTACGAACTGCCCAACGACAAGGCCTGGCTGCATTTTGTCCTCGATGACCTGCCGCGGCTGCGCGAGCAAGGCTGGGAAATCGACATTCAGGAAGAGTTCGGCTTCGACGTCACGCCGGTGGAAGACTGGTACGCGGTCATCGATGAAGAGAACGAGCGCGACTGGTTCGATCTGGAATTGGGCATCATCGTCAACGGCGAGCGCCTGAGCCTGCTGCCGATCCTGATCAACCTGATCCGCAGCCATCCCGAACTGATGAGCCCGTCGGCCGTGGCCAAGCGCGGCGACGAAGAACAACTGCTGGTGCAGCTCAACCACTTCACGCAAAGCGGCGGCAGCCCGGTACAGATCGCCCTGCCCTACGGCCGGCTCAAGCCGGTACTGGCGACGCTGGGGGACTTCTACTGGCGCCAGGAGGGCAACAACGCGCTGCGCATGAGCAAAGCCGACGCGGCACGCCTTACCCAGCTCGAAGACCTGCCGCTGACCTGGCAGGGCGGCGACCGCCTGCGTCACTTTGCCGAACGCCTGATCAACATCAAGGACGCGCCGGTCAGCCTGCCCGACGGGCTGAACGCTACGCTGCGCCCGTATCAGCTGGAAGGCCTGAGCTGGATGCAGTCGCTGCGCGAGCTGGAAGTCGGCGGCGTGCTGGCCGACGACATGGGCTTGGGCAAGACCCTGCAGACCCTGGCCCACCTGCTGATGGAAAAACAGGCCGGACGCCTCGATCGCCCGGCACTGGCGGTCATGCCGACCAGCCTGATCCCCAACTGGCTGGACGAGTCCGAGCACTTCACCCCGGACCTCAAGGTGCTGGCCCTGTACGGTGCCAACCGCCACCAGGATGCCGGCAACCTTCAGGATTACGACCTGATCCTGACCACCTACGCTTTGCTGCCACGGGACCTGGAGTTGCTCGAAAAACAGCCCTTCCACGTGCTGATTCTCGATGAAGCGCAGTACATCAAGAACCCCAACAGCAAGGCCGCCCAGGCCGCACGCAACCTCAACGCCCGCCAGCGCCTGTGCCTGAGCGGTACGCCGCTGGAAAACCACCTGGGCGAGCTGTGGTCACTGTTTCACTTCCTGATGCCCGGCTGGCTGGGCAACAGCAAGGAATTCAACAGCAACTACCGCACCGCCATCGAAAAGCATGGCAACCAGGACCGCCTGCATCACCTCAATGCGCGCATCAAGCCATTCCTGCTGCGTCGTACCAAGGAACAGGTGGCGACCGAACTGCCACCCAAGACCGAGATCATCCACTGGGTCGACCTCAACGACGCGCAGCGCGATGTGTACGAAACCGTGCGCCTGGCGATGGACAAAAAGGTCAGGGACGAAATCACCCGCAAAGGCGTGGCACGCAGCCAGATCATCATTCTCGAAGCGCTGCTCAAGCTGCGTCAGGTCTGCTGTGACCTGCGCCTGGTCAATCAGGACATGCCGGTCAACAGCAAACAGGGCACCTCGGGCAAGCTCAACAGCCTGATGGAGATGTTCGAAGAATTGCTGGCCGAAGGTCGCAAGATTCTGTTGTTCTCGCAGTTCACTTCGATGCTCAGCCTGATCGAGGAAGAGCTCAAGCAACGCGGTATCGCCTACGCCCTGCTGACCGGCTCGACCCGCGATCGCCGCACGCCGATTCATGACTTCCAGAGCGGCAAGCTGCCGATTTTCCTGATCAGCCTCAAAGCAGGCGGCACCGGCCTCAACCTCACCGCCGCCGATACCGTGATCCACTACGATCCGTGGTGGAACCCGGCAGCGGAAAATCAGGCGACCGACCGCGCGTACCGTATCGGCCAGGACAAGCCGGTGTTCGTCTACAAGATGATCGCGCGCGGCACCGTGGAAGAGAAAATCCAGCGCCTGCAACGGGAAAAATCAGCGCTGGCCTCGGGTGTGCTTGACGGTCGCACAACCGGCGACTGGAAGCTGCGCGACGAAGATTTGCAGGCGCTGTTCGCCCCATTGCCCGCCGCACCGAAGAAAACCCGCAAGTAGGCGTGTCAGGCGCTTATTCGACAGCCACCTGCTGGAGAATCTGCGCCGTCGACAGGACCGTAGCGTACTCGCCATGCAGATTGGCCAGCGACATTGCGTGCACCTCTTCGGCACTGCGCGGCGTGCCGAAGAAGTCCTTTTGATCAAAGGTAAAGCAGGCATCGTGCGCAACCAGCACGTCAAACCCCAGATTACCGCCACTGCGCGCGGTCGACTCGACAGAGTTGTTGGTGACCACACCGGCGATCACCAACTGCCTGATGCCGTCGGAGCGTAACCACATTTCCAGAAAGGACCCGCAAAACGCGTCGGGGACCTGCTTGCTCAGCTCACGCTCATCAGCTTGCGGCACGAACGCCGGCTGGTACTCGACCCCTGACTGTTGCGGCCAGAACACTGATTCGGGTGACGTCGAAAAATGCCGGACGTGAATAACCGGCCGCCCGGATTGCCGCCAGGCACTGAGCAGAGCGCTGACATGGCTCTCGGCCAGTGGGTTATTACGTCGCCCGAGCCTGGGATGATGGATGCCCTGCTGCAGGTCGATCAGGATCAGCGCGCTGTTGTCTTGAATATCCATGATGAATCAGTCCGAACTTTTGGTTCAGCAAGACTATCGCAATCAAGGTCTATTCTGGTCGCAATCGTCGACAGCCTCAGGCTTGTCCGAGACCTGCCCCCAAGGAGAACATCATGATCGAACACCTTAAACTCGCCGGCAAAGTAGCGCTCGTGCAGGGCGGCTCACGTGGCATCGGCGCAGCCATCGTCCAGCGCCTGGCCAAAGAAGGCGCTGCCGTGGCGTTTACCTACGTCAGCTCCGAGGTCAGCGCTCTGGAGATTCAGGACAGCATCGTCGCCAATGGCGGCCGCGCATTGGCCATTCGCGCAGACAGCGCCGACGAAAAAGCCATCCGCCAGGCCGTGCAGACCACTGCCGAGACCCTTGGCAGGCTGGATATCCTGGTCAACAACGCCGGCATTCTGGCCATCGCGCCGCTCAATGAATTCAGCATGCAGGACTTCGACAAGACCCTGGCCATCAACGTGCGCAGCGTATTCATCGCCAGCCAGGAAGCCGCCCGGCATATGGAAGAAGGCGGCCGCATCATCAACATCGGCAGCACCAACGCTGACCGCATGCCCTTTGCGGGCGGCGCCACGTACGCCATGAGCAAATCAGCGCTGATCGGCCTGACCAAAGGCATGGCCCGCGACCTCGGTCCGCAAGGCATCACCGTCAACAACGTCCAGCCCGGCCCGGTGGACACCGACATGAACCCGGCGCAGGGCGAATTCGCCGAAACACTGAAAGCGCTGATGGCCCTGCCCCGCTACGGCACCAGCGAAGAGATTGCCAGCTTCGTCGCCTACCTCGTAGGCCCGGAAGCGGGCTACATCACCGGTGCCAGCCTGACCATCGACGGCGGCTTCAGCGCCTGACGCCTCCACCACAAGCGGCCCTTTGCCCAAGGGCCGCATCCCCCGCCAGGGCCTTTTACTGGCGAATCAGCGTTTATTTGCTTAAGCGCATGAAAAATCTGAAAAAAAGTTTTGCGTTAGGAAAAGCTTTCGACTACATTAGCGCGCCTCGGCAGACACAACGTTGTCGTCGAGATACGGTGAGGTGTCCGAGTGGCTTAAGGAGCACGCCTGGAAAGTGTGTATACAAGAAATTGTATCGAGGGTTCGAATCCCTCCTTCACCGCCATATTGAAACAACGCGAAGCCCCTGAATTCTGAAAGGAATCCAGGGGCTTTGTGGTTTCTGGGGTCTGAAAAAATGGCCGTGGGACGCTCCATGGGACAGATATGGGACAGAACAGCAAGATTCGCTGTCTTGCTGCTCTCAGCTGTAGTGAGGCCTGAAAAGCGCTGGTCCGGCGCAGCGCATCGACTGACGAGGAACGCAGGCCATGGCTTTAGGGAATTTCAGATGCCGCCTGCGGGATTCCGTGGAAATACTCGCGACCCACAAAAGCGATGTTAAAACTCGGCTTTATCTAGCAATTAATAATCGTCTCGTTTTTGCCAATGTTCCTGAAGTGCCTGAGCTGCCCGAGCAATTCAGAATTGCCATGCCCCTTTGGCTCATGTCGCCGTTTATGTGGAATGGAAAATCAACCAAAGGTCCGGAGAGACAGTGAAGCTTTATAAGCGGCATCATGCTTTGGCGTCTTGTGACCACGCCCCAGAGACTCGCTGACTGCTGCCATTAAGTGCGCAAGTCAAGCATGTGCAGCGCTGGCCCTACATACAGCCCTTGTAGCTCTCTGAAGCGAGCCCGTTTAGGCTGGAACTATTTTCCACGTTAAGCCACTCAACCTCTCCATGATCACTGGAGCCCCCCATGCCTCGCATTAACCCAACTAGCTTTACTGGAATCTATATTGAAACGACAGGCAATCCGAATCGAAGTGACTACTACAAGGAGACCACATCTGCGTTGGATGAGCTGAATAGAGGACACGCCGGTCGGACGGTAATTCGCAATATTGAGGCCGCCTGTGAAATGGATCCGGAGAAGCGGGTGGTCATCTCCAAGACAGATCAGGGCTCGGAAGCCAACATGCCAGGGCACTGGACTGGCTGCGCGCGGCCGACTCGCGACCCTTTTGTACCCTTTGTAGCCGGGAGAGGCGAGTCTGTCGCGGTACGATATAACTCTAGGTTTGGTAGACGGTTCGATGACCAGTCTGTCAATGGGCAACCTGACCCAAGCCTTGCTTACGTCTTTCTCGGTCATGAACTTATTCATGCATCCAGAACGTTACAAGGTACTCAATACCGAGTGAGTCGAGGCCGACCGGATGTCGACGAAGATAGCGGAGCGGCGGAGGAAGAACTCCGAACGGTTGGCATCGGGCAGTACGAAGACGAATATCCGTCAGAAAACGCAATACGTCGCGAGCATGGATTGGCGCCTCGCACAAGTTACTCAGGGAATACAGGAACAAATCTTCGTGAGCCGCCTGAACGGAACTCGCAATATACGGAGGCACGGCTCAGATCGCTCAACGCCAGACGCTGGTCAGATATGTAATCCAGCTGATGGAGTACCAGGCGGCTTTGTAGCTGGCGTTGATGGGTATGGGGAGCCATGGAACATCGTGCGCATAGGTGCCGTAGGCTTAGCGCACGATGTTCCCGAATTCTGTGGGCGCTCCCCTCTTCTCTTTGCTACGTGGCGGTTCTGGCTGTCGCCAGGCAGCTTCATGGTCGGCAGCAATTGCCCGCGCACCATCCACGGATCAGCACAAGCAGCATCAGCCCTTGCGCCGTATTCTTACCTCTCGTCCCCGCATGGTCGAATGCTGACGACGTTTCTCTCCGGCATTGCGGAGTTCGAACGTTATCTGATCTGCGAGCGAATCAAATCGGGTCTCGCGGCTGCTCGTGCTCAAGGACGTAAACTAGGGAGCCAAGCGGGAGTACGTCCAAAATCCGACAAGCTTGACCCAAAAGTCATGGACGCAATTGAAGCATGCCGCAGCGACAGGTGAATCGCCTGAGATCCTGATATCAACAAAAGCACCTTCACTGAAATTGCGCGCAGGCATCGCGAAGCGGCTTAGGGTGTCATTTCGCTCCCAGCCGCAACCCCCCCCCCTATTTTGTCCGTTTTCTCTCTCACCCCCAAGTATCTGAGGACCTGAGGGGGGGAAGTGCGCCTGACATTAACGAAACACGTCGTAAAGTCGCATAGGACCCGTTTTTAGAGGCCGATGAGGCGTGAAAAAAGCGTTTCCCCAACATCAATGCCACCTTAGCATCACGCAGAGGATGCCTTTTTCGACTGATTGCACACTACGTTACCTTTGTATGGAACCGAACCCATCTCAAGGGCCACTCAAGCAGCGCAACATATCTACGACATAGATGTATGCACACGGGAGTGTAATTTTCAGGTAATCCTGGATGGTCCATTGGACTCCCTGCCAAACCATGTCAGCAACAATTGGGGTAGCGCCAATAGTTGCAATTTCAAGCGTTCATATAGCTCAATTAACTTCTTAGGATAGTCATGATCACTCCGTCTCGATACCCAGGCATCTATATCGCCCCCCTCAGTAGCGAACCGACAGCAGCTCACACATTCAAAGAACAGGCAGAGGAAGCGCTTGACCATATCAGCGCCGGCCCCTCTGGCGATAAGCTATTGCGAAAAATATCCACTCTTGCCAGTCAAAAAGATAGAAAAGTCACACTAAAAGAGATTGAAATAAATAACCAGTGTTATACCGAAGCTGTTCTGAGCAGGAGGCAACTGGAAAAGTACGAACCAGAAAACTTTAACGAGAATCGACACATTGCATCACAGCTATCACGAAAGGGGACCTTTACCAAAGGTGAAGGAAGCAATGCGATTATTGGCTGGTCACCAGACAAAGCAAGCATACGCTTAAATCAGAATGGCTCACCGTTACACCTTGGAATGGATAACGACGACAAAATCACGACCTTGGCTCATGAGCTCGTTCATGCTCGACACGTGTTAAGTGGGAGTTCCTTAGCGGATGGCGGAGATCGCTATAATCCACGTACGGGATCTGGCAAAGAGGAACTTAGGGCCGTTGGATTAGACAAGTACCGCTATTCACTTACAAAAAAACCGTCAGAGAACTCCATCCGTGCTGAACACGGTCTGCCTCTGCGCATGAAGTACAGGCCACATCAATAGGACAACCTACTGTAAGTAAATTCAAAGTGGTCTTCGGATCCCGGTGACCTGCATAGGCTGTCAATTCATGCAGTTTCCACCCCGCACGGGCCAAATGGGGTGAGTCGCAGATGACGAAAAGTGTGTGTGCTAAGGCAGGACAGATTTGAGTCTGTGGCCCATCTTTCTACCGTTTTACTCCACGTCCACCGCGTGAGTGCCAAACCACGATTGCGATCAGACTCGGATCGAAACAGGGCTCCTTTTGACCAACCGGCCAGACGAAGCGCATGAAGATGCGTTCCAAGCATCGGCGCAATGTCCGGGCTGTAGCACACGACGCGGCTGCGTCGGCCTTTGGTCGTCTCTGCGCGCACTGAAATGAGTCGATGGGCGAGATCCAGGTCTTCGATTCTCAGGGCCACCAGTTCGGCACGACGGAGCGCACCGCAGTACGCCAACGAGAGCATAAGCCGATCACGAATAGACGACCTGGCCGCGATACTCAGAAAGTATCGCCACTGCTCATCCGTGGGGATGTCGGGCAGCTTTATCAAGCGAGATACCAGCCCTCTCACAAAGCCTGAATGTCCAGGGACCTGACACAAGCGGCCGTGCTGGCCGCGAGGTACCGGATTCTGTGCGCAACGCCCCTGAAAGACCAGGTAGTCGTACCACAGGCGGATCGCGGTGAGGCGCTGGTGCAAGGTCGAATTCGCCACCGCGTTTTCTTGCCCGGGCAGTAGCCGACGGATGTAGAGCGTTACTTGCTCAAATGTGACGGATTCAGCCTCCAGACCGGAGGCTTCGCAGTGGAGCAAGTAAATGCGCCAATCCCCTGCCGTACGCATCCAAAGTAGCCGGCGCTCTTCCCAGGTTATCGAGCAGTGTCAGCCATTCCTGAACGCTTGGGTAGCGGTGAAGCACGTGCTCATAAGAGGCAGTTGTAGAGGCCATGGCGATCCCCCAGAACGTCGACAGAATCAGGGTAGCTCAGAAGCATTCCACCTAACTTACTAGAGGGCATAGTTACTGCTGAACGCCAGGATGCCCTTGCGCTTCAACAAATCCTTGACCTGATAATAAGGCGCGCCCATCTTGACGTGATCTTTCGCATCATAGCTGCGGGCGATCACACAGCCGTCGTTATATATGAATGATACTAACTGCTAGCAGCTCACAACCTACTGATATTCAAGTTAAATTATTCATTAATAGATATTCCGGTTAGATCATGCAGGTCTGATCCAGACAGCCCGGTGGTCCATGAAGGCTACCGGGCTCTTTGTCATTGGCCGAGAAGCCACGTATCAGTGCCTGTCCAAGAGACACTGGCTGAGCTCGCCGCGATTCACTAACATCTCGACGATCAGCCAGTGTGGATTATTGCACTATCCCACCAGATGGTTATCTGCTGGCGCAACGCCTACCAATTCAACGGTAGCGTGCTCGGCTGTTGAAACGGTGCCTGCAACGATCAGGTTGTCTGCTGTGAAGGTCTTAGTGAAGGTACCGACCAAACCGATCTCAAAGCGTTGACCGTCGGCGTTCAAGTCGTAATCCTTGAGGTAGGTGTGGTGGAGCTCCTTGTCGTAGACCAGCTTCAAGGTGCCGTTGGTGCCGTCACCGAGGCCCGTGTAGCCGAGGGCGGCCACGTCAATCTTGTCGTGGGCTACATCGAAGTTTTTGATCAGGTCGGCGGCGCCATGGACGCTGTCGCTGCTGTCCAGATAGCGGAAGGTATCTACCCCTGAACCGCCTGTCAGCGCATCGCCCGCGCCGCCACCAATCAGAACACCGCCCGCGTCTTGCGTGTGCAGCGAATCCCAACCCGGCTTCCCGGTCAGGGTCTGGTCTGCATCGTCATGGCTGTTGTCACCGGCGAAGATAAAACCATCGGCATCTTGGTAAGCAATGCTACCGTGGCGGTTGGACTGGTCGATATACACTTCGAAGCGGTTGCC
This sequence comes from Pseudomonas fragariae (ex Marin et al. 2024), assembly GCF_059621105.1. NCBI lineage: Bacteria > Pseudomonadati > Pseudomonadota > Gammaproteobacteria > Pseudomonadales > Pseudomonadaceae > Pseudomonas > Pseudomonas fragariae (ex Marin et al. 2024). The sequence continues at coordinate 2,164,358 of NZ_CM184369.1, read as the reverse complement.
CTGGGCATCAGCTTCGAAAGACTGCACCACGATATGCCCAAGGGTCTTGTCATAGGCGTAATTCAGCGTGCCGTCATAGCCATCGCCCAGGCCAGTGAAGCCTAGCGCGGAAACGTCCAATACATCCCCACGGAACAGGTTGAAATCGCTGATAAGGTCAACGCTGGCCACACCCGAGGCGTCATTGACGAAACTGTCGCTGATCTGGTGATAGAGGAAGGTTTCGGCGTTGGTATTGCCGATCAGGTGATCAGCACCGGCGCCACCGTCCAGTACACTGCCGGTTTTCCCGGCATACAGCGTATCGTCGCCGTCCAGGCCATTGAGCACGTATTGCTTGGTGCTGAGGCTATAGAGCGTGTCGTTGCCGGCCGTGCCGTCATTACGCAGTACAAAGTTGGAGGTGCTTAGCTTGCCTTGATAATCGCCCGCCAGGCGTACCTCGAAGAAATTACCGCTGGCGTCTTTGTCCAGCGAGCGCAGGTAGGTGATATCCGAGGCCGCGTCATAGCTTACGGCCAGGTCGCCATTATGGCCGTTACCGATCCGCTCCAAGTGCAGGGTGGTCAGGTCCAATACGTCGTATTCGCTGAAGCTGGTAATCAGGTCCGAGTGGGAGCCTTGGGCGTTGGCGTAACTATCGGTAAGCGACGTGAACACGAATTTCACCCCGTATCCGTAGGTTTCTCCGCCGGTGAGGGTATCTACCCCAGCGCCGCCTATCAATGTGTCGCTGCCACTATGTCCATCCAGGGTGTCATCCCCGGCGCCGCCGAGCAGGTGATCGTCCCAATACGTACCGGCAAGTGCGTCGTCGCCTGACGTACCCGTGTAGGTATTGAAAGAAGGCCGTTTATGAAACGTAATTTGTTCATCTAGTTCTGATGACAGAGCAGATTGTAAGACGGTAGACATGATAGTTCGCCTGAACAGGACGGAAATTTCCCATGGATGGACTGCTCGGCCCTGCCTGAATGCAAGGGCTCACATCGATGAGCGCACTCATTACAGCATCATACAGACCGTGATTGTGGCTCAAGATTTCCTAACAATCGGTATCGCTCAGATTGTTGTTCCTCAGCACTACGATCGGGACCTTTGCCAGATCAGGGCGAAATACGCGCTCGCAACTGGCGTAAAAGCTGTTGCAATCAATCAGAGCGAAGACCTGGTCAGGAGGTGAGGTCGAAGGTACGCACGCCATGCTTGCCCCCCAAAAAAATTACCAATTCCTCCCCTTCCAGAATGTAGCGCGGCGCATAGCCAGGATTCTCCGAGATCAAACGACGCTCTGCCCTTGTATGGTCAACCGTTTACACAACGGTTCGCCATTCACAGAGGCGATGACAATGCTGCCATGCACTGCAGTCAAGGAGCGGTCGACGACAATCAAGTCACCATCAAATATCCCTCCACCTGCGGAGCCGTGAGGCGTCATAGAACGTGTGGCCAGTTGCAAGCCCTACGTACAGGCAGTGCCATTTGTACTTTCCTTTCGATACTCGCAAATTCGAACGCATTTCGTCGTTGAGAGCGATGGTGCATTCGTCTCTGGGATCTATACGCAGCCTAATGGCCGAGTCGCCCCGAAGCTTGGCTTTCAACGTGATGAGCGCTTTGCTAGACATCTCGTCCAGTTCGGAAAGGTATTCGGCGTGCTATGGGACATCTGGGTTTAGGTGATGATGTAGCCATGACAAAGTTTTGTGTCGTGTCTAGGGCTGGAGCTTTACGACCTTAGCAAACTAGGTGATCACATTTTCGCCCAGGAACTGAACGATTCGCTTAATGGTAGCGGCTCGACCAGCACGCCATTGACGACTACTTGAGACCCCCTCCTTCACCGCCATATCGATACAACGCAAAGCCCCTGAATTCTGAAAGAAATTCAGGGGCTTTGTGGTTTCTGACGCTTCAAAAATCGGCTGTGCGACGTTGCATGGGCGAATGCCCGCTATTAGCCTGCTGGAGACGATAGGCCGTCGTGAATGCGATCAAAAAACCGCAATCAAAATACGAGCCCAGTCCTTACGCCATCCGCCTCAGAGACAAATTCATCTGCCCCATCAAATCTCTCTGTTCTCTCAACGAGAGCACCAGCCGTGCGATGGATCGGCTGCTGCCTACCTCGGACAAGGACAGCCCCGTTACGTAGAGCTGGATATCACCTGACTCGGGGTGGAGAAGCTTCACCGAGAAGGTTTCATTTGGCGCTACGACGCACTCGCACTTTGAAGGCAGAAAAGCTGTTTCAAGAACTCGCTGAATATCGGGTTTTGAAAACATGGTGCGTCCTCTGGAAGGGGCCAAATCGTGATGTGAAGTGTAGACGAGTTTCAGGCGAATAGGTTTCCGACCCGCGCAACGGACGCATGCGTCGCGGAAGGTTTTTTGTGGCGAATGTCTGGGGCTGTTTTTGCCTGATCGAGGTAACTGCCTGCAACACCTCACGCTCTCTGGTCTAAAGTACCCTCTCCTGAACTCCCCGAGCCTCGACCGATATGAATGAACGCGCACGTGAGCTGGCGTCTCGTCTGATTCGCAATTTCAACGAAGCTCCCCTCGAACATGAAGTTCGTGAACCGCTGTATGAAAGCTCTGCCGCTCGCCTGGGCACAGGCACGGCAGCGCAAAAGCTGGGGGCGTCGATTGACGTGGTGGCGCCGGGCAAACGCTCCTGCCCTTATCACTTTCATCATGTGCAGGAAGAGATGTTCGTGATCATCGAGGGCGAAGGCAGTTTGCGTGTTGCGGGCGAGATGCTGCCGATCAGGACGGGCGATATCCTGTTTATCCCCGCGGGTGCCGACTACCCGCACCAGATAATCAATACCTCGCAGGCGCCGCTGAAATACCTGTCGATCAGCACCCGGGAAACACCGGAAGTGTGTGAGTACCCGGACTCGGGCAAGTACCAGGCCATGGTGTCCGTTCAAGGGACCCGAGTGTTCACCGCCAACCAGCGGACCACGGAAAACCTCGATTACTGGGACGGCGAGCCCTGATTTGAATTGTTTGTAAATTGTATCCGGCAGTTCACGCTTTTTTCACGTTCGCGGGTTTATTGTTAACTCAATTCCCAGCAAGACCTTAAGCCCGCTACCCCCCATCGCGGGCTTTTCTTTGTCTGCGATTTGAGCATGCAACGTCTGGCATGGGTCAAGAGACATAAGGGACACGACTGCTCAAGCAAGCGTCGGGCAGACAGGGAACATCATGCAGAAAACGATTTCCAAGCCCTACCTCCCGGATGAAACCCGTCAATCATGAAAAACACCCTGAAAAAACTGCTTCTCGCTGTTGCGTGTCTGGCGACGGCTCCTGCGTTCGCTGCGTGTCAGATGACGCCGGTGGAGTACGACATGCCTTCGCAACGCCTGGACGAGGCCTTGCAGCAGTTGGCCCATCGATCCGGCTGCCCGGTGACGGTCGACCTGGGCGCGGACAGCAGCAGAAAGGTCAAGAAATTCAAGGGTAGGTTCACCCCTGATCAGGCGTTGTGGCTGGTCTTGAAAAAAACCGGGCTGGAAGGCTATGTCGAAAATGACGGGCTCACGGTTGACCGTCGAGGCCAGGATTTTGTAAACCAGCGAGCAACTGAGCTACGCACGGCTATCGATGCGGCAGGTACACGGATGGAGGCCAGAAAGAAGAAGCGCTTCCTTCATCAACTGGACACTATCGAGTCCGGAGCGAAGAAAGTGGTCCTTGAACAGAGCTTTGTCAGCGCAGCCGAGATGGCGAGTTACAAGCGCGACTTCGACGAACTGTCGAGCCAGATACCGGCCAGCAAGTGATCCGCCGATAATTGCGCTAAAATCTGCCACTTTTGAGCGCAAGGCAGAACGCGCTGTGGATTATCGATGAAAAAAACCACGTTACTCCTATTGGCACTGACCCTGCCTGCGCTTGCCAAGGGCGCGGGCGATGCGGAGGCCGGGAAAGCTGTGTTCACCCGCCTCTGCTCGGGTTGCCACAAGATCGGCCCCTCTGCACGCAGCGCATTTGGCCCGCCCCTCAACGGCATCATTGGTCGTCAGGCGGGGCAACAGGAAGGCTACGTTTACACCGACGCGATGAAGAACTCGGGGCTGGTCTGGACGCGTGAAGAGTTGCGCACCTATATCAAGGACCCGAGCGCCGTTGTACCTGGCACCCGCATGAAGCTGTGGTGGATGGGTAACGATGAGCGAATGGAGGATCTGCTGGAATACCTTGACGCCAACAAGTAGTAGCGGGGTAAAGCGAGGTTCGGATATGAATCGCCCCCGGTACTCACCGAGGGCAATCTGTCAGTTACTTGTCCGGCGTGTAAGGCGGGTAATCGTCCTTGCTGCCTTTATCGGTGGCAGGAGTCTTCGCCGGCTCGGTAGGGTCGATCTGCGGGTCTTCGGTGTTCGGTGACTTCTCGTCAAAACCCGGATCATTCTTGTTTCCGTTGCTGCTGCCTGGCTGGGTGCCGGTCATATGCGCCTCCGTTTGTTGAATTCAGGACCTGATATTCAGAGAGCCCCTCAACACAGCCGTGCGATGTGTCTGACGAACGGAACATTGCAAAGAGGCATCTGGCGGCAGTCAAGGGCAAATGGTAGCCTTGCGCCATGTAAGGAGAGAATCATGAAAAGGCTTTCGATCACACTGGCAATGACCGCTTTACTGGGCAGCGGCGCAGCGTACGGCGAGATCTTCAAATGCACATCACCCCAAGGCAAGGTGAGCTATGCATCGATCCCGTGCGATGAAAACGCGCAAAGCGCATTGCAACGCCAGGGGCCGTCATACATGCGATGGGAAGACGAGCCGCTGGACTACGTTCACAAGACCAACCTCAAGGCTACCGAATACCTGAAGGTCGGCGGTCGCACTCGAGTGCAGGTGATCGAGACAGAGCGCTACAAGGCCTTCCAGAGAAACCGCCCGCCTCCCCCGAACATTCCTTCGCAGTGCCAAAGCCCGCATTACGACAGTCAGTGTTTCGATCCATCGGGTGGAATGTCCTCGAAAAAACAGGCGGCCTTTCGGGATACCGCTCGATAACCTACTGAGCGGTTTTCACATCGGCACGCACTTCGCTGATCTGAATTTCAGGGATCAGGTCGGTGTAGTTGATGATATCGGCATTGATCTGCTTTGAATGCGGCCCCATGCCGGCTTCAAAGTCTTCAATGGAATCACAGTAAATGTGGCACATGCCGATATACACAGGGTCGGAGCCTGGTGTGGCTCCGCCTATGCCGCGGTCCACGCTGTAACCCTTGCAGTACTTGCCCATCAGTTCCTGTACCAGCGCCATGTGTTTGTCACGATAGTAATCGTGGTCGAAACGGGCACCCTCTTCATACGCATACAGCACGCTCACTTTGATCATAACGACAGGTTCCTCTTCAAGTGATCGATAAATTCGTGCGGACAACCGTTTGCAAGTGCTGACATCAAAAGCCACCTCCCTCACAATCACGCGGTCTTGCCAGACTATTCAAAGAGACAGCCTGGCTATCGAAACGTTTGAGGCAAAACCACATGAATACACTTGAGTGGAACGAGGCCGCGCTGGCGAAATACCTTGCGACCCATCCGACCCTGAAGGATGAAATCAGCGCCTTGAGCCCCAAGGAGCAAAAGCAGCAAGTGCAGTGGGCGTTCGAAGACGAAGCCGAGAGCCAGGGTATCGAGACCTGGGAGCTGGCGCTGGAACTGATTGCCGAGTCGCCCGAACAGTTGCAGAGCATGCGCCTTGAAGCCCATCGCCAGGTCGCCGAAGCGCTGGGGATGGACTGGGAAGAGTATTGCGGATTCAACGATATCCAGCCATGACGCGGAGCGCAGTCGGCGCTGAATCAGCCATTGATCGGCACACTGTTCAGTGACCCGGCAGTCAGCGCTTTACCTGTTCCTTATGGATGAGTAACGTCTGCTCACTTCAATAAAGGAATCACGCCATGAGTGATCTGGTCTCGTACCATCTGGACGACGGTGTCGCCACGCTGACCCTGAACAACGGCAAGGTCAATGCCATTTCCCCGGACGTGATCGTTGCGTTCAACGCCGCACTGGATCAGGCCGAAAAGAATCGGGCCATCGTTATTCTCACCGGCCAGCCGGGCATTCTGTCGGGCGGCTACGACCTCAAGGTCATGACCTCCAGCGCCGAGGCCGCGATCGAGCTGGTCGCACAGGGCTCGACGCTGGCAAGGCGCATGCTGTCGCACCCCTTCCCGATCATCGTCGCCTGCCCCGGCCACGCGGTTGCCAAGGGCGCCTTTCTGCTGCTGTCCGCCGATTATCGAATCGGTGTCGCCGGGCCGTTCAGTATCGGCCTGAACGAAGTGCAGATCGGCATGACCATGCACCACGCCGGTATCGAACTGGCGCGCGACCGCCTGCGCAAGTCGGCCTTCAATCGCTCGGTAATCAACGCCGAGATGTTCGACCCCGAGGCCGCGATGGCTGCTGGCTTTCTGGACCGGGTGGTCAGCGTCGAGGAATTGCAGAGCACCGCGCTGACCGTCGCCGGGCAGCTGAAAAAGATCAATATGAGCGCGCACAAGAAGACCAAGCTCAAGGTCAGAAAGGCTTTGCTCGACACGCTGGAGGCCGCGATCGAACAGGATCGACAGCACATGCTGTGATCCTCAACCGAAGCCCGCGCAAACGGGCTTTCGTTTATCGGCGAACTCATACGCATTTGATCAATCTGATCAGCGACCGCGCATGTTTTTGCGCCACTGACAAATTGAAGAAGCGATAGCGCCATGGGCCGAGTTGTTGCAGCAGCGGTGTACAGCAAGGGCAAAAAAGTCCGTGATATCACCCTCGATGAGGGCGCCGCCTGGGCGGCCAAGCCCGATCATTTCGTCTGGATAGGACTGGAGCAGCCCACCAACGCGGAGCTGACCAGCCTCAAGGATCAGTTCAATCTGCATGAGCTGGCCCTTGAAGACGCGCTGGAGGTGCATAGCCGTCCGAAGCTGGAAACCTTCGGTGATGCGCTGTTCATCGTGACTTACGCCCCCGTACGCGACAACGGCAAGCTGCTGTTCATCGAAACCCATATCTTCGCCGGCAAGGGCTATATCATCACCTCGCGCAACGGCCACTCCAAGTCCTACGGACTGGTGCGTCAGCGCTGCGAGGCCAGACCACTGCTGCTGGAGCACGGCGAAGACTTCGTGCTCTACGCGCTTCTGGACTTCGTGACCGAGAACTATCAGCCGGTGACCGAAGCCATCCACGCCGAGCTCGAGCAACTGGAGCAGAGCGTCATTGGTGGTTCGTTGCGCGAGTCCGACATCCAGCACATTCATGCCCTGCGCCGCGACCTGTTACGCATGCGCCGCTACGTGGCACCCATGGTGGAAGTGGGCGAAGAATTGCAGAGACTCAGTTTTCCGTTCATCGACAAGAACATGCGCCCCTACTTTCGCGATGTCGAAATTCACGTCAAGCGGCAGATGGAAGACCTCGGCAACCTGTGTGACATCGCCAGCCAGACGATCGAAATCGGCCTGCTGCTGGAGTCTTCGCGACAAAGCATCGTGCAGCGCAAGTTTGCCGGCTGGGCGGCGATTCTGGCGTTCCCGACGGCCATTGCCGGCATCTACGGCATGAATTTCGAGAACATGCCTGAACTCAAGTGGGAACACGGCTACTTCATCGTGCTGGGTGTCATTCTGGGCGGGTGTACGGCGCTGTTCGCCAGCTTCAAGCGCTCCGGCTGGCTATAACTCCGCCACCGCATTCCCATCCAGACAGTCCGGCCAGCGCATGACAATGCGCCATGCGCCGGGTCAGACGGACTGTTTTTCCGGTTTATGCGCCACGAAGCGCATCATCCACTCCGCCACTGTCGCGCCATGATGGTCGTGATCCAGGCTGGCGACACCCTGCTTGTAAATCTGCTCGCCCAGCGCTTCCTGACGAAGGTCAAGCAAGGTGCGGGAAAAGTCATGGATGAACTCGGGATGCCCCTGGAAACACAGCACCTGATCATTGATATGGTAGGCCGCAAACGGGCAGAACTCGCTGGACGCAAGCACCGTCGCGTTTTCGGGCAGAGCAGTGACCTGATCCTGATGGCTGATCAGCAGCGTGAGCTTGTCCATCGCCGGCGTCATCCACGGCCTGGCGGGGGCCAGTTGATAATGGTGAATGCCGACGCCCCACCCTTGCACCGCACGCTCGGTCCTGCCGCCCAGCAGCAACGCCAGCAACTGGTGACCGAAGCAGATACCCAGCAGTTTTTCGCCGCGCTGATACAGTTCCAGCAGATAGACCTTCAAGGTCTGAATCCACGGGTCGGTGCCAAATGAGTCGGCCTTGCTGCCGGTCACCAGGTAAGCATCGAACTGCTCATCTGCAGGTGGATAGTCCCCTTGCACCACGTTGTAAACCGTCAGCTCTGCGGCGATGGGCTGGCGAGCGAAGAGTAATTCGAACATCCGCCCATACCCATGATACTGCTCGACCAGTTCAGGTCGCAGATTGTCGGTTTCCAGAATACAGATGCGTAAAGACATAAGAGAGACCCTGAAGCAGTAATGAGGCAGTAGCGCACCGGCAGAGCCTGCCTTGAAGACCTCGGCAAATCAAGCAGCACCCCGGCCCGTTTCAGACGTTTATTCCATGTAGGAAAATTCTGTCCCGGACGAACGGTGCAAAACTGCAGGCCACCGACGAAGCGTCTAGAAAAGGCCTGAGCATTCAGCGCCCCACGCGGTAATAGCTTTCGATTCTAGATAAACACGTTTAGATTCCCAACAGTTCTAAACTATAGGGCACCTCGGCTCTATGGTTATATCTGTAACAGGAGGCGCGCAAAATCCTTTCAGCGCTCGGGCCAGCGGTCGAATGACCGGACCCACCTGTTCAATGCACAACCTTGCCAGCAGTCGATTATCTGTTTTGCAGATCGGGCCTGCTTTTGTCGCTCAGGAATAACAACAAAAGGCGGTCAGCCATGTTCAAGTTCAAACACTCCAAAATACGTCAGGCGGGATTGATCCTCTTCACTACTGCGCTGTTATTGATCGTGCCTAACCTGAATCGATTGTTTGGTTGATCCACGCGCTTTCGATCAACGTTCATCTGTGCCACTCTTTCCCTTCGCACTGAGGGAGGTTGAATGTATGCGCCAATGGATTGCTGTTTGTGCACTTGTCAGCAGTTTCGCAGCACACGCGGGGATGGTCGATCAGGCTGCAGCCGTGGCGGCGCTTAAGGAAGGCAAATTGGCGATGGATGTGCGTAGCCAGACCGACTATGACGCAGGTACGGTACTGAACGCGGTACGCGTCGATGATCGACGGCTGGTCAATCAGATGAAACAGGTGCTCACCGACCGCAATGCGGTGTTCGTGATTTTCAGCAGCACGGACAGCAAGGCCGACAAGGCCCAGGAAAAGCTCCGGGCTGCCGGCTACTTCAGCGTCATCAATGGCGGCAACTATGAAGAGCTGCACAACGCGCTCTACGACATCACCGACGACCCCGCCGAATGAACAATGGCCAGGCAATTGAGCCCGGCCACTTCATGATGCGCAGACCCGCTGCGGATTACTGATGCTGCGTCTGGACCTGCACGCGGGTTTTCACTTTCGGCGTGCCGGTCATGGGCGACACCACGACCTTGGCGTGCATCTGCTCGGATCCGCCGCCGCGCCGCATGCCGCGTACCGGACAGGCGTCCAGATAGTCCAGCCCTACCGCCAGTTTCAAGTGACGCTCGGGGATGGCCAGCTGATTGGTGACATCAAAACTGTACCAGGCGTCGTCTATCCAGGCCTCGGCCCAGGCGTGGCTGGACAGATGCTCGCTGTCTTCGCTGCACAGATAGCCGGAGACATAACGAGCCGGTACCCCAAGGCTACGGGCACAGGCAAGAAACGCGTGGGTATGGTCCTGACACACGCCCGAGCGTCCGGCGAAGGCCTGCGCGGCACTGGTGTCCACTTCGGTTGCGCCCTGGGTGTAGGTCATGTGCTGGTTGAGCGCCTGCATCAGGTCGATCAACCCCGTGCGGTCAGCGCGCTTGCGGCACTCCATGGCCGCAAAACTGCGAATCGCCTCGTCAGGCTCGGTCAGTCGGGTCACGCGCAAGAACGGCAATGCCGACTGGCTTTCGTGCTCGGCCTCGCGGGTCTCGTCGATTTCAACCTGCCCGCGCGCGCCAATGATGATCGCTTCGTGCGGCTCTTCCAGGCTCAGAACATGCAGGATATTGCCAAAGGGGTCGATCTGCGCGCGCACCGGACGTGGCAACGTCAACTGCCAGCTGAGCACTTGCTGACGTTCACTGTCGTGAGGCGTCAGACGCAGATACTGGATACTCGAGCGCACTTGGTCATCATAGTGATAGGTGGTCTCATGGCTTATCGAAAGTCTCATGCAGCCTCCAGGTACGAAGTGTGAATGGCATCACCCAGTTGAGCCAGCAGCGGAATGAATTCGTTCAACCACTCGTGCAGGCCTTCAGCCAGAATCTCGTCGATGCTGGTGTAGCGCAATCTCGCGTCCATCTCGGCCGCCATGCGCTGCGCAGGTCGACCGTTGACGCCGGGCAGGCTGGCCAGAATGACGTCCATCTCCTCCAGACACGCGCGTAGCGAACGCGGAATGTCGGCACGCAGCAGCAACAGTTCGGCAACCTGACGCGCGCCTGGCGCATCCCGATAGACTTCAGTGTAAGCCTCGAACGAAGACAGTGCGCGCAACAAGGCACTCCACTGGTAATAACCGGCCGCCGAGTTGTCCGCCGCAGCGTTAGCCTGTGGCCCGCGTAATTCAAGCATTTCATAGCGGGCATCGAGCATGCGCATGGTGTTGTCGGCGCGCTCGATGAACGTACCCAGACGGATGAAGCGGAACGCATCGTTACGCATGATGGTGCCGTAGGTCGCGCCACGGAACAGGTGCGAACGCTCCTTGACCCATTCGCAGAAACGGCTCATGCCGTAGCGGGTCAGCCCCTGCTGGGCGATGCCGCGAATCTCCAGCCAGGTGGAGTTGATGTTCTCCCACATGTCTGCGGTGATGCGACCGCGCACGGCATGCGCACTGACCCTTGCTGCGCCCAGGCAGCTGTAGATGCTGGCCGGGTTGGTGGCGTCCAGAGCAAAGAAATGCAGCATGCGCTCGGCATGCAGCTCGCCATGACGCTCGATATAGGTTTCCAGCGTTCCGGTGATCAGCAACGGCATGGCTATTTCATCCAGCCCGTCGCCCCGCCCGTCCTGCGGCATCAGCGACAGCGAATAGCTCACGTCCAGCATGCGGGCGAGGTTCTCCGCTCGCTCCAGGTAACGCGACATCCAGAAAAGATCAGAGGCAGTTCTACTTAACATTGGCAGGCATCCTTAATCCTCGACCACCCAGGTGTCTTTGGTTCCGCCACCCTGTGACGAATTGACCACCAGCGAGCCTTCACGCAAGGCCACTCGGGTAAGCCCGCCAGGCACAACGCGGGTTTCACGACCGGACAGAACAAACGGGCGCAAATCGATATGTCGCGGGGCGATGCCGTTCTCGACAAAGGTCGGACAGGTCGACAGGCACAAGGTGGGTTGGGCGATGTACGCATGCGGCTTGGCCTTGAGGCGCGCCCGGAAGGCTTCGATCTCGGCGGCGGTCGCTGCGGGGCCGACCAGCATGCCGTAGCCGCCGGAGCCCTGGGTTTCCTTGACGACCAGGTCGCCCAGGTTGGCCAGCACATGTGACAGCTCTTCGGGCTTGCGGCACTGCCAGGTCGGCACGTTCTTGAGAATCGGCTCTTCGTCCAGATAGAAGCGAATCATATCGGTGACGTAGGGATAAACCGACTTGTCATCCGCAACGCCGGTACCAATCGCATTGGCCAGCACCACGTTGCCGGATCGATAGGCAGACAGCAGCCCCGGGACGCCCAGCATCGAGTCAGGGTTGAAGGCCAGCGGATCGAGAAATGCGTCATCGAGACGACGATAGATCACGTCAACGGCTTTCGGGCCATCAGTGGTGCGCATGAACACGCGGTCATCGCGGACAAACAGATCAGCACCTTCCACCAGTTCGACGCCCATCTCGCGAGCCAGAAATGCATGCTCGAAAAAAGCGCTGTTGAAGCGGCCAGGCGTCAGCACCACGACACTCGGGTTGTCCAGATGGCTGGAACTCTTGAGCGTGTCGAGCAACAGATTCGGGTAGTGGTCAATCGGCGCAATGCGCTGCGCGGAAAACAGCTCCGGGAACAGGCGCATCATCATCTTGCGGTCTTCGAGCATGTAACTCACGCCGCTCGGGGTGCGCAGGTTGTCTTCCAGCACGTAATAGGTGCCGTCACCGTCGCGCACCAGATCGACGCCGGAAATATGCGAGTACAGATCGCGGTGCAGGTTCAGGCCCTGCATTGCCAGCTGATACTGCTCGTTGGCCAGCACCTGTTCGGCGGGAATTATCCCGGCCTTGATAATCCGCTGGTCGTGATACAGATCCGCCAGAAACATGTTCAGCGCCTTGACGCGCTGAATGCAGCCACGCTCGACAACCCGCCATTCGCTGGCCGGGATGCTGCGCGGGATGGTATCGAAAGGGATAAGCCGCTCGGTGCCCTGCTCATCACCATAGAGTGTGAACGTGATCCCGGCACGGTGAAACAGCAGATCAGCTTCGCGCCTGCGTTGAGCCAAAAGCTCGGGAGGTGTATCACCCAGCCAGCGGGCGAACTCCCGATAGTGCGGACGGACTACGCCGCCCGCATCGTACATCTCGTCATAAAAGGTGCGGATCATGCCGTACTCCTTGTCACCATGGACACCAAGACCATCGCAAAGCCCGTGCCACCGGCATAAACGCTTTGATTTCAAAAGGTTAGGTAAACACTCTACGTTCCACGCACCATTCCTGTGCACTAAACGCCCAAGCCAATTCTTTCGCGCTTCATTCGGAGGCGTCATTCAACCGTGAAATCTATGATCAGCATAGTCAGAGTTGATTTCCGCCAACGACATTAGTTCTCCACACTCCATATCAACCGAGCAAACAGGGCACCAAACGCCGCTTTTGCCGCAACCGATATTTTGTCCAGCAGGCGAGAAATGCCTGCGGATTTTAAACAGACTTCCCTTTGCGCCACTCGTTTGAGTGGCTTTTTTTTGATCAATGTTTATGAACGAGGCGCTAAAACAGAACCGGCCGATCCGGGACGTGTCCCGAATCAGCCGGTGGTGTATTGCCTGACAATCCGCAGCCATCAAGCGTGCAGTCTTCTGATCTCCTGAGTAACGCCCCATCCCTCGACTTCGCCGTCCATAGGTGAAATGACCGTCTGGAAGTCCTGCTCGAAGTCACCAATGCCGTGATAAGTCGCGTACATGACCTTGCTCAATTGCAGGTGCCAATGGCCGTCATCACGTACGTTTACCTGAGTGTTGAGGGATTCGCCGCGAAATTGCTCTGCGGCCTGCCGTGCCCGCTCCTCGTCCGGGAAGATGGCGTAGAACTCGATGGGATAGATTCGTGCGAAGTCAAAACCGCCTTCTTTCATGCGGCGCAGTACATTACTGCTGATGTCCTCTTGATAGGCTGTGCTCATGAAACGTCCTCCTATGCAACGATAGATAGAGTTTCAACTCTTCCAGAGCGACCGCCGAGTCTTCGGAGGTCGCCTCACGACAGATAATCCGGCGCGGGGAATCAAGCATGTAGCTGACCGGACCAGGCTTGGCGCCGGTCGGGTATCGAGATGTCAGAGGCTGCCTGAACAGCCTCATCTGCAGAGTAGCCCTATCGTGGGCCGGATGCCAAGTGGTTGCCACGAAAAGGTTTTTGATCAGCGCAGATCAGGCGACTTCTGTAATGGAAACGATCTGCACACTGTTATGGTCCTTGAGCGTCTTCACGGTAGGTTCCTCAGTGCGCCCATCAAGATCATTCAGATCCAGCTCGTCGGTGACCGGGTAAAGGTCCTTGCGCAGGAAACGCGCGGCCTCCTCCTCACTGGGACGCTGATCAAAACCAGCCTCGCGGCGTTGCTGCACACCATCCTTGTCCAGATACACAATGGCCCACTGTTTCATCAATGCCTCCCGTACGAAGCCAGGCACTCTGGCTTATGTGATCTGGACCTTTTGGCCCGCGTATTCGTTCAACCGATTACGCCGCCGGGCCAGCCATGCCGGGCAAAAAAAAAGACCCTCGCAGTCAATGCCGAGGGCCTTCGTCGCTTGACTGATCCGACTCGCCGGTCAGCCGGACGAGTCAGTTGTCATCAGTTGCGGTTCTTGCTGGCTTCTACACCTGCCGTGTTGTCCAGAAGGCTCTTGGTGGCCGTCTGCAGGAAGCTTTCCAGCTTGCGCTTGAGCTCCTGCGTGTCGGGCGCATCAGGCACTTCTTCGGCATGCGGCTTGGCGCCAAGGGTGTAGGTCAACAGCTTGGCAGGCATCTCGGTCGGTTCGATCAGGATACGGTTGCCGCTGATGATAGCGACCACCTGCTCACTGCCCGACGGCTTGATCACGCCGAAGCCCTTGTCACCCTCAGGCAGGTTCAGCAGATCGCGGCCCCAGCACTGGTTGCGGTTCAGACCACCCAGACGGCCCATGATGGTCGGCACGACGTCGACCTGCGTACCCACGATGCTGCTGCGCTGGCCGAACTTCTCCTGCACACCAGGGCCGATCAGCAGCAGAGGCACGTTGAAACGGCCCAGGTCCATTTCGGTCAGTTGCTTGTCGTTACCGAAACCATGGTCACCCAGCACCACGAACAACGTGTTCTTGTAGTAAGGCTCTTTTTTGGCCTTCTCGAAGAACTGGCCCAGCGCCCAGTCGGCATAACGCATGGCGGTCAAATGCTCGTCCAGCGAGCCGTGTCCGGTGACGCGCTCGACCGGCAGAGGATCCGGCAGCGCATACGGCGTGTGGTTGGACAGGGTCTGCAGCAACGCATAGAACGGCTTGCCGTCCTGACGCGCCTTGAGCTCCTGCGCGCCACGGTCGAACATGTCCTGGTCGGAAACACCCCAGGTCGGATCGGAGAACACCGGGTTGACGAAGTCTTCACGGCCGACGAAGTTGGTCATGCCCTGGTTGCTGAAGAAACCCGACTGGTTGTCCCAGGCAAAGTTGCCGTTATAGACGTAGACGTCATCGTAGTTGCGGCCCGTGCTCAGCAATTGCGGCAGACCCGACAGCTTGTGGCTGCCTTCCGGCGTCTGCATCAGGTACTCGAAGCCCGGCAGGTTCGGGAAGCACGCCATGGTGGCGAACATGCCCTGGTGGGTGTGGGTACCGTTGGAGAAGAAGTGATCGAACAACAGGCCTTCCTTGGACAACTTGTCGAAGTACGGCGTGATGTTGGCATCGTTGCCCAGCGCGCCCACCGAGTGACCGGCGAAGCTTTCCATCAGGATCACGACCACATTGCGGATCGGCAAGGTGTTCTCTGCCGGTGGCGTGAAGTCACGACGCACAGCCGCAATATCCGGCTCGACCAGCTTGTCGTTCGGGGTCAGCAGCATGTCGCGCACGGTCTGCTGGGCCTCGTTCTGTGGCAGCGTGGCTTTCCAGATGTTGTCGCGATCTTCGGACATACGGCTCTTGGCCGCAGTGATCAGCGTCAGTGTGCCGTTGAGGCCCAACTGGTTGGCGAAATTGGAATCAGTGGTGTAAGCGTCGCCCCAGCGCAGCGGCGGGCCCTGGCGCAAAGTGCCACGGATGCAGACCACCATGACCAGCAACACCAGCACGA
The DNA here is from genome assembly GCF_059621105.1 of Pseudomonas fragariae (ex Marin et al. 2024). Classification (NCBI taxonomy): domain Bacteria; kingdom Pseudomonadati; phylum Pseudomonadota; class Gammaproteobacteria; order Pseudomonadales; family Pseudomonadaceae; genus Pseudomonas; species Pseudomonas fragariae (ex Marin et al. 2024). The sequence goes on along the minus strand of NZ_CM184369.1, from coordinate 2,148,638 downwards.
ATACGCCGGCGCGCACATACCACGGCGCAACGGAGCGAGTGGCTTGCGGACCGGTTTTTGCAGCGACACGTGGACGGGTTGCACGGTCAATGCCCTTGAACACCAGGCTCAGCAGCCAGGTCACCACGGCCCATGCCAGCAGGTAGCGGACCACCGGGAAACCGTACCAGAGCATACTCAGAACAGTCTTCGGGTCTTCCTTGACGTATTGAAACACCAGGCCGTTCAGGCGCTGGTGAAACTCACGGTAGAAGTCCATTTCCATCAAGCCGAAGAACAGCGTGATGCTGCCGACCAGGGTCAGCCAGAAACGGAAGAACCCGCGGGCCGCCATGGCGCGTGCGCTGAACAGCGACAGCACCAGCGGAATCAACAGGTACATGGTCAGGCGCAGGTCGAAGCGCGTGCCGTTGAACAGTGCTTCAAGGAACGTCGAGGCAGGCGTGTCGCCAATCATCTCGCGGTTGTAGACCAGCAGACCGATACGCAACAGCGTGTACATCACCATCAGGGCGAAGCCGCTGAGCAGGATGTACGCCAGATGCGATTTGACAGTGGGGTTTTGCAGGCGGGCTTGCCGATGAATCTGGGCGTCCGTTTTGGCCATGGTTGTCAGGATCCGGTGGATTCAGGGGTAGGTTCAGAGTGCAGCGCCGCCCTCCTCTTGAGGGAGACGGCGCGCGACAGGGCGCAGATATTACTTGATTGCGGGTCGCCAGGGGCCAGGTCGGCCCATGAAGACGCGTGCCTGTTCAGCTTCGCGCGCAATTTTGTGACAGATCGTGTGAAATTTCTGTCGCGAATTAAGCGCTTATAAAGCCTCACAGGCCACGCTCGAGAAAATCCGGCTCGAGGAGCCGGACCGACTCATCAGTCGTTGCTGGCCTTGCCCACGGCCTGCAGAACGTACTGTGGCAAGGCGAATGCGCCGATGTGGACTTCCGGATTGTAATAACGCGTAACAATACCGCTGCCCGAGAAACGCTGACGCAGGGTTTCCAGCGGCAGTTTGCGATAGCTCTTGTCGGTCGAACCCCAGGCGAAAGTCATTGCGCCGCCGATGTAGGTCGGGATCGCTGCGTGATAGAAATGCCAGTCGGCAAACAGACCGTTCATGCGCCCGGCCGTGGTCTGCACACCGCTCAACTGCATGAAAGGCGTGCCGTTCTGGGTGACCAGAATGCCGCCTTCATTGAGGCAGCGATGGCAGGCCTGATAAAAGTTTTCCGAGAACAGGACTTCACCCGGGCCGATCGGATCGGTGGAGTCGGAGATGATCACGTCGAACTTCTCTTCGGTGGTCGCGACGAAGCGCATGCCGTCGTCGATCACCAGGTTCAGACGCGAATCGTCGAAGGCACCGCTGGAATGATTGGGCAGATATTCCTTGCACATCTCGACCACGGTCGCATCGATCTCGACCATGGTGATGTGTTCGACGCTCATGTGCTTGGCGACTTCACGCAACATACCGCCGTCGCCACCGCCGATGATCAGTACGCGCTTGGCTGCACCGTGCGCCAGAATCGGCACATGGGTGAGCATTTCGTGGTAGATGAATTCGTCCGCTTCGGTGGTCTGAATGACGCCGTCCAGCGCCATGACACGGCCCATGCGCGGGTTCTGGAAGATCACCAGGTGCTGGTGATCGGTACGTACTTCGTGAAGCATTTTTTCCATACGAAAGCGTTGGCCGTAGCCTTCGTATAACGTTTCCTGATAATCGCTCATGGGTAAGCTCCCGCTGGGTACTGATGACAGGACGGCCGACCGCCCACAACAAAGGCGCGCATTCTACGTCGAGGAACATGACAGGTCGAACCTCTATGCAGCCTGGCGTGGCATTGCCGCTGCAAATGCCCGACGCATGAAACGAAAAACGCCTGATTACCCAGGGTAATCAAGCGTTATTTGCCCAGCGTGTGGACGTATCACATGCGTACGTTGCCACGCGGCCCGAGGATAGCCCAGATGATCAGGCCCACCACGGGAAGCAGTACGATCAGCAATACCCAAAGGATTTTCTTGCCCGTCTCGGCACCGCTTTTCAAGACGTTGATGATGGCCCAGATATCGAGCGCCAGAATGATCAAGCCGACCAGGCCGTTGAAGCTAGAACCCATGGTGTTGCCCCTAAATTAAATGCTTACCCTCCTAGGATAGTCGCGCCGTTCGGGGGTTCCGTTGAACCAACCTTATATTCTCGGGCTCCCAGACGGGGTCGACTTTATATTTCAGTCACCATTGCTTCTCCCCTTTACAAAGGTAGCCCTATCAATGCCTACGCCCGCATCATCCCGAACGCCCTGGGCGGCCTGGTTAAACCAGCTTCAGGGCAGCCCGCTGGTAAGCCTGGGCTTCGCCCTCGCCCTGCTGATCGTCGTCGCCCTCGGTGGCATCAGCCTTTACAACGCCTTCTATGGCACCAGTCAGGTCAACTTCAATCACGCCCTGCTGGGCGGTATCGCGGGTTTTCTGGCGACGGCGCTAGGCGCAGTGATGGCGGTTGCCCTGCGCAACGTCTCGCAACGCGCTCAGGACATCATGCTCGGGTTCGCTGCGGGGATGATGCTGGCGGCCAGTTCGTTCTCGCTGATTCTTCCAGGCCTGGAAGCCGCCCGGGACATTACCGACAGCGGGCCGTGGGCAGCTGCGACGGTTGTCGCCGGCCTGGGGCTGGGGGTGCTGCTGATGCTGGGGCTGGACAGGTTCACCCCGCACGAACATGAAAGCGTAGGCCGCCAGGGGCCTCACTCGGATCGAATCAGTCGGGTCTGGCTGTTCGTGCTGGCGATCACCCTGCATAACCTGCCTGAGGGCATGGCGATTGGCGTCAGTTTCGCCAGCGGCGACATGAACGTCGGCCTGCCATTGACCACGGCCATCGCCATTCAGGACATTCCCGAAGGTCTGGCCATTGCGCTGGCCCTGCGCGCGACCGGCCTGTCGGCCTTCAAGGCGATGCTGGTGGCCATCGGTTCCGGCCTCATGGAGCCGCTGGGCTCACTGGTGGGCCTGGGCATCTCCAGCGGCTTTGCCATCGCCTACCCGTTGAGCATGGGGCTGGCGGCAGGCGCGATGATCTTCGTGGTCTCTCATGAAGTCATCCCGGAAACCCACCGCAATGGCCATCAGACCTCGGCAACCCTGGGCCTGATGGGCGGCTTTGCGGTGATGATGTTTCTCGATACGGCGCTGGGTTAACCGCGCAAGGCTTGCAATGCAGGTGCGGCATGGATGCCGGCCGTTGCTGCCAGCTCGACTACGCGTGCTTCGTCACGGCCATACACCAGCACCGCTTGCAACTCGTCATCCAGTGGCTGGCTGAAGTTCATCAGCACATAGCCGCCCATCTCCTTGTTCATGCTGCTCAACTGAATCTGAATGCGATTGAGCGCGACCAGCGGCTCTACCTTGGCCAGTTGCCTGGGCTTGATGTTGAAGGTCACGTCCTTGCCAAACGACTGCACGATCTGCTCGAACAGGTCCATGTAGCTGTCGGCCTGGAACAGTACGGTTTCCGGCAGGCTGCCCACCACGACCCACTCGCCCAACGGGATCGGGAATGTATCGTCGTAGTTGATATCAGGGTTGGCCGCCAGAAATGCCTGCGGATCGGCATACGCCTGCGCGGCTTCATCGGCGATATGCACGATCTCATCGTCGCCCATGCAGCCGGAGCTGACTTTGCTGATTAATTCGACCAGTGAGTCTTTCATGGGGGCGATCCTGATAGCGGGCAAAAAAAGAGGCGCGAAGGATAACGGTAAATCCATCGCGCCTCTATGTGTTCATGCCTTGCGGTCAATGCACTCGCCGTCAGGACCGGGCTGGCTGCACGCCCATTTTGCTCAACTGCTCGATGGTGACGGTCGCGCCCATTGCCTGAGCGGCGCCCAGTGCAGTGATGCCCTTGGCATCGGTGGCATGCGGGTCCGCGCCCTGACTGATCAGGTAATCGACTATCTCGTTGCGATTGAACATCGCCGCCATCATCAGTGCGGTGCGGCCATCAGCAGAGGCACCGTCTATATCGGCACCCGCCTCGACCAGCAACCTGACCACTGCCAGATCGCCCTTGAACGCTGCGCCGGCGATGGGGCTCTGACCGTTATCGTTGCGGATTTCAGGATCAGCCTTGTGGTTCAGCAGCACACGGACCGCATCCGCATGGCAGTGATAGCTGGCCAGCATCAGCAGCGTATCGCCCTTGTGGTTGCGCAGATCTGCCGGCAGCCCCTTTTCAAGCAGACGCTCGAGCATGACGGCATTCCCCTGGCGAGCCACATCGAATACCTGCTCGGCGAACTCGGCAGCTTCGTCTTCAGTCATGGTTTTCGAAGCGCTGATATCTGTATCGGTCATTAACTACTCCTTGGCGCACAGTACTCCGGGTATGCGTTGACCCGGCATCGATAAACACACTGACCTCAAGTCTCGCCAGCTGTTCGATCGGCATCGATCCCCATGCGCAATGCCTGCTCATGATCGCCGCAATGCATGCAATCGCCCTTCTGCCCGATGCCCATCGTGCAAGAAACGGCAAAATGCAGGGCGCACGACGGGTGTTCATGCAAAATGCACGAAGCCTGAAAACAAGAGATATTTCAAGTTATTGATTTTAAAGGATTAAATTTCAAGGAAAGTCTGGCACAGACACTGCAATAGTACTTGCAAGCTTGTTATCCCATGAGCAATGGAGCCGCCTCACATGACTTTTATTCAAGAAAAATTCGCTTCCGTATTCTCCGACTACACCGTCACCACTCAACCGCGTCCCGATGGTGGTGTTCTGTTGTCACTGCGTACCCAGGATGGTAAGCAGATCCGTCGCTCAGTCTCTTATGCTCAGTTGCACACTCCGGTTCAACTGGAATGGGTAATCAGTGCCATCCGCCGTGACCTGGCTGCACAAGCCAGCGAGTTGCCAGCCATCTCGATGCTGCAAAGCCAGCACCGTTTTGATCTGCCGACGTATCACACACGTTGATTTGCCCGCCACCCTCTTGGGTGGCACCCGCTGTACGCTCTCTCATCCCTTGTTTGCCGCGATTACACCTTGTTCTCGCGGCTTTTTTTTGCCTGCGTTTTGTCCGCCGACTATCTGATAAGGCCACGACACAGTGCTTCGCCCACCGCTTGTGCCCTGTTGGCAACGCCGAGCTTGGAGTAGATGGTCTTGAGGTGATACTTCACCGTCGACTCCGACACGTCGCGGATCATCGAGATCTCCCAGGCCGTCTTCCCGTCTCTGGCCCACTGCAAGACTTCCAGCTCACGATGGGTCAGACCGCGCGAACAGAACTTCAGACCCCGCGCGACACTGTGCAGCACCGGCATGAGACTGCTCATGAGGTACTTTTGTTCAGCGCTGATGGGCCGCGCCACTTCGCCCAGGCTACACACCGATGTCACGCTGTCGGCACCGCGGCAATGATTGGTGTAGCCGTAGGAGATGGCCGGAAGCAGTTCACAGGCATCGACCAGCTCGTCATAAAAGGCGGATACCGGGTATTGCCTGAACGCATCCTGCCAGTTAAGGAAGCCCAGTTGATTGCGATAACAACGGATTACCGGGTCCTGCATGATCAGATCGTGCTGACGGTAGGCATCGCCCCACGCTTCGTCGACGTTGGAGGTGATGAACGTCAGCAACAGCGGCCCCTTGAACTGAAAGAACATCGCGCGCTCGCTGTTGCATTCGCGCCGTAACCACTCGAGTGCATTTTCGATGGCGGTCTGCCCATCGAGCTCGGTAATCGTGCTCACCATCTGCTGTATCAATAAGTCCCTGGTTGCGCTTTCTGTCATGGCACTGCACATCGCTGCCGCTCCTTGTTCGCCCGTGAATCGGTACAGGTGTTGTCCGTGACCCCGTTGGCGATGGCGCAGAACTTACACGAATAATCACGTTGAAAAACGGCGAACAGAACAAACAGATTCAACGCACTTTCAACCCGGCAACAGCTCACCAGAAAGCAGGAAAAGTCCTACAGACGTAGTGCGTGAGCCTTGCGGCAGGCAGTTTTCAATGCAGCGGCATCAGGACGATGCCGCGCACAGCAGGCGGGAGTCTTCTAGAAAGCGGCTGGGTCGATAAGCGCAAAACTGGTCACATACCGGTGCCCGGCAAGTGCCCCGCCATCACGCGCAAGACCACAGGTGGCCATGCCGGCGGCCTGTGCGGCATCGAGTTCTTCGACGATATCCGACAGGAACAGAATGTCCCCGGCAGGACAGTCCATTGCCTGGGCAATCGTCCGGTAGGACTGCGCTTCGCGCTTGGGGCCGGAGGTCGTATCGAAGTAACCGCTGAACAGGCCGGACAGATCGCCCGCCTCGGAACAGCCGAAAATCAATTGCTGAGCCTGAATAGAGCCCGAGGAATAAACGTAAAGCCGGTAGCCCTGTTGATGCCAGTGTTTCAAGGCATCGACAGCATCCGGATAAACATGCCCCTTTAGCTGTCCGGCGTTGTAACCCTGCTCCCAGACCATCCCCTGCAGGGCCTTGAGCGGTGTGGCTTTGCGGTCCTCGGCGATCCATTCCAGCAGGAGTGCAATGACGCGCTCGACATCGGCGTCCGGCTCACCGGCCAGGTCGCGCACCGCCTGCAACTGCTGCGCCACGGCCGGTTGCTCGGCATGTTCGCGAACGAATGCGGGCAGGTGCTTTCTGGCGAACGGAAACAGCACGTCGAAAACGAAACTCACTGCACTGGTGGTGCCTTCGATATCCGTGAGGATAGCTTTGATGGGCATCAGAATCGGGCTCCTGTCAGTCTTCCAGCCGTGGAAAACGGCCGGCAATGTCTTCACCGGTAAAATTGGCCACCCAGCCTTCCGGGTTGTTGAACAGGCGGATGGCCACGAAGTGCGGGTTTTCGCCCATATCGAACCAGTGCCGCGTGCCGGCCGGTACGGAAATCAGGTCGTTCTTTTCGCACAGCACGGCGTACACATAGTCGTCGATGTGCAAGGTGAACAAGCCCCGCCCGGCGACGAAAAAGCGTACTTCGTCTTCGCCGTGGCGGTGCTCTTCAAGAAACCTGGCGCGCAATTCGGCTTTTTGCGGGTGATCGCTGTTGAGACTGATGACGTCCACGGTGACATAACCGCGTTCGGTCATCAGCGTGTCGATCTGCGTGCGATAGGCGCTGATCACCTCTTCCTGACTGGCACCGGGAGTGATCGGCGTCGCGGCTTCCCAACGGTCGAACGCCACGCCGTGCTCGGCCAGTGTCGACGCGATGTCTTCCAGATGGGTCAGCACCTTGTTGGGCATATCAGGGCTTGAAACGTGATAAACGGACAGGCTGCTCATGCGTGAATCCTCGGTTTGGTGCAACGCCTTCCGGCTTTTACAGGCCGGTCAGGCTTACAGACTGGTTTGGCAAGACGTTGTCAGCGGTTCATTACCGCGCGCATTTTCAGTTCGCACTCGAACAGGAACTCGAACGCTTCGATCTGGCGCAAGGCGTCGCTCATTTTAGCCCCCCAGGTGTAGAGGCCATGACCGCGGATCAGGTAGCCGGCGCACTCGGGATGGGTGTCCAGCCAAGGCTGCACCTTTGCCGCGAGACGGGCAATGTCCTGATCGTTGTCGAAAATCGGTACCACGACCTGCGACTCGTGAGTGACCACGCCGCTAAAGGCCTTCTGCAGTTCGTAATCCTCGAACACCAGATGATCGGCCGTGGTCAGCCTCGACAACACGGTCGCGTTCACCGAATGGGTGTGCAGCACCGCGCCGACTTGCGGCCTGCAGCTGTACAACTGGGTATGCAGCAAGGTTTCGGCAGACGGCTTTTTACCGGGCTCCAGGCTGTTGCCAGCCAGATCGGTGGCCAGCACATCGTCAGGGCCCAACTGGCCCTTGTGCTTGCCGGATACGGTCAACAACGCCTCACTGGCAGAAAGGCGCGCAGAATAATTGCTGCTGGTGGCAGGCGACCAGCCACGGCCGTACAGAAAACGCCCGGCCTCAATGATTTCCAGGCTCAATTGTTCGCGGCTCATACACCTTCCTCTTTCTTGGGTGTGACAATCATGACGGCAGCGGCAAAGGCTGCAAGGCTGGCGATGGCAAAGGTCCAGGTCGGCCCCAGCGCGTTCCAGCTGTAACCGGAATACAGAGCGCCCAACGCCCCGCCGACCCCGGACAAGGCAGCATAAAGCGCTTGCCCCTGACCTTGCTGACGCGGACCGAAGCTACTTTGCACGAAATGAATGGCAGCGGCGTGAAAGCTGCCGAACGTGGCGGCGTGCATCACCTGGGCAATCAGCAGCGCGGTGAGGTGATCGGCAAACAGCCCCAGCAGCAGCCAGCGCAGTGCGGCCAGCAGAAAACTGGCGAACAGTACCTGGCGCACGGTGAAGCGCTGCAGAATCCGGCTCATGACCATGAACATCAGCACTTCAGCCACCACGCCGACCGCCCATAGCAGGCCGATCAGGCCGCGGCTGTAACCGAGCGCTTCGAGGTGCAGGGTCAAAAAGGTGTAATACGGCCCATGGCTGAGCACCATCAGCGCAACACTGAGGTAGAACGCCCATACACCGGGGCGCGCCAGTTGCCTGAGAAAGCCGCCCGACCCGGTTTCGCGGCTCGACGGTGAGGGTTGCGCATTCGGCACCCACCAGCTGCTGATAACGATACCGGACATGATCGTCAGCGCGATGTAGGGGAACAGGTCCAGGCTGAACCATTCAAACACCCGCCCCAGCACCACGACGGCCAGAATGAAACCGATCGAACCCCACAGCCGAACCTGGCTGTAACGCGAGGCCTGGCCTTGCAGGTGCGCGAGGGTGATGACTTCGAACTGCGGCAGGATGGCGTGCCAGAAGAACGCATAGAGCGCCATGACCATCGCCAGCCAGGCATAGCTTTTTTCGACCAGAATCAGCGAAAACGCCAGCAACGTGCAGATGGCGCCAGACCGCACAATGGTCAGACGCCAACCGGTGTGATCACCCAGCCACCCCCAGAGATTGGGCGCGACGCAGCGCATCAGCATGGGAATGGCGACCAGCTCGCCGATCCGTGCGCTGGAAAAACCCAGATGATGCAGGTAAAGGGCCATGAACGGCGCCGACAGGCCCAGCAAGGCGAAATAGCATACGTAGAACCCGGACAGCCGCCAGTAAGGCAGCTGTCCGCCGCCAGGTTGCGCCACGCTAGCAATCCGCAACCGTGACGGCGTGCATTACACCTGCCCCAGCACAGGTGTGTTGACGCTGACGTCGGCGTTCTGACCGCGATGGCGCAGCAGGTGATCGAGCAGAACGATGGCCATCATTGCCTCGGCAATCGGTGTGGCACGGATGCCGACACACGGGTCATGCCGACCTTTGGTGATGACATCGGCGGCGTTGCCATCGACATCGATCGAACGCCCTGGCGTGGTGATGCTGGAGGTCGGCTTGAGCGCCAGATGCGCGATGATCGGCTGGCCGGAGGAAATGCCGCCGAGAATGCCGCCCGCGTGATTGGACAGGAAACCCTGTGGCGTCATCTCGTCGCGGTGCTCGGTGCCGCGCTGGGCAACACAGTCGAAACCGGCACCGATTTCCACACCCTTGACCGCGTTGATGCTCATCAGCGCGTGCGCGAGCTCAGCGTCCAGACGATCGAAGATCGGCTCGCCGAGACCCGGCATTACCCCGTCTGCGACCACGGTGATTTTCGCACCGACCGAGTCCTGATCACGTCGCAGCTGGTCCATGTAGGCTTCCAGTTCCGGCACCTTGTCAGGGTCGGGGCAGAAAAACGCGTTGTCTTCTACCGAATCCCAGGTCTTGAACGGGATCTGGATCGGGCCAAGCTGGCTCATGTAGCCGCGAATGACGATGCCCTGGCTTGCCAGATACTTCTTGGCGATGGCCCCCGCAGCCACACGCATGGCGGTTTCCCTTGCCGAACTGCGTCCGCCACCGCGGTAGTCGCGGATGCCGTACTTGTGGTGATAGGTGTAATCGGCGTGGGCCGGGCGGAACAGGTCCTTGATCGCCGAATAGTCCTTGGATTTCTGATCGGTGTTGCGGATCAGCAGGCCTATGGACGCGCCGGTGGTCTTGCCCTCGAAGACACCCGAGAGTATCTCGACCTCATCGGCTTCCTGACGCTGCGTGGTATGGCGGCTGGTGCCCGGCTTGCGCCGGTCCAGGTCGCGCTGCAGGTCTTGCAGGTCCAGCTCCAGCCCCGGCGGGCAGCCGTCGACGATAGCGACCAGCGCCGGGCCGTGGCTTTCGCCGGCGGTGGTGACAGTGAACAGCTTGCCGAAAGTGTTGCCGGACATGCGGGCGCTCCGAAAAATCAGCCAAAAAACCAGATCGTTAAACCAAGCGCGCCAGTATACGCAGGCTCGCGGTTCAGTTCATCCTCGAACCTTCTGTCACCGCGTGCGTCCAAGCGTGACTCCCCCAATGATGGCCTTGCGATGTTATCCGGTATTTCCCTGCTTCGAGTTCCCAACGCGCTGCGTCTGCTGGCCCTGCCGATAACCCTGATCCTGAGCCTGGCCGCCGCAACCGCCAGCGCTGCGGCGCCCGGTACGGTGCAGCGGCCGATAAGCGTGGATACCGAGAACGGCAAGCTGTACGGCACGCTGCTCATGCCGCGTTCCGACAAACCGGTGCCGGTGGTGCTGATCGTCGCCGGTTCCGGCCCCACCGACCGCGACGGCAACAACCCGGAGGGTGGACGCAACGACAGCATGAAACGCCTGGCGGTGATCCTGGCCAGCAACAATATCGCCAGCGTGCGCTACGACAAACGCGGCGTCGCGGCCAGCAAGGCGGTCACGCCGGATGAACGCAACCTGAGCGTCGAGCGCTACGTGGCCGATGTGCAGCTCTGGGCCAGAGCGCTGAAAGCCAACCCGCGCCTGGGCCAGTTGATTCTGTTGGGCCACAGCGAAGGTGCGCTGGTGGCGACGCTGGCGGCTGAAAAGGTAGGTGCAGCGGCGCTGATTTCCGTGGCCGGCACCGGGCGACCGGTGGATCAGGTGCTGCGCGAACAGTTTCAGGAGCGCCTGCCACCGGACCTGCTGCAGCGCAGCGATCAGTTGCTCGACGAACTCAAGGCCGGCAAGACCGATGACAACGTGCCCGCCGAGCTGGAAGTGGTGTTCCGCCCCAGTGTCCAGCCGTACCTGATCTCGCTGTTCCGCCAGGACCCGGCGGCGGCTTTCGGTGCCTTGCACATTCCGGCGCTGATCGTTCAGGGTCGCAACGACATTCAGGTCGGTGTGGGTGATGCGCTGCTGTTGCAGAAGGCCAAGCCGGATGCACAGCTGTCCCTGATCGACGGCATGAATCATGTGCTGCGCATCGTCCCGGACGATTTGCAGCAACAACTGCTCTCCTACCGCAATCCGACCCAGCCGCTGGCCAGTGAAGTGACCGAGCGGATCCTGAGCTTCATCAAGGCGCTGCCTCACCCGGATGCCACACCCGGAAAAAAGATCTGACGCGCGTTAGTCAAATGCCCTTCAGTCCTGGCGAATCTGGCCGATAGCGGTTTGCTGGCCCTGTGTTCCGGCACCTTAGTGTTTCGGCACCTTTATGCCCCGGCGAACGTGCTCCGGGGCAAGGCCCAGGAAAGGACACCCTTATGACAGACGCAACTACCATGACTGAAACCCCCGCAGAACCGGCCAGCGCAGAAGTCGCAGTGCCGGTGCCCCCGCAGCCGTGGGAAGACGTTCTGCCCGAAAGCTTTCAGATGCTGCGTCTGTCGCCGCTGCCCACCGACCGCGCGACCGGCGGCCGCCCTCTGCGCTTCGTACAGTTCGGCCGTGCCGAGCGGCACAGCAAGGCGTTGAGCCTGCTGCGCATCACGGTGCAATTGCCAGGTCAGCGGGTGCGCAAGGAACAGAACCATCTGGATATCTGGGCCGACCACGAAAAACGCATGGTGCGCTTCGGTCCCGAGTCAGGCTTGCAGATCGAGCCATGGAACCGCGGTATCGGACGCTTCATGATTGCTCATGCGGTGCATTGGGCGCAGAAAAGATGGTCTTCCTACAAGATTGAAGGCGTGGCGCTGGCCAGCAAGGACGGTCTGAACGAAGACACACGTCTGCGTCGCGATCACTTTCTGCGCACGCTGGGCTTTGAAGTGACGTATGCCGATGCCCAGCACATGAAAGGCGCGATCAAGGATGTACACGTCGGCAACCTGCACAGCACCTGGAACAACGACAAGGTGCAGATCATCGAGATTCTCGAAGCCTCGCAGATGCTGGAAAAGGCCGAGAAAAATCTGATCGAGCAGGAAGTGACGATTCGCCAGCATGAAGACCGGGTCAGCAAATACAAGCGTGAAGACAGCGGCCTGCGCTTCACGATTGCCTGTCTGGTGACCTTCGCGGTGTTCCAGGCCGGGCTGCTGATCTGGATCGCAACGCACCGATAAGAGACGCGCCGATAAAGCCGTTAAAATAAAAAAGGGAGGCTGATATCAGCCTCCCTTTTGTCTCAGCCTCAGCCGCTTATCGCGGCTGTTGAGCTCAAACCTTCGACTGGAACAGTGCCTGATGGTCGCGGCACTGTTCTGCAGTGAGCATGAACACACCATGCCCGCCGCGCTGGAAGTCCAGCCAGGCGAAATCGACCTCCGGGTACAGCGCCTGCACGTGCACCTGGCTATTGCCGACCTCGACGATCAACAGGCCCTTCTCGTTCAGATGATCGGCGGCCTGGGCGAGCATGCGGCGGACCAGGTTCAGACCGTCGCTGCCACAGGCCAGCGCCAGCTCCGGCTCATGCTGATACTCGTCGGGCATATCGGCAAAGTCTTCGGCGTCCACATAGGGCGGGTTGGACACGATCAGGTCGAAGCGCTGACCCGGCAGGCCGTCGAATCCGTCGCCCTGAACGGTGTAGACGCGATCCTCCATGCCGTGACGTTCGATGTTCTGATTGGCCACTTCCAGTGCGTCGTAGGACAGGTCGGCCAGGGCCACCTCGGCTTCGGGAAACACCTCGGCGCAGGCGATACCGATGCAACCGGAGCCTGTGCACAGGTCGAGAATCCGCGCCGGCTCGTCGGCCAGCCAGGGGGCGAAACGCTCTTCGATCAGCTCGGCGATGGGCGAACGCGGGATCAAGACGCGGTCATCGACAATGAACGACATGCCACAGAACCAGGCCTCGCCCAGCAGATAAGGGGTTGGCACACGCTCATCGATGCGACGCTTGATCAAGCGTTGCAGTTCGGATATTTCATCGACTTCCAGACGGCAATCCAGGTAGCTGTCGGCAATTTCCCAAGGCAGGTGCAGTGCGCCCAGCACCAGTTGCCGTGCTTCATCCCAGGCATTGTCGGTGCCATGACCGAAAAATACGTCTTCCTCGTGAAAGCGGCTGACGGCCCAGCGTATATGGTCGCGCACGGTACGCAGACGGGAAGTGATCATGGACAAACTCCTTGAAAGGCAACGAACTGCTGTAAGACGAGCCTCGGTGAACAGTCTGGTTACGAACAACGTGCATTCTTCGTACCCGATAGGCGGGGAAGTTTCCATGATTCGTCTACCGCCATCAAGGCAAACCGCCAGCTACCCCCTCCTGCAACTGCCCTGCAGGCCATAAAAACCGTGGCCTGCGATGGTTGCCATTCCCAGAACGCTTCAGCCAGAGGAGAATGTCGCAAAAGCCCCACACCAAGGAGCCCGTGAATGTCCGATTTAAAGACCATGTTTCAACTCAGTGGCAGGGTGCATGCGCCCGCCCATCTGAGTAACGCGACGCTGATCATCATCGACGCGCAAAAAGAATACCTCCGCGGCCCGCTGGCCCTGACCGGCGTCAGAGAAGCGATGGCCAACATCGGCCGGCTGGTCGAGAAGGCACGCGCGGTCAAGTGCCCGATCGTTCACATCCGCCATCTGGGCACTGTGGGCGGCCCGTTCGACCCCCATGGCGAGCGCGGTGAACTGGTGCCGGAGCTGCTGCCGCAGGGCGATGAACATCTGGTCGAGAAGCGCCTGCCCAATGCCTTCAATGGCACCGGGCTGCATGAACTGCTGCAGAGTCTGGGGCACCTGGACCTGATCGTCTGCGGCTTCATGAGTCATTCGAGTATCAGCACCACGGTTCGCGCCACCAAGGACTACGGTTATCGCTGCACCCTGGTCGACGATGCCTGCGCAACCCGCGACCTGCCGAGCCCGCACGGCGTGGTCAGCGCAGAGGTCGTGCACCGAACCGAGATGGCAATCATGGCCGACAACTTCGCCACCCTGGCACTGACCAAAGATCTTGTCTGACGCGACACAGGCGAGGAAGCGTGTGACAGCGTTCACATAACCGCCCATCCTGTGCCGTCATGGATCGTCCCGGAGGCGGGAACCACCCCTCCTTCCCCGGGTCAGAGCGCCGATACTCCATTGAGCTGATACCTGTTGAGGAAAAGGCATGAAAACGTCAGATGGTTTCGATGCACGTCGCCTGCGCCCCAGGGGTCAGGGCAACTGGGGCAAACGCATCGGCACGCTGATCGCACTGCTCCTTGTGGTCGCGGGTCTGTTGCTGACGATTGCCGGTGTATCCAGCCTCACGGTTCATCCGCAGATGCTCGGTGAACTCAACGCCAGTCCCGGCGGCGCGGCGTTTGTCGCCATCGGCGGATTGCTGGTGCTGTACATGGGTGTCTGGCTATGGCGCCGCTGCCGTCGTCAGCGCAGTGCTGGCGGCTTGAGTATCTCTTCGCATCTGATGAAAAAACACAACTGACCCTCTCGCCGGACCGGTTAGAATGGCCTCCTTCGCGGAGGCCCCATGCAAGACGACGATTTTTCCCTGTTCAGAAGCGAGACACGTGGCGTCAAGCCGCTCAAGCATGAACACGCCGATGTCGGCAAACCCAAGACCGATCGAAAAATGCTGGCCCGCCTGCGCCAGTCGGCGACCTTGCGCACCGACTCGGTGACCGTCGACGGCTTGTCGGATCAATTCGTGATCGACGTCGGTCCTGAAGATGTTCTGAGCTGGTCGCGTGACGGTGTGCAGGAAGGTCAGATGCGCAAGCTCAAACTCGGGCAGATCAGCTTCGAGGGCAGCCTGGACCTGCATGGCATGAGCGTGGAAGTGGCGCGCGAGACGCTGTGGGAATTTCTGGCTGAAGCAACCCGTCTGGAAATACGCTGCGTACGCGTCACCCATGGCAAGGCGGTACGCCTGGACGGCAAGCGGCCGATGATCAAGAGCCACGTCAACACCTGGCTGCGTCAGCATTCGCAGGTACTGGGCTTTTGCTCCTGCCTGGCCAAACATGGCGGTGCAGGTGCGGTGTACGTGATCCTCAGGCGCACCATGATGGAAGGGCGCGACGAGTAGAACCCGCCGCGCCCTTCCAGTCAGTCAGACTCGTCGTCGGGCTGCATGTTGCCGCCCCGCTGGTGACTCAGCGACCCGGGCCAGGACCGCCAGGACCAGGACCAGGACCACCGCCCTCATGATGCCCGCCACCGCCGCCGCCATGTCCGCCCGGACCAGGCCAGAACGGCCAGCAACCGGAAACCGACGACAGTACAATCGCGAACAACGCTATTTTTGCTACTCGACTCAACATCCGGGTTTACTCTCTAGACAGGCAATGGATTGATGACCTGCCTACTCAGACCGCAATGGACCTCGGAAGTGGGTAGCGATCTGGTCGCCAACGTGTAAGCGAGAGGATACAAAAGCTGTAAAAGCGGATTTTTCAGGGCAAACAAAACAACAGCCAGCCAGACACAAAAAAGCCATACGACTTTGGACCCCACTCAGGCGACTAACTGCCCTGACATAGCTATCGCAGGCCTTCAGAACCAGACCTTGAATGCAAGCCATGAAAAAACCAGAGCAAATACTGCACCGGATGCAGCAGACACCAGAACGTTTCGTGGTTCATGGGCAGGCATGTTGCGGACCTCGTTGCCCAACTGCTCGAGGTCTTCGCGCATCCGCTTTATGACTTGATCGTGACTCATACTCATCTTCTCTCGAAATGCCGATTCATGCGTTGCGTACACACTTTCGCTTGGTCCAGCCTGAATCTCAAGCGCTGCAAGTCGCTGTCCGCTACTGGATACTGGCTGCCTGGAGCTTGTGAATGAAAGCGGCAGCAGTAACTATTACGGTGATCAACCCACCAGCCGCCACGAATGGATAAAAGCTCGTTTCGCGCTGGAGCTTATTGGTCTCTGCGATCATTTTTCGTGCCTCAGCCACAAACTTGTGAACCTCAGCCTGGAGTTTCTCAAGTTCCAGCTCGTCCTTTTGACTCGGCATCCAACCTCCTATCAGACTCTGGCCTTAATCTCACAAGCCGCCTTCATGAAGCAAGGATACGCTTCAGATCTGCTTTGCAAACGCTTGAAAAAGCTACGACATATGTCATTCCAGCACTCCAATCAAGGCAACAGAAACGCATGTCGGAGAGCCCAAGCCAAAACACATGCTCCCTGCATTCGCTTTTCTGCGGCTCTGAAAAGCACCTGGCTATAGCGCCATGCCGGGCAAAGTCTAAAAACCGGCGCTGATTGCGAAAGCATTACGAGGCCACGGCAGTACAACTGCGAGCACACCTACGCTAACATGTGCCCAATCGCCGGGATAAACCCCGCTTTCATCGCCAATCGACGAGATCCGCAGGTTACGTATGCGCAATCGCCCAACTCCACTGGAGCGGGATCGGCAAACGGGACACCAGCTCGATTGGTAAAAAATCGGTACAGACCCAAACGTACCGCTCTGAAACCTATACGGAATCACCCTCTGTGACACTGGAACAGAATTACACCGCCATCCTCGGGCAACTGGGCGAGGACGTCTCGCGCGAAGGTCTGCTGGACACCCCCAAGCGCGCCGCCAAGGCCATGCAGTATCTGTGTCGCGGTTACACGCAGACCCTGGAAGAAGTGACCAACGGCGCGCTGTTCAGCTCCGATGCCAGTGAAATGGTGATGGTCAAGGACATCGAGCTGTACTCGCTGTGCGAGCACCATCTGCTGCCGTTCATTGGCAAGGCACATGTGGCCTACATCCCGCAGGGCAAGGTGCTTGGCTTGTCGAAAGTGGCGCGTATCGTCGACATGTATGCCCGCCGTCTGCAGATCCAGGAAAACCTCAGCCGCCAGATCGCCGAAGCCATCCAGCAGGTCACCGGCGCGCTGGGCGTTGCGGTGGTGATCGAAGCCAAGCACATGTGCATGATGATGCGTGGCGTCGAGAAGCAGAACTCGGCCATGATCACCTCGGTGATGCTGGGCGAATTCCGTGAAAACGCGGCCACCCGCAGTGAGTTTCTCAGCCTGATCAAGTGATCGTTCAGCCTGCGTTCACCTGCCGTGAGGCACGCTGAATGCACGGCTGGGCACGCCACCGCCCGCAAGAGGTATGACCTTGTTCATGAAAGCGTTAAGAGTCGGCCTCGGCCAACTCGTAATCGGCATCGATTTCCTGACTCGCCCGAGCAGGAAGAAACGTGATCCGCAGGCCCAGGCGGCTGTCGCTGAAGCGGCTCAGAACCTGACGCTGTATCAGTTCCATGCCTGCCCGTTCTGTGTGAAGACGCGTCGCGCCCTGCGCCGCCTTAATGTTCCGGTCGCGTTGCGCGATGCGAAAAACAACGAGCTTGATCGCCAGACCCTGCTCAACGAGGGCGGCAGGATCAAGGTGCCTTGCCTGCGCATCGAGGAAGGTGACAAAACCGTATGGATGTATGAATCCAAGGTGATCATCGACTACCTGAACCAGCGCTTCGGCGCGATCTGACCGCCGTTTGCCCGGCGCCTCTCAGCGCGGGCAACCTTCCGCGCGACAGGCCACATAGGCTTGCAGCTGCTTCAGTCGTACGCGGGTCTGCTCGGCCAGGCATTGCGACTGCAGCAAGGGCCAGATAGAGCCTGAATCCTCGGGCTTGCCCGTCTGATACAGGCAATCGGCGTCACGCAGGGCTATCCACTTTCGTTGCGCAT
Organism: Pseudomonas fragariae (ex Marin et al. 2024); assembly: GCF_059621105.1. Taxonomy (NCBI): domain Bacteria; kingdom Pseudomonadati; phylum Pseudomonadota; class Gammaproteobacteria; order Pseudomonadales; family Pseudomonadaceae; genus Pseudomonas; species Pseudomonas fragariae (ex Marin et al. 2024). Next base: position 2,130,670 of record NZ_CM184369.1, on the reverse strand, counting down.
CCTTGAGTGCCTGCTTTTTCGCCGGGGTCTTCAACCACGCCATCTGCGCGTTGTACTGCTTGTTGAGATCGGCATCGAGCGCTGCCTGCTCATTGGCAGCGCAGCGGTTCATGCTGGCCTGATTGGCGTCGCAGTCCTCGGCCTGGGCCGAGCAGCCGATACCCAGCGCAATGAAAGCACCCAGCAGTACGATTGGAACGCGCATACATTTCCCTTTGTTCAAATGACGGATGTGTCAGTCCAGCATACCGATATAACCCGGCTGTGCCTTGACCCGATCCAGCCAACGGCGGATCCCGGTGTAGGGTGCCAGATCGAAACCGCCCTGATGCGCGACGTGGGTGTAGGCATACAAGGCAATGTCGGCGATGGAAAAATTCTCGCCGACCAGAAACGGCGTACGGTCGAGCTGCTGCTCCATCACCGCCAGTGCGCGATAGCCGGCCTTCTGCATGGCGCGATACTCGGTCATGCGTTCGGCCGGCAAGCCCAGATAGAACTGGATGAAACGGGCCACCGCAACCGACGGCTCATGGCTGTATTGTTCGAAGAACTGCCACTGCAGCACCTGGGTACGCAGCCTGGGTTCGCTCGGCAGGTACGAAGAGCCGTCAGCCAGAAAGTTGAGAATCGCATTGGACTCCCACAGGCAAGTGCCATCTTCCAGCTCCAGCACCGGAATCTTGCCGTTGGGGTTCTTTTCCAGAAACGCCGGGGTCTGGGTTTCGCCGTTGAGAATATCCACCGGCACCCACTCGTACTCGCTGCCCAGCAGGTTAAGCATCAGCTTGACCTTGTAGCAGTTGCCCGAGTTGTAATCGCCATAAACCTTGTACATCAGACTGCTCCCTTGCTGCGTCTATGTTGACGTCTTGGATCAGGCGGCCTGCAGAAGGTGTGCTGCGCGGACCACCGACGCCAGTCGTTTTATACCCTCATCAAGCCGTGCAGGGTCGATATGGCTGAAATTGAGCCGCAAGTGACCGTGATTGGCGTCCGGATCGGCAAAGAAAGGTTCGCCCGGCATGAACGCCACATCGTGCGCCAGCGCTGTATCCAGCAAGGTGCGCGTGTCCAGCGGCTGCTTCAGCGTCAACCAGAAGAACAGTCCGCCTTGCGGGCTGTTCCAGGTGGCCAGGTCGGAAAAATGCGTTTGCAAGGCACTCTCGAACGCATCACGACGGCCCCGGTAAAACTCGCACAGCGTCACCAGATGCTCACGATAGTGCTCAGTACCAATCCACTGCAAGGCCTGCCACTGGCCGAGGCGATTGGTATGCAGATCGGCCGACTGTTTCAGGCGCAGCAAGTGCGGAAACAGATCAGGGCTGGCGATCAGATAGCCCACTCGCAGGCCCGGCAGCAGCGTCTTGGAAACCGTGCCGGTGTAAATCCAGCTGGCCGTCTTCAGACCGCTGACAATCGGCCTGGCACTGCCGCCGTCAAAGCTCAGTTCACGATACGGCTCGTCCTCGATCAAGGTGACACCGAACTCGTCGAGCAAGGCCGCAACGGCATCGCGACTGGCCTGGCTGTAGCGCACCGCCGAGGGGTTCTGGAACGTCGGGATGAGGTAGGCGAAGGCTGGCTTGTGCTGTTCCAGACGCTGACGCATGGCCAGCAGGTCCGGGCCTTCGGCCTGTAGCGGCACGGTGATGCAGTCGGCGCCGAACAGCTGGAATATCTGCAGCGCCGCCAGATAAGTAGGCGCCTCGAGGAGAATTTCGGTGCCCTTGTCGATGTACAGCTTGGCCGCCAGGTCCAGTGTCTGCTGAGAACCGCTGACCACCATGACCTGACGGGCATCGCAGTCGATACCCAGGGCGCGAGCATCGGCGGCCAGCACTTCGCGCAGCGCAGGTTCGCCCTCGCTCATGCCGTACTGACCCAGCGCAACAGGCATGTCGGCCCACTCCACTTTGGGCAGCATCGACTCGGCGGGCAGACCACCGGCGAACGACATCACTTCCGGACGCTGAGCGGCGGCGAGGATCTCGCGAATCAGAGAACTTTTCAGACGGGAAACGCGTTCGGAAAAAGCCATGGCAGTTACCTGTAGCCGAGACAATTGGAAATACGTCAAACTGATTGACTCAAATTACGACGATCAACCCGGATACGTCAACATGCTTGACCTTAAAAAACCTGCCAATCAACAAATGGCCATGGAAGCCTTCTTCTTCGGCTATCAGGCATTCACTGCCAAGGCTGATGAAATGCTGGCCAGACGCGGCTTCAGTCGCGTGCACCAGCGCATCGTATTTTTCATCGCCCGTTACCCCGGCCTGAGCGTCAAGGAGCTGCTCACCGTATTGGGCGTGAGCAAACAGGCCCTCAATGCTCCGCTGCGCCAGCTGATCGCCATGAACCTGGTGCACAGCGCGGTCCCCGAAAATGACAAGCGCAAACGACTGCTGGGCCTTACCGATGAAGGTGCCCTTTTTGAACAGGGCTTGCGTCGCGAACAGGTCAAACTGCTGCAGCGGGTGTTCGCCGAAGCGGGTCAGGATGCCGTGGACGGCTGGCTGATGGTCAATCGGGCGCTGGGGCAGACCCTGCAGTCCGGCGCTTGCCCGGCCGGGGCTGACGCCGAGTAAACGCCACGGCTGCAACTGTGCTGGCGTTTACTCGTGTCGCTGTATTGCAAGGCCGGGCAGCCATGCGTTTAGGCTTGGCGCCCTTTGCTACCTGCCCGCTTCAAGGAACGCCCAGCATGAACCAATCCCTCAAGGTGCCATTGCGCCCGCTGACAGACTCATCGCCGTCGGCGGTGGTTGCCGGTTTCATCGCCATGATGACCGGCTGCACCAGTTCGCTGGTGCTGATGTTCCAGGCGGGCCAGGCGGCAGGGCTGAGCAGCGTGCAGATTTCATCCTGGCTGTGGGCGCTGTTCATGGGCATGGCGGTGTGCAGCATCGGCCTCTCGCTGCGCTACCGCATGCCGATTACCGTGGCGTGGTCGACACCCGGCGCCGCCCTGCTGATCACCAGCCTGGGCGGTGTCAGCTACCCACAGGCCATTGGCGCATTCATGACCAGTGCGCTGCTGGTGATTCTGTGCGGAGTGACCGGGAGTTTCGAGCGCATCGTGCGGCGCATGCCAGCCTCGCTGGCCGCGGCCCTGCTGGCAGGGATTCTGTTCCGGATCGGCAGCGAGATCTTTATTGCCGCACAGCACCACACCAGCCTGGTGCTGGGCATGTTTTTCACTTATCTGCTGGTCAAACGTCTGTCGCCGCGCTACTCGGTGCTGCTCGCGCTGCTGGTCGGTATCGGCATTTCAGGCATGCTGGGGCTGCTGAACTTTGACGGCCTGGCGCTGGAAGTCGCCATGCCGGTCTGGACCACGCCCGAGTTTTCATGGGCGGCGACGGTCAGCATCGGCATCCCGCTGTTCGTGGTGGCCATGACCTCGCAGAACATGCCCGGTGTGGCCGTGTTGCGAGCCGACGGCTACTACCCGCCTACCTCGCCGCTGATATCGGTGACCGGCTTCGCCTCATTGCTCACAGTGCCATTTGGCTGCCACGGGATCAATCTGGCGGCGATCAGTGCCGCCATCTGTACCAGCCCTCATGCCCATGAGGACAAATCAAAACGCTATACAGCGGCGATCTGGTGCGGGATTTTCTATGCAATAGCCGGCATTTTCGGTGCAACCCTGGCGGGTCTGTTCAGTGCGTTCCCCAAGGAACTGATGCTCTCGATTGCCGCACTGGCGCTGCTCGGATCGATCATCAATGGCCTGACTGTTGCGATGGCCGAACCGAGGGAGCGCGAACCCGCCTTGATCACCTTCATGGTGACCGCTTCGGGACTGACGCTGTTCTCCATAGGCTCGGCATTCTGGGGCATCGTCGCAGGCTTGCTGACCTTGCTGATCCTGAACACACGCAAGACCGATTAGGCCAGCCGCCAGCAGCGCGGCAGAGACATCAACTACGCGCAGCAGCCGCTACCAGCAGGGTTCCGGCGTCGGCATCGAGTATCGCCTGAGTGCCCAGTGGCACGGCCTGATTGGGATTTCCATGCCCTACAGGCACACCGCCGAGCACCGGAATGCCAAGACTGCCCAGCCGCTCCATCAGCACATCGGCGGGGCTGATGGTGCGGCCAGTGTTCGCGGCAGGGGTAAATTCGCCGACGGCAATGCCGGCCAGAGACGCAAGAATCCCGCAGTTGCCCAGGTGGGTGAGCATGCGGTCGACCCGGTAGGCAGGTTCGTTGACCTCTTCGATGAGCAGAATCGCACCGCTCAGGTCGGGCATGAACGGCGTACCCACAGAGGTATCGAGGATGCACAGGTTGCCGCCCAACAGCAGGCCCTGTGCGCTGCCAGCGGTTCTGACCCTGGCAGTTGGCGAGGCCGGATCAGCCTTGAGCAGGACCGGCTCGGTGCTCATCAGCACATGGCGCATACCGCTGACGAACAGGCCGCCACGTTCCAGCTGCGAAGCGACCGGCCCATGAATGGTCGCCAGGCGCGCGTGGTTCCACAGCGCACCGTGCAACGCGGTGATATCGGAAAAGCCGGTCACCAGCTTGGGGTCACGACGCACCGCGTCCATATCCACCTGCTGGACAATCCTTTGCACGCCATAACCACCGCGAGTGCACAGGACCGCACGGATTTCCGGATCGGCCAGCGCGGCGTTGAGGTCGGCGAGCCGCTGTTCATCGGTCCCGGAATAGAACGAGTAGCTGCCCAGCGCATGCGGATAGACCCGAGGACGCAACCCCCACCCCTCAAGCACCGCCACCGCCGCCTGGATCTTGCCGGGGTCCACAGGCCCTGCCGGAGACACCAGCGCAACGGCGTCGCCAGGTCGCAGAGCCCGGGGGTGGAGAGTGTTCGAAGAGGTAGCAGGCATGATGTCTTCCAAGTGTTGATCGAACAAGGAATCTAGAGCACTGAGGGTGGGCGACTCAAGCCATATCCGTCGTCAGAATGTTTCATTCGCAGATCCGTCTGAACGCCAGTGGCGCAACGTACTCCTATCAACCACATGGATCAAACGGCATTCGCTGGGTGATCGCTTCTTGCCCGAATGGCGCGATGAGCGTTTGAATCCATTCTTGAACCCTTTTCAGGAGACCCTGCCATGACCGATCTTTCCAACCGCCAGTTCCTGCTCGCCAAGCGCCCTTCGGGCGATGCGCGCCGTGAAGACTTCACCTATCAGGAAGTCCCGGTCAGCGCACTTGCCGACGGGCAGATTCTGGTCAGGAGCAAATACCTGTCACTGGACCCGGCAATGCGTGGCTGGATGAATGAGGGCAAATCCTACATTCCAGCCGTAGAGCTGGGCGAAGTGATGCGTGCCATCGGCGTGGGTGAAGTAATAGAATCGAAAAACCCCAAGTTCGCTGTAGGTGACCATGTTCAGGGACGCCTGGGCGTGCAGGACTACTTTGCCGGTGAACCGAAGGGCTTCTACAAGGTGGACACCAACCTTGCGCCCCTGCCCCTTTATCTATCGGCACTGGGCATGACCGGCATGACCGCCTACCTGGCGCTGCTGGACGTCGGCCAACCGAAAAGCGGTGACACCGTGGTGATCTCCGGTGCGGCGGGTGCTGTCGGCAGCATCGCCGGGCAGATTGCCAAGCTCAAGGGCTGCCGTGTGGTCGGCATCGCGGGAGGCACGGCAAAATGCCGTCTGCTGACCGAGGAGCTGGGCTTTGACGCAGCCATCGACTACAAATCCGAAGACGTCATGGACGGTCTGAAACGCCACTGCCCGGATGGTGTGAACGTGTACTTCGACAACGTCGGTGGCGACATCCTCGATGCGGCGCTCAGCCAGCTGGCGGTCGGCGCTCGTGTGGTGATCTGTGGTGCCATCAGCCAGTACAACAGCACCAAGGCGATCAAAGGCCCGGCCAACTACATGTCGCTGCTGGTCAACCGCGCTCGCATGGAAGGCTTCATCGTACTGGACCATCCGGAACGCTATGCAGAAGCGGGTCAGGTCATGGCCGGCTGGATCAAGGAAGGCAAGCTCAAGAGCAAGGAGCACATCGTAGAAGGCCTCGAGACGTTCCCGGAGACCTTCCAGATGCTGTTCAGCGGCGAGAATCAGGGCAAGCTGATCCTGAAAGTGGAATAAACCCACGGGCTTTTCGCAGCGTCACAGCTCTTCGCCACTCTGTGGGTAGAGCCGTGATGTTACGCATCCATCTACTCAAGCCAGCTCGGCAACCACCGCCGCCAGGGCCTTCGCCGGATCAGCCGCCTGGCTGATCGGGCGGCCGATGACGAGGTAGTCAGAGCCTGCATCCAGTGCCTGACGAGGGGTCAGGATACGGCGCTGATCGTCCTGCGCACTGCCCGCCGGACGGATGCCGGGCGTCACCAGTTGCAACGACGGGTGAGCGGCTTTCAGGGCCTGCGCTTCCAGTGCCGAGCAGACCAGACCATCCATTCCGGCCTTCCCGGCCAGAGCCGCAAGGCGCAGCACCTGTACCTGCGGGTCGATGTCCAGGCCGATACCGGCCAGGTCTTCACGTTCCATGCTGGTCAGAACGGTCACGCCGATCAGCAACGGCTGTGGACCGGTGCGCTGCTCAAGCACTTCCCGACAGGCCGCCATCATGCGCAAGCCGCCCGAGCAGTGCACATTGACCATCCACACGCCCATCTCGGCCGCCGCCTTGACCGCCATCGCCGTGGTGTTGGGGATGTCGTGGAATTTGAGATCCAGAAACACTTCGAAGCCCCTGTGGCGCAGGGTCTCGACGATGTCGGCCGCGCAACTGGTGAACAGTTCCTTGCCGACCTTGACCCTGCACAGTTTGGGGTCGAGCTGATCAGCCAGGCGCAAGGCGGCTTCGCGGGTCGGAAAATCCAGGGCGACGATGACAGGAGTCTGGCAGGCGGACATGAGCGTGGTCTCAGGTAAGTCGAAATCGGCGCGCATTGTAGCCGAACCGGCGCACAGGCGGGACCCATCGATCGGCATTTGCCCGAACAGCGTCCTGAGACTTCTGAATTCCATGCACCCCTGGCGGTCATCGCCGCACCAAACCGGACCAAACCTGTACAACGAGTTGAATCGATTCACCCTGACGTTCTGTAAACGACCCGTTTTGAAGCATCACGACAGTGATCCGTGCACTGGCACGGCCTCTGCAACAGGATGTTTCAACGTTTATCGAATCCCAGGGAGAGAACAATGAGCACACAACTCAAGCCGACGCTCGGCACGATTCATTTATGGGGGATCGCGGTAGGGCTGGTGATTTCCGGCGAATACTTCGGCTGGAGCTACGGCTGGGGCATTGCGGGTACGCTGGGCTTTTTGGTAACAGCCCTGATGGTTGCCACCATGTACACCTGTTTCATTTTCAGTTTTACCGAGCTCACCACCGCCATCCCGCACGCCGGCGGTCCGTTCGCCTACAGCCGTCGTGCCTTTGGCGAAAAAGGCGGACTGATCGCAGGCATGGCCACCCTGATCGAGTTCGTCTTTGCGCCACCGGCCATTGCCATGGCGATCGGTGCGTACCTTAATGTGCAATACCCGGGGCTGGACCCCAAGCATGCGGCAGTCGGCGCCTACATCGTCTTCATGGCGCTCAACATCGTGGGCGTGAAGCTCGCCGCAACCTTCGAGCTGGTGGTGTGCATTCTGGCCGTCGCCGAGTTGCTGGTGTTCATGGGCGTCGTCGCGCCTGCCTTCAGTTTCAGCAACTTCGCCCTCAACGGCTGGGCCGGTTCGCAGACCTTCGGACCCGAAGCCATTGCCGGCATGTTCGCTGCCATCCCCTTCGCCATCTGGTTCTTCCTGGCCATCGAAGGCGCTGCAATGGCCGCCGAAGAAGCCAAGGACCCGAAACGCACCATCCCGAAGGCCTACATCAGTGGCATTCTGACCTTGGTGATACTGGCGATCGGCGTCATGCTGTTTGCCGGTGGCGTGGGCGACTGGCGCACCCTGGCCAACATCAACGATCCGCTGCCGCAGGCCATGAAAGCCGTGGTCGGTGACAGTTCCGGCTGGCTGCACATGCTGGTGTGGATCGGCCTGTTCGGTCTGGTCGCCAGCTTCCACGGGATCATCATGGGTTACTCGCGCCAGTTCTTCGCCCTCGCCCGCGCAGGCTACCTGCCCGCCTCGCTGGCCAGGCTTTCGCGCTTCCAGACGCCGCACCGGGCAATCATCGCCGGCGGTCTGATCGGCATCGCCGCGATCTACAGCGACGGCCTGATCAACCTGAGTGGCATGACGCTGACCGCTGCGATGATCACCATGGCCGTGTTCGGCGCCATCGTCATGTACATCATGAGCATGCTCAGCCTGTTCAAACTGCGCAAGACCGAGCCTGGCCTGGAGCGCACGTTCCGCGCCCCCGGTTATCCGGTAGTGCCCGGCATCGCCCTGGCGCTGGCCGTCGTGTGTCTGGTGGCAATGGCCTGGTTCAACGCATTGATCGGCCTGATTTTCCTCGGCCTGATGGCCATCGGCTTCATCTACTTCAGCCTGACCGCCAAATCGCGTGCCGACGCGCCGACCGACGCGATGCTGACCGGGGAGTAACTGCCAGGTTCCAAGGGGTTGCGGGCGGATGCTTTCGCACGCAACCCCTCAGGGCGCATACTCTTGAACCATTGGGCAGCCGTGCTGCTCAAAGCGGTATCACAATAAGGAGAGCGCTATGCCCTGGTATGCCTGGTTAATTCTGCTCGTAGCCATTGGCTCGATCGTCGGCGGTCTGATGATGCTGCGCGACACAGCCAAGAAACTGCCCCTCACCGAAGAACAGCTCAAGCGCGTCCACGAGCGCAACGCAGAAATGGATGCCAAGGACGCCAACGACCGCTGAGTGTCTCCGGGTGGCAGGCGCAAAACCTGCCCCTGCTAGTTGCCGGGCATCCCGGCATTCACCGGAAGCACCTTGATGTGCAGCGGCTCGAAAATCTTCGCCAGTTGCCCATCTGCACGCAGCCTTTCCAGTAGCTGCTTGAAGTGCGGCACATCAATATTGCCATTCGGACGCAACAACGCGTATTGACGGTAGACCTGATCGACACGCTCGGACACCATCAGTTGCGCCGCTTCTTCCTTGTTATGCGCCATGAAATCAATCAGATACGAACGGGTAACGGGCGCAACATCGGCGCGGCCACGCACCACCATCAGCAAATTGCTGTCGTGGGAGTACGTGGAGGTAATGGTGAAGTGCTCGCTCAGGTACTTCTGATCGGTATTGAAGTTGGCAAATCCATAATGATAGCCACTGAACAGTGCCAGACGTTTGTCAGCCAGGGTGTCGAAGTAATCCTGCCCACGTCCTTCCACTCGGCGCGCCACATAGACCTCGGCATCCTCGAGCCCCATATCGATCTGTTCATGGGGAATGTCCTTCCAGCCCCAGCCGGGGTTTTCGAAGACTGCAACATCGAAACGCCCTTCCGTGAAGTCACGAAAACGCCGAGGCACTGAAGTGGGGACCATCACGAATTCATAGTCGTCCTGCTCGCCATTCAGGGCATTGATCAGTTGGGGTAAAAGACCGGCGTCTTCACCTTTTTCAGGACGCACCATATAAGGGGGGAAATGCACTGCAGCCACCCGCACGATCTGCGCGGCGAAGACCTGCGGCGTTGCCATCAACGGAATGAAGAGCATGACACCGGTAACGATCGTGCGCGCCATACCGTCAATTAACACTGCAAGTCTTTTCATAAAACACGACATCAATCAAAGCCGTTCAAGCTATGCGGTTTCCAGGATTTAAACAACTGTCAAATCGACAGCGTCAGCGCTCTGCGGTGCGCTTGCAGTATTCGAACAGGCAAGTGAAAGCCGCCTGCGAGGCACCAATGCAATCACCTGTGGTCACTGTAGGGGCAGTTGTAACAACAAGAATGCCGATGCAAAGCCCTGAGTGTGCGCAACGGGTTAATCTGGCTACGCTGAAGCCATTGACTATCGTAAGGAAGCTGGATGATGCCGCACTGGCTGGTGATTGATCTTGAGGCCACGACCGAAGAAGGTGGATGGCCGGTCGCAGAAATGGAAGTCATCGAGATAGGCGCGACGCTGGTCAATCAGGACGGACGCGAGCTGGACCATTTCGAACGCTTCGTGCGCCCGGCACGCAGGCCGTTGCTGACCCATTTCTGCCGCGAGCTGACCCATATCAACCAGAGCAGCATCGACAGCGCCGCGCCGCTGACGACGGTGTGGCCGCAGTTCGAGCGCTGGTTGAGCCATCATCGGGCACGCATCGTGGGCTGGGCCAGCTGGGGGGACTACGATCGTCAGCAACTGGAAGAGGAATGGCGCCACCACCACCTCGACAGTGCGCTGTCCAGCATGCCGCACGTCAATCTCAAACAGCGTTTCGCCCAGGCCCGCCACTTGCAGAAACCGATAGGGCTGAACAGTGCCTTGCAACTGGCAGGCATGCAGTTCAGCGGGCAACAACACCGCGCCCTGGTCGATGCGCGCAATACTGCCAGGCTGCTGCCGTTGATCCTGCCCAATTGAATGCTACTGCAGGTCGACGTTTCGTCAGCGTCGACGTGCAAGGGGCGTGACGAGTTTTACCGTGTTGGGCATACTGGCGAGCCATTTTCAGCCCTTTCAAAAGGAACCGCCCATGTTCAAGGTCAACGAGTACTTCGACGGCACCGTCAAATCCATCGCCTTCACCCAGGCCGATGGTGAGGCAACCATCGGTGTCATGGCAGCGGGCGAATATGAGTTCGGTACGGCGCAACGGGAAATCATGCATGTGATCTCCGGCGAGTTGAGCGTGAAACTTCCGGACAGCACTGACTGGGAAACCTTTGCCACCGGCAACCAGTTCAACGTACCGGCCAACAGCAAGTTCCAGATCAAGGTCAAAGTCGATACCGCCTACCTGTGCGAATATCGCTGAGGCTCACCGAGTGGGAGGCTTGACCTCCCACGTTCCCCACAAGCCCTTCTCGCCCTCTCCTACTCAACCCCGGCATTGAACTGCAACGCCGCCAGTCGCGCATAAAGCGGGTTGCTGGCGATCAACTGCTGATGGGTGCCCACCGCGACCAACCGCCCCTGATCCATGACGGCAATCCGGTCGGCATTCTGCACCGTGGCCAGCCGGTGGGCGATGACCAGCGTGGTACGCCCCTGCATCAAGCTCGGCAGAGCCTGTTGAATCAAGTGCTCACTCTGCGCGTCCAGCGCACTGGTCGCCTCGTCCAGCAACAGAATCGGCGCATCGACCAGCAAGGCTCGGGCAATCGCCAGACGCTGCCGCTGTCCGCCGGACAAGCCCACCCCGCCCTCACCCAGATGCGTACGGTAGCCGTCGGCCATGTCGAGAATGAATTCATGCGCATGGGCAATGCGCGCCGCCGCCTGCACCTGCTCGAGGCTCGCAGTGGCGTTACCGTAACGAATGTTGTCCTCGACAGTGCCGAAAAACAGCGCGGGCGATTGTGAAACCAGCGCGAAGCAGCGGCGCAGGTCATGGGGATCGAGCTGCGCGATCGGCACGCCCTCGATCAGGATGCGCCCTTGAATCGGGTCGTAAAAACGCAACAGCAGATCGAGGATGGTCGACTTGCCTGCTCCGGAGGGCCCGACCAGCGCCAAGGTTTCACCAGGCTCGACGCTCAGGGTCAAATTATCCAGGGCATTGCGCTCGGGACGCGACGGGTAAGCGAAGGTGACATTCTCCAGCGCCAGACGCCCGCTGATGCGCGGTGGCAGGCTCTGCAGGTCGGTGGTGGGCACGCTGATCTCGCTGCGCGCCTGAAGCAGCTCGCCGATCCGCTCTGCGGCACCGGCGGCGCGCTGCAGATCGCCAATCACCTCACTCAACGTGCCGAACGCCATGCCGACCATCAGCGCGTAGAACACGAACGCTGCCAACTCACCGCTGGAAATGCGGCCGCTGATCACGTCCATGCCGCCCACCCACAACATCACCGCCACCGCACCCAACACCAGGACGATCACCAGCGTGATCAGCCAGGAACGCTGCAGGATGCGTTTGCGAGCGGTCTCGAACGCCTGCTCCACCGTATGCGAGAAACGCTGCTTGTCCTGCTGCTGGTGATTGTAGGCCTGCACCGTCTTGATCTGCCCCAGGGCCTCGGCCACGTAGCTGCCCACATTGGCGACCCGGTCCTGGCTCTCGCGCGACAGGTTTCGTACCCGCCGCCCGAACATGAGAATGGGCGCGATGATCAGCGGTAACGCCACCACCACGATGCTGGTGAGTTTGGGATTGGTGATGAACAACAGCACGATGCCGCCGATGACCATCAGCGCATTGCGCAGGAACATCGACAGTGACGAGCCGATCACCGACTGCAACAGCGTGGTGTCGGCGGTCAGTCGCGACTGGATTTCCGAACTGCGATTGTTCTCGTAGAAGCCCGGATGCAGCTCGATCAGGTGATCGAACACCTTCTTGCGCAAGTCGGCAACCACACGCTCGCCGATCCATGACACCAGATAGAAACGGGCGAAGGTTCCGACGGCGAGGCCGACCGTCAGCAGCATGAAAAACCCGATCGAGCGCTCGAGCAACTGCGGTGAACGGGTCATGAAACCCTGATCGACCATCAGTTTGATGCCCTGCCCGATCGACAGGGTGATGCCCGCGGTAATGACCAGTGCCAGCAATGCGCCGAGCGCCTGCCAGCGATACGGCGCGATGAAACTCGCAGCCAGACGCAAGGCCTGGCGATGACGTCGGGTAATCCGTGAAATCATGAACGATGAACCTGCCTGTCTGCCCGATCTGTCTGAATTGCAAAGCCTACACCTGTGTTGCCGGGCGCGCCGAACATCATTTCGAATGAACTTGCGGCCGGTTTCCAGAGTCAGGTTATGACTGCTTTACAGAGGCCGCTATAAGACATCGATCTAAGCGTCTGCTGGCAGATTTGCATCATATCTGTTGCACTTGGAGCGCGTTTGAGCGGCTGACAGTACGTGTCACGGACCGGTCATCAAGCGCGGTTAACTTAACGCCGTTACCTGATGAAAGGAGAAACACCATGAACCCGCAAGAGCGCAGCAACGAAGTTCAAGTCGTTCGAGCCACGCCCAATCTGCCGGTTGGCGGTGCAGTTCTCGACCAGCACGGGGAAGAAGTCCTGATCACCGAAGAAATGGTTCAGGCTGCCTGCCAGGAATGCGATAAGAACTGGGTAACCCCGGAAAAATAAAACCGAGCCGTACCAGACATTTGAAACCCGACCACTTGGTCGGGTTTTTTATTGTCCGCCAGCCCGGCTGGCGATCAGACCAGCACCGCACCCAGCGCGCGCACCAGTTGCGCCAACGCCTCGGACTCGCCCTCCAGGCGCACCTTCAGCCCTTCTATTTCCCGGCGTGGCGGGTACTGCTTGCGCAATGCATCAAAGGCCAGACGCTGGCTGGCGGTGTCACCGGTCAGGCTGCGGCGGAAGTCCGCATCGTCACGTCGCGGGTCATACACGCCGCGGCACAGCATGTTAAGTGCCCAGACCGGGTCGCAGGCCGCGTCGAGACTGACCTGGGCCAGCCAGGGTTTTGGCAGCAGATCGTCCAGCTCGATCGTCGCAGGCTGATCAAGAAAGCCGCAAAGCGCCTGATAGATCTGTGCCGTGCCGCGCTGCCTGCCATCCAGGCTGTAGCCGGCGATATGCGGCGTCCCCAGAATGCACAGATCAGCGAGTGCGACGTTGACCTGCGGCTCGCCTTCCCACACATCCAGCACCGCCTGCAGGTCTTCCCGTTCAAGCAGGACGTCATGCAGCGCCGCGTTATCCACTATGGCGCCACGGCTGGCATTGATCAGCCAGGCGCCTTGCCGAAGCTGACGCAGGCGCGCGTCGTCAAGCAGATGCCAGGTCGGTGAGGCTCCGGTTTTGCTCAGCGGCGTGTGCAGGCTGATGACGTCACAGCGCTGCAGGATCTCGTCGAGGCTGACGAAGTCACCGCCTTCGGCAGCCTGGCGTGGCGGATCGCAGACCAGCACGTTCCAGCCCAGGGCCTTCAATACGCTGATCAGCCGAGCACCCACTTGCCCTGCACCGACCACTCCATAGGTGCGCTGCGCAAGGTCGACACCTTCGATTTCAGCCAGGGTCAGCAGGCTGCCGAGCACGTAGTCCACCACGCCACGCGCATTGCAGCCCGGAGCACTGGCCCACTGGATACCGGCTTGCTGAAACCAGTCCAGATCCAGGTGATCGGTGCCGATGGTGCAGGTCCCGACAAAACGTACCGGGCTGCCTTCAAGCAGTTCGCGGGTCACTGCGGTGACCGAGCGAACCAGCAGGATGTCGGCATCCGCCACCGCGGCGCGGTCCATGGCGCGGCCCGGCAAGCGATGGATTTCACCAAAATGAGCAAAAAAGGCGTCGAGCAGGGGAATATTTTCGTCGGCAACAATGCGCATGGAAGACTCTCTGGGTCTGGCGAACAAGGACCTGCTCGAATCGGGAACAGGCGTGTCGTGAACAGGCGCGGGTTGCAGCGATATGGCGATCAGTCGGACTTCTTGCGGATCCAGTAGAGGAACGTGCCCTCTTCGGCTTGCTCGGCAACCAGTTCGTGACCGAGGAATACACAGAATTTCGGAATATCGCGACGCGTGGACGGATCGGTTGCAATGACCTTGAGCAGACCACCCGCAGGCAGATCACGCACCTTCTGGTGCAACATCATCACCGGTTCCGGACAAAACAGCCCTACGGCGTCCAGCTCGGCGTCGACAGTGAGGTTTTCAATGGGCTCAGACATGGGGCACTCCAGAGACGGGGGAGGATTGTCGCTCAATTCAGTCGATCAGGCCAAATGCTGATGGCGGTGCGCGGCCAGACAGCAGACAGAAAAATGCCAGGCACGGGGCCTGGCATTGATCATGAGCCGGGCGACCGTCAGAACGGCAGCTTCATACCGGGCGGCAACTGCATGCCAGCGGTCATGGAAGCCGTCTTGTCCTGGCTGGCCTGCTCGATCTTGCGCACGGCGTCGTTGACGGCGGCGGCGATCAGGTCTTCCAGCACTTCCTTGTCTTCCTGCATCAGGCTGTCATCCAGGTTGATACGCTTGACGTCATGACGACCGGTCATCACCACGCTGACCAGGCCTGCGCCCGATTGACCGGTGACTTCCGCGTTGGCCAGTTCTTCCTGCATCTTGGCCATTTTTTCCTGCATTTGCTGCGCCTGCTTCATCAGGCCAGCCATGCCACCTTTCATCATGGGATATCTCCTCGAAAATGGATGGTTCGTTTGCGTGGCGCCAGCGGCACCCTGTATTCAGTTATTGAGCCTGCACCGCAGGCGCGTCAACGGGTTTGATCGTATCTTCCCGGATCACAGCGCCGAACTGTTGCAGCATCTGCTGGATGTACGGGTCGGCCTGGATCGAGGCTTCGGCCTGGCGCTGGCGCTCGGCACGCAGCCGTGAAGCGGCCTGCGCAGGGGTTTCCTGCTCGGGCTTGATCAGCTCGATACTCAGATTGATCGTGCGCCCATGGTACTGGTTCAACGCATCGTTCAGACGCCGCTGCTGAGTCGAGTTGAACAGCGCGCTGTGCGCCGGGTCCAGGTGCAGCAGCCAGTTATCGCCATCGACCGAGATCAATGTGCAGTTGGCCGCGATGCTGCCGGTCATGCCGGAGATCGGCAGCTTGGGGAACACGTCCAGCCACTCGGCCGCAAGACCGGTGGCCGGTTTGGCGGCCGGAGCAGGCTCCGGCTCGACGGCTTCAAGCTCGACGACACTTTCGTGGGCCAGCTCGTCCAGATAGCTGTAGGACGCCGGGTCTATGTCGATATCCGGCTCGACGTAATCATCATCCGCTGGCGGTTCGTCGTCACGCCCCATCGGCCCGGAGTCGGAAGACATCGAATCGGTGTGCGTGGACAGATACGCAGAGTCCGGGATGGCTTCGAGCATTGCCGGCGCGTCCTGCTGCTCGGCAACCGGCTGCTCAGGCTCGGCCTCGGGTGCGGCCGGCACCGGGCTGGCGGGCGCAGGCGTCGGCATGGGCGTCAGGTCAGGCTGCTCGGAAACGGTCTCCAGAACCGGCTCGGCGACTGGCTCGGCAGCGGTATCGGTATCAGGCGCAGTTTCGGCGGCGGGTTCGGCAGCCGGGGATTTCGGCTCATTCCACGGCAGGTCGAGGTCTTCGACTGGCGCGGCTTGTGGCTCTGGCTTCGATTCCGGCTGCACCGCGGGCTCTGGCCGGGCGGCGGGCGGCTTCGGCGCCGCTGCAGGCGGCAGCGCTTCGAAGGCCGGATCGGGCGCAGCCATCACCGGGGCGCTCGACACTGCGGGAGCTGCCGATGCAACAGGTGTCGCATCAGCCACTGCTTTTCGGGAATCAACCGTGGCCTGGCTGATCCCCACTGGCTTTAGCGGCTGCCTCGGCGCGTCCTCGCTATCGGCAGGACGAAACGCCAGCATACGCAGCAGGACCATCTCGAAGCCGCCACGCGGATCAGGGGCCAGTGGCAAGTCACGACGACCAATCAAGCCCATCTGGTAGTAAAACTGCACATCTTCGGCAGGCAGGGCCTGCGCCAGGGCCAGCACCCGGTCACGATCGCCGTGACCGTTGTCGACGCCTTCCGGCAGCGCCTGGGCAATCGCCACACGGTGCAGCACGTTGAGAATTTCCGAGAGCACGCCATTCCAGTCAGGGCCCTGCTCGGCCAGATGGCGTACCGCCTCCAGCACCCCGCGGGCATCGCCTTCCAGCAGCGCGGTCAGTACATCGAAGACCTGGCCGTGGTCCAGCGTGCCGAGCATGGCACGTACATCGGCAGCCATGACCTTGCCTTCACCGAAGGCAATGGCCTGATCGGTGAGGCTCATCGCATCACGCATCGAACCGTCGGCGGCGCGCCCGAGCAGCCACAGCGCGTCGTCTTCGAACGGCACGTTCTCGACGCCCAGCACGTGGGTGAGGTGCTCGACCACGCGCTCAGGCGTCATGTTTTTCAACGAGAACTGCAGGCAGCGCGACAGAATGGTCGCCGGCAGTTTTTGCGGATCGGTGGTGGCCAGGATGAACTTGACGTAGGGCGGCGGCTCTTCAAGCGTCTTGAGCAAGGCGTTGAACGAGTGGCTGGAAAGCATGTGCACTTCGTCGATCAGGTAGACCTTGAAGCGACCGCGACTGGGCGCGTACTGCACGTTATCCAGCAGCTCGCGCGTGTCTTCGACCTTGGTGCGGCTGGCGGCGTCGATTTCGATCAGGTCGACGAACCGGCCCTCGTCGATCTCCTTGCACACCGAGCAGGTGCCGCAGGGCGTCGAAGTAATGCCGGTTTCACAGTTCAGGCACTTGGCGATGATGCGCGCGATAGTCGTCTTGCCGACGCCGCGTGTGCCGGTGAACAGATAGGCATGGTGCAGGCGCTGGCTGTCCAGCGCGTTGATCAGGGCCTTCAACACATGAGCCTGGCCGACCATTTCGCGGAACGAGCGCGGACGCCATTTACGTGCAAGAACCTGATAACTCATTTAAAACCGTCGCAACTGGTAAGCGGAAGACCGCCAATGCTAGCCGAGCAGGGGCAAAATTGCATCTGGTGTCCGCCTCTATTGTGGCTAAGCTGTGCAAATGACTCAATTGACGCGCTTTATTCGGGCCTTCACCACCCCGCGGCTGCCTCGTGCAGCGGCGGTCTGCCTGCTATTGCTGTTGCCGCAAAACGGCAGCGCGGCGCAGAGGACCTTGAGCTTTGCGGTCAACGAAGGCTGGACCATGCCGATGATGCACATCACCGACTTTCGTCCCGAATCCGGCATTCTGTTCGACATCATGCAAAGCCTTGCGCACCATGTGGGCCTCGAAGCCCGTTATCACGTGATGCCGCGCCTGCGTATCCAGTCGGCGCTCGAGCGCGGCGAAGTCGACATGCACTGTTACAGCGCCCAGGCGTGGTTCCCCGACCTTTCCGGCGACTACCTGTGGAGCCTGCCGATTCTCTATCAGCGCGACTGGCTGGTCGCTTCGGCCGCAACAGCTGCCGGCCCCTACCCCGAGCAGTTCGACAACGAAACCGTCGGCACCGTGCTGGGCTACACCTACCCGGCCCTCGAGCACCTTTTCGAAACTCATCAACTGGTCCGTGAAGATGCACGCACGCAAAACCAGACGCTCGGCAAGCTGATGGCCGGGCGCTACAACTACGCGGTGACCAATCAGTTGATCCTCGAATGGACCAACCGGAACCTGCCTGACGGCAAGAAACTCAAGCCGATCTCACTGGTCGCCGAACAGCCGGCCGCCTGCATGATCCGCAATAACCCCGAACTGCCAGTGGGCAGAATTTTGCGCACGCTGGTGCAGATGCGTCTGTCGGGCGAGATCCAGCAGATCATCGATCACTACACCACACCCACCGCACCCTGATCCTTGATCTGCGCTGTCGCAATAGCGTCATATTCCATGGTTACGCTCGCGTGAAATCTTTGGTAACACATTAACCAGCGCGAGTATTTGGCGATGAGCGACAGACCAGACGACGAAGAGACCAACGAAAACCCCAGCCGCCGTCGTTTTCTGGGCGGGATGGCTGCCCTGGGTGCAGGTGTCACCCTTAGCAGTTACGTTTCTGCCCACGAGAAGCCGCCTGGCGACAACGAACGGCATCATCACCTTGCCGGACCCGCGCTGGATCGCGCCTTGCGCGAAAATGTGAAAACCATTGTGGTGATCTACGCCGAGAACCGCAGCTTCAATAACCTGTTCGGCGATTTCCCCGGTGTCGAAAAGCCGCTCTCCTCGCTCAGGCCTTCCGATTACGAGCAGCGCGACCGCGACGGCACGCGCTTGTCCAAACTGCCCCCGGCCTGGGGCGGCGTGCTGCAGGTCGGACCGCAAACCGTCGATGGCGTGACCTATCCGGTGGGCGAGCAATTTCAGCAAGACCTGCCCAACGCGCCGTTCCCGCTCAAGGGACCAAACGGTGAAGACCTGCCGCTGAGCCTGGTGACCCGCGACCTGTGGCACGTCTTTTACCAGAACCAGATGCAGATCAACGACGGCAAGAACGACCGCTTCGTGGCCTGGGCCGATGCAGGCGGCCTGACCATGGGCAACTACGCACAGACTCAGTACTCGCTGCGCCTGTGGGATGTGGCCGAGGAGTTCGTACTTTGTGACAACTTCTTTCAGGGTGCTTTCGGCGGCTCGTTCCTCAACCACCAGTACCTGATTTCAGCCACGGCGCCTGTTTACCCGAACGCCGCCGAATCGCCGGCCAAGTCACAAATCGCCACCCTGCAGAGTTTCAACCCGCAGGACCCGCGCCTCAAACCACTCGACAAGTCGCCGGCCAGCGCCATGGACGGGCCGCCGCAGTTCGGCCCCAGCGCCATCACGCCGGACAACTACGCCGTCAACACCATGGCCCCGCCGTACTGGCCAACCTGGCTGCGTGACCCGCAGAACCCTGATTACTCGAAACCGGATCTGCCCAACGTGCTGGTTCCGCAAAGCCACGAGCACATCGGTGACAAACTGTCGAAAAGGAATGTCGACTGGGCCTGGTATGCCGGTGCCTGGCAAGTGACGCTGGATGAATTCAAGGACTCCACCGGGATCCCGAAAATCCCCAACTTTCAATACCATCACCAGCCGTTCAACTACTTCAAGCAGCAAGGTCCGCAGCACCCTGAAGAGCGCAAGAAGCGCCTGCGTGACGGCGGGCTGGGTGACGAGTCGAGCACCAATCGCTTCCTCGCCGATGCCGAAGCGGGCAAGTTGCCTGCCGTTACCTTCTACAAACCCCAGGGCAACCTGAACATGCACGCCGGTTACGCCGACGTGGCTGCGGGTGACCGGCACATCGACCGGGTGATCAAGGTGCTGCGCAAGAGCCCGCAGTGGGACAACATGGTGATCGTCGTCACCGTCGACGAGAACGGCGGCTGGTGGGACCACGTTGCACCGCCAAAAGGCGACCGCTTTGGTCCTGGCACGCGCATTCCCGCCCTGGTCATCTCCCCTTTCGCCCGCAAGGGCAAGGTCGACCACACGGTTTACGACACGGCCTCGATCCTGCGCCTGATCACCCGCGTGCATGGCCTGGAAAAGCTCGACGGCCTGAAACGCCGCGACGAGGCCATGATCGCGCGTGGCCAGACGCCGATGGGCGACCTGACCAACGCGCTACAGTTTCCGGCCTGATTCGATCAGGTCGTCGCGTCGGCTGCTTCAAGCGCAGTCGGACGAGCGGTTTTAACCGGTGGCAGGGACGCCACGTACACCGTGCGGGACGGGAACGCGAAACGCACATCCAGTTCGGCAAAGGCTTCCATGATGTCCAGATTGATCGCCTGCTGCACATCCATATAGACGTTGTAGCTGGGGTCGAGCACGATGAAAACGGTCTCGAACTCCAGCGATGTCTCGCCAAAACCCCGAAAATGCGAACGGTCGAAACGTGCCAGTTTCTGCGCGTTGATGATCGCTTCGACTTTCTTCGGCACTTCCCTGATCTGATCGACCGAGCAGTCATAGGTCAGCCTGAACTCGAAGACAATGCGTCGTTCCTGCAAACGTTTGTAGTTCTGAATGGTGTTGTTGATCATGTCGGCGTTGGCCATCACGATCTGCTCGCCACCCAGGCTGCGGATCCGCGTGGTCTTGAGGCCCACGTGTTCGACCGTGCCGGACAGCGCACCGACGACGATGAAGTCGCCGACCTCGAAAGGCTTGTCCACCGCAATCGACAGCGAGGCAAACACGTCGCCCAGAATGTTCTGCACCGCCAGCGCGACCGCAATGCCGCCGACCCCGAGGCTGGCGACAAACGCGGTGATATTGACCCCGACGTTGGACAGCATCGCCATGACCACCGTGGCCCACAGCAACACCTTCGCGCCCCACAGACTCAACGTGGCCAGCGCGCTGCCCTGAAAGGTGCCGCCGGCGTTGTGACGCACGAAGTAGCGCTGCAACGCCAGCGCGATCGCCCGGTTCGCCCACAACCCGACCTGCAATGCGGCGACCACGAACCATAGGCTGCTGACCCGCCCGAGCCAGCGTTCCGGCAGATCGAGCATGCCGATGCCGATCAGGATCGAAGCCAGCAGCAATAACGTATTACTGGTGCCCGACAGCACCTGAACCACGATGTATCGCATATGCGTGCTGGGCGCCTGGGCACGCGAACGCATCTTTCTGAGCACAAAACCGATCACGCCCCTGACCAGAATAAAACTCAGGGTCGAGGCAAAAATAGCCAGTATCCAGTTAGCGAGCGATATGCCCAGAAATTGCGAGTCTGTGAAAAATCTGATGATGTCCTGTTCCATCCGGCCCCCGGCTCCACTGCTGCGAGACGCCTGACCGAAAAGCCTGTGACACCCGCAGCGACTTGAATTGCCCCTTGCCGTAAAACGGTTTCAAGCGACGCGTAAGGGGTTAGGTGGCACATGGCGCGGAGGGTTCAGACGAATTCGGATCGCATTACCGGCCGCTCTACATCAGGATGGCCACACGCGTTGCAAAAGGTATCCATGCGCGGACACAAAAGCAGGAATAGCTAATGCGCGTTCGGCATATGGCGAGGGTTCAGAGGTACTGGGAGAAAGGGGAATTGCAGTGCAACTGCGTCGAGGAACGACTGAAGATTCGTTAAGGTGGTGCCCCCACCAGCCACACCCCGGCACACAATGTTCCCGCTGTGGCTGCTTCCTTCCGGATCTGACCAGGTTCACGGGTAATCGTTGCGGGGGGACCGATGGGGTCACCATAACGACACTCACCAGTTGGTGAGCCGCGCCATTGTACCGGTCTTGCGCGAGTTTACAACCGTTGCTGCGGATAAAAATTTCGAGGGGGCTCAAGCACTTGTGTGCCGGGGCTGAAAGGCAAATGCGTACCGGTCATCAGCGTTACAAATCCTCGAAACGACCCCGTTCGATCCTGTACCCTGCCCGCCTCAACAATAATCAGCCAGCAGGTTGCTCATGCAGACTCGATTGGTCGACTACCACGACCTCACAGCCTCTCAACGCCAGCAGCTCGGATACCTTGAGGTTACGCAGGAACAGATACAGTTTTCCGGCGACATATACACCGCGCTCAATACGCTTCTGGTCAGACCCAGTCCGAATATTTGCGGCTTCGCGCTGCTCGGTGACGAGAAGCCGGTGGGGTTTTTCCTGCTCAAGCGCGATGATTGTCTGCCGCATTGGGCTCAGGAGGATCTGACGGCGACACTGCATGCGTTGCAGATCGATCACCTTGAACAGGGCAAGGGGCTGGGCAAGGCGTGCCTGCAAGCGCTGCCTGCGGCGTTGCGCCTGAAATGGCCGGACATCACTCAATTGATGCTGTCGGTGGATGCGGACAACTCGGCCGCCATCGGGCTTTATACAGGCCAGGGCTGGACCGATACCGGTGAGGCGTATCGCGGGCGCATCGGCTTCGAGCGCAGACTTACCCTGACGCTTTGAACCGTTTTTGAACAAACGCCTGACACGCCGCCGAAGCGTGTCAGGCACGACCCGCGTTACTGGGCCTGTAGAACCTCATCAGCCTTGCCACCGGCATCCTGAATCACCAGATGGATGAAGTGCAGCTTGGCGATGACTGCTGGAGGCAGCACGAACGGATAGAAATCCGGCTGCCCCATGCTGCGTGACAGCTCGTTGAGCATGCTCGCCAGCTCGATCCAGGCATTGACGAACGACAGGAACGCCGGGCCGCCCGGATGCTGAGGGTCGTAGAGCACTTCCAGCGGAAACGGCTGGTAATCGAGCTCCATGTCGCGAGCGCTCATGCCAAACCCCAGCGCGGTGTCGACCGCATCCATCATGTGCAGGTAATGCGCCCAGGTTTCGGCCCAGTCTTCCCACGGATGCATGGTCGCGTAGGCACTGACGAAGCTTTCCTGCCAGTTGTCCGGCGCGCCGTTCTTGTAGTGGTGATCGAGCGCGTCGGCATAGCTGGCGCGCTCGTCGCCGAACAGGTTGCGATAGCTGTCCTGCCAGTGGGTATTGGCGATGAGCCGATCCCAGTAGTAATGACCGACTTCATGACGGAAATGGCCGAGCAAGGTGCGATAGGGTTCGTGCATCTGTACACGCATCGCTTCGCGGTGTGCGTCGTCGGCTTCTTCGATGTTCAGGGTGATCAGACCGTTGGCATGGCCTGTGGTTGGCAGGTTGCCTTCCAGATCGACACCGACAAAATCGAAGGCCAGGCCGGTTTCTTCGTCGACAGTCTTGGGGATGACCTGCAGGCCCAGGGAAATCAGCTGTGCGACCAGACGCCGTTTGGCGGTCTCGACCTTGCGCCAGCGCTCGCCGTTTTCAACCACGGACAGGTCGGGAATGGTGTGATTGAGGCTGCACGCGACACAGAATTCGCCGGCATTGTGCTCTGGAAAAAGCCAGTTACAGGCTGCCGGAGTGCCGAGGTTGGCGCAACGCCGATACAGCCCGGCACCCGGCTCATCGCTCAAGCGCCAGGTAGTGGGCTCAGGCCCTGCTTCGAGCGTAGCGACGCGTCCCTGCTCAGGCAGGTAGCCCAGCGCTGCCGAACAGGCCAGGCATTGGGTATTGGGGAAAAACACCGACTGGCCACAGGTGCACTGCCAGACCTTGCTGTTACGTTTGGATTCGCCGACAAATGGGGCGGTGATGCGTGAACTCAGTTGCT
The DNA here is from genome assembly GCF_059621105.1 of Pseudomonas fragariae (ex Marin et al. 2024). NCBI lineage: Bacteria > Pseudomonadati > Pseudomonadota > Gammaproteobacteria > Pseudomonadales > Pseudomonadaceae > Pseudomonas > Pseudomonas fragariae (ex Marin et al. 2024). The sequence continues at coordinate 2,107,039 of NZ_CM184369.1, read as the reverse complement.
CGAAAAAGCGATACATGGCGATCTCCCGTTGACCTTGCATGGACTAGATCATGCCGACGCTTCAGGGGTTCAAAAATATTATCGAGCGGCATGGATGATGAGGCTGACGGCGTGTTCATGGACCAAAACGGTGCGTCGCACGGTAGTCGGGATTATCGTTCCTCACGCTCCAGCGTAGGAATGCAGTGCGTGACGCTCCGCGTCACAGATCTACGCCGCACCCTCACACTCAAGATCGGACGCAGAGCGTCCAGAACTGCATGCGACGCGGAGCGTCGCACGATCATCAGGGCATACGCAGCGTCGGCCTTCCTCAATCAACCGCCACGCCCAGCTCGATCAGGCGTTTGAGCAGTGCATCTTCGTCCAGCACGGTGAGGCCCAGTTCGTTGGCCTTGGTCAGTTTCGAGCCGGCACCCGGCCCCGCCACCACGGTGTGGGTCTTGGCCGAGACCGAGCCGGACACCTTGGCACCGAGGCTTTCGAGTTTTTCCTTGGCGACATCGCGGCTCATGCGCTCCAGCGAGCCGGTCAGCACCCAGGTCTGCCCGGCCAGCGGCAAGCCTTCGACGGTTTTTTTCTCGCTGCGCCAGTGCATGCCGAAGTCCTTGAGCTGGGCTTCGATGGCGCGGGCGCGCTCTGCGTTTGCGCTGTCGTCGAAGAAGTCACGGACCGACTTGGCCTGTTTCTCCGGCAGTGCCTGACGCATGTCCAGCCAGTCGGCGCTGATGATGGCCTCCAGCGTACCGAACCGGTCCGCCAGTTTCTGCGCAGCACCCGGCCCTACCGACGGAATGTGCAGTTTGTCTATCAGCCCTTCCAGCGTGGTGCTGGCAGCGAACTCGGCGCCCAGCTCGCCCTGGTCCTGCAATTGCAGACCGCATTCACCGAGCAGCGCATCGATAACGCTACGGTTGTGCTCGTCCTCAAAGAAGCTGTGAATCTCGTAAGCGACTTCCAGGCCGACATCCGGCAGGTAGGTCAATACTTCCGGCAAGGCCTGTTTGACACGCTCCAGCGACGCCAGCGAACGCGCCAGGACCTTGGCCGTCTCTTCACCCACATCGGGAATGCCCAGCGCATAAATGAAGCGCGCCAGGGTCGGCTGTCGGCTGTCGGCGATGGCCTTGAGCAGCTTGTTGCTGGAGATTTCCGCGAAGCCTTCCAGGTCGATGATCTGTTCGTATTTCAGCTTGTACAGATCGGCAGGCGAGCCGATGAGTTTCTCATCGACCAGTTGCTCGATGGTCTTGTCACCCAGCCCTTCGATGTCCATGGCGCGACGCGACACGTAATGGATGATCGCCTGCTTGAGTTGCGCACCGCAGGCCAGACGCCCGACACAGCGATACACCGCGCCCTCGGTGACAGTCTCCTTGCCTTTGCTGCGCTTGATCAGTTGCGTGCGCTCGACATGCGAGCCGCACACCGGGCAGGTCTGCGGAACCTGCACTGCCCTGGCATTCTCGGGGCGGCGCTCGGCAACCACCTGCACCACCTGCGGAATCACGTCACCGGCACGCCGGATGATCACCGTGTCGCCGATCATCAGCCCCAGCCGCGCCACTTCGTCCATGTTGTGCAGCGTGGCATTGGCGACCATGACGCCTGCCACCTTGACCGGCTTGAGGCGTGCGACCGGCGTGACGGCGCCGGTACGACCCACCTGGAACTCGACATCCAGCAGTTCGGTGAGCTCTTCCATGGCGGGGAATTTGTGGGCAATCGCCCAGCGCGGCTCACGGGCGCGGAAGCCAAGTTCGCGCTGCGCTGCCAGGTTGTTGACCTTGAACACTACACCGTCGATCTCGTAAGTCAGCGTCAGGCGCCGCTCACCGATATCGCGGTAATAGGCCAGGCACTCCTCGACGCCATTCGCCATTTTCAGCTCGCGACTGACCGGCATGCCCCATTTTTTCAGCGCTTCAAGCACGCCGATGTGAGTGTCGGCGATTTCCGCCGACGTCTGGCCCAGACCATAGCAGCAGAACTCCAGCGGCCGGTTGGCCGTGATCTTGGAATCCAGTTGACGCAGGCTGCCTGCGGCTGCGTTGCGCGGGTTGGCGAAGGTCTTGCCGCCGATTTCCAGCTGACTGGCGTTAAGCCGCTCGAAACCGGCCTTGGACATGAACACTTCACCGCGCACTTCCAGCACGTCCGGCCAGCCCTTGCCCTGCAGCTTGAGCGGGATGTTACGCACTGTGCGCACGTTGACGCTGATGTCTTCGCCGGTGGTTCCGTCGCCGCGTGTCGCGCCCCGCACCAGCGCACCGTCGCGATACAGCAGGCTGACGGCCAGACCGTCCAGCTTGGGCTCGCAGCTGTACTGCACCTTGCCGCCTTCGCCAAACAGGTCCCCGGCCGGCAGATCCAGCCCCTCGGTGACCCGCCGATCGAATTCGAGCATGTCGTTTTCTTCGAACGCGTTGCCCAGGCTGAGCATCGGCATTTCGTGACGCACCTGGGTGAACGCCGACAAGGCCGCGCTTCCGACCCGCTGCGTCGGCGAATCAGGGGTGACCAGATGGGGGTTTTCCGCCTCCAGGGCCTTGAGCTCGTGAAACAGGCGGTCGTACTCGACATCCGGAATGCTCGGTTCATCCAGAACGTGGTAGCGGTAGTTGTGCTGATCCAGCTCTGCACGCAGTTCCAGGATTCGGGTTTCGACGGCCTTCATACGGTGTTCTCTCAAAAAGCAAAAAAGCAGCCGAGGCTGCTCAATCTGTTGGCTCTGTTCTGTTCAGGTCAGGCCCCGACAGGGCGTGCCGCAGCACGCTCATGATCGGGGACCCGCCCAAGGGCTTGCTTAACCGCGACGCTGGGTCAACGCACGACGCTCGAACTCGACGATGCGCTGGCGATAATGCTCGATGGTCTGCGCGGTCATGACGCTGCGCTGATCATCCTTCAGTTCGCCATCCAGCTCGTGAGCCAGCTTGCGAGCCGCGGCAACCATCACGTCGAAGGCCTGCTTGGGATGACGAGGGCCTGGCAAGCCGAGGAAGAAGCTGACCGCACGGGTACTGAAATGGTCGATATCGTCCAGGTCGAACACGCCGGGCTTGACCGCATTGGCCATCGAGAACAGCACTTCGCCGTTGCCAGCCATGCTCTCGTGACGGTGGAAAATATCCATCTCGCCAAAACGCAGGCCGCTTTCCAGAATGTTCTGCAACAGTGCCGGGCCCTTGAAACCGCCTTCGCTGCGCGAGATCACGCTGATGACCAGCACTTCCTCCACCGGAGGCAGATCCTTGTCTTCAGTGATGCGCTGGGTCGGCTTGTCATCCGGGAAATCGTCGTCGCGGCCCGTGAACAGGCTTGGGCCGTCGAGATCCAGGTTCAGGTCGCCCTGCTGTGGCTCGTCCTTGCGCTTCTTGTCACTGCGTTTGTCGCTGTTGCTACGCTTGCCTTCACGCGGGCTGGCGCTCATGGACGGCAGATCGTGCTCGTCGAGCTGCGGCTCCTTGTGCGTATCCAGCACACGGGGCGGCCCCAGCACTTCGGCAGACGTGGTTTCTTCTTCATCCGGAAGGTTGGAGAAGCTCCGATCCAGTCTGAATTTCAATTTACCCTTGCTGCCGCGCATACGGCGCCAGCCATCAAAGAGAATACCGGCGATGACTATTATGCCGATGACGATCAGCCACTCGCGCAGACCGATTTCCATGTAATCCAGTGCCTCTAATGAAGAAATCTGAAAATAAGGGCCTAAACCCCTTTAATACGTGGTGCCAAGTCTATGTTCTGACTGGCAATTCGCCCACGCGAAAATAAAAAGTGGTCACTAAACTAGCACGACCAAAGGTAACTTTACACCGTCTGTTACGTCTCTTCGCCGCCCAAATTGCCATCTCATGTACCAGCGTCTCATTTTCAGGCCTCCGGGCGGCCATTTGCCCGCAGAACGAGGCGTCGAATCAGGCATCCACCAGCGCCATCGCCTGCTCCACATCCACCGCTACCAGCCGCGAACAACCGGGCTCATGCATCGTAACCCCCATCAGTTGATCGGCCATTTCCATGGCGATCTTGTTGTGGGTGATGTAGATGAACTGCACCGTTTGTGACATTTCTTTCACCAACCGTGCATAGCGCCCCACGTTGGCGTCATCCAGCGGCGCATCCACCTCGTCAAGCATGCAAAACGGCGCAGGATTGAGTTTGAAAATGGCAAAAACCAGCGCCAGCGCGGTCAGGGCTTTTTCACCACCCGAGAGCAAATGGATGGTGCTGTTCTTCTTGCCAGGGGGACGCGCCATGATTGTCACCCCAGTATCGAGTAAATCTTCGCCTGTCAGTTCCAAATAAGCGGAGCCACCACCGAAAACTTTTGGGAAAAGTGCCTGAATTCCGCTGTTTATCTGATCGAAGGTATCCTTGAAGCGGTTTCGCGTCTCCTTGTCGATCTTGCGGATGACGTTTTCCAGGGTGTCCAGCGCTTCGACCAGATCGGCATCCTGCGCATCCAGATAGCGCTTGCGCTCGGACTGCTGCTGGTACTCGTCGATGGCCGCGAGGTTGATTGCGCCCAGGCGCTGAATACGCCCGGCGATGCTTTCCAGTTGCTGCTCGGCAGCCTGTTCGCTGGCTTCCGGCGTCAGCGTGGCGAGCACGCCATGCAGGTCGTAGCCGTCCTCATGCAACTGGTCCTGCAAGGCTTTGCGACGCACCGTCAGCGCCTGCCACTCCAGACGCTGCTGTTCCAGCTGGCCACGCAGCAGTTGCGATTGCTGCTCGGCCTGGGTGCGACGTTTTTCTGCCTCACGCAATTCGCGATCAGCGTCTTCGAGTGCGTTCTTGGCGATGCGCATTTCGTCATCGACCACCATGCGCCGCTCCAGCAGCTCTTCAAGCTTGAGGCGCAGCTCTTCGAGCGGTGCCTCGCCCTCCTCCAGATTCAGGCTCAGTTGCTCACGCTTCTCGGTAAGCCTTTCGGACTGCATGCGCAGGCGCTCCAGCGCCTGACGGGTCGAATCGTATTGCGCCTTGATCGAGCCCAGACGCACCGCCAGTTGATGACTGTGATCCTTGTGTTGCCGCGCGTCCTGACGTATCCGGTCCAGACGCTCACGCAGCGCATCACGCTGGGCCTGCAGCACTTCGCGCTGCTCGGTATCCTGCGCCATGCTGTCCAGTGCGTCCTGCAATTGCAGGCGCGATTCGCCAAGGTGTTCGTGCTCGACCGCGCGCTGCTCGCCCAGCTCGGCCAGTTCTTCATCAAGGCGGGTGCGGCGCAGGGTCAACTGCTCGACTTTTACCCGGACCGCCGACAGCTGCGCTTTCAGTTCGCTTTGCTGACGGGTTTCGTCCTGCACGCGACGGCGCAACTGCTCACGAGCGTCTTCCTGCTGCGACTGCTGCTCGCGCAAGACCAGTAATTGCTCTTCCAAAGTGGCCAGCGTCGCTTCGCGCTCATCGCGTTCCAGACCCAGCCGCTGCAATTCCTGACCGCGCGCCAGCACACCGCTCTGCGCTTCGCTGGCGCGGCGGACACGTAAAAAGTGCCGCCCCACCCAGTAGCCGTCACGGCTGATCAGGCTTTGCCCGGCACTGAGTTGTGCGCGTCGCGCCAGCGCCTCATCCAGGTTCTCGACCGGAATCACCTGGCCCAGCCAGGCCGACAGGTCGACCGTGCTGTCGACCTTTTCCAGCAAGCTGCCCGGCGCGCGAATCGTGTCGGCACCCGCGCTGAGCAAACGCAGATCGCCCTGTTCGAAATTGGCCAGATCGAGCCCGTCGAAGTCATCGACCAGCACGGCCTGCAAATCGGCACCCAGCACAGTTTCCACGGCCAGTTCCCAGCCGGCTTCGACGCTCAGCCCCTCGGCCAGACGCGGTCGCTCGGCCAGTTGCTGATCACGCAGCCATTCGGCGGTGCCAGTGTCCGGGTCAAGTGCCGCCTGTTGCAACGCTTCGAGGGACGCCAGCCGGCCGTTGAGACGTTGCAGTTCGCCCTGCGCCTGCTGTTGCGCCTGACTGGCGTGCTGCAACGCCTCGCGCAATTGCTCAAGACGCTCGACCGCCTGCTCTTCGCCCATGTGCAGCTCTTCAAGGGTCATGTCGCGGGTGGCGAGGTCTTCGCTCAATTGCAGAATGGCCGCATCTTCCGGGTCCGCGGCCAGCAGTTGACGCTCTTCGGCCAGACGCCGCTGGCGCTCGGCCAGGCGTTCGATGCTCTGTTCCAGTTGCTGAATGCGTGACTGCTGGACCTGGGCCTGACGCTGCGGCTCGGCGGATTGCTGATTGAAGACGTCCCACTTCTCCTGCCAGCCCTGCATGGCCGCTTCGGCGTCTTCCAGGGCGATGGCCGACTCCTCGGCGGCGGCGCTGGTCATTTCCTGCTCGGGCTCGAGCATCTCCAGCTCTTCGCCTAGGGTGGCAAGCAACGTGGTGTCGTGCCCAAGGTGCGATTCGGTTTCCTGGCGGGCACGTTCGGCTTCACGCAGGTCATCCTGCAATTGGCGCAGCCGCTGCTGACCGTGCTGAATGCTCTGCTCGACACGGGCGATATCGCCGCCGACCGAATAAAAGCGGCCCTGCACCAGGTTGAAGCGTTCGGACAGGTCATGGTGGCCGTCGCGCAGCCTTTCGATACTGGCATCGGCGCTGCGCTGATCGGCCACCAGCGCCTCGAAACCGACCTCCTGATTGCTGATCACCGCCTCGCGCTGACCCACCAGATCATTCAGCGCCTGCCAGCGCAGGGCCGACAATTGCGCTTTCAGCTGGCGTTCTTCGGCCTTGTATTCCTGATATTTCTCGGCCGCCTGAGCCTGCCGGTGCAGACGCTCCAGCTGACGCTCGAGTTCTTCACGCAGGTCGGTCAGGCGCGCCAGATTCTCATGGGTACGACGAATGCGGTTTTCGGTTTCCCGACGCCGCTCCTTGTACTTGGAAATCCCTGCGGCTTCTTCGATGAAGTTGCGCAGGTCTTCGGGCTTGGCTTCGATCAGCTTGGAGATCATGCCCTGTTCGATGATCGAATAACTGCGTGGCCCCAGGCCGGTGCCGAGGAAGATGTCGGTGATGTCGCGACGGCGGCATTTGGTGCCGTTGAGGTAGTAGCTGTTCTGGCTGTCGCGGGTCACTTTGCGGCGAATGGAGATTTCCGCATACGCCGCGTACTCGCCCACCAGCGTGCCGTCGGAGTTATCGAAGACCAGCTCGATGCTGGCCTGGCTCACCGGCTTGCGGCTGGTGGAGCCGTTGAAGATGACGTCGGTCATCGACTCGCCGCGCAGGTTCTTGGCCGAGCTTTCGCCCATGACCCAGCGCACGGCGTCGATAATGTTGGATTTGCCACAGCCATTGGGGCCGACGACAGCCGCCATGTTGCTGGGGAAGTTCACCGTGGTGGGGTCGACGAAAGATTTGAACCCCGCCAGCTTGATGCACTTCAGGCGCACGGCGTCAGCCCGCTGCCAGGGCGGCCAGCACCAGCTGGCAGCTGCGCTGACAGTAGCTGACCAGCACGACACGAATCTTCGGCATATCCCGCGCCACCACTGCGCCAAGCAGATCGCCGAACAACGCCAGGTAGTCACCCATGTCAGCCTTGCGTTGCTCGAGCGCGATGAAATAGCTGCGGCTCATGGAGGGCTGCAGGTTCTCGACGGTTTCTTCGAGGTACGGGTTGCTGGCGAACGGGTAAGCCGCGCGCATGACATTGAAGCTCTCTTCGACGAATGCATTGACGTCCTGCTGCTCGAAACTGGCCTGCAGACGCTGTTGTATCTGCAGAAACGGCGCAAGATCCTCTTCGGTCTTCCAGCGCTCGACCACCGCATTGGCCAGCAGAATGTACAGCTCGCTCATCAGGCTGCACAGGCTAATGACATTGTGCGCATTGAGCACCGTGACCTGTGCGCCACGACGCGGCAGGATCACTACCAGGTGGCGGCGCTCCAGAATCAGTAATGCTTCGCGCACGGAGCCACGGCTGACGTTCAACGCCTGCGTGACTTTCTGTTCCTGGATACGCTCTCCAGGCTTGAGCTCACCGCGAATGATCCGCTCGGCAAGATGATGAGCAATTTGCTCAGCGAGGCTGTCCGGGGCCTTGAACGTCATGACTATCCTTCAGAAAAAACCAGTTCCGCATGCAAGTCGCGGAGTGTATCTCAACCGGCACGGGTGGCGCAGGGCCATAAACGCGGAAACTGGCACGAAATACGCAAAACCTTGAATCACAGCCGACAGGCGATTCAAGAACCAGAGGCTCTTTGATCGGCAGATTGCCGAAAAACTCAATTTCCTGACTCGGAAGTCAGAAACAAATTGACCCAATAAACAGAGCTGATAGATTCATCGACATGTCTGATGACAATAAACGTGAGGGCTTTGCGCCGTGATTCAGTTCCTTTTGAACCAAGAGCTAAAAACCGAGCGCAGCCTGAATCCGAACATGACCGTGCTGACCTACCTGCGTGAGCAGGCACACAAGCCCGGTACCAAGGAAGGTTGCGCCAGTGGTGACTGCGGTGCCTGCACCGTCGTGGTGGGCGAGTTGCACAGTGACACCGACGGCGAGCAAACGCTGCGTTATCGCAGCCTCAATTCGTGCCTGACGTTCATGGCGTCGCTGCACGGCAAGCAATTGATCAGCGTCGAAGACCTCAAGCATCAGGGGCAGTTGCACAGCGTGCAGAAGGCGATGGTCGAGTGTCATGGCTCGCAATGCGGCTTTTGTACCCCCGGCTTTGTGATGTCGCTGTTTGCCCTGCAAAAGAACAGCAGCGAAGCCGATGCCCATCAGGCCCACGAAGCCCTGGCCGGCAACTTGTGTCGTTGTACCGGTTATCGCCCTATTCTGGCCGCCGCCGAGCAGTCTTGCGCGCAGCGCCTGCCGGACCAGTTCGATCAGCGCCAGGCGCAAACCGTCGAACGCCTGCGCGCCATCGCCCCGGCCAGCACCGATGAACTGAATGACGGCGAAAAACGCTGCTTCATTCCGCTGACCGTGGCGGATCTGGCAGACCTCTACGACAGCCATCCACAGGCGCGCCTGCTGGCCGGCGGTACCGATCTGGCCCTGGAGGTCACGCAGTTTCACAAACAGTTGCCGGTGATGATTTACGTCGGACACATCGATGAAATGAAGGGCGTGAAGCGTTTCGATGACCGCCTGGAGATCGGTGCGGCAACCCCGCTGACCGATTGCTATGCAGCACTCAAGGCCGAATACCCGGACTTTGGCGAGTTACTGCAGCGCTTCGCCTCGTTGCAGATCCGCAATCAGGGCACGCTGGGCGGCAACATCGGCAACGCCTCCCCCATCGGCGACTCCCCGCCGCTGCTGATCGCCCTCGGTGCGCAGATCGTGCTGCGCAAAGGCAACAGTCAACGCACCCTGGCGCTGGAAGACTATTTCATCGACTACAAGGTCACGGCCCGCCAGGAAAGCGAGTTCATCGAAAAGATCATCGTGCCCACTGCCTCTTCGCGACAGATTTTCCGCGCCTATAAAGTCTCCAAACGGCTGGATGACGACATCTCGGCGGTCTGCGCGGCTTTTCGTCTGACCCTGGAAGGCGGCGTCATCCACGAGGCTCGCGTAGCGTTCGGTGGTATGGCAGCGATTCCCAAGCGTGCAGCGGCCTGCGAACAGGCGCTGATCGGGCAACCATGGAGCCATGCAACCGTCGAGCGCGCCTGCGCGGCACTGAGCGAGGACTTCACCCCACTCTCGGATTTCCGGGCGAGCAAAGAATACCGCCTGTTGAGTGCGCAAAACCTGCTGCGCAAGTACTTCATCGAGTTACAGACCCCAGCCGTTCCAACGCGGGTGACTGACTATGTCTGAGCATTCCTCAAACAGCACCCAGGCGGAGATGCTGGCGGTATTTCAGCAGGGTCTGAACACCGGCGTGGGCCGCAGCGTCAAGCACGACAGTGCCGACAAACACGTGTCCGGCGAAGCGGTGTACATCGATGATCGCCTGGAATTTCCCAACCAGTTGCACGTGTACGCACGCCTTTCCGACCGCGCCCATGCGCGCATCGTCAGCATCGATACCTCGCCCTGCTACGCCTTCGAAGGTGTACGCATCGCGATTACCCATCAGGATATTCCGGGGCTCAAGGACATCGGGCCGTTGCTGCCCGGCGACCCGCTGCTGGCCATCGACAAGGTGGAGTTCGTCGGGCAACCGGTGCTCGCCGTGGCGGCTCGCGACCTGGACACTGCACGCCAGGCGGCGATGGCGGCGATCATCGAATACGAAGACCTGCAACCGGTGCTGGATGTGGTCCAGGCCCTGCGCCAGAAACACTTCGTGCTCGACAGCCATACGCACAAGCGTGGCGACTCTGCCGCTGCGCTGGCGCGCGCAACCCACCGCCTGCAGGGCAACCTGCACATTGGCGGCCAGGAGCATTTTTACCTGGAAACCCAGATATCCTCGGTGATGCCGACCGAAGACGGCGGCATGATCGTCTATTGCTCGACCCAGAACCCCACGGAAATCCAGAAACTGGTGGCCGAGGTGCTGGGCGTGCCAATGAACCGCATCGTGGTCGACATGCGCCGCATGGGCGGTGGTTTTGGCGGAAAGGAAACCCAGGCGGCCAGCCCGGCCTGCCTGTGCGCAGTGATCGCCCGATTGACCGGCCAGCCCACCAAGATGCGCCTGCAACGTTTCGAAGACATGCAGATGACCGGTAAGCGCCACCCGTTCTACATCGAGTACGACGTGGGTTTCGATGATGACGGTCGTCTGCAGGGTATACAGCTGGATCTGGCCGGCAACTGCGGCTATTCGCCGGACCTCTCGGCGTCCATCGTCGACCGCGCCATGTTCCATGCCGATAACGCGTATTACCTGGGCGAAGCCACCGTCAACGGCCACCGCTGCAAGACGCACACCGCGTCCAACACCGCCTACCGGGGCTTCGGCGGCCCGCAGGGCATGGTCGCCATCGAAGAGGTCATGGACTGCATTGCACGTTTCCTGGGCAAGGACCCGCTGCACGTGCGCAAGGCCAACTATTACGGCAAGACCGAGCGTAACGTCACCCACTATTACCAGACGGTCGAACACAACCTGCTGGAAGAGATGACCGCCGACCTCGAGCAAAGCAGCCAGTACGCCGAGCGCCGCGAAGCGATTCGTGCGTTCAATGCCGGCAGTCCGGTTCTGAAAAAAGGCCTGGCGCTGACGCCGGTCAAGTTCGGCATCTCGTTCACCGCCAGCTTTCTCAATCAGGCCGGTGCGCTGATTCATATCTACACCGACGGCAGCATCCACCTGAACCATGGCGGCACTGAAATGGGCCAGGGCTTGAACACCAAGGTCGCGCAGGTGGTCGCCGAGGTGTTTCAGGTGGACATCGAGCGCATCCAGATCACCGCGACCAACACCGACAAGGTGCCGAACACCTCGCCGACTGCGGCTTCGAGCGGCACGGACCTGAACGGCAAAGCCGCACAGAATGCCGCTGAAATCCTCAAGCAACGGCTGGTGGAGTTTGCTGCCAGGCACCATCAGGTGAGCGAAGCGGAGGTCGAATTCCGCAACGGCCATGTGCGGATCGGCGAGCTGTTCCTGCCGTTCGCCGAACTGGCGCAATTGGCATGGATGGGCCAGGTGTCGCTGTCGAGCACCGGCTATTACAAGACGCCGAAGATTTTTTACGACCGCAGCCAGGCGCGTGGTCGGCCGTTCTATTACTACGCCTTTGGCGCAGCCTGCGTGGAGGTCATCGTCGATACGCTGACCGGCGAATACAAGATGTTGCGCACCGACATCCTGCACGACGTCGGCGCGTCGCTGAACCCGGCCATCGATATCGGTCAGGTCGAAGGCGGCTATATTCAGGGCGCCGGCTGGCTGACCACCGAGGAACTGGTGTGGAACGACAAGGGCAAGCTGATGACCAGCGGCCCGGCGTCCTACAAGATCCCGGCAGTGGCAGACATGCCGCTCGATCTGCGCATCAAGCTGGTAGAGAACCGCAAGAATCCGGAGGACACGGTGTTCCATTCCAAGGCCGTCGGCGAGCCGCCGTTCATGCTCGGCATCGCCGCCTGGTGCGCCATCAAGGACGCCGTGGCGAGTCTGGGCGACTACCGTCATCAGCCGAACATCGACGCCCCGGCAACACCGGAAAAAGTGCTATGGGGCTGTGAACAGATGCGCCAGAACAGCGCTGCGCGTCGCGCATCCAGCGAAGGCGCCGAGCCGATTGTTTCTGCCTCTTCGCGGGTAAGTGAAGCTTCGCCAGGCTCGCCTTCACCTATTCAGGATGCCCCCGTGGGAGCGAGCTTGCTCGCGAAGGCGCCTGGCCTGGATCACTCTGTCCTGGAGCAGAAATGAACAACTGGATCAGCGCCCTGGCCGAGCTGCAGGCCCGTGGAGAACCCGGCATTCTGGTGACGATCATCGAGGAGCTGGGCTCCACGCCACGTAATGCCGGATCGAAAATGGTGGTCTGCGCCGAGCACATCCACGACACCATCGGTGGCGGCCACCTGGAATACAAGGCCATGGAAATCGCCCGCGAGATGCTTGCCAGCGGCACCCGGCAGACGCGCCTGGAACGTTTCAACCTGGGTGCAAGCCTGGGCCAGTGCTGCGGCGGCGTGAACGTGCTGTTGTTCGAACCGATGGGCGAGCCCGTCGCGCAGATCGCCGTATTCGGTGCCGGTCATGTCGGCCGCGCGCTGGTGCCGTTGCTGGCCAGCCTGCCCTGCCGGGTACGCTGGATCGACAGCCGTGAGCAGGAATTCCCCGAACAGATGCCCGAGGGCGTGACGAAGATCATCAATGACGAGCCGGTCGACGAGGTCGCGCAACTGCCGGTCGGCACCTATTGCATCGTGATGACCCACAACCATCAGCTGGATCTGGAACTGACAGCCGCCATCCTCACGCGTGGCGACTTTGGTTACTTCGGGCTTATCGGCTCGAAAACCAAACGGGTCAAGTTCGAACATCGCTTGCGGGAACGCGGTTTCGACGCCAGTCTGCTGCAACGCATGCGTTGCCCGATGGGCCTGGCCGAGGTCAAAGGCAAGCTGCCCATCGAGATCGCGGTGTCGATCGCCGCGGAAATAATCGCCACTTACAATGTCAGCTTTGGCCAACACACCGCCAACGCCGAACCTATCGCCAGACTGCTGCCTGCATCGCGCCGCAGTCAGTCGCAATGAGTTACAACGAGAGTGCCATGAGTTCAGTTTCCCGCCGTAAAGCCTACCGCGCCGCCATCGTTCACAGCCTCGCCGACCCGGCCGAAGTGGCGCTGGAAGCATCCTATGAATACTTTGCCGACGGCTTGCTGCTGGTCGAGGACGGCAAGATCGTTTCGGTGGGTCACGCTGCCGATCTGCTGGAGCGGCTCGCCGACGATGTCGAGCTGATCGAATACACGGACGCACTGATCACACCGGGGTTCATCGACACCCATATTCACTTGCCGCAAACCGGCATGATCGGCTCCTACGGCGAGCAATTGCTGGACTGGCTCAACACCTACACCTTCCCCTGCGAAAGCCAGTTCGCCGACCCCGCGCATTCGGCGCAGGTGGCCGACATCTTCATCAAGGAGCTGCTGCGCAACGGCACCACCACGGCACTGGTGTTCGGCAGCGTGCACAAGGCATCGGTCGAGGCGTTTTTCAGCGCGGCCCAGGCACTTGATCTGCGCATGATCGCCGGCAAGGTGATGATGGACCGCAATGCGCCGGATTATCTGGTCGATACGCCAGAATCCGGGTATGCCGACAGCAAGGCACTGATCGAACGCTGGCATGGCAAAGGACGTTTGAGTTACGCAGTGACGCCGCGATTCGCGCCGACCAGCAGCCCGGAGCAATTGAGTCTGGCTGGCCAGTTGCTCACCGAGTATCCCGGCCTGTACTTGCAGACCCACATCAGCGAGAACCTTCAGGAGATCGAGTGGGTCAAGGCGCTGTTCCCGGAGCGCAAGCATTACCTGGACGTCTACGATCACTTCAACCTGCTCGGCGAGCGCTCGGTGTTCGCCCATGGCGTTCATTTGTGCGACGAACAATGCGCCCGACTGGCGCAGACCGGTTCGGCGATTGCCTTCTGCCCGACCTCCAACCTGTTTCTGGGCAGCGGCCTGTTCAACCTGCCGATGGCCGAGAAGCACAAGGTGAATGTCGGTCTGGGCACCGACGTGGGCGGCGGCACCAGCTTTTCGATTCTGCAGACCCTGAACGAGGCCTACAAGGTCATGCAGATGCAGGGCGCACGGCTCAATCCGTTCAAATCACTGTACCTGGCAACGCTGGGCGGCGCGCGGGCGCTGCGTCTGGAAGACAAGGTCGGCAGCCTGAAGCCCGGCAACGAGGCCGACTTCCTGGTGCTCGACTACAACGCCACCCCGCTGCTGTCGTATCGCTTGAAGCAGGCGAAGACTATCGAAGAGATTCTGTTCGTGCTGATGACCATCGGTGACGACCGGACGGTGAAGCAGACCTGGTCGGGTGGGCGATTGGTGCATGACAGAGGCTAGCACCTCGTTCCTCACGCCCCAGCGTGCCAAGAGGACGCAGAGCGTCCGGAACGGCATGACGACGCGGAGCGTCGCACGATAGTTGAATTACGACGCAGAGCTTCAGCACGAAGTTAAGATTATCGTTCCCCACGCTCTGGTGTGACCCCCGAAGGTTGGATGCAACCTTTGGAGGCGTCATGGGTAAATATACAGAGCAGGCAAAACTCGCAGCCGTGAAAGAGTATTGTGCCGGCAAGGCAGGTTTGAGGGATGTTGCGCGTCGCCACGATGTGGACTTTTCCTGCCTTCGTCAGTGGGTCGCGGCTTATCAGATCCACGGCCCAGCCGCTCTTAAAGAGAAAAGGCGGCAGCGTTACAGTGACGAATTCAAGCTAGCTGTTTTGAAGCGCATGCATGATGAGCGATTATCACTGCGCCAGACAGCGGCCTTGTTCGATATCCGTCAGTTCGGCATCATCAATCTATGGCAGCGCCTTTTTGACGAAGGTGCTCTTAACGCATCCTCAAAGCCCCCTAAGAAAGTTGGACGCCCAAGAAAGATGACGACGCCCCTTCCCCCTGTGAACTCCGCTCCGATCAACGATGAATCGCGCTCGCGTGACGAGTTGCTTGCCGAGGTGAAGCAACTGCGGATGGAGGTCGATTATCTAAAAAAGCTCGATGCCTTGGTTCAGAAGAAGCAACGAATAGCGCAGCAGAAAAAGCGCAAATCGTGATGGAACTGAGGCCTTTACATTCTCTGGACGGCCTGCTGAAGTTTGCCGGTCTGGCACGCAGCACTTTTTACTATCAACAAAAGGTACTGCTGGTAGATGACAAATACGCCGGGCTGAAAGACCTGATTCAGGCAACTTTCTACGAGCACAAGGGCCGGTATGGCTATCGTCGCATCACGGCAGCTTTGCGCAGGGCGGGCCATCTTGTGAACCACAAGACGGTGCAGAAACTAATGGGGCAGCTAGGCCTGAAGAGCCTGATACGCGTGAAGAAATACCGTTCCTACAAAGGCGAAACAGGCAAGGCCGCGCCTAACCTGCTAAAGCGTGATTTCAAAGCGCAATACCTTAACCAGAAATGGGCCACCGACGTGACCGAATTCAAAGTAGGAGGCCAGAAACTTTATCTGTCGCCGATCATGGATCTGTACAGCGGCGAAATCATTTCCTATGCGATTGCCAGGCGCCCGCTGTACTCCATGGTCGACGAAATGCTTGAAGGAGCATTTAAGCGGCTTGGACCGCATGAAAAGCCGATTTTGCATTCCGACCAGGGCTGGCAATATCGGATGCCTATTTACCAGCGACTGCTCAATGAGAATTCGATCGCAGCCAGCATGTCGCGCAAGGGTAACTGCTACGACAACGCGGCTATTGAGAGCTTTTTTAGCACGCTGAAATCCGAATTTTTCTACCTGAACAAATTTAACGATCTGGATGAGCTTCAAGCGGGTATCGAAGAGTACATTGAGTATTACAATCACTCACGCATAAAACTGAAGCTTAACGGCCTGAGTCCTGTGGAATACAGAATGCAGGCCGCCAAGGCAGCGTAGGTGGATAATTGTCCAACCTTCGGGGGTCACACCACTCCAGCGTGGGAATGCAGTTCACGACGCTCTGCGTCGTCAAGAGGACGCGGAGCGTCCGGAACGGCATGCCGACGCTCTGCGTCGCACGATAGTTGAATTACCGACGCAGAGCTTCAGCACGAAGTTAAGATTATCGTTTCCCACGCTCCAGCGTGGGAATGCAGTTCACGACGCTCTGCGTCGTCAAGAGATTGAATTATCCAGACACCCTCAACGCACCGGCTTTTTCCGGCCCATGACGTGCGAGAACACCGCATGCAAATCATCCGAGGCGCTGTCTTCGTCAAGGTTGAGCTTGCTGTCGATGTGGTCCATGTGATGCATCATCAGTTCGACGGCCAGCGCTGCATTGCGGGCTTCGATGGCGTCGATCAGCTGGTTGTGCTCATCGTAGGAACAATGCGTGCGATTGCCGGTTTCGTACTGGGCAATGATCAGTGAGGTCTGCGACACCAGGCTGCGCTGGAAGCTGATCAGCGGCGCGTTCCTCGCGGCCACGGCCAACTGGAGGTGAAACTCGCCGGACAGACGAATACCGGCGCCCCGATCACCGCGAGCAAAGCTGTCGCGCTCGTCGCTGACCATCTGGCGCAGCTCGGCCAGTTGCTCGGCAGTGGCGTGCTCGACCGCCAGTTCAGTGATTGCCTTCTCGATCATGCGCCGCGCGAAAAACACCTGACGCGCCTCTTCGACGCTGGGGCTGGCAACCACCGCACCACGGTTGGGGCGCAACAGCACGACGCCCTCATGGCCCAACCGCGACAGGGCGCGACGAATGATGGTGCGGCTGACACCGAAAATCTCGCCCAGCGCCTCCTCACTCAGTTTGGTGCCCGGCGCCAGCCGCTGTTCCAGAATGGCATCGAAAACATGTTCGTAAACGACATCGTCCTGCGTGACGTTACGGCTTGAGCCAAGGCTGCGCGGCTGTTTCTTGAGAGGCAGGGACTGGTCGTTCATGGGCACTCGTGCGCAGGTGGATGGCGGCGTCGGGACTGGCGCATTGTACACAGGGCAAAAGCGCAGATACGCGCAAAAAAAAGCCCGCAGTGTGGGGCGGGCAAGAGGTATTCAGCTGCCCCTGTACGTCGAGTAGCTGTACGGCGAGATTAACAGCGGCACATGAAAGTGTTCCTGACCTGCATCAATGCCGAAGCGCAGCACCACCTCATCGAGAAAGGCGGGCTCATTCAGGACCACGCCCCGCGCGCGGTAATAATCGCCAGCCTTGAAGTGCAACTGATAGACGCCGGATTGATAGGCCTCGCCCTGCAGCAGGGGTGCATCGCAACGCCCATCGCTGTTGGTGAGGAGACTGACAATATGCAGCAACTGCTGGTCTTCGACCCGGTACAACTCGATGCGGATGGCGCTGCCCGGGCAGCCGTGAGCGGCGTCCAGTACGTGTGTGGTCAATTTTCCCAAAACTTCACTCCTCACATCCGGCCATGGTGACGCAGTGCACCAATGAAGTGCTCTACATCGTGCGATTGCGACCGATTAAGACACTTTCGGGAAAAGCTGTACACAATAAATTCCTGATCGACCAACAGCCCGTATTCAAGAGGCTGGCTGGGCACGGGATGGGCCGGACTTTGAGGAAGCAGAGGAAAAATATCAGGTTTTTTACGATTAGCTGACCAGTCAGGCAGGTTTCTTGCTTGTTTTACTCTTGCCGAGACGCTTCGGTGCAGAAACGTACAGGGTTACAAGCTGAAAATAAAATTGTATACAATCTTGACCCAGCAATGCCTCGACCGCGCCTGGCATTGCACCTGACTTAACGCAACCAACGCACCCCATGGACAAGAAGGAAGCTTGCAGTGAGCGCTGACTACCCACGCGACCTGATCGGTTACGGCAACAACCCGCCTCACCCACGCTGGCCGGGCAATGCGCGCATTGCCTTGTCTTTCGTGCTGAATTACGAGGAAGGTGGCGAGCGCAATATTCTGCATGGCGACAAGGAATCAGAAGCCTTTCTGTCCGAGATGGTTGCCGCGCAGCCACTCCAGGGCCAGCGCAACATGAGCATGGAGTCGCTGTACGAGTACGGCAGCCGCGCCGGTGTGTGGCGCATTCTCAAGCTGTTCAGACAGTTCGATATCCCCCTGACCATTTTCGCCGTGGCCATGGCCGCGCAGCGTCACCCGGAGGTGATCCGCGCCATGGTCGCCGAAGGTCATGAGATCTGCAGCCACGGCTATCGCTGGATCGACTACCAGAACATGGACGAAGCCCAGGAACGTGAGCACATGCGCCAGGCGATCCAGATCCTCACCGAAATCAGTGGCGAACGGCCGCTGGGCTGGTACACCGGGCGCACCGGCCCCAACACCCGGCGCCTGGTCATGGAGGAAGGCGGTTTTCTTTATGATTGCGACACCTACGACGATGACCTGCCGTACTGGGAGCCGAACAACCCGACCGGCAAGCCGCATCTGGTGATTCCGTACACCCTGGACACCAACGACATGCGTTTCACCCAGGTGCAGGGCTTCAACAACGGCGAGCAGTTCTTTCAGTACCTGAAGGATGCGTTCGACATGCTGTATGCCGAAGGCGAAGACGCGCCGAAGATGCTTTCCATCGGCCTGCATTGCCGCCTGATCGGCCGCCCCGCCCGCCTCGCCGCACTCAAGCGTTTCATCGAGTACGCCAAAGGTCATGAGCAAGTGTGGTTTACCCGTCGTGTCGATATCGCCCGGCACTGGCACACTGAACATCCGTTTACCGGCAAGGCCGAGCAATGAGCACGTTCAAGACACTGACACCTTCAAGCCTGGGCCGGGATGCGTTCATCGCGGCCTTTGCCGATATCTACGAACACTCACCGTGGGTCGCGCAGCAGGCGTTCGACCAAAGCACAGGCGCGCAACTCGATCAGGTCGAGACCCTGCATGCGCGCACGAGCGCGATCCTGCTGGGTGCCACTCACGAGCAACAACTGGCACTGATCAATGCCCACCCGGACCTGGCGGGCAAGGCTGCCGTTCGAGGCGAGCTGACTCAGGCCAGTACCGATGAACAGGCCGGCGCCGGTATCCACCATTGCACGCCTGAGGAGTTCCAGCGCTTTACCGAGCTGAACGAGGCTTACAAGGCCCGCTTCGGCTTTCCGTTCATCATGGCGGTCAAGGGCAGCGACAGGCATAAGATTCTGGCGGCGTTCGAGCAACGCATTCACCACTCGCTCGAGGCCGAGTTCGCTTGCGCCCTGGCCGAGATCAACAAGATCGCACTGTTTCGTCTACAGGCGCTTTGAGCGTCGCAGTCATAACCGTATTCAGAAGGCAGACAAAGAGCATGAAAGTTTACGCCGCACCGTTCGAGAAGTTCGTGAACCTGGCCGACGCGCGTCTGGGCACCAAGATCCTTTCGGTCACCGATGACTGGTTCGCCGACGCCAACCGGCTGTTCCAGCCGACCCCGGCCGTCTGGAAAGAAGGTGTGTTCGACGACAACGGCAAGTGGATGGACGGCTGGGAGTCACGCCGCAAGCGTTTCGAAGGGTACGACAGCGCGGTGATTCGCCTCGGTGTGGCGGGAACCATCAAGGGTGTGGACATCGACACCTCGTTTTTCACCGGTAACTTCCCGCCTTCCGCATCGCTGGAAGCGTGCTTCCTGGCGTCGGGCGAGCCCGATGAAAACACCGCCTGGACCGAAGTGCTGCCGTCTGTGGAGCTGCAAGGCAACAGCCATCATTACCATGAGATCAGCAGCGATCAGGCGTTCAGCCACCTGCGCTTCAACATCTACCCGGACGGCGGTGTCGCGCGTCTGCGCGTGTACGGCGTGCCGCATCGCGACTGGTCGAAAGTCAGCGCGGACGAGCAGATCGATCTGGTTGCAGCACTCAATGGCGGCCGATCGATTGCCTGCTCCGATGAACACTACGGCAGCATGAGCAACATCCTCAACCCTGGTCGCGGCGTGAACATGGGCGACGGCTGGGAAACCGCGCGGCGCCGCACGCCCGGCAACGACTGGGTGATCGTGGCGCTCGGGCACAAGGGTGAAGTCGAAAAAGTCATCGTCGATACCCTGCACTTCAAAGGTAACTACCCGGACAGTTGCTCGATCCAGGGCGCCCTGGTCAAGGGTGGCACCGACAGCCAGATCGAAACCCAGAGCCTGTTCTGGCGCGAGTTGCTGCCCAGCCAGAAGCTGACCATGCACGCCGAACACGAGTTCGCCGAGCAGATCAAGGCGATCGGCCCGATCACCCACATCCGCCTGAACGTATTCCCGGACGGTGGCGTGAGCCGCCTGCGAGTGCTGGGCAAGGTGGCCAGGTAACAACGCATAAACTCTCGTTCCTACGTTCGGCGCTCATCATATACATAAGTCCTGGAGCGCCCTGAATAAAAGGCTGCCAGGCTTCTGCCCGAAGGGCGTAGGAGCGGACCGGGCGACGCTTCGCTTGTTCGCGAAGACGGTGTTTCAGACGACGCATTTTTGGAGAATGTACCGGCCCTTTCGCGAACAAGCGAAGCGTCGCCCGGTCCGCTCCTACGGCCTCCGGCCAGAATCCAAAGCGGATTTGTGTATAACGATGAGCGCACCCTGAAAACCATTGAAGAAGAACCCGCATGCGCAAACTGATAATCGAGCCACTGACCAAGGAAGCCTTTGCGCCATTCGGTGATGTGATCGAAACCGACGGCAGCGATCACTTCATGATCAACAACGGCTCGACCATGCGCTTTCATCGTCTGGCTGACGTGCAGACCGCGCAGCCCGAGGACAAGGCGATCATCAGCATCTTCCACGCCGAAGCGCTGCCGATGCCGTTGACCATCGGCATGCTGGAGCGTCATCCGCTGGGCAGTCAGGCGTTCGTGCCGCTGCTCGGCAACCCCTTTCTGATCGTGGTCGCGCCGGTTGGCGATGTGCCTGAATCAGAGGCGACCCGCGCCTTCGTGTCGAACGGCAGGCAGGGTGTCAATTACCATCGCGGCGTCTGGCACCATCCGGTGCTGACGATCGAAAAGCGGGATGACTTCCTGGTGGTTGATCGCAGTGGCGAAGGCAACAACTGCGACGAGCATTACTTTGCCGAGAGCCAGTTGCTGGTTCTCGATCCCCACCCACTGGAAGGGTAAACACCGTGCTGGCACATATGATGGAATGGCTGAATCTGGGCGTGCGCTGGATTCACATGATTGTCGGCGTCGCCTGGATCGGCGCATCGTTCTACTTCGTCTGGCTGGAGAACAACCTCAACCGCAGCAACCCGCGTGAAGGCCTGTCGGGTGATCTGTGGGCGATCCACGGCGGCGGCATCTACCACCTGGAGAAGTACAAGCTCGCACCACCGACCATGCCGGAGAATCTGCACTGGTTCAAATGGGAAGCCTATTCGACCTGGCTATCAGGGGTCGCGCTGTTGTGCGTGGTGTTCTACGCCAATCCGACGCTGTACCTGCTGGCCCCGGGCAGCAGCCTGAGTGGCGCCGAGGGCGTGCACATCGGCCTGGGTTCGTTGTTCGTCGGCTGGTTCATTTACAGCTTTCTGTGTGACTCGCCACTGGGCAAGCGCCCTGCCCTGTTGGGCGTGGTCCTGTTCGTGCTGCTGGTGGCGGCGGCGTACGGGTTCAGCAAAGTATTCAGCGGTCGCGGTGCCTACCTGCATGTGGGCGCGATCATGGGCACCATCATGGTCGGCAACGTGTTCCGCATCATCATGCCGGCCCAGCGCGCGCTGGTGGCCGCCATTGCCGAGAACCGTACGCCGGACCCAAGCCTGCCGGCAAAAGGCCTGTTGCGTTCACGACACAACAACTACTTCACCCTGCCCGTGCTGTTCATCATGATCAGCAATCACTTTCCAAGCACCTACGGCAGTGAGTACAACTGGCTGATTCTCGCCGGCATCGCGCTGCTGGCCGTGCTGGTGCGCCATTACTTCAATACACGACACAACAGCCATCGATTCGCCTGGACCCTGCCGGTCGCGGCACTGGGCATGCTGTGCCTGGCGTATGTCACCGGCCCTACGCAACCGCCAGCCAAGATCGTCTATCAGCCACTGCCCGGTACGGCGGTCGGCGGTCATCGGGCTGATGAGCAACCTGCGCAACCCGCCGCTGCGCCTGCCCAGGCAGCGCCTGCTCAGCCCGAGCCTGCCAAGGTGGCAGGTGCAGACTTCAACAAGGTGCACGACGTCATCCGGCAACGTTGTTCGGTCTGTCACTCGGCCACGCCTACCAGCCAGTTGTTCAGCGTCGCTCCGGCCGGTGTGATGTTCGATACGCCTGAACAGATCCAGCAACAGGCGCCGCGCATCAAGGCGCAGGCAATCACCGCGCCGATCATGCCGCTGGGCAATATCACCCAGATGACCCAGCAGGAACGTGATCTGGTAGGCGCCTGGATCGATCAGGGCGCACACATCAACTGAGGCAACGGGCATTGCCCTGTTTTCGCTCCGGACGCCCTGCTCTGGAGCACTTGAGCACGGCGACGCGAGTCAGTATCCTCCGCCGCCGCTGCCAACGCGCCCCTCTCTTTGCCGATAGCTGAACCTGACCGGGCGGCCCACTGGCTGAACGGCACTCAGAACGCTGCCCATTGAAAAAAATGACCTGAAATCGACACCTGGATATCGATTTGAAGGGTTACTTAAACTTTTTTTCACTGATTGGCGCAGCTCTTGCTAACAACACAAAGCTGACCAGACAGACAAATTATTGCAACCACCGACAAGGCGTCACGCATAGAACGCCAGTCCGAAAAAATCACGATCTACATCAAGGGGCTCACCGCATGAACCGTACGATTTCCAGTGCATTACTGGCCAGCAGTCTGCTGGCTGCTGCACCCGCCATGGCAGGTGATATCTTCCAGTGGCAGAGTAATAGCCTGACCTATCTCAATGGACGAGACTTTGCTGTCAACCCGGAAAATCAGCAGACCTTTACCTTTGAGCACGCGGACAGCTGGAAGTACGGCGACAACTTCTTCTTCGTCGACAAGATCTTCTACAACGGCAAGAAAGACGCTACCGCTGGCGATAACACCTATTACGGCGAGTTCTCGCCACGCCTGTCGCTGGGCAAGATCTTCGGCCAGAAGTTCGAGTTCGGGCCGATCAGCGATGTGTTGATTGCCGCAACTTACGAGTTCGGTGAGGGCGATAACGAGTCGTACCTGATCGGTCCGGCGTTCGACTTGAAGATCCCGGGTTTCGACTACTTCCAGCTCAACTTCTACCAGCGCCAGACCGAAGGCAATCGCCCGGGCGACGGCGTGTGGCAGATCACTCCGGTGTGGTCCTACACCATTCCGGTGGGCAAATCGGATGTGCTGATCGACGGTTTCATGGACTGGGTGGTCGACAACGACAAGACCTCGCGTGGCACTTACCACTCCAACCTGCACTTCAACCCGCAGATCAAGTATGACCTGGGCAAGGCATTGAATTACCCGGAGCGGCAGCTGTACGTGGGTATCGAATACGACTACTGGACCAACAAATACGGCATCAAGGACACCAGCTCCTTCGACACCGATCAGAACACCGCGAGCTTGCTGGTCAAGGTGTTCTTCTAAGCACGTTGTTTGACGGTGATGACGCTCACTCCGGAATTCTATGGGAGCGAGCTTGCTCGCGAAGGCGGTGTTTCAGCCACCCTTCGGTTGGCTGTACCAACCCCTTCGCGAGCAAGCGAAGCGTCGCCCGGCTCGCCTTCACGGCCTTGGATCAGAAGTGTGGATGACCGCCTCAATCACTCCTTCGCAGCTTTCCAGACCTTGCCAATCAGCGTCACGACCAACACCAGCACGGCACCGGCAATGATCCCGGCGAGCGCATCGATCAGGGTCGGGACGATCATCGACAGACCGCCTACCGCCCCGGCTGCCGCTTCGGTCACGCCTTCGACCCAATGATGAGCGAACGGCAGGCCGTGGACCAGAATCCCGCCGCCGACCATGAACATCGCAGCCGTACCGACGATCGACAGCACTTTCATCAACACCGGTGCCAGCCACAGCAGGCCGGCACCGATCTTTTGTGACGCCGAACCTGCGCTTTTCTTCAGGTACAGGCCCAGGTCATCGAGTTTGACGATACCGGCCACCAGCCCGTAGACACCGACGGTGATCAGCACTGCGACGATGACCAGCACACCGACCTGATCCATGAAGGGTCTGGCCGAGACCACACCCAGTGCGAGCACGATGATTTCCGCAGAAAGAATGAAGTCCGTGCGAATCGCGCCTTTGACGCGCTCCTTTTCAAGCGCCACCATGTCCACGGACGCATCCGCCGACGCCTGCTTGCGCTGCTCATGCTCTTCGCCGGTTTCGGGATGCAGCCATTTATGGGCGATTTTCTCGAAGCCCTCGAAGCACAGAAACGCACCGCCGATCATCAGCAACGGCAGAATCGCCCAGGGTGCGAAAGCACTGATCAGCAACGCTGCCGGAACCAGAATGGCCTTGTTGAGCAGCGACCCCTTGGCCACGGCCCAGACAACCGGCAACTCGCGATCCGCCGAAACACCGGTGACCTGCTGGGCATTGAGCGCCAGATCATCACCCAGCACACCCGCTGTCTTCTTCGTGGCCAGCGCCACGTCATCGAGCAGCGTCGCAATATCGTCAAGCAGGGTAAGCAAGCTTCCAGCAGCCAAAATGAAAATCCTTGAGCAAGTAAAAAAGAGAGAGGCACTGATTGAATCATGCGCCAGAGTCAATCGTGTGGCAGTCAGTAACTCCGACCTTGGTCAGACGTGAACGTTTGACGCTGCATGCAGCAAACAGGCCACGCCGAAACCCGTCAGAGAGGTAATTGTGTCGTGGAAACAACCTGACGCAGCCCCATGAACGAACGGATCTGCCTGACACCGGGCAAGTACAGTAACTGTTCAGCGTGCAGCCGGTTGAAGCTTTGACTGTCCCGGGTGCGCAGCAACATGAAGTAGTCGAACTCGCCGGTGACGACATGAAACTCCATGCAGCCGGAAACCTTCTGCGCGGCGGCTTCGAATTGCGCAAATGAATCCGGTGTCGAGCGGTCCAGCACGACACCGATCAGCACCACCATGCCCGCGTCCAGAACATCGCCATTGAGCAGCGCCACCACGCCCTTGATCACGCCCGCCTCTTTCAGCCGCTCGACGCGCCGCAGGCACGCAGGCGGACTCAGTTTGACCTTCTCGGCAAGTGCCACATTGGAAATGGACGCGTCACGTTGCAGGGTCTTGAGGATGGCGCGGTCAATCCTGTCCAGCAGCGGCGTTACATCGGCACCGGACTTTTTAGTGCGTTCATTTATTGCTTTCATAATGAAAATCACACAATAAAAGTCTGTTTAGTTGTATTCAGGCTAACGCTTATTTTGTAGATAGACAATTCTTTGCAACCACGATTATTCGCAGTTTTCCTATGATGGGAGCCATGCCGGGCCGCTCGATAAACACATCGAGGCCCACCTTCAATGCCCGGATCAACTCATCAACGGAGACCCGATATGAACCTGAGCAAGTTCAAGCGCTACCCTCTGACCTTCGGCCCCTCGCCCATTACCCCACTGAAACGCCTGAGTGAGCACCTGGGCGGCAAGGTCGAGTTGTATGCCAAGCGCGAGGATTGCAACAGCGGTCTGGCTTTCGGCGGCAACAAGACCCGCAAACTGGAATACCTGGTGCCGGAAGCCATCGACGGCGGCTACGACACACTGGTATCGATCGGTGGCATCCAGTCCAACCAGACCCGTCAGGTGGCAGCCGTAGCGGCGCATCTGGGCATGAAGTGCGTGCTGGTTCAGGAGAATTGGGTCAACTATTCCGACGCGTTGTACGACCGGGTCGGCAATATCGAGATGTCGCGCATCATGGGCGCCGATGTGCGCCTGGATTCGGCAGGCTTCGATATCGGCATTCGTCCGAGCTGGGAAAAGGCCATGGCCGACGTCGAGGAAAGCGGCGGCAAGCCGTTCCCGATTCCTGCGGGCTGCTCGGAACATCCGTATGGCGGCCTGGGGTTCGTGCGTTTTGCCGATGAAGTGCGCCAGCAGGAAGAAGAGCTGGGCTTCAAATTCGACTACATCGTGGTCTGCTCGGTGACCGGCAGCACTCACGCAGGCATGCTGGTGGGCTTCGCTGCCGATGGCCGGGCACAGCGTGTAATCGGTATCGACGCGTCGGCGAAACCGGAAAAGACCCGCGCGCAGGTCCTGCGCATCGCTCAGAACACTGCAAAACTGGTGGAGCTGGGCCGCGAAATCACCGCCGAAGACGTGGTGCTCGACACCCGCTACGCCTACCCGGAATACGGCCTGCCGAACGATGGCACCCTCGAAGCCATCCGCCTCTGCGCCCGCCTGGAAGGCGTGTTGACCGACCCGGTCTACGAAGGCAAATCCATGCACGGCATGATCGACATGGTGCGCAACGGCGAATTCCCCGAAGGCTCGAAAGTGCTCTACGCCCACCTGGGCGGCGTGCCGGCGCTGAATGCCTACAGCTTTCTGTTCAAGGACGGTTGAGCCGAAAGCGTTCCTGCAGTCGATAACACACTTCGGCTGCAGTGTTCCCGGCTAAACCCGAAAATACTTCTGCAGGGCCTGCGCCAGCAGGCTCACCGCCTCGTCGTTCTGTGACGACGGCGAGCGCAGGAAGACGATTTCGTGCTCGGGTATTTCAGGCAGGTCATCGAGAATCTGCATGGCTTGCGTGACCCCGCTCCGATCGATGAGGCTGATCGCCAGGCCCGCTTCCACACAGGCCTTGATCGCCTGATTGGACGGGCTTTCGAGGACTACACGGATTTTGCGGCCATTGTCTTTGAGTGAGGCCAGCATGGCTTCACGATAAGGACATTGCGCTGCGTGAACGGCCAGCGGCACCGGGTCAGCGGATGCCAGTGCAACGCTGGCCGGCCCGACCCAGACCGGCTTGGTCGATACCAGAAACTGCGCATCAGCACTCAGCTGCCCTTTGGGTTGCGCGATCACTGCTGTCTGCAACTTGCCACGCGCAACCTGCTCGCGCAGGGCGTAGCTGGGTGCGGATTTCAACTCCAGCACGACATTGGGCCACGCGGCCGCGAACACTGGCAGGATGTCGCGAATGACATGCACGGCGTACTCATCCGGAACCCCCAGCGTGATGCGTCCGGCCAGATGAGTGCCTTGCAGATCCGCCAGCACCCGGTCGTGCGTGGACAGCAGCTCTGTCGTCGACAACAGCAGGCGCTTGCCCAGCGCCGTCAGCGACACTGCCTGGTTGTCCCGATTGAGCAAGCGCCCGCCTGCCACGGCCTCAAGGCGCTGGATATGCACACTCACCGCTGCCGGGCTTTTATGAAGTTGCTCGGCGGCTGCGGAAAACTTTCCTATCCGCGCCACCGCATGAAAGGTGCGCACCAGTTCGATGTCGAGAATGGCCGTCATGATTCAGAATTCCTGAATAACTCATGCAGTTAATTTTGATTTATTAGACTACGCCGGTTTCGTAACCTGTGTCCATGAACCCATACCTGTCGATTGCTCCGAGCGTCTCGCGGCCTGCCTGGCACCAGGCCATTCCTCTGCCCCTGCTGGAAGCTGCGCTGGTTCTGACCTGGAGTTCGGGCTTCGTCGGCGCACGCTTTTCCCTTGACCACGCGCCGCCGCTGCTGGTGGTGTTCTGGCGTTGTGTGGTGGTCACCCTGATCCTGCTGCCTTTTGTCGCCAGGCAACTGAGGTCGATCCCGGCTGCCACGCTGCTGAAAAACGCAGGTATCGGCCTGCTGGCCATGACCGGCTACGTCGCCGGGGTCACGCAGGGCATTGCGCTGGGTGTGCCTGCCGGCCTCGCTGCGCTGTTTGCCGATTTGTTGCCGATGGGCATGGCACTCCTGGCGGCAGTAGTGCTCGGCCAACGGCTGGCCTGGCCAATCTGGGCGGGACTGTTTGTCGGGCTGATCGGTGTCGTGCTGGTGACCTACAGCGCGCTGGCGGTGGGTGACGCACCGCTGTGGGCCTATGGCCTGCCGCTGCTGGGTATGTTTTCGCTGGCCATCGCGACGCTGTGGCAGAAACAATCCGGTACCGCGCAACCCATGGCACTGCTGCCCAACCTGTGGCTGCAGTGCGCTGTCTCCAGCGTCGCCTTCGCGATCATTCAAGGCACACAGGGCAGCCTGGCGCCTGTAGCCAGCACCGGCTTTGCGCTGAGCGTGCTATGGACCGTGGGGCTGGCAACCCTGGGCGGGTACGGACTGTATTGGGTGTGTCTGCGCCGCGCGTCAGCCACCCGCGTCGCCAGTGTGCTGTACCTCAGCCCACCGGTGACGATGCTCTGGGCCTGGGCGATGTTCGACGAACCGCTGTCCTGGCAGATGGCGTCAGGCATGGCGGTGTCAGGTATCGGCGTGTGGATGGTGGTGCGGGCGGAACAACGGCAGTCGGCCTCTTGATGGGGTCAGGAGGCCGACTTTGCTTAGGCTCTGCACGAAAAGTGGCTGCGCTCGGTGATGCTTCGTTAAAAACAGGCTCGCCAGACCTTCGCTCGCCGACTTTTCGTACAGAGCCTGGCGCAGATTAAATCTTGAAACGCGCGACCATGCTCTGCAAATCGCTGCCCAGACGGGCCAGCTCGACGGTCGATGCTGCGCTTTGCTCGGTGGCCGAAGCGGACTGATCGGCAATGTCGCGAACACTGAGTACGCTGCGGTTGATTTCTTCGGTCACCGCGCTCTGTTGCTCGGCCGCGGCGGAAATCTGCTGACTCATCTGTTCAATGGTGCCAATGGACTGGTTGATTTCCACCAACGCCTGTTCAGCCTGACGAGCCAGTACCACGGTGCCTTCAGTGCGCTGCAGGCTGGCGTCCATCAGGCCCGAGGCGGCGCCTGTACCTTTTTGCAACGCCTGGATCAGCGCTTCGATTTCGGTTGTGGAGTTCTGCGTACGCTGAGCCAGCGAGCGGACTTCGTCAGCCACCACGGCAAAACCGCGACCCTGCTCGCCTGCCCGTGCAGCCTCGATGGCTGCGTTGAGCGCCAGCAGGTTGGTCTGCTCGGCGACCGCCTTGATCACGTCAATCACGCTGCCGATTTTGCCGCTGTCTTCGGTCAGGCGCTGCATGGCTTCACCCAGTTGCTGTACTTCACCGGCCAGTTGACCGATTTCGCGCGTGGCATGCTGCACCACACTGCTACCGTGCGCGGCGCGCTCGCTGGCCTGCTTGGCGGCTTGCGAAGCGTCTTCGGTGTTGCGCGCCACTTCCTGTACGGTAGAGGCCATTTCGTTCATGGCGGTGGCGACCTGATCGACTTCGTTTTTCTGCAGGGTGACACCCGCGCTGGTCTGCTCGCTGACCGCAGACAACTGCTCGGCCGCCGTGGCGATCTGCGTCACACCGTTGCCGATGCCACCGATCAGACCGCGCAGCGAAACGGTCATGTGTTGCATGGTGTTCTGCAGCAGGCCCAGTTCGTCCTGGCGGGTGGTGCTGCTGTCATGGGTCAGATCACCGTCGGCAATACGGCGCGCCGCAATCACGGTGCTGTTCAACGGCACGGTAATCTGACGCGTGATCAGGAACGCAGCAAAGATGCCGACCAGCAGCACGACCAGCGCTACGCTGAGCAATTGCACCACAGCGGTTTGTTGTTCTTTCTGGGCACTGATGACCTGCAGCGCCGCCAGATCATCGGCACGGGCTGCGGTCGCTACGGATTGCTGTTGCAGGTCATTGCGGATCTGCTCGGTCTGCTGAAGCATGTCCGAAATCGACGTCATCAGCACCTTGTACTGTTTCAACGCCACCAGCGCGGCATCCACTGCGGCATTTGCCTCGACAGGCAACTGGCTGCGAGCGGCATCCACTTGCGCAATCAGGGCGTCGGCGGCCTTATAGGTGGCCTGACGGTTGTCGGCATTCGGAACGCTCAGGTAGCGGCGAAACACCAGACGGAAATTGGTCATGCCGTTACGCAGGTCGCCAGCGATCTTGACCTGCCTGATGCCGGTTTCATTCGGCGCGCGCAAGGTGTCGTCAATGGTCTTGTTCAGCAGATTCTCGAAGGTCGCGCTGACGTCATCGGACACCTTGATGATCGGTTTCAACGCTTCATCGACTTTCTGATTGATGCCGACCAGCTGGTCGAACGTCTGCTTCAGACCGCCCACCTGCTCCTTGATCTCGCGCAGCTTGGCCAGGTTGCTCGAGATCACGAACACCTGCAGGCCCTGATCGACACTGCGGCTCAAGGTATCCAGCGCGCTGGCGTAATTCTGCACACCTGCGGCGGTAGGGCCGGTCGCATAGGCTTGCGCAGCGATCCGGGCATTCAGAACGTCAGCCTTGATCTCGGCGACCTTGCTGCTTTTGCCCATGCGCTCGATCAGCAGGTTGGTGCTGGAGTAACCGATCACGGTAACGGTCAGTACCCCGAGCAAAATAGCGGCAAAGCCCAGCCCGAGCTTCTTGCTGACTTTCAGATTGTCCAACCATTTTGCGCTCATTACGTGTGTGCCTTTAATTTTTCCGGAATACCCGTGAGTCGGCGCTGAAAGAGTTAACTTGATAGTTAATGTGTCTGGAATAACGGACCGGTCGAGAGAGAGGACCTCACACCCCATGAATTACGGGCTCAGGGATCGATGATTAAGATTTATTTAAGTTGTCTGAACAGAATTTTCCGATGATTGGTGCCGCAGAAAACAGCAAAAAAGTGCCACTAAAAAGCCACGTCAGCAGCCTGTACGGAGCCATCGGACATCTGCAGCAGTGTCAGACGTTATGGTTCTTGAAATGAATATCCAGCCGGATGTTTTCCGGCTCATCGATTGCCGCCAGGTACTCGTCCGCAGTGATTTCTCCGACGCAGGCCCGAGCGCCCGGTTGTGGACGATAGCCACCGGCCATTTTGCTGCTCAGCGCGACGGCGGCACTGCCGGGAATCTCCGGCCCCTTGTCGTTCAGTGCAGTCAATTGCGCACGCATGTGCAACGGCTGGCCGCCGAGGTCGAGGCCATCGACATCGATGTACATCGCGCTCTTTCGATCACCCCAGTGTTCAAAGCGCGCGCCCCAACGGTACAGGCGCTCGGCCCACGGCGCAGGATCGCGCAGCAGCCCGCAGCGAATCGCCAGCGCCAGCAGCCAGGTCGCGATGCCGCCGGCCTTGAGCGCGGAACCGGCCTTGAAGCTCAGGTTCTGCGCGGCGTAGCGTGTCGCGAATACATCCAGGTCCGGGACGTCGACATTGGCCACCAGCCGCGTGCCCATGCCGTGCATCCGGCGCAGGGTCAGGCCCATCCAGCCGTAAACGTCGTGGACCTTGCCGTTGCGCAGTTGCCTGATCGGTCGTCCGGCATTGGCCAGTACGCCGCGCACGGTCGACAGACCGGGCATTTTTGCTGCCGAGGAGATGCCATGCTCTATGGAATCGATGCGTAGAAAACGCTGCCGATGCTGATCGATGATGGCCGCCGAAAGCGTCGGCACCGAACTGCACCCGCTCAACACGCTGACACCTGCTTCGCGCGCCTGGGCATCTAGGGTGGCGATACCGGCGACAAACGCCCGGCAATCGGCCAGGTCGCAATAATTCACGCCCGCCTCGATGCAATGCCGGGCCACGGCATACGACTGCCCCTGAAAAGGCCCCGCGGTGTGAATAAGCAGATCAATGCCCAATTCACCCAGCTCAGTGCCCGCGCCGTCCTGCATGATGTCCACGCACCAGCTCTCGCAGAACCTGCCCCCCAGCGTTTGCAGTGCGGCGACCTTTTCCGCCAGCTTGCGCGGGTCACGACCGGAAATGACCAGATCGATGTGCGGCATCATCACCAGATGATTACAGATGAGGCTGCCGAAGTTACCGTAGCCACCGATGACCAATACGCGAAATGCCATTGACTCGTCCCTGACCTGCCGAAGGATATGACCCTGCCTGGTTGCGTCACGATTACCGTGAGCAATGGCGATGAAATGCGCGTGCATTATTGATCATTGACCGCAGGCCGAGTACAAAACCCTGTGCCTTTTTTGATTGTCCCGGGAGCAACGGATGCTGGAACTACACACCGAACGACTTTATCTGCGAACCCTGCTCGCCAGCGACTGGCCACTGTTTTTGAGGCTGCATTCCGAGCCCGAGACCATGCGCTACGTATTCGGAGAAATCGAAGAGGCGCAGATCCGTAAAGGCTTCGATCATCGCCTCCCCGAGTGGACGCCGGCGTCCGATCACTGGCTGTGCCTGGTGGTCACAGACACACAAAACGATGCAGAGCTGGGGGTCAGTGGCTTTCGCATCCTGTCGCCGGGTCATGCCGAAGTGGGCTGTCTGTTACTGCCGGAACATCAAGGCAAGGGCTTCGGCACCGAGTCACGCCGGGCAATCATCGACTACGCCGCTGCCATCGGCCTGGATTCACTGGAATCGACCGTGACCGACGGCAACATCGCCTCCTGCAAGGTCCTGGAGAAATGCGGCTTCACCTTCGAGCGCCGCGTCCCGCAGGCCTATCAGATCGGCGATCAGTGGTTCGACGACCTGATATACCACCTGCCACTGCGCTGATGAAGCAGCTGAACGGTGTTCGCCGGTCAATCCGCAAGTGCCTTCAGGCCTGAGGCCGCCCTCCGAGAATCGTCACCCGCTCGCCATGGCGCGAGTGCGGGAAGTAATCCCACACCGCGTGATGCTGGGTGCAACGGTTATCCCAGAACACCAGCGTGTTCGGTTCCCAGCGCACGCGACAACTGAGGCAAGGTTCGCGGGCGATCAGCTCGAACAGCATACTCAGCACGGTGCGGCTCTCGCCGGGCGAGAGTTGCACGATATGCGAGGTGAACCCGGAATTGACGAACAGGCTGCGGCGTCCGGTTTCAGGGTGGCGAACCACCACCGGGTGCTCGCTTTTCGGGAGGCCGGGAGGTGGCTGATAGCCCTTCCACGGAATCTCGCCATCGTGAATGGCTGTCAGCCCGCCGAGAAACTGCTGCATCGCCGGCGAGAGCATTTCAATGGCCAGGTGCATGTTGGCAAACAGCGTGTCGCCGCCGGTGCCGATGGCGGGTGTCTCCTTGACGTGCAGCATCGAGCCCATCGACGGCTCCAGATCAGCGGTGCCGTCGGTGTGCCATAGCTCGCCCGCAGCGAAACGCGATTGGGCGTTGGCGCGCACCACGACCAGTTCCGGGTCATCGCTATCGATGCTGTCCACCGGCAAGGCGCGCAACGGACCAAACAGTCGGCCGAATGCCTTGTGCTGCTCGACCGTCAGGTGCTGGTCGCGAAACACCAGCACGTGATTTTCCAGAAAGGCCCGGCGGATTTCCGTCAACTGCTCCGCACTGAGTGGCTGCGACAGATCGACACCGCCGACCTCGGCACCGATGATCGGTGTCAGGCGGTTGACCGTGATGCTCTGATACGGCGCACGCACGGCGCCTGCGATGCCTTCTATGGCCTTGAGTGCCATTTGATCCATGATCCCTCACCTTCAGGTTGTTGGCATGGCTGGTCACCATGCCCGTGGTTCGTCTGCGGGGACTTCAGCCCCGCCTGAAAAGCCTGCCGTTACGTTCAGCCCTGCGCCGCCGACAGGTCCGCATTGATCATCTCGGCAATCACCTGCGCCCAGGGCGCTGCGACAATGCCGTAGTGGTCGGTGTCCAGTGCTTGCCAGCTCGACATGTGCGGCAACAGCCTTTGCCAGGCGCGCTGCAGATCGGCGATCCGCCAGGCGCTGCCCATGCCGTAAGGATTGGGCTGCGTGGCAATGAACAGCCGCACTGGAGTGCGCGCCAGCGTCACGGGCTGGTGGCCCGCCATGCTCGCCATATTGTTCTGGCAGCAGACAATCAGGCTTTGCAGGTAACGCGGCGTGTCTTCGCTGGCCGCGCTGGTGGTCGTGTTGAGGCCGCGCCGTGCAGAAAACTCGCGCTGGAAGACCTGCTGAATCTGCGCTTCGCCGATCTGCGCCAGCTCGGTGCCCGCATCCGGCGCGGGGGGATCGATCAGGTACAACAATGGCTGCTCGCAATCCTCCTTTAACAGGCTGCACATCGCCTGCGTCACCCACGCGCCGAACGACCAGCCGGCCAGCCGCCATGCCGTGCCGTCGGGGTGATGGGCCTGCAACGCCTTGAGATACAGTTGCGCGCGCTCATCCACGCTGATGTTCGGCAATTCGGGCAGGCGCAAGGCCGGATCGGCGATCACCCACACGCCCAGATCAGGGTGCAGCGCCGAGGCCAGCTCGCGGTACGCCTGCACGTCGCCACCCACCGGGTGAATCAGATACAGGCGCTCGCGGCCCGCGCCCGCATGCCACTGATCGATCCTCACCGCATCGGCCCATTGGTCTTCGTCCGCAGCCGTTCCGGCCGCTGACGCCTGCACCAGCGCCAAGACCTCGGTCAGGCTGACCTTGTGGCTGAACTGCGACAACTGGAAGACCACGCCGGTCGCGGCCTGCAGTTCATCGATCAGGTCCAGCAGGGTCAGAGAATCGGCGCCCAGCTCATAGAGCGAGGCATCCGGCTGCAGAGCATTCACACCAAGCCATTTGCACAGGCAGTCATGCAGATGCCCGGGCAGACGGTCCGGCGCTTCAGTGTCTGCCGCCAGCGCTGGCGCAGTATCAGCCAGCGTCGCCACTGCACTGTGGCGAACCGGGTAAAAGTGTCGTGCCGTCGCTGGATCGGTGGTCGATATCAGCAGCTGCGGCAGTTGAGCCGTCATCGCCGCATCGAATACCCGGCAGCCCTCCTGCGCCGACATGCCGACCGCCAGATGCCGCTGGTGCGCGTCATCCCCGACGCCACTGGCAGCGGCCATGCCGACATCGCGCCAGATGTCCCAGTTGATGCCCAGACGCACACAGCCATTTTCGGCATGCGGCCGGTAGTGGGTAAAACCGTCAAGCATGGCACTGGCGGCGGCGTAGTCCAGGTGCCCGGCGCCACCGAACAGTGCCGACATCGAAGAGCAATACAGCACGAACCCCGGATTCATCTGCTCGATCAACGCTTCGACCGCCAGCATGCCGCGGGTCTTGCTGGCCATCGCCTCGGACAGCACGTGAGCCTCGCGCTGACGGATCAGGCTGCCCGCTCCGGTGCCGGCCGCGTGAATCACGCCGTCAAAATGCCCATAACGCTCACGCAACTGTTCAAGCACCGTGGGCCAGCGCGCCAGGTCGGCGATATCCGCAGCGATGCTATCGATGCGCGAAGCGTAGGCGTGCAGTTGTTTCGGACACTCGCCACCTCGCGACAGCAGCACTATCCGCCGCTGGCTGGATTGCAGCAGGTGTTCACACAAGGTACGCCCGATGCCGCCTGTACCGCCGAGCACCAGCAACGTGCCGTTCGCCGGCAACAGATTCGAACCAGCCGTCGGAGTCACCAGCGGACTGGGCAGCAGCTGTGGCTGCCACAGATAACCGTCACGAATGGCCATGCGCCGCGGCAGCGACGCCGGTTCGGCCAGCAGCGCCGCCAGGTGCCGCGCCTGAGTGCTCAACTGCGCCATGGGCAGGTCCAGCCAATGACAGCGTATCGGGTACTCCTGCGGCGCCACTTCGGTGATACCGGCCAGCGCCGCCAGTTCAGGACGCAAGACCTGACCGTTCACCGGGCATGCCTGCCAGGACAACAGCCAGAGCCGCAGGGCGGTCTTCTGTACGTTCTGTCCCCAGGCCTGCAATAACGCGCTGAGCGTATCCAGACAGGCCCATTGCGCGGCCGCAAGGCTTTGCTCGTCAACCGACCCGCCCACCGACAGCGGCAAGGCATGCAGCCAGTCCAGTTCGCTCGCCGTCTGCCCATTCTGATCGAGCGTGGCGATCAATCGACCAAACGCCACAGGGTCCAGCGGGTCGAGCTCATAACGATTCGGGCCAAGCTGCTGGTAGCCATTGCCGGCCTGCACCTCGATGACATGCCGATAGACACCCTGCAGACTGCCAAGCGTGGTGGCCTCCAGACGCTCATGGCTACACACCACCAGCACGTCACGACCCTCACCAGTCGGTTGTGTACGCAGACGGTTTACCCGCTGCCACTGACGCTGATAAAACCAGTCTGCCAGCGGCTGGCGCTCGACGGCTGACGACTTCTGCAGTTCGGTACGAACGGCCGGTTTGAAGCGGAAGGTCTGCAGATCGAATGCCGAGGGAGGCAAGTCCCAGGGTGGCGGCGTCGAACCGGTCGCCCCTTCGATGCTGGCCCCCGCATACCAGGCGTCCAGCAGGGCCTGGGGCGAATGCTCGCTGGCGTTCACTCGCACGTCCGAAAGCGTCACCTGCTTGATCGACGAGGCTTGCAGGCGCGGTGTCTGACCGGGCTGGCAGATCATCGCGAAGCGCCAGGGCAACGCGCGTCGACCGTTTTGCAGGTAACGCAGCAGCGCAGCCTGCTGATCGGGAAAGGCGTTGAGCCAGGCTTCAATCGCCAGCATGTCCCGCTCCAGGGCAGTACGGCTGTGCGCCGACAGCAGCAGGCACGCCGGGCAATCCTCGACGCGGTCTGTCTGCTGCGGCGCGGCGCCGACAATCACATGCGCGTTGGTGCCACCGATGCCGAAACTGCTGACCCCGGCCAGACGCCGACGCCCCTCGGGCCAGGGCCGTGAGGTGGTGGGAATGTAGAACGGCGAGTGCTCTAGGTCGATTTGCGGATTGATCCGGGCAAAGCCCAGGTTGGGCGGGATCACCCCGTGAAACACGGCAAGCGTCGCGCGAATCAGCCCGACCACGCCGGCAGCCGCGCCCAGATGACCCACCTGGCTTTTCACTGAGGCCAGCGCGCAACGGGCGGCCGGCGCCGCGCCGAACGCCTTGGTCAAAGCAGCCACTTCGATCGGGTCGCCCAACAGCGTGCCGGTACCATGGGCCTCGATGTAGCCCATGTCGGCGCCATTGACCCCGGCCTTGCGCAGCGCCTCGCTGATCACCGCGCTCTGCCCCGCCACCGACGGCGCGGTGTAACTCATCTTGGCGCGGCCATCGTTGTTCAGCGCAGAGGCTTCGACCAGTGCGTAGATCCGGTCGCCGTCGGCCTGGGCGCGCTCCAGCGGCTTGAGTACCACCACCCCGTAACCGCTGGCACCGATGGTGCCGCTGGCGTCGTCACTGAACGGACGGCACAGCCCGTCGCGGGAAAAAATGTGCTGCGGGCGATAACGATAGCCATCGGTCAGAGTCGGGTCGATCAACACCCCGGCGGCCAGCATCACGTCACTGTCGCCCTGACGCAGCATCGCCGCCGCCAGGTGCACGGCAATCAGCGAGCTGCCGCACGCCGCCTGAACGCTGAGTGCCGGACCGCCGAGGTCGAGGTGGTAAGCCGCCTTGGTGGCCAGAAAGTCCTTGTCGTGGTGCAGCGCCATCTGAAAGCCGTCCGGCAGATCGCCCTCGGCGGTTTCGCGCAGCATTTGCTGGAAATACGTGGTTTCGCCGCAACTGGCGATCAGGCCGATGCGCGGCCCGTCGGCTGCGGGCGTGAGCCCCGCATGTTGCAGTGCCTGCACGCAGCCCATCAGCAGATGCCGCTGTTGCGGGTCCATCAGCCGTGCTTCCTGCAGGCTGATGCCGAAATACTCGGGATCGAAATCCAGCAGGCCGCTCAGTTGACTGCGCGCACCGACCAGCCCCTCGGC
Organism: Pseudomonas fragariae (ex Marin et al. 2024); assembly: GCF_059621105.1. NCBI lineage: Bacteria > Pseudomonadati > Pseudomonadota > Gammaproteobacteria > Pseudomonadales > Pseudomonadaceae > Pseudomonas > Pseudomonas fragariae (ex Marin et al. 2024). The sequence goes on along the minus strand of NZ_CM184369.1, from coordinate 2,069,346 downwards.
AGCGTCAAACCGCTCGATGCCCAAGCCATTTCCTTGAACCATCGCCCAGAACTCGGCGAGGTTGCTCGCGCCGGCCACATTCACCGACATGCCGATGATCGCCATGGGTTGTTCGCCAGCCTTGGCGACTCGCTCATGGCCCTTCCCTGCACCGGGCGTTTGCCCTGCCGGTCCGGAGAGATGCTGCGCAAGACGGCGCACGCTGACATGCTCGAACAAGGCGGCCATGGCCACTGGCTGCGCCAGTGCCTCGTTGTAGCGGGCATGCAGGCGCATCAGGCCGAGGCTGGTGGCGCCGGCTTCGAAGAAGGTCTGATCAGGCTCGATGTCGCGACCGATGACCGCCACGAACAACTCGCTCAGTTGCTGCTCAAGTGCGCTCAACGGTGCCGCAGGCAGCCCGGAGCGTTGCCGTTGCAGCACCTCGCCCAGATCACCCAGCGCCCTGCGATCGATCTTGCCGCTCGGCGTACGCGGCCAGGCGTCGACCCGCCGGTACTCGTCGATACGCACATGCGCCGGCAGGTGCAGGCTGATCTGTCGGTCAAGCTGCTGTGCATCGGGCAGCGTACCCTCGCTGTGCAACCAGGCCACCAGCCGGGGCGGCTCAGCCTGCATGGCCACCACCGCGTTGCTCACCTGAGCGACCTGCATCAGCGCGGCCTCGATCTGCCCCAACTCAAGACGCTGGCCACTGATCTTGATCTGCTGATCGTCCCGGCCCAGGTAGTGCAGGCAGGCGTTTGCATCAGCCCGCGCCAGGTCGCCGGTGCGATAGAACAGGGTCAGGCCCTCAGGCTGCGGCAACTCGACAAAACGCGCGGCATTCAGCGCCGGGTCAGCGAGGTAGCAGCGCGAAATCATCGGCCCTGCCACCAGCAGATAGCCCTGGCTGCCACTCGGCACCGGTCGGTCGTGTTCGTCCACCAGCAGCAGGCGTGCATTGCTCACTGCGCGCCCGATCGGCGCGCGCAGTGGCCAGTCCTGAACCGCCGCAGGCAAACGCCAGGCGCTGACCACGTGAGTTTCGGTCGGGCCGTAATGATTGAACAGCCGTGCCTGCGGCATGCCGCCAAACCAGTTGCGCAATGCCTCGGTGCACAGCAGTTGCTCGCCCGCCGTGATCACCTCGCGCAACGCCTGCGGATACACACTCTGGCTGACAGCGGTCTGCGCCAGATGCTGCAAGGCCACGCACGGCAGGAACAGCCGTTCGATGCGCGTCTGTACCAGATAGCTCAGTAATGCCTGGGCATCCTGCCGCCAGCGCGGGTTGATCAGGTGGTAACAGCCTCCGCCACAGAGGGTGCTGAAAATCTCCTGAAACGACACATCGAACGACAGCATGGAGAATTGCAGGGTCACTGACTTCGCGAGCAACTGCCCCTCGTTGCGCTGCCAGTGCAACAGATTGCAAAGGGTCCGGTCCGGCACCTGAACCCCTTTCGGCGTTCCCGTCGAACCGGACGTGAACAGCGTGTACAACGGTCGTTCGCCCGCATGACGGCGACGTTCGAACGGCCGTGCGGCAGCGCTCAGGTCGACGCGATGACAGACTCGTGGGTCTGCGCTTAACTGCGCCAGTGCTGCCTCGGTGGCCGCGCTGTACAGCACACAGCCGGGCTGCGCCTGCTGCATGACCTGGCGCTGCACCGCCAGCGGATAGCCAGGGTCCAGAGGCACCGCCGTCAAATTCAGCCTGGCCAGCGCCAGCAAGGCCACGATGTGCTCGACCGACGCCTCGAGGTACAGGACCACTTGCAGCGGCGCACTATTTTCCTCCGGCAGCGGACACTGCTCGACCAGGGTGGCCGCCAGCGTATCGGCCAGTGCATCCAGTTCGGCGTAGCTGATGCACTGCTGATCATCGATCAGTGCCGGAGCATCCGGCGTGCAACTCACCTGATAGGCGAACCAGTCGGCCACGGTGTTGAACGGCAGCTCAGCGCTGTCGCCCTGACTGGCGGGCGGCAGGCTGAAGCGGTAAGGCGTAAGCAGCGCATCGAGTGTGACCGTCGGTTGCTCCAGCAGCAGATCAAGCCCCTGCTGCAAGAGCTGATTGACGGCGACCATTTGGCCCGCATCGAAATAACTGCTCTGGTACTCCCACCAGCATTCCAGCTGTGACCCGGCATCGACCACCAGCAAGGTCAGCGGGCATTTGGCCTGCACGGTCTCGTTGAATTCCAGCGTGGCGCGCAGGCCGGTTTGGGCCAGCCTGGCGTAGTCGGTGTTTTCCAGCACAAACATGAAATCGAACAGCGCACTGCTCGACGACAACCGCAGGTCTTCCACCAGGTCCGCCAGCGCGACGTCCTGCAAGGCCAGCACCTCACGCACAGTGGCGGTCTGCTGATGCAGCTGCTGGTCAAGCGCCTTGTCGCGGTCGAACGCCGTGGGGATCAGCACGGTATTGGCGAACATCCCGATGGCGTCTTCGAATTCGCTCAGCGGACGGTTGGATACCGGGCTGGCGATGCGTGGCCGTTCACAGCCGGTCAGGGCGTAAATGCTCCAGGCATAGACGCTGAACAGCACCTCATAACGAGTGACGCGCTGGCGGCTGCAAAACCGATCCAGTGCAGCACTGCGCGTGGCTCCCAGCGGCTGACGATAGAGCCGTGCCTGCGGTCCAGGCTCGCGAACCGGCAGCAGCGCGGGCGAAGACGCCGGGTGCTGACGGTGCAACCCGGCCAGCGCGCGACGCTGATCGCGGTAACGCGGGTCGACCCGCCATTGCCGTTGCCAGAGCGCAAACTCCAGCGTGCCCAGACCCGGCGAAGGCTCGGCACTCGGCCGCCCCTGCAGCGCATCGTCGTACAGTTGCACCAGGTCATCGAACAACAGGTTCATCGACCAGCCATCGATGGCCACGTGGTGCAGGTTCAGCAGCAAGCGACAGCTGCCATCGGCAAACGGCAACAGCCAGGCCTTGCACAGGGCCGATGTCGCCAGATCGAAAGGTGTGTCGAAGACCAGGGCTGCAAAGCTGCGCCAGGTCTGTTCACTGAACGCTCCTGTGGCAAAGGTCTGGCACACCGCGTCCCGTTGGTGAACCTGCTGATGCAGCCCGTCGGCAGCGGACACGAACGCCGTGCGCAGCCCGCTGTGCCGAGTCAACAGACGCTGCACGGCGTCGACCAGTGCGGAGAGTTGAACACCCGCCGCCAGGTGCAGGATGAGCGGCACGTTGTAGGCGGTCGCCTGCGGCGTGCGCTGCTGCATCAGCCACAGGCGACTTTGCTCGGCCGTCGCTGGCGCACGCCCTGAACGGTTGACGGGCGGCGCAGGCGGATAGGCCGACGCCTCACCCTGCTCATCACCGAGTCGCTCGGCCAGTGCCGAAAACGATTCGCTCAGCACCGCACCCAGCGTGATTTCGCGCCGCCAGTGGGTGCGGATTGCAGAGCGCAAACGCATGGCCTTGAGCGAGTCGCCGCCGCTGCCCAGCCAGTCATCGTCGCCGTTCAGCTCAGGTTGCGCCAACAACCTGCGGGCCTGGCTCAGCAGCCAGTCCAGCGCGGGCGAGAGTTGCTCGTCTGCACGAGAACCCGCCTGCGGGCGCCACGGTTTCAAGGGCTGCTCCAGCAGCGCACGCTGATCGATCTTGCCATTGCTGGTCAGCGGCAGGCGCTGCAGCACAACCAGTTGATGCGGGCGCATCCATACCGCCAGGTTGTCGCGCAGATGCTGGTCGAAATCGCGATAGTCCAGCGCCTCGCGCGGCACGATGAAGGCCAGCAACTGGTGGTCTTCGGCCGCCTGGCGACGGGTACAGACATGCACCTGCGCCACCTGCGGATGCTCCAGAATGCGCTGCTCGACCTCGCCCGGCTCGATGCGAAAACCGCGGACCTTCACCTGACGATCAATCCGCCCCAGGTACTCGATCAGCCCGTCGGCATTGACCCGCACCTGATCGCCGGTTCGGTAATGCAGCACGTCCCCGGCATCGATTGTCGGCAGGCGCAGGAAACGCTGTTCAGTCTCTGCAGCACGGTTGCGGTAACCGCGTGCGACCCCGCTGCCACTCAGGTAAAGCTCACCCGCCTCGCCGCTGGCAACCGCCCGCTGTTGCGGGTCAAGCACCTGCACGCCGGTGTCAGGCAATGGCCGACCGATCGGCACTGCGTCACCGGCAAAATCGCGGGGGATCGGGTAGCACACGGCGAAGGTGGTGCATTCAGTAGGTCCGTAGGCGTTGAAAATCCGGCAGCGGCTGTCGGGATTGGCCTGATACCAGGCACGCACCGCTGCGGCGCTGACCTGCTCACCGCCGATCAGCACCTGGCGCAGGCTGGCGAAACAGGCGGGGTTATCTGCGCTCAAGGTGTTGAACAACGAAACGGTCATGAACAGGCTATCGACCTGCTGCGTTTCCAGAACCCTGGCCAGTTGCTGTGCGTCCTGCAGGTCTGCGTCGGCAATGATGACGCAACAACCGCCGTTGAGCAGCGGTGCCCACAGTTCGAAGTTACAGGCGTCGAACGCCGGGTTGGACAAACAGGCCACGCGCTCGCCTGCGCGAATATCCAGGCAGCCGTCGGTCCGGGCCAGACGCAACAGGCCACGCTCGCCCACGTCCACGGCTTTCGGGGTGCCGGTGGTGCCCGAGGTGTAGAACAGGAAGCTCGACACGGCAAAATCCTCGGGCAGCCGCAGTGCAGGCTGATCGGGGAATTCCAGCAGGGCTTCGACGCTGACGTACCAGCCGTGTTGTGGCGCTGCCAAACTGTCCGCGTCTTCGCCGAGGGTCACCAGCCCGACGCAGCCTGCGTCGTCGAGCATCAATTGTCGACGCCGGGCCGGGCTGGCCCGATCCAGCGGCACCACCACAGCCCCGACTTTCAGCACGGCCAGTATCGTGGCGACCCATTGCCAGCAGCGCGGCATGCACAGGGCAATCGGCTCCGCAGGGCTTGCGCCTTGTGCCAGCAGCCCTTTGGCGATGCGTTCACTGGCGCTGGCCAGTTGCGCGTAGGTCAGCCGTACCTGTCGATCGACCACGGCCAGCGCCTGGGGATCACGGCGTACCTGCTCGGCAAAACGCGACAGCAGGGTCTGGGGGTTGCGGGCGATATTCTCCTCGTGCCGGTTCATCATTGCGCCTCCTGCGTGTCGAAACGTTGCAGCTCTTGCCTGAGCGTCTGCGAGACCCGATGCACCTCGGCGCTTTCCAGCATGTCCCAGTGCCCGCCATTTACCAGCCGGGCCTTGTAACCGTTACCCGCGCGACGACGCCAGAAGCTGCGCAGCTCATGCAACTGCGTGCGGGTAAAGCCTTCGCGAGCCTGAATCAGCACGATGCGCCCGGCTTGCGGCGCGCACTCGTACGCGGCCATGGCCAGACGGTTGTGGTTGTAAAGATGGAAATACCGCTCGACCTGCGCGTCTTCGATGCCGGGGTACATGCCGTTGAAGCGCACCAGCTTGTCGCGAAACTCCGCCATGTCCACAGTCCCGATCTGTTGCCGGAACCCCGGGTCATCCGAGCCCTGGGTATCGAGCAGCACCACCGTCACCTGACGATGGCCGGCAGCTGTCAGACGGCGGGCCATTTCGTACGCCACCAGGCCACCGAACGACAGTCCGGTGAGCACCAGCGGCTGTGAGGTCAACGCCGCGATCCGCCGCAAATAGGCGTCGGCCATGGCTTCGACGCTCGGCTCGGTGCTTTCTCCGGGGTTCAACCCTGGCGATTGCACACCGTACACACCGATGCTGTCCGGCAGTTCCTTGGCCAGTGACAGGTAGCAGAACGCCGTGCCGCCCGCCGGGTGAATGCACACCACGTTGCGTTGCCCGGCGCCGCGCCGGAATTCGATCAGGTTGTCCTGTGCCGCGGCCAGGCTGGCCCCGGTACGCAGCCAGCCGCCCAGCGCCTCGATGGTCGGGTGGCCGAGGATCACGCGCACAGGCACCTCGACGCTGAACGCCCGGCCAATTTCGTAGGCCATCTTGATCGCCGCAATCGATGTCCCGCCGACGTTGAAGAAGTTGTCGCGAATGCCGATCTGCGGCACCAGCAGCAGGTCTTTCCAGATCTGATACAGGGTCAGCTCGATATGGTCACGGGGGCTGCCGAGATTGACCTGCCGGTCGGCCAGATCCTGATCGGCCTGTGCCGCGAGCGCTGCACGGTCGACCTTGCCGTTGACCGTCAACGGCAAGGCGTCCAGCCACAGATAAGCGCTGGGCATGACGGCGCTGGACAGGGTCGTTGCCAGATGCGCACGCAGTGCGGATTCATCCACTGGGCTATCGGTAACGCAGCACGCCACCAGGCGCTGGTTCTGCGCAGTATCACCGACGATCAATGCCACACTGGTGCGAATACCGGGGAACAGGTCCAGCCGCGCTTCGATTTCACTCAGTTCCAGGCGAATGCCACGCAACTTGACCTGAAAGTCGTTGCGACCGAGAAACTCCAACTGACCGTCCGGACGATAACGCGCCAGGTCGCCGCTGCGGTACAGCCGGTCACCGGCAACGAACGGGTTGTCGATAAACCGTTCGGCAGTCAGCTCGTCGAGCCCCAGATAACCCCGTGCGACGCCTACACCACCAATGTGCAACTGACCGGTGACCCCGGCCGGCACCGGCGCATCACGCTCGTCGAGCACGTAAAAACGGGTGTTGGCGATGGGCCGTCCGATGGGCAATTGGCGCGGCGGGACGTCGGCACCGGGCTGCAGCGTCCAGACACTGCTGATCACTGTGGTTTCGGTCGGACCATAGACGTTGTGCAGGCGGGCATGTGGCAGACGCTGCTGAAACAGCCTGGCCACTGCGGACGACAGCTCCCCGCCGCCACTGAACACATCCTTGAGGGTGTGACAGGCGCTGACCTCTTCGACCTCCAGAAACAGTTGCAACATGGCTGGCACGAACACCATCGCGGTAACGCTTTGTTCGCGCACCACCTGCGCCAGGTAACCGGGTTCGAAATGCCCGCCGGGACGGGCGATGACCAGCCTGCCACCGGTAAGCAACGGCCAGAAGATCTCCCAGGCCGAGGCGTCGAAACCGAATGGGATCTTGTGCAACATGCTTCCACATTCGCCGCAGAACTGCTGACACCACAACAGCAGGTTGCTCAGGCCGCGATGCGTGACCATCGCCCCCTTGGGCAGCCCCGTGGTGCCGGAGGTGTAAAGCACATACGCCAGGTGGTCGGCGTTCACACCGACACGCTGCGTCTGCGGATTGTCCGACGGGCACTCGGCCCAGAGCACGGCATCGGCCTGCACGTCGAGGATCGGCACTTCGCAGTCCGCTCCTTGTAAAGCTTCGCGCAGGATCTTGCGCGTCGGCCCTTGGGCAAGCAGCACCACGGGGGACGTGTCATCGAGAATATGCCGCAGGCGTCCCGATGGATAATCCGGGTCCAGCGGCACATAGGCGCCCCCGGCCTTGAGCACCGCCAGCAAGGCCACGGGCAGTTCCAGCGAGCGCTCGATACAGACCGCCACGCGCACATCCGGGCCGACGCCGAGGGTGAGCAAGTGATGCGCCAGGCGGTTGGCCTGAGTGTTGAGCTGGCTGTAGCTCAGCGATCGACCCTCGAAGATGACCGCACACTCGGCCTGCCGACGCGTGACCTGAGCTTCGATCAGGCGATGCACGCAGTCGACGGGCTGAGCCAGCGGTGCCGGGCTATTCCACTCATGCAGTATCTGTGCGCGTTCGGCATCGCTGATCAGCGTCAGTGCACCCACAGGCTGCTTGGGGTTCAGCGCCACCTGCTCCAGCAACTGACGATAGTGCCCGCTCAGGCGCTCGATGCTGGTCTGGTCAAACAGATCAGTGTTGTATTCCACCAGCAGGCTCAGCACACCGTCGCGCTCGACCCATTCGAACGCCAGGTCGAACTTGGCCGTGGCGCTCCCGGTGCCGTATGGGGTCATGCTCAGGCCCGGCATCTGTGCGGCGTTGCCCGGGGTGTTCTGCAACACCATCATCACCTGAAACAGAGGCGAATACGCGGTATCGCGCGGCGGGTTGACGGCCTCCACCACGCGGTCGAAAGGCACATCCTGATGCGCGTGAACATCCAGCAGAGTGGCGCGCACTTCGCGCAACAGCTCGGCAAAGGTCTGCTGCGGATCGAGACGCTGGCGAATCACCTGAGTGTTGACAAAATGGCCGATCAGCGGCTCGATTTCGGGACGGCTGCGGTTGGCGAACGGTGTACCTATGCACAGATCCCGCTGACCGCTGTGGCGCCAGAGCAGGACCGACAGCGCGCCGATCAGCACGTTGAACAGCGTGCCCTGGGTCTGTCTGGCCAGCGCGTTGAGCGCACGCAGGGTGGTGCCGTCGACCGTCGAGCTGAAGGTCGCCCCGACGTAGCGCTGCACGGTCGGACGTGGCCGGTCGGCAGGCATGTCGAGCAGCGGCGGCGCGTCGGCCAGCGTGCGCTTCCAGAAGTCCAGCTGCCCGGCCAGCGCCTCATCACCCAGACGCTGTTGCTGCCAGCAGGCGTAATCGGCGTACTGCACCGCCAGCGGCGCCAGACTGGACCCCCGACCGCACAGAAAATCGCCATACAAGGCGGTCACTTCCTGAAGGATCACGCCCATCGACCAGCCATCGGCAATGATGTGGTGCACGCTGTACAGCCAGAGATATTCCTCATCCGCCAAACGCAGCAGCGAGGCCCGCAGCAACGGGCCGCTGGCCAGGTCAAACGGCGCCTTGGCCTGCTGCTCCACCGCCATGCTGACGTGCGCTTGGCGCGCCGTCGGCGACAGGTCACGCAGGTCGACACCTGGCATCACCAGCGGCATCGCCGGGTGCACAATCTGCCGTGGCTCGCCATCCACGCTGGCAAAGGTGGTGCGCAATATTTCATGGCGCATGATCAATTCGTTCAGCGCCCGCTCCAGCGCCGACACATCCAGCACGCCTTTCAGCAGCACCGCAGTGGGCACGTTGTAGAACGCATTGCCCGGCTCCATCTGATCGAGAAACCACAGCTGGCGTTGTGAAAACGACAGCGCAACAGCCGTTTGCCCGGCAGCACGCCGAGGGATCGCGGCGGGGTCGGTGCCGCTCAGCAAGGCAATCAGTTCTGCCTTGTGCTGCTTGAGCGCCTGCAACATCTCGTCATTCAGAAACCCGCGCGGCGCCTTGCAGCGCAGTTTCTCGCCGTCCACTTCAAGCACCACGGCGTGACGACCGAACAACTCCAGCAATTGATAGGCATTCATATCTCTATCTCCTCCATGTCGCTGGCGTCGTCCGTTTGATCCGCAGCAGAAGCGAACGCCTCGACCTGCGCGCGGCGTTGTTCGTCGGCAGTGCGCAGGCCGCCCACCATCGAGTAGATCAACTGATGATTCGGTCCCAGGTCGAACAGGGCCGACAATTGCTGCTCTTCGAGCGAGCCCATGCCACACAGGCCAAGGCCCTGCTGCACCGCCGTCATGCTCAGCAATTGCGCCATGCCCCCGGCTTCGATATGACAGAAGTCGCGACTGCGCTCGCCATACAGCGGCCGGATCGCGGCCATGTCGGCGATGAAGAACAGCGAGAAGGCGGCGTCTTCATACACCGGGCGGTTGACGAAATAATCGTAGGTGTCGGGGTCGAGCGGATCGCTGTCGAGCATCAGCAGGCGGTGCTCAACCGGGTCGTAGTAATAGGCACCGGCAGCAACGCAGGTCACCCGCTGGGGTTTGACGTACAGGTAGCACTGGATCGGGTACAGGCCACCTGCGGACGGGAACTGATATTTGACCTCGCCGTGCAGTTGCCCCTGCGCCAGGCTGGCCAGTAACCCGGCAAACGCCTCGGTGGGAACGGGTCGGTCGGCGAATTGGCGTACCGAGCGATAGTCGCTGAAGCGTCGCGCGAACGCCGGGTCATCCGGACGCGCAAGGTCCAGCGCCACAACCTGCGGGGCGAAGGTCCGCCGCCCGCGCTGATCGGCCTTGAAGCGCGCCCGCTGCTGTGGATCTTCAATCACCTGCTCGGGCGAACCCGCGTGCTGACGAACGCTGTCGACCATGCTGGCATTGGCCAGATTCCGGCGGTACATGCCGAGCAGGTTGAGCAGCGTCGGCTGCGCCAGCAGTTGCGCAACGTTGGGACGGAACTGCAGTTCGCCGGACAGCGCATTGCTGATCCTGACAATGTCGATCGAGGTGGCGCCCAGGTTGAGCAAATTGGCGTCGGCAGCGATCGAAGCACGCTTGAGCACGTTCTGCACGATCATCACCAGTTGTTGCTCCTGTGGCCCCTGCACTTCCAGCGCGGGGCCGGCATCCTGAACCTGCGACGGCTCCGGCAGGCGCTTCTTGTCGACCTTGCCGTTGGCCGACAGCGGCCATTCCTGCACGAAGGTAAACGACGTCGGCACCATGTAGGCCGGCAGTTTGTCTGCCAGGTACTGGGTAAAATCACTGGCCTGCAACGAGGGATCGGCCTTGAGTACGTAGCCCGCAAGCCGCTTCTCGCCCAGCGCTTCGCCGAGCACCCGCACCACGGCGCTCTGCGCGCCGGGATGGCGATTGAGCGCCGCTTCGATCTCGCCCAGCTCGATGCGGTGCCCCTGGACCTTGACCTGGGTGTCTTCCCGCCCGAGAAACTCGATATTGCCGTCGGGCAGCCAGCGGCCCAGGTCGCCGGTCCGGTACAGACGTTCGCCGGTCAGCGGGTGGGCGAAGAAACTGCCGGCACTCAGGGCTTCATCACGCCAATAGCCCTTGGCCAGGCCGATACCGCCGATATACAACTGGCCAGCCACCCAGGTCGGGCGAACCTGCAAGGCGTCATCCAGCACATAGAAGCGCTGGTGATCCAGCGCCTTGCCATAGGGAATACTGCGCCACGTGGGGTCGACCTGCTGCAGCGGATACTGGATCGACCAGATGGACGCCTCGGTCGCCCCGCCAAGGCTGATCAGTTGCAGCGCCGGCTGCAGCGCCCAGGCACGCTCGGGCAGCGTCAGGGGAATCCAGTCGCCTGACAGCATCGCCACGCGCAGGCACGACGGCAACGCGCTGCGCTCGCTTTGCACATACTCCAGCAGCATGCCGAACAAGGCCGGCACCGAATTCCACAGGCTGACCTGATGCCGCTCGATCAGCGTCAGCCAGTGCGCCGGGTCGAGGGCTTGCTGCGGTTCGAGCAGCACCACCGCTGCGCCAGCGGCCAGCGTGCCGAAGAAGTCATAGACCGACAGGTCGAAACTCAGCGACGAAACCGCCAGCACCCGGTCCGCAGCGCCGACGGCAAAGCGCCGGTTGATGTCGAGCAGCGTATTCACCGCACCGCGATGATCGATGACCACGCCCTTGGGCATGCCGGTCGAGCCCGAGGTGTAGATCACATAGGCCAGATCGTCCGGGGTGAGATGCACGGCGTTTAATTCGGCCTGATCGGAACGGCCAGCATCGGCAATGATCGAGTCGCTCACGCTGATGACCTGGACCTGCGCGGGCCACTCGACACGTTGCAGCAGTGCCGGCTGGGTCAGCGCCAGGCTGGCTTCGGCACGTTGCAGAATATGCTCCAGGCGTTCGACCGGCAGTGCCGGGTCGAGCGGCAGGTAGGCCCCGCCGGCGTACTGGATCGCCAGCGTCGCGACGACCTGTTCCCAGCCACGTTCCATGACCACCGCGACCAGTTGATTGGGCACCACGCCGCGACGCTGAAGCAGCGCCGCCAGTTGCCGCGCTTCGGCTCGCAGCTGGCGATAACTCAACTGCCGCTGGGTGCCGATGACCGCCAGCGCATCCGGGGCAGCGAGTGCCTGGCGATCAAACAGTTCGTGCATCAGCGCCGAGTCAGCGGGGCTGGCCTCGGGCACCGGCAAGCGTGCCAGCGGTATCAGGTCCACCGTGCCGGCGTTCCAGGCATCGGCCTGCAGCAGGCGATCCAGCAGCGCGTTGTAGGCGACGAACATCTGCTCGATCAGGCCTTGCGGAAACAATTCGTCGATGCTGTCCCAGTTGAACAGCAGGCGCCCTTCCAGCTCCAGCAGCGTGTGGTCAAGCCAGACCTGCGGGGTCTGGGTGATGCTGTGCATGTGCTCGGCATTCAACGCGTCGGCAAGGTTGAATTCAGCCAGTTCCGGCGCAGCTTCCGACAGGGTGCTGTTGAACACGATCGGCATGGCGGTCTGCTGCACGCCTCGGGCCTGGGACAGTTCACGCAGCACCCGCACGCCGCTGACCACCGAATGGTCGATGTCTTGCCACAACCGTGCCTGCACGGCACGCGCCTTGTCGATGAAGCTCGCGGCCCCGTCCAGATTGACTTCAAGCAAGACCAGCGAAGTGAAGTCACCGATGATCTCATCGACATCCGGGTGCAGCGGCATGCGGTTGAACAGCGGCAGACTCAGCGTGAAGCGCGGCTGTCGACTCCACAGCGCCAGCACCTCGCTGAACGCGGTCAGCAGCATCACCGATGGCGTCACGGCAAATTGCCTGGCGAGTTCCTTGAGCCGTGACCACTGCAACGCTGAAAGCTCGCGGTCGCGGCGGGTAAAGTGCGGCTGGCTGATACTTTCCGGCTGGCACACCAGCGGCAGGTCCGGCGCAGGTGCCAGCGTGGCAACCTTCTCGCGCCAGTAGTCCAGCGCCTGTGCGTAGCGGCTGTCATTGCGCAAGCGCTGCTCGGCCAACACGTAATCGCGAAAGGTCAGCCCCGGTTCGGGCAGTTGCAACTGCGGGTCGGCATAAAAGGCCATCAGTTCGCGCGCCAGAATCTGCGTACTCGCGGCGTCGACGATCAGTGCGTCAAGGCTGATGTGCAGATGGCTGATGCCCTCATCGAGCAACGACAGACTGAACTCGAACAACGGCCAGCGACTGGCGTCCAGCACCTGATGGGACTGACGCTCACGGGTGACTTGCAGGGCCTGCTGCGCAGCATCGGCAGACAGGCCGCGCAGATCGTTGCGTGGCAGGTGATAGATAGGCACGCTGTTGAGGACCTGCTGCGTGCCGTCGCCAAGGAACACCACGCGCAGCATGTCGTGCCGCTGGATCATGCGGTTCAGCGCCTGCTCGAAACGTGGCACGTCGAGGCCGGGGATGCGCAGTTCTTCATAGCCATGGGCACTGACCCCGCCGAGGCTGACCGACGCTTCGCGGCCAAACCAGTACGCCTGCTGGATATCGGTCAGAGGAAACGGCGCGTAACGTGCGCTGCGATCGGCTTCAATCGGGGCAAAGGGTGTGTCGAGCGAAGGCCCGTCACCCCGCCCGAGCCGCACCTGCTCGGCCAGGTCCATCAGCACCGGCGTCTTGAACAGACTGCTCAGGGACAGCTGCGCGCCCATGCGCTGGTTGATCATGTAGATCATCCGCGTGGCCAGCAGCGAGTGCCCGCCCAGTTCGAAAAAGTTGTCGTGGATGCCGACCTGCTGGCACTTGAGCACATCGGCCCAGATACACACCATCTGCCGCTCGGTCTCGTCGCGCGGTGCCACATAGGCACTGGCGGCCTGCCGCTCTGGCGCCGGCAGCGCCTGACGGTCGAGCTTGCCGTTACGGGTCAGCGGCAACTGCGCCAGCGCCACCCAGGCCGTCGGCACCATATGTTCCGGCAGGTGGCGGTGCAGCTCGGCACGCAGTGTTTCGGCGGTTGCAGGCCCCACCACATAAGCCACCAAGCGCTTGTCGCCCGGCACATCTTCGCGCAACAGCACCACCGCTTCCCGCACACCGGGTTGCTGGTGCAGAAGGCTGTCGATCTCGCCCAGTTCGACGCGAAAACCGCGCAATTTGACCTGCTGGTCGATGCGACCCAGGTAGTGCACATTGCCGTCGGCCGCAAATCGCGCCAGATCACCGCTGCGGTACATGCGCGCACCGGACTGCGGGTTGAACGGGTCCGGCAGGAAGCGTTCGGCGCTCAGGTCCGGACGATTCAGATAACCCCGGGCCAGGCAGGCACCGGCGATATACAGCTCGCCTGCCACGCCGACCGGTACCGGGTTCAGGTCGCCGTCCAGCACATACAAACGCGCATTGGCGATAGGCCGGCCAATCGGCGGTGCGTCCGGCCACTGCCCGGCGTCGTCACAGTTCAGGCTGAACTGGCTGACCACGTGGGTTTCGGTCGGGCCGTACTGGTTGTGCAGTTGCGCACCGCCAAGGCCGCAGACAAAGGCACGCAGTTCATCATTGACGAGCAACGCCTCGCCAGCGGTGATGACTTCGCAGCCGCCCTTTGGCAAGGGCATCGGCACCGACGCGTCGGTTTCAGTGAAACTGGCCAGTTGCTGAAGCACGGCGAACGGCAGAAACGCCCGTTGTACGCCCTCGGCCACCAGCGTCGGACGCAGCGCGGCGAGGTCTTTGCGACCGGCTTCGCTCATCAGCACCAGGCTGCCGCCTTGGCACAACGTGCTGCAGATTTCCTGAAACGACACGTCGAAATTCAACGATGCGAATTGCAGCACGCGTTGTGAAACAGGCGTTTGCTCCAGTTGCCAGGCGATCAGGTTATCCAGCGCCGCACGACTGTGCGCCACGCCCTTGGGCCGCCCGGTCGAACCGGAGGTGTAGAGCACGTAAGCCAGGTTACCGGGGCTGACGGGTACTTGCGGGTTGGCCTCGGAATACCCAGACCAGCGCTGCGCCTGTACGTCGAGGCAGCAGATCGGCAGCGTGTCGGGCAACGGCGGCAGACCGGCACGCAGTGCAGTCTGGGTCAGCAGCAGGCTCGGTGCGGCATCCGCGAACATGAACGCCAGACGCTCTGCCGGGTATGCCGGATCGAACGGCACGTAAGCGGCGCCGGTCTTGAGGATGGCCAGCAGGCCGATGACCATCTGCGGCGAGCGCTCCAGGCACAGCCCCACGCACTGCTCAGGCCTCACGCCCTGCTCGATCAGGTAGTTCGCCAGGCGGTTGGCAGACTGATTGAGTTCGGCGTAAGTCAGCGCTCGCTCATCGGCCAGCAACGCCACAGCGTCAGGTGTGCGCTGCGCCACGGCCTCGAAGCGCTTGACGCAATCGGGCTGCGCCGAGGTATCGCGTTCGGTGCGGTTCCAGTCGTAGACGATCCGTCGGTGCTGCTCGGCGTTGAGCAGGTCGAGCGTCGCCAGCGGCTGTTCGCTGTCCTCGACCATCTGCGTGAGGATGCGGCGCAGGTATTCGCCCATCTGCACCACGGTCTCCGGCTCGAACAGCCCCGACGCGTATTCCAAGCCGCCGACGATTTGTCCGTCACGTTCGCTGAGTGCCAGTTGCAGGTCGAATTTAGCCACTGGCTGTACGCTTTGCAGCACGCTGACGTCGAGCCCGGACAATTCCAGATCCGAATCCTGATGCTGCTCCCAGGCGAACAGCACCTGAAACACCGGGCTGTAAGCCAGACTGCGCGGCGGATTGAGCAACTCCACCACTTGATCGAACGGCAAGTCCTGATGTTCCTGAGCGGCAAGCGCAACGCTGCGCGCCTGTTGCAGCCAACTGGCCACCGTCGGGCTGCCGGAGCGGGTCATGCGCAGCGCCAGGGTATTGACGAAGAACCCGATCAACCCTTCCAGCTCCTGCTGGCTGCGGTTCGCCGAGGGCACACCGATGACCACGTCATCCTGCCCCGACAGGCGCATCAACAGCAGCGACCAGGCCGCCAGAAGGTTCATGAACAACGTGGTGCCCTGCTGCGTAGCCAACACTCGGAGCCGTGCCGTCAGCGCACGGTCAAAGACCAGCGGCACGAAGCCGCCGCGGTAATCCTGGGCCGCCGGTCGTTTGTGATCGGTGGGCAACTCCAGCAGTAGCGGCGCACCGCTCAGGGTTTCACGCCAGTAGCGCCGCTGCGCATCCAGCACCTCGCCGCACAGCCACTGGCGTTGCCAGGCCGCGTAGTCCACATACTGAACGGCCAGCGGCGGCAGTGACAGGGACTGCCCGTGCGCGGCCGGTTGCTGAATAGCCGCCTCGTAGAGCAGCCCCAGCTCACGGGTCAGCACGCCCATCGACCAGCCATCCGAGACGATGTGGTGCTGGGTCAGCAGCAACACGTGATCGTCGTCGGCCAGCTTGACCAGGCTGACGCGCATCAACGGCCCCACCGCCAGATCGAACGGCTTGCTGCCCTCTGCGTCGATCAGCGCCAGCAGACGCGCCTGGGCATCGTGCTCGTCGCGCAGGTCAATGACTGGCAACGGCATGATCGCGCCCGCCGCCGCAACACGCTGCCGCCCCTCGCCCTCGACCGTGAAAAACGTGGTGCGCAGCGCCTCGTGGCGGGTCACCAGTTGATTGAAACTGCGCTCCAGCGCGGCCACCTGCAACGGCCCGCGCAGGCGCAGGTTCAAGGGCATGTGGTAAGCCGCATTGCCGCCTTCCATCTGCGCCAGAAACCACAGGCGTTGCTGGGCCGACGACAACGTGTGTGCCTCGCTACGCGCTACAGCCGTGATTGGTGGGCGGGGGCTGCCCTGCCGAGCGGTGCTCAGTCGTTCGGCGAACTGCTGCAGCACAGGGGCGGTAAACAGGGCTGAGGGTGACACCTCCAGATGCAGCGTCTGCCGAACCTTGGCCAGCACGCGCATCACCAGCAGCGAGTGGCCGCCGAGTGCAAAAAAGTGATCCTGGCGACCGACTCGCTCGACACCCAGCACCTCGGCCCAGATGGCCGCAAGTGAGACTTCCAGCGCGCCTTGCGCGGCTTCGAAGACATGCCGATCGAACGCGTCATCCCCCGGCTCGGGCAGCGCGATGCGGTCCAGCTTGCCATTGGCGGTCAGCGGCAGCGCGTCCATGCGCACGAACGCAGCAGGAATCATGTAGTCCGGCAGGCTGAGCTGCAGATGCTGGCGCAGGCCTTTGGGCGTCAGCGCTGCGCCGGTCTGTTCGCGAAAGTAGGCAATCAGCCTGGGCACGCCCGCGCCGTCCTCGCGCAGTACCACCACGTTGTCCCGCACACCGGCAACCTCGGCCAGGCGTGCCTCGATTTCCCCCAGTTCCAGGCGCAGGCCGCGCAGCTTGGCCTGCGAGTCGTTGCGCCCGAGGAACTCCAGATGGCCGTCAGCCCGATAGCGGGCCAGGTCGCCAGTACGGTACAACCGATCACCGGCCACAAACGGGCTGTCAATGAAGCGCTCGCGGGTCAATTCCGGCAAATTCAGGTAGCCACGCGCAACCCCCGCGCCGCCGATGTACAGTTCGCCGGTCACGCCTTGGGGAACCCTATCGCCAGCAGCATCGAGCAGGTAAATCCGCGTATTGGCCAATGCCCGCCCGATGGGCAGCACCGCGTCGACATGGCTGTCGGGTTCGAACTCGAAACAGGTGCTGTCGATGCTCGCTTCGGTAACACCGTAGGCCTGGACGATCTGCGTCTGCTCGCCACACAACCCACGCAGTTGGCGCGCGCTGTGCGCCGTCCAGATGTCCGAACCGCAAACCACCGTACTCATGAACGACAGGTCGCGCCCCGCCTCCTGCGCCCAGACCAGCAACGGGTTGAGCACCGCCGGCACGAAGTCCGCAAAATCGATGCGCGCCTCGCTCAACAGGCGATACAGCGCAGGCGGGTCCATCAGCGTGTCACGCGGGCAGAGCACGAGCGTGCCGCCAAAACCCAGTGCGCGGATCAGGTCGGCGCTGAACACATCGAAGGAAAACCCGGCCATCTGCAGGTGATTGAGTGGCGTGTGCAGCGCGTACAAATGCTCCCAGGCGGTGCTCACCGCGATCAGCCCACGGTGCTCGACCATGACACCCTTGGGCATACCGGTGGAGCCCGAGGTGTAGATCACGTAAGCCAGATGGCGGGACGTCAGACCAACCGCGTGCGGGTCAGGGTTGTGCGTCGGCTGCGCTGCCCACAGCCGGGTATCGGTCAGATCGAGCACCTGCGTTGCGACCTCACCCTCCTCCAGCGCCGCCAGCAACGCCGCGCGCGCCGGAGCGTGGCTCAGCAGCACGCGTGGCGCGCTGTCTGCCAGCATGTGTGCCAGACGGGCTTTCGGGTACGCGGGGTCCAGTGGCACGTAGGCACCGCCCGCCTTGAGTACCGCGAGCACACCGACCAGCATGCCCAGCGAGCGCTCCAGGCAAATCCCGACACGCACATCCGGCCCGACACCAAGGCTGCGCAGGTAATGGGCCAGGCGGTTGGCCTGGGTATTGAGCGTTGCATAGTCAAGCGTGTCCAGTTCGAAGCGTGCCGCTATGGCGTCAGGATTGCGCTGCGCCTGGGCTTCGAAAAGGCCATGAACACATTGGTTTTGGTCAAAGGGTTGCTCTGTATCAGGATGAGCGAAGCCCGTCCCGCGCGAGGAAGATTTGTCGACCATCAGGAATCACCGTCCGTGAGCAGATTATTTTTTTATAAGCAGACGGGAGCGCAGAGCGGCAAGCCCGTCAGGCACGGCATGAGCAATGCCGGATGAACATCGAGACTCAGGGAGAAGGTGCGGCGCGGGCTCTCGGGCTCATGTCATGACCTGACATGCAAGCACTCGGGGGGATCGCAGAGGGATGACAGACGAACGCGGCACGGCGCGACTCGCCTACAGAAAGGGGGGTGGCTGGCTCGTTGACGAGACTGATCGCTCTGCCCTTGGAACTGACGTTTGCATACCGCGTGACCAATTGAAACCTCATCTTCCGTTCGAGGGTCAACGACGGGGAACGGCCTGCGCCGGGGTGTCAGCGCCAGGGTGGACCCGATCGGCTGTGACTGCGGAGTCTGTGAACCCGTGACAGTCATTGGCGCTGGGTTTTTGGCCCTGAGCGCCGGGGATAATAACCACGATTTTTGGCGGTGAGGCAAACAAAAAGTTACAAACCGCGAAAGTGTCCGTCAAACGGCACTGCTGTCGCGGCGGGAGATCTGTTTCAAATATCAGCATCGGGCGACGACTTTTCCCGGCACGCAATGCAATACTCGAAACCTGACTCACACGAGCCCGGCCTCCATGACCCTCACCTACCGACGACTGACTCCGGCCGATGCGCCTGCCTATCGCGCAATGATGCTCGAGGCCTATGACCGTCATCCAGACGCCTTTACCTCTGACGTGACGGAGCGCGAAGTGCTGCCTTTGGCGTGGTGGGAGAAAAGGCTCGATGACAGCGCTGGCGCAACCGAAGTGGTGTTTGCAGCCGTTGAAGACGGTCACCTGCTGGGCGTCGCCGGCCTCTGCGTCGAAACCCGAAAGAAGGCACGTCACAAATCGACCCTGTTCGGCATGTACGTGCCACTGGCGCACAGGAACAGGGGCATCGGCGCTCGATTGGTGCGCAACGTGCTCGACCATGCCGGAACCCGCGCCGAGCTTCTGGTCGTGCAGCTCACTGTCACGCAGGGCAACGCCGAAGCAGTCGGACTGTACGAGCGCATGGGCTTCGTGACCTTTGGCCTCGAACCCCTTGCAGTTGCTGTAGGCACCGGGTTCGTCGCCAAGGTGCATATGTGGAAAGACTTGCGCGGGTGACCGGCGCACCTGGATAACGGGCGCTTCAGCAATCGAGCGCGTCAGCCGCTTCGGTCAGGGAATCGACGATCACGTCCCAGTCCTGTTCGGCGCTCAGGTCAGACGTCTGGCCTGGCCCGTGCTCGGCGGGACGTCGGACGAAAACGGTCTTGAAGCCATTCGCACGAGCGGCAGTCAGGTCGGCGTTATGCGCAGCCACCATGGCGACGCAATGCGGTTCCAGGCCTACTGCTTTTGCAGACTTCAGGTAGGTCTGGGGCATCGGTTTGTAAGTGCCGGCGATCTCCGCACCGACGATAACGTCCCAGGGCAGTCCGCCGAATTTCGCCAGGTTGAGCATTCCGGCGATGTGTCCGTTCGATAGCGTACCGATCGAGAACCTGCGCTTTAATCGGCTCAGGCCTGCGACCGAGTCAGGCCATGGATCGAGCCGCTCCCAGGCCTTGTTGAGCTCGACGAGCTCGGCGTCGGGGATGCTGCCGAAATCCACCTCGTGGCGCGCCAGCACTGTTTCGAGACTCTCCCGGTTGAGCACCTCGAGTGTCACGTACGGGCGCTCACCCGCACGCACGCGCTGCATGGAAGGCTGATAAAGACCCCGCCACTGATCGGCAAAATCAAGGGGATCGACGTCCACGCCATGCCGCTGCAGAAATGGCGCAGCGGCCCGCGCCACGCCGTTTCGCCAGTCGACAACGGTGCCGAATACATCGAAACCGAGAAACCCTATCTGTTCCAGCCTGGCCATATTGCTCTCCCGAATCGTGCACAGTCGCTTATAGTTCTACAGATCTAGAACTATAGAACCAATCGCGTCAAAGCGAGTTGTTCCGGGCAGACGTTGCCCAACTGTAGACGCGAAACGGCTCGGCGGCTGCTCAATCAACGATAGACGGAGGATTCATGGACTACGTAAAGCTTGGCAACACAGGACTGGATATTTCCAGACTGTGCCTGGGATGCATGACATTCGGCGAGCCCGATGCCGGAACGCATCCCTGGACACTGGGCGAAGAAGCAAGCAGACCGATCATCAAACACGCCGTCGAGCAAGGCATCAATTTTTTTGACACGGCCAACAGCTACTCGGCAGGTACTTCGGAAACCATCGTCGGTAAATTGCTCAAAGAGTTCACACGTCGCGACGAGACCGTGATCGCAACGAAGGTGTTCTTTCCGGCAAACATGTGGGAAGGCTCGACCCGCCCCAACGAAAAGGGGCTCTCGCGCAAGGCCATCATGTCCAGTATCGACGCGAGCCTGACCCGGCTCGGCACTGACTATGTCGACCTGTACCAGATCCATCGCTGGGACTATGACACGCCCATCGAAGAAACCATGGAAGCCCTGCACGATGTGGTCAAGGCCGGCAAGGCCAGGTACATCGGCGCGTCTTCCATGTACGCATGGCAGTTCGCCAAGGCCCAGCAGGTCGCGACCGCGCATGGCTGGAGCAGGTTCGTCTCGATGCAGAACTACCTGAACCTGGTCTATCGCGAAGAAGAGCGCGAGATGATCCCGCTGTGTATCGATCAGGGGGTCGGCCTGATGCCGTGGAGCCCGATGGCACGCGGCAGGCTGACCAGGCCCCATGGTCAGCAGACCGAGCGGACCAGAACCGACGTTTCCGGCCAGTCGTTTTACGAGGCGACGGAAAAGGAAGACGGTCGCGTGATCGATGCCGTGGAACAGCTGGCCGCAGAGCGCGGGGTGCCGATGGCGCAAATCGCACTGGCCTGGGTATTGGCCAAGCGCGGTGTATCCGCGCCCATCGTCGGCGCCTCCAAGGCCACGCAACTGGACGATGCCATCGCAGCGCTGCAACTGGTGCTCAGTGATGAGGACATCAAACGTCTCGAGGCTCCGTACGTGCCCCATGCAGTGACCGGTTTCGTCTGACCGACGCAGCAAAACCCCCGTAACCGGCGAACGGCATGAGCCTCGCCGGTTACCCGCTGCACACAGCGACGACGAGCGCCGGTAAAGATCGCACCGTACGCTTTCGTAACTGTCATACAGTTCTGAAATAACACCTGTCTATGTCACCGTGCGCAAATATCTATTGGGCAGCGAGTCGACTGGGCGGTATTGTCAGGCCATTCCGAATAAAGGCTCTTCGCCATTATTTCATTCGACTTCTTCTCTTGCCTCGCTCGGGTTCATTTCATGAAAAATCAGGTTTCTCTGGCTACGCGCATCGGCTTGGGATTCGCCGCTGTCGTCTCGCTGCTCATCTTGATCACAGCCGTTGGCATTCAGCGGGTCGGGTTCATCGACACCACCCTGGAAGACGTAGGCGAAAATGCCGCCAAGGTGCAGCGCTATGCGATCAACTTCCGGGGCAGCGTGCATAACCGTGCGATCGCTCTGCGCGACGCCGTGCTGGTCAACAACGACCAGGACATGGCGCTGCATCTGGCAGAGATGACTCGTCTTGAAAAGGACTATGTCGACTCGGCCGTACCGATGGAGCAGTTGTTCACCAAGCCCAACGTCAGTGCCGAAGAACGCCAGTTGCTGCGTGGCATCAAGGAAATCGAACAGCAAACGCTCAGCTCTACCAAGAGCGTGATTGCCTTGCGCCGTGCCGGAGACATCGCCGGTGCGCAGGCCCTGTTGCTGAGCCAGACCTCCGGTAACTACAGTGAATGGCTGAAGCGCATCAACGCGCTCATTGACCATGAGGAAGCCTCGATCAGGGTCCAGCTGGATAATGTGCAGGCGACCGCCAGCCAGTTCCGCGGCCTGATGCTGCTGGCCACTGCGTTCGCTGTGCTGCTGAGCATCGTGCTGTCGGCGTTCATCATCCGCTTCGTGAAAAAGACCCTTGGCGCGGAGCCGGTCGACGTTGCCGAGGCCATTCGCCGACTGGCGGCGGGCGATCTGCAGCAAACCATCACCACGGCGTATCCCGACAGCGTCATGGGCGTGCTGAGAACAGCGCTGAGCCGTCTTTCGGAAACCATCACCGACGTACGAATGGCCGCTCAGGAGGTCAGCCAGTCCTCTAGCGTGCTGTCGGCGGCCTCCTCCGCCAACAATGCGCAGATCATGGTGCAGACCCGTGAAGCCGAACAGGTGGCCACCGCCATCAGCGAGATGGCCGCGACGGTCAGTGAAGTCTCGGGCTATGCCGCACAGGCCGCGGATGCCGCGCGCCTGGCTGACAGTGAGGTGGCGAGCGGCAACAGCCTCGTTGAAGGTACGACCACTGCCATCGAACAACTGGCGGCCACGCTGACTGAAACGACCAGCACCGTGGAGCAGGTCTCACGGCATGGCGAGGAGATCGAAAAGGTGATCGAGGTGATCAACTCGATTGCCTCACAAACCAACCTGCTGGCCCTCAACGCGGCCATTGAAGCCGCCCGCGCGGGCGAGCATGGCAGAGGTTTTGCGGTGGTCGCCGATGAGGTTCGTTCGCTGGCCAATCGCACCCAGCTGTCGACCCAGGAGATTCAGAACATGATCAGCACGCTGCAGGGCGGTACGGAAACTGCGGCACAGAACATGCGCGACAGCTGTGAACTGGTCAATCGTGCCGTGGAACAGACACGCAATGCCCAAAGCGCCTTGTCGAGAATCAATCAGGAAGTGAGTGCGATCAATCACATGAACGCGCAGATCGCCAGCGCGTCGGTTCAACAGAGCGCGGTGGCAGAAGACGTTGCGATAAACATCACCAGCATCCACGACTCGACACTCAAATCTGCCAATGGATCGCAGCAAGTGGCGACCGCCAGTGAGGAACTGGCGCAGCTCGCGGATCGCCTGACCCGCAAGGTCGCATTTTTCAAGGCAGGCTGAGGGTGTGACGAAGGTGTGATGAGGTATCGCGGCGATGGATTCAGCGTCGCCGCGGTCTCTCATTATTGGCAGATCAGTCGGTGCAACTGACCGGCTTTGAGTTGCGCATCGCCAGCATCACGGTGAGCATGGACAGCGCAGCACATACCGCACCGATCACGATGGCAGCGGTAAAGCCGGCCCGACCGGACACCACACCGCCAATGAACGCCCCGCCGCCAATCGACAGATTCACCACACAGACCAGCAACGCCTGAACGCCTTCGACCCGATCATTGGAGGCCTCGAAGCACCAGATCTGCGTGGTGATGGGGATCATCCCGAACGCGAACCCCCAGACCAGAATCACCGGCCAGAGCAGCCACGGGTTACCGACGAACATCAACAGCGCGGTCAGCGAACCCAGCATCAGCAGGGTCATGATCAGCACCGAGGACGGTGCGCTCCTGGCCGCCAGAGCTCCACCGGCCAGATTACCTGCAACCGCCGCCAGGCCGAAGGCAAAGAGCAATGCGCCCAGGGCCTGACCCTGAATATGCGCGAATTCCTGCACGAAGGGCGCGAGGTAAGTGTAAGCCGCGAAGTGCCCCACATAGATCAACAGTGCGGCAGCGAACATGCGACGAATGCGCTGCTCGCCAGCCAGCGACAACATCTGGCTGATGCCGGCAGAGCGCTCGCCCGGCAACGCAGGCAGGAAGGTTGCAATCAACACCCCCACGGCAACCGTGACCACTGCCGCTGTTTCAAACGCAGCACGCCAGCCAAAGGCTTCACCGATCAACGTGCCGGCCGGAATCCCCGCGACAGTGCCGATCGAGACGCCCGCCAGCACATACGCGGTGGCCTTGACGCCCTCCTTGCCGGGCCTCAAACGCGGCCCGAGTGACCCGGCAATCGTCCAGAATCCCCCCAGCGCGAAGCCGAGCAGGACCCTGCCCGCCAAAGTCAGCCAGAAGTGCGTGGACAACGCGACGATCAGGTTGGAGGCCAGCAATATCGACAGCAGCCCGAGCAGCAGGCGCTTGCGGTCGACATGACTGAACAGGGCAATACAGGACGGCGCCGAGATGGCCGCAAGGATGCCGGGGACGGCCATCATCAAGCCTGTCTGGCTGATGCTGGTTCCCAGGTCGCGAGCGATATCGGGCAGCAGCCCGACCGGCAGAAATTCAGTGGTGACGGTGGCGAACGACCCAAGCGATACGCTGCCAACGGCCCACCATGAAGCGGGTTTTGTTCGTACGTTTCCAGCGGTTTCAAAGCGACTCACAGCGGTTCCAGAATTCAGGGATGTCAGCGACCGGCCGCTCAGGCCAGCGCATGGAAGCGGCCAACCCTAACGTGTAAGCGCGCATCGAAGCCACCTTGCGAAAGAATTTTGTGTGGATGACGCGAGGTAGGTCCCGCGAAGACGGGCCATCAGGGTGATGCTCCGGGTCGAGGTGGCATCGGTGACGCGGAGCGTCACGAACGGCATTCCCACGCGGCGCATGGGAACGATCAATCACCGGCTATCGTGCCGACGCTCTGGGTCAAGAACGGCGTTCCCAAGCAGAGCTTGGGAACGATTACTCAACAACGACCTCAGGCCATCGTGACCTACTTGTTGCGGGTCACTCTCCAGACGGTGTTTGCCAGGTCGTCAGCGATGATGAGTGCGCCTTTCGGATCAACCGTCACGCCCACTGGCCGGCCGCGAGTCTTGCCGTCAGCTCCGCGGAAACCGGTTGCGAAGTCCACAGGCTCGCCCGCAGGACGCCCATTGCTGAACGGCACGAAGATCACCTTGTAGCCCACCGGGTTATCGCGGTTCCAACTGCCGTGCTCGCCAACGAACACGCCGTCGGCAAACTTGTCGCCCATGGCCGGGATCGAGAACGACACGCCCAGTGCGGCGACGTGCGAACCAAGGCTGTAATCAGGCTTGATCGCCGCAGCGACTTTGGCCGGATTCTGCGGCTGGGCACGCGTGTCGACATTCTGGCCCCAATAGCTGTAAGGCCAGCCGTAAAACGCGCCCTCCTTCACCGAGGTCAGGTAGTCCGGAACCAGATCAGGCCCGAGTTCGTCACGCTCGTTGACCACTGTCCACAGTTGCCCGGTGCCCGGCTGAATCGCCAGTGCCGTCGGGTTGCGCAGACCGGTCGCATAAGGTTTGTGGGCACCGGTGGCGGCGTCGATCTGCCAGACCATCGCCCGATCGATCTCGACCTCCATGCCGCGCTCGGTCACGTTACTGTTCGAGCCGATGCCCACGTACAGGAAACGGCCATCAGGGCTGACGGTCAGCGACTTGGTCCAGTGGTGGTTGATCGCTGCAGGCAAGTCGGTGACCTTGGTCGGTTCACCGCTGGCCTTGGTCTGACCTTCCTGATAATCGAAGCTGACCAGCGCATCCTGGTTGGCCACGTACAGCTTGCCGTTCGCGAAGGCCAGGCCATAAGGCGCATTCAGGTTCTCGGCAAACACCGTTTTCAGCTCGTATTTGCCGTCGCCATCCGCGTCCCGCAATAGCGTCAGGCGATTACCGCTTTTGACCTTGGTGTTGCCCTGGGCCTTGATGACGCTGGCAATCACGTCCTTGGGCTTGAGCTTGGCAGCGCTGCCGCCGCGCCCTTCGGCAACGATGATGTCGCCGTTGGGCAAAACGATGGACTGACGTGGAATATTCAGGTCGCTGGCAATTGCCGTGATGCTGAAACCCTCAGGCACGGCAGGCTTCTGATCGCCCCATGCGGTGGGTTCTGCAATCTTCATGCTCGGCAACAGGCCGCGTTGCGGGTCAGGCAGCTTCGGGTCCGGTCCGCGCGCCTGAGTGCTGTCGGCTTCACCACCGCAGGCGCTCAGCAGCAGCGCCATGCTCAATGCAGTCAATGCGTGGATATTTCTCATTCTGCACCTCCGGAACGCAGGCTGGTAAGCCCGGTCCACGTCGCAACGCAGGCCAGAACGGTGACGATGACCGACAGGATCAAGCCCGACGGCATGACCGCCCAAGCGTCTTTCGCATGCTCGAAGGCATTGACCAGACCCAGCACCCAGGTGACCAGCAACAACAGGAAGTACACCACGGGACGACCAGCCTTGTGATCGGCGCGAACCAGATTGACCAACGCGAACAGCAACGCCAGCCCGCAGAACAACAGGCCTCCGGCAATCAGCCAGGCGGCAAAGTTGCTCCACTGAACCTGAAAGGTCTGGTAATAGGCAATATCACTCAGCAAGCCGCCGAGAAACAAAGGCACGGTTCCGGCAAGCAAGGTCGCATGTAGCGGGCCTGGCGTGTAGCGGTAGACGGGATAGGTGGTTACGGTCATGACGGCTCCTTTTCGTTCGGCGACCCTGGATCAACACTCAGTGCGGATGCGCTGGCAGGTCGGGGTCGCGCTGAATGCGCATAAGGAAGGATCATGCTGAGCAAGCGATAGTTCAGCGCTTTTCATTTCGAAATATTTTGAAAACGCTACTGGCTTGCCGTGCGCTTGTTTCGCCGGCAACGCTCAGAGCAATAAAGCACCTCATCCCAGCAGCGCGCCCACTTCTTGCGCCAAGTGAACGGCAGCCCGCAGACCACACAGGTTTTGACTGGCAGCTCGGCTTTTTTCAAAGCGCCTCTCCGGCATCGAGCCTGGCCAGCAGATGCTCGCCACGCGCCCACAGCGCCTGCTGTTTGGGCTCAGCCATGCGATCAAGGTTTTTATAGATAATCGCCATGCGCTGATTGCGACGCAACAGGTCGCCATGGCGCATCAGGAAATGCCAGTACAGCGCATTGAACGGACAGGCATCCTCAGTGGTGCTTTCAGTGACCTTGTACGCACAGCCGCGGCAATAGTCAGACATGCGCTTGATGTACTGGCCGCTGGCGCAATAGGGTTTGGAGCCCAGATAGCCGCCATCGGCATGCATGACCATGCCCAGCGTATTGGGCAGCTCGACCCAGTCGAAGGCATCCATGTAGATCGCCAGGTACCACTCGCAGATCTGCTCCGGCACTATCCCGGCAAGCAGGGCAAAGTTGCCGGTGACCATCAGGCGCTGAATGTGGTGGGCGTAGGCATGCTTCAGGCTCTGGCCGATGGCCTGACTCATGCAGTTCATCTGCGTTTCGCCGGTCCAGTAAAACTCGGGCAGCGGCCGGCTGTTACCGAACAGATTGCCGCTCGCGTAATCGGGCATTTTCAGCCAATAGACGCCACGCACATACTCCCGCCAGCCGATCAGTTGGCGAATGAAACCTTCGGCGGCATTCAGCCCCACCCTGCCCGCCCAGTACGCGGACTCAACGTCACTGCACACCTGGCGTAAATCCAGCAGGCCGATGTTCAACGCAGCACTGATGCGCGCATGAAACAGAAAAGGCTCATCAGTGGCCATCGCGTCCTGATAATCGCCGAAACCGGCCAGGCCGTAATCCAGAAAGTACTCCCACAGCGCCTGGGCATCGGCATGCGTAACCGGATAGTCGAAATTATCCAGCAAGCCGTAATGGCTGGCAAAGCGCTCACCCACCAGCTTTAGTACCTGGCGGGTGATAGCGTCCGGGGAAAAGCGCATTGGGTAAGGCGCTGCCACGCCCTTGGGCAGTGCCTTGCGGTTCTCGGCATCAAAGTTCCAGGCACCACCGACCGGCGTACCGTCGCCGTTCAACAGCAGCCTGCTTTTGCGGCGCATCTCCCTATAGAAGAACTCCATGCGCAACTGCTTCTTGCCGTGCGCCCACGACGAGAACTCGTCGCGGGAACAAAGAAAGCGCGTATCGGCGTGCCACTGGATGGGCAACCCGCAGTCCTTGATCGACTGTTCCAGACGCCAGTCGCCGCACTCGGTGATGTGCAACTCTTCTGCTCGCAACAGGGCCTGCCAGCGCTGTAACTCACCCGGCACCGACCCGGTGTTCTGCGGATCATCGAGCATGACGTACTGCACCCGAACACCACGCTCACGCAGCGCCTCGGCAAAATGACGCATGGCACTGAAGATCAGCACGATCTTCTGCGGATGATGCGGCACATGACTCGCCTCTTCCATGACCTCGACCATCAGGACCGTGTCGCGCTCGGGGATCAGCCCCGCCAAGGATGCGAGATCGAAGGAAAGCTGATCGCCGAGGATCAGGTGGAGACGAGGGGCTTGGGTCAATGGAAGAGGCTCCGCAGCCATAAAAACTTGTACCAATGTAATTTCATGTACAAGATTTTCATAGCGCTTTTCGATGGGGTACCTATCAGACACCCAGAACGACGGCCCCCCGGCCTCAGCGTTGAATGTGAAAATTTTGTTAACTATTTGTTCGCAGTGTCTTTTTCTGTGCGAAACAACCTGTCACACTAATGCGAACCATTATCAACATTATTATCATCCTGCCATGGAGGGCATCAGGGAGTGTCGGGTTCATGTCGGGGCAACAATCGCAAAGCCGTAATCGTTTCACACCGGGTCTGCTGGCCATGGGCATCTGGGCTGCCACTACACAGGCAGCCCTTGGCGCTGAAGAACAGCCCGCCACGACCATGGAGCTGGGCGCCACGCAGATCAGCAGTGATCAACTTGGCTCCACAACCGAGGGCAGTCAGTCCTACACCACCGGCCCGATGCAGACCGCGACCAAGTTGCCGCTGACCATTCGTGAAACGCCGCAGGCCGTGACGGTCGTCACCCGCCAACGCATGGACGATCAGGCCATGACCAGCATCAATGACGTGGTCAGGTATACGCCGGGACTGTTTTTGGACCAGTCCAGCGGGCCGGGCCGGCAAACCTACACGTCGCGCGGTTTCGACATCGACAACATCATGTACGACGGCCTGCCCGCCTCCTACTCGGGCTACACGGCAGGCGTTCAACCCAATCTGGCCATGTTCGATCATGTCGAGGTGATCAGGGGCGCGACTGGCCTGGCGACAGGGTCTGGCAATCCTTCGGCAGCGATCAATATGGTGCGCAAACGCCCTACCGCCGTGCCACAGGTCACCCTCACCGGCACGGTCGGGAGCTGGGACGATTACCGTGGCGTCTTCGATGCGTCCGGCCCACTGAACGACAGCCGCACGGTTCGCGGCCGCATAGTCGGCTCCTACCAGGATGCCAACAGCTTCCGCGACAAGGAAAAGAGCGATCACGGCGTGTTCTACGGGGTGGTCGAAGCCGATCTGAGCGACGCGACGACCGCCACCCTGGGCCTCTCTCGTCAGGAAGACCAGACCAACTACTTCTGGGGCGGCCTGCCTCTGGGTGTCGATGGTCACCACCTGAACCTGCCGCGCTCCACCTATTCCGGCTCGGATTGGGAAAACAAGAAAATCCGGATAGACACCGTGTTCGGTGAGCTGGAGCACCGTTTCGACAACGACTGGAAACTGCGCGTAGCAGGCTCGAGCTCGTCGCTGGACGGCCTGTTTTCGGGGACCTACCTGTCTCGCTACAACGGTCCGCTGGAAACCACGGCCTACCAGTCGAGGCCGGAAGAGCAGCAGAGCGCCTTCGATGTCTACGCCAGTGGGCCGGTCGAAGCCTTCGGCCGCACTCATGAAGTGGTGGTCGGCACCAGCCGGCGCGTGTACGACCAGACCAGCAAGGAGTACAGCCCCTACGACACCGGTCTGCCCATTGCCGCGCCAAAGCCGGACTTCGTTCGCAATGGCAAGACGCACAGCATCGCCACCCAGGACGCGGTCTATCTCACCACACGCCTGAGCCTGGCCGATCCGCTGACCCTGATCCTCGGCGGCCGTCTGGACTGGTACGACTACGATGACCGCGTCGGCGATGAAGACTACAAAGTCACCCGTAACCTGACGCGCTACGCAGGGCTGATCTATAAGCTGGATGAACACCACTCGCTGTACACCAGCTACACCGACGTCTTTCAGCCGCAGAGCGCACAGGACCTGTCCGGCAAGGTGCTCAAGCCGGTGGTCGGCGAAAACTATGAAGTCGGTATCAAGGGTGAATACTTCAACGGCGCCCTCAACACCTCCCTGGCGGTGTTCCAGATCGACCAGAAAAACCTCAAGACCCAGTCACCGACTCAGGCAGGCTGCGCGGTCCTGACCTGTTACGACGCTGCAGGCCTGGTACGCAGTCAGGGCATCGAGATGGAGCTGCAAGGCGCGTTGACCGAGAACTGGCAAGTCGGCGCCGGCTACACCTACGCCCGCACCCACTACCTCAAGGACGCGGATCCGGCAAATAAGAACCAGCAATTCAACACCGACACACCCGAGCATCTGTTCAAGGCATCGACGGTCTATCGCCTGCAGGGTGCACTGGAGAAAATGCGCGTCGGCGGCAACGTCTACTGGCAAAGCCGCATGTACAACGACATCGCGCTCACCGATGGCAGCTATCGCCTGGAACAGGGCAGCTACGCCGTCGCCGACCTGATGGCGGGGTATCAGGTGAGCAAGAACCTCGACCTGCAACTGAACGCCAACAACATATTCGACCGCACCTACTACACGGCGATTGGCGCCAGCTCGGTCTGGGGCTCCACCGACGTCTACGGCAACCCGCGCAGTTATGCGTTGACGGCCAAGTACAGCTTCTGAACCTGAGCCACGCTGCTACCGGGCATGCCCGATAGCGGCGTGGTTATCTGAGCGTTTACGCACCGCCTTCCAGACCAAACGCCTTCGCCATCCCGCCTGCCCCTTTGGGCGTCAGATACAGTGCTCTGGAATCCAGATGTCGACTTACCCACCCACGCTTGAGCATCAGTTCCAGCAGCGCCGCACCCAACGAGCCGCCGATGTGCGGGGCGCGTTCACTCCAGTCCAGACAGGCGTAGGCATTCTTCGGTGGCGTCCGGACTTTATTCGACGGGCCGGACAGCGACGTGATGATACTGACACTCACTGCCAGTATTCAGGCGTCAGCAATACTTGCGCTCATCAGCACGCGACCCCATGAAAACCATCTAAACCGCCAAAAACAGAGTGATCACTCTGCTTTTTAAAAAGAAGATTAATTTCTGTAAAAACACAAAAACCATAAAAATATTGCGTATTAAATTTATATTTTGAAATTAAAGCAATACTAAAACCAAATATCTGCCATTGAATTTTACCCAACCTCAACTATATAAAATTACATTCGTGTATTTTACCTTTCAGCAATTTTCTGTTTGTCACGCACGCCTTGAATGAACTGTCAGCGGCCCTGAGCTGCTGACTTGCCTGTCTGCCTGTTTCATATTTCTGTTTGGAGATTCTCCCGATGGCCAGCCCCCTGCTGCCTGTTGTTGCCACTTTACTGATGTCCCTTGCCGCCCTCCCGGTGTCTGCCGCTGACGGGCAGAACCCGCTGCCATCCACGTCGAGCGAGCGCCGCGCAGAGGTCGACGCCCAGCGTGAGCAGATCACGGGTGCCGACGCTGCCGTACAGAAAACGCCCAACGGCGCGCAAACGGTGGTGGATGCACCGATCGACACTGCGGACGCGCCTGCCGGCAATGAAGACCACTGAGTGACCCACTGACTGCAACCGATCAATCAATGAATGACGTAAGGAATAACTCCGTGTCCATGATCAAACAAGGCCTGGGCCTGAGCCTGTTGGCGCTCGGTATCGCCCAGGCAGGCAGCGTATTCGCTGTCACGCCGATGACCGGCAATGAAGTGGAAGCGCGCGTAGGCGCGATGCTGGACAACATGACGCAATCGGAAAAAATCAATTTTTCGCGCGTTGACGACGGCCGCATGATTCCCAAGCTGGACAAGTTCAACCTGCAGGGCACGGTCGCCTATGACTCGGCCATGGGTGTACTGGTCGGCGGCAAGACGTTCGGCGCGCAGTACCCTTCCCCGTCAGCACTTGCGGCCACCTGGAGCATCAATCGCGCCAAGGAATTCGGTCTGGCCATTGGCTACGAAACCCGCATCGCAGGCGGTCAGCAGATGCTGTCGCCAGCCATCAACCTGTACCGCACGCCTTTCAACGGCCGGGCGGCCGAGTACATGAGTGGCGAAGATCCGTTTCTCGGCGCAGTACTGGCACCTGCCGTCACCAACGGTATCCAGGTTCAAGGCATCCAGGCGGCCGCCAAGCATTACCTGATGAACGAGCAGGAAGCGAACCGTCATTATCTGGATGTGAAGATCGACGAACGAGCGATGCAGGAGCTGTACCTGCCGGGCTTCGAATCGCTGGTCAAGAACTCGAATATCGCCTCGATCATGTGCGGCTACAACAAGATCAACGGCGAATACGCGTGTGAAAACCATCACCTCATCACCGATATCCTCAAAGGCCAGTGGGGCTTTCAGGGTAACGTCATGAGCGATTTCAACTCGGTTCAGGACGCCTTCAAGGGCGCCTGGGCCGGCACCGATATCGACATGCCCAGCGGCCTTCAGTTTACTGAAGCCAAACTGCTGCCTTATGTCTGGAACGGTCAGTTGCACCAGAACGTGATCGACGACAAGGTGCGCAGGAACCTGAGAGCGCTGGTCAGCTACGGTTTTGACAAGGGGATCAACAAGGCGCAGCCACTGGAGCATCGTGAATACGGTCAACTGGCGGCCTTGAACGTGGCCAGAGAATCGATCGTCCTGCTGCGCAACGAGCCAGTGGACGGGCAGAAACCTCTACTGCCGTTGCCGAGAAACGCGAAGATCGCCGTCATTGGCGACATGGCCATGCAGCCGCCGACCGCGCCGTTCGGTACTGCCTATTCGGCGCCGGCCAGTTATGTCACCGAAGTGAGCGGACTCAAGCAACTGGCGTCTGACCCGTCCAACGTGGACTACCTGCCACAGATGAGCCTCAACCCTAAATCGTCGGTCTGGTATCAGCCAGGCAGTGACCAGCAGGCGATCAGCAATACCGGCGTAAAAGCCGAGTACTACGCCAACACCTCGCTGTCCGGCGACCCGGTGGCAACTCGCATCGAGCCGGGCGTCAACCTGGACTGGATTACCAACACCAACGTCACTGATTACGGCAGCAGCGCGGTCAACGGCTACAGCCCTTCAGCCGGTTCGTTCTCGGCCCGTTTCACTGGCAAGATCAAACCGACGATCACCGGGCCGCAGGTGTTCAAGGTCCGTGCGGACGGTGCCTATAAACTCTGGATCAACGATGAGCTGGTGCTTGAAGATGAAGGCGCGCAAGTCTCGTTCGACCTGATCCCAGTCGTGCCGCGCACCGTCAAGACACCGAATCTCAAGGCTGGCAGCGAATACAACGTGCGCCTCGAATACCGCCGGCTCAAGGGCAACTTCACTCCGGTACTGGGCGGCATGAACGGCGTACAGATGAGCTGGGCAGCGTTGCGACCACCGAAGAGTCTGGGGGATTACGACGCTGTCGTGGTAGCCGCCGGCAATAACTTCGAATACGAGGGTGAGTCGCTCGATCGTCCGTTCGAACTGCCGCAATTCCAGTCCGAGCTGATCGGTTTCATTCAGAAAGCCAACCCAAAAACCATCGTGGTACTGCACGGTGGCGGTGGCATGGACATGCAGCCGTGGGCTGACAAGGTAGCCGCGTCTCTGCACGCCTGGTATCCAGGGCAACAGGGCGGTCAGGCACTGGCTGAAATACTGTTCGGCAAGGTCAATCCATCGGGCAAGCTGCCGATCACGCTGGACAAGAAGGCACAGGACAATCCGAGCTATGCGTCGTACTCGAACCCGGTGCCGTACTATTTCAGCAGCCCTAATCCGCCTGTCGAGATGAGCTACAGCGAAGGCCTGTACCTGGGCTATCGCGGTTACGACAAGAAGCACACCAAACCGCTCTACCCATTCGGTTTCGGGCTTTCGTATACCACCTATGCGTACAGCGATCTGAAGCTGTCGAGCAACGTGCTGGCACCGGGCGCGACCATTCAGGCGTCGTTCACGGTGACCAACACGGGTGACAAGGCCGGTTTTGAAGTGGCTCAGTTGTACGTGCAGCCTTCAAAGCCGCTGGTTGATCGTCCAGAGAAAGAGCTGAAGGGCTTTTCCAAGGTTTACCTGAAGCCTGGCGAAAGCAAGACCGTGACCATTGCGCTGGACTCGCGCTCGTTCGCGTACTACTCAACCAACTCGGTGAGCTGGAACGTTGACCCTGGCAAGTTCAAGGTGCTGGTGGGCAAGGACTCGGAAAACCTGGCGCTCGACCGCACGGTTGTAGCGCTGTACCCGGAGCAATTGACCACTCGCGACTCCAACCCGCTGCCGATCCCGCTGCGCAAGGCCGTACAGGTCAAGGCAGAACAGGCTTACTAAGCCAACGGCATCGGTGGTCGACAGGACCACCGATGCCTGTCTGGTAAATGCTCGCAGCTCAGCGTGCCGCCAGATCCCGCGCCAGTCGCTCGAGAAACCTGGCAAACCCCTCCTCTATCTGCACATCCCCTGGCGATCGAAGCCATTGAATCTGCATGCCATCCATCATGGCGGCTATCTCCAGGCTGATCTGCCTTGCGTCGATATCCGCCCGAATTTCGCCTGCCTCGACCAGCAACTTCAGATGCGCCTGAAGATGGCCGTGCACAATCGCAAAACGCTCGCTGAACCAGCGGTGTGCAGGATGCGTGACCGACAGACTTTCAGTGTTGATGATCATCAGCGCCTGGCTGACCGCGGCGTCTTCGATACTGAAACTCATGACCTGCTTCAGAAACGACAGGAACCCCTGCAGAGAAGCGACCTGATCGGCATCCTGCAGCCGGCCGGCAATGTACTGGTCGCGATGTTCGAGAACAGCTTGCAGCAGCACCAGTTTGGTCGGGAAATGGTGCAGCAGGCCGACCTGAGAGAGACCCGCTACCTTGGCAATGTTGGTCAGCGAGGCGCCGGCATAACCATCCCGAGCGAAAAGGGTCATGGCCGCCTTGATGATCTCGGCCTTGCGCACCTCGCCCTTGGGCAGGCGACGCTTGGTGGGTGCAGGAGTAGCGGGACTGTTTACATCGATGGACATACGAAGGGCACGTTTCGCATAACGAAAGGGTAAATCCTAGCACGCGTTCCGAAAAACCCCGAAAAAAGGCTGACTCGAAAGCCCCACCCGCATCAGGTAATGAGCAATGTGTGCAGCCTGCAAACAAAGTTGTTACCCAGGCCTGACATTCTCTAAAGAAAGCCGCCCCCAGGCCGATGAATACCCGGGAAAATCGCTGCGCCTTTGAACATGTCCCCGGAACCAGCGCAGGACACAATGGCTGTTTTAAATTCTGATCCTTCGAAACCCGATTCGTCGGCAGGTGTCCACTGACGCAGCCACTGCGCTGCAGTCACGGCAGGACGTGAGCTCAGGCGCGGCAATGACTGTATGGTGGTCGCCATAGAAAGACGCCCATCAGGCACTGCCTGCCGAGGGAAAGCAGACCGTGCAAAGCAGGCCATCGGCAAGTTTCCGCCCATGCCAAACATAACGTGTGAGCGGGAGGCGCTCTGAAAGACCTGACAAGAGAAGAGCTGGAGGCGCAGATCGTGGACCTGCGCAGAACGCTTGAAGAAGCCGGCATCGACGCCGCAACAAATACCTGTCGGCCCTCAGCCGTCGCCCGGGCGGCACGCCAGCGCGCAGTCTTTGACAGCGCGATGGATTTCGCCATGATCCTGACCGATGGCAACGGCATCATCACCGACTGGAACCCGGGCGCAGAGCAGGTTCTGGGCTGGACCCAGGAAGAGATGGTCGGTCAGAGCGCCAAGCGTTTCTTTACGCCCGAAGACCTGGCCAGCAACCGGGTCGAACATGAAATGCAGCTTGCGCTGAGCGTAGGCCGGGCGTCGGACGAGCGCTGGCACCTGCGCAAGGACGGTGAGCTGTTCTGGGCATCAGGCGAGATGATGCCGCTCTACGATGAGAACAATACCCACCTCGGTTTCGTGAAAATCCTGCGCGACCGTACCCGCGAGCATCTGGCCGGCCGCGCGACCGAAGAAGCCCAGGAACGTTACCGGCTGGCCGCCAAGGCGACCAATGACTCGATCTGGGACTGGGACTTTGCAACCAATCTGGTGCTCTGGAACGACGCGCTGGAAGAGGCTTACGGCCACCCGCTGGCAACCCTGGACAAGTCCGGTGACTGGTGGATGGGCCAGATCCATCCCGACGACCGCACCCGCGTATACAACTCCATTCATGCCGTGATCGACGGCAATGGCACTGCCTGGACAGACGAATACCGCTTTCGTCGTCTGGACGGGTCCTATGCCGACGTACTGGACCGCGGTCATGTGATACGCGATATCGACGGCCAGGCGGTGCGCATGATCGGCGCAATGCTCGACATGTCGCAGATGCGCAAGGCCGAGACCGCGCTGCGCCAGAGCGAAGAGCGCTCGAGGGCCATGCTGGAGACCATCGAAGCCGCATTCGCCATCATTCAGGTCAGGTTCGATGCCGATGACAGCCCGGTGGACTACCGCTTCATCGAGGCCAACCCTGCCTTTGAACGTCAGGCCGGTGTCGATTTGCGCGGCAAGTGGGTGACCGAGTTCGCGCCGGACCTGGAGCGGTTCTGGTTCGAAGCCTATGGCAACGTCGCCAAAACCGGCGAGCCTGCCAGCTTCGAGAACTATGCCAAGGCGTTCGAGCGCTGGTTCGAAGTCAAGGCGGTGCGTGTCGGTGAACCGGCTGATCGGCAGATTGCGGTGATCTTCAGCGATGTGACGGCGCGACGCGATGCCGAGGAGCGCTTGCGCACCAGCGAGGCCGTCGCACGCGAAAACATCGACCGCGTTCAGCTCGCCCTGGCCGCCGGTGCAATCATCGGCACCTGGCACTGGGACTTGCCGACCGATCGCTTTACCGTCGACGAAGCCTTCGCCAAGGCCTTCGGTCTGGACCCCGCGCTGGGCCGTGAAGGCCTGAGTCTGGAGCAAGTCATTGCCACTGTTCACCCGGAAGACAAGCAAGGCCTGATCACTGCGATCAATGCGGTCATCACCAACGGGCGTGTTTACGCCCACCAGTACCGCGTTCGTCGTACTGATGGCATCTACTACTGGATCGAAGCCAACGGCCGGGTCGATCGGGCCGAGGATGGCACACCATTGAGCTTTCCCGGCGTGCTCATCAACGTTGACGAACGACGCGCCGTGGCGGCAGAACGCGACCGTGCCACTGCCGCGCTGCGTGCCCTCAACGACACGCTTGAGCAACGCGTGGCAGCGCGCACCACCGAGCTCATGCAGGCCGAAGAGAAGCTGCGCCAGTCGCAGAAAATGGAAGCGGTCGGGCAACTGACCGGTGGCCTCGCCCACGACTTCAACAACCTGCTGGCAGGCATTTCCGGGGCTCTGGAACTGATGGGCACCCGGATCGAGCAAGGGCGCTGGGGCGAGGTCGACAAGTACATCGTGACGGCCCAGGGCGCGGCCAAACGTGCCGCGGCTCTGACGCACCGGCTGCTGGCCTTCTCTCGACGCCAGACCCTGGACCCGCAGCCGACTGACGTGAACAGGCTGATGAAAGGCATGACCGACCTGATCCAGCGCACCGTCGGCCCCAGCATCGTGGTCGAGACCCTGGGTGCCACGGGGCTGTGGCCGACACTGGTCGACGCCAGCCAGCTGGAAAACGCGCTGCTGAACCTGTGCATCAACGCCCGCGATGCCATGCCGGACGGCGGACGCATCACCATCGAGGCGAGCAACCGCTGGATAGACGGCGATGTGGCACGCGCACACGATATGCCTGAGGGCCATTATCTGTCGCTGTGCGTCACCGATACCGGTACCGGCATGACGCCTGATGTCATCGCCAAGGCATTCGACCCGTTCTTCACCACCAAACCCATTGGCCAGGGCACCGGGCTGGGTCTGTCGATGATTTACGGGTTCGCCAATCAGTCTGGCGGACGGGTGCGTATTCAGTCAGAGGTCGGCAAGGGAACCGCGATATCCCTGTACCTGCCTCGCTACGACGGCACTGCGGCCAGAGACGAAGGCGATGTGCACAAGGCACCGTTCGAGTTCACCCAGTCCGGGGAAACCATCCTGATCGTGGACGACGAACCCACGGTGCGCATGCTGCTCACCGACGCCCTCGGCGACCTGGGCTATACGCTGATCGAAGCCGCCGACAGCCTGGCTGGCCTCAAGCTGCTGCGTTCGGATGTGCATATCGACCTGCTCATCACTGACGTGGGTTTGCCGGGCGGCATGAACGGACGACAAATGGCCGATGCCGGA
Organism: Pseudomonas fragariae (ex Marin et al. 2024); assembly: GCF_059621105.1. Taxonomy (NCBI): domain Bacteria; kingdom Pseudomonadati; phylum Pseudomonadota; class Gammaproteobacteria; order Pseudomonadales; family Pseudomonadaceae; genus Pseudomonas; species Pseudomonas fragariae (ex Marin et al. 2024). The sequence continues at coordinate 2,030,982 of NZ_CM184369.1, read as the reverse complement.
CGCGAGGTCCGCCCGCATCTGAAAACCCTGTTCATCACCGGCTACGCGGAAAACGCCGCCATCGGTGACGAACAGCTCGGGCCAGGAATGCGCGTACTGACCAAGCCGTTTGCGATTGAAGCGTTGGCCGCCAGAGTCCAGGAACTGATGGGTGCCTGAGTAAACGGCCCGGTGCAACCCTGCCCCGGGCCGTCAACATTGAGCGCTGCGCAAACCCGGTGCTAACATGCGCGACCGCCATGCAGGCAAGGGAATAACCGGGTCATGAGCAGTATCCGCGAGCGCAACAAAGAACTCATCCTGCGCGCTGCCAGCGAGGAATTCGCCGACAAGGGCTTCGCCGCCAGCAAGACCAGCGATATCGCGGCCAAAGCCGGTGTCCCCAAGCCCAACGTCTATTACTACTTCAAATCCAAGGAAAACCTCTATCGCGAGGTGCTGGAAAGCATCATCGAGCCCATTCTGCGTGCGTCGACGCCCTTCAACCCCGAAGGCGTGCCTGCCGAAGTCCTCAGCCGCTATATCCGTTCGAAAATCCAGATTTCCCGTGATCTGCCCTTCGCCTCGAAAGTGTTCGCCAGCGAGATCATGCATGGCGCCCCGCACCTGACAGCGCAGCAGATCGAACAGCTCAATGGCCAGGCACGGCACAACATCGAATGCATCCAGGCCTGGATCGACAGCGGACAGATCGCCCCGCTCGATCCTCATCACCTGATGTTCACCATCTGGGCCGCGACCCAGACCTACGCCGATTTCGACTGGCAGATCGCAACGGTCACCGGCAAGGCAAAACTGCAGGATGCCGATTACGAGGCGGCCACCCGGACCATCCTCAGGCTGGTGCTCAAAGGCTGCGAGCCGGACCGCTGAACCCACCCTGCTTTCCTGCAGACGCAAAAAACCCGCCGAAGCGGGTGGTTTTGCAACATGACCATTCCGACATCCTGTCAGTAGCCTCCTGGCAATGGTCGATCCTCCCTGATCACTGCGGCGTTCCTTCGCTGCAGCTGTTGAATTGGATCCTACATTCACTGAGGGTCAGTCGATAGAGCCAATCGCGTCTGTTGCTGTAAGCCTTTCGCCATACCCGTGTACGCCGCTAAAAAGTGTGACCGACCGCTCATGTTTGGTCATTACGCGCCGAGATGCTTGAAAGGCCCTGAATCGCGCGCTGCGCGGATCAGAGTCATCAGAAGAAAAAAAATAATGCATGGGATGCCGATCATGAGTATGCGCAGTTTGTCCATCAGCCGCCGTCTGTGGCTGATTCTTGTCGTTTCAGTACTGATGCTCTTCGTCCTTTCGGCGACGCTGCTCAGGCAACTGCATAATGACCTGTATCAGGCCAAGGCCGAGAAAACCATGCATGTGGTGCAGACGGCCAGCGGCATCCTCTCCTTCTATCAAGGGCTTGAAGCCGCCGGCGGCATGACCCGCGAGGCTGCGCAACAGCAAGCCTTGAAAGAGATAAAGAGCCTGCGTTACAGCCAGAGCGACTACTTCTGGATCAACGACCTGCGCCCGGTGATGATCATGCACCCCACCAACGCCAAGCTCGAAGGCCAGGATCTATCGACCATCAAGGACCCGGACGGCTTTGCGGTGTTCAATGAAATGGTCACGCTGGTCAAAGCCCAGGGTGCCGGGATGGTCAATTATCGCTGGCCCAAGCCCGGTGCCAGCGAGCCGGTGAAAAAGACCTCCTACGTGCAGCTGTTTCAACCATGGGGCTGGATTCTGGGGTCCGGCGTTTACGTGGATGACGTAGCGGCGGAGTTCAAGACCCAACTGTGGAACGCCGGGATGTTCATCGCCGGCATCGTGCTGATCATGGTGTTGCTGCTGGTCACGATCGTACGCAGCATCGTGCGCCCTCTCAGAGCGGCGGTCGGTGCGATGGCCAGCATTGCCAGTGGCGAGAGCGATCTGACCCGCACGCTGGAAACCCATGGCAAGGATGAAATAACCGAGCTGGGTACGCACTTCAATGCCTTTGTCGCCAAGCTGCGCAATGTCGTCGGTCAGTTGCAGCACTCGGCCGTGGCGCTGGGCCAGGCCTCGACCGATCTGGGCAGCGACGCCGAACAGGCGCAGAGCCGCAGCGAGCAACAATCGCAACAGATGGACCTGGTTGCCACTGCGGTCAACGAAGTGACCTACGGTGTGCAGGACGTGGCCAAGAACGCTGAACATGCCGCCAGCGAAATGCGCGATGCCGAGTCACAGGCACAGCAGGGTCAAATCAATATCGATAACAGCCTGCGCCAGATCGAACACCTCTCCAGCACCATCGGTCAGGCCGTGCAAGTGATGCAGAGCCTGGCCAGCGAGAGCACGCAGATCGGCAGCGTACTGGAAGTGATCAGTTCGATTGCCGAGCAGACCAACCTGCTGGCGCTGAACGCCGCCATCGAGGCCGCGCGCGCCGGCGAACAGGGCCGCGGCTTTGCCGTAGTGGCCGACGAAGTGCGTCTGCTGGCCCAGCGCACGCAGAAATCGACCGCAGAAATCCAGTCAATGATCGAACGCCTGCAAAAGCATTCCGATGCAGCGGTCAAGGTGATCGGTGACAGCAGCCGCTCTTCGCAGTTGACCATCGAGCAGGCCAATCAGGCCGGCCAGAGCCTGACCTCCATCAGTCAGGCGCTGCGCAACCTCAACAGCCTGAATGCATCGATCGCCAGCGCCACCCTGCAGCAGACGCACGTGGTGGATGACATCAACCAGAACGTCACCCAGGCCGCGCAACTGTCCCAGAGCACCGCACTGGCCGCCGAACAATCGACTTCGGCCAGTCTGCATCTGCGCGGGTTGAGCGAAGAGTTGAACACCTTGCTGAAGCAGTTCCGGGTTTAAATCTGCATTGTCATTGGGGTGTCACGGAACCTCGTGCGCCTCTTGTTGCCTGAGACCTGCTTATTCAACCGCTCATTAGCTGCTTATTTAATTGCAGGGGGTCACATGCGCACACTGGAACTGGCAGGCAGAACCGTACCAGTGCTGGGTCAGGGCACCTGGCACATGGGTGAAAAAGGGCATCAGCGCTCGGCAGAAATCGCCGGCCTGTGCCTCGGTATCGAACAGGGCCTGACCCTGATCGACACCGCCGAGATGTACGCCGATGGCGCTGCCGAGGAAATCGTCGGGCAAGCCATTGCCGGACAGCGGGACAAGGTATTCGTGGTCAGCAAGGTCTACCCGCACAACGCCAGCCGCGCCGGTATTCCAACCGCGTGCGAGGCCAGCCTGCGGCGAATGAACACCGACTACATCGATCTGTACTTGCTGCACTGGCCAGGCCAGTACCCGCTGACCGAGACGGTCGAGGCATTCGAGCGTCTGCGTGAAGCGGGCAAAATCGGTGCCTGGGGGGTGTCCAACTTTGATGTGCCGGACATGATCGAGCTCAACAACCCGCGTTGTGCCACCAATCAGGTGCTCTACAACCCGGAGCAACGCGGCATCGAGTTCGACCTGATGCTGTGGAGCGCAGACCGTCATCTGCCCTTGATGGCTTACTGCCCGATCGGCCAGGCTGGCGATCTGCTCTACCACCCTGCCCTGCACGAAATCGCCAAACGCCACGATGCAACACCGGCGCAGATTTCCCTGGCGTGGGTGCTTCGCCAGGACAACATGATCGCCATTCCCAAGGCGACCAACCCGGAACACATTCGTCTGAACATCGCTGCCGAGCAGATTCGTCTGACCGAGCGCGATCTGGCCGATATCGATCTGGCATGGCCTGCGCCGACTCGCAAGGTGCCACTGGCGATGGTCTGACCGCTGTCGAGGCGGTAGCGAGCTGTCGATTGACTGAACGGCTGCCCATGCAGTCGTTTCTCGATCTGGCGGATGTCACACCCGGCAACAAGCTGTCACAAATATGAAATAACGCCTTGTCATCATGCGGCCTTCGCCTCCCCTGCCCGGGCCAGGCCGCACGTGGACAGCCATGAACCACAGTATCGCTCACCACCATCAGGACTCCGACCTTTTCGGTCTGCTCTACGGCTTCCGTTTTCGCCATGGTGAAAGTGGCCAGGAAATCGGTTCGGCCGCCGCGCTGGATTACCTGCAAAACCCTCCCGAAGAAAACAGCTTCATCTGGCTGCACCTGAACCTCTCGCACGCGGCCTGCGAACGCTGGATGAAAGCCCAGCTGGACCTTCCGGAAGAGTTTTTCGAAGCATTGCACGAGGGCTCGCGTTCGACGCGGATCGAGCACGTGGATACCACGCTGCTGGCGGTCGTCAACGATGTGGTGTTCGACTTCAACAGGCTCTCGACGGATATTTCCACCCTGTGGGTCTGTGCCCGCCAGCGTTTGCTGATCACCGCCCGGCTGCAGCCGCTGCGTTCGGTGGACAAGCTGCGCTCGGCGGTCAAGCGCGGCGAGCAATTCGACTCACCGCTGGAGCTCCTCGCCCACCTGCTGAGCGATCAGGGCGAAGTACTGACGCAGTTCCTGCGCAAGACCAGCGTCAACGTCGACCGCATCGAAGACCAGTTGCTTTCGCAGCGACTAAGCAACAATCGCTCCGAACTCGGCGCCATGCGCCGGGTGCTGGTCCGTCTGCAACGCCTGCTGGCGCTGGAACCCGGTTCGTTGATGCGCCTGTTGCACAAACCTCCGCAATGGCTGCGCGAACAGGATGTCCAGGCGTTGCGTCAGTCCATCGAAGAGTCCTCACTGGTGATCAACGACCTGACGGCGCTGGGCGAGCGCATCAAACTGTTACAGGAAGAAATTGCCGCCAACCTCAACGAACAGAGCAGCAGAACCCTGTTTACCCTGACCGTGGTGACTGTTCTGGCCTTGCCGATCAACATCGTTGCCGGGTTTTTCGGCATGAACGTGGGGGGCGTACCGCTGGCCTCTGACCCTGAGGGCTTCTGGATTCTGGTGGCGCTGGTCGCGACCTTCACGCTGGTCGCCGGGCGCTGGGCGTTCCGCAAACGCGGCGATTACTGAGTCAGCAACCGCCGGTTGTCAGAAAACCGGCGCAAAAGCGCAATCAATTGTTACATGTCTCACCGCTGTCACATTTTGCAATGACCATTTCAATATTCTTTCAATCCAGGATTGCGAACATGGCTACAAACGCACTGTCTCCAGACGCTCTCGGCAAGGCGAGCCTGTCAGCGAGTCAATTCGGTCGCAAGCCCAGCCGAATGACCATGATACTTTTCTTCACGATACTCATCGCAGGCTTGCTGTTCACCGGCTACAGCCTCAAACAGGACGTTGACGACATGGGCACGGTGGTCACCACCTGGACCCCGTTCGTGCTGTTGGGCGTAGCGTTGCTTATCGCCTTGGGCTTCGAGTTCGTCAACGGCTTTCATGACACGGCCAACGCCGTCGCCACCGTGATCTACACCCACTCCCTGCCGCCCGGCTTTGCAGTGGTCTGGTCAGGCTTCTTCAATTTTCTCGGCGTGATGTTTTCCAGCGGCGCGGTGGCATTCGGCATCATTGCCCTGCTGCCGGTGGAACTGATCCTGCAAACCGGCTCATCGGCGGGCTTCGCGATGATCTTCGCGCTGTTGATCGCGGCGATCATCTGGAACCTCGGCACCTGGTGGCTGGGTCTGCCGGCGTCCTCGTCACACACGCTGATCGGTTCGATCATCGGGGTCGGCATCGCCAACGCCCTGATGCACGGCCGCGACGGCACCAGCGGCGTGGACTGGTCCCAAGCCACCAAGATCGGTTACTCACTGCTGCTCTCGCCCCTGGTGGGTTTCGGCTGTGCGGCGTTGCTGTTGCTGGCCATGCGCATGTTCATCAAGAACCGCGCGCTGTACAAGGCTCCGGAAGGCAACGCGCCGCCACCGTTGTGGATTCGCGCCATGCTGATCGTGACCTGCACGGGCGTGTCGTTCGCGCATGGCTCCAACGATGGGCAGAAAGGCATGGGCCTGATCATGCTGATTCTGGTCGGCACACTGCCGATGGCTTATGCGCTGAACCGCACCATGCCCGCCGAACAGGCTACCCAGTTCGCTGCTGTGGCTGAAGTAACCCAGCAGGCGTTGATCCGCAGCGTCCCTCAACCGGCCCCGGGAGATGCGCGCAAGACGCTGTCGGATTACCTGGTCAGCAAGGAAGCGAGCCCTGAACTGATCCCTGCGCTGGCGGTGATGGCGGGCAAGATCGGCGATCAGGTCGCCAGTTATGGCTCGCTGTCGAAGGTGCCTGCCGAAGCCGTGACCAACGTGCGTAACGACATGTACCTGACCTCGGAAACCATCCGCCTGATGGAGAAAAACAAGGTCGGCGATTTCGACGCGAACACCAAGACCAAGCTTGAGGCGTTCAAGGGGCAGATCGACAGTGCTACGCGGTTCATTCCGACCTGGGTCAAGATTGTCGTGGCCATCGCCTTGGGTCTGGGCACGATGGTCGGCTGGAAGCGTATCGTGGTGACGGTGGGCGAGCGCATCGGCAAGACGCACATGACTTACGCCCAGGGCGCGTCGGCAGAGGTCGTGGCGATGTTCACGATCGGCGCGGCGGACATGTATGGGCTGCCGGTATCCACAACCCATGTGCTGTCGTCCGGCGTGGCCGGTTCGATGGTCGCCAATGGCTCGGGGCTGCAAATGCGTACCCTGCGTAATCTGGCCACAGCCTGGGTGCTGACCCTGCCGGCGGCGATCCTCTTGTCAGGTTCGTTGTATTGGGTGTTCAGCAAGCTGTTCTGATGCCTGCTGCGCCCGCCCCCGCTTTGACTATCGTGCCGACGCTCTGCGTCGGCATGCAGTTCGTGACGCTCTGCGTCACACAGCGGATCTGTGACATCAGGTGGATTAGAGTTCGACTCAAGTCACCTTTTCGCCCCTCGGCGACTCACTTTGAGGGACCAAAGTGAGCAAAGTCCTTCGCTCCTGTTTCCGGCCCGACTTCGTCGGGTTCCTTCGCGGTTGAAAAGCACTTTAGAGTAGTCGGGCTAGAGGCACGGCCCGGAACCTGATGACTATCGTTCCTCACGCTCCGCGTGGGAATGCAGTTCGTGACGCTCCGCGTCACACAGCGGTTCTGCGACATCAGCTGGATTGACGTTCGGCTCAGGTCACCTTTTCGCCCCTCGGCGACCTACTTTGATGGGGCCAAAGTAGGCAAACCCCCTCGCTCCGGTTTCCGGCCCGACTTCGTCGGGTTCCTTCGCCCTGTCACTGATCCGGGGGTCGCCGCAACGCGCCATCCATGGCACGGTGCGGCTAGCCTGGCGTCCTGCCAGGCTACCCCCGGATCAGCGCCAGGACTCAGCCGTCACTAACGTCGCACTCTGCGTCGTCTGTGCCATCGCGGTTGAAAAGCACTGCGTTGGCAGCGTCTGCGAGTAAGGCATGACGTTGTTTCGCATCAGAGGTGGATGACGCAGAGCGTCATGAACTGCATGCCGACGCGGAGCGTCGGCACGATATTCAAAGTGAACAACGTTACAGCTGTCAGGCTCATCCAGAGGCTCAGCGCACCGCCGGATCAGGCGGCACATCGCCGTCCGCGCTGGTGTCGATGCTCACGACCACCGACATCCCTGGCCGCAGGTGCTCAAGCATGGGCTGATCGGCATCGACCACGATGCGTACCGGGATACGCTGGGAAATCTTCACGAAGTTGCCGGTGGCGTTGTCGGCGGGCAGCAGGCTGAATTCAGAGCCGGCAGCGGGCGAAATTCTTTGTACGTGGCCGTGCATCTCGTGGCCATCGAGCGCATCGACGGTAAAGCTCACCGGCTGGCCCAGGCGCACGTTGGCCATCTGGGTTTCTTTCATGTTCGCCACGATCCAGCGCTGCTCGGGCACCAGCGCCATCAATTGCGCGCCCGAATTGACATAGGCCCCCAGACGCACGCCAATCTGCCCCAACTGCCCGTCCCGCGGGGCAACGATACGGGTGTTGTCCAGGTCTATGCGCGCCAGCTCGATCGCCGCCTGCGCATTGGCGACCGAGGCTTCCAGTGAGCCACGGTTGACGATGACGGTCTGCAGGTCCTCACGGGCGATCTGCAAGACTGCCCTGGCTTCGGCAACGGCGGCGTTTGCCTGTGCATCGGCGGCACGCGTGACATCCAGCTCGCTTTTCGAAACCGAACCGTCGGTCACCAGCGCCTGATTGCGCCGCAGATCGGCGGCGCTCTTGCGGCTCTGGGCGATGCTGTTCTGCAGTTCGGCCTGACGCTGGCCGATGGTGGCTTCGGCACTGCGCCGTTGTTGCAGATTATTGGCCAGCGAGGCCTTCTGCACAGCCAGTTGTGCAATGGCCTGATCCAGGCGCTGACGATAGATACGGTCATCCAGACGCACCAGCAAATCACCGGCCTTGACGAACTGGAAGTCCTGCACCGGCACCTCGTAGACATAGCCGCTCAGTTGCGGCCCGATCAGCGTGGTCTGGCCCTTGACCTGCGCGTTCTCGGTGCTCTCGATCGGGCTGGCAAACGGGGGCAGTTGCCAGGCGTACAGCACCACCAGCACCCCGGCCAGGGCGACGGCGCCGAAAATCACGGAAGACACGACACGCTTGCGGGTCGAGCGCGGCTTGCTGGTCACCGGGGACGTCAACGGTGCCGGTGGCGGCGAGTTGCGCGGAGCTTCGGTATCTGGGGTCTTGGATTCGGTCATGAAGATTTAACGCCGGAGTTGGATACGGAGGGCGAAGCAGCAGGTGCAACGGGTGCCAGCGCCAGAGGTTGAGTGGTCATTTTCAGCCACAGGACCCGGGCTGAAATCCAGATCATGGTCAGCACCGCAATCAGCGCGATCAGCATGAACACATCGTTGTAGGCCAGCACATTGGCCTCCCGGGTCGCTGCCGTGGCCATCGCGCGGATGCCCTGACTGTTGCGCAATGACGGGTCGGCGAGCACCGAGCTGTAACTGGCGCTGTAGCTCTGCAGTCGCGCCTGAACCAGCGGATCGATGAGGGTCAGGTGTTCAACGATGTAACTGGAATGAAATTTCTCGCGCACCACCTGAAAGGTGCCCAATGCAGCAGACCCGATCAGCCCGCCGATGTTCTGGGTGATCCCGAACAACACCGAAAAGCTGACCATGTTGCGCGGGTTCGCCAACACCCCGCTGATCCCCAGCACCAGGGTGGGCCCGAGGAAAAACGTGCCGCCGAACGCCAACAGAAACTGGCTGAGGTACATGTTCGATTGGCGGGTCAGGTTGGTGGAATGACTGTCCATCCAGGCCCCCACTGCCATCATCGCCAGAGAGATCAGCAAGGGTTTGATCAGATGCGCCGGGTTGATGGTCAGCGCACTGACCGCCAGCCCCGAGACGCTGCCGAGCAACATCACCAGATACAAGGTGTGCAACTGCTGACTGCCCATATTCAGCGCTTGAAGAAAACCGACAGCACCGACCGACTGTTCGGACAGCACCACGCGAAACAGGATAACCGCCAGGCCCAGACGCAGGATCGCCCCACTGCCCAGCCAGCGCGTGATCAGCAACGGATTGCTGCGGTTATGCTCGATAGCCAGCCCGGTGCAGATCAGCGCAATCGATGCCGCTGAGGCGATACCCAGCCACTGCGCTTCCAGCCACCACTCTATACGCCCCAGCGACAGCACCGCACAGAACAGCGCAAAGCCGCTGGCCAGCAGGCCGAAGGTCAGGAAATCGAGCTTCTCGAACGCCTTGAAGCGATCACCCGGCGGCAGTTTGAGCAGCAGCACGCAGCCCAGCGAGAGCAGCGCCATGCCCAGTTCGAACAGGTACAGGCCACGCCATTGGGCAATCTGCAGCAAGTCTTCAGACACCAGCCGGGCCAGCGGTGTTGCCAACTGAGCGGTGCCAATCCCCAACACCAGCGCCTTGAGCCGCCACTTCTGCGGGAAAGCCTGAATCATGTAATACAGCCCGAGAGTGCTGAGCGCAGCGCCGACCATACCGTGTGCCGCACGTACAGCGATGGCCGAATCGATGTCGTTGACGAACAGATGCGCCAGCGTCACCAGCGCATACAGCACCAGAAACAGCTCGGTGAACGCGCGCAGGCCGAATTGCTGGCGAAACTTCACCAGCAGCAGATTCATCGACACGTTAGTCATGATGTAGGCCGCCGGCAGCCAGGCAATGTCCTGCGATGTCGCCCCCAGCGCGCCCTGCAAATACGGCAGGTTGGCGACCACCAGCGCATTACCGAGGCCGCCGGTCAGCGCGACGATAACCCCCACGACGGCAAACGCCCAACGCCGCGCGGTCGAATGCAGTGGCGTCGACGGCGAGCCGGGCATGGTCGGACGCTCGTGGGCGGCCCACTCGCGCGGGGCATACTTATCGCTCATAAACGACTGGCACGGGGACTTTCATGGGGTACACCTGAGGAATTCCCTTTTGTGACATTAATGACACTCATAATACTCATCCGCCAGGCAATGATTCGTATCGGTCAGTCCAATACCGCAACACTCAGGCACTTGCGAAGGCGTTAAACAGTGGCTATCTGAAACTTCAGACTATGCTTAAACGCAGTTTTGCTTTGCACATTTGCGCTGCTACGATCTTCTGCGACGCTCGAATGCTCGAATAAGAAAAAAGCGCAACCGAACAAGGAGTTCAGAATGAGTTCACAGGTTTCATCCGCCCGCCCGGTTCGACCGTCCGCCTGCCGGGATTCGATCGTTATCGACGTGCGTAACCACATCGGACACTTGACCCTCAATCGTCCGGAAGGCCTGAACGCAATCGATCTGGACATGGTCCGCACACTTCGCCAGCAACTTGAGCGCTGGGCCGACGACCCCTCGGTTCATGCCGTGGTCCTGCGCGGCGCAGGCGGCAAGGCGTTCTGCGCCGGTGGCGATATCCGTTCGCTGTATGAAAGCCACCAGAGCGGCCAGGATCTGCACCACACGTTTTTTGCCGAAGAGTACGAGCTGGACCTGGCCATTCACCGCTACCGCAAGCCGGTACTGGCCCTGATGGATGGCCTGGTGCTGGGCGGCGGCATGGGGCTGGTCCAGGGAGCCGACCTGCGCGTGGTCACCGAACGCAGCCGCCTCGGCATGCCGGAGGTCGCCATCGGTTATTTCCCTGATGTCGGCGGCAGTTATTTTCTCTCGCGGCTGCCCGGCGAACTCGGGACCTGGCTGGGCGTGACCGGGTCGCAGATCGGTGCTGCCGACGCGTTGTACTGCGGCCTTGCCAACTGGTCCATGAACAGCGAACTGCTGCCGCGCCTCGACCACATGCTCGATCATCTGAAATGGAAGTCGACCCCGCTCAAGGACCTGCAGGGTGCGCTGGCCAAGCTGGCGACCCAGCGTCTGCCCTCCCCTCCGCTGGAATCCCTGCGCCACGCCATCGACCACTTTTTCGGGCTGCCGGATGTTCCCAGCATGCTTGAGCAACTGCAACAGGTGGTCATCGGCGACACCCGCGAGTGGGCGCTGGATACCGTAGCCCGAATGAAAGCTCACTCACCGCTGGGCATGGCGGTGACCCTGGAAATGCTGCGCCGTGGCCGTCATCTGTCGCTGCCGGCCTGCTTCGCCATGGAGTTGCACCTGGACCGCCAATGGTTCGAACGCGGTGACCTGATCGAGGGCATACGTGCGCTGATCATCGATAAAGACAAGAAGCCGCAATGGAAACACGCCAGCGCGCAGGACGTCAGTGCCGCGCAGGTGCAGAGTTTCTTCAGCGGTCTGGAGAATTGAGCCGTGCACGACCTTGAATTGAGTGAAGAGCAGGTAATGATTCGCGACATGGCGCGCGACTTTGCGCGTAATGAAATCGCGCCGTATGCCCAGGCCTGGGAAAAGGCCGGCTGGATCGATGACGCACTGGTTGCCAAGCTCGGCGAACTGGGCCTGCTGGGCATGGTGGTGCCGGAGCAATGGGGTGGCACCTACATCGATTACGTCGCCTACGCCCTGGCGGTTGAGGAAATCTCCGCTGCCGACGCGGCCACCGGCACATTGATGAGCGTTCACAGCTCGGTGGGCTGCGGGCCGGTTCTCAACTACGGCACCGACGAGCAGAAACATGCCTGGCTGGAAAAACTGGCCACGGGCCGGGCCATCGGCTGTTTCTGCCTGACCGAACCACATGCAGGCTCTGAAGCCCACAACCTGCGGACTCGTGCCGAGTTACAGGGCGATGAGTGGGTGATCAACGGCGCCAAGCAGTTCGTCAGCAACGGCAAGCGGGCACAACTGGCTATCGTGTTTGCGGTGACCGATCCGGCGCTTGGCAAAAAGGGCCTGTCAGCCTTTCTGGTGCCGACCGAAAACCCCGGTTTCGTGGTGGATCGCAGCGAACACAAGATGGGCATCCGCGCATCGGACACCTGCGCGGTCACCTTGAACAACTGCCGCATCCCGGCTGCCAACCTGCTGGGTGAGCGCGGCAAGGGCTTGTCGATCGCCCTCTCCAACCTGGAAGGCGGCCGCATCGGCATCGCCGCGCAGGCGCTGGGTATCGCCCGCGCCGCCTTCGAAGCTGCGCTGGCGTATGCGCGGGAACGTGTGCAGTTCGACAAACCGATCATCGAACATCAAAGCATTGCCAATCTGCTGGCCGACATGCACACCCGCATCAATGCCGCCCGCCTGCTGACCCTGCACGCCGCGCGGCTGCGCAGCGCCGGGCAAGCGTGCCTGTCGGAAGCCTCTCAGGCCAAGCTGTTCGCGTCGGAAATGGCCGAGTGGGTGTGCTCCAAGGCGATCCAGATTCATGGTGGCTATGGCTATCTGGAGGACTACCCGGTCGAGCGTTACTACCGGGACGCGCGCATCACCCAGATATACGAAGGCTCCAGCGAGATCCAGCGCCTGTTGATCGCCCGTGAATTGCGCCATTATCTGGTCTGACAGGCACGAATGCCCCGGTGACGTCGGTCGCCGGAGCATGCCCTCAGCGCCTCACAAAGCGCTCGCGCCCCAGCAATGTCACCAGCAACGCCACGGAATCCGCATTTTTGAGCATGACGTCGGTACGTTTGTGGACGTCCTGGTAAAACACATCACGCGCTTCTTCGAGGGTCTTCTTGCCGCAGATACGCAGAATCGTCTGCTTGCCGTTACCGTCCATTCGCCGCAAATCGCGCCACGTTTCTTCATCCAGTTGTTTGAACAGCTTGTCGCGGTCAGTCTGGTAGGACAGGGTTTTCTGCTGCTGGGTAATCAGTTCATTCCTGATGCGCAATCGATACGTCGGGGTATCCTCGATCAGGTCAACGAACGGGGCCTGAGAGTCGACATAGGCAATGTCGTCGGTCTTGAGCACCATATGCGATAACTCGTGAATCAGAATGGCAGCGCGATAATGCGGAGCATGCTTGAATTCACCTGAGCGAATGGCGCTGAGCTTGAAACGGTAAGTAGGTACACGAAAGAACTGTTCAGTCAGGAACACCCGCCTCAACGGATCCGCCTCGAAGATGAATGCGCTGGAGGCCTCATTGCCCATCCGGTTGATACCCACCACATAACGCTGAGAGTCGATGGGCGACATCGAAGGGTTCATCAATTCCTGATAAATATCGGTAATTGTCTTTTTAGTGACGTCGTACAATCGGTCGTCCGGATTCTTCTGACCAAAGAAATCGGCGATGATTTTTTCCGTGCGTGGTTCGACTGCTTTGGCGGATACGGGTATCGCCAGGTTGGCCAGGCTGTTTTCCAGATAGTACTGCGCCTGCTTGTGCGCGTCCTCGATGGCCAGGGCCATTTCCCGGTATGAGTGGCGGATCTCGGACATCCCCCGGGCGTTTACAACCATTATGTCGTCAACCAGGTCGTCGACAAGGCTGCCCTCCATACGCGTCAGCGCGCCCCCTCCGCCCCTCAGCCCGCCCTGGATATCAAGCTTCCATTGCTGGTCCGCATCAAGACTGACCGGGGGCCCTACCATGGTTCCCGAGACGATGAACCAGCCGTTAGCATCAGACTTCAATTCGTAGATCTTGCCACCAATGGCTGCATACTCTCTATTTGGGAGCGGATCGTGGTAGGTACTCAACAACTCATCTCTTTGCAGCGTGTTCAAGGCAACATCATGCACTTCGAATTGGCGCAGCCGCTCTCGTATCTGCTGGGTCAGTGAGCTGTTGCTCCAGGAAAACTCGGGCACATCGGCGTCGTCATCCAGCTGTACAAGCGGGTCAGACAGGACAGCTTCCTCCGCTGTCATGTTGACCTCGTCAACCGCCCGTGACGGGAATGCCGAGGGCGCCTGTCCAGAAGAAATCATCACACTCAGAGCAGCCATGAACTCCGAAAAAGCCTTGCCCCAGCTCTGATCCCCGGCCGAGATGACCGACATATTCAGCAGCGTCTGCCCCTGGATAATGCCGATCAACGCACCCACCCTCCCCGGCATGAGCGCCATGACTTGCTCGGCGCCCAGCGTGAACAGGTAGCGGGACGTAGCACGGTGCTGTTCGGCATTGGTAACGCTGTGCTGTTGCACCTGTAATTTCAGGATATCGAGGGCGCCCCTGAACATCAGCAGCAGACAGTTTCCCTCATACGGGTCGATTTGCAGGGTGACCGGTGCAGGTGTTTCAAAAGGAAAATCAAACGAAGACTCTGCACTGAAAGGCAGGTGCGGCTCCATAAAGCCACCGTTGTCGTAGAGCTTGCGCACATCGGGATCAACACGATCCAGAATGTATTGTTGAAGAAACGCAGAGGTGTGTATGTCATGCAACAGCGCGGCCCGATCCGGGTATTCCTTGAAAACGAAATCTTCATGCAGCGGCGCGTAAAGCACCCACGGTCCCGGCTGGTTGTCCATCGGCCCCATCAGATACGTATTCAGTACGACAGTCGGCTCCCAGCCCTCTTTGGCAGGGAGCAATTGCAAGGGGCTCAGCACCACTTTGCAGCCGTTGACAGGAAGTCGCGCGAGGGCATCAGGCATGCTCAGCACATTTTCAATCACTTGGTAGGCTTGCTCGCTGAGCTCATTTTTAAGCCGGAGCGCAAACGCTTGCAGAATATCGAGAGAGGGGACCTGTTCGACGAACAGCCTGCGTCGCTCCGGATAATCCGCAGCCGTCACGGCCAGCCGCGAGTCCAGCAGGCTCCGGTAACCTGCGGCAATGTCCAGCGACTTCACCAGCTCACGCACATAAGCCGGCGTCAGCGACGCGTTCAGCGGCTGATCATCTCGTGACGAGAGAAGAATGACGCCGTCCTGCCTGGACAGGAAACGGTTGATGGCAAACTCCGCCAGGTTTTCACTGACTGCGTCCGTGGCCGCCGGTATCGATTGAGGCGTCTGCCCCGGCGCGACTGGAGCGGGAACAAAATGCTTCAGGGTAACCCGGATGTTTTCAGGATCCGGACGAGGCTCGGTGAAATCGGTCTGGAACCTGAGTCTCAGTTGTTCACAGGAGTATTCGTAGAGGCTGGGAATATCAAACAGAAAGTCTTTCTTTCCGGCACAGGTCACATAGAAACGCCGCAGGGCATCAATCAGCATAACCTGATCGGCCCTGGACGCTTCGCGGACCCATGAGGGCACGATGGCTTTGTAGATGATGAACTGAATGGCGACGCCCAGATGGCTGAGGTTCTGGCGATTTCGGTCATCCCGCTCCCCTGCCCCCAACAGGTTGACAAACAGTTCTGACGGCACACGCCAGGTCACGGCCTGCTGATAAAGTTCTGCCATCGTGCGCCGCTGACGCTCTATCTCGTCGTGTTGCAAGGCCTCGATGAAATGCCCTTCGATGCGCTGCAATACGACCTTGAGGGTGAGAGCACCCTTCCGGGCACGATAGTCGAGCAACGTCTGCCGGTCAGGCTCGGCAAGAACGCCGGGCAAGTGCGATCCCAGTTCTTTGCCGGTAAACCGCTCAGCAACATACTGTTCCAGTACCTGCAGGGTTTCGAAACATATGAGCCCCTTGTTCACTATCCACAGAGCGGGCTTGTTGCCGGGCAACCTGTTATTGATCACGAATGCATTGGGCACTTTGATCGCGGCTGATTGCGGGTCGTACTCGACCGAGACGGTAAAAGCATCGACACGCGCCTCGCCCAGCGCAGCCCTGTGCGCTGGTAACGGTCTGTCCAGTACTTGCTGGACGTTCGCGATGACCGAATCAGGAAGCGTAGCGATGCGTTTTTCAACCAGCAGTTCCAGACGCAGCGAGTACTCCCGAATCAGACCGCACATCACGTCGGGCCGTAATCGGGTATCCAGATGACGTATCGAGCGTGAATAGAATTCGCTTATCTGCTCGTTGAAGCGGCGAGGGAAATCCAGCTGGACGCAGGACAGAATCTGCTCGATCAATGCCAAGGGCAAACGTTGCACCGGTTGATCCATAACCGGCTTCAGCAGCCCGGCAAGAACCACGCCGCCTGACAGCGGTGCCGGTGCATAACCGCAAACGCGGTCAAGCGCCAACGAAAGCAGGCGCACGGGCGGCGCATCGATGGCATCCGGTAACACCCAGAGCATCCATGCATCAAGATGCGGGCCGCCAATCACTGCCAGATAGCGGTTCAGCGCAAGACGCATGCAGCTGTCCACGCCCGTATGCAGGGCATCAACGCGCTCAAGCATCCAGTCGAGCTTTTTCAGTTTGCTGACCCAGTTATAGGACGGCTCGGGAATGAGGCTCGGCTGCACACTGGTGGTCTGCACAGAGACACCCCAGGCCTGATCAAAGGTCAGACGTTCCGAGCGCCAGCGTCCTGAGTCGTGCAGATTCAGCAATCGGCCGTCCAGCAGCCCCCGAATATCCAGCGCATCATCAACCCGGACGGGAATTTTTGCCGCATCGATCGCCGGCAACGCCAGCGCGTAACGAAGATTGCGCTTTTGCAGGGCGATGAGCGACCCGACGAAATCACTGAAAAACTCTGTGGCGAGCGTATCCTGACGCACCTCCACGGGTCCTTGCATCCGAATGGAAACATGATCGTCCAGCGAAGAATAAAACAGCATTCCGTTACGTGAAGGGTCGCTCAGGACGTGCTCGATGGCGTTGGCCGAATCGCTGAAGCGCAGCAAACCCGATAACGAGGAATAAAGGTATACACCCGCCAGTTCGTCCGCCGGGAACTCGATCAGGGCCACACCGACCAGCTTGACCGGCTCCTGCCCCGCCACAGACACCGACAACCGTCGGACCCTGATCGATTGTGCATCGATCGCTTCAGGGGATGAAGGCAACAGGGTGAGCAAATGGCGGTACTCCGCGTCCGTCATCGCGCCATGTGCCCGGCTCGACAGCAGGTGCTGACGAAAGCACTCTGCCAAGGCGCGAGTGGCGAAGTCCTTCACGGTCCGGCCGTCGGGCCTTAGGGACGTCCAGTAGTCAACCAGCAATTGCTCGTAGGCAGCGCTGACTGCGGAAACCGAGTCAGACAATGCTTGCTCGAAGAGCGTTGACTGGGCCTGGGACAGGATATCCCCCCTGGCATCCAGAAACTGCCGCGTCAGACCTGTCGGAATCAACTCGCCGATGAAGACCTGCACAGCGGCATCGATCAGGTATTGGGTGCCCACGACCGATGGCAGTCCCGGATCGGCAGCAGGGGACATTTCCAGGATCTGCACGATCTGAGTGAAGACGTCGATGCCGTCTCCCAACCCACGCGCCAACAGAACCGCCTGCAAAGCCTTGCCACAGGCTGAATACAGATCAGGCAAGTCCTGTAACAGTGTCCACAGGTCTTCCAGGTACCGGGCTTGCTGGCGTATCACCGCAAGACTGCGCGCTTCGAACAACGCCTCTTCGACACGATCGGCTTCGACAATCGACATGTCGCTGACCTCGGCCAACCGCTGCTGCAATCCGGCGAGTAGCAAACTACGGCTAGCAAATCGCTCGATACCGAACGCCAATGTACTCAGAAAAACAGGAGCGTCAGCGTTATCGGGATCACTGATGAACAATGCTCCGGCCAGCTCGGCATTGCCTGCGGAGCCGTCTTCAATTGTCAGCCTGTCGACTCTCGGGAAGGTCGTGCCGGTATCTGCTGAAGTGTCTGTAGCGACCAGTAACCTTAGCCACCGTCCTTCGTCGCTGGTAATTCGAGCCTCATCCGTTGCGTACTGGATGTCCTGTGTAAATCTGCTCCGCAGAGCCTCACTGAAGAAATACGGCAGTGCTGCTGGCATGTACTGTTTCCCTTGGATAACTCCTCGTAGCGCATTGCGCGTGAGCGCATGGCAGAGGAAAAAAGGAAACAGCTTATTGAGGTAGCGCGAAGCGCCTGCGTTAGATAAAGCAATTTATCCGCAGACGCGCTTCGTCAGCGTCAGCGTCAGTTGGCGGAGACTTTGCCGTTCTTTTCGACCCAGGCGGCAAAGGCATCGATGAACTTCTGCAGGAAAGGCCTGGTTTTATCGGACAATGCGCCGGACTCGTCGAAAAAGCTCCCGGCACCGCCCAGGTAGGCTTCGGGCTGCTGGAGACACAGCACGTCCAGAAATACCAGCGACTGGCGCAGGTGATGGTTGGCACCAAAGCCACCGACAGCACCCGGCGAGGCACTGATCACTGCGCCCGGCTTGCCGCTGAAGGCACTTTTGCCGTAGGGACGCGAGCCCACATCAATGGCGTTCTTCAGGGCACCGGGCACCGAGCGGTTGTATTCCGGGGTGACAAACAGCACGCCGTCGGCAGCACCCAGCTGCTCGCGAAAGGTGGTGTATGCAGGCGGCGGTGAATCGCCGTCGATGTCCTCGTTGTACAACGGCAAGTCACCGATCTCGACGAGATTCAGTTTCAGACTGGCAGGTGCCAGTTCTGCCAGAGCAAGAGCGATCTTGCGGTTGATGGAGTCTTTTCGCAGACTGCCGACCAATACGGCAATGGTATGAACCTGGCTCATGAAAATATCCGTCATCTGATTCAAGGGAAGGTTAGGTATAGAACAGAAGCCCGGTTTAGACGACCTTTGCGCCGGTCAATTCCCTACGCGCTGGAACAGCAGGGATTATTTTTTCCCCCAAAGGCAAACTCACCTATAGATCAGTGGTCTACTAGCCTCGATGGATTCGTAAACCAGCAGTTATATTCAGTTTCAGAGGTTACAGAGCAAATGGCTTCAGTTCTCGTCGGACAATTTCATGCCAGGGACGCCGAAGGTCGCGTTTATCCGGTTCATGAGTTCCAGGAATCGCAGCCGGATGAGGCGCAGAGCGGGCAACCGGTGATCACCTACAGGCTGGCAATCGGCGACCGGGTCAAGCATCTGGGTGGTGAGGACTTCGAGCTGGTGCAATCGGGCATAAAAATTACCCGCACCCCCACGTAATACCGGCAGCATTCCCGCTTTGGCTGCACGGCCAGCGGGAAGCTGTTAATCCGAAAAGATCAGATACCAGAAAATCGCCGTTTCACGAGTGCTCGGATCGATGCCGCGATAGCGCATGTGATCCACCCCGCCGACCACGTACCCGCAACTCTCGTACAGCCTGCAGGCTCCCAGATTATTGTTCTGGGTTTCCAGAACGATGCCCGGCAGATCGCGCTTGCGAGTCCAGAATTGTGCGGCGTCGAGCAATGAACGTGCGACGCCATGACGGCGCGCCGACTCGTCTACCGCCAGTTCATCGATGTAGGCGAAGCCGCTCCAGTGAGTGCTCATCACGATATGGCCGACGGGGTGGTCATCCAGCCAGGCAACCATCACCGAACTGGTGGCGGCGTCACGATGATCGGCGAACTCCTGAGAGTCGATGCCGTAATTCTTGCTGTGCGGCTCGACCAACTCGACCGGCCATGAATCCACGGGCTCGCCGATGCGCGGTTGGGCGTAGCCAAGCACTGTAAACGTGAATTCGCTATTGAGGATGTAGTCCTCGAAGCATTCGTCTGCAACCCGAATGCTCAAAGCAGGATGTGCCACGTTCAGTCCACCTTTGCCGCTTGCTGTCAGGAAGATGCCTGCGCTCCGGCTTCCAGCATCTGTACCCAGAGCGGAGGAGCACCGCAAGCCTTGGCGATGGTGCTCATACGCACTTCGTGCTCGGCCAGTTCACTTTCAGAAGCGCGAATGATGCGGCAAGGCTTGCGATCGGCCGGCAGGCGGCGAATTTCGCTGCCACGGTTGCCGGAGCCTTCGCCCGAACCATTGCCATCGGAAGCATTGCCGGCCAGCGACAGGCTGGTCTGCCCGCCGGTCATCGCCAGGTAGACGTCAGCCAGAATCTCGGAGTCGAGCAATGCGCCGTGCAACTCACGGCCCGAGTTGTCGACGCCATAGCGCTTGCACAGTGCATCCAGGCTGTTGCGCTGACCCGGGTGGCGCTCTCGCGCCATCATCAGGGTATCGAGAATCGAACAGTGCTGGGTGATATCAGCCCTGTCCTGCGAACCCATCAAGGCAAATTCGTTGTTGATGAAGCCAACGTCGAACGCTGCGTTGTGAATGATCAGCTGCGCGCCCTTGATGAACTCGAAGAATTCATCGGCGACTTCGGCAAACCGCGGCTTGCCGACCAGAAATTCGTTGGTGATACCGTGAACACCGATCGCGCCTTCGTCACTTTCGCGATCGGGTTGCAGGTAAACGTGAAAATGCCGCCCGGTCAGGCGGCGACCGATCAACTCGACACAACCGATCTCGATGATGCGGTGACCATCCGTCACCGGCATACCGGTGGTTTCGGTATCGAGGACGATCGATCTGTTATCCAGGTTTTGCAATGCCATTGACTGTTGCCTCATGTACAGGCCGCGATTCTAGCACGCAGCGGCCGTTGCGAGCCCGTGCGCGTCTAGCCGTGCCGGATGCCGCGCACTTCGTCGACGCCACGGTTGGCGAGCTGGTCGGCACGCTCGTTGCCAGGGTGGCCGATGTGCCCACGCACCCACTGCCATTTCACCGTGTGGCGACTGACCTGTTCATCCAGAAGCTGCCACAGGTCGGCATTTTTGACCGGCTCCTTGGCAGCGGTTTTCCAGCCGCGCTTCTTCCAGTTGACCATCCACTCGGTAATGCCTTTCATCACGTACTGAGAGTCGGTCACCAGCGTCACTTCGCAGGGGCGCTTGAGTTCTTCAAGCCCGCGAATCGCACCGGTCAGTTCCATCCGGTTGTTGGTGGTATTGGCTTCGCCACCCCACAACTCTTTTTCGACGCCCTTGCACACCAGCAGGGCTCCCCACCCGCCCGGGCCAGGATTACCCTTGCAGGCACCGTCGGTGAAGAGTTCAACGCTATCGCTCATTACGACCTTTCCAGAATGATGGGCTTCATTTGCGGCATGGCATTGCTCAAGCCTGATCCTGAGTATTGCGGCTGACCTTGGCCATCGGCATGGGAATCAGCTTGCCGATCGGGTCACGGCGCACTTGGCGCAAAGGCCTGAGGCCTACCACCAGTTTGCGCGCCACCAGTACATAGAAGCCGCCACCGGGGCTCTGACGTCCCTCGCCAAGGCGTTCAAGCCCTGCAAGACGCGACTGCCATGCTGCTGAAGCAAGGGGCGGACGATAGCATCCGAAGCGTCGTTTCTCCAGCGCGAAGCCCAGCAGATTCAGCCAGTCAGCGACCCGCGAGGATGAAATGCAGCGTGCCTTGCGCAGCGCATCCCGGGCGAATACATGGCGTATGCCCCAGGTGCTCCAGGGGTTGATACCGATAATCAGCAAGTGCCCGCCCGGTCGCACGCTGCTGGCCGCTTCGCGCAGCAGGCCGTGGGGCGACAGGCAGAAATCCAGGCCGTGTTGCAGTACCACGACATCGGCCGCGTGCTCACTCAATGGCCACGCCTGTTCTTCACAGACGATCTCGACACCCGGCAATGGCGCACCAAGGCGTACATTGCGCTGCACCTGGGGAGCCACCGGCGGGCTTTGCGCCGACGGGCCGTAATGCACCAGATAGCCACCGAAATACCGCCCCAGTTCTTCGTCGAGAATGCGCCGCTCCTCTTCGAGCAGAAGCTGCCCGAGCGGCCCGGAAAGCCATTCGCGGGCAGCGCGGATCAATGCAAGCCACTCAGGATCAGCCTGAGCGAACGCTTCATCGGTCATGAGTTCTCCTCCAGAGGTGCTCGCATACAGCGGCAACAGACTCTAAGATGCACCATTGTCCGCCGCTATGCGAACTGCGCCATGATACAGATCCACGCCCTTCCTGCTTTCAATGACAACTACATATGGTTGTTACAAGACCTTTCGAGCCAGCAGTGCGCTGTCGTCGATCCGGGCGACGCGAAGCCGGTGCTGGGCTGGCTGGCGCAGAATCCCGACTACCGGCTGACCGATATCCTGATCACGCACCACCACAATGATCATGTGGGCGGTGTTGCGGAACTCCAGCAGTCGACCGCGGCGCGGGTGCTGGGCCCAGCGGCCGAGACCATACCGGCGCGCGATATCGCGCTGGTCGACAATGACCGGCTGACCGTGCTGGGCCTGGAATTTGTGGTGCATGCGGTTCCAGGCCACACGCTGGGGCATATCGCGTTTTATCATGAGGACGCCACGACGCCCCTGCTGTTCAGCGGCGACACGCTGTTTGCCGCCGGCTGTGGACGGCTGTTCGAGGGCACGCCACAACAGATGCACGATTCTCTCGGCCGCCTGTCCGAACTGCCGGACAGCACACTGATCTACTGCGCTCACGAATACACGCTGAGCAACCTGCGCTTTGCCCAGGCCGTCGAGCCCGCCAATGTCGATATTGCCGAACGCCTGGCCGAAGTGACGCGCTGGCGCAGCGAAAATCGCATCAGTCTTCCTTCGAATATGGCACTGGAAAAACGCACCAACCCCTTCCTGCGTACCGGGGAAACATCCGTTAAAGAAAAAGCGGACGAACGGAGCGACGCGCAAAACACCTCGCAGAGTGCGGTCTTTGCCAGCTTGAGGGCCTGGAAAGATAAGTTCTGACCCGACCCTAAAACCGCAATAAAATTCTGAAAGGTTGACCGACGGCAGGCTGCTTCCTAGAATCGCCCGACATTTTCGTCTGGATGTACCCCCCGAACAATGTCGTCATCTACCAGCAAGCCTTCACATTCGGACGCATTGACTCGGTTGGCTCAGGCCATGGCCGTCACCGCGAGTGCCCTTCTGGCCGGTTGCCAGAGCACCGCCAGCGTCGACCCGGCCAGTAATCATCGCGCGCCTAACCTGGCCGCCGGAATCAAGCAAAAACCGATTTTTCTGTCACACAAGCCTGCCACCCCTCTCGCACCTCCACAGGATGTCTGGGAGCGCATGCGTCAGGGCTTTCAACTGCAACAAGGCAACGATCAGAACCCCCGCATCGATCAACAGCGCCTGTGGTTCGCCAACAACCCGTCCTTTCTGGAAAACGCTGGCGAGCGCGGCAGCCTGTACATGCACTACATCGTCGAGCGCCTTGAAGAACGCAACATGCCGCTGGAACTGGCCCTGCTTCCGGTTATCGAAAGCGCCTACAACCCGATGGCCGTTTCACGCAGCCAGGCGGTCGGCCTCTGGCAGTTCATCCCGTCGACCGGGCGTTACTTCAACCTGCGCCAGACCAGCTTTTATGACGGACGTCGCGACATCCAGGCCTCGACTGTTGCGGCACTGGATTACCTGACCCGCCTGCACGACATGTTCAACGGTGACTGGCTGCTGGCCCTGGCAGCCTACAATGCCGGCGAAGGCACGGTGAGCCGCGCCATCGAGCGCAATGACAAGCTCAACCTGCCGACCGACTACTGGAACCTGCCGCTGCCGCAGGAAACCCGCGATTACGTGCCCAAGCTGCTGGCCCTGTCCCAAGTTGTATTGTCGCCGGAAGCTTATGGCGTCAATCTGAACCCGATCGCCAACCAGCCTTACTTCGAAGTCGTCGAGCTCAACAAGCGTGTCGACCTGTCCAAAGTGGCCAGCGCCGCCGACATCGACGAAGACGAGCTTATCCAGCTCAACCCCGCCTACAAGAAGCGCCTGACCGTCGATGGCCCCCAGCACCTGCTGGTGCCCACCTCCAAGGCGCAACTGCTGACGGCCAGCCTGCTGACCATGAAACAGGAAGAGCTCGTCGCCTGGCAGCCTTACCGGGTGCGCAAGGGCGACACTCTGGAAAGCCTGGCCAGTCGTTATCAGGTCACGGTCAGCTCGCTCAAGGGCAATAACAAGCTGTCCGGCAACCGCCTGAAGGTCGGTCAGTCGCTGAGCATACCGGTCAAGCCGGGCATGCAGAATTCACAGCCTGTGTTCGAAGCGCTGGCCAGCAACGACAAGCCGTCACGTACCCGCAGCTACAAAGTGCGCAGCGGTGACAACCTGACCAACATCGCGCAAGCCAACAAGGTTGACGTCGAAGACTTGCAACGCTGGAACAAGCTGACCGGCAAGAAGCTCAAGGTCGGCCAGACGCTGGTCATGCAGGACACCAGCAAACCTGCCGGTAAAGCCGCCAGCAAGGCGGTCGCCAGCACCAGCGCCAAGGATGGCGAAAAGAAATCCATGCAGTACAAGATCCAGAAAGGTGACTCGATGTACCTGGTCGCCAAGCGCTTCAACGTCGAGATGCAACATCTCAAGCGCTGGAATCCACGTAGCGGGCAGGCCCTCAAACCCGGCCAGACCCTGACCGTTTACCTGCCACATTGATGAGCTCGGCCACTTGCCCTTCGATAACCTTGGGGCGGGTGGCCGATGCAGCCCCGGCAACGCCATCACCTGCAGTCTTTTTCCAGCTGGAACAAGCTGTTACTGTTAGCGACCCGAAAGCCCAAGCCGCCTGGATCGTGATACGTCCCTTCCTGCTAACCCTCAGCCTGGCCTTGAGCTTCTGCGCCAACGCAGCCATCACTGAAAGTCATGGTTACGCGCAGTTTGGTGTTCTCAAGTACCCGGCCAGCTTCACTCATTTCGACTGGGTCAATCCCGAGGCGCCGAAAGGTGGCACCCTGAGAATGATGGCCTTCGGCACGTTCGACACGCTCAACCCCTACACATTCAAGGGCAGCAGCCCGGTCTCGACCGGCAACTTCCTGCAATATGGCGTCAACGAGCTGAATGAACCGCTGATGGTCGGCACGGGCCAGTACGACCCGTCCGGCGATGAGCCGACCTCCAGTTACGGGCTGATCGCCCAGTCCGTGGAATACAGCGAGGACCGCAGCTGGGTGGTGTTCAACCTGCGCCCACAGGCGCGCTTCCATGACGGCAAGCCCATCACCGCCTACGACGTGGCGTTTTCCTACCGGACACTGCTCAAGGACGGTCACCCTCAATACCGCACCGCCCTGCAGGAAGTGCAGCGCGTCGACATCCTCAATCGTCATCGCATCCGCTTTGTCTTCAAGCGCTCCGGCAACCCGCTGCTGATCCTGCGCCTGGGCGAACTGCCAGTGTTGCCGCAGCATTACTGGAAAGACAGGGATTTCAAGGCGACCACCTTCGAGCCGCCGCTGGGCAGTGGTCCCTACCGCATCACCCGCGTGCAGCCGGGTCGGCAACTGGTGTTCGAGCGGGTCAAGGATTACTGGGGCAAGGACTTGCCGGTCAACCGCGGCAAATACAATTTCGACCGCGTCGAGGTCGAGTTCTACCGCGACAGCGACGTGGCGTTCGAAGCGTTCAAGGCGGGTGAATTCGACATCTACATCGAGCATCAGGCCAAGAACTGGGCCAATGGCTATGACTTCCCTGCAGTCGCCAACGGTCAGGTGATCAAGGCGCAGATTCCGCACCGCATACCGACCCAGACCCAGGGCCTGTTCATGAACACGCGGCGCGCCGCCTTCGCCGACATCCGCGTGCGCGAAGCCCTGGGGCTGCTGTTCAATTTCGAATGGACCAACCGCACGCTGTTCAGCGACGCCTATGACCGCTCGACCAGTTACTACCCCAACAGCGAATTTTCCGCGACGGGCCTGCCGACCGGGGCTGAATGGCTGCTCCTGGCGCCCTACCGTGATCAGTTGCCTGCCAGCCTGTTCACCCAGCCGTTCGCCCCGTCGAAAACCGATGGCGGCGGGATCCCGCGCGAGACCTTGCGCAAGGCCCTGAAGCTGCTTGCCGAGGCAGGCTGGACGCTCTCGGACAAGGGTTTGCTCAATGCCGACAAGCAACCTTTGCGCTTCGAGATCCTGCTGGTCAATCCCAACCTGGAACGCATTCTGCAACCCTACATCGAAGACCTGCGCCGCCTGGGAATCAATGCAGGACTGCGTACCGTCGACCGCGCCCAATACAAGCAACGCCTGGACCGTTTCGATTTCGACATGATTCTGATGACCCTGCAACAGACCCTGAGCCCCGGTCTGGAGCAGTGGCAATACTTCCATTCCAGTCAGGCCGCGATCAACGGCAGCAAGAACTACGCGGGTATCGCCAACCCCGTGGTCGATGCCCTGCTGAACAAACTGCTGGCTGCGCAGACCCGCGACGATCAGGTCGCCGCGGCGCGGGCGCTGGACCGCGTACTGCTGTCTCAGCACTACAGCATTCCCAACTGGTATCTGAACAATCATCGGCTTGCCTATCGCAACCGATTCGCCATGGTCACTACCCCGCCCTATACCCTGGGGCTGCGTGCGTGGTGGCTCAAGACTCTGGAGAAGCCCCGATGAACCCTCTGCACTCCCTGCGCTCGCAGGCAGCCGGCCTGCTGCTGGCCAGCCTCGCCTGCACGGTACAGGCTGCGCCTCAGCATGGCGTGACGCTGTACGACGAAGCGCCGAAATACCCGGCTGATTTCAAGCATTTCGACTACGTGAACCCGGATGCCCCCAAGGGCGGCACGCTGCGCCAGGCAGGCTTCGGCGGTTTCGACAGTCTCAACCCGTTCATCAACAAGGGCGTACCGGCAGACGACATTGGTCTGATCTACGACACCCTGGCCCGCGCTAGCCTGGACGAACCCTTCAGTGAATACGGGCTGGTTGCCGGCAAAATCGAGAAAGCGCCGGACAACAGCTGGGTGCGCTTCTACCTGCGGCCTGAAGCACGCTTCCATGACGGCCACCCGATCCGCGCCGACGATGTCGAATTCAGCTTCAAGACCCTGATGGAGCATGGCTCGCCCATGTACAAGGGCTACTACGCCGACGTCGATCAGGTCGTCGTCGAAGACCCGCTGCGGGTGCTGTTCAAATTCAAGCACAAGGGCAGCCGCGAAATGCCGCTGATTCTTGGCCAGTTGCCCGTGCTGCCCAAGCACTTCTGGGCCGACCGCGACTTCAGCAAAGGCAACCTGGACTTCCCGCTGGGCAGCGGGCCGTACAAGGTGGTCGATGTAAAAGCCGGGCGCTCGGTGAGTTATGAGCGGGTCAAGGATTACTGGGCAAAGGATTTGCCGATCAACAAGGGTTTCTACAACTTCGATGTACTGACCACCGACTACTACCGCGACAACACAGTAGCGCTGGAGGCCGGCAAGGCCGGGCAGTTCGACTACTGGATAGAGACCAGCGCCAAGAACTGGGCGACCGCCTACAACACCCCGGCAGTTCGCGATGGCAGGCTGGTCAAGGAAGAGCTGCCCAACGGTAACCCGACCGGTATGCAGGGGTTCGTTTTCAACTTGCGCAAACCGGTATTCCAGGACGCGCGGGTGCGCGAAGCGCTGACCTTGCTGCTGGATTTCGAGTGGACCAACAAACAGCTTTTCAACGGTGCCTACAGCCGTACCAAAAGTTATTTCGACAACTCGGAAATGGCCTCAAGCGGCCTGCCCTCTGCCGAGGAACTGAAAATCCTCGAACCGCTGCGCGGCAAGATTCCGGATCGGGTATTCACCGAGGCTTTTCAGTTACCGGTTAACGACGGCAGCGGCATGATTCGCCCACAACAACGTCGGGCATTCCAGCTGTTGCAGGAAGCGGGCTGGAAGATCGTCGACGACAAGATGGTCGACGCGCAGGGCAGCCCGGTAAAACTGGAGTTTCTGATCGCCCAGACCGAGTTCGAGCGCATTCTGCTGCCTTACAAGCGCAACCTGAGTGACCTGGGTATTGAACTGGTGATCCGCCGGGCCGACGTGTCGCAATACATCAACCGCCTGCGCTCGCGGGACTACGACATGATCGTCACGGGCTATCCGCAGTCCAGCTCGCCCGGTAACGAACAGCGCGTGTACTTCGACTCCTCCAGCGCCGACAACCCGGGCAGCCGCAACTTCATGGGCCTCAAGGACCCTGCGGTGGACTCTCTCGTCAACGGCCTGATCAACGCCGACTCACGGCAAAGCCTGATCACCCATACCAAGGCGCTGGACCGCGTGCTGCTGTGGGGCTTTTACGTCGTCCCGAACTGGCACATCAAGACCTGGCGGGTGGCTTACTGGAATCACCTCGACCATCCCAAGGCCGAAGCGCTTTCCGATATCGGCCTGATGACCTGGTGGGCCAAGCCGGATGTCAAACCGGTGACCGCGACCCCGTCAGCCCCTGATCAGGCCAAGCCTGCGAACGCGGAGCAATAAACATGCTGGCTTATATTCTGCGACGGCTGCTGCTGATCATCCCTACCCTGCTGGGCATCCTGATCATCAACTTCGTCATCATTCAGGCCGCCCCCGGTGGCCCGGTCGAACAGATGATCGCCAAGATCGAAGGCTTCGATGGCGCCACCAGCCGGATTGCCGGAGGCGGCGCCGAAGTATCGGTGGCAGGCTCCAACTACCGCGGCGCGCAAGGCCTGGACCCGGCACTGATCAAGGAAATCGAACGCATGTACGGTTTCGACAAGTCGGCGCCGGAACGTCTGTGGATCATGATCAAGAACTACGCCACGCTGGATTTCGGCGACAGCTTCTTTCGTGATGCCAAGGTCATCGACCTGATTGTCGAGAAGATGCCGGTGTCCATTTCCCTCGGGTTGTGGAGCACCCTGATCATGTACCTGGTGTCGATCCCGCTGGGGATTGCCAAGGCCACCCGCCACGGCAGCCAGTTCGACGTATGGACCAGTTCGGCGATCATTGTCGGCTATGCCATCCCGGCGTTCCTGTTCGCCATTCTGCTGATCGTGGTGTTTGCCGGGGGCAGTTACTTCAACTGGTTCCCGCTGCGTGGGCTGACCTCCAACAACTACGACGAACTGAGCACGCTGGGCAAGGTATTCGATTACTTCTGGCATCTGGTATTGCCGGTCACCGCGCTGGTGATCGGCAACTTTGCCACCATGACGCTGCTGACCAAGAACAGCTTTCTCGACGAAATCAGCAAGCAATACGTGACCACGGCCAAAGCCAAGGGTCTGAGCAACCACAAGGTGCTCTACGGCCATGTGTTTCGCAACGCCATGCTGCTGGTCATCGCTGGCTTCCCGTCGGCGTTCATCGGCATCTTCTTCACCGGCTCGCTGCTGGTGGAAGTGATCTTTTCGCTGGACGGCCTGGGCCTGATGAGCTTTGAAGCCGCGATCAACCGCGACTATCCGGTGGTGTTCGGCACGCTGTTCATCTTCACCCTGCTGGGGCTGGTGGTGAAGCTGATCGGCGATATCACCTACACCCTCGTAGACCCGCGCATCGACTTCGAAAGCAGGAAGCATTGATATGAAGCTGTCTCCTCTCAATCGCCGTCGCTTCGAACGCTTCAAGGCCAACAGGCGTGGCTGGTGGTCATTGTGGCTGTTCCTGATTCTGTTCGGTCTGAGCCTGGGCGCCGAACTGATCGCCAACGACAAACCACTGGCCGTGCGTTATGACGGCAGCTGGTACTTCCCGGTATTCGAGCGTTACCCGGAAACCACCTTCGGTGGCGAATTCCCGCTGGAGGCCAACTACAAGAGCCCGTACATCAAGGAACTGCTCGCCGCGAAGGATGGCTGGACCCTGTGGGCGCCCATCCCGTTCAGCTACCAGAGCATCAACTACGACCTGAAAGTCCCTGCACCGGCGCCACCCTCCCGGGAAAACCTGCTGGGTACCGATGACCAGGGCCGTGACGTGCTGGCACGGGTGATCTACGGTTTCAGGATTTCGGTACTGTTCGCCCTGACCCTGACCATCCTCAGCTCGATCATCGGCGTCATCGCCGGTGCCTTGCAGGGCTTCTATGGCGGCTGGGTCGACCTGCTGGGCCAGCGCTTCCTCGAGGTCTGGTCCGGCCTGCCGGTACTGTATCTGCTGATCATCCTCGCCAGCTTCGTACAACCCAACTTCTGGTGGTTGCTGGGCATCATGCTGCTGTTTTCCTGGATGAGCCTGGTGGACGTGGTACGCGCCGAGTTCCTGCGTGGCCGCAATCTGGAATACGTAAGGGCCGCGCGGGCGCTGGGCATGGAAAACGGCGCGATCATGTTCCGCCATATCCTGCCCAACGCCATGGTGTCGACCATGACCTTCCTGCCGTTCATTCTCACCGGGGCCATCGGCACCCTGACGGCGCTGGACTTTCTGGGCTTCGGCCTGCCCGCCGGCTCACCGTCACTGGGCGAGCTGGTAGCGCAGGGCAAATCCAACCTGCAGGCGCCCTGGCTGGGCATCAGCGCCTTCGCTGTACTGGCCATCATGCTGAGCCTGCTGGTGTTCATCGGCGAGTCCGCCCGCGATGCTTTCGACCCAAGGAAATAAGATGAACAATGACAATCTGATCGAAATCCGCGATCTGGCGGTCGAGTTCGTGACGGGCGACTCGCGGCAACGCGTGGTCGAGAACATCAGCTTCGATATTCGTCGCGGTGAAACGCTTGCGCTGGTCGGCGAAAGCGGTTCGGGCAAGTCCGTCACCGCGCACTCGATCCTGCGCCTGCTGCCCTACCCCATCGCCAGCCACCCGAGCGGCACGATTCACTACGCGGGTGAGGACCTGCTGAAAGTGGAAGAGAAAAAACTGCGCACGATCCGTGGCAACCGGATCGCCATGATCTTCCAGGAGCCGATGACCTCGCTCAATCCGCTGCATTCGGTGGAAAAACAGATCAACGAGGTGCTGGGCCTGCACAAGGGCCTGACCGGCAAGGCGGCCACCGAGCGCACGCTGGAGCTGCTCGATCTGGTCGGCATCCCTGAGCCGCACAAACGCCTCAAAGCATTGCCACACGAGCTGTCAGGCGGCCAGCGGCAGCGGGTCATGATCGCCATGGCCCTGGCCAACGAACCTGAGCTGCTGATTGCCGATGAGCCGACCACCGCGCTGGATGTGACGGTACAGCTGAAAATCCTCGAATTGCTCAAGCAGTTGCAGGCTCGCCTGGGCATGGCACTGCTGCTGATCAGCCACGATCTGAACGTCGTAAGGCAAATAGCCAACCGAGTATGTGTCATGCAGCGCGGTTGCATCGTCGAACAGGCATCGTGCGAAGAATTGTTCCGTTCGCCGCAACATCCTTACACCAAAGTGCTGCTCAGCGCCGAGCCCAGCGGCGGTCCTTCGACCAACCCCGCAGGTGCTCCGCTGCTTGAAATCGAGGACCTGAAAGTCTGGTTCCCGATCAAAAAAGGCCTGCTCAAGCGCACCGTCGACCACGTCAAAGCGGTGGACGGCATACGTTTCAGCCTGCCGCAAGGGCAAACACTGGGTATTGTGGGTGAAAGCGGGTCGGGCAAATCGACGCTGGGCCTGGCGATTCTTCGACTGATCGGCAGTCAGGGCACCATACGGTTCAAGGGCAACGCGCTAGAATCCCTGTCGCAACAGCAGATCCGTCCGCTGCGCAGGCAGATGCAAGTGGTTTTCCAGGACCCGTTTGGCAGTTTGAGCCCGCGCATGTCAGTGGCTGAAATCGTTGGCGAAGGCTTGCGAATCCACGGCATGGGTACGCCCGCCGAACAGCAGACGGCGATCATCGAAGCACTCAGGGAGGTTGGTCTGGACCCGGATACCCGGCACCGCTACCCTCACGAGTTCTCCGGTGGCCAGCGCCAGCGGATCGCCATTGCACGTGCGCTGGTCTTGAAGCCGGCGCTGATTTTGCTGGACGAGCCGACCTCGGCCCTCGACCGGACCGTACAGCGTCAGGTCGTCGAGCTGCTTCGCTCGCTGCAAACCAAGTACAACCTGACGTATTTGTTTATCAGCCATGACCTGGCTGTCGTCAAAGCGCTGAGCCACCAGTTGATGGTGGTCAAGCAAGGCCAAGTGGTCGAACAGGGTGCAGCGCAGGATATCTTCGCCGCACCGCAACATCCTTATACACAGCAGCTGCTGGAGGCCGCCTTCTTGGCGCCGGTAGCTGTCGATTAACCTGAAGAGGAACAACACATGGGTTTTCTCGCCGGTAAGCGCGTCCTGATCGTCGGTGTCGCCAGTAAACTGTCCATCGCATCCGGTATTGCCGCCGCCATGCATCGTGAAGGCGCAGAGCTTGCCTTCACCTACCAGAACGACAAACTCAAGGGTCGTGTCGAAGAGTTCGCCGCAGGCTGGGGCTCGGGCCCTGAGCTGTGCTTCCCTTGCGACGTGGCCAGCGACGAAGAGATCAACAAGGTCTTCGAAGAGCTGAGCAAGAAGTGGGACGGCCTGGACGTGATCGTTCACTCGGTGGGCTTCGCGCCTGGCGACCAGCTCGATGGCGACTTCACCGAAGCCACCACGCGCGAAGGTTTCCGCATCGCTCATGACATCAGCGCCTACAGCTTCGTGGCCCTGGCCAAGGCCGGTCGCGAGATGATGAAAGGCCGTAACGGCAGCCTGCTGACCCTGTCGTACCTGGGCGCAGAGCGCACTATGCCCAACTACAACGTCATGGGCATGGCCAAGGCCAGCCTGGAAGCCGGCGTTCGTTACCTGGCCGGCAGCCTCGGCCCGGAAGGTACTCGCGTCAATGCTGTATCGGCCGGCCCGATCCGCACTCTGGCCGCGTCAGGCATCAAGAACTTCCGCAAGATGCTGGCTGCCAACGAAGCGCAGACCCCTCTGCGCCGCAACGTCACCATCGACGAAGTCGGCAACGCCGGCGCGTTCCTGTGCTCCGACCTGGCGTCGGGCATCAGCGGTGAAATCATGTACGTCGACGGCGGCTTCAACACCACCGCGATGGGCAGCATGGACGAGTAATACGGTAAACGCCGCTCCTCGCGAGCGGCACTTTCCCGGACTTAAAAAGAAGGCCGCTCAATGAGCGGCCTTTTTGTTGTCCTGAATTATCCGACTGCTTCGCCTTGCCCTTTCACGCGTTGGCAAAAATGGATGAAACTCCACATCAGCTATGAAAATGCCCTTTCGCTGATCCGCGATATCGCTGGAACCTCTGCTGTGATCATTAACCGATTTCCAGTGCACTGATCAGTCCGTCAGTCACTGCGAAGCTGAACCTCACCACGGCAGGGCTTCCAGGAAATGTTCCGCTAAGCCTTACCTTCACGATAACCAGTCCATCGCTTTCCAGGCTCTCGACAGGCTCGACGGTATATTGATATTTGTGTTTCGCCGCTCGCTTCCACGCCTTGATCGCTTCAATCCCGCAGACCGTCACTCCCTCATCAGTGACGCGGGCGTCATGGGTGAACAGGTCCTCCAGCACGTTCACGGCTGTGCCTGCTTCGCTGGCAAAATATGCTTCAATGACCTGGTACCGAGTGATATTCATCGAGATGCCTCATTATCAAATGACGAGACACTCATGATCATCGCCAAGGGGTAACCCCACAAGAACGCACGAAAAAGTAAGTGACAGCAATGAGCCATCGAACGTTGTATACACCGGACTCTGCTGCCGAAGACGTCAACAGCGTACTCGCGCTGTTGCGCGGCAGGTGGAAACTGGTGATTTTGTTCCACCTGTTCGACGGGAAGATTCAGCGCTTTTCAGATCTCGAACGCCGAGTGACAGGCATATCGCAAAAAATGCTCGCTCAACAATTACGTAGCCTGGAAAGCGATGGGTTGGTCATTCGAACCCTCCACGACTTCAAGCCCCCTCAGGTTGATTATCGCCTTACGCCATGGGGACAACGGCTTTGTCCAGTGCTGGACAGCATGCTTGGATGGTCAGAGTCTCGTGAGTGAATACGAGTCATGACTTACCCTGACGCAGGTACGTAACTGGCCCACCGCCATCCAAAAAAAAGGCCGCTCAATGAGCGGCCTTCTTTGTTTGCGCGTTTCGAGATTAGAACTTCTCGATCTTCGCCTTGCTTTCCAACTGTGCACGGTACGCCGCGAAATCCTGTTGCCCCTCACGCGAGGAGAGGAAGCGACGGTATTGCGCCTTCTCGGCGTCAGTCGGTGCAGCCGCCTGATTGACGCCATTGAGACGGACGATCACGAAGCTGCCATCCGAAGCAGTGATGCTGGCGAATTCCGGCTTGTCCTTACCTGTCGGCTTGGGCATGCGGAACAGCGTCTGCAGCACTTGAGGGTCAACCCCTTCCTGACTGCGAGTGACCGCTTCCATCACCTTCCAGTCACGACCTTCCTGCTTGGCCGCCAACGGGATCTTGCCGTCACGCAGGCCGGCCAGCAGCGCCTCGCCCTTGGCCTTGGCAGCGGCCGAAGCATGTTCCTTGACCAGTTGAGCGCGAATCGAGCTGGCGACGCTCTCAAGTGGCAACTGCTGCGGCTGCAGGTGCTCTTTGGAGCGCACCACCACAACAGTTTCCGGATCCAGCTCCAGCGTGTTGCTGTTGGCGCCTTCTTCCAGCACTTCAGGGCTGAATGCCGCCTGGATGACCGCACGGTTGGCCGTCAGGCCTTCGCCGCCTTCACGACCGAACGGTGCAGTGGTCTGAACCTTCAGGCCCAGGTCCTGTGCCGGCTGGGACAGGTCGGACGATTCGAACGCCGAGTCTTCCAGTTGCTTGGTCACTTCGACAAACTTCTGCTCGACCAGTTGCGATTTCAAATCGTTGGTCAGCTTGCCTTTCAGACTGGCAAAGCTCGGCACCGAAGGTGCTTCAACGCCCAGCAGCTTGATCAGGTGCCAGCCGAAGTCGGTGCGCACCGGCTGCGAAACCTGGTCCTTGTTCAAGGCATACAGCGCCTCTTCGAAAGCCGGGTCATAGACACCCTTGCCTGCGTAGCCCAGATCACCGCCCTTGTTCGACGAACCAGGGTCCTGCGAGTATTCCTTGGCCAGTGCCGCGAAATCCTCACCCTTGGCCAGACGCTGTTGAATTTCTTCAATCTTCGCCTTGGCCTGCTCGTCATTCAGCTTGTCGTTCACTTCGATCAGGATGTGTGCCGCACGACGCTGTTCGGACAGATTGGCGATTTCCTTCTGATAAGCCGCCTGCAAGTCCTCGTCCTTGACCTGCACCTTGTCGAAGAAGGACGACTTCTTCAATTCGATGTAGTCGAGTACGACCTGCTCAGGGCTCATGAACTCCTTGGCATGCTCGTCGTAGTGAGCCTTGACTTCGTCATCGGTCACTTTGACCGCCGAGGTATCGGCAGGCAGGGTCAGCGAAGCGAAATCACGGGTCTGCTTTTCGAGGCGTGCAAAGGCTTCAACCTGTGCGTCGGTTACAAAGGCGCTACCGGCAACACCAGCACGCACCTGACCGATGAGCATTTCCTGACCCAGCATCTGGCGGAACTGCAGACGGCTGTAGCCTAGCTGGCGAATCACCTGATCGAAACGGTCTGCGTTGAATTTGCCATCCACCTGAAACTCAGGCGTCTGCAAAAGCTGCTGATCCAGTGCCGCGTCGGAAAACGAGAACTTGGCATCCGCCGCGCCTTGCAGCAGCAGCTTGCGGTCGATCAGGCCTTTGAGGGCTGATTCGCGCAACAGTTTCTCATCCAGCATGGCCGGATCGAAATCCTTGCCCAGCTGTTGCGAGAGCTGTTGAGCCAACTGACGGCGCTGCATGTCCACGGCCTGGCTCAACTCATTCTGAGAGATGTCCTCGCCGTTGACTTCAGCTGCGTTCTGTTTGTTGCTGGTAGCGGTAAACATCGCTTCGATGCCGGTGAAGGCCATCAAGGCGATGATGAGTCCGATAATTGTCTTGGCAATCCAGCCTTGTGAATTGTCCCTGATGTTCTGCAGCATTGCGTCCCCCAAAACGGTTGTACTGACTAACCAACCGCGGAGCGTGGGTAGAAAGCGGATAGAAGAAAGGCGCATCCGAGGATGCGCCTTCTCGTAACTGACGAAGCGGTAGGGCTCGAACCCCTCGGTGTCGCAACCGAATGCACCACCGCTCCGCTACTGGATCAGGACAGGCCCGATCCAGCGGGCAAAGGCATCGAGAGGCTTAGTTGACAGCTTCTTTAAGGGCTTTACCGGCTTTGAAACCTGGTTTCTTGGCAGCAGCGATTTCCAGCGTCTTGCCAGTCTGAGGGTTGCGACCGATGCGAGCGGGACGATCAGTCACGGAGAACGTACCAAAGCCAACCAAAACAACCGAGTCGCCAGCCTTCAGAGCGCCAGTGACGGATTCGATCACTGCGTCCAGCGCACGGCCAGCAGCAGCTTTCGGGATATCAGCAGATGCAGCGATAGCATCAATCAGTTCCGACTTGTTCACTCTAAGTCCCCTTATCTCTATATTGAGTATGTTTCTAAGTTTTAGGTGTTAAGCAAAACGAGCGCTGGAAGGCTTGCCGGTGATTGCTTTAAAGAGCCGCTTTATAACAAGGGCTCCAAAAAGCTGTCAAGGAAGCCTGCCCAGACTTAATGCGTGCTAATTCTGTCCTTAGAGTCAGACTCGCGCTTTTCTTCCTTGGCGACCAGATCTGTAGCCACGTCCGGCAAAGGCTCCGGCGCGTATTGCAGCGCAATTTGCAGGACTTCGTCAATCCATTTAACGGGCTTGATCTGCAGATCCTGCTTGATATTGTCAGGAATCTCCTTCAAATCACGCACGTTTTCTTCTGGAATGATCACCGTCTTGATTCCACCACGGTGTGCGGCCAGAAGTTTTTCCTTCAAACCACCAATCGCCAGCACTTGACCACGCAGGGTAATTTCGCCCGTCATTGCCACATCTGCCCGCACCGGAATCTGTGTAAGCGCCGAGACAAGTGCAGTGCACATGCCCACGCCAGCACTCGGCCCATCCTTCGGCGTAGCACCTTCCGGCATGTGGATATGCGTGTCGTGCTTCTCGTGGAAATCAGCTGGAATGCCCAGGCTGCGCGCACGGCTGCGAACCACGGTCTGGGCTGCGGTAATGGATTCGACCATCACATCACCCAGCGAACCGGTCTTGATCAACTGGCCCTTACCCGATACGACAGCCGCTTCGATGGTCAGCAATTCACCGCCCACCTGGGTCCACGCCAGACCGGTCACCTGACCAATCTGATCCTGCTGCTCTGCCAGCCCGTAGCGGAACTTGCGCACGCCCAGGAAGTGCTCGAGCATGTCGGCCGTGACCTGCACCGCAAAACGTTTTTCCATCGCGTGCTCTTTGACCGCCTTGCGGCAGACCTTGGCAATCTGACGCTCAAGCCCGCGCACGCCCGCTTCACGGGTGTAGTAACGAATGATGTCGCGGATCGCTTCCTCGTCAAAGCTGATCTCGCCTTTCTTCAAGCCATTGGCCTGAATCTGCTTGGGCGAGAGGTATTTGACCGCGATGTTGATCTTTTCGTCTTCGGTGTAGCCCGGCAGGCGAATGACTTCCATCCGGTCCAGCAACGCTGGCGGAATGTTCATCGAGTTCGACGTGCAGAGGAACATCACGTCCGAAAGATCGTAGTCGACCTCAAGGTAGTGATCGTTGAAATTGTGGTTCTGCTCGGGATCAAGCACCTCGAGCAACGCCGACGCCGGGTCGCCACGCATGTCGCTGCCCATCTTGTCGATTTCGTCAAGCAGGAACAGCGGGTTGCGAACGCCCACCTTTGTCATCTTTTGTATCAATCTTCCTGGCATCGAACCGATGTAAGTCCGGCGGTGACCACGAATTTCAGCCTCGTCACGCACGCCACCGAGTGCCATACGCACGAATTTGCGATTGGTCGCGTTGGCGATGGACTCGGCCAGGGAGGTTTTACCCACCCCCGGCGGACCTACCAGACACAGCACAGGGCCGCGAATCTTCTTCACGCGCTTCTGCACGGCGAGGTATTCGAGGATGCGTTCCTTGACCTCGTCCAGACCATAGTGGTCGGCATCGAGAATCGCTTCGGCACGCGCAAGGTCCAGACGTACTTTGCTCTGCGCCTTCCACGGCACCTGAACCAGCCAGTCGATGTAGGAGCGCACCACGGTCGCTTCAGCCGACATCGGCGACATTTGCTTGAGCTTGTTCAGCTCGGCATTCGCCTTGGTCAGAGCATCCTTGGGCAGGCCCGCAGCGTCGATACGCTTTTTCAGCTCTTCGATTTCGTTGTGGCCTTCGTCGCCATCGCCGAGCTCCTTCTGAATGGCCTTCATCTGCTCATTCAGGTAGTACTCGCGCTGGCTGCGCTCCATTTGCTTTTTCACACGACCGCGAATGCGCTTTTCGACCTGCAGCAGGTCGATTTCGGCATCCAGCAAGGCCAGCACGTGCTCGACACGGGCTGACAGGTCGATAATCTCGAGGATTTCCTGCTTCTGCTCGATTTTGAGCGCCATGTGCGCAGCCATGGTGTCAACCAGGCGACCCGGCTCATCGATGCTGTTAAGCGACGACAGGACCTCTGCGGGGACTTTCTTGCCCAGTTGCACGTACTGCTCGAACTGAGCCAGCAGGCTGCGCACGAAGACTTCGGATTCACGGTCCGGCGCATCGATTTCTTCGATCAGCGCGACGTCTGCGCGGTAGTGGCCATCGACTTCGATGAAACGCTCTACCGAACCGCGCTGCTCGCCTTCGACCAGCACCTTGACGGTGCCATCGGGCAGCTTGAGCAATTGCAATACGGTGGCGATGGTGCCGACGCTGTACAGAGCCTTTTCATCAGGATCGTCGTCAGCCGGGTTTCTTTGCGCGAGCAGCAGGATCTGCTTGTCGCCTGTCATTGCCGCTTCAAGGGCTTCGATAGACTTCTCGCGCCCCACGAACAGCGGGATCACCATGTGCGGATAAACCACGACATCACGCAATGGCAAGAGAGGCAATTCAATAGTGGTCTTCATGATTTCGCCTCTACGGCGGCCAATTGGCCGGGACAGATGGAATTAGCTTGAAGCCAAGATGGGGGTAGCGTCCAAAAAAAACAAGCTCTAGAGGCGCCACCCGCCAAGATCAGTTTCTTCATACCAAACGAATGAACGGCTTAAAAATGCAAAAGGGGACCAAAAAGGCCCCCTTCAGTGTTACTTCACACGCCTATGAACATGCGTTTATGCGTCGGGAGCAACCTTGGCAGGCGGCTCGCTGTTTTCGTATATCAACAGCGGCTTGGACGTGCCATCGATGACGCTTTCGTCGATCACCACCTTGCTCACATCGCTCTGCGACGGGATTTCATACATGGTGTCGAGCAGCACGCCTTCCAGAATCGAACGCAGGCCACGGGCACCGGTCTTGCGCTCCAGCGCGCGACGGGCGACCGATTTCAGCGCATCGGTCCGGAACTCGAGGTCCACACCTTCCATCTCGAACAGCTTGGCATACTGCTTGGTCAGTGCGTTCTTCGGCTCGGTGAGGATCTGTATCAAAGCAGCCTCATCCAGCTCGTCCAGCGTTGCCAGCACCGGCAGACGGCCCACGAACTCGGGGATCAGACCGAACTTGACCAGATCGTCAGGCTCGACTTCACGCAGCGACTCGCCAACCTTCTTGCCCTCCTCCTTGCTGCGAACCTCGGCGTTGAAGCCGATGCCGCCACGGGTGGAACGGTTCTGAATGACCTTTTCCAGGCCCGAGAAGGCGCCACCGCAGATAAAGAGGATATTACGCGTGTCCACCTGCAGGAATTCCTGCTGCGGGTGCTTGCGACCACCTTGCGGCGGAACGGAAGCCACGGTGCCCTCGATCAGTTTCAGCAAGGCTTGCTGCACGCCTTCACCGGACACGTCACGAGTGATCGAAGGGTTGTCGGATTTGCGCGAGATCTTGTCGATTTCGTCGATGTAGACAATACCCATCTGGGCCTTCTCTACATCGTAATCACATTTCTGCAACAGCTTCTGGATAATGTTTTCGACGTCCTCACCCACATAACCGGCTTCGGTCAGGGTGGTGGCGTCAGCGATGGTGAACGGTACGTTGAGCAGGCGGGCCAGTGTTTCGGCCAGCAGCGTCTTGCCGGAGCCCGTAGGGCCGATCAGCAGGATGTTGCTCTTGCCCAACTCCACATCGTCGTTCTTCTTGTCACGCTGGTTCAGACGCTTGTAGTGGTTGTACACCGCTACTGCGAGAACCTTCTTGGCACGTTCCTGACCGATTACGTACTGGTCAAGGATGCCGCTGATTTCTTTGGGCGAAGGCAATTTATGCGCGCTGCTTTCGGCCTGGGCTTCCTGCACCTCCTCACGGATGATGTCATTGCACAGGTCGACGCACTCGTCGCAGATAAAGACCGAGGGGCCGGCAATCAATTTGCGCACTTCATGCTGGCTTTTGCCACAGAAGGAGCAATAGAGCAATTTGCCGTTGTCCTCGCCGTTGCGGGTGTCAGTCATTCGATCGATCCAATCCGGTAGGCTTGCAACACAAGATGAAGGCTATTGCGGGCTTTTTCAAGTCCGCAGGCGGTCGGTTGTACCGACCCCCTACATTTTGAGCCGCTTAGGCAGGCATTTGACGCTTGTTGATCACCGAGTCGATCAGGCCGTATTCGGCTGCACGCTCTGCGCTCATGAAGTTGTCACGCTCGGTATCGCGCTCGATGGTTTCGAGGCTCTGGCCGGTGTGATGCGCCAGCAGCGAGTTGAGGCGATGACGAATGTGCAGGATTTCCTTGGCATGGATGTCGATGTCCGACGCCTGACCCTGGAAACCGCCCAGCGGCTGGTGAATCATCATCCGCGAGTTGGGCAGGCAATGACGCTTGCCTTCTGCACCGCCGGCCAGCAGGAATGCACCCATGCTGCAGGCCTGACCGATACAGATGGTCGAAACGTCCGGCTTGATGAACTGCATGGTGTCGTAGATCGACATGCCAGCAGTCACCGAACCGCCCGGCGAGTTGATGTAGAGATGGATATCCTTGTCCGGGTTTTCCGCTTCAAGGAAAAGCAGTTGCGCCGCGATAAGGTTGGCCATGTAGTCCTCTACCGGACCAACCATAAAGATGACTCGCTCCTTGAGAAGGCGCGAATAGATGTCATAGGCGCGTTCGCCACGGGCGGACTGCTCGATAACCATCGGGACCAGGCCGCCAGCGGCCTGGATGTCAGAGTTCTGCTGAATATAAGAATTGCGGGACATGTCCTGCATTCACTCCCAAATAGTCGAGTCTTGAATACGCACAAGCCAGCGCGAAGGCTGGCTTGTGGGTGTTTTCGCACGAAAAGAGAAATCAGTCGGCTTTTGGAGCTTCCACCGGCTTGACAGCTTCTTCGTAGGAGACCGATTTGTCGGTCACGCTAGCTTTCTGCAAAACAGTATCTACAACTTGCTCTTCAAGCACAACAGAACGTACCTCGTTCATTTGCTGCTCGTTCTTGTAGTACCAGGCTACGACCTGCTCAGGCTCCTGATAGGCGGAGGCCATTTCCTGAATCATTTCGCGAACGCGAGCATCATCAGGCTTGAGGTCGAACTGCTTGACGACCTCGGCAACGATCAGACCCAGCTCGACGCGACGCTTGGCCTGCTCTTCGAACAGCTCTGCCGGCAGCTGGTCAGGCTTGATGTTGCCGCCGAACTGCTGAACGGCCTGCACACGCAGACGGTTGACTTCGTTTTCCAGCAGCGCTTTAGGCACTTCGATC
Organism: Pseudomonas fragariae (ex Marin et al. 2024); assembly: GCF_059621105.1. Classification (NCBI taxonomy): domain Bacteria; kingdom Pseudomonadati; phylum Pseudomonadota; class Gammaproteobacteria; order Pseudomonadales; family Pseudomonadaceae; genus Pseudomonas; species Pseudomonas fragariae (ex Marin et al. 2024). The sequence goes on along the minus strand of NZ_CM184369.1, from coordinate 1,989,389 downwards.
GGGTTGGCGGCCAGCAGACCGTCCATGACCTGATTCTTGACCTTGGACTTGATCGCCTGACGCAGCTCGCGCTCCATGTTCTTGCGAACTTCGGTGCGGAAGCCTTCGATACCGGTTTCCTTGATACCGAACTGCTTGAAGAACTCTTCATTCAGCTCAGGCAGCTTTGGTTCGGACACGGTGTTGACGGTCACGGTGAACTCGGCAGCCTTGCCGGCCAACTCGAGGTTCTGATAGTCCTCAGGGAAGGTCACGTTCAGAACGCGCTCTTCACCGGCCTTGGCGCCAACCAGACCGTCTTCGAAACCAGGGATCATGCGGCCGGAACCCAGAACCAGCTGAGTGCCGGTAGCGGAACCGCCAGCGAACACTTCACCGTCGACCTTGCCGACGAAATCGATGTTCAGCTGGTCTTCGTTCTGGGCAGCACGATCAGTCACTTCGAAACGAACGTTCTGCTTGCGCAGCACTTCAAGCATGTTGTCCAGATCGCTGTCGGCCACATCGGCAGACAGGCGCTCTACGGAGATGCTATCGAAGCCGGCAACGGTGAATTCCGGGAATACTTCGAACGTAGCCACGTATTCCAGATCTTTGCCTTTTTCGAACGACTTGGGCTCTACAGCAGGAGCACCGGCCGGGTTCAGCTTCTGCTCAACCACAGCTTCATAGAAAGTAGCCTGAATCAGATCGCCCAGTGCTTCCTGACGTGCGCCGTCCTCGTAACGCTGACGAATCACGCTCATCGGCACCTTGCCAGGGCGGAAGCCCGGGATCTTGGCTTTGCGCGCGGTCTGTTGCAGACGCTTGTTGACTTCAGTCTCGATGCGCTCGGCAGGTACGCCAATGGTCATGCGGCGCTCAAGAGCGGAAGTGTTTTCAACAGAAACTTGCATGGATATTCCTCGTTGCACAGACGTTAGCCGGCCGTTTCCGACCCCAGAATCAAGGGCATGCATTCTAGTGGGTCAAACTCAAGAAGTCACCCTACTGAAAAAGGGCGGGTTAACAAGAAGGAATCGGCCTACAGCCGGGCGAGATGGAAATGACCCTCTCACTAACCGCGACAGGTCTGGCACAGCTTCCTTTATATAAGGACGCATCCGCACAAGACGATCACCGACTCCATCTACACAGCGCCCCACTCGACCAGTGGTAATGTGACCACCGAACCAGCGAAACGTTAAAACGAATACCTTGAAACAAAAAAACCGCTCAAGGCGGCCATTTCGTGCAGCCGAGGAGCTCTCGCCCCGGCAATCCAGGCTCCGGCGGATGGCGATTACAAAATCAACCAAATGCCTGCTCCAACTTCGAAGCCTTATTCAACCCGGCGCGCATCGTACACAACGCAGCGATGCCGCGCCACCCATGGCAAGCAATTGACCGGACTGGCCTTTTTTACTCAGGCGGGTCGCGCAACCGCCTGACAACGAACAGGGGGGGGGCAAATACACCCCGGCTCGGCGATCGCCCTCCGTTCATCAATAACTGAAACTTATGGCAATAACCCCACTTCGCACATATCAAGCATCCAGGCGACGACGCTGCAAGTTATCGGGGACAAGACAACTTTTTGCTGACCTGACACCTACAAAACATCGACACGCGAAACACCTGAACTTTTATAACCACCTCGACACAAGCTCATAACAGCGGGACGTTCATGTCAATTCGCCTGAAAGCGATGGATCGCAGCGAGCGGCACGCAAAGCCGGCCTCCCACCTGACGCACGGAAAGATCAAGCCAGCCGGATCGCCTGGATCATTCAACGGGAGAACCTGGTCAACCCCGGAGCCTGGCGACCCTGCACCCTTGTGCTGCAGGGCTAAGCACTCCATAATCAGACCCCTGATTTTGCTGCCCGAGCAGCGGGGACAGAGGCTGCGACGACGATGAATAATATAATCTCCGCCTCGCGTCAATGCGCTGCCAAACCGTTAAAACCACTCAGCCCCTCCCCACAACATCGACATCTCCCAGGAAAAATCATGCTCAAGATGATTGCTGCAGTAAGTGTTCTCGCTATAACTTCAGCGATCATGACGGGGTGCAATGATAAAGACGGGAGCAAAGAAAGCGCAGCCAAAGTCACAAACTATGCAACAGACAAGTGCGCTATCGACTCGATTGGCGGAAAGACCGGCTCAACTGTCTATTTAGCCAAAGGCATGGCCCAGTTCAACGGATGGGCCATCGACACAGCCAACCAGCGCGCCCCCAAGGAAATCAGACTTCGCCTGACGGGCTACAAAGGCACCCCCGTCACGTTCAAAGATCCTGTGATCGTGGACCGCCCTGATCTGATCAAAGCGTTCGGCAATGAAAACTTCCTGAAATCAGGCTTTTCATTCTCTGCCGATTTATCCTCACTGGAATCCGGCGGCTACAGCGTAGTCACTGAAATTCCGGGCGAGCACTCATCACTTCTGTGCCAATCCAGGGTTTTGCTGGTTATCGAATAAGCATACAGCCGCCATCAGGCTGAAATTGCAGTCCAGCGCGCCGCGAGCATGAACTACCGCTCGCGCCGCCGCAGCCTCTCCCCCTCAGCCATCGCCGACCAGATCCAAATTCGCACCACCTCACAGACACAGCCAAAACCGCAGATAAAACTGCCTAATGAAAAATCCAGGACAACAAAAAGCCCGCACTGGGCGGGCTTCTCTTGACTTTCGCGGCGCTCACTGGAACCCGACGAAAGTACATCTGGTGCGGACGGAGAGACTCGAACTCTCACACCTTGCGGCGCTGGAACCTAAATCCAGTGTGTCTACCAATTCCACCACATCCGCATTTCAGACTTTTAAAGCAAAGGCGCCAGACTATGAATCTGGCGCCCTTCTTAATATGGGGTGGACGATGGGGTTCGAACCCACGACCGCAGGAGTCACAATCCTGTGCTCTACCAACTGAGCTACGCCCACCATATTGCGCGTGACGATGCAACTTACTTGCTGTGCCAAAGCTGCCTTGAATGGCGCACCCGGCAGGACTCGAACCTGCGACCATCCGCTTAGAAGGCGGATGCTCTATCCAGCTGAGCTACGGGCACTTATATAATTTGTACTCTTGCGATAACAAACTAAAAGGCTTTCAATCGATCACACCGAGCTGATTTGCAACTCTGCCTGACCGAATCAACCAGTGCTAGCTTAACCAGTGCTGGGCTCTGCCCGGCAAGTGCGACGAATCTTATAGACGCCCCCTGGGGTCGTCAACCTTTTTTTGAAAAAAATTCAGCTAGATAAAGGAGTTAGCTGAATATGCAAAGCAATCGCCTTTGCCCTCGCGCCATGTCATGAGAGAATGCGCGCTCATTTTTTTCCTCTCGATGGTTAATCACGCGTCATGACTGCAAAACTAATCGACGGCAAGGCGATCGCCGCCAGCCTGCGCCAGCAGATCGCCAAACGTGTCGCCGAACGTAGCCAGCAAGGTCTGCGTACGCCGGGCCTCGCGGTGATTCTGGTCGGCAGCGACCCCGCCTCCCAAGTCTATGTCTCTCACAAGCGCAAGGACTGCGAGGAAGTCGGCTTTATCTCCCAGGCTTACGACTTGCCCGCTGATACCACTCAGGCAGCACTGACCGATCTGATCGACCGTCTCAATGAAGATGCCGCTGTCGACGGCGTCCTGCTGCAACTGCCCTTGCCCGCACACCTCGACGCTTCGCTGCTGCTGGAGCGCATTCGCCCGGACAAGGACGTGGACGGCTTCCATCCTTATAACGTGGGTCGCCTTGCTCAACGCATTCCGCTGCTGCGCCCGTGCACTCCCAAAGGCATCATGACCCTGCTGGAAAGCACCGGTGTCGACCTGTACGGCCTGGATGCCGTCGTCGTCGGCGCATCCAACATCGTCGGCCGCCCGATGGCAATGGAACTGCTGCTGGCGGGCTGCACCGTCACGGTGACCCATCGTTTCACCAGGGATCTGGCAGGCCACGTGGGTCGTGCCGATCTGGTGGTGGTTGCCGCCGGCAAGCCGGGCCTTGTCAAAGGCGAATGGATCAAGCCGGGCGCGATCGTCATCGACGTCGGCATCAACCGCCAGGAAGACGGCAAGCTGGTAGGCGATGTGGTTTACGAGACCGCCCTGCCCCGCGCTGGCTGGATCACCCCGGTTCCTGGCGGCGTCGGCCCCATGACCCGCGCCTGCCTGCTGGAAAACACGCTGTACGCGGCAGAAACCCTGCACGACTGATCAGGCTGTTCTGCTCCCATAAAAAACGGCACCTGAGGTGCCGTTTTTTCATTCCCGAAAAAACTTACTTCCTGGCTGCTTCCCAGCTTTTCAGCAAGTCCGCATAGGCGATGGTTTCACCCTTGGGTTTCTCGTTGGCCAGCTTGCGCTGTGGCGCGAGGAACTCGCCGTTGCTCTCTTCGGCCTTCTTGTACCAGACTTCCGCAGTGGTTTCCTTATTCATCTTCGGTGCACATTTGCTGGGTTCCTGCACCTCAGAACGCTGGATGCGCATCATGATCGCATCCTGGTCCTTGGCCAGACCGTCGAGGGCCTCCTGCGCAGTCTTCTCGCCAGTGACCGCCTCGGCCACATGGCTCCACCACAGCTGTGCCAGCTTCGGATAGTCAGGCACGTTGGTGCCGGTAGGCGACCATTGCACGCGGGCCGGGCTGCGATAGAACTCCACCAGACCACCCAGCTTCGGCGCCAGCGCGGTCATTTCCTTGGAGTTGATGTCCGACTCGCGAATCGGCGTCAGGCCGACGATGGTTTTCTTCAGTGAAACGCTCTTCGAAGTCACGAATTGCGCATACAGCCACGCCGCCAGACGCTTTTTCTCGTCAGACGACTTCAGGAAGGTCCACGAACCCACGTCCTGATAGCCGAGCTTCATGCCTTCTTTCCAGTAAGGGCCTTTTGGCGACGGTGCCATGCGCCATTTCGGCGTGCCATCGGCGTTCATGACAGGCAGACCCGGCTTGGTCATGTCGGCGGTAAAGGCGGTGTACCAGAAGATCTGTTGCGCGACGTTACCCTGCGAAGGCACCGGCCCGGATTCGGAGAAGGTCATGCCCGCCGCTTCCGGCGGCGCATAGGCTTTCAGCCAGTCGATGTATTTCTGCGTGGCGAACACTGCCGCCGGGCCGTTGGTGTCACCACCGCGGGTGATGCTGGAACCGACCGGATGGCAGTCTTCGACGCGAATACCCCACTCGTCCACCGGCAGACCGTTAGGCAAACCCTTGTCGCCGCTGCCCGCCATGGAGAACCAGGCATCGGTGAAACGCCAGCCCAGTGACGGGTCTTTCTTGCCATAGTCCATGTGCCCGAAGACTTTCTTGCCGTCGATCTCCTTGACGTCTTCGCTGAAGAATTTGGCGATGTCTTCATAAGCCGACCAGTTGACCGGAACACCCAGCTCGTAACCGTATTTGTCCTTGAATTTCTTTTTCAGATCAGGACGCTCGAACCAGTCGGCACGGAACCAGTACAGGTTGGCGAACTGCTGATCGGGCAATTGGTACAGCTTCGATTCGACAATGACTTTACCCGAAGCGTTCTTGACTTCGGGAGAGGTGGTAAACGAAGTGCCGATGAAGTCTTTCAGGTCCAGCGTCGGCGAGGTGACTTTACTGCCTTCCGGACTGGCCATCAGGTCGGTCAGAGACAGGGCCTTGCCGTAGCGGAAGTGCGTACCGATCAGGTCCGAGTCGTTGACCCAGCCGTCGTAGATGCTTTTGTCAGACTGCATGGCGGTCTGCAGCTTCTCGATGACATCACCTTCCTGCAGCAAGTCATGGGTGACTTTGATACCGGTGATTTCGGTGAACGCCTTGGCCAGGGTCTTGGACTCGTATTCATGGGTGGTCAGGGTTTCCGACACCACCTTGATGTCCATGCCACGAAACGGCTTGGCCGCTTCGATGAACCACTCCAGCTCTTTCAACTGCTCGGCATCAGAGAGCGTGCTCGGCTTGAACTCGCTCGCCGCCCACTTCTTCGCCGCATCTTCGTACTGATCCGCCCATGCCGACACACTCAACCCGCTGAGCATGATCATGGTTGCCAGCGTCACGCTATGTTGCAGCTTGTTTTTCTTATTGAACATAGTCATCTCCAGGTTGCTTTCATGTAGTCCCGCTTTTTCAATACTGCCGACCGGATCACCCCGGCAGCCACGCCCGGCCGCTCTCTACCCCCAACGCATCACCACCAACAGCCACACCAGGGAAGCCCCCGAAGCGATCCAGATGCTCCAGTCCGTCGCGCCGATCACCAGCAGATGCAGATAAGCGCTGCCCAGAAGCCCGATGAAAAGACGGTCGCCACGCGTGGTGGCAATCGGCAGAAAACCGCGACGCTCGATACTGGCCGAGCGCAGCTCCCATACGGTCATCCCTGCCAGCAGCAGCGCAATGCTGATGAAGAAGGACGCAGTGGGCAGTGTCCAGGACATCCACTCCATTTTTTCGACTCCTCAGACACGACCAAGAGCAAAGCCCTTGACCACATGGTTGCGAACGAACCAGATCACCAGCATGCCCGGCAGGATGGTCAACACCCCTGCCGCCGCCAGCACCCCCCAATCGATACCCGATGCCGACACGGTGCGGGTCATCACCGCAGCGATCGGCTTGGCGTTCACCGAAGTCAGGGTGCGCGCCAACAACAGCTCGACCCAGGAAAACATGAAGCAGAAAAAGGCGGTGACACCGATTCCCGAGCCAATCAGCGGGATGAAAATCTTCACGAAAAACTTGGGAAAGCTGTAACCGTCGATGTAGGCCGTTTCATCGATCTCCTTGGGAACGCCGGACATGAAGCCCTCCAGAATCCATACGGCCAGCGGAACGTTGAACAGACAGTGCGCCAGTGCCACGGCGATGTGCGTGTCAAATAGGCCGATGGACGAATACAGCTGGAAAAACGGCAGCAGGAATACTGCCGGTGGCGCCATGCGGTTGGTCAGCAGCCAGAAGAACAGGTGCTTGTCGCCGAGAAAACGATAGCGTGAAAACGCGTAGGCTGCCGGCAGTGCGACGCTCAGCGATATCACGGTATTGAGGCACACGTAATACAACGAGTTGAGGTAGCCGCTGTACCAGCTTTCGTCGGTGAAGATCACCTTGTAATTGGCCAGGGTGAAATCCTGCGGCCACAGGGTCAGACCACCGAGGATCTCGGTATTGGTCTTGAACGACATGTTGATCAGCCAGTAGATCGGCACCAGCAGAAACAACAGGTAAATCCACAGCGGTATGATTTTGCGCAGACTCATGACCAGCCCCTCAATTCTTTTCGCTGTGAGTCATGGCGGTGTAGAACACCCATGACACCAACAGAATGATCAGGAAATACACCAGCGAGAACGCCGCCGCAGGCCCCAAGTCGAACTGCCCGAGCGCCATGGTGGTCAGGGTCTGACTGAGGAAGGTGGTGGAGTTGCCCGGCCCGCCACCGGTCAGTACGAACGGCTCGGTGTAGATCATGAAGCTGTCCATGAAGCGCAACATCACCGCAATCAGCAGCACGCTTTTCATCTTCGGCAACTGGATATGCCGGAAGATCGCCCAGCCGGACGCCCGATCGATGCGTGCCGCCTGGTAATACACATCCGGAATCGCCCGCAGCCCTGAATAGCAAAGCAGAGCCACCAGCGAGGTCCAGTGCCAGACGTCGATGACCAGCACCGTCACCCAGGCGTCCGAGGCATTGGCGGCGTAGTTGTAGTTGATGCCCAGCACGTTGTTCAGCGTGTAACCCAGCAAGCCGATATCACCACGGCCGAAGATCTGCCAGATCGTGCCGACCACGTTCCACGGGATCAGCAGTGGAATGGTCATCACGATCAGGCACAGCGACGACCAGCGGCCCTTGGTCGGCATGGTCAGGGCAATCGCGATACCCAGCGGGATCTCGATCAGCAGTACACAGCCCGAATAAATGAACTGACGCAGCAGCGAGTCGTGCAGACGCGGGTCCTGCAGGACCTGCCGGAACCAGTCGGTGCCGACGAAATAGCGACTGGACTGGTCGAAGATGTCCTGCACCGAATAGTTGACCACGGTCATCATCGGGATAATCGCGCTGAATGCCACCAGCAGAAACACCGGCATCACCAGCCACCAGGCCTTGTTGTTCTGAACCTTACGCATGGGACACCTCACTGGCAGGGCCGGCTTCGAGCAGGTAATCATCTGCATAGAGCATCAGCCATTGCCCCGGAAAGCTGATCCAGGCCTCGCCTTGCGGCACCGGTTTGTCTTCCTGCAGACGCACCTTCAGCAGTTGTCCGGCCAGTTTCAGGGTGATGATCTTGTAAGTGCCGAGGTCTTCCACATAGGTCACGTCGGCACACATCGCATCGTCGTAAGGCCCGTCCCAGACATGCACGAACTCCGGACGAATACCCACTTTCAGAGTTTTCCACGGCGTATTGGCCAGTTTTTGCTGCAACGACTCAGGCAGCGGCAAGTGAATATCGGCAAAACCGGCACCGCCCGGCTGCGGCGTGACGTCAATCAGATTCATCCCCGGGCTGCCGATGAAATAGCCGACAAAAGTGTGCGACGGCTTTTCGAACAGCTCCCGCGGCGTGCCGAACTGGACGATCTGTCCGCCATACATCACCGCGATCTTGTCGGCGAAGGTCGACGCCTCCAACTGATCGTGGGTGACGTAAACCATGGTGATATTGAACTGCTCGTGGATCTGCTTGAGCTTGCGCCGCAGTTTCCACTTCAGGTGCGGATCGATAACGGTCAGCGGTTCGTCGAAGAGGATCGCCGACACGTCATCGCGCACCAGCCCGCGACCCATGGAGACTTTCTGCTTTTCATCCGCGCTGAGGTTGCGCGCCTTCTTTTTCAGCAGCGGCTGCAGGTCCAGGACATCGGCAATTTCGTTGACCTTGATGAGAATCCGCGCCTCGTCCATGCCCTGATTGCGCAGCGGAAAGGCCAGATTGTCGAACACGGTCATGGTGTCGTAGATCACCGGAAACTGGAAAACCTGAGCGATGTTACGGCGTTCCGGGGGCAGCTCATTGACGACTTTCGAGTCGAACAGCACCTGGCCCTGCGACGGACTGAGCAGACCGGAAATGATGTTGAGCAGGGTTGACTTGCCACACCCGGAAGGCCCGAGCAGCGCGTAAGCACCACCCTGCTCCCAGACGTGGCTCATCTCGCGAATTGCATAGTCGTCAGGACCAGGCTTGGTACTGTAGCTGTGCGCAAGGTTCTGCAAGCGGATCTCGGCCATCAGGCAACCCTCGCCATACGCAGGCCCGGCGCCTGAATCAGGCCGCCCTGCTGATCGAATACAAACAATTTGTGGGTCGGGATGTACACCCGAATCGCCGCATCGACGTCGTAGGCATGCACGCCCGGCAGGTGCAGGACCAGTGAGAACAGCTCGTTGCGCACATGCAGGAAGGTTTCCGAGCCGCTGATTTCCGCCAGTTCGACAGTAACCGCCAGTTCCAGGTCGTCATCGTTGGACGGCACCAGGCTCAAATGGCTGGGGCGCACGCCGAAACGATACTCGCCATCGCCGACGGCACGCAGGTCGACGTTGAGAGGGAAGTGCACGAAATTGGCGAAGCTGACTTCATTGCCCTCTATACGGCCCGGCATGAGGTTGATCGGCGGTTCGGAGAACAGCTCGGCGGCCAGCACAGTCGCAGGTCGATGATAGACCTCGGGGGTCTTGCCGCTCTGCACCACCCGCCCCTCATGCAGGATGGTGGTGGTGCCGCCCAGCGCCAGCGCTTCATTGGGCTCGGTGGTGGCGTATATGGCGATGGTATGGCGAGCGGCAAACAGCTCGCGCATTTCCTGGCGCAGCTCTTCGCGCAGCTTGTAATCGAGGTTGACCAACGGTTCGTCGAAGAGGATCAGTTCGGCGTCCTTGACCAGCGCCCTGGCCATCGCGGTGCGCTGCTGCTGCCCGCCGGACAGTTCGAGGGGGTGGCGTTGCAGGAATTTTTCGATGCGCAGCATCTTCGCGGTTTCCTGCACCCGGCTGTGGATCACGTCTTTGGAAAGACCCGCCTGACGCAGCGGCGAAGCGATGTTTTCGAACACCGTCATGCTCGGGTAATTGATGAACTGCTGATAAACCATCGAGACGTTGCGCAGGCGAACCGGACGATGGGTGACATCGACCCCGTTCATCAGCACTCGCCCGCTGTCCGGCTTGTCCAGCCCGGCCATCAGGCGCATCAGGCTGGTTTTGCCGGACAGGGTGCGCCCCAGCAGAACGTTGAATGATCCCGGCTCAAAGCTCAGGGAAGCGTCGTCGATCCAGACCTGGCCATCGACGGCGCGACTGACATGCTCCAGCGTGAGTGACATGGCGTGCCCTTTGTTGTTTTTTTCTTAAGGGTGAATGCGTGACTGTTTGCAGATAGCGACATTCGTGCCAGCTCAGCCAGCTTGCCGGTGAAGCCCGGGACAGAGCGTTCGCCCGTATTCAGGGGACGAAACGCCTTTCACAGCTGAACAATAATGAACAGAAAAGGCTGAACACTTGAACAAAATGAACATTGACTTTGAACACAACTGAACGACACTGGACTGACGTTGCGGGCAAGGATGGTCACGCCGACGGGACCTAAAAACAAAAACAATACGTCACATTCGCAGGCATCCTCATGTCTCAAACCAGCGCTTCGCTTGCTCACGACATCATCATTCAGGATTCATGGACCCGCTGCCGGGACTTCGGCCTCAGTCATCAGACGCGTCCCTCATTCGGCCAATTGCCGGGGACGGAGGTTTCCAGGCTGCTGGAGCGCCATCACGGACTGGTACAGACCACCCATCAGGAGGTCCTGCCGGTCTACGAAAACATTCTCAGCAACTCCAGCTGTCTGATTCTGCTGGCCGACCGTCAAGGTCAGTTGCTCAAGTCATGGGGTGCACAACGCTTCGTCGAATCGTCCCAGGCTCAAGGCTTCATGCCAGGTGCCAGCTGGAACGAACGCGGCACGGGCACCAACGCCATCGGCACGGCGCTGGCCTGCGAAGAGGCCATCCATATTGAACCGGACGAGCATTTCCTCAAGGCCAACCGTTTCATGACCGGTTCGGCCTCACCGATCTTCGACGCAGACAGGCGCATCATCGCCGTGCTGGATGTGTCCAGCGACAGCTTTCTGCCACCTTCGCACACGCTGGGCATGGTCAAAATGATGAGCCAGTCGGTGGAAAACCGCCTGATCCTCGACCAGTTTCGCGACTCCCATTTCCAGCTGATCTTCAATACCGGCCTGAACAACCTCGACAGCCAATGGGCTGGCCTGCTGATTTTTGACGAAAGCGGCCAGATCCTGTGCGCCAATCGGCGTGCCGACGCCTTGCTGGGGACGACTCCGGCCGGTGCCAGCATCGAGACGCTGTTCAAGTGTCCGATCCTGCAACTGCTCAGCGAGACCGAAGCGCGTCCGTTTGCGCTGCATGCATTTGGCAACAATCGCTTTCAATGCCTGCTCAAGCGTCCGACTCGCAAACCATTGAAGCTGCATTGCGTCCAGGCTGCGCAGGTGCCTGCTGCACCACGAAACCTTGATCTGCAGGCGATCAGCCTGGGCGATGCGAAGGTCGAGAAGGCTGTGCGTCAGGCGCAGCGGCTGCTGGAAAAAGACATCCCGCTGCTCATTCATGGGGAAACCGGGGTCGGCAAGGAAGTGTTTGTCAAAGCCCTGCATCAGGCCAGTGCACGCGCCAGCCAGCCGCTAATCGCGGTCAACTGTGCAGCGATCCCGGCCGATCTGGTCGAGGCCGAGCTGTTTGGCTATGAAAGAGGCGCCTTCACCGGGGCCAACCAGAAAGGCAGCATCGGCCTGATCCGCAAGGCCGACAAAGGCACGCTGTTTCTCGACGAAGTGGGCGACATGCCGATGCCGGTACAGGCGCGACTGCTGCGTGTGCTGCAAGAGCGCTGCGTTCAGCCATTGGGCAGCAGCGAGTTGTATCCGGTCGATATACGGCTGATTTCAGCCACCAACCGGGGCCTGCGCGATCAGGTCCAGGCGGGGCTTTTTCGCCAGGATCTTTATTATCGGATCAGCGGCCTGAGCATCGAACTCCCGCCCCTCCGCGAGCGGACTGACAAACATGCGCTGATCCAGCGAATCTGGGAGCGGCACCGTGATGCTCACCAGCGCGCGGGCTTTTCCAGAGAAGTGCTTGAATTATTCGAGCATCACCCCTGGCCGGGCAACCTGCGCCAGCTCAACAGTGTGATTCAGGTAGCACTGGCACTGGCCGACGAACAGCCGATCGGCACTGACCATCTGCCCGAGGACTTTCTGCTCGACGCTCACGCGGATGAGGAATGCCGTGCCCCGGTCAGGACTCAGGAGTCGGCCACGCGCCTTCACTCGAGCGAAGACCTCGGCCAATTGTTTCAAGCGGCAGGCGGGAATATTTCACAGCTGGCCAAACGTCTGGGCGTCAGCCGCAACACGCTGTACAAGCGGTTGCGGGAGCAGCGGATCGTTTAGTGTTTGACGCTCGGCAGGCAGCACATCATCGAGGACAGGACGCGGAGCGTCCAGAACAGCATGCCCATGCGGAGCATGGGCACGATAGTATTTCAGGGATAGTCCTTGATCAGTCCGCCAGACGCCAGGTCGTGCCGCCCTTGCCGTCTTCCAGCAGCACGCCCATGGCGGTGATCCGGTCGCGGATACGGTCGGACTCGGCCCAGTCTTTCGCGGCACGCGCCGCCAGACGCGCCTGAATCAGCGCCTCCACTTCAGCCGCATCGACCCGTCCTTCCGCGCCAGCGCGCAAAAAGTCGTCGGCCTCGAGTTGCAGGACACCCAGCACGCTGGCCAGTTGCTTCAAGCGCGCCGCCAGACACGCCGCTGCTGCGATATCGGATTCGCGCAGACGATTGATCTCGCGGACCATCTCGAACAGCACCGCACAGGCTTCAGGCGTACCGAAGTCATCGTTCATCGCCGTGCTGAAACGCTCGACGAACGCCTCGCCACCCGCAGGTTCGGCGACCGGCAGGCCCTTGAGCGCGTGATAGAACCGCTCCAGTGCCGCCTTCGACTCACGCAGGCTGTCTTCGGAATAGTTGATCGCGCTGCGGTAGTGGCTCGACACCAGCAGGTAACGCACCACTTCAGGGTGGTATTTCTCCAGCACGTCGCGAATAGTGAAGAAGTTGTTCAGGGACTTGGACATCTTCTCGCCATTGATACGAATCATGCCGCAGTGCAACCAGGCATTGGCGTAGGTCTTGCCGGTGGCCGCTTCGCTCTGGGCGATTTCGTTTTCATGGTGCGGAAACTCCAGATCGCTGCCGCCACCATGAATATCGAAAGTCTCGCCCAGGCAGCAGGTCGACATCACCGAGCACTCGATATGCCAGCCTGGACGCCCTGCACCCCAGGGCGATTCCCAGCTTGGCTCGCCCGGCTTGACGCCTTTCCAGAGGACGAAGTCCAGCGGATCTTCCTTGGACTCGTCCACTTCGATGCGTGCGCCGATGCGCAGGTCTTCGATCTTCTTGCGCGACAGCTTGCCGTAACCCTGAAACTTGCCGACCCGGTAATACACATCGCCGTTACCCGGCGCGTAGGCATAGCCCTTGTCGATCAGGGTCTGGATCATGGCGTGCATGCCAGGGATATGGTCGGTGGCACGCGGCTCCATGTCCGGCTTGAGGATGTTGAGGAGCGCCTCGTCCTCGTGCATGGCCTCGATCATGCGCGCGGTCAGTGCGTCGAACGACTCACCGTTTTCCCGCGCCCGGTTGATGATCTTGTCGTCGATATCGGTAATGTTGCGCACATAGGTCAGTTCATAACCGCTGAAGCGCAACCAGCGCGTCACCAGATCGAACGCAACCATGCTGCGGCCATGGCCCAGGTGGCAGTAGTCGTACACGGTCATCCCGCAGACGTACATGCGCACCTTGTTGCCATCCAGCGGCTTGAAAACTTCTTTGCTCTTGGTGAGCGTGTTGTAGATAGAAAGCACGTGCTCCCCCTCAAACGTACAGCATCAGGTCCAGGAATCCCGCAACGTCACGGTGCGGTTGAAGACAGGTCGACCGGGTTTGGAGTCCTTGATGTCCGCGCAGAAATAACCTTCGCGTTCGAACTGGAAACGGTCTTCCGGTTGCGCTTGCGCCAATGAAGGCTCGGCGCGACAACCGGTCAGTACTTGCAGGGAGTCCGGGTTGATGTTGTCCAGAAAGCTTGCGCCCTCTTCGGCTTTTTCAGGGTTCGGCGAGCGGAACAGACGATCGTACAGACGCACTTCGCACTCTACGCTCTCGGCTGCCGGCACCCAGTGCACGACGCCCTTGACCTTGCGGCCTTCAGGGTTCTTGCCCAACGTTTCCGGGTCGTAGGAGCAACGCAGCTCGATGATGTTGCCGTCGGCATCCTTGATCGCCTCATCGGCACGGATCACATAGCTGCCGCGCAAACGCACTTCACCATTGGGCTCAAGACGCTTGTAGCCCTTCGGCGGCTCTTCCATGTAATCGTCGCGATCGATGTACAGCTCCCGCGAGAACGGCAGCTCGCGCATGCCCAGATCTTCTTTCGGGTGGCGCGGCAGTTCCAGCTTCTCGACCTGGCCTTCCGGGTAGTTGGTGATGACCACTTTCAGCGGCCGCAGCACGCACATGGCGCGCGGCGCGCTGTGGTCCAGGTCGTCGCGGATGCTGAATTCGAGCATGCCGAAATCGACCACGCCATCAGAGCGGTTGGTGCCGATCATTTCGCAGAAATTGCGAATCGATTTGGGCGTGTAGCCACGGCGACGGAAGCCCGACAGCGTCGACATGCGTGGGTCATCCCAGCCATTGACGTGTTTCTCGTCAACCAGTTGCTTGAGCTTGCGCTTGCTGGTGATGGTGTAGTTCAGGTTCAGGCGCGAGAACTCATACTGACGCGGCTTGCACGGCACCGGCAGGTTGTCGAGAAACCAGTCGTACAGCGGACGATGGCTTTCGAACTCCAGGGTGCAGATCGAGTGGGTGATGCCTTCGAGGGCATCCGACTGACCGTGGGTGAAGTCATAGATCGGATAGATGCACCACTTGTCGCCGGTCTGATGGTGATGCGCATGGCGAATGCGGTAGATGATCGGGTCACGCAGGTTCATGTTCGGCGAGGCCATGTCGATTTTGGCGCGCAGTACGCGAGCGCCATCCTCGAACTCACCGGCTTTCATGCGCGCGAACAGGTCGAGGTTTTCCTCGACGCTACGCTCGCGGAACGGACTGTTCTTGCCCGGCTCGGTCAGGGTGCCGCGATATTCGCGCGCCTGCTCGGGGGTCAGATCGTCCACATAGGCCTTGCCTGCCTTGATCAGCTCGACCGCCCAGTCGTGCAACTGGTCGAAATACTGCGAGGCGTAGCGCACTTCGCCCGCCCACTCGAAGCCCAGCCACTTGACGTCACTCATGATGGCGTCGATGTATTCCTGGTCTTCCTTGGCCGGGTTGGTGTCATCGAAACGCAGGTGCGTATCGCCACCGAACTCCTGGGCCAGACCGAAGTTCACGCAGATCGACTTGGCGTGACCGATGTGCAGGTAGCCGTTGGGCTCCGGCGGAAAGCGGGTCACGATTTTGCTGTGCTTGCCCGAGTCCAGGTCTGCCTGCACGATAGGACGCAGGAAATTGGTCGGTACGGCTGGACCTGCCTTTGAATGGGCAGCGGGTTCTGGAGTGGGCTTGCTCATAGGATCCTTGGACATACGTGCGCGGCCAGGGTAGGCCGACTAAATCAAAGCGCTTATCATAGCCGAAGCTGTCAAGTCCCTGACAACAGACTGCGTATTTGAAGGCATAAAAGCTGCAAAAGCGCTGAAAAATGTAACCTCGTCTGTAAACTGCGCGTCAGGGTCATAATCCGCCCATTCATGCATGACTAGAGAGCGACTTCCCAAATGCCTAATGTAAAGCTGACTACCAACCACGGCGACATCGTGCTGCAACTGAACGAAGAAAAAGCGCCGCTGACCGTTGCCAACTTCATCGAATACGTTAAAGCCGGCCACTACGAAAACACGGTTTTCCACCGTGTGATCGGCAATTTCATGGTTCAGGGCGGCGGTTTCGAGCCTGGCATGAAAGAAAAGAAAGACAAGCGCCCGAGCATCCAGAACGAAGCCGACAACGGTCTGCCGAACAAGAAGTACAGCGTCGCCATGGCCCGTACCATGGAGCCGCATTCGGCCTCTGCGCAGTTCTTCATCAACGTCGCTGACAACGCCTTTCTGAACCACAGCGCCAAGACCGTTCAGGGCTGGGGTTACGCTGTGTTCGGTGAAGTGATCGAAGGCACCGACGTGGTCGACAAGATCAAAGGCGTGGCGACTTCCAGCAAGGCCGGCCATCAGGACGTCCCGGTAGAAGACGTGATCATCGAGAAAGCCGAGATCGTTGAGTGATACTGCTGATCTCCGATCTGCATCTTGAACAGGAGCGCCCGGACATTACCCGGGCGTTTCTGGATCTGCTCGCAGGACGCGCTCGCGACGCCGAGTCGCTGTATATCCTCGGGGATTTCTTTGAAGTCTGGATCGGTGACGACGCGATGTCGCCGTTCCAGCTTTCGATCTGCAAGGCCCTGCGCGAATTGAGCGACAGCGGCACACGAATTTTTCTGATGCACGGCAACCGTGATTTCATGCTCGGCAAGGGTTTCTGCAAGGCAGCGGGCTGTACGCTGCTGGGCGACCCCAGTGTCGTGCAACTGAACGGTGAGCCGGTGCTGCTGATGCACGGCGACAGTCTGTGCACCCGCGATGAAGGCTATATCCGGATGCGTCGCTATCTGCGCCATCCGCTGACGCTGTTTATTTTGCGCCATTTGCCGCTGGGCACTCGCCACAAGCTGGCGCGCAAGTTGCGTAATGAGAGCCGTGCGCAAACCCGTATGAAGGCCAATGATATTGTCGATGTGACGCCGGACGAGGTGCCGCGAATCATGCAGCAGTTCGGTGTGCGTACGTTGGTCCACGGCCACACTCATCGTCCGGCTATTCATAAGTTGCAGATTGGCGATCAGGCGGCCAGGCGCATTGTGCTGGGTGACTGGGATCGTCAGGGCTGGGTGTTGCAAGTCGATGAGCAGGGTTTCAATCTGAGTTCGTTCGACTTTGTGCCCGAGACGGTTGCGCTGTTGAATTGATGGTGCGGGATCGCGTGAACTGAACCCGAAAAGCTGGACGGTTGACTATCGTTCCCATGGTCCGCGTGGGAATGCAGTTCGTGACGCTCTGCGTCACACAGCGGTTCTGCGATGTCAGGTGGATTGGGGTTCGGCTCAGGTCACCTTTGGATTGGGGCTCGACACAGACTCTCGTTCCCACGCTCCGCGTGGTAATGCCTTTCGTGACGCTCTGCGTCACACGGCGGTTCTGCGATATCAGGTAGATTGGCAGTAGGCTCAGGTCACCTTTTCGCCCCTCGGCGACTCACTTTGAGGGACCAAAGTGAGCAAAGTCCCCGCTCCTGTTTCCGGCCCGACTTCGTCGGGTTCCTTCGTCCTGACACTGATCCGGGGGTCGCTGCAACGGGCCATCCCTGGCCCGGTGCAGCTAACTCGGCATCCTTGCCGAGTTTCCCCCGGATCAATGTCAGGACTCAGCCGTCACTTACGTCGCAATCTGTGTCGTCAGTGCCATCGTGGTTGAAAAACACTTTTGCGGCAGTGGCTGCGGGTAAGGCATGAGATTGTTTTGAATATCGTTCCCATGCTCCGCGTGGGAATGCAGTTCGTGACGCTCTGCGTCACACAGCGGTTCTGCGTCGTCTGTGCCATCGTGGTTGAAAAAGCACTTTAGAGCAGTTTGGCCATAGACACGGTTCAGATAGGCGCACAAGAAACTAGTGCCCGCCGCCTGCCGCAGGCCCGGCCTTGGCGGCGAATGGGGGTTTGGCCAGCCAGACGAGCAGGATCAGTCCGGCGAATATCCAGCCCAGCAGGTAGAAGTAATCCACGGTGGACATCATGTAGGCCTGTGCGTTGAGGGTCTGCTCCAGTTGCGCGTAGGCTTGCGGGCTGGCGCCGCCCAGGCTGTCGAGGGCGTGGCGGGTGGCGGGGTCGAAGGTGCTGATGTTTTCGCTCAGGTAGGCATGATGCTGGTTGGCGCGGCGGATCCAGATCCAGGTGGTCAGCGATGCTGCGAAGCTGCCGCCCAGGGTGCGCAGGAAGGTTGCCAGTCCGGAGCCATCGGCGATCTGATCAGGCGGCAGGTCGGACAGCAGAATGCTCAGGGTCGGCATGAAGAACAGTGCCACGCCGATGCCCATGAACAACTGCACCATCGCCACGTGTTCGAAATCCACGTCGGTGTTGAAGCCTGCACGCATGAAGCAGCTCAGCCCCATCGCCAGGAACGCCAGCCCGGCCAGCAGACGCAGGTCGAACTTGTGCGCGTACTTGCCGACAAAGGGCGACATCAGTACCGGCAGGATGCCAATCGGCGCGACAGCCAGCCCCGCCCAGGTCGCGGTATAGCCCATCTGGGTCTGCAACCACTGCGGCAATATCAGGTTGATGCCGAAGAAGCCGGAATAGCCGCCGATCATGACCAGCGTGCCGATGCGGAAATTGCGGTAGGCAAACAGGCGCAGATTGACGATCGGGTGCTTGTCGGTCATTTCCCAGATGACGAAGAAAACCAGCGCCACCAGCGAAATTAGCGAGCCGAAGATGATGAAGTTCGACTCGAACCAGTCCAGATCATTACCCTTGTCGAGCACTATCTGCAGCGCACCCACACCGACGATCAGCGCCAGCAGGCCAATGTAGTCCAGCGGTTGGCGAGCCGTGCTGACCGGTCTCTTGGCCAGCTGCGTACGCACTACCAGCACAGCGAACAGACCGATGGGAATGTTGATGAAGAAGATCCACGGCCAGCTGTAACTGTCGGTAATCCAGCCACCGAGGATCGGCCCGGCAATGGGTGCAACTACCGTCACCATCGCCAGCAATGCCAGAGCCATGCCCCTTTTGGCGGGCGGGTACACCGCAATCAGCAGAGTCTGACTCATCGGGTACAGCGGCCCGGCGACCATGCCCTGCAGCGCCCGGAAGCCCACCAGTTCCGGCATGGACTGGGAAATGCCGCACAGAAACGAAGCGATCACGAACAGAATGGTGGCCCACAGGAACAGCTTGACCTCACCGAAGCGGCGACTGAGCCAGCCGGTCAGTGGCAAGGCAATCGCGTTGCTGACCGCAAACGAGGTGATCACCCAGGTGCTCTGCTCTGAACTGACTCCCAGGTTGCCGGCGATGGTCGGCAGCGCCACGTTGGCAATCGTGGTATCGAGCACCTGCATGAAGGTCGCCAGCGACAGACCGATGGTGCACAGCAACAGACTTGGCGGGGTAAAAGAAGCGGGGGCGTTGTTGCTCATCGCGAATCCCTGAAGACGAATGCGACACCCCGGCCAGCAGGCCGGGGCTCACGGATTGGCGGTTCAGCGCTGAACGGCAGTCTTGCCACCGGGCGCACTGTTCTCGTGAATCAGGCGGGCGATCAGCGCGTCGGCGTCAGCCAGTTGCTCGGTGTACACCTGAGTGCTGAAAGCGGCCTGCTTGCGCGGCTGTTGCGCCAGGACCGGACCGCTCTGGTCGTGCAGGTTGACCTCAACCGTGGTCGACAGGCCGATGCGCAATGGGTACTTCGCCAGCTCTTCAGGATTGATATGCACCCGCACCGGCACGCGCTGGACGATCTTGATCCAGTTGCCGGTGGCGTTCTGCGCCGGCAGCAACGCAAAGGCACTGCCGGTACCGGCCCCCAGGCTGTCGATGGTGCCGCTGTACTTCACATCGCTGCCATACAGGTCGGAGCTGATCTCCACCGGCTGACCGATGCGCATCTTGCCCAACTGGGTCTCCTTGAAGTTGGCATCGATCCACAACTGATCCAGCGGGATGACCGCCATGGTAGCGGTGCCCGGCTGAATGCGTTGCCCCAGTTGCACGGTGCGCTTGGCCACGTAGCCGGTGACCGGTGCCACGAGTGTTGAACGTGCGTTGGTCAGGTAGGCCTGACGCAACTGCGCAGCCGCTGCCTTGACGTCCGGGTGCGAGGACACCACGGTGTCATCGACCAGCGCCACGCTGGTGCTCAATTGCTGCTGAATATTGTTCAGGGCGCTCTGCGCGCTGGTCAGGCTGTCCCTGGCGTGCGACAGCTCTTCCTGGGAAATCGCCCCGCCGGCTGCGAGGCTGCGACGGCGATTATAGTTGTCCTGAGCGGTCTGCACGGCAGCACGCTGCGCGGCCAGTTGCGCCTTCATGCCATCGACATTGCTATAGAGGCCGCGCACCTGGCGCACGACCTTGCCCAGATTGGCCTCGGCGCTTTGCAGCGAGACTTCGGCATCGCTCGGGTCGAACTTGAGCAGAACCTGCCCTTCGTGCACCAGATCACCATCGTCCGCACCAATACTGATGACGGTTCCGGTGACCAGCGGGGTGATTTCGACCACGTTGCCATTCACATAGGCATCGTCGGTCTCTTCGCTCCATTGGCCGTAGATCTCGTACCAGGCCCAGATGCCCAGTGCGAGGATCACCACGACAATGGCAAGCCCGATCAGCATGAACGTGCGCTTGCCGGACTTCGGCTCCTGTTCAGGAGCCGGGGCAGATGTGTTTTCAGCGGCAGCAGTGGCCATGGCAGTTACCTTTAATCAGCGAAGCGACGGAACGACGGCGATCAGGCTCACGCCTGCCAACACGTCGGCCGCTCAGCGTTTAGCTTTGGGGTTGAAGCTCAAACGAGTCAGAGTGATGTGGTCATCAGCAGCCACCAGCACTTTGGTGAGAATTCTTTTCAGGCTCTCGACCTCTTCACTGTCGAGCGCCGCGAACGTGTCGTTCATCGCGTCCGCGCCAATCTGCGGCAGCAGATCGGAGAGCGCCTGCCCCTGCTCGGTCAGCGCCAGACGCACCTGACGGCGATCGGTCGCGGAGCGCTGGCGCACCACCAGCCCCTTCTGTTCCAGGCGATCGAGCATGCGGGTCATCGAACCACTGTCCAGCGACAGGTGCCGACACAATTCCACGGGGGTATCGGTAGAAAACTGGGCAATGATGATCAGCACCTTGAATTGCGCGAACGTTACGTCATAGGGCAGCAGGTACTTGTCGAGCATGCGGTCTTTGAGCGCATTGGTACGACCGACCAGCAGCCCGATGAGGCTGGATTCAAAATTGTCGGGGCTGAAATGTTTCATGGATTGACCCAGATAGCTGCCTAGGCAGTGATTGCAAAATATTACTGCCTAGGCAGCCGTTGTCAAAGCATTTATTAGCTTGCTTACTAAATACCCATAAAAAAACGACCGCTGGCAAGGCGGTCGTTTTGGAGGGAACGCGAGAGCAATCAGGCGGCGACAGGTACGCCACTGTGAAAGCGGAACTCTTCGTCAGGGCTTTCGATCAGCTCACGCTCGGCCAGACGGATCTCCTCGATCTTGGCATCGACATCAGCCTTGTCGCCGTAGCTGTAAGCCAGCTTGAGGTAGTCCTGAAAGTGCCGCGCTTCGGACTTCAGCAGGCCGCCATAGAACTTGGCCAGCTCTTCGTCCAGATGCGGCACCAGCGCGGCGAAGCGTTCGCAGGAACGCGCCTCGACGATGGCACCGACGATCAGCGCATCGGTCAGCCGGTACGGGTTGTGATTGCGCACCAGCTTGCGCAGCGCTCCGGCATAACGGGCCGAGCTGATATTGGCCATGGGGATCTGGCGCTTTCTGATGATGCTGATGACTTGCTCGAAATGGCGCAGTTCTTCCCGGGCCAGACGTGACATCTTGCTCAACAGGTCGAACTTGTCGTTGTACTGAAACATGAACTGGAACGCGGCCCCGGCGGCCTTCTTCTCGTTGTTCGCATGGTCGATCAGCAGGATGTCCAGATTGCGCAGCGCGGCCTGGACCCAGCTGTCGGGGGTGCGGCAAAGCAGGAAGGCTTCGATTTCAGGGATCGGGTACATAGGCTCACAGAATGACGGAGAGGCACGGCCGGGCATTATACGAGCAGCAACGATGCCCCGCGACACAAAAGCATGCCGGGTTTGTCAGGCGCCGAAGGCGTCGCGCAAAAAGCCTGGCGCGATGTAACGCTGATAGTGCGCCTCGGACAGCAGGAAAAACTCGCGGTCGATCGCATCGCGCAGTTCCGGCAGCGTCCAGTCGCGGAACTCCGGCAACAGCACAAAACCATAGGCCTCGACCTGGCTGATGACCCGGGCACCACGGGCGATCAACTGGTAAGCCCAGCAATATTCGGACTGGTGCGGCACAAAGCGGATCTTGCGCTGGATGAGCTGCGCACGCAGCCTGTCGGCATCGAAGACTTCGAGCTTGGCAGTCATAACCTGGACCAGCAGTTGCTCCAGACGCAGCCAGACGGCTCTTTTTTCGTCTTCGTTATAGCCGTTCCAGTGGATGACCTCGTGGTGGAACCGCTTGCAGCCACGGCACACCAGATCCCCGTAAACAGTGGAGCAGAGGCCGACGCAGGGAGTTTTGATAATGTAATCGGGCATGTCAGGCAGGACTGCGGAAGGCGAAACAGGGACTCATGTTAGCCCTTTGTCTAAGCAAGTTCACCCCCGAAGATGTAGGGGCTAACTTACCTTTGGCAAAGTTTTGGCGTAGAATCAGCGAGCCTTTTAAGGCGCCAATGTCCGTTGGAAGCTGTTTTCAAAGCGTCACGAGCACAGTCAAGTTAATCCCGCAGTGCGGCGTCGACAGGCCATTCCCTCATCACGAATGGCCGTGTCGACCGCCACTCCCCCCGCCCTGCAGGCGTAAAACTTTGAAAACAGCTTCTGTTAGGAATCACCGATACCCTGCCAACAAGGCTCAATAAGCCTTGCGTGGGTACGGGCGATTTCTGGATGAGCGTCCCGGACACCCATTTGGGACCACTGATGAGGGTTAATACTGTGCTTGAAGCCTACCGTAAACATATCGAAGAGCGTGCCGCCCAGGGCATCGTGCCCCAGCCGCTTAACGCCGAACAAACTGCAGGCCTGGTCGAGCTGCTGAAGAATCCCCCGGCTGGCGAAGAAGCTTTCCTTGTCGATCTGATCACCAATCGCGTTCCGCCAGGCGTTGACGAAGCTGCCTACGTCAAGGCCGGTTTCCTGTCTGCCCTGGCCAAGGGCGAAGCCACTTCTCCCCTGATCGACAAAAAACGCGCTACCGAACTGCTCGGCACCATGCAAGGTGGCTACAACATCGTCACCCTGGTTGAACTGCTCGACGACGCCACCCTCGCGCCAGTCGCTGCCGAACAACTCAAGCACACCCTGCTGATGTTCGACGCCTTCCACGACGTGGCCGAAAAAGCCAAGAACGGCAATGCCCACGCCAAGGCTGTGCTGCAGTCCTGGGCTGACGGCGAGTGGTTCAAGAAGCGCCCGACGCTGGCCGACAAGATCAGCCTGCGCGTCTTCAAGGTCACCGGCGAAACCAACACCGACGACCTGTCCCCTGCCCCTGATGCCTGGTCGCGTCCGGACATCCCGCTGCACGCCCTGGCCATGCTGAAAATGGCCCGTGACGGCATCGTCCCTGACGTTCAGGGCGCAATCGGCCCGATGAAGCAGATCGAAGAAATGCGCGGTCAGGGCTTCCCGATTGCCTACGTCGGTGACGTGGTCGGTACCGGTTCCTCGCGTAAATCGGCAACCAACTCGGTACTCTGGTTCTTCGGCGACGACGTCCCTTACGTCCCGAACAAGCGTGCCGGCGGTTTCTGCTTCGGCAGCAAAATTGCTCCGATCTTCTACAACACCATGGAAGATGCCGGCGCTCTGCCAATCGAATTCGATGTCTCGAACATCAACATGGGTGACGTGATCGACGTCTACCCCTACGCCGGCAAGGTCTGCAAGCACGACAGCGACGAAGTCATCACCACCTTCGAAATGAAGACCCCGGTGCTGCTCGACGAAGTCCGCGCTGGCGGCCGTATTCCGCTGATCATCGGTCGTGGCCTGACCAGCAAGGCGCGCGCCGAACTGGGCCTGCCGGAGTTCGACCTGTTCAAGACCCCTGACCAGCCAGCCGAAAGCACCAAGGGTTACACCCTGGCGCAGAAGATGGTCGGCAAGGCATGCGGCGTAGCGGGCGTTCGTCCGGGCACCTACTGCGAACCGAAGATGACCACCGTCGGCTCCCAGGACACCACTGGCCCGATGACCCGCGACGAACTGAAAGACCTGGCGTGCCTGGGCTTCTCGACCGATCTGGTCATGCAGTCGTTCTGCCACACCGCGGCCTATCCGAAGCCGATCGACGTCAAGACGCACCACACGCTGCCTGACTTCATCATGACCCGCGGTGGCGTTTCCCTGCGTCCGGGCGACGGCATCATCCACAGCTGGCTGAACCGCATGCTGCTGCCGGACACCGTCGGCACCGGTGGCGACTCGCACACCCGCTTCCCGATCGGTATCTCCTTCCCGGCCGGTTCCGGCCTGGTGGCATTCGCTGCTGCAACGGGCGTCATGCCGCTGGACATGCCTGAATCGATCCTGGTTCGCTTCAAGGGCAAGATGCAACCTGGCATCACCCTGCGCGACCTGGTTCACGCCATTCCTTACTACGCGATTCAGGCTGGCCTGCTGACCGTAGAGAAGAAAGGCAAGAAGAACGCATTCTCCGGTCGCATCCTGGAGATCGAAGGCCTCGACAACCTGAGCATCGAACAGGCTTTCGAGCTGTCCGACGCCTCTGCCGAGCGTTCGGCTGCCGGTTGCACCATCAAGCTGGCCAAAGAGCCAATCATCGAATACCTGAATTCGAACATCACCCTGCTGCGCTGGATGATCGAACAGGGTTACGGTGATCCTCGCACCCTGGAGCGTCGTGCTCAGGCGATGGAAGCCTGGGTTGCCAACCCGGAGCTGCTGGAAGCCGACAAGGACGCCGAGTACGCCGAAATCATCGAAATCGATCTGGCCGACGTCAAGGAGCCTGTGCTCTGCGCGCCGAACGACCCGGACGATGCCCGCCTGCTGTCTTCGGTACAGGGCGAGAAGATCGACGAAGTGTTCATCGGTTCGTGCATGACCAACATCGGCCACTTCCGCGCTGCGGGCAAGTTGCTGGATCAGGTCAAGGGCCAGCTGCCGACGCGTCTGTGGCTGTCGCCGCCGACCAAGATGGATGCTCACCAGCTGACCGAAGAAGGCTACTACGGCATCTACGGCAAGGCTGGCGCACGCATGGAAATGCCGGGCTGCTCGCTGTGCATGGGTAACCAGGCACGCGTTGAACCGAACGCGACCGTGGTGTCGACCTCGACCCGTAACTTCCCGAACCGTCTGGGTGATGGCGCGAACGTCTACCTGGCCTCGGCCGAGCTGGCGTCCGTTGCCTCGATTCTGGGTCGTCTGCCGACGGTCGAAGAGTACATGGGCTACGCCAACCAGATCGACACCATGGCAGCGGACGTGTACCGCTACCTGAGCTTCGATCAAATCGCCGAGTTCCGTGAAGCCGCAGCGAACGCCAACATCCCGGCCGTTCAAGTGTAAGCACGAAAGCAGGCATCAGAAGAACCCCATCCTCGTGATGGGGTTTTTTTGCTTTCGAGCATGCCCGTACATATATTTTTCACATTCACATGGCTATAGTGGCGGCCCTTGTTGGGGAGTAGCCTGCTCGTGACTCCGGTCACAGAGCGTTCGTATCAACATTCTCGGCAGCATGCCGTGGTGCGAACACCTTCTGGTTGGCGAGACCAACGATGCATCCATGCCTAAAGTCGGGCGTGTGGTTGCGTCGTTGACTCATAGCCCGACTGGATATAACCGTGAACCCGATTTCCCTCCTCTTTCTCGCGCTTGCCATGTCCACGGACGCCTTTGCTGCGGCTCTTGGTAAAGGAGCAAGCCTGCATAAACCGCGCTTTCTCGAAGCGTTGCGCACGGGCCTCATATTCGGCGCCATCGAAACCATCACGCCGGTCATCGGCTGGGGCATTGGCCAGGTGGCTGCGCGCTTCGCCGAGAGCTGGGATCACTGGATCGCCTTCACCCTGTTGCTGGTGCTCGGCCTGCACATGATCTACAACGGCATCAAGCACGACGATGACGAAGAGCAGGAAAAGCCGGGGCAGCATTCTTTCTGGATTCTCGCCGTCACCGCATTCGCCACCAGTATCGATGCACTGGCGGTCGGCGTAGGCCTGGCGTTTGTCGACGTCAATATCGTGGTTGCCGCCCTGGCCATCGGCCTGGCGACCACGGTCATGGTCACCATCGGCGTGATGCTGGGCCGGGTGCTGGGCACCATGGTCGGCAAACGCGCTGAAATCATTGGCGGTATCGTGTTGATCGTGGTGGGTGCGACGATTCTTTATGAGCACCTGTCGGCGGCGCAGTAATCGGCTGATCGAACCTATCAGTCAGACACAAAAAAACCCGCATCTTTCGATGCGGGTTTTTTATGGGTACAGCTTTTACAGCCTGGTTACACGGTAATGCCCTGCCCGCTCATGGCCAGGTCCAGCAGTTCGCGGTTGGCAACGGCATACATGGCGTAATCCGTGCCGCTTGCCGCACGCAACTCGACCAGCATGGCACGCCAGCGCTCGACCATCAGTGTGTGTTGCTCCAGCCACAGAGCCAGACGCGCATCGATTTCCGAAGGACCGTCGGCCATCTGCAGAACCGACACGGTAATCGCCCGCTGTTGCCAGTCGACATCGTCACGGAACGCTTCACGTGCCAGAGCCTGCCAGTTGTTTTCCACCGGCAGACTGCTGATCTGCTGCAAGTACCAGGTAATGTCCAGTGCGCTGCCGACGGCGAAGTACGCCTTGGC
The DNA here is from genome assembly GCF_059621105.1 of Pseudomonas fragariae (ex Marin et al. 2024). Taxonomy (NCBI): domain Bacteria; kingdom Pseudomonadati; phylum Pseudomonadota; class Gammaproteobacteria; order Pseudomonadales; family Pseudomonadaceae; genus Pseudomonas; species Pseudomonas fragariae (ex Marin et al. 2024). Next base: position 1,962,565 of record NZ_CM184369.1, on the reverse strand, counting down.
CACGTCCGCAGCGTTCTGCCCGGTCACGTCGGAGGCTTCGATGATCGGCAACAGCGTATACAGGTGCGTCGTACCGGCGACCATGCGCGCCAGCAGTTCCGGCACACCGGCTTCGACATAGGCCTGATAACGGGTCTGCCAGATCTCGCGGGTCGGGCCTTCCAGCAGTTCGTCAAGCTTGAGACCCAGTGCAGCGAGGTGCGGACCGAAGTGCGCTACGTCACGACCAGCGTCCAGCTCGTTGCGACGGCTGCGCAGGAACCAGCGTGTGGCACGACGCCCCAGGCGCATCAGCTCATCCATCAACGCCAGCTGGATTTCGGCCGAAACCTTGTAGTCCAGCGCCTCGATCTGACGGAACCAGTGCGGCAGGTGGAAGATGTCACGCACGATCACGTAGGCCCCGGCCACCGCAGCAGCGCTCATGCCGGTCGACTCCTTGAGCCGCTGCACGAAGGTGATGCCCATGTGGTTGACCAGATCGTTGGCGATCTGCGTGCTGACGATCTCGCGCTTCAGGCGGTGGCCGCGCATGGCCGTGGAAAACTTGGCGCCCAGCGAAGGCGGGAACGCGGTTTCCATATCACGCGCCAGATAATCGTCATCCGGCACACGGGATTCCAGCAACGCTTCCTTGAGGTCGATTTTGCTGTACGAGATCAACACCGACAGTTCGGCACGACTCAAGCCCTGCTTGGCCGCAATCCGCTCGGCAATCTGCTCTTCAGCAGGCAGGAACTCGATGGCACGATCAAGCTTGCCACGCGCCTCCAGGTCACTCATCAGGCGCTTGTATTCGGCAATCCGCTCGTAAGCACGACGGGCTGCCAGCGACAACGCCTGGGTCTGTTTGTAGTTGTTGCCCAGCACCAGGTGGCCGACCTCGTCGGTCATGCTCTCGAGCAGCTGATTGCGCTGCTTCTCGGTCATGTCACCGGCCTGCACCACTTCGTTGAGCAGGATCTTGATGTTCACTTCGTGGTCGGAGCAGTCCACACCGCCTGCGTTGTCGATGAAGTCGGTGTTGGTCGCGCCGCCATTGAGGCCGAACTCGACACGGCCCAGCTGGGTCATGCCCAGGTTGCCGCCCTCGCCCACCACCTTGCAACGCAGCTCGTTGCCGTCGACGCGCAGCGCATCGTTGGCCTTGTCGCCGACATCGGCGTGCGACTCTTCGCTGGACTTCACGTAGGTGCCGATACCGCCGTTCCACAACAGATCGACCGGTGCCTTGAGCAGCGCATGCAGCAGTTCGGTCGGGGTCAGCTTGTCGGCCTTGATGTCGAAGCGCGCCTTCATCTGTTCGGTGATGGCAATGCTCTTCAGGCTGCGCGGGAAGATCCCGCCGCCAGCGGACATGATGCTGGTGTCGTAGTCGGTCCACGACGAGCGCGGCAGATTGAACAGGCGCTGACGCTCTGCAAAGCTGCTGGCCGGGTCCGGATTCGGATCGATAAAGATGTGCAGGTGGTTGAACGCTGCGACCAGCTGCAGCTTGTCAGACATCAACAGGCCGTTGCCGAACACGTCACCGGCCATGTCGCCGATACCGATCACGCTGATGCTGTCCTGCTGCACATTGATGTCGCGTTCACGGAAGTGACGCTGCACGCCCACCCATGCGCCCTTGGCGGTGATGCCCATCTTCTTGTGATCGTAACCGGCAGAACCACCGGAAGCGAAGGCGTCACCCAGCCAGAAACCGTAGTCGATGGCAATGCCGTTGGCGATGTCGGAGAACGTCGCCGTGCCCTTGTCGGCTGCCACCACCAGATACGGGTCATCGTCGTCATGACGCACAACGTTGACCGGCGGCACCAGCGCGCCTTCCTTGAGGTTGTCGGTGATGTCCAGCAGCCCGGAGATGAAGATGCGGTAGCAGGCGATTGCCTCGGCCTGCACTTCGTCGCGGTTGCCGGTGGTCGGCAGGCGACGCGGCACGAAGCCGCCCTTGGCACCTACCGGCACAATCACCGAGTTCTTCACCTGCTGGGCTTTTACCAGGCCCAGCACTTCGGTACGGAAGTCTTCCTCGCGGTCCGACCAGCGCAGGCCGCCACGCGCCACGTTGCCGAAGCGCAGATGCACACCTTCGACACGCGGCGAATAGACGAAGATTTCAAACTTGGGCACCGGCTTGGGCAGTTCGGGAATCAGGCGCGGGTTGAACTTGAAACTGAAGTAGCTCTTGCTCTGCCCGTTGGCATCGGACTGATAGAAGTTGGTCCGCAGCGTGGCTTTGATCAGGTCCAGATAGCGACGCAGGATGCGGTCTTCGTTGAGCACCTGCACGTCATCCAGCGCAGTCAGAATGGCCTGCTCCAGACGCAACTGCTTGTCGTCGAGATCGTCGGAACCCAGCTTGCGCGCCAGATAGAACCGGGTCTTGAACAGACGCGTCAGCTCGCGGGCGATGTCGGTGTGGTTGTTCAGCGTGGTGGCGATGTAGCCCAGATCGAAGCCCAGACGAATCTGCTTCAGATAACGCGCATAAGCCCGCAGCAGCGCCACGTCACGCCATGGCAGACCGGCGGTGAGCACCAGGCGGTTGAACGCATCGTTTTCGGCATCGCCGCGCACGATGTGCACGAACGCATCCTGCAGGGTGTCATTGAGCTGCTGGATATCGAGGTTCAGACCTTCGCCGTAAGTGAAGGCGAAATCGTGAATCCAGAACTCGCGACCGTTGGCATGATGCAGGCGGTACGGGAACTCGCCCAGCACGCGCAGGCCAAGGTTTTCCAGAATCGGCAACACATCGGACAAGGCCAGCGGTGTATCGGCGTGATACAGCTTGCAATGCAATTGCTGGCGGCCACCGGCCAGTGGCTGGTAGAAGCTCATCACCAGCGGATTGGCTTCGCTGAGGCTCAGTACGTGCTGCATATCGACGACTGCCGAATGCGCCGCAAAGCGCTCGCGATATCCGGCCGGGAAGCCTTTCGGGAAGTCGGCCAGCACGTTGGTGCCGTGCGCTTCACCGAAGCTTTCAACCACCAGACTGGCGTAGTCGTCCTTCCACGAACGGCACGCCTGAATGACTTCGTTTTCCAGCTGGGCGACGTCGATGTCCAGATTGATCTTCGGGTCCACGCGCAGAATCAACTGCACCCGCGCCAGCACCGATTCGGAGAAGAACGTCCAGAACTCGCAATCGCTGGCCTTGAGGCGGTCCATCAGGACCTGCTGAATCTTCTGGCGTACTTCGGTGGAATATACGTCGCGTGGCACATAGGCCAGGCAGTAGCAGAACCGGCCGTACGGGTCCTTGCGCAGGAACACGCGAATCTTGTTGCGCTCCTGAATCTGCACGATGGACATGACCGTGGTGAACAATTCGTCCACCGGCGTCTGGAACAGGTCGTCACGTGGCAGCACTTCGACCACCTGCGCCAGCTCCTTGCCCAGGTGCGCCTTGGCGTCGAAGCCGGAGCGACGCTCGACCTCGGCGACCTTGCGACGGATGTACGGAATCTGCCGCACGCTCTCGCCATACACCGACGAGGTGTACAGGCCCATGAAGCGACATTCCTTGATGACCTTGCCCGACGCGTCGATCTGCCGGATCGAAACGTAATCCGGATAAGCCGGGCGGTGCACGCGGCTTGGATGCGCCGCCTTGGCAAACGACAGCAGCACCGGTTCCTGCAGGTATTTCACCGCGTAGTCTTCGATGTGCAGTTCTTCGCGGGTCAGGCCGGGGCGCAGCAGTCGGGTCAGCCCCAGGAAAGACGACTCGTCGTAGACCAGCTGGCCGCCTTCGGCGTCGTTGCGCACTTCGAACTCTTCGTAGCCGAGGAAGGTGAAGTGGTTGTCTACCAGCCATTGCAGGAAGACCTTGATCTCGGCCTTTTCCTCGACATCGGTGTTCGACTCGTTGGCATCGATACTGGCCAGCAGTTCGTGCAGACGCGCTTTCATCGGCCCGAAATCTTCGACGACGGCGCGTACTTCGCCAAGCACCTGCTCCAGCTCGCGCGCCAGCACGTTCAACTCGCTGACATTGGCGCAGCGGTCGATCTCCAGGTACATCAGCGATTCCTGCAGCACGTCTTCGCCGGTGGTGCCTTTGGGCAGCAGCTCGAGCAATTCGCCAGCAGCGCCGCGACGCACGCTCAGCACGGTGGTCTGCAGGGTGTGGATGCTGTAGCCGCGGCGGTTCAGCTCGGTACGTACGGAGTCGACCAGAAACGGCAGGTCATGATGCAGCACTTCAACGGCAGTATGAGTCGATTGCCAGCCGTGGCGCTCGTAATCGGGGTTGTAGACACGGACCTGCGGGTGAGCATGTTCGAAACGCTCCAGCAGGCGCCACGCGGACAAGGTGCAGCCTGCCAGGTCGGAAAGCCGCCGCTGGGTGAGTTCGTCGAGGGAAATGATGCCGAAGAATTGCTCGGCAAACAGCGCCACTTGTGGCAGTGCCTGTTCGCTGATGTGCTGAGCCAGTGCCGCTTGCAGTTGATGCTGGAAGTCGGCCTTGCTGGCTGCGGTGAAGAACGCCATCTGTGGTACTCCGCTTTGGCTTTTATTGGGGAGGCTTGAAGAAGGTGTTGAAACCGGTGTGCCCTTGCAGTCAATCGCGTGGGCATCACCTGATCGAGTGTAAAGCTAAAGTAGTAACGCGCGCTGTGTCAGGGTAGTCACATTTGTATATCGCGGTGAAAAAACGCTACGCGCACCCGACACCGTACACCACTCGTCTGTCATGCAGCTTAACGAGAGCTGAGCGCACACTGCTTACGAGGCTGCGACATATTCGGTCATCAGGTCGCGATACACTGCGTACGATGGTGCCAATATCGCCCGACATAATTTGCCCGGGACTGGCAAAATCCCCTCACGCCTTACCTGGACAGACCCGGAGCCCCCCATGCAAATCAAGACCGCCAGCCTCATCGCCAACCCGTGCGACGACGAATACGACGATATGGCACTGCTCTGCTGCCACGCAGAAAACGGCATGCTGTTTTCCCTGACCCGTTTCCCGGACGAGAACGAAGTGGAAATCACCGTCAGCGACGACAAGTCACTGAACGTGTCCAGCCTGAAGGTCACCTTCAGTGCCGAGCGCCTGCTGGTGGAAATCGAACCGCAGGACGCCAAGCAGCTCGATGGCCACCATCAGTACGAAATTCTCCATGCCACCGACGCAGGCGAGTTGCAGGACGTTCACCAGACGTTACAGATCATTCTCGAAAACGTCGGTGAGTACACCAGCACAATCAGCTGATGGGCAAAAAGCGCTAAAGTGAGCACTTCGCCAAACAGGAGTGTGTCATGAACCGCATTTTCGACGCCCACTGCCACATCATCGATCCTGGTTTCCCGCTGATCGCCAATAACGGTTATGTGCCGGAGCCGTTCGCTGTCAGTGACTACCTTGCGACGGTCCAGCCGCTGGGCGTTCAGGGCGGCGCGGTGGTATCGGGCTCCTTTCAGGGTTTTGATCAGGGCTATCTGCTTCAGGCGCTGCGTCTGCTGGGACCGGGCTTCGTCGGTGTCACGCAATTGCCCGCCAGCGTCACCGATGCGGAACTGGACACCCTGAATGCCGCAGGCGTGCGCGCCTTGCGCTTCAACCTCAAGCGCGGCGGCTCGGAGCAGCTCGACCAGCTGGAGGCCCTGGCCGTGCGTGTCCATGAGCACGCAGGCTGGCACTCCGAGCTGTACATCGACTCGCGGGAACTGGCGCCCATCGAAACACGCCTGCGCAAACTCCCGGCCATCAGCATCGATCATCTGGGGCTGAGTGCCGAAGGGCTGCCCGTGGTGCTGCGCCTTGCCGAGCACGGCGTACGCGTCAAGGCCTGTGGTTTCGGGCGTGTGGACTTTCCGGTGCGCGAGGCCCTCAGGGATATCCACGCCGCCAACCCGAATGCCCTGATGTTCGGCACCGACCTGCCGTCGACCCGCGCACCCCGCCCTTTCCGGCCCGACGATATCGACCTGTTGATCGACGCACTGGGCGAAAGCGGCGCTCGTCAGGCGCTGTGGGATAACGCGGCGAGCTTCTATCGACTCTGACGCCGCGGCTCCGGGAGCCCGAGCCAGTCGTCCTACATGGACACCCATGGATCATGTAGGACAATACCTGCATAAATGACAGGCACTTCTCTAAATGCAATAAAAAACGCGGGAGTCGTTAGTCGATACCTGCCTGGATGGATTAAAGTATCGCCCCCAGCTCAGCAGTCATCAGACACCGCTGTTCGCCCTGCCAGGAACCGTCACCGATGGAACATCGTGAAGCGCTGATTGCGCTGCGAACTTTTCTTTCAACGCAGATCCTTGGCCAGGAAAAGCTGATCGAACGTCTGCTCATCGCCCTGCTTGCCGACGGCCACATGCTGGTCGAAGGCGCTCCCGGCCTGGCCAAGACCAAGGCGATCAAGGAGCTGGCAGAAGGTATCGAAGCCCAGTTCCACCGCATTCAATTCACCCCCGACCTGCTGCCTGCCGACATCACCGGTACGGAAATCTATCGCCCGGAAACCGGCAGCTTCGTGTTCCAGCAAGGGCCGATCTTCCACAACCTGGTGCTGGCCGACGAAATCAACCGTGCGCCGGCCAAGGTCCAGTCGGCGCTGCTCGAAGCCATGGCCGAACGGCAGGTCAGTGTCGGGCGCAGCACCTACGACCTGTCGCCGCTGTTTCTGGTCATGGCGACCCAGAACCCTATCGAGCAGGAAGGCACCTACCCGCTGCCCGAAGCCCAGCTCGACCGTTTTCTGATGCACGTCAAGATCGGCTTCCCGGATGCCGCCGTCGAACGCAAGATCCTTCAACAGGCGCGTGGCGAAGCCTTGAATGGCGAAACCAAGCCGGAGCGCCGCGTCAGCCAGCAGGCGATCTTCGCCGCACGCAAGGAAATCCTTGGCCTGTACATGGCCGATGCGGTCGAGGAATACCTGGTGCAACTGGTCATGGCCACCCGCACCCCGGCCAAGTTCGACCCGGAACTGGCCGAATGGATTGCCTACGGTGCCAGCCCGCGGGGTTCCATCTCGCTGGACCGCTGCGCCCGTGCGCATGCCTGGCTGGCCGGACGTGACTTCGTCAGCCCTGAAGACATTCAGGCGGTGCTGTTCGATGTCTTGCGCCACCGGGTCATCCTGTCGTTCGAGGCCGAAGCTGCGGGTATCGATCAGGATCGCGTGATTCAGCGCATCCTCGACGTCGTGGCCGTCGCCTGAGCCCATGCAACCCTACCTGATCCCCCAGCCGGGCATCCGCGTCAGCCTCAGCGAGCTGATCGAGATGCGTCATCGGGTGCGGGAAGTGCAGCTGTTTTCCACCCCGAGCCAGCGCAGCCCGCTGATCGGCCTGCACCATTCCAAGCTGCGCGGGCGTGGCGTGGATTTCGATCAGGTGCGGGTCTATCAGGCCGGTGACGACGTGCGCAGCATCGACTGGCGCGTGACGGCACGTACGCAGGAGCCGCACACCAAGCTGTTTCATGAGGAACGCGAACGGCCCATTTTTATCCTGGTGGAACAGAGCCGACGGCTGTTCTTCGGCTCCGGCCTGATGTTCAAGTCGGTACTCGCCGCTCAGGCGGCGGCGCTGATCGGCTGGGCGGCGCTGGAACACAATGACCGGGTCGGCGGGTTGGTGTTCGGCGATAACGAACACTACGAGATCAAGCCCCGGCGCAGCAAACAAAGCCTGCTGCAACTGCTCAACCGGCTGGTGCGGGTCAATCAGTCGTTGCATACCGAGATTCCGCCAGACCGCGATGCGTTCGGCACTGCGCTGCGTCGTGCCCGGGAAGTGCTGCGCCCCGGCAGTCTGGTCATCGTCCTGTGCGACGAGCGCGCCCTGTCCGATGCCGCCGAACAACAACTGAGCCTGCTGTCACGCCACAGCGACCTGCTGTTGCTGCCGCTGTCCGACCCACTGGACCGCGCCCTGCCCGCTGCCGGTCTGCTGCGCTTTGCCGAGCGCGGCGCGCAACTGGAGATCGATACGCTCAACCCCGAGCTGCGCCGCGCCTATCGGCAACAGGGCGAGGAGCGCACGGCGCGTTGGGAGTTGCTGGCGCAGAAGCTGCGGGTATTGCTCATGCCATTGAGCACTCAGGCGGAGCTCGTCGAACAACTGCGCGAATACCTCAATGCGCGTCGTCCGGTGAAGCGCAAATGAATCCCCTCGATCAGCTGGAGCCACTGATTGCGCCCGAAGCCGTCGGCTTCTGGCCGCTTGCGCCGGGCTGGTGGCTGCTGCTGTTGCTGATCCCCGTGGCGGGCTGGGGCCTGTGGCGCTTGCGCAAACTGCTGCCGGCCAAAGCTCGCAAGGTGCGCAGCGAACAGCCGCTGGACCCGGTTCGCCTCGCCGCGCTGGCAGAACTGGCGAGCCTGCCGAAACCCTACGACGGCGCGCCGGCCGGTGCCTGGCTGCAGCAGATCAACGGCCTGCTCAAGCGCCTGTGCCGTAACCACTACCCGCACAGCCAGAGCCATACCCTCAACGGCCGCAAATGGCTGGCGTTCCTCGACAACCGCTGCCCGGCTGCCGGTCTGACGCGCTGGATGATCCTGGTCGAAGGCGCTTACAAGCCCGAGTGCAAACTGGACGACAAGGCCATCACCGGCCTGACTCAGGCGGTCGATACCTGGATCCGCAAACATGTTTGAGTTTGCCTGGCCGTGGGCTTTCGTGCTGCTGCCATTGCCGTGGCTGATGCGCGCCCTGCTGCCCATGGCCGACAGCGGCGAGCCGGCGCTCAAGGTCAGCTTTCTCAGTGAACTCGAAGGCCTGAGCGGTCGCCGCGCCAAAGCCAATCTGCCGGTCTGGAGACAGCGTGCGCCGTTTCTGTTGATCTGGCTGTTGCTGCTGATCACCACAGCGCGACCGCAGTGGCTGGGCGAGCCACTGCCGGTCGCCGCCAGTGGCCGCGACCTGCTGGTGGCGGTCGACGTGTCCGGGTCGATGGACTACCCGGACATGCAATGGAAAAGCGATGAAGTCAGCCGACTGGTGCTGGTGCAACAACTGCTCGGTGACTTTCTCGAGGGCCGCAAGGGCGACAGGGTCGGCCTGATCCTGTTCGGCACCCAGGCGTTTGTCCAGGCGCCACTCACCTATGACCGCCGCACCGTGCGGGTCTGGCTCGACGAGGCGAGGATAGGCATTGCCGGCAAGAACACTGCGCTGGGCGATGCGATCGGCCTGGCCCTGAAACGTCTGCGTATGCGTCCGGCCACCAGTCGTGCGCTGGTGCTGGTCACCGACGGCGCCAACAACGCCGGTCAGATCGATCCGGTCACCGCTGCACGACTGGCTGCCGAAGAAGGCGTAAAAATCTACGCCATCGGCATCGGCTCGGACCCGGACAAAGACGCGCTGCAAAGCGTGCTGGGCCTCAACCCCAGCCTTGATCTGGACGAACCGACGCTCAAGGAAATCGCCAGCCTCAGCGGTGGCCAGTACTTCCGCGCGCGCGATGGCGACCAGCTGGAAAAGATCCGCGCCACCCTCGATGCCTTGGAGCCGGTTGCACAGCAGCCCACCCAGGCGCGCCCGGCGCAAGCGCTTTATCAATGGCCACTGGCGACAGCCCTGTTGTTGAGTGTGCTGCTGGTGCTGCGCGAGTTATGGCCGAACAACGCACTGCAACGCCTGCTGGCGGTGGTGCGTTCCATCAACTGGCGCGAGCGCTGCAAAAGCCTGTGGAGGTCGCGATGATCAGCGGACTCTGGCCGCACTGGTTTCGCCCGGAATGGCTGCTGATCACGCCCTTGCTGGCGCTGCTGATCTGGCGACTCTGGCACCGGCAGAAACGCGCCGGACGCTGGCAAATGCTGCTGCCCACTCACTTTCATGAGGTGTTGCTCAACGGCGGGCGCGGCAGCAACAGCAAACTGCCATGGATCGCGCTGGGGCTCGCCTGGTTGCTGGCCCTTTTCGCCTTGCTGGGCCCCAGTTGGCAGCGCGTCGAACAGATCAGCCAGAAACCGGTCGATCCGTTGGTGGTGATTCTCGAGCTCACCCCGCAGATGCTCGCCACCGACACGCCGCCTACCCGCCTGGAACAGGCCAGACGCAAGCTGCTGGACCTGTTGCAAAAACGCAGCGATGCACAGACCGCCATCGTCGTCTACGCAGGCAGCGCACACACCCTGGTGCCGCTGTCCGATGATCTGGTCACCAGCCACAACCTGCTGGAAGCCATCAGACCGTCGATCATGCCGGTGACCGGCCAGCGCGCCGATCTGGCCGTGCAGAAAGCGCTGCACCTGCTCAAACAGGGCGCATTGGGTCAGGGGCGGATTCTGCTGATCACCTCGTCGCTGAGCGAACAGGAACGTCAGGGCATCCGCGCCGCGTTGCGCGGGCAATCGCCGCCGCTGTTGATTCTCGGGGTCGGCACAGCGGAAGGCGCACCGGTCACGCAGGAAAACGGCAGCCTGCTCAAGGATGATCAAGGTGCGATTCTGGTGCCGCGTCTGGACAGTACCAGCCTCAACGACTTCGCCGATCAGGTGGGTGGCAGCTATCGTCAGGCACGCGGCGATGAAGAAGACTTGCGCAGCCTCGGTCTGCTGGCCAGCCCCCGACACATGACCCGCGACGGTCAGGTCGTGCAGCTCGACACCTGGGCTGACCAGGGCCACTGGTTGCTGCTGCCGCTGTTGCTGATCGCGGCACTGGCCGGCCGGCGCGGCTGGCTGTTCTGCCTGCCGCTGCTGTTCATGTTTCCGCAGAACAGCCAGGCGTTCGAGTTTCAGGACCTGTGGCTGCGTCCCGACCAACAGGGCCAGCGCCTGCTGGAACAGCATCGGCCGGCCGAGGCCGCGCAGCGCTTCGAAGACTCGCGCTGGAAAGGCGTGGCGTTGTACCAGGCGCAAGACTACGCCAGCGCCGCCCGGCAGTTTGCCGAAGGCAATAGCGCCGCCGACCACTACAATCGTGGCAATGCCCTGGCCCGCAGCGGTGAGCTGGCAGCGGCACTGGATGCCTACGAGCAGGCCCTGGACCGACAACCCGACTTCCCTGCGGCGCAAACCAATCGGGCACTGGTGCAAGGCCTGCTGGATCAGGCCGATGAGCAGAAGCCTGCCCAGGATGAACAGAACAAGGCCGATCAGGGCGAAGAAGGTCAACAGGCGTCGCAAGACCCCAACAGCAGCGCATCACCCGCCGAGCAGAACCCGTCCCGATCGGATCAACCCGGCACCAGCGAAAGCCTGCCGCCAGACACCAGTGGTAAGGCCACCTCGGGCGAGTCGACCGACGACGAACAGACCACCCGCCCGCCGCTACAGTCCGCCGACAGCCCCATGACCGGCGAGCGGCGTCAGGAACTGGAGCAGTGGCTGAGGCAGATTCCGGATGATCCGGGCGAACTGTTGCGGCGCAAATTTCGCTACGAACAGCAACATCAGGAAAAGACCCGATGAGTCGCGTGTACACCTTATTGATCAGCCTGCTGCTGAGCCTGGTCACCTTGTCGCTGCAGGCTGCGCAACTGACCGCCAGCGTTGACCGCACGCGCCTCAACGCCGGGGAAACCGTCGAACTGACGCTGGAAACAGACGATGTGACGCAGTTCGGCAAACCGGACATGAGCGCGCTGGAAAGCAGTTTCGAGGTGCGTGACACGCGTCAGCTCAACAGCCTGAAAACCCTGGATGGCAGCAGCCAGGCCACGACGCGCTGGATCGTCACTCTGCTGCCCCGCGAGACCGGAAGCGTGTTGATTCCGTCGCTGCAACTGGGCGAACTGAAAAGCCAGCCGCTGACCCTGCAGGTCCTGCAGAGCGAACCCCAGGAGCCAGGCAACCATCTGGCATCGATCTTCATCGAAGCGAGCCTGGATCAGGACAGCGTGTATGTTCAGGCCCAGGCCGTGCTGACCCTGCGCGTCTACCACTCGGTGTCACTGTTCGACGACAGCAGCCTGAGCCCTCTGCAAGTGCCGGACGCACGGGTCGAAAAACTGGGTGATTCGCGCACCTACGAAAAGCTGATCAACGGTGTGCGCCATGGGGTGATCGAGACACGCTACGCGATCTACCCGCAGCAGAGCGGCGTACTGAAGATACCGGCGCAAGTGTTCAGTGCCACGCTGGTGCAGACGCCTGCCGAGGGTTCGCAAGCCCAGGACGCCAATCCGTTCGGCCCGCAGCCGGGCCGGTCGGTGCGGGTCAAGTCCGCCGAAGTGCCGTTGACCGTCAAGCCCAAGCCTGCCGACTACCCGGCCGATGTCGCCTGGCTGCCGGCACGCAGTATCAATCTGGAAGAAAACTGGAGCCCGGAGCCCGGTACTACGCAGGTCGGCGATTCGCTGACCCGCACCCTGACGCTCAAGGCCGAAGGGCTGGCCGGCGCGCAACTGCCGCCCCTGCCGCCCACGGAAGTACCCGGCCTGCGGCGTTACCCGGATCAGCCACAACTGCGCAACCTGCCCAGCGAACGCGGCCTGATCGGCACGCGCGAAGAACGCGAGGCCCTGGTGCCCGCCCGCGCCGGCGCAATCGACCTTCCTGCGGTTGAAGTGACCTGGTGGAACACCCGCGAAGATCATCTGGAGCACAGCAGCCTGCCCGCGCGCACCCTGCAGATCAGCAGCAACCCCGGTCTGGCGGTGGACACACCGGTGAACAACGACATGAGCGGTGTGACCGTGATCGGCCCGCCAGTCTGGCCGTGGCAGATGAGCACATTGCTGCTGGCCTGCACCACCCTGCTCGGTTTCGGCCTGTGGTGGCGCGCCCGTGGACAGCCGGCAATCGCCCGGGCCGTGCAGACCGGGCCCAGCCCGCGTACCGTACTCGATGACCTCAAACGCGCCTGCCTGGCCAACGACCCGCAGGGCACCCGTCAGGCGCTCGACGCCTGGGCACGTCAGCAGCCGGAAACCCTGGCCGAAATGGCCGCGCGTTTCGTGCCGCTGTCCGATGCTCTGGACGGTCTCAACGGTGCGCTGTACAGCGAAACCGGCAAGCTGTGGCTGGGCGAGGACCTCTGGCGCGCGGTGCGCAAACTGCCCGCCGCCGAACATATTCAGGACCCGGCAGGTGATGCCGGGTTGCCGCCGCTGTATCCCAAATAAGGATGCAGCTCAGGCAACACCCCTATACGACAAGGTAAACCAATGCGTCTGTTTCACACCTCTGACTGGCACCTGGGTCAGAACCTGCACGGCCAGGAGCGGGATTTCGAACACGCCTGCTTCCTGACCTGGCTGCTGGCCCGTCTGGCCGACCGTAAACCGGATGTACTGTTGATCGCGGGCGACATCTTCGACACCGTCAACCCGCCGGTCAAAGCGCAGGAGCGCCTGTACGACTTCATCGTCAACGCCCACGAACAGCAACCCTTGCTGACCATCGTGATGATCGCCGGCAACCACGACTCCGGCTCGCGTATCGAACTTCCCGCCCCGCTGATGCGCCGCTTGCGCACTCACGCGCTGGGCAGGGTGATGTGGCTGGACGACGGCGTGCTGGATGCCGAACGTCTGCTGTTGCCGTTACCAGACGCCAATGGCGAGATCAAGGCCTGGTGCCTGGCGCTGCCCTTTCTGCGTCCCGCCGAAGTCACCGGCCCGACCCTGGGCGATGACTATCTGCGAGGCATCGGCCGGGTGCATGAGCTGCTGATCGCGGCGGCTGACCTCAAGCGCCAGCCCGGTCAGGCATTGATCGCCATCAGTCACGCCCATATGGCAGGTGGCTCGGTCTCGGAAGACTCCGAGCGCAGCCTGATCATCGGCAACGCCGAAGCCCTGCCGGCCAGCCTGTTCGGGCCGAGCATCACCTATGTTGCGCTGGGCCACCTGCACAAACCGCAGCGGGTCAACGGCGAAGAGCGCATTCGCTACAGCGGCTCGCCGATCCCGCTGTCCTTTTCGGAAATCAGCTATCAGCACCAGATTCTGGAGATCAATTGCCACGGCGAGACGCTGACCAGTGTCGAGCCGTTGCTGATCCCTCGCGCCGTCAACCTGCAACGCCTCGGGCCTGCACCATTGGCCGACCTGCTGGTGCAGCTCAAAGCATTGCCCGACATCGACCTGCTTGCCGACCCGGACCGCCAGCCGTGGCTGGAAGTGCGCGTGCGTCTGGATGAACCCCAGCCGGACCTGCGCAACCAGATCGAAAACGCCCTACAGGGCAAGGCCGTGCGGCTGGTGCGCATCGGTGCCGAATACGCCGGCAAAGGCAGCGCGGACGGCAGCGAGGGTGACGCCACGCTGATCGAACTGGACCAGCTCACGCCTCAGGAACTGTTCAGCCGTGCCTGGCAGGACAACTTCGGCAGCGAGGTCGACGAACAGACGCTGACCGATTTCGCCACGCTGCTGCGTGAAGTCCAGCAGGAGAGCGAGCAGCCATGAAAATTCTCGCCATTCGCCTGAAAAACCTCGCCTCGCTGGCCGGCCCCTTTGAAATCGATTTTACTGCAGAGCCGCTGGCCAGCGCCGGACTGTTTGCCATCACCGGCCCGACTGGCGCGGGCAAAAGCACGCTGCTCGATGCCCTGTGCCTGGCGCTGTTCGGGGCGATTCCGCGGCTGAGTAATATCGGTCAGTCAAAGGTCCCGGACATCGACGGCGACATCACCACCAGCGACCCACGTACCCTGCTGCGCCGCGGCACGGGCAGCGGTTACGCCGAGGTGGACTTCATCGGCATTGATCAGCGGCGTTATCGCGCGCGCTGGGAAACCAATCGCGCGCGCGACAATGCGACTAAAAAGCTGCAGGCCAGCCGCCAGACCCTCACCGATCTGGACAGCGAGCAAATCCTCAGTAACCAGAGCAAACGCGAATTCGAGCAACTGATCGAAAACCGCCTGGGCCTGAACTTCGAGCAGTTCACCCGTGCCGTAATGCTTGCCCAGAGTGAATTCAGCGCATTCCTCAAGGCGGATGACAAGGAACGCAGCGAACTGCTGGAAAAGCTCACCAACACCGCGATCTACAGCCAGCTCGGTCGACGCGCCTACAGTAAAAGCAAGGAAGCCGAAGACGCCCTGAAAACCCTGACCGCGCAGGCCAGCAACATCATCCCGCTGGCCCCGGAACTGCTGGCGGAACTGGAGCAGCGCCTGAGCGACGCGCAGCAACAGCTCAAGGCCCATCAGACACAGCAACGACAACTGGAAATCAAACAGCAGTGGCTGACCGAGCTGCACCGCCTGCGTGACGAACAGCTCGCTGCCCAGGAAGCACTGAACAGTGCGCAACAGGCCTGGGACGAGCACAGCGGTGCACGCCAGACCCTCGGCCAGCTGGAACGCCTGGGCCCGCAGCGCCATCGCTTCGCGCGTCGGGTCACACTGAACGCTCAGCTTGATCCGCTGGCTGAACAGATTCGCCAGCATCAGCAACAGCAGGCCTCGCTGCACGACCAGCAGCAACAGCTGGAAAGCCGCCGTACTCAGGCGCAGACCAGTCTGCTGGAAGCACAGCAAGCGCACAGCAGCGCCAAACCGCTGTTGCTGCAGGCTTTCGAAGCACAGAACACTCTGAACCACCTGGCCCAGGAACTGGCCAAGGCGTCCGACCTGCACCAGCAGAGCGAGCAGCTCTGCATCCAGGGCCAGACCAGCCTGCAAACCCTGCTCGATCAGCAACAGCAGGTGGCTCAACGTCTGGAGCGTATTGCCGGGCAACTGCAGCACAGCAGCGAACTGGCACCGCTGGCTCAGGCCTGGAACGCGTGGCGTGACCGGCTGAAATCCCTCACGCTGATCGCCAATCGTCTCAAGCACGGCCACAGTGAGCTGCCGGCGCTGCAGCAGCGTGCCAGCACTGCCGATCAGCAGTTGACCGAGCAACGCAGCGCGCTGGAGTTGCTGTACCGCGAAGCCGATTGCGAAGTAGAGGCAGTGGCCGAGCAGGTGCAGATTCTCGGCAGCCTGTTGCAGGACAACCGCAAACAGCAACGTGCATTCGAGGAGCTGGCCCGTCTATGGGCCAGTCAGCAAGACGTCGACCGCCAGCTTGCCGACCTCTCCCAGCAACAGCAGAGCGCCCAGCAGCAACGCGAACAGCTCAACAGCGAAGGCCTTCGCGTTCGTGATGAACTGACCGTCGCCGAGCAGACCCTGACCGTCACCCGGCAACTGCTGGAGCGCCAGCGGCTGGCCCGCAGCGCCAGTGTCGAGGAGTTACGCGTGCAGTTGCAGGACGACCAGCCCTGCCCGGTCTGTGGCAGCATTGAACACCCCTGGCATCAGCCGGAGGCGCTGCTCGAAAGCCTCACGCAACACGACGACAACGAGCAGGCCAGCGCGCAGAAAGCCGTGGACCTGCTGACCGAGCAACGCAATCAGTTGCGTGAACAGGTCGGCGGCGTAATCGCCCGGCAGAAAGAGCTGCTGCGCCAGCATGAGCAGCTCACAGTGCGCCATCAGGCTTTGGCACCGGACCTGGAGTCACACCCCCTCGCCGCCCAATTGCTCGACCGCGACGCCGACAAGCGCGACGCCTGGTTGAGTCAGCAATTGAGTCAACTGAGCGAAGTCATCAGCCGTGACGAGCAACGTCAGCAAGCCTTGTTGACCCTGCAAAAAGACGCTGCGCGCCTGCAGCAGCAGCTTCAGGCGGCGACCGAAGCCAGCCAGACCGCTGCGGGTCATGTTGCCGAGCAGCTCAAACAACTGGAGGCCGACGGGCAGCGACTGGAAGAAGAACTGACGGCATTCACGCCGCTGGTATCACCGCAGGTGCTTGAAGGGCTGCGCAATGATGCATCGGCGACCGTGCTGCAGCTCGAACAGCAGGTGACCCAGCGTCTCGATCAGCTGGAGCAGCAACACGAAGAGCAGCAAGAGCAAACCGAGCGTCAGCAGAAGATCGAGAAGCAGCAGGTCGAGCAGCAGACGCGTCTGCACCGCCAGACCGAACTGGCGCAGGAACTCACCCGGCTCGGCGAGCAACAGCAGACCAGTCAGCAGACGCTTGCCGGTCTGCTGGGCGACCACGCCAGCGCAGAGCAATGGCAGCAGACGCTGGAGCAGACCATCGAGCAGGCCAGGCAGGCGGAAAGTCTGGCGGCGCAGGCGCTGCAGGACATCCACAATCAGCTGATTCAACTGGCTGCCGAACTCAAGTCCGGACAGCAACAACAGCAGTCCCTGCAACAGGAACTGGCTGAACTTGATGTGCAGATCAGCGAATGGCGCGCTCAGCATCCTCAGCTGGACGATAGCGCGCTGGACACCTTGCTGACCTACGACGATGCGCATGTCGAGCAACTGCGTGTGCAATTGAATAGCACCGACAAGGCGCTGGAACAGGCAAAAGTGTTGCTGCAGGAACGCGATCAGCGTCTGCAACAGCATCAGGCGCAACACAGTGACCTGACCGACAGTGCGCAACTGGCGACAGCGCTGCAACAGGCCCTTGAACAGTCGGCGCTCAGCGAGCAGCACTGCGCCGACCTGCGGGCCGAGCTCAGTGAAGATCAGCGCCGCAGCAACGCCAACAGCGAACTGCAGGCGCGCATCGCCGACGCCAACAGCGAATACCTGCGCTGGGCACGTCTGGCCTCATTGATCGGCTCGGCAGAAGGCGACAGGTTTCGCAAAATCGCCCAGGCCTACAACCTCGACTTGCTGGTCCATCACGCCAATGCGCAGCTCAGGCAACTGGTGCGCCGCTACCGCCTGAAACGCGGCGGCAGCATGCTCGGTCTACTGGTCATGGACACGGAAATGGGCGACGAACTGCGCTCGGTTCACTCGCTGTCCGGCGGGGAAACCTTCCTTGTCTCGCTGGCACTGGCGCTGGGCCTCGCTTCCATGGCATCCAGCACCTTGCGCATCGAGTCACTGTTCATCGACGAAGGTTTCGGCAGCCTCGACCCGGAGTCGCTGCAACTGGCGATGGACGCTCTCGACGGCTTGCAGGCACAGGGTCGCAAGGTCGGCGTGATCTCCCACGTCCAGGAAATGCACGAACGAATCCCGGTGCAGATCAAGGTGCGTCGTCAGGGCAATGGATTGAGCACCATCGAGGTGGGGCACTGAGAGACCTGTGACGCAGAACGTGAGGCACGGCAGTTGACTATCGTTCCTCACGCTCCGCGTGGGAATGCCGTTCTGGACGCTCTGCGTCCGCTCTTGAATGTTGTGCCATCAGCGCTTTCGCGAACAGGCTCGCCTGACAGTCTTCAGCTTTTGATTCTGCCCGGGAGGGCGTAGGAGTGGACCGGGCGACGCTTCGCTTGTTCGCGAAAGGGACGTTAAATTCAGAGAAAATGTAGCGCCCGAAGTACCGCCTTCGCGAACAAGTTCGCTCCTACGCCCGCTGGGCAGAAGCCTTGTTTCCAGGCGCGGATGTGCCGCCATCAGCGCTTTCGCGAACAGGCTCGCCTGACATTCCATGCCTGGTCTGCCGCGCATTGGGCAGTAAGTCGCAGGGACCTGTGTGGGCGAACATGCTCGCGAAAGCGTGACGGCTGATCAATCATTGAGCGGATTTGTGGTCCAGCGCTGCGTAGAAATTAGCGCTCTGTTGCAGGTATTTGGTGGTGTAGGTCTGAGTCGAGTGGGCTTTCTTGTCGTTCACTTCGACGCTGGCGCTGGCCGGGAGAGCGACGCTTGCCGAGATAGCAGATGCAGCGATGATGGAGAAAAGATTGAAATTCATGTCGGTCACCCCTCTTGTCTGTCTGTACGCTGGTTTGAAGTCCTGACCGTTATGGCCGTGACTCAAACTTACGCCCGAGGGTGGTTCAGCAGAAATCTTTTGTAGCACTAACCCATATCATCAAGAATGATAACGGCCCCAGCCCTTGTATCGTGCGGGCTGGAGCCGAAGCGGATTACTTGTCGGTCAGAAAACGCAGGTAAGAAGGTGCATCTGCATCGAATTTCTGCACCGTTTCACCGATCTTGCCGCTCTGCGGATCACGGCGTACGGTCACGATCTGGTTGCTCTTCTGATTGGCGAACAGCATGAACTGGCCGGTCGGATCGAAAGCGAACTCGCGAGGCTCCTTGCCTTCCAGGGAACGACGCTGAATTTCTTCAAGCTTGCCGCTGGCCTGATCGATGCGGAACACCACGACCTGATTCGCGTCACCCCGATTGGTCACGTACAGAAATTTGCCATCCGGTGAAGTGTGCAAGGCGCCACCACCGTTTTTCTCGTCCACGCCCTTGTTCTTCATGTCGACCAGTTGGGTCTGCTTGAAGACGCCGTCGTGGTAGTCGAACACCACGACCTGAGCCGTCATTTCCAGCACCAGCCAGGCATGCTTGCCATCAGCGCTGAAGAGCGTATGACGGGGTCCGGAGCCGCCCGGCAACTGCACGAACGGCACCTTGGCTGGCTGCAATGGCTTGGCCTGGCTTGCGTCGTAGTGATAAACGAACAGCTTGTCAGCGCCCAGGTCGGCAGTCACCACGTACTTGTCATCCGGGGTCGGCACGGCCAGGTGCACATGTGAGGACATCTGCCGCTCACTGTTGACCTTGCTTCCAGGCCCCAGCGGCAGGACCTGAACGGCTTCACTCAAGGTGCCGTCCTTGCCCACCGGCACCACGGTCAGCGCGCCGCCCGGGTCAGGGTTTACCGCGTAGTTGGCCACGAACAGGTAACGGCCGTCGTAGCTCAGGCTGGAGTGCGTCGGTTCTTCGCCGCGGCTTTGAACCTGATTGATCGGCGTGATCTGACGGGTTTTCGGGTCGATCGCAAAGCTGCTGACCTTACCAACCACGTCTTTTTGTCCGGGGCCGTTTTCATTGACTGCGAACAGATAGCGCTGGTCTCTGGAGACGGTCAGCCACGACGGGTTTTCGGCTTTGACCACTTGCAGCGGCTTGGCGTCGATCATCCCGGTTTTACTGTCGAAGGCAAAACGATAGATCCCTTCACTCTTGCCTTGCGTGTAGGAACCGATCAGCAATTCAGTATCGGGCATGACTTGGGCCTGCAGGGTAAATGCGCTCATGGCACTGGCAATCGCCAGCCACGGCAGAAATTTATGGGGCATGGGGGCATCCATTTTGTTGAGGTTATTGATGCCTGTTACGGCACGGTCGGGTCTATGACAGCGCCAGCCCGCATTTACTCAATCCTGCGCGGAATCATCTTCATCGGAAGAGGTAAAGGCATCCAGGCAGCAGATGATCCGGTGATCGGCGTTGCCGTCATTGATCACCCAGCTTTGCAGGGATTCATCGAAGGTCGCAGCGTCGATTTGCGCCGTGGTGAAACGCCATACCTTGCGCTCGCGGCCGTCCATGCATTCGACGTTCAGTTCCTCGCCCAGAGAGAAGTCCCAGGCGTGCAGGCCGTCGATTTCCAGCATGGTGGTGGCTTTGAGGGCGGCAAACAGTGTGGTGGGCGTGGTAGTCATGAAATTCATCCGGCCAGCAAAAGCGCGAATGATAGGGCAAAACGCGGGCACAGATACACTGGTGATCGCCGTCACACAGTCAGGAGAGGACGCAGAGCCGTACCAGCGCCGAGCGCTGGCACGGTGAGCAATCCGCGTCTGCGCTTACAGCTTGCCGATGCCGCCCGGCTGAAACACCGGCTCGCTCGGTGCCAGGCCGTTGACCAGCGGCTGACCGAACTCGGCCTGACTGATCTCGAAACGATCGCCCGGCTGGGTGCGCACGCCATCGGCGAACGACAGGGTGGCGGTGCCGAAGAAATGCACATGCACGTCACCCGGCCTGAGGAATTGCGCGTACTTGAAGTGGTGGTATTCAAGGTTTTCCAGGCTGTGGCACATGTTCGCTTCGCCACTGAGGAACTCTTTCTCCCACAGCACCTTGCCATCGCGCCAGACCCGACTGGTGCCCGACAGGCTTTGCGGCAAGTCGCCCACGCGCAACTCCGGCCCGAACGAACAGGCGCGCAGTTTCGAATGCGCCAGATACAGGTAGTTGCGACGCTCCATGACGTGATCGGAGTATTCATTACCGATGGCGAAGCCCAGGCGATAAGGCTTGCGGTCATGACCGATCACATACAGGCCGCTCAGCTCAGGCTCTTCCCCGCCGTCTTCGGCAAAGGGCGGCAGCGAAAACGAATGTCCGGGACGCACGACAATGCTGCCGTCACCCTTGTAGAACCACTCGGGCTGAACACCGGCCTGCCCCGCCGTCGGCTTGCCGCCTTCGACGCCCCATCTGAAGATACGCATGGTGTCGGTCATCGAGGCTTCGTCGCCGGACTGCTGGTGCATCTTGTCGCGTGCCGACGCACTGCCCAGATGTGTCAGCCCGGTGCCGCTGACCAGCAGGTGCGCCGGATCAGGATGGTCGAGCGGCGGCAGGATCCGCAACTCCTCAAGCAACTGCGAATAGTCGTGCGTCTCGCCAACGCCACGCTGCTCGACCTGATGCGCCAGCGCCGAACCTGCCTCGATAGCCGCCAGCGCCAGCTCGCGAACACTCTCGACACCCTGGACCTCACGCACCTGATCACCGTCGACCAGCCCGACCCGGCGCTGACCGTCGCTCAATTCAAACTGTACTAACCGCATGAAATTCTCCTTCCAGATAATGGGCCGCTGAAAACCTATCTCGCCCTGGCACTCGCCGCGAAGTCGGACGCTGGCAGCACATGCTTGCGCTCCAGCACGTGATAAACGATGCCGGTCAGCAGCAGCCCGAAGACCATGACGCCCGACAGGAAATACAGGCCTGATGCCAGACTGCCGGTGATTTCCTTCAACGCGCCGATCACGAACGGACCGATGTAGCCGCCCAGGTTGCCGACCGAATTGATCAGCGCGATACCGGCTGCGGCACTGGCACCGGCGAAGAACCGCCCCGGCAAGGTCCAGAACACCGCCGTGCAGGAAAACAGCGCGAACGCCACGACGCACAATGCAGCCAGCTGCGCCACCGGCATGGTCAGCCAGGCGCTGCAGAACAGGCCGATGGCCCCCAGCACATAAAGCACGGCCAGATGCCCGTAACGGTCGTTGAGACGGTCAGAGCTGCGCGGCACGATCAGCAGGCCGATGATGCCGAAAATGTAAGGCACCGATGACACGAAGCCGGTGGTCAGGTCACTGCCGCCAAACTGTTTGATCAGCGTCGGCAGCCACAGGCCCAGACCGTAGATGCTCAAGGTCACCGGCAGGTAGAACAGCGCCAGCAACAGCACGCGTTTGTCTTTCAAGGCATGCAACGGATTGCCGTGGCGAGTCTGGCCGTACTCTTCAAGGTCCTTTTTCAGCTCACCGGTCAGCCAGTCCTTCTCGGCCTGGTCCATCCATTTGACCTGCTGCGGACCATCCGGCAACCAGCGCAGCACCGGCCAGGTCAGCAGAATCGCTGGCGTGCCGATGGCGATGAACAGCCATTGCCAGCCATGCAGGCCGAGTGTGCCGTCCATGCCCAGCAAACCGCCGGACACGGGCCCTGTGATCATCATGGCGATGGGTTGCGAGAGGATGAAAAGGCCAAGAATCTTGCCGCGATGGCGCACCGGAAACCACTGGGTGATGTAGTACAGCACACCGGGAAAGAAGCCCGCCTCGGCAGCGCCCAGCAAAAATCTCATCACATAGAAGCTGTGCGGCCCCTGGACGAAGGCCATGCCGATGGTGATCGCGCCCCAGGTGATCATGATCCGCGCGAACCAGCGACGTGCGCCGAAACGCTCGAGCATCAGGTTGCTGGGGATCTCCAGCAGGAAGTAGCCGATGAAGAACAGCCCGGCACCCAGCCCGTAGGCGGCGTCGCCGATACCGATGTCCGCGCCCATGTGCAGCTTGGCAAAGCCCACGGCAGAGCGGTCTACATAAGCGATCAGGTACAGCAGGATGAGGAAAGGAATCAGTTTGAACGTGATGCGGCGTATAAGCCGCAGTTCCTGGCTCATGTAGGCGGTCTCCCATTGTTTTTGTTATGGAACCTGCGGGGATCGCCTCTGTGCCTGGGGGCTGAATAACGCAGCACATGCGCCAGATGATCCCTCGTCTACAACCGACTATATAGTAATACTATTTAAACTGACAACTCTTCCAATACGCGTTTTTTAGGCTTACCTTAGCCAGCAGTATCGCCATTAAGTCTTACAATAAGAGAGCCGATCATGTCTGACTCCGATAAAAAACCGACCCTCCGTTCTGCCCAGTGGTTTGGCACCGCCGACAAGAATGGCTTCATGTACCGCAGCTGGATGAAGAATCAGGGTATTGCCGACCACCAGTTTCAGGGCAAGCCGATCATCGGCATCTGCAATACCTGGTCGGAGTTGACCCCCTGCAACGCGCATTTCCGGCAGATCGCCGAGCATGTCAAACGTGGCGTGATTGAAGCAGGCGGCTGGCCGGTGGAGTTTCCGGTGTTTTCCAACGGCGAATCCAACCTGCGCCCTACCGCAATGTTCACCCGCAACCTGGCGAGCATGGACGTTGAGGAAGCGATTCGCGGCAACCCTATCGATGGGGTCGTGCTGTTGACCGGTTGTGACAAGACCACCCCTGCCCTGTTGATGGGGGCTGCCAGCTGTGACATCCCCGCCATCGTCGTCACCGGCGGACCGATGCTCAACGGCAAGCATGAAGGCAAGGACATCGGCGCCGGCACCATCGTCTGGCAGATGCACGAGTCCTACAAGGCCGGGACCATCAGCCTGGATGAATTCCTCTCCGCCGAAGCCGGCATGTCGCGCTCGGCAGGCACCTGCAACACCATGGGCACGGCCTCGACCATGGCCTGCATGGCCGAAGCGCTGGGCACTTCGCTGCCGCACAACGCGGCCATTCCGGCGGTGGATTCGCGGCGTTACGTGCTGGCGCACATGTCCGGCATGCGCGCCGTCGATATGGTCCGTGAAGACCTGCGCCTGTCGAAGATTCTCACCAAGGCTGCATTCGAAAACGCCATCCGGGTCAACGCGGCCATCGGTGGCTCGACCAACGCCGTGATTCACCTGAAGGCCATCGCCGGACGCATCGGCGTCGACCTGGACCTGGATGACTGGTCACGCATGGGCCGTGGCATGCCGACGATTGTCGACCTGCAACCGTCGGGGCGCTTCCTGATGGAAGAGTTCTATTACGCCGGCGGCCTGCCCGCCGTGCTGCGCCGTATGAACGAAGCCAAGCTGCTGCCCAACCCGGATGCTTTGACCGTCAATGGCAAGAGCATCGGCGAAAACACCTGCAACTCACCGATCTATGGTGAAGATCAGGTAATCCGCGCGCTGGACAACCCGATCCGCGCCGACGGCGGGATTTGCGTGCTGCGCGGCAACCTCGCGCCGCTGGGTGCCGTGCTCAAGCCTTCGGCCGCGACGCCGGCGCTGATGCAACACCGTGGACGCGCAGTGGTGTTCGAGAATTTCGAGATGTACAAGTCACGGATCAACGATCCGGATCTGGACATTGATGCCAACTCGGTCATGGTGCTCAAGAACTGCGGCCCCAAGGGCTATCCGGGCATGGCCGAGGTCGGCAACATGGGCTTGCCAGCCAAGCTGCTGGCGCAGGGCGTGACTGACATGGTGCGCATTTCCGATGCGCGCATGAGCGGCACAGCTTACGGCACCGTGGTTCTGCATGTTGCGCCGGAAGCCGCAGCGGGCGGCCCGCTGGCGGTGGTCAAGGAAGGCGACTGGATCGAGCTCGACTGCGCTGGCGGGCGTCTGCATCTGGACATCCCGGAAGCCGAACTGGCATCGCGCCTCGCCGACTGGCAGGCACCGCAGCAGCTGTTGCTCGGTGGCTACCGTCAACTGTACGTAGACCGGGTGATGCAGGCGGATCAGGGCTGTGATTTCGACTTCCTGGTCGGCTGCAGAGGTTCCGAAGTGCCCCGCCACTCGCACTGACCAAAGCGGCGGTTTGCCTGACGCAGGCAGCCGCCGCAAGTGTTACGCAATGGTATGATGCCCAGCAATTACCGCCAGGACCGACCAGCGTTCCCATGGATTATCGAAAGCCTTCCGACCGAAAAAGCATGCACGCCCGTATTGTCCAGGAACTGGGCATGCAAATCGTGTCCGGCCGTTTCAAGCCTGACGAAAAGCTGCCTGCCGAAGCGTTGCTCTGCGAAGAGTATGCCGTCAGCCGCCCGGTCCTGCGTGAAGCCACGCGGGTTCTGGTGGCCAAGGGTCTGGTTTATTCGCGGCCGCGTGTCGGCACGGTGGTCAAGGCGCGTCGCGAATGGCATCTGCTGGACCCGGACGTACTGCACTGGGTCATGCAAAGCTCGCCGCAGAATGATTTCTTCAATCTGCTGACCAGCGTACGCGCTGTCATCGAACCAGCAGTTGCAGCACTGGCCGCGCAGCATGCCACCGACGCAGAGATCGAGTCGATCCACGAAGCCTACCTGCGCATGGAAGCCGCACCGACGCCGGAAGACCTGTTGCAACCCGATCTCGACTTCCACAGCCGCATCGCCGACGCCACCCACAACGACTTGCTGGCTCACCTGTGCAACATGCTGTCACTGGCGTTGCGCGAAGCGCTCAAATACTCCAACAAGCGTCCCAACCTGCACGAACTGGCCATGCCGCGTCACAAGGCGATCCTCACCGCCATCCAGAACCGCGACGCGCTGGGCGCACGCCACGCCTCGCTGGTGCAACTGGACGATGCACGCAACGCGCTGAGTGTGGTGCTCGGCGGAGGCTGATGGGTTACCAGCGCGAGGATCAACCGTTACAGGCGGCTGAAGTTCTCCCCCTCTGGATGCAGCCTATCGCCAGCACGTACATCAACAGGCTGACCAGAAAGGGAGCGCCCAGCCACAGGACATGCTGGCCTGAGCCAACGTTACCCGCAAATATCAGGGCGCCAATCACTGGCGCTACACCGCCCACCAGACTCAACAGGGATGTCAGCCCGCCCTGCAACTCGCCCTGATGCCCTGCACTGGCATGACGCGAGAGCTCACTGCGCAATGCCGGCTCGGCGATCAGTCCGACAGCATGGAAACACATGCCCACCACCGTCAGCCAGACGCTTGCAGCAGCCGTATAGAAACCATAACCCAGCAGGCAACAGGCATAACCTGTAACGATGATCCGCTGGTTGGACATGATTGGCGTCAGCTTGCGTACCAGTACGCGCTGCGCGAACGCCATGCCCAGAGCGAGTGCCGCCAATGCGTACGACACTTCAAGCATGCTCCAGCCATAACGCATCTGATTGGCCAGCACAAAGCAGCTTTGAAATATCCCGTAGGCGAACCAGGAGCACGTCGCAGCCAGCAGATACGGCCGCAGGCCTTGCGTACTCCAGAGTCCTCGCAGGCTGCCAAACGGGTTGGTTCGCCGCCATTCGAAGGCACGCCGATGCTCGGCCGCAAGGCTTTCCGGCAACCTCATGTAGCCATACAGCAGGTTGATTGCCGCCAGGCCGCCAGCGACCAGAAAGGGCAAGTGCGGTCCGTAAGACGCAAGTCCCCCGCCTATGACCGGGCCGAAAACAAGCGCTATGGCGATGACACTGCCCGCTGCACCGTAGAAATGCGTGCGCTGCTCACCCTCACTGATGTCCGCAATATAGGCCATCGCAGTGGCGATATTGGCGGCAGTGATTCCTGCGATGGCACGGCCTATCAGCAAGACCGTCAGGCTGCCGGCGAAGCCAGCCATCAGATTGCCCAGGCACATGCCGGCCAGCGCCAGAAGCAATATCGGTCGACGCCCATGGCAGTCGCTCAGCGCCCCCAGCAGCGGCGCACACAGAAACTGCATCGCTGAATAAAGTGTCAACGCCACACCCAGCGCCAACGAGACATGCTCGGTAGACGATGGCCAGATAGTCGCGATCAGCGTCGGCATGACAGGGATCGCCAGACCGATGCCAAGCACATCGAGCCCCAATATCAGAAGAATGAAGCGCATGGGTGGACGGGTGTCACCTTTTGAGTAACCTCCAGACATATGTAGACCTCAGACTGATTAATGTAGGCGAGCAGGCGCTGAGCCTGCTCGCCATGTTCCGCAAAGAACGGGTTATCGATCACACTCGGCGAGTTGCTCGATCAATACATCGGCAATTTGCCGGGCGTGGACGGACAGGCAGGTAAAGTGGTCTCCCGAGACATCGACCGTTCTTACCTTCGCCGCACTGAACGACTCCCAGCCCCAGGCATCCGTGTCGCGGATCTCGGGCAGGTTGATGCCGGAGGGCATCGAGTCGACCGCGCGAAACAGCACCAGCGAGGCATCAAGCGCAACTTTGGGCGGGTCATAGCGCATACCGAATGCGGCAGCAGCCTTGTACACGTTGAACAGCCCCCGGATGCTTCCCTCATCGCCACGCGCATCCAGCAACCCGTGACTTTCCAGTGTGTCTTTCAGGTAGCGGATCTTTTCCTCATCATCCAGATGCTCGAGCGCCTGCAACTCCTCGCGGCCAAGCTTGATCGGCTTGTCGAAGTAATGCCCGAAGATACTCAGCAGCGAACCCAGTACCTGAGCATCAGTGGGCACCTGCATTTGCGTATAGGGCGGTGCCGCCGAGTCGAACAGCGCCAGCAAGCCCACCTGGTCGCCACGCGCTTCGAGACGCCTGGCGATTTCATACGCTACTTTTCCGCCAAGTGAATGCCCGCCCAACAGATACGGCCCGTGCGCCTGAACCGATTTCATGCAGCGAATATAGTGTTCGGCCATATCCTCGACGCTGAGGTGAGGCTCAGCCTTGCCATCGAGCCCAAGGCATTGCAGACCGTAAAAAGGCCGCTGCGTACCCATGGCCTTGGCCAACCCAAGCACTTGATTGACGTTGCCCCCCATGCCCGGCAGACAGAAGAATGGTCTCCCCTCGCCGTTTCGCTGCACCGGCACCAGACAGTAGCGGACGGCGGCTTCATCGGCATCGATGGGCGTATCGTCGGCGCCACTGCCCAATGAACGGGCGATTCGCTCGATGGTCGGCTCATCGAGAAACTCGGCCAACGTCAGGCACTGCTGAAAGCGCGAACGAATTCGCGAAATCAGCTGGGAGCCCAACAGCGAGTGCCCGCCCAGATCGAAGAAGTTATCCAGCACACCCGGCATATCGCCGCCTAGCAGCTCTTGCCACAACTGCGCGACTTCCTGTTCCACCGCATTGCGTGGCGCAACACGCTCGGCCCCGGAGTCGAACAGCGGTGTTGCACGGCCAGCCGATGTCGCACCGCCGCGCTGCAGTTGCTCGATCAGTTGTTGCAGATCCTGCGCCTTGCTCACGATGACCTGAGCCGTGTTCTGCGCCAGGGCCAGCTCGAACAGCTGGCAACCTTCTGCGTTGGTCAGCCCGCGCACATTATCAATCGGCGCCTGCTCGGGGTGTGCCCTGTCATAGGCAACACGCATACCTGCCTGCGCCCATGCATCCCAGTTGAGCGAAACCACTGGTATGCCCTCCTGACGACACGCCTGCGCCCGAGCATCCAGGTAAGCGTTGGCGGCGGCGTAATCCGCCTGGCCCAGACCACCCAGCACCGACGCCAACGACGAACACAGGAATATGAAATCGACAGGTTCCTGGCGCAAAACCTCTATCAGCACATCGGTGCCGACTACCTTGCTGCCCATGACCTGTGCCCATGCAGTTGCCTGGCTCAGTTGAATGAGACCGCTGGCTTGCACGCCTGCCGCGTGTATGGCTCCAGAGATACGTCCATGCTGAAGTCTGACCTGGTGCAGCGCTGCAGTGAAAGCCTCGCGATCAGCGCAATCGACCGCCATGTGTTGAATCCGCGCGCCCTGCTGTTCCAACGCCTGCAGCGCTTGCCCGACCTCATCCGTGACTGTCGCAGAACGGGACATCAGGACTAACGTGACGGCTTTTGCCTTCGCAGCCAGATGACTGGCCAGCGCAAGCCCCATGCCGCCCAGACCACCGGTAACCACGTAGGTCCCGCCCTCCTCGAACGGCTGCGAAGGTGGCGAGACTTGCAGCGCTCGCAGGCAAGGCTCATGGAACGTCTGTTTGCGCAACGCCAGGGTCGAAGCAAGCGGAGATGCCTGGTCTGGATCGATGTGCTGGAGTGCCTGAAGCAGCAGCGTCTCGTTCTCTGCCGCATTGGCAAGCGGCAGATCGAAATGACGGCACTGAATCTGTGGCAGCTCCCACGCAAGTGTGCGAACCACTCCAGACAAGGTCGCTACACAGCTGTTGACCGGCTCATCGTCATCCACCTGGCAGGCACCTTCGGTCACCAGTGACAACACAGTGGTGTTTGCGGCATGAGGGATGTACGCCTGTACCAGCGACATAAGATCGGTAAACAGCCCAATGGCAGCGTGTTCGCCGTGCGTCGGTTGCGCCTGACCAGCCATGTAAATGATCTGACTCGGCAAGGCATCTTGCGCCGCCAGTGTATTGAACAGTTGCTCATACGCCTGAGCATCGCCGCGAGCAATTGTCGCGACCGCAGTGCCGGAATCACCGGCATCTGCTATGCAGACACTGTCCGGCGGCAGCGAGAAGAGCATGCTGTTATCGGCTGCAACGCCGCGCATCACAACCAGCCAGGGCCCTTGTAATGGCGAGTCGCTCCTCGGCGGCAATGCCGGGCGCCATGCAGGCGCCTGGCACCAGTCCAGGGGCTCAGTGCGCTGTGCTTCCGATGCCACTCGCTCCTCGCGCAAAGTGAAGCCTGTCACCTCGGCCAGCAGCGCCCCGACTCCGCCGTCGCTGTCGACTTCGAACAGTTGCACATCATAAACATTACTGCGGACCCGCCGTGCATGGCTGTAAAGCCGGGAGCGCAGTGGTGCATGAATAGTCAGGCGCTGGTAATGGAACGGCAATCTGCGGGCGCGGTTTTCCATGATCGAGAGAAAACCAGTCGCCATGTCGAGCAACGCCGGATGCAGCGCAAAGTGCTCAACATCAGCGGCAAACGCCTGATCGAGTTCCAGGAGCGCCAACCCCTCATCCTCACTAAGCCAGATAGAACGAAAGCACTTCCAGCGAGGCCCGAACAAGCCGAGACGCGTGTTCAATGCCGCATGTTCGACTTCATCGGCAAGACAGTCAGCATGGTCGGCCTGAAGCTGCATCAACGCTGTGGGTACGGAACGCTCCCGGTCGTGGCGCTTGATGAAGCCCTGGGCGTGCAGCATCGTGCGCTGCTGCGGACCGTTACCCTCGTCCGATACCGACTCGAGGAAAAACTCGGTGCTCTCGGCATGATCCTTGAACGTAATCAGCACGCGTTGCGAGGCCTGCTCATCTTCCAGAACCAGAGGTGTCGGGAAGTAAACATCACTCAGCTCGATCGACTCGACACCTTCCATACGCGCATAGGCATTGCGCACCAGTTCGACGCATCCGGTGCCGGAAAGCACTGGCCTTCCTTCGAAAACCCGGTGTTCGTCCACCAGCCAGAGTTGCGGCGAAAGGCTCAACCGGAACTGCCGGCGATTACCATTCATACGCTGCCAATGCAGGAACAACGGTGCCTCGTGCTGCGCTGAAGAAGCCGTCCCGGCAGCCTCGATCCAGTGGCTGTCCCGCGCGAACGGATAGGTCGGCAGCGGCACGCGTGCGCCGTCTGTACACCCTGTGGCCTGCGCCCAACCGAAACGTGCCCCCTGCCTCCACAATGACGCGATGCCTTGCGCCAATGCCGCCTCGTCCGACCGGCTGTCCCGTGCATGCCGAGTGCAACCAAGCACGCACAAGGGCTCAGCATAGGATTTCAGTGCACTCTGAAGAGCACGGCCCGGGCCGACTTCGAGAAAAATCGGGTCTTCCAGTTCGTCGGCAAGCAGCCCGATACCGTCAGAAAAGCGCACGGTTTCCAGCAGATGAGACGCCCAATAATCACTCTGGCTGCTCGAATCGATCGAGAACCAACCACCGTTGTGGTTGGACACGAGCGCGATAGTCGGGGGCTGAACAGAGAACCCGTTAACAACGGCCTTCAACGCGTGCGCAGCTGGAGCCATCATGCGGGAATGAAAAGCGTGCGAGGTATCCAGTACACGCCCTACGAGCCCTTCCTCGGCCAGTTGTCGCTCGACCCGCGCAATGGCTTCAAAATCACCCGCCAGGACACATTGCAGCGGCCCATTGACGGTAGCCAGCTCCACGCCGGGCTCCAGAAAACGCGCGCAGTCTGCTTCCGAGAGGCCAACGGCAAGCATCGCACCGGGCGCTTGACGTTGCATCAGGCGGCCCCGCTCGACAACCAGTTTCAAGCTGTCTTCAACACTGTAGACCCCGGCAAAACAGGCAGCCACCAGCTCCCCAAGGCTATGGCCTATGAGCGCCTGCGGGTGGATACCGCGGCTTTGCAACAACAGGGCGCACGCGTACTCGACCACAAAAAGTGCCGGCTGCGCGATCTCCGTCCGGCTCAGGGCGTCGCCTGTTTTGCTACCCGCTGGCGGGTACAGACAGGCCAGAATGTCGACGCCATAACGCTGCAATATGACTGCACAGCGGTCAACTGTCTGCCGAAATACTGCCTCACTGTCGTAGAGGCCCTTGAACATTCCCGCGTACTGGCTGCCCTGCCCGGAGAACATGAACACGATCGGACGGTCCTGCCTGCGTTCCATTAGCGCTGTGGACGAAGGCGCCTGCAGCGCGTGCAAGGCTCCGGCAATACTCTGGCTGACGACGCTGTCCCTGAAGGCAAAACGTGTACGACCCTCTCCCAGCGTGAAGGCGATATCGCGTAGATCGGCTGCGGGATTCTGCAGACAGGTGATCAGTTGCCGACGCTGATGATCCAGCGCTGCTGCGGAGCGTGCAGAGAACGGCAGTATGTACCAGCGTTCGCTATCGTCATGCGGGCGTACCGACGGTTGAGGAGGTTCCTCGACAATGACATGCGCATTGGTCCCGCCGATGCCGAAGGAGCTGACGCCTGCCCGACGTGGCGAGGCCGCTGCCGGCCACGGCCTGGAGGTCGTGTTGACATAAAACGGGCTGTCGCTGAAATCGATTTCGGGATTGGCCCGCGTGAAGTTCAGGCTTGCAGGCAGCACGTTGTGTTGCACGGCAAGTATGGCTTTGACCAGCCCGGCGATGCCTGAGGCCGCATCAAGATGACCGATGTTGCTCTTCAACGAACCAAGGGCACAAAAGCCCGGCGTGAAATGTGGCAAAGCGCTGGTATAGGCCTGCGTCAGCGCACGGACTTCTACCGGGTCACCCAGACGAGTGCCGGTGCCATGCGCCTCGACGTAACCAATGGAATCTGCGCTGATATTCGCTGCATCGAGTGCAGCGCTCACCACCTGGGCCTGCCCATGAACACTGGGCGCGGTGTAACTGACCTTACTGGAGCCATCGTTATTGATCGCCCCGCCCTTGATCAAGGCATGAATATGGTCGCGATCTTCGATTGCCCTGTCAGCCAGTTTGAGGACCAACACTGCACAACCGCTGCCGCCAGTGGTGCCACTGGCCTGGGCATCGAACGGCCGGCAATGGCCATCGACGGAAATGATGCTGCCCGGTGCCGCCTGGTAACCGTAGTATTGAGCTTCGACCGAAGCACCGCCGACGATCACCATATCCGACTCGCCTCGCAGCAAGCTTTCGCAGGCCATCTGGACCGCCACCAGTGACGAGGAGCAAGCCGTTTCGACGGTAATCGCAGGTCCCGCGAGATTGAGTTTGTAAGCCACACGCGAAGCCATGAAATCGCGGCCATTACCCAACAACCACTGGATGTTCTCCAGTTGCAGCTCCTGGCGCCTCGGGTAAACGTGATCGAGCAGGTAATGGCTGGTGCTCGCGCTTGCAAATACGCCCACACGCAAATCGTTCAGAGCGCCGCCGTAACCGGCGGCTTCCATCGCGGCCCACGCGCATTGAAGAAAGATGCGCTGCTGAGGATCCATCAGCTGTGCTTCACGCGGTGAAAAGCCGAAGAACTCGGCATCGAACTTGTCGACGTCCTCGAGACGATTGCCACACTTGACGAAATCGGCACGCTCCAGCAGATCGGGGTTTACGCCATGCGCGAGCATGACCTCATCACTGAAGTAAAGAGTCGACTCCACCCCTTCGGTGAGGTTCTGCCAGAACTCGCTCAGGTCAGCGGCGCCCGGAAAGCGCCCGGCCATGCCGACGACCGCCAGCGTGCGATTCCCTGGATCAATGGCAGGTGATGCCTCGCTGGCTTGGCCAACCTCCGGCAGCGGCCCATGCAAGCGTTCCAGGTGAGCGACCAGACCACGCAGCGTCGGGTATTCGAAAAGGTCTGTCATGGCCACGGGCGCCTGCAAAAGCTCGCTCAAACGTTTTTGCGTCTCGACGATGCGTAACGAGTGGCCACCGAGATCGAAAAAATTGTCGTCCGAATCGATTTCCTGGCAATCGAGCACTTCCTGCCAGATCTTTCTGACCGTGTTGTGCAGACGTTTTCCAGCAGGCCTGACGGCTGCCGCCGGCGTCCCGACCGCAGTGCCTTCCTGAGCGCGCTGATCAACGCGATTTTCGAGCGACTTGCGATCGACTTTGCCAGTACGGCTGAGCGGCAGCTCGGGCAAGCAGACAAGACGCTCCGGCACACTATGTGCCGGCAGCACCCTGGCCAGCTCTGCACGTACCTGTGCAACGCTCGGTTTGCCGACGTAATACCCCACCAGAGCCTTGTGCCCCTGGTCATCCTGTTTGACCACCACGACGGCCTGCTCCAGCCCGGCTATCGCGTTCAAGCGCGTTTCGACGTCGCCCAGCTCAATGCGAAAACCGCGAATCTTGACCTGATTATCGATACGCCCGACATAGCTCAGGCTTCCGTTGAACTGACGCACGACAAAGTCGCCAGTGCGGTACAGCCGCGCCTCGGGCGAAACGCCGTATGGGTCGGGAAGAAACGCTTGCGCGGTGCGCTCATCCAGATTCAGATAACCCTGTGCCACCCCGCTCCCGCCAATGTAAAGCTCGCCGGGTACACCGCAGGGAAGAGGGTTCAGATACCGGTCAAGGACATACATTCTGACGTTGTCCAGAGGCCGCAATACCAAGGCACCTCGTTCATCCCAGTAATCCCGGGCAGATGCATACACCGTCGTTTCGGTCGGACCGTAACCATTGAGGAAACGTCTGCCGGCTGCCCAGGTCTGGGCGACGTTGGCCGGACAGGCTTCACCGGCGCTGATGATGACTTTAAGCTCGGCAAGCTCGGCATGGGGGAGCAAGCGCAGGGCCGTCGGCGTGATCTGCAGATGAGTGATACGTTGCTCGCGCAGAAGCGTCACCAGATCCGGCCCCGGGAGCAGCTGTTCAGAGGCTGCAAATACCAGTGTGGCGCCGCTGATCAGTACCGGAAACACCTCGCCACAAACCCCGTCGAAGACTGGCGAAAAGTACTGCAGCTGGCGCGACTGACCAGTCAGTTCCAGTGTTCGCGCAAATGCATTCGCGGTGTTATCGATATTGCGCTGCGAAACCATTACCCCCTTGGGCTGCCCGGTCGAGCCAGAGGTGTAAAGAATATAGGCCAGATCCTGAGGCTCACGCTGGCAGGCCGGAGCAGACCATTCGCCCTGGTCACCTTCGAAGTCGTCGACCAGCAACGTCTCCAGCCCCAGAGCGGCAAGCTCGTGTGCCAAGCCTCGATGACCCACCACGCGGTGCAATGCTGCGTCTTTGATCATGTAGCCCAGCGCACCTTCCATCGAATCCTGCGGATTCAAGGGGACAAAGGCACAGCGCGCCTTGAGGATGCCAAGCATGCCTGCCACCAGATAGGGATGCCGTCCAGTGAACAGGCCGATGTGCTCACCGGCTTGCACACCCTTCTTTATCAACGCGTGGGCGATGCCGTTGGCTAACCGGTCCAGTTCGGCGTATGTCCAGCAGCGTTGTTGCAACTGAAGGGCCATAGCCTGGGGAGTCTGACGTACACGCTGTTCAAAACGGCTGACGACATCGCCATCGCCAAAGTCGCGCGCCGTATCGTTGAACTGGCTGATCAGCCTCTGCTGTTCGGTTGCAGACAGCATCTTCACCTGCGCGACGGTCTGCTCGTCATTAGCCAGCATATTTTCCAGCAGACACTGGAAATGCCCTGCCATGCCCGAGATAACAGAACGCTCGAACAGCGACGTGCGATATTTGAATACCCCACTCACCCCTTCGCCTTTGACAGCACGCAACTCCAGCATCAGGTCCAGCTTCACCTCAGTGGAGGCCAAGGAGATTTCTTCCGATTTCACGTGCGGCAAGCTAAGCGGTACGGCCGTCGTACTCTGCACCACCAGGCCTGCCTGGAAAAAAGGATGCTTGCCCGGCAGCCGCTGCGGGTTGAGCACTTGCGCCAGGTAATCGATCGGCACCGACTGATTTGCCTCGGCGGCAAGCAGGGCCTGACGACTCTGTTCGATAACCTGCGCCACACGCAGAGGGCCTCGCAAACGCAGCCGTAACGGAAGCAGGTTAACGAAAAACCCGATCAGGTTCGTACTTTCATCATGGTCCCTTCCCGAGAATGGCATGCCGATCAAAATGTCGTCCTGCCCGGTGTAGCGATGCAATAGCAGCGCGAACGCGGCGTGCATGACCATGGCCGGCGTGCATTGCAGACGCAGGCAAAGCTGATCGAGCCTTGCCGAGCAGTCGCCAGGCAGAGTCAGCGCAACGTAGTCGCCAGCCAACGGATTTCCTTCTCGCGGACTGGAACGTACAGGCAGTACCAGAGGCGGCGGCAAGTCCTGCAGCGATGCCTTCCAGGCATCGATTTGAGTCGTGAAGGCCCCGGTTTCGAGTTGATTTCGTTGCCAGGCCGCATAGTCCTGATACTGAGCCTCCAGTGGGCTCAGTGTGATGCGCTCACCTTGCGTCAAGTGCCGATAGAACACTGCCAGCTCCTGACGAAGCAAGGCACTCGACCAGCCGTCGTAGGCGATGTGATGCAGCGT
The DNA here is from genome assembly GCF_059621105.1 of Pseudomonas fragariae (ex Marin et al. 2024). NCBI lineage: Bacteria > Pseudomonadati > Pseudomonadota > Gammaproteobacteria > Pseudomonadales > Pseudomonadaceae > Pseudomonas > Pseudomonas fragariae (ex Marin et al. 2024). Next base: position 1,926,801 of record NZ_CM184369.1, on the reverse strand, counting down.
CAGGCACAGAACATGCTCATCCGACGCCGTCTGCAGAAGCAACGCGCGTATCGGCAGTTCCTTGTCCAGCACGAACGGCGTGTGCACCTCCACCTCCAGCGCAGCCGTGAGCGCTTCGCGAGCGATGGTTTGCAGCCTGAACGGTACACGTGCGCTGTCAGCGTGGCTTGTCACAACCAACGGCTCTTTCTGCGTGACGCCCTGCGTGTCTACAAACGTTTCAAGCTCACGGGTGAAATGCGTGCGCAAGACTTCATGGCGCTCAAGCAGCAGATTCAATGCACCTTCCAGCGCAGGAATATCCAGTTGCCCGGTCAGCCGGCATATTTCCGGCATGTTGTAGGCAGTGCCCGGTTCACTGTGCTGGGTCAACCACAGTCGGCGTTGGGCAAACGACAGACGTTGACGCTCGATACCGCTGCTGCGACCGATCGCGGCCGGCCTGGAAGCGACACTGGCCCCTTGGGAGATCTGGATCATACTCAGCATAATCTTTTCGGCGACCTGGGCGACGGTAGGCCCTTCGAACAGGTTGGCAATGCTGAGCGCCACACCAAAGCGTTTTTTGATCTGCGCAATGACCTGGGTGACCAGCAGAGAATGCCCGCCACTCTCGAAAAAATTGTCGTCAATGCCCACACGCGGCACGTTGAGCAGGTGTTGCCAGTCTTCGACAAGCTGCTCTTCCAGACTGTTACGCGGTGCGGCATAGGCGCGTGAGTCCTGCGTCCAATCGGGCTCCGGCAGGCTCTTGCGATCGATCTTGCCGTTTGCGGTCAAGGGCAGTGCCGCCAGGACCACCAACAGGCGCGGCACCATGTGGCCCGGCAGGCGCTCGCCAAGGTAGGCATTGAGTTGCTGCGCTGTAGCGCGGGTTTGTACATAACCGATCAGCTCGGCCTCAGCGCCTGGTGACTGGCGGGTCACCACCGCGCATTCATTCACGTCCGGATGGTCGGCAAGTACGCTCTCGACTTCCCCCAACTCGATGCGGAAGCCACGAATCTTGACCTGGTTGTCACTGCGGCCCAGAAACTCGATGGTGCCGTCGCGCATGTGCCGACACAGATCGCCGGTGCGATAGAACCGCTGCTCGCCGACGCCAGGTAAAAACCGTCCGCTGGCCGAGAACGAACCTGTCAGGAAGCTTTTCTCGTTCAGTTCAGGGCGATTCATGTAACCGGACGCCACTGCGCCGCCACCAATCAACAATTCGCCGGGGACAGTGCGCGGTACCAGATTCAGCGTTGCGTCGACCAGGTACAGGGACGTGTTCGGCAACGGACCGCCGATTGGCAAGCTGCGCTCAGGGTCATACCACCCCGCATCGGGCTCGAACGTAGCGCTTTCGCAGGTTGCCTCGGTGACTCCGTAAACACTGACAACCCTGGTCTGCGGTCCACACAGCGTCTGCATTTTCCGATACTCGTGGACGAACCAGACATCCGCGCCACAGGTCAGCGTACGCAGGGTATCCAGACGCCGTCCCGTCTCTTCCAGGTAACGTATCATCTGCCGCAGGACCGCCGGCACGAACTCGAGCAACGTCACCCGTTCAGCCGTGATCAGCTCATAGAGTTGTTCAGGGTCAGCCAGACTCTGCCGCGGGCACATTATCAACCGTGCGCCAACCGCCAGCGCGCGGACCACATCGCTCATGAATACGTCAAACGTGAAATTGGCCATCTGCAAAATGCCGGTGACACCTGGCTCGGTCTGACCGTAAGTCTGCTCCAGCGCCTGGAGCAGACTTACCCAACTGCCGTGGGAGACACTGACGCCCTTGGGACGCCCGGTAGAACCGGAGGTAAAAATAATGTAGGCGATGTCTTCCGGCTGTGTGTTGCGCCCCTCGAATTCGTTCTCGTGCAGTGTGCCGGTGGCCTGCGGCAAATCATCCTGCACAAGGCATGGATAACCCCTCAGTTGCTCCTGACAGGCGCTCAGTGTGAGCACCAGTCTGGGCTCGATGTCCTTGAGCAGATCAGCATGACGGGCATCGTCGATCGCCAGCGGCACATAAATGCCCCCGACCTGATGCACCGCCAGTAACGCGATGATGACCTCTGGCCCATAGCGTTGCACCACTGCAACCCGGTCACCACGCCGAACGCCGGCAGCATGCATGTGGCCCGCCAGTACCCGGGCCTCTGCATCCAGTTGCGCATAGCTGTAACGACGGTTTTCATAGACCAGCGCATCCGCCTCGCCCCATTGCGCGGCACTGCGTTTGAACCATTGATGAAAAGGTGCAAAGGGCGCCTGCGGCGCTGCGGGCTGATGATTGGCCAGGCGCAACGCCTGCTCCACAGCTTCGCACGACAATAGCGAAAAATCGTCAATGGCCCCGTCCGGGTTGCGCGACACCTGCTCCATAATGATCAGCAGGCTATCAATCATCCCCTGCACTGCGCGCTCATCCAGCAATGCGGTGTCATACTCGATTGCGCCGCTCATGCCGCGCGCAGTCAGTGCCAGGGTAAGACTCAGGTCATATTTGGCGGTACAGGAGTCGAGCGTATAAACACGAGTGCGCAGGTTTTCCAGCTCGACCGAAAAATCTTCGTTGGCCATATCGAACAGCACCTGAAACACCGGCGCATGGCTCAGGGAACGTGGGGGCTGAATGGCCTCGACAATCTGATCGAAGGGCACATGGGCATGCTCGAACGTATCGAGCACCGAGGCACGAACTCTTTTTAGCAACTCGACGAAAGAAGGAGAACCCGATGCATCGATCCGGTTTGGCAGCGTATTGACGAAGAAACCGATCACGCCTTCCAGGTCAGAGGACTGCCGATTCGACATCGGCGATCCGATGACCAGATCCGCCTCTTGCGTATAGCGATACAGCAGCACGGAAAAGGCCGCGAGCCCTACCATATAGGGCGTGACGCGACACTCCCTTGCCAGGTTTTTCAGCGCGTCCGAGACGGCTTCAGGCACTTGAAAATGACAACGCTGGCCTGCGTAACGCTGAACGGCCGGACGCTTGTTATCCAGCGGTAATGGCAATACCGGCGGCGCACCGACCAATCGCCGCTGCCAGTGGTCGATATCGGGAGCCCGTTCAGCGTTCGATGGGCTCAGACTCAAATAATCGCCAAAGTCGAAGTTCAACGGCTCCGCGTTTACCTCGCTGCCCCGCACCAGCGCCGAATAGGCTGAGGCCACTTCGGAGAGGAAGATCTGCATCGACCAACCGTCGAAAACGATGTGATGAACATTGATCAACAGAACATGCTCGTCGGTCGCACAGTGCAGCAACGTCGCGCGCAGAAGCGCTTCATGCTCAAGATCGAAAACATAACGCGCTTCGCTTTGCTCGAACGCTTTCAGCGCGGCTTCGCTGTCCGGTTCGGCTCGCAGGTCAACCTTGCGAATCAGCAGTTGCTCATCGACAAGGCGAATCACCGGCTGCCCATCGATACAGGGAAAACGATAGCGCAGTGCACTCTGGCGCTGATAGACACTGTCCACTGCCCGCTCGAGGGCCGCGCGATCCAGTGCCCCGTCAATACGCAGCGCAAAAGGCACATTGTACGTGGCGCTGGCATCTTCCATCTGGTGCATGAACCAGAGGCTTTTTTGCGCAGGCGATAAATTCAGGAAACCTCCGGCTGCCGGGGTCGGCATCCTGACAGCGGACTCGGTGGTTGAAGTGACCGGCTTTTTTTGAGACATGACCATCTCCACCTCGACAGCGACCGATGTCGCTGCGAGGAAGGTAAATTGGGAGGCTTAGAGGTGAGAAAGCGCGTGGGGGTGCTGTTGCTACCCACCACGCGCCTGAAAAACGGTCAGGCCGTCAACGGCTCGGCCGAGCGTTCGATAGCACCTGCAAGCGTCTCGACGCTGGGATACTCGAAGAGCAGATTCAGCGACAGACGAGTGCCAAATTGCTTGCTCAGCCTCGACATGATCCGCATACCGGCCAACGAGTGTCCGCCGATGGAGAAGAAGTCTTCATTTCTACCCACGTCCGGCACGTTGAGGATGTGCGCCCAGACCTCGGCAATGGATTTTTCCAGAGCCGTCGACGGTCGCTCGCTGGTAACCCTTGCACGGCCGTTTTGAGTCGCCAGTTCAAGCAAGGCACGCTTGTCGACCTTGCCGCTCGCATTGACCGGCAGTTGCTCGATCACATGCACTTCGGCAGGCACCATGTAGTCGGGCAGGCATTCTCTCAACGCCACACGAATCTGTTGCTCATCCAGTGCAACGCTGCCGTCCAGACTGACGAAGGCGACCAGCTGTTTGTCCAGGTTCAATGTGCGCAGAATCAGTGAGCACGCTGTGACACCCGGCAATTGACGTATCGCCTGCTCGACCTCACCCGGTTCTATACGCAAGCCACGGATCTTTATCTGACTGTCACTGCGTCCAAGGAACTCGATACCGCGGCCCGGGGTCCAGCGCGCCAGATCACCGGTGCGGAAGAGTGTTTTGCCGGGGAACCGCTCCAGCGTCACAAACCGCTCCTGGCTCAGTTCCGGACGCTTGAGGTAGGCACCGGTGATCCCTGTGCCGCCGATGAATAACTCCCCTGGAACACCGGGCTCGGCAAGCTGCCCGAAAACATCCACGATGTAGGCATCGGCCTGTGCAATCGGCCATCCGATCAAGGGTTTGTCAGTCACTTGTTCGACCTTGTCCATGCTGTAGGCCGTGGTAAAGACCGTGCCTTCAGTCGGGCCGTAACAGATGGTGAGCGTCCCGGTGGAGCGTGCCAGCAAACTGCGCATGCTTTGCGGCGAAACAACGTCACCGCCGGTCAGTACATGCCTGACGCCAGCCATCGCCTGAGGATATTGATCGACCATCTCCTGGAACAATGCGGACGTCAGCCAGAGCACACTGACCTGCTGATTTTCCAGTGTGTGTGCCAGGTCATCCAGTCCGCCGGCTTCGCCAGGCTGAACCACCAACTGCGCGCCGTTCAGCAAGGCGCCCCAGATTTCAAAGGTCGACGCATCGAACGCGAGGGGCGCGAAAAACAGGAAGCGGTCGTCACCCTTGATATCGATATAGTCCGTACCCTTGACCAGACTCACCACCGCGCGGTGGGTACTGGCCGTGGCCTTCGGAGTGCCCGTGGAACCCGATGTAAACATGTAATAGCAGCGAGCATCCGCGCTGATGACAGGTTTGGCCAGCGGCGACACGCGTGGGTCGTCCTGCTCATTCACCAACTGCCCTATCAACAGTGTTGAGGTTGCATCACGTAAAGCCGGAGCACTCTCATCGATCAGTGCCCACTTGACGTCCGCCTCCTCCAGAAGCCAATTACGACGCTCTGCAGGCAATGCACAGTCGATCGAGAGGTAGCATGCACCGGCCTTGAGCACGCCCAACAGCGCCGCAACCAGCAATTCGGAGCGCATCATGCAGATGCCCACGACGTCACCCGGCTGCACGCCCTTGCGAAGCAATGTGTCGGCAACTTTGTCGGCGGATTCATTGAGCTGAGCGTACGTCAGCACTGCATCGCCGCACCGCACAGCGATGGCCTCGGGCTGTGTGGCCGCAAAGGCCTCGACGATGGCGTGCAGGGACGTTTCAGGATAGCTTGAGTCAAGCCCTTCACACTGTGTCTGAATGGCAGCCTGGTGCTGGGCCGATAGACTTTGCGCCAGCGTTTCGTCCAGTGATTCGCTGGCCTTTTCCAGCAACTGGACGTAATGCCCGGCCATTGAAGTGGCTGTTTCCTGAGCGAACAGATCAGCAGCATAGCCGAGTGACAACGAGGCCTTTGTGCTGGAACGGTCCAGGACGAATTCGAGAGGCGAGTGCAGACTGCCCGACGCGCCTCCCTGCTCTGCACGCGCGGAAACACCGTCGCAGAATACCGACTGTATCAATGACTGCGGCGCTCTTCCCGAGGCCGCAACACTGTCATCAAGCGCTTGTTCCAGACCCTGGGCAGAAGATTTGTGCCAGTGACGAGCCTGCTCGCAGTGCTGTTGTGCGCGCAGGAAGACATCGGCAAACGTGTCATGCGCAGCGAGCGTCAACTTGAGTGGCAACGGTATGGCCAGACGCTGTCCATCGGCAGCAGTACCCAGACCGGCCACGACGGTTTGATGCCCGCCATAACGAGCCATGGTTACGGCATAGAGAGAAAAAAGCGCTGCCTCAGGTTCAATGTTGCGCTGCTCACACGCTTGAAACAGGCGCGCAAGGCTTTCATCCGGAAGAGGGATTTCATGACGCGCAAGCGGCCCGCTGACTGCGCGATTAAGCGCATGGTCAGGCAGAAGCCCCGAAGCTTCGAGGTCGAGTGATTGTTTCCAGAATTCCACACCAGGATTGACAGAAGAACTGCCTGACGGCGCGGCCAGCACAGCAGCCTTGCGTACATTGGCGAGACTTTCTGCAGGTTGCTCGAGCCAGGCGCCAGCCAGGTGAAGAAAATCGGCCATCAGCGCTCTGACATCTGCCTCTTTGGCGACAGCGGTGGAGTACTCAAGCATGAAGCGACCACCAGCGGCCGGGTTCACTTCGTCATCGAAAACGCAAATGACGTTGAGGTCGAATTTCGCAGAACCGTTTGCCAGCCCTTCCACCACCTCGACATCAATGTCCGCAAAGTCCAGGGTGCGGGACATGGAGTTATGAAAGCTGAAAGCAACCTGGATGTACGGCAATTGCTGAGTGACACGATCCGGACTCAGATCGGCAACCATTGTTGAAAACGGTACATGCGACTGCAGGCAAGCCGTGCGGATTTCTTCTTTCACGGCTGCCAGTAAAGGCGCCCAGGACGTATTCGCATCAATGTCGATGCGCAGCGGCAACATGTTGACCAGCATACCGATGGTGTTTTCGATGCCCGGCAAGTCACGGTTGGCGACGGCGGTGCCTATCAGCTGTTGCGTCTGACCCGAACGCGCCGCTACCACGCAGGCAAACAGCGAAAACATGGTCTCGAACAGGGTGGATTTATTTTCCGACCCATACGCCTGCAGTGCGCTGATCAACTTACCCGGCAGCGGCACCGACACCGAACTTCCGACAAAATCCAATGCGGCTTGCGCGTCCTTCTCTGCCGGAAACGGCGAATGCGTGTAGGCCGGCCAGGTTTCAAGACGTCCGTACCAGAAGTCTCGGCCTTGACGGCCTTCAGCCGAATCCAGCCAGTCGCGCTCCCATTGGCAGTAATCGATGAACTGGATCACCGGCTCAAGGGGCTCCTGATTCGCGCGGCCCTTTTCTTCATTGTAAAAATGATTCAGCTCTTTGAGAAACAGCCGGAATGACCAGCCGTCATGAATGAGGTGGTGTTCGATATGCAGCAATACGTGGAACTGATCGCTGAATTTGAACAGTACCCAGCGAATCAGCGGAAGTTTCGCCACTTCGATCTTCTGGGCAATTTCAGCTTTCACAATAGAATTCATGTAGGTCTGCCGTACCGCTTCACTGCTGGCAGACAGGTCAACGATCGGAATGTTCACGGACCAGGCGTCCTGGATAGTTTGCCGTGGTTCTCCGTCAACCTCATCAAAAACAGTGGACAGTGACTGATGGCGTTCAACCACCCTGTTCAGCGCACGTTCAAGCACGTTGATATCAAGGTTGCCGCGAATGTTCAGCATGGCCTGAAAGTTATAAGCAATACTCTCTGGTACTAACGTCTCAAGAAACCAGGCTTGTTCCTGAGACATGGAGAGTGGCCCTTCAGTACCGGTTATATGCTGTGCGCCGGCCCGCATAGCGAGATCTTGAGAGCGTGACGGTGCGGTATTATTTTTCTCAAAACTGTTCATGACGGCCTCGGATAACATATTGATCAGGTGACATCAACCTCGTAAAAAAACCGGTGTATCCGTTTTTGTTAGCGGTGATTGACTTCTTTAAAAAGACCACACGCCACCGCCAACTGTCTACCTGTAAAAAATAGCAGCTTACGCGGCTCCCCGCCCCTCTCTAGTCTATATAACGCCCTAATTACCAACGCATTGCAGAGCACAACCTGTCGAGGTAAACGATGCAGACCGTCCAACGATTTCACTGTACAAATGCACTAAAACTTGAACTGACGTGTCTTTATAAAAAGAATAACTGGCGATGGCTATTGGGTTGGTCGGGGGATGTTCTTGTCATTGCTTCCGCTGTCGCACTTACCCAATGGTCATTGTATGCTTACCCCCTCAGTGTGCTGATTATCGGTTCACGGCAACGCGCCCTTGCCTCTCTCGTTCATGAAGCAGCCCATTTAACCCTGACCCAAAGCCGCCGCCTCAATTATGCCATTGGCCACTACCTGACCGGATTACCCATCTTTCAGGATTACGAGGCTTATCGACATTCGCATGTGCACATGCATCACCATCATCTCGGTGACGCCGACAAGGACCCGGACTATCGTTACTATATTGAATCCGGGCTGCAGGCGACCGAAGATCGATTCGACTTCATGTTCAACCACCTGCTTAGAACCGTGCTGTTTCTGAATATATTCAGCTACCTGCGCTACCTCGTCATTCATCGGTTGGGCGCACTGTTGAAATCCCCTCGCAAAGCCCTGACACTGATCGCGGTACACGCTGTTTTATTCTCGCTTTTCTATGCCACCACGGGCGTGTACGGTTACTTGATGTTCTGGCTCGTTCCTTATCTGACGGCCTTTCAGGTCATCGGCTGGCTGTCGGAAGTTTCTGAACATTTTGGATTATTCGGCAGGGAGCAGGAGGCCTTGCGTATCACCCGCAACCGTTTTCCCTCCTGGTGGGAGAGGCTGTTTATCGGCATGCACGGGGACAACCTGCACCTGACCCATCACCTGTTCGCAGGCATCCCCTACTGGAACCTGCACAAGGCACACTCCATTCTCCTGCAAGACCCTGACTATGCCGAAGCCAATCTGGCCAAGGGTGGCATCATCTCGGGTCGTCGCGATACGCAATCGGTCATGCGCCAGATACTGAGTATTTATCGCCTGCAAAACAGACGTCATTCGCCATACGGCACTGCACCGCAGACACTGTGCGAACAGTCGGCACGAGAAGGTACGCAGACCACGAATGGCGATGACCGATAGCCATCGCGCGGGCATCCAGATGGGGTCAATGAGCATTCCGATCGGCCTCGCGCTGTGTCGGAATCGCACAAGAAGAATCCAGGCTCACTCAACGCGTTGACTGCCTTGGCGCCCGCCACTCAACCCAGTCGTCATGGGTTCCAAAAACCCCTTACAAAATTCCCATCTTGGTCAGTTGTATGCAGGCCTGGAGTTTGGTTCTGACACCCAACTTCGAGATGACATTGGAAATATGAAAATCTACCGTTCTTTTGGATATATTTAGAATGACGGCAATTTCATTACAGGTCTTGCCGATGGCTGTCCATATGTACACCTCCTTTTCACGGTCCGTAATAGTGAAGGTTTCGTCCGACTCATTGACGCCCATGACCAGGCCCGTCAACTTATGATGAAACTCACGAACCAGCGACTTCACCTCTGCCGCAAGACTGTACTCGCCTTGCGTACTTCCTGTTCCGGTTTCTTTATTTGCAAACCGCAGTAAACTGAATGCCTTCTCTTCGCCGAGGTAGAACGCCGTCATCCCGTCAGAGGTGGTACCGGCGTCGATCATTTCGCCGCGGTCATTTGATGATGTCGGCCTGTTCAGTAAACCGGTAAATAGTGGCTCAGAGCAAGCAACGTCCCAAATCGCATCCGCGACGTCCTGCCGCTCTGCGCAATGACTATTATTTTTCCCTGCCTCCGGACCGCTGACCAGAACAAAGCCATGTTGCCGTAACGCTGGCGCGTGATGATAAAAAAAATAGGTATAGTGATGAACACCCCGCTCACTTGCACTCTGTTCGAACTCCCATTCCAGCTTTTGTCTGCCGGTGCTTTTTTCATGGCCAACCGTATCACCGCGCAATGAAAGTGCCATCACTCTACTCCATGAACTACTTGAAATGGCTAACTCTCAAGTGAGAAGCCCATGCAAATTATGATAACTATGCACCACCCTTCACGCAACTTAAGTAACTCTCAGACTTTAAATACCGGCACATTGCCCCACACTATCACTCGCTTTGCGCGATTATAGTATTTCTTACGACATCTTATTAAGCCGCACACTAATAGCCCCGCCCGACAGAACAATATCTTGATGTTTCTGATAGGCGTCTCATAAAAACCTTAACTCTATCACCCTAAAAACTCTATTTTTCGCCCTTTTTTTCACCCCCTTGTCCCCCTTTTCCAGTGCAAGGCAACCTTGACCCGACACAAGCCGTTCAGCAAAGCAACCGCGCGCTGCGAAACGTTCAGCACAGAGCGAAGACACGTCACCAAGAAGAGGATGGATAACCTCATGTGTGTCTCAATGTGAAAACAACGAATTCCCCACCTTCCCCGCCATCTTCTCCGGCCTGATCAGAAACCGCGCCAGCGCAGGCAGCAGCCACAGTGCGCCGAACATGTTCCACAGCAGCATGAAGGTCAGCATCAGGCCCATGTCGGCCTGGAACTTGATCGCCGAGAAGATCCAGGTGCACACACCGATGGCCAGACACAGGCCAGTGAACAGCACGGCCTTGCCGGTGGATTTGAGGGTTTCGTAATAGGCTTCCTGCAATGGCAGTCCGGCGCGCAGGAAACTCTCGAGACGGCTGTAAATGTAGATGCCGTAATCGACGCCGATGCCAACGCCCAGCGCCACCACCGGCAGGGTCGCGACCTTGACGCCGATGCCCATGAAGGCCATCAGGGCGTTGCCCAGCACCGAGGTCAGCACCAGCGGCAGGACGATGCACAGCGTGGCGGCCCATGAGCGGAAGGTGATCATGCACATCGCGGCCACGCAGAGGTAGACCAGCAGCAGAATCACCCACTCGGACTGCCTGATCACTTCGTTGGTCGCGGCCTCGATGCCGGCATTGCCGGCGGCCAGCAGAAATTGCCGGTCCGGCGTATCGTTCTGTCTGGCGAAGTCCTGCACTGCATGCACCGCCCGGTCGAGGGTTTCGGCTTTATGGTCGTTGAGGAACACCAGCAGCGGCGCCAGCGAACAATCGGTGTTGTACAGGCCGTCGGCGCGGGCGATGGAGTTGTTCAGCACGTCTTTGTTACGCGACAGACTCTCCCATTTCAGGTTGCCCTCGTTAATGCCCTTGATCATCTGTCTCGACACCGTGACCAGGGAAATGGCCGACTGCACGCCCTGGGTGTTCTCCATCTTCCAGGCCAGCTCGTTGATCGCTGACATTGTCGAATACGCCGAGCAACCCTCGGGGCCTGTCTTGACCATGACCACCAGCACATCGGAACTGGTCGAGTAATGGTTGATGATGAACGCGTTGTCCCTGTTGTAACGCGAGTCGGGGCGCAGTTCGGGCGCGCCCTGATCCAGGTCGCCGATCTTCAGGTTCTGGCTATACCAAAGCCCCCCTCCGAAGGCCAGCAGCGCCAGCACAATCGACACCGGCGCGACTCTGGCGCTGGCAAAGTTCGCCAGCAATCGCCAGAAAGGATGCTCGGAGACCGCATCCTGCTTGCTGCGGCTCACTGCCTTTTTGCTGATGCCCACGTAGGAAATCGCCACCGGCAGCAGGATCAGGTTGGTGAACACGATCACCGCCACACCAATGGAAGCGCCGATGGCCAGCTCGCGGATCACCCCGATGTCGATAATCAGCAGCGTGATAAAGCCCACCGCATCGGCCAGAATCGCAATCATGCCGGGCAGAAACAGCTGACGAAACGTCCGCCGCGCAGCGGTCAGGGCGTTGTCGGCCTCGCTGGATTGCAGGGCAATACCGTTGATTTTCTGCACACCGTGAGAGATGCCGATGGCGAAAATCAGAAACGGCACCAGCATCGAATACGGGTCGATACCGAAGCCGACCACATGCATCAGCCCCAATTGCCAGATCACCGCGATCAGCGTGGTGCTCAGTACTGCCACCGTGCTGCGGATACACCGGGTGAACCAGATCAGCAGCACCAGCGTGATCAGAAAGGCGATGCCAAAGAACATCACCACCATGAACAGACCGTCGATCAGGTCGCCGACCTTCTTGGCGAAGCCGACGATGTGAATCCTGATGTCGGGGTTTTGCGCCTGATACTTGTCGCGGATCTTTTCTTCGAGCTGGTGGGAGAATTGCTGATAGTCCAGCGCCAGTAATTTGCCCTGGTCTGCCGGGTCCGGGTAGGACTCCTGCAGCGGAACATCAATGATGCTCGACCTGAAATCATTGGCGACCAGGCGCCCGACCTGTCCGGACTTGAGCACGTTGTTGCGCAACTGGTCCAGACTGGCCTCCGAGCCGTCGTAGCTCTGCGGGATCACCTCGCCTCCCGCAAAGCCCTCTTCCGTCACTTCGGTCCAGCGCACGCTGGGGCTCCACAGCGACTTGAGCCCGGAGCGGTCCACGCCGGGGATGTAAAACACTTCGTCGCTGATCTGGCGCAGGGTCTCCATGTACTCCTTGGAGAAGATGTCGCCGTCCACCGCTTCGACCGATATGCGCACCGTGTTACCAAGGTTCGCCAGATCGTTACGATGCTTGAGCATGTTCTGAACGAACGGATGAGACAGCGGGATCATCTTCTCGAAACTGGTGGAAGGCCGCACCTGCGTGGCCTGCCAGAACAGAAACAGGCTGGCCAGCAGGCAGAGGAGAATCACTGCCGGGCGATGGTTGAAAATCAGGCGTTCAAGGAAGGTTGCCTTTTCATCCGGATCTTGCGCGTGCTGGTGCGTGCTCATGCCTGAATATCCCGCCCTGAAAGGTCTTATTGTTGGGTCGTATCGGCGCCCGTCGACGAGGTGAGGCGAACGCCGCCCTGTCCTACCAGAATCAGATTGCCCTGAGAATTGCCGGTAACCCCGGCCAGCGAGATGCGATCAGGTCGATTGAAGACCGCGAATGTTTCCCCGTCATCGGTGCTGCGCATGACACTGCCGCCATTGCCGACCAGCACCAGCGAGCCATCGGCCAGCAGCGTAGCGCTGGCCAGGCCGAACTCGAGAGGCCCGCGCGCGCCCTTCAGTTCGATCGGCTGCCAGCTGTCACCAAAATCGCTGGAGCGAAACAGATTGCCGCGCAGACCATAGGCCAGCAACGTGGACGGCTGAGCCGTGCCGATCACGCCGAATAACGAGCCTTGATACAGGCCGTCGATTTTCTCCCAGGTCTGCCCCTCGTCGCGGGAGCGAAACATGCTGCCCGCTTCGCCGACAATGAACAGGCCGGCATCCTTTACCTGAGCAATGCCGTTCAGGTGGTATTGATCCTCGTTGTCCAGCCGGTCGCTGACATCTTCCCAGTGCTGCCCGCCATCGGCCGTGCTCAGCAGCAGGCCGTAGGCACCGATGGCCAGGCCGTTGTCGAGGTCCTTGAACCAGACATCCAGCAGCGGAGCCTCGCGCTTCAAGTCCTCGAACTGCTTGTTCCAGCTCTTGCCCCCATCGCTGCTGGCCAGTACCTGCGCGTCGTGACCGACCGCCCAGCCATGCTGTTCATCCACAAAAAATACGGCCGTCAACAACTGCCGGGTAGGCACGCGGGCCTGACTCCAGGTCTTGCCCTGATCATCGGAAAGCAGAATATGCCCATGGTCACCCACCACGACCAGCCGCGCCCCCGCATGGGCGACGTCCAGCAACAACGTGCGAGAGGCTTTGGCCGACTCGATGGCGTAAACAGGCGTATCTGCAGCGGCGGCAGGGGCTGGCGCCTCGGAACCGGCCATGGCTGGCAGCGCAAACACGGATGACGCAACGGCAGCCAGAAACATGCCCGCGCATAACCGGGTGCGACGATGGAAAGACTCACGCATGGACTTTTCCGCTCTTATTATTATCAGGTGGCTGTTATCGGGTGCGGGTGCCGGATAACTCATATCGATGTCGACGCCCGCAGCGCTATGGCGTTACCTGTCTGGAAGCTCGGCCATCCTAGGCAGCTTTGCAAATGCCTGACAATCGACATGTCGTTATCTTTTGTTAAGCGTGCTGAATGTGATTGATGAAACATAACGACGGTTGATCGGACAGATTGACCAGACGCCGGTCAGCGAATGCTCCTGCGCCGCAAGGCCGCTGGTTTGAAGGCGTTCACGCTGGGTACCGGCTGAGAGAAGTCACTGGTGCCAGGCTCCTGATTGTCGAGGTTCTGCACGTGATAACGCCGCGCCTGCAAGTCATGGAAAACGTCCAGTGCGGACCAGGTGGTCGGCAGTTCGTAATAGTTCTTCAGGTACGCCATGGAGACGCGCCACAACTGCCCCCGAGCGTCGTACTGATCGACGATTGCAGCCTGCCAACTGTCCTCGTCCAGGTACAGCGTGCGTCTTGAATAGACATGACGCGCGGTCGGTTTGAGCGTGCCCTCCACCACCCATACGCGATGCAGCTCATGGCGCGTATAGGCCGGGTTAAGATGCCCTACCTGCAATAATTGGCGATAGGTAATGTCAGGACTGGAAATCCGGTAGTTGTTGTAGGGAATATAGACCTCGCGTTTGCCCAGTAACCTCCAGTCGTAACGATCCGGCGAGCCATTGAACATGTCGGTGTCGTCGGCCGTGCGCAAGCCTTCAGAGGCCGGGATCGGCATGTCGTAAGCCAGACTCGGCGCGCGGCGTACCCGACGCTGCCGCGCACTGTAGGTCCACGCCTGCCGCGGCTCCTGGATCTGGTCCAGTGTTTCGTGGACCAGCACGGCAGAACCGGCCATGCGCGTCGGGCACTGGATAAACGACAGGTAATAGAACAGCACGTTATCCAGACTGGCAAAGCTGCCCGCAGGATCATAGAAACGAAACAGCACTTCCTGACGCGAAGTGTTCAGTTTGAAACTGCCGTCGCGCTGTATGGCAACTTCCGAAGTACGTCGCACCGCATAATGGCCGCGATACCGTGCAATGTGGTTCCACACGGCCTGAATGCCCTTTTCCGGAAGCGGAAATGGAATGCCGCCGTAGGCATCGACAAAACCGTTGCCGCCGCCGATCAACCGGGCTTTCTGCGCATTGCGGCGGGTGTTGTCGTAGACCCATTGCGGCGCCGATCCGGAACGTCGCGTGGGGTATACCGGCATCCGGTAGCTGTCGGGGTAGGTGTCGAACATCGCTACCTGCCCAGGCGTCAGGCGCGTGCGGTAGTGCTGCATATTGGCGTGAGTAATGGTGAACAGGGGTTTGTCAGCGGAATACGGATCGACATGCCGAGTGCCCGAGCCTTTGTACCCGGGCGGGGGCCGGGTGATTCCGCCTGTCCAGGGTGGAATGGTCCCCGTGGCATTACCTGCCATCTCGCCTCCCAGTGGGGTCAAACGACTCCCGAGCAACGTGGCATCCACTGCCTGGCAGGTGTCGATCGCGAACAGCAGCGTCAGCGCGCCGCCCAGCCGAAGTTTCATGAGCATGTGGGCTCTCCTTGCATGGCCACGTCGGGACGCGTGTCTGGCGTCCAGGCCGGGAATAGTTCCGTGTAAACGGCAGGTTGTAAGGGCGACACGGTTATTGACGTTCGGCCAATAACCGTTTGTTTAACAGGCAAACCGAATTGCCCACGTATTCTTACCGCGAACAGGTTATCTATCGGGAATATGTCTGTAGGAAACTTCACAGAACAAGAAGAATCGACAACGCGCTGTTAAACACCAATGAAGCAGGCACCCGGAATAGCCCACAGTAATGCAACGTGAATGCCAACAGGCGATAAAGAACAGATCACACCTTATATAAGGTACAGATCTGAAACGTCGTGCCCCCGCGTTATGACCAGGATTAAAAACAACAACATCGTCTGTTTGATTGTCAGACAGCACACTCATAAAACCACTTATTATCGCTGCTTGATGGCGGGTATATGAACGTGTGGTAACAACAAGAGTGTTACTTGCTTCAAGCCAGTAACACCGGGTGATGACAGGCAGGGCTCAGTCGATGACGACGTGTGGCAGGAAGCGGCTGGTGTCCTTGGTGATCAGGCTGTCGTCTTCACGAATGCCGATCCCGGACGCAAGATCGCCGATGACCCAGGAGCCGATCAGCGTGTAGCTGTCGCCGAATCGCGGAAGCGGCGAGTACGCCTGCAGAATGTAGGGCGCATCGGTGTAGGGCCCATCGACCGAGATCACCTGATCGCCAGGCGTGCGCATTTCGATATTGGCGCCCTCACGGGAAAAGTACGGTTTGCGTACCCAGCCTTTGGGGACCGCTTTGTTCGCGTCCTGGTCGACATGCGCGGGCAGCAGGTTCGGATGGCCTTCGTTGAACTGCCACAACAACGGCAGAATACCCTTGTTGCTGAGAATCGCCTTCCACGCCGGTTCGACAAACTGAGTGCCGCTCGCTGACACGTGCTGACCGAATTCCTCGTGAAAGATATGCTCCCACGCGTGCAGCTTGAACAAGCGCTCGATCCAGCGCCCGTCCAGATCGACAAAACGCCCGTCAGCGCCGAGCCCGATGTCTTCGATATCGATATGCCTCGCATCGATGCCGACGTGTGCCGCCATACGCCGCAGAAAATCGGTGGTGCCCCGGTCTTCGATGGAACCGGACATCGCCGAGAAGTAGAACGGAGTCGTACCGGGAAACTCGGCAAAGGCCCGAACCAGATCCTCGGCAATCGAGTTGAACTGGGTGGCATGCGCAGGCAGCACGCCGCGCGCCATCTGCTCTTCCAGCCAGAGCAGTTGCACCGCCCCGGCTTCCATCAGACTGGTCGGCGTATCGGCATTGATTTCGTACATCTTTGCCGGGCCCGTGCCGTCGTAGGCAAAATCGAAGCGTCCGTACAGATGCGGATGTCCCTCCTTCCATGAGCTCTGGATCAGGTCGAAGAACGCTTCCGGGATCGCCAGTTGATGGAGCAGCGCTTCGCTGTCCACCACTCGCGCCACGGCATCCATGCACATCTGGTGAAGCTCCTGGGTGGGCGCTTCAAGATCGCGGGTAATCTGCTGTTCGCTGAACAGGTAATACCCGCGCTCGTCCCAGTAACGCTCGCCATCGATGGTGTGAAAGTTGAACCCTTCACGCTCGGCGGTGGTGCGCCAGTCCGGACGTTCCTCGATGCTGATCTTTTTCATGCCGCGAACCGTCAGCCTCCGAAACTGCTGCTGCCACTGCTGCTCTTGCCGCCCCAGCCACTGCGTGCCGAGGCCTGGCTGCCGAAGCCGCCGCGCGAGATGGTCGATGACACCGAAGACGAGCCGGAACCCGAGCTGCCCAGGTTGCGCCCCAGGGTGCTCTTGCCGTAGCTGCGATCCGGGCTGGATTGCGCCTGGGTCGAGCGCCCGAAGGTCTTGCCGCGATCGATCTGACTCGGCAGGGACGAGCTGTAATAACCGCCCCGGTCATCGCGCGTCTGGTAAATGGGCTGCGAGTAATAGCGGTTATTGCCGAAGCCGTTGCTGAGCAGATTGCCGATCAGCAGGCCGGCCATCAGCCCGGTGGTGCCGCTCATGCCCGACGGAGCAGACTGGGTGACTTCCTGATTGGCGCGGTCCAGCGCCTCTTTCGGCACTTGCCCGGAAAAGCCCAGTTCGAAGCCGCCGAGTTTAGGCATGTACTTGCCGTCAGAGGTGACCTGGCAATAATCCGGGACGAAGTCCGCGTCGCAGGACGCCTTGTCATCATAGGTCGGCGCAATGCGGCGATGGTCGGACAGCGCCTGCATGTAGGCATCCGAACAGATATTTACCGGCACCTTGGCATCGACGCATTCCTGCACCGAACTGAAATTGGCCTTGGCGTTGACGGTGTCCTTTTTCTCGGACGGACCGCAACCGGCAAGGGCCAGCGGCAGCGCACCGGCGAGTACCAGTTTTACTGAACTACGTCTCATCGTGAGTCTCCTTGTTCAAGGCTGCCGTCAGACCGACGGGGTCATGCAGGCCGCGTTGAGAAGACCGACGCTGATCGCGACGCTGGCCGAATAGATGGCTGCCGCCATTTCACCCTTGGCGATACGCGTCGACAGGCCCTTGAGCACCAGGCTGGTAACGCCGAACGCCAGCAGTTGCACGACGGCGGCGATCACTGCCCAGACGACCACGTCCAGAATGCTGATGCTGTAGCTGATAATGTTACTGGCCGGCAGCGCGAAACCGATCAGCGAGCCACCGAGGGCAACTGCCGCTGCGCTGTTATTCTCGCGAATCAGCGCAAATTCCTTGTGCGGCGTGATCCGGCTGTAGATGAGCTGGAACAGCGCGAACAGAATCGCCGCCACCAGGATGTACATGACGAAGCCGAATACAGCAGTGGCATTGAGCGACATACGCAGCGCGTCGATCATGAGGATTTCCTTGTCAAAGAACGTTGATATCAGTGGATTGCAGCGTTATGCCGACCGCCGTGGTGAGCGTGATGCTGCCCTCCTCGTCTTCCTCTACGGAAAACAGCAGAAACTCACGGCGGTTGATCAGTCCTGTTTCGCGGGCGTACAGCATGCTCAGGTGCCTGACACGATAAGTCGCGTCAGGACTGACAATGTCTTCATCGAGTGGCGTCAGCTCGGTCTGGCCGGGTGAAGTCCCCCATTGCCGCTCGAAGACCTCGCCATCGTGCTCGTAGGTCGGCAGGCCGATCTTCGACGACGGGCCGGTCAGGCGCAGCAACTCATCCTCGCTGGTGATCGGCTCGGCGCCGTAGTAGCCGAACAGGATGATGTCCTGTACGTCTTCCGGGTTGGGGCCAGTGCTGACCACTTGCAGAAAATAGTCCTCGTTATCGAGGTAGAAACGATGCAGCGCCATGGACTGGCCGAGATCGATATGCCCCACGGACCAGACCTTTTCATCGCCCGGAACGACCACTTCCGAGTGACCGTCGAGCAACAGTTTCAGCGAACTGTCCAGGCACAGCATCCGTCCGGACGCCAGCCCCAGCGGACTGACCGTGCTGACCGGTTGTGTGCCGTCCCGGCCTGATGCCTTGGGGGCTTCCAGGCCCATGGCCCGTTTGAACCAACTCATAATCCGTTTCCTTGCAGTGACGGGTGACGATATATAACGCTCTTCAAGCGCAACAGGCGCACTGCCTGCGAGCGCGAGACTGACTCATTTCTGCGCCAGCAATGCCCTGGAATGCATCAGCCAGGCCACACAAACGCCTGCAAGTGCACCCGCGATATGTGATTCGAACGACACACCGGCCACCGGAACGAAGCCGAACACCAGCCCGCTGTAAGCGGCCAGCACCAGCAGCGCGATCAGCACACTGGCGATACTGCGCTGATACCACGCCCGCGCCAGCAGATAAGCCCACAAACCAAAAATCAGACCGCTTGCGCCGACATGAATATTGCTGCGACCGAAGCTCCAGACCAGCAAACCGCCCAGCAGGCAGACCAGCCCGGCGACCCATGCATACCGCCTGACACCCTCGGTCGCCACCAGCCAGCTCAGCACAATGAACGGCAACAGATTGCTGAGCAAGTGCTGAATCGACCCGTGCAAAAAGGGGGCAAACACAATGCCGCGCAACCCGGTGAGGCTGCGCGGCATGATACCGAACTGCAGCAGACTGTTGCTGGTCATCGAGTTGATTGCCTGTACCGCAATCAACACGGCCGACAGGACGAGGATGACCTTGAGTCGTCGGGAAAACGCCATGCACCACCCTCGCCTGCCTTGTTGCAGCGCTTACTGAGCCGGCGTCTGACTTTTAGCTTTCAGGCGCGCCAGTACATCTTGCGCACCGCCGCTTTTGGCACCGATTCCGGCATCCTGCAGACGACGCTCCAGATCGCTGCCGCTGGACTCGGTGGCCAGCTCTTCAGCCGCTTCGAGCTTGGCGTCCTGTTCATCCTGGCGCTGCTTGAGACGTGCCAGCGAGCCGACTGCGGTTTCGACGGCGCCGCTGGCACCACCGGTTGCAGTAGCCGTTGCAACGCGGGCCTTTTGCACGGTTTCACGGGCCTTGGCCATCTCGACCTGCTGCTTGAGGCTCTTGATTCGCGATTCGGCCTTGATCACCTGATCCTGCAGCAGGTTGACCTGCTTGCTGAACTGGTCGGCCAGTTCCTGCTCCTGATCACGCAGGGCTTCGATTTCGGCGATCTTGTTCGCGCATTCTACGGCCAGGGCTTCTTCACCCTTGTTCAGGGCCTGCATGGCGCGGCCTTCCCAGTTGGCAATGCTGGTAGCGTGCTCTTCAAGACGCTGTGCCGAAAGTTTGTGCTTGGCCTTGATGGTGATCAGCCCGTCGCGGGCCTTGACCAGCGCGTTCTCGGCGTCGCGGATTTCCTGGTCCAGAATGCGGATGGCATTGGCGTCGGCAATCGACTCGCCCACTTCGGAAGCGCCGCCACGAACAGCGGTCACCAGTTTTTTCCAGATACTTGTAGTCATGAATGTTCTCCGCCTGACAGCGCTGTTCAGTAGATGAAATGATCTTCAAAAGCATCGGCCGCACGGATCACGTTGTCCGCGAGGGTGAGAATTTCCTGCACCACGACCGTGAGCGACGATGCCGCGCTCAATGCGCCGAACAGGCAGTAGACTTCCTGACCGCCGCCCAGCTTTTCGATGCCGACCGACGACAGCGGAAACAGGTCGCGGCTGCGCAGGACAACGTCGTTGAACGCTTGCACGTTCTTGATCTTGTTCACTTCGATCAAGGTCGCGTCGGCGAGAATCTGCTCGCCTTCTACGGCGATGTAGATCGGCAGGTCGCCGTAGTCAGCCATGGTCAGCCTGATCCCCGAGGCATCGCCCTCGGTCACGTCGAGCTCGATCTTGCCGTTCGTCACCAGTTCCAGTTCGCTGAGTGCCTTCTGCAGAGAGCTGATGGTCCAGTGGGTATTCTCGGTCATGAAGTCCTCCAGTTTTATTCTGTCGCCCAAAAAGGGCTGTCTTAAGGCTTTTTCGATACCCCGCAGGGCATCGACATTTTCCGGCCGGATCCAGAATTCGCGCTTCACCAGCCCCGCCTCCTTGAGCCGCAGGCGCATTTCACGCATGTAATCGGTGGAACTCTTGGAAACCTTGGCCGGGACCGCTGCGTTATCGCCCTGGGTTTTACGAGGCATTGGCGCTTCCCCTTGCTGCTGGCCGTGAATCAGGTAAGCAACGTAGCAGATGTTTCTGAAGATAGATATGCATCACATGTGAGATTTTTTATAGGAAGGACCGTCCTTTTTGAATAGCACTACGCCGCAGCACTCTGTACGTGCTGATTGATCGCGAGGAGGTAAAGCCCTGACCGTGCAACTGCTGACCGCAGGCACCCGTATTGGCAACTTATTTCAGCGCCAACGTCATTTGAAAACGCCCGAGCGGGCGGAAGGTTCGAACAAGGTTAGAGACAGGAAGGCGGGGAAGAAAAGACCTTCCTGTCGATGGTGTGACCCAGCCTGGTCGTTAACGGACTTGGGGTATCCAGTCGTTGATAGCGGCATTCTTATTGTGAACCTGCATACCTACCGATTCGCCACGAATAAGAAATGCCTCGGCCCCCATAAGCGAGACGATATTATTCTTGAACGTGTTCAGTGCCTGCTGCCTCTCGTTGATGGAAGTGTTGGCTTTATCAAGAAAACCGCCGAGGTACATTTCAATATTACTCACGTACATTCCGGATACGCCATGCGGGGCCAGCCCGGCCAACTCTGTTGCGCTGTCACTGGCCATATCTGCCTGGACGATGCTGACGCCTCCGCGATGCAGGCGCTGCTTTAACGAGTCGAATGACAGATGCTCCTGATTGCGTTGTATCAATAGTTCAAGATGATCTGCATAGCCGGACTTATGCTGGCGTTTCACCTCTCTCAACCATGCCTCTTGACTGCCAGATGATTGAGCAATTGCGAGGACTGATTGCACGCCGGCAAGGTGTGCCTTATCCAGGTCGGCGACAATAACATTACCGTGCCCTTGCCCCATTGCAGCAAGGACTGCCATTGAGTTTGCTACGGATATAACGTCGCCCTGGAACGTCGCGTTGCTTAGAAGGCAAGGAATCTGATTGGCGGCCTTGGTACCCACATAATCAGTGACCTTTGTGGTGTTGGCCCTTACATTTAAATTATCATGCAAACCATACGATTTTACGCCCTCAGAACCTTCATAGGATGCGGAACTTTGAACATTATATGACGACGATCCGGTATTGATCCTGAACACTTTTCACCTTATTTAAAGTCAGTTTAACGGGAGTGAGCGAAAGTACTTTTTCCGCACCAGGCACCGCTGAAAACAGACCTCCGTGATCTTGATTACTTTCAAGACAGGACGGCCTCTACAGCGCTGCCAACACTGTGTGGCCTTGTCCCGAAGACGGTTCCATTACCTAAATTTCATCTAAAAAGACTTATTTTTTGTCCATGAGCCATAAGAACTTTAGCGAGTGCTGAATAAGGCGTGATGCGCGGATAGCAGACAATCGCCCCCCCCATCAA
Source organism: Pseudomonas fragariae (ex Marin et al. 2024) (assembly GCF_059621105.1). NCBI lineage: Bacteria > Pseudomonadati > Pseudomonadota > Gammaproteobacteria > Pseudomonadales > Pseudomonadaceae > Pseudomonas > Pseudomonas fragariae (ex Marin et al. 2024). The sequence continues at coordinate 1,904,416 of NZ_CM184369.1, read as the reverse complement.
CGGGACGCAAAAAAGGCGCTGTCCGCATCAGCAGACAGCGCCTTTATCACCCATGCAGTTCAGGCAATAGGCACAGCACAAACCCTCATTCAGCCAGGCTTTTGCTCACCACTTCATACACGTCCGCCGACAGTTTTCCGGAGGCGAGGATGCGTTCCAGCTCGGCTTTCATCCGCGCCTGACGGGCGCTGTCGTATTTGCGCCAGCGGGTCAGTGGTGCCAATTGACGAGAAGCGATCTGCGGGTTCAGCGCGTTCAGCTCGATCACCAGGTCTGCCAGGAAGCGATAGCCGGAGCCATCTGCCGCATGGAAGTTGACCAGGTTCTGCCCGGCAAAGGCACCGATCAAGGCACGCACCTTGTTCGGATTCTTGATGCTGAAGGCTGGGTGCTTCATGAGTTCCTGAACACGCTGCAGGCCGCCCGGCAACGTGCTCGCCGCCTGAACGCTGAACCACTGATCCATGACCAGCGCATTGCTCTTGAAGTTCTCGGCAAACACGTCAAGCGCCTTGTCGCGCTCGGCAGTGAACGGCGAATTGACCAGCACGGCCAGCGCGGTGAGGCGCTCGGTCATGTTGTCGCTGGTGTCGAACTGGTCGATAGTGGCTGCCAGTACCTCCGGCTTGCCGCTGAGCATCAGGTACGACAGCGCGATGTTCTGCAGGGCACGACGGGCGAAGTGCGCGGCTTCGGCCACATAAGGCGTGACCTTCGACACTTCGCGGTTGGCCTGATAGCGCGCCAGCAGCCCATCGAACAGCCCCTCTGCGAGCTGCTGACGGGCAAATTCGCGAGCGGCGTGAATCGCATCGACATCGGCCACTTCGCTGATTTCGGTCAGATAAGCCTCGCCCGGCAACGACAGCATTTCTGCGACCATCGCCTGATCCAGGCCATCATCCGCCAGCACGGTGCCCAGCGCAGTGATCAGGCGCTGATCCATGAGCAGCGCCTGGCCTTGCTGATGCTGGCCGATCAGTTCCTGTAACACCTGAACCGACAGTTGCTGGCCCGCATCCCAACGGTTGAAGCCGTCGCTGTCGTGCTGCATCAGGAACATCAACTGATCGCGGTCGTACGGGAAGCTCAGCTTGACCGGTGCCGAGAAGCCACGCAGCAAGGACGGCAGTGGCTTTTCAGCGACATCGACAAAGGTGAACGTCTGCTCGGCCTCAGTCACCGAAAGCACCCGCGTGCTGCCGGTTGCGGCGGTTTCGTTGGCCAGACGCAGGGCGATCTCGCCACCTTTGCTGTCTAGCAAGCCCAGCTCGACCGGAATCACGAAAGGCTGTTTCTGATCACCAGGCTGGCCCGGTGTGGTCGGGCAGCTCTGGCGGAAGGTCAGGCTGTAGGTCTTGGCCGCAGCGTCGTAAGACTCGCTGACCGCCAGACGCGGCGTGCCCGCCTGACTGTACCAGCGCTTGAACTGAGTCAGATCGACGCCATTGGCGTCTTCCATGGCCTTGATGAAGTCATCGCAGGTCACGGCCTGGCCGTCGTGGCGCTCGAAATACAGATCGCTGCCCTTGCGGAAGCCTTCAGCCCCCAGCAGGGTGTGAAGCATGCCGACCACTTCCGAGCCCTTTTCGTACACGGTCAGGGTGTAGAAGTTGGAGATTTCGATAAAGCTGTCCGGGCGCACAGCGTGAGCCATCGGCCCCGCATCTTCGGCGAACTGGTGAGTACGCAGATAGGCAACGTCCTGGATACGCTTGACCGTGGCCGAGTTCATGTCGGCCGAGAAACCGGCGTCGCGGTACACCGTGAAGCCTTCCTTGAGCGACAGCTGGAACCAGTCACGGCAGGTCACGCGGTTGCCCGACCAGTTGTGGAAGTATTCGTGGGCGACGATCGCTTCGACACGCTGGTGTGCGGCATCGGTCGCCGTCTCGGCACGCGCCAGCACGGCGCTGGAGTTGAAGATATTGAGGCCCTTGTTCTCCATCGCGCCCATGTTGAAATCGTTGACCGCGACAATCATGAAGATGTCCAGGTCGTACTCGCGACCGTAGGTCTCTTCGTCCCAGCGCATGGACTTCTTCAGGCTGGTCATGGCGTGCTGGCACTTGTCGATGTTTTCCGGCTCGACGTAGATACGCAGGGTCACGTTCCGCTCATTCATGGTGGTGAACGTGTCTTCGATACACCACAGATCGCCGGCCACCAGCGCAAACAGGTAGGCCGGTTTCATGAACGGATCTTCCCACGTCGCCCAGTGCCGGCCATCCTCTTCTTCGCCGCTGGCCACCGGGTTACCGTTGGACAGCAGGATCGGGAAGCCCTGCTTGTCGGCGCTGACGGTGGTGGTGAACTTGCTCATCACGTCAGGACGGTCGAGGTAATAGGTGATCTTGCGGAAGCCTTCGGCCTCGCACTGGGTGCAGAACATGCCGCTGGACTTGTACAGCCCTTCCAGTGCGGTGTTGGATTCCGGATGGATGCGCACGGTGCTGTCGACCGTAAAGCTGTCAGCCTGCGGGTGCAGGGTCAGGTGGTCGTCGGTCAGCTGATAATCGGCAGCGCCAAGCTCCACATCGCCCAGCTTGACCGAAAGCAGTTCCAGATGCTGCCCATCCAGCACCAGCGGTGGCAGGCCTGCACCGCGCTCCGGGTTGCGGCGCATGACCAGCTGCGCGTGGACCAGCGAGTGGTCGTCGAACAGTTCGAAGGTCAGGTTCGTCTCATCGATGAGGTACTCGGGAGCCTGGTAATCCTTCAGGTAAATCATTTTCGGTTGTTCGGTGCGCATGCTGGAATCCTTCTACTGATGCACGGCCAACTGATAGGCCGTGTATTTGCGAATATTGATCACGCCCGTGTCGAAAATCAGGTATTGGCCCTTGATCCCCAGCAGCGTGCCTTCGGCAATCGGGTTCTTGTCCAGATTGAAGCTGACAATCTTGGTCGGATACGCCTCGACCGGGTAACGAAACTCGACAGGCTCGGCGTCATGTAGCAATTGGATGGCCTGCAGCCCGAATCGTTCTTGCAATCCCAGCAGCCCTGCGCCGCAACTGTCGAACAGCTCCTGGCGAATGGCCTTGAGGTCGACGGGTTGAGCGTCGCCCTTGAGCAAGGCACGCCAGTTGGTGCGATCGGCCACCTGGCTGCGCAGCAGGTCTTCGACGAAGCCGGACTGTTGACGGGTTGCCACACGCAGGATCGGCAGTGCCTGGCTTGCGCCCTGATCCAGCCAGCGGGTCGGCAACTGCGTTGAGCGGGTAATACCGACTTTCACGCCTGACGAATTGGCCAGGTAAACGATGTGATCGGTCATGCAGAACTGCTCGCCCCACGCCGGATCACGGCAGGTACCCTGATCGTGATGGCATTTCTCCGGGCTCATGATGCACAGGTCGCACTGCGCCAGCTTGAGCATGCACGGGTAGCAGTAACCCTGGCTGTAGCTGGACTTGGTCTTGCGCCCGCAATGACTGCAATGAATGGCGCCGAGAAACTCCAGACGCAGCGTCTTGCCGATCAGCGGGTTGACCGCGATCTCGGTCTCGCCCAGGCGAAAAGCGTATTGCACACACGACGTGTCATCCTGACGCGCCGACATTTTGTTGACTGCTCCGCGACCAATTTCGATCAATGAATTGCATCCGATTTGAACAGGATATTGGGCACCGGGGCCGATTTGGAGGCGCATTCCTGCGGCCCCATGTAGCCGGTGCGCTGGTCTTCCGGCAGGTTCTGCGCTTCCCAGGCAATCAGCGCCTGCAGGGACAGCTCGCGTTGTTCCTGAGTGAGCTTGCGACCGTCGGACCATTTGCCGATTTCCACAGCCAGTTTCAGGCTCTCGTAGATATCCGGGGTGATGTTTTCGATCATTTCTATAAAAGACGACATGGCGCACTCCAGAAAATAGCGGGTAATTCTAGGCCTTGCGGCGCGCAATCGCACCACCCAGCAGCCCGGTGACACAACCGATGATCAGCCCGCCGACATGCGCACCGTTGGCGATTTCGCCGAAGCCGAGCATGCTCACCAGCCCGGACAGGCACAGTGCCAGCCAGACCAGCATCATGATCAACACGCCGCGCGGCAGGCGGTAGACCGGGTTGGGTGCCAGCATCTGGAAAATCCAGCAATGCCCGAGCAGGCCATACAGCACTCCGGACAGTCCGCCAAACAGGCTTGGGCCGCTGAACAGGTATTGCACGTAATTTGAAACCGACGAGAACAGCAAGGTCAGCAACAGCAGCGACAGGCTGCCCTGACGAATTTCAATCCGCCGCCCCAGCTCCCAGAACCACATGCCGTTCATGGCCAGGTGCAGGATGCCGAAGTGGATCAGCATGGGCGAGATGATCCGCCACCACTGCCCGGACGCCAGGTTTTCGGACAACGGCAGAAACGTTGCGTACTCGCCATTGATGCGGAAATCCTGAAAGGTCAGCCAGCGGACGGCTTCGAGGTTATCGCCCAGCAGCGTCAGGCCGGCCACCAGCAAGGTGACCAGCAATACCAAAGCCGTCACGGGGCTGTTGCGTAACTGCTCGATCAGGCCGGGCGGCTTGTAAGTGGAGCTCGCGCTGTCCTGCGCCAGTTGAACGTGCTCGTCGCCTTCGGGAAAGCGCGTGTACAACTCGCGCACTTCTTCGACCAGTCGCGGCGCGTCCGGCACCCACAGGACTTGCTCGCCAGCCTCTTCACTGACCCGGTGAGGAATCTGCAAGCGCAGCAACAGCCTGACAAAACCGCTCAGGTCGGTGGTCAGCGGCAAACGCAGGACAGCTACAGGACTCATTCTCAAACCTCGGGACGCTGCACGTCGACCCAGACGAATTTGTCCGGATCGATCTGTGTTTCCTGGTCCAGCCGATAGGCGACCAGTTTGCCGTAGAGCACGGCGCTGTAATCCAGACAGGCCAGGTTCGGCCGGATAGGCGCAGGGATGCCGCTGCGCCAGTAATGACCGACAAACAGCAGCGGCTCATTGATGCCATACCGCAGCAAGGCGTTCTTTTCCGACGTGGTCAATGGCGTCTTGGCAACCCCTTCGGGCAAGGCGTCCGGCTGAAAGACCACGTCGCCGTAAGTCTGCGGATCATCCTCCCAGAACTTGGTGCGGAAGAATTCGCGGGTCAGGCCATCACCGCCAGTCAGGGTCAGGCCGTGCGGCAGGCGCATGTCGGTGCCACGCAGCAGACGATTGAAGACATTACTGGCGAAGCTGCCGGGCACTGCCGATGCCTGGACGAAATGCTTGTCGATACACCCCGTACCATGCAGGCCACGCAGCGGATCGATCAGGGTCGCATCCCAGCAGGCGTGCACCACCCTGAAGCGACCGGCATCAAGGTACAGCGGTAACTCGTAGAACCAGTTGACGAACTCGCTCCACTCATCCGGATATTGCTCGAACTGCGCCAGGGTCTCGCCGATCAGCCGCGCATGACGCGGGGTGTGCTCGCGCACGAACTGATGACCGCTTTCGGAAAGGGCCGGGGTCACCCAGCCCAGCGCGTTGAACTCATGGTTGCCCATGATGCACAACGCCTGACCGGCCTGGACCATGTCGCGGACGATGTGCAGCGCTTCACGAATACGCGGGCCGCGGTCGATGATGTCGCCGAGGAAGATGACGATGCGCTCAGGATGGCGCCACACGCCAGCCTGCAGACGGTAACCGAGAAGCTCCAGCAAGTGCTCGAGGGTATGGGCGCACCCGTGCACGTCACCGATCAGATCATAGCCACGCGCCGGATCGAGCATTAATCGCCCCCGCCGCCGAGCTTGCTGCCCCAGCCGAGCTTGGTGCGGCAGACCTCGTAATAGTTGTGATCCAGCGGATGGATCAGACGCAGTTTCTGCGGTTTCTTGCTGACCGTAATGGTGTCACCCGGCGCGCAGGTGAAGTGATTCTGGCCGTCGCACGACACTTGCGGGTAAATGGTCATGTCCTTGGACACCACGATTTTCAGCTCGCTGTTGCCGTCGACCACGATGGGCCGCCCGGACAAGGTATGCGGGTACATCGGCACAATGACGATGGCATCGAGCTTGGGGTGCATGATCGGCCCGCCTGCCGACAGCGCGTAGGCGGTCGAACCGGTCGGTGTGGCGACGATCAGGCCGTCGGCCTTCTGACTGCACACGAACTGACCGTCGATGTAGATCTCGAACTCGATCATGCGCGTGGACTTGCCGGGGTGCAGCACCACGTCGTTGAGCGCATCGCCCTGACCGATGGCCTCGCCGTGGCGACGCACTTCGGCCTGGAGCAGAAAGCGGTTTTCCACCAGGTAATGCCCGTCGAGCACTTCGGCGCATTTGACCTCCAGCTCGTCGGGGCGGATGTCGGTCAGAAAGCCCAGGCTGCCACGGTTGATGCCCAGCACCGGAACGTTATGCCGGGCCAGTGCCCGCGCCGCGCCCAGCAGGCTGCCGTCGCCGCCGACCACAATGACCATGTCGCAGACCTCGCCGAGCATCTTGCGCGATGAGGTCTGCAGGCCATGACCGGGCAGGACCTCGGCGATCGTTTCTTCGAGAATGACGTGCAGGTGGCGGTCCAGCAGGAATCTCTTGAGTCGGCGAACGGTCTCGAGCACCTGAACACTGCCCAGGCGACCGATGATGCCGATATTGCGAAATTGCTCCATGAGGCTCCTGCTGCGGGTTCGATACGACTTTAAAAACGTGATTATGGGCGAAAGGGCCTGACAGCAGCAAACCGGGGTTAAAAAAGGGTTTCGCGGACCTTGCAACAGGGTACGGGCGGCGCGATGAAGTCCGATGGCCGCCTATCGTGTCAGGGCGCGGGTTTTGTCGCATTCCACACTCCCGTGCGCCTGCTGGCCGCCTATCTGCGCACCTCGCCAGAATGCCCGGTCCTTGCCGCCCCGCTTGGCCTGATACAAATTGATGTCGGCGGTCTTGAGCACTGCCGAGCTGTCCGCTGCCGCAGGGATGTCGGCCAGCCCGGCACTGCAGGTCAGCGGGCTGACAGCGAGGGATTTTCTGATGCACTCCAACAGGTCCAGCACATAATCACGAGCGTCGTCTTCACTGCACATTGGCAGGATCACGCCGAACTCCTCTCCGCCCATGCGTCCGAAGGCGAGACTGCCCACGGTCTTTTGCAGGCAGCCAGCCATCACCCGAAGCGCCTGATCACCGGCGTCGTGGCCGAATTGATCATTGATGGTTTTGAAGTCATCAATGTCGAGCATCAGAAAATAACCCGCGGAATTATTCAGCACATGATTATCCAGTGCCTGCATCAGTGCACGGCGATTCAATATAGCGGTCAGGTCATCGGTCATCGACAATTCGCGAAACTGATGCTCCAGACTCAATACCGTACGAAGTGTGCGCGTGTAAGTATGATTCAGCACACTGCCCAGACTGACCGACGTGATAAAGAACAGTGTCATGAACAGCGTCGCGACACTGTCGGTATCGATCCCCTGAGCGGGAGAAAGAATACACCAGGCGAGTACCGCCACCAGCAGATAATCCCGGGTATACACCACTAACAATGTCGAACACAGAATAATCATTACGGCGACCGAGAGTGACCAGTTGATGTCCGTTCCGGTGCGTAAATGGCCCGCCCTTGAAAAGCACAGTGCCACAATGATCACGAAGGCCATGCCCATACATCGCCAGACCCGGAAGTCGACTGCGCGATATTGCCAGGCGCACGCGCCCAGCAGGCCAAGGGTCAGCAGTACTTCCAGCAGACCGAATTGCAGATACGGCGTGACCGACAGAACAACCAGCCAACAAACGATGGCAATACATTGCACACGTGCAATGGCGGGTGAGAGCAGTTGTTTTATCCGGGTCTGCATGTCACCGTTCATAGAAAACTCCAGGCATCCGATTTGCCGAGTCGAATATCCGCCGCATGAAGACCACCTATATAAAGCAGCCCACGAGTCGACCGACTGATTGAATGACGTTCACCACACGGTGACCACCATTGAGAAACACCGGCCAATGAACATCCTTGACTGGCGCCTGAACTGTTTGACGCCAACAATATACTGGATATGAATGACAGTGTGCACAAAGAGAAGGCGCCTGATAATTATCAATAACCTTTTTATATTCGATGATCATCCTGTCGCACATCGTACGTCATACGTTGTCGTCGAAAGCAAAAACACCGGCGTGCATATGCTGTTTGCGCAACACGCTGTTTGTCGGCGGCGACTCACGCTATCCTCGACACATGACTCTATTCCCCGACCTGATCGATCTCCCCCGCCAATTGCGGCATTCCGAAGTGCGCGACCTTGCCTGGGTGATCCTCGCGCCGCCCATGCTTGAAACCGCGCCCTGGCCGCAGCGCCATCCACTGGCGGGCAGCGACTGGGTAAAAGCGCCACAGCAACTGGCGGACTTTCTCTGGCAACTGGACCGCGACAGCCGCCCGCTCGAAGACTGGCTGGCGCAGGCCACCACACGAAGACTGGGCCGCTATTACGAACGGCTCTGGCAATTCGCCCTGCAGCATGCGCCGGGGGTGGAAATAATCGCCGCCAACCTGCCGATCAGGCTTGGCAGCCAGACCCTGGGCGAGCTGGACATGCTGCTGCGTGATCGCGAAGGCGTGCACCACGTCGAACTGGCGATCAAGCTCTACCTGGGGCCACAGGACGGCGATGGCAGCGACCCGGCGCACTGGCTGGGGCCTGGCTGTCAGGACCGGCTGGACCGCAAACTGACGCATCTGAGCCAGCATCAGTTGCCGATGTCGGCACGCCCGGAAAGCCGGGCGACGCTGGCAGCGCTGGGGGTCGAAGCGTTCACTGCGCGGTTGTGGCTGGGCGGCTACCTGTTGTATCCGTGGCCAGGCTCATGCCAGTCCCCTGCCGGCGTTCATCCGCAGCACCTCAAGGGTCGCTGGCTACATCAACGTGACTGGAAGTCGTTCCTGGCGCAAAGCCAACCGGGACGCTGGCAGCCCCTGCCGCGCCATGCCTGGCTGGCGCCGGCACTCTATAACGAGGCATGGAGCGATCAACAATTGCACGAATGGCTGAGTGAACTCGACCCGCTGGCCCCGGCGCAGCTATTGGTGCGCCTCAGGGAGAATGCCGAGGGCCACTGGGAAGAAGCCGAACGGCTGTTTCTGGTGTCGGACATGTGGCCGAACCTCGCCGATACCAGTCATCCGCTCAACTCAACCGCAATGCCAGCGCAGCCAGTGTGACCAGCAGCACAGGCACGGTCAGCACGATACCGACCTTGAAGTAGTAGCCCCAGCTGATAGTGATGCCCTTGCGCTGCAGCACATGCAGCCAGAGCAGCGTGGCCAGGCTGCCGATGGGGGTGATTTTCGGGCCGAGGTCGCTACCGATCACGTTGGCGTAGATCATGGCTTCCTGGATCGCACCGCTGGCATGACTTGCGTCGATGGACAGCAGCCCGATGAGTACCGTGGGCATGTTGTTCATGATCGAAGACAGGAACGCAGTCATCACGCCGGTGCCCATCGCCGCGCCCCAGATGCCATAGCCCGCGAACCAGTCCAGCAGATTGGCCAGGTAATCGGTCAGCCCGGCGTTACGCAGGCCATAGACCACCAGGTACATGCCCAGCGAAAAGACCACGATGTGCCACGGTGCTTCTTTCATCACCTTGCGGGTCTTGATCGTATGCCCTTTGGCGGCGATGGCCAGCAGCAACACTGCACACACCGACGAGATCGCGCTGATCGGGATGCCCAGCGGTTCAAGGGCGAAACAGCCCACCAGCAGAATCACCAGCACCGCCCAACCGGCCAGAAACGTGGCGCGGTCATGGATGACCGTTTCCGGCTTGTCCAGCTGTTCGGGCTCGAACTCGGCGGGAATATCCCGACGGAAATACCACATCAGCACGGCCAGGGTGGCGGCGACACTGGCCAGATTCACCGGCACCATGACGGCTGCGTAACGGTTGAAACCGATCTTGAAGTAATCCGCCGACACGATGTTCACCAGGTTCGAGACCACCAGCGGCAGGCTGGCCGTATCGGCGATGAAACCGGCCGCCATGACGAACGCCAGCGTCGACGCAGGCGAGAAACGCAACGCCAGCATCATGGCAATGACGATCGGGGTGAGGATCAGCACCGCGCCATCGTTGGCGAACAAGGCGGACACCAGCGCACCGAATAGCACGAACAGGGCAAACAAACGGCGCCCGTTGCCCTTGCCCCAGCGCGCCACATGCAGCGCTGCCCAGGCGAAGAAACCGGCCTCATCGAGCAGCAGCGTGATGATGATCAGCGAAATGAACGTCGCCGTGGCATTCCAGATGATGCCCCACACCACAGCGATGTCACTGACGTGCACGACGCCTGTCAGCAACGCCAGAATTGCCCCCAATACGGCACTCCAGCCTACACCCAGGCCCTTGGGTTGCCAGATGACCAGCGTGATGGTGAACAGGAAAATCAGCGTTGCTATCAGCATTATTTGGTCCGAGGCAGAAGAATCGCGAGGATACCGAGCAGCGGCAGGTACGAGCACAGCGTGTAGACGAACAGGATGCCGTGGCTGTCAGCCAGATAACCGAGCAAGGCAGCGCCAATGCCGCCGAAGCCGAACATCAGGCCGAAGAACAGCCCGGCGATCATGCCCACGTTGCCAGGCACCAGCTCCTGGGCGTAGACCACGATGGCGGAAAACGCCGAGGCCAGGACGAAGCCAATGATCACACTGAGTACGCTGGTCCAGAACAGATCCGCATAGGGCAGCGCCAGGGTGAACGGCGCGGCACCAAGAATCGAGAACCAGATCACCGCCTTGCGGCCAATTCGGTCACCGATCGGCCCGCCGAAAAAGGTCCCCGCCGCCACGGCGCCCAGAAACAGGAACAGGTGCAACTGCGAGCTGGCGACCGACAGACCAAATTTCTCGATCAGGTAGAAGGTGAAATAGCTGGTCAGGCTGGTCATGTAGAAGAACTTGGAAAACACCAGGAACGCCAGCACTGCCAACGAGGCAATCACGCGTTTTCTGGACAGACCATGAGTGGCTGCCTGACCGGCCTTGAGCTTGAACAGGTTGAGGTGCGTGCGATACCAGCGGCTGATCGCATACAGCAGCCCCAGCGAGAACAACGCAAACAGGCCGATCCAGGCGACATTGCCCTGGCCGAACGGGATGATGATCGCCGCCGCCAGCAACGGTCCGAATGCCGTGCCTGTGTTGCCGCCGACCTGAAAGGTCGATTGCGCGAGCCCGTAACGACCACCGGAGGCCAGCCGCGCGATACGCGAGGCTTCCGGGTGGAACGTTGACGAGCCGATGCCGATCAGCGCGGCGGCCAGCAGGATCAAGGGGAAACTGCCGACCATCGACATCATGACGATGCCGATCAGCGTGCAGATCGATCCGACGGGCAGTACCAGCGGGTTGGGATGGCGGTCAGTGTAATAACCGACCCAGGGCTGCAGCAGCGAGGCTGTGATCTGAAATGTCAGGGTAATCAGGCCGATCTGGGTGAAGCTCAGGTCGTAGCTGGCCTTGAGCATCGGGTAGATCGACGGGAGGATGGCTTGAATCAGGTCGTTGACCAGGTGCGCGAGGGCAACAGCACCGATGATGCGCATCACCAGCGGGCTGGCTTGAGGGGTGGTCGAGGCCTTCGCCGTCGCGGGCGGAGCACTGGTCGCCATGGTATTTATCCGTAAAAGGGTTCGCGGGCCGCCCGGTACGAATGATTACAAGATGTGTCACGCGTACCGGGGCGCGCCAATGTGCCATTTTTCGGGGCGACTGTGCCACGTTTTGTTGCATTTTTGCTGACGGAAATGCCTTTCGTGACGCTCTGCGTCACACGGCGGTTCTGCGACATCAGCTGGATTGAGGTTCGACTCAGATTCTCGTTCCCACGCTCCGCGTGGTAATGCCTTTCGTGACGCTCTGCGTCACACAGCGGTTCTGCGACATCAGCTGGATTGGCGTTCGACTCAGATTCTCGTTCCCACGCTCCAGCGTGGGAATGCAGTTCGTGACGCTCTGCGTCACACGGCGGTTCTGCGACATCAGGCGGATTGGGGTTCGACTCAGATTCTCGTTCCCACGCTCCGCGTGGTAATGCCTTTCGTGACGCTCTGCGTCACACAGCGGTTCTGCGACATCAGGCGGATTGGGGTTCGACTCAGATTCTCGTTCCCACGCTCCGCGTGGTAATGCCTTTCGTGACGCTCTGCGTCACACAGCGGTTCTGCGACATCAGCTGGATTGACGTTCGGCTCAGGTCACCTTTTCGCCCCTCGGCGACCTACTTTGATGGGGCCAAAGTAGGCAAACCCCCTCGCTCCGGTTTCCGGCCCGACTTCGTCGGGTTCCTTCGCCCTGTCACTGATCCGGGGGTCGCCGCAACGCGCCATCCATGGCGCGGTGCGGCTAGCCTGGCGTCCTGCCAGGCTACCCCCGGATCAGCGCCAGGACTCAGCCGTCACTAACGTCGCACTCTGCGTCGTCAGTGACATCGCGGTTGAAAAGCGCTTTTGCGCCAGTGGCTGCGCGTAAGACATGGGATTCTGTTGACTATCGTTCCAACGCTCCGCATTGGAATGCAGTTCGTGACGCTCTGCGTCACACGGCGGTTCTGCGACATCAGGCGGATTGGGGTTCGCCTCAGATTCTCGTTCCCACGCTCTGCGTGGTAATGCCTTTCGTGACGCTCTGCGTCACACAGCGGTTCTGCGACATTAGCTGGATTGACGTTCGGCTCAGGTCACCTTTTCGCCCCTCGGCGACCTACTTTGATGGGGCCAAAGTAGGCAAAACCCCTCGCTCCGGTTTCCGGCCCGACTTCGTCGGGTTCCTTCGCCCTGTCACTGATCCGGGGGTCGCCGCAACGCGCCATCCATGGCGCGGTGCGGCTAGCCTGGCGTCCTGCCAGGCTACCCCCGGATCAGCGCCAGGACTCAGCCATCACTAACGTCGCACTCTGCGTCGTCAGTAACATCGCGGTTGAAAAGCGCTTTTGCGCCAGTGGCTGCGAGTAAGGCATGAGATTGTTTTGACTATCGTTCCCCGCGTTGGAATGCAGTTCGTGACGCTCTGCGTCACACAGCGCTCTGCGATGCGAGCCATGTTCGTTTCCGGCCTCTGCCCTCAGGCAATTGACCCCACCACCGGTTCCTCGCCTGTAACAGGTACATCATGCAACGATATTTTCGAGGTTTCCGGCAGGGCCATGCCGCCGGCCATTGCCAGTGCTGCCACGGCGATGAGGTAGAACGCGGGCGACAGGTTGCTGCCGGTCATGCTGATCAGCCAGGTTGCCATCAGCGGCGCGGTGCCGCCGAACAGGGTGTAGGCCATGTTGTAGGTGATCGCCGAGGCGGTGTAGCGGGTACGGGTGGGAAAGGTTTCCGACAGCAGTGCGGCTGTTACCACGCCACACAGCACTGCGCCCACGGCGAGCAGCATGACGCCGATGATCGAGGCGATGAACGAGCCGGAGCTGGCCATCAGGAATGATGGAACCACCACGACCATCAACAGAATGCAGGCCGTTGCCATGGTGACCCGGCGCCCTACCCGATCCGAATAGGCACCGGCCAGTGGGCAGAGGGCGGCGGCGAAGGCCAGCGCGATCAACGAGACCAGCAGCGCCGTTGCCCTGCTCAGTCCACCGGCCACTTGCAGGTAGGTCGCGAAGTAGGTGGTGAACATGTAGAACGACAACGCCGTCAGTGACACGAATGCGCCCAGACAGCACATCGCCGCGGCGTGATGGCGCAAGGTATCCTTGAGCGGCGAGTGAGCCACGGCGTGTTCTTGAGCAACCGCCTGAAACGCCGGGGTTTCATCGAGCTTCCAGCGCAGGTACAGCCCGACCAGCCCCAGCGGCGCAGCAATCAGAAACGGCAGACGCCAGCCCCAGTTGCCCATGGCCTCGGTCGACAGCAACGACTCAAGCGCGTAGGCCACTACTGCTGCGGCAGCGAATGCGGAGAACGTCGAGACCGGAACGAAGCTGCCGTACCAGGCACGTTGCGTGCGCGGCGCGTGCTCCATGAGGTACGCGCAGGCACCGGCATACTCGCCGCCGGCCGAGAAACCCTGCGCACAGCGAATGATGGTCAGCAGCACCGGTGCCATCACACCGATCGCGGCATAGGTCGGCAACAGGCCGATCAGTGTGGTGGCGCCGGCCATCAGCAGGATGGTCATGGCCAGGGTTTTCTTGCGCCCGATCCGGTCACCCAGCATGCCGAAGAAAATCCCGCCCAGCGGTCTGAATGCAAAGGCCACGGCGAACACGGCAAAGGTTTTCAACAACGCTGCACTGCTGTCGCCGCTGGGGAAAAACTGCAGCGCGATCGTCGTCGCCAGAAATCCATAGACGGCAAAATCGAACCACTCGACGAAGTTGCCGATGGCCGCAGCGACGATGACTTTTTTCAGCGTGGCAGGGTCGACTTGCTCTACGGTAGTAGTGGTCATGGCGGGCCTCGGCGTGTTGATCTGGAATGGATCGATTATCGAGACAGCGACCCGGATGCCCCTCTCCAGAAGTGTCATCCACGTAGTCAGGGCCGACGTCTCGCATCGTTCTGCGCAGAATTCATGCCAAAGGCTCTGCCACGTGGCTTACAGGCCCATCGCACGCCGCCCCTGAAGGCCGCCGGTGTGGACGAAGACCAGCCGGGTGCCGGGCGCGAAACGACCGGCCAGCACTTCATCATGCAGGGCCAGCAACGCCTTGCCGGTGTACAGCGGCTCCAGAGGTACACCGCTCTGTGCCTCGCTGTCGGCAATGAAACCGAGCAGCGCCGCGTCGGTTCTGGCGAAACCGCCGCGGCTGGCATCGAGCAGAATACAAGTGGGTGGCAGGCGCGGCGCGACATCGGTTTGCGCACCGGCCGCCTCATTCAGCACCGCGATGATATTTTGCGCGACCCCGTGATCCTCGGGCACAGCCATCGCCCCATACACCGGCCGGGCGCCCGCCTCTGCCAACAGCAAGCCGACCAGAGTGGTGCCGGTGCCTGCCGCCAACCACCATCCGTGGTAATCGTCCCAGCCCAGGTGCCCGAGCTGCTCGTCGAGCATTGCCCGCAACCGACCGCAACCCAATGCACCGGCAAGCCCGCCACCGCCTTCGGCAATCGGATAAAGACCGGGATAGCGGGCCTGCCACGGCGACCAGAAGCCCGCAGCATGCCGCTCACGATAGCCGGCATAACCCAGCCAGTGCAGTTGCATGCCGAAAGCCTGCAGATCGAGCACCGTCGGCGTCTGCTGGGCATGACCGCGCAACAGGCCGACCGTCGGGAAACCGAAGCGTTTGCCTGCAGCGGCCAGGGCACGCAGATGATTGGAATGTGCGCCGCCGAGGCTGATCAACCCCTCGGCCCCCGAATCAACAGCCAGACTGAGGTGCTCGCTGAGCTTGAACCATTTGTTACCGCTGATCAGCGCGTCGATAAGGTCCAGGCGCAGGATCGCAACCTCGACCCCGGCGTCTTGCAGCCAGGGCAGGTTCAAGCGTTCCAGGGGAGCAGTGGGTTGCCAGCCGAGGGCGTCGAGCATCATGCGCCGCAGTTTACAGACAAGCCGTTTCAGGGTCTTCGCCGGTCAGCAGGCTGCGTTGCAAAACCCTTGATCAGGCATTGTCTGTCACAGAGTGGCGGCCAGACGTGAGCCCTGGTCGATGGCCCGCTTGGCGTCCAGCTCTGCGGCAACATCCGCGCCGCCGATCAGGTGCACGCTTTGCCCGGCGTTGAGCAGATCGTCATACAGCTCACGCAACGGGTCCTGCCCGGCACAGATCACTACGTTATCCACCGCCAGCAGCTTTTCCTCGCCGTCTTCGCCGATGCGAATATGCAGCCCTGCATCGTCGATTTTCAGGTACTGAACGGCATTGAGCATCTGCACCTGTTTGTTCTTGAGCCCCGTGCGGTGAATCCAGCCGGTGGTTTTGCCCAGGCCGTCGCCCACCTTGGAGCTCTTGCGCTGCAACAGAAACACCTGGCGTGCCGGCGCGTGGACTTCGGGTTTGACCCCGGCGACACCGCCGCGAGCCTGCAACGTCATATCGATGCCCCACTCTTTCCAGAAAGCCTCGCGATCCAGACTGGTGGCCACGCCCTGATGCACGAGAAATTCCGACACATCGAAACCGATACCACCCGCGCCTATCACCGCCACGCGGCGTCCGACCGGCTTGCGCTGCAATATGACGTCCAGATAGCTCAACACCATGGGGTTATCGATGCCGGGGATGGCCGGTGTGCGCGGCGCGATGCCGGTCGCCAGAATCACCTCGTCAAAGCCTGCGTCCAGCAGGTCTGCAGCCTTTACCCGATTGCCAAGACGTAACTGAACACCCGTCTCCTGCACTTTGTTGCGGAAGTAACGCAGCGTTTCGGCGAACTCCTCCTTGCCCGGCACGCGCTTGGCGATATTGAACTGGCCGCCGATTTCGCTGGCCGAATCGAACAGCGTCACCTCATGCCCGCGCTGTGCGGCGACGGTCGCCGCGGCCAGACCGGCAGGCCCGGCACCCACTACGGCAATTTTCCTGATCTGCAGGGTGGGCAGGTAATTGAGCTCGGTCTCGTGGCAGGCACGCGGATTGACCAGACAGCTGGTCAGCTTGCCGCCGAAGGTGTGGTCGAGGCAGGCCTGGTTGCAGCCGATGCAGGTGTTGATGCGTTCGGCATGGCCCGCAGCGGCCTTGTTGACGAACTCGGGATCGGCCAGAAACGGACGAGCCATCGAGACCATGTCTGCATCACCTTCGCTGAGAATGCGCTCGGCAACTTCCGGGGTATTGATCCGGTTGGTGGTAATCAGCGGGATGCTAACCGAGCCGCGCAGTTTCGCAGTGACCTTACTGAATGCGGCGCGCGGCACCTTGGTGGCGATGGTCGGAATGCGCGCTTCATGCCAGCCGATGCCGGTGTTGATCAGGGTTGCACCGGCCTGCTCGACCGCCTTGGCCAGCTCGACGATTTCTTCCCAACTGCTGCCGCCTTCCACAAGATCGAGCATCGACAGGCGAAAGATGATGATGAACTGCGCCCCGACCGCCTCACGCACGCGCCTGACGATCTCGACCGCCAGCCGCATGCGGTTTTCATAGCTGCCGCCCCAACGGTCGGTCCGGTGGTTGGTATGCGCGGCCAGGAACTGATTGATGAAATAGCCTTCCGAGCCCATGATTTCGACACCGTCATAACCGGCACTGCGGGCCAGTGTCGAGCAGGTCACGAAATCAGCGATCTGCTTTTCGATGCCCTCTTCATCCAGTTCTCGCGGCGTAAACGGGTTGATCGGCGCCTGAATGGCGCTGGGCGCGACCTGCTTGCGGCTGTAGGCGTAGCGACCGGCATGGAGGATCTGCAGGCAGATCTTGCCGCCAGCGTCGTGGACCGCCTGGGTCACGATACGATGGCGCTCCGCTTCTTTGGCGTTGGTGAGTTTTGCCGCGCCGTCATACACCCCGCCCTCTTCGTTGGGCGCGATGCCGCCGGTGACCATCAGCCCGACCCCGCCACGGGCGCGTTCGGCAAAATAGGTCGCCATGCGCTCGAAGCCGCCCGGCCGCTCTTCGAGACCGGTGTGCATCGAGCCCATCAGGGTGCGGTTGCGCAAGGTCGTGAAGCCCAGGTCCAGCGGGGCCAGCAGGTGCGGATAATGAGCAGCAGTCATGGCGAAGCTCCATCGAGTCAATCACGGAATAGCAAGGACCTCTGCGGGTCCTCTGGTTCATGGGCACCAGTAAAGACGCATCCCGCCACACACTCAATGACCGAAAGTGACAAGTTATTGATCCAAACGCGCAGTGGCACTTGGCAAGCGCCTGACGCCGCCCTACCCTAGTCGACAATTTCCCGATGGCCGTCATTCGATCTTTTTATGCGCAAATTCTTCGCCATCTGCCTGGTTCTGCTGAGCGTTGCCAGCCTCGTCAGCTACGCGATCTGGACCGATCAACGTCCGGCGGGTCACTACCTGTCCGATCTGCGCATTCGTCTGGCCATCAATGAAGGCCAGCCCGGTGAGCGCGGCAACCTGCTGGGGATCGAGCCCGAGCTGTTTCCGACTGATTACCAGAACACCGAGCGACTGCACCGCAAGCTCGCCGCTTATTTGCAACAGGCCCGTGACAAGGGGCTGATCAACTCACGCACGGTGGTGGTACTGCCGGAACATATCGGCACCTGGCTGTTCGCCAGTGGCGAGAAGGATCAGCTCTATCAAGCCGCCACGCTGGATGACGCCATGGAATGGCTGTCGTGGAGCAATCCGTTGCAATTTATCACGGCGATCCTGGGGGCCGAAGGCAGGGACCGTCTGGATGACGCCCACCTGCGGATCAAGGCCCGATCGATGGCGCGGGACTATCAGACACTGTTTGGCGGCCTGGCCAGAGAGTTCGGCGTCACACTGGTGGCAGGCTCGATTGTGCTGCCCGATCCCAGCGTTGAAGATGGCCAGCTGAAGGTCGGCAGTGGCGCGCTGTATAACAGCAGCCTGACGTTTGGCAGCGATGGGCTGCCGCTCGGTCAGCCGCAGCGTCAGTTGTACCCCGAGCGCTATCAGAAGCGTTATGTGCGCACGGCAAGCGACGCACCGTTGAATGTGATCGACACCCCGGCCGGGCGCTTGGGTGTGCTGATCGGCAGCGACAGCTGGTACCCGGATAATTACGCGCGCCTGAACCAGAACGGTGCGCAACTGATTGCAGTGCCGGCCTTCGTCATCGGCAAGGCCGCCTGGTCCGAACCGTGGCGCAAGCCAAGGCATACAGACATCGACGTGCCGACCGACACGCCCAGCGAGGGCGAAGCCTGGCATCACCTGACGTTGACCGGGCGTGTTCCGCAAAGCACTGCGCAAGCCGGGATCAGCGTGTTCATGCGCGGGCAGTTCTGGAATCAGGGCGTGGCCGGGCAAAGTTTTGCCAGCCACGCTGGGCAGACGATCGCCGAGCCGCAGCAGGAAAATGCTGCCGCTGGCGGTGCGCGCCTGATCAACCTCTGGCTTTGACGATGCCGACCCTGACCCTGCGCCTGGGTGATCTGTCAGTGGGTTTCATCCAGAGCCTGAGCGATGCGGTCAACAGTTTCGACAGGAACCCTGACGCGCTGCTGGAGCAGTACGGTCTTGACCCGATTCGCCTGAGCCAGGCGCGGGCGCGGCTGTCGATCCCGCGCTACATGCGCCTGGGACACGCTGCCATCCAGCTGACCGGCCAGCCCGGGCTGGGCTTGCGCATGGGCCAGCTGAGTCGTTTCGCGCAGGCAGGTCTGGCCGGTATCACCGCGGCCCAGGCACCCAACGTGCGCGAGGCGGCACGCACCCTGATCCGCTTTGAACCCTTGTATGGCTCCAATTATCGCGGTCAGTCGAGCTTCCATGAGGACGCGGGCGGCGCCTGGATGCGCTTCTATTCAATCAGCCCCTATAACGCTTACAACAGGTTTGTGGTGGACTCGATTTTAGCTGGCTGGCTGGCTCAGCTTTCCACGCTGGCAGGCACCGAACTGCGCGCACAACGCGTCGAGATCGAATTCGAAGCGCCTGACTATGCCGCGCAATACGCCGTACTGAGTGATAACCCGGTGGTGTTTGGCGCGGCGACCAACCAACTGCGTCTGGACCAGACCAGCCTGGCATTGCGCAACCCCGACCATTGCCCAAGCACCTGGCGGCACCTGTTGCAGTTGTGCGAAAGCGAACTGGAACAACAGACCCGCACCCGCAGCCTGCGTGAACGCATCATTCAATTGCTGGGGCCGTTATTGAACGGCGGAAGTGAACCGGATCTGGAGGAAGTGGCAGCAAGGCTCAAACTGCCGACCTGGACGCTGCGTCGCAAGCTGGCCGAGGAAGGTACCTGCTTTCGCGCAGTGCTCAATGGCACGCGGCGCGACCTGGCAATGACGTACATTCGCGACACTGAACTGGCGTTCGGGGAGATCGCCTACCTGCTGGGATTCGCTTCTGCCGAAGCCTTTCAACGCGCCTTCAAACGCTGGAACGGGCAGACTCCGGGAGAGTTCCGCCGCAGCCAGCGTCAAAGCGCATGAAGCCGTTCACAGTTCGGTAGCGTCGTCGGCAGGCTCTACCGGGTCCAGTTCCGATGCACGGTATTCGAGTAGTTCTTCCTGGTATTCGTCCATTTCTTCGTCCTCTTGGCTGAGTGAGTGGGGGTGATAATCAAAGCTGAAATAACTGACCGCAAGATCAACATTAAAGTGCCAATGTGAAATAAAAATGTTGATTCCTGTCAAACAGACGAAAAAGACCGTGGTCGATTCAGTATTCACGTCACCCCCGTAGCTGACGGGCGCTATTGACTTGCATGCCAGTGTCGACCTAACCTCCTGCTCATGAACCTCATCAAGCACAACCTCGGCCAGATTATTACCGTCATTCCAGTCATGGCGGGTTAGCCGACGTTTGCCAAAAACCCGCCCTGGAGGCGGGTTTCTTCTGTCTCCCGGGCAACAATTGCCGAATCAGGAGTCAGACATGATCGCCATCCCTCGCTCTATCGCCCTTCTCGCTTCTCTGGACCTGATTATCGGTCTGCCGCGCGCGTTCGCCGGGTATCCAGGCACGACGTATGAAGAGGCGATGCGATGAGCCAGGCCCCGCACGCTCTGCTCAACTATTACGCGCGCAAAATCCTCACCTCGCGCGTCTACGACGTTGCCATCGAAACGCCGCTGCAAGGCGCTCGCCAGCTGTCCGAACGGCTGGGCAATCAGGTGCTGCTCAAGCGCGAAGACCTGCAGCCGGTGTTCTCGTTCAAAATTCGCGGTGCGTACAACAAGCTCGCACAATTGCCCGCAGAGCAGACCGCACGGGGCGTGGTGACGGCCTCGGCAGGCAATCATGCCCAGGGCCTGGCGCTGGCGGCGCGTGAGCTGGGGATCAAGGCGACCATCGTCATGCCGCGCACCACGCCGGAGATCAAGGTCGAGGGCGTGCGCTCGCGGGGGGCCACCGTGGTGCTGCACGGCGATTCGTTCCCGGAAGCGCTGGCCTACTCGCTGAAGCTGGTCGACGAACAAGGTTTCGTCTACATCCATCCGTATGACGACCCTGACACCATCGCCGGGCAAGGCACTGTGGCGATGGAGATCCTTCGTCAGCAACCGGGTCAGCTGGATGCGATCTTTGTTCCGGTCGGGGGTGGCGGTCTGATTGCCGGTATCGCGGCTTACGTGAAATACCTGCGCCCGGAGATCAAGGTGATCGGCGTCGAGCCGGACGATTCCAACTGCCTGCAGGCGGCGATGGCCGCCGGGGAGCGCGTGGTGTTGAGCCAGGTCGGGCTGTTTGCCGATGGCGTGGCGGTCGCGCAGATCGGCCATCACACCTTTGAAGTGTGCCGCCATTATGTCGATGAAGTGATCACCGTCAGCACGGATGAGATCTGTGCGGCGATCAAGGACATCTACGATGACACCCGCTCGATCACCGAGCCCTCCGGCGCGTTGGGCGTGGCCGGGATCAAGAAATATGTCGAGCAGCGCGGCGTCAGCGGCCAGACGCTGGTGGCGATTGATTCCGGGGCCAACGTCAACTTCGACCGCTTGCGGCACGTGGCCGAACGCGCCGAACTGGGCGAAGGCCGCGAGGCGATCATTGCCGTGACCATCCCCGAGCAACCGGGCAGCTTCAAGGCGTTCTGCGAGGCCATCGGCAAGCGGCAGATCACCGAATTCAACTACCGCTATCACACCGACCGCGAGGCGCACATCTTCGTCGGCGTGCAGACCCATCCCGAGAACGACCCACGCAGCGCCCTGATCGCCAGCCTGACCGGGCAAGGCTTCCCGGTGCTGGACCTGACAGACAACGAACTGGCCAAACTGCACATCCGCCACATGGTCGGCGGGCATGCCGAGCGGGTCGACGATGAAGTGGTGCTGCGCTTCGAGTTCCCGGAGCGACCGGGCGCGCTGTTCAACTTCCTCAACCGCCTGGGCGGGCGCTGGACCATCTCCATGTTCCACTACCGCAACCACGGCGCAGCCGATGGCCGAGTGGTTGCCGGGCTGGTGGTGCCGGAGGAAGAGCGGCATCTGGTCGGCCCTGCGCTGGACGAGATTGGTTACCGGTATTGGGACGAAAGCGAGAACCCGGCGTACCGGCTGTTTCTGGGCTGAGGCCGAGGATATCTCTCGTTCCTCACGCTCCAGCGTGGGAATGCAGTTCACGACGCTCCGCGTCGCAAGAGGACGCAGAGCGTCCGGACCGGCGTACCCACGCGGAGCATGGGCACGATGGTGTTATCCCTGACGACTATCGTTCCTCACGCTCCAGCGTGGGAATGCAGTTCGTGACGCTCTGCGTCACAAGGGCAGGACGCGGAGCGTGGGCAAGACAGGCTTCGTTACCGACGCTCCGCACCAAACTTTACTGCGCCGGGGCGGGCTCGACTGGCGTGGGAGTGGTACTTTCTGCAGGTTCTGCGGCCGGTGTTTCGACCGTTTCTGTCTTGAACGAAGCCGGTTCAGACGGCGCAGGCACAGGTTCGCTTGCAGCAGGCGTAACCGGTTCGGCAGCATGCTCGGCCTTCGGCGCGTTTTCTGACGACGCAGGCGCCAGCTTCGCAGGCTCGGCAGCCTTGGCGGGAGCCGCCGGGGCTGCGGGAGCGGTGTCAGGCACACCCAGGTCGGCCTTGGGCTTCTCGACAATATGCGCAGCCTTTTTCACTTCAGGCGGCAGGAAGTTTTCCACCAGACCGAAAAAGCGTTCGTAGAACTTCGCTGACGAGACGGTCTCGCTGGCGACCTTGACCATCGAGTCGTCAGTCGAGCCTATCGGCATCGACACGGAGCCCAGCACGCCTACACCGAGGCTGGCCGAGTTGTTGGTTTTCTTCAGCGCGTAACGGTCCTGCAGGGCGTTGGCAAACATGGTGGAATTGCCATCCTTCGCATCGGCGGCACACACCAGATTGAAGCTGATCTCGATATGCGTATCGCCGGTCTGCTGGAAGCTCTTGCGGCCGGCAATCATCTTCGGGTCGCTGCTGGTAATGATATAGCCCTGACTAAGCAAGGCACGCCGCCCTGCCTCGCAGTAAGCCATGTCGGTCGCAGGATAGCTTCGGGAGAAGGTTCCGGCGTCGTCGAAGTGTTCATGATCGTAAACCGCCTGCTTGGGCGATGAACAGCCGGCTGCCATCAACACGGCAGAAATCCAGAAGGCGGTACGAACGTTCAGTAGCTTAAACATCGAAAATCCTGAGGAAGGAAAAGACTGCCAGCAAGACTGCGAACTGGTAAATGGCGGTAAGTCTGCAACAAGGTCGACGCTGGATCAACGTACAGTTCAAAAGGATTTGGATACAACCCATGCCCAGGCGCACGAACCCCGGCTCGCAGACACACAAAACGCAGACAACAAAAAAGCGACCCTAGGGCCGCTTTCTTGTTTGCTTCAAGGAGTTCAAGGGCCTTGAAGCGGTGTATGGCGCAGCGGACGGGACTCGAACCCGCGACCCCCGGCGTGACAGGCCGGTATTCTAACCGACTGAACTACCGCTGCGTATCGCTGTAAACCTGTTTGAAACAAACCTTGGGTAGGCTGCTTCCTGTACACGTGACTGAAAGACCCTTGGGCTTTTCAATCGCAGACCCGGCGAACCCGATCTGTACAAATATGGCGCAGCGGACGGGACTCGAACCCGCGACCCCCGGCGTGACAGGCCGGTATTCTAACCGACTGAACTACCGCTGCGCATTGTGGACTTGCGTCCGTGAAAGCTTTGTAAAATCACTTTTGAAAGCCCTCGTACTTCAGCTTTCAAACTCAACGATGGTGGGTGATGACGGGATCGAACCGCCGACCCGCTGCTTGTAAGGCAGCTGCTCTCCCAGCTGAGCTAATCACCCTTTGCTTCGTTGAGGCCGCGAAATTTACGCACCTAACGAACCTAAGTCAATAGCCTGATTGAAGTTTTTTTAAAAACCGCCTCAATCACAAAACCCTCACCACACACCAAAAGCACAAGCAATAGCTCAATCGAAGCTCGCCCGCGCAAACTACTCGGCGTACACCATCTTGCGCGTCATGCCGCCGTCGACCACGAACTCCTGCCCGGTGACGAAACCGGCGTTTCTGGACAACAGCCAGGCAACCATCGCCGCAACATCCTCCACCGTCCCTACCCTGCCGGCCGGGTGCTGGGCATGATCGGTCTCGGACAACGGCTCGGCTCTGCGCAACGAGGGGTCACGCGCGTCGATCCAGCCAGGGCTGACAGCGTTGACGCGAATCTCCGGCCCCAGGCTGATCGCCAGCGCATGTGTCAGCGCCATAAGACCGCCCTTGCTGGCTGCATAAGCTTCGGTATCGGCCTCCGACTGGCGAGAGCGTGTGGAGGTCAGGTTGACGATGCTGCCGCAATGCGCACGCAGGTATGGCGCACAATGCTTGGCCAGCAGCATCGGACCGCCGAGGTTGACTGCCAGCACACGGTTCCAGTGCGACAGCTCAAGGCTTTCCAGCGTCGTGTTGTGCGGGTCGGCGATCGCTGCGTTGCACACCAGCGCATCGAGACGACCGAACTGCCGAAGCACCTCGGCCACGCCCGCTGCGACCTGCTCTTCACTGGCAACGTCCATGGCAATAAACAGGGCATTTTCACCCAGCGCATCAGCCACTTTCGAGCCACGCGCACGATCCAGATCGGTCAGCACCACTTGCCAGCCCTCGGCAATCAGCCACGCTGCAATGCCGAGCCCGATACCGCGAGCGGAACCAGTCACCAGAGCGACACGACCGTTGTGGACACTGGCAAATTTCAGCGCCCACTCCTCGCCCGGCTTGCCACTGGCCGGATTGCTGGCCTCGCTACTCACAACGCCGCCAGACCACGAGCCAGGTCAGCCTGCAGGTCAGCCACGTCTTCCAGCCCCACTGCAACCCGAATCAGGCTGTCGCGAATACCTGCGGCTTCACGCTCCTGAGGTGCCAGACGACCATGGGAGGTGGTGCTCGGGTGAGTGATCGTGGTTTTGCTGTCACCCAGGTTGGCCGTGATCGAAATCAGTCGCGTGGCATCGATAAAACGCCATGCGCCGTCCTTGCCGCCCTTGACCTCGAAGCTCACCACCGCGCCGAAACCCTTTTGCTGACGCTGGGCCAGCTCGTGCTGCGGGTGACTCTTCAGTCCGGCGTAATGGACTTTTTCGATGCCGTCCTGCTGCTCGAGCCACTCGGCCAGCGTCTGGGCATTGGCACAGTGAGCGCGCATCCGCAGGTTCAGGGTTTCGAGGCCCTTGAGGAAGATCCACGCGTTGAACGGGCTGAGGGTTGGCCCGGCAGTACGCAGGAAGCCGACCACTTCTTTCATATGCTCGCTGCGCCCGGCAACCACACCGCCCATGCAACGGCCCTGGCCATCGATGAACTTGGTGGCCGAATGCACGACAATGTCAGCGCCCAACAACAGCGGCTGCTGCAAGGCCGGCGTGCAGAAACAGTTGTCGACGATCAGCATCGCGCCCTTGGCGTGGGCGATCTCGGCCAGCGCCGCGATGTCGACCAGCTCGGCCAGGGGATTGGACGGCGATTCGACGAAGAGCATTTTGGTGTTGGGCTTGATCGCCGCATCCCAGCCGCTCAGATCGGCGAGAGGAACGTAATCCACCTCGACACCAAAGCGCTTGAAGTACTTGTCGAACAGGCTGATGGTCGAGCCGAAAACGCTGCGTGACACCAGCACATGATCACCGGCGCTGCACAGGCTCATCACCACAGCCAGGGTTGCCGCCATGCCGGTCGCCGTAGCGACGGCCTGCTCGGCACCTTCCAGTGCGGCAATGCGCTCTTCGAACGAACGCACCGTCGGGTTGGTGTAACGCGAGTAGACGTTGCCCGGCACCTCACCGGAGAAACGCGCAGCCGCGTCGGCGGCGGTGCGAAATACGTAACTGGAGGTGAAGAACATGGGCTCGCCATGCTCTCCTTCCGGTGTGCGGTGATGCCCGGCACGTACGGCTAGGGTATCGAAACCTACGCCTTCAAGGTCGCTGTCCAGCCGACCTGCATCCCATTCCTGAGTCATGCCGCCCACTCCTTGCCCAATTAGTTGTTGTACAGATCGATGATCGCGCTCACTGCCTGAGTCTTGATCTTGGAGGCGTCATTACGCGCGCTCTCGATCCGGTTCAAATAATGCTCGTCGATGTCGCCGGTCACGTACTTGCCGTCGAAAACCGAGCAATCGAAGTTGTCGATCTTGATTTTCTTGCTGCCGCTGACCGCTTCGATCAGGTCATTCAGATCCTGATAGACCAGCCAGTCGGCACCGATGAGGTCGGCCACGTCCTGCGTGGTGCGGTTGTGGGCAATCAGCTCGTGAGCACTCGGCATGTCGATGCCGTAGACGTTGGGGTAGCGCACAGCCGGGGCTGCAGAACAGAAGTAGACATTCTTGGCACCGGCTTCGCGGGCCATCTGGATGATCTGCTTGCAGGTGGTGCCGCGTACGATGGAGTCATCCACCAGCATCACGTTCTTGCCGCGGAACTCCAGCTCGATGGCGTTGAGCTTCTGGCGTACGGATTTCTTGCGCGCAGCCTGGCCCGGCATGATGAAGGTCCGGCCGATGTAACGGTTCTTGACGAAGCCTTCGCGGAACTTGACGCCCAGATGGTTGGCCAGCTCCAGCGCCGCAGTACGGCTGGTGTCCGGAATCGGGATGACCACGTCGATATCGTGATCCGGACGCTCGCGCAGGATCTTGTCGGCCAGCTTCTCGCCCATGCGCAGGCGCGCCTTGTAGACCGAGATGCCGTCGATGATCGAATCCGGGCGCGCCAGATAGACGTGCTCGAAGATGCACGGTGCGTACTTGGGGTTGGCCGCGCATTGACGGGTGTGCAGCTTGCCGTCTTCGGTGATGTAGACCGCTTCGCCCGGTGCAAGGTCGCGAATCAGGGTAAAGCCCAGCACGTCCAGCGATACGCTTTCCGAGGCGATCATGTACTCGACACCTTCGTCGGTGTGACGCTGGCCGAACACGATAGGACGAATGGCGTCCGGGTCACGGAAGCCGACGATACCGTAGCCGGTGATCATGGCCACGACCGCATAACCACCGCGGCAGCGATTGTGCACGTCGGTCACGGCCGCGAAGATATCCTCTTCGGTTGGCTGCAACTTGCCACGCACGGCCAGTTCATGGGCGAACACGTTGAGCAGCACTTCCGAATCGGAATTGGTGTTCACATGGCGCAGGTCGGATTCGTAAATTTCCTTGGCCAGCTGCTCGACGTTGGTGAGGTTGCCGTTGTGCGCCAGCGTGATGCCGTAAGGCGAGTTGACGTAGAACGGCTGAGCCTCGGCCGACGTCGAACTGCCCGCGGTGGGGTAACGCACATGACCGATGCCCATATGCCCGACCAGACGCTGCATATGACGTTGATGAAACACATCGCGCACCAATCCGTTGTCCTTGCGCAGGAATAACCGGCCATCATGGCTGGTTACGATACCGGCAGCGTCCTGGCCGCGGTGCTGGAGGACGGTAAGCGCGTCATACAGCGCCTGATTGACGTTCGACTTGCCGACGATACCGACGATGCCACACATGCGACACAACCCCTACTTAGTGGAACTGGATTTACCGAGCACATCCTGCGGCATTGTAGACGGCAGGATCTGTTCCTTGAACGGCATGTCAGCGGGTACGCTGATGCCGCTGGCGAGCCACTTGCTGGACATCCCGAGAATCAGGTTTTTCGACCAGTCAGCGACCATGAGAAATTGCGGCACCAGCCTGGACTGCTGCCACCATTGATCCTGTTGCACCGGCCCCAGGCTCAACAGCCCTACCGCCACAACGACAAGCAGGCCTCCGCGCGCTGCGCCGAAGACCATGCCGAGAAAACGATCGGTCCCGGAAAGCCCGGTGACGCGAATCAGCTCGCCTATCAGAAAATTGACCATGGCGCCTACCAGCAGGGTGGCGACAAAAAGAATGGTACAGCTCGCGATCACGCGGGCCGAAGGTGTTTCTATGTAATTGACCAGATACTGCGACAGCCCTGCGCCAAACATCCAGGCCACAACACCTGCAATGATCCACGTCGTCAACGACAGTGCTTCTTTTACGAAGCCGCGCTTCAGACTGATCAGGGCGGAGATGGCGACAATTCCGAGAATTGCCCAGTCAACCGGAGTAAATGGCACGTTGCAGCCTGCAGACGGATAAGGCGGCGCATTTTAGCAGAGCGCCCGCCTGCCGGTAAGCAGCGATTACCGGCGCGAGGCATTTTCCTTTGTGCCAGGGGCACCAGGTGCCGAACGGTCAACCGCGCTCGGGCTGAAAGCGCACCACAATGCCCTTGAGCTTTTGCTGTTTATCGAGCTGATCGCGCAGGCGATCAGCCTCGGCGCGCTCGATGAGCGGGCCGACAAACACCCGGTTCACGCCATCAGCGGTGCGAATGTAGGCGTTGTAGCCCTGGGTGCGCAGCGTCTTTTGCAGATTGTCGGCATTCGCACGATTGGACATGCTCGCCAACTGCACCGACCAGCTGATCGACAGGCCGTTGGCGTCGACGCCAGCAGGTGCCGCAGGTTTGGCGGGGGCCGCGGGGGCCGCAGGTGCAGCCGCTGTCGCCGGTGCAGGTGCAGGTGCAGGTGCCGGTTTGGCAGCTGGTTTGGAGGCCGGAGCGGCAGGTGCGGTCTGGGCGGTCGGCGCAGGCGCGATCGGCATGGAAGGCGGCTGGCTGCTGCTCATGTCATCGTCACCCGGCACAGGCTCCTGAGGCAGAACCTGAGGCTCCGGAACAGGCACCGGATCGACCCGCACCTGCGAAGCCGCGGGCGCCTGGGGCGCGGCTGGGGCCTCGACCTGCACCTGACGTGTTTCATCTTCACGCGTGAAAAGCATGGGCAGGAAGATGACCGCCACGGCGATCAGCACCAGTGCTCCCACCATTCGCTGCTTGAATACGTTATCCAGCAAAGCCATTTGCAGCGTCCTCATCGGTGTACCGGGCCAACCATTCCAGGGCCTCGGCAACACAGTAAAATGAACCGAACAGCAGAATCTCGTCATCGGGCGTGGCATGCGCACACTGAGCTTCCAGCGCCAACGCGATACTCTGATAGGACGTCACGCGGGCGCCAAGGTTCTGCAAGGCCGTCTGCAACTCCTCTGCCGGCCGGCTGCGCGAGGTCGGAAGCGACGCAACAGCCCACTCTTCAATGACCGGCGCCAGGTGCGCGACCACGCCGTCGAGATCCTTGTCGCTGAGCAGACCAAATACCGCGAGGCGCTTGCCGCCAAGCGGCTGGCGCGCAAGACGCCGCCCCAGAAACCGGGCCGCATGAGGGTTATGGCCTACATCCAGCAGCAGGTTGAGCTGCTTGCCGTGCCACCTGACAACCCTGCGATCGAGACGACCGGCAAGCCGGGTCTCGGCAAGCACCTTGCCGGTCGCATCCGGTTGCAGTGGATACCCCAGCAGGGCGAAAGCCTGAAGTGCCAGCGCTGCATTCTGCATGGGCAGGTCGAGCAGCGGCAGACCGCGCAACTCGACCTGTTCGCCATGAGCGACACCGCGCCAGTCCCAGCTGTCATCGCCTATGGAAAGATCGAAATCCCGGCCACGCAACAACAACGGACAGCCCAGCTCGCGGGCTTTGGCCAGCAGCGGCTCGGGTGGCGCCGGATCACCGCACAGCGCAGGACAACCGGCGCGAAAGATCCCGGCTTTCTCGAAGGCGACCGACTCACGGGTGTCGCCCAGGTACTCGGCATGATCGACCCCGATACTGGTGACCAGCGCCATATCCGCATCGACGAGATTGACCGCATCCAGGCGACCGCCCAGACCGACTTCCAGAACGACCGCATCGAGCCGGGCCTGCTCGAACAGCCAGAATGCCGCCAGCGTGCCCATTTCGAAATAAGTCAGCGTGACGTCGCCGCGTGCCGCTTCGACCGCAGCGAAGGCATCGCATAATTCCAGGTCGGTTGCCTCGACGCCCTGCACCTTTACCCGCTCGTTATAGCGAATCAGATGCGGGGAACTGTAGACACCGACCTTCAGACCCTGAGCCTGCAACAAGGCGGCGACAAAGGCGCAGGTTGAACCCTTGCCGTTGGTGCCCGTCACCGTGATCACCCGGCGCGCCGGGCGGGTAAGCCCCAGCTGCAGCGCCACCTGTCGAGACCGGTCCAGCCCCATGTCGATGGCAGACGGATGCAGTTGCTCCAGGTAAGCGAGCCAGTCGCTCAGGGACGTAGAAGTCATATCGTCGCAGGGGCCGGCGGGACGACGATTGGCTCGATAACGGGGGCGACAAAACGAGGGGTCGGCAGGTTCATCATCTGTGCCAGCAGGTTACCCAGGCGCGGACGAAGCTCGCTGCGCGAGACGATCATGTCGATAGCGCCGTGATCCAGCAGGAATTCGCTGCGCTGGAAGCCTTCAGGCAGCTTCTCGCGAACAGTTTGCTCGATGACCCGCGGACCGGCAAAACCGATCAGCGCCTTGGGCTCGGCGACGATAACGTCACCCAGCATGGCCAGGCTGGCGGAAACGCCACCGTAGACCGGGTCGGTCAGCACCGAGATGAACGGCAGCCCTTCTTCGCGAAGGCGCGCCAGAACAGCCGAGGTCTTGGCCATCTGCATCAGCGAGATCAGCGCTTCCTGCATGCGCGCACCGCCGGAAGCGGCGAAGCAGACGAACGGGCAGCGATTTTCCAGCGCGTAGTTGGCGGCACGTACGAAACGCTCGCCGACAATGGCCCCCATCGAACCACCCATGAACGAGAATTCGAATGCCGAAGCCACTACCGGCATGCCCAGCAAGGTGCCGCTCATGGAGATCAGCGCGTCCTTCTCACCGGTCTGCTTCTGCGCAGCGGTCAGGCGATCCTTGTACTTCTTGCCGTCGCGGAATTTCAGACGGTCGACCGGCTCAAGATCGGCACCCAGCTCTTCGCGCCCTTCGACGTCCAGAAAAATGTTCAGTCGTGCACGTGCGCCGATACGCATGTGGTGGTTGCACTTGGGGCAGACGTCCAGGGTCTTTTCCAGCTCAGGGCGATACAGCACCGCCTCACAGGACGGGCATTTGTGCCAGAGGCCTTCGGGAACCGAGCTCTTCTTGACCTCGGAACGCATGATCGATGGGATCAGTTTGTCTACCAACCAGTTGCTCATGCTTTATATCTCCAGTACCGGTGTGGCTCGAACGACTGACAAATCAAACGCCAGTCGCATGCCCTCGGATAAATTCGTATATGGACGACGATGAAAGGATAGCGATCGACTCACGGCCGGACCTGCGCACCCCTCACCCCGATTTTTCACAACGACGGCGTTGCTCAGTGGCACCACCGCTTACTCGATTCGACCCGCGTGCCTCTTGGCGCGGACAGGCTTATGGACGGCGGCCGATCAATAGCCGTCACATCAGGTGCCGTGCACCGCACTCATGAACGCCAGGATCTTCTCCCGATCCTTGATGCCCTTGCTCTTTTCAACGCCGCCGCTGACATCCACTGCATAGGGCCGGACCTGAGCGATGGCCTGCGCCACATTGGCCGACGTCAGCCCGCCTGCCAGAATGACCGGCTTGTCCAGGTCGTCCGGAATCAATGCCCAATCGAAGGTTTCTCCGGTACCGCCGGGCACCCCTTCGACGTAGGTATCGAGCAGCACGCCGCGTGCATTGCGATAGGTCCGGCAGACCCCGGCAATGTCATCACCGGCCTTGACCCGCAGCGCCTTGACGTACGGGCGATGATACCCATCGCATTCCTCGGGTGTCTCATCGCCATGAAACTGCAGCATGTCCAGCGCAACCGCATCCAGTGTCTCGTTGAGCTCGCAGCGACTGGCGTTGACGAACAGGCCCACCGTGGTGATGAACGGCGGCAGCGCGGCAATAATGGCACGCGCCTGCAATACCGTCACCGCACGCGGGCTTTTCGGGTAGAACACCAGGCCGATCGCGTCGGCACCTGCCTCGGCGGCAGCCAGTGCATCTTCTATGCGGGTAATCCCGCAGATCTTGCTGCGAACGGCTGACATGTCGTGAGTAACCTCAGGCCTTTCGGAAAGTCCCGGATGTTAGCAAATGCGGCCCGGATCGTCAGCCGTCCAATTCCGCAAAGCCCGTAAGAAAATGGGGGCCGATATAGCGCTCGGGCAGCGGGAATTCATCACGGTACTCAACCCCGACCAGATACAACCCGTAAGGATGGGCCGTGACACCACCGGTGCGCCGAATCCGGCTTTCCAGCACCTCCCGCGCCCACTCGATCGGTCGCTCTCCGGTACCGATGGTCATCAGTACACCGGCGATATTGCGCACCATATGATGAAGAAAGGCATTGGCGCGCACATCAATGACGATCATCTTGCCGTGACGGGTCACGCGCAGATGGTGCAACTGCTTGACCGGCGACTTGGCCTGACACTGACCGGCGCGAAAGGCGCTGAAATCGTGAGTACCCACCAGATATTCGGCAGCCTGCGCCATGCGCTCGACATCCAGCGGGCGGTGGTTCCAGGTAATTTCCTGGTTCAGGTGCGCCGGACGGATCTGATCGTTGTAGATCACGTAACGATAACGCCGGGCAATGGCCTTGAAGCGCGCATGAAAGGTGGCGGGCATGACTCTGGCCCAGGTGACACTGACATCATGGGGCAGATTGATATTGGCGCCCATGACCCAGGCCTTCATGCTGCGCTCGGCCTGGGTGTCGAAATGCACCACCTGACCGCAGGCATGCACGCCCGCGTCCGTGCGACCGGCACACATCAGTGAAACCGGTGACGCGGCCACTTTTGACAACGCGTCTTCAAGGGTTTCCTGCACGGTCAGCACGCCGGACGCCTGACGCTGCCAGCCGCAATAGCGCGAGCCCTTGTATTCAACGCCCAGCGCGATTCGGGAAAAGCCCTCGGCCGCCATCTCGGCGGCCGGGTTATCTATATTCGCCAAAGTGGTACAGCCTGTCGGTTCGCGAAAAGTCGGCCATTATACGGCCGCAAAAAAAACACGCTACTCAAGCGGGACATCTGAAATGCAAACGGCCGCATAAGCGGCCGTGTGCAGGTTGCCGGAGTTGAATCAGGCCAGCCGCGAAAGCATCTCCCGCGCTTCGCTTTTCTGACCGTCATCGCCCTCGGTGACGACCTCATCAAGAATATCCCGAGCGCCGTCCGCATCGCCCATGTCGATGTAGGCACGCGCCAGATCGAGTTTGGTCGCCGCTTCGTCAGTACCGGCCATGAAGTCGAAGTCCGGCTCGTCATCCAGCGCTGCCGCATCCTCGGCAGTGAATCTCGGCTCATCGAGCGGCGGATGCTCAAGATTCTGCGAAAGACGCTCAAGCTCGGCATTGACGTCATCGATTTCAGTCGCGAACGCCTGACTTGCCTGATCGGTCTCAATCTCGTCCGCCAGCGACAGGTCGAAATCCTCTGGAAGCTCCAGGTCATCACTGACCGGCGGTACAGGCGAGGTTTCACCCAAATCCAGTGGATCCTCGCCAAGACCGAGCAGGAAATCATCTTCGCTCTTGAGGGCCGGGTCTTCCTCGGACAGATCGAGGTCGAAGTCGGCAAGGTCTTGCGGCGTTGTCGCTGCACGGGCCTCTTCCTGCTGCTGCATGACCGACTCGAAGCTCAGCTCTTCGTCATCGGCTACCGCCGATACCTTGGGCTCGTCGAGCATCAGGTCATCGATGTCATTCACAGTAGAGACTTCAGGCACAGACGGTTCTTCGAACTCGTCCAGGCTCAAGTCAAAATCGTTATCGAACGGGTCTGCCTCTTCAACAGGCTCTGCGGCCAGCGGCGCGACTACTGCCGGCTCAGGTTCAGGTGTAGCAACAATTTCGGGCTCGGGCTCGGGCTCAGGCTCAGGCTCGGCATCCTGCTCTGCCGCATCATCGGCCAGCAGTTCTTCGAGATATTTGGCATCAAGCTCTGCAACCAGTGCGGCTGTTGTAGCCGCCGCGGCGGCTGCAGCGACGGCAGGAGCAGCCGATGAGGCTTCAGAAGCCAGCGGCGCAGCAACAGGTGCCACCGGCTTCATGGTCGAGTTAAGTTCTTCCCGCTGCTCGACCTCAGCTTCAAGCTTTCCCGCAGCCACCAGTTTACGTTCGTGGGCGGCATAGGCTTTGTTGTTACCCTGCTCGGCGTAGATTTCCATCAGTTTCAGACGGATATCGTCGCGCTTGGGGTCTTCGTTGACGGCTTCTTCCAGCAACTCGATCGCCTGATTCATACGCCCGTAAGCGATATGGATCTCGGCCTGAACCAGCGGATCGGCAGGACGTTCACGACCGGCAGCGGCGGCTGCGGCGCCGCCCATACGCACGTTGGGCGGCGGCACATCAAGCCCGTCGAAGCTGGCGGGCGGTGCATTCATGTCCATGTCAGAGACGAAATCAGACTCCTCGGCCAGCGCACGCGCCATGCGCTTGTGCTTCTCGGCCTCGGCCTTCGCCGCGCGACGACGCGCCAGGAACAACAGCAGCAAGGCCAGAATCAGCAACACCGCACCGCCGATCAGGCCAAGCAGCACAGGGTTGTTGATGATTTTCTGCAGTGCATCCTCATCCTCGTCAGTTGCAGCAACCGGCTCCACCGCCAGCGGCTGCTCTGGCGCCGGCGTCGCAACTTCGGCAGCACCGGCAGGCAGCGCATCTTCAGGCGCGATCTCGCCAGCCGGTTTGACCGGCGCACCGTTAGCGTCGACCAGCGAGGCAGGCACTGCCGCATTGGCAGGCGTCGCGGCATCAGGAGTGGCGGCAGGAGGAGGCACGGCGGCGCCAGCGGCCTGCATCTTGGCCAACTGACCGTTTTTCAACTCGACCAGACGCTGCAACTTGTCGAGCTGGCTTTGCAGGTCGTTCATGCGGCTTTTCAGCTCGGCATTGTCGCGACGTGTGGTATCCAGCGCTTCCTGAGCCACGGCCAGCTTGTTGCCAAGGTCACCGTCGCCCGCCGCACCTTTCGCCGCAGGCTTGCCGCTTGCCGAAACCAGGCTGAGGTTGTCGGAGGTATCAACTTTAGAAGGCGCCGCACCCGCACGGTCACGACGGGTAGCATCGACCTGACGGGTACCGGCCGGCAGACGGCGACCTTCACGCCAGGCGCTGTATTGGCGGGAAACTTCTGCCACTGCCTGTGATTGCGGCAGCGCGGTGGTCTGTTGCGGCGTTGGAAGACGCAGCACCTGCCCCTTTTTCAGACGGTTGATGTTGCCACCAATGAACGCATCCGGGTTCAACGCCTGAATCGCCAGCATGGTTTGCTGGACAGTCCCGCCCGTACGCACCTTCGCAGCAATTTCCCACAAGGTGTCGTTATTGGCGGTGACGTACTGCGACTGCTTGTCGGCGGCTGGCGGCGGCACTGCGGCTGGGTTGGCAGCCGGTGCCGGCGCTGGTGCCTCGGCTGCCGGCGCTTCTGCCGAAGGGGCTACCGTTGCCAGTTGCGCAGGCGCGGCGGGCGCGGCAGCGGGGGCCGGGGCAGCGGCCGCAGCGGCTGCCTCGGGAGAGAATTTCGGCGGATCGAGTAGAAGGCTGTATTCACGCAGCAACCGGCCATTGGGCCAGAGCACCTGAACCAGAAACTTCACATAAGGCTCGCGCACCGGCTTGCTGGATGTAATGCGCAGGACACTTTTACCGCTGGCATTGATAACCGGGGTAAAGGTGAGATCGTTGAGAAATGCCTGACGGGTCACCCCCGCCTGCGCGAAGTCGGCCGTGGTGGCCAGGCTGGGCA
The DNA here is from genome assembly GCF_059621105.1 of Pseudomonas fragariae (ex Marin et al. 2024). Taxonomy (NCBI): domain Bacteria; kingdom Pseudomonadati; phylum Pseudomonadota; class Gammaproteobacteria; order Pseudomonadales; family Pseudomonadaceae; genus Pseudomonas; species Pseudomonas fragariae (ex Marin et al. 2024). The sequence goes on along the minus strand of NZ_CM184369.1, from coordinate 1,868,689 downwards.
CAACTTGCGTTGCGTTGAGCCCCTGAGCCTCGGTCAACTCGATTTCCGCTACCAATGGCTGATTCAGGGTCGACTTGACCGACAATTCCCCGAGCCCCAGCGCCTGCGCCATACCCGATGACAGCGCTGATGCCGCAGCGATTGCTAATACCAGTTTACGAACCTGAACCATAGCCCATCCCTTGTTTAAAGATTCCCCGAGATCCGGGGAGGTAGTCCTGCATTTGGGTGTAAGGCGTATCGCCGCTAAAACAATTATTCAAATTGTTGCCAAGTATCTTTTACACATAGTCTTTTATCAACAATTCGCCAACCTGCACAGCGTTGAGCGCAGCGCCTTTGCGCACATTATCCGAGGTCAGCCACAGATTGAGCTGCTCGGAATCGTCGGTTCCCGTCCTGACGCGTCCCACATAAACCACGTCCTGGCCCACCGCATCGCCCACCGGCGTAGGGTAATCACCCGCATCGACCAGCTCGACCCCGTCTGCAGACTCGAGTGCAGCGTTGACCGCCGCCACGTCGACCGCTCCGGCCGTGCGCAGCGCTACAGTGAAGCTGTCACCAAAGAACACCGGTACCTGAATGCAGGTCGCAGACACTTTGAGCGATGGCAGCGCCAGCAGTTCGCGCAATTCTTCGACCAGACGCCTTTCCAGCGGCAGGTGCCCCGACGCATCTGGAGTCCCCACTTGAGCCAGCAGGTTGAACGCCATCTGGCGATCAAAAAACCGGGTTTCCAGCGGACGGACATTCAACAGCTCGGTGGTCTGACGTGCCAGCTCACTGACGCCTTCACGCCCCAGTGCCGATACCGCCAGACACGCCGTTACCGTCACCGACTGGATATCGATCAGGCCGCGCAACGGCGCCAGAGCCAGGGCAACCGCAGTGGCAGAAGCACTGGGGCTGGCAACCAGACAAGGAGCGACGCCACGGCTGTGCAAAAGCGTAGCATTTATTTCCGGCACCACATTCGGCGCCTGGGTTGAGGTAAATGTCCCCGACAGGTCGATGACCGTGCACCCCGCCGCTACCGCCTTTTCGGCGTGACTGCGACTGACCGCAGGTCCCGCAGCGAAAAACGCCATGCGCACCTTACTGAAGTCGAACTCGTCGACTTCGCGTACGCGCACATTCTTGCCTCGAAACGGCACCGAGTGGCCTGCGGATTCGATGCTGGCCAACAGGTACAGATTGCCCACCGGAAAATTGCGCTCCTCCAGAACCTGCACAACGGTTTCGCCGACAGTACCGGTTGCGCCGACTACGGCGATATCAAAGGACTGGCTCATGCAAAAACCTCAGGAAAATCAGGGAGCGGCACTTTAACCGCCGCATTGCCGACAGGCAATTCAAGCCGGCAATCAGGTGTGTATTTCAAGGCTCGAGCCCTATCGGGAAGAACACGCCATGGCTCCAGACGCCCAGCCAGCGCTGTCCGTCCATATCGCGGGAAACGGCCAGCTCGACCAACTGATAGAAAACATTGCGGTGAATCAGCGCTTCCAGATTGCTCCGCACGTGAATGTACGGCGCCGGTTCCTGGGTATCAGGGTCGGTGACAACCCGCAAAGGGTGTTCCGGTCCCGCTTCGCTCTGATCCTCTACATTGGTCAGAAAGCGCAACACCTGGCCCTCGCCCTCCCCCAGCACCTCAAGGCTGACGGCGACAAAGGGCGCGTCATCAACGGTGATGCCGACCTTCTCGACGGGAGTGATCAGGAAATAGTCATCGCCGTCACGGCGCATGATGGTCGAGAACAACCGAACCATCGGTTTGCGGCCGATCGGCGTGCCCAGGTAATACCAGGTACCGTCGCGGGCGATACGCATGTCGATATCGCCGCAGAAGTCCGGATTCCACAAATGAACAGGCGGCAACCCTTTGGTTTTGGGGATCTGTGCGAACAGATCACCCGCCTTGTTTGAATCGCTCACTCCATTCTCCTGATACGGGCCCTAGCGTTCGACACCCAATAAGGTACGAGCGTAGTCCTCAAGCGGCGGCCCCAGCAAATCCTCGGGGCTTTTGTCGTAAAGCGTCAGCAATCCGCCACGGCTGCGAATACGTGCGCTGTCGATGAGGTAACGGGTCCCGGTCTCGATCAGCATCAGCTGAATGACACCGCTGTCGACACCCAGACGGTCCACCGCTTCCTGATCGGCCCATTGATCGCCATTGCCGATGCGGTCGTCAGCCTTGGCGAAACGTGCGTAGAGCAAATAATGCGCGCCCGCAGCACGCGCCTCGACCATGGCTTCATCCAGCCCCAGCGGGCCGCGGGCACGACGGACCATCGGGAAGTACTCGATAAAGCCCTTGAAGGCTTCTTCAGCCACCACGTTAGGCCGCGGATAGGCGTTGCCTGGCGGTACGAAGGCGCCCTGAGCGATGTAAATGAACGAGTCAGGCTGCACGCGCCAGTTGGCAGTACGACGGGTTTCGCTATGGTCGAGCAGACCTGCATCGCTGAATTGCTCGCGAACACCTTCGCCCATGTCGCTGACTTTCATGCAGCCACTCAACGCCAGAAGCGCGAGCAGCATAACCAGGCTACGCATTATCCCCTCCCAAATACCGGTGACGGAAAACCGGCGAATGGTCGTCGGATGCAGCTTCCGCGCCATCTCTGGCGCAGCCGACGCCAAAGCCTTGAAGCTGATGCTCAAGACCGGGGCGGCGCGTTATTCGGCGGCGGGATCTGGCGTGGGTTCGGCGCTGACGTCGCCGTCGCGCTTGCGCTTGTTGCCCATGCGTACGCCGATGTCCATGAGAAAGTGGAAGAAGCCTTCCTGGTCTTCCAGCACGTTGCTCCAGAACGGCGAGTGATACAGCGCAACAGCGCCATGTACCAGCGCCCAGGCAGCACAGTAATGGTAGTAAGGCGGGACATCTTCGAGCTTGCCTTCGCTGATGCGGCCTTTGATCAGCAGCGTCAGGTGTTCGAAGTTGGAGGCGCGGATCTTGTGCAGCTCTTCGACCAGCTCAGGCACCTGATTGCCCTTGACCACCTTCTCTTCCAGACGGTCGAACAGACGATAGCGCTGCGGGTCACGCATACGGAATTCAAAGTAGGCGCGCGAGAGCGATTCCTTGTCCTTGTCGACGTCGGCCGAATGCAGCAGCTCGTTCAGGTCCCGCTCGTAGTCGAGCATCAGGCGCAGGTAGATTTCCGCCTTGGACTTGAAGTGCTTGTAGATGGTGCCTTTGCCAATGCCGACGGCGTCCGCGATCATCTCGACAGTGACGCTGTCTTCGCCTTGCTCGAGAAACAGCTTTAGCGCGGTGTCGAGAATTTCCTGCTCACGGCGGCGAAATTCACGGACCTTACGAGGTTCTTTCTGCATAGAGAGGTCTGTCAGGATCGAAATCGAAGCCGGGTATTATGCCCAATCGGCGCTAAATTGCACGGTTCATCCATACTTGTCGACCTGCATGAACGATTCGCACCGGTCAGCCCGGGCGCCCGATACCGTTCCAGTGCGGTGGCAACCTAGTGCGCTGGCAACGCTGGAGAGGCAACGAAAAACTCCAGATAACCCGTGATCACCACATACAACGTGAAGTAGGCAAAGATCAGCGCCGAGGCAATGTATGACCAGCGCAACATTCGTTCGCCCATGAATCGCCCACCCTGATGAGCCAGCGCACACAGCGAGGTCGACCAGACCACGCCCGCAGCGACGAACCCGGCGAGAAAGGTCGAAGCGCTGACAAGATCAGAGCCTTGCCGGGCAATCAGCGCCCCGCCGACTGCGGCGAACCAGAGGATGGCGCTGGGCGAGGACATCGCCAGAAAGATCCCGCGCAGGAACAGCGCCAGGCTGGATTTTTCCGATTCAACCTTCTGACTGTCGAGACCGGTGCTGACGGTAGTGGCACTGATGATCATCCTGAAGCAGAACCAGGCCAGCACTGCTGTGCCGCCAATCCACAGCACGTAGCGCACGGCTTCATATTGCAGCAGCACGGCCATGCCGAGCATCGCCAGGATTGCGTAGGCCAGATCACCGACGCAGGTTCCCAGCCCCAGCCATAGCCCCCTGGAAAAACCGCGCTGCATGGACAGCGTGATCATGGCGATGTTGGCCAGACCAATGTCCAGACACAAGGACAGACTCAGCAGAAAACCGTTGGAAAACTCCACCCCACCACTCCATGACTGCAGCGCCCCCGCATTTCGCCCGATACAAAGTGTTCATCGAGCACTCAAGGAGGGCTTTAGTATTCCAAAACTGTTTAAAAAACGATCAAAAGACACTGGACGCTACGCCGTCCTGAACAATACTTAAGCTGCTGACGCGTCATCATTCCCCAAATGACTCGGCAGTAGAGGTGCCAAAGGACTCGCGCGCCTTTGTTTTACTCCTAATGGTCTTGACCCGGCTTCACCCCCCAGAATCCGGGTTTTTTTTGCCTGCGATTTGTCTGCCCGCGGATTTGAGCATCCGTCAGCGCTGAACGTGCGCCAGCGGAAACAGGCGGGCAAAGTTGGCGGTGGTCTGCTCGGCAAAGTGCTCGTAGGACTCGCCTCGCAGCATTGCCAGAAACTCGGCAACCTCACGTACGTACTGGGGCAGGTTCGGCTTGCCCCGGTAAGGGATCGGCGCGAGGTACGGGGAATCGGTCTCGACCAGCAGACGATCGGCGGGCACCTGCCTTGCAACGTCGCGCAGGGCATCGGCATTACGAAACGTCACGATGCCGGACAGCGAAATGTAGTACCCCAGGTCCAGCGCGGCCTTGGCCATCTCCCAGTCCTCGGTGAAACAGTGCAGGACACCGGCGTGGGGCAAGGCAGCCTCACGCAGCAGGCTGAGCGTATCGGCACGTGCGCCCCGAGTGTGGATGACCACCGGTTTTTCAGTGATTCTGGCCGCCTCGAGGTGAACACGGAAAGACGCTTGTTGAATCTCGGCCGCTTCAGGTTCGTAGTGATAATCCAGACCGGTCTCGCCAATGGCCACCACCCGTGGGTGATCCAGCTCCTTGAGCAACCAGTCCAGGGGCGGCATTTCGCCGGGCTTCACGTCCAGCGGATGAATGCCCACCGAGCAATCGACATCCGCGTAGCGTTCGGCGAGTGCCTTGACCGCCCCCGCATTGTCGGCGCTGACACCGATGCAGAGAAAATGCCCGACCCCTCTGCCGCGCGCGGCGTCGAGTGCGGCATCCAGAGAGCCGTCGTGCTGGGCAAGGTCAAGGCGATCGAGGTGACAATGGGAATCTACAAGCATGGCTTAAAACACAACTACATCGTATGGGTTGGACGATCGGACTTGAGAGCGCCGACCAGGTGAGTTTCGATCAGATTGCGGGCGGTGTTGTCGCCGTCATTGAACTGCACGCCAACGCCAGCGGTGCGATTGCCCTGTGCACCTTTTGGCGTGATCCAGGCCACGCGGCCGGCAACCGGAACCTTCTCCGGTTCGTCCATCAGATTGAGCAGCATGAACACTTCATCGCCCAACTTGTAGCTTTTGCTGGTCGGAATGAACAGCCCGCCGTTTCTGATGAACGGCATATAAGCAGCGTAAAGAACGGATTTGTCCTTGATGGTCAGGGACAGAATGCCATTACGTGGACCTGTGCTCGGCGGCAGACTCATGACAACACCTCAACGGTTCCGGATAACGCAGAGTCTACGCCTGTCCCGGCAGGCCTGCCCACTGCACCAACAACGCTTCAAGCAGCAAAACCCGATTGAGGTTGGCCTTGGACATGACTTTCTGGCGCTGCGCCAGAATCCAGTCCTGAATTTCCAGCACTTTGGCGCAAGAAGATTTTTGCGCCAGGTATTGAATGACCTTGCGCATGTCACCCAGGCCAAGGCCTTCCTCGTCCTGGGTCATCTGATAGCGCAGGATCAGGTGCGACCAGTCACAGAACCAGTCGAACAGCAATAACAGCGGAATATCCTTCCAGCCCTCGGCCAGCTGGGTAGCCGACTGTTGTTGCTTGAGCAGCTTCTTGACGCCGTCGACCACCAGCGCGCGCTGTTCGCGAACGCCCTGCGTGTGCAGCGCCACCGCAGCCAGCGGCGATCCGGCGGCCAGCGTCAGCAACTCGAAGCGTTCGTCCTGCGTGCAATCGGGCAATGCGCCGCTCAGCCAGTCGAGGCTCATCTGTTCGCCGGGCAACGGGCACGCCTGCTGCACACAACGGCTCTTGACCGTTGGCAGCAAGCGGCTCGGTTGATGACTGACCAGCAACAGAACGGTATTGCCTGAAGGCTCTTCCAGACTTTTCAGCAACGCATTGGCCGCGTTGGTATTCATCGCTTCCACAGGCTCGACGAGCACCACCTTGCGCCCGCCCATCTGAGCGGTCTGCACCACAAAACTGACCAGATCACGCACCTGATCGACCTTGATCGGCTTGTCCGCCTCTTCCGGCTCGAGCACGTAGTTGTCAGGGTGGCTGCCAGCCGCCAGCAGCAGACAGGACTTGCAGTGTCCACAGGCATCAAGCCCTTCAGGGGTCTTGCACAACAGGCTGGCCATCAGTCGTTCAGCCAGAGCGCGCTTGCCGATACCCGCCGGCCCGTGCAGCAGATAGGCGTGAGCGTGCTGGGCGCGACCGGCCATCTGCTGCCAGAGCGAAGCCTGCCAGGGGTAGGCTTCAGCCACGTTGCAGCTCCAGCAACTGAGGCAGCAAGGTGTCGAGGCAAGCCTGAACGTCGGCCAGAGTCTGTGCGGCGTCTACCAGGCGATAGCGCGCAGGCTCGGCCCTGGCCCGTTCCAGATAGGTGCTGCGCACAGCGTCGAAGAAAGCTCTGCCTTCCTGCTCGAAGCGATCCAGCCGACCGCGTGCAGCGGCGCGTGACAGACCGATCTCCACCGGCAGGTCGAAGACCAGCGTCAGGTCAGGGCGCAGGTCGCCTTGAACGAACTGTTCCAGCGCTGCAATACGCTGATGGGACAGGCCGCGGCCGCCGCCCTGATAGGCGTAGGTGGCATCGGTAAACCGATCACAGAGCACCACCTCGCCACGCGCCAGCGCTGGACGAATGACTTCGGCCAAATGCTGTGCACGCGCCGCAAACACCAGCAGCAGCTCGGTGTCGGCGCTCATGGCCTCGTCGCTGGGCGCCAGCAACAGCTCGCGAATACGCTCGGCCAGCGGAGTACCACCCGGCTCGCGGGTCAGCAGTACCTGAACACCCTGCGCACGCAATTGCGCCGCCAGGTAGTCACGGTTGGTACTTTTGCCTGCACCTTCCGGGCCTTCAAGAGTGATAAACAAGCCAGTCACAGGTCATCCTTAATCGTCATCATTGTGCATTCGGCTCGGACTGCGGCGCATCCGGAGTATCCGCAGGCACGCTTTCCGAAGGGGGCGAGTCAGTTACGGGTGCCGGTGTGGCAGGTGCGGCAGGTGCCGGGCTGGAGCGATAATCCGCACGGCGCTTGAGCTGATAATCACGCACGGCCGCGTTATGGGCATCCAGATCGTCCGAGAACACATGGCTGCCATCGCCCTTGGCCACGAAATACAGACTGCTGCCGTCCACCGGGTTAAGAGCAGCATGAATCGCTTCACGCCCTACCAGCGAAATGGGCGTCGGCGGCAGGCCAGCGATCACGTAGGTGTTGTAGGGCGTGGCTTCCTTGAGGTTGGCGCGGGTCAACTTGCCGTTGTAGCGCTCGCCCATGCCGTAGATCACGGTCGGGTCGGTCTGCAACTGCATGCCCAGCTTCAGGCGACGCACGAACACGCCGGCTATCTGGCCGCGCTCCTGAGGTACGCCAGTCTCCTTCTCGACCAGCGACGCCATGATCAGCGCCTGGTAAGGGTTTGAATAGGGCGCCTCTGGCGACCGCGCATTCCATTCCTCGTCGAGTACTTCTTCCAGACGGCTATAAGCCTGCTTGAGCAATTCGGCATCGGTCATGCCGCGCACGTAGCGATAGGTGTCCGGAAAGAAACGGCCTTCAGGGAACACATCGGGATGGCCTATTTTCGCCATCAGCTCACTGTCGGACAGACCTGCCAGCGTTTGATCGAGCTTGGCCTGTTTGGCCAGCGCAGCACGCACCTGGCGGAAATTCCAGCCTTCGACCAGCGTCAGGCTGTATTGCACGACTTCCTTGCGCTTCCAGACGTCGAACAGGCCTTTGACGTTCATCCCCGGCACCATGCGGTATTCACCGCTGTGCAGGGCCTGTCCGGACAGGTTGAAACGCCAGTAGAGACGCAGCCAGAAAGCGTCCTTGATTACGCCATCGGCCTGCAATCGATTGAGTACGCCGGTCGGCGTCGAACCGGCCGGAACGTCCAGCAGTTGTTCCTGAGCCACCTCGAGCGGTTGGTTCAGCGCCTGGTACTGCTGCCAGAAAGCAAAGCCGAACAGCAAACCTGCCAGGACAACCGCTGTTTCCAGCAACACCAATATTTTTCGGATCAAAATCAGATATCCAGAAGGGTGCGAGCAATACCTTGCAGTTTACGGGTGAGCGGCCCGACCGGCCAGTTCAACGCTGCAAAGCTGCAAACCGGCCAGACGCCGTACACGCTGTTGCATAGAAACACTTCGTCTGCCGATTCAAGGTCAGACATGTGCAGGTCACGGATATCGACAGCCACTCCCAGCTTTGGTGCCTGATCCAGCAGCTCTGCACGCATCGCACCTGCGACCCCGCAGCGACTGAGATCAGCAGTCAGCAGACGGCCCTGACTGACCAGAAACAGGTTGCTGTAGACACCCTCTATCAGTCGTCCTGACGTGTCACGCATCAAGCCCTCGGCGTGCTCGCTGTCACGCCACTCGGAGCGGGCCAGTACCTGCTCCAGACGATTGAGGTGCTTGAGGCCGGCCAGAAGCGGCTGTTCCGCCAGTCGCGTCTGGCAGGCAAACAGGCGCACGCCCTGCTCGGCATGCGCACCGGGATAGGCTGGCGCAGGGCCGCCCTGCAGGATTCGACGCGATTGGGCATTGGGGGCAGGAGCGTAGCCGCGCTGGCTGTCGCCACGGGTCAGGATGAGCTTCATGACCCCATCACCAAGCTCTGCAGCGAAGCGGGTCATTTCAGCACGGATCAGCGCGTGATCGGTTGCGATCGACAAGCGCGCGCAGCCGCTTTCGAGACGCTGCAGATGACGCTCCAGAAGCAATGGCTGCCCGGCCTTGACGACGATGGTTTCAAACAGTCCATCGCCGTAGGCCAGCCCTCGGTCCTTGAGGGACAAGGCGTCTGCGGGGCAGCCATCGACCCAGTCGGGCATTACTCGGCGAACCGACGGAATACCAGCGAGCCGTTGGTGCCACCAAAGCCGAAGGAGTTCGACAGAACGACGTCGATCGGCATGCGGCGCGCTTCGTGAGGCACGAAGTCCAGATCGCAGCCTTCGCTTGGCTCATCCAGGTTGATGGTCGGCGGAGCCACCTGATCAACCATTGCCAGGACGCTGAAGATCGCTTCGACAGCACCGGCGGCGCCCAGCAGGTGGCCGGTCATCGACTTGGTCGAACTGACTGCCAGCTTGTAGGCGTGATCACCGAATACCGACTTGATCGCAGAAGCTTCGGCCAGATCGCCTGCAGGCGTCGACGTACCGTGTGCGTTGATGTACTGCACCTGATCGGGATTGACCTTGGCATCACGCAGCGCATTGACGATGCAGCGTGCAGCACCGGCGCCGTCATCAGGTGGCGAGGTCATGTGATAGGCGTCGCCGCTCATGCCGAACCCGACCAGTTCTGCATAAATGGTCGCGCCACGCGCCTTGGCGTGCTCAAGCTCTTCGAGCACCATGGCACCGGCACCGTCGGACAGGACAAAGCCATCACGGCCCTTGTCCCAGGGGCGACTGGCGCGGGTCGGGTCATCGTTGCGGGTCGACAGCGCACGCGCTGCACCGAAGCCGCCCAGACCGAGTCCACAGGCGGCCATTTCAGCGCCACCGGCGATCATCACGTCCGCTTCGTCATAGGCGATGTTGCGAGCCGCCATGCCGATGCAGTGGGTTGCAGTCGTGCAAGCCGTCGCGATGGAGTAATTGGGTCCCTGTGCGCCCAGGTGGATCGACAGGAAACCGGAAATCATATTGATGATCGAGCCAGGAACGAAGAACGGTGAAATCCGTCCCGGACCCTGCTCGTGCAGCAGGCGACTGCTGTTTTCGATATTGGTCAGACCACCGATGCCCGACCCCATGGCAACGCCGATGCGCTCACGGTTTGCATCAGTGACTTCGAGGCCTGCATTACGCACGGCCTGAAAGCTGGCCGCAAGGCCATACTGAATAAAGAGATCGAGGCGGCGCGCTTCTTTGGGCGCGAGGTATTCTTCGACGTTGAAACCCTTGACCGAGCCGCCGAAGCGGGTGGTGAAGGCTGACAAGTCCGTGTGCTCGATAAGGCCAATGCCACTGCGGCCCGCCAGAATGCCTTGCCAACTGCTGGGCACGTCATTGCCCAGTGGCGAAAGCATGCCCATCCCGGTGACCACGACGCGTCTACGCGACACAGGACTCTCCTTCTCTCTTGTTTACGGAACAATCACAGCGTTTTTTAAAGAAAAAACCGCACGCCGGTTAAAGCAGTGCGGTTTTCCCGTGACAGCAGTCAGCGATTACAAATCTTAAGCCTGATGGCTAGTGACGTAGTCGATTGCTGCTTGAACGGTAGTGATCTTTTCCGCTTCTTCGTCAGGGATTTCGGTCTCGAATTCCTCTTCCAGAGCCATTACCAGCTCGACGGTGTCCAGGGAGTCAGCGCCCAGGTCCTCAACGAAAGAAGCAGTGTTGACAACCTCTTCTTGTTTGACGCCAAGTTGCTCTGCAACGATTTTCTTGACGCGCTCTTCGATGGATGTGGTGCTCATACCTAGTTTTAACTCCTAGTGGAAATGTTCAGGCATCTGGCCAGTGGGTAAGTGTATAGAAGAGGTTTTGCGAATTTCAAGCTTAACGCTCTCCCCTTTTATGCCCAACCGTACCTTTGCCCATTCATAGATTGCAGCTTTATAACGGATTTTAGACAGCTCGTATGACATTTTTTTGAAACAGGTCGTCACATTAGCTCATGTACATGCCGCCGTTAACAGGGATTGTGGCCCCGGTAACGTAGCCTGCGCCTTCGGACGCAAGAAAAGCGACTACGTGCGCAATCTCTTCGGCTTGCCCCAAACGGCCCAGGGGTATCTGGGTAATCAGTGACTCACGCTGAGCCTCAGGCAGCTCACGCGTCATGTCGGTATCGATAAAACCCGGTGCCACCGAATTCACGGTGACCGCCCGCGAGCCCACTTCACGGGCCAGAGCCCGACTGAAGCCTTCCAGACCGGCCTTCGCGGAAGCATAGTTTACTTGACCGGCGTTGCCCATGGCACCCACAACCGAACCAATGCTGATAATACGCCCCCAACGCGCCTTGGTCATACCACGCAAAACGCCCTTGGAAAGACGGAAAAGGCTGTTCAGATTGGTGTTGACGACGTCATACCATTCGTCATCTTTCATGCGCATCATCAGGTTATCACGGGTGATACCGGCGTTATTGACCAGAATCAACGGTGCGCCGACGCGCTCCTGAATGGTGGACAGAACCGAATTCACAGACTCGGCGTCGCAGACATCCAGCATCAGGCCAAAGCCTTCGATGCCGTTTTCCTTGAACGTCGTACTGATGCGCTCGGCGCCGGACTCTGACGTCGCGGTACCCACGACAACAGCACCGTTGCGTCCCAATTCCAGAGCAATGGCTTGGCCAATGCCGCGACTTGCACCGGTTACCAGTGCCACTTTACCTTGAAGGCTCATGCAGGCTTCTCCTAATCAGGCCAGTGCCGCGCGCGCGGCGGCAAAGGCGTCCGGGGTATCAAGGTTGTAGGTCATCACGCCGTCGGCGCAACGTTTGTTCAGACCGGCCAGCACTTTGCCCGGACCGCATTCCACGAGCTGGGTCGCACCGCGGCTCGCCAGGCATTGAATGGACTCGACCCAACGCACCGGCTTGTATAACTGCTCCAGCAAATCACGCTTGAGCGTCGCCAGATCACTGACGGCACTGGCGCTGACGTTCTGTACCAGCGCAATTTCCGGCGCTTGCCATTCGATGGCTTCAACGGCCTCGGCGAAACGCTCGGCGGCCGGGCGCATCAGTTCGCAGTGCGATGGCACGCTGACCGGCAATGGCAAGGCGCGCTTGGCGCCACGGGCCTTGCACAGCTCCATGGCACGCTTGACGGCCTCGGCGGAACCGGCAATCACCACCTGGCCCGGCGAGTTGAAATTCACGGCACTGACGACCTCACCCTGTGCCGCTTCGGCGCAGGCTGCGATAACGTCGGCGTCATCCAGACCCAGAATGGCGGCCATGCCGCCCTGACCCGCTGGCACCGCTTCCTGCATCAACTGACCGCGACGCTCGACAAGCTTTACGGCGTCGCCCAGGCTCAGGCTTTGCGCGGCTACCAGTGCGCTGTATTCACCCAGACTGTGACCGGCGACGAATGCAGGAACCGCACCGCCCTCGGCCAGCCACACGTGCCACAAGGCAACGGAAGCGGTCAGAATGGCCGGCTGGGTCTTGTCGGTCTGGTTGAGCAGCTCGGCAGGACCGTTCTGAGTCAATGCCCACAGGTCATAGCCGAGGGCTTCGGAAGCCTGCTCGAAAGTGTCGAGGATCAGCGGATGGTGCGCGCCTTGCTCGGCGAGCATACCGAGCGATTGCGACCCTTGACCCGGAAAGACGAATGCGAGGGATGCAGACATTTGACAAGCCTCTGAATTATTGTCGCCAAAATGGGCGTCCGGACAGGCCGAACGCGGGAATTCTAATTTACATGACTGATCGGTTGGATGACTGACCAGTCTGATGCGTCACATTTTCAGGTTCGGCCGTCCTGAAACATCGTTTCAAGCCGCCCCTTCAAACGCTGTGGCAGGTTTTCACGGGATTCGACGACCGCTCGCTGAATCGCACTCTGAAAACCTGAAACACTTGCAGAACCGTGGCTTTTCACCACGACCCCCTGCAATCCGAGCAGGCTCGCACCATTATGACGGGCGGGCGCCAGGTCGGTCTGCAAACGCTTCAACAAGGGCAACGCCAGCGCGCCGACCGCTCTGCTGAGCAGATTGCGCTGGAACAGCGTCTCGATTCTGGCCGCAATCATGGTCGCCAGCCCCTCACTCGACTTGAGCAACACGTTGCCGACGAAACCATCACACACCACCACGTCAGCCTCTCCCCTGTACAACCCGTCGCCTTCGACGTAGCCAATGTAGTTAAGCCCCGAGGCAGCCTGTAAAAGACCGGCAGCACGCTTGACCTGCTGATTGCCCTTGATGTCTTCAGTACCCACATTGAGCAAGGCCACTCTGGGCGTTGCGACACCCAGGATCTCGGCAAGCACCGAGCCCATTACTGCAAACTGATAGAGCGCCTCGGCGCTGCAATCGACGTTCGCCCCCAGGTCCAGCAACTGGCAATGACCTGAGCGAGTGGGAATGGCTGCGATCATTGCCGGGCGATCAATCCCTGGCAAGGTCTTAAGCACAAACCGCGAAAGCGCCATCAGCGCACCGGTATTGCCGGCACTGACACAGGCCTGGGCCTGACCGCTGGCCACCAGCTCGAGAGCAACGCGCATGGAAGAGTCAGGCTTGCCACGCAACGCCTGAGACGGACGCTCGTCCATCGCAATCGCTTCACTGGCATGGATGACACGCAGGCGCGAGCGGTCCACTGCTTCATGGGCAGAGACAAGTTCTTCAATAAGGGAGGCTTGGCCGACAAGGGCCAGGTGAAGCGAGGGAGTAGCGGTCAGGCACGCGAGGCTTGCCTGAACAATGTTGCGGGGACCGAAGTCCCCGCCCATTGCGTCGATCGCGATGATCGGAGCGGACAAGAAATTACTCGTCAGCGCCCTTGTCGATCACTTTACGACCACGGTATACGCCTTCTGGCGATACGTGGTGACGCAGGTGAATTTCACCAGTGGTCTTTTCTACCGACAGAGTGCTTGCCTCAAGAGCGTCGTGCGAACGACGCATGTCACGGGCAGAGCGGGATTTTTTGTTCTGCTGAACAGCCATAATTGATTAACTCCTAAACGTTTGGGTCACGCTTTAACTGCGCCAATACACTGAACGGGTTGGACCGCGTTACCTCGTCCACGCTCGGTTCGGGCTCATCGAGACCCGCCGGTTGCTGGCATTCTTCAGGATGATGAGCAGGCACAATGGGCAAGGCGAGCAATAGCTCCTCCTCGATCAATGCCAGCAGATCCAAAGGATCTTCGCCCAGTTCCAGCACGTCATAACCTTTCGGTAACGACTGGGTATTCGCACCCTCCTTCACCACAACGTAACTGCATTCGCTGTGGATCGGCAGGGTCACCAGCTCAAGACAACGCTGGCAAACCATCTTGACCGGGACGTCTATCGAACTGTGGATAACCACAGAACGGCGTTCGTCACGCTCAAAAACGAATTTCGCCTGCACCGTACCGACAGTGTCGGCAAGCGGGTCGCAGAGTCTCTTCAGATCGCCCAGCAGCACTTCACCCTGAAGGGTAGTGCCGCGATCGGACAATTTGCGCGGGTCAACGTGAGATGGAATCGGGTCATTCAACATAGGCGCAGCATTCTAGGGATGCCCCCCGGGCATGTCAAAGGAAATTCAGGCCTGTTCGTCACTCCGGCCACTCTTTAGAATCAACGTTCAGCCTACGGAGAACCGCATGCCATCCCTGCTCCTCGCTTCCAGCTCCTCATACCGCCGCGAACTGCTCGCCCGCCTGCGCCTGCCATTCACCTGCAGGTCTCCGGATATCGATGAAAGCCGGCGACCGGACGAGGCTGCATTCGACCTCGTACAGCGCCTTGCCCGGGAGAAAGCCCAAGCACTCACTGCAGAGCATCCTCACCACCTGATCATTGGCTCCGACCAGATCGCCGTCCTTGACGAACAGGTCCTGGGCAAGCCGCACAGCTTCAAACGCGCACTGGAACAGCTGACGGCGGCGAGCGGCAAAAGCGTGACCTTCCTGACCGGCCTGGCCCTGTTCAACAGCTCGACCGGCGAGTGCCAGGTCGACTGCGTGCCTTTTACAGTGCACATGCGCGAACTCGACCGGGCCAGCATCGAACGCTACCTGCATGCCGAACAGCCCTATGACTGCGCGGGCAGCTTCAAGGCAGAAGGCCTTGGCGTCAGCCTGTTTCGTAGCACCGAAGGCAGCGACGCGACCAGCCTGATCGGTCTCCCCCTGATACGTCTGGTGGACATGCTAATAAAGGAAGGCGTCAGCGTACCCTGACACTCAGACAAAGAACCCGGCCAGTGGCCGGGTTCTTTATATCTGCATCAAGCCATCAACGCAGGCTTGGGCCGTTGAAACCGACCAGCATGGCAATTCGCTCGGCGATGCTGGTGCCCAGCTTTTTCGAAAAGCGATCAAAAGGCGACTCTTCGACGGTGTACTCGACGATGTCCTTCTCCTTGATCACATCCCGCGCGACATAGCTCGCACTGCCCAACCCATCCACCAGACCGAGCGCAACAGCCTGCTCGCCGGTCCAGATCAGCCCGGAGAACAGCTCTGGGTGGTCCTTGTCCTTCAAGCGGTCGCCACGACCCTGTTTGACACTGGCAATGAACTGGCGATGAGTCGTGTCCAGCACACCCTGCCAGAACTGCGTTTCGTCAGCCTTCTGTGGCTGGAACGGGTCAAGGAACGCCTTGTGCTCGCCGGAGGTATAGGTACGACGATCAACGCCGAGCTTGTCCATGGCTCCGACAAAGCCGAAACCTGCTGCCGTCACACCGATCGACCCCACCAGACTGGCCTTATCGGCATAGATCTGGTCAGCGGCGCTGGCGATGTAATAAGCGCCCGAAGCACCGAGATCGGTAATGACCGCATACACCTTGATGTCCGGCTTCGCCGCGCGCAGGCGACGGATTTCGTCGTAGACATAGCCCGACTGCACAGGACTGCCGCCCGGGCTGTTGATACGCAGAATCACACCCTTGGTCTTTTCATCCTCGAAGGCCTTCTGCAGCGCAGTGACGATGTTCTCGGCACTGGCCGCCTCCTTGTCGGCAATCACGCCCTGCACATCGATCAGCGCAGTGTGGCTGGAACGGCGCGAAGTGCCGCCCTCGAAATCCAGCATCGGAACGATCACTGCAACAAACAGGAACGCGAACGTCAGCAGCTTGAAAAAGATCCCCCAGCGACGCGCGCGGCGCTGTTCCTGAACACTGGCCAGCAGCGTCTTTTCAAGAAGCTTCCAGCTTTTAGCCTCTTCCCTGCCATTGATGCCCTCGTCCGCGCTTTGCGAAACGGGTGCCTTCCATTCGTCAGACATGTTCCAATCACTCCAACCCGAAAACTAGACGCTGCGCCCGTTCAACCAGGTGCGCAGCTCGGAAAAATGCTCGATAGCCAGCCGCGGCTCGAACTGGCGCAGCGACTCCAGCGGCTGAGCGCCATAACCCACCGCAACCGAATCCATACCCGCGTTGCGAGCCATCAGCAGATCGAACGAAGCATCGCCGATCATCAGCGAACGCTGCGGCGTAACCCCGCAGTGCGCCATGATCTCGTTCAACATCAGCGGATCAGGCTTGCTGGCGGTCTCGTCGGCCGCGCGGGTAGCATCGAAGTAATCCAGCCAGCCATTGGCCTTCAGCACCCGATCGAGCCCGCGACGCGCCTTGCCGGTAGCGACCGCCAGACGATAGCCGTCCTCGCGAAACGCCTGCATCGACTCCACCACACCCTCGAACAGCGGCGAAGGCACGTTATCCATTGCCATGTAACTGTCCGCGTAGTGCTGCCGAAATTCGATCAGCTGATTGCCACTGATCTGCGGATACAAGGTTCGAATCGCCTCGGGCAACCCCAGGCCGATAATCCCCTTGATCGCCGTATCGTCGCGCACTTCAAGATCGGTCTCGATGGCCGCCGTGCGCATCGACAGGATGATGCGCCCGACCGAGTCGGCCAGTGTGCCGTCCCAGTCGAAAATCAACAGATCGTAATCACGGCGCACTCAGACGCTCCACTGTTTTGGCCCACATGTCATCGACAGGCGCCTGCACATTAAGTTTGCTGCCATCGGGCATCGGCACCGTCAGCATGTAAGCGTGCAGAAACAGACGCTTGCCGCCCAGATCGCGAATTTCGCGACTGAAATTCTCGTCACCGTACTTGGTGTCACCTGCAATCGCATGACCCGCATGCAAGGTGTGCACGCGGATCTGGTGAGTACGCCCGGTGACCGGCTTGGCTTCGACCATGGTGGCAAAGTCGCCGAAACGACGCAGCACCTTGAAAATCGTCAGGGCTTCCTTGCCCTCTTCATTCACTTCGACCATGCGCTCGCCGGAGCGCAGGTTGCTTTTCATCAATGGCGCACGCACCTGCTTCAGCGCCGTTGCCCAGTTACCGCGGACCAGCGCCATGTAGCGCTTGTCGACGCCGTCGCCGCGCAGGGCTTCGTGCAGATGCCGCAGCATGCTGCGTTTCTTGGCGATCATCAGCAGACCGGATGTATCGCGATCGAGGCGGTGCACCAGCTCGAGCTCCTTGGCATCCGGGCGCAACTGGCGGAACGCTTCGATCACGCCGAAGCTCAGGCCGCTGCCGCCATGCACGGCAATACCTGCAGGCTTGTTGAGCACGATAAGCGCCTTGTCTTCATAGACGATCGCCGCTTCGAGACGCTGCAGCAGCGCCTGCGCAACCGGCACGGGCTCGTCGCGCTCAGGCACGCGCACAGGAGGAATGCGCACGATATCGCCTGCCTGCAACTTGTACTCCGGCTTGATCCGCCCCTTGTTCACACGCACTTCGCCTTTGCGCAAAATGCGGTAAATCAAGGTTTTGGGCACACCCTTGAGATAAGTGATCAGAAAGTTATCGATGCGTTGACCGGCAAGTTCCGGGGCAACCTCAACCAGCTGGACGCCGGGGGTTGGAGGGGCAATATTCGTCATGCCGCAAATGATAACAATTTTTTATGGATTTGAAGCACTTAATGATTGCTGCTATAGTCGCGAACGCCGCCAAAAGCGGCCGGACAGCGGACCAACGGTTGACAACCGGCCCTGACCAACGCAATTCACAAGGACGGGAGGCCGTCCTACGCGGTGTTCGGTGACAACGGAGCACGCTGAAAACGTAACAAGCGCAGGTGACATGAGGCCGGAAACACGCCTGACAGCAGAGCAGACAGCTCGCGGCCAGTGCGGACAGTTCATGGCCAGTTCACAAAGTGCAGTCGCTTTCAGACGCTACGAGCGAATGCTTCGGGAACAACGCCTCAAGCCATGATGCGCGACCTTCCCTATCGAAGGTCGCGGTAAATGCCAACCCGCTGCGGATTCTGCGCGCGGCAGCACCCGAATTATCAGGGATACGTGTAGGGTGGAGACGCACAACCATCGGACTGTGTAGCACAAGGCTTGTTCTAGACGCTTCATCTCGTCCGCTACCGATGGTCGATTCCTCCTCCTGACAAAGCTTTTGCTGAAAGGGGTGTCTTATGCCACCACAGCAAGCAGGAAACGTCGTCGCGACCCTCCGCCCCCTCTGGGCGAGGACCTCGCTAGACACTGGAGTGTCCAACCACTCCTGACGTGCCCTGACACCGACCGTGAGAAGTCGTGTGTGCCGAACGCCGTTTCCGGCAGCCCGGAAACCGACGGTACTACATGAAAAGAATGCTGATTAACGCAACTCAACCCGAAGAGTTGCGTGTTGCACTGGTAGACGGCCAGCGCCTCTACGACCTGGACATCGAGTCAGGTGCACGCGAGCAGAAGAAGGCCAACATCTATAAAGGCCGAATCACTCGCATCGAACCCAGCCTTGAGGCTGCCTTTGTCGATTTCGGCTCTGAGCGCCACGGCTTTCTGCCCCTCAAGGAAATCTCCCGCGAGTACTTCAAGAAAGCCCCTGAAGGCCGCGTCAACATCAAGGACGTCCTGAGCGAAGGCCAGGAAGTCATCGTTCAGGTCGAGAAAGAAGAACGTGGCAACAAGGGCGCAGCCCTGACCACCTTCATCAGCCTTGCCGGCCGCTACCTGGTTCTGATGCCCAACAACCCTCGTGCCGGCGGCATCTCGCGTCGTATCGAAGGTGAAGAGCGCAACGAACTGCGTGAAGCCCTCAATGGCCTGATCGCGCCAGCCGACATGGGTCTGATCGTTCGTACTGCAGGCCTGGGCCGCAGCAGCGAAGAAATGCAGTGGGACCTCGATTACCTGCTGCAACTGTGGACCGCCATCAAGGAAGCGTCCCTCGATCGCTCCGCCCCTTTCCTGATCTACCAGGAAAGCAACGTCATCATCCGCGCCATCCGTGACTACCTGCGTCAGGATATCGGTGAAGTCCTGATCGACAGCATCGAAGCCCAGGAAGAAGCACTGACCTTCATCCGCCAGGTGATGCCGCAGTACGCCAGCAAGATCAAGCTTTACGAAGACAGCGTCCCGCTGTTCAACCGCTTCCAGATCGAAAGCCAGATCGAAACCGCCTTCCAGCGCGTTGTCGAACTGCCTTCCGGCGGCTCCATCGTCATCGATCCGACCGAAGCCCTGGTGTCCATCGACATCAACTCGGCGCGCGCCACCAAAGGCAGCGACATCGAAGAAACCGCCCTGCAGACCAACCTTGAAGCGGCTGAGGAAATCGCCCGTCAACTGCGTCTGCGTGACATCGGCGGCCTGATCGTCATCGACTTCATCGACATGACGCCGGCCAAGAACCAGCGCGCCGTGGAAGAGAAAGTCCGCGAAAGCCTGGAAGCCGACCGTGCCCGCGTGCAGATCGGTCGTATTTCGCGCTTCGGCCTGCTGGAAATGTCCCGTCAGCGCCTGCGTCCATCGCTGGGCGAAAGCAGCGGCATCGTCTGCCCTCGCTGCAACGGCACCGGCATCATCCGTGATGTTGAATCGCTGTCGCTGGCCATCCTGCGCCTGATCGAAGAAGAAGCCCTGAAAGACCGCACTGCCGAAGTGCGCGCTCAGGTGCCGATCCCGGTCGCGGCCTTCCTGCTCAACGAAAAACGCAACTCGATCACCAAGATCGAACTGCGCACCCGTGCCCGCATCATCATTCTGCCGAACGATCAGCTGGAAACGCCGCACTTCGAAGTTCAGCGTCTGCGTGATGACAGCCCTGAAGCGCACAGCAGCCAGACCAGCTACGAAATCGCTGCTGCCGCTGCCGAAGTGGAAGAAATTGCCCCGCTGGCCGCTGCAACCCGCACCCTTGTTCGTCAGGAAGCAGCCGTCAAGACTGCCCCGGCTCGCGCCAATGCGCCGGTCCCGGTAGAAGCCGCTGCCCCTGCACCAACGCCTGCACCCGCACCTGTCGCTCACGAGCCAAGCCTGTTCAAGGGTCTGGTGAAATCTCTGGTCAGCCTGTTCGCGACCAAGGAAGAGCCTGTTGCTCCGGTCGTGGTCGAGAAACCTGTTGCAGAACAGCGTCCAGCCCGCAACGAAGAAC
This sequence comes from Pseudomonas fragariae (ex Marin et al. 2024), assembly GCF_059621105.1. Classification (NCBI taxonomy): domain Bacteria; kingdom Pseudomonadati; phylum Pseudomonadota; class Gammaproteobacteria; order Pseudomonadales; family Pseudomonadaceae; genus Pseudomonas; species Pseudomonas fragariae (ex Marin et al. 2024). The sequence goes on along the minus strand of NZ_CM184369.1, from coordinate 1,848,214 downwards.
GCCGCAACGGCCGCCAGCAGAGCCGTGGCCGCAACAATCGCCGCGACGAAGAGCGCAAGCCTCGTGAAGAACGCGCCCCCCGCGAAGAACGTGCAGAGCGCGCACCTCGCGAAGAGCGTGCGCCGCGTGAGGAACGTGCACCTCGTGAAGAGCGCACCGTTCGCGAACCGCGTGAAGCCCGCGAGGAGTCGGCTCCGCGCGAAGAGCGTCCAGCCCGTACCACCCGCGAGCGCAAGCCACGTGAAGCGCGCGAAGATCGCCCGGTTCGCGAACTGCGCGAGCCTCTGGATGCAGCCCCGGCAGTGAACCTCGCTCGCGAGGAGCGTCCTGAACGCGCACCACGCGAAGAGCGCCAGCCGCGCGCGCCTCGTGAAGAACGTCAACCACGCGCCGAACAGGCCGCGGCTGCCGCGAGCGAAGAAGAGGAAGTGCTGCTCAACGAAGAGCAGACCAACGACGAGAACCAGGAAGGCAACGACGGTAGCGAAGGCGACCGCCCTCGCCGCCGCTCGCGTGGCCAGCGTCGTCGCAGCAATCGTCGTGAGCGTCAGCGCGATGCCAATGGCAACGTGATCGAAGGCTCCGAAGAGAACGGCAACGAAGAAGAAGGCAGCGCCACCGACCTGTCGGCGGGTCTGGGCTTCACCGCCGCAGCGTCCGCTGCCAGCAGCGTGATCAGCGCGCCTGCAGAAGCCGACGCGCATCAGCAGGCCGAACGTGCCAACAGCAACGCAGCCGCTGCAGACGCCGAGCCGGCGCATCAGGCAGCTGCTGCCGAAGCATCTGCGACCGAAACGCCAGTAGCTGAAACGCCAGCCACCGAAGCACCGGTTGCCGAAAAAGCACCGACCGTTGCCGAGTCGACTGTCGAAGCACCGGCCGTTGAAGCCCCTGTGGCAGACGATGCTCCTGTAGCACAGTCTGCTCCAGAGGTTGAAGTTCAGCCGGCAGCGGTCGAAGCACCTGCCATTGCTGCGCAGTCCGAACTGTTCGAAGCACCTCACGCAGAACGCGTAGTGCCGTTCAAGCCGACGCCAGAGCCAGCACCACAGGCGCCGGTCGAAGCAGCGGCTCATGAGGAAGTGCCAGCCACTGAATCATCCGAACTGCCAACGCCTGCACCTGCTGCTGTCGTCGAGCCGGTAGCGCTGCAAGAAGAACCTGCTCCTTACGTCGCGCCTCAGCCGGTCGTTGAAGAACAGGCTCCGGCCCCACAAGAGCAGGCACCTGCGGCGGTAGAAGCAGCGCCTGCACCAGTGGTCAGCAGCACGGGCCGCGCACCGAACGATCCTCGTGAAGTTCGTCGCCGCAAGCGTGAAGAAGAAGCACGTCGTCAACAGGAAGCCGCTGCTGCCAGCGCTCCAGTCGTCGAGGCGGCGCCTGCTGCCGCTGAAGCAGAATCGGCCCAGCCTTCACCGGCAGCCGAGGAAAAGACCGAAGAAGCGGCAACTGAGCAACCAGCAGTTAAACCGCAACATGAAGCCGAGAAAGAAAACGAGCCTAAACCCCTCGTCTAACCCCGGCCCATGAAAAAGCCCCGCCTGTGCAAACAGGCGGGGCTTTTTCATGTCCGTTGATTGAGGCTTGCACCACGCTCATCTTCAATACGCGGCGCTTGATCTGATCTCTTCGCGAGCGAGCTCCCTCTCACAAGAGACCATCCCCAGGCTATCAGTAGAGGTTCGGCTCCATTTCCAGCTCGACACCAAAACGTTCAGCGATGTCGGTCTGTATACGGCGCGCCAGACTTAGTAGCTGCAAGCCACTGGCCTGCCCATAGTTGACCAGCACCAGCGACTGGAGCTTGTGCACGCCGGCGTCACCATCGCGATAGCCCTTCCAGCCTGCCTGCTCGATCAGCCACCCGGCCGCCAGCTTCACTCGACCACCGTCCTGCGGGTAGCCGACGACGCCTGGGTGCTGCTGTTTGATCGTTGCGTACAGTTCGGCAGTGATAATCGGGTTTTTGAAGAAACTGCCGGCATTGCCCAGCATTGCTGGGTCAGGCAGCTTTTCACTGCGAATGGCGCAGATCGCACGGCTGACATCGAACGGCGTCGGCCGATCGATACCCTGCTCGTCGAGACGCTGACGAACCGGGCCATATTCGAGGTGCAGGCGAGCTACGCGACTGAGCTTGAAACGCACACGCAGGATCAACCAGCGCGCGACCTGATGCTTGAACACGCTGTCGCGGTAGCCGAACGCACAGTCCTGCAGAGAAAACTCGCGCAATTCGCCGGTTTCACGATCCAGCGCAGTCAGGCTATGGAAGACATCCTTGATCTCGACGCCATAAGCACCGATGTTCTGCATGGGTGCCGCGCCAACGGTGCCTGGGATCAGACTGAGGTTTTCCAGCCCCGCCAGCCCCAGCTCCAGACAGGACTGCACGAACGGATGCCAGGGCTCGCCAGCTTCTGCCTCGACAATCGACTCGAGACAGTCCTCGTGCACGATGCGAATGCCGCGGCTGGCCATGCGCACCACCAATGACTGCACGTCAGCGCTGAGCAGCAGGTTGCTGCCACCTCCAATCACCAGCAGCGGCACGTCATGCCTGGCCGAGTAGGCCAGCGCCTCGCGAACATCATCATCGCTGTGCGCTTCGGCAAACAACCGGGCCTGAACATCCACACCGAACGTATTGAACGGCTTGAGGGAAATCGCTGATTGCACCTGCAAGCTCATGCCCTCGCCTTCCCGGAACACTGGACGAAGCGCATCAACCCTCCAGCAAGCGCCTTACGCGCTCCAGGTCTTCGGGGGTATCGACGCCACCGGGTGGCGCTTCAAGCGCGTCGGCAACGTGAATTCGCACGCCATTCCACAGCGCCCGCAATTGTTCCAGGCTTTCGGTGTTTTCCAGCCAGCACGGGCCCCAACTGACGAAGTCATGCAGGAAACCCGCACGATAAGCGTAGATCCCGATGTGCCGACGATAAGGCACGCCGGCAGGCAGCTGGTCGCGATTTGCTGCAAGCGCATCGCGCGCCCACGGCAAGGGAGCCCGGCTGAACGTCAGCGCCAGGCCGTTGATGTCCGTAGCCACCTTGACGATATTGGGGTTGAACAACGCGGCCACGTCGTCGATAGGCTCGGCCAGCGTGGACATGCCGGCTTCGGGATGGGCGGCCAGATTGGACGCCACCTGATCGATCACCGCAGGCGGGATCATCGGCTCGTCGCCCTGCACATTGACGACAATCGCGTCAGCCGCCAGGCCCAATTGCGCGGCCACCTCGGCCAGACGATCGGTGCCGGAGTTGTGATCGTCGCGCGTCAGCAGCACTTGGGCACCAAAAGCCTGACAGGCTTCGACAATGCGCGCATCGTCGGTGGCAATCACCACGCGTTCGGCGCTGCTCTTGCAGGCCTGCTCCCAGACCAATTGAACCATGGGTTTGCCAGCAATGGTTTTCAGCGGCTTGCCCGGAAAGCGGCTGGAGCCGTAGCGCGCAGGAATGACAACGGTAAACGCTGCGGTCATTTTTCCAGCCGCTCGTCGGTGCTCAGGGTGCGAGCTTCGCTTTCGAGCATCACCGGGATGCCGTCGCGCACCGGATAGGCAAGGCCTGCGCCCTTGCTGATCAGCTCGGTCTTGTCGGCGCTAAGCTTCAATGGTCCCTTGCAGACAGGGCAAGCGAGGATATCGAGTAGTTTGGTGTCCATAGGAGATCCTGAAGCAATCATGGAGAAAGACGTAGCAGTTGCTGGTCGAACCAACCGACAAAGGCATCGGAAGGTACTGCATCCACTGCCAGATACCACCAGTCATCAGCGGCAAAGGCACGACACTTCACCGCATCCTTCTCGGTCATGACCAAGGGCAGCGCGGGTGCAAATGTCAGCGCTTCGGCACTGTAGACAGCATGGTCGGCGAACGCGTGAGGCACCGGTCGCCAGTGTAATCCTTCGAGGGTATTGAAGAAACGTCGGGGATTGCCGATTCCGGCGACCGCATGCAGCGCCTGCCCGGCCGGGAAATAATCCACTGGCTGACGTTCGCCACTGCGCAGATTGATCAGTGCCGAAGGCTTGAGCCTGAAGGCATAGCCGTCGTCCCTGTCAGCCGTGGCACCGTTATAAAGCAAGGCGTCGACACTGTTCAGCCGCTCGGCCGGTTCGCGCAACGGCCCGGCAGGCAGACAGCGGCGATTGCCCAGACCACGGGCGGCATCGATCAGCACCAGTTCCAGGTCGCGGGCCAACCGGTAATGCTGCAAGCCGTCGTCGGAAAGAATCACATCCAGCGATTCGGCAGCGAGCAAGGCTTGTACGGCGCGACTGCGATCCGGATCGATCATCAGCGGCACACCGCAGCGCTGCACGATGAGCAACGGCTCGTCCCCCGCCTCGCTGGCACTTTGTTCAGGCAGGACACGCCACGGCAGGCTTGGCGGCTTGGCGCCGTAGCCACGGCTGACCACACCGACACGCAAACCGCGACGGCGGCAATGCTCGATCATCCAGAGAATCAACGGCGTCTTGCCCGTGCCACCGACGGTGATATTACCCACCACAATGACCGGCACCGGCGCTCGATAGATATCACCTTCGCCCGCCAGAAACCGCGCCCGTTTGCGCTCTACGACACGCCGGTAAAGACCTTCGAGCGGGCGCAACAGCGCCAGCGCAGGGTGGCCCTTGTACCAGGCGTCGAGCAAACGGTCAGTGAATGCCATCAGTTAGCCGGTGTGGCCTCGACAGTGGTCATGCGCAGATGACTGAAGCCCAGCTTGCCCGCCGCATCCATGGCCGTGATGACCGACTGGTGCGGGGTCTTGCCGTCGGCGCTGATCGACAGCGGCAGGCTGGTATCGCCCCCCGACTCGCGCTGCAGCGCCTCGATCAGCGTCGCCAGGTCGTTTTTTGGCAACAACTGATTGTTCAGCGAGAAAATCCCGTCGGCGTTGATGGCAATGTCCAGCTGTTTGGCGCTGGCATCCACGTCCGGCGTTCCGGTTACGGCCTGGGGCAGATCCACCCGCAACTGGGTTTCACGGGTAAAGGTGGTCGTCACAATGAAGAACAGCAGCAGGATGAACACCACATCAATCAGAGAGACCAGATTGATGTCGATGTTTTCCCGGGGTCTGCGACGGCGAAATTTCACTTCTTCTTGCCCCCGCCCGCTCTGGCCAGCGACTTGAGATCGATCTTGGCGTCGATCAGATCGACATCGCGGTCGCCCTGCACCACTTCAACCAGACGAATGGCCTGTTGTTCCATGCCGACTACCAGCTCATCGACGCGGCTCTGCAGAAAGCGATGAAAGAAAATCGCCGGGATCGCTACGATAAGACCCGACGCGGTACAGATCAGCGCCTTGGAAATACCACCTGCCAGCACACCGGCATTGGCGGTGGCCCCGGAGCTGTTGAACGAGCCGAAGATATCGATCATGCCCAGCACCGTGCCGAGCAAACCAAGCAACGGCGCCATGGCAGCGATCGAGCCCAGTGCGCTGAGGTAGCGCTCCAGTTCATGAATGACCCGGGCAGCGGCTTCTTCGATGCATTCCTTCATGATCTCGCGACCATGCCTGGAATTGGCCAGCCCTGCGGCAAGGATTTCGCCCAGCGGCGAGTCAGCGCGCAGCTGCTTGAGCTTTTCGCTGTCCAGCTTCTGTTCCTGAATCCACTGCCAGACCTGCCCGAGCAGGTGCGGTGGCGTGATACGGCTGGCACGCAACGTCCACAGGCGCTCGATGATGATGCCGGCGGCGGCGATGGAGCTCAGAATAATCGGCAGCATCATCCAGCCGCCAGATTTGACCAGTTCCCACACAGTGATCACTCCCTCGAAAAATTGGCGCCACTCTACCATAGGGTCGCCAAGTGCCGAACGCCGAGATCGATATCCATTCACTCAATCACGCCAGAAGCGCCGTTGCGCGCGCTCGGCCTGTGGCGTTCCGAATGTCCCCAGTTGCAGACGGACCGCGCCCAGCTCGGCACTGTCGTAACTGGCGATGCCCAGGCCTCGATAGCGCGCCATGACCAACGGATGCGGGTGACCGAACGCGTTGTTGCGACCACGGGAAATCAGCACGCCAACCGGTGCCACGGCGCGCAGAAATGCTTTGGACGACGAGGTACGGCTGCCGTGATGCGGCGACTGCAACCAGTGGGCACGAAGGTCGAACCCGCTGTCGATCGCCGCACGCTCGGCGTGCACGTCGATATCGCCCGCCAGCAGCAGACGCTCGCCCCTAGCGTCGACGCTGAGGATGCAGGAGGCCGGATTGCCGTCAGGCCCCTGCTCCCAGCGCCACGTGGAAAACACCACGCCATCCCACTCCCAGCGTGCACCGCTCTCGCACAGTCGGGCGTCGAGTTGCGGCGCGAGGCGGGCCAGCTCACCGCCTAGCACGCGGGCCACCGGAAAGGCCTGATGAACCGCTGCTGCACCTCCGGCATGGTCTGCGTCGGAATGGCTGATCAACATCAGGTCAAGATGGCGGACACCCGCCTTGCGCATGGCGGGCACGACCACGCGCTGACCGATATCGAACTCACCGAAACGTGGACCTGCGTCATACAGGAGTGTGTGATTGCGGGTGCGCAGGAGAATCGCCAGGCCCTGCCCCACATCCAGTTGCAACACATCGACCTGACCTTCAGGCACTGATTCGAGCGGCGGAAAAACGCACAGCAACAGCAACGGCCAGCCCAGCGGACGCAGGGGCACGCCCTTGGGCAGCAACAGGAGCAAGGCTCCGAGCAGACTCAACCACCATGCCCAGACCGGCACGGCACTGGGCAACCAGGCCGGCAATGCGGCGGCCACCGCGCCGAGGAATACGAACAGCCCCTGCAGCGCCCCGCCCGCCAGCCAGAGCAGACCTTCCCCGACCACGGGGACTGGCAGCAACAGCGTTCCGAGCAATGCCGGCGGCAGGACAATCACGCTGACCCAAGGCACCGCAAGCAGGTTGGCAAACGGGCCGCTGAGGCTGATCGGCAGGTTCAGCGCCAGCAGGATCGGCAACAAGCCAACGGCGATCAGCCATTGCGCCCGTGTCCAGCTTTGCCACCAGCTCCAGGCGCCAAGACGCCCGCTGAAAATCAGGATCAGAATGCCGACCGCCGCGAAGGACAGCCAGAAACCCGGCTGCAGCGTCACCAGCGGCTCGAAGATCAGCACCGCGTTGAAGGACAGCAACAAAGGCCAGACCACGCCCAGGTGACGAAAACGCAAGCGCCACAGCAGCACCATCGCGACCATCACACAGGCTCGCCGGACCGGCACCTCGAAACCGGCCAGCAGTCCGTAGCCCAGTGCAGCACTGAACGCCAGTGCACACGCCGACGGCAGCCAGGGCAAAAAGCGTGGCCACAGCCCCCAGCGCGCCAGGCCTGCGACCAGCGCGTAGATCACCCCGGCCAGCAAACCGATGTGCTGGCCGGAAATGACCAGCAGATGCACAGTGCCAGTATCCTGCAACACCTGCCAGTCGGTGCTCGACAGCCCTGAGCCATCGCCCAGCACCAGCGCAGCCAGACCGCCCTCCCGGCCCTGCGCATCGACCGTCAGAAGACGCTGACGAATGGCATCGCGCCAGGCGGCACGCGCAGGTGCCAACAGCTGACCATCCACCACCGTGCCGGTCGCACCGATGCGCTGCGCCAGTAGCCAGGCTTCATAGTCGAAAGCATCCGGATTGACCAGCCCGGCCGGCCGCTTGAGTTTGACCGCCATGCGCCAGCGCTCGCCGCTGTTTACGGGCTGGCCGCCGTACCACGCCACGCGGATTCGCGCCGGCAGCCTGGCACGTCGTGACCAGGCATCTTCCAGTTCAAAGCGCACCACACCTTCGGCGACACTCGGCAAACCGACCACCTTGCCCTGCACCCACAGCGTCTGACCATCGAGACGCTGCGCCAAGCGGTCACTCAATGCCCACTGCGCCGAAACGCAGGCCCAGGTGAAACCGAGCAGAAAGAACGCCAGCGGATAGGTACGGAACGGCAGCAACATCAACGCCAGTATCGGCATCAGCAGCAGAAGCCAGGCCGGCGGCAGGGCCGGTAGAAAACGCAGGGCAAGCAGCCCGAGCGCGAGCGCGATCATCCCTGTGCGCATGACGGTTCCTTGCAGCGGAAAGCCTCAAGAATCAGCGCACAGGGGAAATGTCGGAAGGGGTGGTGTGTTGCAGAATCTGAACGGCCGGTCCCGGCCAGCGCTCGACCCGCCAGCCTGGCGGGTCGAAGCCAATGTGTTACTGACGCATACCGCGACCGCTCACCAGCAACTTGGCGCAGCCGATATACAGCACGAAGGTCGCCACGATCATGAACGCCAGGGCGATGCTGATCTTGATGTCGGAGACGCCCAGAATGCCGTAGCGGAAGGCATTGACCATGTGCAGGACCGGGTTGGCCAGCGACACGGTCTGCCAGAACGGTGGCAACAGGTTGATCGAGTAGAACACGCCGCCCAGATAAGTCAGCGGGGTCAGGACGAAGGTCGGGATGATCGAGATATCATCGAAGTTGCGCGCAAACACTGCGTTGATGAAGCCCAGCAGCGAGAAAATTGTCGCGGTCAACACCACCACGATAATGGTCACGCCCAAGTGATGTACTTGCAGGTCGGTGAAAAACATCGACAGCATGGTGACGATGAAACCGACCATCAGACCACGCAATACACCGCCCAGGGTGTAACCGACCAGAATGGTGTGCGGCGAGACCGGCGACACCATCAGTTCTTCGATGGAGTGCTGAAACTTGGCACCAAAGAAGCTCGAGACCACGTTGCCGTAGGAGTTGGTGATCACCGACATCATGATCAGCCCCGGCACGATGTACTGCATGTAGGTAAAGCCGCCCATGTCGCCGATCTGGCGACCGATGAGGTTACCGAAGATGACGAAGTACAGGACCATGGTGATGGCTGGCGGCAGCAGGGTCTGCGGCCAGATCCGCATGAAGCGGTGCACTTCACGGTAGACGATGGTTTTCAGGGCGATCAGGTTGGGGCGCAACTCGCCGTTGGGTACGGTCATACCGCCACCTTCGCGAGGTTTTTTTCCACCAGGGACACAAACAACTCCTCAAGGCGATTGGATTTATTACGCAGGCTCAAGACTTCGATGTTCTGGAAGGCGAGCTGACTGAACAGTGCCGTGATGCCGACGTTCTTGTCGACCTGCACTTCCAGGGTGTGGCTGTCGAGCAGGCGGCAAGGGAAACCGGGCAATTGTGGCGCGCTCTGCCAGGAGGCCTTGAGATCGAGCACGAACGTCTCGACGGTCAACGTGCTGAGCAACTGCTTCATGCCGGTGTTCTGCACGATCACCCCGTGGTCGATGATGCCGATGTTGCGGCACAGCTGTTCAGCCTCTTCCAGGTAGTGCGTGGTGAGGATGATGGTGATGCCTTTGCTGTTCAGCTCGGTGAGAAAGGTCCACATCGAACGGCGCAACTCGATGTCCACACCTGCGGTGGGTTCGTCGAGGATCAGCAGGCGCGGCTCGTGAATCAGCGCACGGGCGATCATCAGGCGCCGCTTCATGCCGCCGGACAGTGAACGCGACGGCACATCGCGCTTTTCCCACAGCCCCAGCTGCGTCAGGTACTGCTCGGCGCGTTCCTTGGCGATTTTCGCCGGGATGCCGTAGTAGCCCGCCTGAGTGACGACGATGTCGAGGGTCTTCTCGAACTGGTTGAAGTTGAACTCCTGCGGCACGACACCGATGCACCGTTTGAGCGCAGCGGGCTCGCGATCCAGGTCGTGACCAAAGATGTTCACCGTGCCACTGGTCTTGTTGACCAGCGTCGAGATGATGCCGATGGTGGTGGATTTGCCAGCGCCATTGGGGCCCAGCAAGGCGAAGAAATCACCTTCGGCGACGTCCAGATCGATGCCATTCAAGGCCTGGAAACCGTTGCCGTAGGTTTTGGTTAACTGCCGAATGGACAGAGCGGAAGACATATCGGGAAAGGTACTCATCAGAAAAAGGAATTGAAGATGACTGTCACCAGCCGCCTGCCGTGACGACCCAGCCGCGCAATGGTGCTCGGCTGCGTCGTTCAAGTACAGACACATCTGTTAATAGTAAATATCGAGCGCCGGACATGCGCCCGATCAGCCCTTTCACCTGTTCACATCACATGCTCAGGTCAACGGGGTCATGACCGCCTTGCGATAAGCCGGGCGCGTCTTGAGACGCTCATACCAGGCTTGGAGGTGAGGCAGCGGCGGACGTTCAATCGGCATTTCAAACCAGCCGTAGGCGAAGCATCCCAGGGGAATATCGCCCATGCCGAAAGCATCGCCAGACAGATAGGGCTGTCGCGACAGCGCCTCGTCGGCCACCAGCAGCAGGCTGTGCAGCGTCTTGATGCCTTGCTCGATGGCCGGCCAGTCCTGTTTCTCGGCCGGCGTGCGTACTACGCCCCAGAACACCGGGCTGAACGGCGCGGCGATGGTCGAGGTGGTCCAGTCCATCCACTTGTCTGCATTGGCGCGGGCCTGCAGGTCTGCGGGGTATAAATCAGAATCGGGGGCATGCCGGGCGGCCAGATAGCGCACGATGGCGTTGGACTCCCACATCACGAAGTCGCCGTCTTCAATCATCGGAATCCGGCCGTTAGGGTTTTTCGCGCGATAGGCCGCTTCGTTGACCAGGCCGAATGCACCACCAGCGTCCTGCGTCTCGTAGGGTATGCCCACTTCCTCGGCAATCCAGAGTGCCTTGCGCACATTGCTGGAATTCTTCCGTCCCCAGATCTTGAGCATTGCGTTCCCCTCGCAGTCGCTGATAAATAAAGGCTCACAGTCTACCCCTAAGCGGCGGCAACTTCCTCGTCAACCAGGGGTCACTATCGATGTCGCCTCACCACTGCCTGGCGACCAGTTTGATCGCTGCCACAGCGGCGGTCATCACGGAGGAATACTTATGCTGTTGTTGTGGATTGTTGTGCTGGTCGTCGGCATTGCCTGGCTGGCTCATCGGCGAACCGCCCCGCTCCCGGCGCTTGGCGTGGTAGCTGTCTACCTGCTGGCCATGGGTATTTTCAGTCACGCGCCAGGATGGCTGCAGACAGTGTTCTGGTTGCTCTGGCTGGCAGTGTTCGTTCCGGTAATGCTGCCCGATCTGCGCCGTAAGCATTTCACTGCGCCGATGTTCAGCTGGTTTCAAAAAGTCCTGCCGCCGATGTCGCAGACCGAGCGCGATGCGATCGATGCCGGCACGGTCTGGTGGGATGGCGAGCTGTTCAGCGGTCGTCCGGACTGGGACAAGCTGCTGGCCTACCCGAAAGTCCAGCTGACCGAAGAGGAACAGGCCTTTATCGACGGGCCGACCGAAGAACTCTGCGCAATGGTCAGCGACTGGGAAATCGGCCAGGCCATGGACCTGCCGCCCGAAGCCTGGGCGCACATGAAAGCGCACGGCTTCTTCGCGCTGATCATCCCCAAGGAATTCGGTGGCAAGGGCTTCTCGGCCTACGCCCACTCTCAGGTGGCCATGAAGCTGGCCACCCGCAGCGGCGACCTGGCGTCCACAGTGATGGTGCCCAACTCCCTCGGCCCGGCCGAATTGCTGCTGCATTACGGCACCGACGAGCAACGCAATCACTACTTGCCACGTCTGGCACGCGGCGAAGACATTCCCTGCTTCGCGCTGACCGGTCCGCTGGCCGGTTCCGATGCTGGCGCGATGACCGACACCGGGATCATCTGCAAAGGTCAGTGGCAGGGTGAAGAAGTCATCGGCCTGCGCCTGACCTGGGAAAAACGCTACATCACCCTCGGCCCGGTCGCCACTCTGCTCGGCCTGGCCTTCAAGGCCCACGATCCTGAGCACCTGCTCGGCGAAAAAGAAGATCTGGGTATCAGCCTGGCGCTGATTCCGACCGATACGCCCGGCGTGGAGATCGGCCGCCGTCACCTGCCTCTGGGAGCAGCGTTCATGAACGGCCCCAACTCCGGCAAGGACGTGTTCGTCCCGCTGAGCTACCTGATCGGCGGTCAGCCGATGCTGGGCAAGGGCTGGATGATGCTGATGAACTGCCTGTCGGTGGGTCGTTCGATCTCGCTGCCGGCCGTCGGCACCGGCGCTGCCAAGTACACCAGCCTGGTCACCGGCCAGTACGCGAAGGTGCGTGAGCAGTTCAATGTGCCTATCTCGGCATTCGAAGGCATCCAGGAAGCACTGGCGCGCATCGGCGGCAATGCCTGGCTGATGGACAGTGCGCGCATGCTGACGGCCAATGCGGTCGACCTGGGCGAGAAGCCTTCAGTGCTCTCTGCGATCCTCAAATATCACCTGACCGAGCGCGGCCGCGAGTGTATCGGTCACGCCATGGACGTGCATGGCGGCAAGGGCATCATCATGGGCCCGAACAATTACCTGGGTCGCAACTGGCAAGGTGCGCCGATCTTCATCACTGTCGAGGGCGCCAACATCCTCTCGCGCAACCTGATGATCTTCGGCCAGGGCGCGATTCGCTGCCATCCGTTCGTACTCAAGGAAATGGCCCTGGCCGGGCGTGAGGACAAACAGCAGGCGCTGATCGAGTTTGACAGCCTGCTGCTCAAACACATCGGCTTTGCGGTGAGCAATGCCGCCAGCACCTTTATCCTCAACCTGGGTTTTGGCCATTTCGAAAGAGCGCCGGGCAACGGCCTGAGCCAGGGCTACTTCCGGGCGCTCAACCGCCAGGCAGCAGCGTTCGCGATGCTCGCCGACTTGAGCATGATGCTGCTCGGCGGCGAGCTGAAACGCCGCGAACGCCTGTCGGCCCGCCTGGGCGACGTGCTCAGCCATATGTACCTGGCCTCGGCAGCGCTCAAGCGTTATCACGACCTCGGTTCGCCGGACCACATGAGCCCGTTGTTCCGCTGGGCCATGGAAGAAAGCCTCGGGCATTCGGAACGGGCAATGGACGAGATCCTCAGCAACTTCCCCAACCGGATACTGGGCGGGGTGCTGCGTGCCGTAGTGTTCCCGTTCGGTCGCCGGCACAAGGGGCCGTCGGACAGACTGGATGCCGAAGTTGCTCAGGTACTGGGCCGCGCCAAGGGCGATCCGACGCTGGAAGAGTTGCTGGCAGGCTGCTATCGCCCGCAATCGGCAGACGATCCGGTCGGCGCACTGCAACAGGCCATCGACCTGCTCAGCGCTGCGTATCCGCTGCACAAGAAGCTGCAAGTGGCCATCAAGAGTGGTCAGGTCAAGCCGGACGCTGGCGAGCCGGTCATCGACGCCGCGCTGCGCCTCGGTGTGTTGCAGGCCGACGAAGCGCAGACCCTGCGTACCGCCGAGGCAGCCCGCCGCAAGGTGATCGATGTGGATGATTTCGACAAGGAAGAACTGACCCTGGCAGCCGGCAAGATTCGCTGATAGTCAGGTCACACCACACAGCAGGCGCGTAGAGCTTTATACTCTCGCGCCTGTTTTTGCATTTGAGGATTACCCAATGGCCGACGCCACTCTCGATCACCAACTTGGCCTGCTGGCACACCTGCGCAGCATTCTGGTCGCGCTGGGCGAGGCCGAGCAGGTTCCGGAAGAAAGCCACGCGCTGTTCATGGAGCGTTTCGACGAACTGGTCGAGCTGCTGCCGCAGGACCCCATCGAAAGCCAGTACCTGGGTCAGGACATCCTCTGCCAGGTCATCCAGCGTTACCCGCAAATCGCGCACCTGGTGCCGCGCGACCTGCTGTGGTTCTTCGCCGGTGACTGCCTGCATTTCATGCCGGATGATGAAATCGAGCTGTATCAGGCGCTGGAAGAGCGCCGCTACGACGCCGAGCAGAACGAAGAACCGTTTGACTGGAATCAGGAGAAACAGCTGCTGAGCATGTCGACGCAGGGCAGCAAGCACTGAGCATCCTTTGGCTTCAAGCCTGCTCCGGAGGTCATTCCGGGCAGGTTGCCTGTCACCCCGCGCCAATACACCCACCGCGCAACACATCGATCAATACGATCATTAAGTCCCGGCATTCGAATCAATTTATCGAATAGACAGGCATACCATGACACTTCGTATCATCTGATAAGGAGTGCTCCCTCTCCCATGACTCAATTTCGTAAAGTCCTGTCCATTCAAACGGGTCAGCCAGCGTCCGATGGCGCGGGCGTCAAACTGACGCGCGTCTTCGGCGGGCGTGGTGTGGAGCAGTTCGACCCGTTTCTGATGCTGGACGAGTTCGGATCGGACAAGCCGGATGACTACATCGCCGGCTTTCCACCTCACCCGCACCGTGGCTTCGAAACGGTGACCTATATGCTTGAAGGCCGTATGCGTCATGAAGACCATATGGGCAATGTCGGCCTTCTGCAGAGCGGCGGTGTGCAGTGGATGACCGCAGCACGCGGGATCATTCACAGCGAAATGCCCGAACAGGAAGAAGGCACCATGCGCGGCTTTCAGCTCTGGCTGAACCTACCGGGCAAGAACAAGCTGAGCGACGCCAGCTATCAGGACATCCAGCCGGAAAACGTTCCGAGTATCACCACTCAGGCCGGTGTGCAGGTGGTGGTATTGGCAGGGCATTTCGACGATGGTCAGGTTCAACAGGCCGGGGCAGTACAGCGCCCGGATACCGAGCCTCTGTACTTTGACTTTGATATGCCTGCCGGCAGTCGTATCAGCCCGCACGTACCCGAAGGGCACCTTGTGCTGCTGTACGTCTATGAAGGCAGTGTCGAGCTGGAAGGCAGCGCCCAGCCGATCGGCAAACGCCATATGGCAAGGCTGTCCGACAGCGGTGCCGTACAGATCAGCAGCACCGCGGGTGCACGGCTGTTACTGATTGCAGGCAAGCCCTTGCGTGAGCCGATCGTGCAATACGGCCCCTTCGTGATGAACACCAAGGAAGAGATCGAGCAGGCGATTCGTGACTTCCGGGAAGATCGTCTGACGGCGTGAACCCGGTTCGGACCGTCAGACTTCCCTTCGTCTGTAGCAGCCCCTTCACCAGCAAGGCGGACCGCTTTGCTGGTGTCAGAGCAGATACGAGCGCGACTCAGACCAGCACAGGGTTCTGCTTGCCTGGGTCGATCTTGTAACGTTCGATGGCCTGCGCCACCACCTTGCGCTCGACCTTGCCGTCATCGGCCAGCGCCTTGAGTGCAGCCACCGCCACGAAGTAACGGTCCACTTCGAAGAAGTGGCGCAGCGACTCACGCGTATCGGACTGGCCAAAACCGTCAGTGCCCAGTGCCACGAAACGGCGCATGGGTACAAAGGGACGGATCTGGTCGGCGAAGATTTTCATGTAATCGGTCGCCACAATCACCGGCCCTTCCCTGTCTGCCAGACAGCTTTCCACGTAGCTCAGACGCGGCTCCTGTTCGGGATTCAGCAGGTTCCAGCGTTCGGCATCCTGACCTTCACGACGCAGTTCGGTCAGGCTGGTGACACTCCAGATTTCGCTGCTCACGCCAAAGTCGTCTTCGAGCAGTCTGGCGGCCGCGATGACTTCCAGCAGGATCGACCCGCAGCCCATCAACTGCACGTGCTTGCCGGTATTGATCGATGCACTGGCCTGCAACGGGTACATCCCCTTGAGAATGCCGGCTTCTGCGCCTTCGGGCAGATCCGGGTGCGGGTAGTTCTCGTTGAGCAAGGTGATGTAGTAATAGATATCCTCATTTTCGGCAAACATACGACGCATGCCGTCCTGAATGATCACCGCCAGCTCGAAGGCAAACGTCGGGTCGTAAGACACGCAGCACGGTATCGTCGACGACATGACATGGCTGTGCCCGTCGTCATGCTGCAGCCCCTCGCCCATCAGCGTGGTTCGGCCTGACGTGGCGCCCAGCAGAAAACCCCGCGCCCTGGCGTCGCCCGCTGCCCAGGCAAGATCGCCTACACGCTGGAAGCCGAACATCGAGTAGAAGATATAGAACGGCACGGTCATCACACCGTGGTTGGCGTAGGAAGTACTGGCCGCGATCCAGGAAGAAATCGCACCTGACTCATTCAGACCTTCCTGCATGATCTGCCCGTCGGTGCTTTCCTTGTAGTAGCTCAGTTGCCCTGCATCCTGCGGCGTGTACAACTGACCGACGTGGGAATGAATACCGATCTGACGGAACAGATTTTCCATACCGAAGGTTCGTGACTCATCCGGCACGATCGGCACGATCAGTTTGCCGATGTTCGGATCCTTGAGCAGCGTCGAGAGGATGCGCACGAAGGCCATGGTCGTGGATATGCCGCGATCGCCGGTGTTCTTGAGCTGGGTATCCAGCACCGAGAGCGGCGGAATCTGCAGGGTGGCAGCGTCACTGAAACGGGCCGGAATGTAACCGCCCAGTTGAGCCCGGCGGGCCTTGAGGTACAGCGCTTCAGTACTGCCCTCGGCCGGTTTCAGGTACGGCATGTCGCCCAGCTGGTCATCGGTGATGTCCAGCGAGAAGCGGTCGCGAAAGGCCTTGATCGCCTCTGCCCCAAGCTTCTTCAACTGGTGGTTGATGTTCTGCCCCTCACCCGCCTCGCCCATGCCGAAACCTTTGACGGTCTTGGCCAGGATCACGGTCGGCCCACCCTTGTGGCGCATTGCGGCAGCGTAGGCGTTGTAGACTTTTTCCGGATCGTGGCCGCCACGCGAGAGCTTCCAGATGTCGTCATCGCTCATGTCGCTGACCAGTTCCAGCAGCTCCGGGTACTTGCCGAAGAAATGCTCGCGAACGTAGGCGCCATTCTGGGATTTGTAGTTCTGGTACTCGCCATCCACGCATTCCATCATGCGCTGACGCAGCAGCCCGCTCTTGTCCTTCTCGAGCAGCGCATCCCAACCGCCGCCCCAGATGACCTTGATCACGTTCCAGCCTGCGGCGCGATACAGACTTTCGAACTCCTGAATGACCTTGCTGTTGCCGCGTACCGGCCCGTCAAGGCGTTGCAGGTTGCAGTTGACGACGAAAATGATGTTGTCGAGTTTCTCGCGCCCGGCCAGAGCAATGGCTGCCTGTGACTCAGGCTGATCCATCTCGCCATCGCCCAGGAACGCCCAGACCTTGCGTCCTTGATGTTCCTTGAGTCCGCGATTCTCCAGGTAGCGCATGAAGCGTGCCTGATACGCCGCAGTGATGGGCCCCAGCCCCATGGAGACGGTGGGGAACTGCCAGAAGTCCGGCATCAGGCGCGGGTGCGGATAGGAAGAAATGCCGTCACGATCGGTTTCGCGACGGAAGTTGTCCAGTTGCTCTTCGCTCAGACGACCTTCCAGATACGCCCTGCCGTAAATGCCCGGCGAAGAATGCCCCTGAATATAGACGAGGTCACCGGCAAACTGCTCGGTACGCCCGCGGAAGAAGTGGTCGAACCCGACGTCGTAAAGCACGGCAGCAGATGCGTAGGAAGCGATATGGCCGCCCACGCCGGAATGCTTGCCGGCACGCAGCACCATCACCAGGGCGTTCCAGCGGATGAACGCGTTGATACGTTTTTCAACCTGAAGGTCGCCCGGATAAGGCTGCTGGCGGTCACTGGGGATGGTGTTGACGTAAGGCGTGGTGACCCGACCGTAGAAATCGCCATGTTGGGCGACGTCGAAGTCCAGCAACTGATCGATCAGATAGTGCGCGCGCGGGCGCCCTTCAGTGTTGAGTACCGACTCAATCGATTCGAGCCATTCGCGGGTTTCTTGCGGATCCTCGTCAAGAAACCGGGGTTGCTGTGCCATCGTCGTCTCCTACTGTGATGCGGCAGTGGACGCCGGACAGGCGTCTGCCTTGAAAAATCTGATTGCAATTGCAATCAAATACCGGAATTTATCCCGCGCTCGGTTACTATTGCAACCCTCAAGAATTTCAGACAAAGGTGAATCATGTCGTCAGCCGAACCGGATACGTGGTTCAGATTCGTCAGGGCACACCGCTGTCTGATTCGCGAAATCGAACGACGTCTGGCGGCGGCCGGGCTGCCTGCCTATGCGTGGTATGACGCGCTCTGGGGCATTGAAAGCGGCCCGCAAGGCATGCGCCGCATGCATGAGCTGGCCGACGTCATGGCCATTGAACGCTACAACCTGACTCGCCTGGTCGACCGGCTTGAAAGCGAAGGGCTGGTGGCGCGCCACAGGTCCGACAGCGATGGACGAGGCGCCGTGGCAGCGATCACCGACAAGGGCCGGACCCTGCGCAAACAGATGTGGCAGGTTTACGAAACGGCAGTCGACGAGCTGTTTCTGACGCAATTCGACGACCAGCAGCGCCGCGTGTTCGCCGACGCGCTGGAGCGTGCCGCACTGGCCGCCCGGCAAAGCGGTGGAAAAGGCTGACATCAGACCAGCTGATAGCGTCGCAAGGCGAGTTTCAGCGGCTCGTAGCCCAGTTGCCCGCCTTCCGCAAGCGCAGTCAGGGCCTGTACGACGATCCACTCCGGACGGGTTGCAGGCGTACCCTGCGGGGCCGCGGAATCGGCACCCAGCCCGACGAACCGCCCCGGGACATGCTCACGCAGCTGTTCAACCACGGCCTGCGGGTAGCCGGTGACGGCTACCACCGCGTCCTGCCCCTCGCCCAGGCAATCGCGCAGGTGCCAGGATCGTGCGGGTTGTGCAGAATGGAAACGATTCCAGCGTCGTGCGGCTGCGGCATCGCGGGCCACTCGGGTATAGCTGGGGCAGCTCCAGATTTCGCAATCGACGTCCCAGTGTTCACGGAGCAGGCGGGCAGCCTGGCGTACCGAGCGCAGCGCCAGACCCGCCCCCAGAAGGCGTACGCGACGGCCTTCATGACCGCAAACGGCGTCGCCAATCCGGTACATGCCCTGTACGGCCGCCACAGCCTGAGCATCGCTCAGTTCACTGACTTCCTCATTGGACTCGTCGTGCAAGGCCATGTAATAGAAGCCGCTCCGGCCTTCGACATACAGACTGTGCAGGGCGTGCAGTGTGATCGCCCGCGCTTCGGCAGCATCCGCAGGGTCAAACGGCTGGCATTTGCGGTTCGACAGCAGCCACAGCGGTAACCAGGGATGGGCACCCTTGGGCCAGCGTGACGGCAGCGTCTCGATATCGTTGCAGAAGATGCCCCGCTGGAACGACTCCGATGCGAGCGCGCTCAACTCGGCGGAGGTTTCGCTGCTGATCATGTAAATCAGCGGCAACTCCACCGCGCCAGCCTGCGCAGCAAATCTCAGCGGCCAGGCGCTGGCGAGCATGCCTTCCTGTCCGCGTGACATGTGTTTGCTGGCCCGTACCACCGATATCCGCCGCGAGGTGGACGGATCTCTGGTCAGACGCTCGACGATATCGGCCATCGCGAACAGGGGTGAACAACACCCACGCAGCGCAAGCCCCGTGACCGCCTGAATCTTGTCCATGCAGGCCAACGCCGCGAACCGGGTCTGGGGTGCCAACGAATGACTGTTTGCGCTGTTCATCACTACTCCTTGCTGTCGGACAAGCATCCTTGCACCTTGATGGAACCAAGAATATGATTGCAATCGCAATAAAAATCACTGACACGCCTCATCGCAGCGCGATGGCCAGTCCCCGAACATGCGTGCGCTCGCAACTCGGCAGGTCGATGAGCGTATTATTTTCAACGGCTAAGCCCTTGTTCAAAGACAAAAGACACACGCAGTCCATGTTTTCATGTACTGCGGAAAATACAAATGAGGATAATGAAGACGGCCAGGCCGCAAACAAACAATAGACAAGGTATTACATGGAGGTTCGTACCGTGCACACCCAACTTGACTGCCCGCCCCTCAAGATCAACGCAGCCCCTGCTCCGCTGCGTCAATTGATTGAAGACTTCGAAAACGATCTGCATCGTATTGGCGATTTCACCTATGCCTACTTTTCCAGCCCAAAGACACGCACTGTCAAACCGGTCATCCTGTCCAACTATCCTGATTCCTGGCTGAAGTCGTATATTGCCTCCAACTATCACCTTACCGATCCCATCATCAAACATGCCTGGCATAGCATTACGCCATTTTTCTGGAGAGAGGCCCGGCATGCCATTCAGGGCGTCGAGACCGATGACTTCCTGAAGCGCTCGGCCAAATACCAGCTGTCCTCCGGGGCCACTTTCACCCTGCACGATGCAAGCGGGCTTTTTGCCGCTCTGAGTCTTTGCAATGCCAGGCAACAGACTGACTTCGATCAGCGAATCCGCGACAAGGCCGCTGATATCCAGATGAGCCTCATCCGCTTTCATGACCGTTTGACCAAGACACAGGCGCCCCACGAACTCTTCCCGCAGCCCACCCGATGCAAATTATCCAGCCGCGAAATAGGCGTGCTGAAATGGGTAGCCATGGGCAAGGCCTACAGCGAAATCGCCGAGATATTTTCCATTTCGGAACGCACCGTGAAATTTCACATGTCCAACGTTTCCAGCAAACTCGAAGTGCGCACTGCCAAACAGGCCGTGTACAAAGCCATTAATATGGGCATGGTCTGACTCAGGCTGCGCTGTCCATGCGTGCTCGCTGCAAGGATGCTGATGCATCGAGCGGTATTGGCCAGCGCAACAGGTCATCCGTGACGGGCTGCCTGCGGGCAATGCTGCCGAGCAGCCGTTGATGGTTGTCGGCGTTCACAGGCATATCCAGCAACAATACCGTCTCGCCTGGTGAAGCCTCCCCCGTTGCCAGAACACGGTGCTCCCACCCGGACTTGCGCACGATCCGCGCCATCGCCTTGCTGACCACCGTGATGATGGACTCCAGACCAGCCGAGGCAGCGTGATTGTGCATCGAGAACAGCAGCATTTCGGTCAGTGGCGCGTGCAGAATACCCAGCGACCGGGCACGTTCCGTGTCGACAAAGAACCGGCTCGACTCCGCCATGCCAGCATTTCTGGGCGCCGGATAGTCGAAAAAACTGCGAAACGGTCCATCCAGCATGTACGGATCACAGGTGTTGATCAGCCTGAGCCCGGCCAGCGGAACCCCGTTCCAGCTGCCTATCAGGTAAGTCGCAGCGGCACTGTCATAGTCATCGAACTCGAACGCCTGACTGACACGAACCTTCCATTCAAGCCGATCCGAAAAGATCTTCTTGCGCAGGGCATACAGCGTTTCCAGCAACGTGACGGGCACTTTACTGTAACTGGCTACCTGAAATTCAAACCCGCTCGACATTCTAAAACCCACCCGGCGTCACCAGCGTGAAGCATTACTTATTTAAATAGGCAAATCTACTGTACTTAAGAACAGGTCAACACGCTGAAACACTAACGCCCTGCTGTTTGCACTTAGGTACAGTGTTATTGGCGCCGAAAATAAGGAAATCTGCTCCGGCGTTCTGGATATCCAGGACGGCGGCTTCCCAAACAATAATGACGCCACAGGGATAATGGTATGAATAGTCTGTATGCCGGTATCGACACCTTGAACGCAGTTCCTGTTCTGGACGATATTACCCAACACGAAATTTCTGCCCTCAAGACCCGCTTCAATCTGGCCGATGCCCACACGCACCAGGATCAGAGCGAGACCCAGCGCATGATCGTCGCCAGCCTGCCCGAGCTGTGGTATCGGGCACAGAACCAGACGCAGTATCAGAGTGAACAGACGTTCATTCAGGCCTTCTTCACCTTCCACGGCCAGCATCATGCGTTGAAACGCCACGACGAAATCTATCTCGTCTACGCCGCGTCCATCGCCATGCATATCACTGCGACCTACTTGCGCAAAAAGAACATGAGCGTCGGGCTGATCGAGCCCTGTTTCGACAACCTGCATGACCTGTTGAAACACATGGAAGTGCCCATGTCGGCACTGGATGAAAGCCTGTTCAAGTCATCGACCGAGGTGTACGCAACGTTGCAGAAGGCCGCCATCGGACTGGACGCAATCTTTCTGGTCGATCCCAACAACCCGACAGGTTCCAGCCTGTTTGCCGAGGGGCCGGACACGTTTGTCGAAGTGGCCCGCTACTGCCGGGATTACAACAAGCTGCTGATCCTCGATTTCTGTTTCGCCTCGTTCTTCAGAGCCTCCGGCAAGCAGCGCGTGGATGCCTACGCGATTCTCGACGACATCGGCACTCAATACCTGGTCATGGAAGATACGGGCAAGACCTGGCCCCTGCAGGACACCAAATGCGCCACGCTCATGGCCAGCCGCGACATCAACGCCGATATCTACAGCATTGTCACCAGCGTCCTGCTGAATGTCTCACCGTTCATCCTCAACGTCGTGACCCGCTACATCGAGGACAGCAACGACGATGACTTCGACTCCGTGCGCTCGGTGCTGGACCTCAACCGCAGCAAGGCGCGTGCCTGCCTTGAAGGCAAGGTCTTGAAGTATGTGCAACCGATGATCGATACCAGCGTGGCCTGGTTCGAGATTCTACCCGCCGGCGTGAACGCCGATGACTTGCAGGCTTATCTGCTGCAATCGGACGTCTACGTACTGCCGGGCAAGTATTTCTACTGGAGCCAGCCGGAAAAAGGCCAGCGCTACATACGCCTGGCACTGGCACGCAAGCCGGACGAATTCGAGGCCGCCGTTCAGGCAATTGCGCAGGCACTGGAGAACCTCCATGTCTGACTTCGACCTGCCGATGATCGATGCCACGGTTTTCATGGGCATGCACCATGCCGATCCCGGCGTGCGTGACAAATCCCTGGAGTTCTTCTCCCGGTTCTACGAGAGCAGCGTGCAGATGAATTTCGCCCAGATAGGCATTTGCGACGCCATCATCTGGAAGAAAGGCCGTGCCCTGCAGGACGCCTATTACCCGTTCATGGATGTCTTGCACACCGACATGGCAATACAGCGTGAGGGCTATAGCGAACAGGTGCTCCAGCGCGCAGCAGGTGAAACGCTGTTCAGAGGTCTGCCGGCCGACAAGAAACTGCTGGCTGCTCAAGTGCTGGAGCAGGAAATCCCGTTTTATACCCACGATCCGGAGTTGCTGCGCCTGCAAGTGCTGCAGCCTTTCCTTCAACCATTCGAAAGCACCATTCGACGGCAGACGTTCCCGAAGATGCTCCAGCGTCTCTATGACCAGTCCTGCGCCATGGTGATCAGCAACGAGGACTTTCAACATGTCTGGTAAAAGCATTCTGGTCCCCCTGATAACGCCTCTGAACGCGCAGGAGCAAGTCTGCGAAGCCAGCCTCGAACGCCTTTTGGGTAGCCTCGCGCCCCATGTCGATGGCTACATTCCATGCCTGACCTCCGGAGAGGGCTGGCGGCTGTCGCGTCAGCAATGGCTGCAGATGCTGACGCTGACCCTCAGGCACGCGGGCGAGCGCAGCGTCATCGCCGGGATCGAACGCCATTCGACGCAGGAGGTGCTGGACTTTGCCCTCCTGGCTCAGGATGCCGGTGCTCAAGCAGTGATGTTTACCTCACCCTTGACGCCCGGTATCAGCCAGCAGGCGATCATCGAGCATTACCAGACCATTCATGACGCGACGCACATGGATATCTTCATGTACAACGAGGCCGCCCTGTCGGGCAACGAAAAGTCCTTCGCCACCCTCAAGGCCATCGCGCAGTTACCCAGAGTCATTGGCCTGAAGGACTCGCCCTCGCTGTCGCGCCCGCAGGCTCAGGTAGATGCCATTCGACAGGAGGGCGTCGACTACTTCATCGGCTGGGAAATGCAGCTGGCCGGAGACCTGGAGTCCGACGGCAATGTGGTTTCCCTGGCCAATCTGGAACCGCTGCTGTGCCGGACAGCGGCTGCCCGGCAGCAGCCGGCACTCAGCCAGCAAGTCGCCACGCTTAACCAGGGTTATCTGCTCAATGCCCCGGACTGGTACGCGCATATCAAGCGCGAGCTCAGAGCCAGGGGCGTGATCAACAGCGAGCGTGTCGTCACCGAGGAGGCTGCCTGATGGAAGACCTGCACAAGCAACTGTTTCTGGCCAACCGTGCGCTTATCGAAAAGCGGGTGCCCATGCCACAGGCGATTCTGGCGTTCGAGCAACACTGGATCGAGGATGCCATCGAACGCAGCATGACGGCAGATGCGCCTGATGACCTTGCCGGTCTGCGCAGAATGCTGGCCGAGCTGGTCGAACAGGAGAGCAGCGAAGTACCGCCCAGCGCACAGTATGTCGCCAACGACATGACCCTCGACGAATTCCGGATTCTGGTTCAGGAGTTTGCACTGGATGGCCTGACCGAAGCACAGGTGTTCTATCACCTGATGCCCAGGCTCAGCCTTCCCGCACAGATGCCCATGCTGCGCATGATGATCGACGAGTTCGGCTCGGGGAACCTCAAACGCTCGCATACCACGCTCTATCAGGACCTGTTGCGCGAACTGGAAATGCCGCTGGACCTGCAGTTTTACGTAGACGCCAACTCCAGCGCCGGTTTCACCTTTCCCAATATGTTCTGCTGGCTGGCGATGCGGGCGGACGATGCGTCATGGTTTGCCGGCGTCATCACCTACTTCGAGACCGTGGTACCGTTCTTTTTCGAGTGCTACACGCAGCTTTGCGAGCGCTTGCAGATCAAGGCTCATACCTACTATTCAGAACACGTTCATATCGACGTTTTCCACGCCATCGAGGGCCAGCGCCTGCTCAAGGCCATGGACGTCAGCGGGGATCTGGATCCGGTAAAAGCCTGGCGCGGCATCTGCATGGGACGCGAGATCACCAACCTGGCGTTCGACCTGGCGGTAGAAAAAGCCCGTCGGCTCAAGCATTTCAACAAGGAGGTCAGCCTTGAACGAGCCTGCTGAGTTTCGTCGTCCCGACACGTTCACCGTACACATTGGCCAGGAGCAATACCTGATACCGAGCAGTTGCCCGCATCGTGAAGGATGGCTGGAGCATGGAGTGGTCAACGAGAAACGCCGGTCCATCACCTGTCCCCTGCACTTTTCGGTGTTCAGCCTCGAAACCGGGGAGCAACTGAGCGGTCCGCCGTGCGGTCAGTTGCAGGTACGCCGAGTGAGATAACAGCGCGCTCCACGGCAGGGCTCGCTCCTGCCGTGGCGACGTCAGGTCAGACGCAAAAAGCGCTTCAGTTCGGCACCCTGAGCAATCGCGTCGTGACGCCCCAGCTCGATCAATTCGCTGCAATAACCTGACTCGAACAGCAGATAGCTCAGCACACTGGCACCGCTGCTCCTGGTCGCGCCCGGCCCGCGCAGGAACGTGCGCAGTGCGGGGGGCAGTTCACGGCGGTGGCGGGCCGCGATTTCATCCAGCGGACGGCTCGGCGAAATCACCAGCACTTCCACCGGCTCCATGCCCGGCTGCCTGATCTGCTCATCGGGCAGCAACGCGCTGGCCGTGTTCAGTCGTTCAAGCAATTCGATATCGCTTTCCAGGTTATCAATAAAGGTGCTGTTGAGCATGTGCCCGCTGATCTGCGCCAGACTCGGCTGCATGCCGTTCGGTGGACGTGGTGCGGGTCGTTCGCTTTTAAGCCCGCGCGGATTGCCGCTGACACCCACGACCAGCACCCGATTGGCCCCTAGATGCAGCGCCGGGCTGATCGGTGCAGATTGACGCACGGCTCCGTCACCAAAGTATTCCTTATCGAGCATCACTGGAGCGAACAGCAACGGGATAGCCGAGCTGGCAAGCAGGTGATCCACGGTGAGTTGCGTCGGACGACCGATACGCCGATGACGTAACCACGGCTCGATGGTGCCCCGCCCTTGATAAAACGTGACCGCTTGCCCCGACTCGTAGCCAAAGGCTGTCACCGCCACCGCGCGCAGGTGGTGAGCATTGATCGCCGCTTCGATCCCGGAAAGGTCCAGCCGCTCGTTGAGCAGTTCACGCAGCGGTGAGCTGTTGAGCAAGGCAACGGGAATGTTTCGTCCGAAGCCCATCAGGCTGCGGCCAAAAAACCGGCTGGCCTGGTGGATCACACCCGACCAGTCGCTGCGTAAAACCTGATGACTGCGAAATGACTGCCAGAACTCGGTCAATTGGTGAATGGCAATGCGAAAGTGCAGCGCACCGCTGGCCAGTTTCACTGCATTGATCGCCCCTGCCGACGTGCCGACAATGACCGGAAAAGGGTTGGGCGCCCCGGCAGGCAACAGGTCGGCAATGCCTGCAAGCACCCCGACCTGATAGGCGGCACGTGCACCACCACCTGAAAGAATGAGCCCGGTTACCGGTTCGACCGGACTCCTCACAGCATTGATCGCAACAGCAGGATCTGGCATCTACAACTGACCTCGGTGATCGAAGACGCGTTTTATTTATGCTTGTTGTATAGCTTCGGTTCACCTGGCGGTCGACTTTTGAAGCGTCGATGGGCCCAAAGATATTGTTCCGGGCATTCAGTGACGGCCTTTTCCACCCATTGGTTGATGCGCAGGCAATCGGCTTCGTCGCTTTCCCCCGGAAAGTTATCCAGCGGCGGATGGATCACCAGCCGGTAACCACTGCCGTCTGCCAGACGCCACTGAGTGAAGGGCACAACCTGCGCACGGCCCAGGCGGGCGAACTTGCTGGTGGCGGTCACGGTCGCGGCCTGGATGCCGAACAGCGGCACAAAAATGCTTTGCTTGGCGCCATAGTCCTGATCCGGCGCATACCAGATGGCCCGGCCGGCGCGCAGCAACTTGAGCATGCCGCGCACGTCATCGCGCTCGACAGCCAGCGAATCAAGGTTATGGCGCTCGCGCCCGCGACGCTGGACGAAGTCGAACAGCGGGCTCTTGTGCTCGCGATACATGCCGTCGATGGTGTGCTGCTGGCCCAGCAGCGCCGCGCCGATTTCCAGCGTGGTGAAATGCAGCGCCATCAGAATCACGCCCTCGCCTTTTTCCTGGGCATTCTGCAAATGCTCGAGCCCTTCGACGTGGGCAAGCCTGGCCAGACGTTTTTTCGACCACCACCAGCTCATCGCCATCTCGAAAAAGGCAATCCCGGTGGAGGCGAAGTTTTCCTTGAGCAGACGCTTGCGCTCGGCCGCGGACAAATGCGGGAAGCACAGCTCCAGATTGCGCGACGCGATTTTTTTTCGATCAGTGGCCACACGGTACATGATGGCGCCCAGTGCCCGACCGATGACCAGCAGAACACAAAATGGCAATTGAACAATCAGCCACAAGAGCCCCAGCCCCAGCCATAGCGGCCAGAAACGGGGGTGAAGGAAACTGGCTTTAAGACGCGGGCGATCCATTTGGGCTTCCGTCAGAACAAAGGCCGCGCATTCTACAACGGTTCTGGCCGCTTGCGGCTCGCGGGCGTTCTCGCTATAAGTCTCGGCACTTTTAGCGACAAGCTGTTGTGTATATCAACCATGAGCCAGATTGAATCGCAAAACCCGGAACCTGTATTTCAGCTCAAGGGCAGCATGCTCGCCATCACCGTGATGGAGCTGGCCCGAACCAACCTTGAAGCGCTCGACAGGCAGTTGGCCGCCAAGGTGGCACAAGCCCCCAACTTCTTCAGCAATACGCCGTTGATCCTGGCTCTGGACAAACTCGCACCGAACGAGGGGCCGGTGGATCTCCCGGGTCTGGTGCGCATCTGTCGCCAGCATGGCCTGCGCACCCTGGCGATCCGCGCCAACCGCATCGAAGACATTGCTGCGGCGATTGCCGTCGACCTCCCGGTCCTGCCGCCGTCCGGCGCACGTGAACGCGTGATCGACCCGGTCGAGGCCGAAGCACCGAAAAAAATACCGGAAAAACCACCCGAGCCACTGATCAAGCCGACCCGCGTGATAACCGCTCCGGTACGCGGCGGGCAGCAGATCTACGCTCAGGGCGGCGACCTGGTGGTAGTCGCGCCGGTCAGTCCTGGTGCGGAACTTCTCGCCGATGGAAACATCCATGTCTACGGCCCGATGCGTGGCAGGGCACTGGCGGGAATAAAGGGCGATACCAAGGCACGCATCTTCTGTCAGCAGTTGAGTGCCGAGCTGATTTCGATTGCCGGGCAATACAAGGTGTCCGAGGACTTGCGCAGGGACCCGTTATGGGGCTCGCCGGTCCAGATCAGCTTGTCAGGTGATGTGTTGAACATCATTCGTCTTTAACGGATACTGCCGCAATTTTCAAAGCATCTCTGATTCGTCGCGAAATTGTCGTGAAGGCGGCAGGAAGTTCTGAAAAGCACTGCTTTTCAGCGGGTATATGAGTCGAAAGTAATAGCTTAGTGCTAGCTTTCCGGAATCAGACCCCAGGACTTCCAGAATGCTTCGGCGTGCGCGGCGCCAGGAGATGCCTTTCAGGGACTCAATGTCCTTTTCCTCTAGGGGTGATACACCTTGGCCAAGATTCTCGTTGTTACATCCGGCAAGGGTGGTGTGGGCAAGACCACCACCAGCGCCGCCATCGGTACCGGCCTCGCACTGCGCGGCCACAAGACAGTCATCGTCGACTTCGACGTCGGTCTGCGTAACCTCGACCTGATCATGGGTTGCGAACGTCGTGTCGTGTATGACTTCGTCAACGTGGTCAATGGTGAAGCCAACCTGCAACAGGCGCTGATCAAGGACAAGAAGATCGAAGGCCTGTTCGTGCTGGCCGCCAGCCAGACCCGCGACAAGGAAGCACTGACCAAGGAGGGCGTTGAAAAAGTCCTCATGGAGCTGAAGGAATCCTTCGAATACATCGTCTGCGATTCGCCGGCCGGCATCGAAACCGGTGCTCACCTGGCCATGTACTTCGCCGACGAAGCCATCGTCGTGACCAACCCTGAAGTCTCGTCGGTGCGTGACTCCGACCGCATGCTGGGCCTGCTGGCCAGCAAATCGCGTCGCGCCGAACGCGGCGAAGACCCGATCAAGGAACACTTGCTGCTGACCCGCTACAACCCTGAGCGCGTCAGCAAGGGCGAAATGCTCGGCGTGGAAGACGTCAAGGAAATCCTTGCCGTTACCCTGCTCGGCGTGATTCCCGAATCCCAGGCTGTACTGAAAGCTTCCAACCAGGGCGTGCCGGTCATTCTCGATGACCAGAGCGACGCGGGTCAGGCCTACAGCGATGCGGTCGACCGCCTGCTGGGCAAAACACTTGAGCACCGGTTTCTGGATGTGCATAAGAAAGGATTCTTTGAACGCCTGTTCGGGGGTAATTAATGAATATTTTTGACTTCTTTCGTGACCGCAAAAAAGGAAGCACGGCCTCGGTAGCGAAAGAGCGTCTACAGATCATCGTTGCTCACGAACGCGGCCAACGCAGTACCCCGGACTACCTTCCTGCGCTGCAGAAAGAGCTGGTGGAAGTGATCCGTAAATACGTCAATATCGAGTCTGATCAGGTACAGGTCGCTCTGGAAAGCCAGGGCAGCTGTTCTATTCTGGAACTCAATATCACCCTGCCCGATCGCTGATCAGGCAGTCGCTCGCGGCGGTATCGGCGCACTTCTCCGGAAGCTGCGCCCTTGCCGCCGTCGGCGTTTCTAGCGTTTCGAGGCCGTTGCATGCCGTTGTCGAACATCCGCATCATTCATCAGGACGCCGCCGTTCTGGTGATCGATAAGCCTACCCTGCTGCTTTCCGTTCCCGGTCGTGCCGACGACAACAAGGATTGCCTGATTACCCGCCTGCAGGAAAACGGTTACCCCGAAGCGCGTATCGTCCATCGTCTGGACTGGGAAACCTCGGGCATCATTCTGCTGGCCCGCGATGCCGATACGCATCGCGAACTGTCGCGTCAGTTTCATGACCGCGAAACCGAGAAAGCCTACACCGCGCTGTGCTGGGGCCAACCGTCCCTGGACAGCGGCAGCATCGATCTGCCGTTGCGCTACGACCCGCCTACCAAGCCCCGGCATGTGGTGGACCACGAGGGTGGCAAACACGCGCTGACGTTCTGGAAGGTTGTCGAGCGGCATGACACTTATTGTCGCGTCGAGCTCACGCCGATCACTGGCCGCTCGCATCAGTTGCGTGTGCACATGCTGTCGATCGGGCATCCGCTGTTGGGTGATGGGCTGTACGCGCATCCGGAAGCGCTGGCGGCCTATCCACGTCTGTGTCTGCATGCCAGCATGCTGAGCTTCACGCATCCCGGGACTGGCGAGCGAATGACCTTCGAGTGTGCTGCGCCGTTCTGATTTGAGTTGGGCGGTGAGCGACATACTGCGACTCTGGGGTGTCATCGATTGACTATCGTTCCCACGCTCCGCGTGGTAATGCCGTTCGTGACGCTCTGCGTCACACAGCAGTTCTGCGACATCAGGTGGATTGACGTTCGGCTCAGGTCACCTTTTCGCCCCTCGGCGACTCACTTTGAGGGACCAAAGTGAGCAAAGTCCCCGCTCCTGTTTCCGGCCCGACTTCGTCGGGTTCCTTCGCCCTGACACTGATCCGGGGGTCGCCGCAACGCGCCATCCATGGCGCGGTGCGGCTAGCCTGGCGTCCTGCCAGGCTACCCCCGGATCAGCGCCAGGACTCAGCCGTCACTAACGTCGCACTCTGCGTCGTCAGTGACATCGTGGTTGAGAAGCACTTTTGCGGCAATGACTGCGGTTTTGATTATCGTGCCGACGCTCCGCGTCGGCATGCAGTTCGTGACGCTCTGCGTCACACAGCGCGTCGGCACGAGAGCTGCGCGATGAGCGCAACCGAAGGCAGCAAATCATCCAATACGGTAAACTCGCGCCATTGTTGTCTGGAGCTATTTATGCGCGCAGAGTTGAACAAAGGCCTTATTGATTTCCTGAAGGCTTCTCCTACCCCATTCCACGCCACTGCCACCCTCGTGCAACACTTTGAAGCCGCAGGTTTTCAGCGGCTGGACGAACGTGATACGTGGGCAGTAGAAACCGGAGGTCGTTACTTCGTCACCCGTAACGACTCCTCCATCGTCGCTTTCCGCATGGGCCGTCAGTCGCCACTCACGGGCGGCATCCGCATGGTCGGCGCACACACCGACAGCCCGTGCCTGCGGGTCAAGCCGCAACCGGAACTGCAACGTCAGGGTTTTTGGCAGTTGGGCGTCGAAGTCTACGGCGGCGCCTTGCTGGCCCCCTGGTTTGATCGGGATCTGTCGCTGGCCGGCCGCGTCACTTTCCGCCGCGACGGCAAGGTCGAAAGCCAACTGATCGACTTCAAGCTGCCGATCGCCGTGATTCCCAATCTGGCCATTCACCTGAACCGCACTGCCAACGAAGGCTGGGCGATCAACGCGCAAAACGAACTGCCGCCCATCCTGGCGCAGGTAGCCGGTGACGAGCGCGCGGACTTCCGTGCGCTGCTGACCGACCAACTGGCCCGCGAACACGGGCTCAATGCCGATGTGGTGCTCGATTACGAGCTGAGCTTCTACGACACCCAGGGCGCCGCTGTGGTCGGCCTCAACGGGGATTTCCTGGCAGGCGCACGCCTGGACAACCTGTTGTCGTGTTTCGCCGGGATGCAGGCACTGCTCAACACCGAGAGCGACGAAACCGCCCTGCTGGTGTGCACCGATCACGAAGAGGTTGGCTCGTCTTCTGCCTGTGGCGCAGACGGCGCGATGCTTGAGCAGATCGTCCAGCGCCTGTTGCCAAGCAGCGAAGACTACGTGCGCACGATTCAGAAGTCGCTGCTGATCTCAGCCGACAACGCCCACGGCATTCATCCCAACTACGCTGACAAGCACGACGCCAATCACGGCCCCAAGCTCAACGCCGGGCCGGTGATCAAGGTCAACAGCAACCAGCGTTACGCCACCAACAGCGAAACCGCCGGTTTCTTCCGCCATCTGTGCATGGCCGAAGAAGTCCCGGTGCAGAGCTTTGTGGTACGCAGCGACATGGGTTGCGGCTCGACCATCGGACCGATCACTGCCAGCCACCTGGGTATCCGCACGGTAGATATCGGCTTGCCAACGTTCGCCATGCACTCGATCCGCGAACTGGCCGGCAGCCATGACCTGGCGCATCTGGTCAAGGTATTGAGCGCGTTCTATGCCAGCCACGAGCTGCCATAACGACTGAGGCGATCATCGGTAACGCGGGAGCGGCCTGCTGCTCTCGCGTGTCAGTATTGACCCCCGGTAAACGCCAGTGAAAAAAAATAAAACCTCTCTAATCACAACGATAAAAAAGCTGCTTTTGCCTGCATGATCCTGAGCCATATCTTACGCAACAAAAGATCATTCGTTTATAAAGGGACTTCATGTCCCGAACTCCATCGACACACCCTGTCGATGATTCAGTAGTGGAGTGCTTGAATATCGCTGGCTACTCTACCTCTATCCAGTCATCTTCCTCGTCGGGTTTATCGACAATATCGTCATCTTCGTTCACGTAATACGGTATATCGGCTTCAACACCGTTCTCACCCGTTTTGGCAACCAGTTGCCTGTACCTCTTCCCGTCCCAGAGCCTGAAAATCAGCGTGGAGTCTTCTCCAGCCGAGAGCGTCGAGCCTTCACTGCCAATAAGTTTGCTACGCGCGCCGGCCGTCAAGATACTGTTCTTTCCAGCGGTCAATCTGCTTTGATCGCCCGCCATCAGGGTGCAGTCATGCCCGCCGGTGAGTTTGCTTCTATCGCCGGCGGTCAGATAACTGTTATTACCGGCCAGTAGTTTGCTGCGGTCACCCGCGGTCTGATTACTGTCTGCACCGGCAATCAAACGGCTGCGATCACCCGCCAGTTGTACGCTGCCCGCACCGGCAATCAGCGTGCTGCGAAAACCTGCGGTCTGCGAGCTGCCCTTGCCGGCGATCAGCATGCTTTTATTTCCGGCGACCTGAATGCTTTCATGGCCTGCAATCAACGAGCTGCCGTAACTTGCAATCTGGTTACTGCCATAACCCGCAGTCAATGTGCTGCGAATGCCCGATGTAAGGCTACTGCCATAACCGGCGATCAAAACACTGCGAAGTCCGGCGATCAGCGTACTGCCATAGCCTGCCGTCAGAAAACTTCTGATTCCGCTGGTCAGGGAGCTGCCATAACCGGCGATCAACGAGCTGTCCTGCCCGGCCGTCGCAGTGCTGCCATAGCCCGCAGTGAGTGAACTTCCGTACTCTGCGGTCTGAGTACTGCCGTAGCCGGCCGTGAGGGTACTTTTGTAGCCGGCTGTTTGCGTACTGCCGTAACCGGCGATCAGCGAGCTGGCAAAGCCGGCGGTGGAAGTGCTCCCATAGCCTGTGGTGAGCGAGCTGTTTTCCTGTGCGGTTTGCGTGCTGCCGTAACCGGCGGTCAAGGTGCTCTCGTAGCCTGCCGTCTGCGTGCTGCCATAACCTGCAATCAACGAACTCGCATAGCCGGCAGTGGAAGTACTTCCATAACCTGTCACCAGGTCACTGCGCTCCTGTGCGGTTTGCGTACTGCCGTAACCGGCGGTCAACGTGCTCTCGTAGCCTGCCGTCTGCGTACTGCCGTAACCCGCGATCAGCGAGCTGGAATAGCCCGCAGTGGAGGTACTTCCGTAACCGGTGGTGAGCGAGCTGTTTTCCTGCGCGGTCTGCGTACTGCCATAACCGGTCGTCAACGTGCTCCCGTAGCCTGCCGTCTGCGTGCTGCCATAGCCGGCGATCAAGGAACTGGAGTAGCCCGCAGTCGACGTGCTGCCATAGCCGGCGACCAGATCACTGCGCTCCTGTGCCGTCTGGGTACTGCCATAACCGGCGGTCAGTATGCTTTTGAAGCCCGCCGTCTGGGTGCTGCCGTATCCGGCGATCAGCGAACTGTTTGAACCTGCCGTTGACGTGCTGCCATAGCCTGCGACAAGGTCACTGTGTTCTCTGGCCGTCTGAGTACTGCCATAACCGGCGGTCAGCATGCTTTTGTAACTCGCGGTCTGGGTGCTGCCATAACCTGCGATCAGCGAACTGCTTGAGCCTGAGGTTCCTGTACTGCCATAGCCCGCAATCAGGTCGCTACCGTCCCTGGCAGTCTGAGTACTCCCATAGCCCGCGGTCAGGATACTTTTGTGGCCCGCTGTCTGTGTACTCCCGTAACCGGCGATGATGAAGCTTTCATGACCCGCAGTGCCGGTACTTCCATAACCGGTGGTCAGGTTACTGGCAGCCCCCGCCGTTTGCGTACTGCCATAGCCGGATGTAAGTACGCTGCCCTGCTGTGCGGTCTGGGTACTGCCATAACCTGCCGTGAGCGAGCTTTCACTGCCCGAGGTTTGCGTGCTGCCGTAACCGGCGATCAGCGAACTGTCAGCGCCAGCTGTTCCCGTACTGCCATACCCGGCTGTCAGCGTGCTGCCTTCACGGGCCGTCTGGGTACTGCCGTAACCCGCGGTGAGCGAACTTTCACTGCCTGAGGTCTGCGTGCTGCCGTATCCGGCGATCAACGAGCTGTCGGCACCTGCCGTACCAGTGCTGCCATAACCCGCAGTCAGGTTGCTGCCTTCCTGGGCCGTCTGCGTACTGCCGTAACCTGCTGTCAGCGCACTGTCACTTCCCGAGGTCTGCGTGCTGCCGTATCCGGCGATCAGCGAACTGTCGGCACCTGCCGTGCCAGTGCTGCCGTACCCCGCCGTCAGATTGCTGCCTTCCTGGGCCGTCTGCGTACTGCCGTAACCTGCTGTCAGCGCACTGTCACTTCCCGAGGTCTGCGTGCTGCCGTATCCCGCGATCAGAGAGCTGTCGACACCTGCTGTACCCGTGCTGCCGTACCCCGCCGTCAGATTGCTGCCCTCCTGGGCCGTCTGCGTACTGCCGTAACCCGCCGTGAGCGAACTGTCGCTGCCCGAGGTTTGCGTGCTGCCGTAACCGGCGATCAGCGAGCTGTCGGAACCTGCCGTGCCGGTGCTGCCATACCCAGCAGTGAGATTGCTGCCTTCCTGAGCCGTTTGCGTGCTGCCGTAGCCGGCGGTCAGGGCGCTGTCACTGCCCGAGGTTTGCGTGCTGCCATAACCGGCGATCAGCGAGCTGTCGGCACCTGCGGTACCAGTGCTGCCGTACCCGGAGGTCAGGTTGCTGCCTTCCTGAGCCGTCTGCGTACTGCCGTAGCCCGCGGTCAGCGAACTGTCGCCGCCCGAAGTCTGGGTACTGCCGTAACCGGCGATCAACGAGCTATCCGAGCCCGCCGTGCCGGTGCTGCCGTACCCAGCGGTAAGGTTGCTGCCTTCCTGAGCCGTTTGCGTGCTGCCGTAACCCGCCGTGAGCGAGCTGTCTTCTCCGGAAGTCTGTGTACTGCCGTAACCGGCGATCAACGAACTATCCGAGCCCGCCGTGCCGGTGCTGCCGTACCCGGCCGTCAGATTACTGCCTTCCTGGGCCGTCTGCGTGCTGCCGTAACCCGCCGTCAGCGAGCTGTCACCTCCAGAGGTCTGTGTACTGCCATAACCGGCGATCAGCGAGCTATCGGAGCCCGCCGTGCCGGTGCTGCCGTACCCGGCCGTCAGATTACTGCCTTCCTGGGCCGTCTGCGTGCTGCCGTAACCCGCTGTGAGCGAGCTGTCTTCTCCGGAAGTCTGAGTACTGCCGTAACCGGCGATCAACGAACTATCCGAGCCAGCTGTTCCCGTACTGCCATACCCTGCCGTCAGGTTGCTGCCTTCGCGGGCGGTCTGGGTGCTGCCGTAACCCGCCGTCAGCGCGCTGTCCCCTCCGGCAGTCTGGGTGCTTCCATAGCCTGCGACCAGCGAGCTGTCGGAACCGGCGGTTCCTGTACTTCCATAACCGGCAATCAGATCACTGTGGTTGCCAGCGGTCTCGTTACTGCCATAACCGGCAATGAGCCGACTGTGGTTGTCGCCACTCAACGTGCTGCCGTAAGTGGCGGTCTGCAAATTCTGCGGCGTCGTTACCGGCAGGGTATTTACTGAGGGGGCCGCTGCGATGACCAACGCCACATCGAACACTTCATGACTGGCCTGTTCGGCCACCGGTAACGTGACACTTGCCGCCACAGGTAATGTGACATGTGCTGCCGCAGGCGTGGGCGGGGGCGTGGTCATTGACGTGGGCGGGGGCGTTGATGCAGGGTCGGCCTGACGCGCCGAAATGAAGTGTGACGCGCTGATCCTGTCGCCGACATGAACCACCTCAGCGCGCGGAAACTTGACCATTCCCGGCTCATCCAGACTGATGATGTCTGCAACGGCGACTTCACAGACAATCCATCGCGCATCGGCATGCACGCTTAGAAAAGCGCTGGTTCCAGCGCCCCACAGTAAACCCACCAGACCATTCTCGTGACGCCTGGTTGACTGCCAGTATTTGGATTCAACCGTCCCGGAAGCGGGCCATATAAGGCCGCAATGATCGGCCATGTTATTTGCACAGGTACGCAGCACCAACGCCTTGTCGAGATTCATTACAGCATCCTCATAGATCCTTTAAATAAAAGCAGCTGCACTTATCAAGCATTGCTTTACAGGACAACCGCCATGTCAGCCTTAATCCAATGTGGAACGATGGTGCACAAAACAGCCACTAACAGCGCACATCCTTCCGCACTAAAAAACCTACCACACCCCACTAAAAAACATTAATTAATACTAACTTTTTTGTAAATTCTTCATGGAATATTAGAATAATTACTCTGAAAATCCTGATGACAAAAACCAACTAATCTACGCCCACGCCCCAAGAGACAACAGCGTTATCTTCATTGATTTTTTTTGTTAGTTAAACGCATGCGTTACACAGAGCCTATTAAACAGGCCCTGTACCTCGCAAGTTTCCGATCACTGAAATGAGCATTTACTTATAGAAAACAGGCAACTAACGACGGTGCAGACCGTGCCTGGCAAGCAGGTTTTAAATACAGGCGTTCAGTCGCCATGCACCTCAGCGCGCACATGAATAGCATCATGACGCCAGTATTCGAGATCGCAATCGATCAACCGGTCTTTGCGGTCGTAATTGACTCGTGCAATGCGCAGGCCCGGACTACCCAGTGAAACCTTCAGTGCTGCGGATGCTTCGCTGTGCAAAGACGTGGGAACCATGTCGAAGCGCACCCGGCCGCAGTGAATGTCGTAGCAGCGGGCGTAGAGTGCGGTCAGCGATTCGTTCAGATCGTGTTCGAGAATGCCGGGGAACAACTCCGGCCTCAGGTAGTGCTCGACATACAGCACCAGGCGCTGATCGATGCGCCGCGCGCGACAGATCTGGATCACGCTCGAAAGCGCCGGCAGTTCCAGCATTTCACAGATCATCGCTGAAGCAGGTTGCAGGCGTGCAGAAAGAAGCTGGGTGTGAGGCACCCTTCCCTGGGCACAGACCATTGCGTGGAAATGGCTGCGCCTGATCAGGTCATAGGCCAGCCGCGGCGGCGAGATGAACCAGCCACGCCGCTCTTCGCGGTAAATCAGCCCCTGCGACTCGAGTTGCAAAAGCGCTTCACGCAAGGTGATGCGCGTGGTGGCGAATACCTCACTGAGCTTGCGCTCTGCAGGCAACTTGCTGCCATGCGGCAACAAGCCGTGTTCGATCTGCTCCTGCAGCGCATGGCAAATCGTTGTTACCGCCCGTGGTACATCTTCGCGCATTCCGGTATCCGTCTGGACTAGACCAGCCCTGTTACGAGGCATACATCAGTGCGGTCAACGCCGTTGACTCCCTTGCTGTGAGCCTAGGCCGGGTACATGACTGTCCTGTTACAGGACAAATCACGTTGCATGCCAACTGTGCTGAAAACAGCCCCGAACCCCCTGCTCAGCGCGCACGTTGCGATGGTCTACGCTTAGCGCCAGGCACTGCCAGGGCCCTTGAAAAACGCTTTTGTCTACGCGACACGACACGAAAATGTCATGCAAAAAGCCTAACTTGGCTCAGGTATTGCTGATCTAGACCAAACAATCCGCAACGAACACTTCTTGCAAGAAGTGCACTAGGAGCTCCGAATGAAACATCTTTTGTTGGCATCACTCCTCGGTTCAGCCATGGCAATGAGTTCGCTGGTCATGGCGGCGGACACGGATCTTAAAACGCTGGAGGCTGCGGCCAAGGCTGAAGGCGCAGTCAACAGCCTCGGCATGCCGGATGACTGGGCAAACTGGGGCGGCATCTGGAAAGACCTGGAAGCCAAATACGGCCTCAAGCACATGGACACCGACATGAGTTCGGCCCAGGAGATCGCCAAGTTCGAAGCGGAGAAAGACAACGCCAGCGGTGACATTGGCGACGTAGGCGCAGCATTCGGCCCTATCGCCGCAGCAAAAGGCGTCACCCAGCCTTACAAGCCAACCACCTGGGAGCAGATCCCGACCTGGGCCAAGGACACGGACGGCCACTGGGCGCTGGCCTATACGGGCACCATTGCCTTCATCGTCAACAAAAACCTGCTGCACGGCTCTGATATCCCGAAAAGCTGGGCTGACCTGAAAACCGGCAAATACAAGGTTTCCATCGGCGATGTGAGCACTGCGGCTCAGGCTGCCAACGGTGTACTGGCAGCGGCCATCGCCATGAAAGGTGACGAAAGCAACATCGCACCGGGCCTGGCACTGTTCACCGATCTGGCCAAACAGAAGCGTCTGTCGCTGGCCAACCCGACCATTCAGACCATCGAGAAAGGCGAAATCGAAGTCGGTGTGGTCTGGGACTTCAATGGCCTGAGCTACAAAGCCAAGATGACCAAACCCGATGATTACGTCGTGCTGATCCCGTCGGACGGCTCGGTGATTTCCGGCTACACCACCATCATCAACAAGTATGCCAAACACCCGAACGCCGCCAAGCTGGCGCGTGAGTACACCTTCAGCGACGCGGGTCAGATCAGGCTGGCAGAAGGCAATGCGCGCCCGATTCGCGTAGAGCACATCAAATTGCCTGAAGATGTTCAAGCCAAGTTGCTGCCGCAAGACCAGTACAAAAACGCCAAGCCGATCAAGAACGCAGACGCCTGGGAGAAAACCTCCAAAGCGCTGCCGCAGATGTGGAACGAGCAGGTCATCATCGAGATGAACTGATCCTCTCCTGCGGCTCAGGGATGAAGTCGTGTACACCGGGCGAGCCAGTCTCGCCCGTTCTTTCAAAGCGAGTTGCCCATGAAACACAACGTCATCCTGATCGTGCTGGACGGCCTCAATTACGAAGTCGCACGCCATGCGATGGGGCACCTGCAAGCCTGGCATGATGCAGGCAGGGCCGCGCTCTACAAGATCGAATGCGAACTGCCCGCCCTCTCCCGCCCCCTTTACGAATGCATACTGACCGGTGTCGCGCCCATCGACAGCGGCATCGTGCATAACAACGTCTCACGCCTGTCGAATCAGCGCAGCATCTTTCACTATGCTCGCGACGCCAGACTGAGCACGGCAGCGGCGGCCTATCACTGGGTCAGCGAGCTGTACAACCGCACGCCGTTCGACCCGGCACGCGACCGCCACACCGAGGCAGCGGACCTGCCGATCCAGCACGGGCTGTTCTACTGGGCCGACCACTACCCTGATTCGCACCTGTTCGCCGACGCCGAAAGTCTGCGCCTCAGCCACGCCCCGAACTTTCTGCTGATCCACCCCATGAACATCGACGACGCCGGGCACAAGCACGGCCTCGACACTGCGCAGTACCGCAACAGCGCCCGCAGCGCCGACATCATTCTGGCTGACTATCTGCAACGCTGGCTGGATGCGGGGTATCAGGTGCTGGTAACCGCCGACCACGGCATGAACAACGACCGCTCGCACAACGGGCTGTTGCCGGAAGAGCGTGAAGTACCGCTGTTCGTTATCGGCGATGCCTTCAGCCTGAATGTCGACGCAGCGCCGCGCCAGACCGATCTGTGCGGCACCGTTTGCGAGCTGCTGGGTATCCCTCACGACAAACCGGTCTGCCGGGAGATCTTCAATTGACGACCTTTTCCCGAGGCAAGTGGCTGGGGCTGTTGTGCCTGCTGCCGTTCGCCGTATTTTTCATCGTGTTTCAGATCGCACCGCTGTTGTGGGTCGCGATCCACAGCCTGCAAAGCGATGCCGGCTGGGGCTGGGAAAACTTCACCCGGGCGTTCAGCTCGAAGTTCTATCGGCAGGCCATTCAGTACAGCCTGGAGATCAGCTTCTGGTCGAGCCTGTTCGGCATCATCATCTCCGTTCTGGGTGCCTATTCGCTGCGCAAGGTGGATTCGCGGCTGCGCGATTTCGTCAATTCATTCGCCAACATGACCAGCAATTTTGCCGGCGTTCCACTGGCGTTCGCATTCATCATCCTGCTGGGGTTCAACGGCGCGCTGACCCTGATACTCAAGCAGACCGGGATCATCGATGACTTCAACCTGTATTCCAAGACCGGACTGATCATCCTTTATACCTACTTCCAGATTCCCCTGGGCGTGCTGCTGCTCTACCCCGCATTCGATGCCGTGCGCGAAGACTGGAACGAGTCGGCAGCGCTGCTGGGGGCCAGCAGCTATCAGTTCTGGCGCTACATCGGCCTGCCGGTGCTGACCCCGGCGCTGCTCGGCACCTTCGTCATTCTGCTGGCCAACGCGCTGGGCGCGTATGCCACGGTCTACGCGCTGACCACCGGCAATTTCAACGTATTGCCCATCCGCATCGCGGCGATGGTCGCGGGCGATATCACGCTGGACCCGAACATGGCCAGCGCGCTGGCGATGATTCTGGTCGGTCTCATGACCCTGGTCACGGTGGTCCATCAGTGGCTGTTGAGAAGGAGCTACCATGTCACGCGTTGAACGAGGGCCTGCGAGCATTTATCACAAGACGGTGGTCTGCCTGCTGTTCCTGATCCTGTTGCTGCCGCTGGCCGGCACCTTCCTGTACTCGATCGCGACCAGCTGGTCGGCGACCATTCTGCCCAGTGGCCTGACCTTCAAATGGTACGTGGCGCTGTGGAGCGACCCACGCTTTCTGACGGCGTTCGGCCAGTCACTGCTGGTCTGCGTCGGCGCACTGATCCTTTCGGTGGTGCTGATTCTGCCCCTGCTGTTCGTCGTGCATTACTACTTTCCGCGCCTCGACGGGCTGATGAACATCCTCATCCTGCTGCCGTTTGCCGTGCCGCCCGTGGTTTCCTCGGTCGGCCTGCTGCAGCTGTATGGCTCAGGCCCCATGGCGATGGTCGGCACACCGTGGATTCTGATCGGCTGTTACTTCACCGTCGCCCTGCCCTTCATGTACCGCGCCATCACCAACAACCTGCAAGCCATCAACCTGACAGACCTGATGGACGCCGCCCGGTTGCTCGGTGCCAGCACCTGGCAGGCGGCATTCATGGTGGTGCTGCCCAACCTGCGCAAGGGCCTGATGATTGCCCTGCTGCTGTCGTTCTCGTTCCTGTTCGGCGAATTCGTGTTCGCCAACCTGCTGGTCGGCACGCGCTATGAAACCCTGCAGGTGTACCTCAACAACATGCGCAACAGCAGCGGTCACTTCAACAGCGCGCTGGTGATTTCCTATTTCCTCTTCGTGCTGGTGCTGACCTGGGCCGCCAATCGACTGAACAAGGACAAAGACTGAGATGAGTTTTGTCAGCATTGAAAACCTGCAGAAAAGCTACGCCAGCACGTCAGTGTTCAGCGACATCAACTGCAGCATTGCGAAGGGTGAATTCGTTACCTTGCTGGGCCCGTCGGGCTGCGGCAAATCCACGTTATTGCGCTGCATCGCCGGGCTGACCCCGGTCAACAGCGGGCGCATTCTGCTCGATGGCAGCGATCTGGTGCCGCTCACCCCGCAAAAGCGCAACATCGGCATGGTGTTCCAGAGTTACGCGCTGTTTCCCAACATGACCGTCGAGCAAAACGTCGCCTTCGGGCTGCGCATTCAGAAAGTCAGTGCCGACGAGAGTACACGGCGCGTCGCCGAGATTCTGCGCATGGTCGAGCTGCACGATTTTGCCACGCGTTACCCGCATCAGTTGTCCGGCGGGCAATGCCAGCGCGTGGCGCTGGCGCGCTCACTGGTCACTCGCCCGCGTCTGCTGTTGCTCGATGAGCCGCTGTCGGCGCTGGATGCGCGGATTCGCAAGAACCTGCGCGAACAGATCCGTGCCATTCAGCGCGAGCTGGGCCTGACCACCATTTTCGTGACCCACGACCAGGAAGAAGCACTGACCATGTCAGACCGTATCTTCCTGATGAACCAGGGCCGGATCGTGCAGAGCGGCGACGCCGAAACCCTCTACACCGCGCCTGTGGACGTCTTCGCCGCAGGCTTCATCGGCAACTACAACCTGCTGGAAGCCGACGACGCCACGCGCCTGATGCAGCGCCCGATCAACAGCCGTGTGGCGATCCGCCCTGAATCGATCCAATTGAGCCTGACCGGCGAACTGGAAGGCGAAATACGCAGTCACAGTCTGCTCGGCAACGTCATACGTTACCGGGTACAGGCCCGTGGCGTGGAACTGGTGGTTGACGTACTGAACCGCAGCGCCGACGACCTGCACCCGGACGGAAGGCGTGTAACACTGAACATTGAACCGTCGGCGCTGTGCGCGCTTGACTGACGCAACCGCCGAGCTTTCGCTTGAAGCTTGAAGCTTGAAGCTTGAAGCTTGAAGCTTGAAGCTTGAAGCTAACGTAACCAACACTGAGGATAAGCACACATGCCCCTGGCAATTTTCGACCTGGACGAGACCCTGATCGGTGGTGACTGCGCCACGCTCTGGAGCGAGCAGATGGGTCGCCTGGGCTGGGTTGACTCGACGTCGTTCATGCAACGCAACGACGAACTGATGGCCGCCTACAGCGAGGGCAAGCTCGCGATGGAAGACTACATGGCCTTCAGCCTGGAGCCCATGGCTGGCCGTACCCCCGAAGAAATCGAGCATCTGGTCGGCCCGTGGGTCGAGGACGTCATCGAACCGATCATCTACAGCGACGCCTGCACGTGCATTGCAAAGCACCGCGCCAAGGGTGACCGGATTCTGGTGATCTCGGCTTCGGGCGTGCACCTGGTCAAGCCGATCGCCGAACGCCTTGGCATCGACGAAGTGCTGGGTATCGAGCTGGACGTGCAGCATGGCGTCTACAGCGGGGCCACTGTCGGCGTGCTGACCTATCGGGAAGGCAAGATCACGCGCCTGATGGAGTGGCTGGATGCCGAGGGGGAAAATCTCGAGGGTGCGAGTTTCTATTCTGATTCGCGCAATGACCTGCCGCTGCTGCTCAAGGTTGACCACCCTAACGTGGTCAACCCCGATGCCGTGTTACTGGAACACGCGCAGAAAGCAGGCTGGCCGGTGCACGACTGGAGCTGAGTCCAGAGGCGCCGCCGGGTCAGACCAGGCTTTCGTCGATCACCAGCACGATCTTGCCGGACACCGTATTGGTCGCCAGCTCTTCGAACGCCGCTTCGGCATCCTTGATCGCAAAGGATTTCGCCAGTTGCGGCTTGAGGCGGCCTTCAGTGAACAGCGGCCAGACGTGCTGTCCCAGGTCACTGAGCAGGTCGGCCTTGAACGTGTCGTCGCGGCTGCGCAAGGTCGAGCCCATCAACCGGATACGCTTGCCCAGCACATGAGCCAGATCCACTTTCGCCTCGCGGCCGCTCATGACGCCGATCAGCACCCAGCGGCCGTCAAGGGCCAGCAGTTTGACGTTGAGTTCGGCATAGCTCGCCCCCACCGGGTCGAGGATGACGTTGAACGGTGCAAAATCGTTCAGGCCTTCAAGACTTTCGCTGCGCACCACGCCGCCCTGAGCACCCAGTTCGACGCAATAGGCCAGCCGTTCTGCCGAGCCGACGCTGACCCAGACCGGGTTGCCAAACGCCTTGCAAAGCTGAATCCCGGCTGAACCAACCCCACTTGCGCCAGCGTGCAACAACACCTTCTCGCCTGGCTTGAGCCCGGCGAGCTCAAACAGGTTCAGCCACGCCGTGGCATAGACCTCGGGA
The DNA here is from genome assembly GCF_059621105.1 of Pseudomonas fragariae (ex Marin et al. 2024). Lineage (NCBI taxonomy): Bacteria > Pseudomonadati > Pseudomonadota > Gammaproteobacteria > Pseudomonadales > Pseudomonadaceae > Pseudomonas > Pseudomonas fragariae (ex Marin et al. 2024). The sequence goes on along the minus strand of NZ_CM184369.1, from coordinate 1,804,626 downwards.
ATGGCTGCCGCCTCATGCAGCGACAGCCCTTCCGGCACCGGCAGCACGTGTCGCCCATCGACCACCACTTCTTCGGCCATCGCCCCGCCCGCCAACAGCGCGCAGACGCGGTCTCCAACCACCCAGGACGAACCCGGACCGACTTCGGCGATCACGCCGGAGCACTCCAGACCCAGCGTCTGAGTGACTCCGGGCGGCGGCGGATACTTGCCCTCGCGCTGTAACAGATCGGCACGATTCAAACCTGCCGCAGCCACTTTGATACGTACCTGCCCCACATCGAGGGCCGGACTCGGCTCCTCGACCCATTCCACATGTCCTTCAACGCCTTGCAATGCTTTCACGGTGCCTCCATAGTGAGTCCAGACTGAGCCCGTGGCTGTTTTGCCCGGGCTTTTGCATTATGCGGCCGGGTCCAAAGGAACCGGCGACCTCAAAGACGGCCTAATATGCGTTATCAATTGTCCTCGCGTCGAATCAGCATGAAGCAACTATTCCCCAGCACTGCCCTCGCACTGTTTGTCGGCCTTAGCGTTTTGCCGATGTCAGCCAGTACCTTTGCCGCCAACAGCTGGGATAATCTTCAGCCGGACCGCGACGAAGTGATTGCCAGTCTCAACGTGGTTGAGCTGCTCAAACGACATCACTACAGCAAGCCGCCCCTGGACGACAAGCGTTCAGCGATTATTTACCAGAGCTACATCAAGCAACTGGACCCCTCGCGCAGCTACTTCATGGCCAGCGACATTGCCGAGTTCGACAAATGGCAGTTCCAGTTCGACGACTTCCTGAAGAGTGGCGACCTGAACGCCGGCTTCATCATCTACAAGCGCTATCTGGACCGCGTCAACGCGCGTCTGAACTTCGCGCTGGGCGAGTTGGGCAAGGGCGTCGACAAGCTCGACTTCAATACCAAGGAAACCCTGCTGGTCGACCGCAAGGACGCCGCATGGCCCAAGGATACCGCCGAGCTCGACGAACTGTGGCGCAAGCGCATCAAGGATGAAGTCCTGCGGTTGAAGATTGCAGGTAAGGATCCGGCGAAGATTCAGGAAACCCTGACCAAGCGCTATAAGAATCAGCAGGCGCGTCTGAATCAGACTCGCGCCGAAGATATCTTCCAGGCCTACATCAACACGTTCGCCATGTCCTACGATCCGCACACCAACTACCTGTCACCTGACAGCGCGGAGAACTTCGACATCAACATGAGCCTGTCGCTGGAAGGCATCGGCGCCGTGTTGCAGAGCGATAATGACAACGTGAAGATCGTGCGTCTGGTGCCGGCAGGTCCGGCGGCCAAGACCAAGCAGGTTGCCCCGGCCGACAAGATCGTGGCCGTCGCTCAGGGCGACAAGGAAATGGTCGACGTGATCGGCTGGCGTCTGGATGAAGTGGTCAAGCTGATCCGCGGTCCGAAAGGCTCGGTGGTACGCCTGGAGATCATCCCGGCCAGCAATGCGCCGAACGACCAGACCACCAAGATCGTCGCCATCACCCGTGAAGCGGTGAAACTTGAAGAGCAGGCGGCCAAGAAGTCGATCCTGCACCTCAAGCAGGACGGCAAGGATTACAAGCTCGGGGTCATCGACATTCCGGCCTTCTATCTGGACTTCAAGGCCTACCGGGCTGGCGATCCGGAATACAAGAGCACCACCCGTGACGTGAAGAAACTGCTCACCGAATTGCAGGCCGAGAAGGTCGACGGTGTGGTACTGGATCTGCGCAACAACGGTGGCGGTTCATTGCAGGAAGCCACCGAGCTGACCAGCCTGTTCATCGACAAAGGCCCGACCGTGCTGGTGCGCAATGCCGACGGCAAGGTCGACGTGCTGGAAGACGAAGCCAAGGGCGCGTTCTACAAAGGCCCGATGGCACTGCTGGTCAACCGTCTGTCTGCGTCGGCGTCGGAGATTTTCGCCGGGGCCATGCAGGATTATCACCGCGCGCTGGTGATCGGTGGTCAGACCTTCGGTAAAGGCACCGTGCAGACCATTCAGCCGCTCAATCACGGCGAACTGAAACTGACCCTGGCCAAGTTCTACCGGGTTTCCGGTCAGAGCACCCAGCATCAGGGCGTGGTACCGGACATCACTTACCCGTCGCTGATCGACACCAAGGAAATCGGCGAGAGCGCGCTGCCCGAGGCCATGCCGTGGGACAGCATCAAACCGGCGATCAAGCCGGCGATCGACCCGTTCAGGCCGTTCCTGGCCCAACTGCAGGCGCGTCATGAGGCACGTTCGGCAAAAGACGCCGAGTTCGTGTTCATCGAGGATCGCCTGGCGCTGGCCAAGAAGCTGATGAACGAGAAGACCGTCAGCCTCAATGAAGCCGACCGTCGTGCCGAGCATGCGTCTATCGAAAGCAAGCAACTTGCGCTGGAAAACACCCGCCGCAAGGCCAAGGGTGAAGAGCCGCTCAAAGAGCTGAAGAAGGAAGACGAAGACGCGCTGCCGGTGGAAGACGAGAAAACCAAACCCGAGGACGATGCCTATCTGGCAGAGACCGGGCGCATTCTCATCGACTACCTGGGTCTGAGTGCCGCTGTCGCGAAAAAGTAACGCAGGTTCATTGATGGCCATTTAGCTTCAACGTCATCAAACAGTCATGAAGCTGTCGTGAAATACGGGGCTGAACGCGAAAGCGCTCAGCCCTTTTTCATTCTCTTCGAGACGACCATGACCATAACAGAGCAGCTGAGCGCACTGAGTTCCATTCTGGCTCGTGGTGATTTGCACAGTTTGTTCCAACCCATCGTCTCGCTGTCGGAACACCGGATCCTGGGCTATGAAGCCTTGACCCGCGGCCCGTCCAACAGCGCCCTGCACTCGCCCCTGAACCTGTTCGCCATCGCCCGCCAGGCCGGTCGTCTGAGCGAGCTGGAGTTGAGTTGTCGGGACAGCGCCTGCCGACGTTTCAGTCAGCAGAAGTTGCCGGGCAAGCTGTTTCTCAACGTCTCCCCCGAATCGCTGCTCGAAACCTCGCATCCACCGGGGCGGACTCTGGAGATGCTGCGTCGCTACCACATCGCGCCCAAGGACGTGGTCATCGAGTTGACCGAGCAGATGCCCACCGACGATTTCGACCTGCTGTACAAAGCGTTGCACCACTACCGCGACATGGGCTTTTCCATCGCGCTGGACGATCTGGGTGCCGGTTATTCGAGCTTGCGACTCTGGTCGGAGCTGCGCCCGGACTACGTGAAAATCGATCGGCACTTCATCGACGGCATTCACCAGGATGCGGTGAAGCGCGAATTCGTCGGCTCCATGCTGCAGATGGCCAAGGCCTCCAGAGCGACGGTCATTGCCGAAGGCATTGAATTGCCCGGAGAGCTGGCGACGCTGAAAGACATGGGCGTGAACCTGGTTCAAGGCTATCTGCTGGCCCGACCTCAGGAGCGCCCGCCGCGCGACACCCGCGCCATGCCGCCCAGGACAGAAACCGCAGTAGCGCCGCTCAACGAAGAAGCGGCCGACCTGTCTGCCCTGCTCAATCCGCAGCCATCAGTCAGCCAGTCGACACCCACGGCTGAAGTGCTGGAAGCGTTTCGCAGGCAGGCCAACCTCAATTCTCTGGCGGTGCTGGATGACGACGCCCGACCGTGCGGCATCGTGCACCGGCATTCGTTGTCCGAGGCCCTGCTCAAGCCCTTCGGCACCGAGCTGTTTGCCCGCAAACCGATCAGCCGTCTGATGAGCAGTGACTTTCTCGCCGTGGAGGTCAGCCAGTCGCTGCAACAGGTCAGCCGGCTGTTGACCAGCCGTGCCCGGCAGCGCATCGAGGAGGATTTCATCATCACCTCGAACGGTGCCTATCTGGGCCTCGGACGAGTGATCGACGTGCTCAAGCTGATTACCGAAATGAAGATCCAGCAGGCACGTTACGCCAACCCGCTGACCCTGCTGCCCGGCAACGTTCCGATTCAGCAATGCCTGACTCGACTGCTGCAGCAAGGCCGTGCGTCGATGATCTGCTATGTGGACATCGACAGCTTCAAGCCCTTCAACGATATCTACGGTTATGCGCGTGGCGACGAGGTGCTGCTGTGTCTGGCGCAATGCCTGAACGACCGCATCGATCCGGCCAGGGACTTTGTCGGGCACATCGGCGGGGATGATTTTCTGATGGTGCTGGGCTTTGATGACTGGGAACGACGCCTGAAAACCCTGCTGGATGATTTTCAGAATCAATGCCGGCGTTTCTACCGCGCAGAACACCTGGAAGCCGGTTGTTTCATCGCCCTCAACCGTCAGGGCCAACGCCAGGAATTCCCCCTGTTGTCACTGTCGATTGGCGTGGTGCACTTGCATGAAGCAAGCTGCACGCTGGTCGATGCCAGCCAATTGGCCGACCTCGCTTCACAGGCCAAGCACTTCGCCAAGGATGTCGCCGGCGCCAGCATTCACGTCATCGATTCGACGCGACTGGATTTGTTGATGCAGGCATGAGCGCCGGCGCCATACCCCTACTGCGCTTGCACTTGCGGATAACTGTATTCAAACACCCGAACCACTTCCGAGGCGTGCCATGACGCTGCCGCGACGCCGTCCGAAGGTCCGGAGAAACGGCCAAGGCGTTCGGCGCACTCGAAAAAACCGGGACGCGGCAGGCGGCTGGCGCCCTGGCTGATGACCAGCGAACTGCGCAAGGGCTGTTCAGCGCGGGCATCCATGGCGGCGAGGTGCTCAAGGGCGGCCGTAAGGGTCTGCATGGCCGGGCTGGGCAGTTGCAGGCGTTCCACCAGAGCGCGATAGGTCAGCAGGTGCCGTTGGCGACGGGCCAGATCGAGCTCATTGAGCAGTCCATCCCAATGCTGACGACTGATGCGCACGCTCACGACTCACCTCGCCAGCCCGGCACTCCAAGCTCCCACGCCAGGCTGCGTTTGATGGCGCCGTCCGGCTGCCGAGTACCGTTCTCGATCAGTTCCAGATAGGACGGGCTGATCCCGACGGTACGCGCCAGACTCGCCGCTTCAAGGCCTTTGGCCTCGCGCAGTGCACGCAATTCATCGAACCCGGGAAGCTCACTGGCGGTGGTGCCGCCAGTCGAGGCAGCCGGCTCGGAAGGCTTGCCGGCCAGGCCGGCGGCCTTGAGCAGTGCTTGATACTGCGCCCAGGGCAGCACGGCGTATTCCGGCTCCCCGTCACGGGATATCACTTGAAGATCCATAGAGTCACCTTGTACTACACGACCGCATACTGATCAGGCTTGATCCATAGGCAAGCATCTTAACAGCGGAACGCCAGGGCTTGTGTTCAATCCGTGAGACTTACACCTTACCCCGCTCTTGCTCCAGCAGGGCCTGAGTCTTCGGCAGTTGCTCGACCACGATGAGTTTCTCGGGCGATTGCTGCGCGCGCCATTCACGAAAAGCGTCCAGCTCATTGCTCAGGTGCTTGGTAACCCACGCCAGCACGGCGATGTCATCGAGCATGCCGAGGCCGGGTATCCAGTCGGGGATCGCGTCCAGCGGGCTGAGGAAGTACATCAGACCGGCGACAATGGACAGGATCGCTTTGGGGCTGATGGCGCGGTATTCGCCCCGCCAGTAAGCCAGGCACAAGGCCTGCAGCAAACGCAGGTCTTCCTTGAGTTTGCCCAGACGATTACCTTCACTGTTGCCCTTGCGCGCGACAGCGAACAACAGTCCTGGCAATCGTCCAGCGGCCAGCAAACGCCGGGCTCCGGGCAGATAACGGATAAAATTCCACGGTGCTTTCATACCCACTCCCGTTGAGCAAAATGTCGTTCGATAAAAGCAGATTCGCCGAACCTGCCCGGCCAGTGCCACAAGGTTATCCACAATAATTGTGGATAACCTTGTGAACAGCGGCTTCTTTCCAGCCTCAACCCCCCGTTTTCGGGGGGCCGTAGTCAAATCGGGCGTTTTTTACTCACAAAAAAACTACAAACGTGTGAACCCGACACCCTCTATTAAACGAGTGCCTTGATCTTGCCGGACTGTCGGACAATGCCTTTGCATGCATCCATGATAGTGGGACTGCCCGAATGGCCAAGCGTTCGGGAAATAAGCCGGACACAAAAACGCCCTGTCGAGACAGGGCGTTTTCTGTAGCCAGGTGGTGCGTTACTTCTTGGCCGGAGCCGAAGCGGCAGGAGCTGCCTCTTCTTCGTCGGCATCAGCACCAGGAGTCGGTGCCGCTGCAGGGTCCTTGATACCCAACAGTTCAAGATCGAACACCAGTACCGAGTTGGCAGGGATCGCCGGGCTCGGGCTCTGTGCGCCGTAAGCCAGATCACTCGGGATGAAGAGTTTGATCTTCTCGCCGACGTGCATCAGTTGCAGACCTTCGACCCAACCCGGAATCACACCGCCAACCGGCAGGTCGATCGGGCTGCCGCGCTCAACGGAACTGTCGAAGACCTTGCCGTCGATCAGCTTGCCTTCGTAGTGAACAGTCACAACATCGGTAGGCTTGGGCTGAGCGCCATCGGCTTTCTTGATGATCTGATACTGCAGGCCGGAAGCGGTGGTGACCACGCCGTCCTTCTTACCGTTCTCTTCGAGGAATTTCTTGCCAGCGGCAGAAGCCTCTTCGCTCATCTTCGCCAGACGCTCTTCGGAACGCTTTTGCAGCGCGGAGAAGGCTTCAACCAGCTCTTCGTCCTTGAGTTTCTGATCTTTCTTGCCAACAGCATCTTCGATACCCAGGGCTACAGCCTTGGAATCCAGATCATCCATACCTTCCTGAGCCAGGCTTTTGCCCATGTTCAGACCGATGCCATAAGACGCTTTTTGTGCTGGGGTTTTCAGCTCTACGGTGCTGGCTTGCTTGTCACAACCTGCGAGTACCAGACCGACCAGGGCAATCGCCGCTGCCAACCGATGCTGTTTCATGCTAATTCCTTGTTCATGCGCCAAAAGGGCAAACGAGTAAAGCCGCGAGCTTATCAGGCCGCCGCGATCAATGGCTACCGGCATGAGAGGGAGAAAACGCCGATAAGTTCAGGTATCCAAAGGTTTTCCCGGATCTGTACCGCATTGTTCAGTTGCAGTTCAGTTTGTGATTCGCGAAGGCAAGGCGCTGGCTCGCTGCACAGGGCTCAGGCCACGGGACTGATCACACCGGCATCAGGCCAGCGCTCACTGGTCTGCAGCACGCGCAGAAGCCCGGCCCGCGCCACTCGAAGGGCGAAATCCTGCACGCTGAGGTTACCGGCAGCGAGTTGCGCTTGAACGGACTCGGCCCCGGAGTACACTCGCGATACGCTTTGCAACAGTTGAAACTCCTCGGCGGACTGGCTTGGGGTGTAACAGAGCAGCGCGCCGTCGGCTGCCGAGAAATAAACCGCCGACATCTCGAAACCATAGCGAATCGGCAGGCCTTTACGGCGTTGTGCCGGTTTGTGCCGGTAACTGAACATCCGATGCAGGTCATCCGGCTCGAAGAAATCGTTGATGACGTCACGTCCGCCCTCGACGGCCAGATTGGCTGAGCAGAAATACATGCCGTCCACACGGTAGCCGTCAGGTAATGCAGGCCGATAATAGGCATCGGGATGAAATGCCGAACACGGTGCATACACCGGCATGCCGTCATCGAGAATCGGCTCGGCAATCCGATAGGCTCGTGCGACCGGATTGAACAGAAGAAAACCGATGATCTGCGAATGAATACGACTGCCGATACGGCCATGTGCGTAACGTGCAGCCTCATCGGCACTGTTGAACGGCGCGCTGAGGCTCAGAGGTCGGGGTGGCCATTGCGCTTCGCAGCTTGCAGGCGATTTGGCGGGAGGTGTACGAGCGGCAGCATCGTCCGGGTAAGGCTGCCAGTCGGCCGGCACTTTGCCTGCCTGCCCCCACAGGCGGCTGGGCACTATCACGTGCAGATCCCCGGCACCGGCCAGCAGGCGGACCACATCACTGGGCATCATGCTGAGGTTCTGCAGCGCCTTGTGGATCTGGCTGAGTTCACACAGGTGCGGCATGCTGCGCGGGCCGGAGACGCGCGCAAACAATGTGTCTTCGGCGGCAGAGCGCGACAGCGTGTACTTGATCAGGGAGCCGTCAGGCCCGGATAGATACGTCGCCGCACACACCTCCTGATCATCGATCACCGCATAAATGTCGCCGACTGAAAAACTGTTCGGGTACGTGACCTTTTCACTCTCCGGCCACTCGTCCAGCCCGGCCTGCAGTGACGGATGAGAATGGTAGACCGCATAGTCGTCATGCCCTTGCGGGTAGAGCACGTAACCTTCCTGGTCATTGCGCGGGAAGACTTCATTGGGATCGAAGCTGAACTCGCTGCCGTTCATGGGTTCGGTCGCGATGTATTTACCATCCTTGCGAACCAGAATGAAACCACCGTATTCGCGATCACGCCGATTGCCGATCCGCTCGTGGGCATAACGCGCCGCATCATCAGGATGATCGAACGGCGCGCTGAGCGCCGGCATGCCGGGGTGGTGATCGATGGATCGTTTGTAGCGCCTTTTTCTGGGGTGCATGCGGGGCTCCTTGGAAGCCTGACTGATTGAGTCATGAGCGTAAGGAAACCCGAGACGGCAAGTGACATAGATGAATATGACGTTACGTACGCCTGCCGGCGCCGAACAACATGAAATTAAAGATAATTTTTAAGCATCCCGGGATGTGCTTCGATCCACGGCGTGGGCGAATCGGCCCAGACCCTGCATCGACCATCGCGACTGGCGACCAGGGCTCACGCAGTTTGTCGTGCTCAGGAACATTTTTATGCAACCGACCACTCGTTTTCGCTCAACGCGCTCGACGGCTCGCCAGTTGGCAAGCCTGGCCGTAATCGCCGCCGCAGCCATGTTACCGGTCAGCGCAGCCTATGCCGCCAAGAAGCCGCCGTTGGTTGTCACTGAGGGCATCAAGGCCTACCGCCTGTGCACAGGCCCCGACAATCTGTCACACGTCATCGAGGGTTCGATCGATCAAAAAGCCATGACCGATGTCAGCGCCCTGCACTTCAAGGAAACCCCGGCACACTCGACCTTTGACTGGCATCCGGCCCCCGAAGAGCAGTACGTGATCACCCTGTCCGGCACGCTGGAATTTTCCACCACCGGCGGCGAGAACTTTATCCTGCACCCTGGGGAAGTGTTGCTGGCGCAGGACACCACCGGCCCCGGCCATCGCTGGAAACTGATCGACGATCAGCCGTGGCGACGTGCGTATATCATCACCAAGCCAGGCGAAAAAGGCGCGTTCGTGCCGAAGGACGGAGCGCCTGCGAAGGGCTGCTGATGCAGTGATGCAACCGCCCTCATCGAGCGCGATTACATCGACACATCAGCCGCCGGCTCGGAAATTTCGATCAGGTTCAGATCCGGATCACGCACATACACCGACCAGATCGGCCCGGTAGCACCGGTGCGCTCGACCGGACCTTCGACGATCGGCCAGTCCTGCTCCTGCAGGTGCACAATCACCTGCTCCAGCGGGATGGTGGCGATGAAACACAGATCCAGCGCACCCGGCACTGGCAAATGGGCCTTGGGCTCGAACTCCTTGCCGCGTTCATGGACGTTGATTTTCTGATTGCCGAAGCGAAATGCCAGACGTCCCTGACGAAAGCGTTCAGGGGTCATACCCAGAACGCGTACGTAAAAATCCTTGCAGGCGTCGATATCGGCAGTGGTCAGTACCAGGTGGTCCAGATGATCAATCACGGGATCAGCTCCGTTTGGAATAGAGTTCTGTTTACGACAATGGTCAGGTTTCGGATCAGATAATGCCAAGCCGACGCCACTCGGCACGGGTGGCAGCGTCGATGCCATGCGCTTCAAGCACAGCATCGGTGTGTTGACCGAGTGTTGGCGCAGACGATCGTACCTGCCCCGGCGTGTCTTGAAGTTTAGGCACAATACCCGGAAGGGTGACGGGCGTTCCGTCATCCAGCGTGCCCTGCAACAGCATGTCCCGCGCCTGATAATGCGGGTCACTGGCGATATCGGCTGCGTCGTAGATCTTGCCTGCCGGAATACGGGCCTCGTTGAGCGCTGCAAGAACTTCGTCCATCGAGCGTTCGGCGGTCCAGGTCGAGATGGCCGCATCGATGCGCGCTACGTACCTGACCCGCCCGTCGTTGTGCTCAAGCTCGGGGTCGCTGGCCAGGTCCGCGCGGCCGATCTTTTCCATCAGGCGCCGGAAGATACTGTCGCCATTGCCCGCGATCAACGCGTACTTGCCGTCATTGCAGCGGTAGGCATTGCTCGGTGCGATGCCTGGCAGGCTGCTGCCAGCCGGCTCGCGGACAGTGTCGAATACCGAATACTCGGGAATCAGGCTTTCCATCATGTTGAACACTGACTCGTACAACGCGACATCTATCTGCTGCCCGTCGCCGCCATTCTGCTCGCGATGACGAAGCGCCAGCAGAATGCCGATCACACCGTGCAGCGCAGACAGCGAATCGCCAATCGATACGCCGACACGCACTGGCGTGCGCCCTGCCTCACCCGACAGATGACGCAGACCGCCCATGGCCTCACCGATCACGCCAAAACCCGGCCGGTCGCGATACGGCCCGGTCTGCCCGTAGCCGGAGACACGCAGCATGATCAGTTTCGGATTGAGGGCGTGCAGCGCTTCCCAGCTCAACCCCCAGCCCTCAAGTGTGCCAGGGCGGAAGTTCTCGACCAGTACATCGGCATCGCGGATCAGCCGCCGTGCCATCTCCTGCGCCTGAGGCTGGCGCAGATCGAGGGTTACCGACTGTTTGTTGCGGGACTGCACCGCCCACCAGACGGACGTGCCGTTATGCAGCAAACGCCATTTGCGCAGGGGATCACCGGTCAATGGCGGCTCGACCTTGATGACCTCGGCACCGAACTCGGCGAGAATCTTCGTCGCGAACGGCCCGGCAATGAGCTGACCCAGTTCCACCACCTTGATGCCCTGAAGAGGCAGGCTCATGACACGTCCTTTCTTGTTGGGAGGTGGAGGAATGATCTGCGCAAATGCGCTGGATGGAAAGCCGGAAGGTGCGCCTCCAGATCAGACCGCCGTAAAAAACCCCGCACCAGGCGGGGTTCATTGAATCAATTGCTGCAGGCCAACTGGAAACTCATTGAGGAGTCACCCGAAGCCCCCCGCTTACCGACCATAAGTCCCAATACATTGACCTGTTCTGTTGTCGCAGCGCCGCCCAACTTGGCGTGCCCGTAGAACAGCCGCTCATGATCACTGGTATCAATGGAAGACACCGAGCAGAACCCTGGAGACTTTTTAAACTGCCCTTCCTTGAAGAGCACTTTATACGTCGCGAAGTAGTCTTTCTGGCTGCTGTAACTTACAGACTTGATCCAGGGCGACGACTGAGCAACGATATTGCCGTGCTGGTCGATGGTCGCCGTGTGCAGTACTGGCTTGGCCAGCGCGCTCGCAGAGAGGATCAAGGCCGTAGTGCCTACAAACAGTTTAAAACGATTTTTCATAGTCATTCCTTTGCTCATTATCGTATCAGACCGCCTCGATTCGGCGGTCGGTCTGGATTAATTATCTGGGATCATCAAAAAACGTTTAATGTCTGGATACCCCATCAACCCATTCAGCTAATACCAGCAAAGAGGATAAATCAAGCGCTCACCAAGGCTAACTAACAAGCCTGGTTTAAACTTCACTAATTAAGGACATTACTTACATTCGCGAAGAATAATTCTTACAGAACTTCAATAGAACTGCCGCGGGGGCATTGCACGAGGGGGTTGGAATTTCCAAACGACAGAAAGCAGAAAGCCCGCACTGGGCGGGCTTTCTGTTTGCTTCAAGGAGTTCAAGGGCCTTGAAGCGGAATATGGCGCAGCGGACGGGACTCGAACCCGCGACCCCCGGCGTGACAGGCCGGTATTCTAACCGACTGAACTACCGCTGCGCGTAACACTAAAAGCGAGTTTGGTGGGTGATGACGGGATCGAACCGCCGACCCGCTGCTTGTAAGGCAGCTGCTCTCCCAGCTGAGCTAATCACCCTTCACTCTCGGTGTGGCGCGCATTCTACGGAGCGACCTGTACTCTGGCAAGCACTTTTTTAAATAATTTTTATAATCCTTCCAAAGGCTTACAAACGCTCTGTACAGGGTTGGCCCCAGCGGCTGAGGAGCGAATAATGCCCGCCTTTGTATAGAAAGAGAGATTCACCTCATGTGGTTCAAAAACCTGCTTGTCTATCGCCTGACCCAGGACGTGCCTTTTGATGCCGAAGCGCTGGAGACAGCACTGGCGACCAAGCCGGCGCGCGCCTGCGCCAGCCAGGAGGTAGCCACCTATGGTTTCGTCGCTCCTTTCGGCAAGGGCGAAGACGCTCCATTGGTACACATCAGTCAGGACTTCATGCTGATCGCAGCACGCAAGGAAGAACGCATTCTGCCGGGCAGCGTCGTGCGTGACGCGCTCAAGGAAAAGGTCGACGAGATCGAAGCCGAGCAGATGCGCAAGGTCTACAAGAAGGAACGCGATCAGCTCAAGGATGAAATCATCCAGGCGTTCCTGCCGCGTGCGTTTATCCGTCGCTCCGCCACCTTCGCCGCCATCGCGCCGAAACAGGGCCTGATCCTGGTCAATGCCTCCAGCCCGAAACGCGCCGAGGACCTGTTGTCGACCCTGCGCGAAGTCATCGGCTCGCTGCCGGTACGTCCGCTGACGGTCAAGGTTTCACCGAGTGCGACCATGACCGACTGGGTCAAGACCCAGAAAGCGGCCGACAACTTCTTCGTGCTGGACGAGTGCGAGCTGCGCGACACCCATGAAGATGGCGGCATCGTGCGTTGCAAGCGTCAGGACCTGACCGGCGATGAAATCCAGCTGCACCTGAGCACAGGCAAGGTCGTGACCCAACTGTCGCTGGCCTGGCAGGACAAGCTGTCGTTCGTGCTGGACGATAAACTGGTGGTCAAGCGTCTGAAGTTCGAGGACCTGCTGCAGGATCAGGCCGAACAGGACGGTGGCGACGAAGCGTTGGGACAACTGGACGCCAGCTTCACGCTGATGATGCTGACCTTCGGCGAGTTCCTGCCGGAGCTGTTCGAGGCATTGGGCGGCGAAGAGATTCCGCAGGGCATCTGATACCCGCTCTTGCAGCACTGCCGCTCGAAACACCGCGCCGTCTCGTCAGACGGCGCATTCATTTCACCCCGGTTATTCAACAATAAGGAACAGGCCATGCGTGCTTTGGCAGCCTTGAGTCGTTTTGTCGGCAACACGTTTGCCTACTGGGTTTTGCTGTTCGCCATTCTGGCATTTCTGTTTCCGCAGGCATTCATTGGCCTTAAGAGCTGGATCGTGCCGCTGCTGGGGCTGGTCATGTTCGGCATGGGCCTGACCCTGAAACTCGAAGACTTCTCTGAAGTGGCGCGTAACCCGTGGCGAGTGGCGCTGGGTGTGATCGCGCACTTTGTGATCATGCCCGGTGTGGCCTGGTTGCTGTGCCAGGTGTTTCAACTGCCGCCGGAGATCGCTGTGGGTGTGATTCTGGTCGGCTGCTGTCCGAGCGGCACTTCATCCAACGTCATGGCCTGGCTGGCAAAGGGTGATCTGGCGCTGGCGGTGGCAATCGCTGCGGTCACTACCCTGCTCGCCCCGCTGCTGACCCCGACCTTGATCTGGTTCCTGGCGTCGGCGTGGCTGCCGGTGTCCTTTCTGGATATGTTCTGGTCGATCCTGCAACTGGTCATGCTGCCGATTGTGTTGGGCGTGATTGCCCAGCGTCTGTTGGGCGCGCGGGTCAGCTATGCGGTCGATGTGCTGCCGCTGGTGTCGGTGGTCAGTATTGTGATGATCGTCTGCGCGGTGGTCGCCGCCAGTCAGGCGAAAATCGCTGAATCCGGCCTGCTGATCATGGCGGTGGTGATTCTGCATAACACGTTCGGTTTTCTGCTGGGTTATTTCACTGGCAAGGTTTTCAAGCTGCCATTGGCGCAACGCAAGTCGCTGGCGCTGGAGGTCGGTATGCAGAACTCGGGGCTGGGCGCTGCGCTGGCCAGTGCACATTTTTCGCCGCTGGCGGCGGTGCCAAGTGCGCTGTTCAGTGTCTGGCACAATATTTCCGGGGCGTTGCTGTCGACGTATTTCAGGAAGATGCCGGAGGAAGAGAATACGTCCGTCCGTTGATGCCAGTTGACTATCGTTCCTCACGCTCCAGTGAACTGCCCCCAAAAAGTTGGACGGTTGACTATCGTTCCCATGCTCCGCGTGGGAATGCAGTTCGTGACGCTCTGCGTCACACGGCGGTTCTGCGGTGTCAGGTGGATCGGGGTTCGGCTCAGGTCACCTTTTCGCCCCTCGGCGACTTACTTTGATGGGGCCAAAGTAAGCAAACCCCCTGGCTCCGTTTCCGGCCCGACTTCGTCGGGTTCCTTCGCCCTGTCACTGATCCGGGGGTCGCCGCAACGCGCCATCCATGGCACGGTGCGGCTTGCCTGGCGTCCTGCCAGGCTACCCCCGGATCAGCGCCAGGACTCAGCCGTCACTAACGTCGCACTCTGCGTCGCCTGTGCCATCGTGGTTGAAAAGCGCTTCAGAGCAATTTGGCTAAATACACGGCTCGGGAACTGATGACTATCGTGCCAATGCGGAGTGATTGGCACGTCAGTCGTACGGAGCGCCGGCGCTACTGCACTTTTCCTCTCAGCGCTTTCACTTCTTCACGTACGTCCACGGGGGTTGCCACGTCCGCTGCGATGGGCGAACCGGCCACCAGCACGACGCGAGACCACAGGCGGCGAAACAGGGTCTTGCTCGGGTCGCGGCTGAAGAAGCTGCCCCACAGGCCTTGCAGTGCCAGTGGAATGACCGGTACCGGGGTTTCCTGGATGATGCGGCTCATGCCGTTCTTGAAGCCGTTGATTTCGCCGTCGGTGGTCAGTTTGCCTTCCGGGAAGATGCACACCAGTTCGCCTTCCGCGAGGTATTGGGCGATGCGCTTGAACGATGTTTCGTAGATGTCCATGTCTTCGTTACGCCCGGCAATGGGGATGGTCCCGGCGGTGCGAAAGATGAAGTTAAGCACAGGCAGCTGGTAGATCTTGTAGTACATGACAAAGCGGATCGGGCGCCGCACCGCACCGGCAATCAGCAATGCATCGACAAAGGACACATGGTTGCAGACCAGCAGCGCCGCGCCTTCGTCCGGAATCCGGTCCAGATTGCGGTGTTCGACGCGGTACATGGAATGGCCAAGCAGCCAGATCATGAAGCGCATGGTGAACTCGGGGACGATCTTGAAGATGTAGATATTGACCGCGATGTTCATCACCGACACGGCCAGAAACAGCTGCGGAATCGACAGCTTGGCAACGCTCAGCAGCAGGATCGAGACAATCGCCGAGACCACCATGAACAGCGCGTTGAGAATGTTGTTGGCGGCAATGACGCGCGAGCGCTCTTTCAGCGGCGTGCGCGACTGGATCAAGGCGTACAGCGGCACGATATAAAAGCCACCGAATACGCCGATACCCAGAATGTCGAACAGCACCAGCCAGCCCTGCCCGGAGGACAGCACTGCCAGCCAGTCGTTGGCCTGCACGTTCTGCGGGAAACCGCCCGAATGCCACCACAGCAGCAGGCCAAAAATTGTCAGGCCCATCGAGCCGAACGGCACCAGCCCGATCTCGACCTTATGCCCGGACAAGCGCTCACAGAGCAACGAGCCGAGCGCGATGCCGATGGAAAATACGGCCAGAATCAGCGTAACGACCGTTTCGTCGCCGTACATCCATTCCTTGGCATAGGCCGGGATCTGCGTCAGGTAGATAGCGCCCACGAACCAGAACCACGAGTTGCCGACAATCGAGCGCGAAACCGCGGGCGTTTGCCCAAGACCCATACGCAAGGTCGCCCACGACTGGGTGAAGATGTTCCAGTTGAGCTTCATCTCCGGCGAGGCAGCCTCGGCGCGCGGAATACCGAAGCTGGCCAGGAACCCCAGGCAGGCGACCAGCACGATGGCAGCCGCCACCACCCAGGCGTATTGCGAAGAAGACATCATCACACCCGCGCTGATGGTGCCGGCCAGGATCGCCAGAAAGGTGCCCATCTCGACCAGCGCATTGCCGCCGACCAGTTCGCTCTCGCGCAGGTGCTGGGGCAGGATCGAATACTTGACCGGCCCGAACAGCGCCGAGTGCGTGCCCATGGCGAACAGCGCGGCCAGCATCAACTCCAGATGATTGAGCAGAAAGCCTGCGGCGCCGACCACCATGATGACGATCTCGCCGAACTTGATGATGCGGATCAACTTGTCCTTGGGGTATTTCTCGCCGAACTGCCCGGCCAGCGCCGAGAACAGAAAGAACGGCAGGATGAACAGCAATGCGCACAGATTGACGTAGATCGAGCGATCCCCATCGATGCTGAGCTTGTAAAGAATGGCAAGGATCAATGACTGCTTGAAGATGTTGTCATTGAATGCCCCGAGGGACTGCGTGATGAAAAACGGCAGGAAACGGCGTTTCCCGAGCAGGCTGAATTGTGACTGTTGGCTCATCGTCCGTGGTCCTGAGAGGCTGGGGAGAACTGACGCAGCGGCCAATCCGAGGCACATTGAAGACGTAACGCCGCCGAATGTCGATAGGACATTTTCTTTTACAAAACCTGTGTCGCTTTTTTTATCACTTCGGGCTTTGTCGGGGCAGCTGCGACACCGCGCCACGCTCGACCTTGGTCGACAAAGACGAAGTGCGGCCATCGTGCGAGACTGCGCGTTATCGATACGGTGTGGAATTTGATATGTCGCTGTCCAGCGGGCTGATTGCGGCCGTTGCCCTTACCTATATGGCCATCATGTTCGCCATCGCCTTCTACGGCGACCGCTACAGCGCATCCCTGCGCCCGACCATGCGTGCCTGGGTCTACAGCCTGTCGCTGGCGGTGTACTGCACCAGCTGGACGTTTTTCGGCGCAGTGGGCCAGGCCGCCGAGCAGTTATGGTCGTTTCTGCCGATTTATCTGGGGCCCATCGTGCTGATGGTGCTGGCACCCTGGGTGCTGCAAAAAATGGTGCTGATCAGCAAGCAGGAAAACATCACCTCGATCGCCGACTTCATCGCGGCGCGCTATGGCAAGTCCCAGTCCCTGGCGGTGATGGTGGCGCTGATCTGCCTGATCGGCATGCTGCCGTACATCGCGTTGCAGCTCAAAGGCATCGTGCTGGGGGTGAATATCCTGATCGGTGCCGTGGCCGATTCCACCGGCACCCGCGCTCAGGACACTGCGCTGGTGGTGTCGCTGATTCTCGCGCTGTTCACCATCGTCTTCGGCGCACGCAATCTGGATGTCACCGAACACCATCGCGGCATGGTGCTGGCCATTGCCTTCGAGGCGCTGGTCAAGCTGTTTGCGTTCATGGCAGTCGGCGTGTTCGTCACGTTCGGCCTGTATGACGGATTCGACGACCTGTTCAATCAGGCCAAACTCGCGCCACGCCTTGAGGAATACTGGAAAGACACGATCAACTGGCCGTCGATGTTCGTGCAGACCGGCGTGGCGATGATGGCGATTGTCTGCCTGCCCCGCCAGTTCCACGTGACGGTGGTCGAGAACATCGAGCCTCAGGACCTGAATCTCGCCAAATGGGTGTTCCCGGCCTATCTGGCGCTGGCCGCGCTGTTCGTGGTGCCGATTGCACTGGCCGGACAAATGCTCCTGCCCGGCTCCATGCTGCCCGACTCGTTCGTGATCAGCCTGCCGCTGGCGCACGCTCACCCGTCACTCGCGTTGCTGGCCTTCATCGGCGGAGCATCGGCGGCAACCGGCATGGTGATCGTCGCCTGCGTGGCGCTGTCGACGATGATTTCCAACGACATGCTGCTGCCGTGGCTGTTAAGACGCAAAAACACCGAGCGGCCGTTCGAAGCGTTTCGTCACTGGATGCTTTCTGTCAGACGCATCAGCATCGTGATGATTCTCCTGCTGGCCTATGTCAGCTACCGGATGCTCGGATCGACGGCGAGTCTGGCGACCATCGGCCAGATCGCGTTTGCCGCGATCACCCAGCTGGCTCCCGCCATGTTCGGTGCGCTGTACTGGAAGCAGGCCAATCGGCGTGGCGTCTTCGCAGGGCTGGCGGCCGGTATCTTCATCTGGTTCTACACCCTCGTGCTGCCAGTGGCGGCGCATGGCATGGGCTGGTCGCTGAGCACTTTCCCGCTGCTTTCCTGGCTGCACAGCAACCCGTTCGACCTGCCTATCTCGCCGATGACCCAGGGGGTCGTGTTGTCGATGGCCGGCAACTGCACGCTGTTCGCCTGGGTGTCGATGTTGTCGCGCACGCGAGTGGCCGAGCATTGGCAGGCGGGGCGTTTCATCGGTCAGGAAACCCAGGGGCGCGACTTCAGCCGCCCGCTGCTTGCGGTGCAGATCGAGGACCTGCTCAGCCTGTCGGCACGCTTCGTCGGTGAAGACCGCGCGCGGCAGAGTTTCATCCGTTTCGCCCAAAGGCAGGGCAAGGGTTTCAACCCCAGCCTGAATGCCGACGGTGAGTGGATCGCGCATACCGAGCGACTGCTGGCCGGCGTGCTCGGCACCTCCTCGACCCGCGCGGTGGTCAAGGCCGCTATCGAAGGTCGCGACATGCAGCTGGAAGACGTCGTACGCATCGCCGACGAAGCCTCCGAAGTCCTGCAGTTCAACCGCGCGCTGCTGCAGGGTGCCATCGAAAACATTACCCAGGGCATCAGCGTGGTTGACCAGTCCCTGCGGCTGGTGGCCTGGAATCGTCGCTACCTTGAGCTGTTCAATTACCCCGAAGGCCTGATCGGCGTTGGCCGGCCGATTGCCGACATCATCCGCTACAACGCCGAACGCGGGCTCTGCGGACCGGGCGAGGCAGAAGTTCACGTTGCGCGCCGTCTGCACTGGATGCGCCAGGGCCGCGCTCATACCTCGGAGCGGTTGTTTCCCAATGGCCAGGTGATCGAACTGATTGGCAACCCGATGCCGGGCGGCGGGTTCGTCATGAGTTTCACCGACATCACCGAGTTCCGCGCTGCCGAACACGCCCTCAAAGGCGTCAATGAAAGCCTTGAGCAGCGGGTAGCCGCACGTACCCACGAATTGTCCCAGCTCAACCAGGCGCTGACCGAAGCCAAGGGTACCGCTGAAGCTGCCAACGAATCGAAAACCCGCTTCCTGGCCGCGGTGAGTCATGACCTGATGCAGCCGTTGAACGCTGCACGACTGTTCTCCGCCGCGCTGTCACATCAACAGGAAGGGATTTCCAGCGACGCTCAGCAACTGGTTCGGCACCTGGACAGCTCGCTGCGCTCTGCCGAAGACCTGATCAGCGACCTGCTGGATATTTCCCGCATCGAAAACGGCAAGATCACCCCGGACCGCCAGCCGTTTCCGCTCAGCGCGCTGTTTGACACCCTCGGTGCCGAATTCAAGGCGCTGGCTCAGGAGCAGGGCCTGAGTTTTCGTGTGAGGGGCAGTTCACTGCGCGTCGACAGCGATATCAAGCTGTTGCGCCGGGTGCTGCAGAACTTTTTGACCAACGCGTTCCGCTATGCCAAAGGCCCCATTCTGCTGGGTGTCAGGCGCTACGGTGAGAGCCTGAGTCTGGAAGTCTGGGACCGGGGGCCGGGCATTCCCGAGGACAAGCGCAAGGTGATCTTCGAAGAATTCAAACGCCTCGACAGCCACAAGACTCACGCGGCCAAGGGGCTGGGTCTGGGGTTGGCGATTGCCGATGGTTTGTGCCGCATTCTCGAGCATCCTTTGCAGGTGCGCTCATGGACCGGCAAAGGCAGCGTGTTCAGCGTCCGGGTACCGCTGGCCGCGCCCCAGGCGGCACTCCCCGCTACGCTGCCCGATGTCAGCCGCCCCGCGCTGAACGGCACACAGGTGCTGTGTGTCGACAACGAAGACAGCATCCTGATCGGTATGCACAGTCTGCTGTCACGCTGGGGCTGTCAGGTCTGGACCGCGCGCAATCGCCAGGAATGCGAAGCGCTGTTGAACAATGGCGTTCGACCGCAGATTGCCCTGGTGGATTACCACCTGGATGAAGGCGAAACCGGTACTGAACTCATGGTCTGGCTACGCACCCGACTGGGTCAACCGGTGCCGGGCGTGCTTATCAGTGCCGATGGGCGGGCAGAGTTGATCGCTCAGGTGCATGCGGCGGGACTCGATTATCTGCCCAAGCCGGTCAAGCCTGCAGCGCTGCGCGCACTGTTGAGCCGGCATGTGAGTCTGGACGGGTAACGGAATGCCGGTTGTTCGCAGAGGCCACGAACAACCGGATCAGAGCGGAATAACAGGAAAAACTGTCGCTTAACCAAACAACCAGTAGCCCAGCAGCGTCAGTACCGCCACTGCCAGAACAGGGCGCAGTACGCGGTAAGCCTTGGGGTTGGCGCGCTTGAACTGCTTGACCTTGCCACTGAAGCCATCGCTGAAACGCTTGCTGAATGCATACGCCTGGTTGATTCCGCCGACGCGCTCGTCGTCAAGGTTCTGCGGAGCGGTGGCGCGGCCCAGAAACGCGCTGACGCTGCGGTTGATACGGGTCATGAAGCGGTTGGTCAGCGGACGCTCGATGTCACAGAACAGAATCACACGAGTCTGGTCGGTCTCGTTCTTGACCCAGTGAACGTAGGTCTCATCGAACATGACGTCCTGACCGTCACGCCAGGCGTATTCCTTGCCATCGACGAAGATCCGGCAGTCATCGGAGTTGGGCGTGGACAGGCCCAGGTGATAACGCAGCGAGCCGGCAAACGGATCGCGGTGCGGATTGAGGTGACTGCCACCCGGCAACAGCGCGAACATCGCGCCCTTGACGTTGGGAATGCTGTTGACCAGTTCGACTGTTTTCGGGCACAGCGCCTCGGCAGACGGCAAGGCCTTGTCGTACCACTTCAGGTAAAAGCGCTTCCAGCCCTTCTTGAAGAACGAGCCAAAACCGGCGTCGTTGTTTTTCTCCGCCGCACGAATATAGCCTTCGTCGAACAGGTGCATGGCTTCGTCGCGAATGGTTTCCCAGTTGTCCTTGAGAACGTCCAGTTCAGGGAATTTGCTGCGGTCCAGATACGGCTCGGACGGCACGCGGGAAAACAGGTACATCAGTGCGTTGTACGGTGCGAACAATGCAGAATGGTTGACGAACTGCCGCAACAGGGGCAATCGGGCCCGACCGCGCAAATGAACGTACAGCGTGCTGCCCAGAAACAGCATCAGGATCGATGCCTTGGCAACAAATGAAAGGGTCATGAAGCTCTCCTTGAAGCGGGCAGATAACGCCAAACGTCACGCGGGCAGTGCTGATGCATGATTCTGAATAATCACTGGCACGCCGGGCGGACAGCGCTCATCGTCCGGCGAGTTGTAAGCTGGCCATCATAAACCCTTGCGTTGCCCGCATGAAGTGCGCACTTGCGAAGATGTGTTACTGGGAAAGCTCCTGATCGGTAAACAGATCGCTGAACAGCATGCTCGACAGGTAACGTTCGCCGGAGTCCGGCAGCACCACCACGATCGTCTTGCCCTGCATCTCCGGCTTTTCAGCCAGACGGACGGCCGCCGCCATTGCCGCGCCGCAGGAAATACCGCAGAGAATGCCCTCCTCCTGCATCAGACGCCGCGCCATGGCCTTGGACTCTTCATCGGTGACACGCTCTACCCGGTCGACAATCGACAGGTCGAGGTTTTTCGGGATGAAGCCGGCGCCGATGCCCTGAATCTTGTGTGGGCTGGGGGTGATCTTTTCACCGGCCATCGCCTGGGTGATGATCGGCGAACCGTCCGGCTCGACCGCGACCGACAGGATCGGTTTGCCTTCGGTGTGCTTGATATACCGGGAGATACCGGTGATAGTCCCGCCAGTTCCTACGCCTGCCACCAGGACATCGATGGCACCGTCGGTGTCTGCCCAGATTTCCGGGCCAGTGGTCTTTTCATGGATGGCCGGGTTGGCCGGGTTTTCGAATTGCGCCGGCATGAAATATTTCTCGGGGTTGCCTGCCAGCAGTTCTTCGGCCTTGGCAATCGCGCCTTTCATGCCCTTGGCCGCTTCGGTCAGCACCAGTTCTGCGCCCAGTGCCTTGAGTACCTTGCGACGTTCTATGCTCATGGAAGCGGGCATGGTGAGCATCAGCTTGTAGCCACGGGCAGCGGCAACGAAGGCCAGACCGATGCCGGTGTTGCCCGAGGTCGGCTCGACAATGGTCATGCCCGGTTTGAGCCTGCCGCTGCTTTCGGCGTCCCAGATCATGTTGGCGCCGATACGGCACTTGACGGAATAGCCCGGATTACGCCCTTCGATCTTGGCCAGGATGGTGACACCGCGCGGCGCAATACGGTTGATCTGCACCAACGGCGTATTACCGATGGAATGGGCGTTATCAGCGTAGATACGGCTCATGAGGGTGTCCTTGTGCACATCGGTTAAAGACCCAAAGCCTATGCCGCCAACTCTGGGGCGTCCAGTCTGACCGAACGGATGACGACGCGAGCAGTCAATCCTTCATTGAAACAGGAGACTCATGTCATGAAACGTCGCTACAGCTGGCCGCTATGGACCCTGGCCGCTCTGGTAGTCCTGCTGATCGCTGTCAATATCGCCCTGCCGTATCTGGTGCGTGACTATCTGAACGACAAACTGGCCGATATGGGTGACTACCGCGGCGAGATCACCGATGTGGACCTGGCACTGTGGCGAGGGGCGTACCGGATCAAGGGGCTGAAGATCGTCAAGACCGATGGCAAGGTTCCGGTGCCCTTCTTCGACGCGCCGATGATCGAACTGGCAGTCAGCTGGCACTCTCTCTGGTATGACCATGCAGTGGTCGCGAAAGCCCTGTTCACTGGCCCGCAGATCAACTTCGTGGACGGCGGCAGCAAGCAGGACTCGCAGACCGGTCAAGGCACCGACTGGCGTACCCAGATGAACAAGTTGCTGCCTATCACCCTCAACGAATTGCGCATCGACGACGGGCGCATCACGTTCAATAACTTCAACTCCACGCCCAAGGTAAAAATCGAGGCGGATCAGGTCAATGCCAGCATCTATAACCTGACTAACGTGGTCGACGTGGAAGGCAATCGCGATGCCGAGTTCAAGGGCAAGGCGCGCCTGCTGGGCCACGCCGATCTGGAGAGCACAGCCAGATTCGACCCGTTCAGCAACTTTGAAGACTTCGACTTCAAACTGCGCGCCACCGGCATCCAGCTCAAGAAACTCAACGACTTCTCGTCGGCCTACGGCAAGTTCGATTTCAACGCCGGCGATGGCGACGTGGTGATTGAAGCGCAGGCCGACAAAGGCCAGCTCAAGGGCTACATAAAGCCGCTGTTGCGCAATGTGGACGTATTCAACTGGCAGCAGGATGTCGAAAACAAGGACAAGGGCGTTTTCCGTTCGATCTGGGAAGCGCTGGTCGGCACCAGCGAAACCGTATTGAAAAACCAGCGGGAAAACCAGTTCGCCACACGCGTCGACCTCAGCGGCAGTGTCCATCAGCAGGACATCAGCGGCTTCCAGGCGTTTCTGCAGATCCTGCGCAATGCGTTCGTGCAGGCATTCAATGCGCGCTATGAGAGCAGCAAGGGTTCCTAGCGTGTTTTTTTGTCTGTGCCGTATACACCCCGCCCTTCGGCGGCCTGTGCCTGTTGCTGCAATGCATCCCAGCCCAGGCAAGCCAGCGCAAGGGTGCGTGGTGTCGGCTCGCGGGAGTTGCTGTAGCGGGTGATGCTGCGCGGGCTCACACCCAATGCTTTTGCGGCCTGGGCCAGGGGCAACCCCGTGCGGGCCCGCCACCCGATGAAAATACGCGTGTTTTCATCGGTGGCCGCTTGAGCCTGAGCGTCAAGGTACAAGGTATCGGCACCGATCTGGATATCCGGCTCCGGCCATTCAACCGTCCAGCCATCATCGCCCACTTGGGCCTGGGCAAAGGCATCGGCAGCGATCAAAGGCCGTAACCCAGGAAAAGTCTGCACATCCGCGCTCATGTCGAGCACGAATTGCTGATCGTCGATGAACGTCAAGGCTAGTCGATATCCGGACTGGGCATGAACCTCCTTGAGCCGTGGGCGTTTCATGGATGCCATCGTTTCCATTCCTCCATCAGTTCGTTACGGTGAATGCGTATCCATTCAAGAGCTTCCCTTAATACAACAGCCGGTGCAGTTCCGCGCATGGGCTCTACAAGCTCAAGGCAAATCAGCACGTCCAGCCCCCCACCAGTCAGGTGAACATGCGGCGGCAGGTGGTCTTTTTCTCTCAGCTGAATCCTGTATTTATCCCTGAATTTGTATTTGGTCGACATGGCACGCACGGTATCGCCAAATTAGCCATACCAGAAGCAGCGTTACAATTTAAACCCGGTCACAGCGTGACGCGCCATTCAAGAACTGAATGAGGCGTCTTCGTTCACAGCCATCGGGCCGCCACGTTATAGTCAGGGCATTGCTTGCCCCTCTTACGGCGTGCGTGCCGACCGGTTACGCGCGCCCATGCGAAAAAGGATGGATCAATGAAGTTCGAAGGTACGCCGGCCTACGTTGCCACTGACGATCTCAAGCTGGCGGTCAACGCGGCCATCACGCTGGAGCGTCCATTGCTGGTCAAGGGCGAGCCCGGCACCGGCAAGACCATGCTCGCCGAGCAACTGGCCGAGTCCTTCGGCGCGAAACTGATTACCTGGCATATCAAGTCCACGACCAAGGCCCATCAGGGTCTGTACGAGTACGATGCGGTGAGCCGTCTGCGCGACTCGCAACTGGGCGTCGACAAGGTCCACGACGTACGCAATTACCTGAAAAAGGGCAAGCTCTGGGAAGCCTTCGAGTCCGAGGAGCGTGTGATTCTGCTGATCGACGAAATCGACAAGGCCGATATCGAGTTCCCCAACGACCTGTTGCAGGAACTCGACAAGATGGAGTTCTACGTTTACGAGATCGATGAAACCATCAAGGCCAAAAAGCGACCGATCATCATCATTACCTCCAACAACGAGAAGGAGCTGCCGGATGCCTTTCTGCGTCGCTGCTTCTTTCACTACATCGCCTTTCCGGATCGGGCCACGCTGCAACGCATCGTCGATGTGCATTACCCGGACATCAAGAAAGACCTGGTGAGCGAAGCGCTGGACGTATTCTTTGACGTGCGCAAGGTGCCGGGGCTGAAGAAGAAGCCCTCCACTTCCGAGCTGGTCGACTGGCTGAAGCTGCTGATGGCCGACAACATCGGTGAAGCCGTGCTGCGCGAACGCGATCCGACCAAGGCCATTCCGCCACTGGCCGGCGCGCTGGTCAAGAACGAGCAGGACGTACATCTGCTGGAACGTCTGGCGTTCATGAGCCGTCGCGGCAATCGCTGATCGTGTCTATCCAACCTGCCATGTAAAAGGGCGACAGCCATGCTGCTCAACCTGTTCAACGAAATGCGCGCGGCCAAAGTGCCGGTGTCTCTGCGTGAACTGCTGGACCTGATCAATGCGCTGAAACAGCGGGTCGTGTTCGCCGACATCGATGAGTTCTACTTCTTGGCGCGCACGATTCTGGTCAAGGACGAGCGCCATTTCGACAAGTTCGACCGCGCCTTCGGTGCGTATTTCAACGGCCTGGAAAACCTCGACGAGCATTTGCAGGCGCTGATCCCGGAAGACTGGCTGCGCAAAGAGTTCGAGCGCTCGCTGACGGACGAGGAACGCGCGCAGATCCAGTCGCTGGGCGGCCTCGACAAACTGATCGAGGAGTTCAAGAAACGTCTGGAAGAACAGAAGGAACGCCATGCCGGTGGCAACAAATGGATCGGCACCGGTGGCACCAGCCCGTTCGGTTCGGGTGGCTACAATCCGGAAGGCATCCGCGTCGGCGAGGCCGGCGAGCGCAAAGGCAAGGCCGTCAAAGTCTGGGACCAGCGCGAGTACAAGAATCTGGATGATCAGGTTGAGCTGGGGACGCGCAATATCAAGGTGGCCCTGCGTCGCCTGCGCAAGTTCGCTCGTCAGGGCGCTGCGGATGAACTGGACATCGACAGCACTATCGATCACACCGCACGCGATGCCGGCCTGCTGAACATTCAGATGCGTCCGGAGCGGCGCAACACCATCAAGTTATTACTGCTGTTCGACATCGGCGGCTCGATGGATTCGCACGTCAAGGTCTGTGAAGAACTGTTCTCCGCATGCAAGACCGAATTCAAGCATATGGAGTATTTCTACTTCCATAACTTCATCTATGAATCGGTGTGGAAGAACAACCTGCGCAGAAGCTCGGAGCGGACCGCTACCCAGGACCTGCTGCACAAGTATGGCGAGGACTACAAAGTGATTTTCATCGGCGACGCCTCGATGGCGCCCTATGAAATCACCCAGCCCGGCGGCAGCGTCGAACACTGGAATGAAGAGGCGGGCTATGTATGGATGCAGCGCTTCATGGCCAAATTCAAGAAGATCATCTGGATCAATCCCTACCCGAAAGATGCCTGGGACTACACCACCTCGACGCATATCGTGCGTGATTTGATTGAAGGTCAGATGTATCCGCTGACCCTCAGCGGTCTGGAAGAAGGC
This sequence comes from Pseudomonas fragariae (ex Marin et al. 2024), assembly GCF_059621105.1. NCBI lineage: Bacteria > Pseudomonadati > Pseudomonadota > Gammaproteobacteria > Pseudomonadales > Pseudomonadaceae > Pseudomonas > Pseudomonas fragariae (ex Marin et al. 2024). The sequence continues at coordinate 1,778,107 of NZ_CM184369.1, read as the reverse complement.
ATGCGCTACCTGGCGAAATGAAATAAGGCTGCTGCCAATGCTGTATAAGCCGGTCATCGACCGACCGATACAACCCGACCAGCAGCATGATCATTTTGAACACCCAAACTACGCTGACAGTTCCACACAACCAATCAGACGCAAAAGTGCTGATTGAGTAGGTCGTTTTGCAGTTACTCCATCGTTTTGCCTGAGCAGCCGTCGCGACGTCGCGACGTCGCGGGTTACTTATGAACGAAACGCTCGGGATCATGCAGCCTTACTTTTTCCCCTACATCGGTTACTTCCAGCTCATTGCGGCGGTCCAGCGCGGGCTGGTCTTTGACATCGTCAAATACAAACGCAAAAGCTGGATGAACCGCAATCGGGTACTGGGCAGCAAAGGCGACTGGCAATACATCAATGTTCCGGTCTGTGTCAGCGAGGGCGCACTGATCAAGGACGCGACCATCATCGACCTTGCCTGTGCCCACCGACGAATCAAGAATCAGCTTGAACACTATCGAAGCCAGGCGCCGTACTTCCGGGAAACCTTGCAGGTGGTCGAGCAGACATTCGGCACACCTGCCACCCACCTGTGTGAACTCAACACGCGCGCGCTGAAAGTGGTCTGCGAGTATTTAGGCATGAGTTTTAACTGGGAAAGCTGTGCGGCGATGAACCTGGATCTGCCGCCCATTGAACATGCAGGCCAATGGGCGCTGGAAATAAGCACCGTGCTGGGGGCGCGCCAGTACATCAACGCCACCGGTGGACGCGAAATTTTCATACCCGGCGAATGGCAGGAACGAGGCATAGAACTGAGGTTTCTCGAGCCCGCTTCATTCAGTTATTCCACGGGACCTCTGAATTTCGTCGAAAACCTTTCAATCATCGACGTGCTGATGTGGAACGCACCTGAAACGGTACTCGCCTATCTACATAATGAAACACGGGCAGTCATATGAGCTGCGCGCCGATGTTTCGCTATGCCCCGCCCCACAGTCAACTCCAGTCACGTTCCAGCTGCGGCTTGCGCCGTCCGCCGTTGAAAACCCAGCCAAGCAACAGCACGAAGCTCTCGATGACCAGCGCCAGCAGCAACGCACTGATGATGCCCCAGGCGATGACTTCCGGGGCCAGCAGAACTTGCCACGTATAGCCATTGAAGGTTTCGCGACGGATATCCGGATCGGAAGAGGTGGCCACGAAGATGGCTTTGGAATACCACGGCCCCTGGAGCCCGAGCCACTGACGCTCAAGGATATGCGTGCGGTTCATCAGGGTATCGATGGTGTCCGCATCGCTGCGAAAAACCGGGTCCTCACTGCTGCGATAGTGCTGGATCAGCGCCTGGATATCGCCCTTGAAGAACTGCTGCGCAGTGGCGGTATAGCCCTTTACGGCTTGCTGCGCCTCGATCAGATGCGCTTCGACACGCTTGCTGTAGTCACTGATGAAACCGGGAATCTGGACCCCGAACAGCAGGCCCATGGTGAACAGGACCAATCGCAGATAACTTCGCAGCATCAATATCCCTCTTCTTTTTTATCCAGTAAGCCGATGTGCTGGTGTATTACGGCCTGGCAGTCTCGGTGACGGTGTCGACCGAGCCTTGCACCACGCACTCGCCCTTGCGCCACAGGCTCCACTGGCCCGGCTCATAGCGGTTCCAGTTTTCGTTCTCGGTCAAGGGCTCGGTCGCAATGACCGTGACCACGTCGTGCGGTGTGGTTTCAGCCTGAAAATCGACAATCACGTCGACATCTTTCAACCTCGCCGGACCGAACGGAGCACGGCGGGTGATCTGAACCAGTTTGGTACTGCAAAAGCAAAACAGCCAGTCACCGTCGCTCAACAGGCAGTTGAACACGCCTTTGCTGCGATATTCGGCACACGCCTGGATCAGCGTAGGCAGCAATTTCTCGACGTCGACGGGCTCGGGAAAGGCTTCGCGGACGCGATTGAGCAGGTCGCAGAATGCCGCTTCGCTGTCGGTATCGCCCACCGGCCGATAAAAGGTAACGCCCGGGGTGAAATCCGCCAGCTGACCGTTATGGGCAAAGCACCAGTTACGGCCCCAGAGTTCACGGACGAAAGGATGGGTGTTGGACAGGCAGACCTTGCCGACGTTGGCCTGCCGAATATGGCCAATCACGACTTCGCTCTTGATGGGATAACGCTGCACCAGCTGTGCGACTTCCGATTCGCTGCTGGCTGCCGGGTCCTGAAACAGACGCAGGCCACGGCCCTCGTAGAAGGCAATGCCCCAGCCATCGCGATGCGGACCGGTGCGGCCGCCACGCTGCATCAGCCCGGTAAAGCTGAAGACAATGTCGGTCGGGACGTTGGCGCTCATGCCCAGTAGTTCACACATGCTCAGGTTCTCGCTTCAAGACGTTTTGCAGCGGGTCATGCGCCGCAGTGAACAGCGCTTGCCAACGAAGCGGGATCTACAACCGCGGCTCGACCCGCGTGCCTCTGGCCGGAGGAATGGGCGCAGCGGATCTGCGGGCGTACGAGTCATCCTCGGCAAACGGCTCGTCAGCGGGGTCTGTTTCGACGGGTTGAGCAACCGGCTGCGGTTGACGTGCCTTGCGGCTACGTTCGATCGGCCAGCGGATCAGCACAAACAGCAGGTACGCGGCGAAGGCGAACATGCCATACATGGCCAGGTCCGACACGGCGGTCCAGATATTGCTGCCGACCTTGAACATCAGGTCGAGCGCAGTGATCGCCACGGCTGGCGCCATCGCGTCCTTGGCAGGGTCGACCATGGTCGGCGTAAACAGCAGCACCGCGACCGCCACCAGCAACGGCTCCTTGAGGTACCGCCACATCCAGCGGGTCATCAGAAACCATACCAGCAGGCAACCCAACGCGGCGAAGGCGTAGACGCTCCAGGCGATCAGATAGTCGTTTTCGGTCATGACGTCCGTGGTAAGCCAGGTAAAGAGGCGCTTATGATAACGGCTTTTGCCTGACGCGGCTTGCCTCGCTTCAGTATTCGGTTCAGCGTGTACCGATATTTTCCTGATTGATGCCTTAACAGAGAGCCCAGCATGTCCTTCCCGAATGCAACCTCCAGCGCCCCGATCGCTCGCAAGGCCGACGGTCCCGACCCTTATGCCTGGCTGCAGAACCGCGACACCGACGAAGTGCTCGACTACCTCAAGGCCGAAAACGCCTGGCAGGAGCAGCAACTGGCAGAACAGACCGGGTTGCGCGAAAGCCTGTTCGAGGAAATCAAGGGCCGCATCCTCGAAACCGACCTGTCGCTGCCCTCCCCCTGGGGGCCCTACCTTTATTACACCCGCACCACACAAGGCGATGAATACGCCCGGCACTACCGCTGCCCGCGCCCGGCCGACGACAGCAACACAGTGGACGAAAGCGCTGAGGAATTGTTGCTCGACCCTAACGAGATGGCCGATGGCGGCTTTTTCTCGCTGGGCGCGTTCAGCATCAGCCCTGACCACCAGCGTCTGGCCTACAGCCTGGACACCAGTGGCGACGAGATATATGAGCTTTACGTCAAGGAGCTGAGCACCGGTCAGATCAGCAGCCTGCCCTTCAAAAACTGCGACGGCAGCATGACCTGGGCCAACGACAGCCAGACCCTGTTTTTCGGCGAGCTGGACGAAACCCATCGCCCGGGCAGGCTGCATCGCCATACCCTGGGCACGGCATCGGCCGAGCAGGTGTTCGACGAGCCGGACGGCCGCTTCTTCCTGCACTGTTTCCGCAGCAGCTCCGAGCGCCAACTGATCATTCTGCTCAACAGCAAAACCACCAGCGAAGCCTGGGTGCTGGACGCCGATCATCCGCAACAGGCCTTCACCTGCCTCGCACCGCGCAGCGAAGGTCACGAATATTACCCGGACCACGGGCTGCTCGACGGCGTCTGGACCTGGTTCATCCGCAGCAATCAGAGCGGTATCAACTTCGCGCTGTATCAGGCTGCGCAACAGGACAGTGGCGTACCGGTGCGCGAGGACTGGCAGACGCTGGTCGCGCACGACGACAAGGTCATGCTCGAAGGCGTCAGCCTCAACGCCAAAGGCATCAGCCTGAGCCTGCGCGAGGGCGGCCTGCCGATCATCGAAGTACGTCCGCAAGCGCTGCCGACCTATCGCGTGCAGCTACCTGACGCCGCCTACAGCCTGTATGTGCAGGACACGCTGGAATTCGACAGCGACAAAATCCGCCTGCGCTACCAGTCGCTGAACCGTCCGGCCCAGGTCCGTCAACTGACCCTGGCCAGCGGCGAGCAAGTGGTGCTCAAGGAAACGCCGGTACTGGGCACCTTCGACGCCGATGCCTACGTCAGCCAGCGTTTGTGGGCCACGGCCAGCGATGGCACCCAGGTGCCGATCAGCCTGGTGGTCAAGCGCGAACTGGCCGGACAGGCCACCCCGCTGTACCTGTACGGCTACGGCGCATATGGCGAGAGCCTCGACCCGTGGTTTTCCCACGCGCGCCTGAGCCTGCTCAACCGTGGCGTGGCGTTCGCCATCGCCCATGTACGCGGCGGCGGCGAGCTGGGCGAGGCCTGGTATCGCAACGGCAAGCAGGAACACAAACAGAACACCTTCGGCGATTTCATTGCCTGCGCCGAACACCTTGTCGCCCAGGGCCTGACCAGCGCCGGACAACTGGTGATCAGCGGTGGCAGCGCCGGTGGTCTGCTGATCGGTGCGGTGCTCAACCAACGGCCCGAGCTGTTCAAGGCAGCGATTGCCGAAGTGCCGTTCGTCGACGTGCTGAACACCATGCTCGACCCGGACCTGCCGCTGACCGTCACCGAATACGACGAATGGGGCAACCCGCAGGAGCCGGAGGTCTACGCGCGCATCAAGGCTTACGCGCCCTACGAAAACGTCACGGCTCAGGCCTATCCGGCCATGCTGGTCATCGCCGGTTACAACGACAGCCGTGTGCAGTATTGGGAAGCCGCCAAATGGGTGGCTAAATTGCGCGCCACCAAGACCGACGATAATCCGTTGCTGCTCAAGACCGAACTGGGCGCCGGGCACGGTGGCATGAGCGGTCGCTACCAAGGCTTGCGTGACGTGGCGCTGGAGTACGCATTTATCTTCAAGGTATTGCAGATCGCTGAATGAACTTGGTGTGAAACACCTGTCTTACTAGGATCGGGGGCAGCGGAGTTGCCCCTTTGTCAGGATTACCAGACCTAACATGTCAGAACCACTGTCCAACCTGAACAACGCCATACGCGACATGCTGCTCGATTGCGGCCTGTTCGACACCCTGCTGCCGGGCGATTTCTTTACCGTAGCCGGCTATTTCAGCATTACCGATATCGATAAAGGCGAGACCATCTTTGCCGAGGGCGACGCCGGAACCTTCATGTGCATCATCCATCAGGGCACCGTGTCTGTGCAGAAGCTTGCCGCAGACGGTCAACAGGTGGAAATCGCCGTTCTGCGCCACGGCCGCGCCTTCGGAGAAATGGCGGTGCTGGATGGCGAGCGCCGCTCGGCCAGTTGTATCGCAGCCACCAGTTGCCAGTTATTGAACCTGGGCCGTGATTCGCTGGACAAGATGCTCGAGGAAGCACCGAAAATCGCCGCCAAGATCATTCGTGCCCTGGCCATCTCGTTGTCCAAGCGCCTGCGCATGGTCGATGGTCAATTACTCTCCCAACAGGTGTGAGTTTGCCTATCTGGCGCTAAACTTGCCGATATTCCGCTTTCAATGCGCACACGCACAGGTGACACCATGAGCACGGCCAATCCTCCTTCCCATACTGCCAAGCTGGACCGCATCCTGGCCGACGCCCAGCGCGACCGCGAGATGGGCTACCGTGACAAGGCGCTGCGCATGTACCCGCATGTTTGCGGCCGCTGCGCGCGCGAGTTCGCAGGCAAACGTCTCAGCGAATTGACCGTACACCACCGCGACCACAACCATGACAACAACCCGCAGGACGGCTCCAACTGGGAGCTGCTGTGCCTGTATTGCCACGATAACGAGCACTCGCGCTACACCGATCAGCAGTACTTCGCCGATGGCTCCCTGGGCAGTCCGAAAACCGCCAAGGCCACTCACAACCCGTTCGCTGCACTGGCCGGGCTGATGAAAAAGGACGAGTAACCTCGGCGCTTTCGACCAGCCACGCTCCCCTGCCCTACCCGCACTTCCCCTGGCCTGCGGCCACCCGACCGACCGGATATCTCGCCATGCCCACCCGAACCTCAAGACGAACCTTTGTGAAAGGGCTGGCCGCCAGTGGCCTGCTCGGCGGCCTCGGGTTGTGGCGCAGTCCGGCGTGGGCGGTGGCCAATCCGGGCCAGCCCAACGGGTTGTCCGGCACCGAGTTCGATCTGTATATCGGCGAAACCCAGGTCAACATCACCGGCAATGCCAAGACCGCGCAGACCATCAATGGCGGTATTCCCGGCCCGCTGCTGCGCTGGCGCGAAGGCGACACCGTGACCCTGAGGGTCAAAAACCGGCTCGACGAAGCCACATCCATCCATTGGCACGGCATCATCCTGCCGGCCAACATGGACGGCGTGCCGGGGTTGAGCTTTGACGGTATTGCGCCGGATGGCCTGTATGTCTACCGCTTCAAGGTCAGGCAGCATGGCACCTACTGGTATCACAGCCACTCCGGCTTCCAGGAACAGTCGGGGGTCTACGGGCCACTGGTGATCGACCCGAAAGAGCCGGAGCCGTTCGAATACGACCGCGAACACGTGATCATGCTCAGCGACTGGACCGACGAAGAGCCGGTCCAGCTGATGAAAACGCTCAAGAAACAGTCCGATTACTACAACAATAACCAGCGCACCGTCGGCGACTTCATCAACGACGTGGGTGAAAAAGGCTGGAGCGAGACCACCCGTGATCGCTGGATGTGGGCGCAGATGAGGATGGACCCGACCGATCTCGCGGATGTCAGCGGCGCAACCTACACCTACCTGATGAACGGTCAGGCGCCGAACATGAACTGGACCGGGCTGTTCAAGCCTGGCGAGCGGATCCGACTGCGGCTGATCAACGGCTCGGCAATGACGTACTTCGACGTGCGTATTCCGGGCCTGAAGATGACCGTGGTGGCCAGCGACGGCCTGCACGTCAAGCCGGTGACCGTCGATGAGTTGCGCATCGCAGTAGCGGAAACCTTCGACGTGATTGTCGAACCGGCGGAAGGTGCCTATACGCTGTTCGCCCAGTCGATGGACCGCACCGGTTATGCCCGTGGCACCCTGGCCAGCAGGCCCGGCCTGCAGGCTGCCGTGCCGCCCCTCGATCCACGCCCGCTGTTGAGCATGGATGATATGGGCATGGCGGGCATGGACCACAGCAAGATGGGCCACGACGCGATGCCCGGAATGGACCACGCGCAGACGCCGGCCCAGAAAACGCCGACTCCGCAATCGCACCCCGAGAGCGAAAACAACAACCCGCTGGTCGACATGCAAGCCATGAGCACCTCGCCAAAGCTCGACGATCCGGGCATCGGCCTCAGGGGCAATGGCCGCAGAGTCCTGACCTACGCTGACCTGCGCAGCACCTTCGAAGACCCGGACGGCCGTGAGCCCAGTCGCACGATCGAGCTGCACCTGACCGGGCACATGGAAAAATACGCCTGGTCATTCGACGGTGTGAAGTTCTCGGACGCCAAACCGCTGATGCTCAAATACGGTGAGCGGGTGCGTGTCGTGCTGGTCAACGACACGATGATGACCCACCCCATCCATCTGCATGGCATGTGGAGCGACCTCGAAGACGAGAATGGACAGTTCATGGTGCGCAAACACACCATCGACATGCCACCAGGATCACGCCGCAGCTATCGCGTGACCGCCGATGCGCTGGGCCGTTGGGCTTATCACTGTCACATGCTGTACCACATGGAAATGGGCATGTTCCGCGAAGTGCGGGTGGAAGAATGAGGACCTTGATGTTGAGCAGAACGCTGAATTCTCCCCGCCTGCCGATGCTGCTGCTGGCCGCCGGGCTGACCGCCACGCCGTGGGCCTCGACCTTGGCTGCCGAAATGGAGGGCATGGACCACGACAGCCATGCGATGCACATGAACGCCGGCGACAGCGAGGACACGCCCTCGACACAGGCTGCGCCCAACCAGAGCCGAACCCCGATCCCGCCGATCACTGATGCGGACCGGGCTGCGGTGTACACCAGCCACGCCGGCCATCAGGTTCATGACAGCGCCATCAACAGTTACTTTCTGGCCGACAAGCTGGAATGGCAGGACGCCAACGACGGCAGCGCTCTGGCCTGGGACCTGTCCGGCTGGATTGGCGGTGATATCGACCGCCTGCTGCTGCGCTCCGAAGGTGAGCGAACCAACGGCAAGACCGAAGAAGCGGAAATCCAGGCGTTGTGGGGCCACTCGATCAGCCCTTGGTGGGACGTGGTCGCCGGAGCACGTCAGGATTTCAAACCGGGCGCGCCGCAAACCTGGGCCGCCTTCGGCCTGCAGGGCCAAGCCATTTCGGATCTGGATATCGAGGCCACCGCGTTCATCGGCGAAGCCGGACAGACCGCCGCTCGCCTGGAGGCCGACTACGACCTCCAACTGACCAACAATCTGGTGCTGCAGCCCACCGCGGAGCTGAACTTCTACGGCAAGAACGACCCGCAACGCGGCAATGGTTCGGGCCTGTCGACCAGCGAGTTCGGCCTCAGACTGCGCTACGAGATCACCCCGCAATTCGCCCCTTATGTCGGGGTGAGCTGGGACCGCTCCTACGGCAAGACGGCCGATTACGCGCGCGAGGACGACGAAGACACCCAGGACGCGCGACTGGTGGTCGGCGTGCGCATGTGGTTCTGAACACAGTCAATGGTATTGCTCCGAGGCTGCCGTATAATCCCCGGTTTTCTTCAGAGCACCCTCCCCGTGGCCAACAAACGGTACGCCTGCATCGGTCTTTACAACCCCAAGTCCCCGGAAAACGTCGGCTCCGTCATGCGTGCGGCCGGCTGTTACGGCGTGGCGTCGGTGTTCTATACCGGTAAACGCTATGAACGCGCGCGGGACTTCATCACCGACACCAAGAAAATCCATCAGGACATCCCGCTGATCGGCATCGAAGACCTCAAAAGCATTCTGCCGCTGGGTTGCATTCCGGTGGCTGTCGAACTGGTCGACGGCGCCCGCGCATTGCCCGAATACACGCACCCTGATCGCGCGCTGTATATCTTCGGCCCGGAAGATGGCTCGCTGGATCAGGAGATTCGCGACTGGTGCGAAGACGTGGTCTATATCCCGACCGAGGGCTGCATGAATCTGGCGGCGACCGTCAACGTTGTTCTCTATGACCGCATGGCCAAAGGTATCAATACCCGTTCGGGTCCGCAGTTCGGTCGCGAGAAAATTGATCCGGCCAGCGACCGCTGACGGAAAAGCATTGAACCTGTGTCGCGCATGGGCAGTCAGTTTCTGTGAATCGAGCAACTGCTTCCAATCTGCCAACTCCGACCTACTACCTCATGGAGAGCCATCATGCGCGACACCCCAATCATCGAACGCATCGACACACCTGAACTGCTTCAACGCAAACCCGAGCAGAATGTCCAGGGCTGGGAGCGTATCGGCTCGCTGGCTGGCGGCGTATTGCTGATGGGTAAAGGCGTCCGTCGTGGCGGCTTTCTGGGCCTGATCCAACTGGCCATCGGCGGCGCGGCGCTGGCACGCGGCATCAGTGGTCACTGCTCGGCCAAGAGCCTGATGGAAAAAGGCCGCAGCGATCTGCAGAGCGCACGCTCGACCATCGAACGTGCCGGTGCGCAACTGAACACCCTCAAGGACGACGCTGAACATGCCGTGAAGACGGCGGCTGCCAAAGGCGTGGAAGAGCTGACCGAGCCAAAACCGGTCATTTAAGCGTTCAACCTGCGCGAAAAATCAGGTAATCCTCCCAGTCGTCTTCGGCCACATTGTTCTCGCTGAGCATGCGACCTGACTGGGAGATACGCTCGTGATGCACGGCCGTGCGATCACCACACACCAGATGGTGCCAGAGCGGCAGATCCTTGCCCTCGCTGACCAGGCGATAGCCACAGGTCGGTGGCAGCCATTTGAACTCATCTGCCTGACCGGGCGTTAACTGAATGCAATCGGGCACCGAGGCACGACGGTTTGCGTAATCGGAACACTGGCAGGTTTTCAGATCCAGCAGCTTGCAGGCAATTCGCGTGTAATAAACCGCGTTGTCTTCCTCATCCTCAAGCTTCTGCAGGCAGCACAGGCCACAGCCATCGCACAAAGACTCCCACTCTTGGGTATCGAGCTGGTCAAGGGTCTTGCGCATCCAGAAGGGTTCAACTTTAGCGGCCATGGTTCGGATAACGGTATCGATAATGAAAAGGCCGCCAGTCTAGAGGTACACGGGGTGCGGGCCAAGCACTTGCGACTGCCGGTAGCCGGGACTTGTCAGCGACAGGGCAAAACAGTAGCGTTAACGGGTTTTCAGTGCGTTCAAGCGATGCCTGCCGACCACGGCCCATCAAGCCACGCTCGTTTTCAACCTTCGCTATCAAGGACTCTCATGAGCACGAACCCTCGCATCGCCGATCACCCGATCGACCCGCAATTCACCGAACGCTGGTCGCCACGTGCCTTCAACGGCCAAAGCATCGACCAGGAAACCCTGCTGAGCTTTTTCGAAGCCGCACGCTGGGCGCCCTCGGCGTACAACTCGCAGCCTTGGCGCTTTCTCTATGCACGTCGCGATACGCCGAACTGGGAGCGTTACCTGGGCTTGCTGAACGAGTTCAATCGCAGTTGGGCGCAACACGCAGCGGCCTTGGTGATCGTCATTTCCAAGACCACCTTCGTCGCCCCCGGCGCAAGCGAAGAGAGCCCGGCCCTGTGGCACACCTTCGACACGGGTTCGGCATGGGGTTACCTGGCACTGCAGGCCAGCCTGAGCGGCTGGCACACCCACGGTATGGCTGGTTTCGATCAGGACCTGACCCGCAAGGAACTGAATATTCCCGAGGGCTACGCAGTGCACGCGGCCGTCGCGATTGGCAAGCTGGGTGACAAATCGACCCTGCCGGACTACCTGCAAGGCCGCGAAGTGCCAAGCCCGCGCAAGCCGCTGGCAGAACTGGCCGCCGAAGGTGATTTTTCGCTGTAACCGACTGTTTGCGGTGATCGATACCTGCGAGCCGACGCCTGAAACGTCGGCTCGCTGGCAAGGGCGTCAGTAACCTCGCGAAAAATCGACCTCGCCGCGCAGCGTTCCTCCGGCCTGAAAAGCGTTCAGGTTATGCACGAAAAGCTCGGTCATGGCCATAGGTGAGGTAGGCGCCGAGCTGTGACCGGTCAACAGCAGACCGTAGGCAGTCCAGAACGGATGCCGCTGCGGCAAAGGCTCCTGACGGCAGACGTCAATCACCGCGCCAGCCAGATGCCCTTCCTTCAACGCCTCGACCAGATCTGCGTCGACGACCGCCACCCCGCGTCCGACGTTGATGAACAGCGCCGTGGGCTTGAAGCTGGCGAACAGCTTGGCGTCGTACAGGTCGTGCGTCTCGGGCGTGTTGGGCAGCAGGTTGATGACGTAATCCATCTCGCCGAGCAGACGCGTCATGTCTGACAACGCCGTCACTTCGATGAACGGTTCCTGAGTGCGCGCACTGGAAGCCACACCGTACACCTGCACGCCGAACGGCAGGAGGAACTCGGCAACGCGCTGACCGATATCACCGGCACCGACGATCAATGCCTTGCGGCCCGACAGGCTCTGCCCGGTGCGGTTGTCCCACTTGCGCTCGACCTGGCTCATCAGGCGCGCCAGCACCTCGCGCTCATGGCCAAGCATGTAGGTCAAAACGAATTCGGCCATGACCTGCCCGAAAATCCCGACCGCGCGGGTCAGGCGATAGTCCCGCGACAGGCTGTCAGCCAGCAGCGGTGTGATGCCCGCCCAGGTGGATTGCAGCCATTGCGGCGTGTGCCCCTGCCGCAACAGGTTGGCCATCAGGTCCGGCTGCCCCAGCCAGACCGGGCAGTCGCTGGCCATGCGCGACAATTCGGCAGAATCGCCAGTGCTGAAAACTTCCAGATCAGGCGCAGCCTTGCGCAACAATTGGGTGTAAACGTGGTAATCGTGCTCGGCAATCAGAACGCGCATGTTTCAAAAACCTTAAAAACAGGACAGGCAACCCACGTCGATGTGGGCCGCTTTACAACGTGAGCAACGATTACATGGGATCGTTGCGGCGCAGCAGCTCTTCGGGCAAGTGCTCGATGTAATCGTCTTCAGCCGGCGGCATCTGCAAGTGATAGCCCTGGCTGTCGAGGTTCTCCAGCACCACATTGATATCTTCGCGCGACAGCGCCCGCTCAGGGCTCAGCACCAGATCGAATGCATGAGCGGGCTTGCCGAAGGCTACCAGCAGCTCTGGCGGCACACGCTTGAGGACGTCGCTTTTCAGAACGTAAAGGTACATCTCGTTTCTTTTCGGGCTGCGATAAATCGAGCAGATGCGCTTCAAGACGGTTCTCCGGGGGTGGCCAGGCTGTCCAGCAGCGCCTGACCCATCAACTCGCGACGCCAGCCACGCAGCGAGTCGGGCAATTGGTAAGGACCGTCGGGGTAGCCGCTCTTGAGCAGGGCTTCGAGGGTCTTCTTGCGCAGCATCAGCTCCGGGGCCATGTCCAGTTGCTCGGCGTATTGCTGGCCGATTGCGCGCAGACGCTTGATCGACCCGGCCGCATCGATGGGCAGTGGCTCGGGCAACGCAGGTGGCCACTCTTCGGGAGGCAACACGCTCGCGGTCTTGATCAGCTCGAGCAGAAACTCGCCGTCATGACGGACCGTACGCGGGTGCATGTCCTCGATCCGCGCTAGCGCGCCGAGGTTGTCCGGCTGGGTCTTGGCCAATGGCCAGAGCGAGTGCTCACGCACGATACGGTTGCGCGGCAGATTACGGGCGCGCGCCTCACGCTCACGCCAGGCACACAACTCGCGCAGCACCGCCAGCTGGGCGCGGGACAGCTTCCAGGCCAGCTTGGCGTCGCGATACACCTCGTACGGGTCCACCTCACGGCGCAGGTTGGCGACCAGTTCGGCACCGTCATCCAGCAGCCAGGCGTATTTGTCGTCGGACAAGCGCGGGCGCAGGATGGTGAACAACTCGGCCAGGTGCACGGCGTCTTCGGCAGCGTAGCTGATCTGCGTTTCCGACAACGGGCGTTGCAGCCAGTCGGAACGGGTTTCGCCCTTGGGCAGGTCGATGTCGAGGACCTCCTGCACCAGGCGCGAGTAGCCCATGGAAAAACCGAGGTTCAGGTAGGCGGCTGCCAACTGGGTATCGAACAGCGGAACCGGCAGGCTGCCGGTCAGGCGCAGCAACACCTCGAGGTCTTCGCTGCACGCATGCACCACTTTGATGACGTCGGGGTTTTCGAGCAACGCAGACAGCGGCCGCCAGTCGTTGATCAGCAAAGGATCAATCAGCCAGGCGCTCTGCCCGTCGCCGATCTGCAGCAGCGCGGCGATCGGATAAAAAGTGTCGACCCGCATGAACTCGGTGTCGAGCGCCACGAAAGGCAGTGACTGCCATTGTGCGCAATGCCGGGCGAGGCTGTCGTCGTCGCGAATCCAGTGAATATCGATGGCCACATGGCTCTCCCTTCAACAATGGCGCGCAGTATATATCGTCATGGGAGATTATCGCGCGTCTGTCGTCCGGGTCTGGCGCATCTTCATGCAAATGACGGACGGGAACAGCGACTGCCGGGCAAACGCGCTGCCGATGATCGTCCCCATAACGTGAGAGGACGATCAATACCCGGAACACCGTGCGCGTCGTTACTTGTCGGTGCCCGCCAACTCGCTGCGGCATCCGGCAAACATATCGAGACTGGGGTCATAGACCTTGGTGTCGACTTTCAGCAGGCCGAGCATGGAATGGAAAAGATTGTCCTGACTCAACGGTGCGTTACGCTGTTTGGCCAGGCACTCCGGCGTGACGGCAAAGGACTTCTGATAGGTATCGGACAACCAGACCATCATCGGCACATGCTTTTGCTGATCAGGCGCCAGCACATAAGGCGTGCCGTGCAGGAACAGGTTGTACTCGCCCAGCGACTCGCCATGGTCCGACAGGTAGACCATGGCGGTATCGACCTTGTTTTGATTGGCGCGTAAAAGATCAATCAGCGTGGACAGTACATGGTCGGTGTAAAGCAACGTATTGTCGTACGCATTGACGATGCTGTCCCGGCTGCAATTGTTCAGCGCATTGCTTTCACACACCGGGGTAAACTTTTCAAACTCTTTTGGGTAACGTTTGTAGTATTCAGGCCCGTGGCTGCCCATCTGGTGCAGAACAAGCACCGTGTCCTTGTCGAGGCTGTCGATAAAGGTCTGCAGGTTTTGCAAGAGTATCTCGTCCCGGCATTCATGGTTGTTGCACAACAGCGGGTCCTTGAGATTGCTCACGTCCTGGAAGGTCACTCGATCACAGGTGCCTTTGCAGCCGGCCTGATTGTCACGCCATATCACGTCTATGCCCGCGCGCTTCAGTACATCCAGCAAGCCTTCCTGATTGCGCGCCTGGGTAGCGTTGTAATTCTTGCGCCCCATGTTGGAGAACATGCAAGGCACCGACACGGCGGTTTCGGTGCCGCAGGAATACACATCGGTAAACGCCACCAGCCCGCTTTCCTTGTTCAGGTTGGGTGTGGTGTTGCGGCCGTAACCAAGGATTCCGAAGTTCTCGGCCCGGGCACTTTCGCCGACCACCAGCACGGTCAACGATTTGCGAGCATGCGTGGCCCAATCAGCAGAACGTTTGGCGTCCTCGCCGATCTTGACGAACGGGCGCCTTGCAGAGAGTACCTGCTCACTCAGGTAGCCCAGCGACGCACCAATGTAATTGCTTGGCACCACCATCAGGCGCAACTCATGGTGATTGCGAAACAATGACGACAGCCCCTGGTAATTGGCCAGTGCAACGCCGCCGATTGCCACGCAGCACGCAACCGTCACCAGCAGTTTGCTGAACAGTTCAAGGTGCCAGCGACGGTAGCTGATCGG
Source organism: Pseudomonas fragariae (ex Marin et al. 2024) (assembly GCF_059621105.1). Taxonomy (NCBI): domain Bacteria; kingdom Pseudomonadati; phylum Pseudomonadota; class Gammaproteobacteria; order Pseudomonadales; family Pseudomonadaceae; genus Pseudomonas; species Pseudomonas fragariae (ex Marin et al. 2024). Next base: position 1,763,075 of record NZ_CM184369.1, on the reverse strand, counting down.
CAGTTTCCAGAGTATCAGCGAGGGTACTACGCCCAGCAGAAGGATATACAAGGCCAGTTTTAAAGACAGCAGCCCCTGCACTTCCGTAACGTTGGTTTCGGCGAAGTTTCGAAACATGCCAGCGTCGATCATGACCCCGTATTCGGTCATGAAATAAACCACCCCCGCGCTGATCATAAACAGACTGATCAACACCGGTTTAAACACACGACGGAATGCCAACAGCGTCAGCACGATATTGAACACGCAAAAAATCATCAAGCCAAACGCAAAGCGCATGGCCAACCCTTTACTATCGGTGCTGGTAATCGAGAAAAGATGCTGCCAGAGATTGATATTGAAACCCAGTAACAGAAACGCACTGGCAAGTAGGGTTACAACTTCTGGACGAACAGTTCTGGGTGTCGGCATCGTGGTCTGCTTATCGAATGAATATGCATCGGGCATTCAGGAGCCAGTGAACTCCCCGATGGCGCGCACTGTAGGCAGCGCATCATCAATTTTATGTGAAAATGGTGAGAGGATTGGGTTGAATGAAGCTTATTTCACTGTAAAGAAATTCGTTGCAGCATTACCGCATTTGCAGAGCAGCGTGTCTCCGCAAGCAAGCTTGCGGAGACGTCATCCTTTCAAATGCGCCTGATCAGACCGAGCGACGGCGGTAGGCCCGGTAGCCCGGCAACCAGAAATTACGCTCGATGGCCTCAAGCAGTGCCTCTTCGGTAGTTTCCAGCGCCAGCCCTTCGGCTTGCGCTTCCCTGGCCACAGCCAACGCGATCTTGCGGCTGACCTGCTGGATTTCCTTGAGCGGCGGCAACACCGCATCGCCCTTCCCTGTCACCATCGGCGAGCACTCGGCCAGCGCATTGGACGCCGCCATGAGCATCCGGTCAGTGATGCGCGATGCCTTGCAGGCCACCACGCCGAGGCCGATGCCCGGAAAGATGTAGGAGTTGTTGCACTGGGCGATATGCACCGTGCGACCGTTGATTTCCACTGGCGCAAACGGACTGCCGGTGGCCACCAGCGCATTGCCGTCAGTCCAGCGCAGGATTTCTTCCGGCGTGGCTTCCACTTTGGACGTCGGATTGGACAGCGGCATGACCAGGGGTTTGGCACAATGCTTGTGCAGTTCGCGAATCACCTGCTCGGTGAACAGACCGCGCTGCCCGGATACGCCGATCATTACTGTGGCACCGGCGTGGGTGACCACGTCGAGCAACTGCGGGAAGGCTTCTGATCCGGCAGTCCAGCCAGACACGTCGGCGGTCTTTTGCGCCAGTCGTTTCTGGAAGTCGAGCAGGTTGTCCATGCCTTCGGTCAACAGGCCGAAACGATCAACCATGAAGATACGTTTGCGCGCTTCGCTTTCGCTCAGGCCTTCAATGCGCATCGCTGCGATGATGTGCTCGGCGATCCCGCAGCCTGCCGAACCGGCTCCGACAAACACCACCTTCTGCTGGCCGAGGGTTTCATTCTTGGCCTTGCAGGCCGCCAACAACGTACCCACGGCAACCGAAGCGGTGCCCTGGATGTCATCGTTGAAGCAGCACAGTTCGTCGCGATACTTTTCGAGCAGCGGCATGGCGTTGGACTGGGCGAAATCTTCAAACTGCAACAGCACGTCCGGCCAGCGACGCTGCACCGCGTCGATGAACAGCGCGATGAAGTCTTCGTATTCCTTGCCCGATACCCGCTCGTGACGCCAGCCCATGTACATCGGGTCGTCCAGCAGCTCACGATTGTTGGTGCCGACATCCAGCACGATCGGCAGCGTGTAGGCCGGGCTGATCCCGCCGCAAGCGGTGTACAACGACAGTTTGCCGATCGGAATGCCCATGCCGCCGATGCCCTGATCGCCCAGACCGAGAATTCGCTCGCTGTCGGTCACGACAATGATCTTGATCCGATCCTTGGTCGCGCTGCGCAAAATGTCATCGATGCGGTCACGCTCGGGGTAGGAAATGAACAGGCCGCGATGCGTGCGGTAGATCTTGGAGAATTCCTGACAGGCCTGCCCCACCGTCGGCGTGTAGATGATCGGCAGCATCTCGTCCAGGTGGGAGTCGAGCAGACGGAAAAACAGGGTTTCGTTGTTGTCCTGGATCGAACGCAGGTAGATATGCTTGTCCAGGTCGCTCGCACACTGTTTGTACTGGCTGTAGACCCGGGTGACTTGCTCTTCGATCGTCTCTACGTTCTGCGGCAGGAGACCGATCAGATTGAATTCGACCCGCTCTTGCGGGGTGAAGGCACTGCCTTTGTTCAGCAGGGGCATTTCCAGCAGTGAGGGTCCTGCGTAGGAAATGTACAAAGGTCGCGAAGTTTTGGTCATTTTCTCTAATCGCCTTTTTCGTCTACTCATTAATTCTTTACGTCGACCGGGGCGGGCAGCCTGGCTCAGTTCTTGTTGTTTTTTCTTGTCGCCAGCTCTTTATCAGGCCATGCCGAAAACCATTCGGCAGATAAGGTCAGGGCGAACATATTACTCGCCTGACAGCGGCTTGCGACATTTTGTCGCGCAAAGAGTGGCTAAGTGACGCTATTGCAGGCACAGCATCCCGTGACCAGCCAGTGCAGTCGGCACGCTGGAAGCCATCTTGGTCTTGGGTTGAAAAAGCCCCGACGGACGTCGGGGCTCCATGGGGTCAGGCTGCGCCAGGCTTTTCAGCGATAAGCCCGATGGTGAAACCGTCGACTGCCGAGATCCGCCCCCGCCAAAGCACACCGGCGTCACAAATCGGGTTGCCGTCGGTGGAATAGGTGCGGCAGTCCTTCAAGTGAATGAAATGGAAGGCCGGGGTGTCTTCAGACGATTCACCGGGCTTGAAGGACAGGATCATCTCTTTCATGGTCGCGTCAGTACCGTTGGCGAACGAGCTGAACGGTGCCGAGATATCGTCGGCCAACTGCTCGAAATACGCATCGTGAGAAATCAGATGCCCGGAAACCAGATTCCCGCCCACCGACAGCGTCACGCCCATCTCAACCTTGGTGTTGGCAACAAACTTGACCAGCCATTGCAGCAACCAGTCGATCTGCTTGCCCTGCCACTTGAACTGAGCAATCACGTCATCGTGGCTCTGGCTGGGAGAAGGTTGCGACTTTTGTACCTGATCTACGTCTGACATCTGAAAGCTCCTCGCCTCACAAAACGTTGAACCCAAGGTATAGATCAGAAAGGGCGAAAGCGAAACCGGGAGGCAGGATTAGTTTGCGAATGGCCAAAGGGTAGGTATGAAAACCACGTAATTTCGCAGGAGGATGATGTCAGTGCTTGTAATCTGCATGGGCAGCCAGTCGTTCGCCTAAATGTTGCAGACAGCATATTGGTGATTTTTTTTCACAATGACTGATCCAAAAGATCGGAGATCCGCCTAAAGGTCATCTATAGAATCGAATGATCGATTTCCGAAACGGAGTAAAACGATGACTCAGAACAATCAATCGCTCGGCCTGGAGAACCATACGGCGTTCAGCGGTACATTCCAGCCCGATCAGTTGACCATCGGATTCATCTCGCCCGCGCGCGGCTATCCTGACGGCCCTTTTCCCAGCCTGGAGGACCAGGCCGAGATCGTGCAGCGCCTCGATCAGAGCGATGCTGCGGCGCTGTGGCTGCGCGATGTGCCGTTTTACGATCCGTCATTTGGCGATACCGGCCAGGTCCTCGATCCGCTGGTGTACGCGGGCTGGCTGGCAGCGCTCACTCATAGAATCGCCATCGGCACTGCCGGCATCGTCAGCCCGTTGCGAGAGCCGGTTATCACCGCCAAGCAGATCGCTACGGCGGACCAACTCCTGGGAGGCCGCTTTCTCGCTGGCATGGCTTCGGGTGACCGGGCAACAGAGTACCCGGCTTTCGGGGTCGACTTTGCCAGCAGGGCGGAACGCTATCGGGAAGCGCTAACGCTGATCAAAACGCTGATTTCAGAGTCATTTCCGCGCCTGAAGACACAGCATTTCGGCCAGTTGCGGGGCGATATCGATCTGGTCCCCAAACCCGCAGCTCAACGCGTCCCTATCATTGCCATCGGTCGTGCTGGACAGAGCCTGGAGTGGCTTGCAGCCAATGTAGATGCCTGGATCTGGCATGGCGACGCGCTGCGCATGCCGGAGGCTGTACCCCATTGGCGTGAGGCAACCGCTTCCAGGGGATTCGTCCCTTTCGGCTATGGCGCGATGTTCGATCTCGACACCAATCCTGACGCGCCGCTACAAACGGGGCGGATGCTGCGGGGAGGTCGAAAGGCGCTAAAAGACTTCTTCTCGCGGCAACGCGAAGCCGGGATCAATCATGTTGCATTGAACCTCAAGCCCACGCGGCGCCCCTCTCTGGAGCTGATCGATGAACTTCAGGAGCACATCCTCCCCGAGTTTTCGATCACGTCAGGCTGAGGAGACAGGGACGGCTTCGCGCTTCTGTGTTGTCAGCGGCTTTGCGATCATCCCGGATTCGATGATTATTCAAGCCGCTCAACACGCCCGGCAGGCGTGAGATTGGCTCCCAGGTAGGCGACCAAAGCGCTGACTTTTGGCAGCGCCTCGCGACTTCGAAGCCAGACAAGATTCATCGGAAGGCCTTCGGTAGCAAGATCCGGCAGCACCTCCACCAGCCTGCCGCTGTTCAGATGCACCTGGACCAGCCAGGTCGGTAGCTGAGCGATGCCAAGCCCCGCCAATACCGCCATCACCTCACCCTCTCCGTCTCCCACGGCAATGTGCGGATGCATGATCCTGCGCTCCATATCCCCTGGTTGGCGACCCTTGAAATACCAGGGGATCGCCATACCGTCATTTTGCCCATAGCCGATGCACTGGTGATCATCGAGGTCCGACACCGTTTTGGGCTCGCCATGTTGGTTCACATACTCGGGTGACGCGCAAAAAATCAGCTTCTGCGTTCCAAAAAACTGGTGAGCGATGGCGGCTGGCCAGGCATCTGAACCACCGATCCTGACGACGATATCGATGCCCTCGTGCACCGGGTCGACGTAGCGATCGGAAAAAGACACATGGGGCTGCAGCCTGGGGTGCTGCTTCATGAAATCAAGAATCAACGGCAAGACATGTAAACGCCCGTACGAAGCTGGCAAATCAATACGCACCTTGCCCTGTGGCTCGGTCTGGGTCGAAGTCAGCGCAATCTCGACTTCCTCCAGATCCGAAAGGACCGTTGTGCAGGTACGGTAGAAGGTTTCCCCTGCCTCGGTGAGCGACAGCCGACGCGTAGTGCGCTGGAACAACCGGGTGCGCAGACGCCCTTCCAATCGCGCAATGCTCTTGCTGATCGCCGAGTTGGTCAGGTTCAACCGTTCAGCTGCGGCCGTGAAGCTGCCCATATCGGCGACGATGACGAACACATCGATACCCTTGAGGCGCTCAGACGAAAACATAGACACTCCGATTAATGAATTCCATTCCACTCACTTGATAGAAACCAGCAAAAATAAAACGCTGTTTCTCCAATAGACTATGTCAAAACCTGTTCGGCGTTAACCCTCACGCAGCGCTGAACTGGCCCCGGACAACACCTCACGCTCGGACTATCAGTCCTGATGATGGCGGCCGCAACATCCCTGCCTGGCAAGCTGGCGGGTGGCCAATGGGCATCGGAGTGATCGTTGCGCTGCTGCCGACACGTCGCCAGTAATCCCCTGACAGCCGCTTTCCCCAAGGCTGCTGCCGTCATTGTCCTTTTGATTCCCCCTCCACAGGAGAAACTGCCTTGACTCTGTTCAATGAATTCAAACTCGGCAACACGCCCCTCAGCAACCGCGTCGTCATGGCGCCCATGACCCGCTCGCGTGCCCCCGAGGATATCGCCACCGAACAGATCGCGCTGCACTACACCCAGCGCGCCACCGCCGGCCTGATCGTTTCGGAAGGTACGCCGATCTCTCGTGAAGGCCAGGGCTACCTGTTCAATCCAAGCATCTATACCCCAGAGCAGATCCAGGGTTGGAAGCTGGTGACCGACTCGGTCCACAGCGTCGGCGGTCGCATGTTCGCGCAGCTCTGGCATGTCGGCCGCGTGTCCCACACCTCGATCCAGATCGACGGCAAAGCACCGGTCAGCGCCACCACCAGACAAGCACAGGGCGCAGTCGCATTCGCCTATGGAGAAGACGGCGAACCCGGCTTCGTGCCCACCTCCGTGCCGCGCCCGCTCACCACCGAAGAAGTGGCGCGAGTCGTCGAGGATTTCGCCCAGGCCGCGCAGAATGCGATCGACGCCGGTTTCGACGGCGTGGAAATTCACGGCGCCAATGGTTACCTGCTGGAGCAGTTCCTCAATCCCCTGGTGAACGACCGCAGCGATCAGTACGGCGCGAGCAACCTGCAAGATCGCCTGCGCTTCGTCTTCGAAGTGGTCGATGCCGCCTGCGCCAGAATCGGTGCCGACCGCGTTGGTATTCGCATCTCGCCCTATGGTCAGTTGTTCGACATGCCGCTCTACCCGGAGATCGACGAAACCTACTCGGCGCTGTGCGCAGGCATGCGCGAACGCGGCATCGCCTATGTACACGTCATGGACCAGACGCACTTCTTTATGGCCGGCGAAAGCTCCGCCGCGCAAGAACAGGCACTGCGCAAACTGCTCAAGCACTGCAAGGCCGAACTGGGCAACACCGCGCTGATCCTCGCCGGCGACATGACCCGTGAACGCGCTGATGCGCTGCTGGAAGAAAACCTGATCGACCTGGCTGCGTTTGGCCAGCCTTTCATCGGCAACCCCGACCTGGTCGCCCGCCTGAAAAACGGCTGGCCCCTGACGACCCCGGACCGTGACAGCTACTACGGTGGCGATGCGCACGGCTACATCGACTACGCGCCTTACCGCGCTTGATCTAACGGCCGGGGCGCTGCGTTCGAGCGGTGTCTCGGCTGGGTTCACGGTGAAAGCTGCCTTTCAGCAGGGCACCGGCAACTGTGTCAGCGCAGCCATATCCTTGCCGTAAGCAGTTGGGTCTGAATGACGACGAGCTGGAAGTCCTCAGGGATAGGCTTGTACGGCATCTGACTGAACCGCTAGACGGATGAGAAGCCGATAAACGTAAACTCTCGGTAAAATCTGTTTTGACTGAACGTTGACACACCCGGTGCGCTAGCAAGTACACTGAGTATACCGATTCATTTATTGTATACATTGTTTACAGCTAGCAGCCGTGGAGGCCAATATGGCATCGCCTGTTCTGTCATTCCGAGTAGAAGAAGGCTTGGTCGAAATGCTCGACCAGCTTGCCCTTGCCACGGACCGTGATCGTCAGTACCACCTGAAACGTGCTCTGTCTCGCTACGTTGAAGCAGAAGCGTGGCATCTGAAAGCCATTGATGAAGGCTTGGCCGACATCAATGCAGGGAAGACGATCGATCTGGAAACCGTTAAAGCCAAGTGGGTAGCACGTGCCGCAAATCGAGTTAAGTGAAAAAGCCGATAGCGATCTGGAAGCGATTCATGAGCATTACGCGGGGCTGATGGGCCACCAGAGAGCTGACGAAGTCATAAATACCATTCTGGAATCCATTGAGCAGCTTGCAACGTTTACGGGGATGGGACGCCCTTCCCAAACCCCGGACGTGCGCGAGCTGGTGCTTACCCGCTACCCCTTCGTAGTGAGCTATGTGGTTCGCACCCAGGTCGTATTCATTGTTCGTGTACTGCACGAGCGGAACGAGCGCCTGAACACTGCAAAAATCCAATGAGCACGCCAAGGTTAGCGGAATAGCCAAGCTCGCCATTGCCAAGGGTTCCGACCAATTGAGCGCCCTTCAAAATGCAGTCATTGCGCTCATCGCCAGAGAGCATGCGAGGGTCTGACGGACCCGGGCAGCTACCGCAAGGGTTGCTAGATAGTCCTTGAAGGCAAAGAGTTGGCAATATCACTCGAACAAGTGGCCTGCCATAGCAGCGCTCTCTGCGAGAACTGCATCAACGAGGCAGAACAGTACTCGAACGAGTGAGCCCGTTTCCAAAGGAGGTAAACCGCTCAGCACAGCACGGTACACTTCCATTGTGTCTGGGTACTGGGCAAAAAAAGGCCTGCAGCCCTCCGTCACCAGTGCTACAGGTTGATTCCCAGCAATCCAGAAAGCCGCTCACTGAGCATTGGATAGCATCAATGGAAGGATGAATTACTCCATTTTTTCCCGATTGGATCGGCATACAAAATACAAATCTAGTTTTTGCGACTGACTTCCGGCCTATCCCAACACCCTGTTGCCGCTCGCACCCAAGGTTGACTATCAGCAACAAATCACCCGCCAGTTAGGTGACCGGCAGCAATACGTTACAAAACACCACCACAGGGTCGCTCGTGTGAGCGCTTCTGTAGTGCGTTGCTAACGCATCCATACGTGCCTGTCAAAAGAGGAGTCGTTCAACCTCGCTCACCGTCTAGGATGTCGTGCAAAGACACCCACGGCTGAGTAGAAACCTTACTACGCGCTTTGCAAGCATGATCGCGCTTAGACCTCGCCTTCAGCTCAAGAGTCCAAGGGCTACCGGAAGTCCGGAACCGACCGCAGCGGCCACCAGTGGGTGAGCAAGGAAAGAATTCAACCTGCTTTTGGCTTCCTCTCGCTCTTCCCGTGGTGCATCGGCCTTGTCGATTGATGCAAGCACCTCTCTCAAAGCCACTTGGAGGTTTTGTACGTTGTGGTCGCCAATCTGGATCCCTGTAGAACCATGGATGTTGATGTGATTGGTTGTGGTGCGTGGCTGACTTCTGGGAATCGCGGCGTCTTTCGTTACCGACAGCGTCCAGTGCGGAGGTATTCCGGACATGCCTCCCAAGCCCGAACTGTAATCCACCTCATGGATCGTGTAGACCTCTTCCTTATTCGGCACAATCCTGATCACCTTGTCTCCTTCAGAGACATCTATATCCGGGTAATACAGCCCAAATTTCTTGCTACCAAAATTGCACTTAAACGGCCCAGACCGGTGTCCGTCGCGCTCTAAGTAAATGGTGTCTCGACCACCTTCCGGTGAGAACGGGTTCATGTTGATCATTCCTTGTCATTGATAAGAGGATCAAGCGTATCTCTATAATCATGGGGGCGCCATGCATCAAGCACCCAATAGCATTTTTCGTATCCAAATGGGTATGCCGTAAAAGGTCATTCGCCAGATGGAGACTCTGAGGTCATGAATTCACTTTCAAAGAACATAAAACCCTCTATAGTTCTTGAAGAGAAAAGCACCCCCATTCTACTCATCTTTTCGCTATACCCAAGATCACGAACGCTCATGATGAGCTCAATCTGATCTTTAACCTTCTGCGAGAGCAGTGACAATAAATAGGAGATAAACTCCCGAACGATAGAGTAGTTAGCCTCTATATGCTCAAGCTTAACACTTTCGACTCTAACACCAAGAGTATCCTGCCATAGATCGCCATACTCATATTTCACTGGCACGTTACCATTAAAGTACACATCACCGATTTTTAACTTATTTACGTTAAAGTTTCCGTGCAGCAAATCGTTTCTGTCATTCATGAGCTGATAGAAATTCCTGCAAGAGACGTGCGAATGATCAACGGGCCGCTCAAACCCCATGCAGTTAATGTGCAGAAGTTGCAGTCTATTTGATATGGTGTCTGAGACAAAGTCTCTGTACTTGAGGTCATCTTCCCTTATCTCGCTTTTGGCTAGTGCGAAGATTAAAAGATTGATGAAGGTTTCTGCCTGTACAGGAAGCATGCATCTCAAGCCGAACGCAAGTCCAGTGCCGAAGGTGTATCTTTCAGCCATCTTCGAGAATCTTTCTTGATAAGTTTTCAACTCATCTGCGGAAGTTGGGGTATGCACTCTATCTACTGCGGGTGATAATTTAAGCTCTCTCAGCTTGTTGAATTGAGTCTCAATCGTAGATTCTATACTGTGGTAAGGATTAACAAACTCAGTCCACTTTTCAAGCTGCGTGCGAATGGCCGTCATCTGTTTGCCATAAGCACCAAGGTCTGCCTTGATTTGCGATACAAGATTAGCTTTGGTAATCTCTGGCCGGTTAAAGTTTCCTAAAAATTGAACCTCGGTCCGGTAGTTGTGACCTTGAAACATGACCATGCCGTCATTATTCATCAAAGTCCATTCCCAATGCACCAAGTTGTCTGAGGAATCATTCCTCAAAAAATTCATGAAGCCATTAGGTGGACCATACTTGGCATATAGGTAACAGTAGATGCTTATTGGTCTGATTTCGTTTTTTAGAATCCAGCCCGAAAAGCCTTTTGGCTGACGCTTTTCTATTAGGATTTTAGCCAGTAACTTAGGCGGAATCACTTCGAGCTTTAGGAAGTATTTCTGATGCTCATCGTCCAAGATTAGCTCCTGATTTTATGAAAAGGCGTTAGGCCGTCTTGGCTTTTCGGATGTTTCGGCTAAGTACCGCTAAGCAGAACACCATCTTTGCAGAACGATCAGGCGTTGAAAAGAATGACCCACCTTATACAGAGGTCTAACAGCAACCTTGCGTGATCAGCCGCCCTTTACAGAGATTGCCGCCAGCTTTTGGACAGGGCTCGCCCCCTTCGAATACACATCGTGCGTCTTGCACCGATCCTGCCACAATCCCAGGAACACAGCTCTGTTTACCACACCAAGACCGCCTCATCATGCGCCGTGGAGCCTACAGGGCAGCAAAGAACTGGGTGATAGAGCTTTCGCTTATACGCCATCTCCATAGGAGGCAAGTAATGCTTTACATGATGCTACCGCTAGATAGGCATTTTGACTCAGGGTTTGGTGCAGTCGCAGACTCGTTTAGGGACGCTGCTGACGCTCTTGAAGACACCCCGACCTTGAATACTCATCTACCTGTGAGCTTTCTCTACCGGCACGCTATAGAGCTTTTCCTGAAGTCAGCGATCATCATTTTGCACAGGAAACTCAACATCCCGTACGGCGCCATACCAGCAACCGGCGAACCTCAAATCCCTGTCGGAGAGAAGTGGAAGCCCATGCATAACGTCCACGGCCTTCAACAGCTTTATCAACACTTCTGCTCGCTTTTTGAAGACCACGCCGAGTATCTAACTACCCACACAAACACAGATTGGAGCTTACCCGCCGAGCTAGGGCAATGGATCAGTGAAATCGAGGCAACGGACTCATCAAGTACGTTCTTCCGCTACCCAGTTACGAAGGACAAGGAAAAAGACAAACAGAAGTCCGTCATCCGGGAGGACGATTACGATGCCCTGCTTTCAAGAATGGGACAGCACCAAAAGCTGACCAAGACGCTACTGATGCTTGATCAGCATGACAACGTGGTCGAAACCTTCTCACACGACGACACACAGGCCAAAGAGATCATCCACACGTTGAAGCAGGTGGCAGAGATTTTTTCCAATTGCCACGCGGCACTGGTAGGCGAACTAACCGGAGGAGCCTGAAGCTAGTTAGCCTAGCGTTCGCCCGTGCACACGCCAGCAATGATTTGACCTGAGACGCCTGAGTCAACACTGTAGGTTAACCGGTGGTGCCGACAAGGGAGTCGTGCCGTGCCACACCCATCGAGCAGCCCAAAGGGTGATTGGCACATTCTGCCAGAGCCAACAGGGCAATCGCCCCAATCCATACCTTCATGATCATTCTTTTGGTGTGTGGTGACACGACGTTATCGGGGCTATGACAGGAACATTGGCGTGCATCAGTCTAAAAGCTTTGGCTCTGGCTCATGTCCGATCATTGGATTCTCGGCATCTGATTGCAACTGCTCTGCACGAGCCTGCGACTTCCACCCAATATCGACTATCTCTTTGATCCTATCCACAAATGGCTTGGCGCCCTCGCCCAGCCTTCCTAGAGCCACACCAGCATCCCCCATCAATTCGTAGAAGCGACTGATGTCGGACATTTTCTTGTGTAACTCCGATTGCATCTTCTCAAGGCGCTTGAGCATGCGTTGCTTGTGGCCTTCATCCAACTCGGTGTTTGCACTCACCATCTCACGCAACTCATTTATCAGTTGCTGGATACGCCTCAAGTCACCATCGGTGAACTCGTATCCAAATCCATTCGTCAAGGTAACGGCGAATTGCTTCTTCAAGCTATCAAGCTTGCTAGCGGAGGTTTGCCCAATCAGTTCGTGCTGTACATCCTGCAAAAACTTCCGCAGGTTGCCGCATACGTACTCCATGCCGCTATCCACATCAGGAGGGGCAACGAGGTGCGAAATCAGAGATTGCTCCTCTAGATGCAGAATAATCGCAGCGCCCTCCATCAAGACGCCATGATCTTCCTCACTCCAACGGCCATCGTAATTTCTGTCCGAATCCGCTGTTTTCAACGCGAAACGGCAGACGCTGATGCCCCCTTCAATTGGGTTGTCACGCACTTGCTGAAGCACTTCATTAGGGATTGCCATAACTCATCCATAGTTTTGGTTGATGGGTATCAATTTGCCACACGTTCGAAGCCTTTAGGACTGAGGCATAGCGAGAGTCAGTGAACGCTCTTCCATACCTCAACAGCGAAATATCCCAACAGCAGCAGCCCGGCCCCTATCCCAGATATGAGAGTGGGCACCAAGAACCACAGCCAAAGCTTATTGATCCTGACATTGTGCAAGGACGAAGCCGCATCGATGATTTGCAGGAAATTTGGCCCGCGTACCGTCTTGATAATCATCTTGTTGATACGGTTCAGATGCACTGTGCCCCATGTCATCTTGGTCACTTCCCAAGAGATGAAAAGCAGGAGGGACAGCAGAGCAAGCAGGCCGCTCAGTGCGTACAGCCAGCTTGGAAGCTTTGTCACCAGTGTCGACCAAAACGCAAAATACCCAGCGTACCCGGCAACCAAAATGAGGTTTGTGTAGCTGGTTGAGTGCGTCATCTGCTTTTCAGCCATCTGCATCATCATCGCGATATTTTTGTCGCGCTCGCAGTCCTGCTGAAATCTCTTGATGTCGTTGATCTCGGTCACCACCGACTCCACGGCATTCTCCATGGCCTCGTGCCAATTAACCTCTCCTCGCCTCATAACGCCCCCTTAACGGCTATCGTCCATGTGTTGTTTCTTGAGGTTATCCGCAAGCATTGCAAACCGCCATCAGTTGCCCGAATAGCACAGAAAATACTGCTACATTGAAGGCTCATTCACAGGGGAGTATGGGAAAAATGCCTGTCCGTCGTAGCGGCAATTTTGACCTCAACGCTGGCATCGTGCAGCTTACACAAAAGAAGCTTGAAGGCTTCCTTGACGAGACAGAGCTTGCTCAGACTGAGGTCAAGCTTGAGGGAGGGAAGATCAGTTTTGTGGCACCCGAATCCGTACTCGAGAAAATAACTCAGCACTTAGGGCAGCCAGCGGGTAGATTGAGTAGTACAAACGAGTAGTACAACCCAAAAATAAAAACCCCCGTAACTCTTTGAATTACAGGGGTTTTCTGAATATGGCGGAGAGATAGGGATTCGAACCCTAGGTACCGGTGAGGGTACAACGGATTTCGAATCCGTCCCATTCGGCCACTCTGGCATCTCTCCAACGGCGCGCATCATAACAGCATCAACGCAGAAGGCGAAGCCCTTCTGCTGTTTTTTTTCGTGCTATCAAGCGCTTGCGTGTTTTTTTCCGCTTACAGCGGCACGCCCAGACGGTTTGCGACTTCTTCGTAGGCTTCGATGACGTCGCCCAGACCCTGGCGGAAGCGGTCCTTGTCCATTTTCTTGCGGGTGTCCTTGTCCCAGAGGCGGCAGCCGTCCGGGCTGAATTCGTCGCCGAGGACGATTTCACCGTGGAATACGCCGAATTCGAGTTTGAAGTCGACCAGCAGCAGGCCGGCGTCGTCGAACAGCTTGGTCAGCACGTCATTGACCTTGATCGACAGCTCTTTCATGCGAGCCAGTTGCTCGGCGGTGCCCCAGCCGAACGCCACAACGTGGGATTCGTTGATGAACGGGTCGCCCTTGGCGTCGTCCTTGAGGAACAGTTCGAAGGTGTAAGGGTTGAGCTTGGTGCCTTCTTCGATGCCCAGACGCTTGACCAGGCTGCCAGCCGCGTAGTTACGCACGACGCATTCGACCGGGATCATGTCGAGCTTCTTGACCAGGCACTCGTTGTCGCCCAGCAGCTTGTCGAACTGGGTTGGAATACCCGCTTCTTCGAGCTTTTGCATGATGAAGGCGTTGAACTTGTTGTTCACCATGCCTTTACGGTCGAGCTGTTCGATGCGCTTACCGTCGAACGCCGAGGTGTCGTTGCGGAACAGCAGGATCAAGCGGTCAGCGTCGTCGGTCTTGTAAACCGATTTGGCTTTGCCGCGGTAGAGTTCTTCACGTTTTTCCATGATGGGCTCCGCTTGCTAAGTAGTTGGGCTAGGCGATATGTCGCCAGTCGAGCCCTGAATCTTGATCGGCCAGTTGCAGCCAGTCCGGGTCGCACCCGAGGGTATCGACAAAACATTGCCGGGCCAGATGCGGCAGATTGTTCTTGCTGCTGAGATGCGCCAGCACCAGGTGCTGAAGGTCCTGCCATCCCAGTTCGCTCACCAGATTGGCGGCCTGATGGTTGTTCAAATGACCGGTTTCACAGCCCACGCGCTGCTTGAGAAAGACCGGATACTGGCCTCGGGCAAGCATGTCGCGACAGTGATTGGCCTCGATCATCAAGGCATCCAGGCCTTGATAACGCTGTAATACGTTGGAGCAGTAAGAGCCAAGGTCGGTCAACAGGCCGAAGCGGCGCTTGCCGTCACTGAAGACGAACTGCGTCGGTTCAAGCGCATCGTGGGCGACCGACACCACGTCGATGTCCAGTGCGCCGATCTGCAGACTCTCCCCGCCTGCCAGCAGGCCGGCAATTTCAACCGGCTTGCGCATTCCGCGCAACGTCCCGCTGCTGAGGTAGACCGGCACATTGTAGCGCCGCGACAGCAAACCCACGCCATGCACATGATCGGCATGTTCGTGGGTCACCAGTATGGCGCTCAGCTGGCTTGCCGAGACGCCCAGACGAGCCAGGCGCCGCTCGGTTTCCCGCAGGGAGAAACCGCAATCGACCAGTACGTACGTATCGTTGCTTGCGACCAGCGTGCCGTTGCCACGACTGCCGCTGCCGAGAACCGCGAAACGCACTTAACCCAGGTTGTCTTGAATAACGCTCAACACCCGACGTGCGATATCCGCAGGTGCAACGGTGTTGATGTTCTTCTCGACGGTCACTTGAACGTTGTCACCGACCTTGCTCAGGCGGACCTGATAGCGCTCGGCACGGGCATCGATCTCTTCCTTGGTCGACTTGCTGCCAAACATGCGGCCGAAGAAACCAGGCTCGTTTTCAGGCGTCTTGGCCTTTTCAGCCAGGTTGATGTAGTACAGACCCAGGCTGCGGTTGATGTCCTCGACACGCCAGTCGCCCTGATCCAGCGCACGGCCAACGCTCGACCATGCGCGGTCCAGATCGGCACCGAGGTTCAAGACCGGGTTGCCGCTGCCGTCTTCGCTCAAGGCAACACGGCTTGGGGTGTCGTAGTCACGTGCCGCCAGCAGGGAAATCGAACCGCCCTTCTCGGCGTTGCGGCCCATGCTGGCCAGCAGATCGTCGGTCAGTGCGGCATCAAGGCCCAGGTTGGTGGTGCGTGTCGGGAAGGCCACGTCGGCAGTGCTGCCGGCAGGACGCTCGACGCTGACCACGTAGACTTCACTGGTATTGCGCTGCACGCCCGGCTCGATGCGAACCCGTACACGGGTTTCCGAGTCGGCCGAGACGCCAGCAGCGCTCAGACGCTTGGCCACCGAAGCGGACAGCTCATCGAGGCGCTGCCACGAGGAGCTGAATTCGCCCGTCTGTGGACGCTCTTCAGCGATACGGAAACCGTTGTCTTCGAAATACTGATGAGCCACCGGCCAGACTTCGGCGGGCTGACGCTGCGCCAGGATCCAGTGCGCATCACCACTCTTCTGCAGGCTGAAGTCGCTCGACTCGGAAGTCGTGCCCAGCGGCTGAGGACGCGGCACTGTGTACTCGCCGTCTTTCTGAGTGCTGTCAGCCACGTTACGCGGGATCGGCAGCAAAGGATCCAGACGCTTGACGCCGCTGACATCGGCGGGCAACTGCATGGGTGGGGTCTGGGTCGCCTGGAGGTAATCGCTGCCGCGATCACGGAAGTAACCATCTTCGCCCCAGAGCCAACCGCAACCGCTGGTGCTGGAGATAATAAGAGCAAGTGCGGAAAGTCCGGCCAATCGCTTCATTGCGTGATACTTCCTCAATTAAACCAGGACGCCGGACTGGCGCATGGCCTGACGCAGCGGTTCATGACAGGCTTCGCTGAGCCAGGTAAGCGGCAGACGGATACCGTCTGGCATCAGACCCATTTCATGCAAGGCCCACTTCACGGGGATAGGGTTGGATTCGATGAACAGGGTGTTGTTGAGCGGCATGAGCTTTTCGTGAATCGCCCGGGCCGTTTGCGCATCGCCACGCATGGCCGCTGCGCACAGATCGCTCATGGCGCGCGGTGCAACGTTGGCGGTGACGGAAATATTGCCCTTGCCGCCCAGCAGCATCAATTCGACTGCTGTAGCGTCGTCGCCGGAGTACACCAGAAAATCGCTGCTGACGCTGGCCAGGATGTCCTTGGCGCGTTGCAGGTTGCCGGTGGCTTCCTTGATACCAACGATGTTTTTTACCGTCGACAGACGCGCAACGGTCTCTGGCAGCATGTCGCAGGCCGTACGGCCCGGCACGTTGTAGAGGATCTGCGGGATGTCGACGGCATTGGCGATGTGGCTGAAATGCTGGAACAGGCCTTCCTGAGTCGGCTTGTTGTAGTAAGGCGTCACCAGCAGGCACGCGTCGGCACCCGCATTTTTGGCGTTGGTGGTCAGTTCGACAGCTTCACGCGTCGAATTGGCGCCTGTACCGGCGATGACCGGAATGCGACCTGCAACCTGAGTGACCACCCGGCGGATGACTTCGATGTGTTCGTTCACATCCAGCGTCGCCGATTCACCGGTGGTGCCTACGGCAACAATGGCGTGGGTGCCCTCTTGCAAGTGGAAGTCAACCAGTTTGCTCAGGCTGTCCCAGTCCAGACGACCTTGTGCATCCATTGGTGTGACCAGTGCCACCATACTGCCCGCAATCATGCAACCGCTCCTGCCGGAAAAAGAGAGCCGTAATGGTACTGGCGCTATCAGCCTTGTACAAGCGAAGTACCGCGCTCTGAGCATTCCCCTGAGCGATGGTTTTCGCTACCCTTCGTCCTTTGATCGGTACTGGTCACCTGCGCACCTCGCTCAATCGGTCGAATTTGTCGCCAGAAGCCCCGCCCCAGCGCACTCCAGCCCAGTCATGGTATATCCATGCGAGCCAGGCGCCGAGGGACCCGGCAAGTAATCTTGCGCCATCGATTGTCGAAACAGCCCCGCAAGTCCGAAAAAGTACCGACCGCTCATCGTCTAGGAATGCTGCATGTCGTCCACCCCCACAGTTCGCGAACAATTCCTTGTCATCAGTGCCCTTGGCGCAAACCCCATGGAGCTGACCAACGTCCTGTGCCGCGCCAGCCATGAAAACCGCTGCTCGGTCGTCACCTCGCGCCTCACCCGCCACGGCGAGTGCAGTGCGCTGATTCTTCAGGTGTCGGGCAGCTGGGACGCTCTGGCGCGCCTTGAAACCGGTCTGTCGAGCCTCTCCAAGAAGCATGCGTTCACGACCAGCGTCGTGCGCAGCGCCACTCTTGAGAACCGTCCTGAGGCCCTGCCCTACGTGGCCTACGTCAGCTCGGCGTACCGCCCGGACATCATCAATGAGCTGTGCCAGTTCTTCATCGACCACAACGTCGAGCTGGAGAACCTGATCTGCGACACCTATCAGGCTCCGCAGACCGGCGGCACCATGCTCAACGCCACGTTCACGGTGACACTGCCTGCCGGGACGCAGATCAGCTGGCTGCGCGATCAATTCCTCGATTTCGCCGACGCGTTGAATCTGGACGCACTGATCGAACCCTGGCGCCCACAAGCCCCCATGTAAGGAGTCCTCATGACTGTCACAGTAGATCATCCGGTTCCCGATTTTCAGGCACCCGCTACCAGCGGACAGGCTGTCGAGCTGTCTGCGCTCAAGGGCCAGCAGGTGGTGATTTATTTTTACCCGAAAGACAACACGCCCGGCTGCACCACGCAGGGTCAGGACTTTCGTGACCATATCGCGCAGTTTCAGGCAGCCAACACGGTTGTGCTCGGTGTTTCCCGCGACAGCCTGAAGACCCATGAAAACTTCAAGGCCAAGCAGTCTTTCCCGTTCGAGCTGATTTCGGACAAGGACGAAGCCGTCTGCCAGCTGTTCGACGTCATCAAGCTCAAGAAGCTCTATGGCAAGGAATACCTGGGCGTGGACCGCAGCACCTTCCTGATCGACAAGGAAGGCGTACTGCGTCAGGAATGGCGCGGCGTGAAAGTGCCGGGCCATGTGGCTGAAGTATTGGCGCAGGCCGAAGCCCTGAACAAAGGCTGATCCGCGTGCCCCGCTGCGGCGCGCAAGGTGCCGCAGCGATTCAGCCCTGCTGTCGCGGCTATCGCGTCAAAGCAACGGGGCTACCGTCGGCTCATTGCGCGGCCAGGCGTCGAGCACGGCCTTGAACAGCGTGGCCAGCGGAATCGCAAAGAAGATCCCCCAGAACCCCCATAACCCGCCGAACAGCAGCACGGCGCAGATGATTGCCACCGGGTGCAGATTGACGGCCTCGGAAAACAGCAGCGGCACCAGCACGTTGCCATCCAGCGCCTGAATGATGCCGTGAGCGATCATCAGGTAGATGAACTGGTCACCCCAGCCCCACTGGAACAGACCGATCAACGCCACCGGCACGGTGACCACTACCGCGCCGACATAGGGCACGACCACTGATATGCCTACCAGCATTGCCAGCAACGCTGCGTAATTGAGCCCGAGCGCGGCGAAAGCAATGTAGGTCACGCCACCACAGATAAAAATCTCGATGACCTTGCCACGAATATAGTTGGCAATCTGGCGCTTCATCTCATCCGCCACCCGGTTGATCAAAGCGCGCTCACGGGGCAGATAGCCGCGCGCCCAGCGGCCGATCATGTGCCGATCCTTGAGGAAGAAGAACACCAGAATCGGCACCAGCACCAGATAGATCATCAGGTTGACCAGCAGCGGCAGGCTGGAGATCGAGAACGTCAGCGCCAGTTGACCGATCTTGCCCACTTCACCCCGGGCGACCTCGATGGCCAGCAGCACCTGCTCGTCGGACACCAAATGCGGATAACGCTCGGGCAGCAATAGCAGCACGGATTGCCATTTGGCGAGCATACCCGGGGCTTCGTTGAACAAAGTGATCAACTGGTGCCAGAGCAGTGGCACCAATACCAGCAGGAACACCAGCAATACGCCGATAAACAGGGTGAACACCAGACCGACGGCGGCCATTTCGGGCATGCGCAGGCGCTCCAGGGCACTGACCAGCCCGTGCATCAGAAACGCCAGCACCAGACCGGCGAGGACCGGCGCCAGCATGCCGCCCAGCGTCAGGACAAGGGTGAACGCCAGAAACAGCAAAACCGCCAGGACCACCGCCTCCTCGTCAGAGAAGTAGCGTTGCACCCAATTGCGAAGCACATTGAACATCAAACATCCTTTTCGGAAAAAACGCGGCAGTGGGTCAGGCCTTGCGCAGCCAGTAACGATAAATGCCGGCATCGACCTCTTCATGCAGCAACTCGTGCCCGGCGAGCCTGGCAAAGGTTCGAAAATCGCGCTGCGAACCGGCATCGGTGGCAATTACTTTAAGCACCGCGCCGCTGGCCAGGCGGTTGAGCTCCATCTTGGCTTTCAGCAGGGGCAGCGGACAGTTGAGACCACTGGCATCCAGTTCGGCGTCACAGGCCTCGGGGCGCACTACAGCGTCAGACATCGTTTATCTCCAGGCGGACACATCGAATTACAAAGCAGGTCCGAAAAGGCAGGACGAACAAGGCGGCAAGAATACCTCACTCTGGTCAGCACGCCATTGAGCCAGCTACAGTACAGGTTCTTCTGACCAGAGCTTCATGCATGAATTTTTTGCGTCCTACACTGCTCACCCTCGCTTGCCTGTTCGCTACACACGGCATGGCGGATGACCTCCCCTCGCTTGGTGACGCCAGCTCCTCGATTGTCTCCCCCGAACAGGAGCACCGTCTGGGCCGTGCGTGGCTGGGGTTGCTGCGCGGCCAGGTGGCGCAGCTGTCGGACCCGCAACTCAAGGACTACGTCGAGACTTCGGTCTACAGCCTTGCCGAGACCAGTCAGGTTCAGGACCGGCGGCTTGAATTCATCCTGATCAACAGCCCGCAGCTCAACGCCTTTGCCGCACCCGGCGGCATCATCGGCGTCAACGGCGGGTTGTTTCTCAACGCTCAGACCGAGGGTGAGTATGCCTCGGTACTGGCTCACGAACTGGCTCACTTGTCACAACGCCACTTCGCCAGGGGCATCGAGGCCCAGCAACGCATGCAGGTGCCGGTCATGGCCGCGATGCTGGCGGGTATCGTCATGGCAGCCGCAGGCGCCGGTGACGCGGGTATCGCCACCATCGCCGGCTCACAGGCTGCCGCGATCCAGGAACAACGGCGCTTTTCGCGCCAGAACGAGCAGGAGGCCGACCGCATCGGCATTCTCAACCTGGAGAAGGCCGGTTATGACCCGCGCAACATGCCGACCATGTTCGAGCGCCTCATGCGCCAGTATCGATTCGACGCCAGGCCTCCGGAGTTTCTGCTGACTCACCCGGTCAGCGAGTCGCGGATCGCCGACACACGCAACCGTGCCGAGCAGGCCAAACCGGGCGGCAAGGAAGACAGTCTGCTGTACCAACTGATGCGCGCCCGCGTGGCGCTGATCTACGAAGAAACCCCAGGCATTGCCGCCAAACGCTTCCGTGCGCAACTGGTTGAAAACCCGAAATCCGATCCGGCGCGCTATGGCCTGGCCATCGCGCAGATCAAGGGCGGACAACTGAACGAGGCCAGGGAAACCCTCAAGCCATTGCTCGAAAAAGCGCCGAATGACATTACCTACAACCTGACGCAGATCGACCTGGACATCACCAATAACCGCCTGGCCGATGCGCAGCAGCGTGTCGATCGCATGCTGACGCTGTACCCCGGCAATTATCCGCTCAATGACGTGCGTATCGACGTGCTGCTCAAGCAGAACCGCACGGCCGAAGCCGAGAAAAGCCTTGAAGCACTGCTCAAGACCCGCCCGGATGATCCGGACATCTGGTACGTCGTGGCGGAAACCCGTGGCCTGAACGGCAACACGATCGGCCTGCATCAGGCGCGCGCCGAGTATTTTGCGCTGGTCGGTGATTTCCGTCAGGCGATCCAGCAGCTGGACTTCGCCAAACGCCGTGCGGCCAATAATTTTCAGCTGGCGTCACGTATCGATGCGCGGCAAAAGGATCTGATCGAGCAGGAGCGGATGGTCAAGGACATGATGAACTGATCGTCCGGCGTCGCAAGACGGCTTGACACGTACAACAATGAAAAGCCCGACGCTTCAGTCGGGCTTTTTCATGACCGCTGTCAGGCGTTGCCGGCCTGTCGCAAACGCGCTGCCTGAGTGAAGTCCAGCATGCGCTGCAAGGGGCGTACAGCATGGGGGATCAGCGCCGGGTCGACGAATATCTCGTTACTGCCCTCACGCAGGCACTGCAAGGTGCGTTCAAGCGTATTCATCGCCATCCATGGGCAATGTGCACAACTCCGGCACGCCGCGCCGTTGCCGGCCGTAGGCGCCTCGATGAAGATCTTGTCCGGGCACAGCTGCTGCATCTTGTAGAAGATGCCCCGGTCAGTGGCAACGATGAACGTCTTGTTGGGCAGGCGTTGCGCTGCGGCAATCATCTGACTGGTCGAGCCGACCACGTCAGCCAGCTCGATGACCGCTTCCGGCGACTCCGGGTGAACCAGAATCGCCGCCTCGGGGTACAGGGCTTTCATGTCTTCGAGCTGCTTGGACTTGAACTCTTCGTGAACGATGCAGGCACCGTCCCACAACAGCATGTCGGCACCGGTTTCACGCTGGATGTAGCGACCCAGGTGCTTGTCTGGCGCCCAGATGATTTTCTCACCGTTGTCCATCAGGCTCTCAACGATTTCCAGCGCACAGCCTGAGGTCACCACCCAGTCCGCGCGGGCTTTGACGGCTGCCGAGGTGTTGGCATACACCACCACGGTACGTTCCGGGTGCTGGTCGCAAAAGGCGGAAAACTCGTCGACCGGGCACCCCACGTCAAGCGAGCAGGTGGCTTCAAGCGTCGGCATGAACACGCGTTTTTCCGGGTTGAGGATCTTCGCGGTTTCGCCCATGAAACGCACACCCGCCACCAATACAGTGCTGGCCGCGTGGTTATTGCTGAAGCGCGCCATTTCCAGGGAGTCGGCCACGCAGCCACCGGTCTCCTCGGCCAGCGCCTGGATAACCGGATCACAGTAATAGTGAGCAACCAGCACGGCGTCCTGCTTCTTGAGTTCAGCAGCAATGTCGGCACGGTAACGCGCCTGCTCTGCCGGGCTCAACGTCCTGGGCTGTTTGGCATCGAGATGCGCCTGCACCAGGAAACGTTCGGAGATCTGTGTCATGTTCACGGGACCTGAAAGCGCCAGTGCGCGAAAGGCAAGTTTACACCCGAAATACAGGCAATAAAAAAAGCCTGACAGAGGCTGCGCCATCTGTACAAAGGCTTATGGCTGATATCCGGTGGACACCGGCCAGACTTCTTAAGGCGCGCCGATTCTAGCGCCAAAAAACTGATTTAACAGCTGTTTCTGGCTCAGCAGGCAGCGATGAGAAGCGTTCTTGAAGACCGCTTGCCGAGGGCACGGAAAGCCCGGTACTGGCTGTCGACCTCGACGTCGGCAAGGCGCGCTACAGCCTTGCATGCCGACGCCACCGTCTCAACGATCCGTTGCCCTGGATCGGCGGTGCACATACCGCACCAACGCAGCAAGAATCACCAGTGCTACCACCGCGAGGAAGATCGGCAGACGATAGGGCTTCAGGTCGCCGAGTAGATGCTGTAACGCTTCCCCCGCCCAATAGCCGGCGCAGACGAACAGGGTTGCCCAGACTGCCGCACTCAGCACATTGATCAGGGCGAAACGCCAGGGTGACAGGCCACTTGCACCTATCACCATAGGCCCCACCAGGCGCATGCCGTAGAGGAAGCGAACAGCGAATACGGAGGTCGTGGGGTAACGCTGGATAAGACCCTCGACCCGCTTGATGGCAGATTGGTGACGTTTGAGTCTGGGCAGCAGGCGCTCCCCGGAATAACGTCCGGTCCAGAATAGCAACTGATCGCCGAGCATACCGCCCAACGTGGCCAAGCCGATCACTTGCAGCAATTGCAGAGCACCTTGGTGCGCAGCCATACCACCAAGGATCAACACTGTTTCGCCTTCCAGCAAACAGCCCAGGAAAATGACCCAATAGCCGTAGGCGGCGATCAGCGCGTTGAGGTCAAGATGTTCGAACATGGTCTTTCCTGTACGTCTGACATCACATGAATCCAGGCTGAAATGCCAGCTTCGTCACTTTCTTCCCACCAGGTACCGTACGCCATGTTCACCAAACACTTCCGAATGGGGTTGGTTACATTCCAGGTGAAAAATATCTCCTGAGTTGTAGGTGAAATCGCCATCAGATTTATGGATGACCAGGCTGCCGTGCAGAACCAGCGCCATCGCCTCGAAGTTGTGGGCATGCGAGTCCAGCGTACCAAACGCTTCGCGCTCGACTTCAACAACGGTGCCGAACCCTTCGGCAGCCAGCAGTTGCAAAAAAGCCTCTTTTTCCATGTCTACTTTTCCTGAATCTTTTGGTGTGGGGCTGAACCGAATCGACGCCCGGAATGGCGGCGCCGGGACCACCCACCACGACAATTGCTACAGCCTCGCAATATTCAAAAACGCCGCCCCTATAGATCACCCCTTGGGAGCAACATTCAATAAGTTTTCCGACGCTTTGAACGCTTGCTTCAGATCAGTCCCACCTCCCCCCCCCGTCGCCCGGATGACTCGATAGGTACTCGTCTTTGTAGATAGCCAATTCTCTTGTGCGGCCGCTCTTTTCAGCCGTACCGGCAGCCCATGCATGGCGGCTGAGTGCCGCAACGCGGTATGAACTCGATCTGGTCTTGTTGAGGCCTGACCCAAGCCACAAACGCATTGGGCCAGACCTTCAGGCTAGACTTTAAACCGGTTGGTCATCTCCTGCAGTCTGGCGCTGACTCTGGCCAATTCAACACTCGATGTCGCTGTCTCTTCACTGGCGGCGGCTGTTTGGTCTGAAATGTCCCTGACATTCGTGACGCCCCTGCCTATTTCTTCACCGACGTTACTTTGCTGCTCAGTAGCAACGGCGATCTGTTCGTTCATCACCTCAATCTCATGAACAGATGCGGTAATACTCTGCAGCACTTCGCTGGCTTGCGTAGACAGTTCGACACTGCTGTCCGTCAGTGCCAGATTTTGCTCTAGAACCTGGCCCATATGATCGGTACTGGTTTGCAGTTCGTTTATAAGCAGCGCGATCTCGTCTGTCGACGTGCGGGTGCGCACGGCCAGGCCTCTTACCTCGTCCGCGACGACAGCGAAACCACGTCCTGCCTCCCCGGCACGCGCAGCTTCAATGGCCGCGTTCAACGCCAGAAGGTTTGTCTGATCAGCCACCGTTTTTATCACATCCAGCACGCCACCGATGCTCTGAGTATTCCCTCTAAGCGCCGCCATCGCTGTTCTGGTCATGTTCATCTCACGCGCCAGGGTCTCTATCTGGGAACGAGTCCTGTCAACGACTTGCCCACCTTTCTGGGCCAACTGACTGGCGATTTGCGCAGTATTTACGGCTTGGGCTGCATTACGAGATACCTCATGAGTAGTGGCTGTCATCTGCTGCATCGCAGTGGCAATCTGCTCAGTCTCCAGCTTCTGCGCGTTCACGCCCGCACTGGTCTGCTCGGTTACTGCTGAAAGCTGCTCTGCCGCGCTTGCCACCTGCACGATTCCCTCTTTCATTTCCCCAATCAAGCTTCGGAGCCCGGACGTCATGCGCAGCATGCTGCCCTGCAACGCGCCCAACTCATCATTTCGAGTCACTTGCGTTTTGTACGTAAAATCCCCTTCTGCAACGACTTCAACGATTTCAACAGTCTCTTTGAGTGGATGAACAATTGATCGAGTAATCAACCAGGCCGCAAGAACACCCAAGAGAGCAGAAAGGCCCAGCCAGAGCAAAATCTTCTCCTGTGCTTTCTCTGCATCGGAGGCACGAAACTCATTCTGGATAGCCGTCATCTTGTCCGTAATGCCAAGAATGGTGGCGATCGACGTTGTGATACCGCCTTGAGCCTCATCAACTTTGGCCTGAGCGGCAACTAATGTTTCCAGTTGCCCGCTATAGGTGGCCATTCCTGCCGCCAACGCTTGAACGTCAGCACGGGGCAAACTGGTATCTTTGAGCGTGTCGATACTGGCCACCACCTGCGCTATTGCCTGACGGACAGTGTCTTCCCCGCTTTTACTCGGGGATGCCGTATAAGAGCGAAACGCGGTTCGCATCTTCTGGACAGAGATAAACAGTGCAGGGAGTTTCTGACGATCCGCGGCATTCCCGCTCTCGTCGTTGGCGGCTTCTGCGATCTTCAGCAACAAACCGTTAATCGTTTCGCCCGAAGCGCCGGCAAGGGTCCGCAGTTGCTCACGCTCTCGAGTAGCCTCGACTGATCGAGTATAGAACCCACGGTAAAGCTGCATCGTCGTTTGGGCTTCTTTGAGCAGCGCGATGTTATTGGCTGTTTTGAAACGGGGCGAGATGCTCACCAGCTGACGCTCCGTCCGCTCGAGTGCCTCCAACCACTTTGAAGCCTGTGCATCATCCGCTTTTAAAAAATAAACCAAACGCTCGATACGCATGTCTCGGGCGATCGAGCTGAATTGAGCAATATCCCCAGACAGTTCAGCCCGACGCTTCAACGTATCGGTGGCATCCTTTCCCGTATAAGCCATTAACAAAATCATTAAAATCAACAGTCCGAAACCCACCAGTAGCTTCGCCCGAACCGTCATATTACTTAACACACCAGATGTTGCGCTGGACATATATCTTTACTCATTGATTTTTTGAAAATAAAAGTCCGCCGGACAGGTAGCGGAACATAGAGTCCGATACGCATCAGGATGAATTGATAATGTGAATCTGCTGAAACCCTCGACACGCTCGGTAAAAAGGTCACGTCACAGATCTGAACTCACTGCGGCGTCATCCGGAGGGCCATTGACGTACTTGAGTAAATACTCGAACTGTATGTGTTTTCTGGACAAAGAGGTGCCGAGGCAGGATAAGCCTGTTCATAACCGAGGGTCTCGAACTAAAGATAAAAGGCCGCTCCATGGCTATAAGCCACTATGTCGTCACTCTTTTCATTTTCTATAATTTTTTTGACGCATGTCGACGAACGGACGACTAAAATTCGTCTCGGCGCACGCCTGGCAACCCCAAATCCACAACTCATAATAATGAGTTACACAGAGAGGCAGCGAATAATTAACTTTATTATCGAACAGAGCACTTGCATTATTTGTCCTCTCTGACGCACCGATTTTAAAAAGACCTAATGGACGCTGTTGTCGTTAGGCACGCTTGCCGTTGGCTATGGCAAGACGATCAGCGCATACGACACCAAAGCGCGGGCAATGAGTTTGATATCGGACGAATCAGAAATCCAACTGAGCGCGCCACGGCGCGAAACGCCTAGGCCGAGCCGACGAAACTGCAGAAGTCCTGCAGGGCGATCTGATAAGCCCGGCGGGTACACGGGTTATTGATATTGACAAACCACTACACGGCCAATCTTACCGCAGCCAGATGCCGGAACAGCGCGCCGCCGTGGGTCAGCGCCCGCCTTCCTCAAGCGAGATCAATCCTCCCGGCATAGACCGCAATACGCGTCCCATTTCACCTTGATAGCAGGCGATTGATCCGAGGCCATAGATTCATGCCGCAAGCGCTCATGTACCGGCTCGGGCAATAGGTGCTGCCAGCGCTCCATCTCGGCATCCATCTACATGCTACGAATCTCATCTCAGATGCAGCGCCGGCCGCCGCGAAACGTGTCCGAGCCTTGTACCAGAATCCGTCGGAGGTAGCATATTGATGAACGGGCGCTACTTATGCGCTTGTATCTGTGCGAGAGGTAAAGACATCGCCGCCGTGCTCGGAGCCAAAACACGAGGTGACGGCTGCATCAAAGGCAATGGTGTGGCCGTGAGCTGGGGGGGGGCGGACACCTACTGAAAACAGCTCCTCCCGATGCCTATGGAGAGCGCCTGAAAAACTGGAGCTTGACATACTTACAATCCTGCCTGCGGAATGGAAAGTGCTCGTCAAGCCGAAAACAGCCGATCAGTTCAAGATCGTCAAGCAACTACTCAAGCAGGCCACCGAGCTCGTGATTGCGACGAACGCTGACCGCGGGAGATGATCGCGCGCTGATCGACTATTGTGGGCACCGGGGACCGATTCAAAGGCTTTGGCTGTCAGCGCTCAACGAAGCATCCATCCACCAGGCACTCAACAGCGTCAAACAAGGCTCTGAAACCTACCCGCTGTATCTCTCCGCGCTCGCTCCAGAGCGGACCGGCTCACCGGCATGAACTTTTTCGCGGCTTTTCACCTTGCTGGGCCGACAGTCCGAGTATACCGGTGTGCTCTCCGTCGGAAGCGTTCAAGCACCGCCCCTTCGGCTGGTGGTTGACGGCGACCGGGATATCTCAAACTTCGTACCCAAACCGTTCTGGAGTGTCGAGGTTCAGCTATGGACTGCAGGACAATCGTTCTTGGCGAAATAGGTCGCCGATGAATACATGGTAGATGAGGAAGGCCGTTGCCTTGATCGTTACCTGCCACAGCTGCTGCCAAGCGTCCTGGGCAACCCTTCGGAAAGCCTGGCTCTGCCAAGGTATAAGCCAGCACGGTGTTGAAGCCCTTGATCGCAGGCCGTCCAATCTGTTTGGCAACCCAGACGTTTTCTGTCATTCCCTCATCAAGTTTTGCAATTGCGAAGGGGCACGCAACCCAGGGCAGTAATTGCTGGTGCCCACCACTGGGACGCCGTCAGGTACGGAGCTGAACACTCCTAATGAAACAGATACTTGAACACTGCCTGCCGTGTATCTCGCACACTGATGACATCGGTAATCAAGCCCTTGTCTTTGAGCAATAACGGCGATCTGATTTCTTCATCCAATGCGGACACCACAGCTCTCTGCGCATCGGTCATGCTTGAGGACTTGATGATCTTTTCCATGGTAAGGGTACTGAAAACGCCTATATTGGCGTCAGGATAGGCCAGCACGGCGACAGGTTCAAAGCCTGGCCCGCTCATGGCATAAACACCACCGGTGTACGCCTTCCGAGCAACCAACAATAATTTTTTTACCTTGCATCGGGTATGTGCTCTGAATAAATCTGCCACAGCGGCAAAAATCCCATCGCGTTCAGCCTCTTCCCCAATCATGATCCCAGGAATATCTGCGATAAACAAAATGGGCAAGCTCATTTTCCCAGCCAGGTCAATGACATGAATCATTTTACGGGCGGTCCTTTTGTAGATGACGCCGCCGCCATGCGCGGAGTTGTTGGCAACCACGGCAAAAACCTGCCCTTGCAGGCTGGCCAGCCCGACTAAAACCTCAGGCGCATGAGAGGCACCGATTTCGATCAGGCTGTCGCTATCGACAAATGAACGTACCAGATGCTGCACATCAAAAGGAATATTATGAGACGGGGGCAGCAGGCGGTTGAAATCCACTTCAAGTGGGGTTGAAAACTCACCGTACGTCGAGCTTTTTCCAGCAATCAGATATAAGAGCAGTTTTCTCAGATCGGCGAACAGATCAGCCTCGTCGTCAAAAACCAAGTGCACGGACCCAGACGCGGTACTGTGGATATCGGACCCGCCGAGGGAATAAAGATCGGTCTGTTGAGCGAGCATCGCCTTGACCATGTCAGGTCGTCCCATGCACAGAGCTCCTCGACGAGTCATCAGCACCAGATCGGCGAGCATCACAGGTAACGCCAAAGGCCCTGATGTCGGCCCTAAAATCACGGACATCAGCAAATTGAGTTTTGCCAACTCTGCCAGCGATGCGCTGACGCTGCCCATCCCGGACGGGGAAAGAAGCAAACTTGACATATCTGAAGAAAAAACCCTGGCTGTATCAAAGCCTTCAGTATCATTATTATCCCCGATTTTATCTTGAATATAGATAAGCGGGGCTTCAGCAGCTCGTGCCAAACCTACCGTTTTTATAATTTGCTGAGCCGTACTCCATTGCCGACTGCTTTGAAACTCGCAGTCACGACCGCGACTCATCGCAACATAGGTCTTGATTGAGTGGATCGTTCCTGCCCCGCAGATGAAATGGGTGTTCTGGCCCTCGAGGTCCTCCTTGAAACTACCTGGATCAAACAACCTAGAGACGCGTCTTTCGGAAACGCTCATCGAAACTCCTGACGTCGGTTTGCGTAGATAAACGCCGACACCGCGACACCCCGTCAACAAGCGTCGGCAACTGAAACCTCAACCCTTTAATACTTTCTCTATAAGACTCACGTTGCTCAGTAAAAAAGCATCTCGCGCTCTGGGCGCGTCAAAGCTCAAGCCGACCGGCAACCGCCCTTCCGGCCCGACGGGAATCGTTATAGAGGGGAGCATCGCGTTGCTGGCCAGGTCGGTATTGCGAATGGCCTGACTGAAAAACTCTGGTCGGTCAGCATGATCCAGATGAGGTACCCGGCAAGGTACCGTGGGATACCCCAGGAGCTTGATATGATGACGAGCAAATAGCTCATCCATTTTTCTTTTCAACAGCTCGCCATTTTGCAGTGAACTCAAATAGTGAGCCGGTTTTATAGCGCCCTCTCCAAGATGGTGATTGATGATGCCTTTTACGTTGGCATCATCAACCTGCGCAAAAATATGATGGATACCGTGCTTCCAGCCCAAGGAGAGCAATGACTGAGCAAAGTCGGCAAAGAATTCGTAAAGCGGAACGGTGAACGTGAGTGTCTGGTTCAGTTCCACAATATCGGCATCATCAATTTCAACAAACTCGAACCCTGTCTTGCGCAGCAGGCTGAGTGCATTAATGCATGCCCTCTCCACCTCGCCATCCAGATCAGACCACATGGAGACCGGTAGGCCGATTCGACAGGGACCCGTCCTGTTCAGAGGAAAAGACTGCTGCTTGCCTGACAACAGCCCATACACAAATTCGGCGTCGCCTGCTGTTCGTGTCAGTAACCCAACGCAATCCTTTGTATGAGAAACAGGGATAATGCCTGCCGTTGACAAGCGTCCAGTAGTGGGTCTGAAGCCCGTAATGCCGCAAAAAGCCGCCGGTATTCTTATCGAGCCCCCCGTATCGGTCCCCACCGACAGCGGAACGATTCCACTTGCCACTGCGGCGGCACTTCCACCACTACTGCCCCCGGCACAATACCCGGGGGCAACGGGGTTTCCCACGGCTCCCCAATGAGGATTGATGGATGTCACCCCGAAACTAAGTTCGTGCATATTGTTCTTGCCAGCAACCACAGCCCCGAGGGCTTTGAGTTGACTGACAATCGCAGCATCCTGATCAGCTATGAAACCGGACATCCCTCGCGTCCCGGCCGTCAACGGCAGACCGCGAACACAGATATTATCCTTGAAGGAAACTGGCACGCCCCAGAGTGAAGTACCCTTCCTTGCTTGATCAGCCTCGCCAAACTGGCTGACCGCATCGCCCTCGCGTATGAAACAGTTCAAAAGGGTCAAGCGGGCCTCAGTGTCGAGCGCCCGCCCGCGCAGCTCTTCAGCGGCAATCTGTTCATCGGCCAATGCCCGGCACAGCGATTCAAGTGTGATCATTTCGCGCATACTCTTCTCCCTGTATAAGCGCTTCTCTCAGGACTGCTAATAGCGATAGGAGGCGTTAATACAGTCAAGCGGGTTGCCTTCTGACACCTGCCCTCCGGTGCTGCGCAGCACGGCACAGGCACTGTTCAATGCTGTCTGGACAGCACCTTCGATCCACCCTCCGGCAAAAGAGCAACTGCAGCCAGCCAGATAGAGCCCCGTGTCTTTATCGGGACTGTTCGCTGTCATCGGTTGAAAGAACAATCGATGCGAGTAAACATCCTCGCCGGGGTAATTGAGTTTGAAAGCGCCCGCAGAATGGGGATCGGTGAGCCAGTCATGGTGCAATACATACCGCTCATAATCCCCCTCAACAGGCAGGAGATAACTGGCGAACGTCGGATGCATCGCAGCGAGGTCATTAACCAGTACCTGACAACGTGTCTTTTTGTCAGACATCGCCAGCATTTTTTGAGCGTCGTCTTCCCACGTGTAACTGAGCAGAACAACTCCGTGACCATCAGGTTCATCGGGCTGATAATCCAGACAATAGACGCCGCGCACCAAGCCGTCCGACTGGATGGTGGTCGGAAGTTTGTTTTTTATCCAGAATTTGGTACGGGTGAGAATGAAAAGCTTCGATGATCCGGTCAGGTGGGTTTCGCGGACAGCACGAGCGACGTCACGACTCAGGAAGCGCTCGCTGTCCGTGAGGCAATGAATCATTTGCATGGCTCGATTACTGCTAGTGACAATCACTCGATCAAATAAGCCCTGTTCTCCTGCTGTTGTCTGGATGATGATTTTTTCAGAGTCTCTGGAAATGCGGCCTACCCGACTAAAACAAATGCGCTCCCTTAACGTTTTGCCGTCAAATGCCTGATCAGCGAGTCTCGTGGCCAGACTGGATATCCCGTCCGGAATCAGTCGCTGATCACTTTGGTATCCATTGATGACCATCCGGAGTATTTCCGTGAAGCCAGCCTGAAAGACTGGCAGAAAACCACCCGAGCCTATGCCAAGCGAGCCGAACAGCTCAAAGTCTTCAGGGCGAGCCCATTGGTCACCGCCTGGCGGGTGGGGGCCGGTAAAAATACAGACAATCGCGTTGTAGAATGAACAATCTCGGAATACATTGAGCCATCCTTGCCATGCGATCGCTGCCTCTTCAAAACGACCCGACTTGAGCATGGAGGCAATGTCCAGCGGGGCAACTAAAGAACCGCCTTCAAGGAGGTAACCATCGCGCAATAAAGACTGCCACCCCTCATAAACTCGCCTGAATAATGCGGGCGGCTTTTTGCCCGCTGGCCAGTAATAGCGTTTACCACGGTAATGCAGCTCCGTGTCCACCACACCTGGATCCGGAAAGGTGGTCGACGTTGAAATACCAAACTTTTTCAGGTAGTGGAAAAGGCCAGTTGCGCTGGGAGGAAAGCGCATCGCACCCATTTCTGCAATGTAACGTGGACGAGTCTGATCGAACACTTGAGACCATACCCGCCCCCCGATTCGATCACGCGACTCATATAAAACAACGTCCTTGACTCCCGCACGTAATAATTCAGTTGCAGCGACCAGCCCACTGATGCCGGCACCGACTATCGCTACCCGAGGGGTGGGCGTTCCGGATGAATAGCTGCCTATGCCTCCCGTCATCTCACATTTTTTCAGAAAGGGACCGTAGTCGTACAAAATATCAATACTGGGTGAATTAAAATGGTCATCCATAACGTGACGCTATCCTCTTCAACCTGACGTGCTGCCCGGTTACGTTTTTTTAAACTAAAGCTGAAACGGCAGCTGTGCACAGCAGTCGTCAACATCCAAAATTCCTAAACCAATCCCTTCAAACCCTATTAGTCCGCTAAGATTAGCAAGCATTAACGACCGCTGGTCGACCACGCATTGGCTTGCGTATACCGACTTTTTTCGACCTGACCGAATTCCTTAACGCCCCTGCAGACATCAAAGATGAGCCGCCTTAAAGCGGAGCAACATAATCATATACCGAGCGTCCAATCTCTATATAAGGCTGTGGGGAATGAGGCTTTCTAAGGCTGGCGCCCCGCCCCGCCCCGCCAACTGCCGAGCTCGCATCGCAATCAGCAATGCACCTATTTCCATAAATAATACTAATACCTTTGCCGCCGAGTTCGCGGTACGATCAGCCGAGCTGAGCGAAAGCCTACGTCGGAGGGTTTAAAGACCCACAGCACTGCCAACTTTCCGCCTGCAAAAGAAGTATATGCCCCAACAGAAAAAGGCAGTCAACATGGCTTTAGCATACATTAAAATACAACGGCATCAATCATGCTATCGCGAAACGGCCTAATCGTCAGAGCTAAAAAATCTGCATCGTTCGGATCCAACATCAGACTTGAATAAAAATTATCCTCTCAAAAGCGACGAGTCAAGCTTTATTATATGAAGACAGCTTTTCCTTCTCACCACCGAAGCGAACTGGTGATATCAATTAGACAGCTGGCTTAGTGATGGATGTACGATGTCAGTTCAATGGAGCTATTAGATGACAATCAGAAATACTAAAATTTCACTAGCGAATGACTGCAAACGTATCACTTTGCGTCTACAAAAAACTGCTCTATCTAAATCTCGATTCGAAGATTTTGACGAAGTAGGCGTGGTAACTCTAGTAACCCAAGTGCATCCGCGCCTTGATCCTTACAGAGCTCTTACAGACTTTTCACCTCCCACAACTGATCGAGCCTGATTGTATAACTCTCACTCATCAGCTCGCGGCGCATAGCCCATCCCGGATTGAAAGGAACACTCCCGGTTCGTAAAGCCCCTCTGCCCCAGCGTGTACTGATCTCGTCCAGGCCTCCCATCATCCTCTCCGCAGACGCCAGTTGCGAAGCTGCGAACATGTCATCCGTAAACTCGCCAGGCTGCCGCAGATCCAGCAACAGTACCTCTGCCTTGCTGTACTTGAACTCCGGTCGAAACAAACGATTCACTGCCTCGTTCGCCGCCCTGGTCATCAAGCGCACGTCGTTAGTGGGGTAACCTTCTACTACACGGGCATAATACTTAACGCATTGCTCTGCTTGAGGTATGAGAACGTAGATCCGAGCCAGAGAATAATCGGGGTTAGGGGCGAAACCGAAAAAACCCATCGGGAGTTCAGACGGCTGCTTGTCTGGGTGCACATCACGCTCAATCGGTGCTTACTGCCTTCAGCTTCGAAAGATTTGCCAGCTGCCTTACAGATCGTTGCATCAGCCCCATGACGGAAGCCCAGAGCAGCTATCCGACCATGACAATCCGCAACGCAAAAAAAAACCTGGAAATCCGCATTTTCATGGGCCTTCCAGATTTTCGAAATGGTGGGTCGTGTGGGATTCGAACCTACGACCAATTGGTTAAAAGCCAACTGCTCTACCAACTGAGCTAACGACCCTCTGTTGTGTGGCGCGTATATTACTGATTTTTATGAGTAATTCAACACCTTTTTTGAAAAACTTTAAAAATAGCGAGTCGGGTCTGCGATACCGGCAGCGGTAAAGCCCTCGGCGCGCAAGCGGCAGCTGTCGCATTTGCCACAGGCACGGCCCTGATCGTCAGCCTGGTAGCAGGAAACCGTCAGCGAGTAATCGACCCCCAATGCAGTGCCTGCCTTGACGATGTCCGACTTGCTCAGATTCTGCAGCGGCGCCCTGATCGTGAAGCGCTGCCCTTCCACACCGGCCTTGGTCGCCAGATTGGCCATGCGCTCGAATGACTCGACAAACTCGGGACGGCAATCCGGATAACCCGAGTAATCCACGGCATTGACGCCAATGAAGATATCCCGCGCGCCAAGGACCTCTGCCCAGCCCAGAGCGAGCGACAGGAAGACGGTGTTGCGTGCCGGTACGTAGGTGACCGGAATGCCTTCAGAAGGCGACTCAGGCACGGCAATGGAGCTGTCGGTCAATGCCGAGCCACCAATACCGTTGAGGTTCAGGCCGATGACCTTGTGCTCCACGGCACCGAGATCACCGGCAACGCGCGCAGCGGCATCCAGCTCGGCGCGATGACGCTGGCCGTAATCGAAGCTCATCGTGTAACAGACGTAACCCTCGGCGCGAGCCATGGCTACGACGGTCGCAGAGTCCAGGCCGCCAGACAGGAGGATCACGGCTCTTTTTTCAGTCTTGGTCAATTCACTCATATCAGCGCCCCGGCTCGTCATCCCAAAGAATTTTATGCAACTGCATCTGCAGGCGTACCGGCAGGTTGTCAGCCACGATCCAATCCGCCAGATCACGGCCCTTGAGCTCGTGGTGACTGGCCGAGAACAGAACTTCGCCCGCACGACGATCAAGACCGTACTGGATCAGCTTGGAAACCGCCCAGTCATAATCCTCACGCGAGCAGATCACGAATTTGACCTGATCGTTCGCCGTCAGCAGCTCCATGTTCTCGTAGCGGTTACGCGAGACTTCTTTTGACCCCGGGGTCTTGAGGTCTACGACGCGACTGACACGAGGATCCACCGCCGAGATGTCCAAAGCACCACTGGTCTCCAGCGATACTTCATAGCCCGCGTCGCAAAGACGCCTCAGCAACGCAATGGCATTGGGCTGGGCGAGCGGTTCGCCACCGGTGACGCAGACATAACGAGGGCGATAGGAAGCCACTTGTCCAAGGATGTCGTCCAGCGTCTGAATAGTGCCGCCGCTGAACGCGTAGGCACTGTCGCAGTACTGGCAGCGCAACGGGCAGCCGGTAAGGCGGACAAATACGGTGGGCAGGCCAGCCGTACGGGTTTCACCCTGCAGCGAGTGAAAGATTTCGGTGATGCGTAATGTGTCTTGCATATCAGCCACGGGCGTAACAGCTAAACAGGCCGTCCGCCTCCGTCAGGCACTTCAAGGGACTCGGCAATCGCGGAATCCAGAAAAGCGTAAGGTGTACCGGAATTTCGGGTGCGAGATTCTAACGAAAAAAGCCGCGACTAGCGCGGCTTTCTTGATCAGCGGGTCAACACATCAAAGGCGCTGCAGATCTCGCTGCGCCAATTGTGCAGCTGAAGTGCCAGGATACTGGGCAACGACCTGCTGCAATATGCCTTTCACCTTGTCGGTATGACCCAGACGGCGTTCGACATCAGCCAGCTTGTACAGCGAATCAGGCACCTTGGCATGCTTCGGATACTGTTGACTGACTTTGGCGAACGCCTGACCGGCGCCCTGAAGGTCGCCTTTGGCCAGATTGACTTCACCCAGCCAGTATTGGGCATTGCCCGCATACGAACTGTTTGGGTATTTGCGCAGGAAAGCGGTGAAGGCCTGGCTGGCCTTGTCGAAATCCTTTGCCTTGATCAAATCGAAGGCGGCTTCGTAATAAAGCTTTTCCTTCGCCGGATCAGGAGGCTCGGTGCCTGCTGCCGGTGCCTGCTGAGCCGCGGGGGCCGAAGGCGTCCCGCCGGCGTCGATAGCGCCACCAGCAGGTTGGGAATTATTGGTAGCCGGAGCGGCTGAGCCACTGGCTATACGTTGATCGAGTTCCTGATAACGCTCCAGAGCTTCCTGCTTCATGCGCTGGATGTCATTTTGCTGGACCTCGACAACACCGCGCAAACGCGCGATTTCGTCCTGCATCTGCTGCAGCTGCATGAACAGCTGACCTTGTGCCGAGGCAGGGGCCGTAACCCCTCCCCCGGCATAGGCGCCGGACGTGCCATAACCCGCTGGCGGATAACTGCTGCTGCCAGAGCCAGAATTGTTATCGACCACAGGTGCCGCACCCAACGCTGAAAGCGGAAGGGCGAGGGCCAAAACGGTTAGAGCACGTCGGCACGTTCGCATGTCAAATTACTTACGCAGTTCGACGCGACGGTTCTGAGCCCAAGACTGCTCGTCGTTGCCGGTAGCAACTGGACGCTCTTCGCCGTAGGAAACCAGTTCCAGCTGGGCTGGGGAAACACCTTGCAGTACCAGGTAGCGCTGAACGGCTTTCGCACGACGCTCGCCCAGTGCCATGTTGTACTCGCGAGTACCACGTTCGTCGGTGTTGCCTTCCAGAACAACGCGAGCGCCGTTAGCTTTCAGGTCTTTGGCGTGCACGTCCAGGGAGCGCATGGCTTCTGGCTTCAGGTCCGAACTGTCGTATTCGAAGTAGAAGGTGGTGATTGCGCGCAGAGCAGCTTCTTCGCTCAGGGAGCCGTCAACAGCACCCGAGTTGGCGCCGTAACCAGCGTTAGGATCAACAGCAGCACCGCCTGCACCGGCATTGTCGCCGCCTTTGGACGAGCAACCTACAGCTACAGCCATGGCCAGAGCCAGCGCAGCAAATTTACCAAACTTCAGCATTTCCATCTTGAAACTCCTAATGAACCCCAGTGTGTTAAGCAAATCGTGTAGCGCCGCGTCAGTTCAGGTAAGGGGACCAGGAAGGTTCTCTGACTTCGCCTTGAGCGGTAGGAAGCGGGAGCCTTACGCGTCCGTTAATGGACACGAGCATCAAGACTCCCCGGCCCTGCTGGCGGGTGGCGTAGATTACCATGGTGCCGTTGGGCGCAACAGTAGGCGACTCATCAAGGTTGCTATCTGTGAGGATTTTTACGCTACCGCGGGCCAAATCCTGCACTGCCACCTTGAAATTAGTGAAGCCGTCCTGCCGGTGAATCATTACCAGCGTCTTTTCATCGGCTGACAATTTCGGGTTGGCGTTGTAGTTACCCACGAACGTCACGCGTTCGGCACCGCCGCCATTGATATTGGTCTTGTAGATCTGTGGCTTGCCGCCACGGTCCGACGTGAAGTATAGCGTAGACCCGTCCTTGCCGAAGAAAGGTTCAGTATCAATCGAAGAATCGTTGGTCACGCGGCTCAATTGACGCGACGCCAGAT
The DNA here is from genome assembly GCF_059621105.1 of Pseudomonas fragariae (ex Marin et al. 2024). Lineage (NCBI taxonomy): Bacteria > Pseudomonadati > Pseudomonadota > Gammaproteobacteria > Pseudomonadales > Pseudomonadaceae > Pseudomonas > Pseudomonas fragariae (ex Marin et al. 2024). Next base: position 1,725,284 of record NZ_CM184369.1, on the reverse strand, counting down.
TGATTACATAGATCTCCGGGTTGCCGTCCTTGGACAGTACGAATGCCAGCTTGCTGCCATCCGGCGACCAGGCAGGCGCGCCGTTCAGGCCTTCGAAGTTGGTAATCTGTTCGCGACGACCGGTGTCGATGTGCTGAACGAAGATGCGTGGACGCTTCTGTTCGAACGAGACATAGGCAATACGTTTGCCGTCCGGCGCAAAACGCGGCGACAGGATTGGCTCACGGGATTGCAACAGGGTTACTGCACGAGCACCGTCGTAATCCGAACGCTGCAAGGTGTAACGCGTGTTGTTTTCCGAGAAGCGTTCGGCCGTCACGTAAAGCATACGAGTGGAAAACGCACCCTTGATACCGGTGAGCTTCTCGAACGACTGGTCGGCAATGTAGTGCGCCATGTCGCGCAACTGATCATTGGTACCCGACACGTTACCGGTCAGCACCTGCTGCTCGGTGGCCACGTTGAACAGCGCGTACTGGATCTGCAGACGTCCGCCGGCAGGCGTGATGTTGCCGACCATGACGTACTGGGCACCCAGCGCTTTCCAGTCACGGAAGATGACTTCGCTGGCCTGGGTCGGCAAGCTGATCATGTTCTGCTTCGGGATCGGCGCGTAGTAGCCGGAGTTGCGCAGATCGTTGCTTATGATTTCGGCCATGTCTTCAGGCAGAACGCTACCGCCCTGCCATCCGAAAGGCACAACAGCGATTGGCGCTGCGCGGTCACTGCCGCTGGTGACCAGAATGTTCTTTTCTTCTGCCGACACCATTGCGGATGCGAAACAGAGAACGACCAGCAGTCCTCGAAAAAGGTTGATCACAAGGCTAGATCTCCAGGTGTGAATGTCATCTTGAATGAACGATAGGGCGCGAAGTCAGCCGGCTTCAGACCCTGCATTTCTGTCAAACGTCCAATGTTCTTCACCGCAGCAACCGCAGAGCTGTCAAACGGTCCGTCACCACTGGATTTGGCAATCGATACAGAAGCAATCGTACCGTCCGGCAACATCCCGATCTGCAACGTTACCGACATGTTGTTACGTGCCGATGGTGGACGACTCCAGCCTTCCGAAGCCCTTACACGAATCAGGTCATCGAAACTGCCAGCCGTTTCATCGCCCCGCTCGTCAGCCAAAGCCTGTTGCCGCTCCGGTTTATCGGACAGCAAATCGGCCAGTGCCTGCGCCTTCTTGTCTTCAGCGGATTTACGGGCTGCTTCCTGCGCCTTCTTGGCGGAATCGGCAGCGGCTTTTTTCTTCGCGTCCTCGGCAGCCTTTTTCTTGGCGTCTTCTGCGGCCTTTTTCTTGGCCTCATCAGCAGCCTGTTTCTTGGCTTCCTCGGCAGCAGCTTTCTTGGCGTCTTCTTCGGCTTTTTTCTTCGCCTCGTCTTCGGCCTTCTTCTTGGCTATATCAGCCAGCTGCTTCTCTTCAAGCTTTTTGGCGTCGGCAACCTTCTTGGCTTCATCGGCTTTCTTGGCATCGTCAGCCTTTTTGGCCTCTTCTGCTTTCTGTTCGGCCTTTTTGGCTTCGTCGGCTGCTTTCTGCTCTTCGGCTTTTTGAGCAGACTCTTCTTTCTTTTGTTCCGCAGCTTTTACAGCTTCCTGTTTTTGCTGCTCGATCTTTTTCTGCTCCAGCTGTTCGACTTCTGTTTGTCGCGCAGCGGTTTTCTTCGCCTCACCGGCAATCTTCTGGTTGGTCTGGGTAGTGGCCTGGCTCTTGGACTTGAGCTGATAGAGCGTTGCCTGAACGATAGGCTTGGCTTCGGGCAGATCCGGAGTCATGGCAAAGCTGACGAACAGCATGCCGAAAATCAGAATATGCAATGCCACGGCCCAGACACTGGGCCAGAAGTAGCTTTCCGAGGCGGACGGCTCTCGAATCGGCTGCATCAGGGTGCCTCGGTAATCAAGCCAACATTCCCGACCCCAGCCTTCTGCAGCCCGCCCATCGTGCCCATGACCGAGCCGTAATCGACGGTCTTGTCACCACGAATGAAAACCTGCGTCTGCTTGCCTGCGTCACGACCGGCAGCGACGATCTTGGTCACTGCGGCAGTCAGCTGTGGCAGGGTCATTGCCTTGTCCATCTGCTTGTCGGTATCGACTTCGCTGCCAAGGTTCCAGTAATAGGTCTTGTCAGCCTTGATCGAAATGGTCAGGACCTGATTGTTGTTGTCTTGCGGCAAAGCCTCGCTGGAGACCTTGGGCAAGTCGACTTTCACGCCCTGGTTGATCATGGGAGCCGTCACCATGAAAATCACGAGCAACACCAGCATCACGTCGATGTAGGGCACTACGTTCATTTCGGCGACCGGCTTGCGTTTTCTGCGACGATCTCGAGCGATTAAAGCCATGGGGAATTACCTGCTCACTCTTCGCTGGTGTGCACTTTACGGTGCAGGATGGCCTGGAACTCGTCAGCAAACGTGTAGTAACGGCTGATCAAGGTCTCACTGCGCGCGGCGAAACGGTTGTAGGCAATAACGGCCGGAATGGCTGCAAACAGGCCGATGGCCGTTGCAATCAATGCTTCGGCAATACCCGGTGCCACGGTAGCCAGTGTTGCCTGCTGTGCAGTCGCCAGACCGCGGAAGGAGTTCATGATCCCCCAGACAGTACCGAACAGACCGACATAAGGACTGGTAGAGCCCACGGTCGCCAGATACGGCAGACCGGCTTCGAGTTTCTCTTCCTCGCGGGAGATGGCAACACGCATGGCGCGCGCCACACCTTCCATGACCGCATCAGGATCGACGCCGGACTGCTGACGCAGACGCGAGAACTCCTTGAAACCGGCACGGAAGATCTGCTCGACGCCCGAATCCGGATCGGGGTTGCTGCCCGCCTGACGGTACAGCTTGGACAGATCGATACCCGACCAGAAACGCTCTTCAAAGCTGTCCAGCGCACGTCGACCTGCGCGCAGCATGTTGCTGCGCTGAAAAATCACGATCCACGAAGTGACCGAAGCAGCTACCAGAATCAGCATTACCAACTGAACAACAATGCTGGCATTGCTGACCAAACTCCACATGGAGGAATGGTCGACGACGTTAGCTTCCACGCTTTATCTCCTGCTCTGAATGTATGCCCGCGCCGCTCTGGTCGGCGAAGGCCGCTCGCAGAGCTTCGGGAATGGCCCGGGGTTTAAAACTATCGGCGCGCACGCACGCCACCAGGAACTGCCCTTCACAGAGCAGCGTTGCATCCGACGCCCGCCTGATCTGCTGTTTAAAGCGCAGGCTGACGCGATTCAATTCGGTTACTTCTGCACTGACGAGCAACTCGTCATCCAGCCGCGCCGGCTGGTGATAACGAGCCTCACTGGAGTGCACGACAAATAAAAGGTTTTCCTGCGCCAGTTCGGATTGGGCAAAGCCCAATTCCCGTAGCCGCTCGGTACGAGCCCGCTCCATGAATTTCAGATAATTGACGTAGTAGACGATGCCGCCGGCATCGGTGTCCTCGTAATAAACGCGACAGCGATGTGCGAACGACTGAACCCCGTTTTGCGCGCGCATACTCTAGAGCTTACTCCTCAGGTTGCCAATCGGGTCAGGCAACTGTTTTTCAACGATTTGCCACTTAGTTACTGGTATCGGCGGCAGGACTGGCAATGTGACCACAGAGACCGCAAATAAATTGCAAGCCATTGCTATAAATCCACGGGCTCGTCGCCGAAATCGTCCGGTACCGGTATCTCGCCCATCCTCGACGGGATATTCAGGCCGAAATGCAGATACGCATGCCGGGTCACCACACGCCCCCGAGGTGTGCGCATGATATAGCCTTGCTGGATCAAATAGGGCTCGAGTACGTCTTCGATCGTATGACGCTCTTCGCTGATGGCCGCCGCCAGGCTGTCCACGCCCACCGGACCACCGTCGAACTTCTCGATCATGGTCAGCAGCAAACGCCGGTCCTGATGATCGAAGCCGTGCTCGTCGACGTCCAGCAGGTTTAGGGCCTTGTCGGCTGTCTGCCGGGTGATCTGCCCGTTGCCACGAACTTCGGCAAAATCCCGCACCCGACGCAACAGGCGGTTGGCGATACGCGGCGTGCCACGGGCGCGCCTGGCGATCTCGAAAGCGCCTTGCGGCTCGATGACCAACCCAAGAATGCCTGCCGAGCGCGACACGATCGTGGAAAGATCGGCGATGTTGTAAAACTCGAGTCGCTGCACGATGCCGAAGCGGTCGCGCAGCGGATTGGTCAGCATGCCGGCTCGAGTGGTCGCACCGACCAGCGTGAACGGCGGCAGATCAAGCTTGATCGAGCGCGCTGCCGGGCCTTCACCGATCATGATGTCGAGCTGGAAGTCTTCCATTGCCGGGTACAGCACTTCCTCGACGATCGGCGACAGACGATGGATCTCGTCGATGAACAGCACGTCATTGGGTTCAAGGTTGGTCAGGATCGCTGCCAGATCGCCGGGCCGCTCGAGGACCGGGCCGGACGTACTCTTGATCGACACGCCCATTTCCTGAGCGATGATGTTGGCGAGCGTGGTCTTGCCCAGACCGGGCGGACCGAAGATCAGCGTGTGATCCAGCGCTTCGCTGCGACCACGGGCAGCCTGGATGAACAACTCCATCTGCTCGCGTACGGTCGGCTGGCCGATGTAATCCGCAAGGCTCAGTGGCCGAATCGCGCGGTCCATCTGTTCATCACGATCACGGCCACCAGTGGCAGTTATCAGACGGTCGGCGTCTATCACTTAACCCATCCCCTTCAACGCACGGCGAATCAGATCCGCACTGCTCAAATCTTTTTCCTTGATGGCGGAGACAGCCTTGCTCGCCTCCTGAGGTTTGTAGCCCAGCGAAATCAGTGCGCTGACCGCATCGGACTCTGCCGATGCCACAGGCTCAGCCTGATTGGGACCATTGGAAACCAGCGTAAAGGTGCCTGGCAAGGCCTCCCAGGCCTTGAAACGATCCTTGAGCTCGACCAGCAGCCGCTCGGCAGTCTTCTTGCCCACACCGGGGATACGCGTCAGCGCCGACGTGTCCTGCGCCTGTACGCAACGTACCAGCTCATCGACTTCCAGACCGGACATCAGCGCCAGTGCCAGCTTGGGGCCGACGCCATTGAGCCGGATCAGCTCACGAAACAGTTCGCGCTCGCGTTTTTCGTAGAAGCCGTACAAAAGGTGCGCGTCCTCGCGGACCACCAGGTGGGTGTGCAAAGTCACCGTCTCGCCAACATGCGGCAGCCGGTACAGGGTGGTCATCGGCACTTCCACCTCATAGCCGACACCGTTGACATCCAGCACCAGATGCGGAGGCTGCTTTTCGGCGAGAGAGCCGCGTAAACGTCCAATCACGTTTCAGATCCTTTCGTGTTGCCTGTCGCTCGCGCGAAGAAGTTGAACACCGTCATCATAGAAAATAAGCGGACATATAATGCCTCTAGAGCCGCAAGCGGCCGCCGCGACTGCGCGCAGTGCCCAAGCCGTGAGGAATCAGACTGGAACGCGTATGCGCGTGGCACAGGGCGATGGCAAGGGCATCGGACGCATCGATTTGCGGCTTCTGGGTCAGCTTGAGCAGGTGCATGACCATCATCATCACCTGTTCCTTATTGGCACCGCCGGTTCCTGCAACTGCCTGCTTGACCTGGGTTGCGGTGTATTCTGCAATTTCCAGCGCCTCTTCGGCACCCGCCACGATGGCTGCGCCCCTGGCCTGCCCCAGCTTCAATGCCGAATCGGCGTTACGCGCCATGAAAACCTTTTCGATGCCCATCGTCACTGGTTCGTAGGTCTTGATGACTTCCCGCACACCGCGATAAACGATCTGCAAACGCTCATGCAGCTCGCCGCTGCCGGTGCGGATGCAGCCCGACGCGACATAGACACAGCCGCGCCCGGTGTCGCGTACCACGCCATAGCCGGTGATTCGCGAACCGGGATCGATACCAAGAATAAGAGTCATAACGCCTGCAGCTTGAGGAAGTCACGCAAAACAATAGGTGCAGCATAAAGGCAGAAGCCGGGGGCCGATAGCTGCGCGTTGCTCACAGCTTCGTTCCCCCGGCTTCCGACCTGGTGTTACCTGCAAGCGATCAGCCCAGTTGCTCCATCACTTCGTCCGGGATCTCCGCATTTGAATACACGTTCTGCACGTCATCCAGGTCTTCGAGCATATCAATCAGCTTGAGTACCTTTTCAGCGGTTTCCAGATCAAGCACGGCACTGGTGGTCGGCAGCATGACAATCTCTGCGTCTGCAGCCTTGAAACCCGCAGCCTCCAATGCGTTACGCACCGCATAAAACCCGGAGAACGATGTGAACACATCGATCGAGCCGTCTTCGTTGGTCACGACATCGTCAGCATCAGCCTCCATGGCAGCCTCGATCAGCGAATCCTCATCGACCCCGGCAGCGAAGGAGATCTGCCCCTTGCGATCGAACAGGTAGGCAACAGAGCCGTCGGTGCCGAGATTGCCGCCGCATTTGGTGAATGCATGGCGCACAGCCGCCGCGGTACGGTTGCGGTTGTCGGTCATGGTTTCGACCATGATCGCCACGCCGCCCGGACCGTAGCCCTCGTAACCCAGCTCCTCGACATCATCACCGTCGGAGGCCCCTACCCCTCGCGCCACCGCACGATCAATGGTGTCACGGGTCATGTTCGCACCAAGCGCCTTGTCCAGCGCCAGACGCAGACGCGGGTTGGAACCGGGATCACCACCGCCCTGACGCGCAGCAACGGTCAGCTCACGGATCCACTTGGTGAAAATCTTGCCTTTTTTGGCATCCTGACGCTCTTTGCGGTGCTTGATGTTCGCCCACTTAGAATGACCTGCCATTTTTCGCTCCAGATTCTTTTTGAAACACCTTCACCTTTCGCCCTGAACAGACGGGCAAAAAGCTTCACTCAATAAGGGGTAAATGCAGGGCGCATCATTGATACGCCCTGCCCGGCATCACTCGGCCTTTGGCTGCTCGCGCAGACGGATGTGCAGCTCGCGCAACGCTTTGGCATCGACAACGCCAGGCGCCTGGGTCATGACATCAGCCGCGCTCTGGGTTTTCGGGAACGCGATCACTTCACGAATCGATTGCGCGCCGGTCATCAGCATTACCAGACGGTCCAGACCGAAAGCCAGACCACCGTGCGGTGGCGCACCATATTTCAAGGCATCGAGCAGGAAGCCGAACTTCTCCTGCTGCTCGTCTTCGGCAATGCCCAGCAGACGGAAGACCGCCTGTTGCATTTCCTTGCGATGGATACGGATCGAACCGCCGCCCAGTTCGGTGCCGTTGAGCACCATGTCGTAGGCACGGGACAGCGCGGTCGCCGGGTTGGCTTCCAGCTCTTCAGGCGTGCACTTGGGTGCCGTGAAGGGGTGGTGCAAGGCGGTGAAGCTGCCGTCGTCGTTTTCTTCGAACATCGGGAAGTCAACGACCCACATCGGTGCCCACTCGCAAGTGTGCAGCTTGAGGTCATTACCGATCTTGATGCGCAGCGCGCCAAGGGCCTCGCTGACGATCTTGAACTTGTCCGCACCGAAGAAGACGATGTCGCCATCAACCGCACCAACGCGATCGAGGATGACGTTCAGGTTGTCTTCCGGGATGAACTTGACGATCGGCGACTGCAAGCCTTCCGGCCCCTTCGCGCGCTCGTTGACCTTGATGTAGGCCAGCCCCTTGGCACCATAGATGCTGACGAACTTGGTGTAGTCGTCGATCTGGCTGCGCGCCATGCTGGCGGCGCCCGGTACACGCAGTGCGGCAACGCGCCCCTTGGGGTCGTTGGCCGGGCCGCTGAACACCTTGAATTCCACGCCGGTGAGCTGATCGGCAACATCCACCAGTTCCAGCGGGTTGCGCAGGTCCGGTTTGTCGGAACCGTAGCGGCGCATGGCCTCTTCAAAGGTCATGTGCGGGAAATCACCGAACTCCAGGTCCAGGACTTCCTTGAACAACTGACGAACCATCTTCTCGGTCAGACCGATGATGTCCTCTTCATTGAGGAAGCTGGTTTCGATGTCGATCTGGGTGAATTCCGGCTGACGGTCGGCACGCAGGTCCTCGTCGCGGAAGCACTTGGCGATCTGGTAGTAACGATCGAAGCCGGCGACCATCAGCAGTTGCTTGAACAGCTGAGGCGATTGCGGCAGGGCGAAGAAGCTGCCCGGGTGTGTGCGGCTTGGAACCAGATAGTCGCGAGCGCCTTCTGGTGTGGCGCGGGTCAGGATCGGCGTCTCGACGTCGAGGAAGCCGTTGTCATCCAGATAGCGACGGATACTGGTAGTGATACGCGAACGCAGACGCAGCTTCTCGGCCATTTCCGGACGGCGCAGGTCGATGAAGCGATAGCGCAGGCGTGTTTCCTCGCCGACGTCGGAATACTCATTCAGAGGGAACGGCGGCGTTTCGGACTCGTTCAACACCTCGAGCTCGTAACCCAGAACCTCGATGGCGCCTGACGCCATGTTCGCATTCACGGCACCTGCCGGACGAGCACGAACCTTGCCCACGACCTTGACCACGTACTCGCTGCGCACGCGATCAGCGGCAGCGAAACTGTCGGCCCGATCAGGGTCGAACACGACTTGAGCCATGCCTTCACGGTCGCGGATATCGAGGAAGATAACGCCCCCGTGGTCACGACGACGGTGGACCCATCCGCAAAGGGTAATTTCCTGGCCTTCCAGACTCTCGTTCAGTTGGCCGCAATAATGGCTGCGCATCATGATGGTGTTTTCACTTCTCGTAATTCGAATTCGGTGGCGATTTCGCTCCTGGCTTGCGCTCAGAGGTACAAGGCACCGGCACAAGGCCAAAGCCAGCCCTGACCCACGCAGAGTCACGCCCGCTAGCAAGACGGAGGATTATATAGAGTTAATTGGCACCGTGCAGCCGGACGAACCTATTAACGACCGGATAAGTTCGTGACCACCCCGCGCAGCCGAGCCGTTCACTCGCGCTGCGGGGGAAAGCGCAGGCACACCTGAGCGGGCCCACAGGAATGAGGATAAAGCTATGCTAGACGTGGGAATTTTCCAGGCAGTCGCCCTTCAAAAGATGCGCCACACAGACAACACGAATCAAACCACTGAAATTCTTTACGCCCCCGTACCGCAAGTGAACCTCCCGATCAATGTAGGACAGTACCGCATTGACAGAGCACTCATTGGAACTGGCGATACCTGAAAGAATGTTCCAGTACACGTTCTCCAGACGCAGGCACGTAGCCAGACCGTTAAGCCGAACGGATTTGGAGTGTGGTTGCGCCAGCGTCATATTGAAATCCTCGACAAAAGGGTCATGGCGTATTTCCACCTCCCGATGCAGCAACTTAAGCTCTCGCTCAGCACTTCGTAACATCATAACCGTCACCTTCGAATCATTGAGTTTTAAACACCAAAAGAAATATTCAAAAACAAATAAATGTCCCGATGTATAAAACATGATTGACGATTTTATAGCCAGAAGCCCCTACACTTTGTCACTGTAGGAGATGGCTACAGGAAACAGCGGAATAGCGTTATTAACCTTGAAGGAGCCGCCAATAAAAGCGAGGAGAACTGCAGCACAACGCGCGACTGCAGGGCCTTGAATTGCCGGAGCGATTGCGCAATGAAGGCAGGTACAGGAAGTACCAGATACGGCGGGGGATCAACAGTTCAGGAGCGGGACGGGTGGCACTTGAAGCCACTCGTCCCTGGCCGTTACTTCGACTCGAGCATCGAGCGCAACATCCAGGCCGTTTTCTCATGCACCTGCATGCGTTGCGTCAGCAGATCAGCTGTCGGCTCGTCACTCACCTTGTCAAGAAGAGGAAAGATACTACGAGCAGTACGGACAACAGCCTCTTGACCCTGCACCAGACTTTTGATCATATCTTCAGCACTTGGTACGCCTTCTTCTTCCTTGATGGAAGACAGGCGCGCATACGTCGAATAAGTACCCGGTGCCGGAAAGCCCAGAGCACGAATACGCTCGGCGATGGAATCAACCGCCAGTGCCAGTTCGTTATACTGTTCTTCAAACATCAAATGCAGCGTGCGAAACATCGGCCCGCTGACATTCCAGTGAAAGTTGTGAGTCTTGAGGTAAAGCACATAAGTATCCGACAGCAGATGCGACAGACCGTCCACGATCGATTTGCGATCCTCTTCACTGATACCGATATCGATTGCCATGTTTCATGCCCTTTTGGTGAGGATTGAAAAGCAGTAAAGACCGCTACTCTATCAAGAGAACCCGAATGGCGCAGCTTTCCGTTGGTACGACGCTGGCTGCTGGCAGCGACTCACGCCAATGCCACGGCGATTACTGCGTGTTCGCAGCGGGCTGCCAGGAGCAGAAAATTGAAGAATAATCAGCAAAATCCGCCAGAGCGCTCTGTTTCAGCATGTGCAGAGGTACTAAAGGACAACGTGATGCCAGGGACGGACAGGCACCGGCACCATTATCGATTGCTGATTTGAGTAGGATCAGGCTTTGCTGTTAAATACACGGCGTGTCGCCAACGAGTTGTCATTCAGCGCTGGCACATAGGCTGGCCCAGCGTTCGTGCATCACGCCTCATCTTGTTCAGAAGCGTACCGGACGTTACCAGCTATTTCTTGTAATCCTTCTTGCATGTGAGCTTTTTAAAATGTTGAAAATCGTCCATCTGGTAACGGGAGCAGCAGCCCTGTTGCTCTCTTTCATACCTAGCCTGCGTAGTGAAGCGGCATCTCTCTACCTGCAAAATCCTGACGCGATCTGCTTGGCTTTTCTAGGGCTGCTTAACCTGATACTCGCTCCGGTCATTCCTTACTGGAATCGAGGCCCGCGTCATAATCTGCAAAATCTGGTCAGTGCACTGCTTGTCATTGCGGTAATCGTACAAACGCTAACCTTGCTTGTTCCTCTACCCGGCATCGCAGGTCAACCCGCCATTCTGGTGAGCCTGGCTGTCGCCATCGCAGCCGTCGCCTTGCACCTGGGCGTCAGCTTTTACAGGTCTTACACGCCCTCGTCCGCGCCGCAAAGCCACGACATGGGGAATCGTGATACTGGCACCGTAAAGTGGTTCAACACCTCCAAGGGCTTCGGCTTCATCTCCCGGGATTCCGGCGACGATATTTTTGTGCATTTTCGTGCCATTCGCGGTGAGGGTCATCGCGTACTGGTCGAGGGGCAACGCGTCGAATTTTCCGTGATGAACCGCGACAAAGGCCTGCAGGCCGAAGATGTCATTGCAGCCCTGCCCCGCCGCTGATTGTTTCAAGCAACAAAAAACCGCGACCTCCTGACGGAAGTCGCGGTTTTTTTATGGCAGCCGATCAATAGTGAGGTGGCGGCGCATCTTCCTCGAAGGTCTCGAACTGACTGCCCATTTCCTCCTGACGCTTGAGCATCGCCGCCATCTGCAGTTGCAGATGATCAAGCTCGCGCCGCTGCTTTACCAGCACGTCATTGAGCGCCTGGATCGTATCGTCCTGAAAGGCCATACGGCTTTCAAGCTCCATGACTCGCTCTTCAAGGCTCATGATTGCTCCTCCTCAAATCGGAAATCATTTGTCAGTACCGGCTTCAGTTGCTGGCGGATTGCCGAGAACTGTTCGTCAGTATAAGCGATGGCAGCCTGCTTGCCCCACACGGGCGCAGGCCAGGCGGCATCGTCACGCTTGCGCACGATGACGTGCATATGCAGCTGGCTCACCACGTTCCCCAAGGCGGCAACGTTGATTTTATCCGCATCGAAGAGCTCGTTCAGCACCCTGGACAGTGCAGTCGTCTCCTGCCACAACTGCACCTGATCTGCAGCGCTCAGCTGAAAGACTTCAGTGATCTCAGCCCGACGCGGCACCAGAATGAACCATGGGTAGTGACTGTCGTTGGAGAGCAGTAACCGGCACAACGGAAAGTCGCCAATCGGCAGGGTGTCTTGTTGAAGACGGGAATCCAGAACGAACACGATAAAAAGCTCCTGACTGCCAGGTAAATGCACCTGCCCTGCCTGTGGCAGGGTGCTGCGATAGGCAGGCAGGATACTAGGCTTCGCGTGAGGCTTCACCTATGCACCAGAATGCACCCACCACAACGGTCGCTGCACCAATTTGACGCCACTGAATGACGGCAGATCCCGCTGCAAACAGCCACACGTTGAACCAGTGCCTTACAATTGCCTGCCTGACGTACATGAAAATGAAACATCCACTGCCTCACCATGACCGCCACCAGAGCAATGCTCCAGGTTCAGGCGAATCCGATAAGGACTGCACCAAAATCACACACTGCTGTTGCGACAGCAACAAAGCGGATTCGTTTTCTACTCAACGTGAGCCGATACCGGTAACGTTTTGGGCAATCAGGGCAGCGCTCATCCTTGGCGAGGAAAAGCCACAGGTATTTTTAAAAAATAAAAATGGCTAACAAAAACATGTAGATAGAGCAAAAATGCGATCCTGATTCTGATTTTTCACAAATTTTTTTCATTTTCGGAAACTTTGTGCACGCTTGTTGCTTTATCACCCATATGATCAAGGCACCCCTGGCGGAAAACAGGGGTGGCAGAATCAAGGGAAACAAGGCTTGCGACCCTGAGGGACGCTGTGACGGACCGCACTTTGATCAATCAGACAAGGTGCAGAATGCCACTACAGGCTAGCTCGGCTGCGCGTCGTAAAGATTCTGAAAGGATAAGGCTGTAGCTATAGCAACCCAAGTCAGCGTGATATAGATTCCGCCGACAAAAATAGAAAGAGCCGCCCAGATAAAAAAACAGGTGGGACGGCAGACAAATCTTCTAAAAACCAAAGGAGCAATCACGATGAGAGTGATGAAGTGGAGCGCAATCGCACTGGCCGTTACGGCAGCCAGCGCCCAAATGGCAACAGCCGCACCTTTCGTCAGCGATCAGGCTGATGCCAAGGGCTTTGTGGAAGGCAGCACGCTTGACCTGAAGTTGCGCAACTATTATTTCAACCGTGACAAGAAAAACAACCCTGCTCCAGGCGGTCGCAGCGACAAAGACTGGACCCAAGGCATCTGGGCCAACTTCAGCACCGGCTACACTCAAGGCACCATCGGTGTAGGCGTTGAGGCATTCGGCTATGGAGGCCTCAGGCTTTGGGGTCTCGACAAATACTCAGGCTCTGGAAACCTGGTCACTGACGCCAATGGTGATAACGAGGCTACGCAGGGCAAGCTGGGCGGCGCTGTAAAATTCCGCGTATCGAAGACTGAATTGAAAATCGGCGACATGCAGCCTACCAGTCCAGTATTTGCGGTTGGCGGATCACGCCTGCTACCTCAAACCGCTAGCGGTCTAAGCCTGCAAAGCAGTGAGATTGCAGGTCTTGATCTTGAAGCAGGACACTTCTACTCGGGCACAAGCCAGGATGACACGAGTCACGACGGCAGCATCTGGGCAACTTACGCAAACGGCTTCAACGGCCTGAAAGCCAGCAGTGCAGATTTTGTTGGCGGCAAGTACGCAGTGACCGATGGTTTGGGCGTGGCTTTCTATGCAGCCAAACTCGAAGACATCTGGGATCAGTACTACGGTAACGTGAACTATGCATTGCCTTTGGGGAATGATCAGTCACTGGCTTTCGACGTCAACCTGTACCGCACCCTTGACGAAGGCAGCGCTAAAGCTGGGTCGATTAACAACACCACTTACTCGGCGTCGGCGGCTTATTCGTTCCTGGCAGCGCATACCATTACCGTTGCGTACCAGAAAGTCGACGGCGATACGCCGTTCGACTATATCGGTATAGGCGACAACAATCGTGGCGGCGACTCTATTTTCCTGGCCAACTCCGTTCAGTACTCCGACTTCAACGGCCCAGGCGAGAAATCGTGGCAAGTGCGCTACGACCTGAACATGACGCCTTACGGCGTTCCTGGCCTGAGCTTCATGACACGCTACCTCAACGGTGACAACATTGATGGCACCAAAGTAGACGCGTCCAGCGCCTATGCCAATATGTATGGAGCTGACGGCAAGCACCACGAAACCAACCTGGAAGCCAAATACGTCGTACAGACTGGCCCGGCCAAAGACCTTTCCTTCCGTATGCGTCAGGCATGGCACCGTGGTAACGATGCCCAGGCAGATGGCGACGTCAACGAGTTCCGCCTGATCGTCGATTACCCGATCTCGATCCTGTAATCACCGCTCAGCACTCGTTAATAGAAGAAGCCCGGCACATGCCGGGCTTTTTCATGCCCCCAAGAAAGCACTCCAACACCACCTGCAAGCCAGCCCCGCCCTGTACGCGACCGGCACAGCGCCGTACAATGCCAGGTCATTTCCTGTCTCAGCAACCGACAACGGCCAACCATGCGCACCAGTCAATTTTTGCTCGCCACACAGAAAGAAACCCCTTCCGATGCGGTCGTGGTCAGCCATCAGCTGATGCTGCGCGCCGGCATGATTCGCAAGCTGGCCTCCGGCCTCTACACCTGGCTGCCCATGGGCCTGCGCGTACTGCGCAAGGTCGAAGCCATCGTTCGTGAAGAAATGGACGCCGCAGGCGCACTCGAAATTCTGATGCCCGGCATTCAACCCGCAGAACTGTGGCAGGAATCCGGACGCTGGGAGCAGTATGGCCCGGAGCTGATGCGTCTGGTCGACCGCCACAACCGTGAGTTTTGCCTGGGCCCGACCCACGAAGAAGTCATCACCGATCTGGCACGCAATGAGCTCAACAGCTATAAACAGCTGCCGATCAACCTGTACCAGATCCAGACCAAATTCCGTGACGAGATCCGCCCGCGCTTCGGCCTGATGCGTGGACGCGAGTTCGTCATGAAAGACGCCTACTCGTTCCATGCCGATCAAGAATCGCTGCAGGTCACCTACGACCGCATGCATCTGGCGTACAGCAACATCTTTACCCGACTGGGCCTGAAGTTTCGCCCGGTCGAAGCGGATAACGGCTCGATTGGTGGCGCAGGCTCGCACGAATTCCACGTACTGGCCGAATCCGGCGAAGACGATATCGTGTTCAGCGACGGCTCCGATTACGCAGCCAACATCGAAAAGGCCGAGGCGATTCCTCGCGAGAAGACGCGCCCTGCCGCGACCGAAGAGTTGCGTCTGATCGACACACCGAACACCAAGACTATCGCCCAACTGGTCGAAGGTTTCGGTCTGCCGATCGAGAAAACCGTCAAGACCCTGGTGGTGCATGCTGCCGAAGAAGGCAAGCTGATCGCCCTGATCATCCGCGGCGATCACGAGCTCAATGAAATCAAGGCCAGTCAGCTGGAACAGGTCGCCAACCCGCTGGTCATGGCGTCCGAAGCCGAACTGCGCGACGCCATCGGCGCAGGCGCGGGCTCACTGGGCCCATTGAACCTGTCACTGCCGTGCATCATCGACCGCTCTGTCGAGCTGATGAGCGACTTCAGTGTCGGTGCCAACATCGACGACAAACACTATTTCGGCGTCAACTGGGAGCGCGATCTGCCGGTTCCGACCGTTGCCGACCTGCGCAACGTGGTTGCGGGCGACCCAAGCCCGGACGGCAAGGGCACGCTGGAAATCAAGCGCGGCATCGAAGTGGGTCACATCTTCCAGCTGGGCACCAAGTACAGCGAAGCGATGAAGTGCCAGGTGCTGGGTGAAAACGGCAAGCCGGTCAATCTGGCGATGGGTTGCTACGGCATCGGTGTTTCCCGAGTGGTTGCCGCTGCCATCGAACAGAACAGCGACGAAAACGGCATCATCTGGAACGACACCCTCGCGCCGTTCCAGATTGCGCTGGTCCCGCTGCGCTACGAGACGGACGCCGTTCGTGAAGCGACGGACAAACTCTACGCCGACCTGACGGCTGCCGGTTTTGAAGTACTGCTCGACGACCGCGACAAGAAGACCAGCCCGGGCATCAAGTTCGCCGACATGGAACTGATCGGTATCCCGCACCGTATCGTGGTCAGCGACCGAGGCCTGGCCGAAGGTAATCTGGAATACAAGAGCCGTACCGAATCGCAACCGCAAGCCATTGCGGTTGCGGACGTGCTGTCGTTCATCCAGGGCAAAGTGAACCGCTGAGTCAACGTGCGCACCTGCTCGCAGGTGCGCCGCTCTTCACTCGCCCAATCCGCATCAGAGATCCCATGCTCAAACGAAGCACCCTAAGCCTCGGCAGCGCCGTTCTGTGCGGCTCATTTCTCGTCGGCGGCTGTGCCAACCAGCTCTCTCAGCGCAGCGAGCACGAGGAGCGAGTCGAACGCAAACTGCTCGAACACACCCTGCAAGTCGATATCGGCGAACCCAAGACACTGGAGTTGCCGCAACGCCGCGTGCGGATTCACGAGCACAAATCGTTCGAGGTCACCGACTTTGAAGTCACCCGCCACTATGACCGCTATACGCCTTACCAACCGTGGCGGGAGGTCTACGAGATCCCCCTCGGCGCAGTCGCTGTTGTCGCAGGTGTCGGGGCTAACGTGGTCAACGTGTTTGCGCTGGGTAATCTGCCGGAAAGCATGACCAAGGACTGGATTCACTATGGCGTGGCAGGTCTGAACCCGTTCATGAACGCCCCGTCCCACGGTCGCGCCGAGCAGAATCTGGCGAGCATCGACGAAGTTCAGAAGGACAAGCGGATCGAGAACTCCACCCTGCCCTGGAATGAACGCCTGGTGATGGTCAAGGCTGGCAATGAAACTCACGAAATGAGCACCGACCGCAACGGCATCCTGCGCCTGAACCTGCTGGACAGTCCGTTTGCCGAACAGGACCTGAGCCGCATAACGCGCATTTATATCAATGTCGAAGACGATCAGGACAGCGCGCACACGAGCGCCAGTTTGCCAATCAGCCATTCGCTACGCGGCAAGTTGCTGGAGGCGCACGCCCTGATCTACGACGACCTTGAAGATGATGAGGTCAGCCAGTGGGTGCATCGCGTCAAACGTCTTTCTGACATGGGACTGGAAGAAGAAGCCAGCGAGCTGGAACAGAACCTGATCGAACTGACGCGCAACGACCCGCAACTGCAGGGTGAATTTCTCAAGTCGCTCGCCAGAGACGCTGGCCGCCTGGTCGCCGTTCCTGCCCAGAGCCAGTAAAAAAAGCCCGCAACATGAAAGGCCGCGGCGTTTAACCGCGGCCAGTCATTGTCGAGAGAACAATTCCAGTTGCTCATGGGCTGCACGCAGGTCGTGCAGGCGCACGCCTATGCCCAGCAACCTGACCGGCTTGCCACCGCGGGCGAACGCCTGAGCCAGCAACTGTTCATAACTGCCCAGATCCCTTCCGGCTCCGGACTGCTCCAGAGTCGTCTGCGTAAAGTCATGAAACTTCACCTTGACGAACGGCTTGCCGGGCCGGTACTGCCCTTCCATTCTGGCCATCCGGCCACTCAAGGTTTCCAGCAGGTCGGGCAGCTTTTCCAGGCAGGCCGCCAGATCAGGCAGATCCGTGTCGTAGGTATTTTCAACGCTGACTGACTGACGTCGGCTGTCATTCTGCACCGGTCGGTCATCAATGCCGTGCGCCAGACTCCAGAGGCGCTCACCGAAGCTGCCGAATTCCCGGACCAGCGCGAGCTTGCTGCGGCTTCGCAGGTCGGCGCAGTCGACGATACCCAGCCGGCCGAGTTTGTCTGCGGTGACTTTGCCTACGCCATGAAGCTTGGTGACCGGCAAGGAAGCGACGAATTCCTCGACCTGATCCGGCGTAATGACGAATAACCCGTTGGGCTTTTTCCAATCGCTGGCGATCTTGGCGAGAAACTTGTTGGGCGCAACGCCCGCCGACACGGTGATGTGCAACTGATTCGAGACCCGACGACGGATGTCCTGCGCGATGCGCGTGGCGCTGCCGGAAAAGTGCCCGGCCTCGGACACATCCAGAAAGGCCTCATCCAGAGACAGCGGCTCTATCAGGTCGGTGTAATCGCGAAAGATCGTGTGGATTTCCCGCGATGCTTCTTTATAGGCATCCATGCGCGGCTTGACGATGGTCAGGTCCGGGCAGAGCTTGAGCGCATGCCGGGACGACATGGCCGAACGCACGCCATAGGCGCGCGCCTCGTAATTACAGGTCGCAATCACCCCGCGCCGCTCCGCAGAGCCGCCTACCGCCAACGGTTTGCCGGCGAGGTCGGGCTCGTCACGCATTTCAATGGCTGCATAAAAGCAGTCACAGTCGATGTGGATGATTTTGCGCTGCGTCATGACCTGATGGGATTTTGCAATCAATGGCCGGGCAGTATCTCATTCGTGCCGCCAAGTAACATCCAATGATGCGAAAGGCCGCCACGAAAAGTAGTCAAAAGCCCATCACGCATGACCGAAACAGCTGCAAAGCCCCGTCATGCAAGCGCCGATGCCGTGCAGATCGATCATTTGGATCCGCTAAGCGTTTGAAGAAAAAGCACTTTTTTAAAACTAACCATTGACACCTTGTCATCTCTCTGTAGAATGCCGCCACACAGACGCGGGATGGAGCAGTCTGGTAGCTCGTCGGGCTCATAACCCGAAGGTCGTCGGTTCAAATCCGGCTCCCGCAACCAAACATCAGAAAAGGCTACTCGAAAGAGTGGCCTTTTTTGTGCGTGCCTGAAAAGCCCTCTTCTCAAGCCCTGACCTGCACGCCGTCGTGGCCCTCTGCCTTGGCTATAGAGCGTGCACAATGTGCACAATCTGCTATTCATTTGCATGCTTTGCGGATTAAGGGTTGACACTTCAGCGTTCGGCTGTAGAATGCCGCCACACAGACGCGGGATGGAGCAGTCTGGTAGCTCGTCGGGCTCATAACCCGAAGGTCGTCGGTTCAAATCCGGCTCCCGCAACCAAACATCAAGAAAGGCTACTCGAAAGAGTGGCCTTTTTTGTTTCCGGTAAAAAAGTAGCGCGGGCAACGGCTAACTGTCTGACAAAAAAGACTATTTCCAAAGCCCTTTGAAACCCTATCATCACATCTGTAACGTAATGCGTGCATTTACGACAGTTTTTGCGTGCGCTGCCGATAGGTGTTACTAAGCTGAATCACGACTGAACCGTAGCTGAACAGCATCACCCGGCTCGATTCGCCATTCGCTCGTTAGACGTTGACGCGCTAACATCCTGAAATATTTTCTGCGTAGGGATTGGTAACTTGGCTGCATACCTCCATCCTGTCGCGCACGATCCAAGGAGTGATTGATGCGCGACAACATGTCCGATTCCAATGAAACCATTGATGCAGAGCAACCCGTCAGCCCACCACGCCATAACTGGCGGGAGCTGCTGAGCAAATACCGACAGCCCATCGGGCTGGCGGTGATGCTGCTGTTGTTCAGCCTGGCCCTTATAGCCTGCCGCCACATGCTGGTCGAAATGGACTGGTATGCGCTGCACGACTCGCTGTTCGCAGTCCCCCTGCCCGCCCTGGGCGGTGCGCTGCTCGCGGCAATCGTCGGCTATATCATTCTGATGGGCTATGAACTGTCCGCCAGTCGATACGCCAATGTCGACCTGCCTATCAAGACGCTGCTTCTCGGCGGCTTCACCTCATTTGCCATCGGCAATGCGGTCGGCCTGTCGATGCTGTCCGGTGGCTCGGTGCGCTACAGGCTTTATTCACGCCATGGCGTAGGCGCAATTGAAATCGCCCGCATGACCGTGTTCGCCAGCCTGTCACTGGGCTGTGCGCTGCCGCCGCTGGCTGCACTGGCCACGCTGAGCAACCTGTCAGGCGCGTCACTGGCCCTCAAGCTTCCCGTCGACGTGCTGGCTGTAGTCGCTACAGCGGTGTTGATCGGCAGCCTGCTGCTGGCGGTGTTAATCTACCGTCGACGCCTGCCGGAACAGGACATCCCGCACAATATTCTGGTTCGTCTCGGTCGTCGCACCTTGCGCCTGCCGGATTTGAAGCTGACGCTGATTCAGCTGGTGATCACCGCGCTGGACGTCGCCGCCGCAGCGATGGTGCTGTACCTGCTGCTGCCGCATGCGCCGCCGCTGGGTGCATTCATCCTTATCTACCTGCTGGCGCTCGCTGCTGGCGTGCTCAGCCATGTGCCTGGTGGCGTCGGCGTGTTCGAGGCGATTCTGCTCGCAGCCTTTGCCAACGAACTGGGTGCCGCGCCGCTCGCCGCTGCACTGCTGCTGTACCGCCTGATCTACGTGATCCTGCCGCTGCTGCTGGCCTGCCTTACCCTGCTGTTCACCGAGGCTCAGCGCCTGCTGCCGACCAGGCAGGCCATGCGCGTCGCCTCAGGACTGGCGGCACCGATTCTGGCACTACTGGTTTTCTTGTCGGGGGTGGTGCTGCTCTTCTCTGGTGCCACCCCTGAAATCGATACCCGTCTGGAAAACGTCGGCTTCATGATCCCGCATCGACTGATCGATGCGTCGCACTTTGGAGCCAGTCTGGTGGGTGTGCTGTGCCTGCTGCTCGCCCAGGGCCTGCGTCGCCGGCTGTCGGCTGCCTGGATGCTGACCTCTATTCTGCTGCTGGTAGGTGCAGTGCTGTCGATACTCAAGGGCTTCGACTGGGAAGAAGCCAGCATGCTGCTGCTGACCGCCTGCCTGCTGCTGACTTTCCGCCGTTCGTTCTACCGTCCAAGCCGCCTGCTGGAGCTGCCGTTCTCGCCGGTCTACCTGATTGCCAGCATCTGCGTGGTCGGTGCCTCGATCTGGCTGCTGCTGTTCGCCTATCAGGACGTGCCCTACAGTCACCAGTTGTGGTGGCAGTTCACCCTCGATGCAGACGCCCCGCGCGGCCTGCGTTCGGCGCTCGGCAGCGCCGTGCTGCTGGTAGTGGTTTCGCTGACCTGGTTACTGCGTACTGCCAGACCGGTCATCAAGCTGCCCGACGCCGCAGATCTGGACAAGGCGGCCGAGATCCTCAAGGCCTCCAAACAGCCCGATGGCGGCCTGGTGCTCACCGGCGACAAGGCGATCCTGTTCCATCCGGCCGGCAATGCGTTCCTGATGTACTCGCATCGCGGCCGCAGTCTGGTAGCACTTTACGACCCGATCGGCCCCACACAACAGCGTGCCGAGCTGATCTGGCAGTTCCGCGACCTGTGCGACGTGCACCATGCGCGCCCGGTGTTCTATCAGGTACGTGCAGAAAACCTGCCGTTCTACATGGACATCGGTCTCACGGCCATCAAGCTGGGTGAAGAAGCGCGCGTCGACCTGCATCGCTTCGACATCGACGCCAAGGGCAAGGAGATGAAAGACCTGCGTTACACCTGGAACCGGGGTGGCCGCGACGGTCTTTCGCTGGAGATCTACGAACCGGGCCAGGCGCCGATCGACGAGCTGAAAGTGATTTCCGACGCCTGGCTGACGGGCAAGAATGTCCGCGAAAAAGGCTTTTCGCTGGGCCGTTTCAGCACTGAGTACCTGAAGTACTTCCGCATTGCCATCGTGCACTTCCAGGGCAAGCCGGTCGCGTTCTCCAACCTGCTGGAAACCACCAGCCCGGAACTGGCCAGCCTGGACCTGATGCGCTCCCACCCGGATGCACCCAAGCTGACCATGGAATTCATGATGGTCGGCCTGATTCTGCATTACAAAGCCCAGGGCTACGCGCGCTTCAGCCTGGGCATGGTGCCTTTGTCGGGTCTGCAGCCACGACGTGGCGCACCCATCACCCAGCGTCTGGGTTCGATGATCTTCCGCCGTGGCGAACAGCTGTACAACTTCCAGGGGCTGCGTCGCTTCAAGGACAAGTTCCAGCCCGATTGGGAACCTCGTTATATGGCCGTGCCTGCCGGACTCGATCCGCTCGTGGCACTGGCTGACACCGCCGCCCTGATTGCGGGCGGCCTGACTGGATTGGTGAAACGCTGATGATTCGACGCTCCTGGCGCCTTTTGCTCGCAGCTCTGGTAATTGTTCTTTTAATCGTGGCGCTGGGAGTCTGGGTCTGGACCCGCCCCGCTCCGCCCGCATCACTGGAACACTCGAACCTTGACGGGGGCGCGCCGCTGACCAGCGTAACGCCGGCCACCAGCATCAAGACCCGTATCGCACTGGCCGTCACCGCTGAAGACATGCTGAGCGACAAGCAATTGCTGGCGATCAGCAAGGATGCGTCGGCACGCATCATTCAGGTGGTGCTGCCCAAGGACGACTGCGTCCTGCAACAGAAGACCTTTCAGGACGCTCTGACGAAGCTCGACGGCCCGGCAAAGGTCGTCGGTGGCATAGGCCCGGGCGCAACCCTGGCCTGGCGCTGGCTGGCCGGGCAGACCGATGACCAGGCGCAGGCCATTTCCGTAGGTTTTGCGCTCGAGCACGTGTCTAATCCTCCGCCCGTTGTGGAGGAGGACGAAAAGCCGCCGCAGATCTGCGACGTGCCGCTGCCGCAGAAGGCTGCGCACGGTCACTGGCTGGCCGCCTGGAACGACGCGCCGGATGATCCGAGCGCAGCGTTCGTGCGCGATCAGAGCAACGCCGACACCAGCATCAGCGACTACGACATCCCGTTGCCTCAGGTGCTCAATACCGAACTTCGTCATCTGTTGCTCGGCGAGAATGACAGTGGCGGACTGGGTATACCGACGGTCGAAGTTCCGGCCAGCCAGCCTTCCGACACCGTGACGCTGTTCATGTCCGGTGACGGCGGATGGCGCGACCTGGACAAGGTCGTGGCCGGCGACATGGCCAAGATGGGCTACCCGGTGGTGGGCATCGACGTACTGCGCTACTACTGGGAACACAAGACGCCGGAACAGACCGCCGTCGACCTCACCGACCTGATGAACCACTACCGTCAGAAGTGGGGCACCAAGCGCTTCATTCTGGCGGGCTACTCGTTCGGTGCTGACGTCATGCCGGCTATCTACAATCGCCTGGCGGCAGACGATCAGAATCGGGTCGACGCGATTATTCTGCTTGCCTTCGCGCGCACTGGCAGCTTCGAGATTCACGTCGACGGCTGGCTTGGCAACGCAGGCAAGGAAGCCACCACCGGACAGGAAATGGCCAAGCTGCCAGCCGCCAAGGTGTTCTGCGTTTACGGCGTCGAAGAGAAGAAAGACAGCGGTTGCACTGACACCACCGCCGTCGGCGAAGCGGTTCAGTTGCCAGGCGGTCATCACTTCGATGAGGACTATCCGGCGCTGGCCAAACGTCTGATCGACGCGATCAACAAGCGTCAGGGCAAGACTGCCGCTCAGTAACGCCACAGTCTGCGACAAAAAAATCCCGGCACCGTGAGGTGGCCGGGATTTTTTTATCTGCGCTGCCGGACAACCCGGCCAACGCTTACATCTCCACTTGCGTACCCAACTCGATCACCCGGTTGAACGGCAGCTTGAAGAAGCGCAGGTTGCCGTTGGCGTTCTTGAGCATGAAGGCGAACAACGCTTCACGCCAGCGAGCCATGCCATCCATCTTGGACGGGATCACGGTCTCGCGGCTGAGGAAGTACGTGGTGCGCATCGGACTGAAGTCCAGCTCCGGCAAGTGACACAAGGCCAGCGCAGCCGGTACGTCAGGCTCATCGATAAAGCCGAAGTGCAGGATCACCCGATAGAAGCCTTCGCCATAGGATTCGACTTCGAAGCGCTGAGCGGACGGCACACGCGGCGAATCTTCATACACCACGGTCAACAGCACCACTTGCTCGTGCAACACCTGGTTGTGCAGCATGTTATGCAACAGCGCATGGGGTACGGCATCCGAACGTGCAGTCAGGAACACTGCCGTGCCCTGTACCCGGTGCGGCGGCTGGACGCGAATGCTGCCGATGAAGATCGGCAATGGCAGGCCGCCCTCGTCGATTCGCTCCGCGAGCAACTGCTTGCCGCGCTTCCAGGTGGTCATGAGGATAAACAACACCGCGCCCGCCAGTACCGGGAAGGCCCCGCCCTGGAAGATCTTCGGCACGTTGGCCGCGAAGAACAGACCGTCCACCAGCAGCAGGCAGATCAGCAACGGAACAGCCAGCAATGGCGGCCATTTCCAGAGCATCAGCATGACCGTCGACACCAGAATGGTGGTGCAGAGCATGGTTCCGGTCACCGCGACGCCGTAGGCAGACGCCAGCGCGCCAGACGATTCGAAGCCGATCACCAGCAGAATGACACCCGCCATCAGCGCCCAGTTGACGGCACCAATGTAGATCTGGCCTTGCGCGTCGCTGGAGGTGTGCTGGATGTGCATGCGCGGAATGTAGCCCAGCTGGATCGCCTGCAGTGTCATCGAGAAGGCACCGGAGATCACCGCTTGCGAGGCAATGATGGTCGCCATCGTCGACAGACCGATCAGTGGCAGCAGCGCCCAACCCGGCGCCAGCAGGTAGAACGGGTTACGAACCGCTTCAGGGTTGCCCAGCACAAGCGCACCCTGGCCGAAATAGTTGAGCAGCAGCGCAGGCAGCACGAGGATGAACCAGGCACGCGAAATCGGCTTGCGGCCGAAGTGGCCCATGTCGGCGTACAGCGCCTCGGCCCCTGTCAGGGCAAGCACCACAGCACCCAGAATGGCCACACCGATGCCCGGATGGATGATGAAAAAATTCACACCCCATGCCGGGTTGACCGCTTTCAGCACTTCCGGCGACTGCATGATGCCGTAGACACCCAGCGCGCCGAGCACCAGAAACCAGATCACCATCACCGGGCCGAACAGCACGCCGATACGCGCGGTGCCATGACGCTGAATCAGAAACAGGCCCACCAGCACAACCAGCGCCATGGGCACGATCCAGTGATCGAGGCCATCGAACGCCAGCTCCAGCCCTTCCATCGCCGACAACACCGAAACCGCCGGGGTGATCATGCTGTCACCGTAGAACAATGCGGCGCCGAACAGGCCGAACACCACCATCATCATTTGCAGCCGGGGATGCTTGGCCGAAGCGCGCCGCGCCAGGGCCATCAGCGCCATGATGCCGCCCTCACCCTGGTTATCGGCACGCAGGACGAACGCCATGTACTTGAACGAAACCACCCAGATCAGCGACCAGAAGATCAGCGACAGCACCCCGAGAATCGCGTCATGGGTCACTTCTACGCCGTAACCACCCTGAAACACCTCCTTGAGGGTGTACAGCGGACTGGTGCCGATGTCGCCGTAAACCACCCCTACTGCGGCGATCAGCAGCCCGATGGGCTTGGCAGCGCCTCCGGCCTCCGCATGACTGTTTGCTTGACTCATCCACTACTCCCGGAAACCAGACATGAGGTTCAACACTGAGAACATCACAAGGCGTAACAATTCAGATTCAGCCAGACATTGACATGCCTCGGCGCGATGGCGCGAAGCATAACGCAGCACTCGTCGTAATTCTTGGTGAAACGCAGATCGTCGCAACGATCCAGCCTGCCACCACGCCTTGATCACTGCCGGATGAAGGCGTTTTTCGAGGCAGCGTTTCTCATGGAACGACAAAAATATCGGCCGGTCATTAGTTAAGCCTGCCGCCTCAGGGGTCTTCAAGAACCGCACCGACGCCCGGGCACCCTGATTACCTCTGACCGAGATGCTCTGATGACCACACAAAACCTGACTGTCCAGCCTTTACCCTTCCAGCCCTCATTTGAAGTCGTTCCGGATGATGAAGCGCAGACCAGCAAAGAGCTGGTCGAAGCCATGCATTCCATCCTCGAGACCACTTATCAAGATACAGGGCACGCCATTCGCAGTGTGCATGCCAAGGCTCACGGCTTGCTCCACGGTCAGATTCAAGTGTACGGCGACCTGCCCGAGCCATTGGCCCAGGGTGCCTTCGCCAGGCCCGGCAACTTCCCGGTGGTCATGCGCTTCTCGACCAACCCGGGCGACATCCTCGACGACAAGGTATCAACGCCTCGAGGCCTGGCCATCAAACTGGTCGGCGTCGAAGGCCCGCGCTTGCCCGGCAGCGCAGAGGCAACCACCCAGGACTTTGTCATGCAAAACGCCAAGGCGTTTACTGCCAAGGACCCCAAAGCGTTCTTGAAGACCCTGAAGTTGCTGGCCAAGACCACCGACAAGGCGCCGAGCATGAAACGCGCGCTGTCTGCCGTCCTGCGTGGCATCGAGTCGGTGATCGAGTCTGCCGGAGGCGAAAGTGGCACACTGAGAAGTCTCGGCGGGCACCCGATGACCCACATCCTGGGCGAGACGTTCTACACCGTCGTACCGTTTCTGTACGGCCCCTACTACGCCAAACTCAGTGTCGTGCCGGTCTGCGCCGAATTGATTGCACTGACCGACAAGGCTGTGGACCTGAAAGACAACCCGGACGGTCTGCGCGAAGCAGTCAAAGCGTTCTTTCTTGAACACGATGCCAGCTGGGAAGTGCGCGTCCAGTTGGCCACGGACCTGGAAAAAATGCCGATCGAGGACGCCTCGGCGATCTGGCCGGAAGACCTCAGCCCTTACGTGGCCGTGGCTCGAATCGATGTGCCCCGCCAGTCATCGTGGTCGGAGCAAAACGTCCAGGAAATCGACGAAGCCATGGCATTCAGCCCGTGGCATGGCCTTGAGGCGCATCGTCCATTGGGCGGCGTCATGCGCGTGCGCAAACCGGCCTATGAACACTCGGCGGGCTTTCGCAGCCAGCACAACGGCTGCCCGATGCATGAACCGCGGCGCTGAGAGCATGTGACAGCCAGTCCAGGCCTGCGCAGTCGGGCCTGGACTTCATTCAAACTGTCACTGCCGCCCTTTGCAACATCGGCTATTTCCCTCAATACACTGCGTGTGCCGGCGTTACTGCCGGTCGTGATGCGATCGGCTCGTCAAGCGCTGGCCCTGGCTGCGTCTCGCGTACGTCGTAATTCTCATGCAAACGCTGGTCATCCTGCCCACTCGCCGCTAGAATTGCGCACTTTTTGATCAGAGGCGCAGCAAGCGCCCAGTCAGCGCCTGCGCTTCGCGTCCGGGCGCCCTTCACGCCGAGGTTTGCCATGTCCACCGTCACCACGCCGTCCGCCCCCAAGGTTGGATTCGTTTCACTGGGTTGCCCAAAGGCACTCGTTGACTCTGAACGCATCCTGACCCAGCTGCGCATGGAAGGTTACGAAGTCGTTGCGACCTACGAGGACGCCGACGTGGTGGTGGTCAACACCTGTGGCTTCATCGATACGGCCAAGGCCGAGTCGCTGGAAGTGATCGGCGAAGCCATCAAGGAAAACGGCAAGGTCATCGTGACCGGCTGCATGGGCGTCGATGCGAGTGTCATTCGCAATGTGCATCCGAGCGTGCTGTCGGTGACCGGCCCGCAGCAGTACGAGCAGGTGGTCAACGCGGTGCATGATGTGGTGCCGCCCCGCCAGGATCACAATCCGTTGATCGACCTGGTGCCGCCACAAGGCGTCAAACTGACTCCGCGCCACTACGCGTATCTGAAAATTTCCGAAGGCTGCAACCACAGTTGCAGCTTCTGCATCATCCCGTCGATGCGCGGCAAGCTGGTCAGCCGCCCGGTGGGTGATGTACTGGACGAAGCCAAGCGCCTGGTCAAATCCGGCGTAAAGGAACTGCTGGTCATTTCCCAGGACACCAGCGCCTATGGCGTTGACGTCAAATACCGCACCGGTTTCTGGGACGGTCAGCCGGTCAAAACCCGCATGACCGAGCTGTGCCAGGCGCTGGGCTCGATGGGTGTCTGGGTGCGCCTGCACTATGTCTACCCGTACCCGCACGTCGACGAACTGATCCCGTTGATGGCCGCGGGCAAGATCCTGCCGTACCTGGACATCCCGTTCCAGCACGCCAGCCCGAAAATCCTCAAGCTGATGAAGCGTCCGGCCTTTGAAGACAAGACGCTGGCGCGCATCAAGAACTGGCGTGAGCAGTGCCCGGACCTGATCATCCGCTCGACCTTCATCGTCGGTTTTCCCGGCGAAACCGAAGAAGACTTCCAGTACCTGCTGGACTGGCTGACCGAAGCGCAGCTGGACCGGGTTGGCTGCTTCCAGTACTCGCCGGTTGAAGGCGCGCCCGCCAATCTGCTGGACGCGGCCATCGTGCCGGACGACGTCAAGCAGGATCGCTGGGATCGCTTCATGGCTCATCAGCAGGCAATCAGCGCTGCGCGCCTGCAGATGAAAATCGGCAAGGAGATCGAAGTGCTGATCGACGAAGTCGACGATCGTGGTGCCGTGGGCCGCTGCTTCTTCGACGCCCCGGAAATCGACGGCAACGTGTTCATCGGCCTGGACGACGGCAGCACCGTTCAGCCCGGCGACAAGATCATGTGCCGAGTGACCGATGCCGACGAATACGACCTGTGGGCCGAAATGCTCTAAGTACTCTCCCTGGTCGCAAGCGAAAGCCCTGCCCTTTAACCGGCAGGGCTTTTTCGTCTCTGGCTGTTGTCTATCCAGGACCGGCTTAAAGGAGGACGCGAGATGCAGCTATACACACCGGATACCCATGATTACCCGGAAATGACCGAGGTATGGGAACGCTCGGTGCGCGCCACCCATGACTTTCTGCCAGACGCCTACATCACCCGGCTCAAGGGGCTGCTGCCGCAGTATCTGGGCAGTGTGACCCTGTTCTGTACAAGGGATGAGCAGCTCAACATCACCGGCTTTGCGGGTGCGCACAAGGACAGTCTGGATATTCTGTTCATCGACCCGGACCATCGCGGCCAGAAGCTGGGCACGCAGTTGCTGACTCATGCAATCGAGCAGTTCAATATCCGCGAGCTGGACGTCAACGAGCAGAATACGCAGGCATTGGGGTTTTACCGCAGGCATGGTTTCGAGGTTGTCAGCCGCTCTGAAATCGATGGTCTGGGCCAGCCTTACCCCATGCTCAGAATGCGCCTGATCAGTCGTAACTGACACCGATTGCAGCGCAAATGCAATGTTGCCGCGATTAACCGTCGCCGGGCGGTTACAATGGCGACTTTATTTTAGCAAACGGCTTTTTTGTCATGACAGACCCCATTCGCCTTTCCAAACGCCTTATCGAGCTGGTCGGTTGCTCCCGCCGGGAGGCCGAACTGTTTATCGAGGGTGGCTGGGTCACTGTGGACGGCGAGGTCATCGAAGAACCGCACTTCAAGGTCAGCACCCAGAAAATCGAGCTCAGCCCGGACGCCAAGGCCGACTCGCCCGAGCCGGTGACGATCATCCTGCACAAACCCGCCTCGGCAAGCGCCGAAGAAGCGTTGCAGATGATCACGCCGGGTACGCTCTCCGTAGAGCACAGCTACAGCAAGCGTCCGCTCAAGGGCCATTTCATGCGCCTTGAGGCGATTTCAAGCCTGCAGGCCAACGCCAGCGGCTTGATGGTATTCAGCCAGGACTGGAAAATCCTGCGCAAGCTCACCGATGACCGCAGCAAAATCGAGCAGGAATACGTGGTGGAAATCTCGGGCGAGATGGTTGCTCACGGCCTCAATCGGCTGAACCACGGCCTGACCTACAAAGGCAAGGAGCTGCCAGCCGTGAAAGCCAGCTGGCAGAACGAGAACCGCCTGCGCTTTGCAATGAAAAACCCGCAGCCCGGCATCATCGCCCTGCTGTGCGAGGCCGTCGGCCTGAAGATCGTCGCTATCCGCCGCATCCGCATCGGCGGCGTGTCCATGGGCAAACTGCCCGAAGGCCAGTGGCGCTACATGACGGCCAAGGAAAAATTCTGACCCTCGCGCCACCCACCTTATTACAGCGCGCATGACCACCGTCATGCGCTGCCCTACGACTTATCAGGAAACACGCCTCATGATGAACAACGATGTACTGCGCAGCGTGCGCTACATGCTCGATATCAGCGACAGCAAGATTGTCGAGATCACCGCACTGACCGGTTTTGAAGTGTCGAAGAGCGATGTCATCGCTTTCATGAAAAAAGAGGAAGAAGAAGGCTATCTGGATTGCAGCGATGAAATCATGGCGCACTTCCTCGATGGCCTGGTCTACTTCAAGCGTGGCAAGGACGACAGCCGTCCGCCACAGGCGATCGATTTGCCGATCACCAACAATATCGTCCTGAAAAAACTGCGCGTGGCGTTCGAACTGAAAGAAGACGACATGCACGCCATCCTCAAATCAGTCGACTTCCCGGTTTCCAAACCAGAACTGAGCGCCCTGTTCCGCAAGGTCGGACACACCAACTACCGCGCCTGTGGCGATCAACTGCTGCGCAATTTCCTCAAGGGCCTGACCCTGCGCGTGCGTGGCTGAATCGGTCCCGATGAGCTACAACGTCTCCCCTGTCGGCTTCGTGCGCTCCTGCTTCAAGGAGAAGTTCGCCATCCCGCGCCAGCCACAGCTGGCACCGGCGGCACGCGGCGTGCTGGAGCTGGTGCCACCTTTCGATCAGGGTGAAGCGGTTCAGGGGCTGGAACAGGTCAGTCACGTCTGGCTGCTGTTTCTGTTCCACCTGACACTGGAAGACAAGCCACGCCTGAAGGTGCGCCCGCCGCGCCTGGGTGGCAACCAGTCGATGGGCGTGTTCGCTACCCGCGCAACCCATCGCCCCAATGGCATCGGCCAGTCGGTGGTCAAGCTGGACAAGGTCGAGCCCGGGCGACTCTGGCTGTCCGGCATCGACCTGCTGGATGGCACGCCGGTGCTGGACATCAAGCCCTATGTGCCCTACGCCGACGCAATCGCCGACGCGACCAACCACATCGCCAGTGCTGCGCCAGACCTGATACCGGTGCGCTGGCAGGAGGCCGCGCTGCAACAGGCTCGTGAACACGCGTTGCGCCTGAACGAGCCGCTGGTCGAACTGATCGAGCAGTGCCTGGCCCAGGACCCGCGCCCGGCCTATCAGCTGCCCACGCCGGAACGTCGCTATGGTGCTCAGTTCTGGGATCTGGACGTGCGCTGGCACTACCCGCAGGCCGGCGTGATTTGCGTGCTTGAAGTGCTGCTCGCCTGAGGCTGCTGCTGATCTGAACTGATCGAGGCAACAAATCCCGCACAACAAAAACCCGCCTGATCCACTCAAGGAAGAGGCGGGTCTTGTGCAGCCGGCTTACTTCTCGACGAACGCACGCTCGATCAGATAGTCGCCCGGCTCACGCATACGCGGCGAAACGGTCAGGCCGAAGCTGTTGAGCACTTCGCTGGTCTCGTCGAGCATGCTCGGGCTGCCGCACAACATGGCACGGTCGTCCTGCGGGTTGATCGGCGGCAGGCCGATGTCGCTGAACAGCTTGCCACTGCGCATCAGGTCAGTCAGACGACCTTCGTTCTCGAAAGGCTCGCGGGTGACCGTCGGGTAGTAGATGAGTTTGTCACGCAGCGCTTCACCGAAGAATTCATTCTGCGGCAGGTGCTCGGTGATGAATTCGCGATAGGCGACTTCGTTCACGTAACGCACGCCGTGGCAGAGGATGACTTTCTCGAAACGCTCGTAGGTTTCGGGATCCTGGATGACACTCATGAACGGCGCAAGGCCGGTACCGGTGCTCAGCAGGTAAAGATGCTTGCCCGGCTTGAGATCGTCCAGCACCAGCGTACCCGTAGGCTTCTTGCTGATGATGATCTCGTCACCTTCCTTGAGGTGCTGCAGCTGGGAAGTCAGCGGGCCGTCAGGCACCTTGATGCTGAAGAATTCCAGATGCTCTTCCCAGTTCGGGCTGGCAATCGAATAAGCACGCATGAGCGGACGACCGTTTGGCTGCTGCAGACCGATCATCACGAACTGACCGTTCTCGAAACGCAAACCAGGGTCGCGGGTGCACTTGAAACTGAAGAGGGTGTCGTTCCAGTGGTGGACGCTGAGGACACGCTCGTGGTTCATGTTGCTCATGTACGTGAGGACTCCTGAAAAAATAGTGCGCGCAGAAGCACTGCGCTATTGCGCGACATTCTAGTGGCAGACACAATATCTGTTAAATGAATTATCAAGATATAGGTTATCGGTTATATAGATATGCGATTTACTCTCCGTCAGCTCCAGGTATTTGTGGCCGTCGCCCGGCAGGAAAGCGTCTCCAAGGCCGCAGTGCTGCTTTCGCTTTCGCAGTCGGCTGCCAGCACCTCCATCACCGAGCTGGAGCGCCAATCGAGCTGCCAGCTGTTTGACCGTGCCGGCAAGCGCCTCAGCCTCAACGCCACCGGCAGACAATTGCTGCCCCAAGCCGTCGCGCTACTCGATCAGGCCAAGGAAATCGAAGACCTGCTCAACGGTAAATCAGGCTTCGGTTCACTGGCGGTCGGGGCGACGCTGACAATCGGCAATTACCTGGCGACCCTGCTGATCGGCGGCTACATGCAGCGCCATCCGGAAAGCCAGGTCAAGCTACATGTCCAGAACACGGCGCATATCGTGCAACAGGTTGCGCACTACGAGATCGATCTGGGCCTCATCGAAGGCGATTGCAGCCACCCGGACATCGAAGTGCAATCCTGGGTCGAAGACGAACTTGTGGTGTTCTGCGCCCCGCAGCATCCGCTGGCCAAGCGCGCCCAGGTAACCCTGGAAGAGCTGACCCATGAAGCCTGGATACTTCGGGAACAGGGCTCAGGCACACGCCTGACGTTCGATCAGGCGATGCGTCATCACCGTAACGGGCTGAATGTCCGACTGGAGCTTGAGCACACCGAAGCCATCAAACGCGCAGTCGAATCCGGGCTGGGCATTGGCTGCATTTCCAGACTGGCGCTGCGTGATGCCTTTCGTCGCGGCAATCTGGTCGAACTGGCTACGCCCGAGCTGGACCTGGCCAGGCAGTTCTACTTCATCTGGCACAAACAGAAATACCAGACCTCGGCCATGCGCGAGTTTCTCGAACTGTGCCGCGCGTTCACCGCCGGGGTGCAGCGCAGCGACGAGATCGTGCTGCCCAGCCTGTATTGACGATCTGTACCAAAGGCGTCAGCCCAGCAGAATGATCGCCCACACCAGGCCGATCATGCTCAGGGCGATGAACTGGGCAGCACTGCCCATGTCCTTGGCGTTCTTGGACAGCGGGTGCAGGTCCAGCGAGATGCGGTCAATGGCCGCCTCTACGGCCGAATTGAGCAGCTCCACGATCAGCGCCAGCAGGCACACGGCAACCAGCAGGGCATGCTCGCCCTTGCTGACGTGCAGGAAAAACGACAGCGGGACCAGGACCACGTTGAGCAGTACCAACTGGCGGAAAGCCGCTTCACCTTTGAAGGCTGCGCACAAACCGTCCAGTGAATAACCCGCGGCATTAAGAATACGTTTCAGACCGGTTTGGCCTTTGAAGGGCGACATAGAGAGGCTGCTGTGTAAAAAAGATGAGGAAAGCTAAGGCAATAAAGGTCAAAAAAGCGTGAATGCTCGCAACCTGAAAGCCGTCAGCTGGACGAAATGGACTCAAGCTGCTGTAACAACAATGCTGCCTGGGTACGCGTGCGTACGCCAAGCTTGCGGAAAATGGCTGTGACATGTGCCTTGATGGTCGCTTCGGACACGCTGAGTTCGGAAGCGATCTGCTTGTTCAGCAAGCCTTCACAGACCATCGTCAGCACTCGAAACTGCTGAGGCGTCAGGCTGGCAAGGCCTGCGCTGGCAGCCTTTGCTTCGTCTGAAACACTGATCACTTCATTGACCTGCGGCGGCCACCAGACGTCACCGTCAAGCACCGTGCGTACCGCCTGCTGAATGACTTCCAGCGAGCTGGATTTGGGAATGAAGCCGCTGGCACCAAACTCTCTGGAGCGCACCACGATGGAGGCTTCTTCCTGCGCCGAGACCATCACCACCGGTATCTGCGGGTACTGGCCACGCAACAGGACCAGCCCGGAGAAGCCGTAGGCCCCTGGCATGTTCAGGTCCAACAGAACCAGATCCCAATCAGCCTTCTCCCCCAGGCGCGACTCAAGCTGGGCAATGCTTTCTGCCTCGACCAGCCGTGCGTCAGGCCCCAGGCCAATGCTCAGCGCCTGATGCAGCGCACTGCGAAACAGGGGATGATCATCAGCGATCAGGATGTCGTAGGTCATGTAATGATCCTGTTTTTATAGTGAGGGGCCGAAGACTCGGCCGCCCAGCAAGGCTGGCGAACGCACAGTGCGAAACCCGAAGCGGGCCCCGGTGCCCTGCCAGACCAGATGAATCGGCTTCCAGGCGGCGCCAAGCATGCCCAGCATGGCCATGACGGTCAAGCGCGAAGCGTCGATACCCGGGAACATAGATGGCAATTAGCCAAACCCGTGCAGTTCGGCAGCCCCTGGTTATGAACAGCCTTCAAATGAACGCCTTCAAGTGGGTATGCGCCGCGTCGTCGGGATCGATCGGGTTCTGGTACTTGGCGCCCAGGTAATGAGCGCTGAACACGTCCAGATAAGCATCCAGCACTCCGCTGGCACTGGCGTCACCGGCCAGTTCCAGACACAGGGCGGCCACTTCCGCCGTGCAGAAGTGATCGTCACGCCTCGATCGACGCAAACGGTAACGCGAGATCTGCTCGGGCTCCAGACTCAAGACCGGAAACCGCTCCAGATACGGGCTCTTGCGAAACATCTTGCGTGCTTCGGTCCAGGTGGCATCCAGCAGAATGAACAGCGGGCGCTTGCCATCCAGGCGCGAGACCCTGTTGACCACGCGCTCCTCGGCGACAAATTCTCCGGGAAAGACGATGTAGGGCTGCCACTGCGGGTCGTCCAGCAAGGCGAGCAATTGCTCATCGACCTCTATCCGCGACCAGAGGAAGGCATGAGTGTCCTGGATGACATCGGCGATCAGCCAACCAGTGTTGGTCGGCTTCAAGGGCTCGGTGTCATACATCAGCAGGCAGATGCCTGAGTCGGCAGCGACGCTGGGTCGCCATTCGCACAGACAATAGCTGGAGATCACCCGGCATTCCGGGCAGCGCGGCGCGCGCGAGCCTCGGGCAATAAAAGGCCTGGTACTGCGGGCCAGACGCTCATCGCGCAGGCGGGACACGGCATGGCTCATTACAGGACACACCTGCGGGGGAGATACATCGACACCACAAAGACTCGGCAGGACTAAAGTGCGCGCAGTTTATCAGAGCCCCGGCACTTCAACGCGCTTTCGGTACGGCAGCCTCTTTTCGTCCAGAGTCTAGGCCCGAGGAAGACTCCTGCTCTATACTGCTGCGCCACAGCACCCCGCGCTATCGGTGGGCTGCCCGGAACGCACTTTGAAGTCGCTGGTCCAACGGCCAGTGACTTAATCAGGAGAGTTTAATGCTGCGCCTTATCGTACCCACCCTTACGCTTTTGCTCGTTACTCCACTGTGCGCCCAGGCGGCGTCGAAACAGGAGTTCGAACTCAGCAAGATGCTGGAAAAAGTCGCTAAGGAAAGCAGTGTCGGCACGCCGAGAGCGATCAACGAAGACATCCTCGATCAGGGCTATACCGTCAGCGGCAACCAGCTGATCAACCACCTGAGCGTTCGTGAAGGCCAGGCTCAGCAGATGCGCGCCAACCCGGACGTGATGCGCAACCAGTTGGGCAATAGCGTGTGCCACAACAATGGTTTTCGCCAGTTGATGACCAAGGGTGCCGTACTCAAGTATCAGTTCACCGAGTACAAGACCAACCGCCCGGTTGCGACGCAGACCTTTCAGGCTTCCGACTGCACTGTAAAGCCCAAGCAATAAGCCACGCCCGACATGTAGCCTCCCCCCGCGCGCCTGTTCTTCAGGCGCGTCATTCGAGCAGTACTCAAGACATCCTGCAACCAATCCACCCTGGCAATGAACAGGGAATGGGTAGCCTTTCTCTGCAAACCGGGACATCATCGATTCAACACGCCCCACCGGGCCATCGATCCTGCAGGAGGAAAAATCCCGAATGCCGTATGTACCTGACGATCTTCTATCCCGACACTTTCAAAGCGACGGTCTCGACCTGACCAGCAAGATTGAAGAGCACATCAATGAGGTGGCTCCGGGCACGAAAAACCTTCCGCTGTACCGCGACATGATGCTCACCGTGTTGCGCATGGCCCAGGATGACCGTAACCGCTGGGACGTCAAGATAACGCTGCAGACCCTGCGCGAACTGGACAAAGCCTTTCGGGTGCTAGAGCGCTTCAAGGGCCGCCGCAAAGTCACTGTCTTCGGCTCCGCTCGTACACCAATGGAACATCCGCTGTACGCCCAGGCCAGAGAGCTGGGAGAAAAACTGGCCAGCTCCAACATGATGGTCATCACCGGCGCAGGCGGCGGCATCATGGCGGCAGCCCATGCCGGTGCAGGCTTGAAACACAGCCTCGGGTTCAACATTACCCTGCCCTTCGAACAGCACGCCAACCCGACGGTAGAGGGCAGCGAAAACCTGCTGCCCTTCCACTTCTTCTTCACGCGCAAGCTGTTCTTCGTCAAGGAAGCCGACGCGCTGGTGCTATGCCCAGGCGGCCTCGGAACTCTGGACGAAGCCCTGGAAGTGCTGACGTTGATACAAACCGGCAAAAGCCCGTTGGTGCCTGTGGTATTGCTGGACACGCCTGGCGGGAGTTTCTGGCAAGGTGCGCTGGACTTCATCAAGCACCAGTTGCAGGACAATCACTACATTCTGCCAGCCGACATGAAGCTGATGAGGCTGGTTTACAGCGCCGACGAAGCGGTGCAAGAGATCAACCGGTTTTACGCCAACTTCCATTCCAGCCGCTGGCTGAAAAACAAGTTCGTGATCCGTATGCATCATGCGCTGAGCGAGCAAGCTCTGGAGCACATGCAGGAAGCGTTCGCTGACTTGTGCATCAATGAAAACTTTCACCAGCACAGTTATCAGGGCGAAGAACACGATGAAGCGCAGTTCAGTCACCTGACACGACTGGCGTTCACCTTCACAGGCCGCAATCAGGGCAGGCTTCGTGAACTGGTGGATTACATCAACCAACAGGAAAACTGGGAAGACGCTTCAGCGACCAGGGACGCAGCTCAGAAACGGGCGCCACAGTAAACGCCCCGATATATCAGTCATCTCCGCCACGGCCGCTTAACAAGCGGCCGATCATTTCCAGCGGATAGCCTCGATAACTCAAAAAACGCCCCTGTTTGGCTCGCTCGCGCGCATCGACAGGCAGAGCACCGGCAAACTTGCGCTGCCAAAGCTCGTAAAGCTTCTCCTGCCAATCAATACCGCAGTCCCTGAGCGCCTGCTCAATGTCGGCACGTTGCAAGCCACGCTGACCAAGCTCTTCGCGAATACGAACAGGACCGTAGCCCGAACGTGCCCGGTAAGACACGAAGCTTTCAAGGTAGCGGGATTCAGAGAGCAGACCTTCCTCGACCAGGCGATCAAGGGCGGCATCGATAAGCTCGGGGGGAGCGCCGCGCTGACGCAGTTTACGCGTCAGCTCGACTCGACCGTGCTCGCGACGTGCGAGCAGGTCCATTGCAGTGCGCCTGACGGCGACAGGTGTATCGAGTACGGCAGGCATGGCTATCAGATATCGACATCTGCTTCAGACATATCATCGGCAGCCACTGCTTCACGGGAGCCGACAGCCTTGGTGTCGACGCCAGGGGTCAGCAATTTGTCGCGGATCTGCTTCTCGAGCGCTTTGCAGATTTCCGGGTTATCTGCCAGGAACTTGGCCGAGTTGGCCTTGCCCTGACCAATCTTGCTGCCCTGGTAGCTGTACCAGGCACCGGACTTCTCGACAAAACCATGCAGAACGGCCAGATCGACGATTTCACCGTTCAGGTAGATACCCTTGCCGTAAAGAATCTGGAACTCGGCCTGACGGAACGGCGGAGCCACCTTGTTCTTCACAACCTTGACGCGGGTTTCGCTGCCGACAACCTCATCGCCTTCCTTGACCGCGCCCGTACGACGGATGTCCAGGCGTACCGAAGCGTAAAACTTCAGCGCGTTACCACCGGTGGTGGTTTCCGGGCTGCCGAACATCACGCCGATCTTCATGCGGATCTGGTTGATGAAGATCACCAGGCAGTTGGCGTTCTTGATGTTGCCGGTGATCTTGCGCAGCGCCTGCGACATCAGACGCGCCTGCAGACCCACGTGCATGTCACCCATTTCGCCTTCGATCTCTGCCTTCGGCACCAGCGCAGCAACGGAGTCGACCACGATCACGTCGATGGCATTGGAGCGCACCAGCATGTCGGTGATTTCCAGCGCCTGCTCACCAGTGTCCGGCTGCGAAACCAGCAGGTCGTCGACATTGACGCCCAGTTTGCCTGCGTACTCCGGATCCAGCGCGTGTTCGGCGTCGACAAAGGCACAGGTAGCGCCCATTTTCTGGGCCTGGGCGATGACCGACAGCGTCAGTGTGGTTTTACCGGAAGACTCAGGACCGTAGATTTCCACGATCCGGCCTTTTGGCAGCCCGCCAATACCGAGAGCGATATCCAGACCCAGCGAACCGGTGGAGATGGCAGGAATTGCCTGGCGATCGTGATCGCCCATGCGCATCACGGCGCCTTTACCGAACTGACGCTCGATCTGACCCAAGGCCGCAGCCAAGGCTTTCTTCTTGTTGTCGTCCATTGAAGTCCTCACGTAATCAAATTCAATTAGGGCCTTGATGGCCACAACACCTGTATAAGTAGACAGTATTATTCCACAGCAGTGAGCGCGCGCCTACCCCTGTTTTGGCATTTCTCCGCGCGCAAGCTGTATCAGCCCGTGCAGCGCGGCTTCGACCGTCTGTCGACGAACCTGATCACGGTCGCCATCGAACCGGTAACGGCGGCTGACCAACGCATCATCCTTGCCCCAGCACAGCCACACAGTACCGACCGGTTTGTCCGGCGAACCGCCGCCGGGGCCTGCGACACCGCTGACCGCGACGGCGAATCGTGCACCGCTTTCACGCTGTGCGCCTCGCACCATGGCTTCGACGACCGGCTGGCTGACCGCCCCGACCTCTTCGAAGAATACCTCGGGCACCCCTAACTGACGGGTCTTCTGGGCGTTCGAATAGGTCACGTAACCGGCTTCGAACCACGCCGAGCTGCCGGCAATGCGCGTGATCGCTTCGGCGATTCCGCCCCCCGTACAGGATTCGGCAGTGGTCACTTGCGCGTTCATTGCGTCGAGAAGCCTGCCAAGCGTATCGGCAAGCCCGGTTATCTCACTCACGGTGTAATCGTTCATGCTGGAAAGCCTGTAAAGGTGAATCCTGGAGCCGCGCACCTGCCGCGCAACGGTACTGAGCATGCTGCTTTACTTGTCATTTTTCCTGCGCCCGGGCTTTTTGACCGTTTCCACCGTGGTTTCTCTCGGCCTTTTTCTGGCTTCTTCCAAAGGGATGAAGCGCCCGCTGACAGAGTCCCTTGCTCGTCTGTTCTTCATATAAAAATCCTTTTTTATAAGTTACCGCCCGGAGATCGAGTGGCAGCGATGAAAGTCTATACGGCAAATCGAGCTGCATGGCTGTCTGGAAACGCCCGGTCACCAATACGCGGGCGCCACGCTGTCACTGCACCACCCGGTCGAGCGTGATAACCTTGCCGCCATCGCACATACCCGGCAGACGCCCCTTGATTCAGACAAGGGCTACCCGTCGCGTCTCAAGGTTGCCTCACTCCTCTCAAGAACTTGCCTAAGCCACTGATGAATAAAGCAATTTCCGACCTCTCCGCACACACTCCGATGATGCAGCAGTACTGGAAACTCAAAAACCAGCACCTGGATCAGCTGATGTTTTATCGCATGGGCGATTTCTACGAGATCTTCTACGAAGACGCGAAGAAAGCCGCCAAGCTACTGGACATAACGCTGACCGCACGCGGCCAGTCGGCAGGTCAGAGCATTCCCATGTGCGGGATTCCCTACCACGCAGCCGAGGGTTATCTGGCCAAGCTGGTGAAACTGGGCGAATCGGTGGTGATCTGCGAGCAAATCGGCGACCCGGCGACCAGCAAGGGGCCGGTGGATCGTCAGGTGGTGCGGATCATCACGCCAGGGACCATCAGCGATGAGGCCCTGCTCGACGAGCGCCGCGATAACCTGATCGCCGCCGTGCTGGGTGACGAACGCCTGTTCGGCCTGGCGGTACTGGATATCACCAGCGGCAACTTCAGTGTGCTGGAGATCAAGGGTTGGGAGAACCTGCTGGCCGAGCTCGAGCGCATCAACCCGGTCGAGCTGTTGATTCCGGATGACTGGCCACCAGGTCTGCCCGCCGAGAAACGCCGTGGTTCTCGACGTCGCGCACCCTGGGATTTCGAGCGTGACTCAGCCCACAAAAGTCTGTGTCAGCAGTTTGCAACCCAGGACCTGAAGGGTTTCGGTTGCGAAAACCTCACGCTGGCCATTGGTGCTGCCGGCTGCCTGCTCAGTTATGCCAAGGAAACCCAGCGTACCGCCCTGCCCCATTTACGCAGCCTGCGTCACGAACGTCTCGACGATACCGTGATCCTCGATGCCGCCAGCCGCCGTAACCTGGAACTGGACACCAACCTGTCCGGGGGCCGTGACAACACCCTGCAATCGGTCATGGACCGCTGCCAGACCGCAATGGGCACGCGGCTGCTGACCCGCTGGCTGAACCGGCCACTGCGCGACCTGACCATCCTTCAGGCACGGCAGACATCGATCACCTGTTTTCTGGAACGCTATCGCTTCGAAAACCTGCAGCCACAGCTCAAGGAAATCGGCGACATCGAGCGGATTCTGGCGCGTATCGGCCTGCGTAACGCGCGGCCACGTGACCTCGCCCGCCTGCGCGACGCACTGAGCGCCCTGCCCGAACTGCAACAGGCGATGACCGATCTGGACGCGCCGCATCTGCAGCAACTTGCGCAGACTGCCGGAACCTATCCCGAGCTGGCCGACCTGCTGCAGCGCGCGATCATCGACAATCCGCCAGCCGTCATCCGTGACGGCGGCGTTTTGAAGACGGGCTACGACGCTGAACTGGATGATCTGCAGTCGCTGAGCGAAAACGCCGGTCAGTTCCTGATCGACCTGGAAGCCCGCGAAAAAGCCCGTACCGGCCTCGGCAACCTGAAAGTCGGCTACAACCGCGTGCATGGCTACTTCATCGAGCTGCCAAGCAAGCAGGCCGAGCAGGCGCCGGCTGATTACATACGCCGCCAGACCCTCAAGGGCG
Organism: Pseudomonas fragariae (ex Marin et al. 2024); assembly: GCF_059621105.1. Lineage (NCBI taxonomy): Bacteria > Pseudomonadati > Pseudomonadota > Gammaproteobacteria > Pseudomonadales > Pseudomonadaceae > Pseudomonas > Pseudomonas fragariae (ex Marin et al. 2024). The sequence continues at coordinate 1,684,452 of NZ_CM184369.1, read as the reverse complement.
CCGAGCGCTTTATCACGCCCGAACTCAAGGAGTTCGAAGACAAGGCGTTGTCGGCCAAGAGCCGCGCGCTGGCTCGGGAAAAGATGCTCTACGAAACACTGCTCGAAGACCTGATCGGTCATCTTGCGCCGCTTCAGGACACGGCAGCGGCTCTGGCCGAACTGGACGTGCTGAGCAACCTTGCGGAACGCGCGCTGAATCTGGACCTCAATTGCCCACGCTTTGTCGCCGAACCGTGCATGCGCATCGAGCAGGGTCGCCATCCGGTGGTGGAACAGGTTCTAAGCACGCCTTTCGTGGCCAACGACCTGGCGCTGGACGACAGCACGCGCATGCTGGTCATCACCGGCCCGAACATGGGCGGTAAATCGACCTATATGCGTCAGACGGCGCTGATCGTACTGCTGGCCCATATCGGCAGCTTCGTCCCCGCCGCCAGCTGCGAACTGTCGCTGGTCGACCGGATCTTCACGCGCATCGGCTCCAGCGACGACCTGGCGGGCGGACGTTCGACGTTCATGGTCGAAATGAGCGAAACGGCAAACATCCTGCACAACGCCACCGATAAGAGTCTGGTGCTGATGGATGAAGTCGGGCGCGGTACCAGCACCTTCGACGGCCTGTCGCTGGCCTGGGCGGCAGCCGAGTGTCTGGCGCAACTGCGTGCCTACACGCTGTTCGCCACGCACTATTTCGAACTGACGGTGTTGCCGGAAAGCGAACCGCTGGTGACCAACGTGCACCTCAATGCCACCGAGCATAACGAGCGCATCGTGTTCCTGCACCGCGTCCTGCCCGGGCCTGCGAGCCAGAGCTATGGCCTGGCCGTGGCGCAACTGGCCGGTGTGCCGGGCAAGGTCATCAGCCGCGCCAAGGAGCACTTGCAACGTCTGGAAACCACCAGCCTGCCGCACGAGCAGCCGCGCGCCAAACCCGGCAAGCCCGCTGTCCCGCAGCAGAGCGATATGTTCGCAAGTCTGCCGCACCCGGTGCTCGACGAGCTGTCGAAGGTCAAGGTCGACGATATGACCCCGCGACAGGCGCTGGATTTGCTATACACATTGCAAACTCGCCTGTGACGCGAAGCGTTACATACTGTTAGAATCCCGCGCGGTTTGGGACGCTCTCGGCTTTTAGCCTGGTCGAGGCGTTTTTCGAGCCGCGTGAAAATGCAGCGAACCGCCGGTAGGTAGCAGGGAGAGGTAGCAGACGACGCAGTCTTACTGCCTCAAGGCCACCCACCACAAGCACGTGTTTTCATAGGGCCGGGAAACCTCCCGAACCTGGCACCCCTGTCTGGAAGGGCTCTGCCGCAGCCGCCTGAGGAGAAAATTAGAAATGACCTTCGTCGTCACCGACAACTGCATCAAGTGCAAGTACACCGACTGCGTAGAAGTCTGTCCGGTGGACTGCTTTTACGAAGGCCCGAATTTCCTGGTGATTCACCCGGACGAGTGCATCGACTGCGCGCTCTGCGAGCCAGAGTGCCCTGCCGTAGCCATTTACTCTGAAGACGAGATTCCTGCCGGCATGGAAAACTTCATTGAGCTCAATGCCGAGCTTGCTGAAATCTGGCCCAATATCACCGAAAAGAAAGACGCTATGCCGGATGCGGCAGAGTGGGATGGCAAAACCGGCAAGATCGCTGATCTGGAACGCTAGATTCCATACAGACAAAAGGCCCTCAAGAGGGCCTTTTTTGTTGAAGACGATTTTCTGCAGATAAAAAAAGGGGCGGTATGACCCGCCCACATTTTTCCTTGATCCCTGTATTCCCTAGTCATCGTCCTGATGAATCGCGTCCCGCGATATCCCGGCCTTCATCCTTGATGGCCTGTGCCTGTCCGTTGGCACAGCTTCGATATTAGAGATTTAACCTTGGAGAGCAACACCCGAAACGCTCCAGAATATTTCCTGGAAGATCGCCTTTCAAAATTAGAACCTCTTCTAAAACAAAGCCTTGCAGTGGAAAAACCGGCGAGTTGGCGACAAGCCTCACTCTGCTTAACTGAATGACTTACAGCAAGCGTACGCAATGACTTACAGGCTTTGAAACTTATGAGTACAGGCACGTAGTTATCGACCAGGCAGAACAGCGTCTGCTGGCAGCACGTGCAGTAACATTGGAATGACGGAAGACATATAAAAAGGCCGATATACACACAGTGTTATATCGGCCCTGGATGGTGGCTACGGAGGGGGATTACTGGAAGAGCGACTCGCTGGACAGACCGTTTTTCTCAAGGATCTCGCGCAGACGCTTGAGTCCTTCGACCTGAATCTGCCTTACACGCTCACGCGTCAGACCAATCTCAAGCCCAACATCTTCAAGTGTGCTGCTCTCATGCCCGCGCAAGCCAAAGCGACGAATCACAACCTCGCGCTGCTTCTCGGTCAGTTCAGACAGCCATTGATCGATGCTCTGTGAAAGATCATCGTCCTGCAGCAGCTCGCAGGGGTCTGTCGGACGGTCGTCGGTCAAGGTATCGAGCAGTGTCTTGTCCGAATCCGGCCCCAGCGAAACGTCCACCGACGAAACACGCTCGTTCAGGCCCAGCATGCGCTTGACCTCGCCTACCGGTTTTTCCAGCAGGTTGGCGATCTCTTCAGGAGAGGGCTCGTGATCCAGCTTCTGGGTCAGCTCTCTGGCCGCACGCAGATAAACGTTCAGCTCCTTGACCACATGAATCGGCAGCCGGATGGTCCGCGTCTGATTCATGATCGCGCGTTCAATGGTCTGACGAATCCACCAGGTGGCGTAGGTCGAAAAACGAAAGCCGCGCTCTGGGTCGAACTTCTCAACCGCCCGGATCAACCCCAGGTTGCCCTCCTCGATCAGATCAAGCAATGAAAGCCCACGATTGACATAGCGTCTGGCAATTTTCACTACCAGCCGCAGATTGCTTTCAATCATGCGTTTGCGCCCGGCCGGATCTCCACTTTGCGACAGACGCGCAAAATGAACTTCTTCTTCCGGGGACAATAGAGGAGAAAAACCGATCTCATTGAGGTACAGCTGGGTAGCATCGAGCGCCCGCGTGTAGTCAATGTACTTGTGTTGTTTGAGCGATGTTGAATGCTTGACCTTGGTACGTCCCGAGACAGCGGCTGGCTGCTTCTCGTTTGACGCTTCCTTCAGGACAATGCCGGCTTCCATAAGGAGCACTTCATCATCGATGTCAAACTCCGGCGCTTCGTTGCCAAGAGCCATTGTTTTAGTCCTTTGGTGAGTTCGACCTCAAGCTCCAGCATCGCCTGGTTCCATGGCAACGCTTGAGCCTGTTCCTACTACGCCAGGAACAGGCTGACAACTATCAACGACGTGGCAAGAATCCTAACGGATCTACAGGTTTCCCTTGGCGGCGAATCTCAAAATGCAGTTTCACCCGGTCAGTTCCTGTTGACCCCATTTCGGCAATCGTCTGCCCTGCCTTGACCTGTTGTCCTTCCCGTACCAAAAGCCTGCGGTTATGACCGTAGGCACTGACGTAGGTATCGCTGTGTTTGATGATGATCAATTCGCCGTAGCCCCGTAATCCACTTCCGGCGTAAACAACTGAACCATCAGACGCTGCCAAAACAGGCTGTCCCAAATCACCAGCGATATCAATTCCTTTATTCAAACTGCCGTTTGAGGAAAATTTTCCTATCAAAATGCCACTCGAAGGCCAGGTCCAACCCGTCGGAGACTTGCCGGCCGGGCCTGTCCCGGTGGTCGCCGACGGAGGTATAACCACAGGTACAACCGCAACGGGTTTGGACATGACCGTGGTTTTGACGGATCCGGAACTGCCGGTACTGGTCGATGTAGAAGTCACCGGACGCCCCGCGCCGGACGTTGAAACCACGTTCGGCGTTGAAGAGGAGCGTCCGTCAAAGCGAATTGTCTGACCGGGCTTGATGGTAAACGGCTCCGGGATCTGGTTACGGGCAGCCAGCGCCTTCCAGTCCCAGCCGTAACGAAATGCAATGGAAAAAAGTGTGTCACCGCGCCTGACCACATATTGGCCGGTGGTCACCGTCGGGCGCTGGGCGACTGCATTGCCGTTGCGATCGACCACGCGAACGCCGCCTGAAGGCGAGCTGGAGCAGCCGACCAAAAGGACACTGAGAGCAATGCCAATCACCAGACGCTGATAACTTCTTGAAGACCTGAGCTGCTGAATGACTGTGAGACTCACCCGCCACTCCCTTTACTGGTGACTGAATTCAAAAAAGATGCCTATTGTGTCGTAATAGCAACGGGCAGCCAGTGATAAGCCGCTGAAAAACGCTGTTAAGTATCAATCAGCTGCGTGGAAATGATGCCATCAGGCCATTCAAGATTCCGGGCCGCGCGCTGTAGACCGATGACTGACGCCAGAATTCATTGTTTACCGCAGACAATCTTCAAGCGATGGGCCCGTTGAGCAAGGGTACGAAGCGCACAGCCCCCAGCACATGCCGGGAAAAACCGTTTTCTTCACGAATGATCAGCATCAACTGCTGAACCTCCCCAGAGCCAACAGGGATGACCAGACGGCCTCCCGGAGCCAGTTGATCGAGCAATGCCTGCGGTACATCGGTTGCCACCGCCGTGACGATGATGCCGTTATACGGCGCCAGGGCTGGCCAGCCCTCCCAGCCGTCACCCCAGCGAAAAACCACGTTGCGCAGATTGAGCTCGACCAGACGCTCCTTGGCGCGATCCTGCAGCCCCTTGATGCGCTCGACCGAAAACACTCGCTCTACCAGCTGGGCGAGCACAGCGGTCTGATAGCCGGACCCTGTACCGATCTCCATGACCTTGTCCAGCGGCCCTGCTGCCAGCAGCAGCTCGCTCATCCGCGCGACCATGTAGGGCTGGGATATCGTCTGGTTGTGGCCGATGGGCAATGCGGTGTCTTCGTAGGCGCGATGCGCCAGCGCTTCATCGACAAACAGATGCCGGGGCGTCTTGCGAATGACGTCCAGTACCCGCTGATTGGAAATGCCCTCTTCACAGAGGCGTTGAATCAGACGCTCGCGGGTACGCTGCGACGTCATTCCGATCCCTCGACGCAATAAATCATCCTGCTCGCGTGACATCAACGAAGTCCCTCCAGCCAGGTGTTCAGGCTGCTGAATCCGTCCTGACAGGTTCTATCCAGTTGCAACGGCGTGATCGATACGTAGCCTTGTACGACCGCATGAAAGTCGGTCCCGGCACCGCCGTCCTCGACATCGCCGGCAGCCGCGATCCAGTAGCCTGCACGGCCACGCGGGTCGACGACCCTGATCGGTGCTGCAGCGCGGGCACGATGCCCCAATCGGGTCAATTGAATGCCGCGGATATGCTCGAGCGGCAGGTTGGGAATATTCACGTTCAATACCGTGCGGGGTGGCAGGTCGAGTTGCTCATGGGCCTCGACCAGCAAACGCGCGTAATGCGCCGCCGTCGCCAGATTATCCGGCTGACGTGACAGAAACGAAAAGGCAAACGACGGGCGCTGCAGAAAACGCCCTTCCAGGGCTGCAGCGACCGTTCCGGAATACAGTACATCGTCGCCCAGATTGGCCCCCAGGTTGATGCCTGAAACCACCATGTCCGGTTGACGCTCCAGTAGCCCGTGAATGCCCAGATGCACGCAGTCGGTGGGCGTACCGTTGACACTGATGAAGCCATTTTCCAGGGTGTGCGGATGCAGGGGCCGGTCGAGTGTCAGAGAACTGCTGGCACCACTTTTGTCCTGATCAGGCGCAATCACCACGCAGTCGGCGTAGTCCGCCAACGCCGCATGGAGCGCGACAAGACCGGGCGCATTCACCCCGTCATCATTTGATATCAGAATACGCATGAGCTGTCCGTCTGCCCAACCGGCACCAGATCGATGAGTTCGCGTACCAAAACGGTAGCAAAGCATCCGGGCGGAAGGACGAATTCCAGTTGCAGAATGTCAGACTCGGGATAATGCCACGTCAGCCGCCCAATGGGCAGTCGCAGGATGCGACGTTCGTGCTCCATGCCCGCTCTGACCAGCCAGTCACGCAACACAGATTCGTCATCGGCAACGGTATTTTCCAGCGCTGCCGTCGCACCGCCAGCTGGCGAAGGGCCTTCACCCCACTGTGGTCCGGTGGGGTGCAGGTCAAGGATCGCCAGACGAGGATCGCTGCATTCATCCACCCCGGCCGGAAAAAAGCTGCGGCTGTCGGTGAACGCGAGCAAATCACCGACCTGAGCCTTCTGCCAGTTGCCATCGGCAACCCGGGCGGCCAACACCCGATTGAACAGGTAACTGCGCGCCGTGGACAACAGTCGCGAACGCACCGCGCGTTGCTCAGGCAGCGCCTTGCGGGCGGCGTAATCGCGTGCCTCGCCAAGATTTCCGCCCTGATAACCGAAACGCTGCGCGCCGAAATAATTGGGGATGCCCTGCCGGGCGATGGTTTCAAGACGCTGATTCAAGGCGTCCTTGTCTGCATCCAGCTGGGTCAGACGCAGTGTGAAGCCATTGGCCGCATGGGCGCCGCGCTGCAGCTTGCGTTTGTGGCGGCCGCTCTTGAGAATCTGCAGCGTGTCGTCCTGCGCCGCGGACAGGTCAGGATCGGCCTTGCCCGGCAGTTGAATGCTGAACCACTGGCGGGTCAGTGCCTGGCGATCCTTGAGCCCGGCGTAGCTGACTGTGCGCAGCTGAACGCCCGCAGCCCTGGCCAGCCGACGTGCCGCCTCTTCCGTGTTCAGACCGCGCTTCTCGACCCATAGCCACAAGTGCTCGCCATCCCCGGAAAGCGGAATGTCCAGCACTTCGTCGACCTGAAAGTCTTCGGCAGTCGCCTTGAGGACTGCACGCCCCAGTGCCTCGCCGTAAGCTCGCGGGCCCAGCAGTTCAAGTTCGTTCATGCGCGCAGCAACAACGCAACGGCATGCACCGCGATGCCTTCTTCACGCCCGGTAAAGCCAAGCTTTTCGGTCGTTGTGGCCTTGACGTTGACCTGGTCCGGCTCAACCTGAAGATCTTCAGCGATCAATGCCCGCATGGCATCGATATGCGGTGCCATTTTTGGTGCCTGAGCGACGATGGTGGCGTCGACATTACCGACCTTCCAGCCTTTGCCGTGGATCAGCGTGAGGACATGACGCAGCAGCACGCGGCTGTCGGCGCCCTTGAACTGCGGATCGGTGTCGGGAAAATGCTTGCCGATATCGCCCAGCGCTGCGGCGCCCAGAAGCGCGTCGCTCAAGGCATGCAGCAGGACATCGCCATCGGAATGGGCCAGCAGGCCGAACCCGTGTGCAATCCGCACGCCGCCCAAGGTAATGAAGTCGCCTTCAGCGAAACGGTGCACATCAAAGCCATGGCCAATACGCATAAAAAAACGCCCTGAAAAAAGTCAGGGCGTGATTCTACCTGCTTTGGCACGCGTTAGCTGTTCAAGGCTGCAGCGTGATGCCTGAGATGGTCCTCAATGAAGCTGGCGATGAAGAAATAGCTGTGGTCGTAGCCTGGCTGCATGCGCAGGGTCAGCGGATAGTCCGCAGCCTTGGCCGCCTGAACCAGCACCTCGGGTTTGAGCTGGTTGACCAGAAAATCGTCACGATCGCCCTGATCGACCAGCGTCGGCAGCTTTTCGGACGCCTGCGCAATCAGCACGCTGGCATCCCATTCGCGCCAGCGGGAACGGTCTTCGCCCAGATAACGCGAGAATGCCTTTTGCCCCCATGGGCAATCGATCGGATTACTGATCGGCGAGAACGCCGACACCGACCGATAGCGACCCGGATTACGCAATGCGCAGACCAGCGCGCCGTGACCGCCCATCGAGTGCCCGCTGATACTGCGCACCTGTGACGCCGGAAAATGCCCCTCGATCAGCGCCGGCAGCTCCTTGACCACGTAATCATGCATTTGGTAATGCCGTGCATAAGGCTGCTCGGTAGCGTTGAGGTAGAAGCCCGCGCCTTGACCGAAGTCCCAGGCGCCGTCAGGGTCATCTGCCACGTCGGCACCACGCGGACTGGTATCAGGCGCCACGATGATGATGCCCAACTCGGCCGCCAGTCGATGGGCGGCGGCTTTCTGCATGAAATTTTCATCCGTACAGGTCAGGCCGGACAGCCAGTACAACACCGGCAGCTTGCCGCCCTGCTCCGCCTGCGGTGGCAGATAGACGGCAAACACCATGTCGCAGCCCAGCACCTGGGAGTGGTGCTTGTAGCGCTTGTGCCAGCCGCCGAAACTCTTTTGACAGGAAATATTTTCCAAAGGCATGTGATGTCCTCCAGCTGCAAGCTATAAGCCGCAAGCTACAAGCAGGTAAGAGACCTTCGTGCTTGCCGCTTGGAGCTGACAGCTTGCCGCTGCTCCTTAAAAATGAATGACGGTGCGGATGCTTTTGCCTTCATGCATCAGGTCGAACGCCTTGTTGATGTCCTCCAGGCCCATGGTGTGGGTGATGAACGTATCCAGCGGGATTTCTCCGGTCTGCGCCATGTCCACATAGCTCGGCAATTCGGTACGGCCACGCACGCCGCCAAATGCCGAACCGCGCCAGACGCGCCCGGTCACCAGTTGGAACGGACGGGTAGCGATTTCCTGACCGGCACCGGCCACGCCGATGATGACCGACTCGCCCCAGCCCTTGTGGCAGGATTCCAGCGCTGCACGCATCAGTTGCACATTACCGATGCACTCAAACGAGAAGTCGACGCCGCCATCGGTCATGTCGACGATGACTTCCTGGATCGGACGGTCGAAATCCTTCGGATTGACGCAATCAGTCGCGCCCAGCTGTTTGGCGATCTCGAACTTGGCCGGGTTGATGTCGATGGCGATGATTCGAGCCGCCTTGGCTTTGACCGCACCGATCAATGCCGAGAGGCCAATACCGCCCAGACCGAAGATGGCCACGGTATCACCAGGCTTGACCTTGGCGGTGTTGAGCACCGCACCGATACCGGTGGTGACGCCACATCCCAGCAGGCAGACTTTTTCCAGCGGTGCCTGCTTGTCGATTTTGGCCACCGAGATTTCCGGCAGTACGGTGTATTCGGAGAAGGTCGAGGTGCCCATGTAGTGGAAAATCGGCTCGCCCTTGTAGGAAAAGCGCGTGGTGCCATCCGGCATCAGGCCTTTACCCTGCGTGGCACGAATCGCCTGGCACAGGTTGGTCTTGCCCGAGCGGCAGAACTTGCACTGACGGCATTCCGGGGTGTACAGCGGAATCACGTGGTCGCCGACCACCACCGAGGTCACGCCCTCACCCACCGCTTCGACAATCGCACCACCTTCGTGGCCGAGGATCGACGGAAAAATCCCTTCAGGGTCAGCCCCGGACAATGTGTAGGCATCGGTGTGGCAAACGCCGGAGGCCACTACTCTGAGCAGCACTTCTCCCGCCTTGGGCATGGCCACATCGACTTCAACGATCTCCAATGGCTTTTTGGCTTCAAAAGCGACAGCAGCGCGCGACTTGATCATCAATCTTCTCCGACGGGTAAAAACAAGGATTGCAGTGTAGTACAGTGCCAATTGACGAGTAATGCGGCTAAAAGCAAAACATTAATGCTGTACAGGGATAATCGATGTACACCAATCGCTGGGAAGGTCTGGATGAGTTCGTTGCTGTTGCGGAATGCGGGCAGTTCACGGCGGCGGCTCAGCGGCTCGGGGTCTCCTCGTCGCACGTCAGCCGTCAGATCGTGCGTCTTGAAGAACGCCTGCAGACCCGTCTGCTCTACCGCAGTACACGCAAGGTCGCACTCACCGAAGCCGGGCAGACCTTTCTGCATCACTGCCAGCGCCTGCAGGACGGCCGTGAAGAAGCACTGCGCGCCGTGGGCGATCTGGCCAGCGAACCGAAGGGGTTGTTGCGCATGACCTGCGCCGTGGCGTACGGGGAGCGCTTCATCACGCCGCTGGTCACGCGTTTCATGGATGTGTACCCACACCTGCGGGTCGATATCGAGCTGAGCAACGACACGCTGGATCTGGTTCATGAAGGCATGGACCTGGCGATTCGTCTGGGTCGGCTGCAGGATTCGCGTCTGGTCGCAACCCGCCTCGCGCCACGGCAGATGTACCTGTGCGCTTCGCCGTCCTACATCCAGCGTTACGGCCGGCCGCACAGCCTTTCAGAACTGAATCGCCACAATTGCCTGATCGGTGGCAGCGACACCTGGCAGCTTCAGCAGAACGGGCGTGAATTCTCCCAGCGCGTGCAAGGCAACTGGCGCTGTAACAGCGGCCAGGCCGTGCTGGATGCCGCGCTGCACGGGGTCGGCTTATGCCAGTTGCCGGATTACTACGTGCAGAAACACCTCAACGACGGCACGCTGGTGTCGTTGCTGGAGGCACATCAACCGCCCAACACCGCCGTGTGGGCGCTGTATCCGCAGCAAAGGCACCTGTCACCCAAGGTGCGCAAGCTGGTGGATTATCTTAAGGAAGGGTTGGCGATGCGGGATGAATATCGCCAATAGCGAAAACCTAGCGCCCGAACTCGCTGCGGCGCTGACGTAGCCATTCCAGGTCCTCGGGGCGAGTGACCTTGATGTTATCCGAGCGCCCCTCGATCAGGCGGGGCGACTGCCCTGCCCACTCGATGGCCGATGCCTCATCGGTGATGCTGACGTTGGAGACCAGGCTGTCCGCCAGGGCGCGATGCAGGGCCCCAAGACGAAACATCTGCGGCGTGAACGCTTGCCAGACCAGGCTGCGATCCACAGTCTCAAGCACGCGACCGCTGCTGTCGGCACGCTTGAGCGTATCGCGGGCCGGCACGGCCAGCAGGCCGCCGACAGGATCATCGGCCAGCTCGCCGAGCAGATTATCCAGATCACTGCGCGCCAGATTCGGACGCGCAGCGTCATGAACCAGCACCCAGTCATTGTCACTGGCGCCCTGCGCATGCAGGTGCAGAAGCGCGTTGAGCACCGAGCCTGAGCGCTCGCTGCCGCCGTCCACGCGCTGGATGCGAGTGTCATGCGCGCAGGGCAATGCCGCCCAGTAAGGGTCGTCCACAGCCAGACTGATCACCAACCCCTTGAGACGGGGGTGATCGAGAAAACAAAGCAGGCTGTGTTCCAGAATTGTCAGGCCGCCCAGTGACAGGTATTGCTTGGGACGGTCGGCTGCCATGCGAGCACCAATGCCCGCTGCAGGTATCACCGCCCAGAAGGCAGGAAGAAAGTCTTTCATCGCACCAACTTGATTATTGCGCGAGCTGGTAAAGGGTTTCGCCGTCCTTGACCATGCCCAATTCATGTCGGGCACGCTCTTCGACGGTTTCCAGACCTTTTTTCAATTCCATGACCTCGGCATCAAGCACGCGGTTGCGCTCCAGCAGCACCTGATTTTCAGCGTGCTGGTCGGCAATCTGCTGAGTCAGGCTGGCCACTTGCGCGAGGCTTCCGTTACCGACCCAAAGGCGGTACTGCAAGCCAGCCAGCAACAGGAGCAGGACGAGGAACAACCAGTTAGGACTGCGCATTGAAATATCAGGTACCCAGTAAAAAAGACAGCAGAGCCAACGTGAACAACAAACGACTGAGGGCATTGAGCCTGACATAAGCCAGGCTCAATCACTCCAGATTACCGCGGAGCGTCAGCATCGGAGCTGCACAGGCGAGTCAGGGAACCCGAATCCGTGCAGCACTCTGCGTCTTTTTACCATCTATGGCTCAGCCGCGAAACTCGGCACGACCACGATACACAGCCTTGGAGCCCAATTGCTCCTCGATGCGCAGCAATTGGTTGTACTTGGACACGCGATCGGAGCGGCACAGCGAACCGGTTTTGATCTGACCGGCAGAGGTGCCCACCGCCAGGTCGGCAATGGTCGAATCTTCGGTCTCGCCGGAACGGTGAGAGATGATCGCAGTATAACCGGCAGCCTTGGCCATCTGAATGGCTTCCAGGGTTTCGGTCAGCGTGCCGATCTGGTTGAACTTGATCAGGATCGAGTTGGCGATCTTCTTGTCGATGCCTTCCTTGAGGATCTTGGTGTTGGTCACGAACAGGTCGTCACCTACCAACTGGGTTTTCTCGCCGATCTTGTCGGTGAGGATTTTCCAGCCATCCCAGTCGGACTCGTCCAGACCGTCTTCAATGGAAATGATCGGGTGTTTGCGAGTCAGCTCGGCAAGGTATTCGGCAAACTCGGCAGAGCTGTACTCGCCCTCTTCGCTCAGCTTGTACTTGCCGTTCTTGTAGAACTCGCTCGCTGCGCAGTCCAGCGCCAGAGTCACGTCAGTGCCCAACGTGTAACCCGCATTGGCAACCGCCTCGGCGATGGCGTCGAGCGCTTCCTTGTTGGACGCCAGGTTAGGCGCGAAGCCACCTTCGTCGCCCACTGCGGTGTTCAGGCCACGCGCCTTGAGAACCGCCTTGAGGTGATGGAAAATCTCGGTGCCCCAGCGCAGGCCTTCAGCGAAGGACTTGGCGCCGACAGGCTGGATCATGAATTCCTGGATGTCGATGTTGTTATCGGCATGCTCGCCACCGTTGATGATGTTCATCATCGGCACCGGCATGGAATACACGCCCGGTGTGCCATTGAGGTTGGCGATGTGCGCGTACAGCGGCAGGTCCTGATCCTGTGCCGCTGCCTTGGCAGCTGCCAGGGAGACTGCGAGGATGGCGTTCGCGCCCAGGCTTGCCTTGTTTTCGGTGCCGTCCAGCTCGATCATCGCGTGATCCAGCGCCTTCTGGTCAACCGGATCCTTGCCCAGCAGCAGGTCGCGGATCGGACCATTGATATTGGCAACAGCCTTCAGAACGCCCTTGCCCATGTAACGGCTCTTGTCGCCATCACGCAGCTCCAGCGCTTCGCGCGAGCCGGTTGAAGCGCCAGACGGCGCGCAGGCGCTGCCGATGATGCCGTTATCGAGGAGCACATCTGCTTCAACGGTTGGGTTGCCACGGGAGTCAAGAACTTCACGACCTTTGATGTCAACGATTTTTGCCATTGTTGTAAACACTCCAGGATTGACGAAAACGACGCAGCGGGAAAACGATGTTCACAGTCAGGCGCAAAAACCGGCAGCCCTGAATGTGACAACCCCGTCACGAATGACGGGGAACGGCACTTTACCGGAGAACCCTGCTCAAGCGGTCTCTACGATCGGAAAACTTTTGACAAGTTCATCCAGTGACTTGAGCTGGGCCAGGAACGGCTCCAGCTTGTTCAGACGCAGGGCACATGGCCCGTCGCATTTGGCGTTGTCAGGGTCCGGATGGGCTTCAAGGAACAGACCGGCCAGATTCTGACTGATGCCGGCCTTGGCCAGGTCCAGCACCTGGGCGCGGCGGCCGCCGGCAGAATCGGAACGACCGCCCGGCATCTGCAGGGCGTGGGTTACGTCGAACAGGATCGGGTACTCGAACTGTTTCATGATGCCGAAGCCAAGCATGTCCACGACCAGGTTGTTGTAACCGAAGCTGGAACCCCGCTCACAGAGAATCAACTGATCGTTACCGGCCTCTTCGCACTTGGTCAGGATGTGTTTCATTTCCTGGGGTGCAAGGAACTGGGCTTTCTTGATGTTGATGATCGCGCCGGTTTTCGCCATCGCCACAACCAGATCGGTCTGCCGCGACAGGAAAGCCGGCAGCTGAATGATGTCGCAGACTTCGGCCACCACGGCAGCCTGATGAGGCTCGTGAACATCGGTGATCAGCGGCACGTTGAAGGTGCGCTTGATCTCTTCGAAAATACGCATGCCTTCTTCAAGGCCCGGCCCGCGGTAGGAGTTCACCGAAGAGCGGTTGGCCTTGTCGAAGCTGGCCTTGAACACGTAAGGGATACCGAGCTTTTCGGTGACCTTTACGTATTCTTCACAGACCTGCATGGCCATATCCCGGGATTCGAGTACGTTCATGCCGCCGAACAGCACCATTGGCTTGTCGTTGGCGACCTCGATCGAACCTACGCGGATGATTTTCTGAGCCATGTCTGCAGTCCCTGTCAGGAATTTTTCTGATGTTGAGCCAGTGCCGCCTTGACGAAACCGCTGAACAGCGGATGACCGTCACGGGGCGTGGAGGTGAATTCCGGGTGGAACTGGCAAGCAACGAACCATGGATGATCCGGTGCTTCGACCACTTCAACCAGCGCGCCGTCGCCGGAGCGACCGGAAATCTTCAGGCCGGCCTCGATCAGTTGCGGTAACAGGTTGTTGTTCACTTCGTAACGATGCCGATGACGTTCGACGATCACGTCCTTGGTGTAGCAATCGTGAACCAGCGAACCGGCTTCAAGCTGGCACTCTTGCGCACCCAGACGCATGGTGCCGCCCAGATCGGAGCTTTCGGTACGGGTTTCGACCGCGCCGGTGGCGTCTTCCCATTCGGTGATCAGCCCCACCACAGCGTGTGCGCTGGTGCGGTCGAACTCGGTGGAGTTGGCGTCTTTCCAGCCCAGCACGTTACGCGCGAACTCGATGACTGCGACCTGCATGCCCAGGCAGATGCCCAGATACGGAACCTTGTTCTCACGGGCGAACTGAACGGCCGTGATCTTGCCTTCCACGCCGCGCAGACCGAAGCCACCCGGAACCAGGATCGCATCCACGCCTTCCAGCAGGCCGGTGCCCTGGTTTTCAATGTCTTCAGAGTCGATGTAGCGCAGGTTGACCTTGGTGCGATTGGTGATACCGGCGTGGCTCATGGCTTCGATCAACGACTTGTAGGCGTCGAGCAGTTCCATGTACTTGCCGACCATCGCGATGGTCACTTCGTGCTCCGGGTTGAGCTTGGCGTCGACAACCTTGTCCCACTCGGACAGGTCGGCACCGCCACATTGCAGGCCGAAGCGCTCGACCACAAAATCGTCCAGGCCTTGCGAATGCAGAATGCCCGGGATCTTGTAGATGGTGTCCGCGTCTTCGAGGGCGATGACTGCACGCTCTTCGACGTTGGTGAACTGAGCGATCTTGCGACGCGAAGAAACGTCGATCGGGTGATCGGAACGGCAGACCAGCACATCAGGCTGCAGGCCGATGGAGCGCAATTCCTTCACCGAATGCTGGGTCGGCTTGGTCTTGGTCTCGCCGGCAGTGGCGATATACGGCACCAGCGTCAGGTGCATCAGCATCGCGCGGCGCGCGCCGACTTCGAAACGCAACTGGCGGATGGCTTCAAGGAACGGCTGGGACTCGATGTCACCCACCGTGCCGCCGATCTCGACCAGCGCCACGTCGGCATCGCCTGCACCCTTGATGATGCGGCGCTTGATTTCATCGGTGATGTGCGGGATGACCTGAATGGTCGCGCCCAGGTAATCACCACGGCGCTCTTTGCGCAGGACGTGCTCGTACACACGGCCGGTGGTGAAGTTGTTGTTCTGGGTCATGGTGGTGCGGATGAACCGCTCATAGTGACCAAGGTCCAGGTCGGTCTCGGCGCCGTCGTGAGTGACGAACACCTCACCGTGCTGGAACGGGCTCATGGTGCCTGGGTCCACGTTGATGTAGGGATCCAGTTTGAGCATGGTGACCTTGAGTCCCCGCGCCTCCAGGATGGCCGCCAATGAAGCCGAGGCAATGCCTTTCCCCAATGAAGAAACAACACCGCCCGTGACGAAGATGTAGCGCGTCATGAAAAACCCTAGAAGTCTGCGTTAAAGCGGTCAGAGCCGCCGGGGATAGCGAAGGAAGGCCGAAGCCCCCGATTACCGACAAAATTCACGGTGCACTCCCGAAACTGCTGCGTTGAAACCGACCGGCCGAAGCCCGTGTGGTGTGCGCTACATTTTAAGAATTACCCAGTAAATACTGGTTGGTAACCGGCAACTCATGTCGTTTCAAAAGAGCCGACAGAAGCTGTATCAAGAAGGGAGCGTAGTCTACCTGAAAGGGCCTTTCAGCTCAAACTTTGGTCGCCGGTCGGCGCAACCCAGCGCAAACGCCAGTTTTCATTGGGCGAACCGTCCAGCCCTGGCAGGTTGGCGACCGCCAGCAGCACGTTATCGAGGTACAGCAGCGGCAATCTGCCGCGCAGAAACGCCGGTACTGACTGCTCGTTGAGCAGGCGCTTGAGATCACGGCTGCCACGCCCGTCCAGGCGTAACACTTCACCGCCCTGCCGATAGCGGACTTGCAGACACCCCGACGGCGCCTCGCCTTGCAGAACCACGCGGCCATTGCCGGGCAGGTGCAGCGCCGCGCAAGGGTCCGACCAGTCCATTGCCTGATGACCGAGCGGCTCCCAGCCAGCGGGCACCCACCAGAGGCAGCCCTGCGCCCTGTGCAGGGTTCCATCGGCGAGCCGCCACAGCGGGCCCGCGTCCTGCGCTGCATCGCGCAACGCCTCCCAGCCGGCCCAGTGATCGGTGTCCGGCAGGCGCGTCAGCGGCGCAAGCCAGTGACGCAGTGCATTGCGCTGCCGGGCTGCTGACAATGCGGCAATCGGCCCAAGACTCAATACCGGCAGGCCAAGCCAAGCGAACGACGTTGCAGCCTGGGCATGGGCAATATCCTGCAGCGCAATCTCGTCCAGCAATTGCTGCGCTTCGCCAAGGTGACGTGCGGTTCGCGCCAGACTGGCCGCTGCCTGTGGCCATCGGGAGGTCAGCAACGGCAGTACCTGACTGCGCAGAAAATTGCGCGAGAACTGCTGATCGTCATTGCTGGGATCTTCGATCCAGTTCAGCCCGTGCCGATGCGCGTAATCCTCCAACTGCATTCGCGACATATCCAGGAGCGGCCTCACCAGACGCCCACGCCCCAGAACCCGCTGATCGGGCATGGCAGCCAGACCGCGTACGCCTGCGCCGCGCAGCAGACGGAACAACAGGGTCTCGGCCTGATCATCGCGATGCTGCCCCGTCAGCAGCACCTCGCCCTCACCCAGCCGCTCGCTGAACGCGCTGTATCGCGCCTGCCGGGCCGCCTGCTCGAGACTTGCACCCGGCTCGACCTGAACACGAACCGACTCGAATGCCACACCGAGCGTCCTGCAGACCTGCTGACAATGCTCTGGCCAGGCATCGGCAGCGGGCTGCAGGCCATGGTGCACATGGATGGCGTTAAGCGCAGGCAGGGTTTCGCGACTGGCAAGTTCAGCCAGAAGATGCAAAAGCACGGTTGAGTCGAGGCCGCCGGAGAAACCGACATGCCAGACAGGCGCATTGCGCCAGGGGGCCAGGACTTGAAGAAGCCTGACAGAAAGATCATGACCGGTGCGTGAGGGGGTGGTCATGGGTGTTTTCACCGGCCTGGCGGGTTCGCACACTAACGGCTTCAGTGCTCGAACCCGCCCTTTCGCGAACAGGTTCGCTCCCACGCCCTTCGGGCAGAAGCCCGCAAGACGTGGAAACAATCGGGGCGATGCAGCTTACAGACCGTAGCTCATCAAGCGGTCATAACGGCGGGCCAGCAGTTCGTCGTTATCGAACTCCTTGAGCATCGCCAGCTGACTGCTCAGCTCTTCACGAATCAAGGCAGCGGCGGCTACCGGGTCACGATGCGCGCCACCCAGAGGTTCGGCGATGACCTTGTCGACGATACCCAGGCCTTTCAGGCGATCAGCAGTGATGCCCATGGCTTCGGCAGCATCCGGGGCCTTCTCGGCGGTCTTCCACAGAATCGATGCGCAGCCTTCCGGAGAGATCACCGCGTAGGTCGAATACTGCAGCATGTTCAACTGGTCACAGACACCAATTGCCAGCGCACCACCGGAACCGCCTTCACCGATGACGGTAGCGATGATCGGCGTCTTGAGACGGGCCATCACGCGCAGGTTCCAGGCAATGGCCTCGCTCTGGTTGCGCTCTTCCGCGTCGATACCCGGATAGGCGCCCGGCGTGTCGATAAAGGTCAGGATCGGCATCTTGAAGCGCTCGGCCATCTCCATCAGACGGCAGGCCTTGCGATAGCCTTCGGGGCGCGGCATACCGAAGTTGCGACGAACCTTCTCGCGCACTTCACGACCTTTCTGATGACCGATGACCATGACTGGCTGGTTGTCCAGACGGGCAATACCGCCGACGATCGCCGCATCATCGGAGAAATGACGATCACCGTGCAGCTCATCGAATTCGGTAAAGATGTTTTCGATGTAGTCCAGCGTGTAGGGACGACGCGGATGGCGCGCCATGCGCGCGATCTGCCAGCTGGTCAGGTTGCCGAAGATGCTTTCGGTGAGCGTCTTGCTCTTGTCTTGCAGCCGGGAGATCTCGTCGCCGATGTTCAGCGAGTTGTCGTTACCCACCAAGCGCAGTTCTTCGATTTTGGCCTGCAAGTCAGCGATAGGCTGTTCGAAATCAAGAAAATTCGGGTTCATAGGCATCCGTCTTGGGTCGACGGCCAAGAGGCCGGCCGGTTGATCCGTCTGCGCCGTTCCTGTTCGGAACCGGCGCGTTCAGGTCGAAATTAAAATTCAGGGTTGAGCGCAAGTCGAGCCTGCGGCGTTCAACGATACTGGAGAAAGACGTTCTCACGTCCGAACTGGTCACGCAGAGCTTGAATCAAGCTGTCCGCAGGATCAATCCGCCATGCTTCTCCCAATTGCAGCAATGCACGGGCGTCCTGCCCCGTGTAGTCCACCGTGATCGGACAGGCACCGCGATGGCGCTTGCACAGATCGCCCAGCCAGCGCAGCCGGTCGCCCTTGAGCGCTTCGGCACGCACCGTCACACGCAGGCTCTCGGCCAGATTGGTGCGGGCATCCTCGATACTCATGACACGCTTGGCGCGCAGGCGCAGCCCGCCGGAGAAGTCATCATTACTGACTTCGCCCTCGACCACCACCATAGCATCGGTCTGCAACAGTGACTGAGCCGAATGGAACGCTTCGGCAAACAGCGACGCCTCGATGCGCGCCGAGCGATCGTCCAGGGTAATGAACCCCATCTTGTCGCCCTTCTTGTTCTTCATGACGCGCAGGGCAATGATCAGACCTGCCACCGTCTGAGTGTCTCTTGCCGGCTTGAGATCGATGATCCGTTGCCGGGCGAACCGGCGGATCTCGCCTTCATATTCATCGATCGGATGCCCGGTCAGGTACAGCCCCAGGGTTTCCTTCTCGCCACGCAGACGATCCTTGAGGCTCAGCTCGCGGGTCTTGCGATGGTTGGCGTAGACATCGGCATCCGCTTCGACGAACAGGCCGCCGAACAGGTCCGAGTGACCACTGTCGCGACTGCGCGCCGTCTGCTCTGCTGCCTGAATGGCTTCTTCCAGTGCGGCAAGCAGCACCGAACGGTTACGGTCGATATTGGCCTGATAGGCCTTGGGCTCCAGTTCGAAGTACGGCCCGAGGCGATCCAGCGCACCGCTGCGAATCAGCCCATCCAGGGTTCGCTTGTTGACCCGCTTGAGGTCGACGCGGGCGCAGAAATCGAAAAGGTCCTTGAACGGCCCGTTCTGGCGCGCGTCGGTAATCGCCTCGACCGGCCCCTCGCCTACCCCCTTGATCGCACCGAGGCCATAAAGAATGCGGCCATCGTCGCTTACCGTGAACTTGAACTCCGAGGTGTTCACGTCCGGCGCATCGAGGCGCAGCTTCATCGTGCGCACTTCTTCGATCAAGGTCACGACCTTGTCGGTGTTGTGCATATCCGCCGACAATACCGCCGCCATGAACGGCGCCGGGTAGTGAGTCTTCAGCCAGGCAGTCTGGTACGACACCAGCCCGTAGGCCGCAGAGTGGGACTTGTTGAAACCGTAACCGGCGAACTTTTCCACCAGGTCGAAGATGTTACCGGCCAGGTCCGGGTCGATGTTATTGGTCTTGCAGCCATCGATGAAACCACCGCGCTGCTTGGCCATTTCCTCGGGCTTTTTCTTACCCATGGCACGACGCAGCATGTCCGCACCGCCAAGGGTGTAACCGGCCATGACCTGGGCGATCTGCATCACCTGTTCCTGATACAGGATGATGCCGTAGGTCGGTGCCAGTACCGGCTTGAGGCCTTCGTACTGGTAATCGACGTGCGGATAGGACAGCTCGGCGCGACCGTGTTTACGGTTGATGAAGTCGTCGACCATGCCCGATTGCAAAGGGCCGGGACGGAACAGTGCCACCAGTGCGATCAGGTCTTCCAGACAGTCGGGCTTGAGCTTTTTGATCAGCTCTTTCATGCCGCGCGACTCGAGCTGGAACACTGCCGTGGTCTCGGCGCGCTGCAGCAACTGATAGGTCGGCATGTCATCGAGCGGAATGAACGCGATGTCCAGCGGTTCTTCGTTGACCTTGGCGCGGTCGCGGTTGATGGTCTTGAGTGCCCAGTCGATGATGGTCAGGGTACGCAGACCGAGGAAGTCGAACTTCACCAGCCCCGCAGCCTCGACATCGTCCTTGTCGAACTGGGTCACCAGACCGTCACCGGCCTCGTCGCAATAGATCGGCGAGAAGTCGGTCAGCTTGGTCGGGGCAATAACCACACCGCCGGCGTG
Source organism: Pseudomonas fragariae (ex Marin et al. 2024) (assembly GCF_059621105.1). Classification (NCBI taxonomy): domain Bacteria; kingdom Pseudomonadati; phylum Pseudomonadota; class Gammaproteobacteria; order Pseudomonadales; family Pseudomonadaceae; genus Pseudomonas; species Pseudomonas fragariae (ex Marin et al. 2024). Next base: position 1,664,096 of record NZ_CM184369.1, on the reverse strand, counting down.
CTTGCCGACGTTACGCACAATGCCTTCGAGCTTGAGCGCCATCTCCCAGATTTCTGCAGCTTCCTCATCGACCTTGAGGAAATCGCGAAGAATCTCTTCCTGCTCGTAGGCTTTTTCGAGGGTCATGCCGACCTCGAACGGGATCATCTTCGACAGACGATCAGCCAGCCCGTAAGACTTGCCCTGCACCCGCGCCACGTCACGCACCACCGCCTTGGCGGCCATGGAACCGAAGGTGATGATCTGGCTGACCGCGTTGCGACCGTACTTCTCGGCCACATATTCGATCACCCGGTCACGACCATCCATGCAGAAGTCGACGTCGAAGTCGGGCATGGAAACCCGTTCCGGGTTCAGGAAGCGTTCGAACAGCAGGTCATATTCCAGCGGGTCGAGGTCGGTGATCTTCTGCACATAGGCAACCAGCGACCCGGCACCCGAACCACGACCCGGCCCCACCGGTACGCCGTTGCTCTTGGCCCACTGGATGAAGTCCATCACGATCAGGAAGTAACCGGGAAAGCCCATCTGGATAATGATATCCAGCTCGAAATTCAGCCGGTCGACATACACCTGACGCTTGGCTTCGTAATCTTCGGTCGTGTCCTTGGGCAACAGGACTGCAAGACGCTCTTCGAGGCCGTCGAAGGAGACCTTACGGAAATACTCATCGATGGTCATGCCATCGGGAATCGGGAAGTTGGGCAAGAAGTGCGTGCCCAGCTTGACGTCGATGTTGCAGCGCTTGGCAATCTCGACGGTGTTTTCCAGCGCCTCCGGCAGATCGCTGAACAGTTCGGCCATTTCTTCCGGACTTTTCAGGTATTGCTGATCGCTGTAGTTGTGCGAGCGACGCGGGTCGTCCAGCGCACGCCCTTCACCGATGCACACACGGGTTTCGTGAGCTTCGAAATCGGCCTGTTTGATGAAGCGCACATCGTTGGTCGCCACCAGCGGTGCACCGTGACGCTCGGCCAGGGCCACAGCAGCGTGCAGATGTTCTTCGTCATTGGCGCGGTTGGTGCGCTGCACTTCGATATAGAAGCGGTCAGGAAAGACTTCCAGCCACTCGCGCAGCAGTTCGTCAGCCTCCCCCGGATTGCCGCCGAGCAAGGCCATGCCGATCTCGCCTTCCTTGGCCGCAGAAAGCGCAATCACACCTTCACTGGCCTGCGCGACCCACTGGCGCTGAATGACGATCTGACCGTTGCGCTGGCCTTCGATAAAGCCTCGGGAAATCAGCTCGGTCAGGTTGCGGTAGCCCTGGGCATTCATCGCCAGCAGGCTGATGCGGCTGAGCGCGGCATCTTCGTCCCTGCCCGCCAGCCACAGGTCGACACCGCAGATCGGCTTGATGCCGGAGCCCTGGGCGGCCTTGTAGAACTTGACCAGCGAGCACATGTTGTTCTGGTCGGTCACCGCCACGGCGGGCATGTTCATGCCGGTCAGCGCCTTGATCAACGGTTTGACCCGAACCAGACCGTCAACCAGCGAATATTCGGTGTGCAGGCGTAGATGAACGAAAGAAGCCGGCATGATGATCCTATAAAACGCGAAAATACAAAAAACGAAGGGCAGGATTGTAGCTGGCCCGGAGTGAAACGTCAGTCCTGCAGCAACCCGACTGAAGGCGAAATCGAGCCACCCATCATTATCGTTGCGCGCGCTTCATGGGCTGCACGCACCGGAGCGAAGGAACGCCGATGAATGGGCGTCGGCCCGAGCCGGGCCAGTGCTTCCAGATGCACCGGGGTAGGATAACCCTTGTGCCCACCGATGCCATAACCCGGGTAGATGAGTTCGAACGCTGCCATTTCCCGATCCCGACTCACCTTGGCAAGAATCGAGGCGGCAGCGATGGCAGGTACCTTGGAGTCACCCTTTACCACCGGCGCCGAGGGCACCGACAACTGCGGGCAGCGGTTGCCGTCGATAAGCGCCAGTCTGGGCGTGATACTCAACCCTTCGACGGCGCGCTGCATGGCCAGCATCGTGGCGTGGAGGATATTCAGCTGGTCGATCTCTTCGACTTCAGCCCTGGCGATGAACCAGCACAGGGCTTTCTCCTGAATTTCGACGTAGAGCTTTTCGCGCCTGGCTTCGGTCAGTTTCTTCGAATCATTGAGACCGAGAATGGGCCTGGTCGGGTCGAGAATGACGGCGGCGGTTACCACGGCACCGCACAGCGGGCCGCGACCCACTTCATCAACACCCGCCACCAGGTCCTCGACGAGGGTAAAATCCAGACCTGTTTGCATCATGGGCGACCTCACAGTGAAGGCGACCGTCCGAGCAGGCTCAATACCGCATCGGCGGCCTGATTGGACGCATCGCGGCGCAGGATCCGGTGAATGGCATCAAAACCGGCGGTCTGCTCGCGACCGTCGTCGATCAATGGCAGCAGCGTACGCGCCAGGGCTTCTGGCGTAGCGTCGTCCTGCAGCAGCTCAGGCACCAGCAGACGCTGGGCCAGCAGGTTCGGCAGCGACACGTAAGGGCTTTTGACCATTCGCTTGAGTATCCAGAAGGTCAGCGGCGCCAGGCGATAGGCAACTACCATGGGGCGCTTGTAAAGCAGCGCCTCCAGGGTCGCGGTGCCGGAGGCGATCAGTACCGCATCGCACGCGGCCAGAGCAACATGCGACTGGCCGTCGAGCAGCGTGACGGGCAGATCACGCCCCTGCAGCAATTGCTCCACCTGAGCCCGTCGCTGCGGGCTGGCGCAGGGCAGTACGAAGCGCAGCTCTGGGCGCCGGGCAAGCAGCCGCTCGGCCGTGTCGAAAAACAACCCGCCCAGACGCCCCACTTCACCGCCCCGGCTGCCCGGCATCAGCGCGACAACCGGCGTCTCCTGCGCCAATCCCAGGCCTGCGCGAGCACCTGCACGATCGGACTCCAGAGGAATTGTGTCTGCCAGCGGATGACCGACAAAACGCACCGGTACGCCCTGCTCTTCGTAGAAACGCGCTTCGAATGGCAACAGGGTCAGCATCAGGTCACAGCCTTCACGAATCTTCAGCACACGCTTCTGACGCCAGGCCCAGACCGACGGGCTGACGTAGTGCACAGTCTTGATCCCGGCGCGACGTAGCTGAAGTTCGATATTGAGCGTGAAGTCAGGCGCGTCAATGCCGATGAAGACGTCCGGCTTTTCATTGATCAGGGTCTGGACCAACAGCTTGCGCCGGGCCAGCAGCTCGCGCAGTCGCCCGAGCACTTCAACCAGCCCCATCACCGACAGGCGCTCCATCGGGAAGGAGGACTGCATGCCTTCGGCTTCCATCAACGGACCGCCGACACCAATGAAGCGGATGTCGGGATGGCGCACCTTGAGGGCACGCATCAGACCGGATCCGAGGATATCGCCGGATGCTTCACCCGCGACCAGAGCGATACAGAGTGGACTGGTCATGGTTAGCGAATGATGCCGCGGGTCGACGTCTGAATGGACTGAAGAAATACGGCCACTTCAGGAAACTGCGCCGCAGGCTCTGCCAGATCGGCCAGCGCCTGGCCGATGGTCAGACCCTGACGATAAACCGTCTTGTAGGCTCTGCGCAGCGCATGAATGGCTTCTTCGGAGAAACCCCGACGGCGCATGCCCTCGAAGTTCATGCTGCGCGCCTCGGCCGGGTTGCCAAAGACTGTGACGAACGCAGGTACATCCTTGCCGATCGCAGTGCCCATGCCGGAGAAGCTGTGCGCACCGATGTGGCAGAACTGATGGACCAGGGTAAAGCCGGACAGGATCGCCCAGTCATCCACGTGAACGTGGCCTGCCAGGGCAGTATTGTTGACCAGAATCACGTGGTTGCCGATCACGCTGTCATGCCCGATATGGGCATAGGCCATGATCAGGTTGTGATCGCCCAGCGTGGTTTCGGCACGGTCCTGGACGGTCCCGCGGTGAATGGTCACGCCTTCGCGGATCACGTTGTGATCACCAATGACAAGACGGGTTTCCTCGCCCTTGTATTTCAGATCAGGCGTGTCCTCACCCACCGATGAAAACTGGTAGATGCGGTTGTGCTTGCCGATTCTGGTTGGCCCCTTGAGGACAACGTGAGGACCGACGACTGTACCCTCGCCAATTTCCACACCGGGTCCGATGATCGACCAGGGGCCGACCTCAACATTGTCGGCCAGAACGGCCGTCGGATCGATGATTGCGCGAGGGTCAATCAAACTCATAGTTTGCGTTCCGCACAGATGATTTCGGCAGAGCAGACTGCCTTGCCATCAACGGTAGCCTTGCATTCGAACTTCCAGATCTGACGCTTGCTGCTCAGGAATTTCGCCTCGAGAACCAGTTGGTCGCCCGGCAGAACCGGCTGACGAAAACGCAGTTTGTCCGAACCGACGAAATAATAGAGCGTGCCGTCCGACGGCTTGGAGTCGAGCATCTTGAACGCGAGGATACCTGCAGCCTGCGCCATCGCTTCGATGATCAGCACGCCCGGCATGATGGGATGCTCAGGGAAGTGACCGTTGAAAAAAGGCTCATTGACGCTGACATTCTTGTAGGCGCGAATGTTCTTGTTCTCGATATCCAGCTCGGTCACGCGATCCACCAGCAGGAACGGGTAACGATGAGGCAGGTATTCGCGAATTTCTTTGATGTCCATCATTTCGAGGGGAAGCCTGTAGTAAAGATTAGGAGTGCGTCGCGACTGCGCAGCACCCCTCTACATCAAGGAGGCAGTTTATCGACTGAGCACGCTTGATATTAAAAAGGTATCAGCCATCAGATGAGCGATTATCAGCGCAGGTCACCGTCTCTATGGCCTTTTCAAGCTTTTGCAGACGTCGCGCCATATCATCGATCTTGCGCAGACGAGCTGCACTCTTGCGCCACTCGGCGGCCGGCTGCATGGCCGTACCGGACGAGTACGAACCCGGCTCGGTGATGGAATGCGTCACCATCGTCATGCCGGTGATGAAAACGCCATCGCAAATCTCGATATGCCCCACCAGACCGACACCTCCAGCCAGCATGCAATGCTTGCCGATTTTGGTGCTTCCGGAAATGCCGACACACGCAGCCATCGCCGTGTGGTCGCCAATCTGAACGTTGTGAGCAATCTGAATCTGGTTATCCAGTTTCACGCCATTGCCGATGCGCGTGTCAGCCAGTGCACCGCGATCGATCGCCGTATTGACGCCAACCTCGACGTCATCACCGAGGGTGACGCCACCGATCTGTGCAACCTTGTGGTAGATACCTTTATCCTGGGCAAAGCCAAAGCCTTCGCCACCCAGCACAGCACCCGACTGGATGACCACGCGCTTGCCAATGCGCACATCGTGGTAAAGCGTTACCCGCGGGGCCAGCCAGCCGCCTTCACCGATCTCGCAGCGAGCGCCGATGAAGCAGTGAGCACCGATGGTGACACCTGCTGCAATGCGCACACCGCTCTCGATCACAGCAAAAGCGCCAATGCTGGCAGCAGGATCAATCAGTGCATCTGCGGCAATCACTGCCGTCGGATGAACGCCTGCGCTACTTTTAGGCTTGGGATCGAAAAAATGCGAAATGCGTGCGTAGGCCAGATAAGTATCAGGAACCACCAGCGCATTACCGGCGTAACCGTCGGCGTCTGCAGGTTTGAGCAGCACGGCAGTGGCCTGGGTATCGACCAGCAATTTACGGTACTTGGGATTTGCCAGGAAACTGACTTGACCAGGGCCGGCCTCTTGCAAAGTGGCCAGCCCGGTGATTTCGATATCCTTGTCGCCACGTAACGTGGCACCAAGGAACTCGGCCAACTGGCCGAGCTTGATGGTTATGCTCATGGTTACTTCAGCTGGTTCATGCGCTCGATGACCTGGCGAGTCACGTCATACTGTGGCTTGACGTCGATCACCGCACCGCGCTCGAAGACCAGGTCGAAACCACCTTTCTTGATGACTTCTTCTACAGCCTGATCCAGCTTCGGCTTCAACTGCTTGAGCATTTCGCGGTCAGCAACGGCCTTGGCTTCGTTCAGTTCCTTGGACTGGAACTGGAAATCACGGGCCTTTTGCTTGAACTCAAGCTCCAGACGCTCGCGCTCAGGCTGAGCCATCTTGTCGCCACCGCTGACCAGACGATCCTGAATACCCTTGGCGCTGCTTTCCAGGCTTTTCAGCTTGGTCAGTTGCGGGCCGAACTTCTTCTCGGCGTCCACTGCGTAACGCTTGGCAGCGTCCGATTCCAGCAGGGCCATCTGATAGTTCAGTACCGCAATTTTCATGTCGGCAAATGCAGGGCTGGCGACCAGTACGGTGGCCAGCATTACCAGTTGAGTCAACTTACGCACAATACAACTCCTACAAAATTCGTTGCGTTATCAAAGACCAGACGCTTAGAAGGTCTGACCCAGGGAGAATTGGAAGACCTGAGTTTCTGCTTCGTCATCCGGCTTCTTGATCGGCATCGCCAGAGCAAAGCTCAAAGGACCGAGCGCAGTGATCCAGGTGACGCCGATACCCACCGAGCTGGCCATGCCGGAAAGGTCGATGTCGTTGCATTCGACTTTCTTGCCTGACGCGCTTGTTCTGGTCGAGTCGCACTTGGTATCGAAGACATTACCCACGTCCCAGAAAACAGACGTCCGCAAGGAGCGCTGATCCTTGACGAATGGCAGCGGGAACATGACTTCTACGCCACCCTGAACCAGAGCGTTACCGCCGAACGGCAGTGGATCCTGATCCGGGTCCGCCAATGTGCCCGGCTTGGAGCCATTACTTGGCGTACTGCGCGGACCAAGGGTGCTGTCCTTGAAGCCACGTACCGAGTTGAAGCCACCGGCGTAGTAGTTCTCGTAGAACGGCAGACCCGAGGTCGAACCATAGCCGTCGCCATAACCCAGCTCGGTGTGCAGGCGCAGAGTGTAGTTATCAGTGATCGGGTGGAAGTACTGGGCACGGTAATCCAGCTTGAAGAACGACAGGTCGCTACCCGGCAAGGTGGATTCGAACACCAGGCTTTGCGAGTGACCACGGGTCGCCAGAACACCCTTGTTCAGAGTCGATTCAGACCAGCCAACCGAGCCCTTGAAGTTCAGGTACTTGTCGCCTTCCTTCTCGACGAAGTCGAAAATCTCGTCAACGGTGTACTTGCCGGTCTTGATCTCGTCCTGCTGCACGGTCAGACCGTAGGTCAGGCGCGAGGTCTCGCTGATCGGGTAGCCAAGGTTGATACCGGCACCCAGGCTGTCAACCGCATAGCTTGCAACATCAACGTCAAGGTCATCGTAGTTGGTGGTGCGGTAGAACGCGCTGTAACCCAGGCTGACACCGTCCGGCGTGTAGTACGGATCGACGTAGCTGAAGTTGTAACGGCTCTGGTATTCGCTGCGGGTCAGGCCGATGCTGACCTTGTTACCGGTACCCAGGAAGTTGTTCTGGCTGATCGAACCACCAAGGATCAGACCGGCACTTTGCGCAAAGCCGACACTGGCGGTGATCGAACCGGACGCCTGCTCTTCAACGGCGTAGTTCACATCGACCTGATCGTCGGTGCCAGGAACAGGTGGCGTTTCGACGTTGACTTCCTTGAAGAAGCCCAGACGGTCCAGACGGGTTTTCGACTGGTCGATCAGGTAGGTCGATGCCCAGCCGCCTTCCATCTGGCGCATTTCGCGACGCAGCACTTCGTCTTCCGACTTGGTGTTGCCGCGGTAGTTGATACGGTTGACGTAGGCACGCTTGCCCGGGTCGACGACGAAGGTGATATCGACCGTGTGGTCTTCGTTGTTCGGTGTCGGCACGCCGTTGACGTTGGCGAAGGTATAGCCTTCGTTACCCAGACGGCGGGTGATCAGTTCGGACGTCGTGGTCATGACCTTGCGCGAGAACACCTGGCCCGGCTGCACCAGCAACAGGGATTTGACCTGATCTTCAGGGACCTTCAGGTCACCGCTGAGCTTGACCGACTTGACGCTGTACTTCTCGCCTTCATTGATGTTGACGGTGATGTACACGTTCTTCTTGTCGGGCGTGATCGACACCTGGGTCGAGGCGATATCCATGTTGATATAGCCGCGATCGAGGTAGTACGAACGCAGGCGCTCAAGGTCACCCGACAGCTTTTCACGGGCGTACTTGTCGTCATTCTTGAAGAACGACAGCCAGTTGCTGGTCTTGAGCTCGAACAGGTCGGTCAGGTCTTCGTCGGAGAAGACCTTGTTACCCACCACGTTGATGTGCTGAATGGAGGCTACGGTGCCTTCATTGATGTTGATCTTCAGGCCTACGCGGTTGCGCGGCTGAGGAACAACCTCGGCGTCAACCTCGGCAGAGTAACGGCCCTGGGCAACGTATTGACGTTGCAGCTCGTTACGCACGCCTTCGAGGGTGGCACGCTGGAAAATCTCACCTTCGGCCAGACCGGACTGTTTCAGCCCCTTCATCAGGTCCTCGGTGGAAATGGCCTTGTTACCCTCGATTTCGATACTCGCAACCGAAGGGCGCTCGACGACGTTGATGACGAGCACGTTGCCGTCGCGACCCAGCTGGATATCTTGAAAGAAACCGGTTTTAAACAGCGAACGGGTAGCATCGACCAAACGACCATCGTCCGCCTGCTCGCCTACGTTCAGCGGCAGTGCGCCAAAGACACTGCCGGCGGAAACCCGCTGCAGGCCGTTGACACGGATATCGGAGATGGTGAAGGACTCGGCGTGAACTTCAGCGATCATCAGTGCGGAAAGAACCGCAGTTAGCAGCAGACGTTTCATGAAGTCCTTTCTTATTCCAACTGGCAATAAACAAACTGCCGCAAAATGCGGCAGATTCGCAACTCGGCAACGCTTTACAGTCGGCCCAGATCGTTGACCAGCGCGAGCAACATTACGCCCACTACCAGACTGATACCGATCTGCGCCCCCCAACCTTGAACCTTTTCCGAAAGGGGACGACCACGCGCCCACTCGATCAGATAAAACAGCAAATGCCCCCCGTCCAGGACGGGAATGGGCAGCAGATTCAGAACACCCAGGCTAATACTCAGATAAGCGAGGAAGTTCAGAAAATCTCCGATGCCCGACTGGGCCGAAGCGCCCGCCACTTTAGCAATGGTTATCGGTCCACTCAAGTTTTTTACCGAGAGCTCGCCGAACAACATTTTCTTCAGCGAGTCCAGGGTCAGCACACTCATGTTCCAGGTGCGCTTCACACCCTCGGCCATCGCCGCGAAAGGCCCGTAGCTGACCTCGCGCAGCATTTCCGGTGGCCAATCGACAGCTTTCACACCAGCCCCCAGGTAACCCGCGGCAGCCTTGCCCTCGCCCTTGGCCGCGAGGGTCACCGGCACGTCCATTTGCACCCCGTCGCGCTCGATGCGCAGCGAAATCTTCGCTTCGGGACGCTCGCGCACCCGATCGACAACCTGTTGCCACTCATCGAGCGGCTGACCGTCCATCGCAACGAGACGATCACCCGTTTTGAGCCCTGCGCTCTGCGCCGGACCTTTCGGATCGATTTCCGCCAGCACCGGCAACAGCGCCGGACGCCAAGGGCGAATACCCAGCGACTTGATCGGATCAGGCTCTTCTGCGCCTCTCAGCCAGTCACTCAGTACCAACTGACGAGACGTGTCGACCGTAGAACCCTGGTCCCTGACTTTCAACGCGATGGTACCGCTTTCACCCAGACGGCGGACCAGTTGCAGATTGACCCCGGCCCAACCCGAAGTAGGCTCGCCATCGACAGCGACGATTTCCTGTCCGGCCGTCAGGCCAGCCTGCTGGGCGATGCTTCCGGACTCGACTGCGCCGATAACGGGGCGCACCTGCTCGCTGCCCATCATCGCCAGCACCCAGAAAAATGCGATAGCCAGGATGAAATTGGCAGTCGGGCCGGCAATCACGATCGCGATGCGCTGCCCTACTGTCTTGCGGTTGAACGACTGGTCAGCGAGTTCGGGCGGAACATTGCCTTCGCGCTCGTCGAGCATCTTCACATAGCCGCCCAGAGGAATGGCAGCGACGACGTACTCGGTGCCCTGCCGATCATGCCAGCGCAGCAGAGGCGTGCCGAAGCCTACCGAGAAACGCAGCACCTTGACGCCACAGCGGCGCGCCACCCAGAAGTGGCCGAATTCGTGGAAGGTCACCAGCACACCCAGAGCAATCAGGGTGCCGAGAATCATGTATAAAGCGCTCATCAGCCTTCTCCGGGTACCGACTGGTCGGCCAGTGTGTTAATCATTGCAGGCCTCCAGGCCCGCCGTTGACGCGCCACATCAACCCTTTCACTCACATCCTGACGGGTTGTCAGATCACTATCGCCCGTGTCTTTCAAGCCATTGGCCCGCCAGCAAACGCGCCTTTGCATCGGCGGCGAACACCGCTTCGAGCCCTTCGACCGCGGTGACAGGCTCATGATCCAGAACCTCTTCGATAATACCGGCGATTTCCAGGTAGCGGATACGCCCATCGAGGAATGCCGCGACGGCCACTTCATTGGCCGCGTTGAGCATGGCAGGTGCACTGCCTCCAGCCTCTGCCGCCTGTCGGGCCAGCCGCAGACAGGGGAATCGCTCCTCGTCCGGCGCCTGAAAATCAAGCTGGCCGATACGAAACAGGTCGAGTGGCGCAACGCCAGAGTCTACACGCGCAGGCCATGCCAATGCATTGGCGATGGGCGTACGCATGTCGGGATTGCCCAATTGAGCCAGCACCGAGCCATCGACATAATCGACCAGCGAGTGGATCACGCTTTGCGGGTGAATGACCACCTCGACCTGATCCGGCCGCGCATCGAACAGCCAGCAGGCTTCGATGAGCTCAAGCCCCTTGTTCATCATGGTTGCCGAATCGACGGAGATCTTGCGCCCCATCGACCAGACCGGATGGGCACAGGCCTGCTCCGGCGTGACATTGTGCAACTGCTCCAGCGGCGTTTCGCGAAACGGCCCGCCCGAGGCAGTCAACATGATCCGCCGGACGCCAACGGCACCCAGCCCGCGAGCGAAATCGCCGGGCAGGCACTGGAAGATCGCATTGTGCTCGCTGTCTATGGGCAACAGCACAGCGCCATTTTGCCGAACAGCCTGCATGAACAGGGCGCCGGACATGACCAGCGCTTCCTTGTTGGCCAGCAATACCTTCTTGCCCGCCTGTACCGCAGCCAGCGTCGGGCGCAAGCCGGCAGCCCCGACAATAGCGGCCATGACTGCATCGACCCGAGGGTCTGCGGCCACTTCGCACAGACCGCCCTCGCCGACCAGCACCCGGGTATCGAGCCCGGCCGCTGCCAGGTCGTCCTGCAATTTGCGAGCGACCACCTGATCCGGCACTACGGCGTACTGCGGTGTGTGCCTGATGCACAAGGCCAGCAATTCATCCAGACGACTGAAGCCTGTGAGCGCGAACACTTGATAAAGCGCTGGATGACGGGCAACCACGTCCAGAGTGCTCAGCCCTATGGAACCGGTTGCGCCCAGAATGGTGATTTGTTGCGGAGCACTCACATGACACCCCAGTCAGCGGCCCAGAGCAGAACGGCAAATACCGGAATGGCCGCCGTCAGGCTGTCGATGCGGTCCAGTACCCCGCCGTGTCCAGGCAGCAGATTGCTGCTGTCCTTGACCCCGGACTGGCGCTTGAACATGCTTTCGGTCAGGTCGCCAATCACCGAGATGAATACGATCACCGCCGCACCAAAGAGCGCCGCGATGAACTGCGCAACCGTCCAGTCGCGGGAAAAACCTACTGCTGCGGTGATGCCCAGACTGACCACCAGACCTCCATATACGCCCTCCCAGCTCTTGCCCGGGCTCACCTTGGGCGCCAGCTTGCGCTTGCCAAAAGCCTTGCCGGAGAAATAAGCGCCGATGTCGGCGGCCCAGACCAGCACCATCACCGACAGAATCAACCAGTTACCCAGTGGCCACTGCTTGATCAGGACCAGACCCTGCCATGCAGGCAGCAGAATCAGAAGGCCGATGACCAGCTTGCACGCTGCACTTGCCCAGTGACTGCTGGAGTCCGGATAGGTAAGGACCAGAAAGGTCGCCACACCCCACCAGATGACGGCAGCAACCAGCACCCAGGGCTCCAGCCCTGGCAGCAGGTACATGAGGAAAAGCAGAACAGCGACCACAGCCGCATAGCCGATACGCATCGACTGCGCGGCAAAACCTGCGAGCCGCGCCCATTCCCAGGCACCCAGAACGACGACGACCCCGATGAACAGGGCGAAGTACATGCCGGTCAGCAGGAAAAACCCGCACAAGGCGATCGGCAACAGAATGAGTGCCGTGATGATCCGTTGTTTCAGCATTAAGCCCGGGCTCCAGCTTCTACCTGTTCGCTGGTTTTACCGAAGCGACGTTGGCGAGAAGCGAAATCTGCCAGCGCGGCGCGCATGGCATCGTGTTTGAAGTCCGGCCAGAACAGGTCGGAGAAGTACAGCTCGGCGTAGGCCAGCTGCCAAAGCAGAAAATTGCTGATGCGGTGTTCGCCGCCGGTGCGGATGCACAGATCCGGCAACGGCAGGTCGCCGGTGGCCAGGCAGGTCTGCAACAACTGAGGAGTAATGTCCTCCGGCTGCAAGTGCCCGGCCTGAACCTCACGCGCCAGCCGCTGGGCAGCCTGCGCGATGTCCCACTGCCCACCGTAGTTGGCAGCGATCTGCAGCACGAAACGGCTGTTGCCGGAGGTGCGCACTTCCGCCTCGCGCATGGCAGCCTGAAGCTCAGGATGAAAGCGTGAGCGGTCGCCGATAATTCGCAGGCTGATCTCGTTTTCGTTCAGGCGCTTGGTTTCACGGCGCAGCGCCGTAAAAAACAGCTCCATCAACGCACCCACCTCTTCGGCCGGGCGCTGCCAGTTTTCACTGGAGAACGCGAACAGTGTCAGCACTTCGACCCGCGCTTCGGCGCAGACCTCGATAACGGCCCGCACGGCATCGACGCCGGCCTTATGGCCTGCAACGCCTGGCAGCAGGCGCTTCTTGGCCCAGCGATTATTACCATCCATGATAATCGCAACATGGCGCGGCACCGAAGACGGCACGGCCGGTTTTATCTTTTCCATGAAAGCGTCCGAAACCTTAAACAGCCATCAGATCGGCTTCTTTCTGCTTGACCGCAACTTCGATTTCCGCCACGAACTTGTCAGTCAGCTTCTGTACGTCGTCAGCCGCACGACGCTCTTCGTCTTCGCTGATTTCCTTCTCCTTGACCAGGTCTTTCAACTGGCTCAAGGCGTCACGGCGGATGTTACGGACGGCCACACGGGCATCTTCTGCAGCATCGCGCGCCTGCTTGGTGAAGCCCTTACGGGTTTCTTCGGTCAGCGCCGGCATGGAGATCAGCAGCAACTCACCCAGGTTGGTCGGATTGAAGCCCAGACCGGAGCTCTGGATGGCCTTGTCGACAGCAGCGAGCATGTTGCGCTCGAACGCCACGACCTGAAGGGTACGCGAGTCCTTGACGGTCACGTTGGCCACCTGGCTCAGCGGGGTATCGGCGCCGTAGTAAGGAACCATCACACCACCCAGGATGCTCGGATGCGCCTTGCCGGTACGGATACGGGTGAAGGCATGGGTCAGCGACTCCAGACTCTTCTGCATACGGGTCTGAGCATCTTTCTTGATTTCGTTGATCATTATTGTGCTTCCTCGATCAGGGTCCCTTCAGCGCCACCATGGACGATATTCAGAAGGGCACCCGGCTTGTTCATGTTGAAGACGCGCAATGGCATCTTGTGATCGCGACACAGGCAGATTGCGGTCAGATCCATCACACCCAGCTTGCGATCCAGCACTTCATCGTAGGTCAGATGATCGAACTTCTCGGCATTCGGGTCCTTGAACGGATCTGCGGTGTACACACCATCCACCTTGGTGGCCTTGAGCACTACATCGGCGTCGATCTCGATCGCGCGCAGGCAGGCAGCCGAATCGGTGGTAAAGAACGGATTACCGGTGCCGGCGGCAAAAATCACCACTTCCTTGGCGCTGAGATGGCGCATGGCCTTACGGCGATCATAATGATCGGTCACACCCACCATGGAAATGGCCGACATCACGATGGCAGTGATATTAGCGCGCTCCAGCGCATCGCGCATTGCCAGGGCGTTCATCACAGTGGCCAGCATGCCCATGTGATCGCCTGTCACCCGATCCATGCCCGCAGCACTCAAGGCCGCGCCACGGAACAGGTTGCCGCCGCCAATCACCAGACCGACCTGAACGCCGATACCGACCAGCTGGCCGACTTCCAGCGCCATGCGATCCAGCACCTTCGGGTCGATGCCGAACTCTTCCGAGCCCATGAGGGCCTCACCGCTAAGCTTGAGTAGAATGCGTTTATAGCGAGCCTGATAACCACTGCCCTGCTGAGCCATTGCGAATCTCTCCTGCGGCGTTTTCTGAAAAAAATCTGTGCGGGCTATTTCAAGCCTGCGCTTACTTTAGCTTGACGCTTTGCGCGCGTCGGGAGAATGCAGCCTTGTGAGCACAATCTCCAAGGAAAATTTCCTTTTCCCTTTCGACAAAGAGGCCGCACGCGTGAGCGGGCAGCCTCTTTGGGGCGACAGTTGAAAAACCGTCTTACTGCTTGGCGGCAGCCAGTTGAGCAGCCACTTCGTCAGCGAAGTTATCAACTGGCTTCTCGATGCCGTCGCCTACTTTGAAGTAGGTGAAGGAAACGATTTCAGCGCCGGCTTTCTTGGCCAGATCACCGACCTTGACTTCCGGGTTCTTGACGAAGGCTTGCTCAACCAGGCTGGCTTCTGCCAGGAACTTGGTGATACGACCGCCAACCATTTTTTCAACGATTTCAGCTGGCTTGCCTTTGATCTTGTCTTCGTTCAGTTGCAGGAAGACATTCTTCTCGCGCTCGATCGCTTCGGCAGAAACTTCCGAAGGGAACAGGAACTCTGGGTTGCTTGCCGCGACGTGCATGGCGATATCCTTGGCCAGCTCGACGTCGCCACCTTTAAGGGTAACAACCACGCCGATCTTGTTGCCGTGCAGGTAAGTACCTACGACGTCACCTTCGATACGCTTCAAGCGACGGATGTTGACGTTTTCGCCAACCTTGCCGACCAGTACCAGACGTGCAGCTTCCTGAGCTTCGATCAACGGAGCGACATCAGTCAGCTTGTCAGCGAAGGCTTTTTCGACGCTTGCAGCAACGAAAGCCTTGAAGTCGTCCTGCAGGGCCAGGAAGTCGGTCTGCGAGTTGACTTCGATGATGACAGCAGCCTTGCCGTCGTCCTTGATAGCGATAGCGCCTTCAGCAGCCACGTTGCCTGCTTTCTTGGCGGCCTTGATGGCGCCGGAAGCACGCATGTCGTCGATTGCTTTTTCGATGTCGCCGCCAGCCTTGGTCAAGGCCTTTTTGCAATCCATCATGCCTTCGCCGGTACGCTCGCGCAGTTCTTTGACCAACGCTGCAGTAATCTCTGCCATTTCAAAATCCTCTTGGATAGGTCTTCAACCATTCCACCCGACAGGCCGGGCGTGCAATTCTTGAAAAATCAGGGTGGCAGCAACACATGACAGCGAGGTCATGGCTACAGACCGACAAATCATTTCCTAGGTGGCAAAAAGGGGGCTAAGCCCCCTTTTCGCGTACTGAGTAAACGCCAGGCGTTTGTACTCAGCCTTCTACAGCAGCTGCAGCTGGAGCTTCTTCGACGAAGACGTCGGTGCCGCCAGCAACATTGTTACGACCACGGATAACAGCATCAGCCATCGAACCCATGTACAGCTGGATGGCGCGGATTGCGTCATCGTTGCCAGGGATGATGTAGTCAACGCCTTCCGGGCTGCTGTTGGTATCGACGACGCCGATAACCGGGATGCCCAGCTTGTTGGCTTCGGTGATCGCGATGCGCTCGTGATCAACGTCGATAACGAACAGAGCGTCCGGCAGACCGCCCATGTCCTTGATACCACCCAGGCTGCGATCCAGTTTTTCCAGATCACGGGTACGCATCAGGGCTTCTTTCTTGGTCAGCTTGGCGAAAGTACCGTCTTCAGCCTGTACTTCCAGCTCGCGCAGACGCTTGATCGACTGACGGATGGTCTTGAAGTTGGTCAGCATGCCGCCCAACCAGCGATGGTCGACGTACGGCGAACCGCAACGTGCTGCTTCTTCAGCAACGATCTTGCCAGCGGAACGCTTGGTGCCGACGAACAGAATCTTGTTTTTGCCCGAAGCCAGGCGCTCAACGAAAGTCAGCGCTTCGTTGAACATAGGCAGGGTTTTTTCAAGGTTGATGATGTGAATCTTGTTACGCGCGCCGAAAATGTATTTACCCATTTTCGGATTCCAGTAACGGGTCTGGTGACCGAAGTGGCAACCAGCCTTCAGCATATCGCGCATATTGACTTGGGACATAAATAGTTCCTTGATAAGTCGGGTTAGGCCTCCACGTATCCCAATGACCAACCAATGGCATCTGCCAAGGGCACCCAGGTCATCGTGTCGACACGTGTGTGGGTTTGTGCTTCAAGGACGGACCTTGGAAAGCGGCGCATTTTATATCATAAAAGGGAAGAGAACGGAACTCCCATCAAGTGCTTGTTTTGCGGTGACTTTGCAGTTGCATGGACGGCCTATAGAAGGAAGCGATGATTACCCGGCACCGGTGGTCTGATAGAATTGCGCCTTTGCGCACCCACCGCGTGCCTGCCACGCCGAGAGAATTCGTATGACCATCACCCTCAAAACCCCGGAAGACATCGAGAAGATGCGCATCGCCGGTCGCCTGGCCGCCGATGTTCTGGAAATGATAGCGCCGTACGTCAAGCCCGGTGTGACCACCGAAGAGCTGGACCGCCTTTGCCATGACTATATTGTCAACGAACAGAAGGCGATCCCGGCCCCGCTGAACTACAAGGGCTTTCCCAAATCGATCTGCACCTCGATCAACCAGGTGGTCTGCCACGGTATCCCGAGCGACAAGAAGCTGAAGGACGGTGACTCGCTGAACATCGACGTTACCGTCATCAAGGACGGCTACCATGGCGACACCAGCAGGATGTTCCATGTCGGCACCGTTCCGGTATGGGCCGAGCGCCTGTCGAAGGTAACTCAGGAGTGCCTGTACAAGGCCATCGAAATCGTCAAACCCGGCACTCGCCTGGGTGACATCGGTGCCGTCATCCAGAAACACGCTGAAAAGAACGGCTTCTCCGTGGTTCGTGAGTTCTGCGGCCATGGCATCGGCAAGGTGTTTCATGAAGAGCCGCAGGTGATGCACTTTGGCGAGGCCGGAACCGGTATCGAGTTGCAGGAAGGCATGACCTTCACCATCGAACCGATGATCAACCAGGGTCGCCCTGAAACCAAGATTCTCGGCGATGGCTGGACGGCGATCACCAAGGACCGCAAGCTCTCGGCGCAATGGGAGCACACGCTGCTGGTGACCGCTGACGGTTACGAAATCTTCACCTTGCGCAGCGATGACACCATTGCCCAAAAGGCTCCCTGACCCGATCATGCCTGGCTGAACGCCCGCCCGTCACTTGCACAGCCCGACACGAGGAATACTGCTCAATGCCGCAAGTAGATCCAGACTTGTTCGATCGAGGCCAGTTCCAGGCCGAACTGGCCTTGAAAGCCAGCCCCATCGCTGCGTTCAAGAAGGCCATCCGCCGAGCGAGAGACGTCCTTGATGAGCGCTTCAGGTCGGGCCGTGACATTCGACGACTGATCGAGGACCGGGCATGGTTTGTCGATAACATCCTGCAAAAGGCCTGGGATCAGTTCGAATGGAGTGAAGACGCCGATATCGCGCTTCTGGCAGTGGGTGGCTACGGGCGCGGCGAGCTGCATCCTTACTCGGACATCGATCTGCTGATCCTGCTGGACAGCGATGACCACGAAGTTTTCCGCGAGCCCATCGAGCGGTTTCTGACCCTGCTATGGGACATCGGCCTGGAAGTCGGACAAAGCGTACGCTCGGTCAACGAGTGCGCACAGGAAGGCCGCGCCGACCTGACCGTGATCACCAATCTGATGGAAAGTCGCACCATCGCCGGCCCCGAACACCTGCGCCAGCGCATGCTGGAGGTCACCAGCACCGAGCATATGTGGCCGAGCAAGGAGTTTTTCCTCGCCAAACACGCGGAACAGAAAAAACGCCACCACAAGTACAACGACACCGAATACAACCTGGAACCCAACGTCAAGGGCTCTCCGGGTGGCCTGCGCGATATTCAGACCATCCTCTGGGTCGCGCGGCGCCAGTACGGCACGCTGAACCTGCATGCACTGGCAGGCGAAGGCTTCCTGCTGGGCAGCGAAAACGCTCTGCTCGCCTCCTCCCAGGAGTTTTTGTGGAAAGTGCGTTACGCGCTGCACATGCTGGCCGGACGCTCCGAAGACCGGCTTCTGTTCGATTATCAGGTACGCATCGCCGGGTTGCTGGGCTATGAAGACAATGATGCCAAGCTGGCCATAGAGCGCTTCATGCAGAAGTACTACCGGGTGGTCATGAGCATCGCCGAACTCAGCGATCTGATCATCCAGCATTTCGAAGAAGTGATTCTTTCCGACGACAGCGGCACACCACAGCCGATCAATTCACGCTTTCAGCTGCACGATGGCTATATAGAAGCCACCCACCCGAACGTCTTCAAGCGCACCCCGTTTGCCATGATCGAAATCTTCGTGCTCATGGCCCAGCATCCGGAAATAAAGGGTGTACGTGCCGACACCATTCGCTTGCTGCGTGAACATCGGCACCTGATCAACGACGAGTTCCGCAACGATATTCGCAACACCAGCCTGTTCATCGAGTTGTTCAAGTGCGAAATAGGCATTCATCGCAACCTGCGGCGGATGAACCGCTACGGCATTCTCGGCCTGTACCTGCCGGAGTTCGGCCATATCGTCGGTCAGATGCAGCATGACCTGTTTCACATCTATACCGTCGATGCGCACACGCTGAATCTGATCAAGCACCTGCGCAAGCTGCAATACACCGAAGTGTCCGAGAAATTTCCGCTGGCCAGCAAGATCATGGGCCGCCTGCCCAAGCCGGAGCTGATCTACCTGGCCGGGCTTTATCACGACATCGGCAAGGGTCGTGGCGGTGATCACTCGGAGCTGGGCGCCATCGATGCGCAGGCGTTCGGTGCGCGCCATCATCTGCCTGCCTGGGACACCCGGCTTATTGTCTGGCTGGTGAGCAACCACCTGGTGATGTCGACCACCGCCCAGCGCAAGGACCTTTCCGATCCGCAGGTCATCCACGACTTTGCCCAGTTCGTGGGCGACGAAGTGCATCTGGATTATCTGTATGTGCTGACCGTCGCCGACATCAACGCGACCAATCCGACGCTCTGGAACTCATGGCGCGCCAGCCTGTTGCGTCAGCTGTACACCGAGACCAAGCGGGCCTTGCGCCGCGGCCTGGAAAACCCGGTCGACCGCGAAGAACAGATTCGCCGCACACAGACTGCCGCACTGGATATTCTGGTACGCAACGGCACCGATCCTGATGACGTCGAGCAACTCTGGTCAGCACTGGGCGATGATTACTTCCTGCGCCACACCGCCGGCGACGTGGCCTGGCATAGCGATGCGATTCTGCAGCAACCAGCCGACGGCGGTCCGCTGGTGCTGATCAAGGAAACCACGCAGCGTGAATTCGAGGGCGGCACGCAGATCTTCATTTACGCCCCGGATCAGCATGACTTCTTCGCGGTTACCGTGGCGGCGATGGACCAGCTGAACCTGAACATTCACGACGCACGCATTATCACTTCCAGCAGCAAATTCACACTCGACACCTACATCGTCCTCGACCATGAGGGCGGTTCGATCGGCAACAACCCGGAGCGCATTCAGGACATCCGCGAAGGCCTGACCGAAGCCCTGCGCAACCCGGATGATTACCCGACAATCATCAAGCGCCGCGTGCCACGTCAGCTCAAGCACTTTGCCTTCGCACCGCAAGTCACCATTCATAACGACGCCCAGCGTCCGGTGACGGTACTCGAGTTGCTGGCACCGGACCGTCCAGGCCTGCTGGCGCGCATCGGCAAGATCTTCCTGGAGTTCGACCTGTCCCTGCAGAACGCCAAGATTGCAACGCTGGGCGAGCGCGTGGAAGACGTGTTCTTCATCACCGACGCCAACAATCACCCGCTGTCCGATCCACAACTGTGCCGCCAGTTGCAGGATGCGATCGTCAAGCAACTGAGCGTCAACTCAGAGCCGGGCAACGATTTGCGGATCAGCATATGAATACTCGGCCATACGAATCGACTCAACGCAGCTCATTGAGGAACACGTTCCATGAATAACGCCATGCAACTGCTTCAGCCTTACCCTTTCGAGAAGCTGCGCGCCTTGCTGGCCGGCGTGACACCCAACCCGGAAAAGCGTCCGGTAGCACTGTCCATCGGCGAACCGAAGCACCGCTCTCCCGATTTCGTTGCCAAAGCACTGGCAGACAACCTCGATCAGATGGCGGTTTACCCGACCACGCTGGGTATTCCTGCGCTGCGCGAAGCCATTGCCGGCTGGTGCAGCCGTCGATTCGGCGTGCCACAGGGCTGGATCGATCCGGCGCGCAATGTATTACCGGTCAACGGCACGCGCGAAGCGCTGTTCGCCTTCACCCAGACCGTAGTCAATCGCAGTGATGACGGCCTGGTGATCAGCCCGAATCCGTTTTACCAGATCTATGAAGGCGCCGCGTTTCTGGCCGGAGCCCAACCGCACTACCTGCCCTGCCTGAGCGATAACGGGTTCAATCCCGATTTCGATGCCGTCAGCCCGGACATCTGGAAGCGTTGCCAGATCCTCTTTCTGTGCTCACCAGGCAACCCGACCGGGGCGCTGATTCCGGTTGAAACCCTGAAAAAGCTCATCGCCCTGGCCGACGAACATGACTTTGTCATTGCTGCGGACGAGTGCTACAGCGAGCTGTACTTCGATGAGCAGACCCCGCCGCCGGGCCTGCTCAGCGCCTGCGTCGAGCTGGGCCGCGAGGATTTCAAACGCTGCGTGGTCTTCCACAGCCTGTCCAAGCGCTCCAATCTGCCGGGCCTGCGCTCAGGTTTTGTGGCGGGTGACGCCCAGATCCTCAAGGCCTTCCTGCTGTATCGCACCTATCACGGCTGCGCCATGCCGGTTCAGACTCAACTGGCCAGCATCGCCGCCTGGAATGATGAGGAGCACGTACGCGCCAACCGTGATCTGTACCGGGAAAAGTTCGCTGCGGTGCTCGACATCCTGACCCCGGTGCTCGACGTTCAACGCCCGGACGGCGGCTTTTACCTGTGGCCGAACGTCGGTACCGATGACGCTGCATTTTGCCGCGATCTGTTCGTCGATCAGCACGTCACTGCAGTACCGGGCTCGTACCTTTCCCGCGAAGTGGATGGCGTCAACCCTGGCGCAGGCCGGGTGCGTCTTGCGCTCGTGGCCCCGTTGGCCGAATGCATCGAAGCGGCCGAACGTATCCGCGCATTCCTGAGCAAGTAAAAGCCGAATCCAAAAAAATCGTCCCGCCGCATGCAATGTGCGGCGGGGTAATTAGTTACCACCTCCAGCCCCCTGCGTGAACGTACCCTCACCCTTCATTTTTAATGCTTCCAGACACGAAGCGAACTACCATGAAGGCCACTCCCATGACCGCACCCGCTGTTACCCAAGGCGTAAAACTGCCCGCATCCTGCTGCATGCGCAGCGCTGGAAATCACCAGGCTTCGTATGATGCAGCGATTCGCGAAAACCCCGCCAACGCGCCGATCACCCCTGCTTACCCATCGGAAACCGGCGCCGACACCAGCCAGTCAGGTCGCCAGGCGCGCCTGCTGGTTTCGTTCAGCAAATACTGGGCTCGCGGGCGAACCCTGAAAGTTCTTTTTTTGAAGAATCCTCCTGCCAGCCTGACAGCACCCATCGTCGAGGCCGCCCGCAAGTGGCTGCCGCACATAAACCTGAAATTCGAGTTCGTGACGGACGGGGCGAGTGATATCCGAATTGGCTTCAATGAACACCTGAACTGGAGCGCCATAGGCACCGATACCCTGCTGGCCGGACCTGATGAGGCTACGATGGAGTTCAACCTAAAAGAGCTGTACACGGCGGACCTGAAGCCGATGCCGGAATTGACGCGCATCGTACTGCATGAATTCGGGCACGCCTTGGGCGCGGTTCACGAGCATCAGCATCCACAGGCAAACATCCCCTGGAACGAGCCGCTCTTGCGCTCACTGCTTTCGCAAACCGGGTTGAGTGACGAAGAGATCAATACCAATTTTTTCGACAGGTACGAGGCCGCAGACTTCCACTACTCGGCTTACGACCGTGATTCGGTCATGCATTTCGATATCCCCAACGGCCTGACCCTCGGCGACTTCGAGATCATCAATGTGGGCAAGACACTCAGCAGCAATGACATCGCCGTGATGGGCGCTATCTACGCGGACCGTGGCAACTCGAAATTTGAAACGCTCTGACGGAGAGCGTCCTGACACGTGTTGATCATGCGGCAATCAACAGCGCGCCATACGTCCCCAACGAGTGGCGTGACCGCCCGAAAAAGTGCTGACTACTGTCGGGTCCGCAGCTTTTCAGCCACCCAGCCGACTGCCCAGCTGACGGGGTCATGAGACTGCATGGGCAGCAACGGCTTTCCTTCACGGGCAGCCAGCCGGCCCTGAGCTTCGGCTTCACCGTGAATCCAGATGGTACTTTGCTTGAATCCCTCGGCACGTTGACGCTCCCTGTAATAACGTTGCCGGACAAGCGCATCCTGACGCTTCTTCTCTTGCTCAGACATAACGCACCCAAACTTCAAATGACGGGTAATAATTGCCCGCTGCAGCCAGCGACTCAAGCGTGAGCGGGTGAAGTTTTCTTAATGATGGTTAGCCTTATTATCTAATTTTCGTTCAGTCACCGTACTGGCTCTGTCATAACACTGAACGGACTGACGTGGCATAATAGCCGGCTAAATTGCGAGGAGAGGACGTGGGGAGTATCGAGCAAGATCAGCCACCCCACCTTAAACAATGACTTACACTCTATTTGGCATCAAAGCCTGCGACACGATGAAAAAGGCTCGTACCTGGCTCGATGAGCATTCGGCGAGCTACGAATTTCACGACTACAAGACCCAGGGCATCGACCGTGAGCACCTCGAGCAGTGGTGCAATGAACACGGATGGCAGGTTGTGCTGAACCGCGCAGGCACGACCTTTCGCAAGCTCGAAGACGGACAAAAGGCCGATCTCGACCAGGCGAAAGCCATAGAACTGATGCTCGCGCAGCCGTCCATGATCAAGCGCCCGGTGCTTGATCTGGGCGATAAAACCCTGATCGGCTTCAAGCCTGACCTGTATGCAGCGGCTTTACAGTAAGCCAGAGCGCTACTGAAAGCCCCTTGATAAAGCCACGAGGTATTTACATGTCCACCACCCTGTTCAGCCTGGCCTTCGGCGTCGGCACCCAAAATCGTCAAGGCGCATGGCTTGAAGTATTTTATGCTCAGCCTCTGATCAATCCTTCTGCGGAACTGGTCGCGGCTATCGCACCGGTTCTGGGTTACACCGGCGGCAACCAGGCGATCACCTTCAATGTCGACATGGCCTACAAGCTGGCCGAAGCGGCCAAATCCGTGGACGCGACACAAGCCGCACTGCTGACTCGTCTGGCCGAAAGCCAGAAGCCGCTGGTCGCGACCCTGCTGGCTGAAGACGCCACATTGACGTCGACTCCCGAGGCGTACCTCAAGCTGCATCTGCTGTCGCACCGTCTGGTCAAGCCGCACGGTCTGAACCTGGCAGGTATCTTCCCGCTGCTGCCAAACGTGGCCTGGACCAGCCAGGGCGCGGTCGATCTGGCCGAACTGGCCGAACGTCAGCTCGAAGCACGCCTCAAGGGCGAGCTGCTGGAAGTGTTCTCGGTCGACAAATTCCCGAAAATGACCGATTACGTCGTGCCGAGCGGCGTCCGTATCGCTGACAGCGCTCGCGTGCGCCTGGGCGCCTACATCGGCGAAGGCACCACGGTCATGCACGAAGGCTTCGTCAACTTCAATGGCGGCACCGAAGGCCCGGGCATGATCGAAGGCCGCGTTTCCGCTGGCGTATTCGTCGGCAAGGGCTCGGATCTGGGCGGCGGCTGCTCGACCATGGGTACGCTGTCCGGTGGTGGCAACATCATCATCAAGGTCGGTGAAGGCTGCCTGATCGGTGCCAACGCCGGCATCGGCATCCCGCTGGGTGATCGCAACACCGTGGAGTCGGGCCTGTACGTGACCGCAGGTACCAAAGTCGCGCTGCTCGACGAAAACAATGAGCTGGTCAAGATCGTCAAGGCCCGCGAGCTGGCGGGTCAGACCGACCTGTTGTTCCGTCGCAACTCTCAGACCGGCGCGGTGGAATGCAAAACCCACAAGTCGGCCGTCGAGCTGAACGAAGCACTGCACGCTCATAACTGATGCTGTGTGCGGGTTCAAGGCTGATGGTTTTGAACCCGCCTGCACACGCTGGACGAACAATGCCCCTCTTCTCTCCCTGGCGTGGCGACTTCCCCGCCATCGCCGCCCTGCAACGGCAAGGCCAGACTTATCTGGACAACGCCGCCACGACGCAAAAGCCCCAGGCGCTGATCGACGCCCTGACTCATTACTATGCCAACGGTGCCGCCAATGTGCATCGTGCCCAGCATCTGCCCGGCGCACACGCCACTCAAGCGTTCGAGGCCAGCCGTGGCAAGGCCGCCCGCTGGCTGAATGCCGGCGAGAACAGCCAGATCATCTTCACTCACGGCGCGACGTCTGCGCTGAACCTGCTGGCCTACGGGCTGGAACATGAATTCGCGGCGGGCGACGAAATCGCCATCAGCGCGCTGGAACATCACGCCAATCTGCTGCCATGGCAACAACTGGCTCAGCGTCGCGGCCTGAAACTGGTGGTTCTGCCGCTGGATATCGATGGCGTGATCGACTGCGACGCGGCCGCCAACCTGATCGGACCGCGCACACGTCTGCTCGCCGTCACCCAGCTCTCCAACGTGCTCGGCACCTGGCAACCGCTCGCTCGTCTTATCGCACTTGCCAAGACCCAAGGCGCCATTACCGTCGTGGACGGCTCACAGGGCGTGGTGCACGGACGCCACGATGTGCAGGCGCTGGGCTGCGATTTTTATGTGTTTTCCAGCCACAAACTGTATGGCCCGGAAGGACTCGGCGTGCTTTACGGGTGCAACGAGGCGCTGCCCAGCCTCGCGCACTGGCAGTTCGGCGGCGAGATGGTGCTGACAGCCGATTATCAGCACGCGAAATTTCGTCCGGCACCCCTGGGTTTCGAGGCCGGCACCCCGCCCATCGCCAGTGTGATCGGTCTGGGCGCTACGCTGGCCTATCTGGACAGCCTCGATCATCAGGCGGTCG
Organism: Pseudomonas fragariae (ex Marin et al. 2024); assembly: GCF_059621105.1. Lineage (NCBI taxonomy): Bacteria > Pseudomonadati > Pseudomonadota > Gammaproteobacteria > Pseudomonadales > Pseudomonadaceae > Pseudomonas > Pseudomonas fragariae (ex Marin et al. 2024). Next base: position 1,638,735 of record NZ_CM184369.1, on the reverse strand, counting down.
CAGAACATGAAGCCAGACTGCACCGTCGCCTGCTTGAGGGCCTGCAACAGCGTGATGGCATCCAGGTTCTGGGCTCGCCGGATCTGGCACTGGTCAGCTTCGTCGTCGACGATGTTCACAATGCTGATGTGGCTCACCTGCTGACCGAACAGGGCATTGCCGTACGTGCCGGTCATCATTGCGCGATGCCGCTGTTCAAGACCCTTGGCCTACCCGGCGCGATTCGCGTGTCACTGGCGCTGTACAACGATTCGGACGATCTGCTGCAGTTCTTCAGCGCACTGGATCAGGCACTGGAGCTGCTTCGATGAGTCTGCCGCCATTGGCGCAAACTGCGCTCGACAGTTTTTCCCGGCCACAAGGCTGGGAACAGCGCGCACGCCTGCTGATGCAATGGGGTGATCAACTTGCGCCGCTGAGTGACGAAGAAAGGACCGACGACAACCTGGTACACGGTTGTGAAAGCAAGGTCTGGCTGACCGGTGAAGTCAGCGACAATGCCTGGCTGTTTCGGGCCGGCAGTGACGCGCGACTGATTCGCGGTCTGGTGGCGCTGCTGCTGGCGCGGGTCAACGGCCTGTCGGACCGGGAGCTGGCAGCCGTGGATTTACCTGGCTGGTTCAATCAGTTGGGCCTCGCCCGCCAGCTCTCACCCTCGCGCAGCAACGGCCTGAATGCCGTACTGCAGAAGATGCGCCAGCTGACTCAAGCCTGATCGGGTGTTACAAGCGCTGGCTTGATCCGCTCCGAAGGCCGTCGCGTGCCCGCCACCAGCTTGTCTACCGCACGGGTAGCGGCAACCATGCCAAAGGTCGCAGTCACCATCATCACTGCACCGAAACCACCGGCGCAATCGAGCTTTACGCCCTCGCCGACGAATTTCTTTTCCAGACAAATACTGCCATCCGGCTTGGGGTAGCGCAGTTGTTCAGTAGAAAACACGCAAGGCACGCTGTAGTGACGGTTCGGCGTGCGTGAAAAACCATAATCCCGACGCAGGGTCGAGCGCACCTTGGAGGCCAGCGGGTCATTGAACGTGCGGTTCAGGTCGGCGATCTGAATCAGGGTCGGGTCGATCTGCCCCCCCGCCCCGCCGGTGGTGACCATCTGAATCTTGCGCCGCTTGCACCAGGAAATCAGCGCAGCCTTGGCGTTGACGCTGTCGATACAGTCGATGACGAAGTCCATGTCCGGGGTGATGCACTCGGCCATGGTGTCGCGGGTGACGAAATCAGCCACCGCGTGCACGATGCAATCGGGGTTGATCGCGCGGATACGCTCAGCCATCACCTCGACTTTCGACTGGCCAACCGTACTGCTGAGCGCATGCAACTGACGGTTGCTGTTACTGACACAGACATCGTCCATGTCGAACAGCGAAATCTCGCCCACACCACTGCGCGCCATGGCTTCCGCCGCCCAGGAGCCCACCCCGCCGATACCCACCACCGCCACATGGGCCGCGCGCAGGCGTGCCAGCCCTTCGATGCCATATAGACGGGCGATACCAGCGAACCGCGGATCTTCTGCGCTCATGATCAATACCTCAAAAACCGGCGCGCATTATAGGGGTTTGTCGACGGCAAGACACCTGACTTGTTCCCGGCAGGCAAGGTCCTGGTCCGTTGACGAACTGACCCAGAGACTCAAGGGAAGTAAAAAATAATGATTTTAGAACGCGATCAACGCCCACTGCCTAAACGCCATTCCGTTTTTGGAAACGCCCGAGGAAAAGAGTCTAAGCATTGCAAACGGCAATGAACGAGGGCGACTAAGGTTAACCAACGCGAAGGGAACTCGCGGCACCAGTGCAACAAGCATGGAGCACGTTTCACACATGGATGAATATTCAAACAAGGCAGGCACGTGGCTGAAAAACCTGTTCAAAACCAGGTTCAATTATCCGCCCAACTGGCCTGCAATGATCTCTGGCGTGGCCTACGCCCCTTTTCGACCGGGCCAAAGCCCCTACAAACAGATTTTTCCGACGCGTGATCAGATAAGAGAAGACCTGCTGCTACTTCGAAGCATTACACGGAATATAAGAACTTACTCGGTGGAAGGGACATTGATGCATATCCCCGAACTCGCCGAAGCACTGGGCATGAATGTCACGCTTGGCGTGTGGATAACAGAGGATGAAACGCACAATATCGAGGAAATAAATGCAGGGATCGAACTCGCCAACCGTTACTCCAGCGTGCAACGCCTGGTCTTGGGAAATGAAGTCCTGTTTCGTGATGATGTTCCCATCGATCTGCTTATTCACTATCTGCAGACCGCACGACGCGCCGTCAATGTGCCTGTTTCGACCTCCGAGATATGGACACAATGGTACGAGACGCCGGACCTCGTCAGGCATGTCGACTTCATTGCCGCCCATATTTTGCCTTTCTGGGAAGGCGTTTCAGCGCTGGACGCGACCGCGATCGTTCTGGCACACGCGAACGAACTGAGAACGAGATTCCCCGACAAGCCCCTCATACTTTCGGAGATTGGCTGGCCGAGCAAGGCCATCGCCAAGAGGCGGATGACGACCTCTGACGCAGAGCACTCGATATACCTGCGCAACCAGATTCCATTACTGGATCAGCACGGCCATGACTATTTCGTGATAGAAGCCTTCGACCAGCACTGGAAGACTGAAGAAGGTCTGCCCGGGCCTAATTGGGGTTTGTTCGATGCAAAGCGCAGATTAAAACTGCACGTCAACGGCCCGGTAAAAATGCCGGTCAACATGCTCTCGGAAATACTCAGGCTTATCACCCGCCTTAAACCGGAGTCGTGGCCCGCAGGCGCCTTGATAATCGTGCTGGCTTATTGCGCATTGTCAGGGTTCGGCATGCACTACTCACAGCCACTGCCCGCCTGGCTCGCGCTGCCTGTCGTCTTTATCTGGGCTGCCAGCGTGCTGACTTACATGGGTATCGAAACGCACGAATTCCTCGAAGCCTGCTGGGGACCGGACACCCCACGCTCTTTCAGCCCCGTCCATCGTCCTGTTGGTCCCGCCCCGAAAGTTTCCCTGCATGTTCCGTGCTACAACGAACCTCCGGACATGGTGAAACGGACTCTCGACTCGTTGCAAACGCTGGACTACCCGGACTTCGAGGTGCTGGTTATCGACAATAATACTCAGGACCCGGCCATCTGGAAGCCTATCGAGCGATACTGTCAGCAGCTCGGCCCTCGGTTCCGGTTTTTTCATGTCAGTCCACTTCCCGGATTCAAAGCGGGTGCGCTCAACTACCTCCTGAGACATACCGCTGAAGACGCAGAGGTAGTGGCAGTCATCGACGCTGATTACTGCGTCCATCGACAGTGGCTCAAACATATGGTGCCCCACTTCACGGACCCGAAGGTTGCAGTCATTCAATCGCCGCAGGATTATCGCGACGGTCACGAAAGCCTGTTCAAGTGTTGCTGTCAGGCCGAGTACCGAGGTTTTTTTAACATCGGCATGGTGATCCGTAACGATCACGATGCAATTATCCAGCACGGCACCATGACACTGATCCGCCGATCAGCACTGGACCGACTGGGCTGGGCGGAATGGTGCATATGCGAAGACGCCGAACTTGGCCTGCGTATGCTTGAAAGTGGTTTCTCCACTGGTTACGCCGCTATCAGCTATGGCAAAGGGCTGACTCCCGATACGTTCATGGACTTCAAGAAACAACGATATCGCTGGGCATATGGAGCTATGCAGATCGTCAAGCGGCACGCCGGAAGCCTGATTGCAGGAAATTGCGCGTCCCTGAGCGCGATGCAACGCTACCATTTCATCGCGGGGTGGATGCCGTGGGTGGCAGAAGGAATGAATTATCTGTTAACGCTGGCTGTGTTGGCCTGGTCGATGGCTATGATCCTTAAGCCCGAGACTTTCGGGCCGCTGCCATGGATATTTTCCACGTCGTTGATACTGATGTTTGCCCTGCGCTCGTTCAAGATGATTGTGCTTTACCGGCGGTTGGTCAGCACACACATCAAAGAGGCATTGGCGGCGATACTGGCCGGCATGGCGCTTTATCCGACCTTGGGCAAGGCAGTGCTGGCGGGGCTTTTCACCTCGGCGATGCCTTTCTACAGAACGCCCAAACATACCTCTGCAAACCGGATCGGACAAAACCTGCTCGATGTAAGGGAAGAACTGTCTACCTTGGCGATCTCCTGGATCGCGATTGTGCTTTTGCTCACAGGCAGGGCATCCATCGATACGAATTCCGGTTTCTGGATAACCATGCTGTTCGCACAATCACTCCCTTATCTTGCAGCCATAACCATGGCTATCTTGTCGGCACGCGCAAACCGCCCGGCACTGCCGACAACCTGACCTATCCACCGGGCACGATAAACGACGGCCTCAGGTCGTCGTTTTGCTTTAAGATATCCGCCTTTTCGCGCCCAAAGTCTTGCTACCGGAGTTCTGTACATGACGGCCCCAGCCGACCTCTCGCCCACCCTCCAACTCGCCTGCGATCTGATCCGCCGTCCGTCAGTGACGCCGGTCGATGCCGATTGCCAGACCGTGATGATGCAGCGCCTGGGCGATGCCGGCTTCAAGCTGGAGCCAATGCGTATCGAAGACGTCGACAACTTCTGGGCCACCCACGGCACTACCGACGGCCCGGTACTGTGTTTCGCCGGGCATACCGACGTGGTGCCGACCGGGCCGCTGCAGAACTGGCAGAACGACCCGTTCGATGCGTTGATCGACGAGCACGGCATGCTCTGCGGACGCGGCGCGGCAGACATGAAAGGCAGTCTGGCGGCCATGCTGGTGGCGGCCGAACGCTTTGTCGCCGACCACCCTGATCACAAGGGCTCGGTGGCATTTCTGATCACCAGCGACGAAGAAGGCCCGGCGCATCACGGCACCAAAGCCGTGGTCGAACGCCTCGCAGCGCGTAACGAGCGTCTGGACTGGTGCATCGTCGGCGAGCCGTCGAGCACCACGCTGGTCGGCGATGTGGTCAAGAACGGTCGGCGCGGTTCGCTGGGCGCCACGCTGACAGTACGCGGCAAGCAGGGCCATGTGGCTTACCCGCATCTGGCGAAGAATCCGATTCACCTGGCTGCGCCGGCCCTGGCCGAACTGGCCGCCGAGCACTGGGACCACGGCAACGACTTCTTCCCGCCGACCAGCTTCCAGATCTCCAACCTGAACGCTGGCACCGGCGCCACCAATGTCATCCCCGGCGATCTGGTGGCGGTCTTCAATTTCCGTTTTTCCACCGAGTCGACCGTCGAAGGTCTGCAGCAGCGCGTTGCCGATATCCTCGACAGGCATGAACTGGACTGGCACGTGGACTGGGCATTGTCCGGCCTGCCGTTCCTCACCGAACCGGGCGCGTTGCTGGACGCCGTGTCTTCCAGCATCAAAAGCGTCACCGGCCGTGAGACTAAAGCCTCAACCAGCGGCGGAACCTCCGATGGTCGCTTCATCGCCACCCTCGGTACCCAAGTGGTCGAGCTGGGGCCGGTCAACGCAACGATCCATCAGGTTAACGAACGTATTCTGGCCAGCGACCTCGATGTGCTGACCGAGATCTACTACCAGACTCTGGTCAAGTTGCTCGCCTGATGCTGACCTGCCCGATCTGCTCAGCGCCGCTCAGCACTGCCGACAACGGCGTGGTGTGCCCGGCCAATCATCGTTTCGACCGAGCCCGTCAGGGTTATCTGAACCTGTTGCCGGTGCAGCACAAGAACAGCCGCGACCCGGGCGACAATCAGGCCATGGTCGAGGCGCGACGCGATTTTCTCAACGCCGGGCACTACGCTCCGGTAGCCCGGCGTCTGGCTGAACTGGCCGCTGAGCGATCCCCTGCGCACTGGCTGGACATCGGCTGTGGCGAAGGTTATTACACCGCGCAGATTGCCGAAGCCTTGCCGCATGCCGATGGCTATGCGCTGGACATCTCCCGCGAGGCGGTCAAACGCGCCTGTCGTCGTGATCCGGCGCTGACCTGGATGGTCGCCAGCATGGCCCGTGTGCCACTTGCGGATGCCAGCTGCCAGTTTCTGGCCAGCGTGTTCAGCCCGCTGGACTGGCAGGAAGCCAAGCGTTTGCTGACCCCTGGCGGCGGACTGATGCGGGTCGGCCCGACCAGCGAGCATCTGATGGAGCTGCGTCAGCGGCTCTATGATGAAGTGCGCGATTACGCAGACGACAAGCACCTGTCACTGGTGCCGCAAGGCATGCAGTTGCAACACAGCGAAACACTGCGCTACACGCTGAAGCTGATCGACGGCCAGTCCCGCGCCGATCTGCTGGCCATGACACCGCACGGCTGGCGCGCCAGCGCCGAACGTCGGGCAGCGGTCATCGAGCAACCAGGACCTTTCAAGGTCACCGTTTCCATGCGCTACGATTATTTCGTGCTGCAATAAGCATTCAACAGAGGCCCCCATGCGCCAACCCGATATCGAGATTTACCTGAAAGACGAAGACGTCGATCACAAGGCAATTGCCCAGTGGCTCGGCAAAGCGCTGGGCTTTTGCAGCGATTGGAAGCAGAAAGGCCAGACCTGGAAATGCACCGCGGGCACTGTCGCCGTGACCTGGCTGCCCAGAGCGGTCGGTAAATGGAACAGCCTGCACCTGGACAGCGATCAGACCCCGTGGGAAGACGACATCGCCTGTGCTCGCGCCGCATTCAAGGCATTGAACGTCGAAGTACGTTGCGCCCCGGGCACCTGGGTTGAAGAAGAAAGCGACGAGACGGCCGACCGCTGGATACGCGTGAGTGCCGACGGTGAGGAAGAGATTACCTGGCGAACCGCGTAGGATTTTTCGCCGCGACGTTCCTGATACGTGCCGTCGTCAGGTGAGCCCGGCTCGGCAAGCGGTCATTCAGACGTGATCCGTTCAGCGCGCGCACCGGCGCTTTTGCCGATCGCTTCGGGATACGTCACACTGGCGCCCATCCAGGGCAATCGCCCGCCCCTCACTCAGCAGAAGCCGTATGACCCGCTCTCCATTCCGTCGCCTTGTGTTCGGCACCCTGCGCCGTTTGTTGTATCTCTGGGTTCGCTCGGAAACCATCAATCAATCGTCTTTTACGCTGAATCTGGACCGCAGCCGCCCGGTGTTCTATGCACTGCAATCGCCGTCGATCAGCGATCTGGCAGTGATCGACACAGAATGCCGCAAGGCCGGTCTGCCTCGTCCGGTGCTGTCGGTAGCGGTCGGCAACCTGATCGAGCCGGCCGCATTCTTTTACCTGACCCCCTCCCCCGACTGGCTCGGTCGCCAGGACAAGCGTGGTGCGCCTCCGACGCTGGAGCGTGTGGTCGCAGCCGTCAGCCAGAACCCCGGCGAAGACGCGCAGATCATCCCGGTGAGCGTGTTCTGGGGCCAGTCGCCTGACCGCGAGTCCAGTGCCTGGAAGCTGCTGTTTGCCGACAGCTGGGCGGTGACCGGCCGCTTACGTCGCCTAGTCAGCATTCTGATTCTGGGCCGCAAGACCCGCGTGCAGTTTTCCGCGCCTATCCACATGCGCGAACTGGTGGGTGAAAACAAAGGTTACGAACTGACCCTGCGCATGACCCAACGTCTGCTGCGCGTGCACTTTCGCAACCTGAAAAGTGCCGTGATCGGTCCCGACGTTTCGCACCGGCGCACGGTGGTCAAAGGTCTGCTGGACGAGCCGCTGGTCAAGCAGGCGATCATCGAAGAAGCCGAGCGTGAACACATCACCCAGGAAAAGGCGCGGGAACGGGCGCTGAGCTACGGCAACGAGATCGCCTCGGACTACACCTATTCGGTGATCCGTTTCATGGAGGTGGTGCTCAGCTGGTTCTGGAACAAGATCTACGACGGCATCAAGGTCAGCCACATCGAAGGCGTTCAGGAAGTCGCGCCGGGACATGAGGTCATTTATGTCCCCTGCCACCGCAGCCATATCGATTACCTGCTGCTGTCTTACCTGCTGTTTCGCAACGGCCTAACGCCGCCGCACATTGCTGCGGGCATCAACCTGAATATGCCTGTGGTCGGCGGCCTGCTGCGACGTGGCGGGGCATTTTTCATGCGCCGCACGTTCAAGGGCAACCCGCTGTATACGGCGGTGTTCACCGAATACCTGCACACGCTGTTCATCAAGGGCTTTCCGGTCGAATACTTTGTCGAAGGCGGTCGCTCGCGCACCGGGCGCATGCTGCAACCGAAAACCGGCATGCTCGCCATTACCCTGCGCAGCTTTCTGCGCAACTCGCGGATGCCTATCGTCTTCATCCCGGTGTACATCGGTTACGAGCGCGTACTGGAAGGCCGTACTTATCTGGGCGAACTGCGCGGAGCAACCAAGAAGAAAGAGTCGATCTTCGATATCTTCAAAGTCATCGGCGCGCTGAAGCAGCGCTTCGGCCAGGTCTCGGTGAACTTCGGTGCGCCGATCAAACTGGCCGAGTTTCTCGATGGCGAACAACCGGACTGGCGCGAACAGCAACTGGACCCGCAATTTCGCCCCGAATGGCTGAGCGAGACCACGCACCGTCTGGGCGAGCGTGTGGCTCAGCACCTGAACGAAGCCGCTGCCGTCAACCCGATGAACCTGGTTGCCGTGGCGTTATTGTCGACACAAAGACTGGCGCTGGACGATCAGGCCATGGAGCGGGTTCTTGATCTGTACCTGACCCTGCTGCGCGCCGTACCTTATTCTCCGCACACGACGTTGCCGGAAGGTGATGGCCGCTCATTGATCGAGCATGTCAAAGGCATGGACCTGCTCGCCGAGCAAAAAGACGCGCTGGGCAAAATTCTGTACCTGAACGAACAGAATGCGGTGCTGATGACCTATTACCGCAACAACGTCCTGCACATCTTCGCCCTGCCCTCGCTGCTGGCGAGCTTTTTCCAGAGCTCGTCGCGCATGACCCGTGAACAGATCCTGCGCTACACACGTGCGCTGTATCCGTTCCTGCAATCGGAATTGTTCATTCGCTGGCCGCTGAACGAACTGGATGACGTGGTCGATCAATGGCTGGCCGCATTCGTGGAACAAGGTCTGTTGCGCTTCAAAAAGGACGCCTACGTGCGCCCGGAGCCCAGTTCCCGCGAGTTCGTATTGCTGACCCTGTTGTCGCGCGCCATCGCCCAGACCCTGCAGCGCTTCTACATGGCGATTGCCTTGTTGCTCAACAGCGGGCAGAACACGCTGAGCCCCGAGCAGCTTGAGGACCTGTGCACGGTCATGGCCCAGCGCCTGTCGATTCTGCATGGCCTCAATGCGCCGGAGTTCTTCGACAAGAGCCTGTTCCGGCACTTCATCCAGACCCTGCTGGACCTGGGCGTACTGCGCAAGGACAGTGCTGGCAAGCTGAGCTATCACCCGATGCTGGGCGAACTGGCAGAAGGTGCGGCCAAGCGGGTATTGCCTGCCGAAATCCGTCTTTCGATACGGCAAGTAGCCTTGCACAGCAATGAAGAGGAGCAGGATGTGGGAACCGATCAAGGCGCAGCGTAGGGATCTTCCGCAATTAGCCGGGGATCTTTAGACGAGTGCTTTATGCCTCCCGGCAGTTGCTAAGGTGTGGTTTGTGCCAATGACTGGTACCCACACTCAATAAGGAAATTGAAATGTCCAGCGAACCCCTAGTACGCCTTCAGGGTGAAGTTTATTACCTGCCACGCATCCTGCTGCCAGCGGACTGCAAGCTCACTGTCACCCTGAGTGACATCAGCCTTGCTGATGTTCTGGCCCCTGTCATCGACGTCAGCGAAACACACATTACCAGCCAGGTGCCATTGCCGTTTGAACTGGGCTATGCCGCAGATCGCTACCCCATTCAGGGTCGCAGCTATGCACTGTCGGCACGCATCGAACATGACGGCAAACTTATCTGGATCAACGACACTGTTCATCCTGTTGAACTGACCAACCAGGACCAGAGCGGCCTGAAAATCAAGGTCATTCAGGCAGCCGGCTAATCCGTTCGACACTGCTTGCTCCCTTCAACGGCGCGCCTTCACGCGCCGTTGTCGTTTCACAAGGCTTCATCACCCCCGACATCGATTGACGTGCATCGCTCACGGGCGCAAGTGCCTGTTGCGACTTCCTGATACGCTTGATCACGCACCGCACCACTATCGACCCGGGTTCAGGTCAGAACCCACTTCAACAAGGAAGCTCTCATGCCTCGTTTTTCCTTCACCCTGGCCGGCCTGTGCGCTGGCCTTCTGCTGTCGGCCAACGTCTTCGCCCTGTCGCTGAGCGACCTCTCGCAATCGGACGCGACCGGAGGACTCAAGGATGCCCTGACTCAAGGCGCACAGGTCGCCGTCAAACAGCTCGGCGTGCCCGGTGGCTTCAGCAAAAATGAAGAGGTACGTATCGAGCTGCCGGGCAAACTCGGCCAGATCGCGAAAAAAATGAAAATGCTCGGCATGGGCGCTCAGGTCGATCAGCTGGAAACCAGCATGAACCAGGCCGCCGAAGCCGCCGTGCCTCAAGCTCAGGCCCTGCTTGTAGATGCAGTGAAAAAGATGAGCGTAACCGACGCCAAAGCCATTCTCGGCGGTGGCAAGGACTCGGCCACCCAGTACCTGAGCAGCACCAGCCGCGAGCAGATTCGCGCCAAGTTCCTGCCTATCGTCAAGAAGTCCACCGATCAGGTGGGCCTGGCCCAGAAGTACAACGCCTTTGCCGGCAAAGCGGCGGCGCTTGGCGCGCTTGACAGCAAAAATGCCAACCTTGAAGGCTACGTGACCGAGCAAGCGCTGAACGGGCTGTTCGAAATGATCGCCAAACAGGAAGAAAGCATTCGCGCCAACCCTGCTGCCGCCGCTACGGGCCTGGCGAAGAAAGTGTTTGGCGCACTCTGAGTGCGGGATTCGCGCCTGTATTCACAGGCGCATCTGCGTTTGATTCGGGCTCAGGCCGTCGACGATACAGGCGCTATGCACCGCTCTCGTCTGTGGCTGCCTTGGGCTTCAAGGCCTTCTTCGGGTAGATGTCGTAGCGGCTGGATTTGCCGTCCAGCGCATAGCCCGGCTTGAGGCCGTCGATGCAGGGGGCCTTGCGCGGGCGTTTGACCACAACCCGATGAGTGGCAAGCGCCAGCGCGGCTTCCAGCAAGGCTGGCGCGTCCATGTCATCACCGACCAGCGGCCGGAACAGGCGCATTTCCTTTTTCACCAGGGCGGTCTTCTCCCGATGCGGGAACATCGGGTCCAGGTAGATCACCTGGGGCGGCTCGCCTGTCCAGGCGCGGATGAGGTCGATCGAGTTGCCGGTCAACAGGCGCATCCGGGCAATGATCGAACCAACGTCACGATCACCGCGCCCACGGGCCAGACCATCCTCCAGCAATGCAGCGATGATCGGCTGACGCTCGATCAGGCTCATGTCGCAACCGAGACTTGCCAGCACGAACGCATCCTTGCCAAGCCCTGCCGTTGCATCCAGCACGCTGGGGCGAATGCCTGGCTGAATACCAACCGCCTTGGCAATCATCTGCCCGGTCCCACCACCGAACAGTCGCCGATGAGCCACTGCGCCCTCGACAAAATCGACACGTACCGCGCCTGGCGCATCATCGCCCAATTGCTGCAACTGCAGCCCTTCGTCAGTAAGCTGCAGTGCAAAATCAGCGTGAGCATCGGTCAACGGCAGGCCCAGGCGCTGCGCCCATTGCGCCGCCTGCTCCTGTCCGCCAACGGCCAGGGCTTCGACCCGGATACGACTGCCTGCTTGCTGCTCAATCATTGCGTTTACACACTCAAAAATTGTTAATGTTCGGCAAAGCCTGCCGATAACCAAGTATCCGGCATTTTGCCAGACCCAAGGCCAGTACTGATCGCTATGTCAGAGATTGTTCAATCATCCATCGGCTATTTGTCGCACTCAGGCGACTTTAGCGTACGCAACAGCCGCACACTGGGTGGTGTGACGCAGCTGTGGTCGGATGCATTTGCCCGGGCGATGGCGGATCAGGTCAGTGAAAGCGCTTCAGTCCCCGTGCACCCGACGGCCGTTGAGGTGGATGTAGAAACAGGCGAACCGGTCGCTGGCGCAAAAACCCTGAGCAAGATCGTCGAGCAACGTACCTGCCCGGTCACCGACACCGAGGTCAAGCCTCCAGAGCCGCTGTTCCTGCCGATTGCCGAGTTTGACCTCGATCTTCTGCCTCCACCTGCAGAACCGTTCAGCATGGCTGAAATGATCGAACAGCAACGCCATCTGGAGTTCGAGAGCCACTGGGTACGCCCTACCGTTCTGAATCCTTATGACGATAGCGTCAAACCAGGCCCTGGCCCGCAGCCACGCCCGCTGCATCTGCCGATTGCCGAATTCGAATGGGAACTGGCCGACAAGCCTGCCCTGCCCCTGGATGAGCAGACCATCGCCGCCCAACAACGCCAGTTCGACTACGAGAACGGCTGGGCACGCCCGCTGATCCTGCAAAACCTGCGGATGGCGGCATAAGCCCCGAACGCTTCCTGCCGGCAGCTTACCGCGGCTTTACCTGCACACCGACCAGCGCCCCATGTCGACGTGAAAATGATCGCGATGCGCTGCGTTGTACTCCGGCCCGAGCACCGTACTGAAATTTTTGCAGGCACCGTCACGCAACAGCCTCAGAAAACGCCCCTTGTCCCCATCATCGTTCCAGTCCTTTAGAACACCGATGCGCTGACCGTCTGCCAGGCGAAAACCTGCCATGTCCAGCGCATTGGCCGTGGCATGCTGGCTGAGCCGAGCGTTGGTGCGGTTATAGATATTGCGGCAGGCAAAGCTGCCCAAGTGATCGATCCGCGCTACCCGCTGGCCGAAAACGGCCTGGGCGGCAGGCTGCAACGTGTGGATATCAAATAGCGCATAGGCGACCGCCAATGGGCAACTGGCCAGAAAGCTGCTGCTCAGCGCCACGTCGCCACCCTGGATACGCAGGGTATTTTGCAGAGGGCAACGAGCAGAAGGATCACTGTCGGCCTGGCGACTGAAACGCAACCCCGACGAACTCAGCACCTGATCGCACAGTGCGGGATCGTTCTGCAATCGCGATAGCTTGTAAGCCGTCAGAAAATTGGGCTCGGCCCGCACATCCAGTGGCGCCCATGGGTTCCAGCGCTCGGGGACATCGACCCAGCCACGCCAGACTGCCAACGCAGCCATTGCACAGAGCAACAGAAATACCAGCAGCACGCGCATGCTCAGCCCTTGACCAGGGCAACAGAGGCGAACCGCAAGAGGCGTTTGTAAACAGGGGCAACACAGCGCAGTTGCGCATCCATAAGCGTGCTCTCCGCAAGGCCAGGCTTTTTCAGCCCACACCTGGAAGACCTCAGAGCAAGCCCAACTGTTCCACCTGAGGCCCGCGATCCAGTTCGAACAATGCCGGCAAGCCCGGCAATCGCGCCATCAGTTGCTGGTGAAAGCGCATGGCCTGCTCGGCAGCCCTGATGTTGTCCGGAGTGTGCAGGAAGACATACGGCGTGCGCCCCTCTTCAATCCACACGGCGACCTTTTCCACCCACTGCAGCAGAAACTGATCGTTGGCCTCAAGGTCCGGACCGCCGATGAAGCGCACTTGAGGAAACAGCGTCAGCGAAGCCGGACGAGGCGGCACCTTGGGCTTTTTCGATTGGGCGTGCAGGACTGCAGGATCACTCGAGACACAGCTGAACAATGCCCGCGAATCGAGGCAGATGCGCTCGACGCCTCGGTCCAGCAACAGGCGATTGAGCATGCGCTCTTCGTCACCTTTCATGAAGAAAGCCATGTTGCGCACTTCCACTGCTACAGACACCTTGAGCTCGTCAAGAAAACCGGCCAGTTCGGCCAGGCGCTGCGGTGTGAAGCTGGCGGGCAACTGCAGCCAGAACGGCGCGACCCGTCTGCCCAGAGGCGCAAGCAGGCGAATGAATTCCCCAGCGGCGCCCACCTGCTCACGAAGGTCGCCGTTGTGACTGATGTCTTTATGGAATTTGGCGGTGAAGCGAAAATCGTCGGGCATTATTTCTGCCCAGCGCTGCACCGTAGTGGCGGCGGGACGGGCATAGAACGTGGTGTTGCCTTCGACAGCGTTGAACACCTGAGTGTAGAGGTTCAGGAAATCATTGGGGCGGGCATTTTCGGGGTACAGCGAATCGCGCCAGGCGTTTTCACTCCATGACGGACAACCGAGGTAGTAAGGCAGACGAGACACAATCAGACGTGCAGATCGAGCCCCGATACTTCAAGGTCCCAATCGACAAAACTGGCAGTGGCCATATAACTGGCCAGCGCATGGGCGACACGAGAGCTCATGGAGCGCGGGAAAATGATGTCTTGCGGACGCGCAGGTACGTTGGCAGTGCTGCCAATCGTTGGATCACCCGTTTCACGGCGAGCGCGCGCTGGTGGCGGCGGCAGCTCGGCATCAACCACGACTTCCTCAAAAGAACCTTCGACCGTCGAAGGTGTTTTCTGCGGCTTTCGCTTGATGGGGTACGAGCGTGATGAGGTTCCGTCTATGCGCATCGATTATGTACTCGGCGTCGATAGTGGCAATTTAGCGTTACTGCCTTGTAGTTCGCAAATTGCGTAACGATAACTAGACCACATATCTTGCAACTTGTTATCGCCAAATGAGATTAAAGACCATTCAGACGATAAACGGTAGATGGCAAACTGATATTTTTCAGCATTGGCTGATGCTGGCGAGTATTGAAAGACGTGTTCATGACGGATCAGACGATTGCGCGGGTCCTGAACTCATTCAATCAACGTGCTTTAGGTGTAGCGACCTTATCGCGCAGGTAGACCGGCTGAGCGTCATCCGCAGGCAGGGCTTCGCCGCGGTGCCAGGCGAAGGTCGCCAGTGTCAACAGATCCTGCGCGTGCGGCAGCATGGCCGCATCATGGCCTGCCAGGCTGAGCGGAATACGCTCTGCATAGCCCCAGCCCGTACCGGCACCAAACCATTGCCCGCTGGCGTGCGCAGGCAGCGTGGCCAGTTCGGGCGCCATCACAGCTTCGTCGCCCAGCAGACGCATCTCTCCGGCGCTCTCGTGATAGCAGCCCCAGTACACCTCGTCCATGCGTGCATCGATGGCCGAGGCCACTTGCGACACGCCGTGCTCGCGCAAGGCGCGCTGCGCCAGCACGGCGAGGTTCGACACGGGCAGCACCGGACGCTCAAGGGCGAATGCCAGGCCTTGCACGACGCCGATGGCAATACGCACACCGGTGAACGCACCGGGACCGCGGCCGAAAGCAATGGCGTCCAGCGCCGACATGGCAATGCCCGCCTCGGCCATCAGGCTTTTGATCATGGGCAGCAGCCGCTGGGCGTGCAGGCGCGGGATCACCTCGTAGTGGCTCAGTACTTTGCCGTCATGCAGCAAAGCGACCGAGCAGGCTTCAGTGGCGGTGTCCAGGGCCAGCAAGGTGGTCATCGGTGTTTCCGTCGTGGTCAATGTGAAAAAGTGCAGCAGTATAAATGACAAATGGCCCGCAAGCGGGCCATTTATTGTTCAGCCTGCGAGCCTCAGCTCAAGGCTTTCAGTACTTTTGCAGTGATGTCCTCAACCGAGCCGACGCCCGGGATATGGCTGCACTTGGGCTTGCCGTTCTTCGCTTCCAGCTGGCTGTAGAACTCGACCAGCGGCTTGGTCTGCGCGTGGTACACGGACAGGCGATGACGCACGGTTTCTTCGACGTCGTCCTTGCGCTGCAGCAGCGGTTCGCCGGTCACATCATCGATACCTTCAACCTTCGGCGGATTGAAGATAGTGTGGTAGATGCGCCCGGAACCTTCGTGAACCCGGCGGCCGGACATGCGCTTGACGATTTCTTCGTCATCGACCGCGATTTCCAGCACATGGTCGATTTCCAGACCGGCGTTCAACAGGGCTTCGGCCTGTGGAATGGTGCGCGGGAAGCCATCGAACAGCACGCCGTTCGCGCAGTCCGGCTCGGCCAGACGGTCCTTGATCAGGCCGATGATCAGGTCATCGGAAACCAGACCGCCCGCGTCCATGACGCTCTTGGCCTTCAGGCCCAGCTCGGTTTCAGCCTTGACTGCAGCGCGCAGCATGTCGCCTGTCGAAACCTGCGGGATGCCGAACTTTTCAGTGATGAATTTTGCCTGAGTACCTTTACCGGCCCCGGGAGCTCCCAGCAGAATCACGCGCATCGTCATGCTCCTCAAATTTTTTATAGTGAAATCATCGGATTCGCCTCGGGGGCCAATCTAAAAAATGAATCAGGCCAATAGGCCGAAAGGCTGATCAAGATACACAGCAGACCGAGGCCGCACAAGCCGCCGAAAGTCGCAGTAACCGCAGGCGTACCGGCTTGTCGGCCTTGATTTCAGAGTGACATGACCTATATCAACGTTTAAGGCAGACCCGCCTGGAAAACCCGCGCTGGCCATCGCCGGACTGAAAAGGCCCGACGATGACATTGGCCGGATCCATCAGCCCGTGTTGCGCAGACCGGCAGCAATCCCCGCTACAGACACCAGCAGCGCCAGTTCCAGAGGACTGTCCAGACTGGCTTCACGATTACGCGAGCGCGACAGCAGCTCCGCCTGAAGCAAATGCAACGGGTCAAGGTAAGTGTTGCGCAGACTGATGAATTCCAGCGTTTCAGGGCTGTGGGCCAGCAGTTGCGTCTGCCCGGTCAGCCCCAGAACCACATTGCACGCCTGCGACAATAGGTCGCGTAAATGTGCGCCCAAATGTTGCAGCTCGGCGCTGACCAGACGTTCGTCGTAGAGTCGGGCGATGTCCGCATCGGCTTTGGCAAGGACCATTTCCAGCATGTCGATGCGCGTTCTGAAGAACGGCCACTGCTCACGCATCTGCGCCAGCACCTCGCCTTCGCCGCGCTCCAGCGCTTTGCTCAGCGCGGCCTCCCAACCCAGCCAGGCGGGCAGCATCAGACGCGTCTGCGTCCAGGCGAAGATCCACGGAATGGCACGAAGACTTTCTACACCGCCCTCGCGGCG
This sequence comes from Pseudomonas fragariae (ex Marin et al. 2024), assembly GCF_059621105.1. Lineage (NCBI taxonomy): Bacteria > Pseudomonadati > Pseudomonadota > Gammaproteobacteria > Pseudomonadales > Pseudomonadaceae > Pseudomonas > Pseudomonas fragariae (ex Marin et al. 2024). The sequence goes on along the minus strand of NZ_CM184369.1, from coordinate 1,621,794 downwards.
CTTGGCCGGACGACTGCCAAGTGGCAAGCGCCCCAGCTCCTGCTCGGGCGTCGCCTGACGGAAATACTCGACGAATTCGGGATTCTCGCGCACCACCGCTCGGTAGGCACTGACCCCGTCGTCGGCCATCTGGTCCATCATCGTCCGCCACGCTGGCTGCGGAGGTGGCGGTGGCAACAGGGTCGCTTCCAGCACGGCAGCCAGATACAGATTGAGGTTCTGCTCGGCGATGTCCGGCAGACCGAATTTGAAACGAATCATTTCCCCTTGCTCGGTGGTCCGGAAACGCCCGGCCACAGAACCCGGCGGCTGCGAGAGGATCGCCGCGTGCGCCGGGCCGCCGCCACGACCGACTGTACCGCCGCGGCCGTGGAACAGCAGCAATTCGACCTGCTGCTCGCGGCAGATCTCCACCAGCCTTTCCTGGGCGCGGTACTGCGCCCAGGCCGCCGCAGTGGTGCCGGCATCCTTGGCCGAGTCGGAATAGCCGATCATCACCTCTTGCGGGCCGTGCAGACGCGAGCGATAGCCCGGCAGCCCGAGCAGCGTCTCGATCACCGGCCCGGCGTTATCCAGGTCGGCCAGGGTCTCGAACAGCGGCACCACACGCATGGGCCGCTGCAGCCCGGATTCCTTGAGCAGCAGTTGCACGGCCAGCACATCCGAAGCCGAGCCGGCCATCGAGATGACATAGGACCCCAGCGACGCGGCCGGGGCGGCCGCCACCTCGCGGCAGGTTGCGAGAACCTCTGCGGTATCGGCGGCCGGTTTGAAGTAGCTCGGCAGCAGCGGCCTGCGGTTATTCAATTCACGCAATAGAAAGTCGATGCGGGTCTGCTCATCCCACTCTTCGTAGCGCCCCAGCCCCAGATAATCAGTGATTTCGGTCATCGCTGCGCAGTGACGGCTGGAATCCTGGCGAACATCCAGACGCACCAGGAACAGGCCGAATGTGACCGCACGACGCAGGCAATCCAGAAGCGGGCCGTCGGCGATGACACCCATGCCGCATTCGTGCAGCGACTGGAAGCACAGCAGCAGCGGGTCGAGCAGTTCACGGTTGTCTCGCAGCACCGCTTCCGGCGCAGGCAGGGTTTCGCTCAGTGAGGCATTGGCCCAGTTGCGCGTCGCGCGCAAGCGCTCGCGCAGGCGTTTGAGTTCTGCCCGATAGGGTTCGGCGCTGTCACCCACGCTGGCACGCAGAGCATCGCTAGCCTGCTGCATCGACAGTTCTGCGGCGAGATTGTCCACGTCACGCAGGTACAGGTCAGCGGCCATCCAGCGCGCCAGCAACAGCACTTCGCGGGTGACAGCGGCGGTGACATTCGGGTTGCCGTCGCGGTCGCCGCCCATCCAGGAGGCAAAACGGATCGGCGCGGCTTCCAGGGGCAGATGCAGACCGGTGGCCGCATGCAGCGCATGGTCTGCCTTGCGCAGGTAGTTTGGAATGGCGTGCCAGAGGGAATGTTCGATGACCGCGAAACCCCATTTGGCTTCATCGACCGGGGTGGGTCGGATGCGCCGGATCTCTTCGGTATGCCAGGCCTCGGCAATCAGCCGCTGCAGGCGCGAAGTAATCTGTGTGCGCTCGATGCTATTGAGATCGCGATGATCAAGTGCAGCCAGCTGCGCTGCGATGGCGTCGTATTTCTGAATCAGCGTGCGACGTGCCACTTCGGTCGGGTGCGCAGTCAGCACCAGGTCGATTTCCAGCTTGCTGAGCTGGCGTGCCAGGGCATCAGGTGAGTGGCCTTCGGCCTTGAGGCGATCAAGCAGTTCGGGCAGTACTCGCGACTCGAATGGCAGCGGCTGTTTATCATCGCGGCGGTGCATGAGCTGATATTGCTCGGCAATATTGGCCAGGTTGAGAAACTGGTTGAACGCACGCGCCACCGGCAGCAGCTCATCATCACCCAGCCCGTCGACGCTGGAGCTGAGTTGCTCGGCCCCTTCTGCGGAACCGCGCCTGCCCGCTTTGGCACCTTTGCGAATACGCTCGATCTTGTCGAGAAATTCCGCACCTCGCTGCTCGCGAATCGTATTCCCCAACAGCTCACCCAACAGGTGAACGTCTTCGCGCAGACGCGCATCGATATCGGCCATCGTTCCTCTCCCGTTTTTTATCTGGGCTCAGTTGCGTACCCGCTCGGTAGCACGGGCGTACGTGAATTCGAATCCGCTATGCCAACAGTGCACCAAAAGTCTGCGGTTGGACAAATGCTTCAGCAAAAACCTGAACGCGATCAGGGTTATTGAACGGGGTTCGACGCGCCTTCATATGATGATCAACATATTGGCACTCGTCTGAATGCCTCTGAAAATTCCTGACCGGTCAGTAGATATTTATCTGAACTATTCAAAAACCGCGAAGGTCGGAACCATTAACCATTACAGGAAAGCCCGAAAGGCAGTAGGCGGTTGTAGAACCTGATGCCCGGACTTGATGCAACGACTGTCATGGATAACCACGTTGGAGTCAGACATTGGAGTTGATCAACATGAACACCCTAACTGCCAAAACCAAATTCAAAGGCCTGCGCGGTCTCAAGCTGGCTGCGCTGGCACTCGGTAGCACCTTTATCCTGGCCGGCTGTGCCGGTAACCCGCCCTCCGAGCAGTACGCGGTTTCGCAATCGGCAGTCAACAGCGCTGTCAGCGCTGGCGGTACCGAGTTCGCGGCGGTAGAAATGAAGTCGGCTCAGGACAAGCTCAAGGCTGCTGATCTGGCCATGCAGGATCACAAATACGATGAAGCACGCCGTCTGGCTGAACAGGCCGAGTGGGACGCTCGCGTAGCAGAACGCAAATCTCAGGCCGCCAAAGCTGCCAAGGCCGTGCAGGACGCTCGTCAAGGCGTCAACGAACTCCGTGAAGAAGGCCTGCGTCAGGTGCAGTGATTGTCCTGTACACCCTTCTGTTTTCATGAATTCGTAACTGATTAAAGGACGACCCTATTATGCGTAAACAATTGATGATCCCTGCTCTGCTGGCCATGAGCGTTGCCCTGGCAGCCTGTGCAACCAAGCCGAACCCTAACCTGGAACAGGCTCGCAGCAACTTCACCGCGCTGCAGACCAACCCTCAGGCCACTCAAGTCGCAGCCCTTGAAACCAAGGACGCCAGCGAATGGCTGACCAAGGCAGAACAGGCCTTCCGCAACGATGAGGACGTGCAGAAAGTCGACCAACTGTCGTATCTGACCAACCAGCGCGTCGAGCTGGCCAAGCAGACCATCGCCCTGCGCACTTCTGAAGCCGCGCTGCAAAATGCTTCTGCCGACCGCGCCAAGGCCCGTCTGGAAGCACGTGACGCGCAGATCGCTGCACTGAAAAACAGCCTGAACGCCAAGCAGACCGAACGCGGTACGCTGGTGACCTTCGGTGACGTGCTGTTCGACTACAACAAGGCCGAACTGAAGCCGACCGCCCAGGGCGACATTGGCAAGCTGGCTGCCTTCCTGCAGGAAAACCCTGATCGCAAAGTGATTGTCGAAGGCTACACCGACAGCACCGGTTCGGCTTCCTACAACCAGTCGCTGTCCGAGCGTCGCGCCAACTCGGTGCGTATGGCTCTGGTACGCATGGGTGTAGACCCAGCGCGCGTTGTGACCATGGGTTATGGCAAGGAATACCCGGTTGCTGACAACACCAGCAACTCGGGCCGCGCCATGAACCGTCGTGTGGAAGTGACTATCTCCAACGACAACCAGCCTGTTGCACCGCGCTCTTCGATGAAATAAGCGACTGAGCTGCTGCACCGAAGCTCCGCCTGCGCATACAGGCGGGGCTTTTTCATGGGCGCTGTTTTTTACCGGTGTCTTACGGCCGAGGCGTTTGCTGGCCAAGGCAGCGCACGGCCTGCCTGTGATCATCGATCAACACGCCTGACAGACCTTTTCGCGACGTATCGAACAACACCAGTACGCCATCAACGCACTGCGCGACCTCGGCGGCTGGCGTGGCAGCGACCTTGTAATCCTCGCCGGGCACGGTTTTGAGCAGGGTGAATTCACCGAGCAACAGTGCATCCTCTGGCTTGGCGAAGTGCAGGTAGCCGTAAAACCACAGACAGCCCACTGTGCCGATGACCGCACCAACAGCGCTGAGGATCATGCCGTTGAGGTTACGATCGCGGCTCATTGCGCTGGAAGTGTTGCGGGGGTCGGGTAATTGGGTACTTCCGCAAGGCGACGCAGACCGTTGAAATGCGTCGGGTCGTCCAGATAGCGCAGCATCACCTGACGCCAGAGAGGGTCTGCGAACGTCTGCACGTGTTCACCACGGGTCAATTGCAACACGCGCGGCGGCGGCGCGGCCTTGTACAGTTCGATGCCGTTGGCGAGCGGCACCAGCGTGTCGTCCATGCTATGAAAGATCAGCATCGGCGTGCCGGCCAGTCGTGGCAGGCCGTTGACCGCGCTGTCGGCTTCCGGGATCAGCCAGGACAAGGGCGTTTTCAATGGCCAGGTCAGCCACGATTTGCTCAGCGAGTTTCGCGCGACGCTGCGGTAGCTGGCCGGCACACTGTCCAGCACCAGCGCCTTGAGACGCGAACGCTCTTGCGGGTGTTCGGAAAGATAATGCACCGCCAGCGCCCCGCCAATGCTTTGCCCCAGGACCACAAGCGGTTTGCCTTGCACCTGCGGTGCAGTGTTCAACCAGTCGAAAGCGGCCTGAACATCCTCATAGACCGCCGGCAGGCTCGGCTCGCCCTGCGACTCGCCATAGCCACGGTAATCCAGCATCAACACCTGATAACCCTGCTCGGGCAGCCACCAGACGCCGCCAAGATGCCAGGACAGGTTGCCACCGTTGCCGTGCAGATGCAGCACCGTACCCTTGACCGGCACGCCTTCTTTCGCTGGCAACCACCAGCCGTGCAGGCGCGTACCGTCGGCAGCCGTGAGGTTCACGTCCTGATACTGCAGGCGCGCCTTGTCGGGCGTGAACGGAACCCCTTGCTCGGGGTAGAACAACATCGAACTGCAGCCGGTGAGCGCAAGGACCAGGGTGAAGATGCCGAGCAGTTTCAAATGAGGGTTCCTTGTTGTTTTCAGCGCCACATCACTGCCGTGCTGGCGCGAGACTCAGATTCTCGTTCCCATGTTCTGCGAGCATTGGCCGATAGGCATAATCATGAGCTTTCGGAGAATGTACCTCTCCTTCGCGAACAAGTTCGCTCCTACGGCCTTCGGCCAGAGTCAAAAACAGGCTGGCGTACAGCGAAGATCGCTGCCTACAAAATATTCGAGTAGTCCGCTTCGATGCGGTCCAGGCTCAGGTGGTTGAGGAAGTTGGAGAAGCACATCCAGGCCGACAAGGCGTTCATGTCACGGAACTGCTCGGGCAGGTACTTGGGTGCAACCACCAGCCCTTCGTCCACCAGTTGACGCAGGGTACGCATGTCTTCCAGGGTGGTCTTGCCGCAGAACAGCAGCGGCACTTGTTCGAGCTTGCCCTTGCGCACGGCGAGCTGAATGTAGTTGTAGACCATGATGAAGCCCTTCAGGTAGGACAGGTCCTTGGTGAACGGCAGGCCGTTGGGCACCGAGCCGCGGAAAACGCGACTGGCATTGCCGTAGCTCTCGGACATGCCGAAGCCCTGCTCCTGGTAAAACTCGAACACCTGCAGAAAATCGGCACCCTGCTCGGCCATGTGAATGGCCCGTGTGCGATTGGTCAGCTTGCGCAGGCGGCTCGGATAGGATGCAAAGGCGATGACTTCCATGAGAATCGCCAGGCCTTCCTGCGTCACCGTCGAGGATGGCGGGCCTTTGGACAGGAAGGTACAGATCGGCTGGTTTTGCCCGTTCAGTGTGGTGCCCACGTGCACCAGCCCTTCGTGAACTTCCAGCGCGCGTACATCGCGCTCGTTGAACATCGCGTCAGTGCGGATCTTGATGTAGTCGGCACCGGCAGCCGCATCGGCGACGATCCCGTCGGATTCGAAAACCCGGATGGTCTCCTCGGCCTCACCGAACACGCGGTTCAAACGCGATTGCAGCAGCGAAACGGCGTCCTTGGCGGTGAGCGTTTTCGGCTCGTCCTTCAGGTCGCCGCGCCCGGCAATGTTGTTCAGGTAATCAGAGAGCATCAAGCCAAGATCGGCCAGCGTCGGATCACCCGCATGAAAGGCATCGGATGCCGCGCCATACAGTTCCTGAGAAATCAGCCCGAAGTCGGACGTGCCGCGTGCCTCAAGCATACGCACCACCATGCGGTACTCACGGCACATGCGGCGCATGATCTGCCCGACCGGGTTGAACTGCCCCAGTTGACGCGTGACGTCGCGCTCGATGTTCTGAAACTCTTGCTTCAAGGCCGAAGAGTCGAAACCCAGCGGACGGTTTTCGTAATAGGCGCGGTCCACGGCAGGCAGCGCCTTGCCCTTGGCGGCCAGAAACTCCTTGCGGACGTTCTCATCCCATTTAACTGCATCCAGAATGCGAATCGGCGTCTGTGCAACGACGATCCGATCCGATAAAGCACGAATAGTCTGTTGATACTCGTCCACCGGTACTCCTTGGCTGGCTGTCACGCTACTGCTTGGCGGCGCGGAACAACACACCACCGCTGGTAAATATCGAAACTGGCAGGATCGTCAAACCGTCTGAACAGCCGATCCGGGGCACTCGCGCAGCAGTATAGTCACCCTCGAAGCGGCTGCGGGGTGCCCAGTACCAGACGCATCTGCCGGGTCAGGATACAGAGCATTTCTTCGTCCGCCTGACGCTGCGGTCCGTGAAGCAGGCCTTGATACTCAATGCGCCGGATAAGCCCCGTCAACACCTGAGCATCCTGATAGGGATGCAGGGAACCGATTACCTGGAAGAACTGACAACTGCCCTGCAGCAAAATTTCCTGATGGGCCATGACCAATGGCGTCAGGCGCGGGTTGATCAGTGCTTCATGGTAGAACGCCTGCTCGGCAATCAGATAGTCGCGCCGGGTCAGCAACTGATGACGGATATGCTCCATCACCATACGCGCAATGTCGTCCGCCAGACGAAAACGGTCGGTCGGACTCCCGGAACTGCGGTTCATCATCTCGCGCAAAATACCTTCGGTGTTTTGCCACAGCCGCGCCAGATAATCAGCGCTGCGCTGTACATACTGGGCGAAGGCATCGGTGAGCAAATCATCGATGTCCTTGAAGTAATAGGTGGTTGCCGACAGCGGCACACTGGCCTCGGCGGCCACTGCGCGATGGCGCACGGCGCGTACGCCGTCACGCACCACGATACGCATGGCGGCATCGAGAATGACCTGCCTGCGTTGCTCACTGCCCTCACGCGCAGCCTTGCGGCCCTGATACTTGACACTTTTGGCCACCGCGCTGGCTACTCCGGCGGCCCCTTCTCTGGCAATCGTCACGACAGCTTCCTTATAAGTCGCTCTGAAATGAGTCGATCTGAAAAACACTTAAAAAAAAGCCGCCCATTGAAGGCGGCTGTTTTTCCACTGGTTACGCTTGCGGGCGCATGTGCGGGAAGAGGATAACGTCGCGAATCGACGGCGAGTCGGTGAGCAACATCACCAACCGGTCGATACCGATCCCCTCGCCTGCCGTCGGCGGCATGCCGTACTCCAGCGCACGGACGAAGTCGGCGTCGTAGTGCATGGCTTCGTCGTCACCGGCATCCTTGTCGGCCACCTGAGCCTGGAAGCGTTCGGCCTGATCTTCGGCGTCGTTGAGCTCGGAGTAGGCATTGGCGATTTCGCGACCACCGATGAACAGCTCGAAACGGTCGGTGACGTTCGGGTTTTCGTCGTTGCGACGCGCCAGCGGCGACACTTCAAACGGGTACTGGGTGATGAAGTGCGGCTGTTCCAGCTTGTGCTCGACCAGCTCTTCGAAAATCATCACCTGCAATTTGCCCAGGCCTTCGAAGCCCAGCACCTTGGCACCGGCCTTTTTCGCAATGGCGCGCGCCTTGTCGATGTCCTGCAGGTCGGCAGCGGTCAGCTCAGGGTTGTACTTGAGGATCGAGTCGAACACCGACAGGCGCACGAACGGTTCACCGAAGTGGAATACCTTGTCGCCATAAGGCACATCGGTGCTGCCCAGAACCAGTTGCGCCAGTTCGCGGAACAGTTCCTCGGTGAGGTCCATGTTGTCTTCGTAATCGGCGTAGGCCTGGTAGAACTCGAGCATAGTGAACTCGGGGTTGTGCCGGGTCGAAACACCTTCGTTACGGAAGTTGCGATTGATCTCGAAGACCTTCTCGAAACCACCGACCACCAGACGCTTGAGGTACAGCTCCGGGGCGATACGCAGGAACATTTCCATGTCCAGCGCGTTGTGGTGGGTTTCGAACGGCTTGGCCGCCGCGCCGCCCGGAATGGTCTGCAGCATCGGCGTTTCGACTTCGAGGAAGTCGCGCTTCATCAGGAAGCTGCGGATGTGAGCGATGACCTGCGAACGCACGCGGAAGGTCTCACGCACTTCCTCGTTGACGATCAGGTCGACGTAGCGCTGACGGTAGCGCTGTTCGGTGTCGGTCAGGCCGTGGTGCTTGTCGGGCAGCGGACGCAAGGACTTGGTCAGCAGGCGAACGCTGGTCATCTCGACGTACAGGTCGCCCTTGCCGGAGCGTGCCAGGGTACCTTCGGCGGCGATAATGTCGCCCAGGTCCCAGGTTTTCACCTCGGCCAGGGTTTCTTCGGGCAGGGTCTTGCGGTTGACATAGACCTGGATGCGCCCGGTCATGTCCTGGATCACCATGAACGAGCCACGGTTGAGCATGATGCGACCGGCAACCTTGACCGGAATCGCTGCCGCTGCCAGTTCTTCCTTGGTCTTGTCGACGTACTGTTTCTGCAGGTCATTGCAGTAGCTGTCGCGGCGGAAGTCATTGGGGAAGGCCTGACCCTTGGCACGGCCTGCAGCAAGCTTTTCCTTGCGCAAGGCGATCAGGGTGTTTTCTTCCTGTTGCAGGGCTTGCGGGTCGAGTTGTTGGTCGCTCATGTCTTTAAATATTCCATCACAGGTTCGCCCTCGCCTGGCGACGAGGGACTTGAGGTGTCGGCTGTCGGCTGACGGTTTACAGCCCTTGCTTGAGGCTCGCGATCAGGTATTCGTCGATATCGCCATCAAGCACCTTGTCGCAGTCGCTGCGTTCGATGTTGGTCCGCAGGTCCTTGATACGCGAGGCGTCCAGTACGTAGGAGCGAATCTGGTGACCCCAGCCGATATCGGACTTGGTGTCTTCGAGCGCCTGGGACGCCGCGTTGCGCTTCTGCACTTCCTGCTCATACAAACGGGCCCGCAGCATTTTCATGGCGGTGTCCTTGTTCGCATGCTGGGAACGCTCGTTCTGGCAACTGACCACGGTGTTGGTCGGAACGTGGGTGATACGCACCGCCGAGTCAGTGGTGTTTACGTGCTGACCACCGGCACCGGAGGAGCGGTAGGTGTCGATGCGCAGGTCCGCCGGGTTGATGTCGATTTCGATGTTGTCATCGATTTCCGGCGAAACGAACACGGCCGAGAACGAGGTGTGGCGACGGTTGCCGGAGTCGAACGGGCTCTTGCGCACCAGACGATGAACGCCGATCTCGGTACGCAGCCAGCCGAAGGCGTACTCGCCCTTGATGTGCACGGTAGCGCCCTTGATACCGGCGACTTCACCGGCGGACAGTTCCATGATGGTGGCGTCGAAACCGCGCTTGTCGGCCCAGCGCAGGTACATGCGCAGCAGGATGTTCGCCCAGTCCTGCGCTTCGGTACCGCCGGAGCCGGCCTGGATGTCCAGGTAGGCGTTGTTGGGGTCCATGTCGCCGCTGAACATGCGACGGAATTCGAGCTTTTCCAGCGATTCGCGCAGGCGCTCGACTTCGGCAGCGACGTCATCGACGGCAGCCTGGTCTTCTTCTTCGGCAGACATCAGCAACAGGTCTTTGGCATCGGCCAGACCCGAGGACATTTCGTCCAGGGTTTCGACGATCTGCGCCAGCAGGGAGCGCTCGCGCCCCAGTTCCTGAGCGTAGGCCGGGTTGTTCCAGACGTTTGGATCTTCGAGCTCGCGGTTGACTTCGGTCAGACGATCATGTTTGTGATCGTAGTCAAAGATACCCCCGAATGGTTTCGGAGCGCTCGGACAAATCCTTGATGCTGTTTAGGATCGGGTTGATTTCCATGGTAGGCAGCACTCGCAGGCGAAATTTTCAAAGCCGACGAGTATACCCCAGGCAAGGCCACGAAAGCAGCCCGTCGGGCAGGCGTTGTGAGGCCTATTTTACCGGTCGCTGCCGGCGTCAGCCCGCTGCGACCTGATTGCGCCCGTTGTTCTTGGCCTGATAAAGCCCCTTGTCGGCATCCAGAATCAGCTGACGGCTGGGCATTCCGAGCTGTGGCGTCATGGTCGCCACACCGATACTCACGGTCAGGCTGGAGCCCGGCGCTGGCGCAATGTGCGGAATATTCATGCCTGAAACGCTCTGGCGCAGCTTCTCTGCAAGCAGACGTGCGCCGCCGGGCGAGGTATTGGGCAGGACCATGGCGAACTCCTCGCCGCCGTAGCGAGCCGGCAAGTCCGACGGGCGACTGCAACTGTTACGAATGGCCTTGGCGACCTGACGCAGGGCCTCGTCGCCCTCCAGATGCCCGAAGTTGTCGTTGTAGGGCTTGAAATAGTCGACATCGATCATCAGCAACGACAACTGGGACTGCTCGCGAATTGCCCGGCGCCACTCCAGTTCCAGATACTCGTCGAAATGGCGGCGATTCGACAGCCCCGTGAGGCCATCGGAATTCATCAGGCGCTGCAGCACCAGATTGGTGTCGAGCAGTTGCTGCTGGCTGACGCGCAGCGCGCGGTAGGCTTCATCGCGCTGCAGCAGGGTCATGTACGAGCGCGAGTGATAGCGAATGCGCGCCACCAGCTCGATGTTGTCCGGCAGCTTGACCAGATAGTCGTTGGCCCCGGCCGTGAACGCCGCGCTCTTGATCAGCGGGTCTTCCTTGGTGGACAGCACGATGATCGGGATATCGCGTGTCAGCGGGTTGCTGCGGTACTCGCGAACCAGCGTCAGCCCGTCGAGGCCCGGCATCACCAGGTCCTGCAGAATCACCGTCGGCTTGATCTGCACGGCCTGAGCAATCGCCTGATGCGGGTCGGCACAAAAATGAAAGTCGATAGACTCATGGCCGGCCAGGCCGCGCCGTACGGCTTCACCAATCATGGCCTGATCATCCACCAGAAGCACCATTGCGCTGTTTTCATCCGGTGTCTTGAGCTCATCCGTTTGCAGGTCATTCATGATCTTTCTCCTGATCGCCGACTACCGCTGGGTTCAGCAGAGCAGTCATTGAGTAAATACCTCGATCAAGCGAGGTGCTATGGCGGGCAACGGACGGATTTCCACGGCAGCATCGATGGCTGCGGCGGCCTTGGGCATGCCATACACAGCAGAACTGGCCTGATCCTGAGCGATGGTCAGAAACCCCCGTTCACGCATGGCCTTGAGTCCCTGTGCACCGTCGCGCCCCATCCCGGTCAGCAGAACGCCGATCGCCTCGCCACTCCAATAACGGGTTACGCTCTCGAAAAACACATCAATCGAGGGCCTGTAAACTTCATTCACCGGCTCCGCCGTGTACGCCAGCGTGCCGTCCTTGAGCAAGCGGATATGATGATTGGTGCCTGCCAGCAACACCACACCCGGCTGTGGCGTTTCGCCTTCCCTTGCCAGACGTACCGGCAGGCCGGAGGCGGAACTCAACCAGTCGGCCATACCGGCGGCGAAGACCTGATCGACGTGCTGCACAAGGACGATCGCCGCCGGGAAGCTCACCGGAAGCGCCTTGAGCAGAATCTCCAGCGCGGCAGGCCCGCCTGCCGAGGAGCCGATCGCCACGAGCCGATCACGTCTCGACGGCGCGGCGCGCGGTGTAGCCGCGACCCGTTCGAGGCCGACACGCTGGCCGATCAGCCAGTCGATATTGAGGATCTTGCGCAGCAGGGGCGCCGCCGCCTCTTTTGGATTGGGACCACCAATGGCCGGCGTGTCCACCACATCCAGCGCGCCGTGCCCCATCGCTTCGAACACGCGGCGCATGTTCTGCTCGTGGTCGACGGTCACGATGACGATGGCGCAGGGTGTTTCGGCCATGATCCGGCGCGTGGCTTCCACGCCATCCATCACCGGCATGATCAGGTCCATCAGGATCAGGTCCGGGGTCTGCTCGACGCAACGCTGCACGGCGTCGGCACCATTAGACGCCACCCAGATGATCTGATGCGCCGGCTCGAAGGCCAGCGCACGGCGCAGGGCTTCGATGGCCATGGGCATATCGTTGACGATGGCAATCTTCATCCTTGCGCGTCTCCTATCAATTCGACGACAGCGTCGAGCAAGGCATCATCGTGGAAACTGGCCTTGGCCAGGTAATAATCGGCGCCGGCGTCCAGGCCGCGACGCCGGTCCTCTTCGCGGTCCTTGTAGGACACGACCATGACCGGCAAGGACTGCAAGCGGGTATCGCGGCGCAACAGGGTCACCAGTTCGATACCGTCCATACGCGGCATGTCGATGTCGGTGATCAGCAGGTCGAAGTCCTCGGCGCGCAGGGCATTCCAGCCATCCATTCCGTCCACGGCCACCGATACTTCGTAACCGCGACTGACCAGCAGCTTGCGTTCCAGCTCGCGAACGGTCAAAGAATCATCGACGACCAGCACGCGTTTGCGTGACACCTGATCTGCCTGACGAGCGCGCCGGTCGATGCGCTCCAGACGGCCGGTATTCAGGAGTTTTTCCACCGAGCGCAGCATATCTTCGACATCGATGATCAACACCACTGAACCGTCGTCGAGCAAGGCCCCTGCCGACACGTCCTGGACCTTGCCAAGGCGCGCATCGAGCGGCATCACCACCAGCGTACGCTCACCGATGAAGCGTTCGACGGCCACGCCATAAACCGCATCGCGCTCGCGAATCACCACGACCTTGAGCGTTTCTCCGGCCTTCTGCGCAGGCGGCCGGTTCAACAGCTGGCTGGCCGAAACCAGACCGACATGCCGCTCTTCATCCCAGAAGTGCTGACGCCCTTCCAGCTGCAGAATATCGTCAGGCTGCAGGTCGCGCATGCGCTCGATATGCGCCAGCGGAAAGGCATAGGCTTCACCGCCCACTTCCACGACCAGGCTGCGTACCACTGAAAGCGTCAGCGGCATTTCGATTCTGAAGCGACTGCCCTCGCCCGCCCATTGCTGCAGCTCGACGCTGCCGTGCATCTGGCGAACCATGTGCTGCACGGCGTCAAGACCAACACCACGGCCGGAAATCTGCGTGACCTTGTCGCGCATGCTGAAGCCCGGCAGGAACAGAAAACTCAGCAGTTCCTCCTCGCTCAACTGCGCAGCGGTCTCGGCGGGCGAGAGCTTGCGGTCGATGATGCTCTGGCGCACACGTTCAAGGTCCACGCCGCCACCGTCATCGCTCAACTCGACGACCAGCAAGCCCGCCTGATGCGAGGCCTGCAGACGAATCAGACCTTCAGGGTCCTTGCCGGACGCCACGCGCTTCTCGGGCGATTCGATGCCGTGGTCCACGGCGTTGCGCAGCAGGTGAGTCAGTGGCGCATCGAGCTTTTCCAGCACATCGCGATCGACCTGCGTCTTCTCGCCTTCGATCTGCAAGCGGACCTGTTTGCCCAGTTCACGCCCCAGGTCACGAACCATGCGCGCCTGGCCGTTCAGCACGTCGGCGAAAGGTCGCATCCGGCAGGCCAGTGCCGTGTCGTATAACAGCTGCGCACGTTGCGCCGACTGCCAGCCGAATTCATCCAGCTCGGCAGTGTGCCGGACCAACACCTGCTGCGCCTGGGACAAGAGGCTACGCGCGTCTTCCAGGGCTTTTTGCACATCAGCCGAAGGACCTTCCTCGCCGAAGCTGGCGCCCAGCACTTCAAGCGCACGATCACTGCTGCTTTGCAGACGCTTGAGCCGCTGCATACCGGCCAGCAGCGGTTTGAGTCGCTGAGTCTCGACCAGCGATTTGCTGGACATGTCCAGCAGCCCGTTGAGGCGCTCGGCGGTGACTCGCAACACGCGCTCGCCACCTTCGGCCACACGCCGCTCACGCAATGGCGTGAACGGTGCTTCAGGTTCCGCAGCCGGCACGGCGGCTGGATTGGCGGACGCAGGCAAGTCTGCGGCCAAGGGCTCGGGCACAGACTCCGGCACAACTGCCGCGCTGGGCGTCTCGAACTGCAGCATCGCGCTGGCGAGTAAAGCGTCCGAGGCCGGGTCCGGCAGTGGCGTACTGACCGTTCGCGCCGCGCCAGCACCGGAAGCCAGCAACGTATTGAGCCTTTGGACATAACTGTCGATATCAGGCTGACCAACGCTGTCGCCGCCAGGCGTGGCGATACGCATCAACAGGTCGGTCCCCGACAGCAGCGCATCGATATGCTCGGCCTGAAGCAGCAGACGCCCTTCCTGCGCGCTGACCAGACAATCTTCCATCACATGCGCGACGCTCACACCGAAATCGACGCCGACAATCCGCGCTGCGCCCTTGAGCGAATGAGCGGCACGCATGCAGGCTTCCAGCTGATCCGCCTGGGTCGGGTTACGTTCGAGTGCCAGCAGGCCGGCACTCAATACCTGGGTCTGCGCGTCGGCTTCCAGCGTGAACAGTTCGAACAGCGAGGCGTCACGCATTTGATCTGGCGTCATGTGAGGCTCCGATACACCGCCGACAACAACTCATCTTCATCCAGCCAGCGCAGGCTGCGGCCCTTCCATTGCAGGACGCCACGGGTGAAACGGGCATTGGCGTGCGTGCCGGATGCCGAAGCGGCTTCCAGCTCCCGCTCGTCGATGGCATGAATGCCGTCCACCTCGTCGACCGGCACCACCACCGGGCCGCCCTCGACGCTGACGATCAGCATGCGCGGTACCACCCGCGTCGACGGGTTACTCACCGCGGTACTGTCCAAGCCGAGCAGCTCGACCAGCGAGATGCACGCTACCAGAGCGCCGCGTACATTGGCGACACCCAGCAACGCACGCGAGCGCTGGTGTGGCAGTGAATGGATGGTCTGGCTGGGGGCGACTTCCGAGAGGCAGCGCGACGCCAGCCCCAGCCACTCTTCGCCAAGACGAAATACCAGAATCGAGCGGGTCTCGAGGTCGCGCAGCAACACCGAGCCCTGAAAATGCTCGGGCGACTCCTGGGCCAGCGAATAGCGGTCCAGCAGACGGGTGGCGGCGGCCGAATAAACCGCGCAGTTGCGGCAGTGGATGTGCTCTGCGAGCAACGGGCAGGAGCGATCGCCATGAATGCCGATGCGGTTCCAGCAATCATCGATATCCAGGGCCTGATCATGGGTCAGACTGGAAAAACCGGACACGCCCGCCATCAGTGGTTTCCTTGTTTATTCGCGCCACGCGCAGCGCGGTCCTGCAAGCGGCGCGCGCCGGCAGTGTCACCCTGCGCAGCCAGCAATGCCGCCAGTTGGGCCAGCGATTCTGAGTGCTGCGGTTGCAGATACAGCGCCTTGCGATAGAAGCCCTGCGCCTGTGGCACACGGCCCTCCACTTCGCTGAGCAGACCCAGCCAGTAAAACACTTGCGCGACCGGCTCATGCTGCTGCAGGTAACGCTCGCATTCAGCCCGCGCCTCGGCACTTTTGCCTTCATTGGCCAGCCCCGCAATCCTGTCGAGCACTGCCGATACCTCGGTGTTACCCGCCGCAGCGACGGGTTTTGCAATGGGCGCGAATGTCGCAGAGGGGCGCGGCGCAGGCCGTGGCGCGACAACTCTGGCAGGGGCCTCGACGACCGGACGGGACGCAACGGGTGCAGGGACCTGCCGAGGCGTCGGAGCTGGCACCGCCGCATCGACAGGTGCGTGCCGGAAGGCGAACGACTGGGCGATCCCCGTCGAGCGCATGCCGATAGCGGCCAGCAGGTTGCCCTCCGCCGGGCCGATAAACAGCAGGCCGTCTTCACGGGTCAGTTGTTTGAGCACCTTGAACACATGTTGCTGGGTCTGCCGATCGAAATAGATCACCAGATTGCGGCAGAAGACGATGTCATAGGCCGCTTGCGAAACGAGTTTGGGGTCGAGCAGGTTGCCCGGCTGAAAACTCACACAGGCGCGAACACTGTCAGCGATTTCAAAGCCGTCAGCGATCGGATTGAAATACCGCTCGCGATAACTGATGTCGCTGCCACGAAACGAGTTTTTGCCGTAAATACCGTGCTCGGCCTTGGCAATCGAAACAGGGCTGATATCGATGGCATCGACCTTGAATTGCCTGGCATCGACCCCGGCGTCGAATAGCGCCATGGCGATGGAATATGGCTCCTCACCGGTCGAGCACGGCAGGCTGAGTATGCGCAAGGGGCGCGCACCGGCAAGGCTGGCGATACGCTCACGGGCCAGCATGCCCAGGGTGACAAACGATTCGGGATAACGAAAGAACCAGGTCTCGGGAACGATCACCGCTTCGATCAGCGCCTGCTGCTCCTGCGCCGACGAGACCAGAAGATGCCAGTAGGCATCGCTGTCAGCGCAGTGGGCGGCCGCCGCCCGCTGACGCAAGGCGCGCTCGATGATCGCTTCGCCGACGGACGTCACATCCAGGCCGATACGCTCCTTGAGAAAGCTGAAGAAGCGCGAATCATCCACCTTCATTGCGCGTCCTCGAGCAGTTCGAGGTCAATCGGCGGCACCGGGTACAACAACTCGCGCACCGGCTCGCTCAACAGCTCGTGAACATGAATCCACTGCAACAGGCCCTGCTCATCCTCACGCACCGGCCCCAGATAAGGCGACAGGCGATTGTCCAGCCCATAGGCCTTGAACTGCGCAACAGGGCAGCGCAGCGTCTCGGTCGCCTGTTCCAGAATCAGTCCGAGCAACTGCGCCGGGTGCGCGTCGTCGTAGCGATAATGCACCAGCACCATGCGCGTACTGGTACGCGAGCGCGCCGGCTGCCCGGAATTCAGCGCACTGATGTCGATCACCGGAACGATCTCGCCACGATGGGCGAAGATTCCCGCCACCCAGTGAGGTGCCCGGGCAATAGTCTTGAGCTTCACAAGCGGCAGGATTTCGGCGATCTCGGTCGCGTCCAGCGCATAGCGGTCTTCGCCGATGCAAAACAGCAGAAAGAGTTTGCTGGCGGTCAGTGGCGGGCCATTGCGCCTCGGCGAGTGATCGCTCATTGATCGTTCAGACCTTGAAACGCGAAACGCCACTGCGCAGCCCGACCGCGACCTGACTCAACTCGTCGATGGCGAAACTGGCTTGACGCAGTGATTCGACGGTCTGGCTGCTGGCATCCGCCAGTTGCACCAGCGCCTGGTTGATCTGTTCGGCGCCGGTGGCCTGAGCCTGCATGCCTTCGTTGACCATCAGCACACGGGGTGCCAACGCCTGAACCTGATGGATGATCTGCGACAATTGCTCGCCGACCTGAGTGACCTCGAACATGCCGCGGCGCACCTCTTCGGAAAACTTGTCCATACCCATCACGCCAGCAGACACCGCCGACTGGATTTCCCGCACCATCTGCTCGATGTCATACGTGGCGACGGCAGTCTGGTCGGCCAGGCGACGCACCTCGGTGGCCACCACTGCAAACCCGCGACCGTATTCACCGGCCTTTTCGGCCTCGATGGCGGCATTGAGCGACAGCAGGTTGGTCTGGTCGGCGACCTTGACGATGGTGACGACGACCTGATTGATGTTGCCGGCCTTCTCGTTGAGGATCGCCAGCTTGGCGTTGACCAGATTGGCAGCGCCCATCACCTGATGCATGGTGTCTTCCATGCGTGCCAGGCCCTGCTGGCCGGAACCGGCGAGCACCGAAGCCTGGTCTGCCGCCGAAGTGACTTCGGTCATGGTCCGCACCAGGTCCCGCGAAGTGGCGGCGATTTCCCGCGACGTCGCGCCGATCTCGGTGGTGGTTGCCGCGGTCTCGGTGGCGGTAGCCTGCTGCTGGCGGGACGTTGCAGCGATCTCGGTGACCGAGGTCGTGACCTGTACCGAAGAGCGCTGCGCCTGCGCTACCAGCGCGGTGAGCTCGGAGACCATGTCGTTGAAGCCGGTCTCGACCGCATTGAACTCGTCCTTGCGCGACAGGTTCAGCCGGGTACTCAGATCGCCCTTGCGCATGACGTCCAGAATACTCACGATCATCTGCATCGGAGAGGTGATCGAGCGCATCAGCAGCAGCCCGCAGGCCGCCGCCGCCATGACCGCGATCAGCAGAGAGAGCACCATGCTGATCTTGGCACCCAGCACAGCGTTGACGATATTGGTGGTGGACTGGTCAGCCAGTTGCTTGTTGGCAACGATCAGGTCTCTGAGCTGCAGACGGCCCTCGCTCCAGACCGGATTGAGCTCGTTGTAAAACTCATCGCGAGCGCCCGCATAATCACCGCGTTCGTACTTGGCGTGAACGTCGGCAAGCATGCGCGAATAGACCTCGCGGCGCTTTTCGAACACCGCGAAGCTGGCCCTGTCCGTGTCATCGAAGATGGATTTCTTGTAGCCGTCCATCTGCGACTGAAGGGCGTCTTCAAACCCCTTGAACTGATCCTTTTCCTGCTTGGTCAGCGGCCGAGCCTGCCCTTCGGCAATCAGCTCCAGCGTGCGGATGTAACTCTCGCCCCAGGCACTGCGCACCAGGGTGCTGTAGTAGACGCCGGGCAACGCATCGAGACGCACATCTTCCTCGCTGGACTCGATGGACAACAAACGTGAATAAGATAAAACGACCATCAGTAGCATGATTGCGATGATGACGGCGAAACTCGCCAGAATCCGTTGGCGCAAGGTCCAGTTCTTCACAGTCAGCCCTCAAGAGTTCAACGACGGCGTCGGGCCGTGTTCAAGAAGCGGACCGACGAACGGTCCAAACGGCGTGAGTATAGCCCAGCCGTCAAACGTTACATGGGTAATACAAAATGAAGTCATGGCCGCTGTCGACCGCCACTCTTTCGTCCCTCTTCATTTCTTGTCGGCCATCGCCACCACTACTTGAGCTATGACCTTCAGAAACAGCAAGAGCACATAGATAGTTAGCACTTGCACGGCAAGTCGCGGCCGTAAGCTTTGTCGCCTGTTCATTCACGACAAGGCACTTAAATGCTGGATCTATCTCCGTCGGGCAAGGCTCCTGAGCTCCCGCATCTGCAACTGATAAAAGACAAATCCCCCGAGTGGCTGCTTCAGGCAACGCCGGCAACCCATGCAACCTTGCGCAAAGCCTCGCGACGTCCGTTGCAATGGCTGGCAGGCGCCCGCAAGTCCAGCCCCGGTCAGCTCGCCGAGCTGCAGCGCCTGTATGCCGGGCACCGCGAGTACGAGCAACAGGTTCGTCCGACGCTGGACGGTCTGTCGACGCTGGAGGACTTCGCAAGGCCCCTGCTGACAGCCGCCATCAAGGATCGCTTCGGGCTGGAGGTGGACGTCGCCAACACCTGGCTGTTCCATGCCAGTCGTGCACGGGTCGACCAGTCGTTCAATACGGCATCCAGAGACCCGGTAACGCAGGCAAACACTGCCCTGAGGGCGTCGACCCAGAGCCTCCTCAAGGCTGCGCTGCAGAATTTCGAAGCCTGGGAAACCACACCGGGCGCAATGGACGCCAGCACCGGCATCAAGGCCCAGGTGTTTTCTTCCTTTGAAATCATCGGCCAACAGATCACTGGCACGTCCTTACCGATTTCCCCGACCGGCTTTGCGGCGCTGTGCCGTGAGCTGGACCTGGGCGGCCAATATCAGGCGCATATCCAGGCCGTCTTCAGCACGCCTTCGAGCCCCGACGAAACTGCAGACGCCGCGGCATCCAGACTGCGCCAGAGCTTCATGCAACTGGAAGCATCGTCGATCCGGCTGCAGTTGCAGATGGCCTCCCTGCAACAGCAGATCGGCCCGGATTTGCAAGGCGCATTACTTGAGCTTCTCGACGGCAAGCAACATGTCCGACTTGATAACAGGCCGGTCAACTGCAGCGTACTGTGCCTGGGCGATATCGAACTGACCGGTCTTCTGGTGATTGGCAAGGACCGGGATATTGCCACTCAGGCAGAAAGGATTGTGGTGTATATCCCGGATGACCCCGTTGCGCCGCTGAAGGAATACGACTCGGTCGAAGTCTTCATAAATGCGCTGCGTGAGCGGATGTTCATCAACGGCTACCTGAACTTCTTCATGCGTTTCGTACCTGCACGCCATCGAAGTGCAGTATTTGAAAAGTTGTCCGAACGCCTGTACCCCAAAGTCAAGAAAGGCGGCATTTTCGAACGTCAGTGGCTGGAGCGTGAAGCGGACCGAAACGCCCGGCTCGACCTGAGAGAAACCGTGCTGCAAGGCCCGCTGCTGGACAACCTGCATGAGCGCAAACGCGCGGCGTTGCGCGACGACGCACTGTTTCATGGTGTGCCGACTGCGGCACAGGACCAGAAGACCTTCGATGAGCGGGTGCAGTACTTCATGGACACCGCCTTCGACGTCTTGAATATCGCAGGCTTCGTCGTTCCGGTATTGGGCGAAGTGATGATGGCCGTCACCGCCATTCAGCTGGTTCACGAAGTGTATGAGGGCATGGAGAGCTGGGCCAGGGACGAGAAACGACAGGCGTTCGCCTACCTGTTCGATGTGATCGAGAACGTTGCGCTGATATCGGCCCTTGGTGCTGCGTCGACAGGCGCAGCAGGCATCCCTGCGGTACAGGCGCCCGAGTTCGTCCACCGCCTCAAGCCCGTGGATTTACCAGGCGGCACGACGCGCCTGTGGAAGCCTGATCTGACGCCCTTTGCCCATGACATCGTCCTGCCCAAGGATCTGCAGCCCGATGCCACGGGCCTGTACACCTGGCAAGGCAAACAATGGTTGCCACTTGAAGGACGCATCTATTCCGTCAGTCCTGCCACGACCGGGAACGGCTACCTGATCGAGCACCCGACCCGCGCGGGCAGCTATCGGCCCGCCTTGCGACACAACGGCGCCGGAGCATGGCTGCATGAGCTCGATCAGCCGCTGGAGATGGAAGGCCTGACCTTGTTTCGACGGCTGGGCTATTCCAGCGATACGTTTTCCGACAGCACCGCCAGGCGCATCGTCAACGTCAGCAACACGCCTGAATCGGTGATGCGCGAGGCGCTGGCCGATCAGCGTCGCCCTCCGGCATTGCTTGAGGACACGGCGCGCCGTTTCAGGCTGGACCAGGAGATCGAGCATTTCATCGAGCAGCTCGAAGCCAACGATATAAACGCGGCGGCACCGCTTCAACTGGAGCTGTTGAGCCAGGACCGTGGCTGGCCGGGCAATCGCGCGCTGGTCCTGGTGGATGCCGAGGGCCATACGCTTCAGACATTCGCTCCGGCCTCTCATCCGGTGGCGGCTGACAGCCTCGACATCACGGTGCGTGCCGACCAGCCGGATGCCCTGCGCCAGGTGCTGGAACAGCTCGGCAACAACGAAATACGCACCCTGCTCAACGAAGAGTTCGGCGCGGGTCAGCTCGGCATGTCACCGCGACTGATCACACTACGGGCGCAATTGGCGGCACGCGCCCGAGCCACCCGAGGCTGGCTGTTCGAATCCCGTTACCGCGCATTGAGCGTCGCCGAGGCTGATGGAGTGCAGACCCTGCAGAAGGCATTTCCTGGCCTGCCGCCGTTGGTTGCCGAGGAACTGGCCAGCCACGCTTTGCCGGCAGAGCGGCTGCAACTGACGATGGAGCGCCGGGTGCCGCTGCCCGTTGCCGAAGAGGCCAGCGCCTATCTACAACAGGTAAGGCTGGCGCGGGCCTATGAAGGGCTTTATCTGACCTCGGTCTCCAGCGCCGATACCGACTGTCTTGCGTTGCACAGCCTTGAAGCCCTGCCGCAATGGCCTGCACAGGTCAGGCTGGAGGTCCATGACCGGTATTTCGGTGGCCGGCTGATCGACAGCATCGGTCTCGAGGATGCGCCTGTGCGCAAAGTACTGATCAAGGACGGTAATCGTTACGAGGCCCGTGACGCTGATGACCAGCACCTGCACGGGCTGGACGATCTGTACTCGTCCGTGCTGCACGCCCTGCCCGATGCCGAACGCAACCAGTTGGGCTTTGCCCACACCGGGCAGGGTCAGGCGCTGGCAGCGCTGATCCAGGACAATCCCCTGCCCCGCCAGAAACTCGCGCCATTGCTGAACATGCAGGCGATCAAGCCAGGCTCGAAATCCCCCATGCGCCTGGCCGATGGTCGCCTTGGCTACCCATTAAGCGGCGGTGGCAGGGTCGACTGGCACATGACCGACGAGAGCCTGCTGGACAAGATCCGCATGCTTGAGCTGGAGGACGCGTTTCCCGAAGAGATCCTCGGCCGCCTGCGCCACACTGGCTGGGACAACAGAACCATCGATGCGCGACTCAACGACCTGCTGCACGAGCAAATGCTGTTGCGCGCAAGTCTCGACGCGTGGGCCTATGAATCCGTGTCAATGCCGCCCATGACTCAGGCTCATATGGACAGTCGCATGCGCATCAACGAAGCGATCTGGAACCACTGGCGCCTCAACAACCTGCCCGAGATAGGACGGACGCTTGAGCCGCTAAGCCTGCAACATGTCTCGCTGAGTGACTTTCCGCACCATCTGCCGGACTTCGTCTTCAATCGCGTTACCGCGCTGCACCTGGAAAACATATCGGTCGAGCCCAGAGCACGCCCCGGTGCAATTGACCTGACGCCTGCCGGCATAAACCTGCCCCGGCAGTCGACCAACAGCGCCGAACTTGGAGCCTTCCTGCAACGTTTCCCGCATACCCGCGCACTGAACCTGATCAGTGAGCCAGCCGCCGGACTGGCCCCCGAGACCTCGGTCTTTCTCAACCTGCCTCAGCAAGTGTCCCGTGTGCTGCCCCAACTGACCGAACTGGCGCTGATCAACCAGGAGATTTTTCTGGATCAGGCGCAGATGGACCACCTGCGCAGCATGCCGGGCCTCAGGATGCTGAACCTCAGTGGCAATCGACTGGTCAGTGTGCTGCCCATGGACCTGAGCTGGCTGCACCTTGATCGGCTGGTGCTGGAGCGGGTTGGCATGAACCGCTGGCCGTCCTGGCTGACCGACATCATTCCGAACAACATTCGCGAGCTGTCGGTGGCTCACAACAACCTGACGGAACTGCCCGGGTGGATCCTTGACAATCCTCCCAGCCCTGAGCACCGGACCTTGATTGACTTGCGCGGCAATATCCTGTCCCGACACACCGCAATACACGCACGTATCAATGAAGCGGTAGCCGGCAGTTCCTTCAGTTTTGTCATGGACACTCCGGTTGCCGTGCAGGCCGCTGTAAACAGGCAACTGAACGAAGGTGCCGAATTATTTGCCGCCGTTGATCAATGGACGCATGCCTCCGGCTCGATGGCCGTACCGAGCGAGCAGACCATCGAATCACGCCAGCAGATCGGCAGGATACTGATCGATCACTGGCGAAATTTCAGCCTGGGGCAGCTCCATAGCCCCCTGCGCCTTGCAGACATCGCATTGATCGACTTTCCGCGACAGCTGCCTGATTTCTTTTATCGCCAGGTACGCTATCTGCACCTGAGCCGAATCACCGGCACGGCCTCTGATCTCGATCAACTGTTGCGCCGCATGACTGATCTGACCTCACTGGAAATAAGCGGACATGTCGCCCCCCTGCTGCAACTGCCACCGGCGCTGCTTGAGCTTCGATCACTTCGTTCGCTATCGCTGATGGATCAGGGAATGCTGATAGAGCAACAGCACATCGATTTCTTCAGCCGGATTGCGACGCTTGAACGACTGGAGCTGGATGGCAACCGGATAGGCGCCATCAGCGACCTGACCAGCCTCAGTGGCACTGCACTCAACTGGCTGTCACTGAACAATGCCGGACTGGTCGAATGGCCAGCCTGGACAGAGAGCATGGTTCCAGCGCAAATCAGGACACTCTTGCTGGAGGGTAATCTGATCAGCGAATTGCCAGAGCACATACTCGCCAATCCCGGCAGCGAGTTTGCGCACACGGAAATAAGCCTGCTGAACAATCCGCTTTCCGAAGACACCATGCGGCAGGCGCATTTTTCAGAGCGTTATGGACGTTCTTTCACCTTCGACATGGACCTGCCGCCCGAGCTCAGCGCGATGGACTGGACGGAAAACCATGACTCGGACTCATCGTATTCCGAGTACCTGTCCTCAGAGGAGAGCCGGGCATCGACTCCGGAACCCGTCACCGTCGAGCCCTGGCTGGACGACAGCAACCCGTTGAGCGCCGGGCGGCGCGAGATCTGGGAGCAGTTGGAGGCCCGCGAGCAGACCCGCAACCTGCTCGACCTGATCGATTCGCTGCGTCACAGCGCCGATTATCGCAACATCACCAGCCGTGCAGCGCTGCGCGAGCGCGTCTGGCGGGTATTGGTCACGGTGAGTCAGGACCCGCAACTCGGACTGACCCTCAACGCTATTGCCGAAGAACCGCTCAGGCTGTTTCGTGACAACCACACCTGCCCGGACGGCATCCTTCTGGAGTTCAACCAGATGGAAGTGCTGGTGTTCATCCGGCAGTCGTTGCAGGACGTCGTCGCGGAGCAGCGCGGTGCGCTGTTGTATCGGCTGACCGTCCGGCTGTATCGCCTGTCCGAGCTGGATACCGCAGCCCGCGAACAGACCGGCAGCCGTGATGAAGCCGAGGTACGTCTGGCGTATCGCACGCACTGGGCCAGCGCGCTGGACTTGCCCGTGCCGCCGGAAGGCATGCTGTACCAGGCCCACGCCGCCATCAGGCCGGGGGAATTCGACGCGGCACTGCTTCGCGTGCAAAACGGCGAACGCGGCGAGCCCTTCCTGCGTTTTGCCCAGCAGCAGGATTACTGGATCAGTTACCTGCGCGAAATCCATGCTGGACGCTTCGAAGCACTCGAACGCACCTACAGGACTGAACTGAACCAACTCACCGACGAGTTCGAGCAACGCAATATCAGCCTCGACGACCCGGAATACGAAGGACGGATTCAAGAGTTCGAAGCCAGGTTCAAGGAGCAGCAGACAGCACTGATCAGGGAGCTGACCAACGCCGAAGGAATGGAACATCACTGATCGAGCGGGTTGCCTGACACAAGGCGTGTCAGGCAACCCGCTGCTGGAAGCGCCAGTTCACTGAGCGTTCCGCACCTGGCCTTCAAGCTCGGTCTTGAGGCCGGGTTCCAGCTTCAACTGACGCGCCAACTCATCGAGGTAGGCGCGTTCCATGAAGTGCTCTTCATCCACCAGCATCACACTGGCGATGTACATCTCCGCCGCCATTTCCGGCGTGGTCGCGGCCCGGGCCACCTCTGCCGGGTCCAGCGGCTTGTTCAGCTCGGCGTGAAGCCACTGCTGAAGTGAATGATCACTGTCCAGCTTGGTGAACTCACCTTCGATCAGTTCGCGCTCACGCTCATCGACATGACCATCTGCCTTTGCCGCGGCGACCAGTGCACGCAGGATTGCCTGGCTATGCTGCTCGGCTTCAGCCTCGGGCAGCCGGTCGATGGTTTGCGGTTCGCGCTGAGCGGCGAGCCCCTGACTGGCCTGCCAGTTGTTGTAAGCCTTGTAAGCCAACACCCCCAGCGCCGCCAAGCCTCCGTAGGTCAACGCCTTGCCGCCCATCCCGCGTGTGCGTTTGCCACGCAGAAGGCTCATGGCACCTGCGGCCAGCGCACCACCACCTGCGCCGGACAACAGACCACCCAGCCCATTCTGGGAAGCGCCCTGCCCTTTACCACCGCCAAGCAGGCTGCCGAGGCCATTGATCAGTGAATCGCCGCCCGACGATTGCTTGCCGGATTTGCCTTTGTTCTTGTCCTGCAACATGCTTTGTCCGGACTTGAGCAATTGATCGAGTAAACCACGCGTATTCACAGGAAGCCTCCTACAAGGTTTGTCAGATGAGTGATTGACCAACAAGTTGAAGAGAAGTCACTGCCAGGCCCTTACCGGTGTGCTTCCGGATGTTACGGAGTTGCACCGATACCCGTTCGTCAATCTGCCCCGCTTATCGGCGAAATGCGTGCAACCGGCGCCTGTGGCAAAGAGTCAATAAGGACAGGCTGCAGGTAAAGTCAGGTATGCAGCCCCTTTCCTGGACTGATCGAACACACATCCATATTCATATGAATGCCACTGCCCCTCCATGCAGATTTTCAGGAGTTTGTCCCAAGTGATATCGCCCACTGGTTTCCCGACCGCCAACGGCAAGGCCGCCGGGATTATCCGATCCAGGGACTGGAGCCAGACTTCACTCGGACCGATCGAGCACTGGCCGGTATCGCTGAAAAACACCCTGAATCTGATCCTCAATTCCCCGGAGTCCATGTACCTGCTCTGGGGGCCGGATCTGGTGTTTTTCCACAATGACGCCTATACGCCGATTCTCGGCCCGCGCAAGGACAACGCTATCGGCGCACTCATTCCGGATCTGTGGGCTGACGTCTGGGATCAGGTCGCGCCGCTGGTGATCGATGCGTTTGCCGGCAAGCCCTGCCGCTACACGGATATGCCGCTGACCATGGCACGCTACGGCGAGGTCGAACAGACATGGTGGTCATTTTCGTTTTCACCGGTAATCGACGAATACGGCGTGGTTGTCGGCATGTTCTGCATCACCAACGAAACCACCGCGCATGTCCTCAACCAGCAGGCGCTGCAGGATAGCGAACGCAAACGCCTGAAACTGATCGATGACCTGGTCAGCCTGGAACGACAGCAGACCGCCAGGCTGGAGCAACGCACGCTGGAGCTGGACACGTTTTGGGAGATATCTCCGGACCCGCTGGCGATACTCGATTTCAACGGTATCTTTCTGCGGGTAAACCCGGCCTGGACAGCGCTGCTGGGCCACCCGGAACACGAGCTGCTGGGCACCTCCATCATGACCCTGCTGCATCCGGATGATGTCAGCGGCACCCAGAATGCTCTGAAACACACCATCAACCATGTGCTGCCGCTGTTTGAAAATCGTTATCAGCACGTCGACGGCAGCTATCACTGGTTCGGCTGGACCGCGGCACCCGGCAATGGAATCATTTTTGCGCTGGGCAAACACCTGACCCACGAAAAGGACCGCATCAAGGCACTGCGTATCGCCGAAGAGGCCTTGATTCAATCGCAGAAAATGGAAGCGGTCGGGCAATTGACCGGCGGTCTGGCTCATGACTTCAACAACCTGCTGATGGGCGTGACCGGCAACATGGAGCTGCTCCTGTCGAGGATCAGACAGGAACGCTTCACAGAGCTGGACCGCTACATCAACGCCGCACTGGAAGGTTCGCGACGCGCGGCATCCCTGACACATCGACTGCTGGCATTTTCGCGCCGTCAGACACTGGCGCCCAAGGCTACCGATATCGACCTGCTGGTCGCGGGCATGGACGAGCTGATCCGACGCACCGTAGGTCCGGCCATCGATATGCAGGTCAATGCCTCACGCGGGCTGTGGGCGACCCTGGTTGACCCGCATCAACTGGAAAATTCACTGCTCAACCTGTGCATCAACGCCAAGGACGCCATGCCCGATGGCGGAAAGCTGCTGATCCAGACGGGCAACCGTCACCTGACTGCAGTCACGGCGACCCGGTATCAGTTGCCTGCAGGCCGCTATGTGGAACTGTCCGTCAGCGACTCCGGCACGGGCATGAGCAACGACGTCATGGCGAGGGCCTTCGACCCGTTCTTCACCACCAAACCGACAGGCATGGGCACCGGACTGGGGTTGTCGATGATTTACGGTTTTGCACGGCAGTCAGGTGGCGGCGTCTACATCACGTCAAAGGTTGGCGAGGGTTCGAAAGTCAGCATTCTGCTGCCGATGCACGAAGGCGAAGCTGAAACAGTGGCCTTCGATGACAGCCCGCTGCAAGTCCCCGCCTCCAGCACCGGCGACGAAACCATTCTGGTGGTCGATGACGAGCCCGCCGTGCGCTTGCTCATCACGGAGTTGCTCGAAGACCTTGGCTATATTGTTTTGCAGGCTGAACGAGGCGCCGATGCGCTGACCATTCTGCAGTCCAAGGCGGCCATCGACCTGCTGATCACCGACGTCGGTCTGCCGGGCGGCATGAACGGTCGGCAGGTCGCAGACGCGGCGCGGGATGTCCGGCCCGACCTGAAAATCCTGTTTGTGACCGGTTATGCTGAAAACGCCGCGTTGGCGCATGACACGCTGGAGCCGGGCATGCACGTGCTGCCCAAGCCCTTTGCGATTGCCGAACTGATTGGCCGCGTCACCGAGCTGCTGGAAGGCGAGTAACAAAAAATGAGCGCCCTACGGCGCTCATTTTTCGGGTATTGCTATCCGTGAGCCGACTGGCGATCAGTCGCGCAGATCTGACTCATGAATCGGCTGATCACGGTGTGTGGCGCGCTGGTACTGCGCAGGCCAGGTTGCCAGGCGCCCACCCAGGTCTTCATCGGCACGCAGCGGCCAGTACGGATCACGCAGCAGCTCACGCGCCAGCAGGATGATATCGGCCTGCCCGGTGCGCAGAATGTGCTCTGCCTGCGCCGGATCGGTAATCATGCCCACCGTGCCCGTTGCGATCTCGGACTCCTTGCGAACCCGCTCGGCAAAGCGCGTCTGGTAGCCTGGGCCGACCGGAATTTCCGCCTTGGCTGACGTACCGCCCGACGATACATCGATCAGATCGGTCCCGATGGCTTTCAAGCGACGCGCCAGCTCGACCGTTTCATCGGCGTTCCAGCCGTCTTCCACCCAGTCGGTGGCGGACACGCGAACGAACACTGGCAGCTCTGCAGGCCACACCGCACGCACGGCTTCGGTGACTTGCAGCGTCAGGCGAATGCGGTTCTCGAATGAACCGCCATACTCGTCGGTGCGCTGGTTGCTCAGGGGCGACAGGAACTGATGCAGCAAATAGCCATGGGCAGCGTGGATTTCCACGACTTTGAAGCCTGCCTCCAGGGCACGCCGTGCGGAATCGACAAACGCCTTGATCAACTCCTGGATCTGCGTCTCGCTCAATTGCACAGGGGCAGTGTGCTGCGGATCGAAGGCGATCGCCGAAGGCCCGACCGGCGTCCAGCCACCTTCATTGAGGGAAATACTGCCGTGCTTGCCAAGCCACGGGCGCCAGGTGCTGGCCTTGCGGCCGGCATGCGCCAGCTGGACGCCGGCAACCGCGCCCTGAGCGTTGATAAAGCGGGTGATACGTTGCAGCGGTTCGATCTGCTCGTCATTCCACAGCCCGAGGTCTTCGGGAGTGATGCGGCCGTCCGGCGTCACCGCCATTGCTTCGGTGATGACCAGGCCGGCACCGCCGACAGCACGACTGCCCAAGTGAACCAGGTGCCAGTCGTTGGCCAGGCCGTCGACACTGGAATACTGGCACATCGGCGATACGGCAATGCGATTGCGAAGGGTCAATTGACGCAGGGTATAGGGTTCAAGCAGCAGGCTCATGGCAACCTCTCGTAATAAAAATTCAGGTGTCCAGGTTCCGTTCATTCAAAGAACAGGTTTGACAGACCGTGTAGTGTCGACACCCCGTTAGCGAGAGGGGTTCCTGCTATCGTCAGCGTGGCGCGATATGCACCACCATCAATTGCACGGTTTCGTTACCGCGAAACTCGTTGAGATCGAGTTTGTAGGCCAGCTCGACCCAGCGGATATTCGGATTGGGCCAGATATCCCGGTCAACGCCGAACGCAATGCCATCGAGCTTGACGCTGCCGCACTCGGTCTTGAGCACCATCTTCAAATGACGCTCGCCCACCACCCGTTGCTCGACCAGCTGAAACACGCCGTGGAACAAAGGCTCCGGGAAGTGCTGCCCCCAGGGACCGGCATTGCGCAGTGCACGGGCCAGTTCCAGATGAAACTCCTCGACGGCCAGCGAGCCGTCGGACAGCAGACGCCCGGTCAGGTCCTGCTCATCGAGCTGACGACGCACCTCCTGGTCGAACGCTGCGGCAAATGCCGGGAAGTTCTCTTCAGGCAGCGAGAGACCTGCCGCCATCGCGTGGCCGCCGAACTTGCTGATCAGGTGCGGATGACTGGCCGCCACGGCGTCCAGCGCGTCGCGAATGTGAAACCCTGGCACCGAGCGGGCCGAGCCTTTGAGCACGCCCTCCCCGGCGCTGGCGAACGCGATGGTCGGGCGGTGGTAACGCTCCTTGAGACGCGAAGCGAGGATGCCGATGACACCCTGGTGCCATTCGGCATCGAACAGGCAGAGGCCAAACGGCATCGACTCCAGCGGCAGGTCCTTGAGCTGCGCGAGTGCTTCACGCTGCATGCCCTGCTCGATGGATTTGCGATCCTGGTTCAATTCGTCCAGCTGCACGGCCATTTCCCGCGCCAGTGTCGGGTCGTCGCAGAGCAGGCATTCGATGCCCAGGCTCATGTCATCCAGGCGCCCTGCCGCGTTCAGGCGTGGCCCGAGAATGAACCCCAGGTCGGTGGAGGTGATGCGCGAAGGTTCACGTCGTGCAACTTCGAGAATGGCGCGCAGCCCCGGTCTGGCACGCCCGGCACGGATACGCATCAGCCCCTGATGGACCAGAATGCGGTTGTTGGCGTCCAGCGGCACCACATCGGCCACACTGCCCAGCGCGACCAAATCCAGAAGCTCGCCCAGATTGGGCTGGGCACGCTGATTGCTCTCGAACCAGCCGGTCTCGCGCAGACGCGCCCGCAAGGCCATCAGTACGTAGAAAATGACCCCGACACCGGCCAGCGACTTGCTGGGAAAGGTACAGCCTGGCTGATTCGGGTTGACGATGGCGTCTGCGGCCGGAAGCTCATGCCCAGGCAAATGGTGATCGGTCACCAGTACCTGCAAGCCGGCCGCCTTGGCCGCTGCTACACCCTCGACGCTCGAAATGCCGTTATCCACGGTGATCAACAGCTGAGGTTCGCGCTGCAATGCCACTTCGACGATTTCCGGCGTAAGGCCGTAGCCATATTCAAACCGGTTGGGCACCAGATAATCCACATGCACTGCGCCCAGCAGACGCAGTCCCAGAACACCCACGGTGCTGGCGGTCGCGCCATCGGCGTCGAAATCGCCGACGATCAACATGCGCTGGCCCTCGCGCAGCGCAGTGACCAGCAGGTCTACCGCTGCATCGATCCCCTTGAGTTGCTGATAGGGGATCAGCCGCGCCAGGCTTTTGTCCAGTTCGGCCTCGCAGGCCACACCTCGTGCTGCGTACAGACGAGTGAGCAAGGGCGGCAGGTCGCCAAGGAACGGCAAGGTGTCGGGCAATGGACGAGGTTCGATGCGCATGCGGGTCAGCTGATTCTCTGTGCAGTGTCGATGAATGTTTTTCGAACGGAACCGGCGGCTGTCAGCCGCGCTCGCCCGCAAGCCATTGCAACTGGACCTCGTGCTGGCCACGGTCGTCAGTGACGAACACCGTCCCTTCACTGATCATCACATCCCACTTGATGACCCGCGGCATGTCTTTGGCCAGCACTTCCAGCACTTCCTGCGGGACGGCGGCGATATTGACGTTTTTCAGGTTCTTGATCGCCGGGATGACCTTGCCTTCCCAGACGCGCAAGCTGCCATAGGCCAGCAGGCTGGTGCGTTCGGTACGGCGCGAGCACCAGGTCAGTCGGTCGGCATCCGGCTGCCCCACTTCGATCCAGTGCAGAACCCGGTCATCCAGGCTTTTTTCCCACAGTGCGGGTTCGTCCACATCTGACAGGCCACGACCGAACGACAACTGTTCGTTGTACCAGAAGGCATAGGCCAGCAGACGCACAGTCATGCGCTCTTCGGTTTCCGAAGGATGGCGGGCAATGGTCTGCTTGACGCTCTCGTACACGCCGCGATCAAGGTCGGTGAGATTGAGTTCGAATTTGTAGGTCGTGGACGGCTGGGCCATGAACGGGCTTCTAGAGTCTGGAGGGAAGACGGCAAGTCTACCCGATGCCGGGCCTGTGAACGAACTTGCTCGCGCAAGGGTGTGTTTGCCCCCCATTTGCAGGACGAACAAAAATCGATAGTTTGAAACAAATTTCTGATACATATCTGTGCTAAAGACGATCTGCAGCGAGCGCCCGGACTCCCAACCGGGGCACCTGAATGTGACGCCACTGGCGCAGCGCCATTCAAAGAGCTGCCAACCCTACCTCAGACCGTTGAACCCTTTTCGAGGATGACACCCGCGAATGCCCCTTCCTGCCTCGTACTGCACAACGGCTCGATTGATGCTCGCCCTGTCGCTGGCTGCCACGTCGTGCGCCAGCCAGGCCAGGGAGACGCTGACCTGGCTGATGCGCGACATCCCCCCTTCGACGATTTTTTCCGGTGCCATGCGCGGGCAAGGTGCAATTGATCAGCTCATGCCATTGCTGACTGCGCAAATGCCCGAATACGATCACGTGCTGATGCGGGTCAACCGCGCCAGGGCTCTGCAAATGCTGAGCGACGAGACGTCTCTCAATTGTGATCCCACCATGCTGTGGACGGCAGAAAGAGCCAGAACCCTGCTTTTTTCCATACCGATCGGTGCGGTACTGAGCAGCGGTCTGATTGTACGCAAGGAGGAGATGTCGAAGTTCGAGCCCTACGTAGAAGACGGAAAAATCGACGTGGCGGCGTTGATGGCCAGCCGGAAGATCAAATTGGGCATCGTTGCCGAACGCAGCTATGGAGAAGTGATCGACCACACGTTGCACGACGTCGATGAAGACGTCCTTGTGCCGCACTACGGTAACGATGCCGTCGGCAGCCTGCTGCAAATGGAGCGTCTGGAGCGTCTGCAGGCCTTTATCAGCTTCTGGCCGGAAGCGCGCTATCACGCCATGCAACAAGGCATAAGGCCCGAGGAGCTGGCCTTCTTGCCGATCAAGGGCAACCCTGCATACCAGTTCGTCTATGTCAGTTGCAGCAACTCACCCAAAGGCCAGCAGGCCATTGCGCTGATCAACCGCGAGATGCGCGTGCTGCGCGAAACCAGCCTGATGGGCTTTTATGCGCAGTGGCTGGAACCCGCGCAACGGGCCAGCTACCTGGAGGACGTCAAGGCGCTGCTGGACAAGGAATGAGCGGACAAAAGAAACCCCGGGCAGAGGGGGACCTGCTCGGGGTAAACATGACCATGCTGGTCAGTACGTCAGCCCTTGATCACCGGAGCACAATGATCAAGTCTGACGTAATGGATAGGAGTGCATAGAACCCGTCAGGTTCCAGAATCGTTGTCGCCGGTTAAGCAACTGTTAAGCAAATGATGGGGTGCCGACAAACGTGCGACTGATTGCAGCATTGCGCATGGCAGCGATGACACAGGGTTCGATTCGACCCTCGGCAACCATCAGATCGCGGCGCAGGCCGTCTACCACGTCGGTGAGCTGACGCTTGTCGCTCAGCTGATCAGCGCCGAATGCGCGCTCGATCACACAGGTGCCCGCTTTATCTTTCAGAGTCACCAGACGTTCGCCCCGAGAACCGGCCGGGCCAATACTGGCCTGATAGGGAGCCAGCGCTTCGCTTAGCAGTAAGCTGATATTTTCCATCCGGATCACCACTCAACAGTTTGAATGCAAAGGTGCTAACCAATGACCATCGGCGACAGCAGAAAGTTCTTTCTATCGCCAGATCGCAGCACCTGTCTGTCATTTCGAGCATGCCTGTTGAATGTGACAAGGAAAAAACCGGACGCCGATGACAACAGAAAGTCAGCTTGTAGGAAGAATCCAACATAATTCCGCTACACGTCCTACAAGGTGCCTATGCTCTTGATCACTGCGTTAAACACCTCTATCGCATGCAATACCCGTATAGCCTTTTTCACGGAGCCACCTCTTGAGCGATTCCGCTGATCGCCCGTTGCGGGTCATCGTGGCTGATGACCACCCGATTTTTCTCATCGGCCTGCGGGTCGTACTGGAGCAGAACAATCTGGCCAGCGTCGTCGCCGAGGCCTGCAATCCGGACGAACTGCTTCAGGTACTCGAACGCCACGCCTGCGATGTGCTGGTGACTGACTTCATGATGCCCGTTGAACGGCAGAACGATGGCCTGCGTCTGCTGCAGCGCATCCGCCGGGACTTTCCGGCGCTGCCGGTGATCGTTGTCACGACCCTGAGCAATGCCGGACTGTTTCAGTCCATGCTCGACCTGGATGTCCGGGGTCTGTTGAGCAAGGCCAGCCTTGCCGGAGAACTGCCTGCTGCCATCCAGGGGGTCAGGCGCGGTGAGCTTTTCGTCGCCCAATCCGTACGCAGGGTACTCAGAGAGGCCCGGCAGCACGGACACGACACACTTGTGCCGGCAGATCGCTTGTCGCCGCGGGAACTTGAGGTGTTACGCCTGCTCTCGGCCGGCCATACGGTTGGCCAGATCGCTGCGCAACTCAATCGCAGCAAACAGACCGTCAGCGCCCAGAAAGTCGCCGCCATGCGCAAGCTCGGACTGGCCAATGACGCAGCCCTGTTCATTTATTTGCAGGAAAGCGGCATGTCCTGAGGCCGGTCGTCCTTCGAAACGGCGTGCAGGTGGCTGCTATCATGCTCAGCCATCCAGCGCATGAACGCCGAGGCAGGCATCGGGCGCGCAATGAAATACCCTTGAATGGCCGGATCGCCCAACGCCAGCAGACTGTGGACGTCTTCAATCGTCTCGACCCCTTCAACCACGACCGACATCGACAGCCGCTGCGCCATGAGCAAGGCACCGGCCACTACCGCCGATTTACGCGCGTCGTCGGCCATGCCGCGCACGAACTCGGTCGGTATTTTCAGTTCGCTGAAAGGTAATTGCAGAAGCCGGTCCATATTCGAAGCGCCCATGCCAAAGTCATCGATGGACAACTTGCAACCCTGCATGCACAACCTCAGCAGGCCTTCGAGCTGCCAGGTTTCCGGCCGTGCGGCGTCCTGCTCGATAATTTCCAGGGTCAGCGCGGTGGCCGGCACGCCATGACGGGCAAGCGCCTGCGTGATCTGCTCGGCGAAATCCAGTTGTTGCAGCACTTGTGGATCAATGTTGACGGCAACCGACAGCGGCTCGCCCTGCTCGCGCATGACCTGCGCAGAGAACTGCAGGGCCTGATCCAGCACCCGCCAGGTCAACGCAACGGTCAGCCCTTCAGCCTCGATGGCCTCGATGAATCGCCCGGGGGCCAGCAGGCCATACACCGGATGCTGCCAGCGAACCAACGCTTCGGCCCCCAGCAACTCGCCCTGCAGACTGACCTTGGGTTGAAAATAGGTGATCCATTGTTCGGCAATGGACGCCACGTCTATCGGTCCGCTGCCTGTCGGGTCAAACAATTCGATGGCGGAAAGAGCTCTGAACGCGCTGCCCGGCGATGCCTGCTCTATACAGTCCGAGCGGCCAGGCCCATAGGCCTCGAGCAACTCGTACAACGCCCCGGCGGAAGCAGGTTTCTGCACATACCCCAGAACATTCAGACCTTGGGCGAGCGCCAGCTGCGCGGCCCCTTCCAGCACGCAGGCGGCGGAACAGCTGACAATGATCAGCGCTCGCGCCAGGCCGTTCTCAGCCATGAAGCGGATCAGTTCCAGACCATCAGGCCCTTCCATCTGCAAGTCGCAGATCGCGATGTCGACAGGGCCGCGGCTTTGCAGCGAAAGCCTGGCGACCTCGACGCTGTCGGCCACCAGCACATCGAACACTTGATTGGCGTTGAGCATCTGATGCAGAGCCATCAGCTGGAAGGGATGGTCTTCGAGAATCAGAACCTTGAGTGAGTGCACGATCACGCCTGCGGAGTCAGAGCCATCGGCCCGGGATAGCATTAACTGTAGCTCGTCCCGCAGACCCGCCCCATAGGACATGTCCTAAACACGCCACAGGTTTTCCGCAGGATTCAAGCGCCTGGCACCGCGGTCTCGGGCACGGCCACCAGTTGCAATTCGATATCCGCGCGCAGACCGGTCATGGCCACTTCCAGTACCTGCCAGCGTTCGGCCAGCCTGGCTGCGCTCTGCAGCCGTACACTGTCGTCCAGCGCGGCACACGCCTTGGCGAGCGGCACTGCATCGACCAGACTCGCCGCGCCCTTGAGCCGATGCAGACAGGCGCCCAGGGTCTTCCAGTCATTGGCCGACACTGCGGGCTCCAGCAACGCGTGCTCATGCCTGAGGTTCTTCCATAACTCGCTCAGCAACCGTTGCATTTGTTGCGGGTTGGCCTGAGTCATGGCTTGCAGCGTGCCGATGTCGAACGTCGGCTCGCGTACCCGATCCGCCAGCTCTTGGGCCAGACGCGCCAGCGACAGCGGCTTGATCAGCAGGCCGTCCATGCCTGCCTGCTCGCAACGTGCCGCCTCGTCACTCATCGCGTTGGCGGTACAGCCAATCACCGGGCAGCGCTGACGCTGCTCTTTCTCTTCGATCTGGCGAATGGCCTGGGTCAACGCGTAGCCGCTGATACCCGGCATATTGCAATCGGTGATGATCGCATCGAACGCCCCTTCACACCAATTCGACAACGCCGCCTTGCCATCTTCGACAGCCGTTACCTGATGGCCAAGAAACTCCAGCTGGCGGGTCAATACCAGGCGATTGGCGGACATGTCATCGACCACCAACAGATGAAGACTACGCGTGTCGACAGGCGCATCCGTCACATCGTCCGCTGGCAAAACCGGCTCGCTCACCCTGGTCAACGGCAGGTCGATGGTAACCAGGGTCCCCTTGCCCGGCTCGCTGTGCAGGCTGATATCGCCCTTCATCAGCGCCACCAGTTGCCGGGTGATGCTCAACCCCAGCCCGCTGCCCCCGTAGTGTGCGGCCGTGTCGTCGTTCGCCTGAGTGAAAGGTTGAAATACCTGCTGCTGACGCTGCGGATCGATACCTTCGCCACTGTCCTGGATACCAATGCGCACATGCGTGGAGTCAGGCGAATCGCTGGTCACATCGAGCCTCACGACCACCGCACCTTGACGGGTGAACTTCAAGGCGTTGCCCAGCACATTGTGCAACACCTGACGCAACCTCAAGGGATCCAGCCAGTAGTCGCCGCGCGCCTGCGCGGAGAGTTCCAGGCGTAGCTCCACCCCCTTTTCCCGAGCCTGTGCGGAAAAAAGCTCGATCACACCGTCGAAAAGCCCTTGCAGGGAGGTGACAGCCAGTGACAACTGCATGCCGCCCGCTTCGATTCTGGCCAGATCAAGACTTTCGCCAATCAGCGCGACCAGCTCCGTAGCCGAGCGGTGAGCCACTTGCAGGCCTTGCGACGGCATCGTGCCCAAGCGCAAGGCCTGTTCGCATTCCAGTTCCAGCAAGCCAATGATTGCCCCCATCGGCGTACGAATTTCATGGCTCATGCTGGCCAGAAAAGCGCTTTTTGCCTCGTTGGCCTGAGCGGCGAGACGCGTGGCTTCCTGAAGCTGCTGTTCCAGTTGCTTGCGTTCGGTGATATCGATCCAGCCGCCGAGCAGCCCCTGCAGCTGACCATCGGCGGCGAAGAAAGGCACCGTCCATTGCCAGACATCCATACGTTTGCCAGGCAGTTCGATGGTGCGATCGGAAAAGACCGGCTGATGATTTTCCAGCAGATTGAGGTAATCGGTATGCATCTGCTCGGCCAACGCACGCGGAATCAGATTGACGTCCGTGAGGCGTCGGCCATTCATCTGTTCGAAACTGATGCCCAGACTCTGCTCGTAGCTGCGGTTGCAGGAAATCAGGCGCCCTTTGAGATCGCGCACATAGATCGGATTGGGGATACCGTCGAGCAGCGCGTGCTTGAAGGCCAGTTGATCATTGAGCTGTCTTTGCGCCCTTTGCCGCTGGCGAATCTGCACCTTGAGGCGACTGCTCCAGGCCAGCGACACAAGCCCGGTCAGCAGCGCCAGGGACACCACCCAGAATACCCACGGCGGTATGCGCGCCCAGAGCGACGGCTGAGGCAGCGCCGATCCCAGCCACTTCAGACGGATCGAGCGCAATTCGGCCACCGGGAACTCCTCCAGCGCCTTGTTCAGAATCCCCAGCAGTTCGGGCTGGGTCTTGATCACTGAAAATCTGTCGGGTGACCATTGACCTTCAACACTTCTGGCGACCTTCAATTCTCCGGACGGAAACAGGTAGGCCCCCACTTCATTCTGAATGGTCGCGTCGGCAGCACCACTTTCCACCAGCGCGCGAGCCTGATCATAGGTATTGACCAGCCGCAGCTGGATCAAGGGGTGTTCGCGCCTGATCAGGTCTTCGAGCGCATGCCTGGCCGGCAGTGCCAGTACTTTCCCGGCCAGACTGTCGAGCGATATGCGGGACGAGTGGTCGGAGCGCACCACGAACATCCAGCTATTGCCGCCGAACGAATAGGTAAAGTCCAGAAACCTTCGGCGCTCGGTATTTTCCGCGAGCGTGGTGTTCATGTCGGCCTGGCCGGCGCGCAGCACGTCGATGCTCTGCTGCGTGGAAAGTGACTCCTGATGGACGAACTGCAAGCCGGTCATGCGCGAGATACGTGACAGCACATCTGCGTTCAACCCTACCCAGTGGCCGTTATTGTCTTTGTAGATATACGGTGGGTGCTGCACGGTCGCGATGGTCACACTCGGATGCTTGAGCAGCCAGCGTCGCTCGGCACTGGTGAGGCGAATACGTTGTCCTTCCACGTCGGCGCCCAGCCCCATGGTCCAGCGGCCGAGCACTTCACGACTGGTCGAAGGTGCGATGCTGTCCAGGGCCCGATTGATGAAGGTCAGCAAGCGCTGCTCGTCATCCCTGACCGCAAAGGAAAACCCCACCGGGGGCAGACGACTTTCGAATTTGATCTGCAAACCGAGATAGGGCCGCAGGGCAGTGTAGGTACGGACGATGACTTCGTTACCGATGAACACGTCTACTTCACCCTGACTCAGGGCTTCCAGAGCACTGTAGAGGTTAGGCGCAATAATGATCTGGCTGTCAGGATAAATGCGGTGCAGCACGTCCGAATCGGCATAGCCATCAAGCAGTACGACCTTCTTGCCGGCCAGGCTCGACGACGGGCTCAGATCGTTGCCGCGGCCAACCACGACCGATCGATCGGGCATGTACTCGGTTGAGAAGGACAGTCCTTTCACACCCCGTTCGAAACCATTGGCACTGGTCAGCAGATCTATCTTGCCGTCGCGCAGCGCCTCGATAGCCTCGTCACGCTTGGCAAAACCGGTGACCTGCACCGGGAGGTTCAACTGGTCGCTGACCAGCCCCAGGTAGTCGGCACTGATGCCCTGATAACGGTTGCGGTCACTGGTGATGTCGATCGGTTCGTAGTCTGCGATCGCAATGCCGACCTGAAGCACCTTGCGCTGGTCGAGCCAGGCCCGGTCCTGATCTTCGAGAACCATATCCGCTGAAGCCACAAAAGGAGCTGTCAGTGAAAACGGCAAGCTTTGCGCCGCATTGGCTGCCCCGGCAAAAACCAGCGCCAGCAACATCCACACCCGGCGCCATGCGCGGCATCTCGATGTGCTGCCTGTCTCCCTGACTACGCTTTGCATACTTGCCTGCTTCACTACGAATGACCCGACTCTATGGTTCGAAAAACCAGCGAAGTTTGGCACGTAGAAACAGAAAGGCCCGCCAGATGGCGGGCCTAAAGTTGTTACACAACGCTTCTGTCAGAGCGGTTTGCCGCGATTGCCGTGCTGGCTGACAAACGCCTGTATGGCTTTCAGGTCATTTGGCAGAACCGTACAGCGCTCGTCGCGCTCGAACAA
The DNA here is from genome assembly GCF_059621105.1 of Pseudomonas fragariae (ex Marin et al. 2024). Taxonomy (NCBI): domain Bacteria; kingdom Pseudomonadati; phylum Pseudomonadota; class Gammaproteobacteria; order Pseudomonadales; family Pseudomonadaceae; genus Pseudomonas; species Pseudomonas fragariae (ex Marin et al. 2024). The sequence continues at coordinate 1,582,120 of NZ_CM184369.1, read as the reverse complement.
ATCAGACAAATGTGCAGGTAGTTCAAGCGCTTTTCCTACACCGGCTTTCTCAACCGCTTCCGGAAACTTGACCGGATGCGCGGTGCCCAGAATCACCATCGGCGTGTCCAGACTGCGCCGGCATTCACGCGCAGCCTTCACCCCGATAGCGGTATGCGGGTCGAGCAACTCGCCAGTGCTGGCGAACACTTCGGCGATGGTCGTGCAGGTGTCCTCGTCACTGACTGCCAGCGAATCGAACAGTTTGCGGGTCTCGGTCCAGCGCTCTTCCTCGACGCTGAAACCGCCACCCTGGCGGAACGTGCTCATCAACTCGGCAATGGCAGCGCCGTTGCGACCGTGCATGTCGAACAGCAGGCGCTCGAAGTTGGACGACACCATGATGTCCATGGAAGGCGACAGCGTGGCGTGCAGGGTTTCCTTGACGTACTGATTGCCGCTCATGAAGCGGTGCAGGATGTCGTTGCGGTTGGTGGCAACGATCAACTGATTGATCGGCAGGCCCATATTGCGCGCCAGATAACCGGCAAAGATATCGCCGAAATTACCGGTCGGTACCGAGAACGATACCGAACGCGCAGGTCCGCCCAACTGCAGCGACGCGTGGAAGTAGTAGACGATCTGAGCCATGATCCGCGCCCAGTTGATCGAGTTGACCGCGACCAGAGGAGTGCCCTTCAGGAAGCTCTGATCAGCGAAGCTGGCCTTGACCATTTCCTGGCAGTCGTCGAAGTTGCCTTCGACTGCGATGTTATGAATGTTGTCGCCGAAGAGCGTGGTCATCTGCCGACGTTGTACATCGGACACCCGGTTGTTCGGGTGCAGGATGAAGATGTCGACGTTGTCGCAGCGACGGCAGCCTTCGATGGCCGCAGAACCGGTGTCGCCCGAGGTCGCGCCGATGATCACGACACGCTGGCCACGCTTGGCCAGAATATAGTCGAGCAGGCGGCCGAGCAGTTGCAGTGCGAAGTCCTTGAACGCCAGCGTCGGGCCATGGAACAGTTCGAGTACCCACTCGTTGCCATGCAGCTGGCGCAGCGGCGCAACAGCGCTATGGGCAAACACGCCGTAGGTCTCTTCGAGAATCTTTTTGAAGTCGGCATCCGGGATGCTGCCCGCCACGAAGGGGCGCATCACCCGGAAGGCGAGTTCGTGATAAGGCAGACCTGCCCAGGAAGCGATCTCTTCCTGCGTGAAGCGCGGCAGGTTTTCCGGCACGTAGAGGCCACCATCGCTGGCCAGACCAGTCAACAGCACGTCTTCGAAATTCAATGCAGGCGCTTGCCCGCGAGTACTGATATAGCGCATGGGATCAAACCTTCGGTTCGAGCTGCAAGCCGCAAGCTGCAAGCTGCAAGTCCAAAACGATCGGCGTCTGACTTGTAGCTTGTAGCTGACCGCTTGCCGCTGCCTTAATTAAGATGTTCGACGCGAATACGGACTACCGGGCCCACCACATCCTGCAACGCTTCCAGGGCCTGGATGGCGTCATTGATACGCTGCTCCACTACCCGGTGGGTCAACAGGATCATCGGCACCAGGCCATCATGTTCTTCGACATCCTTTTGCATGATCGATTCGATGTTGATGCCGCGCTCGGACAGGATGCTCGCGACCTGAGCCAGCACGCCCGGGTGATCCTTGGCCTGAATGCGCAGGTAGTAGGCGCTTTCGCAGGCTTCGATCGGCAGAATCGGGTGGGCGGACAACGAATCGGGCTGGAAGGCCAGATGAGGGACCCGGTTTTCCGGATCGGAGGTCATCGCACGGACCACATCGACCAGATCGGCCACCACCGAAGACGCGGTAGGCTCCATACCGGCACCCGCGCCGTAAAACAGCGTCGAGCCGGACGCATCGCCATTGACCATCACGGCGTTCATGACGCCGTTGACGTTGGCGATCAGGCGATCGGCCGGGATCAGGGTCGGGTGTACACGCAGTTCGATGCCTTGAGCCGTGCTGCGTGCAACGCCCAGGTGCTTGATGCGATAGCCCAGTGCTTCGGCATAGTTGACGTCTGCAGTGGTCAGTTTGGTAATGCCTTCGGTGTAGGCCTTGTCGAACTGCAGCGGTATGCCGAAGGCAATGGAGGCCAGAATCGTCAGTTTGTGCGCCGCGTCGATACCTTCAACGTCGAAGGTCGGATCGGCTTCGGCATAACCCAGGGCCTGAGCTTCGGCCAGAACATCGGCAAAGGTACGGCCCTTCTCGCGCATTTCGGTGAGGATGAAGTTGCCGGTGCCGTTGATGATGCCCGCAACCCAGTTGATACGGTTCGCCGACAGGCCTTCACGAATGGCCTTGATGACCGGGATGCCACCGGCAACCGCTGCTTCAAAAGCGACGATCACGCCCTTCTCACGCGCCTTGGCGAAGATTTCGTTGCCATGCACCGCGATCAGCGCCTTGTTGGCGGTCACCACGTGCTTGCCGTTTTCGATGGCCTTGAGGACCAGCTCGCGGGCGACGGTATAGCCGCCGATCAATTCTACGACGATGTCGATTTCAGGGTTGGTCGCAATGGCAAACACATCGCTGGTGGTCGGCGTACCGGTAATCTGGCAATTGGGATTTGCTGTACGAACCGCAATTTGCGCCACTTCGATTCCACGCCCGGCACGGCGGGCAATCTCCTCGGCGTTACGCTGAAGTACGTTGAAGGTACCGCCACCGACAGTACCCAGCCCACATATGCCTACTTTGACCGGTTTCACTGATGAACTCCCCGAAAAACAGCCGAACCTGAATCGGCTGTGGAAAAACTGCCGCATGGCGCCATGCGGCTGAAATTTTGACGACACTTCGGCCACTTGCCCCCTGTTTGCACAAGGCGCGCCTGAAAACACCGGTTTATTTGGCGCTCAATGCCAGCTTGGCAACCTGAGCCGCAGGCTGATAACCCGGAATCACCTGACCGTCAGCGAGGACAATCGCAGGCGTGCCGTTGACGCCGATCGACTGACCGAGCTCATATTGCTTGCTGACCGGATTGTCGCATTTGGCGGCCTTGATGTCCTTGCCATCGACCATACGGTCCATCGCACCCTTGCGATCCTTGGAACACCACACGGCCTGCAACTGCTCGTCACCCGGAGAACCAAGCCCCTGACGCGGGAATGCCAGGTAACGGACTTCGACACCCATCTTGTTCAGCTGGCCGACTTCTTCGTGCAGCTTGTGGCAATACGGGCAGGTCGTGTCGGTGAATACGGTGATGTGCGACTTGGTCTCGCCCACCGCCGGGTAGATCACCATCTCGGACGCAGGAATGGCGTTGATGGTCTTGGAAATGGCCAGACGTTCGGTCTTCTCGGTCAGGTTGACCGGCTTGCCGTTCTGCACCTGAAACAGATAACCCTGAACCACAAACTGACCGTCGGCGCTGGCGTACAGGACGCGGCCGCCCTTGAGCTTCACTTCATAGAGGCCATTGAGCGGGCTCGGCGAGATACTCTCGACCGGCAGCTGCAATTCCAGCGAGTCGAGCGTCTTGCGGATAGCCTGATCGGGGGCTGCATCAGCCAGGGCAGACATACTGAAGGTGCCGGCCAGCATCAAAGCCGCGGCAGCGAAAATCTGTGGCAAACGCATGAAAACTCCTATGACGGCGGACAGGCTGGCAACTGTCGAAAAAAGGCGCGCCAGCCTTGATAGGCGAAACCGGCAAAGCCTACCACATAAGGCTCGCGGGGCCGACAGGCCGTCATGATTCGGGAGGTTTCGCTGATGAATTGCAGATTTTTCCTGTGCAGATCGGGATAGGGCTGTCACAGCCCCTATCCCCGGCAAACGCTTTACCCGCGCCTTACTTTTTGACCGAGCCGTCTGCGTTGTAACGCTCGATGATCGTCAGTTTCAGTAGCGCATCGGTGCCGTCGCAATCAGTCATCCAGGCAAACCATGCCTTGTTTGGAAAGTCCTCACGCTTGTAAGTCTGCATAAAGTTCTTGCTTCGCCACGACTTCAAATAAACGTCTTGAGCATCCGTGCGGTCAATCGAGAACTTACTGCTTCCACCATCTGCTATCCCGGCCAGATAAGCATATCCAGATTCTTTTGTTTTATGGACCCAACCGCCGTCGCTAACGGCTAAGTAAATGGGCGGCTCTGGCTCGGGGGATTGAGAGGCCGTTATTTGGTTTGCCTGCAGCAGCGCTCCGTCTTCTGAATATTCTCCTGAAGTACCGCCTGTATTTGATGGGACAGGGCCCTCAGCCGAACGCACATTCATGAGCTCATTACCGTTCCCTGCCGCCTTAAATGCTTCATATTCTGAAACCTTGGGTGACACTTTATCTGCAGTTGCGTACCCGTTGAAAAACATAGCGTAGTCGCCCTCATCATTGGGTTCAAAGCGAATCTTGATCGATTGTGTGAGCAATGAATTGGCACAGAGTTCCTCCACTTTTTCCAGCGTGCCTCCTCCCGCAGTAATTTTGGAAAACCCCAGCTTGGTACCGTCCTTGAGGTCTAGCGTCGCCAGAAATGAACGCTCTTTTTTTTCGTCAGACATGTCAATCATCCTTGATAGTGAGTTTCAGATAACCATCATCCTGATGGTAGCTGTTCGAAGAAACATCGCCCGCACGGCTCAATAACGATTGGAAATAACCGGCATAAAAACCATCGCACTCCTTCATGCCGCTGACATCAGGACATTAACCTCGAGGATGATGCGTCACATGCATACCCTGCAACCGCTGATACCGGGGCTGCACCAGCCAGGGCAGCATACTGACGGTGCCAACCAGCATTTAAGCCGGCGGCAACGAAAATCCGGAGCAAAACCTGAAAACGTCTATAACGGCGGACAGGTTGGCAACTGTCGAAAAAAAGAGTGCCCACCTTGACAGGCGAAACCGGAATGGGGGCTGTCACAACCCTCATGCCCGGCAAACGCTTTACCCGCGCCTTACTATTTGACCGAGCCGTCTGCGTTGTAACGCTTGATGATCGTCAGCTTCAGTACCGCATCGGTGCCGTCGCAATCAGTCATCCAGGCGAACCATGCCTTGTTTGGAAAGTCTTCACGCTTGTAAGTCTGCATGAAGTTCTTGCTTCGCCACGACTTCAAATAAACGTCTTGAGCATCCGTGCGGTCAATCGAGAACTCAATATTTTTATAACCTGATATCTGCGCCAGATAAGCCATCCCGGCATTCGTTGTTTTATTGACCCTGCCATCAGCATTGACGCCTATGTATATCGGCGAATCTTGCTCAGCGGCCTGCATCGGATCAATAGTTTTTTCAGCGGAGGGTTGTGGTTGGTAATGTAACGTTAAGTCCGGTGCAAACCCTTTAAACAACATAGCGCCCACTTTCACTTCCCGCCCGGAAATAGACTTGTATCGAGCGACTCGCCAAGGAGCTCGCACACAGATAGTCATGCTCCTCAACTTTGGTTCCGCGCTCCACTGTCTTGGAGAAAGACAATTTTGTTCCATCTGCAAGATCCAGAATTGCAAGAAACGAAAGCGCTTTCTTTTCACCGTCCATGCCAATCATCCTTGATAATTAGTTTTAGAAACCTCACCTGAATATTAGCTACCTGCGGACACTGCGCGCATACATCAGTAGAACGATTTGAAATAATCATTCATCAAACCACGCAATGAATCACAGCAGAAAGGCTCACTAACCGCGCGGATGATGCCTGGCATGCATCTCCTGCAACCGCGCACGCGCCACATGAGTGTAGATCTGCGTGGTCGAGAGATCACTGTGCCCGAGCAACATCTGCACCACGCGCAAGTCGGCACCGTGATTGAGCAGATGGGTGGCGAAGGCGTGGCGCAGGGTGTGCGGCGACAGGGATTTGCCGATGCCCGCAACGGTCGCCTGATGCTTGATACGGTGCCAGAAGGTCTGGCGGGTCATCTGGTCGCCGCGGGTGCTGGGGAACAGGACGTCGCTGGGCTTTCCGCCCAGCAACTCGTCGCGGGCACCGCGCAGGTAACGCTCGACCCAGACGATGGACTCTTCGCCCATGGGCACCAGTCGCTCCTTGCTGCCTTTGCCCATCACGCGCAGCACGCCCTGGCGCAAGTTGACCTGTTCCAGGGTCAGGCTGATCAATTCAGTCACGCGCAGACCACAGGCATACAGCACCTCAAGCATGGCGCGGTCACGTTCGCCGATGGGCTCGCTCAGGTCGGGGGCGGCAAGCAAGGCCTCGACATCGGCTTCGGAAAGCGACTTGGGCAACGGCTTGCCCAGCTGAGGCATGTCGATCTGCAGGGTGGGATCGACGGCAATCAGCTTTTCACGCAGCAGGTAGCGGTAGAAGCCACGCGCGCCGGACAGAAAACGCGCAGTAGAACGCGGCTTGTAGGCATTCTCCACGCGCCACGCAAGGTGATCGAGGATCACTTCGCGCCCGGCACTGATCAGATCAACGTTGCGCTCCTGCAGCCAGCCGTTGAACAGCGCCAGGTCACTGCGGTAAGCATCCCGGGTGTTGTCGGACAGCCCCTTCTCGAGCCAGAGCGCGTCCAGAAACCGGTCAATCAGCGGGTGGTCGATGGCAGCCATGTTTACTCAGTGCATGTGTTGGTAGACAAGGGGTGAATCATCAAACAGCTGGCAGCAAAAAGGCAGCCCTGAGGCTGCCTTTTTTATGCATCGAAAAACTGTATCAGGACAGTTTTTCCTTGATGCGCGCTGCTTTACCGGACAGGTCACGCAGGTAGTACAGTTTGGCCTTGCGAACGTCACCGCGACGTTTCACAGCCATGCTGTCGATTTGCGGGCTGTAAGTCTGGAAAGTACGCTCAACGCCAACACCGTTGGAGATTTTACGAACAGTGAAAGCACTGTTCACGCCACGGTTACGCTTGGCAATGACAACGCCTTCGAATGCTTGCAGACGAGCGCGGTCGCCTTCCTTCACTTTAACCTGGACGACAATGGTGTCGCCTGGTGCAAAGGTAGGGATCTCTTTGGTCATCTGCTCTGCTTCGAGGGCAAGAATGATTTTGTTAGTCATGCTGGTGCTCCTAAGGTAATCCGTCTGGATCGACCATCGATACGTTAACTATCGTCCCGCTCGCGGATGTATTCCGCCAGCAGCTTCTTCTCTTCTCCAGAAAGCGAGCGGCTTTCCAGAAGATCAGCGCGTCGTTCATAGGTCCGCCCAAGGGACTGCTGTAAACGCCAACGCCGGATGTGCGCGTGATTGCCACTTAGCAACACGTCGGGAACACGCTGATCCGCATACACCTCAGGTCGGGTGTAATGCGGGCAATCCAGCAGACCGTCCGTGAAGGAATCTTCCTCCGCGGAGTCCACATGCCCTAAAGCTCCAGGCAGCAGCCGCGTAACCGCGTCAATCAGGACCATCGCCGGCAGCTCGCCACCGGAAAGAACATAGTCACCAATCGACCACTCTTCATCGACATGAGCATCAATAAAACGCTCGTCAATGCCTTCATAACGACCGGCGATGAGGATAATCGCTTCCTCCTGCGCCAGTTCGCGTACCGCAGACTGATTCAGCTGGCGGCCTTGTGGCGACAGGTAAATCACCTTCGCCGCATCCCCTGCCGCTTGCCTGGCCTGAACCAGAGCATCTTCAAGGGGCTTGATCTTCATCACCATGCCCGGACCACCGCCAAATGGGCGATCATCCACAGTGTGATGGCGATCAGTGGTGTAATCCCGCGGATTCCAACAAGTGAGCTGCAACAGCCCTTGTTTCACCGCACGGCTGGTAATGCCGTATTCGCTGATGGCGGAAAACATCTCGGGAAACAGACTGATGACTTCTATGCGCAGGCTGGCCATGGCATTCAGAAGTCCGCGTCCCAATCCACCTTCATCTCGCCAGCAGCCATATCGATTGCCAACACGCATTGCTCCGTATAGGGCAACAGGCGTTCGCGATCATCCAGGCTACCCGCGCAGGGCTTTACAACCATTACATCGTTCGAACCGGTTTCGAGCAGGTGATCGATTTTCCCGAGCAGTTGCCCGAGTTGGTCGATGACCTTGAGGCCTTCAAGCTGGTACCAGTAGTACTCGCCATCGTCCAGATCAGGGAACAGGTTACGCGGCACGCAGATTTCGTAACCGGACAGAAGACGCGCTTCTTCACGATCATCGAGACCCTTGAGCTTTGTGACCAGAAACTTGCTTTGCAAGCGTCCGCTGACCAACTCCACCTGTTTATCAACGCTGCCTTCGCGCCGAAGCGTCCAGGTTTTGTAGTCCAACAGGTTTCCAATCGGATCAGTAAAGGAATAAACCTTCACTTCGCCGCGAACGCCATGAACCGAGTAAATCTTGCCAATGACGATCAGATCGTCGGCAGATGCAGGCGTCGCGTTCATAAGACTCAGGCCGCGGCCTTGGTCTTGTTGTGCTCTTTGAGCAGCTGGGCAACGCGCTCGGAAGTTTGTGCACCCACGCTCAACCAGTAGTTGACGCGTTCTTCGTTAACGGACAGACGGATTTCCTGACCACGGGCAACCGGGTTGAAGAAACCAACCTGTTCCTTGTGGGAACCGTCACGAGCGTTGCGGCTGTCGGTTACGGTCAGGTGGTAAAACGGGCGCTTTTTGGAGCCGCCAAGGGCAAGACGGATGGTTAGCATTGAACATCGTTCCTGTAGTCGGTGCTGCAAATCTAAGATGCACAGCGGGCATAGGTGCCCGAAAGGCCGCATATTCTAAGGAATATCCCGACTTTTGCAAATGTCTTTTTCCGGCGCCTATCGGCATGCCTTCCAGATTTGCGAGGGAGCTGTCGGTATGACAGCCGGTAAAAGCCCGCATAGCGCGGGCTGACTGGGGGTCACCCCCCAGATGGGAAGCGTGCAAAGCGTCTTGCACGCGACGCAATTACATTTTTGGCATGCCGCCGCCGGGGAACATTCCCCCCATGCCGCGCATCATTTTGGCCATTCCGCCCTTGGCGGAGAATTTCTTCATCATCTTCTGCATCTGCTTGTGCTGCTTGATCAGACGCCCGATGTCCTGAACCTGAGTGCCCGAACCCATGGCAATGCGGCGCTTGCGCGAACCGCTGACCAGATCCGGATCACGGCGCTCGGCAGGGGTCATCGAGTTGATGATGGCTTCCATCTGCTTGAACTGTTTTTCCGCTGCGCCCTGGGCGTTGCCCATCTGCGACAGGTTGACGCCGCCGATGCTCGGCAGTTTGTCCATCAGGCCGCCAAGGCCACCCATGTTCTTCATCTGCTGCAGCTGGTCGCGGAAGTCTTCGAGGTCGAAGCCCTTGCCCTTCTTGAGCTTTTTCGCCAGCTTGTCGGCCTTGTCCTTGTCGAGAGTCTGTTCGGCCTGCTCGATAAGGCTGAGCACATCGCCCATGCCGAGGATGCGTGAGGCGATGCGGTCCGGGTGAAACGGCTCCAGCGCCTCGCTCTTCTCGCCCATGCCGATGAACTTGATCGGCTTGCCGGTAATGGCACGCACCGACAGCGCCGCACCACCGCGGGCATCACCGTCGACCTTGGTAAGGATCACACCGGTCAGCGGCAGTGCATCACCGAAGGCCTTGGCGGTGTTGGCCGCATCCTGGCCGGTCATGGCATCGACCACGAACAGCGTCTCGGCCGGCTTGACCGCCGCATGCAGCGCCTGGATCTCGCCCATCATCTCGACATCGACGTGCAAACGACCGGCGGTGTCGACGATGACCACGTCAATGAACTTGAGCCTGGCTTCTTTAATGGCAGCCTGGGCGATGTCCACCGGCTTCTGGCTGATGTCGGAGGCGAAGAACGTCACGCCGATGTCGTTGGCCAGGGTTTCGAGTTGTTTGATGGCTGCGGGACGATAAACGTCGACCGACACCACCATCACGGTTTTCTTCTTGCGCTCTTTAAGGAAGCGCGCCAGCTTGCCGGCAGTGGTGGTCTTGCCCGCGCCCTGCAAACCCGCCATGAGGATGACGGCAGGCGGCGTGACATTGAGCACCAGGTCTTCGTTGGCGGCGCCCATCAGGCTTTCGAGTTCGGCCTGGACGATCTTCACGAACGCCTGACCTGGCGTCAGGCTGCGCGACACCTCGGTGCCGACGGCGCGTTCCTTGACGTTATTGACGAAGTCTTTGACCACCGGCAAGGCGACGTCGGCTTCGAGCAACGCCATACGCACTTCGCGCAAGGTATCTTTGATGTTGTCCTCGTTCAGCTTGGCCTTGCCAGTAACATGGCGCAGCGTCTGCGAGAGGCGGTCAGTCAGATTTTCAAACATGCGCGATCCTTTCAGGCTCTCGTCGAACCCCGGTTGATGCGGCCCGGCCCGTAATGCAGAAATGGCGCTCGGCGAGCCTGCGGCTTGAGCAGGTCGCGGATTATAGCGAAGACTCCGTCGCACGGACACCATGCAGACTGCTTCTGTGGTCTTTCGTGATTTGCCGGTTCTATGCCAAACTCAGCGTCTTTTCAGGCCCGTCCATCAGGATCTATGTCCCCTTTGCCACCCAGCCTGCTTCCCAGCCTCGCCGCCGCCATTATTTATGCCGCTGCGACCGTCTATCAGAGCCTGCGTCTGAGCCAGGCCGTCAAGCCCGACAAGCGGCTGCTTTGCCTGCTTGGAGCGTTGGCGGTCATCGCACATGCCATTGGTCTGTTTTCCCAATTGACGCATTCCGTCGGTCTTGGTCTGGACTTCTTCAATTCGGCCAGCCTTATCGCGGCGTCGGTGATCGTCGTCACCCTGATCGCCACATCGCGCATCCCGGTGGAAAACCTGCTGGTGCTGTTGTTCCCTTTAGGAATGGTCACTGTACTGCTCGCCCAGTTCGCCCCTAGCGGCACTGTGCAGCCGATCATGGAAGAGCCCGGCATCCTCAGCCACATCCTGCTGTCACTGCTGGCTTACGGGATGTTTACCATTGCTGCATTCCAGGCGCTGCTGCTGCTGTTGCAGGACTACCGCCTCAAGCACAAGCACCCTTCCGGGCTGATCAAGAACTTCCCGCCGCTGCAAACCATGGAAAGTCTGCTGTTCGGCTTTCTGTGGGCTGGCTGGTCGTTGCTCTCGCTGTCGCTGATTTCCGGCTGGCTGTTCGTCGAAAACCTGTTTGCCCAGCATCTGGTGCACAAGACCCTGCTGGCCTGTCTGGCCTGGATAGTGTTCAGTGTGCTGCTGTGGGGGCGTAACCGTCTTGGATGGCGTGGACACAAGGCCATTCGCTGGACGCTGGGCGGTTTCTGCCTGCTGATGCTCGCCTATTTCGGCAGCAAGCTGGTACGCGAATTCATCCTGCACATCTGACGGGCCCTGATCATGGATAATCTGCCCCTGGGCCCGTTGCTCGGAGTCCTCGCCCTACTGCTGCTGTGGGCCGGCCTGCTGACTGCGGTCGAAGCCGCTCATCATCAAGTCAAGGCGATGCGCTCTGCCAGCCGCCCGGAAAAGTCGGCGCCGCTCCCCGAACTGGCCTTCAACCTGAACAGCCTGATTCTGGGCAATACGCTGATCCGAGTACTGATCAGCGTGATCGCAACGCTTATCGCCGCCAATTACTGGCTCTACAACGGTCCGACGGTGGCATGGCTCGCTACCGTGAGCATCATGCTGGTCTTCGCCGAATACATGCCGCGCCGCCTGGCGAACCGCCACCCTGTCTCGACGCTGCTGCTGGGCAACGGTGTGCTGCGCATCCCGATGAAGATCATCTGGCCGCTGGCCTACGTGTTCAATGTTCTGGCCAAGACACTGCTGCGCCCCTTCCTGTCTCGCGCCGTACAGCAGCAGGATCAGGACTTCGAAGACGACACGCAAAATACCCCGCGCAACGATGCCGCCCAGGAATACTCTCCGCGCGCCAGCGTGCTGTCAGGCATTCGTGCGCTGGACAGCATTACCGTCAATGACATCCTGATCCCGCGCAACGAAGTGGATGGCGTCAACCTTGATGACCCCATGGACATGATCATCGAGCGTCTGATCATTTCACGGCACACGCGCCTGCCGGTCTATCACAACGATATCAATCAGGTACAAGGCGTCATCAATACCCGAGACATCAGCCACCTGCTGCCCAAGGGCACTTTGACCAAGGAGCAGTTGCTGGCGGTCTGCTACGAGCCTTATTTCGTACCGGAAAGCACCCCGCTGCAGTTGCAGCTGCTGAATTTCCACAAACAGCAGCGGCGTCTCGGCGTGGTGGTCGATGAATACGGGGAAGTGCTGGGCATCGTTACCCTCGAGGATATTCTCGAAGAGATTGTCGGCGAGTTCGAAAGCGAGCAGCGGCTGGATAACCCGCACGTCAAACAACAGGACGACGGGCGTCTCGAAGTCGAAGGCGCAGCGTCCATCCGCGATTTGAACAAGAGCCTTGGCTGGCACCTGCCGTCAGACGGCCCGAAAACCGTCAACGGACTGGTTACCGAGGCACTGGAAACCATCCCGGACGCTCCGGTGTGCTTGAAAATAGGGCCTTACCGGCTGGAAATCCTCGAAACCGAGGACAACCGCGTCAAGCGTGTCGCCATGTGGCAGAACACGCTGGTCCGCACTTTCAAATAGCTGTCTGCGTTCAAATAGATTCCTGAACCGCCCTTGCCTCTCGACCCATTCGGGTTACTCTGCTCGACGCCGCACCCACAATCACAATAAATGCACGCTTGCCGGAATACGGTCGATGCCGACCGGCGAGTCGACTGTCAGGAAATCCGCATGACCAGCACCCCGCTCTCTCGCGAAGATCACGACGCGCACGCAAAGCCGGTGAATTCGACGACCCGCGTCGCCACGGCCAGCTTTATCGGCACGGCCATCGAGTTCTACGACTTTTACGTGTATGCCACCGCCGCCGCCCTGGTGATCGGTCCGGTATTCTTTCCACAGACCTCGGGCACCGCCCAGATGCTGTCGTCATTTCTGACCTTCGGCATCGCCTTTCTCGCTCGCCCTCTGGGGTCGGCGCTGTTCGGTCACTTCGGTGACCGGATCGGGCGCAAGTCGACCCTGGTGGCCTCGCTGCTGTTGATGGGGATCTGCACCACGCTGATCGGCGTATTGCCTGGTTACGCGACGATCGGGGCGTGGGCGCCGATTCTGTTGTGTGTGCTGCGTTTCGGTCAGGGGCTTGGCCTGGGTGGCGAATGGGGTGGCGCGGCGCTACTGGCGACCGAGAATGCCCCGAAAGACAAGCGCGCCTGGTTCGGCATGTTTCCGCAACTGGGCCCTTCGATCGGCTTTCTCGCCGCCAACGGCCTGTTTCTGGCGCTGGCCATGACCCTCGATGACGAACAGTTCCGCGCGTGGGGCTGGCGGATTCCATTTCTGCTCAGCGCCGTACTGGTCATGGTCGGGCTGTACGTGCGCCTGAAGCTGGAAGAGACGCCCGTGTTCGCCAAGGCCATGGCTCGCCACCAACGGGTCAGCCTGCCCATCGTGGAAACCTTCAGCCAGCACTGGAAACCCATGCTGCTCGGTGCGGCTTCGATGGTGGTCTGCTACGCGCTGTTTTATATCTCGACGGTGTTCTCGTTGAGCTACGGCGTGGCCACGCTGGGCTATACGCGTGAAACGTTCTTGGGGTTGTTGTGCTTTGCGGTGCTGTTCATGGCAGCGGCCACACCACTGGCCGCACTGGCGAGCGATCGCTTCGGGCGTAAGCCGGTGTTGATTGTGGGAGGCGTGCTGGCGATCCTTTCAGGTTTTACCATGGAGCCACTGTTGACCCACGGCAGCACCTGGGCTGTGGCGCTGTTTCTGTGCATCGAACTGTTTCTGATGGGCATCACGTTCGCCCCGATGGGCGCACTGCTACCGGAACTGTTCCCGACACAGGTTCGCTACACCGGCGCATCGGCGGCCTACAACCTGGGCGGAATCGTCGGAGCGTCGGTCGCCCCCTTCTTCGCCCAGAAACTGGTGGCGATGGGTGGCCTGAGCTGGGTGGGCGGGTATGTGTCTGCTGCAGCGCTGATCAGCGTGCTGGCGGTGTTGAGCCTGAAAGAGACGAGAGATAGGGAGCTTTGAGCTGCAAGCTGCAAGAAGAAGCGTGGTGCTCTTTCTTGCAGCTTGAGCCTTGAGGCTTACCGCTGCGCCCCTACAGTTCTACGTTTACCGCCTGCGATGCCCGGGTCGCTTTGGCCCGAGCGGCTTCAATGGACTCGTCACGCGCCAGGGCAACGCCCATGCGCCGCTGACCGTTGACTTCCGGCTTGCCGAACAGACGCAATGCGGTATCAGGCTCGGCCAGCGCAGCGCCGAGGTTGGCGAAAGCGGTTTGCGTGGACTGGCCTTCGACCAGGATCACTGCCGAAGCCGAAGGGCCGAACTGACGGATCAACGGAATCGGCAGCCCCAGAATCGCGCGCGCGTGCAGGGCAAACTGCGACAGGTCCTGAGAAATCAGCGTCACCAGACCGGTGTCGTGCGGGCGCGGCGAGACTTCGCTGAACCACACCTGATCGCCCTTGATGAACAGTTCGACGCCAAACATCCCGCGTCCACCCAATGCCTCGGTCACCGCCTTGGCAACCCGCTCGGACTCTGCCAGCGCAACCGGGCTCATGGCCTGCGGCTGCCAAGATTCCTGATAGTCGCCCTTTTCCTGACGATGCCCAACCGGCGCGCAGAATGTGGTGCCACCGATGTGACGCACGGTCAGCAGGGTGATTTCGTAATCGAAGTCGATGAACCCTTCGACGATGACACGCCCTTTACCAGCGCGACCACCCTCTTGCGCGTAATCCCAGGCTTTCTGCACGTCATCGGTGCTCTTGAGCAGGCTCTGCCCCTTGCCCGAAGAGCTCATGACCGGCTTGACCACACACGGGAAACCGAGGTCTTCGACCGCCTTGCTGTACGCCTCGAAGGTGTCGGCAAAGTGGTAAGGCGAGGTCGGCAGCTTCAGCTCTTCAGCCGCGAGACGACGAATTCCTTCGCGGTTCATGGTCAGTTGCGCGGCGCGCGCGGTCGGGATCACGGTGAAGCCTTCGGCCTCGAGCTCGACCAGCGTTGCGGTGGCGATGGCTTCGATTTCCGGAACGATGAAGTGCGGCTTCTCGGCCTCGATGACTGCGCGCAGTGCCGCACCGTCGAGCATGTTGATCACATGGCTGCGATGAGCGACCTGCATGGCCGGCGCGTTCTCGTAACGGTCAACAGCGATCACTTCAACGCCTAGGCGCTGCAGCTCGATCACGACTTCCTTGCCCAGTTCGCCGCTGCCGCAAAACAGTACGCGCGTCGCGGTGGGCGACAGTGGAGTTCCGATTTGAGTCATCTCAGGTCCTCGTGAAGCAGATGTCGAGGGCTGCCCGCCGTATGCAAGCAACCGCTGTGAAGAAAGGCGCGCAATTTACCACGAACCCCCTGCAAATGGGCGCTCAGCCTGGACACGCACTGTTGCGCGCCCGCCAGGCCATGACCATCCAGACAATGGTCACGCCAGCGAACTTCGATGCCAGCGCGGTGAGCACGACCGGCGCCGTCAGGGCGTCGATCATGCCGAAAAAGATAAAGGTATCCAGCGGAATGCTGAGTGCCGAGCTGATCCACAACCGATCACGCAACGGGCGTCTGGTAATGCTGAACACCAGCCAGTCAATGCATTCGGAAACCGCAAACGCTGTGGCGCTGGCCAGGGCGATGGTGGGGTCGCTGGTGACATAGGACAGGACCAGCGCCACCAGCATGGCAATGATCGCACCATGGCCAAAGCGAATCTGCACCATGTCCCGCAACACGAACACCAACCCGCCCCAGGCAGACCAGATCATGTCCAGGTGCGGCGCACTGGAAAAGGCGAAGTTGATCAGCACGACACTGCTGATGTAGGCGATCAGGAAAAGCATGGAGGGTTTGGGCCTGTGCAAGCGAGCGGCAATGATAGCAAACGCGGACAAGAGCCGCGCCCAAGCGAAAACGAAAGCATTATTTCTGACGCAGGAAATGCATCGACTGTACCGCCCTCTTCGCGAACAAGTTCGTTCCTACAAAAGCTCGCGGATAACCTGTAGGAGCGAACTTGTTCGCGAAAGCGCTATTCCTGACGCAGGAAATGCATCGACTGCACCGCCCCCTTCGCGAACAAGTTCGCTCCTACAAAAGCTCGCGGATACCCCCTGTAGGAGCGAACTTGTTCGCGAAAGCGCTATTCCTGACGCAGGAAATGCATCGACTGCACCGCCCTCTTCGCTAACAAGTTCGCTCCTACAAAAGCTCGCGGATAACCTGTAGGAGCGAACTTGTTCGCGAAAGCGCTATTCCTGACGCAGGAAATGCATCGACTGCACCACCCTCTTCGCGAACAAGTTCGCTCCTACAGAAGCTCGCGGATAACCTGTAGGAGCGAACTTGTTCGCGAAAGCGCTATTCCTGACGCAGGAAATGCATCGACTGCACCGCCCTCTTCGCTAACAAGTTCGCTCCTACAAAAGCTCGCGGATACCCCCTGTAGGAGCGAACTTGTTCGCGAAAGTGCTATTCCTGACGCAGGAAATGCATCGACTGCACCGCCCTCTTCGCTAACAAGTTCGCTCCTACAAAAGCTCGCGGATAACCTGTAGGAGCGAACTTGTTCGCGAAAGCGCTATTCCTGACGCAGGAAATGCATCGACTGCACCGCCCTCTTCGCTAACAAGTTCGCTCCTACAAAAGCTCGCGGATACCCCCTGTAGGAGCGAACTTGTTAGCGAAAGTGCTATTCCTGACGCAGGAAATGCATAGACTGCACCGCCCCCTTCGCGAACAAGTTCGCTCCTACAAAAGCTCGCGGATAACCTGTAGGAGCGAACTTGTTCGCGAAAGCGCTATTCCTGACGCAGGAAATGCATCGACTGCACCGCCCCCTTCGCGAACAAGTTCGCTCCTACAAAAGCTCGCGGATAACCTGTAGGAGCGAACTTGTTCGCGAAAGCGCTATTCCTGACGCAGGAAATGCATCGACTGCACCGCCCTCTTCGCGAACTTGTTCGCGGCTACAAGGCCATCGGAACATCAGCGTGCCTCGCCCACTGTCCACATCAGGCCGCTGGCTCTGGCGCGCTCGTCGCACAGGCCGAGCACCACGCGGCGCTCGTCGTTGCTCATGCGGCTCCAGCGGGTGATTTCGGTGACGGTTCGCTGGCAACCGGTGCAGATATCCTGCTCATCCAGTGCACAAATACTCACACACGGGGAGCGGACCGGTTTTTCGATCGGGGTATCAGTGCTCATCAATCTTCCTGCACCGCCAGGTCACGGGCGTAACGCTGGGCATTGTGTACGTAATGGGCTGCGCTGGCTTCCAGCATCTTCTTCTGCACATCGGTGAGCTCGCGCACCACTTTACCCGGCGATCCCATGACCAGCGAGCCATCAGGAATGACCTTGTTTTCTCCGATCAGCGAATTGGCGCCGATGATGCAGTACTTCCCGATCTTCGCCCCGTTGAGGATGACCGCATTGATGCCGATCAGGCTGTAATCGTCAACGCTGCAGCCATGCAGCATGGCGTTGTGGCCGATGGTCACGCCCTTGCCGATACTCAGCGGCGACCCCATGTCGGTGTGCATCACCGTACCGTCCTGCACATTGCTGTTTTCACCGATGTGAATCAGCTCGTTGTCGCCACGCAATACCGCGTTGAACCACACACTCGCACCCGCCTCGAGCCTGACATTGCCGATCAGCGTTGCATTGGGAGCCACCCAGCTCTGCGGATCGGTCTGAACTCGGGATTCTCCCAGGCGAAATTTCATGCAACCTCCTCGGGCGGGTCGTACTCATGGGGACGAACTATAAACAGTGACGCTTCAGATACCGGTGGCTCAGATTGTCGAACGTTCGGGCGGATGATGCAGGCTGATCCTGGTGTCGTACAGCACATTGACCAGCTCGACGATCATGATCGCGGTAAGCCCCCAGATCTTGTACTCGCCATAACGGTAACTGGGCACGTACCAGCTGCGGCCTTCGTAATCGATACGGTGAGTGTGCTCGCGCGTGTCCTGACGAAAGAATTCCAGCGGTACGCTGAAGACTGCAGCGATCTCGGCGTCGTTGGGCTGGTATTCGACGAAGTCAGGTATCACCCCTACATAAGGCGTGACCTTGATACCGTGCTTGGAGATCAGCGGACTTAACGGCCCGATCACCTCGACCAGCCCGGGAGGCAGGCCGATCTCCTCCTCGGCTTCGCGCAGCGCAGTGAAAATCAGATCGGGGTCGCCCGGGTCGCGACGGCCACCCGGAAACGCCACTTCACCGCCATGCGTCGACAGGCCACTGGCGCGCAGGGTCAGAATCAGCTCGGGTTGCTCGCTGCGGGTAATCGGCACCAGAACAGCCGCCTCGGGGAACTTTCGATCCGAGTCGAGGGTTTCTGGCGTGTGACTGACTACACGGCGAAGTAGCTCATCCAGCATGGGAAATCTCGATCTGTTGCCTGTCTGGCATCATGCACCAAAGCAACGCTGCGCCCAAGCCCTTGCAGGACAACTCCTGTCACACAGAGGGTTGCCGAGCCGCCGCACGACAGGCCAAGATAGCGACTGCGTTCACTATCGACTGATCCCATGAAATTTTGCAGCCAGTGCGGCAACCCTATTATCCAGCGCATTCCCGAAGGCGACAGCCGTTTGCGCTATGTCTGCGAGCATTGCCACACCGTTCATTACCAGAACCCGAACATCGTGGCGGGATGTCTGGTGACGCTGGGCGGCAAAGTGCTGCTGTGCCGCAGGGCGATAGAGCCGCGCCTGGGTTTCTGGACGTTGCCGGCCGGCTTCATGGAGAACGGCGAAACCATCGAACAGGCTGCACGGCGCGAAACCATGGAGGAAGCGTGCGCCACTCTGAGCGAACTGCATCTGTACACCTTGATCGACGTACCGCATATCAATCAGGTGCATGTGTTCTATCGTGGGGAGATGGCGAATGAGGCATTCGCCGCAGGCATCGAGAGCCTGGAAGTGCAGTTATTCGACGAAGCAGACATTCCGTGGTCGGACCTGGCTTTCATGACAGTCGGGCGTACCCTAGAATACTTCTTTGCGGATCGGCGTCGGCAGGCCTACCCGGTTCATACCAGCGCCCTTCCCCCGTCACGTCCGTTGCTGGACACCTGAACGCCAGGGTCGCACACAACATCGGCGCTTTTGTTAAAGAAGTATCTTCAGGGAAATCGTAATGCGCTGGTTGCTCGCACTCTTTTGCATGTCGTTCATGCCGCTTTCGCAGGCCGCGTTTACTCAAACCATCGTGCCCAAGGGCAGCGAACAGAAAATCATCAATAACAAGGTCATCAATACCGAGAGTATCGCCAGCAAGCCGATCGACAAGGTGCTGGTGCTCAAGTCAGCGCGCCAGTTGCAGCTGATCAGCGGTGGCGAGGCTTTGAAGACCTACCGAATCTCGCTGGGCAAGAACCCCAAGGGCACCAAGCTGCAGGAAGGCGACCAACGCACGCCGGAGGGCTTCTACTGGATCGACTGGCGTAAACCCAGCAATAACTACAACCTGTCGATGCACATTTCCTACCCGAATGTTTCGGACTCGGCACGCGCACGTTCCGAGGGCGTGAAACCGGGCAGCATGATCATGCTGCATGGCACACCGGTGGATGAAGAGTATCCGGAATGGTATTTCCACACGCTGGACTGGACCAACGGCTGCATTGCGCTGAAGAACAACGACATGCGGGAAATATGGGATCTGGTGAAAGACGGGACGATGATCGAAATTCGACCTTAATGTGCGGCGTTGCGCATTCGCGAGCAAGCTCGCTCCCACGAGACTCAAGATGATTATCGTCCCCACGCTCCAGCGTGGTGACGCATTTCCGGACGCTGCGCGTCCAGCCCTGGAGGCTCCTCAGAACTCTGCCAGCCGCCATACTTCGTAAGCAGGCGTTTCGTAGGGATGGCTCTGCTTGAGCGCCATCACCACTTGCTGAATCAGCTCGTCCGCGACGACCAGCTCGACCTTCCACTCTTGCACCGACTCGACCACACCGCTCTGCCCGATAAATGGCTGACTGCCATCCAGCGGGCGGAACTGGCCCTGGCCGAGCACTTGCCACGCGCAGTGATCGTAAGCGCCAATTCGCCCTGCACCAGCAGCGAATACGGCGTTCTTGACCTCGTCCACATGGCTCGGTGGAACAAAGAAGGCGAGCTTGTACACGCGCCTTAGTTAACCCAGGCCCGCGCGTTGCGGAACATGCGCATCCACGCACCGTCCTCGTTCCAGTCCTCGGGACGCCATGAGTTCTGCACAGCACGGAATACACGCTCCGGGTGCGGCATCATGATGGTCACACGACCGTCGAGGGTGGTCATGCCGCCAATACCGCGTGGCGAGCCGTTCGGGTTGGCCGGGTAGGCTTCAGTGACCTTGCCGTGGTTGTCGACAAAGCGCAGTGCAACGGTGCCAGAAACGTCCGCTTCAAGCAGTGCATCGTCATTGCGGAACTCCGCGTGCCCTTCGCCATGCGCGATGGCGATTGGCATGCGCGAACCGGCCATACCCTGCAGGAAGATCGAAGCCGACTCCTGAACCTGAACCATGGCCACGCGCGCTTCGAACTGCTCGGAGCGGTTACGCACGAAATGCGGCCAGAACTCGCTGCCCGGAATCAGCTCGTGCAGGTTGGACAGCATCTGGCAACCGTTGCAGACGCCGAGCGTGAAGCTGTCGGAACGCTCGAAGAAGCCCTGGAACGCATCACGCGCGCGACTGTTGAACAATGCCGACTTGGCCCAGCCTTCACCGGCACCCAATACGTCACCGTAGGAGAAGCCACCGCAGGCGACCATACCCTTGAAGTCGTTCAGGTCGACACGACCGGCCAGGATATCGCTCATGTGCACATCGATTGCGTTGAAACCGGCACGATCAAAGGCTGCCGCCATCTCGACCTGACCGTTGACACCCTGCTCGCGCAGAACGGCAACCTGAGGACGCACGCCCGTCTTGATGTACGGCGCGGCGATATCGTCGTTGACGTCGAAGCCCAGCTTGACGGTCAGGCCCGGGTTGTCTTCTTCCAGCAGCGCATCGAATTCCTGATCCGCGCATTCGGCGTTGTCACGCAGGCGCTGGATCTGATAGCTGGTCTCGGCCCACTGGCGTTGCAGCAGACGGCGCTGGCCACTGAATACCGGCTCGCCATGGAAGCTGATCGACACTTCATCGTTGTTGATCGGCTGACCGATCACTGCCACGCAGTCTTCCAGACCGGCCGCGCTGAATTGCGCCAGCACCAGTGGAGTAGCGTCCTGACGGACCTGGATGACCGCGCCCAGCTCTTCGTTGAAGAGGATCGCGCTCAGTTCGGAGACGTTGTCCGCCACACCGTCGAGGTGCAGGTTCAGACCGCAGTGACCGGCGAAAGCCATTTCCAGCGTGCTGACCAGCAGACCACCGTCGGAACGGTCGTGATAGGAGAGGATATGACCGTCGGAATTGAGGCCCTGAATCACGGCGAAGAAGGCCTTGAGGTCTTCCGCGTCGTCGACGTCCGGAGCGACGCGGCCGAGCTTGCCGTGAGTCTGCGCAAGAATCGAGGCGCCCATGCGGTTCTGGCCACGTCCCAGATCGATCAGGATCAGGTCGGTGATGCCCTTGTCCATGCGCAGCTCGGGCGTCAGGGTCTGACGGATGTCGACCACTGGCGCAAAGCCCGTCACGATCAAAGACAGCGGCGAGGTCACGCTCTTTTCGGTGCCCTCGTCGCTCCAGCGGGTCTTCATGGACATCGAGTCCTTGCCCACTGGAATGGTGATCCCCAGTTCCGGACACAGCTCCATGCCGACCGCTTTCACGGTGTCATAAAGACGCGCGTCTTCTCCAGGGTGACCAGCCGCCGACATCCAGTTGGCCGACAGCTTGATGTCAGAAAGCTTTTCAATACGCGAGGCCGCGATGTTGGTCAGCGTTTCGCCGATTGCCATACGGCCCGACGCCGGAGCATCCAGCAGCGCCAGCGGAGTACGCTCGCCCATCGCCATGGCTTCGCCGGTGTTGACGTCGAAGCTGGTGGCGGTGACGGCGCAGTCAGCCACAGGCACCTGCCATGGACCGACCATCTGATCGCGAGCGACCAGACCGGTAATGCTGCGGTCACCGATGGTGATCAGGAAGCTTTTGCTGGCGACGGCCGGGTGGCGCAATACGCGCTGCACGCTTTCTTCGATGTCCAGTGTGCTCGGGTCGAAATCATCGCCGATCTCTTCTTCGCGTGCGACCGAACGGTGCATGCGCGGCGCCTTGCCCAGCAGGACTTCCAGCGGCATGTCCACCGGACTGTTACCGAAATGGCTGTCGGTGACGGTCAGTTGCGGCTCTGCAGTGGCTTCGCCGACAACCGCAAACGGGCAGCGCTCACGCTCGCAGATAGCCTTGAAACGCTTGAAGTCTTCAACGCCCACGGCCAGCACGTAACGTTCCTGGGATTCGTTGCTCCAGATTTCCAGCGGGGCCATGCCCGGCTCGTCATTGGGTACGTTACGCAGTTCGAAACGGCCACCGCGATCGCCATCGTTGACCAGTTCGGGGAAGGCGTTGGACAGCCCCCCGGCACCGACGTCATGGATGAAGCTGATCGGGTTACGGTCGCCCAACTGCCAGCAGCGGTCGATGACTTCCTGGCAACGACGCTCCATCTCGGGGTTTTCACGCTGAACCGACGCGAAATCCAGGTCTGCGGAGCTGGTGCCGGTCGCCATCGAGGAAGCCGCGCCGCCACCCAGGCCGATCAGCATCGCCGGGCCACCCAGCACGATCAGCTTGGAACCCACGGTGATCTCGCCCTTCTGGACGTGATCTTCGCGGATGTTGCCCATACCGCCCGCGAGCATGATTGGTTTGTGATAACCACGAACCTCGTCACCGTGCGGCGTGGTGATGGACTGCTCGAAGGTACGGAAATAGCCGGTCAGCGCCGGGCGACCGAACTCGTTGTTGAACGCCGCGCCACCCAGCGGGCCTTCAATCATGATGTCCAGCGCAGTCACGATGCGCTCGGGCTTGCCGTACGGCACTTCCCAAGGCTGCACGAAACCGGGAATCTGCAGGTTGGAGACGGTGAAACCGGTCAGCCCGGCCTTGGGCTTGGCACCGCGACCGGTTGCACCTTCGTCGCGAATCTCGCCGCCGGAGCCGGTCGCTGCGCCAGGAAACGGTGCAATGGCGGTCGGGTGGTTGTGCGTCTCGACCTTCATCAGAATGTGCACCGGCTCCTGAACCGCGCCGTACTGACGGGTTTCAGGGTCCGGGAAGAAGCGACCGGCGACGTTGCCGACGATCACCGAAGCGTTGTCCTTGTAAGCGGACAGCACGCCTTCGCTGTGCATCTGGTAGGTGTTCTTGATCATGCCGAACAGGCTTTTTTCCTGGCTCTGGCCGTCGATGTCCCAACTGGCGTTGAAAATCTTGTGGCGGCAGTGCTCGGAGTTCGCCTGGGCAAACATCATCAGCTCGATGTCGTGCGGGTTGCGCCCCAGACCGTTGAAGCTGGTGATCAGGTAATCGATTTCATCTTCGGCGAGGGCCAGGCCCAGCTCGACGTTGGCTTTTTCCAGCGCTGCGCGGCCGCCACCCAGAATGTCCACGGCGGTCAGCGGCTTGGGCTGAGCGTGGCTGAACAGGTTGGCAGCCTGCTCGAGGTCGCCCAGGACCAGTTGCGTCATGCGGTCGTGCAGGCTGTCGGCGATTGCCTGAGCCTCGGTCTCGCTGAACTGGCCTTCTACATAGAAGGCAATCCCGCGCTCGAGGCGCAGGATTTTGCTCAGGCCGCAATTGCGAGCGATGTCGCTGGCCTTGCTCGACCAGGGTGAAATGGTGCCAAAACGCGGCAACACCAGAAACAGACGGCCGCTCGGCTCTTGAACCGGCACGCTGGGGCCGTATTTCAGGAGACGGTCGAGAACCTGCTGTTCTTCGCTGGTCAGAACGTCGTTGACGTCAGCGAAGTGGGCGAATTCGGCGTACAAGCCACTGACAGCTGAAACTTTTTGTTTCAGTTGTTCTAGTAATTTGCTGTGGCGGAAAGCAGAAAGGGCAGGAGCACCGCGCAGGATCAACATCTTCGGGACAGCCTCGAGAAGGGGGTGTGCTTTGAGGCCGCGTATTCTAGCCTAAACCGGGCATTTGATCACCCAAAACGGCGGCATCCGCTGCGCCCGAATGTCGCCCCAGGCAAAAAAACTCCGGAAATGCCGGTAAAAGCCACTCGCCTATCAGACGCAAGCTTCACTGTCGAGATATGGCGCCCGGTGCGCTTTGCGTATACTGCACCGATGTTCTTCAAACCAGATTTCCGCCCACGTTGCGCCAAATGGCTCATCGCAACCGGACTCTTCCTGATGCTCGGCGCCTGTGTGGAAAAACCCACCACACTGGAGCGAGTCAAGGAGGACGGCGTACTGCGGGTGATCACCCGCAACAGCCCGGCGACTTATTTCCAGGATCGCAACGGTGAAACCGGCTTCGAATACGAGCTGGTCAAGCGCTTTGCCGATGATCTGGGCGTCGAACTGAAGATAGAAACAGCTGACAATCTGGACGATCTTTTCGACCAGATGAACAAACCGGGCGGTCCGGTACTCGGTGCCGCCGGCCTGATTGAAACGCCACTGCGCAAGCAACAGGCGCGTTTCTCGCACTCTTATCTGGAAGTCACCCCTCAGGTGGTCTATCGCAACGGCCAGTCGCGACCGACCGATCCCGGCGATCTGGTGGGCAAACGCATCGTGGTGCTCAAAGGCAGCGCGCATGCCGAGCAACTGGCGGCGCTCAAGGCGCAGAATCCCGGCATTCAATATGAAGAATCGGACGCGGTCGAGGTCGTTGATCTCCTGCGCATGGTCGACGAAGGCCAGATCGATCTGACCCTGGTCGACTCCAATGAGCTGGCAATGAACCAGGTCTACTTCCCCAATGTACGCGTAGCCTTTGACCTGGGCGAAGCCCGTGCACAGCGCTGGGCCGTCGCGCCGGGTGAAGACAACAGCCTGCTCAACGAAATCAACGCCTACCTCGACAAGGTCGAAAAGAACGGCACCCTGCAACGCCTGAAGGACCGTTACTACGGCCACGTCGACGTGCTCGGCTATGTCGGTGCCTACACCTTTGCCCAGCACCTTCAGGAACGCCTGCCCAAATACGAGAAGCACTTCCAGACATCGGCCAAGAAAGAACAGGTCGACTGGAGACTGCTGGCCGCCATCGGCTATCAGGAATCGATGTGGCAGCCGACCGTGACCTCGAAAACCGGCGTGCGCGGCCTGATGATGCTCACCCAGAACACCGCGCAAGCCATGGGCGTGTCCAACAGGCTGGATGCACGCCAGAGCATTCAGGGCGGGGCAAAGTACTTTGCCTACATAAAAGATCAGCTGGACGATTCGATTAAAGAGCCGGATCGCACATGGCTCGCTCTCGCTTCCTACAACATTGGCAGCGGTCACCTTGAGGATGCGCGCAAATTGGCCCAGAACGAGGGGCTGAATCCTGATAAATGGCTCGACGTAAAAAAAATGCTGCCGCGTCTGGCACAGAAGAAGTGGTACAGCAAAACGCGTTACGGCTACGCCCGAGGCGGTGAGCCGGTGCATTTCGTGGCCAACATTCGCCGTTATTACGACATTCTGACCTGGGTGACGCAGCCCCAGCTTGAAGGCAGTCAGGTCGCCGATGGCAACCTGCATGTTCCTGGCGTCGACAAGACCCAACCGCCCGTCCCGCCAGCCTCCCCCGTCCCCTCGTCCAGCAGCACGGACGAATCTCCGCTCTAAACGTTGCCCTGGCCTTTGTCAGCGTCCTTGGCTGCCCGGCGCATTCTGAAAAACTCGCTCAAGATCGTCCCGCACTCCTCGCCCAGCACCCCGCCTTCGAACAGTACGCGGTGATTGAGAAATGCCTGACTGAAAAACTGCCCCTGGCTCTGCACGATGCCCGCCTTGGGTTCGAGCGCCCCGTAGACCACACGCGCCACCCGTGAGTGCACGATCAGCCCCGCGCACATGCTGCACGGCTCCAGCGTCACGTAGAGCGTGCTGCCCGGCAGGCGATAATTGTCCAGCGCCTTGGCTGCGTCACGAATCGCGACCATCTCGGCATGCGCGCTGGGGTCGCTGCCGCTGATCGGGCAGTTGTAACCGCGACCGATGATCTCGCCGTTCTGCACCACCACTGCCCCGACAGGCACCTCGCCCAGCAGTGCGCCTTGCGCGGCCAGTGCCAGCGCCTCGCGCATGAAATCCTGATCCTTGCTGCGGTCGATGATCTGCGGTTGCCGCATCATGCCACCTCGATAGCGGCCATCAGGCCGGTTTCCATATGGTCGATCACGTGGCAATGGAACATCCATACGCCGGGGTTATCCGCCACCAGCGCCACTCGCGCCCGTTCGTTACGGCCCAGCAAAAAGGTGTCGGTGAAGTACGGGATGATCTTGCGCCGATTGGAGGCGATTACCTTGAAACTCATGCCGTGCAAGTGAATCGGGTGCTGATACTGAGTCATGTTCTTCAACTCGAAGATATAGCTCTTGCCCAGCTTCAACCTGGCGATAGGCCGATCGGCGCAGGTCTTGTCGGTGATGTCCCACGCTTCGCCATTGATCTGCCACAGGCTGGGCGGCTTGCCATTGTCGGTGTTGACCGACATCGAGCCCACCCACTCGAAGTTGAAATTGATCTTCTCGGCGTTAGCCATATCAGGCTCGGCCACCGGATTGGCCGGCAGCTCGGGCGGCCACTGGCCGGGCGCGTCGTTATTGGCGACCGAGCGAAACGTGCCCAGGCGCACCGGGCCGTTACGCAGTGAGATCTCCTCGCCCGCCGGCGGGGCCTTGATCGCCAGACAAATGCGCATGCCCGGCCCCAGCCAGTATTCGTCGCCGAAGGGACGCGGTTTCACCGGGTTGCCATCCAGCGCATAGATCTGCGCTTCGGCGTCCGGCAGGTTGAGTCGATAGGTCACGGTGTTGTCGAGATTGAGCAAGCGCACGCGAGTGATCTGCCCGGCAGGCAACTCAATCACCGCCTGCGGAATGCCGTTCAGCGTTGAAAGCCGCCCCGCCGTGCCCTCACGTGCCGCTTCACGCAACACACTGAACTCGGTAAAGGCGCCCTGCTCGTCCACGTGCCAGCTTTTCAGACTGACCGTGCGCTCATGGGCAAAACCGGTCGGCTCGCGTTCTTCGACAATCAGCGGCCCGACCAGCCCGCGGCCCAGCTCTTCGCTGCTGCTGACGTGCGGGTGATACCAGTAGCTACCCGCGTCCGGCACACGGAATTTGTAATCGAAGTATTCACCCGGCTTGACCGGCAACTGCGACACATACGGCACGCCATCCATCTCCAGCGGCAAACGAATGCCATGCCAATGAATGGTCGTCTCGACCGGCAACTGATTGATGAAGCGCAGCCGCAGCCACTCACCCTGCCGCACGCGCAGCTCCGTACCCGGCGCAGAACCGCCAAAGGCCCAGGCTGGCGTCTTGTGGCCCGCCACCAGTTCCACATCCAGCGGAGCGGCGATCAGCACGAAGTCAGAGCCCGCTTCAGACTCGCGACGCCCCATCCAGTAACGCGAAGCACCACCCGCGCCAAGGCCGACTACGGCCAGACCGGCGATGCCTGTAAGGATTTGACGACGGGTAAAGGACATGAACGGCGCAACCTCGGAAAACGACGACTGAGCGCATCTGCGAGCAAATGCGAGGGGCGAATACGATACACCTGCATTTGGGGAAAGATAAGGGTGGATACCACGAACTGAAGTCGAGGCGTAAAAAAGCCGGGCAAGGCAGTGACGCCCGCTCCGGCTTTTTGCATCGATCAACCGCTATGCCTGGCTCACCCGCTCCAGCCATTCGATATAGGCCGGCTCTACATCAGGCGGTAGATTGGCGCGGTAATCCTCCAGCTCTGCCTGCATGCCGAACACTTTCCATACCAACGGTGCAAGGCGCCATGCCGGGCTGTTTGCCCGCTCCAGTTCGCTCAGCACTTGCAGGCTTCGTTGCTTGTGCTCGGCGACTGTCTCCGACTTGTAACCGAACGCCTTTCCCAGCCCGGAGATGTACATCAGTTTTGCGGTCTCCATCTCAGGCCACTGGAGCGCCATATTCAGAGGCCACTCGAGCATGGCCCGCTCACCCCACATTGATGACTTGGGCAAATGGTCGTTCGCAAGCAACGTCAGCATGAATGATTGGCCCAACTGGGTCAGATACACCGGCAGTACTTCGGCGGTGGGCTGCTGGTAAAAAACATCCAGTGGCTGCTCGCGCTTGAGTCCGATACCGACCAGCAAGTGCTGTTGAAGATCAAGTACCAGCGCACCAAGTTCTGACTTGCCTGCACTACCGCTTTCAACGGTTTGCCGGGTGCGAGTCGCACAATTCCATAGGCTCAGGGAAATCCGCCACTGGGCCTGATCGCCCTCACCCGAACAACCCACTTCGCCCGTCACGAAATACTTCGTCGTTGGCGGGACGATATCGAACAGTGTGTTGCCGTCGACCTCAACCCCCGATACAACTGGCCCCGCCCCCTCCGCGACCTGAACATAACAAGTAGCTGCATAGTCATGCCAATAGTGAACCGACTCCGCCAGGTAAAGAGGGATGGCACGCGTATAGCGCCCGACATCATCTTCGCGCTGCGATTCGGCAGGCTCTGCTTTCTCCATGATTTTGGACAGGGCGAAGAAACCGATTTCTGGCGCACCTTCCGGTTTTTGCGCGAAGAGCCAGTCAGCATTGCGCAAACCGTAGTGCCAGACCGGCTTGTTCAGCGCCAAGGTATTGATCGTCACGCTGGCAGGGTCAATCGGAATGCCTTTGTCTTCCTGCCTGCGCACGTCCTCGAAAGCATGCGCAAACTGGTCAAGGTGACTTTTGATTGGCGCAAAGCCGAGTGCATACAAGCGAGTAAGCAACGCTTCGCCTTCATCCACCCTGCCCAGTTCCTGATAGGCACGCAGCAAGTTGAGACCTGCCGTCGAATCATGTTTGTGCTCATCATAAGCAGGCCCGACAAGCTCGATGATCAGCGGAATGTGGCCATTGTTGCCCAAGTCGCCCGATATCATCTGCAAGGCACTGCGGTCGAAATGACCACCTGCCAGTACCTCCTCATACAACACACGCGCCTGCGCGACGTTCTGCTGCTGCAGGTAATGCCGCGCCATCCACAACTGCGCACGCCAACTGCCCGGCAACGCCGCTACAGTGCGTAGAGCATCGAGATAGGCGGCCTCACCACCCCGCTCCTGCTGAATGCTCAGCCACCACAACAGGCCGTTTTCCTGATTCGGATCGGCCTCAACCGCCTGCCAAAGCGTTGCCTCTGCAACTGATTGATCACCACGCTCGGCAAACACCTTGGCCAGATTGGTCAGAATGATTCCCGACACGCCGACTTTAGCCAGCCCTTCGCGCAGCGAGGCTTCTGCAGCATCGAGCCGGGCGTTATGCATCAGCACGATGCCGTTCACCACATAACTGCGCTCGGGATTAGCGTCGATCTCGACCAGTCGCTCGGCGGCAGGCATCAGGTCAGTCGCAAATCCATCGTTCAGCCCCGAAACGATTAGGTTGTAGAGCTCGTCAGCATCACCCCACTGCTGTTGCAGATTGGGCAGGAACACCTTCTCGCGCCACTCGCTCCGAGTGATCTTTATCTCGCGTCCGTAACTGTCGTAGGCAGTGATCAACTCGCCGTCGTGAGCTTCTGGCGACTTCGCATCAGCAGGCGCGTTATCTGTTGAAGCTTGAGATTTCTTGCCGCTGAGAGCGGACAGAATGCGTTTGAACATAAATGGAGTCGCCGCGGTTTGGGGTTAGTGGGCAAGTGGCTTCAGGTCATAACGTGTGCGGAGGGCCAGCGTGTACATGCGCAACTGGTGGTGATGTGGCGTTTGGGACGTGACATGGCCTGCCGCTTACTCGCCGAGTACGCATGACTCGGCTGCGAGTTTTCATTCACCGCCTCAAAGCGGGCGGTCAAGAAACAACAAGCGTGCCGCCAACGCTGCCATTATCCCGGCAAAGCCATAAATCCCTAAACATCTGGCGATCTTGCCGCCGCCCAGTTTCCCTCTTAGCTGCCCGGCAAATATTCCGAGTGCGGTATGGAAAAGTAGCGCGATCAGCGCAAGCAGCGCTCCGAGAAACATCAACTGGAGGCTGACATTGCCACCAGTTACGCTGACAAACTGAGGCAGGAATACCATAAAGAACAAAAGCGCCTTGGGATTCAACAGGCTATTCAGTGTGCCTCTGGCGAATATTTTCCGGAAGGAAGCCAATTGGGGCTGCCCGCTGGCAGTCGCGGCTGGCGCTTTTAAAGCTTGCCAGGCGATCCATATCAGATAACACGCCCCTGCCAAGCGTAGTACTTCAAATGCAGGTGCCCAACTCATGACCACAGCGCCAATACCTGCACTGACCAGAGCGGTCATCAGCACGTCGGCGAAGGAGATACCGAGAGCGGCAGCGAAGCCAGCACGCCAACCGTGGGCCAACGCATGACTGGTCACAAAAGCCATGTTCGGACCCGGAACGATTAAAAGTAACGTGGCGGCGACAATGAACAGGTAGAGATTGGCTGCATCCGGCATGACTGTCACTCCGTAGGTACAAGCGTCGACGATAAGCGGATTATTGATGGGGAGATAGTTACAGTCGGGGCTGATCTGATAGCAACAATTGATGCTCAGGGGGACTTGTGTGGTAAGAGAGAG
The DNA here is from genome assembly GCF_059621105.1 of Pseudomonas fragariae (ex Marin et al. 2024). Classification (NCBI taxonomy): domain Bacteria; kingdom Pseudomonadati; phylum Pseudomonadota; class Gammaproteobacteria; order Pseudomonadales; family Pseudomonadaceae; genus Pseudomonas; species Pseudomonas fragariae (ex Marin et al. 2024). The sequence goes on along the minus strand of NZ_CM184369.1, from coordinate 1,551,444 downwards.
GTAACTGCCGAGCGCAGCCCTTAGTACCAATAGCCGATGTTCCGCCTCAGTTGTACTGATTGCAACGCAGGTTACTTTTTCAGGAGACCCTTCACAGCGCTATGCGAAGGGTCTGTGCGTGATCAGTCTCGCACGAGCTTCAGCAGTCCGCCGTCATACCAGGAAAGAGCTAACGACCCGTCCTGTGCCAGGAAAAATGCCGGAGTTTCTTTGTCAAAAGGACCCCAGCTCCCAGATTTGCATTCAACGCTATAGCGCACAGCTTTTTCGATGCCAAGCTTATGGAGTTGCGGCTCCAGTTCAGCTCCACTCATCGCCGGAAGCTTATGAAAAACAGGCCCCTTGCACACATCTTCCGTGGAGTCTGTGGACGCTTTCCATGCAAGCTGGTCGTGACTGAAACTGAGACGTCGCCCCATAAAGCTCGGATCATCATCCCCCAGTGCCTGCACGCCCGAGTCTGATACCGCTACACCTGCAACATGCCAACTGCCGTAAAGCGCGCTTTCTCCAGGCTGATCGTGCTTTGGAGCATCCATATTCGCTGCGCATCCTGTCAGCGACAACATGATCAGGAAAGATGAACTGAGAGAAAATCGGGATTTCATGAATGGGGTCCTTGGTTTTTAGGGATGCGGATATCGAATATTTTTTGCTAGGCTACCCCGGCGTTGGGGCTGGGGCTGGGGTGCCTTTGAGCGGGTTGTCCGTAACGATTTTCCTCGAACTTCAGATCAGTATCAAATGAGGTGTTTTGCGGTCGGTAAGGAGCTGAGACGCCCGTCACGAAGGCAGCCTCTTGCGTGAAAGTGCTCATTGGGACGTATCACCAGCGGGTAACGTAGCGCTGATTCCTTTGCGTTCTCGGGCCGTTTGATAGATCACATAAGCTCCAACCCTGATTGATTTCTGCCCAGCATCTAGCGTGAAGTTCGAGGTGGTGATTGGCGGAAGTGCCGTTATAGCTCACCTGTTAGAAATTGAGCGCGCCCCAGACCGAAACTCCAGTCTTCGTCACTGTTGATCACTATCGAAACCATGACGTCCTCTGCTGCGATGCCACAGTTGCGCTCCAATCCTTCTGCTATCAGGGCATAAAACCGCTTTTTCATCTCTGCTGGACGCGGCCTGCTAATGGCGGTGATGACAACGACTTTGTCGGACCGCGTAAATCCAAGACCCGTATCCTGAATGATCAGTCGATTTCTTTTGTGTTCATTCAACACCTGGTAGCGGTCACGTTCAGGAACCTGGAATGCGTTCACCATCGCGTCGTGGATCGCATCCAGCAACGTCTCGATTTCCTGATCCGAACGGCCCTCTATTACATCAATTTTCAGCAATGGCATTGATTGTCTCTCTACAGGAAGGTTGTGGATGTAGACGCTGAACGCATCTCTTCCACCAGGGTTTTGATCAATTCTGCTGCAGGGAGTGCGCGTGCGAGTGGCGCCCCTTGCCCGGCCCATTGAGCGGCAAAATCATGACAGCCTTTTAGAACAGCGGCGGCGTGCAGTGCTTTGGCCACATCATAAGCCAAGGGATATTCGGCTGGGACAGGGATCTGTTGTTCGGTGTTTTCCAGGTACAAACGATTCGCCAAGCCACGGGCAGGACGGCCGGATACATAGCTGGTTACGCGAGTTTCATGGGCTCTTGCGGAGACAAGCACTGCGCGATGCTCGGGCGTAGCTGAGGACTCGGGACACAGGATAAAGGCGGTTCCCATTTGTACACCTATGGCCCCCAATGCCAATGCCGCGTTAATGCCTACGCCGTCCATGATCCCACCGGCTGCGATCACCGGTAAGCCTACGTGTGTAGTCAACATCCGGGTCAAGGGGAACAACCCAAGCTCGTGGTCCTGGTTGGGCGTATCGTCGAATACACCACGGTGCCCTCCTGCCTCATAGCCTTGCGCGACAATGGCGTCCACGCCTGTCTTCTGAAGCATTTGTGCTTCCTTGAGCGTGGTGGCACAACCCAGCGTAACAATGCCCGCCTCTCTTAGCTCAGCTACCCAGGCCGCGTCGGGTGTGCCGAAGTGGAAGCTGACTACGGCGGGCCGCTCGGCTAATAGCACTTCAAGCATCACCCGGTCACTCAGAAAACTTTTATAAATTTCGCGTATTTCTTGAGGAGGCGCTGCATTGAATTCGGAGAACCATTTTGCGGTATAGGCCAGCCAGGCATCGTTCTGCGTATGGCTAAAACGGGCAGGTCTATGGCAGAACATGTTCACGTTGAACGGTTGGTCAGTCAGTTCGCGCGTCTGTTTTATAAGGGCTCGTGCCTGATCCGGGGTGCTGGCGCCAAGGCCGATCGATCCCAGGGCTCCTGCGTTACTAACCTCGGCAGCAAGTACTGGAGTTGAAACGCCAACCATCGGCGCCTGAATAATGGGTAGCCGAACCCCTATGCTGGACCAGAAATTCGTGGTGTTCATGTCACTACCTGTCTGTCTGGAGTGGTGAAGGAAGTCGAACGGTCAGCAGTGTCGAGAGCAGCAGGCCAACGCCTGCGGCGATCAGCGAGGTGTTAAACGAGCCGCTGTATGCGAACAGGTAGCTCGCTAATAACGGCCCAATGATTTGGCCTGTGCCATAGGCAGCAGTCATGACAGCGATAAGGTTGTGCTTAATAGTGTGTGAAACGCGTTTTGCGGCGGGCATGGCTATGGTTACGGTGCCCATGAATGTTCCGCCAACAATTAACGCGCTGCCCACGTATCCCACCTCGGTAGGTGATATAACTGGCAGAATGACGCCGAACGCTTGAAGCAGAAGGTTTGCACGGAGCGCAACGTGAGTGCCAAATCTCAGGTGAAGTGTGTGCCAGAGGTAGCAGGAGGGCGCGGCTCCAAGACCGAAAATAGCCCAGATGTGAACGGGGTTCATATCTCCAAAGGCGCTTTTCACCAGCATCGGAAGGTACGTCGCCGTAATAATGTAGCCAAAACCCGCCAACCCGTAGGCCGCAATTAAAGGCCATGCGCCTAACGCAATATGACGCCCAGGAGCATCACTGGCTGATGGGGCTATTAAATGGGTGGAGCGCTTATCCAGTTTCTTTATGGCAATGCCGCTTAGTACGGCGCTGCTCGCGCCCAGCGTAAGCCACAGACTAAAACTGTTAAGTCCGACGCCTTGAGCAATGGCCAGAATTTCTGCTGACAAGAAGATTCCTATGCCCACTCCTGAAAAGAGTATAGGGGCTCCCTCATGATGCCCCTTGTGCTGCAACAACCACTGCGATGCGGCGATCATGGACAGCGCACTGAAGAGCCCTGCCACGCCTCGAACGCTAATAATTAGCCAAGGCAGTGCGGTATAGGCCAGCGCAATCAGGCACCCCACGCTGGCGAGGATAGAGACCACTATCCACCTGCGTGAATGACCGCTTGATAAGCGCGCAGCCAGTAAAGCGCCTAACAAGTATCCGGCATAATTGGCTGACGCAGCCAAAGTGCCATCATGCAGGTTCACTATGCCCTCGTGAACCATCACAGGATAGACGCCGGTATAAGCAAAACGTCCAAAGCCCATGCCAATGGCCATTACCATGGCCGCAGCGACCGCAGACCATAGCAAGTTCTGGTTTTGATTATTTCGTGCCGGTAACGCTTGGTTATGCATCACTCTGGTCTCATTTATTGTCTTTGAGCCGAATCTGCCAAAGCAAATACGAACTCTTTAGCCACTGCCCTAGGCTCTGTACGAAAAGTCGGCGAGCGAAGGTCAGGCGAGGCAAAAACAGGCGAGGAAGCGGAGTCTACGTGTTGTAAATGAGCATTCCGAGCCTGTTTTTAACGAAGCATCACCGAGCGCAGCCACTTTTCGTACAGAGCCTAGAGTTGCCTTGCAACCTCACGCCAAGGCTTGCGCGGGACCGAAAAACTCATACCGGGCCTGTTTCTCTGGTACTCCCAGATCCTTTAAGGCCCGTTTCATGAATGCCATGAATGGTTTGGGTCCCAGGAAATAAACGTCGACATCGCGGTCAGCCGGCAGCCATTGTTCAAGGTGAGTGATTAAGGGAAAGCCAATGGCGTCTGGCGTGTAGACCTCATGATCGGCCCGCTCCGCATAGACGACACGAGCCTTGAACAGCGGGTAGCGTTGTTGCCAGCTTCGCAGGAGGTCTGAGAACGCATGCACCTGACCATTACGTGCATAGTGAATGAAGGTTACTGGTCGCTCCCCGGACTCCAGCGCTTGCTCGGCCATTGCCAACGTTGGCGTGATCCCGACGCCGCCGCTGATAAGTATCAGTGGCTTGATATGGTCGTTAAGCGTGAAATCCCCGGAAGGAGGAAACACATCGAGCGAGCTTCCCGCCTCCACATGATCGTGCAGATAGGTAGACGCGAGTCCCCCCAGCTCGCGCTTGACGCTGATTCGATATCGAACACCGTCAGCCTGCTCACTCAAAGAGTAGTTACGCCGCACTTCCTTACCATCGATCATGAGCCGTAGGCCGATGTACTGTCCGGCTTTATGCCGGATAACGGGCTGATGATCAGTGGGCGCAAGATAAAATGACGTAATTTCAGCGCTTTCGGCCACCTTTCTAAGGACTGTGAATTGACGGCCACCCCGCCAGCCGCCCGGTGCTGCAGCAATGGCGTCGTAGACACTCTGCTCACCGGCGATGAGGATATCTGCGAGCTGTTGATAGGCTGCGGCCCACGCTGCGATGACTTCATCTGTCGCGATTTCTGCGCCCAGCACCTCGCGGATAGCCTGCAAAAGGCAGGAGCCGACAATAGGGTAATGCTCGGGAAGGATCTGCAGCGCCACATGCTTGTTGATTATCTGGCTCGCCAGCCCGCCCAGGTTTTCGAGCCTGTCGATATTCCTGGCATACATCAGCACGCCGTTGGCAAGCGCGCGGGGCTGCGACCCGTTAGCTTGATGCGCCTCATTGAACAACGGACGCACTTCAGGGTGCGTGTCGAGCATGAGTTGATAAAAATAAGTGATCAGCGCTTCCCCTCCAGTTTCAAGCAGAGGCACAGTTGCTTTGATGATGTCGCGCTGGGTTGAGGTCAGCATGGTGGGCTCCAGAGGGTAGGAATCTATACCCTTGGTTAGAGCAACCGCCGTGCCAGGCATAAAAGCCTTGTAAAACAGCAAGCCGAAGGCGTATAGAGTCTTTATGACTGTGTTATTAAGACCTGATCCGTGAAAAAAGATGTCATTTCGACTCATCAACTGAATGCGTTGCATGCCCTTCTTCCGCTCTTGGGTGATTTAGCAGTAGAGCTGCCTGCAGAGCATCGTTACTACCGTGTTCTGAACGCATTGCGAGAGCTGGTCCCCTCGGATGCTGTGGCATTACTGCGCTTGGAGCAGGGCGAACTCATACCGGTTGCCGCGCATGGCTTGGCCAGTGACGCAATGGCCCGACGCTACCGCGTGGCAAGCAATCCGCGACTGGAGGCGATCATTGAAGCGCAGGGAGCCGTTCTGTTTCCACCGAACTGTGATCTTCCAGACCCCTATGACGGACTGATCGGTTCAAGCGCCTTGCCCGTACACGACTGCATGGGCTGCTCGTTGCGGATCAATGACAAAACCTGGGGGGTTCTGACACTGGACGCCCTGACCGTGGGGCAGTTCTCTGAGCAGGATCTTCAAACCGTCGAGACCTTTGCCATGTTCGCTGCGGCGACCGTCGTAGCGGCATCCCGATTTGATGATCTATTGCGCACCGTTGCCGGAGAACGGAAACGAGCAGAAGCGTACCGGCTCTCTGCACGCAGGCCCAAGCCTGAAATGATTGGGAACAGCGAAAGTTTCAGGCAACTCCTCTCTGAAATCGATCTGGTCGCTTCAAGCGACCTCACGGTTTTGATTACCGGCGAAACCGGAGTAGGTAAGGAACTGGTTGCCCAGCGGCTGCACGATCTCTCGACGCGAGCGGACAAACCGTTCATAACGGTCAATTGCGCCGCCCTTCCTGAGCACCTGATTGAAAGCGAGCTTTTCGGACACGTCAAAGGCGCCTTTTCGGGAGCCATCGAAAATCGGCTGGGCAAATTTGAAGTGGCCAGCACTGGCACACTATTTCTGGATGAGCTCGGCGAGCTGCCGTTGGCCGCGCAAGCCACCCTGCTTCGCGTACTTCAGGGTGGCCAGCTTCAGCGGGTCGGTTCAGACAAGCTCCATGTCGTCGATATTCGTTTGATTGCCGCCACCAACCGAGACCTGATTGAGGAAGTGCGTGCGGGTCGCTTTCGAGCAGACTTGTATCACCGACTAAGCGTCTACCCATTACGCGTCCCCTCTTTGAAAGAACGTCGGGACGACATCATGTTGCTCGCCGGAGCATTCGCGGAAGAAAACCGCTGGAGGATCGGCGTACCTTCGTTGCGATTTTCCGACTCTGCCCGCCAAGCATTAGTCGGCTACTCGTGGCCAGGGAATATCCGGGAACTGGAACACCTGATGGCGAGGGCCGCGCTGAAGGCAAAAAAAAGAGCGGCGTCTTTGCAAAGGCAGAGTGTTTTGTCGCTGGAATTGCAGGACCTTGACCTACTGGAATCGCCCTCCGAGAGGGTTGCGGAAAAATCAGGCTCTATCCTTGCACAGCAGATCCCGTCTCACGATTTCAAATCATCTGTCGACGGATACAAGAAAGCGATATTGGAAGAGGCTCTCAGGCTTTCAGAAGGCAATGTTTCTGCTGCAGCTAGAGGTCTTAATCTGGATCGCGCGAACCTGACTCGGCTCGCAGGTAGGCTGGGGGTGAGCATCTTGCGTGAAAAGTAATCACATCATTCTCAAAAAGAGATCGGCCAGAACCAAAAAGCCCGCAATTACGCGGGCTCCAGGGCATTTCTTACTAGATCGTCCCGGACAATGCCGGACGTCCAATCATTCCCACTCAATAGTAGCCGGCGGCTTGCTCGACACGTCGTAAGTCACCCGCGAGATCCCTTCGATCTCGTTGATGATCCGGCCGCTCACCGTCTCCAGCAGTTCATAAGGCAGGTGTGCCCAACGAGCGGTCATGAAGTCGATGGTTTCCACCGCACGCAGCGCAACGACCCAGGCGTAGCGGCGGCCGTCGCCGACGACGCCGACTGATTTGACTGGCTGGAACACTACGAATGCCTGGCTGACCTTGTGGTACCAGTCGGCCTTGCGCAGTTCTTCGATGAAGATGTGGTCGGCACGACGCAGGAGGTCGGCGTATTCCTTCTTCACTTCGCCGAGGATGCGCACGCCCAGGCCTGGGCCTGGGAATGGGTGGCGGTAGACCATGTCGTAGGGCAGGCCGAGTTCGAGGCCCAGGCGGCGGACTTCGTCCTTGAACAGCTCGCGCAGTGGCTCGACCAGCTTGAGGTTCATTTCTTCCGGCAGGCCGCCCACGTTGTGGTGCGACTTGATGACGTGGGCCTTGCCGCTTTTCGCGCCAGCCGACTCGATGACGTCCGGGTAGATGGTGCCTTGCGCCAGGTACTTGATGTTGTCCAGCTTGCAGGACTCGGCATCGAACACGTCGATGAAGGTGCGGCCGATGATCTTGCGCTTTTTCTCTGGATCGCTCTCGCCTGCCAGGTTGTTCAGGAACTGCTCTTCGGCGTTGGCGCGGATCACCTTGACGCCCATGTTCTCGGCGAACATGGCCATCACCTGTTCGCCTTCGTGCAGGCGCAGCAAGCCGTTGTCGACGAATACGCAGGTCAGTTGATCGCCGATGGCCTTGTGCAGCAACGCGGCAACGACAGAAGAGTCAACGCCGCCGGACAGGCCCAGCAACACGTTGTCAGTACCCACCTGAGCGCGAACCTGAGCGATAGCGTCTTCAGCAATCTTCGAAGGGGTCCACAGTGCTTCACAGCCGCAGATGTCGAGGATGAAGCGCGACAGGATGCGACCGCCCTGCTTGGTGTGGGTCACTTCCGGGTGGAACTGCACGCCGTAGTAACCGCGAGCGTCGTCAGCCATACCGGCAATCGGGCAGCTCGGGGTGCTGGCCAGAATGTGGAAGTCTTCCGGCAGTTTGGTGACCTTGTCACCGTGACTCATCCATACGTCGAGGCCAAACAGGCCGTCGGCGTCGATATGGTCTTCGATACCATCGAGCAGACGGCTTTTGCCGACTACGTCAACGCGGGCGTAGCCGAACTCGCGCAGCTCGGAACCGGCAACCTTGCCGCCCAACTGCTCGGCCATGGTCTGCATGCCGTAGCAGATACCGAAAACCGGCACACCCAGGTCAAATACCGCTTGCGGGCAGCGCGGGCTGTCGGCTTCGTGTACAGACTCTGGGCCGCCGGCGAGGATCACGCCTTTTGGAGCGAATTCGCGAATCGCTTCGTCGTCCATGTCAAACGGATGCAGCTCGCAATACACGCCGATTTCGCGCACGCGGCGGGCGATCAGCTGGGTGTACTGGGAACCGAAGTCGAGGATCAGGATACGGTGGGCGTGAATGTCGAGGGCCATGGAAACTCTCTGAGCAGCTGCAAGCTATACGCTGCAAGCGGCAAGTTGTCGGAATCAATGCGGTAGTTACATGTGCGTAACTACCGCTTGTAGCTGATTGCTTGGGGCTTGAAGCTGGAGGCTTTAGCCGACGCGATAGTTCGGCGCTTCCTTGGTGATCTGCACGTCATGGACGTGGGACTCAGCCATACCGGCGCCGGTGATGCGAACGAACTCGGGCTTGGTGCGCATCTGCTCGATGTCGGCACTGCCGGTGTAACCCATGGAGGAACGCAGGCCGCCCATCAACTGATGGATGATGGCCGACAACGGACCTTTATAGGCCACACGGCCTTCGATACCTTCCGGCACCAGCTTCTCGGCACCGGCGGACGAATCCTGGAAGTAGCGATCGGAAGAGCCTTGCGCCTGGGACATCGCACCCAGCGAGCCCATGCCGCGATAGGCCTTGTAGGAACGGCCCTGGAACAGTTCGATCTCGCCTGGTGCCTCTTCAGTACCGGCGAACATCGAGCCCATCATCACGCAGGAGGCGCCAGCCACGATGGCCTTGGACAGGTCACCGGAGAAGCGGATACCGCCGTCGGCGATCATCGGCACGCCAGTGCCTTCAAGGGCAGCGGAGACGTTGGCGATGGCGCTGATCTGCGGCACGCCGACACCGGCAACGATACGCGTGGTGCAGATGGAGCCCGGACCGATACCGACCTTGACTGCATCGGCGCCTGCGGCAACCAGTGCCCTGGCCGCTTCGCCAGTGGCGATGTTGCCGCCGATGACCTGCACCTGAGGGAAGTTTTCCTTGACCCAGCGAACGCGGTCGATCACGCCCTTGGAGTGACCGTGAGCGGTATCGACGACCACGACGTCAACGCCAGCCGCGACCAGTGCGGTGACGCGCTCGCCGGTGTCCTTGCCGGTACCGACTGCAGCGCCGACACGCAGGCGAGCCTGATCGTCCTTGCTGGCCAGCGGGTAAGCCTTGGCTTTTTCGATGTCCTTGACGGTCATCATGCCCTTGAGCGCGAAATTGGCATCCACGATCAGGACTTTTTCAAGACGGTGCTTGTGCAGCAGTTCGCGCACTTCGTTCTTGTCGGCGCCTTCACGCACGGTGACCAGACGCTCTTTGGGCGTCATCACTTCGCGGACAGGGACATCAAGACGGTTTTCGAAGCGTACGTCGCGGGACGTCACGATGCCGACCAGGTCGCCATTGTGCAGGACCGGTACGCCGGAAATGTTGTGCATGCGGGTGAGTTCGAACAGATCGCGAACAGTGGCGTCGGCTTCGATCGTGATCGGGTCCTTGACGACACCGGCCTCGAACTTCTTGACCTTGCGCACTTCGGCAGCTTGCTGCTCGATGGTCATGTTCTTGTGGATGATACCGATACCGCCTTCCTGGGCCATGGCAATTGCCAGACGGGCCTCGGTGACAGTATCCATTGCAGCAGAGACCAAAGGTATATTCAGCTCGATGCCACGGGTCAAACGGGTTTTCAGACTGACTTCGTTAGGGAGTACCTCGGAATAACCGGGCACAAGGAGAATGTCGTCGAATGTAAGGGCTTCTTGACTGATACGCAGCATCGCGGGGGCTCCCGGGCGGGAAATTGGAAGCGCGCCATTATACCCACAGACCCCGCCCGGCTCAATGTAAACCTCAGCCTATTATCAAAGCTGTTTATAGACGCACATTAACGCAGGAGACCGGGCGATCCAGACGTTCGGCGAAGTCATCCAGAAAGGTCTGCGTGAACGACGCATCCAGCCAGTTGTTGAAGATGAAACCGAGGTTGGAGAACCCGCAGGCGTCGAGAAAAAGAAAGCCGTTGATGTCATCTTCATGGCGGCATTCGGGGCAAGTGAAATTATCGGTGTGGCCGGGCATCCAGTCTTCCAGGCTGTCGAACAGCGCCTCCCCCACTTCGCGACGACACTCCGGGCAACCGGCCTCTTCGGCGAAGTCGTTCAGCGGGGTATAGATGCAGCGCTTGGTGACGATTTCCAGGCCGTTGACGACCTGCCCGAACGGCAACGCATCGGGATTCTTGACCACTCGCTTCGCTCCCGATGCCACCGCGTAGGCCATCTTGTTATAGGTGCGTCCGCAGGTGGTCAGCTCCGGCTCGACCACATCGAGCTTGACCAGCCAGCGCAGAATGAGCCGCGCTCTGGCCTCGTGCCCGGGAAAGGTGGAGATTTGCGGGACGATGATGCTTTGGGTGTTCATAACGGAGCGTCGCTTAAAGCTGTTCGAGGCCGCAGCTTAATGGGCTGGCCATTCAGGTCAAGAAGCAATCCTGCCTTTACCGACGAGACAGACCTGTGCGCCAGACCGGCATTGCCATTATGATGCCCGACATGATCAAAGACCCTTTCGCAAGACTCGGCCTCGACCGGGAAGTCCTTACTGTCAGCCAGCTCAACGGCCGCGCGCGCGTGCTGCTGGAAGACGTATTCAGCAGCATCTGGGTCGAAGGCGAGATCTCCAACCTCTCGCGCCCGGCCTCGGGCCATGTGTACTTCACGTTGAAGGACTCTGGCGCGCAGGTGCGCTGCGCGTTGTTCCGGCAGAGCGCAGCGCGGGTGCGTCAGGCGCTCAAGGACGGCTTGCAGGTCAAGGTGCGCGGCAAGGTTTCGCTGTTTGAGGGCCGCGGCGACTATCAGCTGATTCTCGATACCGTGGAACCTGCCGGTGACGGTGCATTGCGCCTGGCGTTCGATGCGCTGAAAGCCAAGCTCAGCGACGAAGGCCTGTTCAGCGCCGAGCGCAAGGTCGCTCTGCCGCTGCACCCGCAACGTATCGGGATCATCAGCTCACCGACCGGTGCGGTGATCCGCGACATCATCAGCGTGTTCCGCCGTCGCGCGCCGCGGGTCGAGCTGACCTTGATTCCCACCGCCGTTCAGGGCCGCGAGGCGATCAACCAGATTGTCCGCGCACTGAAGCTGGCCGACAGCAGAGGCTTCGATGCGCTGATCCTGGCCCGTGGCGGCGGCTCGCTGGAAGACCTGTGGTGCTTCAACGAAGAAGCCGTCGCCCGTGCCATCGACGCCTGCGTAACGCCGATTGTCAGCGCTGTCGGGCATGAAACCGATGTGTCCATCAGCGACTTTGTCGCCGACGTGCGCGCACCGACGCCCTCCGCTGCCGCCGAACTGCTCGCCCCGGACTCCAGCGACCTGCATCGACGCGTCGACAACCTGCACCGGCGACTGGTCAGCCGCATGCAGGACCGTCTGATGCGCGAGCGGCTGCGTCTCGAGGGTATTTCCCGGCGTCTGCGTCACCCCGGCGAGCGCTTGCGTCAGCAGTCGCAGCGGCTGGATGACCTGGACATGCGCCTGCGCCGCGCCTTTGAACAGAACATGCATCAACGTCAGCTGCGTCTGGCGCATATGCAGAGCCGCCTTGCTGCCCAGCATCCAGGCCGGACCCTGGCCTTTTTGCGCCAGCGTCTGGATACCCTGGCCGAGCGTCTGCCGCGAGCCATTCGCGAACAGATCAAGGCGCGCAAGCTGCAACTGCAAAGCCAGGTGCAGACCCTCAACGTGGTCAGCCCGCTCGCCACACTGGGACGCGGTTACAGCATTCTGCTCGACGAGCGCGGCCACGCGATTCGTAACGCTGCACAGACGCAAACGGGCCAACGACTTACCGCCAGGCTCGGCGAAGGCGAACTGCAAGTACGCGTCGAAGACAATCACCTCACACCTGTGACCCTCTCCCTTCTGGACTGACTGCCTGATGCTACGTTTTATCGCCCCGCTGTTCGCCCTGCTGCTCTGTCTGCCCGCCCACGCCGACAGCTTTATTGCCCGCGCACTCGACAAGCCGGTGCCCGGCGGTGTGGCGGTTATCGATCTGGGCACAGGCGCCCAGGCACCGACCGCCACCTATCAAGGCAAACCGGTGCTGGTGGTCAAGGAACAGGGCACGCGCTGGCTGGCCATCGTCGGCATTCCTTTGACCGTCAAACCCGGCACCCAGCAGGTCACCTCCGGCGGGCGCACGCTCAACTTCACCGTTGGCAGCAAGAAATACCCGGAACAGCACATCACGCTCAAGAACAAACGTCAGGTCAATCCCAACCCTGAAGACAACAAACGCATTGAGGGCGAACTGGCCGAGCAACTGCGCGCCTACCGCAGTTTCAGCCCAGGCACGCCAAGCAACCTGATTCTGGACAAGCCGGTCAATGGCCCGTTGTCGAGCAAGTTCGGCGTGCGTCGCTTCTTCAATGGCGAAGAGCGCAACCCGCATTCGGGCCTCGACTTCGCGGTGCCGGCCGGCACGCCGATCAAATCCCCGGCAGCGGGCAAGGTCATCCTGACCGGCAATTACTTCTTCAATGGCAACACGGTATTCGTCGACCACGGGCAAGGCTTCATCAGCATGTTTTGCCACATGTCGAAGATCGACGTGAAGGTCGGCGACCTCGTCCCGCGTGGCGGAGTGGTCGGCAAAGTCGGCGCCACAGGTCGCGCAACCGGGCCGCACATGCACTGGAACGTCAGCCTCAACGATGCGCGCGTGGACCCGGCGATCTTCATCGGCGCGTTTCAGCCGTAAGCCTGTTGGTGAGCGAGTGTTACCCCGCTCGCTCACCTGCCCCCTCATTGCGCACATCGCTTTCGTCCAACAACAACCTGTACATAAAGCGTAATATCCCGCTATAAAAAATCGCCAAAAGCGCCTTTTCGAGAATTTATTCCAATCTTTTTCAAATGCTTGCCATCATCCATGCCAATGGTTACGGTTGGCCTCATGAAAACCTCTCAAACCCTTATTCTGTTGCGCCAACATCGGTGCCTCAGCCTGGTCAGCGCCCGACTGCCTGGCTAGCATGCTGTGCCTCGTCCCTGTGTTCGCAACTCCCTGTGCTATCTATCCAGAACGGCAGGCCGCCCAACCCCGGCCCCGTGAATACAAAAGGATTTCCTGATGACCATGCTCAAAGACCCCTCGAAGAAGTACCGTGCGTTCCCGACCATCGATCTGCCTGACCGCACCTGGCCTTCGAAGACCATCGACGCAGTGCCGATCTGGTGCAGTTCCGACCTGCGCGATGGCAACCAGTCGCTGATCGAGCCAATGGACGCGGCCAAGAAGCTGCGCTTCTGGAAAGCCCTGGTCAGCGTCGGCGTCAAGGAAATCGAGGCATCCTTTCCATCGGCTTCGCAGACTGACTTCGACTTCGTGCGCACCCTGATCGAAGACGGCCATATCCCGGATGACACCACCATCCAGGTACTGACCCAGGCTCGCGAAGACCTGATCGCCCGCACCTTCGAATCACTGCGCGGCGCCAAGAAAGCCATCGTTCATCTGTATAACGCGACCTGCCCATCGTTCCGCCGCATTGTCTTCAATCAGGACAAGGCCGGGGTGAAGGAGATCGCGGTCAACGCCGCCAAGCTGTTCGTCAAATACGCAGCACAACAGCCGGAAACCCAGTGGACCTTCCAGTACTCGCCGGAGACCTTCAGTGCGACCGAACTGGAATTCGCCAAGGAAGTCTGTGATGCGGTGATCGAGGTGTGGAACCCGACGCCCGAGAACAAGGTGATCCTCAACCTCCCGGCCACCGTGGAAGTGGCGACACCCAACATTTACGCCGACCAGATCGAATGGTTTGGCCGCAACATTACCCGCCGCGACAGCGTGCTGATCAGCCTGCATACCCACAACGACCGCGGCACGGGCGTTGCGGCTACCGAGCTGGGCCTGATGGCCGGCGCGGATCGCGTCGAGGGCTGCCTGTTCGGTAACGGCGAGCGGACCGGTAACGTCGATCTGGTCACCGTGGCGCTGAACCTCTATACCCAGGGCATCAATCCCGGGCTGGACTTCTCGGACATCGACGGCGTGCGCAAGGTCGTCGAAGAGTGCAACCAGATCCCGGTGCACCCACGTCATCCGTACGTTGGCGACCTGGTTCACACCGCGTTCTCCGGCTCGCACCAGGATGCGATCCGCAAGGGTTTCACCCAGCAGAAGGAAGGCGAGTTGTGGGAAGTGCCTTACCTGCCGATCGACCCGGCCGACATCGGTCGCAGCTACGAGGCGGTGATTCGCGTCAACAGCCAGTCAGGCAAAGGTGGCATCGCTTACCTGCTGGAACAGGAATATGGCATTTCCCTGCCACGCCGCATGCAGATCGAGTTCAGCCAGGTGGTTCAGGGTGAAACCGATCGCCTGGGCCTGGAGATGACGGCCGAGCAGATTCACTCGCTGTTGCGTCGTGAATACCTGCAAGCCAACGTTCCTTATGCGCTGATCAGCCATAAGTTGCAGGAAGAGAACGGCAACAGCTCGGTAGATGCCGAGGTGCACGTCGACGGCGAAACCCAGCACTGGCGTGGCAAGGGCAAGGGCGCCCTGGAAGCACTGGTCGCCGGTCTGCCAGTGGCCGTGGAAATCATGGACTACAACGAGCATGCGATCGGTTCGGGTACGACCGCCAAGGCGGCCGCCTACATTGAGCTGCGCGTGAATGGCGAACGCGCCGTGCATGGTGTGGGCATCGATGAAAACATCACCACGGCGAGCTTCCGCGCCCTGTTCAGCGCCCTGAATCGTTCACTCAGCCAGACTCAGGCCAAAGCTGCCTGATTTGACAGCCGGATGGCGGACGCAGGTCCGCCATCCGCAGCGCCCGCTTCCCTCCCCCGCCTCACGCTGCACCCACCTCTTGCATTCCACGCATGACCCTGCCTGTTTCGGCATAATCTTTTTCATTTATGCTGTGGTAGCATGCTGCCCTTACTCCAGAGTGCGCCCAATCCAACAGCAATTCATATGCTGACGATGCCTGCTCGGACTTACCTGCCAGCTGCACCTTTCCTATAAAACCAAGACGACTATTGCATTGATTTCCGGACGAAAAGAATGCTCGGGCAGACCCACCGTGCATTGAAATTACCATCGGCCTCGGTACGCTGAGCTGATCCAATCACATTTGGAGCGATTATGCCCAAGGCTTCCCATCAAGATTTGCGCCGCAGCTTCCGTGCGCTCACCTCGTCGAACGCTTGCTTTCACACAGCCTCGGTGTTCGACCCCATGTCAGCGCGAATCGCAGCGGATCTGGGCTTTGAAGTAGGCATCCTCGGCGGCTCCGTGGCGTCGTTGCAAGTCCTGGCAGCCCCTGACTTCGCCCTGATCACCCTGAGCGAATTCGTTGAACAGGCCACGCGCATCGGCCGTGTCGCACAGCTCCCGGTCATCGCGGACGCAGACCATGGTTATGGCAATGCCCTTAACGTCATGCGCACCGTTGTCGAACTGGAACGTGCCGGTATTTCTGCACTGACGATTGAAGATACCCTGCTGCCGGCGCAGTTCGGACGCAAATCCACGGACCTGATTTCCACTGCAGAAGGTGTTGGCAAGATCCGCGCAGCACTGGAAGCACGTGTCGATCCGGAGATGTCGATTTTCGCTCGCACCAACGCGGCGATCATTCCGGTTCAGGAAGCCATCAGCCGGGTCCAGCAATACCAGGCTGCCGGAGCTGACGGCATTACCATCGTCGGCATTCGTGACTTCGATCACCTGGCGCAGATATCCGAAGGTGTGACCGTGCCGCTGATGCTGGTGACGTACGGCAACCCGGAACTGCACGACAACGCGCGCCTTGCCGAGATGGGTGTGAGGGTCTGCGTACATGGCCACGCAGCGTACTTCGCCGCGATCAAGGCCACCTACGATTGCCTGCGCGAACAGCGCCAGATCCTGGGCAACGAATCGAACATGAGCGCAACCGAACTGACCCACACCTATACGCAGCCTGAAGACTACGTAGAGTGGGCCCGCAAGTTCATGAACGTGAACGAGTGACAGGCAACGCCGGACGCTGCGCCGCCTGATCGGAGGCAGACGCAGCTGAATGCCCACGCAACACTGTGAGTGGGCATGATGAGCGTCACTTCGGACGCTCATCAGGAGGGATCACGCAGTGGTGTTCACGCCACCTTCAGTCTCCAATTGCAACAACGAGGCCTGCAAGGTCTGCAGGTTGGCACTGGTGCTCGCTATCTGACCCTGAATCGCCATGGATTTCTGGGCCTTTTCTTCCGCCGTGCCTTTGCTGCTTTGTGCGGCAGCCAACTGCGCTTTCTGCTCGGCGAGTTGTTTCTGAGCGTCCTTGATCTGCTGCTTTATTTGCTCGATGGTCTGATTGAGAGACGACTCGCTGGAGCCACCCACGCTGCCGCCGCCACCCGCCGCACCGGCCTTGCCACCTTCGGTGGATGCCTGATCAGAGCTTTTCTCTGTTTCGGTAGTCGTGGTGGCGGCAGCAGCAGTGGCCTTGGCTGTTTCAGCCTCGGTAGGTTTAATCGCTAACGTCAACGAGCTCGAGTAACTGTTCAGCGTGGATGTATTGATGGTAGTCATGGCGGTCTCCAGGAATTCTGGAGAAGCTATCGGCCGACCAGAAACATTCTGAAGTACCTTTATTCAATATTAAATGAATCAGCATCCAGCCCGGCTGGAAACCGTGTGCGATAGGCATGCAAGTCTGCCGCGCTGAGCGTCGCCTTGAACACTCCGTCCGCTTCGCCCACGCTCAACAGGCTCTCGCCCTGGAAATCCAGAACCTGACTGTCACCAGTGTAAGCGAAGCCCTTGCCGTCCGACCCGACCCGGTTGACTGCCGCCACATAGCACAGGTTTTCAATGGCTCTGGCAGGCAGCAAGCGATTCCAGTGCAGACGCCGCGCACCCGGCCAGTTGGCGGTGTACAGCAACAGGTCGGTGTCCTGAGCGTCACGGCTCCAGACCGGAAAGCGCAGGTCATAGCAGATCAGCGGCCGTACACGCCAGCCGTTGAGTTCAAACATGACCTGGCGATCGCCCGGCGTGTAATTCTCGTGCTCTCCGGCCATGCGAAACAGGTGGCGCTTGTCGTAATGCAGCAGCGCACCATCCGGTCGCGCCCACAGCAAGCGGTTGCGATGACTGCCATCGGCAGCGCGGATCATGACGCTGCCGGTCACTACGGCGTCGATACGCCTGGCCTGCGCCAGTAGCCATGCCGATGTAGGCCCGGCTTCCGGTTCTGACAGCGCCTCGGACTCCATCGAGAACCCGGTGGTGAACATTTCCGGCAGGATCACCAGGTCCGCGCCGCGCGCCTGATCCAGCAATGGCTCGAAATGCTCGAGATTGGCCTCGCGATCATGCCACGCCAGCGTGGTCTGGATCAGCGCGAGGTTGAGGTTCGGCAGCCCGCTTAGATCGCGCATAGTTTCTCCGCCGCCTGACGCAACGTCTCTTCCTGTTTGGCAAAGCACAGGCGGATCAGGCGCTGCCCTGCTGGCGGGCTCTGGTAGAACACAGAAATCGGAATGCTCGCCACACCGTGTTCACGGGTCATCCACAAGGCCATGTCGACATCGTTGAGGTCGGGCCTGATCTGCGAGTAATCGACCAACTGGAAATAAGTCCCGCCCACTGGCCGGAAGCTGAAACGCGACTCGGCCAGATGACCACAGAAAAAGTCGCGCTTGGCCTGATAAAAGCCTGGCAGTTCATCGACATGCTCCGGGTGTTCGGCCATGAAGTCGGCCAACGCGTACTGCAACGGCGTGACACCGCAGAAGCTCACATACTGATGCACCTTGCGCAACTCGGCGCTCAATGCTGGCGGCGCGACCACATAGCCGGTTTTCCAGCCAGTGACGTGATACGTCTTGCCGAACGAGCTGACGACGAAGGCGCGCTGATACAACGCTTCGTGATCAAGCACACTGACATGGCGTGCGCCGTCGAACACCAGATGCTCATAGACTTCGTCGCTGAGCAGGTAGATGTCGCGATCGGCAATCAACGCAGCCAGCCGATCGAGCTCTGCACGGCTGATCAACGCGCCGCTGGGGTTGTGCGGGCTGTTGATGACGATCATGCGGGTGCGCGGGCTCAGCGCATCGCTGAGCTTTTGCCAGTCGATGGAGAAGTCATCCAGCCCCAGTTGCACATGCACGCAGCGCCCACCGGCCAGTTCGACGGCAGGCTCGTAGCTGTCATAGCAAGGGTCGAAAATGATCACTTCGTCGCCAGCGCGAATAACGCTGTGGATCGCGCAGAAAATCGCCTGCGTGGCACCCGGCGTGATGGTGATTTCGCTGTCCGGATTGACCGTACGCCCATAGCTGCGGGCGATCTTTGCCGCGACTTGCTGACGAAGCGCAGGCAGGCCGGTCATCGGTGAGTATTGGTTATGGCCTTGAGTGACGTGTCGGCAGACTGCATCACGCAGCGCCTGCGGCCCGTCAAAATCGGGAAACCCCTGGGACAGGTTGATAGCCCCGGTTTCGGCGGCCAGCTGTGACATGACGGTGAAGATAGTGGTGCCCACGTTGGGCAACTTGCTGTCGATCATGGAACCCTTTCCCTGCAATCTCCCGGCACCGGGCGGCACGGGTCAAGCAGGATAGCCCATTAAACGGCCACAAAAAAAGGCGCCGAAGCGCCTTTTTCCCGATGCTGACTCAGCGCTTGTCGCGGCGCTTCTTGTCGGCCTTCTTGTGGTGCGACATCATCCGACGCTTCTTGTTGACCTGACGGTCAGTGAGCGTGTTCTTGTTGCCTTCATAAGGGTTCTCGCCACCCTTGAACTCGATACGGATTGGCGTACCGACCAGCTTGAGCACACGCCGATACGTGTTTTCCAGATAACGGACGTAGGACTTGGGTACCTTCTCGACCTGGTTACCGTGGATTACGATCAGCGGCGGGTTGGCACCCCCCAGGTGAGCGTAGCGCAGCTTGATGCGGCGGCTGCCGACCATCGGTGGCGCATGCTCGCTGACTGCATCTTCGAGAATCTGGGTCAGGCGGCTGGTTGGCCAGCGCGTTACCGCGGACTTGAACGAGTTCTGTACCGACTGATACAGGTTGCCCACGCCCGTGCCATGCATGGCCGAGATAAAGTGGATGTCGGCGAAGTCGACGAAGAACAGCCGGCGCTCCAGCTCGATCTTCACGAAATCGCGTTCGCCCGGCGTCATGCCGTCCCACTTGTTCAGCGCGATGACCAGCGCACGACCCGCTTCAAGGGCGAAGCCCAGCAGGTTCAGGTCGTGGTCGACCACACCTTCGCGGGCGTCCATCACAAAGATCACCACGTTGGCGTCCTTGATGGCCTGCAGCGTCTTGACCACCGAGAACTTTTCGACTTCCTCGTGGATCTTGCCGCGCTTGCGCACACCGGCGGTGTCGATCAGCGTGTACTTCTCTTCGTTACGCTCGAAGGGAATGTAGATACTGTCGCGCGTGGTGCCTGGCTCGTCATAGACGATAACCCGGTCTTCACCCAGCATGCGGTTGACCAGCGTCGACTTGCCGACGTTGGGACGACCGATGATGGCGATCTTGATGCCGTCTTTCTCGCTCGGGCCGGGGATGCGCTTGGCTTCCTGACCTTCGGCGACTTCTTCGACCTCAACGCCCTCTTCAGGCTCGTCCTCGTCCCTGGGGAATTCCCGCAGGGCGATTTCAAGCATCTGCGAGATGCCACGACCGTGGGCACCGGCCACCGGAATGGCGTCGCCCAGACCCATCGGGCTGAACTCGGCACGCGCCAGGTTCTCGTCGATGTTGTCGATCTTGTTGGCAACCACGTAGGAACGCTTGTTGCGCTTGCGCAGGTGCTCACCAATCATCTGATCAGCAGCGGTGTAGCCCGCACGGGCGTCCACCAGAAACAGCACCACATCGGCTTCTTCAATGGCCAGCAGCGACTGCTCGGCCATCTTTTCGTCCATGCCATGCTCGTCACCGGAGATACCGCCGGTGTCGATCAGAATATAGGAGCGCCCTTGCCACTTCGCCTCTCCGTATTGGCGATCACGGGTAAGACCGGACAGATCGCCGACAATGGCGTCGCGAGTCCTGGTCAGGCGGTTGAACATGGTGGACTTGCCGACGTTCGGTCGACCCACCAGGGCGATTACGGGAACCATGCGGCTCTCCACTTCGTTATTTCAGAAAATACAAAAGCCGCTGCAGGGCAGCGGCCGGAGTTCGGGGCGATGCCACAAAGGCACCGCAGCCTTGCCGAAGCAAGGGCACCCGGGGCCATTGGCCCGGGCATGGACACTTATTGCTTGATGGTCAGGGCTTCCAGTTTGCCGCTGTTGCCATACACGTAAATCATGTCCCCAACCACCAGCGGACGCGCACGCAGGCCGTCGCTGTCGATACGTTCGCGACCGACAAAACGACCATCCACCTGGCTCAACAGGTGCAGGTAGCCTTCCATGTCACCGACCGCTACGTAGCTGGAATACACTTCCGGCGCGCCGAGCTGGCGGCGAGCCAGTGATTCGTTGCTCCACAGTGCAGAGGACGAACGCTCGTCGATACCTTCGACAGTACCGGAGGCCAGAGTGGCATAGACGCTGCCAAAGCCCTGGGCGACACCCGAGTAGCTCGAAGCATCACGCTGCCAGAGCACACGACCGCTTTCCAGATCGAGACCGGCGACGCGCCCCTGATAGGTAGCGACGTACAGCGTACCGCCGGACAGCAACAGGCCGCCGTCGATATCGACGACACGATCCAGTTCCGAGCGGCCTTGCGGGATGGCAACACGCTGTTCCCAGATCGGCACGCCGTTGGTGATATCCAGAGCGACGACCTTGCCGGTCGACAGACCCGCTACGGCAAGACGGTTGGTTGCCAGCGGAGCACCCGTGCCGCGCAGGGTCAGCACCGCCGGCGTACTTTCGTAGATCCAGAGCTGCGAACCGGTAGAAGCGTCGAAACCGACGATGCGGTCATCCTGAGTCTGGACAACGACCACAGAACCGTTGGTGGCCGGCGGAGCCAGCACTTCACTGGTCACGTGGGCGCGCCACTTTTCCTCACCGGACGTGGCGTCCATGGCAATCACTTCACCCTTGAGGGTGCCGATCATTACCAGGCCATAGCCCACGCCGACTGCACCGGAGACGGGCAGATCGAGATCCTTCTTCCAGATCACGTCGCCAGTCAGACGATCCAGCGACACGACTTCGCCCGTGACGTCCGCCGCATAGATGCGGTCGCCGTCAATGGCTGGCACGAGCATGTTGTAAGTCTTGCCCTGGCCGTCGCCAACGGAACGGCTCCACTGCTTGTGCAGAACCACTTCTTCTTTGAAGTCGGTCAGCTCGGCCGGAGGCAATTCCTTTTTGCTGTTGCTGCTGCAACCCGCGGCCAGAATGGCCAGAGCCAGCAATGCTGCATGTTTCCAACGAATCACGTCACGCATCCCCTTTCGCCAGATCGTCGAGCTTCATTTGCAGGCCACCCACTGCTGCGTCTTCGGACAGAGCAGATTTGGCCTTTTGGTATGCAGCATACGCCTCGTCGGTACGACCCAGCTGTACCAGCAGGTCACCCTTCAGTTCTTCACGACTGGCGAGGAAAGCCTTGTCGGCATCGCCGTCGAGCAGCTTCAGCGCGTCATCGGTCTTGTTCTGCGCAGCCAGCACGCGTGCCAGACGCTGACGGGCGATCTCGCCCAGCGTGTCGTTGGCAGGCTTGTCGGCCACGGTTTTCAGCTCGGCTGCAGCATCATCCAGCTTGCCGGCATCGACCGCCACCTTGGCGACGAACAGGCTACCGAACTGTGCGTAGGTAGTGCCACCGAATTCGCTTTTCAGTTTGCCGGAGATCTCGGCGACACGTGCGGTGTCTGCCTGGCCACTGGGCGTCAGTGCGGTTTCCAGCAATTGCTGATAAAGCATCGAGGCGCCTTGCGACTGGCTGGCCTGATACCTGTGCCAGAACTGCCAACCCAGAACCACGACCAGCGCAAGCAGACCGCCGGTCAACAGAGGTTTGCCGTTGCGCTGCCACCAGTCCTTCATTACCGCCAGCTCTTCATCTTCGGTACCCGACACCCCAATACTCCTATTCGCTAAACGGCTGTTAAATCAGCTTCAACCCTGCACGACGCAGGAGGCCAGGTGCTCCGACAGAGCATCCCAGGCAATATTTTGTTGTTCACCCTGACCGCGCAGGGGTTTGACGCCAATGACCTTCGCCGCCAGTTCTTCTTCGCCGAGGATCAGCGCGTAAAGCGCACCGCTCTTGTCGGCTTTCTTGAACTGGCTTTTGAAGCTGCCGGCACCGGCGTTGACCTGCAACCGCAGAGTCGGCAGCTGATCACGGACCTTTTCGGTCAGTGCCAGCGCAGCCAGCTCGGCGGCTTCGCCAAATGCGCACAGGTAGACATCGACCTGACGGGCAATCTCTTCCGGCACCTGCTCAAGGGTTTCGAGCAGCAGCACCAGTCGCTCGATGCCCATCGCGAAACCGACGCCTGCAGTAGGCTTGCCGCCCATCTGCTCGACCAGACCGTCGTAACGACCGCCCGCACAGACCGTACCCTGGGCACCGAGCTGGTCGGTGACCCACTCGAAAACGGTCTTGCTGTAGTAATCCAGGCCACGCACCAGCTTGGGATTGATCACATAAGGAATACCGGCGGCGTCCAGACGGGCCTTCAGGCCTTCGAAGTGAACGCGGGATTCGTCATCCAGATAGTCAGCCAGTTTCGGCGCATCGATCAGCACAGCCTGGGTTTCAGGGTGCTTGGTGTCCAGCACGCGCAACGGGTTGGTTTTCAGGCGGCGCTGGCTGTCTTCGTCCAGTTGGTCGAGACGTGCCGAGAGGTATTCGACCAGCGCCTCGCGATAACGCGCACGCGCCTCGCTGGTGCCCAGGCTGTTCAGCTCGAGCTTGACGGCGTTGCGAATGCCCAGCAGGCCCCACAGGCGCCAGGTCATGACAATCAGTTCGGCATCGATATCGGGACCGTCCAGGTTGAAGACCTCGACACCGATCTGGTGAAACTGACGATAACGGCCTTTCTGCGGGCGCTCGTGACGGAACATCGGACCGATGTACCACAGTTTCTGAACCTGGCCGCCGCCAGTGATGCCGTGCTCGAGGACCGCACGCACGCACGCGGCAGTGCCTTCAGGGCGCAGGGTCAGAGAGTCGCCGTTGCGGTCGGCGAAGGTATACATCTCTTTCTCGACGATATCGGTCACTTCACCGATGGAGCGCTTGAACAGCTCGGTGAATTCGACGATAGGCATACGAATCTGCCGGTAACCGTAGTTATCCAGCAGACGGGCAACAGTGCCTTCGAAGTGACGCCACAGCGGCGTCTGCTCGGGCAGAATGTCGTTCATGCCACGAATGGCTTGTAGAGACTTACTCACAAAAAATCCTTAGCAATCCGGGTTAGCCGCGCACGATGACCGAGGCGTCGGCTTCGGCTTTTTCAGCCGCTTTCTCGCGAATCAAGCGTTCCAGCTCATTCACGAGATTGTCATTGGTCAGTTTCTGCGCGGGTTTGCCGTCGATGTAGATCAGGTTCGGCGTGCCACCGGTCAGGCCGATGTGCGCCTCTTTGGCTTCGCCCGGACCATTGACCACACAACCGATCACCGCGACATCGAGCGGCACCAGCAAATCCTCGAGTCGACCTTCCAGCTCGTTCATGGTCTTGACCACATCGAAGTTCTGCCGCGAGCAGCTCGGACAGGCGATGAAGTTGATTCCACGCGAACGAAGGCGCAATGATTTGAGAATGTCGTACCCGACCTTCACTTCCTCGACCGGGTCAGCCGCCAGCGAGATGCGGATAGTATCGCCAATTCCTTCGGCAAGCAGCATACCGAGACCGACAGCCGATTTCACCGTACCCGAACGCAAGCCACCGGCTTCGGTGATGCCCAGGTGCAGCGGCTGAACAATCTCTTTGGCCAGCAACCGATAGGCCGCGACCGCCATGAACACATCGGAAGCCTTGACGCTGACCTTGAAGTCCTGAAAGTTCAGGCGTTCCAGATGCTCGACATGGCGCAGCGCAGACTCTACCAGGGCCTCTGGCGTGGGCTCGCCGTATTTCTTCTGCAGGTCTTTTTCCAGCGACCCGGCATTGACGCCGATGCGGATCGGGATGCCCCGATCACGTGCAGCATCGACCACCGCCCGCACACGGTCTTCACGACCGATATTGCCCGGGTTGATACGCAGACAGTCGACGCCCAGCTCCGCCACACGCAAGGCGATGCGGTGATCGAAGTGAATGTCGGCGACCAGCGGCACCTTGACCAGTTGCTTGATGCGGCCGAATGCTTCGGCAGCGTCCATGTCCGGCACCGAAACACGCACGATGTCGACGCCCGCCGCTTCCAGACGATTGATCTGGGCCACGGTAGCGGCCACATCGTTGGTATCGCTGTTGGTCATGCTCTGCACCGCGATCGGCGCATCACCGCCGACCGGTACGGAACCGACCCATATTTTCCGGGATTCGCGACGCTTGATTGGAGATTCGCCGTGCATGACTTATTGCCCTAGCTTCAGGCGAGCAGTTTCGCCGCTGGTAAAAGGTGCTACATCCACAGGCTGACCGTTGTAGCTGACCTGCGCACCGCGCGCGTAGCCCAGACGCAGGGTCAACGGCAGCTTGCCGTTGACATCCAGGCTCTCGCCCTTGCGCTTGAGACCGCTGACCAGCACTTTGCCGTTTCCGTCAGTGACCTGGGTCCAGCAATCGGCGACGAACTGTACGGTCACCTGACCGGCACCCGCCACGACAGGCGCTGGCTGCTCGGCAGGTGCAGTCGGCATCGACGGCACGTTCGGCGCAGCAACGGGTGCTTGAGGCGCGCTCGCCGGTGGCGTGGCAGCAGCAGGTGTCTGTGGTTGTGCGGTTGCGTGACCTGTGACGCTGGAAGCCGGGGCCGCAGGCGCAGCAGCGGGCGCCTCACTGGCAGGCGCACCGGTATTCAACGGCAAGGAAGTTTGTCCAGAGGCAGGCGTTTCAGCCACAGCAGGCTCTTCCGGTTCGTCAAGCGGGTGAATCTGCGTGGTGCCATCCGCGCTTTCGACTTCGACGTGCTCCATGTTCAGCCCGGACTGATCCTTGCCGCGCAAGGTCGCCTGATCCTGCCACCAGAAGAAACCGCCGCCGACCAGAATCACCAGCAACAGCAGGCTGACGATACGCAGAATATTGTGCGACAGCCTGACCGGCTCTTCGATACGGCCCAGCGCGTGAACCGAACTGCCTTTACCGTCGGTGCCGGTGAACTGGTCGAACTGCTCAACCAGCGCCGCCTGATCAAGATCAAGCAGTTTGGCGTAGGCACGCACATAACCCCGGGCAAACGTATGCCCGGGCAGCTTTTCAAACTGGCCGTTCTCCAGATTGGTCAGGGAGGTCACGGTGAGATTCAGTCTCAAGGCCACATCTGGCAGCGACCAGCTCCTGCTCTCGCGGGCCTGGCGCAGGGTTTCTCCAGGATTCACGCGATTGGTTGCTACAACTTCGGGATGCGCCGCTTTCATCATTGCTCCGACAGGTATTGCTGATATTCCGGCGTACCGGGATAGAGTCTTTTCAACAGCAGGCCAAAGCTGGCCGCCTTGTTACGATCATCATATATCTTCGCCAGCCGCGTACCGAGCAATAGACTACGTGCATTTTGCTCGCTGAGCTGGCTAAAACGGTCGTAATAGTCACGCGCCGGCACATATTGCTTGTCTTCGTAGGACAGCTGAGCCATTTCCAGCAAGGATAACGGCAACTGACGGTCCAGGCGCAATGCCTTGGTAAAATGCTCGCGAGCCTGCTCGCGGTTGCCCAGTTTCAGCGAGGTCATGCCCAGGCTTTCAAAAACCCGTGACCGCTCAGGATACAGGTTGTCGGCAGCCGCCTGTTCAAAACGCTCGTAGGCTTCCTTGTAACGCTTTTGTTCGAACAGAAAACTGCCGTAATTATTGACGATGCGTGTTTCGTTATTGCTAGCGGCCAACGCCTTGCGAAAGTACTGCTCAGCCAGCTCCGGCTCCATCTCTGTCTGGAACACCAGGGCCAGCGCGGCGTTGGCCTGCGCATCGGAACTGTCGAGTTCGAGCGCCTTTTTCAGCGGAACCTTGGCACGCTCGGTCTGGCCCTGCTGAAAATAACCCAGCCCCAGCTGCACGTAAGCCTTGCGCGCTTCCTCGCGCCCCTGGGCCGTCGTCAGCGGGTTGACGTTGCCGGTGGACACGCACGCTGTCAGCAAGACGACAACACAGAGCAGCAGCGAGGCACGCACAGGCATGGGGTCTCTCTCGGTCAGGTTCGCAGTCAGGTTCGAGTCACCGCGACAGGGGCCGCATCGGCCTCGGCGCTCAACTCACGCACGGCTATATAGCGTTCGCTACGGCGTGTGCGGTCCATCACCTGCCCGACCAACTGGCCGCATGCAGCATCGATGTCTTCACCACGCGTGGTGCGCACAGTGACGTTATAACCGGCCTGATGCAACAGGTCCTGAAAACGACGTATCGCGTTATTGCTGGGACGCTCGTAACCGGAGTGCGGAAACGGGTTGAACGGGATCAGGTTGATCTTGCAAGGCGTGTCCTTGAGCAGTTCGATCATCTCGACCGCGTGCTCTACCTTGTCGTTGATGTCCTTGAGCATGGTGTACTCGATGGTGAGCACACGCTTTTCGCCCAGACTGGACATGTAGCGACGGCAGGACTCGAGAAGCATTTTCAACGGGTATTTCTTGTTGATCGGCACCAGCTGGTTGCGCAGCGCATCGTTCGGTGCGTGCAGCGACAAGGCCAGCGACACGTCGATGTGCTTGGAAAGCTCATCGATCATCGGTACCACACCGGAAGTGGACAAGGTCACCCGGCGTTTGGAAATGCCATACCCCAGGTCATCCATCATCAGATGCATGGCGGCAATGACATTGTCGAAGTTCAGCAGCGGCTCACCCATGCCCATCATCACCACGTTGGTGATGGCACGGTCGACGGTCGCCGGGACGCTGCCAAAGGATTTGTTGGCAATCCACACCTGACCGATGACTTCGGCGGCGGTGAGGTTGCTGTTGAAGCCTTGCTTGCCCGTGGAGCAGAAACTGCAATCCAGGGCACAGCCCGCCTGGGACGAAACACACAAGGTGCCGCGCTTGCCCTGCGGAATATAGACGGTCTCGACACAGCTGCCGGACTCTACGCGCACCACCCATTTACGGGTGCCGTCGCTGGAGATGTCCTCGCTGACCACTTCAGGACCGCGAACCTCAGCACAGGCCTTGAGCTTTTCGCGCAGGGCCTTGCTGACGTTCGTCATCGCGTCGAAATCGTCGACGCCGAAGTGGTGAATCCACTTCATGACCTGACCGGCACGGAAGCGCTTCTCCCCGATAGAGTCGAAGAATTTCTCCATTTCCTGTTGAGTCAGCCCCAGCAGGTTGGTTTTACCAGTCGATGCAATCATGAATTCACCCTTCACTCGTCAGTCAAAAATGACTTAGCGAGCGGTTACTTCGGTAGCTGCGAAGAAGTACGAGATTTCGCGAGCGGCGGCTGCTTCGGAATCGGAGCCGTGAACAGCGTTGGCGTCGATGGAATCAGCGAAGTCAGCACGGATGGTGCCGGCAGCCGCTTCTTTAGGGTTGGTAGCGCCCATCAGCTCACGGTTCAGAGCGATAGCGTTTTCGCCTTCCAGAACCTGAACGACAACCGGACCGGAGATCATGAAAGCAACCAGGTCGCCGAAGAAACCGCGAGCGCTGTGCTCAGCGTAGAAACCTTCAGCTTCGGCCTTGGACAGTTGCTTCAGCTTGGAAGCGACAACGCGCAGACCGGCTTTTTCGAAACGAGTGGTGATCTCGCCGATTACGTTCTTGGCAACGGCGTCAGGCTTGATGATGGAGAAAGTACGTTGAACAGCCATGGTGAAACTCCAGAAGCAGTGATTGAAGCGAAAAATTAAACCCGCGAATTATACGCGGGTTCTGGTGTATTGCCTAACTGCGCGCGTTACTGAACGTCAATCCAGCTCTTCGATCCACAATGTCTGGATCGCTTCCAGGACCTTTTCCCCGCTGCGGTCCGGATGGTCATCGAATTCAGGCAAGGCCATGACCAGACCACGCAGCCTGGGGAAGCTCACGGTGAGCGGATTTACCTCCGGGTGGCTTTCAGCCAGCTGGATGGCGATTTCCTGAACATCAACCCATTTGAGACTCATGAGCAATCCTTGAATCAGTGCGGCGCTTCAGCGGCGTGGTTGAGCGAATACTTGGGTATTTCGACCGTCAGGTCTTCGTTGCCGACAATGGCCTGACAGGACAGACGTGACTGCCGTTCCAGCCCCCACGCCTTGTCGAGCATGTCTTCTTCCAGCTCATCGGCCTCATTCAGCGAATCGAACCCTTCGCGAATGACGCAATGGCAGGTAGTGCACGCACACACGCCACCACAGGCGCTTTCAATCTCGATGTGGTGCTCGTGGGCAATGTCGAGAATAGACGTGCCGGGCTCCACTTCTACAACCAGCCCGTCCGGGCAATGCTCGGCGTGGGGCAGAAAAATCACCTGCGGCATCAGTTATTCCTCAATCTCATTCAAGTTGCGCCCGGCCAGTGCGGCTTTTACCGTCGAATCGAGGCGTCGGGCAGCAAACGCATCGGTCACCTGCGACAGACGCTTGGTCTGCTGCTCGATGGCATAACCATCGGTGCCTTGCATCAGTTCACGGAGTTCGTCCATCTGCAGGTTGATGACCAGGCGCTCTTCCTCGTCGAGAAGACGCTCGCCATCGGCGTCCAGAGCACCCTGAACAGCTTCGAGCAGACGCTCGGCATCAACCTGATGCTCACGCAGCACGCGAGCGACCTTGTCGTCGCCGGCATACTCGAAGGAATCCTTGAGCATGCGGGTGACCTCGTCATCGGTCAGCCCGTAGGACGGCTTGACCTGAATGCTCGACTCGATGCCCGAGCCCATTTCACGCGCCGAGACGCTGAGCAGACCATCAGCATCGACCTGGAAAGTGACACGAATCTTTGCCGCGCCAGCGACCATCGGCGGGATGCCACGCAGTTCGAAGCGCGCCAGCGAACGACAGTCGCTGATCAATTCACGCTC
The DNA here is from genome assembly GCF_059621105.1 of Pseudomonas fragariae (ex Marin et al. 2024). Taxonomy (NCBI): domain Bacteria; kingdom Pseudomonadati; phylum Pseudomonadota; class Gammaproteobacteria; order Pseudomonadales; family Pseudomonadaceae; genus Pseudomonas; species Pseudomonas fragariae (ex Marin et al. 2024). Next base: position 1,522,029 of record NZ_CM184369.1, on the reverse strand, counting down.
GCCCTGCAGGACATGAATCTTCATGGCCGTCTGGCCATCCTTGTACGTGGTGAATTCCTGACCACGCGCCACAGGAATGGTGGTGTTGCGCGGAATGACTTTCTCCATCAGCCCGCCCATGGTTTCCAGCCCCAGCGAGAGCGGAATCACATCGAGGAGCAGCAGTTCGCCACCGTCACGCTTGTTGCCGGCCAGGGTATCGGCCTGGATCGCAGCCCCGATGGCCACCACCTGATCCGGGTCGATCTCGGTCAGCGGCTGACGACCGAACAGCTCGGCCACCGCTTCGCGCACTCGCGGAACACGGGTCGAACCGCCGACCATGACCACCGCCTCGACTTCTTCAAGCTCGATACCGGTGTCACGCACTGCTCGGCGGCAGGCCTTGAGGCTGCGCGCAACCATAGGTTCGATCAGCGCATTGAGCGCCTCGCGCGTCAGCGTGCCACGCCAGTCGCCGTAGACGACCTCGACAGACTCGGCGTCAGTCAGCGCTTCCTTGGCCGAGCAGGCAGCCTGCAGCAGGCTGCGCTGCGCGGAAGGATCAATATCGGCTGACAGACCGGCATCCGTGACAATCCAGCTGGCTATCGCATGATCGAAGTCATCGCCACCCAGAGCGGTATCGCCGCCAGTGGCCAGTACTTCAAACACACCACCGGTCAGGCGCAGGATCGAAATATCGAAGGTTCCGCCGCCCAGGTCATAGATGGCAACCACACCTTCGGCCTTTTGATCCAGGCCGTAGGCCACCGCCGCAGCCGTAGGCTCATTGAGCAGGCGCAGTACATTGAGGCCCGCCAGTCTGGCAGCGTCCTTGGTCGCCTGACGCTGAGCGTCATCGAAGTAGGCAGGAACGGTGATCACCGCGCCTACCAGCTCGCCACCCAGTGAGGCTTCTGCGCGCTGGCGCAGGACCTTGAGGATGTCGGCAGACACTTCGACCGGGCTTTTCGGCCCCTGCACGGTGTCGATGAACGGCATGTGCGACTCACCGCCGACGAACCGGTACGGCAGTTGCTCGCCCAGTTGCTTGACGTCGGTCAGACCACGGCCCATGAGACGCTTGACCGATAGAACGGTATTGAACGGGTCCTGGGAGGCGGCGATCTTCGCTGACTGCCCTACTTCGACACGATCAGCGTGATAGCGCACGGCAGACGGCAGAATGACCTGCCCCTCTGCATCGGCCAGCGGTTCGGACAGGCCGCTGCGTACTGCAGCAACCAGAGAATTGGTAGTGCCCAGGTCGATACCCACAGCCAGACGACGCTGGTGCGGTTGAGGACTCAGGCCGGGTTCGGCGATCTGCAGTAAAGCCATGCTGTTCAGAATAATCACTGGCGCGCGGCCGAAGCCGCGCGGGGTTAATCGTCGAGGCGCTCTTCTAACTGGCGCACTTCGTGAGAGAGCTTGTCGAGAAACTGCATACGCCGCATCAGCTTTTCAGCGTGCTCGCGTTGTGCAGCATCATTCCAACAGGCTGCGAAGCTCTGGTTCAGTTCGTCCTGAGCGATCTTGAGCTGACACTTGAAGGTCGCGACGCCGGCCAGATCAGCCTCGTCCTGCAAGTCCTCGAGGTCTTCGCGCAATTGCATCTGCTGCAGAAGAAACTCGGGATCATGCACCGTGACTTCGAGCGGCACTTCGTTGCCGTTCATTGCCAGCAGATAACGCGCCCTTTTCGGCGGGCTTTTCAGGGTCTGATAGGCCTCGTTGAGACTGGCCGAGCGCTCCAGCGCCACACGCTGCTCACGCTCGGGGGCATCCGCAAAACGATCCGGATGCACGTTGCGCGCAAGCTCACGGTAGCGCGTGGCCAGCTGGTCAAGATCAAGCTGAAACTCGGGCTTGAGGTCAAACAGGGCGAAGTGACAGGGAGTACCCACAATAAAAGCCTCAGACGTTGAAGCTTTCGCCACAGCCGCACTCACCGCGCGAGTTGGGATTGTTGAACTTGAAGCCTTCGTTCAACCCTTCGCGCACGAAGTCGAGCTCGGTGCCATCCAGATAGACCAGACTTTTCGGGTCAATGATCACCTTGACGCCGTGCATTTCAAACACGGTGTCTTCGCTGGCCGCCTCATCGACGAACTCGAGCACATAGGCAAGACCTGAACAGCCTGTGGTGCGAACACCCAGACGAACGCCGTCACCCTTGCCGCGCCCCTCGAGGGAACGTCGTACGTGGTTAGCGGCAGCTTCTGTCATGCTGATAGCCATCGGAACTCCTTAGCCTGTTGCATTAGCCTGTTGCAGTTGACTCTGTTGCAAGCTTCTCTTGAAAAGCCTGCTTACAGCAGACCTTTCTTCTGCTTGTAGTCGCGAACGGCGGCCTTGATGGCGTCTTCAGCGAGTACCGAGCAGTGAATCTTCACTGGCGGCAGTGCCAGCTCTTCAGCCAGCTGAGTGTTCTTGATGGTCTCTGCTTCATCCAGAGTCTTGCCTTTCATCCACTCGGTGGCCAGGGAGCTGGACGCGATGGCCGAACCGCAGCCGTAGGTCTGGAACTTGGCGTCTTCGATAACGCCCTGCTCGTTGACCTTGATCTGCAGACGCATCACGTCGCCGCACGCAGGAGCGCCGACCATGCCGGTGCCCACATCAGGATCTTCCGCGTTCATCTTGCCGACGTTACGTGGATTTTCGTAGTGGTCGATGACCTTTTCGCTGTAAGCCATGATTCTATTCCTCTCACATCAGGGAGCCGCTCTGCAGGTCACGCGCAATTGCCCATGACCTGTATTGGAGGCGACTTTAAATTAGTGCGCCGCCCACTCGATCTTGGAGATGTCGACGCCGTCTTTGAACATGTCCCACAGCGGCGAAAGGGTGCGCAGCCGGGTAACCGCCTCGCAAACCTTATGCGCGGCATAATCGATTTCTTCTTCGGTGCTGAACCGGCCGAAGGTGAAACGAATCGAGCTGTGTGCCAGCTCATCGTTGCGACCCAGGGCACGCAGCACGTACGAAGGCTCAAGCGAGGCCGAGGTACAGGCCGAACCGGACGATACCGCCAGATCCTTGAGCGCCATGATCAGCGACTCGCCTTCGACATAGTTGAAGCTCAGGTTCAGGTTGTGCGGTACGCGGGCAGTCAGGCTGCCGTTGACGTACAGCTCTTCCAGATTTTCGACCTGCTTGAAGAAACGATCGCTGAGTGCCTTGATGCGCACGTTTTCAGCAGCCATTTCTTCCTTGGCGATACGGAATGCTTCGCCCATGCCGACGATCTGATGGGTCGCCAGGGTGCCGGAACGCATGCCACGCTCATGACCGCCGCCGTGCATGGTCGCTTCCAGGCGAACACGTGGCTTGCGGCTGACGTAGAGCGCGCCGATGCCTTTAGGGCCGTAGGTCTTGTGCGCAGAGAACGACATCAGGTCAACCTTGAGGCTGGCCAGATCGATTTCAACCTTGCCGGTCGACTGCGCGCCATCGACGTGGAACAGCACACCGCGCGAACGGGTCAGTTCACCGATCGCGGCAATATCGTTGATCGTGCCGATCTCGTTGTTCACATGCATGATCGAAACCAGAATAGTGTCGTCGCGCAGTGCCGCTTCAATCATGGCAGGCGTGATCAGACCGTCTTCACCGGGCTCGATGTAGGTCACTTCGAAACCTTCGCGTTCCAGCTGGCGAGTGGTGTCGAGGACAGCCTTGTGTTCAACCTTGGAGGTGATCAGGTGCTTGCCTTTGCTGGCATAGAAATGCGCAACACCCTTGATAGCCAGGTTGTTGGATTCGGTAGCACCCGAGGTCCAGACGATTTCGCGCGGATCGGCGTTGACCAGATCAGCGACCTGACGACGGGCGTTCTCGACCGCTTCTTCGGCTTTCCAGCCAAAGACGTGGGAGCGCGAGGCCGGATTGCCGAAGTTTCCTTCGACGGTCAGGCAATCGATCATTTTCTGCGCGACGCGCGGATCGACCGGGGTCGTCGCGGAGTAGTCGAGGTAAATTGGCAATTTCATTGAAGCTCTCCTATCAGGCAGGCGCACCGCTCATTCATCTGCGTTCATTCGACGGCGGACGTTTCGATCTTACCCAGTTGCGACATGTGATTATGACCACGGCGCATATCCTGGCGCTGAGCAACTTCTTGTACCTCACGGCGAGTGACAAGATCCGCCAAGCTGATACCGCTTAGAAATTCGTGAATCTGCTGGCTCAGGTCGCACCACAGGTGGTGGGTCAGGCAGGTATCGCCAGCATGGCAATCGCCCAGACCCTGACACCGCGTGGCATCGACCGATTCATTGACTGCATCGACAACCTGAGCAACCTGGATGCCTTTCATGTCGCGCGACAGCTGGTAACCACCACCCGGACCACGAACACTGGAAACCAGATTGCCGCGACGCAGCTTGGCGAACAGCTGCTCGAGGTAGGACAGGGAAATACCCTGCCGCTCGGAGATGTCGGCCAGAGACACTGGCCCGTTCTGCGCATGCAACGCCAGGTCAAGCATGGCTGTTACAGCGTATCGGCCTTTAGTAGTCAGTCGCATGGCGTATACCGCAGAGGTTCGGAATGAGAGCGAGTATGCTATTCCCGAGTAAAAGAGTCAACTATTAGACCAAGTAAAACAGTCGGGATTAGCGAAAAGTGCGGGCTGCATCATAGCAAAGGTGCGGCGTAATGGCACGCACCTTGCCCGTCGTGAGCGCTAGCCGACCTTGCCTTCCTGGCAGTCCTTGACGCAGTCGAAAACCTCGTCACGCAACTCCGGCAGCTCCTTGGCGCGGTAATCGCTGCCAAGCCTGCCGAGCGCATCGCACATGCCTTCAAGACGGCCGTCGACAGCCTGCAAATGGTCAAGCAACTGGCCAATGGCGCGCGCGACCGGATCAGGCATATCTGCACTGACACCGTACGCGTCGAAGCCGAGCTTCTCGGCCATGGCTTTGCGCCTGGCCTCAACCTCGTCGTCCGACTTGACGATGATCCGCCCCGGGATGCCCACTGCGGTTGCGCCCGCAGGCACAGCCTTGGTGACCACTGCGTTGGAGCCAATCTTGGCGCCGGCGCCGACAGTGAACGGCCCAAGTACCTTGGCACCCGCCCCGACCACCACACCGTCTTCCAGCGTCGGATGGCGCTTGCCGGCATTCCAACTGGTGCCGCCCAGGGTCACGCCCTGATAGAGGGTGACGTCATTACCGATCTCGGCGGTCTCGCCAATCACGATGCCCATGCCGTGGTCGATAAAAAAGCGGCGACCGATGCGCGCACCCGGATGGATCTCGATACCGGTCATCCAGCGGCCGAAGTTCGAGACTACCCGCGCTGGCCATTTCCAGCCGTTGCGCCACAGAATATGGGCGAAGCGGTGCAGCCAGATCGCGTGCATCCCCGGATAGCAGGTCAGGACTTCAAAGGCGTTGCGCGCTGCGGGATCGCGGTGGAACACGCTTTGAATGTCTTCTCGCAGACGCTCGAACATCACTGATCCTTTCGCTTGTAGGGTTCACCGCGTGCGGCTTTCTGGGTTTCGGTGAGCACACCGCGCAAGATACTCAGCTCGGAACGTTCGACTTCGCTACGCCCGTACAGTCTGCGCAGCCGGGCCATCAGATGCCGCGGCTTTTCCGGATCAAGAAAGCCGATAGCCACAAGCGTGGCCTCAAGATGGGTGTAGAAACCTTCCATTTCGTCCATCGTCGCCAGCTCGGCATTGTGCGCCGAGGCGGGCTTGGAAGCCTCGCCCTGCTCCGCCGCAGCCAGCCAGGCCACGCGCACCTCATAACTGAGCACCTGTACGGCAGCCGCCAGATTGAGCGAACTGAACGCAGGGTCAGACGGGATATGCACATGGAAGTGGCAGCGCTGCAGCTCTTCGTTGGTCAAGCCCGCGTGCTCACGACCGAACACCAGTGCCACCTCGGCGCCCTCACCGGCCTGCTCGATGACTTTTTCACCCGAGGCGCGCGGATCCAGCATGGGCCACGGCAGGCTTCGATCCCGCGCGCTGGTGCCCAGCACCAGACGGCAGCCGACCAGCGCTTCTTCGAGGGTCGCCACCACCTGCGCGCCCTCGAGGATGTCGGTAGCGCCGGACGCACGCGCATCGGCATCGGGCGAAGGGAAGATCCGCGGATCGACCAGCACCAGACGCGAAAGCCCCATGTTTTTCATGGCGCGAGCCGCCCCGCCGATATTTCCGGGATGGGTAGTGCCGACCAGGACAACACGAATGTTCTGCAACAAAGCGAACGCTCACTGACACGAATTAGGGGGGCAAATCTTACAGAAACGGCTCGGCTAACGCTATGAAGCTGTGCGGACCGCAACCGCAGAAGCGACCGCGCCGGACGCAAAAAAACACACACGAACCCGACAACCGTAACAACGCAAGGCTGGAAATAATTCGAATCAGCCCATAGAATGCCCGGCTCTCTTTAACAACCTTAGGTGAATTATCCATGCAGCCCATGCTGAATATCGCGCTGCGCGCCGCCCGCAGCGCCAGCGAATTGATTTTCCGCTCCATCGAGCGCCTGGATACCATCAAGGTTGACGAAAAAGAAGCCAAAGACTACGTCACAGAGATCGACCGCGCTGCCGAGCAAAGCATCATCACCGCTCTGCGCAAGGCCTACCCGACTCACGGCATTCTCGGCGAAGAAAGCGGCCTGCACGAAGGCAGCGGCGAAGGCACCGACTACCTGTGGATCATCGATCCACTGGACGGCACCACCAACTTCGTTCGCGGCATCCCGCACTTTGCTGTCAGCATCGCCTGCAAATACCGCGGCCGCCTCGAGCACGCCGTGGTTCTCGATCCGGTCCGCCAGGAAGAATTCACCGCCAGCCGTGGTCGTGGCGCAGCCCTGAACGGTCGCCGCCTGCGCGTCAGCCAGCGCAAGAGCCTGGAAGGCGCCCTGCTCGGCACCGGCTTCCCGTTTCGTGACAACCAGATGGACAACATCGAGAACTACCTGGGTATGTTCCGCAGCCTGGTAGGCCAGACCGCCGGCATCCGCCGCGCAGGCGCTGCCAGCCTCGACCTGGCTTATGTTGCTGCTGGTCGCTTCGATGCGTTCTGGGAGTCAGGCCTGTCCGAGTGGGACATGGCTGCGGGCGCCCTGCTCATTCAGGAAGCAGGCGGCCTGGTCAGCGACTTCACCGGCGGTCACGACTTCCTCGAGAAAGGCCACATCGTTGCCGGCAATACCAAGTGCTTCAAGGCGGTTCTGACCGCGATCGCACCGCACCTGCCAGCTTCGCTCAAGCGTTAAGCGGCAGGCATAAAAAAACCGGCGCAAGCCGGTTTTTTTTATGTCTTGTGAAACTCAGCGACTGGCGTTATTGCGCCTGACCCAGTATCAGCTGACCGTTCTTGTCGACCGGAATCTGGCTACCCGGATCACGCTCCATACGAACCTGACCGACCTTCTCATTCAACTTGTATTTGACGTTGTAGCCCACAACCTTGTCGCTCACATCGTTGACCGTCGTGCAGCGGTTCTGCGTAGTGGTGTAGGTGTCACGCTCCTGCATGCCTTCCTGAACCTTGTTACCGGCATACCCACCGCCGAGCGCGCCCGCGACCGTGGCGATTTTCTTGCCATTACCACCGCCGACCTGATTGCCGAGCAAACCACCGGCAACCGCGCCAATCACGCTACCGACGATCTGATGCTGGTCCTTGACCGGCGCCTGACGGGTAACGGTTACGTCCTTGCAAACTTCACGGGGGGTTTTGATCTGCTGGTTGATCGGCTCTACCGCCAATACATCCGCATACTCAGGACCACCCTTGACCAAGCTATAGGTGGCAACGGCGCCGCCAGCAGTCACGACAGCAGCACCTAACACAGCACCAACAAGCATAGACTTGTTCACTTGAACCTCCTGACCAATCGAAACGCAGCATGGCTGCGCAATGCCTAGCCTTGGAGCATAAAAAAAGGCGCGAGTTCAGCACTCGCGCCTTTTTTATGATGGCCGGATCTACGGCAGGTCGTCAGCCTTCTCGACGACCACTGGAGGAATCAGGTCCTCGGTGGTCAGGTTCAGCCAGATCAGCACCACGTTGGCGATGTAGATGGACGAGTAGGTACCCGCCAGCACACCGATGAACAACGCGATGGAGAAGCCTTCCAGGCTGTCGCCGCCAAATGCCCACAATGCCACGATCGCCAGCAGGGTCGAAACCGAGGTGGCAATGGTGCGCAGCAGTGTCTGGGTGGTGGAGATGTTGATGTTCTCGATCAGCGAAGCCTTGCGCAGCAGGCGGAAGTTTTCGCGTACCCGGTCGAAGACCACGATGGTGTCGTTCAGCGAGTAACCGATGATCGCCAGCACCGCCGCCAGCACCGTCAGGTCGAAGGTGATCTGGAAGAACGACAGGATACCCATCGTCACCACCACGTCGTGGATCAGCGAGATGATCGCCCCGACGGCGAATTTCCACTGGAAGCGGAATGCCAGGTAGATCAGAACACCGCCCAGCGCCATCAGCATGCCGAGGCCGCCCTGATCGCGCAGCTCTTCACCCACCTGCGGGCCGACGAATTCGACACGCTTGACCACTGCCGGGTTATCGGCACCGGCCTTGCGCAGCGCATCGGCAACCTGAGTGCCCAGTTGCGGGTCTTCACCCGGCATGCGCACCAGCAAGTCAGTGGTGGCGCCGAAGCTCTGTACAACGGCTTCGTGATAGCCCGCCGAAACCAGCTCCTGACGGACCTTGCCCAGGTCGGCGGGACGTTCGTAGGTCAGCTCGATGAGCGTACCGCCGGTGAAGTCCAGACCAAAGTTGAGCCCTTTATGGAACCAGCTGAACAACGCCAGTGCGGTAAGGAGCATCGTGATGGCGAACGCAACATTGCGAACGCCCATGAAGTTGATGGTACGTAACATGGCAGCCCCTTAAATCCACAACTTCTTGAAGTCACGACCGCCGTAGATCAGGTTGACCATAGCGCGGGTCACCATGATGGCCGTGAACATCGAGGTAAAGATCCCGAGCGACATGGTCACCGCAAACCCTTTGACCGGGCCGGTGCCCATTGCAAAGAGGATGCCGCCGACCAGCAGCGTCGTCAGGTTGGCGTCGAGGATCGCCGTGTAGGCACGATCGAAACCTTCGTTGATAGCACGCTGGACCGTCATGCCGTTGGCGATCTCCTCACGAATCCGCGAGAAGATCAGCACGTTGGCGTCCACCGCCATACCCATGGTCAACACGATACCGGCGATACCCGGCAGGGTCAGCGTTGCCCCCAGCAAGGACATCAAGGCCAGCAGCATGACCATGTTCAGGGCCAGTGCGACAGTCGCGATCAGACCGAAGAAACGGTAGATCGCCATGATGAAGATCGAGACGAACAGCATGCCCCACAGGGAAGCGTCGATACCCTTGGTGATGTTGTCGGCACCCAGGCTAGGACCAATGGTGCGCTCTTCGGCGAAGTACATCGGTGCCGCCAGACCACCGGCACGCAACAGCAGCGCCAGCTCGGAAGATTCACCCTGACCGTTCAGACCGGTAATCCGGAACTGACTGCCCAGTGGCGACTGGATGGTCGCCAGGCTGATGATTTTCTTGTCTTCCTTGAAGGTCTGCACCGGCACGTCTTTCTCGACACCGTCGACCATCTGCTTGGTGTAGGTGGTGGTCGGACGCTGTTCGATGAAGATCACCGCCATGCTGCGTCCCACATTGCTGCGGGTTGCACGGCTCATCAGTTCGCCACCATGACCATCGAGGTTGATGTTCACCTGTGGACGACCATGCTCGTCGAAGCTGGCCTTGGCGTCAGTCACCTGATCACCGGTAATGATCAGACCACGCTCCACCGCCGCTGCCGGACGACCGCCTTCGCGGAATTCGAACATCTCGGTGGTGCCTTTCGAATCATCCGGGCCTGCACCCAGACGGAATTCGAGGTTGGCGGTCTTGCCCAGAATACGCTTGGCTTCGGCCGTGTCCTGCACACCCGGCAACTCGACCACGATGCGGTTGGCGCCCTGACGCTGAACCAGCGGCTCGGCAACACCCAGCTCGTTGACCCGGTTACGGACGGTGGTCAGGTTCTGCTTGATCGAGTATTCACGAATCTCGGCCAGCTTGGCCGGCGTCAGCGCCATGCGCAGTACAGGGATACCGTTCAGATCGGCAGGCGTGATTTCGAAATCGGTAAAGGTCTTGCGCACCAGTGCACGAGCCTGCTCGCGCTCTGCATCGTCGGTGAAGCCCAGCTGAATCACATTGCCCAGCTGCGGCAGGCTGCGATAACGCACCTTTTCCTTGCGCAACAGGGATTTGACTTCGCCTTCGTAGACTTTCAGACGTGCATCGATCGCCTTGTCCATGTCGACTTCCAGCAGGAAGTGCACACCGCCGGACAGGTCGAGACCGAGCTTCATCGGGCTTGCACCCAGGTTACGCAACCAGGTCGGCGTGGTACGCGCCAGGTTCAGTGCAACGACATAGTCGTCACCCAACGCCTTGCGCACGACATCCTTGGCTGGCAACTGGTCTTCCTGCTTGCTCAGACGCAACAAACCGCCCTTGCCATTCTCGGCCAGAGAAGAAGCCTTGACCGAGATGCCGGCATCGGCAAGCGCCTTGGCTGCACGATCCACGTCCGCCTGATTGACTTGCAGCGCAGTGCTTGCGCCGCTGATCTGGATGGCAGAATCATCAGGGTAGAGATTGGGTGCGGAATAAATAAAACCGACCACCAGCACCGCCAGGATCAGTACGTATTTCCACAGAGGGTATTTGTTCAGCATCACGCCGCCCGCTTAAAACGCGGGGCGCCTTGCGCGCCCCGTCGATGGGTAAAAAGTTGTTGCTCAGATCGCTTTCAGGGTGCCTTTAGGCAGAGTGGCCGCGATGGCGCCCTTCTGGATTTTCAGCTCAACGGTGTCAGACACTTCGATAACCACGAAGTCATCAGTCACTTTGTTGATCTTGCCCGCGATACCGCCACTGGTGACAACTTCGTCGCCTTTCTGCAGGTTACCCAGCAGGTTTTTCTGCTCTTTGGCACGCTTGGCCTGTGGACGCCAGATCATCAGGTAGAAGATGACCAGGAAGCCGACCAGGAAGATCCACTCGAAACCACTGCCCGCAGGACCGGCAGCCGGTGCAGCAGCATCCGCAAAAGCGGGAGAGATGAAAAAGCTCATTTGTCGCTCCAGTTACATAATTAGTATAAAAAGCAGGAAAAACTCGTTCTGTTTCAACCCAGAGGCGGCGTTGGGAGGCCGCGTTTGGCATAGAAGGCATCGACGAAGGCGGCCAATGTACCCTGTTGAATAGCCTCGCGCAAACCAGCCATAAGCAGCTGGTAGTGCCGCAAATTGTGGATTGTATTGAGCATGCTCCCCAGCATTTCCCCGCACTTGTCCAGGTGATGCAGATAAGCGCGCGAGAAGTTCTGGCAGGTGTAGCAATCGCAGGTCGGATCCAGCGGCGAATTGTCGTGACGATGGAACGCGTTACGGATTTTCAATACACCGGTATCGGTGAACAGATGGCCGTTGCGAGCGTTACGGGTGGGCATCACGCAGTCGAACATGTCGACGCCACGGCGCACACCTTCGACCAGATCTTCCGGCTTGCCTACACCCATCAGGTAACGAGGTTTGTCTGCCGGCATGAGGCCCGGCAGGTAATCGAGCACCTTGATCATCTCGTGCTTGGGTTCGCCTACCGACAGACCGCCAATCGCCAGACCGTCGAAACCGATTTCGTCCAGGCCTTCCAGCGAGCGCTTGCGCAGGTTCTCGTGCATGCCGCCCTGAACGATGCCGAACAGCGCGGCAGTGTTTTCGCCGTGGGCGATTTTGGAACGCTTGGCCCAGCGCAGCGACAGCTCCATGGAGACACGCGCGACATCTTCGTCGGCCGGGTATGGTGTGCATTCGTCGAAGATCATCACCACGTCCGAACCCAGATCACGCTGGACCTGCATCGACTCTTCCGGCCCCATGAACACCTTGGCACCATCGACCGGCGAGGCAAACGTCACGCCCTCTTCCTTGATCTTGCGCATGGCGCCCAGGCTGAACACCTGAAAACCGCCGGAGTCGGTCAGAATCGGCCCCTTCCACTGCATGAAATCGTGCAGGTCGCCGTGGCCCTTGATGACTTCGGTCCCCGGACGCAGCCACAGGTGAAACGTATTGCCCAGAATCATCTGCGCGCCGGTCGCCTCGATATCACGGGGCAGCATGCCCTTGACCGTGCCATAGGTGCCCACCGGCATGAACGCCGGGGTTTCCACCACACCACGCGGGAAGGTCAGCCGACCGCGACGGGCCTTGCCATCGGTGGCCAACAACTCGAAAGACATACGACAGGTGCGACTCATGCGTGATCCTCTGGTGCCGATTCCTGTGGGGCCGTCGGCGCGGGATTGCGGGTGATGAACATCGCATCACCGTAACTGAAGAAGCGGTAGCCGTGCTCGATGGCCGCCGCGTAGGCCGCCATCGTCTCGGGATAACCGGCGAACGCCGAAACCAGCATCAACAGCGTGGATTCAGGCAAATGGAAATTGGTCACCAGGGCATCGACCACATGAAACGGCCGGCCTGGATAGATGAAAATGTCGGTATCGCCACTGAACGGCTTCAGTTCGCCATCACGCGCGGCACTTTCCAGCGAGCGCACGCTGGTGGTCCCGACGGCAATCACCCGCCCGCCCCGTGCACGGCACGCGGCGACGGCGTCGACCACATCCTGGCCAACTTCCAGCCATTCGCTGTGCATGTGATGATCTTCGATCTGCTCGACGCGCACCGGCTGGAACGTCCCTGCGCCGACATGCAGGGTGACGAACGCGGTTTCTACACCCTTGGCGGCAATTGCCTCGAGCAGCGGCTGATCGAAATGCAGGCCGGCAGTCGGCGCAGCCACAGCACCCGCACGCTGCGCGTAAACGGTCTGATAGCGCTCGCGATCCGCGCCTTCATCCGGACGGTCTATATAAGGAGGCAACGGCATATGGCCGACACGCTCCAGCAACGGCAGCACTTCTTCGGCGAAGCGCAACTCGAACAGCGCATCGTGGCGCGCCACCATCTCGGCCTCGCCACTGCCATCGATCAGAATCGACGAGCCAGGCTTGGGCGACTTGCTCGAGCGCACATGCGCCAGCACACGATGGCTGTCCAGCACGCGCTCGACCAGAATCTCCAGCTTGCCGCCGGAGGCTTTCTGCCCGAACAGGCGTGCGGGAATGACCCGGGTATTGTTGAACACCATCAAGTCGCCCGGGCGCAGATGCTCGAGCAAATCGGTGAATTGACGATGTGCCAGCGCACCCGTCGGCCCATCGAGGGTCAACAGACGACTGCTGCGACGCTCGGCCAGTGGATGGCGAGCAATCAGGGAATCGGGGAGTTCGAAGGTAAAGTCAGCGACGCGCATGATCGGGTTCGTTTAGCAGGGCCGGGAAGTTTATCCGGTTTGACGGCATTAGTAAAAAACCTGCGTAAATCCCTGTTGACCAACAGAAAACTCATCCTTATACTTCGCCGCCATTGAGCCCTGATGGCGGAATTGGTAGACGCGGCGGATTCAAAATCCGTTTTCGAAAGAAGTGGGAGTTCGATTCTCCCTCGGGGCACCACCTTTAAAAAAGACCTTGAATTTCAAGGTCTTTTTTTTCGTCTGGTTGAAAGTGGGCTGACTGAATCCGCGATCTGCCCACCTGCCCGGAATCGGCCGCAGAACACCCAGCCCCCCCTTTCCGGCGCAGAATGTGGGAACGGAGTCACACAACCAGGGATAACGCCATGAACAAGATCGTCTACGTAAAAGCTTACTTCAAACCCGTTGGAGAAGAGGTCACAGTTAAAGTGCCTACCGGCGAAATCAAACAAGGCTTTTTCGGCGAGAAAGAAGTAATGAGAAAAGAGACCCGATGGCAGCAAACCGGGTGGTCTGATTGTCAGATAGACGGTGAACGACTATCGAAAGACGTCGAAGACGCAGTGGCGCAACTCAACGCTGACGGTTATGAGATTCAAACGGTATTGCCTATATTGTCCGGGGCTTATGATTATGCGCTCAAATATCGTTACGAAATGCGTCACGATAGAACTGACCTGGACTCAAGAGACCTGTCATATGTCTTCGGCTATGGCTACAGCTTTACCGAAGGCGTGACTCTGGTGGCGAAAAAATTTCAGTCATCTGCAAGCTGAATGAATAATAGCGAACCCGTTTCACGGACGCCGCTCTGCCCTCTGATACGAAAACGCTTGCCTCAACAAGAGGCAAGCGTGCTCACGTGCAAAAGACCTGCCCGTATCAGCAAGCGCAAGACGCTCGCTTCCACGAAATAACACGATAGATCGCGTTGCTAGTTTTTAGCGGCAGAGGACGCGCCACCGTCGTATTTGTCGGTGTTGTTGTCGTTATCAAGATCGCGGTCATTTCCGCCAAACGCCGCATCAGTGTGGTGGTCATTGTCCATGTCCTTGTCAGTACCGCCAAATGATGCATCCGTGTGGTTATCATTATCGAGATCCTTGTCAGTACCACCAAATGCCGCATCGGTATGGTTGTCGTTGTCCATATCCTTGTCATTTCCACCAAATGCAGCGTCAGTGACGTTGTCGTTATCCAGGTCCTTGTCGTTACCACCACACGTAGCATCAGTGCTGTTGTCGTTGTCCATGTCACAATCGTTTACAGCATACGTAGGTAACGAGGTACCCACGATGGTCAACGCCAGAAGAAGGCCGCCGATCTTTGCAGTCAGCGTTTTATACGCACGCATCAATGTTTATTCCTAAAGGTCGAGGAAAAGTACGAGGGTGATTGAATACCGTGGTTCGTCAGTCAGACCGTCTGGCTCTACTTCATTTACCAGACGCTCCGAGCCCGTCCAATCCCGAACGCTTGCGCAGTGCAGCTTTAAAGTACCTGGCTCTATGACCTGCGTTCTTGAAAATGAGTCATACCCAGAGCGATGAGTTTTTTATTGCTTAACGTGCGAATCGATACATTATCATCGTCCGTCCGAAGCTCAGACTGTCGCCGGGTCAGCCGATCAAATAATCATGATGTCGTGACAAATGCTGTCGCGTCCTGCAGCGCGCATTTTGCGCAGTGACTTGAGGGCGTGTTTTCTCCATCCAGGCATGCCGTTGGGCTAGCACCGGCAAGCCGTTTTGCTGACGAATTTCATAACGCTGCTCATCGCTGCCTTCTTTCAAATCACGCTCGATACTGTAGAGCTTGTCGATCAAATTCAGAGCAGTATCAGCCCGACCGGTTTTGCGCTTGGTTGCACTTTCTGCGCCTCAACAATCTTGCGACGCGCATGCGCCCAGCGGCCTAAACGCTCGACACCCGGCTATGCGCCCGATGCGTTGAAGCCAGCGTAATCACTCATCATCAAGTAGCCGCGATAACCTTCGAGCAGGCGCGTAGGTGAGGAAGACGAAGCGCACGGGGTCGAACACCGCTACTTTTATGTCCAGTTCGACCAATGCGGAAAGGTCATCGATAGATTTTCCGAAGTCCACGAGCTTGGGATAGAGATAGATTTTTTCGACTTGTGCGTCGGTTCACATCATGAGGCGAGCGATCAGGATACGCGTTGATCACTGAAACGCCGCTTCTATTAGTAGGAAGCGGCGCTGTTGCATCAGACCTTATAAGACAGGACGACATCTGGGTTAATCTTATCCGCGTATTTCTTTGCGTTAATATTGATGTCGGGACGAGACTTTGCCCCGAAATCGTCGATTATCAGACTCCTGACCCCATGAAGTTGCGCCAACCCGGGCACACCGTCGCAGGTTGCAGCGTGGCCTGACCCCACGAAGGCAACCCACTTGCCAGCAGGCTGATCGAGACGTATTTTCTCTGCTGCATAATAGTTCATCACTTTAAAGCGTGTTTCACCTCCCTCAAGGGATGTTTCATATGTTTTGGCGGTGTCCAAGGGAACCACATGAAGCCCAGCATCTTTGGCAGCGCGTATCAGCGTTGTAAAGTTGTACTCTGATGCCACTTTACCTATACCCAAATTGCCTCGAGTCTGCATATCAAGATAGGCCTTGAGCCTGGCGGGCATTGGGCTGCCTTCAGGCGCTTTCAGGTAATCATCCAGTGCTTTACCATGGGAATCAGCGCACAGGTGCTCCATATACAGCGTGGTCACGCCATCGGCCTTCAGGCTTTTCATGTTTTTGATCAGCTCGCGCTTGCTGGCGACTGAGCTGTGAGCTTCGCCGATAACCAGTCCAGGTGAGTCGCTTAGTAGTTCACGCATAACACCCAGGCTTTCCTTGCTTTTTAACTTTGACAACGGGCCAAGCGGCGGTTTGTCCTGGGCGCTGAAGTCAGAAAAATAAAGCGTCGCCTTGGCATGTAATTTTTTACCTGCATTATTCCTGTCCGGCTGGATCCACATGTTCTGATCGCGCCCCAGGTACTCGTTCATTTCTATATAGTTGAGGTTCACATTAA
Source organism: Pseudomonas fragariae (ex Marin et al. 2024) (assembly GCF_059621105.1). Classification (NCBI taxonomy): domain Bacteria; kingdom Pseudomonadati; phylum Pseudomonadota; class Gammaproteobacteria; order Pseudomonadales; family Pseudomonadaceae; genus Pseudomonas; species Pseudomonas fragariae (ex Marin et al. 2024). The sequence continues at coordinate 1,505,576 of NZ_CM184369.1, read as the reverse complement.
TAGTTTGCCGGCTTTGAGACACAATAACGTCGTCCAGCTTTACCCCGACTTCACTCAGACCTTCTCCCAGCGTTTTTTTTGCGTCGTTTACAAATCTGTCTATTGCCGACACGGGCATTCCCTTGAACATGCTTGCGGGAGCCATGCTATAGGAATGAGTGTTTTCGCTCCAACTTGCCAGTTCAGCGAGGCTGGAGGCTCTAAATTTGCTGTCTGATGAGCGTGAAGATGAGCCAGCGTTTTGCTTGCCCCTCACAGCAGTGCTGTTACCCGCACGAGACTTCCGTTCGCTTTTGCGCTCCCTGCCCGCATCCTTATCGTCTGCCTGCTCATGGTCAGAGACTTTCATATTGACGATCGCTTCTGCGAGATGAGCATATCGTCCAGCTGCATAGTGCCGAATTTTACCCAGCTTCGGCGTATCTGCTGACTCGCTGCTGGTCCCCGAAGAGCTGGCTTGTGACGATTGAGAGAGCTCTTTCGGCGCGGATCGCGCAACAGACCTTTCAATTTCAGGTGCTGGAGGATAATAGATTGGGGCAGGCCCACCGACAGGTCTCATGACTAAATCTCCGAGTGAACAAGACCGACAGAGCGGTCCAGGTGTAAGTGCATCATGCTAAGAATACTTAGCCAAAGTCGTCCCTACATTGTTTGGCCAAGAGATAGTGTCCAGACCCGCGGCGGGTCAATCAATGCGCCCTGTCAATCCCGAACTGATCCAGCACCGGGTCAACGTTATGATCAAACGCCTTCTGCGCCTTGTGCTTTTTGACTGCGTCGATAATCGCCGAAATACCAAAACCCAACGCCATGGCGCCGTCGATGGCCCAACCGATGACCGGGATTGCAGCACCCAGCGCTGCGCCTGCGGCAAGCCCTGTGGCTTCACCGGCAACCAGACCGACAGCGCGGCCGATCATCTGTCCGCCCAGACGACCAAGACCCGCGGACGCCTCACGGCCCATCATTTTCGCGCCGGTGTCTATGCCGCCCTTGATTGCCTCCGCGCCCAACCTGGAGCTGTCGATGATGCCCTGAGCAGCGCCCAGCTTGTCACCGCTGGCGAGCCTGTCAGACACTGACGCAAAGCCCATGACCGAGTTGAATGCCTTGCCTCCGATACCTTGCTCGGCGAGCTGCTCGGCCAGCGAAGGGCCGCCCTCTTCATCGGTCTTGCCCTCCAGCAACTTGCGGCCTTTTTTGGAGTTCTGCAGTTCGGACAAGGTGCTGGCCGTGTAGCTCTCACGCTCACCATTAACGAAGTCAGCGGGCAGCACGCTTTCATACGCCGCTTTCTGGTTATCTGCGGTTTGCAGAGACTCACCGGCGTCAGACTTTTTCTGGCCAAGCAGTTGTTTCAGAGCGCCCCCCTCGCTGAAATTGCGAACGTAGGAGTCGGCGATCTTCGTTTGCAGTTCATCAGGCTGATTGTTGAAGACTTGCTGGGCAGTGGGCACCTGAGCATCGGGAAACAGGTCTTTTTGCAGTTGCAGTTGAACCGACAGGCCGGTGATGGCGCCGCTGTAATCGGGGTTGGGGTTGTGTTTGTCGACGGCCTTGTCCGCGGTTGCCATGTCGGTTTGCAAGGCCTTTCCGCTGTTGACGTTTTGAGCCTGCTCAGTCACGGCCTTTTGCAGCGCTGAATCGCTGCGCACCAGACTACGCTCCTGTTCGGGAATGCTTTTGTTGAGGTACTCCTGAACGTCGGGATCGGCTTGCAACTGGGCGATTCGCTCGTTAAGGCCCGCCTCGGTCTTCTCGGTATTGCGCAAATCCCGCCCGGCTATCACGCTCTGCTGAGTCTGCTGCAACTTGATCATCACAGCGGCTTTCTGCGCGCCGGTGTAAGCCTTGGGTTTCTCGAAAACCTGGGCGTTGAGTTTGCTGATATCGATACCGGCTACCGAATTCAACGTCGCGGCGTCGCTGAGCATGCTGGCGAACTGGCCACCATTTTTGGGGGCGCTCTTTCTGATCCACTCGCTCATATTGGACGCATCGAACACCTGGTCGGGGCTATGCGCAGCCTTCTTGCGCCCGGTCAGACCGGCTTCGTCCACCTGGCTGAGGAAGCCCGCCTGCGACCACATGTTGCAGGACTGTTTGAGCGTGCCTGACAACCCGGGGTTACTTTTAATCAGCGCTTTCAGACCCTCGGCGCTGACATTGCCATCGACATCGGTCTTGTCCGCCGCTCCGACTGCATGATGAGGGTCGGCTGCCGTCGCCAACGGCATATTGGCGCGCATCACCGCTGCGCTGCGCACCATTTCAAGGGATTGAGGATCGGCGCCGGGGTTATCTTCCATGTACTTGGCCACGTCCTTGTCGGCATTGTCGGCAGCCTTCTCCATGTTTTTGGCGAACGCCTTGAGGTCTTTGTTGGTGATTTTGCCATCCGCATTACCGCCGTCCTTGCCGACGTCGACCGCCGTCTTCAACGCGGGATTGGCATTGATGAACGCCATCGCCTTTTCGGCGCTGGGACCATGCTCTCTGGCCATCCAGGCTGCGGCGATGGGCCGGTTGAGTTCTTTGGCGGCCTGCTCGCGCTCTTCGGGCGGCAGGTTGGCAACCATCGGTTCCCAGCGCTTGAGCGCCTCGGGCGAAGAGTATTCGGAGTTATCGAGAAACGCTGCATCGGTAGCGCTCGGGGCATTCGCCGCGTTGGAGGCCGTCGTGGGTGACGCACTCGCGGTAGACGAGACCGACGTCATCGGTGACACCTGATCGCTGTCCTGATCGACGCTGGAGGTGCTGTCACTGCTGCTGCTGCGAGTCAGCAGACTCATCAGCGATGAGCCGCTTTGCTCGGTTCCCGAAAAGGAAGAGGGGCTGTCGTTGGCCTGGCCGAACTGCACAAAAGCCTGACCACCACCTGCGCTGCCCTGCGTAAGCGAGGCTTTGGCCAATGGCGTCTCAGCAGCCAGTTCGCCAGAGGTGGGTTGATTCACGATGCTGCCGAGGGCAGGACTGGGAGAACTGGATATACGCATGGTTGCCATCCAAGTGGTGGTGTGGGATGGCAACTGTGTGGTTTTGCGTGCAAGTTGGTTCCAGACAGATGACCACTCAGGCGAACGGGTCTATGTGTTGCTTGAGCTGCACCCGCGCCCGGGACAGTCGGGAGCGGACAGTGCCGATCGGAACACCGAGCGTGTTGGCGGTTTCCTGATAATTGCCATCCATTTCCAGCGAAACTTCCAGAACCTTCTGCATGTTCGCCGGCAGGCAATCGATGGCCTCTATGACGCGTGCCAGCTGTCGGTGACCGTCTACCTGATGGGTGATATCGCCGTTCCACTCCAGATCGGTATGGACTTCGTCTTCCCAGCTTTCCTGATAGGGCTGGCGATACATTTTGCGGAAGTGATTGCGGATCAGATTCAGCGCAATGCCACATAACCAGGTTTGCGGTTTGCTGGCGTGCTGAAACTTGTGCTCATTGCGTAACGCCTCGAGAAACACGCATTGCAGGATGTCATCCACATCATCGGCGTTCTTCACCCGCTTCTGGATGAACGCCCTGAGCATCTGGACCTGATCGGCCGTCAATTGCCGGATACCGGCGGACGACGATGGTTGGCGTGGTTCGGTTGCATCAAGGATCACAAGATTCGGGAGCATGGACTTGCCTCAATTGATGGAGTGCAAGTCCTATAGCGATAACCATGCCAGCCCAAAAATAATCATAACCACATGATTTATATAAATATTTTAAAATGTGAAATTCTTTGTAATACATTTTTTTGCGCAACACGATTTTTAGCTCTGCAGCTTTTGGCACAAACGCATGAGCCTTCGCCACCAGGGAACCGAACCGGGCCAACGACCCACTCAGCGGTCACACCAGGCCCAGAATCGTCCTATGAAAATTGTCGCCCCGCCTACATTGCCCATTCGTCCGGTAGCGCCAATCCGCGCCATCACACCGGCTGTGCGAGCGATTCCCGGCGGCGGGTTGCCTGATGAAAAAGGCACCTCGTCACTGCAGGTTTCGCGCTTCGCCGCAGCACTGGTGCAGCACAGCCGGATCCTGCGCGAGCGGGAACTGATCGCGAGCAGGAACGCGCTGCAGTCGCGGGCCGTCAAGCTGGGCGAGCTTTATCAGCTGCTGATGAGCGCCAGCGACACCGGGCTGGATAACGCCGCCAGACTGCTGCGCAAAAAACTGCTGCAGGACAACGACGCCGATCTGGAACAGGTTCTGGAATTCGCTGACGGCGACGCTGCCAAGGCTCACGTGGTGTTGCAGGCAGCGCGTAAACAGGCAGAAGACGATGGGGCGGAAGCAGAATATGTAGCGCTGACCCAGACGCTTAAACATCTGCGCCGCCAATTCGGCCCGCGTACCCACGCCGGAATCAATACCGCAAGAGCCTTCGGGCGCCAGAACATCGATAACAAGCGCCGCACTGCCTTACGCAATCTGTATGGCGTAGCGGTTTCCGGACAACCCAATGTCACGGGCTTGATCGAAGCCTTGATTGGCGAGCAACAGGAACCCGGCGAGTTCGACCTGAACCTGCGCGACATGCGCATCGCCATCGCCGACGATCTTTCGGCGATTACCCCGTCGGCTTCCCATGAACAACTGCGCACGCTGATGCATGGCCTGACCACCGCGCGCCATGTCACCACGCTGCTGCGCGGCTGCGAACACCTGCTGGGGCGCATGCGCAAAAAGAATCCCAAACTGACGGTGGACCCGCCGGCCTTCCTCAAACACATGCTGACCCTGACGGCCAATGGCATGAATGTGAATCAGACCTTGCAACTGACCCAGCACATCGGGGGCAACAGGCTCGAACACCAGCTGGCCTTTCTCAATGGCCTGCGGCCGATGCTGATGCAGTTGCCGATCCTGCTCTGGCGGGACCTGAAAAGCCGCCAGGCCGCGCTGAATAATCTACTCACGCTGATGGCCGAGCTTACGCAGAAGGAACAGAAGCAACTATACGAGGGGCTTGCCTGATGAACCGGGTCATCAACTTTCTGAACATGGTCGCGCTGTCGGCCATGCGCCGCTCGGAACTGGTCGGTGCGTTTTTTGTGATCGCCATCGTGTTCATGATGATCACGCCGCTGCCAACCGGCTTGATCGACGTGCTGATCGCCGTGAACATCTGCATCTCCTGCCTGCTGATCATGCTGGCGATGCACCTGCCCAGGCCACTGGCGTTCTCGACCTTCCCTGCCGTGCTGCTGCTGACCACGATGTTTCGCCTGGCCCTGTCGGTTTCCACCACGCGGCTGATTCTGCTCAACCAGGACGCCGGGCACATCGTCGAGGCGTTCGGGCAGTTCGTGGTGGGCGGCAACCTGGCGGTGGGTCTGGTGATCTTCCTGATCCTGACGGTGGTCAACTTTCTGGTGATCACCAAAGGTTCGGAACGGGTCGCCGAAGTCGGTGCGCGTTTTACCCTGGACGCGATGCCCGGCAAGCAGATGTCCATCGACAGTGACCTGCGCGCCAACCTGATCACCGTCCACGAGGCCCGTAAACGACGCGCCGAACTGAACAAGGAAAGCCAGTTGTTCGGTGCGATGGACGGCGCCATGAAGTTCGTCAACGGCGATGCGATCGCCAGCCTGATCATTGTTGCCATCAACATGATCGGCGGCATTTCCATCGGCGTGCTGCAACACAATATGGCGGCGGGCGACGCCTTGCAGCTGTATACCGTGCTGACCATCGGTGACGGCCTGATCGCGCAGATTCCGGCGCTGCTGATCTCCGTGACCAGCGGCATGATCATCACCCGCGTGCCCAACACCGAGGCGGGTGTGGAAGCCAACATCGGCCGCGAGATCGCCGAACAGATCACCAGTCAGCCCAAGGCCTGGATCATCGCCTCGGTGGCCATGCTTGGCTTCGCTGCCCTGCCGGGAATGCCGACCGGTGTTTTCATCACCATCGCGATCATCTGCGGTGCCGGTGGACTGCTGCAGTTGCAGCGGGCAAAACCCAAGGCCGATGAGCAACGTACAGCCACTGTGGCGCCAGAAATGAACGGCAAGGAAGACCTGCGTACTTTCTCGCCCAGCCGCCAGTTTGTGCTGCAATTCCACCCCGGTCAGGACAGCGCGCAGATCGAAGCGCTGGTCAGCGAAATACGCAAGCGCCGCAACCGTCTGGTGGTGCAGTACGGCCTGACCCTGCCTTCGTTCATCATCGAGCACGTCGATGACATTGCACCGGACGAGTTTCGCTTCACCGTCTATGACGTACCGATGCTCAAGGCCACCTTCACACAGAGCCATGTCGCCGTGGAAGCGCGCCAGCTGGAAGGCGAAAACCTTCCGGCGGCCATCCCGGGCAATACCGACCGCCAGGAAGATCAATGGGTCTGGCTGCCTGCCGAGCAGTCCGGCGAATTGAACCCGGTCAGTTCCACGACCCTGATCATCGAACGCATGGAGCGCGCATTGCAGTCCTGCGCACCGCAGTTCATCGGCTTGCAGGAAACCAAAGCCATCCTCGGCTGGCTGGAGTCCGAGCAACCGGAACTCGCTCAGGAAATGCAACGGGTCCTCACCCTGACGCGCTTCTCGGCTGTCCTGCAACGCCTGGCCTCGGAGTGTGTGCCGCTGCGGGCGATCCGGGTCATTGCCGAAACCCTGATCGAGCACTGTCAGCATGAACGCGATACCAATGTGCTGACCGACTATGTGCGCATTGCGCTCAAGTCGCAGATCTACCACCAGTACTGCGGTGCCGAAGGCCTGCAAGTGTGGCTGCTGACGCCGGAAAGCGAGGGGTTGTTGCGTGATGGCCTGCGCCAGACGCAAACCGAAACATTCTTCGCGCTGAGCAACGAGATCAGCCAGATGCTCGTGCAACAGCTGCACATTGCCTTCCCGGTACGAGCTCCCGAACAGGCGGTTCTACTGGTGGCACAGGATCTGCGCAGCCCTCTGCGTACCTTGTTGAGGGAGGAGTTCTACCATGTACCCGTACTATCTTTCGCGGAAATCAGCAACGCGGCCAAGGTCAAGGTCATGGGTCGATTCGACCTTGAAGACGATCTCGAGGCGCTGGACAACGAGCACGCTGCCTGAGCCTGCAAGGCCTGAATGCACGGAGACTTTCAGATGTTTGAATTACGCGTACTGAACGGCCAGCACCAAGGCGCGGCATTACCGCTGATCGGTGAGCAATGGTCGATTGGCTCTGCCGGGCAACACGATCTGGCGCTGGACGATGCGGGCGTGGAAAGCCTGCATTGCCGCCTGCAACGTGTCGACGACAACTGGACACTGAACGCTGAACAAGGCGCGGTCTGCGACGAACAGGGCAACGCCCGGCCGAGCATCGACCTGACGCTCAATAACGCCTTCATGCTGGGTTCGGTGTGGCTGTGCGTTTCGCCTGCAGGCGATGAGTGGCCCTCGGTGCCCGCCGTGATTCCCAAACAGCCTGAGGCCGAATCCGGGCCGGCACGCAACGACGTGCCGCTGGAGAAGGTCAAGTCCCGCTCGCAGTTTCTCAACCGCACCACGGGCATCATCGCCGGGCTGCTGGTGGGCGTCATCGGCAGCGCCTGGAGCCTGACTCGCCCGCCCGCTATTGCGATGGATCAGAGCCCGGCACACCTGGCGGCCGCCACGACAGAGGCCTCGCCCGATACACCCAAGGCGCCAGCCAGGGCGGCAAACCCTGTGACCGACAACCGCATACGCCTGAGCAGCGCAGATGCCGTCCGCCACCAGTTGAGCACCATGCTCAGCGACCGCCTGCTGACCGACGTCAGCGTGGAAGAGACGCCCGACGGGCTGATTCTCAACGGCGATCTGAAAGAAGAATCGCTGCTGGTCTACCAGCGCATGCTTCAGCGCTTCAAGGCCCTGTACGACTCGCCGGTCACCGTTCTGGACAACGTGGGCAGCAATCGCAACACCCTGCCCTTTGTGGTGGTTCAGATCATGACCGGGCCGCATGCGCACCTGGTGACTGCCGACGGTCGACGTGTGTACGTAGGCGATGAAGTGGATGGCCTGCGCCTCACCCGTATCGACAATCAGCGTCTGCAATTCGACGGTAATCGCCATATCGAGGTGAACTGGTGAATGCAGCACTGAACCTGTGGAAAGACGCCCACGCCAGGCGTTTGAGCGAGTACTGCGCGGTGCGCGTCATTGGCCGGGTCAGCGCCGTGCGCGGGATTCTGCTGGAGTGCAAGATTCCGTCGGCCAAGGTCGGCGATCTCTGTGAAGTGAGCAAAGCCGACGGCTCGTTGCTGCTGGCCGAAATCGTCGGCTTCACCCAGGAATGCACGCTGCTCAGTGCCTTGGGGCCACCCGACGGTATTCAGGTCGGCGCGCCGATCCGCCCGCTGGGCGTGGCACACCGGATCGGTGTCGATGACAGCCTGCTCGGCTGTGTACTGGACGGTTTCGGGCGCCCGCTGATGGGCGATTGCCTCGGCGCTTTCGCGGGTCCCGAGGATCGCCGCACGACGCTGCCGGTGATCGCCGACGCCCTGCCGCCGACCCAGCGACCGCGTATCACCCGGGCGTTACCCACCGGGATACGCGCCATCGACAGTGCGATTCTGCTCGGCGAGGGCCAGCGTGTCGGGCTGTTCGCCGGTGCGGGCTGCGGCAAGACCACGCTGATGGCCGAACTGGCGCGCAACATGGATTGTGACGTCATCGTTTTCGGCCTGATCGGCGAACGGGGCCGCGAGCTGCGCGAGTTTCTCGACCATGAACTGGATGAAACCCTGCGCCGCCGCTCGGTGCTGGTCTGTGCGACATCCGATCGTTCCAGCATGGAGCGCGCCCGCGCTGCGTTCACCGCGACCGCCATTGCCGAAGCCTTTCGCGCCCGCGGCCAGAAAGTGTTGTTGCTGCTCGACTCGCTGACCCGCTTCGCCCGCGCGCAACGGGAAATCGGCATTGCCTCGGGCGAGCCGCTGGGGCGCGGCGGTCTGCCGCCCTCGGTGTACACCCTGCTGCCACGCCTGGTGGAACGCGCCGGGATGAGCGAAAACGGTTCGATCACCGCGCTTTACACGGTACTGATCGAACAGGACTCGATGAACGATCCGGTCGCCGACGAAGTGCGCTCGTTGCTCGACGGGCACATCGTACTGTCGCGCAAACTGGCTGAACGCGGGCACTACCCGGCGATCGATGTGTCGGCCAGCATCAGCCGGATCCTGAGCAACGTCACCGGTCGCGAACATCAACGGGCGAACAATCGCCTGCGTCAGTTGCTGGCCGCCTATAAACAAGTGGAAATGCTCCTGCGCCTGGGCGAATACCAGGCCGGGGCCGACCCGGTCACCGACTGTGCCGTGCAACTGAACGAGGCTATAAACGCGTTCCTGCGCCAGGACCTGCGTGAGCCCGTGCCGTTGCAGGAAACCCTCGACAGGCTGCTGCAACTCACCTCTCAACTGCCGGAGTAGCCATGGACGAACCACTGGAAGACGACCCGCAACAGGTCGCTCTGCAGCAGGTGATCGGGCTGCTCACGCCACTGCGCCAACATCGTCAGGCCAGTGCCGAGCGCGCCCATCGCCAGGCGCAGTTGGAACTGAAATCGATGCTCGACCACTTAGCAGAGACCAGGGCGTCGCTGAATCAGGAACGCGACAACCATAAGCGCCGCCGCGAGAGTCTGTCCCATGCGCATTTGCAAAAGACGCTCAGCCTGACTGATGTCGACGGCTGGCACGAAAAGGAAAGAACCATGCTCGACCGCCTGGCTTACATCCGCCAGGACGTTGAGCAACAGCAAATGCGAGTAGCTGAACAACAGGCGTTGCTTGAACAGAAACGGCTGCAAGCCAAGGCGTCTCAGCGCGCGGTCGAGAAACTCGCCTGCATGGAGGAGACGCTCAACGAAGAAGGTTAAGTGACGATGACCGCACCGATCAAAACCCCTGCCAAAGCGCCACCCGTGCCGAGTGCCCCGCCGGCCACCTCGCGCGCCCTGCCTTCACTGCGTCAACCCGCCAGGTCCGATGACCAGCCGCCAGCCTTTGCCGGGGCGCCTCGCGGCGATGTACAGAAGGTTCGTTTCGCGCTGAACCGTTCAGTCACCGACAGCCCGATGAGCGCCGACGGCATGTTCTTCTCGCAACTGCTGATACCGCAGGTCGGTGAAGAGCCGGATCAGCAGGGCTTCGGAGGCAGCGGTGTGGCCTTCTCTGCACAATCCGAAAACGTACCGACGCAGTTGATCGACGAGCTGGCGCAGCGTTTGCCCGATCAGCCGGACGGTCCGCTGGCCTTCAGCCTGCTCATGCCCAATCTGGGGAGCGTGCGGGTCAACGCCAGCAAATCCGAAAACCGCTGGAGCATTCAACTGGGCTTTGGCCGACGTGACGTTCTCAAGCGCTTGCAGGGCCAGGTCGGCGCATGCCGGGACTCGCTGGCGCAGGCACTCGGGCAGGATGTCGAGTTGGACATGCATGAAGACTTCACAGCATGAGCGCCCTGCGTCTGCGCAAGGTCGACGCCCTGCTGGCCCAAGCCACCCGCGCACTCGGCGCCGGACGGCGCCTGGGCTTCAGCACCCGCGGTCAGCACGCCGAACTGAGCCTGCTGCCGCAGCTCGAAGACGCGCGCATACCGGCAGACGGTGTCTGGTTGAATACTGCGGTCGGCCCCTTGCTGCTGAGCGATGCCGAAGCGTTGCTCAGCCTGCTGGGCGAAATACCCTTCACGCTTGGCGGCGAGCACCAGGCCTGGTACTGGCAGCTATTCAACCAGCGCCTGAGCCCGGCGATTGCCGACCTGCTGGCGCCTGTTGCGCCGTTTTCCGACGCCCCGACCGAGCCGGCCATCGGCTGCCGGGTTCACGTACGGCTGGGCAGCGAACGACTGGATGCCCACCTGCACGCCGCACCCGCCACCCTGCTCAGGCTTCTGGGTTCGGCTGACTGGCAAGTCTTGAAGCGTGACGTGGACCAATCCTGGTCGGTGGCGACACCGCTGATCGTCGGCGAACTGTCACTGACACTGGAACAAATCGCCGCGCTACGCCCCGGTGACGTCGTGCTGCCTGCCCGCTGCCGATTCGACAGCGCCGGACAAGGGACCGTGACACTCGCTGGCCGTCAATGGGCGGCCTGCACCGACCAACAGGCACAGCATCTTTTTCTGCAGCTCAGTCATGAGGAGCACAGTCACCATGAGTACTGAAGACCTGTATCAGGACGACGTCGAGATGCTCGACGACTATGAAGAACCGGTGCCTGAACAGGCTGATCAGCAACCGCATGACGACGAACACGCCGAGCAGGCATTCGGGTATGCGGACGAACCGGAGCATGAAGAGCAGTCAGGAGACCACCATGAGTCGCCGATGCTCGACTCACTGGAGCTGGACCTGACCTTGCGCTGCGGCGAGCTCAGATTAACCCTTGCCGAACTGCGCCGACTGGACGCCGGAACCATTCTCGAAGTCAGCGGCATCGCGCCAGGCCACGCCACGCTGTGCCATGGCGAGCAGGTGGTTGCCGAAGGCGAACTGGTCGACGTCGAAGGCCGCCTCGGTTTGCAGATTACCCGGCTGGTGGCGCGCTCATGATCATGGAGGGCGTCAACCCGATCATGCTGGCGCTGTTTCTCGGCTCGCTGTCGCTGATCCCGTTCCTGTTGATCGTCTGTACCGCCTTTCTGAAGATCGCCATGACGCTGCTGATCACCCGCAACGCGATCGGCGTTCAGCAAGTACCGCCGAACATGGCGTTGTATGGCATCGCCCTGGCCGCGACGATGTTCGTCATGGCCCCGGTGGCGCATGACATACAGCAGCGGGTCCATGAACACCCGCTGGAACTGAGCAACGCCGACAAACTGCAGAGCAGCCTCAAAGTCGTCATCGAGCCGCTGCAACGCTTCATGACACGCAACACCGATCCGGACGTCGTGGCCCACCTGCTGGAAAATACCCAGCGCATGTGGCCCAAGGAAATGGCCGATCAGGCCAGCAAAGACGATCTTCTGCTGGCGATCCCGGCCTTTGTGCTGTCGGAATTGCAGGCCGGTTTCGAGATCGGTTTTCTGATCTACATCCCCTTCATCGTCATTGACCTGATTGTCTCCAACCTGTTGCTGGCACTGGGCATGCAGATGGTCTCGCCGATGACACTGTCGTTGCCGCTCAAACTGCTGCTGTTCGTGCTTGTATCGGGCTGGTCGCGTCTGCTCGACAGCCTGTTCTATTCCTACATGTGAGGCGGTCATGGAAGCGTTGGCGTTGTTCAAGCAAGGCATGTTTCTGGTCGTCATCCTGACCGCCCCGCCGCTGGCCGTTGCGGTGCTGGTGGGTGTGGTCACCTCGCTGCTGCAGGCACTCATGCAGATTCAGGATCAGACATTGCCCTTCGGCATCAAACTGGGCGCCGTCGGACTGACCCTGGCCATGACCGGCCGCTGGATCGGCGTCGAGCTGATCGAGTTCATCAATATGGCCTTCGACCTGATTGCCCGCTCCGGGGTCAGTCACTAAATGCCCTTCGACGCGCACAGCGCCTTTCAATTCATGCTGGGCATGGGACTGGCAATGGCGCGGCTGATGCCCTGCATGCTGCTGGTGCCAGCCTTTTGCTTCAAATACCTGAAAGGCCCGTTGCGTTATGCCGTCGTGGCGGTGATGGCGATGATCCCGGCACCGGCCATCAGCAAGGCTCTGGAGTCCCTCGACGACAACTGGTTCGCAATCGGCGGCCTGCTGATCAAGGAAGCGGTACTCGGCACGCTACTGGGGCTATTGCTGTATGCGCCATTCTGGATGTTCGCCTCGGTGGGCGCGCTGCTCGACAGCCAGCGCGGTGCGCTCAGCGGCGGCCAGTTGAACCCGGCGCTGGGCCCTGACGCCACGCCACTGGGCGAATTGTTTCAAGAAACCCTGATCATGCTGGTAATCCTCACCGGGGGGCTTTCGCTGATGACTCAGATCATCTGGGACAGCTACAGCGTCTGGCCTCCAACGGCCTGGATGCCGGGCATGAACGCTGGCGGCCTGGATGTCTTTCTGGAGCAGTTGAACCAGACGATGCAGCACATGCTGCTGTACGCGGCGCCCTTCATTGCGCTGCTGCTGTTGATCGAAGCGGCGTTCGCGATCATTGGTCTGTATGCGCAACAGCTGAACGTTTCGATCCTCGCCATGCCGGCCAAGAGTATGGCCGGCCTCGCTTTTCTGCTGATCTATCTGCCGACGCTGCTGGAACTGGGCACCGGTCAATTGTTGAAGCTGGTTGATCTGAAGTCGCTACTGACGCTTCTGGTGCAAGTGCCGTGAGCGAAAAAACCGAAAAGGCCACGCCCAAGCAACTGCGCGACGCGCGGGAAAAGGGTCAGGTCGGGCAGAGTCAGGACCTCGGCAAACTGCTGGTGTTGATGGCCGTCAGTGAAATTACCCTGGCCCTGGCTGATGAAAGCGTCAACCGACTGGAGGCGCTGTTGTCGCTGTCCTTTCAAGGCATCGACCGCAGCTTTGCCGCGTCGGTCGAGCTGATCGCCAGCGAAGGACTCTCGGTACTGCTCAGCTTTACCTTGTGCAGCGTCGGTATAGCGATGCTGATGCGTTTGATCAGCAGCTGGATGCAGATCGGTTTTCTGTTCGCGCCCAAGGCGCTGAAAATCGATCCCAACAAGATCAACCCGTTCTCCCACGCCAAACAGATGTTTTCCGGGCAAAACCTGCTCAACCTGCTGCTCAGTGTGCTCAAGGCCATTGCCATCGGCGCGACGCTGTATGTGCAAGTCAAACCTGTGCTGGGCACCCTGGTGTTGCTGGCCAACAGCGATCTGACGACCTACTGGCATGCCCTGGTCGAGCTGTTCAGGCATATTTTGCGAGTGATATTGGGGCTGCTGCTGGCGATCGCGATGATCGACTTCGCCATGCAGAAATACTTCCATGCGAAAAAACTGCGCATGAGCCACGAGGACATCAAGAAAGAGTACAAGCAATCGGAAGGCGACCCCCACGTCAAAGGCCATCGTCGGCAACTTGCCCAGGAGATCCTCAATCAGGAGCCCAGTGCTGCGCCCAAGCCGGTGGAAGACGCCGACATGCTGCTGGTCAACCCGACGCACTACGCGGTGGCCCTGTATTACCGACCAGGCGAAACGCCTCTGCCGCTGATTCATTGCAAAGGTGAAGACGAGGAAGCCCTGGCATTGATTGCCCGCGCCAAAAAAGCCGGCATCCCGGTGGTGCAGAGCATCTGGCTGACCAGGACGCTGTACCGCTCCAAGGTCGGAAAATATATCCCCCGGCCCACCCTGCAAGCTGTCGGTCACATCTACAAAGTGGTTCGGCAGCTGGATGAAGTCACCGATGAGGTGATTCAGGTTGAAGTCGAGCTGTGATGGCTTATTGTCCACTGACGAACCAAAATGCAGCTGTACTTGTTTACGGCATGTTCGAGCATCTCTGCCATGCCACTGTCCATTAAACTATCCAGATCCATGAGCATCCCCTCGAGGAGGCCTTCATGAATGACCTCCGCGAAGAACAGGAGTCGCTGACGAATCAAGGAGAAGTGTGGCCAGGTCCATGTATCGGTAAATCGTTGTATTAGGACTAAGCCCCTCGGGAGCTGTGTATGCCATGAAAGCGCCTTGAATGATTGACAGTGGCTATCCATACCAGGTGTCGGCGGTGGGTCAGTTGACGCTTGCACAGAGACTCAACCTGGATGATAAAGCGTCGTTCTAATTGGGCTGGACGATTGGCGGATAGTAAAGGGGTTGTTTGAATACCATTGCGCGCTATGCTGAGAGGTCAGTATAGTCGGCGATGTGGCACCCGCTTGATGCATTGCAAAGGGCTTGCAGTGGAACATTGCCAAGCGTAGGCTGTTTTGAAGTAGTTGGGAAAATTTTTAAAAGGACTTATGCATGCCAGGGATAGAGTTTTACTTTTCAACCGCACTTAACATTGACAACATTGATGGCATCCATCTACTGCAAGATCACATTGGCACCTATTATTCCAAGGCCTGGGATGACTTTGGTTATATCGTCACCTTTCAGGTCTATCATGTAGAGCATGGCAGGCGCGAGTCCTTGGGGCGCACCAAGTTACTTGTGAATGGTTATGATGACTCTTCAATTTATTTTTTAACATCCCATGATAAAGTCGGAGAAAGCGTTCGAATTACGAAACTGTTGGATCATAAAAAGGTGGTCTCGCTATCATCCGACATTGATTATTATCGTAGGATCCACGCTCTCATTCCCCAGAGGGCAGAAGACTACCTGCGTCAGATTTGTGACGGGAGTTATAATCTGCATGCGTACGGAGATTTTTCAAACTGGGAGGGTTTCGAGCTGTCCCTGTTCAGAGATCGCCTTGCTAAGGCCATCTTAAAAAAAGGCTATCAGATAGCGCTAGGCAGCTATGAAGCGCAGGAACAGTTCTCGTTCAAGCTGGAGGGACTTCCGGATAACTTTGACGCTGTCGAATTTAATTTTGACAACGCCAGGCAGTTAGGTCGTACCAATATCAACTTACTCATTGGCCGGAACGGTGTCGGAAAAAGCCACGTCCTCCGCCACTTGATAGATTTGGTTACGGGAGTGGAAAAACATGCTGAGAGCTGGCCCTTCTTCCATAAAGTCATTGTGGCAGCCTATTCACCCTTTGAGTCGTTCAAAACCGAGGTTGAGCTGTCAAATGCCTTGCCAAACCAAGCCATGGCCCAGACTGACGACAGTCACGAAAGTGATCTGACAGCTAAAGATGAGCAAGAACGACGCAGGCGACTGGTCAATGAATATGTCTACATTGGTTTCCGTGACCCTGAGGGTAAGTTTTCCCTGACGTGGCCTAAAGAAAGTAGCGCTCGAGCACTCCATCGTATTGTTCAATATGATGCAGATAACGAATGGACTGGCGGTAGCCGTTTCGAGCTGCTGTTTGATACGTTGTCCCACTCCATTGATTTTGATGCAGTTCAAGTTTTCAATTCAGATGATTCGTCGATAGTGCTTAGCCGCACCACGGAAGCGGTACGGCTGAGTCTCGCTACGCGCAAGGATTTTAATTACGCGGCGGGTATCGAATTCCTAAAAGGAGGTAGAACGGTTCCTCTGAGTTCCGGGCAGACCATCTATTCCTACCTGCTGCCGAACTTAGTCGCCGAAGTGGACGAGGAGAGCCTGCTCATCCTTGACGAGCCAGAACTGTATCTCCACCCGTCAATGGAGGTCGGGCTTTTGGATATGCTGAAGCAGTTGCTTGCCGCGACAAAATCCAACGCGATCATTGCTACGCATTCGACGATATTAGCGCGAGAGGTGGAGCGGTCTGCGATTTCGGTGCTGCGAAAGGTGGAGGATAGGACAGATGTTTCGAGACCCAATTTTGAAACATTTGGTCAGACCGTGGAAGTCATCATGGGACTGGCGTTTGATGACTATCAGACGCGCAAGCCCTACGAAGACTCAATTGACGAAGCTGTCGCCGATTGCGCGAGTCCCGAGGAGGCCCTTGAGAAGCTCGGTCCCAAGGTAGGAGACGAGGCACTGGCGTATCTGAGCGGTAAACTTATCGCGGGTGAGAATGATGTGGAGCCGGATATTGAGCGGAGGCCGAAATGAAGGACCTCTCATACCTTCGCACTGGACCGGGTTGCTCTTGGTTTGAATTGGCTATTGGCTCAGCTAAAAAAAACACTGCCATACTTGGATTTATTAAGTATGCCGTTCGCGAGCGCTATGAAGAGTTTGACGGTTTTATTGAGGACTATCAAACAGAGCCACGAAAAAGCGGGATCTCACTTTCTGGCCACGTACTGATAGACTTTTATGAGCGCCCTCCAGCTGCGTTAAAGACACTGTTAGAGGCTCGCCGTCATGATCATACGCTGGATGAGTGCCCCTATTGTGGATTTCCTCGAGCGCCGGAAACGCTCGACCATTTCTTACCGAAAGAGCGTTGGCCGGAATATTCGATTTTTTCTGATAATCTGGTGCCTCAATGTCGTGACTGCGCTCCAATAAAAGGGGTGAAATATTTTTGTGAACATGAAAATCAGTCGTTCTTTCTTCATCCTATTTATAGCCCTGCATTGTCGACACTGAGGTTTAAGATTGAGGTAACGATCGTGAAGGGAAAGCTTGCTTTCTCACCGGCCTTCAGTATTCCAGAAAGCATTACAGATGTTGATGAGAAGAGAATAAGTTCTCACTTAAAAAACCTGCATATCAAGCAGCGAATCGTGGACTACTGCGATGAACAATACCGCCATTGGATTAGGATTGCCCAGAGCAAGCCCTGCGATATAAAATCTATATTTGAGTCCAGGCTCAGCGAGCGAGAATGCGATCCATACCCTAATAATTGGGCGACGGCCTTCTATCAAGGTGTTCTTAAAAACCAGGATGCTGTGCGGGAACTCCAACGGCACGTTGTGAGCAAACCGCTGAGGTCCAATGGAGCGCATCGGCTTATCTAGACCCCATTCACCTACTGGGAGCCCGTCATGGCATTTGCGCAATAGATTAGATCATGCAATGGCTGACGGGCTTACCGTCAGCCCGAAAAGATAGCCCACGTATGTTGTGGATGTTAGTACGGTAGGGAGTTGATCACTCATCTTTCAGGTCAATCAAATACTGTTCGTCAAAGCGGATATGAATCTGAAATCAGGTCTCGAACTACGTCGAGGGGTTCATACCACTTTGCAATCTTGACCTACTGACTTTAGGCTCTGTACGAACAATCGGGGAGCGAAGGTCAGGCAAGGCAAAAACAGGCGAGGAACGGCCGGGGTCGCGTTCGACTCTACGTGTTGTAAATGAGCATTCCGATCGGACCCGCGCTCGAGCCTGTTTTTAACGCAGCATCACCGAGCGAAGCCACTTTACGTATAGAGCCTGGTGGTTGCTTATGCACCAGCCCTCTCCCATTCCCTGCGTATTATCTCCTGCTACTGACTGCGTCCTGCAAGATTCCCCAATACTGCTTGAGGCTTGCCGCTCGCAGCTTTCAGCTGCCCCAAAAAAAGACCGCCCCATCTGCACTGGGGCGGTCTTTTTTTCATGCGGTTGTTATCTCCTAAGCCAAATGATCCAGGCCTGCCAGTATCAGTTCGTTTCGCCGGATATCATCCAGATTGGTGACGGCATGGGGGGCGTCGCTCACCGCGTGCCACACGACGAAATCACGCCGCATATCCAGGAACAGAAAGTAGTCATTGAATCGTTCGGCTTCTGAAAACCTCAGTTGCAGCGCCTCTCTGAGTTGTTCGGGACGCAGCGCTCGACCCTCGATGTGCAGCGCAATGCCCCAGTCATGGTGCTCGCGGCGGCTGACGAACGAGACTCCGTTTGCCACCGGCCAGACCGCAGGACTCTGTGCCGCAACGTTGTAGTAGAACGCTGTTTTCTCCTCGACCTCAATCATGTCTAGTCCCTTAACTTCACGACGGTGTAATCGCGCTCGTGGTCCTGATCGTCAAGACCGTCACGCATGTCCGGGGGCCACCAGATGACCAGTTCGCGGCTGGTGGAGTCCGGACGTTTGCAGGCAGTGCCCGAACAACCGTGGGTGGCGCACCCGGTCAGGGTAGCAAACACCACCAACACGACTGCAACGCTGCTGATCTTCATGGCTTTGCCCCCCGGAGCAGTGATGGCCGGCTCTCTTTGGCCATTTTCGATATCTGTGGCTGACGTACCGCGATATACACTTCGCTCTCCTCGCCCGGTTGCAGCCATGCGTGGGGCCAGGCGGCGACGCCGATGACCCAGCGACCACCGCAACGACTCTCGTCGATGCGCACCGGTTTGTCGGTATTGTTACGCGCTACCACGACGGCCACACCCCAGTCCTTGCGTGCATACCATTGCGAACGCTGGCCATCGAGGCTCAGGCCCTGACCCGGGTCACACAGGCTGTCGGTTTCAAAGGGCAGTGTTTCGCCATCATGCATGCCCTCTGGCGCAGCGCCATCGACCATCTGCGTGAAGACTTTCTGAATGTCGCCGCGGGTAGGCAGCTCACCGCCGTCACGCCGTTCCTTGATCCTTTTCATCTGATCATCGACATCATGAGGGTTGCCGTTCTGCACATAGCGAGCCGGGTTGACCTGGTCGCCAATCAGTCTTGGCGTCAGAATGAACAGGCGCTCGCGCTGGCTCAGTTCACGGCTGCGGGACTGGAACAGCAGTTTGCCGATGTAGGGGATGTCGCCCAGCAACGGAACCTTGTGGACCTTGTCGTTGGCTTCAAGGCCATGGAAACCGCCGATGACCAGTGAACCGTGTTCGGCTATGACGGCCTGGGTACTGACATTGCCTTTGCGCACACTTGGCTGCGTGTCATTGATGTCGGAGATGTCGATCTGACCATCCTCGATATCGACGATCAGTTGCACCTGAGGCTTGCCATCGTGATCCAGCGAGCGCGGAGTCACCTGCAGACTGGTGCCAGCGGTGATGGGCTCGATATTGGCCACGCGTTCCGACGTCGCGGTGAGGTATTCGGTGCGACTGAAGTCGATCACGGCCGGCTGGTTTTCAAGGGTAAGAATGGACGGGTTGCCGATCACCGAGGCTGAGCCGTTACCTTCCAGCGCATGCAGTTCGGCAGCGAACTTGCCGGCGTTCTGAATGAACAGGGTGGAGCTGGTGCCAGCGTCGAACATGTTGGCGCCCCCGTTGACACTCCCGGCATTGAAGTTCCAGCGGCTGGACAGTTCTGCCAGCTCGTTGCGATCAATGTCGAGGATCACCGCGTCGATTTCGATCAGGTTGCGCGAAACATCCAGCTCCTTGATAAGCTTTTCGTACATGGCCTTGCGCGAGGGCAAGTCGTAGATCAGCACGGCGTTGTTACGGACATCGGCCGTTACACGGATGTTGGCCCGACCGCCAGAACGACTTTTTCCAGCGCTTTTGCTGCCGCCGCCGCCATAGTGCAGCACCTGATCGAGGCCCTGCTCCAACGCATTGGTATCGAGGCCGCTGGAGCTCATCGGCAGACTCGGAGCGTCCGGGCTGCCACCGCCCGCCAGGCCGTTACCGCGACCGCCTCGCCCCAGCAGATCCATACCATTGATCGACCCGCCACGAGAACGGGTATCCAGCAAATCCTGGAGAATACTGGCCACCCCGGCGACCACCAGTTGTTGATCGCGATAGCGAATGGTGCGGTCCGCGGCACTGGCGTACTTGAGCGGGAATACGATGATGTCCTGCTTGTCGCCCTTTTCCGGCGCTTCGACTTTCTTGCTGTAATCGCGCACCAGTTCCACATATTTTGCCGGGCCACGAACCAGAACCACGCCCTCGTTAGGCAGTACCCCCCACCCGAAGCGCTTGTCCAGCAGCCCTACATCGGTCAAGGCAGTCTGCAGGTCATCTACCGCGTCGGATGACACTTCGATGCGTGCCGAGGTGTGCTCGCTGGAGGGGCTGACGTACAACGTGTCGTTATACACAAACCACTGGAAGTGATATTCCTGGCCCAGGCGGTCGAGAAACTCTTCCGGGCTCTGAGCGCGTATCCGGTCATCGAGGACCCCGGGAATGGGCGGCATATCCAGCGCCATGCCGAATTCCTTGGCGAAGTCGGCCAGCGCTGTCGCCAGCTCGGTCTGCCGGGCATCGTAGGCGTAAGCCGTATGTTTCCAGGCTTCGGGGGTCACCGCCCACGTGGCGGGGGACAGCCCGATCAACAATAAAGGCAACCACATCAAGGCCTTGCGCATTTCAAACTCCCGGTTGCCGGTGATTGAGGGTCGTGCGCCCGGCTAAGGCGGGCACGGAATTGACCAGAGTGGTGTGCATCAGGCTGAGCAAGGCCGCGCGCTGATTGGCCAGGCTTTCCAGACGGTTCAGCAGATCGGCAAGGCTGCAGGGGCCAGGCATCCAGCTGACCAGCACCATGCAGCGCGTTTGCGGATCGATGGCGAACGCGCCGTCACAGGCACACGCCAGGCTGGCACCGCCGTGACTGAGCAATGCTTCGATACGCTGAGGGTCGTTGGCGTCATAGGGGTCGAGTAACTCGATGCTGCAACGGACTCCGCCACCCACCCTTTCCAGCCGTGCGTTGGCGTCGTCGACCCAGCAGTCGAGCGGGCTCGCCGGACGCTGATCACGCCACAGGCCGACGACCTCCTCGAACTCACTGAAATCCATCGATGACATTTTTGGTCATTTTATAACCAGCCTGCTGGCATTGATCAGCGATGTTGGAGCTGACCGCAGCCTGCTGGCTTGCCTCACTGAAGGCATCGATGTCGTCGGCGGTGAAATGCCCATTGCCCCCGTCCAGCACGTCATCCACGTCGGACAACGCGCGGGTGAGCGTGGAATCGAGGTTATTTTGCAGAGATTTGAAATTTATCATGTCCTGATACTCCATCAGAAAGGTTCAAACCTTGAGTGGAGCAAACAGGTGGAGCGGTTCCATTTTCGCCGCAAGAGTCTGTTTCAGGCTGTAGGTTTACAAAATAGCTGCACGGTTTCACAAATAGTTGACCGGCCGGGGATCAGTTCTGGTCTCCGCCGATCATCATCAAGCCCGCTTCGCGGTTTTTTTTGCCTAGGTTTTCATGTCGGAACGCCCTACTCCTCTCGTCTGAGGTGGCGATGCATCGGGGGAGGATCAGATGGCCGCCCGTATAGGCTGAAAAGGTCAGCAGGCTAACTCAGGTGTTGAGAGGCTGATGCGTTGAAATAATAGCTGTACAAGTAGATAGTTAATTATGATTACTTGTTAAGTATTTATTTTGAGAAACTTAGTATTGGGACTATTTGACTAGAAAATCCACAGTTAGATTTATTGTGGATTTTGGATAGATATTGGAATAAGATCAATGACCATTATTCTGCTTCGTTTAGAAGATTCGTAATCGAATCAGCGAATTGAAGCGAAAATTTAAAACCAGATTTCAACTGCTCTGACGATCCATATGTGATCGTTTAGAACAAATGAGAGCAAGCCGTTTGCTTGAGATTCTGATCAGTCATAAATATCATGACCTATGAGCAGAAAAGGAGAGCCCAAAATGTAGAAAAACGCGGCCAATCCTGAGAGGACTGACCGCGCTTAGCGAAGCAGACTTGCGTCCTGAGAACCCGCAATGTCTATTTTTTCAAAGCGGCTGTCAATCCTCCCCCATCTTTTCGACCTTAGCGAGACTACTCGACGGCACAGTGTTGCCTGTCGAAAGGCGCCGCTACGCCTGCCCTGCGTCTTGGTTTTTTGACGCAGCGTCGGCGCTCGGCCGCCAGATGAGAGCCCGTCCCAAGGATTAGCAACGTCCTGCTCAACTCAAATCCAGGCTAAAGTTTGCTATCTGCAACATAAGGAGACCAGCCAAGCGTTAATTCAATTTGGCTCCGGTATCGAGTATCAATCTGCGCAGGAGCCAAGCGAACGTATCGCTCAGCACGTTGGAGTTTTTCGCCAGAGAGCTTGAGCAAATACTCGACGACCTGGTCAGCTGACGGTGTGGTTTCCTGCCCACTGAATTTCGGCGGTAAGCCGGTCCAAACGACGTCGGTAATACCGCGCGCATCCGCCCATCCAGTCAAGGAAGGTATAGATGTTGGTGCGGCTTCACCGCGAGACCACTGGCCGATATGCTTACCCACGTTCTTAGCGGGAATGCCCTCTCTCAGACGTAATGCTTCGACGGCGGATGCAAGATCCGCCGACTCCATGAACACCCACTGCGAAGGGACTAGACGCTCGTTTTCGACCAGCACCAGCGTCATCCGCCCGTCTTGTGATTGCCTAGCGAACTCAACCGACAGCAAAGGTCCGTCCTCTGCCCACGGGCCACGAATAGGGAGATCCCTAGGCTCCCAAATCAGAGAGCCCCATCCCAGGCAAGCGATCCGTTTCAATCTGCCTCCGAAGTTATCGAATGATTCACGCTCATCCAGGGCTTCGGTCGAAGCCTCGGGGGTAAAGGAACATATACCCTAAGTCGTTTGGACCTACGTCAGAAGCCTCACTGACGGTCAACGACTTCTTCAGAAGGTATACCTCTTTGATGAGTTGCGGTGGATGCCCTGGGAGTAGGACCATGGGCATTAACAGGTAAGCCCCGGCCTTCTTGTAGTCTGCCAAAAACCTTGAAAGATTTACCTCACTTGCAGGCTCCATTGTTATGGAGCGTACAGTGAGCATCGGCGTTCGTTGATCTTCTTCATCCCTTTGGATGTTTGAAGTGATAGCCATTCCGTAATGCGATGGATGCTCTGAGGAAAAATGGCGAACTATGTCGATGAGGATCTCATCGTTCTTATCTATTGTCCCGAATCGCTCTCGCCACCGCTCAAAAATTTTTACGGCCGCATCCCGATGTCTGAACATTAGCGCCATGAAGGGCGGGGCGGCTAGATCGAGCGCCCCATAAGCCACGCCTGTCCAGCGAGCGCGGTCCCAAAGGTGAACGTCGATCACTGATCGTACTGCTACACCGCGATGGTCCGCAAACTTCGGAGGTTCTGCATCGGTGGGTAGTGGTTTCTCGGGTTGCACGCCTGCTCTGGCTGCCTTCGGATCTCGTCTAACCTGCGGCCTACTTGGAGTGGCTTCGAACGTTTTTAGTGCATGCTTTTCCCACAACTCAAGGCGTGCCACACCATTGAAAATGCGCTCCCGACTAAAACAAAGCGAACCGATCATCGCGACCCGTTCCATTGCGGCATCTGCTTTGAATAGCTGGTCAACGGCATCTTCGAAATTCTTTGCGGTGCAGGTCGCAGAGAAAACTATGGCTGCGACTTCTAGCAGCATGGAGAGAAAATCGCTGTGAACCGCCGGGTTCCACGGGAACATATTCTTAGGCCAGCGGACGGTCACGCTCATTCGATCCAAATCAGCAGCAATCTCGAAAGACGCGATTTCCGTTTCGATGATCTCGATTTGGAAACGCTCTGTATGAGCGAAAGCTTCTAGCTCAAACGCTGTTGCGAAGAAGGCCTCGATCGTCCCGACGATGGCTTCGGTGACGGTGATACTCACATCGGTAGGTTCATGCCGAACATGCACCTGAACGCCCAATACCGAGGTGACATACTCTTGAGCATCCGGGCCGTTGAAAATTGGCGGTCGCCAGCTCGCATCGCCCGCCGGCTGTCCTGCTAACTGATTGAAAAAAGTCTCAACAGCCTCAGTAGTTTCGCTTTCGGGTACCCAACCTTCCTTTCTCAGTACGTCCTCATATCCCAGGAGGTATAGCAGCGTAGTCCTGCTTACATCCAGTCCTAATCCTGCGAGGACATCAGGGATCGATTTCAGCCTTGGAATCTGATCCCTGGACAGGTTTGCCAACTGACAGGCAAGGACCATGTCATAGTTTTTCAGCTGTTCAGCGGCGCGCTTCTTTGCGCTATCACTGAAAGGCAGAGAGGCCAGGCATCCCCGCGCAATCTGGATAGTTTCAAGCAGTTCGGGGAAGTGCTTAAGCTGGGCTGCTTGCCATGCTGCGTTCATGAGCGCCGGGAACACTATTAGCGGCGGCTCTCCATCCTTTTCACCTTCGATGAAGAGGGTCGCCGCTGCTGAGGTACAGCCCGCGCGTGCTGCCCAAAGCAAGCCTGCACTTTGGTAAGCAAGCGCCAGTTGAAGCTGTGCGTCGGCGAGATCTCCAGCGTTCTCCTTTTTGGAAAGCAGCCGGACTGCTTTACCGAGAAGCCGGATCACCTCCATTTTTTCGTCGAAGTCGAGCTGCTTAGCGCGATTGAGCAATACCACTGCCCCTTGAACTTCTCCTGAGCGCTTAGCCACGAAGTCAGATAGTTGGTCTACAAGCTTTCGGTAACCGCGATCTTTGCCTGCTGCCTCGCCGAACACTTCGATAAGCCTTACCAGTCGCTTGGCGTTAAACTCCCCTAAACCATCAGCCTCCAAGAGAGTGTCGGAGAACTTTGGCCACAGCGATGAAACCTGTTCTGGCTCTCCAAAGATAAAAGCTTCGTTGAGCTGGATCGTGAGCAAAGAAGTCCTTGCCTCAAGGGCGTTGTTCGGGCGGCTGCTATCGCTCGCCATTTCGGCAAGCCGAGAGGACAGTCGGGCTATCCGGGGTTCAAGTCTTACCTCTTCCGGTGTGCGATGACGGTGGATGACCATATTGAACAGGAGTTGCAAGAGGTTGCAGAGCATCTCGAGGTTTATCGCATTCTCATCATCGATGACCCGAGTCTCGAACCCCTCATACCCATCGAGAATCGCCTTGAGGTCATCAAACCACCAGAACGCAGTCCAGAGAGATTCGTAACGTGCGGTGAGCTGCTGTCGGTACGTCCCCCCGTCGTCCGCCAGCCGGATAGCACGAAGAAATCTGCCATCCACATCCGTTCGCGGCAACTCCAGCCCTCGCGCCAGAGTTGCTGCCAAAAGTGCCTCCGACGCGCGCTGCATTTTCATCCCAACAAATGCAGAAGGATCCTCAAGCTCTCGCTCAATATCTGCAAGCTGCTGCTTACGGGAATAGTCTGATGGGCCTAGAGCTAGATCGTCCGTTTCGTCACCGATTTTCAAATAGTTGACCGCGAGGTCCAGGCGGTTTTTATCGATAACCTCATTGATGATCCACGCTCGGTCATGAATGGTTACCCGGACACCGTATAAACGGCTCAGCTCATCTTCTACGCGGGCACGATCTTTCGCACGCGCAGCTCTCGATGTCACAAAAAAGATCTTGGTGTATCCACGGTCGGTGGCCACGATTCCGTTCACATCGGATCTGGCCTTGTCGGCCCAGGTTTTTTTTGCGCTGAAAGCAAAAGCCCACCGTTCGGTGCCGCTATTTGCCGTACCAACAAAAGTCAGGGTGCTTATTTCGTCAGAAACTGGAGAGGTCTCGGTGTCGGCCTTGCTGTCACCACCGCCCTCCGGCCCAGTCGCCGGCCTCAGGTTCGGACAAATCGTCCGCTCGCAAAGCTTGCGACAGAACAATTCAAAGTCATGCGTCTGATTACGCTCGGTGATGGTCTCCAAGTGATGAGACAGGACCTCAGCTTTGAGCTGGTATTTGATCTTGCGGGTAGAGTCGGAATAGAGCTCGGGGCGGATCTGACGCATGAACTGGGAGGGCGAGACGACCTTATCTTCAGCCTTCATCTGCATCACATGGGGTCCTTTTTGGTGAGGCGTAGGCAGTTATTGACTATGTATACCGTGACGCGGCGCCAGGTTAAATAGGATCCACACTCAGTCGAGGCATTCAAGATCCCAGGCATCTTCGTTCATCAAGAAGTTTGAGACATATTCCCGCTGCTCTTTGAGGGTAGTACAGTCGTGAGCCCAGCCGAGATGCGTGTCTACAAACTCACCTTGCGTATCGTCAATGTAGTAAGCCGTACGTGCCTTCGCCAACGTGTATAGGTTGATGAGCCGAGCACGTGTATGCGGCTTAAGTCGATCGTAAACCGTAACGTTAGGATCGCTGGAATACACCAATCCTTTACCTGGCGCGATTGCGATGATGAGCAGCAGGTCTTTCAGATAATGCCCCCAGCGGGATGGGGGGTAATCTGACGCGAGCAAGCAAGGTGGCTCCCAGCTATATTCCCGCATGTTCGCTGCCGCAAGGCCATCTGAAAACGCCTCGTCAATCAACGGGACTTGTTCGTTCTGGGCAAGCAAAAGTAATGACAGCACACCCAGAGAGCTGCTTGCTTTGAGGTAATCGATAACTTCATCAATTGAGCGATGCGAGGACCGCTGTCCGTCTTTCATCTCCTTCCTGAACAGCTCAAGCTCTTGGCGGACATCCATGGCTTTGAGGATGTCTGGGTGGCGAGCCTCCATCAGTGTCAGCGTGTTTGCCAATTGCCGACGGTCGTCCAATTCCCAATCTTGAACACTGCTGTCACGCGCCTTCTCGATGATTTTATGACCCGCTTCATCAATCATAGGGGTGATAAAGCTGGATTCGACCTCAAATCCTCCATCTGCAAAGTCGAGCCGATAAAGGTCTTGGATCGAAGCAGTATGCTTTATGGCCACTGACTTGATTTCGATCGCACCGCTCGAAGGCAACCGGCGATAACGGTAAATTCTGCCATTTTTGTGTTGCCAAGCTTTGAGGAAATGTTGAGGGACGAAGTGATGATTGCGTGGAGGGTTCGGCATTTAGTAGAGCTCTCTAGTACGAGTAGTACGAAGCCAGGTCGGCCCATAATTAGATCAGGTGAAGATGGTTATCGAAACGCTCATTAATGGATTAAGGGTGTTCTCGCTTACTGTTCGGGGCCCTGGAATCAGCTTGCTGCTCTCACGCAGTTAGCCCGACGTTTTGGCCTGACAAGCGAAAATGGCATAAAAATCCGGGTTCAAGGGCTGTGCGCGGACTATTACTGCGTTAATCTCGCCCGATAGTAACGAGCATGTGTGCCTGTTACCGCATTGAGGAAGGAACCTGTGCGCATCGAGTCGATCACGATCTCTGGCTTTCGCTGTTTCGGCCCGAATGAGATTTCCGTTCCAATCTCAGATGAGGTCACCACGATCGTTGGCCCTAATGCTGCGGGTAAAACTGCGCTTTTGCAGGCTATGTCTAAGCTGTTTGGGGTTACGCGGGCGCAGCGCACCGTATCACTTTCGGATTTCCACCTAGCTCCTGGAGAGGATCCTGAGAGCCGCGATTCCAAAGCGCTCTTCATCGAGGCGATCGTTGCCTTCCCGGAATTGTTGGACGGGTCTGCAACCGCGGAAACCATCGCCCCTTCATTTCGGCACATGCTGATTACGAGAGCAGCCCAGGCGCCCGTTTGCCGAATGCGGCTTCAGGCACAGTGGGATGACGACGGTACGCTTGAGGGAGAGGTGTCACAGAGTCTTTTTTGGATCGATTGCTTAGATGACGAGCCCGCAGAGGACAAATACCAACCGGTGGCAGTGACCGATCGGGGCCTCATACAACTTTATTACACCCCTGCAAGTCGAGATGCCGCCGGCCAAATCCGAGCAACTGCCGGCACGCTGGCCGCCCGTCTCCTGAGGGCCATTGAATGGTCCTCTGACACCGAAGACAAAGTGCAAGAGGCGACTGAGAGCCTGACTGCTGCGTTTGAAGGCGAGTTTGCGATCACTGCAATTACCGAGGCTCTGCAAGCACGCTGGGCCGACCTGCATGACGACGCTTCCAATACTAAGCCTAGGCTCAGTCTGGTGAGCCGACGTTTTGAGGAAGTGATCAACAAGATCGCAGTCATATTTGAGCAGGGACCTGACGGGCGAGAGAGAGGTATTGAAGCCCTCAGTGATGGACAGCAGTCGCTATTTTATTTTGCATTGGCCGCCGCTGTTTTTGACCTAGAGCGTGAGGTCGTTGAAGGTTCTGTGGCCGGTTTTCGAGAAGATGCACTCCATATTCCCGCGCTCACACTGTTTGCTCTTGAGGAACC
Source organism: Pseudomonas fragariae (ex Marin et al. 2024) (assembly GCF_059621105.1). NCBI lineage: Bacteria > Pseudomonadati > Pseudomonadota > Gammaproteobacteria > Pseudomonadales > Pseudomonadaceae > Pseudomonas > Pseudomonas fragariae (ex Marin et al. 2024). Next base: position 1,477,220 of record NZ_CM184369.1, on the reverse strand, counting down.
AGAAAACCATCTTTCACCCTACTTCCTTGCTCGCATCATCCGCCAGGTTCGATCGTTGACTGAGGCCAGCGGTGCGCAGGCCATAATCACGAGTCATTCGCCGGCGGTTCTTAGCCGAATCGATCCAAGCGAGGTCCGTTACTGCCGCTGTAACGCAAAGACCCGCGTATCTACTGTGAAGCGAATTGAGCTGCCAACTGACGATGTGGAAGCCAGCAAATTCGTGCGTGGGGCCATCTTGGCTTATCCCGAACTCTACTTCGCACGGTTCGTTCTGCTTGTCGAGGGCGATTCGGAAAGAATCGTACTCCCTCAGCTCGCCGAGGCACTTGATCTTCTCATTGACCCTGCTTTTGTCGCGATCGTCCCTCTCGGTGGACGACACGTCCAATATTTTTGGCGCTTACTTAAAGCCCTAGGTATCCCTCACGCGACTCTGCTTGACTTGGACCTCGGCCGTGATGGTGGGGGGTGGGGGCGAGTGAAAACAGCGATTGAGAAGCTCATTGAGTTCGGTGCGCCCAAGGCCAAATTGCTAGAAACCACAAGCGGCGTTCTGGCCGATGCGGCATTCGCAAATATGCACGGATGGAGCAACTCGCCTGACCATTCAACCCTATTGGGTTGGATCAACAGCTTGAAGCCATACGGGGTCTACTTTTCAGCACCACTAGATCTTGATCTCGGCATGCTGAAAGCCTTCCCTGATGACTATGCCGCCGTTATTCCTAAAGGGGGAGGTCCTCGCATGGCTGCTGATAAGGCCGCTGAGGTTGTGCTGGGGACGTCAGGTCCAGGACTTTCGGTGTACACGGGACCCTTTGAGGATTACCCCGCATTGTTTCCGGGCTATCGGTACCACTTCCTGACACACAGCAAGCCAGCTACGCACTTGGCGGCATTGGCTCGAGTCAGCAAGGCGAGCCTGACTGCACGAATGCCAACAGTTCTGTCTGAAGTCGTTTGGCATATTTCCAACTCCTTAAGGCGAGACTGATTATGGCCGTTTCGTCACGCCGAATTGCTCGTGAGGATTGGAAACCCGTGGGGGTTAAAGCTCTGGAAGCGAATGCGCTGAAGGTGGTCCGTTCGAGAAAAAATCGGTCGGTCATTGCGGGGCCAGGCGCTGGCAAGACAGAACTGCTTGCGCAGCGCGCCGCCTTTCTCCTGCAGACGGATACTGCCCCTTCCCCACGACGCATTCTGGCTATCAGCTTCAAACGTGATGCGGCATCTAATCTGGCAGCACGCGTACGTCAACGCTGCCACCATTCCCATGCGAGCCGCTTCGATTCCATGACGTTTGATGCGTTTGCAAAAGGGTTGGTCGACCGCTTCGGTCAGGCATTACCTGACCGCTGGAGGCCAAGACCCGATTACGAGATCACGACTCACACGGAGCGAGATTTTCGCGATTACCTGCATGACCTTCCACCGCCACCTGCGGTAATCGGAACGAGAAATGATGTTCGTGAGATAGGGTCTAAAACATTTGAGCGTCGGCACCTGCTTGGCTCGTCGTTACCTGTAGAAGGATGGCCAGACCCAACTGTCGCGCAATGGGCGGCAGATGCATTCTGGCGAGTGTCGCTCCACGGCGGTGGCAACAGTGTGCTGTCTTTCCCAATGATTGGCCGTCTCGCTGAATTGCTGCTGCGAGTCAATCCGATGGCGCGGGATGCCTTGCGCCTCACCTATTCGCATTTGTTCATGGACGAATTCCAGGACACCACCAGAGTTCAGTACGATCTTGTAAGCACGATTTTTCGAGGCACAGAAACCATCGTGACTGCTGTCGGAGATAACAAGCAGCAGATCATGCGTTGGGCAATGGCGATGGATGATCCTTTCTCTGCATTTGATGCTGATTTCGGTGGTGTCCGGACTTCGCTCTTCAACAATTATCGATCTTCGCCGGACTTGGTACGTATTCAGCACGTGTTGGCACAGGCATTAGATGTACAAGCTGTGCAGCCGATATCTCAGACTGATGGCACAATTGACGGAGAAAGCTGTTCAATTCTCGACTTCCCGAATCCGAAAACTGAAGCGCGTCAGTTAGCGCAATCAGTAGCGTCATACATTACCGACCTGAAACTGGCTCCTCGAGACTTCGTCATACTGGTTCGACAAAAGGCGGGAGAATATGCCGAACTCTTAGAACCTGCCTTCGCGAGCGAAAATCTGGCGCTGCGTAACGAAGCTGGAATGGTCGGCAAAGTAATGCTGCAGGAGCTGATGACGGAGGAAATCTCGAAGCTGGTGGTCAACGTTCTCCGCCTCTCAATGACTCCGCGAGCAGGGAGTTATTGGTCAACTTGCCAGAATTGGCTCGCCTCAATGAGAGGGATCGATGCCGATGACTCAATCAGGCAGAGTAGGCTTGCTCGTGTGTTGGACACATATGCAACTGAACTGACTGCACGCTACCCCCTCCCCCCGAGAAGCAAGGTGGCCACACGCGCACTTGTTGATGACATCCTAAATTTTGTGGGTGCAGAGCATGTGATCCGTTTCAACGCCGCTTATGGCCAAGGAAGCTGGCTAGAAAAAGTGTTAGATGCAACGGCGGAGCATCTTTTATCCAGCTCGCTCCACAGTACGGACTGGTCCCACGCCCTCGACATGTACGAAGGCGTGCACGCAATTCCTTTGATGACGATCCACAAGAGCAAGGGCCTTGAGTATCACACCGTTATCTTTGTCGGACTGGATGATGGCGCCTGGTGGAGTTTTTCCCAGGATGAAATTGAGGCTACGGCAGGATTTTTTGTAGCTTTCACCCGCGCTAAACAGCGGGTCATATTCACTTACTGTGCTTCGCGGGGCGCACGAACAAAAATTGCAACGCTTTACGAGCTGCTTACCAAAGCCGGAGTCCAAATCACGACTGGATCGAGTTGATCATTTCCAGGTGACACTTCCAGACAAGGGCATCGTGTGTTGGCGCTGATGAAAAATCACCCAGCTGCCGAGAAATCGTTGATCCAGATACGGGACGATGCTTAGTTTGTGCCGGTCGCCGCTAGAGCATGAGCATGAGGATGAGGATGAGGATGAGGATGAGGATGAGGATGAGGATGAGGATGAGGATGTTATGGCCTTTTGCCTTCCCGATGTGATATTGCTTTGCACTCAATTTGACTCGCGAAGGAGATGCGAATGTCTGGTTCTGGCGGTAGCTATCTGGGTCCATCTACACCCACCACTTCCTGCGCGGCACTTCAGTTTGATACCCAGCTAGCTTCACCGAAAGCACAGGTGGTTGGGCAGCTGAGCGTCAACGATGTCCTCGACATTGTTTTTTCGCAGTCTGGCAATCAGCAGGTTGTCTCCGCACTTTGGAAAGGCGCTGAGGCAGGCGGAATTGTCGACCCACATCTGAACCAATTGCGGAGCTGCATGAGCCAAGGCGAACAATACCAGGCACGTGTGCTGCACGTCGGTGGCGGGCAAGTACGTCTTCGCGTTTACCACATCTAACTGCGAGCAAGGAGAGCTCTATGATCAGCATCGTAGGTGGCGTCTACCGAGAGCGGTGCATGCGCCCGGCGTGGGACGATATTTATGGGTCGGCAGGTCGGGCAGCGACGGCAATTGCCCGTTTCGGTGGACAGGCGGAATTACACGCCTGTGTAGATAGCAGCACTCAGATCGTCGTTGATGCCCGTGCAGCTGCCGAAGGTTTCCAGTTCAATGCCACAGCTACACAGGCAGGGGTGACTTTCGAGTACATCCATGGCCTCGCCAACCCAGATATTCGACGTGGTACTCACATCAAATCGGAACTGCAGGTTAGCGCCGAGAAGGTGCTTCGATTCGGCATGATCGATGGAACCGCAGTAGTTGATGCTGAGTACGCAGTGTTTGATCCACAGAATGCCGAAGATACAGAGTCTTTCAGGGCCAATGGCTCGGAAGCAAAGCACCTGGCTCTGGTCTTGAACCGCCACGAGGCCAATCTGTTGGTGCCTACCTCCAATGGGTTGACCCCACAAGAACTCGCAATAATGCTTGCCGAGCAGGAGCGCGCTGAGGTGGTTGTTATCAAGATGGGGCCGCTGGGTGCCTTGGTGTATGACAACGGCGTAATTTCTACGATACCTGCATACCGCACTGAGCGAGTATGGAAGATCGGCTCGGGAGATACCTTCGCCGCCCACTTCGCGTTGGGCTGGATGGATAAAAATCTTTCGGCTCATGATGCAGCCGCGGTTGCATCCATTGCGACAGCCTTTTATTGCGAGAATCAAGGCTTCCCCGACCAGGCTTTGCTTGCTGGCTTCAAGCCGAACCCGCTGCAACCGTCAGCTCGGTATCGCGATGGCTACGCCCCTAAGGTGTACCTCGCAGGACCATTCTTCACCCTCGCAGAGCTGTGGATAGTCGGGCAGGCTCGTAGAGACCTGCAGGCAATGGGGCTGGTTGTATTTTCCCCATATCATGACGTCGGTCTTGGCTCTGCTGAGGAAGTGGTCGAAAAGGACCTTGAAGGGGTGCGCGATTGCGACGTTTTGTTTGCGATTGGTGACGGGCTCGACTCGGGCACAATCTACGAGATTGGCTACGCTCGGGCATTGAACAAACCTGTCGTTTTTTACGCGGAAAATGAGTCCGAACAGGACAAGAAAATGATGGAAGGCTCCGACTGCCGCATCACCGATGACTACGTCAGTGCGATCTATCAGACGGTCTGGGAAGCGGTGGTGCTATGAAGACCGGATTGTTGTTGTCCGGCGGTATGGATTCCTTGACGATTGCTTGGTGGAAGCGGCCGGACATCGCGTTCACCCTGAACTACGGTCAGCTCGCGGCGCAGGCCGAAATCGAGGCTTCAAGGACGATCTGCCAACAGTTGGGAATCCCACATCATGTAATTGAGGTCGACTGCCGCCAGCTGGGCTCGGGAGACATGGCAGGTACCCAAGCCGACAGCTTGGCTCCAGCCTCTGATTGGTGGCCGTACCGGAACCAGATGCTGGTTACGCTGGCGGCGATGAAGGCAATCTCATTCGGCGTGACGCACTTGTGGTTGGGCACCGTGAAATCGGATGGTTTCCACAGGGATGGTTCGCCCGAGTTCATGTCGGCGATCAGCCATCTTGTATCCATCCAAGAGGGCGGGATGGTGGTTGAGGCACCAGCAATTGAGCTCTCTACTGCCGAGCTTGTCCGTGAGTCTGGCATCCCTGCGAGTCTTCTGGCCTGGGCGCACAGCTGCCATAAGTCGCATGTCGCGTGTGGCAACTGCCGGGGTTGCAACAAATACATGGAGGTGTTTCAAGAGGTGGGGTATGACTTGGATCGACTTGGGTGACCCTATTCCAAGGGTGGCTCCTGAGCGGTATGAGCCTCTCGAGTGGGAAATTGGTGATGTCCGCCCGCTCCCTGGTTCATCGGAGGCATTAGACCGGCCGTTCGGCGAGGTTTTGGATGCGCGTGCGTCGCATCGCGAGTTCGGCGTCGTCTATGACCTGCAGCTCGGAGCCTTCCTCTGGCATGCATGCAGAACTCGAGGATCCGGTACGTCAAACCTAGGTTTTGATCTGGAGCATCGAGCGGCCCCCTCGGCTGGAGCGATCCACCCTATACATATCGTCGTTAAGCGGCCCGAAGATGATCGATGGTGGATATATGAGCCTAGGGCCCACCAACTGGTAGAGCTCCGACATTCGACCGGCAAGCTTGCAGGCCTTTATGAACTCAGTCTGCGGGTTCTGGGCGGTGATGAGGCAACACGAATTCTGTTTCTGGCCGAGCCCGGAAAAACATTGGGTAAATACCAAGATGGATGCAGCCTTGTTTGGCGTGACGCTGGGGTGCTACTCGCGGTCATGGCATTAACTGCGACAGCCCAGGGACTCAACTTCTGTCCGCTGGGTATCACCGGTGAGCCTTGGGCCAGTACCCTAGCCGATCAGGGAAAGTTGGCTGGGGTTGGCCTTGCTCTTCTTGGGTCTGCTACGAGAACCTGAATCAGGTGCGTGGTGCCCCATGCCCATGATGCTGTGCACCGTGGCGGGCGATGACATCATCTCCAACCACATCAGGGCATCGAGCTCCGATGCCCTGACGCCAAGTCCTTTACTGAAGCGGATGAACTGCTCTTCCAGCTCCAGATAGTGTCGCTCAACGGTCAAGTTGCTCTCGAAGAACCTACCCAGTAGCCCGGCACGGAGAATGTGGATGTCCAGGATTGCTACGTCGTCCGCATCCAGCCAGTTACGGGCAACCCACGATGCGGTCTTGTAACCAATGCCTGGAATATCCAGCAGCCAGTCGCGCAGCGCTTTGCCAGAGCCTAACGGAGGCCGTTCAGCAGACAGCTTCTGAAGAGCCGCGCTGAGGTAGCGAGCCTTCTGTGTGGCGAAGCGGTACCGCACTTGGCGACCATCGATAACAAGGGGCTCTTTCAGCCACTCGAGCAGGCTTTCTTCTGAAGGTGGTTGGTCGCCAAAGGCACCGCGTTCTTTGACGTGGTGAAAGGCGGCGAGCCCAACGCTAGCGGGGATGCCATGCCCCCCCAACAAGCACGCGCCAACTTCTTCTTTCAGCGTTACCCCGAGCTTGTAGTTGATCCGATCGCCAGTGAGACGGCGTGCGTACACTTGGTATGCCCAGTAGGCAGGAGTTGGGAACGCCTCCATGGCTCCCCACGGGACGCCCGGAATAACTTCGGCGTCTGCTTTGGGCAGCTCGACATTGAAGACCGCTTGGTCCATGAAAATAGCGCCTAATTGCATCAGGCGGCCTCCTCGGCAATGCCGTAGTGTTCCTGCATCCATTGCAGTAACTCGTGTCGCTCAATGGGATCTAGGCTCTCGATACGAGTACGGAGCCTGGTTTGGCGACGCTGAATGGTTTGGCGGTCTCGGAATGTTTCGCCCATGTATCGACTGTCGTGCAAACTGCTGGGAGGTTCGAAGTTCATCCACACCGTCTCCTCGCGCAGCTCTACATGGGTCTTAGCTGGAAAACTCACCTTGCGCCACCCGATGAGCTCGCGGTTGTAGAGACCACAGTCATAGCCTGAAAGCATCACATTGCAAGGTAATGCGACCAAGCACCGCAGTAAGCGGATGTGGTCTTCTTCCGAGTAATCGCATCGATAGACCTTCGCTCGGCGGCGGGTTTCAGGGACGTAGGGCGGATCAACATAGACCAGCTCCTGGCCTTCGAACGGATACCCTTCAAGGAACGCAACTGCATCGACTTGGTGGAGTTCGCAGGTATCTGGAAACTTCGTTCGCCAAAGCTCAATGACTTTGGCGTCGAGGTCCAAGCCAATGTTCCTCTGCGCAGCCTTTTTGTTGCGCATGACTGCCCCGCCACCAAGGTGGGATTCGATGTATGTCTGATGCGGTGGCATCAGATTGATAAAGCGCTGGTAGCACTTGCCTTTTCCGCCTGGATATCTCATGTCGCAAGCATCGTCAGAAATGACGATGATGTCAAGGCGAAGTGCCGAACGGCCACCATGTGTGTAGTTCGGTTGAAGGTGGAGTCATAAAATTCAGATGGGCCCTGAAGCCATTTGTGTGTTCGTGCGGCATCGCCACCCAAGCTGGGGACTTTACCGAGAATTCGGCTATATCGGCGGTTGCCGATAGCCCAGGCCAAAACTGCATCAGCGGAAACTGTGGGGGCAGTTTGACGCTTCAGTTTAACGAAAAGCGTACCAGTACGGGCTGTGGCTATCTACGGCTTGTTCATGAGCGAATTGACCCGAAAGCGCCTAGGCCCAATTTTCGAAATGAGTGCAGTGAAGGTGGAAGTTGACGCTTCAGTCGACAAACAACCTTGGACATAGTCATAGGGTTGTTACGAACGTTTTGAACAACATTGGCGGAAGCGGCCCACTCGGTGGGCCGCTTTTTGAAGGCTAACTGATCATCTCGCGCATTTTTTCCCAGGCCCACTCAACAAGCTTGCGAAAAATCAGACGCAGAATTTCCTTCACAATCGAAGGAAAAATCTTTTTCAGCCAATCAGGTTGCCCGCGCAATCCGCTCATAAGAGATCCTCAATAGAAGAACTTTCTTTTGCGGGCGTGTTTCAGCCAATGTTTATTGGTCCTACCGATGGCAGGATCCAGATACGTCACAGGTGTTTATCCCCGTGACATTGATTGCGCTTCGGCTGTGGCCAATGCTCCAGTGCATCAAAGCCACGCCTAGTGAAGCCTGCTGCAGTCGTCACAAATCCTATTTGCGCGCTGAGCTGATTTTGCGCCTCGATTGCCGGCGCTGATATTTGATCTGCCATTTGTTCGACCGTCTAAAGGTCGCACAAACACCGTTACGGGTACCTCACCTGAAAGGTAAGGGTGGGGCAGAAAATGGGCGGGCTCATGTGCAAAAAACCACACCAAAATTCCTGGCTAGTACTTGCCAGTCTTACCCTCGAGATCATGAGTGTCGGGGGCAGCATCTTTGCTCTGCTGACGCCTCAATGGGCAACAGTGCATCGAGCCTCATGAGTTCTAAACGTGCCATTACGCGATCTGATCCTTAGAAGCGTACAAGCTTTTTTATTTGGCAACGCAGCACCAAAGTGCGCGGGCCGTGATGTGTTCCTTGCGTCCAATCGGACAGCTAAGGTGTCGTCCGTATGCAGAAACTCAACTGGATGAGGACTACTGCTCGGTATGGGCCTTACGGCCAGACATTGGGGCTTGAAAACGCCCGGCCTCTGCTAACGCAGAGTGCACACGAGATTAGCTCGTAGCTTGATCGAATGGCAAGCACTGCGCTGCGAACCAATAGCCAAGGCGCATCACCGATTTGGCACTACTGGAGCGCATAATTCACGACTGGATCTGCCATGCCTTCCTTTACTGGGGCTCTCCAAGTGGCCGCAATGCGGTGACCAAAAAAAGCCCGAGAGCGCTGAGAGATCCGCGACCAAGTTTCAGGCTGCGTCGGAAACTCATACCGTTTGGGCCATCGCAGAGTCCTGCAAAAAAGGCCAGAACGTCACTGAAACCTAAGCAGCGAACGGTAGTGGGGAGGCCTACGTGGTGCTCATGTAAGGCCCTAGGCACTTGATTTTCCATGGTACTCTCTTGACGTTGACATTGTTTTTTCTCTGTATCGAAAAATAAAGTTGCATGTGCGCCTAAGCCCGAGTGTGCGGCCAAAAGCTGCGATCAATTTGTGGCTGAGACCATCGACTCAAGACTTATGTACTTCGCGTGCCAAGGTTTTAAGCAAGCTAGGCGCACAGAGCAAGAATTGCAGCGTGACAGTGAACACCCGGGGAGAATTTGATGAGCGACGAGCATTTTCCAAAAGCAAGGAGCGCCGAAATACTGGGCGAGCTTTCTGCTTGGACGTCCGTAGCCGACGTTATGGTCGCGGCGCGCATTCTTGAGGAACGAACCGTACCGGGCGACCAACCTGACAGCCTGTTGTTGATGCCTCTTGAATATGCAGAACCTGAGTTCAAGCAGATTTTCGCAATCCTGCTTAAGTACTTGATAGATGGATACATAGTGCCTCCTCAAAAGGTTGCCGTTTGTCGCGCTCTGGATCCACAGATTACTGAGGCGACTGCAATAGCCTTGCAGTCGCTGCGTTTCAGACCCACCATTCAGGTTGTCCGGATTAGCAGCATCGGCGGCAAGCTGGCATTCCGCATTAAGGATGAGCCTGCGGTGATTGAGCTTATACGAGCACCCTTGAACTGCCTCATGGGTCTCTATTTAGATAAGTACGAATTCACCAAGAATTTGCACGACATAGTTACCCAAGCTGAAGAGAAAACAGGGGGAAGCCCCAAGATTTTTCATAGGCCCTATGCAGACGCTTGTCTGCCCAGCTTCGTTGAAGCAGCATGTTCCTATGTATTTGGCTTGGATGTGGGAACACAATTTGCCTCGCCAGGCCACGCCAACATCGACACTGCTTACCGGGCCGTGAATGTTCAAACGCTCCCTCCAGTAGACCCGGCCGTGCTGGGAGCCGCAACCCAGGCCGGCCAGAGAATGCTCGATGCGCTCCGCTGACCAATTATTCGCCCACTTGCATAACGTCAATCCGATTGCGGATCGGGTCTCCCCTGCCTGTGACATCGGACAAGTCAACAAGAGCGCAGGAACGCCTGCTTACGTAGATCCACTTTACGGAAACTGCTGGAGCTGGACTCCATCTCACGGCGCTGCCGTTTACGGGCGCACGGAAAATCTGCCTGTTGGCCCCTTAGACGAACTGGCCAATGGAACATTTTTACGAGTACCGTTCCGCCGAGTACCTGTCATCGAGGTCGGTTCCATTGAGGAGGTTCGCGCTCTCGCAGGTAGCGTGAAATCAGGTGACCCTAACTTCAGCGGTGTATGGCGCGGACAGTCCAACCATTACACGACGGAGAAAGCGGGACGCACGAAGGATGAACTGCTCCGGCTGTATGGGGCGGAGGACGTAAATGAGCCCTCTTTGCTGCCTTCCGCAGTGAGAACCAATCTGTACTTCCCGGACAGCTTTGGTGCATGGTCCGCATTGCTAGATCTATATGTTCACGAGCGGGTTCAAGAACAGGGGATGCAGCGGGAACTGCTGAATTTCGTCAATTCCTATCGTTACAGGATGTGGGGCTTCGCCACAGCACAGCACTACGGCCTTCCAAGCGTAGGCTTAGACGTCACGCATGATATTGATGTGGCCCTGTTTTTTGCTCTTCATACGTTCAAGACAAATGCCGAGGGAATTATGACGGCCACACGCGCAACCGCTACTGCTGCGCCGATCGTCTATGGCCTAGGCGGGTTCACCCAACACGAGCTGCACAAAGATGAGGATCTGGCACCGAGACGCCTTTTGTGCACACGGCCGGCCGCCCAATCAGCTATGTTCTTTTCCACCGGCTGGGGTCAGGCGCCGAACAACGCCGCCCAACGGATTTATGTCGCATTGAAACTCGTGGGACATGAGAACTGGAAGTTTGACTTCCAGCCTTCGCACTATTTTCCAAAGCCGCAGGACGACGAGTTCCTACGGTTCCTCCTGGAGCGCAAGGTCGAGCTGAAGCTGCCCGTCGTCCAAGACTTGCTCGCGAAAATTTATCACGTCCCTTGAGTGATAGAGTGCCTCTCCGAGCACGATAACTATTGTTCACCGGCGGTATGATTTTGTGGGTGATGCACATGTTATTTGATCGAGGGGGAGTAACTAAAAAGCTCGCATCCGCTGATGCGGGCTTGATCGTGTCATGTGATCAATAATGCATTTCAAAGCAGGGCAGCGTTAGCCGCCACCGATTGCGTGAATCACTTCGACCTGATGACCTTCCGTTAGTACTGCCTGTTCACTTTGGCTGAGTGCACAAACCTCGTTGATGAACGGCCAAGCGGGGAAGACTATCTGTGTTCCGATAGATCATCTATTTTGTGAGTCCAGTAGGCTTTTCTCATCTTTTCTGTGACTCCCCTGCTCCGCACTCACAGAAAAGATGACTTTTTCGCAGTGTTTGCTGGGCCTCCCGAATCATCTATTTTGTGAACCTACACAGGCAGCCGGCTCCGCGCCTGCCAGCCCATTGCGCAGCGTTGCCCAATCGATTTCGAAAGCGCCGTTGGCGTCGCTCAGGCGCAGGCTTTCAGTGGCCAGCGTCGCATCCCGTTTGAGCGCCCAGTGCTCGGCAAAACGGCTCTCTGCCAACCATTCGGCGACCGGCTCGGCCATCTCTGGATGAACGCTGAGTGTGGCCACTGCTTCGTTGAGCTGGCTGGCTGCCAGGTTCCTGACCAGTGCCCGAGCACGCTCGGCAAGGGTCGTTTCGTCGAGTAACTGGCTCAATGCCTCAGTCAGCAGTTCCTCTACAGCAGTCATGGCCTGCTGCTGCAAGGCTTCGCGCTGGACGTGCAGCTCGTGCAGAAAGGCATTGGCGCGCTCCCAGAACTGCGCAAGCGCCTCCTGATGCCGACGATCGGCATTAGCCTGCTCACGTACCAGCAGTTGCTCCGCCTGACGTTGCGCGCCAGTCAGAATATCGCGAGCCAGCAGACTGTTGGCGATGTCTTCACGGCGCAATACTGGCTCGGGCAGCACTGCGTCGGCAGTCAGGGTAATACTGCGTTTGGCAAGCATGGTGCGAATTCCTGATGCAGAGGGAGGCGGATATTCAGACCGTGGTGACACGCCATAGAACAGCCTGCCACAGCGTCTGAAGTTTATTTTCGGGGGCCGCGCAAGGCCTCTCGGCGACCTCATCGGGCGCCCAGGCCAGGCGCAAACGCGGCCAATACTCAGGCCCAAGCCAGGCACCCAACAGCAAGCGCGCATCTTCATGCTCCAGCTCCAGCCAGACACCAGGGCGCAACGCCTTGGTCAGCGCCCAGCACCACTGCCCGTCATGAGCGTCGCTTTCGTTACGGGAAAAACAGATGCGCTGCGCCAGATCCAGCGCCTGATCACGCTGCGCGGGTGTCAGTGCCAGCCAGTTCAACACCGGCTCTGCAGGCATCGGCGGTTGACTTGGCATGATGCCGACACTCTGCAGAAACACGCCGTGACGGCTGACCATGAGGGCTTCACAGTCGCTGACGGTCAGTCCGCAGCGCTCGGCGAACCGGCTTTGCCAGCCCGGATGCGCCCATGGCCAGGGATTGCACCACCACTGAGTCCAATAGTCCTCGGCGGTCAGGTCCATCACGCGCGCGCCGGTACGGTCGAGCGGCTACGGCCGGCAAGGCCGATCCGCCCAAGGACCGAGGCGCGCCAGTCACTGCGCAACAGCAGCGCCATGATCAGCAGCAACACCGCCAGGCCAACCGGTACCAGCCAAAGCATCAGATTCCAGAACGGCAGATTGGCGCTGTCCAGCTTGAACGGTCCGAAACTGACCCACTGTGTGGTTTCCTGAAACTCGGTAGCCGGTACGAACACGATGGAAAACTTTTTCGATTCTGCCGCTTGCGTCGACATGCCGGGGATACTGCTGGCGACCATCTGTTGAATGCGCCCACGCACGCTGTCCGGGTCAAGCGCTGCGGAGTGTTTGATGAACACCGCAGCAGAGGCAGGTTGCACCGGTTCACCCGGTGCGATGCGTTCCGGAAGTACCACGTGCACCCTGGCCACGATGACGCCGTCTATCTGCGAAAGCGTCGCTTCGAGTTCCTGAGACAGGGCATAGATGTAGCGGGCGCGCTCTTCGAGCGGGGTCGAAATGACCCCTTCTTTCTTGAAGATATCCCCCAGACTGGCGCGAGACTGGCGTGGCAGGCCGGCAGCGTTGAGCACCCTGACAGCGCGGTTCATGTCGCTGGTCGCGACGGTGACGACAACGCCGGTTTTCTCCAGACGTTTGCGCGCGTCGATATGCTGATCGGCAAGACGGGCAACGACCTCGTTGGAGTCCTGCTCGGACAAGCCGGTGAACAGATCGGTTTCATCATTGCAGCCGCCGAGCAATACCATGCAAATCAGCAGCAGCCCTGCGCTCAGAAATTTCACGGAAACCTCTACTGCAAGTTAGTCAGCTTGTCGAGCGCCTGCGCAGTCTTGCTCACCACCTTGGTCGTGAGCGCAGTCTGCAACGAGCATTGTGACAAGGTCCGGGTCATCGCCGCGATATCCAGCGCGTCTCCAGTCCCGGAGGCTTTCTTCATCGACCGCATTGCTTGCTGAGACATTTTTTCGGTTTCGCCCAGACCGCCGGAAATTGCACTGGCGATATGCTCGGAAAGCGGCGCTCCGCTCGAAACGCCGTCCGGCTGCGTGGCAGCGGTGAAGATGTCGACATCCGCCTGGGCCGGTTCTGAAACGAGCCCCTGTGGCACATCCTGCCCGAGTTCCGGCGAGATGCTTTTAACATTACCAAGGTGGGAAATGGTCACGTGAGTTCTCCGTCAGGCGGGTGTCGGTCAGGCCGCGGCCTGATTGCGGGTGCCTTGCAGCAGCGTACTGACCAGCAAGGTGGCGATTTGCGCAGCGCTCGACTGCACGTCGGTAGCGGTTTGTCCGGCGTCCTTGAGCGTCGCTTCAAGGCCCTTGAGCAGCAAGCCGCCCAGCAACTGGTCAAGATCCTGCGCGGACTGTCCGCCATTCGCCGCCGTGCCGGTCTGCGGGGTGTTTACGGGTGTGCCCAGTCCACCACCGGCCAATACCGATTGCAGGCCACGGTCGATAAGCTCGCCGATCAGTTGCCCCGCTTCACCACTGGTAGTGCCGCTGTCACCGGGACCGGTATTGGCGTCGATCAGCGGGTCACCCTTCACACCGGACGAGTTGCTGGAAAAACTGCTCGGAGTGCCCAGACCTCCACCCGTCCCCGCCAGACCGCCAGCGCCACTCTGCTGATTACCCAGTTGCTGGCCAATGATGTCGAGTGCCGAGCGGAATGCAGCCGTTTCGTCGCCATCAAGGAAGTTGTCTTCCTTGAGTTCGTTCACCCAGGAACCCGAGTCCGGCTTGGGAAACTGTGCGGGATTGTCATCCATGAACTGCGCGATCTTGTTCAGCATCGGCATATCGTCTTCGGAGAAGCTTGTCCCGCCATCCTGCTTGGTCAGAAGATCATCGAGCATCGACTTGGCCAGGCCATTGAGCACCTGAGTCATCAGGTCCTGCTGTCCGGTACCCGAGGCGTTGTCCGCAGACGCGCCGAAGTTGTCACCCAGCTTTTCATGGATCAGCTTGTCCAGCGCAGCGATGACATCCTCGATACCGCCGCCTGCCTTGCCATCCGCGGCCATCGACTTGGCCAGCAGTTTGCCCAATGGCGAGCTGTCGTCGAGTTGACCGTTGCGCATCAGTTCCTCGGCCAGCTTCACGACAACTTCCTGAAGCGCCTTGCTCGACGAACTGGCGCCAGTCGTCTCGGTTTCAGGACGCACCAGGACAAGGGCCATTGCCGGGGTTTGCAGCGAGCTGCTGTTAAGACTGAGACTCTGCATCACAACCTCCTCAAAGTAGCAGCCCCCTCAGGCACGAAGGGGCTTCAAGAAATCAGAACTGGACGACCGAGTTCCGGATCTTGCTTGCGACGATCTGGTTGGAAAGCGCCTCTTTCTTGTCCTCAAAGCCCGCCAGCATGCTCGATTCGCGCAGCAGGCCGTTCTCTTCGTTCGCGGTGCCGTCAAGCTCGGCACTTTTTGCATCGCCTTTGCTGATGCTGGAGCGAGTCGCGTCGATACTGTCAGTGCTGCCGGTGTTGCTCACCAGTGCAGCATTACGGTCGGCGCTGCTCTTTACGCTGTTGATGCCCTGAGCGGCACCACCGATCGTGTTGACGACACCGCGACCTGCACCCGCCAGAGAACTCATGATAGTCATAACGTCATACCCCTTCGTCTGTACCAGCGTAATTGCTTGGTACAGCTAGGTGGCATGCGTCCGCGAATCGGTTCCAGAACTTCTGCAAAAAATCAGATGCTCAATTCCTTGATGCGGCGGTAGAGCGTACGACGTGGGATATCGAGCTCCAGGCTGGCCGCGTCGATGCAATTGCGGTGGCGCTTGAGCGCTTGCTGAATCAAGGCCTTTTCGATCGCCCGCAGCTGGAACTTGAGCCCGCACGCCAGGTGCTCTTCGGTCTGCGAGTCAGCCCCAAGCAGAGGAAAGCCCAATACATGGCGCTTTGCAGCGGCCTTGAGCTCGCGGATATTGCCGGGCCAGTGATGCCCCGTCAGTACCTGCTGAAGCAACGGACATACATCGGGAATCGGGACGCTCAGTTCTTTGGCCGACGCCGCCACAAACCGGGTGAACAGCGGCAGGATACGCTCGGGCTGATCGCGCAGCGGCGGCAGTTTGAGGGTCAGCACGTTCAGGCGAAAGTACAGGTCGCGCCGAAACTTCCCCTCTTCGACGGCGTCGTCCAGACAGGCCTGGGCCGAGGCAATCACACAGATATCCAGGTTGATCGTGGAGGTCGAACCCAGACGCTCCAGTGCACGGGTTTCAAGCACCCTCAGCAGCTTGGCCTGGAGGGCGAGCGGCATGCTATCGATCTCATCCAGGTACAAGGTTCCGCCCTGCGCCGCCTCGATGTAGCCCATTCGGGAGCGGTCGGCGCCGGTATAGGCCCCACTCACCACTCCGAACAGCTCGCTCTCGGCGAGCGATTCCGGAATGGCTGCGCAGTTCATCGGGACGAAACGACCCTGGCGCCCGGACATGTTGTGAATGCGCCGGGCAATGGTGTCTTTACCGGTACCGGTCTCGCCCGACAGCAAGACATCAATGCCGAGCTGCGAAATACTTTCGGCGACGATCCCCAGATTGGGTACGCGCTCCGCATCCAGGTGATCGTCAAACTCATCGTCGAGATTCATTTCATGACTCCAATGGCATCAGCGTTGCGCGAGCGCAGCAGCGATTCAGGACTCGGCTACCAGGTCGATATGCGAAGCAACCCCCAGCTCTTTCATGCGGTGGTAGAGGGTGCGCCGGGGCAGTTCGAGCTCCTCGAGCACAGCGTCGAAATTGTGCCGATGTCGCTTCAAGGCATCCTGAATGAGCATTTTCTCGATGACGCGCATCTGCATGCGCAGCCCTGTTACCGGGTCACGCGCTTCGACCGGCTCAGCGCCCAGCAACGGCAACCCCAGGACAAAACGCTTGGCAGCCGACTTCAGTTCGCGCACGTTGCCGGGCCAGTCATGGCTCAACAGGATCTGTACACGTCGATTGTCGAGCGTTGGAACGGAGCGGCCGGATTCTGCGGCGATGTCCTGGGTGAACTGGTCGAACAATGGCAAAATCTGCTCGCGACGCTTGCGCAAGGCTGGCAACTGCAGTGTCAGCACATTGAGCCTGAAAAACAGGTCACGACGAAAAAGTCCTTGTTCCACCAGTTCATCCAGCGGACGCTGGGCCGACGCAATCACTCGCAGATCCAGTGGTATGAAATCGGTCGAGCCGAGCCGCTCGACGCCCCTGCTTTCCAGCACCCGCAAGAGCTTGGCCTGAAGGCTCAACGGCATGCTGTCGATTTCATCCAGATAGAGGGTGCCGCCGCTGGAGGCTTCGATGTAGCCCTCGCGAGCCCGACACACGCCGGTGAACGCACCATTGACCACGCCGAACAACTGGCTCTCTGCCAACGATTCGGGGATGGCCGCACAGTTCATGCCGACAAAGGGCCCGGTCCTGCTCGACAGCTCATGAATCCGGCTGGCCAGGGTATCTTTGCCGGTGCCGGTTTCCCCGCAAAGAAGCAAGTCCATATCCAGTAGCGCGCTGTTCATTACAATTTGATGACCAGCCGATAATGCAGTTACGTTCCAACACGTTCGAACGTCGTTATCAATGTCTGTGCTCATCGATCACTCTCATGGCGGGAGGAAGGCGGGATATTAATACCACGTCTTACAAGGCACACATATAGTAATTTAGTTCCCCACAGACGGTGAAAAATTTCACAAACTCGAGAATCACTATCAAGTAGCGCCACCCCCCCTAAGACCCACTCGGTATAGCGCAAGCGCTTTGAAATGACTCTGTTAATATATCCTTATTCCAAAATTATCATGGACTTACGCTAGCCAAGCGTCGCTGCAGCCTCCATGGCTGCGGGGAATCCAGCCGTATGCCCGATCATGGGTCATAATGAAATCGAAAAATTTGTAACTTGCCAATCGCAGAAAAAACAGATAGCCACCCCATGAATCTGGTAGCACACTTAATAGCCGCCGCAGCACGTTAGTTCTTTACAGCAATAAAAAATGAGCACACCAAAACAGCTATTTGTAGGAACGTACTGTATTAACTTTCCATACACCTACAACTAACACACTCAAGAAAAAACCGGTTAACGTTTAACTTACTCCACACGTCCAAATAGGGAGAACCGGTTGCAAGACAGAACCCGGCAACTGGGCTAATACAAACAAGACCACAGTCGGATTTCCGAACGATGGCGCATCTCTGATCTGGTTGGATCCATAACCCTCCCATTTTTTGGGCTCATCTCGCGATAGCTTTTTGCCACCCATGCATTCGGTAATCCGAACGCGTGGCCTTTTCAGAATGCGTATTTGCAGGTTTTGAAAATGGCTAATTCGCTGAAAGGATTCACTGTAGGACAATCTGGCAATCCAGGCTTATAGCGTTATGAACGCCTCTCACCATAAGCAGCGCTGATACCTCATCATCACTGAGATTGTTTCAAAAAATGTGTAAGTATTTCCTTACAATTCTTTACAAAGTTTGCGTGAGCCATTGAGAAACATATTTGGTAACGCTTGGTCCGCCACCCTTTTTACGTCCCTATAAAGGCAAAAAAAGGATCAAAATTTTTTATTCGAAGGTTTCGGGCACGCGCTGAGAACGCGAAAAAGCACTAAAAAAGGGCAATTTTCAGGTGCTTTAAGCGCTCAGGAGAAAAAAATCGAGAGGTTATTGGCGTGGATCGCTTGCGTACACCACGACACGAGGACCGTTCGGCAGCTCACGCGGCTCATCGCGGTACGCGATCTCGTCGCGCTTGCGTGGCGACGAACGGTCATCAATGTACAGCCTCTTTTGTATCCGGCGGTCCAGTAGCGAACGCTCGTTTGTCGCCTGCGACGACGCCTGACGCGCAGGCTGGATGGGGTCGGACACAGTTACCTGTTCGGCAGCATGAACGGGTTGCGCGGGGCCGGGCAAGGGCTCCTGCCTGGCAACCTGGACGACTTTCGGTTGCGGTTCACGCCTGACCGGCTGCACCGATTCCGGTGCTGGCTCGCGCTCAAGCACCTGCATCAGGCCTGCCGTCTGCTCGCGCCCTGCTGCCTGCAACGGCTCAGGCGTCGGAGCGCGCTCGGCCACTTGCGACGATGGCTCGCGCTCGATCACACGCTTTCCGGGACTTGCCGGGATGACAGCGGTTGTCGGCGACTCTCCGGTGATCCGCTCGATACCTGCCGTCAACACCTGCGTGTGGGTCTTGGGAATCAGCAAACGTCCCGGGCCATCCGGGGTCTTTTTTCGCAGGAATGCCGGGTTGAGGCGCAACAACTGTGCCTCGTCTACCCCGGTGGTGGCGGCGAGCTGAGTCAGGTCTACCGTGTGGTTGAGCTCAACCACATCGAAATACGGCATGTTGGCGACCGGCGTCAGTTGCACGCCGTAGGCGCCTGGATTGCGCACCACCAGCGAAAGTGCCAGCAGGCGCGGAACGTAGTCCTGGGTTTCCCGGGGTAAATTCAAATGCCAGTAGTCGACAGGCATGCCACGTCGACGGTTGGCGTCGATCGCTCGTGCAACCGTGCCCTCGCCTGCGTTATAGGCCGCCAGTGCCAACAGCCAGTCGTTATTGAACTGATCATGCAGGCGAGTCAGATAATCCATCGCCGCCTTGCTTGACGCGACGACATCGCGGCGGGCGTCGTAGGTAGCGCTCTGGTTCAAGTTGAACTGGCGACCGGTGGACGGGATGAACTGCCAGAGGCCCGCTGCCGCCGCCGGGGAGTTGGCCAAGGGATTGTAAGAGCTCTCGATCATGGGCAGCAGCGCCAGCTCCAATGGCATGTTGCGCTCATCGAGACGTTCGACAATGAAATGCAGGTAAGGCGTGGCGCGCTTGCTGGCCCCGGTCAGGAAGCCGCGATTGTTCAGCAGCCAGTCACGCTGGCGAGCGATACGTTCATTGACGCCCTGCCCGTCCACCAGCCGGCATCGCTGCGCCACCCGTTGCCAAACGTCCTCGCCGTTGTAGACGGGCAAATCGGCAACAGTCGTTGCAGCCAGGGGGTCGGCCTGCGCGTCGGCGGAGCGATGCCCCAGCCCGGCGACCAGTCGCGGCAAGCGGTCCAGGCGCGACGGTGAGTCATCGACTGACTGACAGCCCACACACAGCGCCCCCAGGGCCAGAACGGCGATCTGTACCGAACGAGCCAGCAAACGAGGAGACGAAACGTGGAGGGCAACGGCGGCCATGTGCGGAATGTCCTGAACGTGTCCCCCTACGTGGCACGCCCGCCTTTCCAGTTCCCTGCAAGACGTATTTCGCTTGCGTACGCACAAGCCTGAAACGTTTCAGCCAGCTGTTTTTCTGTGGAACCGGTGCCTTTCCCATGCCACACAGGAGCTGAAGGACTTTTCAAAGGGTTACAAAATCGCCGTCGTCGGGCGGCAAATGGAAAGGGAGATGCACCGTGCAGGCACCAACGGTCAACCGTAATACCGGAAACGTCATTGCGCCAGAAGCGACAGCAAGAGCCGACAACCCTTCAAATATCCGGCAACAAACCGAACAGCCGACCCAGCGCTCCTCACATTCGCTGGGCAGTATGGGCAAACGGCTGCTGAAAAGCGTCGGTAAGGTGTTCCAGAAATCCAGTGCACCCCGGCAGTCGGCAGCCAGACCGCCCAGTACGCAACCCCCCTCAAGCTCACCGCCGCGCTCCAGTCGCGAGGCGGGCAGAAACACCAGTCGTGACACTCGTCTGCCAGATAACCCGCCGCCGCGCAACGATCCTCCCCCCAAGTCAATTCTGCGCACCCGTGCGAACACCTCGGGAACGACGAAGCATGAAATAGAACAAGGATCGACGCGGGCAGACACTGCCCCCCGCAACAATCGCCGTGTCACGTTCAATCTTCCGCAGGATCAGCTCACACGCAGCGCCTCAGAGCAGCTAGCCGCAGAGCCCATGACTGACGAAGAGGCGGTCGCCAGCGCTATGCGCGAACGCCGTAACCCCGGCAGCCGCCTGCAAGGCTCCGATGGCACACGCCAGTCAATGCAGCCTGTAGAACCGAACACGGCAAGCAGTTCCGGTACCAAAGCCGACGATCCTGATGGGCCGCTCGCACGCCGCAATACCGGGCTGGAAAGTAGCACCGGCGGGCGCTCCGAGCTCAGGAGCGAGCAACTGATACGCGATACGCGACCACAGGCCACTATCAGGCTGAGTGCCGATGGCAAGCCGGATTTCTCTTCGTTCAAGACGCCCGGCATGGCCGCTTTGCTGAACGACATACTCGCCAAGCCCGGACAAACCTATCTGGCGCAGCAGAGTGAGCAAGGCGTGCAGGACCATCAACTGTTGCAAGCCAACGGGCATCTGCTGCATCTGGCGCAAGGTGACAGCTCGCTGGCGGTCATCCGCAGCAGCGAGCCAACACTGCCGGTGGCAGGCGGGAAACCTCCGCCGGTGAACATGCAGCGTGAAGAAAATCACATTCATCTCGACACCCTTGACGGGCGGCGCAGCCAGGAGTTGCCAGGCAAGGCCCATATCGCCCACCTCACCGACGTCCATCAGACCACCAACGGCGACCGCCTGCGCGTGCACGAAGACCGGCTGTACCAGTTCGAACCGCTCGCCGCACGCTGGAAGCCGGTGGATGAAATCGAGAACATCGCCTTCAACCGCCTGATAACCGGAGGCAACGGCTCGGTCTACGCCAAAAGTGACGATGTTGTCGTCGATCTCTCCAGCCCGTTCATGCCGCATGCCGATTTCAACAACCTGAAGTCATTTTCGGTCGCACCTGACGATACCGCGGCACTGCTCAGCGGCTCGGATGTGCAGACCGTCCTGCTCACCGACATGAGTCCGGTGATTGGTGGGCTGACCCCGAAAAAAACCAAAACCCTGGAACTCGACGGTGGTCAGGCACAGGCCGCCGAAGTCGCCCTGAGCAACGACAGGCTATTTATTGCCGACACGCAGGGCAGGCTTTACAGCACTGATCGCAGCGCCTTCGAAAGCAACGAGCCAACGTTGCGCCTGATGCCCGAACGGGCCGGCTACAGGCTGGACGATCAACCAATGGGCGGCCACAACAGCGTCAGCGGATTCATCAGCGGCGATGACGGTCGCGTGCACGCACTGATCAGGAATCGTCAGGGCGAGGTGCACTCCCATGCGCTCGACGAGCAGGGTGCGAAGCTGGAAAGTGGCTGGAATCTGACCAATGCGCTGGTTCTGGACAACACACGCGGCCTGACGGTTATGCCAGCGCCCGTCGGTGCCGACCGCCTGCACCTCGACCGTGCCGGTCTGGTCGGTTTGAGCGCCGGTCGCATCCAGCGTTGGGACGCGACGCCGCAGTGCTGGAAAGACGCAGGCATCAAGGATGTCGATCGCTTGCAGCGCGGAGCCGACAGCAACGCCTACGTGTTGAAAGGTGGCAAGCTGCTCAGGCTCGACGTGGCCCCTAAACACCCCAATGTCGCCTTCGACCACAATACGGCACTGGCCCAGATAGCGCGCTCGACCAAGGTGGCTATGGGCAAGGAAATCGCAGGGCTGGAGAATCGGGTCGTGACCGCCTTTGCCATGGTCAGCGACAAGCGCTTTGTCGCGCTCGATGATCAGAACAGACTGACGGCCCATAGCAAGGACCACAAACCCATTGATCTGGATACCTCCGCAATTGACGGAGACATCAAGGATCTGGCCCTGGACGAAAAGCATAATCTTTACGCGTTGAGCAGCACCGGTAAGCTGTATTGCATGCCCAGAGAGGCATGGCAGGCAACCCGATTCGGAGGCCAGTTGGCCGCCAAATGGACGCCGCTGGCAGCGCCCGACGGGCAACCGGTCAAAGCGCTGTACAGCAATGATGACAATCGCTTGAGCGTCCAGGTCGAGGACGCCGCCGGTCAAGGCCTGATGCAACTCAAAGAGGGTCAGTGGCAAGCGTTCGAGCAGCGTCCCGTGGAAAAAAACGGCTTGAACGACGTTTACAACCGCATCACGCGCGCGCACAAGACCTGGCGGATTCCAGGCACCGGGTTGACAGCAAAGCTGGACATCAATGCATTCGGGCGCAGCGGCATGGAGAAAAGCAATCGCCCCTCCGCCAGCGAGGCCATGCGGGCCAACGTTTACAAGAACACGCTGGAACCGCCTCGCTGGATGAAGAACGTCGGCAACAATATCCAGCATCGCTATCATGGTCGCGAGGGCCTGAAGGAGCTCTACAAGAAAGAGCTGATCGCGTTCAAACAACTTGAACTGATTCATGAAGCCGGCGGCACACCGCCGACCCCGGGCAACGATCTGAAAGCGCGAATTGCGCGCCTGCAGCTTGGCCCTGAAGGCGCTGAGCTGGCGAAAGAACTCGAAGTATTCCGCGACGAACTGGAAAAGCACGCCAGGACGGCGTTGGAGAACATTGGCAAGGATTACGGCAAGCTCAAAAACCTCAGGCAGAACGACGGTGTGCTCAACCAGCACAGCGCATTGGCAAAGTCATCGAAACGCACTCAGCTAGGCAAGAAGCTGGCTGAACTGGGGTCGATGCTCAACTTCAAAAGCTCCGGCCATGATTTCGTCAATGAGCTGGATAACGCCCTGACCCGTGTCGCCCCGTCCGCAGAAAACCCGACGGCCACAACGCTCAGGCTGCTGAAAGACAACGGTGTAAAGCTTTCTCACACCAAAACCGATATCGGTATGGGCCAACGCCGCGACGCCAATGAAGATCACGGGCTGAGCAAGGCCCGCCTGGCGCTCGATCTGGTCACCCTGAACGACCTCGGTGCGCTGATCGGCAAGGTTGAGCTGCTGGCACGCAGCAGCGACCTGCCCAGGCTGCAAGCGGAATTGACCTCGTTACGCGATGTGACCTATGGCGAGAATCCGGTCAAGCAGGTCACTGACATGGGCTTTACCGATAACGCAGCACTGGAAGGCGCGTATGACGCGGTCAAGGCGTTCTCGAACGCACTCAAGAAATCCGACCACGCGGTCAGCGTCAATATGCGCGCGGCAACCGGCAGCCAGGATCAGTCCGAACTGGCCGACACGCTCAAGGCCATGCTCAAAAACCTGGAGCATGGCGACGATGAAATCGGCGTGCAACGCAGTTACGGCCTGAACCTGACCAGCCCGTTCGCCGTCCTTGCCGACAAGTCGACAGGCCCGTGGCCGACCGCCGGCGCTACCGGCAATCGCAACTACCTCTTCAGTGCCGAACGTTGCGAAGGCGGCGTGACCCTGTACCTGATGAGAGAAGCGGCCGGCAATATCAGCGGCGGCGTGGGCGGCGGCAAGGACTACTGGCCTGGCTTTTTCGACGAAAACCACCCTGCCCGCAGCGTCGATATCGGTAACAACCGCAAGATGACGCCGAACTTCCGTCTTGGCGGAGACGTGACCGCAACCGCTGCCGCCAGCCAGCGTGCCGGGGTGATCTTCAATGTGGCGGACGACGAAATCGACGGGTTCGTCGACGACCTGTTCGAAGGCAAGCTCAACCCCTTGCAGCTGTTGAACAAGGTCAAGGACCACGAAACCTATGAAGCGCGCCGCTTCAATTTCGATATCACCACAGGCTTCAGCGCTGATATGCGCGTCGGCTTCGGCCTGTCGGAGGCCGACAGCGCGCCGCTTTCCGCGGTTGCGCGTCTGGGCGTGGCGGCGAATGTCACGGTCAACCTGCTGAGCTACACCGATTACTCCCTGACCCAGAAGAACGACAAGACAGAGCTGCGCGAAGGCGGCAAGAACCGGCCGCGCTTTTTCAACAGTCTGATCTTCGGCGGGCAGGCACGCGGGCAGATCAGTGGCACGCATAGCAACTCCACAGCGACCCCGGCCTCCGCTGCCGGGCCGACACCGGCGACTCAATCGGCGGCCAATAACCTGGGGGTCGCAGCGAACGTGACCATTGATGACAAAACCGTCAAACGGGTCAAGTTCCGCTTTAACGTAGCGACCCCGATGACCACCGAGAGCCTGGACAAACTGTCGAAAAGTCTCGGTGCAGCCTTCAAGGACAAAGCCACGACAGCCCGCCTTGCAGCGCTGCAGAATCCGCTGAACGCTCTTTACGTCGACATGAACCCTGAGCAGGCCATTCAGGCACGACTTGACGGGCTCAAAGCGCTGTTTGCCGAGAGACCGTCGCAGAACGACACGCAATACAAGGCGCTTCGGGACCTGAAAAGGGCAGGCGTGCAACACGAAGCGTCGATCAACAATCACAGTGTGCTGGACAATGCCCGCTTCGAAACCAGCAAGACCAGCCTGTCCGGCCTGAGCAAGGAAAGTATCCTCACCAGAATCATGGGTTCGATACGCGAAGCCAGTGCGCCCGGCAACGCGGCCAGGGTCGCCGAGTACATGCGTCAGGACCCGACGCTCAGCGCCATGGTCAAGCAACTTGAAAACAGCCAGGGCACCCTCGCCCGGGTACGCCTTGAACCGAAAGACTCGCTGATCGACGACATAGACGAAGGCAGCCGCAGGGGGACGCTGACGCAGACCGAACTCTCCGGCCTTCTGGAAAATCGCAACAACATGAGGATCAAAAGGCTGGTGGTGTTCCATGCCCCACCGCAGAGCGAGAACTTCACGTCACCTACGCCACTGATCAGCTACAACAGCGGCGCCTCGTTGAGCGTGAACAAGACCCTCGGGCGGATCAATTTCATCTATGGCGAAGACCAGGACAAACCCATCGGCTACACGTTCGACGGGGAACTGTCGCGGCCCTCGGCGTCGCTGAAAGAGGCGGCAGGCGAGTTGAAACTGTCGGGCTTCGAAGTCAAAAGCTGATAGTTGAAACACCGTAAAAAGCGCCGCATGGAAGCGGCGCGTTGGCGGGCAATCTCGTCTGCTCAGGCGTGCAAAAATGCGCGGGCTTCGCGAGCCTGAGCAATAAAGCCACGCGTCACGTCGCAAAAGGCTGGCTCATCGAGCGACACCAGCTCACGTTGCGCACACAAGCGCACATCGCCCTGATCGACGGCAAACCAGCAACCGTGCAAGCGGGCGACGTCGAAGTTCAGGCTCAACAACTGCTGCAAATCGGCAGAGCGTTCAGGGCAGCGCCCGACACGGCAATGAAAGATGACCATCTCACTGTGCTCGGGCAACTCGATGATGGCGGCTTCGTTGTCCTGGCCGTCATACAGCGCGCATACCCCGTTCTGCCAGGTAAGCGAAGTGCCGAGCTGGGCACCCAGCGCAGTGATGAAACGGGAAAACTCGTGTTGCGAGGTATTCATCGTCATAGTCCTTTAGGAAAAGCCTGAGCTGACCAGGCAGTGAGTGGCTGCCTGGCGCTGCAGGTTCCACAAAAAGGGGCCGCCAAAGACGCAGCCCCCGTGTGTTTATAAGCCTCGACGGCCCTCCTCCATCGAACTCAGTTCGACATCGACGGGGTCAGCGTTGTCCGCAGGCAAGGGTGTCTCTGGCGCGTTGCGTGAATTGCGCAAGGCCGAAACACCTTTCGATACGTCCTCTTCCACCCCGCGGAGTGTATCCACCACCAATTGGGTCGGTAATTGCAACGCCCCTCTGCCCATGTGATAGGCGCTTTCAACGGCTCTGGGGATACCAAGCGCAGTCCCCGGCTGGAACGTGTGTGGCAGTGAAGCTCTGTCTGGATGGCGCATAGTGTTCCAGGCGCTTTCAGTACGCGGCAGCATCGGCATTGCGCCGCCCATGCCCGCCTCTTTCAGGGCCTTGGCCTCGGCCGTGACCGACTGGTTGGCATACAGGGTCGACAGGTAAGACACCGAACCGGTTGCCGCCAGCGCCATGTTGCGCAGGATATTCCTCGCGCTGAGCGTGCCGGATGCACCTTGGGGCTGGACGGCAACCGGTGGTAGCGCACCGTTCAGCGCTGCACTTTGCACACCTGAAACAGCCTTGCTGTAGAACGCGGTGCGTACCGCCGGTTCGCGAAGGTCCAGGCCTTTGGCCAGGTCCTTGCCCAGGTCGGCATTGGCGCGGTCCGGGGTGAAGACCGGGATCTTGCGCCCGCGCGGATCGACATAGGTCGAGTTCAGCTGTGCAATGGTCTGGGTGGTGGCTGATATGGCCCCGGCGATCCCGGAGGTCACCGCTCTGGCCGACAGGGTCTGGCCATTGAGCAGATTGAAATCATTGAGCATCTGGCGTACCGCCTGCCCGCCACCAAAGGCGCCGTAGGGGATCATCTCACCCAGTGGATGGGTAGACGAAACCTGAACCTTTTTCTGATTCAAGACCGCTCGCTCGCTTTCGACGAAGGCTTTGTCCTCAGCGGCTTCCTCAGGCGTTTTTCTGACCAGTGCGCCGTTGTCGTTCTTCAACTCGAAAGGGTCGGGAATCACCGAGTCGGTATCAATCCCCTTGAGCGGCACCATATTCAGCCGCTCGTTGAGGCCGGCTTTCTGAAACCCGGCCTGCACCATCGGCTTCAACAGGTTGGTAACGCCCTCGTGAGCCACCCCGGCAGTCAGTCCTACGGCCAGGGCCCTCTTCATGCTGGCGTCGGCGCTTTTTTCGGGAACGGCATCTTTCATCGCGTCACCGGTGGCCGTGCGGATATACCCCAGGTGGAGCATGGACACCATAAACTGCGGCACCGCTGCCGCGACGATCGGACCGATCCCTTTCCAGCCGCCGACCGAGTTGCGATCGACGTTCAGCTTGTCGATCAGAGCATCCATTTGCGTGTGAGCGGCAACGGCACTCAACCGCTTGGCTTCAGGCGATTTGCAGAAGTCGGCGTGCAGGTCGCTCAGCATCGCCCTGGCCGTTTCCAGCGCCTGCCTGTCCATCAGCAAAACCGGTCTGCTGTCCTCAGTGGCGCCCTCCAACTGGCTGTCCAGCGCGGCGATGCGTTCGTCCAGCACCGCGAGACTGTGGTTCAGCCCCGCTTCGATGGATTTACTCGCCCGACCGGCGTATTCGCCAAGCGCCGCCTGACTGACCGCCAGTGTGTTGCGGTCGCGCAGCCCTCCGGGGCCGAATGCCTCAGCCGTCGCGTCATGCATGAGCTGGAAGTGCTCCAGCTGGTCTGCGAGCGACCGGGCAAAGCCCTTGATCAGTTGTTCGGTCTCGGCCTTGCCTGGCAGATGCCCTGGCTCAGCGAATCGTCCGAGCATTTGCTGTAAATCGGAGCCGTGAAACTGTTGCAACGCATAACGCTCAGGCGACAAACGGGCGGCCATGACCTCGAAGGGCAGTTTTTCAGACTGCAACAGACTGCCGATCAGCAGGGCCGCGTTAGCGCTGATAGTCGGCGTGGAAGTGCCTTGTACGGTGGGCTGTTCGGCACGAAACTTCTCCAATGTCGGCAGATGTCGCGGCGCGACTGGCAGGCGAGCGGCACCGGCCGCCGAGCTTTCCGGCGCTTGAGCGGCCGACTGGCTGGCGGTCAGCGGCGGGTTGCTGCTCGGGCTTACCGCGAGAGGATGAGCCTGGGCGACAGCGGCAGACGGCTGCGGCTGGTTCGCCTGAACGATTTCGGTACTGCCTGATCCGCCGACTCGTGTGCCAATCATTGGAACCTCCCGGAACTCGCAGGATTGTCACGCGTGGTTGCCTGAGAAGCAGGCATATTGACCGGGGCGCCCGCAGCACCCACCGGCCCCATGAAACCGTGCTCGCGCCACTCTCTGGCCAGGTCGGCAAAGGACTTCATCAGCAACAGCACGCCCTCGGCTGTCGCTCGTTCAAGGCCTATCGATCCCATCAGCAGCACTCGGCCGGTCTGGGCATTCCAGGAGAAAGCCGGGCTGTGGGCCCCCGAAAACATATGAAAGTTGATGTCCATCAGCGCCAGCAAGGCGCTGTCACGATTGCGCGCGGGCAGCGCGCCCATATCCCCGTAGATGAGAATCGCACGCCCCTCGTCGCGGTCCTGATAGTGAAGGGTGAAGTCGACGTCGCTGATTTTGAAATTGGCTGACTCGTAAAAACGTTCAGGTTCGGAGATCAGACTGAGCGCGCAAATCTCATTGATAAGCGTTTGATATTCATCATTTTTGTTCATTTCACGGCCTCTGAGTGCGATGTGAGTCCACACCATTTTTTTGCTGGCGTGTGCGCACTGAGTCGGAGGGCAAGGGGTTTTGGTTCCTTGGGGCGAGGTGACCTCTCCAGAGCGGTGCATCGGGATCATCGTCCGTCAACGCACACAAACGGGAACCCATCCCCCCGTGTTGCCACTCACTTCCGGCAACGCCAAGGCAGAGTCCTCATCGACCTATAGAACCCGACAAGGACGCGGCGATCAACGCCGGTAAATCCGGAAGACGACGCTGGTTCATATGTCCATCCCATCGAGGTAAAGCACCATGAGCATCGGTATCAACTCATCCACCTCCTACCAACCCGCTTCAACCCAGCTGGACTTCTCGGCGCTGAGCGGCAAGAGTCCGCAGACCAATACGTTCAGCGATGAGAGCACTGCACAGGGCGTCGACCCGAGTGCCCTGCTGTTCGACACTGCCAGACAGAAAGACGTCAGCTTCGGACAGCCCGACAATACGGTTCAAAACCCCACCGACAGCAGCGCTGCAACTGACCCTCAATCCAACGTCGTCAAGCTGCTCAGTGCACTCGTCACATCGCTGCTGCAAATGCTCATGAACCTCAATAAAAAACAGGACACGGGTCAGGACTCCAACGAGTGGCAAGACCCGTTTCAAAACGAGGGAGGACTCGGTACGCCATCGGCCGAAGGCAGTGACGGTGGTACTCAGGAGGCTTCAGGCGGTGACGAGGGCGGCGGTACAACGGCGGCGACGGGTGGTGACGGTGGTGGCGGTACATCCCCGACCACTGAAGGTGACGGCGGCGGTACATCTCCAACCGCTGAAGGTGACGGCGGCGGTAGTTATGTGTCGACTGGCGCAGACGGCAGCGGCGCGCCTTCGACCGAGGACGGAACCGGCGGAGGCGGTGGCAGTGATGGCGTGACGCCTCAAGTCACCCCGCAACTGGCCAATCCCGGCCGCAACTCGGGCAACGGCACGGTTTCGGATACAACGGGCTCTCTTGAGCAATCCGGCGAAGTCAATGTCGTGAAAGACACCATCAAAGTCGGTGCTGGCCAGGTGTTTGACGGCCACGGTGCAACCTTTACCGCCGACAAGTCGATGGGCACCGGCGACCAGGACGAACATCAGAAGCCCCTGTTCGAACTGGCCGAAGGCGCTGTGCTGAAAAACGTGAACCTGGGCGAGAACGAAGCCGACGGCATCCACGTGAATGCCAAAAACTCGGAGCAAGTCACCATTGATAACGTGCATGCCCAGAACGTCGGTGAAGACATGATCACCGTCAAGGGTGAAGGCGGCGCAAAGGTCACCAATCTGAACATCACTAACAGCAGCGCCAACGGTGCCGATGACAAGGTCATTCAGCTCAATGCCGATACCCACCTGAAAGTCGACGGTTTCAAGGCCACCGATTTCGGTACGCTGGTCCGCACCAATGGTGGCAAGCAGTTTGATGACATGAGTGTCGAGCTCAATGGCGTGGACGCGACCCATGGCAAGTTCGCACTCGTCAAAAGCGACAGTGACGATCTGAAACTGGCCACTGGCGACATCGCCATGACCGACGTCAAGCACGCCTATGACAAGACCAAGGCGTCTACCCAGCACACCGAGCTGTGATACGACGCATACATGAGAAACAAGCAAAGGGGCGCACTCCGTGGAAGGCGCCCCTTTGCTTTACCGGCTATGGGTCGAAACGCTTATGAGCGCCCTGGCTGGAACGGCACCGCGCTCGGTGAACCCGCTGCAATGCCACCCTCTTCGATGTCCGGCTCACGAGCATTGCGACGACGTAATGTGTCAAGCAAGGATGCCCCCGTCGCAGCAATCGCCTCACCACTCGCGTCAATGCCCGCCTTGGCCAGCTTGACAGTCTGGTCAGCTACATAGCTGGTCGAACTCGACGCCGCCGATTTGACCGTATCCTGCAAGAACGACTCAGCTTTTTTCACCGCGGGATCGGTTGCGACCGCTGCGGTGGTCCAGGCCGCAAAAACGCCTGCCGAGGCGGCCATATTGGTCAGTTGGCTGACCGCCGCCTTGGTGGCCGGATCAGTGATATTTTTGGTCGCCATCTCCTGCAATTTGCCCACGCCGGCAAAGCCGCCTGCCAGGGCCAGCCCGTTTTGCGCCAGACCGGTGGCCGACACCAGGCTTCTCACCGCTTTCAGGCCGTCGGTGGCGACGTCCAGCGGCAGGCCAGCCACCCGCTTGCCGGCGTTCAGTGCAGCGCCGGAGTAGCTGGCTGACTTGATCGCATTGTAGGCCACGAGCCAGTCGGTTTCTTCACTCAAGTCTGCCTTGGGTTCCTGGTCCTTGATGCCGAGCACGAATGCACCGCCGCGCAAGTGATCACGCGCCTGCACACTGTGCATACGATTGCCGAACCCCGCGTTGGCCGCCAGGCCACCTGCCGCCGACACGCTGATGTCGACCGCACCCTGCACGGCGGGTCTGGATGCCAATGCTGGCGCCAGCACGGTACGCACCGCATTACGCGCGCTGTAAGTCTGGACGGCAATACCCAGATCCACCGCCTGACGCATGACACCCGGCGAGTGACGCTTCACGGAAGCCGCCATCGCATCATGCAGTTTCTCAGGCGGGGTACTCAGGTAGTGCAGGTTGCCCGTGGCGCGATTCATGACCGTGGTGCCGACCTGATCCATGATCCCGGACAGCGCTCCGGACACAAATGGCGTCAGGGGTTTGAGCGGCGTCGGCAGCCAGTCGCCCTTGTTGATGGCAGGCTGCATGTATTGCAGCACCGACGCAGCGGCAAACGGCGTGGCGCGCAGCGCGGTCGAAGCGGTGGTTGCCATCCTGTCGAACTTCTCCGCCTTGGCGAAGGTGTCGGCAATGGTGGCAGGCGTTTCGCCCTCGTCCAGCAAGCGTCTGGCGCGAGCATCGATGATGTTGTCGAGTTGCTCGTTGTGCGCATGAACGGCATCCTGATCGACGGCCGACTCACTCAACGGCAGTTTGTGCGCAGCGAATACATGATCTTTCAGGTAATCGGTAATGGCTTGCAGATTAGCGTGTTCGGCAGGGCTGAGCTCGCGTACGGAACTGGAGGCCAATGATTGCGATGCGGAATAAAAGCGCTCCAGCTCGATGCTGGGCTGCGAGCTGCCGGTTCGGTTGATGTGCATTGAAACTCCCTCTCTATTGCTTAAGTTGCGTAGCAACGCGCCGAGACGAGTCTGGCCGGACGACTTGCTTGCGAACAGGCAAGGCAATGAGGCGTCGGTCCGAGAGTGATAGCAATTGCAAACGTCCGGGGGCCCGTCAGCGAAGAGGACCGACAAGGCTGTGTGGTCGCAACAGTGCCGGGGGTTCCAGCTGTTGGTAGGGGTCGCCATGGTCAAGACAGGCGTGACTGTTTCGCCACCATGGAGAATTAAGCGAGCTTTAAGCCTCGGTCAGTAAGTTTGCGGCGTGGTGTGTTGATTGACCGCGCCAAACCCCTTCCAACCCAGCAAAGGAGTGCCGCAATGTCTGGTCCTTTTGAAAAAAAATGGCGGTGCATCAGCAGAACGGTCACCTACGTTGGCTGGTCATTGTTCTGGCTTCTGCTCTGGGACGTGGCCGTGACCATGGACTTCATGTTGATCCAGGGTGCGGGGATAGATCTCCCGCTGATGCCGCTTACGCTGTTGTGCTCGGCGCTTATCGTACTGATCAGCTTTCGCAATTCCAGCGCCTACAACCGCTGGTGGGAAGCGCGCACGCTATGGGGCGCGATGGTCAACAGCTCGCGCAGCTATGGCCGCCAGGTACTGACCTTGATTGAAGGCAGCGCCAATGAACGTGGCAACCCGGTGAAAGAAGTATTGTTCAATCGTCACGTGGCTTACCTGCGGGCACTGCGCGCTCATCTGAAAGGCGATGTCAGCACAGCAAAACTCGAAGGGCTGTTATCGCATTCCGAGATTCAACGCGCGCGTGAGAGCAATAACTTTCCCAATGACATTCTCAACGGCTCGGCAGCCATGATCTCCGAAGAGTTTGCCGGAGGGCGAATCGACAGCATCCGCCTGGCGCGACTGGAGTCGACCATGGTCGAACTGTCCAACTGCCAGGGCGGCATGGAGCGCATCGCCAATACGCCGCTGCCCTACCCGTACGTCTATTTTCCCAGACTGTTCAGTACCCTGTTCTGCATCATCATGCCGCTGAGCATGGTGACCACCCTGGGCTGGTTCACCCCGGCAATCTCGACGGTCGTCGGCTGCATGCTGCTGGCAATGGACCGCATCGGTACTGACCTGCAAGCCCCGTTCGGCGCCAGCCAGCACCGGATTCGCATGGAAGACCTGTGCAACACCATCGAAAAGAATCTGCGCTCGATGTTTGATGCACCGGCCAGGCAAAGTCTGGTAATTGACTCGCAAGACCAGCAGGGCAGCGCCTGGCAACCGCATCGACTGGTCGTTTGATGCCAGGCACGCTCGTCGCTATTTATAAGCGCTGAATATAACTTGCGTGCTGCAGCCGCTGACGTTTAAGACAGTGGCAAGGCGACGTTGCAACCAGCCATCGCAGTTATGCCTGAACGTACCGGCTCAGAGGTTTTGCTGTCGGTTCCCGACAGATCGCGAGCAAGCTCGCTCCCACTGAGACAGCGTTGTTCAGGCAGATCGCGCAACGCATTGCCTGAGCTGTGGGCAGGATGATCGGAGTACCCCATGCATCTGCTGTCGCTCACTGCTCGCTTGTTCGAATGCTCTAGAGTCGCCTTTTTTGATCCAGACTCGACGTCGCCTGGTTCCCTGTCAGGGCGGTTGGGTAGAATGAAGCACACTTTGCGTAGACGCCAAAACAAGGGAATGTATGTTCAAGCAATGCCTGTTACTCGCTACGGCCATCTCACTGAGCGGCTGCTGGAGCCTGATGTATCACCTCGATGGTGAGCGTTGCGTCTATCCCGGTACACGGCACGGCTGGGCATGGGGTACTAAAGATGTGACATCGACCTGGCCCTGGTTGATAGACGTGCCGTTCTCTCTGGCGCTGGACACGCTGTTTCTGCCCTACGACCTCACCGCTTTCCTGCCGGAAAACCTTGGCGGTGATGATCGCGAGTGCCATTTCAATGATGGGCTGAATGTGCTTGGTTGACAGGCTCCCGCTGGGTATGGGCTCACCTCTGTTCAGGAATGCACAGCTTACGACTGGAAAAGGACACGACTTGATGCTCGCCACCAGACTTCACCTCCTGTGCGGCAAGATCGCATCCGGTAAATCGACACTGGCAAAATCAATCGCGACCGAGCATTCAGCGATCCTGTTGAGTGAAGATCAATGGCTCTCCCGGCTCTACCCTGACGAGATCAAATCAGTGGCGGACTACGTGCGCCTGGCCCATCGGATTCGCGACATCATCGGCCCTCTGGTCATCGACATGCTGAAGTCCGGCATGTGCGTGGTTCTGGATTTCCCTGCCAATACGCTCGCCGACCGCCAGTGGCTTCGCAGCCTGGCTGAAGACGCGCAGGTTAAGCATCGACTGCACTATCTCGACGTGGAAGATGATATTTGCCTTGCCAGACTGCATGCTCGCAACCAAAGAGCCGAGCATGACTTTGCGGCCACAGATGCGGAGTTCAGGCTGATCACACGCTACTTCCAGATTCCACACACTGACGAAGGGCTGGATATTCTGGTTCACCGCCTGTAATTCATCAGAAGGCGCGTGGTGATGTCCTTCAAACAGTCTGATATCTGATATTCCTGCAACAGGCACCCTGCGTAACCGGTCGGCGAAAACCGGAACAAATGGATGCCTTAACGCCACTACACAACGAAGCCTGCCATGTGAACCTTCGGCCGATATGGCGCTCACTTTATAGGTCGCCTTGTCTCATCGCCGAAAGGAATTCGCATGCTTTCGACCTCACCATCGACCCCTCTTGCCAGCCCTGTCGAGCGTGAGCTCAGTCTACGCGCGGTACTTACCGGGGTTGTGCTCGGTATTCTGTTGACGCCTTCCAATGTGTACGCCGGGTTGAAGATCGGCTGGTCGTTCAACATGTCGATCATTGCGCTGTTGATCGGTTATGCGATCTGGCAAGGGCTGTCGAAGCGTTCTTCCGGGCAGCTGCCGTGGACGCTGCATGAGAGCAACATCAATCAGACTGTCGCCTCGGCCGCTGCGTCGATCATTTCCGGCGGGCTGGTCGCGCCGATTCCGGCTTATACCCTGCTGACGGGTCAGCAACTGGATGCCATCCCGATGATCGCCTGGGTTTTCTCGGTGAGCTTTCTGGGGATCTGGATTGCCTGGTATTTGCGCCCGTCACTGCTCAATGACGCATCGCTGAAATTCCCCGAAGGCATGGCCACTCTGGAAACCCTCCTGCACATCTACAATCACGGCCGTGAAGCTGCGACGCGCCTGAAGGTGCTGCTCAGTACCGCGTTGATGTCAGCGCTGGCCAAGTGGGTCGACACGTTCATATGGGCGTTCCCGCGCTGGTCGCCGAGCGCTCAGTTGGAGCGCCTGACTTTTACCGCTGACCCTTCGCTGCTGCTGGTGGGGTTTGGGGCGATTATCGGTATTCGCGTCGGCCTGACCCTGCTGATCGGTGCCTTGCTGGCCTGGGGTGGCCTGGCGCCGTGGCTGCTGGAACAGGGGCTGGTGACGTTACCGGCCGACAGCAGCGGCCCGCAGTTCGCCGCGCTGGTGGAATGGTTGCTGTGGCCGGGCGTGAGCCTGATGGTCTGTTCGACGCTGGCCTCATTGGCCATCCGTCTGTGGACACTGCACGCCTCCACCAAGGCCAGCGGCGGGACGCCCTGGTCAATGCCCAAGCCCGGGCCGGCCGCCGGGTTTGCGCTGGCGATCCTGTTGGTCGTCAGCCTGCAGGCACTGTTGTTCGGTATCAATCTGTGGATGGCCTTGCTGACCATTCCTCTGGCGATCTGCCTGGCGGCCGTTGCGGCGCGAGTGGTCGGTGCCACGGGTATTCCGCCCATCGGCGCAATCGGGCAGTTATCGCAATTGAGCTTCGGCATCGTCGCGCCCGGTCAGGTGCCGATCAACCTGATGAGCGCCAACACAGCCGGCGGTTCAGCCGGGCAATGCACCGATTTGATGAACGATTTCAAGGTAGGCCGGGCGATCGGCGCCACGCCGCGCAAGCAATTGATTGCCCAGACACTGGGGATTTTCGTCGGCAGTATCGTCGGGGTTCTGGCTTATATGGCGCTGATCCCGGACCCGCAATCGATGCTGCTCACCGAGGAGTGGCCAGCCCCGGCGGTGGCGACCTGGAAAGCCGTGGCGCAGACCCTGACGCACGGTCTGGATTCGCTGTCGGCGAGCATCCGCTGGGCGATTTTCATCGGTGGTCTGGCCGGCTTGTTGCTGGGTATCCTCGACAGCACACTGCCCGCGCATCGCGCCCGGTACCTGCCCAGCGCCGCAGCACTGGGCCTGGCCTTCGTGCTGCCCGCCTCGGTGTCGTTGATGATGGCGCTCGGGGCAGTGCTCACCTGGCTGGTGAACTGTCGCTGGCCGTCACTGACCGAACGTTTCGCCATCACCGCAGCGGCAGGCCTGATTGCCGGCGAGAGCATTACCGGCGTCGGTGCGTCGTTGTGGCAGATGGTTCAGAACGGCGGGTAGGCATAGGCATGGCGCGACAGGCAAACTGCTATGATTCGCGTCTGTGCAAACGGGTTGAAGAACATGAATCGTCGCAAGAAAATCCAGCAGTTGCTCAAGGCCCATGCCAAAAAGGCCAGCGCCAAACTGGCCCCGCAAAGCAAAGACAAATACATCAGCAAGGCCGACCGCTTGAAGCTGGCGGCCGAAGCGGATCAGGACTCGATCCGCCCGTCTGAAGGCTGATCCTCCATGTCAGCGCCATCGTGAGACGCTCTGCGTCCTCCTGGCGACGCAGAGCGTCGAGAACTGCATTCCCACACGGAGCGTGAGGAACGATCATCTCAACTATCGTGCGGCGCTCTGCGTCGTATGCCTTTCCGGACGCTCCGCGTCCTCTTGCGACGCAGAGCGTCGAGAACTGCATTCCCACGCGGAGCGTGAGGAACGATCATCTCAACTATCGTGCGGCGCTCTGCGTCGTATGCCTTTCCGGACGCTCCGCGTCCTCTTGCGACGCAGAGCGTCGAGAACTGCATTCCCACGCTGGAGCGTGAGGAACGATCAGCCCGAATATCGTGCGACGCTCTGCGTCGTATGCCGTTCCGGACGCTCTGCGTCCTCTTGCGACGCAGAGCGTCTAGAACTGCATTCCCACGCTGGAGCGTGAGGAGCGATCAGCCCGAGTATCGTGCGGCGCAAGCGCTTCAGGCACGGCGGTTACTTGGCAAAGGAATATTCGCCGCCCTGCTCCAAAGCCTTGCGGTATGCAGGTCTGCCCTGCAGTCTTTCAACCCATGCGGTCACATTCGGGTAGGACTGCAGCATTCCCTGGGCCTTGGCGAACTCGCCAATGAAGCTCATCTGAATGTCCGCGCCGCTCAGCTCGTCGCCAAGCAGATATGGCGTCAGCCCCAAAGCCTCATTCAGATAGCCCAGATAGTTGGCCAGCTCCGACTGGATACGCGGATGCAGCGGCGCGCCCGCGTCACCCAGGCGTCCGACGTACAGGTTGAGCATCAGCGGCAGAATCGCCGAACCTTCAGCAAAATGCAGCCATTGCACGTATTCGTCGTAAGTAGCGCTGGCAGGGTCCGGCTGCAGGCGGCCGTCGCCATGGCGGCGAATCAGGTAGTCGACAATGGCACCGGACTCAATGACGACGTGCGGACCATCTTCGATGACAGGTGATTTGCCCAGCGGATGTACCGCCTTGAGCTCGGGTGGCGCAAGGTTGGTTTTCGGGTCGCGCTGATAACGTTTGATTTCGTAGGGCAGGTCGAGCTCTTCGAGCAGCCACAAAATACGCTGCGAACGTGAGTTGTTCAGGTGATGGACAGTGATCATGTCGGGCTCCGCCAGGTGAGAGTGTCTAAAAAAGACTGCGCTACCACCCCGGAGTGCCCTGAAATGATTTTACGTTCGATGAACGTACCCGACTCGCTCAGGCGCCTCTGTCACTCGAAGCACCCGCCGGTTCGCCACGAAGCTCGCGCTCCACTGCCGCTTTATCAATGACCGACCAGACCCCGACGATCTTGCCATCACCAAAGACTGAGTCTCAATGACGGAAAAAGAGACAAATCCAGTCATCAGGACAAGAAAAAGTTAATCGTTCCAGCAGCCCCATGCTCAAGGCTTTCGCCAAAAATGCAATCCTGAGTGGGGTTGTAGGGAACTAGCGCGACCGACATCGCCCTAAGCGTGACATCCATGTACTGGCGCAACGCTGGTTTCAAGCCAAGGACTTCAGATTCATGTCTTCTAGTAGCACCTCAGCAGCGGCGGGTCAGCAAGGCCGGCAACGCGCTGCATCGAATCGACTCATCTTTATCTCCGTGCTTGTGGCGACCATGGGCGCGCTGGCGTTCGGGTATGACACTGGCATCATCGCCGGCGCCCTGCCGTTCATGACCCTGCCCGCCGACCAGGGCGGCCTGGGTCTGGATGCGTACAGCGAAGGGATGGTCACCGCGTCACTGATTGTCGGCGCCGCGTTCGGCTCGCTTGCCAGCGGCTATATCTCCGACCGCTTCGGACGCCGCCTCACCTTACGCCTGCTGTCAGTGCTGTTCATCGCCGGCGCACTGGGAACCGCCATTGCACCGTCCATTCCGTTCATGATCGCCGCGCGCTTCGTGCTGGGTATCGCGGTGGGCGGCGGCTCTGCAACAGTGCCGGTGTTCATCGCCGAGATCGCAGGCCCGTCACGGCGTGCGCGGCTGGTCAGCCGAAACGAACTGATGATCGTCAGCGGCCAGTTGCTCGCCTATGTGCTGAGTGCAGTCATGGCCGCCTTGCTGCATACACCGGGGATCTGGCGTTACATGCTGGCAGTCGCCATGGTGCCAGGGGTGTTGCTGCTGGTAGGCACGTTCTTCGTACCAGCGTCGCCACGCTGGCTGGCCTCCAAAGGCCGTTTCGACGAAGCGCAGGACGTGCTGGAGCAACTGCGCCCCAGCAAACAGGACGCACAGCGCGAAGTCGACGAGATGAAGGCGCAGGACGAAGAAGCTCGTCATCGTCCCAAAGCAAGAGAATTGCTGCGTCAGCGCTGGGTCATCAAGTTGCTGCTGATCGGTGTAGGTCTGGGCTTTACCGCGCAGTTCACCGGGGTGAACGCGTTCATGTACTACACGCCGATCATTCTCAAGAACACCGGGATGGGCACCAACGCTGCGTTGACCGCGACGATCGGCAACGGCGTGGTGTCAGTCATCGCGACCTTGCTGGGCATCTGGGCCATCGGCCGCTATGGGCGTCGGCATTTGCTGATGACCGGTCTGGTCATCGTCATTCTGATGCAGGCAGCGCTCGGTTGCGTGTTGCAGTTCATGCCGCAGAACATGACCCAGAGCTATACCGCCCTGGCCTGCATTCTGGTGTTTCTGCTGTTCATGCAGATGTGCATCTCGCCGGTCTACTGGCTGCTGATGTCAGAACTTTTCCCGATGCAGGTGCGCGGTTTGCTGACTGGCACGGCCGTATCGATGCAGTGGTTGTTCAACGCATCGGTAGCGTTCACTTTCCCGATCGCAGTCGATACCATCGGCAACCCGACGTTCTTCATCTTCGCCGCCATCAACATTGGCTCGTTGATTTTCGTGTTCCTGTGCCTGCCGGAAACCAAGGGCAAGTCGCTGGAGCAGATCGAAAAGCATCTGAAGAAGGAGCTGTAACGGCGACCGGATGAGGTCGTCAACGGCCTCATCCACCCTCCAGGCAGATCAGCGCACCAGCATCGAAGCTGCCGCCGCTACCATGATTGCTGCCGCACCGCGAAACAGTTTTCTTTGCGCACGCTCACTCGACAGCAAATGTCGAATGCGCAAGGCGGCAAATATGAACACGGCCCCGACCGCCAGCAGTACCAGCACCGTCAGCGGCACCAGAACCAGCCCCCATGTCTGCAAAGAGACCGTTTCAAGATTGATGACCAACGGCAAAAGCGCCAGATAAAAGGCA
The DNA here is from genome assembly GCF_059621105.1 of Pseudomonas fragariae (ex Marin et al. 2024). Taxonomy (NCBI): domain Bacteria; kingdom Pseudomonadati; phylum Pseudomonadota; class Gammaproteobacteria; order Pseudomonadales; family Pseudomonadaceae; genus Pseudomonas; species Pseudomonas fragariae (ex Marin et al. 2024). The sequence goes on along the minus strand of NZ_CM184369.1, from coordinate 1,437,481 downwards.
ATGGTCTTGGGGTTGCCCAAGGTAATGGTCAGTCCGGACGCGGCCGCGGACAGCAACTCTTTTTTCTTCGCTGATTTTCCGATTTCTATGGCTTGATGATCTGCGAACCAGAACTGCCAGGCCAGATAGCACAGATAAATCGCGGCCCCCCATCGCACTACCTGAAACAACGCATTGAAGTGTTCGGCAATCATGGCAAGGCCAAATACTGCAAATGAAAGATAGGTCAGGTCACCGAGGATCAGCCCGGACAGCAGGCAAAAGCCTGACACCGCCCCGCCGCTGACACTCCGTGCGACCAGCGCTGCCATACCGGGGCCAGGAATGGCGGCGGCAATACCCAACGCTGCCGAATACGTAAGAACCTGAGTCAGATCAAGCATGTTGCACTCCTTGAAATAATTATAAGTGCCCGGCGAGCAGCGCCGTCAGTCATGTAAGACTGCTACCGTTGCAACGGGACGCGACCCACTGGCGGATTATTTCCCGAGAGAACACCAGGTCCTGCACCGCCAGCCCTACCGACTTGAAAACTGTTACGCCTCGAGTTTTTTGCAGCGTTTCATCTTTGCACAGTGTGCCGATCTCTGTTCCGCCACCCGATTGCGCAAGCAGACCTTTCTGAACGGCCTTGATCACGCAGTCGGATGCGGCCAGCACCGAGCGGTTGCAGTCAGTGAATAACGTAATGTCCTGGTAGACATCCTCGTGCAACTCCTGAAAACCAGGGGCTGAAGCGCCGATCGCGTTGATGTGACAGTGCACTGGAAGATCCGCATGAAACAGGATGGGCGAACGTGCAGCGGTGGTGGTACAGATGATATCGGCGTCGCGCACGGCTTCGGCAGCGCTAGTGCAAATCGAAACGGGCAGATCGCAGTGCTGCGCGCTCCAGGCTGAGAATTCGCGACAAGCCTCGTTGCTGCGCCCCCATACCGAAACGTACCTAATGGGCCTTACCGCTTGCATTGCCTGCAGATGAGCTCTCGCCTGCAAGCCTGTGCCCAGTATGGCAAGACGACTCGCGTCAGGGGCGGCCAGCAGCCGCGTCGCATGAGCCGATGCAGCCGCTGTGCGGATTTCCGTCACTGCACCTGCGTCCACCGCTACGACAGGAGTCACCTGCGCTTCGTCATAAATCAGGATCGTGCCCATGTGAGAAGGACCGCCGGCAGCCTCTCCAAACCTGACGACCACTGACTTCAGGCCGAATCCCTGGTAAGGACCACTCTTGATGTAGGCGGGCATGACGCCCATCAACGCGTTCTCACCGCCCTTGATAACGGTACGCAACGGCTGCTCTACCTGCCCTGAAGAATGCAGCTGGAACGCTACCTCGCTAAGTTGGAGACTTAGCTGAGCACTCATGAGCGACTTGACCGTATTGCCGTCCAAATGAAGCATCGTTCAGGCCTCGGACAATGTATTGAGCCCTTGAAAGGCGTCCCATTTGAACCGTTCATCGATTTCAGTACCGGCAATGCTGTTCAGAATCGTTGACATGTTTTTCTGTGCGACAGCGAGAATCACGTCCAGCATGTTTTGCTTGCTGAACCCGGCCTTGAGCACAGCCTCCACGGCTGCCCCGCTCAAGCGGCCACGGCAGTTGATCACTTCCAGGGTAAACTCGCGCAATGCCTGCAAACGGGTATTCAAGCGCCCAGGCTGATGAGCCAATGCCTCGACCACGGACTGATCAACGCCCTTGGACAAGGCAATGAAGGCATGCGCCTGGATGGTATAGGCGCACCCGTTTTCTACACCCGTGGTCATCCAGACCACCGCTTTTTCCTCCTCGCTCAACGAGCTTTCGATAACCAGGTCATGCGCCCGCTGATAAGCGCCCAACAATGAAGGCGACTCGGCCATATAGGCACTTTGATTGGGGATCCAGCCAAAGTTGTCGATCGAACTCTGGAGCAACGCTTTACTTTTCAGGGGGGCGGAGTCGATCGTGTGGAGCTTCAAGACAGTCATGATGACCTCGATCAAAAGTGATTCGGGGCTGCCCGGCTCGACCAGGTGCCCTTATGTTTGGGGAATCAGCGCCAGCGTGCGCTGACTTCAACGGGCTGGGTGCTCCACTGGATCGGCGCGAAGACGGACCAGAGCATGCGTATGGGGCGCGTCTTCGATATGAACTGCAGCCCATGGATATGGGCTGCAACCTCGGTGGTCAGCGCGACGTCGACTTCGCCCCTGGCTACCGCAGCTGCAGCGGCACTGGTAGAAAGCGAAAAAATCACCGAGTCGACTTCAAGACCGTCGGGCAGCAACTCCTGAATCAACATGAGCGGAGCGGGATGGGTAGCTATCGTAAGTTTTCTGGTAGTCAACGGCCCCTTGCTCACCAGACCGTACTCCGGGGTGTCAAAGACGAACGTCGCCACAAGGCTTAACCGCGGGTTCATATAAAAGTTATGAATCTGCGGATAGGCGTTGGCCACGATCAATACGCCGGGGATGCGCTCGTCCATCGCTGAGCAGGCATGCTCATAAGAGTCACTGAGGTTGATCTGCACCTGTGATTCAGGAAAACGCTGGCCTAGCCATTCGGTAAAGAAACCAGCCGCCGCTTCACTACTGGTTCCACTCGGCCCCAGTGTATGGATCATCACCTCGCGCCAGTCGCCCACACTCAAATTCAGGAATTTACTGTCCATTGTCATAAATCTCCGGATGATCGATTTCAAAGGGGGCTCAGCCAGTGGGCATATCGGCTGTGCGAACCTTTCACCGTTTGCAGGTAGAGGCTTCTCAGCGCGGCGGTCAGCTCGCCCACTTTGTGGTTCTGCAATACGTAATGATCAATCTGTGTCACGGGTACGATCTCGACGCCTGTGCCGGCGAGGAAGCACTCGTCGACCGAATACAATTCGGAAAACGAGATGTCTCGCTCTACCACGCTCAAGCCTAGTGTTTCTCTGGCCAGGGTCATGATCGAATCCCGGGTAATGCCCTCAAGAATGTGTGCACTAAGAGGCGGTGTGATGAGGCATCCATCCTTGACCACGAATACATTGGAGGTGGTTGATTCGGCCAGATTGCCGTGAATATTCAACATCAATGCATCGTCAAAACCGTTACGTTGCGCCGACTCCATGGCCAACGCCGAATTGGCATAGCTACCGGTGATTTTCGCTCGCGAAGGAAGAGATACATCCGGGATGCGTCGCCAGCTCGAAACGGCGCAGCGGATGCCGGCAGCGGGCATGTAGGCTCCCATTGCCAGCGTGTTGATAACCAGCCCGGAGCTGACGCCAGTCAGTTTTACTCCGAAACCGACGCCGGGCATCAGCGCCTTTTTGTAGGCCATGGGCCTGATATAGCTGTCGGTCAGCGCGTCATTGCGACGCAGTAAATCGAGAATGATTTCCTTTAGTTCAGCGCGGCCCGGCAGGCTGTCCAACTGCAGCAACCTGGCTGAGTTCTCCATACGTTTAAGATGATCGTCCAGCCTGAAGACGTTCAACTCGCCGTTTTCAGCAACATAGGCGCGTATACCCTCGAACACCGCGGTGCCGTAATTGAATGCCTGGGTCGTTATCGGAACCAGAGCGTCTGCAGCGGCTACAAAACGATCATCCAGGTACACCCATGGGTGCGGTTTGCGCGGAGTACTTGTGGTGTTGAGCGGTCCGTCGGCCATGGTCAGGCCCTCCGCGCAGCGATCTTCAAGGCGGTATCACGCTCCAGATTATCGCCGCCCGTGCGTTTGTCGTGGAGTCGCGCAGCTTTCCAGCTGACCATCGCTGCCGTGCCGGTCACCGCATCGGTTGGGCCGACAGTAATACTCACGGGAACACCGAGTGCGGTCTCCATATAGCTAGCAACGGTGTTCAGGTCGTTTCGGGCTTCGCTATTGGGCTGCAACTCGATAATGACGCTTAATTTATCGATACCCGACACGGTTTCGACCTGAATGTGATAGTCCAGACAACCTGTCAGATGCTCGAACAGCGCTGCTTCAACGTCGTAGGCGCAATGGTTGCGTCCGTTTATGACCAGCGTGTCTCTGAGCCGTCCGATGGGGATGATCTGCCACTTGCCCTGACTCAGAACCCGGGCTCTGATCGTATCTCCCGTGCGATACCGAATCAGAGGCTTCTGGCCCTGATAGAGGTGCGTGATAACCAGCTCGCCGGTCATCTGGCCGTCTTTCGGCTCCAGGACTTCGCCGGTGATCGGATTGACCACTTCATAGACGACATTCAAGGGCACGGTGCACAAGTGCCCCTGCTTGTCACAGGCAGCAAGAATTGAAGACTCCTGCGATGCGTACATGCAGTTGTAAACCGCACTGCCCCATACATCGCCAATGTTGCGCAACAAACCAGGCGTGGTGAGTTCACCCAAGGTGAATATCAACTTCACGCCCAGCGATGAAGGGTTCTGCCCCTTGTTGATCAGGTGCCTTGCCAGGCTGATTGCAACGGCGGGAGTACACACCAGTGCAGAGATTTTCAGCTCCCTGATCAGCGTAACGACGCGCTCCATACCGACAACAGGTGAGCGCGGCCACATCTTCACTACTGTGTGTCCCAGACTGCGGCAGACGTCCTCGAATGTATCCCCGGTAGAGTGCAGCTCCGTAGGCCCCATGACACCGACTATATGGCGCTCGCCGTGAGCCTGAAAAAGCGCTCCGTAACGAAGTATCAACGGGGTATTGTTGAATATCGAATCCCGCTCGTTACGCGGGCATGGCGTGGCCGCACCCGTCGTGCCGGTGGTTTCGTAATAGATCCAGGCATCAGACAGCGGAGCAGAGAGCATGAAGTGACCTGCCGTGCGCAAGTCATCTTTCGTAGTAAATGGCAACTGGCGGAACGCGTGCCAGTCCAGCGTGCTTAATGCAGCGTCCGACGCGGACAACAGATCGCGATAAAACGGAGAATGGGCGTTGACATAACGAAGTGTCTGCCTGAGACGGTCGAGTTGAATAGAGTTAAGTTCCTCGACAGAGATACCATCGCTTTCAAACAATGCATGCTGCTGGTACGTGACACGCGCCAACTCTAAAAGATCCGGTTTGAATAAAGCGTACACGACAACCTCCTTGTCATTGAGATAATTACTTGAACAGTGGAAAGTTTCCTGACAGCTTACTGATCTTTTTCTTCGGCCCTATCAGCCCGATCGCGACCAACTCGATGGACGAACTGTCAGCCTCGGAGATACGCGACTCGTACTCCTGATATGTTTTGCAGGATTGCGCCAGTGCACTGAACGGAATGCTGAAAATCTCATCATCGGCCAGGGCTTTTTCCTGAAGCTCGTGCAGGCTTTCATTGCTGGACAACAGAATCGGCAAAGGCGCGTAGATGACGCCAGGGTAGTTGACACTGTCGCTGCTCTGCATGTCCGGACCGACCAGTCCCTCTACGGAGCGCCCCATACTGACGCCGATGACGCTGACTGCGTTCGCGGCATGCCCCAGCCCCAGCGCCTTATCAACAACGATTACACACTTGTGAAGTGCCGCATCAAAATTCATGGGTCCCCCCTCAAACTATCGAGAAACGCTCACCGCATCGAGCGGTGCGCTGACCACGTCAGTCCAGCCATCGAGCAGCCCTGACCACTGTGTTGTTTCACTGTTGATATCGATATCCACGACCTGCCAACTGGCGATCTTCTGCCACTTGAGCACGCCGTCCTGGTGATCAGGATGAATAAGGAAACTTGACAGTTCTTCCTGACTTTCAAATAAGCCCATGACCACAAAGTCCATCGCTCTTTTACGCACGCTTATATTTCTTCCACAGGCCCAGCCTGCAATCTCGCTAATACGGTGCGGGTGTCCACGGGTGGCGGCTTCTGCCTCCAGGACTTCACTGTCACACCATTGAAAAGGCTCATGAAACTTGAAGAAAACCAAGTGGAGAATCATGCATCGTCCTTGTTTATCGCCGACCACGTTGACTGGATTATTTAAACGCGGGGCTGTCCCTATTTACTTTCCAACGATCCGGCTAACGGCAAACAGTGTATTGATGAGACGTTTGCCAAACCTTGTCTGGAAAAAATACTACACGCTTTAAACGGGAAAAAATCATCTATTCTGATTGCCTGAATCACCGAATTAGGTAGAATTTCCCCCATCCACAAGGAGTTGCGGAATTTATGACCTACCAGACGTTGAATCCTACTGATGTAAGGATCCTCACGGCGCTGCAGCAGGATGGCCGTATCACCAACCAGACCCTGGCCGACCAGATCGGCATGTCTGCCTCGCCCTGTTGGCGACGGGTCAGGCAGCTGGAAGAACATCGCTATATCCAGGGTTACAGAGCCGTACTGGACCGCCGCAAGATCGGGCTGGGCGTCATGGTGTTCATTCGTATCAGCATCGACAGTCATAGTGAGGCCGAGGCCAGAAAATTCGAGAAGGAAGTCATGCAGCTGGAAGATGTCGTGGCGTGCTACAGCATCGGTGGCGATGCGGACTTTCTGCTTCAGGTCGTAGCGCCCGATCTGGATTCCTTTGCTGACTTCGCCATGACCGTGGTCAGACGATTACCCGGCATCAAGGAAATGCAGAGCATGTTCGTCCTCAAGGAAATAAAACCGTTCGTCTCGTTCCCGGTAAAGCAGCCCGCATAGCATAAATGCGTGCATCGGCATCAATGACTGCACGCCCATCATTTCAAATAAAGGAATAGCCATGCCCACGACCGAGCCAGCCACCGTGACCTTCACCAGCGCCATCCCGATCCTGCGGATGTTCGATGAACGCAAAGCGCGTGAGTTCTATATCGACTTTCTCGGTTTCAGCATCGAATTCGAACACCGCTTCGAAGCGGATCTGCCGTTGTATCTAGGCATCAGCCGTAACGGGCTGAACCTGCACCTCTCCGAGCATCACGGTGACGCCTGTCCAGGTGCGGCGGTGTTCATTCCGACGCAGAACATCGAGCAATTGCGCGATGAGCTGATCGGCAAGCAGTACGGCTATGCCCGCCCGGATATTGTTCAGCAAGGCTGGGGGAAGGTACTGGAAGTCTGCGACCCGTTCGGTAACCGGCTCAGGTTCTGCGAGAGCTGAGAAACCCGCATTGATGTCAGCCGTGCGGCGATACTATTCGCCCTGCGGCTGACACGACCCATCTTTGTGCACACAGACGCATTCAAGCGCACACATGACGCATGATTGCAGCGCAACTCACCGCCAATAGCCAGTAATCCCGCCGTAAATCGCCCTCCGGCCGACGTTGGCCCATAACGTGCAAACGCGTCAGTTCATCTTGTATACATGAATGAACACCACCATGACCGCACTCGATATTCCTGAACTTCAGTCGGCGCTCCGCTCCGGCGAAACCACGCTGACGACTCTGGTGCATACCCTGACTGCGCATATTGATGCGGATGACCGGGCAGAGGTCTGGATTCATCGCGTTCCCCTGGCACAGCTTGTCGAGCGGGCAAAGGCGCTGGAGGGCATCGCCGAAGAAATGGGCGATGCGCTGTATGACCGGTTGCCGCTGTTCGGCGTGCCCTTTGCGGTCAAGGACAATTTCGACGTGGCGCAGATGCCGACCACGGCTGCCTGCCCGACGTTCGCCTACGTACCCGAGGACAATGCTCACGTTGTGCAGCTGCTGCTCGACAGCGGCGCAATCCTGATGGGCAAGACCAATCTCGATCAATTCGCCACAGGCCTGGTGGGCGTCCGCTCGCCTTACGGCGCGGTACGCAATGCGCATGATCCGGCCTACGTCAGTGGCGGTTCGAGTTCCGGTTCGGCAGTGGCGGTAGCGCGTGGCTACGTCAGTTTTGCACTGGGCACGGACACCGCAGGTTCAGGCCGCGTGCCAGCCGGCTTCAACGGCATCGTCGGGCTCAAGCCCAGCCTTGGCCTGTTCAGCAGCCGCGGGGTCGTGCCTGCCTGCCGCACGCTGGACTGCCCATCCATCTTTGCCAACGATGTGATGCAAGCCTGGCAGGTGGCGCAGGTCATTGCAGCTTACGACCCGCTGGATGCGTCCAGTGTGGCCGTGCAGGCATTGCCGGTGCAGCGCAGGGTTCGGCGTGTCGCCGTCGCGCGGCACTGCGAGTTCTTCGGCGATGAGCAGGCACAGGCGGCTTACCTCAAAACTCTGGAAGCCCTGCAAAACGACCCGCTGGTGACGGTCAGCGCTATCGAGTTCGACGTGTTCGCCGAGGCAGCTGCCCTGCTGTATCAAGGCCCGTGGGTGGCGGAACGCCGCGCTGCCATCGGCGAATTCTTCGCCAGCAACGCGGCCGACATTCATCCCGTGGTGCGCGGCATTGTGCAGAGCGCTGATTCATTCGACGCCGTGGACACGTTCAACGCGCGCTATCGCCTGGCAGAGCTGACCCGCGCTGCGCAGCAACTGCTGACCGACATCGATGTGCTGGTGGTGCCAACCGCGCCGTGCATGCCGACCATCGAAGCGGTGCTCGGCAACCCGGTCGCGCTCAACTCACAGCTCGGCTATTACACCAACTTCGTCAACCTGATGAACATGTGCGCCATCGCCATCCCGACAGATCGTCGCGCGGACGGGCTGCCTGCGGGTATCACGCTGATTGGCCCGGCCGGTGCCGATCAACGCCTGGCAGAGATCGCCGCCGCCTGGCAGCCGCTGTTCGGCCAGGCTGACCAGCGTGACGCCGTGGCAATGGCTCCCCTGCCCTATAACAGCCCGACCGTACAGGTTGCGGTCGTCGGCGCGCATCTGGTCGGCCAACCGCTCAACTGGCAACTGCTTGAAGGTGGCGCTCGCTTGCTGCGCAGCACAACCACCAGCGCGGATTACCGCCTGTATGCGCTGGCAGAAACGTCGCCGCCGAAGCCGGGACTGGTGCGCGTCGCTGAACAGGGCGCGAGCATCGAGATAGAAGTCTGGGAAATGCCGCTGAACCAGTTCGGCGCTTTCGTCGCAGCCATTCCCGCGCCACTGGGCATCGGCTCGCTGCAATTGGCCGACGGCCAGTGGGTCAAGGGTTTCATCTGTGAGCCTGGCGGCCTTGAAGGCGCGCTGGACATCACTGACTACAAAGGCTGGCGCGCCTACCGCGCCGCGCACACATCTTCCATCGCTCAATGACCCGAGGTAGCACACATGTCGAATGTTGATCGTCGCAGTTTCATCAAGTTGGCGGGCATTATCGGCCTGAGCGCAGCGCTGCCTTTCGGTCGCGCCTATTCAGCCGATGCGCCGCTGGTAGTGGGTTTTATCTACGTCGGCGCTCGCGACGACTTTGGTTACAACCAGGCCCACGCCCAGGCAGCGGCCATCATCAAGACACTGCCCAACGTCAAAGTGATCGAGGAAGAGAACGTTCCGGAAACCGTGGCCGTACAGAAGACCATGGAAGCCATGATCCGTCAGGACGGCGCCACGTTGATTTTCCCGACCTCGTTCGGCTATTTCGAACCGCATGTGGTCAAGGTCGCCAAAAAGTACCCCGACGTCCGTTTCGCGCACTGCGGCGGTCTCTGGCAGAAAGGTCGCGACCCGATGAACGCGGGGAGCTTTTTCGGTTACATCGACGAGGCGCAATACCTCAACGGCGTGATCGCCGGGCACATGAGCAAGAGCAAAAAGCTCGGTTTTGTCGCCGCCAAACCAGTGCCTCAGGTGCTGCGCAACCTCAACGCCTTCGCCATGGGTGCCCGCTCGGTCGACCCGAGCATCGTCACCACGGTGATCTTCACCGGTGACTGGTCGCTACCGGTCAAGGAAGCGGAGGCCGCCAACGGCCTGATCGACCAGGGTTGTGACGTACTGACCTGCCATGTCGACGGGCCCAAGGTCATCGTCGAGACGGCTGAAAAACGCGGCGTGATGACCTGTGGCTACCACGCCAGCCAGGCTGCGCTGGCGCCCAAGGGCTACCTGACCGGGGCCGAATGGAACTGGGAGACGCCTTATCGTGCTCACGTCGCGGCAGCCCAGAGCGGCGCGCCGATGATCAACTTCCTGCGCGGCGGGCTCAAGGAAGGCTTCGTCAAAACGTCCGCTTACGGGCCTGCGGTAACAGCCGACGCCAAACAGAAAGCGGATGCCATCAAGGCGCAGATGATGGCCGGTCAGTTCGTGATTTTCAAAGGCCCGCTCAAGGACAACAAGGGCAACGTGGTGATTGCCGATGGTGTTGCCCAAGGCCAGACCGACATTGCTCTGGAGAGCATGAATTACCTGGTCGAAGGCGTGCTTGGCCAGCTCTGAGGAACATTCATGAGTTCATCGATAAGTCTGCGCCGCCTGGCCAGCGCGTTGTTGCCGGGGCTGCCTACGCTGCTGGCGGTGTTTTCCTCGTGCGTGCTGTTCGGGCTGTTTCTGGCGGTTCAGGGCAAGCCTGCCTGGCAGGCGCTGCACCTGGTCGGCGAAGGCGCGTTCGGCTCGTGGTTCGCCCTGGAAAACACCTTGCAACGCGCCGCGCCGCTGATGCTCACCGCGCTGTGCGTCGCCCTGCCCGCACGGGCCGGGCTGATCATCATCGGCGGTGAAGGCGCGCTGGTACTGGGCGGCCTGGCTGCCGCAGTGACACCCTTGTGGGTCAGCGATCTGCCAGCCGGTTTGATGCTTGCCTGCATGGCCGTCGCAGCAATGACCGTGGGCGCACTGTGGATTGGTCTGAGTGGCTGGATGCGCCAGCGTCGCGGGGTCAATGAAACGATCAGCAGCCTGCTGCTTTCGTACATCGCCCTGGCACTGTTCCGGCAGTTGGTGGAAGGCCCCCTGCGCGATCCGGCAAGCCTGAACAAGCCTTCGACGCCGCCGCTGGACGATGCCTATATGATCGGCACGATCAGCGACAGTTTCGAGGTGCACTGGGGACTGGTGGCGGGCGTCGTCGCCTGTCTGCTGGCGTATGTGCTGGTGCGCCACAGCGTCAAGGGTTTTGCCCTCGCCGTGGTCGGCGGCAACGTGCGGGCTGCGCTGATGATCGGCTTGCCCGTGGACCGGCTGATCATGCTCAGTTGCCTGCTGGGCGGTGCGGCGGCGGGCCTGGCCGGCATGTTCGAGGTCACCGCGGTGCAAGGCAGCGCCAACGCCGCACTGATCGCAGGCTACGGCACCAGCGGCATCCTTGTCGCCTTCGCCGCTCGCCATCATCCGCTGGCCATTATCGTCTGCGCCATCCTGCTTGGCGGGCTGGAGGCCAGTGGCGGACTGCTTCAACGACGGCTCGGTCTGCCGGACGCCACCACGCTGATTCTTGAAGGTCTGCTGTTCACCAATCTGCTGCTCTGGGAAGCCCTGGGTGGACGTATCGCCGCCTGGAAGATCAGGCTGACGGCGGCGCCTGCGCCGCTCGACAAGGGAGCACTGCAACATGGCTGATATCGACCTGACTACCTTTCTGCTCGCCCTGCTGGCCGGCGCCATCCGCGTCGGCACGCCTTTTCTGTTCGTCAGCCTGGGCGAATGCCTGACCGAGAAGAGCGGCCGGATCAACCTGGGGCTGGAGGGCATTCTGGTCGCGGGTGCCATGTCCGGATATGCCGTCGCGTGCCTGAGCGGCTCGGCGTGGCTGGGCGTCGGCGCGGCTGCAGGCGTCGGCATTCTGCTGGGCCTGCTGCATGGGCTGGCGTGCTCGTTGCCACGGGTCAACGACATCGCGTTCGGCATCGCACTGATCCTGCTCGGCACCGGCCTGGCGTTCTTTCTCGGCAAAGCCTTTATCCAGCCACAGGCGCCCATGCTGCCTTCACTGGCGCTGGGTGCCTGGAGCAGCGAAGAACGCGTGCGCTCGGCGCTGAACATCAATGTGCTGTTCTTCGTCGGTGCAGCGCTGGCGTTCGTGCTGCACTGGGGGCTGCGCACCACGCGCTGGGGGCTGATGCTGCGTCTGGTCGGCGACCATGCCGAAACCGCTCAGGCGCTGGGCTATCGACCGCTCAAGGTACGCATCGTGGCCACTGCGGTGGGCGGCGGGCTGGCCGGTATCGGCGGTGCCTATCTGTCGCTCTACTACCCCGGCAGCTGGAACGAAGGGCTGTCCAGCGGTCAGGGGCTGATAGCCGTGGCGCTGGTGATCTTTGCCCGCTGGCGCCCGTTGGCGTGTCTGTGGGCGTCGTTGCTGTTCGGCGCTGCCGGTGCCATCGGCCCGGCCCTGCAAGCGGTCGGTATCAGCACCGGCTATTACCTGTTTGCCGCAGCACCTTATGCGCTGACGCTGGTGGTGATGTACGCCACCTGTCGCCGTGGTCGCACTTTGAACGGCGCGCCGGGCGAACTCAGCCTGACGCGATGAACTGATCTTTTTTCGAGGAGACATTGCATGGCCAGTGGTCTTGGTGGTTTGAACAAGTCGCCCAATGGCGTGGTGATCGGCCTGGCGCAACTGGCGCTGCCCGATCCGCATACGCGCGAGGCGTTGTGGATGCAGACGCAGAAAGTGGTCGGCATGGTTGCCAAGGCTCGGCGCAGCAATCCGGGCATGGATCTGATCGTATTCCCCGAATACTCGCTGCACGGCCTGTCGATGAGCACGGCGCCGGAGATCATGTGCAGCCTCGACGGCCCGGAAGTCATGGCACTGCGCGAGGCGTGCAAGACGCACCGGATATGGGGCTGCTTCTCGATCATGGAAGCCAACCCGCACGGCAACCCGTTCAACAGTGGCCTGATCGTCGATGACCTTGGAGAGATCCGCCTGTACTACCGCAAGCTGCACCCGTGGGTGCCGGTCGAACCGTGGGAGCCGGGCGATCTGGGTATTCCGGTCTGCGACGGACCGCGCGGCAGCAAGCTGGCGCTGATCATCTGCCATGACGGCATGTTCCCGGAAATGGCCCGCGAGTGCGCCTACAAGGGCGCCGACATCATGCTGCGCACCGCGGGTTACACCGCACCGATCCGCCACTCGTGGAAAATCACCAATCAGAGCAACGCCTTCACCAACCTGATGCAGACCGCAAGCGTCTGCATGTGCGGCTCCGACGGCACGTTCGACTCCATGGGCGAGGCGATGTTTGTCGACTTCGACGGCACGATCATGGCCGAAGGGGGCGGCCGGCCCGACGAAATCGTCTGCTGCGAACTGCGCCCCGACCTGGTCCGCGAAGCCCGTCTGCACTGGGGCGTGGAAAACAACATCTATCAATTCGGGCATCGCGGCTATGTGGCGGTCAAGGGCGGCGCACGCGACTGTCCTTACACCTACATGCACGATCTGAGCGCAGGCCGATACCGTCTGCCGTGGGAAGACGATGTCGTGCATACCGATGGCAGCTCGTGCGGTTTTGCGGCCCCCGAGCGCGACTTCAAACCCACCCCCGGCAGCTGGAAGGAGTAACGCCATGAGCGAACGTCATATTGCATCGGCGCCCTACCCCTGGCCCTGGAACGGGCAATTGCATGCGCACAACACGGCCTTGATCGTGATCGACATGCAGACCGACTTCTGCGGCGTCGGCGGCTACGTGGACAGCATGGGTTACGATCTGGCGCTGACCCGTGCGCCCATCGAGCCGATCAAGGCGCTGCTCGCCACAATGCGCCCGCTGGGCTTCACCATCATCCATACCCGCGAAGGTCATCGCCCGGACCTCAGTGACTTGCCCGCCAACAAACGCTGGCGCTCGCAGCGCATCGGCGCGGGGATCGGCGACCCCGGTCCGTGCGGCAAGATTCTGGTGCGTGGCGAGCCGGGCTGGGAAATCATCGACGAGCTGGCACCGCTGCCCGGCGAAATCGTGCTCGACAAGCCCGGCAAAGGCTCCTTCTGCGCCACCGATCTGGAACTGATTCTGCGCACTCGCGGCATCGACAATCTGATCCTGACCGGCATCACCACCGACGTCTGCGTGCACACCACCCTGCGCGAAGCCAATGACCGTGGCTTCGAGTGCCTGCTGCTGGAAGACTGCTGCGGGGCGACCGACCCTGGCAACCATGCGGCGGCCCTGAGCATGGTCAAAATGCAGGGTGGCGTGTTCGGTGCGGTCGGCCACTCCTCGATGCTTCGCGACCTGTTGGGAGCATGATCATGCGCGCCCCGAGCCTTGAGACGATTGGTGCGAGCAAATATTTCGGCAGTTTTTGCGCGCTCGACGAGGTGTCCTTCAAGGTCCGCGCCGGCACCGTCCACGCCCTGCTCGGCGAGAACGGCGCCGGCAAGAGCACGCTGGTCAAAGGCATCATCGGCTACAGCCCGCTGCAGTCGGGCAGCATTCTGATCAACAACCGCGAACACGAGATTCGCACCCCGCGCGACTCCCATCAGTTGCAGATCGGTATGGTGTATCAGCACTTCACCGTAGCGCCGGGCCTGAGCGTGGCGGAAAACCTGGTGCTGTCGCGCGGCGATCTGCCGTGGCGTATCGACTGGGCCAGCGAGCACCAACGCCTGGAAGCGTTCATGGCAAAAATGCCTTTTCGTCTGGACATCTATCGTCCGGTGAGCAGCCTGGCGGCCGGCGAAAAGCAGAAACTGGAAATCCTCAAGCAGCTGTATCTGGAACGTCGACTGGTCATTCTCGACGAACCGACTTCGGTGCTCACGCCGCAGGAAGCCGACGAGGTGCTGGGGCTGATGCAGGCGATGGCGCATCGTGGCGAACTGACCGTCCTGATGATCACCCACAAGTTTCGCGAAGTCAGCACCTACGCCGATGACGTCACTGTGTTGCGCAAGGGTCGCTGGGTGGGCAGCGCGGCAGTGGCTGACACCACCACGCAACAGATGGCGGCGTGGATGATGGGCGAGGCCCAAGTACGCGGGGTGAGCAGCGAGCGCCCGGCGATGGCGGCCCGCCCGCCGCAGTTGCAGGTGGCAGGCCTGGATGTGCCTGGCGACAAAGGTACGCTGGCGGTGAAAAACCTGTCTCTGGCTGTTCACCCGGGTGAAATCGTCGGGGTTGCAGGCATCTCCGGCAACGGTCAGCGCGAACTCACCGAAGCGCTGCTCGGCCAGCGCGCCTTCAGCGCCGGGCAGATAGCGGTCGACGGTCAGCCTTACCACGCACGGCGTGAACAGATGCAGCGCCTGCGCGTGTTCAGCCTACCTGAAGAGCCCCTGCGCAACGCCTGCATCGGCACGTTCAGCGTGGCTGACAACCTGGCCCTGCGCAATTTCGACCAGCCGCCTCTCTGCCGCCAGGGCTGGCGTCTGGATCGTCGCGCAGCAGGTGTGCAGGCACGCAGCCTGATTGAGCAGTTCCAGGTGTCGCCCAACGACCCTGACCGGCCGATCGGCACCTTGTCCGGGGGTAACGTGCAGCGCGCTGTACTGGCCCGTGAACTGACCCACGACGTCGCGGTGCTGATCGTCGCCAACCCGGTATTCGGTCTGGACTTCGCCAGTGTCGCGCTCATTCACCAGCGCCTGATCGACGCTCGCAACAGCGGCACAGCGGTCCTGCTGCTCAGTGAAGACCTCGACGAGCTGCTGAGCCTGGCAGACCGTATCGTGGTCATTCACGACGGCGAACTGGTGTTTGAAACCCGTGCAGCGGACGCCGACCGTACCGAGCTGGGCCGACACATGGCCGGGGCCGAGCATCTCGCGGGGCAATCGGCATGAACAAGGTCAATGCGCGCCCTGACCGCTTCGCCTTCGACACGTCCCGTACCGCTGTGGTGATCATCGACATGCAGCGCGATTTCCTCGAACCCGGCGGCTTTGGTGCCGCACTGGGCAACGACGTCGCACCGTTGCAGGCCATCGTACCGTCCGTGCAACGCCTGCTGACGCTGGCGCGCGATGAAGGCATGACGGTGATCCATACCCGCGAATCACACCGCCCGGACCTTGCCGACTGCCCGCAAGCCAAACGTGACCATGGCTCGCCGGGCCTGCGCATCGGCGATCCCGGCCCCATGGGGCGCATCCTGATTCGCGGCGAACCCGGCAATCAGATTATCGACGCCCTGGCACCACTCGCTGACGAGTGGGTCATCGACAAACCCGGCAAAGGCATGTTCTTCGCCACCGACCTGCAGCAGCGGCTGAGCCAAGCCGGGATCACCCATTTGATCTTTGCCGGCGTCACCACCGAAGTCTGCGTGCAGACCAGCATGCGCGAAGCCAATGACCGGGGTTATCGCTGCCTGCTGATCGAGGACGCGACCGAAAGCTACTTCCCTGCGTTCAAAAAGGCCACGCTGGAGATGATCACCGCACAAGGCGGGATCGTCGGCCGGGTTGCCTCGTTGACGGACCTGGAGCAGGCGCTGCAGACAAGGAGCACACACTGATGGACATCAACCTCCCCCACGTGGTCGCTGAAGTGACCCACGCCTTTCACGACTACGAACGCGCCCTGCTGGCCAATGAACTGAGCACGCTGGATGCGTATTTCTGGAATTCCGAACAGACCGTCCGCTACGGCGTCGCCGAGAACCTGCATGGCGCCGAGACGATTGCGCGCTATCGACGCCAGTGTCAGCCGGTGGGACCGGGCCGCACGCTGCTGCGCACCGTGGTGAGCACCTTCGGTGAAGACTTCGCCACGGTCAGTACCGAGTTTCATGATGGCGTCACCCAGCGCCTTGGCCGGCAGATGCAGACCTGGGCGCGACTGGATGGCGGCTGGAAAGTCGTTGCCGCACATGTCAGCATTGACCTGAGCAGCCTGGAGCCACGCCCTTGAATTCCCCGAACACCACCAACGCGCTGGCTGAAGACGTCTATCGGCGGCTCAAGCAGGAGATTTTCGACTTCTACCTGCTGCCCTACGACCGCTTCACCGAAACCCAACTGGCCGACCGTTATCAGGTCTCGCGAACGCCGGTGCGTGATGCGCTGTACCGCCTGCAGCGCGAAGGCTATCTGGATGTCGAGTTCCGGCGTGGCTGGTCAGTCAAGCCTCTGGATTTCAACCAGATCGACCAGCTCTACGATCTGCGCATCGTGCTGGAGTGCGCGGCGGTCGAGCGCATCTGTGCCTGCGCCGACGTGCATCCGGAACTCACTATTCTGCGCCAGCACTGGTTGATCGATCGCGACTGCTGGCAGATAGACATGCAAGTGGTCGCCGACCTCGATGAACAGTTCCACACCCAACTGGTGGCCGCTTCAGGCAACCTGGAAATGGCCCGCATCCACCAGGAAGTGACCGAGCGCATCCGTATTGTGCGCCGCCTGGACTTCTTCAAAAGCGCGCGTATCGAACATACCTACCTCGAACACGCCGCGATCCTCAATGCCCTTCAGGCGCGCAAACGTGACGAAGCCTTATTGCTGCTGCGTTCCCATGTAGAGATCAGCAAACTGGAAGTACGCAAACTGACGATCTCCATGCTCAGTGATGCGCGGCGGCGGTATGAGGCGTGAGGTTTCTACGCTTCAAATCAAAACTTCTGGGGGGCAGGTCTGATACGTGAGCGCCTGTGCGCCCTGCGGTGGGCAGTCAAGAGTTTGTACTGCGATAAAGCGCACTTCTAAGATTCCGGATCGATAAGCCGTTCAAGCCCTTCAATGGCCACTTTGCACCACTCCGGGACTTCGTCAATTTTGTATTCGACAATCGAAGCGTCTGTGATTTCTGCTTCGAGTTCTGCAGTATCTCCAGAGTTATCAAACAAGTATGCTCGACTCGTTGCCTGGATAGCCTCCGGCAGTAACGCCAGGCATCTGTGATAACGGGCATGCACTTTCTCAGGGGTGACATTGTGCCCGCCCTCGCCAACACGAATCGCGATCCGGTTGATATTGATACTCGGGTTTTCAGTGGCAACGAAATATAAATAAGTCCGGTATCCCATCGCCTTGGCTTTTTTGATGAACTCCACTTTGGAACGGTCCGACATGACTGTCTCAAACGTGAAGCTGGCGGACTGAACAAGCAATTGATGCCTGATGAAATCAGCAACGACCGAGGCGTGGTAAGAAGTGAATGTGATGCCTTCAATCAATAGCGATTGGGCGGTGATGAAGAAAT
The DNA here is from genome assembly GCF_059621105.1 of Pseudomonas fragariae (ex Marin et al. 2024). Classification (NCBI taxonomy): domain Bacteria; kingdom Pseudomonadati; phylum Pseudomonadota; class Gammaproteobacteria; order Pseudomonadales; family Pseudomonadaceae; genus Pseudomonas; species Pseudomonas fragariae (ex Marin et al. 2024). Next base: position 1,419,615 of record NZ_CM184369.1, on the reverse strand, counting down.
GCTCAGCCTGACAAGCCAACCGTTCTCTTTCAATGAGGGGGTGCGAGGAGAAAAACGCCCGGAAAGCTTGCTGATCATCTTCAATCGAAAAAGGGGAAAGATCTATAAACCCATTATCGCCCGCCTCACGCTCAAGGTCGTCGGCATTGACGTAAATGTAAATCAGGTCAGGATCAAGTATGCGCTTGATGGTGCTCTTGCCTGAACCGTTAGGGCCGGCAAATACGCGTAGCCTAGGTACGGGCACTGGTAGCGGACCTTGGGCCGATCCTGAAGGAGCCGGTCGCTACCTTGCGTCTCGGCGTGGAGGCACAAACGACTTCTTCAGTGCCGTCCGCACATTCGGCGACGATAAATCCTCCTTTGGACAGCAACACTGTCTGCCCGGAGGATTTTGCCTTCTCATAGGCCATTCTGGTGGCAAGGGACGCTTTGGCCGGAATCTGAGCTTCCAGCTCCTGAATAGCTTCTTCGGACAGTACATCTTCTGAAGATCTAGGCATTAATCCTCCTCGTCAGCATGTTCAGCGTAACCTCAATGGCCAGATCATAGACCGAAAACGCTTTTTTCGACACCAACCGATACTCGTCAGTGTTACCAATCATGAGAAGCGCCACGGTCTGACGGATCATGATGTGGGCGAAAGTACTTAGACAAAACCGCAAGCAAGAGCCCACTGAATTGAGGCGCATCAATCAGCCCATCCGGACATCCAGCCTCCCATGCAACCTTTTGAAACCTGCCCTGTCGTAAGCATTAGCGCGTAATAGCACTTAGGCATCAGCCTGTATTTGCTGTATTAATACATGAACCTCCACTGTTTATTCGGCCGGTGACTGACAGTCTGGCTCGTTATGCAATGGGTCAGTCGTCGCCTGGACTAAACGTCTTTTAGCAATATCAAGTCTGTACGTGGTCCTGGCTGAAAAATCAGCTGAACCCATCAGACCATCTCTCCGCGCAGCTGGAAGAGGTCCACGGAACGGGTCCACGGCTTATGCGCTGCCGAACATGATCCGGGCCACACATGCAAGCCATTCAGGAATAGCGATCGATGAACCCACAGGGCTATGAGCACGACCACGTCATACCGACGAATGTTGAAGATGTTGCCAAGGTATTGCAGGCAGCTGCTCACTCCGCCTCGTGCACCGCCGCTTTGCTGATGGTATCCAGCGCTACAGGCTGGGAACAGTTGGTCAGCTGCGGCCAAAGCCTGCTCAAAGCGGATGAGGCATGGTTGAGGATGGTCTCGTCGTATGGCGACGTGGTGCTGGTCGGTCAGGACAGTCCGGCGAATGCGATCCAGACCAACAGCCCGGGGACTACCCTGATCTACGTTGCTATCCGTGGCTTCAGGCATGAGTTGCTGGGCGCGATGCTGTTGAGCAACAGCGATGGCGCAATGGTGCTGAGCGCTGCGCAACGCTATGCGCTGCAGGCCCAGGCGGTTCATATTCGTACCTACCTGCAACCGGGACGTGATCCCGAGGCCAACAATCCGCTGGTCACCTCGTTCGAACGCCTGCGCTTGCTTGAATCGGTGGTCATCAACGCCAATGACGCGATTCTTATCACCGAAGCGGAACCCATCGATCTGCCCGGCCCGCGTATCGTCTATTGCAACCCTGCGTTTCTGGCAATTACCGGCTTCACGGAAGAGGAAGTCATAGGCCGCACGCCCCGGATCCTGCAGTGTGAGGACACCAGTCGGGCAACGCTGGACATTATTCGCGAGGCTCTCAGTCACTGGCGACCGGTTGAAGTCGAATTGCTCAACACCCGCAAGGATGGCAGCCAGTTCTGGGTCGAGTTGAGCATTGTGCCGGTGGCCAACGAAAAAGGCTGGTTCACCCATTGGGTATCCGTGCAGCGCGATATCACCGAGCGCAAGGAATCTCAGCAACTGGCTCAGCGAGCTCGTCTGGAGTGGGAGGAAAAGCTTGCGTTACAGAGCCGGCTGGAGGAACGCGAGCGCATGTCCGAAGAGCTGACCTATATCGCTTTTCACGATGAGCTGACCTCACTGTTCAACCGCGCTTACCTGATGAACGAATTGACCACGGCATTTGAAACCCGTAAGTCTCGTTACGAACGGGCAACGGTACTCTTTCTGGACCTGGACGGTTTCAAGGTGGTCAACGACAGCATGGGGCACCTGGCCGGTGACCAGTTGCTCAAGGGGGTCGCGAACCGATTGCAGACCTGCGTTCGCTCGAATGATGTGTTGGCGCGAATCGGCGGCGACGAATTTGCGATCCTGCTGATGGGCAAGGATCAGCCGGAGACTGCCGTAAAAATGGCTGAACGCATCGTGAGCCAGTTGAACACGGCAATCCAGATCGAAGGCCAGGACATTTTCATCTCCTGCAGCATCGGCATCGTCAGCGCAGGCGAAAGTCATACCAAGCCCGAAGAGTTGCTGCGTGACGCCGATGTGGCCATGTACTCCGCGAAAAAACAGGGCCGAGGACGCTGGAGCATCTTCAACACCTCAATGCGCGAGGCGGCGATCGACACGCTGATGATTCAGAACGCGTTGCGCCAGGCACTGGAAGACAAGGATTTCCTGGTCTTTTATCAGCCGATCTACAGCGGCAACTGTGAACACCTGGTCGGGGTCGAAGCCCTGGTCAGATGGAACCATGCCACCATGGGCATCATTTCTCCCGATGCGTTCATCCCGATTGCCGAAGACCTGGGGATTATTCATGAGCTGGGTGCCTGGGTAATGCACAAAGCCTGCAGCGAAGTGCAGGCCTGGCGCAAGGAGTTCTCTCATCTGGACCTCAGGCTCAATGTCAACGTGTCCGGAAAAGAGTTGAGCCATCCCGGATTCGTCGATCGGGTAACACGGATCATTGCCTCCACCGGCCTGCCTGCTACACAACTGCAGATCGAGGTCACCGAGTCGGTGTTTCTCTATCAGCCTGACGCGATCGCGGAGATTCTCCGGCAGATCAGGCAGCTTGGCGTGAGAGTGGCGCTGGATGACTTCGGCACGGGTTACAGCTCGCTCGGCTACATCGACCGTTACCCGATCGATGCCGTGAAGATCGATCGGTCCTTCGTGTCCCGAATGATGACGTATGAGCGCAGCGAAGCCATTGTCAGCAGCATCCTGTCGCTGGGACGAGCGCTGAACCTGGATATCACGGCGGAAGGTGTGGAGACAGCAGAACAATACAACCTGCTGCGCAAAATGGGCTGCCCTTACTTTCAGGGTTATCTGCTGAACAGGCCGATGCGCTCAGAGGCATTGCTGCATATCATCAAGTCCGCAGCCGAATGCACTGCCTGATTTACGCCGACGTTGATGGGCCGGACTGATTCCCGGCCATTACGCAGCACTTCACGTCAACCAGTGCCACAACAGCAATGTCCCGACCAGCCCGACCACCGACACGATGGTCTGCAACACCGACCAGACCCAAATGGTTTGCTTGAGTTGCAGGCCGAAGTATTCGCGGACCATCCAGAAGCCTGCGTCGTTGACGTGGCAGAAGAACACCGAGCCGGCACCGATCACCAGCGCCACCAGCGATGCCTGCACCGGCGCCAGCCCGGCCATCATCGGCGCAAGGATACCTGCCGTCGTCGTGGTCGCCACGGTCGCAGACCCGGTGGCCTGACGCAGTGCCACGGCAATCAGCCAGGCGAGCAGCAGATAAGGCATGTGCGCACCTTCTGCCACCTTGCTGATGGTCTGGCTGACACCGGCATCCAGCAGCGTCTGCTTCAGACCACCACCCGCGCCGATGGTCAGCAACAGCACAGCGATGGGCGCGAGGCTTTTGCGCAATGTACCGCCGACGTGCTCACGGGAAAGCCCGTTGGCCCAGCCCAGGCAAACCGTTGCCGCCAGCACCGCGATGCCCAGCGCCACCAGGGGCTCGCCTAGAAACTTCAAGGTCAGCGCGATGTTGCTTTCAGGTTCCAGCGCTATCTTGGCAAAGGTGCTGCCGAGCATGAGGATCACCGGTAAAAGGATGATCAGCAGCGAGATGCCAAACCCAGGCTGCCGGCTGGTTTCAGGCTTGGCACTGAACAACTCACCCAGCTCGGCGGGCTCTTCAACGTGCATGCGCCCGGACAGCCAGTTGCCGTACAGCGGGCCGGCGAGAATCACTGCCGGCACGGCAATGCACAGCCCCAGCAGCATGGTCAGCCCCAGATCGGCATGCAACGCGCTGACCGCAATCAACGGGCCGGGATGCGGGGGCATCAGGGCATGCAAGGTGGTCATGCCCGCCAGTGCCGGAATCGCGATTTTCAGCAGCGGCTGACCGGACTGACGCGCCATGACGAAGATGATCGGCACCATTAGCACCAGACCAACCTCAAAGAACAGCGGCAAGCCGATGACCATCGCCACCAGCGCCATTATCCACGGCAACGTGCGGCCCTTGCCCAGCCTGAGCAAAGTGGAAGCGATGCGATCCGCAGCCCCCGACTCGGCCATCAGCGCGCCAAGCATTGCCCCCAGCGCGATGATGATTCCGGCCTCGCCGAGAATGCTGCCCGCGCCTTTGCTGAAGGCCTTTGCGACAGCCTCGGCTGGCAAACCTGCGCCGATGCCGGCGATGAACGTGCCGACGAGAATGGAGAGAAAGGGGGGCAACCTGGTGGCGCTGATCAGCACGATGATCGTGGCGATGGCAATCAGGCAGCAGATAATCAGGCGGGTGTCGTGAAACACCCAGGCAGCAGACGACAAATCCAACGCGGACCTCCTGGCGTTCGTTTTTTCAGGGTGCTTTTCAGCGCACTCCTCGAAAGAATCAGAAACAATTAGTTTCAATTGACCGAACGATACCGGAATGCGACATCGCGTCGCAGTTAATATTTGCCAAACCGGTCAGATACTTGGGCGCTGCATGGGGGCGTTATGCACCCGTTTATTCATGGAGGTATAGTGCCTGTGCAACCAGTGCTCAGTGCCTGCGGTCCAACCCACGGCATCCATCGTCCAACCGGCATTGCGTCACACATTATCTGATCAGAGCCGCGATCAATTAACGGATCACTCGACAGGAAATCAGATGACCTCATCCAGCCAGCGTCTTGCCTTGCTTGAAGCAGTTGTTGAACAGTCATTCAATGCCGTATTGATCACCGACGCCAATCTGGCCAATGGCGGCCCCTTCATTGTGTACGTCAATCCGGCATTCTGCGCCATGACCGGCTACACGGCCGAGGCATTGATCGGAGCCTCGCCACGGATCCTGCAAGGCCCGGACACCGATCCCCAAGTGATCGAGCGGATGCGCGAATGCCTGAGCGAAAGTCTTTTTTTCGAAGGGTCGACGGTCAATTACCGCGCGGACGGAAGTCCTTACATCGTCGAGTGGAAAATTTCTCCCGTGCGCGACGATGCCGGTACGGTATGCAACTTTGTCTCTGTGCAGCAGAACATCAGCCCGCGCATCCGGGCCGAGCGTGAGCAACACCTGCTGGCGCAGGCGCTGAACGCTGCGCTTGATCCGATTATCATCACCGACTGCAATTCCACCATCGTGTTTGCCAATGAAGCCTTTCAGCAGATCACTGGCTACAGCAGCAGCGAAATCCTCGGCGAAAACCCGCGAATGCTGAGCTCTGGAAAACACGATGAGGCGTTCTATGCGCAATTCAAGGAAGCGCTGAAGAGTGGCGCCCCGCTTCGCACGACCTTCATCAACAAGCGCAAGGATGGCTCGCTGTTCTATGCGGAGCACAGCATTTCTCCACTGTGTAATCTGGAGGGCGCAATCACCCATTACGTCAGCATCAGCCAGGATGTGACCACACGCCTGGGCCGTGAACAAAAGTTGCTGGAGATTGCGCACAGCGATCCGCTGACCGGGCTGGATAATCGTCGCTCGGCCGAGCATACGCTTGAGCGGCAGATACCTGCGGTGAGCATGTCGGGCAAGCCGTTCAGCCTGATCATCTGCGATATCGATCATTTCAAGGCGGTCAATGACCGTTACGGCCATCCTGCCGGGGACAGCGTAATCACCAGCGTTGCGGCCATCCTCAAACAGCGTATCCGCCTCCTGGATGTCGCCGCTCGATGGGGAGGAGAAGAGTTTCTGATCCTGGTGCCCGACAGCTCGTTGAAACAGGCTGCCGAACTCGCGGAGCGCATTCGCAAAAGCGTTGAAAGCCTGGTGATTCCGGAAACCGGATCGGTGACCATTTCTCTGGGCGTTGCAGAACTCAGCGCCGGGGAAACGGCCGCCAGCCTCATTCAGCGTGCAGACAAGGCGCTTTATCAGGCCAAGCGCCTGGGCCGCAACCGGGTGGAATGCGCTTAGACCAAGACTTGGTTTTACTTGTTGCCCGCCTCGTTTGCCTGCGCATTGAACCCGGGCCTGTCATTGCAACAGGCCCGGAAATCGTGTCAGAGCTTCGGCAGTTGTCCGATACGCCCCATCATCTCGGTGACGATCTGCAGATCCAGCAAGAACTGCCCGGTGGTCTTGAACTCGTTATCCGTATGACCGGTGTATTTGACTTCGGGTCTCGCCAGACCGAACTGCACACCGTTGGGTAATGAATGGACCGACGTCGCGCCAGCCGACGTGCCAAAGGTGTGTTCCATACCGAGATTTTCACTGGCGACAGCGAGCAGCGCCTTGACCCACTCACCCTCGGGATTGCGGTACATCGGCTCGGCAATGGAATAGTCGAACGCTGGCTTGATCGCGGTTTTCGTACTCCAGGCCGCCAGCTTTTCGGCGATTTCGGATTTGAGCACCTGTGGGGACTTGCCCTTCGGCACGCGCAGATTGACCGCAAGCTTGAATGCCTTTTCATCCATTGCGACGTACGTCAGTGATGCGGTCAGAGGCCCCATGAAGTCGTCGGAGAACCCAACGCCCAACTTGCTGCCCAGGTAATCGAGCCCCCAGTTGTCGGCGGCATAGCGAGCAGCGTCGGTGATCTGGTTATGTTTGAGCGCAACCTTGCCCTGCAGGCTGTTGATGAAATCCAGCATCCTCGCGACCGGATTGACCCCGGACTGGGGCGCCGATGAGTGTGCGGATACGCCGGTCACGGTCAGTTTGACGTCCTTGCCGTCGACCCTGGCATCGACCTCGAAGTCACCGCCATTGCTTTTCACGTACTCGGCTCCGGCCTGTTGCAGACTGGCAGCAAGCTCGGCAGGTTTGTCGGTCAGCAGAGTGGCGACCGACTTCGATGGAATCTGATTGGTGGCCATACCCCCGGTCATTGAAACGATCTCGGCACCCTCGCCTTCTGCCTGGCGTCGGGCAAAGCTGGCCATGACCGTGCCGTAACCTTTTTCTGCGATCACAACGGGATAACCGCCATCCAGCGCCAGGTTGTAGGCGGGCGTCGGGTTACGCTCAAAATAGTAAGGGATGGCGTCGCCGGCGGTTTCTTCCGTGGTATCGATCAGCAGCTTGAAGTTTCTGGCCAGCGGCAGTTTTTCTTCCTTGATGACTTTCATGGCATAGAGCGCCACCACAATACCGTTCTTGTCGTCTTCGGTACCGCGCCCGTACATGCGATCACCGATCAACGTCACCTTGAACGGGTCCAGACGAGTGCCGTCAGGCAAGACCCAGTTGTCCAGCGTGACCGGTACAACATCGGCATGCACATGAATGCCCACCACTTCATCACTGGCCCCGTCGAGCGACACTTCATACACACGGTTATCGACGTTACGAAACTTCAGATCGAAGCCTTCGGCAAGGCTCTTGATCTTGTCGGCAATCTTTATGAACGCCGGGTTTTCGTGCTGGGCAACGCCGTCGACACGAACCGTGGGAATCGCCACCAGCTCACGCAGGGTTTCAGTCGCCGCGCTGCCGTACTTCATGCGGGTATACAGACCGAGCAGGCGATGAATATCGTTTTGTTGCGCTGCGGAAAGTGGTTTGTTATCGAGAAAGGCACTGATGGCCGGGCCAAAATCGGCAGTTTTAACCACATCAGCGTTGGCCAGACTGTTCAGAAACTGCCTGAAATCCTTTACCGACGTATCACTGAACGTCTTGAGGATGACGGCGCTCTGTTGTGCAGTGACAGTGGCGTTTGCCAGACTGGCGAACGACGAGAGACTGGCCAGGATCAAGGTGGAGGCAGCCAGTTTTTTGAGTGACAGATTCATTATTGAAGGCATTCCTTGGCAAGCAAAGCGCGAATGTTCTGATCGTTTGATCAGCAAGCTTTTCAACTTACACCAAGAGCAATGATGCGAGAATCCCTGTTTTCCTCTTTCGCCTCGGACAATGCGCGGCCGTGTTGCAGGACGCCGTCAATAACAGCCCGGGTTTGATCATTGGTAATCTGTGCGCCTGTAAGCCACTTCCTCATGTCATCACTTCCTTGATAACGGACTGCAGATACATGAGCAAGATAAAGGCCAACCACATGATCAACCGCAGTGAATTCTTGCCGCGCCGAACACTCCGAACAGTACCGAGCGAACGCTGCAGATCAGTCGCTCCCCACTCGAGGACATCTGAATGACCACCGCATTCAAAGTTGGCGACGCCGTACACTGGAACTCCGAGGCAGGCCAGGTGCATGGCAAAGTCACCAAAGTACATGTGCAGGACGTGGAGTTCATGGGCAAACATCGGCCCGCTTCAAAGGACGATCCGCAGTACGAAGTGAAGAGCGACAAGACCGGTCATTCGGCGATGCATCATGGGGGTGCACTCAAGCGCGCGTGATTGCTCAGCGCCGAGACAAACGGAGCACGGCGCAGCGCCCGACTTACTCAGGCGATAAAGAAAGCTTTAACCATTGGCGCGCCTGCACCCTAAACGGATGCAGGCACGCTGCATCAGATCACGCCGCAGGCAGCACGATCACCACCACCGCCCAGGGGTGCGGGGTGGTCGGAATGGTTGTCGCCGCCGGCGTGAACCATCAGCGCATGGCCTTTGATTTCCGAGAGCTTCTTCAGGCGTGGGGCAAGCACCGGATAACTCGCGGTGCCGTCAGCAGCCACGTACAGCGCAGGCAGATCGCCTAAATGGCCATCGGCGTAAGGCCCCAGATGCTTGCCGGTCTTGGCCGGGTCGAAGTGCCCGCCAGCCGCGAGGGCTGCGACCTTCTTGCCGTCCTTGGTACCCGCTTCGCAACTGCCGTTTTCATGCACATGAAAACCGTGGATGCCCGCAGGCAGCTCTTTCAGATTCGGAGTGAACAGCAAGCCGTATTGGGTTTCGCTTACCGTAACGCTGCCGACAGGTTTGGGGGCGCCGTCAGCGCTGACCAGATTGATCGGAACGTCCAGCGATGCAGCCTGAACACCGAAAGAGAAAACGCCAAGCAGACCCAGCAAAAGGTGAGGTTTCATAATTCAATGCGTCCCTGATCTGATAATCGAAGTGAACGTGGCGCCAGGCAGCGCTGACGCTGCACAGCACGAACGTCTTTCATGCCACAGAGGATGTGACCACAGACCTGCGAACTTGATGCAAGGAAATGAGCGGGGATCGCCAAGGAAAGTAATGCAAGACTTCACGACTGGCCCGCCGACACCAGGGTCGGCAGGCCAGCGCTGTTCACCTGTGCTCAGTTAACAGCACAGTGTTGCGGATCAGATATCCAGGCAGATCTTGCCGAAATGCTGATTGGTTTCCTGATAACGGAACGCTTCGACGATGTCGGTCATCGGGAAGGAACGGTCCATGACCGGACGCATGCCGTTGGCATCAATGGCACGGATCATGTCCTGTTGCTGGGTGCGACTGCCGACCAGCACGCCCTGCATGCGCAGCTGTTTGACCAGCGCCGGGACGAACTCCAGTTGACCGGCAACACCGCTCAGAATGCCGATGACCGAGATGTGCCCAGCGACCCGTGCCGCATTCATGGAATGCTGCAGGGTCGATGGACCGCCCACGTCGATGATGTGATCAACACCACGGCCGCCGGTCAGCTTGCGGGCAGTCTCGCCCCAGTTGCTGTCCTTGCGGTAGTTGATCAGGTGGTCGGCGCCCATGGCTTGCAGACGCTCCAGCTTTTCATCACTCGACGACGTCGCGATAACGGTCGCACCGACCATCTTGGCGAATTGCAGCGCGAAAATCGATACACCGCCAGTGCCCTGTACCAGAACGGTATCGCCGGCTTTCAACGCGTCATCGACCATCAGCGCACGCCATGCGGTCAGGCCAGCGGTGGTCAGCGTGGACGCTTCGGCATGGCTGTAGCCCTTTGGCGCCAGGGTGAACGAGGTAGCACGGGCAGTCACCTGCTCACGGGCATAACCGTCGACGCCATCACCCGGCACCGTGACAAAACCTTCAACCAGCGGCTCGCCGCTGATCCATTCCGGGAAGAACGTGCTGACCACGGAGTCGCCAACCGCGAACTCGCTGACGCCCTCGCCTACTGCGGTGACTACGCCTGCACCATCGGCCATGGGAATGCGTTTTTCCGTTGGTGCCCACATGCCGGTGACGACCGCAAAGTCGTGATAGTTGAGCGAGTTGGCGTGCAGACGCACAGTGATCTCACCGGCTTTCGGTGCAAGCACTTCGCTTTCGCCCACGCTGACCTGATCGTAGCCGCCGCCAGCCTGCACATAGATGGTTGTATTGCTCATGGTCAATCTCCTATCAATTCAACATTACGCAAAATGACGAAATGTATAAATAACGCTCAAAGCCTAGAGTTCTTTCTTGAGCCTGTCGGCAAACCGGTCGATGGCCTGCTCGTCACGGCGAAAATAGGTCCACTTGCCAATCCTCGTGGCCTGAACCAGCCCGGCACGTTGCAGGATGGCCAGATGCGCAGACGCGGTAGAAGCCGACAGGTTGGCCTTGGCCTGAATGTGCGACACGCACACGCCTATCGCCGGATCACCGTGGTCCTGGGGAGGGAAATGGGCTTGCGGGTTTTTCAGCCACTCCATGATCAACATGCGAGTGTCATTGCCGACCGCTTTGATTTGCTCAAGAATCATGGAGGACAACATTACGCTTTTTTACGAAATGTTCAACCCCTGATTTACGCTGCCCCGTCAACGGCATGTTTTGATTACAGCTTCACATCGGCCTGACAAATGAAGCAATCTGTCGACTTCAATAAAACCGACTGCACCGCTGCGAGTATCCAGACTCATGATGAATCTTAAATACAGCGCCCTGACCGCCTTGTTGCTGGGCATCACAGGCATGGCTCAGGCTCAGGACTACACCTCGCATCTGGACAAGGTGCTGCAGGCTGGCCAGCTGGCTGTGTGCACCACTGGCGACTACAAGCCCTACTCCCTGCTGCGCGAAGACGGCGAATACGAAGGCATTGATATCACCATGGCCCGCTCACTGGCCAAGAGCCTGGGGGTGAACGTGCAGTGGGTGCCCACGACGTGGAAAAACCTGATGCCGGACATGGTGGCCGGTAAATGCGACATCGGTATGGGTGGCATCTCGGTGAGCCTGGAACGCCAGAAAAAAGCGTTTTTCAGCAACACGCTGGACGTCGATGGCAAAATCCCGCTGGTCCGCTGCGCCGATCAGGCCCTGTATCAGACTGTCGAGCAGATCAACCAGCCCTCTGTGCGTTTGATCGAACCTGCCGGTGGCACCAATGAAGCCTTCGCTCGCGCTCATCTGCCAAAGGCGTCGCTGGCCTTTCATGACAACAAGACCATCTTTCAGGAGCTGCTGGACAAAAAAGCTGACGTGATGATCACCGATGCTTCCGAAGCGCTCTACCAGCAGAAACGCATGCCGGGCCTGTGTGCCGTCAACCCGACCCGCTACATGCAATACGGCGAAAAAGCCTATTTGTTGCCACGCGACGATGTCGCCTGGAAAGCCTATGTGGATCAGTGGCTGCACCTGAGCAAGGCCACTGGCGAGTATCAGCAGGCGCTGAGCGAGTGGCTGGCAGTACCCGCCACCCCTTGATAGACATTATTTAGCCATCACCTAAAGTCAGGATTTTCTACGCCGATACTTATTTGTTCCTCGGTATTACTGACGAGGCCATCAATAGGCTTTCACAGGGAAATCCCATGTCCCAGATTCAAACGACGGCTACCAGCGGCATGACCGTAAAAAACAGGCTGATGGCGTCTACATTTGCCATCATCGCTGCATTTATCGTGCTGTCGGTTTTCATGATCCAGACGCTCAAGACATCCACCGCGAATGTCGACGCCCTCTACAACAGAGATTTTCTGGCTACGGAAGCGGTCAACAATATCGATGGTGCGCTTACGCGGGTGGATATCAATATTTTACGCATGATCGCCATCGGCAACCCGGAGCAGACGGCAGGCTGGAAGAATGAAAACGAAGCGGCCTTCAGCAAGCTGGATGAGCTGACCGCCCAGTTGAGCAAGAACACCGCAGAAACCCTTGATGTGACCTTGACCCAACAATTGCAGCGTGGCTATGTCAAGTTGCGGGACGGCATGCGGCACCAGACCAGCGTGATCCAGACCGGTGATATCGCCGCCGCCACCAACATTAACCGCACCGAAGTCAAACCCTTTGCCGAGCAGGTGTTCAAGACCCTGCAAACGCTGCGCGAACAAGGCAAGCAACGTGCGGGCGAGCGTTTCGATGCGCAGGAATCAAGCGCCACTCAAGCCAATAATCTGTCCATCGCCGCCACGCTGACAATCGCGATACTGGGCGTGATCGTGACCCTCATGACCATACGCAGCATCCTGTCAGCCATTGGGGGCGAACCGAGCACCGTCGCGACGATCACACGCACCATCGCCCGAGGCGATTTGAGCAGCACGATCAACATCAGCGCCAATGACACTTCCAGCGTTGCTGCTGCGGTCGTTGCGATGCAGACTCAATTGCGCGACACCCTGCAGCAGATCTCCAGTTCTGCAACTCAACTGGCCGCCGCTGCCGAAGAGATGACTGCAATCACCGAAGACGGTGTGCAAGGCATCCAGCGTCAGAACAACGAAATCGACCAGGCCGCCACCGCAGTCAATGAAATGACCAGCGCAGTGGAAGAAGTCGCGCGCAATGCCGAGCATACGGCGCGCTCGTCCAGTAATGCGACCAGCGCCGCGCAAGACGGTCTGGGGCTGGTCAAAAAGACCGTGACCTCAATCAACACCATGAGCACGGATGTGCAGAAAACCGCGACCCTGATTGGCGAGCTGGCAGGTCAGTCCCGCGACATCGGCAAGGTGCTGGATGTTATTCGGGGCCTTGCGGAACAGACCAATCTGCTGGCGCTCAATGCGGCGATCGAAGCGGCTCGCGCGGGCGAGGCTGGACGCGGGTTTGCCGTGGTGGCGGATGAAGTGCGTGCTCTGGCTCACCGCACTCAGCAATCCACCAGCGAAATCGAACGTCTGGTGACCAATATTCAGAACGGCACCGAACGCGCAGTAGGCTCCATGCGCGGCAACACCGAGCTGGCCAGCGAAACGCTTGGCATTGCAGAGGGCGCGAACGAGTCTCTGACCGTCATCAGCGCTGCCGTGAGCGAGATCAATGATCTCAATCTGGTGATCGCCAGTGCGGCCCAGCAGCAGGCCCATGTCGCCCGGGAAGTGGATCGCAACCTCATGAACATCCGTGACCTTTCGGCGCAATCTTCGTCTGGCGCGCAACAGACCGCCAGTGCAAGTCGAGAGCTGTCAACGCTGGCGCTGGACCTGAACAACATCGTGGGACGCTTCCGCCTGTCCTGATTCAATTTGCACCCTTTGCACCCCTTGCGTCATAGCGCAAAGGGTGCAGCCGGGTATTTGATTTATCCCGCCCTGCCCGCCGTTTTTCACGCCATTTCACATATTTTGTTGCAAGCGCTCTACGCCTGAAATAGCGTGTTGTCCTGAATGTACAAGGACGATCCGCATGAAGCCCAGCAAGCCCATCACCCGCGCATTCTGCGTTGAACTGCAGCAAGAGCTGTCGATTGCCGCTGCCCGACGCGAATACTTTTCCCAGGAGCCACCACGTACGCGCTTCGAGTTTCTCTGCTCGAACGAAGCCTGCCGGGCGCTGGGTGCCAAAGTGACGGGCGTGCGCTACGACGTGAAGCCTCAGGACAACCCGACCTTTGTCGCCGCGCACTTCCGTGCCAATCCGCATTACGACCACTCGCCGGGCTGTGAATGGGTGGACGAGGACGAAGACGACAAGGCCGCAGACCCGATTGAAGAAACCGATGTCCAGACGCGTCTGCGCAAGGCCAAGCGCAAACTGGATGATTACATCGACGTTTTCGACCCGACGATCAAGGAGCCGGCCAAGGAGAAGTCCGGCCTGGAAAAGGCTGGCGCACCGGTGCAACGTCCACCCGCTGCCAATCCGCCAATAGAGCCTGCTACGCCGAAGGTGCCCCGTTACAGCGAGACCCGCACCAATAACCTGGAACGGTTGGTGGACAGTTATCGGCAGGCCAAGGCTGAGCTGTCACTGGAAGACTTCAAGCTGCTGAAACTGAAAATTCCGGGCCAGGGCGAAGTGTCGCTGCGCTCGTATTTTCGCCATATCAAATACGCACAATCAGGCGATAACGGACGGGTGCTGTTCGGCGGCGGTCTGATCGAACAGCGATACGGGCTGGGTTTCAAGTTCAGGTTCTTCGACCGTCTCGACGGCAAACTGGTGACGCTCTACGTGTCGCCTGCGCAGATGCAGGCCTATCGCTCCAGCCGCTACATCAGTGAGCTGCTGAGCCATGCGGAGGACGTGAAGTTCTTCACGGTGTATGCGCTGGGAACCGTCACCCTGAGCCCTTCAGGCAAGAGCTATAGCCTGGAGGTCGACGACTTGCGGCATCTGGCGATTGTGCTGGGGCCGGCGAAAGAGCCGCTTGAGGAAGAAAAAACACCTGAAGCCTGAACCTGTGGTCAATGATCGTTCCAGCGTTCGACGCTGGAACGATCCGGGTCAGCTCATCACACCTTGACGATCCAGCCGGCTGGCGCCTCGATGTCACCGGACTGAACGCCGGTCAGCTCCTTGTACAGACGCTGAGTCACAGGACCGACTTCGGTCTGGCTGTAGAACACGTGCAGGTTGTCCTTGTAGGAAATCCCGCCGATCGGAGTAATGACCGCAGCCGTACCGCATGCGCCGGCTTCCTTGAACTCGCCGAGCTGGTCGATGAACACATCACCCTCTTCGACCGTCAGGCCCAGACGGGATTTCGCCAGTTCGATCAACGACAGGCGGGTGATACCCGGCAGCACCGATGGCGACTTGGGCGTCAGGAACACATCATCCTTGGTGATGGCAAAGAAGTTGGCCGAGCCCACTTCCTCGATCTTGGAATGGGTCTGCGGATCGAGATAGATGCAATCTGCAAAGCTGTGCTTCTTGGCTTCGGAACCGGGCATCAGGCTGGCGGCGTAGTTACCGCCGACCTTGGCTGCACCTGTACCGTTGGGCGCAGCGCGGTCGTAGCCGGAGATGACGAAATTGTTCGGCTTCAGGCCACCTTTGAAATAAGCGCCCACCGGAATGCAGAAAATCGAGAAGATGAACTCCGGCGCCGTGCGCACGCCGATGTTGTCACCCACACCGATGACGAACGGGCGCAGGTACAGCGCGCCGCCGGAACCGTAAGGCGGGATGAAGCGTTCGTTGGCCTTGACCACCTGCTTGCAGGCTTCAATGAAGACATCGGTCGGGACGTGGGGCATCAACAGACGGGAGCAGCTGCGCTGCATGCGCTGGGCGTTCTGATCGGGACGGAACAGATTGATCGAGCCATCCTTGCAGCGGTAGGCCTTGAGGCCCTCGAAGCACTGCTGGCCATAATGCAGCGCGGTCGACCCTTCGCTGATATGCAGCGTGTTGTCCTCGGTCAGTGAGCCCTGATCCCAGGCACCGTCGCGCCAATGAGAAAGGTAGCGCTTGTCGGTCTTGATGTAGTCAAAACCCAGAGTGTCCCAGTTGATGCTTTCTTGACTCATAACGCCCTCTATCATTTTAGCGACTGCCTGGTCGAGTCAGGCCAATGCCTTATTCTGCCAGATCATTCAGGCCATGAGGCTCGAAATAAATGCAAACCGACATGGCATTTCTGAAGCAGACATGCGGGCAGACGCCTCATGAGTCCAGCGGTCACCCGACCGGTAGCGGCGGCGATGCCTGGCGCTGGCGGATATAGTCGATAAATGTGTCCATATCCGAACTGCACAATGTTCGTGCGACGGACTTGACCTCTTCGACAGGCCAGTCCCACCAGGCTGCCTGGAGCAGCAACTGGCGAATGTCCTCGTCGAATCGCCAACGGATGAATTTGCAGGGGTTGCCGCCCACCACCGAATAAGGAGCCACGTCCCGAACGACCATCGCACCTGCCGCGACAATGGCGCCATGGCCGATGGTGACACCCGACACAATGGTTGCATTGGCGCAAATCCAGCAGTCGCTGCCGATCACTACATCGCCCTTGCTTGGCGCGTAATCCTGAATATCTGCGACTTGCCCGACCATCGCCGGGAATGGGTACGTCGTAATCCAGTCCGTGCGATGCTCACCGCCCAGTAGAATTTTCACGCCCTCGGCAATGGAGGTGTAAGCCCCAACCCTGAACACTGAGTCGTCACCGAAGTCGACAATATCCGGAATGCCATAAGTCCCGACGCCGACTACCGCACGCGGGTATTTCAATCTGATTTTTTCGGCGTGCCTGTCCAGTTTGTCCATCTTGCGCAACTGTTTGCGTATTTTTCTATTTTTCAACAGCTCGATGAATTTCATATCTTCAATCACATTTTTTTGGACAGCCAGGCCGCACTTATCGATAGCTCAACAGCAAACGCTTGCAGCGCCGCAAGGTCGTTCTGTTGATCTGCCTCCATGGGATGGAAAACAACAGACTCCAGGCATATCGCTTGTCCGCAACCGCGGCGTATTTCAAGGCTTTGTTGATGGCCTGAGTTCGACCGCTCTGGTATTCGCGATGATCCCGATAAGGCTCGATGCTTTTCAGGTCAGCCTCAAGCAACACCTTGTACTTGCGTGAAAGGTTGTTCGGGTGACGTCGATAGCGCGTGACGATCTCGGGGAGCACATGAATTTCATAGCCCAGATGAGCGATTTTCAGTGTCGCCTGAAAATCCTGAACCTTTATCTGCGGGTCATAACCGTTTGCATCCTTGATGGCCTTCATGCGGTACAGAGCAACCGGCGCACCGACGACCACCGCGTCGCGCAATATGTCGTCGAACGTCAGCCGCTCGATGTAATCGCGCGACTGACGTTTTATTTCCTTGCCGTCACCATCCATGTAGCTGACCAATGCGCCGACACAGCCTACTGCGGGATGCTCATCGAGGTACTCGGCACGGATACGCACCGAAGAGGGAAGCATGATGTCATCCAGGTCCGGCGTGGAAAGGTAAACGCCTTTGGCGTAACGCAGACCATGGTTGAGGGCAGCACTGACGCCCTGATTGGCCTGGCGGTAGAGCTGGAACGGATAGCGTTGCTGCAGGGACTCGAGCATGGCGATGCTGTTGTCGGTAGAACCATCGTCGACGACGATGACCTCGAAATTCTTGTAGTCCTGAGCAAAGATGCTCTGAATCGCGACCTCAAGAAATCGCTCGGCGTTGTAGCAAGGGGCTACGATGGAAACCAAAGGGCTGGGCGAGAGGTTTTGACTTTCTGAAGACATCATGGATAGCAGCCATAATCATGATCAGCCCTGACGGGCTCGGAAACCGGATATCTGTAACGGGTCGCTTGAAAACGGCACATCATGGGGCAAGCGCTCCTGTTTTTCCATGAAAGGTCAAAAACGCCCTGCAAACAGGCGTTTACAGCCGCCAAAAAACTATCGGCATGCCATTTCCTTCAACCAGTGTAGATCGACACTCAAAAAAAACCCCGTTCTTCGCAGAACGGGGTTTATCAGGTCGCGTATCAAGTGGAATCAGAAGGCGTAAGTCACCAGCAATTCTTTTGTCACCTGAAAGTCGACCGACATCATCACGCTCAAGGCAGTAATGGTGAAGATCGAAAACACGAACAGCTTGCGAGCCCAGACAGTATCGTCAACGGCCTTGTAGCCCTTCCAGGCCATGTACAGCCAGTACATGCCCATACCCGCTGCGACAGCCAGGTAGTTGAGGCCCGCATAGCCACCGACGGTCAACATCAGGGTCGCCACGAGGAACGCCAGGATGTAGAGCATGATGTGGCGCTTGGTGACCAGAATGCCGCGCTTGACAGGCAGAACCGGGATCTTCGCAGCACGATAATCATTGAAGCGGAAGATGGCGATCGCATACGAATGCGGCATCTGCCACAGGCTGAACATCACCAGTAGCGTCAGGGCCGCAAAGTCGAAGCTGTTGCTCACTGCGCAGTAGCCAATCACCGGCGGCATTGCCCCCGAGAGACTGCCCACCAGCGTGCCGTGAACGGATCTGCGTTTCAGGTACAGGCTGTAAAGGCCGACGTAGATCACGAACCCGATCACTGCAAACAGTGCGGCCAAGGGATTGGCCTCGGTGTACAGCAGGCCAACGCCTGCAATACCGAGCAGGGTTGCGTAGAGCAGCGCCAGTTTCAGTGAAACCAGACCCTGCACCAGAACCCGGTTACGGGTTCTCTCCATTCGCTGATCGATATCGCGATCGATGCAGTTATTGAACACACAACCGGACGCAACGACCAGGGAAGTACCGATGACTGCAGCGAGGAACACGCCGAAATCGATATTTCCCTTGGAAGCCAGAAAAAAGCCACCTGCCACCGAAAGCACGTTACCGAAAATGATCCCCGGCTTGGTGATTTGGATAAAGTGCTTCAGTGACATCTGGTATTCCTCAATGCGCCATCATTTCGCGGTGGACGCTGAAAATGATCCACAGCGACAAGCCGACCAGCAGGACGATAACCATCGTGGTAAAGGCGAAGGCCATCACGTTGTTACGCTGCACGCTCGTGAAGTCCAGATGCAGGAAGTAATGCAGGTGCACCAGAATCTGGATGATCGCGAAGACCAGAACGATTGCGATCGTCATGTCCTTCGGCAGTGAAGGTGACATCACCAGGGCAAACGGAATGGCGGTCAGGATGATCGACAGTACGAAACCGATGACGTACGACTTCACTGAGCCGTGACTATTGTCTTCAGCGGAGTGATGCGAATTTGACATTACAAAGCTCCCATCAGATAGACAACGGTGAACACGCCGATCCAGACAACGTCCAGGAAGTGCCAGAACAGGCTCAGGCAGCTCAGGCGCGTCTTGTTGGTGTTGGTCAGGCCCTTCTTCTGGACCTGGAACATCATGATCGCCATCCAGATCAGACCACTGGTCACGTGGGCGCCGTGCAGACCTACCAGCGCGAAGAACGCTGACAGGAAGCCGCTGCGGCTCGGACCGTAGCCCTCTTCGATCAGGTGATGGAACTCATAGATTTCCATGCCGATAAAGGCAGCACCGCACAGGAAGGTCAGTGCCAGCCAGCCCAGTACCTGGCTCTTATTGCCCTTGTACAGTGCCAGCATGGCAAAGCCGTAAGTGATACTACTGACCAACAGGAACGCGGTTTCCACTGCCACGAATGGCAGCAGGAAGATGTCCTGGCCCGACGGGCCGCCCGCGACACTGTTGACCATCACGGCGTACACCGCGAAGAACGAGGCGAACAACACGCAGTCGGTCATCAGGTACAGCCAGAAGCCGTAGACCGTCATGCCACCGCTGTCGTGGTGATCGTCATGCCCATGATCATGGTCGTGACCGTGATCGTGGGCTCCGGAGTTGATTGCAATATTTGACATTGTTTAAACCTGTTCCAGCGAGGACTTGACAGGAGTGTATGCACCGTTGGCCGCCAGGACCTTGTGATGCTCACCTTCAATACGCGCTACATCTTCAGCAGGCACCATGTAGCCCTGGTCGTCACGGACAGCGTGAGCAACGAAGACTGCAATGGTCGCGACCAGGCTTGCGCCTACCAGCCACCAGATGTGCCAGATGAATGCGAAGCCGAAGACCGTCAGCAACATACCCATGTACAGGCCGGTAGCCGTGTTGTTAGGCATGTGGATCGCCGAGTAGCGGGCAGGAACCTTGTAAGCGGTACCGGCACGTTTCGCATCGGTGAACGGATCGATGTCGTCAGCTTTTGGCAGCTCGGCAAAGTTGTAGAACGGTGGAGGCGAAGAAGTGGACCATTCCAGGGTATGGCCATTCCATGGGTCACCGGTCAGATCGCGGTTGTTGTCGCGGTCACGGATACTCACGAACAGCTGGATCAGCTGCGAAGCGATACCCATGGCAATCAGCACGGCGCCGAACAGCGCGACGTCCAGGTAGATGTTCCACTCTGGCATGTCGGTAGCGTTCAGACGACGGGTCATGCCCAGGAAGCCCAGCGCGTAAAGCGGCATGAATGCGACGAAGAAGCCGACGATCCAGAACCAGAACGCTGCCTTGCCCCACTTCTCGTTCAGGGTGAAACCGAACGCTTTAGGGAACCAGAACGCGAAGCCGGCGATGTAACCGAATACCGCACCGCCGATGATGACGTTGTGGAAGTGAGCGATTACGAACAGGCTGTTGTGCAGCACGAAGTCAGCACCCGGGATCGCCAACAGAACGCCGGTCATGCCGCCGATCGAGAAGGTGACCATGAAGCCCAGGGTCCAGAGTACCGGTGCAGTGAAGCGCAGACGGCCCTGATACATGGTGAACAGCCAGTTGAACAGCTTCACACCCGTCGGGATCGCAATCAGCATCGTCGCCAGACCGAAGAAGGCGTTGACGTTGGCACCCGCCCCCATGGTGAAGAAGTGGTGCAGCCAGACCATGAAGCCCAGGATACAGATCGCACCGGAGGCGAAGATCATCGACTTGTGGCCGAACAGACGCTTGCCGGAGAACGTCGAGATGACTTCCGAGAACACGCCGAAGGCCGGCAGGATCAGGATGTACACCTCAGGGTGACCCCACGCCCAGAACAGGTTCACGTACATCATGGGGTTACCGCCCATTTCGTTCGTGAAAATGTGGAAGTCCAGGTAGCGGTCAAGGGTCAGGAACGCCAGGGTAGCGGTCAGGATCGGGAACGAAGCCACGATCAGGATGTTTGCCCAGGTGCAGGTCCAGGTGAAGATCGGCATGTCCATCAGTTTCATGCCAGGGGTACGCATCTTCAGCACGGTCACGAGGAAGTTGACCCCCGTCAGCGTCGTACCCAAGCCGGATAACTGTAGCGCCCAGATGTAGTAGTCAACCCCTACGCCAGGACTGTATTGCAACCCGGAAAGAGGCGGATACGCGACCCAGCCGGTCTTGGCGAACTCACCGACACCCAGGGAGATGTTGATCAGCAGCATACCTGCGACCAGCAGCCAGAAGCTCAGGGAGTTCAGGAACGGGAACGCCACGTCGCGAGCGCCGATCTGCAGAGGCAGAACGATGTTCATCAGACCCGTGAAGAACGGCATCGCCATGAAGATGATCATGATCACACCGTGAGCGGTGAAGATCTGGTCATAGTGTTCAGGCGGAAGGAACCCTTCGGAACCGTTCTGGGCCATCGCCAGTTGGGTACGCATCATGATCGCGTCGGCAAAACCGCGCAGCAGCATGACCATGGCAACGACGATGTACATCACGCCGATTTTCTTGTGGTCGACAGAGGTCAGCCACTCAGACCACAAGTACGTCCACTTGCGGAAATAGGTGATCAACCCGACAACCGCAATGCCGCCGAGCGCGATCATGGCAAGTGTCACCATGACTATGGGCTCGTGGAACGGCACCGCTTCCAGACTTAATTTGCCAAACATCGTTTACTCCTCTGCCCCAGCAGCTGAATTTTTGCCTTTTTCCGCACCAGCCTCACCGGCTACTTCCTTCTCACCAGCAACAACCTTCTTGCCCGGATTCATACCTTCATACTTGTCGATGACGATCTGGAACAGGTTCGGGGTGACCGAGGAAAAGAGTTCGACAGGGTTGCGTTCGCTTGGCTTGATCAACTCGGCGTATTCGGCAGTGCCAAGCTTTTTGGGCGAGCTCTTGACTTCGCTGACCCAGCTGTCGAAATCAGCCTGGCTGGTAGCGATGGCCTTGAACTTCATGCCGGTAAAGCCTGCGCCACTGTAGTTGGCCGAAATACCGTTGAATTCGTGATTCTCGTTGGCGATGAGGTGCAGCTTGGTGTGCATGCCCGCCATCGCATAGATCTGACCACCCAGACCCGGGATGAAGAACGAGTTCATCACGCTGTCCGAGGTCACCTGGAAGTTGATCGGAGTCTTGGCCGGGAACACGATCTTGTTGACTGTGGCAATGCCGTAGTCCGGGTAGATGAATACCCATTTCCAGTCAACCGAGATCGCCTGGATGGTGACCGGCTTGACGTCCGAATCAAGCGGACGGTAAGGGTCCAGCGAGTGAGTCGAGACGTAGGTGATGTACCCCAGGAAGACCAGCAACAGCATGGGTACGCCCCAGACTGCGATTTCGATCTTGGTGGAGTGAGACCAGTCCGGCGTGTACTTGGCAGCCTTGTTCGATGCGCGATACTTCCAGGCGAAGATCAGGGTCATCAGGATGACCGGGATCACGACAATCAGCATCAGCAACGTTGCGATTACGATCAGGTTCCGCTGCTCGATACCCACCTGCCCTTTTGGATCGAGCAGAGGTACGCCATCGCATCCACTGAGCAAAAGCATACAGAAAAGGGCCAAGAAGCCAAAAAACCTGGGGTACCTTTTTTTACTCATTTCACGACCTCTAAAAGCAGCTTGCGCGGTGCAGTTGGGTTTCGACCGCCAACACTTCGCCCTGCCAGTGCCGGCTAATTTTTTTGAATTGAACAAGGGCCGCCAGTACGCACAGCGGCGTATCGACAAGTCCGGGTTTAGCTATGGATTCTTGTTTTTTGAGTTGCTGGAACTGCCCAAAACTTCGGGCAGACGCTTTCGACGCGGCCATTATACGCCCTCAGAGGCAAGCGTTGCGCTGCCTGTTCAGAGTGCACAGGGGACGCTCCAAGCCTCAAAATGCTGATCGTTCGGCCAAGCTGAACGACAAGTGACGGGGATTGTAGATACGTAAATTTTTAATGACTATGCCTAATTTTGTAACAGTTATTCTCTATATGCGTAACAATCGTCCTCCAAACGCCTCATCGTACTCGAAAAAAGCCCCGTATTCACGGGGCGTTTTTAGCGAAAGCCCCTGAAGTTAGTAAGGTTTGCGGCGATTGCGAATGATGCACGCCGGTACCAGAACTGCGGTCAGGACAAAAGCCGTCAGCGCCCATTGCGCGAGTGATAATCCGAGAACCGGCGGATATGGCGTGGTGCAGAAACCGCCGACCTGGAACCCTGTAGGAAACAGTGTAGCCAATGGCAGGCCATCGACAATCGGCTGCAACACGTCGATACCGCAACTGTCGGACGGATGGGCAAGGATCCAGACATGCCGGCCGGCAGCGGCAATGCCGCCAAGAGCGCTGAGGGTCACCAGGGTTTCAAACGCCGTGACGCTGCGACGCCCGGGCATGGCGGCGCCAATGAACGCAAAAATGGCGATGAACAACAGTGCGTAACGCTGCAGGATGCACAGCGGGCAAGGCGCTTCGTCCAGGACGACCTGCATGTACAGGGCGCCCCCGATCAGGGCCAGGCAGATAATACCCAGCAAAACCAGAAAGCGCTTTTCGCGTCTCAGGTACAACGTGTTGTCGCTCATTCACATACCTTACTGAACTGATGAAAGGGTTGGTCAACGCCATGCAGCGTTCGCAGCCTGAACGGAGGTACGGCCCGACTGCGCCAAGACGTGCGCGATGATCATCTGTCTGATTCGGCAACTCAAGCGTTGGCCAGCCATACGGACGCATTTGCCGGTCAGGTGGTCTGCGCGGCAGCACATCCACAACCGGCAGGACGCTTTTGCAGGAACCGGGTGCAAAGCCCTTCTATATATAGAAGGGTGCGTCAGTTTGTCGCAGCTCTTCTTCTATATATAGCTGCGGTATTTTGTCGCAGGGTGCCTTTCTGTCAAAGCACTATGGCGTGCGAAACCGCGACGCAGGTCGTCGGAAGGCAGAGAGCGACAATGTGCCGCCCTCTCCCGGTTTGACGCAACCGAAGCCAGACTGCCACTATCGGCACATGGGCAGCCAGTTTGTCGGGCCCGCCGTGGTGGGGTGCGACGGCTTTCAATGGCAAGCGAACGGACGCGCTCGGCTGTCGGTTAAAAATCCTCAAGCCTGCCGGCCGCAGGTCGATAACCTGTCATAGAAAGTTGTTTGCCGCTACCAGGCGACGAAATACCTACAGCCAGAAGGTTCATATGTCCAAGAACGTCCGAGCAGATTCACTTTCGCTGCTCCTCTTCACGTTGCGCAGCGGCAAGCTGATGGCGATCAACCTGCTCAAGGTCAGCGAGATCATTCCCTGCCCGCCTCTGACCCATCTTCCCGAATCGCACCCACACGTCAAAGGTATTGCGACGCTACGTGGCTCGTCACTGTCGGTTATCGATCTGAGTCGTGCGATCGGCGAGCGTCCGCTGGCCGATCCCGACGGTGGCTGCCTGATCGTTACGGATGTCAGCCGCTCGAAACAGGGCCTGCACGTTCAGGCCGTCAGCAAGATTGTGCATTGCCTGACCACCGATATCCGTCCGCCGCCCTACGGGTCGAGCAGCAAATCGTTCATCACCGGGGTTACTCAGGTCGACGGCGTGCTGGTGCAAGTACTGGACATCGAAAAAGTGATCCACGGCATCGCCCCTGCACAGATCGTCGTGCAGTCGACGGAGCTGGCCAAAGAGGATGCGGAACTGCTGAGCAAGGCGCGGATTCTGGTCGTCGATGACAGTCAGGTTGCCCTGCAGCAGTCGATCATTACCTTGCGCAATCTCGGCCTCGAATGCCACACGGCGCGCAGTGCCAAAGAGGCTATCGACGTTCTGCTCGACCTGCAGGGTACTGCGCGACAGATCAACGTGGTGGTGTCCGATATCGAGATGTCGGAGATGGACGGCTATGCCCTCACCCGCACGCTCCGGGATACGCCGGACTTCAGTGATCTGTACATTCTGCTGCACACCTCGCTCGACAGCGCGATGAACAGCGAGAAGTCACAGATCGCCGGGGCCAATGCCGTGCTGACCAAGTTCTCGTCACCCGAGTTGACCAAATGCCTGATCGAGGCCGCACGTACGGTGGTCGCCCAAGGGCTCTGATCCCTGAGCGCACGGCGACACAACGTCCGAACCTGACCGATGCATCCGCCGCTCATTACTGGCTGATGCGTCGGGATCTTGCAGTGCCAGTGCCCATCCAGGCCTGGCCGCCTGGCATCCAGCCACATCCCTTCACGCTTGAGCGAGCCGCAGAGGTTCACCGCCTGCTGACTCTGGGTTATGGCAGCGCCGCAGGCTGCGTGGCGGATTATCCGGACTGGCTGGCTGCATTCGAACACGCTCCCGAATGCGATCCGTCGCTGTGCTTTCTGGCCATGCGTGACGAAACGGTAGTCGGTGTGATCGTCTGCTGGACCAGCGCATTCATCAGGGACCTGGTTGTGCACCCTGATGTGCGACACAGCGGGATCGGCCACGCCCTGCTCAATCATTTGTTCGCCCACCTGCATACGCGCAATGAAGCAGCGGTCGACCTTCACGTCATGGAAAACAACCTGGCGGCGCGGCGGCTTTACGAAAAATCCGCAATGGCCTATCTCAAGCGTTTCGACATTCCTGCAGCCTGAACCCGCTGTTCACGGCCCGGCGACTGGCGCGCAACTTGCTTCCCGAGACACATCAAGCGAGTGAGTGACCAATTGTTGTCGCTTGCCGCCTACCTGTTGGACGGGTCATCGAGATAATGGACACCAAGTTTTCCTGCGTGGGTTGTGGCGGCTGTTGCACCGACCATCACGTACCGTTGACGCTCAACGAAGCCGCGCAGTGGGCGGCCGATGGCGGCAACGTCATCGTGCTGACCGAAGCATTTTTGAGCAATGGTTATGGGGTTTCCGAGGCGCAGCTCACCCATGCCAGCCGTCGCTCGACCGAGGTCAGCAGTGGCAGTACGACAGCCTTTGTGGCGATCACCTTCGCAGCCTACAACGTCGGGCGCTGCCGGAATCTTGACGAGAAGAACCTGTGTCGCATCTACGAGCGCCGGCCACTGGTGTGCCGGATCTATCCGATGGAGATCAATCCACACATTCCGTTGCGCCCGGAGAACAAGGGCTGCCCGCCAGAGTCCTGGGAGCAGGGTCCGGACCTTATCGTTAACGACAGGCTGGTCGATACTCAACTGATGGACCTGATCGAACGGTCGCGTCAGGCCGATCGGGATGAAATAGACACCAAACAGCTGATTTGCCAGAAGCTGGGCATTCGCACCACCGCCCTCAAGGGCAACGGTTTCGTCGCCTACCTGCCGGACATGGGCGCGTTTGCTGCCGCCATCGAAGAGGTCAAAAACCCTGCGCAGGAGGGGCAAGCCCAAGGCTCGAAGTGGGAATTTCACGTCGCCGGCCAGCACGTTCTGGACACCCTGCAACAGGAAGGTGCCGAGGTGACTGACCGGCAGCCGGTTTCCTACCTGTTCATTCCTTTGCAGGCGGCCTGACAGGATCTCTCAGGCAATCAGCGCTTGCCCATCGACCTGCGGGTGCCAGCCGGCGCGACGCCCGGGGTCTTGTGGTGGCCGTGCTTGTTGTTTTTCTGATGCCACGCCGGCTCTTTTTTGGCCCGGGCAAACTCCGAAGGCTTGAACGGAAAGCTGAAAGGCGCAATGACAGCCCTCTTTTCAGTGTCTGCGACGGAGTCGGCTGCGGCGTCTTGAACAGGAGGTTGTTCAGGCGTGGTCATGGTGTCACCAGAAAGTCGAATTGGCCGGGCAAATGCCCGCGGCCGCGCAGCATACATTAATCGCCGCACAACCGCCCGAGCCTCCTGTCGCCGTCATTTGTAGAACAGATCGACCATCACCTCGGCATTGAACGGTCCGGGCCTTGGCATGTTGGTGTTCCACAGCAGTTCGGCATTGAAGTCCGCCCTGGCTGTGTTGGTTTCGCCGAGCAATTCCGCCAGATGGAATGGCTCGTTGTAACGTAGCGGCTGACCGTTTACTGCGCTGGTAATGCGTATCCCCAATGAATCATTACCGACGGGGATCAGCAGCTCGCCAGACAGAGTGCCTGTCACCGGCCTGAAACGCGCATCAATGCTGAACGGCGAATCACAGCTGCGGCTGGTCAGCAGGGAGAATGTCTGGGTGGCAGTCACTTTGCCAATCGCCACCTGGTGTATCGCAACGTCGCCAAATTCCACGGTTTCCGGGAGCACCTGCAGATCGGCATCGCAGGCCACGAACCTCAGCCCCCGCAGGTGATTGATCACATAACTGAGGCTGCGCCCTGACAGCCGACTCGGGTCTGTCGCGCCGCCCAGTTGAAAGAACCGGTAATCCAGCAGGTCACTGGCCAAACCGGAGGGCGGTGTAGCGCCGAACTTCTGGATGAATACCGAAAACGCCAGGCTGAAACGCACCTTCGGGCAGTTTTCGAGCGTGCTCTCACCCTCGCGACACATCGGCAGGTAGCTGCCGGTACTCACCCGTCCACTGCCTTGGATGTGATCGATACCCTGTAACGTCATTCCGGCACGAATCCCCTGACCGATAGGACGATTGTCCGGGTTCAGGTAGATAAAAATCTCCTGCGCTTCGGACTGCCAGCCCTCTGTGGCGCATTCGACCTGAACGTTCAGAGGTTCGGAACGCCATACCACTTCCCCGTCGGGAATCGACTCCGGGATTGCCACCGTACTGCTCAGGTCATCGTGAATTTCGGTTTCGCCCGTCCCTTGAGTGGTACAGATCAGCGCGAAGGTGGAAGCCGGATGCAGTAACAACAACACGGCGAGGGATCGCAGCCAGCCTCTGGCAGAGAGATGTTTCATATCAGCATTCGTCCTGAATGGAATTATTTTTCGGCAGCCTGGCGGTAGTGGCCGTCTGCCCGGTGAGCTGTGCGCAATGGATCCGTCGGCCGCCGTAGTCGGTCAGCGCCTGGTAGGAAAAACGATGTGTGGCAGAGCGCTCGACACTCGCCGGCACAACCATCGCGACCTGTGCGCCCGGCGCCAGCAACAGATGATCGCCAAGCTGCACCCCGTCGATACGCAGCGCTTGCAGGGCAGCGTGATAGGGCGTCGGGTTACTGACCGTCAGCAACAAGGCGTGAGACGGGTCATGAGTCAGTGTCCACAGCAGCCGCGCGGGAGTGTCGGCCGGATCACCGTCAAGGCCGGGGGGCCGGTAGAACACGTTGATGCGTTGGCGCACGGCGATGTTCAACTGCCCCGCACCGTCCTGGCGTCGGGGTATCTCAAGCACGTAAAGATGCAGCAGCGACTCGTGTTTCTGCGGCATGCCTGCGCCCTGATACAGCACGCGCAAGGTCTGCCTGCCGCCCACCGGCAGGCGTGAAAGCGGTGGCGTGACCACGAATGGCAGCGCCTTGCGAAGCTCACCCGGGGCGTCGTCGTCATCCACTGCGTCACTGAGCCAGGCCTGTAAAAGTGCCTCGGACTTGCCGCGATTGCGCACCTCGAGCGTGACCTCGCGATACTGCCCGTCGAAAATCAGCCGCGTTCCGCTCAGCGAAACAGCCCCGTGCGCCGCCAGGCCGCTCGTCAACAGCACAGCCGTCAACACCGCCTTGCATGAGCCAGCGAAAGCGCTCATCGGCATATCACCCTGATCCGCTCGTAGGCACGCGACGGATCTCTGGGCGGTAGCGAGAATGTTGCCTGACAACGTTGATCGGACCAGCGCACCCACAGGCTGCCGGCATCCTGCTCGCTGAGCACCAGCGCCTGACTGCCGGGATCGACCACTGCCAGCGCCCTGCCCTGTTCATCTTCGACACTGGCACCCAGCGGCACTTTGCTGCCATCGACGCGTACCAGTTCGAACTGGACCCGGCGGCCCACATTGGCCTTGAAGCGCACCACCGGTATCGCGCCCCTGCGCGGCACGATCTGGGTAATAGCGTTTTCCAGATCGACATCAGCGCCCAGTTGCCGGGTATCCAGGCTGACCCAGTTGGTGCGGTAGGCCTGCGCATAGGGCAGAACCGCATAGCCGTTGCCGGCGGTCTCGACGTTACTGAACGACTTCAAGCGGGCGCCACCGACGTCGGGCACCTGAACCAGAGCAAAGGTTTCTCCCAAGGTCTGCCCCAGGTTCACGCCACCGGCATGCGCCACCAGCGAACCTGCGGCGGACAGGCTGAATGCATCGTAGTCCTGGCCCTGGCTATAACCGGCCTCGAAACGGCCGAACGCAGTGCTGGTGCTGACCTTGCCTGCGCCGAAACTGCCGGAGCTGCTGTCACGTCCAGCCTGTACCGAATAGAACGTATCGCGGTCGCCCGGCACCTGACCGTTGAGCCCGGCCTGCGCGTTGTACTCGCCTCGGCTGTCGCGCACCGCGTTGAAAGACAATCGCGACGAGCCGGGGCTGGAGCCGAGCGGCAGGGTCACGCTCAAGGCAACACGATTGTCGGTGCTCGCGTCACCGCTTCGCCCGAAATCCTCGTTGCGTTCGATGGACAGGCTGTAATTGAGCGAATACCAGGCCGCGTTATAGGACAGGTAAAGCTGCCGGGTCTTGCCGGACAGGTTCCAGTAGCGCTGCTCGGACGCCGTCAGGCTCAGCGACGCCGACTGGCCAGGCACTATCTGAGTGATGCTGAGTTCCAGCCGATCCCGCGCCAGCCCAGAGGCCCGCAATTGCCGCAGCGCGCCGCTGTCGCTGACGTGCTGGTTCAGGGTCCGGTATTGCTCGGTCGAATATCGATAACCGGCCACTGCCAACGTGGTGTCGGTGACATCCAGCGTATTGGCATAACGCACGCGCAGGCTCTGGCCACTGCGCGCCCGCTGAGCCACCTTGCTGACCGAGCGGGTAAGGTCCATCGACACCGCGCCCAGCCCGGTGTTGATCCCGGTGCCTATGTTCGCGGCCTGGTAATCCTCGGCCAGTTGCACCCCGGCAAACCCGGTAATCCGTTCGGAAAGACCGTAGATCAGGGCCGCACTGGCAAATGCCGGAGAGGCCTGCTGATCGTCGTTGTTGTCGACCTGCCCGCCGGCCAGGCTGTAGCGCAACGAGCCTGCGGGAACCATGATCGGCAGCGACGCGTAGGCCTGAGTGAAGGTCCGCACACGCCCGTCGGCTTCGATGACAGACACCGACAAGTCGCCATTGGAGCCACTGGGATAGATATCGGCAATCTCGAACGGCCCGGGCGACACACTGCCGCTGTAGAGCAGAAAGCCGTTCTGGCGAACTTCCACGGCCGCATTGGTTTCGGCAATCCCGCGGATGACCGGGGCATAGGCCCGCTCGCTGTCAGACAGCATGCCATCGTCAGAGGCCAGCGCCGCGCCCCTGAAGCGGACACTGTCGAATACCTGCGAATCGGTGAACGTCTCGCCCAGCGTGAGCTGGCTTTTCAGGGTGGTGATGTCACGCTGCGCGAAGGTACGATTGCTGCGATAACGCCAAGGCCTGTCACTGCCGCCGACCAGAGAGGACTCGTTGCGCAAACGCCAGGCGCCGACGTTCAGCCCGTTTCGCAGCCCCACGTAGTACTGCTCCGTTTCCAGGCCCTTGTTACGCCGCCGGCTGCCATTGAAGTTGTAGTTGATAAAGCCTGCGGTCTCGCCCTGATCCCAAAGCTCCGGCGCCACATAACCGCGAGCACCGCGTGACATCACCGCTTGCGGCACGCTGATCGTCAGTCGCAACGCACCGGGCTGATAGTCGACGCGGGCAAATGCGACACGCGCGGGCAGGTCGAAACAGGCCTGGGCAGATGCCTCACCTGGCGGCAGACGACTCAAGTCCAGACCAAAACTCTGCAGCATCTCAAGCGACAGGCAGGGCTCGATCAGGCCTGATAGCGGACTTTTCAAAAAGCGGATATCCCGCCTGCCGCTCAGCTTGCGATTGACGTAGATATCAACCCGGTAAATACCCGGCAATACACTATTGGAGCGCAGAAACTCCTGAAGGTCAGCCGGCTGATCGCTTCCCTGGATAAACGCCGTATTGAACCTGACTGCCCCGTCGCCACCCGACGAGGCGGCCGACGCGCTGACCGCACACATCAACGTCAATCCGAAACCGATACCCAGCGCACCGCGTCGGGGGTGAGGGAGCGCGCACTGGGCAATAACTCCCTTATTAACTTCTTTGCGCCATTCCATAGCGGTCTTCACTCTACTTCGGCTGTCGCGCGCGCCGTGCAATCCTTTTACACAGACGCAGGTCTGCCGGGCTGTCTTGTCACTGAGGCCCGACGGTTTGAATAGTGAACGCTGACAGTGGATGCGCCAGCTTATCGGGGCGACGCCTTGCCGGCGTTAACCGGTTGTTTGTTGCCAAGGGTTGCCTGATAAGGCACTTGTCCGCCGTAGTCATTGAGACTGACGAAACTCAGAACCAACGGCGCACTTGCCGGTGTGTGCTGTAACGGAATACGCAGACGCTGATGTGGCGCCAGCATCTGACTGTCCAGAAGGGCAAGTTCAGTGTCATGTTGACGTATGGAAATCCGGAGCATGGAGACATGGTAGGGGCCGGGATTTTCGACCTGCACACCGGTGTCATCGACCCGTTGCCAGTTCAGTTTTTCCGGCGCCTGCTGTGGATCACCCTGCAGACCATCAGGCCGGAAGAAGACTTTTATGCGTTGACGTACCGCGATCTGCAGCGTGTTTTCTGCTGCGCTCTGGGGTATTTCCTGAACATTGAGCCATAACACCGACTCACGATCGGTGGGCATGTCAGTACCGGAATGAATGATCCGCAATAGTTGCCTGCCACCACCGGCCATACGCGCAAGCGCGGGTGTGACAATAAACGGCAGGTTCTGCAGCCCTTCGTTATTGCTGGCCGCCGTCGTCGGAGATTCAAGCCAGGACTGCAGGAGAATCTCCCCCCCGCCACTGTTGTGCACCCCCAGACTGACCTCTTTGTCGTTGCCCTGGTAAATGACTCGCGTTGTATTCAATACGATGCCCGCCTGAACGGTGGATGCGCAGAACAACCACGCAACAAGCATCGTGTAGCGAAAAAAATCGGAAAACATGCTGGCGTTCGCCTTGAATTCGGTAGAGGACAGAGCGAGCACGGCCCGCCCTGTCCGACACGATTACTCGTAATCCATCACGAACGGCAGGAAGCCGTCGGCATTACCCGGATTGGTGGGCGTGCCGTTAAGCACATACACCGCGCCAAAATTGATTTCAGCGGTGGCACCGCTGGCGCCATCCTTGATGAGTGTGGTGTCGACGGTTTCGTCACCGCTCAGATCCATCAACACGCTGGAGGCATTGAGCAGGCCGATACCGACGCCATCTGCCGCACCGGTGGTGCGCAGGAGTTTCGCGTCGTTGTTGTCCAGGCCACTGCCGTTACGGGCAATAAGGCGCATCTTCACCATGTTGTATTGGTCGGCACCCGCACTGCAGTTGACCAGCAACTGGATGGGGGAAGCCGTTTCGAATCGGCTTTCGCTCGATACACCGATATCGGAGAAGGACACGTTGCCCAGGTCGATATTGATTTCGCCAGGGTTGGTCCCCGTACTGACACCCGTGCCCGGCCCCACATCGCAGGAGATATTGGTCAGTGTTCCGTTGAAGACCATTGTGCCGTTGTTCGCAGCACTGGCGGTACCTGCCATGCCAGCGCCCATTACGCCCAGAACTGCCAATGTAAGAGAAAGCTTTTTCATGCTAACGACCTTCCTTGTGTTATTTCGTGTGTGCCCGCTATCGGACGGTGAGCACTATAGAGCCAGGTCTATTTCAGTGCTGTCAGCTCGATAACTTTCACCCCGCAGACAACACAACACAACACGCAGGACAGGTCTGTAGGAATAATTATAAGTGGTGCCTTGCACACTGATAAAAACCCTTTTCAATACAGAAGCGTGCCCTTACTCAGGCAAAGACTGCCGACGCCTTCACTGTGGCCGAGGTTATGTATCGTTCAAACTTTACAGGCACTGGACTGCCCCTTGAAAGCGTGACAGTCCGGACGAGAAAACACGACAGACCGGTAGTTACTGATAGCTCAACGTGACCACTGCAGCACTTGCCTGCAGGGCTTCTCCGTCGATTAACACGGCGGCAGGCAGCACCTGATACTGCGTAACGAAGGGCATTGCCTGCTCACCACAGACATTGCGTTCGGTGCTCACATGAATAGTGACCCCGGGTGCAACTTCCAGCGTTCGCGAATGAACACTGGGCGCCGTCATCTCTGTACTGGAAATCATGCAACTGCTGTTGACAATACTGCCACGCAACGTAATTGCACCGTCCTTTGCCCATGACAAACCGGGAGCAGCCAGCAGCAACGTCGACAGGATTGCGACCCACAAACGTTTATCAAGGGACCGTAACTTCACCATCACTTTTCCGTTCGATTTCTGACTGCTCATGGCGTACTCCATTCATAGACTCATACGATAATTTAAGTTGATGAGAGAATGACCTGCCAGAAACCTACTTAGGAAAATGTAGGAAAACTCCTAGGACTTTATAAACATCTGGACAACTATCTCTTCAACATAGATATCGTCCGATTCCGACTTTTCTTGACTGCACGCCACACCCGCTGGAGGCTTTCTGACAAACCTGACAGCTGAAAGTCATTCTGTTGACCGGGTTTGCAGGCTATAAGGAAGCTGTAAAAAACATCTCTCCCGTACCGACATTTGGCGTTTTCTTCATATGCGCAGAAAGACCCTGACCGTCACCGCCGTCGTCCTGGTGATCGCCTGTGCGGCGATTGCCGGCTGGAAACTGACACGCCCGGCCGCACTCCCCAAAAATGCCGCTGCCGCTGTGCCCGTCAAAGTGATCACGGTCAGCCTTGAAGACGTACCGCGTTTCGTCACAGGGATCGGATCGGTGCTGTCGCTGCAAAGCGTGGTGATCCGCCCCCAGGTGGATGGGGTGCTGACGCGTGTGTTGGTCAAGGAAGGTCAGCAGGTCAAGGCCGGGGACCTGCTGGCAACGCTGGATGACCGCTCTATCCGGGCCGCGCTGGAGCAGGCGCGTGCCCAGTTGGCGCAAAGCAAGGCGCAGCTGGACGTCGCGCAACTGGACCTCAAGCGCTATCGCCAGCTCACCCAGGACAATGGCATCTCGCGGCAGACATTCGACCAACAGCAGGCAATGGTCAGGCAACTCGAAGCCACGGCGAAAGGCAACGAAGCGAGCATCAACGCCTCACAGGTGCAGCTGTCCTACACCCAGATTCGCTCGCCGGTGACGGGACGGGTCGGTATTCGCAACGTCGATGAAGGCAACTTCCTGCGCGTCAGCGATGCTGCAGGGCTGTTTTCAGTGACCCAGATCGACCCGATTGCCGTGGAGTTTTCCCTGCCACAGCAAATGTTGCCGACCCTGCAGGGGCTGATTGCCGAACGTAACGCTGCGACCGTCAAGGCGTATCAGGGCGACGGCGCGGCCAACGGCCTGCTGCTGGGTGAAGGCACGCTTTCATTGATCGACAATCAGGTGTCGGCAAGCACCGGTACGATCCGCGCCAAGGCGCAATTCAAAAACCCCGGCGAGCAACTCTGGCCGGGGCAACTGGTGACCGTGAAGATCCAGACCGGTATCGAACTCAACTCGCTGAAAGTGCCGCCACAAGTGGTGCAGCGCGGCGTTGACCTGCACTTCGTCTATCGGCTCACTGCCGATAACAAGGTAGAAGTCGTACCCGTCAAAGTGCTCTATCAGGACAGCGAACAGACATTGATCAGCGGGCCGCGTGCTGGCGATGTACTGGTCAGCGACGGCCAGTCGCGGCTACGCCCCGGCGCAACGGTCGAAGTGATCACCGCGCCTGCTGCGGATGTCGCGAGCGCGCAAGTGGAGCCCGCACGATGAACGGCCGGGGCTCGGTATCGGCGTGGTGCATCGACCACCCGGTGGCCACCTTGTTGCTGACCTTCGCACTGGTACTGCTGGGGGTCATTGCCTTTCCACGGCTGCCGATCGCGCCGTTGCCGGAAGCGGAATTCCCGACCATCCAGGTCACCGCGCAGCTCCCCGGCGCCAGCCCCGAAACCATGGCGTCTTCGGTTGCCACGCCACTGGAAGTGCAGTTCAGTGCGATACCGGGCATGACCCAGATGACCTCCAGCAGCGCACTGGGCTCCACCAACCTGACGCTGCAATTCACGCTCAACAAAAGCATCGACACTGCGGCCCAGGAAGTCCAGGCCGCCATCAATACCGCAGCCGGACGCCTGCCTGCCGACCTGCCCAGTCTGCCGACCTGGCGCAAGGTCAACCCGGCCGACAGCCCGGTGCTGATCCTCAGCGTGAGTTCCAGCCTGATCCCCGGCACAGAACTGAGCGACGTCACCGAAACCATTCTGGCGCGCCAGCTCAGCCAGATCGAAGGCGTGGGCCAGGTCTTCATCACCGGTCAGCAACGTCCGGCGATTCGTGTTCAGGCCGCTCCCGAGAAACTGGCTGCGCTAGGGCTGACCCTGGCCGATATTCGCCTGGCGGTGCAGCAGACCAGCCTTAACCTGGCCAAGGGTGCGCTGTACGGCAAGGACAGTATTTCGACCCTGTCTTCCAACGACCAGTTGTTCAAGCCGCAGGACTACGCGCAACTGATTGTTTCCTACAAGAACGGCGCACCCGTCCAGCTCAAGGATGTGGCACGGGTTGTCGCGGGCTCGGAAAACGCCTACGTCAAGGCCTGGTCCGGCGATCAGCAAGGCGTCAACATCGCCATCTTCCGCCAGCCGGGTGCCAACATTGTCGACACCGTGGACCGTATCCAGGGTGAACTGCCACGCTTGCAGGAAATGCTCCCGGCCAGCGTCGATGTCTCGGTACTCAACGACCGCACCCGTACCATCCGTGCCTCGCTGCATGAAGTGGAAATGACCCTGATGATCGCGGTGCTGCTGGTGGTGGCGGTCATGGCGCTGTTCCTGCGCCAACTGTCAGCCACCCTGATCGTCAGTGCGGTACTCGGGGTCTCGCTGATTGCCAGCTTTGCGATGATGTACCTGTTCGGCTTCAGCCTGAACAACCTGACACTGGTGGCCATCGTGGTCGCGGTCGGTTTCGTGGTGGACGACGCCATCGTGGTGGTCGAGAACATCCACCGTCATCTCGAAGCCGGTCAGGGCATGCGCGAGGCCGCGATAAAGGGCTCAGGGGAAATCGGCTTTACCGTAGTGTCGATCAGTTTCTCACTGGTGGCGGCGTTCATTCCGCTGTTGTTCATGGGCGGCGTGGTCGGGCGACTGTTCAAGGAGTTCGCACTGACCGCAACCGCGACCATCCTTATTTCGGTGGTCGTCTCCCTGACCCTCGCGCCGACCCTGGCCGCCTTGTTCATGCGCGCGCCCACCCATCACCCGCATCAGAAACCGGGGTTCGGTGAACGCCTGCTCGCCTCCTACGAGCGTGGCTTGCGCAAGGCCCTGGCCCATCAGCGGCTGATGCTTGGCGTGTTCGGCCTGACCCTGGCGCTGGCAGTGGTCGGTTACATCCTCATCCCCAAAGGCTTCTTTCCGGTCCAGGACACCGCTTTTGCACTCGGGACCACCGAGGCAGCTGCCGACATCTCCTACCCGGACATGGTGGAAAAACACCTGGAACTGGCAAAGATCGTCGGCGCGGACCCTGCGGTGCTGGCGTTCTCGCATTCGGTCGGTGTTTCAGGCAGCAACCAGACCATCGCCAACGGCCGCTTCTGGATCTCGCTCAAGCCACGCTCCGAACGCGATGTGTCGGTCAGTGAGTTCATCGACCGCCTGCGCCCCAAACTGGCCAAGGTCCCGGGCATCGTTCTGTACCTGCGCGCCGGGCAGGACATCAACCTCAGCTCCGGCCCGAGCCGCAGTCAGTACCAGTACGTGCTCAAGAGCAACGACGGCGAACTGCTCAACACCTGGACGCAACGGCTGACTGAAAAGCTGCGCAGCAACCCGGCGTTTCGCGACATGTCCAACGACTTGCAACTGGGCGGCAGCGTCACGCACATCGACATCGACCGCAGCGCTGCCGCGCGATTCGGCCTGACCACGGCCGATGTCGACCAGGCGCTGTACGACGCGTTCGGCCAGCGGCAGATCAGCGAGTATCAGACGGAAGTCAACCAGTACAAGGTGATCCTTGAACTGGACGCCCAGCAGCGCGGCAAGGCTGAAAGCCTGGCGTACTTCTACCTGCGCTCACCGCTGACCAGCGAAATGGTGCCGCTGTCGGCGCTGGCCAAAGTCAGTGCGCCGCGCATGGGACCGTTATCGATCAGCCATGACGGGATGTTTCCGGCGGCGAACCTGTCGTTCAACCTGGCACCCGGGGTCGCCTTGGGCGATGCCGTGCGCATGCTCGATCAGGCCAAGAACGAGATCGGCATGCCCGCCTCGATCATCGGCAGCTTCCAGGGTGCGGCACAGGCGTTCCAGAGCTCGCTGGCCAACCAGCCGTGGCTGATCCTAGCGGCGCTGGTGGCGGTGTATATCATTCTGGGGGTGCTCTATGAAAGCTTCGTGCACCCGCTGACCATCATCTCCACCCTGCCCTCGGCAGGTATCGGCGCATTGTTGCTGTTGTGGATGATGGGCCAGGACTTCTCGATCATGGCCCTGATCGGCGTGGTGTTGCTGATCGGTATCGTCAAAAAGAACGGTATTCTGCTGGTGGACTTTGCCCTGCAGGCCCAGCGCGAGCAGGGTCTCACGTCGCACGAGGCCATTTATGAGGCCTGTATCACCCGCTTCCGACCGATTATCATGACCACCCTCGCCGCGCTGCTCGGCGCGCTGCCGTTGATGCTCGGTTTCGGCGTCGGTGCCGAGTTGCGTCAGCCGCTGGGTATTGCCGTGGTCGGCGGCCTGCTGGTGAGCCAGATGCTCACGTTGTTCACGACGCCGGTCATTTATCTGCAACTGGAGCGGCTGTTTCATCGACGCCACCCGGCGCCCGCCGCACCGGCGCCGGCCCTGCACAAGTGAGAGTCGCCCAATGCGCGTGCTGATTATCGAAGACGAAGAGAAAACCGCCGACTACCTGCGGCGGGGCCTGACCGAACAGGGCTATGCCGTGGACGTGGCGCGCGACGGGATCGAAGGCCTGCACCTGGCGCTGGAGAATGACCATGCGATCGTCATTCTCGATGTGATGCTCCCGGGCCTGGATGGTTTTGGTGTGTTGCGTGCGTTGCGCGCGCGCAAACAGACACCCGTGATCATGCTGACCGCGCGCGAGCAGGTCGACGACCGCATTCGCGGCCTGCGCGAAGGCGCGGATGATTACCTGGGCAAACCGTTTTCCTTTCTGGAACTGGTCGCCCGTCTGCAGGCCCTGACCCGGCGCAGCGGTGGCCATGAACCGGTACAGATCACCATCGCCGACCTGTGGATAGACCTGATCAGCCGCAAGGCGACCCGTGCCGGCCTGCGCCTGGACCTGACCGCCAAGGAGTTTTCGCTGCTCAGCGTGCTGGCCCGACGTCAGGGCGACATTCTCTCCAAGACATCCATCGCCGAGATGGTCTGGGACATCAACTTCGACAGCGATACCAATGTGGTCGAAGTCGCGATCAAACGCTTGCGGGCCAAGCTTGATGGCCCTCACGAGCACAAGCTGCTGCACACCATTCGCGGCATGGGTTATGTGCTGGAGAACCGCAGTGCGGGTTGATTCGATTGCCCTGCGCCTGAGCGGGCTGTTCGCGCTGGTGGCACTGGTGGTGTTCCTGCTGATCGGCTGGGCCTTGTACCTGCAGGTCGACAAGAGCCTCGACCTGCTGCCCCGCGCGGAAGTGGATGCGCGCTACAGCGTGCTGGAATCGGCGGTCAATCGTTTCGGCAACCCGGAGCACTGGGGCAAGATCAAGAACAAGCTCAGTTTGCTCAGCGAAGAGGACAAGCGCCTGCGCTTCTGGGTGGTGAGTGACAATCCACTCTACGAGTTCGGCAATCCCGGTGCGGACATTCGTCGTTTTGCGCACGGGCCGCTGGGCATGCACGACCTGAGACTGGCAGATCATCCGTTTTCGTTCAAAGTGCTGGTCAGCGAGTTTCCCGCCAAGGAACAGCGTCCGGCACTGCGCTTTCTGACCGCCATCGACACCGAGACGTTCTGGCACACGCAACACTCGCTGCTGGTCGCCCTGATCAGCCTGGCCACGCTGGGCATTCTGCTCGCGTCGGCGCTGGGCTACTGGGTCGCGCGAATTGGCCTGCGACCGCTGACCAGCCTCTCGCAGGAAGTCCAGAAGCTCGCCCCGCCACGGCTGTCCGGACGCTTGCAGCTGTCGCCGCTGCCACCGGAACTCGAGCAATTCGTCGCCTCGTTCAACTCCACGCTTGAGCGCGTCGAGCAAGCCTACTCGAGGCTGGAGTCGTTCAATGCCGATGTGGCACACGAGCTTCGTTCGCCGCTGACCAATCTGATCGGTCAGACCCAGGTAGCGCTGACCCGTGGCCGCTCTGCCGAGCATTATTTCGAGGTGTTGCAGTCGAATCTCGAAGAGCTGGAGCGCCTGCGCTCGATCATCAACGACATGCTGTTTCTGGCCAGCGCCGATCAGGGCACCAGGGTCAAGGCACAAACCTGCACCTCACTGGCTGAAGAAGTCGCTACGACGCTGGATTATCTGGACTTCATTCTGGAAGACGCGCACGTGCAAGTCCGTGTCAACGGCGACGCCAGCGCGCCGATTGAAAAATCCCACTTGCGCCGAGCGCTGATCAACCTGTTGCATAACGCCGTCCAGCACACCGGCGCTGGCGAGGTCATTGAAGTCAACATCGAATCGCGCGATGCCCATGTCACTGTCAGCGTGACCAATCCGGGCGTACACATCGCTCAGGAACATTTACCCAGACTGTTCGAGCGCTTTTATCGGGTGGATGCCTCACGCAGCAACAGCGGCGCCAATCACGGCCTGGGGCTGGCCATCGTCAAGGCGATTGCCTTGATGCATGGCGGCACCGTGTTCGTGAACAGCGACAAGGGCGCCAATACTTTCGGCATCCAGTTGCCCCGCTGACACCTGAAAATACTGACTGCACTGACGGTTTTCACGGTCCTCAGTGTGCGCCTGTTCGCAGCATTTTAAATACACTTGCTTTATTCACATTCCCTTCATATGAGGCTATAAGGAGCGTGTTATACACGCATCATTAAGTTCCCCAAATAACTGATAATTTTATTAACCGATTATCAAGAATCATTCGTCTGCAGGTAGAACAACCGATGATGGTGTTTGCGTTTTCTCGGCAAGCCCGGCTCAGATGGACCCGTCCGGAGCTGATATTGATTTTCGGCAGCTCGGTTTCAATGCTCGCCATTCTGGCGATCGTGGCGTCTCTACTGGCCCGGGAGCGCGACGACGCAGCACAGACAGCAGCACGTGCAGCATCCAATATCGTGCGTTTGATTGATGCCGACGTCATGCGTAACGCAGAACTTTACGACTCTTCCCTGCAGGGTATGATCAGTGCGTGGCAGCGTCCGGACCTTCAGCAACTGTCGCCTGAACTGCGCCAACTTGTACTGTTTGATCGCGCCACTGCCGCCTCTTACAAGGGCGATCTGGTATTGCTCGATAACCGCGGCGAGATATTGGCTGATTCTTTATCTGTCATTCCTCGACAGGACAACTTTTCTGACCGCGCCTATTTCAAGGACCATGCAACCGACCGCTCTTTGACGCTACATGTCAGCGCGCCGTACAAGACGCGCTGGGGCTACAAGGACTGGTGCATCAGTTTCAGCCGTCGTATATCAGGACCCAACGGTGAGTTCATGGGCATCGTGAGTGCGGCGATGCGCCTGGTGTATTTCAAGCACCTGTTCATGAGCCAGAACCTGGGCAGTGAAAGCAGCATCAACCTGATCAATACCTCGGGCATTCTGATCGTTCGCTACCCGGAAATGGAAGGCCAGGATCTGATCGGCAAGGATTACAGCCACAGCCCCAACTTTCAGCGCATCCTTCAGGAAGGCGATGGCAGCTTCGCCGCGATGTCGACGCAGTTGAACGCTCGTCGGCTGTATACCTTTTCCCGAGTCGGCAACCTGCCGCTGATCGTCGTCATCGGGCAGTCCGAGGATGAGGTGTATGCCGTCTGGCGGCGCAATGCCTGGCTGGTCGGCTCGGCCACCAGCGTTTTGTGTCTGGGCATTCTGTGGCTGACCTGGCTGCTGTGTCGCGAACTGCGAAGACGCCACCGTGCCGAAGATGCGCTGGCCAGCCTGGCCGCGACAGATGGTCTGACCGGGCTCGATAACCGCCGCCAGCTCGACGAGGCCATGGAGACCGAATGGGCCCGAGCGCAACGCTCTGGCAAGCCGCTGTCATTGCTGATGATCGACGTAGACCATTTCAAGGCATTCAATGAGCGTCACGGCCATCAGGGCGGGGACGAGGCGCTGCGTCTGATTGCGCAGACCATCTCATACTGCATCCGCCGTCCGGGCGACCGGGTGGCGCGCTATGGCGGCGAAGAGTTCGTGGTGGTGCTGCCGGAAACAGATTTGCCGGGCGCCATGCTGATCGCGGAAAAAATTCGCAAGGCCGCAGAGTCACTGCCGCTGTTCAGGAATGCCGAGCATCCCATCACCGTGAGCATCGGGGTCGCTTCGGAGGTCGTTCGCCAGGGCGACAAACTGGAGGCATTTTTCGGGGTAGCCGACAAGGCGCTGTATCAGGCCAAGGACAATGGGCGTAACCGGGTCGAGTACCGCAGTTCGGTCGCCAGAAAGGTGACAGACCAGGTTTGACCGGCTGCCTTCGGGCATAAAAA
Organism: Pseudomonas fragariae (ex Marin et al. 2024); assembly: GCF_059621105.1. Lineage (NCBI taxonomy): Bacteria > Pseudomonadati > Pseudomonadota > Gammaproteobacteria > Pseudomonadales > Pseudomonadaceae > Pseudomonas > Pseudomonas fragariae (ex Marin et al. 2024). The sequence goes on along the minus strand of NZ_CM184369.1, from coordinate 1,377,803 downwards.
AACGCCAGACTGGCTGGCGTTTTTCGGTTACCGCTGAGGCATCGAATTACGATGCGGCGCGGGCTGCGTCACGCAGCGCTTTTACCTTGTCGTGGTTGGCCAGAACGCCAGCCTGCTGCTTTTCAATCAGCGCGATAACGTTAGGGGAAACGTTCTTGGCGCGGGCTTTTTCCAGCGCTTCGCGATAAGCCTTCTTGGCAACGTCTTCGCCTTTTTCAACTTCTTCAAGAACTGCCTTGTCGTCGTCCGAAGTAACCATCGACTTCAGGTTGACCCATGCGCGGTGCAGTGCGCCAGATACGCTGGAAGAATCTTCAGGCTTGCCACCCAGTGCGGTCACTTCAGCTTGCAGTTCACGAACGGCTGCAGCGACTTCAGTAGAACGGTTTGCAAGGAACGATTTTACCTGGGCGCTTTTTGCGTGTTCTGCGCTGGTACGGAAACCTTCTTCACCGTCTTTGCTGGTTTCGATCAGGTCATTCAGGATAGAGATCGTTTCTTTGTTGATATCAGTCATTTGATAATTTCCTAATGGCAGGTTGATACGAAAGTGTTCGATGTATAGGTAATTGCAGACACCGTGCCAGTTTTTGAAATGAAAATAATTATTTAATATCAATGACTTACGAAATTTTCACATTTGCCCGTTCGTGACTTCTGCATGATCTGCGGTTTGGCCTGCATGCAGAATGCACGTATCGTACAAGCTGAGACAGAAACGCAGGCTTATCGCGAATGAACCCGGAAAAACTCAAGTTGCTGGTGACACAGGAAATGCCGTTCGGCAAATACAAGGGCCGGCTGATCGCTGATTTACCAGGGCATTACCTGAACTGGTTCGCCCGCGAAGGCTTTCCCAAAGGAGAGTTGGGCGGCTTGTTGGCGCTGATGCAGGAAATCGATCACAACGGCCTTGGCGCGCTATTGGACCCGTTGCGCACGCGTCCACGTCAGTCGTTCAAGGACAAGGGGTAAAAACGAAGAGAAGGTCCGGGGAGAAAAAAACGGTGCTCCGGACCAGGGAGCACCGAAAAGCCATACAACCAACAACAACTTCCTTGTCGGAATCAGCCGCAAGGGGCTGACGCCGAAATCCTGAAAATCAGTCAAACAGCGCCATGGCCTGCGCAGTCGCTTCTTGGATACGCCCCCAGTCGCCATTCTTGACCCAGGCGTTATCGATCATCCAGGTGCCGCCCACGCACATGACGTTGGGCAGGGCCATGTAGCTCTTGAGGTTCTGCTCATTAACGCCGCCAGTGGGGCAGAAACGCACCTCGTTGAACGGCCCGCCAAGGGCTTTGATCGCTGCCACACCGCCGCTGATCTCGGCCGGAAACAGCTTGAAACGGCGATAGCCCATGGCGTAGCCGATCATGATTTCCGAGGCACTGCTGATGCCGGGTAGCAAAGGCAGCGGGCTGTCGAGCGCCGCCTGCAAGAGTTCCTGCGTGCTGCCGGGCGTCACGATGAACTGCGAACCGGCCGCTTCGGCGTCGGCCAGCATCTTGCGGTCCAGGATCGTCCCCGCGCCCACACACAACTCGGGGCGCTGTTCACGCAGGATACGAATGGCGCTCAGGCCGAACGCCGAGCGCAGGGTCACTTCCAGCGCAGTCATGCCGCCAGCGGCCAGTGCATCGGCCAGCGGCAGTACGTCCTGGTCACGGGCGATGGTGATCACCGGCAGAATCTTCGCCTTGGCGCAGAGTTCGTCGATCTGGGCAATCTTGTTCGCCATGCTGGTCAGCGGCTGATTATTTTCGTTCTGTGTCATGGCGACGGTTCCTTTGTTTGTGGGGCTTATCGGGGCTTATGGGCACCAGTAAATCTCGAGAGACGGGTTGAGAAAGGCACGTACCGGCATTTCGGCGAGGTCATCGCCTGCCAGCGCGGTGCGCAGGGTGTCGAGTTTGGCCTGACCGGACACCGACAGAATCGGTGAGCGCGCCGACGCCAGCAGGCGGCGGGTCAGGGTCAGGCGCTGGTGCGGCACGCTCGGTGCGAGCATGGGCAGGCAGCGGCGCTCGCCTTGCAGATCAAGGGCTTCGCTCAGATTCGGGCTGTTGGGGAATAGCGATGCGGTATGCCCGTCGTCGCCCATGCCCAGAATCAGTACATCTATGGGTGGCAGCTCGGCCAAGGCCTGATCGGCAGCCTGCGCGGCTTCCTCGACACTGCTCGCCACGCTGTACAGGCCGAGAAACTTCGCCTTCGCCACGGGCCCCTGCAACAAGTGGCGCTGCAACAGGCCGGCATTGCTGTCGGCGTGCTCGGTCGGCACGAAGCGCTCGTCCGCCAGACTGATGACCACCTTCGACCACTCCAGCGGTTGTGTCGCCAGACGCTGGAAGAAGGCGACCGGGCTGCGTCCACCGGACACCACCAGCGTCGCCAGACCGTTCTCGCTGATCGCCTGCTTCAGGCGCTCGGCGACATTTTCAGCCAGTGCATCGGCCAGTTGCTGCGCCGTGTCGAAATCGTGTGCTACCAGCCCTGCCGGCAGCTTGAGGTCACATGTCGCCATACCAGGATCTCCCGTCGCGAGTAATCAGGGCAATGGAGCTCATCGGCCCCCAGGTTCCGGCCGGGTAAGGCTTGGGCGCATCGCCCGCCTTCTTCCAGCCAGCGATCAATTGATCGCACCATTGCCAGGCGTACTCGATCTCATCTTTGCGGACAAACAGGTTCTGATTGCCACGCATGACTTCCAGCAACAACCGCTCATAGGCGTCGGGGACACGAGCGCTGCGGTAGGTGTCGGAAAAATTCAGTTGCAAGGGACCGCTGCGCAGCTGCATGCCCTTGTCCAGGCCCTGATCCTTGGTCATCACCTGCAAGGAGATGCCTTCGTCAGGCTGCAGGCGGATGATCAGGCGGTTGCTGATCTGCAAACGCTGTTCAGGCGCGAAGATGTAGTGCGGCGGCTCTTTGAAATGGATCACGATCTGCGACAGCTTCTGCGGCATGCGTTTGCCGGTGCGCAAATAGAACGGCGTACCCGACCAGCGCCAGTTGCGGATATCGGCACGCAACGCGACGAAGGTTTCGGTATCGCTCTGGGTATTGGAGTTTTCCTCTTCCAGATAGCCAGGCACCGCCTTGCCTTCGCTGTAGCCAGAGGTGTACTGGCCACGCACCACCTGGGTCGCCAGACGCTCCGGGGTGAAGGGTGCGAGTGCCTTGAGCACCTTGACCTTCTCGTCACGGATACTGTCGGCCGACAGGTCGCTTGGCGGGTCCATGGCAATCAGGCAGAGCAGCTGCAGCAGGTGGTTCTGAATCATGTCACGCAGCTGGCCGGCCTGATCGAAGTAGCCCCAACGGCCTTCGATGCCGACCTTCTCGGCCACCGTGATCTCTACGTGCGAAATATGGTTCTGGTTCCACTGGGTTTCGAACAGGCTGTTGGCGAAGCGCAGAGCGATGAGGTTCTGTACCGTGTCCTTGCCCAGATAGTGGTCGATACGATAAACGCGGTTTTCCGGGAAAAACTGCGCGACGGCGTCATTGACACGGCGCGAAGAGGCCAGGTCGTGGCCGATGGGTTTTTCCAGTACGGCACGCGTGCGCTCGGCCAGGTTGACCGACGCGAGGTTCTCGCAGATGGCGCCATAGACCGAGGCCGGTGTGGCGAAATAGGCGATCAGGGTTTCGGCATTGCCAACCCGCTCGGCGAGCGCAACGTAATCCTCGGCCTTGAGAAAGTCGACATGCAGATAGCTGAGACGCGCCAGAAAGCGGCTCAGGTTGTCCGGCTCCAGCTCCGTCTCGGGAATGAAGCGGCGCATGGATTTTTCGATGTACGCCAGATGCGACTCTTCGTCGCCTGGTTCACGCGCCAGGGCAAGAATTTTTGTGTCTTCATGCAGCAGTCCAGCGCGATCAAGCTGATAAAGAGCCGGGAACAGCTTGCGTACCGCAAGGTCCCCCAGGGCACCAAACAGGGCAAATGTGCACGGTTCAACCGTAATCAAGGGCATAATGTTGGTTCTTTTATCAAGTTAGGCTACAAATACCTTTTTTAAAGGCGTTACTCAAGGCCATATGTAGTAATAACCACAACATTCTGCCTGAAAGCATATTCCAGTGGTGATCAACACAGGCCCTCAGTACGATAGGCCACCTTTGCTACAGGCTAAAGGGCTAATAAAAGCCCAAGGCAAAACCGTTGGTAAATCAGCCCCGACAAGGACTTTGAATGGACCGCGTAAGAAACCTCCTGGAGCAAATCCAGGGCCGACTCGACGAGCTGAACAAGGCCGAACGCAAAGTGGCCGAGGTCATCCTGCTCAACCCGCAGATGGCCACGCGGCTGAGCATTGCAGCGCTTGCCCAGGCCGCCAAGGTCAGCGAGCCGACGGTCAATCGCTTCTGCCGTTCGTTCAGTGTCAGTGGCTATCCGGAATTGAAGCTGCAACTGGCCCAGAGCCTGGCCAGCGGCGCGGCCTATGTCAGCCGTGCGGTGGAAGCCGATGATAATCCGGAGGCCTATACCCAGAAGATTTTCGGCAGCGCCATCGCGTCACTGGACAGCGCGTGCCAGCAATTGGACCCGGCCTTGATCAGCAAGTCTGTGGACATGCTCATCCAGGCGCGGCAGATCCATTTTTTCGGGCTGGGTGCCTCCGCGCCGGTAGCCCTGGACGCGCAGCATAAATTCTTCCGCTTCAATCTGGCGGTGACGGCGCATGCCGATGTGCTGATGCAGCGGATGATTGCGTCGGTGGCTCATACCGGCGAGTTGTTCGTGATCATTTCGTATACGGGCCGTACCCGTGAGTTGGTGGAGGTGGCGCGTATCGCGCGGGCCAACGGCGCGTCGGTGCTGGGGCTGACGGCAGCCGGTTCGCCGCTGGCCCAGGCCAGTACGGTGAGTCTGAACATTCCTCTGCCGGAAGATACGGATATTTATATGCCGATGACGTCGCGGATCATTCAGTTGACTGTGCTCGATGTGCTGGCCACGGGTATGACGCTGCGCCGCGGCGTCGATTTCCAGCCGCATCTGCGCAAGATCAAGGAAAGTCTGAATGACAGCCGTTATCCGATTGAGGATCAGGGCTGACTGGGTGTCGTTGACTATCGTTCCCACGCTCCGCGTCGGCATGCAGTTCGTGATGCTCTGCGTCACACGGCGGTTTTTCTTTGACTATCGTGCCGACGCTCCGCGTCGGCATGCAGTTCGTGACGCTCTGCGTCACATGCAACTCACCCCGCCAGGCTGGCTTGCAGTTTGAGCTGCACGTGTTCTCCGGGCCGCAGGCTGAAGGTGTCGCCGGAGCCTGAGGCCGCTTCGACGCGGACAAAGCCTGTGGTTTCGCTGCCGCATACGCCGAGGAGCGGTCGGCTGCCGGGGTGCCAGACGACGGTGTTGGTGCTGTCGCCGGTGTCGATGTTGAGCCTGCGCTGCCAGATCGGGTCCTGGAGCTGTACGGCGCCGGCGTGTTCGAATACGCGTTGGCAGGCGCCCGCCACGCGCAGTTCGCCCTGTTGCTGACAGGCCTGGCGGCTGAGTTGGTCATAACCCTGTGCGCCGTCGAGCCCCTCCAGCGCGACCTCAGCCACATCACCGATCCGCCAATAAACATGCAGCGCATGGCTGAAGTGACACGGCTCGCTGTCCTCGTGACACGTGCTCAAACGCAGCTCCATGCTCTGCCCCAGCTCGGCATGCAGATCGACCTGCCAGTCCCACAATTGCAAGCGCCAGTGCAGGCTCACACCCTCCTCACTCTCACTGCTGTCGATCAGTTTCCAGTCCAGCAAACGTCCCCAGCCGTGCGCCGGCCAGCCGCTCTCGCCAGGATGTCGGCCATACCATGGCCAGCAGACCGGCACGCCTCCACGAATGGCGCCCACCTGGGGCCACTGCGCGGCACACCAGAGCCAGGGTTTCTGGCCCTGCGGCTGGAAGTGCAGCAATTGCGCACCCTGACGACTGAATACGGCCTGACATTGCGGGTGGTCGATGACCAGTACCTCGCGCAGCTGATGGCGCTCCCACTCGAAAGTAGGTCTGGCCCGTCGGGATCGGAAGAAGCGTTGCAATGGATGTTCAGGCAGTTGCGCGTCGTGAGTGGTCATCGCCAATCGCGTCCCTGAAAAATAAAAGGATCAAGCCATAAAAAAACGGGCAGCCAGGCTGCCCGCAAAGCACACACGACCCTTGATCGCGTTACGCGTCAGTCAATACTCAGAACTTCGACTGGATCTTGATGCCCGCTACCAGCGCATCATCAACCTGATCTACGCCACCAGGATGCTTGATGTACTGCAGGTTGGGACGCACGGTCAGCCAGTTGGTGACATGGAAGCCGTAGTAGATTTCAGAGTTGTACTCAGTGCTCTGAACCGGCAGGAAGCCAGGGTTGTCGTAGTCGTTGATACCGCTGATCTGGTTGGCCAGACGCACGCGATCCTGCACATCGTCGTTGACGTGGATACGGGCAAAACCGATACCGATGTCATCTTTCGGACGCGAGTTGAACGGACCTTTGTACGTGAAACCGATCTGCTGGTAGTTGTCGACGAAGTTGGTCGCCTTGTCATGCACGGTGGCGTTGGCAAAGATGCTCAGGCCGCGCGATGCATCGCCGTCATGAGTGGTCAGTTGTTGCTGAGCCACGACCCACCAGCCATGCTTGCTGCTGTGCGACTTGAACGCTGCGCCAGTCAAGGCCTGCGGCTGACCGTTCACGTCTTCATAGACATCGTTGGCGTTTGGCGTGCTCTTGTAGTAACCGACACGGTACTCACCAGGCAACGAGTTGAAGGACGGAGTCCAGACCAGTTCGACCGGCAGAATCATGCCTTCGGTGCCACTGCCACTGAGCTTGAAGCCGTTGCCTGTTTCCAGGTTGGACGGGTTCTGCTCGTACACGCCGACCTGGGCATAGACTTCAGGCGTGATGTTGTACTTGATGCGCAACGCCCACTGGCTGATAGGCCAGTTGTACCAGGTATTAACGTAGTTACCGACCTGCGAGCCGCAGAACGACAGGTTCTGGAAGTCGCACGGGAAGCTGTTGAAGTCTTCGCCCGGACCAAAGCGACCGGCCTTGACGTCCAGTGCGCCGTCGAAGTACTTCTGCTTGATCCACATCTGCGTCAGGCGCCAGGTCTGACCACGGCCCCAGACTTCCTGGGAGGAGCTGAGTGTACCGGCGCGAGGATCGCCGATACGGTCATTGGAGATATTGCGACCGCTACGTTCGGTGATTGCCAGCTTGAACTCCGCGTCTTGCCAGCCCAGCACCTTCTGCAAATCGACTTTCATGCCCAGCGCGAACTGGTCGCTGTAACGACCGGTGGTGTCATCGTTGTAGCCGCCCTTCAGGTTGCTGGCCATCTCGGAAACGTATTCCAGCGAGAAGTCATAACCCTTGTCCAGCAACTCGGTGCGCTTGCCACCCCAGTCACCCGTCATCCAGGGTGAATCTGCGGCAAATGGCTCGGCGGCGTGAACGCTGCCTGCCAGACCCATCGCACCCAACGCCGACAGCTTGCATACCAACTGGAGCCGGGAAAGCGATTTACCTTTGTTGATCTTCTTCATCCCATCAATCCTCGTTTTATTGTTATTAGCTTTGGTAGACATGTTGCTTCATTCACTGCCTTGTATTCGCTGATCGGCCGTGCGTTTTGGCAGCCAACGGCCAGCCAGCGGTGCTCATTGCTGAATCAATTTATCACTTGCGGCTGGACCGGTGACACATTGTTTTCCCGTTCAGCCGCCTGCCGCGCTCCCAACACCCCAAGACGCTCGCCGCTCTGAGCATCGAAAATCAGCACCCTGGCAGGATCGAACTGCAAGGTAAGGCTCTCGCCCACCTGTGGTGCGACATCCGGGGCAAGGCGACAGCAGACCTTGCTCTGGTTGAGCGTGACGAACACCAGCGTATCCGGACCGGTCGGCTCGGTCACCTGGACCTCGGCACGAATGGTCGGCAGCCCGGTCGATTCAGCGCCGGCCAGCATAATCTGTTCAGGGCGAATACCGAGAATGATTTCTCGATCTTCAAGGCCTGCATCGGACACGCCCACCGGCAGTTCGCAACGTGCCTGGCCACTGTCGAGCGCAGCGATCAACTGGCCATCCTTGCGTTGCAGGCGCAGCGGGATGAAGTTCATCGGCGGCGAACCGATGAAACTGGCGACGAACAGGTTGGCCGGATCGGTGTAGATCTGCTTGGGCGTGCCGAACTGCTGGACGATACCGTCCTTCATCACCGCCACCTTGTCACCCAGCGTCATGGCCTCGATCTGATCGTGGGTCACATACACAGTGGTGGTTTTGAGGCGTTGATGCATCAACTTCATTTCGGTACGCATCTCGACGCGCAACTTGGCATCGAGGTTCGAAAGAGGCTCATCGAACAGGTAGATCTTGGGTCGACGTGCCAGGGCACGACCCATCGCGACACGCTGTTGCTGGCCACCGGACATCTGGCCCGGCTTGCGATTGAGCAGGTGCTCGATCTGCAACAGCTTGGCAACGCGCGCCACTTCAGCGTCGATGTCGGCTTGCGGCATCTTGCGGATCTTCAGCCCGAAGGCGATGTTTTCACGCACGCTCATGGTCGGGTACAGGGCGTAGGACTGAAAGACCATGGCAATGTCGCGGTCCTTGGGGCTGGTGCCGCTGACATCCTGGCCGTCGATCAGAATCTCGCCGCCACTGATGCTTTCCAGACCGGCAATGCAGTTCATCAGGGTGGATTTACCGCAGCCCGATGGACCGACCAGAATCAGAAACTCGCCATCCTTGATCGACAGGTCGATGTTCTTGAGTGTGTCCGGCAGGTTGCTGCCGTAGGTCTTGTTGACGTTGCGTAATTCGAGAGTCGCCATGATTACCCCTTGACCGCGCCGGCCGTGAGCCCACGCAGGAAATACTTGCCAGCCAGTACGTAGACCAGCAGTGTCGGCAGGCCGGCAATCATCGCCGCCGCCATGTCAACGTTGTATTCCTTGGCACCTGTGCTGGTGTTGACCAGATTGTTCAGGGCCACGGTGATCGGCTGAGACTCGCCGCTGGAGAACACAACGCCGAACAGGAAATCGTTCCAGATCTGGGTGAACTGCCAGATCAGGCAGACCATCACGATGGGCGTGGACATCGGCAGAATGATGCGCCCGAAGATGGTGAAGAAACCGGCACCGTCCAGTCGTGCAGCCTTGACCAGCGCGTCGGGAATGCTGACGTAGTAGTTACGGAAGAATAGCGTGGTAAATGCCAGCCCGTAGACCACGTGAACAAACACCAGCCCGGTGGTCGTGTTGGCCAGGCCCATCTTGCCCAGCGTAAAGGATGCCGGCAGCAGGACGGTCTGAAACGGCAGAAAGCAACCGAACAGCAACAGACCGAAGAACAGCTGCGAGCCCTTGAAACGCCACATCGACAGCACATAGCCATTGAGCGCGCCGATTGCGGTGGAGATGATCACGGCCGGAACGGTGATTTTTATCGAGTTCCAGAAGTAGCCATCGACCAGATCCCAGGCTTTTATCCAGCCGATTGCAGTCACTACGCTCGGCCAGCTCAACAGGTTGCCGGTGCCGATGTCCTCGGGGGTCTTGAAGCTGGTGAACAGCATGACCACCAACGGCACCAGATAAATCAGACAGGCCAGCATCAGCACGGCGTAAATCAGAACACGACTGAAGCTGATGCCCGGTTTGCCAACATGACTACTCATGGCGTTTGGTCCTCAGCTCGGAATACAGATACGGCACCAGAATCGCCAGGATCGCGCCGAGCATCAGAATGGCACTCGCAGAGCCCATGCCCATCTGGCCGCGGCTGAAGGTGAAGGAATACATGAACATCGCCGGCAGGTCGGATGAGTAACCGGGGCCACCGGCGGTCATCGCGGCTACCAGGTCGAAACTCTTGATCGCAATGTGCGCGAGAATCATCACGGCACTGAAGAATACCGGACGCAGGCTTGGCAGCACGACGCGCCAGTAGATCATCGGCAGACTTGCGCCATCCATCTGCGCCGCGCGAATGATCGACTGATCGACGCCACGCAGCCCCGCCAGAAACAACGCCATGACGAAGCCCGAGGACTGCCATACCGCTGCGATGACCAGGCAGTACACAACGCGGTCCTGATCAATCAGCCAGTCGAAACGGAAACCTTCCCAGCCCCAGTCGCGCAACATCTTGTCCAGGCCCAGGCCAGGGTTGAGCAACCATTTCCAGGCAGTACCGGTGACGATCATCGACAGCGCCATCGGGTACAGGTAGATAGTACGAATCATGCCCTCGCGACGAATCCGCTGGTCCAGCAGGACGGCCAGCAGGACCCCGATCACCAGGCTGATTGCAATGAACATCCCGCCAAAGACCGCGAGGTTCTTGCTTGCCACCCACCAGCGATCGTTGTCCATCAGACGCGCGTATTGCGCCAGGCCGACCCATTTATAGGAAGGCAGGAACGTCGAGTTGGTGAACGACAGTGCGAATGTCCAGAGGATGTAGCCGTAGAACCCCACCAGTACGATGAACATGCTGGGGGCCAGCACCAGTTTTGGTAGCCAGCGTTGCAGCGCATCCATTGGCGAGGCTTTGCTGTTCGCAGCGACAGAGCTCATCGGGAGTATCCCATGCGGTATATCGAATCCAGGCCGCAGCCGCAGGTGAAATCAACCAGGGATTTCAACACTGCGGACGACGGTTAAAGGCGATTAAAAACGAATTACTGGGCAGATTTGATCGCAGTAGCCAGCTTTTTGGCGGTTGCTGCCGGATCGGCTGACGGGTCGTTGATGTAGTTGGTCACCACATCGAAGAACGCGCCCTGCACTGCCAGCGTAGTTGCCATGTTGTGCGCCATGCTTGGCTGCAGACCGCCGGTCTTGGAATCAGCCAGGAAGTCCTTCGCAGCAGTTTGCGCACACGAATCGAAACCGTACTTGCTCATGTCGGACAGCATGTCCTCACGAACCGGGATCGACCCCTTGTTGATGCTGAAGACCTTCTGGAAGTCCTCACCCATGGCGACCTTGGCCAGATCCTGCTGTGCGGCAGTCGTGCCCTCGTCTTTCTGCTTGAACACGGCCAGCGAGTCGATGTTATAGGTAAACGCCTTGTCGGTGCCCGGGAAGGCTACGCACTGGTAGTCCTTGCCGGCGACCTTCTTGGCGGCGGTCCATTCACTCTTGGCCCAGTCACCCATGATCTGCATGCCGGCCTTGCCATTGATGACCTTGGCAGCTTCCAGGTTCCAGTCCTGGCCCTTGCCGTCGGCATCCATGTAAGTCGCGACTTTCTTGAGTTCGGTAAGCGACTTGACCATGCCTTCACCGGTCAGCGCATCCTTGTCCAGATCGACCAGGGCTTTCTTGTAACCGTCAGCGCCCATGACCGAGAGCACAACGGCTTCGAACACGGTGCTGTCCTGCCAAGGCTGACCGCCATGCGCCAGCGGGATGAAGCCGGCTTTTTTCAGCTTGTCGCCCGCGGCGTAGAATTCTTCGAGCGTAGTGGGTGCCTTGTCGATACCGGCTTTCTTGAAGACTTCAGGGTTGATCCACAACCAGTTGACGCGGTGAATGTTCACCGGCACGGCTACGTAATCGCCCTCGTACTTCACGGTGTCGGAGACTTTCTTGTCCAGCAGGGAGTCCCACTTCTCGGACTTGGCGACCTCTTTCAGCGCCTCGGTATCGAGCAGACCGGTAGAGGCCCACTCCTGAATGTCCGGGCCTTTGATCTGGGCCACACCAGGAGGATTGCCGGCAACCGCGCGACTCTTGAGCACGGTCATGGCCGTGGAGCCGCCGCCGCCTGCAACGGCGCCGTCCTTCCAGGCGAAGCCGTCCTTTTCAACCTGAGCTTTCAGAACATCGACTGCAGCCTTTTCGCCACCCGACGTCCACCAGTGCACCACTTCAACAGTGCCTTTGGAGTCAGCGGCGTTAGCGCTCAGAGGGAACAACGAAGCGAGAGAGATGACAACAGCGAGACGTGACATGGAATTCATCGAATTGACCTTTCTTGTTGTTATGCATGAGCAAGTCTGGTGCTTGCGCTTCGTGGGAGTCTAACCAAGCCTGACGCGCCGACAGTAACGAAGGGACGCGCAATTGTCACAGGATGGTGACAATTTAAATCCGATTGCAACCACTAGCCAAAAGCCACTTCCCAACCAGTCATTCCGCAGTTCTCGGCAGGTACAACGTTACCCGCAGCCCTCCGTCACGCAGGTTCTGCAGGCTGACTTCGCCGCCATGACTGTGGGCAATGTTGCGAGCGATGCCCAGGCCAAGGCCGTAGCCCTGCTGCTGATTGCCTGCCAGGCGGAAATGCGGTTCGAAAACGTGCTCAAGGCGCTGCTCGGGAACGCCAGGGCCTTCGTCGTCGACATGCAGCACGAACGCGCGGGCATCGTCTTCGACCTTCAGGTGCGCGCGGTCACCGTATTTGAGCGCGTTGTCGATCAGGTTGCCAATGCAGCGCTTGAGCGCCAGCGGTTTGCCTGAATAGGCAGCCTGTGCCTCACCCTGCTGCGTGACACGTCCATTGCCATCAGCGAGCAGCCAGGGTTCGACCAGACATTCAAGCAGCGCATTGAGGTCCACCGGCTCGATGTTTTCATGGATATCGGTGTCCTTGACGCACTGCAGCGCGCCTTTGACCAGCAATTCCAGTTCGTCCAGATCGCGACTGAATTTGCGTTGCAGTTGCTCATCCTCGAGCAACTCGACCCGCAGGCGCAAACGCGTGATGGGCGTACGCAGATCATGGGAGATGGCACTGAACAGCTGGCCTCGCTCGGTCAGGTAGCGGCTGATCCGCGTGCGCATGGCGTTGAATGCCCGGCTGACCTCGATGACTTCGCTGCCGCCGCCGTCGACCACAGGCTCGACATCCGCGCCCAGCGACATGTCCCGTGCGGCCCGCGCCAGGCGCTTGAGCGGACGGCTCTGCCAATGCACCAGCAACCCGATGAACAACAGCAGAAATGCGCTGGTCAGGACAATGAACGACACTTGCTGAAGGGGCAGTTCCTGCTCCTCCAGCGAGGTGTAGGGTTCAGGCAGTAGCGAGGCGATGTAGAACCACTCGCCGGGCGCCATTTCGATTTGCGTGACCAGCACCGGCGGGTTCACCGGCTCAAGCGTCAGCGCGTAATGGGCCCAGGAACGCGGCAACTCGTCGAGCTTCAGGCCGCTGTTGAAAATCCGCAGATCTTCGGGCCGCGCAAACCATACGGTGATGTCCGGACCATTGCCCAGACGCTGGCGCAGCACTTCGCCCACCACGTCCAGCACCGCCTGCTTGCGAGGAGTGGGCTGCATGATCTGCATGTCCAGCGGATGATCGTTGAGTGACACCACGAAGCGTGTGCCGCCCATACTGCGTAACTGGTCGAGCACCATCGGCCGGTAAGCCAGCGGCAATGAGCGAAAGTAGCTGACACTGGCCGCCATCGAGTACGCCAGACTGCGCGCACTGGTTACCAGGCCCTCCATCTGCGTGGCACGTAGCTGTGACAGCCAGATCACGCTGGACAGCGCCTGAGCCAGCAGAACCGCCAGCAAGGTCAGCAGCAACATGCGGCCCAACAACGAGCGCGGCAGCGGCAGGCCGGTTCTCTTCGCGCCTGCCCCTGTCGGTTTAATAGCCGTTGCCCGTCTGCGAGTTGACGTTCGCGGCCAACAGATAACCACTGCCACGAATGGTACGGATCAGACGCGGCGACTTGCCGGTGTCGCGCAGACGCTGACGCAGGCGGCTGACCGCCATGTCGACGATCCGCTCCAGCGGCATCAGCTCTCGCCCACGCGTGGCGTTGCCGATGGTGTCGCGGTCGAGAATCTGCTGGGGGTTGTCGAGAAACAGTTTGAGCAGTGCGAAGTCGGCGCCGGACAGAATCACCTCTTCGCCGTCATTGTGAAACAGCCGGTGGCTGACCATGTCCAGTCGCCACTCATCAAACAGGATCACATCGCCACCCGGACGCTCCTGACCGAACTGGGCACGTCGCAACAGCGCCTTGATGCGCGCCTGAAGCTCGCGCGGACTGAACGGCTTGCCCAGATAATCATCGGCTCCCAGCTCCAGGCCGATGACCCGGTCGGCCTCGTCAGAACTGGCAGTCAACATGATGATCGGCACATGCGGCTGGCGCGGATGCTGGCGGATCCAGCGACACAGACTGAAACCGTCTTCATCGGGCAGCATGACGTCAAGGATCAGCAGGTCGCTTGGCTGCTCATTGAACGCCCGGCGGAAATCCGCGCCATCACCCACCGTGCGCACCTGGAAACCGGCGCGGCTCAGGTAGGTGTCCAGCAACTCGCGAATTTCCTGATCGTCATCCACCAACAGGATCGATTTACTGACTGGGCTCAAGTTGAAGCGTCCTTGTCTGGCTGTGAATTCTTGTTGTTATGCCATATCGCTCAGATCTGCGCACCAAACGCCTGTTGCAGGGCCACACCCGACCCCATGAGGCCAGGGTATTCGGCCGTTACCAGCCACACCGGCAGACCTTTGAAATAGTCGCTCATGACGCCCTTCTCGGCCATGGCGCGCTTGAACCCGCTGTTGATGAAGAACTCAGTAAAGCGCGGCACCACGCCACCGACGATATAAACCCCGCCGAGGCTGCCCAGGGCCAGCACATGGTTGCCGACCACTCTGCCGAGAAACACGCAGAATTGCTCCAGCACTGCCGCGGCTACCGGGTCGCCCGAGAGCGCGGCGGTGGTGATCGCCGCAGGCGATTTGAGCACCGGCTCGATATCGTCCAGCGCGCAACTGACCTGATACAGCAACAGCAAGCCGGCACCGCTGAGCACGACCTCGGCGCTGACATGCTCGTGTTCGGCCATCAGCCGTGTCCACAGCAGCGCCTCGCGCGCAGTCCCGATGGGCAGATCGGCATGCCCGCCCTCGCCCGGCAACGCCATCCAGCGACTGCCTTCGAGTTTGATCAGCGTACCGACGCCCAGCCCGGTCCCCGGCCCCACCACCACGCGCGGCCGGTCAGGCTTGCCGACACCGTGGCAGACCGTCAGGTATTCATCGTCCTTGAGCCGGGTCATGCCCAGCGCCATGGCGGTGAAGTCGTTGATCAACAGCAGTTCATCGACCTGCAGGTCGGCGCAAAACGCCTCGCGGCTCAATTGCCAGTGGCTGTTGGTGAACTGAAAAAAATCACCGTCGACCGGTCCGGCGACCGCCAGGCATACATGACCGATATCGCCGCGCTGCAGCTCCAGGTCTTGCAGATAGACTTCGATGGCCTTCTCCGGACCCGCGTAGTCAATGGTCGGGAATACCCGGACAGAATGCAGCGTGCTGTTTTCCCAAATGGCAAAACGTGCATTGGTACCGCCTATATCACCGACCAGGGCCAACTTCACTTAAGCGTCTCCAGACTAGAGGTAAAGGCGCTGGCGCCTTGCTCTGCGGAGCTGAAGGCCATGCGCATGAATCCAAAAAGCTCGCGACCGCAGCCGACACTGTTGTCGATCTGGTTGATGGCCGGTTCTCTGGCGGCCAATTCTGACGCTTCGACCAGAACTTGTAACGTGCCTTTTACACCATCCACACGAATCACATCGCCATCACGCACGAGAGCCAATGGGCCACCATCGAACGCTTCCGGGCAGACATGAATCGCCGCCGGGATCTTGCCCGAGGCGCCCGACATGCGTCCATCGGTGACCAGCGCAACCTTGAACCCGCGATCCTGAAGGACCCCCAGAAACGGCGTCATCTTGTGCAGCTCGGGCATGCCATTGCAGCGCGGGCCCTGAAAGCGCATCACAGCGACGAAATCGCACTCCAGCTCACCCGCCTTGAAGGCATCGGCCAGTTCCTTCTGATCCTGGAACACCTTGGCCGGCGCTTCGACGATCTGATGTTCCGGAGCCACGGCGGACACTTTCATCACGCCGCGCCCCAGGTTGCCTTCCATGACCCGCAGGCCACCTTCCGGCGAGAACGGACGGGCAACCGGCCGCAGGATATTTTCATCGAGGCTTTCGAGCGGCCCTTCACGCCAGACCAGTTTGCCGTCTTCCAGGAACGGCTCCTTGGTGTAACGGCTCAGGCCGTAACCGGCCACGGTGTTGACGTTTTCGTGCAGCAGGCCGGCAGCCAGCAGCTCGCGAATCAGGAACGACATGCCGCCTGCCGCCTGGAAGTGGTTGATATCGGCCTTGCCGTTGGGGTAGACGTGACTGAGGGTCGGTACCACTTCCGACAGATCGGCCATGTCCTGCCAGGTCAGCTGAATGCCGGCGGCCTGGGCAATGGCCGGCATGTGCAGCGTGTGGTTGGTCGAGCCGCCAGTCGCGTGCAGCGCAACGATGGAATTGACCAGCGAGCGCTCGTCGACGATCTCGCCGATCGGCATGAAGCTGCCACTTTGCTTGGTCATACGCGTTACCTGGCGGGCCGCCTCGGCCGTCAGCGCATCACGCAAGGGTGTATAGGGATTGACGAACGAGGCACCGGGAAGGTGCATGCCCATGACTTCCATCACCAGCTGGTTGGTGTTGGCGGTGCCGTAGAAGGTGCAGGTTCCCGGACCGTGATACGACTTCATTTCCGAGTCGAGCAACTCTTCGCGGGTGGCCTTGCCTTCCGCATAACGCTGCCGTACGTCGGCTTTTTCCTTGTTGGAGAGGCCTGAAACCATCGGCCCGCCGGGCACGAAAATGGTCGGCAGATGACCGAACCGCAAGGCGCCCATCATCAGGCCGGGCACGATCTTGTCGCAGATGCCCAGCATCATGGCGGCGTCGAACATATTGTGTGACAAGGCAATCGCCGTGGACATGGCAATCACTTCACGGCTGGCAATGGCCAGCTCCATGCCCGGCTCACCCTGGGTCACGCCATCGCACATGGCCGGCACACCGCCGGCAAACTGACCGACCGAACCAATGTCACGTAAAGCCTGTTTGATCTGGGCTGGAAAGTGTTCGTAGGGCTGATGCGCCGAGAGCATCTCGTTGTAGGAAGAGACGATGGCCACGTTGGCGGCGTTCATCAGACGCAGACTTTGCTTGTCTTCCGGTCCGCAGGCGGCGACGCCATGGGCAAAGTTGGCGCATTGGAGCTTGCCGCGCATCGGGCCATCGCTCGCTGCGCCGCGAATCAATTGAAGGTAGCGCTGACGGGTATCGCGACTGCGGGCGATGAGACGCTCGGTTACTTCAAGGACGCGGGGATGCATGTGATGAACTCCAGGCTAACGTCTAAGGTCACCCGTAAAGACGGCTCCGGTTTTCGAGCAGTGACTGTCAGGGAGCAAAACCCTGATCTCGATCAACTGGGAGGGCCTTTCAGGCTTGTAGTTGTAGATAAAACAAAATATTGCCACTAAAAAGGCTTGTTTTCTATTTCTATGAGAATAATCTTGTAATTCCAACAACAAATTCAGAAGGACGGCTGTATGACTCTTCGTATCGCAATCAACGGTTTTGGCCGCATCGGCCGCAACGTCCTACGCGCACTGTATACCCAAGGCTACCGCCAGGACCTGCAGGTCGTCGCCATCAACGATCTTGGCGACAGCGAAATGAACGCACACCTGCTGCGCTTCGACACCGTACACGGCCCTTTCAGCGGCACGGTCGAGTGCGACAAGGACAGCCTGACCGTCAATGGTGACCGTATTTCGGTCAGTGCCATTCGCAATCCGGCCGAGCTGCCGTGGAAAGCGCAGGACATCGACGTGGTGTTCGAATGCACCGGTCTGTTCACCAGCCGTGACAAGGCTGCCGCGCACCTCACCGCCGGCGCCCGCAAGGTGATTATCTCCGCGCCAGCCAGCGGTGCCGATGCCACCATCGTCTATGGTGTCAACCACGACACGCTGCGCCAGTCGCACCAGATCATCTCCAGCGCCTCGTGCACCACCAACTGCCTGGCACCGGTCGCTCAAATACTGCATCGCGAGCTGGGTATCGAAAACGGTCTGATGACCACCATTCATGCCTACACCAACGACCAGAACCTGATCGATGTCTATCACACCGATCCGTACCGCGCCCGCTCGGCCACGCAGTCGATGATCCCGAGCAAGACCGGCGCTGCCGAAGCGGTAGGTCTGGTACTGCCGGAGCTGGCAGGCAAACTCACCGGCATGGCTGTGCGCGTACCGGTCATCAACGTTTCGCTGGTCGACCTGACCGTGACCCTGAAGCGCGAAACCACCGCCGATGAAGTCAACGCGCTGATGAAAGAAGCCAGTCAGCACTCCAAAGTGCTCGGTTACAACTCATTGCCGCTGGTCTCCCACGACTTCAACCACAACCCGCTGTCGTCGATCTTCGACGCCAACCACACCAAGGTCAGCGGCAAGCTGCTCAAGGTACTGTCGTGGTACGACAACGAATGGGCGTTTTCCAATCGCATGCTCGACAACTGCCTGGCACTGCATAACGCGCAGTAAAGGACAGACGTCCAGACAAGCGCCTGCTCTCATGCCCATGCACTGCGTGGGCATGCGGCTTCGGGCGTCCTCGCGCGGTCTTGAGCGCGCCTCTGGCGGACAAATATTTACAGATCCAGGCTTGACCCGCCCAGAAGATGAGAAGCATTATCATTTGCTCGAATCTCCGGTCGGGCTCCTTCGTGTCGCACTCAGACTTCAACAACGTGTTTCTGGCCCAGCGCCCGGTCCTGTTACGTACTCTGCAACGCATGGTTGGCAATCAAAGCGCTGCTGAAGACCTGCTTCAGGAAACCTGGCTGCGCGTCAGCCGTGCATTGACCGAACACCCGGTCGCTCATCTTGAACCCTTCGTTTTCCAGACCGCTCGCAACCTGGCGCTGGATCATTTGCGTGCGCGGCGCATCCACGGCCGCACCATGCTCGAAGACGTGTCGCCTGCACGGCTCGAAAATGTCGTGGCCCAGCTGGGCTCGCCCGAAGATGCTGCACACGCCAAGCGCCTGCTGGAGAACCTGAGCGCCAGTCTGAGCACGCTGAGCCCGCGCCAGCAGAAAATCTTTACCCTCAGCCGCCTCGATGGCCGCAGCTATCTGGAAATTGCCGAGCAGTTGCAGGTCTCTGCCAGTACCGTACAAAAAGAATTGAAACTGATCATGGCGATCTGCATAGGCGTCCTTTCCAGGCTTGACCCGCCCTGAACCCTGCCGCACGCTGCCACACTCATATCGATACAGTTTCAGGATTGCCGAGGAACACCGTGGCCCCGAAAACAGAACGTCCGCACGCGATCGCGCAGGACGTGTTGAGCAACGCTGCAATGGATCAGGCCCTGACCTGGCTGATCGAGCTGGAAGGCGCAGACGATGCGCATCAGGCGCGTTTTCAGGAATGGCTGAATGCCGATCCCGACCACGCTCGCGCATTCGAGAAGGCCCGGACGCTCTGGAGCTCGCAGCCGGTTCGGTGCGCAGCCGAAAATATCGCACCACCGCGCAAGCGCTCGGCATGGCAGCGTGCCCGTTCCCACTGGAAACCTCTGGCCACTGCTGCGGTGCTGCTGTTGGGGTTGTTCAGCTTCAGCAATCTGCCCTTGCGCCTGCAGGCCGATCATCTGACGGTCGTCGGTGAACGCCAGCGCCTGGAACTGGCGGACGGCTCGAAGGTGCTGCTCAATACTGATTCGGCTTTCTCCAGTCAGGTCGGAGAAAAACAGCGCTCTGCCCGCTTGTACCAGGGTGAAGCCTTCTTCGATGTCACGCCCAGGCCCGGGCTGCCCTTGGAAATCGAAGCAGGCCCGGTGCGCATGAGCGCCAACAGCACCGCGTTTTCGGTGCGCTACCTGAACGGCGTCGCGCAGGTACACGTGCAACGCGGCGCTGTCGACGTGCACGCCAGCCATGGCGACTCCAGCCTCAGTCTGGGCGCTGGAGACAGCGTTCGCGTGGGGCCTGACGGGTTTGGGCAGCGTGAAAAGCTTGACCCGGCCCGGGACCTGGCCTGGGTGCAGGGCCGACTGATATTCGACAACTCCCCGCTGGGCGACATACTGGCTGAGCTGCGCCGTTACTATCCAGGCTGGATCGTCAGCACCAATGCGCAACTGGACCGTGTTGCCGTAACCGGCAACTACCGCCTGGACAACCCGCTCGACGTGGTGCGTTCGCTGGCGCAGATCACGTCGGCAAGCATTCACGAAATGCCCGCGCTGGTGATTCTCAACTGAAGAAAAGTTTTTTTACTCGATAGCGACTGGCCGTTCGTCTAGTCATAGCCAATGCAACTGATTCTCATTGTGAAACAGCTTGTAAACACTATGACGAGCAACACCCCAGGGAGCGCTACCGATGTCATCCACGTTCACGCCTGTCGCCCGACAACGCGCAAGGCTTACGCTTTCTCTGCTGACGATTGCGGTACTGGGCGCCAGTCTGCAGCTGACAAACGCCAGTGCTGCCAGTGAAAGTACTCATGCGACCCGCCCGGCGGCCACCTACCCCTTCTCGATCAGTCAGCAACCCCTGGTATCGGCGCTGAACGAGTTCAGCCGCGTGACCGGCTGGCAGGCAGGCATGTCGGCGGGCCTGGCCCAAAACGTCATCTCCCCTGGGGCCAGCGGGGAACTGAGCGCTGCCCAGGCGCTGGACAGCATGCTTTCCGGAAGCTTGCTGAGCTACCGCAATCTGGGCAACAACAGCGTCGTGCTGGAAAAACGCGCCCCCACCGCTGGCGTCATGGCGCTGGATCAGATCACTGTCAGCGCCACACGCCAGGCCCAGGATGTCGCCACGGTGCCGAGCACTGTCAGCGTACATTCCCGTGAGGAACTGGACCGCGACAACGTCAACACGCTCCGCGACCTGGTGCGTTACGAGCCTGGGGTTTCGGTGGGTGGCGCAGGCCAGCGTGCGGGCACGACCGGCTATAACATTCGCGGCATCGACGGCAACCGGATCCTGACCCAGGTCGACGGCGTCGAGGTGCCCGACAGCTTTTTCACCGGTCCCTATGCACAGACTCACCGCAACTATGTCGACCCGGAGATCGTCAAGCGCGTGGAAATCCTCCGCGGTCCCGCTTCGGCCCTCTACGGCAGCAGCGCCATTGGTGGTGTGGTCAGCTACTACACACTGGACCCGGACGACATCATCAAGCCCGGCAAGGATGTCGGCGCACGGTTGAAAACCGGCTACAGCTCGGCAGACCAAAGCTGGCTCAACTCGGCCACCGTCGCAGGCCGTCAGGGCGAGTTCGACGGCTTGCTGCACCTCAGCCAGCGCAATGGCCATGAAACCGAATCCTATGGCAGCACCGGCGGTAGCGGATTGAGCCGCACGCAAGCCAACCCTGAGGATGCGCGCAGTACCAATGTGCTGGGCAAACTGGGCTGGAATTACGGCGACGGTTCGCGTCTGGCGCTGGCCTATGAAAAGTACAAGGACGACCGCGACAGCAATCTGAAAAGCGCAGTCGGCGGGCCATTCGCCAACGGCAGCGGTCTGGGGATGTATCAGGCGCGCGAAGGTAACGACACCATCACCCGCGAGCGCTTTGGGATCGAAAACAGCTTCGCCCTCGACAACCTGCTGGTCGACAACGTCAAGTGGAGCTTGAACTATCAGATCGCGAAAACCGATCAGAGCACCCGGGAACGTTACTTTCCGTTCTCCCGCGATGTCATTCGTGAACGCGACACGCAGTATCAGGAAAAGCAGTGGGTGTTCGATGCCCAGCTGGACAAGGCATTCTCCGTTGCCAGCACCGACCACGTGCTGACCTACGGCACAACGATCAAGCGCCAGAAAGTGACCGGATTGCGCAGCGGCAGCGGCACTTGTGCGCGAGTCTTCGGCTCCTGCCGCGCTGTCGGTGCAGACAGCCCGAGTGACCGACTGGCCGCAACGAGTGATTTCCCCGACCCGACCATCACCAGCTACGCGTTGTTTGCGCAGGACCAGATCAGCTGGAATGACTGGACCTTCCTGCCCGGCGTGCGCTACGACCATACCCGGCTCGATCCGACATTCACCTCGCAATTCCTCAGATCGGTCAGCCTGACCGACCCAGACCAAGCGAACGATGAAACGCGAACCTGGCATCGCCTGTCACCCAAGCTGGGCGTGACGTACGCACTCAGCGATGCCTACACGTGGTACGGCCAGTATGCCGAGGGCTTCCGCACGCCTTCAGCCAAGTCACTGTACGGACGCTTCGCAAACCCGACCGCCGGGTACGTGGTCGAGCCCAATCCGAACCTGAAGCCCGAAACGAGTAAAAGTTACGAAACCGGGCTGCGCGGTCGCTTCGAGTCCGGCTCGTTCGACATCGCGGTGTTCTACAACAAGTACCGCGACTTCATCAACGAAGACGCCATCACTCCCGGCTACAGCGAACTCACCTTCCAGTCCAACAACATACGCCACGCCACCCTCAAAGGCGCCGAACTCAAAGGCCGTCTGAACCTCGACAGCCTGGGTGCGCCGAACGGTCTCTACAGCCAGGCCTCGGTCGCCTATCTGCACGGCCGCAACGACGACACGGGCGAGCCGCTCAACAGCGTCAACCCGCTGACCGGTGTCATGGGGCTCGGTTATGACCGCGATCACTACGGCGGTCTGTTGAGCTGGACTCTGGTCAAGCGCAAGAACCGCGTGGATGACAGCAACTTCCACACGCCGGACGGCACCTCCAGCCAGTTCAGGACACCGGGCTTCGGCATTCTGGACCTGACCGGCTACTACAAGGTCAGTGATGACGTGACCGTCAACGCAGGCCTGTACAACCTGACCGATAAAAAATACTGGCGCTGGGACGATGTGCGCGGCTACGACGGCGTGGGAGAAGCCGGCGTAACCGCACCCGCCAACCTCGATCGCCTGACCCAGCCGGGACGCAATTTCAGCGTCAATGTGGTGTGGGACATCTGAGCCCGAACGTCTCTGAAGGCCGCCGCTGGATGATCGAGCGGCAGCCTTTTTTTACGCTTTCGGGCCTGACTGTTCGTCTATTCAACAAGCCCTTTTTCAGCAAGGAAGACTACGATGCCCCTTGATCAGAACCGACCGACCCTGCGTTCGCAACGCCTGAGCCAGATCACCCACGCGCTGCATGAACAGCTCGACAAGGCGGTCAAGGCACATGCGCCGTTTGACACCCTGGCCAGCTATTCGCGCTTCGTGGTTGCCCAGTACCTGTTCCAGAAAGAGCTGCAACCCCTGTACAGCGACCCCGCGCTTCAAACGATCATCAGCGACCTGCCGGCCCGCTGCCGGGCCGAACAGGCCAGAGCAGACCTTGCCGACCTGAACATGGACCTTCCCCTGCCGGTGGCGGGCGCGGTACAAAAGCCGAGCAGCGCTGAAGCGCTCGGCTGGCTGTTCGTCTCCGAGGGCTCCAAGCTCGGTGCAGCATTCCTGATCAAACGTGCCCAGGCCCTGAACCTGAGCGACAGCTTCGGCGCGCGGCACCTGGGCGAGCCTGCCGGAGGCCGGGCTGCAGGCTGGAAAGCCTTTGTCCGAACGCTTGATGAACTGCCACTGACTGCCGAACAGGAAGCAGAACTCGATCGCGGCGCCATCGCCGCATTCGAGCGTTTCAACGTGTTGCTGCAGTGCGCCTACGCCGATGCTCCCGTTGCAGACATGGCACAGGCATGAAAAAGCGCCCGGTGCTGTTAAGCTGGCCGGGCTCCCCGAACCTGCCTGTAGAGACCATGACGTACAAACCACCCGGCTCAAGACTTTCACGCCTTTTATACGGCATCCTCGCCTACACCGCGCTGGGCATAGGCATCGTTGCGATCTTCGTTCCCGGCCTGCCAACCACCGAGTTCATTCTGCTGGCCGCCTGGGCGGCAACACGCAGTTCGCCGCGACTGAACGCCTGGCTGGAAAATCACCGGGTGTTCGGACCGATACTGTACAACTGGCGTAACGGCCGACTGGTCGCGCGCAAGGCCAAGATCAGCGCTACCATCAGCATGCTTGTCTGTGCCGTGGTGATGCTGAGCCTGATCGGCCATGCCTGGTGGCTGTACCTGGCACTCACGGGGATGGCGCTGGGCAATCTATGGATCTGGTCGAGGCCGGAGCCGGACAAGATAGAGCGTTGAGCGCAGGCATGATGCGCGTGGCACCCTGCGCAAGGCTGAACCGTCCTGTCTCGGTCAGTGTCAGACTGAGCACACTCACCCCTTGATGGAGTCACTTCATGTACGAGCCAGGCCATCTGCACCTCACCCACGTGGCGCTTCAACCGTCGGATATCAGCTATGACATCCACTTGCGCTACAACGTGGAGGAAGATCCCAAGCAAGGCACGTCCATGCACTTCACCATGCAGGGCGAAATCAACGGCAAGCCGTTCGAGGAGCAATTCCAGTTGCCCCGTGACCTTGCCTTCAACTTCGCCCATGACGCGAGTCGCATCGCGATAAGGCACGGCTTGCCCAACTCGGCCGCACTGCCCATCGCCCAGCACAAGGACTATGACCGAATGTTCGCGGACATTCGCGACAAACTCCACGCCAAGTCAGGCGACCCGGTTAAACCGGAGCATCTGGAGTAAGCCAGCGCAGCCGAGGCCTGGAGAACACCAGCGGGCAGTAGCGGGAGGAATCAGGCATCGGAAAACACCATCGTGCCCATGCTCCGCGTGGGTATGCCGTTCTGGACGCTCTGCGTCCTCGCCTGAATAGGCGACATGGCATAAATCCATGACGCGGAGCGTCACGAAGGGCATTCCCACGCTGGAGCGTGAGGAACGATAGGCGCCTGCAGGAGCGTGAGGAGTGACAGGTGTCTGCAAGGACACCAGCAGATTTCACCAAACCGGCCGCCACAAGGCATACTTGCCGCCTTCTCATTCGCGAACCGTCAACGCCTCATGCGCATCCATGTCAGCTTCATCGACCGCGTCGGTATCACCCAGGAAGTGCTGGCGATTCTGGGTGGACGCAATCTGAATCTGGACGCGGTGGAGATGGTACCGCCCAACGTGTACATCGATGCGCCGACGCTCAGCCATCAAATGCTCGAAGAGCTCAAGGACGCGCTGTTTCGGGTCCGTGGTGTGGAAGCGATCACCGTGGTCGACATCCTTCCGGGTCAGCGTCGCCACTTGCAGCTGGACGCGTTGCTCGCCGCCATGACCGATCCGGTGCTGGCTCTGGACAGCGCCGGGCACGTGCTGCTGGCCAACCCGGCACTCATTGCACTGATCGGCAGGGAGCCGGCGGGCGAATCGATCGGTGAGCTGTTCAGCGACCCCAGTCTGCACGTCGCGTTGCTGGAAAACGGCTTTCGCCTGCCGCTGCGCGAGATCACCCTCAATGGTGAAGCACTGCTGCTGGATGCCACGCCGATCACCGAGGCCGGTGCGCTGATTACCCTGTACCTGCCCAGCCGAATCGGCGAACGCCTGTCGGCATTGCACCATGATCACGCCGAAGGTTTCGACGCTCTGCTCGGCGACTCGGCCGCCATCCGCACTCTCAAGGCACGCGCGCAACGGGTGGCGGCGCTGGACGCACCGCTGCTGATTCAGGGCGAAACCGGCACCGGCAAAGAGTTGGTCGCCCGGGCCTGTCACGCCAGCAGCGCACGCCACGGCGAACCGTTTCTGGCCCTCAACTGCGCGGCGTTGCCGGAGAACCTCGCCGAAAGCGAACTGTTCGGCTACGCCCCGGGAGCGTTTACCGGGGCACAGCGTGGCGGCAAACCGGGATTGATGGAGCTGGCCAACCAGGGCAGCGTATTTCTCGATGAAATCGGCGAAATGTCACCCTATCTGCAGGCCAAACTGCTGCGTTTTCTCAACGATGGCAGCTTCCGGCGCGTCGGTGGCGATCGCGAAGTACGGGTCAATGTGCGCATTCTCAGCGCCACCCACCGCGATCTGGAAAAGATGGTCAGCGAAGGCACCTTCCGTGAAGACCTGTTCTACCGCCTTAATGTCCTCAATCTTGAGGTTCCACCGTTGCGCGAGCGCGGTCAGGACATTCTGCTGCTGGCCCGATACTTCATGGAGCAGGCATGCGCACAGATTCAGCGCCCGGTCTGCAGACTTGCACCCGGCACCTACCCTGCACTGCTCGGCAACCGCTGGCCAGGCAATGTGCGGCAATTACAGAATGTGATTTTTCGCGCAGCTGCCATCTGCGAACACACTCAAGTGGATATAGGCGACCTGGATATCGCCGGCACCGCAGTGGCGCGCCAGAACGACAGCCCGATCGACAGCCTCGAAAATGCCGTCGAAGCCTTCGAGCGGAATCTGCTGGAAAAGCTTTACGCGGATTACCCTTCCACCCGCCAACTGGCCAATCGCCTGCATACTTCGCACACCGCCATCGCTCATCGCCTGCGAAAATATGGAATTCCTGGCAAGCGTTAGTCGATTGAAGTCGCTCATCGAAAATATATTCCGAAAGGATTCATTTAATAACTAGTTTGCCGATAACGATCTGGTATCGTCCATGAACCTCTTATCATCCATTTGAATGGATGTCCGTAGTGTGATTACGGCCGTAATGGCAAAAAGGTCAGGTAGTACCGGGAAGTCATATGCCAACCTCGCCAGTGGACCGCCCGCTTGTCGACGCTCAGTCTCGCGCTGAAAAAATCGTCGAATCTCGCCGTCAGAAAATCCTTCTCAAGACCGGCGCGCTGCAGGACGCAATTTTCAACAGCGCCTACTTCTCCAGCATCGCAACCGATGAGCACGGCGTTATCCAGATATTCAATGTCGGCGCCGAACGGATGCTCGGCTATCACTCCGAAGACGTGGTCGACAAGATCACACCTGCGGACATCTCCGACCCCGCCGAGCTCATCATCCGCGCGGCGGCCCTCAGCCATGAACTCAACACGCCCATCACGCCGGGTTTCGAAGCCCTGGTATTCAAGGCTTCGCGCGGCATCGAAGACATCTACGAACTGACCTACATCCGCAAGGATGGCAGCCGCCTGTCGGCCATGGTCTCGGTCACGTCACTGCGCGACAGCGCCGAAACCATCATCGGTTATCTGCTGATCGGCACCGACAACACCGCGCGCAAGCAGGAGGAAGAAGCTCAGGCCTTGCTCGATCAGCGCTTGCGGGACCAACAGTTCTATACCCGTTCGCTGATCGAATCGAACATCGATGCGCTGATGATGACCGACCCGCAAGGCATCATTTCCGACGTCAACAAGCAGATGATGGCGCTGACCGGGCGCACCCGCGACGAATTGATCGGCGCGCCCTGCAAGAACTTCTTCACCGACCCGGCGAGTGCCGATGCCGCCATCAAGCGCGTGCTCAGCGAGCACAAGGTCAGTGACTACGAACTCACCGTGCGCGCCTACGACGGCACTGAAACCGTGGTGTCCTACAACGCCGCGACCTTTCATGACCGTGACCGCAAGCTCAAGGGTGTCTTCGCCGCGGCCCGCGACGTGACCGAGCGCAAGCGTTTCGAGCGAACGCTGGAAGAAAAGAATATCGAGCTGGAACACGCCAGCCACATGAAGTCCGAGTTTCTTGCCACCATGTCGCACGAGCTGCGCACCCCGCTCAACGCCGTGATCGGTTTCTCCGAGGCACTCAGGGACGGCATGGTCGGCGACATGACCGATGCCCAGCGACGCTACATAGGCGATATCTTCAACAGCGGCCAGCACCTGCTGTCGCTGATCAATGACATCCTCGACCTGTCCAAGGTCGAGGCCGGCATGATGACGCTGGAGCTCGAGTCGGTCGATCTGGACGAACTGCTGAGCAACAGCCTGCTGATCGTGCGTGAGCAAGCCGCCCTGCAACACATTCAGCTGAAACTGGAAACAGAGGCCGAATTCGGTGAGCTTGAGCTCGATCGACGCAAGACCAAGCAGATCGTCTACAACCTGCTGGCCAACGCCGTGAAATTCAGCGAGCCCGGTGGCTGGGTGACGCTGGCGGTGCGATTGGTGCCGGCTTCCCAGGCGGGTCTTATCGATGGCGACTGGCCGACCTACGGGTTTGCGCTTGCGTCCGGTGACTGTGAGCAGTTTCTGGAACTGAGTGTCAGCGACACCGGAATCGGCATCGCCCAAAGCGACATGAACAAGCTGTTCAAGGCGTTCAGCCAGATCGACAGCGGCCTGGCACGCAAATTCGAGGGCACCGGACTGGGTCTTGCGATGGTCAAGCAACTGACCGAACTTCACGGCGGCTGCGTCGCGGTCGCCAGCGTGAAGGACCTCGGCGCACGCTTCGTGGTCTGGCTGCCCATCCGCTCACCTGAATCAGCGGAGGCGCGATGGCCCAGATCCTGATCATTGAAGACAATGCGGCGAACATGCGTCTGGCAGAGCTATTGCTGACCAGCGCCGGGCACACTGTGCTGTCGGCCGTCGATGCCGAAACCGGCCTGAAACTGGCTCGCGAGCGTCAGCCCGACCTGATCCTGATGGACATCCATCTGCCGGAAATGGACGGCCTGACCGCCACAGCGCTGTTGAAGAAAGACGCCGGCACCGCCGCGATCCCGGTGGTCGCACTGACCGCGATGGCCATGAAGGAAGACAAGGAGAAGATCCGCCTGGCGGGCTGCAACGCTTATGTCATCAAGCCGTTGCGCTACAAGGAGCTGTACCGGGTCATCGACACCCTGCTGGAAAAAAATCTGCCTCAACAGCCCATTACCTGAGCATTCGATATGACCCAGAGCGCCGCGACCATCCTGATTATCGATGACGACGTCCATGTCCGGGACCTGCTGGAGGTTCTCTTGCAGAACCAGGGTTACCGGACACTGACGGCGGAATCAGGCGAGCTGGCGCTGGCCATGATCAAACGACAGGCACCCGACCTGATTCTGCTGGACATCATGATGCCGGGCATGGACGGCTATGAAGTCGCCAGCCAGCTCAAGGCCGAAAAGGGCACCGCCAATATACCGATCATCATGCTCTCGGCACTCGACGACCAGAGTTCCCGTCTTTCAGGGCTGGAAGCGGGGGCCGAGGAATACCTCAACAAGCCTGTGGACAGCGCCGAACTGTGGCTGCGCGTGCGTAACCTGCTGCGTCTCAAGGCGTTCGGCGACTACCTGAAGAGCCACAGCCTGATCCTCGAAGATCAGTTGCAGCAGCGCACCATCGATCTCGAGCGTTTTCGCACGGTAATGGACGCCTCCGAAGACGCGATCTTCCTGATCAACCGCAACACCATGAGCCTGATCGAATTCAACCGCCGGGCCTGCCAGTTGCTGGGCTACACCGCCGAGGAGCTGTCGCACAAGACACCTGCGGAACTGGGCGAGACGTCCATGGAGCAGCTTGAGGTCGTGTATGACCAGATCATCGCCGGCAAAGGCCCCAGCGAACCGCTGGAAACCCAGATTCGCGACAAGAGCGGCCGGGATGTCGAGGTCGAAATCCATCGCCAGGCCTACCGAACCGGCGAGGACTGGGTCATCGTCGGCATCGTGCGCGACATCACCCGGCGCAAGGAAAGCGACCAGCGCCTGCTGACCATGGCCCACTACGACACGCTGACCGGCCTGCCCAACCGGGATCTGTTTTTTACCAGCCTGCAAATGGGCATGACCCAGGCGGCCATCAGTCGCTGGAAGCTGGCGGCATTGACGGTCAATATCGACGGTTTCAAGAACATCAACGAAACCTGGGGGCATGTGCTGGGCGATGAGGTGCTGCTGGAAGTCAGCCGCCGACTGTCGAACTGCCTGAATGCCAGCGACACCCTCGGCCGCGTGGACGGCGATCAGTTCGCCCTGATTCTGATGCTTCGTCCCGGCCAGGCGGATACCCGGCAAACGCTCGAACGCATCCGCAACGCATTGCGAGCGCCCTTCCGCATAGAAGGCCAGAGCCTGGTCATGACCGCCAGCATCGGCATTGCCCTGTACCCGGAGGATGGCGAAGACTCGCGCGAGCTGATCAGACATGCCTACACCGCCATGAACAGCGCTCGAAAGATCGGCCCGGACAACTACCGGTTCTATACGCCGCAGATGAACGCCGACGTTTCGGCCCGTCTGGACCTTGAGGCCGCGCTGCGCGAAGCGGTGCGCAACCAGGCCTTCGAAATCGTCTACCAACCCAAGCTGGACCTGAACAACGACCGTATCTGCGGACTTGAGGCGCTGTTGCGCTGGCCACGCCCTGGTCATCCAGGCGTTTCGCCTGCCGTATTTGTCCCCGTACTGGAAAGCCTCGGCCTGATCGGTGAAGTCGGCAACTGGGTGGTCGACAGCGTCTGCGCCCAGATTGCGCGCTGGCAACGCTCCGGATTGGGCTCGTTTCAGGTCGCGGTCAACATCTCCGGGCAACAGATTTCCAGCAGCAGCCTGGTTGCCGACATCCGTCAGGCCCTCGAAAAACACAATGTTGCGCCGCAGTGGCTTGAGGTCGAGCTGACAGAAAGTTCGTTGATGGAAAATACCGCACACACCATCGCCACCCTGGGAGCACTGCGAGCCAACCGCGTGAGTATTTCCATCGACGACTTCGGCACCGGCTATTCAAGCCTGGCGTACCTGCGCCGCTTTCCTATCGACAAGCTGAAAATCGACATCGCATTCATTCGCGAGGTGACCAGCAACCCACAGGACGCGGCCATCGCCAGAGCCATCATCGAGCTGGCTCACAGCCTCGACCTGCAGGTGATCGCCGAAGGGGTTGAAACCCCAGAGCAACTGGCGTTCCTGCGCGAAAACCATTGCGATCAAATTCAGGGCTATCTGATCAGCAAGCCATTACCGCTTGAAGAGCTCGAGACGTTTTTGTGCTCACCGGCAAGCCGCGTCGGGTAACTGCCGACGCGCTAGCGACGGGTTCCGGGTGATAGCCATTGGTAGCCGGGTGCAATCATGCCGGCCCGATCGTAACGAAAACGCTCCACCGTAACGATTTCGCTCCAAAACAGCTCACTCCCCATGCATCAAGGCCTTGATCAGTCAGGTATTTTCAAATACCTGACGACTGTAGCGTTTTCGCTACACCCGATATCGTCAAGCGCATCCAAAAAACATACAAGCCATTGATTTAAAAAGAAAAATGAAACATGGCCGCTAAATTGCTAGGTCATGGCTCATATTGTTCGCGTCCTGCGCGAGCCCTGTTCTCCGAGGAGTTTGTATGAGCGATTTGCGATTCACCGTTGACCATGAATGGCTGCGTGCCGAAACCGACGGCAGCGTGACGGTCGGCATTACGCCCTACGCACAGGAATCGCTGGGCGATGTGGTCTTCGTGCAGCTCCCGGAATTACAGGCCTACACTCAACACGCTGAAGTGTCGGTGGTGGAATCGGTGAAGGCCGCCAGCAGCATCAACATGCCGCTGGACGGTGAAGTCGTCGAGGTCAATTCCGCCCTCGATGCCACGCCGGAGCTGGTCAATGAAGATGCCCTCGGTGCGGGCTGGTTCTTTCGCTTCGTTCCACAAGACGCCAACGCCATTCACGGCCTGCTGGATCAGGACGCCTACGACCGCCTGATCAAAGCCAACGCCGAAGCCTGAGGAGCACGCCATGACTGACCGTATCGAACTGACCACTGCCAACGAATTCATTGCCCGTCACATTGGCCCGCGCGCGGCTGACGAGCTGGCCATGCTGCAAACACTGGGTTTCGATTCCATCGAAGCGCTGAGCGAAAGCGTTATCCCGGAAAGCATCAAGGGCACCAGCGTTCTGAACCTGCCTGCCGGGCAGAGCGAAGCCGATGCGCTGGCGTCGATCAAGGCCATCGCCAGCAAGAATCAGCTGTTCAAGACCTACATCGGCCAGGGTTACTACAACACCCACACGCCAGCACCGATTCTGCGCAACCTGTTGGAAAACCCGGCCTGGTACACCGCTTACACGCCTTACCAGCCAGAGATTTCCCAGGGCCGCCTGGAGTCATTGCTCAATTTCCAGACACTGATCAGCGACCTCACCGGCCTGCCGATTGCCAACGCCTCTCTGCTCGACGAAGCCACCGCCGCCGCCGAGGCAATGACCTTTTGCAAACGCTTGAGCAAAAACAAGGCCAGCCAACAGTTTTTCGCGTCCAGCCACTGCCACCCGCAGACCCTGGATGTATTGCGTACCCGCGCCGAGCCGTTGGGCATTACCGTGGTCGTGGCCGATGAGCACGAGCTGGGCGATGTCGGCGATTACTTCGGCGCACTGCTGCAATATCCGGCCAGCAATGGCGACGTGTTCGATTACCGCGAACTGGTCGAACGCTTCCACGCGGCCAACGCACTGGTCGCCGTGGCTGCCGACCTGCTGGCCCTCACCCTGCTGACCCCGCCAGGCGAATTCGGCGCTGACGTGGCGATTGGTAGCGCGCAACGCTTCGGTGTGCCACTGGGCTTCGGTGGCCCGCATGCGGCCTACTTCTCGACCCGCGATGCGTTCAAACGTGACATGCCGGGCCGTCTGGTCGGCGTGTCGGTGGACCGTCACGGCAAGCAGGCCTTGCGCCTGGCCATGCAGACCCGCGAACAGCATATTCGTCGCGAAAAGGCCACCAGCAACATCTGCACCGCGCAGGTGCTGCTGGCCAACATCGCCAGCATGTACGCCGTCTACCATGGTCCACGCGGACTGACACAGATCGCCAATCGTGTTCACCAGCTGACCGCGATTCTTGCCGAAGGCTTGAGCGCGCTGGGCCTGAAGGCCGAGCAGGCATTTTTCTTCGACAGCCTGACCCTGCACACCGGCGACAGAACCGCTGCACTGCATGCCGCCGCACGCGCCAGGCACATCAATCTGCGCGAAATCGATGACCAGCGTCTGGGTCTGTCACTGGACGAGACCACCTCGCAGTCGGCCGTCGAAACGCTGTGGGCAATCTTTGCCAGCGACGGCCAGAGCCTGCCGGACTTCGCCGCGCTGGCAGACAGCGTGCAGTCACGCCTGCCGGCCGGGCTGTTGCGTCAGTCAGCGATCCTCAGCCACCCGGTGTTCAACCGCTATCACTCGGAAACCGAGCTGATGCGCTACCTGCGCAAGCTGGCCGACAAGGACCTGGCGCTGGATCGCACCATGATTCCGCTGGGCTCGTGCACCATGAAGCTCAACGCCGCCAGCGAAATGATCCCGGTGACCTGGGCCGAATTCGGCAACCTGCACCCGTTTGCTCCGGCCGAGCAAAGCGCCGGCTACCAGCAACTGACCGATGAGCTGGAGGCCATGCTCTGTGCCGCAACCGGTTACGACGCGATCTCGCTGCAACCGAACGCCGGCTCGCAGGGCGAATACGCCGGGCTGCTGGCGATCCGCGCCTATCACCAGAGCCGTGGCGACGAACATCGCGACATCTGCCTGATCCCTTCCTCGGCGCACGGTACCAACCCGGCGACTGCCAACATGGCCGGTATGCGCGTCGTGGTGACCGCCTGTGATGCACGTGGCAACGTCGACATCGAAGACCTGCGCGCCAAGGCCGTTCAGCATCGCGACCAGCTTGCGGCGATCATGATCACCTACCCGTCGACCCACGGCGTGTTCGAAGAAGGCATTCGCGAAATCTGCGGCATCGTTCATGACAACGGTGGCCAGGTCTATATCGATGGCGCAAACATGAACGCCATGGTTGGCCTGTGCGCACCGGGCAAGTTCGGCGGCGACGTGTCGCACCTCAACCTGCACAAGACTTTCTGCATCCCCCACGGCGGTGGCGGCCCGGGCGTTGGCCCGATCGGCGTGAAATCCCATCTCGCCCCGTTCATGCCCGGTCATGCCCGCATGGAGCGCAAGGAAGGCGCGGTCTGCGCGGCACCGTTCGGCAGCGCCAGCATTCTGCCCATTACCTGGATGTACATCCGCATGATGGGCGGTGAAGGCCTCAAGCGCGCTTCGCAACTGGCGATTCTCAACGCCAACTACATCTCGCGCCGTCTGGAGGAGCATTACCCGGTGCTCTACACCGGCAGCAACGGCCTGGTCGCGCACGAGTGCATTCTCGACCTGCGCCCGATCAAGGACAGCAGCGGCATCAGCGTCGACGACGTGGCCAAGCGCCTGATCGACTTCGGCTTCCATGCCCCGACCATGTCGTTCCCGGTCGCCGGAACACTGATGATCGAGCCGACCGAGAGTGAATCCCGAGAAGAACTGGACCGCTTCTGCGATGCCATGATCAAGATCCGCGAAGAAATCCGCGCAGTTGAAAACGGCACCCTGGACAAGGATGACAACCCGCTGAAAAACGCGCCGCACACCGCTGCCGAAATCGTCGGCCAGTGGAGCCATCCTTACAGCCGCGAACAGGCGGTGTACCCGGTCGATTCACTGATCGAGAACAAGTACTGGCCTCCGGTCGGTCGTGTCGACAACGTCTTCGGCGACCGCAACCTGGTCTGCGCCTGCCCGTCCATCGAGAACTATCAGGAAGCGTGACAGCCGCTGCCTGGCACTGCCTGATTGCGCTGCACGCACAGGCAGTGCCACCGGTATGACCCGCTCAACAAGGAATCGAACATGTCCACAGAATCACTGCTGACCACTCCCCTGCACGCCCTGCACCGCGAACTCGGCGCGAAGATGGTGCCCTTCGCCGGTTACGACATGCCTGTTCAATACCCGGCGGGCGTAATGAAAGAGCACCTGCACACCCGCGCTCAGGCCGGTCTGTTCGATGTCTCGCACATGGGCCAGATTCGCCTCACCGGTGCAGACGCCGCCAAGGCGCTGGAAGCCCTGGTGCCGGTAGACATCATTGACCTGCCGGTCGGCATGCAGCGTTACGCGATGTTCACCGACGAGAACGGCGGCATTCTCGATGACCTGATGGTTGCCAATCTCGGTAACGACCAGTTGATGCTGGTGGTCAATGCGGCCTGCAAGGATCAGGACCTGGCGCACTTGTGCAGGCACCTGGCCGGGCATTGCAAAATCGAACCACTGTTTGAAGAACGCGCCCTGCTCGCGCTGCAAGGGCCTGCCGCTGTAACCGTACTGGCACGCCTCGCCCCGGAAGTCGCCAAAATGACCTTCATGCAGTTCAACAGCGTCACGCTGCTGGGCGTCAAATGCTATGTCAGTCGCTCGGGCTATACCTGCGAAGACGGCTATGAAATTTCGGTGCCTGCCGAACAGGCTGAAGCCCTGGCACGTCGCTTGCTGGATGAGCCGGAAGTGGCCCCGATCGGTCTGGGTGCACGTGATTCGCTGCGGCTGGAAGCCGGTCTGTGCCTGTACGGCCATGACATGGACACGCAGACCTCGCCGATCGAGGCCAGTCTGCTATGGGCGATTTCCAAAGTGCGTCGCGCCGACGGTGCGCGTGCAGGCGGCTTCCCGGGAGCCGAGCGCATCTTTGCCCAGCAACAGAGCGGTGTCAGCAAGAAGCGAGTCGGCCTGCTTCCGCAGGAGCGCACGCCCGTGCGCGAAGGTACCGAGATCGTCGATGAACAGGGCGCGGTCATCGGCACGGTATGCAGCGGCGGCTTTGGCCCTTCGCTGGCTGGCCCACTGGCCATGGGTTATCTGCATAACGATTACACGGCGCTGAATACACCGGTGTGGGCAATGGTGCGCGGCAAGAAAGTCCCCATGCTCGTTGCAAAAATGCCTTTCGTTGCGCAACGTTACTTCCGCGGTTAAATAGCGGCGTCAAAAAAACAGCAACACTTCGGTGTTGCTGGGGCACTGTTCCCCTGCAGTGTTTCGTGAGTATTTCAGCCGCGTGAACAGCCTGTCATATATGCAAAAAATGCACCTATAAAGTGCAAAATGTTATGACGGATCAAACACCGTGCACACCATGCAAACACTGCAGGTATAAGGCCAAAGCCCCGAAAACAGGGAGCCAGGCAAGGGGATTGTATTTGCAACGAGAGTTGGCGTAGAGTTTCCGGACTGTGTTTGCATGGGTCGCCGAATCTGGACCTGGGCAGTAGCTCTAGGTTTGCTACAACCCGTTCTACGTTTCTTACTTCCTGCAACCAGCCCCAGTGCTCTTTCATGCGAAAGAGGCTGTAACCAATTCAAGTCAAGCGTCAAGGAAATAAGAAAATGGCTGAACGTCAGAGCGGTACCGTCAAGTGGTTCAACGACGAAAAAGGTTTTGGTTTTATCACTCCTGAGAGCGGGCCGGATCTGTTCGTACACTTCCGCGCTATTCAGGGTAACGGCTTCAAGAGCCTGAAAGAAGGCCAGAAAGTTACCTTCGTTGCAGTTCAGGGCCAGAAAGGCATGCAGGCTGACGAAGTTCAAGCCGAAGGCTGAGAACGACGCACCACGCATTTACAAGAAAGCCTCTGGCAGCGATGCCAGAGGCTTTTTTGCATGCGGGATTAGCAAGCGCCCATGAAAAAGCCGACCCGGGGGTCGGCTTTTTCAGTCCGGCTGATGCATTACCCGGCCCGGCGTAACAGAAGTACTCCGGCCAGCGCACAGGCGGCAGCTGGCAGCAGCACCGCCAGCAACGGCGGGAAACCGAACAGCAGGCTCGATGGACCGAGCAGGTCCTGAATGATGCGGAAGGTAAAGCCCACCACTACACCCGTAAATACGCGCTGCCCCAGGGTAACCGAGCGCAGCGGGCCGAAGATGAACGAGATCGCCATCAACACCAGCGCGACGGTCACCGCCGGTTGCAGGACCTTGGTCCAGAACGCCAGCCAGTAGCGGCCATTGCTCAAACCCTGATCAGCCAGGTAATGCGCGTAGCTCCAGAGGCCGCTGATGGACAGCGACTCGGGCGGCATGATTACCGTGCTCAGCAGTTGCGGGCTCAACGCCACGTCCCAACGCTCGACCGGGGTGTTGATGACCTCGGTGCGGCCGTCATTGAAGTGCGTGGTGGTGACGTCCTTCAATTCCCAGTAATCGGTCTTGAAGTTGGCTTCTTTGGCAAAGCTGGAGGTCTGCATGTGGCGCTGGTCATCGAAACGATAACGTGTCACACCGAGCATCAGGCCATTGGGCTGTACCGTGTTGATATGGATGAACTCGTCACCCTGGCGGTGCCACAGACCATGGCGGGCGCTCTGCGCATCACCTGAGCCCTGGGCCAGCGAGCGCGCGGCCTGAGCCTGGTTCTCGGCATAGGGAGCCACGTACTCGCCGACCAGCACGCCTGCGATCATCAGCACCAGCATGGGCTTCATGACCGCCCAGACGATGCGCCCGATGGACACGCCCGCCGCACGCATGATGGTCAGCTCACTGCTGCTGGCCAGCGTACCCAGACCGATCAGGCAACCGATCAGGGCGGCCATCGGCAAGGTGTCGTAGACGCGACGTGGCGCCGTCAGCATGACGTAGCTGAGCGCATCCGCCAGTGTGTAGGTGTCGCTGATATCGCCCATCTCGTCGATGAACGCGAACAGCGAGACCAGCCCCAGAATGATGCCCAGAACCGCGAGAATCGCCAGCAGGACGCTTTTGCCAATGTATCGATCAAGCTTGACCACGAGTCACCTCCGTGACGCTGCGACGACTCGCCATCTTCAGGCGCAGAGGCTCCCAATAGAACAACAGCAGTCCGATGGACAGGTAGATGGCATGCACCCACCACATCCCCAGGCTGAGCGGCAGCTTGCCTTTCTCCAGCGAACTGCGCACCGAAATCAGAATGGCCAGGTAAGACATATACAGAAGGATCGCCGGCAGCAGTTTCAGGTAACGGCCTTGACGCGGATTGACCCGTGACAGCGGGATGGCCATCAAGGTCACGATGAACACCGACAGCGGCAGCGAAATACGCCACTGCAGCTCGGCCACGGAACGCGGTGCCGGGTTGCCGATCAGCTCGCTGGTCGGAATGGCTTCACGGTCGGTGATTTCCTCACTGATTTCCGGCTTGGGCAGCATCGCCCCGTAGGTGTCGTACTTGATCACGCGGTAGTCGGCAGCCCCCGGATTGCCGTCATAGCGATAGCCGTTCTCGAGGATCAGGAAGCGACTGCCATTGGGCCGTACCTCCTGGTGGCCCTTCTCCGCGACCAGCACGGTGATGCCGTTGTCCTTGCTCTTGTCGCTGGACATGCGCTTTTCCGAGATGAACACGCCGGCCAGTTGCGAGCGGTCTTCCGACAGCTCCTTGGTGTAGGTGATACGCGTACCGTCACGCAGCGCCTGAAAACGGCCCGG
The DNA here is from genome assembly GCF_059621105.1 of Pseudomonas fragariae (ex Marin et al. 2024). Taxonomy (NCBI): domain Bacteria; kingdom Pseudomonadati; phylum Pseudomonadota; class Gammaproteobacteria; order Pseudomonadales; family Pseudomonadaceae; genus Pseudomonas; species Pseudomonas fragariae (ex Marin et al. 2024). Next base: position 1,339,797 of record NZ_CM184369.1, on the reverse strand, counting down.
CACCAGCGTGTCGAACTCGGTCATGGCGTCCTGCTGATTGATCAGCAACGAAAATTGCGTCGCACCCTGCGGAGCCAGGCTGAAGCTCAGCCAGGCGACCAGCAGACCCACCAGCGTGGCCGGCCCCATGGTGATAGCCAGCAGGCGCTGCTGACTCATGCCGGTTGCGGCCAGCACGGTCATCTCGCTTTCCAGATACAGGCGTCCGTACGCCATGAGGATGCCGAGGAACAGGCCCAGCGGCAGGATGACCTGCAGAAAGCCCGGCAGGCGGAAGCCCATGATCAGGAACAGTACGCCAGGATCGAGCGCACCGGACGCGGCCTGCGCCAGGTACTTGATGAAGCGCCCGCTCATGATGAACACCAGCAGTACGGCGCTGACCGCACTCAAGGTAAGCAGCACTTCTCGGGACAGATAACGGAAGACAATCAAACCAGACACTCCAGAGTTGTCAGGCTCAGGCAGCCAAACAGGGAAAATTTGTGAGCCACGGCAACCAGAGCTTCACGCCGACAAAAAGCGTGGGCCTCAAAAAATATGCGGCATTATCCTGTGATTGTGTGTTTCTGTCACTGCGCACCGGGGATAGTTCGCACATAGACGCCAGACAGGCAGCTCTGCGGGGTTGTCAGCAGTCGTGCAGCGGGGTCAAACTGCAAGGCTTAGCGCAGGCATCGCCCCTGAAAACACTCGGGCCATGCTGCGTACGACATTCATATTGCGACTCTCATCGTCTATTCGGGGACCCCACATGGAATTGGTTGTTAAAAGCGTAAGCCCAGAAACCTTGAAAACCGCAACGCTGGTGGTCACCGTCGGTGAAAGCCGTGTACTGGCCGGTGCTGCCAGAACTGTGGATATTCTCAGCGGCGGAGCCGTTTCGCTGATCCTCAAGCGCGGCGATCTGGCCGGCAAGGTCGGCCAGAGCCTGCTGTTGCACAATCTGCCCAACATCAAGGCCGAGCGCGTTCTGCTGGTCGGCACCGGCAAGGAAGACGAGCTGTCGGACCGTCAGTTGAAAAAGATCGTCGGCGCAGCGCTCACCTGCCTCAAGGGCCTGGGCGGCACCGATGCAGCGATTGCGCTCGATGACCTGTCGGTGAAAAACCGCGACACCTATGGCATGGCTCGCCTGCTGGTCGAAGCCCTGGCCGACGGCGAATACGTCTTCGACCGCTTCAAGACCCAGAAAGCCGAAGTTCGTGCCCTGAAGAAAATCACCCTGTTGACCGACAAGGTCAAGGCGGCCGACGTCGAACGCGCTTCGACTCACGCTCAGGCAATCGCCACTGGCATGGCGCTGACCCGCGACCTGGGTAATCTGCCGCCGAACATCTGCCACCCGACCTACCTGGGCGAAGAAGCCAAGGCACTGGGCAAGGCACACAAGAACCTGAAAGTGGAAGTCCACGACGAGAAGAAACTGGCCGATCTGGGCATGGGTTCGTTCCTCGCGGTAGCACAGGGCAGCGCCCAGCCGCCGCGCCTCATCGTCATGAACTACCAGGGTGGCAAAAAAGGCGACCAGCCGTTCGTGCTGGTCGGTAAAGGCATCACCTTCGATACCGGCGGTATCAGCATCAAGCCTGCTTCGGGCATGGACGAGATGAAGTTCGACATGTGCGGCGCAGCCAGCGTGTTCGGCACCCTGCGTGCGGTGCTCGAATTGAAGCTGCCGATCAATCTGGTGTGCATTCTGGCCTGTGCCGAAAACATGCCGAGCGGCACTGCGACACGTCCGGGCGACATCGTCACGACCATGAGCGGCCAGACCGTCGAAATCCTCAACACCGACGCCGAAGGCCGTCTGGTGCTGTGCGATGCACTGACCTACGCCGAGCGTTTCAAGCCGCAGGCGGTGATCGATATCGCAACCCTGACCGGCGCCTGCGTCGTTGCACTGGGTGGCCATACCTCCGGCCTGCTGGGCAATAACGACGCGCTGATTAATCAGTTGCTCGACGCGGGCAGACAGGCCGATGACCGTGCCTGGCAGCTGCCGTTGTTCGATGAGTACCAGGAGCAGCTCGACAGCCCGTTCGCCGACATTGCCAACATCGGTGGCCCGAAAGGCGGCACCATCACCGCGGCCTGCTTCCTGTCGCGCTTCACCAAGGCCTACCACTGGGCTCACCTGGACATCGCCGGCACTGCATGGCTGAGCGGCGGCAAGGAAAAAGGCGCCACCGGGCGTCCGGTTCCGCTGCTGACCCAATACCTGCTCGACCGCGCCGGCGTATAAGAAAGAGACCCTGGCGTATCGGCTGCACAGTCGATACGCCTCCGGTTCTGGAACCCACATGACTCAAGTCGACTTCTACATCCTGCCCAGCGCCGATCCTGCGGCCCGCCTGGATTTTGCCTGCAAGCTGACGGAAAAGGCCTGGCGCCTGGGTCACAAGGTCTATCTGCATTGCAGCGATGCTGCGCAGCGTGAGGACCTCGATGCCCGGCTCTGGCGTTTCAGAGGCGAAGTGTTCCTGCCCCATGGCGACGCCGAGAGCGATCACGATGCGGCCGTGGTACTGGGTCTGGGCGACGACTCGGGCGAACACAGCGACCTGCTGGTCAATCTCGACCTGAGCATTCCGGCCTTCTTCAAACGTTTCGCCCGCGTGGCCGAAGTCGTTGTCGAAGACCCGGCCATACGTCTTGCCGCACGCGAGAGTTTCCGTTCCTACCGCGAACAGGGCTATCCTCCGCAAGATCACCGACTGCAGCGCCTTTGAGGACACGATGGATACTTCAAAAAAAGCTGAATCCGCGCACTTGCTGAACGACCTCGAGTCGATCCGCCAACTGCTCGGCGATGACCCCGCACATTCCCCCCAGTCGAACGACACAGCTCGTCCCGAAGGTCAGATTCCCCTGTTGTTCGATGTTGTCGGCGCTCGCCCCGACGCGGCGTATCAACAGGACTTCGACGAAGACGACATCCCGACGCTGACACCTGATGCGCACACAGCACCCGCCCCGCAGGCGCAGCAGGCAGCCCAGCCGCAAGCGCTGCCCAACCCTGATGCGTTGCTGCACCTGGACAACGAGTTGCGCGCAGCCGCGCGATTGATCATGCAGGACGTCATCGACGACTTCGCCCCGCATATCGAAAACGAAATCAAACGTCGGCTGGAGGCAAGGCTGGAGCGGTTATTGGCGCAGCAGCAGAAGTGAGCGTGTGATCAGGAGTCTGGAATACACGCACATAGAGACGCTGTCAGGGAGTATTCAATAGGGAGCGGATATCTGCTACGCGCCGCTCCATTTTCCCCTTGAGACCAATTTGGGTGTACCAGGCTCCCATGAGCGTCGTGCGTCTAGCCACATCTCTATTAATATTTAGCAGCATTTCGAGAGACCCTTCGTGCTCCTTGCGCTTACTAACCAATGCTTTCTTGAAATCGTCGTAACTGGTATTGGGTTTACCCGTGAATTTATCAGAGAATGATTGCTCGGCATGCTTGGCCTCCTTGATTCGATCACTCATTTTTTGGCTGGCGTTCGCCACGACCTCATCAAATCGTGTTTTGAAGTCTTCACTCTTGAATACACTGGGCAAAACACCCGTTTCGCTTTTTATAGCGCTGCGAAGGTTCGACAGTACGCCTGGGTCACTGGCGTCTACAAAACGCTTATTTAACTGCAAGGCTATCAGCCCGGCTCCTCTCTCATTCAATGTATTAGACGCTCCACTCACTGCGGCCATATCCTTGAAAGACAAGTGCCTGAATATTCTGCCAAGCGCCAGGTCCGGTAACTTGTCGAGAAAGAGTATGTGGACCCCGACGTGCCCACCCGGATCACTCCGATTAACCGGATCCCCCTGACAGTAGGCATACGCATTCAGGCCTCCCCGTCCAAATGGACTCAGCGAGTCTGGTCGGTTGAAACGCATCAGCACCGGGTTGAACGCGCGGTAGCCGTTACCCAGCAGGTAATGCCCGGTCACAGGGTCCGCGCGCTCGCCGTTGAAGCCGGAAAACGGTCTTCACCGAGAAACACACGACGGCGCATTGCACCCTGTATCTCGACCGTCAAACGTTTCTTTTGATAGAACCGCGACACTGCTTCCTGTGCATCGGGATCGACAACCGCAACCCGGTCCAGCGCGTCATAGCGATATCGACACAGCACGCGTCTGCCTTCAGGCGTATCGTCCATGGCAGCATCCGCCCTGCAAGTAAAGTCTGAATACCGATCATGCCGTCTGGAAGACACGCCGCCTACTGACAGAACTACCAGCTTGCAGCTTGAAGCTTGAAGCTCACAGCTGCTGCTGTGGCTTGTCGCTGGCCGTCAGGTCTATACTTACCGGTTTCCGAATCAATGCCACAGGTTCCCGCCGCGCATGGACAAGACTTACCAGCCGCACGCCATCGAAACTTCCTGGTACCAGACCTGGGAGTCCGAGAACTACTTCGCTCCGCAAGGCGTGGGTGACTCGTACACCATCATGATTCCGCCGCCGAACGTCACCGGCAGCCTGCACATGGGCCACGGTTTCAATAACGCGATCATGGATGCACTGATCCGTTTCCGTCGCATGCAGGGCCGCAATACGCTGTGGCAACCGGGCACCGACCATGCGGGTATCGCCACGCAGATGCTGGTCGAGCGTCGTCTCGAAGCACAAGGCGTAAGCCGTCATGAACTTGGCCGCGAGAAGTTTCTGGACAAGATCTGGGAATGGAAAGCCGAGTCCGGCGGCAACATCAGCCGCCAGATCCGCCGCCTGGGCTCGTCCGTCGACTGGAGCCGCGAGCGCTTCACCATGGACGACGGCCTGTCCGAAGCGGTGAAGGAAGCTTTCGTGCGTCTGCATGAAGACGGCCTGATCTACCGTGGCAAGCGCCTGGTCAACTGGGACACCAAGCTGCACACCGCCATTTCCGACCTCGAAGTGGAGAACCACGACGAGAAAGGTCATCTGTGGAACCTGCGTTATCCACTGGCTGACGGCGCAAAGACCGCCGAAGGTCTGGATTACCTGATCGTGGCCACCACGCGCCCGGAAACCATGCTCGGTGATGCCGCCGTTGCGGTGAACCCGCAGGACGAGCGCTACAAGGCGCTGATCGGCAAGTTCGTCGAATTGCCTCTGGTAGGCCGCCGCATCCCGATCATCGCGGATGATTACTGCGATCCCGAGTTCGGCACCGGCTGCGTGAAAATCACCCCGGCCCACGATTTCAACGACTATGAAGTCGGCAAGCGCCACAACCTGCCGCTGCTGAACATTTTCGACAAGAATGCCAACGTATTGCCCGCCGCTCAGGTGTTCAACCTTGATGGCACATTGAACGAAAGCGTCGACGGCAGGCTGCCTGCAGCCTATGCCGGGCTGGATCGCTTCGAAGCGCGCAAACAGATCGTTGCCGCGTTCGACGCCGCCGGGTTGCTGGTCAGCGTTGATGATCACGCGCTGAAAGTGCCGAAAGGCGACCGCTCCGGCACCATCATCGAGCCATGGCTGACCGATCAGTGGTACGTCTCCACCAAGCCGCTGGCCGAACCTGCGATTGCCGCTGTCGAAGACGGCCGCATCGCGTTCGTGCCCAAGCAATACGAAAACATGTACTTCTCGTGGATGCGCGACATCCAGGACTGGTGCATCAGCCGTCAGCTCTGGTGGGGCCACCGCATTCCGGCGTGGTACGACGAGTCCGGCAAGGTCTACGTCGGCCGCGACGAAGCCGAAGTCCGTGCCAAGAACAACCTTGGGCCGGAAGTCGCGCTGCAGCAGGACAACGACGTACTCGACACCTGGTTCAGCTCGGGCCTGTGGACCTTCTCCACGCTCGGCTGGCCGGAAAAGACCAAGGCACTGGAAACTTTCCACTCCACCGACGTGCTGGTCACCGGCTTCGATATCATTTTCTTCTGGGTCGCCCGGATGATCATGCTCACCATGCACTTGGTGAAGAACGAGGACGGCACGCCGCAAGTCCCGTTCAAGACTGTCTATGTGCATGGTCTGGTGCGCGATGGCCAGGGCCAGAAGATGTCCAAGTCCAAGGGCAACGTGCTTGACCCGCTGGACATCGTCGACGGTATCGACCTCGAAACGCTGGTAGAGAAACGCACCAGTGGCCTGATGCAGCCGCAACTGGCGAAAAAGATCGAGAAGCAGACCCGCCAGGAATTCGCCGACGGCATCGCCAGCTATGGCACCGATGCCCTGCGCTTTACCTTCTGCTCGCTGGCGTCCACCGGTCGCGACATCAAGTTCGACATGGGCCGCGTCGAAGGCTACCGCAACTTCTGCAACAAGATCTGGAACGCGGCGCGCTACGTACTGGACAAGGGCGAAGACTGCGGCCAGAACGGCGAAGCGGTCGAACTGTCGCTGGCTGATCGCTGGATCATCTCGCAGTTGCAGCGCACCGAAGCCGAAGTGACCCGCCAGCTGGATCAGTTCCGCTTCGACCTCGCCGCCCAGGCGTTGTACGAGTTCATCTGGAACCAGTATTGCGACTGGTATCTGGAACTGTCCAAGCCGGTACTGTGGGACGAGACAGCGCCGGTCGAGCGTCAGCGCGGCACACGCCGAACACTGGTTCGCGTTCTGGAAGTGGCGTTGCGTCTTGCGCACCCGTTCATGCCGTTCATCACCGAAGAAATCTGGCAGCGCCTCGCGCCGCTGGCCGGTGCGCAAGGCAAGACCATCATGCTGCAACCCTGGCCGGTGGCCAATGAAGCACGCATCGATCAGGCGGCCGAAGACGACATCGAATGGCTCAAGGGCCTGATGCTCGCCGTGCGTAACATCCGTGGCGAGATGAACATCGGTCCGGGCAAGCCGCTGCAACTGTTCCTCAAGAACGTCAGCGCCGAAGATCAGCGTCGTTTGAGCGAAAACGATTACCTGCTCAAGAAGCTCGCCAAGCTCGAATCCATGACCGTACTGACCGAAGGCGCAGAAGCACCGCTGTCCGCCACCGCCCTGGTCGGTGACATGGAAGTGCTGGTGCCGATGGCCGGGTTGATCGACAAAGGGGCCGAGCTGGCGCGCCTGGACAAGGAAATCCAGCGCCTGCAAGGCGAAGTGCAACGCGTCGGCGGCAAGCTGTCCAACGCCGCCTTCGTCGACAAGGCACCGCCTGAAGTCATCGCCAAGGAACGCGCCAAGCTGACCGAAGCCGAACAGGCGCTGGGCAAGCTGGCCGAGCAACACGCACGCATCGCCAGCCTGTAAGGTGGCCAGAAAAGCCAGCCCGATCATGGGCTGGCTTTTTGTTATCTGAACTTCTGTACTGACTTATTCGCGAGCAACGCGTACTACGCCAAAGGCGACGCTGCGCTTGCTCGCGAATAAGCCAGGCAACTCAACCTCACGGCTGACATCGAATCCATGACCGATACCCGCAAACCACCGCGCAAGAAGCCTCAGCGGCCAGCCAAACCTGCTGCGCCGCGTGAAAAGGCCACCTTGCACCCGCGCAATCGGCATCAGGGCCAGTACGACTTTGCGAAGCTGATCAAATCCAGCCCCGAACTGGCAGCGTTCGTGATCCTCAATCCTTACGGCAAGGAAAGCATCGACTTCGCCAATCCGCAGGCGGTACGGGTGTTCAACCGCGCGCTGCTCAAGGCGTTCTATGGCATCGCCCATTGGGACATTCCGGCGGATTACCTGTGCCCGCCGATTCCGGGACGTGCGGACTACCTGCACTTCCTCGCCGACCTGCTGGCCGAAGACAATGAAGGCGTGATACCACGCGGCGCATCCATCAAGGCGCTGGACATCGGCACCGGCGCCAATTGCATCTACCCGTTGCTGGGGCATAGCGACTATGGCTGGCAGTTCGTGGGTTCGGACATCGACAGCACCGCCATCGCCGCAGCCACCACGATTGTGAAGGCCAACGGCCTCAGCAAGGCCATCAGCGTGCGCCAGCAGGCCAATCGCAGGCAGATCCTGCTGGGGCTGCTCGACAGCAGCGAACGCTTCCACGTCAGCCTCTGCAACCCGCCCTTCCATGCCTCGCTGGAAGAAGCGCAGCGTGGCAGCCAGCGCAAGTGGCGGGCGCTGGGCAAGGCTGATCCCAAGCGCAAGCTGCCGGTGCTCAATTTCGGTGGACAGTCGCAGGAGTTGTGGTGCGACGGCGGCGAGATCGGCTTCATAACGCAGTTGATCCAGGAAAGCGCCTTGCTGCCGAGCCAGGTGGCGTGGTTCAGCACACTGGTGTCCAAGGCCTCCAACCTGCCGCCGATCCACAGCGCCCTGAAAAAAGCCGGCGCGCTGGAAGTGAAGGTCGTGGAAATGGGCCAGGGCCAGAAGCAAAGCCGTTTTGTGGCCTGGACCTTCCTCGACAAGGCACAGCGCGCACCAGGCTGACTCGACTATCGTGAACAAGCGCCTAATCTCGACTATCGTGCGACGCCGCGTCGGCAGGCCGTAATCTCGACTATCGTGCGACTCCACAGCGACATGCCTTAACCTCGACTATCGTGCGACGCTCCGCGTCGGCATGCCGTTCTGGACGCTCTGCGTCCTCTCTTGAATATGCAGTGCGGCACAGATCTGTGACGCAGAGCGTCACGCAAGGCATTCCCACGCTGGAGCGTGAGGAACGATAATCTCAACTATCGTGCGACGCCGCGTCGGCAGGCCGTAATCTCGACTATCGTGCGACGCTCCGCGTCGGCATGCCGTTCTGGACGCTCTGCGTCCTCTCTTGAGTATGCAGTGCGGCACAGATCTGTGACGCGGAGCGTCACGCAAGGCATTCCCACGCTGTGGAGCGTGAGGAACGATAGGCGTCTGGAGGACCGTTCTGGACGCTCTGCGTCCGACTTTGCGGGAGGTGTCCAATCAGGCGCCCACAAAAAAGCCGTGCCCGGTTAACCGGTGCACGGCTTTTTCACAGCAAGCGGTTGCTTACTTGTTGATCGAGTCGGTCAGCACTTTGGCTGGTACGAACTTGATAACTTTCTTGGCAGCGATTTCGATGGCAGCGCCAGTCGAAGGGTTGCGGCCAGTGCGAGCTGGACGCTCTGCAACTTTCAGTTTGCCGATACCTGGCAAAGTGATTTCCACGCCGTTTTCCAATTGGTCGGCAACAATTTGGCCCAATTGCTCAAGAGCATTACGCGCGGTGGTTTTTGGCGCTTCGATAGATTCAGCGATATCGGCGATCAATTGGTCTTTAGTAAGAGCCATGGTGGTGTTCCTTCCCTATCAAATTCATTTGGATTGCAGAGCGCAACGTCGGCCCGTGGCCAGGCAACGAACCTGGCCACCCGCTAGCAGCCACGATTAATCGCGAAAGTGTAGATACTGAAACCGGGTAATGGTTCGACCTACGTGTGCGCTAACTGCACGCTTGACGCGCTAAGTGCGCAAGACCGCGCAAAACTAGCACAGAGCCGGGCAAATATCCGCCTCTACCTATCCTTTTGGTCAGGTTTTAATGTTAATTGCACAAAAAATACCCAGCAAACACTCGCTGCTGGCGAAAACCAGCCCGTCCGGGGCCATCAGGCGCATGCGTGCGTTACACTGGGCATCTTGCAACGAGCTGCACGCTCTTCACCTTTTTCAGCCGAGAAGCCCATGCCGATCCGTCACTGCATCGTCCACCTGATCGAGAAGAAACCCGACGGTACGCCCGCTGTTCTCCATGCACGCGACTCCGAACTCGCTGAGTCCCAGGCCATCGAGAACATGCTGGCCGACCTCAACGAAAGCTATAACGCCAAACAGGGCAAGGCATGGGGCCTGTTCCATCCCGAGTCCGGCGCACATCCATTCAGTGGCTGGCTGAAGGAATACATCGACGGCGGCAGCGACTTCACGGCGTTCTCCCGAATGGCAGTCGAGCATCTGCAAAAGCTCATGGAAGAATCCAATCTGTCAGTGGGTGGCCACGTGCTGTTCGCCCATTATCAGCAAGGCATGACCGACTACCTGGCCATCGCCCTGCTGCACCACAGCGAAGGCGTGGCAGTGAATGCCGAACTGGACGTGACCCCGTCCCGGCACCTGGACCTTGGTCAGTTGCACCTCGCCGCCCGAATCAATATTTCCGAGTGGCAGAACAACAAGCAGTCCAAGCAATACATTTCGTTCATCAAGGGCAAGAACGGCAAGAAGGTTTCCGAGTACTTCCGCGACTTCATCGGTTGCCAGGAAGGCGTGGATGGCCCCGGCGAAACCCGCACGCTGCTCAAGGCGTTCAGCGATTTCGTCGAAAGCGAAGACCTGCCGGAAGAATCGGCCCGCGAGAAGACCAAGACTCTGGTCGACTACGCCAGCAGTCAGAGCAAGATGGGCGAACCGATGGGCCTGGAGGAACTGTCAGAGCTGATCGACGAAGAGCGTCCGCGTGCCTTCTACGATCACATTCGCAACAAGGATTACGGCCTGTCCCCGGAAATACCGGCGGATAAGCGCACCCTCAACCAGTTCCGCCGCTTCACCGGCCGCGCCGAGGGCCTGTCGATCAGTTTTGAAGCCCACCTGCTGGGCGACAAGATCGAATACGACGAAAGCGCCGGTACCCTGATCATCAAAGGGCTGCCGACGCAACTGACCGACCAGTTGAAGCGACGGTAACCGAGATGCTGCTGCGTACCCTCAAGAAGTTTGCCCTGATCATGCTGGTGGTCGTGATTTACCAGAACTGGGGCAGGATCGAGCACTTCGTCAACCCGCCCCCGGCAGACGTCGCACAGAGCTACAGCCAGGCCAAAGTGGTGATGTACGCCACTGACTGGTGCGGCTACTGCAAGCAGACCCGGCGTTTTCTGGACAGCAAGGGGATTGCGTATCAGGAGTTCGACATCGAGAAGTCGGAAGAAGGCCGCAAGGCCTATGAAGCGCTGGGTGGCAGAGGCATCCCGCTGATCGACGTCAACGGCACACTGATCCGGGGGTTTGACCCGGATCAGATACTGGCGGCGTTGAAGTAACCCGCCTGGCTAGCGTGCCAACGCTCCGCGTCCTCTTTGCGACGCAGAGCATCGTTGAACCTCAGCGCTTCTCGATCCGATAGCCCATTCTCGGGAAGTGTACGTGCACGACACCGGCACGCTCGTCCTCGCGGCGCAGGATGAGCTCTTCGCGGCCGTTAAATACCAGCTCGCCCTCAACCGCTTCGACGCCATAGTCGACCGCAGAAACCGCAACCTTTTCACCTGCCTTGAAGCCATTTGGATCGACGAGAGTTTCATCGGGCAATGGCGCAGGCGTGGCGTTTCTGGCGATTTCGATGGCATCTGCCGAGCTCAGGTCGCTGAACGTGCCATGACCAAAACCCAGCACACGATCGAGCCAGGCCCTGACACTCGGATACTCATCGACAAAGGGTGCGGTCACCGGCGTCTGCTTGAGAAACCACAACGTATGGGCAACCGAGAAATCGGCAATCGACGCTACGCCGAACAGGAAGTCACCGCCGTGCGAGAGTTGCAGCTCCAGGCGTGACATCAGAGTGGGCCATTGGTGCTTGACCTGCTCCACAGGCGGGCGCGACGCAGTGCCGCCGTTGAACAGCGTCGAACGGTCGGCGACGAAGGCCTTGGCGGCGTCTGGCGGCACCTTGGCGAAGCGCACAGCCATTGATTCAGGCTGAAATACCAGACTCACGGCATGCATGAACAGCACCGAGTCGGCCCAGGCGGCCAGGCCGGCAACCGTGAACTCCTGCCCTTTCGGGTAAAACGCTGGCGAAGCTTTTTCCTGCTCCAGACGCCGCGCCATCAGCGCCGTATCACAGTAGATGTCCGCTCCGGCCTGCAATACCGGGGTCCTGCGATAACCGCCGGTCAATGCAGTCAGGTCAGGCTTGGGCATGATCGAAGGGATAGTCACCGAACGCCATGTGAGGCCTTTGAAACCCAGCATCAGACGGGCTTTTTCGGCGAACAGCGAGGTGGGGTAGTGGTGAAGGATCAACTCGGACATGTTCAGCCTCTGTGCACATGGGAAAAACACAGCTTAACCCGCAGTACCCTGGCCGCCCACGACCTCAAACTGATGGGACACCATCACGCGCATGGATCGGTGACATTACGTAGCTGGCAGCCAACGCCTCTTTGGCGCTTTTTTTGAGCTTCTTGATCAGCCGCTCATGGCGTAACGCCTCGCCCTTGCTGGGCCATTGTTCAACGTAGACCAGCGCCATCGCCGGACTCGAAGAGAAAAAGCGCGCGCCCTTGCCGCTCTGGTGCGCAGCGAACCGCCGCTGCGGATCATCGCTGATGCCACAGTACAGCGAGCCGTTGGCAGCGCGCACCAGATAGACAAACCAGGGTTTGCCGACCGCCTGTTCGGCAGTCGACGCACTGGCGGTGCAGGCGACCTCAGGCACGGCGGCTCTCTGAAAAGGTCTTCAGGCCCTTGAGCGCCTGAGCCCTGACGGCGTTGCGCACCAAAGGCGTCCAGCCAAGCAACAGGCCCTTCAAACCCAGGGCCTGGCGCGACCAGCGCCACATATCGAAATGATCGCGATGCTCGCAGATCCTGCCATCACGAAACACGAAACGGGCCTGAATATCGTTGACCACCGTGCGCCCGGTCTGACTGAACAGGTACGTCGCCACCCAGTGCGCACTGCCAGTCTGGTCATCGGCTCGCACCTGATCGAAGACCACCGAAAAATTCTTTGCCCGGGAAGTCAGCATGCGCCACATGTCACCGACCTGAGCACCGCGCAATTCACCAAAGGCAGGGTCGCTGAACAACACGTCATCGGTATAGCAGGCACTCATCGCCTCGGCATCCAGCTGCGCAAACGCCTCATAAAACCGGGTGATCAGTGCGCTGTTGGCCTGACTTTGTTCTTCGTAGTTCATGCGTGCACATCCCTTGGCGAATTATTCGTGCACGATAAGCGGCGCCGAAGAAAATGGCGAGGGGTTGATGGCGCATCAGCCATCACGTTTACCTGTCCAGATAACGATTTCGCGCCGCACTGAACGCCTCCGAATTTTCAATCACCCAAGTCCACAGCGGAATCATCTGTACCAGCAGCCCCATGCCCAGGTCGGTCAACGAATATTCCACCCTGAGCGGCTTCTCGCGGTAGTCGTGGCGGGTGATCAACCCGTCCTGTTCGAGCTGGCGCAAGGTATGAGTGAGCATGCGCTGGGTGACACCGTGCAGTTTTCGGCGCAATTGGGCGTGGCGCAAAGGGCTGCTGACGCCAAGGGCATGGACCACGCCCAATGACCAGCGATTACCGGCGTGGCCGAGAATGTCACGCTTGAGACCATCCTCATCATCGCTGAGCGCAGCACAGGCCGCTTCGGAGCGTCTGACCACTTCCTGCGCGTCCAGCCCGCCCGGTATCACCGATGTGCCTACTTTTTGTATGTCGACAGGCATGCCAGCATCTCTCCCGCCTGAATTGAAAGGCTGTCCAAAGGGATCACCATGCAAGCCGATAACGCAAACGTCAAACAACGCATTCTGGTAATAGGTGCAGGAGAGCTTGGGCTCGCGGTGTTGCGAGGGCTGGTCGAGAAAGCCGGGGCACATGGCTTGAGCATTGCCGTGCTGCTACGCCAGAGCAGCTTGAGCACTCAGGCGCCTGCCAAGCGTGTGGAAATCGAAGAAATCCGCGCGCTGGACATTGCCATCGAAACAGCCGATCTGGCCGTTGCCAGCGTGGACGAACTTGCCACTGTCATGACGCGCTACGACACGGTAATCAGCTGTGCGGGGTTTGCCGCTGGCCGGGGCACTCAACGCAAACTGACCGATGCAGCGCTCAAGGCCGGCATAAAACGCTACCTGCCCTGGCAGTTCGGCGTTGACTACGACCTTATCGGCCGGGGCAGCCCTCAGGATCTGTTCGATGAACAACTCGATGTGCGAGAAAAGCTGCGCGCCCAGCAGCGCACCGAATGGGTGATCGTTTCGACCGGCATGTTTACAAGCTTCCTGTTCGATCCCGCGTTCGGTGTCGTCGATCTGCAAGGCGGGCGGATCAATGCGCTGGGCAGCCTCGATACTGCCGTGACAGTCACGACCGCAGAGGACATTGGCAGGCTGACTGCTGCCATCGTGATGCACGAGCCGCGCATCGTGAATCAGGTGGTGTACACCGCTGGCGACACATTGACGTACGCCGGGCTGGCCGATCTGGTGGAGCGTGTCACGGGGCGCGACATCGAGCGGCACGTATGGAGTGTTGCGCAGTTGCAAGCTGATCTGACGGAAATGCCGGATGACAATCTGCGCAAATACCGGGCAGTCTTTGCCATGGGCCGAGGCGTGGCATGGGACGTCGCCAGTACCTACAACGCGAAATCAGGGCTGAGCGTCACCCGTGCCGAACAATGGGCACGGGCCAATCTGACCCAGACCTGAAGCAACTCAAGCCCGGGTCGCACGATCATCAATCATCGAACATCAAACCTTCTCGCTACTGACCTGCACCTGCAGCGCCCGACCGGCGCCCATGCCCGCGATGATGGCGCCCAGCCCGAGTACCGCGAAGATCCAGCCAATCGCGCTCCAGCTGCCGGTCATGTCATGCACCACGCCCACGGCAAACGGGCCGGTCGAGGCGATGGTGTAGCCGACGCCTTGCGCCATGCTCGACAGGTTGGCGGCGACATGTGAGTCGCGCGAGCGCAGGACGATCAAGGCCAGCGCCAGACTGAACGTGCCGCCCTGCCCGATCCCCAGCAGGATCGCCCAGCCCCACAGCCCGCCAAGCGGCGCATACAGGCAGCCGAACAGACCGATCAGGGTCAGCGACATGACCAGCATGATCGCCAGACGCTGATCCTTGCCGCGTGTGGCCAGATAAGGCACCGCCAGCGCGCTGATGACCTGCGCAATGATCGAGCCGGACAGCAGCAGGCCGGCCTGGGTGGGCGTCAGGCCGCGACCGATGAGGATCGACGGCAACCAGCCGAAGACGATGTACGACAGCGACGATTGCAGGCCCATGTACAGCGTGACCTGCCAGGCCAGCGGGTCACGCAACAAACCACGGACCCGGTAAACATCGCGATGCGTGCCATGCACTTCACGCGCCTGCGGAAACCATAATGCGGCGGCAATCAGTGCCGGAACCAGCCAGAAACCCAGGCCAATCTGCCAACTGCCACCCACGTACTGACTGAGCGGTACCGTCGAACCGGCTGCAATGGCCGCGCCCAGGCACAAGGCCATGGTGTAGACACCGGTCATGGCTCCGGCCTTGTGCGGAAAATCACGTTTGACGATACCCGGCAGCAACACGCCGATGATTCCGATGCTCGCACCCGCCAGCAGGCTGCCGCCAAACAGCCCGACCTGACCAAACAGACTGCGCACTGCCAAGCCTGCAGCCAGTGTCAGAAGCACCACCATGACCACCCGCTCACTGCCAAACCGGCGGGCGAGGATCGGTGCGAGCGGCGCGAACAGGCCCAGGCACAAAACCGGCAAGGTGGTCAGCAGTCCGGCCTCGGCAGCGGACATGCCCAGGCTGTCGGACACCGTGTCAAGCAGCGGCGCAATGCTGGACAACGCCGGGCGCAGGTTGAGGGCGACCAGCACCAGACCCAGCAGCAACAGCCAGGGGCGCTTCAAGGCAGAATGAGGTTGATCGGCAGTCGGTTGGGGGCTGAGTTGAGCCTTGGCAGTCATCAGTTTCTCGGTCATCAAGTATGTCGACCCTTTTCAGGGGGGCGGTATCCTGTTGGAGAATCATCGCGAATACAAGGTTCAGATCAATTGCATACAACCCACACAGCAACGACAGGCATAAAAAAACCGGGCACAGGGCCCGGTTTCCTTGTTCAGCAGAAGTCCACTCAGTGGATGATCTGACTGAGGAACAGCTTGGTACGGTCGCTCTGCGGGTTATCGAAGAAGTCGTTCGGCGCGGCCTGTTCGACGATTTCGCCCTTGTCCATGAAGATCACCCGGTTTGCCACGGTACGGGCAAAGCCCATTTCGTGGGTCACGCACAGCATGGTCATGCCTTCTTCAGCCAGACCGACCATGGTGTCGAGCACTTCCTTGACCATTTCCGGGTCAAGGGCCGACGTCGGTTCATCGAACAGCATGATTTTCGGCTTCATGCACAAGGCACGGGCAATCGCCACACGCTGCTGCTGACCACCGGAAAGCTGACCCGGAAACTTGTGGGCCTGCTCCGGAATCCGCACACGCTCCAGATAGTGCATGGCGATTTCTTCGGCTTTCTTCTTCGGCATCTTGCGCACCCACATCGGTGCCAAGGTGCAGTTCTGCAGGATGGTCAGGTGCGGGAACAGGTTGAAGTGCTGAAACACCATGCCCACTTCGCGGCGGATGGTCTCGATCTGCTTGAGGTCCGAGGTCAGTTCGGTGCCATCGACAATGATGCGACCCTGCTGGTGCTCTTCCAGACGGTTGAGGCAGCGAATGGTGGTCGACTTGCCCGAGCCCGACGGGCCGCACAGCACGATACGTTCACCCTGGCGCACATTCAGGTTGATGTCCTTGAGTACATGGAACTGGCCGTACCACTTGTGTACGCCCTCCATGCGGATCATGCCTTCAGCGCCCAGAGGCTTATTGATAACTTCACTCATCACAAAACTCCTAACGCTTGTGGCCTGTGTCCAGCTTACGTTCCAAATGCATGGAATAGCGGGACATACCGAAACAGAAGATCCAGAACACCAGGGCCGCGAAGACGTAGCCTTCAGTGGCCATACCCAGCCATGCCGGGTCGGCGGTAGCCTGCTTGACGCTGTTGAGCAGGTCGAACAGACCGATAATGATCACCAGACTGGTGTCCTTGAACAAGGCAATGAAGGTGTTGACGATGCCGGGAATGACCATCTTCAACGCCTGCGGCAGGATCACCAGACCCATGCTGCGCCAGTAACCCAGGCCCATCGCCGAGGCAGCTTCGTACTGGCCCTTGGGAATGGCCTGCATGCCGCCACGCACCACTTCAGCGATGTACGCCGACTGGAACAGGATGACGCCGATCAGCGCACGCAGCAGCTTGTCGAAGTTCATGCCCTCTGGCATGAACAGCGGCAGCATCACCGACGACATGAACAGCACGGTGATCAGCGGCACGCCGCGCCAGAACTCGATGAAGGTCACGCACACCACACGCACGGCCGGCATGTTGGAACGACGACCGAGCGCCAGCAGGATACCCAGCGGCAAGGCACCGACGATACCCACGGTGGCGATCACCAGGGTCAGCATCAGACCGCCCCACTGGCTGGTCGGTACGTTGGTCAGACCGAACGCGCCGCCATGCAGCAGGTAGAACGCGACAACCGGGTAGATCACCAGGAAGGCAATACCGTAGACAGCCTTGCGCGGAAACTTCGAGATGAACAGCGGCGCAGCGCCGACGATCGCCAGGATGGCGGTCAGGTCGACCCTCCAGCGCAGTTCATTGGGGAAGTAGCCATACATGAACTGACCGAAGCGCTGCTCGATGAACACCCAGCAGGCGCCCGCCTTGGTGCAGTCTGCCTTGGTCGTGCCGATCCAGTTGGCGTCCAGCAGGGCCCAACTGATGATCGGTGGTACGACCAGATAGATCAGATACAGCGAGAACAGGGTCAGCAGGGTGTTGATCCAGCTGGAGAACAGGTTCTGCCGCATCCACGCCATCGGGCCGAACACTTTGCCCGGTGGTGGCATATCAGGTTTGAAAGTATGAGTTGTCATGCGCTTTTCCTCACCGCTCGATCAGCGCAATGCGCTTGTTGTACCAGTTCATCAGCAGGGAAATGCTGATACTGATCGCCAGGTACACGCTCATGGTGATGGCAATGACTTCAATGGCCTGCCCGGTCTGGTTGAGCACCGTACCGGCGAACAGGGAAACCATTTCCGGGTAGCCGATGGCGGCTGCCAGCGAAGAGTTCTTCGCCAGGTTCAGGAACTGACTGGTCAGCGGCGGAATGATCACGCGCAGCGCCTGCGGGATGATCACCTTGCGCAGCGTCGGCCCAGGGCGCAGGCCCAATGAGCGAGCAGCTTCGGTCTGGCCATGGCTGACCGACTTGATGCCGGAACGCACGATTTCAGCGATGAACGCCGCCGTATAGATAGTCAGTGCCAGGGTCAGGGAGATCAGTTCAGGGATCAGCACCCAGCCGCCCGAGAAATTGAAGCCCTTCAGCTGCGGCAGCTCCCAATGCACCGGGCTGCCGAAGATCAGCATGCTCAGACCGGGGATAACCAGCAACAACGCCAGGCCGACCCAGAACTTGTGAAACGGCTGGCCGGTGGCTTCGAAGCGCTTGTTGGCCCAGCGCACCATCATCACGATGGCGATCACGGCAACCACCAGACTGATCAGGAATGCCCAGGCGCCTTCGGCAGGCAATGCTCTGGGCATGTTGAGCCCGCGGCTGCTGACGAAGAACATGTCCAGATAGCCATGCGCCTGACGCGGACCAGGCAGCGTGAGGAATACGGCGGTATACCAGAAAAGGATCTGCAGCAATGGCGGAATGTTGCGGAAGACTTCGACATACACGGTGGCCAGCTTGCTGATCATCCAGTTCGGAGACAGGCGAGCGACACCAATGACAAAGCCCAGCAAGGTCGCCAGGACAATACCGATAACCGACACCAGCAAGGTATTCAGCAGGCCGATGACGAACACACGGGCATAGCTGTCCGCTTCGCTGTAGTCGATCAGGTGCTGAGCGATACCGAAACCGGCACTGTTCTCAAGAAAACCGAAACCCGAGGTAATACCACGGTGTTGCAGGTTGGTCTGGGTGTTGTCGAAAATGAACCAGCCCAACGCGATCACCGCCACGACAGTGATGATCTGAAATAACCACGCGCGCACTTTCGGATCGCTCAGAGAGAGCTTTTGCTTGGGTGCGACGATTTGCTTTTCCATGAAATGCCCCAGGAAAAATCCAACAGAACAACGCCCGACAGGCTGGGAAGCCTGTCGGGCGCCGGGTCAATCAACGAATAGGTGGAGCGTACTGGATGCCACCGGCATTCCACAGAGCGTTCTGGCCACGCTTGATTTTCAGCGGGGTGCCTTCGCCCAGGTTGCGTTCGAACACTTCGCCGTAGTTGCCGACCTGCTTGACGATCTGCACGACCCAGTCTTTCTCGAGCTTCAGGTCTTTGCCGTAAGTGCCGTCTGCGCCGAGCATACGGGCTACGTCAGGGTTCTTGGTCGACTTGGCTTCAGCTTCAACGTTCTTGGAAGTGATTTTGGCTTCCTCGGCATTGAGCATGGCGAACAGGGTCCAGCGCACGATCGAGAACCAGTCTTCGTCGCCTTTACGCACGACAGGGCCCAGAGGCTCCTTGGAGATCACTTCAGGCAGCACGATGTAATCGTCCGGCTTGGCCAGCTTGCTGCGCTGCGCGTAAAGTTGCGACTGGTCGGAAGTCAGCACGTCGCAACGGCCGCCTTCCAGCGACTTGGCGCTTTCGTCGGAGGTGTCGAAGGTGATCGGGGTGTATTTCAGGCCGTTCGAGCGGAAGTAGTCGGAGACGTTCAGCTCGGTAGTGGTACCGGCCTGGATGCAGATGGTTGCACCGTCCAGTTCCTTGGCGCTCTTGACGCCCAGCTTGTTGTTTACCAGGAAGCCGATACCGTCGTAGTAAGTCACGCCGGTGAACACCAGGCCCATGCCCGCGTCGCGGGAGCTGGTCCAGGTGGTGTTACGCGAAAGGATGTCGATCTCGCCCGATTGCAGTGCGGTGAAGCGCTCCTTGGCGTTCAACTGGCTGAACTTGACCTTGGTGGCGTCGCCGAATACTGCGGCGGCTACTGCGCGGCAGACGTCAGCATCGATACCGGTGATCTTGCCGGTAGAGTCCGGAACGGAAAACCCTGGCAGGCCATCGCTGACGCCGCACTGGATAAAACCTTTCTTCTTGATAGCGTCAAGGGTGGTACCGGCGTTTGCAGCCCCGATCACACCAAATGCGGCCAAGGCAGTGACGACAGCCAGGGTGGATTTCAACATCTTCATTCAAAAACCTCCAGTTTGCTCTTTGTTGTGTAGGTGTTTCAGTCGCGTCGCACCTTTGTGAGGCGCTAATAACCCGTGCTGGCTTATTTTTGGGTCATGCGACGCTGGGCCTGAATCATGAATTGCCTGCAGGATCATCCCGTCATTCGTCTTCATGATTCAGAATCGGCCCCGTGGACTGAAACCCCATGATTTTCCCGGACCTGAGCGGTACAGGTTGAATCGTGCCGCGAATCCTGACGCATGGACTCCCGAGCTGCTTTTCGATCGCTATAAGTAATAGCCTTATAGTGTTACCGAACGATGTGAGCGACTCGACGCCAATGCTGCTGTAGCAAAGCCCGTACCAGCATGCTGGCTAAGTCGAATTAGCGACAGGTCAAGACAAAAACTTGTAACCTTGCGACATCTTCTTTCATTTTTAATCTACCTGCGCACCTTATTAATGCGCTCAAAAAGAGCCCGCGCACACAAATGGAGCAGTCATGAGCGATTCCTTGATCATTGAACCTTCCAGCCCCGCCGACGCCTGCGTTATCTGGCTGCATGGATTGGGCGCCGACCGCTATGATTTTCTGCCGGTCGCCGAAGCGCTGCAGGAGTCGTTGCGCACCACCCGCTTCGTACTGCCTCAGGCACCGACACGTGCTGTGACCGTCAATGGCGGTTATGCAATACCCAGCTGGTATGACATCAAGTCCATGAGTTCAGAGGCCAGGGCCATTGACCATGATCAGATGGAAGCCTCGGCGCAGAAGGTGCTGGACCTGATCGAGCAGCAGCGCGACAGCGGCATCGACCCGGCACGAATCTTCCTGGCCGGCTTTTCCCAGGGTGGCGCGGTGGTCTTGCATGCCGGCTACCGCCGCTGGCAGGGTCCGTTGGGCGGCGTACTCGCGCTGTCCACTTATGCCCCTACATTCAGCAACGAGATGACCCTGTCAGCGAGTCAGCAACGCATCCCGGCCTACTGCCTGCACGGCAAGCACGACGCGGTGGTGCCTTATCCGATGGGTCGCGCCGTCTACGACCATCTCACCGCCCAGGGTGTAACCGTTGAATGGCAGGAATACCCAATGGAGCATCAAGTGTTACCGGAGGAAATTCGCGACATCGGCGTCTGGCTGGCTGAAAGGCTTCGCTGAAGCGCTCTGAACCCCTTGCGACGGACCGCTTTTGTAGCTCGCCATGGATGGCACTACGCCGAGCACGGTTCTTGCTTTACACTGCTCGGCGTACATTCCTTAACCAATTGATGAGATGACCGTGCTCAAAGCACTTAAAAAGATGTTCGGTAAGAGCGAGGCTGAGCAGCCTGCGCCTACTCCGATAACCTCTATTCCCGCCTCTCCCGCTGCCACAGGCGACACACCGGATCATGCTGTCCAGACTCAGGCTCTGGACACGACCAGCGAGCCCTCCAAAGCCAGAGCGCCGCGCACCGACAAGCGAAGGGCCGAGCGCCCGCGCCGCGAACGCGTAGCCAAACCGCCCGTCCCGGAATGGAAACTCGAGGATTTCGTCGTCGAACCCCAGGAAGGCAAGACCCGCTTCCATGACTTCAACCTCGCGCCTGAACTGATGCACGCGATTCAGGACCTGGGCTTCCCGTACTGCACACCGATCCAGGCGGGCGTACTGGGCTTCACCCTCAAGGGCAAGGATGCGATCGGACGCGCCCAGACCGGCACCGGCAAGACCGCGGCGTTTCTGATCTCGATCATCGAGCAACTGACCCAGACGCCGCCGCCTGCAGAACGCTACATGGGTGAGCCGCGCGCGCTGATCATCGCTCCGACCCGCGAGCTGGTGGTACAGATCGCCAAAGACGCCGCCGACCTGACCAAGTACACCAACCTGAACGTCATGACCTTCGTCGGTGGCATGGACTTCGACAAGCAGCTCAAACAACTCGAAGCGCGCCACTGCGACATCCTGGTCGCCACGCCAGGCCGCCTGCTGGACTTCAACCAGCGCGGCGAAGTGCATCTGGATATGGTCGAAGTGATGGTCCTCGACGAAGCCGATCGCATGCTGGACATGGGCTTTATCCCGCAGGTACGCCAGATCATTCGTCAGACGCCGCACAAGGGTGAGCGCCAGACCCTGCTGTTCTCCGCGACCTTCACCGAAGACGTGATGAACCTCGCCAAGCAGTGGACGACGGACCCTTCCATCGTCGAGATCGAATCGTTGAATGTTGCCAGCGACAACGTCGAACAGCATATCTATGCCGTCGCCGGTGCCGACAAGTACAAGCTGCTCTACAACCTGGTGACCGACAACGGTTGGGAACGGGTCATGGTCTTCGCCAACCGCAAGGACGAAGTCCGACGCATCGAAGAGCGCCTGGTGCGCGATGGCGTGAACGCGGCGCAGCTGTCAGGCGATGTGCCTCAGCACAAGCGCATCAAAACCCTTGAAGGCTTCCGCGAAGGCAAGATCCGCGTGCTGGTCGCCACCGATGTGGCCGGTCGCGGCATTCACATCGACGGCATCAGTCACGTGATCAACTTCACCCTGCCCGAAGTGCCGGACGATTACGTGCACCGCATCGGCCGTACCGGTCGCGCTGGCGCCGATGGCGTGTCGATCAGCTTTGCCGGTGAGGATGACTCTTACCAGTTGCCCGCCATCGAGGAAAAACTGGGCCGCAAGATCAGTTGCGAGACACCGCCGACTCATCTGCTCAGGGCTGTGGTGCGCAGCAACGCCTGATGCTTACTTCCAGCGATCAGCCGCTTGGTGATCGCTGTGACGACCTTCGACCCAGCGCGTGCCTTCTGACGTGTTTTCACGCTTCCAGAACGGCGCGCGGGTCTTGAGGTAATCCATGACGAAATCACAGGCTTCGAACGCCGCCTGACGGTGCGCGCTGGCAACGCCGACGAATACGATCGGCTCGCCGGGCTCCAGCGCGCCAACCCGATGCAGTACGTCAACGCGCAGCAACGGCCAGCGCTGTTCGGCCTCGGTAACGATTTTTGCCAGTGCCTTTTCGGTCATCCCCGGATAGTGCTCGAGAAACATGCCGCACACTTCACGCCCTTCATTGAAATCCCGAACATAGCCGACAAAACTGACCACCGCGCCGATGCCCAGATTCGCGGCATGCAGCGCGTTGACTTCAGTGCCGGGGTCGAAAGCCTCTGCCTGGACACGAACGCTCATCATCAACCTCCGGTCACGGGCGGAAAGAACGCGACTTCATCGCCATCGGCCAATGGTTCGGTCGGCTTGCACAGCTCCTGGTTGCGAGCACACATCAGGTTCTGTTCGGCAAGCACTTGCCAGACCTCGCCGCGCTGCAGCAGCGTCTGGCGCAATGCGTCCAGCGTGGCGAACTCGCCTTCAACGGACTCGCTGTCCAGGCCCAGGACTTCACGGTAACGGGCAAAATACTGAACCTGAACCTTCATGAGGAAACCTGTGCCTGGTCGGCAATGAAGTGACCGCTCTTGCCGCCCAGCTTTTCCAGCAGCCGAACCGACTCGATGACCATGCCGCGGTCCACCGCCTTGCACATGTCGTAAATGGTCAGCGCGGCAACACTGGCAGCCGTCAGGGCTTCCATTTCCACACCGGTCTGCCCGGCCAGCTTGCAGCTCGCAGTGATGCGCACGGCATCATCACCCTCAGCGGCGAGGTGCACCTTGATGCTGGTGAGCATCAACGGATGGCAAAGCGGGATCAGATCGCTGGTTTTCTTCGCCGCCTGAATGCCGGCGATTCGCGCGACGGCAAACACGTCACCCTTGGGATGACCACCGCTGACGATCATTTGCAGCGTCGTCGGCAGCATGCGTACGAAAGCTTCGGCCACCGCCTCTCGGGACGTCACGGCTTTATCCGTGACATCGACCATATTGGCGCGACCCTGGGAATCGAGATGAGTGAGCACAACGTTACTCCTTGGCAGAAGCAAGAAGTGTGGCAGCTGCAAGCTGCAAGCTGCAAGCTGCAAGCTGCAAGCTGCAAGCTGCAAGCTACAAGCTACAAGCTACACGCGAGGGACCCACTTACACCGTAGTTCCCCACTTGCAGCTTGCAGCTTGCCACTTAAAGCTGCTTTTCAGCTAAAGATGACTCTCCGCGTATTCGGCCAGTATCGAGCGTGGCACGCCTTGCAGGGTGATGTGCACGCCGTTCGGGAAGTCCTTGAAGCGCTCCGTCAGGTAGGTCAGCCCGGAACTGGTGGCCGACAGGTAAGGGGTGTCGATCTGCGCCAGGTTGCCCAGGCAGACCACTTTGGAACCGGCGCCGGCACGGGTGATGATGGTTTTCATCTGGTGCGGGGTCAGGTTCTGGCATTCATCGATCAGAATCAGGCTTTGCTGGAAGCTGCGACCTCGAATGTAGTTGAGGGATTTGAACTGCAACGGCACCTTGCTGAGGATGTAGTCGACACTGCCATGGGTGTTTTCGTCATCCATGTGCAACGCTTCGAGGTTATCGGTGATCGCGCCAAGCCATGGCTCCATCTTCTCCGCCTCGGTGCCGGGCAGGAAACCGATTTCCTGATCCAGACCCTGAACGCTGCGGGTGGCGATGATGCGCCGATAGCGCTTGGTGACCATGGTCTGCTCGATGGCAGCGGCCAGGGCCAGAATGGTTTTACCCGAGCCAGCAGCGCCTGACAGGTTGACCAGATGAATATCCGGGTCGAGCAGCGCGAACAGCGCCAGCCCCTGATAGATGTCGCGTGGCTTCAGCCCCCAGGCCTCCTGATGCAGCAAAGGCTCCTGGTGCATGTCGAGAATCAGCAGTTCGTCGTTCTTGACGCCCTTGATCCAGCCTACGAAGCCCTGCTCATCGACAATAAACTCGTTGATATGAACCGCCGGCAGCATTTCAGTGAGCTGCACGCGGTGCCAGGTACGGCCGCGCTCCTGACGGGTGTCGACCTTGCTGACGCGGTCCCAGAACGAACCGGTCATGTCATGGTAGCCACGCGACAACAGTGAAACGTCATCGACCAATTGGTCGGTGCTGTAATCCTCGGCAGCAATGCCGCAAGCGCGCGCCTTGAGGCGCATGTTGATGTCTTTGGTCACCAGCACGACGCTCAAGTCCTTGTTGCGCGCGTGCAGGTCAATCAATTGGTTGATGATGATGTTGTCGTTCAGGTGCTCGGGCAGCAGGCTGTTGGGTTCCTCGCGTTTGCTCATCAAAATCGACAGGTAGCCCTTGAGCACGCCTGTACCACGGTCGATGGGCACGCCCTTCTCGACTTCCTCCGGCGAAGCTTCGCCCAGGGTCTTGTCGATCAGGCGGATGGCCTGGCGGCATTCGGCAGCAACCGAATGTTTACCGGCCTTGAGTTTGTCCAGTTCCTCCAGAACCGTCATGGGGATGGCGACGTGGTGTTCTTCGAAGTTCAGCAATGCGTTTGGATCATGAATCAATACGTTGGTATCGAGCACGTAAAGGATTGGCTGGTTGGTGGAAGGGGTGCGTCCGTGGTCATCCATACTCGCTCACCTTTGTAGAAGCCGGGCGACGCAGAACCACGACAGTACTGCGCCACGAAAAGGCCGCCGGATTCTCCCCTTCAGGCAGGGCAGAAATGTCGCTCAAGGTGGGTCTTGGAAGACGCCACCTGTGTTGCAGGTTTCGGCGGTCTGTATTCGTAATACAGCAAAAGGGATGACAGAAAAAAGCTCTTTGACAGTTTTTTGAAGTTTATTTCACAGCCTGACGAATAGGGCTTGGCGGACGTACCCGGCACGTTTAAAGTCGGAAGTCCGCCCACGCCGAATCTGCCTTCATTCCCCTTCCGGCGCAGCCTCTTCACTGCTCTGCAGCCCTTGTTCCTCGGGCGCTTCAGAGATATTCCGGCAATCGTCCCAGATCAACTCGCTTTGCGCGGTATTGGCCAGCAGCAATGGCAGCGCCGACTGCGCCTTGTTGGCCACGTCGTGGAATACCACCGTCCCTTTGCGCCAGAGCAGCATGAGGGTCAGTACACGGTCGCCCACCTGCTCTGCAGAAAGCCGTCCGGTGTCGTCTTCAGCATCGATATTCCACAATGACACGCGCAAATGCTCGGTGCGGAAGAAGTCGCCGCTGTCGGCACGTCGATGGCCATAAGGTGGGCGAAACAGCGGCACGAAGTTGTCCGGCAACACTTGCTGAACCAATGCCGCGCTGCGTCGCACCGAGTCCTGCCAGTCCAGCCACTGGCTGTGCGAGCGGTACTCCCAGCCCTGAATGCCCACACACTGCTGGCGATACAGCGCCTGCACACCTGCAACCGACGTGCTGTCGAGACGCTCCTGAAGGCTCTTGCCCAGCACAAAGAAAGTGGCGGTCATTTTCTGCTGGCGCATGAAGTCGGCCAGCCAGTCGGTGCCACCGTCGGCCGGGCTTGGGCCGCTTTCGAAGTTGAGCATGAACGTGCGATCCGGCATCTCGTCGCCACTCATCTCATCGGAGTTGTAACGCTCGATCTCGCTGCTGGTCTGCGGAAACAGGGCCGCCATGAACAGCAGCTCGTTCAGATAACGCTGGTGGAATGCGGCGCCGGGTCTGGCCCAATTGGCATAGAACGAATCGTTGGATACCTGATATTCCTCGGCGCGCTGTCGCAACTGGTCCATGTCCTCGACCAGCACACAGAAATTGGCGTCCTGCTCGCAGCTCTTTTGCGCGTTCTGGTAGTTCTCCAGCAAACGCAGCCACAGCCGATGACGAACCACGTTCAACGACGGCACGTTGACGAAGCGCAGGCCGAGGCGCTGCCTGAGGCCTTCCTCGTCGAGCTTTTCGCTGAGGTACAGCTCGTGGGCAAAGGCGAGGATCTCCGCACGCGATGCGACGTCGAACAACCCCGGCGTCTCGAGCCGCTCAGGCCAGACGCTGCGGTCAATGGTGGCAATGACCGGCGCTGCCGCCTGCGCCTGAAGCCAGAACAGACCTGCACACACTGCTAAAACGATACGCAAACCCGATGCCCTCTCGATCAACCATTAACGTCATGACCAGCGCGCCACTATAGCTGATATGTGCCTGGCTTCTTATGTCGGCGCGCATACAAAGCTGCAGGTCCTGCTGCCATCTCCGGCGGAGCGACCTCTATCGCCACCATAGCTGGAGTCGCAGGCTGTCAGCCCCTAGAATCCACGGACGATAAAAGGAGACGACTTCATGCTGATGGTGATTTCCCCGGCAAAAACCCTCGATTTCGAGACACCGCCCACGACCGGCCGCTTCACTCAGCCGCAGTACCTGGACCATTCCCAAGAGCTGATCGACCAGCTGCGTGAACTGACGCCGGCGCAGATCAGCGAACTGATGCACCTGTCCGACAAGCTGGCCGGATTGAACGCGGCGCGCTTTGGCAGCTGGAACCCGGACTTCACCCTCGACAACGCCAAGCAGGCACTGCTGGCCTTCAAGGGTGATGTCTACACGGGCCTGGAAGCGGAAACGCTGAGCGAAGCGCAGCTCGACTACGCGCAGGGGCACTTGCGCATGCTGTCGGGTCTGTACGGCCTGTTGCGCCCGCTGGACCTGATGCAGCCCTACCGCCTGGAAATGGGCACCCGACTGGCCAACGCTCGGGGCAAGGACCTCTACGCCTTCTGGGGCACGCGAATCAGCGAATGGCTGAATGAGGCGCTGGCTGACCAGGGCGACGACCTGCTGCTCAACCTGGCCTCTACCGAATACTTCTCTGCCGTCAAACGTTCGTCGCTCAAGGCGCGAATCATCGACACCGAGTTCAAGGACTTCAAGAACGGGCAGTACAAGATCATCAGCTTCTATGCGAAAAAGGCTCGCGGCATGATGAGCCGCTTCGTTATAGAAGAGCGCATCAACGATCCCGAAGCATTACAAGCGTTCGATGTACAGGGCTACCGTTACAACCGCGAACAGTCGACCCCCGACAAGTTGGTGTTTTTGCGCAACATCGCAGAAGACTAGAGGCTGTAACCGTCGTGTAACGGAGCGCTGTTACACGACCTGTCCTACGATCCAACACCAAATGCCAACTTCATGACGCCAGACAAACGTCAAGTTTTCGACTCTTAACTGGCGTGCAATTTTTTCCAAAAAAAAATTCCACTTTTTTAAGTAGTGGCATTTCAGATTTTTGCAGTAGTGGCACTTCAACTACCACCCCTCCAAACCCCTTATAATTCGAGGCTTTTAAGAAAAAAGCCATCACCTCGATACTGCGTGTGTCACAGAACGGATACACCAAAATTCGCAAATCAGGACGAGCGGCCAGGAACTAAATGCGAATTCGTACGCTCCTACATCCCGTAACAATTCTGGGCTGACGTGTAAGAGATCACTTACAGGTCGCCTTGGGAAACGGGAAGTTACCGACAAGGAAGCCAGGTCCACGTGACCCTGGTGTCAGGTACCAGAACTAAACTCACATCACTAGTTGATGTTGTAGACAGGCGAAGCGCCGGCCCGGTGCGACGCGCAGGATTCGAACAGGACGGCCCTGGCTAGCGCCAGAGGCAGTCTCACAGAGGTCCGCCGTCAATCGTCCAACAAGGAGTGGTTTACTGCATCCAAGGAGAGCAGGGCCCTGACCGAAAGGACAGGTTACTTGCCGCTTGCACTTAGTGTCATTTGAGTTCGCCTTACTTGTTTTGGGCACTCACTCATTAAATATGCCTGCGTTAGTTCTACGGCGTTGTTAGCCGTAAGGGATAGCGCGTGACATCTGCTGGCCAAAATTAATATCCAGCCAATCTATGGCGTGAAAAATCGAGGAGAATACGATGCGTATCAGCATATTTGGTTTGGGTTATGTCGGTGCAGTCTGTGCCGGTTGCCTGTCTGCCCGCGGTCACGAAGTAGTGGGTGTGGATATTTCCAGCACCAAGATCGACCTGATCAACAACGGCAAATCACCTATCGTTGAACCGGGTCTGGAAGAGCTGTTGCAGAAAGGTATCACTACCGGAAAACTGCGCGGCACTACAGACTTCGCCGAAGCCATTCGCGCCACCGATCTGTCGATGATCTGCGTCGGTACGCCGAGCAAGAAGAACGGCGATCTGGAACTGGATTACATTGAGTCGGTGTGCCGCGAAATCGGTTATGTCCTGCGTGACAAAGCCACCCGCCACACTATCGTGGTTCGCAGTACCGTACTGCCGGGCACTGTTGCCAACGTCGTTATCCCGATTCTGGAAGACTGCTCCGGCAAGAAAGCCGGTGTTGACTTCGGTGTCGCCGTCAACCCTGAGTTCCTGCGCGAAAGTACTGCGATCAAGGACTACGACCTGCCGCCAATGACCGTCATCGGCGAGTTCGACAAAGCGTCGGGCGACGTTCTGCAATCGCTGTACGAAGAACTCGATGCACCGATCATCCGCAAGGACATCGCCGTTGCCGAGATGATCAAGTACACCTGCAACGTGTGGCACGCCACCAAGGTTACTTTCGCCAACGAAATCGGCAACATTGCCAAGGCTGTCGGCGTCGATGGCCGTGAAGTGATGGACGTGGTCTGCCAGGACAAGGCGCTGAACCTGTCCCAGTACTACATGCGCCCTGGCTTCGCATTCGGCGGCTCGTGCCTGCCGAAAGACGTTCGCGCCCTGACCTACCGCGCCAGCAGCCTGGACGTTGAAGCCCCCCTGCTCAACTCGCTGATGCGCAGTAACACCTCGCAAGTGCAGAACGCGTTCGACATGGTTGCCAGCTACGACACCCGCAAGGTTGCACTGCTGGGTCTGAGCTTCAAGGCCGGCACTGACGATCTGCGTGAAAGCCCGCTGGTAGAGCTGGCCGAAATGCTGATCGGCAAGGGCTTCGAACTGAGCATCTTCGACAGCAACGTTGAATATGCACGCGTTCACGGTGCCAACAAGGACTACATCGAATCCAAGATTCCGCACGTTTCCTCGCTGCTGAACTCGGACTTCGACCAGGTCATCAATGACTCCGACGTCATTATCCTCGGCAACCGCGATGAGCGTTTCCGCGCCCTCGCCAACAAGACCCCTGAAGGCAAGCGCGTCATCGATCTGGTGGGCTTCATGGCCAACGCCACCAGCGAAGACGGTCGTGCCGAAGGTATCTGCTGGTAAATCAGCCGCAAGCCACAAGCGCCAGGCTCCAGGCCACAGGCTCAAGCAATGTGCTTGCAGCCTGGGGCTTGAGGCTCGCAACTGACTTAGGGATACGATTATGCAGAGGCTCAAGCACGGCCTGTTACAGGCCGCAGGTTGGCTGTTCTATTTAAGTTTACTCATGGGCCTTGCCGCGGCATTGCCTACCAGTATCTTCGACTCACAGTCGAAGAACTTTATATTCCTGATTGGCGCCGTTGGCATCTGGCGCTACTCGATGGGGATCACGCACTTCGTGCGCGGGATGATTTTCCTGTACATCGTCTACCCGCACTTGCGCCGCAAGGTTCGCAAGCTGGGCAGCGCAGCAGACCCGTCCCATGTGTTTCTGATGGTCACCAGCTTTCGTATCGACGCGCTGACCACCGCACAGGTCTACAACTCGGTTATCCGCGAAGCCATCGACTGCGGCCTGCCGACGACGATCGTCTGCTCGCTGGTGGAAATGTCCGATGAGCTGCTGGTCAAGAGCATGTGGGCCAAGTTCAATCCGCCGGAGCGCGTCAAGCTGGACTTCGTACGTATCCCGGGCACCGGCAAGCGCGATGGCCTGGCCTATGGCTTCCGTGCCATCTCGCGGCACTTGCCTGACAGCCGTGCCGTGGTTGCGGTGATCGACGGCGACACCGTGCTCAACGAAGGTGTGGTCGCCAAGACCGTACCGTGGTTCCAGCTGTTCGACAATGTCGGCGGCCTGACCACCAACGAGTTCTGTGAAGTGCGTGGCGGCTACATCATGAGCGAGTGGCACAAGCTGCGTTTCGCTCAGCGTCACATCAACATGTGCTCGATGGCCCTGTCCAAACGCGTGTTGACCATGACCGGTCGCATGTCGGTGTTCCGCGCAACCGTGGTAACCGACCCCGAGTTCATTGCCGACGTGGAAAGCGACTCGCTCAATCACTGGCGTCTGGGCACCTTCCGCTTCCTGACCGGCGACGACAAGTCCAGCTGGTTCAGCCTGATGCGCCTGGGTTACGACACGTTCTACGTGCCGGACGCAGCGATCAACACCGTGGAACACCCGCCCGAGAAGAGCTTCCTGAAGGCCAGCCGCAAGCTGATGTATCGCTGGTACGGCAACAACCTGCGTCAGAACTCGCGTGCACTGGGTCTGGGCGTACGTCGCCTGGGGATCTTCACCAGCATCGTGCTGTTTGACCAGCGTGTGTCGATGTGGACCTCCATTCTCGGTCTGACCGTCGCCCTGATCGCCAGCTTCAAGTATGGCGGCGCGTTCCTGCTGATGTATCTGCTGTGGATCGGCATGACCCGCCTGATCCTCACCCTGCTGCTGTCCCTCTCGGGACACAGGATCGGGCCTGCCTACCCGATCATTCTCTATTACAACCAGATCGTCGGTGCGCTGATGAAGATCTATGTCTTCTTCCGCCTGGACCGCCAGTCCTGGACTCGCCAGGACACCAAACTAAGCCGCGACATGGCCAGCTTTCAGGGCTGGTTCAACACGTGGTCGTCCCGAACCATGACTTTCTCGGCTGGCACCATCTTCGTCGCTGTGCTGTTGACGATGGTTTGACCGGGCCAACGGATTAATCGCTTAAATAGGAAAAATAGCCATGAATACAGCCGTGAATGCGAACGTCGTACATGAATCCGAAGCCCAGCGCCAACACGCGCGGATCAAGATCCCTGCCAAGCTGCGCCTGCTGAATGATCAGCCCAACGCGCCACTGGTACGTGTCGAAGACCTGTCGGCCGGTGGCCTGAGCTTCGTTGCTCCATCCGGGCAGAAATTCAGCGAAGGTCAGATCGTCAAGGGACGCCTGCAATTCATCATCGACAACCTTGGCCTGGCCATGGACGTCGATCTGCAAGTGCGCTCGATCGACAACGCCAGCAACCGCATCGGTTGCCAGTTCCAGAACCTGGAACCTCAGGACATCGCAACCCTGCGCCACCTGATCACCTCGCACCTGTCCGGCGAAGTCGTCACCCTGGGCGAAGTGCTGGCCACGCTGCAGCGCGACAACTTCACCAAGGCACGCAAGGTCAAGGGCAAGGACGGCGGCATGAGCGCCATGGGTCGCCTGCGCGCCGTAACGTTCAGCCTGGGCGTGTTCATTGTCGGTCTGGCCGCTTTCGGCTTCATCTTCAAGACAATCTATGGCCTGTACTTCGTCAGCCATGCATCGGCCGGCCTGGTCACCATTCCAAGCATGGACGTGACCATGCCGCGTGAAGGTACCGTGCAAAGCCTGGTCGCCCCGAACGGCGAAGCCGCCAAAGGCGCACCACTGGCGTCCTTCAACACCAGCATGCTGGAAATGCTCAAGGGCAGCCTGACCGGTGAAGACCTGCAGCCAGCCAAGATCGAAGAGCTGTATGGCAAGCAGATGAGCGGCACCATGACCAGCCCGTGCGATTGCGTCGTGGCTCGCCAACTGGTGGCCGACGGTCAGTTCGCGTCCAAGGGTCAGGTGATCTTCCAACTGGTGCCACGCAACGCGCCGGCCACGGTTGAAGCACGCTTCACCTATCGCCAGTTCAACGACGTCAAGCCAGGCACACGTGTCAGCTTCCAGATCGCTGGCGAAGACAAACTGCGCACCGGCCAGATCGTCAGCAGCACCAACCTGAGCGACGCCGACCTGTCTACCGACATCCGCGTGCAGATCAAGCCTGACGAAAGCCTGAGCAGCTCGCTTGCCGGTCGCCCTGTCGAAGTGGTCAGCGATCGCGGCCCGTCCGTGAACTGGCTGATCGATAAAGCCATGGCTGCGGGTCTGTAACCATGAACAGCCCACTACGACGCCTGTCGACCCCCACGCTATTGAGCCTCGCCGTCGCGCTCGGCCTGAGCGGCTGTGCCGGCCTGCCTGATCAACGCCTTGCCAATGAAGCCCTGAAAAACGGCGACACGGCATTGGCGGAGCAGAACTATCGGCAGCTGGCGGACCTGGGCTATAGCGACGCGCAAGTCGGCCTGGCCGATATTCAGGTCGCGACTCGCGACCCCGCTCAGCTCAAGCAGGCCGAGGCCACTTATCGTGCTGCAGCAGAGACGTCGCCTCGTGCGCAGTCGCGCCTGGGCCGTCTGCTGGCGGCCAAGCCCGATGCCACCGAAGCCGAACACCGCGAAGCCGAAGGCCTGCTGAAGAAGGCCTTCGCCAATGGCGAATCCGGCACGCTGATCCCGCTGGCCATGCTGTATCTGCAATACCCGCACACCTTCCCTGAAGTGAATGCGCAGCAGAAGATCAGCGAGTGGCGCGCCGCCGGTTATCCGGAAGCAGGTCTGGCTCAGGTGCTGCTGTATCGCACCCAGGGCACTTATGCTCAACACCTCGACGAGGTCGAGAGCATCTGCAAACAGGCACTGTCGGCCACGGATATCTGCTACGTCGAACTGGCCACTGTCTACCAGACACGCGGCCAGGCCGAGCAACGCACGGCCTTGATCGAAAAGCTCAAGAGCGAATACGCCGCTGGCCGCGTCAATGCACAACGAGTGGACAGCGTCGCGCGCGTACTGGGTGACTCCACCATCGGTACGCCGGACGAAAAGACCGCTCAGCAATTGCTGGAAAGCGTTGCGCCGGGCTACCCGATCTCATGGGTCACGCTGGCCAAACTGCTTTACGACTTCCCCGAACTGGGCGACGTCAACAAGATGATGGAATACCTGAACAACGGCCGCGCGGCGGACCAGCCACGCGCAGAGCTGCTGCTCGGACGCCTGTACTACGAGGGAAAATGGGTCACGCCCGATGCCGTCAAGGCCGAGGAGCACCTGAAGAAAGCCACCGCAACGGAAATCTCTGCCCATTACTACCTGGGTCAGATCTACCGTCGCGGCTACCTGGGCCAGGTCTACTCGCAAAAAGCCGTGGACGAGCTGCTGACCGCCGCCCGTGGTGGCCAGAACAGCGCCGACTTCGCCCTTGCGCAGCTGTTCTCGCAGGGCAAGGGCACTATGCCCGACCCGGTCAACGCCTGGGTGTTCGCGCAACTGGCGCTGGCCAGTCAGACCCCGCAAGCGACCGAGCTTGCCGAGGCCCTCAACACACAACTGCCGCCTGAAAAGCTCGCCACCGCCAAAGACCTGTTGGCACGCGAGCAAAAAGTCCGGGGCGCTACTGCCACTCAGAACGCGATGGCATTGCAGGCCCTGCAAGAAGAAAAAGACGGTGAGGAAGCATTATGAAGTTGAATCCCCTGATGGCCGCCGGCATGGGCCTTGGCTTCACCCTGTTGTGGGCCTGCCCGACGCTGGCAGCGCTGACCGAACAACCGCAGAATTTCGGTATCGAAATCAAAGCCACGGCGCAGGCCGAGGATGATCGCGATCTGGGCACCCGTTCGGGCGGCGACGTCAACGGTGTGGGCCTGGACCTGCGTCCCTGGGTCTATGGCGAGCGCGGCGACTGGAGCGGTTACGCGATGGGCCAGGTGGTCACCGCCACCGACATCATTCAGACCGACCCGCTGGAGCAGAGCAACAGCGACGGCAGCGGCACCCAGACTTCGCGTGGCACTGCCAGCGAGCGCGAAGCCGACAAGACCTACGCGGCACTGCGTGAGTTCTGGATCGGCTACAGCGGTTTCACACCCTACCCTGGCGAGATCCTGAAAGTCGGTCGTCAGCGTCTGCGCAACGACGACGGTCAATGGCACGACACCAACATCGAGGCCATCAACTGGTCGTTCGATACCACACTGTTGCGCGCTGAACTGGGTGCTGCCCAGCGTTTCAGCGAATACCGCACCGACCTGACCGAACTGGCACCTGACGACGAAGATCGCAAGCACTTGTTCGGCTCGGTCAGCTATCAGTGGACACCGGGCAACTGGGCCGGTATCCGCGCTCACCACAGTGCTGACGACGGCAAGCTCAAGTCGCAGGGCCAGGTGCTGGATGATCTGGACAAGACCTCCAATGGCGATCTGACCTGGGTCGGCCTGCAGGCTGACAGCGATGCCTACAACTATCGCAGCAACACCAATCAGCTCAACTACTGGGGCAGCCTGACCTGGCTGAACGGAACGCGCGACGAAATCGGCGTGACCTCTGCTCCCAACGACCAGTTCATCGCCGGCGAAAAGAACAGCCGTGACATGAATGGCTGGGCCACCGACCTGGGCCTGCGCCTGCGCCTGGACCCGCAATGGCAAGTCGGCGCCGCCTACTCGCGCGCCAGCAAGGACTACGTCCAGAACGGTCTGGAAAGTAACCGCTCCAACTGGACCGGCACGCGTTCGCGCATCCATCGCTTCGGCGAGGCCTTCCAGGGCGAAATGGCCAACGTGGAAACCGGCTCGCTGTTCGCTTCGTGGCAGATGAACGAGGAATACGACGCATCGCTGATCTACCACAAGTTCCGTCGCGTGGACGGCAACACCGGTATCGGCGGCTCGGGCATCAACGCGGTGAACGACAACCAGGACGGTACGTTCAGCTCGCTGCCACTGGAAGACGGCAGCAAGGACCTGGGTCAGGAAATGGACCTGGTCGTGACCAAGTACTTCAAGCAAGGCCTGCTGCCGGCTTCGCTGAGCCAGTCGTTCGATGAACCTTCGGCACTGGTGCGCCTGCGCGCAGGTGTCTTCAAGCCAGGCGACGCGTATCAGAACAACGTGGACAGCTACATGCACCGCGCTGTTGTCGACGTCATCTGGCGCTTCTGATGCGAACCGCCAAAGGAGTGCCAGAGATGAACAGTCATACAAGCAACGGGCGCAGCCGGCACTGGCCGCACGCCCTGCTCGAAAGCGCACTGCTGACCAGCGCCCTGCTGCTGGCCAGCGGTGTGGCGCTGGCCAACGCGCCTGTCGTACCCGACACACAGAAGGCGGTGGTCAAGGAGCTGCACCAGGCCAAGACCTACACCATCACCAGCCCGCCCACCGCGCCGCTGGAAATGGCCAAGCCGGTACTGCCCGACCTCAAGGGCTATACCGCTGAAGCGGCGCTGAAAAAGATCGTGCGCAACAAGCCGGGCAAGGTCACTGTTTCGCGGATGATGGAAGAAACCGGCCTGAAGGAATTCATCGGCGGTGACAACAAGATGGCCGAATGGGTCAACCGTCAGCGCGGTATCCCCCAGGCCATCATGATTTCCGACGGCTACGTGAACCTGCAGGACCTGGCCAGGAAGGTGCCCAAGCAGTTCCTCAACGAAGTCTCGCCAGGTGTCTACGTGGCGCGCCTGCCGATCCTGATCAAGGAAACCGGGACCTTCGAGATCGACAGCAAGACCAAGGAATTGCGTCTGTCTCAGGAAAAGGGCTCGTTCATCGTCAGTGAAGGCAAGATGCTGATCACTCACACCCAGGTCAACGCCTGGAGTGAAACCCGCAACAGCCTGGCGACCTATCGCAAGCCTGACGAGTTTCGCCCGTTCCTGCTGACCTGGGGTGGCTCGGAAACCTGGATCGCCAACACCAAAATGGCGAGCCTGGGCTACGACCAGAGCAAGTCCTACGGCATCAGTATTTCCCAGTACACGCCCAACACCGCGAAGGTGCTCAAGCGTCCCGAACCGACCGGCTGGATCATCGATTCAGAATTCTCGGACATGTGGTACGGCTTCTACTGCTATGAAACCCGCGACTTCGTGGTCAAGGGCAACACCTACCGCGACAACATCATTTACGGCATTGACCCGCACGACCGTTCGCACGGTCTGATCATCGCCGAAAACGACGTTTACGGGACCAAGAAGAAGCACGGCATCATCATTTCCCGGGAAGTGGACAACAGCTTCATCTTCCGCAACAAGAGCCACAACAACAAATTGTCCGGCGTGGTTCTGGACCGTAACAGCGTCGGCAACATCGTCGCCTACAACGAGATTTACCAGAACCACACCGACGGCATCACCCTGTACGAAAGCGGCAACAACCTGCTGTGGGGCAATCGCGTGATCGCCAACCGCCGCCACGGTATCCGCGTACGTAACAGTGTGAACATCAAGCTGTACGAGAACGTCGCCATGGGCAACGGCCTGATGGGCGTTTACGGCCACATCAAGGACTTGAGCGACACCGACCGCGACATCGAGCTTGACCCGTTCGACGCTCAGGTATCGCTGATCATGGTTGGCGGCGAACTGTCCAGCAATGGCTCCGGCCCGCTGTCCATCGACTCGCCACTGAGTGTCGAGCTGTATCGCGTCTCGATGCTGATGCCTACCAAAGAAGTCGGCATCAGCCTCAACGGCGTCCTCGGTGAGCGCCAGGACGAAATCCTCGACCTGCTGGTACGCCAGAAAAAAGCCGTATTGATCGACCCCGTCGAAAGCCAGACCGAGCTGCGGGAATGAGGAAGGGTATTGTTATGCACGCACATCTGATCAAGCTGTTGAGCCTGTCCAGCCTCACCGCCGCCTTGATGGCCGCCGCGGGTGTCGCTCGGGCAGACGACTCGCAAGCGCCGACGTTCAAGGCCGAGCCTTGCTGCTCGCTGTGCCCGGCCGCGCATGACGCGAAAAACTACACCACGCGCTATCAGCAGAACTTCACCACGCTGGTCCAGGCTCAGGGCGACTGGCTGTTCCGGACTCAGGAAGACCTGCGCACCGAGTTCGATACCACGCCTGCCGGCTATCGCCGCATGAAAGAACTGCACGATGCGTTCAAGAGCAAAGGCGTCGAACTGGTCGTGGTTTATCAGCCAACCCGTGGTCTGGTGGATCGCAACAAATTGTTCCCGGCCGAACGCGACAAGTTCGACTACGACAAGGCGCTGAAAAACTATCAGGCCATGCTCGGCCGCTTCAGCAAGATGGGCTACTGGGTGCCTGACCTGTCGCCGTTGACCAACGAGCAGCAGGCGCATGATTTCTACTTCCGCGGTGACCAGCACTGGACGCCGTATGGCGCGCAGCGTACGGCGAAGATCGTTGCCGAAACCGTGAAGAAAGTTCCGGGTTATAGCGACATCCCCAAGCGTGAGTTCGAAAGCCATATTTCCGGGCGCATGGGCAAGACGGGCACTTTGCACAATATGGCGGGTCAATTGTGCGGCACCAGCTACGCGATCCAGTACATGGACCAGTTCACCACCGAGCCCAAGGGTGAGGCGGGCGACGGCGACCTGTTCGGCGATTCCGGTAACCCGGAAATCACCCTGGTCGGTACCAGCCACAGCGGCAAGAACTACAACTTCGCTGGCTTCCTCCAGGAATACATGGGCGCTGACGTGTTGAACGTGGCGTTCCCTGGTGGTGGCCTGGAAGGTTCGATGCTCCAGTACCTGGGCAGTGAAGACTTCCAGAAGCGTCCGCCGAAAATTCTCATCTGGGAATTCTCGCCGCTGTATCGCCTGGATCAGGAGACCATCTATCGCCAGATGATGTCGCTGCTGGACAACGGCTGTGAAGGCAAGCCTGCCGTGATGAGCGCCAGCACCACCCTCAAGCCGGGCACCAACGAAGTGTTGGTCAACGGCAAGAATGGCATCAAGGACATTCGCAACGGCAGCAATCAGATCGACATCAAGTTTGACGACACCTCGGTGAAAGTCCTTCAGGCCAGGCTCTGGTACATGAACGGTCGCCACGAGGATCTGAAAATCGAGAAACCGGAAACGTCAGACACCGATGGACGCTTCGCCTTTGAATTGCGCGAGGATGAGGATTGGGCCAACCAGCAACTGCTGGCGCTGGAAATCCAGGGACCGGAAGCAGGCACGGCACCACAAAAAGTCGAAGCCA
Organism: Pseudomonas fragariae (ex Marin et al. 2024); assembly: GCF_059621105.1. Taxonomy (NCBI): domain Bacteria; kingdom Pseudomonadati; phylum Pseudomonadota; class Gammaproteobacteria; order Pseudomonadales; family Pseudomonadaceae; genus Pseudomonas; species Pseudomonas fragariae (ex Marin et al. 2024). The sequence goes on along the minus strand of NZ_CM184369.1, from coordinate 1,301,099 downwards.
AAGTATGCAAACGCAACGTGTTCCCGAGCGCTGCGACACACACCGCTCAAGCCGGACTATGAGGTGACTTATGCAGACTCCTAAACTGATACGCCCTACCCTGCTGTCGATGGCAATCCTGTCATCGATGGCCTGGGCCACGGGCGCATCCGCCGCACTGGTTCCACCCAAGGGCTATGACGCCCCGATCGAAAAAATCAAGACTGGCGATCACAACTTCAGTTGTGAAGCCATTCCAAAGCCCTACACCGACAAGCTGGTGTTCCGCAGCAAGTACGAGGGTTCGGACAAGGCACGCGCAACGCTCAATGCGGTATCCGAAGAAGCGTTCCGTGATGCGACCAAGGACATCACCACCCTTGAGCGTGGCGTCAGCAAAGTCGTGATGCAGTACATGCGCGACGGTCGTCCGGAACAACTCGATTGCGCGCTGAACATGATGACCACCTGGGCCAAGGCCGATGCGCTGGAGTCGCGCGAGTTCAACCACACCGGTAAATCCATGCGCAAATGGGCTCTGGGCAGCATGTCCTCCGCCTACCTGCGCCTGAAGTTCTCCGAGTCGCACCCGCTCGCCAATCGTCAGCAGGACGCGAAGATCATCGAAGCCTGGTTCAGCAAGCTGGCCGATCAGGTGGTCAGCGACTGGAGCAATCTGCCGCTGGACAAGATCAACAACCACTCGTACTGGGCTGCCTGGTCAGTGATGGCAACCGCTGTCGCCACCAATCGTCAGGACCTGTTCGACTGGGCCGTGAAGGAATACAAGGTCGCTGCCAATCAAGTGGACAAGGACGGTTTCCTGCCCAACGAGATGAAGCGTCGTCAGCGTGCACTGTCGTATCACAACTACGCATTGCCACCGCTCGCGATGATTGCCAGCTTCGCCCAGGCCAACGGCGTGGACCTGCGTCCGGAAAACAATGGCGCCCTGAAGCGTCTGGGTGACCGGGTTCTGGCCGGCGTCAAAGACCCTTCGATATTCGCTGAACACAACGGCGAGAAACAAGACATGACGGACCTGAAGAAAGATCCGAAATTCGCCTGGCTCGAACCGTACTGCTCGCTCTACACCTGCAGCCCGGATGTGCTGGAAGAGAAACACGAAAAGCAGCCGTTCAAGACGTTCCGCCTGGGCGGTGACCTGACCAAGGTCTACGACCCCTCGCACGAGAAAGGCGACAAGGGCGATAACGACGGTTCGTGATTCACAGAGTTCTTTGTGGGAGCGAGCTTGCTCGCGAAGAGGCACGCCCAGGCGCTAAATCCGTAAGACCGGACCTCGCCTGAGCTGCTTCACCGACAAGCCGTAACGCGACGTGTTTTACCCCCCAATTTCAACGGGGGGTTTGGGGGGGCTTTGAGCCCTTGAATGTTGGACAAACGGAGAGATAAGGATGGTTTTCTCATCCAACGTGTTCCTGTTCCTGTTCATGCCGATCTTCCTCGGCTTGTACTATCTGAGCGGGCAACGCTATCGCAATCTGCTGCTGCTGATTGCCAGCTATATCTTCTACGCCTGGTGGCGAGTGGACTTTCTGGCGCTGTTCATCGGCGTGACCGTCTGGAACTACTGGATCGGTCTCAAGGTGGGCGCAGCAGGCGTGCGGACCAAGCCGGCACAGAAGTGGTTGCTGCTTGGCGTGATTGTGGACCTGTGCATTCTGGGCTACTTCAAATACGCCAACTTCGGCGTGGACAGCATCAACGCAGCCATGACCTCGATGGGTCTGGAACCGTTCATCCTGACTCACGTACTGTTGCCGATCGGTATCTCGTTCTATGTCTTCGAGTCCATCAGCTACATCATCGATGTGTACCGCGGCGACACCCCGGCCACGCGCAACCTGATCGACTTCGCTGCATTCGTCGCGATCTTCCCGCACCTGATCGCCGGCCCTGTACTGCGTTTCCGTGATCTGGCCGACCAGTTCAACAACCGTACCCACACGCTGGACAAGTTCTCCGAAGGTGCCACGCGCTTCATGCAGGGCTTCATCAAGAAAGTGTTCATCGCCGATACCCTGGCCGTGGTCGCCGACCACTGCTTCGCCCTGCAGAACCCGACCACCGGCGATGCCTGGCTGGGGGCGCTGGCCTACACCGCGCAGCTGTATTTCGACTTCTCCGGTTACAGCGACATGGCCATCGGCCTGGGTCTGATGATGGGTTTCCGCTTCATGGAAAACTTCAAACAGCCTTACATCAGCCAGTCGATCACCGAGTTCTGGCGTCGCTGGCACATCAGCCTGTCCACCTGGCTGCGTGACTATCTGTACATCACCCTGGGCGGCAACCGTGGCGGCAAGGTCGCGACCTACCGCAACCTGTTCCTGACCATGCTGCTCGGCGGTCTGTGGCACGGTGCCAACGTCACCTACATCATCTGGGGTGCCTGGCACGGCATGTGGCTGGCGATCGAAAAAGCGGTCGGTATCAACACCAAGCCTTACAGCTTCAATGTAATTCGCTGGGCACTGACCTTCCTGCTGGTGATCATCGGCTGGGTCATCTTCCGCGCTGAAAACCTGCACGTTGCCGGTCGTATGTACGGCGCCATGTTCAGCTTCGGCGAATGGCAGCTGTCGGAACTGAACCGCGCCAGCCTGACCGGTCTGCAAGTGGCAACGCTGGTGGTGGCTTATCTGACGCTGGCGTTCTTCGGTCTGCGCGACTTCTACCAGAACCGCGAAAAAGACACCGGCAAGAGCACCAAGGCCGACGGTCCTGCAACCGCTCAACCGGGCACCATCAAGGCAGTTCCTGGCGACGCGCCTGGCAGCCTGCATATGCCTGGCTACACCGTGGGCAGCGAAGCTCAAGTGCAACCGGCCTATTGGGAAGCCGACTGGCCACGTTACGCCATGCGCGCACTGATCCTGCTGCTGTTCGTGGCTTCGATTCTCAAACTTTCGGCGCAAAGCTTCTCGCCGTTCCTTTACTTCCAGTTCTGAGGAGCCTGACATGACCCGTTCATTACGAATCCTCTATATCGCCCTCTTTCTGGGCATTCTGCTGGTCCTGGGGATCTGGTCGCTGCGCAGTTTCAGCACCTTCTCGACGTCGGCGGAAACCACTGTGCTCAACGGCAAGTGGACCAAGGCGGCGGAAACTCATTACGACGATGAGTTCCCGATCAAGCGCCTGGGCACCAACCTCTGGGCGGCGCTGGATTTCAAACTGTTCAACGAAGGTCGTCCGGGCGTGGTGCTCGGCAAGGACCAGTGGCTGTACACCGACGAAGAGTTCGACGCGGTTGCCAACGGCGAGCAGAACGAAGCCGACAACCTGGCGATCATTCAGGGTGTGCGTGACGCGCTGGAAAAACAGGGCACCAAGCTGGTCCTGGCGATCGTTCCGGCAAAGACCCGTCTGTACCCGGAGCACATCGGTGACAGCAAGCCTGCCAGCCTGCACGCCGACCTGTATCAGCAGTTCCACGCTCAGGTCGCCAAGGCCGGGATCTTTGCCCCGGACCTGCTGGCGCCGCTGCAGGCTGCCAAGCAACAGGGCCAGGTTTTCCTGCGTACCGACACGCACTGGACGCCAATGGGTGCCGAAGTCGCCGCGCAGCAACTGAGCGCCGCGATTGCCCAGAAAACGCCACTGGAAGGCGAACCTGAGCAGTTCGTCACACAAGCCAAGGGAACCGAAGCCTACAAGGGTGACCTGACTACATTCCTGCCGCTCGATCCGCTGTTCAGCAACATGCTGCCCAAGCCGGACGAGTTGCAGAAACGCAGTACCGATCCGGTAGCAGGCGAAGCGGCAGGCGGTGACGCGCTGTTCGCAGACAGCGACATCCCGGTGGGTCTGGTGGGCACCAGCTACAGCGCCAACCCTAACTGGAACTTCGTCGGCGCCTTGAAAGAAGCGCTGCGCAGCGATGTCGTCAACTACGCCGAAGACGGCCATGGCCCGATCCTGCCGATGCTCAAGTACCTGCAGACCGATGCCTTCAAGAACACCCCGCCGCAAGTGGTGATCTGGGAATTCCCGGAGCGCTACCTGCCAGCACACAACGATCTTGGCGAGTTCGATCCGAAGTGGATCGCCGAGCTGAAGAAATCGCGTGACACCCAAGAAAACGTGGCGCTCAACGCCAAACAATCCGAGTCGCCCAACCGGGCGCAAAACTGAGAGGACTGACTCATGACTTTCAACACTACTGCCAACCGTTCGGCCGCAAAACGCCTGTTCAAAACCTGCGCAATGGCCGCAGGTCTGGGCCTGATGTCCCTGCAGGCTTTCGCCGGCGACTCCGCCCTGTACGGCCCGACCGCACCAAAAGGCTCGACCTTCGTGCGTGTCTACAACGCCAGCAACGCCGAAATCAACGCCACCGTCGGCAACACCAACCTCAACGAAGTGGCGCCACTGGGCAGCACTGCGTTCAGCTTCATGCCGCAGGGCGACTACACCGCCAAGCTGGGCAGCCAGAGCCTGCCGGTGAAACTGGCCGGTGATCACTATTACACCATCGTCAACAACGCCAGCGGCAAACCACAGCTGGTCGAAGAGCCACCGTTCAAGAACAAGCAGAAATCCCTGGTTCGTGTGCAGAACCTGAGCGACAAGTCCCTGACCCTGAAAACCGCTGACGGCAAGACCGATGTGGTCAAGGCTGTAGCGGCAAAAGGCATCGGCGAGCGTGAAATCAACCCGGTCAAGGTCAGCCTGGCGCTGTACGACGGCGACAAGAAAGTCACCGATGTGAAACCTGTGGCGCTGGAGCGTGGCGAAGCCGCCGTGCTCTACATCACCGGCAGTGGCAGCAGCCTCTCGCCAGTGTGGGTCAAGCCACCGGTCGCAACCCGCTAATACGGATTATGCCGGCCGGTTCAGGGCATCAGCACTGAACCGGCCCGCGCGGAACAAGAACAAGACAGAAACGACAGACACCTCGTACAGCCCTAATTGAATGCTTTTGGAGAAACAAAATGATTCCAGTTATCTTGTCAGGCGGTAGTGGTTCACGACTCTGGCCGCTTTCGCGTAAACAATTCCCTAAACAGTTCCTGGCGTTGACCGGCGAGCACACCCTGTTCCAGCAAACCCTGGAGCGTCTGGTGTTCGAGGGCATGCAGGAGCCTATCGTGGTCTGCAACAAGGACCACCGTTTCATCGTCAACGAGCAGCTCGCTGCATTGAACCTGGAAACCCAGGCGATCCTCATGGAACCGTTCGGCCGCAACACGGCACCCGCCGTTGCACTGACCGCCATGAAGCTGGTCAATGAAGGCAATGACGGCCTGATGCTGGTGCTGCCAGCCGACCACGTCATCGAAGACCAGAAAGCCCTGCAACGTGCACTGGCACTGGCAACCGTCGCCGCAGAACGCGGCGAAATGGTGCTGTTCGGCGTACCGGCCAACAAGCCTGAAACCGGCTACGGCTACATCAAGTCCACCGCCGATGCCCTGCTGCCGGAAGGCGTCAGCCGCGTGTCGCAGTTCGTCGAAAAACCTGACGAAAAACGCGCCAAGGAGTTCGTTGAAGCCGGTGGTTACTACTGGAACAGCGGCATGTTCCTGTTCCGCGCCAGCCGCTTCCTCGAAGAGCTGAAAAAGCATGATCCGGACATCTACGACACCTGCCTGCTGACCCTCGAGCGCAGCGTGCAGGACGGCGACGCGCTTGAAATCGACTCCTCGACCTTCGCCTGCTGCCCGGACAACTCCATCGACTACGCGGTCATGGAAAAAACCCAGCGCGCCTGCGTTGTGCCGCTGTCGGCCGGCTGGAGCGATGTCGGCTGCTGGTCGTCGCTGTGGGAAGTCAACGCCAAGGACGCCAACGGCAACGTCACCAAGGGCGACGTCGTCATCCAGGACAGCCGCAACTGCATGATCCACGGCAACGGTAAACTGGTGTCGGTGATCGGTCTGGACAACATTGTGGTCGTCGAAACCAAGGACGCGATGATGATTGCCCACAAGGACAAGGTCCAGGGCGTCAAGCAGATGGTCGCCACCCTGAACGAACAGGGCCGCACCGAGACCCAGAACCACCTCGAAGTGTACCGTCCGTGGGGCTCCTACGATTCGGTGGACATGGGCGGTCGTTTCCAGGTCAAGCGTATCTCCGTCAAGCCGGGCGCCTGCCTGTCGCTGCAGATGCACCACCACCGCGCCGAACACTGGATCGTGGTATCCGGTACTGCGCAGGTCACCTGTGACGAGAACGTGTTCCTGCTCACTGAAAACCAGTCCACCTACATCCCGATCGCCTCGGTCCATCGCCTGCGCAACCCGGGCAAGATCCCGTTGGAAATCATCGAAGTGCAATCGGGCAGCTACCTGGGCGAAGACGACATCGAGCGTTTCGAAGACATCTATGGTCGTTCGAACGCGCTTGAAGCGGGTGTGAAGACCCAGACTATCGCTCGCTGACAGACGCTTTTAGCTGCAAGTGAAACAGCCCTCGGCAACACGTTGCGTAGCCTTACCCGCAACGTGTTGTCGAGGGCTTTTTATCGTGAGATCCAGACCATCATTGCCCTGTAACAGATGGTTCTCATATTCAGGTTGCTCATACGGCCTCACCGGCGCTATTTCCATGAGTGGCTGCCTCCCACTTTTATGAAGTTCGAGAGTGGCATTCTTTTTTGGGCTTCTGCCTGATAACGCTTCGGGTTTTTTAATGGTTTACCTTTAATATGGTGATCGATCATCGTTGAAAACAGCTTGCTCAGCCCGCGCCCCTCTTTAAGCAATACCTCTGTGAACACCCTGGGCCCCGTGACAGCAGAAACGATTCTCATCCTGTCATTCACATCGGCGGTGCTACTGAGCACTGCGCCAAGGCCCGTCTCACGATAAACGCTGTACCGGTCGACGATCTCCTTTTCCAAGGTGCTCAGCACCGGATTGTTGGCAGGTGACGCGAACGAATTATTGTTAATCACGATTTCATCCCGGTTCCAAGGTGTGTCCGTCGGGCGCATCGTGAAAATCCTCTTGGGCTTGGGAATGAAATCGGTATCCCTGACACCGCGCTTGAACATGTCGTCCGTGTCCGAATAAATACCGCCATAATGGTTGATCAAGCTGTAGCGAAGCACGTCACTGGCTGCCGAGTAGTGTCGAGGGTCATCCCCATACAAATCCTTATAAATCTCGGACGACGGGGTTTTCTGGAATTTTCTGAAAAATTCTTCTTCCCTGAGATCGGAAATATGGACGTTCCTTCGCCCGCGCAGCGCTGCAACTATTTCCGTTTCATCACCCGTTCGCAGGTCCAGATGCAGCGTCAATTGATAGTCAGGGTTCAGCACAGAAGTGTTTTCAATCCCTCCCAGGTGCTTCATCAGTGGTTCCGCAGCGCCCAACCAGATGTAATGAATATGCTTGGGGATTTCAGCGACTCCTCCCGCAGCGTCGATGAAGGTGAGCGGATTGTTTCTCAACATACCGTATAGATTAAGCCCGTCTTCAAGCCCGGCCGGGTCCGGATTGATCCAGCGCTGTAACCACGGCGCGTAATACCGCATCCCGTAATAATAAAGCCCTGTCGCATCGCGTTCCTTGCCCGAGTAACGCACGGTCTTGTAGTTCGCTTCGATGGCATTTCGACCTGCCCACCATGATGTTCCGCCAAACGGGTAGTAACTTTCCTGACTGACACGCTGCGCCTGCCCGTCCAGTTCCAGCGTGCCGGACCCCAGGTGGTCGTTCACTGTGTAGCGAGTCTGATCATTTTCAAGCGCGTCGGGCTTTCCATACGCCCAATGCAGCACGCGCACGTTATTACGCCCGGCCTGGGCCACAACAACATGCAGGGTTTCGCCAGTGGCCGTATCGGTACGGATTTCAAGACCGGGCAGGTAACGCACATCGGCCGTATGGGTAATGGTTTTGGCTTGCGTGGTACGCACCTTGCGCAGGCGCTGGCCGCTGGCGTCGTATATATAGCGTTCGCTGTCGTCCGCAGCGTCATCGCGAACCACTGGACGCACTTGCTGCAACTGGTTGCGCCGGTCCCAGCTCAGGTTTTGCCCGGCTTGCAGGGCGAGCAAATTGCCATTGGCGTCGAAGGCTGCAGCGATTTCTGCTTCATCGGGTATATGGTCATTGATCACCGGCAGACTGCGGTTGCTGTAACGCGCAGTCACCAGCGTTCGCGAATGGGACTGCGCGCCTATATGGGTAAGCTGTTGCAGGTTGCCACCCGCGTCGTAGCGGTAGGTCTGGGTGTAATTGGCCAGTTGCGCAGGGTCGGCAGGGCTTTGAAAACCCGGAAACACCGGACCGTGATTGACGACCGCTGATTCCCGACCTGTGGCTTCGATCAGTTGGTACAGCGTGTCGTAGCCATAGGCCGAAACAGGATCAATGCGCTGATTGCGGTTATAAGCCGTTGACTGAGCGCGGTCCTCGATACGGATGACATTACCGACCGGGTCGTAGTCGTACAGCAAGTCCTGCAGCATCAGCCCATCGGCCCGTCTGGCACTCAACGCCAGCAGACGACCGTCTTCAGTGGCATAGAGCGCCGTGCTGATCACACCATTGCCAGCCGTTTCCGACACCACCCGCTGCTGCGCGTCGTATTGAATGGCACTGACCAAAACCTGTTCAGCCTGACAGTTCAGTTGCAAACGACTGTTTTTCAACTGCCCCGCAACGGTGTAATCCAGCAACTGAACATTGCCCTGCGCATCGATTTGCCGAATTGTTTCGTTCAACGGGTTGTAGTGCCAGCAGGTGGTTGCGCCGTCGCCGGGTTCCAGCAAGACATCACGCCCGGTCAGCGACTCGGGCCAGTCAGGCTCATTGGCAGAGTGCAGAAAGCGCCGCGTTTGACGAATAACACTTCCCGAAAGACCGTACGCATCATCAAGCCGCGTGCCTGCCGGATCATCATGACGAATCAACTGACCGCACTGGTTATACACGGTCGAATCAGCGCCGCCATAAAGCAAGCGCTCAACGCAGAGCTCATCTTCAAAAACTTCGGTGGGTCTTAGCAGCGCATCGTACTGGGTACGTCGCACAACGCCCCGAGCGTCCCAGGCTTCCACTACCTGCCCGGCCTCCCCCGCCAGCAACACTCGCCAGCCAGCGTCCACACTGTCGCTGGCCAGAACCCGACCGCCGAGCGAATGAATGACGCTGAGATTGGCAGGTGCCCGATCAGCCCACAGGCGCGGATCCCAATGGCTGACAGGTCGACTGGCAAGGTCGAATGACGCCTGGCTGGTACGGAGTTCCGGCTCGTGGTCGATGCTCGAGCGATGCAGCAAAATCGACGCCACAGGCAAGCCGCGCGGGTCCACCAACTGTAATGCAGGCGTGTGCTGATGAAGGGCAATCGAGCGTTCAACCATGACTGGCACCTGCATAAGTCCGACGAAGCTGGAAGATTCCGCGCTGTCCCACACTCTAGATAAGTGGCGCCGTAGCGCCTACTGACACTTATGACAGTGGCACAACAAGGGCAGACTGCAGCGCTCTCCGCGCCGATGCCTTGCCCATTGGTCAACGCCTGCCCAATGTCTGTAGTATCTCTGACATTGCATCTTGCTGGAGACCCGCCGCATGTTGATCGGCATCCTGTTAATCCTCACCTGGCTGATCCTTCTGCTCCGTTATCCGGCGAAGGCCCTGCCCGTCTCGCTGGCTGCGGCGGTCGCGCTCGGCGCGGTGGCGGCCATCGTCATCTGGCAGGACAGTCGGGAAACACGCCAGCTTGAGCGTCTGGATATCCGCCTGAGTTACGATCCGCAAGGCTGCCCGGCAGATCGTCCGTTGCAGGTCAGCATCACCAATACCAATCAGGTCACCCTGCAGGAACTGCGTTGGCGTATCGCGGCCTATGCGCCCGGGGATTCGGTGAATCTGACCGACAACACCTACGCGTCCGCACGCTATCGCGGCCCCGGTGAACTTCAGGCCAATGGCACGTGGCAGGATTGCGTGCCGGTGCCGGCACTGCGTAACGGGTACCGCCCGCAAACCCTGGAATTTCGCGCAGAACATCTACAAGGCAGTTTCTCGGACTGACCACAAGGATCTCCCATGCCCATCGCTTTGATTACAGGCTGTTCCAGCGGAATCGGCCGTGCTCTGGCCGACGCGTTCAAGGCCACCGGCTATGAAGTCTGGGCCACTGCGCGCAAGGCCGACGATGTCGCGGCACTCAGTGCAGCCGGTTTCATCGCCGTACAACTGGACGTCAACGACAGCCTGGCGCTGGAGCAACTGGCCGCCGGTCTGGAGCACAGCGGCCTGGATGTGTTGATCAACAACGCGGGCTATGGCGCGATGGGTCCCCTGCTCGACGGCGGTGTGCGGGCTTTGCAGCGGCAGTTCGAAACCAATGTGTTTTCCGTGGTGGGGGTGACCCGGGCGCTGTTTCCGGCACTGCGCCGCAACAAGGGTCTGGTGGTGAACATCGGCAGCGTATCCGGTGTGCTGGTCACGCCGTTCGCGGGGGCTTATTGCGCCTCCAAGGCGGCGGTGCATGCGCTCAGTGATGCACTGCGTCTGGAACTGGCGCCGTTCGGCGTACAGGTGATGGAGGTTCAGCCCGGCGCGATCGCGTCGAGCTTTGCACAGAACGCCAGCCACGAAGCCGAGCAGTTGATCAGCGAACAATCGCCGTGGTGGCCGATTCGCGAAGGCATTCGTGCACGCGCCAGGGCTTCTCTGGACAATCCTACTCCCGTCACCGAATTCGCTCGCGACCTGCTCAAGGCCGTGCAACACGCCCATCCGCCGCGCCTGCTGCGCCTGGGCAACGGCTCACGCCTGCTGCCGCTGATGGCGTGGTTGCTGCCCAAAGGGCTGCTGGATATGGGCCTGAGAAAACGCTTTGGGCTGAACGCTGATCTGTAGCCGAGCCTTGTCACTATCGTGCCAATGCTCCGCGTTGGCATGCCGTTCTGGACGCTCTGCGTCCTCAAGTATCAGCCGTCTACCGGCCTGACAATCACCGTGCAGGTCATCCCCGCCGCCAGCAACACATCCTGCGGTACTTGATCGAGATGGATACGCACCGGCACGCGCTGGGCCAGGCGCACCCAGTTGAAGGTCGGGTTCACGTCGGCGATCAGTTCGCGGCTTTGCGGGTTGTCACGGTCGTAGATGCCGCGGGCGATGCTTTCGACATGGCCCTTGAGCACCTCGCCGCTCATCAGTTGCAGATCCGCAGGGTCGCCCACTTTCAGGTGCGGCAACTTGGTTTCCTCGAAGAAGCCGTAGACCCAGAACGAGTTCATGTCGACCACGGCCATCTTCGCTTCGCCGATGCGCGCATAGTCACCACGATGCACATTGAGGTTGGTGACGTAACCGTCCACCGCCGCCAGTACCCGCGTGCGGGACAGGTTGAGTTCGGCCGCCTCCAGTTGCGCCTGGGCCAACTGGTAATCGGCCAGGGCCGAGGTGGCAACGTTGCTCGCGTCGTCACGATTTTCTGCCGAGATGACCAGCTCATCCATATCGGCACGCCGCCTGGCATTCAGTTTGCGCATCTCCCAGGTCGCCTTGCGTGAAGCCAGCAACGCCTGCGCCTGCTTCACGGCGATCCGGTAATGCTCCGGGTCGATCTGCATCAGCAGATCGCCACGTTTCACCCACTGGTTGTCATGTACCGGGACATCGACCACGGTGCCAGACACATCGGCAGCCACGTTGATGATGTCGGCGCGTACCCGACCATCGCGAGTCCAGGGCGTATCCATGTAGTCGACCCATAACGCGCGACCGATCCAGAGCGCGATTGCCAGCACCAGCAACGTGGCAAACAGACTGAAGAGCTTTTTCATCCAGAGATTTTTCCCGACTCAGGCGTCAACGATAAAGGGGCAGCGCCAACGCGCCGAAGATGCAGATAAACAGGCTCAGACGCAGCAGGGCCGGGTGCCAGAAATGCCGATACAGGTCAAAACCGGCCAGCAGTCGATCCAGCGCCCATGCCAGAACCACGGCCAGCAGAAAGATCAGCGTGAGGGTCGGCATGTACAGGCCGTGGAAGGCTATTTCACGCGGCGGCATGGACGACTCCTGAAGCGGTTCGCGCAACGCTGTAAGCGGCCAGCGGCGATTGCGGGTCCAGCAGCGACGTGCGGATAAAGTGCAGGTAGCTTTTTACCCGGCGCAGCACCGACGTATCGAAATGCGAGGCGAAGGGTTCATCAGCCTCCTGCACCCGCTTGATGGCCTGGTCGACTGCCGACAGGCAGCGCTGCAGATTGACCGCATCAGGCTGAATGAACAGCCGCACCAAGGCGCGCCCCATGACTCGCAGCGCGATGCGCCAGGGCTGGTACTCGGCGTAGGCAGGGTGAATCGGCAGCAGCGCCTGTTCATGGCGCAGCTCGATAATGGCGTGGCCGATTTCCAGCACCACGAACATCCAGCGCAACAGCTCGCGCTGTACCAGCGGTTTGCCGATCGCCAGGCCGTACGCCTGATGCATAAGGTCGCGAGTCTGGCTTTCGAAGCTTGAGCCCAGACGCTTGAGCGGCGCGCTGATCGCAAACACCACCTGATTGCGCAAGGCCTGCTCCAGGCGCCGCCACATCCAGCGGCTGTTGGGCGGCAGGATAATTGCCCCGGCAGCGGCACAGATCAGCATGCCGATGACCATCGCGATGTAATTGTTGATGAAGGTGTAGGGGTCGTAGACCGTCAGGTTGTCCGGCACCGAGCCCAGGCTGAAAAAAATCAGCAACCCCAGGCCGTATCCCGTCCACTGTGGACGTGAGCCCAGGTACGCGCCGAGCACGAACATCGGGGTCAACAGCAGGCACAGCAGCGGAAAACCGTCGATGTGCGGGAACAGAAAAAACGTTTCGAGAAAGCCCGACAGCGCGCCGAGCAATGTACCGCCGGCCATCTGCAGGGACATACGCCTGGGGTTGTGGGTGGTCGACGACAGCGCCACGGTGGCCGCCGAGGCCAGGACCATGCTCGCGCCGCTGGGCCACGCCGTCAGCACCCAATACACACTCATCAGCCCGACCACGCAGGTCGCCCGGGCGCCGGCTGCCAGCGCGGTCATCCAGTGGGTACGCGGTACGAACGAGCCCTTCCACTGTTCACGCTCATGGCTGTGGTCGGCCAGCGATGCGTGGGTTCGTGCGTAGTCGAGCAACTCGCTGAGCAGCCGGTACAGCAGCTCGAACGAGGTGTGAAAATCCAGTCGTTCGGCGTCGCTCGGCAGGGTGCGCTCCAGTTCGGCGCGCAGGCTTCTGACCTGCTCGGGAAACTGCGCCCTGTACGACTCCAGACGCGTGACCAGCAGCGCCGCGTCATCGTTGGTCAAGGCGCGGTCGGCGAATCCGTCGAGCAGCTCTGCAAGGTGTTCAAGGCCGGGATCGATATGCGTCAACACCTGATCGGCCTGTTCGAGACGCAGACGCTCGAGCAATTGGTGCAGGGCATTGAAGCGCGTGGTGACGGTCATGAATTCGCTGTTCAAGCGGTTGAGTCGACCGTTGCGGCGACGCATGTGCGGGTCTTCGAATACCGTGACGCTGCGCAGCCCTTCCAGGCCGATGGCTTCGGCCACAAAGCGTACGTTGCCAGTTTCGAATTCAGCGCGTGAAATGTCGCCGCGCAGGCCGTTGACCACGAAGCGCGCGAACCCGCCGAAGCGCAGATACAGCGCATTGCGCATCGCAGCGCTGGAACTCTGCGGCAGCACCGCGGCGCTGATGGCCGTGGAACACAGGATCCCCAGGGTGATTTCCAGTACCCGCCACACCGCCGACATGAACGAACCTTCCGGATGCGCCAGCGCAGGCAGCCCGACCATGGCTGCCGTGTACCCGGCCAGCACAAAGCCATAAGCGCGAAAGTTGCGATAGCGCGCCGCGCCGGCCGAACACAGGCCGACCCAGAGCGCGAGACTGCCGAGAAACGGCAGCGGATTCTGCGCAAACAGGGCCATCAACAGCACCATCATCGCCGATCCGGCCAGCGTCCCCAGCAGGCGATAAAAACTCTTGGCGAACACCTGTCCGCTCTGCGGCTGCATGACGATGAACACAGTGATCATCGCCGTGTGCGGCTGCGGCAGTTCCAGGCGCAGTGCCAGCCAGTAGGTGAGAAACGCGGCGAGCAGCACCTTGAAGATGTAAACCCAGGTCACTCCGTCACTGCGCGCCCAACTGTGCAATTCGCGACGCCACGGCAGGTCGGTGATGCGTTGCAGAGCGGCGATCATTGCCCGCCCCCGGACTCGGCGGTGTGTGCGGAATGACCATTGCCATACCCGTCACCGCCCAGCGCCACCACCAGCCCGGCGTAGGCTTCCAGTCGCGCGGCCTCGACCTGTTGCTGAACCTGTTGCTGGCGGAACAGTTGCGTGCGCGCATTGAGCACGTTCAGGTAATCGGTCAGGCCGCGCTGCCAGGCGATCAGGGCAATGTCGTAGGTCTTTTGCGCCGACGCCACCGACTCGGCGGCGAGTGCCTGCTGCTTGTCCATCGAGGCGCGCCGAATCAACTGGTCGGAGACACTTTTCAGCGCCATCACCAGCGTCTGGTTGTAATGCGCCACGGCCTGATCATAAGCAGCCGACGCCCGCCCCAGCTCCGCCCGCAAGCGTCCAGCGTCGAAAATCGGCAGGCTGATGGCCGGCCCGACCTTGTAGCCCAGCTTGCTGCCGGTCAGAAACTCCAGCACGCCGCCGCCCGTGGCCATGTAACTCAGGCTGCCGACCAGATCGACATTGGGATAAAAGCCGGCATGTGCAACGTCGATACCGCGTGCCTGCGCCGCCACCTGCCAGCGCGCAGCCACCACGTCAGGTCGCTGACCCAGCAGTTCGGCAGGCAGTGCCGAGGGCAATGTCAGTGCGGTGTGCAACGACAGCGCAGGCCGCTGCAAGGCCGCGCCCTGCCCCGGCCCCTTGCCTGCCAGCGCGGCCAACTGGTTGCGACTCAGGGCAATGGCCTCTTGCAGCGCATCGATCTGCCGATGCGCCTCAGGCAGCGGGGTTTCGGCCTGACTGACGTCGAAGTGCGTGCCGATCCCGCCCTTGAGGCGGCGCTGCGCCAGGTCGAGTATCTGTTGCTGCTGGGCCAGGGCCGCTTCGGCGATATCCAGTCGGGCGTAGTCGAGGGACAGCTGGATATAGGCGCGGACCACGTTTTCCTGCAATTCGAGCTGCGCCTGACGCTGCTCGGCAGCACTCACATGCGCCAGATCAACGGCCTGCTCGCTGGCGTTGCGTTCACGTCCCCACAGGTCCAGCGCGTAGCTCAAGCCCAGCGACGCATTGTTGTCCCAGGTGCGAGTATCGGCCAGCGCTCCGGGACCATAAAACTGATCCTCGGGCCAGTCGTGACGCATCAGGCTGGCGTTGCCCTGCAGCTGCACGGACTCGGCAGACTCGGCGACCTGCGCCATCGCCCTTGCCTGGCGCACACGAGCCGCAGCAAGTGCCAGACTCGGGCTGCCCAGCGTCGCCATCTCGACCCAGCAGTCCAGTTGCGCGTCGCCGTAGGCACGCCACCATTGCGCTGCGGGCCAATGGGCGTCGAGGGCAGCGCTCTGAATCGCCTGATCGGTGACCAGGCTGTCAGCGTGCAGGAGACTGCCCTGCGATTTGATTCCATGTGTTCCGATACAGCCGCTGATGACCAGCGTAAAAGCCAGAATACCGACGGGCCAGAGCCCTCTGATGATGCGACGCGGCACAGCTGCAAGTTCCCGAAAGAAGGTGACACACCTTGAATGGCGGCGATTCTAGGCGGCGCTCGATGCGGCGATAAGCAGGGAGATTTGTGAATCTTTGTTACTGAAACGGCGATAATCCTTTGGTCTGGATACATGCATCCGTTACTTCATGTCACAATTTGCCATCTACTCAGAGAAGTACCCATGGACACCCTGCAAAACATGCGTGCCTTCAGCTGCGTGGCGCAAGCGGGCAGCTTCACTGCTGCCGCCGCCGTGCTGGATACCACCACCGCCAACGTCTCGCGTGCGGTCTCCAACCTTGAAGCGCATTTACAGACGCGCCTGCTCAATCGCACCACCCGGCGCATTGCCCTCACCGAAGCAGGCAAGCGTTATCTGTTGCGCTGCGAGCAGATTCTCGCCTCGGTGGAAGAAGCCGAGGCCGAAGCCAGCGACGCTCATGCCCGCCCGGCCGGGCAGCTCAAGATGCATTCGATGCCGGGCGTCGGCCAGCATTATGTGATCGACGCCATTGCCCGTTACCGGCGCAACCACCCGGACGTGGCGTTCGACCTGACCATGACCCACCGCGTGCCGGACTTGCTGGAAGAAGGCTATGACGTGTCGATCGTGCTCGCCAGCGAACTGGCCGACTCGGGCTTTGTGTCTCAGCGCCTGGGCATTACCTACAGCATCGTGTGCGCGTCCCCCGAGTACGTGAAAACCTTCGGCATGGCCCACAAGCCTGCCGACCTGCTGAATCATGCATGCCTGCGTCTGGTGAGCCCGGTGTTCCCGCTGGACAAATGGCTGTTCGATGGCCCGGAAGGTCAGGAGATGGTCACCATCAACAGCTCGCCGCTGCTGGTCAATTCTGCGGATGCGATGAAAACCGCGATTTCCAGCGGCATGGGGGTCGGCATCCTGCCGATCTACTCGGCGATCGAGGGGCTGCGCAACGGCACCCTGGTGCGCGTGTTGTCCGATTACCGCTCGCAAGAGCTGAACCTGTACGCCATCTACCCGTCCCGCCAGTATCTGGATGCAAAGATCAGAACCTGGGTTGAATACCTGCGCGGTTCGTTGCCGGAAATTCTCGCAGCCGACGAAGCCGATCTGCATGTGCAGGCGCTCAAGTCCTCGTACTGACATCGTACAACTGCAAAAAGCGGCTGCCAAAGAGCGGGGAGGAATGTTAGCGTGCTACTCATTCAACCGCTCGAGAGTGACTGCCCAATGAAAAAAACCGTACTCGCCTTCAGCCGTGTTTCTCCTGAAATGGCCGAGCGCCTGGCGCAAGATTTCAACGTGATCGTGCCCAACCCCAAGCAGGGTGATATCAACGCGCAGTTTGCAGAAGCCTTGCCTGAATCCCACGGACTTATAGGCGCAGGCCGCAAGCTGGGTCGCGAACAACTGCAGAGCGCCACCAGGCTGGAGGTGGTGTCCAGCATCTCGGTGGGCTACGACAACTACGACGTCGACTACCTGAGCGAGCGCGGCATTCTGCTGACCAACACGCCGGATGTACTGACCGAAAGCACCGCCGACCTGGGCTTCTCGCTGATCATGAGCAGCGCCCGCCGAGTCGCCGAACTGGACGCCTATACCAAGGCCGGACAGTGGACGCGCAGCATCGAACCGCCGCACTTCGGCACCGATGTGCATGGCAAGACGCTGGGTATCGTCGGCATGGGCAACATCGGCGCAGCCATTGCCCGCCGCGGGCGTCTGGGCTTCAACATGCCGATTCTGTACGCCGGCAACAGCCGCAAGACCCAACTCGAACAGGAACTGGGCGCACAATTTCGCAGCCTGGACCAGTTGCTGGCCGAAGCGGATTTCGTCTGCCTGGTGGTACCGCTGAGCGAAAAGACCAAGCACTTGATCGGCCGCCGCGAACTGAGCCTGATGAAGCCCGGTGCCATCCTGGTCAACATCGCCCGCGGCCCGATCGTCGATGAACCCGCCCTGATCGAAGCGCTGCAGAACGGCACCATTCGCGGCGCCGGTCTGGACGTCTACGAAAAAGAGCCGCTGAGCGAATCGCCGCTGTTCCAGCTCAAGAACGCGGTGACCCTGCCGCACGTAGGCTCAGCCACCACCGAAACCCGCCAGGCCATGGCCGACCGCGCCTACGGCAACCTGCGCAGTGCGCTGCTCGGTGAACGACCGCAGGATCTGGTCAACCCGCAGGTGTGGAAAGGCTGAGGCCACGCCTCTGCCGATCTGCAGGCAATGCACGATCACCACCGACTCAGGCCAGTTTGCCGCCGACCACGACGGCAACCGGTCTGACCTTCCTGAACACCAGCACGTTGCCGACCATCACCAGTACCAGCCCCGACAAGGCAGCCAAGGTCCACTGATAACCCTCCACCCAAGCGGAGATGTTCAGCGCCACGACCGGGAACAGCACGGTGCAGTAAGCCGCGCGTTCCGGGCCCATGCGTCCTACCAGGGTCAGGTAGGCAGTGAATGCAATCACCGAGCCGGGGATCACCAGGAACAGCAGTGAGCCTACATAACGCGTGTTCCATTCGAAGCTGAACGGCGTGCCACTCAGCAGGCAATACATGCCCAGTATCGTCGCCCCGTAGAACATGCCCCACGCATTGGTGGTCAGCGGACGCAGACCGGCTTTCTGCTGCAGGCTCGACAGCATGTTGCCCGCCGAGAAGCACAGCGTGCCCAGCAGGGCCAAACCCAGCCCGATCAGGGTCTCGCGGCTGGCGCTGTGCCCGGACAGTTCGGGCCAGAACAGACACGCCAACCCAAGCAGGCCCATCGCGCCACCGGCCATGACGTTGCCAGCGATTTTCTGGCGAAAGAACACCCGCGCGTTCAGTGCATTCCACAGCGTCGAGGTCGAGAACACCACCGCGATCAGGCCGCTGGGTATCCACTGGCTGGCCGTGTAGAAGCACATGAAGTTGACGCAGAACAGGCACACGCCCTGCGCCAGACAGATCAACTGGCCACGACGATTGACTGGTTGCAGCCGCTTGCTCAGCAGTAAAAACGCGAACAGCACCAAGGCCGCCAATGCGAAGCGATAGACGATCGATACCGGAATCGCGACATCGCCGAGTTGAAGTTTCAGGGCGATCCAGGTGGTGCCCCAGATCAGCACGGTCAGCAGATAAAGCGAGAGGTTCATGGTGCAGGCTCCTTGATGAGCCATCAGTCTGCGGCGTGCCGGCCTGCCATCGCTTGCACAATCTTGCGCATTTGATTCAAGCGCTACTGGCAGCGGCGTCGCCAGCGAGTAGGATACAAATCCTAGAGGAATCGTCATGTCCGCCATTGAATCCATCCAGGTCTTTCAGGCCCTGAACAGTTCACCCAATGCCAATCTGGAGCAGAGCGCGCCGCTGGGCGACGGGCTGGTGGCGGCGTTGTGGAACAATCGGCACGACTCGCAGGAATATCACGCACCGACCCACCATACCCTGTCGTGCTATATCGAGGACGGTACCGGGACCTTTCGCCGCGGCAGACCCGACCAGAAAGGCGCGCCGGGCAAGCTGTGCGTATTACCCGCCGGTCATGAGTCCGCCTGGGTAGTGAACGGCGAGATCCGCCTGGCGCATCTGTATTTCAGCCCGGAACAGTTTGCACTGGGCTGCGTGACCCTGCTGGATCGCGAGCCGCGCGAGATGCAACTGCGGGAAAACACCTTTCTGGAAGACCCCGCACAAGCCGCACGCTTCCGGCAGCTGATTCGCCTGAACTGGGCAGAACCCGGCGAGCGCCTGCTGACCAGCAGCCTGGCGCACGAGATGGTCAGCCATGCGCTGCTCAATCAGGCAGGCCTGCGCGACGGGCTGCGCTTGAAAGGCGGCCTGGCGCCGCATCTGCGCCGACATCTGGTGGACTTCATCGAAATGCATCTCGCCGACCCGCTGAGCCTTGGCCAACTGGCCGGCCTGTGTGCGCTGTCGGAATACCACTTCGCACGCATGTTTCGCGAAAGCTTCGGGTTGCCGCCGCACCAGTACCTGCTGGCGCGGCGTATCGAGCAGGCGCGCCAGTTACTGCGCAGTACCGGCAAGCCGCTTGGCGAGATCGCGCTGGCTTGCGGGTTCGCCAGCGCCAGCCATTTCAGCAACCGTTTTCGTCAGGCCACCGGGGCGACACCGGGTGAGTACAGAACGGCTTTAGGCCAATAGCTGGCTCGCCGCTGCCCATGCTCATCAACTGCCGCCCAGCCGAAGTTGCTCTCGCCCCGCATTACGCACCTGTTTCTGGCTTTTGCCGTGCATTTTTCCGGCAGCGGGCGGCTTGCGGTGGTGACATCCATCAGCGGGCCTGCATTGATTCAGAAAACCTGGGAAGCCGGTCGCAACGAAACCCAGCGATATGCGCCATTGATCCTGAACGGGACAAATGAACCGCAATATTAATGATAAATATTCTCATACGCAAAAGAGTCTGCCAGAATCCACGCCACCAATGAGTCCCCGTGGATTGTTCCCCGTGATGCCCGTCGCCCACTCCGCTCTCAATCACACTGTCGAAGGCCTGTACAGGGCTCACAACGCCTGGCTGACGACCTGGTTGCGGCGCAGGCTCGGCTGCCCGCACAGCGCGGCGGACCTGGCGCAGGACACCTTTATCAAGGTGCTGGGCGCACGCGATACAGCGCAAATCGTCGAGCCGCGAGCCTTTCTGACGACGATTGCCAAGCGTGTGCTGTGCAATCACTACCGGCGTCAGGACCTGGAGCATGCCTACTATCAGGCACTGGCCGAACTGCCGGAGCGCGTGGCGCCTTCGGAAGAAGAGCGGGCGATCATTCTCGAAACCCTGGTCGAACTCGATCAACTGCTGGACGGCCTGCCAGCACTGGTCAAGCGGGCGTTTCTGCTGTCGCAGGTCGACGGCTTGAGCCATGGCCGGATCGCTGCCGAACTGGGTATCTCCATCGCCACGGTCAAGCGTCATCTGCACAAGGCCGCCCTGCGCTGCTATTTCGCCCTATGAATCCGAACAGCGAGTCCCTGAACAAATCCGACATCTCGCCTGCCGTGGCACAGCAGGCCGTTGGCTGGCTGCTGGAAATGCAGGAAGGCACGCTGGATGCCCGCCGTCAGCACGCCTGGCAGCTGTGGCTCAATGGCAACGCCGAGCACCAACGGGCATGGGCGCACATGCAGCGGGTCAACCAGCGCCTGAGTGGACTGTCCTCGCCGCTGGCGCATGCGGCACTCAATGCGCCGAAGTCCGCCAGCCGTCGGCATGCGCTCAAACTGCTATTGCTGCTCGGCGCAGGCTCGGCAGCGGGCTGGAGCCTGCGCGAACAGATTGCCCTGCAACCTTTGCTGGCCGACTACGACAGTGGTGTGGGCGAACAGCGCAAGGTGGCGTTGAGCGACGGCAGTCAGGTGCAGTTGAATACTGCCAGCGCGGTGGATGTGCGTTTTGATGCGCAGCAGCGCCTGATTGAACTGCTGCAGGGCGAAATCCTCATGACGGCCTCGGCGGACACGCGCTCGCTGAACCTGTTGAGCGCGGAAGGCACGGTCAGGGCGTCGACAGGCGCCAGTCGTTTCAACCTGCGTCAGCTGGATGGGCGTACGCAATTGGCCGTGTTTGCCGGAGCCCTTGAAATAGCCCCTGCCGGCAAGAGCGGAGCGGGCTTGATGCTGCGCGCCAGCCAGCAGGTGACGTTCAGCCGCGATGCCTGGGACAAGGTTCGTCCGCTGGACGCAGGCAGTGGTGCCTGGGCGGACGGGATGCTGGTGGCGTCGCGCATGAGGCTGACGGATTTTCTCGCAGAGTTGAGTCGCTACCGCCGCGGTCGTCTGAATTGCGATGCGAGGGTTGCAGGGCTGCTGATTTCCGGCAGCTACCCGCTGGCCGACAGCGAGCGCATCCTCGACATGCTCGAACTCGCCCTCCCGGTACGCGTGCAGCGCTTCACGCGGTATTGGGTGAACGTGCAGGCGCGGGTTTGATCGTGATTGCTCGTTTCCACGCCCGGTGCTCATGGTGACATACGCGTCCTGAAGAGCCCGGATAGAGGATTGAAACTACGCCGATTATCGTTCCAACGCTCCGCGTTGGAATGCAGTTCGTGACGCTCTGCGTCACACAGCAGTTATGCGATGTCAGGTAGATTGGAGTTCGGCTCAGGTCACTTTTTCGCCCCTCGGCGACTCACTTTGAGGGACCAAAGTGAGCAAAGTCCCCGCTCCGGTTTCCGGCCCGACTTCGTCGGGTTCCTTCGCCCTGTCACTGATCCGGGGGTCGCCGCAACGCGCCATCCATGGCACGGTGCGGCTAGCCTGGCGTCCTGCCAGGCTACCCCCGGATCAGCGCCAGGACTCAGCCGTCACTTACGTCGCACTCTGCGTCGTCAGTGCCATCGTGGTCGAAAAGCATTTCGATGGTAGTGAACGCGATTTTGACTATCGTCCCCACGCTCCAGCGTGGGAATGCCGTTCGTGACGCTCTGCGTCACACAGCGGTTTGGGGATGTCAGGTAGATTTGCACTGGCCGGCTAAAATTTTTCAAAAAGCGTGAGCCGTTTTTTGATCCTCGCGTGACAGACAGGGAAAGCCTCTCTCAACCTTCCGGTCAAAGGACTCCTGCATGTCAGCCCGCCCTACCCAACTTTCGCCGCTGGTGCGTACATTGCGCCATGTCATTTTCGGCGCCAGCCTCTCGGTCGGCAGCCTGTCGATGGCGCAGGCCGCCGAGGTCGCACCCAAGGTGTATCACATTGCGCCGAGCGAGCTTGAAGCGGCGTTGAACCAGTTCGGTCGTGAGTCTGGCGTGCTGATTTCCTATGGTTCGCAGATCACCAGCGGCCTGAAAAGCCGTGGCCTGGAAGGTCAGTACACGCCCGAGCAGGGCCTGAATGCCTTGCTCGAAGGCACCGGCCTGCAGGCCATGGCCGATGGCAATAACGGCTTTACCCTGCAACCGGCCAATACCGTTGGCGCGCCGATCGAACTGGGTGTCTCTACGGTGGTCGGTGACTGGCTGGGCGCTGCGCAGCAAACCAACGTTTTCGAGCATCCGGGCGCGCGTGACGTGATTCGTCGTGAGGAATTCGAGCGGGTCGGTGCGACATCGGCGCGTGAAGTGCTCAATCGCATTCCGGGCGTCAATGCGCCGGACAACAACGGCACCGGCAGCCATGACATGGCGCTGAACTTCGGCATTCGCGGCCTCAATCCACGCCTGGCGTCGCGCTCTACCGTGCTGATGGACGGTATCCCGGTGCCGTTCGCGCCCTATGGCCAGCCGCAACTGTCGTTTGCGCCGATCAGCATGGGCAACATGGACGCAGTCGATGTGGTACGTGGCGGTGGCGCAGTGCGTTACGGTCCGCAGAACGTGGGTGGCATCGTCAACTTCGTGACCCGCGCGATCCCCGACGCCCCCACTCTCAAGGGCGGCATACAAACCGAGACCAGCCCGTCGTCCAGCCACGACGGCTTCAAGACCACCGGCAACCTGCTGGCAGGCGGTACCGCGGACAACGGCCTGGGCGGCGCGATTCTGTATTCCGGCGTGCGCGGCGGCGACTGGCGCGAGCACAGCGACACCGAAATCGACGACCTAATTCTCAAGGGCAAATACCAGATCGACGACGCCAACAGCCTCAACGCCATGGCGCAGTACTACGATGGCGAAGCACAGATGCCTGGAGGCCTCAGCGTCGCGGACTACGATGCCGACCCGTACCAGTCGACACGCCTGAAGGACAAGTTCTGGGGCCGTCGCACCCTGTTCAACTTCGGCTATCGCTATGAGCAGGACGCGCGCGTCTTCACCGCCAACACGTTCTTCACCAAGACCTTGCGCAGCGGCTATCTGGATCAGGGCAGCTTCGTTTCCCTGTCGCCCCGCGAATACTGGGTGCGCGGCCTGGAAACACGCTTCTCGCAAGGCTTTGCGCTGGGCGAGACCTGGCATGAAGTCGGCGTTGGCTACCGCTACGTCAACGAGGCCGGTCATGAGTTGCGCTATCGCGAACCGGTGACGGGCGAGCTGCCAACCACCGCCAGTCGCAACGACCGCGACACACGCGGCGCGACCGAAGCGCATGCGTTCTACATCGACGACCGCATCGATATCGGCAAGTGGACCATCACGCCGGGCATTCGCTACGAGATGATCGACACCGCGCAGAACAACAACCTGACCAACGCCCGCTACCAGGGCGACTACAGCACCGCACTGCCCGCGTTGAACGTGCTTTACCACCTGACCGACACCTGGAACCTGTACGCCAACACCGAAGGCTCGTTCGGCAGTGTGCAGTACAGCCAGATGCCCAACCGCGTCACCGGCGATGAAGTCAAACCGGAAAAAGCCCGCACCTGGGAACTGGGCACACGCTACGACAACGGCAACCTGCGGGCCGAGATCGGCGCGTTCCTGATCAATTTCGACAACCAGTACGACAGCAACCAGACCAATGACACGGTGATCGCACGCGGCGAGACGCGTCATCAGGGCATCGAGACCAGCGTCAACTATGCGCTGGAGGGCCTGAGTCCGGTGCTGGCCGGCTACGATGTCTACGCGACCTACGCCTTCGTCGACGCCACGATTCGCGAAGACGGCCCGAACAAGGGCAATCGCGTGCCGTTCTCGTCAAAGCACAAGGGAACCATGGGCGTCAGCTACACCGAAGGGCCGTGGAAGCTCAATTTCGACAGCGCCTTCCAGAGCGACCAGTTTGCCGACAACGCCAATACCTCGGCTGAAAGCGCCGACGGCAGCACCGGCAAGATCCCTGGGTACATGCTGTTCAGCACCCGCGCCAACTACGACTTCGGCCCGCAATTGTCTGACCTCAACGTTGCGGTCGGGATGAAGAACATCTTCAACCGCCAGTACTACACCCGCTCGTTCGACGACAACAACCGCGGCAAATACGTCGGCGAACCACGCACGGTGTACGTACAGACATCGGTCGCGTTCTAGTTTCGGACGCCAGAGCGCGAGAGCAGTGTTCTCCCGGACACCTCTCGTTCCTCACGCTCCGCGTGGGAATGCCGTTCTGGACGCTCTGCGTCCGCTCCTGATTCGTAACCTCGCGCCAGGGAAGCAATTTTTTGCTGCGAAATATTTCTTACACATTGGGGTTGAATTGTCAGGCGATTGCCGCCAACACTGTGAATGAGCGCAAACGAAAACGATTCCGACAGGAATCATGCAGTCCAGCCTCGCACGAGCAAGCCCTAATAAGGATTAACTATGCAAATCCAGGTCAATAGCGATAATCACATCGAAAGCAGTATCCGACTGGAGGAGTGGGTTCGTACCACCGTTGAAAGCACGCTCGAACACTACGATGAAAACCTGACCCGCGTGGAAGTCCACATCCGCGATGAAAACGGCGACAAGCCTGGCCCACACGACATCAAGTGCCAGATGGAAGCTCGCCCCAAAGGACACCAACCCATTTCTGTTTCCCACAAGGCCGATACGGTAGATCAGGCTGTGGATGGCGCTGCTGTAAAACTCGATCACGCCCTCGAGCATCTGTTTGGCAAACTGCGCGGCAAACGAGGCGCCGCACCGACCATCGCCGAACAGGATGAAGATCCGGTCAGCCCGGACGCGCTGCTCGAAGAAGAATTTCTGGAAAAAGAGCAGGAGAAAGAAGCCGCTCGTCTGACCTGATGTTCCACTGACACGTTTTGCAAAAAAAGGGCGAACCGGCAACGGTTCGCCCTTTTTGTTCGCCATAGGCCGGCAAGCGCAGTGCACACCGACAGCGTGGCCGACACACGTCTGTATGCCCCAATCGGTGCGCACCACAAAAGGTCGCTGCACAGCTTTGGCCACCCTGATCCACCGCTCGCCTTGCAGCCGTTTCGATCGCCGGTTGCCGTCCATCGAATTTAACACGCCGCACCAGGCGCCCGTCGAGCGGCACCGCAAAGCCATCGGCGAGCAAAAAAAGCACGCCGCTCACCTCTGTGAGTGTGCTGGTCAGCCATGCATCCCCACAAGCGCTCAATATGCATCTCGCCGTTCCGCAGCACCGCGCTCAACACCGGAACCTGAACAGCACGCGAGGACGGTTTCGACCCCGCCGTTACGAATCTCTGGCGTCAAGAATCGGTTGTCCGAGTGTCAGACAATCACTCGAAAAAACCCTGCAAAACGTCATTCGCGAGACAACCAGATCATGTCCGGGACGCACCCCCGGCACGTTTTGGAGAGCGCTTTTTTCAACCGGACTGACTGGCTTGTCTTGCCGCAAAGCAAGCCAGAAAGCGGCTGCGCAGCACTCCCGCTCGGCAGCTTTTAGCGTATCGCCCCGGCAATATGGCCCGAACCATGCAAAGCCCTGTAGTACGCACCACGAGGCAGGCCATCAGGACGGCCACTTCCTGGCGCTGACTCACGTCGAGAGTGCGTTAAAGCGTCTTAAACGAACCTGTCATCAACGCGAAAGACGACAGCAAAACGGTCAGCAGCAGGCGCAGGAGTAACGCAACCGCTGATCAGTCGTCGAGAACCAAAAGGACTACGACCCGGTCAACTTATGCAGACCATTGAGCAGGTGAATGATATGGACAATCCTTTTCAAATGATCACGGACACGTTTCACCCCGACTATCGGGTGAATCTGAGCATTCAAGGGCTGGACGGCAGCATCATGCTGACCTTGTCCAACGAATGCGGCGTCGTTGCCAAGCGCTTGATCAGCGCCGCCCAACGCAATGACCCACAACGCCTGCGCAAGCTGATAGAAAGCGTGCAATTTGGCATCGCCATCGAACGTGGCGACAGCGCGATCAAGATCCTTGCGGCGTTGACCGACGGCGCGACCCTGAAAAAGACACCTGCCCCGGCCAATGGTCCATGGCCGCAGAGTCAGGCAACGGTGAATGCCGGAGCTTGATGGACACCTGCCCTTCCCCTCTGTGCAGCGCCGTTAATGGCGCTGCACAGAGCCAGAATATGTTGATGCCACGCCATCGTCTCCAGACGGCTTGAATGACCTCCTCCCCCCGTAAAACCGGCCTTTAGCTATCATTCCCCCCTCCCTCCTCTTCAGCAAAAGTACAGATACATCCTGCTACAACAATCCTTGCGCAGAAACATTCGAGCGACTGGGCACTGAGTTCAGCGCCACTGCACCTGCGGGTTATTCCGAGGAGGCAACATGTATTTACGTTATGGGTTATTGATCGCATCACTTGCGATCGCGTCAGGCTGTGTCGAGGAGCGTGTGGTCCATGAACGACCGCACGTCCATCATGAATACGTCGAAGAAGTGATCGCGCCGCAACCGCCACCCGAACGCGTCGTCGAGGTGGAACCGGCCCCTCGCCCCGGCTATATATGGGCACGCGGTTACTGGCACTGGAACGGCCAGCGTTTCGTGCCGGTGCATGGCCACTGGGAAGCCGAGCGACCCGGCTATCACTATGTGCATCCGCACTGGGAAAGCGCTGGTGATGGCTGGCACTGGCGTGCCGGGGTCTGGCTGAACTGATTGCCTTCTTCTATAAGCAGCGTGCTGGCGGCATCTTGCACAGATGCCGCCATTGCCTCGATCAGATTTCGCCCTTCTCTTCCGTCACCGCGCCTTTGACGGTGCTGGACGAGTCGGGAATCTTCGCTGAAGGGTATTTGTAAGACGCATAGCGCACCACCAGAATCGCAAACGCCAGCAACAGAATGCCGCCACACAGGTAGATGATGCCGATGTCCGGCGGGTTGTGGTGGGACACGTCGGAAATCAGCAGCCGCGTCAGTGCAGTGATCGCCACATAGATGAGGAAGCGCACGGGCATGTGGTTGGTCTTGAAATAAATCCCGGTCATCGCCCCCAGCTCGAGATAGATGAACAGCAGCAGGATGTCATCGACCGTGACGTTGCCTTTCTCGACCATCCCCAGGAATGCAACCACTGACGCCCATGCAGTGATCGCGCCGATCGCGAACAGGGCGAGAAAGTGGAAGCTCTCCACACACAGGTTGCCCAGCGACTCGGCCTGCGCATGCACGCGGTGTCTTATCTTTACTGCCCATTTGTTTCCCATGAAGCGCTACCTCTGAACCTTCGTTTATGCCGACCGGATGATGCCGGGTACGCGTGACACTGTTGTGGCCTGCTTTTTAAAGCAGGAACAGGGCCATAGGCTATGGTTGAGAGCGCGGCGGGTTGTCGCAAGGCACATTTGCAGCGCAAAAAAGATGCGTAAACGCCACTATTCAGGCGGGGCTTGATTGGCACATGGCTTTTACTGTATAAAAACACAGTAATCGAGAAATCGCTTTCGCTGTTGCGTCGCAGGCCAGCTTCCCTAAAGGCCTTCACGCAGTGCCCCGCTATACCTGACCGGCGCGCTGGTCATGCACGATCAATGCTTTGCATACCCGCTGGTCAGAGCACAAAGCGCTGAACGTCCGGGTCTAGCCCTTTCAACACTGGATAAGACGACGAGGCCAAAATGGCTGTTGAAACCCTTTACCGCAGTACCCGCGATCTGGAGACTACTTTCGTGGACCGTAAACTCGCCGATGCGCACGACCAAATGCTCGAGCTGGCCGAGCTTCTCACCGACGTCCTGATCAAGAACGTGCCGGGGATCTCGGAGAAGCATGCAGAGGACGCGAGCATTTACATGGCGAAGAATCGCGCCGTGTTCGCAGCGGCGTTCAAGAACAACGCGAGCGCACTCAGCGAACTGTCGGAGCCGGCCGAGGCGAAAGACTGATTCCGTTGTGGGCTGCGACTCCCCTCATTGCGAGGGGGTCGCCAATCATTCTCATTTAATGGCTGGGCAATCACCCGTATTGCTGCTACAACTCAATACTGTATATGCCGCACAACTTGAACAGCATCTAAACCCTTTCCTAACATCCCGTCTTCCCGTCAGCGTGTCAAACTCGATACATGATCAAAGTTCCCAACCGTCATTATATCAGCGTCATTTTTGTGAACCCCTTCTCTCTTCCTGTCATTAAACAGGCGTCAGGATTCTGCTGTAGTGACGCACACCTCAGCGCTGCTAGTTTTGTTGGAACTTTTTGCCATCACTCATAACTACGCGTGGCGAGCCGGCATTCAAAACAGCTGAAAAAGCGTTTCAGAAGCCCTTGAAAACCCCGTATTCATTGACCCAAACGGCAGCTCTCAAAAAATTTAACCCTGTACTGACCGTGGTGAAATTCTAAAGTTCCTACTCATTGTTACTTTGAAAAATACTTAATAAAACGTTTTGCTTTATTATCCTGTTCTGTTAATAATTCCGACAAATCCGGGTAACAAGGCATATTGCTACATTCACACTGAAGTGAACATCGAGCCACAAACTCCGATCTTTCCGCCCGAGAAACTCATCAACTCGCAAGCTGACCAAGCTGTTCTCAGTCTGGTTTTTGCTGCTGTGCGACGCGCTAAGGGCGCGGGAGGAAATAATGGCTGGTCTGCACCCCAGAATGAAGGTCCTTTCCATTTTCGGTACTCGTCCGGAGGCCATCAAAATGGCTCCCCTGGTCAGAGCACTGGCTGCAGAGCCAGGTATCGACTCAAGAATCTGCATTACCGGGCAGCATCAAAGCATGCTGCAACAGGTGCTGGACATGTTCGAGCTCAAAGCCGACTACAGCCTTGATGTGATGCGCCCGGATCAGACGCTGAACTCGCTGACCGCTGCGCTTTACGCGGCGATCGACCCGATTCTGGACGAGATGAAACCGGACAAGGTGCTGGTTCACGGCGACACCACATCAGCCATGGTGGCGGCCATGTCGGCCTTTCATCGCCGCATCCCCATCGGCCACGTCGAAGCAGGTCTGCGCACCGGTGACATCCGTCAGCCATGGCCTGAGGAGATGAACCGTCGTTGCATCGATCTGATTTCCGATCACCTGTTCGCTCCCACCGCCGAGTCGCGCCGCAACGTGCTGGGCGAGCGTTTGCAGGGCATTTCGTTCGTGACCGGCAATACCGTGATCGACGCCCTGCACCTGACCGCGCAACGAATCGACAGCAACCGTCAGCTGCGCCATGCCCTTGATCGCCAGTTTTCGTTCCTGGTGCCCGAGCGCAGGGTGCTGGTGGTGACCGGTCATCGTCGCGAGAACTTCGGCGACGGCTTCCTCAATATCTGCAAAGCGCTGGGCGAGCTTGCCAGACGCGACGACATACAGATCGTCTACCCGGTGCACCTGAACCCCAACGTACTGGGGCCGGTGACCGAGCACCTGGGCGACCTGCCCAACGTGCATCTGATCAAACCGCTGGACTACCTGTCGTTCGTGCGCCTGATGCAACGCGCTCACGTCATCCTCACCGATTCCGGTGGCGTGCAGGAAGAAGCGCCGTCGCTGGGCAAACCGGTATTGGTCATGCGCGATGTCACCGAGCGCCCGGAAGCGGTCGCGGCGGGCACTGTGCGCCTGGTGGGCACCGAGACGGACGCCATCATTCGCGGTGTGAACGCCCTGTTTGACGATGATGCGCTGTGGCAGAACGCCTCCCGTGCAGCCAACCCCTATGGCGACGGCAAAGCCAGTTCACGGATCGTCGATGCCCTGATGGGCCGTCCGGTGGATGAGTTTGTCGCCGAGCTGCCGCGTCAGCGCCAGGACC
Organism: Pseudomonas fragariae (ex Marin et al. 2024); assembly: GCF_059621105.1. Taxonomy (NCBI): domain Bacteria; kingdom Pseudomonadati; phylum Pseudomonadota; class Gammaproteobacteria; order Pseudomonadales; family Pseudomonadaceae; genus Pseudomonas; species Pseudomonas fragariae (ex Marin et al. 2024). The sequence continues at coordinate 1,270,879 of NZ_CM184369.1, read as the reverse complement.
CGGTGGACAGACACCTGGATACACGAATCAAGCCCCAGCATGAACATGCAGAGTTGCGCTCGATGGCCAGTTAGCCAAAAGGACGCGCAGGTAGCGCAAACGAACCCCAAAAAAATCCGCAGGAAGCAGTCCGCAAACGATACGGGCACCCGGTTCAGACCGAGTGCCCGAAAAACGTTGTAGCAGACCGGCAGCCTGTATCAAGACCCAATGGCCTTGAGCCTTTACCGAGATCTGCACGATGAAATCTTCCGTTGCCGTAAACATGGGCGCGTTTGGCGTACTTGCCTGCGGGATGAGCCTGCTGGCGCTGATGCCTGCATTCGCCCTGGCTGCCGAAAGCCCGCTGACCCAGGCGATCAACCGAATCACTGCCGACAATCGCCAGGAGCGCGTGATCGAGTTGAGGGAGCTGGGTATCGATCGCCCGATCATCCTCAATGCCTCCGATGCCCGCCGCGAGCTGTATCTGCCGGTGCCTGCCAATGTGCCGTTGACCGAGGCCACGCTGAATTTCGATGCCAGTTACCTGAACGGCGAGGCCGGCCGCAACACGCTGCTGCTGTCGCTGGACGGTTATCCGGTACGTGCGCTGGGCCTCAATGAAGAACAGGGCAACGCCAGTGCAACGCTGGGCGTCGACAAGGCAGCGCGGGAAAGCGGTTCGGTGCGGCTGGGGATTGCCTGGTCGTCGGTGATCTCGAAAGCGCTCTGCGAGGATGAACGCGCGATCGGCAACGTGTTGCGCATCGATCCGCACACACGCCTCACTTACAGCTATGACGCCAGCCAGTTGCAGGACGTCGGCGCGGTATGGAACGCACTGCCCGGCAAACCCGGCCTGCTGGTCGCACCCGGCACATTGTCGAACGCCAGCTACGATGCCGCCTGGCGTCTGGGCGTAGCGCTGGAGCGCATCGGCAAGCAGGCACGCATCCTGCCGTTCCCTGCGGTGCAGGACAGCGTAGACCTGAGCGGCCTGACTATTCCGGCGGAACTCAAGCAGATTCCGGCGTTTGCAGGGCTCGAAGGCAAGGGCCAGTACACCCTGCGCGACCCGGCGGAAATCGGTGCATTGCTGATGCTCGGCCAGACACCTGCGTTGCAGGCCGACCTGGCGATCAGCGATCCGCAGTTGCTCAAGGCTATCGACGACGCCATGGACGCTCTCCAGGCGCAGGTGCAGGGTCTGGATGCTTCGGCGGCCAGCGCACTGAGCCAATGGCGCGAACGCCATATCAAGAAGCCGCTCGCCAACAGCACCGGGGATGACGTGAGTCTGGCCCTGCTGGGCAATCGCGCGCTGCTGATGATCAAGCCGGAGTCGGCCAACAAAGCCATCGGCCTGTTCAGCTCGGCGTGGAATAAACTGGCGCGCAATCGCCAGCTGACCATTGGCGAAGAAGCCGCCATGCCTCTGAGCGAAGACGGTCGTGTCGCACTGACCCGTCTGGGCGGCAAGCCCGGCACGGTGGACGTGCTGGCAAAAACCGACTGGAGCGCCTCGTTCCCGCTGGGCAGCGTTGCCTATGACGGTCGCGTACCGGTGACTGCGATGATCGATATCGCTGCCGCCCCCGGTGCATCGGGTACCCCGCCGGTTGCCACGTTGTTCCTCAACGATTACCTGATCGGTGCGATGCAACTGACTCCCGATGGCAAGAAAGAGCGCATCGAAGCCCGCATTCCGCAATACGCACTGGCGGCGCAGAACGTCCTGCGCGTGTCCTTCCAGCGTCAGCCGGTCAGCAACCAGTGCCTGGAAACGCCGCAGGCGTTCCCGATCTCGGTACTGCCGACCAGCCACATCGTGCTGGACAAGGTCACGCCTGACGAAAACTTCTCGGGCATGGCGGCACGCTTCGCCACCGACACGCAGATCATGGTGCCCAAGGGCTACCTCGAGCGCCCGGCCAGCAGCCTGCCGCAAGTCATCCGCATCGCCAGCGCCTCCGGCGTCTCGCCGCTGCGCGCACAGCTCAGCGTCAGCGATGACGCCAGCGTAGCCGTGACACCTGCCAAGGCGTTCCTGGCCTTCGAACTGCCCGTCAAGGACGGCGCCGAGTCGGTCAAGGCCAGCAGCGACGGGCATCTGCTGATCAACCATAAAGAGCAGACGCTGCTCGACCTCAAGTCGCTCAACCACCTGGCTTCGTTGCAAGTGATCGAAGCCGGCGGCCAGCACGGCATGGTCTATCGCTCGCTGGGCGGTCAGGCTCCTGTGTTCGAACGTCCGCTACTGCTGGAACGTGGCAACGCCGCGCTGCTGGCTGACAGCGGCCCGATCGCCACCTTCGACGCCAAGGACCCGACCGGCAGCCAGATGATCGAGGAGGAGGAAAGCACCGGCATCGAGGCCTGGCGCAAACCATCGCTGCTGTGGCTGATCCCGGCCGGCATCGTACTTTTTCTCATTCTGTTGCTGGCTGGCCGTAGCGCCCGTCGCAATCGCTCGTAACAGGCCGCCGCAATGACGTCGCTCTATTGGCCTTACTGGCTGGCCCATTACTACAGCGTGCTGGAAGTCGCGACGATCGTTGTCGGGCTGATCATCCTGGTATCGAGTATCGATGACCTGTTCATCGATATCTGGTACTGGTCGCGCCGGCTGTACCGCAAGTTCACCGCCGAACGTCGCTACCGGCCACTGACTGCCGAGCAGTTGACTGCCCGTGACGAGCAGCCGCTGGCAATCATGGTCCCGGCCTGGCTGGAATACGACGTCATCGCGCCGATGATCGAAAACATGGTGTCGACGCTCGACTATCAGAACTACGTGGTGTTCGTCGGCACTTACATCAACGACCAGCGCACCATCGATGAAGTGGAGCGCATGCGTCGCCGCTACAAGCAGTTGCACCGTGTGGAGGTGCCGCACGCCGGCCCGACCTGCAAGGCCGACTGCCTGAACTGGGTGATCCAGGCGATTTTCCTGTACGAGAAGACCCACGCCGTACAGTTCGCCGGGACCATCCTGCACGACAGCGAAGACGTGCTGCACCCGCTTGAACTGCGCCTGTTCAATTACCTGTTGCCGCGCAAGGACATGATCCAGTTGCCGGTCGTGTCGCTGGAACGCAACTGGTACGAATGGGTAGCCGGCACCTACATGGACGAGTTCGCCGAATGGCACGGCAAGGACCTGGTGGTACGCGAAAGCATGACTGACACCGTGCCTTCGGCCGGTGTCGGCACTTGCTTCTCGCGACGTGCGCTGATGGTGCTGGCGGATGAAAACCAGAACCAGCCGTTCAATACCGAAAGCCTGACCGAGGACTACGACGTCGGCGCGCGACTGGCGAAGTACGGCATGCAGGCGATCTTCGTACGCTTCCCGGTGCAATTTCGGGTGCTGCGCAAATCGTGGTTCCGCAAGCCTTACGAATCGACGCTGGAAATGCCGCTGTGCGTGCGCGAATTCTTCCCGGACACCTTCCGCACTGCCTTTCGCCAGAAAGCGCGCTGGACGCTGGGTATCGGCTTGCAAGGCTGGGAGCAAATGGGCTGGACCGGCTCGCTGGCAAACCGTTACCTGCTGTTTCGCGACCGCAAGGGTGTGGTGACATCGTTTATCAGCATCATTGCCTACCTGATCCTCATCCAGCTGCTGGCACTGATCGTTCTGCGCTCCAGCGGGCTGTGGAATACCAGCTTCCCGACACCGTTTGAAACCACCGGACTGATTCAGTATCTGCTGGTGGCCAACGGCATCGCACTGCTGTGGCGGATCCTGCATCGCTGCTACTTCACCACCGTGCTTTACGGCTGGCAGCACGGTTTGCTGTCGATACCGCGCATGGTGGTCGGCAACTTCGTCAACTTCATGGCTGCGGCTCGGGCCTGGCGGATGTTTCTGGTGGGCAAGGTGCTCAACCGCAAGCTGGTCTGGGACAAGACCATGCACGACTTCCCGTCTTCCGACCTGATTGCCGTCGCGCCCCGCCGTCTGGGCAGCGTGCTGTTGTCCTGGCAAGCCATCAACGACGAAAAACTGCAGACCGCACTGACTGAACAGCAAACCCGTCAGGTGCCCCTGGGCAGGATTTTGCTTAGCCACGGCTGGCTCGACGATGAAACCCTGGCTGAGGCCATCGCCTTCCAGAATGACCTGCCGCGGGTGTTCGACATCGCCAGCAAGCGTGCCGACAACAGTGTGCTGGCGGATGAGTTCTGCCTGCGCTGGCGTGTCGTGCCGTTGCAAATGAATGCGCTGGGCCGCCAGGAAATCGCAGTGGCCAGCCCGCTGCCGCCTGACGGTCTGCAGCAGATTAGCGAACAGCTGGGTGCCGAGCCGGTGCAGTTGATTGCCCGTGAAAGCGACATCGTCGCGCAGTTGCGTCAGCTTCAGGTGGTCGAGGGTCAGCCGCTTCCAGCCAGAGCGCCACTGCTGGGCGATCTGCTGATCGAGCAAGGCCTGCTGGACCGCGAAGTGTTCCAGAAAGCCATGCTCGGCTACCGCCCGCATGTGCATGGCCGGATCGGCGACTACCTGGTCGACATTGGCGTGCTGCCCAGAGAAACCATCGAACAGGCTGTGGCACGTCAGCACAACCATTACCGATCTGACGATCAAACGGAGCAGCCACTATGAAGCGCCCCTTCATCCTGTCGCTGCTGGTGACCGGCCTGAGTCTTTCTTCGCCGTTCAGCCAGGCAGAAACCCTGCCTTTGCCGTTGACCGGCCCGGCGTATGCCATCGCCAACGAAGCCTACATGGCCTACAACCGCAAGGATTACGACCTGGCCATCGCCAAAGCGAACGAAGCGTTGCGTCAGCGCGGTGACGCTCAGCAGTTGCGTGACCTCATTACGTTGGCCGAACGCGACAAGTACCGCCGCGATCATCCGCAACGCGCTTACAAGACACGTCCGCAACCTGGCTATCTGGAAGGCAATCAGGCGCTGCGCGCCTACGCCAACCGCGACTACGACGGCTCGGCCAGTCATGCGCGCAAGGCCATTGCCCAGGCACCGAAGAACCTCGATTACCGCATGATGCTGATCGAGGCGCTGCAACGTCAGCAGCATCTGGATGAAGCACAGGCAGCGATCAACGATGCCGAGCAGGCACTGGGGCCGCAACAGGTGCTGACGCGTCGTCGGCAGGCGATTCAGGAGCAGGTGGCGGTCAACAAGGCGGCCACCGGCTACAAGGCACTGGCTCGCGGAGATAACGACACCGCGGTCAGCGAGGCGCGGGAGGCTGTCCGCAGTTTCCCAAAGCAGATGGCCTACCGGAAATTACTGGTCAGCGCCCTGATTGCCCAAGGGCAGTATGCCGAAGCGCGCTCTGCGGCCACCGAAGCGCTGGCGCTGAATGGCAACGACGCCACCCTGCTCGTCCAGCGCGGACAAATGCGTCAGCGCCTGGGCGATCAGGACGGTGCGCGTCAGGACTTCGCCCAGGCCATGGCGGTCGGCAACCTGCCGCTGCGTGAACAGGCCTCGTTGTACGCCGCCATGGGCCAGCCGAGTGAGGCATTGCAACGCTTGCAGAAAGCACGCGACGCGGGCGAACTGCAACCCGGCGATGAAGTGCAGATAGCCTATTTCCTCAGCCAGGCGGGCGATGATCAAGGTGCGCTGGATACGTTCAAGCGTGTTGACCGTCAGTCCGGCCTCAAGCCACGCGAAGTGCAGGATGCCGCCTACAGCGCGATGCGCACGTCGAACGATGCGCAGGCCATCGCCTACTTCAAACGCGTGCTCGATTATCAGCAGACCGGCGATTTGCAGATGCCCGCGCAACAGGTGTTCGACACCCGACGCGCCGTCTCTGATCTGTCCCGTGAATGGGGATTGACCAACACCACGACTTATCGGGGTGCCAGCACCAGCAGCGGCCTGAGCGGCGCACCCGGCGGCAGCAATGACAGCGTGCAGAACAGCACCGAAGTGTTCTGGCGACCCTTCGGTTACCGCAATGCGCGCTTCGTCGAGCTTTACGGACGCGTCACCGACACGCTGTGGAGCAAGGAAGGCGACTCCGACACAGGCGCGGACGCTTTGCAGGGCGCGCTCGGTATCCGGGTCAAGCCGTTCAGCGCAGTCAACGTGATCGGTGCCTTCGAACGCACCTTTCCGCTGGGCAACTCGAACGCCGACGGCGACTGGCTGGTGCGCTTGGGCTACGGCTCGAGCATCGGCACCGACCTGCGCGTCGATGTACCGAGCTGGTGGACGTCGCAGCTGTACGCTGAAGGCGGGCGCTATCTGCAGGACAAGCGCAACTATTTCAACAGCGAGTGGCAGGTCGGACGCAGCTTCCGTCTGGACAGCATCAGCCCGCGGCTGGTGGTGTTTCCCCATGTGGTCGCCGCAGTGGACTACGATTCGAAGATGCGCAGTGAGGTCGACAGTCTCGGCCGTAGCAGCACATCATCAGGTAATGCTGGCGGGCTTGGTGTCGGTACGGGCGTGCGTTACTGGTTCCGCGAGGATAAGTACAAGGCGCCGCAGTCGTATGTCGACTTCTCCGTGCAGTATCGCGAGAAAGTGTTTGGCGATGACCGCGCAGAAGGCGTTTTCGCACGCATGACGTTCTCGTGGTGACCCGCGCCCGTCACCCATCAGGGAGTAATGTTTGAAGGCTCTGGCCGCACTGCTGCGACAGGCAACATTGATCAAGACCTCGGTGGCCGCCCTGCTGGTGGGGGCGATCGCCTTCGGCACCAGCGAGCTGTATCTGCTGATCCAGCCCAAGGGCCCGGGCGTGGTCGGCATCGTCTGGCAACCGGATAACGCAACCGTAGGCATAAGCGGCAACTGGGACAGACTCGGCGCACGGCAATTGCTCGTGCAGTGGACGGCGGTCGATGATCAGGCGTTCATACCGGGCACGCCGATGGCCAGTGTGCCCGTGTTGCCGGACTGGACACGCATCGGCAAGGAGCCGTGGGCGCAGGAGGTGATCCTCGGGCTGGCCGGGTACTTCAGCGAAGCCCGCTCACGGGACAATATCGAGCAACTGGCGGTGCTTTCGGCGCAATTGGCCAAGGTGAAAACGCCGCTCAATGTCACCGGCTGGTACTTCCCCGCCGAGGTCGATCCCAGCTGGAGTCGGGCCAAGGAGTTACCCGCACTGTTGGCGAAACTGCCCAGACCGTTATGGATCAGCGTCTACGATGGCGGCAATATCGGGCCCGCCGCCACGGCAGACTGGCTGAAAACCTGGCTGCCGGACGATATCGGCGTGTTCTTTCAGGATGGTGTGGGTGTTTATGCCCGCACCGCCCCGGTTGCCCGAACCTATGCCGATGCCTTGCGCAACAGGCTGGGCAAGAATCGCGTAAGAATCATCGTCGAAGCCTTTCGTCCGCAGGTAGGCGGCGGCTTCCGCCCGGCAACGGCGGCCGAACTGAAACCGCAGATCGCCGCATTCGATGGCTATCCGCTGTATCTGTTCGACGGTCCGCACTATGTGACACCCGACCTGATAGAAGCTCTGAACAAGTAGAAACAAGTGGCGCTGGACGAAATTCGCGCACAGGGCTACAAAGAGTCTTCGTACTGGATTTCGAGCCGCACGGAGTGGTCAATGACGCCACGTCAGCATTGCCTGGCCTGCCTGCAACAGACACCGCCCGCGGTGTTTGAAGCTGCGTTATGGGTGTCGACCGAACATGACGCGCACTTCGCCTGGCATGAGGTGATGAGCGAAATGGACCAGTTGCAGCGCCAGATAAATTCAGCGCTGCCTGTCCTGCCTGCGCCTGAACTTGCCCAGCCGCTGTTGCGGCATCTCAACGCCCTGGGTTTTCAGCAGGATGACTGGAACCCTCCCAAACCCGACTCGGCCCTTTTGCACAAGATCGTGCGGCAGCGTCGAGGCCAGCCACTGGGGCTGGCAATGATCGCGCTGGAGATCGCACGGCGCCTGGATATCGCACTGGAAGGCGTTAACTTCCCGGGTCACTTCCTGCTGCGCGTGCCGGGTGCCGATCACCTGCTCGACCCCTGCAGCGGGCGCAGGCTCTATCCCGCCGATTGCCGCGAGCTGTTGATCCGGCAGTTCGGCCCGACCATGCAGCTGCGCGCCGAACATATGACACGCGCCACCCCGACCAGCATGCTGCAACGGTTGTCGCGCAACCTGCGGCACCTGCACCAGATCAACGATAATGCCCTCGCGGCGCTCAAGGATGCCGACCGCATCGTCGAACTGGGCCAGGCCACCAGCAGCGATCACCTGGCTCGCGCCAGTCTGTATCAGTTTCTTGAATGCCCGCAGGCCGAACGTTTCGATCTGGAACGCGCGCTGTTGCTCAGTGAAGACCCACTGCAAAGACTCCAGCTTGCCGAGCGCCTGAGCCATTTATCGGTAAACCACCGCGTTCATTGAGCATCCTGCTCATTCGCGGCGAATTGTTACCTGCCGGGTAATGCTGCATATCCTGCGCGGGGATTTTTCAGACGCGTGATGGCGGTTAACCTGCGCGCGTTAAATCGACGTGGATTTGCAAGCTCCCTTGATCCTGCGTTTTGTTTGGCCGCCGTGCAGGTCTCTGCGCAGCGGCCTTTTTTATTGCCTGCAGGTTTAACGCCTTCAGCCTTCATGCGTACTGCGTGCCTCAGCCCTTGGCATTCGGCGTTTTTTTGATCAGCCCCTTGCTTTCCATGTCCTTGATCTTGCGCATCTCGTAGCTGTCACCCGACTCGGCAAACACCTGAAGATTCTGCAGGATATGGATGGTCTTGATGTAATCAGGCAAGAGCGCGTTGGCGTATGGATCACCGCTCAGCGCTTTCTCTTTCATGTCGATGATCCGACTGGCAAAAAACTCCAGCGCATTGATTTCCTTGCTGGGGTCGACCAGTTTGCCTTTCTTGTCGAACTCGTCGCCTGCGCGACTCATCAACTCAGCGGTGTGATTATCGATCATGCCGAACTTGTACAGGATCATCCCCGCTCTGTTGAGATCCTTGGGGCTTATCTGTTCAGGATTGAAGCCCTTGAACAGCGGTTTCATCTTGCGTTTTTCCATCGCCAGGGAATTGAGCGCAATCGAATTTTCGCCCACCTCCTGAAGCACCTGGGTCACCTGTGCCGCAGCTTTCTTGACCTTGACGCGTTCAGGAGGCGCCGCGATGTTTACCGGCGGAAAGTCGCCCCATATTGATTTGGCCATGTGTCACTCCAGATATGAATGTGTTCGAACTTCATATCGGGGCCAGCACGGCATGATTGATAGGCGTGCAAAAATCCATACCTGCCCTACAGTGCCACAAGACAGCACTTACATAACTCGGTGAAACTTCTCACACATAATCAAGCCGTCAGCGTGAATAAGCGCGCACGCGCAACCGATAACCGCGGTCTTGCAGCAACTGCCAGAGGCTGTTCATTTAACGTACTTCTGCAGGTTGGCCATCATTTCCTTCAGCGCCTCGCCAGTGTCGGCAGGGTGCGCTGCGTTGGCGAAATCACCCATCGCCTGCCACTGCGCCGCGACGTCTTCCGGGCTGAAGCCTGCCTGCGGGTCGAAACAGGCTCCCTGACTGCGCTGCCAGCGGACCTTGCCGATCCAGCCACCGCCCACTTCGAACAGCTCGCCACTGCTCTGGCATTGTGCGCTGCACAGGTACACCACCAGCGGGCTGACCAGCTCGGGCTTGAGCAGCTCGAAGACATTGGCGGGAATCAGCCCCTCGGTCATGCGTGTACCGCCCGTCGGCGCTATGGCGTTGACGAAGATGCGGTGCTTGCGACCTTCCAGCGCGAGGGTGCGGGTCAGCCCGTAAAGCCCCAGCTTGGCCGTCGCATAATTGGCTTGCCCGAAGTTGCCGTAGATACCGGACGTCGATGACGTGAAGATCACCCATCCGTCATTCTGCTCGCGCAGATAAGGCCAGGCGGCATGGGTGACCTTATAGGCCCCCTCGACATGGACGCGATAGACCAGGTCCCAGTCGACGTCCTCCATGTTGGCGAAGGTCTTGTCACGCAGGATGCCAGCGTTGTTGACCAGCACATCGATGCGCCCGAATGCGTCCAGCGCATGCTGCACAATGCGGCCGCCCTCGGTCACCGAATCATGGTTGGCTATTGCAGTGCCGCCTGCCGCGCGAATCTCGGCCACGACGCAATCGGCGGCAGACGCGCTGGCCCCTTCGCCATGCGCAGAACCGCCCAGATCGTTGACCACCACTCGCGCACCGTGTTTCGCAAACAGCAGCGCATGAGCCCGACCCAGCCCACCCCCTGCGCCGGTCACAATCACGACTTTATCGTCAAAACGCACTGACTCGCTCATCGCTGGCTCCATGCCTCAGAAAGACGTTGCGATGAGTGTCGTCCACGCCCTGCACAGCCACAATCAACACCTGCTGTGCTGAATCATTCCCCATAAAGGAGCGCGATATTTTCAGCCCAGATGCTTGATGAACGCTTCCAGCCACGGCTCGGCGTCGGTTTCCGGGGTGACGCTTTCGCTTCCGTCCAGACGCAACATGTCCTGCACTTCGCTAACGCCCAACTCAGCGAACAGTTCGCGCATCTGCTCACCGCCTGCGCAGAAGGTGTCGCCGTAACTGGCATCGCCCAGTGCGATCACCCCACCAGGCAATCCACGCAGCTCGCCTGGCAGACCGTCGCGCAGCGCTGCATAAAGAGGCATGAGGTTGTCGGGCAACTCGCCCATCCCGGTGGTCGACGTCACAGCAAGGAGCGCCTGAGGCTCGAAGGCGAGCAGATCCGGCAGCATAAGGCGCGGATTGACGAGGGTCTCATGGCCGGCGGCACGCAACAGCGCGGCGGCGTGTCTGGCAACTTCCTCGGCCGATCCGTAGACCGTTCCACACACGATGGCGACTTTCATGGTTATTCCTGCAGCAGCTTAAAAAAGTGAAACATTATGCCTTAGAATGCCGTCTGAATTTTCTACGGACCATTCTGCCTTCGGTCTGCCCGAAGAAGCACAGCAGAGCTGAAACACTTGAATGAAAAAATATGACGGATGGCCAGAACACTTTGCGGAATCAATGGTCTGTGTTCTCAATAACCGGTTAGACCGAGCCTCCGCCCATGCAACCTGATTCACTTCTCACCCAGGCTGAGCTGGATTTTATCCAGAGCATGCAGCGCAACCCCCAGTTGAACGTACGTGACAGTACGCGCAGTCTGCTGGTCAATGGCGGCATCCAGATTCAGGATCTGCTGACAAAGCTGGCCGCTCATGAGCAGGTCACGATTCATGCGCAGTTCGAGAATCAGCAGATGAATTTCCCTCTGCATCTGGTCGAGGACGAATTCCACGCACTGCATCTGGAGCTCGGCGCGCCGAGTATCTTCGAAGAAGGTCCGAAGATCCGCCCATGGCGACTCGTGCTGGAAGAGCCGATCCCTCTCGAAACCGAAAAGGGCGCACTGAGAGCGCTGTGGGTCCACGAGTTGTCGTTCAAGGGCGTACTGCTCGAGTACCGCAAGGAAGGCAAGCTGCCGAGAAACTTTTCAGCCTGGTTCAACCCGCCGGGTCAAGCGCCTATTCCAATGCGCGGCAAGCTGGAGCGAATGATCGGGCAAAACGTCGGTGCCTATCACTTCAGCAAGCATGGCAAGGACGATGCCGAGCGCCTGCGTCAGTACATCCTGCAAGAGCATCGTCGCAAACATCCGTCCCTGCACAAGTAACCCGCCTGCCCGGCAACGCTCTACCGGTCTCTCAGCGTTTCAGGAATAATCCTTGCTTGCTGTTCACGTGAAGCTGTCGCTATCCACCATCCCGGATCGCGGCATGTGACCTCCCTACCCGGGAATTTCACGCCTCTACCGGAGATATACAATGTCTACCTCACCCGTCACCTTGATGGTTGCCCGCCGCGTGGCGCAGGGTCGTTACCATGAAATGATGGCCTGGCTGCACGAAGGCGAACAGTTGGCCACGGACTTTCCGGGGTATCTGGGTTCAGGGGTACTGGCTCCCCCGCCCGGCGATGACGAATTTCAGATCATTTTCCGCTTCACCGATGAGCACACCATGCACGCCTGGGAGCATTCCGCCTCTCGGCGCTCCTGGCTGGTGCGCGGCAGCGGTCTTTTCGCACAACCCTCGGAGCATCGGGTCAGCGGTATCGACGGCTGGTTCGGCGCAATCGATCAGCGCCCGCCACGCTGGAAACAGGCCGTCGCGATCTGGCTGGCGTTCTTCCCCGTGTCGCTGATCTTCAACTTTCTGCTGGGCCCGTTGCTCAATCATCTGGACCTGTTGCCGCGCATCATGATCAGCACCGCGGTGCTCACCCCGCTGATGGTCTACCTGTTCATCCCGCTGTCCACGCGCCTGCTGGCACCCTGGCTACAGAGCACGCCGGCACCGGCACGCCCGACGCAATCACCTTCGCCTCGCTAAGCTCATAAAGACCTGTACACCCCCTACCCTTCGGTACAGGTCTTGGTCGCTCCTCGCTCCCTCTCATTTCCCCGGCCATCCCGTGCCCAGCGGCTGCGCGCGCTGGCTTGACGAGTTTCATGATGCCCAGGGTTGTACAAAAAAATTCTCTGGTATAACTTTGCCTGTAAACCGGAAGAAACAATCGACCGTACAATCCCCGTCCACTCCCGATAACCGATACGTGAGCTGTCGATGGCAATCTCTTCTGCACCTATCCTGATCACCGGCGCCAGCCAGCGCGTAGGTCTGCATTGCGCCTTGCGTCTGCTCGAACACGGGCAACGGGTGATCATCAGTTACCGCACCGAGCACGAAAGTGTGACGGAATTGCGCCAGGCTGGAGCGGTGGCCATCCACGGGGATTTTTCTTGCGAGGCCGGGATCATGGCCTTTGTCGAGCTGTTGAAAACCCAGACCTCAAGCCTGCGGGCCATTGTCCACAATGCTTCCGAGTGGCTGGCAGAAACACCGGGCGATGAAGCCGACAACTTCACCCGCATGTTCAACGTGCACATGCTGGCGCCCTACCTGATCAACCTGCATTGCGAGTCGTTGCTGACCGCCAGTGAGGTCGCTGACATCGTGCATATCAGCGATGACGTGACCCGCAAGGGCAGCAGCAAGCACATCGCCTACTGCGCAACCAAGGCCGGCCTGGAAAGCCTGACGCTGTCCTTCGCTGCCAGGTTCGCCCCGCTTGTCAAAGTCAACGGCATAGCACCGGCGCTGTTGATGTTTCAACCCAAGGATGATGCGGCCTACCGCGCCAACGCCCTGGCCAAATCGGCCCTGGGCATAGAGCCTGGTGCAGAGGTGATTTACCAGAGCCTGCGTTATCTTCTGGACAGCACCTATGTCACCGGCACAACACTGACCGTAAACGGCGGACGGCACGTCAAGTAAGCCGCCCCGAGGATCATTCTGATGAGTTCGTCCCTGCCCCAGCACTATCGAGACATTCTGCTCGGCCTTGGTGAAGATCCAGACCGCGAAGGTCTGCTGGACACGCCGAAACGCGCTTCCAAAGCCATGCAGTACCTGTGTCATGGCTACACCCAGAGCGTCGAAGAAATCGTCAATGGCGCGCTGTTCGCCTCCGATAACGATGAGATGGTCATCGTCCAGAACATCGAGTTGTACTCGCTTTGCGAGCACCACCTGCTGCCGTTCATAGGCAAGGCGCATGTGGCCTACATTCCGACCGGCAAGGTGCTGGGTCTGTCGAAGATCGCACGCATCGTCGACATGTTTGCCCGCCGTCTGCAGATTCAGGAAAATCTGACCAAACAGATTGCCGATGCGATTCAGAAAGTCACCGGAGCCGCCGGTGTAGCGGTGGTCATCGAAGCCCAGCACATGTGCATGATGATGCGCGGCGTCGAAAAGCAGAATTCGACCATGAATACGTCAGTGATGCTCGGCGCCTTCCGTGACTCGAGCACCACGCGCATGGAGTTTCTGCAATTGATCGGACGGAGCAGACAATAATGGCAAGACTCGAACCTGGCACCGCACGCATCCGCGTCAAGGACCTGCGCCTGCGCACGTTCATCGGCATCAACGAGGACGAAATCCTCAACAAACAGGACGTGCTGATCAACCTGACGATTCTGTATGCCGCTCAGGAAGCCGTGCGGGATAACGACATCGAGCATGCCCTCAACTATCGCACCATCACCAAGGCCATCATCCAGCATGTCGAGGGTAATCGCTTTGCCCTGCTGGAACGACTGACCCAGGAAGTGCTGGACCTGGTGATGAGCCACGAGGCGGTAACCTACGCTGAAGTGGAAGTCGACAAGCCGCATGCCCTGCGCTTTGCCGAATCCGTATCGATCACGCTCGCCGGTCAACGCTGAAACTCTTATCATGACCTCAACCGTCAACTGAAAAGAGCCCGTCATGACCGAGCAAGAACGCCTCGAACTCGAAGCCGCAGCCTTCCGCCGACTGGTCGCGCATCTGGACAGCCGCAAGGATGTCCAGAACATCGACCTGATGAACCTGTCCGGCTTCTGCCGCAATTGCCTGTCCAAGTGGTACAAGGCCGCTGCTGACGAAAAGCAGATCGACCTCAGCCTCGATGATGCGCGTGAAGTGGTTTATGGCATGCCGTACAGCGAGTGGAAAGCCCGCTACCAGAAAGAAGCGAACGCCGAACAACAGGCGGCGTTCGTCAAGGAAACCAAACAACATGACTGATCTGAATTCCCTGCGCACCAGCCTGAGCAGCGGCAAGCATGCGTTTGCCGACACCCTGGCATTCATCGCCGACGGCTATGAGTATCAGCCTCAGGCCTTCAGAAACGGCGACGTCGACAATGCTGCCGGGCAAAACGAAGGGTCGTGCAAGACCCTGGGCCTGGCATTGCTGGAAGGCTTGACTGACGAAGAGGCACTGCTGGCATTCGGCGAGCATTACCGCTCGGTGCAAGCCACACCTGAAGGCAGCGACCACGGCAATATCCGTGCGCTGATGGCGAATGGTCTGGCGGGTGTGAAGTTTGCAGGCGAGCCGCTCAAGCGCAAGGCTTGATCAGAGCTTGAGCACCGCTGCTCCTTGTCGCGCGGCGCAGATATATCCAGCAGAACGCAGCGAACTTCGTGCCAATGCAAAGCATTGGCACGAAGTGAATCAGACGGCAACGATCAGAACGATACGTCAGCCAGCCCGTCCAGGTAGCGCTCGACATCGAGTGCCGCCATGCAGCCGGCACCGGCCGAGGTAATGGCCTGGCGATACACGTGGTCGGCCACGTCGCCGGCAGCGAATACGCCTTCGACGCTGGTCGCTGTGGCGTTGCCTTCACGGCCACCCTGCACAACCATGTAACCGTCCTTCAAGGCCAGCTGGCCGTCGAACAACGAGGTGTTCGGCGTGTGGCCGATCGCGATGAACACGCCGTCGACTTTCAGCTCGCTGCTGCTGCCGTCGTTGTTCTTCAGGCGCGCACCGGTCACGCCCATGTTGTCACCCAGGACCTCGTCCAGCGTGGCATTGAGCTTGAGTTCGATCTTGCCTTCGGCGACACGCGCGTGCAGCTTGTCGATCAGGATCTTCTCGGCACGGAAGGTTTCGCGACGGTGAACCAGGGTCACCTTGCTGGCGATGTTGGCCAGATACAGCGCCTCTTCCACCGCGGTGTTACCCCCACCGACCACCGCGACTTCACGGTTGCGATAGAAGAAACCGTCGCAGGTGGCGCAGGCAGAAACACCCTTGCCCATGAACGCTTCTTCCGAAGGCAGGCCCAGGTAGCGGGCGCTGGCGCCGGTGGCAATGATCAGGGCGTCGCAGGTGTAGGTCGCGCTATCGCCCTGCAGGCTGAACGGCTTGCCGGCCAGATCAACCGAATTGATGTGGTCGAAGACGATTTCAGTCTCGAAACGCTCGGCATGCTCACGCATGCGTTCCATCAGTGCAGGACCGGTCAGGCCGTGCGGGTCGCCTGGCCAGTTATCAACTTCTGTAGTCGTGGTCAATTGGCCGCCAGCCTGCATGCCGGTGATCAGCAGAGGCTTGAGGTTGGCGCGAGCGGCGTAGACCGCAGCGCTGTAACCGGCAGGGCCGGAACCGAGAATGATCACTCGGGAATGACGTACGTCTGACATGACACACTCCTATCGACCGACCGTTTACGCCGCGGTCGGGACGGCTGGATAAAAAGGACCACCGAAACGCTTGGGGAAGCGTCATTTGCTTCGGCGGGTCCTGAAAATTCTGACCTGAAGGACAGGTCCTGGATTGCCGAACAGCCTATCGGGGCCGCAGAGGTTAAGGAAATATCGTTTCACAATCCACCCTATAGGTCACTTCTATAGCGTGGGCGCCTGAAAGCAGCGCATGGGTGACGAGCCATTCGGATAATCTTCCTTCGCCAAGGATACGCCACAAGTCTGGCATGCTCAAAAACCGTCGGCGCTCAGCTCTTTCATGGCCATCACAAAGCCGGTAAGGTCACGCCTTTCAAGCACTCGGAGACTCCCATGCCCGCTCCCGCCCTTACCGGCCCGCAATACCTGAGAGAGGGCCTGAAACTGGTCCTCAGCCCAGGCTTGCGCTTGTTCGTTCTACTGCCATTGAGCATCAATGTGGTGTTGTTCTGCGGCCTGATCTATCTGGCGGTGCATCAGTTCGAGCTGTGGGTCGACACCTTCATGCCGACCCTGCCTCATTGGCTGAGCTTTCTCAGTTACATCCTCTGGCCACTGTTCGTGGCGCTGGTGCTGCTGATGGTGTTTTTCACCTTCACCGTAGTCGCCAACATCATCGCCGCGCCATTCAACGGGTTTCTGTCCGAAAAGGTCGAAGCCGTGGTTCGTGGCGTAGACGAATCGCCCGATTTCAGCTGGGCCGAACTGGTCGCCATGGTGCCCCGCACCCTGGCCCGCGAAGCACGCAAGCTGGGCTACATGTTGCCGCGCATGCTCGGCCTGTTCATCCTGTCGTTCATCCCGGTCGCCAACATCATCGCCGCCCCGCTATGGCTATTGTTCGGGGTGTGGATGATGGCGATCCAGTACATCGACTACCCCGCCGATAACCACAAACTGGGCTGGAACGAAATGCTCGGCTGGCTGAAGAGCAAACGCTGGCAGAGCCTGAGCTTCGGCGGCATCGTCTACGTTGCCTTGCTGATCCCGGTGGTCAACCTGCTGATGATGCCTGCTGCAGTGGCCGGTGCAACGCTGTTCTGGGTGCGCGAGCGCGGCGCGGATGCGTTGCCGGTGACTCACGCACGCGGCTGACACGCGGCTGAATGAAGACATGCCGGACCGCGCCATGCGGTTCGGCACACCCGAAGAAAAAAATCACACACATATAAATATGCACCGCAACTCAACCTGCCAGTTGGGGCTAAATGGGGCCTCAACCAACCCGTTCATGTGAAGCCACCTTCCATGAAACCAGGCGACACATGAACTTAACAAGGAAGTTAAATCATGAATGCTCAAGTAAATCCTGCTGCACTGGCCGCTGACAACGCTACCGTTCAGGAAAAGATCCGCGCCTTTCTGGTCAGTGAACTGGCCGAATGGTCGATCAACCCGGACAACGTGTACATCAACGGTGTGAACGACCCCGAAGAGCGCATCGTCATCAGCTCCACTTCGCTGACTGCCGAAGCTGAAAACCGTGTTTTCGAGAAAGACGCCCCTGCCTACTCCACCCGCACCGCCGGCCTGTTCACCGTGGCGTATTCGTATGCCGATGAACATCGTCTGGCGGCACCGGATCTGGCCAAAGTGGGCGAAGTGATCGGCCAACTGGTTCGTGATCTGGGCTGAGTGCCCCGCTTGACCGGCTGAGTGACGACTACGCCTGAGAGCGTGCCGAACAGATAACGAGTTATCTGTTCGGCACTTCGGCGTTAAAAGGGAGGCTTCTTACAGCTATATATCAGTATTCCCACAACCAGCTTATATAACTCCATTCCGTGTAACGGCAACAGCTTGCCGCAAGCAGACACTGTTTGCCGAGATATGAAAAAACATTACACGTAGGAATATTGCGTAGGACATATCTTCCCGACCTCTAATACAAGATCGCAACGGTGCAGGAACAAGCAATATATTAAATATGGCATCATCCTTGCTCTCCTGATTAAAAAAAACAGGAGTAATCGCTATGGAAATAAAAACAGAATCTGTCGCAGAACAACTCTCCTCCTACCGACCGGCATCCCTCGAAAGACTACCGGAAAACCGTTCAGGTCGGTTTGCAAACCTGTTGAACGATGCCATCACACAGACAGAGAAAAAACCTCCAGCCGCAGCACCCGCAACACTCGGCAATGCCCCGCTCGACTCGCTTCATGGATAGCATGACTATCGAACAACGCAGATCCAGTGTGGAGGATAAAGACTTCGTGCCTATGCCTGCGGCAATGGAACGTGCGCGAGGGATTTTCAAATGACCCATACCGACAATGTTTCGCCATTTCCTAATGTAACCCCATTGGGTTGTACAGCCTATGCGTTTACCTATTAACTATTCCGCGCAGTCTCACGCCAACTTGCTCACCTTACCGACGCCCTATCACCAATCCATCACACAACCGCCACATAACCGAAATGTAATCAGTCGACACTGCTCTCATGAGCCAAATTCTTAATGTCACCCTGATCACTGAAACCTTTACTCCCGAGATCAACGGCGTCGCCAATACCCTGGGGCGGCTGTGTGAAGGGTTGCGGTTGCGCGGGCATCGGGTCGAGCTGGTCCGGCCACGTCAGAACGACGAGATCGGCGCGGGCACTGCAGAGGATCTGCTGCTCTGCCGGGGCTGGCCGATACCAGGTTACCCGGGGTTGCAATGGGGTCAGTCTTCGATGCACAAGCTGCTGCGGCGTTGGCAGCGGCGTCGGCCGGATGTGCTGTACATCGCCACGGAAGGGCCGCTGGGGCTCTCGGCACTGCGCGCAGCGCGGCGTCTGGGGATTGCGGTGATCAGTGGCTTCCATACCAACTTCCCACAGTACACGCAGCAGTACGGCATGGGTTTCATCACCCGTTTGCTGACGCACTACCTGCGCTGGTTCCACAATCGGTCGCGCATGACGCTGGTGCCGAGCATCAGTCAGAAGGTCGAGCTGGAGCGGCGTGGCTTTGAGAGGATCGAGCTGTTGTCGCGAGGCGTCGACAGCCAATTGTTCAGCCCGTCCAGACGCTCGCAGCCTCTGCGCGAGAATTGGGGTCTGCAAGCCGATGATGTCGCGGTCCTGCATGTCGGCCGCCTTGCCCCCGAAAAAAACCTGAGCCTGCTCAAAGCCTGTTTCGAGGCGCTCAAGGACAGTTACCCGCAGCGTAATCTGAAATTGGTAGTCGTTGGCGACGGGCCTCAACGCGCGCAGCTGGAGCAGCAAATTCCGGAGGCGATTTTCTGCGGGACGCAGCGCGGCGAGGTGCTGGCGACGCACTATGCCTCGGCCGATATGTTTCTGTTTCCCAGCCTCACCGAAACCTTCGGCAATGTGGTTCTCGAAGCACTGGCCTCAGGCCTGGGGGTGGTCGCCTACGATGAAGCCGCAGCCGGGCAGCATATCCGCCATGGCCACAACGGTGCGTTGGCCATGCCGGGTGACGAGGCGGCGTTCATCGACGCGGCACGCTGGTTGCTGGAGGACAGTGAGACGCTGCGCCGCGTGCGTCTCAACGCCCGGCAGCATGCCAGCCGCCAGGGCTGGACAGCGGTCATCGATCAGTTCGAGCGTCAATTGCGCGAGGCCTGCCCGAGCCAGAACGCTGCAAGCGTCAAAGAGATCAGGTCGGTAGCCAGCAAGAAAATCAGACCAGTGTCGTCAGTGCGTCTCGACTGAAGGGCAGGATGTCCTGCTCGCGCCCCTCGCGCACTTTCAGTGCCCAATCCGGATCGACCAGCAACGCGCGCCCCACCGCCACCAGATCGAACTCGTCGTTGCCCAGCCGCTTCAGCAGATTTTCCAGGCTGGCCGGTTGAGCGACCTTGTCGGTGTTGACCATGAATTGCAGGAACTCGCCGTCCAGTCCGACGCTGCCGACAGTAATGGTCGGTTTGCCGGTCAGCTTGCGCGTCCAGCCCGCCAGGTTCAGGTCGGAGCCTTCAAACTCAGGCTCCCAGAAACGCCGGGTAGAGCAATGAAAGATATCCACACCTGCATCAGCCAGAGGCTGCAGGAACTCGCCCAGCGCCTCGGGCGTTTGCACCAGGCGCGCGGTGTAATCCTGCTGTTTCCATTGTGAGAAACGGAAAATGATCGGGTAGTCCGGGCCAACTGCGCCGCGCACGGCCTTGATCAGTTCAAGAGCAAACCGTGAGCGGTTGGCGAGGCTGCCGCCGTACTCGTCGCTACGCTGATTGCTGCCCTCCCAAAAGAACTGATCGACCAGGTAACCGTGAGCCCCATGAATTTCGACACCGTCCATGCCAATCGCCCTGGCATCGGCGGCAGCCTGGGCAAAGGCCGCAACGACCTCATCGATGTCCTGCTTGCTCACGCCATGCACCAGCACCTGACCGTCCTTGACCTTCTCCATCGGCCCGTAGGCAGGCACGCTGCCGTCCGGCTCGGTGCCAGGACGACGAACTGCGCCGACGTGCCAGAGTTGCGGGACGATCCTGCCGCCCTCCGCATGCACCGCCTCGACCACCTTGCGCCAACCGGCCAGTGGCGCTTCACCGAAAAACTGCGGGACGTTCGGATAGCCGTTGGAGGCCTTGTGATTGACCGTAGTACCTTCGGTGATAATCAGCCCGACGCCTGCCGCAGCGCGCCGCCGGTAGTACTCAACGACCTTCGAGTTAGGCACGTGCCCTGGCGAGAACGAGCGGGTCATGGGCGCCATGACCACACGCGAGGACAGCTCCAGGCTGCCCAGACGGAAAGGCGTGAACAAGGCTTCTGCCGACATGCGCAACTCCTGTGAAATGGTCGATTGCCATCAGGCGCGCAGAATATCGCCGGGCGTCAGCAGTGGCCCAGTACTATTGATCTGGCTGATTTGAGTTCAGAAGCGACGAGCGCGCAAGAAAGCCGGGCGAATGCTAAATGCTACCCCGGCTCTACGATCAGCTTTGCGCCAGGGCCTTTTCGATGGCCTGGATCACCGCAGGATCATCCGGAGTGGTACGCGGAGAAAAACGTGCGCTTACACCGCCGTTCTTGCCAACCAGAAACTTTTCGAAGTTCCAGGTGATATCCCCGGGAAACTCGGCACCCTCACCCGCCAGCAAACGGTAAAGCGAGTGCCGGTTGGGGCCGTTGACGTCGAGTTTTTCACCCAGCGTAAACGTCACGCCATAGTTGAGTTGGCAAAATTCGGCGATCTCTTGCTCGGTACCCGGTTCCTGCCCGGCAAACTGGTTGCACGGCAGACCCAGTATCTCCAGGCCCTGGTCCTTGTACTGCTGATAGAGGTTTTCAAGTGCCGCGTACTGCGGTGTCAGCCCGCATTTGGACGCGACGTTGACCACCAGAACCACTTTTTTTCTGAAATTCGCCAGCGGCAGTTCCTGGCCACCCAGCGCTTTCAATTTGATGTCGTGAAAAGCACTCATGAGAACCCCTTTTGAAACAAGTCGCCCCAGGCTACAACCCGAAAAAAGGCACCGTGACCGCACGCGTAACGAAAGTCGTCATCGCAGAACAGCCAGGGCGCCTTTTCAGTGCCTGAGCTTAGCAGCACAAATCAGTGTTGATGACCGCCTTCGCCGTGAACATGGCCGTGAGCCATTTCTTCTTCACTGGCATCACGGATGGCCACAACCTTCACGTCGAAGTTCAGGCGCTGACCCGCGAGCGGATGGTTGCCGTCAACAGTGACGTCGTCGCCATCCAGATCACGGATGGTCACGATCTGCATACCGCCATCCGGGCCGGAAGCGTGAAACTGCATGCCGACTTCAAGCTTGTCGACGCCTTCGAACATGCTGCTGCTCAAGGTGCTGACCAGTTCGGCCGAGTACTCGCCGTAGGCGTCTTCGGGCTCGACGGCGACTTTCACCTGCTCGCCTACTTCCTTGCCTTCCAGTGCCTTTTCCAGGCCCGGGATGATGTTGCCTGCACCTTGCAGGTAAACCAGCGGCGCACCACCGGCAGAACTGTCGATGACCTCACCAGCGTCGTTGGTCAGGGTATAGTCAATGGAGACAGCCTTATTGGCGGCGATCGGCATGGGGACAAGACCTTTTGCTTAAGATTGAAGAACGGGCAAGTTTAACCAAGCAATCGCCCGAAAGCGAACGCAACTCTGACGGACGGCCCTGATTGGAAAGTTCAACCGTTATCGGTTTCAGCCAGGATGAAGAAGGGCACTGGATTGCGCTACTGTCCTGCGGCCACACTCAGCACCTGCGTCATCAGCCTCCCTGGCAGTCACGCGCGTGGGTACTGGATCCTGCACAGCGTCAACAGATGACCGGTAAAGCCTTTCGTTGCGGCTGGTGTGCGAACGCTGCGGATAACGATAGTCTTGCGGCAGAGAAATCGCGTTAGACGGTTTCCGGACTTTTTCGGTCGGCAGCGGTTCCCTATGTGCTGCGACCCTTGCACTGCTCAATCGAGAAGCCAGTATGCAGACTTTTTTTATCGCCCCCACTGACTTTGGCGTGGGGTTGACCTCCATCAGCCTGGGACTGGTGCGCACGCTGGAGCGCGCTGGCTTGAAAGTAGGCTTTTTCAAACCGATCGCCCAGCCACATCCCGGCGATCTGGGCCCCGAGCGCTCGACCGAACTGATGGCTCGCACCCATGGCCTCAAGCCGCCCAAGCCTCTGGGGCTGGCGCATGTCGAGCGCATGCTCGGTGATGGTCAACTGGATGAACTGCTCGAAGAGATCATCAATCTTTATCAGCAGGCAGCGGTCGGCAAGGACGTGCTGGTCGTCGAAGGCATGGTCCCGACCCGCAGCGCGAGCTATGCCGCACGGGTCAATCTGCATTTGGCCAAGAGCCTGGATGCCGAAGTCATTCTGGTCTCTGCTCCGGAAAACGAAGTGCTCGCCGATCTGTCGGGCAGGGTCGAATTGCAGGCCCAGCTGTTTGGCGGCCCCAAGGATCCCAAGGTGCTGGGCGTGATACTCAACAAGGTGCGCACCGAAGAAAGCATGGAAGTCTTCGCCTCGCGCCTGAAAGAGCACTCCCCGTTGCTGCGCAGCGGCGACTTTCGCCTGCTGGGCTGCATTCCGTATCGCGCCGAACTCAACGCGCCGCGTACCCGCGATGTGGCCGAGCTGCTCGGCGCGCAGGTGCTGAACGCAGGCGACTACGATCAGCGCCGCATGACCAGAATCATCATTTGTGCGCGGACCGTGCTCAACACGGTTCCACTGCTCAAGCCGGGTGTGCTGGTGGTGACGCCAGGCGACCGCGACGACATCATCCTGGCGGTGAGCCTTGCGGCAATCAACGGCGTACCGCTGGCCGGCCTGCTGCTGACCAGCGATACCGTGCCCGACCCACGCATCATGGAGCTGTGTCGCGGCGCACTGCAGGCGGGGCTGCCGGTGCTGTCGGTCAGCAGCGGTTCGTATGACACGGCCAATCGCCTGAATCAGTTGAACAAGGAAATCCCCATCGATGACCGCGAGCGCGCGGAAAACATCACCGACTTCGTTGCCAGTCATCTGGACGCCAACTGGCTGCACCAGCGCTGCGGCACACCCCGTGAGCTGCGCCTGTCGCCCGCGGTGTTTCGCTATCAGTTGATCCAGCGCGCGCAGGCGGCCAACAAGCGCATCGTGCTGCCTGAAGGCAACGAACCGCTGACCATTCAGGCTGCCGCCATCTGCCAGGCGCGCGGTATCGCGCGTTGCGTGTTGCTGGCCAGGCCCGAGGAAGTGCATGCCGTTGCGCAGGCGCACGGCATCGAGCTGCCGCAGGGGCTGGAAATTCTTGACCCGGACCTGATTCGCGAGCGCTATGTTGCACCGATGGTGGAACTGCGCAAAAGCAAAAGCCTGAATGCGCCCATGGCCGAGCAACAGCTCGAAGACCCGGTGGTCATCGGCACGGTGATGCTGGCGCTGGACGAGGTCGACGGGCTGGTGTCCGGCGTCATTCACTCCACCGCCAACACCATCCGCCCGGCCCTGCAACTGATCAAGACCGCGCCAGGCTGCACGCTGGTGTCTTCAGTGTTCTTCATGCTCTTTCCCGAGCAGGTGCTGATGTACGGCGACTGCATCATGAACCCGCATCCGAGTGCCAGCGAGCTGTCCGAGATTGCCTTGCAAAGCGCCGACTCGGCCACTGCGTTCGGCATCTCGCCGCGTGTGGCGATGATCAGCTACTCCAGCGGCAATTCAGCCAGCGGCGAAGAAGTCGAGAAGGTCCGCGAAGCCACGCAACTGGCACGCGAAACCCGCCGCGATCTATTGATCGACGGGCCGCTGCAGTATGATGCGGCCGCCAACGAACAGGTCGCCCGGCAGCTGGCTCCAGACAGCGCGGTCGCAGGACGCGCCAACGTGTTCGTGTTCCCGGACCTGAACACCGGCAATACCACGTACAAGGCGGTGCAACGCAGTGCCGACTGTGTGAGCCTCGGCCCGATGCTGCAGGGCCTGCGCAAACCGGTAAACGATCTGCCGCGCGGCGCGCAGGTCGACGACATTGTCTACACCATCGCGCTGACAGCCATACAGGCCGACACGCTGTCCTGATACCTGACCCGAGTGCCGCAGAGCAGTCTGCGGCTTCCGATAACTTGCGGAGCCATCTTCCTAATGGATTTCCTGCCTGCCCCGTTACGCGGCGTCATTGCCTCGCTGTTGCTGGCGCTGAACACCATCGTCTGCTGCACGGTGCTGTTCGCGGTCACGATCCTCAAGATCTGCCTGCCCTTCTCTGCGGCACAGTGCTTCACCGACTGGCTGATGAGCCACATCCATGAAACCTGGATCGGCAACAACAATGCCTGGATCAGACTGCTGTGCCACACCCGCTGGCACCTGAGCGGCCTGGAAGGGCTGGATTACCAGCACTCGTATCTGGTCACCAGCAATCACCAGAGCTGGGTCGACATCATGGTCTTGCAGTACGTGCTCAACCGACGTATTCGCCCCTTGAAGTTTTTCCTCAAGCAGGAGTTGATCTGGGTTCCGGTGATCGGTCTGGCGTGGTGGGCGCTGGGCTTTCCGTTCATGAAGCGCTACTCCAAGGCGTACCTTGCCAAACACCCGGAAAAGAAAGGCAAGGACCTGGAAACCACCCGCCGCACCTGCGCGAAGTTTCGCCATAACCCGGTGGGGATTTTCAACTTCGCAGAAGGTACGCGCTTCACGGCCGGCAAACACGCGCAACAGAACTCGCCGTTTCGCCACCTGCTCAAACCCAAGGCTGGCGGCATTGCCTTCGTGCTCGACGCGATGGGCGAACAGCTGGAATCGATTGTCAACGTGACCATCCACTACCCGGCCGGGCAGCCCGGCTACTGGGACCTGCTGTGCGGCAACGTGAAGGAAGTGGTCGCCCACTTCGAAGAGATCAAAATCCCGCAACAGTTTCTCGGCAAAAATTACGACCAGGACGGCGAATACCGCCTGGAATTCCAGCAGTGGATCAATGCGTTGTGGGAAGAAAAAGACCGGCTGCTGGACAGGCTGCATGAGCAGTATCCGGCGCCGCATTGATATTGACTTGTGGGAAGTGGAAGCGAGCTTGCTCGCGAAGAGGCCATCAAGGCCGCCGCAAGCCTGACGTTTCAGCCATCCATCGTGCCAATGCTCCGCGTTGGCATGCCGTTCTGGACGCTCTGCGTCCTCTTTGCGACGCAGAGCGTCGCGAACTGCATTGCCACGCTGGAGCGTGAGGAACGATGATCTCAACTATCGTGCTGATACTCTGCGTCCGCTGTCAGGTGGACGCAGCGGTGTCGATCAGTACTGCTGACCCGGAATCGGCTTGAGGTTGACCTCTACGCGACGGTTCTGGGCGCGGCCGTTGACGTCGGCGTTGCTGGCAATCGGTTGATCAGGCCCTGCACCGCGCACTGACAGGTGCGCTTGATCGACGCCCTGCGAGGTCAGGTAAGTCGCGACGCTCTGGGCGCGCTGTTGCGACAGGTCCATGTTGTGCTGGCGGCTGCCGGTGCTGTCGGTGTAACCGACGATTTCAATGTTGTTCTGGTTGAACTGCTTGAGCGAGCTGGCCAGATTGTTGAGCGGCGAATAGAAGCTGCTGGCAATGGCCGAAGAGTCCGTCGCGAACGTGATGTTACCCGGCATGATCAGTTTGATCTGGTCACCCTGACGCTGTACCTCGACACCGGTGTTGGCCATGCTCTCGCGCAGCGCAGCTTCCTGCTTGTCTGCGTAGTAGCCATAACCCGCCGATGCGGCACCTGCCACTGCTGCGCCAATCAGGGCACCCTTGCCGCGATGATTGTGATCGATGGCCGCGCCGGCTACCGCACCGGCCAATGCGCCGAGTCCGCCGTACTTGGCCGTTTTGCTCATACCACCGGAACTTTGCGCCTGGCCTTGATTGTCATAGGGATTGGATGTTGCACAGCCGGAAAGCATGGCTACGGCGGTGGCAACAATGATCAAACGACGCGAGGTAAACATTCAGTTGCTCCTGGTTTTGACGAACGCTGGTAACCGGATTAGAGCATACCCGCTATCAAAAATTCCTTAACCCGTGCTGAACCGCCCGTCTTGCGGGCTTCTGCGCTCAGCGGCGCTCCTCGCGAATGTAGGGTTCGCCCAGCGCACCGGGCTGGCTGCTCGATTGACGCTTGCCGCTCGCCACCCAGACCATGACCAACAGGGTGACCGCATAGGGCGTCATCAAGACGAAATACTGAGGCAGGCGCACGCCGGTTGCCGCCAACTGCGGAATCAGCGCCTCGATACCGCCGAACAGCAAGGCACCGGCCAGCGCACGCCACGGCGACCAGCGCGCGAAGATCACCAGTGAAACCGCGATCCAGCCGCGTCCGCCGGTCATGTCGGCGATCCACATCTTGGTGCTGAGCACGGCAATGAAACCGCCGGCCAGCCCCATCAACGCGGAGCCGGCGACAATCGCCGCCAGGCGGTAACCGAGCACGGAAATACCTGCGGCATCGGCGGCCTGCGGGTTCTCGCCCACCGCGCGCAAACGCAGCCCGGTGCGCGTGCGATCGAGCAGCCAGACCACCGCGATGAAAATCACCACGGTCAGGTACACCAGCGGGTTCTGCACAAATACCCGGCCCACCACGGGCAGCTCGGACAACGGCCACAGCTCGACCGCCTGAAGGCCGCTGACCGGACGGTTGGTCCAGCCCAGCAGCGTGCCCAGCAGCCCGGTCAAGCCCTGACAAAAGAACACCAGCGCCAGCCCGGCGATCACCTGGTTGATCCGCAACACCAGCACCATCAGCGCAAACAGCAACGACACCAGACCTGCCGCCGCCATCGACGCCAGCAGCGAAAGGCCCGGCGAGCCGAGGCTCAACTGCATGCCGATGCCCGCCAGTGCGCCGACCAGCATCAGCCCTTCGACGCCCAGCGCCAGTACACCGCTGCGCTCGATGAGGATCAGGCCCAGCGCTGCCAGGGCGAACGGCACGGCAAAATCCGGTGCGCTGCCCAGCCAGTGGGAAATAAGCTCCATCAACGTTCTCCTGCCTGAATGCGTCGCAGGCGATGGCGGATGAAAAAGTCCGACGACGCGACGCAGATCACCAGAATCGCCTGGATCAGTTGCACCATCGAAAACGGAATCTGATAGAACACCTGCAGGTTGCGCCCGGCCACGAACAGCATGGCGATCAGCAACGCGACCACGGTGGCGGCCACCGGGTTGTTGCGGGCCAGAAAGGCGATGAGAATCCCGGAAAAACCGTAGCCCTGATAGAACGATTGAGTAAGGCGCCCTTCCTGCCCCGAGGTCACGACAAAACCTGCAAGCCCGGCCAGCGCGCCCGACAGCAGCACGGTGCCGATGATCATCTTGCGCACCGGTACGCCCACCGCTCCGGCAACTTTCGGGTTGGCATCGACAAAGCGCAGGTACAGCCCGGCCCGCGAAACACCGACGAACCACAGGGTCAGACCAGTGACCAGCAGCGCCAGAGGGATCGCCGCGTTATACCCGGCAAACAGGTCGGGCAGCCGCTCGAAGCTCTGGAACGCGGGGGAATAGGGAAAGTTGTCGCGCGGGTCCTTCCAACTGCCGTACACCAGGTGCAGGAGGAAATTGGCGGCGATGTAATTGAGCATCAGCGTCGAGATGATCTCGTTGACCTGCCACTTGAGCTTCAGCAGCACCGGCCCCAGGCTCCACAACAATCCGCAGATCACGGCTGCCGCCATCATCAGCGGCAGACGCAAAGCCTCCGGGCCCACCTGAAACAGCGAAATCGCCGTGGCGCCAATCGCGCCCCAGATCATCTGGCCTTCCAGCCCCAGGTTCCAGAAACGCGCCCGAAACGCCATGCACCCGGCGAGCCCGACCATGATCATCGGCGATGCCTGAAACAGCACTGCCTTGAAGTTTTGCGCATCGAACACCGTCTGCACGACGAACTCGTTGAGCAGCTCGTCAGCAGGCACGCCGGCAAGAATCAGAATCACGGTGCAGATCGTCAGTCCGATCAGCAACGCCAGAGCAATGATCAGCGCCTGCAATAGCCAGCCGGTCTGCTGACGAAGCTCCAGGGTGTAGCGCCGCGCCAGCAAGGGTTGCCGTGCGGATGTCATCGGTTGTACTGATTCAGTCATGGCTCACCATCGCTTTGCCGATGGCTTGCCGGTCGGCAGGGTGCGCGAACTCGGCGACGATGCGCCCGCCGTTCATCACGCCGACACGGTCAGCCAGGGCCAATACCTCGTCCAGATCCTCGCTGATCACCAGCACCGCAGCACCCGCGTCCCGTGCTGCTCGCAAACGGGCGTGCACCGCTTGGGTGGCACGCACATCCAGGCCGCGGCTCGGGCTGTGCACCAGCACCAATTGCGGGTCGCGGCTGAATTCGCGGGCGATCACCAGTTTCTGTGCGTTGCCTCCCGACAACAGCGCAGCTTTCTGATCGAGAGAGCGCACGCCTTGTACGTCGAAGTCCGCCACGGCGCGCTGTGCATCCTGTTTCAGGCGCTTGTAGCCCAGACGCCAGAAAGAGCCGTACTGCCCGCTGTGGATATTGCCGATAGCAAAGTTCTCGGCCACCGACAGCGACCCGGCCAGCGCCGCGCCGTAGCGGTCGGCCGGGATCGAGGCGATGCGCAACTGCCGACGCTGATCGGCCGACGCGTCGCGCAAATCGCCAAACCCGGCCATGTGGATTTCACCCTCGGTCGCTTGCGCCAGCCCCATCAGCGCGTTGGCCAGCTCGGCCTGACCATTGCCACCCACGCCTGCGATGCCGTAAATCTGCCCGGCGTGCAGGGTCAGGTTGACGCCGTTGAGCGTACTGCTGCCGACGCTGCGCAACTCTTTGACCTGCAAACGCACCTCACCGGGTGTCGCCGGTTGATGCTCGGCAACCGGCACCGATTCGCCCACAGTCAACTGCACCAGTTGCTCGACGCTGACACGCTGCGGATCAAGGGTCTGTATCGTGCGCCCGCCGCGCATGACCGTTACCCGGTCGGCATAGCGTTTGACGTCAGCCATCTTGTGCGTAACCAGAACCACCGCCGCACCCTGCCGGGCGAATGCCTGAACGGTCAGCAGCAGACGCTCGGCTTCCTGATCGGTCAGCACTGCCGTCGGCTCGTCGAGGATCAGAATCCGCGCACCGGCCAGCAGCACCTTGAGAATCTCGACGCGCTGCTGCTCGGCGACCGACAGGCTGTCGACGGTGCGCGCCGGGTCAATCGCAAAACCCAGCGTCTCGGCCTTGCCGACAATTTCCTGTTCCAGCGCACGCAGCCGCTTGCGATAGCTGCCTTCACCGGGTTGCTCGGGCAGTGCCAGGAGAATGTTCTGCGCCACCGTGAACGGTTTCACCAGCTTGAAGTGCTGGTGAACCATGCCGATCCGGTAGCGGCTGGCGTCCCTCGGGCCCTGAAGCTGAACCGGATTGTCGTCCAGCAGCAGGGTGCCGGTTTCCGGTGCATACAGCCCGGCGGCGATGTTCATCAGCGAGGACTTGCCTGCACCGTTCTCGCCCAGCAGCGCGTGCACTTCCCCCCAACAGGCGGTGAAGTCGGCGTCGATCAGCGCCTTGAAGCCATCGAACGATTTGCTGATGCCGGTGAGTTGCAGCGCATTGACCTGACTCATTGCTGAGTCTTCACGCCTTCGACGAACCAGTCCATTTTCCACAGATCCGGGTCAGACAACTGCTGACCGGCCGCCACCCGCTCCTTGCCGTCACGATCGGCCAGCGGGCCGCTGTAGATGATTTTCCGGCCGGCCAGCAGCTCGGCGCGCTCGGCCTCGATCTTCTTGCGGTCCGCATCGGAAATGATCGTGTCCGCAGTCAGCTTGATATCGGTACCGCCCTGCTGCATCGACAGCAGCGCGCCGTTGGCGGGCGGCGTCCAGTTGCCGGCAATGATGTTCTTCAGCTCAGGCCCGAGGAAGCGATCCCAGACCCACAGCGAAGAACAGACCGTCGCCTTGGGGGCGAACTCGCTCAGGTCGCGATGGTGGCCGGTGCCATGAATGCCGCGCTCCTGAGCGACGATCTGCGGTGTCGGGCTGTCGACGTGCTGACCGACCACGTCGGCACCATTGTCGATCAGCGCCATGGTTGCTGCGCGTTCCTTGACCGGGTCGTTCCAGGCACCGGTATAGACCACGGTGACGGTGGCCTTCGGATTGATCTGCCGGGCGCCCAGTTCATAGGCGTTGATAGTCCAGTTGACCTGGCCGAACGGGTTGGCGGCGACAAACCCCAGCTTGCCGGTCTTCGAGGCCGCGCCTGCGGCCATACCGCACAGGTACTGGCTCTCGTAGGTACGCCCGTAAAACGATTCGAGGTTGGGCGCATTGGTGGTGCCCGAGCCATTCAGGAACGCGACTTTCGGGTATTTCCTGGCCAGTGCAAGAAAGGTGTCGGAATAGCCGAATGCAGTGCCGACGATGATGTTGGCACCGCGTGCGATGAGTCGGTCGACCACCGGCGTAATGGCTGCCGCGTTCTCAGGCACACTCTCGACGTACTGGATTTTTGTGTCCAGATCCTTTTCCAGCTTCACGCGCGCTTCGTCGAAGGCCTGAGTCCAGCCGCCATCATTGCGCGGGCTGATATACACCATGGCGATTTTCGGCTTCCCTTCGAGGGTCAACCCTTCAGCCTGAGCAAGGCTGACCGTTCCCAACGCTACGGCCGCACACAATGTCCCGGGCAACAGTTTCTTGTACATAGACGTTTTCCTGAGGGTAATGGCCGATGAGGACCGCACAGGCAGGCATTAGCAGCATCCATGCCAGTACAGGAAAAGCGCTATGGAACAACGACCTGACGCCATCGAGATGAAGAAAGCAGATCAAATGGTCTGAATCGGAGCACTTGGTTTGTGCAGGACGCCCGCGCACTGCGCGAGCGGGGTGCGCGGGTCAGGTCCGGCGAGGTCCATTCACGCCTTGCGCGGCAGGATCCCGTCCAGAACCATGCTGCGCAGGCTCGTCAGCACCTCGTCGAAAAACGCCGGATCATCCAGGGTCTTGCCGGTCACGGCCTCGACCTGAGTACGGAAGTCGGCGTAATGCTGGGTGGTCGCCCACAGCGTAAAAATCAGGTGGTGCGGATTGATGGGGGCCAGCTGACCGCTGTCGATCCAGTGCTGAATCACCGCCACCTTGGCCTGCACCGTGTCACGCAACGGGTGCTGCAACTCGCCCTGAATCAGCGGTGCGCCCTGCATCACTTCCATGCAGAACAGCCGGGATTCGGCCGGGTGATCGCGGGACATCTCCAGCTTGGCCTTGATGTAGGCGCTGATCGCCTGCACCGGCTCCTTGTCGGCGGTGAAGTGCACCAGCGGGCTCAGCCATACCTCGAGCAGCTGGCGCAGCACGTTCAGGTACAGGTCGTCCTTGCTGCTGAAGTAATACAGCAGGTTGGTCTTGGAGACGTCCGCCAGGCTCGCGACCTGATCCAGGCTGCTGCCATGCACGCCATAGCGGGAAAATATCTCCAGCGCCGCATCGAGAATCAGCGTGCGCTTGCCTTCCATCAGGCGCATGCGCCGCTTCAGGGACGTCGCACTGGGTTCGCGGGTCGTCTTGACCACAGTCTCTGGCTTGGCCTTGCGTACGCGTTTGTTCGCCGGGTCAGCCAGGGGAGGTTTCTTGTTCACGCACATCCATCCAGTGATGCCGAAATGAGCGGGCATCTTAACGGGCGCAGCTGTTTTGTCGATACGGATTGCCTGCGCCGTCCGCCCTGCCCCATCTGCGTGCGCCGCGCACAAACCAAGCGCTCTGATTCGGACCAAATGGTCTGAAACAAACAGTAAAAATTCACAAGCTATTGAATAAAAACAATAAAAATTTATGGCCCGCTTAATGCAAAAGCTTATTGAGAGACGATTGAAAGGCGATTCAAGTGCCGCCAGTCGCGCTTTGGCACGCATCGACCCACGCAGAGAGGCCTCATATGGACATTGGAATCTTCATCCCCATCGGCAATAACGGCTGGCTGATTTCCAGCAATGCTCCGCAGTACATGCCGACCTTCGAGCTGAACAAACAGATCGTGCAGAAGGCCGAGGGCTATGGCTTCGACTTTGCGCTGTCGATGATCAAACTGCGTGGCTTCGGCGGCAAGACGCAGTTCTGGGAACACAACCTGGAGTCGTTCACGCTGATGGCCGGCCTGGCCGCAGTCACCAGCCGGATCCAGCTGTTCGCCACCGTTGCCACCCTGACCATCCCGCCCGCCATTGCCGCGCGCATGGCCTCGACCATCGACTCGATCTCCAATGGCCGCTTCGGGATCAACCTCGTCACCGGCTGGCAGAAGCCGGAATACGAGCAGATGGGGCTGTGGCCGGGCGACGAGTTCTTCCACACCCGCTATGAATACCTGGCCGAGTACGCTCAGGTTCTGCGCGACCTGTGGGCCACCGGCAGCAGCGACTTCAAGGGCGAACATTTCAGCATGCAGGACTGCCGCGTCAGCCCTCGCCCACAGGCCGACATGAAGCTGATCTGCGCCGGTCAAAGTGAAGCGGGCATGGCGTTCTCGGCGCAATACGCCGACTACAACTTCTGCTTCGGCAAAGGCGTCAACACGCCCACGGCCTTCGCGCCAACCGCACAGAAACTGCTCGAAGCCAATGAAAAGACCGGCCGCAATGTCACCTCCTGCGTGCTGTTCATGATCATCGCCGACGATACCGACGAAGCCGCACGCGCTCGCTGGGAGCACATCAAGGACGGTGCCGACGAAGAAGCCATTGCCTGGCTGAGCGAAAAAGGCTCGGCGGATAAAAGTGCCGGCTCCAACCTGCGACAGATGGCCGACCCGACCTCGGCGGTCAACATCAACATGGGCACGCTGGTGGGCTCGTGGGCCACGGTGGCGAGAATGCTCGACGAGGTGGCCAGTGTGCCGGGGACTCAGGGCGTAATGCTGACGTTCGATGATTTCGTCAAAGGGGTCGAGGATTTCGGCGAGAAGATCCAGCCACTGATGACCAGCCGCAAGCACATCGCGCAGCTCAGGGAGGTGGTCTGATGACAACCCCGACAACCGTCGCAGGCGTTGACCTGCCGGACCTGCAGCCCGCCCGCGAGCTGCCCGCCCGTCCCGAGCCGCTGCGCATGAAACCCGGCGAAACCGCACTGGTGGTGGTCGACATGCAGAACGCCTACGCCTCGCTCGGTGGGTATCTGGACCTGGCCGGGTTCGATGTCAGCAGCACCGGGCCGGTTATCGCCAATATCAACAAGGCCTGTACCGCCGCGCGTGCAGCAGGCATTCCGGTGATCTTTTTCCAGAATGGCTGGGACCCGGCCTATGTCGAAGCCGGAGGCCCCGGCTCACCGAACTGGCACAAGTCCAACGCCCTGAAAACCATGCGCAAGCGCCCGGAACTCGAAGGGCAACTGCTCGCCAAGGGCGGTTGGGATTACCAGCTGGTAGACGAACTGACGCCACAGCCTGGCGACATCGTGGTGCCAAAAATCCGCTACAGCGGCTTCTTCAACTCCAGTTTCGACAGCGTGCTGCGCAGCCGCGGCATTCGCAATCTGGTGTTCACCGGCATCGCCACCAATGTCTGTGTCGAGTCGACCCTGCGCGACGGCTTTCACCTGGAATATTTCGGCGTGGTGCTGGCTGACGCGACCCATCAGGCAGGCCCCGAATTCGCTCAGCAAGCCGCGCTGTTCAACATCGAAACCTTCTTTGGCTGGGTTTCCAGCGTCGATGACTTCTGCACCACTTTCAGCCCTGTCGGGCAACCTTCGTGAGGACACCAGCATGACCAAGAAAGCGATCATCCCTGCCGGCACCAGCAAACCCATCGCGCCGTTCGTACCGGGCTCCATGGCCGACGGCGTGCTCTATGTCTCGGGCACGCTGCCGTTCGACAAGGACAACAACGTGGTACACGTCGGCGACGCCACTGCGCAGACCCGTCACGTGCTGGAAGCCATCAAAAGTGTGGTCGAGACCGCGGGCGGGACGCTGGACGATGTCACCTTCAACATGATCATGATTCGTGACTGGGCCGACTACGCCAAGGTCAACGAGGTGTATGCCGAGTATTTCGCGGGCGAGAAGCCAGCCCGTTACTGCATCCAGTGCGGCCTGGTCAAACCCGAGGCGCTGATCGAAATCGCCAGCATCGCCCACATCGGCTGAATCGCGACCGTGGGCAGTTGACGCCCACCCGGAGAAAACCCATGTTCCATGAGTTTCATGCCTGCCAGCATGCCGATGCACCGACCCTGGTGCTCAGTTCCGGGCTGGGCGGGTCTGGCCGCTATTGGGCGGATGACCTGGCACTGCTGACCCGCGACTACCGCGTGCTCGTCTATGACCATGCCGGAACCGGGCGCAGCCCTGCGGTGTTGCCGGCGGATTACTCGATCCGGCACATGGCTATCGAGTTGCTGGCCCTGCTCGACTCACTCGATATCCAGCGCTGCCATTTCATGGGCCATGCACTGGGCGGCCTGGTGGGTCTGGAACTGGCCCTGCTGCGCCCGGAACTGCTGCAAAGCCAGGTACTGATCAATGCCTGGAGCAGTCCGAACCCGCACAGCGCGCGCTGCTTTTCAGTGCGCAAAAAACTGCTGTTGAACAGCGGACCGGAGGCCTACGTACAGGCTCAGGCGCTGTTCCTCTACCCGGCAGACTGGATCGCCGCCAACGGCCCGCGGCTGGCCGACGACGAAGCCCACGCTCTGGCGCATTTCCCCGACACCGACAACCTGCTGCGGCGCATCCATGCGCTGGAAACCTTTGACGTGGCGGCCGAGCTTTCACGCATTCACACCCCGACCCTGCTGATTGCCAACCGCGACGACATGCTGGTGCCCTGGCAGCAATCCCGGCACCTGGCCAACGCCCTGCCGAATGCAACGCTGGTGCTGCTGGAATATGGCGGCCATGCCTCGAACATTACCGATCCACTGCCCTTCCAACGCGCCCTGCGTGCTTTTCTCAGCACACAACCCTGACACACAACCCTGAAAGGACTCTTCCAATGCCTACCTCCTCTGCAACTCCCGCCATTCTGCCCATCGCCGCTGTCAGCCAGCTGGCGTTTCGCGATGCGATGTCCGGCCTGGCCGCCGCCGTCAACCTCATCACCACCGACGGCCCTGGCGGACGCGCCGGCTTTACCGCGACCGCCGTGTGCAGCGTGACGGATCAACCGCCGACGCTGCTGGTCTGTATCAACCGCAGTGCGTCGGTGTATGACGCCTTCATCGAGAACGGCAC
The DNA here is from genome assembly GCF_059621105.1 of Pseudomonas fragariae (ex Marin et al. 2024). Lineage (NCBI taxonomy): Bacteria > Pseudomonadati > Pseudomonadota > Gammaproteobacteria > Pseudomonadales > Pseudomonadaceae > Pseudomonas > Pseudomonas fragariae (ex Marin et al. 2024). The sequence continues at coordinate 1,235,173 of NZ_CM184369.1, read as the reverse complement.
GTTGTGCGTGAATACGCTGGGCAACGGTCAGCAGGACTTGTCCAACCTGTTCGGCGGCAAGAGCTCCCAGCAGGAGCGCTTTGCCGGCGGGCAGTGGGAGGCCGGCGTGACCGGCGCACCGGTCCTGGACAGTGCAAAACTGGCGCTCGACTGCAAAGTGAGCCAGTCAGTCAGCGTCGGCACACATGACATTCTGTTCTGCGAGGTGGTGGATATCAGGCATCAGAGCGGCGCAGATGCATTGGTCTACTTCGGCCGTCGCTATCATCACCTGCCGAGCGAAACGCCAGCGGCCTGAGGGCTTTGCCGGTTGACTGGCAGACTTGCAGAATGAACCAGCCAGAATGAGCCCGCCGGAATGTACCAAATAGACATGATTTTTTGCGACAGCTCCGTATACTGGCACTGTGAGATCAGAACAATCCTTGCAGTCAACGAGGTGAAGTCATGTCGATCAACAGCGCCTGCATTCTGCTGATAGCCGCCAGCAGTCAATCGTATGCTCGTTGCGCTTACCCGCCACCTGGCATGCCTACGCACGCAGGTGGCTGAGCATGCTGAAGAAAATACCGGTGGCTGATCTTGCCTTGGGCATGTACATCCATAAGATCTGCCGCCGCTGGACCAATGACCCATTCTGGATAGGCCTGGTCGAAGTCATGCTCGATGACGTTGAAGTGCTCGAGCGCATTCAGCAATCAGGTACCAAAGAAGTCTGGATCGAAACCGGCAAAAGCCGCGTCTTGGCCCCCCGGGCCTCAGCGCCATCGGCCAGCGACGATACAACGCCGGCCAGCCTCGAAAAGGAAATGCTGCGCGCCAGGCTGATCTGCGGACGGGCCAGGGATGCGGTCATGTGCATGTTTACCGAAGCGCGCATGGGCCGGGCCATGGATGTCGACAATGTGCAGTTGCTGGTGGAGGAAATCTCCAACTCGATCCTGCGCCATCCGCACGCGCTGATCAGCCTGTCACGCCTGAAAACGTCCGACGAGTACACCTACATGCACTCGGTGGCGGTCTGCGCGTTGATGGTCGCGCTGGCCAAACGCATGGGCATGCCTGACGATCAGGTCCGTGAGGCTGGCGTGGCCGGGCTGATGCACGATGTCGGCAAAATGATGATTGCCCCGGCGGTGCTCAACAAACCGGGTCGCCTGACCCGCGACGAATTCGAGATCATGAAGGCCCACCCCGAACTGGGCGTGAAGATCCTCATGGACACGCAGCCCGTGGCCGCGTCGGTGATTGACGTCTGCCTGCATCACCACGAAAAGGTCGACGGCTCGGGCTACCCGCACGGCCTGAAAGGCGACCAGATCAGCATCTTCGCGCGCATGGGCGCGGTCTGCGACGTGTATGACGCCATCACCTCCGACCGCCCCTACAAAAAGGGCTGGGGCGTTGCCCATTCGATTCGCGAGATGGCGTCGTGGCAGGGACATTTTGACGACGTGGTGTTTCAAAGCTTCGTCAAGACCGTGGGTATTTACCCGATCGGCACACTGGTACGCCTGGAAAGCGGGCGCCTCGGCGTGGTGGTCGAACAAGGTCAAGCGTCGCTGTTGAAACCGAAAGTGAAGGTTTTCATGTCAGCGCGCACCGGCAAGACGTTCGCCGCACAAGTCATCGACCTGGACTGCCCTTCCGACCCGGACAGGATCGCCAGAATCGAAAAAACCACCGATTGGGGGCTGGAAGAAGTCGATACGCTGTGGGCGGGCAGCCCGGCCTGAGTGCCCCGGTGAACGCCGTTGACGTCAACCCAGCAAGCCCAGTGTCTTGGCCCGCGCCACCGCTTGAGTGCGACGCTCGACCCCCAGTTTGCTGTTGATGTGACTGGCGTGAGTCTTGACGGTGTGCAGGGAGATGAACAGCTGCTCGCTGATTTCCTGATTGGAACAGCCCTGTGCAATCAGTTGCAGCACACCCAGTTCGCGCACGCTGAGGCAATCGCCGCCATGTGCCGCCTCGGGCGACGGCGTGCAACAGGCCGGAAGCTTTTCCAGCAATGCAGCTTGAACCCGGCAGGGTGGCAGTTGCACAAGTTGCTCATGCAGCCACTCGGGGTGCTCGCCCAGCAGCGCCTTGAACGGCATCAATGCACCGCCGGACGCTGCGGGCAGGCTGCGCAGCAACAATGCCCGCGCCTCGTCGCGTCGCGCCTGACTCAGCAGCAAGCCGATCTGCTGGCTCATGGCGATCAGCCCAAGCAGTTTTGCCCCCACCTCCTGAGCGCGCCGCTCGAGCGCCTGCAAGCGCTGCTCGCAGGCAACGCCGTCACCCTGCTGTCGTTCGAGTACGGCACGCTGCAACTCAATGTGTTGCGGCAGTTGCGGATGGCACTCGGGGGCCGCAGCACCGAGACCGCCGTTGTAGGTCTGCGTCAGGCGCAGCAGCCACGCTTCGGCAAGGTCCATGCGCCCCTGCAACAGCCACAGCTCGCATTTGACCAAGGTAATCATCGCTAGGTAGTAGATCGGCGGCACGTCCCAGATGTGCATCAGCCGTTCGGCCTCGGCGAGTTCGGCGAAGGCTTCGGCAAACCGCCCGGCACAGCCTTCCATGGTGGCGATCACGCAATGACCGATCAGCACACTGATGTCGCGACAGGCGCGCGCCTCGGCCAGACCGGCCAGCAATAACACCCGCCCTTCGTCCATCTGCAGACGCAGGGTCAGCAGGTAGCCTTCATACAGCATCAGGCGCGCGCGGACCGCGTAGAGCCGAACGGTGGACAAGCCTTTGAGGCGTTGCTGCCCCTGCCGCACTTCCTCGAGCGCGCGAAGAATTTCGCCACGCGCCTGCAGAACTCTGGCGCGGTCGTAATGCGCCAGCGCCTCGAACAACGGATTGGCGACCCGCTGGGCGAGCTCCAGCGCATCGCGATTCAACACGCGGGCGCGCCACAGATCACCGTTGGCGACCGCGAGGTTGGCCAGTGTCGACAGGCACACCAGCCGCTGGCCATAGCGTTTTTCCGGCAGGCTCAGCAGGGCTTCGGTGCAATAATGTTGAGTCTTTTCACTGTCTCCGCGGCCACGGGCGATGATGCCGCTGAGCGCCAGCCATTGGGCGAGCATGGATTTCTGAGCGGTTGCCGAGGGTGCCGGCAGAAAGCGGCTCAGTTGATTGGCCAGCTCTTCGGCGGCATCCAGCTGGCAGGCCAGCCCCAGCGCCCAGGCGTAAAGCACGATCAGGCGTGGCGTGCTGGTCAGCAGGTCGTCCGGCAAGTCCATCTTCCAGCGCAGCAGCATGCCGACATTCTGTTCGGCCAGCAGCTGTTCTTCGGAGAGGTTCTGCACCAGATTGGCGGCCACATCCAGATGCCCGGCGCGCAACGCCTGCTCGACCGCTTCGTCGAGTTGGCCCTGAGCGCTGAACCAGCGGCAGGCATTCAGGTGCAGGCGGGTCGGTGGTGCACCGGCCGCCTGCCGAGCGCGCAACAGATCGGAAAACAGATGGTGATAGCGAAACCAGTGGCCCTGCTCGTCCAGCGGCACCAGAAAGACCTGATGCGCCTGCAGATAACCCAGCATCTCGGCGCTGTCGTGACCATCCCGCGCGGCGTCGCACAGCTCGGCGCAAAAACGCTCCAGGCAGGCGGTGTCGTAGAGAAACGCCTGAACATCGGCCGGCAGGCAGTCGATCACTTCTTCCAGCAGGTACTCGCGAATCAGCACCTCACTGCCGCGCAGCGTCTGGGGCAAGGCGCTTTCATCACCGGCTTCGGACGCCGCCAGCAACCAGAAGCGCAGCCCGGCGACCCAGCCTTCGCTGCGCTGAATCAGGCTTTGCAACACCTCGCTGTCGAGCGAGCCGCTGTGCCGCCCCAGCACTGCCATGGATTCGGCGTGCGTGAGGCGCAGGTCCTGTTCGTTGATTTCCAGCAACTGCCGCGTCAGACGCAAGCGTGCCAGATGCCAGTCCGGGCGCTGTCGGCTGGTCACCATGACCACCAGCCCGGCCGGCAAATGGTTGAGAAGGAACTGCAGGCAACGATCGAGTACCGGCCCCTGGGCCAGATGATAGTCATCGAGCACCAGCAACAGCGGCTTGCTCAGCATCAAGTGCATGGCCAACTCGTCGAGCAGGCCGTCGAGCCACTCCTCGAAGGCAAACGGCTGGTGGCGCTGGCGCATCTTCAGCAGGCTCATCGCCTGCACGCCCAGTTGCGGGAAGAACTGTTGAAGGCTGGCCAGCAAACGCTCGAGAAAACGGCCCGGGTCGCTGTCCCGCGCGCTCAGACCCAGCCATACGTTTTGCCAGTTGTCCGGCAACCCCTGACAGAACTCGACAGCCAGCGAACTCTTGCCGAACCCGGCCGGGGCGCAGACCAGCAGCAGTCGGCCGCCAAGCCCGGCATCGAGACGCTGACACAGGCGCGAACGGGGAACATAACCCTCAGGCAGAGGTGGACGGAAAAACCGCCCTTCCAACGCAGGAATCGCGCCGTCTGCAAACCCTTGCATTCGGGACAGATCAGTCATGGCCGGCTCGTGTAGGAATCGTTGTTTCGGCATCGCGGTGTTCGGAGACTAGCGGGTAAATCGCTACTTTTAAAAGGCCATCACCGAAAAGACTGTAACAAAATTCCTACAGCTTATAAGGCCCCTTTCCACAACCGAAAAAGCCCCGATCAAGGGGCTTTTCAGGCGCACGAGGCAGTCGCTGCGCTACAACGTGTATCGGTCAGGTATCAACGAACCCCTTCCTGACGCAGCGCGTTGGGGGTGAAGTCGCTGGTGCCGGCCGTGAAGCCGAACTCGTAGGCCTTCTTCTCTTCGTTTTTCATGCCCAGCGCCACGTAGCGGCCCGATTGCAGGTCATACAGCGTTTCTACCGCGTACCACGGCACTTGCTTGTCGTAGTAGTTTTCCGAGTGCGCCTCGGCCACGCGCCACAGCTGACCACGCCCGTCGTAATGGTCGATGACGGCGGCCTGCCAGGTGTCTTCATCGATGAAGAAGTCACGCTTGGCATAGATATGACGCTGCCCTTCCTTGAGGGTGGCGGTCACGTGCCAGACGCGGCGCAGCTCGTAGCGGGTCAGGTCCTGGTTGATATGGCCGGCCTTGATGATGTCGGCGTACTTGAGCGTCGGATCGTCCAGCTTGTGGCTGTTGGCGGCGATGTACATTTCCTGCTTGCCGATCAGTTTCCAGTCATAGCGATCCGGCGCGCCGTTGTACATGTCAAGGTTATCGGAGGTGCGCAGGCCGTCGGAGGCAGTACCGGGGCCGTCGTAGGACACCTGCGGCGCACGACGCACGCGGCGCTGACCGGCGTTGTACAGCCACGCCGAGCGCGGTTCGGCCACTTGGTCCAGGGTTTCATGTACCAGCAACACGCCACCGGCCAGACGCGCCGGAGCGGTGACTTCCTGCTTGAAGTAGAACAGCACGTTGCCCGGATTTTTCGGGTCGAAATCCCTCATCTTGTCGCGAAACACGAACTGATCGGAGAAATACACCAGGCTGTAGGAGCCGTTGGGCTGTGGCGTGGCCTGGGTGACCAGACGCTTGACGCTGCCGCCCCGGTAACGGGTGATGTGGTTCCAGATGACCTCGACGCCACTGGCCGGGATCGGGAACGGGATGGCCGTATCGAAGTTTTCCAGACCACTGCCGCCACCGACCAGCTTGCTGGTGGTGGCGTTTTTTTTGATCGCGGCGAACACATCATCCGGCACGGTGGCACCGCGATGGGTCGGGTAGACCGGAATCCGGTAACTGTCCGGGTAACGCTTGAACATCGCGTATTGGCCCGGCGCCAGCTTGTCCTTGTACTGCTCGACGTTGGCCGCGGTGATGATGAACAGCGGTTTTTCACTGGCGTAGGGGTTGGCAAGGAAACCCTTGCTGTCCACCGCCCCGGCGTTCTTCGGCATCGGACTCCAGGCCGGAATGGTGTTGGCCGCATTACCGGCCTTTTCCGCGCCCATCGGCGTCAGCGAGGTGCCCAGCTTTGCCGCTTCGGACTCGGACACCGCCGCCATCACACCCGTCGCCAGCAGCGACATACCCAGAACCCCGACCTGCAACAGATTTTTTGTTATTTTCATGTTCATCGTCATCCTGAAAACCATGTTCTTAGAAGTTCATGCCGAAGCTCAGCGCCACGAAGTCCCGGTCATCGACCGTGGTGTACTTGCCATCAAAGAAGTTGGTGTAGGAAAGGTTCGCGGTGTAGGTGTTCTGGTACTCGGCATCGAGCCCCAGGCTGACCGCCTTGCGCCCCTCTTCGAAGTTGCCGCCTGGGCCGGGTGAATAGCCTTTGACGTCATGCGACCAGGCCACGCTCGGCTTGAGGTTGACCCCGGCGAACACGCTGTTGTAATCCCAGATGGCGCGGGCGCGGTAACCCCAGGAGTTGGCCGTGGTAAAGCCGTCGTCTTCGCAATAGCGGGTCAGGTTGTTCTGCTCGGCACCGGTCAGCGTGCCGGCGTTCAACGTTGCGCACTGACCGCCAGGCAGCGGCCCGGGGCCGTACACCGGATCGCGGCCGTAACGGATTTTGGAGGTGCTTTCGAGCCCGCCCACGTGCGTCCAGCCCACTTCACCGACCACCGTCAGACGCTCGGCGCCCATGACCTGATCGAAGAACTGGGTAAATGTGGTCTGCATCTGGGTGATTTCTTTGCGGCGATAACCGGCTTGATCCGTATTCGGCTGCCCGCTGAGCAGCGACACGTTGGGATTGAGCGGCGAAATGCCCGAATAGAGGATGTCGGTGGTATTGACCTGAATCGGCGCGTTGGGGCGGTAGCTGATCTCGCCGCTCCACGCCGTGCCGGTGGGCAGCGTGGTCGAGAAGCTCAGGCCGTACAGACGAATGTCTTCGGGGTATTCGACGTAGTAACTGGAGTTGCCCGCCACCACCACCGGCAGCAGGCTGGGGGCCAGCGCGGCGGCAGTGCTGGCAGGAATGCCGTTGCGCACCAGCGAACCGACCAGCCCTTGCGGGCTGAACGAAGCAGCCGAGCCGCCGCGCCCGCTGAAAATCGGTGCACGGCTGTGGTAATTCATCATGTACGCGCCGAACTCGGTGTCCAGCGGTTCGAAGTTGTAACGCAAGGCAAAACCGAACTGGCCGCTGTCGCGCGCATCGCGGTCAGGGCCTCGGCGCACCACCGCGCCCTCATCCGGGTTGCCGAACACCACGCCCTGCTGCGACAGCGAATTGAACACCGCACCGCGCGCCCCGGCTGGCAGACCGGCCGCCGTCAGCGAGCTGTTCAGGCCGCTGCGGCTGCGCAAGACCGCGAGGTTGTTGTTGCAGCCATCGGCAATCACATCGGGTTGCGAGAAGAAAGTGCCGCAGTTGTCGACGACCGTCTGGTCCCATTCCAGCTGGTAGAAACCTTCGGCAGACAGGTTGTCGGTCAGGCTCTGGGACAGGTAGAACATGTTGACCGGAATCAGGCCTTCCTTGATTTCCGAACCGGGTCGCCGGAAGGCCGAAACATCGACCGGGTTGACGCTGTTGATGCCGCCCTGAATGAAGGTACTTTCCCCCCAACTGATGACCTGTTTGCCGAAGCGCACCGCGCCCGGCTGATCGGCAATCGAATAGTTGTGATAGACGAAGGCGTCGAGCAGCTGGAACCCGGACGACTTGGCGCCCTCCTTGCGGCCCGAGTCGCTGATGTCCTTGAACTCGCGGTTTTCATCCTTGAGTTCGAAGTCGTACCAGTATTTGCCGCGCAGGAACACACCGGTATCGCCGTACTTCAGTTCCAAATCATGAATGCCCTTGAAGATCTTCGAAAACGTCTCCCCACGCTTGAAGTTCAAGTGACCGTCATCGGACGTCTGCGACAGACCACGCCCGCCGTTGTTGGCGCCGATCAGGTTCTTGTCGGGATTGGCAGTCGACCAGCTCGCCCCCACTGACAGCGACGAGTCGAAACTGCCTTCGATCTCGCCGACATTGAAGGTCACGGCAAAGGCCGGGCCGGCGAGCGACGAGGCAAGGCTGACGGCCAGAGGCAGCCTGGCCCGACGCCAGAAGGGGGATGTGCTTGTCATCGACGCTACTCCTTGTGTTTTATTGTTATGGCGGTGGGGAAATCCAGAAACGAATCAGTCATCGAATCAACACACGCGCCAGGTCCGTTCTTGCCATTCCCGGTGCTGACTATAGCCAGCACGCTCTGACGCTAGATCCCTCTAAAGTGTGATTTGCACGACCAACGCCTCTGGACCGACCGTTTCCGGGAAGCCGCCAAAAAACATGTGGCGGGGAGGATGGCGTAATTTGCAAATTTGGCAAGTCACAGAGCAGGACCTGCAGCGCAGACACGTGCCGTCGCCAACGGATACGCCATGCCCGAGGTGTCAGAGGGTCGAGAGAAAGGCACTGTTGCTGCTTTGCCACTCCACGATGTCCAGGCGCATGCGTTTCTTGTCCAGCTTGCCGACGCTGGTCTTGGGAATTTCGGTAACAAGCGCGATCTGGCTGGGAATCGCCCACTTATTGATGTGACCTTGCTCAACAAACGGCTTGAGGTGCTCCTTCAAACCCTTAGCGTCGAGCTGGTGCCCATCGCGAATCACCAGCAAGGCAAACGGCCGTTCTCCCCATTGCGGATCGGCGATGCCGACCACTGCCACTTCGCGCACTGCCGGATGGCGGCTGCACAAGTCCTCGAGTTCCAGCGAGGAAACCCATTCGCCACCGGTCTTGATCACGTCCTTGATGCGGTCGCGAATGTCGATGAACCCCATGCCGTCCAGCGTCGCCACATCGCCGGTGTGCAGCCAGCCGCCCGCCCACAACTCGGCGCCTTTTTCGGGCTCGCGAAAGTAGCTTCCGGTCAGCCAGGGCGCACGCAACACCAGCTCTCCCTGGGTTTCGCCGTCGGCCGGGAGGAAGTTGCCCTGCTGATCGATGATGGCGGCTTCCACCAGCATTCCCGGCACGCCGGCCTTGATCCGGTAGGTGATGCGCTCGTCTTCACTGCCGGCTTTCAACTCTTCGTTGATGTGCGCTACGGATATGAGTGGTCCGGTTTCAGACATGCCGTAGGCGGCAGTGAGCTGGATGCCGCGGGATTTGGCGGCCTGATACAGGCTGCGAGTCAGGGAACTGCCGCCAATGATGATCTTCCAGCCACCGAAATCGACGCCCTGGGCAGACTTGGCGTTGAGCAGCATTTGCAGAATGGTCGGCACGCAATGGGAAAAGGTGACGTTCTCCCTGCGCCAGAGCTCCACCAGCAACTCGGGATCGTAGCGGCCGGGGTACACCTGTTTCAGACCGAGCATGGTTGCCGCATAGGGAATGCCCCAGGCGTGCACGTGAAACATCGGTGTGATGGGCATGTAGACGTCATCGGTGCCCAGCAGCCGGGTGCTGTCGATACAGCCCATGATGGTCGCCACGCCCATGGTGTGCAGCACCAGTTGGCGGTGGGTGAAATACACCCCTTTGGGGTTGCCTGTGGTGCCGGTGGTGTAAAACGTGGTGGCGACCGAGTTTTCGTCGAAATCCTCGAACACGTATTCGGGGCTGGCCGCCGCCAGCAGGGTCTCGTACTCGCCCACCAGGTTGGGCAGCTCGGCGCTCTTGTCTGGCAAATCCGTCAGCAACAGGGTCTTCTCGACCGTGCTCAGGTGTCCGGACATCGCCTGATAGAGTCCCGTGAACTCGCTATTCACCAGCACCAGACGGTCATCGGCGTGGTTGATGGTGTAGGCGATCTGCTCGGGAGAAAGTCGCACATTGACGGTGTGGATGACCGCGCCAATCATCGGGATGGCGAACATGCATTCCAGGTAGCGGTGGCTGTCCCAGTCCATCACCGCCACGGTATCGCCAGCCTTCACGCCCGCCGCTGTCAGTACGTTGGCGAGGCGACAGATGCGTTCGTTGAGGGTGGCGTAGGTGTAGCGGACCGAATCACGGTAGATGATTTCGCGCGTCTTTTCATAACGACCGCCCGACAGCAGCAGGCGCTTGATCAACAGAGGGCACTGATACGCGCCATCGGCGGGCGGAAGAACGCGAGTCTGTAACATATGAAGCCCTTTTTCAAAGTCCATAAGCGTGCTGAAAATATGCACTCTAGGGCCTCGGGCTGCCAGTGAAATCAGTAAAAGGGATGATTTTTCGAGACGCCCCGCGCTGTCTGCAAGGGGCGTCCGGACTGCTGCATGTGCTCGGTTAGCGGCGTACTGAACTCAGGTTTCAGCGCACTTCGGTCAGCGCCAGTTTGATGCCCAGCGCGATCAGCACGCCGCCCATGGCCCGGTCGAACCAGTGCCCCATGCGCGCGAATCCTGCGCGCACCCGGGCCTGGCTGAACAGTCGCGCCACCAGACAGAACCACGCCGCCGTCGCCAATGCGAGGTACACGCCGTAACCGCCCTGCACCAGCAATGGCGTGTGCGGATTGATCACCACGGTGAACAGCGAGAGGAAGAACAGCGTCGCCTTGGGATTCAGGCCATTGGTGACGAAACCGCTGATGTAGGCACCGCGTGCCGTGCGCTCGCCGGGAGTGGCCTTGATGGCGGTATCCCCCGTTGCAGCGGCCGGCTTGGCGCGCAACGCCTTGATGCCGATGTACAGCAGATAGGCCGCGGCTGCCCATTTCAGCGCGTTGAATAGCACGATGGACTGGGAGACGATAATCCCGATCCCCAGCAGCGAATAGCCCACATGCAGAAAGATCGCCGAGCCGACGCCCAACGCCGCCCAGGTCCCGGCTTTGCGCCCATGAGTGACGCTCTCACGCACCACCACCGCGAAATCCGGACCGGGGCTGGCAACCGCCAGCAAGTGAATCAGCGCAACGGTAAGAAATTCTGCCCAGTACATGTGGGACCTCCTGGAGGGTTGACGTCTGACCCGGCAGATTACGCTGTCTGATGTCTTCGCAACAGATGCCGGCATTGGCGCGGCGCTGGGCGTGCTCTAACTATCGTGCGACGTTCTGCGCCCTCCTGGCGACGCAGAGCGTCGCGAACTGCGTTCCCACGCTGGAGCGTACGGAACGATAACCCCACTATCGTGCGACGCTCCGCGTCCTCGTGACGACGCAGAGCGTCGAGAACTGCGTTCCCACGCTGGAGCGTGCGGAACGATCATCGCAACTATCGTGCGACGCTCCGCGTCGCATGCCGTTCCGGACGCTCTGCGTCCTCTTGGCCCATATCCTGTTAGACTGCGCGCTTTTTCAGGAGCCATTCCATGGACCCGCGCAGTGAAGTGTTACTCCGTCAGGCCGAGCTGTTTCAGGGCTCGCTGTTGTTGGTCGGGCTGCCCGCCGATGACCTGCTCGGAAAACTGCCGGACGCGCGTGGTTGGTGCTGGCACGCCGGTGATCAGACGGCCCTGGATGCGCGTTTTGAAGGGCGCGTGGATTTCGGCGTCGAGACGCCACAGACTGGCTTCGAAGCCGCCGTGCTGTTCCTGCCCAAGGCACGTGATCTGACCGACTACCTGCTCAATGCACTGGCCTCGCGACTGGCCGGACGCGAGCTGTTTCTGGTCGGCGAGAAACGTGGTGGCATCGAAGCGGCTGCCAAGCAACTGAGCCCGTTCGGCCGCGCGCGCAAGCTGGACAGCGCCCGCCACTGCCAACTGTGGCAGGTCACCGTCGAGCACGCACCGCAAGCCGTCAGCCTGGACAGCCTCGCCAGGCCCTACCAGATCGAATTGCAGGACGGCCCGCTCACCGTCGTCAGCCTGCCCGGTGTGTTCAGCCATGGCCGGCTCGACCGTGGTTCAGCCTTGTTGCTGGAAAACATTGACAAGCTGCCCAGCGGCAACCTGCTCGATTTCGGTTGCGGCGCCGGCGTGCTGGGCGCGGCGATCAAGCGTCGTTACCCGCATAACGAAGTCATCATGCTCGATGTCGATGCCTTCGCCACCGCCAGTTCGCGCCTGACCCTTGCCGCCAATGGCCTGCAAGCCCAGGTGCTGACCGGTGACGGCATCGACGCAGCGCCGATGGGCTTGAACACGATTCTGAGCAATCCGCCGTTCCACGTCGGGGTTCATACCGATTACATGGCAACGGAAAACCTGCTGAGAAAAGCACGCCAACATCTTAAATCAGGTGGCGAACTGCGCCTGGTCGCGAATAACTTCCTGCGTTATCAGCCGCTGATCGAGGAGCATGTCGGGCAGTGCGAAGTCAGGGCTCAGGGTAACGGTTTCAAAATCTACAGCGCCAAACGCCCCTGAAATAAGCACTTGCCGAAACGTTTTCGCGGAGGCAGAATCCGCTCCGTCCTAGGGGAGTAGTCTCCCACGAGCGCCATGCTCGTCCGGCACGTATCAACATACTTGGTCCTCAGACCATGGTACGTGCGACCCGGAATCCGCTCAGACGGATCGGTGGTTTGACAAGACCTATGACACGAACACCTTACCCGGGGCGGGGAGGTCGTACGTGTCATAGCCGTGTCGACCCGCCCCTCAGGAAGCCTGATGCTGGAATCATTCTTAGTCCCTACCGCAGTGGTCGCGCTCGCCGAAATCGGTGACAAGACGCAGTTGCTCGCGCTCGTTCTCGCCGCGCGCTTTCGCAAGCCATGGCCGATCATTGCCGGCATCGTTGCCGCAACCCTCGCCAACCATGCAGCCGCCGGCGCAGTGGGTGCGTGGTTCAGCAGTTATCTGTCAGACGCAGTGCTGCACTGGATCCTCGCCGCCAGCTTTACCGCCACGGCGCTGTGGACACTGGTTCCGGACAAGATGGACGACGACGAAGCCAGCACGGCACGCAAGTTCGGCCCGTTCATGACCACGCTGATCACGTTCTTCATCGCTGAAATCGGTGACAAGACGCAGATCGCCACGGTGATGCTGGCGGCGCAGTATTCCTACCTGTGGCTGGTCATTCTGGGCACCACGGTGGGCATGCTGCTGGCCAACGTGCCGGTGGTGCTGGCGGGCAATTTCGCCGCCGAGAAGCTGCCGCTGACCCTGATCCGCCGACTGGCTGCCTGCGCGTTCTTCGTGCTGGCGCTGGTGGCGGTTTACAAGGCAATGCAGGTCAGCGGCTGGGTGTAATGCCGGCCCGTAGCGTTGCGAAAACACTCGCAACGCTACGGGCGACTCATCCACTCAGGATTTAGCGGCTTTCTGGTACAGCGGCATGACTTTCGGTATGGCAGCCTGCAACGAGGCGATGCGACTTTCCGAGGCCGGGTGAGTGCTCATGAACTCAGGCTGCGAACCACCGGAGTTCTGGGTCATCTTCTGCCACAGGGTGATCGCTGCATTAGGGTTGTAACCGGCGCGTGCGGCCAGTTCCAGACCGAGCAGATCAGCTTCGTTCTCGTTACTGCGGCTGTTGGGCAGCGTCAGGCTGTAGTTGACCACGGTATCTGCCAACGCCAGGCTGTCCTGACCCAATCCCAGCAAGGCGCCTGCGCCCTGCTTGGCCATCGAAACACCGTACGCCTTGGACATCGCTTCACGCCCGTGCTCGCGCAACGCATGGGCGATCTCGTGGCCCATGACCGCAGCGATTTCATCGTCGGTCAGTTTGAGGGTATCGATCAGGCCGCTGTAGACAATGATCTTGCCGCCAGGACCACAGTTGGCGTTCAGCTCGTCGCTCTTGATCAGGTTGACTTCCCACTGCCACTGCGCCGAATCAGGTCGCAATTTGGGCGCCTGGGCAATCAGTCGATCGGCGATTGCATGAACCCGCCTGGCATTTGCGCTGGTGGTGTCCAGTACCCCTTTGCTGGTCGCCTCGCCAACGGTCTGCTGGTAGGACTGGGCGTACATTTTGTTGACTTCATCCGTCGAGAGCATGCTGAACATGTACTGTTTGCGCTCCACACCGACCGAGTCGCCACTCGTGGTATTGACTGCCTGACACCCGCCGAGCAGCAACGCAGCGCTCAAGGCACAGAAGGCAAATGAAGGACGCATGGTGTATCTCCTAGTGTATGAAACGGTCATTCCCGGGGCAGACCTCTGCGCCAGATACCGGCCAGCTGGCATCTTGGTCTTTGCACAGGGGCTGATGGTTCCCGCAGGTGTGTCCAGTTTGTATCAGATGTACTTCAACGCGGATATCGGATTTGTCCGATTCGGCGTTTTTTGCCTGGCCCGACTAGCTCAGAGGCGTAAGGCACTCAGGGGCATTGAGCTTGGGATCATTGACCAGATTGGCCAGTGGCCGCTCGCGCAGCGCCGTCTGCGGGGCAGCCAGCAACGCTTGCAGGGTCGGCAGCGGCGTGTCGGCGGCCAGCCAGTCTTTCTGGCCCTTGGCGTCCAGAATCAATGGCCGGCGCTGGGTTGCCGCGGCCTGGGTAACCACTGCGACGCTCAGGTACGTATGCCCCTGCACCGGATAGGCTTCCCAGATCGCGGCGAAAAACAGCGCGGCGCCCTCCCCCGGCGTCAGCCAGAACGGGCGTTTGCGTACCGTGCCGCGCCATTCGTAAAAGCCGTTGGCGGGGAGCAGACAGCGGCGATGGGTGAAGGCATCGCGAAACATCGGCTGCTCGGCCACCGTTTCAGCGCGGGCATGGGCAGGCGTTTTCGACAGGTCAGTGAGCCAGGCCGGCGTCAGGCCCCAGCGCGCGCGCACCAGCTCGATGCCCTCCGCGTTGTCGGCGGCACGCATGATCAACACCCAGTCGGCTGGCGAAATATTCCATTGCGCCTGCTGATCGGCAGGGAAACCGGGCAAGGCGGCAAAGGCAGGGGTCCAGCGAAACAGGGCATAGCGTCCACACATGGGGGCTAATCAGACTCGTTTGAAGGTGCTCAGCACACCAGTACATCGGGGAAGTCGTCCGGCTCATCGCCAGACAGGGGCGAGGCGCTATTGTACGCAGTGATCAACGCTCGTGCGCGAGCGACCTGCGCATCTTCGACCTTGAGGGCCAGAAGCCCCAGCCCCGGCAGCTCGCCCATCGCCCCAAGCAGATCACGACCGGCCAGATGCGCGTTGATGCCTTCGCTGGCAAGCATTGCCAGCAGCAACTCGGCCTCCATCAGGTTCTCGGGCTCGTAGATCTTCTGCATCACTCGTTCTCGCTGCGAACATCCAGATTCCAGTCTTCGCCGTCGGTCTGCAGGTCGAAAACGATCGGGCGGCAACAGACCGGACAGTCTTCAATGTACTGTTGATCGCCGCCGGAAATATCCAGTACGGCTTCGACAGGTTCGCCGCAATAAGGGCAGTCGTAACTCTGTAATTCCTGCATCACGGTCTCCGGGATCAGTTATGCGTATAATTGACCCATTCTTCAGAAGGCAGTTTTAACAAATCCGTCTTCTTTTTACCCTATTCGATTCAAACAAGAGAGCATGATGGGCGAATTTGATGCCATCCGACCTTACAACGATGCAGAAGTCCCCGCCGTATTGGCACGTCTGCTGAGCGACAAAGCCTTTCTCGCCATTCTGACCCGGTTCCGCTTTCCCCGCCTGGCGGGCGCATTCGGCTGGCTGCTGCAGCCAACCCTGGCACGCAAGCTGCGCCGCGAATTTGCCGGTATCGACTCGGTCGCCACGCTGCAGGACAAGGTTGAATATTATGTCGATCACACCATCGAACGCGCCACCGACGGGGTCACCTACACCGGCGTCGAACAGCTGAAGTCCGGTTGCGCCTACCTGTTTCTGGCCAACCATCGCGATATCGTCATGGACCCGGCGTTCGTCAACTATGCCGTGTACCACGCAGGCCTGCCCACTCCGCGCATCGCAATCGGCGACAACCTGCTGCAAAAGCCATTCGTCAGCGACCTGATGCGCCTGAACAAGAGCTTCATCGTGCATCGCTCGATCACCGGGCGGCGCGAGAAGATGGCGGCTTATCAATTGCTGTCGGCGTACATCAATCACTCGATCACCCAGGACTGCCAGTCGATCTGGATCGCTCAGGCCGAAGGCCGCGCCAAGGACGGTGACGACCGTACCGAGTCGGCGATCCTCAAGATGTTCCACATGAGCCGCAAGGATGAGCCGTTTGGCGACGTGATTCGTTCGCTGAACCTGATCCCGGTGTCGATCAGCTATGAGTATGATCCGTGCGACAGCGCCAAGGCCCGCGAGCTGTACATTCGTGCGACAACCGGCGCCTACACCAAGACGCCAGGCGAAGACGACGTGAGCATTGCTCTGGGGATCACCGGCTATAAAGGCCGTGTGCATGTGAACTTTGCACCGCCGATCACCGAGCACTTCGAGGACACCAAGCAACTGGCCATCGAGATGGACCGGCAGATTCTCGGCGGCTATCGGCTGTTCCCGGTGCATTACCTGGCGTACGCACAGTGGAGCGATGCCGATCCGGCGCTTGAAGTGCCGAAGGCTGAAGCCCTGTTCCCGGCCGATGAACTCGAACGTGCCAGGGAGGAGTGGGAAAGTCGTCTGGCAGGCACGCCGATCGAGCACCGCCCCTACATGATTCAGCAATACGCGACACCGGTGCGCAACCAGTACCGCGTCAAGGCAGGGCTGGCGCTTTAAGACCTGCGCGAGAATGCCTACCGTACCCATGCTCCGCGTGGGTACGCCGTTGCGGGCGCTTTGCCTCCGGTCGTGGGCGCGTCAGCATGAGGAACGATAGGTGTGCGGGCGAGCACGCATCCTGCTCAGGCTCCGCGTGGTCATACGCCCTCCGAAACATTCTGCATGACAATTCTCTGCCGCTGTCACCCCAGCGTCATACTTCGCCTGCATTGTGTGGCTCCTCGAGAAACGGACTTCCCTCTCTTTGGAGCTTGTCATGCTGCATGCAAAAAATCAGGATCGCCTTTATCTCATTGCCCCAAGCGATGAGCAGCAGGAGTTGATCGATGGCCTGGCCTTCAATGTTCAGGACCGCCACTGGCTGGTCTACTGCGCACTGGGCGGGCATGTTCATCATGATTTGCCGGATCTGGATCAGGATACGGGGTTGAGTTTCCTGGACTTCTACCAGCAGGCAGCCTGATAGCAAACCCTGAACAGCAAAAAGCCCGGCCCCTTCAACAAGGGCCGGGCTTTTTTTATCGCGACGGTTAGAGGCTTACTGCGACAGGGTCGAACCGATGGTCGGGTCCTGGAAGACGCGAGTCAGCGCGTCACTCAACACGTCGCTCACCAGCTTGGTGTTGGTTTCCTGGTTCGGCGCCATACCGAAACGCTGGTCCAGCGATGCGGCGTAACGACCACTGTAGGTGCGACCGTTATTGCGCACGTCAGCGCGGAACGTCGAGCTGATGGTGGCTTCAGTCACGTACAGACCTTCCTTCGGCGACTGGTACTTCAAGTCTGCCAGGGTCACGGTCAGCTGTGGAGCGTTGCCGCTCTGGGTTGGCGTGAAGCCCAGCAGGCGCACGGCCGCTTCAGCCTGTGCCTGAAGCTTGGGAACGATATCGGCACCGTTGACGCTGATTGCGCTGGTTTCCGGGTACATGCCACCGCGCGTACCCAGCGTCGGCCCAGGACGGCCGTCGACGACACGCACCACCACAGGCTGACCACGCCCTACGGCCGCCAGCTGCGCGTTGAGCTTGGGCGTGGGGCTGAGTTGTTGCGGACTGTGGGCACAGCCCACCAGGGTCAAACTGCTTACAGCAAGCAAACCGAACAAAATGCGACGCAGCATGCTCATTTCTCCATGGGCCAGACACTGAATGTGCCGCAGTATAGCGGCCTGTAACAGCCGCTAACCAGAGGCCACTGACCGTTAAGCCTCGGACATTCGACACGCATCGGGGTTCACGCAGCAACGCAGGGCAAGATTCATCCAGCACGGTGTAATCAGGGCGTCACATCCACGCGGCAGACTCGCCTCCATCGCCCAGACGCTCATTAAAGTCACAGGAGCTGCGCCATGAATCTGTTCCGGTCTCTGTTCACTGCACGCCCACAGCATCGCCACTACGCGCGTATCGATCAGGCAGGCGTCTGCCGTGCGTTCAAACACTGCGCGCAACGTCCGACCGGCGTGGAATGGGTCGAAGTGACCGAGCAACGGCTCAGCTGGCTGAATCAGCCCCTGCCCGCCAGCGCCCGCGTGACGCAGCGTAGCGAACGCTCACCGCGCGGCCAGTTGCTCACCGCCTGACCGGGGAGCGAATAAAAGTCATTTAAAGCGATCAATTCCTGCCATTTCATCGCTATAATCTCCCCCCGATTATAAGGACGTCTCCTGATCGGGCCTCGCAGCACTGCTAATCGCCGTATTAGCGCCTTCGTAATGCCCACAGAGAGCCGCCCACACAGGTCATTTGCGCACGAGTGTGCTCGATGAAAGGTGAAGAATGCTCGAATCGTATCGAACCTTTCTCGCCGGCCAGCGCCTCACTCTTTATGCGCCTGACCTGCCAGCGCTGTCATCGCAGCCATTTCGAGGTTTGGTTCGCGTTCCCAAAAGGACGTGAAAAACGGGTTTCACTACTTCACAAGAGTGTGGCGAGCAAATGAATAGGTACGCGTTTGTAAATGCACCATCAGCGTCTGAACCGGCTCTCTTGAACAGGACTGACCGCAGCCGCGCCTCCATGACCGGAGCCTGACGCCATCGACAGGAGCCCGTTGCACAAGGGGCTCCCTGACGATGGTCGAATGGCCTCGCGGGCCTGGAAATGCGTTCATGAAGCATTGATGAACCATGACCGGGCCTGACCGGGACCTGCGCTTTGGATGCGAAAAATTGCGAAGAATCGGTCAGGCGATCCTGGCCAGGCAAGCGAGGGTAGAGAGTTGATCCAGCCCGCGAACACCTGGCAACCAGCCTCAGGATCGTATGCCGTCAATTTGGTGCTGCAGATTTTGGAGACGCGTTAATGGCGCATAACGAAGCAGTCGATGTAGTACTGGTCGGAGCGGGCATCATGAGTGCCACTCTGGCGGTATTGCTAAAAGAGCTCGACCCCGGCATCACGCTGGAAGTCGTTGAGCTGATGGATTCCGGTGCTGCGGAGAGTTCCAACCCGTGGAACAACGCCGGCACCGGCCACGCCGGTCTGTGCGAGCTGAACTACACGCCGCCTGCGGCTGATGGCTCCATCGACATCAAGAAAGCGGTGCACATCAATACCCAGTTCGAAGTCTCGAAACAGTTCTGGGCCTACCTGGCACGCAAGGGCACCTTCGGTTCAGCCCGCTCATTCATCAACCCGGTTCCGCACCTGAGCTTCGTGCAGGGCGAAAAAGGCGTCTCGTTCCTCAAGACCCGTTTTGCAGCCATGAGCAAGCATCACGCCTTCTCCTCGATGGAATACACCGAGGACAAGGCAAAGCTGGCCGAGTGGATGCCACTGATGATGCCTGGCCGGCCTGCGGACGAAAAAATTGCCGCAACGCGCATGATGAACGGCACCGACGTCAATTTTGGCGCGCTGACCAATCAACTCCTCGGCCACCTCACCAGCGCTCCAGGCACGCAGATCAAGTACCGCAGCCGTGTGACCAACCTGACCCGCAACGGCGCCGGTTGGACCGTCAGCGTCAAGGACGTGAATGGCGGCGGCACGCGTGAGATAGATGCCAAGTTCGTGTTCCTCGGTGCCGGTGGCGCAGCGTTGCCGCTGTTGCAGTTGTCGGGCATCGAAGAAAGCAAGGGCTTTGGCGGCTTCCCGGTCAGCGGCCAGTGGCTGCGTTGCGACAACCCGGAAGTGGTCAAGCACCACCAGGCCAAGGTCTACAGCCAGGCCGCCGTGGGCTCGCCGCCGATGTCGGTGCCGCACCTGGACACCCGCGTGGTCGATGGCAAGAAATCCCTGCTGTTCGGACCTTATGCCGGTTTCACCACCAAGTTCCTGAAACACGGCTCGTACCTCGACCTGCCGCTCTCGGTACGCGTGGCCAACATCAAACCGATGCTGGCGGTGGCGCGCGACAACATGGACCTGACCAAGTACCTGGTCAGCGAAGTGATGCAGTCGATGGAGCAACGCCTGGAATCGCTGCGCCGCTTCTACCCGGAAGCGAAAGCCGAAGACTGGCGTCTCGAAATCGCCGGTCAGCGCGTGCAGATCATCAAGAAAGATGCGAAAAAAGGCGGCGTCCTGCAATTCGGCACCGAGCTGGTGTCTGCACAGGATGGCTCGCTGGCCGCACTGCTCGGCGCTTCGCCAGGCGCTTCGGTGACTGTGTCGATCATGCTGGAGCTGCTCGAGCGCTGCTTCCCGGAGAAAACCCGCACGGAATGGGCGACCAAGCTCGAAGAGATTTTCCCGGCCCGGGAGAAGATCCTCGAAACCGATGCGCCGCTCTACGAGCGTATCAGCGCGCAGAACGACGAGGCGCTGGAACTGGTCGAGAAAAGCAGCCAGGAACACAGCTTCGCCTGATCCGGTCGCTGCTGTGCTGTAACAAAAAGCCCCGTGAGCCTTTACCAGCCACGGGGCTTTTTATTGCGTTTATTGCAGGTGACGGTCAGAGGCTTC
The DNA here is from genome assembly GCF_059621105.1 of Pseudomonas fragariae (ex Marin et al. 2024). Taxonomy (NCBI): domain Bacteria; kingdom Pseudomonadati; phylum Pseudomonadota; class Gammaproteobacteria; order Pseudomonadales; family Pseudomonadaceae; genus Pseudomonas; species Pseudomonas fragariae (ex Marin et al. 2024). The sequence goes on along the minus strand of NZ_CM184369.1, from coordinate 1,214,807 downwards.
TGGACAGTACGGCAATGTGCTCGGGGCCAATCCCGCAGCAGCCGCCAATGTGCGTGGCGCCGCGCTTGACCCAGTCTGCCGCCCACTGCTGATAGCCCTGCGGGTCAAGGTCTTCACGCAGCTCATCCAGACCGTCGTTGGCGGTGGCGTCCTTGGGTTGCGGCGGGAAGGCGTTGGCATAGGCGCCGATGGCAATGTCGACGTTCAGCGACGTGAACACCTCACGCGCTGCATCGATTGCGCCACCGATCACCTCTGGCTGACTGCAGTTGAACAGCAGCGTGGCGACACCCATTGCTGCGGCAGCCCTGGCGGCGTCGGCGACCGGCTCACCTGAGCGCAGGCGCGGGACCTCGTCAGTATCTTCATCCTGCAGGGTGAACGACAGCCAGAACGGTTTGCCGTCATTGGGCAGCCCGGCGCGGATGGTCTGCGCTTCGAGAATGCAGCTCTGGGTTTCGGCCAGCCACAGATCGACATACGGCGACAGCCCGGCAATCAGTGGTTTCAGAACGTCGGCAGCCAGTTGCGGCTGATAGAGATCAGGGCGATAGGAACCGAACAGCGGCGGAATGGAGCCCGCTACCCGGGCGCGTCCGCCAGAAGCATCGGCCGATTCGCGCGCCAGTTGCCCGGCCAGCGCTGCCAATGCCTGACCCTCGCGGGCAAAACGCTCTTCGCCAATATGAAACGGCACGACGGCGTAGCTGTTACTGGTGATGACCTGAGCACCACTTTCGATATAAGCGGCGTGTACCGCACTCACCGCTTCGGGTGCTTCACTCAATGCCAGAGCCGACCATTCAGGCTGGCGGAACGGGGCTCCGCGACGCTGCAGTTCACGGCCCATGCCGCCATCGAGAATTACAGTTGTGCCTTGCGTCATATGTGATCTGCTTATATGTATATGAAAAAAACTCATTATGAGTCAGTCTTGTATAACGTATTTAATACGGCCCTTTCATCAAACTACAAACACTTTTTCAGGGGATATCTGTGAATTATCGCGCTCTGCTGGGCATCGGCCTGGTCACTCTGGCAGCCTCCACGCAAGTTCTGGCCGGCGCCACGCTGGATCGCGTGCAGAAAAACAAAGAGCTGGTCAACGTCCTCATGGAAAGTTACCCGCCCTTCTCTTTCCTGAATGACAAGAATGAACTGGACGGCTTCGATGTCGACGTCGCCAAGGCCGTGGCGCAGAAACTGGGCGTCAAGTTGCGCCTCGAAACACCGTCCTGGGACGTGATCGCCGCGGGCCACTGGAGCGGACGTTATGACATCTGCGTCTGCTCGATGACACCGAGCAAGGCCCGCGCCGAAGTGTTCAACTTCCCGGTCGAGTACTACGCCTCGCCTGCAGTGATCGTGGTCAACGCCTCGGATGATCGTATCCATTCGGCCAAGGACCTGAGCGGCAAGAAAGTCGGCCTGACCAGCGCCTCCAGCTACGAAAGTTACCTGAACAAGAACCTGGTCATCGATGGCGCCGAAGACAAGCCCCTGCAGTACCCGTTCGAAGACGTACAGATCGCCCCGTACGACAACGACAACGTGGCCTTTCAAGACCTTGGGCTGGGCGCTGGCAAGCGGCTGGACGCGATACTGACCAATCTGGTGACCGCAAAACCGCGTCTGGATCAGGACAAGCGCTTCAAACTGGCGGGCGAGTCGCTGTATGAGGAACCCAATTCCGTGGCCATCGAAAAAGACGATCCGGAATGGGACGCCAAGGTTCGCGAAGTCTTCGCCGAACTCAAGAGCGACGGCACCCTGAGCAAGCTGTCGCAAAAGTGGATCGGTGCTGACATCAGCAAATGACTTCCTTTCAGCCCCAGCGCCCACCCGAGCAGGCCGAGCAGAGCCTGCTCAAGCGAGTTTTCGGCTTCCGTACGCGGCTTTACCTGACCTGGCTGGTCATGTTCGTGCTGTTCGCCGGCTTCTTCCTGAGCTTCGATCTGAAGCTGTCGATCATCCTCGACAAGCTGCCGAACCTGATCGGGCTGCATCTGGCCCCCAACGGCTTTCTGCAGGGCGCGGCGCTGACATTGTTCGTGTCAGTGTGCTCGATCGTGGTCTCGGTGGTGCTTGGCTTTGTCACGGCACTCGCGCGGCTTTCCAGCAGCGCGGTGGCGTTCGGCATCGCCAGCTTCTACGCCTCGTTCTTTCGTGGCACGCCGCTGCTGATCCAGATCCTGTTGATCTATCTCGGTCTGCCACAACTTGGCATCGTGCCCGGAGCCATCACGGCAGGAGTGATCGCGCTGTCGCTCAACTACGGGGCGTACCTGAGCGAGATTTTCCGTGCCGGTATCATCGGTGTCTCCGTCGGGCAGCGTGAAGCCGCACTGGCCCTGGCGCTGCGCCCGACGCAGATCTTCTGGCGCGTCACCCTGCCCCAGGCCATGCGCACGATCATTCCGCCGACCACCAACCAGTTCATCTCCATGCTCAAGGACTCTTCCCTGATTTCAGTGATGGGCGTCTGGGAAGTGATGTTTCTCGCGCAGTCTTACGGCCGCTCCAGCTATCGATACATCGAAATGCTCACCACTGCGGCGGTGCTGTACTGGATCATGTCGATCGGGCTGGAGTTGTTGCAGTCACGACTGGAGCGGCATTACGGCAAGGCGTATCAGGCGCGCAAATAACTGCAGCGTTCGTCCTCACGCTTTGCGCTCAGTGTTATACGCAAGTCTGTTTTTGATTCTGGCCGAAGGCCGTGGGAGCGAACTTGTTCGCGAAGGGGGTCGTATAATCGCCGAAAATGCATCGCCTAAAACACCGTCTTCGCGAACAAGTTCGCTCCCACGCCCTCTGGGCAGAAGCTCGGAAGCCCGTTATTCCGGGCGCTCTAGGACGTGTGTATAACGACTGAGAGCTCCGCGTGGGAATGCAGTTCCGGACGCTCTGCGTCCAGCTCTGGCAATGCGGAGCATTGGCACGACAGTCAACTGCGGGCTTTTTCGATCAGTTCGATGTATTCGTCAGCGTTGCGCTGATCCTTGATCAGGGCGATGAAGTCGTTGCCGTGCTCGTCCTTGCCATCGAAGTCATGGCCCGCTTCCTTGAAGAACACCAGAAAGCGTTCGAAATCGTTGATGCGCAGCCCACGATAAGCCTTGATCAGCTTGTGCAGCGACGGCGAGGTAGCATCATACGGCTCGAAGTCGAGGAACAGTTTGATCTGCTCATCGCCGATCTCATCGCCAATCAACTGCTTCTTATCTTTACGCATTACAGGCTCCAGCAGGTCGCAGACACTTTCACGGGCGGGCAGTTTACCCTCCGGCGAGCGCCGCGCTCAACGCGCACGTGCAGAGGTGGTGTGCAGATCAGCCCAGATGTGCCCATTGGCATAACTGAGGAACTGACAATAGACCTTCTCGTTGCGCAGCAAGTCCACCAGCACGCGGTACTGGGACAGCGGGTAATACAGCGTCAACGTGCGCGATGGCTCATCATAGGTCGGCTTTTTAAGGCTTTTGCTATCACCGCCATCGAAGTGCACGAGCACCTGGGAGATGGATGCGCCCTTGTTCAGCGACTTGCCCTTGAGGCGCAGCGACAAGGGCGAGGTGACCGGAATCGGCTGCTGACTCGACTGCCGCTGGTTACCGGCAACGATGGTGTACTCGGTGACCCGCATCAACTGTTGCTGCTCGGGCACACCATCGCGCAGGCTCAGGTCGTCAGGCGGCAGGTATTGATCGTGCATGGGGCTGGCCGATACCGGCGCAGCAGGTGCGGCAACGGCCAGACCAGACAACAGCACCAACGCCACGGCGCCGGGAATCAGTAGCTTCATTGAGGGTTTCCATATAATTGCCAATCGACGACCGCCCCTGTTCGCAGAAGCGGCCGTCAGAATGCCTTACATCCCTTTGACCGCATAGATACCGGCAGCATTACGCCAGTAACCTTTGTAGTCCATACCGAAGCCGAAGATATAACGGTCGATGCACGGCAGGCCGACGTAATCGGCTTTCAGGTCCGGGCGAGCCTTGCGGTCGTGGTCCTTGTCGATCAGCACGGCCGTGTGCACAGCGCGGGCACCGGCGTGTTTACAGAAGTCGATGATGGCGCCCAGGGTGTGGCCTTCATCGAGGATGTCGTCGATGATCAGCACGTCACGGTCCATGAACGAGACTTCCGGCTTGGCTTTCCAGAACAGATCGCCGCCGGTGGTTTCGTTGCGATAACGCGTCGCGTGCAGGTAGGACGCTTCCAGCGGAAAGTTCAGATGGGTGAGCAGCTTGCCGGAGAAAATCAGGCCGCCATTCATGACGCAGAACACGACAGGATTGCGCTCGGCCAGTTCGGCATTGATCTGCGCGCCGACGCGGGCAATGGCCGCATCCACTTCGGCCTCGGTGTACAGGCAGTCAGCTTCGCGCATGACTTGACGGATATGCTCGAGATCAGCGGACATGACGCTCTCCAGGTAAGGCAGTTTGAGAAAAGCGGGCAAAGGTACGCATCCGTTCAAGCCAGAGCAAGTGATTCTGGACTAACGTTGCGAGTGTCTTGCAAAAGCCGCGAACGTCGAAGCTTCGAGACGATACTGCACGCGCTTTAAGACAGTAACAGCTGAATAGATTAACCTAGACCGATTTTTGCCCCGCTGGAGCCTTTCCCCATGCCCATTCGTGAGATCCGTCACCCACTGATCCGCCACAAGCTCGGCCTTATGCGCCGCGCCGACATCAGCACCAAGAATTTCCGCGAGCTGGCTCAGGAAGTCGGCGCGCTGCTGACCTATGAAGCCACCGCCGACCTGACGCTGGAAAACTACGACATTCAAGGCTGGGCCGGTACGGTGTCAGTCGAGAAGATCGCGGGCAAGAAAATCACTGTCGTGCCGATTCTGCGCGCCGGTATCGGCATGCTGGACGGCGTGCTCAGCCTGATCCCGGGCGCCAAGGTCAGCGCAGTCGGCGTGGCTCGCAACGAAGAAACCCTGCAGGCGCACACCTACCTGGAAAAACTGGTCCCGGAAATCGACGAGCGCCTGGCAATGATCATCGACCCGATGCTGGCCACCGGCAGCTCGATGGTCGCCACCATTGATCTGCTGAAAAAGGCCGGCTGCAAGGAAATCCGCGCCATGGTTCTGGTCGCGGCGCCCGAAGGCATCGCTGCCGTAGAGAAGGCGCACCCGGACGTGATGATCTACACCGCTTCCATCGATGAGCGCCTGAACGAACACGGCTACATCATTCCGGGCCTGGGCGATGCCGGTGACAAGATTTTCGGCACCAAACAGAAGGACGCGTAACCCGATGACGCAGCAGGAGTTCAACGATCCACTGTGGCGCACGATTTTATCCGGCGCGCAAATGCTCTTCGTGGCCTTTGGCGCGCTGGTGCTGATGCCGCTGATCACCGGGCTCGATCCGAACGTGGCGCTGTTCACCGCAGGCCTGGGCACGCTGCTGTTCCAGATCGTCACCGGGCGTCAGGTGCCGGTCTTTCTGGCCTCGAGCTTTGCCTTCATCACCCCGATCATCCTCGCCAAGGGCCAGTTCGGTCTGGCCGCGACCATGGGCGGCGTCATGGCGGCAGGCTTTGTGTATACCTTTCTCGGTCTGGCGGTGAAGATCAAGGGCACCGGTTTCATTGATCGCCTGCTGCCTCCCGTGGTGATCGGGCCGGTCATCATCTCCATCGGCCTGGCCATGGCCCCGATTGCAGCCAACATGGCGATGGGCAAGTCCGGCGATGGCGTGCAGTTGATTCCTTATCAGACCGCCATGCTGATTTCGATGCCCGCCTTGCTGACCACGCTGATCGTGGCGGTGTTCGGCAAAGGCATTTTCCGTCTGGTGCCGATCATCTCCGGCGTGCTGGTGGGCTTCGCGCTGTCGTTCTACTTTGGTGTGGTCGATACCAAAAAAATCGCTGACGCCGCCTGGCTGGCCTTGCCGCACTTCACTGCACCGGAATTCAACTGGCAGGCGATTCTGTTCATTGTTCCGGTGGCCCTGGCCCCGGCCATCGAGCACATCGGCGGCGTGATTGCAGTCGGCAGTGTGACCGGACGCGATTACCTGAAAAAGCCGGGCCTGCACCGCACGCTGTTCGGCGACGGCATCGCTACCACCGCTGCCGGTCTGTTCGGCGGCCCGCCCAATACCACCTACGCCGAAGTGACGGGCGCGGTGATGCTGACCAAGAACTACAACCCGCAGATCATGATCTGGGCATCGTTCTTTGCCATCACGCTGGCGTTCATTGGCAAGTTCGGCGCGTTGCTGCAGAGCATTCCGGTGCCGGTAATGGGCGGCATTCTGTGCCTGCTGTTCGGTTCGATTGCTGCGGTGGGCATGAACACCCTGATCCGCCACAAGATCGACCTGGCCGAAGCGCGCAATCTGGTGATCGTCTCGGTCACCCTGGTATTCGGGATCGGCGGCGTATTGATCGGCACCGGCAACGGCCCGAACGATTTCGGCCTGAAGGGCATTGCCCTGTGCGCCGTGACCGCCATCGCCCTGAACCTGATCCTGCCGGGCAATGACAGCTGGAAGAACAAGCAAATGGATGATCAGTTGCCGTAATCCTGCCCGGAGTGGGCTTGACCATCGTGCCACCGCTCCGCGTTGGCACGCAGTTCTGGACGCTCTGCGTCCGATCCTGAATGTGCGGTGCAGCGCAGATTTGTGACGCGGAGCGTCACGAAATGCATTCCTACGCGGAGCGTAGGAACGATCATCACCACCCTGGCGTTCGCAGCACTACAACATCAACGGCGCACGCTCGCACAGTCTGTTCAGCTCTTTCGCCCAGTTGGGGTCGTCGTTCAGGCAAGGGATCAGGATCAGTTCCTCTCCCCCCGCTTCCTTGAACTGCTCGGCACCGCGATCACCGATCTCTTCCAGCGTTTCAATGCAATCAGCCACGAACGCCGGGCACATGACCAGCAGCTTCTTCACACCTTTCGCCGCCAGTTCGTCCAGATGCGCTTCGGTGTAGGGTTCGATCCACTTGGCACGCCCCAGACGTGACTGGAACGACACCGACCATTTGCCGTCAGCAATGCCCATACGTTTGGCGAATGCCGCCGCCGACTGTATGCACTGCGCGCGATAGCAGGTGGCGAGCACTTCGGCGGGGGCGGTCATGCAGCAGTCGTCCTTCAGGCAATGCTTGCCGGTCGGGTCGAGCTTGTGCAGATGCCGCTCGGGAAGACCGTGAAAGCTCAGCAGCAAATGGTCGTAAGGCTGCTCCAGATGCGGCCGCACGCTTTCCACCAGCGCACTCAGGTACTCGGGCTGATCGTAGAACGGCTGCAGCACCGAGAACTGCATTTTCAACGATTTGGCGCGCACCACACGTTTGGCTTCTTCAATGACCGTGGTCACCGTGCTGTCGGCGAACTGCGGATACAGCGGCGCCAGGGTGACCTTCTTGAAGCCCTGCTCTGCCAGGCGCGTCAGCACGGTTTCGATGGACGGCTCGCCATAACGCATGGCCAGCTCGACCGGCCCGTGCGACCACTCCTTTTTCATCGCCTGCTGCAGACGCTTGCTCAGCACCACCAGAGGCGAACCTTCATCCCACCAGATGGACGCATAGGCGTGTGCGGACTGCTCTGGCCGTTTGATCAGAATCAGCGAGACCAACAGCCTGCGCACTGGCCACGGCAGGTCGATCACATAAGGATCCATCAGGAACTGGTTCAGATAGCTGCGCACGTCTGCCACTTGAGTAGAGGCAGGCGAACCCAGATTGACCAGCAACAAAGCGTGATCGGTCATGCAACATCCTATTCATTTCAACAGCGTTCAGTGGCGACCCAGCAAATCCTGCAGGGCGGTGTCGAGTTCGGTGTACTTGAATGTAAAACCAGCTTCCTGCAAACGCTCCGGCCGCGCACGCTGACCACCGAGCAGCAATACCGAAAGCTCACCCAGCAATACCTTCAGGGCCAGCGCAGGCATCGGCATGAACGCCGGTCGGTGCAGAATGCCGGCCAGGGTCTTGGCAAACTGACGATTGCGCACCGGTGAAGGCGCGCAAACATTATAAGGACCCTTTGCTTCATTCAGATTTAACAAAAAATCAATTGCGGCGATTTGATCCTGGAGGTGAACCCACGGCATCCACTGCCTGCCGTTACCGATCGGCCCGCCCATGCCGAATTTGAAAGGGGGCAACAGACGCTGCAGAAAACCGGCGCGATCGGACAGCACCAGCCCCGTGCGTATCAGCACCACCCGCACACCCAGCGCCTCGGCACGTTGCGCGGTTTCTTCCCAGGCATTGCACAGCTGGCTGGCAAAGTCTTCCTTGGCAGGCAGCGAGGTTTCGTCGATTTCGCGCTCGCCACTGTCGCCGTACCAACCGACTGCGGAACCGGAAATCATCAGCGCAGGTTTTTGCGTGCGAGTGCCCAGCCATTTCAGCAGTTGCTCGGTCAGGCCGACGCGACTCTCCCACAGCAACAGACGGCGCTTGCGGGTCCAGGGACGATCCGCAATGGGCGCGCCTGCCAGATTGATGATTGCATCCACCGGCTGCGTGCCCAGCTCATCAAGGCTGGCAATGCCACGCACTGAGGGGCCGCACAGCTCGACGACATCGGCGGGTGTTCGGCTCCATACCGTCAATTCATGGCCTTGAGCAGACCAGAAACGGCAGAGCGCTCGTCCTATCAAACCAGTACCACCGGTCAGCAATATGTGCATGGCAGATAACCTCGCGTGGCGTAGGTGACAATTGAGTAGTCTTATTTTTACCAGTGACGCTGTCCGTGACGTTGGTCCGGAAAACGAAACTGTCAGCTGAACCATAGGCCACAGCAGAATGAAGCGCAGCCTCGAGGCCTTCGCCCGAGTCGCTGAACCGTTCGACCTTGCCAGTGGCAGTGTGACTCAATCGCTAAATTGCAAAACCACTGCAAGTTATACCAAACAAGAAGATTGTACAGGTTTTAACTACGGCGTAGTCTGTACAGACAAGGTAACGAGGCCCCTATGACTGTCCCTATCGCAATCATCGGTACCGGTATCGCCGGACTCTCAGCAGCCCAGGCGCTTACAGCCGCCGGGCATCAGGTGCACCTTTTCGACAAGAGCCGCGGCAGCGGCGGTCGTATGTCCAGCAAGCGCAGCGACGCAGGTTCGCTGGACATGGGCGCACAGTATTTCACCGCCCGTGACCGGCGCTTTGCCACTGCAGTCAAGCAGTGGCAAACCCAGGGCCACGTCGCCGAGTGGACACCCTCGCTCTACAACTTTCATGGCGGCAGACTCAGCCCTTCACCGGATGAGCAAGTGCGCTGGGTGGGTACGCCTGGCATGAGCGCTATCACCCGGGCGATGCGCGGCGATCTGCCAGTGTCGTTCTCGTGCCGGATCACTGAAGTGTTTCGCGGCGAACAACACTGGAACCTGCTGGATGCCGAAGGCGAAAGCCACGGCCCTTTCAGCCATGTGATCATCGCCACCCCGGCCCCTCAGGCCACTGCCCTGCTGGCTGCCGCGCCGAAACTGGCAAGCGTCGTGGCAGGCGTGAAGATGGACCCGACCTGGGCTGTGGCGCTGGCCTTCGAAACCCCGTTGCAGACGCCCATGCAGGGTTGCTTCGTGCAGGACAGCCCGCTGGACTGGCTGGCCCGCAACCGCAGCAAACCCGGGCGCGACGCCACGCTCGATACCTGGGTACTGCACGCCACCAGCCAGTGGAGCCAGCAGAATATCGACGCCTCCAGAGAACAGGTGACCGAACAGTTGCACGGCGCCTTCGCGGAATTGATCGATTGCACCATGCCCGCGCCAGTGTTCAGCCTCGCCCACCGCTGGCTGTATGCACGGCCTGCCGGCTCTCACGAATGGGGCGCCCTGTCGGATGCCGATCTGGGCATTTACGTGTGCGGCGACTGGTGCCTGTCCGGACGCGTGGAAGGCGCATGGCTGAGTGGTCAGGAAGCCGCGCGTCGATTGCTGGAACACGTGCAATGAATCAGATCAACCCGCGCAAGCTGCTGCTGTCGAAATGGACAGCAGCCACCCCGCTCAACCGGGAAAAACACTTTCTGGTCACCGAGCTGTTCAAGGACGAAGAAGGCACCGTCCTGGAAATAGAGCTGCAGGCCGTGCTGACCCAGCGCAGCGAGCGACTGCCGTGGCAAGTGCTGCAACAGTCAGATACATGGCGGATGGGCTGGAAGTAGCTGGAATCAGCCCTTACCGCCCTCTACAAAGAATTTGACTTGTACAGTTACACCCCTATGATGAAGACAAGTTGTACAGCATGAACTATCTGTACAAGGCTTCTGTAGAGGTGACTGATACCCATGCCCGCAATCGAAAAACCCAAACTCGGCATCAGTGCCTGCCTGATGGGTGCCGAGGTTCGCTTCAATGGCGGACATAAGGAATCTCATCTGTGTACGCAGGCGTTGAGCAAGTACTTCGATTTCGTCCAGGCGTGTCCTGAAGTCGCTATCGGCATGGGCATCCCGCGCGAGCCGATCAGGCTGGTGGGCGACGCAGAAAATCCCAAGGCGCTTGGCACGGTCAATCGTGACCTGGACGTTACCCAGGCCCTGGCGGATTACGGCATACAGATGGCCGCTGAGCTCGGCGATATCTGCGGCTACATTTTCATGCAGAAATCCCCGTCATGCGGCCTGGAGCGGGTCAAGGTCTACCGCGAAAACGGCGCCCCGGTCGATGGCGGCGGTCGCGGGATCTATGCGCAGGCCTTTTGCGAACGTCACCCCGATCTGCCCGTCGAGGAAGACGGCCGGCTCAACGATGCCGTGCTGCGCGAAAACTTCGTCACCCGCGTGTTTGCCTACGCGGCCTGGCAACAGTTGCTGAAAGAAGGCGTCACCCGGCGCGCCCTGACCGAATTCCACTCGCGCTACAAATACCAGCTGATGGCCAACGACCCGGTGCAATACAAGGCGTTGGGCAAGATGCTCGGCAGCATGGGCCGCACCGACCCGAACGAAATCGCGCCGCTGTACTTCAGCCAATTGATGGCAGCCTTGAAAAAGTGCGCCACGCGCAGCACTCACACCAACGTCCTGCAGCACCTGTGTGGTTATTTGAAACAAACCATTACCAGTGAAGACAAGCAGGAAATCCAGCAGGTCATCGCCCAGTATCACCAGGGCATCGTGCCCCTGATCGTGCCGCTGACGCTGCTCAAGCATCATTTTCGCCAACATCCGGACCCGTATGTGGCGCTGCAGGTGTACATGCAGCCCCACCCGGAAAACCTCAGCCTGCGCAATGCGATTTGACTCATGAATGAAACAGACACAGAGGTGCCGGGCGACTGGTTGCCGATCCGCGAGGTTGCACGGCAGACAGGCGTCAACGCCGTCACCCTGCGAGCCTGGGAGCGTCGTTACGGGCTGATCGTCCCGCACCGCACCGCCAAAGGTCATCGGCTGTATTCGGACGAGCATGTGCAGCGCGTCATGAAGATTCTGACTTGGCTCAACCGCGGTGTGTCGGTCAGTCAGGTCAAGGGGCTGATCGATGACAATCGCCAGGACGCCCTGCCGCCGACCAACGACTGGGACGCATTGCGTCAGACCTTGCTGGTCGCGATCGGCGAGCTGGCCGAACGCCGGGTCGATGACGTGTTCAATCAGGCGATGTCGCTGTACCCGCCGCGCACGCTGTGTGAGCAGTTGCTGCTGCCGCTGCTGGCCGAGCTGGAACAGCGCTGGCAAGGCAAGTTCGGCGCGCAACTGGAGCGCACGTTTTTCTACTCCTGGCTGCGCAGCAAGTTTGGCGCACGCATCTACCACAACAATCGTCAGCTCAATGGCAGCCCGTTGCTGCTGGTCAATCAGTCCGATCTGCCGCTGGAACCGCACCTGTGGCTGGCGGCCTGGCTGGTGAGCAGCGCCGATTGCCCGGTCGAGGTGTTCGACTGGCCGTTGCCGGTCGGCGAGCTGGCGCTGGCAGCCGAATACCTGAAGCCACGCGGCATAGTGCTGTATTCCAGCAAGTCGCTGAACGTGCTCCATCTGCCCCGATTGCTGGCCAATATCACCTGCCCTGTCGTGCTGGGCGGACCAACGGTGCAGATCCATAATGCCGAGTTGCTCGTACAGGCCAAGGAGATATCTGGACTGACCCTTGCCCACGACGTACTCAGCGCTCAGATCGAGCTGGGCAAGCTCGGACTTATCTAAGGACTTCTCATGCAACTGATCTGGCTGCGCAGCGACCTGCGCGCTCAAGACAACACTGCCCTGACCGCCGCCATGGAGCGCGGTCCGACGCTGGCGGTCTACCTGCTCAGTCCTGCGCAGTGGCGCAGCCATGACGATGCCGACTGCAAGGTAGACTTCTGGCTGCGCAATCTGGTCGAGCTCGAGAAGGCGCTGGGCGAGTTGAATGTTCCCTTGCTGATCCGCGAGGCGGATACCTGGGATCAGGCGCCTGAAGTGCTGGCAACACTGTGCACACAGTTCAAGGTCGAGGGCCTGCACCTCAATCAGGAATACGGCATCAACGAAACCCGCCGCGACCAGGCGGTGCAGAAGGCAATGGGAAAAGCCGGTGTGCACTTCAACAGCTACCTCGATCAGCTGTTATTCAAGCCCGGCAGCATCCTGACCAAGACCGGCAACTATTTTCAGGTATTCACCCAGTTCAAGAAGGTCTGCTACACCCGACTGCACGAGGCCATGCCGCACCCGGTGCGCACCCCGCAAGCGCAGGCGGCACAGTCGATGAAAAGCGATGTGGTTCCCGAGCAGGTCAAGGGCTTTGCCACGCCCTCGAAAGCCTTGCGTGACCTGTGGCCGGCCGGTGAGGCGGAAGCCAGACGGCGCATGGACGCCTTCGCCGACGAGCAGATCAGCTACTACAAGACCGAACGCGACTTTCCGGCCAAGCCTGGCACCAGCCAGTTGTCGGCCTATCTGGCGGCCGGGGTGATTTCGCCGCGCCAGTGCTTGCACGCAGCCCTGGCCAGCAATCAGGGTGAGTTCGAGACTGGCGACGTGGGCACCGTGACCTGGATCAACGAGCTATTATGGCGAGAGTTCTATAAACACACGCTGGTCGGCTACCCACGCGTCTCGCGTCATCGCGCCTTTCGCCCGGAAACCGAGGCGTTGAAGTGGCGCGATGCCCCAGAAGAACTGCGCGCCTGGCAAGAAGCGCGGACCGGGCTGCCAATCATTGACGCAGCGATGCGCCAGTTGCTGGAAACCGGATGGATGCACAATCGGCTAAGGATGGTCGTTGCGATGTTTCTCACCAAAAATCTTCTGATCGACTGGCGTGAGGGCGAGCGCTTTTTCATGCGCCACCTGATCGACGGTGATCTGGCGTCCAACAACGGCGGCTGGCAGTGGAGCTCGTCCACTGGTACCGACTCGGCGCCCTACTTCCGTATTTTCAATCCACTGTCGCAGTCGGAACGCTTCGACCCCGAGGGCGTGTTCATCAAGCGCTGGCTGCCGGAACTGGCGGATATGAATAAAAAGCAGATTCACGACCCGTCGTTAATCGGTGACCTGTTTGGCGCTGCCGACTACCCGAAACCCATCGTCGACCTGAGCAAGAGCCGCGCCCGCGCCCTGGCAGCGTTCAAGGCGCTCCCGGCTCGACAGCCGGCCGCAGGAGTCGAACATGGCTGATTTCCTGCATCGCTTCGCCGAGGGTTTTGCCGCGCTGAACAAGGACAACCTTGACCAGGTTGCCGAGCTGTACAGCGAAGATGTGTCGTTCAGCGACCCGATGCACGATATCCATGGCCTTGCCGCCATGCGCCGCTATTTCGGCGAGCTGTACGCCAACGTCCAGGACCTGCATTTCGACTTCCACGCCTTCGACGAGGTGCGCCCCGGCGAGGGCTATCTGGTCTGGACCATGAGTTATTCGCACCCGCGTCTGGCCGCCGGCCGGACGATTCGGGTAGAAGGCTGTTCGCACCTGAAGTGGCGCGACAAGGTTTATCGACACCGGGACTATTTCGATGCCGGTGCATTGCTCTACGAACATCTGCCCATCATGGGTCGAGTCATCCATTGGTTGAAGAAGAGGTTGGGATGAGCACTCCTGTTGCACGACGCATCTGGTTGACCGGAGCAAGCAGCGGCATTGGCCTGGCGCTGGCCAAAGAACTGCTCAACGCCGGTCACCGGCTGGCGCTGACCGCCCGCACGCTTGAGCCATTGCAGAACCTTGCGAACGTTTATCCCACGCAGGTGCTGCTGGTGACCGGTGACATCACCGACCCCGAGCAAGTCAAGGCGATTGCCGACGACATCGCCCGGCAATGGGGAGCCCTGGACACGGCCATCTTCAACGCGGGCACCTGCGAATACATCGACGCCCGACAGTTTGAAGCGGCCATGGTCGAACGCGTGGTACGCACCAACCTGCTGGCCAGCAGTTACTGCATCGAGCACGCGTTGCCGCTGCTGCGCAAAGGTCATCAGCCGCACCTGGTCGGCGTGGCCAGTGCGGTGACCTACCTGGCCCTGCCCCGCGCCGAAGCCTACGGCGCGTCGAAAGCCGGCCTGCGTTATCTGCTCGAAGCGCTGCGCCTGGACCTGGCCAGCGAAAACATCGACGTGACAGTGGTCAGCCCCGGGTTCGTCGACACGCCGCTGACGCAGAAAAATGATTTCCCCATGCCCATGCGCTGGCCTGTCGAGAAGGCAGCCAAACATATCGCCAGCAAACTGGGGCGCAACAAACGTCCGCTGGATATCGCCTTTCCGGCGCTGTTCATCTTCAGCATGAGCTTACTGGCCCTGCTCCCGGCACGCGCCCGACTGGCCCTCGGCAAACGCATGGCGCGCAGCGAATCGTCGAATAAGGACGCGCAATGAAGATCGCAGTCATTGGCAGCGGGATTTCTGGCCTGACCAGTGCCTACCTGCTCAACCGCGCGCATGAGGTGACCGTGTTCGAGTCTTCGGACTGGATCGGCGGGCATACTCACACGGTGGATGTGCAGGTCGAAGGCCGCGCCTACGCGATCGACACCGGTTTCATTGTCTTCAACGACTGGACCTACCCCAATTTCATTCGCCTGCTAGGCCAGCTGGGTGTCGGCTTCCAGCCTGCGGAAATGAGTTTTTCGGTACATGATCCGCGTACTGGCGTGGAATATAACGGCAACAACCTCAACAGCCTGTTCGCCCAGCGCAGCAACCTGCTGTCGCCGCGGTTCTGGGGCATGCTGCGCGATATCCTGCGCTTCAATCGTCAATCGGTCGATGATCTGGAAAACCAGCGCATCGCGGCAGACACCACGCTGGGCGAGTACCTGAAGAACGGCGGTTATGGCCAGCGCTTCATCGATCATTACATCGTGCCCATGGGCGCGGCGATCTGGTCGATGTCGCTGGCCGACATGCTCGGCTTCCCGCTGCAGTTCTTCGTGCGCTTTTTCAAGAATCACGGCCTGCTCTCAGTCACTCATCGGCCGCAATGGTGCGTGATCGAAGGCGGTTCCAGAAGTTATGTGGAACCGCTGACAGCCTCGTTCCGCGAGCGCATTCGTCTGTCCTGCCCGGTCACACGTGTCGAGCGTGACAGCGAAGGTGTGACGCTGCACAGCGCCATGGGCAGCGAACGTTTCGACAAGGTGGTGTTTGCCTGTCACAGCGATCAGGCCCTGGCCCTGCTGGCACAGCCATCGAGTGCCGAGCAGTCGATTCTCGGCGCCCTGCGCTATGCCGAAAACGATGTGGTGCTGCACACCGACACGCGACTGCTGCCCAAGCGCAAACTGGCCTGGGCGAGCTGGAACTATCGCCTGGGCGGCGGCGAACAGCAGTCGGCCGCCGTCACCTATGACATGAACATTCTGCAAGGGATCGAGAGCGACACGACGTTCTGCGTCAGCCTCAACCAGACTGCGGCCATCGACCCGGCCAAAATCCTTGGCCGCTACCGCTATGCCCATCCGCAATACAGCCTCGATGCGATCGCTGCACAGGCGCGCTGGGAGGAAATCAACGGTGTCGATCACACCTGGTACTGCGGCGCCTACTGGGCCAATGGCTTTCACGAAGACGGCGTGGTCAGCGGCCTGCGTGTCGCCCAGGCCTTTGGTGAAACGCTGTGAACAGCGCCCTTTACAGTGGCTGGATCAGCCACCGGCGGTTTGCACCGCGCGCCCATGAGTTCACCTATCGGATAGGCCTGCTCTATCTGGATCTGGATGAACAGGACAGCGTGCTGGGGCTCTCCCCACTGGCAGGCCGGGGGCGTTTTGCGCCGTTCTCGTTTCGTGAGCGAGACTATTTGCCAGAGCTGACCGGGCAAGGACTGACGCTCATCGAGGCGGTCCGCGAGCGGGTCGGCACAGCGTTGGGGCGCATTCCCTCGGGTCGCGTCTGCCTGCTGACCCAGGCACGCAGCTGGGGCCTTTCGTTCAACCCGGTGAGTTTTTTCTACTGCCACGAGGCTGACGGCACACTGGCCGGCATTCTGTGTGAAGCGACCAATACCCCGTGGGGCGAGCGCTACAGCTATGTGCTGCCCGCCACCGGCGAAGGCCATCAGCATTTCGCCGTGGCCAAGGCCTTTCATGTTTCACCGTTTCTGCCACGTGATCTCGAGTACCGCATGAGCTTCAGCCAGCCCGCCGAACGGATCGGTGTACACATGGCTGACTGGCAAGGCGAGCTGAAGATGTTTGATGCCACGCTCAATCTGACTCGCCAGAACCTCAACCGCAAGACGCTGCATCGCTATCTGATCGCTTATCCATGGATGACCGCGAAAACCTGTCTGGCCATTTATTGGCAGGCCATGCGCCTGTTGGTCAAACGCATACCCATCTTTTCCCATCAGGCCGCTGACGGCGAGTACCGTGCTGCCGCCGCGCAATCCAAGGACTCACTCCATGAAAAGCAGTAGCAGTAGTTTTTCTGCCAATCTGGGCACCAATGGTTTGACTGCCAACCTCCTGCGCCGAGGCGTGCTGCGGCAACTCGCCGGACTGCGCAACGGCCAGTTGGTGATTGTCGAACGGGGTGAGCGCCATGTGTTCGGCAAGAACGGCGCGCTGATTCAGGCTGAAATCCACCTTCTCGATTCGGCAGCCTGGGGCATGGTCGCCAGTAACGGTTCCATCGGTGCGGGCGAGGCCTTCATTCATGGCTACTGGACGACACCAGACCTGACGGCGGTGATCAGGGTGTTTGTCAGCAATCTGGATGTGCTGGATGCGATGGAGGGCGGAATGGCGCGCCTGACCCGCCCGCTGATTCACGCGTTGCACTGGCTCAACCGCAATACACGCGAAGGCTCGCAGAAAAACATCGCGGCCCACTACGACCTGGGCAACACGCTGTTCGAGCAGTTTCTCGACCCGACCATGATGTACTCAGCCGCACAGTTCCTCAGCGAAGACGACACGCTGGAACAGGCGCAGTTGAACAAGCTCGAGCGCATCTGTCAGAAACTCGCCCTGAAACCCACCGATCACCTGCTGGAAATCGGCACCGGCTGGGGCAGCATGGCTATTTACGCAGCGCAGCACTACGGCTGCCGGGTGACCACTACGACCCTGTCCAAGGAACAGTTCGCCTACACCGAGCGACGGCTGATCGAACTGGGCCTGAAGGATCGCGTGACACTGCTGCTGACCGACTACCGGGATCTGACCGGCGAGTACGACAAGCTGGTGTCCATCGAGATGATCGAAGCGGTCGGCCATCGCTTTCTGCCCACCTACTTCAAGCAATGCGCGAACCTGCTGAAAAGCAATGGCATGATGCTGCTGCAGGCGATCACCATCCGCGAACAGCGTTACGCACAGGCCAAGCGCACCGTGGACTTCATCCAGCGTTACATTTTCCCCGGTGGCGCCCTGCCCTCGGTGGCGAAGATGCTCGACATCGTCGGCAGCGATACCGACATGAACCTGCTGCACATGGAAGATTTCGGCTTGCACTACGCGCGCACCCTGCGCCTGTGGCACGACAACTTCAAAAACGCCCACGGCAAACTCGCCGAGCTGGGTTACGACGAGCATTTCCTGCGCCTGTGGGAGTTTTACCTGTGCTACTGCGAAGGCGGCTTCCTGGAGCGGACCATCGGCACCGCGCAACTGCTGCTCGCCAAGCCCGAAGCGCTGCGCGAACCGCTGCTTGGGCGCTTCAATGCGTAAATCCATTGCCAACGCGCTGTTGTTTCAGATCGGCTGGTTCGCCTGCGTACTGGGCGGCAACAGCTTCTGGCTGCTGATCGCCGTGGGCGTGCTGGCGGTGCATTTTCTGTGGATCAGCTCATGGGCAGCGGAAGGCCGGCTGATTCTGACGGTGACCTTGATCGGTATCGTGCTGGACAGTACCTTGATGACACTCGGCGTTTTTGATTTCGGCACGGGCGGCTACCTCTTGCCGTTGTGGCTGGCGCTGTTGTGGGCGGTGCTGGGCACCACGCTCAATCATTGCCTGGCCTGGACGGCGAAGCCGCTATGGCGTGCAGTCGTGCTGGGCGCTATTGGCGGCCCGATGTCGTACTATGCCGGCTCGCAACTGGCCCAGGTCCACCTTCCCCTCGGAGTGTGGCCAGGCATGCTGGTGCTGGGGCTGGTCTGGGCGGGTATATTTCCCCTGCTGCAATGGCTGGCAGCCCGCGCCGCCAGACACTCGGGAGAAACGCTCTGAACGCTACACTCATTCCGCTCGCCGAGGTCCACGGCGAACCGGCAGTCACTTGTTCGACCTGCGCAGCCTGCTGCTGCCAACTGGAAGTGATGCTGATCACCGACACGGGCGTGCCTGAGCGTTACATCGATACCGATGAGTGGGGTGGCGAGGTCATGTTGCGCCTGGATGACGGCTGGTGCGCTGCGCTGGATCGCAACACGATGATGTGCACGATCTACGAGAAACGCCCGTTGATCTGTCGTGAATTCGAAGCGGGTGCGGAAGACTGCCTGAACGAACGCAAAGGGATTGCGACGGCTTATCTTTGATTCATCACTATCGTCCCCACGCGCTGTGCTAAGCGTTATACACAAATCTGTTCTTGATTCTGGCCGAAGGCCGTAGGAGCGGACCGGGCGACGCTTCGCTTGTTCGCGAAGGCGTCAGTTCAGACGAAGTATTTTCGGTGAATATACCGGCCCTTTCGCGAACAAGTTCGCTCCTACGCCCTGCGGGCAGAAGCCTGAAAGCGCCGTCACCCGGGCTCTTCTGCGGGGGGGGGGGATGGTCCGGAGCGGAGCGTCACGAAATGCATGCCAACGCGGGGCGCTGGCATGAGAGGCAGCTGTTTTATCAGAACGGCATCTTGTAGTGCAGTGCGTAGCTTTCTATACCATCGTTCGGCTCTTTGATGCCGGCGTTGGAGTAGTGGGTCGCCCGGATACCGACTTCATGCCCGCCCGCGAAGCGCAGACCGAAACCGATACGGTCTTCGAAGTTGAAGGCAGAACCGAACTTGCGATCTTCAACCTGAGTGTTGGAGAACACCGAGACGCCGATACCGGCTTCTACGTATGGCTTGACGTTGCCGTTGCCGAACTCGTAGACCAGAACCGGGGAGAACGACAGGCTGTGGTTATCCTTGTAGTCCTTGCCATCCCAGTAGGTGTAAGCGCCATCCCAATAGCCGGTCAGACGGCCGATGTCGCTTTGCAGCCAGGTTTTATCCCAATCAAACTGCACGCCCAGACGATAAGTCATGGTCGACTCGCCGGTCTGACCGACCGAAAACTCAACACCATCAGCCTGCGCGATTGAAGCTTGCCCTGCCAAAGCGGCCGCAATCACGGCCAGGCAAAAGAGTCTCTTCATGAGAAACGTCCTAAATATATTAAATTGTACGAAAAGTGTTGGAATTCATCAGCCGCTTTTATAGAAGCCGCGGAGGCGACGTAAGTTCACCCCAAAAGCGCTTTTTTTCACGTTTTTTTTACAAACGGAAGCTTCTCACATTGCCGACGTTTTGCGACAAAAAAGGTAGGATTTTTCTGAAATTGTCCGGTATGTCACTAGACCAATACACAGTGTCTCGGGCGACACCACTGGCAAGCAGGCCGGACCGCGCCAAAAGACGCTGCAGCTGCCGCGCCACTGCGGCTCCGGTATCGATCAGGGTGACCGATTCGGGGAGCATTTCGCGCAGCAATGGCTTGAGAAACGGGTAATGAGTACAGCCCAGAATGATCGTGTCACAGCGCGCTGCCAGCAACGGCTCGACATAATGCTGCAGCAATTGACGGATTTGCGGACTGACCAGGTCGCCGGTTTCGATCAGTTCGACCAGCCCGGGGCACGGCTGGGTCACGACCCGCACATCGTTGGCAAAACGGTCCAGCAAGGCCGCAAAGCGGGCGCTTTGTAGCGTTCCGGTAGTCGCCAGCACGCCGACAACGCCGCTGCGGGTCGCCTCGGCAGCCGGTTTGACCGCTGGTTCCATACCGACAATCGGCCAGTCCGGGTAGCGCTGACGTATATGCGACACACCTGCGGCAGTAGCCGTGTTGCAGGCGACGACCAGCGCCTTGGCCCCCTGCTCGCGGAAAAACCCGGCAATCGTCAGGCATCGCTCGATGATGAATTCGGGAGTCTTTTCACCGTAGGGAATGTGCCCGCAGTCCGCCAGATACAGCAGCGACTCGCTGGGCAACAGCTGGCGGATTTCATTGAGCACCGACAGACCACCGACCCCGGAATCGAAGATTCCGACCGGTGCATCGCCGCCATGGCTCATATGCACGTCACGCATGCTCGCCCTGCACACTGGCCGGACCACAGACGCTGCACGCCGGGTCACGCTTGACCTTCAGTTCACGGAAACGCGTGCTCAAGGCGTCGATCAATAACAGTCGACCGACCATGGGTTCGCCAAAGCCGGCCAGCAGTTTCAACGCCTCCAGCGCTTGCAGGCTGCCAACCAGGCCGACCAGCGGCCCGATGACACCGGCCTCGCTGCAGGTCAGTTCGGCTTCGCTGCCATGCCCGTACAGACAATGGTAACAAGGGCTGTCCGCACGACGCGGGTCGAACACCGACAACTGCCCTTCAAGCCGAATGGCCGCACCACTGACCAACGGCTTGCCGGCAGCGACACAGGCGGCATTGACCGCTTCGCGAGTGGCAAAATTATCCGAGCAATCGAGCACCAGATCGACAGCCTGTACCGCCGCATCCAGTGAGTCGGTATCCAGCGCTGTACGATGAGCGACAAGGGTGATCTCGGGATTGATCGCATTGAGCCGGGTGATGGCCGAATCTACCTTGGCCTGCCCGATGCTCTGAGTGTCGTGGATGATCTGGCGTTGCAGGTTGGTCAGGTCGACGTGATCGAAATCCGCCAGATGCAGCTCACCAACCCCAGCGGCGGCCAGATACAGGGCCACCGGCGAGCCAAGCCCGCCGACGCCCACGACCAGCGCACGACTTTGCTTGAGTCTTAGCTGGCCATTGATATCAACATGTTGCAGCAGAATCTGGCGACTGTAGCGCAGCAGCTCCTGATCACTCAGCACAGCTTGCATCCGAACGTGATGCGCTCATGCTCGCCCAGATCACGGCGCGTCTGAATACGCTCGAAGCCTTGGCGAATCAGCAGCTCACGCACCGCAGGTCCCTGATCGTAGCCGTGCTCCAGCAGCAGCCAGCCATCCGCATTTAGATGTGCAGGCGCCTGTTCGATGATCGTGCGCAAGTCATCCAGCCCGTCGGAACCGGCCACCAGCGCACTGCTCGGCTCAAAACGCACGTCGCCAGCCGACAGATGCGGATCTGCGTCAGAGATGTACGGCGGGTTGCTGATGATCAGGTCGAACTGTCGACCTTGCAGGCCACCGAACCAGTGGCTTTCAAAGACTTCGGCGTTGTTCAGTTGCAAGCGCTGCCGGTTACGCTCAGCCAAGGCGACGGCCTCTGGCACACGGTCAACCGCGGTGACCTTCCATTGCTGGCGGTCGTTGGCCAGCGCCAGCGCAATTGCGCCGGTGCCGGTGCCGAGGTCCAGCACCTGAGCGGGTGCGAAGGCAGGCACCAGTTCCAGTGCCGCCTCGACCAGCATTTCGGTTTCGGGGCGCGGGATCAACGTGTGTGGGGCGACTTCCAGATCCAGCTTCCAGAAGCCCTGCTGGCCGAGGATGTAAGCGACCGGCTCGCCCTTGCTGCGGCGCTCCATGTAGCCGGCGAATGCCACGGCGGCTTCGGTGCTGACGATGCGTTCGGGCCAGGTGTGCAGAAAACTGCGTGGTTTGCCCAGCGCCGCCGCCAGCAGCAGCTCGGCATCAAGCCGTGCAGTCGGTGAATCGGGAAGCTCGGCGCTTCTGAGTACACTTGCGATGATGGTCATTTACTCACCCAGTGCCGCAAGTTGATCAGCCTGATATTCAGCGAGTAGCGGCTCTATCACTGCATCGACCCCGCCCGCCAGAACTTCATCCAGCGAATACAGAGTCAGGTTCACGCGGTGATCCGTCACTCGCCCCTGAGGGAAGTTATACGTACGTATGCGCTCGGACCGATCGCCCGAGCCGACCAGCAGCTTGCGCTCGCTGGCAATGGCATTGGCCGCCGCGCTGGTCTGCTGATCATTCAGTTTGGCAGATAGCCAGGACATTGCCCGGGCTCTGTTCTTGTGCTGCGAACGCTCTTCCTGGCACTCGACGACAATACCCGACGGCAAGTGGGTGATGCGGATCGCCGAGTCGGTTTTATTGACGTGCTGTCCACCAGCGCCCGAAGAGCGGTAGGTATCGACACGCAGGTCGGCAGGGTTGATCTCGATCGCCTGCTGCTCGTCAGGCTCCGGCAACACCGCAACCGTACAGGCTGAGGTATGGATGCGGCCCTGGGATTCGGTCTCCGGAACACGCTGCACACGGTGCGCACCGGACTCGAATTTCAGCTTGCCGTAGACGCTTTCCCCCTCGACACGTGCAATGACTTCCTTGTAGCCGCCATGCTCGCCTTCGTTTTCGGAAAGAATCTCGACGCGCCAGCCACGCCGCTCGGCGTAACGCGAATACATGCGGAACAGGTCGCCGGAGAAGATCGCCGCTTCATCGCCACCGGTGCCTGCGCGGATTTCCAGAAACACGTTACGACCGTCGTTCGGGTCCTTCGGCAACAGCATGCGCTGCAATTGCGCTTCCAGCTCGACCAGTTGCTGTTTGGTTTCGCGAACTTCCTCGACGGCCATTTCGCGCATGTCCGGATCGCTGTCCTTGAGCAGCGCCTGTGCGCCCTCCAGGTCGCCCTGCACCCTGAGCAACTGCGCGTAGAGCGCAACGACTGGCTCCACTTCAGCGTATTCACGGGAATAGGCGCGAAAGCGTGTCTGGTCGCTGATGACTTCCGCGTCGCCGAGCAGCGCGGTCAGTTCCTCGAAACGGTCGCTGAGCACATCCAGCTTATTGAGCAGTGAAGCTTTCATTGCGGGGGTTTATCCGTCGAGCCCTCACCGAGGGCAAAAAGTTCCTGGGCCATGGCCAGCGCATCGACGCGACCTTCGGCAGACAGCTTCTTGAGCTGCACGCTGGGTGCATGCAGCAATTTGTTGGTCAGACCACGTGCCAGCTGGATCAGTACGTCCTCGGCATTGCTGCCGTTGGCCAGCATACGTTGCGCCTTGCTCAGCTCTTCGTCACGCAGCCGTTCGCTTTGCTGACGATAGGCACGCAGCACGTCGACTGCGGCCAGTTCGCGCAGGCGCGACATGAAGTCCTCGGCACCCACGCTGACCAGCTGCTCGGCGGCCAGCGCCGCGCCCTGGCGGCTCTTGAGATTTTCTGCCACCACTTCATGCAGGTCATCAACGCTGTACAGGTAAACATCGTCCAGCTCGCCGACTTCAGGCTCGATATCCCGCGGTACGGCGATATCGACCATGAAAATCGGTTTGTGCTTGCGCAGCTTCAACGCGCTTTCCACGGCGCCCTTGCCCAGAATCGGCAACTGGCTGGCGGTGGAGCTGATCACGATATCGCTGTTGACCAGTTCCGCCGGGATGTCCGACAACAGCACCGCGTGCGCACCGAACTCGGCGGCAAGCATGCTGGCGCGTTCCAGCGTGCGGTTGGCGACCACGATACGCTTGACGCCCAGATCATGCAGATGCCGGGCGACCAGAGTAATGGTCTCGCCTGCACCGATCAACAAGGCCTGGCTGCGTTGCAGGTCACTGAAAATCTGTTTCGCCAGGCTGACTGCAGCAAAGGCCACAGAGACCGGGTTTTCGCCAATGGCAGTGTCGGTACGTACCTGTTTGGCAGCGCTGAACGTCGCCTGAAACAGTCGACCAAGCAACGGCCCGACCGTGCCGGCTTCGCGGGCAACCGCGTAGGCGGACTTCATCTGACCGAGAATCTGCGGCTCGCCAAGCACCAGCGAATCGAGCCCCGAGGCGACACGCATCATGTGCCGCACGGCAGCGTCATCTTCGTGCACGTAAGCACTGGCACGCAATTCTTCAAGACTGAGGTGATGATAATTGGCCAGCCAGGCAAGAATACTGTCCGCGCCAAGGTGCTCGTGTTCGATGTACAACTCGCTGCGGTTGCAGGTAGAAAGGATCGCAGCCTCGCGGCTTTCCGTCAGTTGGCAGAGCTGCTGCAATGCCTCGACCAGCTGTTCCGGGGTAAATGCCACACGCTCGCGAACGTCGACCGAGGCGGTCTTATGGTTGATACCGAGTGCAAGGAAGGCCATTCAGGGTCGCAGGTGGTGACGTGAAGCCGGTAATTGTCCTACTTCGATAAGCTCAGAACAACCACCACATATTATTGTCCCACTACAATCGCTCGTCGCAGACCGTGCTTTCGGCTCCGCGACACTGCAAACACACGCATTGCATCAGTTTTTCCGACGGCTGTGGGTTTTGCCAACAGCCTTGTGTCATGATGCTCCCACCGCAGGTAAGCCGCCCTTCTTATATATGAATAGATCCTCCGCGTTGTTCCTTGCTCTCGCCTTTCTGGGTGGCTGTCAGTCCATGACTCCCGCCTCGTCACAGCCTGTGCCCGCTCAAAAGGACGCCCCGCCAGCGCCTGAAGCCAAGCCACAGGTCTATGGTTCGTTCACTCAGGACACCCTGGTCAGCCTGTTGAGTGCGGAGCTGGCTGGCCAGCGCAACCGCTTCGACATCGCCCTGGACAACTACGTGACCCAGGCGATCAAGACTCAGGATCCGGGGGTCTCGGAGCGCGCTTATCAGATCGCCGAGTACATGGGTGCCGATCAATCGGCGCTGGATACCGCACTGATCTGGGCGAGGAACGCGCCGGGCAATCTTGAAGCGCAACGAGCTGCCGCCATTCAACTGGCGCGCGCCGGGCGTTACGACGATTCCCTTGTGTACATGGAGAGAGTTCTGCAAGGCCAGGGCGACACGCACTTCGATTTTCTGGCCCTGTCGGCGGCCGAAACAGATTCGGACACCCGCAATGGTCTGCTCAAGAGCTTTGACCGACTGCTGGGCAAATACCCGAACAACGGCCAGCTGATTTTCGGCAAGGCGCTGTTGCTGCAGCAGAACGGCGATTCCGAACAATCGCTGAAACTGCTTGAAGACAACCCGCCGAAAGAAGGTGAAATCGCGCCGATCCTGCTGCACGCCCGCCTGCTGCAAAGCATGAATCGAGGCAAGGAAGCGGTGCCCCTGCTGGAAAAAAGCATCAAGAAATACCCCGACGACAAGCGCCTGCGCCTGACCTATGCGCGCATGCTCGTCGAGCAGAACCGCATGGAAGATGCCAAAGTGCAGTTTTCCGCGCTCTTGCAGCAGTATCCGGATGACGACGAGCTGCGCTTTTCGCTGGCCCTGGTGTGTCTTGAAGCCAAGGCCTGGGACGAAGCAGCGGGCTATCTGGAAGAGCTGATCGCCCGTGGCGCGCATGTCGATTCGGCGCATTTGAATCTGGGCCGCATCCACGAAGAGCGCGATGACCCGCAAAGCGCGCTCAACGAATACGCTCAGGTCGGTCCCGGCCCGGACTTCCTGGCGGCGCAATTGCGCCAGGCCGATATTCTGGTCAGCAACGGTAACGGTGCCGAAGCCGCCAAACGGCTGTCCGAAGCGCGCGCCGAAGAGCCCGATTATGCAATCCAGCTGTACCTGATCGAAGCCGAAACCCTGACCAGCAATGATCAACTGGACCGTGGCTGGCAGGTGCTGAATCAGGCGCTCAAGCAATACCCGGACGACGCCAACCTGCTGTACACCCGCGCCATGCTGGCTGAAAAACGCAATGATCTGGCGCAGATGGAAAAAGACCTGCGCACCATCATCAAGCGCGAACCGGAAAACGCCATGGCGCTGAATGCGCTGGGCTACACCCTTTCCGATCGCACGACGCGTTATAGCGAGGCACGCGACCTGATCGAAAAAGCCCACAAGATCAGCCCCGACGATCCGGCAGTGCTCGACAGCCTTGGCTGGGTGAACTACCGCTTGGGCAATCTGGACGATGCCGAGCGCTACCTGCGTCAGGCACTCGAACGCTTCCCCGACCACGAAGTGGCCGCCCACCTGGGCGAAGTACTCTGGGCCAAGGGCGAGCAGCGCGAAGCCAAAAAAGTCTGGGCCAAGGCCCTTGAACAACAACCCGACAGCACCGTCCTGCGCAGCACATTGCGACGCTTGACCGGATCAGAGACCCTTTGACGTTATGTTTTTGCGCCACGTAATCGTATTCAGCCTCATCGCCCTGCTCACCGGCTGCGCCGGCCTCACCTCCCGCGAAGCCGTTCAGGGCAAGGGTGACCCCGCGCAATGGCGCGAGCACAAACAGCAACTGAGCAGCCTCGATGGCTGGCAGATCAACGGCAAGGTCGGTATCCGCGCGCCGAAAGATTCCGGCAGCGGCACCCTGTTCTGGCTGCAGCGCCAGGATTACTACGATATCCGCCTGTCCGGCCCGCTCGGTCGTGGTGCAGCGCGACTCACCGGCAGGCCAGGCGCCGTGGTGCTCGAAGTCGCCAATCAGGGCCGCTACGAAGCCACCTCGCCAGAATCACTGCTGCAGGATCAACTGGGCTGGAAACTGCCCGTGTCGCACCTCGTATGGTGGGTACGCGGTTTACCGGCACCGGACAGCAAAAGCAACGTGACACTCGATGGCGACAGCCGACTGGCCAGCCTTGAACAGGATGGCTGGCAGGTGGAATACCTCAGCTACGTCGAACAGAGCGGCTATTGGCTGCCGGAGCGCGTCAAGCTGCACGGGCAGGATCTGGATGTAACGCTGGTCATCAAGGACTGGCAGCCTCGCAAACTGGGGCAATGAGCATGAGCACGCCACAACTGGTTTTGCCTGCCCCGGCAAAACTCAACCTCATGCTGCACATTCTCGGACGTCGTCCTGACGGTTATCACGAACTGCAGACGCTGTTTCAGTTTCTCGATTACGGCGACGAACTGGGTTTTAGCGTTCGCGAAGATGGCGAGATTCACCTGCAGACCGACGTTCCCGGCGTCCCGCATGACAGTAACCTGATCGTCAAAGCCGCCCGTGCCCTGCAACAACAGTCCGGTTGTACACTGGGCATGGACATCTGGCTGGAAAAACGCCTGCCCATGGGTGGCGGTATCGGCGGCGGCAGCTCGGATGCAGCGACCACCCTGCTGGCCCTGAATCATTTATGGCAGCTCGGCTGGGATGAGGATCGTCTGGCGCAACTGGGGCTGACACTGGGCGCCGATGTACCGGTTTTCGTACGTGGACATGCCGCTTTTGCTGAGGGCGTCGGCGAAATTCTCACCCCGGTTGACCCGGAAGAACCCTGGTATTTGGTGCTCGTCCCGCAAGTATCTGTAAGTACAGCAGAAATTTTTTCAGATCCGTTGTTGACACGCGACACGCCGCCCATTAAAGTGCGCCCCGTTCCCAAGGGAAACAGTCGAAATGACTGTAAGGCGGTTGTAGAGAGGCGTTACCCAGAAGTACGTAACGCTTTGAATTTGTTAGGTAAATTTACCGAAGCAAAATTAACCGGAACTGGAAGTTGTGTGTTTGGGGCCTTCCCAAACAAAGCTGAAGCTGATAAAGTCTCGGCCCTTCTTACAGAGACCCTTACGGGGTTCGTAGCGAAAGGAAGCAACATCTCGATGTTGCATCGCAAGCTGCAAATTCTGTAGCAGGAATTGAGTGCCAGGCACTCGATTGATTCAATACAGGGGCGTCGCCAAGCGGTAAGGCAGCAGGTTTTGATCCTGCCATGCGTTGGTTCGAATCCAGCCGCCCCTGCCATTTTCTATACTCATCCAGGTTACCCTCAGCCTCTAGGTACTGCGCGTGTCCAAGATGATGGTCTTTACGGGGAATGCAAACCCCGATCTCGCTCGGCGTGTAGTACGTCAGCTGCATATCCCACTGGGTGATGTTTCTGTTGGAAAATTCTCCGACGGCGAAATCAGCACTGAGATTAATGAAAACGTCCGCGGTAAAGACGTCTTTATCATTCAGCCGACCTGCGCACCCACGAACGACAACCTGATGGAACTCGTCGTGATGGCTGATGCCTTCCGTCGCTCCTCAGCGTCCCGAATCACTGCTGTGATTCCCTACTTTGGTTATGCCCGCCAGGATCGCCGTCCGCGTTCCGCACGTGTTGCCATCAGCGCAAAAGTTGTCGCTGATATGCTGACCGTAGTGGGAATCGACCGTGTGCTCACGGTTGATCTGCATGCTGACCAGATTCAGGGCTTCTTCGACATTCCGGTAGATAACATCTATGGCTCCCCCGTTCTGGTGGATGACATCGAAGATCAGCGCTTCGAAAACCTGATGATCGTTTCCCCGGACATCGGTGGTGTCGTGCGTGCACGTGCTGTCGCCAAATCCCTGGGTGTCGATCTCGGTATCATCGACAAACGCCGTGAGAAAGCCAATCACTCCGAAGTGATGCATATCATTGGTGATGTCGAAGGGCGTACCTGCATTCTGGTCGATGACATGGTCGATACCGCCGGCACGCTGTGCCACGCGGCCAAGGCCCTGAAAGAGCATGGTGCTGCCAAGGTCTTCGCCTACTGCACACACCCTGTGCTGTCGGGTCGGGCGATCGAAAACATTGAAAATTCCGTGCTGGACGAACTGGTGGTGACCAACACCATCCCGTTGTCCGCCGCTGCTCAAGCCTGTGGCCGTATCCGTCAACTGGATATTGCCCCGGTAGTCGCCGAAGCGGTTCGCCGCATCAGCAACGAAGAATCGATCAGCGCGATGTTCCGTTAACTGACATCACGCAGACGAAAAGCGCCCCGCCCTGACATCCGGTCAGGGCGGGGCTTTTTTGCCCATACCATCCGAGCGCTGGTCGCAAACGCAACGGTGGATGTGGTTAATTTGGAGATACAACATGAACGAATTTACCCTGAATGCAGAACAGCGTTCCGACCTGGGGAAAGGTGCGAGCCGCCGCCTGCGTCGTCTCGCTAGCCTGGTTCCAGCTGTCGTCTACGGTGGCGACAAAGCCCCCGAGTCCATCAGCATGCTGGCCAAGGAAGTTGCCAAACTGCTGGAAAACGATGCGGCCTACAGCCACATCATCGAGCTGAACGTTGGTGGCAAGAAGCAAAACGTCATCATCAAGGCGCTGCAACGTCACCCGGCCAAAGGCCACGTGATGCACGCTGACTTCGTGCGCGTTATTGCCGGCCAGAAACTGACCGCAATCGTGCCGATCCACTTCCTGAACGAAGAAGCTCCGGTCAAGAAAGGCGGCGAGATCTCGCACACTACCACTGAACTGGAAGTGACCTGCCTGCCGAAAGACCTGCCTGAGTTCATCGAAGTCGATCTGGGCGCGCTGGAAGTAGGTGACAACGTTCACCTGTCCGAACTGAAAGCCCCTAAAGGCGTTGAGTTCGTCGCTTTGGCACACGGTACTGACCTGGCAATCGCCAACGTCCACGCACCGCGTATCGTCAAAGACGAAGAAGAAGGTGAAGCTGAAGAAGGCGCTGCCGAGTAATTCATTACTTGGTAACGTCGGAGTTGCTCAGGAGACATCGCGAGCGATAGCAGGCAAAGCGGGCGAGATCGCTGAGTTTACATCATGGTAAATGAGCAGTTTTCGCCCACATTGCCGCTGTCGTCAGCGGTTCAACCCTCAACTCCAAAGGAAGAGCCCCTGTCGTGACCGCCATACAACTGATCGTGGGCCTGGGAAATCCAGGCGCCGAATACGAACAGACCCGGCATAACGCAGGGGCTTTTTTTGTTGAGCGTATTGCTGCGGCGCAACGAGTTAACCTCGTTCCCGAGCGCAAATTCTTTGGCCTGACCGGGCGCTTCACGCACCAGGGTCAGGATGTTCGTCTGCTGATTCCCACCACTTACATGAACCGCAGCGGCCAGGCTGTCGCGGCACTCGCGGGCTTTTATCGCATCCCGGTCGAGTCGATTCTGGTGGCGCATGACGAACTGGACCTGCCTCCGGGCGTTGCCAAACTCAAAGTGGGTGGCGGCCATGGCGGTCATAACGGGCTGCGCGACATCATTGCGCAGCTCGGCAACCAGAACACATTCCATCGCTTGCGGCTTGGCATTGGCCACCCGGGCGATGCCAGCAAGGTATCCGGCTTTGTCCTGGGTCGAGCGCCACGCGCCGAACAGGAAAAACTGGACGCCAGTATCGACTTTGCCCTCGGCGTGCTGCCGGATATCTTCGCCGGTGAATGGAACCGGGCGATGAAAAACCTGCACAGCCAGAAGGCCTGACATCACTCGAGGGGAAACACCATGGGATTCAATTGCGGCATCGTCGGCCTGCCTAACGTCGGCAAGTCCACCCTGTTCAACGCCCTGACCAAATCTGGTATCGCGGCCGAGAACTTCCCCTTCTGCACCATCGAGCCGAACAGCGGTATCGTGCCGATGCCCGACCCGCGTCTGGCGGCCCTGGCTGCCATCGTCAACCCGAAACGCATCCTGCCGACCACCATGGAGTTCGTCGACATCGCCGGCCTCGTGGCAGGCGCTTCGAAGGGCGAAGGCCTGGGCAACAAGTTTCTCGCCAACATCCGCGAGACCGATGCCATTGCTCACGTGGTGCGCTGCTTTGAAGACGAGAACGTGATTCACGTTTCCAACAGCGTCGACCCCAAGCGCGACATCGAGATCATCGATCTGGAACTGATCTTCGCCGACCTCGACAGCTGCGAGAAGCAACTGCAAAAGGTCACCCGCAACGCCAAGGGCGGCGACAAGGACGCAGTGGTCCAGAAAGGCCTGCTGGAACAGTTGATTGCACACTTCAGCGAAGGCAAGCCTGCACGCAGCCTGATGAAGAGCATGAGCAACGACGAGAAAGCCACCATCCGTGGCTTCCACCTGCTGACCACCAAGCCGGTCATGTACATCGCCAACGTCGCCGAAGACGGCTTCGAGAACAACCCGCTGCTGGACGTGGTCCGCGCCATCGCCGAAGAAGAAGGCGCAATGCTGGTGCCGGTCTGCAACAAGATCGAAGCCGAAATCGCCGAGCTTGATGACGGCGAAGAGAAGGACATGTTCCTCGAAGCCCTGGGCCTCGAAGAACCCGGCCTGAACCGCGTGATCCGCGCTGGCTACGAAATGCTCCACCTGCAGACCTACTTCACCGCTGGCGTCGAAGAAGTCCGCGCCTGGACCGTCCGCGTCGGTGCCACCGCACCACAAGCCGCAGGCGTGATCCACACCGACTTCGAAAAAGGCTTCATCCGCGCCGAAGTGGTGGCATATGACGACTTCATCCAGTTCAAGGGTGAGTCAGGTGCCAAGGAAGCCGGCAAGTGGCGTCTGGAAGGCAAGGAATACATCGTCAAGGACGGTGATGTGATGCATTTCCGGTTTAACGTGTAAGCATCACGCATACCCAGAGGGCGCTCGGCAAGAGCGCGCTCCGATCACCGCGAAGGCCCCATTATCCGGGGCTTTCGCGTTTTTATGGACCGCCATGCTCAAGCGCTCCACACTATCGCCGACACCCTCAAATTTTTGATGGGGATGTCTGTTTTTATATGTAAAATGTCGTTTTTTAACCATCGCTCATCCACGTCATTTAAACATTCATGTTTAACGCAGCAGATGTCTGAAAGACGAAGGCCGATCAGCGATTGTTTCCACGGACCGGGCAGAGCCTTGTCACAACCCAAGGTAGATACTCTTTTGAAGATCTTAGTAACAGGCGGTGCTGGCTTCATCGGTTCGGCGGTCATCAGGCACATCATTGCCAACACAACCGATTCCGTCGTTAACGTCGACAAGCTGACCTATGCAGGCAACCTCGAGTCGCTGCAGTCAGCCGATCAAAGCGAGCGCTATGCGTTTGAGCATGTCGATATCTGCAACCGTGATGACGTGGATCGGGCTTTCAAAGAACATCAGCCCGATGCCGTGATGCACCTGGCGGCCGAATCGCATGTCGATCGCTCGATCACAGGCCCTTCGGAGTTTATCCAGACCAACATCATCGGCACCTATACGCTGCTTGAAGCTGCGCGTGGCTACTGGAGCCAACTGGACGAAGCACGCAAGGCCAACTTCCGCTTTCATCATATTTCCACCGATGAAGTGTATGGCGACCTGGAAGGTCCGGAAGATCTCTTCACCGAGACCACCCCTTACCAGCCAAGCTCACCCTACTCGGCCAGCAAGGCCAGCTCTGACCACCTGGTACGCGCCTGGAGCCGTACCTACGGCCTGCCTACTCTGGTGACCAACTGCTCCAACAATTACGGCCCGTGCCATTTCCCAGAGAAGCTGATCCCGCTGATCATTCTCAATGCGCTTGAAGGCAAACCGCTGCCTATCTACGGCAAAGGTGATCAGGTTCGTGACTGGCTCTACGTAGAAGACCACGCCCGCGCATTGTACAAAGTCGTCACCGAAGGCGAGATCGGCGAAACCTATAACATCGGTGGTCACAACGAGAAGCAGAACCTCGAAGTGGTCAACACTGTCTGCGCCCTGCTCGACCAACTGCGTCCGGACTCAGCCCATCGCCCGCATGCCAGCCTGATCACTTATGTGCAGGACCGCCCGGGCCATGATCTGCGCTACGCGATTGATGCCAGCAAGATTCAGCGTGAGCTGGGCTGGGTGCCGGAAGAAAGCTTCGAATCCGGCATCCGCAAGACGGTGCAATGGTATCTCGATAACCCGGAGTGGGTTGCTCACGTGAAGAGCGGAAGCTACCAGCAATGGATCGACAAGAACTACACAGCGCGCGCCGATAAATGATGAAAATTCTTCTGCTGGGCAAAAACGGCCAAGTGGGTTGGGAGTTGCAACGTTCACTCGCTGTAGTGGGTGAAGTTGTCGCTCTTGACCGCCATAGCGTATCGACGGCTTATGGCGAGCTTTCTGGCGATCTTTCTGATCTGGATGGCTTGCGCAAGACCATTCGCAGCGTTAAACCTCAGGTTATCGTCAACGCCGCAGCCTATACCGCTGTCGACAAGGCCGAAACCGAGCGTGAGCTCGCGCACAAGGTCAATGCCTTGGCCAGTCAGGTCCTGGCAGAAGAAGCGCGCACGCTGGACGCGCTATTGGTTCATTACTCGACCGACTATGTGTTCGACGGTTCAGGCAACACCGCATGGAAAGAAAGCGATGCGGTGTCGCCGGTCAACTATTACGGCGCGACCAAACTTGAAGGCGAGCAACTTATCGCTGCCTCAGGCTGCAAGCACCTGATCTTCCGTACCAGTTGGGTTTACGCGGCACGTGGCAACAACTTTGCCAAAACCATGTTGCGCCTCGCAAAAGATCGCCCGGCGCTCAATGTGATTGCCGATCAGATTGGAGCGCCTACAGGTGCGGAGTTGCTGGCCGACATAGCGACGGCTGCCCTGCTTCAAACGCTGGCGAAGCCGGATTTGTGTGGCATCTACAACCTGGCACCGGCCGGCGAAGTGTCATGGCATGCCTACGCGCAATATGTGATTGATTTCGCCCGCGCCAACGGGGAACCCCTGGCGGTGGAAACGATCAATCCCATCGGCACGATCGAATACCCTACACCCGCGCAACGCCCTCTGAATTCGCGTCTGAACACAGAAAAGCTGCGCCACAATTTTTCTCTGCACCTGCCTGACTGGCAAAGTGGTGTAGCCCGAATGCTCATGGAAACTTTGAACAAATGACCACCATTAATCGTAAAGGCATCATCCTGGCCGGCGGCTCGGGCACTCGTCTGCACCCGCTCACCCTTGGCGTATCCAAGCAGATGCTGCCTATCTACGACAAGCCGATGATTTTTTACCCTCTTTCAGTGCTGATGCTGGCGGGGATGCGTGAAGTCCTGATCATCTCGACACCAGAAGACTTGCCAAGCTTCCGTAAACTGCTGGGCGATGGCAGCCAGTACGGTATTCAGCTTACTTATGCTGAACAACCTACACCTGACGGTCTGGCACAGGCGTTCATCATCGGCGAAGAGTTCATCGGTGAAGATCCTTGCTGCCTGATTCTGGGCGACAACATCTTTTACGGTCAGCACTTCTCCGACAACCTGCGCTCGGCCAGCCAGCAGACCAGCGGCGCTACGGTCTTCGGTTACCACGTTTCCGATCCTGAGCGCTTTGGCGTTGTCGAGTTCGACGAAACCGGTCGCGCCTTGAGCATCGAAGAGAAGCCTGAAGCACCGAAGTCGAGCTATGCAGTCACCGGCCTGTACTTCTACGACAATCAGGTCGTCGAAATCGCAAAGAATATCAAACCTTCCGAGCGCGGCGAGCTGGAAATCACTGATGTAAACCGTGCTTACCTCGAGCAGAAGAGCCTGACCGTAGAAATTCTCGGTCGTGGCTTTGCGTGGCTGGACACGGGCACTCATGAGTCGCTGCTGGAAGCGAGCCATTTCGTGCACACCATCGAGCAGCGTCAGGGCTGGAAAGTTGCCTGCCTGGAAGAGATCGCCTACACCAACGGCTGGATCAACGCCGCTCAGTTGGGTGAACAGGCTCAGAAGCTGAAGAAGACCGGCTACGGCCAGTATCTGCAGAAGCTGCTGGATCTGGGCTCGTTCTAAGACTGCAAACCTCTATCCCATACCGCAAGGCTGCGAACAGTATGTCATCTGTTTTTCCCAAGGTAGCCGTGCTATTGGCAGCCTATAACGGTATGGCGTGGATAGAGGCGCAACTTGATTCAATCCTGAAGCAGACAAACGTCTGCGTCAGCGTGTTCATCAGTGTCGATACCTCCACGGACGGCACTGAAGCATGGTGTGCCGACTACGCTCAGCACCATGCGAGTATCTCCCTGCTGCCGCCTGCCGGACGATTTGGCGGAGCGTCACGCAACTTCTTTCGCTTGATCCGGGATGTCGACTTCTCGACATTCGATTACGTAGCGTTCTCCGATCAAGATGATATCTGGCATCCGGACAAGCTTCAGCGCGCCGTAGCGGCTTTGGCGCAGGGTCATCATGATGCCTATTCCAGCAATGTCACCGCATTCTGGCCGGATGGTCAGCGTGTACTGCTGGACAAGGCTCAGCCTCAGGTCCAGTGGGACTATCTGTTCGAAGCCGCGGGCCCCGGCTGCACCTATGTGATGAATCGCCGGCTTGCAGATGCCTTCAAGTCGTCCCTCCTTTCCCACTGGGATGCAGCTCAGGCCGTCAGCCTGCACGACTGGTACTGTTACGCATTTGCTCGCAGTCACGGCTTCCGCTGGCTTATCGATCCGGTTCCCGGCATGGACTACCGTCAACACGCCAACAATCAGGTTGGCGCCAACACCGGGCTTGCCTCACTCATCAGTCGACTGAAAAAGATTGCTGACGGTTGGTGGGCCGAGCAGGTAGTGCTGATTGGCCAGTTGATCGGAGACAGCCAACTGCATCCTGCGGGGAAACACGTGAGTACGCGGCTGTCGTTCCTGAAGCTCGCGTTCAAGGCAGCGCAATGCCGCAGGAGACCGAGAGACAAGATCTTCTTCATTATTGCCTGCCTTACAGCAATGCTAAGCAAGCGTTGACTGCCAGATAGCCACTCGCGCCCTTCTGGCCCAGCCACAGCGATGCTGCCTGATTAAACCGATGATCAGGCATCGCAACCTTCTGAAAATACGGGTTTTCAACATCTGCGCCCAAAGCCACAGAGAACTTTAGCCGCCGCATGGCCGGGCATCGGTCACAGTACCGAAACCGCTTAATTTCGCAGGGCACCGAATGTTCTCCGGCGGCGGCTTATGTTAATGTGCAGGCCTTTGTTTTCGGTATCAAAAGCACAAAGAAGCCGGTGTAACCGGGGTGAGCGGAACCAGCCTCGGAAGGTGGGGTCACTTGTACCGCCCAACCAAGGATGACAGAGTTTGAGTCACCCATACGGCCATGAGCTCAGATACCGGACACGCTTCAATTCGTAAAACCGTCCTGCAATGAAGACCTTGTGTTGCTCATCGTCGGAACCTACGTCGGAAAACTACAAATAGACGATGCATGCCCCGCGCCCCACAGTCATAACAGAACTACCCCCTTATCCAGCGCAGACATTTTCCGCCCAGGTGGACAGCCTATGGCGCACCCGACGCCCATGAGCCTCGATATCGTGAAACGCGTTTTAATGGCGCAATCAAATTCCATGGCGCAGGCTTTTTTCAACACATGCCTGCCCCTGCCAGGGCCTTATGAGCAGACCCTGATGAGCATCCCGGAGATACGTTACCTATGAATGCAACACGCCTCGCCATTCCAGACGTCATCGTATTCGAGCCCAAGACCTTCGGCGACGATCGCGGTTTTTTCTTTGAAAGCTTCAACCAGAAGGCATTCGAAGAGGTGGTTGGGCGGCCTGTGAAGTTCGTTCAGGACAACCACTCGCGTTCGGTGAAGGGCGTTCTTCGCGGTTTGCATTACCAAATTCAACAGCCACAGGGCAAGCTTGTCCGAGTCACCGTCGGAGAAGTCTTTGACGTTGCGGTCGACCTGCGCAAGAGCTCCCCGACCTTCGGCAAATGGGTGGGACTGCATCTCACCGCCGAAAACAAAAAACAACTGTGGATTCCGGAAGGCTTTGCGCACGGCTTCGTTGTTCTGTCCGAAAGCGCCGAATTTCTTTACAAGACCACCGATTACTGGGCGCCGGAACATGAACGCAGCCTTGCCTGGAACGACGCCACCGTGGGCATCGACTGGCCATTCGGCGAAGCACCTTCCCTGTCTGCTAAAGATCAGAAAGCCGTCGTACTCGAAGACGCCGAGGTGTTCGCTTAATGAACCCTCATAAAACCCCCTCGGCGGGCCCTTTGCGGCTCGTCAGCAGCCTGTGGACCAACCGCTCATTGATCTCGCAAATGACCAAGCGAGAAGTCATCGGGCGCTACCGTGGCTCGGTGATGGGCCTGGCGTGGTCATTCTTCAACCCGGTGTTGATGCTGGCGGTATATACCTTCGTGTTCTCTGAAATCTTCAGCGCGCGTTGGGTCGGAGTCGACACTGGCAAAGGCGGCTTCGCTATTCTGCTGTTCGTCGGGATGATCGTGCATGGCTTGTTTGCAGAGTGTGCCAACAGAGCACCTTCGCTGGTGATGAGTAATAGCAATTACGTCAAGAAGGTGGTGTTTCCTCTGGAGATTCTGCCGGTTATCACTTTGGGTTCGGCGCTCTTCCACAGTTGCATCAGCCTGATAGTGCTGGTGATCGCACAGTTGCTGATCTCGCATACGCTTTTCTGGACGGCGCTGTTGTTCCCGCTGATTCTGGTGCCGCTGATTTTGGGCACACTGGGTATCAGCTGGTTTCTCGCATCCCTGGGCGTCTACTTACGCGATGTCGGCCATGTCATCACGGTTCTGACCACTGTCCTGCTGTTTCTGTCGCCGGTTCTTTACCCGGTGGCGGCGCTTCCTGAGGTCTATCGCCCTTGGCTGCAGATGAACCCGCTTACCTACATTATCGAAGAGAGCCGTAGCGTACTGCTGTTCGGCAACCTCCCGCACTGGGACAGCCTGGGTATCGCCATTGTGATTGGCGCAGTCATTGCTGCCATGGGGTTCTGGTTCTTCCAAAAAACACGTAAAGGATTCGCTGATGTCATCTGATCAACCGGTTATCAGCGTACAAAACGTCTCGAAGTGTTTTTACACGTACGACAAGCCCCACGACCGCTTGAAACAAGCCTTGGTGCCTAGAATTCAGCGCTGGTCAGGACAGCCGACCACTACTTATGGCAAGGAGTTCTGGGCCCTGCGCGACGTCAGCTTCGACGTCGGCAAAGGCGAAACAGTCGGCATCGTGGGCCGCAATGGTTCAGGCAAGTCAACCTTGCTGCAGATCATCTGCGGAACATTGAACCCGACTGTCGGCGAGATTCACACACGTGGCCGGGTAGCGGCCTTGCTGGAGCTGGGGTCTGGCTTCAACCCCGAGTTTACCGGCCGCGAAAACGTTTATCTGAACGCAGCTGTGCTTGGGCTGACGCGTGACGAAGTGGACGAGCGCTTTGACGCGATCGCCGGCTTTGCCGACATTGGCGAATTCCTCGATCAGCCGGTCAAGTCCTACTCGAGCGGCATGGCCGTACGCCTGGCGTTTGCAGTCCAGGCCCAGGTCGATCCGGAAATCCTTGTCGTGGATGAGGCACTTTCCGTTGGCGATGCACGATTCCAGGCCAAGTGCTTTGAGCGCCTCAGGCAGTTGAAAGAAAATGGCACCAGTATCCTGCTGGTCACGCACTCCAGCGAACAAGTGGTCACCCACTGTAATCGCGCGATTTTGCTGGAAAAGAGCAGGATCGAGATGATTGGCGAATCGCGCCCGGTCATCAACCGCTACACGGACCTTCTGTTCGGGCGTGAGAAGAGCCCTATCACCGACAAGAGCCTGGACCTCGCCGAAGCAGAGCGAGTGGAAACCGCCCCAGTCGAAACCGACAAGATAGCGCTGCGTTTTGATGAAGACGTATACGCCAGCAGGCCTGGTTACAACCCTCATGAGTACCGTTGGGGGGATGGAGCTGCAACACTGCTCGACTTCCATATGAATGCATCGGGTAGGGAGTTTCCCAACAGCGTTGAATCAGGCGAGGAAATCGTTCTTGATCTGGCCCTGCAATTCAATCGCACTGTGGTCAACCCGATTATCGGCTTTACGATCAAGACCAAAGAGGGTGTCACCGTATACGGCACCAACTCTTACATGCAGGATTGCGAGGGCGCAGGCCTGATAGGCAGCGCTGGCAAACAGGCAAAAGCGCGAGTGAAATTCAGAAACGCGCTGGCGACCGGTGATTACTTCATTTCCATCGGTATCGCCTCTCGGCAAAGCGAAGACATCGTGCCTCACGACCGGCGCTATGATTCGATACATTTCGTCGTAGAACCTACTCCGAAGCTTCTGGGCTTGATAGACCTGGGCGCCTCCATGGAAATTGAACCGGTACTTGTTGATGTTTGAGCTTGATAAATACGGCTATAACCTGGATGCGGACACAGGTGTCTGGGTGCGTTCCGATTACCAGGGCATCGCCTATAGCGATGGCGACAACTCCGAGAACGAACTGGCGAAAATCGTACGTGAGGCGAAGGACGTATCAGTCCTGTCAAGCGAGCTTCCGCAATATTGCACCGATTGGCCGAAGCTTTATCACCTGACCTCCAGCCGTGGAAATATCTTTCGCCCCTTCGAGAGCCTTATCAAAGGCAAATCGATTCTTGAAATAGGTGCCGGATGCGGCGCAATCAGCCGTTACCTCGGCGAAGCAGGCGCCACGGTTCTGTCTTTAGAGGGTAGCCCGCGCCGCGCCGCGATTGCTTCCAGCAGAACCAGAGATCTGGATAACGTTACGGTACTGGCTGAACGCTTTGATGATTTCAAGCTTGATCAGCAGTTCGACGTCGTAACACTCATCGGCGTTCTTGAATACGCCAGTATGTTCAGCGCAGATGCCGATCCAGCCTTCGGCATGTTGAATCGCGTTCGAAAACTGCTGAAGCCCGACGGCCATTTGTTTATCGCCATCGAGAACCAGCTGGGTCTGAAATATTTTGCAGGCGCGCCGGAAGATCATGTCGGCGTCGCCATGTATGGCATCGAAGGACGGTATGTAGACCGGCAGCCGAAAACATTTGGCCGTAAAGAGCTACAAGCGCTTATTGCCCGCGCAGGGTTCATGGCGTCGGACTTTCTATCGCCCTACCCCGATTACAAGATTCCGAACTCGATCATTACTGAAAGCGGCTTCAGGTCTCAAGACTTCGACGCGGCTGCGCTGGCCTGCCAGAACACTCGTAAAGATCCACAACTGCCTGCGAACACGACGTTCAACCTGGAAAGAGCCTGGCCCGTTGTCATTGATAACCATCTGGGTATGGACCTCGCCAACTCTTTCCTCGTCGTCGCTTCATGCAAGCCGGAACAGGTAGTGCCAGGTAATACCCTTGCGTACCACTACAGCACAGGGCGCAATGCCGAATATTGTAAAGCGACCGTGTTCGTCGAGACGCCAGAAGGTATCGAGGTTCGCTACCACCGCCTTAGTGATAACCCGGTTCCGGAAAGCCCGGAAGATGCGCATCGGTTCATTCTGCCGGACGCTCATGGTTACGCCAAAGGCTCGCTGCTCAGCCTGAAATTCTATGAAGCTGCGTCAACTCACAACTGGGACGTGGCCACCTTCACACCGTACCTTTCACTGTATGTAAACAGCCTCAAACGGCTGCTTGCATCAGAAGGCCATGATCTTGCACTTGATCATGTAGACGAACGTCTGCCAGGCCACTATATCGATGCCGTTGCACAGAACATCATCCTTGACAGCGAAGGCCAGCCGCACCTGATCGACATCGAATGGGAAATGGTCGAAGGTGTGGAGCTGGGGCATTTGCTGATGCGTGGTTTGCTGCTGCTGATTGCCAGCGCAGTTCCGTTCCATCCCACAGCAACCATGATCAGCAGGCGCGACTTCATCATTCAATTGATGGCCAGCGTCGGCCTTACTGTGACGGATCAAGACCTCAATCGCTTTGCCGCGCTGGAAGCCCTCTTCCAGGAAAGGGTCACCGGTCGTGAGGCCGCCAGCTTTCTGAACTGGGCGCCCGATGCGACGATCCAGAAAACCGGTTCTCAACTAAACGAAACGCCTAAAATGGCAACGCTTTATCTGGGCGATACCGCAGGCGCGTTCTCTGAAGACCGAACAAAAAACCAGCGTGTTCATGATGGTTTTCAGACGGTTATTTTCGACGTCCCCGCTTCAGCCCGGTGCGCCTCGTTACGTTTCGATCCAACGAACGTCAGACAGTCATTTTCGATCAGCGTCATCAAGGTCTACAGCGCGAACTCAGAACTGTGGGCGTGGCACGATAATACGCATGCCCCCCTTGCCGCCGCAGGTATCACAGCATTTTCCAGCGATGCCAATGGCACGTTGTTCATGGCGCTCAATGATGATCCGCACGTGATGTTACCTGCCGATCTCAATATGCTGATTACCGGTAAATCATTCAAAGTCCAGATATCGTTCACCTTGCTCACAGAAGGTCAGGTCGCTGAACGACTTCTTCAACAGGAAGAAGAGCTCAAACAGGCACTTGAAACGACGGCGGATCAGAACCTCAAGGAACACTCGGCGCTGGAAGCGATCGAGGCGGCAAATCTGGCCGAGCAAGAGAGCCATCGCCAGGCATTGGCTCACATAGAAAATGAAAACCTGTCCATTCAGGAAAGCCATCGCCTGGAAGTGATGGAGCTCGATGCCGCAAACGCGACGCTTCAGGAAAGTTATCGTCTGGCCGTCCAGGAACTCGAGGCTGCGAATGCTGCACTTCAGGAGAGTCATAGCCAGGTGCTGGCGACTCTTGAAGCTGAAAGGCTGGCTGCGCAAGAAGCTCACCAGCAAGAGCGGGAGGATCTGGAAGCTCAAAACCTCGCTCTGCAGGAAAATCTTCGATTCAAGTTAATCGAGGTCGAAGGCGAGCGTTTGGCAGCGCTGGACGCTCACCACACCGCGATCAGGGAGCTTGAAGCCGAAAATCTGTCCTTGAAAGAAAGCCATCACCTGGCACTGACAAGCCTTGAAACGGAAACGCTGGCTCTGAAACAGAACCAGCGCCGTGAACTGACGGGGCTTGAAAGCAAAAACCTGACGTTGTTGGAGAATCATCGGCTTGAGCTGGAAGCCAAAGATACTCATGTTCATAACCTGAATCTGAATATCATCTCTATGCAGTCCTCTTATAGCTGGCTGGTAACAGCGCCACTCAGGAAAGTGACAAGGACGCTTTACAGAGCGAAAAGCAACATCACCTCGCTACCGATGATCATTCGACGCGGTGGTGGTTTGCTCAGCACCGCCAGGAAAGCCTATCAGGTATGGCAGGTGCGGGGGGTTGCTGGCGTCATTGCTCAAGCACGATGGGCCAAAGGTGACGCAGCGCAAGCGTTGCACGGCAACAGGCATGATTACGTACTCTGGGTTCAGAAGTACGACACCCTGGACGATGCAAAAATCAGTCGTATCAACGACGACATCGTTGGTTGGGGTGGCGGGCCGGTTATCTCCATCATCATGCCCGTCTACAACCCGCCGCTGGAGTTACTGCGTGAAGCGGTAGAAAGTGTCTGCGCCCAGTTATATCCGCGTTGGGAGCTTTGCCTGGCTGACGACGCCTCGACTGATCAGGGCGTGATCGACTACCTGAAGTCTCTGAGCGCTCAGGATGAGCGGATCAAAGTCGTCTTCCGCGAACACAACGGACATATATCCGCGGCCAGTAACTCGGCCCTGGAGGTCGCCACGGGCGAATTCGTCGCGTTGATGGATAACGATGACTTGCTGCCAAGGCATGCGCTCTACTGGGTGGCACGCACCATTCGTGAGAATCCCGACGCGGGGCTCATCTATTCCGATGAAGACAAGATCAGCACAGACGGTACGCGCAGCTCGCCTCACTTCAAGTCAGACTGGAATGAGTTCCTGTTCCGCTCGCAGAACATGGTTTGCCACCTGGGCGCCTATCGTCGAGATCTTGTCACCGAAGTCGGGCAATTCCGGGTCGGCTTTGAAGGTGCACAGGATTATGACCTAGCATTGCGCTGCATAGAAAAGCTTGAGCGAAATCAGATTATTCATATCCCGCGCGTGCTCTACCACTGGCGGATACACGCCGGCAGCACCGCCATGGCAGGTGACGAAAAGCCTTATGCAGCGCTGGCCGGGGTCAAGGCACTGGATGAGCACCTGCAACGTAAAGGGGACGTCGGCGTTGCCGAGCTCTCCTCTCTGGGCATGTACCGTGTTCACTACAAGCTCCCGGCTTCCCAGCCGCTGGTCAGCCTGGTAATCCCGACTCGAAATGCCCATGCACTGGTCAAACAGTGCATCGACAGTATCAAGCGACTCACTACGTACACGCATTACGAAATCATTCTGATCGACAACGGCTCTGACGAGCCAGAATCGCTTGAGTATTTTGCTCAGCTTGATCAGGAAGAGAACATTCGCGTCATGCGCGATGAAGGCCCATTCAATTACTCGGCACTCAATAACGCAGCGGTACGCATTGCGAATGGCGAACTGATCGGGCTTATCAATAATGATATTGAGGTCAGCTCGCCTGAGTGGCTGAGCGAAATGGTATCGATAGCCCTGCAACCGGGTGTGGGCGCCGTGGGTGCGCGTCTCTGGTATCCAGATGACCGCTTGCAGCACGGCGGCGTTATCACCGGCCTGGGTGGGGTAGCGGGCCATTCCCACAAGAATCTGCCCAAAGGCGCACCTGGCTATTTTTGCAGGGCGGAGCTGATTCAGGAGCTGTCAGCGGTGACGGCGGCCTGCCTGATTATCAGAAAATCGACTTTTGAACAGGTCGGTGGTCTGGAAGAGGAGCATTTGAAAATTGCCTTCAACGACGTGGACTTCTGCCTGAAAGTCAAAGAGGCAGGCTATGTAAACGTCTGGACGCCCTTTGCAGAGCTCTACCATCACGAGTCCGCCACGCGTGGGCTGGAAGACACACCGCAAAAACAGGCACGCTTCACGAAAGAAATCGAATACATCAAGTCGCGTTGGCCTGATATTCAAGCTGACTATGCCTATAGTCCGAACCTGACGCTGGATTATGAAGATTTTAGTATGGCGTGGCCTCCGAGGACAAATAGTTGAGAATGCTCAGTTACAAAAAGGCGCATAAGAAAACAATGGACGTTAAGAGCCAAGGAGCTGTACGTGTTTGAGAACAATTACTCACACCGCCA
The DNA here is from genome assembly GCF_059621105.1 of Pseudomonas fragariae (ex Marin et al. 2024). NCBI lineage: Bacteria > Pseudomonadati > Pseudomonadota > Gammaproteobacteria > Pseudomonadales > Pseudomonadaceae > Pseudomonas > Pseudomonas fragariae (ex Marin et al. 2024). The sequence goes on along the minus strand of NZ_CM184369.1, from coordinate 1,170,697 downwards.
AACAGGTGCAAAAGACATCCCATACCAGCTCATACTGGCTTTGGGGTATTTCTTACTTTTGGCTATATGGTCAGCAGGCACTCCATTTAACGGCGCCCCCGATGAAGCGACTCACTTCTTTCTACTGGAATATATAAAGACGTTTCACTCCATACCAAACGCGACAGAGCCTGTTCAAGCGTTTACAGGGTCGATCTCAGGTCATACTTGGCAACAAGGTGCTTTTTGGTATCACGGGCTTCCTTTCCCTCACGTCCTCGGCGCACTTGTCACATCATACAGCTTCAGCTGGATGCTGCCGTCTGAACTGGCTTATCTTGCTGCCAGATGCTTCAACTGGATACTGGGCGCAGTTTTTATCTGCGCGCTGTTCCGTATTGCACACCGCATGGGAATGCCCAAAAAAGCCGCGACCCTGGCTGCTCTAGCGGTTGCATTGATGCCGCAAGTGTCTTTTGTATTCTCGTATTTCAACAGTGATGCATTCGGAGTGATGAGCGTAGCACTGCTGATCAGTGCACTTCTAGGCTTTTTGAGATCCACTAACAAACTTACGGCCATCTGCCTAGGGTGCGCTATCGGGCTGATGTTCCTAGCAAAACTCTATCTATTGCCGGCACTAGTTTTTGTTGCAGTTATGCTGACCGCGCATCATTTTCTTGGCCGCAAATCGCTTACATCATATTTCACAACAATGATAATTTTTGCAGCTATTATTTGCGTGCCCATGCTGCTTATCACCTACATTAAGTTTGGCGAAATAACTGGAATCTCCGGCCAGATTGATTTTGTGGCCTTGCATAAAAATAATTCTGCCGCGGGATTTGGCACCTGCTACATAAGGTGTCCCGGGTATCTATTCAACATGGAAACCATCACGCCTTGGCTTAACCTTACACTGCTGAGTTATTTCTCTACCTCCGGCTGGATGAATATATTTCTGCCTTCGACCTATTATATGGGTGCAGCTATAATATTCATTATGCTTGTAATAGCCAGCCTAATACAGACAGGGCGAGCTTATGCACGTGATGAAAGAAGATTATTTTTCTTAAACTACTTGCTGCCGCTTATCATGACTTTGGGTCTATTTCCTTCGATCATAATACTCAGCCTGCTGGCGTCGCAAAACTCATTACCCCAACCACAGGGCCGTTATCTATTTGTAACGATTCCCTTCTTATCAATACTCTTGGCGTTTGCCAGCATGAGCCACGCTCGCGCCAAAAACGCTGCATCATTTGCGAGAGATGCGAGGTCAAGCCGATTTCACTTGAAGTGGTTACTTATGGTAGTTGTTTGGATGGCGTGGACAAACCTAGTGGCCTGGAAAGAAAACGCCTTGAGCCCAATGAATATTCAGAAGTCGGTTATCGGCCGTTCCGTGACAGAAGCAGTTATGACAAGCGACGCAACCAAAAATACAGGAAATCTCTCTTTTAGTGCTGCGCAGCTGACAGAACGATTGTCCATAACCAATGGTGATTTTTTTATCAAGGCTCCTCTCGGCCAGCCCAATGCAACTGGTACGTACGACGAAATCAGACAAACGCCTGATGGCTTGTTCTTGAGAGGTTGGAGCGTCCCCCCTGCAAACGGAGGGTCACCAGAGTATGTGATAGCGGCTGAGGCAGGTAAGATAATCGGCGCTATTAAAGTCGAGGTAAAGCGGGCCGATGTCGCTGATGCGCTCGCCGACAAAGCGGCGCTTCGGAGCGGCTACGAAGGCGTTATAACTGTGGCGCCCCAACCCGACAAGTGCGACCTGAAGCTATACACTGTCAGCTCTTCATTCAAAATTTTCGCAATGCCTGATGTATGCGAGTTCATCAGCCGTTCGTCTCACTGATCATGGAAACCCCAATGGAAAATATTCCGCTTTTCTCGGCCATCAAAGCTAACGCAGGACTTGATTTCGCGACGCCGTTGAAGGCCGTGCTGGACAGCCACTGGTACGTTTTGGGTAACGAAGTGAAGCTGTTCGAGGAAGAGTTTGCCGCCTACGTAGGTGTGCAGCATTGCATCAGCGTGGCTAACGGTTCGGATGCATTGGAACTCGCCCTCAAAGGCCTGGACGTTGTTGTAGGCGACCGGGTTGTCGCCGTGGCAAATGCCGGTTTCTATGGCAGTACAGCGATCCACGCAGTAGGCGCAACGCCTGTTTACGCAGATGTCGATCCTGCAACATTGACCCTTTGCAAAAACTCTCTGGAAACCGTAATTGCCAAGGAAAAGCCGACGGCCATCATTGTTACGCACCTGTACGGCCAACTGGCTAACATCGAAGAGATCGTTCAGATCGCCTCCGCCGCCGGCATTCCGGTTCTTGAAGATTGCGCGCAATCCCACGGCGCTCGACGCAATGGCAAGCAAGCAGGCAGCTTTGGCACCATCGCCTGCTTCAGCTTCTATCCGACTAAAAACCTGGGCGCTCTCGGTGACGGCGGCGCAGTGGTTACCGGGGATGACGCTCTGGCAGCGCGCATTCGCCAGCTTCGCCAGTATGGCTGGGACCAGAAGTACCGCATTGCTATCCCGGGCGGTCGCAATAGCCGGCTCGACGAGATGCAAGCTGCAATCTTGCGCATCAAGTTGCCTCATCTGGACACTTGGAACGAGCAGCGCCGCTCCATCGCCAAGCGTTACAACGAAGCATTTGCCGGTCTGGACATTGAACTTCCATCCTCGGTGTCGGAAGACTACGTTGCGCACTTGTATGTGATTCGTGCGAAAGACAGGACTGCACTTGCCGCTGCGCTTAAAGAGAAGTCCATCAGCACAGATATCCACTACCCGATTGCCGACCATAAGCAGCCGGCTTACTCGGCAGTCCCTTCCGTGGCTCTGGACGTAACCGAGCGTACGTGCGATACCGTCATCTCCCTGCCCTGCTTCCCAGGCCTCAGTGACGACGAGGTTGATCGCGTCATCGCTGCGGTCACTGCGCACTTTTCCAAGGAGATATGATTTTGCTGACGTTGGTCATTCCCGTCTATCGCAACGAGAGCAATCTTCCAGACTTGCTCGTTGCTGTGACGGCGCTTGATAAGCAGCTCGGACACGACCTGGAAGTTGTGTTCGTTGTGGATGGCAGCCCTGACCGCTGTTACGAACTACTCAGGGAACAACTACCGTCACAATCGTTCAAGTCCAAGCTGATCCTGCTGTCCAGAAACTTCGGATCATTCATGGCGATCCGCACGGGCTTACAGCATGGCACTGGCGACCGTTTTGCGGTAATGGCTGCAGATCTTCAAGAGCCGCCGGAACTGGTTCTGGAAATGAATACGGTACTGATGCGCGGCGATATCGACGTTGTGGTTGGTGTACGTGAAGGTCGTCAGGACCCATGGGCAACGCGGACTGCTTCAAAGATTTTCTGGGGCTTTTACCGTCGCTATGTCATCCCTGAAATACCGCCAGGCGGCGTTGATATGTTCGCCTGCAACAAGGCTTTTCGGGATACTCTGCTGACTCTTGAAGAGCGTCACAGCTCTCTCATCGCGCAGATCTTCTGGATGGGCTATCGCCGCGAAGTAGTTACCTATACCCGGCAGGAACGGGTTCACGGTACGTCTGCATGGACGCTGCGTAAAAAAGTCAATTACTTGATGGACAGCGTATTCTCCTTCACGGATATGCCTATACGTATATTGACCCGCGTCGGCGCGTTCGGCTCTACATTTGCGGCGCTGTTCGGTGTGTTCACACTCATCGCCAAGCTCGAAGGCAGAATTGAAGTACCCGGCTACGCAATGATCATGCTGGCCATTACCTTCCTCGGCTGCTTGAACCTGCTGGGATTGGGCATCGTCGGTTCTTATGCATGGCGTACTTACGAAAATACAAAGAATAGACCCTTGGCCATCCCGATGCGAATCGAGGGATTTGGAGAAACACATGAGCAGCGGTAAGGATTTCTTTGTCCACAGTCATGCGCTGTGCGAGTCCGAGACTATCGGGAAAGATTCGCGGATATGGGCGTTCGCCCATATCCTGCCAGGCGCACGCTTGGGCAGTGAGTGCAACGTGTGCGACAACGTATTCATCGAGAACGACGTTATCATCGGCGATCGAGTGACGCTGAAGTGCGGTGTACAGGTATGGGACGGCATTACCATTGAGGACGATGTCTTCATCGGTCCTAACGCCACATTTACTAATGACCTGTTCCCACGCAGCAAAGTCTATCCACAGAGTTTCGCGCGTACCATTATCAGAAAAGGCGCCTCACTGGGTGCTAACTGCACGATTCTTCCGGGCATTACCATCGGCATCAACGCCATGGTCGGCGCAGGTGCTGTCGTGACCCGCTCTGTACCGCCTAACGCTATAGTCGTAGGTAACCCGGCCAAGATCATTGGTTACGTGGACGCCAAGCCTGTCAACGCCAGTAGCGAGACACGCCCGGAAAAGGCTGCGCCAGGCGTAACCGCCACGTCAGTGAAGAACGTAACCTTGCACACCATGAATGAAGTCGCGGATATTCGCGGTAGTTTGTCGGCGGGCGAATTCGAGCGTTCGGTACCCTTCAAGTCCGAACGTTACTTCTTGGTCTACGACGTACCGACTGCCGAGACGCGGGGCGAACACGCGCACCGTATCTGTCACCAGTTTCTGGTGGCAGTGAAGGGCTCGGTTCATGTTGTAGCGGATGATGGTGTCAATCGTGAAGAGTTTATTCTCGACAAGCCGAATCAGGGCATCCACCTGCCACCGATGACCTGGGGTATTCAGTATCGCTATTCACAGGATGCCGTACTGTTGGTGTTTGCATCGCATTACTATGATGCCGGGGACTACATTCGTAACTACGAAGAATTCAAATCCCTGATCGCAAACGCTGAATAACGGCACCATGATGAATCGGGCTTTTTCAAAATTCTTAAAACAGGATTTTGCTCGATTCCTGATGTCAGGCGGTTTCAACACCGCCCTGACCTATGGAATCTATCTCATTCTGTTGATGTTCCTGTCCTATAAAATCAGTTACACGATTTCTTATGTGACCGGAATATTGCTGGCCTATGTTCTGAATCGATTCTTTGTCTTCAAGAGCCATCAGGGCCTGCGCTCTGTGATCCTGCTGCCGCTTATTTACGCGATTCAGTATTGCTTGAGTCTGGTCATACTCTGGTGCTGGGTCGAAAAGCTGCAGTTTGACGAAAGACTTGCGCCTTTGGCCGCTATTGCATTAACTCTGCCTGTGACGTTCATCCTGTCAAAACTTGCGTTCGCCGCCAAGGCCGAGAAGAGCCAGTAACCTGCATGGTCACGGCGGGACAAACGTCTTGCTTGATCAGTATGAGGCAGGTGTCGGTGACTACCGCCACCTGCCTCAACCATAGCTCTTAGCAGGCTACACACCACCCGCCAGATCAGTAACACGCGGCGGGAACGCTACCGAAAAGTCTTCCGCAGATATAGTCAGGTTAGGGTTGTAGTAAGGGTCGTGCTTGATAATCGCACGCCACTTGTTCTGCATGTACTCGACTTCGCTAATAAACCGCTTAATTTTTTCAGGCGTATCCTCAAAGCCACGCGTCGCGGACTCATGATGGTAAAGGTCTGCATTCGGGGTCCAGATATTCTGATACCCGGCCTGCATGATCTTCAGGCACAAGTCCACATCATTGAAGGCAATCTTCAGATCCTTGGCGTTGAGCCCACCTACTTCCTGGAAGACTGATTTCTTCACGACCAGGCACGCTGCTGTCACCGCAGACATTCCCTGAATCAAAGATGCTCTTCCGAAATAGCCATGATGCCCTCTGGGCAGCATTTTATGAGCATGCCCGGCAAGGGTGAGTGGTCCCATGATGACGCCACCATGCTGTAGCCGCTCATCGGGATACCACAACCGTGCACCAATAGCTCCAGCGTTAGGCTGCAACGCCAGGGACACCATTTCATCCAGCCACTCAGGATTGATGACTTCGATATCGTTGTTGATCAACCCGATAAGCTCACCCTTGGCGTGCTCTACCGCGTTGTTATTCAGTGCGGAGTAGTTGAATTCACCGTCGTCACGAAGCACGGTGACACCCGTCAGGCGTGAGAGCATCTCGAAATACTGCAGCGACTGCGGATCATCAGAACCGTTATCAACCAGAATGATTTCGTAGTTGGGATAGAGCGTCTTGTGACGAATGCTCTCAATGCATTGTTTCACCAACGCGTAAGCGTTCCGCGTCGGAATGATCAAACTCACCAAAGGCTTCACAGCAGGCAAGTCGTAGTGAACACGGTACATGCCAAAATCCAGTAGCTCGGCATGCCCGGCTATTCCAGATCTTTTCAGGTGTTCATCAAGTGCCTTTTGCCCGGCATTTTGTGCATAGGGCTTTTCATCGGTGGACATTGCAGTGCTGCCTGCATGCATGCGCCAATGATAAAGTACGCGAGGGATATGAATGATCTGGGCAGCCTCGACTTGCTCAACGCAACGAAGCGCCAGATCATAATCCTGGGATCCTTCCATACCGATCCGAAACCCCCCGACTCTATCAACGAGTTCTTTCCGGTACACGCCAAGATGGCTGATCATGTTGTGCGAGCGGAAGAGGTAAGGGTTCCAGTCGGTTTTAAAATAGGGAGCCGATCTGATGCCCTGCTCGTCTATCTTGTCTTCATCCGAATAAATTACAGCCGCATCAGGATGGTTATTGATTGTTTTGGCCACCCAGAACAAGGCGTGCTCAGGAAGCGTGTCATCGTTATCCATCAGGACAATGAACTCACCTGTTGCGACGTCGAGTGCAGAATTGCTGGCCTTCGAAATGTGACCATTCTGTTCACGATAGGTGACTTTTATCCGATGGTCTGATTTGACACTCTGTTCAAGAAACAGCCGAACACGGTGATCGGTTGACGCATCGTCGGCTATGCACAATTCCCAGTTGAAATAAACTTGGGTTTTTATGCTTTCGATGGCTTCTCTCAGCATGTCGATAGGCGGATTGTAAACAGGCATGATGATCGACAGCAGCGGCTTGGTTTTCCAAGCTCCCATTTCCTCATACATGCAAAGGCGATCAATATCGTCAATGGTGTCAAACTCTTCGACCCATTGCGTGTACGTATCGACATGATCTGGCACGTGTTCAGAGTGAATGAGCTCTGTCTCTTCTGGCTCCACGGTATGCGGAAGCGAGCCATGTGCAGGAAATGGCGCAGCTGCCTGCTCTCCGCTGCGCGCGCGTCGAATGGCAGCAACTATTTTTCTAAGCGGAGATGTTATCTTCCAGCTGGTCGAGCCTTGGAGCTCCATAATGGTCAGATTCAGATTATGGATATGCGTATCTCGCTCGATCAAAGCCGCCGTGAACACTGCTTCCTTTCTGGCCAGTTTTTGCTGCTCTAAAACCAGCTCTCGCTGCAGCTTCTCTATGGCAGCAGAAGATTGCTTTTTCTGAAGCGAGTTCTCGTGGCGGAGACGCTTAAGCATGACTCGATGACCTCGTAATTTCTTTAAATTCTTCCGAATACACCACGTTGCTCTTACGGCAATACGGTCACTCGCACTCCTTTCGACACTCCGTATATTACACGACTTGTCTGTGACGGTTTAGCTTATGAGACCCTATCAACAACATCAGAATTTCAAGCGATCTTGATCGACACCGCCCCAAGATGGCACCGGAGAGGAAACCGGCACTGCGAACCTCTGGCGTGCCCACTCACTACAGGAGAATGCGCCCGCCTGATCCAAAATTTTCCCAAAACCAAGCATAGCCAATACGCCGCGCGTTCATGATCCCCGAAAAATTCCAAGTGATTTTATCGTACACACCCCACGCTTGATCCTTAAAAGCTCAGATGACTCACAGGCTTCGAGTAACGTCCGCGTCCGGGCATTGGGGCGCGCATTATCAGTCGATTTTCATGGACGGAAGCCGTTGATCAAACTCACTCACCCGAGGCGTCGACAGGCGCATGACTGAACCCCTCAAAAGCGCATAGCCCCTTGCAATCGGTACGTGCCAGATTCAATCCAGCTGTCCATGGCACTCATCGCAACGCATCTTGACCAAAAGAGGCGCAGACAACGGAGCGTTCAGTCGGCGCGCTTACGATGACAGCGCCATGGGTAGGCAGAGTATCAAGACCGACATTCGAGATGCTACGTACTGATTTTCTGCGTTCAAAGGCATGGGTAACAGATTGAACGGTGATAGCAGCCCCTGCTTTCTTACGGTTGTACACAAGCCTACCTGTGAACGAGTTTCACAAAAAGTAATTGTTGGAAACGATGCTGGCTGCGCATTTTTTGGACGGAGCCCGCTTTTGAATCGCATGAAAGAAGATAAAAGTGTTGACTGTGAAAACCGTCTTTCAAACACGAGAGCTGACGACCATTAGAATCCGAGCACATACCCTTTCTTAGCCATGGGAAGTTGGTTAGGAAGCGGCCTCACACACGTAATCTTTTGTATAAAGCCGACACCACAGGGTGGCAGTGGCGACAAATTTTACCCTTGAGTCGCAGGTCGAGACCCTTTGCATCTGTCGATCTACTCTGCAACAGCCTGCACCCTTCCTGCCTTGCAAAGAACGGAGCGGCCTGTGTAGCATCCGAAAATAAATGACAGTCACAGGATGATTATGAGCACCCTCCCTTTTGATTTCTCTGCCGTAGAATACCTACGCTTGAATCCTGATGTTGCCTCGTCAGGTATGCACCCGGCCCAACATTATCTGGATTATGGCCGCGCTGAGGGACGGAAATACCAAGATATTTCTGTAGACAAGCAGCAACTGTTGAGGCTGGGGATTTTTGATCCTGACTTTTACATGAGCCACTACCCCGACGTCGCCAACGCTGGTCTCGATCCAGCGGAGCATTTTTTGACAAGCGGATGTGCTGAAGGCCGATGGGCGAGTGTTTTCTTTCGCTCTGACTGGTATATGGATTGCCATCCGGAGTCAAAATCACACCCCAAAAACTGTTTGTTTCACTACTCGGAAATAGGCAGTCGGATAGGGTATGAGCCGAACCCTTTCTTCGAGCCTGAGTATTATCTGGCGAAATACAAGGATCAAATCGGCTTTGACGAGCCGTTGGCACATTTCATAAAACACGGCGAAGAAGGCTTTAATCCCTCGCCAAGATTCGATGCAGCAGCCTATATAAAGGCCACAGGTTGTTCTGAAAATCCACTGAAGCATTATCTGCGGACGGGCATGCAGGCAGGCGTTCCTTTAGTGCGGGCGGAACCCCTGCAACCGCATGAAGAAGTAGAGTCGGCGTCCATCACTGTGCTAAAAAACTCAGGTCCTTCCGAGCGAGTTGCTTTGCTGGTCACACACAGTCCCGATGGAAAAATCAAACCGCACGTATACAATTATGCAACAGAGCTTACGCTCGGCGGTTTGTCTGTATTTCTGATAATAGCATCGGACGCTAACGACGTCGTGATACCCGAAAATCTTAACGCTACGTGCGCTCATATCATCGCAAGACAAAACATTGGGTTTGATTTCGCGGCATGGGCACACACCATCAAAATACATCCATGGATACAGGACTGCAAAGAAATAATTTTGACAAATGACAGCATCATTGGCCCTATCGGCATGAGTGGATCAGGGCTTATGGAAAAAATACGCTCACGTCATGCCGACGTCATCGGACTGGTTGAGAACAATGAACATGCTCGACACTTGCAAAGTTTCTTTTTAGTTTTTCGCGAGAAAGCAATTCAATCAAGAGACTTTAAAAACTTTTGGTCAACCGTCATAAACCACGCCGACAAAAGCAAAGTCATTCGCGATTATGAAATAACGTTTACCAGCAGACTCCAGTCCTGCGGACTTAGCACCGATTGCATTTTCCAGCAAGCAGGAGAAAATAACGCCACCATTTTTAATTGGGAAAAGCTAATAGACGAAGGCTTCCCATTCCTGAAATTCGAAGTCGTTAAAAACTCGAACCGCCAAGATATTCAGCACATAAAAACCCGGCTGAAAGCAGACTCTTACGACGCCTCACTCATTCCTCAGCTTAGCTAATTGCTCATTAGCACGACCAGAGCACTGAACCCGCGAGCATTCGGTATCACCGCAACGTTATATTCTGGTTCACCCGCATTGTTGGCGAGGTGCCTCGTCAACAATGTCTCTTGACCTTCGCCCCTCGGGCGATCAAGGGTCAGGCAAGGCTAAAACAGGCGAGAAACGCTCCGAGCGCTTGTTTAAGCCTGTCTTAAACGCATATAAACGAACGTAGCCTCTTTTCTTGTAAACCCTGTCGCCAAAACAGACTTCAATATATAAGTGTAGAGATTCAAGCCTGAGATATTGACGAGCAACGGGTGGGCGAGAGAACGCGTAAAGAGTGAGTGACGTACCGTGGCGCTGTCCTCTTTCAATAGAGAACTCTCAAACTCGTTCTGCACCACTTGAGCACGCTAGTGACGTGGTCATACGGTCATCAAAAAACTCTCCGTCTTCTAAACCCTGCCCAAACAAGCCGCCAGGATCAGGCTCAGATTGCCCTGCACAGTCTGCCGGTAGATGCCAGCCTTTCGAAGCGTGGATACACGCTTGAACAAAGGCTGCCTGCGACCGTTTTCAAAACATTCCAGCACATAGCGGCTTTCCTCAGTGAGCAGACACTCCATGGCCTTGAGGATCGCCACGTTCGCATCGTTCCACTCTACAAATCGCCCCGAGAGCATTTTACGAAACCGTACCAGCCTTTCTCGAGTACTCGCATTGGCCCCGATCAGGTTTCCTCGGTGCTGGCGATAGTAGAGGCAGGGGTCGGCATCATAGAAAACCTGACCACCGCACCCCGTAACAAGAAGATAGGTCAGCCAGTCATGGGCGATCAGTGGGGCGTGTTCAGGCAATTTGACCAAAAGATCTCGCGCCGCCTGGTTGATCAGCATGGTATTGGCACCTGCCAGGCTCTGAACCAGGGCGTTTTTAAAAGACGGCTCTTTTTTGAACAGCGGAGAAACCCCGATTACCTTCAAGTCCGCATCGACCAGCCGGGTTCTGGAGCAGTAAAGCGCCGGTTTATCGGGCTTCAATAGCTCAAGGCGCCCCACGCTTCTCTCCAGCTTGTCGCTGAACCAGACGTCATCCTGATCACTGAACGCAAAATAGTCGGCGTCTATTTCAGGGCGTCGAACCAGCGAGACAAAGTTCTCCGCAAAGCCCTTGCAAGGCCCGCTGAAAATAACTAACCGCTCGCGCCCCCAGCGGGCCTGGTACTCGGAAAGTATGCCAACGGTGTCATCAGTCGATGCATCGTCGGAAACATAAAGCACCCAATTGCGAAAGGTCTGAGCAAAAAACGATTCGAGCTGCTCACGAAGGTACACAGCCCCGTTGTACGTGCACATCAAAATGGCGACGCGTGGGCGGCCGGACGCGTCGGATAAACCTCGACGCCGTAGCGGGCTGGCACCGTCTGCCCTGTGTTTTTCGGGGAGCTGCGTTCTCAAGAAACCTTTCGCCTGCAAAAACCGCGCATTTTACGCCTTGTGTCGACTCCCGTCAGTTATCAAATGATTGAATGTATATCCGTTGATCCAACTTTTACACGTCCTCCCACAAAAACGGATAGTCCGGCGGGTTTCACCACGCCGGTTCTTCGGTCTGATGCGGCAAACTGCCCAATCACCCCAAGCGAAACCGCGCCGTATTGTCATTCAACGCCCTACTACCCTGACTCAGGGTATCCGCCGCCTGATTGACCGCACGGGCGCCTTCCAGCAAACGTCCTGCGGCCTGATCGACCTGCTGGATGTTACTGCTCACTTCATCAGCGGTCGTTGCCTGTTCTTCCACGGCGGTCGATATCTGCGCCAGCGTATCGGTCACACCCTGCACTGCCGTGGCGATTTCGCCCAGGCGGATGCCCAGGCCGGTTACCGACTGCGCATCGTTGACGGCTTGCCCGCAGGCCGCTTCCATCAGGTTGACCGCCTGCGTCACGGTGGAGCGCAAGCTGTCGACCGTGCCGGCGATCTGAGCGGTCGAGGCCTGGGTGCGCTGGGACAGGCTGCGCACTTCATCGGCAACCACCGCGAACCCGCGGCCTTGCTCACCGGCGCGCGCCGCCTCGATGGCTGCGTTGAGGGCCAGCAGGTTGGTCTGTTCGGCGATGCCGCGAATGGCATCCACCACCGACTGGATCTGCTGGCCCTGCTCGCTGACGCGGCCCAGCGCAGCGGCAGTTTCGGTCAGCCGCTGATTGAGTTGCTGGATGCTGTCAGTGGTGCGCTGGCTGTCCTGGCTGCTTTGCTGAGCAATCTGACGCGTCTGCCTGGCGCTCTCCGATGCCTGCTCACAGCTTCTGGCCACGCCCTGGGAAGTGGCAGCCAGTTCGGTGGCTGCTGCGGCGATCTGGCTGATCTGTTGTTGCTGGTCTTCGACTTCGGTGAGCGTCCCGCTGGACTGGGCATTCAGCGTCAAGACCGCATCGCCGACACGTACGGTTTCCTGATTGACACCCAGCAGGCTGGTACGCAGCTGCACTACCGCGACGTTCAGCGCGCGGCTGATGGCAGCCAGCTCGTCACGGCCCTGCACAGCCACTTCCACACACAGATTGCCGTCACGCAGGGATTCAGCCAGCGTGGTGATGCCTCTGGCGCTGTTGCGAATCGAGGATTGCAGACAGGCGAACAGATAGATCGCCATGATCACCAGAACACAGAAGACCACCGCCATCGGGATGAACTCCGTGTTGGAGTTCTCGTGGTAGTAATCGAGGCGTCCATTGAGCGCGTCAAGCGATTGCCTGCGCAAATCCGCCGTGCTGCTGGTCAGCGTGTCGATGCTCTTTTCGAACTCTTCCGGTTTGAGCTTGATGCTGCCGCCGAAAACACCTTCGTCAATGACCTTCAGCTGTGCTTCCAGCACTTGCATCACCGCAGCGTACTTGTCGGCCCACGGCTGCAACTGCTCAGGGAGTTTGGATAGCAGCAGGCCGGCAGCCTTTTGCATCTGGTCCTTGGAATCATCGATGCGGCCACGCAGGTCGCGCATTTGCAGGCGGCTCTGCAGGCTGAACTGCCCCGATGCCACCGACGTCTGCCCCACACTCGACAGACGACCGATACGCTCGATCAGGTCCGGCACTTGCTGGGTGGAAAGCTGCATCAGCATGTAGGTTTCAAGCCAGGGGTCGAGAATCAAACCGCTGTCCATCGCGATCTGCTCACGCAGCGCCTGGACCAGATTCAGCACCGTGGTGAAGCGGTCGTAGCCATCAGGCCACCAGCCCACCGTGCGCAATGATGCCGTGTCCAGACCGGTGACCGCAGCTTGAAGCGCCTTGAAACGGTTCATGGTGTCGGCAGGAGCTTTCTCTTCAACCAATACGGCCTGAACGCCCTGCAGCGCGTTGGCAATTCGAGGTATCCCTGCATCGACGCTGGCCATCGCCGCCTTCGCCGCCGGGGTTGGCTCGCGCAGAATGTCGGCCGCTTTCCAGCGTGCGGCATGATCGCGCTGGGCGGACAACTCGATGTTCAGATCGTCGAGGGCCAGCAGTTGACGCACGCCGGATTGCTCCCCGGATATGACATCGAGCTTGTTGCTGTATTCCTTGGTGATGACCCATGCGCTGCCCGCCAGCGGCAACATGAACAGCAGGAACAAGACCTGAAACTTGCGAGCAAAACCAAAATGTCCCATCAGGCGCATGCCTGGTGACAAAAGACTGTTCATGTCCTGCGACTCCCGGTGAACACCTGCCAGATCTGCACAAACAGAGGCGATGCCTTTTGTTGGAAAAACACTAACAGCAAAATGCCATGTTCTTGTTTCAATGGCGATACACATCGCCTCAGATTGGTACGCAAAGTGTCGCCATTCATTGTTTTTGGCGTCAAAAAGCTTCTCAAACGAGCTATCAGGCACATGCAAGCAAGAAGCGGACCGCTCAGCAGACAAGAAGAAGTGCTTTACGGCAGCCATTTATTCATCCCGCAAAAAGGTCAGAAAAAGTAAACTGGCCAACGACAATCAATCACTACGCAGCAGTGCTCCCCCATCAAGGAGGTCTTCATGACCACCCCACCCGCCTCGCCACGCATCGTCACGCAACCGTCCAAGCCGCATTTGAGCGCCGGTCAGAAGAAATTCAACACGCTGATGGAAAAGCTCGAAACCAGGCGCAAGCTTTTGCAGCAGTGGCTCGCGATTTCAGCAACCTGCGAAAAGCTGTGGATCGAAGAGTTGGTTCCGATGCTCCGTGAGCAGGCAGCGAACGAGATGAACAAGCTGCGCTTGCTTGACGTGGCTTTCGATCAGTTCCGCCTGGCCAAAAAAGACAGACATACGGTGCTCGAGATTATCTGCGTCCTGACCATGTCACTCATGGGCGGCGAACACGATGAAGAACTGAAGCAGCTCTACCTCAAATACACCGGCAACGACTACGACGAGGAGGAGCGCCTGCAAAACCAGCAGTTCAAAGCATCACTGGAAGAAAATCTGGGCGTGGAACTGGACGACGATGTCGACCTGGACTCCCTCGAGGACGTGACTCGGCATATTGAAGAGAAGCTCAAAGAGCAGGCCGAGCAGGCGCAAGGCGCACAGAAGCCGAAAAAGCCGACGGCCAGCGAACTGCGTCGTGAGCAGGAAGAGGCTGAAGGCAGCCAGTCCTTGCGCGAAATCTACCGCAAGCTGGCCAGCGCACTGCACCCGGACCGCGAGCAGGACGCCGATGAGCGCGATCGCAAGACAGCGCTCATGCAAAGGGTCAACGAAGCGTACGAAGGTGATGACTTGCTGGCGCTACTGAAGATGCAAATGGAGATCGAGCAAATCGACCAGAGCCACATCGACAGCATCTCCGACAAGCGCCTCAAGCATTTCAACCGGATCCTGAGCGAACAACTCAGAGAGCTGGAGGACGAGATCCACGACCGCAAGATGCTGATCCGTGAACGCTTCCTGATGGACCCGTACGAGGACCTCAAACCCAAGACCGCCAACACAAAGTGTGCCAGGCAGGTCAAAGCCATACGGGAGCACCTCGACGAGGAACAGGACGAACTGCAGGCACTGACCACCCCGAAAAGCCTTAAAGCCTGGCTCAGGGAGCGAAGGGAGATGGCCGAGATGCTGGAGAGGGCAGAAGAATTCGATGACCTGGAGATGCTCGACACCCTGTTCCGGTAAGCGCCCGGAACGACGTACCGACGAGGGCTGCCACCTAACCGGTTGATCGCACGCAATTATTTTTCACAACAACGCTTGACACATATGCGTTCTCCGAGAATAATGCGCGCCACTTGGCTACATAGCTCAGTTGGTTAGAGCATAGCATTCATAATGCTGGGGTCCGGGGTTCAAGTCCCTGTGTAGCCACCAAGTACCGATTCACAGTTTTCTTATGATCACTGTGAATCAACAAGAAGCCCGCCTCGTGCGGGCTTTCTTGTTTCTGGCCTTCCTGTTTTGTCACACCTCTTATGCCTCCCAGCCCCCCTGCGTGTGCTTAAAGCACGCCTCCGGGATTTCAGGACGTCGTCGGGAGACGGATTTCCCTGGCAAGCGCCAACCAGGCCTCGGCCGCAGGTGACAAGTGCGCGTTTTTGCGCCATGCCAACACCATATGCCAATCGGTATCCGGCTCGTTCAGCGCAACCAGTCGAATCCCGTCGTGATAGTGCTTCTGCGCCAGCATCCTCGGCAAGAACGCGACACCCAGCCCTGCCGAGACCAGATCCACAATAAAGTCGACCTGACCGCTGCGTGCAGTCACTTTGGGCGTCACGCCCTTGCGGTCGCAGGCCAGTTTGATCATGGTATTCAGTGCAAATCCGGCCTCGAAGAGGATAAACGGCGTTTCGGCCAGGTCTTCAATGACGACCCGTTTGCGCTTGGCCAACGGGTGGTTCTCTGCCATGACCACCACCACTGGCTCGATACGCACATCCTGGTAATCGAACTCTTCGCTGAACGAGTTCATCTTCAACAGTGCTGCCAGCTCGACTTCTCCCGAAGCCAGGCACTCATGCAGTTTGCTCGCGCCGTGTTCGGTGAGCTGAATATCGATATTCGGATAGCGGGCGCGGTATTGAGTGAACATGGCGGCGAAAAGCGCACCGCTGCCGACGGGGGGCAGACCGATGCGCAGCACGCCACCCTTCAAACCGCGCAGCTCGTTGAGCTCGGTCAGCAGATCGTTGCGTTCTGCCAACAGGATGAGAGCACGGCGGTAGACGATTTCGCCGGCGGCGGTCAGTTCGCTGCGGTGGCCAATGCGGCTCAACAGCGGCGTGCCCAATTCGTCTTCAAGGGTCTTGACGGCTTTGCTGACGGTGGACTGGGTAAGCGACACCACGTCAGCGGCCTGGGAGAAGCTACCCTGACGTACCACTTCGACAAAAGTGCGTAATGTTCGAAGGTTCACAAGTATTCGATTTCCGACTGAATTCAAGTTGTATTAGTTGTTTTGATCATAGTCGGTTTTTCCGTAATCTGAATCTGCCGCTCTCCCTTGGCGGCCTCGCTTCGTAGATTTATTCGCTCAGGAAAACGTCATGATTATTTCTTCGGCATCCGACTACCGTGCAGCGGCCAAACGCAAACTCCCGCGTTTTCTGTTTGATTACATTGACGGCGGTGCGTATGCAGAGCACACGCTGCGTGCCAATGGTTCGGACCTGGCCGATATCAGCCTGCGCCAGCGCGTCCTGAAAAATGTCGATAACGTGAGTCTTGAAACCAGACTGTTTGGCGAATCCCTGGCGATGCCGATTATCCTCAGCCCCGTAGGCCTGAGCGGAATGTATGCGCGCCGCGGTGAAGTGCAGGCAGCCAGGGCCGCGGCGAACAAGCGGATTCCATTCTGTCTGTCGACGGTGTCGGTGTGTTCGATTGAAGAGGTAGCGTCGCAGAGCAAGCAGGCAATCTGGTTTCAGCTCTACGTACTCAAAGACCGTGGCTTTATGAAAAACGCTCTGGAGCGTGCCAAGGCGGCGGGCGTCACGACGCTGGTCTTTACCGTCGACATGCCAACGCCCGGCGCGCGTTATCGTGATGCGCACTCGGGCATGTCAGGGCCTTATGCCGCGCCTCGACGCATTCTGCAAGCCATGACCAAGCCGGACTGGGCACTGAATGTCGGCCTGCTCGGTCGCCCTCATGATCTGGGCAATATCTCCAGATACCTGGGCAAGGCCACCACGCTGGAAGATTATGTGGGCTGGCTGGCGAACAACTTCGACCCGTCCATCAGCTGGAAGGATCTGGAGTGGATTCGTGAGCTCTGGCAAGGCCCGATGATCATCAAGGGTATTCTCGATCCGCAGGATGCCAGGGATGCGCTGAGTTTTGGCGCGGACGGCATTGTCGTATCCAACCACGGCGGACGTCAGCTGGATGGCGTGCTGTCCACCGCCAAGGCTTTGCCGCCGATTGTTCAGGCGGTCGGCAGTGACCTGACAGTGCTGGCCGACTCCGGCATTCGCTCGGGTCTTGATGTGGTGCGCATGCTCGCCCTCGGTGCCAAAGGCGTGTTGCTCGGACGCTCGATGGCCTATGCGCTGGGCGCCGATGGGCAGCGTGGCGTCGAGAATATGCTGGATATTTTTGCCAGGGAAATGCATGTGGCGATGACGTTGACCGGGGTGACATCGATTGAGCAGATCGACGAAAGCATTCTGGTTAAAGCAGTTGCTTGAAGGCCGGGGCTGGACTGAATCGTTATCCGGGTCGGCCTTTCGACGAACTGCATTTTTCACTCTGCATGCCTGGTCTATGCTCGAAAGTGATGGCTCAAGAAGAGCCAGCATTTCTCATGAAGGAGCAAAGCATGCGTAAACTCGTACTCTCAATGACTGCCGCCCTCTTCCTGACGGGTGCTGTAGCGCCCGTCGCCTTTGCAGAGAGTGAGTTGGAAAAGGGTGTCCGACACGATAACCGTGAACTGGATAAAGGCGTCGATCATGACGCCAAGGAAGTGGACAAGGGCGTGAAGCACGACGCTGACGAGGTCGACAAAGGTGCTAAGCATGACGACAGGGAACGTCACAAGGCTGACAAGCACATCGATAAAGAGGTTAAAAAGGATCTCTGACCAAAAAGCCTGCCACCGAGCAGGCTTTTTTAATGGGCGGATGATGCTGGACGGTCCAGCGGGCTTGCTGCCCCCCCCCACTCACTGGTCCTTGCAAGCCCTCACTCTTGAAGACCGGGCTACGTATAAGTGGCCCGGCCTCTGTTACTGGATGTACGGTCAGATCTTGAAACTGTCGACCAGTTGCTTCAAACGCCCGGCTTGTTGCGAAAGCGCAGCACAGTCCTTGAGCGTTTCATTAAGGTTGGCCACACCTTGTTGATTAAGCGTGTTGATCTGATTGATATCGATATTGAGGGTTTCTACAACGGCAGTCTGCTCTTCTGTCGCCGCAGCAACGGATTGATTCATGCCATCGATATCGCCAATGCGCCGTGTCACATCACGCAGACGACTGCCCGCCTGATTGGCAACTTCGACACTTTCCTGACTCGACGTCTGGCTTTCATTCATGTTGAGTACGGCATGCTGAGAGCCGCTCTGCAGGCTGCCAATCATCTTGTGAATCTCGTCGGCAGAGGTCTGGGTACGATGCGCAAGGTTGCGCACCTCGTCGGCAACTACCGCAAAACCGCGTCCGGCCTCCCCCGCGCGGGCGGCTTCGATGGCGGCGTTGAGGGCCAGCAGATTGGTCTGCTGCGAGATGCCTTTGATGACATCAAGAATGTGACCGATATTTTCGGTGCTGGCGTTGAGTTGCTCGATCTGCGTGCAGGAATCACTGATCTTGGCCGACAGCGCGCTCATGGCATGTATCGTTTTCTCGACCACTACCTGGCCATCTTCTGCCTGGTTGCGGGCCTCACTGGCCTGGATAGAGGCGTCCGATGCGTTACGGGCAATCTCCTGGGTTGCAGCGCCCAGCTCGTTGATAGCTGCAGCGACGTTGTTGGTTCGGGCGCTCTGCTCATCGAAACCGACAATGGACGAGTTGGAGGAGTTGACCACCCGTTGCGACAGGTCATGCACCTGAAGCGTTGCGGAGGACACTTCGACGATGGACGCGTGCACGCGCTCCACGAACTGATTGAACGAGCCACCCAGCGCTGCGAACTCGTCCTTGCCCTGGATGCTCAGGCGCCGGGTCAGATCACCCTCGCCCTGGGCGATGTCCTGCATAGCACGACCCATGTCGGTCAGCGGGCGCATCAGCGCACGAATGAGCAGGCTCAACAGCAACGCAATCACGGCCACTGCAATCAGCACGGCAACCATCGCAGAGCTGCGAAACTGGCTCAATGGCGCATAGGCCTTGTCCTTGTCGATCGACAGGCCAATGTACCAGTCAGCCGAGGGCAGCCCGGTGATCGGGGTAAATGACAGCAGCCGTTGCTGGCCATTGAGGGTCACCTCACGCAGGCGCGCGTCCAGGCTGATGGTCTGTCCGGGGTAGATGTCCTTGAGGTTTTTCATCACCTGTTCCTTGTCCGGACTGACGATGATCTGTCCGTCGCCACTGACCAGAAAGGCGTAACCCAGCCCGCCGAATTCAACCGAGTTGATGATCTTGACCAGCGTGTCGAGGCTCAGGTCGCCGCCGACGACGCCCGTGACCTGGCCCGCCGCCTTGACCGGGCTGGCGATCGTTACCACCAGGCCACCCACAGAAGCCAGATACGGCGCGCTGAGAATGGTCTTGCCTGCGTCGACGGTGGACTTGTACCAGGGCCGTTGGCGAGGGTCGTAGCCCGCGGGCATGTCCACATTGGGCCGCTGGGTGAATGTGCCTTTGCTGTCACCGACATAGGTGAACTGAAAGGTCGATACCAGCGCAGACTGCGATACCAGTCCGCTGAGGTCGGAATTGACCCCCTGAAAGGCTACGTTCTGGGTGAGGTTTTCCAGCACCAGAATGCGCCCGCTCAGCCAGTTCTGGACGCTGCTGGCAGTCAGTTGACCCGCTTGACCCACGGAGGACTCGAGGTTCTGGTTGATCGTCTTACGTTGCAGGTAATCGTTGTACAAAGTGAACAAGGCGAACGCCAGCACCACTACACCGGCCGCGGCCAGCAGAATCTTATGACGAAACTTTAAATTCATGACAAGGCATCTCAACAGGACTGCTGGAAGAAGGCTCGGAGGCCAGAGCAAGTCGCGACACAAAAAATGTCATGCCCTGCACACACAATGAACCTGCAACGGATAGGGTTTTGGTCTCGCAAACACTGCCGACGGTGTGCCGTTCCCTCTGGAATTCGGCGCTCTACTTTAATGACTTCGGCGGTGCTTTATAACGGTGTGCTGGCGCAAATGATATGCCTGGAAAAAATATTCCAGGCGTCGTGGAACTTTCTTTATTTTTTATTTCAGCTTGGCCAGTTCCTGCCGATAGTGTCTGTATACCTCACCCCGCCCTGACCTGTATGCCATACCTTTCAGGGATAAGACCGTTTCAATGGCAGTTGTTGGAGAATTCAATGAGTAGCTGGTTTGCAAACATCAGCGTGAATATGAAACTGGCCCTCGGCTTCGGTCTGGTACTTGTTTTTACAGCCATTCTTGCACTGACTGGCTGGACCAGCATGAGCGGGCTGATCAACCGCAGTAACTGGATGAGTGACATTACTTCACTCAATGCGCAGTTGACCAAACTGCGCGTGACGCGCCTGCAATATATGGTGGCCGACGGCGACGAGAAGGTAGCCGAAACCGTGCAGACCTCGCTGGACAGCTTCAAGGCGTATCAGGAAAAACTGCGCGCCTCGTTCAAAAGTCCCGAAAACCTGAAAATGCTCGATCAGTTGGGCATCGTGATCGCTGACTACCAGAAGTCCCTCAACAACATGCGCAGTGGCTACAAGGCCAGCACCGCTGCGCGTGATGAGCTGACGACCCATGCGGTCAAAAGCCTCGCGGTGTTCGAGCAGCTTGTGACTGAAGTCAGAAACATGGACCCGGCTGACGCCAACCGGTTCGAGCAGTACCGACTCGTCACCGATGCCAAAGATGACTTGAGACTCGCACGCTATGAAGTGCGCGGCTACACCACCAATGCCACGCCCGAGACCGAGCAGGCAGCTGTTTCGAAACTGGATGCGGCCATCAAGGATCTGGACGCGCTCAAGACAACCTTCAGCGGCACTCAGGCCGATCAGCTCAGGCAGCTGGAAACCTCGTTGATGGCCTACCGGACGACCTTGCAGAACTTCAAGGCCGCCACGGGCACGATTGTCCAGGCGCGCAAGGAAATGACCACGCAAGGGCAGGATATCGTCAAGATCAGCGAGGACATGTACAAGCTGCAACTGGATCGCCGCGATCAGGAAAGCGCACAGGCACGTACCACGCAGATCACCTGCACCCTGTTGGCTATCATTCTGGGCATTATCGCCGCAGTGATCATCACCCGGCAGATTACCCGTCCCCTGCGGGAAACCCTGGCAGTGGTCGACCGTATTGCGTCCGGTGACCTGACCCAGACCCTCGCGGTGACACGCAGTGATGAGCTCGGCGTTCTGCAGCAAGGCATCCAGCGCATGGGCACCACTCTGCGCGAACTGATTGGCGGTATTCGCGACAGCGTCGTACAGATCGCCAGTGCCGCCGAAGAGCTGTCGGCGGTTACCGAACAGACCAGCGCTGGCGTCAACAGCCAGAAAGTCGAAACCGATCAGGTCGCCACCGCCATGCACGAGATGTCGGCGACGGTTGCAGAAGTTGCGCGTAACGCCGAACAGGCCTCGCAGGCCGCGTCCAACGCCGACCGCGAAGCGCGTGACGGTGACAAGGTGGTGGGTGAAGCGATCGTCCAGATCGAGCGTCTGGCCAATGAAGTGGGCCGCTCGGTCGATGCCATGACTCAGTTGGAGCAGGAAAGCGACAAGATCGGCAAGGTCATGGACGTCATCAAGGCGGTGGCCGAACAGACCAACCTGCTGGCGCTCAACGCCGCCATCGAAGCGGCTCGTGCGGGTGAAGCCGGACGTGGTTTTGCCGTGGTTGCCGACGAAGTTCGCGGCCTGGCACAACGTACGCAGCAGTCCACCGTGGAGATCGAAACACTGGTCGCTGCGCTGCAAAGCGGTACGCGCCAGGTGTCCAGCATCATGCTCAACAGCCGCGAACTGACCGTCAGCAGCGTGACCCTCAGCCGTCAGGCAGGTACGTCGCTGGGCAGCATCACGCAAACGGTTTCCAGCATTCAGGCGATGAACCAGCAGATTGCCGCCGCCGCTGAAGAGCAAAGCGCGGTCGCTGAAGAAATCAGCCGCAGCATCGTCAATGTCCGCGATGTGTCCGAGCAGACTGCTTCGGCCAGCGAAGAAACCGCTGCGTCCAGCGTCGAACTGGCACGCCTGGGCGGGCAACTGCAGACGATGGTCAGCCGCTTCCGCATCTGATCACCCAGCGTTGACATCAAGCCCGGTCTTTACCGGGCTTGATTGTTTCTGCACCCGTGACAATCAGGCCTGCGGCGGCTGCCCGTTGGACGCCGACAGGCCACCGTCTACCGGCAGGTTGACGCCGGTCACGAAGCGCGCGTCATCGCTGGCCAAAAAGGCAATCACGTCGCCGACGTCTTCGGCTTCACCCGGGCGCCCCAATGGGATGCGCTCCATGAATTTGGCCATCAACGCTTTGTCGCCGAGCATGTCTTCGGTCAGCTCGCTGCGGGTCAGTGAGGGGCAAACGGCATTCACGCGCACGCCGTCAGCCCCATGGTCCATGGCCAGCGAACGGGTGAAGTTGGTGATGGCACCCTTGGCCGCGTTATAGAAGCTCATGCCCCAGTCGCCGCCCAGACCGGACACCGACGAGACATTGATGATGTTGCCTTTGCTGGCGATCAGTGCCGGCATGGCGGTGCGGGTGCAATAGAACACGCCGTCCAGGTCCACGGACATCAGCTCTTTCCAGTCCTCTATGCCCAGCTCGGTCACTTTGCCGGACTTGACGATGCCGGCATTGTTGACCAGAACATCCAGGCGCCCGAAGCGGGTCGCCACTTCCTTGAACAGCGCTTCCACGTCGCTCGGGTCGGCCACATCCGTGGCTCTGACCAAGTGCCCTTCGCCCTTCAGTTGCGCGGCCACCTTGGCCAGCTTGTCGTGATTGCGGCCGACCAGCACCACGCTTGCGCCTTCCTCGGCAAAACGTTTGGCGGTCGCTTCGCCGATTCCGGAACCGGCACCTGTGACGACGATGACTTTCTGGGTGAAACGATTCATTCGGCAGTCTCCTAAAAATGAACGGGATTATCGGGTGGACTGCACACCCGCCTGCAGCGTTCACTCGCATTTGATTTTGCTTTCGGTGGCGCTGTAAATGACTGATGAATCGTTAAACCTCGACCATGGGTGCGTTGACAACGCGGCGATGGTCTGCAAATAATCCTCGCAGTTGTACGACAACCTATAACGCCAAAAATAAAAACAACACCGAGGCCTGTCCATCATGAACACTCACGCCGCGCCTGCCCGCTCGATCAGCAAGGGCTCAATCATCGAAGCCTGGATCGGTGATACCTCGTTGTTTACTGAACACTCGCACTACCAGACACCCTTCTCGATTCACACCATTCGCTGAAACACAGCGAACGGTACTCGGCCGTCTGCAGGTCGAGGCCATGCCTGGCGACAGGCATCACGTAATCCTCGAAGGTGTCGGCCGCCGCTTGCGCGCGGCCAGGAAAGGGGACGGTTTCACTAAACAAGGGAGCACAACAATAATGACATCTCACACTACCCGCTCAAGCATCCTGCTGGGCGTCGGCGGCATGACGCTGATTTTCCCGATGCTCGGCATGGCCGAGGGTTTCGTCGACGACACCAAGGCCACGCTCAACCTGCGTAATGCCTACTTCAACCGTAATTTCACCAATCCTGCCTATCCCAGCAGCGCCGCGCCGCAGGGCAAGGCCGAGGAATGGACACAAAGTTTCATTCTCGACGCCAAGTCGGGCTTCACCCAGGGCGTGGTGGGCTTCGGGGTTGACGTGCTGGGCCTGTACTCGGTCAAGCTCGATGGCGGCAAGGGTACGGGTGGCACTCAGTTGCTGCCGATCCACAGCGACGGGCGGCCGGCCGATGATTTCGGGCGCCTGGGCGTGGCAGGCAAGGCGCGGTTTTCCAAGACCGAACTGAAGGTCGGTGAATGGATGCCAGTGCTGCCGATCCTGCGCTCCGATGACGGTCGCTCCTTGCCGCAGACGTTTCGCGGTGGTCAGGTCACGTCCAAGGAGATCGACGGCCTGACCCTGTATGGCGGGCAATTCCGCGGCAACAGCCCGCGCAACGACGCGAGCATGGAAGACATGTCGCTGAACGGGCGAGGCGCATTCACTTCGGACCGCTTCAACTTCGGCGGCGGCGAGTATGTCTTCAACGACAAGCTTACTCAGGTAGGCGTCTGGTACTCGGAACTGCAGGACATCTACCAGCAGCAATTCTTCAACCTGCTGCACAGCCAGCCGCTCGGCGACTGGACCCTGGGCGCGAATCTGGGTTACTTCATCGGCAAGGAAGACGGCAACAAACTGGCCGGCGACCTGGATAACAAGACGGCCTACGCGCTGCTCTCGGCCCGCTATGGCGGCAGCACCTTCTATGTCGGCCTGCAAAAACTCACCGGCGACACCGCGTGGATGCGCGTCAACGGCACCAGTGGCGGTACGCTGGCCAACGACAGTTACAACTCCAGCTACGACAACGCCAAAGAGAAATCCTGGCAACTGCGCCACGACTACAACTTCGCGACGCTGGGCGTACCCGGCCTGACCCTGATGAACCGCTACATCAGCGGCGACAATGTGCACACCGGCAACATCACCGACGGCAAGGAATGGGGCCGGGAATCCGAACTGGCCTATACCGTACAAAGCGGTGCGCTGAAGAACCTGAACGTCAAATGGCGCAACTCCAGCCTGCGTCGCGATTTCAGCACCAACGAATTCGACGAGAATCGCGTGTTCGTCAGCTACCCTATTTCGTTGCTCTGAAAGCGGTGGCAGAGCCTGTCGGCGACGGCAGGTTTTGCCTTGTTACAAATGTATCCGGCCAAGGGCGTGCCCAGCCCGTTTTTAGACCTTGGCCGCGTTGACAATCAGCGTATGCGGTGCCGATAATCCGGCAAGTCATACGACAACAGATGACAAAAATAACAATCGGGACTTCTCTCATGGCATCGGCTCATACCACTCAAACTCCCTTCAATCGCCTCCTGCTGACCGGCGCGGCAGGCGGCCTGGGCAAGGTATTGCGCGAAACACTGCGCCCTTACGCAAACGTGCTGCGGCTTTCCGACATTGCCGAGATGGCACCCGCTGTCGACGACCGTGAAGAAGTTCAGGTCTGCGATCTGGCCAACAAGGATGCCGTACACCAACTGGTCGAAGGCGTCGATGCGATCGTGCATTTCGGCGGTGTGTCGGTCGAGCGACCGTTCGAAGAGATCCTCGGTGCCAATATCTGCGGCGTGTTCCACATCTACGAAGCGGCCCGCCGGCACGGCGTGAAACGCGTGATCTTCGCCAGTTCCAACCACGTGATCGGTTTCTACAAGCAGACCGAGACCATCGACGCGCACTCCCCTCGCCGTCCGGACAGCTACTACGGTCTGTCCAAGTCCTACGGCGAAGACATGGCCAGCTTCTACTTCGATCGCTACGGCATCGAAACCGTCAGCATCCGCATCGGCTCCTCGTTTGCCGAACCGCAAAACCGCCGAATGATGAGCACCTGGCTGAGCTTTGGCGACCTGACCCAGTTGATCGAACGCTCGCTGTACACGCCAGACGTGGGCCACACCGTGGTCTACGGCGTTTCGGACAACAAGACCGTGTGGTGGGACAACCGCCTGGCCAGCAAACTGGATTACACCCCGAAGGACAGCTCGGAAGTGTTCCGCGAGAAGGTCGACGCCCAGCCGCTGCCGGCAGCCGATGACCCGGCAATGCTCTACCAGGGCGGTGCCTTTGTCGCTTCAGGACCGTTCGGCGACCAATAAGCAGCGCTTTCCTCTCGCAGCACTCTGGAGACACGAACCGTCATGGATGCCGAACTGATTGTCGATGCACAGAACGCCACCGGCGAAAGCCCGGTCTGGAGCGTGCGTGATCAAGCGCTGTACTGGGTGGATATTCCCAAGGGCGAGCTGCATCGCTGGGACTTCAATCAGGACAGCACGCGCAGCTGGAAAGCGCCGCAAATGCTCGCCTGTATCGCCGCCGACAGCCGGGGTGGCTGGGTGGCGGGGATGGAGAACGGAATCTTTCATTTGCAGCCCTGCGAAGACGGCAGCCTGATCAGCACGCTTCTGGCCGGCGTCGAACACGCGCAGACAGGCATGCGCTTCAATGACGGCCGCTGCGACCGACAGGGTCGGTTCTGGGCGGGCACCATGTTCATGGACATGGCCGCCGGTGCGAGGGTGGGTGCGTTGTATCGCTACAGTGCCGGCCAGAAGACACTGGACGCACAGCTCAAGGATTTCATCGTCCCCAACGGCCTGGCGTTCAGCCCCGACGGCAAGGTCATGTACCTGTCCGACTCGCACCCCAGCGTGCAGCAGATCTGGGCGTTCGATTACGACACCGACAGCGGCACGCCACACAATCGCCGCCTGTTCGTCGACATGAACCATCACCTGGGTCGCCCTGACGGCGCAGCGATCGACGCCGACGGCTGCTACTGGATCTGTGGCAACGACGCAGGCCTGGTTCACCGCTTCACTCCCACCGGCAAACTCGACCGCTCGCTGGTCGTGCCGGTGAAAAAGCCAGCCATGTGTGCCTTTGGCGGCCCCAATCTGGACACCCTGTTCGTGACGTCGATTCGCCCGGGTGGCGACATCGGCGATCAGCCGCTGGCCGGTGGCGTTTTCGCCCTGCGACCTGGCGTGCAGGGCCTGGAGGAACCCACGTTTCAGGGCTGACAGCGCCCTACCGAAAATCCCGTAGCTCGACCAAAAATAACAAAATCGGAGATATCCATGGATTTCAAACGCAAGCTCCTCATCGCAGCACTTCCGCTGGCCTTCTGTGTATCAGGCATGGCCCACGCTGACATCAAAATCAAGTTCGCCGAGGTTCACCCTGCTGGCTATGCGCCGGTCGTGGCAGAGCAGAACATGGGCAAGAAACTCGAAGAACAGTCCAAGGGCGAGATCAGTTTCAAAATGTACGCTGGCGGTGTGCTCGGCTCCGAGAAGGAAGTCGTCGAGCAGGTCCAGAGTGGCGCCGTGCAGATGACCCGCGTCAGCCTCGGCATCGTTGGCCCGGTAGTGCCGGACGTCAACGTCTTCAACCTGCCGTTCGTGTTCCATGATCAGGCGCATATGCGCACCATCATCGATGGCCAGATCGGTCAGGAAATTCTCGACAAGATCACCAACTCCGAATTCAACATGGTCGCCCTGGCGTGGATGGATGGCGGCACCCGCAACCTGTACACCAAGAAGCCGGTACGCCAGATTTCCGACCTCAAAGGCATGAAAATCCGCGTTCAGGGCAACCCGGTGTTTATCGAAACCATTAACGATATGGGCGGCAACGGCATCGCCATGGCCACCGGCGAGATCTTCAGCGCCCTGCAGACCGGCGTCATTGACGGTGCGGAAAACAACCCGCCGACGTATTTCCAGCATAACCACTACCAGAACGCCAAGTTCTTCACCATGACCGAACACCTGATCCTGCCCGAGCCCATCGTGATGTCGAAAACCACGTGGGAAAAGCTCAACCCCGAGCAGCAGGCACTGGTGAAAAAGCTCGCACGTGAAGCGCAGATGGAAGAACGCGTGCTGTGGGACAAGTCGTCAGCCGATGCCGAGACCAAGCTCAAGGCTGCTGGCGTGGAGTTCATCACGCTGACGCCCGAGCAGAAGAAAGCCTTCTACGACGCGACCCAGCCGGTACGCGACAAATACGGTGCGAAATATAAGGGTCTGATCGACCGCATCGGAGCGGTCCAGACCGATCCGGCACTGGCGGCGAGCAACCCCCAAGCGGCCCAATAAGCCTGTCCGATTACGCAGCGGGAACGAGCACCAGCTCGTTCGCCGCCGCAGTGGTGAGCCTTATGAAAAATACGCTATTGCGCATCAACGACACGCTTTATCGGGTCTGCATCGGCATTGCCGGTCTGTCGGTGTTGATCATGACCCTGATCATTCCCTGGGGCATCTTTGCCCGCTACATCCTCGGCAGCGGCTCCAGCTGGCCTGAACCCACCGCCATCCTGCTGATGGTGGTGTTTACCTTCTTCGGCGCCGCCGCCAGTTACCGGGCCGGTGCGCACATGGCCGTGTCGATGGCCGTGGACCGCATGCCGCAGCAGGTGCGCAGAGTCGCCAGTGTAGTGGTGCAGATCCTGATGGCGATCGTCGCCCTGTTCATGATTTTCAAGGGCTTCAAGCTGTGCGCCACCACCTGGAATCAATTCGTCGGCGAACTGCCGTTTCTGCGCGTCGGCATCTCTTATCTGCCGATCCCCATTGGCGGCCTCGTGACGCTGGTATTCGTCCTGGAAAGACTGTTTCTGGGTGACCAGAGTCATCGCGCAGTGATGCGCTTCGACGTCATTGAAGAAAGCGAAGGTGCTGCATAAATGGACGCTTTTATACTGTTGGGCAGCTTTATCGCGTTGATCCTGATCGGCATGCCGGTGGCCTACGCACTGGGCCTTTCAGCCCTGATCGGCGCCTGGTGGATCGACATCCCGGCCGATGCGCTGATGATCCAGATTGCGGGCGGGGTTAACAAATTCTCGCTGTTGGCGATTCCGTTCTTCGTGCTGGCCGGCGCGATCATGGCCGAAGGCGGCATGTCGCGACGTCTGGTCGCCTTTGCTGCGGTGCTGGTGGGCTTCGTGCGTGGCGGGCTGTCGCTGGTCAATATCGTGGCTTCGACTTTCTTCGGCGCGATCTCGGGTTCCTCGGTGGCCGACACGGCCTCGGTAGGCTCGGTGCTTATCCCGGAAATGGAACGCAACGGCTACCCGCGCGACTTCTCGACGGCAGTGACCGTCAGCGGCTCGGTGCAGGCGCTGCTGACTCCGCCCAGCCACAACTCGGTGCTCTATTCGCTGGCGGCAGGCGGCACGGTGTCGATCGCGTCGCTGTTCATGGCCGGGATCCTGCCGGGCCTGCTGCTCAGCGCGGTGATGATGGGCCTGTGCATGATCTTCGCGCGCAAGCGCAATTACCCCAAGGGTGAAGTAGTGCCGCTGCGTCAGGCGCTGAAAATCGCCGGTGAAGCGCTCTGGGGGATGATGGCCATGGTCATTATTCTCGGCGGCATTCTGTCGGGGATTTTCACGGCCACCGAGTCGGCGGCGATTGCCGTGCTCTGGGCGTTCTTTGTCACCATGTTCATCTACCGCGATTACAAATGGCGCGATCTGCCCAAACTGATGCACCGGGCGGCACGCACCATTTCCATCGTGATGATTCTGATCGGTTTTGCCGCCAGCTTCGGTTACATCCTGACGCTGATGGAAATCCCGATGAAGATCACCACCGCGTTCCTGACCCTGTCGGACAACCGCTACGTGATCCTGATGTGCATCAACGTGATGTTGCTGCTGCTCGGCACGGTCATGGATATGGCGCCGCTGATTCTGATCCTGACCCCGATTCTGTTGCCGGTCATCGTCGGTGTCGGTATCGATCCGGTGCACTTCGGCATGATCATGCTGGTCAATCTGGGGATCGGGCTGATTACCCCGCCGGTAGGCGCGGTGCTGTTCGTCGGTGCTGCGGTGGGCAAGGTCACCATCGAAGCCACGGTAAAAGCACTGGTGCCGTTCTATGTCGCGCTGTTCCTGGTGCTGATGCTGGTGACCTACATTCCTGCCATCTCGTTGTGGCTGCCGAGCGTCGTGCTCTGACGTCTCCAGCTGCAAGGCTGCCGGAGCGCTTGAAAGCGCTCCGGCATGCACCTCTGTTGTCCAGCCAAGGAGGCTGGTTTGCGTATGTCTGCCCCTGCCCTGTTTCCGCGCCACATTGCCGTGCTGATCCTGGCGCTGCTGGCCTGTTCGTTTGCCGGCAACCACATCGCGGCGCGCATTGCCTTCGATCATGACACCGGCCTGCTGCTGGCCATCCTTTGTCGCTCCGGCGTCACCTTGCTGGTGCTGGTCAGCCTGGTGCTCTGGCAGCGTGAAAGGCTCAGTCTGCCCGCCAGCACCTGGCGCTGGCAGCTGCTTCTGGGGTTGCTGATCGCCACTCAGAGCTTTTGCATCTACTCGGCGGTGGCACGTATTCCGGTGGCCCTGGCCTTGCTGGTGGTCAATGTCTCGCCGATCTTGCTGGCGTTGCTGACCTGGGCATTGGGGGGAGCCAGGCCGACACGGCGCGCAGCAGGCCTGATGGGCTTGATCCTGTTTGGCCTGACGCTGGCGCTGGACGTGCCACAGCGCCTGTCGAACCCCGGCAGCAGCGAGCCGCAATGGCTGGAGGGCGTCGCCTACGCGTCGACCGCTGCGGTGGTGTTCGCCTTTGCGCTGTGGATTACCGATAACAAACTGGCGGGCATGCGCGGCAGCGTACGCAGCATGCTGACCATGGCCGTGGTGTTCGTCGTCGCGGCCATCGCCGGCAGCAGCGGCGTGCTGCCCGGCGGCGTGGGTCTGCCGACGAGTTCTGTCGGCTGGACCGCACTGGCCAGTCTGGTGGTTTTGTACGGGCTGGGCTTTTCGCTGCTGTTCATCTGCATGGCGCGTCTGGACATCGCCCGCAACGCGCCAGTGATGAATATCGAGCCGGTGGCCAGCCTGCTGTTTGGCTGGCTGATTCTCGATCAATTGCTCAGCAGCGGTCAGGTGGTCGGCGGGCTGATCGTGGTCAGCGGCATCGTGCTGCTGACCTGGCGTCGCGCCCGGTCGCCTGACCCTCAATCATCCAGAAAGGCTTTGAAGCATGTCCACGAACGTACTGACCCTTGAAGATGGCCTGACCCGCCTGACACTGGCCCCCGACATCGGCGGCAGTATCGTCAACTGGAGCGTCCTGGCCAGCGGGCAACCCCTGCTGCGCCCTAGCGACGAACAGGCTCTGGCGGCCGGGACGCCCCGTCGGCTGGCCTGCTACCCGCTGGCGCCGTGGTCGAACCGGATCGGCAACGGCGGTTTCGAGACACCAGACGGCTGGCTGGCCCTGGAACCAAACAGCGCCAACGACCCGCTGCCGATCCATGGCAGTGCGTGGCAGCAGCCATGGACGGTCATCGAGCAGAAGCCTCGGCAGATCTGCCTGCAACTCGACAGCCAGACACCCTTCGCCTACCGCGCGCAACTGCGCTACACCCTGCACGAGGGCACGCTGAGCATCCAACTGAGCACCACCCATCAGGACAGCCGCGCCATCTGGCACGGGCTGGGCCTGCACCCGTACTTGCCACGCACCGCCCACACTCGCTTGCAGGCCAGGGCTGCACAGGTCTGGCTATGCGACGAAGCCGGTTTGCCCCGCGCCTTGCAGGACCTGGCCGCCGAGTGGGACTTCCGGCACGGCAACGCGCTGCCCGACACACGTCTGGACAACGGTTTCACCGGCTGGGATGGCCAGAGCATCATCAGCCAGCCGGACCTGGGCTACGAATTGCACTGCCAGGCCACCGGCAGCGAATACTTTCTGGTGTTCTGCCCGCCGGGGCTGGATTTCTTCTGTTTCGAGCCCGTCAGCCACCCGGTCAACGCCCATCATTTGCCGGGGCATCCTGGGTTGAAGCTGTTGCGGCAGGGGGAGTCAGTGACGCTGGAGTTCAGTCTTCGTTACAAGGACCTGAAGCGGGGGTTGTGAATAAGTGTGCGGGTGACGCATTTCAAGTTACAGAACGGACTGGGATATCCCGTTGACATATCCCCAAAAAAACATATTCTTATTCATCCGATACATCAACCAAGGATGAATCACTCATGGAACAATCCACAGTCTTCAAGAGCAATCGAAGCCAGGCTGTCCGACTGCCAAAAGCGGTGGCCTTGCCCGACGACGTGAAACGTGTCGATGTCGTAGCCGTGGGCAGAACCCGCATTATTTCCCCTGCCGGTGAAATGTGGAACAGCTGGTTCGATGGTGAAAATGTCAGTGATGATTTCATGGCAGAGCGCGGACAACCAGCCGAACAGCAGCGCGAATCGCTCTGATGCTCAAGTACATGCTTGACACCAACATTTGCATTTTCACTATAAAAAACAAGCCAGCTTCGGTGCGTGAAGCCTTCAACCTCCATCACGGACAGCTATGTATCAGCGCGATCACATTGATGGAGCTTGTATACGGCGCAGAAAAGTCTTTGAGCCCCGAAAGGAATCTTGCCGTTGTTGAGGGTTTCACGGCGCGTCTTGAAGTGCTCCCTTACGACAGCGACGCGGCGGCTCATACCGGCATGATCAGAGCCGAACTGGCCAGAGCGGGCACGCCGATCGGCCCGTACGATCAAATGATTGCAGGACACGCCCGCTCTCTAGGCTTGGTTGTCATCACTAACAACCAGCGTGAATTCCGACGCGTCGAGGGGCTGAGGGTAGAAGACTGGGTAAGCCAATGACCTCAAGGCTATATCTGCAACGCCTCTTGGTTTTGAGCCCGTCAGCCACCCGGTCAATGCCCATCATTTGCCGGGGCATCCGGGGTTGAAGCTGTTGCGGCAGGGGGAGTCGATGGGGTTGAGGGTCAGTATGCAGTACAAAAAAATCTAGCAAGCTTTATCCATGCGCTCCCCAGCCACAGGTTACTGAATAATCGTCAATGTAGAAGGGCCGCTCAAGCTGGTGACACCCGTGGTCGTGGCGCACGCGTTAAGCTCCAGATTGAAAAGCACATAGGTCGTTATTGCCGTGGAGCCCGTGTAACGGCCAGCCACAATTTCCCCGATACCCACTACGGTTTTGTTCAGACCACCGGTATCGTTGTAAGTCGCGTCGAAATTATAGGTACTGGTCTCTCCATCACCCCACTTTATGATCCACGTTACATCGGTCGTGTTCTGCAGCAGAGCGTTGCAGGATAAGGGCGCCTGAAAGCTTTGGCTGGACGACGCACTTGTGCCGAGAGGCAACACACAAGTCCCCCAGCTGCTTGTCGTCGTCACATTGATTGGCTGGCTGGTGTTGGTCAGGCCTGGCGAAAAAGTTCCAGTGTGAGTTCCTGTACAGACAACCAGGTTTACAGCCTCAGCCTGAGCTCGCTCAGGCGCAAAAAAACCCATACTAACGATGACCAGCAGCACACCGGCCAGCCTGGCCAGCGTAGATGAAGCATGTGCAACGTGAGTGTCCATAATGGTCTCCCTGACCTTGATAACATCCAGATCACACATTAAACAGCCAGCGCTCATTGGGCTACTGGCAGAAATGACAGTGACCGTCTGCATGACCGGCCCGTGGTCATTGTCATGGCCGCACCTGTAAAATGCCTCCACGCCGCTCGTCACATCCTATGATCCACCCCCCACCCCGTTACGTAACACCTCTGCATCGCGAACCAAACCCACACAATGGTGATCAGAAGGTGGATCATGCGCATAACTGCCAGTCTCAGGACCTTCTGTCACTTGTCCCCCTCTCACAGCGAATCGACAATCACCCGACTTTGGATCGATGAAGTCACCGCCGTGGCCCGCCAGAGGGACCGCGACAGCTTCATGCGCATTTACGATCACTTCGCTCCGCGCCTGTTGCGCTACCTCACCGGGCTGAATGTGCCAGAAGGTCAGGCCGAAGAGTTGGTGCAGGAAGTGCTGCTCAAACTGTGGCACAAGGCAGACTCGTTCGACCCGGCCAAGGCCAGCCTGGGGACATGGTTGTTTCGCATCGCACGCAACCTATACATCGACAGTGTGCGCAAGGACCGTGGCTGGGTGCAGGTGCAGAATTCGCTGGAACAACTCGAGCGTCTGGAAGCTCCGGTAGATCGAACACTCGATTACAGCCAGCGCCAGGAGCAACAACTCAATATCGCCATCCAGAACCTGCCCGCCGATCAGGCCCGAGTGTTGCGAATGTCTTATTTCGAAGCGCTCAGCCACCGGGAGATTTCCGAACGCCTGGGTATGCCGCTCGGCACGGTGAAGTCCTGCCTGCGCCTGGCGTTTCAAAAATTGCGCTCGCGGATAGAGGAAT
Organism: Pseudomonas fragariae (ex Marin et al. 2024); assembly: GCF_059621105.1. NCBI lineage: Bacteria > Pseudomonadati > Pseudomonadota > Gammaproteobacteria > Pseudomonadales > Pseudomonadaceae > Pseudomonas > Pseudomonas fragariae (ex Marin et al. 2024). The sequence goes on along the minus strand of NZ_CM184369.1, from coordinate 1,136,584 downwards.
CATGATGGGCCCACAACATCATCCGGACGACGCCACGCTGGTCAGCTATGCCGCAGGGGCGCTGTCGCAGGTCATCTCGCTGGTCACTGCCGCGCACCTGGAGCGCTGCGCCGAGTGCCGGGCGCGGCTCAGGCAGGCCGAGGCCATTGGCGGTGTGTTGATGCAGCAGCACACCAGCAGTGTGGTGCCACTCAAGGGCCGATCGGCCATGCTGGCGAGGCTTGACGAGCAGCAAGCGGGGCTCGTACCCGCTATGCATTCGATGCCGGCGGCCAATCAGGACCCGGACCTGATGCCGGTCTGCATGCAGGCGCATTTTGGTCGACACCTGAGCACATTAAAGTGGAAGACGCTGATCCCCGGCGTAAAACGTGTACGCGCTGAAGGCATCGAACAGGGCAACCTGATGCTGCTGAAAATCGCCCCCGGCGTGAGCATGCCGGTGCACAGCCACGAAAGCGGCGAGATGACCATGGTCCTCAAGGGCGCGTATTACGACGTACAGGGAGAGTTCGGACTCAACGATGTGGCCGATCTGGACAGCCATATCCATCACCAGCCCATTGCCTACCCTGACCGGGAATGCATTTGCGTGCTGGCCACTGAATCGAAGCTGCGTTTTCAGGGGCTGCTGGCGCGGATGATGCAGCCGTTTTTCGGGATTTGAAAAACGGCTGCGAGCAGATTGAGGAGCCAGGCAACTAGCAGAACCTGCTATTCAAAAAGGGCTTGAACGCGAGCCAGCACATCGTCGATTATCATCTCGGGAACTGACTCAACACGCTTTGCGCCACGAGCCTCAAGGTCAACGGTTCGAATGTGGTTGCAAAGAACGACACCCTGCGTTTCGGTACCTGAACCGCTTAAAGGCACCGCGAAACCGGCATACCGAGCGAAGTCGCCGCCCTGCGTGATGGGTACAATAATTACAAGGCCCGATGCGTTATAAGCCGCAGGCGTCAGAATCAACGCTGGACGAAAATCGCCCTGTTGTTCACGGCCTGCGGTTGGATTCAGGTTCAGTCGCACGATATCCGACCGGTTGAATTTGACCCGTTTCAAACCTCACGTCCAATTGGCTGCATGGCGTTCCATTCGGCCAATTCTGTGGGTTCAGGCGCGCTCAAATCACATTTTGCCATCAAGTCAGCCAATCGATAATGCAACTTTGCTTTAGCGGGTTTGAGCGTGATGACTTCTGCAGACGCATCAAGCGTAAGGACATCGCCGCTAGACAGGCTCATCTGCTTGAGCACGTTTGCGGGCAAACGAATTGCAGCGCTATTGCCCCATTGCTGAATTTTCACTTCCATAAAGACACCTCATAACGTAGCAATACTGTAGATACCTCACACGAGGCATGCAACCCCAACGTATAAACATAGTATCTACAACCGTAGACTGCCAGCTCAAGATGTCTCGAAATCCTACAGGCTTCCCGAGCCGATAAACCTGATCTATCAGCGCTGAACACTCACACCCAGAGAAGCCAGCGCATCCCAGTACCCCGGGTAGGTCTTGGCGACGCAATCAGGGTCGAGAATGCGGATGCCGGCAATCTTCAGGCCCGCCAGCGCAAAGCACATGGCGATCCGATGGTCGGAGTGGGTATCGATCAAGGCATCGACCGTAGTGCCTGCCAGCGCCGGGTTGGCGGTGACGATCAGATCGTCACCCTCTTCGACCGCCAGGCCGGGTGCGATGGCGCACAGGCCGTTGGACAGTGCCGAGATGCGGTCGCACTCCTTGACCCGCAGGTTGGCGATGCCGACAAAGCGCACCGGTTGACGATTGAACGCGGCCAGTACGGCCAGCGTGGGAATCGCGTCCTGCATCTGCGAGCCGTCGATCACGGCCGGCATGTTCGGGAAGCTGGCGATGATCTGGCTGGCCAGTGCATCGGGTTGCGTGAACGCGTCGCTGGCCACGCCCAGGTCGATAGCGCCCTCGGTCAGGGCCTGCGCAGCCCACAGGTAGGTGGCCGCCGAGGCATCCGGTTCGATGTGGAAATCCGTAGCGCGATAACCGGTAGCCGAGACTTTCCAGGCGGCGTCGCCGATGGCCTGAACCTCGGCACCGAACGCCCGCATGGCCGCCAGCGTGAGGTCGAGGTAACCACGCGCGCCGATCTCGCTGCCTGTCAATGCAACTTCCACAGCGCCCTTGCCACAGGCACCGGCCATCAGCAGTGCCGACACATACTGGCTGGACAGATTGCCGTCGATTTCGATACGACCGGCCTCAAGACCGCCCTTGCCCTTGATGGCCACCGGCGGGCAACCACTGGGTGCGCTGACCTCCACGCCCATGCGCTGCAAGGCATCGACCAACGGGCCGATCGGGCGCTTGCGCATGTATTCGTCGCCATCCACCACGAAGTCGCCTTCGAAGTTGGCCAGTGCCGCGGTCAGAAAGCGTGTCGCAGTTCCGGCATTGCCGAGGAACAGCGCCTGCTGTGGCGCCTGCCAGTGCCCGCTGCTGGTGACCACGAAGGTGCTGTCATCCGGCTCGTCGACCTGCACGCCCATCAGACGCAAGGCTTCGGACATCACGCGCGTGTCGTCACTCTTCAGCGCGCCGGTCAGGCGGCTGGTGCCTTTGGCCAGCCCGGCCAGCAACAATGCACGGTTGGTGATCGACTTGGAGCCCGGCGGGCTGACACGCCCGACCAACGGGCGCTCGACAGGCAAAACAGTGAGGGTGGCTTGAGATCGCATGATGTCCCTGAGCGTCAGCGGAAAAATCGCGATCCTAGCACGAGCGGGATCAAGCCCGCAGTGCCGGTTTCATTCATCGCCAAGCCCGGGCGCGGGTCAGCTTTTCACTGAGCCCGACAGTTGCTGCAGCTTGTCGTTGGCCGCCAGCAACTGATTGCGGTTGGCCGCGACGTCGGTGACGTCATAGATCACCAGACACACATGGCTGATCGCACCGGTGGTCGACCGCAGCGGGAACAGTGTGGTGTTCTGATACATGAACTCCTCCTGCCCGGTAATCGGTTGGTAATTCTTGAAACGCACCAGATACGGCCGCTGCTCCCAGATGGTGAACGCCGGCGTGCCGAGGGTCACGACGTTATCGATTTTCTTGCTGAACCACTTCGCGTTGACCTCCGGGAAAATCTCGAAAAAAGTCTTGTCGATGGCCACATAGGGCACCACACCCGAGCGGTTTTCCATGAAGGTATTCCAGACCGTCACGCGGTAGTTCAGGTCCAGCACCACGATGCCTACGTCAATGTTCTGCGTGACGGCCAGCAACCAATGAAGCTCGTTGATTTCAATAGCGTTGCTCATGGGTCAGCTCATCATGTAGGCGAGTTTTTTGGTAAGCAGCTCGACCGAATCTTCGGTGAACAGCATCAGCAGATCGAAATGCAGATTGTGGCCTTCCACGCTGTAACTGATTTCGACCGCCAGGGTCTTTTTCCAGCGTTGCTGATTGATGCGAATCAGCTCGTCGATGCCGCCCTGCGCGCCCAACAATTGCGGGTGGCCCTGCGAAAAGGCAATGTCAATCTGTTCGGCAATCCCGCTCAGGCAGGCACCGATCAGGATCGTGGACAGGTCGAGGAGCATCTCCATGTCGGAACTGTCGGAGTGATCGCCGCCCATCAGCTGCGAGATACCGGAAATTTCCGAGTCGTGGAAAATCAGCAGCGCCTCGCCTGCAATACCGCCACCGATGTAGCCCTGACACACCGCAGTCAGGCGCTGATCGCTGTGCGCATCGGCCAGCGCCATGTGCAGCTCGCCAACTTCGAGCATGTTGACGTTGGGCACCGGCAACTGCACAAAGACACCCAGTACCTTGGCCAGTAACGCCGCTGCACGGCCCATGGCGACGTTGACGGTTTCGCGGAACGCATCCTGAAAGCTGATCACCCCGCCCTTATTGTTGAGGGCCGGCAGTGCAACCGGCGACACCGCAGGCTTGCCCAGCAGGCCCAGGCGCTCCAGCGTGCTTTTCAGTTCGTCCGGGTCGGCAGGTTTTTTCAGAAACGCCAGCGCGCCCAACTCCATGACCCGACGGACGGCTTCGTCCTGCACGTCGCCCGACACCACAATCACCTTGGCGTCGAGGTTTTCGGCGCGAATCGCCGTCAGCGTCTGGTAACCGTCCATCACCGGCATGGTCAGGTCGAGCAGGACCACCTGGCCCTGACCTTTACGAATCGCTTCCAGGCCTTCCTGCCCCTGGGTGGCCAGCGTGACCGACACATCCCAGTCTTCAGGTAGCGCGCGCAACAGCTGCTTTCGCGCCATGTTCGAGTCATCGCATATCAATAGCGCAAGCGTGGACATCTTGTGGTTCTCACTGCAGGAAAATCAGGCTGACCACGGCGGACAGCACGTATACGTTTGACGGCACCATCGGAAGCGACTGACTTCGAGCCTATAACGCGAGATCAGCAACATTCAAACTAAACCTATAGCTTAAGTCGGTGATTTTTGGAGTTTCTGTAGTTTTATTCGCTATCCGTTGCTGTAAATCACTGTCGCGACGTCGGAAACGTGCCTATTATCAATTGATAGATTTAATAGCAATCACTCGATAGACAGGTGTGCCATGTCTCTGCCCATACGCGACTATCATCCAGCCCTGCCCCGGCAGGACGATTTCTGGCAACACCTGGGCATTCCCGCACGAGGCGCGCGGCTGTACTCGGCGCTGCATGACGGCTTGCCGTATGAAGTCTTCGAACGTCTGGCGCATTACACCGACCTGAACCGCTCGACCCTGGCCGAACATCTGGGCATCGCTCCGGCGACCTTGCAGCGACGTCTCAAGGTGCGCCGCTTCAATGCCGAGGAAAGCGATCGGCTGTTCCGCCTGGCAGCGGTGTACAAGGCGGCGCTGGATCTGTTCGAAAACGACGCCGAAGCGACTCGTCTGTGGCTGGCCAACCCGGTCTACGGGCTGGGTACTCGCAGGCCGCTGGAAATGCTCGCGACCTCGGCAGAGGCTCAGGCAGTGCTTGACCTGATCGGCCGCCTGGAACACGGGGTCGTGGCGTGATAGCGGTCTATCGACTGGTCAAGCGCAAATGGCTGACGCAGGCCTTCGACGGCGAAGGCGCCAAGCTCTATGGCGGACGCTGGAACAGCAAGGGCAACGCCTGCGTGTACTGCGCGGGCAGCGAGTCACTGGCCCTGCTGGAAGTGCTGGTGCACCTGAACAACGCGACTGTGGCTCAGCACTACACGATGCTTGAACTGCAGATTGCCGAGGAGCACGTCCTCAATGCACGCCCGGACACCCTGCCCCGCGACTGGCGCGAAGAGCCTGCACCACCGGCAACCGCCTCGTTCGGCGACGACTGGCTGTCCTCCGCTCAGAGCCTGGCACTGGCAGTGCCCAGCGTGATCATCCCGCGCGAGTCCAACTACCTGCTCAACGTCCAGCACCCGGAGTTCAGGGCGGTTGTGGCGACGGCCAAAGAGCTGGATTTTGTGGTTGATCCGCGTTTGGGGTGAACTGGCTGAACGGTTAGCTCGATTATGGGGGGCTCTTGCTGTCCCATGGGTTCAAAGCAACGTACGCCGCGACCAATGCATTCAGCACCAGAAGTAACGCCTTAACACTGCGATGGATTACAAAACCGGCAACACTACGTGCGGCCGCTGACCAGTCCTACACCAGCATGCGTTTCAATTGCGTGCCTGAAAGCCTGAACAAAAAAACAACTACCTATACCTATGTACCGCACTTCGTGCCTATTAATACTACCTAATATCAAGGAGATATTATTGGGCGATTTAAACCTTAAGGATAAGCACATGCCGCAAAACGTCATTACTCTTCCACCCACAATCGTAACACCTGGCCAGCCGTTGCCCAGGCCATTAGGCCCGCTGTCAGGAGCCGGAGTAATCGCCAGACCGCTGCGATGGGACGGCACTATTCCTGCAAACCATGAGCTGGATGCATTCTTCAGTAAAAGGGGTATAAGAAACGAGCAGTACACGATATCCATTATCGTGACGGCCTCTTCAACACAGCAAAACATCCATCAGTCTTACATAGACTTTTTGCCCCTCCTTCCGGCTGACGTTGACGCGGAAATTTCTGCCGGCGTAGGAGATTACCCCTTCTCTGAGTTAGAAAAGTCTACGATTGAAAAAAACGTGGTGGACAGCCTGATTTCACAGCGCGCTGCTGAGTTAGCCAAGAGTAACGAAGGCGCTCATGCTTTCTTTGGCAGGCATGTATTGGCGGTAGATATTAAAAAAAACGCTGTGGATTTTTTAAATATCTTTCAAACAAGAAGAGACTTGGGCTCTCCCCTTGACGTTTATAAAAGCTGGGAAGCCTCAGTTACAGCAGCCTACAGAGCAAAAATTCTTGAAGAGAAAATCAGGATTCTCACAGAGAGGTCTGTATCACTGAGCCATGCTATTGCTGCGGCGCAGGCCAGGGAGGACGCACGTATCGCGGCAGAAACCGAGTCGACGAGGCTTGCCGTTGAAGCTGCAGAGCACGCTCGACTTGCTGCCGAAACCGCTGAACAAGCCCGAGTTGCAGTGGAGGCTGAAGCCAAGCGAGTAGCGGATGAGCAGGCTCTTCTTGCTGCCGAAGCAGAAGCTCGCCGAGTAGCTGCCGAAGCGGCTGAACAAGCTCGTATGGAGGCAGAGACGCAGGCCCAGCGTGACGTTGACGAGCACGCGCGCGTGACGGCAGAAGCTCAAGCGCTAGAAGCGGGCAAGACGCTCAGGCTCCCGGAAGCGGGTACACCGCAGTTGGGTGCAGTTGCAGGAGTCATTTCCGTTACAGCAGGATCCGGTCTCTTTCTGGACGCTACCGTTCAAGCCGCTATCGAAATATTAACGGCTCTCGCAGGCACGGCTGTCAGCTCTACCACAGCCGTAGGCATCGGCACGTTGCTGTACTCCCCTTCGCTTGGCAATGGAGAGTTACCGGGAAGAATGCTGGACCTTCCGGCCAGAGTTCTGATGCCTGATCTGCCCGACGCCTTGAATGACGTGGCGGCAACGGGTGGAACGGTCGATATGCCCTATAGAATTTACGGCGATCAGTCGAAGTATTCAGTCGTGGCAACACAAGCCGAAGGCGGATTTTCTCCCAAGGTGCCTGTGAGGGCTCTGATACTGGACCCAGTGGCCAACGCCTACACCTTTACCACTTCGGACACCCCGCCCATCACCTTGACGTTTCCAATCGCAGCACCTGGAAACAGCTCAACGACGACGGTGGCGCAACCAGTCGAAACTCCGGCGTACGCTGGAATTACACTGGAACCTATCGAGGTGAAAGCCGAGCCTTTACCCGCCACCGGCCAGATGGACATTCGGGACGCCATTTACGTTTATCCGTTAAATTCGGGTTTGCCTCCGGTCTATGTGGTGTTCAACAGCCCCTATGAAGGGGCAACAACCAAAGGAGAGCATAGCGGTCGAATGTACGATCCTGAAAAAGCGGGCGGCCCCACCCAAAACCTTGACTGGACAACCGCCTCAGTCACTCAGGACGGCATTGATCTCGTTAAGCTGCACACAGGCCGATTCGGCTCATCAGATGCAAATACTATAATGATTGATCGTCTGGAAAAAATTTTGCGCGGCGAGTTAGCCGTGACGGATACTGATAAAAGATTTTACACCCACGAGCTCAGGGAATTAGAACGTTACAGGGCACTGGGGGTGGCTGATGGCGTGCAAGGTAACGTATGGAATAACGCTCATACGGCAGCCCTTGAGGATTATAGAATTAACGAAAATCGTGATTTTCTTTACACCGAAGCGGCTCAATCGGCTGGTGACAAACAAGATCATGCTGACGCATTGAGAGGCCAATGAAATGACCCACATCAGAGACATTATCATTAACGAAACCGTGGCAGATGTATTGGCAGTCCTGGCTCTAACTACGTCCCAACCACGGATAGACAGACTGTACACCACTTATAAATTTGAGGCGCTTCAGTCCGGTGAGCTTTGGGGAACTTACACCCGACTTTTCCGTGAGGGCATTCTGGCTTTAGATGCAAATGGTCGCACGTCTAAAGGACCCAGCTGGAAGGAGCCCGCTTTCATCGCCGAAAAAAAATATTCTTTTGAATAAAAGTTACACTATTTAAAGAACGCCCGGCTTCAGCCGGGCGTTCCTCCATCTGAGACTTGATAATCGTAACCCTGTCTCGAACAGGGTATGCCCGAGCTTTATTTTACAGGTACATCTAACTTGTCGACCCTCCCATAAATGGTCTGCAGATCCCACTCGGGAATTTCCCATATAAGCAGTTTGGGCGGCGTCTGGCGGAAGGCCGGGTTGTCAAAGTAAAGGTTGGCAACGTTGCCAAGAGCTCGCCGCAGTCCTTGGCAACGTTGCCAATCGGGGCGCCGAGTGCGCGCTGTAGAAAACCGACAAAACCCGAATTGCGCGAGAACGACGTGCCGATCAGCGCGACGTTGGGCAGCTTGCTGTCTCCGTCGATTCATTGGCAAGCTCGGTGATCTGCGTGGCGGCCACGCTTTACGGCGCAGGTTGTAATGACGACGGCAACCAGTCGAGTCCGCCGGGGCACTCGGCAATGCGTAACGTCTAAATCTGGAATTGACGCTGTGAAGTGGCCTGAATGCCGGCTTTTTCCACCTGCAAACCGATGGCTCTGGCGGCGCTGTTGGCAGCACTCTCGCCCCATTGCATTTCGCTATCTCAAGCGTATTTGGAAGGAAAACGGGTGCATGAAGAAGATAGCTACCTATCCATTGAGCAGGACGGTAGCTATCGAGGTGAAGGGATTTCAGTGACTGACAGCAGCCGGGGTGGCTGCAGGAGCTGTTTCTGCGGACTGAGGCAACGGCATGCCCTTGGGCCACAACAGCCAGATATTGCCTTTCTGCTTCATGTCGCCAGCCAGCTTGCCCGCCTCGTCGCCGGTCCCCCAGAACAGGTCGGCGCGTACTTCACCGGCAATCGCACCGCCCGTGTCCTGAGCAGCGACCGGACGCACCACGCTGCTGCCATCCGGCCGCGTCGTCGAGAGCCAGAGCAGACTGCCCAGCGGAATCACCTTGCGGTCGATGGCCACGCTATAGCCCGGGGTCAGCGGCACATTCAGCGAGCCGCGCGGGCCTTCATTACTGTCGGGGTTACGGGCGAAAAACACGTAGCTGGGATTGCTCGCCAGCAGCTCGTTGATCCGCTCCGGATGCGCCTTGGCCCAGGCCGCGATACTGCCCATGGTCACGTCTTCCTTCTTCAGCTGCCCCTGCTCTACCAGCCAGCGACCAATTGCGCGATACGGACGACCGTTCTGATCGGCATAGCCCAGACGCAGCTGCGAGCCATCTTCCAGACTCACGCGCCCCGAGCCCTGAATCTGCAGGAATTGCAGATCCATCGGGTCGGTCAGCCAGGCAATCACCGGCGCGTTCAAGCCCTGCGTGCTGATCGTTGCAGCGTCGTCGTAAGGCTTGAGCACCCGCCCCTCAAGCCGACCGCGCAGACGCTTGCCTTTTAGCTCGGGATAAATGCTGTCCAGATTGACCACGATCAGATCGTCCGGAATGCCATACACCGGCACATTGGCCGTGGCGGTCTGAGTCAGACTGCCCGGATAGACAGGCTCGTAATAACCGGTGATCAAACCATCGGCACTGCCCCCGTCGGCGCGCAGGCTGTAGACCTGCAACTGCTCCTGCAAAAAGGTGCGGATCTGCGCAACATCCGGTGCAGCCGCAAGACTCGCAGCCGCCGCACACGTCGGCCCCCACACCGCATCGGCCTTCAAACGGACACACGCACTGCGCCACGAGGCAAAACCGGCCTGCAAATCCGCGTCCGACACCGCCGGCAGCGCGTCCCAGCCAGCCTGGCTATACGTGGTGTGCGGCGGCGCAGACGGCGTCACCGGTTTGTCGGACTTGTCACACGCGGTCAGCAACGCAGCCAGAGGCAAAACCAGCGCCAGGCCCCGCAACCATGGCTTGAAAGAGAGCATCATCAGTAGCACCAATCCGTTTACAGCCTGCAGCAGGCTGGTGGGTGAAAGGTGTCATTGTGGCTGAAGCGGGCAGAGGGGCCTAGGGTTTGTCTGAAAAGTCAGCCAGGATGATGTGGAGACGCGGCGTAGGAGAAAGATGGAGTCGAGCAAGTCAGCGCTCATGAGTGGTACGCGTTGGGCCGGTGCTGCGTGGAATAGCTCAAACGGTTTATGGGCGCCCTTGGTTCGCACCGCTTTAAGTGTCAGGGACGAGCTGCACGGACCCGACTTCGGACCTCATAACAAACAGGCTGCATTCCGAGGCTCTTTTAAAAGATCTCAGTAGACTGCTGCCATGCTGAAAGCGTCTATGTATTCGCCATCTCGATAGGCGAATTTCCTGTGCGTGCCCTCTATGACAAAGCCATTCTTTTCATACAGCGCGATAGCGGCCTTGTTATCAACGAAAACAGTAAGCTCCAGGCGCTTTAAATTCATCCATCGACAGGCAGTGGCGGTGAGCTCGTTCAATAACAAGTCACCAATGCCCTGGCGATGATGACTGTCTGCAACCCCCATCCAGAAATCAGCTACGTGCTGCCTGCGCCCCTGAAAACGATAGAGCATGGCGCAGCCGACAACCACGCCATCGCGCTCGGCAACGAGGGACAGCCCAGAAGCACTTCGACTTTCGACAAGCTTTTTTATGTCGTTGATTGACTGGTACGGCATGCGAAGCGTCCACCAACGGAATACCGGTTGTTCAAACATATCAGCCAGCGAAGACCAGTCACTGTCTGCCATGGCACGGACGATCAAGCTCATGTCAGCCCCCTCACTAACGCTACCCTTTCGGCTAACCATCTGCTTACGGTCAAGGTTGGCCCGGATGCGGTTCCGGGTAGTCGCGATTGATGTCGATGGGTTTGGCGTACGGTCCATCCCAAAGCTGCTCGTGCAGTTGGCCGATGCGCCTGGCCATCGAGCTATCGTGCATCACCACTTCCAGATTGCGCGAGTTGTCGAGGTAGCCGCCCAGCCAGTTGCTGGTGCCTACCCAGGCCACCTGATCATCAATATCCATGGTCTTGCTGTGGATCACGCGTGCATAGGGGATAAAACCCTGATCGGCCATCGGCAGTGTGACGATGCGCACCTGCACGTTGGGCACCAGGGCCAGACTCTTGAGGTAGGCGACTTCGGGCATGCCGGTGTTCCAGTCGGACACCATGAGTTTTATCGACACACCGCGGGCGGCTGCGCTGCGCAGGGCATTATCGATGACCGCATAGTAAGGCCGGGTTTTGTCGGGCCCGTAGGACAGGGGCGCGTAGTCCAGCAACTGGACACGCACCTCGCTTTTGGCTTGCGCCAGCAAACGCGGCAGTTCGGTCTGGGAGTCGACGACCCCTGGCGGGTTATAGCGCTGCGGGCTGGCGATCAGGTAGTTGCCGTCAGGCAATGCGCTATTGATCGGGCGCGGCAACGGCACCGGTTTGCCCTCGGTAATGGCAGCCTGGGCAAGCCAGTCCTGATCGAATATGGCCTGCGTCTTGCCCACGACGGTCGGCTCGTCAATGCGCAGGCCGGTTTCGTGAATGTGCTCCAGTGAGCGCCAATCGAAGTTCTGACTGCCGATGAACGCCTGTCGGCCATCCACGATCAGGAATTTGGCGTGAATGATGCCGCTGCCCGTGAGTTTTGCGTAGGGCAGTACGCGCAAGGTGAGGTTGGGGATCGCGCGCAGTCGCTCAAGGGTCTGCGGGTCGGAAAGTTTCAGGCCTTTTTCTTCCAGCAGAAACCGGATTTTCACTCCGCGCTGCCCGGCTGCCGTCAGGCTTTCAAGCACCTTGTCCATGACCGAACCTGCGTGGTCTGCGACATAGAACTGTTCGATGTCGATACGCTCGCGAGCCCCGTCAAACAGCTCGCGCCAGACCTCGCCGGGTGCTCGCAGGTCAGGCGTCTGCAGGTCAGACCCGACCGGCACGGTATGTACCAGCTCGAAGCCCGGGATGGCGAAATCTGCCTGCGCGCACGAACTGCCCAGCAGTAACGCTGCGATCACGGCGCGGTAGCTCAGGGACAGTCGACGATATGAAGGGTAAAAGGGCATTGCGAGCCTCATCGCCAGACACAGACAAGATGGCGCATGCCAGAGCACGCGCCGCTATTTGGATCAGGCCGTGCGGTATTTCGGTTGAGCCGAAACAGCCGGATGCTCGGCCTCGTCATGCACACGTGCTCCGCTGGAAGCACGGATCAGCAGGATCTTGAGTTGGTCGTTGATGCGTTCCAGGCTGTCCTGAAAGTAGTTGTGAAAGACCACGCAGAACAAGGCAATGGCAATACCCAGCCCGGTCGCGAACAGCGCTGTACCGATACCGGCGGAAATCTGCCCGGGATCGGAGACCCCGGCACTGGCCAGGGCCTTGAAGGTGTCGATGATGCCCAGAATCGTCCCCAACAAGCCCAACAGTGGCGCAGCGGTAGTGATGGTTTCGATCAGCCAGAGGCTACGGGCCAGCGGTGCGCGCGTGCTCAGGTACTGGGTTTCGATGACGTCATCCAGATCCCTGCGCGAGCCCTGCGCATTTTTTTGCGCAAGCACCGGCAGGACCATTTCCAGTGGCAGGCTGGTCCGGCGTGTCAGCGTCTCCGGCAGATCCTTTTCACTGTGCACCGAAGCACCGAGTGCCGTTTGCAGCGCCCGCGACTGGCGACGCACGTAAGCGAAGTAGATGCCTCGTTCGATCGCGACAAAGATCGCTATCGCGATGGCGGCGTACATCACATAGAAGGTGATGTCGTGAAGCTGATTCATGTCCATGGCACGGACCTCTGGTCAATGAAATTAGAAATTGGCTTCAAGAGAAACGGTGACGGTACGCTCGACCCCGACGATGTAGGCCGGGTCGCCATCGCGGAAACCGCTGTAAGTGCCCGCGTTGGTTTTGGTGGTGTACACGCCGTCCAGGTATTCCTTGTCGAACAGGTTGTCGACGTTCAGACGCAAGGTGGCGTCCTTGACGATTTTCTTGTCCACCGGGAGGTAGATACCTGCGCCCAGATTGAAGATGGTGCGCCCCGGAATGCTTTCGTCGTTGGTCAGGTCGCCATACAGCTTGCTGGTGAGCTTGGCGCCAAAGGTCCCGTAATAACTGCCGTCGTCGTAGCCGATGTTGGCGGCCAGCATGTTCTTCGGCACGTTGGTAAACTGCTTGCCACTGGTCGGCAGTTCGATGGCGGTACCGTTATTGAAGACGGTCAGGTCATCTTTCTGTTTGGCGCGGGTGTAGGTGTACGAGGTGTAGTAATTGAAATGGTGCGGCAGCAGGCCACTCCATTCCAGTTCCAGACCGCTGTTGTCGACTGCACCGGCATTGATGTCGGCAAAGTCGCCATTAACGTCTTTTGATGACACCTGACGGTCCTTGAACTGCAGGTAAAACAGTGTGGCCGCCAGCGTCATGTCCTGTTCGGTGTAGCGCCAGCCCAGTTCGTGGTTCCAGCTGGTTTCCGGCTTGCTGTCGATGGAGCCGGTGCCCGGGTCATACAGAACGTAGTTCTGCGGCACGCGCATGTTGCGTGACAGGCTGTAGAACAACTGGTCGCGCTCATCCAGCTGGTATTTGAGGCCGAGGTTCGGCAACAGCTTGTTGTAGGTCTGGTCGCGCTTTTCCGGCCGCTCGGTCAGGCTGCCGTGGTTGGTGCCTTCACGTTCGACGTTCATGAAGGCCAGGCCGCCGACCAGCGTCCAGTCCGGGGCGAAATACCAGGTGTCCTGAGCCCAGACTTTTTGTGCAGGCGTCACGGTATAGCGGTCACGGCCCTGGATCTCGTTGCCGTTGGCATCGACCATGTAGTCCGAATCCGGCTGGATGCTTTCAGGCTTGCCATTGCTCTTCAGGCGGATGAACGGCTGAGTCTGCGACTGGCGCGCGCGTTCATACCAGTAGCCGACCTGTACGCTGTGCTCGTCGTTGACGTCCCAGTTCAACTTGGTGGTGATGCCCGGACGCCAGGTCTGCGTGCGCGACGGCCGGTAATACACGCCAGTGGTCGATGACCCGTCTGCGTTATAAGCCGCCGCCGTCGGCAGGTTGCTCAGGTCGAACACACCGTTCTGATTCGAGCCGCGATTGAGCGCATAGGAAGAACTGTTCACGCCGCTGCCGTTACCCCAGAAATAATACGGGATGACTGAAAGAGACAGATTGTCGGCCAGCTTGAATTGGGTATTGAGCACGCCGGTGAACGTCTGGAACGGGTTCTGCGCCAGCTCGTAGTAGCTGGACAATTTGCCGTTGCTGCCCAGTGCAGGCGTCGAAGGATAAGGGTCAAACTTGCGCCCGTTCTGCTGGAACTGACTCTTGGTGAGCTGGCTGTAACTGTTGTTGTCCTGCTCGTGGTACTTGAGGATCAGGTTGGCGGTATTGCCCGAGCCCATGTCGAAGAAGCTGTTCCACTCCACCTTGTCGGCACGCACCGCGCCATCGCCGCGCCATTTCTGACCTTCGGTGTGAGACATCGACAGCCAGTTGCTCAGCCCGTTGATTTCTCCGGTGTTGAGTCGCGCGAAGGTCTTGTAAGTGCCGTTGCTGCCCGCCACCTGCTTGACGAATGCGCCGGTTTCCTTGGTGGGCCGGATGGTGACGATACCGATGTTGCCGCCGCTGGAACCGATGTGCGGGCCGTCACTTTCGGCAGAGCCTTGAGTCACGAAAATCTGATCGATGTTTTCCGGGTCCCCCAGCAGGTTGGAGTACAGCGCGTAGTTGCCGGAGTCGTTGATCGGCATACCGTCCACCGACATGCCGACCTGATCGGAGTTGAGACCGCGCATGGTAAAGCGAAAGCCGGACAGACCCGTGGCGTCTTCGCTGGAGATGTTCAGGCCCGGTGTGTACTTGAGCTTGTCGATCGCGTTACCTGTTGCGGTCTGCTTGTCGAGCGCTTCTTTGGTGACAGTGGAGCGCGCCTTGATGCTCTCCTCCTGCACCATGTAGCCACCCCCAACCGTCGCCCTGCCTTGCACACCAATGGTGCCGACGTCACTGCCACTCGAGTCGGCCATAACCATGCCGTGACTCATGCCCGCGGCGACCAACGCAAGGTGAATTCTGGAAAACTTCATCACTTTGTTCCTTGTCAGTGCTATTGCACGCTGTAGTTGAAGGTGGCGGTGAAGCGCTGTTCGCTGCGTCCACCAAAGGCTTGCTCGGGAAACGGCTTGACCTGCTTGATGCGTCGCAGACTGTTGGCGGCTGCACGGTTGAGCAGCATGCTGGAGGCCTGGGTCTGAATGCCGGAGTCCAGCACTCGCCCCTGGCGGTCGACCAATAACCACACCACAACCTCGCCGCTCGGGCGCTCCAGTGAGGCCTGACGGCCAGTCGGGTATTGTTTGTAACCGTCCAGTTCACTGCGCAGCCCCTTGAGGTAGCCACCTTCCATACCCTGGGTGTCGACCTTCGGTGGTGCGGGTGGCGCAGGCGGTGACGGCGGCGCAACCGGGGCGCTGGCGATCGGCTTACTGGGTGCCTGAACCGGCTCGACGGGTTTTGCCACTGCCGGTTTGGGCAAGGGCTTAGGCCGGGGTTCTGGCTTGATCTCCGGCTTGGGTTTTGGCTTGGGAACGGGCTTGGGCGGCGGTGGAGGTGGCGCCGGTTCGGCTTCTTCGCTTTCGACTACAGGTGGCGGAGGTGGCGGCTCGTCAGGCTGTACCGCAGGCGCCTCGGGCTGCACGACGGGCTCGGGCGCAGGCGGCTCGGGCTCGATCAGCGCCAGCTCCACGGCCGACTCGTCGTAGACCGGCTCCATTTTCAGCGGACGGGTCTGCACACCGATCACGATTGCGATGAGCGCCACCAGCGCAGGCAGGCCGCCGAGCCACTGACGTACACGAAACAGAAAATACATGGTCAGGATTTGCGCGTGGCGATGGAGACTGACGTGAAGCCACCCAGACGCAGGGTGTCCATAATCTCGACCAGCCGGGCGACTTCCACGCCCTTGTCACTGTTAACGATGATCGTGGTTTTGCTGTCGGGTTTTTCCAGCGCCTTCAAGGCAGGCACCAGGGCGTCGACCGTGGTCGCCTTGCCGTCGAGCTGTAATTCGCCGTTGAGCCCCAGCGTCAGGATCGATTTGTTCTGCGGCTTGAGCTGCTGTGAACTGCTGGCACTCGGCAACTGGGTTTTCATCCCCAACGCTGGAATCACGTTCAGGCTTACCAATACGAAAAAGACCAGCAGGAACATCATCACGTCGATCATGGGGATCAGTTCGATGTGCGCCTTGCGCTTTTTAGGTTCGTCCCACGTTCTCATGCCAGCCTCTCGCTTTCTTGTTAGAGGCCGAGAATCTAGCAACCGAACATGACCGATCGGTTGGTTTTACAAGACCGATACATGACTGTTACATGGCTGTTACCTGTACATCTCATGACACTTAAATGATTCTTGAGGCCGTCACGGAAATGCCATAACAACGCGCCAGCGTTTGAGCATTCAACCCGACGGAAAATACGGATGAGTCACCCGCTGCCCACTATCAGAACCTCGCGTCTGCTGCTCGCTGCGTTACAGCCTGAACAAGCACTCACCTTGTCACACCTGGCCGACGAACCGACCATTGCGGCCATGACCTCTGCGCTGCCCAGCCCCTACACCCTTGAGCATGCGCGGGCATTCATCGCACAGACCCATGACCAGTACGCCGCCGGTCAGACGGTGAGCCTCGGGGTTCACCTTCAGGAAAGCGGAGCGTTGACCGGGATCGTCTCGCTACGCCTTTCGCTGTCGCATCGCAGCGGCCATCTGGGTTACTGGACAGGAATCCAATACCAAAATCAGGGTTATGCCTGCGAAGCGGCTAAAGGCTTGCTGAGGCATGGCTTCACGGACATGAACCTCAACCGCATCGCCGGCCAGTGCTTCAGCGACAACCCGGCCAGCGCCAGGGTCCTGGAGAAGTGCGGGTTATCGTATGAGGGCTGTACCAGAGAGGCATTTCTGAAAAACGGTGTGTTCAAGAACATGCTGCTGTTCGGACTGTTGCGCTCCGAATACGCATCATCGGAGGCCACGTCATGACCGATTTCAACCCGGACCGTCGACGCATCATCACCGGAGTGGCCGGTGCCACATTGCTGTCGATCCTCAGCCCGTTTGCGCGCAGCGCGGGGGTCGATTATCCGTTCACGCTCGGCGTGGCGTCTGGCGATCCATTGCCGGACGGCTTCGTGATATGGACACGCCTGGCCCCCAAGGTGATGACGCCCTCGGGTGATGGCGGGCTGAACAAACCCGTTGAGGTGCGCTGGAAGATCGCCAGCGATGCGGCCATGGTTCACGTAGTCCGCACAGGACAGGCCACCGCCCACCCGCGCCTTGCCCATTCGGTGCATGTCGAAGTAAGCGGCTTGCAGCCTGGGCGTCCTTATTGGTATCAGTTCGAGAGCCTGGGGGCGCAAAGCGCTGTCGGTCAGGCCTGCACTGCACCGCTGGCAAGCGCGATGGTCTCGGCGCGGTTTGGCTTCGTGTCGTGTTCACACTGGGAAGCCGGATACTTCAGCGCCTATCGACACCTGGCCGCGGAGCGCCCGGATCTGGTGTTCTTTCTTGGCGACTACATCTATGAGATGAACGTATCCTCGGAAAGCCCTCGGTTCCCGCGTCACCACGCGACACCTGACCCCATGGACCTGGCGGGCTATCGCAACCGATACGCGCAGTACAAGACCGACCCCGACCTGCAAGCGCTGCATGCCTGTGCGCCGAGCGTCGCCACCTGGGACGACCATGAAGTGCAAAATGACTACGCCGCCCAGTGGTCCCAGGACCCCGACGTGCCGGTGGACAGCTTTCTGCGCCGCAGGGCCGCCGCCTACCAGGCGTTTTACGAACACATGCCGTTGCGCGCCAGCAGCCTGCCCAAAGGACAGGAAATGCGTATCTACCGCAACCTCGACTATGGGCGTCTGGCACGTTTTCACGTGCTGGACGGTCGACAGTACCGCTCCGAGCAACCCTGCATCCAGGCCAACGGCAGCCGTCGAGGTCACGTCGCGCCCAGCGACTGCCCGGATCTGCGTGACCCGAAACGCACCATGCTCGGTTGGGAACAGGAAACCTGGCTGGACCGCAGCTTCGCCGAGTCTCCCGGACAGTGGAATGTCATTGCCCAGGATTTGCTGGTCGCGCCACTGGAACAGCGCGATCTCAAGACCCAGGCGCAGGGCCACTGGACCGACGGCTGGGACGGCTACATGACCACCCGCGAGCGCGTGCTGGCCTCCCTGCAACGCCACCAGACCCGCAACCCGGTGTTCTGGGGTGGCGATATCCATTCGTTCTGGACCACCGACCTGCACGCCGACGCCGGCAATCCGGATTCAGCCATCGTCGCCACCGAATTCGTCGGCACTTCGGTAACCTCCAGCGGGCCACCGTTCGACGCCTTCAACAGCATTCTCGGCCTCAACCCACACGTGAAGTTCTTCGACAGCCGTCAACGCGGCTAAGTGGCAGTCGACCTGAACGAACAGCACATGCAGACCCGCTTTCAAGTGGTGTCGGATGTGCTGGACCCTGCGGCGAGCTTGTCGACGCTGAAGCGTTTTGTGGTGGAGGCTGGCAAGGCGGGGGCTGTTGCGGTGTGACGCCTGAACATGAGTCAACATTGAAACGCCTAAAGCCCGCATTGACGGGCCTTAGGCGTTTGCGCCATGCAGCGGAGGCACAGCAGGATCATTTCAACTGATTGGCAAACCGCCCCACGGCGCCCACCACCTGCTTGGCCCCCTCCTGAATCTCGACGATCACTGCACCGGCCTCGTTGGCCAGCACCAATCCCTGCTCCGCCTGAGTGCGGCTGTTGGCCATGCCGCGTACCGCCTCATCGGCCAGCGTCTGGTTTTGCTGCACGACGCTGACGATTTCTTCGGTTGCGGCGCTGGTGCGGCCTGCCAGTTGGCGGACTTCGTCAGCCACCACGGCAAAGCCACGGCCCTGCTCACCGGCACGCGCGGCCTCGATGGCGGCGTTGAGCGCCAGCAGGTTGGTCTGCTGGGCAATGCCACCAATGGTCTGCACGATAGAATTGATCAGCAGTGACTGTTTGCCCAACGCTTCAATGCCCGAGGAGGCCGTCTGCATTTCTTCGGAAATCTTGCGCATGGTCTGGACAGTGTTTTGCACCACATCCGCGCCGCGCTGGGCGCTGACGTCGGTCTGCTGGGAGATTTCAAACGCCACGCTGGCGGCCTGACTGACCTCTTCTTCGCGCGCCACCTGGTCGGTCACCATCGTGGCGAACTTGACCACCTTGTAGAGTTTGCCCTGAGCATCGTGGACCGGGTTGTAGGTTGCTTCCAGCCAGACCTCACGCCCGTTGCTATCGATACGCTTGAAGCGTCCGGCCACGAACTCGCCACGGTTAAGCATCGCCCAGAATTCCCGGTACGACGCCTGAGAGGTTTCTGCCGGATCACAGAACATGCTGTGATGCTTACCCTTGATCTGCGCCAGGCTGTAACCCATGCCACGCAGGAACTGATCGTTGGCAGTCAGTACCTGGCCGCTCAGGTTGAACTCGATCACGGCGGTGGAGCGCAACAATGCCTGAATAAACGCAGAGTTCTCGGCAGCGGTCTCGACGATCTGGGTGATGTCCGATCCGTAGCATTGCAACGTCATCAGTCTGCCCTGCTCATCCAGCACCGGCTGCCAGAGGGCGCGAATCCATATCAGCCGGCCATCGGCATGCAGAAAACGGTACCTGTCGATGACCGACTCGCCCTTCTGCACCGCCACTTTGAGACTGCGGTAGCAATCAAGCTGTTTGACGTAAGTGGGCACCAAGTGGTCCAGATCCTTACCCAGCAATTGCTCGAGCGAGTAGCCAAGCGTATTGAGAAAGTTCTCGTTGGCGTGGACGATGTGGTGGTTGGCGTCCAGAGTCAGACAGACCATTTGCGCATCCATCCCTTTCTGCATCTGCCGGTACATGGATAACTCGGCCTTTTGTGCCTGTAATTCCTTTTTCAAGCGAGTGTTGAACATGACGGCACCCATAGTGAGGTTGTACGTATATATCGACACAAGCGTAGACGGGATTAAGGCATTTCGTCTGATGGTGGCAGATGGGGTTGGTGTATGTTGTCCCGGCACGTGCGGGCTGTAACGGCAAAACCCTGGAATATACCAGCCTACTGAAGAGCGCCTTGAAGGCGAAACAAAGGGCATGCGCAGCAGGTCAAACGGATCGACCCGCCCTTGCTAAACTCACTTACTTGCAGCATGCCCATGAGGAGGCCACACGATGCAACGCATTCTGATCACTGGTGCAAACGGTTTCGTCGGGCAGATGCTGTGTCGAAAGCTACAGCAGGCAGGACATCATGTGGTTGCACTGGTGAGTCCTGAGTCTCCTGAGTCCGCTCATGCTACCGAATCGCTGCATTGTGACATTCGCGATGCCTCTGGCTTAGAGCGTGCAGTGTCCCGATCAAACCTCACTCATGTTGTACATTTGGCTGCAATCACTCACGTACCCACTAGTTTTGAGGACCCCTTGATGACCTGGCAAACCAATGTCATGGGAAGTATGAATCTTCTGCAGGCATTGCAACGCCAGACTCCGCAGGCATTTGTGCTGTTTGTGAGCTCATCGGAGGTCTATGGCGAGGCATTCAAGCAGGGTATTGCCCTCGACGAAAACAGCATTTGCAGGCCTATGAACCCGTATGCCGCCAGCAAACTTGCTGCTGAAACGGCCTTCCACGAGAACTTTCGTCGCGGACAGAGAGGTATCGTCGTACGCCCTTTCAATCATATTGGCGCCGGGCAATCAGCCGACTTCGCAACCGCTTCGTTTGCTCGTCAGATCGCCTTGATAGAAGCAGGCAGGCAGGCACCACAGTTGAAAGTCGGCAACCTGCAAGCAGCGCGAGACTTTCTCGATGTAAGTGATGTGTGCGATGCGTACGTCGCCCTGTTGAAAATGGCCGACACGCAACAAGCCCACCCTCGGTGCCTGAATATTTGCCGCGGCGAGCCCATACGTATGGAGGCCATACTCAATCAACTCGCGGCTCTGAGCTCAAGCACGATAGAGGTGGTCAACGATCCTGACCGAATGCGGCCGTCCGACATACCCAGCGCGTTCGGCGATAACTCCGCTATCCGCAGGGCGACTGACTGGGAGCCTGCTACCAAGCTGCAGGATACGCTCGCAACACTATTGAATTACTGGCGCGATGAGGTAACTGAAATGGCCTGATTCATCAGGCCCCGTTGCACGTGCCGTGGTGATCAGTAGCACCTAAGGCTCGAGTCGGACAGTATGGAAAGGGTTGCTCAAAACGATCTACCTTGCTGATTACGCTTCAGATCTGCGTCCACCATCAACCGACAGAGCTGCTCAAGGTTAGTGCTTGCTTCCCAACCAAGCACCCGCTTGGCTTTTTCCGGATTGCCTATCAGCAACTCGACTTCGGAGGGGCGGTAGAACCTGGGATTGACCTGAACGAGCGTCTCGCCCGTCGCCACATTGATGCCCCGCTCGTTCTCCGCGCTACCTTTCCATTCCAGATCTATGTCGACAGCCTTGAACGCCATTGCCACAAAGTCACGAACCGTTTCGGATCTGTGGGTCGCCAGTACAAATGAGTCGGGCTCGTCGGCTTGCAACATGCGCCACATGCCTTCCACGTACTCTTTGGCAAACCCCCAGTCACGCTTGGCGTCCAGGTTACCTAACTCCAGAAGTTGCGACATACCCAGTGAAATGCGTGCGGCAGAATCCGTTATCTTGCGGGTGACGAACTCTTTGCCGCGCAGCGGAGACTCATGGTTGAACAAAATGCCGCTGGCACCAAAAATCCCATAAGACTCCCGATAGTTGACCGTCATCCAGTGGGCATAAAGCTTGGCAACGCCATAAGGGCTGCGCGGATAGAACGATGTGCTTTCGACCTGCGGGACTTCTTGCACCTTGCCGAACATTTCGGAAGTCGATGCCTGATAAAAACGTATCTTCGGGTCCACGATGCGTATCGCTTCGAGCAGGTTGACTGCCCCCAAGCCGGTAATTTCGGCAGTCGTTATCGGTTGATCGAAGGAAACACCGACAAAACTCTGCGCCGCCAGGTTGTAAATCTGGGTAGGTTCGGCTTTTTGCAACAAGCGAATGCTGGCACTCAAATCAGTCAGGTCATGTTCAACCAGGTGCAGATTCGGATGGCTGGCTACGCCAAGCTCTTCGAGACGCCAGAAATTGACCGAGCTGGTGCGGCGGTAGGTGCCGTAAACCTTATAACCTTTCTCCAGCAGAAGTTGAGTCAAGTACGCGCCATCCTGGCCAGTGATGCCCGTGATAATTACAGATTCTTCAGGTGTATTCATAAATAGGAGCTCGATCTGGGTTCGCTTGGCTTCATTTATTATGCCGAGATAAATTCATGCATCCCGACGCGCCCGCTTCGAAAGCAGCCCACCTTGTTTGAGTCGAAGCATAAGACCACTATAGATGCGGAATCTGAAGTGCAAGCAGTCATTTTTCAGATACCTCTGCCTCGCCCTGCTGCCGGCTGATGTTGCGACGAGAAACCCACCGTTCTCCTGCACGATATGACCAAAGATGCAGAACGCTGGTTGCAGCCTTACCCATAGAGGCAGCAGCCACCATCGGTCGACTTTGGTATGGCAGCAAGATACATTGATAGCACTAAGACATCACTCATGATGTCTTACGTCTCTCGATGTTAATGTCCCGGTGTCACATGCTCGTTTCTGCCCTTGAACGTCCCAGCCTTGAAGATGCGCAACTCCTTGCCGAGGTCGAGCAGACGATCACTTCAGGTGTTGGCTCGTTACGCTTCAGCCGTGTTCTTGAGCAACGCTATCAGGAAGAAACCCGGCTGCCGCGGCGCGAGTTCCTGACGGCGGTAGGGATTGGCGGCAGTCTGGTCTACAACCTGTTTCTGATCAGCGACTGGTTGATATTGCGGGATGTCTTTGCCTATGTCGCGGTGGGCCGTCTGTGCCTGATTACGCCGATGTTTATCGCGCTGCTGATGCTGGCCCAACGGGTTGCTACGCGCTGGGCGATGGAAACGATTGCAGCATTCGCCACGGTAGTGTGCTCGCTCATGCCAATGCTGGTCATGATTCACAGCGACAGCCCTTATCAAATCTTTTATCAACTCGGCATGCTGTTGATCATGGTCTACTGCACCATGATCCAGCAATTGCCGTTGCGCCATGCCGCTGTCGCCATGTCATGCATGCTGATCATCCAGTTGGTGACCACCTACATTGCCGACTTCGCCGATTTTGTGATCTGGCAGGCCAATGCCGTGTTGTTTGTTTCGACAGTGGCACTGTTGCTGATGGCCTCCTACTTTCTGGAGCGAGCAAGCCGCATGAGCTACCTGTTTGCGCTTCGCGGACGCCTGCTTCAAGTGCAATTGATGGAGTCCGCGCGTACCGATGGGCTGACCCGACTGTTCAATCGACGCTATCAAGACGAAGTGATGGCGTCAGTCTGGGAACACGCTCGCAATACACCGGCGAACGTGGCCATCATCCTGCTGGACATCGATCACTTCAAATCCTACAACGACAACTACGGTCATCCACAAGGGGATACCTGCCTCAGATTGCTCTGTCAGAAACTCCAGCAAAGCGCGCATGACCATGGTGCTGTGGCGTTCCGGTTCGGCGG
Organism: Pseudomonas fragariae (ex Marin et al. 2024); assembly: GCF_059621105.1. Taxonomy (NCBI): domain Bacteria; kingdom Pseudomonadati; phylum Pseudomonadota; class Gammaproteobacteria; order Pseudomonadales; family Pseudomonadaceae; genus Pseudomonas; species Pseudomonas fragariae (ex Marin et al. 2024). The sequence continues at coordinate 1,112,907 of NZ_CM184369.1, read as the reverse complement.
CGAAGAGGTGCTGGTGCTGATGATCGGCGATGTCGTGCAGGCCAGGGAAGTGGCCGGGGCCCTGCAGAGTGCGGTTGCCGAGCTCAAGTTGCCGCATCCGGTGCTGGGCGAAAACGCGCTGGTCACCATCAGCCTCGGCGTGGCCTGTGCGACAGCGCCTCTGACCAGTGCCGAGAACCTGATTGGCGCGGCTGACAATGCCCTCTACGCAGCCAAGCGCGCCGGACGTAATTGCGTGTGCTTCGCGTGAAATGACACCCCGCAGGATCCTGCTTTACGCCGCGCCCCTGCCACTTTAATCTCGGCGCACACCCAGGCTGGGAGCCATCGCATGAGCATTCACATTGACGTCAGCACCAACCCTACGGAAGAGGATCGTCTGGCGATTCTGGAACCACTGAAACGTTTCAACGCCGAGCAGGCGGGCGACGGCAAGTCCGAGAAAGTGGCGATGTTCATTCGCGATGATCAAACCCGGGAAGTCCTCGGCGGGCTGCACGCTCGCATTCTTTATGAGTGGCTGTTCATCGAACTGCTGGTCGTTCCCGAACAAGCCCGCGGGCAAGGCATGGGCTCGCGTTTGATGCAGATGGCCGAGGATCTGGCGGTCGAAAAGGGCTGCACGGGGATCTGGCTGGACACTTTCGACTTCCAGGCCCCCGATTTCTATCGCCGCCACGGTTACACCGAGTTCGGCCAGATTGACGACTATCCACCCGGCAACAAGCGCTTCTTTTTCCAGAAGCGCCTGCCGAACACAACGGCCTGAGACTTACGTCAGACCTTGAACTTGCCTACCAGATTGTTGAAGGAAATGGCCAGACGCGACAGTTCCTGGCTTGAAGCACTGGTCTGATGAGCACCTGCGGCAGTCTGGGCGGAGAGGTCCTGAATGTTGACCAGGTTGCGATCCACCTCGCGCGCAACGTGGGACTGCTCTTCGGAGGCCGTCGCAATCAACATGTTGCGGTCGTTGATCTCGGCGACGCTCTGCGCAATGCGCTCCAGCGACTGCCCTGTGGCCTGAGCCAGGGTTTGCGTGTTGCTGGTCAGGGTGCGGCTGTTGGCCATGGCCCGCACGGCCTGATCGGCACTGGCCTGAACACTGCCGATCATGGTTTCGATTTCGCCAGTGGACGCCTGGGTTCGAGCGGCCAGCGCCCGCACCTCGTCTGCCACCACAGCAAAGCCGCGCCCCTGTTCGCCGGCACGCGCGGCCTCGATGGCAGCGTTGAGGGCCAGCAGGTTGGTCTGCTCGGCGATCCCACGGATCACGTCCAGCACCTGCCCGATCTCACGGACGCGCCCGGCAAGCTCTTCGACCATGGTGGTCGAACTGCTGATCTCGGCACTGACGGTGTTGATCGCATTCACCGCATCGCGGGCCTGATCACGACCGGCGGCAGCGTCGGTACTGGTCTGGCGGGACGCTTCCGACGTCGACATGGCGTTACGCGCGACCTCTTCGACCGCAGCGGTCATCTCGTTCACAGCCGAAGCGGCCTGCTGAATCTCATCGTTCTGACGGATCAGACCGCGACTGCTTTCTTCAGTCACGGCATTCAGTTCTTCAGCAGCCGAGGCCAACTGGTCGGCAGCACTGGATATTTGCCCGATCGTGCTTTTCAGGTTGTCCTGCATATCGCTCAGAGCGACCAGCATCATGCCGGCTTCGTCGTGATATTGACTGGCAATCGGCAGGGTCAGGTCACCGCTGGCAATTCGCCGGGCATTGGTCACCGCAGTGTTGATTGGTGTGCTGATGGCACGACTTATGAACAGGCCCATCACAAACGCGGCAAAGAATGACAAGCCGATGCCGATGTACAGGTTTCGTTGCGCAGAGTTCTGTGTCTGGTCAGAAGCCACAGCGGCCTCGCCCGCCTGACGATTATTGGAGTTGACGATGGTGGTCAGCTGATCCATGACCTTCAGGTAACCGCTGCGTACATCACCGTCGATGATCGCTCTTGCCCCGGCAATATCCCCGGACAGGGCAACGCTTTTGGCTTGCTCGATGAGTGCCTGATAGCCAGGCCAGTCTCTGTCCATCTGATCACCGGCAGCGCGCTCATCATCGTCAAGCGGCGTAGCCCGGTAGGTGGCGTAGCTTTTTTCAGCTTGAGTCTTGTTGACGCTCATGCTCGCGAGAATATCGTCCTTGACGCTTTGCGGCGCATTGCCTGCCATGGCGGCCAATAAACGATAGAGATCACGGTTCTGAGCAATGACCGAGACCGTGACCTCTCCGGATTTTGTGACCGACAGCAGGCTGTTGGTAAACACGTTATCCAGGCTGCTGGACAAGGCACTGATGCCGCGACTGCCTATTACGCCCACCCCAAGGGTGAAAAGCGCACACAGCGCAAAAGACATGAAAAGCTTGGCGGACAGCCTTGCGTTGTAAAACCATTTCATAGCGGGAACCCTCATAAGCGAATATGGCATAACGCCATAAAACTTTATGGAATTCTGATGCCCTCTGCATAGGTGTATATCGGCATTTTCAGAGCACTCTGCAGGCGGTTAACAAAGTCTTCATATGAGCAAGGCTGAGCGGACCGTTTCGCATTGTCTGCAATGTCCGGAAACATGCGCTCGCGTGGTGTAACAAGAACTTTCCGGGCCTGTTGCGTTACCATCCCCGCCTGTGTCCCGCCAGAGCCATAAGCCAGGATGTCCGCTTCTTCCATCGAACAACTCACTTCGCTGCCGTCCATCCTTGCCGGCCCGTTATTGCGCCGTCAGGAAGCCGGCCGCCTGGTGTTGTGGCTGGTAGGGTCCCGTCGGTTGCGCCTTACCGTGCGCCTACGCCATGCCGCTACTGATGATCCCTCTGCGGGCTTCAACGATTACGTACTCGACGACAGTCAATGTCAGGTCATTGCAGTCGGGCGCCAGGCGTTCATTCACCTGATCGACCTGCAACTGGAAGCCGAACTGCCCCGCGACACCTGGATCGATTACGACCTGCGGGTGGAGGGCGAAGGCGGTATTGCCGAGTGGGCGCCGCACCTGCTGTACGAGGGCAAACGCTACCCGAACTTCGTGGTGCGCAGCAGCATCGATCACCTGCTGCATGGCTCGTGCCGCAAGCCGCACCACAGCGCAGCCGAAGGTCTGCTCTGCGTGGACCGCCTGCTGGCTGATATCAAGGAACCGCTGCAACGCCCTGCGCTGTTGATGATGAGCGGCGATCAGATCTACGCCGACGATGTCGCCGGGCCGATGCTGCGCGCTATCCATGTCTTGATCGAACGGCTGGGGTTGTTCGACGAGCGACTCGACGGTGCCATCGTCGATGACAGTCCTCGTCTCTATGCGCATCCGGCCAGCTATTACCAGCGTGCCGACCTGCTGCCGGCCCTGAAAAGCAACGACACACTGCGCGAGCGCTTCTTCGGCGGCACCAGCAAACCGGTATTCACCAGCAGCACAGCGGATAACCATCTGGTTACCCTGGCGGAAGTCATGGCGATGTACCTGCTGGTCTGGTCACCCACGCCCTGGACCCTGATCGAACCCGGCAGGCCGCAACTGGAAGACGGGGAAGTCGAGCGCTACGCCAGGGAACAGCAGCTGGTCGAGGCGTTTGCCGCCGGCCTGAGCGGCGTGGCACGGGCGATGGCGCATCTGCCGTGCATGATGATTTTCGATGACCACGACATCACCGATGACTGGAACCTGTCGGCGAACTGGGAACAAACCGCGTACGGCCATCCATTCTCCAAACGCATCATCGGCAACGCCCTGCTCGCCTACCTGCTGTGCCAGGGCTGGGGCAATAACCCGGATGCGCTCAACGGTCTGGTCAAGCAGGCTCATGCCCTGAGCACCGACGCCGTGTCGAACGACAACTGGCTGGACAGCCAGGCCCAGGACCAGTTGATTGATCAGTTGTTGAAGTTTCAGCAATGGCATTACGTGTTACCCACCAGCCCGGCACTGGTGGTACTGGATACCCGCACCCGGCGCTGGCGCAGCGAGTCGAACTTCAATCACCCGTCCGGCCTGCTCGACTGGGAAGCGCTCAGCGAACTGCAGCAGGAGCTGATCGACCATAAATCAGCGATCATCGTCTCACCTGCCCCGGTGTTCGGCGTCAAGTTGATCGAGGCGATACAACGCATCTTCAGTTGGTGCGGCTATCCGTTACTGGTCGATGCAGAAAACTGGATGGCACATCGCGGTGCCGCCAACGTGATTCTGAACATCTTTCGCCATTCCAGAACCCCGGGCAATTACGTGATTCTGTCGGGCGATGTGCATTACTCGTTCGTCTACGAAATCCTGATTCGCCAACGCAGTGGCGGGCCTCATATCTGGCAAATCACCAGCAGTGGCATCAAGAATGAATTCCCCCGTCGTCTGCTGGACACTTTTGATCGGCTGAATCGCTGGTTATACTCTCCCCGCTCACCTCTTAACTGGTTCACCAAGCGCCGCCTGATGAAGGTTGTTCCGCGCACGCCCGAGCACAGCAAGGTCGGTGAACGCTTATGGAACTCGGCGGGTGTCGGGCAGGTACTGTTCAATGAACAGGGCCAGCCGACCCTGATCAACCAACTCAATGCCAACGGTGATGCGCCTACCTGTTTCGTCGAACCGGAAGAATACAGAGACCAGCGATCTGACCCAGAGCGTGGCTTTCTGGAAAACAACCGGGAAACAAGGGATAGTCACCGCTAAACTTATCGGCAATTGCCGGGTCGATAGTTGCTACCGGTCAGGTTGCGGCACACCCTGGCAAGCATTACTTCCTGGAGAGCGCCCCCGTGATAACCAATCAACGCATAGCCAGACTCAACGCATGGGGGGCGCATGGCTTCACCGCCACCGGCGTAGTCCTTGCGTTCCTGGCGACCATTGCCTTGTTCAACAACGAACCCAAAGCCTGCCTGTTGTGGCTGGGCGCGGCCCTGATCGTGGATGGAGTCGACGGCTCACTGGCTCGCAAGGTCAACACCACGTCGGTACTGCCACACTTCGACGGCTCGGTACTGGACCTGGTCATAGACTACCTGACCTACGTGTTCATCCCGGCATTGTTCATCTACCGCTACATACCGGTGCCGGATTACACGCTGCTGCTGAGCGTCTCGGTCATCCTGGTTTCGTCGCTGTTCTGTTTCTGCAACGTCGACATGAAAAGCAAGGACAACTACTTTCAAGGCTTCCCCGCTGCCTGGAACGTGGTTGCACTGTGCCTGTACATTCTGTCACCGGCCCCATGGCTGACGTTCATCACCATCATCGCCCTGGCGCTGCTGACCATGACCCGCATGAAGTTCCTGCACCCGTTCCGCGTGCGCCGCTTCATGCCGCTCAATATCGCGGTGACCACCGTATGGTTGCTGTCCAGCGCACTGCTGATCATCAACCACCCGCACAATGGCCCGGTGGTCATGGGTCTGTGGCTGGCGATGTCGGCGTATTTCCTGGGGATTTGTATCTGGAGAACGTCGCTGGAGTGGCTGGGTCGTCTTAAAGCCTGACCCTCAAGTCAGACCAAAAAGCTCGCTGAACGCATTGCGCGTCAGCGAGCTTTTTTATGCGTGCCCTATTTGCTCTCGGCCTGCATCTCGGCAGCAGGCCGGACCTTGCCGAAGTGATGCGTTGTGTAGCAGCACAGCCCCAACCCGCCGAGGGCCAGCAGGCCGCCGACGATGCCGACATTGGCAACCCCGAGATGGCTGCTGACCACACTGCCGAGCAGCGCGCCGCCGCCGATACCGATATTGAAGATGCCCGAGAACAGCGCCATCGCCACATCGGTCGCATCGGGTGCCAGCGACAGTACGCGCGCCTGCAAGGTCAGGCCGAAGCACATGATCGCCATGCCCCAGATAATGGTCAGCGTGCCGAGCGTCACGGCATCACCGGAGAGCGGCAACAGCATCAGCAGGCACAGGGTCAGCGTGCCAATGGCCGTGATCAACAGCCCGTTGGGGAAGCGATCGCTGAACAGGCTGAAGATGATCGAGCCCATGATCCCGGCCCCGCCAAAGACCAGCAGCAGGATCGTGGTCATTTCGCCGCTGAGCAGGGACACGGTCTGAGTGAACGGTTCGATATAGCTGTAGGCGGTGAAATGAGCGGTCACCACGATGGCGGTCAGCAGGTAGATCGCCATCAGCCGTGGGCGCTTGAACAGGATCGGCAGGCTGCGCAACGAGCCTGAGTTCTGACTGGGCAACAAGGGCAGCGCACGAACCAGCAGGAAGACTACCAGCGCAGCGATGGCGGCGATGCCCAGAAAGGTGGTGCGCCAGCCCAAGGCTTCACCCAGCACGCGGCCCAGCGGAATACCCAATACCATCGCCAGCGACGTACCGGTTGCCAGCAGGCCCAGCGCCTGAACCTGCTTGCCGGGCGGTGCGATGCGCACGGCCAGCGACGCCGTGACCGACCAGAACACCGCATGTGCAAACGCGATACCGACCCGGCTTACCAGCAGGATCGCGAAGCTGGGGGCAATCGCGGAAAGGACGTGGCTGACCACGAACAGGCCGAACACGAACATCAGCAACTTGCGGCGCTCGATGTTGCGCGTCGCCAGCATCATCGGCAACGACATCAGCGACACGACCCAGGCATAGATCGTGAGCATCAGCCCGACCTGGGCCGGGGTCATTTCGAAGCTCTGGCCAATGTTACTCAGCAGACCGATCGGCACGAACTCGGTGGTATTGAAAATGAAGGCCGCCAAGGCCAGCGCGAATACGCCAAGCCAGCTACCTGCCTGCTCGTTTGGAGGTGAAGTTATCAAGAATCACAACGCCCTGAAAATGTTCCGACCCGAAGGCCGATCGCCACGCATGAACACCACGCCTGACACCTGTATGCAAAACCGCGGCTCGCCCCACTGAAAAACCAACGCAAAAACGCTCCGCTCGACCTTCTGAATCGGGCGCAGTGTGCAAAGTGGATTATTGTGGATATGGGGAGTGAAGCCAGATGACTCGAATTCTACGGACCGCCAGAGTGGATCACAACCCGTGCGTGCCTGACAGACTTTACAAATGACCGCCGGTCGTCAGTCACCCAGGAAGCGCCGCCGGTCCTCGGGTGATGGCAACAGGCAGTGATCATAGCGCCCGAACAGGCGATATCGGTTGAGCGCGATGCGGTTGTAGGCCCAGTCCCGCAGAAAGCGTGGAAAAATCCCCAGCACCTTGAGCAGCGGCCACGGCGCAGGCAACAGCCCCATGATGTGCAGAAAGGCATCCGAGCGCACGAACACCCGATTGTTGACGATGACCGCGATGGTATGAAAATCGTCCAGTGGCAGCCCGGCCCACTTCAGCAATGCCTGACCTTGTTCCGACTGCACTGCGGCCAAGCGCAGACGTTGATGCGGGTCATGGCGAATCAGAAACTTCACCACGCCATTGCACAGCTTGCAGACGCCATCGAACAGCACGACACATTCATCGGGCTTCAGATAGGGGGCGGGGGTTTTCGGCACGGTATTCACCTGTTCAGGAAAAACAGCCTTGGCGCGCCCGGAAACATGAACGCCCCGCCAGTCGAAGGACCGGCGAGGCGTTCAGGCTAAAGCCATTACCCGGCAGAATCAAACCTTGCGGACGAACTCCGACTTCAGCTTCATCGCGCCGATGCCATCGATCTTGCAATCGATGTCATGGTCGCCATCGACCAGGCGGATGTTCTTGACCTTGGTGCCGACCTTGACCACCAGCGAGGAGCCTTTGACTTTCAGGTCCTTGATCACGGTGATGGTATCGCCGTCCTGCAGCACGTTGCCCGTTGAGTCCTTGATGACTTTCACGTCGTCGGATGCATCGGCGCCAGCGGCGTCGGCAGACCATTCATGGGCGCATTCCGGGCAGATCAGCAGGCTGCCGTCTTCGTAGGTGTATTCGGAATTGCATTTCGGGCAGGACGGTAAGCTCACAATGGTTCTCGCATCGAGGAGGGGTAAAACCATGCATTATAAGGGGCTTTTCCTGTTTCAGGTGGGAAGAGACTGATCTGTCGTCATAAACCTGCTTCAGTCATTGGACAGAAGCGAAGACCTGAACTAAAAAATACAGCACGCTCTGTCTGGCAACTCCCCTTCGCCCTCTTCGTACACGACCCCTGCGCCTCGCGTTGGCGGTAGCTATTGCAGCGTGCATTTACCGTCTCTTGCCACTTACTGCATGAGCACATCACATGGGCATCCCTCACAACCCGGCACTCGGCTATCGACCCGAGATCGATGGCCTGCGCGCGCTCGCGGTCATCCCGGTCATTCTGTTCCACGCGGGCTTGCCGCTGTTCAGCGGCGGATTCGTGGGCGTCGACATCTTTTTCGTGATCTCCGGCTATCTGATTACTTCGATCATCCTCGCGGAGAAGATCAGAGGCCGGTTCTCGCTGATCAACTTTTATGAACGACGCGCGCGGCGCATCCTGCCTGCGCTGTTCGTGGTGATGCTGATCTGCCTGCCTGTCGCGTGGTTGACGCTCGATCCGTCGGATCTGAAATACTTCGCCAAGAGTCTGGTGGCGGTGCCGACCTTTTCATCCAACGTGCTGTTCTGGCTGGAAAGCGGCTATTTCGACGCCACGGCAGAACTCAAACCGCTGTTGCATACCTGGACGCTCGCGGTGGAGGAACAGTATTACCTGTTCTTCCCGCTGCTCTTGATGCTGGCCTGGGGCCTGGGCCGCAAGAGGTTGATCGTGCTGCTGATGGCCGTCGCCCTGGCCAGCCTGGCGCTGGCGCAACTGGGCGCCCATCAAGACACCAGCAACGCGTTTTATCTGCTGCCGGCACGCGCCTGGGAATTGCTGGCGGGCTCGTTTATCGCCTTCTATTTTGCATGGCGACCGCGCAGCATCGGGCGCGCGAGCGCTGTAGATCAGGCGGCGACTTTACTGGGGCTTTTGCTGATCGGTTATGCCGTGATCGGTTTCGACAGCAGCACGCCCTTCCCCGGCCTTAATGCACTGGTGCCCGTACTGGGCGCGGTGTTGATCATCGTCTTCGCCCATGGCAAGACTTGGGTTGGAAGAGCGCTGAGTTCACGTGTGCCCGTCGCGATCGGTATGCTCAGCTACAGCGCCTACCTGTGGCATCAGCCCGTCTTTGCCTTTGCCCGCCAGTACAACCTGACTGAGCCGGGCCTGCCGTTCATGCTGGCGCTTACCCTTGTGTCTCTGGTGCTGGCCTGGCTGAGCTGGCGTTTCGTCGAGCAGCCGTTTCGCAAGGCCGGCACCTTCAATCGCGGTCAGATTTTCACCACGGCAGGCGCCGCCTCCACATTCTTTGTCGCGCTGGGGCTGCTCGGCTATGTGAATAACGGCTTTCCCCAGCGTTTCGCCGTCGATCCGGAGTTGCATCAGGCATTCGCCGACCCGTTGATACGCGACAAATGCGACCAGCCACTGGCCGGCAAAGGCGGCAAAGTCGATTTTTGCCTGTTCGGACTCGCTGACGATCAGGCCGCGCCGGACATGGCGCTGTTCGGCGACAGCCATTCTGAAGCGCTGTTATCGACGTTCGACGCCGCCGCCCGGGATCAGGGCAGAACCCTCGCGCACATCGGTCTGGGCGGCTGCCTGCCCTTGCTCGGCGTGGACGTGGCCAACGGCAACTACGCTGCCGGGGTCTGCGAAGCGCTGGCCGATCGGGAATTCGACTACGTGAAGCGGCAGCGGATCAAAAAGGTCGTGCTGGTGGCGCGCTGGACGCTGTATACCGGCGACGACTACAGCGAGAGGACGATGAGCAAGTATTTCCTGACCTCGCGCACCGATCCGCAGAAAAGCCGGGAAACCTCGCGCAGGGTATTCAGCCAGGCCCTTGAACACACGATCGAGGCCTACCGCAGTATCGGCGCCGAGGTGTTCATCGTTGCGCAGGTGCCGCAGCAAATGATCAACCCTGAAAGTCTCTACTATCGCTTGGCGCGCGACGCTTCGGACAGCGATGAGCAGGCATTGAAGCGGGTCAGCGAACTGTCGGTGCCGATGGACAAACACGACCTGTTGCAGCGTTTCACCCGCCAGCTGTTCCTGCGTGCCAGCCAATCGAAACACATCAGCCTGATCACGCTGGATGACGCGTTCTGCAAGGACAGGCAATGCCTGATCGGCGACCTGCATTCGTACTACAAGGACTTCAACCACCTCAACGCCCGGGGTGCGGGGCTGCTTGTCGGCCAGATCAGCCATATTCTTGATCAGTGACAGGGTTTTATCGGGCGGCATTGTCTGTAATGCTGATGCCTGACCAGACGCCCGAGGACCACCGCATGACCGCCGCCAGCTTCACCCCCTTCGAGGATCTGGCCAACCTGCTGATACCCCACACTCATGCAGAGAAAATCGACGGCTCGCACGATGTCTCGCATTTGCTGCGTGTCTGGAAGAACGTCTGCGCCATTCGTGACCGTGAAGGCGGCGATGCCCGCGTCCTGATTGCCGCGACGCTGCTGCATGATTGCGTTTCGGTCGAGAAAGACTCGCCGTTTCGCGCCAGCGCATCGCGACTGGCGGCGGCGCGGGCCAGCGAATTATTGACCGAGATGGGTTGGGATGAACAAAGCATCGCCTCCGTCGCCCACGCCATCGAAGCGCACAGCTTCTCGGCGGCGATCACCCCCTTGACCCTCGAGGCCAGAATACTGCAGGACGCCGACCGCCTCGACTCGCTGGGCATGATCGGTGTGGCACGCACATTTTACGTATCAGGGCGGCTCGGCAAAGCGCTCTACGACCCGTATGACCCGCATGCCAGCCGGCGCCCCTATGACGACCTGAATTTCGCCGTCGATCATTTCCACACCAAGCTGCTGCACCTGGCTGACGGTTTTCAGACCGATACCGGCGCACAGCTGGCGAAAGTCCGGCACCACCGGCTCAAGCGCTTCCTGGATGAGCTGATGGAGGAAGTTGCGACCCCTCAGCCATGAATCGTCGGCTGCCTACCCATCATTCAGTAGATGTCATAAAGACATCACACAATTGCCCTATAAACGGCTCTCCGAGAAGGTCCGTGTGTTTATAGGGGTTGTGTGCCGTGAAAAGATTTCTGCCTCGTTTCCTACGTCGGCAAGCCACAACGCCAACACTCTTGCGCCGCTTCAAAATCACGCTGCGCCTGGTGATCTGCTTCGCTATAACTTCCCTGCTGATGGTCGCGCTTGGCGCATTCTGCCTGTTGCAGATGCAGGCTATCCGCACCCAGGGCGAGGCGGTCGAGAGCGGCGCCCTGCCCAGTATCGCCACCGCCGATGCCATCGCCATCGGCCTGGTCAAACTGCGCAGCGAAACCACCCGTCTGATCGCCAACGCCGACGATCCGGGTGCCGTTATCAACAGCAAGATCAATGTCGAACAACTCAGGAACGAGGTCGAGAAAGGCTTCTCGGAATACCTGGCGCGTGTTCAGTCGGGCACTGAGCATGACTCGATTGTCGCGTTGCAGGATGCCTACAAGGCCTTCATGCCCGGCTTGCAGGATCAGATCGCGCTGATCGAGCAGAACAAGCTGGACGAGGCCAGGACGCTGGCCAACACCGTGCTCTCGCTGCAGGGTGACCTGATGGACATGCAGGTGCAGCTGTTGCGCGAACTGAACAAGCAGAGTGCGGCCGCCGCTGTAGAGGCCGCAGGTGCCAGCTATGAACAGACCCGGATCATCGCGCTGAGCGCCATCGGCCTGGTTCTGGTACTGACCCTGTTGCTGGCCTGGCGCCTGAGCGTCAGCATCATCCATCCGGTGCGGCAGGCCTTACACATCGCCAGCACCATTGCCGATGGTGACCTGAGCGAACACCCGATACCGGACGGCAAGGACGAGACCGCACAATTATTGATCACGCTCGGGCGCATGCGTACCAACCTGCACAGTACGATCGACCAGATCTACGCAGCGGCGACGCAGTTGTCGCAGTCGGTTCAGGAAATGGGCAGCATCGCCGAAGCCAGTGCGCTCAATCTGCAGCTGCAGAACACTGAAATCGAGCAGGCCGCTGTCGCGGTCAATCAGATGAGCCAGGCGGCCATCGAAGTGGCAGGCAACGCCAGCAATACCGTGACCGAGTCAGAGGCGTCGACCCAGGCGGCGGCACAAGGGCAGGAAAAGCTGTCGGCAACCATTCTGTCGATCAAGGCGTTGACCGAGAATGTGCTGGATTCGTCGCATCAGGCTGAAGGGCTGGCCGAACGTACCCAGAGCATCAGCAGCATCCTCGATGTGATTCGCGCAATCGCCAATCAGACCAACCTTCTGGCGCTGAACGCGGCTATCGAAGCGGCTCGTGCAGGCGAAGCCGGGCGAGGCTTTGCCGTGGTGGCCGATGAAGTCCGCTCACTGGCGCAGCGCACCAGTGCATCCACCGCGGAAATCGAAGGGCTGATCAGCGGCGTGCAGCAAAGCACCCAACAAACCGCCAGCTCGCTGCGCCACACGGCGACGCAGGCCAATCTGACAATGGAACAGGCCGCCTCGACCGGCGAAGCCTTGCAAGTGATCATCCAGTCAACCGCCACCATCAACGACCGCAACCTGCTGATTGCCAGTGCCGCAGAGCAGCAGGCCCAGGTGGCGACTGAGGTGGACCGCAACCTGAGCAGTATTCGCGACCTGTCCAGCCAGACCGCATCGGGCGCGCAACAGACCACCGTCGCGAGTAACGCACTGTCGATGCTGGCGACTGATCTGAACCTGATGGTGCAGCGTTTCGTGCTGTGATGGGTTGAAACTCGCCAGCCAGCCTGCGCCACAGGCTGGCTGACGATAAGCAGCTGTCAGTCCTGCGGACGCAGACGGTACTGCGGGGGCAATTGCTCGAAACCACTGATGGTCACGTCGAGGCTTTTCCAGCGGCCATCCTTGATGCCATAGATGCAGCCATGCACGGACAGGCTCTGCCCACGGTGCCAGGCGTTCTGCACAATGCTGGTGTGACCGACGTTGGCCACTTGCTGAATCACGTTCAACTCACACAGGCGGTCGACGCGCTCTTCCTCGGTCGGCAGCTTGGCCAGCAACTCGCGGTTTTCGTAATACAGGTCACGAATCGTGCGCAACCAGCCGTCGATCAGGCCGAACTGGCGGTCCTGCATGGACGCCCGCACACCACCGCAACCGTAGTGGCCTGTGACCAGAATGTGTTTGACCTTCAATACATCCACTGCGTACTGAATCACTGACAGGCAGTTCAGGTCGGTATGCAGCACGACGTTGGCCACGTTGCGGTGCACGAACAGATCACCCGGCAGCATGCCGACGATTTCGTTGGCCGGCACGCGTGCATCGGAGCAACCGATCCACAGGAACTCAGGAGTTTGCTGGCGGGCCAGTTTGGCGAAGAACTCAGGATCTTCCTGCTTTATCGCATCGGCCCAACGTGCATTGTTATCAATCAGGTCTTGTAGCTCGTTCATGCTTTGACGCCTCGATAATGATGCCCAGCCTTGGACTGGTGTCAGATCCTTCAAGTCACGGTCAACAAAAAAGGAATCTTCAAAGTCATGGCCGGTCCACTTTTTACGACCACCTGAAATGAGGATTTCCCATGAATGATTCACGCCGCCCTTTCGGTGCTACCGAACCGGAACCCATCGACGATAACGAAGACCGCATGGGCTCCATGGAAACACTCGATTTCGACGAGGAAGAACCGGGCCGTATCGGCGATCTTATCCCTGAAGGCGAGCTGCAACATGAAATTCCGGATCAACGCGTGCGTGAGGCAGGCCTGACGGGGGCTTCCACGGATGACCATCATTCGACTGACGATGATCTGTCTCCGGAAACCCTGATCCATGAAGACGGCGCCCGCTCACCGAACGAGCCAGGCGAAGACGTCCCGGCCGACCTGGATGTTACGGTCGTCGATGAAGATGACATTGGCGGTGGCAACGGCCTGGACGAAGAAGAACTGGCCATTGTCGAACCGCTGGACGGCAACACCCAGCGCTGACAGTGCTGTACTACTCGAAAAGCGTGCAGGCCATGACCACTGCGTCTTCACGGCCGCCGTCGGATGCCGGGTAGTAGTCACGACGCCGGCCTATCTCGTTGAAACCGTAGTTTTCATACAGACGATAGGCTGGACGGTTGCTGTCACGCAGTTCCAGAAAGCATTCCCGTGCATTGAGCTGGTAAGCGCGTTTCATCAGGTGGTCGAGCAGCAGCAGGCCAAGACCACGCCCCTGGTTTTCAGGTTTGACCGTGATGTTGAGCAGGTGCGCTTCGTCGATGATGACCTGAATGACGCCGTGCCCGACCTGCTGCGCACCCTCGAACATCAACCAGATCTCGTAGGACTTTAGCCCGTCGAGAAAGATGCCGCGTGTCCAGGGATGACTGAACGCCGCGTATTCGATTTTCAGCACCGCGTCCATGTCGGCTTCGGTCATACGGCGGAAGGTTACGGCATCACTCATCGATCGATTTCCAGCGCGTCATCAGCCGACGCATGGCTTTCCAGACATCCGCCTTGCGCTCAGGCTCGTCCATCAGTAATTCAAGACCTGGCAGCGCCCAGGCAGTGCCCAGACCCTCGATCTGCAGTTCACGGTGGTAAGACTCGGCATCGGCTTCACCGGCGTATTTCATCGACGGCAGACCGATCAGCCACAGGCAGGCGCAGGGCTCGTCCTCGAGCCGCGCGCCGACGAAGCCCTGCACGAAATCACGCGCCGCTTCCGGGCCCTGGTCCATCTGGCCGCGGACCAGCAACGGCCAGCGCACGGGCTCGCCGATGATCTGCGGGCTGTCGGGCAGACCGGCGGCGCGCAGCATGTCCTTGAGCAGCAGGTAGGAAGGATCACGGCTCTGAAACGGTTGACCGGTGGTCAGTTCGACCAGTAACAGGCAGCGTCCGGCGCGCAACAATTGCAGGGCAAAGCGCGGTGGCGGTACCACCGGCGCCTTGGGCGGCGCCGGCTCGGCTTCTTCGGCGGCCGGGGGCGCTGTGCGCGTGCTGGCCAGTGAAGGGCGCGGCACCTCGACCCTCGGGCGCTCGGGCTGCCGGGCAATCGGCTCGACGTTCGACGTTTCGGCAGGCGCAGCGTGCTCCGCTGGCGAAGCAGCAGGCGCGACAAGTTGCACCTCGACCGGCGGCGGCAACGGCACAAGCAGTTGCGGACGCGACGGCGCGGCGAATGGCAGTTCTGTGCGCGGCAGCCAGTTGACCACCTGCATGGCAGTCAAATAAGCGCGGCGACGGGACTCGTTGAGCAAGGGTCAGCCACCTGTGGATAAGTTAAGCGCGCAATTCTAGCGTTGTTCGCCTTTTTGCGCTGCAGCATATCGCCCGCAGGTGAAATATCAGTCGGCTGATGCAGTACAATTGCCGCTTTTCACTTGCCAACAGTCGGCCTAACGATGATCGAACCCAAGCGCGTTCTGCGCGCCCTTGCCGAGCATTGGGCGCTTCTTGAGCCCTTATGCGAACATTTCGACCAGGGTACGTTGAGCCTGAGCGAGCTGCGCCTGCAATTGGGCGCTCAGCAGCAGGACAGCACTCCGCAAGACATCACCAATCTGCTGGACGTGTGGATCCGTCTGGACATTCTGGTGCCCGTCGCGAAAAGCCCGAACCGTTTCGAGCTCAACGCACAGATCCATGACTTCCTGTCGTACCTGCGCCGCGAGCACCGTCTGGGCCTGTGCCTGGAAATCGAGGCCTACCTGCGCCACCTGGAGCGACTGGCCGGCTACATTCAGGACGCATTCGAGGTTCGCGACGCCAACGACCTGGCCAGACAGCTGCGGCTGCTGGACATGCGCGTGCGCGACGTACTCAAGAAGCTCGCCAACGACGAACAGGCGCTGGTCGCCGTGGCCGACCGGGCCAAGACCAGCGACCGGCAGATCCCGTTGCGCCAGCGTTATGCCGAAGTGCTGGCGACGTGGGACGAATACGTCGAGCCGATGATTCAGCTGGTCAACGCGGATGGCGCGTTCGAACAGGGCGTGCGCAAGGTCGAGAACGTCCTGCTGCGCCTGCTGACCGAGCAACAACGTCTCGGTCACCTGGTCGACGACGACATGCTGCTGCGTACCCACGCGCGCATTCTGGAAATGCAGACCAGCGCCCAACTGACCTTGCGCCATGCGCGCGAGCTGCTGCTGCCACTGCGTGAAGAAGCGCGTCGCCATAACGCGGTGACACGCGGCGCAGCGCTGGCCCTGTCTGCCATTCGCCGCAAGGGACTGGATGCGGTGCCGCAGGCTGCCATGCCGATGTTCACCCGTCCGCAAAGCACGTTCCTGGGCAGTGCCAGTCAGGTCGAGGCCTACGTGTATGCGCTGGCGCGCTTTGAACCCAAACCCGCGAGATTCCCCAAGGCCAGCGGCACCCGCAAGGGCCAGGCGCCACGCGCACCGCGGACGGTCAAGGAGATGCTCGAACGCTGTGAAGACGCCTTGCCGATGCCTGACCTGATGGTCTGGCTGCTGGAGCAGGAGCCGACCGGCGAAACCGACGAGCTGCTCTACTGGTTCTCGCGCCTGTCGCGGGACAAGCGCTTCGCCCGTGAACGCCTCGAGCGTCGCGAATATTTCACCCGGGAGCACCGCGTCAGCCTGCGCTCCTTTGCCCTGCTCGCTGCAAAAGACGAGCAGGCCGAGCATTCCGAGAGCACCGTTCATGCATCTTGATCTATCCGAAATGTCCCAGCTCGCGCCGATCTTTCGCGAGCTGTTCAAGGGCTATCACATCAGCCGCCGCGATCCGGAGCTGTACGCCCAGCTCTCCAACTGCCAGGACCAGTACCGTACGCTGTTCAAGGCACTGGGCTTCGAACTGGTCTGCGACACGCGTGGCTTTTATTACTTCGTGCCTGAACTGGCTGCCGCACAGGTCAACAAGACCGCCCAGCGTCTGGCGCTGTTCACCTTCATCCTCGTTGAACACCTGGCAGATCAGGGCCGTGACCCCATGTCGGTGCTCGACGGTGGCAGCCTGGGCCGCGACGAGCTGCCTTCGATGCTGGAAAAGTACCGCGACCTGTTTCTCCAGGCTGAAGTACAGACCCCTGAAGAGCTTGAAGAAAAGATCATGCGCCGCATGACGCAGTTGGGCTTTGCCAGTGAGGAAGTGGGTATCTACCGCTTCCTGCCGCCGATGCACCGTTTTCTCGATGTGTGCCTGTCGGTGCAACAGGACCGCGATCTGGCAGCCAGCCTGCATAGCGCCCTGCCCCTGCCAACGCCTGTGCTCATCGATGACGACAGCGACGAGAAGCTGCTGGAAACCGATGACCCGCTGGACCTGGCCGAATTCGGCGAAGAGACCGAGGAAGAGGCGCTGGCCCGGGCAATCGCCGATGAGCAACGACAGGAGATGGACACATGAGCCAGGAACGTTATGGCATCCGCCGCTTTGCCCTGTTGAACACTGCCGGTTACAGCCTCGGCCTGTTCCCGCTGGAAAACCCGCTGTCGGTGTATGGCGCGAACAACCTCGGCAAAAGCGCCTCGATCAACGCCCTGCAATTTCCGATTCTGGCGCGCATGTCGGACATGAGCTTCGGCAAGTACAGCCTGGAGCAGTCGCGGCGCTTCTACTTCGCCTCCGACACCAGCTACATTCTGGTGGAAGTTTCCCTGCCCCACGGCCCACATGTCATCGGTGTCGTGGGTCGCGGTCCGGGTGGCGGCTTCGGCCACCAGTTCTTCGCCTATGCCGGCGAGCTGGATCTGGGTCATTACCAGAAGAACGACACCTGCCTGCGTCAGAAAGAGCTGTTCAGCAACCTGGAAAGCCAGGGCCTGAAAGCCTACGAGCTGAAGCCTGACGAACTGCGCCGTCTGCTGGTCGGCGGTCACACGTCGATTCCGCTGGACCTGACCTTGATCCCGCTGCGCTCCACCAGCGAGCAGAGCCTCAAGACCTTCCGCGCACTTTTTATCAACCTGCTGCACATGCGCGAAATCACGGCCGCCAAACTCAAGCAGCTGTTTCTGGATGCCTTCGAGCACAGCCTGCGCTCGGGCAGCGTCGACTACATTGCCGCCTGCGAAGAGGCCTTCCGCGATGTGCGGCGTATGGAGCAGGACTACAACTCGCTGGTGCTGGCCGGTCCGCTGGTCGAGGCGCTGGCCGCTGGCGTCAAGCAGCGCGATGTGTTGCGCGGCAAGCTGCATCGTCTCTCACCGATCCTCGATTCACTGCTCGGCACCTGGTCGGATTACTCCGGTGCGCGCAAGGAAGAGCTGGTCATTCAGGCTGAGCATTACCGTACCCAGCAGGATGAGATGCAGAACGATCAGCGCAGCAGCACTCAGGAGCTGATGCGCCTGGAGCGCGAGATCAGCAGCATCCAGCGCTGGGTCGGCGAGCTGTCGGTACTGAAGAATCGTTTTGCACTGGTCGATGACGTCAAGGTGCTGGAGCAACAGCTGCTCGCCGCCAAGGACGCTCACGATGAGCTGGCCGGTGCGCTGGCCCAGTCCAGGCAGTTCAGCGCCGAAGACCTGGACGAGCGTCTGCGCGATCTGGAAAAACGCCTCAAGTCGGTCAAGCAACAGCTCGACCATGCGGACAACAACAGCTATGCCCGTCTGCGTGAAGAGTTTTCCCAGCCGGATGTAGAACGTCTGATGCGCCTGTTCAATAGCGCACTGTTCAGCTTGCCGTTGGGTGAGCAAGGTATTGCGCTGGATGATAGCGATGCGTGGGTCAAGTCGCTTGAGACCATTCTGGACGGTTTCAAGGGCGATCAGTTTGCAGTACCGGGGCTGACCATCAACCTGTCGAGCATCGAGCCTCCTGCCCTGCAGGCGCTGGCCGATCGTGCCGCGTTGCGCGATCAGAAAGAGCGACTGGAGAAAGAACTCAAACAACTGAAAACCCAGCAGGCTGTCGCTGCCGACCGTTCGGCGAGCAAGACCCAGACCGAAGCGTTGTATCAGCAGGTGCTGGATGCGCAAAAGGCGCTTGAAGACTTCCGCCGTTGCCAGACCTTGAGCGCAGAGGAATCCACCAAGCTGGAAGAGCTGGCGCAGATGGAAGCCGCTCAGGATGAACTGAAACGCTCCAGCGACGCGTTCACCGAGCGCGTGCAGCAACTGTCCGCCAAGCTGCAATTGATCGCACGTCAGATCGGCGATATGGAATCCAAGCAACGCACGCTGGACGACGCGCTACGTCGCCGTCAGTTGCTGCCCGCAGACCTGCCGTTCGGCACACCGTTCATGGACCCTATCGATGATTCCATGGATAACCTGTTGCCGCTGCTCAACGACTATCAGGACAGTTGGCAGGGTCTGTTGCGCTGCGATGGGCAGATCGAAGCGCTGTATGCACAGGTTCGCCTCAAGGGTGTGGCCAAGTTCGACAGCGAGGACGACATGGAGCGTCGTCTGCAGTTATTGATCAATGCCTATGCGCACCGTACCGACGAAGCGCTTACGCTGGGCAAGGCTCGTCGCGCTGCGGTCACGGATATCGCACGTACCCTGCGCAACATCCGTAGCGACTACGACAGCCTTGAGCATCAACTGGCGCTGTTCAACCGCGAGATCAACAAGCGTCAGGTCTCGAACCTGGCAAGCTTCCGTATCGTGCTCGCTCCTAACAAGGAAGCGCTCAAGCACATTGACCAGATCATCCACAGTGCCGGGCAGTACGAAGAAGGCGAAACGCTGTCGGTCTTTGACCTGAGCCAGAGCGCAGAGCAGGACAACAAGAACGAAGAAGCCAAGGAATATCTGGCGCGGCTTGTGGCTGCCAACCACAACCAATTGGGCTTGAAAGACCTGTTCGAGCTGGCCTTCGAAATCACCAAGGTCAATGGCCAGCCGGTTATCCACACCGATATCGATGGCGCAGCCTCCAACGGCACCACGATGACCATCAAGGCATTGACCAACATGTACCTGCTGTTGCACTTGATGGATCGCGATCAGGCCGGTCGGGTGCGTTTGCCTTACTACCTCGACGAAGCCGCAGACATCGACGAGAAGAATCAGGCAGCCCTGCTGGAAACGAGTTTGCAACTGGGCTTCGTTCCAATTCTGGCCAGTGTGAAGCCACAGGTCTCGGCCCACGTCGCCATCGACCTGGAAGGCGGCAGCGGACCCAATGGTATTTACATTGATGAAGCGGACTGGAAATACATTCAGCGTCGTGACGATGTGAAACCAGAGGTTCCGGAACTGGCCTCTTAAGGGCTGATTGACGTAATCAGAAGGCCGCATGTGAGTGCGGCCTTTTTTATTGTCTTTGAATTGAGAAGGCCCTGTTGCAGGCCTCAGGCGAGCAGACTCTTTATTCATCGAATTCATAATGAGGTGCAGTAAACACGCATACGATTACACCAGGCAGGCTTGGAGTGACCCCATGAGAACGATACTGTTGACGGTCTTGCTGGTCGGTGCTGCAACAGCGCATGCAACTGACTACTACGTGGCCCCCAATGGCGATGATCACGCTGCAGGTAGCAAAGGCGCACCGTTACGCACCATCATGCAAGCACAGCAAGCCGCAAAAGCCGGCGACACGGTGTACTTTCGCGGCGGCCTCTATGCCTACACAGCCGGCATCAACCGCTGCGCCACCCGTACAGACACCGTCAATGCCATCACCCTGAACAACAGCGGCAGCGAAAACAAACCTATACGCTACTGGGCCTATCCAGGCGAAACACCGGTTTTCGATTTCTCAGCCATGAAAGACGATTGTCGCGTCAAAGGCTTCAACGTTACCGGTAGCTGGCTACACCTGAAGGGGCTGGAGGTGACCGGCATGCCGCAACAACCGGAAAACCATCTCAACCACGAGTCATGGGGCATCTGGAACAGCGGCAGCCACAATACCTTCGAGCAACTCAATCTGCATCACAACATGGGACCCGGCCTGTTCATTCAAAACGGCGGCTATAACCTGGTACTGAATACCGACTCCCACCACAACTATGATCCTTACACCTCGAACGGCGCAGGTCAGAGTGCAGACGGCTTCGGCGCGCATATCAAAGCGGGCCATCCAGGCAATGTATTCCGCGGTTGCAG
Organism: Pseudomonas fragariae (ex Marin et al. 2024); assembly: GCF_059621105.1. Classification (NCBI taxonomy): domain Bacteria; kingdom Pseudomonadati; phylum Pseudomonadota; class Gammaproteobacteria; order Pseudomonadales; family Pseudomonadaceae; genus Pseudomonas; species Pseudomonas fragariae (ex Marin et al. 2024). Next base: position 1,091,921 of record NZ_CM184369.1, on the reverse strand, counting down.
AGCATGGGCCAATTCCGACGACGGCTTTGACCTGATCAATGCCTTCTCGCCAGTCACTATCGAAAGCTCATGGGCATGGCAGCAAGGTTACCTGCCTGGCACGCGCACAAAACTTGAAGCAGGTAACGGCAATGGCATCAAAGCCGGTGGATACGGTGGCAAGTATGTGCCTGACGGCGTGAAACACATCGTCCGTAATTCCGTTGCCTTTGACAATAAGTCCGCTGGTTTCTATGCCAATCACCATACCCTGGCACTGGACTTCATCAACAACACGGCTTTTGCAAATGGCGTGAACTACAACATGGCAGGTATCGCCCCGGATGGTTCGCTGATCCCTCTCGGCAACCTGTCCAACAATATCGCCTACAAGGGACGGTTGACCGTTAACACCGAAGGACTGGATATGGCACACAACTCCTGGACGTTGCCAACGCCGGTAACCGACGCAGACTTTGAGGATGTCTCCGATACGGGGTGGGATGCGCCGCGTCAGTCAGACGGAAGCCTGCCGGTGCTGCGCAGCTTCCACCTGCGACCCGGCAGCAGACTGGCAGGGATGGGGGCGTTCCACTAAACCTCGCGGAGTCTCTGGCTGCATTGCAGCGGGGTGAGTCAGGCAGGGAACGCACATCGAACAATAAACCCCAGACAAACAAAAACCCTCAACGCGTAAGCGAAGAGGGTTTCTGGAATTCAATCTTGACGATGACCTACTCTCACATGGGGAAACCCCACACTACCATCGGCGATACATCGTTTCACTACTGAGTTCGGGATGGGATCAGGTGGTTCCAATGCTCTATGGTCGTCAAGAAATTCGGGTACCGAATCGTGCCCTGCGGCGCGCTTCAGCAAATCGGGTATGTGATAGCAAGCTGTTTCAGGTGTCGTTCGTGACGCAAACTTTCGGTTCGTGTCATCTTCACAGTCACCGCAATCTGGTCGTTCGACGCAAATTGCTTGGGTGTTATATGGTCAAGCCTCACGGGCAATTAGTATTGGTTAGCTCAACGCCTCACAGCGCTTACACACCCAACCTATCAACGTCGTAGTCTTCGACGGCCCTTTAGGGAACTCAAGGTTCCAGTGAGATCTCATCTTGAGGCAAGTTTCCCGCTTAGATGCTTTCAGCGGTTATCTTTTCCGAACATAGCTACCCGGCAATGCCACTGGCGTGACAACCGGAACACCAGAGGTTCGTCCACTCCGGTCCTCTCGTACTAGGAGCAGCCCCTCTCAAATCTCAAACGTCCACGGCAGATAGGGACCGAACTGTCTCACGACGTTCTAAACCCAGCTCGCGTACCACTTTAAATGGCGAACAGCCATACCCTTGGGACCGGCTTCAGCCCCAGGATGTGATGAGCCGACATCGAGGTGCCAAACACCGCCGTCGATATGAACTCTTGGGCGGTATCAGCCTGTTATCCCCGGAGTACCTTTTATCCGTTGAGCGATGGCCCTTCCATACAGAACCACCGGATCACTAAGACCTACTTTCGTACCTGCTCGACGTGTCTGTCTCGCAGTCAAGCGCGCTTTTGCCTTTATACTCTACGACCGATTTCCGACCGGTCTGAGCGCACCTTCGTACTCCTCCGTTACTCTTTAGGAGGAGACCGCCCCAGTCAAACTACCCACCATACACTGTCCTCGATCCGGATAACGGACCTGAGTTAGAACCTCAAAGTTGCCAGGGTGGTATTTCAAGGTTGGCTCCACGCAGACTGGCGTCCACGCTTCAAAGCCTCCCACCTATCCTACACAAGCAAATTCAAAGTCCAGTGCAAAGCTATAGTAAAGGTTCACGGGGTCTTTCCGTCTAGCCGCGGATACACTGCATCTTCACAGCGATTTCAATTTCACTGAGTCTCGGGTGGAGACAGCGCCGCCATCGTTACGCCATTCGTGCAGGTCGGAACTTACCCGACAAGGAATTTCGCTACCTTAGGACCGTTATAGTTACGGCCGCCGTTTACCGGGGCTTCGATCAAGAGCTTCGCTTGCGCTAACCCCATCAATTAACCTTCCGGCACCGGGCAGGCGTCACACCCTATACGTCCACTTTCGTGTTTGCAGAGTGCTGTGTTTTTAATAAACAGTCGCAGCGGCCTGGTATCTTCGACCGGCAGGGGCTTACGCAGTAAATGCTTCACCTCCACCGGCGCACCTTCTCCCGAAGTTACGGTGCCATTTTGCCTAGTTCCTTCACCCGAGTTCTCTCAAGCGCCTTGGTATTCTCTACCCAACCACCTGTGTCGGTTTGGGGTACGGTTCCTGGTTACCTGAAGCTTAGAAGCTTTTCTTGGAAGCATGGCATCAACCACTTCGTGTTCTAAAAGAACACTCGTCATCAGCTCTCGGCCTTAAGATCCCGGATTTACCTAAGATCTCAGCCTACCACCTTAAACCTGGACAACCAACGCCAGGCTGGCCTAGCCTTCTCCGTCCCTCCATCGCAATAACCAGAAGTACAGGAATATTAACCTGTTTTCCATCGACTACGCTTTTCAGCCTCGCCTTAGGGACCGACTAACCCTGCGTCGATTAACGTTGCGCAGGAAACCTTGGTCTTTCGGCGTGGGTGTTTTTCACACCCATTGTCGTTACTCATGTCAGCATTCGCACTTCTGATACCTCCAGCAAGCTTCTCAACTCACCTTCACAGGCTTACAGAACGCTCCTCTACCGCATCATCCTAAGATGATACCCGTAGCTTCGGTGCATGGTTTGAGCCCCGTTACATCTTCCGCGCAGGCCGACTCGACTAGTGAGCTATTACGCTTTCTTTAAAGGGTGGCTGCTTCTAAGCCAACCTCCTAGCTGTCTAAGCCTTCCCACATCGTTTCCCACTTAACCATGACTTTGGGACCTTAGCTGACGGTCTGGGTTGTTTCCCTTTTCACGACGGACGTTAGCACCCGCCGTGTGTCTCCCATGCTCGGCACTTGTAGGTATTCGGAGTTTGCATCGGTTTGGTAAGTCGGGATGACCCCCTAGCCGAAACAGTGCTCTACCCCCTACAGTGATACATGAGGCGCTACCTAAATAGCTTTCGAGGAGAACCAGCTATCTCCGAGCTTGATTAGCCTTTCACTCCGATCCACAGGTCATCCGCTAACTTTTCAACGGTAGTCGGTTCGGTCCTCCAGTTAGTGTTACCCAACCTTCAACCTGCCCATGGATAGATCGCCCGGTTTCGGGTCTATTCCCAGCGACTAGACGCCCTATTAAGACTCGCTTTCGCTACGCCTCCCCTATTCGGTTAAGCTCGCCACTGAAAATAAGTCGCTGACCCATTATACAAAAGGTACGCAGTCACCCAACAAAGTGGGCTCCCACTGCTTGTACGCATACGGTTTCAGGATCTATTTCACTCCGCTCTCCGCGGTTCTTTTCGCCTTTCCCTCACGGTACTGGTTCACTATCGGTCAGTCAGTAGTATTTAGCCTTGGAGGATGGTCCCCCCATATTCAGACAAGGTTTCTCGTGCCCCGTCCTACTCGATTTCATTGCAAAGGGATTTTCGCGTACAGGGCTATCACCCACTATGGCCACCCTTTCCAGAGTGTTCCGCTAATCTCAATACAACTTAAGGGCTGGTCCCCGTTCGCTCGCCACTACTAAGGGAATCTCGGTTGATTTCTTTTCCTCAGGGTACTTAGATGTTTCAGTTCCCCTGGTTCGCCTCTTGCACCTATGTATTCAGTACAAGATAACCATCTTATGATGGCTGGGTTCCCCCATTCAGACATCTCCGGATCACAGTCTGTTTGCCGACTCCCCGAAGCTTTTCGCAGGCTACCACGTCTTTCATCGCCTCTGACTGCCAAGGCATCCACCGTATGCGCTTCTTCACTTGACCATATAACCCCAAGCAATCTGGTTATACTGTGAAGACGACATTCGCCGAAAGTTTGCATTTCACAAACTTTACCTTAGCCCGGACACACACCAGTGAAAGAGGTGCCCGGTCTATATTTCTTTCTATCACATACCCAAATTTTTAAAGAACGATCTAATCAAAGACTAGAAATCAACATTCAGGCACTGATCATCAGGATCAATGGAATGCTCATTTCTAAGCTTTCAAAACAGAAGCAGTAAGTGGTGGAGCCAAGCGGGATCGAACCGCTGACCTCCTGCGTGCAAGGCAGGCGCTCTCCCAGCTGAGCTATGGCCCCGTATCCGGGTGTCGTACGCGCTCTGACCAACTTCACCAGGTAACTGGTGGGTCTGGGCAGATTCGAACTGCCGACCTCACCCTTATCAGGGGTGCGCTCTAACCAACTGAGCTACAGACCCAAAATAGGGTGTGCAAAAGCAAAAGCTGCTTCTAATCGTCTTCTTCAATGAATCAAGCAATTCGTGTGGGTGCTTATGGCGCAGCTGAGTCGTCGATTAAGGAGGTGATCCAGCCGCAGGTTCCCCTACGGCTACCTTGTTACGACTTCACCCCAGTCATGAATCACACCGTGGTAACCGTCCTCCCGAAGGTTAGACTAGCTACTTCTGGTGCAACCCACTCCCATGGTGTGACGGGCGGTGTGTACAAGGCCCGGGAACGTATTCACCGCGACATTCTGATTCGCGATTACTAGCGATTCCGACTTCACGCAGTCGAGTTGCAGACTGCGATCCGGACTACGATCGGTTTTGTGAGATTAGCTCCACCTCGCGGCTTGGCAACCCTCTGTACCGACCATTGTAGCACGTGTGTAGCCCAGGCCGTAAGGGCCATGATGACTTGACGTCATCCCCACCTTCCTCCGGTTTGTCACCGGCAGTCTCCTTAGAGTGCCCACCATGACGTGCTGGTAACTAAGGACAAGGGTTGCGCTCGTTACGGGACTTAACCCAACATCTCACGACACGAGCTGACGACAGCCATGCAGCACCTGTCTCAATGTTCCCGAAGGCACCAATCCATCTCTGGAAAGTTCATTGGATGTCAAGGCCTGGTAAGGTTCTTCGCGTTGCTTCGAATTAAACCACATGCTCCACCGCTTGTGCGGGCCCCCGTCAATTCATTTGAGTTTTAACCTTGCGGCCGTACTCCCCAGGCGGTCAACTTAATGCGTTAGCTGCGCCACTAAGAGCTCAAGGCTCCCAACGGCTAGTTGACATCGTTTACGGCGTGGACTACCAGGGTATCTAATCCTGTTTGCTCCCCACGCTTTCGCACCTCAGTGTCAGTATCAGTCCAGGTGGTCGCCTTCGCCACTGGTGTTCCTTCCTATATCTACGCATTTCACCGCTACACAGGAAATTCCACCACCCTCTACCATACTCTAGCTTGCCAGTTTTGGATGCAGTTCCCAGGTTGAGCCCGGGGATTTCACATTCAACTTAACAAACCACCTACGCGCGCTTTACGCCCAGTAATTCCGATTAACGCTTGCACCCTCTGTATTACCGCGGCTGCTGGCACAGAGTTAGCCGGTGCTTATTCTGTCGGTAACGTCAAAACAATCACGTATTAGGTAACTGCCCTTCCTCCCAACTTAAAGTGCTTTACAATCCGAAGACCTTCTTCACACACGCGGCATGGCTGGATCAGGCTTTCGCCCATTGTCCAATATTCCCCACTGCTGCCTCCCGTAGGAGTCTGGACCGTGTCTCAGTTCCAGTGTGACTGATCATCCTCTCAGACCAGTTACGGATCGTCGCCTTGGTGAGCCATTACCTCACCAACTAGCTAATCCGACCTAGGCTCATCTGATAGCGCAAGGCCCGAAGGTCCCCTGCTTTCTCCCGTAGGACGTATGCGGTATTAGCGTCCGTTTCCGAGCGTTATCCCCCACTACCAGGCAGATTCCTAGGCATTACTCACCCGTCCGCCGCTCGCCACCAGGTACAAGTACCCGTGCTGCCGCTCGACTTGCATGTGTTAGGCCTGCCGCCAGCGTTCAATCTGAGCCATGATCAAACTCTTCAGTTCAAACATCTAACTGGGTTTTGAGAAAACCCTAAACTTGGCTCAGCAATCGTTGGTTACATCTTTGATTTCTCGCGGAGTAACTTGGGTTGCTGATAATCTTTTGACTTCAGTCTGACACCACAAGCACCCACACGAATTGCTTGATTCAGTTGTTAAAGAGCGGTGGGTTAAGACCTTTCGTCTCAACCGAGGCGCGCATTCTACAGCGTCCTCTGTATCTGTCAAGCGGTTATTTCAAGAAGCTTTCAAAGTTTCCTTTGCAACTTCAACCACTTGCGCTGCGATCAACTCTTGAGTTGCTCATCAGCGGGAGGCGAATTCTACAGCGTTACAACCGCATGTCAAACTCTTTTTTCTCACCGCTGTCGATCACTTCAGACCCGACCTCCTTCCTCGCTGACTCTTCACTCCAAATCCTTGCAAGCTATTGATCTACAAGGCTTTTTCGTTTCCGTCTGCGCCGGAAGTGGGGCGAATTATAGACACCTCAGCGAGGGCGTCAACCGTTATTTTGAACTTTTACCGATCTGGCCTTCGCTGCGCCGCCCAGACGCGGGATTCGCCGAGCAAACACGGGAATGCGCAGCAATAACAGGAATGCACCTATCCCCGCATACAGCGCCCACTCTTTAAGGTCGGCCCGGACAATCCAGAACATATGCAGCAGGCCCAGCCCCAGAATTACGTAGATGATCCTATGCAGCTTTTTCCAGCGTGCTCCCAGACGGCGCTGACTATAACGGTTGGAAGTCAGCGCCAGCGCAAGCAACCCCAGCAACGCCAGCGCACCGACGATGATATAAGGACGCTTGACCAGCTCGACACCCAACTGCCCCCAATCCAGCCCCAGAATGAACAGTGCGTACATGCTCAGGTGCAGCAACGCATAGGCAAAGCACCACAGGCCCAGCTGGCGACGCACCACAATCCACCCGGACCAACCGGTAAGGCGCTGCAACGGTGTCATGGAGAGCGTGATCAGCAGCATGACCAGCGTCGCCACTCCGAAGTTTTCCACAAGGACCTTGCCGGGATCAGGTCCGAGCGCAAAAATCCATGCCTGGTACAACCACCACACAGGCGCAATACAAGCGGCAAGAAATACAGCCAGACGCAAAAACGGATATCGCATCAATAGTCCTTCCGCAAATCCATGCCGGCGTACAAGGAACCCACCTCTTCCTCATAGCCATTGAACATTTTCGTGTCGCGCAGATTCGGGCTGAACAGACCGCTCGGCAAGCGGCGTTCGCGGGCTTGCGTCCAGCGCGGGTGATCGACAGTCGGGTTGACGTTGGCATAGAAGCCATACTCGTTTGCCGCAATGCTTTGCCAAGTGGTCTTCGGCTGCTCACTGACCAGACTGATACGCACGATGGACTTCACACTCTTGAAACCGTACTTCCATGGCACCACCAGGCGTAACGGTGCGCCATTCTGGTTAGGCAGCTCACGCCCATACATGCCCACCGCCAGAATCGCCAGAGGATTCATCGCCTCATCCAGACGCAGCCCTTCTACATAAGGCCAGTCGATCAGGGCAAAGTCCGAGCGCTGACCCGGCATGGACTTGGCGTCCTCCAGCGTTTCGAACCGGATGTACTTGGCTTTGGAGGTCGGCTCTACCTGCTTGAGCAACGCAGCGATCGGAAAACCAATCCACGGAATGACCATTGACCAGGCTTCGACGCAACGCAAACGGTAGATCCGCTCTTCCAATTGGTAAGGCTTCATGAAGTCTTCGAGCGCATAGCGGCCAGGCTTGGCGACTTCACCATCTATCACGACACTCCAGGGCTCGGTCTGCAGAGAGCCAGCGTTCTTGGCAGGATCGCCCTTGTCAGTACCGAACTCATAGAAGTTGTTGTAATGGGTTGCGTCCTTGAACGGCGTGATCGCCTCGTCCTGGACGTTGACCGCCTGCCATTTCGTGGCGGGTAGTTTTTCCGCGAACCAGCCTGGCGCTTTGCCTGGCTCTACATCGGCATACCGCGAAGCATCTGCGGCCCCCGCCCAGCGCGGCATTGCCGTGACGGCAAGACCTGCAAGCGAGCTGGCGAGCAATGTGCGTCGCGAGAGATAAATGGATTCAGGCGTGACGTCCGACTCTTTGGAGTCGGACGCAGAAGGAAGTTTGATTAACATGATGACTCCGCAGGCCAGGGAACTGATGCACCAATAGACTACGGAGTATGGTGGAAATTAGATCATTGACTAGGCCTTGCGGCGACGTAGCAGATACTGAATGGGGCCGGACAGAGCGTAAGCGAGAAATATCAGCAGCAAAATGCGCGGCGGGTCGCTGAATACGACAGCAAACACCAAGACCACCGCCAGAATCGCAACGAACGGCACGCGGCCCTTCAAGTCCAGCTCCTTGAAGCTGTTGTACTTGATGTTACTGACCATCAGCATACCGGCGGCCGCGACCAGCAACGCAACGAGAAACGACAGCTTGGAGCCCTGAATCCCGAAATCGCTGAATGCCCAGACCGTGCCAGCCACTACACCTGCCGCTGCCGGACTGGCCAGGCCGATGAAGTAGCGCTTGTCAGCCTTGCCGACCTGAGTATTGAAGCGCGCCAGACGCAATGCAGCGCCGGCTACATAGATGAAGGCAACCATCCAGCCGACCTTGCCCATGTCGCCCAGCGCCCAGCCAAATGCCAGCAACGCCGGGGCCACACCAAAGGCAACCATGTCGGACAGCGAATCGTACTCGGCGCCAAACGCGCTTTGCGTGTTGGTCATGCGCGCCACACGGCCATCCAGGCCGTCGAGCACCATGGCCACGAAGATAGCAATCGCAGCGAATGCGAAATACTTGCTTGCCCCGGCAAAATCACCGGCGCTCATGGCGCTTTGCGCACTCATGGAGCTGATGATGGAGTAGAAACCCGCGAACAGATTCGCCGTGGTAAACAGGTTGGGAAGCAGGTAGATACCCCGATGCCGGACCTGCCGGCCTTCGGCGTCATGGCCCTCTTCCACGTGTTCATCGATAGGTAGCAGACTTTCAGCGTCAGAGGCCTTGACGGGCTCTTCAGGACGTTCGCTCATGGAGATTACCTTGCAGCGGTATGAAAAGGTTCGACACAGGTCTGCGGCGACGGTTCGCCAGCAAACGATGCAGCTTTATACCAGAGCCTGACCCAGAACGAAAAAGCGCGACCGATGGGTCGCGCCTTTTCCTGTAAACCAGCTGTAGTCCGGCGGTGAACCGGAAAAGCTTAGTTCTTGTCCTTGTCGACGATTTTGTTCGCCGCGATCCAAGGCATCATCGAGCGCAGTTTTTCACCGATGATTTCGATACCGTGCGCAGCGTTGTTACGACGCTTGGCAGTCATCGACGGGTAGCCGGTAGCACCTTCGCTGATGAACATCTTCGCGTATTCGCCGTCCTGGATGCGCTTCAGAGCGTTGCGCATGGCCTGACGGGATTCGGCGTTGATGACTTCAGGGCCGGTGACGTATTCGCCGTATTCGGCGTTGTTGGAGATCGAGTAGTTCATGTTGGCGATACCGCCTTCGTACATGAGGTCAACGATCAGCTTCAGTTCGTGCAGGCACTCGAAGTAAGCCATTTCCGGCGCGTAGCCAGCTTCGACCAGCGTTTCGAAACCAGCCTTGACCAGCTCGACAGTACCGCCGCACAGAACAGCCTGCTCGCCGAACAGGTCGGTTTCAGTCTCGTCCTTGAAGGTGGTTTCGATGATGCCGGTACGGCCGCCGCCAACGCCCGAAGCGTAGGACAGGGCAACGTTCTTGGCGTTGCCGGAAGCATCCTGATAAACCGCGATCAGATCAGGGATACCGCCGCCCTTGACGAACTCGGTACGCACGGTGTGGCCCGGGGCCTTCGGCGCGATCATGATCACGTCGAGGTCAGCGCGCGGCACAACCTGGTTGTAGTGGATCGCGAAGCCGTGGGAGAACGCCAGTGTTGCGCCCTTTTTCAGGTTCGGCTCGACTTCGTTCTTGTACAGCTGGGACTGGAACTCGTCCGGGGTCAGGATCATGACCAGGTCGGCGGCAGCAACGGCAGAAGCGACGTCAGTCACTTTCAGGCCATGAGCCTCGGCCTTGGCGACAGTGGCCGAACCTTTACGCAGGCCGACAGTGACATCAACGCCGGAGTCTTTCAGGTTGCACGCCTGAGCGTGGCCTTGCGAACCGTAACCGATGATGGCGACTTTCTTGCCCTGGATGATCGAAAGGTCACAGTCTTTGTCGTAGAAAACTTTCATGGAAATCCCCTGTTATCTTGGCCACGCAGGCCATTTGCTTAATTGATTTAAATGCTCAGCACTTTGTCGCCACGGGCAATGCCCGTTACGCCACTGCGTACTGTTTCCAGGATAGCGGCGGTGCCGATGGCCTGAATGAAGCTGTCCAGTTTGTCGCTCGTGCCGCTCAGTTGCACGGTGTAGACGCTGGCGGTCACGTCGACGATCTGCCCGCGGAAGATATCCGTGGTGCGCTTGATCTCCGCACGCTGCGCGCCGGTGGCCTTGACCTTGACCAGCATCAGTTCGCGCTCGATGTGAGCGCTTTCCGACAGGTCGACCAGCTTGACCACTTCGATGAGCTTGTTGAGGTTCTTGGTGATCTGCTCGATCACCTCATCATGACCTACGGTGGTGAGCGTCAGACGCGACAGGGTCGGGTCTTCGGTCGGCGCAACCGTCAGACTTTCGATGTTGTAGTTACGCTGGGAGAACAGACCAACGACGCGCGACAGTGCACCCGGTTCGTTTTCCAGCAGCAGGGAAATGATATGGCGCATGATTATGTCCGCTCCGTCTTGCTCAACCACATATCGCGCATGGAGCCGTCCTTGATTTGCATCGGATAGACGTGCTCGGTCACATCGACCTGAATATCCATGAACACCAGCCGGTCAGTCATGGCAAAGGCTTCTTCCATCTTCGGCTTCAGATCCTTCAGGTCAGTGATACGCATGCCGACGTGACCATAGGCCTCGACCAGCTTGACGAAATCAGGCAGCGACTCCATGTAGGAATGCGAGTGACGCGCGCCGTAGCTCATGTCCTGCCACTGGCGGACCATGCCCAGCACACCGTTGTTGAGCAGAATGATCTTCACCGGCAGGCCGTACTGCAGGCAGGTCGACAGCTCCTGAATGTTCATCTGGATACTGCCTTCGCCGGTCACGCAGGCCACGTGCTCGTCCGGGAAACTCAGTTTCACGCCCATTGCTGCCGGAAAACCAAAGCCCATGGTGCCCAGGCCGCCCGAGTTGATCCAGCGGTTCGGCTTGTTGAAGCGGTAGTACTGCGCAGCGAACATCTGATGCTGACCGACGTCCGAGGTGACATAAGCGTCGCCCTTGGTGACTTCGCACAGCGTTTCGATAACGGCCTGCGGCTTGATGACTGTGCCATCGCCACGGTTGTACGGGAACAGATCCCCCGTACCGCGCCACTCGTCAATCTGCTTCCACCACGCAGCAACGGATGCCTTGTCGGGTGTCTCGCCGATCTCTTTCAAGGTGGCAACCATTTCGGTCAGCACGCTTTCGACAGGACCGACGATAGGCACGTCGGCCTTGATGGTCTTGGAGATCGAAGCCGGGTCGATATCGATGTGGATAATCTTGGCGTTCGGGCAGAACTTGCTGGCGCCGTTGATGACTCGGTCATCGAAGCGCGCGCCGACGGCCAGGATCACATCGGTGTGGTGCATCGCGAGGTTGGCGGTGTAGCTGCCGTGCATCCCGAGCATGCCGACGAACTGGCGATCAGTGCCCGGATAGCAACCAAGTCCCATCAGGGTGTTGGTTACCGGTGCATCGAGCAGTTGCGCCAGTTCGGTCAGTTGCGCCGAAGCATTGCCCATGATCACCCCGCCACCGGCGTAGACGATAGGACGCTTGGCCGCCAGCAGCATCTCGACGGCCTTGCGGATCTGACCGGAATGGCCACGAACCGCCGGGCTGTAAGAGCGCAGCTTGGCTTTTTTCGGGAAGACGTATTCGAATTTTTCGGCCGGGTTGGTCATGTCCTTCGGAATATCGACGACCACCGGGCCCGGACGACCGGACTGTGCCAGGTAGAAAGCCTTTTTCAGGACGTCCGGGATTTCCGACGGGTGCTTGATCATGAAGCTGTGCTTCACGATCGGCCGGGAGATACCGATCATGTCGGTCTCCTGGAACGCATCGGTGCCCACCAGCGTACTGGCTACCTGACCGGACAGGACCACCATCGGAATGGAGTCCATGTACGCCGTGGCGATACCGGTAATGGCATTGGTTGCACCAGGACCCGAGGTCACCAGCACCACACCTGCCTTGCCGGTAGCCCGCGCATAGCCATCGGCCATGTGCGTGGCAGCCTGCTCGTGGCGAACAAGGATGTGGCTCACCGCCGGTTCTTTGAACAGGGCATCGTAGACATGCAGGAGGGCACCACCGGGGTACCCATAGATATGCTCAACGCCTTCGTCACGCAAAAAGCGGACGACCATTTCAGCGCCAGATAAAAGCTCCACGTTGTTCACCTCTAAAACGCCAGAATACCGCCCACTCCGGGACGGGTCTTAATAGGTTTACTGCCAGCAGAGCATGAGCGACGGTGGTCGCCGACTACGTCAGCACTGACTGAGCAAGTATTGGGAGGTCCCTGAGTGTTGCGGAACATTCCCACCCAGCGCGAGGTAACGCGTTGCGGGTGTTACAGGTCGGCGCGGGTGTGCGCCTCATGATCTACCGAGAGGGTCTGCTTCTGGCAGTCCTTCTACAGCGAACTTTGGATTGTTGTGATTCCCCCCCTTCAAGTCAAGCGATCCGTGCGCTTTCTTGACACCCGACAAGTGAAATCGCACCGTTTCGGACTGAAATGCACTGTTATGGTAGCTTTCTGCATGCACAGACTTTCAAGGACCCGACATGCATTGGATGATTCTCGCCGCCGCGCTGGCCATCAGCGCAACCAGCCAGGCCGCTTCGATCTACAAGTGGGTGGATGCCCAGGGCGTGACGCACTTTGATGCCCAGCCCCCCACTGGCCAGCCGGTGCAGGAAATCAATGTGCAGACTCCGCCACCTGCCGCCGCGCCGGGCATGCCTGCGGACGACGGGGCTGCGCAACAACGCGAGATTGACCAGAAAGTCAAAAGCCAGGTGAAGGCTCAGGAAGCCAAGCGCGCGGAAAATTGCGAGACCCTGCGCACCAATCTTGCGCAGTTGCAAAACAATCCGCGCGTGCGCGAGCAGGTTGGAGGAGAATCAAGGCGCCTTACGGATGAGAACCGCAAGACGCGTATCGAAGAAACCAACAAGGCGATCAGCGAATACTGCCGCTAGAAGCGCGCCGATCAGCGCGCTGCTGTGATCAGCTGGTCGAACCGCGCCAGGTGCGCTTGCAGCTGCCGGGTTTCACTCATGCACCCGGCATAGACCATCTCGGCCATTTCCAGAATGCCGGAAGCATTGGGCAACGGCAGGTCGCGCTCGAGGATGACCTTCATCCGCGGCAGGAAAATCCACTGCAGCCACTGGGCGAACTCCAGGGTATCGACGCTGAACGGTTCCTGACTGGCGAGCGCCTGCTCGCTGGGCGGCGTGGTATCCCACCAGCCCAGCACGCGCAACTCGCGCTCTATCAGCAACAGTTGCTCGGCAACCTCAGGTAAACGTCCGTCCATCAGCGAGCCTTTTGACGAGCCAGGGCAGCACCGGCCGCGTCACCCTGCTTTTCGCGTGACTGAGCGATCAATCCCCACAGACTGGCCTGCAGGCTGGTACGCCCGTTGGCGTAAGTCAGACCACGACGTGCCAGTTGCTCGGCCTGGGCCGCATCGCCCTGAGCCAGACGCACCTGAGCCAGACGATAGAGCACTTGCGGCTCGCGCGGTGCAACCCGCTGCGCACGCTCGAGACTGGACGACGCGCCATTGAGATCGCCACTGGTCTGCTGTTGCTGGGCGGTGGTCAACAATGCCAGTACAGGCCCGTCTAGCTGCTCGTCCTCCGACAGACCGCCACCGCTGGACGGGATCCCGGTCGGGGCAGAAGCGGCTGGCATGCTGTAGCTGTTGTTTGCAGGAGCCTGACTGACCGGGGCCTGGGTGACCGGCGCAGCATCGACAGGCGGAGTGTTGACACTGAACGGCGCCTGACTGGCGGGCGCAGAGTAACTCTGTCCTGCATCGGCGCCACCCGCGCCCGGCACCATCACTACGACGCCCGAGTCCTGCGGCACGGCTTGCGGCTGCTGTTGCACAGGCGCCGTGTTGGTCCGGTAAGTACCGTTACGCGACGCTGCCGCACCTTCGCCATTGGACACCTTGGAGCTCGAATCCACGACCGGAATCGAGCCGCGTTCCACACTGGCGCAGCCGTTCAGCAAGGCCAGTGCCGTTAAAGCTGGAATCCACCATTTATTCACTTGAAAACCTCGATTGCCTAGTTCAACCAACCCTTGACCCAGTCCATCACCTCAGTGGCAGGTGCCGGAGCGCCGCCGCATGTCGCGCCGGGCTGGGGCTCACTGCCGCGAATATACGGCATCTGCACGGCATTCGGGCAGCTTGCATCCGACCCCTGACCGGTCTGCGCATCGACCCACGCCTGAACGACGTTGTCCGGCATCGCCATGTCCAGCGGCAGCGGGCCGGCCTTGCGCATGAAACTGGTCCAGACCTGCAGGGCACCGGTGGCACCGGTAAACGGTGTCTTGCCGTTGTCGTCGCGCCCCATCCACACCACCGCCAGCAGGTCCTGACTGAACCCGGCAAACCAGCTGTCACGCGAGTCGTTACTGGTACCGGTCTTGCCTGCCAGATTCAACGAGCTCGGCAATACGTTGTAAACAGATTTGCCCGTACCTTCGCGCATGACCCGCTGCATCGCATTCTGCACCAGGTATATGGCACCCGGATCGAAGCGCTGTTCAATCTGGAACGGATAACGCTTGAGTGGCTCGCCTTCCGCGGTGAGCACGCTGCGAATACCACGCATCGGCGTATTGAACCCGCCGCTGGCGATGGTCTGATACATGGTGGCCACTTCCATCGGACTCAAGCCACCCGCACCCAGCAGCATCGACGGATAGGTCGGCCATTCGCGCGTCACACCCAGTTTGGCCAGTGTCTTGAACACGTTTGGAATGCCCAGTTCAAGGCCCAGCTTGGCGGTCGACAGGTTGTAAGAGTGCGCCAGCCCCTGATACAGGAAGATATTGCCGTGTGACTTGTGATCGTAGTTCTGCGGTTTCCATATCTGGCCATCGGCGCCTTTGACCTGGAACAGTTCGTCGGCAATCCAGCTGGTCAAGGTGTACTGGCTTGGCCGCTCAAGTGCCGTCAGGTAGATAGCCGGCTTGACCAGCGAGCCGATCGGACGCACCGCGTCGATCGCCCGGTTGAAGCCCGAGAACCCGGCCTCACGCCCACCGATCAACGCCTGCACTTCGCCGGTTTCAGGGTTGGTGACGACCATGGCCGACTCCACTTCATCAGAGCCCTTGCGCCCGGCGAGCTTCTTGAACGTGTCGTCCATGGCCGCCTGGGACTTCATCTGCAGGATCGGATCGAAGCTGGTAAAGATCCGCAGCCCTTCTTCGGTCAAGTCTTCGTCGCGATAGTCTTCGCGCAGCTGACGCTTGACCAGATCGAGGAACGCCGGGAACGAGCTGTCGGCGAGAGTCCCGGTCTTGGTCACACCCAGTGGCATTTTCTTCGCAGCGGCAACCACTTCCGGCGTGGCGACGCCCTGCTGCTCAAACAGGTCGAGCACCAGATTCCGACGCTCCAGAGCACGCTCCGGATTGCGCCGCGGGTTGTAGAAGGAAGGCCCCTTGACCAGTCCGACCAGCATCGCCACCTGATGGATTTTCAGCTCGGACAGCGGCTGGCTGAAGAAATACTGGCTGGCCAGACCGAAACCGTGAACGGCACGCTGGCCGTCCTGCCCGACGAACACTTCGTTGAGATAGGCCTCGAGGATTTCCTGCTTGCTGTAATGAATCTCCAGCAGAACGGCCATCATGGCTTCGGTCAGCTTACGGGTCAGGCTGCGTTCATTGGTCAGGTAGAAGTTCTTGACCAACTGCTGAGTCAGCGTACTGCCGCCCTGGCGCATCTGCCCCTGCGAGGTATTGACCCAGATCGCCCGGGCAATGGACTTGGGCGACACGCCGAAGTGGTGATAGAAATCCCGGTCCTCGACCGCTACCAGCCCGTCGAGCAGATAGGGCGGCGCCTGATCCAGCTTGATCAGGATCCGGTCTTCCAGATTCTTCGGGTACAGGCCGCCGATCAGCAAGGGCTCGAGTCGTGCCACCGCAAGCTTGGCACCATTGCCCGAAGACAGGTCGGCTACATAGTCACCGGAAAAGCGCACGCGCACCTGCTGCGCTGCATCAGTGCCTTCGTAAAACTGAAAGCCACGCGTATTGAGGTCGACGGTATTGCCGTTCACCGCAGCGGCGCCGGGACCATTCGCCACGCTTTCGCGGCGATAGCCCAGGGCGTCGAGTTCGATGAGAAAGTCATCGCGGCTCAGCTTCTGTCCGACGAACAGCTCCAGCGGCCGTGCATAGACCTTGGCCGGGATGGTCCAGCGCTTGCCGGAGAATTTTTCCTGGACGATTGCATCGAGATAAATGGCCAGGCCGCCGAGCAGAACCAGGCCGACAATACCGAGCTTCAACGCCCAGCCCAGCCACTTGTTAAGGCTGCGGGGAGGTTGTTTTTTTGCAGAACGAGAGGTGCGGGATCGAGTCATGGGCGCGGATTATACGCACTTTACCGAGGATCGACAGACGCCCGAGTCAGCGGTTTGCAGCCTCGCGCCAAGCGGCCATAATGGCGGCATCGTGTACTTACATTTTGAACACATTCCTGAAGGATCGACCGTGAGCCAGTCTTTGATTGCTGCCCTGCAGAACCCTGCCCTCTTCCCCCATCCGGTGGAGAGTTTCCAGGTCATCGAAACGCACATTTCCTGGGTGCTGCTGACGGGTCCGTATGCCTACAAATTCAAAAAGCCGATGAACTTCGGCTTTCTGGATTTCACCACGCTGGCCCTGCGCAAGCACTTCTGCGAAGAAGAGTTGCGCCTGAATCAGCGTCTGACCGACGATCTCTACATCGAAGTCCTGCCAATCACTGGCACAGAGGACACGCCGCAACTGGGCGGCGACGGTGAAGCGATCGAATACGCGCTGAAGATGAAACAGTTCTCGCAGGATGGCCTGCTGAGCACGCTGCAGGCCAACGGTGAATTGACGACTGCGCACATCGACGAACTGGCGCGCCAGATTGCCGGTTTTCACCTGACCTCGCCGCAGGTCGGAGCTGAAAGCGAACTGGGCTCGGCTGACAGCGTGATGGCCCCGGTGGTACAGAATTTCGAGCAGATTCGCCCGCTGATCAGCGAAAAATCCGACCTGGCACAGCTTGATGCCCTGCACGCGTGGGCAGAGTCGAGCTTTGCGCGACTTAAGCCGTTGCTGGCCCACCGCAAGGCCGATGGGTTCATCCGTGAGTGCCATGGCGACATTCATCTGGGCAATGCGACGGTGATTGATGGCAAGGTCGTGCTGTTCGACTGCATCGAGTTCAACGAGCCGTTCCGCAAGACCGATGTCTATGCCGACATCGGCTTTCTGGCAATGGACCTTGAAGACCGTGGCCTGAAGTCGCTGTCACGGCGTTTGATCAGTCAGTACCTGGAAGTCACCGGCGACTACGCGGGCCTGGAGCTGTTGAATTTCTACAAGGCCTACCGCGCAATGGTCCGCGCCAAGGTGGCACTGTTCAGCCAGCCGGCCGATGCCGACGGCTTGCAGCGCGCGGCGACGCTTCGTCAGTACCGCAACTATGCCAATCTGGCCGAGAGCTACAGCGCCATCCCTTCACCGTTTCTGACGATCACCCACGGTGTCTCTGCCGTTGGCAAAAGCCACGTGGCGATGCGTCTGGTGGAATCGCTGGGCGCCATCCGCCTGCGCTCGGACGTAGAGCGCAAGCGCCTGTTTGCCGGCCAGGGTCAGGATCTGTATGACGCGCAAGCCAGCAGCACAACCTATGCACGCCTGCATGAGCTGGCCACCGCAACCCTGCGCGCAGGCTTCTCGGTGGTAATCGATGCCACTTACCTCAAGCGCGAGCAGCGCGATGCGGCGGCAAAGATTGCCGAAAACACCGGCGTCCCGTTCCTGATTCTGGATTGCGAAGCACCGCAGGCGGTGATCGCTGGCTGGCTTGCGCAGCGTCAGGCACAGGACAACGACCCCTCTGACGCGACACTGGAAGTCATCGAGGCTCAGCAGGCCAGTCGCGAGCCGCTCGGCGCCGACGAAATCCTGCGCAGCAAGAAGGTTGCAACCAACGTCAGCAGCGATCTGGACAGCCTTATCGACAACCTGCGTCAGCGCCTGCCGGGTCTGTAAAACGACACATGGCCGTTGAGCGGTTAGCGCTTCACGGCCTTACAATGATGGCGATATACTGGCGCCACAATTCCAACGCAATGACATGTCGGAGGCCATCATGAGCCACCCCAAACAGATCGACTCACCGCTTTATATGCTGCTGCGCAAAGATGACGTCGAAGGTTTCAATCAAGAGAAACCGCGAACCGGCACCATCGACATGGTGGGGGGCGACTTCAGGGGGCTGGACCTGCGCGCGCTGGACACCGCCAATATCGACTTCACCGACGCCTATTTTCGCTCTGCCGACCTTCGTGGCCTGGACCTGCGCAATACGCCGATGGAAGGTGCGAGCATCGCTCATGCACAGATTTCAGGCGTGTTCTTCCCGGCTGAACTCTCGGCTGACGAGATTCTGATGTCGGTGAATTTCGGCACGCGCCTGCGCTACCGTACCCACTGATACCGCAAAAACGTTGCAGCCTGCACGCGCAATGCACAGCAGGCTGGCGATGTAGCGCCCTGCTTTCACCCCTTCTTCCCTCGCATGCGCAACCCGCTCGCCACTGAGGCTACGCTGTACTCCGTCACGTTTAATCCATGAATATCCTGCCTGAATCACCCGCAGGCACAGGCACGCGTGCGACCAAAAGAAATGTTGACTTACAAATGAGAATCGTTATGATTATCACATCCGGTCGCGAGACTGGACGGTAGCCTGAAAGACCTTGGTTCGGACTTTCAGATTATCTCCTCATCAGGCTAATCACGGTTTTTGACCCGGCTCTTTGCCGGGTCTTTTTTTGTCCGGCGCAAAGCCATCGATCATTCAAAAGCCATCGCCACCACCATGCGACTCGAGCAGGCCGAGCCTTGCCAGCAAGTCGTCCAGCACGCTGGAGCCGCCCAGCCGAAAGCGCCCGGCGTTGATCCATTGCAGGCCAAATCGCGCGCGGACCAGTGCCATGTAAACACGCGCCTCTTCGAACGTACGGATCCCGCCTGCAACCTTCAGCCCTACTTGCCCGCCTACGTCGGCAATGGACTCCAGCATGATCCGTGCAGCCTGCGGCGTGACATGCCTGGCGGCCTTGCCGGTGCTGGTCTTGATGAAGTCAGCGCCCGAAACAATCGCATCGCGGCAAGCGTCGAGGATCATTTGCGAGTCACGCAAGTCACCGGTTTCAAGCGTCGCTGTAAGCCTCACCTGCCCGGCACACAAGGCCGAACACGCCGAGATCATCGCCAGGCCGGGCTGCCGGTCTCCGCCGAGCAGCGCGCGAAAGGGATACACGACGTCGATTTCATCCGCGCCAGCCATCAGCGCAGCACGTACCTGAGCGATGACGGACTGAACATTGCTGCTGCCATGAGGGAAATTGACCACGGCGACGACCTTGATATGACGAGCCTGTAAGCGATCCAGCGTGGTGCGTGCCAGACACACGAAACGTTGCTGGACGCTGACCGCTGCAACCGGTCCCACAGGCGTGCATGCGCGCCGACAGATGCCGACAATGCGCTGCTCAGTGTCGTCTGTATTGAGGGCAAACAGCTCAAGCAGCCCGATGACCTGACGCGCCAGCCGCTCATCATCTGCTGTCATCTCTTTCATAGTGTTTCCGCTCTGCAAGACATGAGCGGACGATATACGGCTGCCACGCTTACAGGCACGAGTGACGTGCTTAGAGACGAAAGCTACAAAAAGACAGGAAAGAACCGACGCATCCTGTGATGACTTCAACGTAACGCAGCGCATCAATCCGAAGAAAATGCCAGACTTGTCCGATCAGGCATCGACCCGACAACTGGCACCCGAAGAATGGGCCTATGGAGGCTTCTTGATATTCCTTTGCACTTCAAGCCACCTGCCCGAAGCCCACAGCAAAGGCTTCGAGCTGGGCGAACATGCGCTGTTTGCCGTGCGTCGTCAGGGCGAGGTGTTTGTCTACAAGAACCGCTGCCCGCATCGCGGCATTCAACTGGAATGGCAACCCGATCAATTTCTGGACGGCAGTGCAAGCCTGATCCAGTGCGCGACGCATGGGGCGTTGTTTCTGATCGAGAATGGCGAATGCGTTGCCGGGCCTTGCGAAGGTCAATCCTTGACCGTCATCAAAAGCCGTGAAGACGCCGAGGGCATCTGGGTGTCGCTGCATCTGGAGGCCTGACGAAGTCTGAGCCGCCTGTAGCCAGACGCCTCAATCCAGCCCGTGCACCTGCAGGCGCCGGTCGATAAAAATCTCTTCCGACGTCAGTTGCGCACCGTAGGCGAGAATTTGCACACCGGCATCAATGGCTTCACGCAACGCCGCCGCGTAGGCAGGATCAATCTCCTGCGCCGGCCGCACAGCGTCGACACCGGTGAGATTGACGCAATACAACAGCACGGCGCGCACGCCTTCGCGCGCCAGCGTCGCCAGTTCGCGCAGGTGCCGCGCGCCGCGCTGGGTCACCGCATCGGGGAATGCCGCCACGCTGGAACCATCGAATCCCAGAGTGACACTTTTAACTTCCAGATACAGATAGCCATCCGGGTACTCCAGACGAAAGTCCACACGACTTTTTTCCTGTCCGTAGGCCACCTCGCGCTTGAGCGCCGTGAACCCCGTCAGTTCGCTGATGACCCCGGCGCGCAAGGCCTCTTCAACCAGCGTATTGGCCCGTCCGGTATTGATACAGGCTAGGCGACCCTGCGGGGTTTCGCTGATTTCCCAAGTGCCCGGCAGTTTGCGCTTGGGGTCATTCGAGCGACTGAACCACACGCGCCCGCCGGGCATCATGCAGTTGAGCATCGAACCGGTGTTAGGGCAGTGAATGGTCAGCAATTCACCGCTATCGGTTTCGATATCAGCGAGAAAGCGCTTGTAACGCACCAGCAGACGACCCTGTTCAAGCTGCGGAGAAAAACGCATCAGACACCCCAGCTACGCAGACCACGAGCGATTCGCTCGACCGCCTGCTCAAGGCGCGGCAGGCTCTGCGTGTAGGCAAAGCGCACATGGTGCCCGGCCTGAAAACGGCCGAAATCGAGGCCTGGTGTAAAGGCGACGTGCTCGGTTTCCAGAAAGTGCCGGCAAAAGGCAAAGGCATCGCCGCCAAACGCGGAGATGTCGGCATACAAATAAAAGGCCCCTTCCGGCTCGACGGCAATACCGAAACCCAGTTCGCGCAGCGCTGGCAGCAGAAAGTCCCGGCGGCGGCCGAACTCGGCGCGCCGCTGCTCGAGTATGGCCAGTGTCTGCGGCTCAAAGCAGGCAAGCGCGGCATGTTGCGCCATGCTTGGCGCGCTGATGTAGAGGTTCTGGGCCAGCTTTTCCAGATCGGCCACGGCATCCTGCGGCGCGACCAGCCAGCCCAGACGCCACCCGGTCATGCCGAAATACTTTGAAAAACTATTGAGAACGAAAGCGTCGTTATCCACCTCCAGCACACTGCTGGCGTCCACACCGTAGGTCAGGCCGTGATAGATCTCGTCCACCACCAAGTGGCCATTGCGGGCTTTCAGTGCCTGAGACAAGGCTGCCAGTTCGTCGCGGCTCAACAGGGTGCCGGTCGGATTGGCCGGTGACGCCACCAGAGCGCCGACACTGTTGTGATTCCAGTGCGTGGCCACCAGCTCAGGGGTCAGTTGATAACGCTGTTGCGGACCGACGGGCACCAGTTGCGCCTCGCCTTCTATCAGGCGCAAAAAGTGACGATTGCACGGGTAGCCAGGGTCGGCCAGCAACCAGTGCCTGCCCGGATCGACCAGCAGACTGCTGGTCAGCAACAAGGCGCCTGAACCGCCCGGCGTGACCAGAATCCGCTGAGGATCAATGTCGACGCCGTAACGCTGAGCGTAAAACCCGGAAATGGCCTCACGCAGTTGCGGCAGACCGCGCGCGGCGGTGTAACGCGTCTTGCCGTCCGCCAGTGCCGCCTGGCCAGCCTTTATGATGGGCTCTGCAGTGGTGAAATCGGGCTCGCCGATTTCAAGGTGAATCACATCATGACCCGCCGCCTGCAATTCATTGGCACGCGCCAGCAACGCCATGACATGAAAAGGTTCTATGGCGCGACTGCGCGCACTGTAAGGCTGGCTCATGGATATTCCTTTAAAGGGCGGATGTTAAAACATGATTGTCATCACGGCGCGCCATGATTCTACCCAACCACCCGCCCGACGGTGCATTTGCGGACTGAAAAGCGCGGTCTCCAAACGCTGAATAAAAGAAAGCTACGACGGTGCGCAGCGACTAGAGTTCATTTAGATGCAGGGCAGATGCGAAATGGCCATCTCCATAAGAAGACGGCGTCGTCATGCTCGACAACCGGGAGTAGCGCACTCCGATTTGATCTGGTAAGTTCGCCCGCTTGCAGCTGCAGGGCCGACGGGTGTCGGTGATGGAACAATCCTGCGCAATAGATTAGAAGAGTGAGAGGCGGTCCAGACATGCCCACCCCAGAAAAGCAACAGAACCATCTAATCAGCGGCTTTGAGCCCTACGTGCCAACGAAGGGTGAAGAGTACATGGGCGAGCCGATGCGCGCGCACTTCACCAAGATCCTGAACAAGTGGAAGCAGGACTTGATGCAAGAGGTCGACCGAACGGTAGACCATATGAAGGACGAAGCTGCCAACTTCCCCGACCCGGCCGACCGTGCCAGTCAGGAAGAAGAGTTCAGCCTTGAACTTCGTGCCCGCGATCGCGAACGCAAGTTGATCAAGAAGATCGACAAGACGCTGCAACTGATCAAGGACGAAGAATATGGCTGGTGCGAATCCTGCGGCGTAGAGATCGGCATCCGCCGTCTTGAGGCTCGCCCGACTGCAGACCAGTGCGTCGACTGCAAGACCCTCGCAGAAATCAAGGAAAAACAGGTCGGTAAATGACCTGGGGCCGCCTTTGACTGAAAAGACGCTTCGGCGTCTTTTTTTGTGCCTGTTGAAGCACTATGACAGCGAATCTTGCTCCCACTCCTTGCTCATCGCTGTCCACAGCCCAACTGACTCCCATGCGCTCTTTGATCGCGATGGCACTGACGACGCAGAGTGCGACGTTAGTGACGGCTGAGTCCTGCCACTGATCCGGGGGTAGCCTGGCAGGACGCCAGGCTAGCCGCACCGCGCCATGGATGGCGCGTTGCGGCGACCCCCGGATCAGTGACAGGGCGAAGGAACCCGACGAAGTCGGGCCGGAAACCGGAGCGGGGACTTTGCTCACTTTGGTCCCTCAAAGTGAGTCGCCGAGGGGCGAAAAGGTGACTTGAGTCGAACCCCCAGCCACCTGAAATCGCAGAACCGCCGTGTGACGCAGAGCGTCACGAACTGCATGCCAACGCGGAGCATTGGCACAAGACTCTGCATAACCACCCACTGCGTTCCACTTGCCCGCCCAAGCCCGTCACCCGTAACATCCCGCCCATGAAAAAACCGGCCTGTATCGGGCGCTTTGCGCCGACTCCCAGTGGTTACCTGCATTTTGGCTCGCTGGTCGCAGCCCTCGCCTCCTATCTCGATGCGCGCGCGGCAGACGGTCAGTGGCTGTTGCGCATGGAGGATCTCGACCCGCCGCGTGAAGTGGCCGGCGCGCAGGCGGGGATTCTCGAGACACTCGAGCGCTACGGTTTTGAATGGGACGGCCAGATGGTCCGGCAAAGCGAGCGCCATGACGCCTACGCCGAGATCCTCCAGCGCTGGTTCAATCATGGCCTGGCCTACGCCTGCACCTGCTCGCGCAAACAGCTCGAAGGCTTTCAGGGTATTTATCCGGGTTTCTGCCGCAATGCCGGACATTCGCCAGACAACGCGGCGATCCGCATTCGCGTACCGGAGCTGGAATATCGTTTCGACGACCGGGTTCAGGGCACCTTCAAAATGCACCTGGGCCGCGAAAGCGGTGACTTTGTGATCCGCAGGCGCGACGGGCTGTATGCCTATCAACTGGCCGTGGTCATTGACGACGCCTGGCAAGGCGTCACCGATATCGTCCGCGGCGCCGACCTGCTCGACTCGACCCCCCGCCAGCTGTACCTGCAGGAACTGCTGGGCCTGCCCCAACCGCGCTACCTGCATGTACCGTTGATCACCCAGCCGGATGGCCACAAGCTGGGCAAGTCCTATCGCTCCCCACCGCTGCCGGCCGATCAGGCCACGCCGCTGCTGCTGCGGGCCTTGCGCGCATTGGGGCAACCGCTCGATACGCACATGGCCGACGGCCCTGCACAGGAAGTGCTTGCCTGGGGCATCCGTCACTGGAACGCTGACCTGATACCCCGACTGCGCAATATTGAAGAAGCCCGGATAGACTGATCCAGAGCGGTCGCCACAAACTGCGACGCAAGGATACTTGCAGGTTGCCCGGCATCCGTTAACATGCCGCTCCTCATCTACCAGCGCAGGGAGACCAGATGTACATATACCGGTTGGTTTTGCTTCTGGTGGTCGGCATTTATCTGTTCTCTCCAGCCATCATGGACTGGTGGATCGATGCCACCGGTGCCTGGTATCGGCCCTACATGTTGTGGCTGATCCTGATTGTGGTGACGTTCATTCTGCAGAGCCAGCGAGATGCCGATGAGCTTTAGTCTGACGCAGATGCTGCTGGTCAGCGCCGCCTACCTGCTGGTGCTGTTCGGTGTAGCCTGGGTCAGCGAACACGGCCTGATTCCGCGCTGGATCATTCGTCATCCGCTGACTTACACCCTGTCACTGGGCGTCTACGCCAGCGCCTGGGCGTTTTATGGCACGGTCGGTCTGGCCTATCAGTATGGCTACGGCTTTCTGTCCAGTTATCTGGGGGTATCCGGGGCCTTCCTCCTCGCGCCGGTGCTGCTTTACCCGATCCTCAGAATTACCCGCACCTACCAGCTGTCATCACTGGCCGATCTGTTCGCGTTCCGTTTTCGCAGCACCTGGGCCGGTGCACTGACCACCGTATTCATGCTGATCGGCGTGCTGCCGCTGCTGGCCTTGCAGATTCAGGCGGTCGCCGACTCCATCGGCATTCTGACCCGCGAGCCCGTGCAGGACAGGGTCGCCGTGGCGTTCTGCGCACTTATCACCCTGTTCACGATTTTCTTCGGCTCACGGCACATCGCGACCCGCGAGAAACACGAGGGCCTGGTGTTCGCCATCGCCTTTGAATCGCTGATCAAGCTGATTGCCCTGGGCGGCGTCGGGCTGTATGCCTTGTATGGTGTGTTCGACGGCCCGCAACAACTGGAACTGTGGCTGCTGCAGAACCAGACCGCCCTCGCCTCGCTGCACACGCCTTTGCAGGAAGGCCCGTGGCGCACGCTGCTGCTGGTGTTCTTCGCCTCGGCCATCGTCATGCCGCACATGTATCACATGACCTTTACCGAAAACCTCAATCCGCGCTCGCTGGTCAGCGCCAGCTGGGGTCTGCCGCTGTTTCTGCTGTTGATCAGCCTCGCGGTGCCGTTGATCCTCTGGGCCGGGCTGAAACTCGGCGCCACCACCAGTCCGGAATACTTCACGCTCGGCATCGGTATCGCCGCCAACAGCAAGTCTCTGGCCCTGCTCGCCTATATCGGCGGGCTGTCGGCGGCCAGCGGGCTGATCATCGTCACCACGCTGGCGTTGTCCGGCATGGCACTCAATCACCTGGTGCTGCCGCTGTATCAGCCACCCGCCGAGGGCAATATCTACCGCTGGCTGAAGTGGACACGACGCGGACTGATCGTGGCGATCATCGCGCTGGGTTACGGCTTCTACCTGATGCTCGGCGCGCAGCAGGATCTGGCCAACCTGGGCATCGTCGCCTTCGTTGCAACCCTGCAATTTCTGCCGGGCGTGCTGTCGGTGCTGTACTGGCCGACCGCCAACCGACGCGGCTTCATCGCCGGGCTGCTGGCCGGCATTTCAGTCTGGGCGGTCAGCATGCTGTTGCCGCTGATCGGCAACCTGCAGGGCTTCTACATTCCCTGGCTGAACATGATCTATGTGCTGGACGACACCAGTTGGCACATGGCAGCCATCGCCTCGCTCGCCGCCAACGTGTTGCTGTTCACCCTGATCTCGCTGTTCACCAATGCCAGCCCTGAAGAAGCCGGGGCCGCCGAGGCCTGCGCAGTCGACAACGTGCGCCGCCCGCAACGCCGGGAACTGCACGCGGTGTCGCCGCAGGAGTTCGCCACCCAACTGGCCAAGCCGCTGGGCGCGAAAGCCGCGCAGAAGGAGGTCGAGCAAGCGCTGCGCGATCTCTACCTGCCCTTCGACGAGCGCCGCCCTTATGCCCTGCGTCGCCTGCGCGACCGCATCGAGGCCAACCTGTCCGGGCTGATGGGGCCGAGCGTTGCCCAGGACATGGTGGAAACCTTTCTGCCGTACAAATCAGGCAGCGAAAAATACGTCACCGAAGACATACATTTCATTGAAAGCCGGCTTGAGGACTACCACTCGCGCCTCACCGGCCTTGCCGCCGAACTCGATGCCCTGCGTCGCTACCACCGCCAGACCCTACAGGAGCTGCCGATGGGCGTCTGCTCGCTGGCCGAAGATCAGGAGATCCTGATGTGGAACAGGGCCATGGAAGAATTGACCGGCATCGTCGCGCAGCGTGTGGTCGGCTCGCGACTGGAAACCATTGCCGAGCCGTGGAAGAGCCTGCTGACCGGTTTTACCAGCCTGCCCGATGAGCATTTGCACAAGCAGAAGCTCGGTCTGGACGGCCAGACACGCTGGCTCAATCTGCACAAGGCAGCCATCAACGAGCCTCTGGCGCCGGGCAACAGCGGCCTGGTGGTGCTGGTCGAGGACCTGACCGACACGCAGATGCTCGAAGACAAGCTGGTGCACTCGGAACGCCTGGCAAGCATCGGCCGCCTGGCCGCCGGTGTGGCGCACGAAATCGGTAATCCGATCACCGGCATTGCCTGCCTCGCCCAGAACCTGCGCGAAGAACGTGAAGAAGACGGCGAGCTCAAGGAAATCAGCAGCCAGATCCTCGAACAGACCAAACGCGTATCGCGCATCGTCCAGTCATTGATGAGCTTTGCTCACGCGGGCGCTCATCAGCATAGCGACGAAGCCGTTTGTCTGGCCGTGGTGGCTCAGGATGCTATTGGTCTGCTGGCACTGAACCGGCGCAATTTCGAAGTACACTTCTACAACCTGTGTAACCCCGAGCACTGGGCGGTTGGCGATCCGCAACGGCTGGCGCAGGTGTTGATCAACCTGCTCTCCAACGCCCGCGACGCCTCCCCGGCAGGCAGCGCAGTCAGGGTCAGAAGCGAAGTATCCGAGCACACTGTGGACTTGATCGTCGAAGACGAAGGCAGTGGGATTTCAAAGGCAATCATGGACCGATTGTTCGAGCCGTTCTTCACCACCAAGGATCCTGGCGAGGGAACCGGACTTGGCCTGGCGCTGGTCTATTCCATCGTTGAAGAGCATTATGGACAAATCACCATCGACAGCCCGGCCGATCCCGAGCAGCAGCGTGGAACCCGAATCAGGGTGACCTTGCCACGCCATGTCGACGCGACGTCCACCGCGAACTGAGACCGTCGAGAGAACTGAATCAATGCCGCATATTTTGATCGTCGAAGACGAAACGATTATCCGCTCAGCCCTGCGTCGCCTGCTTGAACGCAACCAGTATGAAGTCAGTGAAGCCGGCTCCGTTCAAGAGGCTCAGGAACGCTTCAGCATCCCGTCGTTCGATCTGATCGTCAGCGACCTGCGCTTGCCCGGCGCACCCGGCACCGAGCTGATCAAGCTCGGCGAGGGCAAACCGGTGCTGATCATGACCAGTTACGCGAGCCTGCGCTCGGCAGTCGATTCGATGAAGATGGGCGCGGTGGACTACATCGCCAAACCCTTCGATCACGATGAAATGCTCCAGGCCGTCTCGCGGATCCTGCGTGATCGGCAGACGGTCAAGCACCTTCAGGACGAACGCGGCGCCACCGCCCGGACCAGCAGCGCTGAAAAAGGCCCGGCACAGAACCACAATGGCGAGATCGGCATCATCGGCTCATGCCCGCCCATGCTGGATCTTTACAGCAAGATCCGCAAAGTCGCCCCGACTGATTCCAACGTCCTGATTCAAGGGGAATCGGGCACCGGTAAGGAACTGGTCGCCCGCGCCCTGCACAACCTCTCACGCCGCGCCAAGGCGCCGATGATCTCCGTCAACTGTGCGGCCATTCCCGAATCGCTGATCGAGTCCGAACTGTTCGGTCATGAAAAAGGCGCGTTCACCGGGGCCAGCGCAGGCCGCGCAGGTCTGGTCGAGGCTGCTGACGGTGGCACGCTGTTTCTCGATGAAATCGGCGAGCTGCCGCTGGAAGCCCAGGCTCGCCTGCTGCGCGTATTGCAGGAAGGCGAGATTCGCCGGGTCGGTTCGGTGCAATCGCAAAAGGTCGACGTACGCCTGATTGCCGCGACCCACCGGGACCTGAAAACGCTGGCCAAAAATGGCGAGTTTCGTGAAGACCTGTTCTATCGTCTGCACGTCATCGCCCTGAAGCTCCCGGCGCTGCGCGAACGTGGCAACGACATCCTGGAAATCGCCCATGCGTTCCTGGTTCGCCAGAGCGGCAAGGTCGGGCGCGACGACCTCAAATTTGCACACGACGCCGAACAAGCGATCCGCCATTACAGCTGGCCGGGTAACGTACGCGAGCTGGAAAACGCTGTGGAACGCTCGGTGATTCTGTGCGAGAACCCGGAAATCACCGCTGACCTGCTGGGCATCGACATCGAGCTCGACGGTCTGGATGACGACGAGTACATGGGCATGGCGCCGTTACCGGGCTCTTCCGGCTCGTCGGGCAACGAGCCCGCCGAAGACCTGTCACTCGAAGACTATTTTCAGCACTTCGTTCTGGAGCATCAGGATCACATGACTGAAACCGAGCTGGCGCGCAAGCTGGGCGTCAGTCGCAAATGTCTGTGGGAACGCCGTCAGCGTCTGGGCATCCCGCGGCGCAAGGGCGTCGCCAGCGAGACATAAAACCGGCCCAGGGCTCTGGCACGCGGTGCGCAGGGCGGGGACAAACTGTTACCTCAAGCGTTTCACGTAACAAAAGCCGGGTCTTACGGTAACGCAGGCCCGGCTTTTTTGTGTGCGCAAAAACGCCCTGCTTCCCGCAAAGCCCCGGTTTACGGGACCTGGAAAAAGTTGGCACAGCTTCTGCTATATGTTTAGTACAAGAAGAACAACAAGCAGTACGACACCCACAATAAAAACAATACGAATCGACTCACGCATAACAAGAACAACACGGCGGAGGCGCAGCTAACTGATTCTTTTGGAGAGGAGTTGTATTTGGGGCTTGCCCCGCAACCAGGCCGAGAACAACAAAAACTACCCTTAGGTAGCGCCTGAACTGGTTGGATCGAATGATCATTGCAACGCAGCGACCAAAGCAATCCGTTTGCTCTTGACTCCCGACTGGGAGGTTTCACAGACGCAGGTCTCGTGAATGGGCACTCAACAAAAACAAGAAGTCCAGGCAGAAAACAATAATAAAGAGCACACACTTTGGGGGAGCTTCGGCTCCCCCAGTAGCTTCCCCGCCTTGATCCGCGCCATCGTTTACCCTTCCGCGACAGCTTCCTACACCATCCCTCGACTAAATGCTAGAATCCCCGCCCATCATGCGGTCATTCCACGTTTTTGGCCGAATATTCCTTCAAACAGTGCATCCCATGCTGAAGAAGTTGTTCCAGTCATTTCGTTCCCCACTGCGCAAACCGCAGCAACATACGCGCACCACGCCTGAAGTGCTCAACAGCAGCCAACATTCGCTGCAACGCAGTCAGTTCAGCCGCTATGCCGTGAATATCGTCGAGCGCCTGCAGAACGCCGGCTACCAGGCCTATCTGGTCGGTGGCTGCGTACGCGACATGATGCTCAACATCACGCCCAAGGATTTCGACGTCGCCACCAGCGCCACGCCCGAACAGGTGCGTGCCGAATTCCGCAACGCGCGGATCATCGGCCGCCGGTTCAAGCTGGTGCACATCCACTTCGGTCGCGAGATCATCGAAGTGGCGACGTTCCGCGCCAATCATCCCCAGGATGACGAAGAAGAGGACAGCAACCAGTCCTCGCGCAACGAAAGCGGACGCATCCTGCGTGACAACGTATACGGCACGCTTGAAGAAGACGCCCAGCGTCGCGACTTCACGATCAACGCGCTTTACTACGACCCGGTCAGCGAACGCGTCCTGGATTACGCCAATGGCGTGCACGACATCCGCAATCGCCTGATCCGCCTGATCGGCGATCCGGAGCAGCGTTATAAGGAAGACCCGGTGCGCATGCTGCGTGCCGTGCGTTTCGCTGCCAAGCTGGACTTCGGTATCGAGAAGCACAGCGCTCAGCCGATCCGTGCACTGGCGCCGATGCTGCGTGACATTCCGTCGGCACGCCTGTTCGAGGAAGTGCTCAAACTGTTCCTCTCCGGGCATGCCGCCCCCACCTTTGAAATGCTGGTGGACCTGGAACTGTTCGAACCGTTGTTCCCGGCCAGCTCCAAGGCCCTGGAATACAACCCGACCTACACCCATACGCTGATCAGCAATGCGCTGATCAATACCGACCTGCGCATCAAGCAGAACAAACCGGTCACACCGGCGTTCCTGTTCGCTGCCCTGCTCTGGCCTGCGCTGCCGGCCAAGGTGCTGCGTGCCCAGGAACGTGGCATGCCGCCGATCGCAGCCATGCAGGAAGCCGCTCACGAACTGATCATCGAACAGTGCCAGCGCATCGCTATCCCCAAGCGCTTCACGCTGCCGATCCGCGAGATCTGGGACATGCAGGAGCGCCTGCCGCGCCGTTCGGGCAAACGTGCCGACCTGCTGCTCGACAACTCGCGGTTCCGCGCCGGCTACGACTTCCTGCTGTTGCGTGAAACGGCGGGCGAGCAAACCGATGGCCTGGGCCAGTGGTGGACCGATTATCAGGACTGCAACGACAGCGAACGCCGCGACATGATTCGCGACCTGAGCAACAAGCCCGAGGCGGCCGGCACAGCCCCGCGCAAGCGGCGTCGTAACAGCGGCGCCAAACGCAAGCGCACCACGGGCGAGGCGCAAAGCGGTGAATGAACCGCTGTTGGCCACTGAACGCGTGTACATCGGTCTGGGCAGCAATCTGGCTGACCCTGCCGAGCAATTGCGCAGCGCCCTCAAGGCCATTGCGCAGTTACCCGATTGTCAGTTGAGCGGCGTGTCGTCCTTCTATATCAGCGACTCGCTGCTGCCCGGCCAACCGCGCTTCACCAACGCCGTCGCGGCTGTCGACACCGCTCTGGCGCCCCTGACGCTGCTTGATGCGCTACAGGCCATCGAACTGGACCAGGGCCGTGAACGCCACGAACGCTGGGGACCACGCACGCTGGACCTCGATATTCTGCTGTTCGGCGACCATCTTATCGATGAGCCACGCCTCAAGGTGCCGCATTACCACATGCAGGCCAGGGCATTCGTGCTGTACCCGCTGGCAGAGCTGGCTCCGGGGCTGACACTGGCCGACGGGCGCCCACTGAATCGTCTGCTCGATGAATGCCCGTTCACAGGTCTTGAGCGTCTGCCCGCCGAGGCATGAAGCCTGTCTGTCACCGCGCCGGTGTAACCGCTCCGACGCACAGGTAACACCTTCAATTGACTTCACGCCCCCTCCTCACGAAGATAGGCCTCCCGCCGCCACACCACAGGCGAACGGGCGCGAAACAGGCCTTTGCAAAACACCGCGACACGACGGTGTGCCTGCTTTTCCAGGATGACTCTCACGCGCTGAGCACCCGTCTTCACAGCGCCTGATGGAGGACTTTACATGCCGAACATAACCGTTACGTCGCTGCTGGCCATGAAGCAGAAGGGTGAGAAGATCACCATGCTGACCTGCTACGACGCAACCTTCGCCCACACGGCCTCCCAGGCGGGTGTCGAAGTGCTGCTGATAGGCGACTCGCTGGGCATGGTCCTGCAGGGTCACGACAGCACCCTGCCCGTTACCACGGCTGAAACGGCGTACCACGTTGCCTGTGTGAAACGCGGCAACCAGGGCGCGATGATTCTCGCCGACCTGCCGTTCATGGCCAACGCAACGCTGGAGCAGACCCTGATCAACAGCGCGACGCTGATGCAGGCGGGCGCCCACATGATCAAGGTCGAAGGCGCTGCCTGGCTGGCCGAGTCGATCCGTTTGCTGGCCGAGCGCGGCATTCCGGTGTGCGCGCACATGGGCCTGACCCCGCAGGCAGTCAACGTGCTGGGCGGCTACAAGGTTCAGGGCCGGCTGGAGGCGCAGGCGCGGCAGATGCGCGCCGATGCCATCGCACTGGAACAGGCGGGCGCAGCGATGATCCTGCTGGAGTGCGTGCCCAGCGAACTGGCCGAGGAAATCACCCAGGCGGTGAAGGTCCCGGTCATCGGCATTGGCGCAGGCAGCGCCACTGATGGTCAGGTCCTGGTGCTGCACGACATGCTCGGCCTGTCCATCACCGGGCGCGTGCCCAAGTTCGTGAAAAACTTCATGACCGGCCAGCCCGATATCCAGTCGGCTATCCGGGCCTACGTGGCCGCCGTCAAAGACCTCAGCTTTCCGGCCACTGAACACGGATTCTCGGCATGAACACAGTAAAAACCGTACAGGACCTGCGCGCCGCCGTTGCGCGGGCACGCAGCGAAGGCAAGCGGATCGCGCTGACCCCGACGATGGGCAACCTGCACAGCGGCCACGCCGCGCTGGTCACCAAGGCGGCGCAGCGTGCCGATTTCGTGGTCGCCACTATTTTCGTCAATCCGCTGCAGTTCGGCCCCAACGAAGACCTCGCCACCTACCCTCGCACGCTGGCTGCCGATCAAGAAAAACTCCTGCAGGCCGGCTGCAATCTGCTGTTCACGCCCAGCGTGGAAGAAATGTACCCGCACGGCATGGCCGACCAGACACTGGTCAGCGTGCCGCACCTGTCGCAAGGCCTGTGTGGCGCCAGCCGTCCCGGCCATTTCGAAGGTGTCGCGACCGTGGTCAGCAAGCTGTTCAACATGGTGCAGCCTGACCTGGCGATTTTTGGTGAAAAAGACTTCCAGCAACTGGCCGTGATTCGGGCCATGGTGCGTGATCTGAACATGCCGATCCAGATCATCGGCGAACCGACGGTACGCGCTGACGATGGTCTGGCGCTGTCCTCGCGCAACGGGTATCTGAGCGACGATCAGCGCGCCGCGGCACCCGCGCTGTATCAAGCGATCCGCCAGACCGCCGACGTGATCAGTGCCGGCGAACAGGATTTCGACGCATTGCTGGCGAGCAAGAAGCAGCAACTGGAGGCTGCCGGTTTTCGCATCGACTATCTGGAGATACGCGATGCCACCAGCCTGCGTCCGGCGACTGCCGACAATCGCGAAGTGGTCATCCTCGCAGCGGCATTCCTGGGCAAAACCCGCTTGATCGACAACCTGCACCTGACCAGAAGCTGACAGGATGTGCGCCGGCAATGAACTAAGGCACACCGGCAATGCCATACCGGTACAGGTTGCCTGAACCACAACCGACCGTATTCGTGACAAAGCCCCGGTTGCCTGTGTGTGAAAAAGTACCGGGGTCATGTAAGGCGAGGCGCAGACAAACAGGTACGCGAAGGGTAGTCTGCGATGTGTAGCCCGTGAGAAAGCTTGCGACCTCGCTCCAAGAATATCCAAAGACAGAACCAGTTAAAGGAAACCCGCAGCGATGGCGTACTACCGCACTCCTTCCGATGTGACCGCTCTGCCCGCCTGGCAAGCGTTGAACAAACACCGCCAGGCCATGCAGAACTTCAGCATGCGCGAAGCGTTCAACACCGACCCGCAGCGCTTCAGCCAATTCACCCTCAGCAGCGCCGGTCTGTTTCTCGATTATTCCAAAAACCTGATCACCACCGAGACCCGCGACCTGTTGGTCAGCCTGGCGGGCGAAGTGGGCCTCAAGGACGCGATCAAGGCTCAGTATGATGGCGAGCTGGTCAACTCATCCGAAGGCCGCCCTGCCCTGCACACCGCTCTGCGCCGCCCGGTCGGCGACAAGTTGAAAGTCAACGGCGTCGATGTGATGCCGGACGTACACCGCGTCCTCAATCAGATGACCGAACTGGTCGGCCGCATCCATGACGGCCTGTGGCGCGGTTATACCGAAAAACCGATCACCGACGTGGTGAACATCGGCATCGGCGGCTCGTTCCTCGGCCCGGAGCTGGTCTCCGAAGCGCTGGTGGCCTACGCGCACAAAGGTGTCCGCTGCCATTACCTGGCCAACATCGACGGCAGCGAGTTCCATGAGCTGTCGATGAAGATTCGTGCCGAGACCACGCTGTTCATCGTCTCGTCGAAATCCTTCAATACGCTGGAAACCCTGAAAAACGCGCAGGCTGCACGCGCCTGGTACCTGGCGCAGGGCGGCTCGGAAGTCGAACTGCATCGCCACTTCATCGCGGTGTCCAGCAACAACGCGGCGGCCGTGGCCTTCGGCATCCGTGAAGAAAACATCTTCCCTATGTGGGACTGGGTCGGCGGTCGCTATTCGCTGTGGTCGGCCATCGGTCTGCCTATCGCGCTGGCCATCGGCATGTCCAACTTCAAGGAACTGCTGTCCGGTGCCTACACCATGGACCAGCATTTCCAGAGCGCACCGTTCGAACAGAACATGCCGGTATTACTGGGCTTGCTGGGCGTCTGGTACGGCAATTTCTGGAACGCACAAAGCCACGCGATCCTGCCGTACGACCACTACCTGCGCAACATCACCAAGCACTTGCAACAACTGGACATGGAATCCAACGGCAAGAGCGTCCGTCAGGACGGTACGCCGACGTCGACCGACACCGGACCGGTGATCTGGGGCGGCGTGGGTGCCAACGGTCAGCACGCTTACCACCAGTTGCTGCACCAGGGCACGCAGATGATTCCGGCCGACTTCATTGTGCCGATCGTCAGCTTCAACCCGGTTGCCGACCATCACCAGTGGCTGTACGCCAACTGTCTGTCGCAGAGCCAGGCACTGATGATGGGCAAGACCCGCGCAGAAGCCGAAGCAGAACTGCGCGAGAAGGGTATGGACGAGCAAGAGGTGCAGAAGCTGGCACCGCACAAGGTCATCCCCGGCAACCGTCCGAGCAACACGCTGGTGGTCGAGCGCATCAGCCCGCGTCGTCTTGGCGCGCTGGTGGCCATGTATGAACACAAAGTGTTCGTGCAGAGCGTGATCTGGGGCACCAACGCCTTCGACCAATGGGGTGTGGAGCTGGGCAAGGAAATGGGCAAGGCGGTGTACCAGCGTCTGACCGGCGGCACCGAAGAGCCGGCTGACGATGCATCGACCCAAGGCCTGATCAACTACTTCCGCGGCCGTCACCGCGGCTGATTGTTTCCCTCTCGTTCCCACGCTCTGCGCTCAGCGTTACGCAGAAGTCTTGATGAGTAGGGGAAACGGGGCTTTTGTAGGAGCGACCGGGGCGGCGATCCGCCTTGTTCGCGAAGGCGTTATGTCAGACGCAGAAACTTCTGCGGCTGCACAGGGCCCTTTCGCGAACAAGTTCGCTCCCACGCCCTGCGGGCAGAAGCCCTGTACATCATCAGCGGATGTACGCTCTCCTTGTAGGAGCGAACTTGTTCGCGAAAGCTTTATTTCGAGTGATACATCTTTAGCGGATGTACCGGCCCTTTCGCAAGCAAGCGAAGGGTCGCACGGTCCGTTACCACAAAAGTCTCTTTGCCGTACTTCCCTCCCAGATGCCCGAGCCCGACATGGAATTCATCCGCACCCGCATCGAAACCCAGGTCATCAGCCTTACCGGCCTGGCCCTGGGTCAACTGGATCTGGAGACCCCCAAGGGCGACCCGGGTCTGTTTGGCCCTCAGGCGGTGTGCTGGAAGGTGCATGGCGATTTCACCAGCATGCTGGTCGGCGGCATCAGCGCATTGATGCTGCAGGCGTTACACCCGCTGGCACTGGCGGGCATCTGGGACCACTCCAACTTTCGTCAGGACATGCTCGGCCGCCTGCGGCGCACCGGGCAGTTTCTGTCCGGCACCACCTACGGCTCTACGCGGGATGCCAACTGGCTGATCGACAAGGTCCGCAACATTCACCTGAACATTGTCGGCACCGCGCCCGATGGCCGGCCGTATGCCGCCAGCGACCCGGATTTGCTGACCTGGGTGCATGTGGCCGAAGTCAGCAGCTTCCTCGCAGCGCATGTGCGCTATCTCAACCCGGACATGTCGCTCGCCGATCAGGACGCGTACTACGCGGAAACGGCGCTGGTCGCCGAGCGACTCGGCGCGCGCAACGTTCCGCGCTCCCGTCAGGCCATTGCTGACTATCTGGCCGACATACGCGGCCAACTGGTCTGTGACGCGCGCAGCCGCGAAGTGCTGCGCCTGCTGCTCGATGCGCCCGCACCCAACTGGCTGGCCAAGCCTTTTGGCGTGTTGATGATGCGCGCCGGTATCGAGCTGCTGCCGGACTGGGCCAGCGACATGCTCGACGTCACGCAAAGCCCCTTCAAGCGCCGGATGATCCGCCTGGGCGTCAACAATACTGCGCCCATTCTGCGCTGGGCCGTGCGCGACGGATCGGCGCAACGAGCCAGACGCCGCATGGGCGTTTGAACGTGACATGAAGGTTTTCGGCAAACCGTGACCGGGCGGTTCACGGTTGGAACCTGCCTGCCTATCTGTGCCACCATGAGCACTCAATAACAATGAGGATCAGCACCATGCACGACGTCGTTATCGTCGCCGCCACGCGTACCGCCGTGGGCAGTTTTCAGGGCTCACTGGCCTCTGTCGCCGCAGTCGACCTCGGCGCAGCGGTCATTCGTCAACTGCTTGCCCGCACCGGCGTGGACGGCGCGCAGGTCGATGAGGTCATCATGGGTCAGGTGCTGACCGCAGGCGCTGGCCAGAACCCTGCGCGGCAGGCAGCCATCAAGGCCGGCCTGCCCTTCTCGGTACCGGCCATGACCCTGAACAAGGTCTGCGGCTCCGGCCTCAAGGCCCTGCACCTGGCGACCCAGGCGATTCGTTGCGGCGACGCCGAGATCATCATCGCCGGTGGCCAGGAAAACATGAGCCTGTCCAACTACGTGCTGCCGGGCGCGCGCACCGGATTGCGCATGGGCCACGCCAGCATGGTCGATACGATGATCACTGACGGCCTGTGGGATGCATTCAATGATTACCACATGGGCATCACTGCCGAGAACCTCGCGCAGCAGTACGACATCAGCCGTGAAGCCCAGGATGAGTTCGCCGCTTTGTCTCAGCAGAAGGCGATGGCTGCGATTGAAGCCGGACGCTTCGTCGATGAGATCACCCCGATCCTGATCCCGCAGCGCAAGGGTGATCCGCTGTCCTTTGCAACAGACGAGCAGCCCCGCGCCGGCACCACTGCCGAGACGCTGGCCAAGCTCAAGCCCGCGTTCAAAAAGGACGGTACGGTCACCGCCGGCAATGCCTCTTCGCTGAACGACGGAGCGGCCGCCGTGATGCTGATGAGTGCCGCTAAAGCCGAGCAACTGGGCCTGCCGGTGCTGGCGCGCATTGCCGGGTATGCCAACGCCGGTGTCGACCCGGCCATCATGGGCATCGGGCCGGTCAGTGCCACGCGTCGCTGCCTGGACAAGGCTGGCTGGTCGCTGGCCGAGCTTGATCTGATCGAAGCCAACGAAGCCTTCGCTGCACAGTCCCTGTCGGTCGGCAAGGAGCTGGGGCTGGATCCGCAAAAGCTCAACGTGAATGGTGGCGCTATCGCTCTTGGTCACCCGATTGGCGCGTCGGGCTGCCGCGTGCTGGTAACACTGCTGCACGAGATGATCAGGCGCGATGTGAAGAAGGGCCTGGCCACGCTGTGCATCGGTGGTGGTCAGGGGGTTGCTCTGGCACTCGAACGCTAGAGCAGGAAGAAGGCGCGGGGCAGCCCGCGCCTTGCATCATCAGGCGGCTGCGGGCACCACTTCCATGTCAGCGGGCTCCGGGCGCTTGATCAGCGCGTAGATCACGCCGGTCAGCACACTACCGGCGATGATCGCCACCAGATAAAGCAGCGCATGGTTGATGGCGTTGGGGATCAGCATCACGAACAGGCCGCCATGCGGTGCCATCAGCTTGCAGCCGAAGTACATCGACAGCGCACCGGTCAGCGCGCCACCCACGACACTGGCCGGAATCACTCGCAACGGGTCCTTGGCGGCAAAGGGAATGGCACCTTCCGAAATAAAGCACAGCCCCAGCACGAACGCCGCCTTACCGGCCTCACGCTCGCTCTGGGCGAACTTGCGGCGAGCCAGGATCGTAGCGATGCCCATACCGATGGGTGGCACCATACCCGCAGCCATGGCGGTGGCCATCGGCGCGTAGCTCTGGGACGCCAGCAAACCGACCGAGAAGGCGTAGGACGCCTTGTTGATCGGCCCACCGAGGTCGACGCACATCATTGCGCCCAGCACCACACCCAACAGGATCGCATTGGTGGTGCCCATGCTGTCGAGGAAGTGCGTCAACGCTTCGAGCATGCCAGCAACCGGCTTGCCGACCACGTAGATCATCACCAGACCGGTGAACAGGCTCGACAGCAACGGGATGATCAGAATCGGCTTGAGCGCCTCGACGCTGGCCGGCAGACGTGCGTAGCGGTTGATCGCCGCAGCGCTGTAACCAGCCAGAAAGCCTGCGACGATACCGCCGATGAACCCGGCCCCCAGCGTACTCGCCAACAGACCACCGATCATGCCGGGGGCCAGCCCCGGACGGTCAGCAATCGAATAGGCGATGTACCCGGCCAGCAACGGCACCATCAGTTTGAACGCCGCTTCCCCGCCAATCTGCATCAGTGCCGCAGCCAGCGTGCCCGGCTCCTTGAACGCGGTGATACCGAATACGAAGGAAAGAGCGATCAACAGCCCGCCCGCCACGACCATCGGCAGCATGAACGACACGCCGGTCAGCAGGTGTTTGTAGACGCCCGCCTTCTCTTGTCTGGCAGGTGACTTGGCGGCGGCCTCATCGG
Source organism: Pseudomonas fragariae (ex Marin et al. 2024) (assembly GCF_059621105.1). Classification (NCBI taxonomy): domain Bacteria; kingdom Pseudomonadati; phylum Pseudomonadota; class Gammaproteobacteria; order Pseudomonadales; family Pseudomonadaceae; genus Pseudomonas; species Pseudomonas fragariae (ex Marin et al. 2024). The sequence continues at coordinate 1,052,568 of NZ_CM184369.1, read as the reverse complement.
ACTCCACCTGCCCTTCCGCCAGGGCTTTTTTCAGAGTCGCTTCGGACTGCTTGAGCGCGATCCCGGTGCCGCAACGGTAGATCTTCTTGCCGGCAAAGCGGTCGGTGTTGACTTCGATATCCGCCGCCAGCAGCACCACATCGGCATCGGCGATGGCCTTGGCGCTGAGCGGGTTACGCGCGCCTACCGAGCCCTGGGTTTCGACTTGCAGGTCGTAATTCAGACGCTTGGCAGCCTGCTGGATCGCTTCGGCCGCCATGAACGTGTGGGCTACACCGGTCGGACAGGCCGTGATTGCAACAATGCGCGGTTGCCCGCCGCTGCCACCGCTTGCCTGAGGCGCCGCTGCTTCGGACGCTGCATGCACCTGCGCTTCTCGCTCGGCGCGCTGCAGAAAGCTGTCGACATCCTGCAACGCATGCGCAGGCGAATCCTGAAACAGACGCTTGCCGACAAAGCGGCTCAAGTCCACAGGACCGGTATTGACCACCAGGACAAGATCGGCGGCTTCGATATCCTCGGCGGACAACTGCTGATCGGCCTTGTTGGGATCGATGATTTCGACGCTGGTTTCCCAGCCCTGGCGCAGGGCCGCCGCTTCGAGCAATCGTGCGCTGAGTACGCTGCTGACCTTGCCGTTCGGGCAGGCCGTAACTATGGCTAACTTCATGACGATCCTCTCTTATTGTTCTGAAAGGCTGCGTACAGTGACGCCGCCTTCAAGCCGTTTGAGTTGCGCGGCATCGGTGATACCGAAACCGATCTGGGTCACCGCCATGGCGGCAATCGCTGTGGCAGTGCGCAAGGTCTTGTGCGGCTCTTGGCCACTGATCAAGCCATGCACCATGCCCGCCAAAAGCGAGTCGCCCGCACCGACCGTACTGGCCACGGTGACCTTGGGCGGCAGCGAATGCAGCGCCACGCTCGGGCTGAACCAGTGCACGCCTTCGGAGCCTTGAGAGATCACCACATGCTCGATGCCCTGCGCCTGCAGACGCGCGGCCGCCTCGGCTTGCGCCGCGATGGAGATGATCGGAGCGTCGAGCGCATCAGCCAGCTCTTCGGTATTGGGTTTGATCAGCCAGGGCCCGGCCTTCAGACCCGCGCGCAAGGCCAGACCACTGCTGTCCAGCGCCACTTTCAGACCGAGGTCCTTGAGCATCAGCAGCAGTTTTTGCAGCCACTCCGGGGTGACGCCGCGCGGCAGACTGCCCGCCACGACCACCACGTCGAAACCCTGTGCGATCTGTTCGACGCGGGTAAACAGCGCCTGCTGCGCCTCTTCACTGACCTGCGGCCCCGGGCCGTTCAGGTCGGTGATACGGCCACTGCCTTCGGCCAGCTTGATGTTGCTGCGCGTTTCGCCCGGCACCCGCACAAACTCGTCGACGAACTGACGACGCTCGAATAACGCTTCGAACGCTTGCTGATTGTCGACGCCGAGAAAGCCGGCAACGGTCAGGTCATGGCCCAGGTCAGCCAGCACCTGCGCCACATTCAGGCCTTTTCCCGCGGCGTGAGTGAGCATCGCCGTGCTGCGGTTGACCTGGCCCAGCTCCAACTGCCCCAACTGCACAGTCAGGTCCAGCGCCGGGTTCATGGTCAGGGTAAGAATCTTCGCCATTACACAGCCTCCACAAGCGCGCGGACTTCGGCGGCGCTGCCCGCCGTCAGCGCATTTTGCGCCAGTTCCCGAGCGCTGCTCAGGGTCAGTTCACGCACGCAAGCCTTGACCTCGCCAATGCTGCGCGCCGAGACACTCAATTCATCCACGCCCAGGCCGACCAGAATCGGCACCGCCAGCGGGTCTGCAGCGAGTTCGCCGCACACGCCCACCCATTTGCCGTTGGCATGCGCTGCGCGTACGGTAATGTCGATCAGTTGCAGCACCGACGGGTGCAGCCCGTCAGCCTGGGCCGACAGTGTCGGGTGGCCGCGGTCGATGGCCATGGTGTATTGCGTCAGGTCATTGGTGCCGATGCTGAAGAAGTCCACTTCCTTCGCCAGCACCGGGGCGATCAGCGCAGCCGATGGCACTTCGATCATGATCCCCAGTTGCAGGTCGCTGACCGGAATTTCCTCGCGCAGGCGCTGGGTCATGTCCCGCGCCTGACGCCACTCTTCGAGCGTGCCGATCATCGGGAACATGATGCGCAGCGGGCCGCTGTCTGCCGAACGCAACAGGGCGCGCAGCTGGCTTTCCATGACATCAGGACGCTGAAGGGTAAGACGGATACCGCGGACGCCGAGGAACGGGTTTTCCTCTTTGGCGATCGGCCAGTAAGGCAGCGGCTTGTCGCCACCGACGTCCAGCGTACGCACCACCAGCGGACGCCCGCCCAGATCGGTCAGCACGCGGCGGTATTCAGCTTCCTGCGTGGCTTCATCCGGCGCCTGGGAATGCGCCATGAACAGCAGCTCGGTGCGCAGCAGACCGACGCCTTCCGCGCCCTGCTCCACGGCAGCCGGTGTGCCGGTGCTGTCGCCGATATTGGCGAAGACTTCGACGGCATGACCATCGCGCGTCACAGCGGGCTCCATGCGCGCTGCGGCGGCCGCCTTGAGACGTTGCTCACGCGCGTCACGGTCCTGTACTGCGCGCTGCAGGGTCGCCTCGTCAGGCGCGACGGTCAGCCTTCCGCGCTGGCTGTCGAGCAGCAGTACGGTGCCCGGCTTGAGCAGCAGCACTTCATCACCGGCCCCGACCAGCGCGGGAATGCCCAGCGCACGCGCCACGATGGCACTGTGCGCGGTGGCACCGCCGCGTGCGGTAAGAATGCCGGCGACCTGCGCCGGGTCGAGACGGGCAACGTCGGACGGGCCGACTTCATCCATTACCAGAATGTAGGGTTCGTCCGGAGCTGCAACGGTTTCGACGCCACAGATCTGCGCCAGCACGCGGCGACCGACGTCACGCAGGTCTGCGGCGCGCTCGGCCAGCAGTGCGTCCTGCAGTTGTTCCTGCTGAACCGCAGCGGTCTCGATAACCGTGGCCCAGGCCGCGGCCGCGCTTTCGTCGTTGTTGAGGCGCGCTTCGACTTCGCTGGTCAGTTCCGGGTCTTCAAGCATCTCCTGGTGGGTGATGAAGATTTCCCGGATGGCCTTGGACTTGCTGCGCTGAATAAGATTTTCGATATCGCTGCGCACCTCGCCGATCGCCTTGTGCAGGCGCTCGCGCTCGGCAGCCACCGACTCGCCCCGTTGGGGATAATCGAAGCTTTGCAGCACTTGAACGTGGGCCGGCCCCATGGCAATCCCCGGTGAAGCAGACACAGCCTGCAACACGCTGCCTGCTGGCGGAGCGCTGAGCGGTTTGGCAGCAGCCGGGGCCGGCGCTGGCGCTGCCTCGGTCTGCGAGACGGCGGGCAAGGGTTCGACTTCCTCGCCCAGACCTTGCTCGACGGCGGCGATCAGGGCTGGCAGTGCGTCGTCGGCGATGGTCGGCTCGGCAATGAATTCCAGCGTCTGACCACGGCGGGCGCCGAGGCTGAGCAGCTTGCTCAGGCTCTTGGCCGACACGGCGGCCTCGCCGGTTTCCAGCACGCGCATGCGGATCTCGCCGTCAAACTCCTTGGCCAGCTGCGCCAGTATCTTCGCCGGGCGAGCGTGCAAGCCATGGGCGTTGGCCAGTTGAATCTGCCGGGTCGGCCACTCGGCTGGCAGTTCGCCGCCCAGCGCTTCGAGCACGGCGCGGCTGTTGGTGGCATGACCCAACTCGTGGCCGCGGCCTTCGATCAGCAACAGGCACAGACGCTCGAGCAGCGCCTGATGCGCCTCACCGAGGCTGGCCAGGCAGAACAGCCCGGTCAGCGGCTGGCCCAGATAACGCATGGGTTTGTCGGGGGTGACGAACGCCAGACCGGGACGCTTGACGGTTTGCTCGCTGTGCAGCCACCAAAGGCCATCACCCAGCGACAAGGCTTCCACTTGCTGGAGCACGGCGGCAAAACCGTTACTCACGCAGTCGGCCTTGCGCAACAGGCGTGCGCCGCGCCAGACCAGTTCTTCAAAATCGTCGGCCGATACGCCGAGGCTGATCATCTGTGCGTCGAGCGCCAGTTCCTGCGGAGCGCCCTGCAATAGCTTGAGCAGGTCTTCCGGGGTCTTCGCTTCGCGCAGTGCCTGGCCAAGATCCTCTTCACCCAATGCGCGCGTCAGCAGTTGCAGCAGGCGCAAGTGCTCGTCGGATTTGGCAGCGATACCAATCGCCAGGTAAACCATTTGTCCGTCGCCCCAGTCCACCCCTTCGGGGAACTGCATCAGACGCACACCGGTGGTAAACACCAGGTCGCGGGTTTCGGGTGTACCGTGTGGGATGGCGATGCCCTGACCGAGGAAGGTCGAGCCTTGCTGCTCACGGTTCATCAGCCCGGTGAGGTAGCCCTCGGCAACCAGACCATCAGCGACCAGGTGGTCGGCAATCAGTTTAAGTGCGGCAGTTTTATCCACAGCCGACTGGGCCATGGATATTTGCTCCAGAGTGAGTTCGAGCATTGCCTTGACTCCTGTGCAGCGCCAAGGCGCCACCTGATTCTTGTTTTAATGGCGATCATGTGATCGACAGCGTAGGGGGGATGAAGGTGATATCTGTCCGAGCATCGTATCGGACATCACTTTCATCTCGATTGCAGCAGACAACAGGCGTGCTGAATCGTTTAATCTAGAATTGCCCGGCACGTTACTCGATTCTGGGGATTCATTGAAGCCCGGACGGTGCGATCACTGTGGGACAATTCCTAAAATACGTGAAGTACTTGGGAATTTCCTACGGTCTGGTGTAAAGATCAGCGCCATGAAAAAAATAACTCGATTGTCCTGAGCCGCGTACCTAATAAAAGGAAATTCCGGGGTGAAACTGAGCGATATCGCACGTCTGGCAGGTGTTTCTGTCACTACGGCCAGTTACGTCATCAATGGCAAGGCCGAAAAACAGCGTATCAGCCCGGCAACGGTCGAGCGTGTCAAAGCCGTGGTCGAGCAGCACGACTTCCGGCCCAACCCGCAAGCGGCGGGCCTGCGCAGCCGTCATAGCAAGACACTGGGCTTTATCCTGCCCGACCTGGAAAACCCCAGCTATGCGCGTATCGCCAAATTGCTCGAGCAAGGCGCGCGTAGACTCGGTTATCAACTCCTTATCGCCAGTTCCGATGACGACCCCGCCAGCGAGCTGCAGCTTCTGCAGCTGTTCCGAGCACGCCGTTGTGATGCACTGCTGGTCGCCAGTTGCCTGCCGACCGGTGACGACAGCTACCGCGAATTGCAGCTCAAGGGCACGCCGATCATCGCCATCGATCGGGAAATGAATCCCGAGTTTTTCTGCTCGGTGGTCAGCGACGACCACGACGCCTGTCAGCAACTGACCCACAGCCTCCTGCAAACCCGACCGCGACACATCGCCCTGATCAGCGCACGTCCTGAACTGAGCATCAGTCGCGCGCGTGCCGCCGGCTTCGAACACGCACTCGACGGGTTTACCGGAGCCACCATCATCGAGCACGGCGAAGCGTTCAGCCGCCAGTGTGGTCAGCGTTTGATGACCGAGATGCTACAGCGCCAGGGACATCTTCCGGACGCGTTGATCACCACGTCCTACGTGCTGCTGCAAGGCGTGTTCGATGTACTGCAGAGCCAGGCACTGCAATCAACCCAATTGCATCTGGGCACTTTCGGCGATACTCAATTGCTGGATTTCCTGCCGCTGCCCGTCAACGCCATGGCCCAGCAACACCAGTTGATCGCCGACAAGGCCCTGCAACTGGCGCTGGCGGCTATCGAGAAGGATGACTACCAGCCAGGCGTGCATGCGATTGCCAGGGCCTTCAAGCAACGTATTCACGAGGCGTGAATGTGACGCTGATCGATACCCACACCCACCTGGATTTTCCGGACTTCGATGCCGACCGCACTCAGGTGCTGGAAAACTGCCTGGCGCTCGGCGTGCAGCGCCTGGTGGTGCTCGGGGTGTATCAGCGTAACTGGCAGCGGCTCTGGGAGCTGACCGAGGCCAACCCCGCCCTGCACGCAGCGTTCGGCATGCATCCGGTGTACATCGATGAGCACCGCACTGCACACCTGACCGAGCTGGGCGACTGGCTGACGCGCCTGCAAGGCCATCCGCAGCTGTGTGCGGTAGGTGAGATCGGTCTGGATTATTACGTCGAGCAGCCGGACAAGGTGCGTCAGCAGGCGCTCTTTGACGCGCAATTGCAGCTGGCGAACGACTTCAACCTGCCCGCCTTGCTGCACGTGCGACGCAGCCATGCCGATGTGATCGCGACGCTCAAGCGCCACAAGCCACAGCGCAGCGGCATCATTCATGCCTTTGCCGGCAGCCGCGAAGAAGCGCGCGAATACATCAGGCTGGGGTTCAAACTGGGTCTGGGCGGAGCCGCGACCTGGCCGCAGGCTTTGCGCATGCATCGGGTCATCGCCGAACTGCCGCTGGACAGCGTGGTGCTGGAAACCGACTCACCGGACATGGCGCCCGCCATGCACCCCTATCAACGCAACAGCCCGCAGCACCTGCCCGACATTTGCGAGGCCCTCGCGGGGCTGATGAAGATCAGCCCCGCGCGCCTGGCCCAGGCGAGCACGGACAATGCCTGCGAACTGTTCGACTGGCCTCGCCTGTCACACACCTGATGTCACATGCCTGAACCTGCGCGGCCAGTATCGAATCAGAGCAGAAGGGTCCACAGGGCGAACCCCGCATACCAGACCACCGCAGCACGTACCAGCAGCTCCCAGAGCATGTCGAGGCCGGTAACGCCCTGCGCGCCCATCATCGGCGGCGGAACCTCGCTGGCGGCGCAGCCGACGCGCGTGATCAGTTGTGCAGCACTGATGTTCCAGTTCAGCAGCTCATGCAGCATCACCCGGGTGACCGCCACAAAATTGCCGACCAATGCGAAGCTGGCGGCGAGCAACCTGACCGGTACCCAGTCGAACGCATGACGCAACTGCCCTGCGCGTTCCACCAGTGCGGGTGTCTTGCCGTGCTCGGCAGCAAGTGCCAATAGCCTGTAGGCCAGCGCAGCCACCGGGCCGAGTACGAAGTACCAGAAAATCACGGCGAAGAAACTCTGAAACGCCTGCCAGAGCAGGTAGCCCTGCACACCCTGCAGCAATTGCTCGCTGTTGTCCGCCTGCACGCCCATGTCGCGCTCCGCCACATGCACCGCCGCCTGCGCATCGCCACGTCGGCAGGCATCGCGAAACGGCCCGAGCACCGCAATCAGGTCAACCCGGCCAAGGCTGTAGATCAACACCAGCAGGTGAATGGGCAGAAGCAGCCAGCCATAGGCCACCGAGCCGACGATGGTCAGCGCCAGTTGCAGGATCAGCACGGGCACAAGCACCAGCAGCGCCAGCATTACCCACGGACGTGTCGAGGTCCGCGGGCTGGCCTCGAGTTTTGCCAGTTCTTTCAGCCACGGTCCGTCACGCTGAACGCGCTGACGCAGCGCAGAAAACTTTTCGATAAGAACGGCCAGCAGTAGCACCAGAAAACTCATTGTTCGTCCCTCACATCAATCCAGCAAAGCCGCTCGAAACCTGGCCCAGTCAAAACAGGGCCCAGGATCAGTCTTGCGTCCCGGCGCCACGTCACTGTGACCACAGATACGCTCGGGGGTGATCGCCTCGAACGCCTGACGCAACTGTCGCGTCAGGTCGATCAGCGCGTCGTATTGCGCATCGGTGAAAGGCTGGTCATCCGTCCCCTCCAGCTCAATGCCCACAGAGAAGTCATTGCACCCCTCCCGGCCCTGAAAACTGGAAACACCGGCGTGCCACGCACGATCAAGACAAGAGACGAACTGAATGACCTCGCCATCACGTTCGATCAGAAAATGCGCTGAAACGCGCAGATCGGCAATCCCCACAAAGTAGGGATGCTCGTTGATGTCGAGCTGATTCTGAAAGAAAGCCTGCACCTTGCCGGTCTTGAACTGCGCTGGCGGCAGGCTGATGTTGTGGATAACCAGCAGCGAGATCTCGCCTTCAGGTCGCGCATTGAAGTTGGGCGAAGGACAATGCTGCACGCCGTCGCACCAGCCGCTTGCGGAGTCCAGTTGCATGAATGCTCCTTGAACGGGGGAAAATAAGTAGCGCTGATTATGCCCGTGGCAGGAGCCGATGTGGGGGCTTGGGTACGGATCCGCAATGTAGGAAACACACTGTAGACAGCAAGGAACCTTGGCTCAGCGGCGTGGACTGCAAGCCGACGCGGGGCGTCGGCACCTTAGTCAAACAGGTGCCTGGCGACAGGCACAGCCGCCGATCAGGCGCCCTTGAGCTTGCGCAGATTGCTGATGACAGACTCCAGGGCCCGGTCGAAGAGCAGCGCGTCGTCGAGAATACGTACCGCGCCGCGACGAAATTCGACGGCAAGGCCGGTGCGGGTCTTTTCCAGAACCTTCATGCCGGTACGATTGACGAACACATAACGCCCGGTCGGCTCGACAATCGCGGTCAATTTACAACGCAGCTTGTGCTCTTCATCTTCCTGAATCTCGACCCAGCAACCGACCCGCAGCTTGTCGACCATCTGCAGGCCTGCGTCATCGTCAGGTAACTGGACCACCGGCTCATTGAGCATCTGCTCTTCAGGGGTGATGAGGACGATTTCTTCAACCACCGCCATCATCGGCGGGCCTTCGACGGCCTGGCCGTCTGCCTGCGCAGTATCGCCTTGCGCGGTGCCACCCTCGCCTTCCTGCAAGCGCGAGAAGTGCTGGAACGCCTGGACGTGCAGCGACTCCAGCTGGCTGAAAAAATCGCTGGTGGCAAACGGGTCGAACGCGGCACTGGTCAAACCGTCACGCAGCGACTTGAGCAGTCCCGGCACCAGATCCAGCAGGCGCTGCAGGGCGTGCGGGTCATCATGCAGTTCGACGCTCCAGATCAACTCGTCCATGGTCTCCAGCCCGGCCTGCCACTCGCTGGACTCCTCGCCATGCTTGAGGCAGGTCAGCAGCAGGACCTTGCTCCAGGCCTCCTGCAACAGCCGCACAACAACCTCAGGCAAGGTTTTGCCCAGCAGGCGCTGATTCAGTTCGTGTTGTACCTGCTGTCGGGCCAGTTCGGCACGCGCGCGGCCTTCTTCGGCATCGCGGGTGCGCTGCTCGAGCAACTCGCTGCGGCGACGTTCGTCACTGGTGAAGGCCAGAAAATCCGCCAGCAATTCGGAGAAGATTGCCGGGTCATCGACAAAGTCATTGAGCAGGCGCTGCACGATCTGCTCGACGCGCTGATACAGCGAGTCGCGCTGATAGTCGTCACGACCACCCCAGCCCAGCGCGGCAGTGGCAATTTCGTTGAGCAGGCGACGGGCAGGATGACTGCCGCGGCTGAAGAAGCTTTTGTCGATGACCGCCACTTTGAGCATCGGAATCTGCAGGCGCCCGATCAGAGCGCGCAATGACGGCGTCAGGTTGCGGTCATCGAGAATGAACTCGAACAGCATAGCGATCAGGTTGATGACATCCTCATCACCGACACCGACGATTCTGGATTTTCCGGTTTTGACGTTGACGCGCGTCAGCAGCTGTTCCAGCTGGTTGCGCAGGTCGAAATCGTCTGCAGTGTCCTGCGACGGTACATATTGCTGCAGGTGAGACAGCAGGCGCAGCAAGTCCCGGCTGGAAATCGGACGCACTTCGGCGTTGGGTTCATGGCGCGGCGCGAGGTTGCCGCGAACGTGCAGCAGCAGTTCCTGCAAGGCCGAGAAAACCTCCTGCACACCCTTGTCGAGCTTGTCGGCGGCTTCGTTCAGGACAGGGTCGGACATCTCGGCGACGCGACTTCTCGGCGCTGCCCGGTCGGATGAGCGCCGGGCCGGCAACGCTTTCATGTCCGGCAATACACCGGTGGCAATCAGCAACTGATTGGCTTCGCTGTACAGATCGTCCGTATTGGCCAGGACGTACTTCTCGAACAGCTTGAGAATGATCAGCTTGACCTTGATCTCGACGCCAAGGCTGCGCCCGGCCTCCAGAAAGAATCTGCAGAGCATCGCCGGCCCCAGCGGGTTGGAGTCTTCGGCAATGGCTTGAGGAATGAGGACGTTCAGGCGGGCAGTGAGCTGGCCCAGGGCGAGGGCGTCACGGCTCATGACCTTGCTGACCATGGCATCCACGGCCACGGTCTTCTCGAGATCATCGTTGTGCACCAGCGACAGCTTGTCGAAAGACACAGCGGCCGGAAGCACGGGTTCCTGAATCTGATACTGACCCAGGACCAGAAAGGACTCGTAGAACTTGTCGAGGAAACCCCGTTCTATGCTTTTGCGCTTGAGGCGCAGGTCACGCATGGCTTCAAAAAAGATGTTCTGCTCAGTGTTGCTGCGGGCGCGGTCAGCCATTTCGAACAGCGTGTCGTCGGCGTTATCGAACAACGCCTGCAATGCGTCCTTGAGCTGCTGGGCAGCCTTGTCGCGAACCTGCAACAACACAACAGGTAATCGGGCCAAAGGAGTACCCGCCCCCTGTAAAGGGAACGATTTGCTCAACGGCACTACTTTTTCGTCGTTCGGCATTACACCCCCTGACAGGAAACAACCTGAACCCCATCACAAACGTGGCTTGCTACCCTCGCACTGTGAAGCGACCCCCTTGGCCTTGCGCAACGTCAAACCCATGGCGTCAATTACAAGTCGGATTATCTTTCAAAACTTGTCATCAGCGCCAGTCAGACTTTTCTTTCACTTTCGCAAAGGAAGCGGCAAGACATTCATGTGCAGCGATAGACCGCGATATTCGCGTTCCATCGCAAACGAATTTGCCAAACCGACCAACTGCACGTTCCCGGAGGTAACACCCTGGCATTGGCGCAGGTGGGTAAGCGGGATGCGGTGCCTTATACTCGAACGACTTTGCTACTGGAGCCCGCTATGCCGAATTTACGAATTGCCGACCTGACCGCCGAGATCGAGGCCAATGTGCGTCGCGCGTTGCTGGAGGATGTCGGCAGCGGCGATATCACTGCTCAATTGATTCCGGCAGAGCGACTGGCCAAGGCCACCATCATTTCCCGCGATGCAGCGGTGATCGCCGGTACTGCCTGGGTCGATGCGGTCTTTCGGCAACTGGACCCGCGCGTCGCCGTGCACTGGCAAGTGACCGATGGCGATCGAGTCAGCCCGAATCAGGCCCTGTTTCATCTTGAAGGCCCGGCCCGCTCGCTGTTGACCGGCGAACGCAGCGCGCTCAATTTCCTGCAGATGCTCTCGGGAGTGGCCACGCGGGCGCAGTACTTCGCGGACATGGTCGCAGGCACTCAGGTCAAACTGCTGGATACCCGCAAGACCCTGCCCGGCCTGCGCATGGCGCAGAAATACGCAGTCACCTGCGGCGGCTGTCACAACCACCGCATCGGGCTGTACGACGCGTTTCTGATCAAGGAAAACCACATCGCAGCCTGTGGCGGCATCGCCCAGGCAGTGGAAGCGGCGCACCGGATTGCACCCGGCAAGCCTGTGGAAGTCGAGGTGGAGAGCCTGGGTGAACTCAAGCAGGCGCTGGACGCAGGCGCCGACATCATCATGCTCGATGAATTGAGCCTTGATGACATGCGCGAGGCCGTGCGCCTCACCGCGGGCCGTGCCAGTCTGGAAGCCAGCGGCGGCATCAACGACGATACCCTGCGGGTGATTGCCGAAACGGGTGTCGATTACATTTCCATCGGTGCGATGACCAAGGACGTGAAAGCCGTGGACCTGTCCATGCGCCTGAGCCTCTGACCCATCGCGCACAGCCAACTGTCACTATTCGCTCGGGAGTAGACACTTTGGAACAATGGTTTGTGATGAACGCGGGCAAGCAACTCGGCCCGATGGACGCGGATGCTGCACGGCTGATTGCCCGTGAGTCGCCCGGTGCGTGGTGCTGGAAGCAAGGCATGCCGGACTGGCAGCCGATCTATCAGGTGCCGCAGGTGCGCGCCATGAAGAAGGACGGTGTGACGCCTTTCCCTGAGCCGACGCCGGACATGATCCAGCCCAAGCCGTCGGGGCTGCCCGCGCAGGCAGCCCCGATACCCGCGCCGGCCTCTGTACCCGCCAGACGCCCTTCGTTTACGCCTGATCCGAACGCCTCGGGCGGCTATGGCCTGGCGCAGACCACCGATGGCGTGGACTTCAAACTGTACGGCACGGAAACCCAGTTCATCGAACTGGAACTTGACCCAGGCGAAAGCGCCGTCGCCGAAGCCGGGGCGATGATGTACAAGACCTGCGACGTGCAGATGGAAACCATCTTCGGCGACGGCAGCAATCAATCGTCCGGGCTGCTGGGTTCGCTGTTCGGTGCTGGCAAACGCATGCTGACCGGCGAGAGCCTGTTCACCACGGTGTTTTCGCAACAGGGTTCGGGCAAGGGCCGCGTGGCATTTGCAGCGCCCTACCCCGGCACGATCCTGCCGCTCAACCTGCGCGACTTCGGCGGCAAGCTGATCTGTCAGAAAGACAGTTTCCTGGCCGGCGCCAAAGGCGTCTCCATCGGTATCCAGTTTCAGAAGAAAATCCTCACCGGCCTGTTCGGGGGCGAAGGTTTCATCCTGCAAAAACTGGAAGGCGACGGTTGGGTGTTCGTGCACATGGGTGGCACGGTGCGCAAGATCGAACTGGCGGCAGGCGAAGCGCTGGATGTCGACACCGGCTGCCTGGCAGCCATGACCCAGACGGTCGATTACGATATCCGCATGGTCGGTGGCGGCATCAAGTCGATGCTGTTCGGCGGTGAAGGGGTATTCTTCGCCAGACTGACCGGCCCCGGCACGGTATGGCTGCAAAGCCTGCCCTTCTCTCGACTGGCCGGGCGCATGCTGGCCGCAGGGCCGGCAGGCGTAGGCAGAAGCGAACGCTGACCTCAGCACTACGTCATTAGATTGGAGAAATCCCGACTATCGTGCGGCGCTCTGCGTCGCATGCATTTCCGGACGCTCCGCGTCCTCTGGCGACGCAGAGCGTCGGGAACTGAACTCCCACGCTGGAGCTTGAGGAACGAGACGCTCTAACACCCAATAAAAAACCCCCGCCATCGCTGGCGGGGGTTTTTATTGGGCGCTGCCCGGGTTTAGCCGATTGCCACGCCGTGAGCTTCTGCCAACGGCTTCAGACCGCCGGCAAAGCCTTGGCCAATGGCTTTGAACTTGAACTCTTCGCCATTGCGATACAGCTCGCCAAAGATCATCGCGGTTTCGGTGGATGCATCTTCCGACAGGTCGTAGCGAGCGATTTCCTTGCCGTCAGCCTTGTTCACAACGCGGATGTAAGCGTTGGAAACCTGGCCGAAGCTTTGCTTGCGCTCTTCGGCGGAGTGGATGGTGACCGCGAAAACCAGCTTCTTCACTGCGGCTGCCAGGCCAGTGAGTTTGACCGTTACCGACTCGTCATCGCCTTCGCCAGCGCCTGAACGGTTATCGCCAAGGTGCTCGACCGAACCATCAGCCGACTTCTTGTTGTTGTAGAAAATGAAGCTGTTGTCGTCCAGCACTTTGCCATTTTCGCCAACGATGAAGATCGACGCATCCAGGTCGAACTCGGTGCCATCGGTAACACGCGGATCCCAGCCCAGGCCTACGGTGATTTCTGTCAGGCCCGGAGCCTCTTTGGACAGGGAAACGTTACCGCCTTTACTCAGACTTACTGCCATGTTCTTGATCCTTTACAGAAAAGTGGTTGGGCGTGAATCAGAAATTCATGCCGAAAGAGTTGGCCAATGCTTTCAGCCCCCCCTTGAAACCGCTACCAACGGCGCGGAATTTCCACTCGCCGTTATTGCGGTACAACTCAGCGAAGATCATTGCGGTTTCGGTAGAGGCATCTTCAGCAAGATCGTAACGGACGACTTCCGCGCCCGACTTTTCATTCACTACGCGAATGAAAGAGCGGCTCACCTGGCCAAAATTCTGGCCACGACTTTCTGCGTCATGAATGGTCACCACGAATGCGATCTTGTCGACGTCAGCAGGCACACGGGTCAGATCGACCTTGACCACTTCGTCATCACCATCACCTTCACCGGTACGGTTGTCACCGGTGTGCTCGACAGAACCGTCGGCGCTCTTGAGCTGGTTGTAGAAAATGAAGTCAGCTTCACTGCGGACCTTGCCATTGGCGTCCAACAGGAATGCGCTGGCGTCCAGGTCGAAATCCTGTCCGTCAGTGGCTCGCGGATCCCAGCCCAGACCGATCAATACGTTGGTCAGGGTCGGGTCGGTTTTCGACAGCGAAAGGTTGCCACCTTTTTGCAGAGTCAAAGCCATGATTCGTTTATCTCCTTTATCCAGTGTTTACGCTTTTTCTTCCGCGGATTCGTCTTTGCCCGGGAAGAGCAGGCTTGCAACGATACCGATGATCAACACGACGACCACAACCAGCAGGCTGGTGTTGGCGCTGATCTCGTAACCGTGATGGAACAGGTGGTTGGTTGCGTTCAGGCCCAGTTTGACGGCGATGAAGAACAGCAAGGCGATAACCGCTTTCTCCAGGTGCACCAGGTAACGCTTGAGGGCTTCCAGAACGAAGTACAGGGTACGCAGGCCGAGGATCGCGAAGAGCATGGCCGAGAATACGATCAGCGGCTCGCGGCTTACGGCGATGATTGCAGGCACGGAGTCGAACGCGAACAGCACGTCGGAGATTTCCGCCACAACCAGACACAGGAACAGCGGGGTCGCGAACAGAGCGCCTTTGGCCGCCAGCGTGATACCGGCGTTTTCAGGCTTTTTGACTTCCTGCTCCAGCACCGAGCGACTGACGAAGAAGTTGCTGCCGTGCAGTTTTGGCCACACCGGGAACAGCTTCTTGGCGAAGCGATAAGCCATGTGTTGCGAGTAGTCGACTTCTTCGTCGTCGTCATCGCCTGCTCTGAGCATCATGATGGCTGTCCAGGCAACGATGACCGCAAACACCACTTCGACCCATGGACCCAGCGCCAGCAAGCCGGTACCGATGGCGACAAAAATGCCGCGGAAGACGATGGCGCCGATGATGCCCCAGTACAGAACGCGGTGGCGCAGGCCATCCGGAATCTTGAACCAGGAGAACAAGGCCATGAACACGAACAGGTTGTCGACGCTCAACACTTTTTCCAGCGCATAACCGGTGACGAACAGCGTGGCGACTTCAGAGCCGTGCTGGACATACAGGAAACCGGCAAACGCCAGCGAAATGGCGACCCAGAAAATCGACCACGCCGAGGCTTGCGCGAGGGTGATTGGCTTGTTTCCCCGGTGGGAAAACATGTCGATAGCCATGGCCGTAACGGCCAGACCGACGAAAACCGCCATCGTGAGTGGAGGGAAGCCTAGAGAGGTGCTTTCCATTTAACTGCGTTCCTTAGGGTAAAAAATTACAGGTCGAAATCGGACGGGTTGAGGCCAAGCTCTCGACAGATCGTGCGGCAGACTTCCCGCTCTTTCTCATCGAAGCTGCCATCGGCGCCACCGATAGCACAGCAGACGCGCACCAGCAAACGGGCTGCATCTTCTTTCTTTTTGATCTTGCCGATGGTTTTCAAGGCCTCGGCGCGACCAATTTCAAAATCGAACTCGAACTTGGAGCAGGCTTCCTGGAAGCCCTGGATGACGTCCTTCATGTCGAAAACTTTCAGTTCCTGAGAGTTCTGAATGAAGCCGGCCATTTTCTGCTTTTCACTGGAGCTGATATCACCGTCTGCGGCCGATACCAGAGCACAGCCGGAAACCACAGCCTCCATGAATTCGCGATTCTTGAACTTCGAGACTTCCGAAGCCAGCTTGTCGCGAGCAGCTGTTGCGTTTGTTTTCAACCAGTCCAGCATGTCTATCTCCCATGAGGCGGCACAGCCAGCCCAGAAATACCACGGTATTGTTTACTTGGAACCGGCAGCCCAGCGCATACCCCAGCCGTAGGCTTTATCCATGTTGCTGTGGCCGTTGTGGAAATCCACGCGACGCGTCACCTTGACCGCACCGTTGTCATTTTCCAGCAGGGCAATGGCACACATGCCCTGACGACCGCCCTCTTCATTGAGGCGAACCTCGATGGGCGGCTGGCCCGGCGCGTGAATGGTGACCACCCCGTCGGTTTCCTTCCAGTTCGGCGCACCTTCATAGATGAACGCGTACACCAGAATGCGACGGATCTTGCTCCAGTGCGCGCCATTGATATGCAGCCACTCACCGTCGCTGATCGAGCCGGTACGGTCATCGCCCATCAACTTGATGAAAGGCTCGGTGTTGAGCGAACCGAACGAGTTGCCCAGCGCCTGAACAGCGCCTTTGAGACCGTCCTGCATTTCGAAGAGGCAGCCTACATCAAGGTCGATGGCATTACTCTTCTTCATAGAGAAGAAGCCGCCGCCCTTGCTGTCGTTACGACGGTTCCAGTTCAGATTGACCCGAATCTCACCGAAACCGGCACTGGATTTTTCCAGACTGATCGACGCACGGGTCTTGTCGAGCGTGATCTTGCTCAGACTGACGGTCGACTTCGGTGCAAGCGCGGGAACAGGTGCAGGTGCAGGTGCAGGTGCAGGTGCAGGTGCAGGTGCAGGCTGATCCTGCGGCGCAGCGACTTCAACACCGAAGTTTTTCGCCAACGGCTCAAGGCCGCCGGCAAAACCCTGGGCCACGCAACGGAATTTCCATGTCCCCTGACGCAGGTAGAACTCGCCCAGAATCAGCGCGGTTTCTTTCATGCCGCTGGTCGGGATATCGGCTTCGATACCGCCGGTGATGCTCAATGCCAGGCGTGACACGCTGCCGAAACTGGCCTTGTTCTCATAGATGGTCGCCGTCAGGGCAACCTTCTCGATGACCGAATCCAGACGGCTCGGGTCAAGACTGAATACCGCGCGTCCGACTGAGGCTTCCGTCTGCTGCAGCGCACCGCCGTTCACGCTTTTCTGGCCGTAGAAACACATGTCCTGATCGCCACGGACCTTGCCGGAACTGGTCAGCAGGAACGCAGACACGTCGATATCCGCGTCCGCGAGCGGAGCGTAAATAATTTCCACCGTCAGCGGACCGGCAGCGACCGGCGCGTTGGCGCCCGGGACAAGTTGGGTCATACGCGTATAGCCCCGATCGCCAGCTCGACCAGATCATCAGCAGTGCGACCGTTGGTGACCTGGCCGACTGCGGTGAAATCCCAGCCCGATGGCGTGCGCGTCAGGTAGGACATCACAACGCCGGTGTGCTGGCCTTTTTCGGACAGATCAAAGCGGCCCAGTTCATTACGGCTGCCCAGATCGACAATACGGCAGTAGGCATTGGCGACTTTTTCGAAATTCTGACCGGTGAACGAATTGACGGTGAACACCAGGTATTTGACGTTGGCAGGCAGTTTTTCCAGATCGACGCTGATGGTTTCATCGTCGCCCGCGCCTTCGCCGGTCCGGTTGTCACCCGAATGCTGAATGGCACCGTCAAGCGATTGCAGCTGGCGAAACCAGACCAGATCGAGGCGCCCTTTGGCGGCGTCAAGCATGATGCACGAGGCATCAAGGTCGATGTCGCCACCGCCACCACCGAGCAATTTTCCGAAGAAACCGCTGGCTTTTTCAGGGTCCCATCCAAGTCCCATGCTGACTTTCTTGAGGCCTGTACCAGCAGTTTTCTCGAGTGAGATCGTCTGGTTCTTTGCCAAAGTGAGTGCCATTTTTCGCTCCATGTGACGTTGGATTTCGGATAAAAGTGTTACAGCCTTACCGTGTTGGCCCGTCTTTGCCATCAGGATTGTGTAACTTGGCGTTAACGGGGCCTTTATAGCGGCCTCGACGCCACGTCGGATGGAACAAACGCCAGTGCGCATCCTGAGCAGCGGCGAGCAATTCGTGGTCACCCCGGGTGTCGCCCCAGGCGCGAACCCGGAACTGGGTCAGTGGCCCGTAGACACTCTCCAGGCGTGCAACTTTCGAGTCGCAACGGCAGTTGCTGCCTTCGATCAAACCGGTCAACCTGCCGTCGATCACTTCCAGGTTGGTACCGATCAGCTCTACTTTCAGACGATCAGCGAAGGGTTGCAGGACCATAGCAGGCGATGCTGAACAAAGCGTGACAATGGCGCCCTTCTCGATTTCAGCGGCGATGGACTCCAGCGCTGCGGGGCGCATCAGGCGCTTCCAGTGCGATTGGCAGAAAGCTTCGGCCTTTTGTTGCAGCCATTGCACTTCAACACCGCTCAGAAAAGCCTTGATCAGACGGCCCTTGAGTTCATCACGGGTCAGGCGCTTGGCCAGGTAGCCGATGCTGGGCAGCACCAGCCGCGCCATGCGCACCGAAAAGGCACGTTGCCCGAAAGCGAATTTGAGAAACGGGACAAAGCTGTCGTGGCGGGTAATGGTCCCGTCGAAATCGAAGACCGCCAGCAGGCGCTGTTCCACTTCGATTTCAAGGTCGGGCCCTACAGGCTCAAGATCGGGTCCTGCGTTTTGAAGGTCAGGTTCTATCATCTAGCTAACTGCCTCAGCGAGTCGAATGCTGGCATCCATGATCGAAGCGGGTGCGGATAACACTCCATGCCATTTGGCGCGCTCCATGATGTGGGTTGCCCATTTATAGTGGGTAGCCGGTTCACACATCGCATCGTTGTACTTGAACACTGCGGGCGCCACAGAGTTCAAAATCATCCGGGCGGAGTTCATGTCCTCCAGACTGACGCGTAGCGCATTCTGAATGATATTGACCTGCGAGGGGTGAATTGCCGTTTTGCCGACCAATCCATTGGTAATATCCAGCGCCAGCTCATGCTGCAGAATGTCCGGAGTGGCCAGTTGCTCGAAGACCGGTGCGGTGAGCGCAAAGCCCTGCGCCCCCATGACGCCTGCCAGCATGGGGATGACATACCCCATTGGCGTCGAATACAGGGTCATGGCCGGATTGCGGCGCAGCCCCAGACAGCCCATCAGGTCATTGCCTCCGATGCGCAGCGCAATGATCCGCTCGTACAGGCTGGCCTTCAAGGCTTCCCCCAGCTCGACCATTGCTGCCGGATTGAACACCTCCGGAGTTTCCAGTGTAGGCATCAACGCCAGCGCCGGGTTGGTGACGGCCTGCTCCCAGCTCGTCAGACTTTTCAGCGAGAGCTTAGGAACAACGAAACCGTCGACGTGCGCCATCAGCGGCCAGTCGTTGAGAATTCGCGCCATCGCCGCGTCTCTCGGACGCACGAACAGCAGCGGACCGTTGGCCGGACGACCGCCATGATCGCGGATACGGGTGAGTACCTGACGAAGATTGATCAGTGCCGTGTCGACATCGGTCAGTGCCACGGCGTCTTCCAGACAGACGACCAGCGAACGCAGCTCGGGAATCTTTTCACCGAACACCACATCGACGATATCGTCCCGGGTCGCGGGCATGTACAGCGTTGCCCCCAGCGCATAAGGCGAGAATAAGGCCATTAGCTCAGACTCCGAATGATGGTCACGGCCCGATAGGGCCCCAGGAGATCGCCCACTTCTTCGACGGGAATCCCCGCTTTTTCGGTCAGGTGCAACAGCAATTGCACGTCGCTGTCAGCCAGGTTGCGCACCAGTACGTGATCCGGCACGCGGCGCATGACCGCTCTGGTGGCTTCGGCAATGCCCGGCTTGATGCGATTGAAGTTATTGATCCTGAAGCGCTCGGCCAGACGGTCGACCACCTGTGATGCGGCGGCCTTGAGTTCGGTTCGCTGAGGCAGCGTCCAGGGTGTCAGTGTGAGCGTAGAACTGTTTTGACGACGCTGGCTGTCGATCTGTTCAATAAAAGACTGCGTGACGTCGTGGTCCAGCAACTGCTCGTACACCACGCAACCGTGCAGCCCGCCGTCCGTCGGCCAGATAGAGCGCGACACCAGACCCGACACCGTGGCACCGAGAATGCCGGACGGAATCACCCAGTCTTCTGCCGACGCTGCCAGCCAGGCGCTGCCGCACGGATCGGCCAGCACCACCAGCCGAGGTTGATCCGGAAAGCGCGTATCGCCCGCCAGACTGCGACGGATCTCACCCGATATCGCGCCCTTGCCGGTCCAGCCGTCGACGAACACGATGTTCTGCGCACCGTGGGCCTGAATGATGGCTTCAAGCGCCACCGTATCAATGCCGCGATCACGGACGATACTGATGCCGTAGTGGTGCGCTTCGCGACCCAGATCGATCAGCGCCCGCCGCAACAGCACACCCAGCGGCAGACCGGCGCGCACGAACGACACCAGAATGATTTCAGCACCTGCGCACTCGCGGGCGAGCGCCTGGGCCAGGACCTGTACATCGTCGGCCATGCGCGCGCCGTTCTGCTCGAGCGCCCGCTCATAGAGCGCCTTATGGGCAGCGCTGGGGGCCGACTCTTCGCTGATCATTTCCGAATAGTGCTTCTGTCGCGTCTGAATCAGGCGCTCCTTCTCCTCGACGCTGGTGGTCTGCAGCGCCACGCCGCGCAGCAGAAAGTGCACGTCGTCATGCAGGTAACTGCCGCTGCCGACCGTATCGAGCCCGTGAACGGGATCACTCATGCGCTGCTCCGACAAACATTTTCGCCAACTGACTGCGGGCAGGTGTCGCCCACCAGTGGCACTCGTCCATGAAACCCAGATCGGTAATGCTGTCGCCAAAACCGAGCACCGGGCGTTCGCCATTGATCGCCTTGTCGCGCCGCAGCCACTCCTGGACTGCGTAACGCTTTGCCAGCCCTTCGGGCAGGAAGGCCAGATTGTTGCCGTTGCCGTGAATATGCATACCGTCGAGCAAGCCCCGCGCCTGCACTTCGGCCAGTACTTTGCCGAGGATGCTGTCATCGCTCTCGTTGTGCTTGGTCACCACGTAATGGAACAGCTGCGCCTCTTCGACCACCCAGCCGCGCAGTGAAAACCCCAGCTCCTGACCGATCGCCAGTGTCGTCGCCGACAGCTCATGCAGGCGTGACTGGTAGCTGGCCAGGGTCCGTTTCATCTGCTCGTTCCAGTCATGATCCAGCCGCCCCATGACATCAAGCATCACGCCACCATGGGAGCAGATCGCACCTGAGGTGAACGGCAGTTTGACCCGGCTGTAGGCCTCGACACTGCGCGCCGTCACCGGCACCACGTCGGAATGCGCCAGCAGCCAGTGCGCGAACGACTTCTGCACGTTGGTCATGTAGCCGTTGGCTTTACCCGTGATGTCCAGGGTTGCGACGTGCTTTTCAATGCCAGCCGGGGTTTTGCGCGCGGTCTGGAACAGCGTGTCGTCCAGATCGACGAAGATCAGCGGGCGGTCGTTACTCATCGCAGATGACCTCGGCGTTCAGTGCTTCGATCAGCTCGGCAGGCACGGCCTGCCTTGGCGTTTCGGTACAGATCAGCACCCGGTCGAACTGCCCCGGCCGCACGTTGTAGAGGAAATTGGGGATGCCCAGGCCATAGTTGTCGGAGAACGACAGCGCATGGTCGATGGCATGGCCGAGTGCAATCGGTGAACGGCTGGTGGAACTGAAATGCACGTCGGCTCCGGCCTTCTCCAGACGCTCGGCGAGCAGGAACGGACGCCAGACGAATTCACTGGTGCCAACTACCAGAATGCGTTCGCCCTTTTTGACGGTGATGCCGGGTGCCAGCGTATCGGCCACCGAGAGCACACCCATGCGCCCCCAGTCGTTGGCCGTGACCAGCGGCCAGTCACCCATGGCGACGGTGCCGACTTCCGGCATCTCCGGCAGCGGCGCGCTTGCGTCTTCATCAAAGGAGTACGAGCCTTGCAGCAGCGAGACCTGCTCTGCCACTGCGCCCATCGAGGTACTGACCGCGCCCGCCGACCAGTCAGTGAGCACGCAGGTCACCACCCGCTCGAGCTTGCTCAACCCGGCATCGACCAGCGCCTGATGCAGATTGATGAAGGTCTTGCCCGTCGACGCCTCATCATCGACCAGCACCAGCGAACGCGCGCCGAGCATCATCTCGCGTAGCGTTGGATCAACGGGCAGGTGGATCAGATGAGCGCTGGCATGGCTGTGCTCTTCTTCAAAGCGGGCGAACAGTGCGCTGCCGGTCGGATGGCGGGTGCTGACCATGTACAAGGCATCCGCGCGCGTTGCGCTGTAGGCACGGTGTACGCCAGCGCCGAGTCCGACAGCCGTTTCGGCCATGCCGATGACCAGCACCGGACCGGGCAGATCTGCGGGGATCTTGTGCGCCAGGTCCTGAAAACTTTTCAGCATCACGCTCGGGCGCGCAGGGATGTGGCGTCCCAACACTCGGGACACGAAGAGAAACGCGCGCTTGGGGTTACGCCGCTCAGCGAAGCCGAACAGCGAATCCGGAGCGATGGTCGACGAATCGACGCTGACATCGAGGCGACCACGAAGCAGATCAGCACGAAGCTTTGTAGGGTTGGAAAAAGCTGCGCTGCTGTCCATCGATAAATTCCTGATTAACGGGGCCGCAGCCCCTGACGCCTGCGGATCAGGCAGGCAACACCGACTTCACTGGCGAGAGGCTTCAACGAGCCATAACGACGACTGAGCGGTGCGCGAGATTTCTGTGGTGGTGTACGACCTTTCCGGGCGGGCATGCGCAGCGTCGATGCGGCACGCCTGCAGAAAGGCCAGCAGCAATGCGGACTTCACGGCGAAGTTCATGTTTTGCCCGTCCGGTACGGTTGAGGTCACCATGCCAATCACCGCGCCACCGTTGTCGAATAACGGGCTGCCACTGGACCCCGGCTGTATCGGTGCCGTGAACTGAAACAGGCTGGCATCGTTGTGCAGGCCGAACAGACCGGAGATACCGCCCTGAGTCACCTGCAACCCGCCACCTGAAATGGATGCCAGTGGATAGCCCAAAACCGCTACGGTATCACCCGGCTCACAGCCCTGCCCGTCCCGGAATGTAACCGGAGACAACGGCGGCGCACCCTGCACGCGCAGCAGCGCGATGTCATTGCGACGGTCGATGACCACTGGCTCGGCCTTGTAACGGCCTTCAAGTGAAGTGATGTAGAACACGCCCATGTCTTCGATGACATGCGCACAGGTCATGACGTGCGCCGGGCCGACCACGAACGCCGTGCCGGTCGCCGACTCATGCCGAGGACCACCCGAGGATCCGCCAGACGGACGACGAGGATGGCGATCATCCACGTCCAGTCCGATCTTGCGCCCGAATGCCGACAGTCCATACGCCGAGCCTTCGCTCAGCGCGCGGAATTTCCATTGCTCATTGCGCTGGTAAAACTCGCCGATGATGATCGCCGCTTCGCCGTTATCGCGCAGGTCCAGGCGGTGCTCGATGTCGCTATCCACTTTGAGGTGCAGGCTGCCGATATCACGGATCGGCCCCATGGCCGCATAGACATAGACCATCAGCAGCACGCGATCACTGCCTGTCGGCAACCTGTCCAGCCTTAACGTGCAGCCAACGTCCTGAGGGCCGCCGCTCCACTCCATCCAGCCCTGCTCCTGATGCAGCAGCGCCGGATCACCCATCGGCTGGCGCTTGTCGTTGACCGCCAGCAAGGCGACCGCTGCGTACTCACCAAAAACCGAAGACTTACCGCTCTCCAGGTTCCAGGGGCAGTGGGCGTTAGCTAAAGCAGTGTTTGCACCTGGCGCAAGAAGCTTCATGCCCGATCCTCCCTGATAAGAGCGATTAGTGATAGCAAAAATCTATTATCACGATCAAACCGAGGCCCGTACAGCGACCGTGATGGCCTTGACGCGGATATCTTCCAGCCAATGTGTTTCCGGTTCTTTCAAGCCGAGACGCCGGGCCGCGAAAATACCCGGCAGGTTGATGCCGGTTTCACGGGTGTAGCCAATGCCCCCTGAATAACGCGGGTTGATCTCCAGCAAGCGCGGCTTGCCATCCGCGTCGTCGCGGGTCTGAACATTGATCAGCCCGTCGCAGGCAAAATGCTCCGCCGCACGTACCGCGAGCTGTACCGCTTCGCTGTCACGCTCGAAAGTCTGATTGAGCCCCACCTTGCGCCGCCCGACGAAAGCAACCGCCTTGCCGTGCTCGCAGACCATGTCTACCGAACACTCACTGCCCGGCATGTACGGCATGAGCAGCATGGCGGGAACATCATCAGCCTGACGATAAGCATTAAGGTACGCCTGAAAGGTCGTCTCACGCGCATCCGGGTTGGCGAAACAACGAAAGTCGTCAACGTCGGTCTTGAAGCGCCAAAAGCCGCGGCCGTAAATCCCGACCACCGGCTTGATGCACACCTCGCCAGACACCGCCAACGCATCGTAAGCCGCCTGCAACTCCTCGGCATTGCTGACGGCAATCCCCGGAATACACGCCAGCCCCGCCGCCTCGGCCGCCGCCGTGAAACGACTCTTGTCATCGACATCCATGAAGGTCTGCAGGGACGTTCCGCCGGTAACGAGGTCCAACCCCTCAGCGACAAAACGGTCACGCTGCGCTTCGTAGAAGCTGCCTATACGCCCGGCGACAATAATCTTGACGCCCAGCGAGCGAGCGGTGTGCAGCACCCAGTCGACACGTTCCTCGTTATCGACCGGCTCTTGCAGCGCCACATCGGCCTGCCCGGTGATTTCAGAACGTTGCTGGCGATGCGAAGCGATGATCTGCACCGACGCAGGCAGCGCATCGCGCGCGCCTATGATCACTTCACGCTGGCTGGATTGCCCTTCAAGGAACCAAATCATGTCAATCTCCAGGAGACAACGCCGTCAGCAACGGCCTTGTCGAATTTTGTAATAACTGTTTTGCTTCGAAATGTTCGGATTAGGGCAAAGTCACGCAATTTTAAACAGAGGACGCTGGTATGAAGTGGCTGAGAAGGTCGATTTGGCTTGTGGTATTCGTTGCACTGGGGATCGGCGCATTAAGCCTCTACTACGTCCTGCCGCGCCATGATGTCGTGATGATCACCGGCGTGGAAGTCAAAAGAATGGACGCCGACGGCGTCATTAACGCCGAAAACCCGGCAGACGGCCCGACCCGCGATGTGTACTTCATCAATACCGAAGACCCGGACAGCAAGAAAGTCGTGGTCTATCGCAACGAAGACACCGGCTGGAGCTTCCCGTGGTACTTCAAATTCGACTCCGCCGACATCCAGGCCAAAGCCCAAGGCTACTCACGTGATTCCCAGCAACTGGCTTTGATTCGCTACTACGGCTGGCGGATAACCATCCTGTCGATGTTTCCCAACGTGACCGAAGTTGAAGCGGTGACGAGTCGTGATCAGCCGTTTCCGATTTTTAACACGATCTTTTTTGTGGTGGTGGGGTTGCTGGTGGTGATGGTTGTGGTTGGGGTTAGGAGGAGGTTTAAAGGGCGGGCGCGGGTTGATGGGGTTGTGAGGTAACTTTCGTACTTTAGATACTGCGAAAAGCCCGGTCTATGATCGGGCTATAGATGGAGCTGCTGGAACTTGCGGGCGGTAGAAAACGCCCATGGCACACGAAAGGCTGCGCCGCCTTCGATTAACAAAGCCTGCTCGGTAATTGAAGGCCACCACTTGACCAGGTTTTCTGCCTTGTTCCAGTAGGTCATTTTCCCCCATTGCCTGGCAAGACAGAAAATGGGCATCCCACACTCCCGGAATGCCCGACGCTCAGCGTCTCCCTTGGAAAACTTGTCCTGAGACACGACCGCCCAACCGCCCTCTTTTTTGAGATGGGTCACCCATTCAATATCAGCGGAGTTGGCAGGGAATCTTTCACGCAGCGATACCACTGAGTGACCTTCACTCTTGGTCAGCTCATTGAGCGCTCTGGCGATGGCGGGCGGCAGGTTGTTATCGATCAAAAAATTCAAGCCGCGATCCTGTGCTCAAAATTAACTGCGGCTTCCACTGCCGCAGGCGGAATCTCATAGAGTAAAGCCACACGTTTCGCGTTCTGACCTTCAGCCAGATAAGAATGATAGATCGCTGCTGTGTCGATCCCCGTTGTTGCCAACACCGGTTTGCCAAAATTCCTTGCCGGGTCCAAAACGACTGCCTTGCTTCGCTTGACCGGATACCAGCGCTTTGCCGACTCTTCACCTGCGTAATCAATGCCCTCATATAGGAAAGGTGTAATGACCTGTTTAAAGGCATATTGCCGCTTCACCAGATCCAGCAGAGCCTCATCACCCGTCTCATCCAGAACCGTTGCAAAAATATCTCGTCCGTCAGTCTGAAAACGTCTGCACGTAAACGGGTAGCGCTGACCGAACATTTCTCTGGCTTGTAACGAGGCGCTGCGGATCGCTTGCAAGCTGACGCCGTGCTGGCGAAATGCGTGAACAAAACGAATTTCCAGCAGATCGTGGAAGCCGAGCAGCTTGTCGTTCAGAAATGCGACCTCTGGCGTCCAGAGGCCGGGGTGATCTACACCTGCCGCGCTATAGCCGAACATCCATCTGCGAATGTCTTTCGCCGGAATGCCAGTGTATGAGGACGCTTCTGCTGGGGTGTATAGGCCCACACCGAGGAGGCGACTGGGTAATGCGGTGGTGTTCATAGCCCCTCTCTTCTCATGTGTGGAGTAATCAGGTGGGTAATTCTGGGCTTGATTCGGATATCAATCAACGAACGTTTTGGTAACCGAAGCGGATCAGGAAGTGACCTAATGCAAAAGCTGAAATGTCCTACAATGCCATCGCATAACACCAAGCAATCGAATCAAAGCGCCCCCAACGAAGCACATCCGCCGGGGGCGTTATCGTTTCAACAGGTGAGTCTAACCTGAGTCTCTAGCAGGCTCAGGCCTTGTTGAACAGTTCGGGCAAACCTTCCGCTTTCAGTACAGCCTTGACGGATGGACGTGCTTCGACTCGGGCCATGAACGCTTGCAAAGCAGGTTGCGCTTCCAGCGAAATGCCAAAATTGACAGACCAGCGTGTTACCGCGAACAGGTAGGTGTCAGCAACGCTGAAATCGTTACCCAGAAGGTAATCACGACCATCCGTCAGCAGGCCATTCAGGTAGGTTTGTCGAGCGATGACCGGACGCTGAGCGTCGGTGGCATCAGCCCCCTTCGCCAGATAGAAAAGCGGTGTCCAGGCCTTGTGATACTCAGCAGCCAGATAATTGAGTATCTCCTGCAGCCGTGCACGCTCCAGCGTGCCGTTGGCTGGCACCAGCGCTGGTACGAAGTGGTCACCCAGATATTGCAGCACGGCAGCGCCTTCAGTCAGAACAGCACCGTCATCCAACCCCAGCGCAGGAACAGCACCTTTGGGGTTGATCGCGTAATAGTCATCGCCGGATTCAAGCGTGTGCTGCCGCAGATTAACCTTGACCAATTCGTGAGCGACACCCGCTTCGTGCAACACGATATGAGCGGCAAGCGAGCAGGATCCGGGAGAGTAGTAGAACTTCATAGGTGATTGTTCCGGTGGTTGAGAATGACCAGATCCTAGCACCCAGATAACTTTTGTATAGCTGGTAACTTAAGGTTACTCTCATTCTCCGGTTACCATTCTGTAACATGGTTACGCGCTGGAAACTCGCGACTCGACAAAGGAACAACCCACCATGTCCCTGAAAATGCGCAAAAGCAAAGTCAACCATCCCGTCCCGGAATGCGCGGTGGCGGCGTGCATGTGGCTGCTGGGCGGAGTGTGGACTCCAAATCTACTGTGGAGTTTGAGTGCCGGTCCTCGACGATTTGGCGAACTGCGCGTTGATATTCCCGGCATTTCGGCAAAGATGCTGTCGGTACGGCTTAAGGAAATGGAGGAGAAAGGTGTGGTTGTTCGGACGGTGCTGGCGACTTCGCCGCCTTCTGCGGAGTACAGTCTTTCGGAGTTGGGGCTGGAGTTGCTGCCTGCGATTGAGGCGATTGCGGAGATTGGGTATAAACTTAGGTTGGAGCGGAGGAATGAAATGGTTGAATTGGCAGGTGGTAAACCACAGTTGAAACAGTGACTGGCCTTAGTGTGACGTCAGCATCAAGAAGACCATCATACTAGCTGAAAACGCCAATAGCGAAACTAAGATACCGCGAAGAGCCAATTACAACAACCAACACCACTTCAGAACCTTTATCACCAAGTAAGATCTGGTAAGTTATCGTGGATACTTATAGCAAGACATGGCATTTAAAAATTCATAGCGTGTGGCACGCAAAGAATAGCCCAGCCTACGGCTAGGCTATTCCATACCCCTGACAAAAGGGGATTTAACCATTAAGTTTTAGGAAGGTAGGCGGCTGTAACCGTACCACCAACACTCCATGTGCACTGAGCACTTGTAACACATATCATTGAATATACCACGGTTTTTGCGTCTACGTCAGCGCTACCGGTAGCTTGCATCACAACTGTAACAGTCCCCTGCGTTGCTGACGTACCAACAGCAGTAACAGAAGCAACATACTTACTAGTTATGCTAGCAGCAGCCGGCAAACCTAAAGATGCATTTGTTGTTGCAGCCGATAGACTACCGTCATTGAAAGCCAGCGCAAGTGCTTGCTGCGCCGGAGCAGAAATTGCAGAGGCCTCAGAAACCTTAGCTTTCAATGTGTAGGTATTGTATGAAGGGATTGCGACGGCAGCCAGAATGCCGATGATCGCAACTACGATCATGAGTTCGATTAACGTAAAACCTTTTTGTGCTTTCATTATTACTTCTCCGAGGCGTCAATTATGTGGTGCCTTGAAAACGAGCAAGCATAGGTCGTGCCAACAATACCACCACCCTGATCGCAGCAAAAATATGCGAAATACACGACTACAGAAGGCTCAGAAATTCGTAGAAACTGACAATTTTCGTCACATGTCTCTCTGCCATTTGGCAGCACCGCCCGACTGCGCTATAACCCACCCATTGTCCGTGTCTGGTGGTTTTATGACTGATGCTGTCCTCACTGGCCTGGCCAAACAATTGGTCCTAGCCGAGCTACTTACTGAACCTGTTGCGCAGCAAGCGTATCAGCAGGCGCGCCGCGACAAGATTTCGTTGGTGAGCTATCTGGTTCAGCACAAACTGGTCAAAAGCCTGACGCTGGCAGAATTGGCCTCCGATCAATTCGGCGTGCCGTTCATGGACCTCGCCAGCTTGGACAAGGAAAGCCTGCCTAAAGGCCTGGTGAGTGAAAAGCTGGTTCGACAGCATCACGCCCTGCCGCTGTGGCGACGCGGTAATAAGCTATTTATCGGGATTTCCGACCCTACGAATCATCAGGCAGTCACTGATATTCAGTTCAGCACTGGCCTGAACACCGAAGCGATTCTGGTAGAAGATGACAAGCTGACCACTGCAATAGATCGCTTTTTTGACAGTGATACCGGTCTAGGCAATCTGGAAGATGTCGATCTGGGCCTGGACATCGAGCCCGCGGATGGCAAGGAGACCTCGCTCGCTGCGCAGAACGACGCGGATGACGCTCCAGTGGTACGTTTCGTCAACAAAATGCTTATGGATGCCATCCGATTAGGATCATCCGACTTGCACTTTGAGCCCTACGAAAAGATCTTCCGCGTACGTTTGCGTACCGATGGCATCCTGCACGAAGTCGCCAGACCGCCGATTCATTTGGCAAACCGTATTGCTGCGCGTCTGAAGGTCATGGCCAGCCTCGATATTTCGGAACGACGCAAACCGCAGGACGGAAGGGTAAAGTTGCGGGTGTCGAAAACAAAGGCCATCGATTTTCGTATGAATACCCTGCCCACATTGTGGGGCGAGAAGATCGTGATGCGGATCCTCGACCCGACCAGCGCACAGATGGGCATCGATGCTCTGGGCTACGAGCCAGAACAAAAGGCGTTGTATCTGGAAGCGTTGAAGCAGCCGCAAGGTATGATTCTTGTGACCGGCCCGACAGGCTCCGGCAAGACAGTGTCGCTGTATACCGGCCTGAATATTCTTAATACCGTGGACATCAACATATCCACAGCCGAAGACCCGGTAGAGATCAACCTGGAAGGTATCAATCAGGTCAACGTCAACCCGCGCCAAGGGCTGGACTTTTCTCAGGCATTGCGCGCGTTCCTGCGTCAAGATCCCGACGTAATCATGGTCGGCGAGATTCGCGACCTGGAAACCGCCGAAATCGCTATTAAGGCGTCGCAAACCGGCCACATGGTGCTTTCAACGCTGCACACCAACAGCGCAGCAGAAACATTGACTCGACTGCATCATATGGGCGTTGCAGCGTTCAACATTGCCACCGCAATAAACCTGATTATTGCGCAGCGACTGGCGCGCAAGCTGTGTAGCCACTGCAAGAAAGAGCTCGATATTCCTCGCGAGACATTGATTAAAGAAGGCTTTCCAGAGGCGAAGATCGGTACGTTCAAGATCTATGGGCCGATGGGCTGCGAGCATTGCAATGGTGGTTATAGAGGCCGAGTCGGCATTTATGAGGTGGTCAAGAAAACAGCGGAGCTGGAGCGCATTATCATGGAAGAAGGTAACTCACTTGAGATTTCCAGGCAGATGCGCAAGGACGGCTTCAATGATCTGCGAACCTCGGGCCTGTCAAAAGCCATGCAGGGCATCACCAGCCTTGAAGAAGTCAACCGCGTGACCAAGGATTAAGCATGGCCAGCAAGGCAGTCAAAGTCATCGTTTACACGTGGGAAGGTGTGGACAAGAAGGGCACTAAAGCCAGTGGCGAACTGAGCGGCCATAATATGGCACTCGTAAAAGCCCAATTGCGCAAGCAAGGCATCAACCCCACCAAGGTGCGCAAGAAGTCCGCATCGATCTTCGGCAAAGGCAAGAAGATCAAGCCATTGGACATCGCGTTTTTTTCTCGGCAGATGGCAACGATGATGAAGGCTGGCGTGCCGTTGCTGCAGTCGTTTGACATCATCAGCGAGGGCGCTGAAAACCCAAACATGCGTACACTTGTGAGCTCGTTAAAGCAGGAAGTGTCGGCAGGCAACAGCTTTGCGACGGCGTTGCGACAGAAACCGGAATATTTCGATGACCTGTTTTGCAATCTGGTAGATGCCGGCGAGCAAGCGGGGGCACTTGAAAGTCTTCTGGACCGGGTCGCTAGCTACAAGGAGAAGACCGAAAAACTCAAAGCAAAAATCAAAAAAGCTATGACGTACCCAATCGCCGTGTTGATCGTAGCGATTATTGTGTCAGGTATTTTGTTGATCAAGGTGGTACCGCAGTTCCAATCCGTATTTGCTGGCTTTGGTGCTGACTTACCTGCGTTTACTCTGATGGTTATTGGTCTATCAAACATTGTTCAGGAATGGTGGCTGATAATTGTCGGTTTATTGTTTGCAGGTTTTTTTTTATTTAAGCGGGCCTACAAAAAATCTCAAAAATTTCGCGATGGCCTTGATCGTCTTTTGCTAAAAGCCCCCCTCATCGGGCCTCTTATTTTCAAATCTTCGGTAGCTCGCTATGCACGCACACTTGCTACGACTTTTGCCGCTGGTGTACCGCTTGTAGAGGCGTTGGACTCGGTTGCTGGAGCAACGGGCAATGTAGTGTTCAAAAATGCAGTCAACAAGGTCAAGCAAGACGTTTCCACAGGTATGCAATTGAATTTCTCGATGCGATCTACGGGAGTATTCCCAAGCCTTGCGATCCAGATGACAGCCATTGGCGAAGAATCCGGCGCCTTGGACACCATGCTCGACAAGGTAGCAACCTATTACGAGGATGAAGTCGATAACATGGTCGACAACCTGACCAGCCTGATGGAACCGATGATCATGGCCTTTTTGGGAGTGATCGTCGGCGGCCTTGTCATTGCCATGTACCTCCCCATCTTCAAACTTGGAAGCATTGTCTGACATGCCCCTCCTCGACCTCCTGGCCAGCTCCCCCCTGGCCTTCGTCACCACCTGCTGCATCCTCGGCCTGATCATCGGAAGCTTCCTCAACGTGGTCGTCTACCGCCTGCCAATAATGATGGAGCACGACTGGAAAGCCCAATCCCGAGAACTGCTCGGCCTGCCTGCTGAACCCGATCAACCCGTCTTCAATCTGAACCGCCCCCGTTCCAGCTGCCCGCATTGCGCACACAAAATCCGCCCTTGGGAGAACCTGCCGGTGATCAGCTATCTGCTGCTGCGTGGTAAATGCTCGCAGTGCAAAGCGCCGATCAGCAAACGCTACCCGCTGGTCGAGCTGACCTGCGCAGTGTTGTCGGCCTATGTGGCTTGGCATTTCGGTTTTGGCTGGCAGGCGGCGGCGATGCTGGTATTGGGCTGGGGGCTGCTGGCGATGAGTCTGATCGATGCTGATCACCAGCTGTTACCTGATTCTCTGGTGCTGCCACTGCTGTGGCTGGGCCTGATCGTCAACGCCTTCGGGCTGTTTACCTCGCTGAACGATGCGCTGTGGGGAGCGGTGGCCGGCTATCTGGCGCTGTGGTCGGTGTTCTGGCTGTTCAAGCTGGTGACCGGCAAGGAAGGCATGGGTTATGGCGACTTCAAGTTGCTGGCCATGCTGGGCGCGTGGGGCGGCTGGCAGATTTTGCCGTTGACCATCCTGTTATCGTCGCTGGTGGGCGCAGTGCTCGGGGTGATCATGATGCGTGTGCGCAGGGTCGAAAGCGGTACGCCGATCCCCTTTGGTCCTTATCTGGCCATTGCGGGGTGGATCGCTTTGCTCTGGGGTGGTCAAATAACCGACTCTTACATGCAGTTTGCCGGTTTCAGATGACTCACCCTGATGAAAAACCCTGGATTCTTGGCCTGACTGGCGGCATCGGTAGCGGTAAAAGTGCAGCGGCGAAGTGTTTTAGCGACCTTGGCGTCGACACTGTGGATGCCGATCATGCCGCCCGCTGGGTAGTCGAGCCCGGGCGCCCGGCGCTGGAGCAGATAGCGGCGCACTTCGGTAAAGGCGTGTTGCAGACCAGCGGCGAGCTGGACCGTGGCGCGCTGCGCAAGCTGATCTTCGAAAACCCCGAGCAGCGGCGCTGGCTGGAAGCACTGCTGCATCCGCTGATCAATCAGGAAATCGTCAGCCATCTGGCCAAGGCCAAATCACCGTATGCCATTCTGGTCTCGCCACTGCTGGTCGAGTCCGGGCAATACCGCATGGTCCAGCGGCTGCTGGTGATTGATGCTCCGGCGCACCTGCAGATAGAACGCACCATGCTGCGCGACAGCTCCAGCCAGGAGCAGGTCGAAGCCATTCTCAAGGTGCAGATCCAGCGTGAAGACCGCCTGCGTCATGCCAATGATGTGCTGGTCAACGACCGCGATCACGCCTGGCTTAGCAGCGAAGTCGAGCGGCTGCACCACTTTTACCTTACTTTGCGTGGAGGCCAATCATGAGCCAACCAATGACCGTTCAATGCCCAACCTGCGACGCCCCGGTGGAATGGAGCGCAGCCAGTCCGAGCCGCCCGTTCTGCTCCGAGCGCTGCAAACTGATCGACCTGGGAGCCTGGGCTTCTGAAGAGCATGCAATTCCGGTTAGCCCGGATGCTGAGGACGAGTTGTTCTCGGGTGATCTGGAGGCTCCGCACAGGGGGCATTGATAACAGGTCGATGTGAAGCAACTCGCTTATACGCAACTACGAGGGCTATCTTTCAGCCGCATCTCAGGACGCCTGTGATGGCCCTTTCGCGAGCAAGCTCGCTCCCACGACGCTCATGTCTCGCGATCATTTACGGTCCAACGCAGCCGTCAACGCATCAGCACTGCCAAACTGCTGCTGACTGACCAACTGCCCGTCGCGCAACTGTAACCACAGCACCTTATCGTCATCGCCTGCGTACTGCGGCACGATGCGCGCGTCTCGATCAAGCATCACGCGATAGCTGTAGTCACGCATTTTGGGGATGGCGAACATGTTGGCGATGATGGTTGGCATTTTCTGGATGTCAGCGACAAACACCGTGTGGCGTGATTCCAGAAAGCCTTTTGGCTTGTCCTGAAGGGCGGCATTCACCAACTTGGCGGCGTCCATGCTGCGTGCGACCAGCAGGGTTTGCGTCTGGTTGTTCAGGGTGTAGGGTTGATCGTATTGATCGAGCAGTGTCCAGGAGGACAGGCGCTCGCCGACTTGCAGCGCATTGGCGGTGAGGGGCAGCAAGGCCAGCAGCAGGATGGGCAGGAGCTTCACAGGTCGATCCTCGATAAAAGCAGCGCCTGCGGACATTTATCGCACGCGATCAAAAAATGAATTGCCAGTCTACACCCCTGCATTCACTCTTCCAGTCATGGCAACTTGAACGCTAAGCTTGGCCCTATGGATGACTCAGACTACCTGCGCCTGTTGACGATCCAGGCCGAACAAGCCAACGCCTTTCTTTCCAATGCGCGGAAGTGGGAGCGTGAGCGCTGGGTTTGTCAGCGCCTGTTGCAGGGGCTGAACATTGCCCATCGCAATGAGGACTTCACGCCTGCCACTCAGGAGCCGCCGGATGTGCTGTTTCGTGACGGGCGCTTCGAGGTGTTTTTCGTGCTGGATGAGGGGCGGCGTCTTAATGACGAGTGGCGCGAGGAGTTGGCGCGACGACGAAGCGCGTTCTCGTTGAGCCAACTGGTACGTCGGGAGGCCAAGCCCAAGCGGATTCCGGCCTCTGACCTGCTGCACCGACTCGCCCCTACCCTGCGCAAGAAATCCACCAACTATCGCGAACGCGGCATTGATCTGGGCGGGCTGGATATCATCGCCTTCGCCAGCCTCAAGCGCGAGGTGCTGGACCTCAACAGTCACTTTCCACCACCGACCGAGTACTTGCGTCAGGGCTGGCGCTCGTTGTCGCTGGTGGGGCCGACCTTCGCTCGGGTATTGTTCGCGCATCCGGGCGCTCCGGATTTTCTGCGTACCAATCTGGGGCGCAGTGTCGTTTTCGATGTTGGAATCAGTTTATGAGCCCCTTGCAGGAACTGCTGGCCGATGTGCCTCAACAAGGTCGTGTGCGCTGGATCGGCGTGCGTCCGCAATCGCGGGTCGAGATGATCGAGCTGGATGCCGTGGAAGCACGTCGTGAAGCAGGTCTGACCGGCGATCACTCGCGGCCCGGCCCGCGCAATGCGCGGCAGGTGACGTTGATCCAGTGGGAACATCTGGCAGTGGTTGGCTCGTTGCTGAACCGCG
Source organism: Pseudomonas fragariae (ex Marin et al. 2024) (assembly GCF_059621105.1). Taxonomy (NCBI): domain Bacteria; kingdom Pseudomonadati; phylum Pseudomonadota; class Gammaproteobacteria; order Pseudomonadales; family Pseudomonadaceae; genus Pseudomonas; species Pseudomonas fragariae (ex Marin et al. 2024). The sequence continues at coordinate 1,017,630 of NZ_CM184369.1, read as the reverse complement.
CGGCGGATAACCCTATCGTGCCGCAGGATTTGCGGCGCAATCTGGTGATCAGCGGCATCAACCTGTTCAGCCTGAAGAATCGACGTTTCCGGATCGGTCAGGCGATTTTCGAAACCACCGGCTGGTGTCAGCCGTGTGCGCGACTTGAGCAGCGTCTTGGTCACGGGACGTTCCAGGCGGTGCGCGGGCATGGTGGAATCACTGCGCGAGTGTTACAAAGCGGAATCATCCGCCTGGACGATACGCTGCAGGTCGAGCCGCTGGAAATCACCGATCCCTGGCCCCCTGCCCGACAGCACGCCTGAGACAAGGGATAAATTGAGCAGACACCTGAACCCGGAACCGCAAAGGTGTGTCGAAGAGTACCTTCAGGCACACCGGCATCCAGTCGAGCGCAGGCCGCTCCTGACCCGGGCAGTGTGGTGATGAACCCTTTATTGAGCCTTCTGACGCTATGAGCTGCCTTGCGCTCGCGAAGATCGAGCTCCCCCCGAATTCCTTAAACCTTCCGAGTAATCCTTATGACGCATCGTATTGTTATCGTTGGCGGAGGCGCTGGCGGTCTGGAGCTGGCTACCAGTCTGGGCAAGACCCTTGGCAAGAAAGGCACGGCCAGTGTCACGCTGGTTGATGCCAACTTGACGCATATCTGGAAACCGCTGTTGCACGAAGTGGCTGCCGGTTCGCTCAACTCGTATGAGGACGAGCTGAACTACGTGGCTCAGGCCAAGTGGAACAACTTTCAGTTTCAGCTCGGGCGCATGACCGGTCTGGACCGCGCCAGCCGCCAGATTCATCTGGCCGAGACGCTGGATGAAAACGGCGCAGAACTGGTTCCGGCACGCAGCCTGGGTTACGACTCGCTGGTCATCGCCGTGGGCAGCACCACCAACGACTTCGGCACCAAGGGCGCGGCAGAGCACTGCCTGTTTCTTGACAGCCGCAAACAGGCCGAGCGCTTTCACCAGCAACTGCTCAACCACTACCTGCGCGCCCACGCCGGCCAGGCCGACAGCGCGCAGGAAATCACCGTGGCCATCGTGGGTGCCGGTGCAACCGGTGTCGAGCTGGCGGCAGAGCTGCACAACGCGGCACATGAGCTGGCGGCTTACGGGCTGGGTCAGATCAAGCCGGAAAACCTGCGCATCACGGTGATCGAAGCCGGGCCACGGGTGTTGCCCGCGCTGCCCGAGCGCATCGGCGCGCCGGTGCACAAGACGCTGGAAAAGCTCGGCGTGACGGTACTGACCAATGCAGCAGTCAGTGAAGTGACGGCTGATGGCTTGATCACCGCTACCGGGCAGGTCATCCCGGCCAGCCTGAAGGTCTGGGCGGCAGGTATTCGTGCCCCGGCCTTCCTGCATGAGCTGGATGGCCTGGAAAGCAACCGGATCAATCAGTTGCAAGTGTTGCCGACGCTGCAAACCACCCGTGACGAAAATATCTTCGCCTTCGGTGACTGCGCGGCCTGCCCGCAAAAAGGCACCGACCGCAACGTCCCGCCGCGCGCTCAGGCCGCCCACCAGCAGGCATCCTTGCTGGTCAAATCGCTACGCTTGCGGATTGAAGGCAAGACATTGCCGGAGTACACCTACAAGGACTACGGCTCGCTGATCTCGCTGTCGAGCTTCTCGGCCGTCGGCAATCTGATGGGTAACCTGATGGGCAGCGTGATGCTTGAAGGCTGGCTGGCGCGGATGTTCTACGTGTCGCTGTACCGCATGCACCAGATGGCGCTGTACGGCACCTTCCGTACCCTGATGCTGATGCTGGGCAGCAAGATCGGTAAAGGCACCGAGCCGCGGATGAAGCTGCACTAAGCCACACCAGACGAGAGGCGTACGGGAAAACACTATCGTGCCCATGCTCCGTAGCGTGAGGAACGATCATCTCGACTATCGTGCGGCGCTCTGCGTCGCATGCCATTCCGGACGCTCCGCCTCCTCTTGACGACGCAGAGCGTCGTGAACTGCATTCCCACGCTGGAGCGTGAGGAACGATCACCCCACTATCGTGCGGCGCTCTGCGTCGCATGCCTTTCCGGACGCTCTGCGTCCTCTTGCGACGCGGAGCGTCGTGAACCGTATTCCCACGCTGGAGCGTGCGGAACGATCATCTCACTATCGTGCGGCGCTCTGCGTCGTATGCCATTCCGGACGCTCCGCGTCCTCTTGCGACGCGGAGCGTCGTGAACTGCATTCACACGCTGGAGCGTGCGGAACGATCATCTCACTATCGTGCGGCGCTCTGCGTCGCATGCCTTTCCGGACGCTCTGCGTCCTCTCCCTAGTGAATCCGGCTGTTCTGCCAACGCGTTCGCTGCGCCGACTTGCGATGCCCCGAATACCCGCTATTTTTAACAGGATCGGGTTGTGCGCCAAGCGACCGGACGGAAGGCTCTCGTACTGGTATCAAGTTTGTCTGCGGCGCGCAGATAACCATTGAGTCGTGTACAACGCTGCACTGTTCAGGGATCGAACCCATGATGTCGAATCAATACAGTAGTGCTCCTGCAGAAAATCATCCGCGTTTCATCTGGTTCTCACTCATTCCTGTCATACCCGCCATTGCCTGGATTCTCACGCAGTTCGGCACGGGTACGGCCAATCTGGTGGCGTGTGCTGCACTGCTGGCGATCGGTCTCGGCGCCTGTGCCTTGGCCGCCCGCTCCCAACAGACCCAAGTGCGCCGCGCCGTGGCTCAGGCGCTGGATCACCACCAGGCGCATAGCGCTCAAAGCAGCGCAATGGCGTCCAATGTCCAGTTCAATGAAATCCTCCTCGGTGCCATGCCGATCTGGGCCAAGCAGGTCGAGAGCTCGCGCCAGCAGACCGAAACCGCGATTGTCGAATTGAGCACGCGTTTCATGGGCATTTCCGAGCGCCTGCAGGAAACCGTGCAGGCGTCGCAGCACGCTGCCGGTGAGCTGGACGGTCAGAATGCCGATGGTGCGCTGAAAGTGTTGTCGCAAAGCGACAGCGAACTAAGCCGGGTAATCGACTCGCTCAAATCCACTCAGGCCAGCCGCGACCAGACGCTCTCCCAGGTGCGCAGCCTCACCGCCTACACCGGCGAATTGCGCACCATGGCCGCCGACGTTGCGGCGATTGCCGCACAGACCAACCTGCTGGCCCTCAACGCGGCCATCGAGGCGGCGCGTGCCGGTGAAGCGGGTCGCGGCTTTGCCGTGGTGGCCGACGCGGTGCGCAGCCTGTCGAGCAAGTCCAGCGAAACCGGTCAGCAGATGTCCGCCAAGGTCGACATCATCAACAACGCCATCACCCAGCTGGTGCAGGCCGCATCGAGCGGTGCCGATCAGGACAGCCATTCGGTGGCCGCTTCCGAACAAAGCATTCAGAACGTACTGGAGCGCTTCCAGAGCATCACCGGTCGTCTGGCCGAGTCCGCCGACCTGCTCAAGCAGGAGAGCTACGGGATTCGCGACGAAATGACCGAGGTCCTGGTGAACCTGCAGTTTCAGGACCGGGTCAGCCAGATTCTCGCCCACGTACGCGACAACATCGACTCGCTGCACGCGCACCTTCTGCAGGCTAGCCAATCCCCTGATGAGGCGGTCGCCATCGACGCCCGGCAATGGCTGGCGCGCATGGAGTCCACCTACGCGACCGACGAGCAACGTCGCACTCACCGAGGTGAATCGGCAGCACAGCAGGATTCGCAGGAAATCACGTTTTTCTAGGAGTAAATCATGGCTAAGAGTGTATTGGTGGTCGACGATTCAAGCAGCGTCCGGCAAGTCGTCGGTATCGCGCTGAAGAGTGCCGGATACGACGTTATCGAAGCCTGTGACGGGAAGGATGCACTGGGCAAGCTCACCGGGCAGAAAGTGCACCTGATCATCAGCGACGTTAACATGCCGAACATGGACGGCATTACTTTCGTCAAGGAAGTGAAGAAGCTGGCCAGCTACAAGTTCACGCCCATCATCATGCTGACCACAGAATCCCAGGAATCGAAAAAGGCCGAAGGTCAGGCCGCAGGCGCCAAGGCGTGGGTCGTCAAACCGTTTCAGCCGGCACAAATGCTCGCAGCGGTTTCCAAGCTCATCCTGCCCTGAGACCCAGGTCCCTGGAGGCCAGCATGCCCACGCCAGACGAGAGCGCCAACGACACTGCACGCGTGCAGATCGACGGCGAGTTGACGATCTACACCGTGACCGAACTGGCCGCCAGGCTATTGCCACAGATCGGCGCTGCGGCACGCCTGGAAGTTGACCTTTCACAGGTCACCGAGATGGACGGCGCCGGCCTGCAACTGCTGGCAGTGATCCAGCGTGAAGCCGGCAAGACCGGGACTTCGCTGCACCTGACCGGGCAAAGCAAGGCAGTCAGTGAAACCTTCGAGTTATGTAATCCGGGTGTCGTGCTGTAGCGCGTCCATTTGCAGTACTGCCCAGTGATCGATCAAGGAAGTCATCGTGAGTATTAATCTCGATCAGGCACAGCAGACGTTCATCGTTGAAGCGCGAGAGCTTTTGCAGGCCATGGAGGAATCCCTCCTGCAACTCGAAAGCGAGCCCGGCGACCTGGACGCGATCGGCGCGGTCTTCCGCGCAGCGCACACCATCAAAGGCTCGGCCGGACTGTTCGGGCTGACGCCTATCGTCAGTTTTACTCACATCGTCGAGGACGTACTGGATCGCCTGCGTGAAGGCAGTGTTTCGGTGAACGCCGAGCTGATCGCCGTGCTGCTCAAATCCGGCGATCACATGCTTGAGTTGATCGACGTGGTCGCCAGCCGTGGCGAGCAACTGCAGCAACCTGCACTGGAGCGCGAGGCAGCGCTGCGTCAGGCGTTGCAGGTCTTCCAGGCACCGGCCAGCGCCAGCGCCGCTGACATCGCAAGTGCGCAGGTCGTCAGCGATGATGAACAGTCAGCCGACGTGCTCTGGCATATCTCGCTACGTTTTGGCGTGGATGTGTTTCGCAACGGCATGGACCCGCTGTCGTTCCTGCGCTACCTCAATACCCTGGGGCAGATGGTCCAGGTCACGACGCTGACTGACAGTATTCCAACAGTTGAGGCGTGGGACCCGGAATCCTGCCACCTGGGTTTCGAAATAGATTTCCGCTCGGCCGCCGGTCACGCCGCGATCAACGAAGTCTTCGATTTCGTGCGTGAAGACTGCGCCGTGGAAATCACCCCGGTGAACGAGACGCCAGACCACGTCGGGCCTACCGGTACCGAACTGGTCTCGCAGCCCGAGCACAGCCATGTGGTGGCCAGCGGCGAACTGCTGGGCGATCAGCGCGCAGTGCCACGTACGCCGGCAACGGCAACGGCAACGGCTGTGGAGCGCCCCGTCTCGGCCAGCGAGCAGAAAAACAAGGATGGCCGCTATGTGCGCGTCAACGCCGACAAGCTCGACGAGCTGATCAATCTGGTCGGCGAGCTGGTCATTGCCAGCGCCGGCGCCAGCCTGCTGGCCAAGTCGTGCGACAACGACCCGCTTCAGGAAGCCAGCTCGACGGTGTCGGGGCTGGTCGAGCAGATTCTGGATGGCGCGCTGCACCTGCGCATGATCCCCATCGGCGACACCTTCAATCGCTTCCGCCGCGTGGTGCGCGATGTCAGCCAGGAACTGGGCAAGGACATCGACCTGATCATCAATGGTGCGGAGACCGAACTGGACAAGACCGTCGTCGAAAAGATCGGCGACCCGCTCATGCACCTGCTGCGTAACTCCATGGACCACGGCATCGAGAGCGCCGAAGCACGTCGCGCGGCAGGCAAGCCGGCCAAAGGTCATTTGAGCCTCAACGCGTACCACGACTCGGGCAGCATCGTCATTGAAATCGCCGACGACGGGGCCGGACTCAACCGCGAGCGCATCCTCGACAAGGCCCAGCAACGCGGACTGGTGGCGGCCGGCGCAAGCCTCACCGATCAGGAAATCTACAACCTGATTTTCGAGCCCGGCTTTTCCACTGCCGAGGCCGTCACCAACCTTTCGGGGCGTGGTGTCGGCATGGACGTGGTCAAGCGCAACATCACCTTGCTGCGCGGCACGGTGGATCTGGACAGTCAGCCCGGTCAGGGCACCATCGTGCGCATCCGCCTGCCGCTGACGCTGGCGATCATCAACGGCTTTCTGGTCGGTATCGATCAGTCGACTTACGTGATCCCGCTGGACATGGTGCAGGAATGCATCGAGCTGGACGAACACAACCGGCAGTTGACCCGCGACAGCGGCTACCTGGACCTGCGTGGCGAAGTGCTGCCGCTGGTCTACCTGCGCGACCACTTCAATCACGAAGGCCCGGCCGCCAGGCGTCAGAACGTGGTGGTGGTGCGTTACGCCGAGCACAAGGCCGGGCTGGTGGTCGATGACCTGCTGGGCGAGTTCCAAACCGTTATCAAACCTCTGGGCAAGCTGTTCGGCGCACTGCGCGGCATCAGCGGCTCGACGATCCTGGGCAGTGGCGCGGTGGCGTTGATTCTCGACATTCCCGCCCTGCTCAACCAGATCGTACACATGGAGGCCCGCTCGACCCAGGCGCCTCAATTCCTGCTGCCCACTTCTCGCTGACGGATTCGCAATTCCCAAGGAGTTACTTCAATGAAATGGTTCTACGATCTGAAGATTTCCACCAAGCTGATTACCTCGTTTCTGGTGGTTCTGGCGTTGACCGCGGCCATGGGAGTCTTTGCCATCATCCAGCTCGGCCAGGTCAACCAGGCCGCTCAGGACATCAAGGAAAACTGGATGCCGTCCATGCGGGCGGCCGCGGGCATGCGCTTCTTCGCCGCCAATTACCGCCTGAAGGAAAACCGCCATATTGCAGCCGACACCGCCCAGGAAAAGGCGCAGATGGAGCTGGAAGCAGCGGACTCTCGCAAACAGTTCGAAACCCGCCTGGCCATTTACGACAAGTTGATTTCCAGTGATGACGATCGTCAGTTGTTCAATAGCGTGAGCGCGTCATGGGCCGCCTACCTGAAGGTCAGCAACGACCTGTTCGATCAGTCACGCCAAAACCTGGAGGCTCAGGCGCGGGCATTGCTCAAGGGCGAATCCAAGACGCATTTCGATGAAGTGACCACTCAGCTGCAAAAAATGGTCGAGCTGAATGAAGCTGGCGCGACTATCGCTGGCAACAAAGGCACCAGCCTGTACGAAACCTCCCGCATCTCGATCATCGTGGTACTGATTGCAGCCTTGCTGATCGGCCTGGGTCTGGCGCTGTTCATCGCCCGGATAATCTCCCGCCCGCTGAAAGAGGCCGCAACGGCCGCCGAGCAACTGGCAGAGGGCAATCTCAACGCCCACATCGGCCACGGTTCCAGGGACGAGACCGGCATGGTGCTCAACGCCATGCGCAACATGGTCGGCAAGCTGTCGCACATCATCGGCGAAGTGCGTAATGCCGCCGACAACCTGGCCAGCGCTTCGGAAGAAGTCAGCGCCACTGCACAGTCGATGAGCCAGGCCACCAGCGAGCAGGCCGCCAGCGTCGAAGAGACCAGCGCATCGGTCGAGCAGATGAGCGCCAGCATCAACCAGAACACCGAGAACGCCAAAGTCACCGATGGCATGGCCAGCAAGGCCGCCAAGGAAGCCACCGATGGCGGCGAATCGGTGCAGCAGACCGTCGTGGCGATGAAGAAAATCGCCCAGCGCATCAGCATCATCGACGATATCGCTTACCAGACCAACCTGCTCGCTCTCAACGCCGCCATCGAAGCCGCGCGCGCCGGCGAACATGGCAAGGGGTTCGCGGTAGTGGCCGCCGAGGTGCGCAAGCTGGCCGAGCGCAGCCAGGTGGCCGCGCAGGAAATCGGTGAGCTGTCGTCGAGCAGCGTGGACATGGCCGAGAAGGCCGGCAAGCTGCTGGACGAAATGGTGCCCTCGATCAACAAAACCTCCGACCTTGTGCAGGAAATCAGTGCAGCGTCGGAAGAGCAGGCAGCCGGTGTAGCGCAGATCAACACCGCCATGACCCAGCTCAACCAGGTCACCCAGCAAAACGCATCGAGCAGCGAAGAACTGGCAGCTACGGCTGAAGAAATGAGCAGCCAGGCCGAACAACTGCAACAGGCCATGAGTTTCTTCACCCTCGACGCATCGCCAAGGGCCGTCGCACAGAGCGCTACTTTCGACAGCCGCAACAGCCCGAACCGTCAGCCTCCGCGGCCACCGCAACAGGCTCCGCGCAAGGCATTTGCGCAAAGCATGGCGGGCGCCCCGGACGAATCGGAATTTACCCGTTTCTGATTGCCGGCTTCGATAGAGACTCCAGGGGAGAACGACATGGGCTCATTGGTCACGACTCGGCAGACCGCAGCGACGGTCGAAGAAGAGGCGCAGTACCTGACTTTCATGCTCGGTGGCGAGATGTTCGCCATCGGCATTCTGGGCATCAAGGAAATCATCGAGTACGGCAGCCTGACGGTGGTGCCGATGATGCCCGCCTTCGTGCGCGGGGTGATCAATCTGCGCGGCGCTGTGGTGCCTGTGGTTGATCTGTCGGCGCGCTTCGGGCGACAGAACTCGGCCATCACCCGGCGCTCGTGCGTGATCATCATCGAGGCCAACAGTGAGGACGGCCAGCCGCAGGACATCGGCCTGCTGGTCGACAATGTCTCGGCGGTGCTGGAGATTCCGGCGTCGCAGATCGAGCCGCCGCCGAACTTCGGTGCGCGAATTCGCGCCGACTTCATCAGCGGCATGGCCAAGGTCGACGGCAAGTTCGTGATCGTTCTCGAGGTCGACCGCGTGTTGTCCATCGATGAAATGTCCAGCCTTGCCGAAGCAGGCCAGTCGCTGCCGCCCGACGTCGACGCGACGTGAGGTCTGCACATGCCTGATACAGCGTCGCTCACCGATCGCGAATTCGGCCAGTTCCAGAACTGGCTGTACAACGCTGCGGGCATCAAACTGACGCTGGCCAAGAAAGCGCTGGTTGCCGGCCGCCTGTTCAAGCGTCTCAAGCATTACGAGCTGGACAGCTATGGCGAGTATTTCAAGCTAATCATGAACGATCAGCGCAACGGCGAGCTGCAAGTGGCGCTGGACCTGCTGACCACCAATGAAACGTATTTCTTCCGCGAACCCAAGCACTTCGATTTTCTGCGTCAGCAGGTGCTGACCAAGGTCACACCCGGCAAGGTATTCCGCATCTGGAGCGCCGCCAGTTCGTCTGGCGAAGAGCCCTATAGCCTGGCAATGACCCTGGCCGAGCAACTGGGTACTGCCCCTTGGGAAGTGGTCGGCTCGGACATCAGCACCCGCGTGCTGAGCAAGGCGCGCAGCGGTCACTACCCTATGGAACGTACCGAGACGTTGCCGCAACCTTTGCTGTTCAAATATTGTCTGAAAGGCACAGGTCGCCAGGAAGGGACCTTCCTGATCGACAAGTCGTTGCGCAGCCGGGTCAGTTTCGTGCAGGTCAATCTCAATGACACCCTGCCGGATCTGGGCGAGTTCGACGTAATCTTCCTGCGCAACGTGATGATTTATTTCGATCAGGAAACCAAAAGCAAAGTGGTCGCGCGGTTGATCCCGCGTCTCAAGCCAGGAGGCTATTTCATCATCAGCCACTCGGAAAGCCTGAACGGTGTGAATGACATGTTGAAAATGGTCTCCCCTTCGATTTACCGCAAACCATGAACACGCCTGTCGGTGTAGCCGAAATAGTGCTGGGGCCTGGCGAAGTGGTCTTTCAGACCCGGCCGACTCGCCTGCGCACGTTGCTGGGTTCATGCGTGGCGATTACCTTCTGGCACCCGTGGCGGCGTATTGGCGGCATGTGCCACTTCATGCTACCCGGGCGCATACGCCGGCATCAGCCACTGGACGGCAGGTACGCTGACGAAGCGATGGAAATACTCATTCGTCATGCACTGGCCAATGGCACGCTGCCGGAGGAATATCAGGTCAAGCTGTTTGGCGGCGGCGAAATGTTTCCTGCTCATCGCCATGACCCGCACATGCGTAACGTCGCTGACAGCAACGTTCACGCGGCGCTTGCACTGGCCGAACAGAACCGCCTGAAACTGATGGCTCAGGACCTGGGCAGCACCGGCCATCGCAGCATCATCTTCGACCTGTGGGACGGAAACGTATGGGTCAGGCACCAACCAATGGAAGCAATGGAAAAAGATGCCAAACAAAAAAATCAGCGTACTGCTGGTCGATGATTCGGCTGTAGTTCGTCAGGTACTGGTGGCCATTCTCAACGACACCCCCGATATTCATGTGATGGGCGCGGCGTCAGACCCGATATTTGCCATGAGCAAGCTCGCTCAGGAATGGCCGGACGTCATTGTGCTGGACGTGGAGATGCCGCGCATGGACGGCATCACCTTTCTCAAGAAGATCATGAGCGAGCGGCCGACGCCGGTGGTGATCTGCTCGTCGCTGACCCAGAAAGGCGCCGAAACCTCATTGCAGGCGCTGTCTGCCGGGGCGGTGGAAATCATCACCAAGCCCACCACCGGGCTGAAGAACTTCCTCATCGATTCGGCCGCCGAGCTGGTTGCAGCAGTACGCGCAGCAGCCAACTCCAACGTCAGAAACCTCGGCAAGCGCACCGCCGCCCCGGTGCTGACCCCAGCCAGCAAACTGACCGCCGATGCCATTTTGCCAGCTGCCAGCGGCCATGCCATGGCGCAGACCACTGAACGTATCGTCGCCATCGGCACCTCGACAGGAGGCACCCAGGCACTCGAAGCGGTGCTGACTGCCCTGCCCCGCGTCTGTCCCGGCATGGTCATCGTCCAGCACATGCCGGAGAAATTCACCGCATCGTTCGCCGAACGCCTGAACAGCCTGAGTCAGATCGAGGTGCGCGAGGCCAGAAACAACGACCGCATCCTGCCCGGCCTCGCGCTGATCGCCCCCGGCGGTAAACACATGATGGTCACGCGCAGCGGCGCCTATTATCACGTCCAGGTCATCGACGGCCCGCTGGTCAACCGCCATCGTCCTTCGGTGGACGTGCTGTTCCGTTCGGTGGCCAAATTCGCCGGCAAGAACGCCACCGGCATCATCATGACCGGCATGGGCGACGACGGCGCACGCGGGCTCAAGGAAATGCTCGACGCCGGCAGCGCGACAGTGGCTCAGGACGAGGCCAGCTGCGTGGTGTTCGGCATGCCCAAGGAAGCGATCAAACTGAACGCGGCGCAGCGGATCATTCCGCTGCAGGAGATTCATCAGGCGATCCTGCACCGGTGAACCCGAAGCTGTCGCCGTGCAGCCAGCGTTTCTTTCGACACCCACGTTTCACGACACAAACCCCGGTCGCACGGCAATGCTCAGAAAAACAGCCTTACCGGGCCCACGGCGGCGGCAGCAAGGCCTGATGGTCAGCGCTGGACCTCGATGACCCTGAAGCCCCATCAGAGAATGAGACCAACTGGAAAAAAAGCTCGGCCTCCAGGTTCCTGTGCTGATTGGAAGTCCCTGATCTGTTGCTTTTATGCTCATTGCGATAAGACGCATAGCTCCAGTGCCCCGGGGAGACATCGGAGTCCGGGCGATGGCTGCTCTGCCTTACACCGGCGGCGCTCAACTCCTGTTCGATACTGCTGATCATCCCCCTCATTTTGCCCATGTACTCTGGGCTGTAGGTGTTGTCTGCACGGTCGGGCTTGGCGTAGATCGTGAACTGAGCGCCCAGCGCCACGCGCTGCTTTGCCGCCGGCATCTCTGCTTGCAGGCATTTCATGTCAGTCACTTTCCACGAGTCAACCGGACTGTCGCTCGCCTGCAGTATTGAATGCATGCGGTACATCCTCAGGTGCAACGCTGAGGTGGATCTTGTCTCCGGCAAACTCCCCCTTGCAGTTCGGCTCCAGGCGATCCATATGGATGAAGACCTCAGACCCCGTCATCTTGAAATGATTGGCGGCAGTCCAGCCACCGTGATTTTCACCCAACGCGCTTTGTGCGACGTCATAAGTGGGGGCACGATGGTGAACGGCGAAACGTGTCGGTGTATTGGCACGCACTTCGCTCTGATTCAAACGGCGCAATTGCGCACCTGCATCCTTCTTCAAGTCCGCTGGGCAATTGCCGTATTGAGTTTTAAATTGAAGGCGGGTCTGTTGATAGGCATAGCTTTTATACCTGCTACTTATCGGTCATGAAAAAGGGGGTTGCGCAGATAGCGCAGCATCTGCGCAACCTCTTCAACTCGCCGCTCTGCACTGCTCGTTGACGACCTCGCAGATAGCTGCCCGCTGAGCGGTCGACAGGTAAAACAGGTTCCATGAAGCAGGATCAGGAAAACTGATCGCCTTTCGAGAACCCGACATCGTGTTTGATCTTGCCGTTCTCGAACTGGTCCATCCATGGCAGCACATCGGCCCCGGCCGCTTTCAGGGCGCCCATGTTGTCTTTCACGGCCTGGTTGGCGCCGTCGCGCTGTTCGAAGTTACCGCCCCCGGTCCAGTTGGCGTTACCGACTTCACCGATTTGCGGCTTGAAGCCCGCGCTCGTAAGCGCCTTGATCTCCGATGACAAACGCGAAGAGGCATCAGCACCGCTGGCGTACTCATGGATGCTGCCGATCAGGCCAGGGTTGTTGCTGCCGTTGGCGGCTTTCAGCTGATCAGCGTATTTGACCAGCCCGCTTTCCCCGCCGGCCGTCAGACCACCACCCCAATTGCTGTCCTCCACCACGATGTCGCCTTTGTAACCAGCGTCGCGGGCTGACTTGATCAACGTGCTCTGCATATCGGCCCAACCCTGAGTGGCACTCTTGCCGCCCTCATTGAACGTATCGAGTACAAAACTCGGATGGTTTCCAAGGGCAGAAACCACGTTTTTGACATCGTCGGCGGCTTGTTGGAGCTTGTCGCCGGACAAGACATTGCCACCGCCGCCATTGGCGTTGTCACGAAACGTAAACTGAATCTTGACCCCTTGTTTGTCGCCGGCATCGACCATCGCCTTGAGTTTGGCCATTTGCGCCGGGTCATTGATCTGGTCATGGGTCATCTGGATGCGAAGTGTTCCCCCTCCGGCATTTTTCACGTCTTCGACCATTTTTTGCGCTGCCTCAGGAGACGCAATCCGGTCAGGAACCGTATTCGCGCCGCCATGAGAACCCAAGCCAGTGTTATTGAACGGTTGGGCTTGATTTGACTGCTCAGACAGTCCTGAGTCTGGCGTCGAACTGGCAGCACCGCCGGGAGAAGCAGAAGCCCGACCTGGCCCGGACGAAGCAGGGGACGGGTTCTCGGAAGGGTTATTTGCAGAAGAGTTACTTGCGGAAGAATCACCGAGCAAGCGTTTCAGCAGCGCCTGAATCAGCGTCGTCAACGCCTCGATCAAGTCACTTTGATCGCCCCCTCGTGCTTGTCCATTCCCGGCGGTGGCGGTTGTCGGCGCGCCATTCCCCCAACTCACCGTGTTCGGCGAGCGCTGGGTACTTTCCGGAGGAAGAAAGTGCACGGCATTGCTCGACGACTTACCTGAATAGTCCGGACTCGGAGCCAGGTTGCCCGACGAGACAGGCGACCACCCCGGGCTGTTGTTGTTTACAGAGGTATTCATACTCATTTCATTACTCCTTTTTTGTGGAGGTAACGCGTTTGGGTGAACGGTTTTTTGTACAGGGTTTCAGAAATCCTCTTTATCGTCTTTACGCGTTCAAGCAGATGAAATTCATTTGAAAGGGCCCTTTAGATAAGCCCGTTCTGCGTCTCGCAAGATGGCAATATCCACGGCGTTGGGTAGCAGTCTTTTGGCCTCGGTAATGTTTGCCAGCTTGACGCTTTGAGATTCAAAACCCATATCGGACGGTATGCCATCTATGCGTTTGGCAAGGTAATAACGAGTACGGGATGTCGTTCGGTCGTAGTCACCGATAAAGCCGTGGAATTCCACCAGAAGCCCCGTCTCTTCGTAGACTTCCTTGAGTGCATTGGTCCTCAAGTTCAGACCGGCTTCCTGCTTTCCCTTGGGAAAAGCGTGCGTTGCGCCGAACGGGTGATTGGTCGGCTCGGTGATCCATACCCTGCCGTCGGGCTCAAAAATGATCGCTCCACTGGCGGGAGCAAGGTGCTGAGAACGCTTGAATTCCGGCTCTGTGAAGTTGACCGCCCGGGTTGTAAATCGGCGCCAGCCATCCATCGTGTCTGGGGGTGTAAATGATCTGAACGGCAGGTTGTTCATGCTGCCACGGACAGCGCTGTGAGGTACAAAAACGGCGGTTGCGTATCGATCACGCCACGTATCCGCCGCACTGGGTGACGTGGGTTTTTTAACAGTGACAACATCGCCGCGCTCGTTCTTTCGGCGATGAATATAAGGAAGCGTCTGCTTCATATCGACAAGCCACTTCTTCCGACTGATCAGTCTCTTGCCGAGCTCAATGCGTTCGCTGTGATTGCCAGGGCCGTGTTCTGCGCAAAGTGCGGCAATACGCGCATCCGGTATTTTTTCTATCGCTGCAATACCCTCGCGGATGTCATTACGCTCGATTTTCCGGAAGGCACGACTGGACGAATTGTCTTCACGAGACAGCATCGTGACCAGCTCCATGGGCGTGGTACCGAACTGATTACCCTTGTGCTCCCCTTGGGCGCGGAAGACCAGCGCACCGCCAAGGTCGATGCGCACGGGTTTGTTACGGTGATTGAAGATGACATTGTCCCCCGTCAGACCGATGACATCCCAGTTCGCCAGCCAGGCATCCACAGCAAAGCCGCACTTCAACTGACTATTTTTTGCCAGCGTATCGAGGTCTTTGGGGTTCCCTACTATCAGTTTTGAAATCAGTGCGGGCTTGCCTTTGCGGGACGCCAGTTCTATGTCAGGAACATCGATTCCTGCGGCACGGTACAGTCTGGAGGCAAGCACCTCGTTTCGAAGTCTATTGGCAGACGGGTTGGTTTTCACATACCACTTAACGCCATTGGGCGCTTGAAACAATCCACCTGGATTAGAGCCCTTGGCGCCAGAAAGTTGTTTCCATTTGTCAGTCTCGACGAGGGCGAATTCACCTCCCCTCTTGGACCGCCCTAAAACCGTCATGTCGACGACAATAAACTCACCGCTCCGGCGAGCCTGCGTAATTTCGTACCGGTTGGTGATATCCAGAATGACTTCGTGTTCACTCTTGCTGGCCGCCGATAACGGCAACCGGCTCTCACTGAGTGTCACACCCTTTGCACCACTGTGGTTGAGCGCGGGAACGGCAGGAATCGCTTTCAGTACAAAAAGAACCGGTGTTTCTTTTTTCCTCTTCGCGTTCACCAGCGCAAAGCCTTGCGAAACGTTTGACACTGTCGAGGCACTGGCCACCCCGGTCGCGGTGTAAACGCCTTTAACCACGCGCAGGCCGTGAATAAGACCATGGGCTATTTCGCGACTGCGGTAACCCTTGGAGGTATTCAGTAACAGCGACGCCGCCTCATCATCCAGAGATATCCCCCGATAAAGCACTTTAGGCTGATCCGACTTGGCCAACTCAATGGAGTAGCGCGGTATGGAGGCTCTCAGGTCCGCAAATTCTTCTTCGGTTGTTTCAGAGGCCGTGTACTTCTGCAGCAGTCGCATGAACTCTTTGCCGTCTATCGAATCCAGTACGCTGTCCTGCCGACCCGCCAAACGACACTCTTCGGCAGTATTGAATTGCTCCACTGGAACTCCCTTGCCTCGCCCTCGCGAAACAAAGTTGGGCACTTTATTACTGGCAGGCCCCAGTGCCGAGGTACTTTGAGCGTTTGAAAACCCAAGGTGACTAAAATTGTGTTTTACGGGATTTATCATTAAGCACTCCTGAACGTTCGTCTTGGGGCTCGCGATGAACATTCGTCCCTGGAATTACAGGCATCAGGACCTTTATCAGACTCGAACGCGATCAGCCGATACTCGCAAGGCAAATAGCCACTTTTCGGATTGATCCAATCATGGATAACGCCTGTTGATAATGAAGAGCCCCAAGAAAGCAGCCAATTGCTATCACCGAGAGAGTATTGAAAATAAGCCGAGCTTATAATTGGCTGAATGGCATTCATCGCAAACACCCATCGCCTGCATTTACTGGAAAATGGAGTAAATGAGTGTCGCAGTGTGCTGTGCGGTTCCATTAAGCAAACAAGAGAGGCTTCTTTAATGGACAATTATCACTGTAAGTGATCGACATTCGTGGCGAATGTCTTAGAGCCAATGCAAGGAATATCTGGACTACTTGCATGATCGTGGTGTGTGATGAAGTGATCAGACATAAGTCATACGACAACATATAAATAATGCACCATATTTAGTTACGTACCAACAGCTCAAGACGGCACACATTCGCTCAAGCAGAGCGTGTCGCAAACGTGCAGAAGGTCAACGATAGCTGGCCGACCAATGCCCGGCCTGGATTTTTTCGACGTCACCCGCAGAGAAAATCGTCGGGCTGTTCGGGCACGCATGAGAAGATACCGGCACCTCACTTCAATACTTCGTTTTTCAGGCCACAAAGCCGACCGCCATGACCAGACCCGTAACGCTCAAGGATGTTGCCAACCATGCAGGTCTTTCCAAGGCTGCGGTGTCGCGCTATCTGAACCGAAGCATCAGCCTGCCGCCGGAGACCGCGAAGCGTATCGATACGGCGATCAAGGCGCTGGACTACCGGGGCAACAGTCTGGCCCGGCGCCTGAGCAAAGGCGGCAGTGAGACCATCGGCCTGGTGCTGCCGGACATCGCCAACCCGTTTTTTGCCGAGCTGGCAGACGCGGCCGAGGAAGAGGCGTCCGCACACGGTTATAACCTGGTGCTGTGTGTCACCCGCAACCTGCTTGAGCGCGAAAGTACGTTTGTGCGCTGGCTGGATTCACGTAACGTCGATGGCTTGCTACTGGTCAGCAACCGTCCGGACGACGGCACGCTGGCCAGTCAGCTGATGAGCTACCGCAATATCATTCTGCTCGACGAAGACGTTCCCGGCACCTCGCAGCCCAAAGTCTTCGCTGACAACCATCAGGGCGGTCGCCTGGCGACTGACTATCTGATCCGCCATGGCCATCGACGCATCGCTCATGTGTCCGGGCCGTCGGCCTTGATGAGTGCTCGCGAGCGCTATGCCGGCTACCGGGAAGCGCTCGCGCTGGCGGGCATCGCAGAGGTGCCGGAATACCTGTGCTTTGGGGATTACAGCCGTGAGTTCGGGCGTATCGCGACCGCACAGCTACTCACCCTGCCCGACCCTCCGGAGGCGATTTTCGCCGCCAGTGACTTCATCGCCCTGGGCGTGCTCGATGTCCTGCGTGAGCGCACTATCAGCGTGCCCGGCGCCATGTCGCTGGTGGGGTTCGACGACGCCGTGTACGCCAGCCTGCTGACCCCGCCGCTGTGTACCATCCGTCAATCCTCCAGAGAGCTTGGCCGTCTCGGGGTGGCGCAGCTGCTGCAGCGAATGACGGGCGGTGACTGTGCACAGGACGTCATGCGCGTACCCGTAGAGCTGGTCTGCCGGGGCACGGTAGCAACGCGCAGTGACTGATTGCGGGGCAACAGGTAACACCCGGCATTAAATCGGTGCACTGCCGTTTGTCTCCTGAAAAGCCGATGATTGCGGAAAACTGTGGCGCATCAAGGCTGTACGGTCACTGGCAGGCACCGTGAAAAAAATGGCACACAATCTGCTTTCTCTAGTTCTCAAACCTGAAGACAAAGCTCATTTGTCTTTTTTTTGAGACGACTGGTAAACCGGTTTACCGATCTGATTTGCCACATCGGCGATCAGGCTAGGAGGATGGCAATGCTGCGTTTGAGCAAGCGTTTCACCCTGACCCTTGGCGTTGTTTTGGCCTTGGCGTTGTCACCCATCATTCAGGCCCAGACCGGCAAACGTCTGGCTCTGGTACAGGTCAACCAACAGGCGCTGTATTTCACCCAGATTACCCAAGGCGCACAGGCGGCGGCGAACGCTGCCGGAGCAGAGCTGGTGGTGTTCAACGCCAACGACAATCCGTCAGCCCAGAACGACGCCATCGAGGCCTATATTCAGGACAAGGTCGACGCCATTCTGGTCTGCGCCATCGACGTCAACGGTATCAAGCCGGCAGTCACCGCAGCCGCGCAGGCGGGAATACCCGTGGTGGCAATCGATGCCGTAATTAATGGCGACAATGCCGTGCAGGTCGGCGTGGATAACCGTGAGGCAGCCCGACAGATCGGCCAGTACACCGGCGAATACATCAACCGCGAACTGGCGGGCAAAGCCAGCATCGGCGTTGTCGGAGCCCTCGGCTCTTATGTGCAGAATCTGCGTCTGGACGGCTTCCGCGAGGGTCTGGCGAAGACCGCCAGCCAGGCGAAGATCGTCAATACCGTCGACGGTAACAATGTGCAGGACACCGCCCAGGCTGCGGCGGAAAACCTGCTGACCGCCAACCCTGATCTGCAGATCATTTATGCCACTGGCGAACCCGCCCTGATTGGCTCGGTTGCCGCGAGCGTGTCGCAAGGTGCCGGCGAGCGGGTCAGGATTTTCGGGTGGGACCTGTCCTCTCAGGCAGTGCAGGGTCTGGATGACGGCTCTGTCGCGGTGGTGGTGCAACAGAATACCCAGGCCATGGGCAAGACGGCGGTGGAGTCGGCGCTGGCGCTGTTGTCCGGAAAGACCGTGGCTCGCGAACAGAGCATTCCCGTCACGCTGGTGACCAAAGCCAACCTGGCAGCCTATCGCGCCGAATTCAAATAAGGGGCTCAGCATGCAGACGCCTGGCGAAGTGCCTCGGGTACAGATGAGTGCCATCACCAAACACTACGGATCGATAGCCTCGTTACGCGGTGTCGATCTGCTGTTGCAGCCCGGTGAAGTGCTGGGGCTGGTGGGCGACAACGGCGCGGGCAAATCCACGCTGACCAAGATTCTGTCAGGTGCCGTGATACCGACCAGCGGACGAATCGCCATCGATGGCGAGGAAGTCAGTTTCAACGGCCCGGCAGATGCGCAGCGCTGCCATATCCAGATGGTGTACCAGGACCTGTCACTGTGTGACACCGTCGATGTGGCCGGAAACCTCTTCATGGGCCGCGAACCGATGCGCCGCGTGCTCGGCGTGCCGTTGCTCGATGAGACGCGCATGCACCGCGAAGCACGGCAGATTCTCGAAGCATTGGGCATCACCATTCCGGATACCCGCGCGCAGGTACGACACCTTTCCGGCGGCCAGCGCCAGGCCGTTGCGATTGCCCGCGCGGCAGCCTTCGGGCCCAAGGTTCTGATCATGGACGAGCCCACCGCGGCCCTCGCGGTAGCCGAAGTCGAAGCGGTGCTGGAGTTGATTCGCACCATCAGCCGCCAGGGCGTCAGCGTGATTCTGATCACCCACAGGTTGCAGGACCTGTTTCTGGTCTGCGACCGCCTCATGGTGATGTATGACGGCGCCAATCTGGCCGAGCGAAGGATCGCCGACACCGACCTCAACGAGGTCGTCGAACTCATCGTCGGGCATAAATTCACTGCCCGCTCCGCTAGCGCCTGAAAGGATGTGACGCCATGAAAACGCTCGATCTCACGCGCCAACGCATTCTGCCGCAGTCGCTGTTCAAGCGCCTGCTGCATGATTTTCCCGGCGTGGTCAGCATCGGCCTGTTTTTCGCCCTGTGCTTTGTGCTGTTCGCACTGGTGACCGATAACTTTTTAAGCGGTGCCAATCTGCTCAACGTTATCCGGCAAAACGCGCCGTTATTGATTGTCGCGGTGGCGATGACGCTGGTGGTCACCACCGGCGGCATCGACCTGTCGGTCGGCTCGACCCTGGCGCTGGTCGGTGCGCTGGCGGCCATGGCGCTCAATGCCTGGCACCTGCCCTGGCCGTTGGTTCTGCTCGGCGGGCTTGCGGTCGGCGCGATGATCGGGGCGCTGAACGGCTACTTCATCGCCTACGCGGGCATCCCGGCCTTTATCGTCACCCTGGCCACCCTGACCATTATTCGTGGCCTGGCGATGCTGCTGACGCAAGGCTATTCGATCCCCGTTCCACGCGAGGAAGCGGCGTTTCTGGCCCTCGGTCGCGGCTGGTTTCTCGGCGTGCCGCTGACCGCCTGGCTGGCCTTGCTGGTCACGCTGGGCGGGGTGCTGGTGCTCGGCAAAATGCGTTTTGGCCGCTACCTCACGGGTATCGGTGCCAACGCTGAAAGCGTGCGCCGCGCCGGGGTGAATCATCGCGGTGTGCTGCTGCGGGTCTACATGCTCAGCGGCATGGCGGCCGCCCTGGCCGGCATGATCGTCACGGCCAGGCTGGGCAGTGGTTCCTCGAATCAGGGCGAAGGTTTCGAACTGGAAGTGATTGCTGCCGTGGTCCTCGGCAGCACCAGCCTGTTCGGTGGCTTCGGCACGATTGTCGGCACACTGTTAGGGGTGCTTACCATGGCTGCAATCAAGAACGGGCTGATTCTGGCCCACGTCTCACCGTTTTACACGCAAATCGCCACGGGCCTGATCGTACTGCTGGCGATCTGGCTGAACACACGCATTCTACGTACCGGCCGTCCACTCGGGAGGGCTGGAGCATGAGCCTGTTTCGTCATCCTTCACCCCTGCCCCTCGGGGTCGACAGCGGCCATGCCATGACGGTGCTGGGGCCGGTGCCGGTCGAGCGCCTTGGCGTCACCCTGATGCACGAACACATTCTGCTCGACGCTTCGGGCAAGTGGGTGGCACCCAGTTGCTGCGGCGAGCGACACCTGGCCGAGCGCCCGGTGAGCATTGAGCTGCTTGGCGAACTGCACATGAACCCGCTGGTCAGCCGCGACAATTGTCAGTTGTTCGATGTCGACCTCGCGTGCGAAGAACTGCTGAAGTACCGGGCGCTGGGCGGGGAAACGGTGGTCGATCCAACCAATCTGGGCATCGGCCGCGACCCGCAGGCATTGCAGCGAATTTCCCGTCTGACCGGCCTGAATATCATCATGGGTGCCGGTTTCTATCTGGAACCCTCGCACCCGCATTACGTGCACGAACGCTCGGTGGAACAGCTGGCGGAGCAGATCATTCATGACGTGGGCGGCGGTGCAGAGAAGCCCGAGGTGATTGCCGGCCTGATCGGCGAGATTGGTGTTTCCGCCGCGTTCACGGCTGACGAAGAGAAATCACTGCGCGCCGCAGCCCGTGCAAGTGCCGCGACCGGCGTGCCGCTTTCAGTGCACTTGCCAGGCTGGGAGCGTCTCGGCCACCGGGTACTGGACATCGTTGAGGCAGAAGGCGCCGACCTGCGCCACACGGTGCTGTGCCACATGAACCCGAGCCACAGCGATCCGGCGTATCAGCATGCGCTGGCGGCACGCGGCGCGTTTCTGGAATACGACATGATCGGCATGGGTTACTACTTCGCCGACGAGCACGCGCAGTCGCCCAACGATGAGGAAAACGCACGGGCCATCGTCGCCCTGATCGAGCACGGCTTCGGCTCGCAGGTGCTGTTGTCTCAGGACGTCTTTCTGAAAACCATGCTGACTCGCTATGGCGGTCATGGTTATGGCTACCTGCTGAAACACTTTGTCCCGCGCCTGCGCCGTCATGGCGTTACCGGCGAACAACTCGAAAACCTTTTGATCGACAACCCGCGCCGGGTCTTCCAGCGCGGCTTCCAGGCTCCTTTTTCATCGCAGAGGAATGCAACGTCATGAAACAGTCCGTATTGCTGGCTGGCGAATCATGGGTCAGCACGTCAACCCACATCAAAGGCTTCGATCAGTTCGACAGCGTCACTGCGCACAATGGCGCGCGGCGCTTGCTCGCGGAGATGGCAGACAGCGACTATCAGATCACGCAGATGTGCGCCGATCAGGCCCAGACCGACTTTCCGGCCACGGTCGAGGCACTCAGTCAGTATCAGGCGGTGATCCTCTCCGACATCGGTGCCAATACCCTGCTGCTGCACCCCGACACCTGGCTGCGTGGCAAGCGCACGCCCAACCGCCTCAAAGCCCTTCGCGAATACGTCTTGCAGGGCGGCGCATTGATGATGGTCGGTGGCTATTTCAGTTTCCAAGGCATCAACGGCGGCGCGCGCTATCGCGGAACGCCTGTCGAGGAAGTCTTGCCCGTGCGCTGCCTGCCTTACGACGACCGTGTCGAAGTGCCGGAAGGCTTTCTGCCGCAGATCCACAGCGATCACCCGATACTGCAAGGCCTGGGCGGCGAATGGCCGTACCTGCTTGGCTACAACGAAGTTGAATTACATCCCGAAGCTCAATTGCTGGCCACCGTCGAAGGCTCTCGGCACCCGCTGCTCGCCGCGCGTGAAGTCGGTGCCGGACGCACGCTGGCGTGGACCAGCGACCTTTCCGAACACTGGCTGCCGGAAGTGTTTCTCGACTGGGAAGGCTATCGCCGCTTCTGGATCAACAGCCTCGACTGGCTGACCCGCCGTACCTGACCGGAGGCTCCGATGCTCGATGACCCGATAGCCCTGACCCGAGCCCTGCTGGCGTTCCAGACCCTCAACCCGCCGGGCGATGAAGAAGCGTGTGCGGCTTTTCTTGCCGAACAGCTGACCCGCCACGGATTTGTCTGCGAGCTGCAGCGTTTCGGTGAGCGCCGTTTCAATCTGGTCGCCTGGCTTGAGGGCGACGGCCCCGGCAAACCGCTGGGGTTCACCGGCCACCTGGATACCGTACCACTCGGCAATGCCACCTGGAGTCACTCGCCGTTTGCCGGTGAGATTGTCGAAGGCCGGCTGTACGGGCGAGGATCCAGCGATATGAAAGCGGGCATTGCCGCCTTCATCGTGGCCTGCCAGCGCAGCCGTGATTCCATTCGACGCGGGCCCGGCGTTCGCCTGATACTCACCGGCGGAGAGGAAACCGGCTGTGACGGCGCCAAGGCCCTGTGCAGTGACGCGCCCCATTTGCTCGGTGAACTGGGCGCACTGCTGATCGGAGAGCCGACGGCCAACTACCCGATACTCGGACACAAAGGCGCGCTATGGCTGCGCTGCGCCAGCCATGGCCTGACGGCCCACGGCGCCATGCCGGAAGAAGGCGTGAACGCTATCTATCTGGCCGCCGAACACATTGGCCGCGCGCAGACCTTTGAAGTAGGCCCTGCGCATCCGCTCATGCGCAAGCCGACGCTGAACGTCGGCACTATCAGCGGCGGCCTGAACATCAACTCGGTACCGGACTACGCAGCGTTCACCCTGGACCTGCGCACTGCACCGAATCTGGACCACGACGAGATTCGCGGACGACTGGCGGCCCATCTGGGCAGCGGCGCGGAACTGAGCACCCTGATTGATCTGCCTGGTATTTGTGCCAGCCCCGACGAGCCGTGGGTGCAACAGGTTTTTGCACGCTGTCAGGCCTTGCATGACGCCCCCCTGGAGGAAAAGGCGGTGCCCTACTTTACCGATGCTGCCGTGCTGCTCCCCGCCATCGGCTATCCGCCCACCCTTATTCTCGGCCCGGGAGAGCCCGGCATGGCGCACAAGGTCGATGAGTATTGTGAAGTCGACAAACTTCAGCAATGCGTCGAACTGTATGCCGGATTGATCGAAGACTGGACAGTCATGCACGCGCCGATGAACGACTGACGCAAGATACTCTCACCAGCCCTTCATAGCCCTCCTCGTCGGCACTCGTTTGGCTCACATTCAAACCGGCTGCGCAAGGCAGCCACTCACCTGGAACGTGCATAGCCATGACAAGGATGTAAACCGTTCTGGACAGCGGACGGGTTGAACGCGTAATAAGGTGCCTACAAAATTTCCCTAATGGACAGCACGTTAATGGCACTACGCGGTGATGAAGCGGACGACCATGAGTTCCGCAGCCGGTCATATCCCGTCCAGGAAGATATGGCGCAGCAGCGTCGAGTCTGGCGCTTTGAGCGCATCGGCTGGGCAGGCCTGATTGTACTGATAGTGCTGACCCTTGCCGGTTTGTTTTCCAAAGGGCCATTGAGCCAGGTCGAGCCTCGAACGGCAGATGGCAAACTGCAGGTGAGCTACGAGCGTTTCAGCCGCAACGGCAGTCAGGACGATATGATTGTCACGTCCAGAGGCGCCCCCTCCGAAATGCGTTATCTGGTCGTCGGCAGTGGACTGCTCGAAGGCGTATCGATCGAGAACCTCAACCCCCAGCCCGCGCCCCTTCGCAGCGAAGGCCGTGATCTGGTCATTCCGATGCAGGCTGACAAGGACGGTTTAGCCACTTTGTACCTGACTGTTCGCAGTAACGGGGTGGGACTGTACCGAGGGCAAATGCATATGCTGGGTGGCGAAACGCTGCCGATGCCCAGGTTTATCTACCCGTAGAGAGAAAGCGATTTATGGATGCAGTGCTCAGAGCAGCAGCGATTTATTTTGTCTTGATGGTCTTGTTTCGTGTTGCCGGACGCCGCTCCCTTACCGACCTCACCACCTTCGATTTCGTCTTGTTGCTGATCATTGGCGAGGCCACTCAGCAAGCGCTGCTGGGCGATGATTTTTCGGTGACCAACGCGATACTGATCATCTCCACCCTTATCGCCATAGACGTCGGCTTTTCCCTGGCCAAACGCCGATCGAAGCGGCTGGCCAAATTTCTGGATGGCGGCCCCACGGTTATCGTCGAAGACGGCAAGCCACTGACCAAACGAATGAGAGAGGCGCGCATCAGTGAATCCGATGTGATGGAGGCCGCACGAACCACGCAAGGGATCGTGGAGATGAAGGACATCAGGTACGCGATCATTGAAAGGAACGGCGAGATATCGGTCATACCGTTCAAGTGAGGAATCAGCGCTAAAACTTACCTGCGCAGAGTTTCATGGCGACATCCTGAACATCTTTACCGATCACATCGGGCTGGGTGCCTGAAGTGATGGCATCGAATGCGCCACCTGGCGGTGCTGACATCAGCCAGCACCGCCAAAGGTCACGATCAGATCACTGGTTTACGCCTGCTCTTCCTGCTCGTCATCATCATGCTTGAGTGCCGGCTTCATACCTGGCTGAGGCGCGTGCTCGGCATTCGGCGCGATTTCTTCGCCGTGGTTCTTTTTCTCTTGCTGGACTTTTTTGTCGTGGGCGACGTTACGTGGATCGGTCATGGGAATTCCTTGATTGGCAGAGGATTCGAACACCCATCGACGTGATGCATGGGTTTGAGCGCCGGGGCAAGATTTGGAGTCAGGCCGTTGCAAGGCGTTCAGTGCATTTGAACCGGCACCTGCCGGGAGGGGCGAGTTGCGGGTTCCGGCCCGAGTTGAGGCGACGGCGTCATGACTCGGCGGACGACAGCCTGAACGCCGGCGACTGAACCAGCTCCATGACCACTTCGCGCAATGACTGCGCACACGGAGACAACTCGCGATACGCCAGCGCCAGCACATAGGCAACAGGTGTGCCTGGCCCAGTTATCTCCCGACACGCCAGCCGTCCAGGCTGACGTCGGGCATAACGCTGCGGCATGAGCGCCACGCCCATTCCACCAGCCACCAGCGCAGCCGTGGTCTGCATCTGGCGAGGCTGTTGCACGACCCGAGGGGTAAAGCCTGCACTGGCGCAGGCCAGCAGAATATGCGAGTGCATGCCCGGGCCATGATGCGGGGCGAACAGAATCCACGGTTGGTCTGCCAACGCCGCAAGACCGATGGATGTCTGCTCGGCCAAGGGATGATCCTGCGGCAGCACCGCAACCATGCGGTCCTCGAACAACGGCTCGATCTGGATGTTGCCGGGGTCTATGACCGGCAACACCAGAATGCCGACGTCCAGCCGGTCATTGCGCAGGCCTTCAAGCTGCTCGGGTGGGGTGGCCTCCTGCAGTTGAATATCGACGTTCGGGTTCGCTGCCTGATAGCGACGCAGTAGCGCCGGCAGTAAACCATCGACCACGCTGTCGACAAAGCCCAGGCGAATCGTACCGAGCATGCCTGCCGCTGAGCGACGTGCCATTTCGCAGGCCCGTTCGGCCTGCAATAACGTCTGCCGAGCCTCGGCCAGAAACACGACGCCCGCAGCGGTCAATTGCGTGGAGCGCGTACTGCGCTGCAACAACTGCACGCCCAGACATTCTTCCAGACGACGAATCGCAACGCTCAGGGGCGGCTGTGACATGTTCAAGCGTTGCGCGGCCTTGCGAAAATTCAGGGTTTCAGCGACCACCACGTACTGACGCATCAATTTCAAATCAATCATCTGATATTTTTTTAGTATCAATGAGCTATCAAATTAGTATGTTACAAATAAATGAGCGTTGCACATACTTCATGGTTCAACGGCTAGGGCGAGATCGCTCACAGCCTGGTCTATGAAGAAGGGGCGCTGATTTGAACACGCGAGCGTATGGTGTCGCCGCACTGGCCGGCTTTGTTGGAGGCAATGTTTCCAGTTTCATCAAATGGGGTACAGAGATCCCCTTCCCGCCTCGCACGCCGGACCGCCCGGTCCCGCCTGTGGAGATGCTTGATTCGCTGGGCATCAACGCTCAGCAACTGACTTATGTGTATTCAGAGCATGTGGTGAATTACGGCAGTGCCCTGGTCCACCATGGCTTTTCCATCTTCTTCGCCATGTTCTATTGCCTGCTTGTACTCCGGTATCCGCGCGCCGCCCTGTGGCAGGGTCTGGGTTTCGGCCTGTTGGTGACCCTGGGTTTTCACGGCGTCATCCTGCCGGCGTTCCATTGGGCACCGCCGCTGTGGGAGTTGCCTGCCTCGGAGTTGTTATCTGAAACGTTCGGGCACTTGCTGTGGATGTGGGTGATCGAAGTCATACGGCGGGATTTGCAGCAGCGCTGGCTGCCTCACAGCCAATCGGTCTGAGTAGCGCGCTGCCTTGCGACCGGCACCTGGAATTTCCCTGTAAACGGAGTGACCCGATGAAATCTCTATACACCCTGGCTCTGGCCTGCGCCGCCTGCGCGGGCATGGCGAGTGCCCATGCCGACGTGCAATCGGTGCCGAAAGAGTCTACGCAAATGACTCACAGCAACGGTCAACTGCAACCGCCTGTTTCATATGCCACGCTGTGGGCTGACGAAAAAGGTGCCACGCATGTGGGCCACTGCCGCCTGGAAGGCCTGGAGTTCAAAAGCTATGCCCCGCCAGCCGCGCCGCAATGGGTCGGCGTCTCCCCTGACGATATTGAAAGCATCGCCTACGCGGTGCTGCCAGTGGGATACGTCGGCAACTGGCACCACGCGCCGGGGCCACAATGGGTGATCACCCTGCAGGGGCAATGGTCAGTGGAAACCACCGATGGCAGTGTGCTGGTGCAAGGACCGGGAGAGATGCAGTTCAATGCCGACACCCGGTCCCGGCCGCGTCCGGATGACGAGCGTGTAGGCCACCTGACACGCACCGTGGGTGATCAACCCAATGTTCAACTGATCATCAAACTTAAACCAAGTGCGGCTGACAAACGTACCAACGGCAGCTGTGCCTACTGATCGCCTTCGGACCTGAACACATGAAACCGACCCGTAAAAAACACTTTCTGCGCCCCTCCTCATGGTTATTGGGCGGTGCGCTCCTGGCTGCAGGTTCAGCAGGCGCAACCGACGCCGTCGCCCCTGTCCGGCAAGTGGTTATCGATCCGGCCTTCAGCCAACTGGTTGCCCCTCAGGCCCACGTCGAGCTGCTCACCGATCAGGCGAAGTGGGCAGAGGGCCCGCTGTGCCTGGCCGATGGCCGTTTGATCTGGAGTGACATCAAGGCCAACAAGGTCAGCAACTGGCAGGCAAAGGATGGCGTGTCCACTTGGCTGGAAAAGGCCGACTTTCAAAACGGGCATACGCTCGACGGCCAGGGCCGTGTGGTGGCGGCCTCGCATGGCAAGCGTGGCATCGTGCGACAGGAGCCCAATGGTGAGTGGCATACGTTGGTCGACACCTACCAGGGCAAACGGCTGAACAGCCCGAACGATGTCGTGGCAGATAAAAGCGGCGCTCTCTGGTTTTCCGATCCGACCTTCGGGGTGCTGAGCAAAAGCGAAGGCTATGGCGGCAAGCCCGAGCAAGGCGGTGAGTTCATCTATCGTTACGTACCCGACACCGGGCAGATCACCCGTCTCGACACACCCGAAGTCCACTCGCCCAACGGCCTGGCCTTCTCGCCGGATCAACAGTTGCTCTATGTGGCCGACTCACAAATGGCCCACGACTTCACCAACAAGAAGCTGGCACATCGCATCATGGTTTATCAGGTGCGCGACGGTCGCTTGATCAACGGCAAAGTGTTCGCTGACATTGAGCCCGGCATCCCTGACGGGATCAAAGTCGACGCGCTTGGCAACCTGTGGAGCAGCAGCAAGGAAGGTATTCAGGTGTTTTCCGCAGCAGGCAAGCCACTGGGCAAACTGCTGGTCGCGGCGGCCGATACCAGCAACCTGACATTCTGCTCCAGCGAGCAGGCAAGCTGGGCGTACATTACCGCTGCCAACAAGGTGCTCAGGGTGCAGGTGATGAAGGGCGTAGCTGGTCAGTAGGACGGACTGTCCCGATGCTCATCGGGTAGCAGTAAACCGATTCAAAGCCCGGCACACGGCGCCGGGCTTTGAATACGATGCCTAGGCTCTGTACGAAAAGTCGGCGAGCGAAGGTCAGGCGAGGCAAAAACAGGCGAGGAAGCGGAGTCTACGTGTTGTAAATGAGCATTCCGATTGGACTCGCATCCGAGCCTGTTTTTAACGAAGCATCACCGAGCGCAGCCACTTTTCGTACAGAGTCTAGAACCAGGTCTCCATCTGGATACCGAACTGCCAAACACCACCGGAATTGAAGTCGCTTTTGCCGAAGTTGCCGGTCGTGCTGTAGCGGTCCAGGTCCGAAGACCAGTTCATGAGGCTTGCGAACACTCGCAGTTCGGGACGTGTGAGCAGGTCACCCATGTCCGGCTTGAAGGTCGGCGCCACCGTAAACTTCCAGAAGTTACCGTCGACGGCATTGCGTTGCAGGTAGCCTTTGGGGTCGAGGTCCATGGTTTGCCAACTCAGCTCGTAGGCCATCTCGAAGTTGCTGTTGATCTCGTTGGCCAGGCGCATGTTCAGCGTGAGCCAGCGGTAATCGTCGCCTTTGACATAGCGGTCTTTGCTCTGCTCGGCCAGCAGGCTCGGGCCGATGCGCCATCCCGGCGCGATAGGCGTCTCGCCATACATGGCCAGACGCACCGCGCGGGCGTCGTCGAGCAGTTCGCCATCGGCGCCAATATCCTTGACCTGTGCACCCAGGCCCTGCCCATAGAGCAAAGCCGTCTTGAAGAAGCCTTCGCGGCCGAAAAAGTCTTTCTGGTGATTGGCCAACATGGTGTGCAGGCCTGAATCTGCGGGTGCAAAACCGGCTTGATTGGTGCGCGTACCGACGTCGTTTTTCTTTGCGCCAATGGCGTTGAACATCCACTGCCACTGACCATTGTCGAAAAATTGGTTGGAGGTCAGGATGTAGCTTTCCACATCGGCATCGACGCCGCCCTCACTGAAATCTCCGTAGTTACGTCCGATCAGGGAGTAGTTCGAGCGCCAGTCCTTGGTCATCTGCACATCGTAGATACCGCCACCGGTCCCGGCCAGAAAGACCACGTCCGAGTCCAGCCAGTGGATATCGAAATTATCCCTGTCGAAGCGCTTGCCGGCCCACAGGGTGGAGTTCTCGAACACTGAATTACCCTTGAAGGCGGCGATGTGGTCGAGTTCGGTAAATACCTGACGCACGTTCAGGCTGCTTTCGGTGGGTGTCCAGTCGTTATAGCTTTCAACGCCATCGGCGATGGAGACGGTGAACTTGGAGCGCGTGCCGTTCTGCGCGTAGATCTCTTTCGACAGATCGAAGCGCATGTAGGTGTCGTCTTCGTTACCCAGGCGCCCGACCGCCCCACCGACTGAACCCGCGGGCGTTGTATAAGGCCCGCCGCGACCGCCGCCCAATCCGTCGTTGATCAACAGGCCGGAGCGAGCATAGCCCTTGAAGCTGAACCCGTCGGTGAGGTGTCCGACACCGCCTGGCTTCTCCATGCTTTGCTGGCGGGCTTCGAGTTTTGCTACGCGATCATCCAGAGCGGGCTGTGGACTGGCTGCCACCGTCGGCGCGGAAGTGGGCGCGGCAGGCTGCGCAGCGGGGGTGGCGAGTTTGAGTTGCTGCAGTTCCCTGGCGAGCGCCTGGGTTTGCTGTTCGGCTGCGGCTGCACGTTTTTCCGCAGCGCTGGCACGGGCTTCAAAAGCGGCCATCCGTTCTTCCAGCGTCGCGGCCTGAGAGACGGTTGTCGAGGTGCCGAGTACCCCTGCGAGTAGCCATCTTGATGCGTTCTGCATGTGGACTTCCTGTTTTGTTTTTATTGTTTTCGTGACGTTGGCCGGGCCTTTTTCCCTCAACACAAAATTGTGCAAATCGAAGAAAAAAGGGTGCCACATCGAAAATACGCTGCTACATTGACGATGTTAACGTTAACTTTTATAAAAACAAAAATAAAGAGGGCTCTATGAAACAGCTGAAATCTCTTCTTCCCGCCGCGCTGCTCACCCTGTCTGCAGGGTTTCCTGCGCTGTCGAACGCCGCCAATCTGACGATCTCGTGCGGGGCCGTCGGTGCTGAATTGCAACTGTGCAAGGAAGCAGTCGATAGCTGGTCAAAACAGACCGGCAACAACGTTCAGGTGGTTTCCACGCCTAACTCTGCGACCGAGCGCCTGTCGTTCTACCAGCAGATCCTCAGTGCCCAGTCCACCGACATCGATATCATTCAAATCGACATGGTGTGGCCGGGGATGCTCGCCAAACACCTGACGGACCTGCGCGAACTGCTTCCGGCAAATGCAACACAAGGCTATTTCCAGGCCCAGGTGGACAACGCCACCGTCGACGGCCGGCTGGTGTCGATGCCCTGGTTTACCGACTCGGGGCTGCTGTACTACCGCAAGGATCTGCTCGACAAGTACCAACAGCCGGTCCCCCAGACCTGGGAGGACATGACCGCTACCGCCAAAAAAGTGCAAAAAGCCGAGCGCGATGCCGGGAACGCCACGATGTGGGGCTATGTGTTCCAGGGGCGCGCTTATGAAGGCCTGACATGCAACGCCCTGGAATGGATCAGCAGCCAGCCGGACGGCGGACTGGTCAACCCGCGCGGAGACATCGTGGTCAACAGCCAGGCCTCACGAGTCGCGCTGACCCTGGCCAAAAGCTGGGTCGGCGACATCTCCCCGCCCGGCGTCCTCAATTACACCGAGGAAGAAGGCCGTGGCGTGTTCCAGTCGGGAAATGCGCTGTTCATGCGCAACTGGCCTTACGTGTGGGCCTTGGTGCAAAGCAAGGACAGCGCGATAAAAGACAAGGTTGGCGTAGCGCCCCTCCCCAGCGGCGGCGCGAACGGCACCCATGCTTCAACGCTCGGAGGCTGGGGGCTGGCGGTTTCGCGCTACAGCCGCAACCCCAAGCTGGCGGCAGAACTGGTTGCCTACCTGACCAGCGCCCAACAGCAAAAACAGCGTGCCCTGGCAGGTGCCTACAACCCGGTCATCGAGTCGCTGTATGCCGACCCCGAGTTGCTCGCGGCGATGCCTTACTACCCCCAGTTGCACAGCATCCTCAGCAATGGGGTCATGCGCCCCGCCGCCATCACGGCCAACGGCTACCCACGCGTCTCCAACGCCTTCTTCGATCGGGTGCATAGCGTGCTGGCGGGCGATATTCCGGTCGATCAGGCACTGGTCGAACTGGAACGCGAACTGACCCGCATCAAACGCCGGAACTGGTAAGCCACACGTAAGGAAATCAACATGCCTGTCTCTTCTACCGACTACCCCGGAGACGACGAACTCGTCACCCGGGAAACGCCTGTACAACGTCGCAGGCTACGCGCCGCCTGGCTGTTTCTGACGCCGATGCTGGTGTGCCTGGTGCTGGTGGCGGCCTGGCCATTGCTGCGCACATTCTGGTTCAGCCTGACCGACGCCGATCTGTCGGATACCGGCAGTGGCTCATTCGTGGGCCTGAGCAATTATCTGCTCTACGACGGCGTCATCTGGTCCGGCGTTCTGGTCGATCCGCAATGGTGGAACGCGGTGCGCAACACCCTGCATTTCACCGTGGTGTCGGTCGGGCTGGAAATGGTCCTGGGACTGATGGTGGCGTTGCTGTTGAACGTCAAGTTCACCGGCCGCGCGCTGGTCCGTGCGTTGATTCTGATCCCTTGGGCGATTCCGACCATCGTCTCGGCGAAGATCTGGTCGTGGATGCTCAATGACCAGTTCGGCATCATCAACCACATGATGCTGAGCCTGGGCCTGATTGACGCGCCACTGGCCTGGACGGCAGATGCGGATCTGTCGATGTGGGCAGTGATCATCGTCGATGTCTGGAAGACCGTGCCCTTTGTCACCCTGCTGATGCTCGCGGCACTGCAGATGCTGCCAAGCGATTGCTACGAAGCCGCCAGGGTCGACGGCATTCATCCGGTGCGGGTGTTCTGGCGTGTCACCTTGCCGTTGCTGATGCCCGCGTTGTTGGTCGCCGCAATCTTTCGCATCCTCGACTCGTTGCGGGTCTTCGACGTCATCTACGTCCTGACCTCCAACTCTTCGAGCACCATGAGCATGTCGGTCTATGCCCGCCAGCACCTGGTGGAGTTCCAGGACGTCGGGTACGGCAGCGCCGCCTCCACCCTGCTGTTTCTGGTCGTGGCCGTGATTGCCATGCTTTATCTGTACCTCGGACGTCGCCAGCTGGAGGTGCGCTCATGAACCTGCGCCCGCTGAAGAAAGCGCTGCTGCGCCTGTCCTTCTGGGGCCTGGTCGGGGTCGTGCTGCTGTACGCGATCTTCCCTTTCTATTACGCCGTCCTGACCTCGCTGAAACCGTCCAGCGCCTTGTTTGAAGTGAGCTACTGGATCACCGAAGCCGACTTCTCCAATTACGCAGCGGTCCTCAGCCAGGCTTCATTCCTGCAGGCCATCGCCAACTCGCTGGTGGTTGCGCTGAGTGTGGTGATGCTGGCGCTGTTCCTCGGCCTGACGGCGTCCTATGCCTTGGGCAGGGTCAAGTTCCGAGGCCGCGGCACGGTACTGATGATGGTGCTCGGGGTCTCCATGTTTCCTCAGGTCGCGGTGCTGTCGGGGCTGTTTGAAGTGATCCGCGCACTGGGTCTGTACAACACCTCATGGGCGCTGATCCTGAGCTACACGATTTTCACCCTGCCCTTCACCGTCTGGGTGCTGACCACGTTCATGGGGCAACTGCCGCATGAACTGGAAGAAGCGGCAATCATGGATGGCGCATCGCCCTGGGTCACGCTGACCCGCGTGCTGTTGCCGCTGCTGTGGCCCGCCCTGGTCACGACCGGCCTGCTGGCATTTATTGCCGCGTGGAACGAGTTCCTGTTTGCCCTGACCTTCACCCTGACAGACGCCCAGCGAACGGTCCCGGTCGCCATCGCCCTGATTTCGGGTGGCAGCTCCCACGAATTGCCCTGGGGCCTGTTGATGGCGGCGTCGGTGCTGGTGACCGTGCCACTGGTGATTCTGGTGCTGATCTTCCAGCGCCGCATCGTTTCCGGCCTCACCGCCGGCGCGTTGAAAGGTTGATGCACACAACTGACAAGGAACAGCATCGTGATGAAATTGAAGCTAGCCAACATCAACAAGCAATTGGGCGGCACGCGTATTCTGCGCGACGTCAGCCTGGAGATCGCTGCCGGTGAGTTCGTTGTGTTCGTCGGCCCGTCGGGCTGCGGAAAGTCGACGCTGCTGCGCTTGATCGCCGGACTGGATTCGATCTGTGCTGGCGACCTGCTGATCGACGGACGACGGGTCAATGACCTGGAACCACGCGAGCGTGGTGTCGGTATGGTCTTTCAGTCCTACGCCCTGTACCCGCACATGAGCGTCTACGACAACATCAGTTTCGGCCTCAAGCTGGCCAAGACGGAAAAAAGCAGCCTGCGCGAACGCGTGCTGAAAACCGCGCAGATCCTGCAACTGGACAAACTGCTGCAGCGCAAGCCCAGGGAACTGTCCGGCGGGCAGCGCCAGCGTGTGGCCATGGGCCGAGCCATGGCGCGGGAACCGGACATCCTGTTGTTCGATGAACCGCTTTCCAACCTGGATGCCTCGTTGCGGGTTCAGATGCGCAACGAAATCGCCCGCCTCCACAAGCGTCTGGGCTCGACGATGATCTACGTCACCCACGATCAGGTAGAGGCGATGACCCTGGCGGACAAGATTGTCGTACTCAACGGCGGTCAGGTCGAACAGGTCGGCTCACCACGCGAACTCTACGAGCGTCCTGCCAGCCTCTTCGTCGCCGGTTTTCTGGGCTCGCCAAGAATGAATTTTCTGCCCGTGAGCTTGCAGGCACCGGGTCGCAGCAGCCTGATCGATATCCCGGCACTGGGCATGAAATCCCTGCCCTTCGACAGCTCGAATCTGACCGAGGATGCGCAACTGGCCTTGGGTGTGCGCCCGGAGCACATCACCCTCAATGCTGCGAACAACGGCGTTGGCGTCACGGTATCCGGTGTCGAATACCTGGGCAGCGAGGTCTATGTGCACCTGGCTACCGGGGCGAGCGAGCCCTTGATTTGTCGCTGCGATGCCAAGGCTGGCTGGCAGGTGGGTGACCAGGTCGCGCTGCAATTCGACGACAGCAACCTGCACCTGTTCGACGCCGATGGCCTGGCCCTGAAGCGCCACACAGACGCCAGTCAACACCTGACACCCGGCACCACACCGCACCTCGTACAAGCAGGCACCCTATGAGTTTTTCCGTGAATGCCATGAGCAACCCGATGTCCCCCGCCCTCGAACGCGCGCACCATGCGCTGGAAGAGGGCCTGTCGCAGCTCATCCACGATTATCGGCCCGGTTACCACCTGGCCCCGCCGGCAGGCTGGATGAATGACCCCAACGGGGTGGTGTTCTTTCGTGGCGAATATCATGTGTTCTATCAACACCACCCGTTCGACGCGAAATGGGGCCCGATGTACTGGGGCCATGCAAAGAGTGCCGATCTGGTCCATTGGCAACACCTGCCCATTGCCCTGGCACCCGGTGATGACTTCGATCGGGACGGTTGTTTTTCCGGCAGTGCAGTGGTGTGTGGCGACACCCTGGCGCTGATCTACACCGGGCACACATGGCTGGGTGACGTGGGCGACGAGCGTTTTATCCGTCAGGTGCAGTGCCTGGCCACCAGCACCGATGGCATCAGTTTCGTCAAACACGGGGCCGTTATCGACACCCCGCCGCAAGACGGGATGATTCATTTCCGTGACCCGAAGGTCTGGCGACAGGACGGCCACTGGTACCTGATTGCCGGCGCACGCCTGGGCGACAAACCGCTGCTGCCGCTCTATCGATCCAAGGACCTGCACGCGTGGGAATTCGTCAGCTATGTGTCCTCAGGCGAGGAAGGCGACGGCTATATGTGGGAATGCCCGGACCTGTTCGGCCTGAATGAACGCGACGTACTGCTTTACTCCCCCCAGGGCATGCCGGCACAGCGCTACGAGCGACTGAACAGGTTCCACACCGGCTATCGAGTGGGCCAGGTCGACAGTCAATGGCAGTTCACCGGCGGGCCTTTTATCGAGCTGGACAGCGGCCACGACTTCTATGCGGCGCAGACGCTGGTGGCGGCAGATGGCAGACGTCTGCTGTGGGCGTGGATCGACATGTGGGAAAGCCCGACACCCACCGAGGCGCATCACTGGCGCGGCATGCTCGGCCTGCCGCGAGAACTTGAAGTGCGCGCCGATCGCCTTTGCGTGCAGCCCGCACGCGAACTGACAGCGCTGCGCAACGCAGCCTTGCCAGGCACTGCCTGGTGGAGCGACGCGGGTAGCCAGTGGCTGACCGACATACACGGCGACATGCTGGAAATCCACGTGCAGCTGGACCTGCTCGACTGCATCGAAGGGCACTTGGGCGTGGCATTGCGTTGCAGTCAGGATGGCCAGGAGCAGACTCTGCTTTGCTACGATGCGTCGCTAAAACGTTTGATCCTCGACCGTACTCAGTCGGGCACCCACGTCAGCGGTCAGCGCAGCGTAGCGATAGATCCACAACAGAATCAGCTTGAACTGCGGATCTTCCTTGATCGCTCGTCCATTGAGGTGTTCGAGCAAAACGGCAGTTTCAGCTTCAGCAGCCGCCTTTATCCACAGACCGACAGCCTGGGGGTCAAGCTTGTTGCCAACGGCACAGGAGGCCGAGTCTGCATTGCCAACGCATGGCAGCTCTCCTCCGGATACCTGTAAGGTAAATCATTGAAGTCGCGAAAAAAATCAGCTCTCTGTAGCATGATAATCATCAGTCAACCCGACAGGCCCCGACCCGCATGACCTCAGTTAAAGACGTTGCAAAACTGGCCGGTGTGTCTCTGATGACGGTGTCTCGGGCGCTCAATGATCCGGGAAAGCTGAGCCCGGAGACTTATCAGCGAGTGCGCAACGCGATCGATGAGCTTCAATTCGTACCCAGCCTGTCGGCTCGCCGGATACGCGGCGACAACCTGCAGACCCGGACCATCGGCGTATTCGCCCTGGACACCGCAACGACGCCTTTTGCGGTCGAGCTGCTGCTGTCCATCGAACAGACCGCGCAGCAGGCAGGCTGGAACGTATTTATCCTCAACCTGCTGAGTAACCCGCCCACCGACCAGAACATTGACCTGATGCTCTCACATCGCCCAGACGGGTTGATCTTCAGCGCCATGGGCTTGCGCAAAGTGAGTATCCCGCAGCGCTTGAAGAGCAAACCGCTGGTGCTCGCCAACTGCGTAGCCGATGACAGCAGCCTTGTCAGTTATGTGCCGGACGACGAAATGGGTCAGTACCGTGCCTTGCACCACGCGTTCAGCAAGGGCTATCGACGCCCGCTGTTCATCAACCTGCCAAAACAGAGCCTGGCCTGGGAAATCCGCCAGGCGGGTATGCAGCGTGCCTGCGAGGCATTCGGTCTGGCTCGCGACGAACTCTTGCAATACAACCTGTCCGAACACGACGCCTATTGGGAAACCGCCGCCATCCTCGCCCGGCATATGCTGGATGGCCGTCCACAGTTCGACATTCTGATCTGCGGCAATGACCGCATTGCCTTTTGTGCCTACCAGCTGCTGCTCGGCCAGGGCCTGAAAATCCCCGGCGATGTCGCCGTACTGGGTTATGACAACATGATCGGCATCGCCGAGCTTTTCATCCCTGCGCTGACCACGGTGCAACTGCCGTATTACGAGATCGGTCGCAACGCCGCCCGGCACTTGATCGACAGCATTGAAGTGTCGGGCTCCCAGCCTGTGGACTGCCCGCTGGTGGTCAGAGAATCGTTATGAAGCCTTGCGCGAGATAGCCCACGCATCGAGTCGTCACGCGGGACGAGCCCAATAAAAGCGTCGGCTCTTGAGTTCTGATTTTCAACTTCGAAACGCTGGCCATAGGGATGAGCAAGCTGGTGGCGACGTTGTCGCTTTAAAGGTTGCCTATTGCTTCATGTCGGACCGTTGGGGATGCTATGGATAGTGATTCCACAGCATTCAGAGCAAACAACTGCTTACGTCCGGAATATCCGCAGGCTGCATCAGAGGAGCGCACAACCGCCCCTCTGACCCGGGAGCTTGATACGTGTCAGTCAGCACTGCCGGTCAGCAGTGTTCTTGTCGCCGCCACAACATCTTCTTTGCGCATCAGGCTTTCGCCGACCAGAAAGGTAGTGATGCCGGACTTCTTGAGTCGCAGGCAATCGTTATGGTTGCCGATACCACTTTCGCCGACCAGCAGTTTGCCTGCGGGCACCATGGATGCCAGTCGCTCGCTTGTGCCGAGGTCTACTTCGAAGGTATGCAGGTTGCGATTATTGACGCCAAGCAGCGGGGAAGACAGTTTAAGCGCACGCTCCATTTCATGTTCGTCATGCACTTCCACAAGGACGTCCATCCCCAGCGTCATGGCGGCACTTTCAAGTTCGGCAGCCAGGTCATCACTCAATGAGGCCATGATCAGCAATATGCAGTCCGCGCCCCAGGCACGTGCCTCATACACCTGATACGTATCAAACATGAAGTCTTTTCGTAACACAGGAAGGGCGCAAGCGTTTCGCGCATCGATAAGAAACTGCGGCGAGCCCTGGAAGCTTGGCGTGTCGGTCAGAACGGATAAACAGGCAGCGCCACCGGTTTCATAAGCCTTCGCCAGCTCTGGCGGGTTGAAGTCTTCGCGAATCAGACCTTTTGATGGACTGGCTTTTTTTATTTCTGCAATCAAGCCTATCAGACCCTGCTGCTCTTTTGCTTTCAGTGCTTTATAAAAACCGCGTGGGCTGGACTGTTCGAGGGCACGCTGTTCGAGGCGGCTGAATGGCAAGTCAGCTTTCGCCGCCTCTATTTCCTGAAGTTTGTAATGTTTTATTTTGTTTAGAATATCACTCATGACAGTCACTCATATTAGCGGGCAGTTTATTACATTAATTCCTGTGTGCTTGACGCAAGAACGCTGATTCTTGCCCTCTAGCAAAAGTCAAACCAGACTACCTTCACTGACCGACAAATAATAATTAAATTTAATTTATCAATCTTTAAATATCATGCGCGTTAAATATATCATAATAGCTTATGATGTAAACCCAGAGCATATGCTCTTCGGTAACGCACCCTTTTATGTAAGCAAGGCGACCAAGATGGCAAAACAGCATCAACTTGCCATTGCCGCCTGGATATAGCGTGCTATTTCAGAAATAAAGTCTCTGATAAAAGCATCTTTGCGTGCTCGTTGCGAGGTGACAGGTGTCTCAAGAACAGTTCATACAAATGCTCGATGAAAGCTACCGACATTGGACCGGTCACGGACTGCCGTCCCCTCGGCAACTGGACTCGCAACAACGCCTCACCTGGCTGCATACACAAGCTCCCTATAGCCTGTTGGCCCACGATGGCGCCGCGGATCCGCGCTTTACCTACGTGAACGAATGCGCGCTGCAATGCTTCAAGTACCCGCACGACAGTTTCATCGGCATGCCCTCACGTTTCAGCGCCTCGGAGCTCGATCGTGCTCAGCGTCAGGTATTGCTGGAGCAAGTCACCGCCAATGGCATCGCTGAGGGCTACAGCGGCTGGCGAGTGGATGCGAATGATCAACCGTTCATGATCTACGCAGGTGTGGTGTGGACCTTATTGAATTCGCAGGGCCAGGCGTGCGGGCAAGCCGCGTTATTCTGGCCGGATGAACAGCGTATCGGCGTTGTGGATTAAGGTTTTCCGGAATGGTTGTCTGCTCCTGCTCGAGCAGACAACCTGACCACCCACCTTGTCCAGAAGCATCACCCCACGCGCCATACTGCCGATTCGATGATGCAGAAGTCCCCGCCTCCCAGTGCAAATCTATCCCCCGTCAAACGTCCAATCACCTCAAGCTGGTCGCTTCATTCATGGCTGCGTCCGTGCTCTGGAATCAACTGACTTTGTACACGCCTGAAGCACCGCGCCTCCAATCAAAGCGCTGTCTCGCACCGTTTATCCGGGTCGATTGCGCAGCTGTGGTCGAACTCTTGTTGAACTCCGGCCAGACTCGACCCACTCCGAAATGGCTTCTTTCCAGACTTTCCGGATGCGGGTAAAAAGACACCACGATATGCGATTTGCGCCTCAGGGCAGCCATCGGATACGGGCTTTCTAACAGCGCCAACCGATACATTGCGATCCACCCCAAACCCCGCCTCGGCGGGGTTTTTCATTGGGCGAAATACAAGGAGACCCGTGCAAATGTTGAAAGACTACCGATGCGGACAGTGCAAGAAGCTGCTGGCTCGCATGGGTGACTACACCGAACTCCAAATCAAGTGCTCCCGCTGCGGGACGCTGAATCATGTGAAGGCCGCGAGCCTTGAGTTATCGCCTTTGAGCGAAAGAGGTACAGCAGCGTCGCTGCTGCCTCCCAAAGCTATTTAAAGGTATCAATTATGTCCACTAGCAGCTCTGCTGTAAGCCAGCTCAAAAATAGTCCTCTAGCAGGTCACATCAACTACGCACCCACTGTCTGGTCCCGGGCCGATGCGCTGAAGGTCAATGAAAATGACCCGACCACCAGGCAGCCACTGGTCAGTGCGGACTTCCCGGTCATGAGTGATACGGTATTCATCTGGGACACCATGCCGCTGCGCGAGCTGGATGGCACGGTGGTTTCGGTCAACGGCTGGTCGGTCATCCTGACCCTGACGGCTGACCGCCACCCCAATGATCCGCAATACCTCGACGCCAATGGCCGTTATGACATCAAGCGTGACTGGGAAGATCGTCATGGCCGCGCACGCATGTGCTACTGGTACTCGCGTACCGGCAAGGACTGGATCTTTGGTGGTCGTGTAATGGCCGAGGGGGTATCGCCCACCACACGAGAGTGGGCGGGCACACCCATACTGTTGAATGACAAAGGCGATATCGATCTTTATTACACCTGCGTCACGCCCGGCGCAGCGATCGCCAAAGTACGTGGTCGTATTGTGACGTCCGATCAGGGCGTGGAGTTGAAAGACTTTACCCAGGTCAAAAAGCTGTTCGAGGCCGACGGCACCTATTATCAAACCGAAGCGCAGAACTCGAGCTGGAACTTTCGCGACCCCAGCCCGTTCATTGACCCCCGTGACGGCAAGTTGTACATGGTGTTTGAAGGCAACGTCGCCGGTGAACGCGGCTCGCACACAGTAGGGAGTGTCGAGCTGGGTCCTGTGCCACCAGGTCATGAAGACGTGGGCGGGGCCAGATTCCAGGTAGGTTGTATCGGCCTGGCGGTCGCAAAAGATCTCACTGGTGAAGAGTGGGAAATACTTCCGCCCTTGGTGACAGCCGTCGGCGTGAACGATCAGACCGAGCGTCCGCACTATGTCTTTCAGGACGGCAAGTATTACTTGTTCACCATCAGTCACAAGTTTACGTATGCCGATGGTATTACAGGACCAGACGGTGTCTACGGTTTTGTCGGCGAACATTTGTTCGGCCCGTACCGGCCAATGAACGCTTCCGGCCTGGTGCTCGGCAATCCGCCCGAGCAGCCTTTCCAGACGTATTCCCACTGCGTCATGCCGAACGGCCTGGTGACTTCATTCATCGACAGCGTGCCCACCGAAGGTGAGGATTATCGTATCGGCGGCACCGAGGCGCCGACGGTGAGAATCCTGTTGAAGGGGGATCGCTCGTTCGTGCAGGAAGAATATGACTACGGTTACATTCCTGCGATGAAAGACGTGCAACTGAGCTGACACGCCGTCCACGTACGATGCCTGAAGAACGCCTGTGCAAGCAGGCGCTCTTCAGGCGTTCAGCCCAGCAACTCGCTCATCGCGATGATCTGCTCGGCCATGGCTACCTACCAGCGTCCTGGAAGGTGTCGTACTCGTTAATGAACAGGCATTTCAAAATGCCCATGCATGGACAGCGTATTTCGTTTCCTCAGAACCCTGCACACAGGAGAAACCGCAATGGCGACCGCGAACAAAAATCTCAAGGCGACCTGGGTCGCAACCGTTACGAATCTTGACTGGCCGTCAGTCTCATCTCTGGCCATCACTGATGAGGCTGTACGTGTCAGTACACAGAAAGAAGAGTTGACCCGCATTCTTGATGACATTGTGGCCATGAAAATGACTGCGGTTATATTCCAGGTTGTTCCCTGCGCAGATGCATTCTACGCATCAGACCTGCTTCCATGGTCGAAATACCTGACGGGGACGCTTGGGGAAAATCCCGGCTTCGACCCGCTGGCTTATGCCGTTGAGCAGGCGCACGCTCGTCATATCGAGCTGCACGCATGGGTGAACCCGTACCGCGTATCAATGAACACCAGCGATGCCACAATAGAAGAGCTGAGTAACTCATCCTCTGACTCGCCGGCCAGTGTGTTTAAACTGCATCCTGAATGGACAGGCACTTCAGCGAAGCGCTTTGTTCTCGATCCCGGCATACCTGAAGTTCAGGCGTGGGTGAGTAGTATTGTTGAAGAAATTGTCACTCAATACGATGTGGATGCCATTCAGTTCGATGATTATTTTTATTATGAATCCGCAGATTCCCTGCTCAATGATGACGCGACCTACCAGACATACAATACGACCTTTACCACAAAGGCCGACTGGCGACGGAATAACACGTATTCGCTGGTTGATGCATGTCATAAAAAAATAGCCGCCGTTAACACGGATGTCTTGTTTGGTATCAGCCCGGCAGGCGTCTGGCGGAATAAATCTGACGACCCGCTGGGGTCTGATACGCAGGCCGGTGCACCTAATTACGATTTCGCGTATGCAGACACGCGGAAATGGGTCATTGACAGCATCATTGATTATATTGCCCCGCAGGTCTACTGGCCGTTTGCCCGGGAGGTTGCCCGCTATGACGTCATCACCCAGTGGTGGGCGGATACCGTCAGGGGTACCGGCACAGCGTTATATATTGGTATGGCTCTGTATAAAGTGGGAACGGCATCAGCAGCCGAGCCCGACTGGACTGTTGAGGGGGGCGTGCCTGAAATGACTCGTCAGCTTGACCTGAATGATTCTCTGGCTGAAGTATCCGGGTGTATGTTTTTTCGACATATGTTTCTGCGGGCTTCGCAGACACAGCAGGTGGTTGATTACCTGAAGCTTCGCTGGGCCGACGTCTAATTTTTTGTTGGGCTTCTGCGCAATGGGGAAGCCCTTATAATAAGGCTTTTTTAAAATGGATTTCGCCCGCTCAATACAGGCAATATTGGCTCAACCGTTCGTTGAAATCGTCCTCAAGTTTCCGTTTTTGAGAGATGCGCAACGGATGTCATGGTGAATTTTCCTGGCGGCTGGATATAGACGTAGCTCCACGACCAGACGCTCCATGAAGATTATTTATTTTTCCACGTGGTAGACACCGGATTCGTGACGGTATTTTTTTCCTGGGTATAAGTGCCGTTCTGCTGGGCAAGGGCCTCGCCGGTATCAACAATAGCGTTCTGGATGAATATGTTTTGCTTGTCTCCACGAACGAACGTTAACTGATGAAAGGCCGTTTTATTCCCCCAGTCGCTAGAAGGCAGAGAAATGAAACGCACAGTGAACGTTTCCTCATCTACATTGCCCTCTATGGAGTAAACGCCATAGTGGTTTTCACCCTGCGAAATCAGTTTGTAGGTGCCGTTATCGTAATAATAAATTTCGGCATCGGGGAACGGTTTTTTGTCGTACATTTTACGGTAATGCAGCACTTGCTTAATGGTGGGCTGACCGAAGCTAACCGTGAGTTCTTTACCATCTACCGAGGTGGTCAGTCCTTCGGCGTGAGCACCGTTCATGAGCAGTAGCAGACTTGTGGTTACTGTTGTGATTAATTTCACTTCACTTTTCCTCGTCTGATTCTATGGATGACGTTGCGTCAACGTACTGAGACGGTTATCTACGTTGGCAATGTTACAATTTTCGGGTATGTACTGCATACCATTTATGAACTAGTCAGCCTGCGGCTGCCAATTGCCCATCGCGTAGCATCAGGAAACCGCGTGGTCCATCAGAGCTACCACAGAGCTGCGCTTTAATATGACAATTGCAATACATCATAAAGCCCACCTATCCTCATTGCTCACTTCGCTGAGAATGAATGTATGCGACATATACGCCCCGAAATGCTGGAACTGGCCGGATGGGTCGGCAGGTCAGGCTAATCAACTGCGTTAGAGCTTTGTAGACATACTCAATCTGCCATTATCGGCCGATGTATAGCGCTGCCGAAGGACACCTTTTCTATTGGACTCAAAGCGACTGCTCTTGAGTCCTGATCTTCAACCCTGATACAGCTGGGCGAAAATGGTCGGGGTAACCTGAAAGGTAAGCAGCGGCAGACTGTGCCGGTGATATTCAGCCAGGCAGAACAAGAGGAGAGCAATCAAATCACGCGCAGCGACCAGCACCGATTCGCAAGACTGGGCGCACGGCGTCAACCCTTGGCTGAAGACACCGTCGACCAGCAGCTGTGGCAGATGCTCATGGACAATCGCGCTTTGGCCAGCGATCCCATTGATCCAGAGGCGGAGGCGTCGAGCAAAAAGGCTCTTGCCGAAACTATCTACGTGTTAACAAAATTGAACAAAGCGACAAAAATAGGTGCCTGGCCGCGGAACCTCAAAAAAAGACTGTCGTTCTTTATAACAACCAAGGAGGCTGACTTTGCCAGCCTTCATCGTCATCCGGTTTAGCGATCACCTATTAGCCGGCGTGGAGCCTTGATCAGGAGGGTTGTCGCGACGGCACTCCTCCCACTCCCTGCTTCCCAATGCCTCAGCGAATAACCTGAATCAATCGTAAGCGCTCCATAGACCCCACTTGGCTAAAGATGGGGTTTATGGAGCGCTTACCCATATTTCGCATCAGGCGGCGGCTGAGCGTGGTCTCACCTGAAAATGCACGCAACAAAAAAGGCGTCCCTAAGGACGCCTTTTCTGTTGGACTCAAAACGACTGTTCTTGAGTCCTGATCTTCAACCCTGATACAGCTGGGCGAAAATGGTCGGGGTAAGGGGATTCGAACTCCTGACATCCTGCTCCCAAAGCAGGCGCGCTACCGGACTGCGCTATACCCCGATGATGCTAAAAAACACCTCCGAGGAGGCGTTTTCTATTTGGGTGACGCTTGTGGCGTCACTCCCTAAGATCCAGCCAGATACAAACTGACCAAAAATGGTGGGTCGTGTGGGATTCGAACCTACGACCAATTGGTTAAAAGCCAATTGGTCGAAACGCTGAGGCAGGACCCCGCTTGAGATCGTTCAGTATCCCAAACCGCAGTCTCTAATGTCCCCATTAGAGGCTTTAAATCATGTACATAACCTCGCTTTTGTCCACCAAAGGTGGTGTCGGTAAAACCACTTTGGCTGCCAACATCGGCGGCTTCTGCGCCGACGCCGGCTTGAGGGTCCTCCTCATCGACATGGACCCTGTACAGCCTTCACTGTCCTCCTATTACCCAATGGCACAGGAAGTCAGCGGTGGCATATTCGACCTCATCGCACATAACCTGACTGATCCAGAGCGAATCATATCGAGGACAAGCATACCGAACCTGTCCTTGATCTTGT
The DNA here is from genome assembly GCF_059621105.1 of Pseudomonas fragariae (ex Marin et al. 2024). Lineage (NCBI taxonomy): Bacteria > Pseudomonadati > Pseudomonadota > Gammaproteobacteria > Pseudomonadales > Pseudomonadaceae > Pseudomonas > Pseudomonas fragariae (ex Marin et al. 2024). The sequence goes on along the minus strand of NZ_CM184369.1, from coordinate 972,664 downwards.
CGAACGACCCCAACAACCAGTTGATTAGCCTCCTGCTTCAGGCTGCGGATGGTCGTCTGCGATTGGCTTCTCTGCTGAAAGCTTTCGAGGGTCAATTCGACCTGATTCTCATTGACACCCAGGGCGCACGAAGCGTCATGTTGGAGATGGTGGTTTTAGCGTCAGATCTTGCTGTATCCCCGTTGCCACCGAACATGCTCAGCGCCCGCGAGTTTAACCGTGGGACGCTGCAAATGCTTGACGGACTGCGTCCTTACTCGAGGCTTGGCCTGCACGTCCCTCAAATCAAGGTTGTAGTCAACTGCCTCGACCAGACCGTTGACGCTCGCCAGATCCATGACGCAATCAGAGTGACCTTCGCTGATAGCAAAGAGATCGAGGTACTTCAAAGCACCGTCCCTGCTTCTGTAGTTTTCCGGCAGGCATCGACGTCGGGTATGTCTGCGCACCGGATCGAATACAAACAACCGTCCAACCGTCGAGCCCCGAGTGCGCTTCAGATCATCCGTGAACTGGCGATAGAGGCTTTCCCACAATGGAAAGACCTCTTTGAAGCTATGACAGAGTCGGCTGTAGCGAAAATCGTCAAAGAGGATCGCTGAAATGGGGACGCCACATCTCACCGACGCATCCGGCATTACTCCTGAATTAATGGGCAAGCTCAACGATCAGTACAACTCATCGCAACTGCGCGCCGCTCAGACCAAGCTTACGAACACGTCACGTGAGCTCCGCAATTTAAGCTCCAGCCATAAGATGGCCCGCGGCTTGACTAGCCGACTGGGTGACTACTTGAGCGTGGAACAGCGTGAACTGCTCGCACAGGCCGCGCAGCTCCTTGAATCAGTGAACTCTCATGTAGAGCATGCTAAGGAAAAACGTGTCGGCGACGAGAAAACGGCCAAACGTCGGCAGGACGCGCGAAACGCAAGAGCGAAACAACTGATTGCTGCTACATATCCTCTGCCCACTGAGAGCCTGGACCAGAAACTTGATCTCCTTAAATCAGTGCTTTTATTCAACCGCACCGGTGCATACGACGGTTTCTACACCACAGTCGAGCTCAATAGCAGAATCAGACGCGATCTTCTGACACCGTTTAGCCAACTGATAGGTTGGACCAGCCTGACAGCTTATCGAGTGAGTTGCCTGGACTCACTTCGTCACCAGCTCGTTGAAGCTCTGACTAATAACATCTCTTACGACGATGGATCTGATGTCGAGGACCGGCTTGCCACTCTGAAGTCAAAAGCCCGGGAAGAGCGGGCTAAAGCTGAGCTCACTGCTGATGAAAGTGAGACCCTCAGACTCTGGAGAGAGGCTCTGGCAGTTGAGGCAGTACCGGAGGTACGGCCATGAGCATTGACCGCCAACGGATAATCGACAAAGTCATCAAATGCTTCGCACTGGCCCGTTCTGCGGGTGCCTCTCCTAATGAGGCTGAGACAGCCCTGCGGCAAGGCCGCAAGCTTATGGAGCAGTACCAGCTCGAAGAGCTGGAGGTGGACGCCCACCTCGCGCGCGAGGCGTCAGTATCTGCCGGTACAAAGCGAGCGCCAGCGAGTTGGCTGCACAGCCTGGCAGGCACGTGCGCGAGCGCCTTCGACTGCGATTGTTTTGCTTTCCCCTCACGGCCTGGAGATTGGCATTTCAAGTTCGTCGGGTTGGGTGTCTCGCCCGATCTGGCGTGCTATGCCTATTCCGCGCTTCATCTGCAGCTTGTTTCGGCGCGTCGTCAGCACGTATCGCAGCTCAAACGCTGCAATCCAACCACCAAAAGACGACGTGGACGGATTTTTGCCGAAGCATGGATCAATGCGGTGGCCAGCAACGTTTACAAATTCGCCGGTCGACAAAACGCTGAAACTCAACAAGCGATAAGCGCTTACCTCCGTTTGCATCACCCGACCTTGATCGAAAAAGATCTTGAGCCCACCTCTGTGAAGGGCCACGACCTGAAATCTCAACATCAGGGCTGGACGCAAGGTTCTAGAGCCGCGTTGCACAGAGGCGTCGATCAGCGCTCCCAGTCCCCGGCAAGAATCGGGAGGGCTTGATGGACATTTCTCATATGTCACCTCCCCACTCCGTGGAAGCTGAACAAGCTGTGCTTGGCGGACTGATGCTTGATAACGAGTCCTGGGACCTGATCGCAGACCGTATCAAAGCCGATGATTTCTACCGAGCCGAGCACCGTCTGATATTCCAGAGCATTGCTGGGCTGGCTGAATCGAACAGGCCATTTGACGTGGTCACGGTTTCTGACTCCATTGCGGCGATAGATGCTGCTGGGGGCTTGGCTTACCTCAGTGAGCTCGCCAAAAACACTCCTTCTGTGGCCAATATCAAGGCTTATGCAGAAACAGTGAGTAACCGAGCTCATCTACGCCGGATTATTTCACATGGCTATGCATGCACCCGGGAGGCGTCAGATCCTCAAGCGAATGCGTCTGAGGTACAGGACATTATCGAGCAGCAGCTGTTTGCATTGGGACAAGGTCGGCAGACTTCTGACTTTGTAGACGTAAACAAAATGCTTTTTCGGGTAGTAGACAAGATAGATCTTCGCTTCAACGCTGGGGAGTCGGTGGTTGGATTGCCCACTGGTCTTGCCGATCTGGACGAATTGACGGGCGGACTACAACCAGCGGATCTGATCATCATTGCGGCCAGGCCCTCCATGGGCAAAACCAGTCTGGCGCTCAACTTGGTGGACGCTGCGCTTCAAAAAGATGCTGAGTCCACCGTTCAGATCTACAGCCTGGAGATGCCGGCCGAGGCGATTATTTACAGGCTCATCTCGATCCTGGGGCACCTGAACCTGGAAAAGTTGATACGTGGGCAGTTGGAGGATGAGGACTGGCCGAAGCTCACCATGGCAGTGGCAAAGATCAACTCGTATGGCGATCGTCTTGTAATTGATGACCAAGCTGACCTCACTCCTTCGGCAATCCGTGCTCGGGCTCGCAGAGGCGCACGGCGTTTCGGTAAGCCAGCCCTGATATTGCTCGATTATCTGCAGATGATGAAATGTCCAGGTAAGGAAAATCGGACCAATGAAATCAGTGAGATATCTCGGTCACTCAAGGCTTTAGCCAAAGAGTTCGACTGTCCTGTCGTGGCGCTCTCTCAGCTCAACAGAGAACTTGAGCGGCGTCCGAACAAGCGACCTATCAATGCAGACCTCCGTGAGTCTGGCGCGCTTGAGCAAGACGCTGACCTGATTCTATTCGTTTATCGGGACGAGGTTTACAACCCCGACAGCGAGCAAAAAGGGATCGCCGAGCTCATTCTCAGCAAGCATCGAAACGGCGCGCTCGGCACCGTCCGAACGGCCTTCATCCCCCAACACACTCGCTTCGAAAACCTCTCGGCCGCCGCATGGCAAGGAGCTTGATCATGAGCGCGCGCAATAAACCTCTTTGCATAACTCATGAGTGTCGCACTTGCGACCACCACCACCCTTTCACTGCGGTCATGCCAGCAGGAAAAGGTGCGCCCGAATGCCCTTCGTGCCACAGCGGTGAAGTCGTCGAACTGGAGCTGGTGCACCCACAGTGGAGCGTCGTTGCCTCCAGTAAGGCACCAGACAGCAAGGAGTACACCGTCGTGTTCCGCATGAGCCCAGGTACTTCCAGAAAGGCTTTCATGAAAAAACTCACTGACACCTTTGCCGACCACGAGGTTGAAATCCTCGAGATCCAGTCGGGTGACAAGCTCAGCGGTTCGGGAGGCCAGTGACATGCAGCCCTATCACACCACTGAAGAAGATTTGCCGATCCAGTCGGACCGGGAAAAAGAGCGCCTCCGGAGCGATATCGAGAAGGCCATGGCTGATTACTTAAGTCGTGGAGGCGCTATCAACCAGGTTGAAGCGAGCCAGCGCTCGAATGACAGCTCGTTCGTTATCAATTCTGAAAAAACCGCACAGTTGAAGGCGGATACCACCACTCGTGGGCGGAAAAAAACAAACGATCTGACCGACACAGAGCTGGCGCGACTGCTGAAAGCGCACTGCACAGCAGGGGCATCACTGGCGTCCGCCGCTGCGACGCTCAATCAAACACGGAAACGTTGTGAAGCAATAGCTCGTCGCTATCAGATCCCCTTCCGCTCTGCTGCTTTTACAAAAGCGAGGGCGCGGTCATGAGCAATACATCCACGTCTCTTCGAGGCAGGAAAAAGTCCCTGCAGGACTTGGCTGAATTCGCCATTTCACAGGGATGGGCAGTGCATCGCACTCATGGTGGGCATATCAAGTTCACCAAAGGTGGGTGTTCACCCATCTTCACTTCTTTCACACCCAGCGACCACAGGGCCGGCCTCAATGCTCGCGCTCAACTGCGCCGCGCACAAACCCACAGCCAGATTGGAGATCGCCATGCTGAATAACGAAGCTGTGAATATTCGTGAGGACGACAAAGACGAGAAATTCGTCATCCGCCTACCTACCGGAATGAGGGGCCGGGTCCGTGGGGCTGCGAAAGCAAACCATCGCTCAATGAACTCAGAAATCATAAGCCGTATTGAAGCAACGCTTCGTCACGAGCAGGAGATTGCGAGGCTTACGGCTGTGATCGATGTACTGCTCAAAGGCGGAACACCTACCAGCAACGTCATCCAACTTCCTGAGGTGGGCCAATAATCATGGCTAACAAACTCACAGCAGATCAAATATCAGGGAAGTTGTTACAAGGCTCATTCAGTCGATCTGGCCCCGCGGTCGATCAGCTGCCGGATCCGATTGTAGATACGCCCATGGTTCTCACCCTGGACGAGATGAAAGCTTTCGAGCAAAACCCGCGCACCGTCACCAATGCGAAGTACAAAGAGATCAAAGATTCCATCAGGCAGCGCGGCCTGGATCATCGCCCTACAGTTACGCGTCGACCTGGCGAAATTAAATTCACAATCAACAACGGTGGCAACACACGCCTGCAGATTCTCCGGGAGCTATACAGCGAAACCGGCGAAGACCGCTTCTATCGGCACAATGTCCTGTTCCGGCCTTGGGACTCAGCACGAGGGGAGATTATCGCGCTCACAGGTCACCTTTCGGAGAACGATCTTCGCGGTTCTCTGATGTTCATCGAACGAGCGGTGGGTATAGAAAGTGCTCGTGCCATTTATGAGAAAGAAGCTGGTGAGCCCATTTCTCAAAGAGAGCTGGTTCGGAGACTAACTGCAGACGGCTATCCGGTTTCTCAGCCACATATCAGCAAGATGCAAGAGACAGTTCGCTGCCTTCTTCCAGTGATACCCAGTGCGCTTTATTCAGGTTTAGGAAAGCCTCAGATCGAGCGTCTCCTTTCGCTACGCAAGGCTGCTGGCCAGACCTGGCTCACGCATACAGAGGGGAAAGAACACATCCCTGACTTCGAAGGTTTGTTCCAGGACGTACTTTCGCTGTTCGATGGAGAGGCAAGCGAGTTTGTATACGAGCGGGTTCAGGATGAGCTGATCAGTCACATGCAGTCGGGAACGGGGCTATCTTACGAGCAGCTCCTGCTCACACTGAGTGAAAATCAGAACCAAGCACGGCGTTCATCTGTGATCGATACGCCAGTGAGTTTGACCCCAGCTCAACAGCCTCGGCCTGGGGGTGTTCCGCCTGAGGGTAACGATCCGGGTAGCGATCAGCAACAGGAACCAGGCATTCAGGCTCCCCCATCTGAGGCTGAAAAAACCAAGGGCAAACAGGACGTATCACCGAAGTCCTCAAAAAACGAAGCTGACAAGCCGCCGCCTCAGGCTCCTGAACAGAGCGAGGAGGAGCGCGCAGCAAGGCTTGCCGGACATATCGTTAGCCCGATATCCACCACTGAACGTGTGCAGGATGTAAAGCGGCAGTTGGCAGCCCTCGATGGGGAAAATCTGCCCGACTTCAAGAAAAATGCGCTGATTTCGATACCCGTCCAAGCGGGTGGGTTACATCCTATCTCTGACGTCTGGTACATCGAACGTATCCTCGATCAGCCGGATGAATTGCGGCCGGTAATCGCTCAGCTCGCCCGGGAAATCGCCCACCTGTCAGACATCAATCCAGACAGCGTGATTGATGTCCCAGGTGGTTTGGGCTTCCTCTGCCAAGACCCTCCTGAAGATGTAGACCTCAGCGATCTGGCCAATAACGTACTGACCCTTCTCCAGTCGATTAGTGGGGTGTACGCAATTGCCTTGATCAAAGAGTCCCCCGAGCAACCACTGGATGTGTCCGAGTTTCAGTTCACCGCCGCGCTGGCCCAGTTGCTGTTAGGTAGCCCGAGATACGAAGACCGTGAAGCAATTCTCCAGGGACGCTTGGACGATACCTGCATCGTGAAGCTCTTCCGACTCATTCGCCTTGGCCGACGGCTGGTTGAGCTGGAAATGGGAAGCGTCAGCGTGGTTCAGACCCCGTGAGGTTTTTTTCCGACGTTGTGAGACAGGAGTTTGGTCATGTCGAAAAAACATAACCCCCTCAACGAAGCCATGGTCGCGCAAATTCTGCATCATTTGCGCAATGGTGAAGTGAGGCGTTGCCTTGATATGGGACTGGACCCAGAAATTCTGGCACTGCTCCAGCATCCCTCATCACAGAGTGTGTTGCTTAACTCTGCAGTTATCTGGTGCCGAGTGGCAGTTGATCCGGACATGGTGAAGCGTCTGCTAGCGAACAAGGAGCGCACCGATCAGGAAAACAGAATCGTGCAGCGCGCGCTTCGCTTAGGGGCGACTACACCAATGCTGCAGGAGTTCTTCGGCATGTCCCCTCAAGAAGTGTCTTTGCAACGGGTACTGGTAGGTGTTCCTGGACGCCCTGGACGATTCAGAGACATTCCTGATGACGCACCTCTTTGGCATAGGTTCGTGCAGCTGATGGAAGAGTACAGCGTGGATCATACGGACGGTGTCGCATTACTTGATATCGCGATGATGCTGACAGAGGAGATTAACGTACCTCCTGAAGAGCCCCACAGCCTGCCTCCGGACCAGATCACTCTGGGCCTCGTCTGGAACAAGATTCAAGGATGGCTGGCTCAGGACCTATACCCCACTGGCAAGAAGCGTAAATCGGCAAGCCTCGTAATGCTGGGGGAGTCTCGTCAACAGTCGAAAGCAAACGCTAATCGGAGCCGGCCAGGTCAAAGCCAGACCAACAAGCCCGTGGGCAAGGTAGAAGGCGACCGGATGTGATAAGGATGAACCGGCGCCCTTCTCTGGGGGGAGCCATTAATGCCGCTGCCGGGGCTCTACAAAATCATCTGCTGCTCCAGCAATTAAAGCTGGCCCAACAGCAGAACCCTGGCTCAGATCATAGAAAGTCGGTTGCTGGCTCAGAAACTGAAGAGACACTCGACGGCATCGTTTTCAGTGGAAATCCACATGAGACAGTGCCGCGAAGCCTCCTGCTTGATGATCGGCTTTCACCGCTTGAACGCAACGCTTGGCAAGTCTTCAGACTGCTTATCAACGCAGACGGCATCACAGCCTTTCCAACTTATGAACAACTGCGTCCCTACCTTGGCTCAGTCCCAGGAAAATTCGCATCCAGAGAGACTGTAGCGAAGGCGCTGACGGTGCTCCGCTTGACGCGCTGGCTTAGTCTCGGGCGGCGAGTGAGAGACTCACTGAGTGGTCGAATGCAGGGGAACGTCTACATCCTGCATGACGAACCGGTCGGTTGTGTTGAGGCCATGGAGCTTGATCGCGATTACCTGCTGCTTGTAGGCCATTCCCTCGAGCATGCGAATAAAGCTGTCAGGACCGTGGCAGATTTGGCATTCAAAGAATTCGCAGCCGACCCGAATCAATCGACAGGTGTACTGCCCACGCGGCTTGATGTCATTGAGAGTAGATGGCGGAGTCAGGGTTGGCATGATGCTTCGAACACCGTGGATCGCAAAGAAAACCAACCTGAGTTCGGAATCCGAACTCGGCAAGAAAGCGAGCCTGAGGTACTGAGTTCGGATTCCGAACTCAGCAAAATCAGTGAGAAAGTGAATCTCGATACACCGAGTTCGGAATCCGAACTCAGTCTAAAATCAGCGTCATACGGTACAGTTCGGATTCCGAACTCATATAGTACGTATACGAATACAAATACATCTGTATGTAAAAGCTCTGTACCGCGCGAGGCAGTGAGCGCTCCAGTTGATCTACCTCTAGGATTTGAAAGGTTTACTGAGGATCAACGCTTCAGGGCGATGACCGCATTGCAGAGCGTCGAGCCAACACTGCGAGAACCGTTGCTTGATCAATGGCGCCATCGTTGCAATAGCGGTTCCGTGAAAAACCCATTCGGTTATCTGTTGAGCTGCATGCAGAAAGCCCTGAGTGGGGAATTCAACGCCCAGTGGCAGGCTCCAAGAGCGTCAGCTCAAAATTCACAGGCGCACTCCCCCAAGCCGAAACATCTCAGCAACGCGCCTGATCAACCAAAGCCAACTCCCCCGCCTCCCGTCAAAAAAGTCTCGCCGCAAAATCGTGACGAGTCTTCACTGGCTGCCGGGCGCAGCTCAATGATGGACATCAAGCGGATAATTCGACCGAGATCACAGGGTTGAACAGTTCAGCTGAATGCTGCCATCCGGGCAAGCACTTAGATGCCTCTGGCGTCACGTCCAACACCGATCGGGGTGATGCCACTGGCATCACTTTCAGCGCCGATCAGGGTGATTCCACTGGAATCACTTTGAGCACCGCCCAGGGCGATGCCACTGGCATCACTTCCTGCACCGACCAGGGTGATTCCACTGGAATCACTTCCTGCACCGACCAAGGTGATGCCACTGGCATCACTTCCTGCACCGACCAGGGTGATTCCACTGGAATCACTTCCTGCACCGACCAAGGTGATGCCACTGGCATCAATTTCAGCGCCGACCGGGGTGATGCCACTGGCATCACTTTCAGCACCGATGAGGGTGATTCCACTGGAATCACTACCGGCACCGGTCTGGGTGATGCCACTGGCATCAATTTCAGCGCCGACCGGGGTGATGCCACTGGCATCACTTTCAGCGCCGATCGGGGTGATTCCACTGGAATCACTTCCAGCACCGCTCTGAATCATTCCACACGCAAGCCCACGAAAATCAGGGTCTCCGTCAAAAAACCATTCCGATCAAGAAACGGTTTGTTACTGACCCTGTGTTGTACGCACAGGCAGTCTTGCCTCGCCCTATCAATCATTTCTTATAAAGGAAGCGCTCAGCATGGCTGACAACTTTCAGCTCAACCTCGGTTCATTGCGAAGCAGCGTCAACCTGACGCTGCACACCCACCATGCCTCGCGCCTCTGGTTCGGGCGTCAACGCACCGAAGGCAAGCCAGGCATGATCGGCCTGAGCGGCTTTGCCAACATCCTCAATCGCATCAAGCGTGGCTGCGAACAGGACGATCCTTATTCAGACTGGTTTCTGATCCTTATAGAAGAGAAGATCGCCGACTCTGAACAGGAAATGAAAGATATCGACGCCAGGCTGGACCAGGTAATGGCCTCACTGCCCCCGATGCTCTCGATAGGTCAAAACCTGTCCGTGCAGCCAGTGACACTGCCGCTTTTCCTGTCCACGCCGTTGGCGTTCAAAGCGGTCTTCTTGCTTACTTCCTATGACGAGCTGGTACGGCGCATTCTTCTGGCCAGCCACGTCGGTCTGATAGACAACAATGCCAAAGGCCAGTGGCTCGATGAGGGGGCTGCGATCCTACGTCGTCTTTTCGGCCTGAGTCAGCGCTGGAAATTCTCGGGAGCAAGCCGAGATGATTTTGCGGCCAAGAACGCACGCTCTGAGCAAGCTCGTGAGATGTACGCATCGTTTGGCGAGATCCCTCAGGACATCTTGGAGGGAACGCGCAAATCAAGCTTCGCGCCGTCCCCCTCCGCGACATCAACTGGCACGATCAATGATGACGATCATGAGGGCGGCTTCGAGGAGGCCATCGTCCTGGGCCTGCCGCACCAAGACACGCCTGATCCTGAGTCAGACAAGTGAGCAACGTGACAGCCAACACCGCGCACCAGACTCAGGAGAGCCACAGCCTGCAACAGGGTGCCTTCCAACCCCTGCAACAGGATGCCTTCATCGGACTGCAACACGCACCCTTCCTAAAAGGCCTTTTAAAACCTTTTAAAGGTAAGGGGGGGATGCTCCAGTTGGCAGAGTTATGCCGGTCCCTTGAAGCCGATCTGAATGCGCTGGCTGAAGATCAAGTGCTGGCCCAGGCGAACAGGCATCCCTACACCCTTCTACCTGTGCGGATGGTTCGGCAACGCACAAGCGCTGGCACAGTTTTTCTTCGCTGGCAGGAGATGGGCACTCGGCAGATGGGAGTCAATGTCTGGTCCAGTTTGCTGGCCGATCCCAGAACACCCGAATCACTGCTCCAGGATCTGCACTCCATGGAACAGCAGCGCGTTGCTTTAAACATGCAAATAAGTCTGGTCCATACCATCGGCCGACAGGCCGCAGAGTGCGCCGAGAAGATGGCCCAATCAGATGCCGTTTACACAGGACGGCTGCAACAGATCTCACAATCCAGCGGCACTACTACCCCACACACCCAGAAGGAGTCCTAACATGGGCACATCAGTAGATTGGGAAGGCAACATCGGCTCTGCTCCAGAATTCAAGGAGTTTGCCAACGGCAACAAGGATCCACGCCGCTTGCTACGGCTGAACGTTTACTTCGACAACTCGATTCCGAAAGCCGATGGATCAGGCTATGAGGACCGGGGCGGATTCTGGGCCAACGTCGAGTTCTGGCACAAAGAAGCAGAGCACTATGCCAACCTTTATCAGAAAGGCATGAGGGTGCTGATCCAAGGCCGGGCGATCATGGATAGCTGGACCAAGGATGGTGAGGATTTTTCGGCGATGAAGGTGCAGGCTTCGCGCGTGGCGATCCTTCCAGCCAGAATTGAAGCCGTGCATTTAACGCAGTCCCAGCCTCAACAGGCGACGCGTTCTCAGCCGGCGCAACCGGCGCAGAACAACAGCAACGACGCACCACCGGATTTCGACGACGATATTCCTGTGTAGCACGCCTCCCCAAAAAATCGCGCCCTCTGCGTGATGCTGCTGGTGGAAACGAAACTGATCAGCGTCGTTCTTCACCAGCAAGCAGCTCCTTCTGAACTGTTTACGCCCCGGATCAAAAAAACGCCCTTTACGTGGATCAGTTGGTGAAAGAAGCCTCACTGACCTTGCCCCTGAAAAACGTATCCCTTGCCAGGTGCCTCAATAGCCGCAAGGATACGACATGACTAAGCCCAAGACAGATCGCGTTAAATACACCCTTGAGTTCAAACTTGAGGCCGTGCGACTGGTCGATACAGGCCTGACGCTTGCTGCCGCTGCCCGCTCTCTGGGTATATCCGACCAGACCTTGTTCAACTGGGTCAAGGCGCATCGCCAAGGCAGGCTGACCGGCGCTGACATCAAGTCTGTCACTCCCGAGCAGATGGAGATAAGCCGTCTACGAGCCGAGCTGGCACGCGTCAAGATGGAGCGCGACATTCTGGAAAAGGCGACGGCGTACTTCGCAAAAGCATCCAGCTGAAGTACGCGTTCATCTTTACTCATCGCCGTCTCTGGCCTATCGGTGTGCAGTGCCGGGTGCTGGGCGTCAGTGCGACCGGCTTTCATTGCCACCAAGCTCGCTGTGCAGTTAATTGCCCTCAACGAGGTTTAAGCGACGCAGCATTGCTCGTCCACATTCGCGCCGCTCATGCCCGCAGTCGTGGCAGCTACGGCTGGCCCAGGATCTGGCACGGTTTGCTGGCTGACGGCGTTCGCGTCGGCAAAGAGCGTGTGCAAAAGCTGATGCAGCTTCATGGTATTTGCGGCAAGGGCAAACGACGTTTCAAAGTGACCACTGATAGCGCTCATGACTTACCCATTTCGGAGAACCTGCTGGATCGCCAGTTCGCCGTGATGGAGCCTGACAGAGCTTGGGTGGGCGACATCACCTACATCCCGACAGATGAGGGCTGGCTGTTTCTGGCGGTAGTGGTAGACCTGTTCAGTCGCCAGATCGTGGGCTGGTCGATGGACGAGCGCATGAAAAGCAGCCTGGTGATTGATGCGTTGCGCATGGCCTGGTTCAAGCGTCATCCACATAAGGCCTCCGGACTGCTGTTTCATAGTGATCGCGGGAGCCAGTACGCCAGCTTTGATTTTCGTCATGTCCTTCAGGGCTACGGGATTGTCAGCTCGATGAGTCGACGGGGCAATTGCTGGGATAACGCGTGCAGCGAGACCGTGTTCGGCTCGTTGAAGGTGGAACGTCTGCATGGCTTGAAATTCAAAACCCGACGCGCTGCCAAGGACGAGGTCATTAACTGGCTGCTGTGGTACAACCAGGAGCGCCTGCACTCGACGCTTCATTACGTAAGTCCGATGCAATACGAGCAGAACTGGCAAAGGCAACAACCTTAGATACTCAACCCCGACGCCGGGTTAAGGGATACGTTTCTCGGGGGCAAGGTCACACCTCGTGAATCCCTAATTACGATAAATCTCTTACAGGACGAATCTGATGATTCTCAACAACTTTGTAACCTATGTCATCCGCATGCCGGACGACACCGCATCAAGGACCGCTCTGACTACTGAATTGAATGAGGCGGTTATCAGGAATGGAGGGGAGTTGACCGGAAAATCACTAGAGGATGAAGTTACGCTCAATGAGCTGTTTGAAGCACGGATGAACGACCTGGATGCCCAAGAAGCCCGGCGGGAAGCTAGGGAGCTGGCGGCAGCTGAATACCTTGAAGATTGAAAAATTCGCCTCGTTCGTGAAGCCTTGGATGTATCCGATTTACTCCACGGGAATCCTCAGTTGTGAGAACAGCCCCTACAGCTACGCACGAGACTTCGGATCGGCGTCGATTCAACAACCCTCACCATGCCGTGATGCTCGCGGGTGCTGAAGCGGCGCTTAAAGGCATCCCTCTCCACGAATGCCCCTACCGGCATCCAGCCATGCGCGCATCGTGGCTAAAGGGGTTTGCCCAGGAGCAACAGCAAAGCTTCAAGTTTTGACTCAGGGCGATTAACCCCTCCCCCCCCATTTACGGTTACGCATGGCGAGCGCAGATCAGGTCTAGGACAGTGCTGCCTCAAGTCACTTTGAGCTCATTGATTCATGACCGCCGAGCCTATTTGCGAAACAACTTTCGTCCAAACTCTTCTCGATATTGCGAAATTCCCAGAGCGTCATCGTGCTGTTGCCAATACATGGGCTGATCATTTCGACGTACCGGCGGAAGGGCGTGACGAGTTCATACTGCACTACCTGACTCACACCTCATCAACTCGATGCTGGTGCGTTGCTCTTCACAACGAGGAGTCGGTGGCACGTCCAACTGTGGCGCGGCTCGGCAGGCAGCTGCAATACTTCGATGGCCAGCTGATTTCAGCTGTACGATTTGATGATCAGAGAAAAGTCCCGGGCCGCGCACCGAGTCCAAGCCAAGCGTTGAAGCTGGCTCATGAGTTGATTACCCATGATAGCGCTAATGCTCTTCTGACTTCATTCTGCAAACCAGCACGGGATCTGGCGCGGGATGAAGCGGAACTCAGTATAAGACCACTGACGAAGTACAATTTGGGCGCGCTTAGTTCAGAGGGCAGGAACAAACGTTTTTACGCCCCACGCGGCCGATTTTACATCACCAGTATCGGCGCCGCAGTGAAGAGGTTTTGTCAGAGTCTCGACCAGGAGCTGCTGCATGCAGTGCGCTCCGTACAGTGCCCTTCAGCCAAACTTTACAACTGGCTCGCTCAAGGCGATCGCACACGTCGACTACAGGCCTTGAAAGCACAACCGGTGTTGGTGCCGGTATTGATCGTCGGGGTTGGAATGCCTTGGCCCATGATTGCAGGTGGACTACTGGAGGAATGCCCATGGCGCGAACTTCAGGAGTTTTGCTGTTCATGGGAGGGTGAAACCGTCATGGATGGGGCTGGGTTCTTAGGGCGATCCGTAGACACAGGCTTGCCTTTAAATAGGGTCTTAGCATGGTTGTTCTCAGTCCCGACGTCCGCGATCCGATTCCTTGGCCAGCAGCGGGTCTACGACACCGGCAGCGCGCTCAGGCGTTTGAATTCTGAGGGCCTTGAGGCAGGCTGGGAGCATTTGATCGCGGGCTCTGTGCTAGGCAATCGTCGCCCGAGAACGAAAGCAGAATGGCGTTTTTTCTATGCGTTCCGGTCAGCTATTCCATGGCAATTACTTCGACCCTTGCGTGACATGAACAATCTTTTGGTGGGCTGCCCTACCGACTGGGCAGACCCTGCCTGGTCAGGCATGGCGGCCAAACTTGTTGATTTCAGAGAGCTGTTCGACAATCTAGAACGCGCTGGAAGTTGCGAGGCTCGTAACACCAAGCGCCGGCTGTACGCGTTCCTAAGCGGTTTAAACTTCCGCCAAATTTCCAATGTAGTCGATGCGTTCCATGGAGCACTCGCAGACATCAGAGCGAGGCTGGAGCGGGATTACCCACCTGAGCCATCTGACTGTTTCACAAGGTGGCCGGGGCTGCTGCTGGGCAGTGATCCAATCACCTGCAGTGTGACCGGTTTGCAGATTGTCGAATTACGCTGCCCAGCAGACTTAGACCAGGAGCATCGCTCTCTGGGTCACTGCATCGACACATACGACTTCCGTGCATACTCGGGCAACTGCCGACTCTTATCCATCCGATCTGGCGAACTGCCGCTGGCATCGGTCGAGCTCACACTCAGAGCAGGCCGTAATGAGCGAGTGAATGGCGACTTTACACTTCAGCATTTGCATATCACTCAGATCAGAGACCACAAAAACGCGACTCCGGATGCTCACTCGCCTGTGATGAACGCATTCGAGATGTTCATGGCAGCAGTCAGGAGCGGTCGTATTCCCGTGCTCCTGCAATGGCCAAATATGGCGATGAAGATGGCGCGTTATGCTGACGAAAATTCGATCTTCAACATCCGATTTGGTGAGGAAATCGTGGGCTGGGCTAAAAGCTTGTTGGACAGGGGGCTCTGAAGATGGGATCGCCTCGATTGATGAACAAGCGACCGGTCCTGCTGCGCAAAGCCATTTTCGATGGCTACGACTTCGGGCTGTCGCTCAGTTACCTCCAAGGTGCCAACAAGCTTTTGCTTCGCCGGAGGGGCTTTTTCATACGAAGGTCTGATCACCCGCTGAACCAGTTTTGGCGTGTGCCCAAAGACAAGTTGCTCGACGACCTTGATGTTCTGTACCGCGAGCTGGCAGAGCTCGCAGACGGCAAACACATCGAGAGCTGGCAAGCATTCAGAGACAGGATCACCTCTGCCCAGTCCGACGTGCACCGTGAAGCATTCACCTGGGGGATGAAGTTCCGGCTAGCGCCGCTGGCAGAAGGTGGTGTGATCCTGTCGGGTGATTTTCATCCTGGTGCGGTAGCAATCGCCAAGCGCATGCGTGGGGTGTTCCTCTCAGCGGGCAAAGCTTGGCGGGTGCAGGGCACACCAGAATTGGTTCGCAGCAACCTGATTCTGGAACTGGGCTTGGACGAAGATCAGTTCGAAATTCTGGACACGCTGCAGGAGTTGCTCGCTGACGGGTCGGTCAAGGCGGTGAATGAGGTCACCAGTATCAGTCTGGGTGGCCACTCTCCGGAGTCGACCAAAAGCGAAGAGGAAGTTTCAGATTCAGGTATCTACCTGGCATCTGTCCCATCCATCAGAAACACCGAGTTGACCAGTGGCGATATCGATGAGGCGCTGGAAGGATTCTCGCTGATGGATCATCAACCAGAAGGTATCAAGCACCTGTTGCAGCGCACGAGCGCGCTACTGGCCGACGACATGGGACTGGGCAAAACTCGCCAGGCGGTGATTGCCGCTGGCATACGGGCCCAAGGTAAGCCGGTTCTGGTGATTTTGCTCAACAGCCTGATCATCAACTGGCAGCGTGAGATCCTGATGGTGTTTCCACAGGCTCAAATCGCAATGCAAACTTTTGATGCGAACGCTGGCTGGATCATCGTGAACTACGAGAGGCTGGGTGATTTTGTCATGCACGCGAATCGCTTCGCGGTGATGGTCATTGACGAGGCTCACCGACTCAAGGAACCCACTGCAGCATGGACACGCCACGGCTTCGACATCGCGGCTCAGGTACAAAACCGCTACTTGTTGACGGGCACGCCTGTGCTCAATCGCGAAGCCGAGCTGCACACACTCCTCAGGCTTTCAGGCCATCCAATCGGACAACTGCCCCTCAATGAGTTCTGCGAGCGATTCGCCGGCAGTCCTGAGTTTCGCAAGACGCTTAGAGATGAGATATCCGACTGGATGCTTCGTCGCCGTAAGGATGTGCTGCCCAACCTGAAGGGGAAGCAGCGGCAGACTGTACCGGTGATACTCAGCCAGGTAGAACGTGACGAGTACAACCAGATCATGCGGAGCGACCAGCACCGATTCGCAAGGCTGGGCGCACTGCGTCAACTGCTCGAACGCGTGAAGGTACGGATCCTGGCGGATCTGATGGCCGAGCTGGACGTCGACGACAAGGTTATCCTCTTCTGCGAGTATCAGGAATCTGTAGCCACATTGCGTGAGCACTGCATGAAGATGGGCGTCGGGTGCGTGACGTTGGTAGGCAGTGACTCGCCCAAGAAACGACAGAAAGCGATTGATGCTTTCCAGCAGGATCCGGACTGCAGAGTGTTCATCGGGACCAGGTCGGCCGCCGGCACAGGCTACAACCTCACTGCGGCCAACTATGTCTTTTTTCTGGGGCTTCCATGGACACCGGGGCTTCAGGACCAAGCTGAAGATCGAGCGTATCGCAACGGGCAGTTGCGCATGGTTGTCGTCAAAATCCCTCTAGCTGAGGACACCATCGACCAGCAGCTGTGGCAGATGCTTATGGAGAAGCGCGCCCTGGCCAGCGATCTGATCGATCCGGAAGCGGAGGAGTCGAGCAAAAAAGCCCTTGCCGAGATTCTTTAATCGGCTGTGGCAGGAGGCCATGACTTCGAGCTATGTTGCTTAGCCAAGCCGCGTGGAGTCGTTACATGCCATGCCCCTTCAAAGCGCGCCAAAGAAAAAGGACGATCTGAGTGCTGAAACCAATTCTGAAAGAACCCAGTGTCAACGAGAGTGAGAGGGTCCTGTCTGCCATTGTGTCAAATACGTTCTTCAGTCTCTGGTGTTATCCGAGCCTGTTCCGCTCAACAGGCAAGGGTAAAGAGTTCGCCGACCTGACGATTTATTTCAACAACACTCTCGTCATTTTCTCGGACAAAGGCCATGTCAACTTTCAGGAGCACAATGATATCCAGTTGGCCTGGAGCCGCTGGTACCGGGCTGCAGTCAAGGAGTCTGCAAAGCAGCTGCATGGGGCTGAGAGTTTGGTCAGAAACCATCCCGACAAGCTCTTTCTCAACAGTAAGCTGGAGGATCCGTTCCCGTTCGATTTGACTAAACCAGGGTTGAAGATCCATCTGGTAGCGGTCACTGGCGGGATTGGTCAGCACGCCCAGCGTTACTATGATTCACTAGGGGCCGGTAGTAGGGGAACACTTGTGTATAGCTACCAGGCAGATGAAGATTATTTGCTGAAGAAGCCGTTTCTAGTAGGAGATGTTGATCCACGAAAAACATTTGTCCATGTACTCGATGAAAGCGGTCTGAAGCTACTGTTTGAGGAGCTTTGTACACCGGAGGATTTCATCCACTTCCTAGACACCAAGGAACGGGTTATCCGAAGTGGAGCCTTATTATCCAGCGCTGGGGAGGAGGAGACGCTCGCGTCGTATTTGCAAGAAGAAAGTGAACACGGCTTCGGCGATCTCAGGGTAACAGCTGGCTATGAAGGCCACTGCTTCAGGATCCCAGAAGGGGAATGGAAATATTACAGGCAGACTGTTGCATACGCGCTCCGCCATGCCCACAAGAAAAACGCAAAGCTCTGGAACCAGATCATTGCTCGGTTCGCTGATGCCATTACTGGTGCATGTGTGGGAGAGGCCAAGGATGTTCCTTTGCTTGGGCATTCAGATGCTCTTCAAATCCTGGCTTCTGAGAACCTATATTCAAGCAGCTTTCTAGCATCTTCCTTGTTCGAGAAGTTCAACCAGGTGCCCAAAGGCATGCGCTCTGCGCGAACAGCACCGTCCACTGCCAAGCCAGACCGTTTGTACATATTCCTGTTCTTCCCTTGGGATGACAGCTTTGCGTCATATCAGGAATACCGTGAGGCACGGAGGGATTGCATGCAATTGTACGCAAGCGTGGCGATGTACAAATATCAGAAGGCGAGGGAAATATTGATTTTCGGAGCTGACACAAAACGCAGCCAAGTTGCATCTGAGACAATCATCGCCGTTGATGCGAGTGTTCCCCTCACAAGCGAGGGCCGAAAGATGGCTCAGCATGCAATGAAGACCTTACACATCCTCGATCACGTTTCAGAAAGAGTGATCCAAACATCCAATTCTGGCGCGGATGTCGGACGTAATGACCCGTGTCCGTGTGGATCGAAGAAAAAATACAAAAAGTGCTGCATGGGTACAGGCATGCATTGAGCTGTGGAGTTGTCGCGTAATTGAGGACCGCTTCCGTCCTCATGCATCTCTACCATGGATAACCTGAAGCGATCCGTTAAGGGTTTAGCAGTGCTTTGCAATCTAAGCGCTGGCACCTTGGCCACCATCAAGAAATGGGGTCAAGGCACACATGATCAGGCAGCTTTTCACACTTTCCATACTCGCGCTGTTCGCAGGATGCACGTCTGTAGCGGACAAACCGGTTGGACCTGCTTTCGACAGCAGCCAGAATCCTGAGCTGCTCTCGCCAGACCTGTACTCAAGTGGCGCAAAGGCCGGCCAGGAGCCGATGGTGCGCTATGGTCGCTACGCTCTGGTGAATACTGCTCCGGAAGCTGAGCAACGCGATCTGATGGCCCAAATCATCGACGTCAGCATTCCCGCAAACATGCATCCGTCCGTCCAGGATGCAATGCAGTATGTGGTCAGCCGCTCAGGCTACACCTTGTGCCCACCGAGCACGGGTCACGTAAACATCTTGTTCACACGCCCTCTTCCTGCTGCCCAGTATAAGCTTGGGCCAATGAGCCTGCGCAACACGCTGCAGGTCCTTGCCGGTCCGGCATGGCAGGTCAAGGTCAACGAAGTCACACGCGGTGTCTGTTTTGTACTGCGGCCTGGTTACCAACTGCCGGAGTCGTCAAAGCCTGTGGCACTGGCTCAACCTACCCAACCGTCCAGCACTGGATCAACCTCGGTAGCCAGCACCTCCCCAGCCGTTACCGTTGTAACGGCCCCGGCAACCGGAACCCCATTCAGCAAGAACACATTGCCTGCAGGGCAACCGCAAACCACGGTCCTCACGCAGGCAAAAGCGCAACCAGCTGCATCCATCAGCACCCCCGCCAAGGAAGGCACCCCTACACAGCAAAAGCCGACTCCTGTCAGCGCGGCTCCAGCGAACGCCACATCTCAGACCACCCTCACCAAGAGCATCGCTTCGACCAGCCAGGCTCCGACGAAACCTGAACCAGCAGCGAAACCCGTAGCAACCGTTGCGCCACAGCAAACGTGGAACGCGCCTGTGGGCAGTACCTTGCGTCAATCGGTCGAGGACTGGGCTAAACGGGCCGGCTGGCAGGTGATCTGGGTGCCGGAAGACTTGGACTACCCCATCGAAGCACCGTTGAGTTTTACAGGATCCTTCAGCTCGGCGGTCAGGCAGATATTCCCACTGTACGACAACGCCAAACGGTCCTTTGTGGTGGACGGTAATGAGGGCAATGGTCAGCAGGTTCTGCACGTATCGGAGAGGAAAAAATGAGCATGCCCTTCATGCGTCAGACCGCTCTGAGTCTCGCTGTTCTATCGGCATCAGCCTGCTCAGTCCAACGGGTGGATGAAGCCGCTGCAAGGGCAGAGGCTACCGCCGATTCTGCCGGCCGTTACGCGGCTATCCAGCGTAGCAAGCAGCAACAGGAACGTCGGGACACAGTGATATTCAGCGACAAACCCTGGGTTTCAACGCAGCCAGTTGCTGCGAGACGAGGCATCCCATCCAAGTATGACTGTGAGGTCGCCTACCGGCCTGCTGGCAGTGTCGGAATTGCTGAAATTGCCCAGTACATTTCCAGGCAGTGCGGGATCCCTGTCCTAGTCTCGCCGGACGCGCTCAATCCTGGCCTGCTGAACGCTAATGCACCTGCTCAGGGCAACCATGCGCCTCCAATCAGCACGGCCCCCAACCCTGACAGCCTGGCCGGGTTGCTGCCTGCAGGTATTACGGGCGGCTCCAACCTGGCGCAGGCCTCTCAGGGGAGAAGTTCTGACTTCGCTTCCATGCTGACACCAAACCTCGTCAGTGGGTTGCGCTTCACAGGGAAAGCCTCGGGCCTGCTGGATGAGGTCACCGCGCGGCTGGGACTCACCTATCGATTCAATCCCACCTCACGGTCAGTGCAGGTCAGCTATTTCGACACCAAGGTGTTTGACGTCTACGCATTTGGAGACGTGCAGGAAATCAAAAGCACCGTCAGATCCGGTATGACCACCTCCTCAGGTTCGGGAAGTGGCTCGTCGAGCGGATCGTCGTCGGGCAGCAGCTCTTCAGGCGTTTCGGGTGACTCGGGCAGCAACCAGAGCACGACCGTCACGCTCAACACATCGATCCTGACTGACATCCAGAGCAACGTGAGTGCCATGCTGAGTACCTCGCCGCCTGGTCGCATGTATCTGTCACCGTCGACCGGGACGTTGACCGTGACTGACCGGCCAGACGTGCTTTCGAACGTTGAGACCTATCTGGCCAAGACCAACCACGCGATCACCCAACAGGTGCTGTTCAATGTGAAGGTGTTTGAGGCGACGCTGACCGACACCGATCAACTGGCTTTGAACTGGGCGGCCGTCTACAACTCTCTGAGCACAAAGTGGGGCCTGTCTCTGTCGAATACTGTGCCAGGCATCAGCTCCAGCGCTATCTCTGGCTCTGTCGGCATTGTCGATACGGCCAACTCCGCCTGGGCAGGTTCCAACGCGATCATCCAGGCAATCGCAGAGCAGGCCCGGATCTCGAATGTTCGATCGCCGTCTGTGACCACATTGAATCTGCAGCCTGCTCCGCTGCAGATCGGCAACGTCCAAGGCTACATCCCATCGGTTCAGACCAACACCACGGCGTCAGTGGGCTCCAGCACGGCAATTACTCCGGGCACTATCACCTCTGGCTTCAACATGACACTGCAGCCTCGCTTGATGGACGATGACGAGATGTTGCTCATGGTATCGATCAATATGAGCTCCAAACCTACCTTTGAGCCATTCACGAGCAACGGCTCCAGCGTCCAGATCCCCAACTACGATGCGAAAAGTTTGTCACCGAAGGTGAAGCTGCGCAGCGGTCAGACATTGATCCTGTCGGGCTTTGAGGAGCTCAGCGACAACACGGACAAGATCGGCACAGGTTCCCCCGGATTCTTCGGGCTTGGAGGTGGGCGTAAGCGCACCTCGTCAAAAAGCGTTCTGGTAGTGCTGATCACCCCGATTGTGACCAACTGACATGGCGAACCTGCTCTCTCTGATACGAAACCGCGCTACGCGCCCCCCAACGCCCAGCGATGGCAAAGTTCAGATTCTGACTTATCACGGGCGATCTTTCGTTACAGGCCTGCTGTGGCACCCGTTGGGTAGCCTTACCGGCTACATGAAGGAAGCACGCCAGTTTGGTCGCACCCAGCAAATGGACATCGTGGCCATCAGGCATACCGAGTCGGTGATTCAGGCTGGATTTGTTTCGCAGAATGACGGTGCCGTCAAAGGTATGTATTCCCTTGCAGCTGCACTCGCCGGGCAGCTGGGCGCATCGTGGCTGGCGGCCTGGAAGATCGAGGACGCCGAGGATAGATACGCCTTGGTCGCAGTGTACCGAGGTGCGGTCATACCCGGTGCAGACCTGGTAGGCAGCAGTGAGGAAATAAAAAAGAAGGTGGCTCAGCAACTGAGCCGCTCGATGAGCTTCGACAAGATTTTTCTCCCGCCGGAGTTTGGTCGCGGTGGCGAACAATTCGACGCTGAAACATTGTTGCAGCCATCTAATCTCAAGCGCGAATACAAGCTGACACCGCTGGCATTCGGCCTGTCCAGACAGGAACTGCTGAAAGCCGGGGTGATTGGTGCCTTGGTCGTGGCCGGCCTGATTGGGTGGCACCAGTGGAATGAACATAAGCTGCAACTTGCTCGTCATGCGCAGCAAGCGGCAGAGGCGGCAAGGCAAGCCGAATTGGATGCCCTGAACCAGCGAACAAACTCCCCAGTTGTGATCGAGGCGCTTGTACATCCGTGGGTAAAACAGCCTTCTGTCCCAGTATTTCTTAGAGGCTGTAACGGCGCAATTGACCAGTTACCACCGGCAATCGAAGGATGGCTATTCGTCTCAGCTAAATGCGACGGAACGCTGATGTCGGCCAACTACAACCGCACCGGCAACAGCACCACGCTCGCTTTCAGCGCCGCTACGGCGGGCTACTTTGCTGATACGCCCGCGTTCTACGACGAAGGCAACATGGCCGCGGTGAAGCTCACCTTCGAGCTGCCGCTGGCGGGTGATGACGTTCTGAGCCCGGCAACGCAGGCCTTGGACAGCATCACTTCATGGCTGCAAGCCCAGAACGTCCAGCCCAAGATCACGGAAGTACCTGTGACGGTTGTCCAGCCACCAGCTTTGCCTGGCCAGCCAGCCCCTCCACCACCACCGCCTCCGGATTATCGACACTTCGAGATCCGCTACACGAGCCTGTTACCGCCAGCGACTGTTCTTCAAGGCGTGGAAAGCACGGGAATGCGCCTGCGTGAAATCAAAACCGACTTTCAAGACGGCAAATTAACCTGGAACGTCATAGGTGACCTCTATGTGCATTAACACTCGCGCCTCCATTTTGCTGACACTTCTGTTGTCGTGCCTGGCTGCCGGCAACATGGCCGTCGCTGCCGACCCATCTCCCAACGACCTGAGCCGGATCAACATTGGTGAGTTGTCCCAAGTGCAGAGTGAAACCCTGCTCTTCACAGCACAGGCGGCGCGAGCTCGTGCGAAGGAAGACATCGTGAACGGTGGCGAGACGTCTACATCGACATCTACGTCTGCGCCGGTTCAGGTAACGCAGAGCGCTTACACGACGCCCGCCCCGGCCAGCAACAGCACACCGCAGTTGCCGGTGGTCAAGACCGTGTTCAGGATGAATAACGCTCTGTATGCAACGTTACTGTACGGAAGTGGTTTCGAGGTCGATGCATCAGTGGGCAATTCTGAGCTGCCAGGAGGGTTCAAGGTAATCAGCGTGTCCCTCGATAGCGTGGTACTGGGCCATGACGGACGCCGATATCCATTAGGTTTCTCGACCCGGGCACCAAGTGGCTCGGTTGACGCGCCCCAAATGTCACTGCAGACACTCAAGCCTGTAGCTCCGGGGCAACCCTCGGCTATGAGTCCGCTGTCCAGCGTGTCGCAGGAGTTGCAGCGATGAGCGGCGCGGTACGAATTGAGCCAGACATTGAGGCTGATCCGTTGGCACGCCAGGTCGCCCGGCCGACCGCAGTCGTGCAACCGATCACCATCGCCATGCAATCTGACGTGGTCGGAGCCGTCCTGACTGCGGAGGGACAGCGGTGGGGGGACATCACCAGCGAGTTGCGTCAGCTCGTTGCCTTGTTAGCACCTGCCCCAGAGGCTGAAGAAGCAGAATTGCTCGTGTCGTCTCAGCACATGCACGACCCTTATGTGATGGCATTTATGGACCGCCTGGACCGAGCCGGCGTGCCGTTTCAAACCATCAGCAGCACGCTCAGCGACATCAAGTCGCTGTATCAGAATGCGGGCAAAGCTTTCGCGGGATCTATAGACAGTACCCAGCGTCAACAAGAGGTGATTCGTATCATCGGCGCGGCCCATGCACGACGTGCTTCCGACGTTCACTTCATCGTTGGCCACGAAATCACCTACATCAAGTTTCGTGAGGACGGTCTCTTGCGGGAGTACGGGCAGATCCAGAGCGCCGTAGGAAACGAGCTCTGTTCTTCACTATTCAACTCGATGTGTGACGTCAAATCTGAGGGCTACTACCAACCGGAACTGAAACAAGATGCGCGCATGGCTCGCACCTTCCTCGACCAATTGGGACTGTCCGGAGCCCGTGTCGCTACGCGCCCTCTGGTCGAAGGGCCTTTGATGGTGTTGCGGCTGATCTATGACGATCAGGAGAAACAGTCCGTCGACGATCTGGGGTTTCTGCCAGAACAGAATTTGCTGTTCAAGCGGCTTAGAAGTCTTCCTTACGGCGTGATCATATTGACCGGTCCGACTGGATCAGGGAAATCGAAGTCGCTCCAGGTGCAGATCAACCTTCTGGCTGAAGAGTGTAAAGGCACAAAACACATCCTGACCGTTGAGGACCCGCCCGAATATCCGATGCGTGCAAATCAGTCCCCTCTTGGCAGCAATGAGTCATGGGGAGAATCCATTACAAACTCCGTGCGACTCGACCCCGACATACTGATGTATGGGGAGATTCGAGACCTTGAATCAGCTCAGGGGGCACTGCGAGGGGGAATGACCGGCCACCTGGTTTTATCGACTCTGCACACCAACAACGCTGTAGCAGCAATTCCTCGCCTGATCGACATGGGGGCTGATACAAGCCTGGTCACCGACCCAACACTCATTGTCGGCCTTATCAACCAGTCACTGCTGCCAACGCTGTGCAAGAAGTGTCGCGTGCCTGCGCGCAGCCAGATCAGTACCTTGGATCCGCAGCTGGTCGAGCGGCTCGAAAAGATGACCGTGCTGGATCAGGTCTATCTGGCTGGGCCGGGTTGCTCTCTATGCCGTGACGGGGTGAACGGCAGGGCCGCTGTCGCCGAGATTCTTCTCCCTACCCACCGGTTCATGGAGGAGATCCGAAAGAATGGCCCAAGCGCTGCACGCCAGTATTGGGTCAAGCACATGGGTGGTATCACGAAGGTTGCCCACACGCTCATCAAGATCAATGCAGGGCTGATTGACCCGCGCATGGCAGAGGCCGTAGTCGGTCCTTTGGATTTTGACAGCTACATGCTGGATGCCGAAGCGCCTGAGGCAGAAGTCCATGCTCAGTAAGGTGATGGATGCCTGGTCTGGGCTTGTAGATGGTTTTTACAGAAACCAGTTCGGAGGCAATGAGCGTATCCGCCTGTACGAGAGCATGACCGCTCTGCTGGAGAACGGCGTACCGCTCGACCTGGCTCTTGATCGTATTGGATCGATCTACAGTGATGGAGGCCGACGTGCTCGACATCCGATCGCGCTTGCCAGCTATGGCATAGGCAAAGCTGTGGACGGCGGCAAGACCCTGGCCCAGGCCTGCCTTAGCTGGGTGCCTTATCAGGAGCACGCCGTTATCAGCGCCGGCGAGAAGTCAGGGAACTTGATCCAGGCATTCAGCGACTGCGTGCGGATCATCGAGGCTCGGCAAAAAGTGATGAAGCTGGTGGTCTCCACGGCCTCGTACCCGGTTTTTGTCTGGAGCCTGATGGCCTACTTGCTAAACGTAATCGCCACCCGGGTGGTACCGGCCATGAGCCGCTCATCCAACCCAGAAGCCTGGTCCGGCGCACCCATGGTTCTGCACATGATCGCCACCTTTGTGACCAACTGGGGACTTCTGACTTTGTGCCTTGTGGTGGTCCTGGTTGTCACCAGTGTCGTCACTCTGCCTTATTTCCGTGGCCCTTGGCGGACACGGCTGGAGATCTTTCCTCCCTGGTCAATCTACAAAGCGCTCCACGGCTCAACGTTCCTCCTCAATATCGCGGTCATGCTGCGAGCAAACATCGATCCGCTCGGAGCGTTGGACACGTTAAAGCGTGGGGCAAATCCGTGGCTGCGTGAACGCCTGGAAGCTGCCCATTACGGGGTTCGGATGGGTAAAAACTTTGGGGAGGCTTTGGATCTTTCCGGGCATGAGTTTCCAGACCACGAAGCGATTCAATTTCTGATTGTTCTCTCCACCACGCAGAGCTTCTCGGCTGCAGTGCACCGCTACAGCCTTCGCTGGTTGGAGATATCACTGAAACAGGTCGAGCGTTACGCCAAGACACTCTCCCTCGTATCCATGGTTCTGATCGGCCTGTTGATGATTCTGGTCATGGTCGGGGCCTACAGCATGACCGGCAATGCCACTCAGGGCATGCAGCACTGAACACGACACCGCAATCCACATACCCAGGACTACACACATGCACAACACCACCTACTCGGCCCG
Source organism: Pseudomonas fragariae (ex Marin et al. 2024) (assembly GCF_059621105.1). NCBI lineage: Bacteria > Pseudomonadati > Pseudomonadota > Gammaproteobacteria > Pseudomonadales > Pseudomonadaceae > Pseudomonas > Pseudomonas fragariae (ex Marin et al. 2024). The sequence continues at coordinate 946,360 of NZ_CM184369.1, read as the reverse complement.
GGCGAACCAGACCGGTTATATCTCGGTTGAATTGTTATTCGCTCTCATCGTTATCCTGATCGGGATGGGCTATGCCCTCTACAACGGTTGGAGCGCGATAGGCAGTTCGGACGTCAACAACGAGCAAGGTAACGTCGGTCAACTGATCGCCAACACTCGCAAGCTCAAAGGCAGCGCCGGTTACGGAGCATCAGGGACCGATCTGATCGCCCAGCTCAACTCGATAAGAGGCCTTCCCAATATGTCATTCTCCGGCGGCAAGCTTTACAACGCCTGGAGTGGGCAGGTCACTGTGATTGCCAATGGTATGACCTTCACAGTCACCGAATCGGGCTTGCCCCAAGATGCCTGTGTGACGCTGGCCACGAAGATTGGTCGCGGGCAGAAGGTCACCACCTCGATCAATGGCGGCACGGCTGTGAGCGGCGAGGTGAGTTCAGCTGCTGCTACCAGTAGCTGCTCTACAGACAGCAACACGTTGGCTTGGACGGCCTACTGAAAATGAGCCCAATTATCGACACGCCCTTTGTGGACCTCTATCTGGGGCCGGATTTCACGGACGTTAAAGGCCTGGACGGCCAAAGCGGACGTGTCGAGGCTCCGGAAAGCTGGAGAGAAAGCGCCCAGCTTTTACGAGAGGAATGCTCCAAGCACTTTGAAGCGCATCAGGATCCTGAGTTTTCGTTGATCAAAGATGGAACCGTGCTTCGCGTCACTCAGATCCCAGATGCCTTCGGCCAGGCTGTGTTCGTAGTCCGCAAATCAAATGCGCAAGTACGGCAGTTCGACCAGCTGGGTTTTCCGGAAGACCTCGTCGAATCGTTGCTTACGAAGCATGTGCGCGGCTTGGTGATCTTTTGCGGCGAGATGGGCACCGGCAAAACCTCAAGCGCGGCTTCGCTGATAATCGCCAGGCTAATTGCGTGCGGTGGGATCGCGTTGGCTGCAGAGGATCCGGCTGAGACAGATTTGAACGGTCGTCACGGACCTGGTCGTTGCATCCAGATGCAGGTTTCAAGACGCAATGGGGGGTATGAGGAGGCTCTGATGAGGGGACTTCGCTCTGGCGCGGACATGATGCTTATCGGTGAGATCAGAGACACCCCGACGGCAGTTCAGGCAGTGCGAGCTGCGATCAATGGCCTGTTCATCATCACCACAGTGCACGCGGGAACCGTACCGCAGGCGATCGAGCGAATAGCGACGCTTGCGGAGCCGGCCATCAGCAACGTCCGATCAATTCTGTCACAGGGTTTGGTAGCTGTAGCTGCGCTTGCCCTCGAAGGTGAAGGCGAAATGCGACATCTGAAGATCCAGAGCCTTTCACTGACTGGACCTGACGGCCCTGGTATTCGCGAGAAGATCCGATCAAATCAAATAGCAATGATTAGCCAGGATGTCGATCAACAATCGAACAGGAGCCTCTGGGGATGAATCTTCTCAAGCCCGGCCGGACCAGAAAAAACGGTTTCGTGGTAGTCGAGCTGCTCTTCGGCTTGATCATTTTTGCCATTGCGTCGGCCATAGGCGTTTCGCTGGTCGCAGACAGGATGGATGCGCAGAACTATCAGATCGCAGCTCAGCAACAGCAGCAGATCGCAGAGGCCGCTTCTAAATACCTGAAGGACAATTTCTCAACGGTCTATGGATCGGCGGGCACAACCACACCCGCTACGATTACCCCTCAGATGCTACGCAACACCAACTATCTGCCAGCCAGCTTCAGTGACACAAATGCATTCGGTCAGAGCTTCGTGGTGCTTGCCCGAAGGGTCAACGTCAACCAGCTCGAATCCATCGTGATCACTACCGGTGGACAGGCTATCGATGAGATCGGTACCCGGACGATTGCGGAAAATATGGGTGCGCCGGGTGGCTTCATCCCGTTCAACAACACCCGCGTTATCCAAGGAGTACGAGGCGGCTGGCAACTTGCCCTGAGCAACTATGGGATCAACCCAGGCGTTGGCCACACTGCGAGTGCCTTGTTTCTCCAGGATGGCACGCTCTCCAACGACTACCTGTACCGCAACGCCATCCCAGGAAAGCCTGAACTCAATCGCATGAACACGGCGCTCAGTATGGGAGGAAACGATGTCAACGATGTGGCTGCATTGAACGCCTCTGGAGCGGTGACGGTTGGAGGGAATGTCGACACTGCTGGATCAGTCAACGCCACTGGGAATGTGAGTGCGTCGGGATCCGTCACAGCCCAGGGCAATGTGAGTGCGTCGGGGAGCGTCACAGCCCAGAGCAACGTTGTCGCTGCAGGCGATGTATACGCACAGTCGGTGAATGCCTCGGCCAACCTAAGGGGCGCTGCTGCCCGAATATCAGGAGAGACTGTCACAGGCGGTTGGTTTCGCACCCAGGGCGACACCGGCTGGTACAACGAAAAATGGGGCGGTGGCTGGTACATGAGTGACTCGGACTGGGTTCGGGTCTACGGCGACAAGAACGTCTACACAGCCGGGAACATCCGAGGAGGGACAGTGACTTCGGAAGGTCGCGCGACCGTCGGTGAATACCTGCAGCTCAATGGGGTGGCAACTGCCGGCACAGCCTGTGCTGCAAACGGTATGGTTGGACGTACCAACACGGGGCGATCGCTTTCTTGTGATAACCAGGTCTGGGTGGTGAATGGCTCCAGTGCCCCTACCTGTACGGCAAAAACCATCCCCGGCTACGACGCAAATGACGTCACTACCTATGCATGCCCAGTCGGCTACACGAAAGTTGGTTGGGACACGGCCGGCTCCGGCCAACGATTCAGCAGTACCCCAGGAATCGTGGTCGGCCAGAACGACTACGCCACCATTTTCTGTTGCCAGTTCTGACCAGGCGCATAGCAGTCATCGAGGAAGTAGAGTGAACATTTACTGGCTTGCAATGGTGGTGATTACAGCAGTGCTCGGAATGGTTTACGAGAAGTCACACCAGGCAGAACAGAGCTCCCAGACCGTAGAAATCTCCTTGATTGCTCATAACGTCCTCGTCTACAGAAATGCTCTGGCCAAGTATGCCAACGCTCACAAAGCTGCATCAGGAACGGTGGCCGATAACCAGTTGGCACTGCCCAGCTGGTACGCGCGTTACCCTGGGGTGGAGGGAGTGATCGATGCTGGACGAAGTTACGCGTTCTTCGGATCCCCTCCTCCTGGTCTTGTTTCAGAGATGATGAATTTGACTGGGGGCTCCCTGGCCATCGGCACCGCGTCCTCCGGTAGCCTGCTCACACCAAGCTCAGGGTATGTGGGGGTCACGCTGCCCGCGGCAGTTCCAACTGGAGCAGCTGTCGCCTACCACTGAGGAAAAGGTGACAAGTCGCCTTGGCTGTCACCTGCTGGGTAATTGCTCTCCACCTGCCCGCTCATTTACGCTGCACTTGCCCGCTCATTTGCATTCGACTTGCCCCGTCATTCAGATAGGATTTGAGCAGCACATTGTGTGGCCCTGACTGGCAGAAGTCAGACTGCGGCCGCTGACGCAGGATTGCCCCAACTGCTGAGATTTCTCGGACTTAGGTTGTGGCTACGTAGACAGTAAATGGCACCAGCTTTTCGGTCGGGTTGCTTCTGAACCAGGCCAGCAGATTTCCGCCTTCCTCGTCACCCACTCTCCACAGTTAAAAATTATGCTCCGGCCCCGGGAAAGAACCATTGCTCACATCGGACGCAAAGTCCTTGGCAGCGTTACTAAGTACCGAACGCAGATCAGCGTATTGCTTGACGAAACGGGGCAGCCGGCCGTTGCGTAAACCTGCCATATCCTGCCAGACCAACACCTGAGCATCACATTGATTGCCTGCGCCGATGCCGACCGTGGGAATAGAAACGGCTTCTGTTATCGCTCGGCCTACGTCAGCGGGCACCATCTCTATCAAAATACCAAATGCACCTGCGGCTTCGAATGCTATGGCACTTTCAATTAGTCGCTGCGAATCCTCTCCTCGCCCCTGTACACGGTAACCCCCCAACTGATGCTCCATCTGCGGGGTGAAGCCAATGTGAGCCATAACCGGGATGCCTGACTGGGTAAGCTTTTCAACCTGCGCCAGCATTTCGATGCCGCCCTCAAGCTTCACTGCATGGGCACCGCCCTCTTTCATAAACCTGACGGCTGTATGGAAGCACTGCTCTGCCGAGGCTTGATAAGAGCCAAAAGGCAGATCGGCAATCACAAGCGCTCGTTGTGCAGATCGAGAAACAGCACGAACCAGCGGGATGAGTTCGTCAACGGTGACCGATAACGTTGAGTCATGGCCATAGACATTATTGGAGGCAGAATCGCCCACCAGCAGGACGGGTATTCCCGCCTCTGCAAAAATAGCTGCGCTGTACATGTCATACGCAGTGAGCATGGCCCATTTCCGACCTTCCACCTTCATCTGTTTGAGATGAGGGATTCTGATCCGAGTCACTGGCTGAGCCTGACTTGGGCTGCCGTAGGGCGAAGGTTGATCGTTCATCGATAGAGTCTCTCCGAAAAAGAATTAACGCAGTAGCTGCTCAATCAGCAAAATCGCCGCAATAACAATCATTGTCGCGCCAGACAGTCTACTAACAAGACGTGCGGCGGAGGGACGTGCGCCTAAAACTGCTTGTGAACCGAAGCCGACCATAAAGTAAACGACCCCGCAACTGACAGTATGCATCAGCCCCAGGGCGATCATTTGCATCGGCACCGGCCAAGGAGCCGCAGCATCAGTGAACTGAGGCAACAACGCAAGAAACAGCAAGAACACCTTGGGGTTGAGGCCACTTACGCAAAAGCCTTTGAAGGCCCAATGACCCCATGAGCCCGTGGCCTGAGTGTCATCAGCATGCGGAGTGGAGGGTCGGGCAAGCATGTTAATCCCCAACCACAGCAAATATCCCGCCCCAATGACGGTCAGCACCGACAGTGCAAACGGATGATTTGTCATCAGGGTGCCCACGCCTGCGGCAACAATCACTGTTGCAATCAAGTGACCAGAAAGTAGTCCAGTCACCGCAGGCACTACCACACGCCCTCTCAGGCCGGCCGATATTGCGTAAGCCCAGTCAGCCCCGGGCGTAATAACGAACAGAATTGATACTGCCCAGAAGGCAGCGAAAACGCTCAGGCTCACATTGCTCCCCTCTCGTTTTTTGCAAACACCAACTTTTGCATTTCTTACCCTCAGAACTTTGCGCAACACTGTGTTTTTGTAATGCCGCGAACGTTAAAATTGCGAAGAAGAATAATGAATTTTTGTTAGAATTTACTTTCAAAGATGACCACTCAAACCTCAATCATGGGGAGATCCTTCCAAATGGACAGAACTGATCGAAAGATTCTTTCTGAATTACAGAAAGACGGTCGACTTTCGGTCACTGAATTGGCCGAACGGGTGGGCCTGAGCCTTTCGCCCTGCCACCGGCGAGTGCGCGCTCTGGAAGAGTCCGGTGTCTTGCTCGGCTACAGAGCCCAACTGGATCCCAGCGCACTGGGCCTCAATTTTTCGGCAATAGTCTTTGTCACTCTGAGAGAAGGAGACAGAAAAGCAGTCGAGGCTTTTGAATCAGCGCTTTCGGGCATAGAACCAGTGGTGAATGCGCAAAGACTGTTTGGGGAGCCGGACTATCTGCTGCACGTGATTACTCCAGACCTCCCAGCCTTCCAAAGGCTCTACGACGAGAGCCTTTCTACACTACCCAATGTGCAACGACTGACGTCGACCCTGGTAATGAAACGGGTAATACAGGACAGGCCATTAAGCTTCTGATGGCATGCCAAAAAACTTTTCAAAGCAAAAAAACCGCCGAGGCGGTTTTTTTAATGCGACGCGTCTTACTGACCCGGGATTATCGGGAACGCTCCGAATCCTATCATCGCAGCCATGATCAGGAAGCTGAGGGCAAATGCCCATTTCATGGTGTACTTCTGATGGTCGCTGAACTCCACGCCAGCCAAACCACAAAGTAGGTAAGTAGAAGCCACAAGAGGACTCAGCAGGTGGACAGGCTGCCCCACCAGGGACGCGCGACCGATCTCGGCATGGGTAATGCCATACACTTCAGCAGCCTTTGCCAGTACCGGCAGCACGCCGTAGTAGAAAGCATCGTTAGACATGAAGAACGTGCCCGGAATACTTGCCAGCGCAGTGATCGGCGCCATGTAAGGGCCCCATGTGTCTGGAAGCGCAGCCAGAAAGCTTGCAGACATCGCGCTCACCATACCGGTACCCGAAAGAATGCCAGCGAGGATACCAGCAGCCAGGAAGATCGCGATCTGGTTAAGGGCTGTTGGTGCGTGAGCGGCGATACGGCGACGTTGATCCGCCATATGCGGATAGTTGATCACCAGACCTACCGAGAACGCGACCATGAACAGAACGGCCAGTGGCAACAGCTCCAGGACCAGCGCAGTCATCAGACCTACGGTAAGCATCGCATTGAGCCAGAACAGCTTCGGACGGCGCAGATCTTCGTCTTCCTGCGACATGGAGGGCAGGCCGGTAACATCCTCATCATAGACTGCCACCTCGGCATCATAAGGCAACACCAGTTTGCCTAAACGACTGCGTTCGCGCAGACCGATGAAGTAGGCCAGAGCCATCACGCCCAGGAATCCGACGATCATCGACGGGATAATCGGGATGAAGAGATCCGATGTATCCACCTGCAGCGATGCGGCAGCACGCGCCAACGGCCCACCCCAAGGCAAGAGGTTCGTAACACTCGCCGCCAGGATCACCACACAGGTTAAAGCTAGCGGGTTAAGCCTCAGCCGTTTGAACAACGGCAGCATGGCGGTGACCGTGATCATGTAAGTCGTTGAGCCGTCACCATCCAGTGAAACCATCCCCGCCAGCAGCGTGGAGAAGATCACGGCCTTGACCGGGTCGCCCTTGATGATTTTCAGGAAGGTGCGAATGATGGGGTCGAATAGCCCGGTATCGAACATCATCCCGAAGTACAGAATGGCGAACATTACCATGATGGCCGTGGGTGCGACCTTCTTCAGGCCGTCGATCATCATGTCACCCATATCGGGGCCAAAGCCACCAATCAAGGCGAAGACGATAGGAGTGATCGTAAGTGCGACCAAGGGCGAGAGCCGCTTGCTCATGATCAGGGCCATAAAGGTCACGATCATGCCGTAACCAAGCAAAGACAGCATTTGTATGTCCTCGGTTAAAAGTACAATTGTTTTTATGATTTAGCGCGTATGCGCTGTCGAGAATCAGTTTGGCTACAGCAGTGTTCAGTCATTTAGTACCGAGACGACGGCTGTTAGCTCATATGCAAACCGCCATTGATCGAGAAGTCAGCGCCATTGGCGTAACCAGACTCTTCAGATGCCAGCCAGGAGCAAATTGCCGCGATCTCTTCCGGGTTACCCAGACGCCGGGACGGAATTTCGTTGATGATGCGATCCATCGCATCTACAGTGGTAATGGACTTGAGTCTCGGAGTTGCCACATAACCAGGGGAGACGGTATTGACGGTGACGCCACGCGAACCCACTTCCTTGGCCAGCGCACGGGTGAATCCACGAATTGCGGATTTAGCCGTAGAGTAATTGACCTGGCCTACTTGGCCCAACTGGGCATTGACGGACGAGATATTGATGACCCGGCCCCAGCCTCGGGAAACCATGCCGTCGATGACCTGCTTGGTAACGTTGAAGAGCGAGTTGAGGTTGGTATCAATGACTGTTTGCCAATCGCCTGGTTGCATATCGCGGAAAACCACATTGACGGCTGTACCCGCATTGTTGACGAGCACATCAACGGGGCCAACATCTTTGGTAATGTTCTCGAAAGCGAGCTTTGAGGATTCCCAGTCAGCAACGTTACCTTCAGAGGCTATGAAGGTGTAACCGAGTTTCTTCTGCTCTGCGAGCCATGCAGTTTTGCGCGGAGAGTTGGGGCCGCAGCCCACAACGACGGTGAAGCCGTCTTTGGCAAGACGCTGACATACGGCAGTACCCAAACCGCCCATACCAGCAGTCACATAAGCAATACGCTTAGACATACGAACACTCCTGTTTTGTTTTTTGTTGGGAGTACGACTTGCGGGCCATTTGGCCACTGAACCTACTAGACGCCACTCAAAATTGTTTTGCAATGTGATGCGGTACAATTCGTAAAAGGGCAACGCTTTCGTAGGAAAACAACCCCGATGAACGAGGTTTGGCTTAGTACTCGAGTAAAAGCGCATGAAACGCTGGCTCAATCACCCATAAGATTTGCCGATACTCGCACTTTCGGTAATCTTGCATTTACATGCACCTAAATGCTGTTCTCCTTTGGAGAACGCGAACCACTTTTAGGGACGACGCCCCACTTGTTAAGCCAACCAAGCCCTTCATTGGTGGCCATGAGCGGTCGATACTCACAGCCAATCCAGCCGCTGTAGCCCACGTTTTCAAGGAAACTGAAGATTTCTGCGTACTTAAGATGCCCGGTACCGGGCTCATGCCTGCCTGGCCAATCCGCGACCTGAACGTGCCGAACTCGATCAATCCACTGTTTCAAGAGGCTTGAACCGGCCCCCGACACTAACTGCGCGTGGTAGACGTCCAGAATCAACCCCAGCTCGGGTATAGCGTCCAGTACAGGGGCGGCCAAATCGAAGTTGCTCAGATAGTAACCTGGCATCTCGCTCGCACTGATGACCTCGACAAGGCCATTAAGACCATTGTCAGCCAAATAATCGACGGCATAACGGAGGTTGCCGAGGTAGGTTTGCCCATCCGTGTTCAGCGCACCAGGAATGTTGATACCTGACATCAGGTGAACATTGCTGCACTTGAGCTGTTTCGCGTAATCCACTGCATCAGCGAGCCCTGCCTTGAATTCGGCGTCTCGTGATGTTGCGGCGGCCAGCCCCTTGGTCAACCCGACGGGAGCGGCGAACTGCACCATGGTCAATTGGTGCTCTTGCAGCAAGTCCGAAAGAAGCGACGCTTCATGGTCATAGGGTGTGGGGAACTCCACGGCCGAAAATCCCGCCGATGCGGCCGTTTCGAACCGTTTGAGAAAAGTCTTCTCCGTAAACTGAAAACCTAAGTGCGCGTTGAAATTGAGCATCTACATACCATCTGAAGAAAAGCAAACGATGACGTCAGGCTTCCAGGCAGGCGCGGAGCTTCAGCACCGCACTGTCAGGGGTTGTCAAAATGTTTAGCGTTGTTGCTTGCTTGGCTGAAGTGGCGGCCGTCACCATCGAGAATTGCGCGAAGCAAATCAGATCCTGACCTTCGATACCGCTTACCAGCTCGCCAATCAGCTTGTCGTGCAGCTCTGCATCACCTGAGCGCAACACTTCCAACGCCTTGGGGCAGGTGAAACTGCTCAGTTCAAGAGGACGACCGGCCGCCTTGCCGGCCTCAGTGAACTCGTCGACCAATGATTCAATAGCCGGCGCAAATGTCGCAACGATGGCGATGCGAGACGCCTGCCATATGGCTTCGTCAATCATCGCTTCATTAGGCTTGAGTACAGGAATGGAAAGCTCACTTTTGCACAGATCAATAGCGTCGCCAAATGCCGAGCAGGTGAACAGTATTGCGTCAGCACCTGCCTGAACGGCGTAGTGAGCCAAGGCCAGGAATCTGAGTTTCAGTGCCTCGGTAATACAACCTGCAGCTGCGAGATCTCTAGAAAGGGAATCCTCCAGCAGGTTGGCCAATTGTGCTTCGGGCCACAATTTCGCAAAGGCCTGATTAATCGGCTCAATGGCGACTGGCGTAGCGTGAATGAGAAAAATGCTTTTTGCTGTCATGGAAAAACCTGCTTTGTCGTTCTTGATACGGCAATTCCATCAGAAGGCCGTGCCGTAGCCAGAACGCGTTGATATGGTATTTTGGTGAAACGCAGTGCAATCACGATGACACTGCGCAACGTGTAGTTCAGGCGCGATAACACTCGATGAAGCCAGTGATAAGAAAAGATCTTGCCGAGCAACTGGCACCAAAGATCATTGATATGGCTCGTGCACGCTCCATGCATGCAGGTGAGCCATTGCGCGAAGAAGCCTTCGCTAAAGAGCTCGGCGTTTCCCGCTCGCCCATCCGACGCGGCTTTGCCTTGCTCGAAGAGCTTGGCCTGGCGACCAAAGAACCCAATCGCGGGTACTACCTGACCTGTGACGCCAGCGCGATCGACATCAGCAATCTGCTTTTGGATGCCGACCCTTTCGAGGATTTCTACCTGCGCGTCGTGGATGACGTGCTGCGCGGTGACGTTCCAACCACATTTTTTGAAGCAGAGCTGATCCGGCGTTATGGAGTGCCTCGCGGACAGCTCATCAAGGTGCTGAACCGCCTTGCGAACGAATCCATGATTGAACGCAAACCAGGCCAGGGATGGGAGATCAATAATTTTCTCCACGACTCCAATGCCCATATTCAAAGCTATCGGTTTCGGATGGCCATTGAACCGGCAGCCCTGCTTGAACCTGGGTACAAGGTGGACGAGGTGGCGTTTGCCAAGGCCAGACAAGTCCAGCAGGAGCTGCTGAATGGTGACATATTCAAGCTCTCTCGCTCTCAGCTCTTTCAGGTCGGGGCGCAACTGCACGAGCTGATTATTCGCTGCTCGGGCAATGCGTTTTTCCTTGAAGCCATCCGGCGTCAGAATCAGCTGAGACGCTTCATGGGGTATAAGGCCAACGTCGACAGACCGCGTCTTATCAACCAATGCAAAGAACATATTCATTTGCTTGATCTCATCCAGTCTGGCCGACGCGAAGAAGCTGCTGACTTTCTGCGCACCCACCTCGATATCGTTGGCCGCCTGAAGACAGCCAAGGAAGCCAGGGATGAGCTGGAGCAGCAGAAAATCATCGAGACCTCGGCGGCGACTTAAACAACATGCACAGGTTCGTTGAGAATCACCACGCCATCGTCATCGCCATATAGCCGATCACCGTTGGCGATTGTCTGGCCTGCGAAGGTCACGGCCTCGCCTACTTGGCCTTCGGAGCGCTTGACCGATTTGCGTGGAGACGAACCCAGCGCCTTGATCGCGATTGGCAGTTTTTCAAGCACAGCTCGATCCCGGACATAGCCGTAGATCAACACGCCCGCCCACCCGCTGTTCACCAGATCTTCGGCAATGACGTCCCCTAATAATGCACAGCGATCACTCGCGCCGCCGTCCACGACCAGAATTTTTCCTGCGCCCGCCTCAGCGCTCAGCTCTTTAATTCGCGAATTGTCCTCGAAGCATTTGACGGTCACTGCCTCGCCGGTGAAGTCCTTCCTGCCACCAAGATCCTGAAAGATGGGCGCAAGCACTCGGGCTTTGTTGCCAAATTCGTCGCATAGGTCAGTCGTTTTGTAAGACATAAACACTCCGGTCTGTCGGGGAGATAGCAAACTGTGGAAACAAAGGTTGCACAATCTGGATATTGATGCAATAAAATGCAATCTATCAGGGCGACATATTGACGACTGGAGACCGAAACGCGATGCAGTCGCCAGACGGTAACGGCCAGGTGAACGTCTTGACGGTATTGTATTTCGCCCAGATGAGGTACATGAAATCTCTGGCAACCCTACGGCCTGCCTCAGCTTCGAATAAAAAATTTAGGAGAGTGTGATGCGTATTCTTGTTCTTCCCTGCGATGGTATCGGCCCGGAAATCGTCGAGTCTTCGATGTCGGTTTTGCACGCAGTCAATAAAAAATTCAGCCTCGGCCTGACGTTCGATTATGACGACGTCGGCTTCAAGAGCCTCGAAAAGCACGGCACTACCCTGCGCGATGAGATTCTGGACAAGGCCAAGACATACGACGGCATCATCCTGGGCACCCAGTCTCATGCGGACTACCCGGTTCCTGAAAAAGGCGGCCGTAACGTCTCCGCCGGCTTCCGTATCGGCCTCGACCTGTACGCCAACGTGCGCCCTGCCCGCACTCGCTCTTTCCTGACTTCGAACATGAAGGAAGGCAAGACCATGGATCTGGTGATCATGCGTGAGGCCACCGAAGGCTTCTATCCAGACCGCAACATGAGCCGTGGCTGGGGCGAAGTGATGCCTAGCCCGGACATGGCACTCTCGACCCGTAAAATCACCCGTCATTGCAGCGAGCGTATTGCACGTCGCGCTTTTGAACTGGCGATGAAGCGCAACAAGAAAGTGACCGCAATCCACAAGGCCAACAGCTTCCACATGACCGATGGCTTGTTCCTGGAAGCCGTACGTCACGTAGCCAAGGACTTTCCCGAAGTTCAGCTGGATGATCTGTTGGTCGATGCTTCCACTGCGCATTTGGTACGTAGCCCGGAGCGCTTCGACGTACTGGTCGCGACCAACTTCTACGGCGACATCATCAGCGACCTGGCCAGCGAGCTGTCCGGCAGCCTCGGCTTGGCCGGCTCGATCATGGCCAGCGATGTTCACTGCGCGGCGCAGGCCCAGCACGGTTCGGCCCCGGATATCGCGGGCAAGGATATTGCCAACCCGGTGTCGATGATCCTCTCCGTGGCCATGTTGCTGCAGTGGATGGGCGAGCAACGCAACAACTCCAGCCTCGTGGCCGCCGCAGCCGAGATGGATCGGGCTATCGACATCGTGCTGGAAAACCCGGAGCAACGCACCCCGGATCTGGGTGGCAAATTAGGCACCAAAGCGTTCGGCGAAGCAGTAGCCAAGGTCATCCTGGGCTGACTGAAGAAGGGGCAGCACGCCTAGTGCTGCTCTTTTTGCTGTATCCAGGCAATTCCATACCAACAAGAATTCAACGTTCAACATCGCAGGCACCGATCGCGATGCTTGAATCGGGGAGGATTAACAGTGACTAAATTGTTGCTGGGCTGCATCGCCGACGACTTCACCGGCGGCACCGACCTTGCCAGCACACTGGTGCGCGGCGGTATGCGCACGCTGCAGGTGATCGGCATTCCCAAGGCGCCAATCCCGGATGATATTGAGGCCGTCGTGGTCGCACTCAAGACCCGCACCTTGCCTGCTGATGACGCGATCAAAGAGTCGCTAGAGGCCTTGGAGTGGCTAAAAACGCTCGGATGTCGCCAGTATTTTTTCAAATACTGCTCCACATTCGACTCCACCCCCAAGGGCAACATTGGCCCGGTCGCCGATGTCATGATGGAATCCCTCGGTATCGACTTTGCCATCGCCTGCCCTGCTTTCCCTGAAAATAAACGCACCGTCTACCAAGGTCACTTGTTCGTGGGCGACGTACTGCTCAGCGAATCAGGCATGCGTCATCACCCGCTAACTCCCATGACCGACTCAAACCTGGTCAATGTATTGCAGCAGCAAACCAACAAGAAAGTTGGCCTGATCCCTCACAGCGCGGTATCCAAGGGCAACGGCCTGCTTAAGAAGACCATGGCTCAAGTGAAGGAATCCGGTTGCGGCTATGCCATCGTTGATGCCGTCACCGACGACGACTTGCGGGCCATTTCCATCGTCATCCAGGATCACAAGCTGGTCACCGGTGGATCAGGAATTGCCCTGGGCTTGCCGGACAATTTCGGCCGTAAAGGTTTGCTGGTGCGCAACGAAGCAGCCTCCGAACTGCCGCCAGTCGGTGGTCTTGGGGCGGTGCTTTCCGGTAGTTGCTCGGTTGCGACCAACGCGCAAGTCGAGCATTGGCAAACCAGCAGGCCGAGTTTCCAGATTGATCCTCTGACCCTGGCCAAAGGTGAAGATCAAGTGGCACAGGCACTGGAGTGGGCGAAAAGCCTGATCCAGACCGAGCCCGTCCTGATCTATGGCAGTGCCAAACCAGAAACTGTAAAAGCCGCCCAGGAATTGCTCGGCGTGGAAGCTGCGGGCCAGATCGTCGAAGACGCCCTCTCACGCATAGCAATCGGCTTGGTCGACCTCGGAGTGAGGAAGCTGGTTGTTGCCGGTGGTGAGACCTCCGGTGCCGTGGTGAAAGCGCTTGATTTTGAGGCCCTTCGCGTCGGGGCGACCATTGATCCAGGTGTACCTTGGACGGTCGGGCTTAGAGATATTCCGATTGCGCTAGCCTTGAAGTCCGGCAATTTCGGGACTGTCGACTTCTTCGAGAAGGCGTTGGGGCGGGTGCGATGAGCGAAAACAAACTTCGCGAAGAGATAGTTCTGTTGGGCAAGTCCATGTATGACCGTGGGCTGACTCATGGCGGCACAGGCAATATCAGCGCACGTGTAGACGATGGGTGGCTTTTGACCCCTACCGGATCATCGCTGGGCCGACTTGACCCTGCGCGATTGTCGAAGCTCGACTGGAGCGGGCGCCACATCAGTGGTGACAAACCCTCCAAAGAAGCACTGCTGCACCTCGGCATGTACGAGGAGCGGCCAACCAGTGGTGCGGTGGTTCATCTGCATTCCACCCACTCGGTTGCGGTGTCAGTACTCGATGGGCTGGATCCGGACGACTTGTTGCCCGCTATCACGGCTTACTACGCCATGCGTGTCGGCAAGCTGCCGCTCGTTCCGTACTACGCTCCAGGTGATCCAGCGCTGGCGGACGCGGTGCGTTCGTTCTCCGGCAAACACCACGCTATGCTGTTGGCGCACCACGGGCCGCTTGTCGCGGGTTCTGATTTGAGCGCGGCTGTGGATGCCACGGAAGAGCTCGAAGCAACAGCCCAGCTTTTCTTGCTGATTTTTCAACATAAATTCAAGACGCTGACACCCGATCAGATTGCCGATCTGCATCGACGGTATCCACAGCGCTAAGCGAGACAGCCAATGCGCCACGACCTGCTGAGCCTTGAAATATTCATGGCAGTTGCTGAGCAGCGAAACCTCACCAGAGCAGCTGAACGCTGCCACCTGGCGACGTCTGCTGTAAGCAAACGCATCAGCGAACTGGAAGCCAAGGTCGGGGCCAGCTTGTTTGTCAGGTATCCGCGCGGGATGGAGTTGACTCCGGCGGGCCAGTCCTTGAGGCACTACACCGTGCAGCTCATGGAAACGCTGGGCAAAATGGATTCGGAATTGGAAGAATATGGCTCGGGCACCAAGGGCCATATTCGTCTACACGCCATTACTTCTGCATTGGCACAGCACCTCACCATCGACGTCGGCCGCTTTCTGAACAGTTATCCTGAAATAAAATTCGACATCGAAGAGCGTGTGGGTGCCGCGATCGTCAGAGCAGTCGCAGACGGGCGCGCCGATCTGGGCATCATTGCCGAGCAGACACCTGCCATGGGGCTTGAATCGATCGCCTACCGAACCGATGAGTTGGTCGTAGCCGTCTCGGAAACCCACCCCTTGGCGCAATTCACGGGCGTCAGATTCGAGCAGGCCTTGGGCTACGAATTCATCGGGCCTCATCAGGAAAGCTCTGTCCACAACTTGCTCACTGAGCACGCCGGCAAGCTGGGCACGACGGTGCGCCAACGGATCCGGGTTAGCAGTTTTGAATGCATGTGCCAGATGGCCTCAGCCAATCTGGGGATCTGCATCCTCCCGCGCGACGTATTAAGACGGTACCTCAAGCCCTTGCATCTGCATGCCATCGCCTTGGAGGAGTCGTGGGCGCATCGGCAACTGAACATCGTCTCCCGCAGTTTTGAGGCATTGGCTCCCACCGCCAAGGCCTTTGTCGGGCACCTCACTGCCTGACGTTCTCCTGAGGCGAACGTTTCTTTCTTCAAGTATCAATTTTCGCCTGGTCAGAGGTTGCTTAGGATCATCCTATCAAGCAGTGGAACCGCCACTTCGACTCACGAACACATCTTGAAGGTCATATGATCTCAACCATCGACCCTCGGTTTCTCAATCATCTGAATGTGAGCAACCGTCAATACGCTTTTGTAGATCTCAAAAAAGTCGTTACTGCAGAACGGTTGGCTAGCGTTCCCTATTCCCTGAGAATTCTGCTGGAGAACGTAGCCCGCTGCTCCCCTGCCTCGCTGCCCGATTTTCTGGAATGCCTTGAAACCAACCGTGCCGATTGTGAAGTGCCCTTCTTCCCTAATCGCCTGATGTTTCACGACACCACATGTTTGCCCGCGCTCGCAGATTTCGCCGGAATGCGCGACATGGTCAGCGAAATGGGTGGTGCGTCTGCCACCATGAACCCGATGATTCCGGCTGTTCTGACCATCGACCATTCCGTGATCGTGGAAAGTTACGCCCACGCCGACTCGGTCGAGCGCAATCTGGATATCGACTACCGCCGAAACTCCGAGCGCTACCGCTTCATCAAGTGGGCGCAGGAAAGTCTCGATAACTTCAAAGTCGTACCTCCAGGCACGGGCATCATTCACCAGGTCAACATGGAATCACTGGGCAAGGTGGTATGGGAAAGCCGCACGTCCGACGATGAGCCATTGCTGCACCCGGACGACATGGTGGCAACTGACAGCCACACCCCGATGATCAATGCCATCGGCATCCTCGGCTGGGGCGTTGGCGGTCTTGAAGGCCAGGCAGCCATGCTCGGCGAGCCAATCCCTATCAGCTTTCCGGAAGTCATCGGCATTCGCCTGACAAACAAGTTGCGGCCCGGAGTGACGGCCACCGATCTGGCATTGCGGATGACTCAAATCCTGCGGGCCCGTGGCGTGGTCGGTAAATTTGTAGAGTTCTGCGGCCCGGGTTTATCAGGGTTGAGCTGGGCCGCTCGGGGCACGTTGTCTAACATGGCCCCTGAGTACGGCGCGACGGTGGTGTTTTTCCCATTCGACGATACGACCATGCAGTACATGCGTCTCACCGGCCGCGACGATGAAACATTGGCGAGAATTGACGCCTACCTCGGCGTGCAATCGCTGTGGCGTCATGACAGCGACCCTGAGCCTCAATTCACACAAGTCATTGAGCTGGATCTGGATGCAATCGAACTCAGCGTTGCGGGCCCGCATCAGCCGCATCAATGGCGCAAGCTGGCTGACACAGCCAGCTCCTTCCGCCATGACATCCTGGGTGAAGGTGCACAAGTCATTGCCACCTCAACCGACAAGACCGCGAGTTTCTTTGAGCCTTCATTCGGCGAGCCTGTTACGCATGGAGTGATCTCGATCGCGGCGATCACCAGTTGCACCAACACCGCGAACCCGAGCCAGATGATTCAGGCCGGCTTATTTGCACGTAAAGCCCGAGCCCGAGGCCTGAAGCGCAAACCATGGGTCAAGACCTCGCTGTCGCCTGGTTCCCAGGTGGTTGCCGATTACCTTGAACATGCCGATCTGATGGCTGACTTCTCGGCACTCGGGTTTGACCTCGCAGGTTTTGGCTGCATGACCTGCATCGGTAACTCCGGAAAGCTAGAACCGCACATGGAAACCTTTGCCGACGAAGGTTTGAAGACCGTTGTCGTGCTCTCTGGCAATCGAAACTTTGAAGGCAGGGTCAATCCAAAAGTACAGATCGGCTATCTGGCTTCACCTGCGCTGGTCGTCGCTTACGCCATTGCAGGCACCATTGATACGGATATTCAGCGTCAGCCACTAGGCCAGGATACTGAAGGCAACGATGTATTCCTCCACGAGTTGATGCCGCAAGAGGACGAAGTCAACGCACTGGTCGAGCGCACGGTATTGCCAGAGCTGTTCCGCAAACGCAATGCGACACTGTGGGATGGCACTCATCATTGGCAACAACTGTCAGCAGTGGGGAGTGTCCAGTTCCCTTGGGATCCTGCATCGACCTACCTCCGTCGCCCGATTTATCTGCAGGGCGTCAATCCTGAGCCCGCTCAATCCCTGGCGATCAAAGGCGCTCGTCCGCTCATGGTGTTAGGTGACAACGTCACCACCGACCACATATCACCGGCCAGTGCCATTCCAAGCGAAAGTCAGGCTGGCCAATGGTTGCTGGATCGTGGTGAGGCCATCGACGATCTTAACCAGTACTCGACCCGCCGCAGCAACCACGAGGTGATGATGCGCGGTGCTTTCGTGAACCGGTCAGTCAGGAATCTGCTTCTGGCAGAGCAGCCGGCAGAAGGCGGCTGGGCGAAGAACGTTACCGGCGACGTGATGCGGGTTTATGACGCCGCGCTGACCTATGTCGAGCAAAAGATCCCGCTATTGATCGTCGCCGGGTTCAACTATGGCGCGGGCTCAAGTCGCGATTGGGCCGCAAAGGCTCAAGCAACCCTGGGGGTCAAGGCCGTGGTGGCTCGGAGTTTTGAGCGGATCCACCGTAGCAACCTGATCGGCATGGGCGTATTCCCCATCGAGTTCAAACCTGGCCAAAGCGCCGAAGATCTAGCCCTGGACGGTTCTGAGCAACTTGATATCGAAGGACTGGACAGTCTGGCTGTGGGGGTCAACCCGATTCGTATGCTGATTACTCAAAACGGCGAACAGCGAGTCTTCGAACTTGTCCTGAAAATAGATTCCACCCAGGAAACCCTATACCTGCGCGAAGGCGGCATTCTTCCCTACGTCGTGCGCAAGGTTGTGGCCCAGACAAAACCGTTGAAGGAGGCTACCAGCCATGAACACCACTGAAATCTGCGATGAGTTAAAGGATCGAGCCCGGTTCCTCCCTCCTCGTTTCCAAAGCTTCGGTGGACGCACTCAATTCAGAGGCGAGGCCGTCACAGTCAAATGCTACGAAGACAGTTCGCGAATCAAAGAAGCCATCGCGACTCCCGGCCAGGGAAAAGTGCTGGTCATCGATGCGGGCGCCAGTGAGCGGTGTGCGGTGTTTGGCGATATGAGCGCCCAAATTGCGATGGATAACGGGTGGGAAGGCGTGATCATCAACGGCTGTTTGCGTGACGTGACGACCATTGCTTCGATGGACATCGGAGTACGCGCCCTTGGGGTTGTGCCCAAAGGCTCAAACCGACAAGGCCAGGGACTGGCGGGAATTGCCGTCACGCTCGCCGGTATCACTTTTCAGCCTGGCGACCTGGTGGTGGCTGATGAAGACGGTGTACTCGTCGTGGACGCGTCGAACGCAGGATTAATTGCCTGATTTTATGGAACAAGAGAGCTGAGCATGTACGCATACGTAGGATGTCGCACGACACGAGACAGAAACGCTCGCGGCGATGGAATCAATGTTTATAAACTCGACCAAGCGACCGGTAGACTAACCCATCTGCAGCTTGTTGCAGGCCTGACCAACCCGTCGTTTCTCGCCATGAGCAAAGATCAGCAGTTTCTGTACTGCGTTCACGGGGATCGTGAAGAGGCCAGTGCTTTTGCCGTCAATGCCGACGGTCGATTGTTGTTGCTCAACACCGTCACGACTGGCGGGCTGAACCCGGTTCACTTGGCCATCGATCCTGACAATCGCTATCTGTTGGTCAGCAACCACATAGGCGGCTCGATGGCGGTGATAGCGATAGAGGCTGATGGAACGCTGGGTGAACTGCTGCAGTGCACCACAATGGAAGGGCCAATAGGGCCTCATCGGGTAGAGCAAACCATCCCGAAACCACACTTCAACCCGTTTGATCCGAGTGGTCGCTTCGTTATCGTGCCTGACAAAGGCCTGGATCGAATTTTCAGTTTCGAATTCGATGCGCAAACAGGCACGTTCAAGCCTGCCAAAGTGCCGCTTGTCGTCGCGCGAGAAGGCTCGGGCCCTCGCCACGTTGCTTTCCACCCTTCACTTGCGCGCCTCTATGCGATCAACGAGCTCGACTCGACCGCAACGACATACGATTTTGATAGCGAAACCGGCGAACTGACGCCCCTGCAGATACTGTCATCGCTGCCAGAGAGCTTCGTCGGCAACAGCCGGGCGGCAGAAATCGAAGTTGATAAAACCGGCCGCTTTCTCTATGCGTCCAATCGCGGTTACGACAGCGTCGCGCTATTCAGCATCGACCAGCAAAGCGGCCTGCTCACCTTTGTCGAAGCCTTCCCCACTGAAGGCAAAACACCACGCTTCTTCGCGCTGAGCCCGTCCGGACAGTTTCTCTACGCTGCCAATGAAGACACCGACACCATTGTCACGTTTTCCGTAGATTCACAGACAGGTCGACTGAAATCGACAGGCCAGGTTATCGAGACAGGGAGCCCCGTTTGCATGGTTTTCGCTGACCGTCGCGACTTCAGCGCATGAAATCCTTTCTAAAGGGACTTCGCTCCTGGTGGGGCACCCCCATCGTGGGAGTATGTGGAGCCATGGCAGCAACCTGGATGCATTGGCCGTTGCCGTGGATCATCGGTTCGATGTTGGCGGTGATCGCCGTGCGGTGTATCGGTTGGAGGATTGGCGAAATACCTAAAGGGCGCATTTCAGGCCAATGTATGATTGCCACATCCATCGGCCTGCACTTCACACCCCTGGTACTGGACGAGATCATCCAACGCTTTCCGATGATGTTGTTGGTAGCGTTCCTGCCCCTAGGCATCGCGCTGGTTGGCATCAGCTTCATGCACCGCCGAGGGATGGATCTCACCACTGCTTACTTTGCCTTCATGCCAGCCAACTTCGCCGAGATGATCCAGTTGGGCATGCGTCATAAAGCAGATGTGGGCAAGATCGCAGCCGCACACAGCGTCAGGCTGGCATTGATCGTCTTATGTGTGCCGCCCACGATGTTTTATCTGGCCCACGTACTGCCTAATGCGACCTATGCAAGGCTGCCGGCGGACTGGCATTGGCTGGCACCTATGCTGCTGGGAGGCGCATTGGTCGCGATGGGATGGAAGCGTCTGGGCTGGCCAAATCCCTGGATGTTCGGGCCCATGGTCCTTTGCGCGTTCTGCACAGCCATGTTCAACCTGCAAATGGCCTTGCCGGTAGAGCTCAGCCATTACGGCCAGTTGATGATTGGCTGTGCACTGGGTACCCATTTTGACCGGCAATTCTTCAGGTCAGCCCCGACCTACCTGCTCAAGGTGGCGGCGTTCACCCTATCAATGATCGGCTTCACGGTTCTGACCGCGTGGCTTTTGAGCCATGTCATCGACCTCCCGACCTCAACCCTGGCACTTGGCATGATGCCGGGCAGCAGTACCGAGATGTACCTCACAGCCGAGGCCCTGCACCTGGCGGTCGGTCTGGTCACAGCGATGCAGATCATGCGCTTGGTGGTGGTGATGCTCTGCGCTGAGCCGATACACGATCGATGGGTGAAGCGATGTGCGCTTCCAGAAAGGGAAAAAGTGGATTGAAAGTCAGCCCCCTAAAGTGAAAACCGGCCTTGGCCGGTGTTTTCAAATGTCCCTGTGAGCACTCCGCACAGCGGTGTGCCCTCAGACGTGTGCGGCTAGCTGATCTTCAACTCGCAACCGAAGAATCGGAGATTTATGGGCAAACGAGCCGCTGAGGTGGCGCTTCATTAAATGCGCCGCTTCGAGGTTGTTTCCCTGCTCCACCAGTTCGATCATCTGGATATGCTCGGCGCATTGTTTGTACAGGCGCTTGCGATCGATCATTGAGCGATACTCCAGCAGGCGGCGCATGTTGTTCATCTGCCTCAAAATCATCAGGTACAGCGGATTTCCGGAGAGTTTGATGAACTCCTCATGGAAACGGATACCGTTCCTGAGCAGCACATCTGCTGGCAATGTATCGATGCCCCCGTCCAGCATGTCCTGCTGTTCTTTCTTGAGGCGACGCAGGATGTCCATGTCGTGCTGATAGGTCGGTTCGAGTAAGGCTGCAGGCTCGATTAGCGATCTGACTTTATAAATCTGCTCCAGGGTTTCCGGGGTCTTCGCAACATCCAGAAAACGCCAGCCGTAACCAGGCTTGGGCTCGACCCAACCGACCTTGGCCGCACGATTGAGAATATCGATAACCTGAACTTTAGTGAGGTTGTAGCGGGTGCGCAGGAATTGCTCGGTAACTTCCTGAGGGATCAGGTTGTTCAGCCAGTCTTCGGAGAGCCGATAATATTCTTCCGGTTCTTCGAGTGATCGCACCTCATCATTGAGCGCTACCGTTTCGTGCGCGCGCTCCAGTACAAAGAACCCCCGATTGGCAAACTGCTCCAGATAGCCATCATTGGCCAGCGTGAGCAATGCCTCACGGGCGGGAGACCGCGACACCTTGAACTCATCCGCCACTTTCTGGGCGCTCATGTGCGCGCCCACTTCAAGTTCGCGAACCTGAATTTTCTGGCGGATTTCTGCAACAATCCTTTGGACTAAAGCGCTTGCAGCCATTCTCAACTCACTGACTTGTCAAAAACCTGAACAATAAACCTTCGCTGGCTTAGACAGCGACTGCCGGAGTATACGGCCAGCGAAAGGTTCTTGGCGCATTTCAGATCTGGAAATGCCTGACCATCGTATTAAGCTCTGACGCCAGATTCGCCAGCGACTGAGACGCAGCCGTTGTTTGGTTGGAACCTTCAGAGGACTGGATGGAAAGCTCCCTAATGTTCAGCAAATTCTGGTCGACGGATCTCGCCACATGAGCCTGCTCCTCGGCAGCGGTAGTGATGACCAGGTTACGGTCATTGATCTCGTCGTTCGCCGCGACGATCTCCTCAAGTGCAATCCTGGCGAGTTCGGCGAGCTCCAGGGTTTGTTGGGTCATGCTGCTGCTGCTCTGCATGGTGCCAACAGCATCGGCAGTGCCTTTCTGAATGCTGCCAATCATTTCCTCGATTTCCCGGGTCGATTGCGCAGTGCGGTGAGCCAAAGCGCGCACTTCGTCAGCAACTACCGCGAATCCTCTACCCGCCTCCCCTGCACGCGCCGCTTCAATCGCAGCATTGAGCGCCAATAGATTGGTTTGCTCTGCAATCGTGCGGATGACATCTAGCACCTTGCCGATACCCTGAGCCTGATCTGCAAGCCCTCCTACTTGCTCGGAGCTGACCGCTACACCTCGCGTGAGCCCTTGAATGGAAGCCACTGCCTCCAACATTCGCTGCTGCCCTTTGAGGGCAATAGCACGAGATTCTTGGGAAAGGTCAGAAGTCGATGCGGCATTTCGCGCAACCTCTTCGATAGCAGCCGTCATTTCAGTGACTGCGGTGGCCGCCTGTTCGATTTCCCCATGCTGTTGTTGCAGATATCTGCTGCCCTCGGATGTCACGGCGTTCAGCTCCTCCGCAGCAGAAGCCAATTGGGTTGATGAACCGCTGATCTGTTTGAGGGTGGTCAATAGACTGGCCTGCATGATGGCCAATGCTTCAAGCAAACGACTGGCCTCATCGTTACCATCGGGATTAATGGGCTTGGTCAGATCGTCCTTGGCAATGGTTTCTGCGACGCGGACAGCGTCCATGATGGGCAAGGTAATGCTGCGCGTGAGTAGCAACGCCACCAGTATCGTACCGACACCTACGAGCAGGATGACCAGACTGATGCCATTGACCGCATCTGAATAAGCGCTATCGGAGTGCTGCCTCGCCAGCTCCGCGCCCTGGTTTGCACGATCAATCAAATCATCGAAGTTTTTGGTCATCTGATCGTAGGAGTCTCGGATCGTCATGAGGTAAGCGCGCGCACCTGCCTTGTCGCCCAAACGAGAGAGCCTGAGTAATTCAAGGTGATTCCTGGCATACGTGTCGAGGCTACGGTTGAAGGCCTCCAGCCGCCCCCTGTCCTCGGCTGTCGTTAACAGATTGGCATAGGCCGCCATCTGCTCACGCACGTTTTTCAATCGCCCAGCGGTTTTGTCCTCGTAGGACTGCATCTCATCTTCAGTCGTCGACAGGATGTGCTGCATGGAGCCCATACGGTACCGGTTCAACGAAGCGTTCGATGCCCCCAACGCTCGCACCCGCTGCATCCAATTGTCCTGAATATCGGCGGCCTGAGTCTGCACATCGCGGATTTGTTTGAGCGCAAACAACCCCAGAAACACGCTGAGCAACGCGATGGCTGCGAACCCGATGAACGCCCGGGGTGCAATCCGGATTCTCCTTAGCAGCATGGGCTTACACTCGAGGCAGATAGCAGCAGGAGAAGCTGCGCATCGGAAAAAGCACCACAAGGTTCAACCGCATCCCGATACCAGGCACCACAGATTTTCTCGATAACCATTTTTTGCATCCCCGTGTTGGAAGTAGGTGCGCTTGGCCGTTCAAGCCGCGCTTTCTTGTTTTGATGTTGAAGCTAGCCCCTTTGGTGGCGTGCTGCGCTGAAAAACCCTCACTGATCAATGTCAGTACACGCACCACCGGTCACGCAGTAGATATGGAGAAACCCTATTACACCACCAAAATAACATTGCATTTTTATACGCCAATATGCGAATCTTTTTCTGCCGCGTCATTCTCGGATCGGCCCAAGCCTGTATTACTTTAGCTAAGAAACCAAGCATTCATTGAGAAAAACACCCATAAAAACGTTCAAAACAGCTCAAGACGACGCCCAGGACGAATTAGCCACCAGATTATCAATCTGGCTATTTATGCGTAAAAGTTGATTTCAAACCATTACCCACAAAATTCCTCAAGGAACCCGTAATGCAGAGAAGAACCAAGATTGTCGCCACGCTCGGCCCAGCCACCGAAACCCGGGAGGCCATCGAAGGACTGATCAAGGCCGGTGTTGACGTCGTACGTCTTAACTTTTCTCACGGCAGCGCTGAGGATCACATCGCACGTGCACAGCTGGTGCGTGAATTGGCCGCCAAGAACGGTCGGTTCGTCTCCGTCCTAGCGGATTTGCAGGGGCCAAAAATTCGCATTGCGCGTTTTGCAGAGGGCAAAGTAGTCATCAAGAAAGGCGAGCAATTCGTTCTTGATGCGTCCCTGGACAAAAACGCTGGCGACCAGAACCGAGTCGGTATCGACTATGAAGCGTTGATTACCGATAGCCGTCCAGATGACATCCTTCTGCTGGATGATGGCCGGATCGAGCTCAAAGTGTTGCGCGTCGAAAAGACCCAGTTGCTCTGCGAGGTGGTCATCGGTGGCCCGCTCTCCAACAACAAGGGCATCAACCGCAAAGGCGGCGGTCTGTCTGCATCCGCTCTGACAGAGAAGGATCGTATCGACATTAAAACCGCTGCCAAGATGCAAGTGGATTACCTGGCAGTGTCGTTCCCCCGGGATGCGGCTGATATCCACCTGGCCCGCCAACTGCTGCACGAAGCCGGTGGCGAAGCCGGGCTGGTGGCCAAAATCGAACGTGCCGAAACCGTCAATGACGTGAGAGTTCTGGACGCCATCATTGAAGCGTCGGAAGCAGTCATGGTGGCTCGCGGGGATCTGGGCGTAGAAATTGGCGATGCCGAGCTGGTTGCCGTGCAGAAACTGATCATCGACCGCGCTCGCGCGCTCAATCGCGTCGTTATAACTGCAACCCAGATGATGGAAACAATGATCACCCAGTCCATGCCGACCCGAGCGGAAGTGTTCGACGTTGCGAACGCCGTGCTCGACGGCACCGACGCAGTCATGCTGTCTGCCGAAACAGCTGCCGGCGCCTACCCGATCGAGACGGTTGATGCGATGCACCGCGTCATCATGGGCGCAGAGAAGCACCCCCTGGCGCACCGCTCCAAACACCGCGTCGACGAAGTATTCCATAAGATCGATGAATCGATCGCCATGTCCGCCATGTACGCGGCGAACCATCTGCACGGCGTAAAAGCGATCATTTGCATGACCGAGAGCGGCGACACTCCGCGCCTGATGTCTCGCATCCGTTCACACCTGCCAATCTTTGCGTTCTCAAGAAATGCCCGCACGCAGAATCGGGTCACGATGTTCCGGGGCGTCACCACGATCCCGTTCGACTCCGACAACTACCCCAACGAAGAAGTGAATCACCGCGCAGTCGATGAGCTCATCCGTCGCGGTGTCGTCACCGATGGCGATCACGTGCTGATTACCAAGGGTGACTACGCCAACGCTCAGGGCGGCACTAACTCCCTGCGAGTGGTTCGTGTCGGCGAAGCGATCCGCTGAGAGGTGTGGTTATGAAAAACCAGAGCACTCTGAATACTCAAGAGCACGAGACCTAGCCCCGGGGGTTCGACATACGCGCCGAATATTCCGAGCAACAAGAGCTGCTGACTGCTGAGTTCTCTCCAATGGTCGATGAAGCCCAGCAACGCGACATCCCTTTGCAAGGTAAAGATAAAAATGACTAACAAAAGCCTGATCGTAAATGTCGTTGCACATGAAATTCTGGACTCTCGCGGCAATCCGACCGTCGAAGCTGTTGTGACGCTGGCAAGCGGTATCAAGGCGACGGCAAGCGTGCCTTCGGGAGCTTCCACAGGCTCCAGAGAGGCTCTGGAGCTTCGCGATGGCGGTTCACGTTACAAAGGCAAAGGCGTACTCAAAGCGGTTGCTAATGTGAATACCGCCATCCGTGATGAGATTGTGGGGATGGACGCCCTCAACCAACGGGCGGTCGATGCCGCGATGATCGAGCTCGACGGCACGGACAGCAAAAGCAACCTGGGTGCCAATGCCGTGCTTGCTGTTTCTCTGGCCACTGCAAAGGCCGCTGCCGAGTTCAAGTCGATCCCTCTCTACCAACACCTTGCGGCGCTGTACGGCCTGGCGGGCCGTTTCAGCATGCCGGTGCCGATGATGAACATCATCAACGGTGGCGAGCACGCGGACAACAACTTCGACATCCAGGAATTCATGATTCAGCCAGTCGGCGCGCCTTCATTCAAAGAGGCCTTGCGTATCGGCGCTGAAGTATTCCACACCCTCAAGCAGGTACTGACCGAACGCGGCCTCAGTACTGCGGTGGGCGATGAAGGCGGTTTTGCGCCATCGCTGAGCTCGAACGAAGAAGCGCTGGTGGTAATTAAAGAGGCCGTTGAACGCGCGGGCTATGAACTAGGCAAAGACATCACCATGGCGCTGGATTGCGCAGCGTCCGAATTCTACAAAGACGGCAAGTATGTGCTCCCCGGCGAAGGTAAGACGTTTGACTCCGAAGGGTTCGCGGATTACCTCGCATCACTCTGCGACAAGTACCCGATCATCTCGATTGAAGACGGTATGGATGAGAGCGACTGGGCCGGCTGGGCGGCATTGACCAAAAAGCTGGGCTCGCGGGTTCAACTGGTCGGTGACGATTTGTTCGTGACCAACACTATAATCCTGAAAGAGGGCATCGATAAAAAGATCGCCAACTCGATTCTGATCAAATTCAACCAGATCGGCAGCCTCAGCGAAACGCTGGATGCAATCCGCATGGCGCAGGACGCCGGTTATACCGCCGTGATCTCCCACCGTTCCGGCGAAACGGAAGATACGACGATTGCGGATCTGGCAGTCGCCACCTGCGCGGGCCAGATAAAGGCAGGTTCGCTGTGCCGTTCTGACCGGGTCGGCAAATACAACCGACTACTGCGAATCGAAAACGCCCTACAGGACGCCGCCCCTTACAGCGCTGATCCATTGCTCAAGCGCAACGTTTAGGAGCTCATGCCATGAAGCCGAACCTTGTTATAGGTAACTGGAAAATGAACGGTGCTCAGCAGGCCAACGAGGCATTACTGGACGCGCTCATTGCCGGCATGAGCGACGAGGGAAACCTCGAAGTTGCGGTGTGCCCGCCCTTCCCGTACCTCTCATCGGCGGCGGCGCGCCTGCAAGGCAGCAAAATTGCACTGGGCGCGCAGAATCTCAGCCCCGAGACTTACGGCGCGTTCACCGGCGAAGTCAGCGCTTCCATGCTCCTCGATATCGGTTGCCGTTACGTATTGGTCGGCCATTCCGAACGTCGAGCGTTGTTTGGCGAGACCGACGAAGTCGTTGCACAGAAGTTTGCGGCGGCCCTCGATCAGGGACTGATTCCCGTGCTTTGCGTTGGAGAAACACTGAAGGAGCGCCGCGCGGGCATTACCAACAGCATCGTGACCAGCCAAATGACAGCCGTCATCAAGCACTCCGGGATTGTAAAGCTGACACGTGGCGTGATCGCTTACGAACCCGTCTGGGCCATCGGCACCGGCGAAACTGCCACCCCGGAACAAGCCCAGGCCGTGCATCAACACATCAGACGTGTGATTGCTGTATTCAACCAGCAAGCGGCAAGCAATCTTCAGATCATTTACGGCGGCAGCGCGAAAGCCGACAACGCCCAACCCCTTTTCCCCCAGCCCGACATTGACGGTGGATTGATAGGCGGAGCCTCTGTGGACGCGTCCTCGTTTATCTCCATTTGTGATGCCGCAAGAACAACTCCAAGAGGCACAGCATGAGCACCGTAAGTCTTCTCGAAAATTTGTTCCCGGCAGCTGCCGATATCCCCGAGCAATATCGACTCGGTGAAGTCATTGAGCAGCGTGAATATCTGGTCGACGGCGTTCTGCAGACATGGCAAGGCCCTTTGGCCTCGGTGCGCAGCCCGGTGTTCATCAACACACGTACCGGTGACGAGCCGGTCATCCTGGGCAGCACGCCACAACTGGACGCCGAGACTGCACTGGTCGCTCTGGACGCCGCCGTGAAAGCCTACGACAACGGTCACGGCGCATGGCCGCTGATGCGCGTTGCCGAGCGCATTCAGCATGTCGAAGCGTTCCTACAGCGCATGCGCGTTCAACGCGAAGACGTCGTGAAGTTGTTGATGTGGGAAATCGGCAAGAACCTCAAAGATTCAGAAAAAGAATTTGATCGCACGTGCGACTACATTGTCGACACCATCAACGCACTGAAGGAGCTCGATCGACGTTCCAGCCGATTTGAGCTTGAACAGGATACGCTCGGCCAGATTCGGCGCGTTCCGATGGGTGTCACCCTGTGCATGGGCCCTTACAACTACCCACTCAATGAAACATTCACCACCCTGATTCCTGCGTTGATCATGGGTAACACCGTGGTATTCAAACCTGCCAAATTCGGCGTGTTGCTCATCCGCCCGCTGCTGGAAGCGTTCCGCGACAGCTTCCCCGCCGGCGTAATCAACGTCATCTACGGCAGTGGACGCGAAACCGTCAGCGCCCTGATGGCGAGCGGCAAGATTGATATCTTCGCCTTCATTGGCACTAACAAGGGGGCCAGCGCACTCAAGAAGCTGCACCCAACGCCTCATCGCCTGCGAGCAGTACTGGGCCTGGATGCTAAGAACCCGGGTATCGTTCTACCGGAAGTCGATCTGGACAACGCCGTCAACGAAGCGGTGACCGGCTCTTTGTCGTTCAATGGTCAGCGTTGCACCGCGCTGAAAATCCTCTTCGTACATGATGATGTGGTGGATTCATTCGTTGAGAAGTTCAACAACAAAGTGGCTGCTCTCAAGCCCGGCATGCCGTGGGAATCAGGTGTTTCCCTTACGCCACTGCCCGAACTTGGCAAAACCGACTATCTGAGTAGCCTGGTTGCCGACGCCGTCGCAAAAGGCGCGAAGGTTGTGAATCCGGGTGGCGGGTCAGTTCGTGAATCGTTCTTTTACCCGGCTGTGTTGTACCCGGTGTCGTCGGACATGCGTGTTTATCAGGAAGAACAGTTCGGCCCGGTTGTCCCAATCGTGCCTTACCGCGACCTGGAAACCGTGATCGATTACGTTCTGGACTCTGATTTCGGTCAGCAGTTGAGCATTTTCGGCACCAACGCAGCGCAAGTTGGCCGTCTGATCGATGCCTTCGCCAACCAGGTAGGCCGCATCAACCTCAACGCCCAGTGCCAGCGCGGCCCGGACTCTTTCCCGTTCAATGGCCGCAAAAACTCGGCCGAAGGCACCTTGTCGGTGGACGACGCCTTGCGGGTCTTCTCGATTCGTACATTAATTGCTACCAAATTTCAGGAAAGCAACAAGGCGCTGATCAGCGAGATTATCCGTAATCGGCAATCGAGCTTCCTGACCACTGATTACATATTCTGAGTGGCTAAACAATGAGTGCTCGCACACTGATTATTCTGGACGGAGTAGGTTTGCGCGATGCGAAGGATTCCAATGCCTTCGCAGCGGCACGCACGCCCGTATTCGACGCTTTGCTCACGCAATATCCGAACGCGCAAATCGCCACCTCTGGCATGGCTGTTGGCCTGCCAGAAGGGCAAATGGGCAACTCCGAAGTCGGGCACGTGAACCTGGGTGCCGGGCGGGTGGTGTACCAAAGCTTCACGCGGATCAACAAAGCCATTGCCGACGGTGAACTCGCCAACAATGAATCACTCAACGCCCTGCTCAGCGGTGTAAAGGCGCGCCAAGGCGCTGTACACCTGATGGGATTGCTCTCCCCTGGCGGCGTGCACAGCCACGTCGACCAAATCATCGCAACCTGCAAGATCCTTGCGCAAAAAGGGGTTCAACGCTTCTACGTTCATGCTTTTCTGGATGGCCGAGACACCCCTCCCCGCAGCGCTTCGCAAGCCATCGAAGCACTTGAGCGTGAGCTCGCCGCGCTGGGTGCAGGCCGGGTAGCGACACTGGTCGGTCGTTACTTCGCCATGGACAGGGACAACCGCTGGCAGCGTGTTGAAACCGCCTACAAACTGGTCAGTTGTGGGGAAGCGCAGCACCAGTACCGCTCAACCGCCGAAGCGCTGCAGACTGCCTATGAGCGAGATGAATCCGACGAATTCGTCAATGCAACGGTGATTGGCGACACGGTGCACATGGAGCCGGAGGATGGCGTCGTGTTCTTGAACTTCCGCCCCGACCGGGCGCGTGAGTTGAGCCAGGCACTGATCAATCCGGTGTTTGATCACTTCTCTCGCCCGGTAACAGTCGCCAAGGATCAGTTTCTAACGTTGACTCAGTACTCCCAGGATTTGGGCTGCTTGTGTGCGTTCCCGCCAGAGTCGATCAACAACAGCCTTGGCGAATACCTGGGCACGTTGGGTAAGACTCAACTGCGAATCGCAGCCACAGAAAAGTACGCGCACGTTACATTTTTCTTCAACGGTGGGCGTGAGCAGCCATTCCCAGGAGAAGAACGGATTTTGATCCCTTCTCCCGATGTCGCTTCATATGACCAAAAACCGGAAATGAGCGCGATCGAGCTCACCGACCGGCTGGTTGAGTCAATTCGTAGCGACGCTTTCGACATGATCGTCTGCAACTATGCAAACGGCGACATGGTGGGTCACACCGGGGATTTCAATGCCGCCATAAGAGCGGTCGAAACGCTGGATGATTGCTTGCAACGGGTCGTGCAAGCCACACTCGAAAGTGGTGGCGAGTGCCTGATCACGGCAGATCACGGCAACGTCGAACAAATGCTGGATCCCGAGTCTGGGCAGGCACACACAGCTCACACGTTAAACCCCGTCCCGCTGATCTACGTCAGCGATCGCGCGCAGGATTGCCAGCTTCGTAATGGCAGACTTTGCGACATCGCTCCGACCTTGTTGCACCTTATGAAGCTACCCATTCCCGCAGAGATGGAGGGCCAATCTCTGCTCCTCGACTGATCGACAGTTGGCGTCGTCAGAGCACCGGCAGGCAGGCGATATTGTTGGTCTTTATCCCTGCTTTTCGATGTTGATACACGGTCGTTTGCTCCACTGAGCACCGGGCATATGCATTTGCGGACTGCCCTTTCTTTCTCGACACCTCTGGGCTTTAAGCCTGTTTTTTTAAACGCATCAACCAAGAGACTTGTGCATTATGGAATGGCTTACAAATCCAGAAATCTGGGTCGCGTTCGTTACCCTGACCGTGCTTGAGATCGTCCTGGGCATCGACAACATCATCATGATCTCGATTCTGGTGAGTCGTATGCCTAAGGCCATGCAGCCCAAGACAAGACTATTCGGTCTCGCTCTGGCAATGGTTACCCGAATCCTGTTGTTGCTTTCAATCACCTGGATCATGCGCCTGACCGCCGATCTGTTCCATGTCATGGGCGAAGGGGTTTCAGGGCGTGATTTGATCCTGTTTTTCGGCGGCCTGTTCCTGATCTGGAAGAGCAGCACGGAGATCTATCAGAACGAAGAAGGCGCCGAGAATGATCCTGAGGCTCCAGCAAAAAAACACGCGGGATTCCTCAGCACAATCGTTCAGATCGCCATTATCGATATCGTGTTCTCGCTGGACTCGGTGATCACCGCCGTCGGCATGGTTTCCCATGTGCCGGTCATGATCGCCGCCATCATCGTTGCGGTGCTGTTCATGATGCTGGCCGCCGGCCCTATCAGTGATTTCATCGAAAAGCATCCGAGCCTGAAAATGCTTGCGTTGGCATTCCTGATCGTCGTGGGTGTAGTGCTGATTGGTGAGTCCCTCGACTTCCATATTCCGAAGGGTTACGTCTACTTCGCGATGGGTTTCTCCCTGGCCGTGGAAGCGCTGAACATTCGTCTGCGCACGACAAGTCAAAGAAAAAGGCTGGAAAGTTAGTCGGTGCAGGCGAGGCCCGGTATCAGGGTCTCGCCTGGATCGGGAAATGAAGCGTACTGATAACAAGGATAAAAAATGAACAGTATGGAAATAAGTCGCCGTGCCTTTGTGAAAGCAATGACGGTTATTGCAGGTGCGGGTCTGACGGGTGCTCATGTGCCGTTTTCCAGAGCCGACGAGGTATACCCTTTTAGCGCGGGGTCTGGTCGGCCTACGCTAAAAGCACCACCCCTGGCGTGCGACTGCCACCACCATATCTACGATAGGGCCTACCCCTATGTGGATGACCGCAACCTGCCGACAGCCAGCGTCGCGGATTACCTGAAGTTGCGCTCCCGACTGGGGCTTGGTCGCAGCGTCGCCATTCAACCCTCCTCTTATGGCACGGACAATCGCTGCCTGGTTGCAGCTCTTTCCGAACTGGGCTCAACGTCACGCGGTATTGCTGTCGTGGATGACAAAGTTGACATCGCGGAACTAAAAAGACTGGACGCGGCTGGAGTGCGCGGGCTGCGATTCAATCTGGGGGTGGCAAGCGTCACCACGCCCGAAATGATCAAGCCATTGGCCCGTCGCATTGCAGAACTAGGCTGGCATGTGGAGATTCACATGCGCGCTGACGAGCTTCTTGGCATGAAAGAAGTTCTGTCGGATCTGCCCGTTCAGATCGTCTTTGACCACTTTGGTCGCATCCCTCACCCAGCTGGAATCAATCATCCCGCCTACACACTCATCGCAGACCTGGTTAAGCGAGATCGAGCCTGGGTCAAGATTTCTGGGGCTTATCAGGACTCGGTATTAGGCGGCCCTGCTTACGAAGACGTGAAATCCCTAGCTCAAACCATGATCGAACTCGCGCCTAACCGAGTGATCTGGGGCACCGACTGGCCCCACCCTAGCCTGCAAACTAAACGTCAACCCATGCCTGATGACGCCGGCATGATGGATTTGCTCAGCGTCTGGACTCGGACACAAGCTGAGGTCAACCAGATCCTGGTTGAGAACCCGGCACGCCTGTACGGATTCTGACCGACTGTTGTTTGCCCCCATTGCCTGCAGCCCCCCTTATCTCCACACCACACACCGCAGAAGTCACTATGAAGAAGACGTTTCGCGTTCTGTTCCTCGCCGCTGTTATCCCTGGCATAGCCTTGGCAGATACCTCATCACCCTCGCCACACACGGATGCGAAGTTGCTGTTCGCCGGCGTGGGAGAAAAACTTCTGGGCTACAGCATTGACCCCGCGAGTGAATCGCTTACTTACCTGGGTGCAACGCTTGCCCCGGCAAATGTGCAGTTCGCTGTCAAAAACAGTGCTGGCGATGTTTTATACGTTGTCTCCAGCAACGCAGGCAGCGGCACATTAGGCGCCAAGGGTGATACGCACGTATTGAACAGCTACAGGATCGACACCAAAACAGGCGCGCTAAAACAGTTCGGAGCGGCCATTGCGCTACCAGAGCGGCCAATCAACCTAGGGCTGGATCACCAAAACCACTTCGCAGTAGTAGCTTTTAATCAATCCGCCACGCTCAGTGTTCATCCGATTAAAGAAGACGGCAGCGTCAGCCCCGCTGTGGCTCAGAATCAAGTTCCGGAAGCCGGCATCTTTACTCATCAGGTGACGTTTACGCCGACTGACAAGAGAGTGGTGGCGTTGGCACGTGGCAATGATGCGGTCGGCAACATTCCTGATCAGCCAGGCAGCATCAACACCTTTACTATCGATGACCAGGGCCATCTTTCGAAGCTGATGACCTCTGCCATCGATCCGGGTGTTGGGCCTCGCCACCTGGCCTATCACCCCAGCCAGCCTCGGGCCTATGTGTCCATGGAACGCGGCAGCAAGCTCTACATGTACCCGTTGGAAAGCAGTGGAACCCTGGCGACCAGACCAGCTTTCCGTAAAGACACCCTTGAAAACAAGGCCAATCTTGAAACCCCACGCCAACGAGGCGGAGTGATTCAGGTCAACCCCAACGGTGAATACCTGTATGTGACCAATCGGGCAGACGCTACGGTTGAACAGGATGGGAAACAGATCAGCGCTGGCGGGGAGAACAACGTCGCGGTGTTCAAGCTCGATGCTAAAACCGGTGAGCCGCAATTAATCCAGATCATTGATGGCCAAGGCATTGAAGGACGCACGATGAAGGTCGATCCATCTGGAAAAATGCTGGTAGTAGCGAATCAGAAGACACTGTGGGTCAAGGATGGCGACACGCTGAAAAAGATCCGCTCCAACCTCGCCATTTTCAGGATCAAGGAAGACGGTAAGCTTGAATTCGTTCGAAAGTACGAAATGGACGATGAGAAGAAACCACTGCTCTGGATGGATATCTAACCAACTAATCAAGGCCGGGAGGGCATCTCCCCACTAGCCTTGAGGGTCGTCAATCTCTAACGCTGCGAAGCCAGTTCCTTGCGTTGCGTTTTCACAGCCCCAGTCGAAAACTGCTCTACCGTATTACCCCAGGTTATTCGCAGAGCCTTTGGCAATGCGCCGATGGGGCATCATCCAGCCTCCGGCCGAAGGATGGCAATCGAGTTGCTACGCGAAGTGTTCGAGATACCTCGCTCGTGCTACTACGACTATTGCCTGCGGCGCCTGACTCTGGACTTCGAGCGGGTTCGTTTACCAAGCCGGGTCAATGAGCTGCTCGGACAATGTCGAAGCGCTGCCGACAGCCGTAGTATCGTGTTGATGATGTAGGAACACGGCTAGCAAATCGGTCGGTTAAAGGTGCGAAGCCTGATGCTAGAACTGGAATTTGTCAGCATAAATCGGGCTAGTATGCTTATAAAATGCGACAGCGGAGCGGCCCGAGATTCCGAATATTTGAATCGGGAGTTCGATGCCAGTCCCCTCTCCCCGCCTGATCGAGTCTGGTGTGGCCACGTCACTTCCGTAGGGGTGCAAGGCAAATAACGTTACCTCGCGGCTGTCATGGATTGCTGGCGCCAGTGCCAAATTGACCCAGTTGCTAAGACTTCAATGCCCATACGACCTGCTAGTAAATCACTACGCATAATGGACTTCTGCAGGCTTAGAAATGAGGCAGTTGAGCCTCAGCACTGGCTTAATCCAAGACCAGCGCTCTCAGCAACGGTTTTGGTTTAGCGATCACCGGGGCCATGCGAGCACGAAACTCATGGGCGTCGAAGAATGGTTCGCCAGAACAATACTATTCTCCAAAACAGCACAGCAAAGCACAGCTGTGGCTTGCTAGTTGCCAGCTGATCCCTTTGAGCATCAGCCCCCCCTTGATCCTGTAGGTAGGAAGCATTATTAGTGATATCTAATATTCAATCACCGCTTACGTGTCGATGCACATCGACTTGATCTGCGAAGCTGAATGAGAGCTGGTTGCAGGCGCTTTACGACCTGTAACGCCCACTCAAAAACCTATCCTCAAAATCGCGAAGAATCGACGGCTAAAGTAGCCCAATTCGGTATTCGTAAAGTATAGAAGTAATGTGCTCACCATGCTGCTTTACTAATCCGTCTTTAATTAACCAAAATCCTACGGTTAGCGCTACTGTCATTGTCTAATGCCGATCAGCATTATCTGAGCACCTTGCTACGGCCCGGGCTGTTAAAAAATGTCCGAACGAATCCATCTGCCGCCAATTTCCTGACCAAAATGGAATTCACAGCCTCCCGATGGCCACAGAAAAGTGTCAAAACTATTCTGTTCAGCGGCTTTTAATCGCTATCGTCCAATAGGTTGTTCAATGCAATGGCTCGTAGCTCACGAACTTTAGAAATGCTTTTCTCTGGCGAAGAACGTTTTACATCTCTTGGGTCATTGATTCTCACCCGACCATACTCATCGATCAGGAACTGTAAGTCTTCAACGTGCAAACTGTGAGTTTTGAGTCGGAAAATGATGTCATCACAATCTTTCATAATGTTTTTATTGAAAGCCAGGTCAGTAGGAATATGTTTGCGGTTATGAATGATGTCTTCGGAGTCCAGAGCATGATGAATGTAGTCTTTTGCTATCCCGAACTTATTATCGTATTTCACTAACAAATGCGCATTAACGACAGGAAAACCAAGGTTTATCAAGTGTTTTGTCATCCTTAGCTCTTTGGCCGCCCATTCATCTTCGGAAATAATCCCGGTCGTGCCTGGCCGGATAAGGCATATGCATTGCCTTGGGTCTTGCCGAGAATGATAAACATCCTTTTGACTTCCGCTTCCGAGCTTTTCGCCCACGGAAGGGATTGAGGTGAATCCGGTAGGCGCGGTAACATCCCGGATGCCCGGATTTTGCTGGATTAAGGCAGCATTGGATACGATTGGCATGATGGCTACTACTATATAGAAGGTTGTAGTGGTGTGTGGTTCGCGAGCGGAATAGTCGCGATCCTGTGCAGTAAGTGGCGCATCGCATGAGTTTGGTTCCCAGCTTAGTGATTTTTTTGCGTTGATTAAATGCGCTGTATTGGTCTGTCAAGACTGGAGGGACTGACATCCATCGGCTGACGCAATAACACCGCACCTTGAGCTGACTTCAAACTCGCAGCTTAAATATACGCTCGAGAGCGAGCTGTTAATCTAAGGTTTGGGGTCAGCTTTTTACTTCCCTTGAGAGTTGGCAAATACTCCGGCCGCTAACCGAGCCGGTCGTAGAGGCGAGTGGTGCTGATGCTCGCGTGTACCACCCACATCTGCGCCTTGGCGATATCGGCCTCAAGTTCCAAGGCGCTGGTCGCCGCGGTCGCGCACAAGTCATGCACTCCTAGGGATTCTCCGAACAAGTCCCCAAATGTGATGAAACACGTCTGATTACCTGATTCGAGCCGCCCATGAGCCAGATGAGCTCTTCCGATTTCGAATATGCCGGCAAGCGCAAGCGGACACGCCGCGAACGCTTCCTCGCCGAAATGGATCAAGTCGTGCCCCTGGACAGGTCTGCTGGGCCTGATCGAGCCGTTCAACCCCAAAGCCGGCGGCGGCAGAAAACCTTATCCCCTTGAAACCATGCTGCGGATTCATCTGCTGCAGAACTGGTTCTCCCTGAGTGACCCGGCCATGGAAGAAGCGCTCTACGAAATCACGCCCATCAGCCAGTTCGCGCGCCTGACCCTGAGCGCCCCGACCCTTGAAGACACCATGATCATGAACTTCCGGCACCTGCTGGAAAAGCATTAACTGGCCCCTGCGATCCTCGCGGTAATCAACGGTTATTTGCAGGAAAAAGGCCTGCCCCTGCGCCAAGGCACCATCGTCGATGCCGCCATCATTCATGCCCCCAGCTTGACCAAGAGCGAGCAAGGAAAGCGTGATCCCGAGATGCATCAGACGAAGAAAGGTAACCAATACTTCTTCGGAATGAAGGAGCATATCGGCGCCGATGCCGAGTCGAGGCTGGTTCATCATGTTCATAGCACTGCCGCCAATGTGGCCGATGTCACGCAGGTGGCCGAGCTGTAGCACGGCGAAGAAAACGCGGTTTATGCAGACGCTGGATATACCGGCATCGAGAAACTGTGAAGAGCATGAAAATCGTGACGTCATCTGGCAAATAGCAGCGCGCCGTAGCACGTATTTCAAGCTGAATAAAAGCATTGTGCTTTACAAAGCCAAGCGCAAGATCGAGTACTGCAAAGCTCAGACACGGGCCAAGGTCGAGCATCCATTTCGGGTGATCAAACGCCAGTTTGGTTACGTGAAAGTGCGCTTTCGTGGCGGCCACTGACAGCTACCGCACGGACAGGCAGAGCTTTGTGGATCTGATTACCCGGTTCGCCGACAACAACGACAAGATCGACGGGCCGGCACTGGGTTACACGGGGTTCGGAGGCGGCAACGGGACTACGCTGAAGACGGTTTACAACCACGACCTAGACCGCACCTACCTCAAGGATGTGGAAGCGGACGCCCAGGGCCAACGATTCGAAATCGGCCTCACTGGTGACTGGACCCAAGACTTGGGCAATGCAGACATGATCTTCGCATCGAAGGTGCAAGTGTCCTTGGTGGGGGTAGCTGGCGCGCCCATCGACTCAACAGAAATGCTGTAGCCGGAAATTACTCGTGGTCGACTAAACCCAAAACGATCCATATCGGGTTTTTTAAGGCATGTCTTGCCCGTGTTAGGCAATGTTCTCCTTTGAGTTAGATTTTCATCGGAGGCCTTATGCGTTTGTATCTGTGCGAGAAGCCCAGCCAGGGTAAAGACATCGCAGCCGTTCTCGGAGCCAAGACACGAGGTGACGGCTGCATCAAAGGCAACGGTGTGGCCGTGACCTGGGGAATTGGACACTTGCTGGAAACAGCTCCGCCCGATGCCTACGGCGAGCACCTGAAAAACTGGAGCTTGGACACACTCCCAATCCTGCCTGCGGAATGGAAAGTGCTCGTCAAGCCGAAAACCGCTAGTCAGTTCAAGATCGTCAAGCAGCTACTCAAGCAGGCCACCGAGCTCGTCATTGCGACAGACGCTGACCGCGAGGGGGAGATGATCGCGCACGAACTGATCGAGTATTGTGGGTACCGGGGACCGATTCAAAGGCTATGGCTGTCTGCGCTCAATGAAGCATCCATCCGCCAGGCACTCAACACCGTCAGACAAGGCTCTGAAACCTATCCGTTGTATCTCTCCGCGCTCGCTCGCTCCAGAGCGGACTGGCTCATCGGCATGAACTTTTCGCGGCTTTTCACCTTGCTGGGCCGGCAGGCCGGGTATACCGGTGTGCTCTCCGTCGGCCGAGTTCAAACACCGACCCTGCGCCTGGTGGTGGACCGCGACCGGGAGATCTCAAACTTCATACCCAAACCGTTCTGGAGTGTCGAGGTTCAGCTCTGGACTGCAGGACAATCGTTCTTGGCGAAATGGGTCGCAGACGAGTACGTGGTAGATGAGGAAGGCCGTTGCCTTGATCAAGCCGCTGCAGCTGCAGCACTGGCCGCGCTGAAAAATAGTCAAGCTGCAACGACTGTTTCTGTTGATACAAAGCGTGGCAAGGATCCAGCTCCGCTCCCGTTCGATCTGAGCACCCTGCAGGAGGTGTGCTCTGCAAAGTTTGGGATGGGTGTGCAAGAGACGCTGGACGTAGCACAGTCACTTTACGAAACTCACAAGGCGACGACCTACCCAAGGACCGATTGCGGGTACCTGCCGGAGAGCATGTTTGATGAAGTGCCGATGGTCCTCGATGCTCTGAACCGAACTGATCCATCCATCGGCAAGACGCTGCAACTGATCGACCCGGAGCAACGTTCCCGGGCATGGAATGACAAAAAAATCACTGGTCCCCACCACGGGATAATCCCCACGCTTGAACCAGCAAACCTTTCAGCCATGTCTGAGAAGGAACGCAAGGTCTATGAACTGATCCGCGCTCACTTCCTTGCGCAGTTCCTGCCTACCCATGAGTACGACCGGACCGTGGCCAACTTCGAATCCAACTCA
Source organism: Pseudomonas fragariae (ex Marin et al. 2024) (assembly GCF_059621105.1). NCBI lineage: Bacteria > Pseudomonadati > Pseudomonadota > Gammaproteobacteria > Pseudomonadales > Pseudomonadaceae > Pseudomonas > Pseudomonas fragariae (ex Marin et al. 2024). The sequence continues at coordinate 906,854 of NZ_CM184369.1, read as the reverse complement.
GTTTCACTGCAAGCAGTGGGCAAGCGAATTGTGGTCCCGGGATGGAAGGCTCTTTTTTCTACATCGTCCGAAGAGGATGCTGATGAAAGCGGTGGGCGCTCTCAGATCCTACCAGTGCTGCAAATTGGCACTCGGTGTGACATTCAGGACCTGCATCTCAAATCGCTGAAAACCGAGCCGCCCAAGGCTTACACCGAAGGTACATTGATCAAAGCGATGAAAACCATTGCCAAGCTGGTCAAGGATCCACGGCTGGCTCAAAAGCTCAAAGAAACCACCGGTATTGGTACTGAAGCAACCCGCGCAGGCACAATTCAAGGCTTGATAGACCGAGGATCACTCATCAAAAAAGGTAGCGCGCTGCGGGCCACTGAAGCAGCGTTCTCACTGATCGATGCGGTCCCGCCGGCAGTGGCCGATCCCGGCACAACTGCGATATGGGAGCAAGCGCTTACGATGATCGAGCAAGGCAGCCTGACGCTCGATGATTTTATCGCCAGACAATCGAGCTGGATCACCAGGCTCGTCGACCAATACAAAGGCACCACCTTGTCTATCAAGGTGCCCGAAGGTCCCAAGTGCCCTTTGTGCAACGCGAAAACCTCGCAACGTAAAGGATCCTCAGGCGTGTTCTGGGCGTGCTCCCGTTACCCCGAATGCAAAGGGACGGTGAACATTGGTACAGGGAAGAAAAAATCACCTGGCAAGTCAGCCAAGCCCAAAGCCACTAATGCCAAGAGCAGCTGAGAGGCTGGTGATAGCGGGGTTACAAATGATGTGCCACAATGGGGCTACTACCAGTTCCACCCCGCTGGTCACTGACGGTCATCAGTGACACCCTGGAGAAGTCGGCCTTGCCTTCATTCTCCTCCCCCAAAGTACGCAAAGCATCGGGAGGGGCGTACAGATCTTGTTGTGAATTCTCCCTGTGTCTCCCTGTTCAGTAGCAGACACGCAGCCGTCTAACTCGTGAAAGCGGGTTCATAGGCACACAGAGTTCACACAAGGTTCGATGCATAATCGTCTCAGGGCCGCACTGGTGTTGCGGTCCACTTTTTTTTAAAAACGCTTCCGACTCTCTCGGCAGGTAACCTGGTCATCTCGCAACGCTGGATGACCAGGTTACCTTCCGAGGTAGCCACTTTTCACTGCCGGCGCCCACCGGTGAAAAAACGGGTTCCCTTTGTGCGCGAATGCGTGCCTTTTGATAACTGGCCCCAGCCACGACAATGGGCCGGGTGATGTCGATGTAGCAACGCGTGCGATCAATGCCCAGGGATCCTCGCTGAGCTAGCGCTCACAGGTGGCAAACTTTACAAGTTGTAGCAAAGTACACATCGGCTGAGAGCTATTGTCCTTGAATGCGATAGTTCTCAGCACGATTCCCAAAGAGTCCACTATCTAAAAGCATTGTTGCTTCAGCCGGATCAAAATGCCTTCTCGCGTCAAAATCCTCAAGCGGATAGTTAAGCGATATGAATAAGACAAGCTGTAAGCACGCCTCGCTTTTGCGGGGCTAAGTCAGTAAGGAACGCTCGATCTAGCGTTCGTCAATGTTAGGAATGAACATGAGTGTATTGAAGGGAGTGCTTGACTGGGTGGTCACTAAGCTGGCGTCAAAGCAGTCTCCAGTAAGACCAGAAACAGTTGAAAACCACGCAGCTCAGGCCGCGTTAGAACTCGCCGCCATTCTCAGGGTAGGCGGAGCCTTGGAGTATGACGAAATCCCCATGATCACCAGGCGACTGCAGTCCGTGATCGATGCAACAAATGCCGTGATTGCTGCCTGCGAACCTAGTCAAGCCGAAGGGAGATACTGTCGTAGAGAGCTCTGAAACAAGCATCTCACGCTGATCGTGGCCAAACCCGACAGCTCGTGCTTGACAAGCCTTCACAGAATTCACATTCTCAAGACATGTACCGCTGACGTTGTCAGCAACATGCCCGGGTAGTCAGGATCTCGCGACTACGATGCGCCCCACGCATTGATCCCACCCTAAGTTCGCAAAGCTTCCGGAGGCGCGAACGATCGGTATCGATTGCCGATGGATGCATATTCAACATCGCGCACAACGCTGCACTCAGCCTGGCTGAGTCATGTCATATCACTGACCTGCCCTCGGGGAATACTTTCCCTTAGGGACAAGTGTCTCCGTTTTCTGCAATTTGAACGGAGACAGACTATGTCGGATCACACGGCTGCAAACTCAACATCCCAAAATGCTGAGATCACTAAACGCGTTGATATGCTTTACGGCGAGGCATGTGGTCAATTTCCGACATACGAAACAATGGTCTTTGAGCATTTTTGCTCTCAGATGATTGAGACTTTCGGCGATGGCGAACTGGCGCCAGAAGCGGCAGATGCATTTAGCTATGCACGCTCGGACTATGATTATCTTTCGCCTTCAGAAATTATAGCGGCAAGGGAAGTTAATCGAAGCCATGGCATCTGCAGCCACGGCCTTACTAAAGACACCTGCCCATGCGGTTGTTTTGAGTTCACGGGTCTAGAGGTCTATGAGGACTACGGACCTCAGGAATGTGACCTGATAGATGATCCAGACCTCGTCATACAAGAAATTTCGGGCCCTAGCGGAGCGAAAATGGTGTGGGTCTCTACCCATACCAAAACCACGCTTATCCGGGGTTTTCTCTCGTACCTATCTTACCAATGGAATGTGGCGCTGCGATTGTCAGCAACACGCAGAAGGTAGTCTGGATCTCATGACTACGATGCGTTCTATGCATTGATCCAACCTAAAGTTCGCAAAGCTTCCGGAGGCGCGAACGATCGGTGATTTAAACGCCGATGGATGCACACTAAACGCGTCACTCACCCAGCGGGGAATCACTCCCCTCTCGGGCGGTGTTCTCCGCAATTTCCCTGGAGAAACACCATGAGTACAGCAAGCTTTCGTTTTGGCGTGATGGTCGGCACTGCATTGCGTGAATGCATCCGTGCGGTCAACCAAAAGCCAAGACCTTCAGCAGTCCATGTGGTAACAGCGCAGTGCAGGAGAATGCCTGAACCTGCGATGACCCACGACGAGTGCGAAAACTACTGCAGCGTTCCAGCCATAGTGCGTCGCAAAGGGATCAATCTTCATGATTGGTATGAGGCTAATACGCAAGAAGCTCAGACCAAACCGGTGAAGAAACCCCGTAAATCTCGCGCATCGAAGGTGCCTGAGGCGTCCAAAAAGCAGAATGCTGAACCATCAGTTAAGGACCCTGTCATGGGTTCTTTGGATCAGCTCATTGCTTGATATTCCCCTCCCCGACAAGCCCCTCATTCATTGAGGGGCTTTTTTTATCAGGAGGGTTGACAAGCGAATCTCCCTTGAAGGATTCTAAAGCCATGTACCGCTGACGTTGTCAGCAACATGCCCGAGGTAGTCTGGATTTCATGACTACGATGCGTTCTACGCATTAATCCAACCCCAAGTTCGCAAAGCATTCGGAAGCGCGAACGGTTGGCCAGTTTGACTGGTTGATGGATGCATAATGATTCTCACAACCCATCGGGACCTTTCCCGTAGGGATGGTCTCGTGCTTAGCAGGAGACCTTCATGAAAAGCAGTCTTGCGCTTTACCAAGCATTGATTTCAATCGATGTTCCGGAAGACCGCGCCACTGCAGTCGTAGATGCTCTGGAGTCGGATATGCAAACGCAACTCGCGACAAAAGCCGACATCGACAATCTTGAGTCTAGACTCGAACTGAAACTCACCATTCGTATGGCTGTCATGCTGACTGCTGCTGTAGGCGTTATGCTTACTGCGTTCAGATTCATGCATTGATTGTCGTAAAATTTCGCTCTACCACCCACGCGGGGAATACCTTCCCCCTGGGCGAAGTGTATCTCCGCTTTGAACACTCAAAACTGGAGATACATCATGAGCAATTCTACCAACGAAACCAAATACTTCGACCTGCACACCGTCGGCATTGGCTATCTCAACCGCATTCGTGAAGTGAAGCCTCGCAAGGGTGACCCTTTCATGGCTGTCACCATTGCTGCCCTCAAAGGCAGCACAGACTCTGTTGAGTATTCATACATCGATTGCAACGTGGTAGGCGCTGAAGCTGACAAGCTGATTCGCCGTTGCCAAGAAGCAGTTGGTGCCGGCAAGAAAGTTCTTGTGCACTTCCGCATCGGTGATATGTGGGCTGATGTTTTCACCTACAGCAGTGGTGCCAAGCAAGGGCAAACAAGTGCTAGCCTGAAAGGCCGTCTCTTGTACCTTTCCTGGATCAAAGTTGAAGGTGAGTACGTTTACCAGGCTCCGCAGAAAGAAGAAGCATCTGCCTCTTCTGAAAGCACAGCATCTGAGACAGCACCAGTAGTTCAATCTGAGGCCCCGGCCCCTGTTGAGCAATTTGAAACAGCTGCTCCAGCTGCTACTCCCTCTAAGCCGACACGAGCGAAACCCGCTCGCGCTGGAAAAGGGGATAAACAAGCCGCTTGATAGATCTTTCACAACCTCAAGGCGCCCTGCAGGCGCCTTTTCTTTTCTCCACAAAGTAGGTAACGACTTCATGAAATTCGCTATCGCTACACTCGTGCTTACAGTGCTAAGCATATTTTTTCTGGAATTTGGACAACAGCTCTCCGCTCGACTACTGACACAGATCGGCGCAGGAGGACTGGTCGCCACTTTTCTTGCAATGACAGGTATGGTGATCACTTCTTGACACAAAACCTTCAACTTTACCCTTAAGGCCCCCACCCTTAAGGGACCGGGCCCCTTATATTGGAGCTCCTATGGACAGTAATACTAATAGACTAACCTTGCGACTTGAGCTCGCTTTGCTGATCTCAAAAGCACACACTCAAGATAGTATCTATCAAAAGGTTTTGAACAAAGATACGCCGCCGGATCGCTTTTCCAGTTTGTATTGGGAGGATGTACTGGACAAGCTCGAAGACTTGGCCCTATTGGACCACGTTGAGAATTTCACACCGGACCACAGCTCGTATATTGAAGATGCTGCACTCCTCAGGTCTTACTGGACTCTTCGGGAATGGTGCGGGATAGATATATATCCTGATAGCCCATCCGCTGTAACAGAAAGACTCTAACCAAACGTTCTCAAGAACGAAAACCAACCTGACCGGGTAATTCACCTCCCGGTCGGGCCAGGTGGTTACCCGCACCTGGAGAACTACTATGTCCATCACCATAAATCACTTGCCATCCACTTTGCTGAAACTGCCTGTTGTGCTGACTCCTTCCGCCTGGAAAGAATCGGTTCATTTGGAACAACCATCACACATTGCGGAGGTCGGCACTCGTCTTGGCGAAGTCGTACTCGAAGCCTATCGCGAGCTGCATCTGCAACCCGATGAGCTTCAGATCGACTTCGGTATCTATCGTTTTCTGCCCAACGGTGACCGCTCGGGGCGTCATTGGCTCGAACTGAGACTTCATCGGATGGATGCGCTGAACGGCAATTCCTACCTTTGCATTTCGCTTAGAGCTGAACAGCCTCTCAACCTCTTCTGACCCAGTCGTCAACCTGAAACCACGAACAAGCCCGAATCTTCGGGCTTTTTTTCGGGTACCGAAATACGCGGCCAGCCCGATAATCCGGAGTAGCTCATGATCACCCTGCCCGGCTATTTGGCCATACGTACAATCAGCGGCCGTAACGGCGAATTCAACGTTGGACGACTTTCGACGTCCATAGGAGAGTTCGTTATCAAGGACGCACTGCTGGATCAGCATCACGAAGGTAAATATCGAGGTGATTTCGTTATCACTGAAATTCGTCCTTCCTACTACACAAACGGCGGCAGATTAGTCGTCGAAATCCGTGCCAAGCTGGACAGCATGTCATTAGAAGATGTTGCCAACCTGAGCGCAGATGAGGCTGAGAGGCTGTCCAACAATGAAACAGACCCGATAGATGAAGAGCTTTCGGGAGACTCATCTCCAGCCAAAACTCGTCGCACCGTTCACACAACGTCCAAACGTTCACCTTCTACTGACAGTGACGCTCCCTTCGGAATGGCGAAAGCAGAGCCGAAGAAACAATCCACGACACTTGAAGCTGATGCAGATCTGTTTGGCACGATCTGGCCTATCGGAAGTTCAGTCAAGCTGGATACAACCGTAGACCGTCAGCGACTAAGGCAACAATGTGTACGCCTCGGCGAGCTCGGATATGAGCTGGACTTCAAGCTACAGATCTGGAATCTCAGTACACCCTAATCCTGCTCCAAAACTGATCATTTCCTGGTGGCAATCGAGCAACCAGTTTTATCCATAAAACACAATAAATCCTGAGGGGCTTCACCGCCCTTAGGGTGGGTTCCCCTCCATTTTTGGAGGCAATAATGGCCAACCACACTCAACTCTTTCGCATAGAAGAATGCCCGGATCTGTATGTCGACGCGTGCATCTGTGACGAGCAGAGAAACCTGATATTCCTCTCTGCCTGGGGCCGCGACACGGCCATGCAGGAGTTTCTGGCCAGACTCACACTCGGGACTACCGAGAACGGCCTGGACCAGTTTCACATCGTCATGAATAACCAACGCATCCCGGTATTCCCTGATACGGATCAGTTGGAAAAACGGACCACTCGCCAGCTTCGCGGAACGCTCTTCGGCAGCCTGTTGCACTTATGGCTGTTCGATCAGCGTTGCTCGCAGCCGGATCGAGCAAACCACTCTGCTTACGCACTTATCAATCAAGCCCACGACCCGTTCGACAGATTGTGGCCGCTGGTCGTAGATACTTGTCCGCTTCCCTTCCTTCCACATTGGCGCGAGCCGGTGATGGAGGTCCTTACTGCGCACAACATGTTGCGTCCGCTACCAGGAGCTATTGGGTCAGTAACTGCCTGGCGTTTGTCGCTGCAGCTGGACGTGCTCGAAAAAGCCCTGGGCGAACTCATTCGCGTAGGAAAACTCACCACTGAAGTTACGGCGTAATTCACGTCCTACAGTCTAAGGAGCCAACCATGGCTTTGATGTTCTCACGGCTTGCCCGTAATTTTGCACGCAACGGCTATTACCCGACTGACGAACTGACTCTGGAGCGCACTCTGCAGGCATTGTTGCCGGCGACCTCGGGACGGATGCGGATTCTTGATCCGTGCTCGGGAGAAGGAGTGGCTTTGGCTGAGGTCGCACACCGCTTGGAGCGCGACCGAACCGAGGCGTATGCGGTTGAGTACGACAAAGAGCGCGCTGATCACTCGAAAACGTTGCTGGACCGAGTGCTGCAGGGTGACTTGATGGACACCATGATCTCTCGACAGTCCTTCGGACTGCTCTGGCTCAACCCTCCCTACGGGGATCTGGTCGCTGACCACTCTGGCGCCTCACAGTACCAGGGTAGCGGGCGCAAAAGGCTTGAGAAGGCGTTTTACCAAAGGTCACTGCCGTTGCTTCAGTACGGAGGGGTGATGGTATTCATCGTTCCTCACTACGTGCTGGACGACGAGCTGTCTGGCTGGCTTACCAATCACTTTACCGGGCTGCGGATCTGCGCCGCGGTAGACCGGACGTTCAAACAGGTCGTTATATTCGGGATCAGGGTACGCCGTCAGGATTTGGCAAGGCCCCGGGAAGTGGCAGCAATGCGTGAGCATTTGCGAGCAATCGGATCTGGGGAGCAAGCTGCTGATCTGCTACCGGCCACTTGGCCATGGGAGCAATACGCTGTCCTGCCGATCGCCAATGATCTGGAACACTTCTACCGAATCACTCTTGAACCAGAGCAATTCAGTGAAGAGGTTCTTCGTCTGAGAGGCCTATGGCCTGATTTCACGCTGCACTTTGGCCAGACTGGCGCTCAACCGCGCGCGCCCGTGAAGGCACTTTCACGGTGGCACTTGGCACTGGCACTCGCTGCCGGAGCCATAACAGGTGTAGTCACCTCTCGTTCCGGACGTGTCCTGGTGCTCAAGGGCGACACTTACAAGGATAAGGTTCCCAAGACCGAATTCACCGAGGACGAGGACGGCAACGTTTTTGAGACTCGGATCTTGACTGACCGTTTTGTGCCCAGGATTCGGGCATGGGATATGACGCCAGGCTCACCCTATCTAGGGTGCGCACTGACCATCAGCTCGGATGCAACAACACCAGCTGCACACGAAACCACCTCAAACACTGCTGCACATAGTCAGGACGCTTCATTTGAACTGGGCCGTGTGATGGTCACGCACAGCGTACAAAGTCTGCTCCAAAACAGCTCTCTCGATGTGAGGCAGTACCTATGGCGCCACGCGGCGGGCGATTGGGGCGAGATTTCGAAAGACGACTGGGACAGCAACCAGCTAGCACTGAGTGCTGATGGCCGATTGTTTTCCGGGTACGACATCGACGCTGAGGATGAGACCAGGCTCTGGATCATCACCGAGTCTGATCGCTCAATAACAACAGTGATGCTGCCATCTGACTACTAACAAAACTTTATAAAGACCTTTTATTCATCTAACCGCACCACAGGGTATGAACAATACCCTTGGTGGTGTCGTGCATGCCCTGTTTAACCTATTAGTGGAAAAACATCATGAACGACCTGCCTTTGGCTGCTCCAGTAGACCACCCTAGTGCGCCAACTTTAAACATTGGGCTCACTGAGTTTATCGAGGAGTTTGGTGACGAACTCCTGGAGTCACTCAACCGCTCCAATCCACCGGTCTATGCCGGCATCGACAATCTGGCTCGGCAGTGGGTGCTGGAGGGCCTCAAACGACAGCCCTTCCCTGCCCAAGCTCAAGTCGTCCAGGCAATTGCCGCGCTTTTGCTCGATCAGAATGAGCAGGCTGGCATCATCAATGCCGAGATGGGTACCGGCAAAACAATGATGGCCATCGCTCTCGCTGCAGTCATGCATGGAGCTGGTTATCGCAGGACGATGGTCATCGCGCCTCCGCACCTGGTCTACAAGTGGCGGCGCGAGATCCTCAAAACCATCCCTGACGCTCGCGTCTGGGTGCTCAACGGACCGGATACCCTGGTCAAGCTGCTGAAACTGCGGGATCAACTGGGTGATACCTACGACGGACGTCAGGAGTTCTTTATTCTCGGCCGTGTACGGATGCGGATGGGATTCCACTGGCGTCTGGCCTTTTGGCAACGACGCGCCGGCGGTGGAAGGAGCCTGGCAGCGTGTCCAGATTGTGGACGTCTGCTCCAGGACCAGGAAGGCAATCTGATCACCGCTGAGGAATTTCAGCGTGAAGAGCGACGTCGACGCTGCGACCACTGTGATGCCGCTTTATGGACGCTGATGCGTCCGGGCAAATTGGATGGCGGCAGCCGCCGTAACACGATCCTTAAGTCGATGTGTCGCATCCCTACGATCGGACCTGTTCGTGCAGAACGGCTTTTATCTGACTTCGGCGAAGACTTTCTCGCCTCGATGCTTCTGGACAATGTCTCTGAGTTCATCAATCTGATGGACGCCAAAGGCAATTTCATCTTCAGCGACCGCCAGGCCAAGCGCATGGAGCGTGCGATGGCCAACATCGAGTTCGGGTTCGGCGAGGGGGGTTACCAACCCACCGAGTTCATCAAACGCTACCTACCTGATGGATGCTTCGACCTACTGGTCGTGGACGAGGGGCACGAGTATAAAAACAGTGGATCGGCACAAGGTCAGGCTATGGGCGTGCTCGCAGCCAAAGCACGAAAGACTGTGCTGCTGACCGGCACTCTGATGGGCGGGTATGCAGACGATCTGTTCTACCTCCTGTTCAGAATCCTCACCAGACGTATGATCGAGGACGGCTATCAGCCCAACGCGCGAGGAAGCATGGCGCCGGCGGCGATGTCTTTTATGCGGGATCACGGGGTACTGAAGGATATCTACACCGAGCGTGATGGCAGTTCTCACAAGACAGCCAAAGGCAAGAAACTCTCAGTGCGGACGGTCAAAGCTCCGGGGTTCGGCCCGAAAGGCATTCACCGCTTCGTTCTACCCTTCACTGTGTTCCTGAAACTCAAGGATATCGGCGGCAACGTACTACCCGGTTACCGGGAGGAGTTCATTGACGTACCGATGTCTCCAGACCAGGAGGCGGCTCACCGTAAGCTTGCCCAGACATTGACCGTCGAGCTTCGGCAGGCGCTGGCCAGAAGAGACACCACGCTTCTAGGGGTTGTGTTGAACGTGCTACTGGCGTGGCCGGATTGCTGCTTTCGACCTGAAGTCGTGAAACATCCTCGATCCAGAGACACTTTGGCTTTCGTGCCGTCGGTCTTCGATGACGACGAGCTCATGCCGAAGGAACAGGCCCTTCTGGACCTATGTCTTGCTGAAAAAGCCCGGAACCGCAAGGTTCTGGCCTACTCGGTTTACACGGGCACCAGAGACACCACGAGCCGCATGAAGCGGGTGCTCGAGCAATCGGGACTGAAGGTGGCAGTGCTGCGTGCATCGGTGGACACCGCCAGGCGCGAGGACTGGATCCTCGACCAGGTTGATCGAGGTGTCGACGTGCTAATCACCAACCCGGAGCTCGTAAAAACAGGTCTGGATCTGCTCGACTTTCCGACCATTGCGTTCATGCAGACGGGTTACAACGTCTACACGGTGCAACAGGCGGCGAGGCGGTCATGGAGGATCGGACAGAAGCAGGACGTCAGGGTGATCTTTTTCGGCTACATCGGCAGTTCTCAGATCACCTGCCTGCAGCTGATGGCCAAGAAGATCGCCGTATCGCAGAGTACCTCAGGGGATGTTCCAGAGTCCGGACTGGATTCGCTGAATCAGGATGGTGATTCCGTAGAGATGGCACTCGCCAGACAACTCATCAACGCTTGACCATGGCCACCTTCGGGTGGCCTTTTTTTAAAACCCTGCGGGTGCTTCCAACCAACACACTTGCTGCCTCAATGCCAAAAGCCATGGGGCCCTAGTCATGTAAACGGACGCTTTTCCTAATCTTTATCTAGAGGGGTATGCCAAATGGCCACTTGCCTTAAGCATCCTACAAGGAGAATATGTGCCCTCATTTGGAGGGACCTACGATGAACGAAGACCAACTCAAAGAAGCTTTGATCAACGCGACGCAAGATTTTTGGGCAGCCTGCGGCAGCCCGTTGCTGCTGAGCAACCTACCCAACTCTCTTTCTGAGAAAGGAATAGCAGACTATAAGTCCATCCTTGGAAACATTTCCTTGAAGTCCTTTGTCAGCACTTTAGCCAACCAAGGCAACCTCAAAGTTGTAACTCACCCGCAGCACCGCGCAAAGATCGGGCTTATTCCTGCCGAAGAGTCTTACGACTTTCTGCAAGATGAGAATGCTGTGAAGCAAAAGCAGAAGTTCTCCGGTGACAGCCACGCAGTCCGCCTGCTCGACATCCTCAGCAAGCTTGATGATCAGGATTTAGTAAACCTTAATATACCAGTCTCTGTGCTGGCAAAATTGCACCGCATGTCATGAACGTTTTCATTGCGCTGGCAACCACGAACGACTTTCTTCGAAAGGAATTCTTAAAGCTCCGCAATGGGGTCGCCCTTCCCGCCAACCTTAGTGAACAAGCGATAAAACTTGAACTGGGTACTCCAAAAGTTGAGCATTGGGAGACCCTAGAAGACTATTTCCACGCCAAATCAGCTTGCAATGACGCGCTGCTTGTACTGACGGATCAGGCTTGCGCAACAAAAATCGATTTCACTCCAACGGCACTTTTCAGCTACAGACTGGACATTCCCAAGCGAGTCGAGAGTCCTACCCCATTTCTGAAACATCACCTGTCTCGTCTGCTCAATCATTTCAGCGCATTCAAGCAGCTCAACGCAAGAGGTGAAAACTACCTTGTCTCTATCCTGCCGGCCATGAACTTTGATGCAGACGAATGGCGCCAACTCCTCAATAAAGTGCGTTGTGAAACACACACTGACACTTTCATCCCAGAGGTAGAAATTCTACTGGCAGACATTCGCAGAAAAAGGCGGAAACCCAGGCGTAAGAACAAGGACAGGACACATTTCTTTATAGATGATGATGATAAACATTTTTTATATGGGCCCGAGCATCACTCACACTTCGAAACAGGAGAACCTCACACCAAGTCTTGTGACCTCAACGGCAGATTCAGGTTTGGCAGAAAAGTGGATGATCCTCGCAGGCACTTCAACGTGAACCGCGGATCAGGGCGGAACCCATCGATTAAGGGGGCATTTGTAAATTGCCATAATGAGAGCTGTGATGTCACTAAAACATCGCACTTGAACATGTTCATGAACGACTTTTTTTGATCGCAAAAAAAAAGGGGAATCAATTAATTGATTCCCCTTTCCTGCAGCCTATCGCTTATTCCACCCTCACCGTCAATAGAAGAGATTGCTGCTCTGAAACAAGTCGTTTCTGGTGCTTTCCCAGCTATTGGCAACGCATTCATCAGTCGATGACCAGGCCGGTGTCCAACGTGTTGGATTCAGCAGCCCGGAAGGCGTGGAGCGTAGCGCTGTATCGTACGATATCATCCTAACAAACTTTCGCGCAACAAGACTCACCTCCTTCCGGTTGAGTAGCCTCGTAGATCGGCCCGAAATCCTGAGGTCATCCTTGAGATTTCCTCACTCGGAAACCCATCACAATCGAAAAACGGTTTCCTACTGCTTCTGATCACACTTTTTGCGAACGTGCCTCACATCTTGAGTGAGGTCCTCCATGAAGCTGCCACTGCGCCCTTCTCTTTCCCGCTTCAACGTACTGCAAATCCTTGCCTTGATCGTCCTGATCGGCATGCTGGTCTACCAGCAGTGGCAGATTCTCCACCTGAAAACAGGTTTTGAGTCAGCTGCAAACCTGGAAACCGTCAACGCCATCACCCAACGCATTAATGGCGTGGATGACCGGCTCGATGCCGCCAGCCAGCTGAAGTCCGTAACCATCGATGATTTCAGGGCCGCCCAGCAGGCGCTGTCAAACCGCATCGATGCCGTTCAAGCCCTCCTGAAGCAGGTGCAGGAGGCGGCGAAGGACGCTGCCCAGCAGGGTGCCACAATGGAAGAAGTTGTGGTCATGGGCGCTCGTATCGAGGAGCTGCAGGTGAAACTCCAAGACCTGCGTGCGGCCAAACCAGCATCTGTTCAAGTCACGGCAGCCAAGCCAAAGACTTCACCACCCTCCCGCAAAACAACAGCACAAACCAAAGCACCGGAGGCACCTCCACCGTTTTCGGTCGTGGGTGTGGAGTATCGCGGGGGCGAACGTTTCTTGTCAGTTGCCCCGCTTGGCAGCACTCAACTGAGTCAATTGAACTTGGTACGCCCGGGCGACGTGGTCGCGGGGAGCAACTGGCAGCTCAACAGCCTGGATGACTCGCGCGCCCTGTTCAGCATCAACGGCTCCACCCGCATTCTGCCCCTGCGCCCTTAGAGGTTCACATGTCCATTTACAACTTGCGAATGTTCACACTGACGGGAGTCATCCTGCTCTCAGCAACTGGCATGGCCAACGCCGCCAGCAATAGTTCAGCGCAGTCCACCAGTAGAGAGCAGCAGAGCGCCTTGCTAGACAGCCAATCGCAATCGAGCGACGAGATGCTGGCACCAGATTGGAACCTCAGCCCTCAAGAATGGCAGCGCTATCAAACGCTGATGCAGGGTTCACGAGGTGTGTATTCCCCCGGGCTGGATCCGCTGACTGCGTTGGGTATCGAAGCCCGCAATGATGAAGAGCGCCGGCGGTATGCAGAGCTCCAGGTCAAAGCCGAGGCTCAGCGCACGGCAAAAGAATTGGCTTATCAACGCGCATATGACGATGCCTTTAAACGCCTCTATCCCAATCTGATGCCCATCGCCAGTTCGGCATCTCAAGGGGCGACCGCGAGCCCTGCTAACCAGGGCAATGGCCGATTGGCAGTGTTCGTCAAGGACGATTGCCCGGAGTGCTCAGTTCGGGTTAAGGCCCTTCAAGCTCAGAAGCAGCCTTTTGACGTTTACATGGTGGGTAGCCAGAACGACGATGAGCGAATTCGCAACTGGGCGATTGTCTCGGGGATCGACCCTGCGAATGTCAGATCCCGACAAATCACCCTCAACCATGACGGTGGACGTTGGCTTGGCCTGAGCTTGGGTGGCGAGTTACCGGCCGTTGTGCGAGAGGTGAATGGGCAATGGCTGCGTCAGTGACGTGGGCAGGCCTTGCCCTGCTGTGCTTCGCGTTGACAAGCCATGCAGCCGAACTTCCCCCACCGGCTTATCAGTTGGCTGCCCACGCCGCGAACATTCCGTCGGAAGTGCTCTACTCGGTGGCACTGCAGGAAAGCGGGACGCCACTGCGGGGCCAACTGGTCCCGTGGCCTTGGACGCTGAACGTTGCCGGCGCTAGTTATCGTTTTGCAACCCGTGCCGATGCCTGCACCGCACTTATCATCGCACTCGCGCAGGCGGGTCCCAAGCGGGTCGACGTCGGATTAGGTCAGGTCAACATGGGCTGGAACGGCCAGAGATTTAAATCAAGCAATCCGTGCGACGCGCTCAATCCCTACAAGAACCTCGATGTAGCTGCACAGATGCTCGCCGAACTGCGCGCGCTTGGCGGTGACTGGATCACCGTAGCCGGACGCTATCACCGGCCTGCCGGCGGCGCTCCAGCCGCCAATTACCGCAAGGCCTTTGCCAAACATCTCAGCCGGGTAACCGGCATTCAAATGCTGGTGACCAATCCATGACCCGATCAGTGATCCTCGGCGCAGCGCTCTGCCTGCCATTTATGATCTGCCAAGCTGCAGAGCTCACCGTGGTTGAAGACAAAGGTGGTGACTCAGCGCTGCCTTACTATCGATCTCTCAATCCCGAGCCGTCCTCTTCTGTCTCAAATGACCTGACCTCGCAACTGGATCCTGTAGCAGCACAGGGCTTGCCGGTACGCACCACTCGAATGACTCCGGGGACAGTTCAGGGCCGAATCATCAACGCGCCAGGCCTGCAGCCTTTGTTCCTGATCGGTGACGACGAAACTTCACGCCGATGGCTACAAGAACGCGGTGCGGTGCTGAAGCAGATGCAGGCCGTAGGACTGGTGGTCAACGTGGCCACACAACAACGACTTGCCGTAGTCAGGAGTTGGTTGCCCGACGCGCTCGTGTCCCCCGCATCAGGTGACGAGCTTTCTCAACGACTCGGCCTGAATCACTATCCGGTGTTGATCACCCCAACCGCAATCGAGCAATAGGAGGTCGGGTTATGGCTCAGGATTACGCCATTGAATCACTTCTCAGACCCGCCGTAGAGCTGTACACCGTGTACGTGTGCGCTGCAGGTGCATTCCTGTGCGTGTTCGCTCCCTGGGCGTTTGCGCTTACTCCGCTGTTCGGCATCGTGACGTCCGCGGGCTTTCTCGCTTTGGGCTTAGTGCGTCTGAAACAAGCTTGGCAGGTGCTGCGCTATCGTCGAAACATCCGTCGACTGCCTCATTACACGATGACCAGTAAAGAAGTGCCGGTGAGCAATCAACGTCTGTTCATCGGTCTTGGCTTTCGCTGGCAGCAGCGCCATACCCAGCGGCTGATGGACACTTACCTGCCGAAGTACTCCAGCTACGTTGAAGCCACCCCACTGTTCCGCGCAGCGCGTCGTTTTGAGGAAAGAGCTGAGTTCGCCCCATACCCTGTCCGACTTCTGGCCAGAGCCACATCATGGGACGTGCCCATCAATCCTGTGCGACCTCTGCCACCCGTCGGTGGCTTGCCACGGCTGCACGGCATCGAGCCGTACGAGGAGAACGTCTCCCTCCCTTTGGGTGAGCGAGTAGGCCATTCGATTGTTCTGGGCACCACCCGTGTCGGAAAAACGCGCCTGGCTGAATTGTTCATCACTCAGGACATTCGGCGGAAAAAGCACGGCCAGCACGAGGTCGTCATCGTCTTTGATCCGAAGGGCGATGCAGATTTGCTCAAGCGCATGTATCTCGAAGCCAAACGCGCCGGCCGCCTGAACGAATTTTATGTGTTCCACCTGGGCTGGCCGGATCACTCGGCACGCTACAACGCCGTTGGGCGTTTTGGGCGGATCTCGGAGGTGGCCACCAGGATCGCTGGGCAACTCTCCGGGGAAGGTAACTCAGCAGCATTCCGTGAATTCGCCTGGCGTTTCGTGAACATCATCGCAAGAGCCCTCGTCGCGCTGGGCCGTCGACCTGACTACCTGCAGATCCAGCAGCACGTGATCAACATCGAAGGGATCTTCCAGGAGTATGCCTCTAAATACTTTGA
The DNA here is from genome assembly GCF_059621105.1 of Pseudomonas fragariae (ex Marin et al. 2024). Taxonomy (NCBI): domain Bacteria; kingdom Pseudomonadati; phylum Pseudomonadota; class Gammaproteobacteria; order Pseudomonadales; family Pseudomonadaceae; genus Pseudomonas; species Pseudomonas fragariae (ex Marin et al. 2024). The sequence goes on along the minus strand of NZ_CM184369.1, from coordinate 890,658 downwards.
TGAATATGATCCAAAGGCCTGGGAGGCGATCGTCGCTATTGAGGGCAAGCTCAACGAAAAAAACGTACCGTTTAACATGAAGGGCCGGCCGTTCCGTGTGGTGGCCATCGATCAATACCTGTCTCAGACGCGCGTGGCAGATCCAGTGATGGATGGACTGCGCAGCGCGGTCCGCTACGACAAGACCTATTTCGACAAGATCGTCGCCTCGCTGCTGCCACTGCTTGAGAAGCTGACAACAGGCCGCATGGCGGAACTGATCTCGCCGGACTATCAGGACGTGAACGATCCTCGACCGATCTTTGACTGGATGCAGGTGGTCCGCAAAAAGGCCGTGGTCTATATCGGCCTGGACGCTTTGTCGGACACGGAGGTCGCCGCTGCCGTCGGCAACTCGATGTTCTCCGACCTGGTCTCGGTCGCAGGCCATATCTACAAGTTCGGCGTCGACGACGGACTACCGGGCGGCGTCCCTGGCACCAAGGTGCCTATCAACCTCCACGCCGATGAGTTCAACGAGCTGATGGGTGAGGAATTCATTCCGATGATCAACAAGGGCGGCGGTGCCGGCATGCAGGTGACTGCGTACACCCAGACCATGAGCGATATCGAAGCAAAGATAGGCAACAAAGCCAAGGCCGGCCAGGTGATCGGCAACTTCAACAACGTGTTCATGCTGCGCGTCCGCGAAACGTCCACCGCCGAGCTCCTGACAAACCAGTTGCCCAAGGTTCAGGTTTTCACGTCCACTCCGGCCAGCTCGGCGAATGACAGTGCAACGGGCAATACCGCGTTCACGTCCTCCAGTCATGACCAGGTGCAACAGGTCAGCGTGCCAATGATTGAGCCAGCGCATGTCGTCGGCCTGCCCAAGGGCCAATGCTTTGCGCTCATGGAAGGCGGCAATCTGTGGAAAGTCAGAATGCCTTTGCCTGGGCATGATCCTGATGAGGTGATGCCGGCAGATCTGCAGGCCTTGGCGGAAAGCATGCGTCAGACCTATCAGGTGGGCAAGGTCGACGACACGGGTTGGTGGACAGCGCCTGGTTATCAGACGCTCAACGAGTCCCTGCCTGCAGATCTGCTCGACGACTTCAAAAAAATCGCTGTTGCACCTGAGGATGCGGCATGACTCTCGGCGGGTTGAGCGATCGGCAAGGGGGCATCTGATATGGCTGACGTTGCCGATCGCGCGAAACAGCAACAAGACCACGAACAGTCGTTCATAGGATCTCTATTCACCCTGCCCTTCCGATTCGCGGCAGTAATGTTCCTCTCTCTGGGGGGAGCCATTATCGTCGAATGGATCTGCATGTACTTTTTCTGGCCGGAGGCCGGTTGGCAGCATGCTCGTGCAATGCTCGATCATGAACTCAGCTGGCTCTCCAAGGGGTTCCTGCAGAGTGTGGTTGTTCAAGAGCCTGGCCGAACAGCGACATGGCTGGTTCAAACCATGTATGACTGGCTGGTGGTGAAGACTGGGCTTCAGGACTGGGTTCAACACACCTCAGATTATGCTGCGACAGGACAACGATCACGCGGTTTCGATATGCGCTACATGCTCGGTGTGGGAGTCAGCAAGTTTCAGGATTACGGTCTTGCTGCGCTCTACACGACACTGGTGTTTTGCGTGCGCCTGGTGATCCTGACCCTCGCAATCCCGTTGTTTGTGATGACGGCGTTTGTTGGTTTTGTGGACGGGCTGGTGCGCAGAGATTTGCGGCGGTTCGGTGCCGGCCGCGAGTCCAGCTACCTGTATCACAAAGCTCGAGCAACGATGGTTCCGCTGGTGATCATCCCCTGGAGCCTTTATCTGGCTCTGCCATTCAGCGTGAGCCCTTTGCTAGTGCTCCTGCCATGCGCGGCACTGCTCGGCCTGGCGGTCAGCATTACGGCGTCCAGCTTCAAAAAATACCTTTAGGTGCCCTCCATGCAATGGACAGAAGAACAACTGCCAGCTATTCACTCCTTCGCGAAGAAGCTACTGGTCCAGGCGTTTGCCGGTACCGGGAAGACAACAACACTCGTCGGTTACGCCACGCATAACTCGTCGGTCAAAATGCTTTACCTCTGCTACAACAAAGCCGTTGAGATCGCGGCAAAGAACCGTTTTCCACGCAACGTGACCTGCAAAACAGCTCACGGCCTGGCCTACGCTGTTTATGGCAGCCAGTACAAACACAAGCAGGCTGGCAATCTGCGTTTGACCGACATTGCGAGGACGATCAATACGCAGGATTGGGAGCTGGCCAAAGACATCGTTTCGACCCTCAATTCCTTTATGGCCAGCAAGGATCTGGAGCTGCTGGAGGATCACTTTGTGCGATTCCAGAGCAACCGCAGACTGACGTCGGTCCAGCAGCAGTACATGAATAAAGCGCTCAACCTGACCAGAGACGTTTGGGAGAAAATGGTCGATATCAACGATCGCTCAGTCCCTATGACGCACGATGGCTATCTGAAGCTGTACCAGATGAGCCAGCCAGATCTGAGCCAGCGTTTCGGTGCGATTCTGCTAGACGAAGGGCAGGACGTGAACCCGGTGATCGCGAACCTGGTCCAGATCCAAACAATAACTCAAGTCACTGTAGGTGATCGGCATCAGCAGCTGTATCGGTTCAGAGGCGCTGTGGATGCTTTAAACAGCCCGGCGATGAAGGACGCCGAGAAACACTTCCTGACCCAGAGCTTCAGATTTGGACCGGCTGTTGCCTACGTGGCCAACGTCATCCTTTCCTTCAAGGGTGAAAAGATCCCCCTGCAAGGCCTGGGACAGCCGACGTTGGTGAAACGAGCCTTACCGGACGATCTCCCTCACCGCACCTACCTGCACCGCACTGTGAGCGGTGTGATCGAGAACGCGCTGCGCCTGGTCAACCAAAACCACCGCATGCAGTGGATCGGAGGGATCGACAGCTATTCCTTGCGCGATCTGGAGGACCTGTTCTATTTCAGCCGGCATATGAATGACCAGGTCCAACAGCGCAAATTGCTGACCGACTATGCCGATTACGACCAGTATGTCGTGATCGCGAAGGCCACGCAGGATCCTGAGATGCTGCGGTCGATCAAAATCATCGAAAACTATGCAGATCTGCCCCAACGAATCGAGCAACTGCGTGCTGCGTCTGTGTCGTCCGAGCTCGATGCAACCGTGACCCTTACCACTGCGCACAGAGCCAAAGGTCTGGAGTGGGACTTCGTTGGACTTTATGACGACTTTTCTGCTGATCCGCTTTCCCCTGACATCGACGCCGGCAAACGCGACGATGAGCTGAACCTTCTGTACGTAGCTGTCACACGAGCCATGAAGATTCTGGCTGTCAACTCGCTGGTGATCGACATCATGCAGCGCTTCAAAGACAACCGATCCGTAATCGCGGCCACTGCGTGAGGCTGACCCATGACCACTTTTGAATACACCCAGACCTTCGTCCCACTCCCCTACAAAACCGTTACCAGCGGCGTGCTGATGTTCAAGTCGACGGACGACACTACCGAACCGGACATCCACGGATATTTGAGCAACCCTGAAACGCTGGCCGTACTGAATCGCCACGGTAGAGAAGGATGGGAGCTGGTGAGCGTTCAGCAGATCAATCGTGGCCATGAACAAATTGGCAACCAAAACGCACAGGGCTGGGCGTTCGGTTACGCGATCAGCACCGGATTTTTGTTCTTCTTCAAACGCAGCACTGCATCTTTAACTTCATTGGACAAACCCCCTCAGACCTAAAAAGGGTTTCGTACTGATTCCATCCGGGCCGATGGTCATGCTGTGGGCATAGATTCCTACAGCTTCCAAGGCCCGCGACGTGAAAATCAAACTCCCCGCGATCAAACCAGCGTTTTCAAGCATGCAGATCTGCCTGTCTGCAGTCCTCATATGCACACCGCTGCTTTCCTCGCATGCCCGAGCAGCCGGTACGGCTTCCGAGCAAGCCAATGTGGAAGTCATGATTCGCCAGCTCAATGCGCTAGAGGCCGTTGCGCAGCGCAGCGCTGACCTGCCAAGTGAATCGGCTCAGCGCTATCACCTGGATTACTCCAGGTTAGTCAGCGACATAGCTCGCATCCGCCAGGGCCTGCAGGACTACCTGTCACCCTCCCGAGCTCAGCCCCGCGACCCCGTGGAGCTATCAGGCCATTACAACGTCAGCGGTGAACACACGCCATGACGATGTCCTCCACCCAAATCAGTGCATTTCAGGCCGCTGCCGGCTTTTCACCGGCCAACAGCAACACGCTGTGGACGGGGATCGCTATGGGCATCCTCACGTTATGGGGTGTCTGGGTCTTCCTAAGCATTTATCGGGGGTGGGCGACCCAAAACCTAGACCGAATGGTTGCTGCTGCCTCCGCAGCTCGCTGGGCAGTGCTGTTCATGATCATGACCTTCATGTTGTTGAGTTGATTTTTTCCAAGGAGATAAAGATGACGCTGCATTCATTGTTCACTCAGGCACGTGCCTTTTTGAAACGCCGGCCTTTTTCGGCCCTGCTGATGGCCGCTACCCCTGGCAGTAGTTTTGCGGCCCTACCGGGTGCACAAGCCCCCACGCGCGGCACTGGGACCAGCTTTCTTCAGACCTTCCAAAACTATGCCTACGACGGCTTCATGCTACTGGGTCTATGTTTGTGCGCGTTCGGCATCGTTCTGGTGGGGCGACATGCGCTGGGCGTCTACCACGAAATCCACATGGGCAAGGCCAAATGGGCTGACTTGGGCAGTACCGCCGTCGTCGGTGTTTGCCTGATTGGCGTCACGATCTACCTGGTCACCACCGCTACCAACATCCTTTAAGTCGCAGAGGCTCCCATGACTGAGCTCCAGCAAGATCAGCATGAAGACGGCACCCTGCGTTTTCTGCCCAGTCGCTTGAATAACCAGCCCGTGGTGATTGGTGGTCTTACGGCTGATGAGATGTGGGCAACCGTATTCGGCTGCAGCGGCATAGGCTTTGTGATTGGTCTGCCGCTGGCCTTCATCATCACACCATCAATGCCCGTGGTGTGCGCCCTGATAGGAGGAGTATTGGGACTGCTCATCGCATCTCGGGTCTTGCGACGCCTCAAACGCGGTAGACCGGAGACATGGATCTACCGCAGGGTCCAGCTCCAGACGGCAATGCTAGGCCCGACCTCATTCAACAAAGCCAACCTGGTCCTTCGATCAGGCAACTGGACTTGCCGCCGGAGCGAGCAACAATGAGCCGTTTCTTGAAGTTGGCCGACTCCCAGCGTGCCCACATCAACAGCTTGAGGATAGCGATTGTCTTGATCGCGCTGGTGGCAGCAGGCCTTGGTTTCGGCTGGTGGAGTGCGCCGAAGCAATTGACCGTTCACGTTCCGCCAGATCTGCGGTCTGGAAGCACGCGAATGTGGTGGGATGTCCCTCCCCAATCTGTATACACATTCGGCCTGTACATCTTTCAGCAGATGAACCGGTGGCCGGTCGACGGCGAGCAGGATTACCAAGCAAATATCACCCGTCTGGATGCTTACATCACGCCATCTTGCAAGCATTACCTGCAGAGTGATTTTGAACTGCGCAGGTCTAGCGGTGAGCTACGCAAGCGCGTGCGAGGCGTGTACGAAATTCCAGGTCGAGGCTATGGAGATTCGCCAGAGATCAGGACAGTGACCAACTCTATCGACGATTGGACTGTCACGCTCGATATCACAGCAGACGAGTATTACGGCGGGCAGTTGGTCAAGCGTGCCCTCGCGAGATATCCGCTCCACGTTGTACGTATGGACGTCGACCCTGAAACCAATCCCTTCGGTTTGGTCTGGGACTGCTACAACGGCGCACCACAACGCATCGAGGGCAATGTTGAAGCTCCCGCAACTCCGTCGAAAGGAGTCTTCAAATGAGTGTTTTGCGAGTAATCACATGCTCGACATTACTGGCGGTGGTGGCTGGTAACGCCCAAGTCGCCTCGGCGGTCGAGATTCTCCGCTGGGAGCGATTGCCACTGGCCATTCCACTGCGCATCAATCAGGAACGCATCGTCTTCGTTGATCAGAATGTTCGTGTTGGACTCCCGCGCTCGCTGACTGAAAAACTGCGGGTGCAGAGTACGGGCGGCGCGATCTACCTGTTTGCGAAGGAAGCGATTGAGCCCACACGGCTCCAGCTGCAGAACGCCAAGACCGGCGAGATCATTCTGGTCGACATCGCTGCTACAGAGGCCCCTACGGGCCAACCAGCGCTGGAGCCGGTGAAGATTGTGGAAGGTGAAACAACATCCGCACGCTATGGAGGGGCTGCTACAGCACGCTCAGCCAAAGCCACTACGAAGAGCACGGACTCATCCAGCCGTTCAAGCGATGAAGACGATGAACCAGAGGAAGTGGTCAAGCGAGAAACTCCCGTCCCAGTCGCCCTCACCCGCTATGCAGCCCAGATGCTCTATGCGCCATTGCGCACCGTTGAGCCTGTAGACGGCATCGCCCAGGTGAAGGTTGAGCGCAACCTTGATCTGGCCACCCTGCTTCCCACTCTACCTGTGAAGTCCACACCCTTAGGTGCATGGCGTCTGGATGATTATTGGGTGACTGCTGTGAAGCTGCAGAATCAGACGACGCAGCGCATCACGCTTGACCCTCGCGAGCTCATGGGTGAATTCGTCACTGCAGCGTTTCAACATCCTTACCTTGGATCACGCGGCGATGCCAGTGACACCACGACCTTGTACTTGGTCACGCGAGGACACGGGCTGACACAGGCGGCTGTATTCTCGGCGACCCAAGCAGATCCGCGTGCAGCGCAAGGAGCGAAGCATGAAAGGTAATCCGCTGCTCAAGTACCTGGTGATTCCATTCCTCCTGATTGTGATTTTCGTCGGCATCAAATCACTGGGAAGTGCCCCCGCACCAATTACCGAAACCCCTGCTCCAAAACTGACGGCTGAGCAAGCCAAAGCTCTTGGTGTGGAAGGCGACACGCCGAGCGACACGCTGCGCACGGTCGTCGCTGAAGGACGCGAGCTCAAGCAACAGATCACAGACGTCATTGCGCAGAACAATGCCTACAAGCAGGACAACGAGACGCTCAAACAACGACTGGCAAACGTTGACCAGAACGTCGAACAGCGCCTTAAAAACGCACAGGAGCAGTTCAAGCTGGATAGTCAGCAGCAACAGCAGAGCGTGCTGGAGGGCTTGCGCAAACAGATGGATGAACTGACCCGAATGGGACAAAACAGTAATTCCAATTCGGACCTACCGATTGGTTTGGGTGTTCAGCCTGGTGATGGCCAACAGTTCAAATCGGAAACAAGCGGTTCAGACATCGTGTGGATTGATCCACAGGACGCGACGGCCCTGGACAGTAACGGTAAACCGATCACTGCCGGCAATAGCGTCCCAGCCAGCGCCTACAGCTTTCCTACAGCCTTCGGCGAGTCCGTAGACCGAGGCCAGAAAGCGCTCACAACAGGCGCTCAGTCTGTCCGCGATGACATGGGTGGCCAGCAACAGGAACGTAAGAAGGTACGTCGTGCCTATACCCTGCCTCAGAACTCGACGTTGATGGGATCTGTGGCCATGTCAGCGCTGATTGGGCGAGTCCCTGTTGATGGGACGGTTAATGACCCCTACCCGTTCAAGGTCCTGATCGGTCCCGACAACCTGACCGCCAATGGCATCGACCTTCCCGACGTAGCGGGTGCCGTGGCCAGCGGTACAGCATCCGGCGACTGGACCCTCTCATGCGTGCGGGGGCAGATCAAAAGTCTGACCTTCGTGTTTACCGACGGCACGGTCCGCACGCTGCCAGCACCGGTTCAGGGCGGGAATCAACAGAACAACAACCAGAACAACTCTGGAGACCAACAACCCATCCAGGGTGGTCTGGGCTGGATCAGTGATCCATACGGCATTCCCTGTATCGCGGGCGAGCGACGCAGCAATGCTCAGCAGTACATCGGCTCACAAGCCCTCATTACCGCAGCCGGTGCTGGAGCAGCATCGTTGATCAAGACCGAGGGAAGCACCTCCTCTTACGTCTCGAACGCTTCTGGGACGCTGGGTAGCACCGGTTTGTCTGGTAACGAGGCGATGGGAAAGATCCTGACCCAAGGAGTCACGGACGTTTCGAGCTGGGTTAACAAACTCTATGGACAAGCGTTCGCGGCCATTTATGTACTGCCTGGTGCGCAAGTCTCGCTGCACATCGATCAAGAGCTGGAAATTGACTACGAACTCAAAGGCCGCAAGGTCAAGTACGCCTCAGGAGCGAACCATGCCAATGCCAACCTGGATTGATCACTTGGGGTCAGCGCGCAGCGCGCTGTTGTATTGCGTTCTCACCGCGGGATTGCTGGCTGGATGCTCGACAAACAAAGAGCAAATGCTGCCACATGGTCAAAACACCATGATGGACGCCTGGAATCAAGGCACGAGCGGTTCGGCCGGGAGCGCTAGTGGCCGGCAGTTGCTCGATGCGCGTTCGGAGTTGCGCCGTCCAATCGATGTACGCGCTACCCAGCCCTTGCAGGACAGCGCGGCGTACACCCGTACCGCTCAAAACGAGATCTACAGCCAGTTCAAACGACTGCCCAATCCGGATCTTGTCATGTATGTGTTTCCGCACCTTGCGGGCTCCGATCCAGCACCAGTCCCTGGCTACACCACTGTGTTCCCTCTCTATCAGCGTGTGCAGTACGCCATGCCTGGCGAGCGGGTCGAGGACTACTGATGACTTTTTTTCAACGGCTCAAAAGCCGCGCGTCCCTCAATTCAGCTACGCAGACGGATATAGCGGGCGACCCTCTGCTGAGCGAGCCTTCAGCGGTCGAACTTGAACAGCCTGAGGGTGATCTGGTTGAGGATTTGAAAGCTTCAGATCAAAACGATGTGGATGCTGCCCTTGAACGTTACCTGAAGCGACTGGAGGATCAGGGCATACCCGCGCCAGGCGATTGGAGAAACCCGAAGCAGAAGCCTGCCACAGTTGGCGACGTCGCCGCGCTGTACGACGTCAAGCCGAGCTTTGTCGACCTCCTTCCATGGATTGAGTACCTGCCAGCTGAGCAAGCGATGCTGCTTGAGGATGGCAAATCCTTGGCAGCATTCTTCGAACTGACTCCGATCGGCACTGAAGGCCGTGATCCCGAATGGCTTCGCAAGGTGCGCGATGCCTTGGAGAACGCGCTGCAAAACAGTTTTGACGAGCTCGATACCTCACCTTGGGTTGTACAGTTCTACGCGAAGGACGAAACCAGCTGGGATGACTACCTTCGGAACCTGCGTGAATACATCCGACCACAGGCTAAAGGCAGCCCGTTCTCGGAGCTGTACCTGGATCTTTTCAAACATCACCTCGATGCAATCGCCAAACCTGGTGGTCTTTTTGAAGACACCACAGTTTCAAAATTGCCTTGGCGTGGCCAGCAACGCCGCGTGCGGGTTGTCGTGTATCGCCGGGTAGTCGGTGATGCAGCGTTCCGTGGCCAAACCCCTGCCATGCACCTGGACAACATTTGTCAGCGTTTCACAGGAGGTCTGGCCAACGCCGGCATTAAAAGCAAACGGATGGACGGCTACGACATCCGACACTGGCTCCTGCAGTGGTTCAACCCTCACCCCGATCACCTGGGAACGACGCTCAAAGACTTTGATCGCTTCTTTCAACTGGTGAACAAACGCACAGAGGATGCCGGCGAGGATCTCCCACTGGTCACTGGCGACGACTTCGCCCAGGGACTCTTTTATCGAGAGCCAAAATCCGACAGTCAAAAAGGCTTGTGGTACTTCGATGGCCAGCCTCACAGAGTCATCATGCTGGATCGGCTGCGCGAAGCCCCGAAGACCGGCCACCTGACTGGCGAAACACGTAAAGGCGGTGATGCCTTGCATGCCCTGTTCGACAAGTTGCCTGAGGACACTGTGTTGGCCATCACCCTGGTCATCACCCCTCAGGACGTGCTGGAGGCTCATCTTGAAAAGCTGGCACGCAAGTCGGTGGGTGACAATCAAGCTTCACTACTGACCCGCGAAGCGGTAAACGATGCCAGGAAACTGATCGGTCGTGAGCACAAGCTGTACCGAGGCAGCATCGCCTTTTACCTCAAGGGAAATGACGAAGCACAGCTCACCGCGCGCAGCATGCAATTGACCAACGCATTGCTGGGTGCCGGTATGGAACCCGTAGCATCTGACGACGAGGTGGCCCCGCTCAACAGCTACCTGCGTTGGCTTCCCGGGAACTTCGACGTCAATCAAAAGCGAGCCATGGACTGGTACGTGCAGATGATGCTCGCCCAGCATGTTGCAAACCTGTGCCCGGTGTGGGGTCGCTCCAGTGGTACTGGGCATCCTGGCATCACGCTATTCAACCGTGGTGGGGCTCCACTGACATTTGATCCATTCAACAAGCTGGACCGTCAGATGAATGCCCACATGTTTCTGTTCGGCCCCACAGGGGCAGGTAAGTCTGCCACGTTGAATAACCTGCTCAACCAGCTCATTGCGGTTTACGCTCCCCGCCTGTTCATCGTCGAGGCGGGTAACAGTTTCGGCCTCTTAGGGGATTTCGCGAAAAAGCTTGGGTTGACGGTCAACAGGATCAAGCTGGCCCCGAACTCGGGCGTTAGCCTGGCTCCGTTCGCCGACGCTATTCGATTGGTAAACACCCCGAGCCAGGTCAAGACCTTGGACGCTGATGACCTAGAAAGCTCTGACGAGGACATGAATGCCAAGCCCGATGAGGACGATGATGAACGGGATGTCCTCGGCGAGATGGAAATCGTAGCTCGCTTGATGATCACCGGCGGTGAGGAAAAAGAGGAAGCTCGGCTGACCCGGGCTGACCGCAGCGTAATCCGACAGTGCATCCTTGCAGCGGCCAGAATTTGTTCCGACGCCGATCGCACCGTCCTGACGGAAGATGTCCGCAATGCGTTGCGCGCGGCCGGTGAAGACACCTCCATTCCTGAGGGGAGACGCAATCGCATGCTTGAAATGGCCGAAGCCATGGACATGTTTTGCATGGGCGCCGACGGGGAGATGTTCAACCGTACTGGTACGCCTTGGCCTGAGGCAGATCTGACCATCGTCGACCTGGCCACCTACGCACGTGAGGGCTACAACGCCCAGTTGTCGATCGCTTACATCTCACTGATCAACACCGTGAACAACATAGCGGAGCGTGATCAGTACAAGGGCCGTCCTCTGGTCAACGTGACAGACGAAGGCCACATCATTACCAAAAACCCCCTCCTCGCCCCTTACATTATGAAGATCACCAAAATGTGGCGAAAGCTCGGAGCCTGGTTCTGGCTGGCAACACAGAACATGGATGACTTTCCTCCCTCAACTGCACCAATGCTCAACATGATCGAGTGGTGGATCTGTTTGAACATGCCGCCTGACGAAGTGGAAAAGATCTCCCGTTTCCGTGAGCTCACACCTGCCCAGAAGGGCTTGATGCTGTCAGCACGCAAAGAGAGCGGTAAATACACCGAAGGCGTTGTTCTTTCGAAATCGATGGAAGTCCTGTTTCGCGCAGTTCCGCCGAGCCTGTACCTGGCACTGGCCATGACCGAGCCGGAAGAGAAAAAACAGCGTTACGACCTGATGCAGTCCATGGGTGTCGACGAGTTGGGAGCTGCCCTGGAAGTAGCTGCAGATCTCGACCGGAAACGAGGTATTGAACCCCTGAACATTACATTCCCAACACCCCGTGCATTGGAGAACCTGGCATGAGAGCCATGGATGCCCTGACTCAAAACCTGATCGACAGTCTGACTCAAATACTTCAGTGCCCGCAGGAAGACTCCCTGCTCGCATTGAAAATCTGCGCGCCGGTACTGATCGAGCACTTACAAGTCGTCAAACATGTAGCGGTAGATCGCCGAGAGATTCAGTCTCAACTGCACAAAGCTTTGGATCAGTGGCTTGAGCATCACCCTCAGCCTGTAAGCGCCCAGAAAGCTCTTCTGACGCTGCTGGATCAGGAGCTGCTGGCAAAACAGCTCCTCGACAAAGAGGCCTCCGCATGAAGCGACCGACGCGCCGGCAAATCCTCTACTGCATCGGTGCGGTCGCCTTGGCTATCTCACCTTTTCTGCTGACCGAGCTGCAGAATAAGCCTGGCGTCACAGGTGGCCCCGTGGCGCCGGCAGCCGATCAGAAAAGACAAAGTGGCGGATGGGTCTACGGGAGCCGTGAGGCCCGTTTCACCATCGTCGAATATGCAGATCTGGAATGCCCCTACTGCAAGGATTACTTCCCACGCCTCAAAGCCTGGATTGATCAGCATTCGGACGTGAATCTTCAGTGGCACCATCTGCCCCTGTCGATGCATGAGCCTGCAGCGAGCTATGAAGCTCGGTGGGCCGAGTGCGCGGGGATCGAGAGAGGCAATGACGCCTTCTGGCTCGCAGTCGAGCTCATTTATCAGCGTACTCGGTCAAACGGTAACGGAACTGCGGGCAATCCGCAGATCCCCGGGCTTGAAGATCGACAGCACTTGATCGATACCTGTGCTGCGAGCAACCCGTCCGTGCAACAGGCAGTCATTAGCCAGGCTCACAAGGCAAGCCAGGACGGCATCACGGCCACACCTACGCTAGTCATCAAGGACAAACAATCTGGCCGCTCGATCAAGCTGCAGGGAGCACCTGACGGTGACGTGCTTCTTTCCGCAATAGATTGGCTAGCTGCGAGGCCGGCCGCTGGTGATCACCAGTGAACACAAACGTCTTTAAGAGCGAAGTATTGGTCAGCTCATGCCACCCAGTCCTAGGTAGAGTGTACTGGAGCTTCGTCTGGAACGGCGACTGCAACTACCCCGACTATTATGGAATCACCGACAGTCGCGATTTCGCAATGCGACTGCCCCAAGGATGGCGCGATCATGATTACCTTAACTGGGCGCACAGATCCCACGTATACAAGGTATTCGATCCAGACAGCTTCAATAGCGACTATGTGCTGGAGTGGCGCGAGGAAGATCCAGATAACGAGGATCAGCCGGCGCAGTGCCAGCGTTTGACGGGACGGTTGGCCAACCTCCAATCAAGAAGTGGTCAAAGCATTGAAGAGTTCAGATACTGGATGTTCCACGCAGATTGGCAGGACATTCCATACCTGAAGCTGGTTTGATTCCTTCCGATAAAACTCCTGCAAAACTACCGTAAGCGTTCTGTGAGGTCGTCTAAGGAGCTATAGGTATGCAGCTGAGCTAGTTCGCGGATGGCCCCGCTGGCAAACTGCATTGGGACCGGGAAGCTGAAGACAACTACGCTTTCCACTGTAAAATCTCCTGCGATGCCAACAAAGGCACCCACTCGGCCCTGATATTCCCGCAGTACACGCACTCGGTCCAAGTGCTTTCTGAGCAGATCACGCTTGCCGTTTACTTCTACGTTGCGAAAATCGCTTAGCTGTTCGGCAATTTCCCCGTAGGTCTTACGAAACTGCAGGTCCTTGCACTCGATGATGAGGACGCGCTTTTGCTCCGGGCTCCAGGCAAGGACATCAACATCTCCATAGTCACGGTCCAGGCTTTGCTTCAGGATCTTGGTAAGCTTGAGTTCGGCTGCCGTCTGCCAGCCTAGCTCCGTCAGTCGAGCCAGCACCTTCGCATTGAAGGCCATGCCATCTCTATTACGCGCATAGCCTGCGTAGCGTCTCATCGCGCTCCCCAAATGCCGGTCTGGGTAGCTGCCACTGTAGTAGCTCTGCACCGTCGCGGCGAACCCTTCACGCACCAGGCCGGGTGCAAGGATCAGCACAGGGTCGTCCTCAAGGTCGAGTTGGAAGATCGGTCGACGTAATGCGCTTAGCCGCCGACGGAAGCGCCAAGGATCGATATCCTTTTGATCGTACCCATGCGGTACATCGGCCCAGGCTCGGCGGGGAGCCAGCACGAAGTGCTCGAGTATCGTTAGCCCCGTCTCGATCGAGTCCGCCATGGTCAATACCTGCGAGCGCCGTATATCCAGCACTGCCTGCTGCTGGTCGATCCCATAATCCTCGAGGGCATCTAAGAATCGCCGGTAAGCATCCAGATCAACGCCAAATTCCTCCAGCCAGGCTTGGTTAAACTGAGTGTCGATGTCCTGTTGCACGCTTGCCGCGACCTTTGGCTGTTGTAGGTTCTTGTCATAGCGTCGCACCGATGCCTGGTAGCGATAGGCGCTGGTTGCCGAGCCGTAACCTTCCATCACCGTGTCGATAAAATCCTGTTGCACATGAACATCGCCGAGCGGCCGGATGATCACAATCGGCTTCATCAGGTCCCAGCGGATTAAATCCGACCAGCCTCCAATGTGGTAAAGCCGCGACGCCTTAGCCAGCAATTTTGCCAAGTCCAATTTGCCTAGTGGCTTGCACGTGCCCAGAGGCGATTCGCACAGCGCCATTTCCAGCAGGTTTCGGCTTGGCTGGAAGACGGCATTGAGCGTGTACTCATGATCGCGCATAGCACTCAACGCCCCCGTCTGGTTCTCGCGCAAGGCCAGGACTGCTGCGGCTGTACGGTGCCAGCGATCCCGCGAAACACCCGCCACCTCATGATTTTCTAGCACTGCGCGCACCACGCTCTCCCTGTCGAAGCGTCGTAATTGCTCACAAAGATCTCGCTGCAGTTGCCCGACTAACTGCCCAAAGTAGGCAAGGCACTCCGCCTTGCCTGTTATCCGCCCGCCGAGCTCGCGCCCGCGCACTGCCCAGCCCATACCCAAGCAGTCCGCTGCGTCGTCCAGCCGACTAATAGTGATCAGGGAACGACTTGCAAGCTCGGTAATTGCATCGCGATAGCTACGCACCGGAAATACATGGGCATGCCGCGCCTTAGTGTTCGGCACGATCTGTGCCACAAGTGACTCGACCAGTTCAGACGCCGCACCGGCAAGGGTGACCACGCCTTCTACAAATGCCCGGACCAATGCGCGCTCGGCGATGTTCTCGGGATGGTAGATAGCCTGATCGAGGCCTTGGTCGATTAACAGCTCGACCGTCCGCAACTGTGGGTCCAGCCGACAGGTGATCGCTTCCTTGGCATCTGCTTCGTTGCCCCACTCGGACAGATCTGCGGCCAGAGGCGGGTAGACAAAGACGCACCGCCATAAGATAGGCCCATGGCCAAGTTGCTGCGCCAGCACACGTTCCAGCACCGGCGCGCATCGGACCAACCAGGTGGCCACCATCTTCCAGCGATCATAGCTTTCCGTGTCCGGTCCCCCAATGGGAGACGCTAACTCACTCCACCAGCAGCGCTTGGTAGTCAAGAACGCCCCTTTAGGCCGCCCTGGCGCATTGACGCTACCGTACAGCGGTTGAAGGTCATCCTCGTCGAAGTAGCTAGACTCCTCTTTTCGGATGATAAACCAGGAGCCATCCACGTATTCCCGCGCGTGTTCGTCTGTGGCAAGAAGCGCCCGATGACGAAGATCCAGAAGACCGTTTTGTGTGATTGATACCACAAGGCTGGTTACACTAGCCTCGACCGGGATCTCGGCATGCGGAATCATGTGGCCATTGAGCGCATCCGTCCACGCGTACATATTTAGGAGTCCGTTGGCGTTCTGCAGCCAGACGTTGCTGCCCTGCAGCCGCATCTCAGATTCCCACAACCGCCACAGATCCAGTGTCTTGAAACCATTAATATGGCTCAGCGTACAAAGATCGTGGATGGCGATCGCCTCGATCTTCCAGTCCGCTCGTGGCGGTGCGACGAACGACATGCCCATGCCACGCCCGACCCCACAGCAAACTAGCAAAGTGATGCCGCTTTCAAACCCCGCACTCTCGCTCGCCCGTTGCTGGGCTTGCTCCACGATCCGAGAAACATCGGGCGCGACTAACTCGGTCATCTTGTCAACGCCGGCGAAACCGCCATCGGCAAAATTCTGGAGGCTATCTAGCACAAACACCATGTTGAGCCAGCGGCCAGCGTCTACCATACGAGTCAGGTGCGCCAAAGGCGCTGCCTGTTCATTCGTGAATGACAGCGGCTGCCTGGAGGTCAACGGCACGGCATCATGTAGTAACTGGACGTATTCGATGGCCAGGTTGTATCGCAGCGATGCGCGCAAATAAGGAACGCTAAAGCTGCGCAGACACCACCAACGGATGGCTAGAGACACTGCGGTCGGCAACACGAGATACAGGGTATCGCCGACCATTGCCAATGGGCGACGCTCCAAATCAGTATTGCCGAATGATTGCTCGCTCAGCCCCTGCCTGAGCTGGGGAGTGAACATGAATGGGCGTAGATCTTCGACATCTACGTCAATTGCCCGCAAGTCTGCGGCAGTAAGTCCGACCCCATTACGTAATTCCGCTGCCTTAGACGCCATTCGCAAAGGCAGGCTAGTGAGGCCCATTTCGGCGCCGCGCAGATTACGGCTAAGTCCCGCCCTTGAGCAGAGCAGATCCGACACCTTCAACAATGCGTGCCCCGTATCGGCTATGACTTTGAAATTCCCCTCGACAGGCATCTCGTCAAGTAAGTTGACAAAACGTTGCAGATAAAAGCCTGCGCCCTCCCAGATGCCAGAGAGGATTCGGTAGTTACCGCGTCTGGAGCTGATGTTCTGGACCAGTACGTCCTCCGGAGGATCCTCCAATACACCCACCGCACTACCTGCCACGTGAAAACCGTGCACCATCATTTCTGGAGGCAACGATCGTTTACCATTGCCCGCCGCGATGGCCATGTGAATCAAAAGCTCAATACGTAGACAGTGTTTTTGGCAATCCGCACGAAGCAGCAGCCCACCGAACGCCGCCGCACTTTTCACCGGGCAAAAACCGTCCAACTTTTTAGGCAGTGGCGAACAAGCTGCCATTAGCGAACCGAGAGATTGTTGGCCGAATCCTTTCGCCATCTCAGTTAGTAATGAGCCATAATCCACTTGGTATGGGCCGAATTCCGGATCCTGCGTGTCCATATTCAATCCTTTGAAGCACCCGTTATAGTTGTGGTTTCGAGCAAAACGCTGGCCAGGGTGGAATTGCACAGCAAGATTCGGATGCACTATGCAAGGCTCGATTGAATAACGCTAGTAGGGAGCATGTGCAGCCTTGCGACAGGTGCTTGGCCAAAGCGGACGCATGCACGCTGCGCATGAAAACCATCGTAGCTTTGGAGAAAAACGCGCGCGCCCTTGCCAGCGTTTCATGAACTGGGTTGATAGACGGTGCCGAACGTACCGATTCCGCCCTTGACACAACTGGCGAACTTGTAAGAGCCTGGATAGGTAACTTCAGCTTCAAACCCGTAATGAGGGCTACCTACTAGTGGCCTCGACGCAGCTGTCTGCGTGAACATCCCCAAAGCTCGCAAAGCAACCGGAAGCGCGAGCGGCCAACTGACGTTGGTGGCTGCACACTCCTCACTTCATCAACCCAATGGGAATCCTCCCATTGGGCCGGGTTCCCTTTTTGAGAACCCTACATGAATACCTTCTCACTGCTCATCACCCCTAAGATAGGGGAAGCCCGCGGCGTCCCACGTATTTGGCTTGAGGGCCAAAAGCTTTTAAATGCCGGCATCGAAATAGGAACTCGTTTTTCACTCATCCGCCTAGAAGGACAGACTAGGCTGGAACTCGTGCCAGCCACATCACCAGAGTTCAACACAGGCGATGTCACGGTCTCCAGGCGGGTTAAAAATGGAATCACGACACCCCTCATCGAGATCCGGACAGCCTTACTCAGAAGCTTGTTCAAGACCGCAGAGAAAGTCCGAGTTGTCATTCGTTTGGGAAGGATCATCATCACCCCCCTCGACAATGACAAGAGGATTGAAGAGCGTCTGGCGCGAATGAAGCGCAAGCTCGATGCCCAAGAACCACTGGCGGTATGCAGTCTGTTTCACGGTGGAGGCGTGCTGGATCGTGCGATACACGCCGGCCTGGCGCGTTCAGGAATTGATACGTTTGTCAGGATAGGTATTGAGGTTGAAGATCAGTACCTGGACGCCAGCCTGCGCAACAACCCAATGCTTTGGCGAGACACTTCATTCGCAATCTGTGCAGATGTCCGGGACGTACAGCGCGGCACGGGCACACCAGAATGTGATTTGGTTGTTGCGGGCATTCCTTGTACTGGAGCCTCCCGTGCAGGCAAGGCCAAAAACAAACTCAATTCAGCCGAACAACATCCGTCCGCGGGCTCGTTATTCATAGACTTTCTGGACTTTGTCCGGTACTCCAACCCAGTCATGGCAATCGTCGAAAATGTACCTGATTACCAGACCAGCACTTCGATGGAAGTGATCAGATCTGTGTTGAAGTCATTGGGCTACCGGCTGTTCGAGTGCATCCTCGACGGTGCCGTGTTCGGGGCTTTCGAAAGCAGGTCCAGGATGGCTTTGGTTGCATACACGGAGGGGGCTTTTGAGCCTTTGAGACTGGATCAGATCACCCCTCTTCGCACAAAAGAGCGCTCACTCAAGGATCTCATGGACGCTGTGCCAGAAACAGATGAAAGCTGGAAGTGTTATGACTACCTGGGACGTAAAGAGGAGCGCGACATTGCTAGCGGCAAGGGCTTTCGCAGGCAATTACTGACACCTGAAGCAACCTCATGCGGTTGTATTGGGCGTGGGTACGCGAAGGCAAGATCGACAGAACCATTTATTCGACACCCAAGAAACCCGGCGCTCAGCAGGCTTCTGACGGTAAGCGAACATGCTCGCGTCAAAACCATACCGGTTGAGATCGTTGAAGGAGTATCCAACACCACAGCCCACGAAATACTGGGTCAATCTGTCATCTATACCGCTTTCGAAGCGATAGCGGCCGCTGTAGGAAAGTTGATAACGAAGCTGCACAGAACTGCCACACCGGCAGGTGTGATGGCGGCTTGAAAACGTCCGGCCTACCTTATGGGTAGCGCCGGGCTATCCTCGAAAGGTTTTAGTACCAGCCAAGTTGCTTGTGGGTTTTCCAAATCTTCACTGAGCATGCAAGGCCACTTACAGCGCAGATCGCCATGAATACGAGCTCCGGAGTCCCTCTACTGTCCCAGCCGGTCAATGCGCTAAGCGAGTCATACCCCAAAGCCACCGTACCGGCTACGACCGCAGCCGTACCGCCAAAAATGAGCAATAAATAAAGCAGAAATGTTTTCATCGCATTACCTACTGTTTGTCCAGGTCAGCCGCTACCCAGCCTTTTGCACCATTATATTCATCACCTCCTTCGGCGATGAAAATGTGGCCAGTTTCATCCACAGCGAATACACCCGGGCGCTCATGGCTCGCGTCACGCAATGAATCCTTCCAACCGTATACCTCGCCTTGCCAGATCAGCACAATGCCGCCATGGTGATCCTGGTTGAGATCTCGCCACTTAGTGGCAGTTGCGCGCAGAGCTCCGCTGAGATCGGTCATGGCTAAATCTCCTATCCTGATGGGGCCTCGCGGCAATAGGCTGCTTATATGGCCTATGCTGGATCACCATTCCAATTGGAAACGGCAGACTTCAGCTCTACGTCAAGCGTTTCGCACTGTTCTTCACCCAGCAAACTCTCTGCCTGCAGAGCGCCGATCTACCCCTGAGCTTGAGCTGCAACATGGAGCATCACCTCCAAGTCGCCAGCTATGGCCACGTTCTCGATGCGTTGACGGGCACGTTCCATGATTTGGACGCTTGGATCATTGTCTTTCATCGTAGATTTTCCGCTCTGTTCTGACCTATCAATGACTTTTCACGCAGCACTTCAAAGACCTCGCGCGCAAGTGCTGCCATCATCAGAACAAACCCCAATAGCAGAGCAATAATACATGCCTCGCTGTACGCCAGATCTGCAGTGCGCTGCCCTGCTTCCCCCAGACCTATAGAAGCCAAAACCGCAATCAATTGAGCCACTGCTAATTTCATAAGACGTTCCTTCTGTCTTTTCGATGCAAAAGTCGTGTATTTCTAATTGCCAAGCCCCGCACGAAGCGAGGTTTGGAGTGAAGCTGTGCGGCAGCCAGATTGGCGGTCGGCACTGGGTGCGAAAGGTCTTTTCCGATGCAACTGTGTGCTCCGTAACAACAGTGCAGTGGTCCAGCGAGACAGCACCCGAAACATCCTCCACCATGATAACCGGCTCGCAGCAAAAGCTCGACCGTAAGCTTGCAGGCCCGCTTGCTGCACTGTTTACCGACACCACTACCGTGCCTGCTGCTCGATGGCAGGCGCACGGTCCATACAGGCGCCACCAAACCCCAACCGTCCCGATAACGGTTTCCTACTGACGACAGTTCATTAATCGCGTTTTCTGTACCTGACACCACTTGCAGGTACTGCCTAATGCCACCCTCCAGCCCCTACCGCCTCAGCGGCAAGAACCGCATGGCCTTACTGATCTTGATTGCGGCCATACAGGTCCCCCTCGCGAACGCAGAGACGTGGATCGTTACCGACCGGAACCACCCAGTTCAGGCACCGGCACATGTCCGGCTGATCCTCCTCGACGAATCCGAACGGCTCGAAGCCAAGCTGTCGGAAGGACTGCCGGCGAACCAGCAACAAGCCATCGCGATCATGCAGCAACGCCTCATGAGCAGCGATGCACAGCGCTTGCAACGAGATCTGGCTTTGGCTCAACAAAACCTCGTAGACGCCTGGAGCATGGGGGTAACGAAGGTCCCTGCAGTGGTGGTCGACCGCAAGTTTGTTGTGTACGGGGAAACCAACGCTACGGCCGCTGAATATCGGATTGCCCAGTGGCGCGCCGCCGCCAAATACCAAAATGCAACTGGCCGGGGGGAGGCACCGCGATGAACTTGCCAAAGCCTCCAGCATGGGCAGCCCTGGCACTGTCGATCACAACCTGGCCGGCAGCAGCGGGCACGGTGACATCTGCCAACCTGGTCGCCTCAACCCTGTCACCTGACTGCCTGGAGTACAAGGTGGTCGGGATCTGCTACTGGCTGCTCTGCACTCCGTTTGGATGCAAGGTGAAGACGTCGACCAAGGTTCGTCACTTCGTTCCAGACGCCGTGGTCTCAAGCTACTCGAATACCGGTGAAAACCCTTGGGTGGAAGTCTCTTCGTTGAGCTCACCCACTTCATTCGCCCAGGATGGCGGTGACGGAACCACTAATCACAATAACGAGAATAGCCTGGCAAAATTCAAAAACGCTGACGTCATAGGCCACCCCGGGGGAGCAACATTCAGTAAGTTTGCCAGCGCCTCGGGCTATGCCTGTCAAGGCGCTGCAACGCCCTATATGCCCTACCTGCTGAGCACCTTGGACACCGTCGCCTGGCGTTACGGAGTTCCAGAATCAGTGTATCCAGAAGCCCTGATTCCCGGCCGTCGAGAGGTGGGTGGTCTCACGTCGGGGGATATGTGGGGAAGCGTCTACCCTCGCAGTGGTTTTATCCATCAAGCCGACGATTACAAGGCGGCATCAGTGATCGCGCAGCGTGTAGGTGACGTGGTCACTCGCAGCGGTCAGGTTCATGTCTATCAACCGCTCCTGGCAAAGCCCCAGCCAGGCTACTGGCCTGCAGGAGAATTGATGGAGACCGACGCTACCACCGGTAAGTGGCAAGAGCTCACGCCGACCCTCAGTCAAAGCTGTGCGGTATTTCCAAACTCCCAGTCCCGTGTGCAGGCAACCGATGGTGGTTACGCCTGGGCGTTATGGCGCCCGTATTCCTGCTGCAAGCGGGAAGGACAAACCTTTCTTGGCAGTACGGACTTTCAATGATGATCAAGAGCACTTCAACTATGCGCCGCGCTGCTTTCCTGACTATTGCATTCATGAGCACTCTGGCAGCCCACAGTGCTTTCGCTGAGACGCCGGGAATCAATGCAAGCTCGGCAGGCAGTGTGATCGGTGACGATGTGTTGTACAGCGTCGGAGGCGGCAACGCAGTGACTATGGGTACGGCGGGGAACATGGATAGCATCAGCATCGGCGGAGGCTGGAACAGCAATCTGGTCTGCGGAAACATGAGCATGAACAACACGCTTCAAAATCAGTTGAATGGAGCAACTTCCGGATTTCAGACGATCATGGGGTCGATGATCTCAAACGCTACCAGCGCCGTTTCATCACTGCCAGGCCTGATTATCCAGCGGGCTAATCCGGCTTTGTACAACCTGCTCACCAACGGCATTCTGCAGGGTCGTCTTGACTTCGACCGCTCCAAAGGCACTTGCCGTGCCATTGCTGACAAGATGCTCGATGTCGCCGGAGGACAGATGGGCTGGAACAAGATCGCCGAGGGCCAGGCTATGAGTCAGGCGGTGAAAAACGGGAACACAGATGCTGTCTCAGCCGTTGCACAGGTCGAAAAGCAGGGAGGGAATGACGGTATTACGTGGCTCGGAGGGAATAAGGCCGGCGGATCTGGCCAGCAACCTATCAAAGTCGTAGGCGACGTTACCCGAGCGGGATACAACTTGCTGAACGGACGAGGCGCTGCCGATACATCGTCCATTAGTCCTTCGGCCTGCAACAACGGCATGGTGTGTTCCACCTGGTCCTCGCCTCAGGCAGCTACCACGTTCGCCAATCGGGTACTGGGAGAGCAACAACAACGCACTTGTGAGGATTGCACCAAAACAACCTCCACTGCCGGCGTTGGCCTCACACCTCTCATACAGGAATCCTACGACTCCAAGCTCAAGGCGCTGCAGGAATTGATCTCGGGCAGCAAGGCCCTCACTTCAGAAAACTTGACTGCAGCGAGCAGCGATTCTCTGCCTGTTACCCGTGGAGTGGTCGAGGCACTCAGGACTGAGCATGACCAGGACATTCTCGCAAAACGTCTTGCTTCAGAGGTAGCGTTATCTGAGGTTCTCGGCAAAGCGCTACTGCTTCAGCGCACTATGTTCACCGGCAGCAAAGAACCGAACATTGCCGCCAACGATGTGGCCCTGCAGGCGGTCAGTCAGCAGAACAGCAGCCTGCAACAGGAAATTGACAACCTCAAGACCGAGTTGGATATGCGTCGCAGCTTGGCCAGCAACTCACCGACAGCCATCCTACAGAGGGCTCAGAGCCGCAAGGACAGCTCCAAAGGTATCTTTCAAGGGGATCCAACGCCCGACCGCCTCGATCAGCTGCAGAACCCTGCAAAAGGTAACTGACTATGAACTCATTGCCGGTTGCCAATGGGTGGCTGCGTAGGGGCGTGAAAGCGCTCGTGTCATTCACCTGGCCGGTCTTGCTGACCATTGTTCTGGCTGTGACTTTCATGACAGCCATCGCACATTTCTTTGGGGATGTTGAGCAGTTCAGGGAATGGCAAAAAGCACACTACAACTACATGCTGGCCTGGCGGCTGTCGCTTTATGCAGCGATAGGGCTCGGCTGGTACAGGCTAAGGCGCACCCTTAAACAGCGAGCATCAGACACAAATCTATTCCCATCGGGACTTCGTCGCTGCGAGGTCATGGCCATCTTCGTCATTCTCCTTTTCGAGCTTCGGCGCGCCGCCACTGTAGCGGGAGTTGACCTGCCATGATCTTGCACACGAATGACTACCTTGAGTATTACCTGACGTTGGTCGGATGGCTCATAAACGGCGGCATCTGGAACATGATCGAGGACAGCGGGCTCTTCGCAGCCCCCTTTGCCGCCATTGTCATCAGCGAATGGCTCAGAGCCCGCGGTGAGGGAGCTGATGAGGGCAACAAGGGCGTACTCTCGTTGGCCCGAGTAGAAAACCGGTTCTACACGGCAATCCTAGTCATCATCCTGGCTTGCATGCCTCTGGTAAACGTCAGCATTGATACCATCCAGTTCGACCGAAGCCGCTCAGAGCAATGCCAATACTCAATACCCAATCCAACTGATACAGGCTGGGAAACATCCTTCAGTACGCTGAACGGTAAAAGCGCCACAGTGCCCGTCTGGTGGCTGTTTGTGCATGCGATGTCCAAGGCAGCAACTGCGGCCTCAGTCGCAGCTATTCCCTGTGGAGTGGACTTGCAACAGGTCCGGATGGACGTCAACAAAGCCCGCATCAATGATCCGCTGCTTGCCCAGGAGGTCGCTGACTTCACGAACGATTGCTACGCACGTGCGCGCGCAAAGCTGTTCATGACCCAGCCTACCCTCAGCAATGATCAACTCAACGACGTCAACTGGATCGGTTCGCACTTCTTTCTGCAAACATCCGGCTATTACAGCGATGGTTTCTCTGGGTTCAGGTCACACACTCCCCGAACCAAATGGCCCTATGACGCAACCCGGGACGCGGGCCTGCCACAAACCACTGGTGGTGGTGGGTTTCCTACATGCACTCAATGGTGGTCGGATGAAAGCGTCGGGCTCAGAACCAGGCTGCTGGAACAGGTCAGTCCAGATCTGCTGAGCAAGCTTGCTCAGTGGGCAAAATTCATGACCCAGACCGAAGTGAGCGACTCGGTCATCCGGGATCTGGTCTCTCCGAGGAAGCAGCAACTGACCCAGGGTCAGGTTTATTCAGACTATGGCGGTCAAGTCGGTGGCTCTGTGCTAAATGACTTCACACGCCTTGCAGCTACAGCTGGTCAGGCAGCAGGATCTCTTGTGATGTATCCAGCCATGGACAGTGTAAGGCAAGCAGCGCCCATGGTGATGGCCTTCCTAAAGATGGCTCTCATCATTAGCATTCCGTTTGTACTGCTGATTGGGGCGTTCGACTTGAAAGTCGTGATGACGGTGACTTTCGCAGCATTTGCCTTGATTTTCGTGGACTTCTGGTTCCAGCTCGCACGATGGGTAGACAGTACGATTCTCGATGCCCTCTACGGCAACGGGATCGGCAGCAACGTTCCTCACACCAATTTTGACCCGGTATTTGGAGCGAGCAATGCGCAAGGAGATCTGCTGCTGGACTTCGTGATGGGAGCGATGTTCATCGTGCTCCCCAGCTTTTGGATAGTCGCGTTGGGCTGGAGTGGTGCAAAACTAGGAAGCTTGATGAGCGGATTGGCTACTGGCACTAGTGGGGCTCAGGACGCTGGAGGGAAAGGTGGACAGTTGGCTATGTCAGCAGCCAAAGGGAAGATCTGACCAACTGCGTAAATGTGCGTGGTACTGGTTTGAAACAGCTACCTGGCGCACTTACTCGACCCGGTGGCTACCAACATAAGTCCCATAACCATCCAAGCCTTCACGGACTTCGATCTTCGCTGCCTTGTTGGCATCCAGGTCGAAGTCGACGCTCTGCGACCCCTGCTGAATCGAAGGGCTGCTAAAGATACCGATTCCGATCGCGATGATGGCAAGCAATCCAAGAAGCTGTAGCAAGCCCCAAGTTGCGAGCAGCGCTCCAGCACCGAGTACAGCCGCCCGAGCACTCCACTTCACAGCGGTCACAATGAATGCAGGTATACCGGCACGGCCTAGCGATGACCACAAAGCTTTTTCCAGGCGCAAAACTGCAGCCACACCACGGCCCAGGCCCTGCCCGATCCGCATTGCAGCGTTACCTTGTACTTTAACTGTGCTCATAGCCACCTCGTGACTCAACCAACATATCGTTCTGACATCATTTATAGACCTATAAACTCACATATTCAACCTACTTTCCCTTAGAAATCAACCTTCCGACAAACAGCCGGCCGACTGTTTCAAACCGTATAGCGCTTCGGTTCGACAGTGTTTTCAAATGAAATACTGTTCCAGTAATCCAAGTGCGTCCGCACCTTGATCCCTACCTTTACTGAAGAATTGCATTCGACTTGCCCAGTCGTTTGCATCGGATCTGACCCGCGCAATGGGCGCGCCTTGACCGGCAGAAATCGGCCAGAAGCAGTCGGTCGCGATCAGAAAGGTTTGGCGACAACGAGTCGCTCTCGCCCTCTGTTTATAACCCATCCTGCCTAATTCCTGGCCGCAGGCTTGCAAGCTGAGCAATGAAGATTTAGAGAACACCAATGAGTGTGCTCATGTACACTCGTGAGCTTCGTAAGTAGTTTGAAACCGCCGCTGCGTGCAGCGGCCGTACGGATACCGCACACATCATTTACAGGAGTTTGGAGTTGAACAACTTCTCGCAGAAAACGCGCGCGCGCGGGCGGAGCAGCCGCAAGAGATCGATTGTGACTATCTCGCTGGTCATTGTGGTCGCACTAATGGTCGCTGCAGCGCTGGTTCAAAATCGCGGACTACAGATTGATGCAAAGGGCAATGGAGTCGGCGTGAAACTCGATCCGGCGGAGCAACCTGCCCCCTCTATTGCCACCCACAACGCCGGCTCTCCCATCGTTACCGCACCTGACGCGAAGGTCGAGGTCCACGTCACCGGGCCAACTAAATCGGCGCATGCACAAACCCCTGTAAAGGACGGAATGTCCACCCACGGAGCGGCCTCGCCGATCGTTACCGGGCAAGGCGCTGTGGTTAAGTCCACAGTCGATACCCGGCCATGAGGGGGGCTAAACTTCGCCGTGCGGCGATGATGCTTTCGGTGCTGGTGATGCATCCGCTGGCCCTGGCGCAGTCACCAAATATGCAGACCACGGGCCCATGCTCGTCCATCGTCACCGGTGCGGGCGCATCGGGGACAAGTTATTGCATCGGTATCACCAAAGAAGCGTTGGAACGCCTGACCAACATCACTGCCGCGAGCCAGGGCCGCAGGCTCTTTGTTGCAGAGGCTTGGCTTAGCCCGACTCCGATATTCGGACGACCCGGCGGTGACAAGCAATCCGTTAACGAGCAGGTTTTCTTGTCCGTGCGCGCGACGAACATCACGGCGGCGCCCATTGTCCTGACAGCAGCCAAGTGGGAGATATTGCAGGCGACAAATCTGTCCAAGGGCGGCGGCTCATTCGGCTTTAGAAACTTGCTGTGGCCTGCGCTTTCAGTGAACAAGCCAATCAAGATCGAGGCTGGAGAACAGGTCGACATCAAGTTCGGTGAAGGGTTGGAGCTGAATGGCATGGCCAGCCGCCTGCGTAAAAACCGTGACCTGGACAGTGCTTATACATTGCCTGTCGAACCGACACGGATCAACGGCGACAGATACATCAACTGGTTCGCCGAACAGATGGGGCTGCTGTACGGGACCGGGGCCAAGTTGCGACTCACGCTTTATGAGGGTGACTACAAGCCTATCGCCAGTCTGTCACTGCCACTCGCCCAGGGTGTGGACTTTTTCTATCATGGCGAGGCGGTGGACCAGAAAGGAAACGTGCAGTACGCGCCCCGCCTGGCGTACGACGCCTTCCTCGGCCAGTACCTCGAAATGCGGGCAAAAATGGAGCCTGGGTTTCGTATCAATACTCCGCCGACCAGGGTGATTGAGGTGACTCCAGATCCTAGCGTGTGGGGTAAGCAAAGGTATCGAGATCTGGGGGTTCAAGAGCAGCCGGAGGAGTGATGTTGCGCGCATCGTGGCAGTGCTCTGGAGTCCTCATATAGTAGGCGGATCAATGCATCGTTCCTGAGCAAATCCCGGAACCCCAGCATGTGGTTTATCGAAAGGTGTCCACGCCTGGAAACGTGGAGCTTGTGGGTGCGGACCCCATGCACGTTGCGCCGGTAGAAATGATGCCCTTCCGATAGATCACTGCCTCGAACATACCCCAACGCCAACAAAAACTCGTCTCGCGCCAGCTCATTGCGATGCAATCCATCCTCGATGAGAACATCGATCCCAGGCTTGGCCGCGAGCCCTGGAACAGCTGTGCTCCTGACGTGGTGGATGTCGTTAAATTCATCGCCAAAGGCTGAGGCAATGAGTGACTTGTCTGCTGGAGGCGGTCGGGCCATTCAGGGTCATAGGGGAAATCCTGATAGTTATCGCCACGTCCGTTCCTTGGAGGCAAATAGGTAATGCGCTGGATTGTCCCTCAAGAAGAGAGCGGCTGCTATCGGCCGATTCCTGCCGGTCAAGGCGCGCCCATTGCGCGGGTCAGATCCGATGCAAACAATTGGTCAAGTCGAATACAAATGGGTGGTCAAGTCCATGCGATTACGCACTTTACAGAGCTACTAGAGACTTTTCACCTCCCACAACTGATCGAGCCTGGTTGTATAACTTTGACTCATCAGCTCGCGACGCATAGCCCATTCCGGATTGAACGGAACACTCCCAGCTCGTAAAGTCCCTCTGCCCCAGCGTGTGTTGATCTCATCCAGGACTCCCATCACCTTCTCCGAAGATGCTGGCTGCGAAGCAGCGAACATGTCATCCGTAAATTCTCCAGGCTGTCTCAGATCCAGCAACAGAACCTCAGCTTTGCTGTACTTGAACCCCGGTCGAAACAAACGATTCACTGCCTCAGTCGCCGCCCTGGTCATCAAGCGCACGTCGTTGGTGGGATATGGCAATTCAACCAAAGCGCCGTTGGCGTACTTGGCTTTTTCCGGATTGAACATGCCGGTACGGATGCTGACGCGGATCTTCTTGCACAGCGAGTTTTGAGAACGGAGCTTCTCGGCCGCACGCTGAGTGTAGGTGGCCACAGCCTCTTTGATAGGCTGAATGGTGGTTAGCCGTTTTCCGAACATTCGGCTGCAACAGATCTCCTGCTTGGGTGGTGCAGCTTCGCCCAGCTCCAGGCACGAAGTACCTGCCAGTTCACGTGCGGTCTTTTCAATGACCACGCTGAACCGGTCGCGCAGAGTACGCGGGTCGGCCGTTGCAAGGTCCATTGCGGTGCGGATGTTCATAGCCTCCAGGTGGGCATTCATCTTCTTCCCTACCCCCCAGACCTCTAAGACCGCCGTATTACGCAGTACCCAGTTGCGGTTATGCAGGTCGCAAATGTCTACAACACCGCCTGTATGGGATAGCAGTCGCTTAGCAGTGTGGTTTGCCAGCTTGGCGAGCGTTTTCGTAGGACCGATACCCACACCCACAGGAATGCCAGTGCATTTGAGAATGTTCGCCCGGATGCGTCGACCGAACGCTGTGAGATCGCCAGGCACGCCGGTGAGGTCTGCAAACGCCTCATCGATGCTGTAGACCTCGGAGGCTGGCACCATCGACTCGATGATCGACATGACACGCTCGCTCATGTCGCCATAGAGCGCATAGTTGCTGCTGAACACCTTGATGCCGTTGCGGCGCAACACCTCTTTGATCTGAAAATAGGGAGCGCCCATTTTCACAAATGGCTTGGCGTCGTAGCTACGGGCGATGACGCAACCGTCGTTATTGCTGAGTACCACGATGGGCGTTTTCTCCAGATCTGGACGAAAAACACGCTCGCAGCTGGCATAGAAGCAATTGCAATCGATAAGCGCGAAGACAGCCTCATGCTTTTCCATGACGGCGCATGCTGTAGTTCACTACGCCCCAGATGACGAGGTTGTCACCCTCCAGGATGTGCTTGGACGGGTAGGCACTATTTTCGGATTGAAGTTTGACAACCCCATCCATCATGAAGAGCCGCTTGCAAATCGGTTCCGAATTATTAAGCGCTGCCACAACGATCTCTCCATGCTCGGCAGTGCGGCTGCGATCAACGACGATCAGATCCTTATCAAAAATACCTGCCCCAATCATGCTGTCTCCGAGAATTTTCGCCAGGTAGACATGCGGTGCCCGTACCTCGGCCAGTTCGTCCAGAGACACGTGCTTCTCGATGTAATCGACAGCGGGAGAAGCAAACCCAGCTGGCACCTGAAATGAGTAGAGCGGTAGCTTGATACCCCCTTCAGACAACGGACCAAGAATGACTACGCTCATGATGAAGACCTTTCGATAAGCTAGCTGTATAGATATACAGTTAACTCTTTGGCCCGCGCGCGGTCAATCGTACTGAAAGGCATTTTCGACGAGTGACATTAGGGGTGACATCATGTGCGGACGCTACTCGATCTACGAATCCATGGACCACTACCTCAAGGAGCTTGCCCCAGAGCAGCTCGTGATCAATGGGTACGACCTAAGGCCCATAGAGCGCTACAACGTGGCCCCTAGTACCCGGGTTGAGATCATCCGTCCCACCGAGGAGGGCCTGAGTGTCGACAAGGTTCGGTGGGGGTGGGAGCCTTTCTGGGCAAAAGGCAAACGACCAGCACCAATCAACGCGCGAGTCGAAACCGTGATGACGGGAAAATTCTTCAAGGAGCTATGGCCTAACGGACGGGCAGTTGCACCAGCGAACGGTTGGTTTGAATGGGTGAAGGACCCGGATGACCCCAAGAAAAAGCAGGCCTACTTCATCCGCCTTAAGAGTAAAAAGCCCATGTTCTTCGCGGCGTTGGCCCAGGTGCACAGAGGGCTTGAACCGCATGATGGTGACGGGTTCGTCATCATCACGTCGGCAAGCGACTCGGGAATGGTGGACATTCATGATCGCCGCCCGGTGGTACTGACAGCAGAAGATGCGCGGGCATGGCTTGATTCCGAAACAGCACCGCAGAAAGCCGAAGCGTTGGCAAAAGAGCACTGCAGGATTGTTGACGATTTTGAATGGTTCCCGGTTGATCGCGCAGTGGGGAACGTGCGGAATCAAGGACCGGAGCTCATCCAGCCTGTCGGGCTTTGACTGCCCCATGCCTTTGACTTCGACTCGACCAGGGGCTGTCCGTCTTCGTCTGCCGAACGTCGTCCGCACCGAAAGGGGCGAAATGGGCTGAAGCAAATGGCAAAGCGAAGGGTTTGAATGGAATGGGGGAATAAGGGTAAGTGCCTTACCCGAAAAGGCCGGCGAGTCCGCCGGAAATGGATGCCAAAAGGGTACGAGAGGCGGCCTCCATAAAAATGAACCTTATAAAAAATGTTACTTAACAGATACTTGGAGGCTACATTTTTCCACGCAAGCGTGGCAACATCCGATTACTGACACTACTTGGATCCCGCCCAATCAGGTGGCGTCTTATGCATATAACCTTTCCAGGACGGATATAGGTTTCGACTTGTCACGCTGAGCCATATAGAGCAAAAGGCCCACCAATGACTTCATCATGGGTGCCTATATGCTCAGTTTCTTCACGCGAAGAAAAGCGTCTCCGATATCGTCCAATGCTGCTGCAGGCTTTTTCAAACCAGAATCTCCCGACGCGTTGCTGTCAACTTCCCGACGGCGCCAGTTGATTGAAAACATCTGGCAGCGGACCTCTCTGCCGCGTGAGCAGTTCGAGACCCTTTACATGCAGGCATTCAAGAGCTATGCAGCCTTGGTGCAGCATCTCCCTGCCTCTGAGAATCACCACCATGCATATCATAGTGGCATGCTGGATCACGGTCTCGAAATCGTCGCCTACGCATTGAAGATACGGCAAATGTATTTGCTCCCCATCGGAGCACCGCCCGAGTCGCAGGCGGCCCAGTCGGAAGCATGGTCTGCAGCATCGGCCTATGGTGCGCTCGTCCACGACCTGGGCAAGATTGCAGTAGACGTCAAGGTTGAGCTCGCAGATGGCACTATCTGGCATCCATGGCATGGGCCTCTGGATCAGCCATACCGATTCAAGTACGTGAAAGGTCGAGACTATCGGTTACATGGAGCCGCTTCGTCGCTGATCTACTCCAATGTAATTCCGGCAAAGGCACTGGACTGGCTCAGCGGGTTTCCCGAGCTCTGGTCTCAACTCGTGTTCGCGTTCGCAGGTCAGTATGAGCATGCCGATATCCTTGGTGAAATTGTCTCCCAAGCAGACCAGGCTTCCGTGGCACAGGAACTCGGAGGCAATCCTGGTAGGGCTATGTCAGCGCCCAAACAGTCTATCCAACGGCAGTTGGCTGAAGGCTTGAGGATGCTCGTGGCGGATAAATTCAAGTTGAACCAGCCCGACGGCCCCTCGGACGGATGGCTGACTCAGGAAGGCTTGTGGCTTGTCAGCAAGCCAGCCGTAGATCAGCTCAGAGCTCTTCTATTGTCTCAGGGTATCGAACACATCCCCACCTCCAACGCCCCAATGTTTAATCTGCTCCAGGATCAAGCGATCATTCAGCCCAACGGAGAGGGAAAAGCCATTTGGAAGGCCAGCATCGATAATGGTCGCGGCTGGAAGAACACGTTCACAGTGCTGAAAATAGCGCCGGCACTGATCTGGCCAAACACCACTGATAGACCTGAGACGTATACCGGCACGCTGACCGTGGAATCTGCGCCAATGGCGGATGACAACGAGCAAGTTCCTGCTGGAGGCGACGAATCTCAACCGGTGAACAGCAAAAATACGCCTGCAGCATCAGCATCAGAAGCGCGCCCTGCACCTAAGCAAGCACCTGCTGCAGCAAAAGATTTTGATGCGCTGGACGAGCTGCTCGATCTGTTCCCGGACCCGGTAGCGACAGCATCGACTCAACCAGCACCCGAGCCGGTGGGCGATGATGACCAGATTCCGTTTTTGCCCCCTCCTCCGGCAGCTACCCGTCTTAGCCAACCTCGGCAGCTTGTGGGTAACAAGGCAGAAAACCACACAGCCCCAGTCGAAGAGCCGGCAAAAGTCTCGCCGGAAGGTAGCTCAAGCCACGGCTCGAACTTCCTCACCTGGCTGAAGGGGGGCGTGATCTCCCACAGGATCATCATCAATGACGCCAAGGCACGTGTGCATACCGTGGATGGCACTGCGTTCCTGGTAAGCCCGGACATATTCAAACGTTACGCACTTGAGCACCCAGACATAGAGCGTGAGGCTAAAGAGCGAGATCTAGAAGCTTGGCAGGTCGTTCAGCGTTCTTTTGAGAAGCTGAAAAAACATCGCAAGACTGGCGCAGGCCTGAACATCTGGACATGCCTGGTCAAAGGACCACGAAAAAGCAAGCAACTGCGGGGTTATCTGCTCATAGAACCTACCGACGTTTTCAGCGAGGTGCCCTATGACAACCCGGTCATCAGCTTGGCAGAATTGGTAGACAAGGACACATCTGAATGAAACCGATGACGCTTCCGGAACTGACCCAGGAATACATACTCACTCATGACCTTAGGCCCGACACCGTCAAGATCTATTGGGCTGCCACAAAATCCTACGTCAGATTCTTCGGCGACTGCCTTGCCTGTGAGACGACCCACCGCGACATGCTTGACTGGCGCAGGTCTGAGCTCGAGCGGATCTCCAAGCGCAGCTGGAACACGTACTCCAGCCATTTGCGCACCATATACGGCTATGCAATCGAGCACGGTCTGCTGGATCTGGTTGTTAACCCACTTAAAAACACGCGTGTGATGCCGCCCAAGCGCCCAAAAAAGACAGTTGCGAACGACGCAAGCGTCCGCGCCCGTAACTGGTTGAGGATGCTGACCGCAGAGGAGCGTGCCACCGCAAAACGGACGGAAATTACACCTGCCTGGTTCTGGCTGAGCGTGTTCGAAACGTTCTACTACACGGGGATCAGGCTCAACGCGCTGCTATGCCTGAGATATGCGGATGTATACCTGCGCGACCGGCTGATCAGAGTTAGAGGCGAAACGGAGAAGACTCATCGTGAGTTCCTGATTCCTATCCCGGACGGTCTGATGGCTCAGCTAGAAACGCTTATGCACGCAGCGAAGGCCTTGAGGTTCCAGCCTGGCGACCAGTTGTTCAACGTAAACAGATTTTCAGGCCACTACCGCCGCCATGAGATGAACTCCAACCAAGTCGAGGCGATGTATAAAAAACTCACTGCGATGACCGGTATACGGATGACGCCTCACCGCTTCCGACACACGATCGCCAGTGAGCTGATGACGCTACCGGAGCGCAACATCTATCTGACCAAGAAATTGCTGAACCACTCGAATATAGCTACCACGATGGATTACATCGAACCCGACTACGACATGATGCGGGAGGTGATGAATGAACGAGGAAAGCGGCCGGCCAAAATCAGCTACATGGCAAAACCGGATGCGACCCTGCGTGCTGATAGACACCGATCAATATCTGCTCCAGTTAAGGACTTGACTCCGTTGACTACGGCTCGCGAAACAACTGCAGAAGCCGAAAGCTCTGCTGGCCGGGCCTTGGCCAGGCCCCGCGCATTGCCTACACCGGTCTCGACAATGAGCCCGTCAACTGCTCCAGATACCAGGACAGTGAACCGCGACGAAACGCCCTCACCCGCTAGTGACCGCGACACCGCAGTCAGCCAGCTACCGTTAGGCTGCTCCAGTCCAGAAGATCTATTGAGAAGCT
The DNA here is from genome assembly GCF_059621105.1 of Pseudomonas fragariae (ex Marin et al. 2024). Classification (NCBI taxonomy): domain Bacteria; kingdom Pseudomonadati; phylum Pseudomonadota; class Gammaproteobacteria; order Pseudomonadales; family Pseudomonadaceae; genus Pseudomonas; species Pseudomonas fragariae (ex Marin et al. 2024). The sequence continues at coordinate 856,674 of NZ_CM184369.1, read as the reverse complement.
TGGGGGAACTCACCAGGTGGGTACAGAACAACATTGCCGGCGGAGGAGCTGGTGCTGAACCAGTGATCGAGGAAAGACCTGTCCCAAGCCAGGATGCTCGGCATCTACGCCCGGAAATGCTGGAATTGGCCGGATGGATCGGCAGGTCAGGAACTTGAGTCTATGTAATCAACCACTATTTAGAGCACAGTGATTCGGACAGGCTGTGCCGCGCCGAGACTATCGTCGGGATAGGACGAGTTGCTACGGCGCGATTTCGCGTCAGGGGGATTATGCAAAACCGTCAACGACCGATTAGTAACTCCAATGCGAGGTCAAACTCGGTGATTGATTCGATAATTGTTCGCACTGTAGCGCGATCAAATTCATGGTCTCGTTGCGAATCGTGCACTCCGCTGTTGAGATAACCCCACTCAATGCTCCCCGCACCCACGCCTAATAATCGGTCAAGTGCGGTTACGACATTTGTGGTGCCAGGGTACTGCCCCGCAAGGCGGGTCAAAGCCGACCGCAGCTTGGTACATTTATTGTTAAGCTCCCACTGCGCGCGTGGTCCTCCGAGCTTCAGCTCAATGCGACCATCAGCGCGTCGGCCAAGCCAATTCCAGATACGGTCAGTCAGGCTCTCCAGCGCTGGGCGCGCCTGACGCAGCGACTCCCGTTTTTCGTCCGCCGCAAACGCCTGTTGGGCCAGCAGCACATAATTCTTTACCGGCGGATCGCTATCGACGCGAAGCTGATGCTCACCATGGTGCGGAAGAAACTTGTAACGCTTTATGGCCGAAGCACGCCGAGCACCAAGCTCTTGTTGGATGCGGTGCAGAAACTCTTCGGCATGGGATGTAAGGATGACTTGCTTGCCATCTAGAACACCGTCCTCGAAGAAAGTGCGCCATATACCGTCGCGATGTTCATCATCGATCGCATTGACGACGTCGTCGAAGATAACAACAGGGCATCGCTGTTCGATATTTTTGGCGAGCAAAATCGCTAGGCCCAAGCACTTGATGTGACCTTCGCTCAAAACGATTAGTGCGTCATATCGGGTGCCTGGTTCGGAGCCGAACTCTACATCGATCCTGCCGTTTTCTGCCACTGGCAGCCAAAGTGCATGCAGCAAATCACCGGGCGAATCACCACGATTGAATGCGTTGTATAAATTTCGGGTCTGCTCCCCCATCCCTTGAAGAAGAACTCCCGGTAGTGCAGCCACGTACTCCTGGATCACCGGCAGAAAACCGTCATAGGCTGCTTTGATACGGTGATGTTTCGCGACAACTGACACTTCTTGAGTTGCAGCTTGGATCAGTTCGAGGTTCGTTTCATCAAATTGGGCTACGGTCTGATGGGCGGCCGCCAAGTCTTGGTCAGCTGCTGCTCGCAACGTCCTTAACCGTTCGACATCCAATCGATTCTGGTCAAGCCTTTCTCGCTCCTCGGCAAGTGCAATACGTTGCGCGTTCGCTTCACGAGCTTGGGTATCAAGCCCCTCGATAATCTCGGCAATGCGAAGTAAGCCCTTCCATGCGAGCTGCTCACCCTCAACCCATTCGGCCAACCAGGAACCGCCAAAAGCTAAGGGCAATAAAGGCAGACTATGCGCGCTTAGATCTTGTAAACATACGGTTGCTGCGACGCTTACTACCCTGTGCATCTCTTCCCATAGCGTTCGGACTGCGTCGCTAAACTCAGCGCGCAGGTTGCTCTCACGCTGCTGAAGGGTGGCGAGTTGAGCGAGTTGCTCGATGCCAGCGCGCGCCTTCGTGAAAGGATTTTGGGCGACCGTGGCCAACCCGGTCCCGCATGCTGGGCAGGTAGTAGCCCCTTCGGCTAAGGCCAGCACCGCTTCGTAAAGTTTGGCGTATGACACCTCACTTGCACGAGCGGAGAGCTGGCCAGATGCCTCCTTCCACAAGTCCTGAGCGCGATATGAATCTGCAAGTAACGCGAGCAGCCTGTCTCGGCTTATCCCATGGACCGTGGGCGAAACGGCATTGAGTTGCGCTTGAACATAAGGCAGCCGCCCCTGCTTCTGGGGCGTACCAAGCAGCCATTCTACACAGGACAAATACGTGGAGCCTGGCGACATGCGTTGCGCGAGCAAGCACTCTTGCTCCTCGATGCCCGCAATTCTTTGAGGATAAGCAGCGATGCCCTGCTCAGAACTAGAAAGCTGAAGTCGACGCAATGTCAATTGAGAGGCTTGAGCGCCGACAAGCATCAGATCCTGATCAAGTGAAGGATTGAAGCCACGAACGAACTCGGCGAACTGCTCCATACCAAACAGTGTCGCGATAAGCTGGCGCTGATCTCCGGGAGTGCGTGCTGCTATGCGGGCGAAGTCATCAAGGCGATTTTTTTCGATAAAGCAGAAACGGTACTTCGCCTCATCGGGCTGCACGACCCTATCGCCGTCTGCGTCTCTGGACGAGAGCACCGGTGGGATATGCCGACGTAAGCGAGCATTGTTGCAATACTGCCGTTGGTCTAGGCGCTTGACTTGGGCTTCGCTGATGGACCCTAGCATCGCAACTTCTAGCGCCTCGAAAAAACTGCTCTTACCGGTGCCGTTGGCTCCGTATACCAGTGTAATGTCGTGGCTGAGGTCGAAGGCCTCCGGACGCATAAAACCACGGAACGGTCCGACCTGTAGCTGGTGCAGACGCCCAAGCTCTGAAACAGCGTCTGCCTCGCGAGGATTTTCCTCGTAAGCGACTGGCATCTCAGCCAAATGCGCAATAGCTAAAGGTGCCAGACGTGTAGACCGCCCTCGGCGTGCCGCACCGACCGCGGCAAGTGGCTCAAGATGATTGAGCACCAGGAGCGCGAGCCGGCGCACGTCGTCGTGCACCTCACGCTGGGACAGATATGTTAGGAACCGATGGTACTCCGACTGAATGCTCGCCATGCCGATATCCTTTTAAGCAATGATGAAGCCAAGGTAATGTGGGGGAGTGGTGTTAATCGCGCCTGCGCGACTTGCGCCGGTGAGCTGTTGCTTCCGTCCGGTGTAAGAGGTTACAGACTTCTATGCAAAATAATTGATCGGCAGAGCCTCGCAGCCTCTATTGCAGAAGCGCCTCTGCTCTCCGACGTGAATATAAGCAGCATATGGCTTGGATGGTGGTATGCATAGCGGGCGGATGCTGGCAGTCAATCATGCACAGTTCGGTAGGTAGGTGCACTGAGGCTTGCTGACTGGCACGCTCACCTGTGTTCGGATGCTGAGCTGGGCTTGAGAGAAAACTCAAAAATACTCAATCTGCCATTATCAGCAGATGCTTCGCACTGCCGATTATTTAGTTATCAGGCCTAATGACTGCTTCATATGGGCCGATACACGCGCAGCACAGCATTTTTTGCCAAAAAAAACGCCCCGTACACAAGCTTTTGCTCGGTACGGGGCGCTCCAATTTGACATCACAGCTTGCTGGCGCTATGTTTCGCGACAGACGGCTGCTTGTTTGGGTATAAGACCCCTCATACGGTAAAGCCTGCCTCAAACTGAGACATGAACACCCATCAAGGTCCTAAAGATACAGCCACAACAGTGTTTGGTCGGGGTAAGGGGATTCGAACTCCTGACATCCTGCTCCCAAAGCAGGCGCGCTACCGGACTGCGCTATACCCCGGTAAATCAAGGCACCTCAACCAGCTGCCTGCGACCTGATACGAGTGGCATCAGATCTTTAAGATTCGGCTCCAAGGTGAACCTTGGAACCAAAAATGGTGGGTCGTGTGGGATTCGAACCTACGACCAATTGGTTAAAAGCCAACTGCTCTACCAACTGAGCTAACGACCCAAATATGGTCGGGGTAAGGGGATTCGAACTCCTGACATCCTGCTCCCAAAGCAGGCGCGCTACCGGACTGCGCTATACCCCGACTGAAACTGCATTGAACCTTGCGAAATCTGGCTCCACGACCTGGACTCGAACCAGGGACCCAGTGATTAACAGTCACTTGCTCTACCAACTGAGCTATCGCGGAACTATCGATTTCAGATTCAACTTTACAACCTGTTGCCTTGAAACCAGCTTGCTGTTAACTCGTTGATTTCAATCTCATCGACCTTTGCGCTTCGTTTGTATCGTTGCGTTCACGTCTCTGAGGCGCGCTATTCTACAATTTTAAAAACACCTGTCAACCCTATAAATTGCTTTTTAAGACAATGATTTGCGATTTTTTTTCAGATCGCCTCTCGGGCCTGATTCTACTGCTGACCACGCCTCAAAAAAAGGCCCTCGGTTCGAGGGCCCTTCTATAGAGCGTTGACGAGCGCTGTCAGACAAACGTGATCTCGTCGTCGACCACCTTGCCGGTGATGGTCGTGCCGGGCATGAAGCTGCCCGAGAGGATCATCTGCGCCAGCGGGTTCTCGATCCAGCGCTGGATCGCCCGCTTCAGCGGGCGTGCGCCATAGACCGGGTCGTAACCAACGGCGATCAGCTTGTCCAGCGCCTCTGGGGTCAGGGTCATCGACAGCTCGCGCTCGGCCAGACGCTTGCGCAGGCGGCCCAGCTGGATGTCGGTGATACCGGCAATCTGGTCACGCGCCAGCGGTTCGAAGATCACCACTTCGTCGATCCGGTTAACGAACTCCGGACGGAAGTGCGTACCGACCGCGTCCATTACCGCAGCACGCTGCGCCTCACGATCACCGACCAGTTCCTGGATCTGCGCCGAGCCGAGGTTGGAGGTCATGACGATCACGGTATTGCGGAAGTCCACCGTACGCCCGTGGCTGTCAGTCAGGCGTCCGTCTTCAAGCACCTGCAAGAGGATGTTGAACACGTCGGAATGCGCCTTCTCGACTTCGTCGAGCAGAATCAGCGAATACGGTTTGCGACGCACGGCTTCGGTCAGGTAGCCGCCCTCTTCGTAACCGACGTAGCCTGGCGGCGCACCGATCAGGCGAGCCACGGAATGTTTCTCCATGAACTCGGACATGTCGATACGCACCATCGCCTCTTCGGTGTCGAACAGGAACTCGGCCAGCGCCTTGCACAGCTCGGTCTTGCCCACGCCGGTCGGGCCGAGGAACATGAACGATCCGCTCGGACGATTAGGGTCGGAAAGCCCGGCACGCGAACGACGCACGGCATTGGAGACCGCGACCACCGCTTCTTCCTGGCCGATCACCCGGTTGTGCAGCAGGGTTTCCATGCGCAACAGCTTGTCGCGCTCGCCTTCGAGCATCTTCGACACCGGGATACCGGTCCACTTCGACACGACCTCGGCAATTTCTTCCTCGGTCACCTTGCTGCGCAGCAACTGGTTTTCCGGCTTGCCGTGCTGGTCGACCATTTGCAGGCTGCGTTCCAGGTCGGGAATGATCCCGTACTGCAACTCAGCCATGCGGTTCAGATCGCCCCGGCGGCGCGCGGCCTCCAGTTCCTGGCGAGACTGTTCGATTTTCTGCTGGATCTGTGCCGAGCCGGTGACCTCGGCTTTTTCCGAGGTCCAGATTTCTTCAAGATCCGCGTACTCAAGCTCAAGACGCTCGATTTCGCCCTGAAGTTTTTCCAGGCGCTTGATCGCTGCCTCGTCCTTTTCCTTCTTGAGGGCCTGAGCTTCTACTTTCAGCTGGATCAGGCGACGTTCAAGGCGGTCGAGCACTTCAGGCTTGGAGTCGATCTCCATGCGAATACGGCTGGCCGCTTCGTCGATCAGGTCGATGGCCTTGTCCGGCAACTGGCGATCGGTGATATAGCGATGGCTCAGCTTGGCCGCCGCGATGATCGCGCCGTCAGTGATGGCGACCTTGTGGTGCACTTCGTAGCGCTCTTTAAGGCCACGCAGGATCGCGATGGTGTCTTCTTCACTTGGCTCGTCGACCAGGACTTTCTGGAATCGACGCTCAAGCGCCGCATCCTTCTCTATATATTGGCGGTACTCGTTGAGCGTGGTAGCCCCCACACAATGCAGCTCGCCGCGCGCCAGCGCAGGTTTGAGCATGTTGCCAGCGTCCATCGAGCCTTCGCCCTTGCCGGCGCCGACCATGGTGTGCAACTCGTCGATGAACAGGATGATCTGGCCTTCCTGCTTGGACAGTTCGTTGAGCAGCGATTTGAGGCGCTCTTCGAACTCACCCCGGTACTTGGCACCGGCAATCAACGCGCCCATGTCCAGCGACAGCAAGCGCTTGCCGCGCAGGCCATCGGGTACTTCGCCATTGATGATGCGCTGCGCCAGGCCCTCGGCAATGGCGGTCTTGCCCACGCCAGGTTCGCCGATCAGCACCGGGTTGTTCTTGGTGCGGCGCTGCAGGACCTGAATGGTGCGACGAATCTCGTCATCACGACCGATCACCGGGTCGAGCTTGCCCTCTTCGGCACGCTTGGTCAGGTCGACGGTGTACTTGTCCAGCGCCTGACGCGACTCTTCGACGTTCGGGTCATTCACGGCACCTTCGCCGCGCAGGTTGTTAATGGCATTTTCCAGGGCCTTCTTGCTGACGCCCTGCCCCAGCAACAATTTGCCGAGCTTGCTGCTCTCGTCCATTGCCGCGAGCAGCACCAGCTCGCTGGAAATGAACTGGTCGCCTTTCTGCTGCGCCAGACGGTCAGCCTGATTGAGCAGGCGCGCCAGATCCTGCGACATGTTGACGTCGCCGGTCGGGTTCTGGATTTTTGGCAGGCGGTCCAGCTCTGCACTCAGTTCCTTGCGCAGGCTGTTGATGTCGAAGCCTACCTGCAACAGCAGAGGCTTGATGGAACCGCCCTGCTGCTCAAGCAGCGCCTGCATCAAGTGCGCAGGTTCGATGGCGGGATGGTCGAGGCCAACGGCCAGCGACTGGGAATCGGATAACGCTAACTGTAATTTACTGGTCAATCTGTCGATACGCATTTGTCACCTTCCTTTAATGCAGGCCGGAGCAATGAACACACCTATAAAGAAAACCTGCTGAATAGCCAGTTAGATGCGGACGATTCTGCGCGTTTCAAGCGGGCCGGGGTTGATACAGATCAGACGAGTGTTCAGGCAAGCCTAGCTGGCTTGTGCAAAACAGCCCGGCAATCAGGCGTGTTCGATCCAGATCAGCGAAGCGAAGCGGCCAGTGCGCGCGGCGCGGCGGTAGGAAAAGAAGCGCGGGTCGGTGAAGGTATCCAGCCCGCCGCCGTACACGGCAGAGATACCTTGGGCTGCCAGTCGTAACCGGGCGAGCGCGTAGATGTCGGCCATGAAACGATCAGGATTCGAACTGGCGACAAACGCAGCGGCTGTCTGCGGGTGGCTGGCGGTAAAGGCCTCGCGCACCTCGGGGCCGACTTCGAACGACGGCTGGCCGATGGCCGGTCCTAACCAGACCATGATGTCTTCGGCAGCACTCTGCAGGCTGTTGGCCGTCGCTTCCAGCACCCCGGCCGCCAGCCCGCGCCAGCCAGCGTGCGCTGCTGCTACCCGCGTACCGTCACGACGACAGAACAGCGCGGGCAGGCAATCGGCGGTCATGATGGTGCAGGCCACGCCAGGCGTGCTCGTCCAGCTGGCATCGGCTTCAACGACGCGGGATGGATCGGCAGGTACGACGTCTACGCCGTGCACCTGCTTCAACCAGGCGGGCTGAGCCCTGAGACTGGAGGTCAGGCGCTGGCGATTGGTCGCCACGGCCTGCGGGCTGTCATCGACGTGATCGCCCAGATTGAAGCTGTCGAACGGGGCCAGGCTGACCCCACCCGAGCGAGTGGTAACGCAGGACTTGATCTGTGCTGGCGCAGGCCAGTCAGGTATCAGCCAGTCATTCACCCGATGAACGCCTCGCGATCCTGCTTGAGCAAGGACAGCAACCAGACGAAATCGTCCGGCAATGGCGATTCCCAGCTCATGCGCTTACCGGTGGTCGGATGATCCAGCTCCAGGAAGCGGGCATGCAACGCCTGCCGCGGGAAGGTCTTGAGCGAATCGACCATGGTCAGGCTGGCCGCTGGCGGGATACGGAAACGACCGCCATAGGCCGGGTCGCCGACCAACGGGTAGTTGATGTGCGCCATGTGTACGCGAATCTGGTGGGTACGCCCGGTTTCAAGCTTGACCCGCACATGGGTGTGCGAACGGAAGCGCTCCAGCACGCGGTAATGACTGACCGCCTGCTTGCCGCCTTCCATCACCGCCATGCGCTGACGCTGCTGGCCGTGACGGCCGATCGGTGCGTCGATCTTGCCGCCTGCGGTCACCACGCCGATCACGATGCACTCGTAGATGCGGCTGACACTGCGACTCTGCAACTGGGTAACCAGTTGGGTCTGTGCCTGAATGGTCTTGGCGACCACCATCAGACCGGTGGTGTCCTTGTCCAGACGATGCACGATGCCGGCACGCGGAACATTGATGATGTCCGGCACATGGTGCAGCAGGGCGTTGAGCAGCGTGCCATCGGCATGACCGGCAGCCGGATGCACCACCAGCCCGGCAGGCTTGTTGATGACGAGGATCTGGTCGTCTTCATAGATGATGTCGAGCTCGATGTCCTGAGCGACCCATTCACCCTGGGCCTCCTGCTCGGCAATCAGCTCGAGAACAGCGCCACCGTGCACGATGTCGCGAGGGCGCAGAACGCCTCCGTCCACAGTCAGGCGGCCGTCCTTGATCCAGGCGGAAAGGCGCGAGCGCGAGTGCTCAGCGAATAATTGTGCGGCGACTTGATCGAGGCGTTGACCGCCCAATTCGGACGGCACCTCTGCGCGAAGTTCTATATTTTCGGACATGACCAGACTAGGTGGCGGCTAGCCTTTGGTTTCGGCAGCGCGCTTGTGGTTAAATACGGCGTCTTTTGTCCCGCCGGTATCGCGGGGCGCTCATCATAACAGGACGGCCCCGCCCAAGACAGCAGGCCGTTATAGGGACGCAAGCCGCCATGCAAGTGAAACACCTGCTGCTGATCGCCATCCTCGCATTGACTGCGGCCTGTTCGTCGAAGGAAGTCATCGACGAAAACCTCAGCGAAGTCGAGCTGTACCAGCAGGCGCAGGCCGACCTGGGAAATAACAGCTATAACAGTGCCACTGAGAAGCTCAAGGCGCTGGAATCTCGCTATCCGTTCGGTCGCTACGCCGATCAGGCCCAGCTCGAGTTGATCTACTCGAACTACAAAAACGGTGAACCCGAAGCAGCCAAATCCGCTGCCGAGCGTTTCATCCGCCTGCATCCGCAGCACCCGAACGTCGACTACGCGTATTACATGAAGGGCCTGACCTCCTTCGACCAGGACGTGGGCCTTCTGGCGCGCTTCCTGCCGCTGGACCAGACCAAACGTGACCCGGGTGCTGCCCGCGACTCGTTCAACGAGTTCGCCCAGCTGACCAGCCGCTTTCCGAACAGTCGCTATGCGCCTGACGCCAAGCAGCGCATGATTTACCTGCGCAACCTGCTGGCGTCCTACGAAATCCACGTAGCCGACTACTACCTGACCCGTCAGGCCTACGTCGCCGCCGCCAACCGTGGCCGTTACGTAGTGGAAAACTTCCAGGAGACGCCTTCGGTCGGCGACGGTCTGGCAGTGATGGTCGAGTCTTATCAGCGTCTGCACCTTGACGACCTGGCTGCCACCAGCCTGGAAGTGCTGAAGACCAACTACCCGAACCACCCGCAACTGGCTGACGGCAAGTTCACCCCGCGTGAAGCAGAAGCCGATAACCGCTCATGGCTGTCGAAAGCGACCCTTGGCCTGATCGACGGTAGCGCACCGCTGCCACCGGGCCAGACCCGTGCCGATCAGGACATGAAGAAGCAGTACCAGGACGCCAAGGACTCCATTCCGAAAGAGCTGCTGCCGGAGAATCAGGCAGAGCTGGACGAACAGGCGGAAAAAGACGCCGAAGCGAAAGGCACCAAGAGCCGTTCGTGGTTCAGCTACATGACCCTGGGTCTGTTCGACTGATCCTCAGCGCATGAAAAAAGAGGCCTTCGCAGACTGTGTGAAAACCTAGCAATCTTTGCAGCGGTCAAAGAAAATGCTCCGTATCGAAAGGTACGGAGCATTTTTCGTTATGGCCTACATCCAAGGAGAGTCTCGCAGCCAGACCAGTCTATTCCCGGTCTCGCTGGAAGAGTTGATCCCTGAGGATCACCTCGTTCGGGTCATAGACCTATACGTCGCCAAGCTGGATTTGGTGCAACTGGGTTTTGATAAAGCGCTTCCCAAGAACACCGGTCGCCCGTCCTATGACCCCGCCGATCAGCTCAAGCTGTACCTCTACGGCTATTTCCAGCGGATTCGCTCATCGCGGCGTCTTGAAGCCGAGTGTCAGCGCAATATCGAAGTGATGTGGCTGATTAACCGACTCAAACCCGATTTCAAGACCATCGCCGACTTTCGTAAAAACAACAAACTTGCCTTTGTGGCGACGTGTCGCGCCTTCGTTCGATTCTGCCGCATGGCGGGTCTGATCGCAGGCGACTTGGTGGCCATCGATGGCAGTAAGTTTCAGGCTGTCGCTTCCTCGCGGCGTCACATGAACCTCAAACAACTCAAGCGTCAGGAAGAAAAGCTGGACAAGCGCATAGCTCAGTATCTGGCGGAGCTGGATGAGGCCGACAAGGCCGAGGCTGGAGAGGTGATTGATCGCGGCGCGATCAAAACAGCACTGGCGCAGCTTGAAGTTCGGCAGCACGACAATCAGAGCTGCCAAGCGTTGATGAGCTCGATGGGCCTGGAGCAGTTCAACACCCATGAAAGCGATGCCCGAATGATGCGTACGCCCAAAGGGCCACGTGTGGCCTACAACGTACAAACCGCCGTGGACGCCGCACATTGCCTGATTCTGCACCATGAAGTGACTCAGGACGGCGAGGAGGCTGGGATAACGGTCTATGTGCCGCCCAATCGCACGGTCAACCCAGGCGGTGAGGAACTCTTTGAGCGCAAAGACTTTACCTACGAAGCCGAACACGATCGCTATCAGTGCCCGGCGGGCAAATGGTTGACGCTCAAGCAGCGCAACAGGGGCGATCGGATCTATCAGGCACATGTCAGCGACTGCGCCGCCTGCCCACTCAAATCCCGATGCACTGGCGCTCAACGCCGCTATGTCTCACGCCATGCCCATGAGGCAGCCTTTGAGCGAATGGAGCAGCGAATGCTCGCGCATCCGCAAATGATGGCCAGTCGAAGATCCATCGTTGAGCATCCTTTCGGCAATCTCAAGCAATGGCTGTTGGGGAATGGTCGCTTCCTGCTGCGCCAGTTGGAGGGAGCAAAAGCGGAAATGGCCTTGGCGGTGAATGCTTACAACCTCAAGCGAGCGATTAGCGTACTCGGAGCCCGCCAATTGATGGCGCTAATGGGCTGAAAAGCTTTTTTTCGACTGTTGCCCACACAAAAACAAACGCCCCGAACAAGTCGGGGCGTTTGTTGGGCTTGCCTTCAGTGCGTTTTCACACAGTCTGTTCGGGTCTCTTTTTTTGTGCATCAATTTTGCCACTGTGCGCCCGCTCGCGGCTTGGCTACACTGCGCCATCGTCAATCACTAAGCTGGTAGTCATGATTCGCTTACTTATGTGGGTCGCGTTGATCGCGGCGGTGGTCTGGTTCGTCAAGCGTCTGATCAATCCCCCCAAGCCGAAACCCCGCGCCGAGCCGCCTGAACTGGCGTCTACCCCCATGGTGCGATGCGCGCAGTGTGGCGTTCATCTGCCGCAGGATCGTGCGCTGAGCCAGGCACAGCAATGGTATTGCAGCGAAGCACACCGACTGCAAGGCCCCGCGGCACGTGACCGCTGACTCACCGTCCCTTGTCAGCCCGCAGGCACAGCGGATTCTACGGCTGTACCACCTCTACCGACTGACCATCGGCGTTGTACTGGTTCTGTTGATTTCCAGCAGCCTGGAAACCGAGCTGCTGCAACTGGCCAACCCGAACCTGTTCCGCTCGGGCTGCTGGTTGTATCTGGTGTTCAACATTCTGGTCGTCGTGCTGCTGGAACGCCCCAGCCGTCAGGCACAGTTTTTCGGCCTGGCGATGACCGACGCGATCATGCTCTCCGCACTGTTCTACGCAGCCGGCGGGCCTTCCAGCGGTATCGGCAACCTGTTGATTGCCTCGGTGGCGATCAGCAACGTGTTGCTGCGCGGCCGTATCGGCTTGTTGATCGCTGCGGTTTCGGCCATCGGCATCATCTACCTGACGTTCTACATCAGCTTCGGCACCCCCTCGGTTTCCAACGACTACGTGCAGGCTGGCTCGCTGGGCGCCTTATGCTTCGCCGCCGCCCTGCTGGTGCAGGCGCTGACAGCGCGCATGCAGGTGAGCGAGGTGCTGGCCGAACAGCGCGCGGCGGATGTCGACAGCCTTGAAGCACTCAACGCGCTGATCCTGCAACGCATGCGTACCGGCATTCTGGTGCTGGATGCCAACCATCAGGTGCTGCTGGCCAATCAGGGGGCCTTGAACCTGCTGGGCCAGGAACAACTGGTCGGCCAGATCATCGACACCTGCTCGCCACAACTGGTCGAACGCCTGCGCCAGTGGCTCGTCAACCCGATCATGGTGCCGCGCAGCATCACCACCGCCCCCGTCGGGCTGGTGCTGCAACCGAGCTTTGCCACACTCAACCGTGGCGATCAGCGTCAGACGCTGGTTTTTCTCGAAGACCTGTCGCAGATCGCCCATCAGGCGCAGCAGCTCAAGCTTGCCGCGCTGGGGCGCCTGACCGCCGGGATTGCCCATGAGATACGCAACCCGCTGGGCGCCGTCAGTCATGCGGCGCAGTTGCTTAATGAATCGGAAGAGCTCAGTGCAGCGGATCGACGCTTGGGGCAGATCATTCATGAGCAGTCGGGACGCATTGATAGGGTCATCGAAAATGTCCTGCAGTTGTCACGCAGACGCGAAGCGCAACCCGAACTGCTCGATCTGAAAACCTGGCTGGAACACTTTGTCGCTGAATTTCGCAGTTCCGCTGCGCCCAATCAGTCGATTCATGTCGACATAAGCCCCGGCACGCTGACAACCCGCATGGATTCTGGACAGCTGACGCAAATCATGACCAACCTGTTGCAGAACGGCCTGCGCTACAGCGGCAAAAATCATCCGTCAGCGCAGGTCTGGCTGAAACTGCACAATGAACCGAGAAGCGATTTGCCTACGCTGGAAGTGCTGGACGACGGGCCGGGGGTCAGCGAGCAACACCTGAGCAAGATGTTCGAACCGTTTTTCACCACAGAGAGCAAAGGCACCGGCCTTGGTCTATATCTGTCACGTGAACTGTGCGAAAGCAATCAGGCGCATTTGGAATACGCGCCCCGCCCCACGGGTGGCAGTTGCCTGCGCATTACCTTCGCCCACCCGTTCAAGACGAGCTGAGCATGAGCCAACGGCAAAAAATCCTGATAGTCGATGATGAGCCGGATATTCGCGAACTCCTGGAGATCACGCTGGGACGCATGAAACTCGACACCCGTAGTGCGCGTAACGTTGCCGAAGCCCACGACTGGCTGGCCCGCGAACCGTTCGACATGTGCCTGACCGACATGCGTCTGCCGGACGGCAATGGCCTTGAGCTGGTGCAACACATACAGCACGGCTACCCCCACGTGCCGGTGGCGATGATCACTGCCCACGGCAACCTGGACACCGCGATCCACGCGCTGAAGGCCGGAGCTTTCGACTTTGTGACCAAGCCGGTCGACCTGGGCAGGTTGCGCGAGCTGGTCAATAGCGCGCTGAGCCTGCCCGGCGCGCAACCCACGCGCAGCATCGACAACCGCCTGCTGGGCGACTCGCTGGCAATGCGTACCTTGCGCAGTCAGATCGGCAAGCTGGCCCGCAGCCAGGCGCCGATCTACATCAGCGGTGAGTCGGGCAGCGGCAAGGAGCTTGTAGCGAGGCTGATCCACGAGCAGGGTCCGCGCATCGACAAACCTTTCATACCGGTGAACTGCGGCGCCATTCCTTCCGAACTCATGGAAAGCGAATTCTTCGGTCATCGCAAAGGCAGCTTTAGCGGTGCCCACGAAGACAAGCCTGGTCTGTTTCAGGCGGCGCACACCGGGACGCTGTTTCTCGATGAAGTCGCAGACCTGCCGCTGGCCATGCAGGTCAAACTGCTGCGCGCCATTCAGGAAAAATCCATCCGCAGCGTCGGCGGCCAGCAAGAGCAGATCGTCGACGTGCGCATTCTGTGCGCCACCCACAAGAACCTGAATGCAGAGGTCGCGGCCGGTCGGTTCCGTCAGGATCTGTATTACCGATTGAACGTGATCGAAGTGCGCGTGCCCTCGTTGCGCGAGCGGCGTGAGGATATCGACCAACTGGCAGCCAGCGTGCTCAAGCGCCTTGCCGGGAACGGCGCACAACCCGTCGCGCGCCTGAACGCGCAGGCGCTGGAAACGCTGAAGAGCTACCGCTTCCCCGGTAACGTGCGCGAACTGGAAAACATGCTGGAGCGCGCTTACACGCTGTGCGAGAACGACGAAATCCACGCCAGCGACCTGCGCCTGACAGAGTCCGCCAGCCCTCAGGAGAGCGACGGGCCGAGCCTGGCCGACATCGACAACCTTGAAGACTACCTGGAAAGCATCGAACGCCAGCTCATCCTGCAGGCACTGGAAGAAACCCGCTGGAACCGCACCGCTGCAGCAGAAAGGCTCAGTTTGTCGTTCAGGTCACTGCGCTATCGCCTGAAGAAGCTGGGCCTGGATTGAATGCGTTGCGCGGCAAAAACCGTGCGACGCATAGCGTCACGAAAGGCATTCCACTAGAGCGTGCGGAACGATAGGTGCGCGCGAGAACATCGTCGCGCCCCACGCTCCGCGTGACCGACAGGATGACTAGCCTGCGAGGCGACCAGTCGGCGCGTAGGGTGCCGGATCGATGATCGGCTCGCGCTCCAGCAGCAGGTCAGTGATCAACTGGCAGGACGCCGGAGCCAGCACCAGGCCGTTGCGGTAATGCCCGCAGTTGAGCCACAGGCCGTCAAAACCGTCCAGCGGTCCGATGAACGGGATGCCCTCAGGCGAGCCAGGGCGCAGGCCTGCCCACTGGGCGACCGGCTCGGCATGGGCCAATGGCGGAATCAATTCGACGGCCGACGCCTTCAAACTTTCCAATGCGGCCTGCGTGGTGGTTTTGTCGAAACCTTCGTGCTCAAGAGTACTGCCGATCAGGATATGCCCGTCACGACGCGGGATAGCGTAGCGCCCTTTCGCCAGCACCATGCTCGACAGAAAGTCCGATGCGCACTTGTAGAGAATCATCTGGCCTTTTACCGGCTCGACCGGCAGCTCCAGCCCCAGAGTCTTGAGCAACTCGCCGCTCCACGCACCCGCCGCCAGAATCACCCGATCACCGGTGATATCCCCTGCTGGTGTCTGCACACCCGAAATCCTGCTGCCTTCACGGGTAAAGCCGCTGACTTCACACTGCTCGCGAATCTCGACATTGGACAATGCCAGCAAGGCGGCCTTGAGCGATTTGACCAGGCGGGGATTACGTACGTTGGCCACATCGGCCATATAGATCGCCCGCGAATAGCCCTCACCCAGCACCGGCACGGCATCATTTACCGCCGAGATATCCACGCGGTTCAACGGACGTTTTTCGCGGACAGCCCATTCAAGCGCAGACTGCTCGTCATCAAGATCGAGCCAGTACAGGCCGGTCCTGTGCACTTCAGGATCGATACCTGTCTGTGCGAGCAAACGCTCGGCGAGGTGCGGGTAGAAGTCCTGCGACCAGTGCGCCAGCGCGGTGACCGCCGGGCTGTAGCGCCACGGGTAAAGCGGCGAAACAATCCCGCCGCCCGCCCAGGAAGACTCCTGGCCAACGCCCGAACGATCCAGCAGCACGACGCTGACCTGCTCGGAGGCCAGATTGAAGGCGGTCAACAGACCTATGACGCCACCGCCGACAATGACTATTTTTTGCTTGGACATCTTGGTCTCGTGACAAGGAAACGGTTTAGCGGCCCCAGCAGTCTTTGACAGTGACACCGCTGGTTGCGCCCGTGTTGGTACGCGCTCCGGTGTTAGTAATCACGAAACTGCCGCACTTGTCGCCAGCCATCAGCGTGCCTCCGATAGGGTCAGCTGTCAGGGTGAAGTCGGTGGCAGTGAGGGTCGACGTTATCTTGTAGTACGTATTGCCTAAGCTCACGTTGGCCCCCATGTAAGTGGGCTGGGGGGTCGCTCGTGAGTAAAACCGCTCCAGCGCCTGGGTTTGCTCGGACAGCAGACTGGCAATTGCCGAACGCTGAGTGCGTTTCACGTACTCGGTGTAACTGGGGTACGCGATGGCGGCCAGAATACCGACAATCGCCACGACGATCATGAGTTCGATCAACGTAAAGCCCCTGGATGTCGCTCGCATGTCTAGTTTCCCTATTGGATTTGTCGCCACATGATGCGTTGGAAGACGTTCGCACTGCCGCCCTTCTCATTAATCTTGGTGGGCGTGCCGCCGCTGGAGTCAATCACGTACTTGTTATCGTTGGCCCCATTGGTACCGGCAACGATAGAAGCCACTACCGGGATACCAGTACCGATACCGAGACCGCCAATGATCAAATCCGAAGAGTTGATATCGCCGTCATTATTGGTGTCCAGTACCTGGTAATTAAGCATGCTGCCAGTCGCGGCGTTCAGCTCGAACAAGCGCCCGGTCCCGGTGCTTTCGCAGGGGTCGGTAGAGTTGACGGCTGCCGTGGTGAAGATGATACGACCGCGAGAGGTTTGTGCCGGATAGATAATCCGCTCGCCGACATAAGGGGCCGTGGTTGCCAACGGCAGGTACCAGCCTTTCTTGGTGCCCCAATCCACATCATTGGAAGTCGTGGTGTAATACGTATTGCCACTTCCGACTACCGTCCCGTTAATGGCCTGAGGCTGCAGATTGGCCTCAACGATGTTGCCTGAACCGTTGTCGCCATCCCAGATGGCATAGAAATCCTGCAACGAGCTGGTCTGCTTGTCCGCGGTTTCGCTGAATTTCCCGGTGCCGAAATACACGATCTTGCCGTTGAGTGGATGGTCCAGCAACAAGGGCTGAACGGTAATCGACTGACTGGCCCCTTGAGGTGCAGTGAACAGGGGTGAGCCATTGAAAGCGACTTTCCAGCTGGATGCTGCGGCCCCGCTCATGTCGAACTTCCATAGGCGGCCCTTGAGATCGCCCGCATAGGCTGCTTGAACGACATTCTGCGAATTGACCCGAAGTTTCACCGAAGACAACCCGTTATCCGTTTCGCTGCCAATGACCGGAGTCGGAATTTCGGCAATGAACTGTCCGGTGTTGGCGTTGAGTACATACAGGGACGCCCTCCCGGTAAAACTGCCATAACCATTGCCAACGACAACGATCCCGGTGCCATCGGCCATACGCGCTACATCCGGCTTGGAGTAGGTGTATCCAAGGTTGTTGAACTTGTTGTTGGTGTCTGAAGTGTCGGGAGCCTTGACCTCCCACAATGCCCCGATGCTGTCTGCCGAACCTTCGAAAAGCTTGATCGCAAAAAAAGCCTTGCCGCCAGCGCCCAGCCCGGAATACGCCACCGTGCGCCATACACTCCCTGCGGATGCCTGCGTATCGAAGACTGCAATCTGACCATCCACCGTAAAACGGTGAACGCCGGAACCGTAGGAAGAGGATGAAATGGTCGCCAATGAACTCAGAGACGTAGACGGCATATACGCGTATTTACGCGCACCGGAGCTGGCGTCGATCACGTTGAAGAAGCCATCGTTGGCGTTGGCCAGCAGACTGGAACTCATGTTGCTGGACTTGGCAGAAAGGTACGTCGTGTAAGTGGTGTCGCCGAGCAAATCAGACGCCGTCTTCTCTGTCGGCAGCCCGGCCCCCAATGATGAATTGACGATATCGCCCAAGAGTGTGGCACGAGTACGAAGCTTGGCATTGGCCGTGCCTTTGGCCCAGGCAATAACCTCCGCGCCGGTCACTCCGGTGGGCAGCGTAGCGGTAAAGGCATCGCGTTGCGCCTGCGTGAAATTCAGAAAATCCAGGGTGATTTTCGTCGGTGTCGCCGCTGTGCTCCATGACTCGAAAACAGGCGCCTTGGTGCTGCTGGTGATCGTGGTATCAGTGGTCCAGACAGGGGCGCTCAGCGCTCCTGTCGTAGCGTCCAGATTGTAAGCCTTGATCGTGCCATGCCAGTCCGTCGGGTCATAAAGCGTCTGATAGAAGCGGCTGCCCGCCTGAAGGGTGGACGAGTTTGCCACGCCACCGCCGCCCGAACCGGCCTTGGCATAGATATCGCTCAATGCGAGGTTCAAGGCGTTGTTCAAACCGGCACTGTCATTGGTCTGGAAATACTTGCCGTGCCCGTGATTATTGTCGGCAGCGTCTATCAGCATCTGGTTGGCGGCTGTGAAACCAATGGTGTAGGTAGTCATGTTCTGTTGAGAGAAGCCGTCTGTATCCCAACTTTTCTTGGTCAGGTCAGTGGCAGGTGTACTGCTCGCTCTTCGCATGTCGATGTCATAGGCGAACTTGGCGAGGTCGTCCAGATAAAGCGTATCGCCCTCACCATCACCATTAAGATTGGCCCCGTCATTGGCCGCATTCAAGTCCCAATTGGGCAGCGAGCGGGAGGTATTGAGTACATCCTCCGGATCGTTGCTCGGGAACGTTCGATCGTACGTCGGCAAGCCGTCAGTAATCACCACGCCAAAGTTTTTCTGGCAGCGGTACTGTATTGGGCTGGTGTAGGTTTCCGGTGCACCGTTATAGCCGTAAAACGGAGTCATGCCCCGAAAGTAGCGGGTTATCTCATAGTACGTTTCAGCCAACGGCGTATTGGAGTCGCCTCGCAGTGCATTGATGGCCGTATTGAGGGCGGTAACATTGTCGTTTGCATCACGCTGGCTGACACCGCCGTTGTTGTAAGGGTTACTGGCAACAGGGGACAGGTCTGCAACAGGTCTGGAAATCTTCCCTCCACGCCCGGGGTCAGCGTTGGTCGGCGGGTTGAACCCGGCCAGACCGATTCTCAGGGATTTGTTGTTTTCAACCAGCTTCAATGAAACGTTGCGCGCGACGTTGATACGGTAATCGTTGGGAATGATGTTGTTGACGGTGAAGTCTTTGGTAGTAGTGTTGGCGGCCCGCGTCAAGTCAACCAGATAAGAAAGGTAATCTGCAGTGTAGCGAGTGGTGCTCTCGTTACCGGCCGGATCGGGCAACTTCAGGCAGTAACCCACGTTGTCACGCGCAACGTAGGTGTAATCGCTTCTGCACGTGTAGGGCCCGGCAGAGTCCAGCGAAAGCGTATCGTCGCCCTGAATGGAAACGCCTCTGCAGTTAAGAAAACCGCATGACCCTGGCTGCGCATAGATAATCGACGGACGATTGGTCACCGTCGGATCAAAGCCGGCTGCCCAGATGATGTTGTACATACTCCCGGAGTTATCCACCAGCAGCATCAGGTTAGGCGGCACGGCCGACGCACTGAGCAAAGGTACTTGTGCTGGCGTAAACGCATACACGGGCGTAAGGGCATAAAAAGCCAAAAGCGCACCGCCGAGATACTTCAGGCTGCGACGGAGTTTCTCAGCAATTGGCATAAATACTCTCCAGCACCGTGCGCGACGTGCCTTGAATAGCGACTGATGTCACGCGATAGAGCGTTACTGTTCCGGTACAGATCGGTGGCCGATTCACAGGTGTTGCAGTGGTCCCCAGATTCTGTATACCGTAGAAACCGCCTGCCGCAGCGATCCAATTAACCCCGGATGCGCCTACCCCAGCCGTCGTCAAAGAAGTGGATTCCGCAGGCGGTGCACAAGATGCAGTTGTACACTTGGCCATGGTAAAGCCCGTCATCTTGATCGAAGACTCTCCCAACCTTAATGCCGCTTCGGCCTTCTGGAAGGATTGATTGCGCAGGGTGACGCTGCCCGCCATCTTTTCCTGCAGCGTGGCGTTCTGCATGGAAGAGATACCCAGCAGAGTGAGCAGCAGCAGAAACACCAGACTGACCAGCAACACCATACCGCCCTGCCGTGCAGGGAAAGCCTGTATCGATTTGAATCGCACGATCCTGTTCATGCCCGGCCCGTTCAAAAGCGATTACGCAAGTAAGCGACAACATTGTACTTTTGAGACTTTACGATGCCGTTCTGCCCATCCTGCAGCGTCAGGCTGATACGCACACTGCGCACAGCGTCGGCGTTGGCCTTGGTAACAGCCGTGGTATAGGACATCGGGTTACCCGTCATGCCGAAAGAAACACTGAAGTCCGCGACGTTCTGCAACAGCGGCTGCGGAGTGCCGTCCGAGCCATATTTTATGGTCAAGTCTGTTCCGCTGAGCGTGTAGACCAACTGCCGCAACGGAAAGGCCGTCTCCCCCGTAGCCGGCGCACGAGTACTGGCGTAAAGCTGCGTCTTGGACTGACAGTCTGAAACGATGGTCCAGGTGGGCGTACTGCCTGTGGTCCCTACATCGGCAGTCACCAGCGTCAGCGTCCTGCTCGGATTATCCCAGAGAATTGGAGTATCCAGTGCGATCGGCCACGGGATAGCAGGAGATACAGGCGTGTAGTTTTTGAAGCTCAGGCAGCCATACATGCCGGTCATCCTGATTTCCTGAATCAGTTTGCTCAGCAGGAAACGCGCATCCTCCTGCATCCGCGCTGCGGCATTCTGGCTCTGGTAGGTGCCTCTGGCCGCCGTGAATATCTGCACGATACCGAGACTGACCACCAGTCCCAGGACCAGCGCCACCATGATTTCGACCAGGCCGAAGCCTCTGGAAAGCTTTCTCATGGGTTGACCCCGACTCGGGAGGTCAGTTGAAAGCTCCGAGGTACCGGAGTTGCCGCAGGGCTTCCTGTTGCCTGATTACTCGCACCCGCAGCGCGGTTATCGCTCCAGCCAATGATGATGGTCACTTCCGGAGCATTACTGACAGTGATGCTGCCCGTGCCGCTCTGGCCTGCAAAGTTGATGATGTTGCTTCTGAAATCAGACAGATCCTGCGCTCTGGCATCGTTCGGGTTGGCCGCAGGTGCCGCATCCAGATTCGCCAAGGCATAAGTCGCCAGCACATTGGTCGCCCCATTGGCACTGGCATTACCATCAACATTGGCGCGGATACGATCCATCATGTCGTAGGCAATGAAGCTTGCCTGACTGGTCATGGCCGAGCTGTCGGTGTATTTGAGCGCGTTGAGCTGGATGGCCGCCGCGCCCAGCAGGCCGATGGCCAGAATCAATACCGAGACCAGCACCTCGATCAGGGTCATGCCGGTCTGGCGATATCGGGTTTCACCAGCCATCAGCAGCCTCCACCCAGGGTGATCCGACCGGTCAGACAGACCTTTATGGTTTTGCTAATGGTGCCTCGGGTGTAGGTCATGGTCACCGCCGCAGCCGGGGCAATGAGCGCGCCCAGGTTGTTGAAATCAATTGCCGTGGCATTGTTATCGGCCACCAGCGTGGCACCGCTGCTCATGGCCGCCACTTTTCGCAGCGCCGTAGGCGTCGTCTGAGTATCGGAAACCAGATACACCTGCAATTCGCTGGTCCACGCCGTCCCGCTGGTCGGCGCTATACGCACCGCCACTCCCCTGTTTATCGCCTCGAGTCGCGCATAGTTGAGCGCCCGCTGCAAATCGCTGAGTTCGGTATCGGCCTTGTTGCTCTGGATGGAGCTGGTGAAATTCGGGATAGCGATAGCCGCCAGGATGCCCACCAGGGACACAGTGACTAACACTTCGATGAGGCTGAATCCCTTGGCTATATGACGCATTGGGTGTCTCCTAGACGTTACGACTATAAGGCAGCAACGCCGCGGGAAAATCCATAGCGGGACGTACGGTTGTTTTGCCACGACGAACGCCCGCAGTGCGTTGAAACGGCGGTTTCCAGGGAGGAAGGCATATGAAGCATGCAGGATTCACACTGATCGAATTATTGATCGTCGTTGCACTGGTGGCCATCCTCGCCAACGTCGCAACCCCGTCTTTCAAGGAACTCATCGATTCCAGCCGCGGGCTTGCAACCGCCCGGGAGCTGGCCAGCGGCATTCGCTCGGCGAGAGCGACCGCAATCACACGCAATCAGATCGTTACGCTTCATGCCATCGAGAACGACTGGAGCAACGGCTGGCGGATCATACTCGACGCAGATGGCAAAGGTCCCGACGAAAACGATCCGGTGCTGATAGATCGCGCCAATGGTGGCACAGCGCGAGTGGTCGATAACCGCAAGCGTGTAGAGGAAATCAGTTTCAACGGTCTGGGGACGTTGCGGCGCAGGACCGCCAGGACGTTGCACGTATGTGCCGCAGACCAGCCGGTGAGCAACTATCGAGTGATAGTCGCACCGGCCGGGCGCGTGAGGGTCGAGGACACGAAAATCGATGCAGCGCTGTGTGGCTGAATAGCCTCAGAGCAGCGACTTGACGCGCAGTTCCTTGGGCATGGAGAAGGTGATGTTCTCCTCGCGGCCGGCAAGCTCATCCGCACCGGTCGCGCCCCAGGCCTGCAATTGCTGGATCACGCCGCGCACCAGCACTTCGGGGGCCGAAGCGCCCGCAGTGATGCCGATACGCTCTACACCGTCGAACCAGCCCCGTTGCATGTCTTCGGCGCCGTCGATGAGGTACGCCGGAGTCGCCATGCGCTCGGCCAGCTCGCGCAGGCGATTGGAGTTGGAGCTGTTCGGGCTGCCCACCACCAACACCACATCGCATTCGTCGGCCAGTTGCTTGACCGCGTCCTGACGGTTTTGCGTGGCGTAGCAGATGTCATCCTTGCGCGGCCCGCCAATGGCCGGGAAGCGCGTGCGCAAGGCATCGATCACCCGGCTGGTGTCATCCATGGACAAGGTGGTCTGGGTGACGAAGGCCAGGGCTTCAGGGTTGCGCACCTGCAGGCTGGCAACATCCTCTTCGTCCTCGACCAGATAGATCGCACCGCCGTTGGCGGCGTCGTACTGGCCCATGGTGCCTTCGACTTCAGGGTGACCGGCGTGGCCGATCAGGATGCACTCGCGGCCATCACGGCTGTAACGGGCGACCTCGATATGCACCTTGGTCACCAGCGGACAGGTAGCATCGAACACTTTCAGACCACGGCCTGCCGCCTCGGTACGCACAGCCTGGGAAACACCGTGGGCGCTGAAGATAACGATGACGTCATCCGGCACCTGATCCAGCTCTTCGACGAAGATCGCACCGCGAGAGCGCAGGTCTTCGACGACAAATTTGTTGTGAACGACTTCATGGCGCACATAAATCGGCGGACCAAACACTTCCAGAGCGCGATTGACGATTTCGATCGCGCGGTCCACTCCGGCACAAAAGCCGCGGGGGTTGGCGAGTTTGATTTGCATGCGGTGCCTCATGATTGGTACGGGGTAGCCCGGCCTGGGCCGGGCTTGACGGCGAAGGTCAGGAAGCCAGAATCGCCTTCACTTCGAAGATTTCCACTTCAAAGCTCAGAGTCTTGCCTGCCAGCGGGTGATTGAAGTCGATGGTGACCTGCTCGTCATCGAACGCTTTCACCACGCCTGGCAACTCGGTATTGGCGGCGTCATTGAAGATCACCAGCAACCCTTCGGACAGTTCCATGCCCACGAACTGCGAGCGTGGCATGATCTGCACGTTTTGTGGGTTGGGCTGACCAAAGGCGTTTTCCGGCAGAATCTCGACGGTCTTTTTATCGCCCGCCTTGAAACCGAAAATCGCCATTTCGAAGCCAGGCAGCAGGTTGCCGTCACCGACCTTGAACGTGGCCGGAGCCTTTTCGAAAGTGCTGTCGACGGTATCGCCGTTTTCCAGACGCAGGGCGAAGTGCAGAGTGACCTGCGTATTCTGACCGATGCGCAGCTCGTCAGACGAGCCTTGAGTCGAAGGTTGCTCAGTCATTGACGGTCTCTCCGGTTTTCTTGCTCTTGAACATGTCCAGCGCCAGCATGATTGCGCCGACGCTGATCGCGCTGTCGGCGACGTTGAAGGCCGGGAAGTACCAGCGGTTCTGCCAGTGAACCAGAATGAAGTCGATCACGTGGCCCAGCACGATACGGTCGTAGAGGTTGCCCAATGCGCCGCCCAATACCAGCGCCAGTGCAACGGCCAGCCACGTGTCATCACGCCCCAGACGCTTGAGCCAGACGACCAGCACAGCGCTGACCACCACTGCGATCAGGGCGAACAACCAGCGCTGCCAGCCGGCACCGTCAGCCAGAAAACTGAAGGCGGCCCCGGTGTTGTAGGCCAGGGTCCAGCTGAACAGGTCGGGAATCACGATGATCTGCTGATACAGGCTCAACGCGTTCTCGAAGTAATACTTGCTGGCCTGGTCAATGACCAGAACCAGCACGCTCAACCACAGCCAGGCCAGACGGCCAAACGAGGCGTTAGGCATAGTGACGGACCTCGCCTGCACCGCTGATGTTGTCTACGCAACGGCCGCAGATTTCCGGATGCTCGGGATTCACCCCTACATCCTCGCGGTGATGCCAGCAACGGGCGCACTTGGCATGACTGGACTTGAGCACTTTCAGCTTCAGACCGGCAACTTCGGTGACCACGGCATCGGCTGGCGCGGATGCGAACGGTGCCACACTGGCTGTCGAGGTGATCAGCACGAAGCGCAGCTCGTTGCTCAGCTTCGACAGGTCAGCCACCAGCGACTCCTCGGCATACAGGGTCACTTCGGCCTGCAGGTTGCCGCCAATGGCCTTGGCAGCGCGCAGGTTTTCCATTTCCTTGTTGACCGAGGTCTTCACCGCCATGATCCGCTCCCAGTAGGCGCGGTCCATGTCGAAGTCGGCAGGCATTTCGGTCAGGCCTTCGTACCAGGTGTTGAGCATCACCGATTCATTGCGCTCGCCAGGCAGGAACTGCCACAGCTCGTCGGCGGTGAACGCCAGGATCGGCGCGATCCAGCGCACCAGCGCTTCGGAGATGTGGAACAGTGCCGTCTGGCACGAACGACGCGCAGTGCTGTTGGCCGCCGTGGTGTACTGACGATCCTTGATGATGTCGAGGTAGAAGCCACCCAGCTCCTGCACGCAGAAGTTGTGGATCTTCGAGTACACGTTCCAGAAGCGGTATTCGCCGTAATGCTCTTGCAGCTCGCGTTGCAGCAACAGGGTGCGATCCACGGCCCAACGGTCCAGCGCGAGCATTTCCTCGGCAGGCAGGATGTCGGTCGCCGGGTTGAAGCCGGTCAGATTGGAGAGCAGGAAGCGTGCAGTGTTGCGGATACGACGATAGGCGTCGGCGCTACGCTGCAGGATCTGGTCGGAAACCGCCATCTCGCCGGAATAATCGGTCGCCGATACCCACAGGCGCATGATGTCGGCACCCAGCGAGTCGTTGACCTTCTGCGGCGCTACCACGTTGTTCAGCGATTTGGACATCTTGCGGCCGTTCTCGTCGACCACGAACCCGTGGGTCAGCAGCTCGCGATACGGTGCATGATCGTCCAGCATGCAGCCGGTCAGCAGTGAGGAGTGGAACCAGCCGCGATGCTGGTCCGAGCCTTCCAGGTACAGGTCGGCACGCGGACCGCTTTCATGGCCCATCGGGTGCGAACCGCGCAGCACATGCCAGTGCGTGGTGCCCGAGTCGAACCAGACGTCCAGGGTGTCGGAGATCTTGTCGTACTTGCCGGCTTCGTCACCGAGCAACTCGCTGGCGTCGAGTTTGAACCAGGCCTCGATGCCCTCTTTCTCGACACGCTGCGCCACTTCTTCCATCAGTTCGACGGTACGTGGGTGCAGGTCGCCGCTTTCCTTGTGCAGGAAGAACGGAATCGGCACGCCCCAGTTGCGCTGACGCGAGATGCACCAGTCAGGACGGTTGGCAATCATCGAGTGCAGGCGCGCCTGCCCCCATGCCGGAACGAATTCAGTGTCTTCGATAGCCTTGACCGCACGCTTGCGCAGGGTCTCGCCGCTCTCAGGCTGCTTGTCCATGCCCACGAACCACTGCGCGGTAGCGCGGTAGATCAAGGGCGACTTATGGCGCCAGCAATGCATGTAACTGTGGCTGATGGTTTCGGTGTCCATCAGGCTGCCGACTTCGACCAGCTTGTCGATGATGTTCTGGTTGGCCTTGAAGATGAACTGGCCACCAAAGAACTCCAGCGACTCGACATACACACCGTTGCTCTGCACCGGGCTGATGATGTCGTCGTTGCTCAGGCCATACTGTTTGCAGATAGTGAAGTCGTCTACGCCATAGGCAGGCGAGCAGTGAACGATGCCCGTGCCCGCACCCAGCTCGACGTAGTCAGCCAGATAGACTGGCGACAGGCGGTCGTAGAACGGATGGCGGAAGTTGATCAGCTCAAGCGCCTGACCGGTGGTGGTCGCGATGACGGTGCCTTCCAGCTTGTAACGGGCCAGACAGCTCTCGACCAGTTCGGCAGCCAGCACCAGCAGTTTGTCGCCAACGTCGACCAGTGCGTATTCGAATTCCGGATGGACATTCAGCGCCTGGTTGGCCGGGATCGTCCACGGTGTGGTGGTCCAGATCACGATGGACGCAGGCTTGCCCAGCGACGGCACGCCGAAAGCGGCTGCCAGTTTCGCTTCGTCGGCGATCGGGAACGCCACGTCGATGGTCGAGGACTTCTTGTCCTGATACTCGACTTCGGCTTCAGCCAGTGCCGAGCCGCAATCGAAACACCAGTTGACCGGTTTGAGGCCCTTGAAGACGAAACCGCCCTTGACCATCTCGGCCAGCGCGCGGATTTCTCCGGCTTCGTTGGCGAAGTTCATGGTCAGGTACGGGTTGCTCCAGTCGCCGAGCACGCCCAGACGGATGAATTCGGACTTCTGGCCTTCGATCTGCTCGGACGCATAGGCACGGCACAGCTCACGCGTACGGTCGGCGGAGAGGTTCTTGCCGTGGGTCACTTCGACCTTGTGCTCGATCGGCAGACCATGGCAGTCCCAGCCCGGCACATACGGGGCATCGAAGCCCGCCAGGGTCTTGGAACGCAGGATCATGTCCTTGAGAATCTTGTTGACCGCATGACCGATGTGAATATTGCCGTTGGCGTACGGAGGACCGTCGTGCAGAACGAACTTGGGACGATCCTTGCCAATCTCGCGCAGCTTCTGGTACAGGCCAATGCTGTCCCAGCGCTGCAGAGTTTGCGGCTCGCGCTGGGGCAGGCCGGCCTTCATAGGGAAGGCGGTGTCCGGAAGGTTTAGCGTGGCTTTATA
Source organism: Pseudomonas fragariae (ex Marin et al. 2024) (assembly GCF_059621105.1). Taxonomy (NCBI): domain Bacteria; kingdom Pseudomonadati; phylum Pseudomonadota; class Gammaproteobacteria; order Pseudomonadales; family Pseudomonadaceae; genus Pseudomonas; species Pseudomonas fragariae (ex Marin et al. 2024). The sequence continues at coordinate 829,535 of NZ_CM184369.1, read as the reverse complement.
GTCAGTCATTTCAGGCTCTTGTTTAGCGGTTAGCCATGCCAATGGGCACGGGCGGCGGCGACGTCCGCATTGATCGCCGTCTTGAGCGCCTCCAGTGAGGCGAAACGCTGCTCATCACGCAGCTTGTGGTGGAAAGCCACCGTCAAACGCCGGTCATAAAGATCGCCGGCAAAATCCAGAAGATGCACTTCAAGGTGGGCACTGCCATCACCCGTTACCGTCGGGCGTACGCCGATGTTGGCGACCCCCGGCCAGGCTTTGCCATCGATCTCGGTGCTGACCAGATAGACCCCGCTCAGCGGTACACGACGACGCTTGAGTTGCACGTTGGCGGTGGGCGTACCCAACTGACGGGCCAGCTTCTGGCCGTGCAATACCCGCCCGGCTATCTGGAACGGACGACCGAGCATGCGCTCGGCCAGGGCAAAGTCCGACGCAGCCAGCGCCTTGCGCACCTTGGTGCTGCTGACCCGGATGCCATCTATTTCAACGGTCTGCGCCGCTTCTACGGTAAAACCATACGTTGTGCCGGCCTGTTGCAGGAAGTCGAAGTCACCGACCCGGTCGAAGCCGAAACGAAAATCGTCGCCCACTTCGAGGTGCTGGACACCGAGACCGTCGATCAGCACGGTCTCGACGAAACTCGCCGCGCTGAGCTTGCACAGACGCTGATTGAAGGACAGGCAAAGTACCCGGTCAACGCCTTCGGCACTCAGCAGCTCGAGCTTGTCACGCAGACGGGCCAGACGGGCCGGCGCTATGTCGGGCGCAAAGAACTCACGCGGCTGCGGCTCGAAGATCACCACACAACTGGGCACACCCAATTCGACGGCACGCTCGCGCAGACGCGCCAGGATAGCCTGGTGGCCGCGATGAACGCCGTCGAAATTGCCAATCGTGGCGACGCAGCCCCGATGTTCGGGGCGCAGGTTGTGAAGGCCTCTAACCAGCTGCATAACGCACTTCTTGCTCATAAAGTGGCCGATTATAACCACACACGGCCGTGGACGACAGGCAACACACCAAGACCGGATGAAGGTTCTCGGCGTGTGGCGACAAAAACCGAAGGTCAACCCCTGCGACGCGCCCTACATAATGGCTTTGCGGGCGAAATCCCTGAGGCGGAAGCCTAATAAAAGAAGCATGGCGAAATAGGTCACGACGCCGGCGGCAACCAGCGCACCCAGACGCAGAAAACGCTCCAGCATGTGACCTTCGTCCCACGCCGGCATGACATGCATGAGCCCCAGCAGCACCGCCGACATCACCGCGACGGCAATCACCAGCTTGAACAGGAACTTCATCCAGCCAGGCTGCGGCTGAAACAGATCCTGCTTGCGCAACTGCCAGAACAGCAACCCGGCATTGATGCACGCCCCCACACTGATCGCCAGCGCCAGACCGGCATGCTGCAAGGGCACGATAAAGGCCAGGTTGAGCAATTGAGTCACTATGAGGGTGAAGATCGCGATTTTCACCGGGGTGCGGATATTTTGTTGAGCATAAAAGCCGGGGGCCAGCACCTTGATCAGGATGATCCCCAGCAACCCGACCGAATAGGCGACCAACGCACGCTGGGTCATGGCCGCGTCGAGTGCGTCGAATTTACCATACTGAAACAACGAAACGGTCAACGGTTCGGCGAGCAGCCCCAGCGCCAGGGTGCAAGGCAGCACCAGCACGAAACACAGCCGCAGCCCCCAGTCGAGAATCCGCGAGTATTCCTGGCGATCCCGCTGCGCGTAGGTTTTGGACAGTATAGGCAGCAGAATCGTACCCAACGCCACACCCAGCACGCCGGAAGGCAGCTCCATCAGGCGGTCGGCGTAGTACATCCATGACACCGAGCCGGCGACGAGGAACGAGGCAAAGATCGTGTTGATGATCAGAGAAATCTGACTGACAGAAACGCCAAGGATGGCGGGCAGCATCTGCTTCATTACCCGCCAGACCCCGGTGTCGCGCAGATTCAGACGCGGCAGCACCAGCATGCCGATCTTTTTCAGGTGCGGCAGCTGGTAAAGCAGTTGCAGCAGACCGCCGACCAGAACCGCCCAGCCCAGCGCCATGACCGGCGGATCGAAATACGGCGTCAGGAACAGCGCGAAGAAAATCATGCTGACGTTGAGCAGCGTGGGCACGAACGCCGGCACCGAGAAGCGGTTCCAGGTATTGAGGATCGCACCGGCCATCGAGGACAGGGAGATCAGCAATATATAAGGAAAGGTCACCCGCAGCAGATCCGAGGTGAGCGCGAATTTCTCCGGGGTATCGACAAAGCCCGGCGCGGTGGCCCAGATCACCCAGGGCGCAAAGATCACCCCTAGCAGCGTCACCAGCGCCAGCGCCAGGGTCAGCAACCCGGTGACATAGGAAATGAAGGTACGCGTCGCCTCCTCGCCCTGCTGGCTCTTGTATTCGGCCAGGATCGGCACGAATGCCTGGGAAAAGGCACCCTCGGCAAAAATACGGCGCAGCAGATTGGGCAGTTTGAAGGCAATGAAGAACGCATCCGTGGCCATTCCGGCACCGAAAGTGCGCGCGATGATGGTGTCGCGTACAAAGCCCAAAACCCGGGAAACCATGGTGATAGAGCTGACGGCGGCGAGTGACTTGAGTAGATTCATTGAAAGAGTTGTGCGCCTCGGCAAAGGATGGGCGATAAAGCCAGCCATTTATGCAATACTTCGCGCCGCAAAAACGCCCGAAGCAAAGGCCGCGAGTTTACAGGTCACAGGCCGGAAATAAATCCTCCAGTCAAATGTAGCAACCACTCAGCGGAACACCTTAACTGCCCTTGACAAGACTTCAACTCATCGGCATGATTCGCGGCCTATTTTGTTTGCTATTTCACAAAGTCTTTCGAGGAGCTCGACGGTGGCCAACACACCTTCCGCCAAAAAACGTGCAAAACAGGCTGAGAAGCGTCGCAGCCACAACGCCAGCCTGCGTTCCATGGTTCGTACCTACATCAAGAATGTAGTTAAAGCCATCGACGCAAAAGACGCAGAAAAAGCGCAAGCCGCTTATGTTCTGGCTGTTCCTGTTATCGACCGTATGGCCGATAAAGGCATCATCCACAAGAACAAGGCTGCTCGCCATAAAGGTCGTCTGAACGGTCACATCAAGGCTCTGAGCCTTGCTGCTGCAGCCTAAGCGACCCGCTTGTTAAAAAACCGATCTCAGGGTCGGTTTTTTATTGCCTGCTGGAAAGTAGCGGGAAACATCAATGTGCAGCGCGGCGCAGAGCTGTGACGCAGAGCGTCACGAAGGGCATTCCCACGCTGGAGCGTGAGAAACGATAAGCCTGTAACTATCCTGCTACAGACTCAAGGCGCAGGCGCGGTTGTCCATGGCAGGATCGGAATGGCGGTCACGGCATTCTGCGGGCTGCCTTCGATGACCCGGTCGCTGTAGACCAGGTACACCAGTGCATTGCGCTTCTTGTCGAAGAAACGCACCACCTGCATGGTCTTGAAGACCAGCGAAGTACGCTCCTTGAACACCTCGTCGCCGTCCTTGAGGGTTTCCTTGAAGCGGATCGCCCCGACCTGGCGACAGGCGATGGACGCCTCGGCACGGTCTTCGGCCAATCCCAGACCACCCCTCACACCGCCCGTCTTGGCGCGTGACAGGTAGCACGTCACCCCATCCACCTTGGGATCATCAAACGCCTCGACCACGATTCGATCGTTGGGCCCGACCATCTTGAACACGGTCGACACCTGACCGATCTCTTCGGCCGAGACCAGCACCGGCACCAGCAACGCGGCCGCCAATAAACCTTTCATGAAGCGCATCAACGATTCCTTTTGCAGCCTTGAGTCAGACGAGGATCAGGTTATCCCGATGAATCAGCTCGGGCTCGGCCATATAGCCCAGCTCGCGCACGATGGATTCGGAAGAGTGACCAATGATTTTCTGGGCTTCGATGGCACTGTAGTTACTCAGCCCACGAGCGATCTCGCGACCGTCCTGGGCGACGCATACCACCATCTCGCCGCGCCGGAAGCTGCCCTGGACCAGTTTGACGCCCACCGGCAGCAGGCTTTTCTGATCCCTGGCCAGCGCCGCAACAGCGCCATCATCCAGCACCAGCGTACCGCGGGTCTGCAGATGACCTGCCAGCCACTGCTTGCGTGCTGCGAGCATGCCGCGCTCCGGGGACAGCAGCGTACCCAACCGCTCACCACCCTTGAGCCGCGCCAGAACGCGCTCGATGCGCCCGCCGACGATGACGGTATGCGCACCGGAACGTGCCGCCAGTCGCGCTGCACGCAACTTGGTCTGCATGCCGCCGCGACCCAGCGCACCGCCGGTACCACCGGCCACTGCATCCAGCGCCGGATCATCGGCACGCGCTTCGTAAATCAGCTGCGCCTTCGGGTTGTTGCGCGGATCGGCGTCGAACATGCCGTCACGGTCGGTCAGGATGACCAGCAGATCAGCTTCGACCAGATTGGCAACCAGCGCCGCCAGCGTGTCGTTATCGCCAAAACGGATTTCGTCGGTGACCACTGTGTCGTTTTCATTGATGACCGGCACAACCCCAAGCTCGACCAGCGTGCGCAGGGTGCTACGGGCATTCAGGTAGCGCTTGCGGTCCGACAGGTCATCGTGAGTCAGAAGGATCTGCGCGGTATGTCGGCCATGCTCGGCGAAGCTCGATTCCCACGCCTGCACCAAGCCCATCTGACCAATCGCCGCAGCAGCCTGAAGCTCATGCATGGCGCTGGGTCGGGCCGTCCAGCCAAGACGGCTCATGCCGGCAGCCACCGCCCCGGAAGACACCAGTACCAGCTCGACACCCGCCTCGTGCAGCGCCACCATCTGCTCCACCCAAACACCCATGGCGTTGCGATCCAGACCCTTGCCATCCGCCGTCAGCAAGGCACTGCCAATCTTCACAACCCAGCGCTGGGCGCCCGTCACTTTGCTGCGCATCTTTTTCCAACCCTAGCCAGAGATTTTCAAATTCGGGATACAAAAACGCCGCTAACAATCGTAGCGGCGTTCAAGTTTACTTCAAGCGATCAGTCACGGACGTAAATGATTTCCGGACCATCTTCATCGTCCACATCTTCTTCATCCCAGTCATCGTCACCGATGTCATGCACGCTCTTCACGCCGCTGCGACGCAGGGCACGCTGATCGTCCAGTGCCTGCAACTGGGCACGGGCTTCGTCTTCGATGCGCTGATCGAGCTCGGCCAGCTCTTCGGCGTAACCAGGCTCTTCGGCGATACGCTGGCTGCGCTCTTCAAGGTAACGCATGATGTCGCGGGTCAGCTGCTCGGTGCCTTCTTTGGCAATGGCAGAGATCACGTAAACCGGGCCGGTCCACTCCAGACGATCGACGATCTCCTGCTTGCGTGCTTCCTGCTCCTCTTCGAGAATCTGATCGCACTTGTTCAGCACCAGCCAGCGATCACGCTCGGCCAGCGACGGGCTGAATTTCTCCAGCTCGTTGACGATCACTTCAGCCGCATCCGGAGCACTGCTTTCATCCAGTGGCGCCATATCGACGAGGTGCAGCAACAGACGGGTACGCGCCAGGTGCTTGAGGAAGCGAATCCCCAAGCCTGCGCCGTCGGATGCACCCTCGATCAGACCTGGAATGTCGGCAACCACAAAGCTTTTCCAGCGATCGACACTGACCACGCCCAGGTTCGGCACCAGCGTGGTGAACGGATAGTCGGCAACCTTTGGCTTGGCCGCAGACACCGAACGGATGAAGGTACTCTTGCCCGCATTTGGCAGACCGAGCAGGCCGACGTCGGCCAGCACTTTCAGCTCGAGCTTGAGATCACGCTGATCACCCGGCTTGCCCGGCGTGGTCTGGCGCGGAGCGCGGTTGGTACTGGACTTGAATCGGGTGTTACCCAGACCGTGCCAGCCGCCCTGCGCCACCATCAGGCGCTGACCGTCCTTGGTCAGGTCACCGATGATTTCCTGAGTAGTGGCGTCAATGATGGTGGTCCCGACCGGCACACGCAGCACCAGCTCTTCACCCTTGCGACCGGTGCAGTCGGCGCTGCCACCGTTGGAGCCGCGCTCGGCGTCGAAGTGGCGGGTGTAACGGTAGTCGACCAGCGTGTTCAGGTTGACGTCGGCGACCATGAAGATCGAGCCGCCATCACCACCATCACCGCCGTTGGGACCACCGTTTTCAATGAATTTTTCGCGACGGAAGCTCATGCAACCGTTGCCGCCATCACCGGCTTTTACTCGAATGGATACTTCATCTACAAATTTCATAACGCACGCCTCCCGCCACAGGGACGAGCAGAACCACATAAATTACATAAGACTCTTGCAAAAATGAGCGTTGCGATACCGATCAGAAACCAGCGACCCCATGGGTCAACATCACAACAGCCCGCACAAACAGTTTTGCAAGAGACTCACCTGCCTCTCTACCTCTACAAACAAAAAAGCCCCGTCGCAAGACAGGGCTCTTAAGCTACTGCGTGATTACGCTGCGGAGACTTCAGTCTTCGGAACGATGCTCACGTAGCGGCGACCGAAGGCGCCCTTGACCTGAAACTTGATCACGCCTTCCACTTTCGCGAACAGGGTGTGATCTTTACCCATGCCAACGCCGTAGCCAGCGTGGAATTGGGTGCCGCGCTGACGCACGATGATGTTGCCAGGGATGATAGCCTGGCCGCCATACATCTTCACGCCAAGGCGTTTGGCTTCTGAGTCGCGCCCGTTACGGGTACTACCACCAGCTTTTTTGTGAGCCATGAGTCAATTCTCCAGTTGAGGATTAGGCTGAATTAAGCCTGAATACCTGTAATTTTGATCTCGGTGTACCACTGGCGGTGGCCCATACGCTTCATGTGGTGCTTACGACGACGGAACTTGATGATACGAACCTTATCGTGACGACCTTGCGAAACCACTTCAGCCACAACGGTAGCGCCAGCAACAACGGGAGCACCGATATTGACGTCGTCGCCATTGCCAACCAGCAGAACGCGGTCAAACGTGACGGATTCGCCAGTAGCGATTTCCAGTTTTTCAATTTTCAGGTATTCACCTGGGGCGACTTTGTACTGCTTGCCACCGGTAACAATTACTGCGTACATGGTATTTCTCCGAAAATCCTGCTCACCCAGCTCTTTATAAGAAGAGTATCGGCTGGCATGGCTGCATGGGGCTGGAACGGCCCGTCTGCATTGCGTAAGGCAGGTGCTGCCCAGGAAAGTTAGGGTGCGCGATTGTACGCAAGGCATTCGCGTGTTGCAAGAGGCGGCTCGTCATACCTTGACACGCTCTACCCCGCGACCTAGCATGCGGCGCAACCTATCCGGAGCACCTGTCGCTGATGCAACCCCAAGCCTTCTACCGCGCGGTGGCGGACGACTTTAGTGCCGTTGACCTTATCATCAAAAAGCAACTGACGTCGCGCGTACCGCTGGTCTCGAAAATCGGTGATTACATCACGTCGGCAGGTGGCAAGCGCCTGCGCCCGTTGCTGGTGCTGCTGTGTGGCAAGGCACTGGGTCGCGAAGGCGATGATGTTCGCCTGCTCGCCGCCACCATCGAATTCCTGCACACCGCGACCCTGCTGCATGACGACGTGGTCGACATGTCCGGCATGCGTCGTGGTCGTTCCACCGCCAACGCGCTCTGGGGCAATGCGCCCAGCGTATTGGTGGGCGACTTCCTTTATTCGCGCTCGTTCGAAATGATGGTCGAGCTGGGCTCGATGGAAGTCATGAAGATTTTGTCCAAGGCAACCCGCATCATCGCCGAAGGCGAAGTGTTGCAGCTCTCGAAGATTCGTGACGCCAGCACCACCGAAGAAACCTACATGGAAGTGATTCGCGGCAAGACAGCCATGCTGTTCGAAGCCTCGACCCACAGTGCCGCTGCCCTGTGCAACGCCCCCCAGGAACAGAGCGAAGCACTGCGCACGTTCGGCGACCATCTGGGTGTGGCCTTCCAGCTAGTGGATGACCTGCTCGACTACCGTGGCGATGCCGAGACACTGGGCAAGAACGTCGGTGACGACCTCGCCGAAGGCAAGCCGACCCTGCCGCTGATCTACACCATGCGTGAAGGCAGCCCGGAACAGGCCGCGCTGGTTCGTCAGGCGATCCAGAAAGGTGGTCTGGAAGATCTGGAAAGCATCCGCAATGCAGTGGAAAGCGCCGGTGCCCTCGATTACACCGCACAGCTGGCCCGCGACTACGCGGCCCGCGCCATTGCCTGCCTGGACGCGCTGCCGCCCAGCGAGTACCGCGACGCACTGGTCGAACTGAGCGAGTTTGCGGTCGCCCGCACGCACTGACATTCGCAGCAGTCAAAAGCCCGTCCAGCGACGGGCTCGGCAAATGGCAGTCAGCGCGCAATCCTTCATCCTCTCCTGCATGAAATCCGGAAAACACTGAATCCTCAGTGCAAGTCGCGCATGCCCGCGATACAACGCATGACTGATCAGCCTTTTATGAGCAGGTGCAGCCCCAACAGGCCCATGCCGATAAAGAACACACGCTTGAACAGCAACGCGCTGATTCGCTGGCGCAGCCATTGCCCCAGCAGCATGCCCAACAGGGCCGGAATCAGCGCCAGCGTGGAGGCGCCCAGCTCTGCGCCGCCCAGCGCGCCGTTCCACGACAACCCCGCCGCCAGCGCCAGCGTCGAGACGGTGAAGGACAACCCCAGCGCCTGGACCAGTTGGTCGCGCTCAAGGCCCAGCGCCTGCAAATAAGGCACCACGGGAATCACGAACACCCCGGTGGCCGACGCGATCACCCCGGTAATCAAGCCGCACAGCGGGCCCAGCCAGCGCTCGGCAGCGGCGGCAACCCTGAAGGTCGGCAGGAATAACCCGCTCAGTGCGTAGAGAAACAACGCGCCACCCAACGCGCGGGTCATTGAATGACCGCCACTCATGCCCAGCCAGAACGCCCCGGCCAGCGTGCCGATGAAAATCATGCTCAGCATCGGCCATAGCCGCTTCAGCAAAGGCCGCAGGCTCCCACCCGTCGCCAGTTGCCAGACGTTGGTGAATGTCGACGGGATGATCAGCAACGCCGCAGCCTGCGCCGGCAGCATGGCCAGCCCCAGCAACCCCATTGCCACCGTGGGCAAGCCCAGGCCGATGACACCCTTGACCGTTCCGGCCAGCAGAAAGGTGCCGATCACCAGCGCCGAAAGGCCCCAGCCCAGCGTTTGATAGAAATCGAGGATCGAGTGCATGGCGTCCCTTGCCAGATGGATAGAGGTTGAGGCTTAACGTTGCTCAGAGCGCTCGCGCAGATAGGCCAGCACTTGCGCTTGATCACCTGCGAATTCGATACGCGCCGCTTTGTGTTCGCGCTGGTAAGCGTACATCGGGTCGTAATATTCGCCGAGCAGCCCTTCGATCCAGCCTCTGTGCAGGTCAACCGCACCGCTACGCTGCTGTTCTTCCAGCGCCGCCTGCATCAGGTCCGACAGGCGCTGATGACGCTCGCCGCCCAGACGTTTGTGAATGTTGTTCAGGCTTTGCAACAAACGCTCGGCAAACAGGCCAAAGCCCTGCTCTTCGCCCTTGACGGTGATGAACTCTGCGCAGAGGTTGATCACGTAGTCCTCGAGAATGCGCTCGACGCGGTTCTCGAAGCTGTCTTCCAGCCAGACCATCGGGCAGCCCTGCATCGCCTGGTGCAGTTCCAGCGGCACGTTGCAACTGCCAACCAGACGGCTTTCATCTTCCACAACGAATTGCTCGATACCGGCTGCGCGCTTCTTGAGCAGGTCGATGGCCAGGCGGTTCTCGAAGTCGATCTGCGCCGGCTGCCCGGTGGCACGCTTGCCGAAGCTGGAGCCCCGGTGATTGGCGATGCCTTCCAGGTCCACGCTATTGCGCAGTTGCGTCAATACTTCGGTCTTGCCCGTGCCTGTCATCCCGCCGAGCACGACGATACTGCATTCGCTCACCGCCTCGTGCAGGGTATCCAGCAGGAACGTGCGCATCGCCTTGTAGCCGCCAAGAACCCGCGGGTAGTCGACCCCGGCATCCTTCAGCCAGCGCTGCACGGTCTGCGAGCGCAGCCCGCCGCGAAAGCAGTACAGGTAGCCGTCCGGATTGGCTTTAGCGAACTCGATCCACGCATTGACGCGTTCATCCTTGACCTGACCGCAGACCAATTGATGCCCGAGCTGGATAGCGGCGTCCTGACCGTGTTGCTTGTAGCAGGTGCCGACCTTTTGCCGCTCGATGTCATTCATCAGCGGCAGGTTGATCACGCCAGGGAAAGCCCCCTTGGAAAACTCCACCGGAGCCCGAGCGTCCATCATCGGCACGTCGTTGAGAAACAGTGCACGGTAGTCGCTGCTGTTGTCGGCCATCAGAACACCTCGACGGCGTGGGTCTGTCGCTCATGCAAGGTGCCGATAGGGGTAAGCAGCAGCCCCAGTTCGGCGGCCACGATCAGAAACTCGGCTTCACCTTCAGGGCTGACCGCGACCAACAGACCACCGCTGGTCTGCGGATCACACAACAGATCACGCTGGGCATCGCTCAGTGCGCCGATCCTGTCGCCGTAACTTTCAAAATTGCGCAATGTACCGCCCGGCACACAGCCCTCGGCAATGTAGTGCTCGACGCCGGGCAGACGCGGTACAGCAGCGTAGTCCAGACGTGCGGTCAGACCTGCGCCGTCAGCCATTTCAACCAGATGCCCGAGCAGGCCGAAGCCGGTGACGTCGGTCATTGCCTGCACCCCGTCGAGCTTGCCGAACCGGCTGCCCGGCTTGTTCAGGGTACACATCCAGTCACGCGCCAGACCGATGTCCTCATCGCGCAACTTCGATTTTTTCTCGGCCGTGGTGAGGATGCCGATGCCCAGAGGCTTGGTCAGGTACAAGGTGCTCCCCGCCAGGGCAGTGTCGTTGCGTTTCATGTGCTTTTTCTGCACCACGCCGGTCACCGCCAGACCGAAGATCGGCTCCGGCGCATCGATGGAATGCCCGCCCGCCAGCGGAATACCGGCAGCATCGCAGACGGCACGACCACCGCGAATGACTTCACGTGCGACCTCTGGCGGCAGGATGTTGACCGGCCAGCCGAGAATGGCGATGGCCATCAGCGGGTCGCCGCCCATCGCATAGATGTCGCTGATGGCATTGGTCGCGGCGATACGGCCGAAGTCGAACGGGTCATCGACGATGGGCATGAAGAAGTCCGTGGTCGAGACCACGCCGCGCTCGTCATCCAGCGCATAGACCGCCGCGTCATCACGCGAGGCATTGCCAACCCAGAGTCTGGGGTCAAGGTTCTGAGCGCCGCTGCCAGCGAGGATCACGTCCAGCACCTTGGGGGAAATCTTGCAGCCACACCCTGCTCCGTGACTGTACTGGGTCAGGCGGATTGGCTCATTCATCGCGACACTCTCGGTTACCGGGAAACAGGCTGTGGAGTCTAGGGGCTGTTCCCTTATCAGCGCAAACCGCGTCGTGCGCCGGTCGCGCATTCGGGCGATGAATCTGCCGAACTGGCCTTTCTCGCCATGCCTCTTATAATCCCCGCGCATCATCACCGAATCCTGTGAAGCGCCGCCTGCTCGTGCACGCGGGCTTCAGGCTATCCTTTTTCCGCTATTGAACCGGAGAACCCCCATGCTCAAGCGTACCCTGGCGCTCGCCGCCGGCCTTGCCCTGTCCTTCTCCGCCCTGACCAGCCACGCTGCCGACACCCTGCGCGTCTCGGCCATTCCCGACGAAGCGCCCACCGAACTGCTGCGCAAGTTCAAGCCGCTGGGAGCTTATCTGGAGCAACGGCTGGGCATGAAGGTCGAGTTCGTTCCGGTCGCGGATTACCCGGCAGTGGTCGAAGCGCTGGCCACTGACCGGCTCGACATGGCCTGGCTGGGCGGTTTCACCTTCGTTCAGGTCAACCTCAAGACCGGTAATGCGGTGCCACTGGTACAGCGTGAGCAGGACGCCAGGTTCACCAGCAAATTCATCACCTCCGATCCGAACGTGAAAACCCTGGCAGACCTCAAGGGCAAGACCTTTGCCTTCGGCTCGGTGTCGTCGACATCCGGCAGCCTGATGCCGCGCTATTTCATGCTCAAGGAAAACATCAAGCCGGAAACGTTCTTCAGCCGCGTCGCCTATTCCGGCGCGCATGACGCAACCGCCGCGTGGGTTCAGGCGGGCAAGGTCGATGCAGGCGTGCTCAATGCCAGCGTGTGGGACAAGCTGGTCGCCAGCGGCAAGGTCGACACCAACAAGGTTCATGTCTTCCAGACCACACCGGCTTATTTCGACTACAACTGGACCGTACGCGGCAGCCTCGACCCGGCACTGGCAGCGAAGATCAAACAGGCTTTCCTCGACCTCGACCCGGCCAACCCGGAGCAGAAGGCGATCCTCGATCTTCAGGCCGCCAGCCGCTTCATCGAAACCAAGCCAGAGAACTACAAAGGCATCGAAGAAGCCGCACGCGCTGCCGACCTGCTGAAATGACCCTGCGTCTGTCCGCCATCGAGCTGCGCCACAGCGACGGCACACTGGCGTTGCGCGGCCTGGACCTGAGCATCGCTCGTGGCGAACGGGTAGCGATCATCGGGCCGTCCGGTGCGGGCAAGACCACGCTGCTCAACCTGCTGGCCAGCGCTCTGCCGCCCAGTGCCGGGCAACTGCAGGTGCTGGGGACTGATCCCTGGCAGCTCTCCAGCACACGACGCCAGCGCCTGCGCAGCCGCATTGCGCTGATTCATCAGGCACCGCCGTTGCCGGCGCGCCAGCGAGTGGTGACTGCGGTGTCGGCGGGCAGGCTTGGTCAGTGGGGGCTGGGCAAAAGCCTGCTGAACCTGCTGCATCCACTCGACATCAGCGGCGCCCGCGAGGTGCTGGCGCGTCTGGACCTGGCGGACAAATTGTTCGAGCGTTGCCAGCAGTTGTCCGGCGGACAGCTGCAACGTGTCGGCATTGCCCGCGCCTTGTATCAGCAACCCGACCTGCTGCTGGCCGACGAGCCGGTTTCGGCGATGGACCCGCGCCTCGCCGATCACACCCTGGCGCTGCTGTGTCAGCACGCCATCGAGCACAACGTGACGCTGGTCGCCAGCCTGCATGCGGTGGAACTGGCGCTGGCGCATTTTCCGCGAATCATCGGGGTGCGCGACGGGCGCATTCACTTCGACCTCGCCGCCAGCGAGGTCGGCCGGGAGCATCTCGACACGCTGTATGCCAACGAACAACTCAGCCCTCAGGCGGTTTCGGATGCGGCTGAAACACGCTGGACGCCGCGATGCTGAGTCGGGATCAGCGCGACCCGGCGGCAACGCCGCGCCTGTTGCTGACGTTGCTGGCGGTCGCCCTGCTCTGGCCGGGCATTCGTCTGGCCGAACTGAATCCGCTGGTACTGCTGCAAGCCGATAATGCGCGGACGATGGGCAGCTTTCTCGCCGGGTTCTGGCCGGTGGCGCACTCTGCGGAATTCCTCGGGCTGCTGCTGGATGCGACGCTGCAAACCCTGGCGATCGCCACAGCCGGCATAGCCCTTGCGCTGCTGCTGGCCGTTCCGGCAAGCCTGCTCGCCAGCCAGGCATTGTCGCTGTCGGCCGCCTCACGCGGCGGCCGCCCCGGCTGGCCAGGCCAGTGCCTGCGCTGGCCGGCACGCGGGGTGTTGATCTTTCTGCGCAGCGTGCCGGAAATCGTCTGGGCGCTGTTGTTCGTGCGCGCGGTCGGCCTGGGCCCTACGGCGGGCGTGCTGGCCATCGCCATCACCTATGCAGGCATGCTTGGCAAGGTGTACGCGGAGATTTTCGAATCGGTGGACCAACGCCCGGCCCACGCGCTGCTCCAGGCAGGCAGCGGTCGCCTGGCCGCACTGGCTTACGGCATCCTGCCCAACGCGGCAGCCGAACTGACCTCCTACACCGTGTACCGCTGGGAGTGCGCCGTGCGCGCTTCGGTGGTCATGGGCTTCGTCGGCGCAGGCGGACTGGGTCAGCAGATCGACCTGTCGATGCGCATGTTCGCCGGTGACGAAGTGGCGAGCATGCTGCTGACCTTCCTGCTGCTGGTGCTGCTCGCCGACCAGCTCAGCCGTTTGCTGCGCAGGCAGTTCACATGAAGCGCGCAGGCAATCTGCTGCTGGTGCTGGCGCTGATCGCAGCAGTGATCGCATCGTTTGTGTACCTCGGCCTCGACCTGTTCACCCTGGGCAGCCACGACAACCTGACGCAGATGGGCCGTTACGCGTTGCGCTTCATGAGCCCTGACCTGAGCGACCCTCATCTGCAGGCAATCGGCCAGGGCGCCCTGGAAACCCTGGCCATGTCTGCACTCGGCACCTTGCTGGCCGCCATTGCAGGTTTGCTCCTGGCCCTGCCCGCAGCCGGACGCTTCGGCTGGTTCCTGCGCAGCCTGAGTCGCCTGCTGCTCAATGCGCTGCGCGCCATTCCGGAACTGGTGTGGGCCGTGTTGATGGTGCTGGCCGCCGGGCTCGGCCCCAATGCCGGCACGCTGGCACTGGCGCTGCACACCACGGGCGTTCTGGGCCGTCTGTTTGCCGAGGCGCTGGAAAATACCGCGCCGCAACCCGCTGCAGCGATTCGTCTGCAGGGCGGCAGCGCCTGGCAGGCGTTCAGCTACGGCACCCTGCCCAACCTCTGGCCACAACTGCTGGCGTATACGCTGTATCGCTGGGAGAACAACATTCGCATGGCCAGCGTACTGGGTTTTGTCGGCGCGGGCGGTCTGGGGCAGATGCTGTATGTCAGCCTCAGCCTGTTTCAGGAAGCGCAGGCCAGCACCGTGATTCTGGCGATGCTGATACTGGTGTTCGCCGTCGACGCCTTGAGCGGCTGGAGCAGGCAGCGCTGGGTGCGTAACTGAGCAGACCTCAGAACGCAAAACGCCACGACCCTGAAGCTTAGGGCCGTGGCGTGACTGGCAGCGTGACTCAATAGCCGAGCGACAACCCAGTGTTGCGACGCGGGTCGTTGGCGCCGTAGAAGCGGTTGTTACCGACCGGTTTGCCACCCAGCGAAGGCGCGCCCACCAGAATCGCCGCCACATGATTGAGCGGCTGCGGACCTGCGAACTTTTGACCCCAGCTCTGGAGAATCTTCAGCGTGTCAGGGCTGACCGCGAAGGTATCGATGTTGGTTTCCTCAGGCTGCCATTGCTGGTGGAAACGCGGCGCGTCCACCGCTTCCTGAATGTTCATGCCGTAGTCGATGACATTGAGCATGGTCAGCAGCGTGGCGGTAATGATGCGGCTGCCGCCCGGCGTGCCGACGACCATCACTGCCTTGCCGTCCTTGGTGACAATGGTCGGGCTCATCGACGACAGCGGCGTCTTGCCCGGTGCGATGGCGTTGGCTTCGCCCTGCACCAGTCCGTACATGTTGGGCACGCCGACCTTGACGGTGAAGTCATCCATTTCGTCGTTGAGGATCACGCCGGTCTTGCTGGCCATGACGCCCGCGCCGAACCAGTTGTTCAGGGTGTAGGTCACCGAAACCGCATTGCCCCATTTGTCGACAATCGAATAGTGGGTGGTGTTGCTGCCTTCATGGGGCGCGACGCCGGGTTTGATCTTGTTCGAGTCACCGGCCTTTTGCGGATCGATGGCAGCGCGCAGCTTGGCGGCATACTTGACGTCCAGCAGGTGCTCGACCGGATTCTTGACGAAGTCCGGGTCGCCCAGGTAGCTGTTGCGGTCTGCGTAGGCGTGACGCATGGCCTCGATCTGATAATGCATGCCCTGCGCCGAGCGGAAGCCCAGCTCTTTCATCGGGTAGCCTTCGAGGATGTTCAGAATCTGGCAGATGACCACACCACCGGAGCTCGGAGGCGGTGCCGAGACCACGTGGTAGCCACGGTAGTCACATTCGACCGGAGCCAGCTCGCGGGTCTTGTAATGGTCGAGGTCAGCCTGGGTGATGATGCCCTTGCCGGCCTGGCTGGAATCGACCAGTGCCTTGGCAACCCAGCCCTTGTAGAAACCGTCGCTGCCCTTCTCGGACACTTCCTTGAGGGTCTTGGCCAGGTCTTTCTGCACCAGCTTCTGACCGACCTGCATCGGCTCGCCCTTGTCGAGGAAGATCGACCCGGAATCGGCCATGTCCGCCTTGAACACATCCGTGGCGCTCGACAGCATGTCGACATCGCCCTGGCCCAGCACAAAACCGTCCTCGGCGAGCTTGATTGCCGGCGCGATAACTTCTTCACGCTTGCGGGTGCCGTACTTGCTGAGGGCCATTTCCATACCGGACACGGTGCCAGGCACGCCGACGGCCAGATGGCCCTTGGCACTCAGATCAGGGATGACCTTGCCGTCCTTGTCCAGGTACATGTTCGCAGTCGCGGCCAACGGCGCCTTTTCACGGAAGTCGAGGAAGGTCTTGCGCCCGTCGGCCAGCTGAATGGTCATGAACCCGCCACCGCCGAGGTTGCCGGCAGCGGGATAGACCACCGCCAGCGCGTAGCCAACCGCTACGGCCGCATCGACCGCATTACCACCAGCCTTGAGTACATCGACACCCACGTGGGTAGCCAGGTGCTGAGCCGTGACGACCATGCCGTTTTCGGCTGCGACCGGGGCTTGTGACGCGGCGAATGTGGGGGAATACGCGACAATCAATGCCGTCGCGATCAACGATCTGGCGAGGGGTTCGAACTTCATGGTCGATCTCTTCTTTTTCTGGGTCAGGGACGTTTGATGTGAAGCGCCAGCCTCTAGACGAGGGATGCGGCACTTCTCGTCGAAGCGTACCGAGCATCCCGGCGCGGGTCTGACGAAGTCCAAAGTATCCGGTTCTGCCACGTTTTCCTACTGTAAAAACCGGATACACATTAACGCCCCGCTTATCCCCGACACGTGCGACACCTACGCTTTCGGGCGATACCCCTCAATGATCGCCGAGAAATCCTTGCCGCCATCGCCACGCAGGCTCATCGCCTGGTACAGCTGTTGCGCCACTGCGCCGAGGATGACCGGTTGATGCGCCGAGCGCGCGGCCTCGGTTGCCAGACCCAGGTCCTTGAGCATCAGTTCGGCGCCAAAGCCGCCGCTGTAACCGCGTGACGCGGGCGCGCTTTCGACGATGCCGGGCCACGGGTTATAGGCCTCGGAACTCCAGCAACGACCGGTCGAGGTATTGATGATGCCGGCCAGCACTTCGGTGTCGATACCCAGCGCATTGCCCAAGGCCATGGACTCGGCCACGCCGATCATGGAAATCGCCAGCAGCATGTTGTTGCAGATCTTGGCGATCTGGCCGGTGCCCACGTCACCACAATGCACGATGTTGCGGCCCATCTGTTCCAGCACTGGTTTGAGCACAGCGAAATGACCGGCAGAGCCTCCGACCATGAAGGTCAACGTACCGGCCTGCGCCCCACCGGTGCCGCCCGACACCGGCGCATCGCCCAACACCACGCCTTGCTGCGCAGCGACCGCGGCGATGTCGCGAATGGTCTGCGGGTCGATGGTGCTGCAATCAACCGCCGGAACTCCGGGCGAGATCCCCTTCAAAACGCCGTCGTCATTCAGGTACACGCTGCGCACGTGCGCCGCGGCGGGCAGCATGGTGACGACCAGTTCAGTGCCTTGGGCCGCCTGTGCGGGTGAATCGCTGACCTGTGCGCCCAGCTCGGCGAATTCAGCCAGTACGCTCTTGTTGAGGTCGAACACCTGCAAGGCGTGACCGGCTCTGATCAGGTTGCGGGCCATGGGCGCGCCCATATTGCCCAGACCGATAAATGCGATGTTCATGGTTGTTCTCCCGGGCGAATTGACCGCCAGCGCTCAGCGCAGATTGATCGTGGTGTTCACGCCATCGTTGACGCTGTCGTCATCGAACCAGCGGCTGGTGACGGTCTTGGTCTGAGTGTAGAACTGCACCACCTGTTTGCCGTACGGGCCCAGATCGCCCAGTTTGGAACCCCGCGAGCCGGTAAAACTGAAAAACGGCACCGGCACGGGAATTGGAATATTGATCCCGACCTGCCCGACATCGATCTCGCTTTGGAACTTGCGCGCCGCCGCGCCGCTCTGGGTGAACAGCCCGGTGCCGTTGCCGAACGGGTTGGCGTTGACCAGCGCGATAGCCTCATCGAGGGTATCGACCTCCAGCACCACCAGCACCGGCCCGAAAATCTCCTGGGTGTAGATCTGCATGTCGGTGGTGACGCCCGAGAACAAGGTCGGCCCCACGAAGTTGCCGCCCTCGTAACCCGGCACCGAAACCTCCCGACCATCCAGTTCCAGCGTCGCGCCTTCACGCACACCGCTCTCGATCAGGTCCAGAATGCGTTGTTTGGCCCGTCGTGAAATCACCGGCCCGATGTCGGTGCCCGGTTCCTGGCCGGCATTGACCTTGAGAGTCTGCGCCCGCGCCTTGAGGTCGGGCAGCCACTGTTTCGACGCGCCGACCAGCACCACCACAGAGGTCGCCATGCACCGCTGACCCGCCGCACCAAAACCTGCGCCCACCAGCGCGTTCAGCGTTTGCTCACGGTTGGCATCAGGTAGCACCACGGCATGATTCTTCGCGCCCATCATTGCCTGCACCCGCTTGCCATGCCGACCGGCCAGATCGTAGACATGCGTGCCGACCGCCGTCGAACCGACGAAGGAAACAGCCTTGATGTCCTTGTGCGTGCAGATCGCGTCCACCACCTCCTTGCCACCATGCACCACATTGAGCACACCGGGCGGCACCCCCGCCTCGATCGCCAGTTCGACCAGCAACAGGGTCGACAGCGGATCCTGCTCGGAAGGCTTGAGCACGAATGTATTGCCGCAGGCGATCGCCATCGGAAACATCCACAGCGGAATCATCGCCGGGAAGTTGAACGGCGTGATCCCGGCGCACACACCGATCGGCTGGCGCAGCGTGTAGGTGTCGACGCCGCTGGCGACGTTCTCGGCAAACTCGCCCATTTGCAGCGTGCCGATCGAACAGGCGTGCTCGACCACTTCCAGTCCCCGAAAGATATCGCCCTCGGCATCGGCCAGCGTCTTGCCCTGCTCGGCACTGAGTACCGCCGCAATACGTTTGGAGTGCTCGCGGATCAGCGCCTGCAACTTGAGCATGATGCGCATACGCACACCGATGGGTGTTTCCCGCCAGGTTCGATAGGCCGCGTGCGCGGCTGCGACGGCGGCGTCCACTTCACTGGCCGTGGCGAATGGCACCTGGGCGAGGATTTCCTGAGTGGCCGGGTTGACGATGTCTTGCCATTCGCTGCTTTGCGAGTCGATCCACTCGCCGTTGATCAGCAGTTTCACGCGAGCAATCGAGGTCGTCGTGGGGTTCAGTGAGGCATTCATTTCAGCGATTCTCCCTTCAGCAAACCACGCATCCACAGCCTGTGCAGAAGGATGATCGTGGCCTCCCGGCAGTCTTGTTTTTGAATTGGTCAGAGGGCGTGCTTTGGAGTATAGATGTGCAAACTTCTAACAAGAACGCAGATAAAAGCAGGGTCAACATGCAAAAAAACATCACCTCCCTGGGGCTGTTGAACTGGGATGACCTGAAGTTTTTCCTCGAGGTGGCACGCACCCGAAAAGTCAGCAGCGCGGCCCGCCGCCTGGGCGTCGACTACACCACCGTGTCGCGGCGCATCAACTCGCTGGAAACCTCGCTGGGCACACTGCTGTTCGAGAAATCGCGCAACAACGGCTTCATCATGACCGCCGAAGGTCAGCGCCTGCTGGGCTATGCAGAATCCATCGAAAGCACACTGCACATGGCCTGCGAGCAGGTTTCCGGGTCCAGCGTCGCGTTATCCGGGCATGTCCGCATGGGCTGCACCGAAGGCTTCGGCAGCTTCTTCATCACCCCGCAACTGAGCCACTTTCTCGACAGCTACCCGAGCATTTCGCTGGACATCCTGCCGCTGCCGCACTTCATCAGCCTGTCGAAACGCGAGGCGGATATCGTCATCGCCCTGGAACGCCCCGAACACGGTCCTTACGTGTGTTGCAAGCTCTGCGATTACAGCTTGGGCCTGTACGCGACCCAGGCCTACCTCGACAACCACTCGCCCATCGAACACAAGGCAGACCTGAGCGAGCACGTTTTCATCAGCTACGTCGACGACCTGGCGTTCAGCTCCGAGCTGCTGTACATGAGCAACCTGCTGCCCAACGCCCAGGCACAACTGCGCAGTACCAGCGTCATCGCCCAATACACCGCCGCCCTGCAGGGCCGCGCACTGGCCATCCTGCCATGCTTCCTCGCCGCTCAAGACCCACGGCTGCTGCCCGTGCTGAGGGAGGAAGTGAACATCACTCGTCAATTCTGGATGTACTGCCGGGAGGACCTGCGCAAGTTGAAGCGGATCACGTTGCTGTGGGATTACATTCGGGAGGTGACGGAGTTGAATAAGGGGTTTTTGTTGGGGGAAAACCGCGCTATTCGCTTCCTTCAGTGACAGATTTTCAAGGGATCAGGTGGCCGTATCGTAGCGAGGTAGACAGGCGTTGGCCGACGGTTTGTGACAGTTGTTGGTACAGGACTTGTGACAGGAAATGGTTAACAACTCTCGCTTGAAACCCAGTTTCCCCACGCTCCATGTCTCACGCCACCTCTCTGTACACAGCCTCTTTCATTATATTTCCAGCAGAAAACAAAGCCCCCGATAAAGGAGGCTATTATTTTTGGCGGCGAGACTTGAATACGCTAAAGACATGCCCGCATGAATACCTCAAAAGCGATAAGGCTGAAGCTCTGCAAGCTGGGAAAGCAGTATTAAATGCTCCACTGCTTTTAGTTTCTCAATATGATCAAGGGATGCCGATCCGCCAAGCATTAATGCTGGAACAAAACCATACATTTCATCATGGCGTAGCGTACCAAGCTGTCTTCTTGCCGGTTTGAACAAATCTTCCAGATCGTTAGAGTCCACATTTCTGGACAACAAAAAACCTTGTAGCTCTCTGTTCATTTCTTCGGTTGTAATTTCAAAGTCATGGATCACGCATCGAGAGAAGACACTGGTTATCTTCAGCGAAAATCCCGTTTTTTCGCCCCATAGATAAAGATCGCCGAACGCCCCACGTGCAATCAGATGATAATTGTCGCGCTTTTCAAATTTAGTTCCCTCAAGCCAAGAAGCTACTACTCCTTCATATTCTTGCGGGTTTACTATCCAAAAAATCCCGTCA
Source organism: Pseudomonas fragariae (ex Marin et al. 2024) (assembly GCF_059621105.1). Taxonomy (NCBI): domain Bacteria; kingdom Pseudomonadati; phylum Pseudomonadota; class Gammaproteobacteria; order Pseudomonadales; family Pseudomonadaceae; genus Pseudomonas; species Pseudomonas fragariae (ex Marin et al. 2024). The sequence continues at coordinate 808,403 of NZ_CM184369.1, read as the reverse complement.
CCGTATCCGCACCAGCCGTGCTCAGTCCAGTATTCCAGAAGCTGACTAGGCAGTTTGCCCCTATAGCGCTCAATACTTGATGCTGGCACTTCTTGGCGATCGACAGGGCCACCAAACTTCTCTAAGAACCTAGCAAATACCTTATCCACGAATATCTCCTTTAGTCAACACTTATGTAATTTAACATTGAGGAAAGTTGAATCTCGCATAGTTTCTGGCACTTTTTCAGCAGCCGCTTTGAGGTTTTGGATTTTTGGTCTCCACTGAGGGCCAATGCTGGAGTTAACTTGTCTGTCTCCGAAATCCGCGATGATGTCCTTCCCGCCAGCTGTTAGGTCAGGATTGTGAAGACCTGCGAGACTTGCCATCGTTTCCCTGGCCTTTTTAATTGCAGCTTCCTCCGCGTCTAGAGGGCTCATCTCTTTTTGAAATTCCCTCTGAAACCGTTCTTGTAAAGTATCTTTTAAGTCCGTACGGGCTTTCTTTGCCGCCATAGCATCGCGTTTAACGGGGTTAGCTATATTTTTTAAGTATTCCTCAACCGTCAGCCGATTCAGCCCGTCCTCCTGTCCCTTCAACTGTCGCTCGAACTCTCCAACTTTGGAGGCCGGCATCTTGTCTGCCTTGAAGCATTCTACCTCATGGCGCGGCATAGTATTTGGCTTGCCCTTGGGCGGTTCTTTGTCTTTTGCAGATGGGCTGTTCGGTGGTGGTTCTTGCGGCCCAAGTGCGCCTCTGCGAGGTTCTGCCGTTTGTAGGTCAGGGTGTTTTTTCAATGCGTCTTCATGCTTTAGCATCCATTGGCCAAGCTTTGCACCTCGCTCGCTTCCTCGCATCTCAGTTGCGAGTACACTTAGGTTTCCACGACCTCGCGTCAGATAAGCAACGATGGCGCTTAGCAAGAGAATCACTACGGCCTCATGGGAGCGTGCAATATCCCACGCACCTTGTTGTGCTGACATGGTGTCGTCGGAAAAGGAGCTTAACGGATTACCGGTTCGCTCCCTAGGGCCGTTCCAAGCGGTAGAAACCCCACGAATATAGCCAGTAGCTATAGGCTTAAGGCCTTCCGTAAAGAATTCAGCAATCGAGGCCAGCCCCAGTACTCCAAGAATCCACGTTCCCGCTTGCACTCCAATCAGTGCTCCTGCCGTTGCGCCTGGGAAGGCGCCGACGCCCCCAGCAAGTAATCCGACTCCTCCACCTATTGTGGCGCCGGTTAAAGCGCTGCCGATAATGATCATCGCCATGTCGACCACTGTGCTGATCATTTCGTCGATGATGCTTCGAATATCAAGGTCAGAAAAGCGTTTGAGGATGCTGTTGGTGGCCTCTTTTTCGCCTAAATCACATGCTTGACGGACACACCTGACTCGGCGATAGATCAGATCGATACTAAGTATATTTATGGAGCTTGGTGGGCTGAGAGGATTCATGCCCCTTTCGCGTACCCCGAGGTCGCCCTTACGAAATAGGCGTTCTGCATAAGCCTCGATATCGAGCCAACTGGGTATCTTTGTCCATAAAGACATTCATCGCTCCTGCGTTTGGGAAAGAATCGAGGAAGCTAAACATTGAGCCATGCTATGTCAAAAGTGATTTCAAGCTGAGCACGGAGCTTATGCTAGTTCGCTCCCATTGAGGTGACCCCGACTTTTCGATCAGATTCTCAAGGTCCTTCACAAAACTAAGATTTCCCCTACATACCGCCTTTTGCGCCTCCGGTAGCCTGCCACGCGTCAACTAAACGCTGGTTGTCTACGGATCAAAGACGCAAGGACGGCATGCAATGATTTCTTCAGCCCGATTGGGCGACAAGCACGCCTGCCCATTGCCGGGTCACGGTACAACGCCTATCGCTTCTGCATCCGGTGACGTCAACATCAACGGCATGGGCGCGGCACGTGTGGGGGATACCTGCGGGTGTGGCGCGGTCATCACTGCAGGCTTTCCTTCCATTCTGGTGAATGGCCGTCCCATGGCCCACTTGGGAAGCCCCACCAGTCACGGCGGGACAATCATCACCGGCTCAAGCAATGTTGGTGGCGGCTTCGTCATGGGTGACGCTGGTGGCGCGACCATTATCAATTTCATGGCGCTGGGGGCCTTCCGGCCAGACGGCTCCGTGGACGACGAGAAGATGGCGACCTTGCTGGCTGACCCGAAGCTCACGGAGAAAGCCTTGGCGGCGAATGCTTTGGTAGATCCTGAGGCAGCCGGTAAGAAGTCAGATGCGCAGCCTGAGTCAAAAGCGGAACCTGTTGTTTGCAAACACCCTGACAGGATGGAAGAGCTGGCGACTTATATTGCTGGAGAGATGAACGCCAACATCAACAGCCCAGAAGTGCTACAGATACAAGAACTGAACAGCTTTGATCCTGATGAGGAAACACGTAAATACGCTGCACTGCCATTTTACCTGCGACTCGGCCAAGGGCCGGATTTTTACACTATGGCACTGGTGAAAAAGACCAAAGCGTTTGCCATTTGGACTGAGCGTGTCGGCCAAGACAGGCCATGGGACCACAAGCCAATATTGGCGAAACTCTTCGGTGGGATATGGCAAAAGCAAGGAGAGTACGAATATTTCTATGATATCTGGTCAAACGTTCATTACGGTTACGTTGGCGTGGCAGGTAGGTTTTCTGAAAGTGTGTTACTGGACGGTGCGGGTATTGAGCAGATTGGGTCAGACACTTGGCGTCTCATAAAAGACCCTAAGAGATTTGATGGCCCGCGAAGGACTGAGGGCGTTGAGGGTATGCGTGCATGGGATGACACCCCCGATAGGGTTTCGATCATGATAGGGATGAATCTGTACAAGGAATATCCAAACGGCGGCCTTACCGGAAAGATCGTTATGGACAAAGTGTTGGCCGTACCTATAAGCGACTGGGCGACAGGGGTCCAACCGCATGTCTGCAAGTGAGAAAAATTTCTACCTAGCGCGATGGATTATAGGCTTTGCTTGCCTCCTGATCGCTGGATGGTATTTAGCACTGCCAAGGGTCGTCATTTATTACTCAGCCGATGGCTCAAAAGGATTTCATTACGTACTCAATACGCAGCATTCAATCTTACGACGGGACTTGCTGCCCGGCGAGACAACCGGTGACACCGGTCATATTTTGCCCGACGAGGATTTCTTTATGATGTTCGATTGGTGGGCTGATAAGACCCCGCCACGGTGCATCGACATCACACCAAAACGGTGGAGCATGTTGGATATTTATCTTGATGGGAGCGGTAAGATTGACATCGCCAAGACAGCCCCTGACGTCACTGCTCGTCTGAAACAGTGTCCGGGGCGACCAGACCCCTTCCAGCCCTGAGGCGTGCTACCCGCGCCACGTCAAACTCGGCACAGCCAATGAGTAAACACAGAAAACACTCCCGGCATCTAAAGAAGAGCTGACCCATACCCAGACTCAAGTAACGGTCTCCCTGAGAAAGCTCAAGGCATCCTTGAAAATATGATGCCATCTGTCAGACGGCTCACTCATCAGCGGATGCCAGAAGAATCTGAAATCGTGTCCTCCATCATCCTCTGCAAAATGCACCCAGCTATCGGGAAGGTCTTGAGCCACCTGACATTCATGAAATGCCCAGATATGTCCCGTTATGGTGGAGTGCCACTCACCCAGGTTTCGCTTTGCTGTCGCTTGAATCCCGGCCTCCTCCATTAACTCCCGCACAGCAGCCGCGCAAGTTGACTCGCCTGGTTCCACACTGCCCTTCACCAATTGCAGGCCCGCCAACGGATGCTCGAATGCCAGAATCTCCAGCACTCCCCGGTCTCGCAGAACCACAGCACACGCGTTATCCGCCGTCATGCAGTTACACCCTGGCCTTTTCAATTGACCCTTGAACCCGGTTGAAGCGCATAGGGATTATGGCGCTCGACTTCGTACCTGCAATGCACGGTAACGAATCGCCAGACAGCCCGGACGTGATCAAAGCCCCAACATCAGCCCACTCAGACGTTTGACCTTGCGGCGCAGGGCTTCTTCGAAGATGCCCTGGCGCGGTTCGATGAGGCTGAACCAGTGCTTGGCGCGGGTGATGCCGGTGTAGATGAGCTCCTTGGTCAGTACCGGGTTGAGCGCTTCGGGCAGGATCAGGGCGGTGTGGGCGAATTCCGAGCCCTGGGATTTGTGTACGGTCATGGCGTACACGGTTTCGACCTCGTTGAGGCGGCTGGGCAGGACGAAGCGTACGCCTTCGCTGCCGTCGTTGCGGGGGAAGGCGACGCGCAACACCTGTTTGCCCTCGCCGTCGCGCTCAGGCAGGCGCAAGGTGATGCCGATGTCGCCGTTCATCAGGCCGAGGCCATAGTCGTTGTGGGTCATCAGCACCGGGCGACCTTCGTACCATTGCTGTTCGCTTTCGATCAGCTTCGCGCTGAACAGCGCGTGCGTGATGCGCTGGTTCAAACCCTCCACCCCCCACGGGCCTTTGCGCACGGCACACAGCAGTTGAAAGGCGTCGAAGGCGCTGAGTACCGAGCGCGCCCAGCGGGTCCAGCACGCGTCGTCCAGTGCCGAATCGTCGGCGGGCCGCTCGGCGGCGAGTACGTTCAGGTAATGCCGGTAACCCTGCGGACCTTGCTCGCCCCTGCCAAGACCGTCGAGCACCAGGCGTTCGAACTTGAGGTCCTGCTCGCCCTTGAGAGCCAAGGCGAACAGGTCGTCGTGACTGCCCGCCGACAGCAGCGCGCGGGCCTGTTGGTCCTGTTGCTGGTTGACCAGCCGGGCCAACTGGCCGATACCGCTGCCTTGGCCGAAACGACGTGAGTGGCGCAGCATCACCACTTGCTGGGCCAACGGATGCTGCTGCGCATCGCCCTGGCGCAAACCGCCCTTGCCGAGGTCTTCGCCGCTGACGGCTTCCAGCCAGGCCTGGGTGTCGGGGCTGTAGAAACCTTCTTCGGCGTCGCGGCACAAATCCCCGAGTACCGCCCCCGCCTCAACGGATGCCAGCTGGTCCTTGTCACCCAGCAGAACCATGCGTGCATGCGCAGGCAGTGCGTCGAGCAGGTTAGCCATCATTTCCAGGTCGATCATGGAGGCTTCATCAACCACCAGCACATCCAGCGGCAGTAAATTACCCGCATGGTGGCGGAAGTGCCGGGTACCGGGGCGACTGCCCAGCAGGCGGTGGACGGTGGTCACCTCGCTGGGGATTTTCTGGCGTACGTCGTCACTGACGTCCAGGCTCTGCACCTGTTGGCTGATGGACTCGGTCAGACGTGCCGCCGCCTTGCCGGTGGGTGCCGCGAGACGGATGCGCAGCGGCTGGCCACTCTGTACCGCCGGTGCCTGCAACAAAGCCAGCAGGCGCACCACCGTGGTGGTTTTGCCGGTGCCGGGGCCGCCGGTGATGATGCTGAAGCCCTTGCGGGTCGCCAGTGCGCAGGCAAGTTTCTGCCAGTCGATGACGGCTTGTGGCGAAGAATCGGCCGGGCCGAACAATGCGTCGAGCCGCTGCGGCAGACCCTCCGGCGGTGTTTCACGCTGGGCCAGGCGCTGACGCAAGGCGGCAGCAATACGCCGTTCGTAAGTCCAGTAGCGACGCAGGTACAGACGCCGCTCGGCCAGCACCAATGGCTTTTGTCGCGCTTCGGCACTTAAATCGCCCACCTCGGCGACCAGCATGCTGGCTGCCAGCGCCTGGCACCAGGCGGCGCCATCCAGTGCTGCCAGAAGTTGTGAGGGCAGCAGCATCGGCGCGCTCTGCTGATCGCCTTCAGGTGGCAGTGACAGGGCGAAGTCCGGTTCTTTGAGGGTCTCGTACAGATCAAGGCAGACGTGACCGTGGCCGAGCTGATGGCTGGTCAGCGCTGCTGCCACCAGTACCAACGGATCGGCCTGCGGATCGAGGTCACTGAGGAACGCGACGAACGCCTTGTCCAGAGCACGCAACCAGCCGCGCTCGACCCAACGTTCGAGCAGGATCAGCAGATCGCTGACACGCGTCAGCGGGCTCAACTCAGCGAGGCTGATGTCGTCCAGTGCGGTAGGCAACAGATCATCGAACGAGCGGCTCATGCCAATGCTCCCGGCAGGTCATGCGCTATCGGTTTGCCCTGAAACAGCAGGTCCAGACTTTCGATCAGCTCACGTGGCGGACGGGCGAAATACGCGCCCTGAGAGGCCGAACGACTACCGCGCAGGAACAGGTACAGCGCGCCGCCCATGTGCTGGTCGTAATCGTAGTCGGCCATCCGCGTCTTGAGCTGGCGGTGCAGAGCCAGCAGGTACAGGACGTATTGCAGGTCGTAGCGGTTGTCGAGAATGGCGGTTTCCATGGCCAGCGGGGTGTACGCACTGTCGTCGCTGCCCAGCCAGTTGGACTTGTAGTCCGCCACGTAATACCGGCCTTCGTGTTCGAACGTCAGGTCGATAAAGCCCTTGAACATGCCGTTGAGCGAGACCGTCTCGGTCGCAGCACGCGGCGCGTTGTCGTGGGTGAAGCGGCGCACGAGGGCGTCCATTTGCGCGACGTTGACGTTATTGCTGGCGAACCAGAATTCCATTTCCACACGGTACTGATTGGGCTGATCCAGCTCGCCCAAGGCCACCGGTGCGGCATCAGGCGACAGGCGCAGCGGCATGTTCAGCAGGTGCTGCAGCCAATCGCTCAGGGTATTGATCCAGCCCGCCCAACCGCGCCGATTACAGCGACGGGCGACGGCGTCCTGCAGTTTGTCCGGCGCGTGCGCGGTATTTGCAAAACCTTCGTTGCCAGCCCATTCGAGCAGCCCGTGCAGAAAGGTGCCGGGATTGGGGCCACGCGGAAAACGATGGATATCGCCGCCGCTGGTCAGGATGTCGCGCGGGGCTTCGGGGTCCAGACGCTCGTCGTCGAACAGTTTCTGTGCCTGCGGGCTGTCAGGCGATTCATCGGCACCGGCCGTCACCGTGTCGCCGATACGCAGGGCACTGTAGGACGCAATCCACCAGTTCTCGGCAGCGCGGCGTTTGGGCACCAGCAGCTTGACCAGCGCCGCTGCGTTGCGCGGCGCACTGAAGCGCTCGTCCGTGGGCTCCGGAACAGGCTGCAAGGCAATTGCGCCACACCCCTGGGCCAGATCACGCAACCAGATGTTCAACTCCGCGGACTCGGCCAGCGCTGCGCCACCGCCCAGCAGGTAACCCAGCGCGGAACGGTGCAGCATCGAGGTGTTGGCATTGCCGCGCTTGAGGTCGGCGACGCCCAGCCAGCAGGCATGTTCCGATCGGGTCAGTGCGACGTAGAGCAAACGCAGGTCTTCGGCCAGACGTTCGTCATCAGCTTGCTGAATCAGCGCCTCGGTAGGCTGCAGGCTGATCTGCGACTTGCCGTCGGCGTCATGAAACTGCAGCGGCAAGCGACTGCCGTCCACCGGTTTCGAGGAGCAAATGAACGGCAGGAACACCAGCGGGTACTGCAGGCCCTTGGACTTGTGGATGGTGACCACCTTGACCAGTTGCTCGTCGCTTTCCAGGCGCAGGATCTGCTCTTCGCCGGCCTGGCCGGAAAGTGCCAGGTGGTCGCCCAGATGACGGATCAGCGCCTGTTCGCCATCCAGTTCGGCGGCGGCCTGCTGCAGCAGTTCAGACAGGTGCAGTAGGTTGGTGAGTACTCGCTCACCGTCGTTGCGGGTCATCAAGGTCTGTGGCAGGGCAAAGTCGTGCAGCAGACGACGCAGCATCGGCAACACGCCCTGGCTGCGCCATATGGCGCGATAGCCACGAAACTGCATGACGCGCCGCTCCCATGCCAGCTCGTCCTGATTCAGGCGTTCCAGCTCGGCCAGCGGCAGGTCCAGCGTGATACACGCCAGCGCGGCACGCAGCGTGCGCTCGGAGTCCGGCTCGGCACAGGCCTTGAGCCAGGACAGCAGATCGTGGGCTTCCTGAGCGGCAAACACGGAATCCTTGTCGGACAGGTACACGCTGCGCACACCCCGCGCGTTCAGTTGCTGACGCACCGCCTGCGCTTCCTTGCCGTCGCGGACCAGAATCGCAATGTCGGCCGGACGCAGCCCGCGCAGTGTGCTGTCGGGCGTGACGAAACCGGCACTACCCTGCTGACCGGCATTGAGCAGACGCACGATCTCGCTCGCGCAACTGGCTGCCAACTGCTGACGATAAACCACGCCGGACACCGGCTGGTCACTTTGCAGGTGCCAGACCGTCAGCGCCGTCAGGGGTGCACCGTCGACGTGCAGCGTCTCTTTGCGGCCTTGGGCCAGCGCATCGGAGAACGGCACCTGATTGCCGTGCTCATCACGAAACAGGAACGCACCGCGACCTTGCTCACGTTGCTCTGCCCGCGTGAAGACGTGGTTGACCGACTCGACCATCGCATGACTGGAGCGGTAGTTGGTGTCCAGCGTATGCCAACGGCCATCGGTAGCCTGCCGGGCACGCAGGTAGGTGTAGATATCGGCGCCGCGAAAGGCATAGATCGCCTGTTTCGGGTCACCGATCAGGAACAGCCCGGTCTGCTCATCGTTGGCCTCGAGACGATAGATGCTGTCGAAGATCCGGTACTGGACCGGGTCGGTGTCCTGGAATTCGTCGATCAACGCCACCGGAAACTGCTCGCGAATCAGGGTGGCCAGACGCTCGCCGCCAGCGGCATGCAGGGCCGCGTCGAGCCTGAGCAGCATGTCATCAAAGCCCATCTCGGCGCGGCGACGCTTCTCTTCTTCAAAGCGGACACTGACCCACTGCGCCGCATGCTGCAACACGGCAGCGTCCGGTTTGGGCAAGCCATCGAGCGCCGCCTTCAGCTGTGCCATGGCCTCGAAGGCCGGGTGCGCAGGTGGATCGCCCTTCCAGGCTTCGGCAATGCCGTCGGGGGTCAGACGAGTGAAACCGGTGCCCAGATCCAGCGCTTCCTGTGTGTCGTCAGCGGCCCAGGCGGCGAGCTTTTCGAACCAGGGCTTGAAATAGCGCTCCTGCATTTTGCGGCCATCGACTGCCTTGCGAGCGACCGCGTCCTGACACAGCGCATACAACTCGTCGGACCAAACGGCCCACGGCGCTTTCAGCGCGGCAAGCGCTGCCCGGCGCTCTTGCAATGACGCCGCGATCAGTTCGGCCGGTTCCTGGGTGAGTGGGCTGCGATCGCGTCCGAACAGACCTCGCACACGCGGCAGCAACGCCGCGGGGCCGCTGAGGTTTTCCCGCACCCAGGTCAACGCGTCGCCGCTCATGGGGTAGCAGAAGCGCCGCCAGTAATCGCGCAGGACTTCGCCGAGCAAATCGCTGTGGTCGGTTTCCAGCGTCTGGGTGAACAGACTGCCGCTGTCGAATGCGTGCTCGCGCAACATGCGCTGGCACCAACTGTGGATGGTCGAGACCGCGGCCTCGTCCATCCACTGCGCGGCGATGTCCAGACGGCTGGCACAGGCAGGCCATAGCGACGCTTCAAACTGTTCACGCAGCTCGGCAATCAGGCCATCGGGGGAAGGGATCTCGTCACGAAAGAAGCGTGCAGCCTCCGCCAGCCGGGTACGAATTCTGTCACGCAGTTCCTTGGTCGCGGCGTCGGTAAAGGTCACCACAAGGATCTGCGGCGGCAGCAGTTCACGACCAAAGCCACACTGCTCGGTACCGTGGCCGAGCACCAGACGCAAGTACAAGGCGGAGATGGTGAAGGTCTTGCCGGTCCCGGCGCTGGCCTCGATCAACTGGCTGCCGCGCAGTGGGAAGCGCAGCGCGAGAGAAAGGGATTGCTCACTCATGCGCCGCCCTCCCCGCCGGACAACGATTGCCAGGGCGCGTCGTAAATCGGTTTGTAGAGCGTCTCGCACCAGCCTGCAAATTCTTCACTGTCGATCAGTGCGTCAAAGTCCGGGAACTGCCGAGCCAGTGCCGTGCTTTCGCGACGCTCGCCATCGCTGGTCTGTCCGTCACCTTCGTAGGCTTTGCGGGCAGCCGCTTCGGCTTTGTCGGCAGGCTGGCCCAACCAGGCGAAGGCGGTTTTGACCGCGACCGGAAGGGGTTCCTGCATGCCGTGCAGCCAGGCCGTCAGCAAGTGATTGAGCGTGGTGACGGCACTCGCCTTGTCCAGCGGCTCCAGCATCAGGGTTTCATCACTGGCGACCAGTGCCGTGCTCAACGGCAGGTCGCAGGCGCACGCCACCAGGTGATTGACCCACGGCCGAATCAGCCGGTGCCACTTGCGGGTCTTTTTCGAGCCGATGCTGTTGGGAATGGCGGTGACCAGCAATAGCTCGCCGCGGGCGTTACGGTGCAGCCCGCCCAGCCAGCCGTCGATGCTCACACCCGCATGGCTGAAGCCGATCGGTAAAGCGCTGCTCAGGGTCTCGGGCCAGAGGGTCAACAGATCGTGGTAGCGCCTGAGTACGTCAGGCAGCGGCTCGATCAGCTCGCTCTGCATCAAGGTGCCGAAGCCCGCGAGCGGCAGCAGTCCACTGGCTTGCAGTTTCAGCGCCTGGGTTTTCAGGGCGGCATCCATACCGTCAGGGGAAACCATCGCTGCGCTGAGCAGGCTTTCACTGAGGCCGTAACGCTCAAGGGCATCGAGCACGAACGGTTCCTCATCGGCGAGCGGCGCTTCAGCCACCTCGAAATAGATCTTCAGGCGCTGACTGAAAAAGTGCTTTACCGGGTTTCTCAGGAAATCCTGTAACTGCGCAATGGACAGCGGTTCTTCCTGTTCATGAGCCGGCAGCGCTTGAGGCACGGGCACCTGAAGGTCGGTTTCATGCAGCAGGCGCCACTCGCGGGCGAAGCTGAAATAACCTGTGCCGACGTGGAAGTAATTGGCGCTGAAGGGTTGCAACGGGTGATTCACAGTCAGGGCTTTCAGCAAGCGCTGATCATCGTGTTTACCGTCCGGATCGGTCTCGCCGGCCAGCTTCCAGCCACTGGCGAGGTGATCGCGCAGCTGACCGATGAGCACCGAAGCTGGACGCTCGCTGTTGTCACGAATGCTATGGCCAACCCAACTGACGTACAGCTGGTCTCTGGCCGAGAGCAAGGCTTCCAGCAACAGATAGCGATCGTCTTCACGCCGGGAGCGGTCGCCGGGTCGGTAATCGCTGCCCATCAGATCGAAATCCAGCGGCGGTTGCGCACGCGGGTAATCGCCGTCGTTCATGCCTAACAGGCAGACCACTTTGAACGGGATGGCGCGCATGGGCATCAGCGTGCAGAAGTTGACCGAGCCCGCCAGAAAACGCTGGGACAGGCGCCCTTGATCGAGCCCGGCCAGCCAGGCCTCACGCACAACGGTCAGCGGCAGCTCATCGGTCAGTCTTACCGTTGCACAGGTTTCCAGCCAGTTCTCGCGCAGTGTTTCCAGCTGGGCAAGCAGGTAGTCGTCATGCTCGCTGTCGGCGAGAAAGAACAACTGCAGCAGCGATTGCAGGCGGGCACCCCACGCTTCCGGAGTGGTGGGTGTCGACAACTCTGTGTGGGCAACCTGAAGGGCGTCAATCAACGCGACCAGCGGACCGATCAACGCCGCATCAAGCCCGCCGATCTCATCGTAGGGTTCGATGCCGTCGTAAGCCGCGCCGGCACCCACCGCGTACCCCAGCAACATGCGACGCAGGCCGAAATGCCAGCTGTTCTGCTCAAGAGCATCCGGCAGACCCAGACCGGCACGCTGTTGAGCATTCAGCCCCCAACGAATGCCCGCGCCCTCTATCCAGCGATGCAGTGTTGGCAGGTCACGCTCCTGAATCCTGAAGCGTGCGCGCAAGGCTGGAACGTCCAGCAGGTCGAGAATCTCGCTGACCGGGAAACGGCTGTCCGGGAGTTTGAGCAGGTGCTCGACAGCAATCAGCAACGGCTCGCGGCCGCGCTGGCCCTGGTCAGCCAGCGTAAAGGGGATGAAGCGACGATCTTCGCGCTCGATCTGCCCGAATACTGCTCGTATGTGCGGGGCATAGCTGTCGATATCCGGGACCATGACAATCACGTCACGCGGGCGCAGGCCAGGGTCTTTGCTGAATCTCGCCAGTAGCTGGTCATGCAGCACCTCTACTTCGCGCTGCGCGCTGTGAGCCACATGGAAGCGGATCGAACGGTCCTCAGAAGGATTGACTGCCGGCCACAGCTCACGGGTTTCATCCAGCGGACGCAGCTCGAGGATATCGTCCTGCAACTGGTTCAGCAGTGTGGTGGGCTCCGCGTCACTGAACAGATCAATGCGCTCGTCCTTGAACGAGGAACGGTAGCTGCGTGGGTCGTCATGGCTGTCCAGCAGGTTGATGTAATCACGTCCCTGCTTGCCCCAAGCCGCGAGCAAGGGGTGAGCATGCTGATGCAGCGCTTGCGGGTCGAGGACCATCGGCATGCCGCTCTTGCGCGCCTGACGCTTGTACTGGTGACGCAACAGGTCCTTGTCGGCGACGATATCGGTCCAGTGGTGACGACACGGATTGTGCACACAGAGCAGAACCTGACTGAATCTGGCCAGCCCTGCCAACGCCTCGAGCGCTTGTGCCGGCAGTGACGAAATGCCGAAAACGATGACCCGTGCCGGCAAGCCCGGTGGCGCTTCGGTCATGTTGCCGATGCGCTCGATGAAGCGCTGATGCACGCCTGCACGGCTCTGCGACATCCCTTCAGCCCCGACATCATCCAGCAGCGCGCGCCACAGTTCGGCTTGCCAGCAATTGGCGGCTGACAATGGCCTGGACTGACCTCGTACGTCGCGCAATTGATGGCGGCCAGCGGCCCAGTCTTGCAGCCAGTCAGCCCGGTAAACCTGATATTGGTCGAACAGATCGGACAGGCGTTCGGACAATTGATAGCGCTTGCGCAGATCAGTGTCGTCGGTCAGGAAGCGCTGCAGCGGCTCGAAGTGCGGCTGATTCATCAGCGACGGCAACAAGCGCATCAAGCGCCAGGTCAAAGGGGTCTTGTCGAGCAAGGACGTCTGGGGGATCTCATCCGCACCCAGCACCATGCGATACAGCGTCCACATGAAACTGCCGGGCAACTGGACGTCTATGGCGGCAGCGATACCACAGCCACCGTTATCTTCATCCTGAGCATCTTCGGCCAAGGCCAACTTCAGCCACTGTGCAATGCCGTTGCTCTGCACCAGAGCAATCTCGTTTTCCAGGGGCGCCAATGGATATCGCCGCATCCAGGACACAACCAGACTGCGCAGTTCATCCGGGCGGTTGCCTTGAACCACCATGAAGCCTGCACTCAGAGAGGTTGTAACGGACATGCTTGCTTCCTTGACGGGTGCGTGGAACCTGATGCCGAACCATAAGGGCAAGCGCGCCGGATTGCCATAAGCACGTGGGTCTGGATGACTGCCGGAGAGGTGGAGTTATGAGTTCAGGAGAAGACAGAGGTTTCTGGAACCCCAGACAAACAAAAACCCTCAACGCGTAAGCGAAGAGGGTTTCTGGAATTCAATCTTGACGATGACCTACTCTCACATGGGGAAACCCCACACTACCATCGGCGATACATCGTTTCACTACTGAGTTCGGGATGGGATCAGGTGGTTCCAATGCTCTATGGTCGTCAAGAAATTCGGGTACCGAGTCGTGCCCTGAGGCGCGCTTCAGCAAATCGGGTATGTGATATCAAGCTGTTTCAGGTGTCATTCGTGACGCAAACTTTCGGTTCGTGTCATCTTCACAGTCACCGCAATCTGGTCATTCGACGCAAATTGCTTGGGTGTTATATGGTCAAGCCTCACGGGCAATTAGTATTGGTTAGCTCAACGCCTCACAGCGCTTACACACCCAACCTATCAACGTCGTAGTCTTCGACGGCCCTTCAGGGAACTCAAAGTTCCAGTGAGATCTCATCTTGAGGCAAGTTTCCCGCTTAGATGCTTTCAGCGGTTATCTTTTCCGAACATAGCTACCCGGCAATGCCACTGGCGTGACAACCGGAACACCAGAGGTTCGTCCACTCCGGTCCTCTCGTACTAGGAGCAGCCCCTCTCAAATCTCAAACGTCCACGGCAGATAGGGACCGAACTGTCTCACGACGTTCTAAACCCAGCTCGCGTACCACTTTAAATGGCGAACAGCCATACCCTTGGGACCGGCTTCAGCCCCAGGATGTGATGAGCCGACATCGAGGTGCCAAACACCGCCGTCGATATGAACTCTTGGGCGGTATCAGCCTGTTATCCCCGGAGTACCTTTTATCCGTTGAGCGATGGCCCTTCCATACAGAACCACCGGATCACTAAGACCTACTTTCGTACCTGCTCGACGTGTCTGTCTCGCAGTCAAGCGCGCTTTTGCCTTTATACTCTACGACCGATTTCCGACCGGTCTGAGCGCACCTTCGTACTCCTCCGTTACTCTTTAGGAGGAGACCGCCCCAGTCAAACTACCCACCATACACTGTCCTCGATCCGGATAACGGACCTGAGTTAGAACCTCAAAGTTGCCAGGGTGGTATTTCAAGGTTGGCTCCACGCAGACTGGCGTCCACGCTTCAAAGCCTCCCACCTATCCTACACAAGCAAATTCAAAGTCCAGTGCAAAGCTATAGTAAAGGTTCACGGGGTCTTTCCGTCTAGCCGCGGATACACTGCATCTTCACAGCGATTTCAATTTCACTGAGTCTCGGGTGGAGACAGCGCCGCCATCGTTACGCCATTCGTGCAGGTCGGAACTTACCCGACAAGGAATTTCGCTACCTTAGGACCGTTATAGTTACGGCCGCCGTTTACCGGGGCTTCGATCAAGAGCTTCGCTTGCGCTAACCCCATCAATTAACCTTCCGGCACCGGGCAGGCGTCACACCCTATACGTCCACTTTCGTGTTTGCAGAGTGCTGTGTTTTTAATAAACAGTCGCAGCGGCCTGGTATCTTCGACCGGCAGGGGCTTACGCAGTAAATGCTTCACCTCCACCGGCGCACCTTCTCCCGAAGTTACGGTGCCATTTTGCCTAGTTCCTTCACCCGAGTTCTCTCAAGCGCCTTGGTATTCTCTACCCAACCACCTGTGTCGGTTTGGGGTACGGTTCCTGGTTACCTGAAGCTTAGAAGCTTTTCTTGGAAGCATGGCATCAACCACTTCGTGTTCTAAAAGAACACTCGTCATCAGCTCTCGGCCTTAAGATCCCGGATTTACCTAAGATCTCAGCCTACCACCTTAAACCTGGACAACCAACGCCAGGCTGGCCTAGCCTTCTCCGTCCCTCCATCGCAATAACCAGAAGTACAGGAATATTAACCTGTTTTCCATCGACTACGCTTTTCAGCCTCGCCTTAGGGACCGACTAACCCTGCGTCGATTAACGTTGCGCAGGAAACCTTGGTCTTTCGGCGTGGGTGTTTTTCACACCCATTGTCGTTACTCATGTCAGCATTCGCACTTCTGATACCTCCAGCAAGCTTCTCAACTCACCTTCACAGGCTTACAGAACGCTCCTCTACCGCATCATCCTAAGATGATACCCGTAGCTTCGGTGCATGGTTTGAGCCCCGTTACATCTTCCGCGCAGGCCGACTCGACTAGTGAGCTATTACGCTTTCTTTAAAGGGTGGCTGCTTCTAAGCCAACCTCCTAGCTGTCTAAGCCTTCCCACATCGTTTCCCACTTAACCATGACTTTGGGACCTTAGCTGACGGTCTGGGTTGTTTCCCTTTTCACGACGGACGTTAGCACCCGCCGTGTGTCTCCCATGCTCGGCACTTGTAGGTATTCGGAGTTTGCATCGGTTTGGTAAGTCGGGATGACCCCCTAGCCGAAACAGTGCTCTACCCCCTACAGTGATACATGAGGCGCTACCTAAATAGCTTTCGAGGAGAACCAGCTATCTCCGAGCTTGATTAGCCTTTCACTCCGATCCACAGGTCATCCGCTAACTTTTCAACGGTAGTCGGTTCGGTCCTCCAGTTAGTGTTACCCAACCTTCAACCTGCCCATGGATAGATCGCCCGGTTT
>NZ_CM184369.1:0-787500 GCF_059621105.1 Pseudomonas fragariae (ex Marin et al. 2024) | reverse complement strand
CAGGGTGTCACCGCCAAAGCGCACATAGAAACCGGCTTTCCACAGTTTCATGCCCGCCTCGAAGGGCCGCACGATGGCATCGCCGTCACGCGGGGCGAGCTGGATGGCACCTGCCAGACCGTAATTGCGGATATCGACCACGTTTTTCGCGCCCTTGATACCGTGCAGCGCACGTTCAAAATGCGGCGCGACGGCTGCGGCCTGCTGCACCAGATTCTCCCGTTGCAGCAGTTCAAGCGCCGCCAGCCCGGCCGCACACGCTACAGGGTGAGCGGAATAGGTGTAGCCGTGAGGGAATTCGACAGCGTACTCCGGCGTCGGCTGGTTCATGAACGTGTGATAGATCTCGCTGCTGGCGATTACCGCGCCCATGGGGATAGCACCATTGGTGATCTGCTTGGCAATGCACATCAGGTCAGGCGTGACACCGAAACTGTCCGCGCCAAACATCGAGCCCGTACGGCCGAAACCGGTGATGACTTCATCGAAGATCAGCAGGATATTGTGCTGATCACAAATCTCCCGCAGGCGCTTGAGATAGCCTTGCGGCGGAACGATCACACCGGCCGAGCCCGACATGGGTTCGACGATCACTGCAGCGATGTTCGACGCATCATGCAACTCGATCAGCTTGAGCATCTCGTCAGCCAGCGCGATACCGCCCGCCTCGGGCATGCCCTTCGAATACGCATTGCTGGCCAGCAGGGTGTGCGGCAAGTGGTCGACGTCCATCAACTGGCCGAACATCTTGCGGTTGCCATTCACTCCGCCCAGGCTGGTGCCCGCCACATTCACGCCGTGATAGCCGCGTGCCCGGCCGATCATCTTGGTCTTGGTCGCCTGGCCTTTCAGCCGCCAGTAGGCGCGCACCATCTTCACCGCCGTATCCGCGCACTCGGAACCCGAGTTGGTATAGAAGACATGGTTGAGATTGCCCGGCGTCAGGTCGGTAATCTGTTCTGCCAGCTGGAACGACAGGGGGTGCCCGAACTGAAAGCCCGGCGAGTAATCCAGCACACCCAGTTGCCGGGACACGGCTTCCTGAATTTCCTTGCGCGTGTGCCCGGCACCGCATGTCCATAGACCTGAGAGTGCATCGTAGATCTTGCGTCCCTTGTCGTCTGTCAGATAGCTGCCATGCGCGGCCACGACCATGCGCGGGTCGCGCTGGAAATTTCGGTTCGCGGTGTAGGGCATCCAGTGAGCATCGAGCTTCAACTGACGGGTGACAGGCACATCGGACACTTCGAACATATTCATGGGAGCAGGCCTCGCAGGCGCTAAACGATCGGTCATTGCAGCCAAGGTGCCACGCGGCTAAAGTTCATAAAACCCGACTTTTACGATCTTTGGTTTGGTAATCACTAAACAATGAATATCCGTCGCTCCGATCCCGTGTCGCAGGTCAGTGATTTTGATATCCGCTTGCTGCGCCTATTCAAAAGCGTTGTCGAGGCGGGTGGCTTTTCTGCGGCTGAAAGCGTGCTCGGCATTGGCCGATCAGCGATAAGCCAGCAGATGAGTGATCTGGAACAACGCCTCGGCCTGCGCCTGTGCCAGCGAGGCCGCGCCGGTTTTTCACTGACCGACGAAGGGCGCGAGGTTTATCAGTCGTCGTTGCAACTGCTCAGCGCGCTGGAAAGTTTCAGGACAGAGGTCAACGGCCTGCACCAGAACCTGCGCGGCGAGCTGAACATCGGCCTGACCGACAATCTGGTCACCCTCCCCCATATGCGCATCACCCATGCCCTGGCCCGGCTGAAAGAGCGCGGGCCGGGCGTGCACATCAACATCCGCATGATCGCCCCCGCCGAAGTCGAGCGCGGTGTACTCGACGGCGGTCTGCATGTCGGTGTCGTGCCACAGGCCAGCGCCTTGCCGGGGCTTGAGTATCATTCGTTGTACAGCGAGCGTTCGCTGCTCTATTGCGCGGTCGGGCATCCCCTGTTTTACGTCGACAATGCGACGCTGGATGACGCACGCCTCGCACAACAGGAAGCCATCGCTCCGACCTTTCGCCTGCCCAACGATGTTCAGGACCACTATCAGGCGCTGACCTGCACGGCCAGCGCGTCGGACCGGGAGGGCATCGCCTTCCTGATTCTGACCGGCCGCTACATAGGCTACTTGCCCGATCATTACGCCAACACCTGGGTGCAGGAAGGCAGGCTGCGCGCATTGAAACCGGATTCGAAGTTTTACGACCTCAATCTGGTGACCGTTACCCGCAAAGGCCGACGCCCTCATTTGGTGCTGGAGAGCTTTCTGGAAACACTTGCCGCTACCCGATGACACATTTATGCCCGGCACCTGGCCGGTTCGCCGACGCTGCAGAGCGCGTTGAAAGCGCTATCAGGCTGATATTTATTGAAATAACTGGACTCAAATAAAAATAACCTGAGCAACTGGACAGTTTTTTGCAGTAGTCCCGGACAACGACACGCCAGCACATGGCATTTCCCCGTCCGAGAACTTGCCATGCAGCCTGAAACACTCGACAACGATGACCTGATCTACGGCCTGAACGATCGCCCCAAACCCTGGACGGCCATTTTGGCAGCGTTCCAGCACGTTCTCGCCAGCTTCGTCGGGATCATCACCCCGCCCCTGATCATCGGCTCGACCCTCGGCCTGACCCCATACATGCCGTACCTGATCAGCATGGCCTTGATGGTCTCGGGCACCGGTACGTTCATCCAGGCGCGCCGCCCGTTCGGCATCGGCGCGGGCATGATCTGTCTGCAAGGCACCAGCTTCGCGTTCCTGGGCGCCGTGTTGTCCGCAGGCTTTCTGGTCAAACAGCGCGGCGGCAGCCCGGAGGACATCATGGCGATGATCTTCGGCGTGTGCTTTTTCGGTGCGCTGGTGCAGATCGCGCTGAGTCGCTGCATTAGCCAGCTGCGAAGGGTCATCACGCCGCTGGTGACCGGTATTGTCATCACGTTGATTGGTGTGAGCCTGATCAAGGTGGGCGTGACAGACCTGGGCGGCGGTTTCAATGCGCCGGACTTCGGCGCCCCGGTGAACCTGGCGCTGGGCGCGTTCGTTCTGGCCGTGATCATTGTGCTCAATCGCTCGAATACGCCCTGGGTACGTTTGTCAGCCATCATCATCGGCCTGGCGGTCGGCAGTCTGGCCGCCTGGTTCAGCGGCAAGCTGGTGCCGCAAGCCCTTCACGACCTGCCGTTGATCAGCGTACCGGTGCCCTTCCGCTTCGGCTTCAATTTCGACTGGAGCGCTTTCCTGCCAGTCGCGCTGATTTATCTGATCAGCAGCATCGAAACAGTCGGCGACCTGACCGCCAATTGCATGCTCGCGCGCCAGCCCATCAGCGGCCCGAGCTACCTGGCACGCCTCAAGGGCGGCGTGCTCGGCGATGGCGTGAGCTGCATGATCGCCGCGACCTTCAGCGCATTTCCCAATACCACCTTTGCGCAAAACAACGGCGTGATCCAGTTGACCGGCGTTGCCAGTCGCTACGTCGGGCTGTACATCAGCGCGGTGCTGTTCGTACTCGGGCTGTTTCCGCACATCGGCGCCATCGTCCAGCAGATCCCCAAGCCGGTGCTCGGCGGCGCAACGCTGGTCATGTTCGGCAGCGTCGCCGCCGCCGGGGTGCGCATTCTGGCCCAGTCGCCGCTGGACCGACGCAGCATGCTGATCATTGCGACGTCCTTGGGTGTCGGTCTGGGCATTGCGGCGCAGCCTGCGCTGCTGCACCAATTGCCGAAACTGGTGCAGAACCTGTTCGATTCGGCGATCACCAGCGGCGGCATCACGGCCATTGTCATGTGCCTGCTGATTCCGGAAGGCAAAGTCACCGCCGCTACGACCGACGCCGTAACGGAACCCGAACCTGTGGAGCAACCACGATAACTTTGCATGCCGCGCCCGCACCGACGCTTGCGAGATGCTCGCCGGTGCGCTATCTGTTCATCCGTCGCGCCCTACGACCTGTCCGGAATTGCCCATGACCCTTGAAGTCCCCGCACACAGCGCTCACGTCACCAAGCCTGCAAGCCGTATTCGTCAGAAGAACGAAGAAGCGATCATCCAGGCAGCCGAAGATGAATTCGCCCGCCACGGTTTCAAGGGCACCAGCATGAACACCATCGCGATCAAGGCCGGGCTGCCAAAGGCCAATCTGCATTACTACTTCACCAATAAACTCGGCCTGTATGTCGCGGTGCTGAGCAACATCATCGATTTGTGGGACAGCACCTTCAACCACCTCAGCGTCGAAGACGATCCCGCAGAGGCGCTGGCCCGCTACATTCGCGCCAAGATGGAGTTCTCGCGCCGCCAGCCACAGGCCTCGCGGATCTTCGCCATGGAGATCATCAGCGGCGGCGAATGCATGAGTGAGTATTTCAGTCAGGATTACCGCCTGTGGTTTCAGGGCCGGGCCGCGGTCTTTCAAGCCTGGATCGACGCCGGCAAGATGGACCCCGTCGACCCGGTGCACCTGATCTTCCTGCTATGGGGCAGCACCCAGCACTATGCTGACTTCGCCTCGCAGATCTGTCGCGTCACCGGTCGCTCCCGACTGACGCGCCAGGACATGGATCAGGCCAGCAACAATCTCATTCGGATCATCCTCAAAGGTTGTGGGCTCACGCCGCCAGCCTTGTAGAATCGTCGCCTTGACGTCAGCTGGACACACGCATGCCTTTTACCCTGGTCGGCCCTTGCGAGTTTCGTGAAGAAATCCGCAAGAGCCGCTTCATCACCCTCGCCGCCCCCATCGCCAGCCCGGCCGACGCACAGGCGTTCATCGAGCAGCACAGTGACCTCAACGCCACCCACAATTGCTGGGCCTGGAAGCTCGGCGGCCAGTACCGCAGCAACGATGACGGCGAACCGGGCGGCACCGCAGGCAGGCCGATTCTGGCCGCCATCGAAGCGCAGGCGTTCGATCAGGTCGTGGTGCTGGTGATCCGCTGGTACGGCGGCATTCAACTGGGAACCGGCGGCCTGGCCCGCGCCTATGGTGGCGGTGCCAACAAATGTCTGCAGCAGGCCGAGCGTCTGCCGCTGATCCAGCGTGCCTCGTTCCACCTTGAATGCAGCTTCAGTGAGCTGGCGCTGGTCAAGCTGCGTCTCGGCGAATTGAACGGGCTGGTGGAAAACGAAAACTTCATGGCCAACGGTGTGCAGATGTCCATCGCCATCGGCCCCGAACACACCGATACCCTGCAGCGCCAACTGGCCGATCTGAGTCGCGGCAGAATCCTTCTGCACGCAGCGCCGGAGCAATAGCCGGAGCCTCTGCGGCACATGTAACAATTGCCCACATCTACTGTGCATCCGGCTGTGGATAAGCTGAGCACACTCCACCACGAGCCTTGCCGGGCTTGCGTTTCAGGCGAATGATCGTTTTTTGAGCAATTGCCGTTCGTGGATCCATAAAGAGCGCAAAAACAGCCTGTTAGCGCTTCTTAGTGCCTTTGGATGTTAACCGCCGCCGCATTATTCTCACTCAACCCGCTTGCGCACAGTATCTGTGGAAGAGCCTGTGGATAACAGGTGCAAGGGTCGCGCATTGGTTCAGTGCGCCGCCCTCCACGTCCGCTGTACATTTTTTGTTCAAATCAAAGGGCCACATTGGCCCGCGCCCGGTCAGCACGCCCCGAACTGGTGCTGAAACGCGTGCGTGCGATGGAAGAAGGCCGGCGACAAAGCCGAAAACTCCGTGCCCAGCCTTGATTCAGCGCACCGGACGCGAATCCTGACTCCTTGGCCAGGATTTTGCTTTATCCACACGCGACCCACTTCTGCCTCAGAGCCTTTCATGTCAAACCACGCGATACCTGCGCGCCTGCAACTGCGCCATATCACCAAACGGTATCCCGGCTGCCTGGCCAACGACGCTGTCGACCTGACGATTCAGCCCGGAGAGATTCACGCCCTGCTGGGTGAAAACGGTGCGGGCAAAAGCACGCTGATGAAGATCATCTACGGCGTGACGCAGCCCGACGCCGGGACGATCATCTGGCAAGGCCAGGCGCAGACCATGCGCAATCCGGCACAGGCCAGAAGCCTGGGCATCGGCATGGTGTTCCAGCATTTTTCGCTGTTCGAAACCCTCAGCGTCGCGCAAAACATCGCGCTGGCGATGGGCGCAGCAGCAGGCACGCCCAAACAACTGGAGCCGCGCATCCGCGAGGTCTCACAACGCTACGGCATGGCGCTGGAACCCCAACGACTGGTGCACAGCCTGTCGATTGGCGAGCGGCAGAAAGTCGAGATCATTCGCTGCCTGATGCAGGACATTCGCCTGTTGATCCTCGACGAACCGACGTCGGTGTTGACGCCCCAGGAAGCCGAGGAGCTGTTCGTGACCCTTCGGCATCTGGCCCGGGAAGGCTGCAGCATTCTGTTTATCAGTCACAAGCTGGGTGAGGTGCGCGCGCTGTGTCACAGCGCAACCGTGCTGCGCAACGGCAAGGTCTCCGGGCACTGCATTCCCGCTGACTGCTCCGATCTGGAACTGGCGCGCTTGATGGTCGGCGATGCCGAAGGGCTGACCGCGCACTATGAAAAAGTCAGCGGCAGCACAGCCTTTTTGCGCATCGACAAGCTGTCCTGGCACAACCCGGACCCGTTCGGCTGCTCACTCAAAGACCTCAGCCTGGAAGTACGCAGCGGCGAAATCGTCGGTATCGCAGGCGTGGCCGGTAATGGTCAGGATGAATTGCTGGCGCTGCTCAGCGGCGAACAGACCTTGCCGCACGCCCAGGCGGCGACCCTGCGTTTTGAGGATGCCCCGGTCGGCAACCTGCGCCCCGATGCGCGGCGCAAGCGTGGCCTGGCATTCGTCCCGGCCGAGCGTCTGGGACATGGCGCAGTGCCGGAACTCAGTCTCGCCGACAACGCGCTGCTTACCGCCTTCCAGCAAGGGCTGGTGAGCAATGGCCTGATCCAGCGCAGCAAGGTGCGCGCACTGGCCGACGAAATCATTCGGCGCTTTGCAGTCAAGACGCCGGATGCACAGGCCCCGGCGCGCAGTCTGTCGGGCGGCAACCTGCAGAAATTCATTCTTGGTCGGGAAATCCTGCAAAAGCCGAAACTGTTGATTGCCGCGCACCCTACCTGGGGCGTGGATGTCGGCGCGGCGGCGGCGATCCATCGGGCGCTGATTGCCTTACGCGACGCGGGGGCCGCGATTCTGGTGATCTCCGAAGACCTGGACGAATTGTTCCAGATCAGCGACCGACTCGCCGCCCTGAGCGGCGGTCAGCTTTCCGAGCTGATCCCCACTGAACAGACCAGCACCGTGCAAATCGGCGGCTGGATGGCCGGACAGTTCGATCATTCTCAAACCCAGGCCCACGTGCCTGGTTAACGGAGCAAAACATGCTGCTTTCTCTGGAACCGCGCGGCCAGCAATCGCGCGCGATGCTGTGGTGCTCCCCTTTGCTGGCTGCGGTGCTGACCCTGGTCTGCGGCTCGCTGCTGTTCATCGGCCTGGGGCTGAACCCCTGGGTGACGCTGCACACCTTGCTGATCGCACCGGTCAGTGACTGGTACGGCCTGTCGGAATTGATGGTCAAGACTCTGCCGATTCTGCTCTGCGCGCTGGGTCTGGCGGTCGCCTATCAGGCGCGTATCTGGAACATCGGTGCGGAAGGCCAGTTGCTGCTCGGCGCATTGGCCGGCAGTGCCGTGGCGGTGAACATCATCGAGATGGAGAGTCGTTGGGCGCTGGTCATGGTGCTGCTGGCCGGCACCCTCGCCGGCGCGGCCTGGGCGGGCGTGACCGCCTGGCTGCGCACGCACTTCAACGCCAATGAAATCCTCACCAGCATCATGCTCAACTACATCGCCCTCAACTTGCTGCTGTACTTCGTCCACGGGCCGCTCAAGGACCCTGCCGGCATGAACTTCCCGGAGTCGGCGACCTTCGGCGACGCCAGCCGTCTGCCGCTGCTGATGGAGGATGGCCGCGCGCACATCGGCGTGTATTTCGCCCTGTTGGCGCTGGTCGCGGTCTGGGTGTTGCTGCAACGCAGTTTCGTCGGCTTTCAGATCAAGGTGCTGGGCCTGGACAAGCGTGCTGCCGGGTTTGTCGGCTTCCGCGAAAAACGCCTGGTCTGGCTGGCGCTGTTGATCAGTGGCGCGCTGGCCGGGCTGGCGGGCGTATCGGAAGTGACCGGGCCGATCGGCCAGCTGGTGCCGCAGGTCTCGCCCGGTTATGGCTATGCCGCGATCACCGTGGCCTTTCTCGGCCGCCTCAACCCCATCGGCATTCTGTTCTCCAGCCTGTTGATCGCCCTCCTGTATCTGGGCGGGGAAAGCGCGCAAATGACCTTGAACCTGCCGTTGGCAATCACGCAGTTGTTTCAGGGGATGATGCTGTTTTTCCTGCTGGCCTGTGATGTGCTGATTCTCTACCGCCCACGTCTGAAACTGCACTGGGCCAAGCGCCAGATGACACCTGTCACAGGAGCCGCATGATGGATATCGACCTGCTGAGCAACATTTTCTACGCCATGGTCCGTTGCGGAACACCCTTGCTGCTGGTAGCGCTGGGCGAGCTGATTTGTGAAAAAAGCGGCGTCATCAACCTCGGTCAGGAAGGCATGATGCTGTTTGGCGCAGTGATCGGTTTCATCGTCGCCCTGAACACCGGCAACCTGTGGCTGGGCGTGCTGCTGGCGATGCTTGCAGGCATGCTGCTGTCGGCATTGTTTGCCCTGGTGGCGCTGGTGTTCAACGCCAATCAGGTCGCGACCGGGCTGGCGCTGACCATCTTCGGCGTCGGCCTTTCCAGCTTCGTCGGGGCCGCCTGGGTCGGCAAACCGTTGAGCGGTTTCGAACCGGTCGCCATCCCGCTGCTCAGCGACATTCCGCTGATCGGCCGCATGCTGTTTGCCCAGGACTTGCTGGTCTACCTGTCCTTTGCCTTGTTCGCGCTGGTCGCCTGGGCGCTGCTGAAAAGCCGCGTCGGGCTGATCATCCAGGCCGTCGGTGAAAACCCAGATGCCGCCAGCGCCATGGGCTTGCCGGTGTTGCGCGTGCGCACCCTGGCGGTGCTGTTCGGCGGCGCAATGGCTGGGCTGGCCGGGGCTTATTTGTCACTGGCCTACACGCCGATGTGGGCAGAAAACATGAGCGCCGGACGCGGCTGGATTGCCCTGGCACTGGTGGTGTTCGCCAGCTGGCGCGTGTGGCGCCTGCTGCTGGGTGCCTACCTATTCGGTCTGGCCAGCATTCTGCACCTGGTCGCGCAGGGCATCGGCCTGGCGATCCCGTCCAACCTGCTGGCGATGCTGCCATATGTGGCCACCATCATCGTCCTCGTTCTGCTCTCCCGCGACGCCCTGCGCACCCGGCTGTATGCGCCGGTATCGCTGGGCCAGCCATGGCGGGCGGGGCATTGATGGGCTTACACATACCTGATGGATTATCGTGCGACGCTCTGCGTCCGATCCTGAATGCGCGGCGCGGCGTAGATCTGTGACGCAGAGCGTCACGCAGTGCATTCCCACGCCGGAGCGTGCGGAACGATAATCCCGACTATCGTGCCAATGCTCCGCGTCAGGCATCTACCTTGAACGTTTTCGGCTCGCGAAGATTCCAACAGGTCATGGGCAGGAGTACGCTGCAAGGTCGAAACTTTCGAGAGGCCTTGCTGGCACTGCCATGGAGTCTGTCTCTCAATCTGCCAAGGAATCATTCATGACCACTACCAAGAAAACCGCTCTGATCATCGGTGCTTCGCGTGGCCTGGGGCTAGGGCTGGTGCAGCGCTTGACCGAACAGGGCTGGCACGTCACCGCCACCGTACGTGATCCGCAAAATGCCGAAAACCTGAAAGCAGTCGAGGGTGTGCGCATCGAAGCGGTGGATCTGGACGAAACCGCCTCGCTTGAAGTGCTGGTTCAGAAGCTGCGCGGCGAGGTGTTCGACGTGCTGTTCGTCAATGCCGGCATCACCGGTGCGGAACACCAGAGCGCTGCGAAGTCGACCGCTGCCGAGCTGGGGCAGTTGTTCCTGACCAACGCGGTGGCACCGATTCGTCTGGCCGAGCGCTTCGTCGATCAACTTCGTCCCGGCACGGGCGTCCTGGCGTTCATGAGTTCGTGGCTGGGCAGCGTCACTTGCCCGGATGGCGCCAACCTTGCACTGTACAAGGCCAGCAAGGCCGCGCTCAATTCGATGACCAATACCTTTGTCACCGAGCTGGGCGAAAACCGTCCCACCGTGCTGTCGATGCATCCGGGCTGGGTCAAGACCGACATGGGCGGCGAAAATGCTGCCATCGACGTCATGACCAGCACCACCGGGCTTGTCGAACAGCTCAATGCCTACGCTGGCAAAGGCGGCCATCACTTCATCGATTACCAGGGCAAGACGATTGCCTGGTAACCGGCCGCTCGACTAGAATCGCCGTCCTTCGCCGGGGCGTACCTGACCCCGGCAACCCTGGATCAGCAGACAGGGCATCACTGAGCTGGCTAACCTGAACCTGTCTTTCAGAGGAGCCGGCCCATGCCTGCGATCCGTATCTGGTTGAAAAATCCCCTTGCCGTGTTCACTGCCAATGACCTGGACGCCCGTGGCGGTCTGGTGATCGAAGGCGGCGTCATCACTGAAGTGCTGGCCGCCGGGCAGCTCCCGTCAAAGCCCTGCAATCAAACGTTCGATGCCCGTGAGCATGTATTGCTGCCGGGGTTGATCAACACGCACCATCACTTCTATCAAACCCTCACGCGGGCCTGGGCACCGGTGGTCAATCAGCCGTTGTTCCCGTGGCTGAAAACCCTGTACCCGGTATGGGCGCGCCTGACGCCGGAGAAGCTCGCGGTCGCCAGCAAGGTGGCGCTGGCCGAGTTGTTGCTGTCCGGGTGCACGACCGCTGCCGACCATCACTATCTGTTTCCCGACAGGCTGGAACAGGCTATCGATGTTCAGGTGCAGAGCGTCCGGGAGCTGGGCATGCGCGCGATGCTGACGCGCGGTTCGATGAGCCTGGGCGAAGCGGATGGAGGCTTGCCGCCGCAGCAAACCGTGCAGCAGGGCGAGGTGATTCTGGCCGACAGCCAGCGCTTGATCGAGACCTACCATCAGCGTGGCGACGGCGCACAGATCCAGATCGCCCTGGCGCCCTGCTCACCGTTTTCGGTCACGCCGCAGATCATGGCCGAGAGCGCGGCCATGGCCGAAAAACTCGACGTGCGCCTGCACACCCACCTGGCTGAAACCCTCGACGAAGAAGACTTCTGCCTGCAACGCTTCGGCCTGCGTACCGTGGATTATCTGGACAGCGTCGGCTGGCTGGGTCCGCGTACCTGGCTGGCCCATGGCATCCACTTCAACCCCGACGAAATCGCCCGTCTTGGCGCAGCAGGTACCGGTGTCTGCCACTGCCCGAGCTCGAACATGCGCCTGGCCTCCGGCATCTGCCCAACCCTGGATCTGCTCGCTGCTGGCGCGCCGGTGGGGCTTGGGGTCGATGGCTCGGCGTCCAACGACGCATCGAACATGATCCTCGAAACCCGCCAGGCGCTTTACCTGCAACGCCTGCGCTACGGCGCCGAAAAAATCACCCCGCATCTGGTGCTGGGCTGGGCCACCAAGGGCTCGGCGCAGTTGCTGGGACGCACTGATCTCGGCGAACTGGCGGTGGGCAAACAGGCTGATCTGGCGTTGTTCAAGCTGGACGAACTGCGCTTTTCCGGCAGCCATGATCCGCTGTCAGCGCTGCTGCTGTGCGGCGCTGACCGTGCCGACCGGGTGATGATTGCAGGGCAATGGCGAGTGATCGACGGCCAGGTCGAAGGCCTGGACATCAAGCAACTGATTGCCGATCACCGCCAGGCCGCGCGGGAATTGATTCAGGGTTGAGCATGCGGAGCGATACTCTCGACTATCGTGCGACGCTCCGCGTCAGCATGCCGTTCAGGACGCTCTGCGTCCTCTTGCGACGCAGAGCGTATGAGCGATAGGCAATAAGCGCTACAGCCCCAGACACGACAGCATGATGAACGTCGCGAACAGCACGAAGTGGGTCATGCCTTCGATGGCGTTGGTTTCGCCGTCGTTGAGGTTGATGGCGGACACCAGCAGGGTGATGAAGATCATCACGGTCTGCACCGGGGTCATGGCCATCTGGAAAGGCTGGCCGCTGTATAGCGCCATGGCTTCCATCACCGGAACGGTCAGGATCACGGTCGACAGCGATGCACCTAGGGCGATGTTGACCACCGACTGCATGCGGTTGGCCAGCGCAGCACGCAGGGCTGTGAGGATCTCCGGCGCGGCGGAGATGGCGGCTACCAGGATAGCGGTCATCACCGGCGGTGCACCGGTGCCTTCCAGGCCCAGGTCAACCGTCTTCGACATCACTTCAGCCAGCGCACCGATCACCACCACGCCGACAACCAGCGTGGCAATTGAGCGGGTCAGATTGACCGGTTCCGCATGCTCTTCAGCCGGATTGGAGCCCTGGCTCTGACGCTTCTTCTTTTCCGGGTAGCTGTAGCTGAAAAAGTAACTGTGCGGCCCGACCTGCATGCGCAGGAACAGGGTGTAGAGGAGGATCATCGCGCCAATGGTAAACGCCGAATAGATCTTCCAGTCACCCTTGGGAATGAACTCGGGTACGACCATCGACACACCCATCGCGGTGAGGATCATCACGCTGTAGGTGCGCGCCGAATCGTCGTTGTACGACTGCTCGCCGTGCTTGATACCGCCCATCAGCGCCGCAAGACCGAGGATGCCGTTGATGTCGAGCATCACCGCCGAATAAATCGTATCGCGCACCAGCGTCGGCGACGGCTCGTTGCTCATCATGATCGCCAGGATCACCACTTCGACCGTTACCGCCGAGAGCGTGAGGATCATCGTGCCGTAAGGATCTCCGACCTTTTCCGCGAGCATCTCGGCGTGATGCGCAACGCGCATCGAGGCGCAGATGATGAAAGCGACCAGCGCCAGCCCCGACACCAGCGCAACGACCTGACCATTGCCTACCAGCACATGCTCCAGTGGATAAGCGACGAACATGGCAATGATTGCCAGCAACAGAAACTTTTCTTGCTTGAGCAATGCGCCCATTTTTATTCCCCAAACCTTGCGACATCGCCGCGGATGTACGTGAAGGTGGCCAACAGTGAAGGCTGTCAGAGTAGCGTGTGTGACAAAAGGTTTCATAAAATAGCCCGAATGAGAACGGCACTCACGCGTAAATGACTTTTGATCCCGTCGCCGCGATGTGAAATAGTGCCCGCCGTTTTCAACCATAGTGCCCGCCGTTTTCTTCGCGGCCTTCAGGGCGCGCCTGTTTTTCATGATTCCGCTTTGTTAGAAAGGACCTTTGCCATGCGTGCTTTTCGACTTCCGCATCTGCTGGCTTGCGGCCTGCTGACCCTGATCGCGAGCGTCGCCCAGGCCGCGCCTATCGACATCGATGACGGCCAACACAAAGTCCACCTGCCTGATACCCCCAAGCGCGTGGTGGTGCTGGAGTTTTCGTTTCTCGACGGGCTGGCCTCGGTCGGCGTGACACCCGTTGGCGCGGCGGACGATGGCGATGCCAACCGCGTGCTGCCCAAGGTGCGCAAGGCCGTCGGCGAATGGCAGTCTGTAGGTCTGCGTTCGCAACCCAATATAGAAGTGATCGCGCGGCTCAAGCCGGACCTGATCATCGCTGACCTCGGTCGCCATCAGGCGCTGTACAACGACCTGGCCAGCCTGGCGCCGACGCTGATGCTGCCGTCACGCGGTGAGGATTATCAGGGCAGCCTGAAGTCTGCCGAGCTGATCGGCGTCGCGCTGGGCAAAGGGCCACAGATGCAGGCGCGCATCGCGGAAAACCGCCAGCACCTGAAGACCGTCGCCGAGCAGATTCCGGCCAACAGCAACGTGCTGTTCGGCGTCGCCCGCGAAGACAGCTTCTCTGTGCATGGCCCACACTCTTACGCCGGCAGCGTGTTGCAGGCGATTGGTCTGAAGGTCCCGGAAGTACGCAAAAACGCCGCGCCAACCGAATTCGTCAGCCTGGAGCAACTGCTGGCCCTGGACCCGGGCTGGTTGCTGGTCGGTCATTACCGCCGTCCGAGCATCGTCGACAGCTGGAGCAAGCAGCCGCTGTGGCAGGTGCTGGGCGCGGTGCGTAACAAGCAGGTGGCCGAAGTGGATGGCGACAGCTGGGCGCGCAATCGCGGGATCATGGCCTCCGAGCAGATCGCCGACGATGCGCTTGCCGTGCTCAAGGGCGGCAAGGCCGTGCTGAACCCGTAAATGCGCCGCTGGCTGATGGCGGGCGTGATCATCGCGGCCTGCCTGGGATTGTTCTGGGTGTCGCTGTTTGCCCTGTCGTCGTTCAGCATTCGCCAGGTGGATGCCTGGAACGGACTGATCACACAGGGCCGCGAGGGCGGCAATATCGCTTACATCGTCGCGCAACTGCGCGTGCCACGTGCCTTGTGCGCGGCATTGGTCGGTGCCTGCCTGGGCGTGGCCGGCGCGTTGATGCAGGGCATCACCCGCAACCGTCTGGCGTCTCCTTCATTGTTTGGCGTTACCGCAGGCGCCGCATTGGGGCTCGCGCTGTTTTCCACCGGTCTGGTCGCCCTGCCCTTCCCCGGTGGCGCACTGCTGATGACCTGCCTTGGCGGTGCGCTGGCGTGGATCACCGTATTCAGTCTTGGCGGTGCCTGGTCACCCGCCACGGCTCAAGGCCGACTGGTGCTGGCAGGTGTCGCGGTAGCCGCCCTGTGCGCCGCATTGACCCGCCTCACGGTAATTCTCGTCGAGGCGCAGGCGCAAAGTGTCCTCAACTGGCTGGCTGGGTCGCTGGCCAATGTCGGTGCCGCACAATTGCAATTGCTCTGGCCGTGCACGCTGATAGGCGTGGTGCTGGCGGTGGCCTGTGCGCCACGCCTTAACCTGATCAACCTCGGCGAAGACGCCGCGCGTTCGCTGGGCGTGCGTATCGGCGCGTTGCGCCTGCTGGTATTCGTGGTCAGCCTGCTGCTGGTCGGTGCCAGTGTCTGCGCAGTCGGGCCGATCGGCTTTGTCGGCCTGATCGCGCCGAACATCGCTCGCCAATGGCTGGGCAATGACTACCGCTGGCTGATTCCGATCAGCGCCGGCCTGGGCGCGGCCATCGTGCTGGCCTCGGACCTGATCAGCCGCGCCGTGGCCTTCCCGGTGGAAACACCGGCCGGGGTGGTGACGGCATTGATCGGCGCGCCGTTCTTTCTGTTTCTGGCGAGGCGTGCGCTATGAACCACCCGCGCGCAAGGCTGTTGCTGTTGGTGGCGTTGCTGGCACTCGCCCTGCTGCTGGGCCTCAGCGCTGGCACCGTGTGGCTGACACCCGGTGCCGTACTCGATCACCTGATCGCCCACGACAGCAAGGACTTCGAAGTCTGGAATCACCGCCTGCCACGCGGCCTGATCGCGATCATGACCGGCTGCGCGTTCGGCCTGGCTGGCGCCATCGTGCAAGGCGTGATTCGCAACCCGCTGGCCTCGCCGGAAATCCTCGGCGTCACTCAGGGCGCCGGGCTGGCGCTGACCATCGCGATTATCGGCCTGCCGCAGTTACCGGTGTCGGCGCTGCCGTTTGTGGCGTGTCTGGGCGGTGCGGCGGGAGCGCTGCTGCTGGCGTTGTACAACACCGGCGTGCAGTTTTCCGGCGTGCGTTTCGCGTTGTCCGGGGTCGCGATTGCAGTGACGTTGTCGAGCATCACCGAGTTCCTGATCCTGTCCAACCCGCTGGATATCAACACCGCCCTGCTGGCGCTGACCGGCAGTTTGTGGAGCCGCAACTGGCACCACGTTTTGCTGGCTTTGCCGCTTCTGCTGCTGATCCCGCTCAGCCTGCTGCTGGCCAAACCGCTGAACCTGATCGGCCTTGGCGATGAGGCCGCGCAGAGCCTGGGCACCGGCCTCACGCGTACGCGCTGGCTGGCGATGGGCAGTGCCGTGCTGTTGACCAGCCTGGGGGTGGGCATTATCGGCCCGGTGAGCTTCGTCGGCCTGGTCGCACCACACATGGCCCGCCGTCTGGTCGGCGGTCATCATCAGTACCTGCTGCCCGCCTCGATGGTGCTGGGTGCGTTATTGCTGGTGCTGGCCGATACGCTAGGCCGCACGCTGATCGCCCCCAGCGAAGTTCCGGCCGGGATTCTCACGGCGGTGATCGGCGCTCCGTATTTCCTCTGGCTGCTGGCCCGATTCAAAGGTTGATCCCATGACTATTCTGAAGGCGCAGCAACTCGACATCGGCTACGGCGCGACGCGCATCGTGCAAGACCTGTCGTTCAGCCCGCCGCCTGCGCAGGTCACTGCGCTGATCGGCCCCAATGGTTGCGGCAAATCCACTCTGCTCAAGGCCTTCGCCCGAATTCTCACCCCGCAAGCGGGCAGTCTCAGCCTGGATGGCACCGCCTACGGCAAGCTGTCGGCCAACGAGCTGGCGCGCAAGGTGGCTTTTCTGCCGCAAGTACTGCCGATTCCGGAAGGCGTCAGCGTACGCCAGCTGGTGGCGTACGGCCGCAGTCCGCACAACAGCCTGTGGGGACGTCTGAGTGGCGCCGATCAGCACAGTGTCGATCAAGCCTTGCAGCGCATGGAGCTGGACACACTGGCCGAGCGCCCGCTGTCCGATCTGTCCGGCGGGCAACGACAACGCGCCTGGCTGGCGATGATCCTTGCGCAGGACGCGGCCATCGTCCTGCTCGACGAGCCGACCACCTATCTGGACATCAGCCATCAGGTCGAACTGCTGGACCTAATGCGTGAACTCAGCGCCGAAGGCAAGACGGTGATTACCGTGCTGCATGACATCAATCAGGCCTGCCGCTACGCAGACCATCTGGCGGTCATGCAGGCCGGGCGTCTGGTGACCTGCGGCGCACCGGGCGATGTGCTGACGGCCGAGCTGGTCTGCCAGGTGTTCGATGTGCAAGTGCAGATCATGCGCGAACCCGTGGCAGGCACACCGATGTGCATCGTCGAGCGCAGCACGCGCTGCACCAGTTAGCGGCGCAGCCCACAGCGCCTGCACCTTCGCGCTGCACTACGCGTTACACACAAGTCTGTTTTAGATTCTGGCGGAAGGCCCCGGTCGCTCCCACGCCCTGCGGGCAGAAACCTGAAAGTCACATATTCCAGGCTCATCGAAACCTATGTACAACAATAGGCGCGCTGCGCAGGGAAGCAAGCCAGCATCGTAAGTTGTCCTGTTGGTCAGTTAATTGCATTGCTCGGGTAGGCATTCCAACAAGACCGCAAGGAGCTAGACCCGATGCACCTGACCAACCCACGTCGTCCCCTGAAAAAACTGCTGTGCGCCGTCGCCGCCGTTGTCGGCATCGGCTCCAGCCTGCTCGCCTCGGCAGCCGATCCGCTGAAAGTCGGCTTCGTCTACATCGGCCCTATCGGCGACCACGGCTGGACCTATCAGCACGAGCAGGGGCGCCAGGCGATGGTCAAGGCGCTGGGTGACAAGGTCACCAGCAGCTACGTGGAAAACGTGCCGGAAGGTGCAGACGCCGAGCGGGTCATCCGCAACATGGCCAAGGGCGGTTACGACCTGATCTTCAGTACCTCGTTCGGTTACATGAACCCCACCCTGAAAGTCGCCAAGCAGTTCCCCAAGGTGAAGTTCGAGCACGCGACCGGCTACAAGCAGGACAAGAACATGGGCACTTACCTGGCCCGCACCTATGAAGGTCGCTACGTGAGCGGTTACATCGCCGCGAAGATGACCAAGACCAAGAAGATCGGTTATGTCGCCTCGTTCCCGATTCCTGAAGTACTGCGCGACATCGACGCCATCCAGCTGGCGCTGAACAAATACAACCCGGGCACCGAGATCAAGGTGGTGTGGGTCAACTCCTGGTTCGATCCGGGCAAAGAAGCCGATGCGGCCAACGCGTTGATCGATCAGGGCGTGGACGTGGTATTCCAGCACACTGATAGTCCTGCGCCGATCCAGACCGCCGAGCGTCGTGGCGTGTATGCCGTCGGTTATGCCTCGGACATGGCTCACTTCGGACCAAAAGCAGTGCTGACCTCCATCGTCAACAACTGGGGCCCGCACTATATCCAGGCGGCCGAAGGCGCCATCGCGGGCACCTGGAAACCACAGGATTACTGGGGCGGCCTGAAGGAAGGAACGGTCGAATTGCCGATCAGCGACGTGGTGCCTGCTGACGTGAAGGCCGAGGCGCAGAAGATCATCGCCAGCATCGAAAGCGGCGAATTCCACCCGTTCACCGGCCCGATCAAGGACCAGAACGGCACGGTGAAAATTGCTGACGGCGTGGTCGCGACCAACGCCGAGCTGGCGTCGATGAACTACTACGTCGAAGGCATCAAGGCCGAGCTGCCGAAGTAATCAGCCCGCCAGCTGCCTGACCATCGTGCCTGCCGCGCCAGGCACGATCATCGACACTTCCCTTTCAGGACCGGTTAATGGACCAGCTTCCCGTCATCGACATCGCCCCGCTCTACGGTACGGACACTCAGGCCTGGCAGGATGTCGCCCGGCAAATCGACAGTGCCTGTCGGGCGTGGGGCTTCTTTTACATCAAGGGCCACCCGATCAGCGCGCAACGCATCGAACAGGTGCAAGCGGCGGCAAAGGACTTCTTCGGCCGGCCTGCAGCTGAAAAGCTCCTGATCGACATCACCCAAAGCACGCACCATCGCGGCTACGGCGCCATCGCCACCGAACAACTGGACCCCAGCCTGCCGAGCGACCTCAAGGAAACCTTCGACATGGGCCTGCACCTGGATGCCCGTCATCCCGACGTGCTGGCGGGTAAACCGCTGCGTGGGCCAAACCGGCATCCGGACATTCCCGGCTGGGAAACCCTGATGGAGCAACACTATCTGGACATGCAGGCGCTGGCGCAAACCCTGCTGCGCGCCATGACCCTGGCACTGGGCATCGAGCGCGATTTCTTCGATCAGCGCTTCAAGGACCCGGTCAGCGTGCTGCGCATGATTCATTACCCCCCGCGTGGTACGGCGACCTCAGCCGAGCAACAAGGCGCAGGCGCGCATACCGATTACGGCTGCATCACCCTGCTGTATCAGGACACGGCGGGCGGCTTGCAGGTGCGTGATGTGCGTGGCGAATGGATCGACGCGCCACCGCTTGACGGTACCTTCGTGGTCAATCTGGGCGACATGATGGCGCGTTGGAGCAACGATCGTTATCTGTCCACGCCGCACCGGGTCATCAGCCCGCTCGGGGTTGATCGCTACTCCATGCCGTTCTTTGCCGAACCGCACCCCGACACGCGCATCGAATGCCTGCCCGGTTGCCAGAGCGACGATCATCCGGCCCGCTATCCGGTGACCACCTGCGCCGAATTTCTGCTGTCGCGCTTCGCGGATACCTACGCTTATCGCCGCGAACAGGAGGCAAGTTGAACGTTCGGTCAGGTTTTACCCTGCGCAGCGACGTGCATCTGTAGAATGCCCGGGATCTGCACCTGATGAGAAAAGAATATGTACGACTGGTTGAACGCCCTGCCCAAGGCAGAACTGCACTTGCACCTCGAAGGCTCGCTGGAACCCGAGTTGCTGTTCGCCCTGGCCGAGCGCAACAGGATTGCCCTGCCGTGGGATGACGTCGAAACCCTGCGCAAGGCATATGCCTTCAACAACCTGCAGGAATTCCTCGACCTGTATTACCGGGGCGCAGACGTATTGCGCACCGAGCAGGACTTCTACGACCTGACCTGGGCCTACCTGCTGCGCTGCAAGGCACAGAACGTTATTCACACCGAACCGTTCTTCGATCCGCAAACCCACACAGACCGTGGCATCCCGTTCGAAGTGGTACTGGCCGGGATTACCGGTGCGCTGAAAGACGGCAAGTCGAAGCTGGGCGTCGACAGCGGCCTGATCCTGAGCTTCCTGCGCCACCTGTCCCAGGAAGAGGCCGAAAAAACCCTCGATCAGGCGCTGCCGTTCCGTGATGCGTTCGTCGCCGTAGGCCTCGACAGCTCGGAAATGGGTCACCCGCCAAGCAAGTTCCAGCGTGTGTTCGATCGCGCGCGCAACGAGGGCTTCCTGACCGTGGCCCACGCCGGAGAAGAAGGTCCGCCGGAATACATCTGGGAAGCACTGGACCTGCTGAAGATCCAGCGCATCGACCACGGTGTGCGCGCCATCGAAGACGAGCGGCTGATGCAGCGCATCATCGACGAACAGATCCCGCTGACCGTCTGCCCGCTGTCCAACACCAAGCTTTGCGTGTTCGACGACATGGCCCAGCACAACATCCTCGACATGCTCGAGCGCGGCGTGAAGGTCACCGTCAATTCGGACGACCCGGCCTACTTCGGTGGCTACGTGACCGAGAACTTCCACGCGCTGTACACCCACCTGGGCATGACCGAAGATCAGGCCAAACGCCTGGCGCAAAACAGCCTGGATGCACGACTGGTCAAGCCCTAGAGAGTGATTGAGCGGCTACCCCCATCGTTCCTCACGCTCCGCGTGGCAATGCCTTTCGCGACGCTCTGCGTCGCAAGAGGACGCGGAGCGTCCGGAACTGCATGCCTACGCGGAGCGGTGGCACGATGTTGGTGGAGCGAGCAACACCCACCGCTCCAGTCAGGCCGCCGCTGCGATCTTGCTGATTTCCCGCTGCCCACTGGATGAGACCTGCAAGGTGCTGGACTCTTCAGTGGTGCGCAGCCAGCCCATCTGAATGAACAGCTGCAACAACCCCGCCCCCAGCGCGCCGCCCAGATGCGGATTGCGATCGTTCCACTTCGGACAGACACACACCGTTTCACGCTTGCGTTGCGCCAGTGCGGGTATGTAGATGCCGCGTTCGGCAAATCTGGCCACCCCCTTGCTGGTGACCTCGACGCGCTTCTCCTGCTGTTCTATCCAGCCGGCTTCCAGCAGGCGCTGATAAAGCTCGGCAGCCATTTCGCCACCCAGATGATCGGAGCAGATTCTTGCACGGCGCAGCGGCAAGGGCGGCCGAGGCTGGGCAAAGCGACGATTGATCTGTTCAGTACTGGCCAGCGAGGCACAGGCCAGCGCCTCGACCGCGGCCCCCACTTCCGGCGCAGCGAGGCGAAAGAAACGCTTGCGGCCGCGAACCTCCTGTTTCAACAGACCACCGCTGGTCAGCCGCGCCAGATGAGCGCCAGCAGAAGAAGTCGAGAGTCCCGCCAGGATTGCCAATTCGTCGGCAGGGCGAGCAGTACCATCCATCAGTGCCCAGATCATTGCGCTGCGCTTGGGGTCGGCCAGCAAAGTTGCGATCTGGCTGATGCAAGGTCCGTATTCCATGTGTTCACTCCCTGTTGAAACATTCATCTATGGTGATGACTGGGTGAAAGCAATCACGCCTCGGTAGAGTTCAACGTGGCTCTTATATGTAATGACAAGTATAAACTCTATGCCCCGCGCGCCCGCTGGGTGAAAAGCGCCTCCTACACACTGCGGGCACACCACGACGTAAAAAATCGCCCAACTGTGGCGCACTCCTTCAACACCAAGTTGTACCCGCGACTACGCCGCAACCCCTCTATACAAGGGGTTTGCAGCGACACTTCAAAAGGGGATTAAAAAGACAAGCGTAATGGCTATGACAAAAATGCCAAATCCACTCAACAACAGTCAGTTTCAACTTTGTCCCGACAGTGAAACTTCACGTTATTGAAATGCCTTTGAAAATTATATTTTCCGACACTTCCGAAGGCTATTTCCTACCGGGACGCGGCGATTAAAACAAGTTTGCGGACGACAGACCTACAGCATGTTGCTTACACCGTGACCTGAGCATTTCCAGTAACAGAATGACAGGCTTACTGAGTTGCGCCCGATGCGCGCACAACAGGTTCAACGGCGCCCGCTCCCCGACCAGGTCAGGCATCAACACTTTCAGGTGCCCGGCCCGCACATCTGCGGCCACGTCCAGCCAGGATTTGTACGCCACACCTTCACCTGCAACCGCCCAGCGGCGCACGACGTCGGCATCGTCGCTGAACCGGTTGCCGCTGACCGTCAGACTGATTTCGCGCTTGCCGTCGTTCAGCGTCCAACGGTCATGAACGCGATCGCCGAGCATGAACA
This sequence comes from Pseudomonas fragariae (ex Marin et al. 2024), assembly GCF_059621105.1. NCBI lineage: Bacteria > Pseudomonadati > Pseudomonadota > Gammaproteobacteria > Pseudomonadales > Pseudomonadaceae > Pseudomonas > Pseudomonas fragariae (ex Marin et al. 2024). Next base: position 765,427 of record NZ_CM184369.1, on the reverse strand, counting down.
GCAAGCAGTTATGCTGCGCCAGTTGCTCGACCTGATGCGGCTCGCCATGACGCTGCAGGTAACTCGGCGCCGCACACAATACCCGGCGGTTGTCAGGCAACACTGGCAGTGCGACCAGGCTGGAATCTTCCGGCTCGCCGTAGCGCAGCGCCACGTCGACAGGCTGGCGGAACAGATCGGCAATACGATCACCCAGCAGCAGACGCACGGTCAGTTGCGGATGCTGCTGTTGAAATTCGTCGAGCCACGGCAACAGCACGTTGCGCCCCAGGTCCGACGGCGCCGAGAGTTGCAGCACGCCCTCGCAACGGTCCTGGCTGCTGGCCAGCAAGCGCCGCCCCTCCTCGAGGCTGCCCAGTGCAGCGCGGGCGTATTCCAGAAACCCCTCACCTTCGGCGGTCAGGCGCAGGCTGCGCGTCGAACGGGCCAGCAAGCGCGTCCCCAACTGCCGTTCAATACGCTTGAGCGCCGCGCTGGCAACCGCCGCAGACATGTCCATGACCCGCGCTGCGGCAGAAAGGCTGCCCAGATCCGCCGCACGTACGAATAACTGCAAGTCATCAAAACGCAGCATCATGCCCTCGTATTATCAAAATAAAATTGAAAGAGCCTGCCGTTTTAGCGGGTTTTATCTTTACTGGAAATAGCCAATGATCTCTTCATCACTTTTTCTTTGGAGAGGCCCTGACATGAAAGCCATTGCGTACTACCAGTCCCTGCCCATCAGCGACGTGAAATCATTGCAGGATATCGAGCTGCCCGAGCCGGTGGCTGGCGATCGCGATTTGCTGGTCGAGGTCAAGGCCATCTCTGTAAACCCGGTGGACACCAAGATCCGCCAGAACGTCCAGCCTGAAGACGGTGCAGGCAAGGTGCTCGGCTGGGACGTGGCGGGTGTGGTGAAAGCCGTCGGCAGCCAGGTCACACTGTTCAAACCGGGCGACAAAGTGTTCTATGCCGGTTCCCTGACCCGGCCAGGTGCCAACAGCGAGCTGCACGTGGTGGACGAACGCATCGTCGGCCACATGCCGAAGACCCTGAGCTTCGCCCATGCCGCAGCGCTGCCGTTGACAGCCATCACCGCCTGGGAACTGCTGTTCGAGCGATTGCAGATCCCGCAGCAAAAAGGTGAAGGCGCACACAGCCTGCTGATCGTCGGCGCCGCCGGTGGCGTGGGTTCGATCCTGACCCAGCTGGCGCGCAAACTGACATCGCTGAAGGTCATCGGCACCGCCTCGCGGCCCGAGACCGAAAGCTGGGTCAGCGAACTGGGCGCGCACCATGTGCTGGATCACAGCAAGCCGCTGAGCGAAGAACTCAAACGCGTCGGCCTGAACCACGTGACTCATGTCGCCAGCCTGACCCAGACCGAACAGCATCTGGATCAGCTCGTCGAAGCGCTCAAGCCACAAGGCAAACTGGCGCTGATCGACGATCCCAAGTCGCTGGACGTGTCGAAGCTCAAGCGCAAGAGCCTGTCGCTGCACTGGGAATTCATGTACACGCGGTCGATGTTCGAAACCGAGGACATGATCGAGCAGCACAACCTGCTCAACCGGGTTGCCGAGCTGATCGACGCCGGGACGCTGAAGACCACCTTTGGCGAGCACTTCGGCACCATCAATGCCGAAAACCTGCGCCGCGCTCATGCCCTGCTGGAAAGCGGCAAGGCCAAGGGCAAGGTCGTACTGGAAGGTTTCTGAGCGGTCTGAAGTCGAGGGTGTCAGTCACGCCCGGCGCGACTGACACCCTCGCTTTGGCGATCAGGCGGTCTGGAGCGATGCGTCGCGCCGGGCCTGCGCACGTCGCGTCAGCACCGAGAGGCCCACGGTCAGCACGCCACACAGGCTGATGACCAGCGCCATCGGTGTGGCCGTGCCGTCATGCAGCAAACCCACCAGACTGGCAGCGACGGCGGCAACGCTGAATTGCAGACAACCCAGCAACGCCGAGGCACTGCCCGCGCGTGCCCATTGGCCATTCATGGCGCAGGCCGACGCATTGGGGATGATGCAGCCCAGGCTTGCCACACAGATGAACAGCGGCACCAGCAGCGGCCACAGCGCCTCGGTGCGCAGCCCGCTGATTGCCAGCAATACCAGCCCGGCAGCCAGATAAATCCAGACCGTGCGCGACAGCAAAAACGCCGGGCCGGTCTTGCGCAAGATACGCGCATTGATCTGCGCCACCAGAATGAAGCCCGCCGCATTCATCCCGAACAGCCAGCCGTAGTGCTCGGCAGGCACGCCATACAGTTTGATGAACACAAACGGCGAGCCTGCGACGTAGGCGAACATCCCGGCCATGGCGATGCCGCCGGTCAGCGCGTGACCGATGAACACACCGTCCTTGAACAGATTGAGGTACTGGCCCAGCGCGCCGCTCAATGGCTGACGCGGTGTGGTGGCCGGCATGCTTTCCGGCAACCCCAGCGCAACCGCCGCCAGGCAGGCACCGCTGAACAGGGCGAGGCTGACGAAGATCGATTGCCAGCCAAAGGTACTGACCAGCACACCACCCAGCATCGGGGCCAGAATCGGTGCCAGGCCCATGACCAGCATCAGTTGCGAGAAAACCTTGGCCGACTCGACGGCATTGCACTTGTCGCTGACGATGGCGCGTGACAAGACCATCCCGGCACAGCCGCCCAACGCCTGCACGAAGCGCGCGGCAATCAGCCATTCAAGACTCGGCGCAAAGGCGCAGGCGACCGAGGCAAGCATGAACAGGGTTACGCCGACCAGCAGCGGAATGCGCCGACCGAACCGGTCAGCCACCGGGCCATAGGCCAGTTGCCCCAGGGAGAGTCCCAGAAAGTAGGCCGCCAGGGTCAGTTGTACGTGTTTTTCATCGGTCCCGAAATACGAGGCCATGGCCGGAAAGCCAGGAAGATAGAAGTCGATGGCCAGAGGGCCGAAGGCGCTCAATGAGCCAAGGATAAGGATCGTTCGTAGATTCATCGGGTGTCCATTCACAGATGCAGAGCAACGGGCTAGTTTACCCGGCTTACCTTGCAGAGAACGACGAACGGGGGAATTAATTCAAAACTTTTCAATGTTTACAGACCGGGAGACCGCATCGATCTCCCGGGGCAGGGTCATGCCGGCTGTGCCTGATAACCCTCTTCGCTGATCAAACTGACAATCCGCTCGGGCGACAGGCTGCTTTGCACCTTGACCTGCTTGCTGGCCAGTTCGACCTGAACATCGGCACTCGGGTCGTCATGTTTGATGGCCTCGGTCACCGCGCGAACACAATGCCCGCAGGTCATGCCTTGAACGTTGAATAACTGCATGCTGTCACTCCTTCAGTGATGAACAGCGAGCATCTTCAACCTTGTCATCATGGCAAGGTCAAGTTTCTGCCATTGCTGCCGGGCTGGCATTCGGCGTAATCGTGAGCCAAGCTGAGTGATCGACACCTATACCGTCAGCCACATTTACATCAGGAGTATCAGCGATGCGCTGGTCAGCAGTCAGCCTCTTCAGCATTCTCGGTTTCCTGGCTATCACACCTGCCACTCAGGCGGCTCAGGACTACGGCATCCTGATCATTTCCCGAGAGCGCCTGGAAGTCGCGACTTCCTGCGAGATCGGCATCTACGTCCAGGACCGTCTGGCCGGCAGGCTGTATCAGGAAGACTCGGTGTCCTTCAACCTGCCTGCCGGTGAAGTCTCGGTGCGGCTGAGCACCCTGCGCGGCAATGTCGTGGGCTGTGAGCCCGGCATGGAAGCGCCGCGCAGCACCAAGATCCAGCTGCGTGCGGGGGATATTCTCAAGTACCGCATCGCCGCCGACCTGAACGGGATGTACCTCAAGAAAGCCGACCTCAACTATTGATTCGCGCTTGACCTTGCCCGTATGGCAAGGTTGATCCTTGCAGGTAGCCAGCCTCAGGGAGTGATTCACATGCAAGACACCACCACCTTCGACCTGCCGATCAGCGGCATGACCTGCGCCAGTTGCGCAGGTCGGGTCGAGCGTGCCCTGGCCAAAGTGCCGGGGGTCAACAGCGTGACGGTCAACCTGGCCAATGAACGCGCCCACGTAGACACCGCAGCGCACACCGATCCGCAAACCCTGATCGACGCCGTCAGCCGTGCCGGTTATAGCGCCACGCTGAACCAGGATCGTCACGCCGAAGCCGACCAGAAAGCCCGTCACCTGCACCACGAGCGCTGGGCCTTGCTGCTGGCCATCGTGCTGGCGCTGCCGTTGATCCTGCCGATGTTGTTGTCACCGCTGGGCGTGCACTGGATGCTGCCTGCGTGGGTGCAATTTGCGCTGGCGACGCCGGTGCAGTTCATCCTTGGCGCACGTTTTTACGTAGCCGCCTGGAAAGCCGTGCGCGCAGGTGCCGGCAATATGGACCTGCTGGTCGCGATCGGTACCAGCGCCGGCTACGGCCTGAGCGTCTATCAATGGCTGCACGCTGCGCCCGGAACGACGCCGCACTTGTATTTCGAAGCATCGGCGGTGGTTATCGCGCTGGTGCTGTTGGGCAAATACCTGGAAAGCCGCGCCAAGCGCCAGACCGCCAGTGCCATCCGCGCCCTCGAAGCGCTGCGCCCGGAGCACGCCCTGCGGGTAGTCGATGGCCTCGAACAGGGCGTCGCGATCAGCGCGCTGCAGCTCGATGATCGGGTGCTGGTCAAACCCGGCGAGCGCTTTCCGGTGGACGGCGAAGTGGTCGAAGGCCGCAGCCATGCCGACGAAGCGCTGATCACCGGTGAAAGCCTGCCGGTGGTCAAGCAACCGGGCGACAAGGTCACCGGCGGGGCAATCAATGGCGAAGGCCAATTGTTGATCAGGACCACCGCGCTGGGCGCGGAAACGGTGCTGGCGCGCATCATTCGTCTGGTCGAAGACGCTCAGGCAGGCAAGGCCCCGATCCAGAAGCTGGTGGATAAAGTCAGCCAGGTGTTCGTGCCCACCGTGCTGGTGATTGCCTTGTTCACACTGGCCGGCTGGCTGCTGGTCGGTGCCTCGCTGGAAGTCGCGCTGATCAATGCCGTCGCCGTACTGGTGATCGCCTGCCCTTGCTCCCTGGGCCTGGCGACGCCGACAGCGATCATGGCCGGGACCGGCGTGGCAGCGCGTTACGGCATTCTGATCAAGGACGCCGAAGCGCTGGAACGGGCTCACGAGGTCGATGCAGTGGTGTTCGACAAGACCGGCACGCTGACTTCGGGCACGCCGCGTATCACTAACATGAGCGCGGTGCTGGGCAATGAAGAACACCTTCTGCAACTGGCGGGCGCGCTGCAACGCGGCAGTGAACACCCCTTGGCCAGAGCGGTGCTGGATGTCTGTCAGGAATGGCAACTCAAGCCTGATGCCGCGCAAAACAGCCGCGTCCTGAGCGGTCGGGGCATCGCCGGCACCGTTGAGGGCCGTGAACTGGCGCTGGGCAATCGACGCTTGCTGGAGGACAGCGGCCTGCCGATGGGCGATCTGGCCGAGTCCGCACGCATCTGGGAAGCCGAGGGGCGCACGCTGTCCTGGCTGATCGAGCAGGCTCCGGAGCCGAAAGTGATCGGTATGTTCGCCTTTGGTGACACGCTCAAGCCTGGAACCGATCAGGCGATCAAAGCGCTGAATGCGCGGGGCATCAGCAGCCATCTGCTGACCGGCGATAACCGGGGCAGTGCTCAGGTGGTTGCCAGGGCATTGGGCATACACGATGTGCATGCCGAAGTGCTGCCTGCCGACAAGGCAGCCACCGTCACCCAACTGAAAAGCCTGCATGTGGTGGCGATGGTCGGTGACGGCATCAACGATGCTCCGGCGCTGGCGGCAGCGGATGTCGGTATCGCGATGGGCGGCGGGACCGATGTCGCCATGCATGCAGCGGGTATCACCCTGATGCGCGGCGACCCGCGACTGGTTCCGGCAGCCCTGGACATCAGCCGGAGGACCTACGCGAAAATCCGCCAGAACCTGTTCTGGGCGTTCGTCTACAACCTGATCGGCATTCCCCTCGCGGCACTGGGCTATCTCAATCCGGTATTGGCGGGCGCGGCGATGGCGCTGTCGAGCGTCAGCGTGGTGAGCAATGCGCTGCTGCTGAAAACCTGGAAACCCCGCGACCTGGAGGACGCACCATGAATATCGGTCAGGCGGCGAAAAACAGTGGCTTGAGCGCGAAGATGATCCGCTATTACGAGTCCATCGGTTTGCTGCAAGCGGCCCATCGCAGCGACAGCGGCTATCGCCTGTACAGCGCGGACGATCTGCACACGCTGGCGTTCATCAAGCGCTCAAGGGACTTGGGGTTTTCGCTGGAAGAAGTCGGCAGACTGCTGACCCTCTGGCAGGACCGCCAACGGGCCAGCGCCGACGTCAAGGCACTGGCCCGTCAGCACATTGCCGAGCTGAACCGCAAAATCGACGAACTGGCGAGCCTGCGCGACACGCTTCAGGAACTGGTGGAACACTGCCACGGCGACGACCGCCCCGACTGCCCGATCCTCAAGGACCTGGCATCGGGCGGGTGTTGCTAGCCACTTCCACAAGGGTCTCACTGCATCCACTCGATGGAGCGCCTGCACGCACTCCCGTGGGAGCGAGCTTGCTAGCGAAAGGGCCGGTACAGCCTTCGAAAACAGTGCGCCTGATACATCGTCTTCGCGAGCAAGCTCGCTCCCACAAGGGGCTTACTGCATGCAATCGGCGGAGCGCCTGCCACACGCACTTCCTGTGGGAGCGAGCTTGCTCGCGAAAGGGCCGGTACAGGCTCCGAAAACAGCGCGCGTGATACATCGTCTTCGCGAGCAAGCTCGCTCCCACAGTGGTCTTACTTACTGCATCACTCGACGGAGCGCCTGCCACACGCACTCCCTGTGGGAGCGAGCTTGCTCGCGAAAGGGCCCGTACAGGCTTCGAAAACAGTGCGCCTGATACATCGTCTTCGCGAGCAAGCTCGCTCCCACAAGGGGCTTACTGCATGCAATCGGCGGAGCGCCTGTGATGTGGCCTAATCATTCCGGACACACCCAAAGGAGCGGTACCCTACCGCTCAACGATGAGGTGTCCGATGTCAAAACGTCAGTTTCCAACCGAGTTCAGACTTGAGGCTGCCCGCCTTGTTCTTGATGCCAATTATTCAACCGCTCAGGCCTGCGAGGCTATGGGTGTCGGGGCAACAGCACTGCGCCGCTGGGTTGAACAGTTAAGGCAGGAGCGCGGGGGAGTAACGCCTGAAACGGCTAATGCCATGACCGCTGAACAACAACAGATCCAGGCTCTGCATGCCAAAATTCGCAAGCTTGAAATCGAGAAGGAAATCCTAAAAAAGGCTACCGCTCTCTTGATGTCCGATTCCCTCGATCGGTGATTCTGATCGAGAAGTTGAGTGAGCGTTTTACTGTGACTGACTTGTGCCGTGTGTTTGGAATGAACCGCAGCCGGTATTACGACTATCTGAAGCAGCGGGATCGAGTTGATCCCGACAGAGAACGGCTCAAGGTCGAGGCGATTCAATTGCACACTCAAAGTCGCCGATCAATGGGAGCTCGCAGTTTGTCAGCGGCCTTGAAAGCCCGGGGTGAGCAGGTTGGCAGGTTTTTGGCTGGTCGTCTGATGGCCGAGGCGGGTTTGCAAAGCTGTCAGCGTCGACCGAGGCCTTATCGGCATAGCGTCGTGCAATCCCGATTCGCCGAGAATTTGCTGGAACGCCAATTTGAAGTATCAGCCCCCAATCAGGTCTGGTGCGGAGATATAACGTATATCTGGGCTGGTACGCACTGGGTATATCTGGCGGCTGTGCTTGACCTGTACGCCAGGCGGATAGTGGGTTGGGCGATTTCCAGCACACCAGACTCAACGTTGACTTGCAAGGCGCTGGCATTGGCTCATGAAGCTCGAGGAAAGCCACACAAGGTCATGTTTCACTCCGACCAAGGCTGCCAGTACAGTAGCGAGATGTTCCGCACTAAACTTGAGTCGCTCGGTATGCAGCAGAGCATGAGCCGTCGCGGAAACTGCTGGGACAATGCCCCGATGGAACGCTTTTTCGGCAGCCTGAAGTCCGAATGGATACCGAAAAAGGGCTATCGGAACGAGGAGGAAGCACGCCCTGATGTGCTTCGTTACGTAATCCATCACTACAATCAGGTCAGGCTGCACAGCTACAACGAATACCGCACGCCAGTGGATCAGGAAAAAATGGCGGCGTAGCTTCTATAACTGTGTCCGGAATCAGTTGACCAGATCACTGCCACACGCACTTCCTGTGGGAGCGAGCTTGCTCGCGAAAGGGCCGGTACAGGCTCCGAAAACAGCGCGCGTGATACATCGTCTTCGCGAGCAAGCTCGCTCCCACAGTGGTCTTACTTACTGCATCACTCGACGGAGCGCCTGCCACACGCACTCCCTGTGGGAGCTTGCTCGCGAAAGGGCCTTACTGCATCCACGGCGGCGGTGGCTCTTCGGTGGATTTGCTCGGTGGCGCGTCGTCTGCCGCGCGAGCTGCCTGGCGGCGGGCTTCGTCGAGGCGGGCGGCTTCGATTTCGCGCAGTACGCCGCCCACATCGGCTTCGTCCTCCGGCTCATCGAATTCACCGGTCAGCACCGTGGCGGGCGACAAGGTGCCTGCCTCGTAGTACGACCACATCTCCTTGGCGTATTTGGTCTTTCTGAGCTCCGGCGCGAATCTGCCGAAGTACAGCGCCATGTTGCCGACGTCGCGCTCCAGCATGCTGAACGCGTGGTTATTACCCGCGGCATCGACCGCTTGCGGCAAGTCGATGATGACCGGGCCGGACGGCGCCAGCAGCACGTTGAACTCGGACAGGTCACCGTGCACCAGACCGGCACACAGCATCAGCACGATCTGCTCGATCAGGAACGCGTGATACTCGCGCGCCTGATCAGGCTCCAGCACGACGTCGTTCAGACGCGGCGCTGCATCGCCATACTCGTCAGCTACCAGTTCCATGAGCAGCACGCCTTCCAGGAAGTCGTACGGCTTGGGCACCCGGACACCTGCGCCGGCCAGACGAAACAGCGCAGCCACTTCGGCATTCTGCCAAGCGTCTTCGGTTTCCTTGCGCCCGAACTTCGAGCCCTTGGCCATGGCGCGGGCCTGACGGCTGTTGCGTACCTTGCGACCTTCCTGATACTCGGCCGCCTGACGGAAACTGCGTTTGTTAGCCTCCTTGTAAACCTTGGCACACCGCAGCTCATTGCCGCAACGCACCACATAAACAGCTGCCTCTTTACCACTCATGAGCGGGCGCAGCACCTCGTCGACCAGACCGTCTTCGATCAGGGGTTCAATGCGTTTAGGAGTTTTCATCAGCTTTTATTGTGGGTCCTTTGTTGCCAGATACGCGATTGTTGCCGTTATACGGCAATCCTCCGCCAGCGAGTAGGGGTAACCCCCTGTGGATTGAAAGGTTTTTTAAGAAAAAACCACGCAATCCCCCGGTTTAAAGCACCTTTCGTGCCGTACAGCCGGTGAAAGATATTCCGGGACAAAACATGTAAAAGCAGAAAAAACAGCGTTGGATGCACTCGTTAGTGCACAAGGCATCCACGCCTTACTTGAACAAGTCACCGGGGGTATGGCCGAACAACCCCTTGAACGCTGCGATGAACGCTGACGTCGAGTCATAACCGCAGGCCAGCGCGGTCTGCGTCACACTGGCGCCCTCTTCCAGTGCAGACAGCGAAGACAGCAGCCGTGCCCGCTGCCGCCAGCCACGAAAGCTCAATCCGGTTTCGCGCTGAAACAGGCGCATCAGGGTCTTCTCGGAGGTCCCGAGGCGGGCGGCCCAGTCGTGCAGGGTGATCAAGCGCTCCGGCTCTTCGATCAACTCATTGCACAGCCCCAGCAAACGCGGATGACGTGGCAACGGCAGTGAAAAACCCACTTCGGGCAGTTGCGCCAGTTGATCCAGCAGCACCTGCACCAGCCGCGCCTCATGGCTGTCCTGCTCGGGATAATCCACGGGCAACAGGCAGAAGCTCTTGATCAGCTCGCGGGCCAGTGGCGTGACTTCCAGTACCCTGCAGCGCTGCGGTGCCCACCCCGAATCTGCCGTGCGAATGTACAGGCTGCGCATTTCGGCGCGCATCGAGGTCACCACCTCATGCTCGAGCCCGGCAGGCACCCAGACGCCCCACTGCGGCGGAGCAAAGAAACTGCCCTCGGCGGTATGCACACCCAGAACCCCGCTGATCGCGTAGGAAAACTGCACCCAGTCGTGGCGATGGGGCGGCGTCCAGGAACCGGCGCTGAGACTTTCGGCACGGGCATACAGCGGGCGCGGCAGGCCGGACAAGGCCGGTATCTGCCGTTCGCCTGTGAGCTGTCGCTGATTGATCTGTCCGTTACTCGGCATCTTATGGCCTTATGTCGCAAGACGGCTATGGAGCAACAGAGTAGCCTGCACGCCTCTCTGTTTACAAAAGTTCTCCGGACCCCGTATGCAATCACTCAAACACTTCAAGCGCGTCGCCACTGACTGGTTCCTCTGGGGCATGGTGCTGGCGACGGTACTCGCCTACTTCTTCCCGCGTTTCGGGGCTACCGGCGGCAGCATGCACGCTGAGTACGTCATCAAGGTCGGCGTGTTCGTAGTGTTCTTTCTGCATGGCGTGAACCTGTCCAGCGAGCAGATCAAGAAAGGCCTGACCAACTGGCGCCTGCACGTGATGATCCAGGTCTTCACCTTCGTGGTGTTCCCGCTGATCTGGCTGGCGTGCAACAAGCTGCTGGGCTCGCAGGTGCCAGCGCTGCTGATGCTGGGCTTCCTCTACCTGTGCGCCCTGCCCTCGACCATTTCCTCCTCTGTGGCGCTGACCGGCAGCGCAGGCGGCAATGTCCCGGCAGCGATTCTCAATGCCAGCATGTCCAGTGTCATCGGGATTTTCATCACCCCGTGGCTGGTCAGCCTGGTGGTCGGCACCGGCGCTGGCGGGATCGATCTGGGCGATACGCTGCTCGACCTGTGCGCCATGCTCCTGCTGCCACTGGTGCTTGGCCAGTTAATGCGGCCGCTGCTGGGCAAGTTCTTCGCCCGTCACAAGAAATACACCAACCTGATCGACAAGCTGGTGATTCTGCTGCTGGTGTATGCGGCGTTCTGCAACTCGATGATCTCCGGCATGTGGCAAAGCCAGGGCAACAGCGTGATCCTGACCGCGTTCATCGGCACCGCGCTGCTGCTGGCGGTGATCCTGTTGATGACCACCCGCACGGCGCGGGTGCTCAAGTTCGATCATGCCGACAAGGTCGCGGCGGTGTTCTGCGCCACCAAGAAGTCCCTTGCTGCAGGCGCGCCGATGGCTGCGCTGATTTTCGGCAGCAATCCGGGGCTTGGCCTGATTCTGTTGCCGATCATGATCTACCACCCGATGCAGCTGATCGTGTGCTCGATCATCGCCGAGAGCTACGCCAGTCGTCATCGCCAGCAGCTTTCGGCCGCCGCCCTGGAAGAAGCTCGCGCCGCGTGATTGCGGCTTACATCAGCGCGTCATCATCCAGCGTGACGCGCGCGTAGAAGACGATCGCCACGGTGGGGATCAGTGCGGAATAACCCGGTCGCAGCGCAGTGCCGAAGTGCGTCAACAAGCGTTGCACCGGGGCCTGGCGAATTGCACCGAGCAAGCCCTTGACCGCGACGGGCGCCTCGTCGGGCTGCGCGGTCTTGAAAAACGCCGCCACGGTCAGGCGCTCGGCCAGTGCATCGACATGCGCGGCATAGATATCCCAGCTCATCGCGCGGACACTGGCACGCGGCATCTGCACCAGCGGGTGCGCGCTGTTGAACGCATGGCGAAAGAACGTTCTGAGCAGCAGCTCTTCCACTTCGACCACTGTCGCGCACTGGTGCAGCGCATCGCCCAGACCGTATTGCCGCGCCAGCATGCCCAGCACTCGCGTATAGGGCACGCCACGACGCCGGGCGGCATTGATCAGAAAGTGCCCGGCGACCAGCTGGAATTCGCGCACGAAGGCGTAAGTGCGGTCCGCTTCAGTGGCCTTGAGGCGCGTCCAGCGGCTGCTACGCAAATGCGTGATGGCCGCCTCCAGCACGTAGTCCGGCGAACGGGCCAGAACGCTGTGCAGCCAGACGTCCTGCAGGACCGGGTCGCGAGTCATTGTCGGTAGCACCGCAACGCCGGTTTCCAGCCCTTCACAGCCACTGAAGCGAGTGGCAATCAGCACTTCCTGCAAGCGCTGCCAGTAATGGTGATGGCGATAACCCCGCATGCGCACATTCTCGAAGTGCTCGACCGGCGTACGTCCCAGGCTCTTTTCGCCCAGATTCAGCAACAGCACATGATCTTCCGTGGAGTACGCATTGATCAGTCGTCCGCTGATTTTCTGCTTGAGCCGCTCGGCCTCGGCAGCATCGATGCGTACGGCAGCGGCCATCAGCAATACGTCGCCCACCACCAGCCCGTGTTCGGGTGTCTGCTGCAGCTCCTTGAGCGCGCTGACCAGCAGCCGGCCGCCCAGTGAATGGCCGATCAGGTTGACCTGCCTGACGTCGGGATGATGTTCGAACAGGTAGCGATCCAGCTGCGCCAACAGCACCTTGCCCATGTCGCGGGCACGGTTGCGGATACGCGCAAAGTGAACGACCCGGTCCCCCGCCAGCGCCGCCGCGCCCGCGAGCGGGTGCACACGGGCAGCCGCCATCAGCAGGCCACGGGAACGGTTGTCCATCTGGGTGAAATGGCTGGATGGCCAGAACGCCAGAATGTTCACACTCTGGCGCAAGGCGCCGGGGATGCTGTTGGCCAACAGGCGTCGGTCATCCAGATCATGCCCTGACGAGTAGCCGTGAATGAAGACGTTGGCGACCTCGCCCGAGGTCTTGGGCAGGGTCAGAAACTTGAAATGATTTTCCACGTTGTCCTGTCACACATGGGCGGATTGCACGCTCAATTGCTGGCGATGAAGCGCTTGGCGATCAGTACGATCAGTCGCAGGCAGAACATGATACCGGTCACCGCGATGACCCATTTGGCCACCAGCAGGAAATAAACCTCTATTTCATCGGAGACCAGCCCCACCAGCAAGCCCATCCCGCCGATCAGCAAACCGATCAGCATCAGCCCGATATAAGGCCTCAGCCAGCGAGTGCGCGCGCCTTTGTCGAACAGATAGAACACGGTGCCGATCAGAATCAGCAGTACCGATACGCCAATAATGAACCCCATGCCTTACCTCAACGTTACAGGCCAATAATGCTGATTGATCATCCCACGCACGGGTGTGACACGGAGCGCCACGACATGCATTCCCACGCCGGAGCGTGAGGAACGATAGTCGTCAGGTAGACCGCGATAGTGCCCATGCTCTGCGTAAGTCAGTTGTGGATTATGCCCATGACCCCAGCATTTGCCTAACGCTCCAGAATCGCCGTCACGCCCTGGCCGCCTGCAGCACAGATGGAAATCAATCCACGTCCGCTGCCTGCCGCATCCAGCAGCTTGGCCAGGTTGGCGACGATGCGGCCTCCGGTCGCCGCGAACGGGTGGCCGGCAGCCAGCGAGCTGCCCTTGACGTTCAGTTTGCTGCGATCAATCGACCCCAGCGGCGCGTCCAGGCCCAGACGGGTTTTGCAGTAGTCGGCGTCTTCCCAGGCCTTGAGGGTGCATAGCACCTGCGCGGCGAAGGCTTCATGGATTTCGTAGTAATCGAAGTCCTGAAGGGTCAGGCCATTGCGGGCCAGCAGACGCGGAACGGCGTAGACCGGCGCCATCAGCAGCCCTTCTGCACCGTTGACGAAATCCACCGCTGCGGCCTCGCCATCACGCCAGTAGGCCAGCACCGGCAGGCCCCGCTCGCGAGCCCATTCCTCGCTGGCCAGCAACACCACCGATGCGCCATCGGTCAGCGGTGTCGAATTGCCCGCCGACAAGGTGCCCTTGGCGCTGCGCTCGAACGCGGGCTTGAGGCCGGCGAGCTTTTCAAGCGTCAGGTCCGGACGCAGGTTGTTGTCACGGATCAGCCCCAGATACGGCGTCATCAAATCATCCTGCCAGCCCTCGGCGTAGGCCGCGGCCATTTTCAGATGGCTCTCGAGCGCCAGTTGATCCTGCGGCCCGCGCTCTATGCCCCAGGTCTGCGCCATCAGCTCGCAATGCTGGCCCATCGACAAGCGCGTGCGTGGCTCGCCGTTACGCGGCAGCTCCGGTTTGAGGTGGTGTGGACGCAACTGCATCAGAGCCTTGAGCTTGTCACCGGGCGTCTTGCTGCGGTTTACCTGCAGCAGGATCTTGCGCAGCCCCTCGTTGACGCCGATCGGGGCATCGGACGTGGTGTCCACGCCACCGGCAATGCCGCACTCGATCTGCCCCAGAGCGATCTTGTTGGCCACCAGCAACGCCGCTTCCAGCCCCGTACCGCACGCTTGCTGAATGTCGTAAGCCGGGGTCTGTGCCGAGAGCCGCGAGCCGAGCACGCATTCGCGGGTCAGGTTGAAGTCTCTGGAGTGCTTGAGCACCGCGCCCGTCACCACCTCGCCCATGCGCAGCCCGTGCAGATTGAAGCGCTCGATCAGCCCTTCCAGAGCAGCCGTGAGCATGTCCTGATTGCTGGCCTTGGCATAAGGGCCATTGGAGCGCGCGAACGGAATGCGGTTACCGCCGACGATGGCGACCCGACGAGGATGCGTCATGGAAAACTCCCTTTCTTCAAGCGAATGAATGAGCCGTGTCGATCGCAAGAACAAACGTCATGCCACCGTGGTCCATTCCTTTGAACCCCGACTTCAGGAGAGTGTTCCATGCCGTCAGATCGCTATATTGATTTCGCCAACTCCGACATGGGTCGGCGCCTGGTGAAGGCCGTCGGTCTGCCCGCCCCCACTCACCTGGAGCGCTGGCAGGCCGGACGTCTGCGCCCCGTCGAAGGGACCTTGCTGATCAGCGCAGGACCGCTGGGGGATCAGGTCCGCCAGTTCGCCAGCCGCCTGACCGACTCGCTTTACAGTTTCGGCAGCGACATGCCCGGTGCCACGACGTGGGTGTCCAACCAGGGTCCGCGCCTTAAGGCAGTGGTTTTCGACGCCAGCCAGATCCTGCGCACCGATCAGCTCAGGCAGTTGCGGGACTTCTTTCAGCCGCTGCTGCGCAATCTCGATCACTGCGCGCATGTGGTCATTCTCGGCAAGGCACCCGAGACACTCACTGATCCGCTGGCGGCCAGCACTCAACAGGCCATCGAAGGCTTCAGCCGCTCGCTGGCCAAGGAAGTGCGCAATGGCGCAACGGTCAAGTTGCTGCAGGTGGATGACGACGCGCAGGATCAACTGGAGGGCGCCCTGCGCTTCTTCCTCACGCCCAAGGCTGCGTTCATCTCCGGCCAG
This sequence comes from Pseudomonas fragariae (ex Marin et al. 2024), assembly GCF_059621105.1. Lineage (NCBI taxonomy): Bacteria > Pseudomonadati > Pseudomonadota > Gammaproteobacteria > Pseudomonadales > Pseudomonadaceae > Pseudomonas > Pseudomonas fragariae (ex Marin et al. 2024). Next base: position 750,098 of record NZ_CM184369.1, on the reverse strand, counting down.
TTCGTCCACCTCAGTGCCTGCCCGAGCAAGGTGCAGGACTGGACCCGCCCGCTGGCCGGGCGCAAGGCAGTGGTGACGGGCGCGGCACGCGGCATCGGCGCGTCAATCGCCGAGACCCTGACCCGTGACGGCGCGCAGGTCATCCTGCTGGATGTGCCGCAAACCAGGAACGAGCTGGAAGCACTCGCCTCACGGCTTGGCGGTCAGGCCCTGGCGCTGGATATCTGCGCGGCGGATGCCCCGGCGCAGTTGCTCGAACACCTGCCCGACGGCGTCGACATACTGGTGCACAACGCCGGCATCACGCGCGACAAGACGCTGGTCAACATGCCGGAAGATTTCTGGGACTCGGTACTGGCGGTCAACCTCAGTGCGCCGCAAGTGCTGACTCAAGTACTGCTCGACGCGGGAGCCTTGAAGGATAACGCGCGGATCGTGCTCATGGCCTCGATCAGCGGTATCGCCGGTAACCGCGGGCAAACCAACTACACCACCAGCAAGGCAGGTCTGATCGGTTTTGCACGGGCCATGGCCCCCGGGCTCAAGTCACGCGGCATCAGCATCAACGCCGTCGCGCCGGGCTTCATCGAAACGAAAATGACCGCGCACATGCCGTTCACCCTGCGTGAAGCCGGGCGGCGCATGAGTTCGCTGGGTCAGGGCGGCTCGCCACAGGACGTTGCCGAAGCGGTGGCGTGGTTCAGCCAGCCGGGCAGCGGCGCGGTGAGCGGTCAGGTTCTACGTGTATGTGGTCAAAACGTGATCGGGGCTTAAGCACCCGCATCGAATTCAAGGAGATGGATGATGACGGCTCACTGGCGCTACCTCAATTCCCTGCAGCCCCTGTCCAACCTGTTCATCCAGGCAGCGCTCAGGCGCAAGGTCACCGGGATGCAGCTACCCGATCTGGGCTTGCGCAGCTGGATTGCGGTCGATACCGACAAGCTTGAAGCGTACCGCAAAGTGTGCGGATTCGAAGAGAGCAGCCTGCTGCCTCCGACCTATCCGCACGTGCTGGCATTTCCGCTGCAAATGCAATTGATGACCTCCGAGGACTTTCCGTTTCCTCTGCTGGGGCTGATTCACCTCGCCAATCGCACCCGCACGCATCGCCCACTGGGCGGTGTGAGCCAGTTGTACATCAGCGTTCAGGCTACCGATCTGCGCCCGCATGCCAAGGGGGCGACGTTCACCCTGGTCACCCAGGCCGAAGACGGCATGGGGCTGTTGTGGGAAGAAGAAAGCACCCTGCTGTGCACCGCCGTGCATCTGGAAGACAGCCCGGTAAGCTATCCGGAAGCCGAGCCGCTACCGCTCAGCGAACTGCAACACTGGCGGGCGACGGCGCAGATAGGCCGCGAGTACGCCAAGGTGTCGGGCGACTACAACCCGATCCACCTCAGCGCCCCCAGCGCCAGGCTGTTCGGTTTTCCACGCGCCATCGCCCACGGCATGTGGCTCAAGGCCCGGGCGCTCGCGGCGCTGGGCGAGCATTTGCCGGCCTCGAATGTCGAGATCAGCGTGCAGTTCCAGAAGCCTGTACGCCTGCCTGCCGACGTGACGCTGTCGGCCAGTGCCGCCGGCTCGCAGGGCCAGTTCCGTGTCGAAGGCCAGGAAGGCATCGTGCATATGGTCGGTAGCTGGCAGCCTGTCAGCGAGTGACGCACAGCCCGATGAACACCTCTGACGGGAGCCCTGCTCCCATCAACGGCTGAACAAACCTCAACGCCCACTTGCCTGGCGACCCGTTCCCCCTGAAGCTATGCGTCTTCAGGAGAGCATGATGAACCTCGACGAGTTGACCCAACGCCTGCACCGCATCCGCGACCAGAATGACTGGAAACAATTTCACAGCCCGAAAAACCTGGCTATGGCTGCCAGTGTGGAGATGGCCGAGCTGGTGGAAATATTCCAGTGGCTGCGCGAAGACCAGTCCCGCGAGCTGCCTGCCGACCAGTTGGAGCACGCCGGCCAGGAAGTCGGCGACATTGTCCTCTACCTGTTGCTGCTGTGCAGCGAACTGGGCCTGGACATGGACGCGGTGGTGCGTAACAAGCTGGCTGACAGCGAGCGGAGATTTGCCAAGTGAGTGATCGGCATTTCGACCAGCTGGCGACCCGTTTTGCAGAAAAGATCTATGGCGGTGCCAAGGGTGCCATTCGTCTGGCAGTACTGCAGGCCGACCTGACCGAGACCCTGCCCGCGCGACCGCTTCGTGTACTGGATATCGGCGCCGGGCTGGGCCACATGTCGTTATGGCTGGCCGAACAGGGTCATCAGGTGACCCTGGCCGAACCCGCCGAGCCGATGCTCGAAGGCGCACGCCAGCGCTTCGCCGATGCCGGACAGACGGCAACCTTCATTCAGGCCCCGTGGCAGGCGCTGCCCGAGTTACTGAGCGACACTTATGATCTGGTGCTGTGCCACGCCGTGCTGGAATGGCTGGCCGAGCCGCACAGCATCCTCCCGGTGCTGCGCCGGCTGACCAAGGACGATGGCTGGCTGTCGCTGGCGTTTTACAACCGCGATGCCTTGGTCTATCGCAACCTGCTGAAGGGCCATTTCCGCAAGATGCGCAAAAATGACATGGCCGGAGAAAAACAGAGCCTGACGCCCCAGCAACCGCTCGACCCCCGGGAACTGGCGGCGCAACTTGAAGGCCTGTGGCAAGTCGAAACGCGTAGCGGGGTGCGGGTATTTCACGATTACATGCCGGTTGAATTCCAGGCTCGGGCCGAGCTGACGGATCTGCTGGAAATGGAACTGGCGCATCGGCGTCATCCAGCCTTTGCCGGGCTGGGTCGATACCTTCACTGGATGTGCCGTCCGGTCTGACATCACTGCGGAGCCCACCATGAAACACCGTTCTGCCTTGTTTGCCGTGCTGCTGGGAACCGCTCTGCTCGGGATCAGCGCCTGCCAGAGCGACAACCCGTATGTCGCCAGCTCTCTGCCCATGCCTCCCGCCCCCGCGCAGGCGGCAAGAACGCTGGACATGAGCGCCTACCCTGCGCCGCCGCGTGACTATGGGCGTTATCGCTCCTGGGGCTGGCTCAACGGTCAGCTGCCGCCCGGTACCGCATGGGTGGATTCGGCGCAGGTGGTCGAAGCCGTGAGCAACGGCCTGGACCAGCGTGGCTTGCGACCGGCTCGCGGCAATCAACCGGCAGACCTGTACGTCGCTGCCACGACCCGGCAGGAAACCCGGCTGCGCCAGGTGCGGGAAGATTACGATCCCTACTACGGGGGCGGCATGGGCTATGGCCGCTACGATGGCTACCGGCCCGGTTATGGCGGCTACGCCAGTGTGCCGGTGGTGCGCACCTATCAGGAAAAGGTCATGGTGGTGCAGATCAACCTGATCGACGCGCGCAGCGGCCAGCCGGTATGGAGCGCCAGTGCCGATGCGCGCGCCAGCAACAATCTGGCCGACCGCAGCAGTGCATTGCGGCAGGCCGTGCAACAGGCTCTGGCGGCCTACCCGCCTTCGTAACCCTTTCGGAGAACTGCCATGTTTCGCCGTATCGTTCTGTTGACCTGTGCCGTGTTGCTGACGGCCTGTCAGAGCAACTCGATCAATCGCGACTTCGATGCCCAGCGGGATTTCGGCGGCTATCGCAGCTGGACCTGGAAAGAGCCCGCCGTTCAGTATCAGCCCGACAATGATCCACGGCTCAAGAGCGACCTGACCGAGCAGCGCCTTCGCCAGTCGATCGGCGAGCAACTGGACCAGCGTGGATTACGCATGGCCGCAGCCGGCGCCCGGCCGGATTTGAAAGTGCAGGCCTGGCTGATCGTCGAAAACCGTCAGCAGACGGTCAGCACCAACTATGGCGGGGGCTGGAGCCCCTGGGGCGGTTATGGCTACTGGAACGGGCCGATGAACACCGAAACCCGCAGCGTCGACTACAAGGTCGGCACCGTGCAGATCGATATGTTCGACGGCAAGGACGGCAAGCTGGTCTGGCGTGGCAGCACAGAGCGCATCCTCAATGACAACGCCGGCAGCCCGTCCGAACGCGATCAGGCCATGCGCACTACGGTGGCGAAAATTCTGGAGCAGTATCCACCGCGCTAACCGCGACAGACGTGCCGATGCTCTGCGTCGGCATGGCGTTCCAGACGCTCTGCTACCCTGCGCAATGAACAGCGCAATCCGGGCTCAGGCCTGCAGATCGCCCTGCATTTCATCGAGCAATTCCTGAATCGCGTCGAGACGCTCTTCGGGGTCGTCGATTTCCAGCAGTTCCACTTTGTCTTTTTCGGTGAACGGCAGCAGATAGGCAAGCTGGTTGGACAACGCGTATTGCCCACCGGCAGACACGCCCATGTTCAAGGAAGCCACCATTGGATGCTCGGCCAGCGCTTCGAGCAGGGCCACAAGGTCGGCGTCTTCCTCCTGCAGCGGGCGCTCCACGGGCTCTTCAAGCCACTCGACCTCGGCCACCAGCAGTTGATCGCGCTGAACCTCAGTGGCGACAACCCGGAAGCGACGCCCCCCGACCACACGAATGCCCAGCAAGCCGTTCTCCTGCTGCTGAAAATCCATGACCAGCGCTTCGCAGCCGATCAACGAATGGCCGTCCGGCGCGGAGCCAACTTCACTTCCCTCGGTGATACACACCACACCGAACCCTTCCCCCTGCTTCATGCAGCGGCCGATCATGTCCAGGTAACGGGCTTCAAACAGCTGCAGATCAAGCACGCACCCTGGAAACAGCACAGCATTCAGCGGAAACAATGGCAGCGTCATAGAAAAGCCTCCTTTTAAATGGCCAGCGACATTGCCAGCGGCAGGAACAACGCCGTCGCAACGCCCATCAGACTCATTGCCAACGCAGCAAAAGCCCCCGTTTCTTCCCCCTCCTGCAATGCCACGGATGTGCCTACCGCATGCGCGGTAAGCCCCAGCGCCATGCCTCGGGCAGCAGGATTGTCCACCCCGATCAGTGACAGCAGACCGGGGCCGAAAATGGCACCGAATACGCCAGTAATCAACACAAAAACAGCCGCCAGGGCGGCAACCCCGCCGATCTGCTCGGCGACCAGCATGGCGATGGGCGATGTCACTGATTTGGGCGCCATGGTCATCAGAATCATGTGGTCGGCACCGAACAGCACCCCGAACCCCACGCACAAACCGGTGGCAAACACCCCGCCGATTACCAGCGTAGTCAAGACCGGCCAGAACAACTGGCGGATCCGTCGCATATTCAAATAGAGCGGGACCGCCAGCGCAACGGTTGCAGGCCCCAGCAGCGTGCCCAGAATCTCGGTGCTTTTGCGGTACTCGGTGTATTCAAGGTCGCAGAACAGCACGATCCCGATCACCACCACCATCGAGACCAGCACAGGCTGCAGAAAAAGCCAGCGGGTTCTTTCATAGGCGGCCATCGCCAATTGGTAGGCACTCAGGGTGATCGCGATGCCGAAAAGCGGGTGATGAATCACCGACAGCCATGCACCGTGCCAGTCAAGACTCATGGCAACTCCCGGCGCTGGGCCTGACGCTTGATCAATGACTGCATCAGCCAGCCGACAAAGACCACGGAAATCATCAGCGACAGGGTCAGGGTGCCAAAGATCGCCCAGAAGTCTTCGGCAATGGCCGACGCGTACACCATCACCCCGACCGCAGGCGGCACCAGCAGCAACGGCAGATAGCGCAGCAGACTGCTGGCCGCCATGCTGATCGGCTCGCTGACTTCACCGCGCCACATCAAATACGCCATAAGCAGCACAAGGCCGATGATCGGCCCTGGCAAAATCGACAGAAACAGGTGGTTGAGCGCGGTCCCCAGCAGTTGGAACAGCACCAGCCATGTCAAACCCCTTAACAGCATGAAGACTCCAGCAGATAAACGAACCCGGCGAACGATCGGCGTCATTATAAACACGCTGCGCCAGAGGTCATGAGTGGGTATTCGCATTGCTGCAGTTGCTTGACCGGCCAGCTCCCCTCTGCTGATCTGGTGATTCGCCTGCACGCATTGGCTGCTGCGGGCAGTGGCCGTTCAGTACACCCTCATCAGACAAGGAGAGCAGTATGCCTTCTGTACCCGTCACAGAACTCAGGCAGTACATCGGCAAGGACGCAGGCTATTCAGACTGGCTGACTATCGACCAGCAGCGTATCAACCTGTTCGCCGACGCCACAGGGGATTTCCAGTTCATCCATGTCGACCCGGTCAAAGCGGCGCAGACGCCGTTCGGCGCGACCATCGCACATGGCTTCCTGTCGTTGTCGCTGATTCCCAAGCTCATGGAGGGCATCATGGTACTGCCCGAAGGCTTGAAGATGGCGGTCAATTACGGGATGGACAGTGTGCGCTTCGTTCAACCGGTGACGGTCAACTCGCGGGTGCGTCTCAAGGTCCAGCTGACCGACGTGAGCGAGAAAAAACCCGGCCAGTGGTTGCTCAAGGCAACGGCCACGCTGGAGATCGAAGGTCAGGAAAAACCCGCTTTTGTGGCCGAACCTTTAACGTTGTGTTTCGTATAAAGCGTTTAAAACATGAAACAGTCGTAACAGACTGTTTCATCCCGTTGACTCGCTGCGGCATACTCCCCTGCGGTCGTGCCCCCTAACATCTGCTCAAGCGGAGCCGGGCTCGCCCCTGAATCATTCTTCCGGGATCTCACATGCGCGCGCTCGCTCCATTGGCTTTGACACTCTTGATCGCAGGCTGCGGTGATGGCGAATCAATTTTGCCACCCGACGGTCGCCTGCCCGACGGCGGACGCTACCGGGGCGATCTGGTCAACGGCGTCCTGCAGGGCCAGGGCCGCATCGATTACCCCAACGGCAGCTGGTTCGCAGGTCAGTTCGAAAACGGCCTGCGGCAGGGTCAGGGCGAATGGCACGCCAGCAATGGCGACGTCTACAAGGGCGGCTTCGAGCAAGGTCTGTTCAATGGCCAGGGCCGACTGACCACCCGCGCTGGCGCGAGTTATGTCGGCAGCTTCAAACTTGGCATGCGTGACGGCGAAGGCACCCAGAAAGACAAGGGCGTGCTTTATCGTGGCCAGTTCAAGGCCGGTGTATACGACGGCCCCGGTCGCCTGGAACTGGAAGACGGCAGCCAGCATCAAGGCATGTTCGCCAATGGCAAGGCCAACGGCGAGGGGTCGCGCAGTGACGCCAGCGGCAACCAGTACAGTGGCAACTTCATCGACGGTCAATTGCAGGGCACCGGCAGCTTCAACAGTGCTGAAGGCGATCAATACGTCGGCAATTTCCGCAACGGCCAGCTGGACGGCAAGGGGCGCTATGAAAACAGCGACGGTGACGTCTGGAGCGGTGAGTTCAAGGAAGGCGCGCTGACCGGCAAAGGCGAGTTGATCGGTTCTGACGGCAGCCGCTATCAGGGAGATTTCGACAACTGGCGCTTCATGGGTCAGGGCCAGTTGCTGTTGGCCGATGGCAGCCGCTACATCGGCCAGTTCGCCGATGACACCTACCAGGGCGACGGCGTGCTGATTTCTCCGGATGGCAAGGAGCAGCGCGGCATCTGGGCCAACGGCGAGCGAATCCGTGATGCCAAAGGCAAATTGCTCCCTGACCCACTCGAGGCCGGGTTGCTGGTCCAGGGTTCGCTGCTGGACAAGGCACTGGCAGCAGTGCCGGCGTCGACACCGGCCACCGAGCTGTACACGCTGGTCGTGGGTGGCGACGGCAAGCAGAGCGTGTTCATGCGCGAAGCGGACTACGTGAGCAATCTGCTCAAGTCGCGCTTCGGTGCCGTCGGGCAAGTCAGCCTGGTCAATCATCGCGATCACATGGATGACCGGCCGATGGCGACGCGTGAAACCATCACCCGCGCAGTGCAGACACTCGCCCAGCGCACCGGCCCGGAAGACCTGGTGTTCATTTACCTGACCAGCCACGGCACTCAGGATCATGAACTGGTGCTCGACCAGCCGCGCCTGTCGCTGGCAGACCTGCCCGCCGACGCATTGGCCGCGGCCCTCGCGCCACTGAAGAACCGTGACAAGGTTGTGGTGATTTCAGCCTGTTATTCCGGCGGCTTCATTCCCGACCTGAAAGATGAACGCACGCTGATCATGACCGCCTCGCGCGCCGACCGCGTCTCGTTCGGCTGCTCGGAAGAGGCCGACTTCACTTATTTTGGCGATGCACTATTTGCCAGGGCATTGGTCGAAACCGATGACCTGCAACACGCTTTCAACGAAGCGCAGGCCTATGTTGCGCAACGTGAGACCGAAGACAACTTCGAGGCCTCCGAACCGCAGATATGGGCACCCAAAGGAGTCCTGGCGCGCTGGCAGCAGTTGCGCAAGAGCCAGGCCGAACGCGCGTTGAGCACGGCGTTGAACCGCACGGAAGCGAAGACTTCGACTAGCCGCTAGGCTTAGCAGTATCAAGGAGAACGATATGTACCTGACGCCGCAACACATCCTGCTCGCAGGAGCCACGGGCCTTACAGGCGAGCATTTGCTGGACCGGCTGCTCAGCGAGCCGACCGTCACCCGCGTGCTGGCACCGACGCGCAAGCCGCTGGCCGAACACTCGCACCTGGAAAATCCGGTCGGCGAGCTGGCGACGCTGCTGCCAACGCTGTCTGGCCGGGTAGACATCGCATTCTGCTGCCTGGGCACCACGATCAAACAGGCGGGCTCGCAGGACGCCTTCAAGGCGGTCGATCTGGACATGGTCACAGCGTTCGCCAGCCGCGCCCGCGAGCTCGGCGCTCGCCATTTGCTGGTGATCAGCGCAGTCGGCGCAGATCCGCAGTCCAGCACCTTCTACAACCGCGTCAAAGGCGAAATGGAACAGGCGCTTCGTGCGCAGGGCTGGCCGCAACTGACCATCGCCCGCCCTTCCCTGCTGGTGGGCAGCCGTCCTGAAACCCGCTGGGTCGAGCAACTGGCGGCGCCTATCGCCAAACTGATCCCCGGCAAATACGGCGCCATCGAAGCCTGCCACCTGGCCCGCGCCCTGTGGCGGCTGGCGCTGGAAGAGCAGAACGGCGAACGGATCGTCGAATCGGATGAGCTGCGCAAGCTGGGCAAGTAGGTTCGCCGAGGCTCAGCGATGATCGTCCCCACGCTCCGCGCTCATCTTTAAACACAAGTCCGATTTTGATTCTGGCCGGAGGCCGTAGGAGCGAACTTGTTCGCGAATGCGATGTTTCAGACGGTACATTTTCGGCGATCATACCGCCCCTTTCGCGAACAAGCGATGCGTCGCCCGGCTTGCTCCTACGGCCTGCGGCCAGAATCAAAAGCAGATTTGTATATAACGATCAGCTCCGCATGGGAATGATCTGCGTCACATTAAAGCCCGCCCGTAGCCTGAACCCCCAGTCCCGCGGCCGTCAGCAATGACAGTGGCAGCAGCAGGGTGTCGAGCAGCGCACTGCCCGGCAGGTCAAGGCCAGGGTAGCTGGGAGCTTGTGCACCGAATCGGTCGGCGGCACAGCAACCACCCTGCAGCGCATACATATTCAAGCGCGTACCGGCATACACCACCGGCGCGCCCGGTTTGGCCGCATTGAGCGTGCGTGCCGTTGCGCAGCCGGTCAGCGCCAGCGCAAGCGCGACCAGCAGCAGCTTATTCATCGCTGCCAATATGGTGTTCGCCCCAGCGCGGCAGCATGTCCTGAGGAATATTCAGCAGATTGAGGATCCGCGCAACGACAAAGTCCACCAGGTCGTCGATGGTCTGCGGCTGGTGATAAAAGCCGGGAGACGCCGGCAAAATCACTGCACCCATGTTCGACAGCTTGAGCATGTGTTCCAGATGAATGCTGGAATACGGCGCTTCGCGCGGCACCAGAATCAATTGGCGCCGCTCCTTCAGCGTCACGTCAGCGGCGCGCTCGATCAGATTGTTGCAGGCCCCGGTGGCAATCGCCGACAGCGAACCGGTGGAACACGGCACCACCACCATCGCGCTCGGCGCACCCGAGCCGGAGGCCACTGGCGACATCCAGTCATCGCGCCCATAGACACGAATCTGCCCGGCAGACGCACCGGTGTACTCCGTCAGAAACGCCTGCATCATCATCGCCTTGGGCGGCAGGCGTACGTCGGTCTCGGTGGCCATCACCAGTTGCGCCGCCTTGGAGATCAGGAAGTGCACTTCCCGATCCTCACGCACCAGACAATCCAGCAGGCGCAGGCCATATGGCGCGCCGGAAGCGCCGGTCATGGCAACCGTAACGCGCTCCGGGCCGCTCATTGCAACGCCTCGGCCAGTTTGCCATGTAAGCCGCCAAAGCCGCCGTTGCTCATGATCACGATGTGCGTGCCGGGCTGCGCCTGGCTTTTGACCTGGGCGATGATTGCCTCGAGGGAATCACAGACCAACGCAGGCACAGTGCCTCCCGCGACTGTTGCCGCCAGGTCCCAGCCCAGATTGGGCGGAGCGTACCAGACCACCTGATCCGCCTGACCCACGCTTTCCCGCAGGCCGTCGCGATGCGCGCCAAGCTTCATCGAGTTGGAGCGCGGCTCGATGACCGCAATGATCGACGCATCACCGACCTTCTTGCGCAGGCCGTCCAGTGTGGTGGCGATAGCCGTGGGGTGATGGGCGAAGTCATCATAAATAGTGATGCCGCGCACGTCGGCGACCTTTTCCATGCGCCGCTTGACGCTCTTGAACGCACTGAGCGCCTGCACCCCCAGCAACGGCACGACGCCCACATGGCGAGCGGCTGCCAGTGTCGCCAGGGCGTTGGCCACGTTGTGCTGACCGGTCATGTCCCAGTCGACGGCGCCCTGAAGTTCGCCTTCGAACAGCACTTCAAAGCGCGAGCCGTCTTCGCTCAACAGCCGTGCCTGCCACTGACCGTTCTGGCCCGTGGTCTGTACCGGCGTCCAGCAGCCCATCTCGATGACCCGCGACAACGCCGGCTCGGTCGTCGGATGGATCACCAGGCCTTCGCTCGGAATGGTACGCACCAGATGGTGAAACTGACGTTCGATGGCCGGCAGGTCGGGGAAGATGTCGGCATGATCGAACTCAAGATTGTTGAGAATCGCTGTCCGCGGACGGTAGTGGACGAACTTGGAGCGTTTGTCGAAGAACGCGCTGTCGTATTCATCGGCCTCGACCACAAAGAACGGGGTCTCGCCCAGACGTGCCGACACGGCGAAGTTCTGCGGGATGCCACCGATCAGGAAGCCGGGGCTCATGCCCGCGTGTTCCAGCACCCAGGCCAGCATGCTGCTGGTGGTGGTCTTGCCGTGCGTGCCGGCCACGGCCAGTACCCAGCGGCCTTGCAGCACATGGTCCGCCAGCCACTGCGGGCCAGACACATACGGCAAACCTGTGTTGAGCACATATTCAACCGCCGGGTTGCCACGCGACAGCGCGTTGCCGACCACTACCAGGTCCGGCGCGGGGATCAGTTGCACGGGATCATAGCCTTGGGTCAGCTCGATGCCCTGCGCCTGCAACTGGGTGCTCATCGGTGGGTAGACGTTGGCGTCGGAGCCCGTGACCCGGTGCCCTAACTCTTTGGCGAGCACCGCCAGAGACCCCATGAACGTGCCGCAGATACCAAGGATATGAATATGCATGACCAACCTCTCAGAACATCTGCGCAGGTTAACGTAGGGACGGTGAAATGGCACCCTGAGTTTGTCCGTCGTCTTGCGCGCACGGCCCATTTCAATGCCCGGCAGATAAGCCTAAAGTCCTAGCCACGGCCGAATGCAAATGGCCTATTCTTGAACGCTCGTTGCCAGATACCCGAAAGCAGAATCGACACAGACTCCCTCACAACAAGAACCAGGAGACATACCATGCGTTACGCTCATCCCGGTACCGAAGGCGCCATCGTCAACTTCAAGGAACGCTACGGTAACTACATCGGTGGCGAGTTCGTCGCGCCGGTCAAAGGCCAGTATTTCACCAACACCTCGCCGGTCACCGGCAAGGCCATCGCAGAATTTCCGCGCTCCACCGCCGAAGACATCGACAAGGCACTCGACGCTGCGCACGCCGCCGCTGCAGCCTGGGGCTCGACCTCGGTACAGGCCCGCTCGCTGGTCCTGCTGAAGATTGCCGATCGCATCGAAGCCAATCTGGAAGTCCTGGCCATCACCGAAACCTGGGACAACGGCAAAGCGATCCGCGAAACCCTCAACGCCGATATCCCGCTGGCCGCCGACCATTTCCGCTACTTCGCCGGCGTGCTGCGCGCGCAGGAAGGCAGCGCCGCCGAAATCGACGGCAATACCGTGGCCTATCACATTCATGAGCCGCTGGGCGTGGTCGGGCAGATCATCCCGTGGAACTTCCCGCTCCTGATGGCGGCCTGGAAACTCGCCCCTGCGCTGGCGGCCGGTAATTGCATCGTGCTCAAACCTGCCGAGCAGACGCCGCTGGGCATCAGCGTGCTGATCGAACTGATCGGCGACCTGCTGCCTCCCGGCGTGCTGAACATCGTGCAGGGTTATGGCCGCGAGGCGGGTGAAGCGCTGGCCAGCAGCAAACGCATCGCCAAAATCGCCTTCACCGGCTCGACACCGGTCGGCTCGCACATCATGAAACTGGCGGCGGACAACATCATCCCGTCCACCGTGGAACTGGGCGGCAAGTCGCCGAACATCTTCTTCGAAGACATCATGAGCGCCGAGCCGGAGTTCATCGACAAGGCCGCTGAAGGCCTGGTCCTGGCGTTCTTCAATCAGGGCGAAGTCTGCACCTGCCCGTCCCGCGCGCTGGTGCAGGAGTCGATCTATCCACAGTTCATGGAAGCGGTGCTGCGCAAGGTCGAGAAGATCAAGCGCGGCGACCCGCTGGACACCGACACCATGGTCGGCGCTCAGGCATCCGAGCAACAATTCGACAAGATTCTTTCGTACCTGGACATCGCCAAGGGCGAAGGCGCCGAACTGTTGACCGGCGGTAAAGTGGAGAAGCTGGAGGGCAGCCTGTCCACCGGCTACTACATCCAGCCGACGCTGCTCAAAGGCAATAACAAAATGCGCGTGTTCCAGGAAGAGATCTTCGGCCCGGTGGTCAGCGTCACGACCTTCAAGGACGAAGCCGAAGCCGTGGCCATCGCCAACGATACCGAGTTCGGCCTGGGCGCAGGCCTGTGGACCCGCGACATCAACCGCGCCTACCGCGTGGGCCGGGCGATCAAGGCCGGACGCGTGTGGACCAACTGCTACCACCTGTACCCGGCACACGCCGCGTTCGGTGGCTACAAGAAATCCGGCGTCGGCCGCGAAACCCACAAAATCGCGCTTGAGCATTATCAGCAAACCAAAAACCTGCTGGTGAGCTACGACACCAACCCGCTGGGTTTCTTCTAGGTATTCAGGTCCCCTGCTCAGGTTGGAACACGCCCCCTGTAGGAGCGGACCGGGCGACGCTTCGCTTGTCCGCGAAGACGGTAGTTCAGACGATACCTTCCCGGAGAATGTACTGGCCCTTTCGCGAACAAGTTCGCTCCCACGGCCTTCGGCCAGAATCAAAAGCGGACTTGTGTATAGCACCGAGCCCTATTGCGCGGTAACAAGAAACACATCACGCACCAACCCTGTGCATCACGCCCCGGCTTAACGCTGCGGCGTGATGTATCCTGCCCTGGACTGATCCGCTTACGCCTGCAAACTCGCACTCCCGGTCGGGATGGAGTATTAATTGCTTACGTTGCTTCCCATAGTCGTTTGAACCGGGACGTCACCGGTTCGACCGAAAGACCACGTCCGACGCGAACAGCGCGACGTCATGGAGAATCTGTATGGCGAGCTTTTCCCATTCTGTCGGTGCGCAGACGTACCGCTTCGACAGCCTCAAAGAAGTCATGGCCAAGGCCAGTCCTGCGCGCTCCGGTGATTACCTGGCCGAAGTCGCTGCGCAGAACGACGGCGAACGGGTCGCTGCGCAGATGGCGCTGGCGAATATTCCGCTCAAGCACTTTCTTGAAGAAGCCCTGATTCCCTATGAACAGGACGAAGTCACCCGGCTGATCATCGATACCCACGACAAACTGGCGTTCGCCCCAGTCAGTCATCTGACAGTCGGCGGCTTTCGCGACTGGCTGCTCAGCGACAAGGCTGACGAAACCAGTCTGCGCGCACTGGCCCCCGGCCTGACCCCGGAAATGGCCGCCGCCGTTTCAAAGATCATGCGCGTGCAGGATCTGGTGCTGGTGGCGCAGAAAATCCGCGTGGTCACGCGCTTCCGTAACACCATGGGCCTGCGCGGCCGGCTGTCGACACGCCTGCAACCCAATCACCCGACCGACGACCCGTCCGGCATTGCCGCCAGCGTGCTCGACGGTCTGCTGTACGGCAATGGCGATGCCATGATCGGCATCAACCCGGCCACCGACAGCACCTCGTCCATCGTCGCCCTGCTGGAAATGCTCGACGCCATTGTTCAGCGCTATGAAATACCGACCCAGTCCTGCGTACTGACCCACGTCACCACCTCCATTGAAGTGATCAACCGTGGCGTGCCGGTCGACCTGGTGTTTCAGTCGATCACCGGCACTGAAGCCGCCAACGCCAGCTTCGGCATCAGCCTCAAGCTGTTGCAGGAAGGCTATGAAGCGGGCCTGAGCCTGAATCGCGGCACCCTCGGGCAAAACCTGATGTATTTCGAGACCGGACAAGGCAGCGCGCTGTCGGCCAACGCGCATCATGGCGTCGACCAGCAGACCTGCGAGACCCGCGCCTACGCCGTCGCCCGGCATTTCAACCCGTTTCTGGTCAACACCGTGGTCGGTTTCATCGGCCCCGAGTACCTGTACAACGGCAAACAGATCATCCGCGCCGGTCTGGAGGATCACTTCTGCGGCAAGCTGCTGGGCGTGCCGATGGGCTGTGACATCTGCTACACCAACCACGCAGAGGCCGATCAGGACGACATGGACACCCTGCTGACCCTGCTGGGCGTCGCGGGGATCAACTTCATCATGGGCATCCCCGGCTCCGACGACATCATGCTCAACTACCAGACCACCTCGTTCCACGACGCGCTTTACGCCAGGCAAAGCCTGGGCCTGCGTCCTGCGCCGGAATACGAAGCCTGGCTGGAAAAAATGGGCATCTTCACCCAGGCCGACGGCCGTGTGCGCTTCGGCGACAGCCTGCCGCCAGCCTTCCGTCAGGCGCTGGCGCATCTAGCATGAGTGACGAGCCGATGAACGAACTACAAGACAGCGCCGCCCCCGCCAATCCCTGGCTGGAACTGCGCCGCCTGACCCCTGCGCGTATTGCGCTGGGGCGTACCGGCACCAGCCTGCCGACCTCTGCGCAGCTGGACTTTCAAGCCGCCCATGCGCAGGCACGCGACGCGGTGCATCTGGCCTTCGACCATGCCGCGATCAGCGCACAACTGACGGAAAAGAGTCGTGAAACCCTGCTGCTGCACAGCGCCGCCGCCGACCGGGACAGCTACCTGCAGCGCCCGGACCTGGGCCGTCGCCTGAATGACGAATCAGCGCAGACGTTGCGCGACTACGCCGAAGCTCATCCGGGCGGTCTCGATCTGGCGATAGTCGTCGCCGACGGTCTGTCCGCCCTGGCGGTGCATCGGCATGCGGTGCCGTTCCTCATTCGCCTGGAAGAACAGGCCAGCGCCGAAGGCTGGTCGCTGTCGCCAGTGATCATGGTCGAGCAGGGCCGCGTCGCCGTGGCCGATGAGGTCGGTGAACTGCTCGGTGCGAAGATGGTGGTCATTCTGATCGGCGAGCGCCCCGGCCTCAGCTCCCCCGACAGTCTGGGCCTGTACTTCACCTACGCGCCGAAGGTCGGGCTGAACGATGCGCACCGCAACTGTATTTCCAATGTTCGCCTGGAAGGCTTGAGCTACGGCATGGCCGCTCATCGGCTGCTGTACCTGATGCGCGAGGCCTGCAGGCGGCAGATTTCCGGGGTCAACCTGAAAGACGAGGCTGAACTGCAGACTCTGGAATCAGACGGCGCTGGCGATCATTCAGACAAACCCATCGGCAACTTCCTGCTCGACGGCCCTGCCGCGCCACACTAGGCACCACACTGGCTTATGCCGTTCACAGCCGCCGGGCAGATTCGCGTAACCCTCCCGGCTTGCGGCATAAGCCCGGATGAACATTGCGGCCTGCTCTTCCCTCCTCAAGGCTGTACTGCTCCCTCCCGTTCAACCCCGCCGTTTATTCCAAAACCCCTTCTGCGCATTCTGCTTCTATAATGCCGCGCAGTCGTTTCTTCCGCATGCGACCCCGGACAGGGTTCTCGCCTCAGGTGCCTTAATGGAATTCAACCCGCTCGACCTTATTCTGCATCTCGACGTTTACCTTGACCTGTTGGTGACCAACTACGGTACATGGGTCTATGCGATTCTGTTTCTGGTGATTTTCTGCGAGACCGGACTGGTGATCATGCCCTTCCTGCCGGGCGACTCGCTGCTGTTCATCGCTGGCGCCGTGGCTGCTGGCGGCGGCATGGACCCGGTCCTGCTGGCCGGGTTGCTGATGCTCGCAGCGATTCTGGGCGACAGCACCAACTACGTGATTGGCCGCACGGTCGGCGAAAAACTGTTCAGCAATTCGTCATCGCGAATCTTCCGCCGCGACTACCTGCTGCGCACCCAGAATTTCTACGCACGCCACGGCGGCAAGACCGTCACGCTGGCGCGCTTCCTGCCGATTATCCGCACCTTCGCGCCCTTCGTCGCGGGCGTCGGCAGAATGTCCTATCCGCGCTTCGTGGGCTTCAGCGTGCTGGGCTCGGTGCTGTGGGTCGGCAGCCTGGTGACACTGGGCTTCTTCTTCGGCAACGTGCCATTCATCAAGCACAACCTGACCTTTCTGGTACTGGCAATCATCCTGCTGTCGCTGGTGCCGATGGTCATTGGCGTAGTGCGCAGCCGCAGCGCGCGTCCGGTCGACGCGCGCTGAATCATGTGGTCATTCAGCCACTGGCGCAGGCAGCGCACGCTGGCCCGACACCCGGTTGCTGAAGAGCTATGGCAGAACGTCTGCGCACGTCTGCCGATCCTCGATGGCCTGAGCAACGGGCAGCACGCGCAACTGCGTGACGCCTGCGTGCTGTTTCTGCATGACAAACACCTCAGCGCGCTGCCGGGCGTTGATCTGGATGACGAGCGTCGGCTGTTCCTCGCCGCCCAGGCGCAGCTGCCGCTGCTGAACCTCGGCGAACTGAACTGGTATCAGGGTTTTCACGAAATCGTGTTGTACCCCGACGACTTCGTCAGCCCGCAGCGCCATCGCGATGCCAGCGGCGTCGAACACGAGTGGGATGGCGAGCACAGCGGCGAAGCCTGGCTGCAGGGCCCGGTGATTCTGGCCTGGCCCGGCGTATTGAGCAGCGGCGGCTGGGATGGCTACAACCTGGTGATCCATGAACTGGCGCACAAGCTCGACATGCTCAACGGCGACGCCAATGGCCTGCCGCCGCTGCACAGCGACATGCAGGTGACCGAGTGGGCCCGCGTCATGCAAAGCGCGTTCGATGATCTCAACCGGCAACTGGACCACAACCCCGACGCAGAACCCGCCATCGACCCCTATGCCGCCGAAGACCCCGCCGAGTTCTTCGCCGTGACCAGCGAATACTTCTTCAGCGCGCCCGACCTGCTGCACGGCAGTTACCCGGCCGTCTACGAACAACTGAAAGCGTTCTACCGTCAGGACACCCTGGCGCGGCTCGACCTGCTGCGTCAACAGGACCCGGCATACCGGGACAGCTGACGGCCTCCAAGGCCATGCGTGGCAACCAAAACAGAATATGCCTATAATCCGGACCACTTTATGGCGGTTCGCGCCACAATCTGTCTGTTCAACCAGGGGGGCAATGCCCAATGAGCTACAGCAAGATTCCGGCTGGTAAAGACCTGCCGAACGACATCTACGTCGCCATCGAAATCCCGGCCAACCACGCGCCGATCAAATACGAAATCGACAAAGATTCCGATTGCCTGTTCGTTGACCGTTTCATGGCCACCCCGATGTTCTACCCGGCCAACTATGGTTTCATCCCCAACACCCTGGCTGACGACGGCGACCCGCTGGACGTGCTCGTGGTAACGCCATACCCGGTTACCCCTGGCTCGGTTATCCGCGCACGCCCGGTCGGCATCCTGCACATGACTGACGACGGCGGCGGCGATGCCAAAGTTATCGCAGTGCCACACGACAAGCTGTCCCAGCTGTACGTCGACGTGAAAGAGTACACCGACCTGCCGCCGCTGCTGCTCGAGCAGATCAAGCACTTCTTCGAGAACTACAAGGATCTCGAAAAAGGCAAATGGGTGAAGATCGAAGGTTGGGGCAACGCTGACGCTGCCCGTGCCGAGATCACCAAATCGGTTGCAGCGTACAAAGGCTGATCATCGATTGGCGTTTCAGGGCACGCCACACCCGTGCCCTGAAACACGCGTCCCCCTCCTCGCTGTACCTCCCCGAACACCTCGCTCGCCGAAACACAATCCATCTTTTTTGCAACTCGCACGTTTAAAAATGTGCCCGGCTTTTAGACATTCAATGAACAGTTCGTTAAGGCCCGTATAGCGGGGGTAAACGCGCACTACGTCGTTTAGCCGCAAAAGCGCTATTACGGAATCCACCTACACGACATTCATTCCATCCGTAGTCCGGATAGCCACGCCCACCCTGGGATAACGTCGACGTCAACACCTCGTTCATTTAAACGCCCCGGCGACGCCCGTAGACTTCGCCACTATGAATACATCAGGTGATCGACTCCGCATCCTCCTTCGGGAGTGCCATCTCACAGCGACTGATTTTGCCGCCAACCGCAAAATCACGCCGCAACACGTCAATAACTGGTTCAAGCGCGGCGTGCCCATGGCGCGGATTGACGAGGTGGCTGAACTGTTGACCGTCAACGCCCGCTGGCTGCGCACCGGCGAAGGCCCCAAACACCCTAACGAATGCGCCAATGAAAACACCGGCGGCGATACCCGCGTCATCATTCATCAGGCCAGAAACGTGTCGCGCGGCGATGTGGAAATCCAGATTTTCATGGAAGCCGAATCCACCCACGGCGTCGGCAAGACCGTCCTCGCCGAAGCCCCCGGACAGAAAATCCGCCTGCCCCTGCAAGTCCTGCAGAACATGGGCATCGACCCGAAAAACTGCATGTGCGTCGCCATGGTCGGCAACAGCATGGCCGATAAGATCCAGGATGGCTCGATCCTCGGCGTCGACCGCGAGCTGACCCAGGTCATCGACGGCGAAATCTACGCCCTCGAACACGGCGGCATCCTGCGCGTCCGCTACCTCTACCGCCTGCCCAACGGCGGCCTGCGCCTGCGCAGCCACAACGACGCCGAATACCCGGACGAACTGTTCAGCGCCGAAGACATCGACCGGGAGAAAATACGGATTCTGGGCTGGATATTCTGGTGGTCGACACTGAACAGCCGACGCAATGCCATGCTGCTGTTATGAGGCGTTTACGGCTGAAAGGCATTCGGGCTGGGCATGGAAGGCGAAGTTCAGTATCCTGTTCGCCATCCAGAGCACACGACGCAGTCATGCGATGCGGTGTTTGAACGGGGCATGTGATCCGTTTGCCCTGTTGCCTATTCGCGCTTCTTCAAGAGGCGCATCTGTTGAAGGCGATTGCGGTCTATCAAAAATAGATCAGAACCGCCTACGAGAAGCCGGCCACAAGCCGGCTTTTTAATGCCGACAGTTTTCTTACTGCGGCTGGACAGTGGATATTCGCTATCTTAAGCAACATGAATCTCCGCCAGCACAAGGAAGCGTCCAGCGCAGCAGCGCCTGACCTTCAATTTGCCGTGATCACGATTCATCGAAACTTCGCGCTCAAAAACCGCTGGAAGATCATCCCTCAACACCCACTAGCTAATCATGCCATTCAGCTACTCGACTATGCCGAAGGCTTCGAAGCTATCAATTGGGCCGTCATGAATGTAAGGGACTATCATGATGCCGAATGTAAAAGCGTCTGCATGGCAGAGTGCCTATCGCCCAATATTGTTTCCCCTCAAGATTTCTTCAAGATTTTTGTTTCGAATGCCGAGATTGAGGCCTTCTGCGGGGCTAAAATGCGCGACGCTGGTTTTAATGTGCAGCTCGGGGTGAACAGGGGAATGTTTCTTAGATGATTTATCGCAGTCTGAATCCAGAAAAAGCTCTGATTTGGCGGATCGTCCATCGCGATAATCTGCCCTGGATTCTGGATAACGGCCTACATTGCGCCAGCTCCGACGTGCAGGCACCGTATTATGTGAACATCGGCAACACCGACCTGATCGACAAACGCCGCAACCGCGTTGTTCCCCTTGCTCCCGGGGGCGTATTGTCTGACTACGTGCCGTTCTACTTCACACCTTTCTCTGTGATGATGAAAAACATCCAGTCCGGGTGGAGCGTTCAGCAGCGTAGCAATGAAGAGATAGTGATTCTGGTCTCAAGCCTTCCCCGCGCCGAACATCTCGGTCTCGCTTTCGTCTTCACCAACGCACATGCCTATCCCGACTGGACCGACTACTACAGCGATCTGGCAGATCTTGACCGGGTCGACTGGTCTATAATCCAGCGACGCGATTTCAAGCGCGATGCTGATGATCCACGTAGGATGGAGCGTTATCAGGCCGAAGCGCTCATTCACCATCACCTACCGATCACAGGACTCCTTGGCATCATGTGCTACGACGATGCAACGAAAGAACGTATTGAGCAAGACGTTGCCGCCAGAGGTCTGACCTTGCCTGTCCACGCGCGCCCGGGATGGTATTTCCAATGATCAGATTCACCCAAGGCAATCTGCTGGAAGCAGATACCGAAGCTCTCGTGAACACGGTGAACACGGTAGGCGTGATGGGAAAAGGCATTGCACTGATGTTCAAGGAGCGCTTTACCGAAAACTACCGCCTCTATTCGGCGGCGTGCAAGGCTGGTGAGGTAGAGACCGGAAAGGTTCACGTAACGACAGTCAACGAACTGGACGGGCCGCGCTGGATAGTGAATTTTCCTACCAAGCGTCACTGGCGTTCCCCCTCGCAGATGGCATGGATAACTGAAGGCTTACGGGACCTGCGCCGCTTTTTGATCGATAACCAAGTCAAATCCGTAGCAGTTCCACCTCTCGGTGCTGGTAATGGCGGTTTGAAATGGGTAGAGGTCCGTGAGCAGATTGTTGATGTCTTGAGTAATCTGGATGTCGATGTACTTGTCTTTGAACCCACCGATCAATATCTGAATGTCGCGAAGCGCAGCGGTGTCGAGAAGCTGACGCCTGCACGCGCACTCATCGCCGAACTCGTTCGGCGCTACTGGGTTTTGGGCATGGAATGTAGCCTGCTTGAGATTCAGAAGCTCGCTTGGTTTCTGGAGCGTTCGATAGAACAATTGCCAAGCGCAAAGAACCCCTTGGATCTCAAATTTGTAGCCCACAAATATGGGCCATACGCCAATCGCCTTGAGCATCTGCTCGACAATCTCGATGGCAGCTACCTGCATTGCGATAAACGCATCAGCGACGCAGGTATTAACGACGTGATCTGGTTTGACGAGGGCCGTAAGGCTTTTCTGCAAACCTATCTGAAAACAGAGGCCAAGGAATATTCCCAAGCCCTGGAGTGCACAGCAGAGCTGATTGACGGCTTTGAGTCGCCTTTCGGCATGGAGCTGTTGGCGACGGTTGACTGGTTATTGAGTAAGTCGGGAGTTTCTCCAACGGTTCCGGCAGTGCGCGAAGCATTGAAACATTGGGATGGAGGCGCAGGTGCGGCGGCTCGGAAAAGTAGGCTGTTCGATGATCAAGCTCTCGGCATTGCGTTAAAGCGGTTGACTGCCAGCAATCTCAGTCCAGAGATAGCCGCCCCCTAGGTCTCATCTACGCTCTGTTTTGACTATCAAAATAGCAGTCCACTGCAAAGACAACGCTCATTTCAACTGGTCGGTTCGTGACGTTTTGCCCCAGCGTGCTGCAGCAGAGCATAACAGTCTGCCAGGCATAGCTATCGCGTTCTACGGCGCTGTTCAGTTTGGTCATCAGCTCGCTGACCAAATCGAAGATCCGGGCAATGCGGTGCACAGAAGCGCGGGTATTTGAGATTGCTGGCTGACCAGTCCCTCAGGTTCGGGAATAACTCTTTGAGATGTCGCGTTCGGCGCTCAATCACTTTCCCTCCCCCAAACGCCTCCGCCGCGCCACCAGCGCCCTGCGCAGGGAAACATCCGCATACTCCATAAACAGCGTTGCCAATCGATTCAGCGCTGCCTCTTCCTCTTCATCGCCCACGATTGAATCGAAGCCAAGCGCACGCTTGTTCTGTTCGGGCAGTTCTTCCCAGCTGGTCATGAGATAGGCATACATTGCGCTGACGATTTGGCACTGGGTCATGACATCAGGTACTGGGGCGGATGAGGTGGCGTTAGAGCGTTGCTTTAGCGCACGACATTGTGGACATAGGTTTCGCGTAAGCGACAAGCCAAGGTAAAGACGCCTACGGCGCAGCAACTGGGCTTTTCTGATTTTCATAAGACCTCCTTGAACGTGTGCGTACATCCTTGAGGTACATATCTTAATCGAAAAACCTATTTTGGGATAATCCCAAATCGGGTTTATTTAGGTAGCCGGACTATTCAGACGGCGTGCCCAAGTGAAAACCATCCATAATGCTCGCTACCAGGCGTTGCTTGATCTTTTGCTGGAAGCGCGCAACGCAGCCGGTATGACGCAAAAAGAATTAGCCGTCAGGCTAGGGCGGCCGCAGTCGTTTGTCTCAAAGACAGAGAATGCCGAGCGCAGGCTCGATGTCATTGAGTTCATGGATGTCTGTCGGGGGATCGGGACTGATCCATATGCGTTGCTCAGTAAGCTGGAATCGATGGCTCGCCATGATTGAAGATCGCGACAGCAGCGCCATGGATCTGAGCAACGCAATCGGAGCAGCACTGAAAGAAGCGCGCGAAGCGAAGGGTCTCACGCAGGAGGATTTTGTCGGGGTCAGTGGCAGGACTTATCTGTCCGAGATCGAACGCGGGTTGAAGAGCCCGACGCTTGAGAAGCTGGACCAGCTCGCGACCAGGATCGGAATTCATCCGCTTGAGCTGCTGGTCTCGTGCTATGCCAGGCAGGCTTCGATGAGTCAGCAAGCTTTGCTGGAGATGCTGGATGAACGCTTGCGTAACGTGTGAGATGCCGTACGTTCTGCTCAACCACAGACTGTCACGGACAGACTTCTAAGTCCCGCCCTCTCCACAGCGTCCAGACCTCTTCCCACCCGTCTTCGTGACTCGGTCCCGAGAGGATAATCAACTGACTGCACGCGCCGCTGCCCAGTTGCCTGCTGTAAAGCGTTGCAAGTTCAGTCGGGATCATTTCGTCACGCGCTCCCGACAAGTGACGCTGGGGTATCAAGGCCAGGCGCTGAATGTAATCGAGTGGGTCCAACGATCCAGTGAGAGGCGAAAGTCCTTTTAGCTGGGTCCACTGATTCGGGGCGAGATTGCCTGCGATGGTCTGGATCCGGGTGATGTCGTTTCGTTGTCCAGCCAGCAGCAACGCGAGGGTTGCGCCACCTGAATAACCAATCAGCTCGAACTCGTTATTACCGTAACGTTGTTTCATATGGTCCAGCGCGCTGCTGAGGCTGGTGACCACTTCCTGGGAGAAGCGGCGACTGGTCCAGAGTGCAGAGTTGCAGGCCGGGCCCATGATGAATTGACAAGGTCGCGCAAGATAGGCGCTGGGAGTGGGATCGTTGATTGCCAGCCGCGCGACGAGCAGCTTGCGTGGGCTCGGGTCGAGACTGGGTTGAGTGGCGGTGGCCCAGGCATGACCGTCGCCTTCCAGATAGACTCGCAGACGGTTCGTCCTGAAAGTCTCTGGCGGTAATAGCGCCGCCAGTGGAAGGGGCTGAGCCGACAGAATCTGCATCCGTCGGCCATGCTGTTCCGCCAATTGCTGTAGATCAGCGCGCGGCGACTGACAACCGGCAATGGCACCGCTCAACAGCAGCGCCATCACAACGGCAAGGATACCGCCCAAGCGTTTTCGACCGAGGCGGTAACTCCACATCAAAAGTCGTAACGCACTTTTGCGGAGAACACATCGGCATCGAAGTCCGATTTCCCGATGTAGTCGTAGTTGACGCCCAGTGTAACTGCACCCAGTTTGTAGTCGGCACCCACACCCGCTTCGTAACTGTCACGCACAGCCTTGGCACCGCTGGTTACAAACGGTGTACTGCCGAGCAAAAAGGTGGACGTGCTCTGCGCTTCGTCGGCGGCGAAGTCGTGGTAGGCCATCAGCTTGGCCTGTGGCTCCAGCGTTCCGGCGCCCAAGAGGAAGCTGCCAGCCACGCGCATGCCTGCACCCAACTCAATGGTTTCATAACGCTGATCTTCGACCTTCAGCGCAGCTGACGAACCCTTCTCGCGATAGCCGTCGATATTCACCTGGCTGTAACGCGCCGCCACGCGCGGCTCGACCAGGACTTGCGGGCTGACGTGATAGGTGTAACCGCCCACCAGATTCAGCCCCAGCAGGTCACTGTCATAATTGGCCTTGGCACGTGTACCGGCGATGCTGCGTTTGCCCTGATTGTCATTGAAGCCGTAAGTCAGGCTTGTGTCGACAAAGTAATTGCCCTGCTCGAAGCCGCCATACAACGTGAATGCATGGCTGTCGACTTCGGTTTTGTTGCCACTTTTGCCATTCACGTCGGTATTGATGAAGCTGTAGGCCAGGCCCAGCGTCAGGTTTTCGTTGAGTTTGCCGTCAGCCCCCACAGCGACGCCGCTGCTGTACGCGTTGTAGCCCGCAATCCCGTCACGCTGGCCTTGAGTGGCGTCGCTGTAAAGCGACTGGACCCAGACACCTGCATCTTTGAAGCCCTCACCAGAGGAAGCACCGCGTATCGAGCTGGTGCGGCTGCCAGTTACATTGCTGATCAGGCCTTGGCTGGTAGTAGCGGCGCTTCTGGCCCCGCCGTTGACCTCCGGCGACAGCTGAGAGGCCAGCTTGGCGAGCTGCCCCCCGTCAGCATTCAACAAAAGCTGTTTGAACGCATCGCTGTCGTTCAGCTTGCTGATGATGCTATCGCCAGTCAGGTTGACCAGTGTCGTCTGTTCATTAACTGAACCGCCGTTGTCGGCAACTACCTGAGCGACCTCTTCCCTGCCCTTGGCGGTGACCACAGCCACCACGTTTTTGCCGTCAACGGTATAGCTGTCGATTTTAAGCAGCGCCGAGGTACTGACCACATCGAGTTTGCCGGCAGGATCGACCGCGTTTCCATCCTTGGTCAGCAGTTCGATCTTGCCGGCTTCGATAAGCTTGTAAGCCGTGCCGTTGGCGCTGAAGTCGTCACCCTTGGCCGCGAGCTTTACTTGCGCTCCCGGTTCGAACTGAGTAATGCCGGTAACTTTCAGCACCGCGGTTTTAGTATCAGTGGCCTTGCTCAGATTCAGGCTGAGCGCCGAGTTGCCGTCGACATACAGATCGCCATTAATGCTGCTGTGTGCGGACTCGAACGTCATGGTAGTAGGACTGTCGGAGCTGCCGCCAACGTAAACCGATCCGCCGCTCTTGAGGCGAATGTTGTAGCCATCCGTACGGCTGTCAGTACCTGTGAAGGAAGTATCCCCTTCCAGTTCGATATTGCTCAGGTCGATCAGGTTACCGACAACGACGCTGCCTTTTCTCAGGATCAGCTCGACCGGACGATTGCTTTTAGAGGCGTCGATGGCCCTGTCAGCGGAAATGATCGAACCGTCGTTGTAGATATTGAAGTCGCCCCGTTCTATGTACCAGGGTTGAGCGCCGATCATAGCGAACCTGGTAGTGCCCATCACGATAGCAGCGCCCTCGCCGCGGATCGTCCCCGTATTGATCAGATCCGCACTATTGCCTATCAAGGTGACCCCGTCGATTCGAAGACCTTGAGACCCCGTGCCGCTAGCGGAGAGGCTGCCATGGTTTTCGAAAGCTTTCAGACTCGTGGCGACATCCAGGGCCGTCGCGCCTTGGCCAGTAACGTCAACCAGGCCGCGGTTAATGACGCTGCCGTTAATCTTGCCCCCCTCAAGGCTGATACCTTTGGCTGCTTCCCCACTGGCAAAGTTGCCGGAACCGCTGATGTTCGCGTTGAGGATCAGACCCTTTTCAATAGTCGAACCACTTAGCTGGATCGCATCTTTAACTGCACTGCCCGAATAGGCACCGTTGATTTCGAGATTGCCGGTATGGGTCTGACGCTCGCTCTTGTAGCCAGCGTTGGTCAATTCGACTGTTTCAGCACAAGCCGGAACAGCAGTTGCAGCCATAGCCATTGCGAGAAGGGTCTTGCGAAACATCACAGCGTTCACGATTCATTCCTTATGTTGGGGGCGCTTCCATGCGTAGCGAGTACATGCCGCAAAAAAAGTGGCGATTGGCCACACAGAAGAGCGCGGCGAGAATAAAGTAACCGACTTGAAATAACATCAAATATTATCGATACAGTCGCACTTCGTTAACATCGTGGAAGCACTCGGGGTCGAGATGACTAGACCCGATAAGACTCCGCATGCGCGACCTTCCTCAGCGTGCGCCAATACGAACGGATGCGCTTGGCAAGGGTTGGCGAAGTGCTGAACAGTACGATGGTCGCAAAGGACACCCACCAGCCGGGGCGCAGGCATGTCAGCAGGTATTGATTGAGCCAGATGCGCGCGATCCTCAGCCTGTAGCCCTGCGGGTCGAGCCTCTGCAATTGCTCTATCGCAGAGGCTTTGTAGAGTGTGGTCAATACGCGGCGGCTGGTCAGAAAGCGTTCCGGGAAGTCGACGCCAGCCTCGCAGTGGTTGAGGACTCTGAAGTTGCGTCTCAAGACGTTGTCCCATAATTTCAGGTTGCTCAGCCCTACCTCGCAGGGCCGCGCAAGCCGGGCGTCGATGCCCTTCCTGTGCATGACACCCAGCATCAGTGCCTGCTCGCTCACCAGGCGCGCGGATGTGTAGCCAATGAAGTTGCCAAACGGGTTGCGAGACGGCCTGTCGTTGAACAGCGCTTCCCTTTCGAACAGGGGTTGCTCCCACATGGCGAGCATCGCGTCGCGCGTGCCGAATTGAACGAGATCCGATATGTGGAACAACATCGGCAACCGTTCAGGGTCGCGAATATAAAGCGTCGTGGTGGTGATGGGCGTGTCGAACAGTTGTGTCTCGCCCGGCTCGGTATCATCAGACTGGCCTATGACGGCCAGTGCAGCGCTGGTCAGGTTGTGATCGGCGCGCATTTTCATGACATAGGGTCTTGAAGCGCTCTGAATACCGCATAACGTCGATCGCAGCATGCGATTGATGTTGATCTGATTACCGGCGTCATCGACGAAGGCACCCGGATCATCCGACATGACGATCTGGTCCGCCTTCACACCGGACGTATCTTCATGACGCCAGGTCGAAACGATGATTTCGGCATCTGGCAGGTGCGTCCGGATCGACGCGATGCAGGCGAAGATGTTTCGTTTGGAACTCAGGTTGCGATACAGGGGGCCCTGAATAACCACGCTGATTTTTCTGGAATCGACGGCCACAAGATGAGGCATGTGTTTAACCTTGTAATGAGAAGCGCCTGCTACCGACGGCTAGCGGCAGATCGGTCAATGGGATCTTGCAACACGCCGAAAGACGCGCAGAGCAACACGCCGTATTCGACGCAGAATGCCCGCCAGCAATGGAAGACTTATCAGTACTCGCTCAAGACGAGTGACCATCAATAACCTTCTGATCTGAACGGAACGGGCTGAGGCGGTTGTGCTTGCCGGCAAATTGTTGAACGACGCATTGAGGGTTCGCGAATAAATGCCCAGATGCATGGCGGGCACCATGATCACGAGGTTTCGCTTTCGCAGCCTCGCGCTCAGATAGTTGTAACGAGCAATTTTCTGGATGAAGTCCATGCAGGTAGCCGAGTCATGCTGGCCAAAATCAATCAGCACCCAGTCGCTTTCGACTTTATCCATGTGCCGGGCAATTCTGTTCGCCACAATGCCGCTCAAACCATTGTCGTGAAGAAAATCCTCCAGGCTGAACAGGGCGTGTTCCGTCGGTAGATCGCTGACGGGCAGTTCGCTCAGGTTGTAGCGGTCATCAATCACAAGCACGGGAACGGTCTTTCTGTGCTCGTGCTGAATGTGCGCCAGCTGACAGATCAACTGATGACTGGAGGGGCTGGGGCTCAGATGAGAAACGACGAATACCTTCACTTCGCCCCCTGGATGTAGGACTTGAAAGGTGTGGAGTTGTAGACGGCCTTCACAGCAGCCCACAGGCTTTCAAAATAGAAGATTTTCCCGTTATTTCTGTACACACGAATCGCAGAAATCAGAATGCCGGGGAGCGAAAGAAGATTGTGGTGAAAGTAGTCATCCTGCTGGCGGACGAACCAGGTCTGCGTACTGCGTTGACGCAACATATTGCGTACCTCACAGCTTTGCGTGATCAGCGTCTGTTTGGCCAGCACAGGGTCTGTGAGGAAGCGATTGACCAGAAACTCCTGACGGGTTTCTGTCAATTGGTCGAACAGCATGAGCCTCTCGAAGTCGGCGAGAAATTCTCTGACTGCGTCGATATCATTTCTGAAGCTGGACTGCTGGGCCACGCGATCGATCAGTTCGACCCAGACTCGAACAGAGATGCGATCAAGACCGGTAGGAATGACAACCGCCGATGGATTGGCCAGGTATTTGTCCCC
The DNA here is from genome assembly GCF_059621105.1 of Pseudomonas fragariae (ex Marin et al. 2024). Lineage (NCBI taxonomy): Bacteria > Pseudomonadati > Pseudomonadota > Gammaproteobacteria > Pseudomonadales > Pseudomonadaceae > Pseudomonas > Pseudomonas fragariae (ex Marin et al. 2024). Next base: position 721,424 of record NZ_CM184369.1, on the reverse strand, counting down.
GAACTGTTGCAGTCTGGCCAATGCGGCCTCGGCAGACAGATTGAAAAGAGGTTTCTTTTGAAGCAGGGACACATAGCAAGGCCCGGACACCTCAAGGCGCCCGTTAGCCGATTCGACTGAGCCCTTGCCACCCAGCAGCGCCCGGGAGGTCACCGACTGAGTGATACCAAAAGGGTTGATCCGATTTGGAATACCTGCCCGGGATGCGCGTAGTGCATGCTCGATGTCTTCGTATTCCACCCAGTGCAGGGACTCGTCCAGCGGGCAGGCATTCCAGACATCCTTGCGACAAATGTAGAGGCTGCCTGTCGGGTAGCTGGCGTCGCTGTTGTAGCGCATCGGGCTGGCGAAACAGAACCCGGTCCGGTCGACGTCCGGGAATATTGACGGCGCAATGGACTGAGCATTACCGCTGGTGCGGTGCAGCCCCAGCAGCCCCTGAGCGACCTCGTCCATGGCCATGCCGTAATCCGAGTAGCGACGCGGGTGCATGCTGATTCGGTTATCGAAGAACATGCTTTGCAAGGTCATCAACGGATAGCGCGGGCCAAAGCGGCGGACAACTTCCCCGAAGTGTTTTGGCAGAAAGACGCGGTCATGCAGGATCACCAGATTGCTGTGTCTGGCCTCCAGCGCGAGACGGTTTTTCTTCTTGCAGATCTGCACGGGCGGGGCAGTGATGTCCTCCCCCACGATGCGGACCTTGTCGAAATAGACGAAATTACTTCCCGGTGTGCCGCACAGCAGTATCTCCTTGTGCGGGATGTCAATTTCCAGAATGCGCTTCACGACGGCATTGAGAACGGTGGCGTCGCCTGGACCGACAGGAATGCCGAAGGTCCAGCTGTCGAGATCATCGTTAGATTCCGCAGTCAGCCTGGATACTTTCCTGTAAGTGACCGAGTTGGCCGAACGCGCAATCACCTTGAGTGATCCCGCAAAGTAATCACGATCCAGATAACACTCGATAGGCGTGTCTTCGATGACCGTTATTTTTTCGCCAACATTCAGAAAGTGCGCACCGTCCCACAGCAACAGGGGTGCCAGCGGCGAATCACTCTGGACACCATAAAAACAGTAGCTACCCGCCCCATACAGACACAACGGACGCTGTGCGGCATGCAGTTTCCTGATCACCCGTTCAGGCTTGCGAAACGGATGCGCGCGGAACGAGATGAAGCTGGAACACTCATGGGGCAGCAGTAGCCCCACCGGGAGGCTGCGCAGATTGCCAGCCGCTATGTAACCGAGGCCTGGGTGATGCTGCAGATGGGTCGTTTTCATGGTCAGACGACGTACTTGTCAGCAAGCGCACCCGGCACCTTCACGACAACGGTGGTCGCATCGGTGAGCGCTTCGAACGCCGTGATGTCGCCCGGTTCCAGAACGATGATGTCGCCGGCATGCCAGACCTGATCGCGCATGTTGACCGACCCGGCAATGAGCAAGGTTATTTCGGTGGCGACCTTGTGGTAATGAGCCGCTTCCTTTTCACCTGCCTTGTAGGTCTTGACCCCGACCTCACAGGACTCGGTACTGAAAACTGCAGGTTCGAATCCGCCCACGAACCAGCCTTTGACCATGTCTTCCAGTCTGGCCGTTTTCATCGCATTTCTCCTGCTTCGAAAGCGTGGAGCTGACTGTCGGTTTTCAGTGGCCGGTACTGATTGGGTTCGATCCGGTAGGCGCCGATCCTCTTCTGCAACAGCACCAGCTCATTGAGGGCGGGAGCTATGTAGAAATTGTCGTTGACCCTGGCGTCCTTGCGAATCATCTCCTTGGCCGCCGATACGAACAGCGAGCCGGACTTGAACCAGTACACACCTGCAATGGCGTTTGAGCTGATCGGATTTTTTTCGGCAGCTTCTATAACCCGGCAGTCGCTATCCAGGCGCGCGAATGAATAACGAGGGTGCAGAGAATTGAAGATGACCACTCCGGCATCCTCATGGCTTTGCCGAAACGTGCGCACTACATCCTGCAGCTCGATATCCAGGAAGTCGCTGACACTGAGAATCAGCAATTCGTCATCGTTGTCGATTTCTTCGCTCGCCAGAAGCGCCGTGCACGCCGCGCCCCGGGTGACGTTGTGAACCGCTAGAACACTGGCCGACGGGTGCATCTGCGGGAGCATGCTGCGAAGGTGCAGCCGGGCGATATCGTGGTTCGAGAATGTGCAGATCATCCTGCGCGGCTGAAGTACCGCACAGTTGTCTATCAGTGTATGAATCAGTGGCTTGCCGTTGTATTCGCACAGGTAGTGCGGGTACTCGCCCTCATCGTGCAGCGCCTCTGACTGCCTGCCGGTCAGAAGGATGATATTCAACGCGCTCACAGGACAGCCGCCTTGTCGAAGTTGATCTGTTCGACTTTGCCAAGAATGTTATTGAGGTTTACGTCGCAGGTTTCAGCCACGACCAGAACATGTGCGCCTGAGTCTCTGGCGGCCTTGATGCCATTCTCGTTGTCCTCGACGATGAGGCATTCTTCAGGCCGAAGACCCAGTTGGCTGATGGCCTTGGTATAAATGTCCGGCGCTGGCTTGGCATGCCTGACGTCTTCATTGGAGAGGCGCAGATCGAGGTATTGGTCGAGATCTGCCCTGTTCATCATGACCTCCACGGTGTTGCGGATGGAGTTGGACGCCACTGCCAGCTTGTAACCCAGCGTTTTCAGTGACGACAACGCGTACTGATGCACAAAGGTCGGTTTGCACTGGGCGTAAACGATCTCCATGGTGTACTGCTGCTTCATCTCGTTGATGAAGGCGTGCAAGGCAACCGGCAGGTCGCGTTCGACACTCAGCATGTCGAGTTTGCGCGAGGTGGGCAGACCGTCGTAGGCGGTGAGGTGTTCGTGGCGACTGATGTTGTAACCGAACAGGCTGAGCGCTTTGTTCAGTGCGTCGTAATGCCATTCTTTGGCGTCGATAAGGACACCGTCCATATCGAAAATCACTGCCTTGATCATGATTGCCTCACGTGAAGAAAGTGGCTGCGTCTGCGGGAAGATCAGTGCACAGCGTCAAACGGTCCTGCGACCTGAACTCGAGCAATTGCTGCCACAGGGCGTCATGATCACGCCCGTGCAATTCGGGTGACACCACACAAATTCGCTTGCCCAGGGAAAGAAGATCGCCAATGACCTGGTTGGAGAACCACTCACCCTCAAAACCGTCAAGCCAGACGCCGGCTGCCTGTTCGAGCCAGGCTGGCGACGGCTCAACATCGCTGAGACGGGTGTAAGTGGTGAGGTTGGCGTTGAGGTAACTGCGCATGTCCGGCACCGCCATATCGAAGGTGAACCAGTTGGTATGGCCGTAACGGGCGAAGGTTGCAGCGAGAGCCTGTGCCAGGCCATCCGCCTTGACGTTGATGGCCAGAGGCAGGTTGCGGCCCGCCATGATGTCGAGCAGGCCATCCAGCGTCAGCTCGCCGCCCGCGGGCATGTCGTGGGAAATGACCAGTTGGCCCGCCACATCACGGACATCGGTTTCGGTGCCGAAGCCAAGGTCGAATGATCGATGAAAAGCTTCGGGCAGATTGCGCTCCGGCTTTTGCAGCCAATAGCCGCGATGGCTGATGATCTGCATCTCAGGCCTCTTTTCCCGAGGCTGCCTGCCTGCTCAGCGGCAACGACAGGAACTGGTTGAGGTCTGCCGGGATGCCCAGGCCATACATGCCATGACCTTCTGCACCAATGCTGTAATGAATGACCTTGGCGCCCTGCCCGATGAGCTCGTTGTAAACCGGTGCGACATAGAACTCGCCATTGACGCGAAGATCTTTCGCGACCATCGCCTCGATGGCCGATATCAGTTGACCTGCGCGGCGAAAGTTATAGATGCCGACAGTGGCCTCGTCAGAGATAACCTCTTTTTCCACCACACGGTCGATCAGGCCTGCTGCACCGAAGCCCACGAAAGACCATTTCGGATCGTTGGCTTTCATGGTCATGATCAAACCCTCTGCATCGCTCTCGTTCATTGCCTGCAGATAGGCGTTTATATCCACATCGACGTACTGGTCGCTGTTGGCGATCATCACTTGCTGGCTGTCGTCGAGCAGGTGTCTTGCTGCATACACCGAGCACGCAGCGCCCCCGGTCAGGCCGCCGAGTTCGACGACCTCGCAGCCGGGCGCCCAGGCATTCAGTTTTTCCCTCAGCCCGTAACGGGCGACCTGTTCCGCCTGACAGATAAAGATGAATCTGTGCGGGCACTCCGGCGTCAGGTTGTCGATCACGACCTTGATCATCGGTACACCATGTACAGGGATCAACGGTTTGGGATCGGTGTAGCCCGCAACCGCAAAGCGACTCCCGGCCCCGGCCATCGGAACGATAATTTGCAACATGGAAATACCTTTATGAATTGAGTGATGGCCAAGTTGACTGGAAGCATGGCATCGCGAAACAATGAATCAGTAATAACCGTGCTCGGTCATCAGGCCACGCTCAAGCGTCAAGTAACGCTGGCAAAACTCTTTACCTTCTTCTACTGCGTGGGTAACAAGAATCAAGGCCATCCCGTCATCCTGCATCATGCGAATTCGTTCGTGGCATTTGCGCTTGAAGTCTTCGTCACCTACCGCAAGTACTTCGTCAGCCAGTAATGTCTGAGGCTCGACATGAACGGCGACTGAAAAACCCAGCCTCATGTACATGCCAGACGAATAGTTCTTTACCGGTGTATCGATGAAGTTTCCCAACCCGGAAAAATCGACAATTTCATTAAAGCGCGAACGCACTTCCTTGTTACTCAATCCAAACAGACTGGCATTGAGGTAGATATTTTCCTCGCCGGTCAGTTCAGGGTGAAAACCCACCCCTATTTCGATTAGCGGTGCTACCCGGCCCACGCTGGTCAGACGCCCACTGGTCGGCAAAAGAATGCGTGAAACCAGTTGCAACAAGGTACTTTTACCTGAACCGTTATGCCCCACCAGTGCAAGCGACTCGCCTTTGTGCAAGGTGAACGATACATCGCTGACTGCCGTGAATGTTTCGGCACGTTCACGATATCGAGCGTCAAACAGCCCGAGAAACTTCTTCTTCAAACCGCCCCTGTTGTGGCGCAGAACAAACTGTTTGGTGAGGTTTTCTGCCTTGATGACGACGCGACTCATAAATACTCCACCACGCTGTCCACCTTCCTGAACATGAACAACCCCACCAGCAGCGACGCGGCGCCCATGAACACGCACAGCAGCAGATCACGGGGCTCTGGAACGACTCCGGCATGCAGAATGCTGGTAAAGCTGTTGAAGTACAGACCTATCGGGTTATAGGCCGCAATGTTGGCGATACCGACGGGCAGCGATGAGCTCACCCATACAATGGGTGTGAGCCAGAACAACAAGGGTAGAAACACGTCGATGAAGTGCTTGGCATCCCGTACGGTGACCTGGATGACACTGAGTGCCAGACCAACGCCCATGATCAATGCCATGAACGCGATCAGCACAATCGGATAAAACAACAGCGCACGCGAAAAGACGCCGCCGAGCACGGCAAATAATGATGCATAGACGAGCATGCAGCCGGCCCAGAAAACAACGATTGCCAGTGCCCCGGAAATGGGTAGCAACAGACGGGGAAACCGCAACTTTCGAATGAGGTTGCCGTTATTGATCAGCCACTCTCCGCTTTGCGAAACAATTTGTGCCAGAAGCATCCAGTGGACGATACCTGTCACCAGGTGCAGCGCAAAGCGGTCCTGACTACTGGGCAGAATATACGTGAACACCGTGTAATACGTGAGCGTGACAACCAGCGGATTGCCCAATGACCAGATAAAGCCCAATGTTGCGCCCATGTAGCGGATTTTTATTTCCTTGATGACAAGATTAATGATCAGGTCGCGCCACTTCATCACGCCAGGGCTGCAAAAAGACGGCATACGGTATCCAGCTATTAATGGGAAAATCAGAGAGAGCAACTTTGACAACCAGGATCATGAATGGATAACCTTATGATCCTCGTGCTGCGAACACATATTCTCTTCTTTTACCTGGCTACAGCTATAGGACGACGCCTTAGTTGCCGTAGGAATATTCCACAAACTCCCAAAGGTAGCGAAATGGGCCACTCGCTGCCTCGCTACACTCGTTCACGATCGCAAGGCACTTCCCAGCCCGTACGTTGATCTATAACGTCTATGGTCCTTTGCAACACGACCGGTCCAGCGAACACCCTTGAACAAGCGAGGCTCCTCATGACCCAAACGTCCTACACCCCGCCGAAGGTCTGGCAGCAGGAAACAAAAGCGGGCGGCACGTTCGCCAGCATCAACCGGCCCGTCGCCGGCCCCACGCACGACAAGGCGCTGCCGGTCGGCAAGCACCCGCTGCAGCTTTATTCACTGGCCACCCCCAACGGTGTGAAAGTCACGATCATGCTCGAAGAGCTGCTGGCGCTCGGGCACAGCGGTGCGGAATACGATGCCTGGCTGATCCGTATCTCCGAGGGCGATCAGTTCTCCAGCGGTTTTGTCGAGATCAATCCCAATTCCAAGATCCCGGCATTGCTGGATCGAAGCCATGAAACACCTGTTCGGGTATTCGAGTCCGGCTCTATCCTGCTGTACCTGGCCGAAAAGTTTTCCAGCTTCCTGCCCGCCGACCCGGCAGGCCGAACCGAAACGCTGAACTGGCTGTTCTGGCAGATGGGCGCTGCGCCGTATCTGGGTGGTGGTTTCGGGCATTTCTATGCCTACGCGCCGGAGAAACTCGAATACCCCATCAATCGGTTCGCGATGGAGGCCAAGCGCCAACTCGATGTGCTGAACCGTCGCCTGGGCGAGCACCGCTACCTGGCCGGCGACACCTACACGATTGCCGATATCGCGGTCTGGCCATGGTATGGCGCACTGGTGCAGAACAAGGTGTACTCGGCTGCCGAATTCCTTTCGGTACACGAATACCCGAACCTGATTCGCTGGACAGAAGAAATCGCCGCACGCCCGGCGGTGATCAAAGGCCAGAAGGTCAATCGCACCTGGGGCGAAGAAGCCGATCAGGTTCCAGAGCGGCATCAGGCGTCCGACCTGGATAAATAAGGCACACGTCAAGTCCTTCGCGGACAGAAACCTGATGCTACAAACCCACAGGAAACTCTGGAACAGAACGTCCTGATCTGCACGTAAAGTAGCCGACCTTAGCCACCGCCCAAGGAGGCGCCTTTATGAGCCGAACAACTGTTCTTCCAGACTTTCGCTTGCAATCGCCCATCAGGTTGCCACGCAGTGGAGTACTTTCAGTATGAGTACTCCCAACACACCGCATACGCCTGTACATGATCGCTTTGATGAAGTGCTCGCCATGATACGGAGCGCTCGACAGCAGGCCGCACAGGCGGTGAACACCCAATTGATCGAGCTTTACTGGCAAGTCGGCGCCTACATCAGTCGCAAGCTTGAAAACGCTGAATGGGGTGACGCGGTGGTCACCCAGCTTGCCGAGCATCTGGCCACCACCCAGCCAGGGCTGCGTGGTTTTACGCGCAGCAACCTCTTTCGCATGCGTCAATTCTATGAGATTTACCGTGCAGAAGAGAAAGTCGCGCCACTGGCGCGACAATTATCCTGGTCACACAACCTGATCATTTTCAGCCAGAGCAAGCGTCCTGAAGAACGCGAGTTCTACCTGAAAATGGCAACTCAGGAAAGGTGGTCAAAACGCGAACTTGAGCGCCAATTCAAGAACGCTCTATTCGAGCGCACTGTCACCCAGCCAGCCAAAGCCTCGGCGATGCTCAAGGAAACCCGGCCGGCCGCACTGGATATATTCCGTGATGCCTACATGGTGGAGTTTCTGGAGCTGCCACCGGGGCACGCCGAAGCGGACCTGCATGGCGGCTTGTTGAAACGCCTGAGGGACTTTCTGATCGAGCTAGGCCGCGATTTCTGTTTTGTCGGCTCCGAGTACGCGTTGCAGGTCGGCGGCCAGGACTTTGCTCTGGATCTGCTGTTTTTCCATCGAGGCCTCAACTGCCTCGTTGCCATTGAGCTCAAGGTCGGCCGCTTTGAGCCCGAATACCTTGGCAAGCTGGACTTCTATCTGGAGGCGCTGGACCGCAACGAACGCAAACCCCATGAAAACCCGGCCATTGGCGTTTTACTCTGCGCCAGCAAAAACGACGAAGTCGTCGAGTACGCTCTGAACCGCTCGCTTTCACCCGCGTTGATTGCCGAGTACCAGACCCGCCTGCCGGACAGACAGTTACTGCAAGCGAAACTGCATGAATTCTACGCAAGCGCTGTGTTGAACGATCAGTGATACCTGCCAGGCGCACGATGCATTACGCTTGCGGGCACCTGAGCCGCAGCCTGCAAGCCTTTTCCACCCGGAGCCTCCAATGCCGCAAGACAAAGACCCTCGCGCCCACACCGCCCTGTCGCAAAGCGGCCGCAGTGCCAGCAGCGGGCCCGGGATTGCGGTCAACCCACCCGTCGTGCGCCTCAGTACGGTGCTGTTCGACAGTCTGGAAAGCTTGCGGCAGGCGGAAATTCGCACCACGGAGCCGGAGCGCTCGTTGACTTACGGCGCCAACGGCAACCCGACTGCGTTTGCCTTGCAGGACCTGATCTCCGAGCTCGAAGGCGCACACGGCACCTGCCTGTACCCGACCGGGCTGGCCGCAGTGGCACAGATGTTTCAATCGTTTCTGCGCCCAGGCGATCATGTCCTGATCACCGAATCGGTCTATGGCCCTGTTCGACGGCTGGCGAAAACCATGCTGACCGCCTTCGACATCCAGTTCGACTTCTACGCGGCCGACGGCAGTAACGTGGAATCGCTGATCAAGGCCAACACCCGGATGATCTATGCCGAGGTGCCCGGCTCGCTGACATTCGACATGTGTGACCTGCCCGCTCTGTCGCAGCTGTGCAAAGCAAGGAATCTGCTGCTGGCTGTGGATAACTCTTGGGGCTCGGGGGTGCTGTACAAGCCGCTGGCGCTGGGCGCGGACATTTCGCTGATGGCCCTGACCAAGTACGTGGCCGGCCATTCCGACGTCATGATGGGCAGCGTCAGCACCACCGAAGCGCATTGGCATACCCTGAAAACCATGAACACCGCCGTGGGCAATACCGTCAGCCCCGACGATGCCTATCTGGTGCTGCGTGGTGCCCGCAGCCTGGCGGCGCGCATGGCCATGCATGAGCGCCATGCGCTGCAGATCGCACAATGGCTGCAGGCCCAGCCTCAGGTTGCCCGCGTGCTCTATCCCGCTTTGCCGGACGATCCGGGCCACGCCATCTGGAAGCGCGATTTCCATGGCTGCAACGGCTTGCTCAGTTTCGAATTCAACACCGCTGACCGGCAAGTGCTGGATCGCTTTACCGGCGCGTTGAAACTGTTCGGCATCGGCTATTCCTGGGGTGGTTTTGAAAGCCTGATCACGGAAGTGGAACAACACGGTCCCGAGCGCGGTGCAGGGCCGATGCTGCGGCTGCAGGTCGGCCTGGAAAGCCCGGAAGACCTGATCGCAGACCTGCGCAACGGATTCGCGGCAGAGTGACCCCGGCAGCCGCTTGAAGAGCGCGGCTCCGTCGCCGCAATTTGCCCAGACGCCATCGCTCTGCTAGTGTCGCGCGGTTTAACCTCTACCGGAAATGCCCTCATGGCCCGCAAGAAAGCTGCACTGGATTTCGAACAGTCACTCGCTGATCTGCAAGCGCTGGTAGAGCGGCTGGAGAATGGCGAGTTGTCGCTGGAAGACTCCCTGACCGCCTTCGAGCAAGGTGTACGCCTGACCCGCGACTGCCAGAGCGCCCTCACCCAGGCCGAGCAGAAGGTTCAGGTGCTGCTGGAGCGCGATGGCGAGCTGAGCGAAGAGCCGTTCGACGATGCGGAACTCCCCGAATGATCGCGAGCTATCAAGCGCAAAGCCAGACTCGCGTCAACGCAGCACTCGACGGGCTGTTCAAGGCTCCGGGCCCTGAGCTCGAACGCCTCTACCAAGCCATGCGCTACAGCGTGATGAACGGCGGCAAGCGCGTGCGCCCGCTGCTCGCGTATGCCGCCTGCGAAGCACTGGGCGGTGTAGCCGAGGATGCCAACGGCGCCGCCTGTGCCGTTGAACTGATTCATGCCTATTCGCTGGTACATGACGATTTGCCGGCAATGGACGACGACGACCTGCGTCGCGGTCAGCCGACCACGCACAAGGCCTTCGATGAAGCCTGCGCGATCCTCGCCGGTGACGGCCTGCAAAGCCTGGCTTTCACGGCCCTGCTCGCCCCTCACCTGACGTCACGCGATGCCGAGACGCGTCTGCAGATGGTCACGGCCCTCGCGACTGCGGCCGGACCGGCGGGCATGGTGGGTGGTCAGGCTATCGATCTGGGTTCAGTGGGGCTGAAGCTCGATCGGGCCGCGCTGGAATACATGCATCGCCACAAGACCGGCGCATTGATCGAAGCCAGCGTCCGGCTTGGCGCACTGGCCAGCGGTCACGCCGATCAGCCGCGCCTCGATGCTCTGCAGGTCTACGCGCGGGCAATCGGCCTGGCGTTTCAGGTTCAGGACGACATTCTCGATGTCGAAAGCGATACCGCGACCCTCGGCAAGCGTCAGGGCGCCGACATCGCCCGCGACAAGCCGACCTACCCGGCGCTGCTGGGCCTGGAAGCGGCCAAACACTACGCACTGGAACTGCGTGATCAGGCGCTGCAAGCGCTGAGCCCGTTCGATGCCGCCGCAGAGCCGTTGCGCCAGCTGGCACGCTACATCGTCGAACGTCGCCACTGATCACTGTCACCGGACCGGAAAATCCGCTGAATCAACCACGCTTCATCGTGGTCTCAGTCATTACACATGTCAGTCGGCAGATCATCCGCCGACTCACTTCATGGGCAGCGTACGATGCATAAGGTAAACTGCCGCCTCTTTTACTTATAACGATTCGCCTGATGCCCACGACGTTCAAAGAGATCCCCCGCGAGCGCCCGGTCACGCCGTTGCTCGACCGAGCCGATACCCCGCACGGCCTGCGCCGTCTGGGCGAAGCCGAGCTGGAAACCCTGGCCGATGAACTGCGCCTGGAATTGCTGTATTCCGTTGGCCAGACCGGAGGGCATTTTGGTGCCGGCCTCGGGGTCATCGAGCTGACCATCGCGCTGCATTACGTTTTCGACACCCCGGACGACCGTCTGGTGTGGGACGTGGGTCATCAAGCCTATCCGCACAAGATCCTCACCGGCCGTCGTGCGCGCATGTCCACCCTGCGCCAGAAGGAAGGGGTTGCCGCCTTTCCGCGTCGCAGTGAAAGCGAGTACGACACCTTTGGTGTCGGGCACTCCAGCACCTCGATCAGCGCCGCGCTGGGCATGGCGATTGCCTCGCGCCTGCAGGGCAGCGAGCGCAAATCGATTGCCGTGATCGGCGACGGCGCGCTGACTGCCGGTATGGCCTTCGAAGCGCTGAACCACGCGCCGGAAGTGGCCGCCGACATGCTGGTCATTCTCAACGACAACGACATGTCAATCTCGCGCAATGTCGGCGGGCTGTCGAACTACCTGGCCAAGATTCTTTCCAGCCGCACCTACAGCAGCATGCGTGAAGGCAGCAAAAAGGTGCTTTCGCGCCTGCCCGGTGCCTGGGAAATCGCGCGGCGTACCGAAGAATACGCCAAAGGCATGCTGGTCCCGGGCACGCTCTTCGAAGAGCTGGGCTGGAACTACATCGGTCCTATCGACGGCCACGACCTGCCGACCCTGATCGCCACGCTGCGCAACATGCGTGACCTGAAGGGCCCTCAGTTTCTGCATGTGGTGACCAAGAAGGGCAAGGGGTTTGCGCCGGCCGAAGTCGATCCGATCGGCTATCACGCCATTACCAAGCTCGAGCCGCTGAATGCGCCTGCCGCGCAGAAAAAGATCAGCGCACCGAAATACTCCGGCGTGTTCGGCCAGTGGATCTGTGACATGGCCGACGCTGACGCACGGCTGGTCGGCATCACGCCCGCGATGAAGGAAGGTTCGGATCTGGTCGCGTTCAGCGAACGCTTCCCCGAGCGCTACTTCGATGTGGCCATCGCCGAACAACACGCAGTGACCCTGGCGGCCGGTATGGCGTGCGAAGGCAGCAAGCCGGTGGTGGCGATCTATTCGACCTTCCTGCAGCGTGGCTACGATCAGCTGATTCACGACGTCGCAGTACAGAACCTCGACGTGCTGTTCGCCATCGACCGCGCCGGACTGGTGGGCGAAGACGGCCCGACTCACGCGGGCAGCTTCGACCTCTCCTACCTGCGCTGCATCCCCGGCATGCTGGTGATGACGCCGAGCGATGAAAACGAGCTGCGCAAGCTGCTCAGCACCGGTTACCTGCATACCGGCCCTGCAGCAGTGCGCTACCCACGCGGCACCGGCCCTAACGCGGTGATCGAGGCCGATCTTGAACCGGTCGAGATCGGCAAGGGCATTGTGCGGCGTCAGGGCCAGGGCGTTGCGATACTGGCGTTCGGCGTGCAACTGGCCGAAGCGCTGGTGGTGGCCGAGAAGCTCGACGCGACGGTGATCGACATGCGTTTCGTCAAGCCACTGGACGAAGCCCTGGTCAGCGAAGCTGCCGCCAATCACGAGTTGCTGGTCACACTGGAAGAAAACGCCGTCATGGGCGGTGCCGGTGCTGCAGTCAGCGAGTTCCTGGCACGCGCCAATATCCTCAAGTCGGTATTGCACCTGGGGCTGCCGGATGTCTACGTCGAGCATGCCAAGCCTGCGCAGATGCTCACCGAGTGCGGCCTGGATGCCCAAGGGATCGAAGCCGCGATCAATGAACGACTGGCGCTGATTGGCTGACTGCCAGAGGTTCCTCACGCGCCTGGCGTGAGGAACGATCATCACCCGCCCTCGTGCAGCAATCCTGATAACATGCTGCGCACCTCGACACTGCCGCGATGCCAGCCGATGCCTCATGTGACCCGCTCCGCCTCCACGCCTGAATTGACCTCGCTGTTCGCCGCCCTGCAGCAGCACTTCATGCAGGTCGTCGTTCCGCTGTGGCAGGGGCCTGGCTGGAACGCACAACTGGCATTGCCCTACGAAGCACTCGACGCCAGTGATCAACCGTTACCGCCGCAACGCTATCGCGCCATGGCCTGTGCGCGTCAGCTGTTTCTGTTTTCCAGCCTCATCGATCACGCGCAAGTGCCGGATGCACGGGCGCGGGCCGGTGAATTGTTCCGTTCCCTGCAACAGCACTTCCACGATGCCGAGCATGGCGGCTGGTTCTACAGCATTGATCCACAAGGCAAGCCGCTGGATCGCCGCAAGGACCTCTACACCCACGCCTTCATTATCTTTGCCTGCGCCCATTACTGGGCGAACGTGCAGGACCCGCTGGCAGAGTCGGTGCTCAACGCAGCGCTCAACGTTGTGGCAGAACGCTTTGCCGACGACGACGGGCTGTACGAGGCGCAGCTCGCTGAGGACTGGTCGGTATTGGGTACCGGACCGTTGCAAAACCCCTTGATGCATCTGGCAGAGGCGTTTCTGGCTGCCCTGTCGGTGCGTGCCGACCCTGCCACGCAGGCGGCACTGGACGCACTGGTTATCCACATGCAGCGCCGTTTCGTCGATACCGCAACCGGCGTGATGCTGGAGAAGCCTCTGGGCGCTGTGGATAACTGGTACGAGCCAGGGCATCAGTTCGAATGGTTCTTTCTGCTGCAATCGTCGCCGGAACTGCACGGGCGCGAGCTGCATGAATCCATGACCCGCGCGTTCGCCTACGCTCAGGCGCAGGGCGTCGATCCACACAGCGGCGCTGTGACGGCGATGCTGGCGCTCGATGGTACGGTACGCGATGCCACCCAGCGTATCTGGGCCCAGGCGGAATACCTGCGGGCCATGGCCCTGCGCCCGGACTGCGAAGCGGCCTTGACCCAGCAGTTGTCGGCCTTCGAGCAGCGCTTTCTGCATGCCAGGGGCTGGAACGAGTGCGTCGAGCCCGATGGCAGGGTCAGCCGCAGCGACATGCCGTCGACCACGCCCTACCACCTGGCGACCTGCTACATCGGCCTGGCAGATTTCGTCGAAAATCGCTTCGTCAGTGCATTCCCGCCGCCAACACCCGCAGACAGCTGATCGGGCCGCAGCTGCGCGGCCCGATCAGCAATCAATCAACCGCGGTTGCGATCAATCGCAAAGCCGGCCCAGGTCTGGCTGACAGGCATCAGTTCCAGGCTGTTGATGTTGACGTGCGCGGGTGTGTTCATGATCCAGAAGATGGTGTCGGCGATGTCCTGAGGCTGAATCGGCTCGGCACCTGCGTAGGTGGCGTCGTACTTGGCCTGATCACCGCCGAAACGCACCAGCGAAAACTCGCTCTCGCACAGCCCCGGCTCAAGGTTGGTGACGCGCACGCCGGTGCCGATCAGGTCGTTGCGCAGGTTCAGCGAGAACTGCCCGACAAAGGCCTTGGTGCCACCGTAGACGTTGCCGCCCGGATACGGGTAGTTACCGGCGACCGAACCCAGGTTGACGATGCTCGCGCCGCGACCGTGCGCGATCAGACGCGGCAGCAGCAGACGCGTGGTGTACACCAGACCTTTGACGTTGGTGTCGATCATGGTGTCCCAGTCATCCAGATCGCACTTGGGCGCAGGATCGATTCCCAGCGCCAGACCGGCATTGTTGATCAGCCCGCGAATGCTGCCGAACTCTTCAGGCAAACCTGCGATGGCGCTCTCCATCGCCTTGCGGTCACGTACATCCAGCACCAGCGTATGCACCTTGGTCTGCTTCGACAGCTCGGCGCTCAAGGTATCCAGGCGGTCCTTGCGTCGACCGGTCAGCACCAGCGACCAGCCCGCCTCGGCGAAACGACGGGCACACGCCTCGCCAAAACCGGAAGTGGCGCCCGTGATGAATACAGTGGAAGTCATTTCATTCTCCTGACATGGCGCAAAAACAGCGCTGCCTGTTAATAAGTTTCTGGCAAGGGCAGCAGAATGCCCGTCAGCGGGACATCGATGCAACAACCGAGTGTATTTGTACAAAAAACAACCAACCCGGAGCGGGCCATGCGCTACGGGCCTCACAGGCACTTTTGCCCACCTTATCCACAGTCAGACCCACAATCTCTGGGGGCAAGTCAGGTACGCTGAACATCACGTGTTTCGGGGCCTGCAGCGTATCAGGCGAAGTTTTTTCCTTGACTTTGCCCGAGACCGCCAAGGGGTCGCCAAGCGTCAGAAAACAGTGATGGCCTGTAGCCCAGACCCCATAACGTCCGGGGCAGTCTTTCCAAGGCTTGTTAACAGACTTATCCACAGGCTGTTCGCCTGTAAAGCCTGTATGAACGACCAGCCCGGATGCTGTTGACAAATGCCCCGTCACGTCGGCCGAAAACCTCTGTACGAAATTTGATCATTCTTCTGCAGGCCTTATGCATAAAGGGCTGCAGGTAAATACTCCCAAGTTATTAACAGCCGGTTCCACAGTAAACCTGAACAAGTCAAAACGGTGACAAAACAACCGTTTGCAGCGGTTTTATGTCGCACTTATCAGACGCGCCAAAATTGTTTTCCACAATTGCAGACGACCGCGCCCCGGATGTTTGAGCATCCGGGGCGCGCGACGAAAACGGCAGGGTTTTGACGAACTCAGTGCCCGCCCAGATAAGCGTTCCTTACCTCTTCATTTACCAGCAATTCCTGCCCCGTGCCGGACAGGCGAATCTCGCCATTGACCATGACATAGGCCCGGTCGGACAGCTTGAGCGCATGGTTGGCGTTCTGCTCGACCAGAAATATCGTCATGCCCGTGGCTGCCAGTTCACGCAGGGTCGAGAAGATCTGTTTGACGATGATCGGGGCCAGACCCAGGCTTGGCTCATCGAGCAGCAGCAATTTCGGACGACTCATCAGCGCACGGGCGATGGCGAGCATTTGCTGCTCGCCTCCGGACATGGTCATGGCGCGCTGATTGCGGCGCTCCTTGAGCCTGGGGAACAGCTCGAACATGCGCTGCATGTCTTCGGCCGAATGCTTGTCGCCAATCGGAATGGTGCCCATCATCAGGTTTTCTTCGACCGACATGTCGGGAAAGACCCGCCGTCCCTCCGGCGACTGCGCAATGCCGTTGGAGGCGATGTAATGCGAGGACTTCTGGGTGATGTCGGTGCCCTGATAGATGATCTGCCCGCTGGCCGCGCGCGGCTGACCGAAGATCGACATCAGCAGCGTGGACTTGCCCGCGCCGTTGGAGCCGATCAGGCTCACCGTTTCACCCTCATTGATGTGCAGCGAGACTTTCTTCAGGGCCTGAATCGGCCCGTAAAACACATCGATCTCTTTCAGTTCGAGGATCGGCTTGCTCATACCAGCTCCTCTTCATCAGCGCCCAGATACGCGGCGATCACCTTCGGATCGTTACGGATCTGTTCCGGCCCGCCCATCGCAATCACGTTGCCATGGTCGAGCACCACAATATCGTCGGAAATCCCCATGACCATGCCCATGTCGTGCTCGATCAGCACAATGGTCATGTCGTGCTCGTCACGCAGCAGGCGGATCATGCCGCTGAGTGCCTCGGTTTCCTGCGGGTTGAGACCGGCAGCCGGCTCATCCAGGCAGATCACCTGCGGCCGCGTGCACATGGCTCGCGCAATCTCCAGACGGCGCTGCTGCCCGTAGGACAACTCGCCAGCCAGACGGTTGGCGCAGTCCACCAGATCGACCACCTCCAGCCAGTAGAACGCGGTGTTCAGCGCATCCTCTTCGGCCTTGCGATAGCCCCTGGTATTCAGAATCCCGCTGATCAGGCTGCGGTTGACCCACATGTGCTGGGCGACCAGCAGGTTTTCGACGACTGACATTTCCTTGAACAGGCGAATGTTCTGGAACGTGCGCGCCAGCCCTGCCCTGTTGACCAGATGGGTGCCGCCGAACATCTTGTAGTACACCCGGCTGAGGAAGCTTTTCGGCGACACGAAGTCGGTCGCCTGGAACGGTTCGCCCAACAGCCTGATCACGTTGGTGGTCTTGCCACGAGTGTGCAGTTCGATGCGCCCGCCAGTGGCCTTGTAGAAACCGGTCAGGCAGTTGAAGACCGTGGTCTTGCCTGCACCGTTGGGGCCGATCAGGGCGAAGATCGAATTGCGCCGGACCTTGAGGCTGACGTCGCTGAGGGCCTTGATGCCGCCAAAGTGCATCATCAGGTGCTCGACGGAGAGAATCACTTCAGTGCTCATCGCGCAGCCCTCTCTGTCACCAGCGCGCCCTTGCGCGGTTTTACCCCGGTGCGGCTGATGCGAATCAGGCCGCGTGGTCGCCAGATCATCATCAGCACCATCAGAATCCCGAACAGCAGCACGCGGTATTCGGAGAAGCTGCGCAGCAGTTCAGGCGCAACGGTCAGCACGAACGCGGCGATCACTACACCGACAGTCGAGCCCATGCCGCCCAGCACCACGATCGCCAGAATCAGCGCCGACTCGAAAAAGGTGAATGAAGTCGGGTTGACGAAGCCCTGATAGCTGGCGAAAAACACTCCGGCAAGGCCTGCGGTCGACGCACCGATGGTGAACGCCGACAGCTTGACCAGCACATGATTGAGGCCCATCGAACGACAGGCGATCTCGTCCTCGCGCAAGGCTTCCCAGGCACGCCCGATCGGCATGCGGGTCAGGCGATGCTTGATGAACAGCACCGCCAGCACGACTAGAAACAGCACGGTGTAGATGAAGATGAATTTCAGGTCCGGGTTGTAATCGAAGCCGAAATATTCATGGATCGGCACCCCGCCGTCCTTGGCGCGTCGGCCGAATTCCAGCCCGAGGAAGGTGGGCGCCGGCACCGGCACACCGTTCGGGCCGCCGGTGAACGACAGCCAGTTATTCAACACCAGGCGAATGATCTCGCCGAACCCGAGCGTCACAATGGCCAGATAGTCGCCATGCATGCGCAACACCGGGAAGCCGAGAATGCACCCGGCCAGCGCCGCCGCGATCGCCGCCAGCGGCAAGGCCGACCAGAAGCCCAGGCCCAGATACTGATAGCCCAGCGCCAGACCATAAGCACCGATGGCGTAAAACGCCACGTAGCCAAGATCGAGCAGCCCCGCCAGACCGACCACGATGTTCAGCCCCAGGCCCAGCAGCACGTAGATCAGACCGAGGATGACCACGGTCAGAATGTACTTGTTGGCGAAGATCGGGAACACGATGGCAATCACGATCAGCAGCGGAATGACCCAGTACAGGCTCGATCGATGATCCGGTTTGAGTACATGCACGCCGGAGTCGGAGCTTTCGAAGCTCTGGGAAACACGCAGGCCTCTGGGTGTTTGCAGAAACAGACTGATCAAAAAGCGACCGATCATGACCACGCCCACCAGCCAGGCCACGCGCGTCGGTTGCAGGTTGAAGCTGTAGCCATCGAGCACGATCCCGACAATGGGGCCGAATACGATCAGCGCCAGCAACCCGGCGACTACGGCATCGATCAGACTCTTCTTGATTTCGACAGGTTTGGAAACAGGAACAGCAACAGGAGCGGACATACTTATACCTTCGCCACGAGTGGGCGACCCAGAAGGCCTTGGGGACGGAAAATCAGGATCAGCACCAGCAGGCCGAAACTGAACACGTCTTTGTAATCGGAGTTGATCAGACCGGAGAACTGCGACTCGGCAACCCCCAGGATCAAGCCGCCCAGCATGGCACCCGGCAACGAGCCGATCCCGCCCAGCACGGCGGCAGTAAACGCCTTGATGCCGATGATGAAGCCGGCATAGAAGTCGAACGTGCCGTAATTCATGGTGATCAGCACACCGGCCAGTGCCGCCATGGCAGCGCCGATGATGAACACATAGGAAATGACCCGGTCGGTGTTGATGCCGAGGATCGAGGCCATCTTGCGGTCTTGCTGGGTGGCCCGGCACATGCGGCCCAGCTTGGTGTACTTGATGATGTAGGTCAGCACGCCCATGCCGACGAAGGCGGCAATGAGGATGAAGATCTTGGTGTAGGTGATCTGCACGAAGCCGCTGCCGACCTCGAAGCGCCACGCGCCTTCAAGCAGCGTAGGCACGCCTTGCTGGCGCGCGCCCTGGCTGATCTGTGCATAGTTCTGCAGGATCAGGGAAATGCCGATAGCGCTGATCAGCGGTGCCAGGCGGGTCGAGTTGCGCAGCGGCTTGTACGCCACACGCTCGATGACGAAGCCGTAAACCCCGGTGACCACAATGGTGAACACCAGCGTACCGAGAATCAGGAACGGAAAGGATTCCACGCCGAAGAACGACAGAACCGCGAGGCCGATGGCGGCCAGGTAGGCGGAAATCATGTACACGTCGCCATGGGCGAAGTTGATCATGCCGATGATGCCGTAGACCATCGTATAACCGATGGCGATGAGGCCGTAGACAGACCCGAGAGTGAGTCCGTTGACCATTTGTTGCAGGAAGATTCCATCCATCACGCACGCTCACACAAAAAGGCAGCTCAGCACCCCGCCAGTCACACCCTCGTGAGGCATGACCGACAGGTCCGAAAACGATAAAAGAGATGCAGGCTCGCTCATGGGCGAGCCCATCACCGGGTCAGCACCTGACGCGCAGGACTGACGCGAGGTCTATCTCACTTCTGTTTTTCGAGTTGCTTGTATTTGCCGGCGGCGTCCCACTGGTAAACCACGTAGTCGGAGACTTTCAGGTCACCCTTGGCATCCCAGGCTTTTTCACCCATGACGGTCTTGACCGGGTTGGCCTTGAGCCAGACGGCGGCTGCGTCACCCTTGTTGGACTTGGCGCCATTGAAACCGGCCGCCAGGGCCTGTACCGAAGCGTAAGCGTACAGCGTGTAACCTTCAGGCTCGTAACCGGCCTTGCGGAACTGGTCCACCACAGCCTTGCTGTCCGGCAATGCGCGCGGGTCAGCGCCGAAGGTCATGTACACGCCATCGACGTACTGTGCGCCACCTGCAGTGGTCACCAGCTCGTCGGTCACGACACCATCATCGGACATGAACTTGACGTCCTTGAGGCCTTGCTCGCGCATCTGCCGAACCAGTGGACCGGCTTCCGGGTGCAGACCGCCGAAGTACACGACGTCAGCGCCCACCGAACGAATCTTCGTGACCAGCGCACTGAAATCTTTCTCGCCACGGGTCAGACCCTCTTCGAGGATCGGCTCGACGCCACGCTTGGTCAACTGAGCGGCCGTTGCGTCCGCGAGGCCCTTGCCGTAGGTGTCCTTGTCATTGATAACGGCGACTTTCTTGCCCTTGAGCACGTCGACGATGTAGTCCCCCGCAACGACACCCTGCTGGTCATCGCGACCGCACATGCGGAACATATCTTTCAGACCACGCTCGGTCACTGTCGGGTTGGTCGAGCCGGGCGTAATGGCAATCACGCCTGCTTCGTCATAGATCTCAGACGCCGGGATGGTTGACGACGAGCAGAAGTGCCCGACCACGCCAATCACCTTGTCCTGATCCACCAGGCGGTTGGCAACTGCCACGGCCTGCTTGGGCTCACAAGCGTCATCGCCCGCGACCAGTACGATTTTCTCCCCGTTGACACCCCCTGCCGCATTGATCGCATCGGCTGCTGCCTGCGCGCCCTTCATGTACTGCTGACCAAACGACGCGTTCGCGCCGGTCATTGGGCCCGCTACGCCGATTTTCACGTCCGCCTGTGCAAACGAAGACACGCCCAATGCAGTAGCCACTGCGATTGCCAGAAAATCTTTCCTGTAAAACGTATGCGACATAAGTGGTGCTCCTGAGGGTATTTTTTTAGTTGGCACTTTCATGATCGAACAGATACAGAGTTGCTCAGAGCAAGGCGCGTGCCATCGCTTTTTGGTTGAGGGCGATGTCGTGTTTTTCGTGTCATTCCATCATTCAACGCCGCGCAACAGGGCACCGTGGTTACTTCAGACGCGCAAGGTGCAACCCCGGACGAAAAAAGAGCAACCCACGCGCACTCGAGTAGCAACCAGCACATGCCGGGATGGGCAACCCACCTGTAACAGCACACGTCACCGAATTGCACACGCCCGGTGCGTGAACGCTACGAGACGCACCATTTGAGGCTAGCGGATTAAACGAGACCTGCCGCAGCCATCGTCAGATTCTGAAAAGCGCGTCACGCGACGCCAGTAATAACCTCCCCGCATACACCCGACAAACGACCTTTAAGCGAGATATCATTCCGATTATTCATAACGCTTACGCCAGCCCGCGCGCGCCGCAGACAGAGAAGTCATCATGCTGAACAAACGTCATCTGCCCTCGATAGCCGCATTGCAATGCTTTGAGGCAGTGACCCGGCACCTGAGCTTCACGCGCGCTGCAGAAGAACTCAACCTGACCCAGAGCGCCGTCAGCAAGCAGGTCGCGCAACTCGAAGAGCTGGTTCAGCACCTGCTGTTTCAGCGCGTGCGCCGCCGTCTGCAACTGACGCCAGCCGGGGCGCTGTACCTGGCTGAAGTGCGCAAGATCCTGACCCAGATCGAGATGTCTACCCACTTCCTGCGCTCCTACGGCGGAGAAACCGAGGTGTTGCGCGTCTCCACCCCGTCGACATTCGGCGCCCGCTGGCTGGTGCCGCGCCTCAAGGGCTGGCGCTTGCGTCACCCGCACATTCACCTGGACCTGATCAACGAACAGGAATCCGATGACCTGATCAAGGGCCGCTGTGACGTGTCGTTCTATTTCGGCCAGGCGGCCATGCCCGGCGCCGAAAGCGTGAAGCTGTTCGGTGAGGAACTGGTTCCGGTGTGCGCCCCCGAAAGCCTGCCGGACGAGCCTCTCGCCGACCCGACTCAACTGAGTGAACTGGTCCTGTTGCAGAATGCCTTCCGTCCCGAAGCCTGGCATGAATGGTTCGAAAGCCAGGGCTATCACACCGACCACAGCTATCACGGGCCGCGCTTTGAAACCTTCTATATGTGCATCCGCGCGGCACAGGTCGGCTGCGGTGTTGCGCTGCTGCCACGCTTTCTGGTCGAGGAGGAACTGGCCGAGGGCAAACTGGTGATTGCCTGGGATTACGCATTGCCCAGCACTAACAGCGCCTACTACCTGTCCTATCCGGAACATACCGCCGACGTGCCCAAAATCCGGGTTTTTCTACAGTGGATGCTGGAACAGTTGGATCAACCCCCCGCTTAAGGGCGACAATGCACACCCATCCGGCCGTGAGCCTTCCATGGTGACAGACAGGAAGTCACGCGCCCCACTTTATCCGGCTGCTCTGGAGAGCCTGATTCAATGAGCGAGAGCGCCTTTTCCAATCGCATCGTGCAAAGCCTGCTCGATACCGATTTCTACAAGCTGACCATGATGCAGGCCGTCCTGCACAACTACCCGAACGTGGACGTCGAGTGGGAATTCCGTTGCCGCAACGGGGAGGACCTTCGCCCCTATCTGGATGAAATCAAGCACCAGATCGAGCTGTTGTGCGAGCTGTCGCTAAGCCCCGAACATCTGGCCTTTCTGGAACGCATCACCTTCATCAAACCGGATTTTCTGCGCTTTCTCGGGCTGTTCCGCTTCAATACCCGCTACGTGAAAACCACCATCGAGAATGACGAACTGTGCATTCGCCTGCACGGGCCGTGGCTGCACGTCATCCTGTTCGAAGTGCCGCTGCTGGCCATCGTCAGCGAAGTGCGCAACCGGCATCGCTACCCGGACACCCTGCTCAGCCAGGCGCGGGATCGTCTGTATGACAAGTTCGAATGGTTGACCACGCATGCCACGACGGATGAGCTGGCCGAGCTGAAAGTGGCGGACTTCGGCACGCGCCGGCGGTTTTCCTACCGCGTGCAGGAAGAAATGCTCGGCGTCCTGAAAAACGACTTTCCAGGCCAGTTCGTCGGCACCAGCAATGTGCATCTGGCCCGCCAGCTTGACCTCAAGCCCTTGGGCACCATGGCCCACGAATGGATCATGGCCCATCAGCAGCTGGGACCGCGTCTGATCGACAGTCAGATTGCCGCGCTCGATTGCTGGGTCCGTGAATATCGCGGCCTGCTGGGGATCGCGCTGACCGACTGCATCACCACCGATGCCTTCCTGAACGACTTCGATCTGTACTTCGCCAAGCTGTTCGACGGTTTGCGCCATGATTCGGGCGACCCGGTGAAGTGGGCCGAAAAATGCATCTCGCATTACCAGAAGCTCGGTATCGACCCGATGAGCAAGACCCTGGTGTTTTCCGATGGGCTGAACCTGCCCAAGGCGCTCGATATCTTTCGCGCGTTGCGCGGACGCATCAATGTCAGCTTCGGGATCGGCACCAACCTGACGGCCGACATCCCCGGCATTGCGCCGATGAACATGGTATTGAAAATGACGGCGTGCGCCGGTCAGGCCGTGGCGAAGATCTCTGACGAGCCCGGCAAGACGCAGTGCAAGGACCCGAACTTTGTCGCTTACCTGCGGCATGTGTTCAAGGTGCCGGATTTGCCGACCCCGGAAAAACCCGCTTGAATTGTCCTATCTACGAGGAGTGAATCATGCACGCCGTACAGCGCCAGATTGCTGAACAGCTCAAGGTCCAGCCACCTTTCGCGGACCAGAACGCGCTGCAGGCCGAGGTAGCCCGCCGCATCAACTTCATCAAGGAGTGCCTGCAGAACGCACGGCTCAAGACCCTGGTGCTCGGCATCAGCGGCGGGGTCGACTCGCTGACGGCCGGCCTGCTCGCCCAACGCGCGGTCAAGGAACTGCGTGAAAGCACGGGTGACAACGCCTACCGCTTCATCGCTGTGCGCCTGCCTTATGTGGTGCAGGCCGATGAGCACGAAGCCCAGGCCTCTGTCGACTTCATCGAGCCGGACGAGCGCCATACCATCAACATCGGCAGCAGCGTCAAGGCCCTGGCAGCCGAGGTGAAGGCCTTCGACGGGCTTCCAGCGACCTCGGTGGATTTCGTGCTCGGCAACACCAAGGCGCGCATGCGCATGGTCGCGCAGTACACCGTCGCCGGCGCTTACCATGGCCTTGTGATCGGCACCGATCACGCGGCCGAAGCGGTGATGGGCTTCTTCACCAAGTTCGGCGACGGCGCATGCGACCTGGCACCGTTGAGCGGCCTGGTGAAAAACCAGGTACGCGCCATCGCCCGCCATTTCGGCGCACCTGAATCACTGGTCGAGAAAGTGCCGACTGCGGACCTGGAAGACCTGTCACCCGGCAAACCGGACGAAGCTTCGCACGGCGTGACCTACGCCGAGATCGACGCCTTCCTGCACGGCGAACCGGTACGCGAGGAAGCGTTCCGGATCATTTGCGAAACCTACGCCAAGACCCAGCACAAACGCGAGTTGCCGTACGCGCCGTGAGTGATCTGCGCGGCACGGATTTGTGACGCTCATTGCTGGCTATCGTGCCGACGCTCTGCGTCGGCATGCAGTTCTGGACGCTCCGCGTCCGATCCTGAATGTGCGCAGCGGCTCAGATCTGTGACGCAGAGCGCCACGAACGGCATTCCCACGCGGAGCGTGAGGAACGATACTCTCAGACGCTCCGGAGACCTGCCGTTACTTGAGGGTCACAGCGCCTTTCATCATGCTGATGTGCCCGGGGAAGGTGCAGAAGAACTGGTATTCCTGGGCAGGGTCGAGCTTCGACACGTCAAACGTCACCGAGTCCTTTTCGCCAGCGCCGATGACTTTGGTGTGGGCGATGACGCGGCTGTCGTCCGGCTTCAAATAGTCCTTGTCGATGCCCGCGGCCATGCCGTCGGTGACGACTGCCTGGGTGTCGGCCTTTTTGCCCAGCACCCAGTTATGGCCCATGACATTCTTCGGCAGGCTGCCGGAGTGAGTCAGGTTGACGGTGAATTCCTTGCAGCTCTTGTCGATCTCAATGGCTTTGGTGTCGTACATCATTTGATCGGTCGAATCGACTGTGACCGAGCACTCGGCAGCCAGCAATTGACCACTGGCCAATGACAACAGCGAAATCGCTACAAGCTTGCGAATCATTTGAATCTCCAGGGCAGGACTTGATTAACGTAAAACTGATGTAAGAAGAGAGTGCCCGATCAGCGCCGGGGTTCCAAGGACGTGCGTCAAATCGTCTCTCGGACGCTCGTGACAGAGCGTCCTTTTGAAGAACGATTCACGGGACCCGGTAATTAGCCGCTGACCGGCATCACCGTGACCCGCACCTCCGGATCATGCGTGCCGCCGCCCAGAATCACGCCACGCAACGGTGAGACATCGGAGAAATCGCGTCCCCAGGCCAGGCTGATGTGCTCCAGCGCAGGCTGCACGTTGTTGGTGGGGTCGAAGTCGACCCAGCCCGAGGCCGGACAGAATACCGAGACCCAGGCGTGCGAGGCATCGGCACCGATCAGCCGCGGCTGCCCCGGTGGCGGCTGGGTGAGCAGATAGCCGCTCACATAGCGCGCCGCCAGGCCACGGGAGCGCAGACACGCCAGCATCAAATGGGCGAAGTCCTGACACACGCCGCGCCGCCGCTCCAGCACTTCCACCAGCGGCGTGGCGACCTGAGTGGCTTCTTCATCGAAGGTGAACTCCTCGAAAATCTTTTCCATCAACGCCTGTACGCACAGCAATAACGGGCGGCCCGGCGGGAAACAGACCTGCGAGAACTCGACGAACGAGCGCTTCAGGTGAACGTAGGGGGATTCGAAGCGATAGCGGCAGGCCTCCAGAATGTCCTCGGTCATCGGCTTGGCGCTGTACGTCAGCGCACTGCGGGTCACTTCCCATTCCGGCGACAGATTGAAATCCAGAAACGGCTTCTCCATGACCTCGATACGCAACCGCGCATTGACCTGCAACTCATCGTGCGGACGCTCGAAGGCCAGACGGGTCAGCGGGTTGCCGAACACATCCAGCTCATCACGACGCGTGGTGGGCTCCGGAAGAATCTCCAGCGCCTGCTCGGTGCAACGCTGCCAGGGACTGGTGCGCGGCCACAGGTGCGCCAGTTGCTGGGCCAGCGAGACCGGGCTGTCGTACTTGTAATGCGTGTCATGGAAAATCTGGTAGAAAGCGCTCATCAGACAGACACCGTGCGTTGGCTGACATCATCGACGTGGGCAAAGTGGCGCAACGCCAGGCGATCGGATGCCTGTCCACTGCAATCACCGATGCTCTGCAGCAGGTCCGCCAGCCCGTCGAGCACGGCGTCGATACTGCTCTGGCCAAACAAGGGATTCTCCAGGCTGCCCAGGTCGAACGCGGCAAGACGCTGGGCCAGCACCGCCAGGCTGCTGTCGCGCGGCGCATCGAACTCGTCGTTCAAGCGGCGCAACGAGCGCTGCACCAGTTTAAGCTGGAACAGCACCGCATGCGGGTTCTGCTCGTCCAGCAGCAACAGGTCCAGCACCGGAATCAGATGCGGCACCGCCATGTAGCGCGAGCGATAGGTGATGCTGCTGTTGCCCAGCTCCAGCAACCACTCCAGCCCGGCCCGCTCGAAAACCACCAGCCCGCGCAAAAACGCCGAGAGACTGGTGCTGAGAAACTTCAGGCGTTCGATCCGTCGCCCGATCATCAGAAAGCTCCAGCCCTCGTCGCGGGTCATGTCGTCCATGGCGAACCCGGACAGGGCCGCCAGCGACATCACCAGACGGTTGAGAAAATCCAGCAGTTCGCCGAAATCCGGCTCTTCGCTTTCCAGGCTCAAGGCTTCGCGCTGCAACTCGACCAGCGCCTGCCAGTTTTCCTTGGATAACTTGCCCCGCACTTGCGAAGCGGCCCATTGCAGACGCTGCAAATTGGCCCGAAGGCTGAACGGCCACTCGTCGCCCATCAGCGCGACAAGCAGGCGATCCCTAAGCTCTTCGCCCTCCTGCGCCTCGGGCAGCATGCCCAGGCTCTCGGCCAGCGCAACGGCGGCTTGCAGCGCGAGAGGGTCATCATCGTCGACGTAGCGCGTCAGCATGATGCGCAGCAGGCGCGCACTGTCGTCACAGCGCTCGCAGTAACGGCCGAACCAGAACAGGTTTTCCACCACCCGTGACGGCAGATAAGGATCGCGACGGATCAGGTCGTAGACACCCAGCTTACGCTGGCCTTTCCACGGCTCGCCGAGGTGCGAGCGCTCGCCCAGCACCCAGGTGTCCTTGCTCGCCCCGCCACGCTGCATCGAAACCACGTCGGCGTCGGCTTCAGCGGCCACTCGGGTCAGGCCGCCCGGCAGCACGCGATAGCCGTCGAGGCTGGCCACGGCATACACACGCATGCCGATGGCGCGCGGCTGCAAACCGGTGCCATCGGCCTGCAGCACCGGAGCATGGGACAACTGCGCCAGCTCCTGCGCGACGTAGGCATAGGGCCGCGACTGCATGCGCTGGGCAAGTGCGAGGCGCTGCTCCTCATTCAGATCACGACCGAACACCGGCGCAAAGTGCTGCGAGGGGAACGCCGGTTTGATCAACAGATCCGGCAGTTTTTCCAGCGCCTGGGCCAGCACCGGCGGCTCTCCGCACCACCAGGTCGCCACCGAGGACAGGATCAGATCCTCGCCGAACAGGTATTGACTGATTTTCGGCAAAAAGCCCAATAGCCCAGGCGACTCCAGCACACCACTGCCCAACGCGTTGGCGACCAGTACATTGCCCTGACGCACCGCCTCAAGCAGCCCCGGCACACCCAGCGCAGAATCGGTACGCAATTCCAGAGGGTCGCAGAAGTCATCGTCCAGACGGCGCATGATGGCGTGAACCCGACGCAAGCCGCTGAGGGTTTTCAGGTAGACCGTGGCATCGCGCACCGTCAGATCGCCCCCCTCGACCAGCGGATAGCCCAGTTGCCGCGCCAGGTACAAGTGTTCGAAGTAGCTTTCGTTGAAACGGCCCGACGTCAGCAGAACGATCAGGGGGGCTTCGTTGCTGGTCGGCGCCTGACGGGCCAACGTCTGCTGCAGCGCATCGAAGAAACCCGACAGGTGCCGGACTTGCAGGTCGCGGTAGGTTTCCGGCAAGGCGCGCGCGACGCTCTGGCGGTTTTCCAGCGCATAACCGGCACCCGAAGGCGCCTGGGTACGGTCGGCAGTCACCCACCAGCGCCCGTCCGGGGTACGCGCCAGATCAACGGCGTACATGTGCAGGAACGTGCCTTCCGGAGGCTTCACGCCTTGGCACGGCCAGAGAAAGTTGTTGTGGCCAAACACCAGTTCGGCGGGCAACAGGCCATTGGCGATCAGCGTCTGCGGGCCGTAAAGGTCGGCAAGCACTGCGTTGAGCAGCCGCGCACGCTGGGCAATCCCTGCCGCCACGTGCTGCCATTCATCCGCTGCAATGATGTGCGGCAACAGGTCCAGCTCCCACGGGCGATCCGCGCCCTTGGGGTCGGCATACACGTTGTAGGTGACACCGTTTTCCTGAATCTGCCGGGTCAGCAGGGCCTGACGCTGGATCAGTTGCGCTGCACTGCTGCGCCGCATGTGCTCGTACAGACGACGCCAGTGCGGGCGAACGGCTCCGTCGGCGTCGAGCATTTCGTGGTAAGTACCCTCGGACAGCGGGTAATGGTCAAGCAGGTCGGGCATGGAAGGCTCGGCAGGCAACGTAAGGACTTCAGATTAGTGCAGTCAGATGTCACGTCCGTGTGCATCTGACGCACAGAGCCACTGTTTTTTTAATGCAGACGCATATCCAGCGTCATCGGCAGCTCGTCGTTAATGTTGAGCGACGGAACGTCCAGTTTGCCCGGGGTGTGGCCGATGCGGAAGAAACGTGACAGGCGACGGCTTTCCGCTTCGTTGGCGTTGACCGGCAAGGTTTCGTAATTACGGCCGCCCGGATGGGCGACATGATACTCGCAGCCACCCAGCGAGCGGTGCATCCAGGTGTCGAGCAGATCGAAAACCAGTGGCGCATGCACGCCGATGGTCGGTTGCAGGCAGTTGGCCGGCTGCCAGGCGCGATAACGCACACCGGCAACGAACTCGCCGGCCCGCCCGGTCGGCTGCAGAGGCACTGCCACACCGTTACAGGTCAGCACGTAGCGCTGCGGCGGCAGCCCGCTGATATGCACTTGCAGACGCTCCAGCGATGAATCGACGTAGCGCACCGCGCCGCCGGCCGAGCCCTCTTCACCCAGGACATGCCAGGGCTCCAGCGCCTGACGCAGTTCCAGCTCGATACCGTTGACGGCGTAATCGCCCACTTTCGGGAAGCGGAATTCCAGGTGCGCAGAGAACCAGTCGGCCTGCACCGGGTAGCCTGCCGCGTTGAGGTCGGCAACCACATCGGCAAAATCCTGCTCGATGAAGTGCGGCAGCATGAAGCGGTCATGCAGTTGCGTGCCCCAGCGCGCCAGTTTCGCGGGGGCGTAGGGTTCACGCCAGAAGCGCGCCACCAGGGCGCGCAGCAACAACTGCTGCGCCAGGCTCATGCGTGCATGCGGCGGCATCTCGAACGCACGCAGCTCCAGCAGCCCCAGACGTCCGGTTGCACCATCGGGCGAGTAAAGCTTGTCGATGCAGAACTCGGCACGGTGGGTATTGCCGGTGACGTCGATCAGCAGGTTACGCAGCAGACGGTCCACCACCCACGGCGCAACTTCCTCGCCTGGCGCCGGCATCTGCGCAAAAGCGATTTCCATCTCGTAGAGCGAGTCGTTGCGCGCCTCGTCGATGCGCGGTGCCTGGGACGTCGGGCCGATGAACAGGCCGGAAAACAGGTACGACAGCGAAGGATGGTTGTGCCAGTAGCTGATCAGGCTGCGCAGCAGGTCCGGACGCCTTAGAAACGGCGAGTCCGCCGGCGTCGCGCCGCCCAGGACGAAATGGTTGCCCCCGCCGGTGCCGGTGTGACGGCCATCGATCATGAACTTCTCGGTGGTCAGACGCGTGAGGCGCGCCTGTTCATAGAGAAACTCGGTGCGCTCGACCAGCTCGTCCCAGCTCGCCGAAGGCTGCACGTTGACCTCGATCACGCCAGGGTCCGGGGTGATCCGGAAATTGCACAGCCGCGGATCGCTTGGCGGCTCGTAGCCTTCCAGCAGGATCGGGCACTGCAGTTCTTCTGCCGTCGCTTCGATCACGGCCACCAGCTCAAGGTATTCCTCAAGCTTTTGCAGCGGCGGCATGAACAGGTACAGCCGCCCTTCGCGCGCTTCGGCACACAACGC
The DNA here is from genome assembly GCF_059621105.1 of Pseudomonas fragariae (ex Marin et al. 2024). Taxonomy (NCBI): domain Bacteria; kingdom Pseudomonadati; phylum Pseudomonadota; class Gammaproteobacteria; order Pseudomonadales; family Pseudomonadaceae; genus Pseudomonas; species Pseudomonas fragariae (ex Marin et al. 2024). The sequence continues at coordinate 691,341 of NZ_CM184369.1, read as the reverse complement.
CGTGCGGGTCAGCCAGTCGGCCGACTCATCGATCTTCGGCGCGCGCTCGGCGTCCGTGTCTGTGGACTTGAGCGCCGAGGTCAACGAGTCGCTGTCGGCCAGCTCGGGGAAGTCCTGGTTATGGTCGGTCGGGTGAATGAACGGGTATTCCGCCGCCTTGACCCAAGGCTGCGACGCCAGCGGCAATCGATAGCCCAGCGCAGAATCGCCCGGCACCAGACGGCAATGCTCGTCACGCAGGTACCAGCGGCCACTCTGCCAGCTGTCACCGTCCGCGTTGCGGGCCAGCGGCAGGACCTGACCGATCATCTTGTCCAGCCCCTGGGCAAAGACCTTGCGCAGGCGCGCACGCTCCAGCTCATCGCCCAGCCGCGAGTCTTCGGCCGTGACGTTGACCGGCAACGCGCCTTCGCGCCACAAGTAGTAGAAATTGTCTTCGTAAGCCGGGAACACGAAGCGGGCCGGCAGCTTCAGACGCTCGGCAACGCTGACCAGAAAACGCCCCGCCAGTTCGCCGGTAGCGCCGTAGTCGCGGGTTTCATCGGCGATCAGTGCATTATTGCGCCACACCGGCTGGCCGTCCTTGCGCCAGAAGCAGTTCAGCGACCAGCGCGGCAACTGCTCACCCGGATACCATTTGCCCTGCCCGAAATGCACGATGCCCAGCGGCGCGTAATGCCCGCGCATGCGCTGGAACAGCTCGGCGGACAGCTCACGCTTGCGCGGCCCCAGCGCGGCGGTGTTCCATTCGGCGCCATCGCGATCGTCGATGGACACGAAGGTCGGCTCGCCGCCCATGGTCAGGCGCACATCGTCGCGCAGCAGATCGGCGTCGATCTGTCGGCCCAGGGCCTGGATGTCCTGCCATTGCGCCTCGGTGTAAGGCTTGGTGACGCGCGGCGCCTCCCAGATACGCTCGACCGACATTTCATGGCTGAATTCGGTTTCGCAGGGCTCGACCAGACCGCTGATCGGTGCTGCAGAGGACGGTTCAGGGCTGCATGCGAGGGGAATGTGCCCTTCACCAGCGAACAGGCCGGAAGTGGCATCCAGCCCGACCCAGCCCGCACCCGGCAGATAGACCTCGCACCAGGCGTGCAGATCGGTGAAGTCGACATCCGTACCCGACGGCCCATCGAGCGCCTCGACATCGGCCTTGAGCTGAATGAGGTAGCCCGACACGAAGCGCGCCGCCATGCCCAGATGACGCAGCAGTTGCACCAGCAGCCAGGCCGAGTCACGGCACGAGCCCGAGGCGTTTTCCAGGGTGAATTCCGGAGTCTGAACGCCCGGTTCCATGCGGATCAGGTAAGCCACGTCCTGACTCAGGCGCTGATTGAGGCCGACTAGAAAGTCGATGGCCGGAATCGGCTCGCGACTGATGCTGTCCAGGTACGCCTGAAATCTCGGGGTCAGCGGCAGTTTTTCGAGGTACGGCGCCAGCTCGCGCTGCTCTTCGCTGGCGTAGGTGAACGGGATGTTCTCGGCGTAGGGCTCGAGGAAGAAGTCGAACGGATTGAACACCGCCATCTCGGCGACCAGATCGACTTCGACGCGGAATTCATCGGTCTTTTCCGGGAAGACCAGACGCGCCAGGTAATTACCTTGAGGGTCCTGCTGCCAGTTGATGAAATGGTTTTCAGGCAGGACTTTCAGCGAATACGACAGCACGCGTGTGCGGCTATGGGCGGCCGGGCGCAGGCGAACGATCTGCGGACCCAGTTCGACCGCGCGGTCGTAGCGATAATGCGTGACATGGTGCAAGGCAATATGAATCGACACGGCGTGCCTCCTGCGAGCCTGAACGGTAATTGAGCCGCGCAAGACTTATGCCATCCGGTCAAAGTCGTGCGCCAACGAGATTGGAACTCCCCGCCTGAACGGGCGCAGCACCAAAATCGTGCCGGCCGAAGCCAGCGGTGCAAGGGTTGCACGCTAATAAGGCAGACAGTGTGGCAGAGGGAATGAGTGGGGGGTGAAGAATTGTGAGCGGCGTGGGTATGTGGCGTTGATGGATAGAGCGGCACGGCGGGAGTGGTGTGACGCGGAGCGTCACGAACGGCATTCCCACGCTGGAGCGTGAGGAACGATGATCTCGACTATCGTGCGACGCTCCGCGTCGACATGCCGTTCTGGACGCTCTGCGTCCGCCTTACTGCCGGTCCCCGGCAGATCGCGAACAAGTTCGCTCCCACGCCCTCCGGGCAGAAGCCCGCTATTCAGCGGCCTTCAGAACCTATGTATGGACACGCAGTTCCGGACGCTCTGCGTCTGCCCTGATACCCCAGGTTAGCGTGGCACCACCGGCTTGCGCTTGGGCGGTTTGGTGCCTTTGCCTTTGGCTGCATCCATGCGCTCCTTGGCGGCCTGCTTGTTGCGCGCCATGGCGGCAGCCTTGGCCTCTTCGCGCTTGTCCCACGGCTTGCTGCCATCGCTTCCGCGCGGCGGCAGGCCGGTGTGCTGGGTCTGGATCAGCGTGGTCTTGGCGTTTTTCGCAACCTTGTGACTGCCCGCCGGCGTCGAGTTCTTGCGGCGCGCACTCTGATAGCTGTCGGTAGCCGGCTGATGCAACGGGATCAGTTGATCCTTGCCCGGCCCGATCAGGTCGGCACGGCCCATGCGTTCCAGTGCCTCACGCAGCATCGGCCAGCCTTTCGGGTCGTGATAGCGCAGGAAAGCCTTGTGCAGACGACGTTGCGCTTCGCTCTTCACGATGGTGACGGCATCGCTCTTGTAGGTGACCTTGCGCAGCGGGTTCTTGCCCGAGTGGTACATGGCCGTGGCCGTGGCCATCGGCGACGGGTAGAACGCCTGCACCTGGTCCGCACGGAAACCATTGCCCTTGAGCCACAAAGCCAGGTTCATCATGTCTTCATCGGTGGTACCCGGGTGGGCGGCGATGAAGTAAGGAATCAGGTACTGCTCCTTGCCGGCTTCCTTGGTGTACTTCTCGAACATGCGCTTGAACTTGTCATAGCTGCCAATGCCCGGCTTCATCATCTGGTTGAGCGGACCTTCCTCGGTGTGTTCCGGGGCGATCTTCAGGTAACCACCGACGTGGTGCGTGACCAGTTCCTTGACGTACTCCGGCGACTCGACCGCGAGGTCGTAGCGCAGGCCAGAGGCGATCAGGATCTTTTTCACGCCCGGCAAGGCGCGCGCGCTGCGATACAGCTGGATCAGCGACGAGTGATCGGTATTCAGGTTCGGGCAGATACCCGGGAATACGCAGGACGGCTTGCGGCAGGCCGACTCGATCTCCGGGCTTTTGCAGGCGATGCGATACATGTTCGCGGTCGGCCCGCCCAGGTCGGAAATGACCCCGGTAAAGCCCGGCACCTTGTCGCGGATCTCTTCGATTTCGCGAATGATCGACTCTTCGGAGCGGTTCTGAATGATCCGTCCTTCGTGCTCGGTGATCGAGCAGAAGGTGCAGCCGCCGAAGCAGCCACGCATGATGTTCACCGAGAAACGAATCATGTCGTAGGCAGGGATCTTTTCCTTGCCGTACGCAGGGTGCGGGACGCGCGCGTAAGGCATGCCAAACACGTAGTCCATTTCTTCAGTGGTCATCGGAATGGGCGGCGGGTTGAACCAGACGTCAACGTCGCCATGCTTCTGAACCAGCGCGCGAGCGTTGCCCGGGTTGGTTTCAAGGTGCAGCACGCGGTTGGCGTGGGCATACAGCACAGCGTCGTTACGGACCTTTTCCACTGAAGGCAGGCGGATGACCGTCTTGTCGCGGGTCATGCGCGGGCTGGCAAGAATCTGCACCACCTTGGCTTCGTTGGGGTCCTCGACGTTGCCCTTTTCCTGCTCGATGGCGCAGGCCTGAGTGTCCTGGGTGTTGACGTACGGGTTGATGATCTTGTCGACCTTGCCCGGACGGTCGATACGCGTGGAATCGACCTCATACCAGCCCTGCGGCGTGTCACGACGAATGAACGCCGTACCGCGCACGTCGGTGATGTCTTCAATCTTGTGGCCGTAGGACAGGCGCTGGGCGACTTCGACAATCGCACGTTCGGCATTGCCGTACAGCAGGATGTCGGCACAGGCGTCGATCAGGATCGAGTTGCGAACCTTGTCCTGCCAGTAGTCATAGTGCGCGATGCGGCGCAGCGAAGCTTCGATGCCACCCAGCACGATAGGCACGTGCTTGTAGGCTTCCTTGCAGCGCTGGCTGTACACCAGACTTGCGCGGTCCGGACGTTTGCCGGCCATGCCGCCCGGGGTATAGGCGTCATCGGAGCGAATTTTCTTGTCCGCGGTATAGCGGTTGATCATCGAGTCCATGTTGCCGGCAGCGACACCGAAAAACAGATTCGGCTCGCCGAGCTTCATGAAGTCGTCTTTGGACTGCCAGTCGGGCTGCGCGATGATCCCGACCCGAAAGCCCTGGGATTCGAGCAGACGACCGATGATCGCCATGCCGAAAGACGGGTGATCCACGTACGCATCACCGGTAACGATGATGATGTCGCAGGAATCCCAGCCAAGCAGATCCATTTCTTCCCGGCTCATGGGCAGGAAAGGTGCTGGTCCGAAACATTCGGCCCAGTACTTGGGATAGTCAAATAACGGCTTGGCTGATTGCATGTTCAGGACCTACGTTTGCACGTTGGAAAAATCGCGGGCGCGGAATATAGCACATTTTTTGATCAAGTCCGACGGCAATGGTCGGAATAGCAAGATCATTCGCCTGGCGCGCCTCACTGCTATTTATCACAGTACCGCGACTTATCGAGTCGGAATACCCTGATTCCGCGCTCTGATGGAAATCTACGACCATGCCTGATTCCCTGCACCGACATACACCCACGCTTATGGTGACTGATAGCCGGGGGCTGCCAATCCGCAGTGTGAGTTATTACCGCGGCACACCGGGTGATAGTTCGCAGGCGCGCCCGGAACGCCAGCAGTATGATGCAGCGGCAAGACCCGTCGCCAGATGGGACGCCAGGCTATTCAGGCAATTGACCACCGAGCCATTCACTCGCCCGAACCTGAGCACGGTATTCAGCCTCACCGGCGCGCCCCTGGCGGTAAACAGTGTCGACGCAGGCTGCCGGGTTTCCCTTTATGGCGAGGCGGGTCAGTTGCTGGAACACCATGACGCACGCGGTACCCACTGGACAACCCGCTACGACGAACTGCTGCGCCCCTTGGCGATCAACGAAAAGCCCAGGGGCCAGCCCTGCCGAACATCAGAACGTTTCTCATATGCCGATAGTTCAGAGCTGGCCGCTGCCAACAATGTCTGCGGCCACCTGATTCAGACTTACGACGGATCGGGTAGCGATCTTATCGATGCCTGTGGCGTATCAGGGCAGATTCTCCAGCAGACCCGACGCTTTCTGCAGAAGAACGATCTACCGAACTGGCCTGAAGACGCTCTGCATCAGGATGAGCTGCTGGAGCCCGGCCCTGGTTTCTCAAGCAAAGCACGCTTCAACGCTATGGGCGAGGTACTTGACCAAACCGATGCATCAGGCAATCGTCATACGTCGACCTATGACGTGTCGGGCCAGTTGAAGGCTACCCGCCTGAGGGTGATGAACGGGAGCGATCAGGTACTGCTGCATGGATTGATGTACGACGCGCATGGCCGTATCGAGTCGCAAACAGCCGGTAACGGAGTCATCAGTTGCGCAAGCTTTGATCCTGCTGATGGTCGCATGGGTGAGCTAATCACCTACCGTCCGGGAGTCAAGCAACTGCAGCACCTGCTGTACGACTACGACCCAGTGGGAAATGTAACCAGGATTCGGGACGAGGCACAGCCCGCACGCCACTGTTCAGGCCAGCGCATTGATGCCGTCAATGAATACGAATATGACAGCCTTTACCAGTTAATCAGGGCCAGCGGTCGCGAAACCGCCCTGGCGGGGATTCGCCCTGAATTACCGGAGCTCGCCCGGCTACCAGTGGATGAAAGTCAGCTACTCAATTACACCCAACGTTATTCCTACGACGATGCGGGCAATCTCTTAAAGCTCATTCACAAGGGTGCGCAAGCGTACACACGTCACATGATCGTCGATACCAAAAGCAACCGGGCCTTGCCCTGGAGCGAGGGTAACGCGCCACCAGACTTCGATAAACAATTCGACGCCAATGGCAATCAGCAAGCGCTGGTTGCGGGACGAGCGCTGCACTGGGACTCGGGAAACCGCCTGATCAAGGTGGATGCCGTTACTCGTTCCGAGCAACCAGAAGACGGCGAACACTACGCTTACGACGCTAGCGGCCAGCGCATGCGTAAAACAGCGAAGGCCATGACCCGGACATTCCAGCACCAATGCGACGTGCGCTATTTGCCAGGCCTGGAAATCCGTACAAACAGTGCAACCGGCGAGCGACTGGAAGTCATCACAGTGTACGCCGGACGGACTAACGTGCGCTGCCTGCACTGGCTAGAGGGCAAACCGGATGCGATAGACAACAATCAGCTCCGCTACAGCATCGGTGACCACCTGGGCTCAAGCACACTTGAGCTGGATGCCCAGGCAAAGCTGATCAGCCATGAAGGGTATTACCCGTTCGGAGGGACCGCATGGTGGGCTGCGCGCTCGGCTGTTGAAGCGTCCTATAAAGTCATCCGCTACTCTGGCAAGGAGCGGGACAGCACGGGTCTTTATTACTACGGCGTGAGGTATTACGCGCCTTGGCTGATGCGCTGGATGAGTGCAGACCCGCTAGGCGATGTAGAGGGGCTGAACCTTTACCGAATGACCAGAAACAACCCCGTCAGCAGAGTCGACCCAGAGGGTGGCCAGAGCATTGATTTTGACGGCATGACGCTCATTTCCATAGGCATTACTATTGGGGTAGTCGCTATGGGACTGACCACCTGGGCACTTCTAGCCTACACCTCGTGGACCCGGAAAAACGCCAGACTAAAGGACTATAGGGCTTTTTCTGATAGTGCGGCCAGTGAGTTTGGGCTTGACAGCAATGAGATTAAAGAACTTCACGGCTTCATGAGCAGCGTCAACGCGAGACCCAGGGATATATTTTTTCGGCACGACGACCCGACTGGATCGGTACATGCGTATTACCTCCCCAAATCAGTCCAGCAAGACTTTTTCAAAAAACACAGCAAATCGCCTGAATTCTTAAGCCAGTCAACGAAACTCATCCACATGGAGCTTAGGGCCGCAGAGTATCCTGACCTGTCCCGCCGCGCGAGCAATGTGAGCAATGTGAGCACCTTAAGCAACGTGAGCAACCGGACATCTATTACTGAGACGTCAGAACCCACCGTATCTCCTGAAGCCCTAGCGTATTATCGCAGCTTAAAAGAAGGTACATCCACGCTTGCAGCCCCCAGCCTTAATGTCTCAGTAAAAAACAAGCGGGCGACAAGATCCGCCAAGGTTGCTATCGGCGACTTTTTTGAATCCGCCGAATTCAAGACTGCCCAAAATAAATATAGCGAGGATGATCTGAAATCAGCCGTCACCAAAGCGATCGTCAGTTTCAATGAGCGAGGTTTTAAAGGCGCATCAGCACACAAGGTAAAAGACGAAATCTCGCTGGATCTTACCAGCGTAGCCGGCGCCAAAGGTAGAGGTAGAATCCGCTTGCTACTGGCAAAAAATCAGGAAACCGGGGCATGGTATCCACACCGGATCGGGGATACGCACTGATAGATGCCACCACCGTCTCAGCACGATCCATGATGAAACGGGAACAGCATCTGGCGGCAAAATCAATCGTCGTCGAAGTTATAACTGCCGGGCGCCAGGTTCTCGAAGCGCGTGTACTTGCCGATGAATGCCAGGCGCGTGGTACCGATAGGGCCGTTACGCTGCTTGCCGATGATGATCTCGGCAATACCCTTGTGCTCGGTTTCCGGGTGATACACCTCGTCCCGGTAAACGAACATGATGACGTCGGCATCCTGCTCGATCGCTCCGGATTCCCGGAGGTCGGAGTTGATCGGGCGTTTGTTGGGACGCTGCTCAAGGGAGCGGTTGAGCTGCGACAGGGCAATCACCGGGCAGTTGAATTCCTTGGCCAGTGCTTTCAACGAGCGCGAGATCTCGGAAATCTCGTTGGTACGGTTGTCGCCACTGGAGCCGGGAATCTGCATCAACTGCAAGTAGTCGATCATGATCATGGCGATGTCGCCATGCTCACGCACGATCCGCCGCGTCCGCGCGCGCATTTCGGACGGGCTGATACCGGCCGTGTCGTCGATGAACAGCTTGCGGTCATTGAGCAGATTGACCGCCGATGTCAGACGCGGCCAGTCATCGTCATCAAGCTGGCCGGCCCGCACCTTGGTCTGGTCGATGCGCCCCAGCGAGGACAACATACGCATGATCAGCGATTCGCCTGGCATCTCCAGCGAGTAGACCAGCACCACCTTGTCACTGCGCAGCACCGCGTTCTCGACCAGGTTCATGGCGAAGGTGGTCTTACCCATCGACGGACGTCCGGCGACGATGATCAGGTCGGAGGGTTGCAGTCCGCTGGTCTTTTCATCGAGATCGGTATACCCGGTCGACAGCCCGGTAATGGCGTTGTCGCTGTTGAACAGCGTATCGATACGGTCGATGGCCTTGGTCAGCAGGTCGTTGACGCTGACCGGACCGCCGGTCTTGGGGCGCGCTTCGGCGATCTGGAAGATCTGCCGTTCAGCCTCGTCAAGAATCTCTTCGGCGGTCCGGCCTTCGGGGTTGAACGCACTGTCGGCGATTTCGGTACTGATGCCGATCAACTGCCGAAGCGTGGCCCGGGCCCGGACGATCTGCGCGTAGGCCTTGATGTTGGCGACAGAAGGCGTGTTTTTCGCCAGCTCACTGAGGTAGCCCAGGCCGCCCACTTGCGAGGTCTGCCCTTCCTTGTCCAGCTGTTCAGCCAGGGTGACCACGTCGATCGGGCTGTTCTGGTCGGCCAATCGGGCGATGGCGCGGAATATCAGGCGGTGGTCATGTCGATAGAAATCGCCATCGGAAACTTGATCGAGCACCCGCTCCCAGGCGTTGTTGTCCAGCATCAGACCACCGAGTACAGCCTGTTCGGCCTCAATGGAATGTGGCGGCACCTTCAGGGCGGCGGTTTGCAGATCGTATTGCTCGGGGGCGGAAATATCGTTCATGGCCACTTTAATTCGGGGTTTGCAGAATGGGGATGGCACAAAGACAAAGGGCACGACCTGTAAACAGGATCGTGCCCGATGTTAATCCTCTGGCAGCAATGCCGCCAGACGATTACGTGTTGCTTAAGCAGCCACTACGACAACGCGTACGGTTGCTTCTACGTCGCTGTGCAGGTGCACGGCTACGTCGAATTCACCAACGTTGCGGATAGTGCCGTTCGGCAGACGAACTTCGCTTTTTGCAACTTCAACGCCAGAGGCGGTCAGTGCATCAGCGATGTCGTGGGTGCCGATCGAACCGAACAGCTTGCCTTCGTCACCAGCGGTGGCAGTGATAGTCACTTCCAGCTCAGCCAGTTGGGCAGCGCGAGTTTCGGCAGATGCTTTCTTGTCTGCAGCCAGTTTTTCCAGCTCGGCACGACGCTCTTCAAACGCAGCCACGTTGGCAGCGGTTGCAGCGGTTGCTTTGCCGTAAGGCAGCAGGTAGTTACGACCGTAGCCGGCCTTAACGTTTACTTTGTCGCCCAGGTTGCCCAGGTTGGCGACTTTTTCCAGAAGGATCAGTTGCATGTGGAAATCCTCTTAACTTTTAACCTTCACCGTTCGCAGGACCATTGCCGGAATCTTTCGAGCTCCGGCGACCGCGAAAATCAATCAGGCTGTCGACAATGGCAATTACCACGAGCAACGGATAAATCAGCTGCATGAACACCAGCAGCGTGATGTACATCCCCACCAGCCAGAACCTGGACAGACGCTTTTCAGCGACCAGTCCGTGAATCAGGGCCAGGCCCGCAAAGACCAGCGGTACGCTGCACAGCGGTGTAAGCATCGCTATCTGCGGACCGAAATTCGGCCCCACCAGCATGCACACCACCAGCACCAACGCGGGTACCAGCGGGAGTTTCACGGCGCGAAATTCACGCCCGAAACCACCAGGGTTGTACAACATCGCCTGCCAGTACCGCCCAAGAATCAGGCACAGCACACTGACGATTTGCAGCACAGCCGCTATCAGGCCATTCAGGACGGGTGCAATCAGTGCCCCCAGACGCGCTCGCTCTTCTACGTTCAACTGCTCGTAGAGCCCGGCCAGCATTGTCGGCAGATGTTTCTGCAACTCCTGCGACATTGCTTCCAGAGGTTCGCGAAAAACCGTGCCCAGAATTACTGCATACACCACACCCAACGCCACGCTGACCAGCAGCACGCGGACCCAGGACTCGCTGGCACGCAAAACCATTGCCAAACTCAGTGAACCCGCCAGCACCATGGCTGTACGAGGTTCACCGAAATACCACCAGACCAAAGCCGGCAGCAGAGCCCAGGACAGGACACCAACGGCATCACTGAACCCGCGTCGCAGGAGCACAAGGCACCCTGCGGCAGCACTCAACCAGAACAACAGCGGCAATGCCGCACATCCAGCCACTACAAGAGTGGCCTGCATACGGCCGCGCATGATGAATTCAGCCAGGGCACGCATGCTTTCTATCCTTTGTTACGTTTTGTCGACTACCTGGTCTCAGCGGCCGTGGCTGTCGGTGTAGGCCAGCAGGGCCAGGAAGCGGGCACGCTTGATAGCGGTGGCCAGCTGACGCTGATAACGTGCTTTGGTACCCGTGATACGGCTTGGAACGATTTTGCCGGTCTCGGATACGTAGGCTTTCAGAGTGTTGAGATCTTTGTAATCGATCTCTTTGACGTCTTCAGCGGTGAAGCGGCAGAATTTACGACGACGGAAGAAACGTGCCATGTAATTGGCTCCTCAAAAGGTCCGTGGATTACTCGTCAGCGTTATCGCTAACGTCGCTGTTGTCGCCGTCATCGCCATCGGCGCTGTCGGAGTGCTCAGGACGGTCACGACGCTCACGGCGCTCACTGCGGTTCTCTTCAGCCTTGAGCATCTCGGACTGGCCGGTTACGGCTTCGTCGCGACGGATGACCAGGTTACGGATCACAGCATCGTTGTAACGGAAGTTGTCTTCCAGCTCGGCCAGAGCCTTGCCAGTGCACTCAACGTTCAGCATCACGTAGTGAGCCTTGTGAACATTGTTGATTGCGTAAGCCAGTTGACGACGGCCCCAATCTTCCAGACGGTGGATTTTGCCGCCGTCTTCTTCGATCAGCTTGGTGTAACGCTCTACCATGCCGCCGACTTGCTCGCTTTGATCCGGATGGACCAAAAAGATAATTTCGTAATGACGCATGAATGCTCCTTACGGGTTGTAGCCTGCCGCTCAAATAGCGGTCAGACAAGGAGTGAATGACACTGTTGGTCTTGCTCAGGGACAGGCACATGCGCGCCTGCCGTGACAGCAAGGGGCGCAAGTGTAGAGAAGGCAGCTGCAAGCTGCAAGCGTTAAGCTACAAACAGGGAAGCAGCTGCAAGCTGCAAGCTGCAAGCTGCAAGCTGCAAGCAAGTGGAAAGCTACAAATGGGGAAGGAGCTACAAGCTGCAAGTGGAAAGCTACAAGTAGAAGCAGTCCGCTTGTAGCTTGTAGCTTGTAGCTTGTAGCTTGTAGCTTGAGGCTTGCAGCTGCTACTAAGCCGGCTTCCGCTTGGCGGATCGCTGGCGTAGCGCTTCGAACAGACACACGCCGGTCGCGACCGACACGTTCAGACTGCTGACACTGCCCGCCATCGGCAGGCGCACCAGATAATCACAATGCTCACGGGTCAGGCGACGCATGCCCTTGCCTTCGGCGCCCATGATAATGATGGTCGGCCCGGTCAGGTCCTGCTGATACAGCTCGACCTCGGCCTCGCCCGCAGTCCCCACCACCCACAATCCGCGCTGCTGCAGTTTTTCCAGCGTACGTGCCAGGTTGGTAACCGCCACCAGCGGAATGACCTCGGCGGCACCGCAGGCGACCTTGCGCACGGCTGGCGTCAGGGTTGCGGATTTGTCCTTGGGTACGATGACCGCCAGCGCACCTGCTGCATCAGCAGTACGCAGGCAAGCGCCGAGGTTGTGCGGATCGGTCACGCCGTCCAGCACCAACAGCAGCGGCGAGCCTTCACTGCGGTCCAGCAGTTCGTCGAGCATGGCCTCGCCCCAGACCTGACTCGGGCTCACATCAGCAACAACGCCCTGATGCACGCCCTCGACCCAGGCATCCATTTCGCGGCGCTCGGCCTGCCCGATGGTCACGCGATTCTCGGCTGCCAGCGCCACCAGCGTCTGGACGCGAGGGTCGTTACGACCCTCGGCCAGCCAGATGTGCTTGACGCGTTTCGGATGATGACGAAGTAACGCTTCTACGGCGTGAACGCCGTAGATTTTTTCCAGCTGACTCATGACTTGGCCTTGGGTTTACGAGCGCCACTGCTTTTCGCAGCTGGCGCGGAGCCCGTTTTTGACGAGCCTTTACGGTGTTTGCTGGCCGGCTTGCCCGATGAAGGCGCAGAGCCCGACCTGTCAGACTTTCCCGACGATGCCTTGCTACCACCCTTCGCGTCTGCCAGAAGCGCTTTTTTCAGCTCGCGGCTTTTACGCACTTCTGCGTTTTTCGCCGCGGCATCGCTCGGGCGATACGCTTCGGGGCTGCTTTCCTTGGTCGAAGCGCTACGACGCCCGGACTTGGCCGGCGCCTTGTCCTTTTCAGCCGTGGTTGTGGCAGCAGGTGCCGCGGTGTCATTACCACGACGCTTGCGCGCCGTCGGCTTCGCAGCCGCTGCCGCTTCGGAGATCTCGAAATCGATCTTGCGCTCGTCCAGATCGACGCGCATGACCCGCACTTCAACGGTGTCGCCCAGGCGGAAGTTACGCCCGGTACGCTCGCCGGCAAGGCGGTGGTGCAGCGGATCGAAGTGGTAGTAGTCACCCGGCAAGGCGGTCACGTGGACCAGGCCTTCGACATAGATATCGGTGAGCTCGACGAACAGACCAAAGCCGGTTACAGCGGTGATCACGCCCGGGAACGACTCGCCGACGCGATCCTTCATGTATTCGCACTTGAGCCAGTTGACTACGTCGCGCGTAGCCTCGTCGGCACGGCGCTCGCTCATCGAGCATTGTTCGCCCAACTGGTCGAGCAGCGCATCGTCGTACGGGTAAATGCGCGCCTTCGGAATCGTCGCAGCACCGGCACGACGAACGTGCGGCGTATCCTGCTTGGAGCGAATGACGCTGCGGATCGCGCGATGAGTCAGCAGGTCCGGATAACGACGGATCGGCGACGTGAAGTGCGTATACGCTTCGTAATTCAGACCGAAGTGACCGTTGTTGTCCGAGCTGTAGACCGCTTGACTCAACGAACGCAGCATCACGGTCTGGATCAGGTGGTAGTCGGGACGGTCGCGAACGGTTTCGAGCAGCGCCTGATAATCCTTCGGTGTCGGACCTTCCTTGCCCTTGTGCAGCGTCAGACCCAGCTCACCGAGGAATGCGCGCAGTTTTTCCAGGCGCTCTGGCGGCGGACCGTCGTGGACGCGGTACAACGCAGGAATTTCATGCTTCTTCAGGAACTGCGCGGTGGCCACGTTGGCGGCCAGCATGCATTCCTCGATCAACTTGTGGGCATCATTACGGGTGGTCGGACGGATTTCGGCAATCTTGCGCTCGGAACCGAAGATGATCCGGGTTTCCTGCGTCTCGAAATCGATCGCACCGCGCACATGACGCGCGCCCAGCAATACCTTGTACATGGCATAAAGCTGTTTGAGGTGCGGCACCACATCGCCGTACTCGCCACGCAGGCTCTTGGCTTCAGCGGTTTTCGGCTGTTCCAGAATCGTGCTGACCTTGTTGTAGGTCAGGCGAGCGTGGGAGTGGATGATGCCTTCGTAGAACACGTAGTCAGTCATCTCGCCGGTCTTGGAGATGGTCATCTCGCAAACCATGGCCAGACGATCGACGTGCGGGTTCAGCGAGCACAGGCCGTTGGACAATTGCTCAGGCAGCATGGGCACGACGCGCTCGGGGAAATACACCGAGTTGCCGCGCACCTGGGATTCGGCATCCAGCGCCGAGCCGATCTTCACGTAGCTCGATACGTCGGCAATCGCCACGTAGAGCTTCCAGCCGCCGGAGAACAAACGCAGTTTGCCCGGTTTGGCTTCGCAATAGACCGCATCGTCGAAGTCGCGAGCGTCTTCGCCGTCGATGGTCACGAACGGCAGATGGCGCAGATCGACGCGGTGTTCCTTGTCCTTCTCTTCGACTTCCGGCTTGAGCTTGGCAGCCTCTTTGAGTACGGCCTCGGGCCACACGTGCGGAATGTCGTAGGTACGTAGCGCGACATCGATCTCCATGCCGGGCGCCATGTAGTTGCCCACCACTTCGATCACATCGCCCTGCGGCTGGAATCGCGGTGTCGGCCAATGGGTGATTTTCACCTCGACGAACTGGCCGATCTTGGCGCCGTTGTTACGACCCGGCGTTACCAGCACTTCCTGCTGGATTTTCGGGTTGTCGGGTACGACAAAACCAATGCCGCTTTCTTCGAAATAGCGACCCACTATGCTTTCGTGAGCACGCGAGATCACTTCGACGATCACGCCTTCGCGGCGGCCGCGACGGTCAAGGCCGGAAACACGCGCCAGCGCCCGGTCACCGTCGAACACCAGGCGCATTTGCGCCGGGCTCATGAACAGGTCGTCGGAGCCGTCGTCCGGCACCAGAAAGCCGAAGCCATCACGATGCCCGGAGATGCGACCGAGGATCAGGTCAAGCTTGTCTACCGGTGCGTAAGTGCCGCGACGGGTGTAGATCAACTGGGCGTCACGCTCCATCGCCCGAAGGCGGCGGCGCAGAGCCTCGAATTGATCTTCGGTGGTCAGGCCGAACTCTTCGACCAGTTGCTCGCGACTGGCCGGCGAACCGCGCTCGGCAAGGTGCTGCAAGATCAGCTCGCGGCTGGGAATAGGGTTTTCGTATTTTTCCGCTTCACGAGCGGCCTCGGGATCGAGGGACTGCCAATCGGCCATTAGATAGTTTTCACCTTGTATATATAGGGGTTAGTTTGGCATAGACCTCATGAAACGGGAAATTTCACGCTCAATCCACTGGACAAAAAGCCTCCTGGACCCCGCTGAAACACCCGAAACACGCCGCCCGCGATTTTTTTCGGGTTTTTTTCACTGCCGGGCTTTACAGCCTAAAAGGCGCTCCGTATAGTGCGCGCCATCGACAGGTTGATGCCTGTTGATACTGCCCAGATGGTGAAATTGGTAGACACGCCAGCTTCAGGTGCTGGTGACCGCAAGGTCGTGGAAGTTCGAGTCTTCTTCTGGGCACCAATTCAGGCAACAGACTACAACAGTCTCAAGCCTCACAAAAACCCGCGAAAGCGGGTTTTTGCATTTTCAGGGTTTGATTATTAAATCAAAACAGGGGTTTACAGAGTAAAACGATCGCCGTATAGTGCGCCCCATCAACGGCGTACGCGCTGCTGATGCTGCCCAGATGGTGAAATTGGTAGACACGCCAGCTTCAGGTGCTGGTGACCGCAAGGTCGTGGAAGTTCGAGTCTTCTTCTGGGCACCAATTCAAAAAAACCGAGCCAATGGCTCGGTTTTTTCGTTGTGGATCGATGGGTTAGTGCATTACTTGGACACTAAACTAGTCAGGAAAAATCGAGCGGCTAACACCATAACCAAAATGTTCTATTCCTCCCATTTTTAAATCATCCCGATCAATGGCCCTATCTGGTCCGGTCCAGAAACCCTTTACGGTCCGAGGAGATGCGCCCTTGTCGCTCGTCCAGACCGCTAAACCAGGGTAGAAAGGGGCTTTATATCCGAGAGGAATAAAATCAAAGCCGAACATGCCCCGACTGTCAATCCTGAGCTTACGCCAAGTGGCGACACTTGGAATCACTAGACCTCTACTCTCAGCAATGGCCTTACAAGCTGAATAGGTGCCGTACGCCAGAAACTTCAGCATGGCAACTCCCTGAACAGTCACTTCGACACTCACTACCTGCTTGTTGGAATCTTTGACCTCGATGATTGCAGACCCATTATCTATCGCCAGTATGAGCCCGTCCGAATAGACGTACACCACAGACTCGTCGCTTGACTCATAAGAGTAAGGCTGCACGCCACCACTCACGTCTAAAAACTGTGTTGCTCCCGAAGTCAGCAAACTAACTCCGTTCGGTGGAGGGTACGTTACTGTCAGTGTTATTTTTGAAGACGCCACACTCAGAAGGTTTTCCTGCGGCGGTACGAATTGCCGAACTGTCAAGATCAGCGGCGGCAGAGCTTCGGCATAAGCATCATTGAAGTCTCCGTCATGCGTCACCTGAGCATAGACCTTCAACTCGGTGCCGCTCATGAGACTGTCAAATTCAGCGCGAGCAATAGAGACCTTCAGATCCTGCCTCGTATCAGCGTTGGCAATTTCCCTGGCTGTCCACACTTTGATTTCCAGCGGGCCCCCACCCTTGTCCGTGCCCTCCAGACGTAGCCACACTCTTTGACCGGCTGCCATGAACGGCCATTTCTTGAGCGCAACCACGATGTCGGTTGTTACCGCGACCAGATCCAGCAACTCTCCAGGCGCTTGCTCTATCACCGGCTGAGGCATGTCGTCCAGACCCAGCATCTCGACATCAATAATGGTGTATTCAGACTCTACCGGCGTGGTCAGCCCATTGCGCGTGACCTGATAATAGACCCAGACCTCTGCACCGATATCTGCACCAATCGCCGGGGCCGGGATAACGAACTCCAGCGCCTTGCTCACGTTACTGACCGTCTGTGGCGCTATATCCGGTGTTCCTGGACCGTCGGTTCCGATCCAGAAAAGCCTGACCGTGTCGCCAATGGCAATACCAGGATAAGGCTGGACCACGACCGTTGTGCCGTTTTGCGCAGCCATCGGATCGAGCGCCCCTTCGACTGACGCGAGAACCTCGGCAGCGGGAAGCAAAAGATCAGCCGGCTGAGGACCGACCGAAAACGACTCTTCCTGAGACCTGAACTTCTGGGTCTTGCCACTCAGCCCCTGTCGCTCTATGACGTAATAGGCAGAAGCCTTCTTGTTGAGTGCTGCATTGACAGTCGCAGCAGGAATGTTGAATACCAGGTCAAGACTGACATTGGCAGCATCAACCGCCTGGATACCCAACGTAACAGGAGCGCCCCCTTCAGCCGGCTGCCAGTAAGCCGTAACGCTGTCTCCCTCCTGAGTTTCTGCAAAAGGCACGATGAGGTTTATGTCTTTGCTTACAGGCGCAGGACTAATCTTGCCATCCTTGAAACCTTCCAGCATCGCGCCCGCCAACACTCTGGAATCCGCCGCTTCCTGCTGCTTCTGGCTGCCTACAAAAAACTGATAGTCGGCAGAACGGAAGCTGGCTTTCTCTCCGCCTGGCAAGACACGCTCAAGCAGGTAATAAACCGTGACTATCTTGCCTCGATTGAACTCGATCGGGTCGTCCAGATAGACGTCAAACTTCATGTCTGCGTCGACATTCAACGCAGTAATAGTGCCCTCATACGAAAAACTCTTCTGCTTCGAAGAGTCACTCCAGAACAGCGTGACCTTATCGCCGACCAAGGTGCCTGCGGGGGGAATGTGAACAGAGATCAAGTCAACGTCAGGTTTGCCAGGCGCCGTAAGGTTATCCAGATCGAGCCGTCCATCGGCAACTTCGGTGATAAAGGGTGGCAAGCCCGCAAGGCTTGGGCCCACATAGAGGGTGCGCTTGGGCGAGGTGTACCACACCCCGTCTCTATACACCTTGTAGTAGATATTCATGACGCCATTCAACAGCGGCTTTAGGTCTGCACCCGCCCAAGTGAATGTGGCCGGACGACGTTTCAGATTGCTTGAACTGATGGGCCGGTCCTGATCCGTGAAGTTGATAGCCTTCTGGTTGACGTCAACCCCCTCCCTGACAAGCCGGACCGTATCACCCAGCTGCATGCCCGGATAATCGAGGCTGACGGTCACGAAGTTGACCGTCGACTTGACACTGATATGATCCGGATCGATGGAATCATTGATGGCTTCAAGCAAGTCGGGAGCCGGCAGATAAAGGCCACGGACTTGAAAAGTCAGAGGGTACGACGAGCGAATCTTACGGGATTTGTTGTCCGGCCCCGGCCTGACCACGTACTGAAGAGTCGCCGTCTGGCCGGCGAGCGACTTCACATCATCGGACGGCACGGTCAAGGTACGTACATCACCCCCTGCAATGTTCTGCGCAGTATAAGACGTCGCCCTACTGACCGGCTTTCCATTCTGGGCCGTGCCTTTGAAGTGCATCTGAACATGATCGCCCGGCTCAAAATTCAGGTAAAACTGAGCAAATGCCGACGCCGCCCTTACGCTCAGCGCGCGGTCGCCCAGATAGGCCATGTCCGCTAACGATGGCGGAGATGATGGCTTGTCGGGATAGCCCAGCTGAACATAATTCCCTCTTGTGACGGGATCAGTCCTCCAGACCCCTCCTACGACGATCGGGGCAGCAGGCACGTCATTTAAAATTGTCATTGTATTCCATCCTTAGAATAAAAATCAGTTATCCCTCTGTGCTTTTTCGGTCGGACACAGAGTGGAAAGCTCTTTCCTCAACACAAGCTGCTGTTGACGGTAGAGGGTCAAATCCACAGGCATGACTATCGGAAATAATAGGTAAGTCGTCAGGAAAAATCAGACCTTTCGCAATGACTCAGGCACACTGAAACTATTAATTACAGTGCAATAGCTATACATGTACTGCGGCATGGAACGGCCCTTACCCGAAGAACATCGAAAAGCGACGACAGGGGAATGAATAGCTAAAAACTGCCCAAGGTAGCCTTTCACTATGACAGCGACAGACTTTCCCCGGGCACTAATGGACCTGCAAGACAAATGTCGTTTATATCTTCAAGCCAAAGCCATAGGCTGTATCGCCACCTATCACGATGTCTTTCAGATCCTTATCCTTGTCATCATCCGGGAAATAGCTCTTTCTGGTAAACGGAAGACTACCACCATCACTTGCCCAGACCCGTCTATCCCACTGCTGTCCCGCAGGCGCTGCCGGGAGGTCGAGGCTTAACTTTCCGCCACCCTCGGCACGAAGCCTGCGCCAGGTAGCCAGCTCCGGAATGACAAGCCCCCTGCTGTCGGCAATTTTCTTACACTCTGTGTAAGTACTGAAATTCAGGTACTCCAACGTGGAAATACCTTGGACAGTGACCGTTACGTACACAACCTGGCCAAGGGAATCTCGCACCTGGACATATACAGATCCGTTCTTCCTGGCCATCAAAAGGCCTTTAGCATCGACCTCAACGATAGACGAATCCCCGGACACGAACGTATAAGGACCTTTACCGCCACTAACAACCATCAACTGACTTGAATCAGGCGGCACTGCAGCAGTGCTGCCTGGCTTCGGATACGCAGCGCTTAAGGAAACATCTGAAAACTTGACACTCAGCAAGCTGCCTTGCGGTTTGATTGTCAAACTCAGCGTCGGAAAGTCTTCAGCGTAGGTGTCACTGAAGTCACCATCGAACGTAACCTTTGCAAATACCTGCAACTGACTGCCCGCCGCCAACTTATCGAACTGGGCCCGAGTGATAGTAATAGCCAAGTCCTGCTTTGCATCGGCATCGGTCAATATTCTGGCCGTCCAGACGTTGATCTCCACGGCACTACCATCCTGGGCAGTACCTTCCAGGCGCAACCACACCCGTTGACCGGCGGCCATGAATGGCCACTTCTTGAGCGTTACCACGATGTCGGTTTTTACCGAGGCCAGATCCAGCAGATCTGCAGGTGCCTGGCCGACCACTGGCAGAGACAGGTTATCCCCACCCAGTGTATCGACCTCGATGATGGTGTCGTCAGAATCTATCGGATTGATCAGCCCGTTGCGCGTGACCTGATAATAGACCCAGACCTCTGCCCCGGTATTGGAACCAATTGCCGAGGCTGGAATAACGAACTCCAATGCCTTGCTCACACTGCCGACCGTTTGTTCGGCTATAGCTGGCGTCCCGGGGCCGTCAGTACCGATCCAGAAGAGCCGGACCTTGTCGCCGACAGCAATGGTGGGGTAAGGCTGAACAACCACTGTCGTGCCATTTTGCACGGCCATCGGATCAAGGACCCAGTCAACAGACGCCGGAACCTCAGGAGCAGGAAGCAATAGACCAGCCACCTGAGTGCCTACCGAAAACAGTTCTTCTTGAGACCTGAACTTCTGAGTCTTGCCGCCAAGCCCTTTTCGCTCAATAACGTAGTAGACAATGGCCTTTTTGTTGAGCGCTGTACTGACGGAGGCCGCGGAAATATTGAATACCAGGTCGATATTCACGTTGGCTGCATCAACAGCCTGAACACCCAATACGACCGGATCCCCCCCCTCGGCCGGCTGCCAATAAGCCGTAACACTGTCTCCCACCTGAGTCTCGGCGTAAGGCACGGTGAGTTTTGTTCCAACGCTCGCAAGAGCAGCATCCATCTTGCCGTCTTTGACACCGTCCACCACAGCGCCGGTCAAAACCCTGGCATCTGCAGCCTCCTGATCCTTCTGGCTGCCGACAAAAAACTGATAGTCAGCAGAACGAAAACTGACTTTACGTCCATCTGGCAGGACACGCTCAAGCCGGTAAAAAACCGTCACAACCTTGCCTCGGTTGAATTCAATGGGATTATCCAGATACACATCAAATGACATGTCGCCATCGACATTCTGCTGGGTAATAACTCCCTCATCGGTAAACGTCTTCTGTTTTGACGAGTCACTCCAGAACAGCGTGATTTTGTCTTTTACCAGGGTTCCAGCGGAAGGAATATGAACATTGATAGAGTCAGCAATTTTGTCCGGATCGAGGCGATTATCAGAAACCTCGTTGATAAATGGCGGCAAACTCGCAAGACTGGGTCCGACATAGATATTGCGCTTGGGCGAGGTATACCAGACGCCGTCTCTATAAACCTTGTAGTAGATACTCATGATCCCATTGACCAGCGGCTTGATCTCGGTATCTGTCCAGGTAATTTTCATTGGACGACGCTGTAGATTGCTGGCACTGATGGGCCGGTCTTTGTCAGTAAAGTTAATTGCATTCTGCTTGGCGTCCACGCCTTCCCTGACCAGTTTGACAGTGTCCCCAAGCTGAATACCTGGGTAATCGAGACTGACCGTTACAAAGTTGACTGCGGCCTTGGCACTGATGTGGTCCGGGTCGATAGAGTCGTTGACGGCTTCCAACAATTCGGGAGCCGGCAGATAAAGACCTCGAATCTGAAACTCAGCAGGTCGCGATGTGCGAACCTTGCCAGTCTTGTTGGAACTTGCGGGCCTGACGACATACTGAATAGTCGCCGTTTGACCGGCGAGTGCTTTCACAATATCAGACGGCACCGTCACGGTACGTACATCCCCACCCACGACAGATCGCGCTGTGTAAGACGTACTCCAACTAATCAGCGATCCACTCTGAGACTTACCCTTGAAATTAATCTGAACGTGCTCGCCAGGAGCGAAATTCAAGTAATAAGTGTTCCATATCGGCGACAGCCTGACTCCGAGCCCCCGCCCTGCAAGGTAGGACATATCCAACGGCGAGGGGGGCGATGACGGCTTGTCGGGGTAGCCTAGCTGAACATATTTTACTCCTGTAGCCGCATCAGTTCTCCAGACGCCCCCAACACCTACCGGGGCAAGAGGAACCTCCAATAAGACAGTCATATTCATTCCTTCCATAGAAATAAAGTTATCTATCCGGCTGTACGTTCTGAGGCCAGCACAGTACAGAGTGCTCATCAGTCATCATGAGCACTTATTCACTGTAGAGGGTCATTGCTTGCAGGATCACTATCAGAAGTAACAGGTTGACGTTTTAAAAATAGACTTCTTGCGATTAGCCAGACACAACCAACTTCGTGTCCTTGAAAATAAGTCCGCGACGCTTCGCTACGATGTCAGCACTTTGTCAACCATCGTGCTGGGCGCCCCCGCAGACCAGGGTATAAACCAGACCTTTTTCCAAAAACGCTCAACACGTCAAGCCCGAAACTGCCCCAGGCTCGCCTTCAACTGTGCAGCCAGTCCATCGAGCACTTTGCCGCTGGCGGTCGTCTCCACCACAGCCTTCGCAGCACGCTCGGCCTGAGCATGGATCACCTCTACCCGACCACGCACCGCCTGGGCACCTTCAGCCTGATGAACGGCCGCCTTGGTCGCCAGACCAATGGCCGCATGCACCTGCTCCACGGATGCCTGCACCGTCTGCTGGCGCTTGGCGCTGTCGCGCAATACCTCCAGCCCCTCCTTGGCCTGACGCCCGGCGATGCCGATGGCAGCGACCGCCTCTTTCGCGCCGCGCTGCAAGGCCACGATGTGTTCCTGAATATCGCCCGTCGAGCTTTGAGTCTTGCTGGCCAGCGCCCGCACCTCATCGGCCACCACGGCAAAGCCCCTGCCCGTCTCCCCTGCACGGGCCGCTTCGATAGCTGCGTTCAGCGCCAGCAGGTTGGTTTGTTCGGCAATACCATGAATGACTTCCAGCACCACCTCGATCTGCTGACTTTGCTGCGCCAGACGCTCGATGACTTGCGCACCGGTCTCGACCTGCCCCGCCAACGCTTCGATCAGCCCGCCAACCTGACTGGACGTGCGGGTGTTTTCGTCGGTCGCCTGCTTGATGTCGATAACCTGACGCAAAGCCGCCTGCATCGCGTGGCTTTCCGACTGCGCCTCGTCGGCCATCTGCTCCAGCGCTTTGAGGCTGGCCGCTACTTCGTCCCGCTGCAATTCGGCCGCCGCATCGGCGCCGGCGTTACGCTCGCTCATGACACCGATTTCCTGCCCGGTGCGCTGCGCCACTTCGCCTGCCTCGCGGACGATAGGTTGCAGCTTGTCGATGAAGCGGTTGACCGCGGCCGACATATCACCAATCTCGTCATTACTGTCCAGCTTGACGCGCTTGGTCAGATCACCCTCACCCGCCGCCAGGTCATTGAGTGCCGCGATCAGCAGATGCAGCTTGCTGACAACCCGACGTCCGAGCACCACCGCCAGTAACAGCAAGACACACAGGCCGACCAGCGCCAGACCCATGCCGATTCTCCAGCGCAGTGTTTCGGCAGCTTCCTGAACCGCAACACGCGTGTTGGCGGTCATCGCCACCCCTGCCGCCTGAGCCGACTGCAGACGCGTGCGCAAGGCGGTCGAGCTGTCTTTCGAGGCACTGGCAAGGCTGTCGGACACTAACTGTTCACCACTGGTGATCAGGGTCGCGAAACGCTTGTCCAGGGCGGCAAGATTCTCTTCGACCGTTGCCGTGGATACACCCATGCGCACCTTGCCGATCTCCACACCGTTAGGGCTGATGGACGCTTCAACGTAATACACAGAAGGATCGTTTTTCGCCGCATTGAGGACCTTGTCCATCGCCCGCTCGCCTTCGCCCTTGGCCAGCAAGGCCTTGACCAGCGGATTGTCGCGGTTCATGTAACGCGTAAGGTGCTCGCCTGCGGCGTCGTCATAAACCACGAACAGTACATTGGGATTGCGCTGGGCACGGCGTGCGAATTCGGAAAGCGTTGGTGTGTCGTTGTCCCACATGGCGCGTGGAGCGACGGCGGCGAGCAGTTCAGCCATGTCGGTCGCGGACTCGCGAAGGTCTTTCTCCAGCGTGGCACGCAGTTGAGCCTGCTCGTCCTTCAGACGGGTAGAGAGCCCGACACTCAGGCGCTGACGAGTGCTGGCTGACAACGCATCGAGGCTCGACCTCACTTCGCTACTCGCCGACTCCAGCTCTGAGGAAAGATGTTGCGAATCTACCCCGAGACGACTGGCGAGATCAGCCTCAAGCGCGGTGACCGTGCTCCGGGTAAGCGCAACCGCCACCACCACCTGCACCAAAAGGGCGATGCCCAAGGCAATGAAGACCGGGCGCAACAAACGACTTTGCAACAGAGATAAGACAGCAGACACAGGAGAATCCCTCCACCCTCAGCGCCACTAAAATGATGGCACTTTTCTGTCATCTTTGTAGCAAGCGCCGTGCCGTGACACAAGTCTCACTTTTGTGCGCTTCCCG
The DNA here is from genome assembly GCF_059621105.1 of Pseudomonas fragariae (ex Marin et al. 2024). Taxonomy (NCBI): domain Bacteria; kingdom Pseudomonadati; phylum Pseudomonadota; class Gammaproteobacteria; order Pseudomonadales; family Pseudomonadaceae; genus Pseudomonas; species Pseudomonas fragariae (ex Marin et al. 2024). The sequence continues at coordinate 667,229 of NZ_CM184369.1, read as the reverse complement.
GCCCTCGGCGCGAAAATAAAAAAGGGCCGCACATGCGACCCTTTTTGGCACAGCCCGGTGACGTATCAGCCGAACGGATGACGCAGCACGATGGTTTCGTTGCGGTCAGGACCGGTCGAAATGATGTCGATAGGCGCACCCACCAGCTCTTCGACACGCTTGATGTAAGCGCGAGCGGCAGCAGGCAGCTCTTCGAGGGTTTTGGCACCCAGCGTGGATTCGCTCCAGCCTGGCATCTGCTCGTAGACCGGACGCAGACCCAGATAGCTGTCAGCGTCGGTAGGCGCGTCGATGACTGCACCCTCTTCGTTCTCGTAGCCCACGCAGATGTTGATGGTTTCCAGACCATCGAGCACGTCCAGCTTGGTCAGGCACAGGCCCGAGATGCTGTTGATTTCGATGGCGCGACGCAGGATGACGGCATCGAACCAGCCACAACGGCGTGCACGACCGGTGGTGGCACCGAACTCATGACCACGCTTGGCCAGGAAGGCACCGACGTCGTCGAACAGTTCTGTCGGGAACGGACCCGAACCCACGCGTGTGGTGTAGGCCTTGGTGATGCCCAGGATGTAATCCAGGTACATCGGACCAAAACCGGAACCGGTGGCAATGCCGCCCGCAGTGGTGTTGGAGCTGGTGACGTACGGGTAGGTACCGTGGTCGATGTCCAGCAGCGAACCCTGGGCACCTTCGAACATGATGTCCTTGCCGTCGCGACGCATTTCATGCAGCGCAGCGGTGACGTCAAGCATCAGCGGCTTGAGCATGTCAGCGTATTCCATGCACTCGTCGAGCGTCTTCTGGAAGTCGATGGCAGGCTCTTTGTAGTAATTGACCAGCACGAAGTTGTGATAGTCGAGCAGCTCGCCCAGCTTGGCGGCGAAACGCTCGCGATGGAACAGGTCGCCGATGCGCAGACCGCGACGTGCAACCTTGTCTTCGTAGGCCGGGCCGATACCACGACCGGTGGTGCCGATCTTGAACTCGCCGCGGGCTTTTTCACGCGCCTGGTCGAGTGCCACGTGGTACGACAGGATCAGCGGGCAGGACGGGCTGATGCGCAGGCGCTCGCGCACCGGAATGCCTTTCTCTTCCAGCTTGACGATTTCGCGCAGGAGCGCGTCGGGAGCAACCACCACACCGTTACCGATCAGGCACTGCACGCCTTCGCGCAGCACACCGGACGGAATCAGGTGCAAAACGGTTTTCTCACCGTCGATCACCAGCGTGTGGCCGGCGTTGTGGCCACCCTGATAGCGAACTACGGCGGTAGCATGTTCGGTCAGCAGATCAACGATCTTGCCTTTGCCCTCATCACCCCATTGAGTGCCCAGGACTACGACATTCTTACCCATAACACTTGTCCTCATTCACGCAAACTTGGTGCCGGCGGCGGCCGGCAGGAATACTCAAGAAGCCAGCGGCATTACCTGCCAGTGCTCGCCATGCTGAATCAATTGCCGGTCACAGTCGGCTTCACGCGCGGCGCTCGCCTGCTGCCCAGGCAACGCCTGAACCACACGCTGACCTTCACTGCGCAACTGGCAAACCATCTGCCAGAGTGCCGCATCCGTACTGTCCGGCACCCAGATGCCACCAGACGGTAAGACGATTTCTGCCTGCCCCAGGGTAACCAGGGTTTTCAGGTCGGTGGAAAAGCCGGTCGCCGGACGGGCACGACCGAAGTCGGCACCGATGTCATCGTAACGACCGCCCTGAGCGATCGACTGACCCACGCCCGGTACGAATACCGCGAACACCACACCGGTGTGGTAGTGGTAGCCGCGCAGTTCGCCCAGGTCAAAGTACAGCGGCAACTGCGGGAAACGCGCAGCCAGACGCTCGGCGATCGACAGCAGGTCATCCAGCGCGGCCAGCACTGGCGTCGGCGCGCCGGCCAGACGATCACGCGCGGCGTCGAGCACCTCACGACCACCACACAGATCAACCAGTGCGCGCAGCATCATTGCCAGCTCTTGCGGCAGATCGGCGGTGAGGGCAATCACCTCATCGATGGCCTTGCGCTGCAGCGCATCGAACAGCTGCTGCTCGACTTCACCCGACAGGCCGGCGGCGCGCGCCAGACCGCGATAGATACCGACATGCCCGAGGTCCATGTGCACATCCGGCACATCGGCCAGTTGCAGCATGGCCAGCATCAGGCTGATGACTTCGACGTCGCTGCTCGGGCTCGCATCGCCGTACAACTCGGCACCCAGTTGTATGGGGCTGCGCGAGGACGACAGCGCACGCGGCTGGGCATGCAGGACACTGCCTGCGTAGCACAGACGGCTCGGGCCTTCACGCTTGAGGGTGTGGGCATCGATACGTGCAACCTGCGGCGTGATGTCGGCACGAAAGCCCATCTGCCGGCCCGATTGCGGGTCGATAACCTTGAAGGTGCGCAGATCCAGATCCGAACCCGCGCCAGTCAGCAGGGACTCGAGATACTCGATATGCGGGGTGACGACAAACTCATAGCCCCAGCTCTGAAACAGATCCAACACCTGACGGCGCGCTACTTCAATGCGCGCCGCTTCCGGTGGCAGTACTTCTTCGATGCCATCTGGTAGCAGCCAGCGGTCGACCGTTGCCATTACGCCATTCCCCTGTGATCCAGGCGGCCAGCCTAGAGGCCGACCTTGAGTGAAGCAGAAAGTGATGCGCCGTATGACGGGCACGACAAATGCCCGAGACAGGCCTTGCAGACCACTTTCCTCGAAAAATCTTGCCGCGTTCCGATTCAGATACGGCCAATCAATCGTGCAGACGCAAAAAAGCCGGGAATTTCCCGGCTGCCGCATGATACACACGTTTCACCGTACGTTCACCCCACCGGGCGGTTTTGCCGCCCGGCGGGGTGATTAATTACGGCTTGGCTTTTTCCATGTAGCGAAAAAATTCGCTGTTCGGATCAAGCACCATCACGTCGCTCTTGTTCGCAAAGCTTTCGCGGTAGGCACGCAGGCTGCGATAGAACGCGTAGAACTCCTGGTCCTGACCATACGCCTTGGAATAGATCGCGGCAGCCTGGGCATCACCATCACCACGCGCTTCTTCCGCCTCGCGATAGGCTTCGGCCAGCAGCACACGACGCTGACGATCGGCGTCGGCACGGATACCTTCAGCCAGCTCGTTACCCTTGGCACGGTGTTCGCGGGCTTCACGCTCACGCTCGGTGCTCATACGTTCGAAAACGCTGCGATTCACTTCCTTCGGCAGATCGATGGCCTTGACCCGGACATCCACAACTTCGATCCCCAGTTCTTTCTCGGCCATGCGGTTCAGCGAACCGGTGATATCCGCCATCAGCGCGTCTCGTTCACCCGACACGACTTCGTGCAGGGTGCGCTTGCCGAACTGGTCACGCAGGCCGGATTCCAGACGACGCGAAAGACGCTCGTCGGCGATCTGCTTGAGGCCGGAAGTCGCGGTGTAGAAACGCTCCGCATCCTTCACACGCCACTTGGCGTAGGCATCGACCATGACCGCTTTCTTTTCCAGTGTCAGGAAGCGCTGAGTCGGTGCATCGAGGGTCAGCAAACGACCGTCGAACTTGCGCACCTGGTTCACGTAAGGAACCTTCACATGCAGACCCGGCTGAACGTCAGCCTGGACCACACGACCGAATTGCAGCAGAACAGCGCGTTCGGTCTGGGACACTATGTAGAAGCTGTTCCAGGCAATGACCGCCAGTACCACGCCGACAATAAGGGTGATCAGTGATTTGTTACTCATCAGCGAGTCTCCCTGGTACGTACTTCACCACGCTGCTGAGCCTCATTCGCCCGGGCAGCGGCAGCAGCAGCGGCAGCATCATTGGCCGACTGCGATGGCGTACCTGAATTGGAGCCATTGCCGTTACTGCTGCGGCTGCTCTCGATCATCTTGTCGAGCGGCAGGTAAAGCAGGTTGTTCTGCCCCTTGTCGCCGGTCACGAGCACCTTGCTGGTGTTGCTGAAGACTTCCTGCATGGTGTCCAGATACAGACGCTGGCGGGTGACTTCAGGTGCCTTGCGGTACTCGGCAACCAGTTTGGTAAAGCGATCCGCCTCACCCTTGGCGCGCGAAACCACTTCATCGCGATAACCGTTGGCATCTTCAAGAATACGCTGAGCCTGACCACGGGCTTCCGGGATCACACCATTGGCGTAGCTTTCAGCCTGGTTACGTGCACGCTGCTCGTCTTCACGGGCGCGAATCACGTCATCAAAGGCTTCCTGCACTTCACGCGGCGCGGCGGCGCTCTGCACGTTCACCTGGGTCACGGTGATACCGGTGCGGTAGGTATCGAGGAAGCGTTGCAGACGCTCCTTGATTTCGCTGGCCATCAGTTCGCGGCCTTCAGTCAGGACCTGATCCATCGCCGTGGAACCCACGACATGACGCAACGCACTTTCAGTCGCGTGCTGCAGGCTGATTTCAGGCTGATCGACGTTCAGCACGAACGCCTGAAGATCGCTGATCTTGTACTGCACGGTCAGCGGCACTTCGACGATGTTCTCGTCTTCGGTGAGCATCTGGCCCTGCTTGCTGTAGGCACGCTCGCGAGTCACGTTCTCCATGTACTTGCGATCGAACGGCGGGAAGTAGATGTTAAGGCCCGGGCCCACGGTCTCGTGGTACTGACCAAAACGCAGCACGACAGCCTGCTCTTGCTCGTCGACCACATAGATAGCGCTGTACAGCCAGAAAGCGACGAGTACGACAAGCCCGATGCCGAGCAGACCGAAGCCACCGCCCTTGCCTGAACCGCCACCACTGCCACTGCTGCCGCCATCGCTGCCGCGTTTGTTACCGCCGCCGAACAACCCCTTCAGGCTTTCCTGCAGCTTACGGAAGGCCTCGTCGAGATCAGGTGGTCCCTTGCGGTCGCCGCCACGGCGTTTGCCACCCCAGGGATCTTGATTATTCGAGTTGCCACCCGGCTCATTCCAAGCCATAGCGCTCTCCATCTGATAAAGCAAAGACGCGCCCGCGGCGCGCCGACCAATGCTACAGAATGCTCGGGAAAGCCGTACAACGGCTTTCTCGTGCTTTTATTGCAAAGTGTGTTGCTCGATGAACTCCAGCGGCTGCAATCCTTCGCGACTCACCAGTCGATTGAGTTCAACGCGCGGCAGTCGTACGGCCAGCACGCTGGCACCTTCCTCGTCATGCGTTTCGCTCTGCACCGCACCCAGTTCAAAGAACTGGGCACGCAGCCGGGCAAGACTTTGAGGCAGAAGCAGCGTGCCGACAAACAGATCGTCGCCGAGCAATTCGGCGATAGCCTGTTTGAGCAGATCAAGCCCTCGACCATCACGGGCAGACACCCAGACACGCTGCGGTTTGCCGTCGGCATCGCGCTGTATCTGAGGCTCTACGCCTTCAAGCAGATCGAGTTTGTTATAGACCTCGAGGATCGGCAAGCCCTCGGCTCCGATCTCGCCGAGCACCGCCATCACCTGCTCGATCTGCGACATGCGATCCGGCTCGTGGGAGTCGATCACATGCAGCAGCAAATCGGAGTTGCTCGATTCTTCAAGCGTCGCGCGAAAGGCCTCGACCAGCTTGTGCGGCAGGTGGCGAATAAAGCCCACGGTATCGGCCAGCACGATAGGACCCAGGTCATCGAGCTGCAGACGACGCAAGGTCGGATCGAGCGTGGCGAACAGTTGGTCCGCCGCGAACACATCCGAATCGGTTACCGAGTTGAACAGGGTGGATTTGCCGGCGTTGGTATACCCCACCAGTGAAACCGATGGAATATCCGCGCGACGACGCCCGCGACGGGCCTGATCACGCTGGCTGCGAACCTTCTCCAGCCGTCCCTTGATCTGCCGCAGGCGAACCCGCAGAAGACGTCGGTCGGTTTCGAGCTGGGTTTCACCCGGACCGCGCAGGCCGATACCACCTTTCTGTCGCTCAAGGTGAGTCCAGCCACGGACCAGACGGGTACTCATGTGTTCAAGCTGGGCCAGTTCGACCTGAAGCTTGCCCTCATGAGTACGCGCCCGCTGCGCAAAGATATCGAGAATCAGACCGGTACGATCAAGCACACGACACTCGAAAACGCGTTCGAGGTTGCGTTCCTGACTGGGCGTGAGGGTGTGATTGAAGATGACCAGATCGGCCTGCTCAGCCTTGACCTGATCGCGAAGCTCCTCGACCTTGCCAGAGCCGATCAGATACTTGGCCGAAGGCCGATGACGCGGCACGTTGATAAACGCAACGGTATCGGCACCGGCCGAGATGGCCAATTCCTGAAACTCCTGCGGATCTTCGCGCGCCTCAGGGTCCTGACCATCCAGATGAACGAGAATTGCACGTTCACCACCACTGTGGCGCTCAAAGAACAAGGCAGACTCCTATCAGGCGTTACCTGGCTCGGCGTCCGCGCCGTCAGCGTCTGTAGCGCTTGGCAGGCGGATCGGACGAACCGGTACGACGGTGGAAATGGCGTGTTTGTAGACCATCTGGCTGACCGTGTTCTTCAGCAAAATGACGAACTGGTCGAAAGACTCGATCGTACCCTGCAGCTTGATACCGTTGACCAGATAGATCGATACCCCGACCTTCTCTTTACGCAAGGTATTCAGGTAAGGGTCTTGTAGCGAATGCCCTTTTGACATGTGCCGCACTCCTTTAAGGATCAATAAAATAATAAATCGAATTCGATTTGCTTGACCGACCACCCCCCAAGGATAGACGGCTATTGCAGGGACTCAGCTCAATATGGAGACCGATCCCAGGTATTTCAAGGCGCGCGACAGATTGTCGCTGGCCAGGCTGTCCAGCCAGTGCAGGTCGTCCCAGCTACGTAGCCAGGTGAACTGCCTTTTGGCCAGCTGGCGCGTCGCAATGATGCCGCGCTCCTGCATTTCATCCCGTGTCAGTTTCCCATCCAGGTGATCCCAGACCTGGCGATAACCGACGGCTCTTATCGATGGCAACCCCGAATGCAGGTCACCTCTTGAGCGCAATGCCAGTACTTCGTCCAGAAACCCCTGATCCAGCATTTGCTCGAAACGTAGCGCGATGCGTTGGTGCAGCACCTTGCGATCAGCCGGAGCAATGGCAAGGTTCGCGACAGTATAGGGCAATTGCTGGCGCCCTGATGCGGCTGCTTCGGTACTTTGCGCAGTTTGTTGCTCGCGATGTGCCGTCATGCTCATTCCGCTGACGCGATACACCTCAAGCGCCCTGATCAGCCGTTGCGGATCGTTGGGGTGAATACGTGCCGCCGAAACGGGATCGACCACCGCCAACTGATCGTGCAATGCCTGCCAGCCGAAGGCCTGTGCATCCGCCTCAAGCTGCGCCCTGACCTGTGCATCGGCCGCCGGCATATCCGCCAGCCCGTCCAATAGAGCCTTGAAATACAACATAGTGCCGCCGACCAGCAAAGGAATATTTCCGCGTGCGGTAATTTCCGCCATGGCCGCCAGAGCGTCACTGCGAAAATCGGCTGCGGAGTAGCTTTGCGCCGGGTCGAGAATGTCGATCAGACGGTGAGGATGCTCAGCCAGCTGCGTCTTCGACGGCTTGGCGGTGCCGATGTCCATGCCGCGATAGACCAGCGCAGAATCGACGCTGATCAACTCGCAGGGCAGCACTTTGGTCAGCTCTATCGCAAGGTCGGTCTTGCCTGCAGCGGTAGGCCCCATGAGAAAGATGGCCGGAGGTAAAGCGTTCATTCATTGACCGCGCAGGAATAATTTATCCAGGTCATTGAGACCCATCTGGGTCCAGGTAGGACGACCGTGGTTGCATTGCCCGCTGCGCTCGGTGTTTTCCATGTCACGCAGCAGGCCGTTCATTTCCGGGATGGCCAGACGCCGATTGGCACGAATCGCGCCGTGACAGGCCATGGTGCCGAGCAGCTCGTTCATGTGCGCCTGCACCCGGTCGCTGGTGCCGTATTCCATGAGGTCGGCCAGCACATCGCTGACCAGCCGGTTGGCCTCGGCCTGCTTGAGCAACGCAGGGATCTGGCGGATCGCCAGGGTTTCCGGGCCGAGCCGCTGCAGTTCGAAGCCCAGGCGCTGGAAGGTCGCAAGGTGTTCTTCGGCGCAGTCCGCTTCACGCTGGCTAACCGCGATGGACTCGGGCACCAGCAATGGCTGGCCGCTCAGGCCTTCGTTGGCCATGGCTATTTTAAGGCGCTCGTACATGATCCGCTCGTGAGCGGCATGCATGTCCACCAGCACCAGGCCGTGAGCATTTTCAGCAAGAATGTAGATACCTTTGAGCTGCGCCAGCGCATAACCCAGCGGCGGAATATCACCGGGCGATTCAGGCAGCGACGCGGGCGCGGCACTGGGCAGCGGCGCGAAGAATTCACGGTAGGCGCTTTGCGCTTCGGCGACCGGCACGCCAGCGGTGGGCCGAGGCGTGTATTGATACTGATAACCGCTGCCAGCGCCGCCAGCGGCAGCAGGCCGGGCAAAAGGCTCGCCCTGGGGCTGCTCCAGCACATTGTTGGCCAGACGCATTTCACCCTGCGGCCCGAATTCGCCCGCTTCAGGCCCGCTCGGGCGCGTCTCGGCGACAACCGGCACACTGCCACCCAACTGATTTTCAGGGCGCACATCGCCCAGCGCACGGTAGAGCGTGCCATACAGGAAGTCATGCACCATGCGCCCGTCGCGGAAGCGCACTTCATGCTTGGTCGGGTGAACATTGACGTCCACAGCGGCCGGGTCGACCTCGAAGAACAGCACGAAAGTCGGGTGACGGCCATTGAACAGCACGTCGCGATACGCCTGACGCACCGCGTGGGCGACCAGCTTGTCGCGCACTGCCCGGCCATTCACGAAGAAATATTGCAGGTCGGCCTGGCTGCGCGAGAAGGTCGGCAGCCCGACCCAGCCCCACAAATGCAGGCCGTTGCGCTCGATCTCGATCGGCAGCGCCTGCTCCAGAAAGCCCGGCCCGCAGATTGCCGAGACACGTCGCGCTCTGGCGGTGTCGTCATGCGCCTCATGCAGGCTCAGCACGGTCTTGCCGTTGTGCCGCAGATGGAAGGCCACGTCGAAACGCGCCAGCGCCATGCGCTTGATGACTTCCTGCAAATGATCGAATTCGGTTTTCTCGGCTTTCAGAAACTTGCGCCGGGCGGGCGTGTTGAAGAACAGGTCGCGTACTTCAACGGAGGTGCCTACCGGATGCGCGGCCGGCTGCACGCGTGGCGCCATGTCACGACCTTCGGTTTCGACCTGCCATGCCTGATCGGCGTCGCGGGTGCGCGAGGTCAGGGTCAGGCGTGCCACGGAGCTGATCGAAGCCAGCGCTTCGCCGCGAAACCCCAGGCTCATGACCCGCTCGAGGTCTTCCAGGTCGCGAATCTTGCTGGTCGCGTGGCGTGCCAGCGCCAACGGCAGATCGTCCGAAGAGATGCCGCTGCCATCGTCGCGCACTTTCAACAATTTGATGCCGGCCTGCTCGACGTCGACATCGATGCGCCGCGCGCCGGAATCGAGGCTGTTTTCCAGCAACTCCTTGATCACCGAAGCCGGACGCTCGACAACTTCGCCCGCCGCAATCTGGTTGGCCAGACGCGGACTGAGCAGTTCGATGCGTGCTGCGTTCAGGGCAGTCTGAGCGTTATCGGCTTCGGTGCCGTCGAGCAGGAGATCGGTCATTACTGAGTCGCCACCTCGGAACTTGGAATACGCAGATCCTGGCCGATCTTCAATTCATCGGACTTCAGATTGTTGGCGCTGCGCAAAGTGGCGATGTTCATGTCATAGCGTGCAGCAAGCATGGCCAGGGTTTCGCCGGAACGAACGACATGAGTGCGCGGCCCCTGGGCCAGCTTGCCGTTGTCACGCAGCCAGGCAATGTAGGTGCCCTGCGGCGGGTTCTGCTGGAAGAACTGCTTGACACCCGACGTGATCGAACGCGCCAGCGCCTGCTGATGCGACGCAGAACCGAGCTTGTTGGCCTCATTGGCGTTGGAGATAAAGCCGGTTTCCACCAGAATCGACGGGATATCCGGCGACTTGAGCACCATGAAGCCCGCCTGCTCGACGCGTGCCTTGTGCAGCGAGGTCACGCGGCCAATATTGCTCAATACCTTCTGGCCAACGTTCAGGCTCGAAGACAGCGAGGCGGTCATGGACAAGTCCAGCAACACCCCCGCGAGCATGCGGTCCTTGTCATCGAGGCTGACTGCGCCGGCCCCACCGATCAGGTCAGAACGGTTTTCACTGTCCGCCAGCCAGCGGGCGGTTTCGGAAGTGGCGCCACGATCAGACAGGGCGAACACCGATGCGCCGAACGCAGCGGAAGACGGCGCGGCGTCGGCGTGGATCGACACAAACAGGTCAGCGCCCTTGGAGCGGGCGATCTCGGTACGTTTGCGCAGCGGAATAAAGTAGTCGCCGGTCCGCGTCAGTTCGGCACGGTAGCCTTTCTCGGCATTCACCTGGCGCTGCAACTCCTTGGCAATCGACAGCACCACGTTTTTCTCTTTCTGACCGGCGCCGCCCGAGGCACCAGGGTCTTCCCCGCCGTGCCCGGCATCGATCACCACAACGATATCGCGCTTGCCATTCGGCACCGGGGTCAGCTTGATTTCAGGCTTGGCCGGGCTGACCGGAACTGCGGGTGCGGTGTTGGCAGCGGTGTCGGGAATCACCGGCGTGGGGTTGGCATCGGCGGCATTGTCGTACAGGTCGACCACCAGACGGTTGCCGTATTGCTGGTTGGGCGCCAGCGTGAAGCTCTTCGGGGTCACACCCTTTTTCAGGTCGATGACCACGCGCAGGTCGGTAGGTGTGCGCTGCGCAGAACGCATGCTGCTGATCGGCGTATTGGCCGTGGGTACGTTCAAGGGTCCGCCGAGCGTCGCACCATTGATATCGATCACCAGACGGTCAGGCGAAGTCAGGGTAAACAGGCTGTGCTGAACCGGCCCCGTCAGGTCGAAGACCAGACGTGTGTTATCCGGCGCTCGCCATAAGCGGACACTTCGTACTTGCGTAGCGGCAACCGCCTCGACAGCCATGGCCATCAACAGCAGACCCACTACAGTAACCAGCGCGCGCATGCGCATACCTAACCCCATATCTATTTGAATTCCAAAGCCAAAGTGGCACACCACTGTTCGCCACGCGAGCCCAGCGGGCTCAATATCACGGACCGACCTTCACCGTGCGGCACAATGGTAATGGTCAGGTCGGGCTTTGGCAAAAAGCCTGCACCGCGTTGGGGCCATTCAATCAGACAAAGTGCATCGCCGTCGAAATAATCACGCACGCCCATGAACTCGAGTTCTTCAGGATCGACCAGCCGGTAAAGATCAAAGTGGAAGACCTTTATCGCACCGATTTCGTACGGCTCGACCAGCGTGAAAGTAGGACTCTTGACAGCCCCGGCATGCCCGAAGCCGCGAATCAATCCCCGCGAAAGCGTGGTTTTTCCAGCGCCCAGATCGCCATCCAGAAAGATGACGCCAAGGCCTTCTGTAACCTTGGCCAGGCGTGCACCAAAATCCATCATTGCCTCTTCGCCAACCACATGCAGCGTTAAATCTGACACGGTTGCAGCTCCTCCAGTAACTGACGAATGGCAGGAATAATATCGCTGGCGGCCAACCCGCGACCGTACTCGCCGACTTTCTGACCGGCGCTTGCGTGCAGCCATACCGCCAGACAGGCCGCGTCGAATGGCTTGAGATGCTGCGCCATCAACGCACCGATCAATCCGGCCAGCACGTCACCCAGTCCCGCAGTGGCCATGGCCGGATGACCGCGGTCGCACAGCGCCAGTTGCCCGTGCGCGTCGGCAATCAGGCTGCCGGAGCCCTTGAGCACACAAACCGTATCGAATTTACGCGCCAGCGCTCGTACTGCAGCGGCCCGGTCCGCCTGAACCTCCTTGATGCCCACGCCCAGCAAGCGTGCCGCCTCGCCCGGATGCGGGGTGATGACACTGCCTTTGGGCAGGCTGACCAGCCCGTCGGCCAGCATATTCAGCGCATCGGCGTCCCACACCTGCGGACGATCCGCATTGGCAGCTGCCGACAGCAGGCTGCGCCCCCAGGCCGCCTGCCCCAGCCCGGGGCCGACCACCAGCACGCTGGCTGGCTCGATCAAGCCCATCAGCTGGTTGGCCGAATGAATTGCCGCGCTCATGATTTCCGGCATGCGTGTCAGGGCGGCCGCAACGTGCTCGGGCCGTGTGACCAGCGTCAGCATGCCTGCACCGCTGCGCAGGGCGCTTTCGGCGCTGAGCAACGCTGCACCACCAAAACCGTGATCGCCACCGATGACCAGCACGCGGCCAAACATGCCTTTATGAGCGGTCCGCGGACGCGCTGCCAGATGTGGCAGGTTGTGTTTATCGAGGCGTTTCGCGCTGAACGGCGTCTGCGCCACCAGCGCCGGGTCTGCTCGCAGGTCGTCGAAAATCAGCTCACCCACCAGATCCGCCGCATCCCCCGTCAGCAACCCCAGTTTGAGGCCGATGAACGTAACGGTCACATCGGCACGCACCGCGACACCCAGCGTCTGGCCGGTATCTGCGCTCAAGCCAGACGGAATATCCACCGCCACGACGGGCAGACCACTGTCGTTGACAGCCTTGATGGCCGAGACATAGGGCTCGCGCACCTCGCCGTCGAGCCCGGTACCGAGCAAGGCATCCAGCACGACACCGGCCAGCGACTGCCCGGCCCATGCCTGAATATCAATACCGAAAGCCGCAGCATGCGCCGCCGCAGCATCACCGGTCAGTGCAGCCGGGTCGCCGACGGCCAGCACCCTGACCTGCCAGCCGGCCTTGTGCGCCATTGCAGCCACCAGATACCCGTCACCGGCGTTGTTACCACGCCCGGTCAATACGGTCAGCTCGTTGGCCTGAGGCCAGCGCCGAAGTAGCGTGTGCCACAACGCCTGCGCGGCACGCAGCATCAATTCCAGGCCGGGTGTACCGGCCGCAATCAGCCGTGCGTCGAGGTCGCGGACCTGCGCAGCGCTGTACAGCGCGTCGGGTAAATGAGGTTTAGTGTCGAACATGCGTCTATGGGCTCCGATGTCTGGCAGAATTATACGCACCTTGGCCCCGGTTTCTCTCTGCGCATGTCCGCTATTACTGCTGTACTTCCCACTTCCGATGATCTTGCCGCCCTTGCCGTTTCAATCAAGGCGTGGGGGCGTGAGCTGGGCTTTCAGGAAGTCGGGATCAGCGGCCTGGACCTGGCAGAGCACGAACAGCATCTGCAACGCTGGCTCGATGCAGGCTATCACGGGGAAATGGACTATATGGCAGCCCATGGCAGCAAACGTTCCCACCCCGATGAGCTGGTGCCGGGAACGCTGCGCGTGGTGTCGCTGCGCATGGATTATCTGCCGGGCGACACCGAGATGGCGCAGCGCCTGACCGAGCCGGAAAAAGCCTACGTCTCACGCTACGCGCTGGGCCGTGATTATCACAAACTCATCCGCAAGCGCCTGCAGCAACTGGCCGAGCGTATTCAGCAGGCCATCGGGCCGTTTGGCTTTCGAGCCTTCGTGGACAGCGCGCCAGTGCTGGAAAAGGCCATCGCCGAACAGGCCGGGCTGGGCTGGATCGGCAAGAACACGCTGGTGCTCAACCGCAAGGCGGGCAGCTTCTTCTTTCTTGGCGAGCTGTTTGTCGATATTCCGCTGCCGGTGGATGCGCCCCATGCGACCGAACACTGCGGTCGTTGTACAGCCTGCCTGGACATCTGCCCGACTGCGGCGTTTGTCGGGCCTTATGTGCTGGATGCGCGGCGCTGTATTTCCTACCTGACCATCGAGCTGAAGACGGCGATTCCCGAAGAGCTGCGGCCGTTGATTGGTAACCGGGTGTTCGGCTGTGACGATTGCCAGATCGTCTGCCCGTGGAACCGCTTCGCCCGGCCAACCGAGCAGAGCGACTTTCAGCCGCGCCACAATCTGGACAATGCCGGGCTGGCCGAGCTGTTCCTCTGGGATGAAGAGAAATTCCTCGGCAGCACCGAAGGCTCGCCACTGCGCCGGGCGGGTTATGAGCGCTGGCTACGCAACCTGGCCGTGGGGCTGGGCAACGCGCCCTCTACCATCCCGGTGATCGAGGCCCTGCAAGCACGGCGCGACTACCCGTCGGAACTGGTCAGAGAACATGTGGAATGGGCGCTGCAGAGACATGGCGTGGCGCCGCTTTAAAGGTACCCCCTGGATATTCCTGTGGGAGCTTGCTCGCGAAGGCGTAGTCACGATATATAGATTTTCAGCGACTGCACCGGCCTCTTCGTGAGCAAGCTCACTCCCACAGGTCCGCCGTGTTTTCAAGCCCTGTGGAACACTCCCGCAGGTCGGGGGTGTTTTCGAGCCACCTAGATGTTCTGCAGCAGCGCTGATCTTGTGGGAGCGAGCTTGCTCGCGAAGAGGCAGGGACAATCGCCGGAGATTTATGCCTCTGTCAGTCAGCCTTCGCGAGCAAGCGAAGCGTGGCCCGGCTCGCTCCTACATGGTTATGACTGAACAACATTGCCTCCCACAAGACTAGCTTGGGCATGCCGCTCGTGGCCCTCTCCCCCTCTTCAAGGCTCGTCTTTATAGACAAACTTGGGCATTTCCCAGCGGAAACGAATCGCCAGCAGGCGCAGCAGCAGGCCACCGAACAAGGTGATCAGCACCGCTTGCTCGTCCGGCAACTGCAGGTACTGGCATAGCAGAAAACACCACGCGGCCAGAAATGACACGCTGGCGTACAGCTCGCGGCGGAAGATCAGCGGGATGTCGTTGCAGAAGATGTCGCGCAGGATGCCGCCGAATACCCCGGTGATCACGCCGCACACTGACGCGATCAGCAGACCGTGCCCGGCCTCCAGCGCAGTCATACAGCCGATCAGGGTAAAAGCCACCAGCCCCAGCGCGTCGAGCACCAGAAACAGTGAGCGCAGATGACGCATCAGTGGCGCGATGAAGATCGTCACCAGGGCCGCCACACTGGTCAGGACCAGATACTCCGGATGCTTGACCCAAGTCAGCGGGTAATGACCGATCAGTACGTCGCGCACCGACCCGCCACCCAGCGCAGTGACGCAGGCGATCAGCACCACGCCGAACCAGTCCATCCCGCGTCGCCCCGCAGACAGGGCTCCCGTCATGGCTTCAGCAGTGATAGCGATCAGATAAAGCATCAGCAACATGGCGGCGACTCTGCGACAAAGGCGCGCAGTCTAACCAGCCGACCTGCGCACTGAAAGAGTGCAGCGAAGATTATTCACTGCACGCGCGAGTCTCGATCAAGGCTTGATGAAGTGCTCACGGTAGAAGCGCAGCTCGGCAATCGACTCACGGATGTCGTCGAGCGCCAGGTGGGTGCTGCCTTTCTTGAATTTCAGCTCGGGGGACCAGCGCGCAGCCAGTTCCTTGAGGGTCGAGACATCCAGATTGCGGTAGTGGAACCAGTTTTCCAGCGTCGGCATGTGGCGATACAGGAAGCGGCGATCCTGGCAGATGCTGTTGCCGCAGATCGGCGAACTGCGCTCCGGCACCCACAGCTTGATGAACTCAAGGGTCTGCGCCTCGGCTTCAGCCATGCTGACGGTACTTTCGCGCACGCGCTGGGTCAGGCCCGAGCCGCCGTGCTGGCGCGTGTTCCACTCATCCATTTTCGCCAGTGTCTCGTCGCTCTGATGCACAGCGATCACCGGGCCTTCGGCCAGGGTGTTCAGCTCACTATCGGTGATGATCGTGGCCATTTCGATAATGACATCGGTATCAGGGTCCAGACCGGTCATTTCCAGATCGATCCAGATCAGGTTCTGCTTGTTCTGCATGTGTCGACTCCTCAGCGTAGGCGCGCAGTTTAGCTCACCCTGCCGTGCTAGACTCCTGCCGATCAATCGTACTGCCTAATTCATCGGTTACATCACATCGGAACACCCATGGCCAAACGCCAACTCAATCGTCGTCAGAACTGGCGCATCGAAAAAATTCAGGGCGAGCGTGCTGCCCGCGCAGCAAAACGCGAGTCCGCTACGCTTGAAACACTCGAGGGTGGCGACCTCGGCCCCGAGCAGACGGGCCTGGTGATCGCCCACTTCGGCGTGCAAGTCGAAGTGGAAGCTCAGGAAGGCGAAGTGACCGGCCAGGTCTTTCGCTGCCACCTGCGCGCCAACCTGCCTGCACTGGTGACCGGTGATCGCGTGGTATGGCGCGCCGGCAATCAGGGCATTGGCGTCATTGTCGCGCAACTGCCTCGCACCACCGAACTGCGCCGCCCGGATTCACGCGGCCAGCTCAAGCCTGTGGCGGCCAACGTCGACCTGATCGTGATCGTCTTCGCGCCGATGCCCGAGCCGCATGCCAACCTGATCGACCGCTACCTGGTGGCCGCCGAGCATGCCGGGATTCGTCCGTTGCTGCTGCTCAACAAGGCCGACCTGATCGACGAGCAGAATGCGCCCGCGCTCAATGCGCTGCTGGCGGTCTATCGCACACTGGGTTACCCGGTACTGGAAGTGTCCGCGCACCACGGTGACGGCATGCAGAGCCTGCAAAGCCAGCTTGACGGGCACATCAGCGTGTTCGTCGGCCAGTCCGGCGTCGGCAAGTCCTCGCTGGTCAACAGCCTGTTGCCGGAAACGGACACTCGGGTCGGTCCGCTGTCCGAGGTTTCCGGTCAGGGCACACACACCACGACCACCGCCCGCCTGTTTCACTTCCCGCGCGGCGGCGATCTGATCGACTCGCCGGGCATTCGTGAATTCGGCCTTGGCCACGTCAGCCGTGCCGACGTAGAGGCAGGCTTCATCGAGTTCAACGACCTGATCGGCACGTGCCGCTTTCGTGACTGCAAGCACGACCGCGAACCGGGCTGCGCCCTGCTCAAGGGGCTTGAGGACGGCCGCGTTCAGCAGCAGCGCATGAACAGCTACCGCTCGATCATTGCCAGCCTGCCGCAAGACAGTTACTGAGCACCGAACGCCGCACGCAAAAACGCCGCGATCATCGCGGCGTTTTTGTATCGGTTGCAGCTCAGTTCTGGGCCGGCTCGACCCGCAATTTGCCATCGTCAAAGATATTCAGCTTCTGCCGGATCTCGTGCGGCTGTGCGTAGGCCTGCGGGTCGGGCGGCGCCGCTGTCGAAGCCCCCGGCGCAGCGGGAGCACCTGGAGCAGCAGGCACCGCCGGTGCGGGTGCTGTCGGCGCCGCAGGCGTGGCTGGCGCACCGCCGGAGTTCTGATCGCCCTCGATGCGGTGCTGGGCCTTTTTGGTCAGCACCACGATATCGATGCGGCGATTGATCGGGTTAGTCGGGTTCTTGCGATCATACAGAGCAGACGACGCGTACCCCACCACCCTGGCCACTTGTGAATCCGGATACGTCCCGGCTACCAGCGCACGGCGTGCAGCGTTGGCACGGTTGGCCGACAATTCCCAGTTGCCGAACCCGCCACTGCCCACGAAAGGCGTTGCATCGGTGTGGCCGCTGATACTGACCTTGTTCGGCACACTTTTGATGGTGTCAGCCAGGGCCAGCAGAATGTCTTCGAAATATGGTTTGAGACGCGCGCTGCCCGAGTCGAACATCGGCCGGTTTTCCGCATCCATGATCTGGATACGCAAGCCGTCCTGAGTGATCTCGAACAGAATCTGGTCCTTGAATTTCTGCAGTTGCGGGTTTTCCTCGACCTTGGTCTGCAATTCCTGGAGCAGCATCTCCAGACGTTCCTGCTCCACCGCTTCAGCCTTGGTCTCGGCATTTTCCGCCTCAAGCGGCACGGTGTCCGGCGACGGCGTGGTCTGCACCTCGGGGTTCAGCGTCTGGTTCGGCGACATCTCTGGCGAACCGCCCAGATCGATCACATAGGGCGAACCGCTGTCCGAGAAGCCGACCGGATCCTTGAAATAACCGGCGACCGCGAGTAACTGCTCCGGGGTGGCAGACGACATCAGCCACAGCACCAGAAAGAACGCCATCATCGCCGTCGCGAAGTCGGCAAACGCGATCTTCCAGGCACCGCCGTGATGTCCGCCACCAAAGCGCTTTACGCGCTTGATGATAATCGGCTGATTATTTTCCATGACTTAGCGACCGCGAACCGCTTGTTCCAGCTCGCTGAAGCTGGGGCGATGCAGCGGATAGAGAACCTTGCGGCCGAATTCGACAGCCAGCGAAGGCGGCATGCCGGAGGCCGAGGCCACCAGCGACGCCTTGATGCTCTCGTAGACGTTCATTTCTTCCTTGGCATCATGCGCAAGGCTGGTGGCCAGAGGACCGAAGAAACCGTAAGCCGCGAGAATACCGAAGAACGTACCGACCAGCGCCGCACCTACGTGCATGCCGATCGCTGCCTTGTCGCCCGAACCCAGCGACGCCATGGTCACCACGATACCCAGTACCGCAGCCACGATACCGAAGCCGGGCATACCGTCGGCGATACCGGTAATGGCGTGGGATGGATGCTCGAGGTCTTCTTTCATGCTCAGCAGCTCCATGTCGAACAGACCTTCCAGCTCGTGAGGAGCCATGTTGCCGGACGACATGATGCGCAGGTAATCGCAGATGTACGCAGTCATGCGCTCATCCTTGAGGACACCCGGGTATTTGGCGAAGATCGGGCTGGAGGCAGCGTCTTCGATATCCCCTTCGATCGCCATCATGCCTTCACGGCGGCTCTTGTTGAGGATTTCGTAGACCAGCCCCAGCACTTCAAGGTAATAGGCATGTGTGAAGCGCGTACCGAACATCTTCAGCGACTTCTTGAACACGTGCATGAACATGTAGCCAGGGTTGGCCTGGAGGAACGCGCCCAGTGCAGCACCGCCGATAATCAAGACCTCGTACGGTTGGAACAGCGCCATGACCTTGCCATGGGACAGCACATATCCGCCGATGACACTTGCGAGAACGACAATGATGCCGATGATTTTAGCCATAGGAAAAAATACTTTACTGAGTCGGGTTCAGGGACAGTCCGGAAGTTGTTGAATCTCTTCTTCTCCTTATCGGCCTAACTGGGCCAGACTATAGCCGGTTCTTTTGAAAAACCCATTTATGCGCCTCCATAAAAGGAGGAAAATGGCCTCAGCACCCCGTACGCTGGCGGTTTCCCAGCTCAGATAATCAGCCGCACAGGCCCTCGAATGCCGACAGTACACGCAGCACATCACCTCGTTCCGAAGACGCTGGATGCCTGGGTCAAACTGCTTGACGGCATCGCGTTGCCGGTCCCTGCCGTCAATCATGGACACGTCCGCGCCGCACTGAACGACAGCCGTCGTTCGCTGCGTGAAATCGCCGAAATGATGCAGGAAAGTCCTGCGCTGGTGCTGAGCGTGATGCGCGAGGCCAACCATCACACCCACGGTTTGACCGAGCAGGCCGAGAGCCTTGAAATTGCCATCAACCGCCTGGGTCTGGCGCGTACCGAAGTCCTGCTGGGCCGTTTACCGGCCAAGCCGCCCGAAGAAATTCCTGCGGCCTATCGCCAACTGATTCTGGTCAGCCAGCACGCCACGCAACAAGCCAACGGCCTGTTCGCCAGCCGGCTGGCGCGACTCTGGCAGGACATCCACATGGGCAGCCTGCTGTTTCTGTCGCCGCTCTGGCCGATGGCGCTGGCTTATCCGAAGCTGCTCGAAGAGCTGGAACTGCGGGTTATCCACAAGGGCCATTCCAGCGCTGCAGTGGAAAAAGAGCTGTTCGGCGTCAACCTGCTGGAACTGTGCCTGGCACTCGCCGAGTTCTGGCGCCTGCCGATCTGGGTTACGCGCGGCTATAAACTGTTGATCAACGAGCGACGCGATCTGGCCAAGGCGCTGCGTATCGCCCGCGAAGACAACAGCCCGCTGCAGCAGCAACAACTCATGGACGACGACCCCAACCTGCGCCGCTGGCTGAACCAGCCCGCCAATACCGTGTTGCTGGGCAACGGCCTGGCGCTGGCCGCACAACAGGCCTGGAACAGCCCGCATTGCCTGCGCTGGGAACGGCTGACCAGCCTGTACCTGCAACAGTCGATCAACGAAGTACAGCAACAGGCGCACCAGAATGCGGCCAGCAGCGCACGCGTCCATGCGGAAAAAGACCTCTGGCACCCGGCCGAATCGCTGATCTGGCCGTGGGATGCACGGCGTGTAAGGCGCGACAATGAGCCTGCACCTCCGCCATCGGCTGACGCCCTGCAAATGTGGCGCAAGCAATGCGCCGAACTGCTGCAGGACCCCAGCCCGTTCATCAACGCCATGCACCTGACCACCTCGGCGCGCGACGCCTTCATCTCGTGCGGCATGGAGCGGGTCATGCTGCTGATGCTGGACAAGACCTCAACCGTGCTGCGCGTCAATCAGACTGCCGGACTGCCGAAGGACGCCGCTGCCTTGCAGCTGTTCATCAAGGAAAGCACCGTACTGCAGCGCTTGCTGACCCAGCCGACGCAGTTACGCATGACGCCCGCCAACAGTGCGCAATTTGCCGTCCTGCTGCCCCCGCCGCTGAAAACCCTGTTCAGTGGCCAGCACTGGCTGATTCGCTCGCTGAGCAACAACGGCAAAGTCATGCTGCTGGTGGTCGCCGACCAGGGCGGCGGGGCCTTGTCGGAAATTTCCGTCCAGGCATTCGGAAAAACCGCGCAATGTATTGAACGGGCACTGGGCATCTTTAGTCATCGCAAAGCCTGAGGCCTGGCGTACAATTCGCCCCTTTCCTTTCATCGGAGGCTGCAAATGTCCGCATTCACTGGCTTGTCGCTGGTCATCGAACCCAACGATCTGCTTGAGCGTCTAGACGCCCCGGAACTGATCCTCGTGGATCTGACCAGCAGCGCTCGCTACGAAGCCGGGCACATTCGCGGTGCCCGCTTCGTCGATCCGAAACGTACACAACTGGGCACGCCTCCTGCCCCCGGCCTGCTGCCCGACACGGCCGGTCTTGAGCAAGTGTTCGGCGAGCTGGGCCACAACCCTGACGCTGTCTATGTCGTCTACGATGACGAAGGCGGCGGCTGGGCCGGGCGTTTCATCTGGCTGCTGGATGTCATCGGCCACAGCCGTTATCACTATCTGGACGGTGGACTGCTGGCCTGGGAAGCGCAATTGCTGCCGCTGAGCACCGACGTGCCGCCTGCTGCCGATACTCCGGTAACGCTGACGCTGCACGATGAACCTACCGCCACGCGCGAGTACCTGCAAAGCCGTCTGGGCGCCGCCGACCTGGCGATCTGGGATGCCCGCGCGCCGACAGAGTATTCGGGCGAAAAAGTGGTCGCGGCCAAAGGCGGCCACATACCCGGCGCCGTCAACTTCGAGTGGACGGCGGGCATGGACAAGGCGCGCAACCTGCGTATTCGCCAGGACATGCCGGAGATCCTTCGTGATCTGGGCATCACGCCCGACAAGGAAATCATCACGCACTGCCAAACCCATCACCGCTCGGGCTTCACCTATCTGGTGGCCAAGGCGCTGGGCTACCCGAGAGTCAAGGCGTATGCCGGCTCGTGGGGCGAATGGGGCAATCATCCGGATACGCCGGTAGAAGTACCGAATGTGGCCGCCGCGCCCGTCGAGGTTGCGCAACCCGTAGAGCCTGCCCAGCCAGCCCCGGCCGAAACCGTCGAACCGGTCCGCGCCACCGAACCGGGACGGACCTCACAGAAATATTCAGGACACTCATCCTCAGGACCTTCAATGAAAGACCGCTTGTTCATCATCAGCCAGTACCTGCTGCCACACCACCTGCTGTCCCGACTGGCAGGCTGCGTTGCCGAATGCCGCGTACGCTGGTTCAAAAACGCTTTCACTGCGTGGTTTGCCCGCCGTTATCAGGTGGACATGTCGCAGGCACTGGTCGAAGACCTGACGTCCTACGAGCACTTCAACGCGTTCTTCACCCGCGCATTGAAAGCTGACGCGCGCCCGCTCGATGCCACGCCGGGCGCGATTCTCTCGCCGGCCGACGGTACCATCAGCCAGTTGGGCCCTATCGACCACGGCCGGATCTTCCAGGCCAAGGGCCACAGTTTCAGCGTACTGGAACTGCTTGGCGGCGACCCCAAGCTGTCGGCGCCGTTCATGGGCGGCGAGTTCGCGACCGTCTACCTGTCGCCGAAGGACTATCACCGCGTTCACATGCCACTGGCCGGCACGCTGCGTGAAATGGTCTACGTACCGGGCCGCATCTTCTCGGTCAACCAGACCACCGCTGAAAACGTACCCGAGCTGTTCGCCCGTAACGAGCGAGTGGTCTGCCTGTTCGATACCGAGCGCGGACCAATGGCAGTGGTACTGGTGGGCGCGATGATCGTGGCGTCTGTCGAAACGGTATGGGCCGGACTGGTCACACCGCCCAAGCGTGAATTGAAGACGTTCAGCTACGACGAAGCGGCGCGTGCGCCGATCCACCTGGAAAAAGGTGCCGAGATGGGTCGGTTCAAGCTGGGCTCTACCGCCATCGTGCTGTTCGGTCCAGGTCAGGTGAAATGGGCCGAACAACTGACGGCCGGCTCCAAGGTTCAAATGGGCCAGGCACTGGCCGTTCCGGCACAGGCATGATCGCGACCTGAGCCTCGATGCATGAGTGCCCGATGATGGATATTGGCACTCATGCAGCATGCCACCGGACGATAATGGCCTCCGGCCATAATTGCTGCGAACCTATGTCGATACTGGTAAAGTCGCCCGATCGATGCTGTAGGATACTTCGCACTTTCATGGGCGTATGCTCGGCATATCGCGGGTGCGCGATAACCTCGACCCCCCTATGAAGCCATCATCCAGGCCAGTGAGTTGTTGGAGTTTGTCTGTCACATGAGTAATTTTAGCCTCCCTCTGCTATTGCGTGCGCCCACGCCGACGCAGTCGAGCCTGACATTCAGTGAAGCCAATCCCCGCGACCTCAAACGCTGGATCTCCAGACTGCCCAAGGCAAACCTCGGAGAAATGGCGCGTCAGCTCTATCAGGGGCTGACCGAGCTGAACCAGTTGATCACCCCGAGTGAAAACCGCCTGCAATTGCTTGAATTGCTGCGGCCCGAGGTGTACTTCGTCTGCAAGCACCTCGAACGTCACTTTCTCAATCAGGCCATTGTGCTGGACGAGCGACCACGCAAGGTTGCCAACCTCTGCCAGGCGCTGCAAAACCATCTGGCGACCGGTTACAAGCAAATCATTCAGCAGGTCGCCCCGCGCTACACCCGAGACCAGGCCGGGCTGTTCAGCACCGCACTGCAACGAGCAGTGCACGGGCTCAACGGGCCGCTGATTCGCGCCAACCAGCTTTACTGTCCCGTTCAGGACGGCCTGTGGCTCGAGCTGCACCAGATTTATCAGATTGCCCGTCAGTACCAGCTACACAACACGCCGGTCGAAGAACCCCTGGCCCATCACAGCAAAGTGCTGAGCGTTGAACAGACCTATGTGATCGCACTGCTGATGGGCTGCTCGCGCTGCAATCAGATGCGCCAACTGAACATCGGCAAACTGGCCGATGCGCTGGAGGCCTGGAGCGCGCTGGTAAAACTGCAGTCGCCTGCCACGCAAAGCAGCCTATTCGCCCTGGACCCGACGGCAGACAAACCGCCGCTGTATCGCACCCTGTTCAGTGACGAACAATCACCCCGGCTGCTGGGCATCAATACCTTGGCGCTGGCGGAAGCGATCAATCAGTACCTGGCCCTGCCGGACGACCAGCGCACGCCCTCACCGCTGCTGATCCCAACCGGTATCAACACCGACCTGCTGCAACATCTGGCGGTCGCCTGGGGTGATGTGGCCGAACGCACCTTTCAACGTACGCCCGGTCAGGGCACGCTGAGATTGTGCATCGGCATGAGCGCGCTGCATTTCTATGTCGCTGGCCAGAAGTCGTTCAGCGAGCTGTTGCAATTGAACAGCGCCACCAGTGCAGCGAGCTTTTCGTTGAAGATGGCCAATGATGACGCGGACGACCCGTGGGCCTCTGCCTTCGATACTCAGCGTGGCAAGACCTCATCCGTTCTGCTGCCCTACGAAGAGATTGAATACCCGAAAAACGACGGCGACAGCGACTCGCTGTCCAACAACCAGCACACGTTTCCGACCTTCGACCTGAATATCGTCAACCACAGCCCGGGCGGTTACTGCCTGGCGTGGCAGAAGGACGTGCCTCAACAGTTGCAGGCTGGCGAACTGGTGGGTATTCAGGACGACGCAGGCCAGGGCTGGAGCGTTGCCATCGTGCGCTGGATCCGTCAGGTACGCAGCGGGGGCACACAGATGGGCATCGAACTGATCGCCCCGTTTGCCCAGCCGTGCGGCATGCAACTGATTCGCGAACAACAGAACAGCCAGTACCTGCGAACTCTGATGCTGCCCGAAGTACGCGCCATGGAAAAACCGCCCACCGTGCTCGCACCGCGCCTGCCTTTTCAGGAAGGCAGCATGGTGATGATCAACGTCAACGGCGAAGAACGCCGCGCCTCACTGAGCAACCGGCAGGTCAGCAGCGCCAGTTACAATCAGTTTGAGTATCAGATGTACGACGCCCCGAAAGCCGCCGAAACCGAAAAGGCCATGCTGGATCAGGAATTCGATTCCTTGTGGGGCACGCTGTAGCGATCATTGCGACAGCCGTCGCGATTGCCCCTCGCCATCAGGAGCAGACCACGACGGCCTGAGCGTCAGCGCTTTCCCTCGCGGTCGCGCAAGCCCAGCAGATACAGCACGCCATCGAGCCCCAGCGTCGAAATGGCCTGCTTGGCCGATTGCTTGACCAGTGGCTTGGCGCGAAACGCTACACCCAGCCCGGCAATCGCCAGCATCGGCAGGTCATTGGCACCGTCGCCGACCGCGATGGTCTGCTCCAGGCTCAACCCTTCCTTGTGGGCCAGTTCGCGCAACAGATCGGCCTTGCGCTGCGCATTGACGATCGGCTCGACCGCTACGCCGGTCACCTTGCCGTCAACCACTTCCAGCTCATTGGCGAAGACATAATCAATGCCCAGCTTTGCTTGCAGCTGCTTGGCAAAATAGGTGAAGCCTCCCGACAGAATCGCCGTCTTGTAACCCAGCCGCTTGAGCTCGGAGAACAGTGTTTCAGCACCTTCGGTCAGACGCAGGGACGCGCCGATTTCATCCAGCACACTCACGTCGAGGCCCTTGAGCAAAGCCAGACGTTCCTTGAAGCTTTCGCTGAAATCCAGTTCGCCGCGCATGGCACGTTCGGTAATCTCGGAAACCTGCTCGCCGACGCCTGCGGCCTTGGCCAGTTCGTCGATGACTTCGGCCTCGATGAGGGTCGAGTCCATGTCGAACACCGCCAGGCGCCGGTTGCGGCGGAACAGCGAGTCCTGCTGGAACGCGATATCGACGTCGAGATCCTGGGCGACCGCGAGAAATTCGGCCTGCATGGCTTTCGGGTCGGCGGGCTCGCCGCGCACGGTGAACTCGATGCAGCCCTTGCCCTTGTCAGCCGGGGTGTCAAGCGGCATGCGACCGGACAACCGATCGATCTGATCGATATTCAGCCCGTACCTGGCAGTGATGGCGCTGACGCGCTGCAATTGCTCGGCCGTGACTTTGCGGGTCAGCAGCGTAACGATGTGGCGCGCCTTGCCCTGACCTTCGACCCAGTGTTGATAGTCGGTTTCGGAGACCGCAGTGAAACGGACCTGCTGATCCAGTTCGTAGGCGGTGAACAGGATGTCCTTGAGCACCGAAGATCCCTGCACGGTATCCGGAATTTCAACCAGGATGCCGAACGACAGGGTGTCATGGATCACCGCCTGACCAATATCGAGAATGTTCACGCCACCCTGGGCGAGGACGCCGGTGATGGCTGCAGTGAGACCGGGACGGTCGACACCGGTGATGTTAATCAGGACGATTTCGCGCAAGGCGCACCCCCGCAGTGGAAAAAAAACGCATTCTAACCACATTCAGTGACCACCGGGCACAGGCAGCGCTTTGCCGCCACTGGGTCGCTCGTTATACTGCGCGACAACTTCACCGAAAGAGCCGTGCTCTGTGAACCGGCCCACGCCCGTTAAAACCGATAATTTCTTCCTGCTCATCTTTCGTGCCCTGCGTCATCGCCGTGTACCGATCGCTTTGCGCATTGCCAGCCATAACGTGATCCTGGTCGCTTTGGCGCTGGTGATCTACGCCGGTGTCATGGGCCTGCAGTTCAAGCAGGCCATGCATGAACAGGCTGATGCGCTGGGGCAGGCCCTGACCACCCAGACCGCCACCTCGGCTACCGAGCTGTTGGTGTCCAACGACATCCTCAGTCTCAACGTGCTGCTGGGCAATCTGGTCAAGAATCCGCTGGTCGCGCATGCGGCTATCTACAGTGTGGATAACCGCATCCTCGCGGAGGCCGGCCAGCGCCCGAAAAACGGGCTTCTGGGGGAAGCTCAGGGCCTGTATGAAATCAAGATCACGTTCCAGGACGTGATGGCGGGCCATCTGCGTATCAGCCTCGACATGTCGCAGTTCCAGCAGCCGCTGACCATCAGCCTGCAGAGCATGGGCATTCTGGCCGGTATCCTGCTGGCCCTGGCGCTGGCCCTGAGTCTGCGCCTTGGCCGCCACATCTCCACGCCACTGATGCAGATGCGTATCTGGCTACGCGATATCGACCCGTACACACCCGCCACTGATCGCCAGGATGAAATCGGTGATCTGGCGCGGCAGCTGCGCACCTCGTTCGCGCCGCCGGTGCCGGAGCCAGAACCGCTGCCCGAGCCCGAGTATGACGGCGAGGAAGACGACAGCGAAGATCCGTATCTGGAGCCGGAAGAGAAGCCTGCGCCAGTGGTTTCAGCTCGTAGCAGCGAAGCAAAACCGCGCTTGCCGGCACCACCGGTGCAGCGCCGCATCGTTGCCGAGGAAGATGAAGACGACGATGAGGATCCGTTCGCCGATCTGCGCGACCACTCGGACAACTCACCAGCCGTTCGCCCGGCGGCTGCCTCGGTAGCGCCGGTCGAGCCGCACAACAGTGCAGTGCTGGCCGTGCAGCTGGGTGCACAGGATCAATTGCGTCGCCTGCCGCGTGCACGCCTTACCGAATTGCTGCAACGCTACCGCGACTGCCTCGATCAGGCCGCCTCGCTGTATGAAAGCGAGCTGCATACGCTGAATGACGGCAGCACGCTGATGCTGTTCCACAGTCACGAAAGCGGTGATGACTACCTGACCAACGCGATCTGCTGCGGCGAGCTGTTGCGCGCACTCAGTCATGCCTTGCAGATCGAGGTGGCCGATAGCGGCATCACCTTGCAACTGCAACTGGGCCTGACGCTGGGTGAAGGCTTGAGCGGTCTGAGCCAGATCGATCTGTTGCTGACCGAAACCGCGCAGGACGCACTGGCGCTGTCTCAGCACAGCCGCAACCTGCTGCTGGTCGAGCGCCGCATCAACGACGATCAGTTGATCCGCCAACGCGCCCGCATCCGCCCGATCGCCAGCCCGGAAGGTGCCTGCTGCGTAGAACGCCTGATGGAGCCCTACCCGTCGATGCTCGAGCGCCAGCTGGCGCGCATGCACGAATCCAACAAGGCCTGATCCTCTCCTCCGCTCACGCTTGAAGTGAGACGCTTGTGCCCATGCTCTGCGTGGGCACGCCGTTCCGGACGCTCTGCGTCCTATCCTGATCAACCTCTCCCGGCGCAAACAGATGACGCAGAGCGTCACGACCTGCATTCCCACGCGGAGTGGTGTGACCCCCGAAGGTTGGATGCAACCTTTGGAGGCGTCATGGGTAAATATACAGAGCAGGCAAAACTCGCAGCCGTGAAAGAGTATTGTGCCGGCAAGGCAGGTTTGAGGGATGTTGCGCGTCGCCACGATGTGGACTTTTCCTGCCTTCGTCAGTGGGTCGCGGCTTATCAGATCCACGGCCCAGCCGCTCTTAAAGAGAAAAGGCGGCAGCGTTACAGTGACGAATTCAAGCTAGCTGTTTTGAAGCGCATGCATGATGAGCGATTATCACTGCGCCAGACAGCGGCCTTGTTCGATATCCGTCAGTTCGGCATCATCAATCTATGGCAGCGCCTTTTTGACGAAGGTGCTCTTAACGCATCCTCAAAGCCCCCTAAGAAAGTTGGACGCCCAAGAAAGATGACGACGCCCCTTCCCCCTGTGAACTCCGCTCCGATCAACGATGAATCGCGCTCGCGTGACGAGTTGCTTGCCGAGGTGAAGCAACTGCGGATGGAGGTCGATTATCTAAAAAAGCTCGATGCCTTGGTTCAGAAGAAGCAACGAATAGCGCAGCAGAAAAAGCGCAAATCGTGATGGAACTGAGGCCTTTACATTCTCTGGACGGCCTGCTGAAGTTTGCCGGTCTGGCACGCAGCACTTTTTACTATCAACAAAAGGTACTGCTGGCAGATGACAAATACGCCGGGCTGAAAGACCTGATTCAGGCAACTTTCTACGAGCACAAGGGCCGGTATGGCTATCGTCGCATCACGGCAGCGTTGCGCAGGGCGGGCCATCTTGTGAACCACAAGACGGTGCAGAAACTAATGGGGCAGCTAGGCCTGAAGAGCCTGATACGCGTGAAGAAATACCGTTCCTACAAAGGCGAAACAGGCAAGGCCGCGCCTAACCTGCTAAAGCGTGATTTCAAAGCGCAATACCCTAACCAGAAATGGGCCACCGACGTGACCGAATTCAAAGTAGGAGGCCAGAAACTTTATCTGTCGCCGATCATGGATCTGTACAGCGGCGAAATCATTTCCTATGCGATTGCCAGGCGCCCGCTGTACTCCATGGTCGACGAAATGCTTGAAGGAGCATTTAAGCGGCTTGGACCGCATGAAAAGCCGATTTTGCATTCCGACCAGGGTTGGCAATATCGGATGCCTATTTACCAGCGACTGCTCAATGAGAATTCGATCGCAGCCAGCATGTCGCGCAAGGGTAACTGCTACGACAACGCGGCTATTGAGAGCTTTTTTAGCACGCTGAAATCCGAATTTTTCTACCTGAACAAATTTAACGATCTGGATGAGCTTCAAGCGGGTATCGAAGAGTACATTGAGTATTACAATCACTCACGCATAAAACTGAAGCTTAACGGCCTGAGTCCTGTGGAATACAGAATGCAGGCCGCCAAGGCAGCGTAGGTGGATAATTGTCCAACCTTCGGGGGTCACACCAGAGCGTGAGGAACGATAGGCGTCCGCAAGGTCACCACCGTGCCCATGCCCCACGCACCGGGACGTCACGCAGTTCACCATCGTGCCCATGCTCCAGCGTGGGCATGCCGTTCTGGACGCTCTGCGTCCTATCCTGACTGTGCGAAGCGTCAGGAACGCTGGGGCGTGGGAACCAGAGATGAGCGCCCAACAAAAAGCCCGCATCGCTGCGGGCTTTTTGTTGGGCCAATCCTAGAAGCGGAACACTTCAAGATCGGTGCGTATGGGGGAAGCCAGCGGAATTCTTGGCTTGTCAGGCTCTTTGGCCTTGGCGACAGGCGTTTTTTTCGGCTCATCGAGCGCCTGCCAGGAAATCGGCTTGATCGCCGTGCTGACCTGATCAGCCAGGCGCTGCAACAGCATGCCCTGGGCCTTGACCTGATCGGCAGAGCTGCCAGCATGGACTTGTTCCAGGTGAACCAGTCGGCTGTCACGGACATGGCCCTTACGGTCCAGAAGACGCCATTGCGCATCCAGTACCGCAGGCTGCTTGGCCCCGGAGTCCAGACGGGTGATGGACAGCACGACCTGAACATCGGGCGTGAAACTGGCCGTCGCAGGCGCCATGACGACGCGCTGGCTGTCGAGCTTCCAGGCCAGCTGACGCAAGAGCAACTGATCTATATCCGAAGACAGGTTGCCCGCCCAGCGCCCATCGGACGAAGCGGTCAAGGTCCCGTCAGGCTGGCGTTGCAGCAGGGTTTCGCGTTGCAGATAGTCGGCCACCGAAACAGGACCCAGCAAAACTGCCAGACCACTACTCTGTTTCGGCTGACCAGGCTCACCACTATCGAGCTGATAAAGCGCGGTCGGCTGGCGCACACTGCAACCAGCCAGACCCAGAACGCCAGTCATCAGCAGGATCAAGGGAAGGCGTAGAAAATTCATCATCCCATCCAGGTGGCCGTCCAGAGACAGGCCACAGTATAAGTACTTTCAAGACCCATGCAGGCACTGAGCCACGCATGCACCCCAAGACCCCATATCATCCGTGAATATGCACCATGACTCCAGCGATTATGCATCGTACTTCATGGCAAAACGAAGAACCTTGGTGCCAGATCAATGTTTTCAGCTATTTTCCACCAATAATGCATCGACCCTCTGGAAGCCCCTTGGCAGTTTATTGCCACGTCTGCCGCGCTCCCCCTTGTAATGTTCGAGGTCTTCAGGTTTCAGCGACAGCGTTCGTTTGCCCGCCTGAAGTACCAGCGTAGCGCCTTGTCCGATCACCGCAAGATCGGTCACATACTCTTCACGACTGGCCACCCGCTCGCCCGGAATGCCAATGATCTTGTTGCCCTTGCCTTTGCCCAACTGCGGCAAATCGCTGATCTTGAACACCAGCAGGCGGCCTTCGGTGGTCACCGCCGCCAGCCAGTTCTGCTCACGATCAGGCACAGGGCGAGGCAGGATGACTTTCGCCCCGGCCGGCAGGCTCAGCAGCGCCTTGCCCGCCTTGTTCTTGGCTTGCAGGTCTTCGCCTTTGACGACAAAACCATAACCGGCATCCGACGCGATCACGTACAACGCATCATCTTCCGGCAGCAATACGCATTCGAAGGTCGCACCCGGTGGCGGTTGCAGCTTGCCCGTCAGCGGCTCGCCCTGGCCCCGCGCGGATGGCAGGGTGTGGGCGGCAACCGAATAGCTGCGCCCGGTCGAGTCGATGAACACGGCGAACTGATTGGAGCGGCCGATGGACGAGGTCTTGAAACCATCCCCGGCTTTATAAGAAAGCCCGGTCGCATCGATGTCGTGGCCCTTGGCACAGCGTACCCAGCCTTTTTCCGACAGCACGACAGTCACCGGCTCGGTGGGCATCAATTCGTTTTCAGACAGCGCCTTGGCTTCGGCACGGGCAACGATGGGCGAACGACGCTCGTCGCCATAGGTTTCAGCGTCGGCAATCAGTTCGGCACGCACCAGCTTGCGCAGCTTGGACTCACTGCTCAACAGCGCCAGAAGCTTGGCCTGCTCTTTGCGCAGGGCATCCTGTTCGCTGCGCAGCTTCATCTCTTCCAGGCGCGCCAACTGACGCAGACGGGTGTCGAGGATGTAATCGGCCTGAATTTCCGACAGATCGAAACGCGCAATCAGCTCCGCCTTCGGATGCTCGGCGGTACGGATGATGTGAATCACTTCATCGAGGTTCAGGTAAGCCGTGAGCAAACCGTCCAACAGGTGCAGACGATGCTCGACCTTGTCCAGACGGAATTGCAGACGGCGACGCACCGTACCGATGCGGAACGTCAGCCATTCGCCGAGCAGTGTCTTGAGGTTCTTGAGCTGCGGCTTGCCATCCAGACCGATGATGTTGATGTTCACCCGGTAACTGGATTCCAGCTCGGTAGTGGCGAACAGGTGCTGCATCAGCTCGTCCAGCTCAACCCGATTGGAGCGCGGGATGATCACGATACGGCAAGGGTTTTCGTGGTCCGACTCGTCGCGCAGGTCGGCAACCATCGGCAGTTTCTTGGCCTGCATCTGCGCGGCGATCTGTTCCAGCACCTTGGCACCGGAGACCTGATGCGGCAGTGCGGTGACGATAATGTCGCCATCTTCGATACGGTAAACCGCACGCATGCGCACCGAGCCACGCCCGGTCTCGTAGATTTTCAGCAGGTCGGCACGCGGCGTGATGATTTCCGCTTCGGTCGGATAGTCCGGCCCGAGAATGTGCTCGCACAGCTCCGGAACCGTAGCCTTGGGATCGTCCAGCAGACGAACGCAGGCACTGGCGACTTCGCGCAGGTTATGCGGCGGCACATCGGTCGCCATACCGACGGCAATGCCGGTGGTGCCATTGAGCAGGATGTTCGGCAGACGTGCCGGCAACACCGCGGGTTCGTCCAGCGTGCCGTCAAAGTTCGGCACCCAGTCAGCGGTGCCCTGACCCAGTTCACTGAGCAGGACTTCCGAGTAGCGCGACAGACGCGCCTCGGTGTAGCGCATGGCGGCAAAGGATTTGGGATCATCCGGCGCACCCCAGTTGCCCTGCCCGTCCACCAGCGTGTAGCGATAGCTGAACGGCTGAGCCATCAGCACCATCGCCTCGTAACAGGCCGAGTCGCCGTGCGGGTGGAACTTGCCGAGCACGTCGCCGACGGTACGCGCCGACTTCTTGTGCTTGGCGTCGGCACCCAGGCCCAGTTCGCTCATCGCGTAGATGATGCGTCGCTGAACAGGCTTCAGGCCGTCACCGATATGCGGCAAGGCACGGTCCATGATCACGTACATGGAGTAGTTGAGGTAGGCCTGTTCGGTGAAGTCCGCCAGTGATCGGCGTTCTACACCATCCAGGCTGAGGTCAAGGGAGTCGCTCATGCGGGCCTCATCATTTCGTTGACTGGCGCAGCAGCAAATTGCCGCCACGCTGTGTGAATTCGAGTTGTTTCATTGCGCTCATACCCAGCAGCACCTGTTCACCGTCCAGACCGGGTGCCACCAGGGCACGCACATTGGTCAGGACGATATCGCCCAGTTGCAAGCGGTCAAGCGTGGTTCGAAAACCCTGACTGTTACCATTGGCCGTACTGACCGTGACCGGAAAGCCACGCTTGAGCCCCAGGCGGTCAGCCATATCACCGGGTACGGCCACATCGGTCGCCCCAGTGTCGATCATGAACTCCGCTGTCCGGCCGTTGATCTGGCCTGTCGTGACGAAGTGCCCCTGTCGATTGCCTGCCAGCTGCACTTCTATATAGCCGTCACCGTGTTGCGAGGTGACCACGGCGTTGGGATTCTGCTGCCGGTCTTCCCAATCGCCGAAAAAGCGCGTCGCGAGAAACAGACCGGCCGCCCAAGCCATGATCATCAGCACCTTGCCAGCGCGCTTGCCGGGCTGCACGTCGCTCACTGCCCGGCACTCCAGCCCGCCTCAGGCGCAGCGAAACGCCAGACGATCGGGCGTTTCTCACCGTCGGCACGCACACCGAAATTATTGTCGATGCCGATCCACGCGCCCTTCTCGTCCACCACCAGTGCCTCGGTCAGCCCGTAGGGTTGATCGTAACGACGCGACGGCACCATGGCTTCCTTGGCGAACGACCAGCAACGCTCGACCTGCCCGGTTTCGAGATCACGCCGACAGATGCGATACACCGCACGTTCCAGCGTGAACAGCTTGCCGTTGTACAACGACACATCAGAAAAATCCGTCGACACCTTTTTGCTGCCCTGCTCCGGCGGCAACGCGTCCAGACCGGACTCGGACAGCAGCACGCAGCTTTGCCCGCAGGTCCACTGCTCCTTGTCGCGTTGCACCACCAGCAAGCCGCGCTTCTCGCGTTCGGCCGCCAGCCAGAGACGGTCGCCTGCCGGACTGACGGCAATCCCTTCGAAAATCGCGTTGAAACGCTGCAACATGCCCTGAGCCCGCGCCTGATCCACCAGTTCCTTCGGCAAATCCAGCCAGAACGGTTTGCCACTCACCGGAACCTTGAGCACCGTGCCATAAGCCTCGCTGACCAGATAGCGATTGCCGGCTGCATCACAGCTGACACCCTCGAAATCCAGACTACCGCCGCGTATCAGCGCGGAAAGCCCGGCCATGAAACGCAACTTCAACGGCAGATAGCTTTGTGGCGCAGGTGCGTCAATATGATGTGACTGAGCCTTCCAGGTGTCTTGCGACACATCCAGGCTGTACAGCACATCGTCGTCACGGTCGGACACGGTCCACAACTGGCCATTGCACATCGCCAGACCTGACAGATTGCCACCCGCCATGTCGTCCACCGGATGCTCGGATTGCAGCTTCAGGGCCTCGAGTGGCGCAGCGACAACCGGCGCGGCAATCAGGATCAGGGCGGCGAGCCAGGCTCGTATCAAGTCAGGACCTCGGCAAGGTTGCCCTTGGATTCGAGCCAGGACTTGCGATCACCTGCACGCTTCTTAGCCAGCAACATGTCCATCATTTCCGACGTGGCTGCGAAATCATCCAGCGTGAGCTGCACCAGGCGCCGGGTGTTCGGGTCCATGGTGGTTTCGCGCAACTGCGGCGGGTTCATTTCACCCAGGCCCTTGAATCGGGTGACCTGCGGCTTGCCACGTTTCTTTTCAGCGACCAGACGGTCAAGGATCCCGTCACGCTCGGCTTCGTCCAGCGCGTAGTAGATTTCCTTGCCGAGGTCGATCCGGTACAGCGGCGGCATGGCGACGTACACATGCCCGGCGTCAACCAACGGGCGGAAGTGCTGCACGAATAACGCACACAGCAGCGTCGCAATGTGCAGACCGTCCGAGTCGGCGTCAGCCAGGATGCAGATCTTGCCGTAACGCAACTGGCTGATATCGGCTGCGCCGGGGTCAACCCCGATGGCCACGGCAATGTTGTGGACTTCCTGACTGGCGAGCACTTCGCCGCCATCGACTTCCCAGGTGTTGAGGATTTTGCCGCGCAGCGGCAGGATCGCCTGGAACTCCTTGTCGCGAGCCTGCTTGGCGGAACCGCCGGCAGAATCACCCTCGACCAGAAACAGTTCGGAGCGTGCCGGGTCCTGTCCGGCACAGTCGGCCAGCTTGCCCGGCAATGCCGGCCCTTGGGTGATGCGCTTGCGCTCGACCTTCTTGCTCGCCTTGAGGCGCCGACCGGCGTTGTTGATCGCCAGATCGGCCAGTTGCAGGCCCAGCTCGGAGTGCGTGTTGAGCCACAGGCTGAACGCATCCTTGACCACGCCGGAGACGAACGCCGCCGCTTCACGGGACGACAGACGTTCCTTGGTCTGCCCGGAGAACTGCGGCTCCTGCATTTTCATCGACAGGACGAAGGCAATGCGTTCCCAGACGTCTTCCGGGGCCAGCTTCACACCACGCGGCAACAGGTTGCGGAACTCGCAGAACTCGCGCATGGCATCCAGCAAACCCTGGCGCAAGCCGTTCACGTGGGTGCCGCCCTGCGCGGTCGGGATCAGGTTGACGTAGCTTTCCTGAACGCTGTCACCCCCTTCGGGCAGCCACAGCAGCGCCCAGTCGACCGCTTCCTTGTTACCGGTGAAGCTGCCGCAGAACGGCTCGTCCGGCAGGCGCAGGAACTCGGTGACCGAGTCCTGCAGGTAGGAGCGCAGGCCGTCTTCGTAATGCCACTCGACTTTCTCGCCGCTGGATTTGTCTTCGAAGCTGACCAGCAGGCCCGGGCACAGAACTGCCTTGGCCTTGAGCACATGCTTGAGACGGCTGACAGAAAACTTCGGTGTATCGAAATACTTCGGATCGGGGGCGAAATAGACGCTGGTCCCGGTGTTGCGCTTGCCGACGGTGCCGACGACCGCCAGTTCGGTGGCCTTGTAGCCGTCAGCGAAGGTCATCTCATATTCGTTGCCATCACGCTTGACCCGCACCCGAACCTGAGTGGACAGCGCGTTGACCACGGAAATGCCCACGCCGTGCAGGCCGCCGGAGAACTGATAGTTCTTGTTGGAGAACTTGCCGCCTGCGTGAAGCTTGGTGAGGATCAGCTCGACGCCGGACACGCCTTCTTCCGGGTGGATGTCCACCGGCATGCCGCGGCCGTCGTCGGACACCTCGAGCGAATTGTCGGCATGAAGGATGACCTGTACCGAACGCGCGTGGCCGGCCAGGGCTTCGTCGACGCTGTTGTCGATGACTTCCTGAGCCAGGTGGTTGGGCCGCGAGGTGTCGGTGTACATGCCCGGACGTTTACGAACCGGATCGAGGCCCGAGAGGACTTCGATGGCGTCTGCGTTATAAGAGCTAGCGCTGGGATTGGCCATGGGTTCTCGATATCAATCTTTCATGGAATTTCGGGGGTTCAATGTTCTTGCATTCATGTGACCGGGCATCGATCACCTACAGCGCCGACAGATCGATCTTCTGCAACAGATCGGGGGCAAATCCGGCAACGGTCAGCAGTGCTGGCATGTGCTCGGCAAAGCCCTGAAAGCTGTGGTCGCCGCCCGCCTGAATACGCAAGGCGCAGCTGCGGTAAAACTTCTCGGCACGACGATAATCGAGCGTCTCGTCACCGGTCTGCAACCACACCTGAAACTGCTGCGGATCCTGCGGCGCGGGTACCTCCAGCTCGGCCAGCGCCCGAATATGGTCTTCGGTCAACTGCCACTGCTCGCCGGTGTACAGGTTCTGTTGCACGCCGAGAAACCCGTCGAACAGCTGATGCGGATTGACTGCCGGGTTGATCAGCACCGCCTTGAGGCCGTGCCGCTGCGCCAAATGAGTCGCATAGTAGCCGCCGAGGGAGCTGCCGACCAGTAATGGCCGTCCCAGCGCCGTGATGGCCGCTTCAAGCTGGAGCATGGCCTGACGCGGATGGTGATGCAGTTCAGGGACTTGCAGACGATCAGCCAGACCCAGGGACTTCATCAGCGCGCTCAACTGACAGGCCTTTCTCGACAGGGCCGAGCTGTTCAAGCCATGGATGTATAGCAGTGAAGGTGTATCGCTCGTCACGCTGTCGCTCCCGGGTGCAAGGCAAAGCCGTGTAGTTTACAGGGACTTACGCTACAGCACCTCACCGGAAACGTATCCGCCTGCCCGATCAATAGCCGGTGCCGCCGTAATCGACCTCGAATTCCAGGCCGACCACTCGGGAAACAGC
This sequence comes from Pseudomonas fragariae (ex Marin et al. 2024), assembly GCF_059621105.1. Lineage (NCBI taxonomy): Bacteria > Pseudomonadati > Pseudomonadota > Gammaproteobacteria > Pseudomonadales > Pseudomonadaceae > Pseudomonas > Pseudomonas fragariae (ex Marin et al. 2024). Next base: position 630,522 of record NZ_CM184369.1, on the reverse strand, counting down.
CGTTTCCAGCCGTCCATCGTCGTGCAGTCGCAGCCAGCGATAGCCCGGCGCCGTGGTGTCCACCTTGAAATCGGCACTGCCCGGGGCGAACTGAATACAGGTCGAGGGCGACGCCAGCAGGCGCACACCGTTACGCATCTGGTCGAACTCCTGATGCACATGCCCCCACAGTATGGCGCGAACCTGTGCAAAACGATCGAGCACAGCAAATAACGCATCGGCATTGCGCAAGCCGATCGGCGCCATCCACTCACAACCAATAGCCACCGGGTGATGGTGCAAACAGATCAGATGATGCCGATCAGGCGCTTCGCTCAGCGACTGCTCCAGCAACTGCAATTGCGTGTCCGCGAGAAAACCCGGCACCGAACCAGGCACCGCCGAATCCAGCAGCGTCACCCGCCATTGACCGATATCCACCACAGGGTCGAGCAGCCCGTTATGCTGCGCAACCTGCTCCATCTGCGGCAGTTCGTCGTGATTACCGGCGAACCAGCGCGCTGGCGCATCGATCCGCCCGCTTATCCGACGAAACGCTTGGTAAGACTCGACGCTGCCGTCTTGGGAGATATCGCCGCTGGCGACCACAAGATCAATGTGCGGCTGCTCGGCCAGCACTCGATCAACGACTTTTTCCAGACTGTCGCGGGTGCTCATACCCAACAACGCACCGTCCGCCTCGGCGAACAAGTGGCTGTCGGACAGCTGGACCAGCAAAACTGACGACGAAAGGGCTGCGCTCGGCAAGACCGTCTCCCAGAGAGGATTCAGCGCGATTATGTGATGCGGCAACGGGCGGGTAAACCGGGAATGTGCGTACGGACGAGCATTTGGTCACATTTGCTGATTCACGGTCTTGGGTGGCAAGAACCATCAGTGTGTCGAGAAGCGATCAGCGCACCGCCTCAAACTCATGCCCACACGCCAGGCAGTGACTCAGCCATTCGCCCAGAAACAGGTTGAGCTGGGCCTTTTCGTCTGGCTGGTGCATGTCGGCATTGGGGTAGGGATAGATGCCGCGAAAGCGCCTCGCGTGTTCGGCGCCGATGACTTCGGCCATGCGGGCGTCGTGATAGACCTGTACTTCGAGCACTGGCACCGGCAGCCACGGCAGGCTGTGTTCCTGGCGGACTTGCAAGGTGGTGGTGTACGGGCAGTCGAGCAACACTTCGACGGCCAGTACGCCCAGCATCTGATCACCCTGGGTAACGGCGACGCGGCGTGAGCGCTGTTCGTTGCGCATGTCGGGCAACAGGCGCATCAGGCGCGCGTAGTTGGCCTCGCACGCAGCCTGCAGTCCGGCAAGATCGACACGGTAGCGCTCGCGCAATAGATTCACGACCATAAACCCCTTATCTCGGCACGATTCAGCGCCAGCCATTGCAAGGCGATGATCGTCGATGCGTTCTTGATTGTTCCGTCTTTCATCGCCTGCAATGCGTCATCGAATGACCAGACTGTTACCCGGATGTCTTCACCTTCGGCCTCCAGCCCGTGCAAGCCGCCCGCCCCTTCACTGCTGCAACGCCCCAGAAACAGGTGAACGAACTCGTCGCTGCCACCCGGCGAGGGGAAGTATTTGGTGATCGGCCACAGCGCTTCGAACTTCAGCCCAGCTTCCTCCTCCGCCTCGCGATGAGCAACTTCTTCCGGCTGCTCGTCCTTGTCGATCAGACCTGCGACCAGTTCGACCAGCCAAGGGTTGCTGGTCTTTTTCATGGCGCCTACACGAAACTGCTCGATGAGCACCACTTCGTCACGTTTGGCGTCATAAGGCAGCACGCAGACGGCGTCGTGGCGAACGAACAGTTCGCGGCTGATTTCCTTGCTCATCCCGCCGGCGAACAATTCGTGGCGCACATGCAGCTTGTCCAGCTTATAGAAGCCCTTGAAGCAGTTTTCACGCTTTATGGTTTCAAAAGCGCTTGGTGCAGATCGTGTGGTCTGGGTCATGGGTTTCTCGCTGGCCGCCGTGTTTGACATCGGGCCATCCTAACGCGCATCGGCAGTCAGATGCAGCCCCCTTGAAGATGCAGGGTAGACGGCCGGGACTTAAAACAATTCTAATCTGCCATGATCGAACCGAAGACGTTGTCTACAGTCCAACCAGCCTGCATACGTACAACGCAACCGCCTTTACTGACACTGCCAAGGATCAACATGTCGTTATTGAGGATCACTTCACTGGCTTGCCTGGCCCTGTTGCTCGGCGCCTGCCAAAGCCTCTTCACGCCCAACATGCGCACACCGCTGCAAGTCCAGCGCGATGCTTCCGAGCTGATCAAGCCGGGCTGCACCACGGCCGACTGCCCGTTGGTGAACATCGATACCGTGCACTTCCCCGATGAGCCGCGACTGGACGCCATCGTTCAGAAGACGTTGCTGCAACTGACCGTTGCCGACAGCAGCGCATCGCCACCTGCGTCGATCAAAGCCTATCAGGAACAGTTCCTGAGTCAGGCCCAGGGTCGCAACGCCAGCTATCTGCAGGCCAAGGTACGCGAGCAGCATGACGGTATCGTAGTGGTCGAACTGTCCAGCTATCTGGAGACCGGCGGTGCCCACGGCAACCCGGGTCGGGCGTTCATCAACTATTCGCGTCAGCAGCAGAAAGTCCTGACCCTGGCTGACATGATCATCCCGGGCAAGGAAAGCGAGTTCTGGCAAAAAGCCCAACTGGCCCACCAGGGCTGGCTGGTATCGACCAAGATGAATGAAGACAGCGAGTTCATGAAGACCTGGCCGTTCAAGCGCACGCCCCACATTGCGCTGACCTACGGTGCAGTGATCCTCAAGTACTCGGTCGATACCATCGCGCCGTATTCGATGGGTCACATCGAGCTGAAAATTCCTTATCCTCAGCTCAATGGCATCCTCAAGCCGGAACTGTTCCCCGGCCGCGGTTGATCGCACCGCCGATCAGCAGTTGCAACACGCCAGCGACAATGAGCGCTGGCAGTGTTGCGCCCACTTCCGGATAAAGATTGGCCAGCAGGTGGTAGGTGCTGAGCCCGCCGAGCCACGCCAGCAGGCTCATCCAGCGCAAACCGCCCTCCGCTGCCTGACCACTGCGACCACGCAGGATGAAATGGTCAACCAGCACGACGCCGAACAGTGGCGCGAATACCGAGCCGATCAATAACAGAAAGTTCTGATACTGCGCCAGCGGTGCCAGACAGGCGATCAGCGTACAGATCACGCCAATCACCAACGCCAGATGCTCGACCTTGATGCGTGACAACAGAGCACTGGAGACTGCAGCCGAGTGAATATCGGCGAACGCATTTTCCGTCTCGTCCAGCAGAATCAGGAGCAGCGGGATACCCAGACCTGCGCCGGCCAGTGCCAGCAGCAAGGCATTGACCTCGCCGCTCGGGGCGAACGCCAGGGTGTAGGCGACGCCCAGGCTCATCAGCCAGAAGTTGCCGATGAAAAAGCCCGCAGCCGTGCCGCCGAAGACACTTTTCGCGCGTTGCCCGAAGCGTGAGTAGTCGGCAATCAGCGGCAGCCACGACAGTGGCATGGCGATGGCAATGTCGAACCCCGAGGCAAACGGCAGCGAGCCATCGCCGGAGGTTGCCCACAGCGCGGTCAGATCAGCCTTGGCCAGCAGGTTCCAGGTCAGCCATGCACACGCCGTCAAGAGTATCCACAGGCCCCACTTGCGCAGAAACCGGCGCACGAAGGTCAAGGGTCCGCTGACCGCCAGCAACGTGGCCAGTGCGCCGAAAAGCAGCGTCCAGAGCAGCGGACTGCTCCACAGGCTGCCCTCTGCAAAGGCCCGAGCGCCGAGCAGACTGGCTGCGTCGCGCATGACGATGATCTCGAACGCCCCCCAACCGATCAGTTGCAGCAGGTTCAAGACCGCTGGCAGCGACGCGCCCTTGCTGCCCAGGCTGAGCTTGAGCGCGGCCATGGACGACAGGCCGGTATCGCTGCCGATCACGCCAACGCTGGCGAGCAGCAAGACGCCCGCCAGCGTGCCGAGGAAAATTGCCAGCATCGAGCCGGACATGCCCAGCCCCGGCGCCAGCAAGGCACCGGTCTGCAACACCATCAAGCCGATGCCGAGGGAAAACCACAGGGAAAACAGATCCCGCCCGCCGAACACACGCTGGCTGGCGGGGACTGGGGTATCGGGAGAATAGGTGCCGGGTGTATTCACAGGGGTGTCTCGTGTGGGAAGTCAAGGAACCGGGTGAAGCCGCACTGCACCCTCAGAATCGGACGCAGAGCGGGCTTCTGGCCGAAGGCCGTAGGAGCGAACTTGTTCGCGAAAGGGTCGTTACATCCGCTGAAGATGTATCGCCCGGAATAAAGCTTTCGCGAACAATGCGGATCGCCGCCCCGGTCGCTCCTACGCCCTTCGGGCAGAAGCGTGCTCTGCGTCCGATGCATCGCTATGCACAAGTCCGCTTCTGATTCTGGCCGAAGGCCGTGGGAGCGAACTTGTTCGCGAAAGGGTCGTTACATCCGCTGAAGATGTATCGCCCGGAATAAAGCTTTCGCGAACAATGCGGATCGCCGCCCCGGTCGCTCCTACGCCCTTCGGGCAGAATCAAAGCGGAACTGTGTATAACGACGGGCTATCGCCCTCTACACCTTCTTGTACAGCTGACTGCCCTCCTGCTTGAAGCGCTCGGCCTGTTCGGCCAAGCCCTTGGCAACGTCGACGTCTACCGCATCGATGCGCTGATTGGCGGCGTACTCGCGGACTTCCTGAGTGATCTTCATCGAGCAGAATTTAGGCCCGCACATGGAGCAGAAATGCGCGACCTTGGCCGAATCCTTGGGCAGGGTTTCGTCGTGGTACGAACGCGCGGTGTCCGGGTCCAGGCCGAGGTTGAACTGGTCTTCCCAGCGGAACTCGAAACGCGCCTTGCTCAACGCGTTGTCACGGATCTGCGCACCCGGGTGGCCTTTGGCAAGGTCCGCCGCATGGGCCGCGATCTTGTAGGTGATGATCCCGGTTTTGACGTCATCCTTGTTCGGCAGCCCCAGATGCTCCTTGGGCGTGACGTAACACAGCATGGCGCAGCCGAACCAGCCGATCATGGCCGCGCCGATGCCCGAGGTGATGTGGTCGTAACCCGGCGCGATGTCGGTGGTCAGCGGGCCCAGGGTGTAGAACGGCGCTTCGTCGCAGCATTCCAGCTGCTTGTCCATGTTTTCCTTGATCAACTGCATCGGCACATGGCCGGGGCCTTCGATCATGGTCTGCACGTCATGTTTCCAGGCAATCTTGGTCAGTTCGCCAAGCGTTTCCAGTTCGCCGAACTGCGCCGCATCGTTGGCGTCGGCAATCGAGCCCGGACGCAGGCCGTCGCCCAGCGAGAAGCTGACGTCGTAGGCCTTCATGATTTCGCAGATGTCTTCGAAATGGGTGTAAAGGAAGTTTTCCTTGTGGTGCGCCAGGCACCATTTGGCCATGATCGAACCGCCACGGCTGACGATACCGGTGACACGCTTGGCGGTCAGCGGCACGTAACGCAGCAGCACTCCGGCGTGGATGGTGAAGTAATCGACGCCCTGCTCGGCCTGCTCGATCAGCGTGTCGCGAAACAGCTCCCAGGTCAGGTCCTCGGCTGCACCACCCACTTTTTCCAGCGCCTGATAGATCGGCACCGTACCGATCGGCACCGGCGAATTGCGGATAATCCACTCGCGGGTTTCGTGAATGTGCTTGCCGGTGGACAGGTCCATGACCGTGTCCGAGCCCCAGCGGATACCCCAGGTCAGCTTGGCCACCTCCTCTTCGATGGAAGAGCCCAGTGCGCTGTTGCCGATGTTGCCGTTGATCTTCACCAGGAAATTGCGGCCGATGATCATCGGCTCAAGCTCGACGTGGTTGATGTTGGCCGGGATGATCGCGCGGCCCCGGGCAATCTCTTCACGCACGAACTCGGCAGTGATTTCCTTCGGAATGCTCGCGCCAAAGCTGTGCCCGGCATGTTGCTGGGTCAGCAGACCTGCGGCGCGGGCTTCCTGAAGCTTCATGTTCTCGCGGATGGCGACGTATTCCATCTCGGCGGTAATGATGCCCTTACGCGCATAGTGCATCTGGCTGACGTTGGCACCGGCCTTGGCCCGGCGCGGGTTGCGCACATGGGCAAAGCGCAGCGCGGTGAGTTCGGCATCGCTCAGGCGTTGCTGGCCGAAGTTGGAACTCAGGCCCGGCAGACGCTCGGTGTCATTGCGCGAGTCGATCCATGGCGAGCGCACGTCAGCCAGGCCTTTGCGCACGTCGATGATCACATTGGGGTCGGTGTAGGGCCCCGAGGTGTCATAGACCGTGACCGGGGCGTTGATCTCGCCGCCAAAGTCAGTCGGGGTGACATCCAGGGTGATTTCGCGCATCGGCACGCGGATGTCCGGGCGCGAGCCCTGAACGTAGATTTTCTGCGAACGGGTAAACGGCTGTACCGATCCGGAATCGACCTGCGCCGACTCGCTCAAATGGGCTGCGTTTTTTGCTTTTATACTCATCACGGCTCTCCAGACATCCAGTTGCGGATTTATTGTCGGAGTGACCTGACATGACGGACGGGTGCACCAGTGCTGGTGCTGAGTAGCGAAAGGAGGCGAAACTGTTCATTATTTGAACAATCGACCCCGGACGGCACTCAAGAGGACTCGCCGGGAGACGAGAAATCTTGTTCCCTACGCAGGCGCTAACCTGATCAGGTTCAACGGGATCCGGTTTAACCGATCTCAGCCTCATAGCAAGGCACCCCGACAAGAACGCGGTCAGTCTATGACGGGGTGCGGTCGCAATGCCAGCCTATTTGCACAGACCTCGATAAATGGCGTAAATCGACGATTGTTGCCAAAAGCGTCTGGCTCTACACTCCCTAGCCCGGTTTCTCTTCAACCCGAACTGTAATTATTTTCTTCATGAACAGGGAATGCCTCATGTTGCGCAAACTTTCGTTGGTCGTGGCTGTTTCGTTTGCGTCCAGCGGGTTGACCTGGGCAGCCGAATTGCCGATGCCAACGCAGACAGGGCTGTTGAGCGTTTATCAGCAGGCCGTGGACAACAACGCCGACCTCGCGGCCTCGCGCGCCGATTACGATGCGCGCAAGGAAGCCGTGCCGCAGGCCCGCGCCGGTTTGCTGCCGAACATTTCCGGCAGCGCCCAGAACAGCAGCACCCGCACCAGCATCGATCAGCCCAGAGCCGTGGCCAGCCGCAGCGGCAACCTCTACCAGGCCACGCTGAGCCAGCCGATCTTCCGCGCCGACCGCTGGTTCCAGTTGCAGGCTGCCGAAGCGAGCAACGAACAGGCGGCACTGGAGCTGTCGGCTACCGAGCAGAATCTGATCCTGCAATCGGCACAGAGCTATTTCAGCGTACTGCGTGCACAGGACAACCTGGCTTCGACCAAGGCCGAGGAAGCGGCCTTCAAGCGCCAGCTGGATCAGGCCAACGAGCGCTTCGATGTCGGCCTGTCGGACAAGACCGATGTGCTGCAGGCGCAGGCCAGCTATGACACGTCACGCGCCAGCCGACTCATTGCCCAACGTCAGGTCGAGGATGCCTTTCAGGCGCTGGTGACGCTGACCAACCGCGAATACAACTCGATCGAAGGCATCGTGCATACCCTGCCGGTGCTGGCGCCGACGCCCAACGATGCCAAGGCCTGGGTCGATACTGCCGCGCAGCAGAACCTCAATCTGCTGGCCAGCAACTACGCGGTCAATGCCGCCGAAGAAACCCTGCGCCAGCGCAAGGCCGGACACGCGCCGACGCTCGATGCCGTGGCGACCTATCAGCGTGGCGATAACGATGCACTGGGTTTCAGCAACCCCAACTACACCGGGCGCAATTACGGCGGCGACGTCGAGCAGCGCAGCATTGGCGTGCAGTTGAATATCCCGATCTACAGCGGCGGGCTGACCAGCTCGCAGGTACGCGAAGCCTATGCGCGCCTGAGCCAGAGCGAGCAGCGCCGTGAAAGCCTGCGTCGTCAGGTGGTGGAAAACACCCGAAACCTGCATCGCGCGGTGAATACCGATGTGGAGCAGGTCCAGGCCCGCAAGCAGTCGATCATTTCCAACCAGAGCGCGCTGGAAGCCACAGAAATCGGTTATCAGGTCGGCACCCGCAACATCGTCGACGTGCTGGATGCGCAACGCCAGCTGTATGCCTCGGTGCGTGACTACAACAACACGCGTTACGACTACATCCTCGACAACCTGCGCCTCAAGCAGGCAGCAGGCACCCTGAACCCGGGCGACCTGCAGGACCTGTCGCGCTACCTGAAGGCCGACTACAACCCGGACAAGGACTTCCTGCCGCCGGACCTGGCGACTGCTGCGCAGAAGAACTTCGAGCGACCTGCAAAGCGCTGAGATGGCTGGCCGCCCCGGATGCTCTGCGCCCGACTTCAAGTCATGCAGCGCGACGCAGATTTGTGACGCGGAGCGTCACCCAAGGCATTCCCACGCTGGAGCGTGAGGAACGATAGGCGTCTGGGCGAGCGTGAAGAGCGTGAAAAAAGCAAGGTGTCTGGAAGAACACTATCGTGCCCATGCTCCGCGTGGGTATGCCGTTCCGGACGCTCTGCGTCCTCCCGATTCAGCGCCTGCCCATCAACCGCCCGATCCCGTCGAGCAGGCGTTGCAGCGCGCCCTGATTGGCCTTCATCACCGCAAGCCCGGCATCAGCCATGTTGCGCGCCTGCTGCGGCTGGTCGAAAAGGCCCTGCACGGCGGTGGCCAGCGCTGCTGCATCATTGACCTCTTGCAACGCACCGGCCTTGCGCAGCAGGGCGGCGATCTCGAGGAAGTTGAACAGGTGCGGGCCGCTGAGCACCGGCATGGCCAGCGCCGCAGGCTCCAGCAGGTTGTGCCCGCCGTTGGGCACCAGGCTGCCGCCAACGAAAGCGATGTCAGCCAGCGCATAGAGAAACAGCAATTCCCCCATGGTATCGCCCACCAGCACCGAAACATCCGCTGTGACAGCCTGCGCGGTTGAGCGTCTTACCGTCGCAAAACCCTGCTGCTGACACAACGTATGCACGCTGTCGAAACGCTCGGGATGACGCGGCACCAGAATCAGCAGCGCATCGGGGTGACTGGTCAGTAACGTGCGATGAGCCGCCAGCACGCTTTCATCCTCGCCCGCATGCGTGCTGGCCGCGATCCAGACCGGCCGCTGCGTGGTCTGCCATTGTTCACGCTGCTGGGCGGCACGCTGCAGAAGTTGCGGGTCGATACTCAGGTCGAACTTGATCGAGCCGGTCACCGCCACGCACTCGGGACGTGCGCCCAGATCACGAAAGCGCTGCGCCTCAGCCTCAGTCTGCACTGCGAACCAGGCCATTTCCGCGAGCATCGGTCGCGTCAGCCCGGCAAAACGCGCGTAACCCCGCGCCGAACGCTCCGAAAGCCGGGCATTGGCGAGCACCACGGGAATCCCGCGCAGGAAACACTGATGGATGTGGTTGGGCCACAGTTCGGTTTCCATGATGATGCCCAGCCGTGGCTGCACCTGATCGAGAAAGCGAGCGGCCGCCCACGGCAGGTCGTAGGGCAGGTAGCAATGCTGAATCCGCGGCTCGCTGGCGAACAGCGCCTTGATTCGCTCCGAACCTGTGGGCGTCATGCAAGTCACAGTGATCGGCAACTGCGGATATTGCACCAGCAGCGAGCGAATCATCGGCGCGGCGGCGATGCTTTCACCCACCGACACCGCATGCACCCAGATACCGCCCCGCTGCATGACCGGCAAGCCGCGGGCGAAGCGCTCGCCGATGCGCTGGCGATACGCCGGGGCCTTACGCGCCCGCAGCCACAGGCGCAGGGCAACCAGTGGCAGGCCGAGATGAAACAGTACGGTATAAAGAGTTCTATTCATGGGCGCGGAGTTTATCAGCCCGCCATTACAAGTCGCTAGAATGCGCAGCCTGACGAAAAGGAATGCACCATGAACGCTTATTACCTGTTGGCTATCGCCGTTTGCGCGGAAGTCATCGCCACCACGTCCATGAAAGCCGTGAAGGGGTTCAGCACCCCGCTGCCCCTGGTGCTGTTGATTACCGGCTATGCGATCGCGTTCTGGATGCTGATTCTGGTGATGCGCACGATCCCGGTGGGCATCACTTACGCCATCTGGTCGGGCATGGGCATTGTCATGGTCAGCATCGCGGCGTTCTTCATCTACGGCCAGAAACTCGACCTGCCCGCGTTGTTGGGCATGGGCATGATCGTGGCGGGCGTGGCGGTCATTCAGCTGTTCTCGAAAACCGCCGGGCATTGAAAACCCGATCCTTTATAATGCTGGTACTTTTCGCTCACTGAGGTGCTCATGCCATCGGTTATTTCCACTGACGTGCTGATTGTCGGGGCTGGCGTCGCCGGTCTCTGGCTCAATGCCCGGTTGCGTCGTCAAGGGTTCTCGACAGTGCTGGTAGAAAGCGCCAGCCTGGGTGGCGGGCAAAGCCTCAAGTCTCAGGGGATCATCCACGGCGGCGCCAAGTACGCACTGCACGGCGCGCTGTCCGGTGCCTCCGAGGCCATCGCCGACATGCCGCGCCGCTGGCGTGAAGCCCTCGATGGCAAGGGCGAGCTGGACCTGTCCGGTGTACGTCTGCTGTCCGAGGCCCATTACCTGTGGTCACCAGGCACCATCGCCGGCAACCTCACCAGTTTTTTCGCCAGCAAGGCCGTGCGCGGTCGTGTGGATCAGGTCAAGGGCGAGCAACTGCCGCCGGCCCTGCAAAACCCCAAATTCAAAGGCAAGGTCTATCGGCTTGCCGAGCTGGTGGTCGATGTACCCAGCCTGATCGGGCGGCTTGCCGAGCTGGCCGGTGACAGCCTGCTGGCCGGTCAGCACATCGAGCCGCTCTTCGAGGGCGATGAACTGATCGGTCTGCGCGTCGATGGCCGCGATATCCATGCGCAGCGCATCGTGCTCAGTGCCGGCGGCGGCAATGCTGACCTGCTGAACGCACTGGGCGTGTCGCAACCGCAGATGCAACGCCGCCCGTTGCACATGGTGCTGGTCAAGGGGCCGACCTTGAAGCCGCTGTACGCTCATTGCCTGGGTGGCGGGCCCAAGCCCCGCATCACCGTGACCACGCACCCGGCCGCAGATGGCCAGTGGGTGTGGTATCTGGGTGGCGATCTGGCCGAAGCCGATGGCGTGGCGCGCCAACCGGACGCGCAGATCGCGGTCGCCCGCAAAGAGCTTGAAGCCCTGCTGCCGTGGGTCGACCTGAGTCAGGCGCAGTGGGCGACCCTGCGTGTTGATCGTGCCGAGCCGGCTCAATCAGGACTGGTGCGCCCGGACAACGCCTTCCTCGACAGCCAGCAACGCCTGATGATCGGCTGGCCGACCAAGCTGGCGCTGGCCCCGGACTTCGCCGACCGGGTCCTGTCGCAGCTGTCCAGAGACGGCATCCACCCGACCCCGCAAGCTGCGCTGAGCGATGTGCCACGGCCTCCGATGGCCATACCTGTCTGGGATGAACTGCTGCCATGAGCCTGAAAACCCTGCACGATCTGCATCGCCCGCTGGGCAGTACCGGCCTGAACGTATCGCCGCTGGGGCTGGGCACCGTCAAACTGGGGCGCGACCAGGGCGTCAAATACCCCAGCGGCTTCAAGATTCCCGATGACCAACAGGCGCAGATGCTGCTGCGCATGGCCCGCGACATGGGCATCAACCTGATCGACACGGCGCCCGCCTACGGCACCAGCGAAGAGCGCCTGGGGCCGCTGCTGCGCGGTCAGCGCCAGGACTGGGTGATCGTCAGCAAGGTTGGCGAGGAATTCGTCAACGGCCAGTCGAGCCATGACTTCAGCGCCACCCATACACGCACATCGGTCGAGCGCAGCCTGAAACGTCTTGAAACTGACTTTCTCGATCTGGTTCTGGTGCATTCGGACGGCAACGACCTGGCGATCCTCAACGACGCCGAGGTGTACCAGACGCTCGCCGACCTCAAGCGCGAAGGCAAGATTCGTGGCTTCGGCTTTTCCGGCAAGACCGTCGAAGGCGGCCTGCTGGCGCTGCGTGAGGGTGACTGCGCAATGGTCACCTACAACCTCAACGAGCAGGACGAAAAGCCGGTACTGGATTACGCGCAGGCTCATGGCAAAGGCATTCTGGTGAAGAAAGCGCTGGCCAGTGGTCATGTCTGCCTGACAGCCGGCACGGACCCGGTCCACGCCAGTTTCCAGCTACTGTTTGAACATCCGGCGGTTGCCAGTGCTATTGTCGGCACCATCAACCCGTTGCACCTGGCACACAACGTTGCAACTGCCGCAGCCGTGATTTGCCGTCAAGCCTGATTAAGGCGGCCGACCCCAACGCAAGAAGGAGCCGTTATGCCGCGAACACTGATCCGGAAGAATCCCAGCAACTTCAAGACCTTGCCGCTGTTTGTCGAGGCCACTCCGGAAAGCCTGAGCTACCAGAGCGTCGGCATGCCGATGAACTTCGCGCAGACCTTGCAGCGGCGGCGCAAGATCGACGTGCCGGACACCGAACGTTTCGCCACCGAGCTGGCCAATCTGGGGGTGTCCGTTCGCCTGACCGTCAGTTGGCAGAATCGCGATTACTGGGTGCTGGTCCGCCAGCGTCGTCAGGACCGCGGCGACGTCGTACTCAAGCTGATCTCGGGTTATGTCCCGGCCCATGAGCTGACACTGCCGCTGCACACCGCGATTCAGGAAGTGGCCGAAGAGTGCCTGATCGAAACACCGCAGGGCTGGCTGAGCGGGCTGTTCAAGGAGACCTGGCTGCCTGCGCCCTATGCTGCCGCGCTGCATTATCGCGAGGCCATGCCGTTTCGTCTCAGCCCCCTCTCCGGCGCCGCGAGACCTGTGCGAACCGGCAGCCTGACCCTGCTGGAACGCCCACGGGCCTATGTGCATTTGCCCACGGCGTCGTTGCAGCTGATTTACGACATGCGCCTGGAAATCCCCAAGGAAGCGCGACCGGTCAGCCTTTTCCATGTCGACGAAGCCCTGGAAAACGATCAACTGGTCGCCCGCCTCAACCGCAGCAAACCTGACCTGTACCTCATGCCGCTGGAGAATGGCGCGCCTCTGCCTGAGCTGTACACGCTCAAGCGCGACAAGCTGATCCCGGCCGGCACGAGAGGGCTGTACCTGGCCGAGAGTTTCGCCGCGCAGGATGGCTGGGTGGTGCGTGAAGAGCGGATTCGCTGGAAGGACTGGCTGCGTCAGCAGGGCATGGCCCCACCGGCGAAGAAGTCAGGACTCAAACGCCTGACCGGCAAGGCCCGGGAGCTGTTGCACTCCATTAGTGGCAAGCTGTAAGCCTCAAGCCTCAAGCCTCAAGCCTCAAGCCTCAAGCCTCAAGCCTCAAGCCTTTTGATTTGATCTGCTTTGGCTTGTAGCTTGTAGCTTGTAGCTTGTAGCTTGCAGCTTGAGGCTTGCAGCTTGCAGCTAACCCCTACCCCTACCCCTGCCCTCGAATCTTTTCGACGATCGCGGTGGTGGAGCTGTTTTCCACCAGCCCCAGCACACGCACTTCGCCGCCGTACGCCTGAACGATATCGGCACCGACCACCTGATCGACACCATAATCACCGCCCTTGACCAGCACGTCGGGCTTGACGTGGGTCAGCAGGTTTTCCGGGGTTCCTTCCGGGAAGCTGATGACCCAGTCCACGGCTCCCAGACCTGCCAGCACCGCCATGCGCCGCTCAACGCTGTTGATCGGTCGGCCCGGCCCTTTCAGGCGGCTGACGGACGCATCGTCGTTGACGGCAACGATCAGGCGATCGCCCAAGGCGCGCGCCTGCTCCAGATAGGTCACATGACCGGCGTGGAGAATGTCGAAACAGCCGTTGGTGAAAACGATCCTTTCCTTGTGCGCGCGCGCATCGTCGACCGCCAGCAGCAGTTGCTCCAGCCCCAGCACGCCGCGTTCGGAGCCCTCTTCGCGCTGAATGGCACGGCGCAGCTCGGGGGCGCTGATGGCCGCGGTGCCCAGCTTGCCGACCACGATGCCCGCGGCCAGATTGGCCAGCGCTACCGCATGCGGCAGTTCCTCACCGGCAGCGATCGCCGCAGCCAGGGTAGAAATCACTGTATCGCCAGCGCCGGTCACATCGAACACTTCGCGGGCACGGGCCGGCAGGTGCAGCGCCTGCTGATCAGGACGCAGCAGGGTCATGCCATGTTCGCCACGGGTCACCAGCAGCGCGCCGAGATCGAGCTCCTGCATCAACTGCGCACCCTTGGTGACCAATTGTGCCTCATCGACACAATGACCGACGATGGCCTCGAATTCGCTGAGGTTCGGTGTGATCAGGCTGGCACCGCGATAAATCGCGAAATCCTTGCCCTTGGGGTCGGCCAGCACCGGAATGCCGCGCTTGCGGGCGGCCTGGATCAGCGCCTGATGGTTTTTCAGTGCGCCCTTGCCGTAATCCGACAGGACCAGCACCTTGATGCCATCCAGCAAGCTATAGACCTCTGCGCTCAGGGCCAGCGGGTCGGTCCTGAACGGTTCTTCGAAATCGATGCGCAACAGCTGCTGGTGGCGACTCATGACACGCAGTTTGACGATGGTCGGCTGATCGGCGATGCGCTGAAAGCGCGCCAGCACGCCAGCAGCCTTGAGGCTGTTGGTCAGACTCTCGGCAGCTTCGTCATCCCCCGTCACACCGACCAGCGAAGCCGGTGCGCCCAGCGCAGCGATGTTCAAGGCCACGTTGGCAGCGCCACCCGGACGGTCCTCGATCTGATCGACCTTGACCACAGGCACTGGCGCTTCAGGGGAAATACGCGAGGTACCACCATGCCAGTATCTGTCGAGCATGACATCGCCCACCACCAGGACAGGGGCCTGATCAAAGCGCGGCATGGATAGCTTCATGGAACAACCCGTACTTGAAAAATGGACAGGGGCGGAATCTTAGCACAGGGGTTTGCAACCGACAGGCTGTTGAATCACGCCACTCAAAAGGCAGGCGGACCGCCTGGGTCCGCCCGGTGAAAGTCAGGTTAGACCGCGCCGACCGGAGCCGGCTCGTCCAGCCCCATGGCATGCAGGCGGGCGTAATAGCCGTTCTGCGCCAGCAGCTCGGTGTGCGTACCGCGTTCGACGATTTGCCCGGCGTCCATGACCAGAATCAGGTCGGCCTTCTCGATGGTCGAAAGGCGGTGGGCGATGACCAGCGTGGTACGGCCCTTCATGACGTGATCCAGCGCCGCCTGGATGTGCCGCTCGGACTCGGTGTCCAGCGCCGAGGTGGCTTCGTCGAGAATCAGCAACGGGGCGTTCTTGAGCAGCGCGCGGGCAATTGCCAGACGCTGGCGTTGACCGCCGGACAGCAGCACACCGTTTTCGCCCACCTGGGTGTCGAAACCCTGCGGCAACTGGTCGATGAATTCCTTGGCGTACGCATCAGCGGCAGCCGCTTCGATGTCGGCACGCGGCGCACCGGCCAGATCGCCGTAGGCAATGTTGTTGGCAATCGTGTCATTGAACAGCGTGACGTTCTGATTGACCTGAGCGATGTGCCTGCGCAGGTTACGCAAGCGATAATCGTTGATCTCGACGCCATCGAGCAGGATGTTGCCGATGTCGTGCCCGTAGAAACGCGGGATCAGGTTGGCCAGGGTCGACTTGCCGCTGCCGGAGCGTCCTACCAGGGCAATCATCTGCCCCGGCGCGGCGGAGAAACTGATGTCGTTCAACACCTGACGCGCAGTCTGCGGGTAGAAGAAGCTGAGGTTCTTCACCTCGAGGTGGCCGGTCACGCGCTCACGCTCGATGGTGCCGGTGTCGACTTCCTCTTCCACATCCAGCTGTTCGAAGATGCTCTCGGCACCGGCGACGCCTTTCTGGATCGTCGAACTGACTTCCGACAGCTGCCGAATCGGCTTGGGCAGCAGGCCCGCAGCGGTGATATAGGCAACCAGATCACCCGCTGTTGCCTCGCCACGCAGGAACAGCACCAGGAACATCAGCACCGCCATGGCGCTGTAGATCACCAGTTGCAGCATCGGCGTATAGATGGCGCCGGTCTTGGTCATGCGCAGCTGCTTTTGGGTGTTGCTGTTGCTGGCCTGGGCAAAGCGCGCCTGCTCGTAGGCCTCGCCACCGAAGCTGCGGACTACGCGATAGCCCTGAATGGTTTCCGAGGCAACATGCGT
The DNA here is from genome assembly GCF_059621105.1 of Pseudomonas fragariae (ex Marin et al. 2024). Lineage (NCBI taxonomy): Bacteria > Pseudomonadati > Pseudomonadota > Gammaproteobacteria > Pseudomonadales > Pseudomonadaceae > Pseudomonas > Pseudomonas fragariae (ex Marin et al. 2024). Next base: position 614,382 of record NZ_CM184369.1, on the reverse strand, counting down.
GACATCGCCCATCGCCACCTGGATCTTCTTGCTCTGCTTGCGGAATTTCTTGCTCGCGGTGCCGACCATCACGGCAATCAACGGCAGGATCGCGAGCATGACCAGTGTCAGCTTCCAGTTCATCATCAGCAGATAGATGAACAGGAACACCACGGTCAGGCCTTCGCGAATCACCACCTTGATAGCATCGGTGGCAGCGCCGGTCACCATCGTGACGTTGAAGGTGATGCGCGAGATCAGATGACCGGAATTGGTTGTATCGAAGTAGCGATTGGGCAACACCAGCAGCTTGTTGAACAGCTCTACCCGCAGGTCATGCACCAGCCCCAGGGAAACCTTGGCCAGGAAATAGTTGCCCAGAAAGGAGCCCAGCCCCTGCCATGCGGCAATCAGCACGATCAGCAGCGGCACGGCCTGCAATAGCTGCAACTCGCGCAGATAAGGGACATTGGGAAACAGCACCGCTTCGGGATTGGTCAGGCCGTCGACGAAATATTTCAGGATGCCGGCGAGCATCGGCTGGGTCGAGGCGAAGATCACGAAACCAATGATGCTGAGCAGGAAAATGCCCACATACGGACGCACATAAGACAACAGGCGGAAATAGATTTTCACGCTGGAGGTTGCGGACGATTCGGAGGTTGTCATGAGAATCCGTCGTGTTAAAAAGAGGCCGAATTGTATCACAGCGGTTTTCGCGGCTGCCTGCTGCGGTAACATAGGCGGCTCGTCCATTCCCTGGGGCGTAAAAACCGGAGTATCGATGCAAGCGCTTGACCACGCCCATTACCTTGAACGGGTTCAAGGTGCCGAAGTACTTGAAGCCGACGGCACGGGCGACAAGGTACTCCGTCTGCGTGACGGCTCCATGCTGAAATTGTTTCGGCGCAAACGCCTTGTCAGCTCCGCAGCCTGGTACCCCTACGCGCAGCGCTTCGCAGACAACTGTGAAACGCTGGCCAGGCGCGGTATTCCCTGCCCGCGCATACGCTCGGTCAGCCGCATCGCCGAGATCGAGCGCGATGCCGTGCATTATGATCCGCTGGCAGGCTTCACCCTGCGCCAGCTGCTGGGCAGTGCGGTTGCCGACGACAAGCTGCGCACGCAACTGGGAAGCTTCATTGCCGGGTTGCACGAAAAGGGCATCTACTTTCGCTCGGCCCATCTTGGCAACGTGATCCTCACGCCGGAAGGCAGCCTCGGCCTGATTGACATCGCCGACATGAAAACCTATCGCCGCGCCTTGCGCAAAAGCCTCCGCTTGCGCAATTTCAAGCACATGCTGCGCTATCAGGAAGACCGCCAATGGCTGCTGGACAACGGCAACCCGGCCTTCCTCGATGGCTACATGAGCGCTCAGACCCTCTGCGATACCTCTGAACTGGCCCAGGCTGTTCAATAACCTGCCCCATGAAAAATGGCCGCTGTCGAAGCGGCCATTTTTTTGATGCTATTGCTGCTGCCTGAGCCGATGCGTCTGCACCACTCTCCCGAGCACCATGGTCGCCGGTAACAGCACCAGCACCCAGAGCTCGTCGGGATTACCGACCAGCTGGCCACCGTCGAAGTTAAGCATGACCAGCGCGCATACCAGGTAAAGACCCCAGGCATCGCCGTTGCGCAAGGCGTCCCACAGCGTCATCGCCATCACGACCAGAAACATCACCAGCGACGCCGCGCCGGTATACAGCCCCAGCGACACGAAAATATTGTGCGGGTGCTGGATCGGTATGCCGCCCGTCAGGGTCTGGGTCGTATAGAAATCGACACCGCAGCCGAGCATCCAGCCACAGCGACGCCATTCACCGGTCATGATTTCAAACAGCTCGATGCGGTAGGAATCACCTCTGGCCGTCAGCAGCGCGACCCACTGTTCATCCTTGACGAACCAGAAGGCTGCTGCCGCCACAACGCCAAGCGCCAACAAAGCCACTATCGTACGCAGAGGGAAACGGTACAGCGAATAGGCGGTGCAGACGGCAAACAGAACGGCGCAACCCACCAGTGCAGTACGCGTCTGCACTACGAAGGCACATATCACCAGGGTGACAAGAACGGCGCAGACAGCCTCGACCCAGCGACGCTCTCTTGCCCACAGCGGCATGGCCAACGCAAGGCTGCAGACCAGCCAGGCACTGGCGTAGATCACGTTCTCCATTCGCCCCGGCAGAATCGCCACACGCTGGCCGAATTCGAACTGCCCGGTCACCCAGCTGTGAATGCTGCTGAGCAGGATGTACAGGCATATGGCCCAGAACATGCTGCGCACGAAGACCCCGCGCCTGAAGAAGCCGTTGTCGGTAATCCCGGCCACGACAAAGACAAACAGGCTGACGTAGATGATGTGCTTGTAATACTGGAACTCCTGCGCCTGCAGTGCGGGAACCAGAAAGCAGGCCATGAACACCGCCCAGGCGATACCCAGAGGCTTGGCAAATACGCCAGCGCTGCGGTACTTGATCAGAAAGAACAAGCCCGGCAGCGCCGTGAATGCATAAAACAGATTGTTGGTGATCTTGGCTGATGGGTTGAGGATGAAACTCAGCAGGAAGATGACGATGGCAGCGGTGAAGTACTGCTGTACTTTGCTGCCGGGTACTCTTATCGGGTCAACTGACATTATTAAGCAACCAACCTGCTACTAGGCCAGCGAGCACAGCGACGATCAGCTTGATGCGATCCCGACGTTTGCGACGCTGTTTGTCAAGCCGCTCCTGCGGCACCTCCACGTGCTCACCAAACCCGGTGTGCAACACGGCATCATTTTCCAGAATCAAAGCGTAACGGTTTTGTGCAGCGAATAATTGTGAAAGTTTCTTCTCGCCACCGTGTTCGGCATAAGGCGCATGCTGCTGGTAATCAGCCAGGCGGCGCAGCCCAGGATTGAAGGAAAACCCCTGCCATTCCGGCTTGTGCGAGCCCAACTTGTAAAACGCGATACCCTCGACCACTTCACGCTCGTTCAGGTAAACGTAAGGGCTGTGGATACGCAGATCATGATTGTAGCTGCGCAACCAGACCTGCAAGGCCTGAGGGTCGTTTTCCAGCAGCGTCATCGACTCTTCGATGAAGTGCGGACGGTAGAAATCCCAGTCATCTTCGCAATGGAACACCCAGGACGTTTCGATCAGCGAATAGGCCGCGTCGACAGAGCGCATCTGCCCCAGCTTGGGGTTGTTGATGATGAATCGCGTATGCGGGTGCCAGTGTTCGGGAATGCATGCCTGAACCCGGTCATCGCCGGAGTCTTCGGTAATCAGCACATGGCGTATGGGCGCAGTGTTGAAATGGTCGAACGTTTCCAGGGTGCGCTTCAACAGGTCGAATCGACCACAACTGGTGACGACCAGCGTAATGTCGCTGTTTTCGCTGAATACCATCATTCGTTCCCAATCATTGAATATTCATAATTCCCTACCATCCCAATCGTGACCGCAGGCGATCGATCCAGCTCGCCGCCGGCATGCTGCGCAGTGGCGCATGCATGGCGTCCACGATGGCTTTTCCAAGGGCATGGAATGTAAAGCGTTCCTCGACCAAAGTCTGCCCATTACAGGATATTTCACTGGCCAGTGTGACGTTATCGCGCAATTTCGCCAGCTTTTCGCGAAGCTCGGGAATGTCGCGATAGAGCACGATGTTGTGCATGTCGACAAAGCCCAGCGCGCGGTTTTCTTCAGCGCCCTGATCGAAGGCAAGCAGCACGCAGCCGCATGCCATGGCCTCGAAATTCTTGATCATGTATTCGCCCATGCCCACGTCGGCACTGACGAAAAAACGGATGCGGTTCAGGGTGTCGCAATACTCTTCGCCGGACTTGGTCCGTGTGACGAGCAGGTTCTCGACCTGGCCCAACTCGTCCAGCAACGCCTTGCGGCCGCTGTAGGCGACGCTGTTGGTGCTGCCCACGAAGGCCAGTTCGATGTCACGCTCGCGTGCCTGCAACTGCAGCAGGCTCTGGTCATAGCCCTTGGGCACGAACACCGCGTCGAAGCCTTCCTGGCGCAGGCGCTCGCTGACCATGAACCCTGAACAGATCACCCGCGCCCAGGGCAGCTTGCGGTAGTGCGCGCTGAACTTGCCGGTGTATTTGCACGGAATGTAGTTCTGGTAGGCATCGTGTTCGAGGATGACCAGATTGGGAATCGTGCGGATAAACCCGACCTGACGCACTTCCTGCTTGAAACGCAGGAAAAACACGATCCGGTCATAGCGGCTGACGTCCACCTCGCGGCGGAAATAACCACGCAGGTTGCGTTGCTCCGCAGAGCTCAGCCAGCGCACTTCGCATTCACAATGTGCGGCGATGCCGTCATAGAGACGGTCCAGAATCGCACGCTGCTCTTTCTGGACCAGCAGTAGAACTTTCATGGTTTTCCTTGCAGTACTGCGCCTGCTGAATCAGAGATCACGGCTGCACCAGAACAACTCGTGTCGTCGCACCGCCTTGCGGAAGAATTCGTTCTCGCCCTCGGCTGGCCAGTGACGACCGGCCAGAACGCGTTGCAGCGCACGGCGCACACGGCGCTTGAACGGCATGCGTGGCAGCAGGTCATGCATCATGCCCAGTGCCATGGCCTTGTCGCGTTGCGCGGCGACCGACAATTGAAGGCTGTACGGCACCAGCGGCAGCGCGGCATCGAAAACCGGCGGCAGGCTGATGCCGCTGTAGGCATCGCCCATCGGCCAGCGGTCGTTGTCGTGCAGGTGATTGGCATAACCGAGCACCACCTCCGGCTGCCATTCGAGCCCGAGCAGCGCTTCACGCACCGCAGCCTGGGCGCAGATGTGATCGGGATGAGGGTCGACGGCAGGATGCGGCATCACCACAACCTGCGGCCGGGCCTTGAGAATCAGCGCGCGCAGGTCGGCGAGCAGGTTATTCCAGGTCGGCTGGCCGTTGTCGCCGGGCAATGGCAGGGTATTGAACTGACGAAACAGGCGGGTATCGGTCAGATCGGCTTCCCGCGAACCAATCGGCGTATCCGGCGCAGCCTGCATGGCGGGCAGTTGCAGGCAGAAATAGCCCAATTGCACACACTGCGACTCGGGCACCCCGCCCCAGCGCGCCACGGCGATACTGTCCCAGGCCCGCAAGCGGCCCTTCATACGCGCAGCTTCGGCACGCTCCATGCCCATCTGCCGATAATGCTCGGCCTCGATCTCACCGGCGGTCAGCGTGATGATCCACGCCTCCTCGGCCTGGCTGTACAGCCCGAAGGCGGCCAGCTCGGCATCATCGGCGTGCGGTGCGATGACCATGACACGCTGTTTTCGCGCATCCGGTTGGCGAAACAGCCAGAGACGCGGTGTGCCGGCAAGGCGGCAGCAACGCCCGCGCAGTTTCAGCACACCTGCGGCCAACGGCTCGCCCAGCCCGGTCAGGTTCAGATAGCGCACGCCGCTGACCCCGCGTTCGAATGCCTGCTGGTCGTTGAGGCCCTGACCTTGCAGCTCGACCACCGGATCGAGAAAGCGCCCGAGCCAGGTGCTTTTGACCGTCAGTGCCAGTATCAGCGTTTCGTCGCCGTTCAGTTGCACAGCGGGGTCGATCAGCAACGTCCCGCCGTCGAGGCGCACGCCCGGCACTTCGCTGTCGGCAGCAAAGGTGTACTGATAGTCGTCAGACGGCGAATAGAACAGATGATCGGCGAACCAGGCCTCATGGGCGACCCAGGCACACACGGCCAGCACCGGGGCCAGCCACCAGGCCACCAGCACGCCCACCGCGATCAGCAGGAGCAGTCCACCCAGCAACGCCAGTCGCTTGTTACGGCGATGGCGCTTGAGCAACTGCTGCTTGCGACTCAAATCTGGAACACCGGAACGGGGTTGCACCATCGGTCCTTGTACTCGCGGTCGGCACGACCGAAGGAAAAACGCAGCGATTTGCCCAGTGCGCGGGCGTTCTCCCAGGCGGACTGGGTATTGACGAAGCTGAGCACGCTGCCCGGACTGAAATCACGGGTTTGGGGATCGACACCGCCGTTGACGTACTCGATGCTGACCCACTGCGGCGCTTCGACGCGATACACCAGTTGAATGGCAATCGGCGCATCGTTGAGAAACACCACCGAACCGATCAGCAGCTCGCGCAACAGTTCGATGACTTCGGCCTTGTGCCGGGCGCCGGTTGCTTCGAAGCCCCAGCGCCGCTGAAACAGGTCGCAGTACATGCTCGCCAGTTCGGCGCTGCTGAACTCGCTGACAGGCCTTACCGTCCCGCCGGCCTCTTCCAGCAAGCGAAGCTCACGACGCTGGTTGTAACGAAATTTCTTGGACAGTTCTTCAGGCGTACGCGCCATCGCCAGGGATTCGGTCTGTGGCTTGAAGGTACTGATGCGGCCTTCGTTGAGCGCAGACACATAGCGGGCCCGATGCCGGACCGGCACCTCGATGTCATCGGCCACCGGCAGAATCAGCTCGGCATTACCCAGGTCGAACAGCCCTTTCTTGCCGTGGCGTTTGAGTTCGTCCTTGGACAGCGCCAGCGAGCGCCCCCAGGTGGCAATCGCGGCCTTTACTTCACCGCCCTGCTCCCAGGCCAGATAACGCACAGCGATGCCGGAAAAGGCCGACAGGCGCGCGACCACCAGCGGATGAGTGGCGACGCTGCCGCCAAACCGCTGCCAGGCTTGCTCGTAGGCAGCCGCATCGATCTGCACCCAGCCACGCTCGCGCCAGCCCTTGAATCGATTGAGCATCAGGCCCCCGCTGTCAGGCTGGAGACTTGTGGCAGACGCCAGAAGACATTACGCACAGCGTGATCGGAAAAACGTTCGCGCAAGCGCAACAGCATGCGCTCGGCACAATCCTGACGTTGTTCGGCATCCAGGCCGGCCATGTGCACCAGGCCGTGTGCCAGGCTGTGCACATCACCGAGCGGGAACAGCAGGCCAACGTCTTCGACCACTTCCTTGGCGCCGCCGCATGAGGTTGCAACCAGTGGCACACCGGCGACCATCGCTTCCAGCAGGACCATGCCGAACGGTTCGTGGTCCGAGCTCAAGGCGAACACGTCGAAGGCCTTGAAGTAGCGGCGCGCGTCAGGCACTTGCCCAAGGAACAGCACCTGCGGACCGATGCCCAGTTCCAGCGCCAGCGCCTTGAGATCTTCTTCCAGACGCCCCTTGCCGAGAATCACCAGCTGGCTGTTCTCGGGAAGATCGGGCAGCGCTTCGGCAAAACCGCGCAACAGCGTGGCCTGATCCTTGTCGGGATGCAGACGACCGACATTGGCGACGATCCAGGCCGACGCCGACAGGCCCAGCTCTGCGCGGGCATCTTCAGCGGAAAACTGACTGCCCTGCAGTTGCTCGACATCGATCCGGTTGTACAGGGTCTGAATGCGCTCGGACGGCCACTTGGGCAGGCTGCCGCGCATGTCGTCGCGAACCGCGTCGGAAACACCGAGCAGGCTCAGGCGCTTGCGAAACAGGTTGGCGAACAGCTTGCGACTGCGCCGGTGGTAATCGCCGAACGCATGATGCACACCGATCACCGGCAGCTTCGTCGCCAGCAGGGCTATGTACACCGGCTTGAAGCGGTGCGCGATGCAGAAGCTGAAACTGCGCGTGGCAGCAATTTTGCGCAGATCCCGAATGGCGCCCAGCTTCAGGCCACGAATGGCACTGGAGCTGTACTCCATGAACAGCACTTCGTCCGAACCGCAGTCAGCAACGACATCCGGATCGGCGGCACCGGTCAGAAACACCGTCGTCACCCGATAGCCCTTGCCGGCGAACAGGCTGGCGTATTGCCGCGCGCAGTCCAGAAACGGCCCGTCATAACCGTGACAGAACTGCAGTACGTGTCGTTCAACCGAGCGTGTCATAAGCCTCGACGCCCTCTTTAACCACCAGGATGTCTTCCATGATCAGGTACTCGAGGTCCGAGCCGAAGAACATGTTCAGCGCATCGGTCGGCGAGCAGATCATCGGTTCGCCACGGCGGTTCAGCGAGGTGTTCAGGGACACGCCATTGCCGGTCAGGTTTTCCAGCGCTTTCATCATGTCGTAGTAACGCGGGTTGTATTCGCGCTTGAGCACCTGGGCACGGGAGGTGCCGTCTTCATGGACGACTTCCGGAACGCGGGTTTTCCACTCCTCGGCCACTTCGAAGGTGAAGGTCATGAACGGCGCCGGGTGATCGATCTTGATCATCTGCGGGGCGACGGTGTCGAGCATCGACGGGCAGAAAGGCCTCCAGCGCTCGCGGAACTTGATCTGATGGTTGATACGGTCGGCCACGCCGGTCACGCTCGGGCAACCGATGATCGAGCGGCCGCCCAGCGCGCGCGGGCCGAACTCCATACGCCCCTGGAACCAGGCAACCGGGTTGCCCTTGACCATGATCTCGGCAATCCGCTCCGGCGTGTTGTCGATCTGGCGCCAGACCGGCTTGCTCGGATGACGGGCACAGGCCGCAATCACATCTTCGTTGCTGTACGCAGGTCCGAGGTAGACGTGTTCCATCTTCTCGACCGGCACACCGCGGGCGTGCGAGACATAAGCCGCAGCGCCCACCGCCGTACCGGCATCGCCGGACGCAGGCTGCACGAACAGTTCCTTGACTTCAGGACGGGCGATGATGCGCTGGTTCAGCTTGACGTTCAGCGCACAACCACCGGCGAAAGCGATCTTGCCGGTTTCCTTGAGGATGTCACCCAGGTAGTGATCCATCATCTGCAGCGCGAGCTTTTCGAACAGCGCCTGCATGCTCGCGGCGTAGTGAATGTAGGGTTCGTCGGCCACGTCGCCGACGCGTTTCGGGCCGAGCCACTCGATCAGCTTTGGCGAGAAATAGAAGCCCTTGCCGTTCTCTTTGTAGCGACGCAGACCAATAACGTTGGCCAGTTCGGTATTGATGACCAGCTCGCCATTCTCGAAGGTCGCCAGACGCGAAAAGTCATACTTGCTGGCATCGCCATACGGCGCCATGCCCATGACCTTGAATTCGCCGTCGAGCATCTCGAAACCGAGGAACTCGGTGATCGCGCCGTACAGGCCGCCCAGCGAGTCCGGATCGAAGAACTCCTTGATCTTGTGGATCTTGCCGTTTTCGCCATAGCCGAAGAAGGTCGTGGCGTACTCACCCTTGCCGTCGATGCCCATGATCGCCGTTTTTTCGGTGAAACCGGAGCAGTGGTAGGCGCTGGAAGCGTGGGCCAGGTGATGCTCGACCGGCTCGATCTTGATCTTTTTCGGATCGAAGCCCAGTTGCTCGAGGCACCAGACAATCTTGTTGCGGTAGCGCTTGTAACGGCGATTGCCCATCAGCAGCGCATCGAGGGCGCGATCCGGTGCGTACCAGTAACGCTTGGCGTAATGCCAGCGGGCCTTGCCGAACAGGCTGATCGGGGCGAACGGAATCGCGACCACGTCGACGTCCGAAGGCTTGATGCCTGCCTGCTCCAGACAGAACTTCGCCGACTCGTAGGGCATGCGGTTCTTTGCGTGCTTGTCACGAACGAAGCGCTCTTCTTCGGCCGCTGCTATCAGCTTGCCGTCGATGTAAAGCGCTGCGGAAGGATCATGGCTAAGGGCGCCGGACAGGCCAAGGATCGTCAATGCCACTATGTCTAGCCTCTTTAGTCTGCATGCAGGCGCAGGGCGCCCGGGAAAAAGTGTGCCCCCGCACAGCGGGCTGAGGGCAGCTAAAGGGCGGGATTATAACGTAATGACCAAGGATTGGCTCGACGCGCTGAAATGTCACTCAAGGCGGCCCGCCAGACGGTGTACGAAACGTCTCTTTCGCCGCCTCGCATATTTATCTACAGCGTTGCTGCCCGTTGCACCTGATTAATTGAGGCCTTCAGTCGCAGCCCCCGAGGCCGCCGATCACACCTCAGCGCCTAGCGCAATGGAAAGCCTGTCATGACGCAAACACCACCCTCTTTGGATTTCAACCTTTCAACGCCGAGTCCTGTACCGATGACGCCCAGCGATACCTGGGCTGGCGCGTCCGCAGCGCTGAAAAGGCTCGACGAACTGCGCACCCTGCTGGCCAGGGAGCTGGACGCGCTGCCCCAGGCTGGCGAAGCCCTGCTGAGCGCCCTCGACGGCGCTGACGTGTCCGAACGCGAGTTGCAGATCTTCGGCCTGTTGCAGCAGATCGAAGACTACTGGACGGACCCGGGCGAAACCGGTGAAAGCCGCCGTGATCGCCTCTTGCCCGCCTTGCAAAGGTCCCTGCATGACGAAGCTCGCGTCAGGATTCACGAGCGCGATCTCGACAGTGGCTACCTGGCCTGCCTGCCCGACTCGCCCGACTCGCCCGATCAGGAAGGCCCGGCGCTCGCCTATTCGACAGTGCGGGTGCAGTTGCATGATGACGAACAGATTGAAATGGCCGGCGTGCTGGTGATTTCCCAGGATCAGGGGCGCACGTTATTGATGCTGCCAGGGCTCGGGATCAGCGGTTTTGCCACGCAGGCCATGATGGTCGCAACCCTTGTGCAGTGGCTCAACACGCCAACGCTGCGCGATGCGCTGCTCAGCAACGCGCAACGACAGCATCAGGAGCGTTTGACCGAGATACTCCAGGACGCCGACCTGTACCTGGAACCCTTCACGGCTGCCGACGTGCAATTGCAGCCGGTTGTTACCACGGCACCGTTCATTCACGCCTTCGACCGGTTGCTGAACAAGCAGCGCAACGACATCCGTTACGCCTGCGAACAGCCCGGCACGGCGGATCGGCTCAAGCGTCAATCGCTGATCCAGCAAGCCATCGACATGCCTGGCCTGTTCGGCCCGGCGGCCATGCTAGAGCTGCGTGAACTGACCAACAGACGACGTCAGTACGAGCGGGACTTGCCGGAGTGGATGAAGATCGCCAGCGCGGCTGATCTGCAGACCTATGCCCTGCACCTGCAACGCTACGACGCGGCGCATGCTGCGATGCTGAGTGTATTGGGCAGCGCGGCGTCGCCGGAGCGGTTTGCCGAAATGCAGTTGCGCACACGCCTGGCCAATGACCTGGGCCATGATCTGGACCCTGGGGCCTTGACCATCGACACCCGCCGCACGCTGCCAGCGACGAGCGAGACCTACCGCGTGAAGCTGCCGCTGACCGAACTGGCGCTCTATGGCCTGCATCCGGATGACGAGACAGCGGGCTCGGACTTCCTCGACCAGACGCTCATCACCCTCGATGGCCAGCCGCTGGACGCCGCCTATTCGGCCTTGAACCCGGCCTACCTTGCCAGAGTGATTGACGAACTCGATCTGCGCGCGGTGTTTGGCGATTTTCAACGCCAGGCCTATCAACAGGAACACAACCAACAGATGCTGCGCGCACTGGCGCGTGTCCGACTGACCACGCTCGGCTGGGCGGCGAAGATGCAGGGGCATATCCGGCCCGATGACTTTGCCATCGTCGCAGCGCTGACCAGCGCGGCGACGGGGACGCCTGATCCCGCGCTGCGCGTGCAGCAGATCAGGCTGAACGACCGCAACGTGATGGCCAGACTGCTGGTGTGTCGCAAGCAGGATGCTCAAGGCCGGACGCAACGGCTGATCATGTTCGCCAGCGAGGCGCCCGGGCAGCAGTATTTCAAGGCCTTCGACACCGACACCCAACTGCTGCATGAGGTGGTCGGCTGGACCGCATCGCCCGCAATGACGGCCTGGCTGCTTGATCAGGTAGAGGTCGCTGCCCGCCCGGAACTGGCTGCGCAACTGACCGCGCTGCGCGAGAAACCCCAGCCCGCAAAGGACTTCCTGCAATTCATCGATCACCCCGACTGCGAGACGGCACTGCGCCGTTTTACCGACGAGCAGACCCGCGTATTGCTCTCCGAACAGGCCCGCCATACCCCGGACTGGTACCTGCGCGCCAGCCGCGCCCAGCGTCGGGAATTACTGGCCCTTGAACGCGCCATCAATGGCGCCCTCGACAACTATCAGGCCCAGGCGCACACCGGGGTTCAGTCGTTCAAGGACTACGTACACCAGCGTGCCAGCCAGCAGCTCGGCAAACTGCTGGGCGTCCCCGCAGGCACGGTAGACCCCGATCAGATCGTGATCACCAGCGAGCGCGAAACGCAGACCTACACCGACATGCTGCTCAAAGGCTACAACGACAGCATCGACCCCTTGAGCACTTCGGCAGCTACCGACGCCACGTTCAGCGGCCCGCCGGGGATCGACCTGAGCGCGCTGTCACCCGCTGCTGTCGCAGGTTCGGTACGCGGCCAGTGGCTGGCGGACGAGTACATTGCGCTGATCAGAAACACCCTGCTGAACAGCGAAAACGATGGCTACGCCTACCGTCGCCAATACAGCGTGATGATCACCCAATTGCAGATGAAGGCGGCTGCACTGCGCAGCCTGCTGAAAGGTCATGTCGAGGCCGCGCAGTATGCCTGGCTCACGCAATCACTGGATAACGCGCACCTGAGCGACCCGGCGTCACGCGAGCGATATCCCCTTTACCCCCTGCAAATACATGTGGATAAACCCCTGATCGCCTCGGGACTGACCGATGTCGATCAACTGGTTATCCCCAGCCCGCTGCTGACCCACATCGAAACCGTTCAGGGCTGCCTGGTCATCCTGCCGACACAGATCCGTCACGCCGCGCTGCTCTATACGCCGCAGGCACCTGATGGTATCGAATTCCGTCTGTTCAGCGACTTCGTGAGCTCGCTGAACAGCGACGGGATGATCGATTACTACAAGGATCGCTGCCGCATCAAGGCACGCCGGACCCTGTCGTTCTTCCTGCGGGACATGCAGAAGGGCAACGCCAACAAGCCTCCGGTCATCCCCAGGGCATTCATTGCAGACGTTGCCGATACCTGTTTCAACCGGCCGCTGGAGCGCAGGCTGCGTGACGTGGAAGAAACCACCACCGGCCGTAACGACATGCTGTCGAAGCTGATCCGGGTCAGTGTCGAAATCGTTGCCACGGCCCTGACCCTGCCCTTCCCGCCGGCAAGCTTTGCGGTGGGCAGCCTGATTTCATTGCATGACAGCGGGCAAGCACTCGCCGCGCTGAGCGCAGGCGACCGGGAACGCGCCACGAACTACATGCTGTCGGCACTGCTCAACGGCCTCGGAGCAGGCAGCGATTTGCTGGTGGGTCTGAAAGGACTTGGCGGCGCGTTGCACCAGCTTGAGAACAGTCAGCATTCGACCCCGGTACTGCGCTCGTTCCAGCGCCAGCCTTCCCTGCCGCGTTACGAGGATCTGTACCCGGTAGAGCTGCAAGAGCAAGTATTTCTGCTCGGCAAGCCCAACGTTCATGGGCATGCTGCGGTTTTCCAGGCGTCCCATGTCGCCTCGGCACCGCCGCTGGCAACCGGCCAGTTCGCTGCGCGCGAGATTGGGGGCGCCTGGCAGCCGCTGCTCCCGTTGCCCCCGACGGCACAGCGCGCGCCATCAGGTTTGCGCATCGATCTGGCCGTCGACATCTCCCTGGAGAACGTGCCACGTATCGCCGAGGGTCACGCAAAAGGCGTGCATGCGATCAATGGAAAATACTATATCCAGCTCTCAGACCAGGCCTTTGAGGTTCAGTACGACGCCTACTGGCAGTACTGGCAGATCATCGACCCGGCCAATCCGTTCGCCTTCTTCGGCAAACAGCCGGTTCGCCTGAATGATCAGGGCCAGTGGCTGCTTGTCGAACGGCAGCGCCTGCGCGGCGGCGGGCTGGACACTCCGGGCACTTATCGACCGCTACCTGAGCAAGCCAGCGCAAGCTCAAGCTCGCTGAATACCTTGAGCGACTATGAGATGCCGAGCGGCATGCGCGCGCACCTGGACATCGTCATCAACAAGGAAGTCTTCGACCCGACCGGCGCAGGCCTGGACGTCTATTTCGAAACGTATTTCACCGAGGTGCGCCAGACCTTCACGGCGCGTCGGGAACAACTCTATCAGGACGCCCAGGCCTTTTTTGCCCGATTCACGCCTCCACCCAGGCCGACCCTGCCCGCCTATGGCCTGCCCGGCAGCGTCGACACGCTCATCAAGCACATCTTCAGTCACAGTAACGGACTGGTGTTCAGCGAAGCCCCGAAATCGGTGGCCAGCAAGCGTCTGCTGCTGCTCAACATGCCCTTGCTCGCAGAGCAGCGTGTCGAGGTGCTGTACATCGAGCACCTGCTGACCGACAAACACCTGCGCAAGCTGGCCAGGTATCGCCAACTGGGCAAAAAGAGTCGCTCCGGCTCTCATGAACTCAAGTATTACCTGCAAGAGACCAATCGCGGCGCCCTGAACAACGCCAGCAGCGAATTCGATTACTACCACCTGATCAAGGCAGCCCACCGTTACGGGATCGAGGTGCGCCCGTTCAGTTCGTCGATCAGCTATCCGTTTCTCGGCCATACAGTGCTGAGCGCTGCCGATGACCCGGCAGCCGCCATGAAAATGAGCAATTTCTTCGGGCACAGGCTCATCAACCACGATATCGAGCCGGCCTCTGCCAGGCGTTGGGTAGCGCTGCTCGACCAGAAGCTGGCCACGACGCACGATCAAGTGCCCGGCATCGCTGAAATGCAGGGCGCCGTCAGTGTGCAGGTCCAGGACATCCCCGCCGGACGTCCGACCCGCATCAGGCAAGGCGCTGGTGAGGCGCATGAAAACACGCCGTCTCACTGCGACTTCAGCATAGCGTTTGCCGACCCGACGCTGCCCGCCAGGCCGCTGCCCCCTGCCACTGCTCTGGATAACACGTTGATCCGCGAGCTGGGCGACCCGACCGCGATTGCCGAGGGTGAGCGCTGGGCGGGCGAGTACGGGTTCGTCCTTGACGAAAACCATACCTGGCTGCGCGTGGAAGCCGATGACTGGAGCGTTGACAGGCCGATGACGGCCATCCAGCAATCGCTGACCGATGCCACCTACGAAATGCCGCCGGATACCAGAACCACGCTGCATCGCCTGGCGAACTTCGAAAAGAAGGGGCTCGATATGGAGTATTTTTTTGAAGACATCGAACTCGACACTGTGCGCAATACGTTCGACCTGCGGCGCAAGAATCTGCAAAAGGACGCCGCCAGCATCAGTGCCGCGCAACTGCCGCCTCGCCCGACATTGCCAGCCATTGAACCCCAGACAAGCACTGCCGGGCTGCTTGAAACACTGTATCGCCATACAGAAGGCCTCGTCATTGGCGAGTCACACTCTTCGGTCGCCAGCAAAAAGCTGATCATCGACAACCTGCCGTTGCTGTCGCAGCAGAACGTCAAAACGCTGTACATGGAGCACCTGCTGAGCGATCTGCATCAGGCGGACCTGGATCGTTTCCTCGAAACCGGGCAGATGAGCAAAACCCTGCTGCACGACCTGAAAACCCTGGACCGCGGGCATCACACCGATCCGGACGGCGTCTACACCTTCGAGCGGCTGATCATCAAGGCGCGGCAGCAGGGCCTGGAGATTCGCGCCATCGATTGCGCAAGCAGTTACCACCTCAAAGGCATCGCCGAGGACGAGCCCCTTATCCGCCAACAAATGATGAATTACTTTGCCTCACGCACGATCCGCAGGCATCAGGAGGTGATGGGCTCGCACAAGTGGATCGCGCTGGTTGGCAACAGCCATTCCAATACCTACCAGGGCGTTGTGCCTGGCATTGCCGAACTGGAAGGAGGAATCGGCCTGCGGGTCGTCGATGTGGCTCCGGGCCATTCGAGGGGTATAACGCTGGATCAGGGAGAGCTCGTCTCGGGTGGCATAGCGGATGACAAGGTCTACATCAAAGCTGATTATCGGGTGGAGATGGAGGTACTGCGGTCACAGCCGGTCAGGCTGCCGAGCATCGAAAACCGCCTTTCCAGGCCGGGAATGTTTCTGGTGCAGGAGGGTGAAGGCAACCTGCAAACCATCGTCCATCGCGCACGCGACACCTGGATTCACCGCACGCCAGTGCTGCGCAATGCCGAAGGCAAGCTGTACATCGAACGCCTGCGCTGGCCGCGCATCCACCTCAAACCCTTCGACGACATCGATGCACTGGTGGCGGCACTCGAAGCGATGAACCTCACGCGCGCTACCTGAGGATGCAGACGCTCCGCGTCACACAGAGGACGCGGAGCGTCCGGAACTGCATGCCAACGCGGAGCATTGGCACGAGAATCAGCCACTACCGATGATCGTTCCCATGCTCCGCGTGGGAATGCCTTTCGTGACGCTCTGCGTCACACAGAGGACGCGGAGCGTCCAGAACTGCATGCCCACGCAGAGCATTGGCACGAGAGTCAGCCGCTACCGATGATCGTTCCCATGCTCTGCGTCACACACAGGACGCGGAGCGTCCGGAACTGCATGCCAACGTAGAGCATTGGCACGATAACCTGCACCTACCGATGAGCGCTCCGCGCTGGCACGAGAGTCTGGTGGATTCAGTCTGACGCGAGCTTCGGCAAGCGCTGTTCCAGCAACTGGTGCAGCGCGCTGTGCGCGGGCCAGTTGCGCATGAAGCGGGCCCGGTCACGGGCGTAGGCCGCCGCGAATGACGATTGCGAACTGTGCTGCTGCATGGCGTCCAGGTCGATCATCGCCCAGCGATCGACGTGCCAGAACAGGTTATGCCCCTTGAAATCGCCATGGCTGATGCGCGCCTGGATAAGCTGCACAAAAAGCCGATCCAGCGCCTGCAGTTCGACCTCTGGCGCATCACCGCTTTCAACATAGGGGGCGAAGCGTTCGATGATGTCCGGCCCATCGATGAATTCGGTCACCAGCCAGGCCTTGCTGCGCAAGCCGAGAAAGCGCTTTTCCTGCACGGCCAGCGGCTTGGGTGTGGCGATACCGAGGAACATCAGCCGATTGCCTTCGCGCCACGAATGCCAGGCCCGGCTGGGGCGCCAGAAGCGCTTGAGCCAGTGGCTGAAATTCTTGATGTTGTAGCGCTTGATGACCAACGGACGACCACTGACCTCAACCCGCCCGACACTCGCAGCGCCCCCGGTCTTGTACAGATGCCCCTGGTCGAGCAAGGCATCCGCCTGACTTAGCACCGGCAGCATTGCGGATTCTTCCTCGCGACGAATGGCGCGGAACACCGAAGCGCTGTCCTCGACGCTGAACAGACTGCAGTCGCGCACGGTCTTGCTCATGAAGTCCCTGAGCCGCCAGCTGCGAACCTTGTCGATCTGCTTTTGCAGCGCTTCCATCGGCAAACCATGTTCGGCATTGCTCAACAGGTAATGCACCAGCAGCTCTTCAGTAAACGGTTCGAAAGTCCTGGGCAACTGGGCAAAGAACACGCCGAGGTTTTCCAGCACCTTTTGCCGGGACAACGGCGTACCGGCCTGTTCAGCACGAATGCCGGCGCCATCGATCAGGTACAACTGCCCGTTGTGGCGCAGCAGGTTGTCCAGGTGCAGGTCTTCCTGCCACAGGCCTTTTGCGTGCTGCCGGGCAATGGCCGATAGCGCCTCGCCAAGCACCGCTTGCTGCTCGTCTGCCAGCGGTGGCAGGTGCTGAACGGCGTTCCAGGCATCGCCCAGGCTTGGCGCCTGTTCGAGAAACTCGAACAACAGCCAGCCACCCTCGCCGTCCTGTAAACCGTCGGCCAGCAGCAGCGGTGTGGTCAGGCCCTGTTCGGCAAGCAGCCTTACTCCGGCCAGCTCACGCTGAAAGTGTCGGGCCGCCTTGTCGCCCACCAGCAGTTTTGCCAGCACCGCTCGGCCTCGCCAGACACCGGCCCCGACATAGCGCTGCCCCGGCAATACACGCAGCAGGGTCAGCAATTGCAGTTCAGCCGATCCGGCAGCATCGGCCAGCGTCAGGCTCATCGGCAACTCGGGGGTACGGCCGGCGGTCTTGAGTTCAGACAGGCGCATCAACGGGTCTCTTTATCATCGCTGTGTTGAAGGTCTCGTTTGTGAGCGCCGCGTTTGCCAAGGCGCGCACTCCAGGCGTCGACCAGCAGGCTGTTTGGCGTGGCGTGCAGATAAGCCGCCAGCAGCTCGCGCCGATCGGCCTCATTCCACATCGGCGCGCGGCGCAGCAGCGGTTCGAGGTCGCGGGCAAGGTCACGCTTGCCAAAAATCACCGGGCGGGTCTTTTCCAGGTCGATCAGTTGCGCCTGATACCCGGTACCGGCTGCCTGAAGAAAAATATGTTTGGGGTAGAAGCAGCCATGTACCTGTCCGGCGCGGTGCAGCGTGCGCGCCAGCTGGCCGCAGGCGTGCAGTATTGCCTGACGCTGAGGGGCCTCCATCTGGTTCCACTGCTGCAACAGCTCGTCAAGATCGGTCCAGCCGTCCAGCGCACGCGTCATCAGGATCGCCCGGCGTTCGCCGTCGACCTTGCGCTCGCCATAGAACACCGCCTGCAACGCCGGAATCCCCAGCTTGCGATAGCGACTGATGTTACGAAACTCGCGCGAAAACGACGGTTCGCCAAACGGGTGATGCAACGTGTGCGTCAGGTAATTGCTCTGACGCTTGAGGTAAAAACCCTGACCGTCCAGGTCGAGGCGGAACACACTGCTCCAGCCGCCGCGCCCGGTATTGGGCTCATCGACCGCATCAAGCCTGATGTTCCAAAGCGATTCAAAATCAGCCAGGTTGTGACGCGCCAGTAAAGGCTGGTCGGCACTGGCAATAAAAACGCTCATTCACGGCCCTCGAAAAAGCTGACGATATGTCGAATACGTTTCTTGTCGGAGGAGTTCAAACGCGTTCGCTGGCGGTATTGCAGGTAGAAGCGCAGGCGCTGGGTGGCTGACAAATGATACTTGGCGACCTTGTCCAGGCAGGCCAGATCCTTGGTGATCCGATAGCGCAGCATGAAGCTCCACCAGAATGCACCATTGGGGCAATCGATGAAAAACAGCTTGCCCTCGTTATCGACCAACAGGTTGCGCCATTTCAAATCGTTATGCGTGAAATGGTTGTCGTGCATGATCCGGGTAAAGGCAGCCAGTTGGCGACTGACTGCATCGACCCAGTGGCGGTCGGCCAGTCGCGGGTCCTTGCGTTGCGCCAGTGCCGACAAGTCTTCGGTGTTCGGCAAGCCTCGCGTGATCAGTGCGCCGCGATCATACGCCGCGCCGTTGCGCTCCAGCCCCCAGGCCACGACTTCTGCGGTGGGAATGCCCCATTTGGCAAAGCGCTTGAGGTTCTGCCACTCGGACTTGACCCTCGGCTTGCCCATATAGCGACGCAGGCCCTTGCCCGCGCCCACGTAGCGTTTGACGTAGTAGTAAACCCCGCCGCGCTCGACGCGAATGACGTCGGACAGCGGGTCGCGGGTCAACTGCTGTCCCTGCAAGGCAAATACGGCATCCAGGCTACCGAATTCCTGTTCCAGGAACGCGTACTCGGGCTCGAGCTTCCAGCCCGCCATCAGAGAGCGTCTCCGTAGCGCACTTTGCGCTGATACAACTTGTCGGCTTTTTTATCCAGCCAGGTCAGCAACGTCGCTTCCTTGAGCAGGATTTCGCGCAACGGCTTCTGGAAATAACCCTTGAGAAAACGCAGTTTGTCGCGGCGGGTCAGGCCGATGTCCAGCGCGGAGAAATACAGCGCGGCCAGGTCCTTGTTGCGCCAGCGCGGCGTGATCGCACGGCGGGTCTGGGCACGGTGCAGGTCGATGACCGACAGTTTGAAATCGTCAGCGGTCACTGGCTTGTCGGTGTGCAGCAGAAAATGGCAGATGTAGCAGTCGCGATGATTGACGCCTGCGCGGTGCATCATGCCGACCATGCGGGCGACTTCGGCAATGAAGGCTCTTTTCAGACGCGGCTCGGGCGGCTCGCTGCGCCAGTTGAGGCTGATGTCTTCAAGGCTGATGGTCGGTGCCAGTTCTTCAGTGACGATGAACGAGTGCTGCGCGGCAGGGTTGCTGCCACGCTCACCATAGGCCACGGCGGTCATGGTCGGGACGCCGACTTCATGCAGACGCTCGATGGCGTCCCATTCCTTGCCCGCGCCCAGAACCGGCAGCTTGGCGGTTGCCAGGTTCTTGGCGATCTCGCCCCAGCCAATGCCGCGGTGAATCTTGACGAAGTAACCGCGCCCGTCGACCTCGGTGCGCAGCGTGCGGCGCCCTTCCAGTTCGCGGTAGACCTCACCGCTCAGGCCTTCGACCTCGACGAACGCATCGCGCTCCGCCCACAGGCTCTTGAACGGCTCAGCAAGGAACAGCTTCATCAATAGTGCTCCGCCAGAATCACATCCGCAGCGTGTTGCGGCATGCTGTAAAGGTCTGCCGTGTCGGCAAAGGTCAGGCCGTTGCGCGACCACGCGCTGCGTGCGGCGTTGTCCAGAAGCATCTCCGACAGGTAGCGATTGAGCTGCGCCTGATCGAACGGCTCATCCAGCACCCGCCCGCAATCGGCCTCGGCAATATAGTGAGCGTAACCACAGATCGCGCTGACCAGGACCGGCAAACCGGCAACCAGCGCTTCGAGCAGCACGGTCCCGGTGTTTTCGTTGTAGGCCGGATGAATCAGCAGGTCGGAGCCCAGCAGAAAACGCGGAATATCGCTGCGCCCTTTCATAAAGGTCACCTGATCACCCAGGCCGAGCGCCGCGCTCTGCAGTTGGAATACTTTGGGGTCGTCCTGACCGATTACAAAAAGCCGCGTGCGCTTCTTCAGTTCGGCGGGCAGAGCCGCGAGCGCCTTGAGGCTGCGATCCACGCCCTTGGTCTTGAAACCGGAGCCGATCTGCACCAATAACAGGTCATCGTCGGCAAGGCCGAATTCCTTGCGAAAGCCCGCGCGGATCTCAGGGGCATCCGGCGGCGCGCGGCGATCCTGGGAAATACCCGGCGGCAGCAAATGGAAGCGCGACGGCGGGGTGTCGTAATGCTTGATGAACAGCGGCTGCTGCACTTCGGAAATCATCAACACCTGGGTTTTCGAGTCCCTGGCAAACACTGCGCGCTCGTAGTCGGCAAAGTGGCGGTAACGGCCCCACTTGCGATAGAGCGGGCTGCGCAGGTTCTGCGCCTTGTCCTCGAAGCAGCCGTCGGCGGCGTAATACACATCCAGACCGGGCATCTTGTTGAAACCGATCAGGCGGTCTACCGGGCGCTTGGCCAGGTCCGCCTCCATCCAGGCGCTGAGCTTTTCGTTGCGCCGATGATTGAAGAACGCCTTGACCGGCGCCACCAGCACCTCGAAACCGGGCGGCACATCGCCTTCCCAGATCAGGGTGTAAACGCGGATCTGATGACCGCGCTGCTGACACTCCAGCGCGATGCGCATGAAGTCGCGTTGCAGGCCACCGAACGGGAAGTATTTGTAGAGTACAAAAGCCAGTTGCATCAGCCAGGTTCCTTTGCCAGCAACAGCGTGCCCAATTGGCTCGCTACTCGCTCGGGATTCAAGCGAGTGAAGCACATCGGCCACTCGCGCTTAAGGTCGAACCGGCGCTGATCGTCGGCGGTCGGTTGGTACGTGCATTTCTTTTGCAGGCATGGCGTGCAGCCCGGGTAGTCGCTGGCCAGATGCACCTGCGACTTGCCGTAGGCTCCGGTCAGGCCCGGATTGGTCGGGCCGAACAGGGAAATGGTCGGCACATCCAGTGCCGCGGCCAGGTGCCCGATGCCGGTGTCTACCGCGACGCACGCCTGCGCGCTGGCCAGCACCCGCGCAACCCCTGCCAGATTGAGCTTGGGCAGCACGTGCGCGCCGCTCAGCCCCTCGGCAATGCGCTCGGCGCGGGCCTTCTCTGCCGGATTGCCCCACGGCAACTGCACCTGCAGACCACGCGCTGCCATCAATTCGGCC
Source organism: Pseudomonas fragariae (ex Marin et al. 2024) (assembly GCF_059621105.1). Lineage (NCBI taxonomy): Bacteria > Pseudomonadati > Pseudomonadota > Gammaproteobacteria > Pseudomonadales > Pseudomonadaceae > Pseudomonas > Pseudomonas fragariae (ex Marin et al. 2024). Next base: position 592,677 of record NZ_CM184369.1, on the reverse strand, counting down.
AGTTGCCGCCAGTACAGCTCGGGCCAGTGCTTGGTGTCCCAGGTCGTACCATGCAGGAACAGCACGAACGGGGCCTGCAAACTGTCATCCAGCGTCGCCAGCGGCTTGAGACCGTAATCGCCCATGCCGGACGGCTGTGGATAGCCCAGTGCCTGAGCGAACAACTGACGCAGCCGCTCGACCGCATGCTGCCCGCGTGCCACTGGAAAAGCGCGATCGTAAAAGCGACTGGCGACCGGCTCGCGTGCCGAATCGCGGTCCAGGCCGGCCACCGGTGCCTCGACATAGCGTGTCAGCCAGGCACTTTTGAACAGGCCCTGCGCATCAATCACCAGATCATAACGCTGTTCGCGCACCTGCTGCTTGAAGCGCCGCCATTCGCCGGACCTGAAGGTCTGCCAGAGGTGCTTGCGCCAGCGGCGGATCGCCACCGGGATGACCCTGTCGACCGCCGGATGCCAGGCGGGAATTTCCGCGAAGCCTTCCTCGACCACCCAGTCGAAGCGAATACCGGGCAGCGCGCGCGCCGCGTCGGTCAGCGCGGGCAAGGCATGGATCACATCACCCAGTGAAGACGTCTTGATCAGCAGTACCCGCAAAATCAGGCAACCTCCACCGGCGTGCTACTCAGACGGCTCAGCGCCTGAGTCACCGCGTCCGGCTCAAGCAGACGCATGCAGTTGTAATGGCCGAAACGGCAGGTGCGCTCAAAGCACGGGCTGCACTCGATGCCCAGTCGCACCACCTCCACTGCGTCGGCCAGCGGCGGCGTGAAGCCCGGCGAGGTCGAGCCGTAGACAGCCACCAGCGGCCGGTTCAGCGCTGCGGCCACATGCATCAGGCCGGAATCGTTGGAGACCACCGCGTCGGCGCACGACAGCAAGTCAATGGCTTCGGCCAGCGAGGTCTCGCCACTTAGGTTGACGGACTCCTCGCGCAGGCCGGGAATCAGCTCCTGGCGAATGCTCTCACCGACCGGATGATCCTTTTTCGAGCCAAACAGCCAGACCTGCCAGCCTTCGCGGATGCTCGCGTCGGCAACCTGTGCGTAATGTTCGGCAGGCCAGCGCTTGGACTCGCCGAACTCCGCGCCGGGGCACAGCGCCAGTACTGGGCGATCCAGCGTGAGGCCGAATTTGCTCAGTGCGGCATCGCGCGTGGCCGGGTCGATGCGCAGGCTCGGCCGCGGGTAAGGACGCGGCAACTCGGCGCCCTTGTCGAAGGCCAGGGCCATGAAACGTTCGATCATCAGCGGGTAGCGCTGCTTGTCGAGGATGCGCACGTCGTTGAGCAGGCCGTAGCGAAACTCGCCGCGCCAGCCGGTACGTTTCGGGATACCGGCGAAAAACGGCACCAGCGCGGATTTCAGCGAATTGGGCAGCAGGATAGCCTGATCGTATTGGCCAGCCAGGGACTTGCCGATCCGGCGACGGGTCGCCAGTTCCAGGGCACCGTGCCCCAGCGGAAAACTCAGCGCAGCGCGAACCTGCGGCATGCGCTCCAGTATCGGACGGCTCCATTCAGGGGCCAGCACGTCGATTTCGCACTCGGGATGACGCTGTTTCAGACACTGGAACAGCGTTTGTGCCATCACCATGTCACCGACCCAGCTAGGCCCAACGATCAGAATTTTCATGTTCTATCCAAAAACGACCAGAAACGATCAGGGAGGCCGATCAGACTGCGTGACGTTCCCACACAACCTGTCGCCTCCCTGTCATAGCTTTATAGAGTGTTGCAGCGGAATGTGGCGTTGCCGTGAGGCTCAGCTCAACCCCATCTGCGTCCAGATCCGCATCACCTCACGCCGCTGGGCATGAAACTGATCGCCGCTGACCACGCCCGCCTGCTTCTGCAAGGCCTGGCGATGTGCCGCCGAGCGATACGCCTTATAGGCTTCGCGCAACAGGCCGGCATCCGTATCCGGCAGCAGCCCGGCCTCTTCCAGCCCTTCGAGAATCCGGATGTTGTCGGTGTATTGCAGCAGCGCGGGATGCTCTCTGGACCACGCCAAGGCGGCGTATTGCACCATAAATTCGATATCGACGATACCTCCGGCGTCCTGCTTGAGGTCGAATGGCACCGCCGCCTCGAAGGCATTGGCCGCCCTGCCGGCCGCTGTCACGCGGGTCCCGAGGTTGTCACGCATCTTGGCGCGCATTTCGCTGACTTCGGCGCGCAGCTTGTCCAGATCGCGTTCGCGCCCCAGCACATCGGCACGGACTTTCTCGAATTGCTCGCCAACATCCCGGCTGCCGGTCATCACCCGCGCCCGGACCAGTGCCTGATGCTCCCAGGTCCAGGCTTCATTGGCCTGATAACGGGCGAAAGCGCCCAGAGAGCTGACCAGCAGGCCGGACGCCCCCGAAGGCCGCAGGCGCATGTCGACCTCATACAGCTGACCGGAGTTGGTTTGCGTGGTCAGCAAATGGATCACCCGCTGCCCCAGCCGGGTGAAGAACTGCGCGGTGTCGATCGGTTTGGCACCGTCGGTCTCGGCTTCCAGATCGCCATCATGAATGAACACCAGATCCAGATCGGAGCCGTGCCCCAGTTCGATGCCGCCGACCTTGCCGTAGCCGACGATCACGAAGCCCGGATCGCACAACGAGCCATCCGGGCGTAACGGCGTACCGTGGCGGGCCACGCTGTAGCGCCAGGCCAGCGCGAGCACCTGATCGAGAATCGCCTCGGCCAGCCAGGTCAGGTAATCACTGACTTTCATCAATGGCAGGCTGCCGGATATCTCGGATGCCGCGACCCGCAGGCTGTGCGCCAGCTTGAAATGCCGCAGGGCTTCCATCTGTTGCTCGAGATCGTCCTCGGGGATACGAATCAGCCGTTCGCGCAGCTCGGCGGCGAGTTCCGGGGCCAGCGGCGGATTGAACAGGCGTCCCTCGTTAAGCAATTCATCGAGCAGCAACGGGAAACGCGCGATCTGTTCGGCAATCCACGGGCTGGCGGCGCACAGGGTCAATAGTTGCCGCAGTGCGTCGGGGTTTTCCGTGAGCAGCACCAGGTACGCCGAGCGCCGGGCGACGGCTTCTACCAGCGGCAGCACGCGTTCCAGGACCAGGTCGGGCTTCTCATGCTCCACCGCCTGAGCCAGCAGACGGGGGATGAACGCGTCCAGCCGCTCACGGCTCAGACGCTGCATCGAACGCAGGTTGGGGCTGCTGCGCAGGTTGGCCAGATTTTTCAGCGCCCTCTCGGCATCGACGAAGCCGGCCTGCAACAGTTGGCGACCTGCGGCCTCTTCGTCCTGGGACTCTTCCCACAACGGCAGCCATTCGCCTCCAACCACCACTTCGCCATCTTCATCTTGCTCGTCATCCGGATCGGCGTCGGGGTCAGCAATGACCTGGCGGAAATGCCAGGCCACACGGCCACGCCAGTACATCAGCCGTTCATGAAAGGCAGCCCAGTCAGCGAAGCCCATGATCAAGGCAACACGCGCCTGATCCTGTTCGTTGTCCGGGAGCATCTGCGTCTGACGGTCGGCAATCGCCTGAATGGCATGCTCGGTGTAGCGCAGAAACTCGTAGCCCTCGCGCAACTCTTCGGTCACCGCCGAGGGCAGATAGCCCTGCCCCTCAAGGGTTTTCAGCACTTTGAACAGCGGTCGCTGCTGCAGACTCAGGTCGCGGCCGCCGTGAATCAGTTGAAAGGCCTGGGCGATGAACTCCACCTCGCGAATGCCGCCGGCACCCAGCTTGATGTTTTCCGCCATGCCCTTGCGCTTCACTTCCTGCTGAATGAGCTGCTTCATGGTGCGCAGCGCTTCGATGGCCGAGAAGTCCAGATAGCGGCGATAGACGAACGGACGCAGCATCGCCAGCAATTCGGCACCGGCCGCCTGATCGCCCCCGACCACGCGCGCCTTGATCATCGCGTAACGTTCCCAGTCACGGCCCTGGTCCTGGTAATACTGCTCCAGCGCATTGAAGCTGAGCACCAGTGCTCCGGACGAACCGTAGGGGCGCAGACGCATGTCGACCCGGAACACGAACCCGTCGACGGTCACCGGGTCGAGCGCCTTGATCAGCCGCTGGCCCAGACGAATGAAAAACTCCTGATTGTCCAGCGCACGCTTGGTACCGACGGTTTCGCCGCCCTCCGGGTAGCCGAAGATCAGGTCAATGTCCGAGGACAGGTTCAGTTCCACCGCGCCGAGCTTGCCCATACCCAGGATGACCATGTGCTGCGGCTTTCCGGAATGACGACCGGTCGGGGTGCCGAACTGCTGGCAATGCCGGGCGTACAACCATTGGTAAGCCAGATCGATCGACGCATCGGCCATGTCCGACAGGTCACGGCAGGTTTCGATCAGGTTTGCCTGACGGCTCAGGTCGCGCCAGATAATCCGTACTTGCTGGCGCGCGCGCTGTCGACGTAGATTACGCCCCAATTCATCCTCGCTGGCGACGCTCGACAGCGCGTCGGCAAGCTGACCGCGCAATTGGCCGGCAGAGAAGCTACGCTCCAGCTCGCCCGAATCGGCCAGCTGCAGGAGCATCTGCGGATCACGGCAGACTTGTTCGGTTACAAAATCACTGGCGGCGCAGACCCGGTCGAAGGCTGCCTGTCGCGCCTCGGGCCAGGCCTGGAAAGAAGCCAGCGCGTCCTCGGACAGGGCAGTCAGCGCAGCCTGAAACATCTGGCGGGCGCGGCTGATCGATGGCAGCAGAATGGCCGGAAATTCGGCCAGTAAAGGTAGGCTCATGGTCTATCCTTGATCGGCGTGCAGACGCCCGTCCGTCGTTACGGCGAGACGCGTCTGCCAGCACCGCTTGTCGAACAAAGGTTATAAATTGCTGGAAAAATCAAATTAGAAGCATAAAAATCCGCTTTTTCCCTGCAAGATGTTCAATAGCGATCAACAGTAACGTTTTAAGCTACACGACAACAGGAGCGATTGAGTCGCTTCTCTGTAGTTTTACTACTGGGTCCGATACTCGGAGGGCTGAAATCGTCGTCGATTTGTAGTAAAACTACACGCCGCCGGATCCCACCCTCCGGAAATCCAAGAATTTATGTCGTCTGCCCACAAGGCCAGTCGCAAACTCAGGCAACCGATTCTGGAAGCCTTTCCGCCCTGGAGCAAGCCATGCAAGACCTCGATCCCGTCGAAACCCAGGAATGGCTGGACGCCCTGGAATCGGTTCTCGACAAAGAAGGCGAAGACCGCGCTCACTACCTGATGACCCGTTTGGGCGAGCTGGCCACCCGTAGTGGTTCGCAGCTGCCGTACGCCATCACCACGCCATATCGCAACACCATTCCTGTCACCCACGAAGCACGCATGCCTGGCGACCTGTTCATGGAACGCCGCATTCGCTCGCTGGTGCGCTGGAACGCATTGGCCATGGTTGTCAAAACCAACATCGGCGACCCGGATCTGGGCGGCCACATCTCCAGCTTCGCCTCCAGCGCCACGCTGTACGACATCGGCTTCAACTACTTCTTCCAGGCCCCGACCGACGAACACGGCGGCGACCTGATCTACTTCCAGGGTCACGCATCGCCAGGTGTTTACGCCCGTGCGTTCATGGAAGGCCGCATCACCGAAGAGCAAATGACCAACTTCCGTCAGGAAGTCGACGGCAATGGCCTGTCGTCTTACCCACACCCGTGGCTGATGAAGGATTTCTGGCAGTTCCCGACCGTATCGATGGGCCTTGGTCCGATCCAGGCGATCTACCAGGCGCGCTTCATGAAGTACCTGGAGCACCGCGGTTACATCCCGGAAGGCAAGCAGAAAGTCTGGTGCTTCCTGGGTGACGGCGAGACCGACGAGCCGGAATCCCTGGGCGCCATCGCCCTGGCCGGTCGCGAGAAGCTCGACAACCTGATCTTCGTCGTCAACTGCAACCTGCAGCGCCTCGACGGCCCGGTTCGCGGCAACGCCAAGATCATCCAGGAACTCGAAGGCGTGTTCCGTGGCGCCCAGTGGAACGTCACCAAAGTCATCTGGGGCCGTTTCTGGGACCCACTGCTGGCCAAGGACGTCGACGGTATCCTGCAACGTCGCATGGACGAAGTCATCGACGGCGAATACCAGAACTACAAGGCCAAGGACGGCGCGTTCGTCCGCGAGCACTTCTTCAACTCGCCTGAACTCAAGGCCATGGTTGCCGATCTGTCCGATGACGAGATCTGGAAACTCAACCGTGGCGGCCACGACCCGTACAAGGTCTATGCGGCCTACCACGAAGCCGTCAACCACAAGGGTCAACCGACCGTGGTTCTGGCCAAGACCATCAAGGGTTATGGCACCGGCGCCGGTGAAGCGAAAAACACTGCGCACAACACCAAAAAGGTCGATGTCGACAGCCTGCGTCACTTCCGTGACCGCTTCGACATCCCGGTCAAGGACTCCGAACTCGAAGCCCTGCCGTTCTACAAGCCGGAAGAAGGCAGCGCCGAAGCCCGTTACCTGAGCGAGCGTCGTGCTGCGCTGGGTGGTTTCGTGCCGCAGCGTCGTGCGCAGAGCTTCAGCCTGCCGACCCCGCCACTCGAGACCCTCAAGGCCATCCTGGATGGCTCGGGCGATCGCGAAATCTCCACCACCATGGCCTTCGTGCGCATCCTGACGCAACTGGTCAAGGACAAGGAAATCGGTCAGCGCATCGTGCCGATCATCCCGGACGAAGCGCGTACCTTCGGTATGGAAGGCATGTTCCGCCAACTGGGCATCTACTCGTCGGTCGGCCAGCTCTACGAGCCAGTCGATAAAGAACAGGTGATGTTCTATCGCGAAGACAAGAAAGGCCAGATCCTCGAAGAAGGCATCAACGAAGCGGGCGCCATGTCCTCCTTCATCGCTGCCGGTACTTCGTATTCCAGCCACAACCAGCCGATGATTCCGTTCTACATCTTCTACTCGATGTTCGGTTTCCAGCGTATCGGCGACTTGGCCTGGGCCGCTGGCGACAGCCGTACCCGTGGCTTCCTGATTGGCGGCACCGCCGGCCGTACCACGCTGAACGGTGAAGGCCTGCAGCACGAAGACGGTCACAGCCACATCCTGGCATCGACCATCCCGAACTGTCGCACCTTCGACCCGACTTACGGTTATGAACTGGCAGTGATCATCCAGGACGGCATGCGCCGGATGTTCGAAGAGCAGCAGGACGTTTTCTACTACCTGACCGTGATGAACGAGTCCTACGCCCAGCCAGCCATGCCGGCCGGTGTGGAAGAAGGCATCGTCAAGGGCATGTACCTGCTCGAAGAAGACACCAAGGAAGCGGCGCACCACGTCCAGTTGCTGGGCTCGGGCACCATCCTGCGTGAAGTCCGCGAAGCAGCGAAGATTCTCCGTGACGAGTTCAACATCGGTGCCGACGTGTGGAGCGTCACCAGCTTCAACGAGCTGCGTCGCGACGGTCTGGCTGCAGAGCGCAACAACCGCCTGCACCCTGGCCAGAAGCCGCAGCTGAGCTATGTCGAGGAATGCCTGAACGGTCGCAAAGGTCCGGTCATCGCATCGACGGATTACATGAAGCTGTTCGCTGATCAGATTCGTCAGTGGGTTCCAACCAAGGAATACAAAGTCCTGGGCACCGACGGTTTCGGCCGTAGCGACAGCCGCAAGAAGCTGCGTCACTTCTTTGAAGTCGATCGTCACTTCGTGGTGCTGGCAGCCCTGGAAGCCTTGGCTGATCGTGGCGATATCGAACCTAAAGTCGTGGCGGAAGCCATCGCCAAGTTCGGTATCGATCCTGAAAAACGCAATCCACTGGACTGCTAAGAGTCTGCTTCAAGAGCGCTGATCAGAGCGTAAACAGCCGAGGATGCGGAATTTACTCGACGTAAATGAGCATCCAACGCTGTTTCGTTGTAACTGAACCAGCGTATTCGTGAGTGAACAGGTTCTCCTAAGGAGAGACATAGTGAGTGAGTTAATTCGTGTACCCGACATCGGCAACGGTGAAGGCGAAGTCATTGAATTGATGGTCAAGGTCGGTGATCGCATCGAAGCCGACCAGAGCGTTCTGACGCTTGAGTCGGACAAGGCGAGCATGGAAATCCCTGCTCCCAAGGCTGGCGTCATCAAGACCATGAAGGTCAAGCTGGGTGACCGCCTGAAAGAAGGCGACGAGCTGTTCGAACTGGAAGTGGAAGGCGAAGCGGCTGCGGCTGCGGCCCCGGCACCTGCTGCCGAACCTGCCCCTGCCCCTGCCCCTGCCCCTGCTGCTGCCGAAAAGCCGGCTGAAGCGGCACCTGCACCTGCGGCCGCCGCCGAGCCTGCTCCGGCAGCCAGCGCCAGCGTTCAGGACATCCACGTACCGGACATCGGTTCGTCGGGCAAGGCCAAGATCATCGAACTGATGGTCAAGGTCGGTGACAGCATCCAGGCCGATCAGTCGCTGATCACCCTGGAATCCGACAAGGCCAGCATGGAGATCCCTTCTCCGGCAGCAGGCGTTGTCGAGAGCATCGAAGTCAAGCTGGACCAGGAAGTCGGTACCGGCGACCTGATCCTGAAACTGAAAGTCGAAGGCGCCGCGCCTGCCGCTGCTCCGGCGCCTGCCGCCAGCGCACCCGCCGCGGCCCCGGCCAAGGCTGAGGCCGCGGCTCCAGCTGCCCCTGCTCCCAAAGCAGAAGCAGCACCTGCGCCAGCGGCTCCAGCGGCTCCGGCCAAAGACGGTGCCAAGGTTCATGCCGGCCCGGCCGTTCGTCAGCTGGCCCGCGAATTCGGCGTCGAGCTGAACGCTGTCAGCGCCACCGGCCCGCACGGCCGTGTGCTGAAAGAAGACGTTCAGGCTTACGTCAAAACCATGATGCAGAAGGCCAAGGAAGCTCCAGCTGGCGGCGCAAGCGGCGGCTCGGGCATCCCGCCGATTCCGGAAGTCGATTTCAGCCGTTTCGGCGAGATCGAAGAAGTACCGATGACGCGCCTGATGCAACTCGGCGCTTCCGGCCTGCACCGCAGCTGGCTGAACATTCCGCACGTCACGCAGTTCGACCAGGCCGACATTACCGACCTGGAAGCTTTCCGTGTGGCGCAGAAAGGCGCTGCCGAGAAGGCTGGCGTCAAGCTGACCGTCCTGCCGCTGCTGCTCAAATCCTGCGCCCACCTGCTCAAGGAGCTGCCGGACTTCAACGCTTCGCTGGCGCCTAGCGGCAAGGCCGTGATTCGCAAGAAGTACGTGCACATCGGCTTTGCCGTGGACACCCCGGACGGCCTGCTGGTCCCGGTCATCCGCGACGTCGACCAGAAGAGCCTGTTGCAACTGGCCGCCGAAGCCGCCGCACTGGCGGAAAAGGCGCGCAACAAGAAACTGACGGCGAACGACATGCAGGGCGCGTGCTTCACCATCTCCAGCCTCGGCCACATTGGCGGCACCGGCTTCACGCCGATCGTCAACGCGCCGGAAGTGGCGATCCTCGGTGTGTCCAAGGCAACCATCCAGCCAGTCTGGGACGGTAAAGCCTTCCAGCCGAAACTGATGCTGCCGCTGTCGCTGTCCTACGATCACCGCGTGATCAACGGCGCAGCTGCTGCCCGCTTCACCAAGCGCTTGAGCGAATTGCTGGCGGACATCCGCACAATCCTGCTGTAAGCCCTGCAGGCCCGTCCCAGGACGGGCCTTGCTGTACACCCTTGCGAGCTGCCACGCTCGAACCTCAACCCCGCCCTCCAGCGGGGATTTTTTTGCCCTGGATATCGCGCCCATGCTCCGCGCTCATTGCTGGATCCTGTGGGAGTGACCGGGGCGGCGATCCGCATTGCTCACGAAGACCATGGTCCAGACGCCCCATCTTCTGGGACTGTAAGGGCCCCTTCGCGAGCAAGCTCGCTCCCACGACCTTTATCGCGGTGCCAGGTCTGACTGGCGGGTGATACACTACGCGACATTTTTGTTTTGCAGGTCCACCGTCGTGACTAACACCGCTTTCAATTCCCTGCCTCTGTCCGCTGCCATGCTGGCTAACCTGGAGTCGCTTGGTTATGCCGAAATGACACCGATTCAGGCGCAGAGCCTGCCGGTGATCCTCAAGGGCATGGACCTGATCGCGCAAGCCAAGACCGGCAGCGGCAAGACCGCTGCGTTCGGCATCGGCCTGCTCAACCCGATCAACCCGCGTTTCTTCGGTTGTCAGGCACTGGTCATGTGCCCGACCCGCGAACTGGCGGATCAGGTGGCCAAGGAAATCCGCCGTCTGGCGCGTTCCGAGGACAACATCAAGGTCCTGACCTTGTGTGGCGGCGTTTCATTCGGCCCGCAGATCGGCTCGCTGGAACATGGCGCGCACATCATCGTCGGTACTCCGGGTCGCATACAGCAGCATTTGCGCAAGGGCTCGCTGGTCCTGGACGGCCTGAACACGCTGATTCTCGATGAAGCCGACCGCATGCTGGACATGGGCTTCTACGACGCCATCGCCGACATCATCGAGCAGACCCCGCAGCGCCGTCAGACCCTGCTGTTCTCCGCCACCTACCCGGTCGGCATCAAGCAGTTGTCCTCGAAGTTCATGCGTGATCCGCAGACCGTCAAGGTCGAAGCACTGCACGCCGACAGCCAGATCGAGCAGATTTTCTACGAGATCTCCCCGGAGCAGCGCCTGGAAGCGGTGGTCAAGGTACTCGGCCATTTCCGTCCGACGTCCTGCGTGGCGTTCTGCTTCACCAAGCAGCAGGTCCAGGAAGTGGTCGATCACCTGACCGCCAAGGGCATGTCTGCCGTCGGCCTGCATGGTGATCTGGAACAGCGTGACCGTGATCAGGTACTGGCGATGTTCGCCAACCGCAGCACCTCGGTACTGGTCGCCACGGACGTAGCCGCGCGCGGTCTGGATATCGACGCGCTGGACATGGTGATCAACGTCGAGCTGGCGCGTGATTCGGAAATCCACATTCACCGCGTCGGCCGTACCGGTCGTGCCGGCGAGAAAGGCATCGCGGTCAGCCTCGTGGCCCCGTCGGAAAGCCAGCGCGCCCGTGCCATCGAAGAATTGCAGAAAGCGCCGTTGAACTGGCAGCAATACGACAGACTGAGCATCAAGGAAGGCGGCAAGCTGCTGCCCGCCATGACCACCCTGTGCATCGGTTCGGGCCGCAAGGACAAGCTGCGTCCGGGCGACATCCTCGGCGCACTGACCGGCGAGGCAGGCATTGCGGGCACTCAGGTCGGCAAGATCGCGATTTTCGACTTCCAGGCCTACGTTGCCGTCGAGCGCAGCATGGCCAAACAGGCCCTGGAGCGTTTGAACAATGGCAAGATCAAGGGCAAGTCGCTGCGCGTGCGGATTTTGTAAAGTTTATCGTTGACCCTGATAGTCCCTACACGCCGCGCCGAGCGTCATATACAGGCCCCGAAGGTCCTGAAAACGCGGTTTTCAGGCTTCTGCGGCCAGAATCAAAAACAGGCTTGTGCATAGCTTGGCGCGGAGCATGGGAACGATCGTGACCTGAAGATCGAGGAACCACGCTGTGCCCGTTACTGACGTTGTAATCATTGGCGCCGGTGCTGCCGGTCTGATGTGTGCGTTCACCGCTGCCGCTCGCGGGCGCAAGGTGATGTTGATCGACCACGCCAACAAACCCGGCAAGAAGATCCTGATGTCCGGTGGCGGGCGGTGCAACTTCACCAACATGTACACCGAGCCGGCAAACTTCCTGTCGCAGAACCCGCATTTCTGCAAATCGGCCCTGGCCCGCTATACCCAATGGGATTTCATCGCGATGGTCGCCAGGCATGGCGTGCCTTATCACGAGAAAAAGCTCGGCCAGCTGTTTTGCGACAACAAGTCCAGCGACATTCTGGAAATGCTTCTGGAAGAATGCCGACAAGCCGGTGTCAGCCTGCACATGGACACCGCCGTGCAGCAGATCGAAAAAACCGACGACGGCTACAGCCTGCAGACCACGCTGGGCACCCTGAACTGCCAGTCGCTGGTGATTGCCACGGGCGGGCTGTCGATTCCGACGCTGGGCGCGACCGGCTTTGGCTATCAGGTCGGCAAGCAGTTCGGCCACACGCTGCTGCCGACCCGCGCCGGGCTGGTGCCGTTCACCATCACCGATCAGCTCAAGGAGCTGTGCACCGAGCTGTCAGGCACCTCGGTGGATTGTCTGGTGAGCTGCAACGACACCAGCTTCCGCGAAAACATCCTGTTCACCCACCGCGGCCTCAGCGGCCCGGCGATCCTGCAGATTTCCTCGTTCTGGCAGCCCGGCGACACCGTGGAAATCAACCTGCTGCCCGATCATGACGTGCCCGCCTGGCTCAACCAGCAGCAGGCCGAGCGCCCCAACAGTGAACTGAAAACCCTGCTGGGCGAGATTTTCACCAAGAAGATGGCCAACCTGATCGCCGAACACTGGTTCGTTTCCAAACCGATGAAGCAGTACACCCACGCCGAACTGGCCGAGATCGCCGAAAAGCTGGCGAGCTGGCAGGTGGTCCCGGCGGGCACCGAGGGTTATCGCACGGCCGAAGTGACGCTGGGCGGTATCGACACCCGTGAAATGTCGTCCAAGACCATGGAATCGCTGAAATCCCCCGGTCTTTATTTCGTGGGCGAAGTGCTCGACGTGAGCGGTCATCTGGGCGGTTTCAACTTTCAGTGGGCGTGGGCCTCGGCCTATGCTGCCGCACACTACGTGTGACCTGGTCGCTGATATGCAACATCACGACACGGCAAACCGGTATAAATTTTGCGAGGCGGATGTACAGCCAGTCATTTGGTCTGTACATATCCTCCTGCACGATCGATCAATTGCGAACAGGGCCGTCAAGCTAACCCATGGCATCGAAATCTCTCCGTCATACATTCCGTCGATTGTGGGCGCTGGATAAATTCAGCTATAGCGTTCGAGTCTTTATCGCACTGACCGGCAGCATGGCACTGTGCTGGTATCAAAATGAAATGGCGTTACTGATCCCGCTGTTTCTGGGGATTATCGCCTGCGCCCTGGCCGAGACCGACGACAGCTGGCAGGGCCGACTCAATGCACTGGCCGTGACACTGGTGTGTTTCAGCATCGCCGCCCTCGCCGTCGAATTGCTCTTCCCCTACCCCATCCTGTTTGTCTGTTCACTGGCGCTGGCCAGCTTCTGCCTGACCATGCTCGGCGCACTGGGTGAACGCTATGGCGCGATTGCCTACGGCACGTTGATCCTTTCGGTCTACACCATGATCGGCGTCGATCAGCGTGGCGGTGAAGTACTGGACTTCTGGCATGAACCGATGCTGCTGGTGGCGGGCGCAGCCTGGTACGGCCTGCTGTCGGTGCTCTGGCAGATGCTGTTTTCCAACCAGCCGGTGCAACAGGCGCTGGCGCGACTGTTTCGCGAGCTGGGCCAGTACCTGAAACTCAAGTCGACCCTGTTCGAACCGATTCGCACGCTCAACGTGGAGGCCCGTCGCCTGGAGCTGGCGCAGCAGAACGGCAAAGTGGTCGCTGCGCTGAACTCCACCAAGGAAATCATCCTGCACCGCGTCGGCAGCGGCCGCCCCGGCTCCAAAGTCAGCCGCTACCTGAAGCTGTACTTCATCGCCCAGGACATCCACGAGCGCGCCAGCTCGTCGCATTACCCCTACAACTCACTGGCCGATGCGTTTTTCCACAGCGACGTGCTGTTCCGCTGCCAGCGCCTGCTGCGTCAACAGGGCGTCGCCTGCCAGGCGCTGTCGGAATCCATCCAGTTACGTCAGCCATTCGTGTATGACCCAAGCTTCGCCGAAGCCATGGAAGACCTGCACGCGTCCCTTGAACATCTGCGCATCCAGAGCAACCCTGCGTGGCGCGGCCTGCTGCGTTCGCTGCGCGCGCTGGCCGCCAACCTTGGCACCCTGGATCGCCTGATCAGCGACGCCAGCAACCCGGACGCCGTGGCCGATGCCACCGACAGCAGCCTGCTGGACCGCTCGCCGCGCAACCTCAAGGATGTCTGGACGCGCCTGCGCCTGCAGATGACCCCGACCTCGCTGCTGTTTCGTCACGCCCTGCGCCTGCCGCTGGCATTGACCATCGGTTACGCGATGGTGCACCTGATTCACCCGTCACAGGGCTACTGGATCATCCTGACCACGGTGTTCGTCTGCCAGCCCAGCTACGGCGCCACCCGGCTCAAGCTCGGCCAGCGGATCATCGGCACCGCGATCGGCCTGACGGTCGGCTGGGTGCTGTTCGATCTGGTTACCAGCCCGATCCTGCAATCGATGTGCGCCGTGCTGGCCGGGGTGGTGTTCTTCGTCAATCGGACCACGCGCTACACCCTGTCGACCGCCGCCATCACGGTGATGGTGCTGTTCTGCTTCAATCAGGTCGGTGATGGTTATGGCCTGTTCCTGCCGCGGCTGTTCGATACATTGCTGGGCAGCCTTATCGCCGGTCTCGCCGTGTTCCTGTTTCTGCCGGACTGGCAGGGACGACGCCTGAACAAGGTGCTGGCCAATACCCTGACCTGCAACAGCATCTACCTGCGGCAGATCATGCAACAGTACGCCAAGGGCAAGAGTGACGACCTGGCCTATCGATTGGCGCGACGCAACGCCCACAACGCCGACGCCGCGCTGTCGACCACGCTGGCGAACATGCTCATGGAGCCCGGCCACTTCCGCAAGGAGGCCGACGTCGGCTTCCGCTTTCTGGTGCTGTCACACACACTGCTGAGCTACCTCTCCGGCCTCGGCGCGCACCGTGATACGCAGTTGCCGAGTGATGTCCGCGAACACCTGATCGATAACGTCGGTGCCACACTGGCCGCCAGCATCGACGAAATCGCCGCAGGGCTGGCCGAGAAGAAGCCGGTTGCGGTGCAGAGCGATGCCGAGGAAGGGCTGGCCGCGCAACTGGAGCAACTGCCCGAAGACATGGACGAAAGTCAGCGACTGGTGCAGGCCCAACTGGCGCTGATCTGCCGCCAGCTGGCTCCGCTGCGCACCCTCGCCGCGCACTTGATCAAAGCTCCGGAGGTTGCTGCAACCCATGCAGTCTGAGCAGCTCATCGTAGGTGCCGTCGGCTTTCATGGCGGCAATTTCGCGATCAAAGTCGGCGACGATCTTGTCGTGGTGGGGATTTTTCAGGCTGACCAGAATATGCAGGCTGTTCTCGCTCAACGAGCCCGGTAGAAACTCGACCCGGTCACGCACCTCATCCGGTTCCATCGCCAGGTTGTAACGGGCTACGTATTCGTCTTCCAGGGTCAGGTCGACACGCTCGGCGGCGAGCATGCGTATGGCGGTGGAGAAGTTTTGCACAGGGACTTTCTGCAACTGGCTGTCGCTGTCAAACGCAGGGGCATAAGCATAACCCCGGACCACCGCGATCACGTATTGGTGGAGCTGGTCATGGGTCAGGGTGCCAATGGGCGACTCCTTGCGCTTGATGAAACGTATCCGGTTGAGCAGGTATTGCGCAGAAAACTGGCCAATTTTCGTACGTTCATCGCTGAACCACGCATTGATCAGCACATCATGACGCCCTTGGCTCAAGCCCAGTATCGCCCGTGCCCAGGGCACTTGCTCATACAGCGTGGTGTACCCGGCACGGCGCAGCGCCGTATTGACGATATCGGTTGCCAGCCCGCCGTTGAGCAGCAGCGCGTCGGTAAAAGGTGGCCAGGGATCGGCGACAAGACGCAACTTTTCAGCTGCGTTGACGTGCGCCATCAGCAGAAAGACCAGCACCCCCACCGCTCGAAGCAACTGCGACATGCTCAGGTTCCTGAAAGGGGCAGCATGCCCGATTTAATCCTATCGGCAGGAAAACGCTCGCCCGTGAGGGCGCCTGCAGTTCTAATTGAAGACCTCAAGCAGGCAGTAGACAAGCCGGGCAGGCAACATGCTCAACCGGCGCAGCATTCATATCGTTGACGGCGTTTATTGGGAATGTCGCCGGATACGTTTAGACTTCGCTTCTGGTTTCCCTGCGAGTCTGCGACATGTCTATCAAATGGATCTGCAAACATCACACCGAGCTGAGCATCGAGCAACTCTATGCCGTGCTGCAACTGCGTGCCGAGGTGTTTGTGGTCGAGCAGCAATGCGTGTACCTGGACGTCGACGGACAGGA
The DNA here is from genome assembly GCF_059621105.1 of Pseudomonas fragariae (ex Marin et al. 2024). Classification (NCBI taxonomy): domain Bacteria; kingdom Pseudomonadati; phylum Pseudomonadota; class Gammaproteobacteria; order Pseudomonadales; family Pseudomonadaceae; genus Pseudomonas; species Pseudomonas fragariae (ex Marin et al. 2024). The sequence goes on along the minus strand of NZ_CM184369.1, from coordinate 576,643 downwards.
CCTGATGGGCGACACCTGCCACCTGATGGCCTGGCAGGAAGACAAGCTGGTCGCCTACCTGCGTTTGCTCGACCCGATCCAGCAAGGCGGCGACGTGACCATCGGCCGGGTGGTGACTGCGCCTTCGATCCGCAGCAGGGGCATCGGCCATGAACTGATGGAGCAGGCCCTGGAAAACGCCGAACGCAAATGGCCCGACCAGCCCATCTACCTATCGGCCCAGGCCCATCTGCAAGGCTATTACAGCCGCTACGGCTTCAATCCGGTGGGCGAGGTCTACCTGGAAGACGACATTCCGCATATCGGCATGCGTCGCGATCTGGACTGAAAGCCGCTCAGGGATACTCCAGCACGGCCTTGATGCGCGGCAGATTGTCGGCAATCCAGCCCTTGTCAACGGCGCCCCAGTCACGGATCCGGTAGCTGCCGGCGTGATTGCGGCCGCCTTCGAGCTGCTCGAAATCACACACAATGTCCAGATCGGCAAGCGCACTGATAGTGTCCTGCGCGGTCCGACGCGGCATGCCGGTTGCCGCTATCAGCTCCGGAACACTGCTGGCGATCTGTGAATCGATCAGATACGCCACGTACAGGCGGCGATAGAAACTGCTTTTGGTCTTGCTGACCTGCATCGTCGAATCCTTTTTCAGTGCCTGGCTCAGCATGGCGCTCGCGCGGCCTGCAGATCGCGGTACGTCAGGTACACGCGCAAATCGAACTCCAATTGGTGATAACCGGGCAACATGTGCTCGCACAACTGGTAGAAGGCCTTGTTATGATCCGACTCACGAAAGTGAGCCAGCTCGTGCACGACGATCATTTTCAGAAACTCTGGCGGCGCTTCCTTGAACAGCGCGGCCACACGGATCTCGTTACTGGCCTTGAGCTTGCCGCCCTGCACTCTGGATATCTTGGTGTGCAGGCCCAGCGCGCGGTGGGTCAGGTCGAGACGATTGTCGAAAAGAACCTTCTTGATGGCTGGCGCGTTGCGCAGGTGATCCTGCTTGAGCGCCAGCGCATAGGCGTAAAGGGCCTTGTCGCTCTGGACCTGATGCCGCGCGGGGTAGCGCTGCTCAAGGTAATCCGCCAGACGATCCTCGGCAATCAGCTGCTGCACCTGATCCTGCAGGGCCTGCGGATAGGCCTGCAGGTATTTGAGCGGAGCAGGGCTGGATGCAGTCATGGGGCCTTTGCATGAGATCGAAAAACGCCATTCTACAACAATCTGGTTTGCCTGAAGCCCGCCACATCAAAGTGCCCGGGAAAGCGCAACGCATCTTCTGGCAACATCGGATGAGCGATCAAAAAGCCCTGCATGACCTGACAGCCGTTGTCTGCCAGCCACTGGTATTGCTCGGCAGTCTCGACCCCCTCGGCAATAACCAGCATATCGAGGTTGCGGCTCAGGTCGATGATACTGCTGGCCATCGCCGCCTCGCGCTTTGACCCTGCAATATTGGCCACAAAACGCCTGTCCAGCTTCAAGGTGTCGAGTTGCAGATTGCGCAGGTGCGACAGCGAGCATTCGCCGGTACCAAAGTCGTCGAGCGCAATGCGCACACCGACCTCATGCAACAACTTCAGCTGTTTGTGGCTGTGCGTCAGGTTGTTGACCAGGGCGGTTTCAGTGATTTCCACCTCTATCTGCCCCGGTTTCAGCTCGAAGCGATCCATGGCGCGTTTCAATTCCGAGGCCAGATTGGGCAGGCAGAATTGTGTGGGGCTGACACAGACACTCAACACCATGTCGGGCGCGAAGATGTGGCTCCATGCCTGACGCTGCTCGGCGCCCTGGTCAAAGATCCAGCTGCCGAGCCGATTGATCAGTCTGGTCTCTTCCAGCAGCGGAATGAACAGCGCAGGCGGGACCTCTCCGACCGCTGGATGCTGCCAACGCAGCAAGGCCTCGAAACCACGCAAGCGACCATCCGCCACGTGAATCTGGGGCTGGTACACCACTGAAAAATCCCGACCGTCGATGGCCGTACGCACGCTTTCCTCAAGCATCAGTCGCGAGCGGGCGCGCCCGTTCATGTTCTGATCGTAAAACCGGTATTGTTGCCGCCCTGCACGCTTGGCCTCGTACATGGCGATATCTGCCGCGCGCAGCAGACCGTCCAGATTCGAGCCGCAATCCGGAAAGGTCGCAATGCCGACGCTGGCACCCAGGGTGATCTCGACACCGTCGACCTGGCGTCTTCCGGATACCCGCTCGATGAGCTTTTCGGCGATCTTGGCCGCCTGTTCGGGGTAATCAAGCCCGTCGATTACGACGGTGAACTCGTCGCCGCCGATGCGTGCCAGCACATCATAGGGGCGCATGCTGTCCTTGAACTGCTCGGCGACCCAGAGCAATACCTGATCACCGGCCTCGTGGCCCAGCGTGTCGTTGATCTGCTTGAAACCATCCAGATCCATGAACAGCACGACCAGGTATTTATCCGCCCGCTCGTTGCGCAACAGCATGCTTTCAACGGCCTGATAAAGTCCCCGGCGATTGAGCAGGCCGGTCAACGCATCGGTGACGGCCTGTTTTTCCAGCTGCTGATAAAGATCACGAACCACCGACATATCGAGAACCGTCAGCACCATTGCCTTCTGTTCGGCGGGCAGCGCCGCGCAGGACAACGCCACTGGCAGTTGCGTGCCTTGCGCCGTACGCAGAATGGCGTCGTGCACCCGATAGGTGTCGGACTTGCGATAGTGCTGGTAAAAGCCCGAATCCAGCCAGTGGCCTACCTTCGGTTCGATGATGTAGTCCAGCACCTGGGTGCCGCGCAGGTGATCGACGGAGGTGTTCAATAACTGACAGATAGCCGGGTTGGCAAAGCTGATGGTGCCTGCTTCGTCAACGACCAGAATGCCTTCGGCGACGTTGGCCAGCACCGATGCGTTGAACGCACGGGCCGACTCCAGCTCCAGTGACAGCTGTTGCAGCGCACGACGATTGCGCTGTTGCTCAAGCAGGGTCTGCACCTTGGGCTTGAGCACATTCGGGTCGAAGGGTTTGAACAGATAGTCCGTCGCACCATTCGCATAGCCCTTTTGCACCGCATCCTGGGTCTGCTCATTGGCGGTGAGAAAAATAATCGGCGTAAGGCGGGTGCGCTGACTGCCACGCATCAGTCGCGCGACCTCGAAGCCGTCCATACCCGGCATCTGCACATCCAGCAAAACCAGGTCGACTTCCTGCTCGAGAAGTACGGTCAATGCTTCTATTCCGGAACTTGCAGTCACAATGTGCCAGTCCGTTCTTTGCAGAACAGCGCACATCGTCACCAGATTTTCCGGGTAATCGTCTACAACAAGTAAAACTGAAGAGCCATCATCTGGCTGGTTTGGCACGCGTTCCATGCTGCTTCTCTGTGTGGGCATGACGCCTGAGACTCAGGACGACCGTCATACTTTGGAATAACTCTAGCCTCGTCTCGCCAAAAGCAGAAGCAAGGCGCCTCTTCCCTACTGTCAAAGTTCGATCTAGCCGACTAACGGTCATTCTCTGCACCCCTTACAGGCTCTGCCCTGCAGAAGAAGTGACAGCACTTTGACGCCATCCGTTCGACATTTTTTTATTAACAAATTGTCCTACAAGCCGTATAAAAGCTGGCTGAAGCCTCGTGCCAGAGGCTTTCTCTATGAGCGATACAAAGACATTTACGGACGGAGACAAAATGGTAGATCTTGGATCGTGGAATCTCAGCATCCCGGTGGGGTCGCCCCCCAAGACCATCGAAACCGCTCAGTTAGTAAAAGGCTACGACGGTAAATATTTCAAATCCAAAACCGACGCCATTGTGTTCTGGTCGCCCGTCACCGGCACTAAAACCGAGAACGCCAAATATTCCCGAAGCGAACTTCGGGAAACGTGGTCCGATGGTTCGCTGCATAATTGGGTGTACCCGGATGCCGACAACTTTCTGAATGCCAAACTGGAAGTCGACCAAGTACCTTCCTCAGGCAAGATTGTCATCGGACAAATACACGCATACGAGAGCACAGAGCCGCTCCTGAAAGTCGAGTTTCAATACAAGGAAGACACCAAGACCGGCGATATCGTTGCAAAAGTCCGCAACCGCTATGACGACGATGAAAGCAAGGTTTACACCATCGTAGAGGGTGTGAAGCTCAATGAGACATTCAATTACGTCATTCACCTGAGCAAGGGCGGAAAACTGTCCGTCAGCGCCAAGGATCAGGACTGGAGCACGCGCATCAGTGAGACCTGGCGCGACAAGCCTCTGTACTTCAAGGCGGGGGTGTATACCCAGGACAATACCGGGTACACCTCGGAGGGTGGCAAGGCGACGTTCTACAACCTCGACATCGATCACAACCAGAGCTGAGCGGCACGCAGCTCTCAGCCTGAATACACAACGGCCCGCGCTTCACGAAGAAGAACGGGCCGTTTGTGTTTCAGTCAGACCTGTCAGCGGTTGGCTTTGAAATCCTGTTCGGCGGCCAGGAAACGGGTCTGCATGGACGCAGAAGCAGGCTTGCCGATCAGGCTGAATACCACGATGGCGATGCTGGCCAGGATGAACCCGGGGATGATTTCATACAGCCCCATGGTACTGAATTGCTTCCAGAGCACCACGGTGGCCGCACCCATAATGACCCCGGCCAGAGCGCCGTTGCGAGTCATGCCCTTCCACAGTACCGAAATCAGTACCACAGGGCCGAAGGCTGCGCCGAAACCGGCCCAGGCGTAACTCACCAGGCCCAGCACGCGGTTTTCAGGATTGGCCGCCAGCAGAATGGCAATGATCGCGATCAGCAGCACCATTGCCCGACCTACCCAGACCAGCTCGACCTGCGAAGCGCCCTTGCGCAGATAAGCCTTGTAGAAGTCCTCGGTCAACGCGCTGGAGCACACCAGCAACTGGCAGCTCAGCGTACTCATCACCGCAGCCAGAATGGCCGACAACAGCACGCCGGCAATCCACGGATTGAACAGCAGCTTGGCCAGCTCGATGAACACCCGCTCCGGGTTCTCGGTAACCGGCCCGGCGACCTCAGGGTGCGCGGAAAAATAAGCGATGCCGAAGAAACCCACCGCCACGGTGCCGCCCAGGCACAGGATCATCCAGGCCATGGAGATGCGTCGGGCGCTGGCAATCGACTTGACCGAATCGGCCGCCATGAAGCGCGCCAGGATATGTGGCTGACCGAAATAACCCAGGCCCCAGCCGAGCAGGGAAATGATGCCGATGAATGTGGTGTTCTTGAACATGTCGAAGCTGGTCGGGTCTTTCGCTTCGATCGCCAGAAAGGTGGTGTCGACGCCGCCCGTTGCCAGCAGAACGATGACCGGCGTCAGGATAAGGGCGAAGATCATCAGCGTGGCCTGCACGGTGTCTGTCCAGCTCACCGCCAGAAAACCACCGACGAAGGTGTAGGCGATGGTCGCCGCAGCGCCGGCCCACAGGGCGGTTTCGTAGGACATGCCGAAGGTGCTTTCAAACAGACGCGCGCCCGCAACGATGCCAGAGGCGCAATAAATGGTGAAGAACACCAGAATCACGATGGCCGAAATGATGCGCAGCAGGCCACTGTTGTCTTCGAAACGGCTGCTGAAGTAATCCGGCAGCGTCAGTGCGTCACCGTTGTGCTCTGTCTGCACACGCAGACGGCCGGCCACGAACAGCCAGTTCAGGTAGGCGCCGATGATCAGGCCGATGGCGATCCAGCTTTCCGACAGGCCGGACATATAGATGGCACCGGGCAACCCCATCAACAGCCAGCCGCTCATGTCCGAGGCTCCTGCTGAAAGAGCGGTGACCACGCTGCCGAGGCTGCGTCCGCCGAGAATGTAATCCGAAAGGTTGTTGGTAGAGCGATAGGCCATCAGGCCGATCAATACCATTGCCGCTATATAGATCACGAACGTGATCAAGGTAGGGTTGCTGACACTCATGAGTTCTGCCTTGGCATTGTTTTTATGTTGGCACCCGATGCCAAAGGGAATAGCGACCGATATTCGGCACATCCCTGCTTTTGCACCCGACACCGCGTTGACTGATCGCTCCGCAAGGATCGGCAATCAATGACTGGCGGTTGCACCGCGGGAACGAATCCTATTAAACAATCCAAACAAGGTGCAACCCATTTCATCCTGCAAGTTGCACCTGTTACAAAAAACTCGTGACACATGCATTTACGCGCCATTTTAGGGCGCTTTCAGCGCAATCTACAAAAAATCACGCACCAGCACCGAGCGTAGCGCCATTTTTATCAGCCGCTCACCCGGAACGTCACAAAATATCCTGCAAATCGGGTTGCACCCAGTTGCACCCCACCCTGTCCCGAGGCTAATCTGCGCCAAAGCCGATGCCACTTCCACGTGGCTATAAAGAGGACAACACATGGCCACCACCACTCTGGGCGTCAAACTTGACGACCCGACCCGCGAGCGTTTGAAAGCCGCAGCTCACTCCATCGACCGTACGCCGCACTGGTTGATCAAGCAGGCGATTTTCAATTACCTGGAAAAGCTCGAGAGTGGTGCAACCCTGCTGGAGCTCGACGGTGCTGCCGGCAAGGACAACGAAGACCGCGGCGAGCTGGCAGAAGAGGCGGGGCTGCAATGCTTTCTGGATTTTGCCGAGAGCATTCAACCGCAGTCCGTGTTACGTGCAGCCATCACCTCCGCCTACCGCCGCCCCGAGCCGGAAGTGGTGCCTATGCTGCTCGAGCAGGCACGCCTGAGCGCGCCGGTTGCCGAAGCCACCAACAAGATGGCCGCGTCGATTGCGGAGAAACTGCGTAACCAGAAAAGTGCCGGTGGTCGCGCGGGCATCGTTCAGGGCCTGTTGCAGGAGTTTTCACTGTCTTCCCAGGAGGGCGTCGCGCTGATGTGCCTGGCCGAAGCGCTGCTGCGTATTCCGGACAAGGGCACCCGCGATGCCTTGATTCGCGACAAGATCAGCAACGGCAACTGGCAGCCGCACCTGGGCAACAGCCCGTCGCTGTTCGTCAACGCCGCCACCTGGGGCCTGCTGCTCACCGGCAGGCTGGTCGCCACTCACAATGAAGCGGGCCTTACATCCTCGCTGAGCCGCATCATCGGCAAAAGCGGCGAACCGATGATCCGCAAGGGCGTCGACATGGCCATGCGCCTGATGGGCGAGCAGTTCGTCACCGGCGAAACCATCGGTGAAGCCCTGGCCAACGCCAGCCGCTTCGAAGCCAAAGGCTTCCGCTATTCCTACGACATGCTGGGTGAAGCGGCGCTGACCGAACATGACGCGCAGAAATACCTCGCGTCCTACGAGCAGGCTATCCACTCCATCGGCAAAGCCTCCCACGGTCGCGGCATCTACGAAGGCCCGGGGATTTCCATCAAGCTGTCGGCACTGCATCCACGCTACAGCCGCGCCCAGTACGAGCGGGTGATGGATGAGCTGTACCCGCGCCTGCTGTCGCTGACCCTGCTCGCCAAGCAGTACGACATCGGCCTGAACATCGACGCCGAAGAAGCCGATCGCCTGGAGCTGTCGCTGGATCTGCTCGAGCGCCTGTGTTTCGAACCACAGCTCACCGGCTGGAACGGCATCGGCTTCGTGATTCAGGCGTATCAGAAGCGCTGCCCTTATGTGATCGATTACGTGATCGACCTGGCGCGCCGCAGCCGCCATCGCCTGATGATCCGTCTGGTCAAGGGCGCGTACTGGGACAGCGAGATCAAGCGCGCCCAGGTCGAAGGCCTGGAAGGCTATCCGGTGTACACGCGCAAGGTGTACACCGACGTGTCCTACATCGCCTGCGCCCGCAAGTTGCTCGCGGCACCGGAAGTCATCTATCCACAATTTGCCACACACAACGCCCACACCCTGGCGGCGATCTACCAGATCGCCGGGCAGAATTATTACCCTGGCCAGTATGAATTCCAGTGCCTGCACGGCATGGGCGAGCCGTTGTATGAGCAGGTTGTAGGCAAAGTCGCCGACGGCAAACTGAATCGTCCTTGCCGCGTGTACGCCCCGGTTGGCACTCATGAAACGCTGCTGGCCTATCTGGTGCGGCGCCTGCTCGAAAACGGCGCCAACACCTCGTTCGTCAACCGGATTGCCGACCACTCGATCTCGATTCAGGAACTGGTCGCCGATCCGGTCAGCCAGATCGAACGCATGGCGACCCAGGAAGGCGGTTTCGGCCTGCCGCACCCACGCATTCCGCTGCCGCGTGATCTGTACGGAACCGAACGCGCCAACTCCAGCGGCATCGACATGGCCAACGAGCATCGTCTGGCTTCGCTGTCTTCGGCCCTGCTGGCTACCGCGCACAACGACTGGAAAGCCGCCCCGATGCTGGGCTGCCCGGCCAGCGCTGGCACGCTGAGTGCCGCGCTGAACCCATCGGACCTGCGTGACGTGGTCGGTCATGTGCAGGAAGCGTCCCTTCAGGATGTCGATAACGCCATCCAGTGCGCCTTGAGCGCTGGCCCGATCTGGCAGGCCACTCCGCCTGTCGAGCGCGCTGCGATTCTGGAGCGTGCCGCTGACTTGATGGAGGCTGAAATCCAGCCGTTGATGGGCCTGCTGGTTCGTGAAGCGGGCAAGACCTTCGCCAACGCCATCGCCGAAGTGCGCGAAGCCGTGGATTTCCTGCGTTACTACGCCGTGCAGGCGCGCAATGACTTCACTAACGACGGCCATCGTCCGCTGGGGCCGGTGGTCTGCATCAGCCCGTGGAACTTCCCGCTGGCGATTTTCAGTGGTCAGGTAGCTGCTGCATTGGCTGCCGGTAACCCGGTGCTGGCCAAACCTGCCGAGCAGACGCCGCTGATCGCCGCACAGGCCGTGCGCCTGCTGCTTGAAGCGGGCATTCCGGAAGGCGTGGTGCAATTGCTGCCGGGTCGCGGCGAAACCGTAGGTGCCGGGCTGGTCGGCGACGAGCGTGTCAAAGGCGTCATGTTCACCGGCTCCACCGAGGTCGCCCGCCTGCTGCAGCGCAACGTGGCAGGTCGCCTCGACTCACAGGGTCGCCCCATTCCGCTGATCGCCGAAACCGGTGGCCAGAACGCGATGATCGTCGACTCTTCGGCGCTGACCGAACAGGTGGTGATCGACGTAGTGTCTTCGGCGTTCGACAGCGCCGGTCAGCGCTGCTCGGCACTGCGCGTGCTGTGCCTGCAGGAAGATTCTGCCGACCGCGTCATCGAAATGCTCAAGGGCGCGATGGCCGAGAACCGCCTCGGCAATCCGGAGCGCCTGTCGGTAGACATCGGCCCGGTAATCGACGCAGAGGCCAAGGCCGGTATCGAAAAACACATCCAGGCCATGCGCGACAAGGGCCGCACGGTCTATCAGGTGGCCATCGCCGACAGCGCCGAACTCAAGCGTGGCACTTATGTGATGCCGACCTTGATCGAACTGGAAAGCTTCGATGAGCTGCAACGCGAAATCTTCGGTCCGGTACTGCACGTGGTGCGCTACAAGCGCAAGGAACTCGGCCTGCTGATCGATCAGATCAACGCTTCCGGTTATGGCCTGACCCTGGGCGTGCACACCCGCATCGACGAGACCATCGCCAAGGTCATCGATAACGTCAATGCCGGCAACGTCTACGTCAACCGCAACATCGTCGGCGCCGTGGTGGGTGTTCAGCCATTCGGCGGCGAAGGCCTGTCCGGCACCGGCCCCAAAGCGGGTGGCCCGTTGTACCTGTATCGCCTGCTGTCGACGCGCCCGCAGGATGCTATCGAGAAATCGTTCGTCCGCAGCGACGCGCTGTCTGCGCCGGATACCCGCCTGCGTGAAGCCCTCGGCAAGCCGTTGCAGGCATTGAAGGCCTGGGCTGCCAGCAACCAGCAAAGCGACCTGGACGCCCTGTGCAGTCAATACGCCGAGCAATCGCAAAGCGGCATCACCCGCCAGTTGGCAGGCCCGACCGGCGAACGCAACAGCTACGCGATCCTGCCGCGTGAACACGTACTTTGCCTGGCTGACGAAGAGAACGACCTGCTGATTCAACTGGCAGCCGTACTGGCGGTCGGCAGCTCTGCCGTGTGGCCGGAAACCGACATCAGCAAACCGCTGCGTGCTCGCCTGCCAAAGGACGTTCAGGCGCGCATCAAACTGATACCTGACTGGGCCAAGGACGAAGTCACCTTCGACGCCGTCCTGCACCATGGCGACTCCGATCAGCTACGTGCCATCTGCCAGCAGATCGCACAACGCAGCGGTGCCATCGTCGGCGTAAACGGCCTGTCTCACGGCGAAACCAACGTACCGCTGGAACGTCTGGTGATCGAGCGGGCATTGAGCGTCAACACTGCGGCGGCGGGTGGCAATGCGAGCCTGATGACGATCGGCTGATGCCGCTCGGTAACAGATGACGCAGAGCGTCAAGAACGGCATTCCCACGCGGAGCGTGCGGAACGAGAGGTGTCTGAAAGACACCGACCGTTCCCCTGCTCTGCAATGACTACCGTGCCAATGCTCTGCGTTGGCACGCAGTTCTGGACGCTCTGCGTCCGCTCTCGATGCACCCTCACCCACGCTCGACCATCACCCGAATCAATCTTGCTACCCTCGCCCCTCAACCCGACCTAGACTTGAGCCATTCCAAGAACAGGTACGCCATCATGTCCGAGTCGCTGCTCAGTTCCCGAAATCTGGCTTTCGAGCTGTATGAAGTGCTGGACGCCGAAGGTCTGACGCGTCGCGAGCGCTTTGCCGAGCACTCGCGGGAAACCTTTGATGCGGCGCTGGGGACGGCGCGAGTCATTGCAGAAAAGTACTTTGCACCGCACAACCGCAAGGCTGACGAAAACGAGCCGCGCTATGAAAAGGGCGAGGCGATTCTGATCCCGGAGGTCAAGCCTGCGGTGGATGCGTTTATTGCGGCGGGCTTTCTCAACGCATCGCGTGATTTCGACGTGGGTGGCATGCAGTTGCCTACCTTGCTGTCGCAGGCCTGCTTTGCCCACTTCCAGGCCGCCAACGTCGGGACGACGTCCTATCCGTTTCTGACCATGGGCGCCGCAAACCTGATCGAAAGTTTTGGCAGTGACGAGCAGAAGCAACGCTTTCTGCAACCGATGATCGAGGGGCGCTTTTTCGGCACCATGGCGCTGACCGAGCCCCATGCGGGTTCATCATTGTCAGACATCCGCACACGCGCCGAACCGGCAGATAACGGTACGTATCGGCTGCGCGGCAACAAGATATTCATTTCCGGGGGCGATCATTCGCTGTCGGAAAATATCGTGCACCTGGTGCTGGCGAAACTGCCAGATGCGCCAGGGGGCGTCAAAGGCATCTCACTGTTCATCGTACCCAAGTTTCTGGTCCACGACGACGGCAGCCTCGGCAAACGCAATGATGTGCTGCTGGCAGGTCTGTTTCACAAGATGGGCTGGAAAGGTACGACCTCTACAGCGCTGAATTTCGGCGATAACGGCGAGTGCGTCGGCTATCTGGTCGGCAAGCCTCATCACGGTTTGAGCTACATGTTCCAGATGATGAACGAAGCGCGTATCGGCGTTGGCCTGGGCGCTGTCATGTTGGGCTACTCCGGTTATCTGTTTTCGCTGGATTACGCCCGGGATCGACCTCAGGGTCGCCTGCCCGACAGCAAAAGCCCCGAGAGCACGCCCGTGCCGATCATCCAGCACGCTGACGTGCGGCGCATGCTGCTGACCCAGAAGGCTTACGTAGAGGGCGCGTTTGACCTGTGTCTGTATGCCTCACGGCTGTTCGACGACACCCAGACCGGAGAAACCGAAGACGTCCGCAAGCACGCCCATGAGCTGCTGGACCTGCTGACCCCCGTCGTCAAATCCTGGCCTTCGGAGTTTTGCCTGAAGGCCAATGAACTGGCGATTCAGGTGCTCGGCGGTCATGGTTACACCCGCGAGTACCCCGTTGAGCAGTACTACCGTGACAACCGGCTCAATCCGATTCATGAAGGCACTCACGGCATTCAGTCACTGGACCTGCTCGGGCGCAAGCTGGCGCAGAACGGTGGCACCGGCCTCAAGCAACTGCTGCGCCTGATCGCCAACACCTGCGAGCGCGCGCAGGCTCACGAGTCACTCGTTGAACTGCGCCAGCCTCTGGAGCAAGTGATTGCTCGCTTACAGGCTGTCACTCTGGGGCTGCTGGGCGATCTGGCGCAAGGCAGGATCACCAGCACACTGGCCAACTCGGCGCTGTACCTCAAGGCATTCGGTCACACGGTAATCGGCTGGCGCTGGCTGGAACAGGCAATCCGCGCCGAGGAAGGCCTGGGTAAGGGTAATTCGGCCGACAGCGACTTCTACCACGGCAAACTGCAAGCTGCCCGGTATTTCCTGACGTGGGAAGTACCGGGCTGCCATCATGAACTGACGATTCTGGAAAACCGCGATGACACCTGTCTGGCAATGCGCGATGACTGGTTCTGATCAAAACCAGGCTGGCTGTTGATCAGTGCGGGCTGAACAGGTCTGTCATTGGATTCTGCGGAAAAAACCGGTCGACCAGTACCTTGGCATCTGTCCCCAGCTTAAGCGCGTATTGCTCTCGACTGAATGGCTCGCCCGTGCGCATATCGTAAAGCGCCCGCCCCTGGATTGGACGATCGACCTCCTGCATCTGGACTTTCATGATGCGATAAAACTCACCGCTCACTTCTTCGATGCTGTCGATCTGAAAGTAGCATCCGGGCAAGAAGATCGATTCGGCCTCATCGGGCGAGGCCGAGAATGGCGCAACGGGCGTGGCCCGCAGATAACGCCCTTTGGGCAAAACGAAGACCACCGAGGTGTCATCGAACGTGACCGGCCCAAGCATGGCGCTAGCGGGCGCACCGGCCCGACTGCTGGCGAAGGCGCTGACCACGTAGGGGTTTTCGCTGAACGAGGTGACATCGGTATTGACCAGCACGTCGCCGACCTTGATCTGCCCGCTGCGGAACACGGCACCCGAGGTGCCCCGATCACCACTGCCGCCACGGTACAACTCGACATCATTGTTGTACCCCACCACATGGATGTCATCGGCCAGGCGTTCGATGGCTCTGACCTGGTTTCGGCCCAGGCTCTCACCGGTACGCAGGAACCTGTTGAATTGCGCATCATCCTGGGTATACAGCGTGATGTTGGCGGCGTAATAGTCGTCATCGCCAAGCTTGAAAACCCGATGTTTGCCCTGCCAGGGGTCCCTGTATACCTCGTTGCCATCGGGCGAAGAATCGGACTCCAGGACATCCTCCGGGGTCGCGTCCCAGATTGACATGACCTGTTTCTGCCGGGCCAGAGCTGTTTCTGCAAAGTGCTGCTCATTGAAAATGTCAGTTTGCAAATACCGGTCCCAGAACGAGGAACCTACTGTCGCATAAGGTTTGCCAACCGGGGCAGATGCGCTGCCAGAAGGAATCTGCACATCCATGGGAGAGCCGCCCTGCAAGCCGGGCGACGCCATCAGCGTCCATTTCCCTTCGGCGTTCAGACGAACCGGCTTGCTGCCGATGAACGCAAACGGGTTATCAGGATTGACGACCATCCAGCACTGCTGTTGCTCATTGAACATTACGCGATAAGGCAAGTGCGCCAGCTTGATCCAGGTTTCGCCGTTACCCAGCGTGTAGACGCCGCGCAACCTGCCCTCTTCGGCTGAGGGCGTGAGGGTGTCGAGCAGCAGGTTGCCTTCCATGTTATCCAGCGGGTCGGCAAGCACGCTGCCGCCCTCCAGGGCCTCACTGGAGATCGATGCGACGTCCGTTGTCGTTACCTGTAAAGGCTGGGGAGCGACACGTATGGACATCAGCAGAGGAAGATTGAAGAGTAGATAAAGCGTGTTGAGAATCGCGCCCAGCACACCAGCCTTGCGTTGCGCAGGGGTTTTGCCATTGACCGCCTGATCAATATTCAACCCGGTATTGGCAAGACTTGCCCCGACAAGCGTCAAAGCAACCGGCCAGCTCAGCGGCGCAAGCCCGCCAAACGCCCGCAGGAATGCGCTCAGATAGCCGATCCATATCTGCTTGAGCAGGTCGGTATTGGACGTCAGGATCTCGCGTGCATCGGCGCTCATTGCCTGCCGGGCAACGTCACGCAGGTAAACAAAGGGATCCCCTGCAATAGGCGCTTGCGACTGGTTGATGAGTCGAACGTCAGCACGCCAATCGTGCGCGAGCAAATCGCTCACCGCGCGCGCAAACCTGGCGCCATCTTGTGTCCGGGACGCCTCACCACGCAGGAAATGGCCTGTCATCGCCTTGGCTGCCTGCTCGCCCATGAACTGTTCCTTGAGCCAGTGGTACAAGGCGCGCTCGCTGTCGAACGCCATAAAAGGCTGTTCGGCATCAGGCCAGTAAATCACCTCCCGCCCACCGGCAATGACGATACGCAGCAGGTCGTGGGCCTTGATGCCGTCGATATCCAGCGTATGTACCGACACACCGGGCGGCAACGGCAGCGGCTCCTGCAACGCTTTCAGCGTAGGCGTTTGCAATGGATCGACAATCACGATGCGGGTGACCTGTTTGAAATCGTCGGGTGACAGTTGGCCCTTGCGCAGGCAATGGCCGGCGGCAACCAGATATTGCGCCTTGGCCAGAATGCAAAAGTTGTCACTGTGGGTGTTCCAGAAGCGCTCCATTCGGCGGGTGTACAACGAACTGAAATCAAGCGTCCACATGTCGTTGAGCACATCCTGAGGCAGCATGGGCACCTCATTGCGCTCGTCGAAAAACCCGTGGTCCGGGCCATCGGTATAAAAACCACCGTACAGGGAGAGCTCATCGCTGGCTTCCTGGTCGTGGGCGCTGAAGTGCTTCATGAGCAGCTCGATCAACGTCATCGACTGCACAGGCTTTCCGGAATGCTGCCAGCCGGTGAAGGTACGCGGGCTGCTGCTGGCGGAACCGAAACGATGCCAGTACACCTTTTCAGGATTGAACATCCTGTGGGTGTGTTGAAGAATGATCTTGCTGGCTGCGATATAGGCCAGATCGTGCAGATCGGGATAGTCGAGAACAAACTGCTGCGCACGTTCGCGCAGCAGTTGCTGATCGGTTTTGGAGGCTTGCGAGGGTGGGGGTGACATAACGTCTTCCTGTGTGAGAGAAGTCATGCACGTAATCACCCATCGCAGTGTTCATGGCACTAACTATCTATGCCGTCACGCGCCTGTCGATGGTTCGGGCTCAGCCACTGGACTGTCCACTGAACGCTACCACTCGTTCGCAGAGCCTGGAGTAATCTTCGCCGTGGCCTTGAAGGGGAAATAGAAGTCCACGGTATCCTTCAGATAGGCCTCGTATATGACGGACAGGACTTGATCAGGCGGAAGATAGGAGCGCGCCAGCAAATCGAAGCAGTCAGGTCGCAGCCTTCGCAAAACATCTGACATCAGCTTGGGGCCGGTCAGGTCCGAAATACGTGTCATATAAGGCGTCATCCTGGCTTTTGATGCGGCTTTCGTGGCGTCGTCGGTACGGTCGATGTAGGGCCTGCGGGTGCTGAAGAACGCTTCGTTGATCTGCTTCTCGCTGTCGAAGCGTACCTTTATCTCCTTGAGCATCTGTTTTAAAACAGGATTGTTCGGGTGACTGCCGAAGTGACTGTTTCCCGGCCCTTTATAACCCAGATGCTCCGCCTGCAGCTCCCTTCCCAGCAGTACGTCATTCGGACCGGCTTTCAATGGAAATTTTGCGAAAGGGACGTTGATCGTGTCGTCGCAATCGACATAGATACCGCCATACTCGTCAATCAGCCGATAGCGCAAAATATCCGAGGCAGCGGCGTAATTACGGTTATCCGAGTGCCTGAAGTAATTGAATGCCTCGCCGTTTTCGCCGCTCAGGAAGTCTGGATAGAACGCTTCTTCCTTGAGGCGGGAAATATGCATTTGCGGCTGTTCAAAAAAGTAATCGAACAACTGCTGGTCAGCTGCCGGGTCATCGATATCTATGTGCAGTTGAAAGCGCAAATCCGGACTGGTGCGCATGTTGCTCAGCATCTTTTCCAGGAGGTCTGCACCCGGCGTTCGTTCCCCCATCCAGATGTGGTGAACGATGCGGCTTATGGGTTTGGCGTCTGCCGGCAGGCTCGGTACACGAGGAAAAGTATAGAACTCGAAACGCTGGCTCTGTGGCAGATTTGCCTCAAGTTTCTGGAATGTGTCTTTGGAACCGCGGTTCCACACCCCGTCGCGATCCAGCCACACCAAGCCGTCCCTGTCAGATGGGTCAGTTCGCCAGCAACGAATATCGGGGTCGTAATAGACATTCGTCTTTTCCCCCCTCACCTGAACGAAATACTTCTCTATGACGGTCCCTCTTGATTGACTCAGTACCTCCTCGATGCTGATACCGTCCATAGGCAATTCGACCTGCAACTTGGGGGCCCAGCGCTGGACTTCGATTTTCGGCTCGCCGGGCACCACCGGTACTACGACGCTTTCTGCTTCACTGGCAGGCGGCAACTGCGTACCGTCGAAACTTTCCCCGCCGCGCAGCCCCAGCTTGAGGTCCAGGTCCCAGTAGCCGGTGTCGACAGTCTTCACATAGGGCCCCCACACACGAGGATCCGCGGCGGAGCGAATTCGGTACTGTTTCTCCTGCGGCACCCACTCCACCCGGAACGCACGATCATGCAGTTCGATGTAGCGTTTGCCTTCGAGCGGATAGATACCCGCCACTTCGCCCGACGCAAGTCCCGGCAGTTCCTGAGGCGCTTCAAGCGCGCGCAACAGACGGCGCATTTTCTTGTCAAGCGAGCGCAGTGCCGGGGGTTCGGGCCTGAAAACCGGGGCTGGCTCAATATCGATGACAGGGTCGATCTCAGTCGATGACCCTGGCACCTCATAGCCGCCACCCGTCTCGTCAACCAGCCCTGTTTCAACTCCGGCCTCGACCGCCTCACCCTCCTCGCCGAGAATCGGCAGCGCGTTCAAGACGCCGAAGGCAATCCGCCCGAGCCCAGCCTGACGCTCCTCCAGCGTGTGACCATTCACGGCGGCGTCAACACCCAACCCGACCAGCGCGAGAGACAGCCCTGCGACCACCGGCATCAGCTCGGGAAAGACGATGGCAACGCCACCCAGAACGGACACGCATTCGCTCAAACCGCTGCTGGCTTCCTCTTTCCAGTAGTCGCCATGGCTGCGGATTTTTTGCAGCGCATCGATTTCGGACTTTGCCCTGACCCGAGTCTTGAAGTGCGAGAACGGCCAAGGCTGCAGAGGTTCGCCAAACTGCACCAGCTTTCGGGGGTTCCATGCCCCCGTCGCGGAGTCCAGCAGCTTCGGGTAGACGGCAAAGCCTTTCAGGGCAGTGGCCACACCACTGTAGAAAAAGCCATCCAGGTCATCGGCAGCACTGAAGTGCGCCTCCAAAGAACGGCGCTTGCCGGGGTCCCTGCACATCAGCGCGACCCAGTCCTTGAGTTCGTCTGCGTTCTTGAAGGCATGAATGGGTGACGAATTACCGGGTATATAGAGCAGCACGGTCGGCGAATCGGCGCTGCGTATGACCATGATGTCGACGGCACTGTAACCGTGGACCAGCAGCTCGGAAATCGTCACACGGGTGGCAATCGGGGCAGCGACAAAATCGTCGAAACTCAGCGTTTTCCAGCCCTGATCGCCGGGCAGGCCAAGCGCCTCAAGTACCATGGCCTTGTGCTCGGCCTTGAGGGTATTTTCGTCGGCTTGCAGCCAGGCTGCCTTGAACAACCCGGCCTTTAGCATCAGGTTGTAGTCTTCGCCATGCGCGTGCCAGAACTGCTTCAGATAAGCGATATACCCTGATTGCAGATTGTGATCCCAGATGTATTGCTTGAATGCCTCGGCATTGATGCCAAGTTGTGTCGTTGCGTCATAGCGCTGCGGGCTGGTTTTTCGGTAGATGGCCTCGTAAGCGACGCAGTCGGAAGCGAGCAGCTTCTCGTCCACGACCTGGCAGTCGAAACCGCCGTCACTGTGGGGTTGCAAATGCCCGAGATGATCAAACCAGTTGCCATTGCCCTTTTGCTGCCAGTTACGCAGCAGCGCCTGGGTCAGTGTCATCGAGTGAACGACATTGGCGCGGTGAGGTGCGGGGTAGAGCCTCGGATCTTCGATATACAGCGTGGCGATCAGGGTGTCGTCCGGATCAATCTCGACGCCCCACCGCGACTGGCATTCCTGTGCCACATCCCGCGCAGCCAGGGCGGCAGGTGACTGCAGGTTGATCGGGTTGAGCCGGAAGTAATCGCTGACCGAAAAGTCTTCGTCTACCCGTTTCCGGAACGCTGCGTCAGAGTCATCACCGCCAGCCCTGTCGGCATCGTCGAAGTCGTAATGTGCTGCAAACTCATCATCCATGATGAAAACCTTCTTGGTGGTAGGAGCCCCGACAGTAGTGAGCAAGAAGGTCTGGTCTGCGGTATATAGCTATGCGTCAGCCGCTGGATTGCAACCAATCGTGAGCCCGGGAGCGTCGCTCTGGGTCAATCGCCCTGAATTGATCTTTGACAGCCAAGCAATTCAACAGGTTAAATCGCTTGGCATGCGGACTGCATGGTCAGTTTTCGCCCCTCTCGTTGCAATTCAGTTTTCTACGGAGTACCGCCCTTGGACGCCACCACCATCAACAGCCTGTTCCTGATCGGCGCGTTGCTGGTAGCCGCAAGCATCCTGGTCAGTTCTCTTTCGTCGCGCCTGGGCATTCCGATTCTGGTCATTATTCTGGCCGTAGGCATGGTTGCAGGCGTCGATGGCGGCGGGATCATCTTCGACAACTACGCGACCGCCTACCTGGTCGGCAACCTTGCGCTGGCGGTGATCCTGCTCGACGGCGGGCTGCGAACTCGGGTGGCCAGTTTCCGGGTCGCGCTGTGGCCCGCCTTGTCGCTGGCGACGGTGGGCGTGCTGATCACCACGGTACTGACCGGCATGGTGGCCGCCTGGCTGTTCAATCTCAGCGTTATCCAGGGCCTGTTGATCGGCGCGATCGTCGGCTCCACAGACGCCGCGGCGGTGTTCTCCCTGCTGGGCGGCAAAGGTTTGAACGAGCGCGTTACCGCCAGCCTCGAGATCGAGTCGGGGAGCAACGACCCCATGGCGGTGTTCCTGACTGTCACCCTGATCGGCATGCTCGCCAGCGGTCAGACCGGCTTGCACTGGGGACTGCTGGGGCACCTGATCCAGGAATTCGGGATCGGCAGCTTCATCGGTCTGGGCGGCGGCTGGATCCTGCTGCAGCTGGTCAACCGCATCAATCTGGCCGCTGGCCTCTACCCGATTCTGGTGATTGCCGGTGGCCTGGCGATCTTCGCCCTGACCAACGCCATCCACGGCAGCGGTTTTCTCGCGGTCTACCTGTGCGGTCTGGTGCTCGGCAACCGACCGATTCGCAGCCGCCATGGCATCCTGCACATGCTCGACGGCATGGCCTGGCTGGCGCAGATCGGCATGTTTCTGGTGCTGGGCCTGCTGGTTACGCCGCACGATCTGCTGCCGATTGCGATACCGGCGCTGGGTCTGGCGCTGTGGATGATTCTGGTGGCACGCCCACTGTCGGTGATGGTCGGCCTGCTGCCGTTCAAGGCCTTCCATGGCCGCGAAAAAGCCTTTATCGCCTGGGTCGGCCTGCGCGGTGCGGTGCCGATCATTCTGGCGGTGTTCCCGCTGATGGCCGGGCTGCCCAATGCGCAGCTGTACTTCAACCTGGCGTTCTTCATCGTGCTGGTTTCGCTGTTGCTGCAAGGCACCAGCCTGCCGTGGATGGCCAAACTGCTGAAAGTGACGGTTCCGCCTGATCCCGCGCCGATTTCCCGGGCCGCGCTGGAGGTACACGTCACCAGCGAATGGGAGTTGTTCGTCTACCGCCTGGGCGCTGAAAAGTGGTGCATCGGCGCGGCGCTGCGTGAGCTGAAGATGCCGGAAGGCACGCGTATCGCGGCACTGTTCCGCGGCCAGCAACTGCTCCACCCGTCCGGCAGTACAACCCTGGAAGTCGGTGATCTGCTGTGCGTGATCGGCCACGAACACGACCTTCCAGCGCTGGGCAAATTGTTCAGCCAGGCGCCGCAGCGTGGGCTGGACCTGCGTTTCTTCGGCGACTTCGTGCTCGAAGGCGACGCAAGGCTGGGTGAAGTGGCGGCCCTGTATGGCCTGAAACTCGACGGCATCGACCCTGGAATGCCGCTCAGCCAGTTCATCGTGCAGAAGAACCGTGGCGAACCGGTGGTCGGCGACCAGGTTGAATGGAATGGAACTATTTGGACGGTTGCCGTCATGGACGGGAACAAGATCCAGAAAGTGGGCGTCAAATTCCCCGAAGGAACCCGCCCGGGCCCCGGACTGTTCCTTTAAACTGCCAACCCACACGTATCATCATGCGACCGGTGTCTATGTTTTCCCTGCGTTCCTTTTGTGCTGCCGCACTGTTTGCGCTCTGCCTGTCTTCTTTCCCGGCGCTCGCCGCCGACCCGCCCAGCAGCGCCGCTGTTCAGCAAAGCCTCGACAAGATTGCCGACCGCAAGCTGCCTGATGCCGAGCAAAAGGCACTGCAACAGGTCCTCGAACAGACACTGGCGTTTCTGAACAGCAAGCAGGACAGCGAACAGAAACTCGAAGCGCTCAAACAGCAGCTCGCCCAGGCGCCAAAACAGACTTCGGAAAACCAGCGTGAACTGGCCCGCCTGAAAGAAAGCAAAGTGGTGCCTGTGGCCCAGCGCTATGGCGGCCTCGACGTGCCGCAGCTGGAGCAACTGCTCAGTCAGCGCAGCACCCAGCAGAGTGATCTGCAGAGCGAACTCAACGACGCCAACAGCCTGGCCATTACCGCGCAAACACGGCCGGAGCGTGCCCAGACTGAAATCAGCGCCAACCAGACGCGCATCCAGCAGATCAACGCCATCCTCAAGAATGGCAAGGACAACGGCAAGACCCTGAGCGCCGACCAGCGCAACCTGCTCAATGCAGAGCTGGCCTCGATCAACGCCCTCAACCTGCTGCGCCGCCAGGAACTGGCCGGCAACAGCCAGTTGCAGGACCTGGGCAACAGCCAGCATGACTTGCTGACCGAGAAGGTCGCGCGCCAGGAGCAGGAAATTCAGGACCTGCAGACCCTGATCAACGACAAGCGCCGCGCCCAGTCGCAGAAAACGGTTGCCGACCTGTCCCTGGAAGCGCAGAAGTCAGGCGGCAGCAGCCTGCTGGCGACCGAAAGCGCTGCCAACCTCAAGCTCTCGGACTACCTGTTGCGCGGCACCGATCGCCTCAACGAACTGACCCAGCAGAACCTCAAGACCAAGCAGCAGCTCGACAACCTGACCCAGACCGATCAAGCCCTCAGCGAGCAGATCAACGTGCTGAGCGGCAGCCTGCTGCTGTCCAAGATTCTCTACAAACAGAAACAGGCATTGCCGCACCTTGAGCTGGACAAGGGGCTGGCCGATGAAATCGCCAACATTCGCCTGTATCAGTTCGACATCAACCAGCAACGCGAACAGATGAGCACGCCGACCGCTTACGTCGAAAAGCTGCTCGCTACCCAGCCGCCTGAAAACGTCACCCCGCAACTGCGCCGGACGCTGCTGGACCTGGCCATCACCCGCAGTGACTTGCTGGAGCGCCTCAATCGCGAACTGAGCGCGTTGCTCAACGAATCAATCACCCTGCAACTGAACCAGAAGCAACTGACCAGCACTGCTCAGGGGCTGCGCGCCACACTCGACGAGCAGATGTTCTGGATCCCCAGCAACAAGCCGCTGGACGTGGAATGGTTTCAGAATATCTGGCCGCGCCTGAAAAAGCAGGTCGCTACCCTGCCGTGGACGTCCAGCCTCAGCGAACTGTCAGACGGCCTGACCCAGCGGCCGCTGCTGTTCCTGCCCTTGCTGCTGTTGATCGGCATACTGACCTGGCGGCGCAAGGCGCTGTACCAGAAGCTCAATCGCCTGCACGCCGACATCGGTCACTTCAAGCGTGACAGCCAATGGAAGACGCCTCTGGCGCTGCTGATCAACGTGCTGCTGGCCATGCCCGTCGCACTGGGGCTGGCGCTGTGCGGTTACGCGCTGCAGATCGACGCCCGCGGTCAAAACGCCAATCTGGGCGAGGCCTTGCTGCAGATCGCCCTGGCCTGGCTGGTGTTCTACACCGCCTATCGCGTGCTTGCGCCGTCTGGCGTTGCGCAGTTGCACTTCCGTTGGGAAACGGCGCAGGTCGAGTTCCTGCGTGGCTGGGTGCGGCGCCTGGGGCTGGTGGTCCTGGCCCTGGTGGCGGTAGTGGCCGTCGCCGAACACCAGCCTGCCGCACTGGCCGACGACGTGCTGGGAATCGGCGTGGTGCTGACCTGTTACGCCCTGATGACCTGGCTGCTTGGCCGCCTGCTGATCTCTAGCCCCACGCATCACAATGCCTCACTGTTCCGCAAAACCGTCGGCGTTTTGTTCACGGCGTTGCCCGTCGCGCTCTTCCTCGCAGTCTGCTTTGGCTACTACTACACCGCGCTCAAGCTCAGCGACCGTCTGATCGACACCCTGTACCTGATGATGATCTGGCTGATGGTCGAGGCGACGTTCGTCCGCGGCCTGAGCGTGGCCGCCCGGCGCCTGGCCTATCAGCGTGCGCTGGCCAAGCGTCAGGCAGCCAGAGAAAACGGCGACAGCGACATTCCGGTCGAAGAACCCAAGCTGGACATCGAACAGGTCAACCAGCAGTCGCTGCGCCTGATCCGTCTGGCCCTGCTGGCCGGATTCGTCGGCGCACTGTACCTGGTGTGGGCCGAGCTGATCACGGTGTTCGCCTACCTGGACAACATCATTCTCTACGAATACACCAGTGGCACCGGTGCCAACATGAGCATGGTGCCGATCAGCCTGAGCGACTTCCTGGGTGCGGGGGTGATCATCGTCATCACCTTCGTGCTCGCCGGCAACCTGCCCGGCCTGCTGGAAGTGCTGGTGCTGTCACGCATGAACCTCGCGCAGGGCAGTGCCTACGCGACGACCACGCTGCTGTCGTACACCATCGCCGGTGTCGGCTTCGTCACCACGCTGTCGACGCTGGGCGTGAGCTGGGACAAATTGCAGTGGCTGGTCGCGGCACTGTCGGTGGGCCTGGGCTTCGGCATGCAGGAAATCTTCGCTAACTTCATTTCCGGCATCATGATCCTCTTCGAACGTCCGGTACGGATCGGCGACACCATCACCATCGGTGCCCTGTCGGGGACGGTCAGCAAGATCCGCATCCGCGCCACGACCATCACCGACTTCGACCGCAAGGACATCATCGTCCCGAACAAGACCTTCATCACCGGCCAGCTCATCAACTGGTCGCTGACCGACACCGTCACCCGCGTAACCCTCAAGCTGGGCGTGGATTACGGTTCGGACCTGGACCTGGTGCGCTCCCTGCTGCTGCAAGCCGCCCGGGAAAACCCTCGGGTGCTCAAGGAGCCAGAACCGATCGTCTACTTCCTGAACTTCGGCGAAAGCACCCTCGACCACGAACTGCGCATGCACGTACGCGACCTGGGCGACCGCAACCCGGTGCTCGACGAGATCAACCGCTTCATCAATCGCGAGTTCAAGAAGCAGCACATCAACATCTCGTTCCGCCAGATGGAGATCTACCTCAAGAACACCCAGGGCCTGGAATACAAACTGGTGCCCGCAGAGCCGGTCGACAAGCACGGCGCACCGGCTGGGCAGACGACCCTGCAACCGGTGAATACCCAAGTGACCCCGGCGACCAAGGATGCGCCAGAGCCGCCTGAGTTGCGGCTGGATTGAGGTTGAGCGTGGAATGACCGGCAGCGTTATAATTGCTGTCGGTCATTCAGGGTGTGCAAGCCGGACTCTACAGCCCTTTGAAGGCCTTTTCAGCTTCAACAATGACCACGCCGAGCTTCGAGTCATAGGGCCATTGGTCGACGATGACTCTTGAGATACCCAGATCGCGGTTCTGTTTTTCTGGGATATCATTTTGCGCAATCAAGTCTGGAACGACTTGAAGTTTTTGTTTGAAATGCTTGAGCTGGCTTACTGTGGTGAATGCCAGCACGTTTGGATCGTCTAGGTTGATAGCTTCGTCAATACACTTGATGGCATGTATGATTTTTTCTATGCATTTATTCAAGGATTTCATGGCTGTAAAAGATCCGAAAGATTAAGAATATATTTTTGAATTTGGCCGCCCAAAAGACCCACGCCTTGGGCTGAGGCTCGCCCCTCGATTATCGTTGTGCCTGGGGCGACCTTGAACTGGGCAAGATAGGTCATCTGATTCCACTCTGTTCTCAAGGCCAAGCTTTCTCGATTTGCCGGAAAAGTTTCAAACAGATAACGCCCTTCTTTCTGCGCATTAACCCCATCAAAGTACCTTAACCTATATTCATTATCTGTAGCCTGTCTGACGTTTATGGTAGGTATCTCGAAAGACCAGGCTAGTTGGCAAAGTCTCCCATGGCCTAGCTGCGCTGGGTATTTTGGAGAAGCCGTTACGCATGCGTGGCTATGTTGACTGGCGTGAAAAGAGTATAGAGGGCATTGACCCTGTCTGCGTCAGGTGGTGTCGTCGCTGGCGAGACACCTCAACCTTACGTCCCCGTACACGGGAAAGTAACTACAGCTTCATGTTGAGAACCGGCATCTGGTTGACGCGCGAGCAGCCGTGGGTGAGCTCCCCCGTCGATTGGAACACATCAACCTGCGCGGCCGTCATCGCGGCTATTGACCGGATGACCGTTGGTGAGTGGGCTTTGGAGTCAGCGCTCGGTACGAAGTTGAAAGGGCTTGGTCAACCGATTGCACCGAACTCAAAACGAGCGTTTCTGCATGCCTTACGCCGTTTTTTCATCGACTTTGAATTGTGGGGCTGGGGACGTCTAAAGTTCAGCCCCCGTCATCACCTGGCCACACCTCGTACCGTGGCGTTCAACTCGGGTATCAATCCACGCGTTGTCGACGACTCCAGCTGGCTCAAGCTGGTCTGGGTGAGCCTAAACCTGCAGCGTAAGGATTTGCTCTCGGAAATTCACTACCCCTTGGCGATGGTGCAGGCGGCGGCTGTAGTGTGGACACACACCGGGCTACGGAGTAACGAAATTATGCGACTGTCCATAGGGTGTGCGCATGCCCAGCCCCATGAGGTGGTACACGAAGACGGAACCACAATTCCACCAGGGACCTTGTGCTACCTCGATATTCCGGCCAGCAAGACGTTCAAGGCTTTTGTCAAACCCGTGGCGGTGGTGGTTAAAGAGCGAATCGACGCCTGGCTTCAAGAAAGACCGGTGAACCGGGCGCCGCTTGTGGATGAACGAACCGGGGAGAAGGTCAGTTACCTGTTTCAGTTTCGGGGCAAGCGCATGGGAGCGGGCGTCATCAACCGTACGATTATCCCGATGCTATGTGCCAAGGCCGGTGTCCCGCTAGACGACAGTCGCGGTCGTATTACCAGCCATCGGGGGCGCGCCTCGGTCGTGACTGCATTGGCCAGTGTTCCACAGGGTATGTCGCTAATGGAGCTGATGCAGTGGTCTGGGCACAGTTCGCCCAGTTCTACGCTCCATTACATCCGCATCCGCCCCACCAAGCTGGCGGCATCATTTGTTAAAGCGGATCAAATGTCGCACATGGTGTCAGTGCTTATCGACCACGACGTAATCGCGCGCCATTCATCTGATCCCTATACCTTTTATGATCTGGGCGATTCGTACTGTTCAAATCCGTTCTGGAGCAGTTGCCCCCATCGAATGGCGTGTGCCGGCTGTGATTTTAATGTTCCTAAAGCCAGCGCCCGAGCGCAGGCGTTGGAAAGTAAAGCCTCCATCGGACATTATCTGGAGGCCGTGCCCCTGATGGCCGATGAGCGGGCTATTGTTGAAGGTGACCTGGCAAAATTGGATGGGCTTATACGCAAACTCGATAATGTGCCGACGCTGGATGGCAGAACGCCCAGTCAAATCGAGGCAAAAAAAAATCGATAATCATGGGCGTCCTAATTCGGCGTTTGTCTTAATTCCTTCTGTGCGAAATGAGATATAATCGCCTGTACTCATATCTAAAAAAATAACTTACAGTAGGTTGCCCTATTGATGTGGCCTGTACTTCATGCGCAGAGGCAGACCGTGTTCAGCTCGGATGGAGTTCTCTGACGGTTCTTTTGTAAGTGAATAGCTGTACTTATCTAATCCAACGGCCCTAAGCTCCTCCTTGCCAGATCCCGTACGTGGATTATAGCGATCTCCGTCATCCGCTAAGGAACTCCCACTCAACACGTGTCGAACATGAACTAGCTCATGAGCCAAGGTCGTGATTTTGTCGTCGTTATCCATTCCAAGGCGTAACGGTGAGCCATTCTGATTTAAGCGTATGCTTGCTTTGTCTGGTGACCAGCCAATAATCGCATTGCTTCCTTCACCTTTGGTAAAGGTCCCCTTTCGTGATAGCCGTGATGCAATGCGCCGATTCTCGTTAAAGTCTTCGGGTTCGTACTTTTCCAGTTGCCTCCTGCTCAGAACAGCATCGGTATAACATTGGTTATTTATTTCAATCTCTTTAAGGGTGACTTTTCTATCTTTTTTACTGGCAAGCTTGGATATTTCTTGTAACAGCTCACGGCCAGAGGGACGGGCGCTGATATGGTCAAGCGCTTCCTCTGCCTGTTCTTTGAATGTGTGAGCTGCTGTCGGTTCGCTACTGAGAGGGGCGATATAGATGCCTGGGTGTCGAGACGGAGTGATCATGACTATCCTAAGAAGTTAATTGAGCTATATGATCGCTTGAAATTGCAACTATTGGCGCTACCCCAATTGTTGCTGACATGGTTTGGCAGGGAGTCCAATGGACCATCCAGGATTACCTGAAAATTACACTCCCGTATGCATACACCTATGTCGTAGATATGTTGCGCCGCCTGAGTGGCCCTTGAGATGGGTTCGGTTCCATACAAAGGTAACGTAGTGTCCAATCAGTCGAAAAAGGCATCCTCCGCGTGATGCTAAGGTGGCATTGATACTGGGGAGACGCTTTTTTCGAGCGTCATCGGCCTCTAAAAACGGGTCCTACGCGACTTTACGACGTGTTTCGTTAATGTCAGGCGCACTTTCCCCCTCAGGTCCTCATCTACTTGGGGGAGAGAGAAAACGGACAAAATAGGGGCGGTTGTGGCTGGGAGCGAAATGACACCCTAAGCCGTTTCGCGATGCCTACGCACAATTTCAGTGACGGTGTTTTTGCTGATACCAAGATCTCGGGCGATCCACCTGTAGCTGCGGCCTGCTTCAATTGCTTCCATGACTTTTGGATAAAGCTTTTCGGATTTTGGACGTACTCCCACTTGGCGCCCTAGCTTACGTCCTCGAGCACGAGCAGCCGCGAGACCTGATTTTACTCGCTCGCGGATCAGATCACGTTCGAACTCCGCAATTCCGGAGAGAAACGTCGCCAACATCCAATCATGCGGGGACGAGAGGTAAGAATACGGCGCAAGGGCTGATGCTGTTGTGCTGATCCGTGGATGGTGCGCTGGCGATTGCTGCCGACCATGAAGCTTGGCACTGCGCGCTGCGATGCTATCCATGCTGCCCAACCGAGCTGCAACACCCGGTTGCGCGGAGCAATTAACAACCTGATTACGTAGCGGCCTCAACCCGCCCAATCACCACCTTCGCCTCCAGATACCCCCCAGGCTCCTTGCTGATCTGCACGGTTCCGGCACACGGTGCCAGTATCGATGTTTCCATCTTCATCGCCTCCATGATCGCGATCACCTGACCCTTTTCTACCGTCGCACCGTCTTCAACCGCCCAGGCATGCAGGTTGCCCGCTACCGGCGTCAGCACGGCGTGCGGGTCCGGGGCATCGGCGACTGGCTGGCTGGCGTCAGCCGGGGCGGCAGCGTTCAGGCTCATGCCGGCCAGCAGCGCAGCAGGCAGGCCCAGTTCATGGCGTTTGCCGTCGATTTCAACGAAGGTGCGCAACACGCCGGGATCGACCGGCTCTGCGTTGCGCGGGGCGATGGTGACGTGCTCGGCGAAGTCGGTTTCGATCCAGCGGGTGTGGACGGCGAAGGTATTGGCCGCGGTGAAGTCGGCATGGTCCATGACCGCCCGGTGGAACGGCAGCACGGTGGCCACGCCTTCCACCTTGAACTCGGCCAGCGCACGGCGGGCGCGGCTGATGGCCTGTTCGCGGGTGGCGCCGGTGACGATCAGCTTGGCGATCATCGAGTCGAAGTTTGGTGAAACCCGTGAGCCTTCTGCCACGCCGGTGTCCAGACGCACGCCCGGACCGGACGGCGGCTGAAATAAAGTGATAGACCCCGGCGTCGGCAGAAAGCCGTTGCCCGCGTCTTCGGCATTGATGCGGAATTCAAAGCTGTGACCGCGCGGCACAGGCGTGCCATCGAACGACAGCGGCAGGCCGTCGGCGACGCGAAGTTGTTCGATGACCAGGTCCACACCGCTGGTTTCTTCCGTCACCGGGTGTTCGACCTGCAAGCGCGTGTTGACCTCCAGGAACGACAGGGTGCCATCGCCGCTGAGCAGGAACTCCACCGTACCGGCACCGACATAGCCCGCTTCGGCGCAGACCGCGCGGGCCGACTCGTGAATGCGCTGGCGCAGTTCGTCATTCAGATAAGGCGCTGGCGCTTCTTCGATCAGCTTCTGGTTGCGACGCTGCAACGAGCAGTCACGGGTGCCGACCACAACCACCCGGCCATGACGGTCGGCGATGATCTGCGCTTCGATGTGCCGTGGGCGATCCAGGAAGCGCTCGACGAAGCACTCGCCACGACCGAACGCGGTCACCGCCTCACGCACTGCAGATTCGTACAGCTCGCTGACTTCATCGAGCTTCCAGGCGACTTTCAGGCCGCGCCCACCGCCGCCAAAGGCAGCCTTGATGGCAATCGGCAGGCCGTGCTGCTCGGCAAATGTGACCACCTCAGAGGCATCGTTTACCGGGTCTTCCGTACCGGCCACCAGGGGTGCGCCGACTTTCAGGGCGATACGTCGGGCCTGGACCTTGTCGCCCAGCGCGTCGATGGTCGCAGGATCGGGGCCGATCCAGATCAGACCGGCGTCGATCACCGCGCGGGCGAATTCGGCGCGCTCCGAGAGGAAGCCGTAGCCCGGGTGAACCGCGTCGGCACCGGCACGCGCGGCAACCGCCAGCAGCTTTTCGATGTTCAGGTAAGTGTCGGTCGGGCGCTCGCCCTGCAGCCCGTAGGCTTCATCGGCCTGACGCACGTGCAGCGCGTCGATATCGGCATCGGCGTACACCGCCACCGAGGCGACTCCGTAGTCACGGCAGGCACGGGCAATACGAACGGCAATTTCGCCACGATTGGCTATCAGAACCTTTTTCATCTGTTCTTGGTCTCGTCTGAAGTGGCGGGGCGCACTGGCTCGAAGGCGCTCAGCGGGTTGAAGCGAATGCGGGCATTGACCGGAATCTGCCCGGCCTTGTCCAGGTGGTAGGTGGCGACTGCGCCGATGACCGGATAACCACCGGTCAACGGGTGATCGGCCAGAAACAGCACCGGCTGGCCACTGGGCGGCACCTGAATGGCGCCGACCGTGGTGCCCTCGCTGGGCAACTCGCCATCGACGGCACGTTGCAGCGATTGCTCGCCCGCCAGGCGAATACCGATACGGTTGGATTGCGGCGTGACCAGCCAGGTCTGTTGCGCCAGCAGTTGCTGTGCTTCGGCGCTGAACCAGTCACTGCGCGGCCCCATGACCACATCCAGGGTGATGACCTCATCGCTACGCGGCATCTCGAAGGCCGGTTGTTCGGCAGTCGATACTGAAAGGCCGCCGGTTCTGCGCGTGAAGCCCAGCCGGTCACCCGCTGCCAACGCGGCGGGCCCGACCTGGGCCAGCGTGTCGGTGGACAGGCTGCCGAGCACCGGCTCATGAATGAAACCGCCACGAACCGCCAGATAATTGCGCAGGCCGGCAGTCGGGGAACCGATGCTGACCTGATCGCCGTTCTGTAGAGGAAAAGGCGCATAAAGCAGCGGCCGCAATTTTTGCCCTTCGGCGGTCAGCACCTCGACGCTGACCTGAGCCCCGGTAATCGCCACAACGGTCTGCCCCTGACAGGTAAAGGTCAGGCCGCCCATGAGAATTTCCAGGCACGCCGTCGCCGGATCGTTACCCACCGCGCGGTTGGCAGCGCGCAAGGCGCCGCGATCCAGCGCGCCCGATGCGGAAACACCCTGCCCCGCGCGACCGGGACGCCCCAGGTCCTGAAACAGGGTCTGCAGACCTGGCGTCTCGATCTGCAGATAGTCTTCGCTGACCGTCGTCGCCTGCGGCCGGACAGGTGCGGCAACCTGCACACCGGTCTCCGGGAGCGGACCGGCATCCTGGAAACGCACGCGGTAGCCGGGCTGGAGCAAGGCGGGCTCGTCGCGGCCCAGGTCCCACATGGTTGAGGTGGTCACCCCGATGATCTGCCAGCCGCCGGGGCTGGCCTGTGGATAAATGCCACTGAAACCACCGGCCAGTGCCACTGCGCCAGCCGGAATACGCGTGCGCGGCGTGCTGCGCCGTGGCACCACGAACCCGGCGCCGCCGCTGAGGTAGGCAAATCCGGGCGCAAAGCCGCAGAACGCAACGTTGTAGTCGCTGCCGGTGTGGCGCTTGATGACCTCCTCGACGCTGATGTCCAGCTCGCGGGCGACATCGGCCAGGTCTTCGCCGTTGTAATGTACCGGTATTTCGATCAGCTTGCCCGCCTCGCGCGCCTTGCCACGAATGTCGCGCGAGGCGATCTGTGTGGCCAGTGCTTCGAAACCGATGGCTGACGGACGAAAATGCACCAGCAACGTTCGGGCGGCCGGGACGATTTCCTCCACGCCAGCGATGGGCATCTGCTGTAACGATTCGAACAGGGCCAGGGTCTCGTCCAGATTCGACAGTTCAACCAGGAGTGCATCCAGGTTGGCCGGGTAGAAACGCATGAGCCTCTCCTATACGTGGTAATAGCTGTCCGGGATATCGGTAATGAACATGTGGCCCGGCGCGTGGGAAATCGCAAACGGCACACGGGACGCCATGACCACCGCCTGCGGGGTCACGCCGCAGGCCCAGAACACCGGAATCTCGCCGGGCCTGATCGTCACCGCATCACCAAAATCAGGGCTCGCCAGGTCGTTGATGCCGAGCAGTCCAGGCTCGCCGACGTGTACTGGCGCGCCGTGCACACCGGGATAGCGCCCGGTGATCCGCGCCGCTTCGGCAACCCGGTCCGCCGCGATCGGGCGCATCGACACCACCATGTTGCCCTGCAGGCGCCCGGCCGGGCGGCAAACGCGGTTGCTGCGGTACATCGGCACATTGCAGCCTTCGCTGATGTGGCGCACGTCGATGCCGGCGTGCATCAGGTCGGTTTCGAAGGTGAAGCTGCAGCCGATCAGAAAGCTGACCAGATCGGTGTGCTGCGCCCAGATGTGGCTCACATCACTCAGTTCTTCGGCCAGTTGCCCGTCGCGCCAGACCCGGTACAGCGGCAGGTCGGTGCGCAGATCAGCCTGCTCGGCCAACAGGGTGGTGTGGCTGCCGGCCTCGGTCACATCCAGCACCGGGCAGGCTTGCGGGTTGCGCTGTGCGAACAGCAGAAAGTCATACGCCCATTCACGTGGCAGGGTGATCATGTTGCACTGGGTCAGACCAGGCGCCTCGCCAGCGGTCGGCGCGACGAATCCCTGGCGATAACGGGTACGGGCGGCGCTGGCTGCCTCGCGGGCGAGTTGCAGTGAGTTCATGATCAGCCTCGATTGAATGCGCGGACAGTGACGCCTGCATCGTGCAAACGGTTTTTCAGGATGCGGGCGATGTTCACCGCGCCCGGGCTGTCGCCATGCACGCAGATCGAATCGGCCTGCAGGCTGATTTCGCGGCCATCTTCAGCCTCGATGACGCCTTCGCGCACCAGGCGCAGCATGCGCTCGGCGATCAGTTCGGCGTCGTGCAGCACCGCACCGGGCCGCGAGCGCGAGACCAGCGTGCCTTGAGCGGTATAGGCGCGGTCGGCGAACGCTTCGGCGACGCAGGAAAGCCCGGCTTCGCGTGCCCAGTCGAGCAGCGGGGAATTAGCCAGGCACACCAGCTTCAACTCGGGATCAATGCGCAGCAGCGCCTGAATGACCGCCGCGGCCTGACGCTGATCACCAGCAATGGTGTTGTACAGCGCGCCGTGGGGTTTGACGTAGCTCACGCTCGTCCCGGCGCTGCGGGCCAGGCCCTGAAGCGCACCGATCTGATAAATGACATCGGCGGTCAGCTGGTCGGACGGGACGTCCATGTTGCGGCGGCCAAACCCTACCAGGTCCGGGTAGGCCACATGCGCGCCGATGGCAACGCCCCGGGCCGCAGCGGCCTCGAGGGTGCGCAGGATCCCGGCCGGGTCACCGGCATGGAAGCCGCAGGCCACGTTGGCGCTGCTGACCACATCGAGAATCGCCTCGTCATCGCCCATGCTCCAGGCGCCGAAGCTTTCACCGAGATCACTGTTGAGGTCTATTGCAGGCATTTTTATTCTCCGAAATCAGGCTGCATTGATGAAGGCAAAGATAGGACCGACTGATTTGAAAGCCATGTACCACGACAGCAGACAGGTCAGCACGCCCAGTACCAGCAGCCAGCGCGGGTAGTGGTAGCCGTCCATCATGTCGGACCGGCGCCAGCCGACGTACATAAAAATGCTCAGGCCCAGTGGCAGGATCAAACCGTTGAAGCCCCCGGCAAAGACCAGCAGCGCGGCCGGTGGTTTGCCCCACATGACGTATACGACCACGGTGATCAGGATAAAGCCGACCGTGGCGAGGTTACGAGCTCGCTCGGTGATGCGCTTGGAAAACACCGTGATGAACGACATCGACGTGTAAGACGCGCCGATCACGCTGCTGATACCGGCCGCCCAGAGCACCAGGCCGAACATGATCAGGCCGAAGTTGCCAGCGGCAGCGGTGAACGCCTGGGCCGCAGGGTTTGCGCCCTTACCGGACACGTCGATGACGACGCCGCTGGCGACCACGCCGAGGATCGCCAGAAAGAGTATGTAACGAACAACCCCGGTGACCAGAATACCGGTGAGCGCCGCCTTGGACACTACATCGATGTTCTCGACCCCGACGGTACCGCGATCCAGCAAGCGGTGAGCACCGGCGTAAGTGATATAGCCGCCGACCGTGCCGCCGACAATGGTGGTGATGGCCGCGAAATCGACCATGTCCGGCAGGACGGTCTGGCGCAGCGCTTCACCCAGCGGCGGATGCGAGGCAAAGGCGGCGAACAGAATCAGGCAGACCTTCAGGGTGCCCAGCACCATCATGATGCGGTCCATGGCGATGCCGGCGCGGTGCGACGAAAAGATCGCGATGGCGATCAACGCGCTCAAGGCGCCACCCCATTTGGGATCAAGCCCGGTCAACGCGTTCAAGCCCAGGCCCGCACCGGCGATGTTGCCCAGACTGAATACCAGGCCGCCGAAGATGACCAATACCGCGAGCAGATAACCGCTGCCGGGGATCGCTGCGTTGGCCAGGTCGGCCGCGCGCATTCTGGTCAGCGTGACGATGCGCCAGACATTCAGCTGTACCACGAAGTCGATCAGGATCGAAGCCAGGATGCCGAAGGCAAACGCCGCCCCCAGCGTCGCGGTGAACGTGGCTGTCTGGGTCAGAAAGCCAGGGCCGATGGCAGAGGTCGCCATCATGAAGATCGCGGCGATCAATGAGGCGCGGCGCGCCTTGGTGAACTCATTGGCAGTCTGTGTCACGGCGGCATTCCTGAGATGAGAGGTAATCTGCTTGAGCAACGACCATGCCAAAGGTCATTCAAGCGCGCCAAGTTGTAGATACACAAAGATAATATTGTTGAACAATGTAGATGGTGTGGATCAACCATGTGCACCATGTTGTTACGCAGGGACTCAGGTGTGCTACCTGATGAAGCATCTGTTGACCTTCGTCCTTGCCAGCCAATCAGCTGTCGTGGAATATCGACCTGGCTTTTCTTTCTCTGGACCCTTTATGAACGACGCTGCTTCTGCCCTCCCTCGCACCCTCGGAGAATCGATCACCACTGAGCTTCGCAGAATGCTGGTCGAGGGCGAGCTGGTGCCTGGTCAGCGCCTCTCGGAAGCCGCTCTGGCCGAGAGTCTGGATATTTCCCGTAATACCCTGAGAGAAGCCTTCAGAGTACTGACCCGCGAAGGACTGCTGACCCACGAGCCCAATCGCGGGGTCACCGTGGCCAAGCCTGATATGGCGTCGATCATCGATATCTACCGAATTCGGCGCTTCATCGAGTGCGGGGCGATTGCCCAGGCTTACCCACAGCATCCCGGTGTGCTGCACATGCGCAATGCGGTCGAGGCAGGCGTGCAGGCGCGTGAAGCGAAGGACTGGATTGCCGTGGGTACCGCCAACATGATGTTTCACAAGGCCATCGTCGAGCTGTCCGACAGCCCGCGACTGGTGGCGTTTTATGCGCAGATATCGGCAGAGTTGCGACTGGCCTTCGGCTTGCTCAACAATCCGGAACTGCTGCATTCGCCCTATCTGGACATGAATGCTGCGGTACTCGGGCGCCTGGACGCGGGCAAGACCGATGAGGCAACGCGCATGCTCGAGGATTATCTGGTGCAATCGGAACGAACGATCCTGGCCGCCTTCGAGCGAAGCCGGAACCGGTAGTCCGGGCGCAGCCCGATCACCAGAACTACCACCCAGGCACCCGGTCTACGGGTTCTGACCGTTGCAACACGCCCGACGAGCCAGGCAGGCCGCCGCTTCGTTGAAAGCCTGAAATTCCCCTCTGGAGGCGATACGCTTTGAAAGCACTCGACGAACTCATTTTCGACAACCGCTTTGCCCGTCTGGGCGATGCGTTCTCCACTTCCGTGCTGCCTGAGCCCATCGATGCGCCGCAGCTGGTAGTAGCCAGCCAGTCAGCGCTGGCGCTGCTGGACCTGGCGCCTGAGCAGGCCGATCTGCCGCTGTTCGCGGAAATCTTCAGCGGCCACAAGCTGTGGTCGGAGGCAGAACCTCGGGCGATGGTGTATTCCGGGCATCAGTTTGGCTCCTACAACCCACGCCTGGGCGACGGTCGCGGGCTGCTGCTCGGCGAGGTCTACAACGATGCAGGTGAGCACTGGGACCTGCACCTCAAGGGCGCCGGCCGCACGCCGTATTCACGCATGGGGGACGGGCGCGCCGTACTGCGCTCGTCGATCCGCGAGTTTCTGGCCTCCGAAGCCCTGCACGCACTGGGCATCCCCAGCAGCCGCGCGGGGTGTGTGGTCAGCTCCAGCACGCCGGTATGGCGCGAAACCCAGGAGCATGCAGCCATGGTGCTGCGTCTGGCGCAGAGTCATGTGCGCTTCGGCAGCCTGGAATACTTCTTCTACACCAAGCAGCCAGAGCAGTTGAAGACCCTCGCCGAGCATGTGCTGACGATGCATTACCCGCACTGTCAGGAGCAGCCGGAGCCGTATCTGGCGATGTTCCGGGAAATCGTCGAGCGCAACGCAGAGCTGATTGCCAAGTGGCAGGCCTACGGCTTCTGCCATGGTGTGATGAACACCGACAACATGTCGATTCTGGGCATTACCTTCGACTTCGGACCGTTCGCGTTTCTGGATGATTTCGATGAGCACTTCATCTGCAACCACTCCGACCATGAAGGCCGCTACTCCTTCAGCAATCAGGTGCCTATCGCGCAATGGAACCTCAGCGCACTGGCACAGGCGCTGACCCCTTTCATCAGCGTGGAAGCGTTGCGCGAGGCGATCGGTTTGTTCCTGCCGCTGTATCAGGCGCACTACCTGGACCTGATGCGCCGTCGACTGGGCCTGACCGTCGCGAATGAGCAGGACGAACAACTGGTCAGCCAATTGCTGAAATTGATGCAGAACAGTGGCGTGGATTACACCCTGTTCTTCCGTCGCCTGGGTGACCAGCCAGCCGCCGAGGCGTTGCGCACGCTGCGTGACGACTTTGTCGATATCAAGGGCTTCGATGGCTGGGCGCAAGCGTATCAGGCGCGTATTGCCCTTGAGGACAACGGCACCGAGCAGGAGCGTCAGAACCGCATGCATGCGGTCAATCCGCTGTACATCCTGCGCAACTACCTGGCGCAGAACGCCATCGCCGCAGCGGAAAAAGGCGACTACGCAGAAGTCCGCCGCCTGCATCAGGTGCTCTGCAACCCCTTCACCGAACAATCCGGCATGCAAGGCTACGCCCAACGCCCGCCGGACTGGGGCAAGCACCTGGAAATCAGCTGTTCGTCGTGAGGCGTTTGACCCCTATCGTGGCCATGCTCCAGCGTAGGCATGCCGTTCTGGACGCTCTCCTGTAACTATCGTGCGGCGCTCCGCGTCGCATGCCGTTCTGGACGCTCCGCGTCCTGTCTTGAGTGTGCGGTGCGGCGCAGATTTGTGACGCGGAGCGTCACGCACGGCATTCCCACGCTGGAGCGTGAGGAACGATAATCCTGTAACTATCGTGCGGCGCTCCGCGTCGCATGCAGTTCTGGACGCTCCGCGTCCTGCCTTGAGCGTGCGGTGCGACGCAGATCTGTGACGCAGAGCGTCACGAAAGGCATTCCCACGCTGGAGCGTGAGGAACGATAATCCTGTAACTATCGTGCGGCGCTCCGCGTCGCATGCAGTTCTGGACGCTCCGCGTCCTCTTTAACTATGACAGCCCTGCATCCACCAGCCATTGCTCCAGCCCTTCGAGGTCGGGAATACGGGCTATGGTTTCGCCGATCTGTACGGCGGCCAGTTCCAGTTCGGCCAGCGGGACGTCGACGTAGCTCAACTGGCTGTCGACCTTGCACGAGCGCGGGATGCCCTGGGTCAGCAGGGCGATGAACCTGACGTCGTTGCGTCCGCCCAGTGCGTTGAGCACCACGATCCGGGCTCGGCCGCCGACACGGGTGCGGCCTCCGCAGGCGGCTTCGAAGCTGAGCAGCGGCAAGGTCAGTTCGCGCCAGATGATCGGCCCCAGATACCACTCGGGGGCGCCCGGCTCTGCGCTGCAATCCTGGTAATCGATCAACTCTGCGACCGCGACGTTGGGCAGCAGCAGATGCCGGTCACTCAACGGCACCAGCAAGCCGGTCAGGCTGGTCAGACGGCTGGTCTGGAACGTGCCTTCAGACATGCGCCTGACTCCAGTAAGCGATGCTCTCCAGCAACACGGTTTCCTGATACGGCTTGCTCAGGTACTCGTTGACGCCTACCGCCATCGCCCGATCGCGATGCTTCTGGCCCGAGCGGGAGGTGATCATGATGATAGGCAGGTCCTTGAGCTGTTCGTCCTGGCGGATCTGACTGGCCACTTCAAAGCCGTCCATGCGCGGCATTTCGATATCGAGCAGCATGATGTCGGGGGTGTGCTCCTGCAACAGGGTCATGGCATCGACACCGTCCTTGGCGGTCAGCACGTGCATACCGTGGCGTTCCAGCAGACGGCTGGTAACTTTGCGCACCGTCACCGAATCGTCCACCACCATCACCAGCAACGGTCTGGCGTGCTCGACTTCGTGATAGGCAGGCGCCATAAGCCCTCGGAAAGGCAAGCCCTGCAAGTTACGAATCTGCGCCATCAGATCAAGAATCAGCACCACTTGGCCGTCACCCAGAATGGTCGCACCGGAAATGCCCTGCACCCTGGAGAACTGCGGGCCAAGACTCTTGACCACGATCTCGCGCGAGCCTGCCAGCGCATCGACCTGCACCGCCACCCACTGATCCTGCAGATGCACCAGCAACACCGGCAGCGGCTGCAATTGCCCGGCCAGCCTGGGCGGACTGCTGCCCAGCAACTCGCCCAGATAGCGCAACTCGTAACTGCGCCCGCCATATTGATAGCGCGGCGGGCTGGTCTGGTAATAGCCGTCCAGCTCATTGGCCATGACGCGCACGATGCCATCGACGGTATTGAGCGGCACCGCATACTGTTCTTCGCCGCACGTCACCATCAACGCCCGGTTGACCGACACCGAAATCGGCAGGCGAATACGGAAGCGCGTGCCCTTGCCCGGCACCGAGTCAATGACCATCGAACCGCCCAGTTGCTTGACCTCGGCGTGCACCACATCCATGCCCACACCGCGGCCGGAAATCTGGGTGATGATCTCGCTGGTGGAAA
This sequence comes from Pseudomonas fragariae (ex Marin et al. 2024), assembly GCF_059621105.1. NCBI lineage: Bacteria > Pseudomonadati > Pseudomonadota > Gammaproteobacteria > Pseudomonadales > Pseudomonadaceae > Pseudomonas > Pseudomonas fragariae (ex Marin et al. 2024). Next base: position 538,541 of record NZ_CM184369.1, on the reverse strand, counting down.
ACCCCGCCTGCAGAATGAACGGCAACACTTCATGGTCGGACAGATCGGCATCCGGATGGATCATGCCGCGCTTGATGGCCTTGCGGCGTACCGCAGCGAGGTCGACACCGGAACCGTCATCGCTCAGTTCGATGACCATATCGCCGCCTTCGTACATCAGTTCCAGACTGATATGGCCTTGTTCCGGCTTACCGGCGGCGATACGTTTTTCGGTGCTTTCAAGCCCGTGATCAACGGCGTTGCGCAGCATGTGCTCGAGTGGCGCGACCATTCGTTCCAGCACGTTGCGGTCCATTTCACCGTCGGCGTTGCCCACTTCGAAATGGACCTTCTTGTGCAGTTCCGAGGCCACCTGGCGCACCACGCGACGCAGGCGCGGCACCAGTCGCTCGAACGGCACCATGCGCGTACGCATCAGGCCTTCCTGAAGCTGAGTGTTGACCCTGGCCTGTTGCGACAGCAGCGTTTCCGCGTCGCGGGCGCGCGCACCGAGGGTTTCCTTGAGGTCCATCAGGTCGGACGCCGATTCGAACAGGGCGCGTGACAACTGCTGCAACTGCGAATGACGGTCCATTTCCAGCGGGTCGAACTCTTCATAGCCCAACCGCTCGGCCTGGACCTGCTCACGGCTGAGAATGCGCCCCTGGGTTTCCATGTCCAGACGACGCAATTGATCGCGCATCCGCTCGATGGTGGTTTCCATCTCTACCAGGGCGATCTGCGAGTCAATAATTTGCTGTTCGATGCGTCCACGGAAGATCGAGGTTTCGCCGGCCAGGTTGACCAGGTCTTCCAGTTGCTCGGCAGGCACCTTGACCATTTCCGGGCCACTGCGCTCGACCTCGCCCTCGGCGACCGGGGCCACGGCTAAGACGGACTCCGGATGGACTTCCGGGTCCTGCGCAGCCAGCTGTGCGCCCGACGGCTCATCGGTGGCCAGCCTGCGAATGCTCTCGATCAGCAAGGAGGCGTCAGGCAGCGGTTTTTCATTGCGCACGGCATCGAGCATGTCGGCCAGCACATCCTGGCCGCTCTGCAACAGGCCGATCATCAACGGCGCAGGCTGCAGGCTCCCGGCGGAAAGCCCCTCGTAAAGCGTCTCCAGCTCGTGGGCGAGGTCGCCTATCGGAGCAATTTCCACCATCCGCGCGCCGCCCTTGAGGGTGTGCAGGTCGCGCAGCAGGTTTTCGACTTCCAGCATGTTGTGCGGATCAGCCTGCCAGCGGGCCAACGCCGCACCGGAGCTTTCCATGATGTCGAAACCTTCCTCGAGGAAGACTTCACGCAGCTCGGCGTCATGCTCGGGAAGATCTTCATGGGCGGCAGGCGAGGCTTGCACCTCGGGTCCGGCGCTCTCGAGCGTGCGGCAACTGCGCAGCGCTTCGATCAAAGCCGAAGGGTCGCTGAGCGCTTCCTGCCGATACAATTGCTCGAGCAGAATCGCCAGATGGTCGTGGCTCTCGTTCAGCAGCGCAGCCAGCGTCGGCGAATGGTTGAAGCGCCGGTCGATCAAGCCTTCGTAGAGGTTTTCCAGTTCGTGGGCCAGATCGCCCACTTCGGCCACCTCAGCCATCCGCGCACCGCCCTTGAGGGTGTGCAGGTCGCGTTGCAGGGAGGCCAGCGGCGCAGGGTTTTCCGGATCGGCCAGCCAGCGCTGCAACGCCTGACCGGCGCTGTCGAGGATATCGACGGCCTCTTCCAGAAATATCTCGACGATTTCGTCGTCCGGCCCGGCAACTTCAGTGTGTCCGGCCTCGCTGGCCAGTTGCTCGGTGGCGGCGTTGAGCTCGGTAACGCTCAAGGTACGATGGCCGTCGCTCTTGACCAGCCCGGTCGCCGACGGGTCAAGCGCCTGATCCAGCAACTGGTTCAAGGCGCGCACGCATTCGGGACGCGGCTCGACATCCTGGCCGGCCGCCACCTGATCGAGCATGTTGATCAGCGCTTCGTGAGCATTTTCTGCCACATCGAAAAACCGCTCGCTGACCGCCAGACTGCTTTCCTCGACCGCACCGTAGAGGTCGAGCAAGGCTTCGCACAGCTCATCGACCTGCGGCAGGTCGGCCAGGTGCGCGCCATGACCGAGGGTGGTCAGTTCGTCGAGCAGCGCGCTCAGTTCCTGGCGCTCGCCGGGGTGCTGCCGCCAGCGCTGCAGCAGGTTCTCCGCATCCAGCACGATGTCCATGCCCTCGGCCAGAAAACCGGCGAGCAGCGTGGGGTTGCGCTTGATCCGCAGGCCGCTGTCCGACTCGCGCAGCACCACGGTGAGGCGGTCGTTGAGCATCGCCAGGGCAGCCTCGATCAGCGGCGCGGCCCCCGGGATATCGGCCAGCGGCGTGCTGTCCAGTTGTTCGAGGCCCTTGTGCAGCAAGGGTTCGGCGCTGCGCAGCAGGGCAAGTTCCGGTGAGCCGATATCGATTAGGTTGGCCTTGTATTCACGCACCAGCTGATCGAGCGGGCTGGCCAGTTCGGCAATCGGCAGCACTCCGGCCATGTGCGCGCTGCCCTTGAGCGTATGCAGCGCACGCAGCACGGCGTCGCTGATCGCCGGCGACGCTGATTGTTCGGCGTTGTCGAGGAAGCGACCGAGGGTATTCAGATGGCCGAGCGCTTCCTGACGAAAAATCTCCAGCAACTGTGGATCGAGCGGTTCGTCGGCAACAGGCTGGCCTGGCGCATGATCATCCGCGGCTGGCAGCATCGGTGGCTCCAGCCCGTTGGCCAACGCATGGGCGCGGGCCGCCAGCAGGTCGACATCATCGCGCTGACACTGTGCACCTTCGGCAAAGTCGCGGATGACCGACGGCAGCAGCGCCTGCACTTCGGTCATCAGTTGCTGCACTTCGAGGCCCGGCAACACGTCGCCTTCCAGCACCCGGTTGAGCAGGTTTTCCACCGCCCAGGCCAGTTCGCTGAGAATCAGCGCACGCACCATCCGGCCGCTGCCCTTGAGGGTATGAAACGCACGACGCACTTCGGTCAGCGCCGTGCTGTCCCAATGGCCGTCGCTGCCGAGCGAGGTGAACCAGCGCGGCAGGTACTCGCGCAGCGCGTCGAGCACCTCGTCGGCCTCTTCGAGAAACACATCGCGCAACTCGTCGTCCACCGCCTCTTCCCCGGCCGAGGGCGGCAACAGGCTGGCGGGGACGTTGCGGGCGGGCGGGTTGACGGCCGAGACCGGGCTGGCGAGGACCTGAGCAATGGTTTGCGTGGGGCTGACCAGCGCCTTGCGGTCATCCAGTTCCAGCAACTCGTCCTGAGTGATGACCTCTTCGAGCAATGGCACGTCGAGGGTGTCCGCAGCGGGCGTATAGCCCAGTCGTGCCAGACTCTGCTGGGCCATGTCGAGCACCTGGTCGCCCGGCGCCTGATGGTCTTCGAGCATGCGCTCCAGGTAATACTCGATGCCGGTGATGGTGTCGGCCAGGCAATCGAGCTGAACCCAGGTGGGACGGGTTTCATCGACCAGCAGGTGTTCCTGAATGTATTCGTTGCAGGCGGCCAGCAGGCTGGCAGCACGGGCCAGCGGGATCATCGCCAGCGCGCCACGAACCTGCACGATCAGCGCGCACAGCGGATCGAGGCGCTGTCGGTCCCACGCGCCGTCGATGTAATCGAGGATCACGTCCTTGGCCTGCTGCAACACCGTGCGGGCTTCGCGAATCACCAGTTGATGAATCTGCGTCAGGTCGGTGGTCGGCAGGCGGCTTTCCTCGCGGCTGACCTGCTCGTGACTGCCCGCCATGCCGGCAAGGGTCGATTCGACGTAGAGCAAGGCACCCGCGACATCCATCAGCGCCGCGTCGCTGGGCTCGCGCTGCCCCTGCGCCAGACCGATGACGACGGAAAGCTGGTCGATGATCACCTTGCGCGGCTGGCCGAAACCCAGCACCGCGAGAGTATCGGCAATCTGCCGCAACGGCGGCAGCAACGCGTTGAGCTCGCTGACATGCTGACGGTCGCCGCGCACGAACACGTCGAGCCGTTCCTTGACCCTGACCAGCCCTTCGCACAAGGCCACGATCACCGAACGCATGGCGTCACGGTCCGGACCGGCCATGCGGGCGCGCTCTTCGTTGACCACGTCGTTGCCGGGCAAGGCGTCGGCCAGCGCGTACTGGTCCTTGAGGTCGAGCATCTTCGGCGCCAGGCTGTCGGACTTGGCGATATAGAACAGCAGGCTTTTCAACAGCTCTTCGGGGGCGGGCTGATTGATGCCGGTGACGCCCTGCTCGGCCAGACGCTTGAGTTCCTTGTCGGCATCCTTCAACAGGCTGCGCAGCGCCGGGCTGTTGGTGAAGTTGCCGTTGAGCATGGTTTCGACCAGTGCCGAGGCGATCCGCCAGAGCGCACCGAGCGGCGCGTCTTCGCACAACTGCTCAAGCCGGGCAAAGACCTTGGCCATGTAGCCGAGCTGGGTCTGCACGCCCTGCTCGCGCATCAGGCCGGCCAGCGCCGCCTGCAGGGTCTGGCGCAGTTTGCGCAGCAGGTTGGGCAATTCCGGGGTATTGCGCCGCGCCAGCTCTTGTTCATCAAGCGCCGGCACGACGACCAGTTGCGGGGCGAACAGGCTGGTTTCCGAGAGCAGACTTTCGCCCCGCGCACTGCGCAGGTCATTGAGCAGTGGCAAGACCACCAGCGGCAGGTCGCGGCGCGCGGAATGAATGCGTTCCAGGTAAACCGGCAACTGACTCATGGCCTGAATCAGCAGTTGCTCGGACTCGATCGGATGGCTGACGCGGTTCTGCTGGACCGCCAACGCCAGTTGCTCGATTTCCTCGGCCAGCAACGCGGCGCCATAGAACTCGATCATCTGCAGACTGCCGTGAACCTGATGCACCAGGTTCAGGCACTCGGCCATCGCCGCAGCGTTGGCCGGGTCTTCGATGACCCCGTCCAGCGCCTGACGGGCCTGGCGCAGCGTTTCGGCGATTTCGCCCTTCAGCCATTCAAGAGCTACGTAATCGTGACGATCAGCCATGACGAGTACCGTCCGTTACCCAATCAAGGTTGTTCATGTGCGGTACATCATCCGGCTTTCTTCGATGACGGCAGGGCAAAACCCGATACCGAGCGACGCATTTCGCTGGCCATTTTCGCCAGGTTGCCGATGCTTTCGGCGGTGGCCGATGTGCCCGAGGTGGTCTGCGAAGTGGTCTGCTGAATGACGGTCATGATCTGCGAAATCTGCCCGGCAGACTCGGCCTGCTGGTGGGCAGCGTCGGTGATACTTTCGATCAGTTCGGCCAGCACCCTGGACACCCCTTCGATTTCCCCCAGCGCCACACCGGCGTCCTGCGCCAGCCGGGCGCCGCGCACCACTTCGCTGGTGGTCTGCTCCATGGAGATAACCGCCTCGTTGGTGTCGTTCTGGATGGCCCGGACCAGCGTTTCGATCTGCTTGGTCGCAGACGACGAACGCTCGGCCAGGCGCTGCACTTCGTCAGCCACCACGGCAAACCCTCGTCCGGCATCACCGGCCATCGACGCCTGAATGGCGGCGTTCAAGGCCAGGATATTGGTCTGGTCGGCAATGTCGTCGATCAGGCTGACGATGTCGCCAATCTCCTGGGAGGACTCGCCCAGACGCTTGATGCGCTTGGAGGTGTCTTGAATCTGCTCGCGAATGTTGTCCATGCCGTGAATGGTGTTTTGCACGACCTCGTTGCCTTTATTGGCAATTGTCACGGAGCGCTCCGCAACGGCCGAGGACTCCGAGGCGTTGGTCGAAACCTGATCGATGGACGCGGCCATGTCGTTGATCGCCGTCGAAGCGGCACTGATCTGCAACGCCTGGTGCTCAGAGGCAGCCGACAATTGCATGGCCGTCGCCTGGGTTTCGGTCACCGCAGCCGCCACTTGCTCGGCGGTCAGGTTGATGGTCACCACCAGCTCGCGCAACTGGTCAATGGAATAATTGATGGAGTCGGCAATCGCCCCGGTGAAGTCCTCGGTCACCGAGGCGGTGACCGTCAGGTCGCCGTCGGCGAGGTTCTCGATCTCGTCCAGCAGGCGCATGATCGCTGTCTGGTTGCGCTCGCTTTTCTGCGCGGTTTCGCGCAGCTGGCGATTGGTCTCGCGCACCATGACCAGACCGATGAGGATGATCGACGCCAGTGCCAGCAAGCCCAGCACATAGCCGCCGACGGTGTTCACGGTGCGGCGCTTGGCGAGGTTTTCCAGGCTGTTGGCGAGTACCGAGGTTTCATCCAGCAGGGTCTGTGAGGTGTTGAAGATGTTGCCCGACGCCTCGCGCACCTGATACAGCTCGGGCGAAGTCTCGAGAATCTCGTCCACCGAGCCTGAGACGAATTCGAACAGTTCGGCGATCTCCGCCAGCCGCGCGCGCGCATCGCGGTCTTCGACCTGGGATATGCGCAGCGTGGCGTTGCCCTCCAGCATGCCGTTGAGCACACGACCGAACTGGCTGGCGTCGCGGCCAAAGGCATCGGCGGCCTGCACAGCCGTTTCATCACCGGCCAGCACGGTATTGACCGAGCCGAGAATCCGTTCTGCGAGCAGCGCTTGGCGCTGCGCAACCACCACCTGTGCGGCAGGAGCACGGCTTTGCAGCAGGCTCTCGACGACTTTTTCGTATTCGGCCTGCAATTGCGGAATGGTTTCGGCCAGCGTTGCCGCCACCTGATGCAACGACAGGACGGTCTGTTCACTGGCCAGAATCACGTCGGTGCTCTTGCGCAGCCCTTCCCAGTCACGTTGCACGGTGCGCAATTCGTCGCGTATCAGCTCGGGTGCCGCAGGCAGGCCGGTGGCCGGGTCGCCTTTTCTCAGGTAGCCCCAGCGCACGTCGAAATCGTTGCGCGCATCGGCCAGCAATTTGAACGCCTGGGTTTTGCCGGCAGCCGCTTCGGTGGCGTTTTTCGCGATGCGTTGCGACAGCACGCGCAGCTCACCGGCATGCCCGATGTACTGTTTGTCGTAGTTGGACTGAGTGTTGAGGTAGGCGAAGTTGGCGAACAGCAACATGATGAAAACGATAAGCGCCACGAACAGCAGAATAATCTGCGTCCGGCTTCTTGCGCCTTCCCTTGACCGGTCTGTACTACTCATTAATCAGGCCCCCGCCTGGATCAATTGTGAAACACACCAGGCCCGACATGCTAGGAAGCCAGGTCCATGAAATCCGCAGACTGCACCAGCGCCCACGGGCTGAAGATCAGCCACGCCTGCTCGCGGATAAACTGCCCGCGCAGGAACGGCACCATACGCTGATCCATGTCCTGCGGGGTCTGGGGTATGAGGCTCAACTGACTGAAACGTTGCATGCCGAACACTTCATCGACCAGCAGACCGGCAAATACATCATGGTGCTCGACCACCAGCACCCGTCGCTGTTTGCGCACCGGCACCAGTTCGTGGCCGAAAAACCCGCACAGATCCATGAGTGGCAACAACCGACCGCGCAAGTTGGCAATACCGGCCACCCAGAACTTCACACCGGGCATTACCGCATGATGGGGTTCGTGAAGGATCTCGGCGATCTCGCCAATCGGCGCGACAAACCGTTGCTCGCCCATACGAAAGCCGATGCCGACCCAGTCCTGCTGATGGGCTTCCTGCAGCGGCAGGCCCGCCGCCAGCGAACGACAGCGTCGATCCATATCCAGAAGCAGTTCAAAAGCGGTGCGCGGCTCGGCCATGGCGATTCCGGCGATCAGCCGGCCAGCACCGCATTCAGGGTTTTCATCAGGGTTTCTTCGTCCACCGGCTTGGTCAGGTAATCCCGCGCGCCCTGGCGTTTGCCCCAGACCTTGTCGGTTTCCTGATCCTTGGTGGTGATCATGATCACCGGAATATTGGTGGTGTCAGGATCCTTGGTCAGCTGGCGTGTGGCCTGAAAGCCGTTGAGCCCCGGCATGACGATGTCCATCAGCACGGCATCGGGCTTTTCCTGACGGGCCAGGGCCACGCCATCAGCGCCGTTTTCGGCCTTGAGCACTTCATGACCGTGCTTTTCCAGCATGCCGGTGAGTTTGTACATTTCAGTCGGCGAGTCATCGACGATCAATATTCGAGCCATGGGTGTTCCCCGTCAGATTACGAGCGCGCTACATCAGGCGCGGGCGTCATGATATGTGTTGTTCTGCTGCAACGAAGCCCGGCACATGAGCCTTGATCGCGCTGAGCAGTTCTTCCTTGCTGAAAGGCTTGGTCAAAAACTGATCGGACCCGACAATCCGCCCCTTGGCCTTGTCGAACAGGCCGTCCTTGGAGGACAGCATGATGACCGGCGTCGACTTGAATGCCCGGTTGTTCTTGATCAGCGCGCAGGTCTGATAACCGTCCAGACGCGGCATCATGATATCGACGAATATGATTCGCGGGTGGTTATCGGCAATCTTGGCCAGCGCGTCGAAACCGTCTATCGCAGTGATGACTTCACAGCCTGCGTTCTTGAGCAGTGTTTCGGCGGTGCGGCGGATGGTCTTCGAATCATCGATGACCATGACTTTCAGGGCGGAGGCGTGTTGTTCCATAGCTGCTCTTCCATCGCCGCAGCGAATTTTTGCGCATTCTGCGAGGCACTGGGAGCCTGACCGTATCGCTTCGTTGATCGACTGGGACCGAAGACCGGATGCCGAGCCTTTTTAGCACACTCTCCAGACGCAATCCATAAAGTGCACCCTGGTGCATCGCGGCAGGCCTGCCCCTTGACCGGGAGCAATCGGAGCGCCACCCTGATGCCAATTTTACGGCCGTTGCGGCCCTTACCGATCAGAGGATATTGCCCATGAGCGTTCGCCTAGGGATTGTCATGGACCCCATTGAGCGCATTTCCTATAAAAAGGACAGCTCGCTGGCCATGCTGCTTGCCGCCCAGGAACGCGGCTGGTCACTGTTCTATATGGAACAGAAAGACCTGTATCAGAACGCCGGCCAGGCCCGCGCACGCATGAAGCCGCTCAAGGTGTTTGCCGATCCGGCCAAGTGGTTCGAGTTCGAAGCCGAAGTCGACGCAGGTCTCGACGATCTGGACGTGATCCTGATGCGCAAGGATCCGCCGTTCGACATGGAGTTCGTCTACGCCACCTACCTGCTGGAGCAGGCCGAGCGTGCCGGCGTCCTGGTGGTCAACAAGCCGCAGAGCCTGCGCGACTGCAACGAGAAGCTGTTCGCCACGCTGTTTCCGCAGTGCACGCCGCCGACGCTGGTCAGCCGCCGCGCGGACATCATTCGCGAATTCGCCGAACAGCACGGCGACGTGATCCTCAAGCCGCTGGACGGCATGGGCGGCGCATCGATCTTCCGCCATCGGGCGGGCGATCCGAACCTGTCAGTGATCCTCGAAACCCTGACCGCCCACGGCACGCAGCAAATCATGGCGCAGGGTTACCTGCCCGCCATCAAGGACGGCGACAAGCGCATTCTGATGGTCGATGGCGAACCGGTTCCGTATTGCCTGGCGCGCATCCCGGCAGCCGGCGAAACGCGTGGCAACCTGGCGGCAGGCGGACGTGGCGAGGCCCGTCCATTGAGCGACAAGGACCACTGGATCGCCGAACAGATCGGCCCGACCCTGCGTGAAAAAGGCCTGCTGTTCGTCGGACTCGACGTAATCGGTGAGCACCTTACCGAAATCAACGTCACCAGCCCGACCTGCATCCGCGAAATCGACAACGCCTTCGGCACCAACATTGGTGGCCTGCTGATGGACGCGATCGAGAAGAAGCTGCAAGCGCGCAAGGGCTGATCAGCCGCTGACGCCGCTGGCCACGGGCAACACCGTGCGCCACGGCGTCGGATCGATTCCCTTCGTCCGATCCGCAGCAGAGCCGCGCGGCACATTGCGTTATCATGCGCCACCTGTAACACGACACGGATTTTGACATGCAGGCTGACGAGATGCTGAACCGCCAATGACATCCATGGCCAACAACGACCTCCCCCTGGAACTCGCCAACGCCGGTGTGCGCCCTGCCGATCGCCTGGGTTTTACCATGATGATCGCGGCGCTGATTCACCTCGCGGTGATCCTTGGCGTGGGGTTCACCTATGTAAAGCCGGAGCAGATCTCGCAGACGCTGGAAATCACCCTGGCCACCTTCAAAAGCGAAGAAAAGCCCAAACAGGCTGACTTTCTGGCGCAAGACGATCAACAGGGCAGCGGCACCCTGGACAAGGCCGAAACGCTCAAGACCACTGAGCTGGCGCCCTATCAGGACACCAAGGTCAACAAGGTCACGCCGCCGCCAGCCAGCAAGCCGGTGGTCAAACAGGAAGCGCCAAAGACGGCCGTCGCGACCACCGCGCCCAGCCAGCAGAAAACCGTTGCCAAGCGCGATGAGGTCAAACCCGAGCCCACCACCAAGGCCGCACCAACCTTCGACAGCTCGGAACTGAGCAACGAAATCGCCAGCCTGGAAGCCGAACTGTCGACCGAACAGCAGCTTTACGCCAAGCGCCCGAAGATCCATCGCCTCAATGCGGCCTCGACCATGCGCGACAAAGGCGCCTGGTACAAGGATGACTGGCGCAAGAAGGTCGAGCGGGTCGGAAACCTGAACTATCCTGAGGAAGCACGACGCAAGCAGATCTACGGTAATTTGCGACTTCTTGTGTCAATCAATCGGGACGGCTCGTTGTATGAAGTGCTGGTGCTCGAATCTTCAGGACAGCCTTTGCTGGATCAGGCCGCACAGCGGATCGTGCGTCTGGCGGCGCCTTTTGCGCCGTTCACCGGCGATCTGGCGGATATCGATCGACTGGAGATCATTCGCACCTGGAAATTTGCACGCGGAGACAAGCTGTCAAGCAACTGAACTTTTTGCCAGCTGACGCCCGACACCCACACGTGTCAGTTGTCAGCCGGGCAAGGCAACGCCAAACTAGGGCTCATGAAAAAAGTCTCTCCGAGTTATCTCAAGCATCATTTCCTCATCGCCATGCCTCACATGCACGATGAGAACTTTGCTCAGACCTTGACCTACATTGTCGAGCACAACGCCAATGGCGCCATGGGGCTGGTGATCAACCGCCCGCAAAGCCTGACCCTGGCCGATGTGCTCGAACAACTGCGACCGGAACTGCCGGCGCCGAGACACTGCCAGGACATCGTCATTCATACCGGCGGGCCGGTGCAGACCGATCGGGGCTTTGTCCTGCATCCCAGCGGCCAGACCTTTCAGGCAACGGTCAATCTTCCGGGCGGGATTTCCTTGTCGACCTCGCAGGATGTGCTGTTCTCCATCGCCGATGGCTACGGGCCTGATCAAAATGTGATCACTCTGGGCTACGCGGGCTGGGATGCCGGTCAACTGGATGCTGAAATGGCCGACAACGCCTGGCTGACCTGCTCGTTCGACCCGGCCATCCTGTTCGATGTCGACAGCGACCAGCGTCTGGAGGCTGCCGCCAGACGCCTGGGTATCAATCTCAACCTGATCTCGACCCAGGCAGGGCACGCTTGATGGCCGCCTTACGGCTGCTGCTGGGCATTGATTACGGCACCAAACAGATCGGCGTTGCGGTCGGCCAGGCGATTACCGGTCAGGCGCGTGAACTCTGTACGCTCAAGGCGCAGAATGGCGTGCCGGACTGGGACAAGGTCCAGGCGCTGATCAACGAGTGGAAACCTGATGCGATCGTGGTCGGCCTGCCTTTGAACATGGACGGCACGCCCAGCGACATGAGCGCGCGCGCGGAAAAGTTTTCGCGCAAGCTCAACGGACGCTTTGGTGTAACGGTCTACACCCATGATGAACGCCTGACCACCTTCGAAGCCAAGGGCGAGCGCATGGCGCGCGGCGGCCAGAAAGGCAGCTATCGCGACAACCCGGTGGATGCCATTGCCGCTGCACTCTTGCTGCAAGGCTGGCTGGACGAGCACCCCGAACTGTTGAATGTGTGACTTTTTCTGCCTTTATCGCTTCGAGATACCCGGATTCCACGTTATCGCTTGAGCATCGCGCCACGGACCGACGCTGCCCGAGCCTCTAAGGAGCAACCATGAGCCTGCCCGATCCCGCCGAACTGATTCGTCAGATGGCCACTGACCTGAACGCTCACCTGAGCAAGCGCGGCATCAGCGACCCTCGTTTCATCGGCATCCGCACTGGCGGTGTCTGGGTTGCCCAGGCGCTGCTCAAGGCACTGAACAACCCCGCTCCGCTGGGCACCCTGGACGTTTCGTTCTATCGCGATGATTTCAGCCAGAACGGCCTGCATCCGCAAGTGCGCCCTTCTGAACTGCCGTTCGAGATCGAAGGCCAGCACCTGGTGCTGATCGATGACGTGCTGATGAGCGGCCGTACCGTCCGCGCTGCACTCAACGAACTGTTCGATTACGGCCGCCCGGCCAGTGTCACGCTGGTCTGCCTGCTGGACCTGGACGCCGGTGAACTGCCGGTACGTCCGAACGTGGTCGGCGCCACCCTGTCGCTGGCACCGAATGAACGCATCAAGCTGTCCGGCCCCGAGCCGCTGGCGCTCGAACTTCAAGACCTCTCCACCGCCCTTTAAGAGTCCATTGCGATGACGCCTCTCGACGCCAAGCGCCCGCTGCAGCTCAACCACCTGGGCCAGCTGCGCCATTTCCTGTCTCTGGACGGCTTGCCCCGCGAGCTGCTCACCGAAATTCTCGACACCGCCGACTCGTTCCTCGAAGTCGGCGCCCGGGCGGTCAAGAAAGTCCCGTTGTTGCGCGGCAAGACGGTGTGCAACGTGTTCTTCGAGAACTCCACGCGCACCCGGACCACCTTTGAACTGGCGGCCCAGCGCCTGTCAGCCGACGTGATCACGCTGAACGTCTCGACCTCGTCCACCAGCAAGGGTGAAACGCTGTTCGACACCTTGCGCAACCTCGAAGCGATGGCCGCCGACATGTTCGTCGTGCGCCACGCCGACTCGGGTGCGGCGCATTTCATTGCCGAGCACGTGTGCCCGGACGTCGCGATCATCAACGGCGGCGACGGCCGCCATGCTCACCCGACCCAGGGCATGCTCGACATGCTGACCATCCGCCGTCACAAGGGCGGTTTCGAGAACCTGTCGGTGGCCATCGTCGGTGACATCCTGCATTCACGGGTGGCACGCTCGAATATGCTGGCGCTCAAGGCGCTGGGCTGCCCGGATATCCGCGTGATCGGGCCGAAAACCCTGCTGCCGGTGGGCGTCGAACAATACGGGGTCAAGGTCTACACCGACCTCAACGAAGGTTTGAAGGACGTGGACGTGGTCATCATGCTGCGTCTGCAGCGTGAGCGCATGACCGGTGGCCTGCTGCCCAGCGAAGGCGAGTTCTACCGCCTGTTCGGCCTGACCACCGCCCGTTTGGCGGCGGCGAAGCCGGATGCGATTGTCATGCACCCCGGCCCGATCAACCGCGGCGTGGAAATCGAATCGGCAGTGGCCGACGGCGCGCATTCGGTGATTCTCAATCAAGTGACTTACGGTATCGCGATCCGCATGGCGGTGCTGTCCATGGCCATGAGCGGACAGAACGCACAACGCCAATTCGAACAGGAGAACGCCCAGTGAAGCTCAGCATCCTCGGCGCTCGCGTCATCGACCCGGTCAGCGGGCTGGATCAAATCACTGACCTGCACCTCGAAGCAGGCAAACTCAGCGCCATCGGTTCGGCCCCGGCGGGTTTCGAGCCCACGCAGACCATCGACGCTACCGGGCTGGTCGCAGCACCGGGCCTGGTCGACCTCAACGTATCCCTGCGCGAGCCTGGCTACAGTCGCAAGGGCAGCATCGCCAGCGAAACCCGCGCGGCGGTGGCAGGCGGCGTGACCAGCCTGTGCTGCCCGCCACGTACCAAACCGGTGCTCGACACCTCGGCAGTGGCCGAGCTGATCCTGGATCGCGCCCGTGAGGCCGGGTTCAGCAAGGTGTTCCCCATCGGGGCGCTGAGCAAGGGTCTGGAAGGCGAACAGCTGGCAGAACTGATCGCCCTGCGCGACGCAGGCTGCGTGGCCTTCGGCAACGGCCTGAGCAGCTTCAGCAACACCCGTACGCTGTGCCGGGCGCTGGAATATGCGGCGACCTTTGACCTGACGGTGATTTTCAACTCGCAGGATCGTGATCTGGCCGAAGGCGGTCTGGCGCACGATGGTCCGACGGCCAGCTTCCTGGGCCTGGCGGGCATTCCCGAGACGGCCGAGACCGTGGCGCTGGCTCGCGACCTGTTGCTGGTCGAACAGAGCGGTGTACGCGCGCACTTCAGCCAACTGACCAGTGCCCGTGGCGCGGCGCTGATTGCCCAGGCGCAGGCGCGCGGTCTGCCGGTAACGGCGGATGTCGCGCTGTATCAATTGATTCTGACTGACGAGGCGCTGATCGACTTCTCCAGCCTCTATCACGTGCAGCCGCCGCTGCGCACCCGCGCTGACCGCGATGGCCTGCGTGAAGCGGTGAAGAGCGGTGTCATCCAGGCGATTTCCAGCCATCACCAGCCGCACGAACGCGATGCCAAGCTGGCACCGTTTGGCGCTACGGAGCCGGGCATCAGCAGCGTCGAACTGCTGCTGCCGCTGGCCATGACGCTGGTGGATGACGGCCTGCTGGACCTGCCAACCCTGATCGCCCGCCTGAGCAGCGGCCCGGCCGCCGCGCTGCGCCTGCCAGCCGGCAAGCTGAGCGCAGGAGCGCCTGCCGACATCGTCCTGTTCGACCCGGCCGCCTCGACGGTTGCCGGCGAGACCTGGCTGTCAAAAGGCGAAAACTGCCCCTTCATCGGCCACTGCCTGCCCGGCTCGGTACGCTACACACTGGTGGATGGACGGATCAGCTACAGCCGCTGAGCCCGCTACGGGCTCTCGCTCCCGCACAGAGCGCTCATCGTTATACACAAGTCCGCTTTTGATTCTGGCCGAAGGCCGTGGGAGCGAACTTGTTCGCGAAGGGTTTCGACTACCGTGCGACGCTCCGCGTCGGCATGCCGTTCTGGACGCTCTGCGTCCGGTCTTGAGCATGCGGCGCGGCGCAGATTTGTGACGCGGAGCGTCACGACAGGCATTCCTAAGCAGAGCGTGAGGAACGATAGGTGTCCGGGCCGCGCTCTGCGTCAGCCCTTCGTCCCAGCCTCACCCGCGTCGGGCGTTCTTCATCGAGATCTGGTCATTCAATGTCCAGAAATCATAAAGGATGCCGACCAGAAACAACCCGCCGGTAAACAGGTAGATGATCCCGGTAATCCACTTGCCCTGGTACATGCGGTGCACGCCGAACAGGCCGAGGAAGGTCAGCAGCACCCACGCCACGCTGTAGTCGGTGGAGCCGGGTGTGAAGCGCAGGTCGGCGTCACGGTCCATCGACGGGATCAGGAACAGGTCGATCAGCCAGCCGATGCCAAACAGACCGAACGTGAAGAACCAGAGGGTCCCGGTGACCGGCTTGCCGTAGTAGAAGCGATGCGCTCCCAGGAAGCCGAAAATCCACATCAGGTAGCCCATGACCTTGCTGTGTGTGTCTGAACGATAGGCGTTCATTTTTGCCCTCTTTGCGCTGATAGAAAAAAATACATAACAAAATTGTGACTTGGTTTCCCTATTCCGACGTATGGCACATGAGGCGGTTTAATGCCGCCAAGCCCTTGTCGCTAAAGGGATTAGCCCGAAAAAAGAAAGAGTCTGTCGCATAAAACGCAATGATGCCACTGTGATGCGCTCGACAAATGGGGTCAGTTTTTTTGAAAAAGCTGTTATAAAGTTGCGCGCTGACCACCATGAGCCCTGCCGAATGCGTCCTTTTTTCAAGACATGGCTAACCATTTGCCTATTTATGCCTCTGGCCGCCCACGCCACCAATCGTGAGCAACAACTTCCTGCGAGCTTCTCGGGCTACACCGCCAAAAGCCACTCTTCACCGGCACTCGCGACTCGCAATGCACCCCAGGAAGCCACCACCACCCGAACTCAGTACGGCGCCACCGCTGCCGTCCAGAAGCCGCTTTCACGCAAGAACGCCAAGAAAGTCGCGGCCTTGCAGGCTTCCGCCCCCGCCAAGCAAGGCAGCGCCGTTGTAAAACGCGCCTTGCAGGCTGTGGGCACGCCTTATCGCTGGGGCGGCACCACGCCCGGCAAAGGCCTGGACTGCAGCGGACTGGTCAAATACGCCTACACGGATGTCCGTGAGGTCGACCTGCCGCGCACCTCCAATGCCATGGCCCAGGGTCATGGTCAGACGGTGGATCGCAAGGACCTGAAACCCGGTGATCTGCTGTTCTTCAACATCAAGAGCCGCAACATCAACCACGTCGCCATTTACCTGGGCGACAACAAGTTCGTTCATGCGCCGCGCCGTGGCAAGGCCGTAACTGTCGATACGCTGAACAAGCCGTATTGGAACAGCCACTACAAGATCGCCAAGCGAGTGTTGCCCAAGCAGGCAGGGCAGATGCGCGTGGTTCAGCGCTGATCCTGGCCTGAATCTGCGCTCTGCAGGCTGCATCTGAAAAAGGGGTCTTGAACGCGTTCAAGACCCCTTTTTCGTTCCTGCAGCATCCCTGTGATCAGAAGTTGTCCGGCACCTTGGCACGTTCGCGTGCGCTTTCGCGGGTGATCAGCCCCTTCTTGACCAGATCGGCCAGGCACATGTCCAGCGTCTGCATGCCCATTGAGCCGCCCGTCTGGATCGACGAATACATCTGCGCCACTTTGTCCTCGCGGATCAGGTTACGGATCGCCGGGGTGCCCATCATGATTTCGTGCGCCGCCACGCGTCCGCCGCCGACCTTCTTGAGCAACGCCTGCGAGACCACGGCGTGCAGCGATTCGGAGAGCATCGAGCGAATCATCGATTTTTCCTGAGCCGGAAACACGTCGACGATCCGGTCGATGGTCTTGGCGGCTGACGTGGTGTGCAGCGTGCCGAATACCAGGTGGCCGGTTTCAGCAGCGGTCAGCGCCAGGCGGATGGTCTCCAGGTCACGCATTTCACCGACCAGAATCACGTCCGGGTCTTCACGCAACGCCGAGCGCAGCGCCTCCGAGAAGCCCAGCGTGTCGCGGTGAACCTCACGCTGGTTGACCAGGCACTTCTTCGACTCGTGGACGAATTCGATCGGGTCCTCGATGGTCAGAATATGGTGATGCTTATTGTTATTGAGGTAGTCGATCATTGCCGCCAGGGTGGTCGACTTGCCTGAGCCGGTCGGCCCGGTAACCAGAATCAGGCCGCGCGCCACGTCGGTAATCTTGCGAAACACATTGCCCATGCCCAAGTCTTCCATGCTCAGGATTTTCGAGGGAATGGTCCGGAATACCGCGCCAGCACCGCGGTTCTGGTTGAAGGCGTTGACCCGAAACCGCGCCACGCCCGGCACTTCAAAGGAAAAGTCGGTTTCCAGCCGCTCTTCGAAATCCTGCCGTTGCTTGTCGTTCATGATGTCGTAGATCAGCGCCTTGACCTCCTTCGCGTCCAGCGGGGGCAGGTTGATACGCCGCACATCGCCGTCGACGCGGATCATCGGCGGCAGACCTGCAGAGAGGTGCAAGTCCGACGCGCCCTGTTTGGCACTGAAGGCCAACAGCTCGGTAATATCCATACAGCTCCTCAATCACATAGAATGCCGCAGACCTTAGCCTGACTGGCGCAAATCAATGTCCACGATAGCAGCTAACATTTCAACGCTCGAACAGCGAATTCGCGACGCAGCGCTTGCCGCCGAGCGCGATCCGGCGTCCGTCGGCCTGCTGGCGGTGAGTAAAACCAAGCCTGCCAGTGACCTGCGTGAAGCTTACAACGCAGGCTTGCGCGATTTTGGCGAAAATTATTTACAGGAAGCGCTGGGCAAACAGCTCGAACTGAGCGACCTGCCCTTGTGCTGGCACTTCATTGGCCCCATTCAATCGAACAAGACGCGAGCTATCGCCGAGAACTTCGACTGGGTACATTCCGTGGACCGCCTGAAAATCGCGCAACGCCTGTCCGAGCAACGCCCCGAAGCGCTTGAACCGCTGAACATCTGCATTCAGGTGAACGTCAGTGGCGAGGCCAGCAAGTCGGGCTGTACGCCTCAGGACCTGCCTGCGCTGGCCGCTGCCATCATCGCCCTGCCGCGACTCAGGTTGCGCGGCCTGATGGCCATCCCCGAGCCCACAGACGATCCTGCGGCGCAGGACGCATCCTTCGCCGCCGTACGCGCGCTGCAGGAGCAGTTGAACCTGGCGCTCGACACACTTTCCATGGGCATGAGCCACGACCTGGAAGCCGCCATTGCACAAGGCGCAACCTGGGTGCGCATCGGCACCGCTCTTTTTGGCGCCCGCGACTATGGCCAGCCATAAACTCTTCACAAGGACCCCTTCATGAGCAAGACCCGTATTGCCTTCGTCGGTGCCGGTAACATGGCCGCCAGCCTGATCGGCGGCCTGCGCGCCCAGGGCGTGGAGGCGGCACTGATCAGTGCCAGTGCGCCGGGTGCCGAAACCCGCGAACGCATTGCCAACGATCACGGCATCCAGGTATTCGCTGACAACGCTGAAGCCATTAAGGGCGTCGACGTGGTGGTACTGGCAGTCAAGCCGCAGATGATGAAAACCGTCTGTCAGGCCTTGAAGTCCAGTCTCGAACCTCACCAGCTGATTGTTTCGGTCGCGGCCGGCAT
The DNA here is from genome assembly GCF_059621105.1 of Pseudomonas fragariae (ex Marin et al. 2024). Taxonomy (NCBI): domain Bacteria; kingdom Pseudomonadati; phylum Pseudomonadota; class Gammaproteobacteria; order Pseudomonadales; family Pseudomonadaceae; genus Pseudomonas; species Pseudomonas fragariae (ex Marin et al. 2024). The sequence continues at coordinate 519,970 of NZ_CM184369.1, read as the reverse complement.
CACCTGCGCCAGCCTGACGCAATGGCTCGGCGAGCAGCCGGTGGTGCGCTGCATGCCCAATACCCCCTCGCTGCTGCGTCAGGGTGCCAGCGGGCTGTACGCGACCGACAACGTCACGCCCGAGCAGCGTGAGCAGGCCGAGGCGTTGCTGGCCGCGGTCGGCATCGCGGTCTGGGTCGAGCAGGAAAAACACATGGATGCTGTCACGGCCGTTTCCGGCAGTGGCCCGGCGTATTTCTTTCTGATGATGGAAGCGATGACAGCGGCAGGCGTAAAACTGGGTCTGCCGGAGGACATCGCTAAAAAGCTGACCCTGCAGACAGCGCTGGGCTCGGCCCTGATCGCGACTGGCAGTGATGCAGGCGCGGGCGAACTGCGTCGTCGCGTCACTTCGCCGGGCGGGACCACCGAGGCGGCTATCAAGGCATTTCAGGCGGGCGGCTTCGAGGCACTCGTGGAAACGGCACTGACCGCCGCAGACCATCGTGCAGCCGAGCTGGCTGAACAACTGGGCAAATAATTTTCGGGTTTTCTGGAGCAGATCGATGATCGGATTGAACACCGCTGCAATTTACGTCCTGCAGACGCTTGGCAGTCTTTACCTGCTGATCGTACTGTTGCGCTTTGTCCTGCAACTGGTACGGGCCAACTTCTACAACCCGCTGTGCCAGTTCATCGTGCGCGCCACCCAGCCGCTGCTCAAGCCGCTGCGGCGCATCATCCCCAGCCTGTTCGGGCTGGACATGTCGTCGCTGGTGCTGGCGATCATCGTGCAGATGATCCTGATGGCCCTGACCCTGCTGCTGATGTTCGGCACCACGGGCGACCCGCTGCACCTGCTGCTGTGGTCGATCATCGGCGTGACCGCGCTGTTCCTGAAGATCTTCTTCTTTGCCCTGATCATCAGCGTGATTCTGTCGTGGGTCGCACCGGGCAGCCACAACCCCGGCGCGGAACTGGTCAACCAGATCTGCGAACCGGCACTGGCACCGTTCCGCAAGATCGTCCCGAACCTGGGCGGCCTGGACATCTCGCCGATCCTCGCATTCCTGGTGCTTAAACTGCTGGACATGCTGGTCATCAACAACCTCGCCGCCATGAGCAACATGCCGGATGTGCTGCGGTTGTTGATGTAAGCACTCTTGTTCCAACGTTCCAATGCTCGACGTTACACACAAGTCCGCTTTTGATTCTGGCCGTAGGCCGTAGGAGCGAACTTGTTCGCGAAGGGGTAGGTACATCCAAAGAGGATATATCGACCCAAGCAACGCCTTCGCGAACAAGTTCGCTCCTACAACAGCCTTAACTATCGTGCCGTTGATTTGCGTCTCACAATATCCCTTATTGCCGCTGCACCCCGCGGTCTTTAGACTTACGCCTCATTTATGCGAGAGCAGGGTCGATGCCCACGGTATTCCCTCACGATTCTGTCGGACTGGTCACGCCGCAAACGGCGCATTTCAGCGAGCCTCTGGCGCTGGCCTGCGGGCGTTCGTTGCCAGCCTATGACCTGATTTACGAAACCTACGGTCAACTCAACGCCGCACGCAGCAATGCCGTGCTGATCTGTCATGCGCTGTCCGGGCATCACCATGCCGCAGGCTTCCACAGCGCTGACGACCGCAAACCCGGTTGGTGGGACAGCTGTATCGGTCCCGGCAAGCCGATCGACACCACTAAGTTCTTCGTCGTCAGCCTCAACAATCTGGGCGGTTGCAACGGCTCGACCGGGCCGAGCAGCATTGACCCGGACACCGGCAAGCCGTTCGGCGCCAATTTCCCGGTGGTGACCGTGGAAGACTGGGTCAACAGCCAGGCCCGGCTGGCCGATCTGCTCGGCATCGACACCTGGGCTGCGGTGATTGGCGGCAGCCTGGGCGGCATGCAGGCGCTGCAATGGACCATCAGTTATCCGAACCGCGTACGCCATTGCCTGGCAATCGCCTCGGCGCCCAAGCTGTCGGCACAGAACATCGCGTTCAACGAGGTGGCCCGCCAGGCCATTCTCACCGACCCGGAATTTCACGGTGGCTCGTTCCAGGAACGCGGCGTGATTCCCAAGCGCGGCCTGATGCTGGCGCGAATGGTCGGGCACATCACCTACCTGTCGGATGACTCGATGGGCGAGAAATTCGGCCGTGGCCTGAAGAGCGAAAAACTCAACTACGACTTTCACAGCGTCGAGTTCCAGGTCGAAAGCTACCTGCGCTATCAGGGCGAAGAGTTTTCCGGGCGTTTCGACGCCAATACCTACCTGTTGATGACCAAGGCACTGGATTACTTCGACCCTGCGGCAAACTTCAACGACGACCTGGCCAAGACCTTCGCCAACGCCACCGCCAGGTTCTGCGTGATGTCGTTCACCACCGACTGGCGCTTCTCGCCGGCCCGCTCGCGGGAACTGGTGGACGCGCTGATGGCCGCGCGCAAGGACGTCTGCTACCTGGAAATCGATGCACCGCAGGGCCACGACGCCTTTCTGATCCCGATTCCGCGCTACTTGCAGGCTTTCGGTAATTACATGAACCGAATTTCGTTGTGAGGACGCCATGAGAGCCGATCTGGAAATCATTCAGGAATGGATTCCCGCGGGCAGCCGCGTGCTCGACCTGGGCTGCGGTGACGGCGAATTGCTGACCTGGCTGCGTGACCACAAGCAGGTCACCGGCTACGGGCTGGAAAACGACGCGGCCAACATTGCCGAGTGTGTTGCCAAGGGCATCAACGTTATCGAGCAGGACCTCGACAAGGGGCTGGGCAACTTTGCCAGCAACAGCTTCGATGTCGTGGTCATGACTCAGGCCCTGCAGGCGGTGCATTACCCGGACCGCATCCTCGACGAGATGCTGCGCGTCGGTCGCCAGTGCATCATCACCTTTCCGAATTTCGGTCACTGGCGCTGCCGCTGGTATCTGGCGAGCAAGGGCCGCATGCCGGTGTCCGAATTCCTGCCGTATACCTGGTACAACACGCCGAACATTCACTTCTGCACCTTCGGCGACTTCGAAGAGCTGTGCCGCGAGCGCGATGCGCAGGTGCTCGACAGGCTGGCGGTCGATCAGCAGCACCGTCACGGCTGGGCCAGCAAACTCTGGCCTAATCTGCTCGGCGAGATCGGCATCTATCGCGTCACAAGCCCCGGGCTGACGGACCACAGGATTGCCGTTTAATCGACCGTTTCCAAGCACCACGACAGGCCAACCATGAACCTCACACAACTCGTACTGGCCAGCCACAATGGCGGCAAACTCAAGGAACTCCAGGCCATGCTCGGCGACAGCGTAACGCTGCGCTCGGTCAGCGAGTTCAGTCTGGTGGAGCCGGAAGAAACCGGCCTGTCCTTCGTCGAGAATGCGATCCTCAAGGCACGCAACGCCGCGCGCCTGTCCGGCCTGCCTGCGCTGGCCGACGACTCGGGGCTGGCAGTGGACTTTCTCGGCGGTGCGCCGGGTATCTATTCAGCACGCTACGCCGATGGCCAGGGCGATGCCGCCAACAACGCCAAGCTGCTGGAGGCGCTTAAAGACGTGCCGGACGAACAGCGTGGTGCGCAGTTCGTGTGCGTATTGGCACTGGTACGCCACGCCGACGACCCATTGCCGATCCTCTGTGAAGGACTGTGGCACGGGCGCATCCTGCACGCCGCCAGCGGCGAACACGGCTTCGGCTATGACCCGCTGTTCTGGGTGCCGGAGCGCAACTGCTCGAGCGCCGAACTGGGCCCGACCGAAAAAAACCAGCTCAGCCACCGCGCCCGCGCCATGGTCCTGTTGCGGCAACGCCTGGGTCTGCAATGACCCACGATTCGCCTGCGCAGCCGCTGTTTCTCGGCGAGAGCGGCTTCTCGTCGGAGAGCCCGCGCCCTGCACTGCCGCACCTGCCGCCGCTGTCGCTGTACATCCATATTCCGTGGTGCGTGCGCAAATGCCCGTACTGCGACTTCAACTCGCACACCGCCAGCCCGGTGCTGCCGGAACAGGAATATGTCGACGCCCTGCTCGCCGACCTCGACCTTGACCTGCCGCACGTCTACGGCCGCGAGCTGCAATCGATCTTCTTTGGTGGCGGTACGCCGAGCCTGTTCAGCGCCGATGCGCTGGGGCGCCTGCTGCAAGGCGTCGAACAGCGCATCCGCTTTGCCAGCGACATCGAGATCACCCTGGAAGCCAACCCCGGCACCTTCGAACAGGTCAAGTTCAGCGCCTATCGCGGCCTGGGCATCAATCGGTTGTCGATCGGCATTCAGAGCTTTCAGGAATCCAAACTCAAGGCGCTGGGCCGCATTCATAACGGTGACGAAGCGATTCGTGCTGCCGACATGGCGCGCCGGGCCGGTTTCGACAACTTCAACCTGGACCTGATGCACGGCCTGCCGGATCAATCCCAGGACGAGGCGCTGGCCGATCTGCGCCAGGCCATTGCCCTCGCGCCGACCCACCTGTCCTGGTATCAACTGACCCTGGAGCCCAACACGGTGTTCTGGAATCAGCCACCGGTGCTGCCCGAAGACGACATTCTCTGGGACATTCAGGAAACCGGACAGCAGTTGCTGGCCACTCATGGCTACGCGCAATACGAAGTGTCGGCGTATGCACAGCCCGGGAAACCGGCGCGGCATAACCTCAACTATTGGGCGTTCGGTGATTTCATCGGCATCGGCGCAGGCGCACACGGCAAGCTGAGCCACCCGGACGGGCGCATTGTCCGTACTTGGAAAACCCGGCTGCCCAAGGATTACCTGAACCCGGACAAGCCGTTTCAGGCCGGTTCCAAGCTGTTGCCGCTCGATGAATTGCCGTTCGAATTCCTGATGAACGCACTGCGACTGACAAATGGTGTGGACGCTGCGTTATTTCGCGAAAGAACCGGTCTAAGCCTCGATTCGCTGGCCGAGGCGCGTCGACAGGCTGAACAAAAGGGCTTGCTGCACCAGGACCCGACACGCCTGATCGCCACGCCACAAGGCCAGCTGTTCCTCAATGACCTGCTGCAATACTTTCTGATCTAAGGACCCTGCATGGATTTCGTACTCGACTTGCTCGCCACCGTTTCGCGCTGGAGTCGCAGCAATCTCTCGGAAATCGCGCTCGCGCTGGTGGGCTGCCTGCTGGTGCTGTTCGGCTCGGACATCAAAGGCTGGCTGGAACAGCGAATCAGCGGCATTACCGGCGCCCTGCGCATCCCGCTCATCGCCTTGCTGTGCGCCGTGGGCAGCGGCGCGGCGCTGATCTACGCCACACCGTGGGTAGTGCGCGGCCTCAGCCAGTTCAACAACTACAGCCTGGCACCGGTGCTGCTGGTGGTGCTGGTGCTGATCGGGGTGATTGCCGACCGCAAGTAAGCGCTGCTTTTTCAAACGCAGCAAAAAGCCCCGCATCTCTGCCGGGCTTTTGCTTTTACCTTCTACCGATGCGGATCAAGGCACCAGTTTGTCCAGCAACGCCTTGTCACGCACGGCGCCCTTGTCGGCGCTGGTCGCCAGCAGGGCGTAGGCCTTGAGGGCGGTGGTCACTTTGCGCGGACGCGACTCGACAGGCTTCCAGCCTTTCTTGTCCTGTTCGGTGCGACGCTCGGCCATCTCGGCTTCGTCGATCAGCAGGTTGATCGAGCGATTGGGGATGTCGATCAGCACCTTGTCACCGTCACGCACCAGACCAATCGCGCCACCTGCCGCCGCTTCCGGCGAGGCGTGGCCGATGGACAGGCCGGACGTACCGCCCGAGAAACGGCCGTCAGTCAGCAGCGCGCAATCCTTGCCCAGCCCCTTGGACTTCAGGTAGGACGTCGGGTAGAGCATTTCCTGCATGCCCGGACCGCCTTTCGGGCCTTCGTAGCGGATAATGACAATGTCGCCCGCTTTGACTTCATCGGCAAGAATCCCGCGCACCGCGCTGTCCTGGCTTTCGAAGATCTTCGCATTGCCTTCGAAGACGTGGATCGACTCGTCGACACCGGCGGTTTTCACCACGCAGCCGTCCAGGGCGATGTTGCCGTACAGCACGGCCAGGCCACCTTCCTGCGAATAGGCGTGCTGGACGCTACGGATGCAGCCGTTTTCACGGTCGTCATCCAGGCTGTCCCAACGGGTCGACTGGCTGAACGCGGTCTGCGTCGGGATGCCCGCCGGGCCTGCCTTGAAGAAGGTGTGCACGGCTTCGTCGTCAGTCTGGGTGATGTCCCATTTGGCGATGCCTTCGGCCAGGGTCTTGCTGTGTACGGTCGGCAGGTCGGTGTGCAGCAGGCCGCCACGCGCCAGCTCGCCGAGGATGCTGAAGATCCCGCCCGCGCGGTGCACGTCTTCCATGTGGTACTTCTGGATGTTCGGCGCGACCTTGCACAGCTGCGGCACCTTGCGCGACAGACGATCGATGTGACGCAGGTCGAAGTCGATCTCGGCTTCCTGAGCCGCCGCCAGCAAGTGCAGGATGGTGTTGGTCGAACCGCCCATGGCGATGTCCAGCGTCATGGCGTTCTCGAACGCCTTGAAGTTGGCGATGTTGCGCGGCAACACCGAATCATCGTTTTCCTTGTAGTACTGACGGCACAGGTCAACGATGGTGCGGCCGGCCTGCAGGAACAGTTGCTCGCGGTCGCTGTGGGTGGCGAGTGCGGAACCGTTGCCCGGCAGGGCCAGGCCCAGCGCTTCGGTCAGGCAGTTCATCGAGTTGGCGGTGAACATGCCGGAACACGACCCGCAGGTCGGACAGGCGCTGCGCTCATACTCGGCGACTTTTTCGTCACTGGCCGTCGAGTCGGCGGCGATGACCATCGCATCGACCAGATCCAGGCCGTGGCTGGCCAGTTTGGTCTTGCCCGCTTCCATCGGCCCGCCGGAGACGAAGATCACCGGAATGTTCAGGCGCAACGACGCCATCAGCATGCCGGGGGTGATCTTGTCGCAGTTGGAAATGCACACGATGGCGTCGGCGCAATGCGCGTTGACCATGTACTCGACCGAGTCGGCAATGATCTCGCGGCTCGGCAGCGAATAGAGCATGCCGTCGTGGCCCATGGCGATGCCGTCGTCGACCGCAATGGTGTTGAATTCCTTGGCCACGCCACCGGCGCGTTCGACTTCACGCGCGACCAGCTGGCCCATGTCCTTGAGGTGGACGTGGCCCGGTACGAACTGGGTGAAGGAGTTGGCAATGGCAATGATCGGTTTCTTGAAGTCTTCGTCCTTCATGCCCGTGGCGCGCCACAGGGCACGGGCGCCGGCCATGTTGCGGCCGTGGGTGGAGGTTTTCGAGCGGTAATCAGGCATTGGAGCACTCCGGCAAAAATAAGGCTGAATCAGGAAGGGAGTGAGCTTCTATTGACGTCGCGGACCAGCGGCAGTGACCGCAGGCAGCGAAGAAACCGAACACCACGGGATCACCGTGTACTCGGCCTGAGCTCATAAACCCGCCGGGGATGACTGGCGATGAATAGCGCCGATTCTACACCGCCGGGTGGTTTGGTGGGGTCCGAATATCGGTCTTGGCACGGCGTTGCAGATCCCGATGGACAAAAGGCTATCAGCCCATCTATCTTCCTCGGCAGGCCGCCTCATGTGGCCACGTCGCTCGGACGGTTCCGGGCGCTTACGTACGCGAGATACTCATGGCAGACCAAGGTTCGCCGCGCCGCTTTGCGCGCATCGATCGACTCCCCCCTTACGTGTTCAACATCACCGCCGAGCTGAAAATGGCTGCTCGTCGTCGCGGTGAGGACATTATCGACCTGAGCATGGGCAACCCCGACGGGGCCACACCGCCGCACATCGTCGACAAGCTGATCACCGTCGCCCAGCGCGAAGACACCCACGGCTACTCCACCTCGCGCGGCATTCCACGCCTGCGCCGGGCGATTTCCAACTGGTACAAGAAGCGCTACGAGGTCGACATCGACCCTGAAAGCGAAGCAATCGTGACCATTGGTTCCAAGGAAGGCCTGGCCCACCTGATGCTCGCCACACTGGACCAGGGCGACACGGTGCTGGTGCCCAACCCCAGTTACCCGATCCACATCTACGGTGCCGTGATTGCCGGCGCCCAGGTGCGATCGGTGCCGCTGGTGCCTGGCGTGGACTTCTTCGACGAGCTGGAAAAAGCCATTCGCGGCTCGATTCCCAAGCCGAAGATGATGATTCTGGGCTTTCCGTCCAACCCGACTGCGCAATGTGTGGAGCTGGACTTCTTCGAGCGCGTGGTGGCCCTGGCCAAACAGTACGACGTGCTGGTGGTGCATGACCTGGCGTACGCCGACATCGTCTACGATGGCTGGAAAGCCCCGTCGATCATGCAGGTGCCGGGTGCCAAGGACATTGCCGTGGAGTTCTTCACCCTGTCCAAGAGCTACAACATGGCCGGCTGGCGGATTGGTTTCATGGTCGGCAACCCCGAACTGGTGAATGCACTGGCGCGGATCAAGAGTTACCACGACTACGGTACCTTCACGCCACTGCAGGTGGCGGCGATTGCCGCGCTGGAAGGCGATCAGCAATGCGTGCTCGACATTGCCGAGCAGTATCGCCAACGCCGCAACGTACTGGTCAAGGGCTTGCACGAACTGGGCTGGATGGTCGAGAACCCCAAGGCCTCGATGTACGTCTGGGCGAAGATTCCACAGGCCTATGCGCACCTGGGTTCGCTGGAGTTCGCCAAGAAGCTGTTGGCCGAAGCCAAGGTGTGTGTCTCGCCGGGCATCGGTTTCGGTGAGTACGGCGACGATCATGTGCGCTTCGCCCTGATCGAGAACCAGGACCGCATCCGCCAGGCCGTTCGTGGCATCCGCAGCATGTTCAGGGCCGACGACAAGCTCAAGTCCTGAGCCCCCACTGAGACACCGCGCCTGCTGACCGACTGCGCTCGGCAGGCGCGGACGCTGCAGCCGACTGCCTCCCCACACCTGACCGACAGTCGCTTCGGCAATTTTTGATTTCTGCAAATCGCTGCAGACCGGTATGATCGCGCGCCCCGATACACCCGGAAGCCTGACCTGAAATGAAACCCACCTTGATCGCCGCCGCAGAACTCGATCGCATCGACACCTGGGCCAAATACTCCAGCCACATGTGCGGGGGCTGCGTGTCCAGTTGCTGCACGTTGCCGGTAGAAGTGAAGATCAAGGACCTGATCCGCATCGGCATCGTCGATGAGTTCGAACGCGGCGACCCGGCGAAGAACATCGCCAAGCGTCTGCAGAAAGAAGGCATCGTCGAGCGCTACAACCAGAAGTCCGAGATCTTCACCTTGCAGCGCATGAGCAACAACGACTGCCTGTACCTGGACCGCAAAAGCCGCCTGTGCACCATCTATGACAAGCGCCCGGACACCTGCCGCAACCACCCGAAAGTCGGGCCGCGCCCCGGTTATTGCGCGTACAAGCCCAAAGAAGTCGTGCGTCAGGAAAGCGGCTCACTGCGAAACGCCACCAGCGCGCCAGTGCCGAAATTCTGATTCGTGAAAGACGGCGCAGCACGCCGAACATCATGGTTTTCAATCAAGCCCCGCACAGGGGCTTTTTTGTGCGCGATGGAAAAAGCCTATCGATGTTAAATTTTGTGAAAAATAAAAATACTTCACATTATTTACTCATTGATTCACTATCCGATTCACAGATCAGAACAATAACGTCCGAATGTCGGCTTCACAGGCATCGGCACTGACTTCGAGGATTACTGCATGACTGGCAAAAACGTTGGCGTTATCGGCCTGGGTGCGATGGGTCTGGGCATTGCTCGCTCGTTGCTGCGTAGCGGCTTCACTGTGCATGCCTGTGATGTGCGCACCAGCGTGACCGAAGCATTCGCCCAGGAAGGCGGGGTGGCCTGTGATTCTCCGGCCAGCATGGCCGCTGCCTGCGATGTGATCATCACAGTCGTAGTCAATGCCGAGCAGACCGAAACCGTGCTGTTTGGCGAAAACGGCGCCATTGCCGCGCTGCGTCCGGGCTGCCTGGTCATCGGTTGCGCCACCGTCGCGCCCACCTTCGCCGTCGAACTGGGCGAGCGTCTGGCTGCACAGAACCTGCTGTACCTCGATGCGCCGATCTCCGGCGGTGCCGCCAAGGCGGCCGCTGGCCAGATGACCATGATGACCTCCGGCCCGGCCGAGTCCTACGCCAAGGCAGAAGCCATCCTCAACGGCATGGCCGGTAAGGTCTATCGCCTGGGCGACGTCCACGGTCTGGGCTCGAAAGTCAAAATCATCAATCAACTGCTCGCGGGCGTACACATCGCCGCCAGCGCCGAAGCCATGGCTCTGGGCCTGCGCGAAGGTGTCGATGCTGACGCGCTGTATGAAGTGATCACCAACAGTGCCGGTAACTCGTGGATGTTCGAGAACCGCGTGCCGCACATCCTCAATGCCGATTACACGCCGCTGTCGGCCGTGGACATTTTCGTCAAGGACCTCGGCCTGGTGCTGGATACCGCACGCAGCAGCAAATTCCCGCTGCCACTCTCGGCCACCGCGCACCAGATGTTCATGCAGGCATCCAGCGCCGGCTTCGGTCGCGAGGATGACTCGGCCGTGATCAAGATTTTCCCGGGCATCGAGTTGCCGAAAGCCATGCCAGAAAAAGCCTGAGGAGCGCCTGATGAGCCTGAATAACGCTCGCCCGCTGCTGGGCTGCATTGCCGATGACTTCACCGGCGCCACCGACCTGGCCAACATGCTGGTGCGGGGCGGCATGCGCACCGTGCAGAGCATTGGCATCCCCAGCGCCGAGATGGCGGCCGGTCTGGACGCCGACGCGATTGTCATCGCCCTGAAATCGCGTACCACGCCCAGCGCCGAGGCGGTGGCTGAATCCCTGGCTGCTCTGGAATGGCTGCGCGAGCGCGGCTGCGAGCAGATCTTCTTCAAGTACTGCTCGACCTTCGATTCCACTGCTGCAGGTAACATCGGTCAGGTCAGCGAAGCACTGCTGGAGCAACTGGGCAGCGATTTCACCCTCGCCTGCCCGGCCTTCCCGGAAAACGGCCGCACGATTTTCCGTGGTCACCTGTTCGTGCAGGACCAGTTGCTCAGCGAATCGGGCATGCAGAACCACCCGCTGACGCCCATGACCGACGCCAATCTGGTGCGTGTGCTGCAAGCGCAGACTAGCCACAAGGTCGGCCTGTTGCGCTATGACAGCATTGCCCAGGGCGTCGAAGGCGTGCGCAACAGAATTGCCGAGCTGCGCGCCGAAGGTGTGAGCATGGCGATTGCCGATGCCCTGTCGGATGCGGATCTGTACACCCTCGGCGAAGCCTGCGCCGACTTGCCGCTGCTGACCGGTGGCTCGGGGCTGGCGCTGGGCCTGCCGGGCAACTTCCGCAAGGCGGGCAAGCTGCGCGATATCGATGCGGCCAAACAGGTCGCCATCAGTGGCGGCGAAGTGGTACTGGCGGGTAGCGCATCGGTCGCCACCAATGGTCAGGTCGCGGCCTGGCTGGAAGCCGATCGCCCTGCGCTGCGCATCAATCCGCTGGAGCTGGCCGCTGGCAAGCCAGTGGTCGAGCAGGCGCTGGCCTTTGCCAGAGACGCCGGGCAGACCGTATTGATCTACGCCACCAGCACTCCGGACGAAGTCAAAGCCGTGCAGCAAGAACTGGGCGTCGAACGCTCCGGCGCTATGGTCGAAGCTGCACTTGGTGAAATCGCCAAAGGGCTGCTGGACGCAGGCGTGCGCCGTTTCGTGGTTGCCGGTGGCGAAACCTCCGGTGCCGTGGTTCAGGCACTGGGCGTGCAGTTGCTGCAAATCGGCGCACAGATCGATCCGGGCGTTCCGGCCACGGTGAGCAGCGGCACACAACCGCTGGCCCTGGCCCTCAAATCCGGCAACTTCGGTGCGCGCGACTTCTTCGCCAAGGCGCTCAAGCAACTGGCGGGGGCTGCCTGATGATCGATGAAAACGCACTGCGTCAGGAAATCTGCGACGTCGGCCGTTTGCTGTATGGCCGCGGCTATACGGTTGGCAGCGCCGGCAACATCAGCGCACGACTCGACGACGGCTGGCTGATTACCCCGACCGACGCCTGCCTGGGGCGCATGGACCCGGCCGATATCGCCAAGGTCAATCTGGCCGGTGAATGGGTGTCCGGCAGCAAGCCGTCCAAAACCCTGGCCTTGCACCGCGAGGTCTACGACCGCAATCCGCAGGTCGGTGGTGTGGTGCACACGCACTCGACGCATCTGGTCGCCCTGACCCTGGCCGGGGTGTGGCAGGAAGACGACATTCTGCCGCCGCTGACGCCGTATCAGGTCATGAAGGTCGGGCATATCCCATTGATCCCTTACGAACGTCCAGGCTCGCCGAAAGTCGCCGAGCGCGTGGCGGAACTGGCCAACAGCGTGCGCGGCGTGATGCTCGAGCGCCTCGGCCCGGTGGTCTGGGAAAGCTCGGTGGCCAAGGCCTGCTATGCCCTTGAGGAACTGGAAGAGACTGCCCGTCTGTGGCTGATGAGCAACCCCAAACCTGCACCGCTGGCCCCGGCGGCGCTTGAAGAGCTGCGTCAGGTGTTCGACGCCAGGTGGTAACGGACACACGGTGATCGCGAGGCGCACTGCGCCTCCCGGTCGAAAACAATAACAACAGGAATCGAGAGCATGACTCATCCCTACCCCGCTGTTTCGTTGTCAGTCTTTACCGCCATTGACCGGAGTGCACGGGCATGACGCCGCTCATGTTGATGGTCGTGGCCGGTGCGGGCATCGCACTGCTGTTGTTTCTGGTGCTCAAGTACAAATTCCAGCCGTTTGTCGCCCTGATGCTGGTGAGCATTATCGTGGCGCTGGTCGCCGGTGTTAAACCGGCCGATCTGGTCGCCACCATTGAAGGCGGCATGGGCAAGACGCTCGGCCATATCGCGATCATCATCGCCCTGGGCGCAATGATCGGGCGCATTATCGAGCTGTCCGGCGGGGCCGAAGCACTGGCCAAGACCCTGATCAACCGCTTCGGCAACAGGCGCACGCCTCTGGCGCTGACCGTTGCCGGTTTCATGGTCGGCATTCCGGTGTTCTTCGAGGTCGGCGTGATCATTCTCATGCCGCTGGCCTATGGTGTGGCGCGTGCGGCACGCAAGCCGCTGCTGATTTTCGCGCTGCCGATGTGCGCTGCACTGCTCGCCGTGCACGCGTTTCTGCCGCCGCATCCTGGCGCTGTTGCCGCCGCCAGCCAGTTGGGCGCGGACCTGGGCCGGGTGCTGATGCTGGGCATCCCGATCGTTGCCGTGCTGTGCATGATCGGCTACTTCGTCGCGGGGCGCATGACCCGCAAGACTTACCCGATGACCGATGACATCCGCGCCGAAGTCTATGGCCCGCATGTCACCAACGAAGATCTGGAAGCCTGGGCGCGCAACGATTATTCCGCTGTGCGCGAAGCGAGCGAAACCCGAACAATGGGCGTCGAAGAGAGCGCCAGCAGCTTGGCAAGCAAGCTGCCGCCCGCGCCCGCACCGGGTTTCGGACTGATCATCGCGCTGATCCTGCTACCGATCGTGCTGATTCTGATGGGCACGCTGGCCACCACCATGCTGCCAGCCACGTCCACACTGCGCGCGGTGCTGACCGTACTGGGTGCGCCTCTGGTTGCGCTGCTGATCGATACCCTGCTGTGCGCCTGGCTGCTGGGCTCGCGTCGCGGCTGGAGCCGTACTCAGGTGTCCGACGTGATCGGCTCGGCCTTGCCGGGTGTCGCGATGGTGATCCTGATTGCCGGCGCCGGTGGCGTATTCGGCAAGGTGCTGGTCGACACCGGCATAGGTGCCGTGGTTTCCGAAGCGCTGCGCAACACCGGTCTGCCGGTACTCGCGCTGGGCTTCCTGCTGACCCTGCTGCTGCGTGCCGTTCAGGGCTCGACCACCGTTGCGCTGGTCACCACCGCAGGCATTCTCAGCCCGCTGATCGCCACACTGGACCTGAGCGCCAACCACCTGGCGCTGCTGTGTCTGGCCATGGGCGGTGGCGGCCTGGCCATGTCGCACATCAACGATGCCGGTTACTGGATGTTCACCAAGCTGGCGGGCCTCAACGTCGCCGACGGCTTGCGCACCTGGACCGTACTGGTCACGCTGCTCGGCACACTGGGCTTTGTGATCACCCTGCTGCTTTGGCCATTCGTCTGACCCTTTGAAGACTGGAGTTAACATGCCTCGTTTTGCCGCCAACCTCAGCATGCTGTACCCGCAGCATGATTTTCTTGAGCGCTTTGCCGCAGCCGCTGCCGACGGTTTCGGCGCGGTCGAGTACCTGTTTCCTTATGCTTACACGCCGCAGGAGCTCAAGCAGCGCCTGAGCGACAACGGTCTGGTGCAGGCGCTGTTCAACGCTCCACCGGGCGACTGGGACGCGTGCGAGCGAGGCATTGCCACCCTGCCGGGCCGTGAAGCGGAATTTCGCAGCGGTATCGAGCGGGCACTGGAATATGCGCAGGTGCTGGGCAATGACCGTGTGCATGTCATGGCCGGTCTGCTGCCCAACGAAGGGTTGCGTGAGCGTCATCAGGCGGTCTATCTGGAGAACCTGGCGTTCGCGGCTGAGCAAGCCAAGAGCGCAGGCGTCACGATCCTGATCGAGCCGATCAACACCCGCGACATGCCGGGCTTCTTCCTCAACCGCCAGGATCAGGCGCAGGACATCTGCAAGCTGGTGGGCGCCGACAATCTGAAGGTGCAGTTCGACTGCTACCACTGCCAGATCGTCGAAGGCGACCTGACCAGCAAACTGCGTCGTGACTTTGCAGGCATCGGCCACATCCAGATCGCCGGGGTGCCGGATCGCAACGAACCGGACCTGGGCGAACTGAACTACGAGCACCTGTTCAACGTCATCGACGAACTGGGCTACAGCGGCTGGATCGGTTGCGAATATCGCCCGAAAGGCGATACCAGCGAAGGTCTGGCATGGTTGCGCGCGTTGCAGGCCAAGGGCTGAACCCTGCTTTTATGGATGACGCGGAGCGTCATGAAAGGCATTCCCACGCGGAGCGTGAGGAACGATCATTCTGTAACTGTCGTGCCCAGGCACGGCAGGTTTGCGCAAGAACACTATCGTGCCCATGCTCCGCGTGTTCAGCGACCTGAGCATCAGTCCTCTACGTCGAACTGGTCCTTGATGTAGCGAATTTCAGTCCGGCCATGCGGCACAGGCTGGCCGTCTTCGTCGAGGTTGACGAACACGATCTTCTCGACGGTCAAAATGCTTTTGCGGGTGATCTTGTTGCGCACCTGGCATTTGAGGGTGATCGAGGTGCGGCCGAACTCTGTAGCGGTGATGCCCAGTTCGATGATGTCGCCCTGACGCGAGGCACTGACGAAGTTGATTTCCGAGATGTACTTGGTCACCACCCGCTGATTACCCAGCTGAACAATCGCGTAGATCGCCGCCTCTTCATCGATCCAGCGCAGCAGGCTGCCGCCGAATAACGTGCCGTTGGGGTTGAGGTCTTCGGGCTTTACCCATTTGCGGGTGTGGAAATTCATGGTCACTCCTGAGCGTCTGGCCGATGGATAGCTGCATGATGGCAGAGCCGGCGGCCCGCGCCCATGCCTGGGTCATAGCGACTGTGCATCGACCCTATTACAGACAGATGGCAATTGGATGGCCTTTAAACCGACAGAAAGCCTTGGGTAGAATCGCGAGCACCGCTATACTGCCAAACGTTTCAAAACGGTCATCTACGCTTGATACCGTTCCCGCCACCTGTCCGAGGGGCGCTGCAGCAGGTTTTCCCTGTCAGGCTCGGATGGGGCGTTGTTTGCCAGGACGATCCTCGACCGGCAAACCTTAAACGCACAACGGCGCCCATTCGCATTTTTATGGAATGGAGACTCTCAATGAGTGCTGTAATGACGCCCGCAGAATTCAATGACTACAAGGTTGCCGATATTTCTCTGGCCGCCTGGGGTCGCCGCGAAACCATCATCGCCGAATCCGAAATGCCTGCCCTGATGGGTCTGCGTCGCAAATACGCCGGTAATCAGCCGCTGAAAGGCGCGAAGATTCTCGGCTGCATCCACATGACCATTCAGACCGCCGTACTGATCGAAACCCTGGTTGCCCTGGGTGCCGAAGTTCGCTGGTCGTCGTGCAACATTTTCTCGACTCAGGACCAGGCTGCCGCGGCCATCGCTGCTGCCGGCATTCCTGTGTTCGCCTGGAAAGGCGAAACCGAAGAAGAATACGAGTGGTGCATCGAGCAGACCATCCTCAAGGATGGCCAGCCATGGGACGCCAACATGATCCTCGACGACGGCGGCGACCTGACCGAGATCATCCACAAGAAATACCCGGCGATGCTGGACAAGATCCACGGTGTCACCGAAGAAACCACCACGGGCGTGCACCGCCTGCTGGACATGCTGGCCAAGGGCGAGCTGAAAATCCCGGCCATCAACGTCAACGACTCGGTGACCAAGAGCAAGAACGACAACAAGTACGGCTGCCGTCACAGCCTGAACGACGCCATCAAGCGCGGCACCGACCACTTGCTGTCCGGCAAGCAGGCGCTGGTGATCGGCTACGGTGACGTGGGCAAGGGCTCGGCCCAGTCCCTGCGTCAGGAAGGCATGATCGTCAAAGTGACCGAAGTCGACCCGATCTGCGCCATGCAGGCCTGCATGGACGGTTTCGAGCTGGTCTCGCCGTTCATCGACGGTGAAAACGACGGCACCGAAGCGAGCATCGACAAGGCGCTGCTGGGCAAGATCGACCTGATCGTGACCACCACCGGTAACGTCAACGTTTGCGACTCCAACATGCTCAAGGCGCTGAAAAAGCGTGCTGTGGTGTGCAACATCGGTCACTTCGACAACGAAATCGACACCGCTTTCATGCGCAAGAACTGGGCATGGGAAGAAGTGAAGCCACAGGTTCACAAGATCCATCGTACCGGCCCGGGCTCGTTCGACGCACAGAACGACGACTACCTGATCCTGCTGGCCGAAGGCCGTCTGGTCAACCTGGGTAACGCCACTGGCCACCCAAGCCGCATCATGGATGGCTCGTTCGCCAACCAGGTTCTGGCGCAGATCTTCCTCTTCGAGCAGAAGTACGCCGACCTGGCACCGGCCAGGAAAGCCGAGCGTCTGACCGTTGAAGTACTGCCGAAGAAACTCGACGAAGAAGTGGCCCTGGAAATGGTCCGCGGCTTCGGTGGCGTTGTGACCAAGCTGACCAAGACCCAGGCCGATTACATCGGCGTGACCGTCGAAGGTCCGTTCAAGCCAGACGCTTATCGCTATTGATAGATAGCTGCAAGCGATAAGCTTCAAGCTGCAAGCAAGTGCATTTCTCTTGTTTGCAGCTTGAGCTTGACGCTCGTTTCTTTATCGTTATTACACAGCCGTGAGCGGTAAGCATGAGGCTGCGGAGCCAGGCATACAGCCCTCTTGCAGCTTGTAGCTTGCAGCTAAAAGCTGGAGGCCTCCTCCCCCATGTCTCAAGAACGCCGCTTCAGCTTCGAGTTCTTTCCTACCAAGACCGACGCTGGACATGAAAAGCTGCTGACCGTTGCTCGTCAGCTCGCTACGTACAACCCCGATTTTTTCTCCTGCACCTATGGTGCCGGTGGCTCGACCCGCGACCGCACGCTCAATACCGTGCTGCAGCTGGAAAACGAGATCAAAGTCCCTGCTGCGCCGCATTTGTCCTGCGTAGGCGACAGCAAGGATGACCTGCGCAACCTGTTGGCGCAGTACAAGGATGCGGGCATCAAACGCATCGTGGCACTGCGCGGCGACCTGCCATCCGGCATGGGCATGGCCAGCGGTGAACTGCGTCACGCCAATGACCTGGTGAGCTTCATTCGCCAGGAAAGCGGCAGCCACTTCCACATCGAAGTCGCCGCCTACCCGGAAATGCATCCGCAGGCGCGCAATTTCGAAGACGACCTCAAGCACTTCGTCAACAAGGCCAATGCCGGCGCCGACAGTGCGATCACTCAGTACTTCTTCAACGCCGACAGCTATTTCAACTTTGTCGAGCGTGTCGAGAAGATGGGCGTCAGCATTCCGATCGTGCCGGGCATCATGCCGATCACCAACTACAGCAAGCTGGCGCGTTTCTCGGATGCCTGCGGTGCGGAAATCCCGCGCTGGATTCGCAAACAGCTGGAAGCCTACGGCGATGACGTGCAAAGCATCCAGGCGTTTGGCGAAGAAGTCATCACGCAGATGTGCGAACGACTGCTGCAAGGTGGCGCTCCCGGCCTGCACCTCTACACCCTGAACCAGGCGGAACCGAGCCTGGCGGTGTGGAACAACCTGCAACTGCCACGCTGAAAACGGCTGCGGCACCGCGATCCGACCGGCAGTTTCCGGGGGATCGCGGCCTCATACACCGTTGGGCAGCAGGAAAGCGGCGTATTGCGCTCGCTCTGTTATACTCCAGCCTTCCCGCCAGGCTTACGCCCGGACGCCCGGTCTTGCAATCGTCATCCGTTCACGCCAACAGCGCAATTTTCATCAAGCGCAGACGTCACGGAATGCACTGAAGACCCGGCAGGACCGGACGGGATCGCGTTGTCTTTACACGCCATTCGCGCCAGGCAAGACATCCCTTGAGCTTAAGCTCCAACAGAACAGGATTACTCATGTCCTTTGCTTCCCTCGGTCTCTCCGAGGCTTTAGTCCGCGCCATCGAGGCAGCCGGCTATACCCAGCCTACCCCCGTGCAACAGCGGGCCATTCCCGCCGTGTTGCAAGGTCGCGACCTGATGGTTGCGGCACAGACCGGTACTGGTAAAACCGGCGGTTTTGCCCTCCCTATTCTGGAGCGGCTGTTTCCCAATGGTGTTCCGGACAAATCCCAGCGTCACGGCCCGCGTCAACCGCGCGTTCTGGTCCTGACCCCGACCCGCGAACTGGCCGCACAGGTGCACGAGAGCTTCAAGCTCTATGCCCGCGACCTGAAGTTCGTCAGCGCCTGCATCTTCGGCGGCGTCGGCATGAACCCGCAGGTTCAGGCCATGTCCCGTGGTGTGGACGTCCTGGTGGCCTGCCCCGGCCGCCTGCTCGACCTGGCCGGCCAAGGCAGTGTCGACCTGTCCCACGTCGAAATCCTGGTGCTCGATGAAGCAGACCGGATGCTCGACATGGGCTTCGTGCATGACGTCAAGAAGGTCCTCGCGCGGCTGCCGGCCAAGCGTCAGAACCTGCTGTTCTCGGCCACCTTCTCCAATGACATCACGTCGTTGGCTGGCAAGCTGCTGCACAACCCCGAGCGCATCGAAGTCACGCCGCCGAACACCACGGTCGAGCGTATCGAGCAACGGGTTTTCCGCCTGGCAGCCAACCACAAGCGTTCGCTGCTGGCGCACCTGATTACCGTCGGTGCCTGGGAACAGGTGCTGGTCTTCACCCGCACCAAGCACGGCGCCAACCGTCTGGCCGAGTACCTGGACAAGCACGGCCTTGCGGCTGTCGCGATCCACGGCAACAAGAGCCAGAACGCCCGTACCAAGGCCCTGGCTGACTTCAAGGCAGGTGATGTACGCATCATGGTCGCGACCGATATCGCCGCACGCGGCCTGGATATCGATCAGTTGCCGCATGTCGTCAACTTCGAGCTGCCCAACGTCGACGAAGACTACGTGCACCGTATCGGTCGTACCGGCCGTGCCGGTCGCTCCGGTGAAGCCATTTCGCTGGTTGCGCCGGACGAAGAGAAGCTGCTCAAAAGCATCGAGCGCATGACCAAGCAGAAGATCGCCGACGGCGACCTGATGGGCTTCGACATCACCGCAGTCGAGGCTGAGAAGCCGGAAGTGCGTGAGCGTCCGGATGTTCGCAACTCGCGTGGCGCACGTCCTGCACGTGGCGATGGCGACAAGAACAACGGTGGTCGTCGCGACAAGGGCAAGGATAAAGGCAAGGAAAAACCTGCCGCTGCATCCGCCACTGGCGAACGCCCTGCAAGGCAGCCACGCGAAAAAAAACCTCGTGAGGGCACGCCTCGCAGCGAACAGCGTGCATCGCAACCCGCCACACCGCGTCCGGCAGCCGATCGTGCACCGGACGAGTTCCGTGACGACGAAGTAGACAACTTCGGCAACCGCGCTGACTACGTCAGTCCTTATCAGGGCAAAGGCCAGAACCGTGGTCGCCGCCCTGCCGCCGCGCCTGGCGCAGCCGCACCGGCCGCTGGCGGCGCAGCTCGCCCGGCCAATCCGGGTCGCCCTGCCGGTGGCGCTCGCAACGGCTCCGGCAGTGGCGCACCAAAGCGCAACGGCTCGGGCTCATCGGCACCACGCTCGCGTGATGGTCAGCCACGTGGCCGTCGCCCGGCACGTGAAGAGCAACCCTTGCCACGTGAAGGTCAGGAGCCGGTCGCACGCGCACCCCGCGACGGCCAGCCTCAGCCGAAGATCGTGCACAAGGAATCCAAGATCGACCGCTTCCCGTCTGCCGAGCAACTGGACCAGTTGCCGAGCCGTCCACGCGGTGAAAAACCGGCCCTGCTGACCCGCAACCGCGACAGCTGACAGCCACGCAACACTAAAAACGCCCCGACTTGCTCGGGGCGTTTTTGTTTGTTGTATCGATGATCGTCGTGCGAGATGATCGCTCCCGCACTCTGCGTATACGTAAATCTGTTTTTGATTCTGGCCGAAGGCCGTAGGAGCGAACTTGTTCGCGAAGGCTTCAGCTCAGACGATGCATTTTCGGTGAATATACAGGCCCTTTCGCGAACAAGTTCGCTCCCACGCCCTGCGGGCAGAAACCTGAAAGCGCCGTCCTCCGAGCTTTTCAGGGCTTGTATATGAAGATAAGCGCTCCGCGTAGTAGCGCAGCCTTGGACGCTCCGCGTTCGATCCTGGGCAGCACCCACAAAAACGCCGACCCAAGGGTCGGCGTTTTGTCGATCAAGCGTGCAATTACTTCTTCTGTACGCCTTCGAAGCTGATGTCCAGATCCAGCGTCTGCGACGTAGGGCCTGGGCCCTTGATGCCGAAGTCGTTCAGGTTCAGCGTCGAAGTACCGTTGAAGCCGGCACGGTAGCCACCCCATGGATCCTTGCCTTCGCCGTTGAAGGTTGCCTTGATGACGATTGGCTTGGTCACGCCGTGCAGGGTCAGGTCGCCAGTGACGTCAGCCGTTTTCTCGCCAGTCGATTTGACTGCGGTGGAAACGAATTTGGCTTCCGGGTATTTGGCAACGTCCAGGAAATCCTTGCTGGAGATGTGCTTGTCGCGCTCAGCGTGGTTGGTGAACAGGCTGGCGGTTTTCAGCTCGACATTGATCTTGCTGGCTTCAGGCTTGGCAGCATCGAAGCTGAACGTGCCGTCCCAGTCCTTGAAGGTACCGTGGATGAAGCTGTAGCCCAGGTGGCTGATCTTGAAGTCAACGAATGCGTGTTGACCTTCCTTGTCGATAACGTAGTCGGCAGCCATGGCCTGGCCAGCAGACAACAATGCGGTACCCAGAGCCAGAGCGGCGAGAGACTTCTTCAACATGCGTTTATTCCCGTTTTGGTTGAACAATCAATTACGACCCAGCATACGCTTGAGGGTCACATCGCGATCGATGAAGTGGTGTTTCAATGCAGCAAGACCATGGAGCCCCGCGAATATCACGATGACCCAGGCCAGATACAGGTGAATCCAGCCAGCCGTTTCTGCCTGATCAGGAAGGCCCGAAACCAGCGCGGGCACATCGAACAGGCCGAATATCGGAATCCCCACGCCGTCGGCGGTGGAGATGAGATACCCGGCGAACATCACGGCAAACAGTGCGACGTACAAAAACAGATGGCCGAATGCGGCACCGATGCGCGTCAACTTACTGTAGCTGGTCAACGGCGGTGGTGGCGGACTGAGCAGGCGCCAGACCACACGGATCAACATGACTGCAAACAACGTGATGCCGATGCTCTTGTGCAGATCAGGGCCCGCCTTGCGCCACGTATCGTAGTAATCCAGCCCGACCATCCACAGCCCCAGCGCAAACATTCCAAACACGACAGCAGCCACACCCCAGTGCAGCACCATGCTGACCAGACCGTAGCGAGAGGATGAATTACGTAGCTGCATTACCAGTACCTTGTCAGAAGTGTTACCAGACTAGCTTTTTATCTATCGAATGAAAGCGCAAAATTTCGCTCGGACGTATCGAACAATACGATAGGTCTGGTGGGCAGCTCGTACTTCGATTCTGTTGCTTTCCCCAACACCTGAACCCCTGTTCAGCGGTGTCAGGCTGTCCTCGCTGCAGCAGCATCCCGATAATTGGCCGCCAGTAACACTTTGCAATGACCATCGGCGTTTCGATGCCGATGAACGGCACGCCGAGGCCCGACAAGGTCAACCCACAGGGATAGAACGAATCGAGCGTGCATAAAAAAAGGGATGCGGTATGAACCGCATCCCTTTCAGTCAGCCATCGGCTGGTCAGTTGTTGGCGTCTGCAGGCGCTGCGTCAGCAGGGGTCTTGGCTGGAGCCGGTTTGCTCTGAGCCTTTTTCGCGGCCTCTTTTTTGGCCGCTTCCTTCTTCGCAGCCTCTTTTTTAGCCGCTTCTTTCCTGGCCGCTTCCTTGCTCTGCACTTTCTTCGCAGGCTCAGCCTTGGTCGCTGGCTTCTTCGCTGGCTCGGCTTTTACCGGCGGTTTGGCAGGCTGAACAACCGGCGCAACCACGGGTGCCGGAGCGGCAGCCGGTGCAGGCGCTGGAGCCGGCTCTACCGCTTTCTCAACCGGAGCAGGTGCCGGCGCCGGTTGCTCACCACCGCCGAATATGCGCGAGAAGAAGCCTGGCTTGTCAGCCTGCGGCTTGGCAGGTTCGGCCGGCTTGTCGGAGGAACCGCCGAACAGATTGCTGAAGAAATTGCCTTCGGATTTCTGCGCAGCCGGGGCCGGAGCTTTCGGCGGCGCAACCTTGACCGGTTCGAACGACTTGCCAGCGGCCAGATCCTGCACCTGACCGGCTGCACGCTGACCACTGCGCAGGGCGCCTTCCAGGGTGCCGGGGTACAAGGTGTCGGTGTGCTCGCCAGCAAAGGCTACGCGCAGAATCGGCCGCTCCCACAGACGCCAGTACTTGCTGATCTGACCGGGGCCGAACGCCAGGTAAGAACCGCCAGTGGAGGGATCGACGCTGTAGCGGCGGATTTCATAGCCGGTGTACGCACCGCGAGCTTCAGGGTAGAACGCATGCAGACGGATCAACACCTGATCGACCATCTGCTTGTCACCGAAGGCCTGCATGATGCGCGCGTTGTCGCCCGACAGGTTGATCACCACGTTGGCGCCACCTTTAAGCGCCGGCTCTACCCACAACATGCCCAGACCGGTGTTACTGAACACTTCACCGGACATGCGCGCCTTGCTGTCCCAGACTGGGGTCTTGAACTTGAGCATGATCTGGTCGCGCCAGCCGTAGTTGGTGCTCTTGATCGCGCCCATGTGCTGCGCGTCCAGTGCAGGCGTCATCTGGATCTTGCCCAGCGAACGCAACGGCACGGCCATGACTGCGTAGTCGGCTGTGTAGCTGGTCGCGCCAGCCTTGACGGTGACCTTGTCCTTTTCCTGAATGACTGCCGTCACCGGCGAGTTGGTCTTGACGGTCTTGAGTTGCTTGACGAACGCCTGGGTCAGCACCGCGCTGCCACCGGGCAGACGTGCAGCACGCAAGTCACGCTCGTCGACCGAGCGATACACCCGCGATTGCTGGGCGAGGTACAGCAGCGACAGGCGCGAAGGCTCGTCGTAGCGGGTACGGATCTGCTGATTGATCAACTGACGCGCCGTGACAGGCAGGTTCAGGCGGTCCAGCCAGTTGGCGACGTTGATCTGGTCCAGCGCAAACAGCGTGCTGTTGGACGCCGGGTTTTCCGGGTCGTCCACCGAACGCGCGAGGTTATCCAGCGTGTCGTTGTAGCGCTTGATGGCTTCGGCGGTCGCCGGCTGTTTGACAGCCAGGTCAGCCTGGGTGTAGTACACACCGTCGATCAGGTAGCTGGGCGTGCGCACGAATTCAGGCGCAGGCACAGTAGGCAGCTTGAAGCTGTCCAGGTAGCGGTTCAGCACAGGCTGAGCCTTGGTGTTGCCGATCCACTCGCTGGTCGCCAGACCGGAGCGGCCACCCAGACTCGGCTTGGCTTCCAGCAGCGTCACCTGCCAGCCTTTGGCCTGCAGTTCATAGGCGGCAGTCAAACCTGCCAGACCACCACCGACGACAATGGCGGTTCGTTGTTTTTCATCGGCGAGCGTCGAAACGCTGACCAACCCTGCCACTATCAGCGCACAGGCGCGCAGCCAACCAGAAAGCATTCGGCGAACTCCAGAAAACATAGGGAAGATAGGGCAAGTCAGCCCGACACATCGACTCGCTGCGCAGGATACGCGAGCCATCAAATAGCCGCCAGCAATGTCCATCGGCCTTTAAAACTGCATCAAAGGTTGTTCCGCAGCCGGGCATTGCATAGGCTTGCGCGATTGTTCGTCCTCGCATCAGGCGAGTCGCTACCCGGAGATTGAAAATGGGCCTCAATGACCAGTGGATGCAACGTGACCTGAAGGTCCTGTGGCACCCCTGCACCCAGATGAAAGACCACGAAAATCTGCCGTTGATACCGATCAAGGGTGGTGAAGGCGTATGGCTTGAAGACTTCGAGGGCAAGCGCTATCTGGACGCTGTCAGCTCCTGGTGGGTCAACGTTTTCGGACACGCCAACCCGCGCATCAATCAGCGCATCAAGGATCAGGTTGACCAGCTGGAGCACGTGATCCTCGCCGGTTTCAGCCATCAGCCAGTGATCGAGCTGTCCGAACGGCTGGTCAAACTCACGCCTGACGGACTGACCCGCTGCTTCTACGCCGATAACGGCTCGTCGTGCATCGAAGTCGCGCTGAAAATGAGCTTTCATTACTGGCTCAATCGCGGCCAGCCGGACAAGAAACGCTTCGTCACCCTGACCAACAGCTACCACGGCGAGACCATGGCGGCGATGTCGGTCGGTGATGTGCCGCTGTTCACCGAAACCTACAAGGCGCTGCTGCTCGATACCATCAAGGTGCCGAGCCCCGATTGCTACCATCGCCCGGACGGCATGAGCTGGGAAGAGCATTCGCGCAACATGTTCGTCGCCATGGAGCAGACCCTCGCCGAGCACCACGCCAGCGTTGCAGCGGTGATCGTCGAGCCGCTGATCCAGGGCGCGGGCGGCATGCGCATGTATCACCCGATCTACCTCAAGCTGCTGCGCGACGCCTGCGACCGCTATGGCGTGCACCTGATCCACGACGAAATCGCTGTCGGTTTCGGCCGTACCGGGACCATGTTCGCCTGCGAACAGGCCGGCATTCGTCCGGACTTCCTGTGCCTGTCCAAGGCGCTGACCGGTGGCTACCTGCCGCTGGCCGCCTGCCTGACCACCGACGATGTGTACGACGCGTTCTACGACGACTACCCGACCCTGCGTGCGTTTCTGCACTCGCACAGTTACACCGGTAACCCGCTGGCCTGTGCGGCGGCGCTGGCGACCCTGGATATCTTCGAGCAGGACAACGTCATCGAGAACAACAAGGCCCTGGCGCAACGCATGGCGACGGCCACTGCGCATCTGGTCGATCACCCGCACGTCGCGGAAGTGCGTCAGACCGGCATGGCCATCGCCATCGAAATGGTTCAGGACAAGGCGACCAAGACCGCCTACCCGTGGCAGGAACGCCGCGGCATGAAGGTCTTCCAGCATGCGCTGGAACGTGGCGCACTGCTGCGCCCGCTGGGCAGTGTGGTGTATTTCCTGCCGCCGTACGTGATTACGCCGGAGCAGATCGACTTCCTCGCCGAGGTAGCCAGCGAAGGCATTGATATCGCGACGCGCAGCAGTGTCAGTGTTGCCGTGCGCGAGAACTTTCATCCGGACTTTCGCGATCCGGGTTAAGGGCTGAAATTGCGGCGTCATGACTGACGCCTTCGCGGACAAGTCCGCTCCTACAGGGGCCTGGCTGCACATGCGGGAGCGAGCCGGGTGACGACACCCTCACAGAATGAACACCGGAACCGAGACACACCATGAGACTGTCGCGCTTTTTTACTGAAACGCCGCTGAGTCTGGGCGAGCATGAACTGCCTGAGGCCCAGGCGCATTACATCAGCCGCGTGCTGCGCATGACCGAAGGTGACGCGCTGCAACTGTTCGACGGGTCGGGCCAGGAGTTTCGCGGCACCTTGCTGGAAGTCGGCAAGAAGCGCGTGCATGTGCAGCTCACCGAAAGCTTCGCGGGCCAGGTGGAGTCAGGCCTGCGCATTCATCTCGGTCAGGGCCTGTCGCGCGGCGAGCGGATGGACTGGGCGATTCAAAAGGCCACCGAGCTGGGCGTCAGCGAAATCACGCCGATTGTCAGCGAACGCTGCGAGGTGCGCCTGAAAGACGAACGTGCCGAGAAGCGTCAGGCGCACTGGCAGCAGATCGCAATCAGCGCCTGTGAGCAATGTGGTCGCTCCGTGGTGCCGGTGATTCATGCGCCGATGCCGCTGGCCGAGTGGATCAAGCACACCGAGGCCGACCTGAAACTGGTCTTGCACCCGGTGGCCGAACCCCTGACCAGCCATGACAAACCCGCCAGCCTGGCCTTTCTGATTGGCCCGGAAGGCGGTCTTAACGATGCGGAAGTCGCTCAGGCGCAAGACGCCGGCTTCCACGCCGCGCGCCTCGGCCCGCGCGTGCTGCGCACTGAAACCGCTCCCGTGGTCGCGCTCAGCGTGGCACAACAGCTGTGGGGCGATTTTTGATCATTTGATGCGTCCTCAAACGCGCTGCACGCTCAGAGTCAGACACCGGCTCGCTCCCACAAGGATTTGCATTTACACAGCCATTGAGGCCTGAACCTGGCCACTTTCACAGCACATAAAAACAAATCGCCACAAAGTGCATCAAACTGCCGGCAATGACGAACAGGTGCCAGATGCCGTGAAAGTGGCGGATCTGGTCGTAGGCGAAGAACAGGATGCCGACGGTGTACAGCACGCCGCCGCCGGCCAGCCAGATGAAACCCGATACACCGAGCGCAGCCAGCAGTGGCTTGACGGCCACCAGCACGATCCAGCCCATCACCGCGTAAATCACGATGGACATGATTCGCGCTTCGGAGCGCGGTTTTATCTCTTGCAGGATGCCGATCAGCGCCAGCCCCCAGACAATGCCGAACAGGGTCCAGCCCCACGCGCCGCGCAATATCACGAGACAGAACGGGGTGTAGCTGCCGGCAATCATCAGGTAGATCGAAAAGTGGTCGACCTTCTGCATGATCGATTTCGAGCGTCCCTTGACGCTGTGGTAGACCGTCGAGACGCTGTACAGCGTCACTAGACAAACACCATAGATGGCCATGCTGACCACTTTCCAGACATCGCCATGCAGGCTGGCCATGACCAATAGCCAGATCGCACCGACGGCCGCCAGTACGGCGCCAACCAGATGCGACCAGGCGTTGAATTTTTCTCCGTAGTACATCCGCTTATTGCCCTCGCCTAGAGAAAATACTGATGACAGACGCTCCCGGTTATTGAAACAAAGAGCAACGTATCTGTCATTACAGGGCACAATCAGCGCACCTTAACCATAAGCGCCACGACATGCAGATCGATGACGAACTGACGCTCAAGAAACTGGAAATATTCCTGGCCTTCATGCGCACCGGCAATCTGGCGCGGGCGGCGGAGGAGTTGCAGACCAGTAACGTCAGCGTGCACCGCGCCATTCATTCGCTGGAAAGCGCGCTGCGTTGCCCGTTGTTCAAGCACGAGGGACGCAACCTGACGCCGCTGGAAAGCGCGTATGTGCTGGAAGAACGTGCACAGAAACTGGTCCAGGATGTGCTCGCCACGGTGGAACTGACCCGTCAGGCAGCAGGCTTCTCGGCGGCGCGGTTCAGGCTGGGGGCGTTGTACTCGCTGACCGTCAAGACGGTGCCGCAGCTGATCATGGGCCTGAAGATCCGCCGTAGCGAGCTGAATATCGACCTGATTCTGGGCTCGAACATGGACCTGCTCTACAAGCTCAAGAACATGGAAGTCGATGCGATGCTGGTGTCGCTGGATGAAAGCACCCATGACCCGGACTGCGAGCATCTGGCGCTGTTTTCCGACGACATCTTTCTCGCCGTCCCCACCGACTCACCGTTCGCCGAACACCCTGAAGTGGACCTGAGCGACCTGCGCGAAGCGACGTTCATCACCCTGACCCAAGGCTTCGCCACGCACCGCGATGGGATCCGGGTGTTCCAGCAGGCCGGTTTCGAGCCCAAGGTGGCGATGCAGGTCAATGACATCTTCACCCTGCTGAGCATGGTCAGCTCCGGCGTCGGCTATGCACTGCTGCCGGGAAGAATCGCCGCGGTCTATGAAAACCGCGTGCGCCTGATCCCGTTGCAGAGCCGCTACCGGATGCAGCAACACATCGGCATTGTTTTTCTCAAGTCCAAGCAGCGCGATCCCAACCTGCTCGCGCTGTTGGCCGAGTGCCGGATGTACACCCACCGGCTGCTGGAACAGACCACCTGACCTAGGCTCTGTACGAAAAGTCGGCGAGCGAAGGTCAGGCGAGGCAAAAACAGGCGAGGAACGGCCGGGGTCGCGTTCGACTCTACGTGTTGTAAATGAGCATTCCGATTGGACTCGCATCCGAGCCTGTTTTTAACGAAGCATCACCGAGCGCAGCCACTTTTAGTACAGAGCCTAGCCGACGATGGCGCGCACGATGAAGTACAGCACCGATGGCCCGAGCAGACAGCCGAGACCGGTGTGGAACGTGGCGGTCAGCGCGCCGTAGGGCACCAGACGCCGGTCGGTTGCCGCCAGCCCTGCGGTAACGCCGCTGACAGTCCCCGCCAGACCACCGAAAACCATCGCCGAGCGCGGATTGTCCAGCCCCATCCAGCGCGCCGCCATCGGCGTGCCGACCATCACCAGAATCGCCTTGATCAGGCCGGTGGCAATCGACAGCGCCATTACATCGGAGGTGGCACCCAGCGCAGCACCGGTCACTGGGCCGACAATGTAGGTCACCGCCCCTGCACCGATGGTGGTCATGCTGATTGCATCGCGATAGCCGAACATCCAGGCAATGCTCGCGCCGACGATAAACGGCAGAATCGTGCCCAGTAGCAAGGCGATTACCCCGATCAGCCCGGCCTTGCGCGCTTCGGTGGCCTGCACTTCGAAGGCGGTGGCCACGATGGCAAAGTCACGCAGCATCGCCCCGCCCATCAGGCCGATGCCGGAGAACAGCGTGATATCGGCCAGCCCTTTCTGGCCGCCGGTCAAGGTGCCGCCGACCCAGGCCAGAATCAGCCCGATGACAATCGCAATGGCCGAACCATGCACCCGGCCGAACGTCAGGCGCCTGGAAAGCACTACCGAGACCCACATGATGATGCCGACGAAGGCGAAGGCGGTGATCAGGCCGTTGTGTTCAAGTCCCTTTTCGATGAGGTCCCACATATCAGCGACCTCCGGCCGGGGCGATTTCAGGCGTCAGCAGCGGCTCTTCCTTGGGCAATGGCTCGCCCCGGTTGGTACGGCTGATCAAAGCAATGGTGCAGGCACACAACACCACCGAACCGACGGCGGCCAAAACGGCAACAGGCCCGCCTTTGAGCGCGGTGACGACATTCTGTTGCGCAGCCATCGCCACCACCACCGGGATGTACAGCGCGCCCCAGAAACCCACGCCCATTTCGCAGTCCTTGCTCATGCCGCCGTGTTTTTCCATCCACAGGCGCGCGCAGATCAACAGGATCATGGCGATCCCGACCCCGCCCACATTGGATTTCACGCCCAGCAGAACGCCGAGCATGTCGCCGAGAATCACGCCCGCAAGCGTGCAGATGGCCAGTAGTGCAACACCGTAGATAATCATTGTTGTTATTCCTCTGTTTGCATTGCTGAAGTTGTTGTTTTTGTCCTTCGTAGCAGCTGCACGGCGGCTCTATGGGGTGCGGCGACCCTCCTCGCGCGACAGCGCGACCAGGCTGTCCAGGCGCGCAGCCTGAAAAGCCAGCGCGCTGCCCTGCTGGAATACTTTGCGTGCCAGCCCGGTCAGCACACTGCCGGGCGGCAATTCGATGTGCAGGCGCACGCCCCGCTCCCAGGCGGTTTCCACGGTGCTGCGCCAGTCGATGACCCGGCACATGTTGAAGGCCAGGTCGTCACGCAGCTTCTCGGCACTCAGCACCGGCCGCGCCGTGCTGCCGCTGAGGTAACGTAGCGTGGGTGCCTGCAGCGCGACCCTTGAAAAGGCCTCGGCCAGTTGTTGCGCGGGAGCGTCCAGCAAGGCGCAATGGGACGGCACGCTGACCGCAAGACGCTTGACCGCTGCCGCTCCGGCAGCCTTGGCCAACTGACCGACCTGATGCATCGCCTCGGCACTGCCGGAGATCACCATCTGGTTGTCGGCGTTGATATTGGCGAGAAATACCGGTGTATTCGCGCTGTGTACCTGCCCGATCAGCGCTTCTACCTGCGTCTGGTCCAGGCCGATGAGCGCGGTCATGCCGTAACCCTGCGGCCAGGCGCTTTGCATCAGCTCGCCACGCAACGCGACCAGGCGCACGGCGTCGTCAAAGGCCAGCGCCCCCGAAACCACCGCTGCCGGATAAGCACCGATGGACAGCCCGGCCAGGTAGTCCGGCACACAATCACGCGCCTGCAGCACCCGTGCGCATGCGACGCCAGCGATCAGCAGGCAAAGCTGAACGGCACGCGTGGCTTGCAGTGCCTCGGCGGTGTCCAGCGCCAGCACGTCTTCACCCAGCGCATCGGCGGCTTCCTGCAGGCAGTCGCGCACCACGGCATCGTCCGGTAACTGATGCAGCATGCCGGCTTGCTGCGCGCCCTGACCGGGAAATACCCACAGGCTGCTCATGCGCACACCTGACGCAGGTGCCACGGGTCTGCAACCAGCCGCGCGCCGGTGGCGGTCTTGAGCAGCACCCGCCCCGTTGGCCGCGCCCACTCACGCAGCGCCACGGCACCAGACTCAAGTTGCAGCTGGACGTCGACCCGACAGACCGAGGTTTCCAGCGCTTCGACCAGCTCGGCGGCACAGCGGCGATTCAAGCGTCCGGGGGTGCGCAGAATCAGGTCCAGATCGCTGTCCTGATGCAACGCCGCAATACCGCTGGCCAGCTCGAATCCGGCACTGCCGCCGACGCCCCAGTCCAGCTCCAGCGCCTCCATGACCGGACGGATCTGGCGCAACGCCTGCAACGCCGGCCATTGCTGATGAATCTCGGTCGGGGCGTCGATCAACTGCTCGGGCATGACCCTTCGGCAGACGTCGGCCAACGGCATACTCGCGGCATAGCGCTGCTCCCGACCGCGACCGCGCAACCCCACCGCCACCTGCCCGGCGGGCATTGCCTGGCGCCGAACCACCACCGGTTGCCCGGCCAGCACGGCCTCGACCGCCCATTGGGGCGCATCGTCCGGCAACGCAGTCAGCGGCATGCCCCACAACAAATCATGGGGCAGCACTGCACCCGTGTTGCTGATCACCATTGCGCCCGCAGCAACTGGCGCACATTGACCGACGCCGCACGGTTGCTCGCGCCGAGGCGGCTGCTCAGATCGACGCCGCGGGCCTGTACGTCCTTGATCGCACTGCTCAGCACGTTGCGCACCTGAACCAGGTCATCCGCAGCGGGCTGTTCGATCTGCTTGACCGTCAGGGTTTCCCACAGCAGGCCGAGGCTGGCGTAGCTGTCAATGTCGTAAGCCATCGGCGGAATGCTGGCGGCGAGCTTTTCCAGATCCTCGACGCTGCGCAGGGTTACGCGGGCTGCCGAGGCCTTGCCCATCGCATGCACCATCACGCCGGGATCACGCAGCGCGATCAATCGATTGGCCTGATAGCCGTGGGCCAGAAATGCGCCGGACATCGCTTTGCCGACCAACAGGCCGATCACCGGATGCCCGGCCAGACGTGCTCGCGCATAACTGTCCACAGCCCCGGCCAGTGCCTGATGGATACCGAGCGCTTCCTCGCGACGCCCGTAGGCCTGGCTCGGGACGTCGACGATGGCAATCAGTGCGCGCTTTTCGGCGCGGTCGCGATCCTGCTCGATAGCCTCGTCCACCGCTTTGGCCAGGCCCCAGCCTTCCAGCAGGCCGACTTCGCCCTGACGCGCCCGGGGAAAGCGGTTGTCGGTATCGGCAATCACGGCCAGAAAGCGCACCGGCTGTTCGCCCAGTACGCCATCCGCCACCTTGAGTGAGGCAGGCAGGCCAGTGACTTCACGGGCACCTGCGCTCAAGGCGTTGAACCAGTTCAAACCCCGTTGTGAATGACTCATGACCGGGCTCCTTGATAGAGGGTGCGCACGCTTTGCGGATCGATTTGCGGTTCAGTGTCGAGGCTGGCCAAGCGTTGCAGGAACAGTGGGTACTGACTGCTGCGATGCGTGTCGGGCACGCCCTGCTTGAGCCAGCCGCTGACCTGCTGGCGCACATCGGCGACATCATCGGCAGCAAAACCATCCACCAGAGCGCTGGCAAAGCGTTGCTCGCCACCGGTCAGGCTCCAGATGAACGGACGGTCGCGGGAGTCGTATTCTTCGATGCCGGCTTCCTGCTCGATCACCTGCGGACCGTTCAGGCCCAGACGTGCTTCCTGAGTCACCAGCAGGTAACTGCACAGCCCTGCGGCGATGGACATCCCGCCAAAGCAGCCGACGCTGCCTGCCAACACACCGATCACCGGCTGGTACTGACGCAGGTCGACTATCGCGGCATGAATTTCGGCAATCGCGGCCAGGCCCAGATTGGCTTCCTGCAAACGCACGCCACCGGTTTCCAGCAGCACGATCGCGGCGGTAGGAATGCCGTTGCGGTTGTCTTCGGCGGCCAGTTCCAGCGCACCGGCCATCTTCGCACCGCCGACTTCGCCCATGCTGCCACCCTGAAAAGAACCTTCGATGGCGGCGATGACCACTGGCCGACCATCGACAGTGCCTTTAGCGACCACCACGCCATCATCCGCCTGAGGCACCACGCCCTGCATGGCCAGCCACGGCGACATGACCCGATCGAACGGACCGAGCAGTTCGCGGAAACTGCCGGCATCCAGCAAGGCACGGGCGCGCTGTCGGGCACCCAGTTCGATGAAACTGTGCTGATTCAGCAACCGTGCGTTATCAGTCATGACCGATCTCCTCGAAGCCTTGCTCCAGGCGCAGACGCACAACGCCGGGCGTCGCGCCGAAGTCATGAATATCGATGCTCAGCGCAGGCGGGGTCTGGCCGTCGAACATGCGTTCGAACAGATGCTGCCAGCGCAGCGCGGCACCGTTGACCGACGTCACCACCTGAATCGACAAGGTGCCCGGCTTACCGGGCTCCAGCAGCACTTCCAGATCACCGGAGCCCACCACACCCACCAGCGCACGGCCCTTGGGCGGCTGTCCGGCAGGAAATTCAAAAGACAGGGTTTCCATTTCAGGCACTCCTCGAAACAAGGCCGAGCGCAGGCTCAAGGCCATCGATGAACAGGCAGCCAGCCAGCAGATCCGCCGCGCCACCGGGCGAAGCATTGAGGGCCAGCAGGTGCTGATCCAGCGCGTTCAGTGCACGGCGGCCGGCCAGACTGGCGCTGCCTCCAGCGTCCAGCACGCGCTGCGCGCCTTGCTGCATGGCATTCAGCCCTTCGATGCCGGCGCGATGCAGCACGCAGGTGTCGTCCAGCGTAGTCATGATTGCCAGCAGCGCGTCCAGCCGGGCGTTCTGCTCACCGCTGCCTGCCGCGCGGCTGCGTTGCAGTTGCGGCAAGGCAAACAGCCTGACCGCCGGGAACCCTTGCTGCGCCTGCTCCCTGGCACCCATGACGCCGTAACGACGAACCACCTGATCACCGTGGCTGTTCTGCGTGAGCACCTGGCGGTCCTTGATCCGTGCCAGAGCGGCAGCGCGCGCGCAGACGGCTTCGGGCGCACACTCCTGAGCATCCAGCGCGGCAGCGGTCACCAGCAGGCCCAGCGCCCAGATCGCGCCGCGATGCGTATTCACCCCGCTGGTGGTGCGCAGCATCGTGGCTTCGCCTTCACGGCCAAGCCTGCCCAATGCCTCACGCAATGGCTGACCCACGACACCGAACTGCGTGGCGGCATCCGCCATCCACTTGAAGGTCGGCCACAACGACAGCGCCGAGGAATGCATCAGCCCCAGATGCAGATCGGTGTGCGCACCGCTGCCACGCCGGTCTACCAGAGCCGGTTTGGGTGACAGGTCGGCTTCGTCGATCAAGGCGTCGACCGCCAGATCGGCCAGTCGCTCGGCCAGCGAAGCCGGTTGCGGTGTCCATTGAAGTGCGCTCATTACCAGCTCCTGAATTTGGCGGGCGGGTTGTAGAGGCCACCGGACCACTGAACCAGGTCGGCAATGCTCTTGGCGGCCAGCAGTTCACGGCTGGCATCGGTGCGGCGGATCCCGAGGTCTTCGGGCAACGCGATCAGCCCTTCACGGCGCATGCGCGCGGTGTCCTTGGGGTTGTGGCGCAAACCGATCACGGTCACGCCCGCCACCGCCGCGATCATCGCCTGGCGTTCCTCAAGGCTGCGTGCCTTGTAGAGGTAGGCGATGCCTTCTTCGGTCAGCAGGTGGGTCACGTCGTCGCCGTAGATCATGATCGGCGCCAGCGGCATGCCGCTTTTCTTCGCTACCTCGACGGCGTCCAGGGTTTCGACGAAGGTCGGTTTGCCACCCTCCTGGAACGTCTCGACCATCTGCACCACCAGTTTCTTGCCGCGCTCCAGGTAGGCAGCCGGGCCGTCATCGTGCTGCTGACGCATGTCGAGCCAGGCGGGCGTGGCATGACGCCGGCCGCGTGGGTCGTGGCCCATGTTCGGCGCGCCACCAAAGCCGGCCAGACGACCACGGGTTACCGTCGAGGAATGTCCGTCGCCATCGACCTGCAAGGTTGCACCGATGAACAGGTCCACCGCGTACTGCCCGGCCAGTTGGCAGAGCTGGCGGTTGGAACGCAGCGAGCCGTCGCGTCCGGTGAAGAACACATCCGGGCGGGCGGCGATGTAATTTTCCATGCCCAGCTCGGTGCCGAAACAATGCACGCTCTCGACCCAGCCGCTTTCGATGGCCGGGATCAGCGTCGGGTGCGGATTGAGTGTCCAGTTGCGGCAGATCTTGCCCTTCAGGCCCAGCGACTCGCCGTAGGTCGGCAGAATCAGCTCAATGGCGGCGGTATTGAAACCGATGCCGTGGTTCAACGACTGGACGTTGTGTTTCTCGTAGATGCCGCGAATCGCCATCATCGCCATCAACACATGCACCGGCTTGATGTGGCGCGGGTCGCGGGTGAACAGCGGTTCGATATAGAACGGCTTGTCGGCGACCACCACGAAGTCGACCCACGAGGCCGGGATGTCTACCCGCGGCAGCTCGCTGACGTCATCGACCAGTTGATTGACCTGGACAATGACGATGCCGTCGCTGAATGCCGCCGGTTCGATGAGTGCGGGGGTGTCTTCGGTGCTGGGTCCGGTGTAGATGTTGCCGGCGCGGTCGGCCATGAAGCCTGCCGCCAGCACCACGTTGGGGATCAGGTCCACCACCAGCCGTGAATAGAGTTCGATGTAGGTGTGGATCGCACCGATTTCCAGCAGGCCGTCTTCCAGCAACTGACTGATGCGCAAGCTTTGCGTACCGGCGAACGAGAAGTCCAGCTTGCGCGCAATGCCCTGCTCGAACAGGTCCAGGTGCTCGGCGCGGCCGACGCTCGGCATGATCATGTGCAGGTCATGCACCTTGCCCGGATCGACTTTGGCCAGCGCGCGGGAGAGGAAGTCCGCCTGCTTCTGGTTGTTGCCTTCAAGCACCACACGATCACCGGAAACCAGCAAGGCCTCCAGCGCCGCGACGATGTTGTCGGTCGGCAACACCACACCATCGGCCAACGCCCGCACTTGCTCCAGACGCCGCTGCTTCTCGCTGCGACGACGTGTCCAGCGTGCGTCGGGGGAAGTTGTTGTTGTCATGATCGCTCCACGATTTTGCTGTCGTCGGCCACCTTAGGAGCCAGGGTGTGTAAAAACGTCACGAGCGAAGGCAAGACAAGGCAAAAACAGGCGAAAAAGCGGAGTCTAGGTGTTCTAAATGAGCATTTTTCGCCTGTTTTTAACGCAGTATTGCCAAGCGCAGTAGTTTTTACACATCCTGGAGCGATAGCGGTCGGGCATCAATCAAGCAACGCGTCGAATCATTACGGCTGGAGTAACGATAGAGAAACGGACGTGTCGCCGGGCGCGTCGTCGCGCGTGCAACAAGCTCGAAACGCCCGGCTGGTAATTGCGTAGGACCGGTCTTTAAAGGGCCAGGGGAGCTATCGGAATCCGTGTTTGCGCCTAGCCTTGAGGTTTTCCGTAACCCAGAGGCAGTAGCGCCATGTCATTTATAGTCAGGGAAGGCGATCTCACCACCACCGGCGGCTTCGTGCTGGCCGCATCGGCAAGCGAAGTCATCGAGCGGCGTCGTGTAGCGCGCATGGGAGACCCGGTGTGGTGCCCGGCCTGCAAGGAGATTGGCTTCATCGCCCAGGGCAACCCCACCTACATCGACGAACTCGTGGCGGTCGCCACGCAGGGTCATGAGGTGCAGTGTGGCTGCGCAACCGGCAGCAATACGCTGACCACCTCGCAGGAGCATGTCCGGGCAGACATGGACGCGACCATCACCATCCCCGAAGAACTGGCCAACACTGCCCGCCACAATGCCGAACACCTGGCCCGTTCGATGAAGGACGGCAGCTTCACGCCTGATGTATTGAGGCCGCTGACGTAGCGAGAGTTGCGCGGTAGAACGCCCGTTAAAGGGCTTAGGAGCGAACCGGGAGTTTGCGGTGCCCTGTAGGAGCGGACTTGTCCGCGAAGAGGGCGTCATAGTCGATGGATTTTCTGCGTCAGGAATATAGCCTTCGCGAACAAGTTCGCTCCTACGGCCTTCGGCCAGAATCAAGAACGGACTTCTGCATGACGAGCCTTCGCGAACAAGGCGGATCGCCGCCCCGGTCGCTCCTACGGGTGTTTGCGATGCCCTGTAGGAGCGGACTTGTCCGCGAAGAGGGCGTCATAGTCGATGGATTTTCTGCGTCAGGAATATAGCCTTCGCGAACAAGGCGGATCGCCGCCCCGGTCGCTCCTACGGCCTTCGGCCAGAATCCAGAGCGGACTTCTGCATGACGAGCCTTCGCGAACAAAGCGGGTCGCCGCCCCGGTCGCTCCTGCGGCCTTCGGCCAGAATCAAGAGCGGACTTGCGTATGACGATTGCTCTCGCGGTGGCCCATCACGGATGGGCGTTGGTCTCGAGCAGGTGATGCAGTTCCATGAACTGCTGGGTCAGTTTGTGCCGTGGGTCGAGGTGGATCAGCGGCAGGTTGGCCTGATGCGACTCGCGCATTTTTACCGAGGCGTTGAGGTAGACCGGCAGCACCGGCAAGCCTTCGGCAATCAGTTCGTCGAGCATCTGCTGCGGCAGGCTGGCCCTGGGCTGGAACTGGTTGACGATGATGCCTTCCACCTGAAGACCTTCGTTGTGGTCCTCTTTCAACTCCTCGATCTCGCGCATCAGCCCGTACAGCGCCTGTCGCGAGAAACTGTCGCAGTCGAAAGGGATCAGCACCCGATCGGACGCGATCAACGCCGAAACTGCATAAAAATTCAGCGCGGGAGGCGTATCCAGGTAGATACGCTCGTAATCTTCGCTCAACTCGTCGAGCAGTTTGCGCAGCTTGTTGATCTTGTGCTTGGCCTCAAGCTTGGGCTGCAGGTCAGCAAGCTCTGCGGTCGCCGTGACCACATGCAGGTTGTCGAACGGTGTTTCGTAGATATCGACATGGTTCTTCTTGGCGACCGGTGAGCCGGACAGCGTGTTCTTGAAGAACTCGGCGATCCCCATCGGGATGTCCTGGCCGGTGAGGCCGGTGAGGTACTGAGTCGAATTGGCCTGGGCATCGAGATCGATCAATAACGTCCGATAGCCTTCGTGAGCGCTGACTGCAGCCAGATTGCAGGCGATGCTCGATTTGCCGACACCGCCCTTCTGATTGAATACCACGCGACGCATGCTTTGGATTCCTTGAAAGATGAAGAAACAGCAGCAGTGGCCGATAACGACCGTAAGAGGAGGTCGAGTCTAGACAGCGCATATGACAACGGTGAGCTTAACGCAAAAACAGTTGTCAGCCGGTTGTCATACAGAAAAACGACTTCAACCTTAAAATACACGCCTGTAAACGGTTTTTATGTAACAAATTTGCTAGTAATGAGCACCATCGGGATAATGCGCGCACTCGGTCAATTACCGCACCCAGGCTGATATCGACCTGATATCGATGTAGCGAGAAACAAGCCCGCAGGGGCGGGAAGAGAAGCCTTGATCACCTTCAACATTGCACGATGGCAAGCCTGGGCGCCGGGCCTGGCGAGCGCGGAAGACTGGCAGAGATGGAGCCTCGATCCGACGTTGCTGGAAACCAGTGACGCAGCGCCAGACGTGTCTTTTCTTCCTGCCATGCAACGCCGCCGCCTGGGCCGTATGGCAAGAATGGCGTTTGCTGTCGGCTGGCCGTTGACTGAAGGGCTGGGGCGCGTCCCGCTGGTGTTTGTCTCGCGCCACGGAGAAACCCCGAGGACCTTTGAAATCCTGCGTGATCTGGCCGCCAGCGAGCCGCTTTCACCGACCCAGTTCAGCCTTTCAGTGCATAACGCCGTCATTGGTCTGTGGTCGATCATGCGCGGTGAAACAAGTGAGATGACAGCCCTGGCCGCCACAGGCGACGGGCTGGAGTATGGAGCATTCGAGGCCGCAGCATTGCTGGCCGAGGGAGCAGAAGCAGTATTGCTTGTGGTGACTGAAGAACAGCCGCCGCAAGCCTATGCCCAATGGATTGATGACGTGCCCTTTCCCTACGCGGTCGGCTTGCTGCTGACGCCGGGGAATGAGTGGCAGCTGTCTCTGAACACCGATACGCAAGGCACAACGCGCACTCAGTGGCCTCACGCCCTGAACCTGCTGCGGGCCTTGCACACTGATCAATCCGTCTGCCTGCACCCTTGGAATAACCGGTTATGGAACTGGCAACGCAGTCACTGAAAAAAGGTCGGGACGCCTATTACTGGCGTCTGTTGGCAACAGGCATCAGCTTTGCCCTGTTCGGGTTGAGCGGTTTGTGTCTGCGGTTGTTCGTTTTTCCAGTATTGGGTTGCCTGCCTGGCAATGTGGCCAGCCATCAACGCCGCGCGCGGCGGACCATCAGCCGCCTGTTCTGGCTGTTCATCCGCATCATGGCGCGCATGCGGGTGCTGACCTATGACGTGCAAGGCGCCGAAAAGCTTGGCCGCCCCGGACAGATGATCATCGCCAACCACCCGTCACTGATCGATGTGGTGTTCCTGATCGGGCTGGTGCGGGACGCCAACTGCGTCGTCAAACGCAGCCTGTGGGAGAACCCGTTCACCCGCGGCCCTGTGCGCGCCACCGGTTACATCAGCAACGATGGCAGCATGGACATGCTCGACGCCGCCGTAGAGCGCCTGCAAAGCGGCCAGACACTGATCATCTTCCCGGAAGGCACGCGCACCCAGCCAGGTCAGCCGCCGGTCTTTCACCGCGGCGCGGCCGCCATTGCGCTGCGTGGCGCGAGCGTCATCACCCCGGTGACGATCAAGGTCCAGCCGACCACCCTGACCAAGGCCGAGCCCTGGTATCGCATTCCGCAACGCCGCGTGCACTTCACTTTGCGCGTCGGTGCCGATATAGACCCAACCGCCTTCAGTGCGCTAGGCCCACCGCCCCTGGCGTCCCGCAAGCTCAACGATTACCTGCATGACTATTTCACCAAGGAGCTCGCCTCAGATGAGCGATCTGCACCAGGACATTAAATTGTTGATCATCGATGCCCTGGGCCTCGAAGACATCACCCCGGAAGATATCGGCAACGATATGACGCTGTTTGGCGAAGGACTGGGACTGGACTCGGTGGATGCACTCGAATTGGGCCTGGCCATCCAGAAGCGTTATGGCATCAGGATCGATGCCGATGCAAAGGACACCCGTAACCATTTCGCCAGCGTCGACAGCCTTGCGGCCTTCGTCAGCGCCAGACAACCGGCCTGAGAATTGAACATGCAAACCCGTGAAGACATCTTCGAAATCCTGCGCGCCGCAATGGTGGAACTGTTCGAACTGGAGCCTGAGAGAGTCACGCTTGAAGCCAACCTGTATCAGGACCTGGAGATCGACAGTATCGATGCCGTGGACCTGATCGATCACATCAAACGCAAGACCGGCAAGAAGATTGCGGCTGAAGAGTTCAAGTCGGTGAGAACCGTGAAGGACGTGGTAGAAGCCGTGTACAAACTGGTCAATACCGCCGAATGAAGCGGCTGATTGGCCTGATTCTGGTGCTGGCCGGCGTGCTGTATCCATTCGCCGTCTATTGGGGGACCGAGCATTTCGCCCCCTGGCAGTTCGCGCTGCTGCTCGGCAGCCTGTGGCTGGCGCGCGCCCTGACCGGAGAGCGCAGGCAAGGCAGCCTGGCGATGGCGATTGTCGCGCTGATCTTTTGCGTGGTGCTCGGCGCCCTCGACAGTCACATGATGCTGCGCTGGTATCCGGTACTGGTCAGCACCTTCATGCTCGGTCTGTTCGGTTCAAGCCTTGTCTACGGCCCGCCGATCGTGGAAAAGATGGCGCGCCTGAACCGCCCCGATCTGCCTGAGGCCGGTATTCGCTACACCCGTAAAGTCACGCAGATTTGGTGCCTGTTCTTTCTCGTCAACGGCCTCACGTCAGCCATCCTGACGCTGTGGGCACCGTTGTCATGGTGGACGCTGTACACCGGCCTGATTTCCTACGGCCTGATGGGCGTGTTGTTCGCTGTCGAATGGATCGTCCGCCCACCCTCTGCGGGCGGCAAATGAAATGGATCGCATGAACTGGTTGAACCTGGAACACCTGCTGCTCGATGCGCTGCCCGACCGGCTGCTGACGCTGGCCCCGACCCTGGACCACGCGCAGTTTCGTGATCAGGCGCTCAGCGTGGCCGCTGGGCTGCAAGCGCGTGGCATCACCCACCTTGCAGTGCACCTCGAAGATGCCGCCGACCTGGCCATTGCGTTGTTCGCGGCCTGGCGCGCGGACGTGCATGTGTTGCTGCCCGCCGACTTGCAGGGCCAGACCCGCGAGCGCTGGGCGAATCAGGTCGACCTGTGGCTGACCGACCTGCCGGGTGACACCCAGCTGAGCGATCTGCGTGCCGCGCCCCTCCCGGCGGCAGAGCTGGACCTCGACCAATGCCGGCTGAGCCTGTGCACCTCAGGCTCCAGCGGCGAGCCCAAACTGATCGAAAAATGCCTGCGGCAACTGGCCAACGAAGTCTGCGGGCTGGAACAGCTGTGGGGCGCGGAGCTCGGCTCGGCATGCATGATCGGCAGCGTGGCGACGCAACATATTTACGGGCTGCTGTTTCGTTTGCTGTGGCCGCTGTGCGCGGCACGCCCGTTCGTGCGCCGTCAGTTGCCGTTCGCCGAAGACCTGCAACGCTCCAGCCGTGAATACCCGTCGTTCGCCTGGGTCGCCAGCCCCGCGCTGCTCAAACGCATGGGCGACAATCTCGACTGGCACAGTCTTGCGGCCGTGCGCCGGGTGTTCTCTTCCGGCGGCGCATTGCCAGCCGACGCCGCACAGAGCCTGCAGCAACGCCTCGGTCAGTGGCCGACGGAAATTCTCGGCAGCTCGGAAACCGGCGGCATCGCCTGGCGTCAGGGCGGGCAGCGCTGGCAAGCCTTCGACGGCGTAGAGCTGAGTCAGGATGCGCAAGGTGCGCTGCGCATCAGCTCGCCCTATCTGCCGCCCGGCCATGTCGAGCAGACCGCCGACGCGGCGCTGATCGGCGAAGATGGGCGCTTTGAACTGCTGGGCAGGCTTGACCGCATCGTCAAACTCGAAGAAAAGCGCGTGTCCTTGCCGCTGATCGAGCAGGCCCTCGCGGCTCACGAATGGGTGAGTGAAGCGCGCCTTGGCGTGGTGCAGGCAAACCGTGCCTCGCTGGGCGCGCTGCTGGTGCTGAGCGACGCGGGCTTGCTGGCCCTGCGCAATCAGGGCCGTCGGGCGCTCACCGAAGCCTTGCGACAGCACCTGCAGCCGCATTGCGAAACCATCGCCCTGCCGCGTCGCTGGCGGCTGCTGCGGCAGATGCCGCTCAACGCCCAGGGCAAGCTGCCTCAAGCAGACGTCGAGGCGCTGCTGCTGGCGCCACGCTCGAAACAACCGGAAGTGCTTGAGCAACAGAACGTCGAAGGCGAGCTGCACCTGCAATTGAGTGTCCCGCCCGATCTGGCGTTTTTCAGCGGCCACTTTCCCAAGGCGCCGATTTTGCCGGGCGTGGTGCAGGTCGACTGGGTGATCAGTCTGGGCCAGCGCCTGCTCGACCTGCCATGCGGATTCGCCGGCATGGAGGTGCTCAAATTCCAGCAGCTGGTGCGCCCCGGCGACCGTCTCACGCTGACACTGCGCTTCGATGCGGCACGCTCCAAGCTGCACTTCGCCTTTCGCAACGCCGACAACGCGCCATGCTCCAGTGGCCGGATCCTCCTGGAGGACGACCATGCATAAGCCTTGCGTGATCATTCCGGTGTTTGACCACGAGCTGGCCGTGCCCACCGTGGTCAAGGCCGTGCGCAACGCCGGGTTGCCGTGCATCCTGGTCGACGATGCCAGCAGCCCGGCCTGCGCCGCCGTGTTAAAGCAGTTGGCACAGGGCGAGGCTATCTACCTGCTGCGCCTGCCGGTCAATCAGGGCAAGGGCGGCGCGGTGATGGCGGGGTTCCGCGAGGCGCTCCGGCTGGGTTTCAGCCATGCGTTGCAGGTCGATGCCGATGGCCAGCATGATCTGAGTGATATCCCGCTGTTTCTGGAGCAGTCACGCCAGCACCCGGATGCGCTGATCTGCGGCTATCCGCAGTTTGACGAGAGCGTGCCCAAAGGCCGTCTGTATGCACGCTACCTGACCCACGTCTGGGTGTGGATCAATACCCTGTCGTTGCACATTCGCGACTCCATGTGCGGCTTTCGCCTTTATCCGCTGGCGCCGGTGGTGGCGCTGATCGACCGCGTGC
Organism: Pseudomonas fragariae (ex Marin et al. 2024); assembly: GCF_059621105.1. NCBI lineage: Bacteria > Pseudomonadati > Pseudomonadota > Gammaproteobacteria > Pseudomonadales > Pseudomonadaceae > Pseudomonas > Pseudomonas fragariae (ex Marin et al. 2024). The sequence continues at coordinate 476,874 of NZ_CM184369.1, read as the reverse complement.
AGATCGGCAGGCGCATGGATTTCGACTCGGAAATTCTCGTGCGCCTGTCCTGGCGCGGCCAGCCGATGCGCTGGCTGCCGACACGGGTTCACTACCCGCAGGACGGCCTGTCGCATTTCCGCCTGTTTCACGACAACGCTCTGATTTCGAAAATGCACGCCAAACTGTTCTTCGGCATGCTGGTACGCCTGCCCATGATCCTGTGGCGACGGTGGCGGCCATGAGCATCGATAAGTCGCCCAGGGAGCATTGGGCCAGTCATCAGGAGCGCGGCAGTTTCATGCTCATGAAGCTCACCGCCTGGGGCATGCGGGTACTCGGCCGGCGCCTGCTCAGCCCGGTGCTGTATGGCATCGTTCTGTATTTCTTTGTCTTCGGCCGACGTGCCCGGCACAGCATCTGGCAATACCAGCAGCACCTGGCCGACTGGAGCGGCAAGCCCGAACTGCGGCCCGGCCAGCGCCGGGTGTTCGGGCAGTTCATGGCATTCGCCGATGCCTTGCTCGACAAGCTCGACGTGTGGAACGGCAGGCTGGGTATCGATCAGATCGAGATCGTCGACCAGGCCCTGCTGCGCCAGAACCTGCGTGGCCAACGCGGACAGATGCTGGTCGGTGCGCACCTGGGCAACCTTGAAGTGTGCCGTGCGCTGGCCGAACTCGGCGAAAAGGTCACCATGAACGTGCTGGTGCACACCAAGCACGCCGAACGTTTCAATCGCCTGCTCGGCGAAGCCGGCGCGACCCATCTGCGCCTGATTCAGGTCAGCGAGCTGGATCCGGCCATCATGCTGCAGCTCAGCCAGCGCCTGGACGAAGGCGAGTGGCTGGCCATCGCCGGTGACCGCGTCGCGCTGCACGGCGGGCGCAATGTGCGGGTCGACTTTCTCGGTAAGCCGGCCAACTTCCCGCAAGGCCCCTGGCTGCTGGCCGGGCTGCTCAAGTGCCCGGTCAACCTGTTCTTCTGCCTCAAAGGTGCGAAAGGCTACCGAGTGATTCTCGAACCGTTCGCCGACGCCATCGAGTGGCGGCGCAGCGACCGCGCTCAGGTCATCGAGCAGTGGGCCACGCGTTATGCCGAGCGTCTTGGTCACTATTGCCTGGAAGCGCCGCAGCAGTGGTTCAATTTCTACCCATTCTGGAAGTCTGCCGATGAATCGGGCTCATGAGCTGATCGCGCTCGGCGATCGGGGGCTGCGTTGTAAAATCAGCGCGGGTCGCCACAGGAGGTTACATGCGCAGTAAGGGTTTTCTGCACATCGACACTGAAATCGTCGTGCCGTTTTTCGACGTCGACATGATGAACATCGTCTGGCACGGGCACTACGTGAAGTACCTCGAAGTGGCGCGTTGCGCGTTGCTCGATCATATCGGCCATAACTACATGCAGATGCTCGAATCCGGTTATGGTTGGCCGGTGATCGATCTGCAATTGCGCTATGTGCGCAGCGCCGTGTTCGGTCAGACACTGAACGTGCGCGCCAGTCTGGTGGAGTGGGAGAACCGCTTGAAAATCAATTACCTGATCACCGATGCACACACCGGTGAGCGCCTGACCCGCGCCAGTACTGTGCAGGTCGCCGTCGACAGCCAGAGCCGGGAAATGCAACTGGCTTCGCCGCAAGTGTTCATCGATGCCGTGAAAAATGCCCTTGAGAGCACAATAGAGAGCGCCTCGCCATGAACCGCCCGCTTCGCACCTTGATTCTGCTGGGTCTGCTGTGCCTTTCGTCCCTGGCGCAGGCTTTCGACCTGCAACAACTGAGCGACCAGCTCGCCAAACCTGCCGTGGTGCAGGGTCGTTTCGTTCAGGAAAAACACCTGCGCGCCCTGCCGCAACCGCTGCTCAGCAAGGGCCGCTTCGTGCTCGCCAGGGATTTCGGGCTGCTCTGGCTGCTGGAAACACCGCTCAAGCAGGATTACCGCATCAATGCCGACGGTATTGCCCGTCGTGAAACCGCTGGCAATGTCAGCACCTGGAAGCCGGTGCCGAACAAGAACGCCGGCGCCGAGCAGAACCGTCTGTTTCTGGCGGTCCTGCAAGGCGACAGCAGCGGCCTGCAACGGGATTTCGACTTGCAGCTCAAGGGCGAAGCGACTGCCTGGCACCTCACCCTGACGCCACGCTCGATGCTGCTGCAACAAGTGTTCAAGCAGATCAACATCGACGGCGGCGAACTGGTGCAGCGTATCGAGCTGCTGGAAACCCAGGGCGACAGCACGGTCCTGAAAATGATCGACAGCAGCAGTGCCACGACCCTGACCGATGCGCAGCGTAATGACTTCAAAGACTGAGCGGCTGTTGCCGCGACTGTTCCTGCTGATTCTGGCGGGCGTATTGGCGCTGGCTGGCTGGCAGTGGCACGACCGCTCGCCGCTGTCGGCCAACCTGATGGAGCTGGTGCCGGGCACCGATAACGACGAACTGGTGGTGAGCGCCGAAAAGCGCATGCAGGAACCGCTCAACCGCGAAATGCTGGTGCTGGTGGGCCACAGCGATCGGCAGAAGGCCGTCGAACTGGCGCGCAACCTGGCTGAACAATGGCAGTCGACCGGCCTGTTTGAGAAGGTCCAGTGGTCGCTGCAGGCCGACCTGCCCGCGTTGCGCACCCAGTTGCTGCAAGGGCGCATCGCCATGTTGCCGACAGCGGACCGCACACTGCTGATCGACGACCCGAAAACCTTCATCGAACAGCGCGTACAGACGCTGTTCGACCCGTTTGCCGGGTTCAGCCTGGTGCCTGGTCAGGATGACTGGCTGGGGCTGACCGGACGTATCCAGAACGGCCTGCCGAAGCAGGGCTCGGTCGAGGCGGACCTGGCCAGTGGCGCGCTGGTGGCCAGCGCCGAGGGTAAAAGCTGGGTACTGCTGCGTTCACGAACCCGAACCGATGCCTTCGATATGCACCTGCCCGGCCAGGTTGCCGACCTGCTGGCGCAAGCGCGGGTGCAGGCCAGTCAGGCAGGTGGTCAATTACTCGCCGCCAGCGGGCTGCTTTACGCTGCCGACGGGCAGAAGCAGGCCAGCCGGGAAATCACCTGGGTCGGCGGTGGCGCAACGGTCGGTATCCTGTTGTTGCTGTTGCTCGCCTTCCGCCGCTGGAGCGTGCTGCTGGCATTCGTGCCGGTGGTGGTCGGCATGCTGTTCGGCGCGGTGGCCTGCGTCGCGCTATTCGGCAGCATGCACGTCATGACACTGGTGCTGGGCTCCAGCCTGATCGGCGTCGCGGTGGATTACCCGCTGCATTACCTGTCCAAGAGCTGGAGCCTCAAGCCCTGGCGCAGCTGGCCCGCCTTGCGCCTGACCCTGCCGGGCCTGAGCCTGAGCCTGATCACCAGTTGCATCGGCTACCTGGCGCTGGCCTGGACGCCGTTCCCGGCACTCACGCAAATTGCGGTGTTCTCGGCGGCCGGCCTGATCGGCGCCTACCTGACGGCGGTGTGCCTGCTGCCCGCGCTGCTCGCCAATGTCGAGATCAGCCCTGCCCAGTGGCCGCTGAAACTGGCGCAATTGATGCTCGATTGCCGCGCCGCCTTGTTGCTGCGCATCAGCACACCGATTCTGCTGGTGCTGCTGTTGGCCTTCTGTGGCGGCGGGCTCTGGCACCTGACCACCAAGAACGATATCCGCCAGTGGGTGGCAGCGCCTCAGACGTTGACCGATGAAGCCCAGGCCATCGCACGGATCACCGGTTATCAACCCACCAGCCAGTTCTTTCTGGTGCGCGGCAAGGACCAGCAGCAATTGCTGGATCGGCAGTCCGAACTGACCCAACGGCTCGACCAACTGGTCAGCATGGACAAGCTGCAAGGCTACATGGCGCTCAACCAGTTGCTCGATTCGCCTGCCGAACAACAGGCCACCCGCGATGCACTGGGCAAATTGCCGCAATACTGGGCACCGCTGGTGCAACTTGGCGTTCCGGCCAGCGCCTTGAAGGCTGAACTGGCCCAATTGCAGGTACTGCCGACGCAAGACGTCGATCAAGCGCTTCAAGGCCCGCTGAGCGAGCCGTGGCGCACGCTCTGGCTGGGACCGACCCGCGATGACAATGGCGATCAAGGTGTCGCCAGCATCGTCAGCCTGCGCGGCATGAACAGCATGGCGTTGCTGCGCGTGCAGGCCATCGGGCTGGAGGGCGTGCAACTGGTCGACCGCCTGGGTGAGCTCAACGAGGTGTTTGCCCACACACAGATCAGTGCAGCGGAATTGAAGCTGGCGTCGTGTGTACTGATCGTCCTGCTGCTGATCACTCCGTTTGGCTTCGGTGGTGCGTTGCGCATCGTCGCCCTGCCGCTGCTGGCGGCCCTGTGCAGCCTCGCAAGCCTGGGCTGGCTCGGTCAGCCGCTGACCCTGTTCAGCCTGTTCGGCCTGCTGCTGGTCACGGCGATCAGCGTCGATTACGCCATCCTGATGCGCGAGCAGATAGGCGGCGCGGCGGTCAGCCTGCTGGGCACGCTGCTGGCGGCGCTCACCACCTGGCTGTCGTTCGGGCTGCTGGCCGTTTCCAGCACCCCGGCGATCAGCAACTTCGGCCTGTCGGTCAGTCTGGGGCTGGCGTTCAGCTTCCTGCTGGCGCCCTGGGCCAGCCCGCGTAAAGCGCTTCATTCGCCAGCCAATGCTGAAGGGCCACACGCATGAATCTTGCAGCGCTGTCGTCACTCCCTGCCACCGCCCAACCGAAAAGGAATACCTGTGCCCATCACTGATAGGGAAATTCGTCAGGTCGTCGTCATCGGTGCCGGCCCGGCCGGTTCAATAGCGGCTGCCCTGCTCAAACGCCAGGGCCATGACGTGCTGATCATCGAGCGCCAGCTGTTTCCGCGCTTCTCCATCGGTGAAAGCCTGCTGTGCCATTGCCTGGACTTCGTCGAAGAGGCCGGAATGCTGGAGGCAGTGCAGGCCGCCGGTTTCCAGCCCAAGAATGGCGCAGCCTTCGCGCGTGGCGAGCAATACAGCGATTTCGACTTCGGCGATACGTTCAGCAACGGCAGGCCGACGACCTTTCAGGTGCAGCGCAGCGAGTTCGACAAACTGCTCGCGGACCAGGCCGCGCTGCAAGGCGTGGAAATCCGCTATCAGGAAGAGATCGTCAGTGCCGACTTCGACGGCCCGCAGCCGGTTTTGCGTGTGAGGCGCGAGGACGGCAGCGAATACAGCGTGCAGGCCAGCTTCGTGCTCGACGCCAGCGGTTATGGCCGCGTGCTGCCGCGCTTGCTGGATCTGGAAGCGCCGTCGGGTTTCCCCGTGCGCCAGGCGGTGTTCACGCATATCCAAGACCGCATCGAAAGCCCGCCCTTCGACCGCCGCAAGATTCTCGTCAGCATCCATCCGCAGCACAGCGATGTGTGGTTCTGGTCGATTCCGTTCAGCGAAGGCCGCTGTTCGATAGGCGTGGTCGCCTCGGCTGAACGCTTCAAGGACAAGCCCGAGGATCTGGATGCCTGCCTGCGCACCTTTATCGCTGAAACACCGCAACTGGCCAGCGTGCTGAAAAACGCGGTCTGGGACACGCCAGCGAGAACCATCGGCGGCTACTCGGCCAACGTCAAGACCCTGCACGGCAAGGGCTTTGCGCTGCTGGGCAATGCGGCGGAGTTCCTCGACCCGGTGTTTTCTTCGGGCGTGACCATCGCCATGCGTTCGGCAAGCATGGCGGCTGGCGTGCTGAGCCGGCAGTTGCAGGGCGAAAACGTGGATTGGGAAAGCGAGTTCGCGGTGCCGTTGAAACGTGGCGTCGACACCTTTCGCGCCTATGTCGAAGGCTGGTACGACGGTACGTTCCAGAACGTGATCTTCTACCCCGGCAGCGCTCCGGACATCCGCCGCATGATCAGCTCGATTCTGGCCGGTTATGCCTGGGACGAACGCAATCCGTTTGTCAGCGAGCCAAAGCGCCGCCTGCGCACGCTCTCGGAAATCTGCGCGGGCAGTGGCTCATGAATCGACCGTTCCTGAGTGACAGTTATGTCGAGGAAACCCGCTTCGGCCTGTGGTTCCTGCGCAGCAACATCTGGCAGTACCGCGTGCTGCGCGTGGCGATAGACGACTTGCGCAGCCTGTTCGCCAGCGCGCCGCCGGTTGCGCCGGTGTTGCTCGACGCCGGGTGCGGGCAAGGCCGCTCGTTCCAGCACCTGAACAAGGTTTTTCAGCCCTCCAGGCTCATCGGTGTCGACGCCGACCCGCACAGCCTCGACATGAGTCGTGAAGAGGCGCGGGCCAGAGGCGTAGAGGTCGAACTGATCGGCAGCGACTGCGCAGCCCTGCAAGTGCCTGACGCCAGCGTCGATCTGCTGTTCTGCCACCAGACTTTCCATCATCTGGTCGATCAGCAACAGGCGCTGGCCGAGTTTTACCGCGTACTCAAACCGGGCGGCTATCTGCTGTTCGCCGAGTCGACCGAGGCGTACATCGACACCTGGGTGATTCGCTGGCTGTTCCGCCACCCGATGCACGTTCAGAAAAGCGCGGCGCAGTATCTGCAGATGATCCGCGACCAGGGTTTCGAGTTCGATGCACAGAATGTTTCGTACCCTTACCTGTGGTGGAGCCGCGCCAGGGACTTCGGCCTGCTCGAAGTCTTGAAACTGCAAAAGCCCAGGCCATTCGGGCAACGTGAGGAAACGCTGGTCAATGTCGTGGCCCGCAAACCCCTGGAAGTGGGAGCATCATGATTCGCGTACTGTTTTTAGCCTTCCTGCTGCTCGGCGGCTGTGCGGCACAAGCCCCGCTGCCGACCAGCGCACCGACCCTGCAATTGCCGATGCAGCTGCACATCGAGCGTCGCCAGGCCGATCAGCATCAGGACTGGTTGCTGATCATCCAGCGTGAAAAAGGCGGATTGCGCTGGTCGATGATGGACCCGCTGGGCATTCCCCAGGCGCGCCAGTTGCTGATCGACGGAAAATGGCAGGCCGATGGTTTGCTGCCGCCCAATCCCGAAGCCCGCGAGCTGTTCGCTGCGCTGATGTTCGCCATGACCCCGGACCTGGAAATGCATGGTCGCTACCCGACGGCTTACCGCCAGGGCATGCAGCGTCGTCTGGATGACCGCTGGCTGGTCGAATATCAATCGGCCAACGCGTTCACTGTCCGCCTCAAGGACAGGCTGAGCTACAAGGTGACACCGCTGAACAATGAGAGCCTGCCATGACTGCCTATCTCAACGCGCTGGGCCTGATCTGCTCGCTGGGCGACAGCCGTGAAGAGGTGTCGCGCAGGCTGTTCGCAGGCGACAGCTCGGGCATGGTGTTCGAAAGCGGCTGGGTGCCGGAACGTGCGTTGCCGGTCGGCGCGGTCAAATCCGCACTGCCGCCCATTCCGGCTGCCGTGCATTTGCATCACAGCCGCAATAACCAGTTGCTGCTGGCTGCCGCCCTGCAGATCGAGGATGACATCAGCCAGGCTATCACCCGCTTCGGCGCCGGACGGATTGGCGTGATCATCGGCACCAGCACCTCGGGCATTGATGAAGCGAGCGAGAGCATGGCCGTCTGGCTGCGTGAGCGGACCTTCCCCGACGATTACGATTATCGGCAACAGGAACTGGGCGCACCGGCGAATTTTCTCGCCGCCTGGCTGCAATTGAGCGGCCCGGCCTACGTCATTTCGACAGCCTGCACGTCCAGCTCGCGGGCGTTGCTCAGTGCGCGTCGGGCGCTGGACATGGGCCTGTGCGATGCCGTGCTGTGCGGCGGCGTCGACAGCCTGTGCAGGCTGACCCTGCAGGGATTCTCGGCACTCGAGGCCATGTCGCCGCAGCTCTGCAACCCGTTCTCCAGCAACCGCAACGGGATCAATATCGGCGAGGCGGCCGCGCTGTTCCTGATGACTCGTGAAGCCGACAGCAGGCACTCGATTGCCCTGCTGGGCGCAGGTGCCAGCTGCGACGCTCACCACATCTCGGCCCCCGAACCCACCGGGCGTGGTGCGCGCGATGCCATGCTGCAAGCGTTGCGCAATGCCCGACTCAAGGCGGAACAGATCGGTTATCTGAACCTGCATGGCACCGCCACGCCGCACAACGACGCGATGGAGAGCCTGGCCGTGCAGGGGGTATTTCCGAACGGCGTGCCCTGCTCGTCGACCAAACCGCTCAGCGGCCACACCCTGGGCGCGGCAGGCGCGCTGGAAGCGGCGTTTTGCTGGCTGAGCCTGGCGCCGCAGAATACCGAACAGGCCCTGCCCCCGCACCTGTGGGACGGCGAGGCCGATCCGCTCTTGCCTGCGCTGCACTGGACACATGCAGGCTCGCGCCTGACACCTGAAAACGCTCGTTACATGATGAGCAATTCGTTTGCCTTCGGTGGCAACAACATCAGCCTGATTATCGGAGATGCCCCATGACCGAGTGGCCGCTCGCCGAACTCATCCCCCATGCCGGCGACATGATTCTCATCGATCAGGTGCTGAGCTTTGACGAAGAACAGATTCGAACCCGCCTGACCGTGCGCGCCGACGGCCTGTTCAATCAAGCCGACGGCAGTCTGCCGGCATGGCTGGGCATCGAGCTGATGGCGCAGAGCGTCGCGGCCTATGCCGGTTGCAAGGCGCGCAACAAGGGCGAAGCGGTCAAGCTGGGGTTTCTGCTTGGCAGCCGCAAGTTCGACTGCAACGTGACGCGCTTCCCGCTGGGCAGCGAACTGCACATTCACGCCGTGCGTTCCCTGCAGGACGACAACGGCATGGGCATGTTCGAATGCACCCTCACCGGACCGGGTATCGAGGCTTTTGCCCGACTCAATGTATATTGCCCGCCCAATACTGCTGACTACCTGGCTGAAGGAGCCCCGGCATGACTGAATCGATACTGGTCACCGGCTCCAGCCGTGGCATTGGCCGCGCCATCGCCCTGCGTCTGGCGCAGGCCGGATACGACCTGATCCTGCATTGCCGCACCGGCCGCAGCGAAGCCGAAGCGGTGCAGGCCGAAGTCGTTGCGCTGGGCCGTCAGGCACGCGTGCTGCAATTCGATGTCTCGGACCGGGCCGCCTGCAAGGCCGTTCTGGAACAGGACGTGGAGACGCACGGCGCCTATTACGGCGTGGTGCTCAACGCCGGGCTGACCCGCGACGGCGCGTTTCCGGCGCTCAGCGACGATGACTGGGATCAGGTGCTGCGCACCAACCTGGACGGTTTCTATAACGTCCTGCACCCGTTGACGATGCCGATGATTCGCCGTCGTGCAGCAGGGCGCATCGTCTGCATCACCTCGGTTTCCGGGCTGATCGGCAACCGCGGCCAGGTCAATTACAGCGCTTCCAAGGCAGGGCTGATCGGTGCTGCCAAGGCCCTGGCTATCGAACTGGGCAAGCGCAAGATCACCGTCAACTGCGTCGCGCCGGGGCTGATCGATACCGCCATGCTCGACGAGAACGTGCCGGTGGACGAACTGCTGAAAATGATTCCGGCACAACGCATGGGCACGCCCGAGGAAGTGGCGGGTGCGGTGAATTTTCTGATGTCGGCCGAAGCGAGCTACATCACTCGTCAGGTTCTGGCCGTCAACGGGGGACTGTGCTGATGAAGCGTGTGGTAGTGACCGGCATGTCCGGCATCACCTCGGTAGGCAGCGACTGGCCGACTATCGATGCACGCTTCACGGCCAATCGCAGCGGCATTCGCCGGATGGACGAGTGGAACCGGTTTGCCGAGCTCAATACCCGCCTGGCCGGTCCCATCGACGATTTCGCCGTGCCGGGGCACTGGACGCGCAAGCAACTGCGCAGCATGGGCCGCGTGTCACGGCTGGCCGTGGCGGCTGCCGAGCAGGCCCTGATCGACGCCGGGCTGCTGAATGACCCGATCATTCGCGATGGGCGCATGGGCACGGCCTGCGGTTCGTCCACCGGCAGCACCGACGAGATCAAGGCCTTCGGCAACATGCTGATCAACTCGGTGGCCGTGGGCCTGAACGCCAATTCCTATGTGCGGATGATGCCGCACACCACCGCCGCCAACATCAGTATCTTCTTCGGCCTGACCGGACGCCTGATTCCGACCTCCAGCGCCTGCACCAGTGGCAGTCAGGGCATCGGCTATGCCTACGAGGCGATCAAGTTCGGCCGTCTGCCGCTGATGCTGGCGGGCGGGGCCGAAGAGCTGTGCCCGACCGAGGCCATGGTCTTCGACGCGCTGTACGCCACCAGCCTGAAGAATGACGCGCCCCACACCACACCACGCCCCTACGACAGCGGGCGCGACGGCCTGGTGATCGGTGAAGGCGGCGGCATGCTGGTGCTTGAAGAGCTTGAGCATGCCCAGGCACGGGGGGCGCGCATCTACGCCGAAATAGTCGGCTTCGGCAGCAACGCCGACGGCGCGCACAGCACTCGCCCCGAGCAGACCACCATGCGCCGCGCGATGGAGCTGGCCCTCGAAGACGCCAACCTGTCGCCCGACGCCATCGGTTACGTCAACGGTCACGGCACCGCCACCGAACAAGGCGACATCGCCGAGACCCTGGCCACCAGCAGCCTGTTCGGCCCGCGCATGCCACTTAGCTCGCAAAAAAGCTTTCTCGGTCACACGCTGGGAGCGTGCGGCGCGCTGGAATCATGGTTCAGCATCGAAATGCTCAACAGCGATCGCTATATCCATACGCTCAACCTGGTCGACATCGACCCACAGTGCGGCGAACTGGACTACATCGTCGGCGAACCCAGGCACATGAGCAACGAATACGTGATGAACAACAACTTCGCGTTTGGCGGCGTGAACACCTCGCTGATCTTCAGGCGTTGGGGCTAAGGGTATTCTCTGAGCCGCCTGTCGTTCCTCACGCGCCAGCCCACACACCTATCGTTCCCTACGCTCCAGCGTGGGAATACAGTTCTGCACCGCATGCACCGGTCTTGCTGCCGGTTCCCGGCAGATCGCGAGCAAGCTCGCTCCCACGGCCTGCGGCCAGAATCTCAACTATCGTGCGACGCTCCGCGTCGCATGCCGTTCTGGACGCTCCGCGTCCTATCATCCGTGCCTTTGAATCACCCTACGTTGCGCGTTAACAGCTCGGTGAACGCCTTGGCCATGGGCGATTGTTCGTCCTTGCGTTGCACCAGCCACACCGCGCTGGTTGCGCCGGGGTCGAGGACGTTGCGGTAGACCACGCCGTCGATGCGCATTCGCCGGTAGGACGCAGGCAGTACGGTGACGCCCAAGCCTGCTGCAACCAGGCCGATGATGGTCATCACTTCGCCCGCTTCCTGGGTGATCAGCGGGCTGAACCCGGCCGCGCGCGCCAGGCTCAGGACTTGCGCGTAGATACCGCTGCCATAAGTGCGCGGGAAGAACACGAACGGCTCGGCGGCCAGTGCCGCCATGTAGATCCCTTCCTCGCTTTCTGCCGCCAGCGGATGGTCGGCACGCATGATCGCCACCAGCGGCTCACTGAGCAATTCGAACACCACCAGTGAATCGGGCAATGCCAGCGGGCGCATGATGCCGACCTGAATGGTCTTGTCCTCAAGACCTGCCGCCACTTCCTGACTGGTGATCTCGGTCAGGGTCAGGTGCACATCCGGGCAGGCCTGACGGAAAGCAAAAATCGCCTGCGGGATGCTCGACGTAAACGGCGCAGACGAAGTGAAGCCAATCTTCAGCTCGCCGATTTCACCCAGTTGCGCACGCCGGGCAACATCAGTGGCCTTGTCGACCTGTGCCAGCACCAGCCGTGCTTCGTCGAGAAACAGCCGCCCGGATTCGCTCAGCTCGACACGCCGGTTGGTGCGTTCGAAAAGACGCGTGCCCAGTTCCTGCTCCAGCGTCTGAATCTGCTGGCTGAGCGGCGGTTGCGAAATCCCCAGCGCCTGGGCTGCGCGGCCAAAATGCAGCTCCTCGGCAACCGCGATGAAGTAACGCAGATGACGCAATTCCATGCGGCCTCCATTAAGTCGTTTTAAATATCAAACAGGTCGAACAATATATTGGATGGAATGATTAGCGAGCTATATGATTTTTTCATTGCCTGCTCAACCGTGCCCCGAGGTCTTTGTGAACCCTGCCGTTGCCCCGCCCACCCCCGACTTGAACACCTCGTCCGTACAGTCGTCGACACTGCCGGGCGATACCTACATCGAGAAGAACACGCCACTGTTCAAACGCACTGCACTGGCGCTGTTCGCTGGCGGGTTTTCGACTTTTACCCTGCTGTACTGCGTTCAGCCGATGATGCCCACGCTGTCCAGCGAGTTCTCCCTGACTGCGGCACAAAGCAGCCTGATCCTGTCCGTCGCCACAGCAATGCTCGCCATCGGCCTGCTGATCACCGGGCCGATATCCGATCGGCTGGGGCGCAAGCCGGTGATGGTCATGGCGCTGTTCTGTGCCTCGCTGTTCACCATCGCCAGCGCCTTGATGCCCAGCTGGGAGGGCGTGCTGATTACCCGAGCTCTTGTAGGTCTTTCGTTGAGCGGCCTGGCGGCAGTGGCGATGACCTACCTGAGCGAGGAGATCCACCCCACCCATCTGGGCCTGGCGATGGGGCTGTATATCGGCGGCAGCGCCGTCGGTGGCATGAGCGGAAGGCTGATCGTCGGGGTGATGATCGATTATGTCAGCTGGCACGCGGCGATGCTGGTGGTCGGCGGGCTGGCGCTGATCGCCGCAGCGGTGTTCTGGAAGATCCTGCCGGCGTCACGCAACTTCCGCCCGCGCTCGCTGCACCCTCGCAGTCTGCTCGACGGCTTTGTCGTGCAGTTTCGCGATGCAGGCCTGCCGCTGCTGTTTCTGACCGGTTTTCTGCTGATGGGCGCATTCGTTACGCTGTTCAACTACATCGCCTACCGCTTTCTGAGCGCCCCCTACAACCTGAGCCAGGCCGTGGTCGGTGTGTTTTCAGTGGTGTACCTGTCGGGCATCTACAGTTCAGCAAAGATCGGCTCGCTGGCTGACCGCCTAGGCCGCCGACAGGTGCTCTGGGCCGTGATCGTGATGATGCTGGCCGGCCTGCTGCTGACCCTGTTCACCCCACTGCCACTGGTGATCGTCGGTGTGCTGATCTTCACCTTCGGCTTCTTCGGCGCACATTCAGTGGCCAGCAGTTGGGTCGGACGCAGGGCCACCACCGCCAGAGGCCAGGCCGCGTCCCTGTACCTGTTCTGTTACTACGCAGGTTCGAGCGTGGCCGGCACCGGCGGCGGCGTGTTCTGGCACTACGCAGGCTGGAACGGTATCGGGGTGTTTATAGGCGTGTTGCTGCTGATCGCCCTTGGTGTGGCGTTGAGGTTGGCAAGGTTGCAGCCGCTGGGGTCGCAGGTTTAGTCACACATAGGGCGATGGCGCATAGGGTTAGCCAAGGTACACTGGCGCATCCGCCAGTTCTGGTAAAGGAAACCGACATGCGCCTCGACCGCCTCCACCTGCAGAATTTTCGTTGCTACGAAGATGCTCATTTCGACTTCCAGCCTGGGTTCAATCTGGTGGTGGGGGTTAATGGCAGTGGGAAGACGTCGTTATTGCTGGGGGTGGCGGGATGCTTCGGGAATCTACTTGGAAGCATTGGCGTCCATCAACCATCGATAGCCGAGTCCGATGTTCGGTTCGAGTTAGTAAAGTTCGAAGACAGGATTCGTTTTGAGCGCAGCTATCCTCTTGTGTTGACTGCCCAAGGTGGCGCGTTTGAGCATCAGGAATGGCACGTATCGCTAGAACGCAGCAGTCTTCAGACAAATTTTAGCGCGCTGAACAGTCTCGTATTTTCGGAAAATCTGATCAGCATCGACGGCGCTACTCACGGGGATTTGCCTGTATTCGCCGTCTATCAAGCCAATCGACGCTGGCTGACGATGAGTGTAACCGCTGAGCATGCTGCACAGAGCAAACCATCAAGACTGGATGCCTACACCTCTTGGTTCGATGCCGCTTCCAACTTGAAAAACTTCGAGACCTGGTTCATCGGCAAGACACTGGAGCGCTTTCAAAGACTGGCCAGAACGGGTTTCCCTGGCATTCTCACCGACGAACTCACCTGGATCAATTCAGCTATCCAGTGCGCACTGCCGGAGTCCAAGGGCATAGAGTACGACATGGAAATGCGGGGGCTGATGGTGGACATTGATGACCGAAAAACCCCGTTCAACGACCTGAGCGACGGGCAACGCGGAATGGTCGCCCTCTTCGCCGATATTGCCCGCCGTATCTGCCTGCTAAATCCGCACATGGGGAAGGATGTTCTAAGCAAGACAAACGGCATCATCGTGATCGATGAACTGGACATCCACCTTCACCCCGGCTGGCAACGCACCATTGCACCCGCGCTGAAAAAAGCATTTCCCAGCATTCAGTTCATCGCTGCCAGCCACTCGCCACAGGTCATCGGCAGCCTGCAACCGGGCGAGGTCATCCTGCTGAATAACCATGACGGCTCTCACCCAAGAGCAACCTACGGCCTGGACTCCAGCAGCATTCTGGAAGAAGTCATGGGCGTGCCTCAGCGTGAGCCTGAAATTGAAGAGTTGCTCGATCAGCTATTCAGCACTCTGGAAAACAACGAGCTTGAAAAAGCCAGGTCGCAGCTTGATGCACTGAAGAAGAAGGCGCCCGATCTACCAGAGTTCGCGGGTGCCGAGGCGCTACTCAAACGCAAGGAGATCATTGGACGATGAGACGCATCATCAAAGGAACTGAGCCTGCGTCATTCACCGAATGGAAAGCCAGTGCAAACGAAGACTGGACGCCCACTTATCCAACCTTGCAGAACCCGCAAAAACGCGACCTGCATGATCGCCTGCTGCAAGAGCAGAACTTCTCATGCTGCTATTGCGGCAGGGAAATAGAACTTGATAGCAGTCACATCGAACATTTCAGACCGCAGGATCATTATCTGCCATTGGCACTGGAGTTCAGCAATCTTCATGCGTCCTGCCTGCGCGAGACCACACCAGGAAGCCCGTTGCACTGCGGCCACTACAAGGGCAACTGGTTCGATGAAGACCTGCACATCTCTCCGACAGAGGACGATTGCGAACAGCGCTTCCGTTACTTGCTGACAGGGAAAATCCAGAGCACATCCCACACCGACCTTCCCGCCACGACGATGATCGAAAAGCTCGCACTCGATATCGCGTATCTGACCGAAAGACGTCAGGAGGCCATCACGGGTGTGTTCGATGAACAGTTCATATCCAGCGCCAGCGATGCGGAACTCGCTAACCTTGTAGACAGCCTGCGCTCGGGCACCGCTAATACCTCTATTGCTTTCGGCCATGTCGTTGCGCGCTATGCGGAGCAATTGCTGACGCAGCGGTAGGCCGCGCCTCAGCGCCTCTCTCCCATTAGCGAGGCACGACCCAAAAAAGAAAATTATTTTCATATATTTGTTTGTATTTCATTTTCGTGTAATTTATTTTCATCACGAAAACAGAGATAAAAACAATGAATACCTGTGATCGCCCTGAAACGCCCCTGCTCCACCTTATTGCGTCATCCCTGCCGAGTACTCCCGAGTCGCCTTCAGGCTGACAGCTCCAGCTGTTGGTGTTGCGCCCTCGCCTACCCACTTTGCAAGGAACCGTCGCTATGTCGCCGTCACCCGGTATTTCGCTATTGGTCTACGCCGCTGTCGCCATCATCGCCTTGATCGTGCTGATCGCGCGTTACCGCCTCAATCCGTTTATCGTCATCACGCTTGTTTCGGTCGGTCTGGCACTGGTTGCGGGAATGCCGGCCAGTGGCGTGGTCGCCTCTTATGAAGCGGGGGTTGGCAAAACGCTGGGGCATATCGCGCTGGTCGTGGCGCTGGGCACCATGCTCGGCAAGATGATGGCCGAGTCTGGCGGCGCCGAGCAGGTGGCGCGCACCCTGATCGATCGCTTTGGCGAACGTAACGCGCACTGGGCCATGGTCTGCATTGCGTTTCTGGTGGGCTTGCCACTGTTTTTCGAAGTCGGCTTTGTGCTGCTGGTGCCGATTGCCTTTACCGTAGCGCGCCGTGTCGGGGTGTCGATTCTGATGGTCGGCCTGCCGATGGTCGCCGGTCTTTCGGTGGTGCATGCGCTGGTGCCGCCGCACCCTGCTGCGATGCTCGCGGTGCAGGCGTATCAGGCGTCGGTAGGACAAACGCTGTTCTACGCCATCCTGATCGGCATCCCCACGGCGATCATCGCCGGTCCGGTGTATGCCAAATTCATTGTCCCGCGCATCCACCTGCCGGCTGAAAACCCTTTGGCCAAGCAGTTTCTCGACCGCGAGCCACGCCAGAAGCTGCCCAGCTTCGGCCTGACCATGGCCACGATTCTGCTGCCGGTGGTGCTGATGCTGCTGGGTGGCTGGGCCAACCTGATCAGTACACCGGGTAGCGCGTTCAACAGCTTTCTGCTGTTCATCGGTAACTCGGTGATTGCCCTGCTGCTGGCCACCCTGCTGAGCTTCTGGACGCTGGGCATCGCCCAGGGCTTCAACCGCGACTCGATCCTGAAATTCACCAACGAGTGCCTGGCACCGACCGCCAGCATCACGTTGCTGGTAGGTGCCGGTGGCGGCTTGAACCGCATTCTGATCGACAGCGGCGTGACCAATGAGATCGTCGGCCTGGCGCAGGACTTTCATCTGTCGCCCCTGCTGATGGGCTGGTTGTTCGCGGCACTGATGCGCGTTGCCACCGGCTCGGCGACGGTGGCGATGACCACGGCATCGGGCATCGTTGCACCTGTGGCGATGGGGCTGGGTTATCCACACCCCGAACTGCTGGTGCTGGCGACGGGTGCAGGCTCGGTGATCTTTTCCCACGTCAACGACGGTGGGTTCTGGCTTATCAAGGAGTATTTCAACATGACCGTTGCGCAAACGTTCAAGACCTGGACGGTCTTGGAGACGCTGATTTCCGTCGTCGCTTTCGCCCTGACGCTGGGCCTGGCGCAGGTGCTTTGAGTGGACATTCTGTACCAGATACGTGCCCGTCAGGATTCCTTCAGTGCGGGAGAAGGCCGAATCGCCAGGCTGTTGCTCAGCGATATCGCCTTCGCGGCCAGTGCCAGTCTGGATGAGCTGGCCAGCCGCGCCGAGGTCAGCAGTGCGACGCTGTCACGTTTCGCGCGCAGCATCGGTTGCCGGGATTTGCGCGACTTGCGCCTGCAACTGGCTCAGGCCAGCGGCGTCGGCAGCCGCTTTCTGCATCCGCAACCGGCGCCGGAGCAGTCGGCCTTTTTCGCCCGGATTGTCGACGACATCGAAGCCACCCTGCGCCAGCACCTGGCAGGCTTCGATGCAAAACGCTTTGCCGCCGCCATCGCCTGTGTCACCGATGCACGCATGATTCACACATTCGGCATGGGCGGTTGCTCCAGCCTGTGCAGCGAGGAGCTGCAAACCCGGCTGGTGCGCCTGGGTTACCCGGTAGCCGCCTGCCGCGACCCGGTGATGATGCGCATGGTCGCCGCTACGCTTGGCCCGCAACACAGTCTGATTGTCTGCTCGCTCAGCGGGCGCACACCGGAGCTGCTCGACGCCGTGACCCTGGCGCGCAGCTACGGTGCCCGCGTGCTGGCCATCACCCTGCCTGACTCACCGCTGGCACAACTGGCCGAGGTCGTGCTGCCGTTACAGATTGCTGAAACCAATTTCATCTATAAACCCACCGCAGCGCGTTACGGCATGCTGCTGACCATCGATGTGCTGGCCACTGAACTGGCGCTGTCGAGCCCTGAAGACAACCAGGAGCGGCTGCGCCGGATCAAGCTTGCGCTGGATGAATACCGTGGCGGCGAAGATGGCCTGCCGCTGGGAGACTGAACCATGCTTTATGACCTGATCATTCGCGACGCACTGGTCATCGACGGCAGTGACACACCGGGGGTACGCGCCGATGTGGCGATCAGCGACGGGCGCATTCAGCGCATCGGCAGTCTGACCGACGGCAAAGCCCGGGAAGAAGTCGATGCGGCCGGTCGCGTGCTGGCCCCAGGGTTTATCGATGTCCACACCCACGACGATACGGTGGTGATCCGCAAACCCGACATGCTGCCGAAAATCACCCAGGGCGTAACGACCGTCATCGTCGGCAACTGCGGGATCAGCGCGTCGCCGGTCTCGCTGAGCGGCAATCCGCCCGACCCGATGAACCTGCTGGGCGACGCCGCTGCGTTCATCTATCCACGTTTCACCGACTACCGCGCAGCGGTTGAAAACGCCAGGCCAGCGGTGAACGTGGCGGCCCTGATCGGCCATACCGCCTTGCGCAGCAACCACATGGATGACTTGTTGCGCAGCGCCAGCCCGGAAGAAATTGCCGCCATGCGCGAGCAGTTGCGTAACAGCCTGGAAGCGGGCGCGCTAGGGTTGTCGACCGGCCTTGCCTACGCCTCGGCGTTTTCGGCCGAAACCAGCGAGGTCAAACAACTGGCGGAAGAGCTCAGCGCGTTCGGCGCGATTTACACCACCCACCTGCGCAGCGAGTTCGAGCCGGTGCTGGAGGCCATGGCGGAAGCATTCGATATAGGCCGCCATGCGCGCTCACCGGTCATCATCTCGCACATGAAATGCGCTGGTGCCGGCAACTGGGGACGCAGCCCGCAACTGCTGGCAGCCCTGGAAAAAGCCGCGCAGGACCATCCGGTAGGTTGCGACTGCTATCCCTATGCGGCCAGCTCTTCGACGCTGGACCTCAAACAGGTCACTGACGCATTTCGCATCACCATCACCTGGTCTACGCCGCACCCGGATCAGGGTGGCAGGGATCTGCAGGACATTGCCGCCGACTGGGGGCTGTCATTGCTGGACGCCGCACGCACGTTGCAGCCTGCGGGTGCGGTGTACTACGGCATGGATGAAAGCGATGTCGAGCGCATCATGTCTCACCCTCTGGCGATGATCGGCTCCGATGGCCTTCCGGAAGACCCGTTTCCCCATCCGCGCCTGTGGGGCGCGTTCCCGAGGGTGCTCGGGCATTTCAGCCGCGACAAGGGGCTGTTTGCGTTGCACACCGCCGTACACAAAATGACCGGGCTGTCGGCCGCGCGCTTCGCCCTGCACGAGCGCGGCCTTATTCGCGAGGGCTACTGGGCGGATCTGGTGCTGTTCAATCCGCAAACCGTGCGCGACGTGGCGGATTTCAAGGACCCTCAGCGAGCGGCGCAGGGCATCGACGGTGTTTGGGTCAACGGCCGCTTGAGCTATGCCGACGGCAAACCGCAAGGCGAGCGACAGGGCCGATTCCTGCCACGCAGCGGTTCGCTGCGGGAGGGCTTTGCGGATGCGAAAGCGCCGACGTAGTCGTCGGCGCTGAAAAGGGAAGGATGACCCTGGTGCGTACAGGGTTACCAGAGGTAGGGAAACAGGAACTCGATCGAGTGCCGGGATAGGTTCAGGGCTACCGGCTTGCGGCCGTCCAACGTTATCAATCCCTCTTTGGCCATCTGGCTCAACAGACTGCGTGTGGTGCGCTCGCCGACGCCCAAGCGGGCCTGAATATCAGCGCGCTGCTGATCGCCCTGGTAGAGCAACGCCTTATAGACATCTCGGGCCTCTATACGGAGTTCAGGAAGAGTCTCGCCCTTGCTGTCCGAAAGCGCGCGACGGCTGCGCATCTCGAAATAAACGTCGATCCGCTCGTCAAGCCTTTCCGGTTCAAGCTGCGCGCTGAAGTATTGCACCTGATCCAGGGCAGTCTCCGTGAAGAAACGGGTCCAGCGCAACAGGCCACTATCCGAAAGCTCACCCCGCCCGTCCAGCTCACCTTTGCGCGGGTGGTCGGCGGCGCCAAGCATCTCGTAGTAGGCGGTGACGTTGCGGGCAAATCCACGGCTCATGGACCACAGACCATACCCACCAAAGCCAGCTGCCTTGAGGTACTGATCCGTGAACAGGCGGCCGGTGCGACCGTTGCCATCCATAAATGGGTGAATCCACATCAGCCTGTGGTGCGACGCTGCAGCCGCAAAGAAGCCCGAAAGGCCGTGAATCCAGTCCAGGCGGTACATTCGCTCAAAATCGTTGAGGTATGTGGGCATCTGCTCGACGGTTGGAGGGATGTGCTTGCCGACGCGAACCCCCAGATGCCGGAATTCGCCGGGGACCATACGCACGGTATCGCCCTTCTCATTGAGTTGAATATCCAGCATATCTTCGGGCACGCCAACATAGAACTCGCGGTGCATGCGTGAGATAGCGCTCTTCGTGCACACGTCGACCTGATTGATAGGCTCATCGGTAAGTCGACGCTGGGCTTCAATGTGACGCTTGATCTCCTGCAGGTCCTTTGCACCCTTGAACTCCTGAGGCGCATCCTCGGCACGCAGAATGTCGGCGGGAATCGTGGAGTTACCCTCGATCTTGTTGCTGTAGTAAGAATTCACCACCCGAAGCAGATTCATCATCGGCAAGCGCAGCGGGCCCGGAATTTTCGCGTGGAGGGCCGCATCGAGCCGCATGATCTGGACGACCTGATCCTGCAAGTCATCGGGCGCTTTGTCTTGGGGAATGTACGGTGTGAATGCCATTTGCCGGTTTTAAACCCCACCTAATGCCCCTATTTATAGGGGCTGGGTAATTTTTAACCGGCTATTTTTGCCGGCTTGCTTGCCGGCAATTTATCACTCCTTGTCCCTAAGAGCACTACCGTCGTCCGATGACCAGCGATCAGCCCTGAGAATCAGCAAGAGGAATAGTCTTTTCTATTCCTCTCCCATAGGTTCAGCTCTCAAAAACCAACATCGTCAGCCCGGCAACTACACGTGATACTGCGCCGACAACTCGTGTACCGCGTTGATGAACGCACCGGCATTGGCCGGGTCGACTTCAGGGGTGATGCCGTGGCCGAGGTTGAAGACGTGGCCGGTGCCGCTGCCGTAGCTGGCAAGGATGCGTGCGACTTCCTGGCGGATGGCTTCCGGGCGGGCGTAGAGTACGGTCGGGTCCATGTTGCCTTGCAGCGAAACCTTGCTGCCGACACGCTGACGCGCTTCGCCGATGTCGCAGGTCCAGTCCAGCCCCAGGGTGTCTGCACCGATGTCGGCAATGCTTTCCAGCCACAGACCGCCGCCTTTGGTGAAGACGATGACCGGCACCTTGCGCCCGTCGTTTTCGCGGATCAGGCCGCTGACGATCTTGCGCATGTAGGCCAGCGAGAACTCCTGATACGCCGCCGAAGACAGGCTGCCGCCCCAGCTGTCGAAGATCTGCACGGCCTGCGCACCGGCCAGAATCTGGCCATTGAGGTAGGAGGTGACTGACTGCGCCAGCTTGTCGAGCAGCAGGTGCATGGCTTGCGGGTTGTCGTAGAGCATGGCCTTGGACTTGCGGAAGTCCTTCGACGAACCGCCCTCGACCATGTAGGTCGCCAGCGTCCACGGGCTGCCGGCGAAACCGATCAGCGGTACACGACCGTTGAGTTCGCGGCGAATGGTGCTGACCGCATCCATCACGTAGCCCAGATCCTGCTGCGCATCGGGGATCGGCAGTGCTTCGATGTCAGCGAGTGTGCTCACGGTTTTCCTGAAACGCGGGCCTTCGCCGGTTTCGAAGTACAGCCCCTGGCCCATCGCATCAGGAATGGTCAGGATGTCGGAGAACAGAATCGCCGCGTCCAGCGGGTAGCGATCCAGCGGCTGCAGGGTGACTTCACAGGCGAACTGCGGGTTCTTGCACAGGCTCATGAAATCCCCGGCACTGGCGCGGCTGGCGCGGTATTCCGGCAGGTAACGACCTGCCTGACGCATCATCCATACCGGCGTGACGTCTACGGGTTGCTTGAGCAAAGCGCGAAGGAAACGGTCGTTCTTCAGGGCAGTCATGTCGGCATCCGCAATAAAAGTGCCGGCATTTTCTCAGAGCTCGACGCAAAAGGCACGGCGAGAGCCGTGCCTTTTGTCTATCGAGGCGATTTGCCAAGCCAATTCAGCGGTTTGCGCTGCGCAGGTCTGAGCTATTTGTGCGGATCCTTGACGTCGACAGCCCTGATGATGCCCTTTTCACCGGGTTCGAGTATCAAGCGCCAGGCTCCCCTGCCGGTACTCCTGCCAACACCGGGAAGATCGAGCGAAAAACCTGTTTTGCCATGTTTATGCAGACTGCCGTTACCGTCCAGTTCGAATCGCTCTGTTGCCTTCCTGACTGCAACGACGAGGTCATCTTCGATGTTTTTCTGAGCGTTCTTGAAGTTGCGACTTTCAAAAAATCCCTCCAGATCAACTTTATACCTCCTGACGCGGCTACCGTTTTCCGGCGATCCGCTATCACTGCCCGAGCCACTGGAGGACTTGGGTTTTGAATGCTTCTTGCCACCGCGCAAACCTGCCGAGGCGTGTACCCACACATTTTGCCTGTCGAGCTGAATCGGCAATTGGTAATAGGCATCCGGCCGGCGCGGATCGATCACCCGCCAGACTGCGGAATCGGCGTCGTACCTGACGGCATAGGCCTTATCGTGTTGCACGGCATAAAAACGGCTTGGCGCGTCTTCCCGGCTTTTTTCGTAAACGCCTTTGTAAAAACCGTCATCGCGTAATTTCAACCCGCCGGGGATTCTTGCCACGGCTGTTCTCGGGTCGAGCACAGAGCGACCAATGGAGGTCGCTGCGGGCGTCCTGACCTGTCGCCCCTTGGGCAGCGCCAATCCATCGGCCAGTAGTAGCGCCGCCTGAACGAAATACAGCGGGGCGCTTGCCTTGTCATCAGCCGTTGTGGCAACGCCCTGCCATATGGCATAAAAACTGCGCAGCGCGGCCATCGGCAGCCTCACCTTGAAAGGTGCGAAGGTGAGCACGATATCGCCAACAGCCTTGGTGATTTCCCAGGCGCTCTCCCAATTGGTTTCCCACGTGGTATTGGTCTGTTCTTCGACAGCAGAAATCACCCGTGCGACTTCAGACTCGTAAACTGCATCGAGAAAACTACCGGTGCAGGGCTGCAGCGCCATGAACAGCGTGTCACGGCCAGAGGTCAGGACGTGCCTGACATGGCCCCGGGACGCCAGAGGAGCCCTGCTCACCAGATAGTCCAGCAATTCAGGCTCAAGCAGTACTTGTTGCTGAAGTGCCTGCGCATCGCTCATTTCCCGGAAGCATTTGCCGTCGGGTACCTGCGGGGTGAACAGCACCAGGCTGGCCACGCTGGAAAGAGACTCCGCGCCGACCAGCAGTATGCCGCTCAATGTCACACCATTGATCGACAACTGACTGACCTGAATGCGGTGCCCCTCCACCGCCGTACGATCGCCACCTTCAGACGGGTGATCCAGTACGGCGGCGAGCCATTTGTAACCTCTGTTCGCCAACTCGGGAGGGAGCCCTCCATCGCCAAGAAAGTCTCCGGCCATTTTTGCTTCGAGGGCGTCCAGACGCATCTGTGCGCGCATGACGCTCGCGAAACGTTCGCGGTGCCATTGCCCGGCTGTCGAGGTCAATAACTCGGTGTTGAGGAATCGGACATGGTTTTCGCCGACGTTCAGATCACGAATCAGACTGAACAGATAACCGGCGCTCAAAAAGCTGATCAGTTGTCCATGATCGTCAAACGCGCGACCGGTGAGCAGAAAGTTGATATCGGTAACGGCAATGTTTTCCAGAGACAGCTCCGTCAGGCTGCGCTGCTGCGTTTCAACATTCGGCTCGATCTCTGAAGGACCGACGTAGGTGTAATCCGTATCGATGATAATGCCTGGGTCAATCTCGATGCTCGCGGTGTGCACAATGACAGCGTCAGGGTCGACTGCAACCCCGTGGTCGAGCAGGATTCGCGCCCGAAGTTTCTCACGCGCGTAGTTGCGCAACTGCTCGGGCTCTCCGTATCCGGAAGGATCGAGCAGGTCCGGTGCCTGAGCTTCGAGCAATGCCTGAGTGTAATCCTGCACCGCCGCTTTCCAGCGATGCTTTTCGACATCGGCCGCGGCCGCGAACCACTCGGGTAGAAACCCGCTTTCGATTTCGGTGGGCTTTCCGGGGTCAAACCAGCCGCGATTTTCCTTGATGGCAAGACGGGTCAGCAGCTCGCGAAACCCCTTCACGTCCTGTTCGAACTGCATGCCCAGCAATGTTCGTTCTTCGGCCTTCAATTGCGCACTGATCGCCAGATAAAAGCTGTCGGTGCCCTCCTTGAATGAAGTGATTTCACCGTTGCCGGTATCCTGTGCACGGTAATTGCCGTAGTCGTCATGCAGCAAAACGATGCTGGTATCGTCAGGGCCTGGCGTGACATACAGGCTCATGCCGTATTCGATGATCACCAGTGCTCGTCCCAGGGTGTCCGTCAGCAGCTGACTGGCAAGGCGGCGGGCCAGCTCATCCGTATAGGTATTGAAGCTGCGCGTTCGCGCCAGACCATCAATGGCCAGACTGCTGCTCCACTCATCCAGAGAAATGTTCAGCGCTTCGCCAAAAGCGTCCGGCAATAGTGTTCTCTCCAGAAAGCCGGTTTCTTCCTGCTCCGTCAACGGCATCTGATCCAGCAATTCCTCGAGGCGTGCGACCGGAACCTCTGGGCATAAGGCACACAGCACGCCCAGCGCCGGAGTCAGAAAAGCCTGCTGACGAACCCATAGGGGCAGAAGAGGGTTACGCGTGCGGGTATCCAGCTGGCTTTTTGAAACGTCCTCATTCGCCGCCACAAGGGCATCGAACAACAGCGGCCTCTGGTCTTTTGCCAACCCGGCGATTTGCTCACGCAGGGTTACTATTCGTCCGGCGACACTGTTGCTGCCCGGAAAGTTACCTCCCGTCCCGAGGTCAGAACCCACAGGCAACTGGCTGAAGATCAAGTGCAGCAGCGGCTCATCATCGAAGATCGGAACATCATCCGGCGCAATATAAGCGTCAGCGTTTAGCGTCAGGAGAATACTGCTCTGAACGACGCTGTCATCGCTGCCCTTCAGGAAAACCGCGAGCACTTCGTCGCTTTCGTTGTGAATCCTGATCGACAGGTCTGCTGGCCATTCAGGCAACTGAACCAGCAAGGCAAACAAGGCGTCATCGCCGTCATCCGGAAAAAAATCTTTTTCTGTGAAGCGCTCGACGAACTGGTCGATGATGCGGTCTGCCCGTTCCCGGTTTCGGTGTTCGCGAACGGCAATGCTACTGGGCGTGAACCTGTCCGGCCCGAGAGATTGCTGTTCAGTGGAGCGCGCAAGCTTGCCCCTGGGTGCTGCTTTCAACACGGCTATTTCCTTATAGCGACATGGAGGGCGGGAGTGCCTGTGTGGCAATTGACCTCCCGATGAAAGCGCAAGAGCCTAATGCTTTCCAGGGGCAGTGACCGGGGGCGGAAACAAGCGTTAACAATCGAATATCACGCCCCTTACGGACAGGTCGTGATCGGAGAATCGGAGTTATTTCAAAAGATCTCAAACCCGCCCTGCCGAGCGAGTTGCACCGAGTTCAGGGAAGAAGTGCCAGGCGGGATGTCAGAGACATTGGCACAGTGCCTATGAAGGGTAGACGCTTGTTATCGGGGTGCGCGTCAGCAACGACACACCCCGGCAACACAAGGCTCAGACGCCCAGGTAATCCAGAATCCCTTCAGCCGCATTACGGCCTTCGAAGATAGCGGTCACCACCAGGTCGGAGCCGCGCACCATGTCGCCACCGGCGAAGATCTTCGGGTTGCTGGTCTGGTGCTTGTACTGCGCCTGTTCCGGGGCCACGACACGGCCCTGGCTGTCGGTGCTGATGGTGAACTGCTCGAACCAGGGTGCCGGGCTTGGGCGGAAGCCGAAGGCGATGACCACGGCTTCTGCCGGGATGATCTCTTCGGAGCCCGGAATCGGCTCGGGACTGCGACGACCACGGGCATCCGGTTCGCCCAGGCGCGTCTCGACCACTTTCACGCCTTCAACCTTGCCCTCGCCGATGATGGCGATCGGCTGACGGTTGTAGAGGAACTTCACGCCTTCTTCCTTGGCGTTTTTCACTTCCTTGCGCGAGCCAGGCATGTTTTCTTCGTCGCGACGGTAGGCGCAGGTCACTGACTTGGCGCCCTGGCGGATCGAGGTGCGGTTGCAGTCCATCGCCGTGTCGCCACCGCCCAGAACCACGACCCGCTTGCCCTTCATGTCGACGAAGTCTTCCGGGGCCTTTTCAAAGCCCAGGTTGCGGTTGACGTTGGCGATCAGGAAGTCGAGCGCATCGTGCACGCCTGGCAGATCCTCACCGGGGAAGCCGCCTTTCATGTAGGTGTAGGTGCCCATGCCCATGAACACCGCATCGTATTCTGCGAGCAGTTGATCGATGGTGACATCCTTGCCGACTTCGGTGTTGAGACGGAATTCGATGCCCATGCCGGTGAACACTTCACGGCGATGGCTCAGCACGGATTTCTCCAGCTTGAATTCCGGAATGCCGAAGGTCAGCAGACCGCCGATTTCCGGATTCTTGTCGAACACCACCGGGGTTACGCCGCCACGCACCAGCACGTCGGCACAGCCCAGGCCCGCAGGCCCTGCGCCGATGATCGCGACGCGCTTGCCGGTCGGCACGACCTTGGACATGTCCGGACGCCAGCCCATGGCAAAGGCGGTATCGGTGATGTACTTCTCGACCGACCCGATGGTCACCGCACCGAAACCGTCGTTCAGTGTGCAGGCACCTTCACACAGGCGATCCTGCGGGCACACGCGGCCGCAGACTTCCGGCAGGGTGTTGGTCTGGTGCGACAATTCCGCTGCCGCGAGGATATTGCCCTCGGCGACCAGCTTGAGCCAGTTGGGAATGAAGTTGTGCACCGGGCACTTCCATTCGCAGTACGGGTTGCCGCAACCCAGGCAGCGGTGCGCCTGATCGGCGGACTGCTGGGGCTTGAAAGGCTCGTAGATTTCCACGAACTCTTTCTTGCGTTGACGCAGCAGTTTCTTCTTCGGGTCTTTACGTCCGACGTCGATGAACTGGAAGTCGTTACTGAGACGTTCAGCCATTCTCTGGAGCCTCTTTGCGGCAGCTTCAAGCGACAAGCTTCAAGCTGCAAGAAATCAATTCAGTTCAATTCACAGGGTGGCAAACTTGCGGCTTGAAGCTAACCGCTAGCAGCTGCTTTTACTGCGGATTCGCCCGAGTGCTGGACAGCAGCGATTTCAGGTTGGCAGCCTTGGGCTTGACCAGCCAGAAACGACGCAGGTAGTCGTCCAGGTTTTCCGCGATATTGCGGCCCCATTCGCTGTCGGTTTCCGCGACGTACTCGTTCAGGACGCTTTGCAGGTGAGTGCGGTATGCCTCCATCGATTCGCCGCTGATACGCTGGATCTCGACCAGTTCATGGTTGACGAGGTCAACGAAGGTGTTGTCCAGGTCGAGCACGTAGGCGAAACCGCCGGTCATGCCGGAACCGAAGTTGTAGCCGGTCTTGCCCAGTACGCAGACGAAACCACCCGTCATGTATTCGCAGCAATGATCGCCAGTGCCTTCAACCACAGTATGAGCACCGGAGTTACGCACGGCGAAACGCTCGCCTGCCGTACCTGCCGCAAACAGCTTGCCGCCAGTTGCGCCGTACAGGCAGGTGTTACCGATAATCGCGCTTTCGTTGGTCTTGAACGGGCTGCCCTTGGGCGGCACGATCACCAGCTTGCCAGCGGTCATGCCCTTGCCGACGTAGTCGTTGGCATCGCCTTCCAGGTACATGTTCAGGCCACCGGCGTTCCACACGCCGAAGCTCTGACCGGCAGTGCCCTTGAAGCGGAAGGTAACAGGTGCCTTGTTCATGCCCTGGTTGCCGTGCAGTCTGGCGATTTCGCCAGAGATGCGCGCGCCGATCGAACGGTCGCAGTTGCAGATATCCAGTTCGTAGTCGCCGCCGCTGAGCGACTCGATGGCCGGCTTGGCCATCTCCACCATCTTCTCGGCCAGCAAGCCCTTGTCGAACGGCGGGTTGCGATCCACCTGGCTGAACTGCGGTTTGTCGGCCGGAATATGGTCGCTGCCCAGTAATGGTGTCAGGTCCAGATGTTGCTGCTTCTCGGTTTCGCCCGGCAGGATGTCCAGCAGGTCGGTACGGCCGATCAGCTCTTCCAGCGAGCGAACACCCAGCCTGGCCAGCCACTCGCGGGTTTCTTCTGCCACGTAGGTGAAGAAGTTGATCACCATGTCGACGGTGCCGATGTAGTGGTCCTTGCGCAGCTTTTCGTTCTGAGTTGCAACGCCGGTGGCGCAGTTGTTCAGGTGGCAGATACGCAGGTATTTGCAGCCCAGCGCGATCATCGGCGCGGTGCCGAAACCGAAGCTTTCGGCCCCGAGAATGGCAGCCTTGATCACGTCCAGGCCGGTTTTCAGACCACCGTCGGTCTGTACCCGAACCTTGCCGCGCAGGTCGTTGCCACGCAGGGTCTGGTGGGTTTCGGCCAGCCCCAGCTCCCACGGTGCGCCGGCATATTTGATCGAGGTCAGCGGCGATGCACCGGTGCCGCCGTCGTAACCGGAAATGGTGATCAGGTCGGCGTAGGCCTTGGCGACACCGGCGGCAATGGTGCCGACGCCCGCTTCTGCCACCAGCTTGACCGACACCAGCGCCGCCGGGTTGACCTGCTTCAGGTCAAAAATCAGCTGCGACAAGTCTTCGATGGAATAGATGTCGTGGTGCGGCGGCGGCGAAATCAGCGTCACGCCCGGTACTGCATAGCGCAGCTTGGCGATCAGGCCATTGACCTTGCCGCCCGGCAGTTGCCCGCCCTCGCCCGGCTTGGCGCCCTGCGCGACCTTGATCTGCAGCACGTCGGCATTGACCAGATACTCGGGCGTGACGCCAAAGCGGCCCGTCGCAATCTGCTTGATCTTGGAGCTGCGCACCGTGCCGTAACGGGCCGGGTCTTCGCCACCCTCACCGGAGTTGGAGCGCGCGCCCAGGCGGTTCATCGCCTCGGCCAGCGCTTCGTGGGCCTCGGGCGACAAGGCACCCAGAGAAATACCGGCCGAGTCGAAGCGCTTGAGGATTTCGCTCAGCGGCTCGATTTCGTCGATGTTCAGCGGCTGATCGATTGTCCTGACCTGCAGCAGGTCACGAATCATCGACACCGGACGCTGGTCCACCAGCGAGGTATATTCCTTGAACTTGCTGTAGTCACCCTGCTGCACGGCAGCCTGCAGGGTGCTGACCACGTCCGGGTTGTAGGCATGGTATTCGCCACCAAACACGAACTTGAGCAGGCCGCCTTGCTGGATCGGCTTGCGCGGGCTCCAGGCTTCGGCGGCCAGCGCCTTCTGTTCGGCTTCGATGTCGACGAAGCGCGCGCCCTTCAGGCGGCTCGGCACGCCGCGGAAGCTCATGTCGCAGACTTCCTCGGACAGACCGATGGCTTCGAACAACTGTGCGCCACGGTAGGACGCAACGGTCGAGATGCCCATCTTCGAGAGGATCTTGAGCAGGCCCTTGGTGATGCCTTTGCGGTAGTTCTTGAAGACTTCGTACAGATCGCCCAGCACTTCGCCGGTACGGATCAGGTCGCCCAGCACTTCGTAGGCCAGGAACGGATAGACCGCCGAGGCGCCGAAGCCGATCAACACGGCGAAATGGTGCGGGTCACGCGCCGTCGCGGTTTCGACCAGGATGTTGCTGTCGCAGCGCAGACCCTGTTCGGTCAGACGGTGGTGAACCGCGCCGACCGCCAGCGAGGCGTGCACCGGCAGCTTGCCCGGCGCAATGTGTCGGTCGCTCAGCACGATCAGCGTATGACCGGAACGCACGGCCTCTTCGGCCTGATCGGCAACGTTGCGCACAGCGGCTTCAAGGCCCAGGCTTTCATCGTAGTTCAGGTCAATGATATGGCGTTCGAACCCTGGACGCTCCAGGTTCATCAGCGAGCGCCATTTGGCTGGCGAAATGACCGGCGAGCTGAGGATCACGCGCGAGGCGTGCTCCGGCGACTCCTGGAAAATATTGCGCTCGGCACCGAGGCAGATTTCCAGCGACATGACGATGGCTTCGCGCAGCGGGTCGATCGGCGGGTTGGTCACCTGCGCGAATTGCTGACGGAAGTAATCGTAAGGCGAGCGTACACGACGCGACAGCACGGCCATTGGCGTGTCATCCCCCATCGAGCCTACGGCTTCCTGGCCCTGCTCGCCCAGCGGACGCAGCACCTGATCACGCTCTTCGAACGTGACCTGGTACATCTTCATGTACTGCTTGAGCTGCTCGCTGTCGTAAAAAGCCGAACCATGGTCGTTGTCTTCCATGGTGGCCTGAATGCGCAGGGCATTCTTGCGCAGCCATTGCTTGTACGGATGACGCGACTTGAGGCGGTTGTCGATGGCATCGGTGTCGAGGATCTGACCGGTTTCGGTGTCCACGGCAAAGATCTGCCCCGGACCGACACGGCCCTTGGCGATGACATCTTCGGGTTTGTAATCCCACACGCCGATTTCCGACGCCAGGGTGATGTAGCCGTTCCTGGTCGTGACCCAGCGCGCCGGGCGCAGGCCGTTGCGGTCGAGCAGGCAGACCGCATGACGACCTTCGGTCATGACCACGCCCGCAGGGCCGTCCCACGGCTCCATGTGCATGGAGTTGTACTCATAGAACGCCCGCAGATCCGGGTCCATGGTCTCGACGTTCTGCCACGCAGGCGGAATGATCATGCGCACGCCACGGAACAGGTCGATGCCGCCGGTGACCATCAGTTCGAGCATGTTGTCCATGCTCGACGAGTCAGAACCCACGCGGTTGACCAGCGGGCCCAGCTCGTCCAGGTCCATCAGATCGTTGGTGAACTTGGTGCGCCGCGCCTGTGCCCAGTTGCGGTTGCCGGTGATGGTGTTGATCTCGCCGTTGTGGGCGAGGAAACGGAACGGCTGCGCCAGCGGCCATTTCGGCAGGGTATTGGTGGAAAAGCGCTGGTGGAACACGCAGATAGCGGTCTGCAGACGCTCGTCGCTCAGGTCCGGGAAGAAGGCCGTGAGGTCGGCCGGCATCATCAGGCCTTTATAAATGATGGTCTTGTGCGAAAAGCTGCAGATGTAGTGATCGGTATCGGCGGCGTTGGACACCGACGAGCGGCGACGCGCACTGAACAGTTTGATGGCGAATTCCTGATCGCTCAGGCCCTCACCGCCAATGAATACCTGCTCGATTTTCGGCAGGCGCTCCAGCGCCAGGCGACCCAGAACGCTGGTATCGATCGGCACCTGACGCCAGCCCACCAGATCCAGGCCTTCGGCGAGGATTTCACGGTTCATGTTTTCGCGTGCGGCGTCGGCCTTGGCGTCGTCCTGATTGAGGAACACCATGCCCACAGCATATTGGCGGGGCAGATCGACGTCGAAGTGTTGCTTGGCAATCGCACGCAGGAAGCCATCGGGCTTCTGAATCAACAGACCGCAACCGTCGCCGGTCTTGCCGTCGGCGTTGATACCGCCACGGTGGGTCATGCAGGTCAGGGCCTGAACGGCCGTCTGCAACAGGTGATGACTGGGCTCGCCCTGCATATGAGCGATCAGGCCGAAGCCGCAGTTATCCTTGAATTCATCTGGTTGGTACAGACCTGCTTTCATAGACACTTTCTCACCAGGCTGCCTCTATGCGAGGCAAATTTCCTTTTAATTCAACCAATTGCCTGTCACGCCGAACGTGCGCCAGCTTCGGACAGGCAAAACGGAGGTCATTGTACACAGCGACACAAGGGCTCACAAATTTAACGACGACTGGCTGATAATCAATGTCGCAATTATGAAAGTTTTAAAACGGGTCGCTGTGCTAGTCAAAGTATTTCTTCATGAATCTGACTGACGCGACGGGAGACTGTAAGGCGCTTGTAACGCAGACGCCGCAAGGCTCGGGCCGATAGGCCGCGCGCGCAGGCGGGTTAAGTCAGGCAGGTCGGCAAACGGCCCGGGTAGGGCCGCTGCGACTTCAACGAGTGGCGCCGAGCTCTTGTTGGACGCTGGCGACAGTACGAGGCCAAGGTTTACCAGCCTGAACCTTGGCTGGCAATACCTTGATGGCTGCCAGGGCGGCAGCGCGGTCAGGAAAGTTGCCGTACGTCACAACGTACAGCGGCTTGCCCTGCAGGGTTTTCTTGAAATAACGATACTCGCCACCCTGCTCTGCAACGTAGGCCTGGGCCGTCGCTTCGGAGCTGGTGCCGAGAATCTGCACCACGTAGTGGCCTGGTGCCTGGCTGCTGTACCAGCTACCGCCGGCAGCCGGTTTGGCGGCGGCCGCTGCCGGTTTTTCAGCCGGTTTGGCAGCCGGAGCCGGGGCAGGCTTGGCCGTAGCAACCTGAGTCTGCGCAGGTGCCGGCTTGGCCGCTGGCGCAGGTGCAGGTGCAGGTGTCGGCGCAGGGATGGACGAACGAGGCGTCTGCGCTGCGGCCTGACCTGCCGGAACACCGGCTGGAGGCGCAGTAGTGGTCACGGTCGGCGGCTGGGCAGGCGAACCTGTCGGCACGGCGTCTTCGTCGGAATCACTGGAACCGGCGGCTTCGGCCAGAGGACCGCGCATCACCGGCTGGTTGCCATTCATCGGCAACGGCATCGGCTGGGAATTGCCAGCGAATTCGATGGCCGGGCTGCCGTTGTTCGATTGTTGAGCAGTTGGCTTGCCTTCGCCCAGCGGCAGTTGCGCCTGAGCGGAAGCCGGGGCATTGGCGGGTGTACCCGTCTTGTCGCCGCGACCCGGGATCAGCACGGCTGCTGCCACGGCCACTATGACAACGGCACCCAAGGCCAATACGTGTTTTTTCGGCATTTTGAACCCCACACTTGGACGCTTGACCGCGGAACGACTCGCGATCATCGCCTCGATCATTGAATCGCGGGCTACCTGGTTGATTGCGCCAGGCCAGCCATCGGACTGTTCATGAATATCGGTGATCTGGTCGGCGGTGAACAACGCGATTCCCTGCCCTGCACCCTCCAGACGCTGAGCCAGATACTCCCGGGTTTCCTCTTCCGTATAGGGTTGCAGCTCGATGACGTGAAAGCGTTCGCCTTCGACATCGCCCTGCAGGTCGGCACACATCTGATCGAGACGATCGAGCAGCGATGGCTCTCCGAACAGGAATACATGCGGACGCCCTTCAGGCGTTCCCGCAGCAAGACCCAGCAACGCTTCGAGCGCCGAATCGCCAAGTTGTTCCGCATCGTCAACCAGCAGGTAGACTTCCTGACCGGTCAGCCCGAGCTGCACGACCTGCGACAGGATCGACTGCATTTCAGCCTGGGCGACGCTCAGCGCCTGCGCGACCTGCTGCAGCACGCCCGCAGCATCGCCGGCACCGCGCGCAGAAATCACGACACTTTGCACCGACTGCTTGTTGGTACTCGCTACCAACGCCTGGCGCAGCAGGGTCTTGCCGCTGCCCTGAGGCCCGGTAACCGCCAGCAGCAGCTGACTGTAGCGCGCTAGATGATGAAGCTGACCCAGCACAGGCTTGCGTTGGGCAGGAAAGAATTTGAAGCCAGGTACCCGCGCCGCAAAGGGGTCATGACTCAACTGATAATGGCCGAGGAAGGCCTCGTCGGCATGCAAACTAGTCATGGGGTTTCCGTTAACCTCTGAGCTGATCCACCAGGGCGCGATAATCCGCAACCAGAGTGGCCTGTAATACTTCTTTTGGATATTCGTCCGTGATAACCGCTTCACCCATCCGGCGCAACAGCACCAGACGCAAGCGACCGTCGATGACTTTCTTGTCGATCGCCATGTGTTCGAGGAAATTGTCTTGCGTCATGTCCTGCGGCGGCACGACCGGCAGCCCGGCACGCTGAAACAGGCGAATGCCGCGATCCCGCTCCTGCGTGCTGATCCAGCCCAGGCGCGAGGACATTTCCAGCGCCATGACCGTACCGGCAGCAACCGCCTCGCCATGCAGCCAGACACCATAGCCCATATGCGTCTCGATGGCGTGCCCGAATGT
The DNA here is from genome assembly GCF_059621105.1 of Pseudomonas fragariae (ex Marin et al. 2024). Lineage (NCBI taxonomy): Bacteria > Pseudomonadati > Pseudomonadota > Gammaproteobacteria > Pseudomonadales > Pseudomonadaceae > Pseudomonas > Pseudomonas fragariae (ex Marin et al. 2024). The sequence continues at coordinate 443,111 of NZ_CM184369.1, read as the reverse complement.
GTGACCCAGGTTCAATGTCGCACGAACACCGGACTCGCGCTCATCGGCGCCGACCACCAGCGCCTTGGCGGCGCAGGAACGTTCGATGGCCACGGTCAGCGCCGCCTGGTCCAGCCCGCGCAGTGCATCGACGTGCTCTTCGAGCCAGGTCAGAAAGGGTTCGTCGCAGATCAGGCCGTACTTGATGACTTCCGCCAGCCCGGCGGACAGCTCACGCTCGGGCAGGGTATTGAGCGATGCGGTATCGATCAGCACCACACTCGGCTGATAGAAGGCACCGACCATGTTCTTGCCCAGCGGGTGGTTGATGCCGGTCTTGCCGCCGACCGACGAGTCCACCTGAGACAGCAGCGTGGTCGGGATCTGGATGAAGTTCACGCCACGCTGATAGCAGGCGGCAGCGAACCCGGCCATGTCGCCGATCACCCCGCCACCCAGGGCGATGACCGTGGTACGACGATCATGACGGGCGGTCAGCAGGCCATCGAAAATGGTCTGCAGGGTCTCCCAGTTCTTGAACGCCTCGCCATCGGGCAGAACAATCGGCAGAACGTTGTAACCGGCCAGGGTTTGCGTCAGGCGTTCCAGGTACAGCGGCGCCACTGTCGTGTTGGAAACGATAGCTACCTGGCGCCCGACGATGTGCGGGGTCAGGAGCTCTGGCTGATCCAGCAGGCCTTCGCCAATATGGATCGGGTAGCTACGCTCACCAAGCTCGACCTTAAGTGTCTGCATGTGTCCCCACATTGATTACCGATTGGACGGTGTGTGCTTCAGCAGGTCATGACGCAAGGCCATGCACCGTCGCTGTTTTCCGGGCGTCGAGAATAGCGCATTTTCGCCTGCGCTTTAACGGGGAGGAAGCTCTGCCAGTCGCGCCAGTATCTCAAGAACCACCATTCGGGGCGGCCGCTCATCGGTTTCAATCACGATATCGGCGATTTCCCGATAAAACGGGTCACGGATGGCCAGCAACTCGCTCAGTACCCGGGCAGGATCGGCGGTACGCAGCAAAGGCCGATTGCGATCACGCGCGGTGCGCCCCACCTGTTGCTCGATCGAGGCGTGCAGATAAACCACACGCCCGCCGGCGCGCAGTGCCTGGCGATTTTCGCTGCGCATGACCGCACCACCGCCGGTCGCCAGAACCACGCCATCGGCGGCGCACAGTTCGGCAATCATGGCCTGCTCGCGATCACGAAAACCCGGTTCGCCTTCCTTGTCGAAGATCCAGGGAATATTGGCGCCCGTACGCAGCTCGATTTCCTTGTCGGAATCCTTGAACGGCAGTCGCAATTCTTTGGCAAGCAAACGGCCGATGGTGCTCTTGCCAGCACCCATCGGCCCCACAAGTATTAAATTTCGCACAAAATCAACGACTCACAGAAATCGCCTGGTTGTTCATGATACGCGGAGTCAAAAATACCAACAGCTCGGATTTGGACTCGGATACCACATCGCGCCTGAAAAGCCGGCCAAGATACGGTACATCGCCAAGAAATGGCACTTTATCGACAACTTTACTTTGCGTATTCGAGAACACACCACCGATGACGATGGTTTCGCCGTCGGAAATCAGCACCTTGGCGTTGACCTCGTTCTTCTTGATGGGCGGTACGCCCAGTACCGCATTCAGGTAGTCCGGCTCGTCCTTGGTGACCTTCACTTCCATGATGATGCGGTTGTCCGGCGTGATCTGCGGCGTCACTTCAAGCGACAGGGAAGCTTCCTTGAAGCTCACGGTGGTCGCACCGCTGGAGCTGGATTCCTGATACGGGATCTCCGTGCCCTTGAGGATCTTGGCGGTTTCCTTGTCGGAGGTGACCACCTTGGGCTGGGAGACGATTTCACCGTTACCGGTTTTCTCCATGGCACTCAGCTCAAGGTCCAGCAGCGTGTTGTTGGTCACGAAGCCCAGGCCTATGCCGGTCGTCGCATCAGCAGCGCCCAGGTCCACGAACGGCACGTTGGAGGTCACACTGCTGCCAGTGTTACCGGCCTCGTCGCCGTTATTATCCAGCCCGTAGGTTGTCCATTTGCCGCTGCCGCTGGTGTTGGTAGACCCGCCCCAGCGTACCCCGAGCTGCTTGTTGTAATCGACGTTGGCCTCGACGATGCGCGCCTCGATCATCACCTGGCGTACCGGGATGTCCAGTTGCGACACGATACGACGCAGTTCGTCGAGTCGTTCCTGGGTCTGGTAGGCAATGATGTTGTTGGTCCGGTCGTCCACCGTGATCGAGCCACGCTCGTCGGCCTTGGACTCGGCACTGGTCACGGACTGGAACAGCTTGGCGATGTCGGCAGCCTTGGCATAATTGACCTGCAGCAGCTCACGGCGCAGGGGTGCCAGCTCGGCGATCTGTTTGAGTGACTCCAGCTCCTGACGCTCGCGGGCGGCAATTTCATCAGCCGGTGCGACCAGTAGAACGTTGCCGACCTTGCGCTTGTCCAGGCCCTTGGTTTTCAGCACCAGATCCAGCGCCTGATCCCATGGCACATTCTGCAGACGCAGGGTGATACCGCCCTGGACCGTATCACTGGCCACCAGATTGAGGTTGGTGAAGTCGGCAATCAGCTGCAGCACCGAACGCACATCGATGTCCTGGAAGTTCAGCGACAGCTTTTCACCGGTGTACACCGGCTTGTCGGCAGCGCGGCGGTCCAGATCCTCGTTGGTCAACGGGCGCACGCTGATCGTCAGCTTGTTTTCGGTCTGGAACGCCGAGTAGTCGAAGGCGCCCGACGGCTCGATCAGAATGCTGGCCTTGTCACCTGTCGCCGAAGCACTGACGAACTGCACCGGCGTGGCGAAGTCCTTGACGTCCAGGCGGACGCGCAGCGGTTCGGGCAGCTGGGTCTTGGCGAAGTCCACGCGGATCTTGCCGCCCTGCTCCTGAATATCCGGGGCAATGCCGGGGTTGCTCAGGTCGATGACCACATTGCCCTCACCCAGCTCGCCACGCTGGAAGTCGACATTCCTGATGGCCTTGACGCCAGCGGGGATGAACGGCCTGGCAGATGCCGGCGTGGGGGGTGGCGCTGCGACCCGTTGTGCGCCCATCGCGGTAGTCGGCTGGGAGGCTTGCGCGGCGCCGGCACCCTGGCCGATGACCACGAACAGGTTGTTGCCATCGACGCGGGAGCTGTACGGCGAAAGCGTGGTCAGGTTGATGATCACCCGGGTACGGTCCTGAGCCTGTACCACGACCACACTGCGCGCATTGCCGGTGCCCAGGTCACGACTTTTGGTCGCCAGCTGGCTGGTAACACCCGGCAGGTCCAGCGCAATGCGCGCCGGTTGCGAGGTGGTGTAACCGCGCGGTGCAGGCACCGGGGCGTCGAATGCCAGCTTCAGCTCGATGCGGTCACCCGGCAGGGCGGCGACATCCAGGGTCTTGAGGTTGGCAGCCTGGAGAACCGGCGACAGCATCGCGATGCATAACGACACGCCGATAATCGAGAGAATCCGGGTCATGATCAATTTCCGTTGAGCGCTACTGTGCATACTTGGCCTTGCCCACTTCATGAGCGTTCTTTGAGGGCGATCGTGCGCGGCCTTTCCAGCCACGCCCCCTCTCCATCAGGAACAATTTCGATGACATCAACCTGCGCGTCGCCGATCGACACTACCCGGCCGTTGTTACGCCCCAGATAATCCCCCACCTTGACGCGATGAACACCTCCGGCACCGCGCAGCAGGGCGAATGTCCCTGACTCGTTGCCCATCGTGCCGACCATCTCGAACGACTCGATATTGAAGCCTTCAAGGAACTGTTTGACCCGGTGTTCGTCCGGCGCCACCAGCCGTGACCCCTTCTGGCGGTTGAGCAGGTCGATCTTGACCGGCGGCTGAAAAGGACTGCGCAGCGTGGAGGCGTTGTAGGTGAACGCCTCATACGGCCGAAACTTGGGCAGCGGCTCGATGTTGCCACTCGGGCGGGCTCTGGCCTGATCCATGAATTCAGAAAGATCGGCAAAATCATTGTCATTACCGCAACCGGCCAGCCCTGCCAGAACCACACTGACGCACAGCAATCGCGCCGCCCTCATTTCTTCAGCCCTTCATCGTTGTAGCGGTAGGTCTTGGCCAGAATGCTCATGCGCAACTTGGTCGGCACCTTGGGATCGACCGGCTTGATCTCGAAATCATGCAGCGTAACGATGCGCGGCAGGCTGGCGACGCCGCTGACGAAGGTCGCCAGGTCGTGATAACCACCGACCACGGTGATCTGTATCGGCAGCTCGATGTAGAACTGCTGGGCCGCCTCGGGCAGCAGCTTGATTTCCTCGAACTCGAGCCCGCTTCCCAGTCCGGTTCGGGTGATGTCCTCAAGCAGCCCAGGCACTTCGGTGTCGCTGGGCAATTGCCGCAGCAGGGCACCGAAGGTGTTTTCCATTTCTTCCATCTGCTTCTTGTACGGATCGAGGTTGGCCGCCTGGAAGGCCTTGTTGGAGAACTGCTCCTTGAGCGTCACCTCGCTGCCCTGCGCGCTTTCCAGCTGGGTTTCCAGGTCCTGGATAAAGAAGAAATAGCCCAGTGCGAAAATCATGACCGCGACCAGCACCCCGGCAATGGCCTTGATCGCCGCAGGCCATGAACCGAGGTTGTTCAGGTCCAGTTCGCTCAGATCGACCTTGCGCAGCCCTTCCAGCCATTCGGACATATTCATGGCTTGGCTCCTGCGGCAGCGGCAACCGGTGGCTGGGTCTGGCGTACGGTCAACTGAAAGACGTTGGCCTGATCCACAGCACCGGCGGTCGTGGCCTTGACCTCGGTCAGGCTCGGCGCTTCCAGCCAGTCGGAAGCTTCAAGATTACGCATCAGGTCGGAAACCCGGTTGTTCGACTCGGCAGCACCATTGATGGCGATCAGCTTGTCGGTCATTTTGACCTGCGAGTAATAGACGCCATCCGGCAGGGTCCGCGCCAGTTGATCGAAGACGCGCCCGGTGATCGGGCGGTTGCCTTGCAGGTCCTGAATGATCTTCATGCGCTCGAGCAGTTGCTTGCGACGGGCCTTGAGGTCGCTGATCTCCTTGATGCGGATATCGAGCTGGGCAATCTGTGTCTGCAGAAACGCATTGCGTGCCATCTGATGCTCGAGGGCGTTGCTGACGTACCGATCGATCAGAAACAGAATGCCGACTGATACCACCAACACGCCGACCAAGGCAGTCAGGAAGCGTTTCTTTCGTTCTTCGCGAAGCTCTTCGCGCCACGGTAATAAGTTGATCCGCGCCATCAGTCGAAACTCCTCAACGCCAGGCCACACGCGATCATCAGCGCCGGCGCATCACTGGCCAGGGCGCCGGCATTGACCTTGGAACTCAGGGCCATGTCGGCAAACGGGTTGGCGACCATGGTCGGAGTGCCGATGCGCCGCTGGATCAGATGCTCCAGCCCTGAAATCGAAGCCGTGCCGCCTGCCAGCATGATGTGATCCACGGAGTTGTATTGACCGGCCGCAAAGAAGAACTGCAGGGAGCGGGAAACCTGCTGCACCAGCGCTTCCTTGAAGGGGTCGAGCACCTCGCTGACGTAGTCGTCGGGCAAGCCGCCCTGCTTCTTGGCAAGCCCGGCTTCCTCCATGGAGAGCCCGTAGCGGCGCTGAATTTCGTCAGTCAGCTGGCGCCCGCCAAACAGCTGCTCGCGGGTATAAATGATCCGGCCATGATGCAGCACGCTCAGGGTGGTCATGGTGGCGCCTATATCGACCACGGCCACCGTCAGCTCGTCATGACCGTTGCCCAGTTGCGCGGCCAGCAGTCCGAACGAGCGCTCGAGGGCGTAGGCCTCGACATCGACCACGCGCGCGGTCAGCCCGGCCAGCGCCAGGGCTGCCTCGCGCACTTCGACGTTCTCCTTGCGGCAGGCAGCCAGCAACACCTCGACGCGTTCGGGATTGCGCACCGAATAGCCCTGCACTTCGAAATCGATGGCGACTTCTTCCAGCGGATAGGGGATGTACTGGTCAGCTTCAAGCTTGAGCTGGTTTTCCATGTCATCGTCGGAAAGACCGGCGTCCATCTCGATGGTCTTGGTGATCACCGCCGAACCGGCCACGGCAACCGCCACGTTCTTGACGCTGGTCTTGGCCTTGGCGAGCACGCGAGACAACGCCTGCCCGACCCCTTCGAGTTCGGCAATGTTCTTTTCGACGACAGCGTTGGCCGGCAACGGCTCTACTGCGTAAGACTCGACCTTGTAACGGGTGCCGGAACGACTCAATTCCAGGAGTTTTACCGAGGTGGAGCTAATATCGATCCCTAGAAGGGTGTTGGCCTTCTTACTGAAGAGTTCGAACACAACCTGATTCCTATGAGTTTCCGTCACTTACGGAGTTATTTCGGGCCAACGTCACTGTCGACAGCCTTGACAGTAGCGCAAATCACGCGTGGGGACGAAAAATGCTTATAATGCCCAGCGTTTTTTTCATTTAACAAAGCTTCAAGGCATGTTCATTTGTAAATGCCTGCGCTTAACCCATTATTTTTTCTGGAAATCCAAAAGCCTTGATACGCCTGCTGAAGTTTTTCTGGTGGTCCCTCGTCGCGGTATTCTGCTCGCTGTTGCTTGGCCTGAGCGGCGCGTTTCTTTACCTGAGCCCGACCCTGCCCTCCGTTGACGCGCTGCGAAGCATTCAACTGCAAATCCCCCTGCGCGTGTTCACCAGCGACGGCAAGCTGATTGCCGAGTTCGGTGAAATGCGCCGCACGCCGATTCGCTTCGCGGAAATCCCGCCCAATTTCATCAACGCACTGCTGTCGGCCGAAGACGACAACTTCGCCAACCACTACGGCGTCGACCCGGGCAGCCTGATGCGCGCCGCCACTCAACTGGTCAAGAGCGGCCATATTCAGTCAGGCGGCAGTACCATCACCATGCAGGTCGCGAAAAACTTCTTCCTGACCAGCGAGCGCAGCTTTTCGCGCAAAACCACCGAGATCCTGTTGGCCTTGCAAATCGAGCGCCAACTTACCAAGGACGAGATTCTCGAGCTGTACGTCAACAAGATTTATCTGGGTAACCGCGCCTACGGGATCGAGGCAGCGGCGCAAGTCTACTATGGCAAATCGATTCGCGATGTAAGCCTTGCGCAAATGGCCATGATTGCCGGTCTGCCCAAGGCACCGTCACGCTTCAACCCGTTGGCCAACCCGACCCGTGCCAAGGAACGTCGCGACTGGATCCTCGGCCGCATGTATCGTCTGGGCAAGATCGACCAGGCCGCTTACCAGGCAGCGCTGAACGAACCGCTCAACGCCAGCTATCACGTGCCGACGCCGGAAGTGAATGCGCCGTACATCGCTGAAATGGCGCGGGCAGAAATGGTCGGCCGCTATGGCAGCGAGGCCTACACAGAAGGCTTCCGCGTCACCACGACGGTGCCGAGCGACCTTCAGGAACACGCCAACAAGTCCATCCAGCAAGGCTTGATCGATTATGACCAGCGCCACGGCTACCGTGGTCCGGAAAGCCGATTCCCGGGCATGACCCGCGCCAACTGGGTACAGGAACTGACCAGGCAGCGCATGATCAACGGCCTCGAGCCCGGCATCGTGACCCAGGTCGACAAGACCGGTCTGCGCGTTCTGACCCACAACGGCGAGAAGGAAGAAACCGCAGACTGGGCCACCATGAAGTGGGCGCGGCCTTACCTGAATACCAACAGCCTGGGCGCCAATCCGAAGCAGCCGGGTGACGTTGCCAAGGTCGGCGACCTGGTTCGTCTGCTGCGCCAGGACGATGGCTCGCTGAAATTCAGTCAAATTCCCGTCGCGCAGAGCGCACTGGTATCGCTTGATCCGCAGAACGGTGCCATTCGTGCGCTGGTCGGCGGCTTCGCGTTCGAGCAGAGCAACTACAACCGTGCCATGCAGGCCAAACGTCAACCGGGCTCCAGCTTCAAGCCGTTCATCTACAGCGCGGCGCTGGATAACGGCTACACCGCTTCCAGCCTGGTGAACGACGCGCCTATCGTCTTTGTCGACGAATACCTGGACAAGGTATGGCGTCCGAAAAATGACACCAACACCTTCCTCGGGCCGATCCGCCTGCGCGAGGCGCTGTACAAATCTCGTAACCTGGTATCGATCCGCTTGCTTCAGGCCCTCGGCATCGACAGCACCATCGACTACATCACCCGCTTCGGCTTCTCCAAGCAGGACTTGCCGCGCAACCTGTCGCTGGCACTGGGTACGGCGACACTGACCCCGATGGAAATCGCCACCGGCTGGGCGACCTTCGCCAACGGCGGTTACAAGGTCAGCCCTTATCTGATCCAGACCATCGAGAACCGTGACGGCCAGACCCTGTTTGTCGCCAACCCGCCAAGCGTTCCGGCCAATGACGTCAATACCGCGCCCAATACTTCGACCTTTGCGGTACATGACAGCCCGAGCGTGGTTGCGGGTCCACCGGGCGCACCAGCCCAGCCGCAAGCGCCTGCCGTTGCCGAGCGCATTGTCGATGGCCGCACCACGTACATTCTGAACAGCATGCTGCAGGACGTGATCAAGCGCGGCACCGGGCGCCGCGCGCTGTCCATGAACAGACCGGACATCGCCGGCAAGACCGGTACCACCAACGATTCCAAGGATGCCTGGTTCTCCGGGTATAACGCAGACTACGTGACGACGGTGTGGAGTGGTTTCGATCAGCCTGAAAGCCTTGGCCGTCACGAATTCGGCGGGACGGTCTCGCTGCCGATCTGGATGGACTACATGAGCGCTGCGCTCAAGGACAAGCCGCCGCATCAACAGGCCGAACCGCCAGGCATTCTCAGCCTGCGCGTCGACCCATTGAGTGGCCGCGCCGCTACGCCAAGCACGCCGAACGCATTCTTCGAGCTGTTCAAAAGCGAAGACACACCGCCAAGCGTCAACGAACTGGGCGGCAGCAGTGCACCGGGCAGCCCGTTACCGGCAGATGAGTCCGCGCCAATCGATTTGTTCTGATAGCACTGCGCAGGCTTGTGACGCGGAGCGTCACGAAAGGCATTGCCACGCTGGAGCGTGAGGAACGATAGTCGTCAGTCAGATCACCATCGTGCCCATGCTCCGCCCTGACGGTTATACGCAGGTCCCGTGGGAGCGAGCTTGCTCGCGAAGAGGCCAGTTCAATCCCTGAAAATGCCCCACAAGTGCAGGGTATCCAAGGCATAAAAAAACCCCTGCATCGCTGCAGGGGTTTTTTATTGGCTCAGGGATCAGCCCTTGAACACGTCATCCACGCTGGTCAGCGGGTAGTGCTTCGGATAAGGCAGGGTGGCAACGCCGCTTTCGATGGCGGCCTTGGCCACTGCATCGGCGATCAGGCCCAGCAGGCGCGTATCCATTGGTTTCGGGATGATGTACTCACGACCGAATTCCAGTTTGATGCCGCCGTAGGCGTCGCTGACTTCCTGTGGCACAGGCAGCTTGGCCAGTTCGCGCAGGGCGTTGGCCGCAGCGATTTTCATTTCTTCGTTGATGCGCTTGGCGCGAACGTCCAGAGCACCGCGGAAGATGAACGGGAAGCCCAGCACGTTGTTGACCTGGTTCGGGTAGTCCGAACGGCCAGTGGCCATGATCACATCGCTGCGCGTGGCGTGAGCCAGTTCCGGGGAGATTTCCGGATCAGGGTTCGAGCAAGCGAACACGATCGGGTCCTTGGCCATCAGCTTGAGGTTTTCAGCGCTCAGCAGGTTAGGGCCGGACAGGCCTACGAATACGTCAGCGCCATCCAGTGCATCGGTCAGCGAGCGCTTCTCGGTAGCGTGAGCGAATGCAGCCTTGTACGGATTCAGGTCGGTACGGCCGGAGTGGATAACGCCGGTACGGTCGACCATGAAGATGTTTTCGATCTTCGCGCCCATGCTCACCAGCAGCTTCATGCAGGAGATGGCTGCAGCGCCAGCGCCCAGGCAGACGATCTTCGCCGATTCGAGGGTCTTGCCGACGATTTCCAGTGCGTTGATCATGCCGGCCGCCGTCACGATAGCGGTGCCGTGCTGGTCATCATGGAAAACCGGGATGTCGCACTGTTCGATCAGCGCCTTCTCGATTTCAAAGCACTCAGGCGCCTTGATGTCTTCCAGGTTGATGCCACCGAAGGTGATGGAGATACGCTTGACGGTGTCGATGAACGCCTGCGGGCTTTCGGAATCGACTTCGATATCGAAAACGTCGATACCGGCAAAGCGCTTGAACAGAACGCCCTTACCTTCCATGACCGGCTTGGAAGCCAATGGCCCCAGATCGCCGAGGCCGAGAATCGCGGTGCCATCAGAAATAACTGCTACCAGATTGCCTTTGCCGGTGTACTTGTAAGCCAGCTCGGGGTCACGGGCAATTTCACGCACGGGTTCAGCAACGCCAGGGCTGTAGGCCAGAGCCAGGTCACGAGCGGTTGCAGTCGGCTTGGTGAGTTCGACGCTCAGCTTCCCCGGACGAGGATTGGCATGGTATTCGAGCGCGGCAGTTTTCAGATCTGACATGTATTGGATTCCGCTTTTTTTACTGTGGGACAGACGGACCGCCGAGGATACGCAAGATGCATAGTCCTAACAAGACTGGCCAGTCACTGCTGTCAATAGGCACAGGCTTAGACTTTAGCTTAGAGGCCTGATACGTGAACACTCGGTCACGCTCGTCGGATCACTGGCCTGGAGGGCGCTTCTAACGGCGGGGAGGGCTCAGCATGGCGGGATGGGTCAGTGGCAGCAGCCAGCGGGACTGCCCGGCTTTCAGGCCCGCGCGCCGGGAGCGGTCGACTACCCAGCCACGCGCTTCGACCTGCTGCCCTTCGAGGCGCTGGAGCATCGCCGTATCGAACGCATTCAGGTGGGCAGGCGCGACACGCAGGACCAGCGAGCCCTGCAACTCGATCCAGATACCGCCGCGATTGCGCTGCACACGCCTGACCTGACCGGACACAATCGCGAACCCGCCTGTGCTCAGCCGGGTCGAGGACTGCACCGGCGAATTGCGCCACACACCCAGCCGCGCCTCACGTGCCTGACGCTCCGCGCCCTGCTGGCAAGCGACCAGCCTGACATTGGGCGCAACGGCCACCAGATAGCCCAGACCTTCACTCAGCAACTGCGCCTCGAGGTTGGCGCCCTTACGGTCATAGACGTTGGCCAGCGTGCGGCCGTAATGATCCTTGCCCTGCTGGCCGATACGCAGCCTGACCTTGCCGCCGCTTTCATTCACCAGCGTCTGCAAGCGCTTTTTCGCCGCCTCGGCAAACGGTTCGGCCGACCGGCCTTTCCTGCCGGTTTCAGGCGTATTGAGCCCGATCATCCGCACACTGCGGCCATCGGTCAGCTTTAACGTGTCGCCGTCGACCACACGCTGCACCTGTGCAATCGGCAACGAGGCAGGTGCGGGGCAGAAGGCCTGCGCAGCGGACACCCAAATCGCGGGCATAAAAAAGACGCCCACAAGGAGCGCCTTTTCAAGCAGCCTGGAGATGCCCATAGGGCAGCCAGTCTTACTTCGCTTTGGTTGCGCCGAACGCACCGAAACGGGATTTGAACTTGTCGACACGGCCGCCAACGTCAAGCATCTTCTGCTTGCCGGTGTAGAACGGGTGGCACTCGTTGCACACGTCCAGGCTCAGAGGAGCGGCCAGGGTGGAACGGGTCTTGATGACATTGCCGCAGCTGCAGGTAGCGTCAATGGCTTCGTAAACTGGATGGATATCAGCTTTCATCGGTACTTCCTCGGTCTAACGCGCCGCCACCCAACACTATTGTTGAATACCGCACGGAAATAGGCTGCGGATAGTACCAGACAATTGCAACGACGCAAGCGAACCTTCACACCGGTCGTCTGCTAAGATCGCGCCTCCGTCATCACTTATCACCACAGGGAAACACCGCGTGCCCGACGCCATCCTGCGCCTTGCCCTGCCCTCGCCGCTTCGCCGCCTGTTCGACTACCGCGCCCCTGCGGGCGTGTCGCGCAGCGCCTTGCAGCCGGGCATGCGTCTGCGAGTGCCGTTCGGACGTCGGGAAATGATCGGCATTCTGGTGGAAGTGGTCGATCACAGCGAAGTACCCGCCGACAAGCTGAAGCCGGCTATCGCCCTGCTCGACAGTGAAGCGCCGCTGCCGCCCGCACTGTTCAAGCTGTGCCTGTGGACCTCGCAGTACTACCAGCACAGCCTCGGAGACACACTGAGCTGGGCCTTGCCGGTGCTGCTGCGTCAGGGCGAACTGGCCGAAAGTCGCCAGGAGCGCTTCTGGCATGTGGCCCCGGGCGCCAGCGTCGACGATCCGCGCATCGCCCGCGCGCCCAAGCAGCGCGAAGCCCTGACCACCCTTGCCCAGCATCCGCACGGAGTGGCGCATCAACTGCTCAGCAAGCTGATGCTTAACAGGGACAGCCTCAACCTGTTGCTGGCCAAGGAGCTGGTGTACGTCGAGGTCCGCAGCCATGCGCCCAGCGCACGCCATGAACACTGGCTGGCCCAGCCTGAATTGCCACTCAACACCGAACAACGCGCCGCTTACGAAGCGATCCGCGCCGGATTCGACAGCTTTCATGCGTTTCTGCTGGCCGGTGTCACCGGCAGCGGCAAGACCGAAGTCTATCTGCAACTGATCCGCGAAACCCTCGAAGCCGGCAAGCAGGCGCTGGTGCTGATCCCGGAAATCAACCTCGGCCCGCAGACCCTGGCGCGCTTCGAGCAGCGCTTCAATGCGCGCATTGCGCTGGTCCACTCGGCGGTCAACGACCGCGAACGGCTGGACGCCTGGCTGGCGGCTCGCGATGGCGAGGCGGACATCATCATCGGCACGCGTTCGGCGCTGTTCACGCCGATGAAAAACCCCGGCCTGATCATCATCGACGAAGAACACGACGGTTCCTATAAACAGCAGGAAGGTCTGCGCTATCACGCCCGCGATCTGGCACTGGTGCGGGCGCGTCAGGAAAACATTCCGATTGTCCTGGGCTCGGCCACGCCGTCCCTGGAAAGCCTGCACAACGCCTACACCGGCCGCTATGGCCTGTTGCGCCTGAATCAGCGCGCGGGCGGCGCACAACAGCCGCGTTTCATGCGCCTGGACGTCAAGAGCCGACCGCTGGACAGCGGCATCTCCGGGCCCATGCAGCAGGCCATCGGCCAGACGCTCGCGGCAGGCCAGCAGGTTTTGGTGTTCCTCAACCGTCGCGGCTTTGCGCCAACCTTGCTGTGCCACGACTGCGGCTGGATGTCCGGCTGCCAACGCTGCGATGCACGCATGACCGTGCACCAGCGCTCGGGCGAACTGCGCTGCCATCACTGCGGGTATGTCGAGCGCGTACCGCGTCAGTGCCCGTCGTGCGGCAAGGTGGATTTGCGCCCGGTAGGCGCCGGCACCGAGCGCGCCGAAGAGCGCCTGGCGATTCTGTTTCCGGACTACCCCGTGCTGCGTGTCGATCGCGACAGCACGTCGCGCAAGGACGCCATGAACCAGCTGTTCACGACGATCCAGCGCGGTCAGCCGTGCATTCTGGTCGGCACGCAAATGCTCGCCAAGGGCCATCACTTTCCCCGGGTCACGCTGGTCTCGATTCTGGACGCCGACGGCGGGCTGTTTTCCGGCGACTTCCGCGCCAGCGAGCGCATGGCGCAACTGATCGTGCAGGTGGCAGGCCGTGCCGGGCGCGCCGAAGAGCCTGGCAAGGTGATCATCCAGACCCACCTGGCCGACCATCCGTTGCTGATCCAGCTGACCGAGCAGGGTTATTTCGCCTTTGCCGAACAAGCCTTGAGCGAGCGCCGTTCAGCGGGTCTGCCACCGTTTTCACACCTTGCACTGCTGCGCGCCGAAGCGCACAAGCCGGGGCAGGCCGAGGCCTTTCTTGATCAGGCCTGCAGCGATGCCGAGCAACTGGTTGCGCAAATGGCGCTGGGCGGCATTGAGCTGCTGGGCCCGGTTCCGGCACCGATGGAACGCCGCGCCGGGCGTTATCGCGCGCAACTGCTGGTGCAGTCCAGCGCCCGCGCGCCACTGCATAAATTGCTTGCCACCTGGCTGCTCGCGCTGGAGCAAATGCCCAGCGGTCGACAGGTCAGATGGTCGCTGGATGTGGATCCTGTGGATCTTTATTAAGTCACGCCGTTGGCAAGCAGGCTTGAGCAACGGATAATGCAGAGTTTTTCCACCCGCGCATCGAAGCGCCACCGCGCTTGCGGTCGAAGAGAGCACCATGAAAGACACGATTCGCCAGCTGATTCAACAAGCCCTGACCCGTCTCGTCACCGAGGGCGTCTTGCCAGAAGGGCTGACGCCGGCGATTCAGGTGGAAAACGCCCGCGACAAGACGCACGGCGACTTCGCCAGCAATATCGCGATGATGCTCGCCAAGCCTGCCGGCATGAAACCGCGCGATCTGGCTGAAAAACTGATCGCCGCCCTCCCGGCCGACGAGCAGATCAGCAAGGTCGAAATTGCCGGGCCGGGCTTCCTGAACTTCTTCCAGAACACCGCCGCGCTCGCCGCACGCCTCGACGCTGCCTTGGCCGACCCGGAAAAACTGTCGGTCCGCAAGGCGGGCGCTGCACAGCGCGTGGTCGTCGATCTGTCGGCACCCAATCTGGCCAAGGAAATGCACGTTGGGCACCTGCGCTCGACCATTATTGGCGACGGCGTGGCGAACGTTCTCGAGTTTCTCGGCGACACGGTCATTCGCCAGAACCACGTGGGCGACTGGGGCACCCAGTTCGGCATGCTGCTGGCCTATCTGCAGGAAAAGCCGGCGACCAGCGACGAGCTGTCCGACCTGGAAAACTTCTACCGCGCCGCCAAGCAGCGCTTTGACGAGTCCGAAGAGTTCGCCGAGCGTGCCCGTGGCCTGGTGGTCAAGCTGCAGGCCGGCGATGCCGAATGCCTGGCGCTGTGGACGCGCTTCAAGGACATCTCGCTGTCGCACTGCCAGGAGACCTACGAGCGCCTCAACGTCAAGCTGACCCCGGCCGACGTGATGGGCGAAAGCGCCTATAACGATGACCTGGCCAATGTCGTCAACGACCTGAAAGCCACGGGCCTGCTGGTCGAGAGCAATGGCGCACAATGCGTGTTCCTCGAAGAATTCCGCACCGCCGATGACACGCCGTTGCCGGTCATCGTGCAGAAGGCCGGTGGCGGTTATCTGTATGCCACCACCGACCTGGCAGCGATCCGCTATCGCAGCAAGGTGCTCAAGGCCGATCGCGTACTGTATTTCGTCGACCAGCGTCAGGCCCTGCACTTCCAGCAGGTGTTCGAAGTGGCGCGCCGCGCCGGTTTCGTGCATGACGGCATGCAGCTCGAACACATGGGCTTCGGCACCATGAACGGCGCCGATGGCCGCCCGTTCAAGACCCGCGATGGCGGCACGGTCAAGCTCATCGACCTGCTCGATGAAGCCGAAGAGCGCGCCTACACGCTGGTCAGGGAAAAGAACCCGGAAGTCGCCGAAGCGGAATTGCGCAGCATTGCCAAGGCCGTGGGCATCAGTGCGGTGAAATACGCCGACCTGTCCAAGCACCGCGCCAGCGATTACAGCTTCAACTTCGATCAGATGCTCAGTTTCGAAGGCAACACCGCGCCCTATCTGCTGTACGCCTACACCCGTGTGGCCGGCGTGTTCCGCAAGCTGGGCAGCGCGTTTGACGCCAGCAAGGGCCAGATCGTCCTCGCAGCGCCGCAGGAACAGGAACTGGCCGCACGTCTGGCGCAGCTCACCGAAACACTGAACAACGTCGCAGAAAAAGGCACACCGCACGTACTTTGTGCTTACCTGTATGACCTTGCGGGTCTGTTTTCGAGCTTTTACGAAAACTGCCCGATCCTTGGTGCGGAAAACCCCGATCAGCAACAGAGCCGTCTGCGCCTGGCTGCACTGACCGGCCGCACCCTCAAGCAAGGCCTGGACCTGTTGGGTCTGGAAACTCTGGAGCGTATGTAAGTTGGCAGTTGCGAAGAAGAAACCGGCACCCAAGCGGGGCGCCAGCCGTTACCAGGCACCCGCGAAGAAGCCGATTCCAGGATGGTTGTGGCTGGCGATTGGCTTGACCGTGGGCGCATTCGTGGTCTTTTTGATGAAGCTCGAACCCGGTGGCGATGACGTCAAGCGGGTCAGGGCAGACGCCAAGGCTGCAAAGATCGCCGAAGCAAACAAGACACCGCCAAGCCCTACGGCGCCGGTCAAACCCAAGTACGACTTCTACACATTGCTGCCGGAATCGGAAGTGATCGTGCCGAACGAGGCCGTGCCGGAGAAAACCCCGCCGCCTGTGGCACCGACAGCACCGGTCTCGCCGGAACAGGCAGCCAAGATCGACACGGCACGTGCCCAGGCAGCCCTCAGCGGCCTGACGCCTCCGCCGGCGCCACCGGTTGCGACCACCAAGCCGGCAGCGGTGACGACGTTCTTCCTGCAGGCAGGCTCGTTCCGCAAACAGGCTGACGCCGAGAAGGTCCGCGCGCAAATCATCCTGCTGGGCCAGACCTCTACCGTCGAGTCGGGCACCGTCAAGGATGAAACCTGGTATCGCGTACTGGTCGGCCCGTTCAGCAACCGCGAACAACTGACCACTGCCCAGAAACAACTGGCAAGCGGCGGATTTAGTAACCTGTTGTTGCAACAGCGCCAGAGCCGCTAGCCAAAGCGCCGCTGTTTCCGTGCTCATCGCGTGTTTTCGATGAGTACGGAGAACGGAGCTTCTGCCCGAAGGGCGTAGGAGCGGACTTGTCCGCGATCTGCCGGGAACCGGCAGCAAAACCAGCCGCATCTGTGTATCAGACCCAGCCGAGACAGCCTGTTTGGGGGCCGCTTCGCAGCCCATCGCGGACAAGTCCGCTCCTACGCCCGTTGGGCAGAATCAAAACGGCCTTCTGTCCGCTACAAAAACCGGGAGATCGCGGACAAATGAAGCGTCGCCCGGTCCGCTTAAAGAGTTGGGACAAGAATCATACGGTCATTCCCCCCCGATTCATCCCCAAGGTTGAAATACTCACCCACACCCCCATATGAGTTTGCATCAGGGCATTTTCGCCCCGCAGTGTGGAGACTCTCCCTTGACCACCATCGTTTCAGTGCGCCGCCACGGTAAAGTCGTCATGGCTGGCGACGGCCAGGTTTCTCTGGGCAACACCGTCATGAAAGGCAACGCCAAGAAGGTACGCCGCCTGTATCACGGTGAAGTGATCGCCGGATTCGCTGGCGCGACCGCCGATGCATTCACGCTGTTCGAACGCTTCGAGGCCCAACTGGAAAAACACCAGGGGCATCTGGTTCGTGCAGCCGTCGAACTGGCCAAGGACTGGCGCACCGATCGCTCGCTGAGCCGCCTTGAAGCCATGCTGGCCGTCGCCAACAAGGACGCCTCGCTGATCATCACCGGCAACGGTGACGTGGTCGAGCCCGAGGACGGACTGATCGCCATGGGCTCCGGCGGCGCATTCGCTCAGGCCGCAGCACGCGCCCTGCTGCTCAAGACCGACCTGTCGGCCCGCGAAATTGCCGAGACTTCCCTGCATATCGCCGGCGACATTTGCGTGTTCACCAACCACAACATCACCATTGAGGAGCAGGACCTCGCCGGCTAAGCCGCTGCCGGGCCGCACATCTTGCGGCCCCATCGACTTGACCGTACCAGAGGACCGTGAATAACCATGTCAATGACTCCCCGAGAAATCGTCCATGAACTCAACCGCCATATTATCGGCCAGGACGATGCCAAGCGCGCCGTGGCCATTGCCCTGCGCAATCGCTGGCGCCGCATGCAGTTGCCGGAAGAGCTGCGTGTTGAAGTAACCCCCAAGAACATTCTGATGATCGGTCCGACCGGTGTCGGCAAAACCGAAATCGCCCGTCGTCTGGCCAAACTCGCCAACGCGCCGTTCATCAAGGTCGAAGCCACCAAATTCACCGAAGTTGGTTATGTGGGTCGTGATGTAGAGTCGATCATCCGTGATCTGGCCGATGCCGCGATCAAGCTGCTGCGCGAACAGGAAATCGTCAAGGTGCGTCACCGTGCCGAAGATGCTGCCGAAGAGCGCATTCTCGACGCCCTGCTGCCACCGGCCCGGGTCGGCTTCAACGAAGACCCGGCGCAGAGCAGCGATTCCAATACCCGTCAGCTGTTCCGCAAGCGTCTGCGCGAAGGCCAGCTGGATGACAAGGAAATCGAGATCGAGATCAACGAAGCCGTTGGTGTCGATATCTCCGCGCCGCCTGGCATGGAGGAGATGACCAATCAGTTGCAGAGCCTGTTTGCCAACATGGGCAAGGGCAAGACCAAGAGCCGCAAACTCAAGGTCAAGGAAGCGCTCAAGCTGGTACGCGAAGAAGAAGCTGGCCGTCTGGTCAATGAAGAAGAGCTGAAAGCCAAGGCGCTGGAAGCGGTCGAACAACACGGCATCGTGTTCATCGACGAAATCGACAAGGTGGCCAAGCGTGGTAATTCGGGCGGTGTCGACGTGTCCCGTGAAGGCGTGCAGCGCGACCTGCTGCCGCTGATCGAAGGCTGCACCGTGAACACCAAACTGGGCATGGTCAAGACCGACCACATCCTGTTTATCGCCTCGGGCGCGTTCCATTTGAGCAAGCCGAGTGATCTGGTCCCCGAGCTGCAAGGCCGTCTGCCGATCCGCGTCGAACTCAAGGCGCTGTCGCCGCAGGACTTCGAGCGCATCCTCAGCGAGCCGCATGCGTCGTTGACCGAACAGTACCGCGAGCTGCTCAAGACCGAAGGCCTGAAGATCGAGTTCAAGCCTGAAGGCATCAAGCGCCTGGCCGAGATCGCCTGGCAGGTCAACGAGAAGACCGAGAATATTGGTGCCCGCCGCCTGCACACGCTGCTTGAGCGCCTGCTCGAGGAAGTCTCGTTCAGCGCCGGTGACCTGGCCATCAGCCCTGACGCAGCGCCGATCGAGATCGACGCAGAATACGTCAACAGTCACCTGGGTGATCTGGCAGAAAACGAAGACCTGTCGCGTTATATTCTCTGAAGCTGCAAGCTATTAGCTGCAAGCTGCAAGCGGTTGTTCACGCTTGCAGCTTTTTTGCTTCTGCTTGAAGCTTGCAGCTTAAAACTTGAGGCTGTTCTCAATGCTCCCAACCGCCATCCAACTGCATAAAGCCTCCAAGACCCTGACGCTGAAATACGCGCCGGATGAGGAATACCATTTGCCCGCCGAATTTCTGCGGGTGCATTCCCCTTCTGCCGAAGTTCAGGGCCACGGCCGGCCGATCCTGCAATTCGGCAAACTGGGAGTCGGCCTGACCAAGGTCGAGCCCGCCGGGCAATATGCGCTGAAACTCACTTTCGATGACGGCCATGACAGCGGCCTGTTTACCTGGGAATACCTGTACGAACTGGCCACACGGCAGGCTTCGCTGTGGGAAGACTACCTGCAGGAACTCGAAAAATCCGGCAAGTCCCGCGACCCTTCCGAACACGTCATCAAACTGATGCTCTGATCCGCCTGCAGGTGTCCGCATGAACACCATTGTGCCGATGCTCCGCGTGGGCATGCCGTTCTGGACGCTCTGCGTCCTACCTTGAGCAGGTGGCGCGGCGTAGATCTGTGACGCGGAGCGTCACGAAAGGCATTCCCACGCTGGAGCGTGAGGAACGATAGTCGTCAGCCAGATCATCATCGTGCCCATGCTCCGCGTGGGCATGCCGTTCTGGACGCTCTGCGTCCTCCCTTGAGCAGGTGGCGCGGCGCAGATTTGTGACGCGGAGCGTCACGAAAGGCATGCCCACGCTGGAGCGTGAGGAACGATAGGCGTCAGGTAGCTCACCATCGTGCCCATGCTCCGCGTGGGTATGCCGTTCTGGACGCTCTGCGTCCTCCCTGAGCAGGTGGCGCGGCGTTGGTCTGTGACGCGGAGCGTCACGAAATACATTCCCACGCTGGAGTGGTGTGACCCCCGAAGGTTGGACAATTATCCACCTACGCTGCCTTGGCGGCCTGCATTCTGTATTCCACAGGACTCAGGCCGTTAAGCTTCAGTTTTATGCGTGAGTGATTGTAATACTCAATGTACTCTTCGATACCCGCTTGAAGCTCATCCAGATCGTTAAATTTGTTCAGGTAGAAAAATTCGGATTTCAGCGTGCTAAAAAAGCTCTCAATAGCCGCGTTGTCGTAGCAGTTACCCTTGCGCGACATGCTGGCTGCGATCGAATTCTCATTGAGCAGTCGCTGGTAAATAGGCATCCGATATTGCCAACCCTGGTCGGAATGCAAAATCGGCTTTTCATGCGGTCCAAGCCGCTTAAATGCTCCTTCAAGCATTTCGTCGACCATGGAGTACAGCGGGCGCCTGGCAATCGCATAGGAAATGATTTCGCCGCTGTACAGATCCATGATCGGCGACAGATAAAGTTTCTGGCCTCCTACTTTGAATTCGGTCACGTCGGTGGCCCATTTCTGGTTAGGGTATTGCGCTTTGAAATCACGCTTTAGCAGGTTAGGCGCGGCCTTGCCTGTTTCGCCTTTGTAGGAACGGTATTTCTTCACGCGTATCAGGCTCTTCAGGCCTAGCTGCCCCATTAGTTTCTGCACCGTCTTGTGGTTCACAAGATGGCCCGCCCTGCGCAACGCTGCCGTGATGCGACGATAGCCATACCGGCCCTTGTGCTCGTAGAAAGTTGCCTGAATCAGGTCTTTCAGCCCGGCGTATTTGTCATCTGCCAGCAGTACCTTTTGTTGATAGTAAAAAGTGCTGCGTGCCAGACCGGCAAACTTCAGCAGGCCGTCCAGAGAATGTAAAGGCCTCAGTTCCATCACGATTTGCGCTTTTTCTGCTGCGCTATTCGTTGCTTCTTCTGAACCAAGGCATCGAGCTTTTTTAGATAATCGACCTCCATCCGCAGTTGCTTCACCTCGGCAAGCAACTCGTCACGCGAGCGCGATTCATCGTTGATCGGAGCGGAGTTCACAGGGGGAAGGGGCGTCGTCATCTTTCTTGGGCGTCCAACTTTCTTAGGGGGCTTTGAGGATGCGTTAAGAGCACCTTCGTCAAAAAGGCGCTGCCATAGATTGATGATGCCGAACTGACGGATATCGAACAAGGCCGCTGTCTGGCGCAGTGATAATCGCTCATCATGCATGCGCTTCAAAACAGCTAGCTTGAATTCGTCACTGTAACGCTGCCGCCTTTTCTCTTTAAGAGCGGCTGGGCCGTGGATCTGATAAGCCGCGACCCACTGACGAAGGCAGGAAAAGTCCACATCGTGGCGACGCGCAACATCCCTCAAACCTGCCTTGCCGGCACAATACTCTTTCACGGCTGCGAGTTTTGCCTGCTCTGTATATTTACCCATGACGCCTCCAAAGGTTGCATCCAACCTTCGGGGGTCACACCAGAGCGTGAGGAACGATAGTCGTCCGTAAGAACATCATCGTGCCCATGCTCCGCGTGGGCATGCCGTTCTGGACGCTCTGCGTCCTACCTTGAGCAGGTGGCGCGGCGTAGATCTGTGACGCGGAGCGTCACGAAAGGCATTCCCACGCTGGAGCGTGAGGAACGATAGTCGTCCGTAAGAACACCATCGTGCCCATGCTCCGCGTGGGTATGCCGTTCGGGACGCTCTGCGTCCTATCTTCTTTGTTGCAGCCAAGTATCAGGACTGAATCGCTGGTTTTTCCGGCACGGCCGGCGTAGGGGGCTTGGTAGCAGGTTTGGCCGCCGGCTTTCTTGTCGCTGGTTTTTTCGCTGCTGCAGTTTTGGTCGCGGTGCTGGTTTTGCGGGTGCTCGTAGCGGCAGGCTTTTTGGCAGCCTCGACGGGCATGGCCGCTGCTTTCTTGACGGCTGGCTTGGGCGCAGCCTTGACCAACGGTTTCGCCGCGCTCTTCGTCGCTGCCGGTTTGGCCGCCACAGTGCGCGAAGCAGCCGGTCTGGCTTTCGCGCCCGTCAGTAGCTCGATCTGCCGGGTCAGCTGGTCGACCTTGCTGTTCAGCGCCTGTACTTCACTGCGGCTCGGCACACCCAGGCGCGCAATCGCGCCATTCAGACGCTTGTCGAAAGCCTCTTCCAGCTCGTTCCACTTGCCAACCGCGAGGTCTTTCACGTCGTCCACGCGGGACTTGGCCGACTTGCTGGTGTTCTTGACGTCATCGAGCTGCTTCTGCGCTTCGACCTTGGTCAGCTTCTCGGCCTTCTCGCCGTCCTTCACCAGCGTCTCGAAAAGCTTGCTGCCGTCATTGCTGATTTTGGAATACGCGCCCAAACCAGCCAGCCAGATCTGACGAGAGTACTTCTCAACCTCGCCCATCCAGGAGCTGCCATCTTTTTCGGTTTTTTTCTTGCCAGCCATCCTGTTCTCCTTATCGTCCAGACGTGAAACGCACGAGTCATTCGGCACGCAGCGTTCGAGCTTTTATCGGCCCGACACGCTCATGCAGCACCGGCGGCTCATCGAGCCTGGCAATGAGCGTGTCTACACCATGTTTAGACGCGATACCGATCCGGTTCAAGGCCTTTGCGACTCGAAGGTCGAAAGCACACTCGATTCTGTCGATTTGCGCTCACAAAAGAGCGCGCAGGCACATGACCGCGAAGAAAAATCAGAGGGGCTGCAGACAGCGTTCAGGCAGCGAGCGCCTTGTCCAGAACGCGCTCGACTTCTGTCTTGATCGAACCGCTCATGGCCGACAGGATGAAGTTCAGCTCGATGTTGACGCGGATCAAAGCCTCTTCGACCTCGACCTCACCCTTGGCGCCCTTGCCCTCCAGTTTTACGGTATCGCCAGCCCATTCGTAGGCCAGTCCGTATCGGGTGGACAGCTTCTCGACCAGTTGCTCGGCCTTTTCGCGAGCCTTCTCGAGGCCCAGGGCGTGCGGGCGTTCAACGGTTATCTTGGCCATCGGAGGCTTCCTTGATCGTCATATGAAATGCGGCGCAACTATATACACCCGCCCGCATCCAAGAAAGCGTTGCAGGTGAGCCTTGTCAAGACAAAGCCGGCCTTGGCGATTAGAATGACCCGCACTCTATTCCGGTGAAGCGATATGAACGATCAGCGCAAAGGCAGCGATGCCGAACCTACGACTCACTTCGGTTACAAAAATGTACCGGAAAGCCAGAAGGCAGAAAAAGTCGCTGAGGTTTTCCATTCGGTAGCGGCCAAGTACGACCTGATGAACGACCTGCTGTCCGGCGGCATGCATCGCCTGTGGAAGCGTTTCGCGATCGAGCTGTCCGGCGTCCGCACCGGTAACCGCGTGCTGGACATTGCTGGCGGCACGGGCGACCTGACCCGCAAATTCTCCAACCTGGTCGGCCCGACCGGCCAGGTGGTACTGGCTGACATCAACGCCTCCATGCTCAAGGTCGGCCGTGACCGCCTGCTGGACCTGGGTGTGTCGGGCAACGTCGAGTTCGTCCAGGCAGACGCCGAGAAGCTGCCATTCCCGGACAACCATTTCGACTGCGTGACCATCGCGTTCGGCCTGCGCAACGTGACGCACAAGGAAGACGCCCTGCGTTCCATGCTGCGCGTGCTCAAGCCGGGTGGTCGCCTGTTGGTGCTGGAGTTCTCCAAGCCGACCAACAAGTTGATGTCCAAGGCCTACGACGCCTACTCGTTCGCGTTCATGCCGTTGATGGGCAAGCTGGTCACCAATGATTCGGAAAGCTACCGCTATCTGGCCGAATCGATCCGCATGCACCCCAACCAGGAAACCCTCAAGTCGATGATGGTAGAAGCCGGTTTTGACCGCGTGACCTATCACAACATGACTGCCGGCGTCGTGGCCCTGCACCGCGGTATCAAACCCTGATGTTGCTCCGGGGGCTGCTCGCCAGCATCGAGCACGGCATCAATCGGGTGCTGCGCCTGGACAGCACCGCGCTGCCCCGCATGGCGCGTCTGTCCGGACGTGTCATTGCGGTGGACTGTCGCGATCCGTCCCTGAAGCTGTTCATCCTGCCCAGCGACCAAGGCTTGCTGCTCGCCGCTGACTGGGCTGCCGAAGCCGACTGCACCCTGCGTGCGCCGGCGTCCAGCCTGGTGCGTCTGTCCCTGAGCAAAGACAAGACCGCTGTGCTGCACGGCCCGGACGTCGAACTCGACGGTGACAGCGGCGCGCTGCTGGAACTGGTCGGCATTCTTCAGGACCTGGAGCTGGACTGGGAGCACGAACTGTCCAACTGGATCGGCCCGGTGGCCAGCCAGTTGTTCAGCAGCCACCTGCGCAACAGTGGGCGCTGGACGCGGGAAAGCTTCAACAGCCTCAGCCAGAACGTCACCGACTACCTCAGCGAAGAATCGCGCACGCTGGTAGGCAAACACGAAGCCGAAGCACGATTCGCCGAACTCGATCAGATCAAACTCGATCTGGAACGCCTCGAGGCGCGCTTTGCCCGCCTTGCCCACTCCCTCAATACCAGCGATAACGCATGAAGCTGCTTGCCGTCCGCCGTCTGTTTCGCATTCAACGTGTCGTTATCCGCTATCGCCTTGATGACCTGTTGTTCGCCCTGCCCCTGCCGTGGTGGATGCTCGCGCTGCGTTTCGTGCTGCCCTGGCGCTGGCTGCCCCGGCGCAAATCCGAGCTGAGCCGTGGCGTACGCTTTCGCCTGGCGCTCCAGGACCTGGGGCCGATTTTCATCAAGTTCGGGCAACTGCTGTCCACCCGGCGCGACCTGCTGCCCGAGGACATCGCCGACGAACTGATGCTGCTGCAGGACCGCGTGCCGCCGTTCGATCAGCAATTGGCGATCAAGCTGATCGAAGAACAGCTCGGCGCACGCATCTGCGACGTGTTCAGCCGCTTCGACGAGAAGCCGCTGGCATCCGCTTCGGTCGCTCAGGTGCATGCCGCCTGCCTGAAGACCGGCGAAGAAGTCGTGGTCAAGGTGGTACGCCCCGGCCTCAAGCCGATCATCGGTCAGGACCTGGCATGGCTGTTCATTCTCGCCCGCACCGCCGAGCGCGTCTCCGCCGATGCCCGCCTGCTGCACCCGGTGCAGGTGGTGATGGATTATGAAAAGACCATCTACGACGAACTCGACCTGCTGCGTGAAGCGGCCAACGCCAGCCAGTTGCGACGCAACTTCGAAGGCTCGGACCTGCTTTACGTGCCACAGGTCTACTGGGACTGGTGCCGGCCGAAAGTGCTGGTCATGGAGCGTATCTACGGCCTGCAGGTCACCGACATGGCCGGGCTGGCGGATCAGCGCACCGACATGAAATTACTGGCCGAGCGCGGCGTGGAGATCTTCTTCACGCAGATTTTTCGCGACAGCTTCTTCCATGCCGACATGCACCCCGGCAACATTTTCGTCAGCACGGTCAACCCGTGGGCGCCGAAGTACATTGCCATCGACTGCGGTATCGTCGGCAGCCTGACCCCGGAAGATCAGGATTACCTGGCGCGTAACCTGTTTGCCTTTTTCAAACGTGATTATCGTCGCGTTGCGCAACTGCACATCGATTCGGGCTGGGTGCCGGCAGAGACCAAGCTCAATGAATTCGAAGCGGCCATCCGCACGGTCTGCGAGCCGATTTTCGAGAAGCCGCTCAAGGATATTTCCTTCGGTCAGGTGCTGATGCGCCTGTTCCAGACCGCACGCCGCTTCAATATGGAAGTCCAGCCGCAACTGGTTCTGCTGCAAAAGACCCTGCTCAACATCGAGGGGCTGGGTCGTCAGCTGTACCCTGAACTGGACCTGTGGAGCACCGCGCAGCCTTATCTGGAGCGCTGGATGCGTGAACGGGTCAGCCCGAAAACCCTGCTGGGCAATCTGCAATCACAGGTCGAGCAATTGCCGCACATCGCCGGCATGACCCGTGACCTGCTGGAACGCATGTCCCGCCCGCACGCCTCGGACCCGCCACGCCCATGGCACGATCGCAAGGACGAGCCGGTCCTGCGGCTGATCGGTGCTGCATTGCTGGTCGGCGGCGCGATACAGGGCTGGGTGATGAGCGAGGCCGCCACCCAGTTGCTGACGCTCACCGCGTGGCCGGCCGCGATCATGCTGATCGCCGGCCTGTATCTGATCGTTCGCCGATAGCCAGCAGCGAATGGCGCTGGCACACTGTTCAATCCGCCGGGCATGAAAGCCGGCTGCCGGAGTAGATATGAAAGACTGGCTGGACGAGATTCACTGGAACAGCGACGGTCTGGTGCCTGCAATCGCTCAGGATCACAAGACCGGCCGGGTATTGATGATGGCCTGGATGAACCGCGAGGCCCTGAGCCTGACCGCGGCCGAGAACCGTGCCATCTATTGGTCGCGTTCGCGTGGCAAACTCTGGCGCAAAGGTGAAGAATCGGGTCATGTGCAAAAGCTGCATGAACTGCGCCTGGACTGTGACGCCGACGTCATTATCCTGATGGTCGAGCAGATCGGTGGCATCGCTTGCCATACCGGCCGCGAAAGTTGCTTCTACCGAGTGTATGAAAAGTCAGGCTGGAAGACCGTAGACCCGGTTCTGAAAGATCCTGATGCTATTTACCCTGCAGGCCATTGAACATGACTGATACGTTGTCCCGTCTGGCCGAAGTGCTGGAATCACGCAAGGACGCCGCTGCCGACAGCTCCTATGTCGCAAGCCTGTATCACAAGGGCCTGAACAAGATTCTGGAAAAGCTCGGCGAAGAGTCGATCGAGACCATCATCGCTGCCAAGGACGCTGCGGTCAGCGGCGATTGCAGTGACGTGATTTATGAAACCGCTGACCTGTGGTTTCACAGCATGGTGATGCTCGCCGCGCTGGGTCAGCACCCACAGGCCGTGCTCGATGAACTGGACCGCCGATTCGGCTTGTCCGGTCACGCGGAAAAAGCCGCTCGCACGGCAGAGTAACGCTCTCCCCTTTCAAGCTTGAACTCTTTTACGAGGACTGTTTCATGGGTATTTTTGACTGGAAACACTGGATCGTCATCCTGATCGTCGTAGTACTGGTTTTCGGGACCAAGAAACTCAAGGGCCTGGGCAGCGACGTCGGCGAATCGATCAAGGGCTTTCGCAAGGCGATGAATGACGACGACAAGCCTGCCGAACAGCCTGCACCTCAACCCCAGCAGGCCCAGCCAGCCCCACAGGGCTCGCCGCTGAATCAGCCGCACACCATCGACGCGCAGGCGCACAAAGTCGACGAGCCGATCCGCAAAGACCAGGTTTAAGCCCATGTTCGGTATCAGCTTCTCTGAACTGCTGCTTGTCGGCCTGGTTGCCTTGCTGGTACTGGGTCCCGAGCGCCTGCCGGGTGCTGCACGCACCGCAGGCTTATGGATCGGCCGCTTGAAGCGCAGCTTCAATGCGATCAAACAGGAAGTTGAACGTGAAATCGGGGCTGACGAAATTCGTCGGCAGCTGCACAACGAGCATATTCTTTCGATGGAAGACGAAGCGCGCAAAATGTTCGCGCCCAATCAGCCGTCCGAGAACAGCCCGGAGCCGGCAAACCCGCCGCCAGCGCCCGCTGCGGCCGAAGCTGCAAGCCCCGTGCACGACCAAGCCGCACACCACGAAATCGGCCCTGCCCAACCTGCGGCACCAAAGACCGAGCTGTCGCTGGAGAAAACCGCCAAACCGGCTGACGCCGGCACACCGGTCCCGGCGCCTCCCGCCCACGATTCGTCATTGCCACCGCGAGCACCATGAGCGCTGATACCCCGGAAAATGATCAGCAAATGCCGCTGATCTCGCACCTCACCGAGCTGCGTACACGTCTGTTGCGCTGCGTTGCGGCAGTCTTCCTGATTTTCGCCGGCCTGTTCTACTTCACGCAGAAGATCTACACACTGGTCTCGGCGCCGCTGCGAGTCTATCTGCCTGAAGGCGCAACGATGATCGCCACCGATGTGGCCTCGCCGTTCATCACGCCGTTCAAGCTGACCATGATGGTCGCGCTGTTTCTGTCCATGCCGGTCATCCTGCATCAGATCTGGGGCTTCATCGCGCCGGGCCTGTACAAGCACGAGAAGCGTGTCGCAGTGCCATTGCTGGTGTCGAGCATCATCCTGTTCTACGCAGGCATGGCGTTCGCCTACTTCCTGGTCTTCCCGCTGATTTTCCACTTCTTCGCCAGCGTGACGCCGGAAGGCGTGTCGATGATGACCGACATCGCCAGCTACCTGGACTTCGTGATGACGCTGTTCTTCGCCTTTGGCGTGGCCTTCGAAATCCCGGTGGCCGTGGTGTTGCTGGTGTGGATCGGCATCGTCGACGTCAAGTACCTGAAGAAGATCCGCCCTTATGTGATCATCGGCTGCTTCGTGGTCGGCATGATCCTCACGCCGCCGGACATCTTCTCGCAGACGCTGCTGGCGGTGCCGATGTGGCTGCTCTTCGAGCTGGGCGTCCTGTGCAGCACGATGATCAAGAAGCGTGGCGAACATCCGGACGATGAGGCCGAGGACGCTGACAAGCAGGATCAGCCGCCCGCGACCACGCCGTGAACCTGCTGCTGCTTGAGGAAGCCGATTTCATTGCGGCGGACCGGGTGGTCCTGCGTGACCGCCGCCTGAAGCACATGCAGGAGGTGCACCGCGCAGAGGTCGGCGACAGTGTGCGGGTGGGCCGGATCAATGGCCTGCTGGGCAATGCCGAACTGCTGCGCCTTGAACCGCATGAAGCAGAGCTGCGTGTCGAGCTACAGAGTGCGCCGCCGGCCAAACTGCCGCTTACCCTGTTGCTGGCGTTGCCACGCCCGAAGATGTTACGCCGGGTGTTTCAGACCGTTGCGACCATGGGCGTGCCGAAAGTCATCCTGCTGAACAGTTACAGGGTGGAAAAAAGCTTCTGGCAGACGCCATTTCTCGAGCCTGAAGCCATCCGCGAGCAGCTGATTCTGGGCCTGGAGCAGGGTCGCGATTCGGTGCTGCCTGAAATCGTGATCGAAAAGCGCTTCAAGCCGTTCGTTGAAGATCGCTTGCCGCAGATCGCGCTCGACACACTGGCCCTGGTTGGCCATCCCGGTGATTTCCCGGCCTGCCCACGTGCGGTCACCCAACCGGTCACGCTGGCCATCGGCCCTGAAGGTGGCTGGATACCCTACGAAATCGATCTGTTGCGCCAGTCAGGTTTGCAACCCGTGCAACTGGGCGAACGCATCCTGCGCGTTGAAACCGCTGTAACGGCCCTTCTCGCTCGCTTGTTCTAAGCTGTCAGTGTCGACTCAATCGCTTCAGTTAACCGATAACTGGCCGATGCAGTCGGATACTTAGGACAAAAGACGTCAAGGAGTGATCATGTCTCGTGGGTTATCCAAAAGCCTCGCCAATGCGAGTGTCAGCCTGAAATTGGCGATCGGCTTTGGTCTGGTGCTGTTGATGACGCTGATGATTTCAGCCACCGGCTGGTTCAGCAATCAGGCGCTGATCGATCGTGGGGACCGTGTCACTGCGATTGCAGAGGTCAATGAGCTGACCCTTCAGTTGCGCATCAACCGTATGAGCTACGAGGTGCTGTACAACGCAGAGACTGCAGCGAAGGTCAGAAGTACACTCGATGAGCTCGACGCTGCACTGCAAACCGCCAGAAACCTGCTGCGATCCCCCGAGAACCTGCAGTTGCTGGATGTCCAGATTCAGGCAACGCGGGACTATCGGCAGTCGTTCGAGGACATGAGCAAGGCGATCGAAACCCGCGAAGCGAGCCGCAGCCAGATGGGCGAAAACGCCGACAAGGCAGTGGATCAGGCCAACAGGATCGAAGCCGAACTGCTCAAGGAAGATAACATCCTGGCCTTCAATGGCATCGTCGGCGTCAGCAAGCTGATTCAGCAGGCGCGCTTTCAGGTACGTGGTTACACCTACAGCGGCCGTCCCGATTTCGAAAAGGACGCCAATAAAGCCATCGATGACGCTGTGACCGGGATCAACACGCTGGCTGGCGACATTTCTTCCACTTATTCGCCCATGCTGCAACAGGCCATCGCCGGGCTGAATGGCTACCGCGCGGCTGTGGGCAAATACCGCGATGCCCAGGCCGCCTCCAAGGCCGCACTGGATAAAATGACCACGCTGGGCGTCAGCATGCTCGCCACCAGCAACGACCTGATTGCCAGACAGAACAAGAGCCGCGACGCAGACAGCGCCAAGTCGGTCACGATGATCGCCGCTGCTACTGCGCTGGCGCTGGTGTTGAGCATTCTCGCGGCGTGGGTCATCACTCGCCAGATCACCACCCCGCTGCAGGAGACTCTCGAAGTAGTGGAGCGGGTCGCCTCGGGCGACCTGAGCCGCAACCTCAAGGTCGATCGCAAGGACGAACTGGGCAAGCTGCAGGCCACGATTCAGCGCATGACGGTCAGTCTGCGCGAACTGGTCGGCGGGATTCGTGATGGCGTCACCCAGATTGCCAGCGCTGCGGAAGAGCTGTCGGCGGTTACCGAGCAGACCAGTGCCGGGGTCAACAGTCAGAAGGTCGAGACTGATCAGGTGGCCACCGCCATGCATGAAATGACGGCAACCGTTCAGGAGGTCGCGCGCAACGCCGAGGAAGCCTCGGAAGCAGCAGTGGCGGCAGACCGTCAGGCCCGTGATGGCGAACGGGTGGTCAACGAGGCCATTGCGCAAATCGAACGTCTCGCCTCTGCGGTGGGCAACTCCAGCGAAGCAATGGGCGCGTTGAAACAGGAAAGCGACAAGATTGGCAGCGTGCTGGACGTCATCAAATCGGTCGCCGAACAGACCAACCTGCTGGCGTTGAACGCCGCTATCGAGGCAGCACGCGCCGGTGAGGCCGGTCGGGGCTTTGCGGTGGTTGCCGATGAAGTGCGCAGCCTGGCGCAACGCACGCAAAAATCCACTGAAGAAATCGAAGCGCTTATTGCCCGCCTGCAAAGCGGCACACAACAGGCCACCACCGTCATGGACAGCAGCCGCGAGCTGAGCACCAGCAGCGTGGAACTGACCCGCAGGGCCGGTGGATCGCTGGCGAACATCACCAAAACCGTCTCGTCGATCCAGGCCATGAACCAGCAGATTGCGGCTGCCGCCGAAGAACAGAGCGCGACCGCCGAAGAGATCAACCGCAGCATCATCAATGTCCGTGACGTGTCCGAACAGACCTCTGCAGCCAGTGAAGAAACCGCGGCGTCCAGTGTAGAACTGGCGAGACTGGGCAATCACCTTCAGGTGCTGGTGAGCCGTTTCACCGTCTGACCTGTCAGGACACAGCCCGCGTCAGCACTCGGCGCGGGCCATTTTCCCTGACAAAATGTGACACCTTTCACCCCTCTTCCGTGCTCGGAAATCTCCTACGACCTTCTCAGGTCACGCAATGAATCGCCACGCCGATGCGCTCACAACGCATGTCCCGACGGGTTCGGAACGTGCTTTTGTTCGCTCATTGCAGGAGATTCCAATGTTCCGACTGATCAATCAAGCGCTCGGCAACATGAACGTCAGATTCAAACTGTCCCTGGGTTTCGGCCTGGTGCTGTTATTGACGCTGATCATCACACTGACGGGCTGGCATGGCCTGTACACCATGATCGACCGCTCGGAGTCGCTCTCGGACATCGCCCAGCTCAACGGTCTGACCAAAGATCTGCGCGCCGAGCGAATCACCGACCGCGTCCAGAAAACCCCGGAGAGCACGGCGCTGGTTACAGAAAAGCTCAATGAAATGAAAGCCCAGCTCACCCTGCTGCACAAGCAGAGTGACGAGGAGGCAACCATCAAGCTGCTCAACGGGCAGTTCGAGACGCTGAACAGGATCGAAAAGACCTTCGCGGACGTTCGCGACAACCGACAGACCCGCAACCAGATCCGTACGCGTCTGGAGCAGACCTCGGAACAGGCCTTGCAGGCCATCGCGCAGGTTGAGGTAGAAGTGCTCAAAAGCGTCAGCCAGGAACAGGACAGCAGCGAGCGGATGGAGGAATTCACCAATATTTCCCAACTGAGGCAGCAGGTCCAGACCGCTCGTTATCAAGTGCAGACGTATACCTTCACCACCCGCGACGCGGATGAAAGCGCAGCCATTGCGGCCATCGACGAAGCGCTCAAGGAAATCGGGCAGATCGCTCAGGATCAGGGCAACGAAAGCCTTCAGGGCCTGACACCGGCGACCGCAGCCCTGCAGAGTTATCGCGAACGGCTTGGCGAGTTCAAGCAGATACAGACCAAGGCCGAAGCGGATCAGGAAATCATGGAAGGCCTTGGCGAAACGCTGCTGGACTCCGTCGGCGCGCTGAATCGCCTGCAGACTGCACAGCGCGACAGCGAGGCGGCTAATTCCAGCGCCATGCTGAGCAGTGTTGCAGGTCTGGCACTGCTGATCGGATTGCTTGCCGCCTGGATCATGACCCGACAGATCACCGTGCCGTTGCAGCAGACACTCAGTGCCGCAGCGCGCATCGCTCAGGGCGATCTGAGCCGGGACATATCGGTCACACGCCGTGACGAAATGGGTCAGTTACAAGGCAGCATGCAGACCATGACCGTCAGCCTGCGCGAACTGGTTGGCGGCATCAGCGAGGGCGTGTCGCAGATCGCCAGCGCGGCCGAACAGCTATCCGCGGTGACCAAACAGACCTGCATCGGAGTCACCAGCCAAAAAGACGAAACCGACCAGGTGGCCACGGCCATGAATGAAATGGCCGCGACCGTGCAGGAAGTCGCGCGCAATGCGCAAGAAGCTTCGCAGGCAGCCGCTCAGGCGGATCAACAGGCGCGCAGCGGCGATGAAGTGGTCGGGCAGGCGATCACGCAGATCGAGCAACTGGCTCGCGAAGTGCTGAACTCCACGCAGTCGATGAGCGCGCTCAAGCAGGAGAGTAACAAGATCGTCGGCGTTCTTGACGTGATCAAGTCTGTTTCACAGCAGACCAATCTGCTGGCTCTCAATGCGGCGATTGAAGCAGCCCGCGCGGGAGAGGCCGGGCGCGGCTTCGCGGTGGTTGCCGATGAAGTGCGTGGTCTGGCGCAGCGCACGCAAAAGTCCACCGAGGAAATCGAAGAGCTGATCGCCGCCCTGCAAACCGGCACACAACAGGTCGCGACCACTCTGGACAGCAGCCGCACCCTGACTGACAACACGGTTGAACTGAGCCGTCGTGCCGGTGGCGCACTGGAGCAGATCACCCGCACCGTGGCGACGATCCAGCACATGAACGAACAGATCGCTACCGCCAGCGAGGAACAGAGCGTGGTCGCCGAACAGATCAACCGTAACGTCATCAGCGTACGCGACATCTCCGAACAAACCGCCGCAGCCAGCGAACAAACCGCCGCCTCCAGCGTCGAACTCGCCAGACTGGGAACCCACCTGCAGACACTGGTGGGGAAATTCAGGGTGGGTTGATAGATCTGCGACGCAAGGATTCCGACGCTGGAGCGCTTGGCGTTATACACCAGCCTGCTTTTGATTCTGCCCAACGGGCGTAGGAGCGGACTTGTCCGCGAAGGGGCCGCCAAGCTTTCCGAACATGCATCGCCTGAGCGAGCGTCTTCGCGAACAAGTTCGCTCCTACCCCTCGGACAGGAGGCCGTTTTTGATTCTGCCCAACGGGCGTAGGAGCGGACTTGTCCGCGAAGGGGCCGCCAAGCTTTCCGGACATGCATCGCCTGAGCGACCGTCTTCGCGAACAAGTTCGCTCCTACCCCTCGGGCAGGAGGCCGTTTTTGATTCTGCCCAACGGGCGTAGGAGCGGACTTGTCCGCGAAGGGGCCGCCAAGCTTTCCGGACATGCATCGCCTGAGCGACCGTCTTCGCGAACAAGTTCGCTCCTACCCCTCGGGCAGGAGGCCGTTTTTGATTCTGCCCAACGGGCGTAGGAGCGGACTTGTCCGCGAAGGGGCCGTCAAGCTTTCCGAACATGCATCGCTTGAGCGACCGTCTTCGCGAACAAGTTCGCTCCTAGCCCTCGGGCAGGAGGCCGTTTTTGATTCTGCCCAACGGGCGTAGGAGCGGACTTGTCCGCGAAGGGGCCGCCAAGCTTTCCGAACATGCATCGCCTGAGCGAGCGTCTTCGCGAACAAGTTCGCTCCTACCCCTCGGACAGGAGGCCGTTTTTGATTCTGCCCAACGGGCGTAGGAGCGGACTTGTCCGCGAAGGGGCCGCCAAGCTTTCCGGACATGCATCGCCTGAGCGACCGTCTTCGCGAACAAGTTCGCTCCTACCCCTCGGGCAGGAGGCCGTTTTTGATTCTGCCCAACGGGCGTAGGAGCGGACTTGTCCGCGAAGGGGCCGCCAAGCTTTCCGGACATGCATCGCCTGAGCGACCGTCTTCGCGAACAAGTTCGCTCCTACCCCTCGGGCAGGAGGCCGTTTTTGATTCTGCCCAACGGGCGTAGGAGCGGACTTGTCCGCGAAGGGGCCGTCAAGCTTTCCGAACATGCCGCGAACAAGTTCGCCTCTCCCCCTCGCTTGCGTGGGTCTTTGCCACAAAGCCCAATAAAAAAGCCCCTGACGCGGTAAGCGTCAGGGGCTCTTTTCGTAGCCGGGCGGTTTTAGACCGGGACCGGCTCCGATGCTTTACCGACAGGCTGCAAAGGCAGCAGAGGCGCATGTGGATCGGCTTCGATGGAAGCTCTCCACGCGGCCAGCCACTCTTCGTGACCTTCGCTCCAGACGCGCTCGTGCAAGCGGCCAAGGGCTACCGGGTCGCTCAGCAGCATCAGGCGTTCCTGATTGCCGAGTTTTGCCGGACCGACCTTGAGTGCCTGATCGACACGCTCCATACGCACCACTTCAATAGGCTGAGCCTGACGGTGACGCGACGTCGCCAGGGCGCAGGCCAGGGCGTTCTGGCGCGGGTCGACCACAGCGCGGATGAAGCCCTGCTTCAGCGCATGCCAGCGGTTCTCGTAGGTGTACCGATCCGTCGAGATCAGCTCTTGCGGCGGCTCGAACTCTTCAGGAATCAGGAAGAACTTCTCGTCACGCGCCTTGACGCCCAGATTGGTACGGCTGGAAATCACCGACACCGGAATCGACAGCATCAACGACACCACGATCGGCGCAAGCCACCACAGGAAGCTCGGGTTCAACCAGAACACCAGCAAGGCCCAGCACGCGCCCAGCAGGGTTTGCGGACCATGACGCTTCACCGCTTCGATCCACGGCGTGGAATCATCGTCGCGCTGCGGCGAGTTCCAGGTCGCGGCCCAGCCCAGGAAGGCGGCCAGTACGAAGCGGGTGTGGAACAGCATGCGCACCGGAGCCAGCAGCACCGAGAAGAGCATTTCCAGCAGCATCGAAATGGTGACCTTGAACTTGCCACCGAAGCCTTTCGCGCCCTTGGCCCAGATCAGAATGACGCTGAGCAGTTTAGGCAGGAACAGCAGGACGATGGTGGTCGAGAACAACGCAACGGCTTTTTCCGGGTGCCATTGTGGCCACAGCGGATACAGCTGACGCGGTTCAAGGAAGTAGGTCGGCTCCATCAGCGTGTTCACTGCCAGCAAGGCCGTGGACAGCACGAGGAAGAAGAACCACAACGGCGCCGACAGGTAAGACATCACACCGGTCAGGAACACCGCACGGTGAACCGGGTGCATGCCCTTGACCAGGAACAGCCTGAAGTTCATCAGGTTGCCGTGGCACCAGCGACGGTCACGCTTGAGTTCGTCCAGCAGGTTAGGCGGCAACTCTTCGTAACTGCCTGGCAGGTCGTAGGCAATCCACACGCCCCAGCCGGCACGGCGCATCAGCGCAGCTTCGACGAAGTCGTGGGAGAGGATCGCACCGGCGAATGCGCCTTTGCCGGGCAACGGCGCCAGGGCGCAGTGCTCGATGAAGGGCTTCATGCGGATGATCGCGTTGTGACCCCAATAGTGGGATTCACCCAGCTGCCAGAAGTGCAGACC
This sequence comes from Pseudomonas fragariae (ex Marin et al. 2024), assembly GCF_059621105.1. Lineage (NCBI taxonomy): Bacteria > Pseudomonadati > Pseudomonadota > Gammaproteobacteria > Pseudomonadales > Pseudomonadaceae > Pseudomonas > Pseudomonas fragariae (ex Marin et al. 2024). The sequence goes on along the minus strand of NZ_CM184369.1, from coordinate 407,357 downwards.
GGCAGTGAACAGCGGACCATAGACCCGTGTAGCGAACTGCTGCATGCGTGCATACAGCGTGTCCATACCCGACGCACGTGGCGCGGTCTGGATGATACCGGCGTCCGGCGTGGCTTCCATCAGGCGAACCAGACTGGTCAGACACTCACCGCTCATGACGCTGTCGGCGTCCAGCACGACCATGTAGCGGTAGTCACCGCCCCAGCGCCGGCAGAAGTCGTCGAGGTTGCCGCTTTTGCGTTTTACGCGACGGCGACGGCGACGGTAGAAGATCTTGCCGAAGCCTTTGGTCTCGCGGCACACGTCCAGCCACGCCTGTTGCTCGGCAACGGCGATGTCGGTTTCGTTGGTGTCACTGAGCACGAAGAAATCGAAACGATCCAGGTCACCCGTGGCCGCTACCGATTCGAACGTAGCGCGCAGACCGGCGAAAACCCGAGGCACGTCTTCGTTGCAGATCGGCATGACCAGCGCAGTACGTGCGCCCTTTTCGATCGGCTCGTTGCCGGCACTGGCACCCGAGATGCGGTATTTGTCGCGACCGGTGAGTAGCTCCAGGAAGCCCATCAGCGCGGTCCAGAAACCGGCCGATACCCAGCAGAACAGAATCCCGAACAGCAACAGAATACTGGTCTGCAAGGCATAAGGCATGACCTGCAAGGCGGTCTGCACGAAGGTCTGACGGGTGATTTCGTCGAGCGAAACCAGCGACCAGCCCTGATAAGGCAGAATGCCTTTCATGTACCAGCCAGCCACGATCGTCTGACCCAGCATGAGGATCAGCAGGATGTAGCGACGGATCGAACCGACGGTACGCCAGCGCGCCTTCGGCAGATCACGCGGCAGATCATCATGCTCGGGCTTGGGCGGGTTGCCCTTGCCGGTCAGGCGACGCCAGCCGCGCACCAGGATGTTGGTGCGCCATGGCTCTGGCACGACCTTGGTCCGGCGAATCGGTGGTGTGGCCTTCAGGCACAGGCGACCGCTGGCATCGACGCCGAGCATCTCGGCGTCCTCCAGCTGATCTGCGGTAGTCAGCGTCAGACGGCGACCCACCGAAGCCTGAGCGGCCTCGGCAGGGTCAGTGACCGGCTGCGCGGACAGTCGCTCATGCAACTCGGCGAAGGTCGTGCAGCCGGCAAGTTCTGCCCGCTGCTCGTCGCTCATCGGTAAATGCGCCAGGTACTCGTTCAGAGACATTGGCACCGGTAGAGAATTACTCATCGCTCGGCAACTGATAGCTCCAGGTCTCGGTCATGACTTGCAACGTCTTGGCCGGTTCCGGATGGGTGGGTGCTGCCTCGGTTTCAGGCTGCTGAATTTCCTTACCGTCCTTGTCCTTGGCTACGTCAGCCTTGGATGCGTCGGCTTTGCCTGCATCGGCTTTGGCGACTTCGCCTTTGCCTTTGGCTGCGTCGGCTTTGCCAGCTTCAGACTTGGCAGTCTCAGGCTTGGCAGCTTCCGGCTTGGGTGCGTCGGCCTTGGCGATTTCTACCTGGTCGTTGGCGGACTCCTTGGCGACTGCCGGCTTGGCAGCTTCCTTGGCGGCGGCCTTCTTCTCTTCGGCTTTGTCAGCCACGAGCAGCGCAGGTTCCTTGCCTGGTTCGGCAGGGATTTCACGCAACAGGTAGGCGCGCATTTCGGTCGGCTTGCTGGAATCCTTGACCTTGACACGCAGGGTCAGGCGGTAGCCTTTGGTGACCGGGTTGTAACGCAGGTTGTTTTCCACCAGCTCGACGTTGTCGTCAGTGGTCACCTGGCTGCGAATGGTCTTGTCTTCCGGCAGTGCGGCCAGCACCGGGCCCACGAAGTCGACCAGGAAGGCAAGGCTGCCGTCCGGCTGACGGATCAGGTTGGACTGACGCACGTCACCGATGGAGCGTTGAGTCTGCTTGACCCAGCCCAGATCCGGCGAGTGAATCGAGTTTTCCTGCATGGTCCAGTGCAGACGGTAGTCGAACGCCATTTCCTGGCCAGGCTCGGCCAGCGTTTCAGGCTTCCAGTAGGCCACGATGTTGTCGTTGGTCTCGTCGGCAGTCGGAATTTCGACCAGCTCTACAGTCCCCTTGCCCCAATCGCCCTTCGGCTCGATCCAGGCACTTGGACGCTTGTCGTAGCGGTCATCCAGGTCTTCGTACTGGCTGAAGTCGCGGCCACGTTGCAGCAGACCGAAACCACGCGGGTTCTCGACCGAGAAGCTGCTGATGGACAGATGTTTAGGGTTGTTCAGCGGACGCCACAGCCACTCACCGTTGGCCGCCTGAATCGACAGACCGCTGGAATCGTGCAGTTCACGACGGTAGTTAGGCACACGCGAAGGCTGGTTGGCGCCGAACAGGAACATACTGGTCAGAGGAGCAACGCCCAGCTTGTTGACCTTGTCACGCAGGAACATGCGCGACTTCACGTCAACCAGGGTGTTGGTACCCGGACGCAGGGTCAACTGATAGGCACCGGTGGCACGCGGCGAGTCGAGCAGAGCAAAGATCACCAGATGGTTGTCATCCGGGCCTGGCTTCTCGATCCAGAATTCCTTGAAGCGCGGAAATTCTTCACCGGATGGCGAGGCAGTGTCGATCGCCATGCCGCGCGCGGAAAGGCCATAAACCTGACCCTTGCCGATGACGCGGAAGTAGCTCGCGCCCAGCATGGTCATGATTTCGTCCTGCTTGTCATCCTTGTTGATCGGATACAGGACACGGAAACCGGCATAACCCAGTTTCTCGGTGGATTTCGGGTCGATCTTCAGATCGCCGAAGTCAAAACGATTCGGGTCGTACTTGATCTCGTCGACGCTGGTCGCGGTCACTTCGTTGATCTTGACCGGCGTATCGAAGTGCATGCCCTGGTGGTAGAAAGACACTTTGAACGGAGTCTTCTCACCCGCCCATTCGGCCTTGTCATCACGGAAGCGGATCTTCTGATAATCGGCGAACTTCATGTCGCGCAGCTCGTTCGGCAGATTGCTCCGCGGAGCCTCGAACTTCTGCCCGGCCATTTCTTTGGCCTTCGCCGCTACATCATCAAGGTTGAACGCCCACAGTTGACCTGCACTGAACAGGCATACAAGGGCCGAGCTTGCCAGAAGTGCACTACGCAACCGCTTGACAGGTGTCTTTGGAGCATCACAGGGACTAACAATCACGAGCAACCCTCGCCGAAAAACAGATGAAAAAACCAACGGCCAGCTATCAATGCCGGGTTGGCGAGCATTGTTCCGACTCCGAATGGGCTTAATGATTCCCCAACCAGGTGTCAGAACCGCTTTTGTCATACCAAATGGACCAACAGTGTCGATCCCCGCAACGCGCGATTATCCAGTAGCGCGCGCCACAACGCATCAGGTATGACAAAGAAATTTATTCCCGCAAGACAGATGAATTCAGGGAGATAAAGTGAAATCGTAGCTTATGTATCAAACAAAAATGTCACGGGGCCATCATTTATCAGGTGCACCTGCATGTCTGCACCAAACTGGCCCGCAGCTACCGTGGGATGCGCGATTCTGGCCTGGCTCAACAGATAGTCGAACAGCTCGGCGCCCAGTGCTGGAGGCGCGGCTTTCGAGAAGCCCGCACGCAACCCGCTTTTGGTGTCCGCAGCCAGCGTGAACTGGGAAACCAGCAACAGGCCGCCCCCCACCTCACGCAAGGACAGATTCATCTTGCCCTCAACATCGCTGAACACTCGATAATTGAGCAACTTGTGCAGCAACTTATCGGCACTGGCGCGGGTGTCTTGAGGCTCTATTCCCACCAACACCAATATGCCCTGTTCAATGGCGCCCACGACCTCGGTGCCCACCTCGACGCGCGCACTTCGCACGCGCTGCAACAAACCTTTCATAGATGCCTTTCCAGACTCAAAACCAATACCGGACTGCTGTCACGCCTCTTCGGGCGGCAGGTCGAGCAGATTGCGCGCCACTTCTGCGGCAGCACGCACCAGCGCGTCGGCGATACCCGGCTCGGCTGCCGAATGCCCGGCCTCGCGAATCACCTGCAGTTCACTGCCAGGCCAGTTCTGGTGCAGCTCCCACGCATTGTCCAGCGGACAGATGACATCGTAACGACCGTGGACAATGATTGCCGGCAGGTGCGCGATCTTCGGCATGTCGCGAATCAGCTGGTTGTCTTCCAGAAAGGCGTTGTTCATGAAGTAGTGACATTCGATGCGCGCGATGGACAACGCGCGGTGCGGCTCGGCAAAGCGATCGACCATTTGCGGATTGGGCCGCAGGGTTGCGCAGCGCCCTTCCCAGGTCGACCAGGCCTTGGCAGCGTGCATCTGGGCGATCTGGTCCGGACCGGTGAGTCGCTTGTGGAAGGCAGCCAGAATGTTGTCACGCTCGTCCAGCGGGATCGGCGCGACATAATCCTGCCAATAGTCCGGAAACAGACGGCTGGCGCCGGCCTGATAGAACCAGTCGATTTCCTGCTGACGGGCGAGGAATACGCCACGCAGGATCATCGCGTGCACGCGGTCAGGATGGGTCTGTGCATAGGCCAGAGCGAGGGTCGAACCCCACGAACCGCCGAACAACACCCATTTGTCGATCCCGAGGTGCTCGCGAATCGCTTCAAGGTCTTCCACCAGTTTCCAGGTGGTGTTGTTTTCAAGGCTGGCATGCGGTGTGGAACGACCGCAGCCGCGCTGGTCGAACGTGACAATGCGGTACAGGTTGGGATCGAAATAGCAGCGACTGTGCGCATCGCATCCCGAACCCGGCCCGCCGTGGATAAACACCACCGGCAAGCCTTCTGGCGAGCCACTCTCATCGACGTAAAGCACATGCGGTTGTTCCACGGCCAGATCGTGCCGGGCGTAGGGTTTGATCTGCGGGTACAAAGTCTGCATAAGTGCTCCATAAGTCCAGTTCAGAGGCTTCTATTATTCTGCCGTGGGGCATCATAAACCCGAAACGAAGAATCAGCATGCTGCACGTCATTGATCAGGATGGAACGAACGATGCAAGCGTTTTGCCAATTTCAACGGTGCGCGAACCAGAGCTGTCGCGCTGGGTCGAAGCGAGAGCTATGCCATGAATTATTTCGCTTTTTTTCAGGAAATAATTGACGACACGCCTACAGTCTAAGAATCCCGTTTTTCATTCGTCAGACTACTTGAGGTTTTACCGATGTCTCAGGAACCACTTGTTCGTGACGCTGATGTGGCCGCTTTTCGCGCCGCTGTGCTCGCCAAACTCACCTATTCGGTGGGCAAGGACCCCGACCATGCGTTTGAGCATGACTGGTTTGAAGCTGTTGCCCTTGCCGCCCGCGACCATATGGTCGAACACTGGATGGACCATACGCGGCAGATCTATCGCAAGGTTCAGAAACGCGTTTACTACCTGTCTCTCGAATTCCTGATAGGCAGGCTGCTGTACGACAGCCTGAGTAACCTGGGCCTGCTCGAAGTCGCTCGCGAGGCCTTGACCGAGCTGGGTGTGGACATCGAACGTATCCGCCTGCTTGAACCGGATGCGGCACTGGGCAACGGCGGCCTGGGTCGTCTGGCCGCGTGCTTCATGGAAAGCATGTCGACCCTGGGCATCGCGGGTCATGGTTACGGCATTCGTTACGAGCACGGCCTGTTTCGTCAGGGCATCGTCGATGGCTGGCAGCAGGAACAGACCGAGAACTGGCTGGACTTCGGTAACCCATGGGAATTCGAACGCCCTGAGGTGGTGTACTCCATCGGCTTCGGCGGCAGTGTCGACACCGTCCCGACCGAAGCGGGCGATTCGCGTCAGGTATGGCGTCCGGGCGAGACCGTTCGGGCCATCGCCTATGACACCCCGGTGGTGGGCTGGCGCGGCAAGAGCGTCAACACCCTGCGCCTGTGGCGCGCCCGTGCGGTAGAAGACCTGCACCTGGAACGCTTCAACGCCGGTGATCACTTCGGCGCCGTGGCCGAAGTGGTGCGCGCCGAAAGTATTTCCCGCGTGCTTTACCCGAACGATGCGACCGAAGCCGGTCAGGAACTGCGTCTGCGTCAGGAATACTTTTTCGTTTCCGCGTCGCTGCAGGACTTGCTGCGCCGCCATCTGAACCAGCACGCCACGCTGACGGATCTGTCCGAGCACGCGGCGATTCAGATGAACGACACGCACCCCTCGATCGCCGTGGCCGAACTGATGCGTCAGTTGATCGACAACCACAACATCCCATGGGACACCGCGTGGAAAATCACCGTCGGCACCCTCGGCTACACCAACCACACTCTGTTGCCTGAAGCACTGGAGACCTGGTCGGTCGGTCTGATGGAGCGGATGCTGCCGCGCCACATGCAGATCATCTACCTGATCAACGCGCAGCACATCGACACACTGCGCGCCAAGGGTGTCGACGACGTCAACGTGCTGCGCGCGGTATCGCTGATCGAAGAAGACAACGGTCGTCGGGTACGCATGGGCAACCTGGCCTTCCTCGGCTCGCACAGCGTCAACGGCGTTTCGGCGCTGCACACCCAACTGATGCGCAAGACCGTATTCGCCGAGCTGCACAAGATCTATCCGGAGCGGATCAACAACAAGACCAACGGCATCACCTTCCGCCGCTGGCTGTTCCAGGCCAACCCGAAGCTGACCGAGATGCTTGTCGAGTCGCTCGGCGAGGATGTTCTGGACAACGCCGAGACGCGCCTCAAAGAGCTTGAGCCGTTCGCCGAGAAGTCGTCGTTCCGCAAGCAGATGGCCGATCAACGCCTGCACAGCAAGCGTGCGCTGGCCGCGATCATTCATGAACGCCTGGGCATTGCCGTCAATCCTGCCGCGATGTTCGACGTTCAGGTCAAGCGGATCCACGAGTACAAGCGCCAGTTGCTGAACCTGTTCCACACCGTCGCCCTGTATCAGGCCATTCGGGCCGAGCCGGGTACCGATTGGGTGCCACGGGTGAAGATCTTCGCCGGCAAGGCGGCGGCCAGCTATCACTCGGCCAAACTGATCATCAAGCTGACCAACGACATCGCGCGGACCGTGAACAACGATCCGACCGTACGCGGCCTGCTGAAAGTGGTGTTCATGCCCAACTACAACGTCAGCCTGGCGGAGAGCATCATTCCGGCGGCCGACCTGTCCGAGCAGATATCCACCGCAGGCCTGGAAGCGTCCGGGACCAGCAACATGAAGTTCGGCCTCAACGGCGCACTGACCATCGGTACGCTGGACGGTGCCAACGTGGAAATGAGCGAGCAGGTCGGGCTGGAGCACATGTTCATCTTCGGCATGTCTTCGCAACAGGTCGAAGCCCGCAAGCAGGCAGGTGAGTTCAGCGCGCATGACGACGTGGCCGCTTCCGGACGCTTGAACGATGTGCTGCAGGCGATCCGTGGCGGCGTGTTCTCGCCGGATGATCCGAACCGTTACGTGGGTCTGATCGACCAGTTGCTGGCGTATGACCGCTTCCTGGTCTGCGCTGACTTCGACTCGTACTGGGCGGCCCAGGCCAAGGTCGAAGAGCGCTGGCACGACTCCAAGGAATGGTGGCGCTCGGCGGTCCTCAACACCGCACGCATGGGCTGGTTCTCCTCGGACCGGACCATCCGCGAGTACGCCGGAGACATCTGGAAGGCGCTGGAGTGACGTTAAAGTTCGAAAAAACGTAGTGCGGGAGCGAGCTTGCTCGCGAAGAGGCCAGTAATGCCTCGGAAAGAAGGCGTTTGAACCAGCGTCTTCGTGAGCAAGCTCACTCCCACACGGACGTGTATTCGGCCTGCAGTTAGAGTTCAACCGCGCTTTCCGTACTCATCGACACTTGTTTCTGGACGTTCCGCGTCCGATCTTGAATGCGCGGTGCGGCGCAGATTTGTGACGCGGAGCGTCACCCAAGGCATTCCCACGCTGGAGCGTGAGGAACGATAGGCGTCCATGACTATCGCGCCAATGCTCCGCGTTAGCATGCAGTTCCTGACGTCCAGTGCTCCTCGCGCCCTGCGTAAAACATTACAAGCGATGTCCGACGGCCCCTATATACTGCGCCTGATGAACCTTCACACACCGAAAAGGATATCGTCGCGTGCTTTGGATTTGTCTGGTGGTGGGCGGCACGGCACTAGGCTACTCGCTGAGTTATGACGAGTGGGCAGGTGCGCTGATTGGCGCAGTCATGGGCTGGGCCGTATGGGCCGGCATTCGCGTGCGCCTGCTTGACAGGCAATCCGCCGATCAGCTGCAGCAACTGCTCGCAACCCGTGAATCCCTCGATGTCCTTCAGCAGCGCCTGAGCGCACTTGAACGTCAGTCCGCGCCCGGCGTGCCGCCTGCGCAGGACCCTGCACCGCTTCCACTCGATGCGATCATTATCGAAGCACCCACCGACGGTCCCGAGCTGATCTGGGATCTCCCGGACGAGCAGCCACAGGCAGCAACGCCAGTCGAGCCCGCCCCACAGAGCCTCCAGCCAGCCACGACAGCAAAAGCCAATCCGCTGGACAGCGCGATCAGCTGATGGCACTGGCCTTGACGATCGGCGGTCACATGCGCTCAAACCGCCAGCTGTCGCTGGGCGGCGCAGCGTTGATCGGAGTGGTGGTGATCAAGCTGTTCTTCGTCGAGCTGAGCAATCGCGGCGGCATGGAGCGCATCGTATCGTTCATCGGTGTTGGTATTTTGCTATTGGTGGTGGGATATTTCGCACCGTTACCGCCGAAACACTCTGTCACAGAGGTCGGTGAAGAACCCGGCCCAGGCTCGACTGCCGCACCGGAAACGCTATGAGGAAACCGTTCTTGAGTCATCCTGCCATGAAGATCGCCGTGCTTGGCCTGGCCTTGTGCACGGCGATAACCGCCCTCGCCCAGGACAAACCGGCGGACTTTGCCAGCCAGACGCCGCTGAGCCTGAGCGGCCAAGGGCCGTGGTATCGCATCGAGTTGCCGCTTGCCGTCCAGCTGAATGCCCGGCAGACCGATCTGAGCGATGTACGCGTGTTCAATGCCGAGGGCCAGCCGCAGGCTTATTCGATCAGGCCGCGCCAGCCCGCCCCCGAACAGGAGCCGACGCCGATCGAGGTCAACTGGTTTGCCCTGTACAGCACACAGGAGGCAGGCGACACCGCACCGGTCATCCGTATCGAGCGCTCCAGCAACGGCAGCGTGATCGAGGTGCAGCCACAAAGCGATATCGAAGCGGGCGAAGAAGTGCTGCGCGGCTGGCTGCTGGACACCAGCGCAATCAAGGCGCCACTGGAACAGCTGGTTATCGACTGGAGCACCGAGCGTGAGGGCTTCCAGAATTTCAGCATCGAAGCCAGTGATGACCTGCAACACTGGCGCAACTGGGGCGAGGGCCAGGTTGCACGGCTGTCGTTTGCCGACGAAGTGGTCGAACAGCGCGAAGTCGGCCTGCCCGGCCAGAGCGCCCGCTATCTGCGCCTGCTGTGGCGGTCCCCGCACAGTGCGCCGCTGCTGATCTCTGCGCACCTGCTGAGTGCCAGCAGCGGCACGCCGGCCTCGCCACTGACCTGGTCGCCACCGGTCCAAGGCAGCGTCGAAAGCCCCAACGAGTATGTCTGGCAACTGCCGACCGGCTTGCCGATAGGCCGCGTCAAGATCGACATTGCCCAGCCCAACAGCCTGGCACCGGCGACGCTCTACGGCCGGCTCGATGCCGGACAGCCCTGGCAGCCGATCAGCAGCGGCCTGCTGTATCGCTTGTCGCAGAACAACAGCGACGTCTTGCAGGACCAGCTGCAATTGTCCGGACGCATCGTTCAACAGCTCAAGCTGGTGGTGGATGATCGCGGCGGCGGGCTGGGCAGCGAAGCGCCGCAGTTGAGTGTGGCTGTGCCTGCCACAGAGGTGGTGTTCCTGGCGCGCGGTGACGGACCATTCACCCTGGCAATCGGTAATCCGAGCGTCAAGGCTGCCAACCTGTCGCTGGCCACGCTGATTCCTGACCTGAGCGCGGAAAAGCTCGCGACTCTCGGCACAGCGAGCCCGGCCACGGCAACCGTGGCCAACATGGCCGCAGCGCCGATCGCCGTGCCACAAGGTACTGACTTCAAACGCCTGGGGCTTTGGGCCGTACTGCTGCTTGGCGTGGTGTTTCTGGGCTGGATGGCGTTCAGCACGCTGCGCGCTGCAAAACGCTGAAACAGGCGGCCTGTCAGGCGTGCTTCGCCTGACATCTGAACTGAAACAGTCTTAAGCCAGTCTCATAGCAGTATTACGTCGCCACTCGCGTTAAACTGCGCAGGTTTTCATACCCCCTATTTTCGGAGCTATCCATGTCCCGCGTCACACTAAGTCGTTACTTGATTGAGCAGACTCGCAGCAACAACACCCCTGCCGATCTGCGCTTCCTGATCGAAGTTGTGGCGCGCGCATGCAAGGAAATCAGCCACGCCGTCTCCAAAGGCGCGCTGGGCGGCGTACTGGGCAGCATGGGCACCGAAAACGTGCAGGGCGAAGTGCAGAAAAAGCTCGATGTGATCTCCAACGAGATTCTGCTCGAAGCCAACGAATGGGGCGGTCACCTGGCCGGCATGGCGTCCGAAGAAATGGACAACGCCTACCAGATCCCGGGCAAATACCCGAAGGGTGCCTACCTGCTGGTTTTCGACCCGCTGGACGGCTCGTCGAACATCGACATCAACGCACCGGTCGGCACCATCTTCTCGGTACTGCGCTGCCCGAACGAATACTTGAGCCAGAACGAAGCGCTGAATGAAAAGGCCTTCCTGCAGCCAGGCACCGAACAGGTCGCCGCCGGTTACGCCATCTACGGCCCGCAAACCATGCTGGTCCTGACCCTGGGCGATGGCGTGAAAGGCTTCACCCTGGACCGTGAAATGGGCAGCTTCGTGCTGACCCACGAAGACATCACCATCCCGGAGTCCACTCAGGAGTTCGCGGTCAACATGTCCAACCAGCGCCACTGGGAAGCCCCGGTACAGCGCTACGTGAGCGAGCTGCTGGCCGGTGAAGACGGTCCGCTGAAAAAGAACTACAACATGCGCTGGGTCGCGGCGATGGTGGCCGACGTGCACCGTATCCTGACCCGTGGCGGCCTGTTCATGTACCCGCGCGACAGCCGCGAGCCTTCCAAGCCGGGTAAACTGCGCCTGATGTACGAAGCCAACCCGATGTCCTTCCTGGTCGAACAGGCTGGCGGCGCGTCCACTGATGGCCATCAGCGCATTCTCGACATTCAGCCCGAAGGCCTGCACCAGCGCGTAGCGGTGTACCTGGGTTCCAAGGAAGAAGTCGAACGCGCCACCGCGTATCACAAGGCGTAAGACGTCTTCTGCAGCGCTGGTGATCGGGCCATGCCCGATCACCAGCGCGTGAGCCGATTCTTGAAAAAACGAGCAGTCCGCCCTTCTGTCAGCCCCTTCTGCGGGCCGACTATCTGATCCACGGCATAAATCCTTGCGCCGTCCGGGAACCAGATTCCGTTTTTCTCTTCTAAGCTTGCGGTACTGCGCCAGCGCCAGACTGCACCGGCTTGCACTGCGACGCGACCCCCTTCCGTTCAGGAGCTACATCCATGTCCTTGCGTTCTGTCGCGTTACTCTCGTTCTGCGTTCTGCTGGCTGCCTGCAGCAAGATCACTCAGGAAAACTATTCCAAACTGTCCGCTGGCATGCCCAAGGCTCAAGTCGAGTCCTTGCTCGGCAGCCCGACGGAATGCTCCGGTGCGCTGGGCATGTCGAGCTGCACCTGGGGCGACCAGAACACCTTTATCAGCGTGCAGTACGCAGCGGACAAGGTTGTGCTGTTCTCGGGCCAGGGTCTGAAATAACACATGATCAAGGTACTGGTACGTTTTGGAATTTGTGTCATGGCCAGCTTCCTGGCCATCGGTTTTGCCCACTCGGCTGACAACCTCGAGCCAAAGACTGTCGACAGCGTCGACCTCAAGCAGTACCAAGGCACCTGGTACGAGATCGCGCGTCTGCCGATGTTCTTCCAGCGCAAGTGCGCTCAGTCCGAGGCGCGTTATACGCTCAAGGATGACGGCAACATCGCGGTGACCAACCGCTGCCGCACGATTGAAGGCACGTGGGAAGAAGCAACGGGCACCGCCTCGCCGCAGGTTCCGGGCAAGACCGACAAGCTGTGGGTTGTGTTCGACAACTGGTTCTCGCGCCTGCTGCCGAGCGTTGCCAAGGGTGATTACTGGATTCTGGACGTCAGCGAAGGCTACCGCACCGCCGTGGTCGGCAACCCGGATCGCAAATACCTGTGGCTGTTGTCGCGTACACCGACCGTATCTGCCTCGGTCAGGGAAGACATGCTCAGCAAGGCCCGCCAGCAAGGCTACGACACCTCACGCCTGATCTGGCGCGAGGATGACTCGAAGATTGGCAAGGGCGAGAAGTAACCGAATCGGGATTCTGGCTAAGCCCGGTAGGAGCGAACTTGTTCGCGAAGACGGTCGTTCGAACGATAAATTTCAGAACGCTTTCCGCCCCCTTCGCAAACAAGTTCGCTCCCTCGGCCTTCGGCCAGAATCAGAAGCGGACTCGTGAATAACGCCGAGTGCTCTGCGTCCTCCCTTGCATCAGCCCAGCAACGCCCTCAACACCTGCGCGAACTCGCGGTTGCTTTGTTCTTCTGCGGCGTGTCGCCCTTCGCGTATGACCCATCGCCCATTGACCGCCACGTCGCGGATCTGCCGGTCGCTGCCGGCGAACAGCCAGCGGTTGAGGATGGCGTCGTCCGAGGCCGTGGCAATGTACGGGTCGTTGCCATCGAGCACCAGCCAGTCGGCACGGTGACCCACTTGCAGCGTTCCAATCTGCTGCCCCAACGCCTGCGCGCCACCGGCAAGTGCAGCGTCGTATAACGTGCGGCCAACCATGGGTTGATCGCTGCGATACAGCCGGTTGCGGCGCTGATCGCGCAGGCGCTGGCCGTATTCCAGCCAGCGCAGTTCTTCGACCACGCTGAGCGAGACGTGACTGTCCGAACCGATCCCCCAGCGACCGCCCTGAGCAATGTAGTCCACCGCCGGAAAGATCCCGTCACCCAGGTTGGCCTCGGTGGTCAGGCAAAGCCCGGCCACCGCGCCGCTTTGCGCCATCAAAGCCACTTCATCCGCCTCGGCATGAGTCGCATGGACCAGGCACCAGCGATTATCCACAGGGGCGTTTTCATACAGCCATTGCAACGGACGTCGACCACTCCAGCTCAGGCAGTCATCGACCTCCTTCTGTTGCTCCGCGATATGAATATGCACCGGACACTGCCGGTCGCTGGCCGCCAGCACCTCGCTTATCTGCTGCGGCGTCACCGCACGCAGCGAGTGGAAGCATAGCCCCGGCTGCTGGGCAGGCTGAGCTGCCAGAACCGGACGCAGACGAGCCTGCAGATCCAGATAGCTGTCGGTGCTGTGGATAAAACGCCGCTGGCCCTCGTTGGGAGCCTGCCCGCCAAAGCCGGAATGGCTGTACAGCACCGGCAGCAAGGTCAGGCCGATACCGACCGAAGCGGCCGCCTGGCTGATCTGCAGCGCGAGCTCGGCAGGGTCGGCGTAGGGCTTGCCATCGCTGTCCTGATGCACGTAATGAAATTCGGCAACCGAGGTGTAGCCGCCCTTGAGCATCTCGATGTACAGCTGGCGAGCGATAACGCCCAGTTGCTGCGGGCTGATGCGCCCCACCAGGCGATACATGAGGTCGCGCCAGGTCCAGAAACTGTCGTTGGGGTTGCCCGCCACTTCCGCCAGCCCGGCCATGGCACGCTGGAACGCGTGGGAATGCAGGTTCGGCATGCCAGGCAGCAAAGGCCCGCTGACCTTCTCGGCGCCCTGCTGATCGGCATTGGCTTCGACGCGGGTCAAAATACCGTCCTGACCGACCTCCAGACGCACATTGCGGGCCCAGCCGTCGGGGAATAACGCGCGCTCGGCAAAGAAGGCTGACATTGACTTCACACCTCATCACTGTAATTTGTATATACATATACAGACGTTTAAGCGACCGGTAAACCTTCTGCATGCTTGCCGAGCAGCAGGTTAATGGTTAGCGTGAGCGCTTTGCAGCGTCTGAACGCTCTCGAAAACACCGTCTCGAACAACAAGGATTCCCACGTGTCGACTCCGCCCGCCGCTTCTTCCCTGGCAGCCCAGATGGGCGAAAGTCCCGCACCCTTGTACGCCCGCGTGAAACAGATGATCGCCTTGCAGATCCAGAACGGCACCTGGCCGCCGCACCACCGTGTGCCGTCGGAAAGCGAGCTGGTGACGCAACTGGGTTTCAGCCGCATGACCATAAACCGGGCACTGCGCGAGCTGACCGCCGAGGGCCTGCTGGTGCGCATGCAGGGCGTCGGCACCTTTGTCGCCGAGCCCAAGAGCCAGTCGGCGCTGTTCGAAGTGCACAACATTGCCGACGAGATTGCCGCGCGCGGTCATCGCCACACCTGCAAGGTCATGGTCCTCAAGGAGGAAGCCGCTGGCTCCGAACGCGCCCTGGCGCTGGATATGCGCGAAGGCCAGCGGGTCTTCCACTCGCTGATCGTGCATTACGAGAACGACATTCCGGTGCAGATCGAGGACCGCTTCGTGAACGCCCAGGTCGCTCCGGACTACCTCCGGCAGGACTTCACCCTGCAGACGCCTTACGCCTACCTGTCGCAGGTTGCGCCACTCACCGAAGGCGAGCACGTGGTCGAGGCGATTCTCGCCGAAGCCGATGAATGCAGGCTGTTGCAGATTGAGGCGGGAGAACCCTGCCTGCTGATTCGCCGCCGTACCTGGTCAGGTCGTCAGCCGGTCACCGCTGCGCGCCTGATCCATCCCGGCTCCCGCCATCGCCTGGAAGGACGCTTTACCAAATGAGCCAGACCCGCATTTTGCGCGCCGCAGACTACCCGCGCATGCCGTGGAAGAACGGCGGAGGCAGCACTGAAGAGATCGCTCGCGACGCAGGCCAGGACCTGGACGGTTTCGGCTGGCGGCTGTCGATTGCCGACATCGAAACCTCGGGCGGTTTTTCGGTGTTCGCCGGTTATCAGCGCATCATCACCGTCCTGCAGGGCGCGGGCATGACGCTGGACGTGGATGGCCTCAGCAGTCGCCCGCTGCTGCCATCGGACCCGTTTGCATTCAGCGGTGACAGTCAGGTCAATTGCACCTTGCTGGACGGGCCGATTCGCGATTTCAACCTGATCTACGCCCCACACCGCTACACTGCACGCTTGCACTGGATAGACGTGCGTCACCCGCAACGCCTGTTCAGTTCAGCCAGTACTCTGGTGCTGTTCAGCATGGCCGAGCAAGTGGCGATCAGCGTCGACAGTCAGCCGTGGGAAATCCTCGGCAAACACGACTGCGCTCAGGTGGACAACGCTGGCGGTCTGCTTGAACTCGAACTGCAATCACCGCGCGCCAGCCGTTGCTGCCTGATCGAGCTCACCGCCACAGGCCAGTAAGCGCCTGTCTGCACACCTTATAAAAACAGCTTTGCGTTCAAGGACGACCATGACTCAAGTTCCGAACCGGGAAACGCCGAGAGGCATTGCCATCCTCGCCCGCTTCCTCGCCTCCGAATCGGCCGGCGGCATCGTGTTGATGGCGGCTGCGCTGGCGGCCTTGATCGTTGCCAACTCGCCGCTTTCTGCCGGCTATTTCTCGATCCTGCACAGCGTCTGGCTGGGCCTCTCGGTCGAGCTGTGGATCAACGACGGACTGATGGCGATCTTCTTCCTGATGGTCGGCCTGGAGATCAAGCGTGAAGTCCTCGCCGGTGGTCTGGCGAGCTGGGGGCAACGTGCCCTGCCCGGCTTTGCGGCGGCCGGCGGCATGCTGGTGCCGGCGCTGATCTACATCGCGATCAATTGGGGTAATCCGCAGACCCTGAGCGGCTGGGCGATCCCGGCAGCCACCGACATCGCCTTCGCCCTCGGCGTGCTGTCGCTGCTCGGCAATCGGGTGCCGACCTCGCTGAAGGTCTTTCTGGCCGCACTTGCGATCCTCGACGATCTGGGCGCCGTGACCATCATCGCCTTCTTTTACAGCTCCGGTCTGAACCTGCCGATGCTGGCCGCCGCCTTCGTGACACTGGCGGTGCTGATCGTCATGAACCGTTTGAACGTGCGTCGTTTGCTGCCCTATCTGCTGCTTGGCGCGCTGCTGTGGTTTTTCGTCCTGCAATCGGGCGTACACGCCACGCTGGCCGGTGTCGCCCTGGCGCTGTGCATCCCGATGGGCAAGCCCGAGGAAGAAGCCCGCTCGCCACTGCTGTTCCTCGAAGAAAAGATGCACTACTGGGTGGCCTTCGCCGTGGTGCCGATCTTTGGTTTTGCCAACGCTGGCGTTTCGCTGGCTGGCATTACTCTGGGCAATCTGGTCGATCCTGTGCCGCTGGGCGTTGCGCTGGGGCTGTTCGTGGGCAAGCAGATCGGCGTGTTTCTCGCCGCAGTGCTGGCCATCCGCGCCGGGCTGGCGGTATTGCCGGAAGGCAGCAACTGGGTGCAACTGTACGGCGTGGCGATGCTGTGCGGCATCGGTTTCACCATGAGCCTGTTCATCGGCAACCTGGCGTTCCCCGGCTCGCAACACCTGATCGACGAGGTGAAGGTCGGCGTACTGATCGGCTCGGGGCTGGCCGCGATTGCCGGAGTTGTGCTGCTGCGCAGCCGTTTCAGCCGGCCCTGAAAAAATATTTTCAAATCACTGCATCCAGACGGGTTTCTCGCGGGTAGTACATTCAGCAGCCACTTCGAGTTGCTGAGCGCGGTTAAACCTTCTGGAGATTTCTGCATGAACGCAAAACGCTTGCTCTGCCTTGCTGGTACTACTCTGGCCTTCACTTGCCTGTCGTCCGTTGCCATGGCTCAGACCGACCTCCCCGAAAGCGTCCGTGTGCCGGCTGGCAACAAGGTCGGCATGCAAACCACCGGGGTTGGCGAGATCACCTACGAGTGCCGCGCCAAGGCCAACATGCCCAACGAAATGGAGTGGGCGTTCGTCGGCCCCAAAGCAGTGCTCAACGACAAGAGCGGCAAACAGGTCGGCACCTACTACGGCCCGCCTGCCACCTGGGAAGCCAAAGACGGTTCCAAAATAACCGGCACTCAAGTCGCCGTGGCCCCGTCGAGCGCTGGCAACCTGCCGTACCAACTGGTCAAGGCCAACCCGGCCGAAGGCAAGGGCGCAATGACCGGCGTCACCTACATTCAGCGTGTAGCCCTGAAAGGCGGCGTTGCCCCGGCCAAAGCCTGCGCAGAGAGCAACAAGGGCGCGAAGGAAGTGGTCAAGTATCAGGCTGATTACCTGTTCTGGACTGCCGGCTGATCAATGCGCTTAATCAGGTGACCGTGCAACAGTAGGCTATGCTGCTGCGCGGGAGCCTCGTGATGTCAACGAGGCAGTAGTCTTCCATTGATGGCGGATCATCTTGTCTTCGCACGAATCTCTCTTTGATTACGAAGCGACGTTGCAGGCCTGCGCTCGCGGTGAAAAACAGGCCTTGCAGCGTCTCTATCAACAGGAAAGCGCCCGACTGCTCGGCGTCGCTCAGCGCTTGGTGCGTGACCGCGCACTAGCCGAGGACATCGTGCATGACGCGTTCCTGAAAATCTGGTCCCACGCGGCCAGCTTCGATGCCTCGCGTGGTTCGGCACGTGGCTGGATTTTCAGCGTGACCCGCCACCTGGCGCTCAACACGTTGCGCAACACGGCTCGCGAGGTGCGTGTCGAAGACGACGGCAGTGAAGATCATCAGGAACAGGCGACACTGGAAGGCTGGCAGGAAATCGGCGATGCCTTCGATTGGCGGGTCAATCCAGGACGGATTACTTCATGCATGGAGCAACTGGAACCAGTAAGACGAAACTGTATTTTTCACGCTTACGTAGACGGTTATTCGCATCAGGAAATCGCGCAGAAAATTGGCGCGCCATTGGGTACGGTCAAAGCCTGGATCAAGCGCAGCCTGACGGCTTTGCGGGAGTGCATGGGATGACCCGGCCTTTAGACGACAACATTCACGAGCTGGCTGGCGAGTACGTGCTCGGCACGCTGTCGGTACAGGAGCGACTCGACGTACAACGTCGCCTGGCACGCGAGCCCGACCTGCGGGCCGCCGTGGATGCCTGGGAGCAGCGTCTGCTGCCGCTGACCGGACTGGCCGAACCGGTAACGCCCTCGCCTGGCCTGTGGGATCGCATCGAACGTAACCTGCTGGACATGGCCGCGCCTGCCAGCACGCCGCAACGACCGCGCGTGCGCTGGTGGGACAACCTGTCGATCTGGCGCGGCCTCGCCGGGGCCGGCCTGGCTGCTTCGCTGGTATTGGGCATGACGCTGCTGACCCGCGCACCGGCGCAACCGTCGTATCTGGTGGTTCTCGTAGGGCCGCAGGACAAGGCGCCTGGCTGGGTCGTGCAGGCCAGTAATTCGCAGGAAATACAGCTTATCCCGCTGGGCGTGTTCGAGGTTCCGACCGACAAGGCACTGGAGTTCTGGACCAAGGGTGATGACTGGCAAGGTCCGGTTTCGCTTGGGCTGGTCAAACCGGGGCAAAGCCTGCATGTGCCGCTGGATAAACTGCCGCCGCTGCAACCCAACCAGTTGTTCGAGCTGACACTGGAAAAATCCACCGGCTCGCCCATCGGCAAACCCACCGGGCCGATTCAGTTCATCGGCCGGGCGGTGAAGGTGATCTGACGCGAAAGCAGCCTACTTGCGGCTGCAGTCGTCCTGTTGCAGCAGGTTGGCCTGGGTCAGGTTGCAGTCTGCCGGTACGCTGCGCGTCAGCCAGACATTGCCGCCGATGGTCGAACCTTTGCCGATGGTGATGCGCCCCAGAATCGTCGCGCCAGCGTAGATCACCACGTCGTCTTCAACGATTGGATGCCGTGCATGGCCTTTCTGCAACTGGCCGTCCTCGTCTGAGGGGAAGCGCTTGGCGCCCAGGGTCACGGCCTGATAGATCCGCACCCGCTCGCCGATGATCGCGGTTTCGCCAATCACCACGCCTGTCCCGTGATCGATAAAGAAGCTCGGGCCGATCTGCGCGCCCGGATGAATATCGATACCGGTCGCAGAATGGGCGATTTCCGAGCTGATACGCGCCAGCAACGGCAAACCAGCGCGATACAGATAATGCGCCAGACGATGGTGGATCACCGCCAGAATGCCGGGATAGCACAGCAGCACTTCATCGACACTGCGCGCCGCTGGGTCACCGTGATAGGCAGCCAGCACGTCGGTGTCCAGCAACAGACGAATACCCGGCAGGGCCATGGCGAAACCCTGAATCAGCTCGAGCGCCCGCGCATCGATGCTCTTCAGGTCACCGCCCTGCTGATGGGCCACGTAGCGCAATTCAAGCCGGGCCTGAGCCAGCAGCGCGTTGAGCGCCACATCCAGCGTATGGCCGACATAGAAGTCCTCGCTTTCCTCACGCAGGTCCACAGGACCCAGGCGCATCGGGAACAGAGCACCGCTCAAGGCTTCAAGAATCTCGCCCATGGCCGCACGCGAAGGCAGCTCACGTCCACCGTGTTCACCGCTCACCCGCCTGTTGCGAGCCCGCCAGTCTTCACGCGCGCCACGCAACTGGCTGACGATGCGCTGCAACTGCCAGTGGCTGGAGCGGCCGTCGGCGGACGCTTCTGGAATATCGCTCACGCTTGACTCTCCTTGATGTGAAGGGTGGCGACCGACAGTACGGGCCGCTGCTATTACCACTCTACGGCAAACATTCAGACGAAAAAAACAACAATTTCTGTCGGAATACGCGAAGAGCGCCGTGCGCACAGATAAGTTGCCGTGCGAGAAACGTCTGCCTATAGTCCGGTGACTCTTTACACGGCTTATCGACCACCATGATCAAACATCAGCTTGCCCGCTTCAATCGCCTGGACCTGATCAGCGCGCCAACGGCTCTGGAAAAGCTCGAGCGCCTGTCGATCTGGGCAGATCGTGATATCTACATCAAGCGGGATGACACCACAACGCTGGCCCTGGGCGGCAACAAAGTGCGCAAACTCGAGTACCTGGCCGCCGATGCGCTGGCCCAGGGTGCCGATACACTGATCACCGCCGGTGCCATCCAGTCCAACCATGTCCGTCAGACCGCTGCCCTGGCCGCGCGTCTGGGCCTTGGCTGTGTGGCGCTACTGGAAAATCCCATCGGCACCGAAGACCCCAGCTACCTGAAAAACGGCAATCGCCTGCTGCTCGAACTGTTCGATGCCAAGGTAGAGCTGGTGGAAAACCTCGACAACGCTGACGAACAACTGCATGCCCTGGCTGCACGCCTGCGCTCCAGTGGCAAAAAGCCTTATCTGGTCCCCATCGGAGGCTCAAGCCCGGTGGGTGCGCTGGGTTATGTGCGCGCCGGGCTGGAACTGGCCGAGCAGATCAAGCAGACCGGCATCGAGTTTGCGGCTGTCGTTCTGGCCTCCGGCAGTGCCGGCACGCACAGCGGCCTGGCGTTGGCACTGGCTCACGAGCTGCCGCAATTGCCGGTCATCGGTGTGACCGTGTCGCGCAGTGAAGAAGCACAGCTGCCCAAGGTCCAGGGCCTGGCCGAGCGCACCGCAGAGTTGCTCGGCGTTGCGCTGCCTGAACACTTCAAGGTCGAACTGTGGGATGAGTATTTCGCCCCGCGATATGGTGAACCGAACGCCGGTACGCTGTCAGCCATCAAGCTGGTGGCCAGCCACGAAGGACTGTTGCTTGACCCGGTCTACACCGGCAAGGCCATGTCCGGTCTGCTCGATGGCATCGGCCGTCAACGCTTCAACGACGGCCCGCTGATCTTCCTGCACACCGGCGGTGCGCCAGCGCTGTTTGCCTATCCGGATGCGTTCGACCAGTGACGTTCTAGCCAACGGGTCCTTTATGCTTTTGTGGAGGGGAAATAACTTTTTTTGTTATTTTTCCTCATAAGCAGATGGCTATATAGTCGCGCCCGGCAGAGCACAACGCTTAACCTTACACCTGACCTAACTGCCTGAAAAAAGCTGAATAATCAGCACGAAGTTGCTTGAGTCGGGTCAGAAAATGGCCAGACACTTCCATACCAACCAGGGGCTCGCATGAACATTTCCGCTATTCGTCGTACGTTTCTTTTTTCGGCAATGGGCTTGATGCTCAGTGCCGGTATCGCCGGGCAAGCCATGGCTGGCGAGCAACTGCAGAAAATCAAGGACAGCGGTACGCTCAATGTCGGCCTGGAAGGCACTTACCCACCGTTCAGCTTTGTGGATGAGAGCGGCAAGCTCACCGGCTTCGAAGTCGAGTTTTCCGAAGCGCTGGCCAAGGAACTGGGTGTCAAGGCCAAGATCCAGCCGTCGAAGTGGGATGGCATCCTGGCCGCTCTGGACTCCAAGCGTCTGGACGTGGTGATCAACCAGGTGACCATCTCCGACGAGCGCAAGAAGAAGTACGACTTCTCCGAGCCCTACACCATTTCCGGCATCCAGGCGCTGGTTCTGAAGAAGAACGCAGACACCATCAAGTCTGCCAAAGACCTGAGCGGCAAGAAGGTGGGCGTGGGTCTGGGCACCAACTACGAGGAATGGCTCAAGGCGAACGTTCCGGACGCAATCGTCAAAACCTATGACGATGACCCGAGCAAGATCCAGGACCTGAGCGTAGGTCGTATCGATGCGATCCTCGTTGACCGTCTGGCCGCCCTGGAAATGGCTGCCAAGACAAAAAACAAACTCGTCCCGGCAGGCGAAGCATTTTCCCGCCAGGCATCGGGTATTGCCCTGCGTAAAGGCGAGCCTGAATTGCTGGCGGCCATCGACAAGGCCATCGACAAACTGCGTGCCGACGGCACGCTGAAGAAGCTGTCGGAAAAATACTTCAACGCTGACGTCACCCAATGATTGAAGAGAGCCTTCAGCTCGCGCTGGACTCCGCGCCCTTCCTGCTCAAGGGCGCGTACTACACGGTATTCCTCAGTCTTGGCGGGATGTTTTTCGGTTTGCTGCTGGGCTTCGGCCTGGCATTGATGCGCCTTTCGCGCATCAAACCGGTGAACTGGATAGCACGCATCTACGTGTCGTTCTTTCGCGGCACGCCCTTGCTGGTGCAGCTGTTCGTGATTTATTACGGCCTGCCGGAGCTGGGTATCCAGCTTGAGCCGCTGAGCGCTGCACTGATCGGTTTTTCCCTGAATATGGCCGCCTACGCCTGTGAAATCCTGCGCGCGGCCATCAGTTCCGTGGAGCGCGGCCAGTGGGAGGCCGCGGCCAGTATCGGCATGACCCGCTGGCAGACCATGCGTCGGGCGATCCTCCCGCAGGCCGCACGCACCGCATTGCCGCCGCTGGGCAACAGCTTCATCTCGCTGGTCAAGGACACGGCGCTGGCAGCCACCATCCAGGTGCCAGAGCTGTTCCGTCAGGCGCAGTTGATCACCGCACGCACCTTCGAAATTTTCACCATGTACCTGGCCGCTGCACTGATCTACTGGATCCTTGCCACGGCGCTCTCGCACCTGCAAAACAAGCTGGAAGCCAGGGTCAACCGGCACGATCTGGAGACCTGACACATGATAGTGGTTGAAAAACTCACCAAGGCATTCAAGGGCAATCAGGTGCTCAAGGGCATCGATCTGCGTATCGAAGCCGGGGAAGTCGTGGCCATCATCGGGCCCAGCGGCTCGGGCAAGACCACCCTGCTGCGCTGCCTGAATCTGCTTGAAACGCCTGACAGCGGGAGGATCAAGGTCGGTGACATCGAGATCGATGGCACCCGTTCCATGAACCAGCAACAGGGTTTGATCCGCCAGTTGCGTCAGCAGGTCGGGTTCGTCTTTCAGAACTTCAATCTATTTCCGCATCGCACCGCTCTGGAAAATGTCATCGAAGGCCCGGTGGTGGTCAAGAAGGTGGCCCGTGAAGCCGCCGAGGCGCTGGGCAGAAAGCTGCTCGCCAAGGTCGGCCTGAGCGGCAAGGAAGACGCTTACCCGCGACGCCTGTCCGGCGGGCAGCAACAGCGTGTGGCGATTGCACGGGCGCTGGCGATGGAGCCGCAAGTGATCCTGTTCGACGAGCCGACCTCGGCCCTGGACCCGGAGCTGGTCGGTGAGGTGCTGACGACCATCCGCGCTCTGGCTGAAGAGAAGCGCACCATGGTCATCGTCACTCACGAGATGAGCTTTGCGCGGGAGGTTGCCAACCGGGTGATCTTCATCGACAAGGGAGTGATCGTGGAGCAAGGCGAAGCCAAAGCGCTGTTCGCCAACCCGAAAGAAGAACGCACAAGGCAGTTTCTCGAGCGTACCCGCTCCTGATCAGGACGATCAGCCTGCGCAAAAAGCAGCGTCCATTCAGCGGCGCTGCTTTTTTCTTACATTTCTGGAAGGATTAATCGTTCAATATCCTTGCTGAATTCCCGCGTAATTTTCCGAAAAATCATCGAAATAATAAAATTAGCGTACGCCCGTTTTGCGCCTGGATTCGTAGCCGGCTGCGCCGCTGTGTGTCCGTCTTGCCAGACTTCCCCTTCCGTGCGTTGTCCTGTCGGTTACAGCCTGCTGCCATTGATACTTTGTGGTAGGACGGTTGTTTAGTGAGGAGTCAACGGTTCCAAACATACAGCGTAGGAAGTCTCCGGTTTTCAAGTAAACAACCCTCAAATGCACTTCGCACATTGACAAGTGCCCGCAAAGCCCATTAGCTCACTGACTTCACTCATTCCAGTGAGACCGCAAAGTTTCAAGCACGCATTTCATACCGTTTGTAATGTTTGCCATAACTTGGATATTTAAGGTACTTATCCCCCTGCCTGAACCGCACATTTTATTACTTGAACATGACAACTTATGACGAATCTTTACTTGAACTATTGATTATCAGGAGCACCCCGACATGAGTCAAAACACTTGCAAAGCCAGCCCTATGAGCTTGCCGATCCCTGCTGTTCCGCTGGCCAGCCGACATGGCATAGGCGTGAGGAACGCCTCTCAACTCGTCGTTCATGTGGACCCCTACGGCAGCATGGAAGAGGGCGATCTGATCGAACTGTTTTGGGACGGCTGTTACGTCGCGTCAACAATTTTGAAGGCATCTGACGTCGGCAAGCCTGTCGTCCTACGTGTGCCGGAAAGCTTTCTGCAGAATGGCAAGGCGAGAACCTACTACCGGGTCATGAAGATCGGCGGAGTGCCCGTCACCTCGCCCTGCCGCAAGCTATGGGTCAAGCTGGACGCCCCGGGAGGGCTGCTGGTCAGCGCCAGCACGGAAGAAAACCAGGGGCTGGCGCCGCTCTATGTTGCGCCATCGGTCATACGCCACGGCCTGTCGCGCAGACACCTGGAAGGCGGCTTGCCGATGACCATCGAGCCTTATCTGAACATGGCTGTTCACGACGAGATCACCATACGTTGGGGCGATCTGCGCATGGACCTGCCGCCGCTCACCGCCGACGATATCGGTGAGCCGGTCGATTTGGTTGTACCGCCTGAGTTGATACGCGAAGGCGGAGACGAGCAACGTCTGGAAGTGAGTTACTGTGTGATCGACCGGGTAGGCAACAACTCGCTCTGGGCACCACCCCGTATAATAAGGATCCAACCGCTGGGGCATTGAATGCCTGAGGACGGCACGTCGAACACACCGCTTCGCTAACGATACTGTTTGATAGACAGCACCGCACGGATCACTCTAAAAACGAAGCGTTATTCATCCACGCTCATTACCTGTATTAAACATTGGCCAGGCGTGTAAGAAAGTTCAACGTCGCTCAGGCATCCGCCGTGTTTCATCCGTACTTGGTTCTGCGCAGGCGTCTTACATCTTGCGTGACGCAAGGTGAGTACACGAACGGGCAGTGGCAATTGACAATAACTGTCTATGCTTATTCCAAAAAGCACGTTTTAAAAACTTTTATACACGCTTAGGGTATATACACCGGATCACCGGACATCGTGATGTTTTCCAGCCGCACCTGATGCGGCCTACTGCTACGAGGTTCCGATGGTCCCTTTCACAACTACCCCTGTGGATAAACCCAGGGTCGTATCGATTGACGGTGAGCGACGCGAGTCTGATCCGGCGACGGTAGCGGCCCACAGCGTCGAGGCTCCACAAGAGCCTGACGTTGCCCCCCGCCTGCTGAAGGCCAGCGTGTTGCAAAACGACGCGCAAGCCATTGCAGCAGCCCATGAACTGGCCGCGGCCGCGCAGGTCAACGCCGCCAATCGCGACAGACAACGCGCCTTGCCATGGGCTGAAATCGAACAGTTCACCCGTAGCGGACTGGGCAGTATTTCCATCCCGCGCGCGTACGGCGGCCCGCAAGTATCGTTCGTCACGGTAGCCGAAGTTTTCAGGATCATTTCTGCTGCCGATCCGGCACTGGGACAAATTCCGCAAAACCAGTTCGGCATTCTGCACCTGCTGCAGAGCAGCGCCACCGAGCAGCAGAAGAAAGCGCTGTTCCAGAGCGTGCTGGACGGTTGGCGCATCGGCAATGCAGGCCCTGAGCGTGGCACCAAAAACACCCTGGAACTCAAGGCGCGGATCACCGCCAATGGCGACCGCCTGGCCATTACCGGACAGAAGTTCTATTCCACCGGCGCGCTGTTCGCGCATTGGGTCGCAGTCAAGGCGCTGGATGATCAGGGCCGGCAGATCATGGCCTTCATCGAGCGCGGCACACCGGGCCTGCGCATCGTTGATGACTGGTCGGGCTTTGGCCAGCGCACAACCGCCAGCGGCACGGTGCTGCTCGACAACGTGCCGGTGGACGCCGGGCTGGTGGTCGATAACTGGCGCCTGTCCCTGACGCCGAACATTCAGGGCGCCGTTTCGCAACTGATCCAGGCCGCAATCGACGCGGGTATTGCGCGCGGCGCCATCGACGATGCGATTGCCTTTGTACGCGAGAAATCCCGCCCGTGGGTCGACGCCAATGTCGAGCGCGCTAGCGATGACCTCTACGTGATTGCCGACATCGGCAAGCTGAAACTCGAACTGCACGCGGCAGAAGCGCTGCTGCGCAAGGCGGGTCAGGAGCTCGACGAGATCAGCGCTGCGCCCATCGATGAACACTCGGCAGCCCGCGCCTCCATCGCGGTCGCGCGGGCCAAGGTACTGACCACCGAAATCTCGCTGCTGGCCAGCGAGAAGCTGTTCGAACTGGCCGGCAGCCGCGCGACCCTGGCCGAGTTCAATCTCGACCGCCACTGGCGCAACGCGCGCGTCCATACCCTGCATGACCCGGTGCGCTGGAAATACCACGCGGTCGGCACCTGGCATTTGAACGGCACCCTGCCTGCTCGCCATTCCTGGATCTGAACCAGACCACTGGAGAACACCCTTCATGAGTTCCAACCCGAAAGCGCGCGTCAACGCAGCGTTGATCACCAGTGACGCTCAGGCCCTGCATATAGCCCGCGAACTGGCCCTGCAATTGAAAACCGACAGCACGCAACGCGATCGCGAGCGCCGTTTGCCGCATGCCGAACTCGACCTGTTCAGCCAGTCCGGTCTGTGGGGCATCAGTGTGCCGCAAGCGTTCGGCGGCGCAGGTGTTTCCAATGTCACCCTGGCCAAGGTGATCCAGCTGATTTCCGAAGCCGATGGCTCGCTGGGCCAGATTCCACAAAACCATTTTTACGCTCTGGAAGTGCTGCGTGTGAACGGCAGTCCGCAGCAACAGGCGCGCTTGTACGCCGAGGCACTGGCGGGCTTACGCTTCGGCAATGCGCTGGCCGAACTGGGGACCAGAACCGCACATGACCGCACCACTCGCCTGAGCCGCGACGGGGACGGTTATCGCATCAACGGCCGCAAGTTCTACGCCACCGGCGCGCTGTATGCGCAACGTATCCCCACCTCGGTGATTGACGATGAAGGTGTGCAGCAACTGGTGTTCGTGCCGCACGACAGCGAGGGGCTGAGCGTCATCGACGACTGGAGCGGTTTCGGGCAGCGCACCACCGGCAGTGGCTCGGTGGTGTTCGACAATGTGTATGTCAGCGCCAACGATGTGGTGCCGTTCCAGAGCGCCTTCCAGCGCCCTACCACGGTCGGGCCGCTGGCGCAGATTCTCCACGCTGCGATCGACACCGGCATTGCCCGAGCGGCCTTCGAGGACGCCCTGACGTTCGTCCAGACGCGTACCCGGCCGTGGATCGATTCGGGCATCGAAAAGGCCGTGGACGACCCGCTGACCCTGCACAGCTTCGGCAAGCTGGGTATTCGCCTGCATGCCGCCGAAGCACTGCTCGAGCGCGCCGGGGAATTTCTGGATGTCGCTCAGGCCGACAGCAATGCCGAGACCGTCGCCGCCGCCTCGATAGCCGTGGCCGAAGCGCGCGCCATCAGCACGGAGATTTCCCTGGCAGCCGGCAGCACGCTGTTCGAGCTGGCGGGCAGTCAATCCACACTGGCGGAACACGGCCTGGATCGCCACTGGCGCAATGCGCGCGTGCATACGCTGCATGACCCGGTGCGCTGGAAGTTTCACGCCATCGGCAATTACTACCTCAATGAGACTAACCCGCCCCTGCGGGGAACGATCTGATGGCGCGTAAAAAGATCCTCCTCAATGCGTTCAACATGAACTGCATCGGCCATATCAACCATGGCCTGTGGACCCATCCACGCGACACCTCGACACAATTCAACAGCCTGGAATACTGGACTGAGCTGGCAAAACTGCTGGAACGCGGGCTGTTCGACGGCCTGTTCATCGCCGACATCGTGGGCGTGTATGACGTCTATCAGAACTCGGTGGACGTCACCCTCAAGGAGGCGATCCAGTTACCGGTCAACGACCCGCTGCTGCTGGTCTCGGCCATGGCCGGGGTCACCAGACACCTGGGCTTCGGCCTGACCGCCAACCTGACCTACGACGCGCCCTATCTGTTCGCCAGGCGCATGTCGACACTGGATCACCTGAGCCGTGGCCGGGTGGGCTGGAACATCGTCACCGGTTACCTCGACAGCGCAGCGCGGGCCATGGGCCTCAGCGAGCAGAACGAACATGACCGCCGTTACGATCAGGCCGACGAGTACCTGGAGGTGCTTTACAAGCTCTGGGAAGGCAGCTGGGAAGACGATGCCGTGATCAACGACCGCGAGCAACGCGTCTACGCCCAGCCAGGCAAGGTCCACAAGGTCCGGCATCAGGGCGAGTTCTATCAGGTCGAGGGTTATCACCTCTGCGAACCGTCGCCGCAACGCACGCCGGTGCTGTTTCAGGCTGGCAGCTCGGAGCGCGGCCTGCAGTTTGCCGGACAGAACGCCGAGTGCGTGTTCATCAGCGGGCAGAACAAGGCCGCGACCCGCGAGCAGGTCGACAAGGTGCGCGCCAGTGCCGTGCAGGCCGGGCGCAACCCGGAGGACATCAAGGTGTTCATGGGCCTGAACGTAATCGTCGCGGCCACCGAAGCACTGGCTCGGGAGAAGCACGCCGAATACCGCAGCCATGCCAGCGCCGAAGCTGGCGTGGCGCACTTCGCCGCATCTACGGGCATCGATTTTTCTCAGTACGAACTGGACGAACCCATTCAGTACGTGAAAAGCAACGCCATTCAGTCCGCGACCAAAAACCTGAAAAACAACGACTGGACGCGCCAGAAACTGCTCGACCAGCACGCCTTGGGCGGCCGTTACATCACCTTGATCGGCTCGCCCCAACAGGTCGCCGACGAGCTGGAATCGTGGATCGAGGAAACCGGCCTGGACGGCTTCAACCTGACCCGCATCGTCACCCCGGAAAGTTACGAGGACTTCATTGATCTGGTGATCCCGGAGCTGCAACGCCGTGGGTCTTACAAGACTGCTTACCAGGAGGGCAGCTTGCGCAAAAAACTGTTTCCGCAAGGCACCGACCGTTTACCGCAACGGCATGCGGGGGCGGCACACCGACATATTTGATGAAGACATGCGCCCCACGCCGAAGCGCTTGGCGTTGTGCACAGGCTTTGTGGGAGCGATGCGCTGCGGGGGCGGCACACCGGCGTAGTTGATGACGACATGCGCCCCCACGCTGAAGCGCTTGGCGTTGTGCACAGGCCTTGTGGGAGCGAGCTTGCTCGCGAAAGCGATTGTCCAGACGCCCTGTTTTCTGTGGCTGCACTGGCCTATTCGCGAGCAAGCTCGCTCCCACAGGACCGATGCGCTGCGGGGACGGCACGCCGCCGTATTTGATGACGACATGCGCCCCACGCCGAAGCGCTTGGCGTTGTACACAGGCTTTGTGGGAGCGATGCGCTGCGGGGGCGGCACACCGGCGTATTTGATGACGACATGCGCGCCCACGCTGAAGCGCTTGGCGTTGTACACAGGCTTTGTGGGAGCGAGCTTGCTCGCGAAAGCGATTGTCCAGACGCCCTGTTTTTTGTGTCTGCACTGGCCTATTCGCGAGCAAGCTCGCTCCCACAGGACCGATGCGCTGCGGGGACGGCACGCCGCCGTATTTGATGACGACATGCGCCCCAACGCTGAAGCGCTTGGCGTTGTACACAGGCTTTGTGGGAGCGAGCTTGCTCGCGAAAGCGATTGTCCAGACGCCCTGTTTTCTGTGGCTGCACTGGCCTATTCGCGAGCAAGCTCGCTCCCACAGGACCGATGCGCTGCGGGGGCGGCACACCGCCGTATTTGATGACGACATGCGCGCCCACGCTGAAGCGCTTGGCGTTGTACACAGGCTTTGTGGGAGCGAGCTTGCTCGCGAAAGCGATTGTCCAGACGCCCTGTTTTTTGTGTCTGCACTGGCCTATTCGCGAGCAAGCTCGCTCCCACAGGACCGATGCGCTGCGGGGGCGGCACACCGCCGTAGTTGATGACGACATGCGCCCCAACGCTGAAGCGCTTGGCGTTGTGCACAGGCTTTGTGGGAGCGAGCTTGCTCGCGAAAGCGATTGTCCAGACGCCCTGTTTTCTGTGGCTGCACTGGCCTATTCGCGAGCAAGCTCGCTCCCACAGGACCGATGCGCTGCGGGGGCGGCACACCGCCGTAGTTGATGACGACATGCGCCCCAACGCTGAAGCGCTTGGCGTTGTGCACAGGCTTTGTGGGAGCGAGCTTGCTCGCGAAAGCGATTGTCCAGACGCCCTGTTTTTTGTGTCTGCACTGGCCTATTCGCGAGCAAGTTGGCTCCCACAGGACCGATGTGCTGCGGGGACGGCACGCCGCCGTAGTTGATGACGACATGCGCGCCCACGCTGAAGCGCTTGGCGTTGTACACAGGTCTTGTGGGAGCAATAAGCACAAGGCGTGGGGACGAGATTTAGGGATTTTTAAAAGGACCGCATCATGAGCAAAACACTCGCTGCACTGGCCCTCGGCCTGTTGACCCTGACCGCTTACGCTGACGATAAACCCCTGAAAGTCGGCACCACGGCAGCCTTCGCGATACCGCTGGAAGCCGCTGTCGAAGAGGCCGGCAAGCAGGGCCTGAAGGTCGAGCTGGTCGAGTTCACCGACTGGATCGCGCCCAACGTCAGCCTCGCTGCCGGCGATATCGACGTGAACTACTTTCAGCACATCCCGTTTCTGACCAATGCCAACGAAGCCGCCGGGTTCGGCCTGGTGCCCTACGCCCCGGGAATCATCAACAACGTGGGTCTGTACTCGAAGAAGTACAAGCGCTTCGACGAACTGCCGACCGGCGCCACAGTCGCCATCGCCAATGACCCGATCAACAGCGGACGCGGCCTGCAACTGTTGGCCAAGGCCGGGCTGATCACGCTCAAGGAAGGTGTCGGCTACAAGGCCACCGAGGAAGACATCACCGCCAACCCGAAAAAACTCAAGCTCATTCAGGTCGAAGCCGTGCAACTGGTGCGAGCCTACGACGATGCCGATCTGGTGCAGGGCTACCCCGCCTACATCCGTCTGGCCAAGACCTTTTCCGCCGACTCGGCGATCCTGTTCGACGGTCTGGATCACCCGGAATACGTCATCCAGTTCGTGATCAAGCCTGACCACAAGGATGATCCGCGTCTGGCGAAATTCGTCGACATTTACCAGCACTCGCCGGTCGTCCGCGCCTCACTGGACAAGGTCAACGGCAAGCTTTACCAGGCCGGGTGGAAAGAATGACCGCAACCGCGCAACGCCAACGGCCACTCGACACAGCGGGCGCAGGTCAACGGGCGCAACAGGCCGAGCTGCATCCGGAGTTGAATCGCGCGCATGTGCGCTTCATCAACCTGGGCAAGACCTATCACGGCAGGCAAGGCCCGGTGGAGGCGCTGGGCAATATCGATCTGGCCGTCCAGCACGGCGAGATCTTCGGCATCATCGGCCGCAGCGGCGCAGGCAAATCCTCGTTGATCCGCACCATCAATCGCCTGGAGCAACCGAGCAACGGTCGCGTATTGATCGATCAGGTGGACATCGGTGAGTTCGACGAAGACAAGCTGGTGGAGCTGCGCCGACGCATCGGCATGATCTTCCAGCACTTCAACCTGATGTCGGCCAAGAACGTCTGGCAGAACGTCGAGCTGCCGCTAAAGGTCGCCGGCGTGCCCAGGGAGCAACGCGCGCGCAAGGTCGCGCAGTTGCTGGAGCTGGTGGGGTTGCAGGACAAGCACAAGGCGTATCCCGCGCAACTGTCCGGCGGGCAGAAACAGCGTGTCGGCATCGCCCGCGCGCTGGTGCACGACCCGGCGATTCTGTTGTGCGACGAAGCCACTTCGGCACTGGACCCGGAAACCACCCAGTCGATCCTCGGTCTGCTGCGCGAGATCAACCAGCGCCTGGGCCTGACCATCGTGCTGATCACCCATGAAATGGCGGTTATCCGTGATATCTGTCACCGCGTCGTGGTGCTGGAACAGGGGCGAATCGTCGAGCAGGGGCCGGTATGGCAGGTGTTTGGCGACCCGCAGCACGACGTCAGCAAAACCCTGCTGGCGCCGCTGCAAACCGGACTGCCGAAAGAGTGGGCCGAGCACCTGAGCGATCAGCCGCAACGACCCGATGCGGCGCTGCTGCTGGACGTGCATTTCACCGGCGTCAGCGCTGAAGGGCCGGATCTGGCGGCGCTGTTCACGGCACTGGGCGGCAAGGTGGGGTTGCTGCAAGGCGGCGTCGAGCGCATTCAGGGGCGGGCCATCGGGCATCTCATTCTGTCGGTTGCCGGCTCGCCACACAGTCGGGACGAGCTACTGGCGCGCGCCCGCACACTGGCGCCACGCGCGGAGGTATTGGGTTATGTGGGTTGATCGCTTGCTGCAAGGCACCCTCGACACCTTCCTGATGGTCGGTGTGTCGTCATTGATCGCACTGCTGCTGGGCATCCCGCTGGCGGTGATTCTGGTGACCAGTTCCAAAGGCGGCATCTACGCAGCACCGGGGATCAACCGCGTGCTGGGCGGCTTCGTGAACCTGTTTCGCTCGATTCCGTTCTTGATCCTGATGGTCGCACTGATTCCGTTCACCCGGATGATTGTCGGCACCACCTATGGGGTCTGGGCAGCCGTCGTGCCGCTGACCATTGCCGCCACGCCGTTCTTTGCGCGGATCGCCGAAGTGAGCCTGCGCGAGGTCGATCACGGCCTGGTCGAGGCGGCGCAGGCGATGGGCTGTCGGCGCTGGCACATCATCTGGCATGTGCTGCTGCCGGAAGCGCGGCCCGGCATCGTCGGCGGCTTCACCATTACCTTGGTGACCATGATCAATTCATCGGCCATGGCCGGTGCCATCGGCGCAGGCGGGTTGGGCGATATTGCCTATCGCTATGGCTATCAGCGCTTCGACACGCAGGTGATGCTGACCGTGATCGTCTTGCTGGTTGCGGTCGTCGCGCTGGTGCAACTGGGCGGCGACCGATTGGCACGCAGCTTCGACAGGCGCTGAGCAGCCGCCACGCAGCGAGGGTATATTGGCAGTCTTCCCTTACCGGACCGCCCTTGATGAAACTCGACCCACAGACCCTTGCGCAGATCACCGCCGCGACCCTCGGCAACTACAACAGTGTGGCCGACGACTTCCGCGCAGGCACCCGCGACCACGACGTCAGCCAGAATATCGACGCGCTGCTGCGCCATATCGAAGGACCGACGCCCTGGCAGATTCTCGACTTCGGCTGCGGGCCGGGGCGTGATCTGAAGGCGTTTACCGCGATGGGCCATGTGGCGGTCGGGCTCGACGGCTCCGAACGTTTCGCAGAGATGGCCCGCGCCGAGACCGGCTGCAAAGTGTTGCAGCAAAACTTCCTCGAACTCGACCTGCCGCAAGGCCGCTTCGATGGCCTCTTCGCCAACGCAGTGTTATTCCACATCCCCAAACAGGAGCTGCCGCGCGTCCTGCGTCAGTTGCATGCCACGCTCAAACCGGGCGGCGTGCTGTTCAGCTCCAATCCGCGCGGTGAGAATCAGGAAGGCTGGAACGGCGAACGTTACGGCGCTTATCACGACCTGGAATCATGGCGAAAATTGCTGACCGAAGCCGGCTTTGTCGAACTGGAGCACTACTACCGTCCCGCCGGGCTGCCGAGGGAGCAGCAACCATGGCTGGCGAGTGTCTGGCGGCGTCAGTGATGTCCGGCGTTGTGAAGCCGGTGTGCTGTTACTTCTGACAGTATCGCCCTGGCCACGCAAGCTTTAGCATCGTTGCACAGCAGTACTTGCATACGGCTGACAATGGACCTGACATCAACCGATCAAAGGAACTGATCATGGCGAATGAATATGTGCAGAACGGCGACTTCAGCGACGGCCTTGCCCACTGGGTAACACCGGAGGACTTTGAGCCAGACTTCAAGCCCATGGGGGAAGGCGCAGGTCAAAGCATTAAACTGAACATTGGAGTGGCAATCAGCCAGTCCATCGTCGATCTGCGGGCGAAGACCCTGCATATCGAATTCGATGTGATGAGCGCAGACCTGCGCCTAGATGAGGTACTTTTTGTTATAGCCGTGGGTGGCTACAATCAGGAAGGCGCGATGAATCTATCCCCGGTCATCGGCCTCGCAACCCAGCAATGGGAACACATTTCCGGCGATATCAAGTTCGGAGAATTGCTTGATGACTTCTTCCTGAACATATCGGCTCCGTCAGAAGCTTTTATCCTCGCGTTTTCAAACTCAAGACTGGCCTCACCGTACGGCCCTGTACGGTTCGCCAACCTCAGCCTGTCCACGATCGACGCCGAAGACGCCGACGGGAACGACTGATTACCGCGTCAGCAGCCCTGCCCCCTGTCACAGGCGGCAGGGCACGCCAGACTCAATGCGCCGGCTGCGCGTGCTCGCCTTCATCCTTGTCAGCCGCTTCGCGACGCTGTTCGTCGGTCGGCTCCTTGATGCGGTACCAGGCCACGTACAACGCGGGCAGGAACAGCAGGGTCAGCAGCGTGGCGATGATGATGCCGCCGATCATGGCGTAGGCCATCGGCCCCCAGAACACCTCACGGGCGATTGGAATCATGCCCAGGCTGGCCGCGGCCGCGGTCAGCAGGATCGGACGACGACGATGCTCGGTGGCTTCGACCACGGCGTCCCACGGCAGATAACCACTTTTCTCATAGGCATCGATCTGGGTCACCAGAATCACCGAGTTGCGGATGATGATGCCGATCAGCGCCAGCACCCCGAGAATCGCCACGAACCCCAGCGGCGTCCCCGTCGGGATCAGCGCAAGCACCACGCCTATCAGGCCGAGGGGCGCGACACTGGCCACCAGGAACATCTTCTGAATGCTGTGCAACTGAATCATCAGGAACGTCGCCATGAGGAACAGCATCAGCGGCGCAACGCTGGCAATCGGCCCCTGTGCCTTGCTGCTTTCTTCGACCGTACCGCCGGTTGCAACCTTGTAGCCGACCGGCAGACCCGCGGCAAACTTGTCGATTTCCGGTTGCAACTGCTTGACCAGATCAGTCGGCTGAATCGCGTCGCGGACGGCGCCTTTCACAGTGATGGTCGGCTTGCGATCGCGGCGCCAGACCAATGGCTGCTCCAGCTCGTAACCGACCGTGGCAAACGCCAGCAGCGGGATCGACGTGCCGGTCGGTGTCACGATTTGCAGGTTCTGCAGGGTTTCCGGCGTACCCCGCTCGGCGTCTTCAGCACGTCCGACCACGTTGATCAGGTAGATGTCATCACGCACCTGAGTCACGGTAGAGCCGCTGACCACGCTGTTCATCAGCTTGGCGACGTCCTCGGACGACAGACCCAGCTGCCGGGCCTTGTCCTGGTTGATGTCGATGCGCAGCACCTTGCCCGGCTCGTTCCAGTCGTAGATCACTTCGCCCACATGTGGGTTGTGATCAAGCAGCGTGGCCAGCTCGATGGCGTGCTGACGCACCTTGTCGATGTTCTCGCCGCTGACGCGATACTGCAACGGACGACCCACCGGCGGGCCCATTTCCAGCGCCTGCACATACGACCCGATGCCGACGAAGTCATCACGCAGGCGCTTTTGCAGACGGGCAGTCAACGCGCCGCGCTCTTCCAGGCCTTTGCTGACAATGACCAGCTGGGCGTAAAACGGATTTTCCAGTTGCTGATCGAGCGGCAGGTAGAAACGCAACGCACCCTGGCCGATGTAGGTGCTCCAGCGCTCGATGTCCGGATCGTCCTTGAGGCTCGCTTCAAAACGATCGACCACCTTGCGCGTTTCGTTGATCGAGGCGTTCTGTGGCAGGTTCAGGTCGACCAGAATTTCCGGGCGGTCCGAAGACGGGAAGAACTGGTTCTGCACGAACTGCATGGAGAACAGCGAAGCGGCGAACAACCCTACCGTGATGGCAATCGCCAGCCAGCGATGACGCATGGCCCAGAGCATGCTGCCGTTGAATGCCCGGCCTATGCGCCCCGGCTCTTCGGATTTGGGCTTGATGTTGGCGCTCAGAATGTGCACGCCGATCACCGGCGCAAACAACACGGCAACCACCCACGACACCAGCATCGCCACGGCAATCACGGCAAACAGCGTGAAGGTGTATTCCCCCGCCGAGCTGTTGTTCAGACCGATCGGCACAAAGCCGGCCACGGTCACCAGCGTACCGGTGAGCATCGGGAACGCGGTCGAGGTGTAGGCGTACGTCGCGGCCTGCTCCTTGGATTCCCCCATTTCCAGCCGTGTGACCATCATTTCCACGGTAATCATGGCGTCATCCACCAGCAGGCCGAGGGCGATGATCAGTGCGCCGAGGGAAATCCGTTGCATGGTGATGCCGCTGTATTCCATGAACACAAACACCATCGCCAGTACCAGCGGAATCGAGCACGCGACCACCAACCCCGCGCGAAACCCGAGGCTGACGAAGCTGACCAACAGCACGATAATCACCGCCTCGAACAACGCGCTGGTAAAGCCGCCCACGGCCTTGTTCACCACTTCGGCCTGATCCGACACCTTGTGCACGCCAATGCCGACTGGCAGCTCCGCCGTCGTAGCGTCCATACGTTCATGCAGCGCCTTGCCGAACGACTGGATATTGCCGCCCTTCTGCATCGCGATGGCCAGGCCGATCGCCGGTTTGCCATCGAAGCGGAACAGCGGCTTGGGCGGATCGGTGTAGCCACGGGTGATGTCAGCAATGTCGCTCAGACGGTAAAAACGGTCATTGATGCGCAGATTGACGGCAGCCAGATCCTTCTCGGAAGCGAACTGCCCGGAGGTGCGTACCGAGATCCGCTCCGGCCCGGCTTCGATCACCCCGGCAGGCGTCACCGCGTTCTGCGATTGCAGGCTTTGCACCACCTGGCTCTGATCGATGCCCAATGCCGCGAGTTTGCGTGTCGAGAAGTTCAGGTATACCACTTCGTCCTGCTGACCGATCATCTCGACTTTGCCCAGGCCGGGCACGTCACGGATGTCGGCGCGAACCTTCTCGACGTAGTCACGCAACTGACGCATCGAGAAACCGTCGGCGGTAAACGCATAGATCGAGCCGTATACATCGCCGAACTCGTCGTTGAACGACGGGCCTTGCAGCCCCTGCGGGAACTGGCCACGGATGTCATCGACCTTCTTGCGCACCTGATACCAGATCTCCGGTATCGCCTTGGCACTGGTGGTGTCACGCAGGTACACAAAGACCGTGGATTCGCCCGGTCGGGTATAGCTCTTCACGTAGTCCAGCGAGTCCAGCTCTTCGAGCTTCTTCTCGATCCGGTCGGTGACCTGCTCGAGGGTCTCGTCCACCGTCGCGCCCGGCCAGCGGGTCTGGATAATCATGGTCTTGATGGTGAAGGATGGGTCTTCCTCGCGGCCCAGCTTCATGTAGGAAAACACGCCCATCAACAGCGCGACGAACATCAGGTACCAGACGAACGACTGATGCTTGATGGCCCACTCGGACAGATTGAAATTCCCTTTCATCGCGGGCTTTCCTCATCGACTTTGACTTTCTGGCCCGGCTTGAGGCTGTTGACGCCCGCGCTCACTACTTTTTCACCGGCTTTGACGCCATCGGTCAGCACGAAGGAGTCGCTGTCACGGCTGGCAATAGTCACCGCTCTGGGGTTCACCGTCTGGCTCTGCGAGTCGACGATCCAGACCTGGCGTTTGCCATCGACTTCCTGCAGGGCATTGATCGGCAGACGCATGCGCGGCGTGATGGTCGAGCTGAGCGTCACGCTGATGGCCGTGCCCAGCCGGAACGCCGCTGGCGTTTGCGCCAGCGACAGACGCGCACGGCGCGTACGTGTGGTGCGGTCGGCCTGGGGCTCGATTTCGCGAATGGTGGCAGTGGTGTTCACTTCCGGATTGAGCTGACTGGCGACGGTGAATACCACGTCGGACGGTAACTGGTCGGCCAATGTATCGGGCAGGTCGATCACCGCTTCCTTGATGTCCGGCCGCGCCAGGGTCACGACTTCCTGACCGGCTGTCACCACCTGTCCGGCTTCGACCTTCCACTCGGTAACCACTGCATCGTGATCACTGCGCAGCTCGCTGTAACTCAATTGGTCGCGGGCCTGTTGAGCCGCGGCTTTGGCCTGTTCCTGCGACGAGCTGGCGGTCTTCAGGTCGGTCAGGGCGATGTCCAGTTGCGCCTGGGCACCGACGCCGCGATCGAACAGCTCCTGCTGGCGGCGAGCATTGGCCTGGGCGTTGATCAACTGCGCCTGAACATTGGCCAGGTCGCCCTGCCGGGCACGCACCGTGTTCTGCTGATCGGTCGGATCGAGGGTTGCCAGCAAGTCGCCTTTCTTGACTTCAGCGCCTACGTCAACATCGCGCCGGGCAATGCGCCCCGCGACACGAAAGCCCAGCACACTTTGATAACGCGCCTGGATATTGCCGGCGAAACGCCCGAAATCCTGATTCGACTCAGGCCGGACTTCGACAAACACGACGGGACGCACCGGCTCGGGAGGTGCTTCATCCTTGCCACAGCCACTCAATAAAACGCCGCTCAACAGCAGGCTGCCCAGCAACAGACATGACCGACGCTTCATGGCTGCACCTGTGCATTCTGTGGTTTGGGCTGTTCGGCAATGTCGACCTGCATGTCCGGGTGTAACAACTGTCCGCCTGCCACCACAACTTTCTCTCCACTCTTGAGCCCGTCGCCAATGATGACTTTGGACGTCAGGTAACGGGTAACGGTGACCTTGCGCAGATTGACCTTGCCCTGCTCGTCCACCACCCATACGGCAGGCTTGCCCAACTGTTCGCCGAGGTCCTTGGTCAGCGCCGCCCATGGCAACTCGACACTGGCGTTGGCCGGTGCGCTCAGCGCCACGCTGACCACCGAGCCCAGGTCCATGCCTTCAGGCAGCGGGTCCAGGGCAATCTTGATCTGCAAGGTACCGGTCTGCGCCGACACCGCCGGGGTCACTTCGCGCACTTTGCCGCTGACCTTGATGTTCGGGTTATCGAGCAACGTGACCTGCACGGCCTGATTGGTCGGCGGCTTGACGAACAGCGACTCGTAGACATTGAACACCGCATCGCGATCACCGTCGCGCGCCAGATCGAAAATCGGCATGGTGGCCTGCACCACTTGCCCGACTTCAGCCTGACGCGCGGTGATCACACCCGGCGCGTCAGCGACCAGAGCGGTATAACCCAGTTGCTCGCGAGCATTGGCCAGTTGCGCCTGCGCCGCTTTCAACGAACTCTCGCTGCCACGCACGGCGGCCTGGGCCGAGTCATATTCGCTGCGACTGGTATAACCCTTGGGCAGCAGCTTTTGCTGACGGACAAACGCAGCGCGGGACTGGCTCACGCGGGCCTGCTCGGCCGCCATAGCAGCAGCGGCCGAATCGACATTGGTCTGCAGATCCTTCGGATCGAGCCGCGCCAGCACCTGCCGGGCAGTGACCCGGTCGCCCACATCGACGTTACGCTGAATGATCTTGCCATTGACCCGGAAAGACAGGCGGGTCTGCACCCGCGCCTGAACATCACCGGTCAGGGCGACACTGGCGGCGAAGTCGGCACTTTTTACCGTCTGCACGTAAACCCTGGGCAGTTCGGGCGCCGCCGGTTTCTCCTCACCACAACCGGCCAGCGCCGCCAATGCAGCGGCCAGACCGAACGTAACCAGTCTTGAAATACGAACGGGCATGCAGACTCCTTGTGCAACTGCCGGATGCGGGCGTGATCAGGGCGAGAGAATAGCGTGAGTATGCGACTGTGTGCGAGAGGGAGGGTTCATTGGGGGGCGCTATTTGCAGGAGAAGGGAGCCTGTCAGCTGACTATAGAGAACAGGACATGCTACGAGAGTGGACCGTTCTGAAAGAATGACTGACAGGCACATGATACATACTTGAAACCCCGGCTAGCCCAAGCCTTCGTTTACCGTGCGGGCCGTGACAACAGACATGAGCGGAGTCTGCTTTTATAATTAGATGAGACTGACCTCTTTAGTCCCGCAACAGCGATGCATATTGATCCCTCCCGGTAATTTCAATGCCACTCACGTTATCTCCCTGATCGCGTGTGCTTTAGTGCGAAGCGTCTGACCATCATCGATACGCGTCAAAGTCAGTAAACCAGGGGGCCTACTAGTCGAATCAAGTACTACAACGCGTTTCGCATCTTTATCTCGTATTTTATTGAGCATAACCGGGTCAAGAAAGCTGGAAGAATAGTAATCGTAAGGACCGTTCTTCATGACGTCGGCCTCCATAAGCTCTAATCGAAACGTAAGTGCACTGTCAGAAGATGCGGGGGGGCCCTTCAATTCATCAGCATGGCGAGTCAATTCATCAGCCTGGCGAGTCAATGCCTCAGCATGGCGAGCGCTCGATTGTTTTCTAGCGGACGCCAAATCACTCGCCTCCCTCTTGCCTGTTTTAATCTTGGCTCTCATTTGTTTTAACTTGACGCTCGTCTGTTTTAACTTGAAACCCGTCGTAGCAAATGCCCCCAAGCCGGCCATCAAAGAGATGCTCCCGACGACGGTGAGCGTGGTACCGAGCGTACTGTCCGAATCCTTGAGCCCGGCAGCCGTCGCTATTGCGCCTGCTCCGGCAGCACTAAGTACAATGCCTGATATCAAAGCAGCCAACGCCGAGAAATGCCCCGTCGGATCAACCCGATTGACCGGATCACCCACACAATACGCATACGCATTCACCCCGCCCTTGCCAAACGGGCTCAGACTGTCAGGACTGTTGAA
Source organism: Pseudomonas fragariae (ex Marin et al. 2024) (assembly GCF_059621105.1). NCBI lineage: Bacteria > Pseudomonadati > Pseudomonadota > Gammaproteobacteria > Pseudomonadales > Pseudomonadaceae > Pseudomonas > Pseudomonas fragariae (ex Marin et al. 2024). The sequence goes on along the minus strand of NZ_CM184369.1, from coordinate 366,891 downwards.
GCGCATCAAAACCGGGTTGTAGGCGCGATAGCCATTGCCGAGCAGGTAATGGCCGGTCAGCGGGTCAGGCTGCTCGCCGTTGAAACCGGGTAGCTCTGCACTAGCCTGCACGGCTTGATGATGCCCGAATGGCGTATAGACAACGTCAGATTGTTGCCCGGCTTCGCTCGCGTGCAGAACGCTATTGTTACGGTCGCCGGCGATCATCGTCGTTACGACCTCATCGCCCTCCCGAAGCTGTTGCGCCAGCAGCTGGCCGCCTGCGCGGACACAGGTTCTTTGCCTGCCGCCCTGCAACTCGGTCATCAGTTGTTCGCCGTTGTAGAACCGGTTGAAGACGGCCTGAGCCAACGGGGTCAATGTGGACACACGGTCCAGCGGGTCGTAGGTGTACTTGCAGAGGATGGCCATTATCGTTCCCTGATGATGACGAAGTCAGAGCTTCAGCGTGACCCGAGTCGGGATGCAGGTCTACTGGTAGAACTGTCAGCGACCAGGTTCATGTAGAGCGTGGAGAGACGCAATGCTGATTTCAGGCCAAACGGACTCAGGCTTTCGGCGCCGTTGAACCGCATCAAAAGGGGTTTGTAGGCGCGATAAAATTCCAGAAGACACATCTACCCTGAAGGTCCCTGACGAAATGGAATCTGGTTTAGATTAAACTGCCGTTTCGCGCACCGACCCGGCACTCCCACGGATACGCGCAGCATTAGTTGAAATAACGTGTAATTCAGGTGAGGCTGAATTGCTCCGCACCGAGGAATTACCAGGCCGAGAAGGAAATTCAGCTAGCTCTATCGCCTCGGCATAGGTGGGCGGTGGCGCTTCGACATAGGCGGGCGGTGGCGCGTTGGGAAGCTCCATCGCTTGGTCGTAAGTTGGGAGCCTGTCGGTGTATGTTGTTGGGCCTAGGTCAACGGGCTCTCGCCTATCTCTCCAAAGACTTCCATATCTGCGATTGCGCATCAGTCCTCTCCCCATAAAAACCGTCCCGGACAAGACCGAAAGACCACCCATGCCAATTGCTGCGTATTGAAGTGCTGAACTGGTCTCAGGGTTCGACTCTAACAATAGTCCCGCCGGCACCCCGGCCGCAGTGGCGGCGACTCCCATCAATATACCTATAGCTGATCCCTGCGCTGCCACGTTACGCAGAGGTGCAACTGCTAAGCCTACCCCCCCCGTGACCACACCAAGAAGGGCCAGACCTATACCCACAAACAGCTCCTCGTGTTCATGCCCCGTCGGATCAACCCGATTGACCGGATCGCCCACACAATACGCATACGCATTCAGCCCGCCCTTGCCAAACGGGCTCATGCTGTCCGGACTGTTGAAGCGCATCAAAACCGGGTTGTAGGCGCGATAGCCATTGCCGAGCAGGTAATGGCCGGTCAGCGTGTCAGGCTGCTCGCCGTTGAAACCGGGTAGCTCCGCGACAGGCCGGACAGCATCACGATGGCCGTAAGGCGAATAGGCAATATCTGCTTGCTGCATGGCACCGCTCGCGTGCAGAACGCTGTTTTGCTGGTCACCGGAGAGCATCGTCGTCATCACTTCATCACCCTCGCGACTCTGCTGCGCCAGCAGCTGGCCGCCTGCGCGGACACAGGTTCTTTGCCTGCCGCCCTGCAACTCGGTCATCAGTTGTTCGCCGTTGTAGAACCGGTTGAAGACGGCCTGAGCCAACGGCGTCAATGTGGACACACGGTCCAGCGGGTCGTAGGTGTACCTGCACAGAATGGCCATTATCGTTCCTTGATGATGACGAAGTCAGAGCTTCAGCGTGACCCGAGTCGGGATGCAGGTCTACTGGCAGAAATGTCAGCGACCAGGTTCATGTAGAGTGTGGAGAGACGCAATGCTGATTTCAGGCCAAACGGACTCAGGCTTTCGGCGCCGTTGAACCGCATCAAAAGGGGTTTGTAGGCGCGATAAAATTCCAGAAGACACATCTACCCTGAAGGTCCCTGACGAAATGGAATCTGGTTTAGATTAAACTGCCGTTTCGCGCATCGGCCCGGCACTCCCACGGATACGCGCAACACCAGTTGAAATACCGGGTAATGCAGGTGAGGCTGAATTGCTCCGCACCGAGGAATTACCAGGCCGAGAAGAAAATGCAGCTAGCTCTATCGCCTCGAAATAGGTGGGCGGTGGCGCTTCGACATTGGCGGGCGGTGGCGCGTTGGGAAGCTCCATCGCTTGGGCGTAAGTTGGGGGCCTGCCGGTGTATGCAGCGAATGGCGCAGAGCGGTGATCTGGAAGCACTCTCGCGGAGCTATTTGTCGGGCCGCGAGCCCGGCCACGAGTCAATGCGGATTTTGCGGACATTGCACCACCGGCCAATGACAAGGCACCCAGACCAACAGCCGCCCAACCCAGTTCCGAGCCACCCTCTACATCGTAATAATTCATAAGCGCAGATGCTGCAGTCGCGGAAGAAGCACCAAATCCGGCAAGCATAGTCGGCCCAACCACTTTAACGTTCCGTACTCTAGGAAAGGCATAAATGCCTAATGCAACACCCACCACAGCCATGGCCAAGCTTGCATAAAATTCCCAGGACTCATGCCCTGTAGGGTCTGTGCGATTAACCGGATCGCCCACACAATACGCATACGCATTCACCCCACCCTTGCCAAACGGGCTCATGCTGTCCGGACTGTTGAAGCGCATCAAAACCGGGTTGTAGGCGCGATAGCCATTGCCGAGCAGGTAATGGCCGGTCAGCGGGTCAGGCTGCTCGCCGTTGAAACCGGGTAGCTCCGCGACAGGCCGGACAGCATCACGATGGCCGTAAGGCGAATAGGCAATATCTGCTTGCTGCATGGCACCGCTCGCGTGCAGAACGCTGTTTTGCTGGTCACCGGAGAGCATCGTCGTCATCACTTCATCACCCTCGCGACTCTGCTGCGCCAGCAGCTGGCCGCCTGCGCGGACACAGGTTCTTTGCCTGCCGCCCTGCAACTCGGTCATCAGTTGTTCGCCGTTGTAGAACCGGTTGAAGACGGCCTGAGCCAACGGGGTCAATGTGGACACACGGTCCAGCGGGTCGTAGGTGTACTTGCAGAGGATGGCCATTATCGTTCCCTGATGATGACGAAGTCAGAGCTTCAGCGTGACCAGAGTCGGGATGCAGGTCTACTGGCAGAAATGTCAGCGACCGGGTTTATGCAGAGCGCAAAAAGGATGTTCAAAGAGGAGTGTCTTCAATCTCTGGATCACCACTTCGAATACTTGAACGTGAGTATCCATTGCGATCAGACCCAGTTAAGGAGCTCCGCTTCGACATCGCCGCGTTTTTTGCAGCTCGCGCTGGAAGCCTGGAACGATAATACGTCCAGCCACGAAGCCCGACGACAGGGACAACAATAACTATAGCAACGCTTCTCAGCGTACGAGCTGCCAGTGAATCACGCTCGAACTTTCCTGCAATATAAGAGGCGGTCCATGTCGCACTGGCAATCAGCGCCCCGACACCAGTGGCTGCCAAGACTTTTTCCTTCGTGTTCGCCGGTCTTCTGAGCGCGGAAGTCTGGGAGAGGACATTATCGACAGCGTTTGCTTCGGGATCCAGCTTCACTCCCTTTATCACAGCCTTTATAGACGAACGAGCCGTCAGAAGGCCAATAACGCCGGTAACAAGGGCTGCGCCAAGGTAGATGTACGTCTGCACATCATCAATGAGTCCATGTCCCGTAGGATCGGATCGATTGACCGGGTCACCCGCACAATAGCCATACGCATTGACTCCGCCGTTGCCAAACGGACTCAGGCTGTCAGGGCTGTTGAAGCGCATCAGAACGGGGTTGTAGGCGCGATAACCATTGCCCAACAGATAATGACCGGTCAACGGGTCAGGTCGCTCACCGTTGAAGCCTGGCAGCGGGTTCAGCGCTTGCCGATGCCCATAGGGGGTGTAGGCGATAGCGGCAGGCAAGCCGGCCGATACGGTGTGGAGCACGCTGTGCTGTTGGTCCGAGCCGATCAACAACGTGGCGAGCGCTGACTGCGTAGCGAGCAACTGGCGATCGTGATGCAGGAAGCGAAGGTGTTCTGCACCCTGAATCTCGCTGGCCAGCGTGTCGGACTGATAGAACGAACGGGCAATGGCCCCTCCCACAGGCGTGCGAGTCGCGAGCCGGTCCAGCGCGTCGTAGCGGTAGCGGCATAGAGTGATTTGCTGGCGCATGACGAGTAACCGGAGTGGTCTTTCAGCGAGGCAGGCCTCTTCAAGCACACAATGCGTTAACTGAACCTTAGCGGCTACTCGTAGAACTGCTAGGTTTCATCAGGGCTGTCAGGATTCTGAACACATTCCAGCGAGCGCTCCAGCTCGGCCTTGGCCATATTGATCAGATGCACCACCGAGAACGCCAGATCGCGTTTCAGGCCATCGAGGTTGTCACCGGTTTCATACGCGGTGGCAGAGGCACAGCGCAGTATGTCGCTGACCTGTATCAGAGAGTCTTCAAGGGAGGTGGGGAGCGGCGGGGACGGGGTTGAGTTGATCATCGCTTATTCCTTTAGCTGACAAGACCACCAGATGCCTGCTGCTAAACAAACAAGGGTGGCGACTTTGACGCGGGTTAGCAGACCGGTGTGGAACAAGCGCAAGCAACCGGCGCACCCGAAGGTGCCCCACGCAAAGCCGCCATAAACGGCACTTGCGCCACTTGTCATCCACAAACAGGCTGCTAAACCCGATCGCTGAAAATCAGCGACCGACGCAGCCTAGAGTGCAGACTTGGCAGGCGCAAGGGCCCGGGATTTTCTAGGAAAGGTCATACGCAGGAAAGAGAAAAGACTGAAAGAAAGGTCCTGCAGGACAGGTTTTTCGTGAGCGGAAGTAACCTGATTCTTCGAGAAGAGGACGCAGAGCGTCCGGAAATCCATACCCACGCGGAGCATGGGTACGATGGCGTTCCCGAGATCACTTATCGTTCCTCACGCTCTGCGTGGGAATGCCGTTCGTGACGCTCCGCGTCATCCGCAAACCGCGCCGATCAACTGCCCTCGGTGCCGTGCGCTTCTTCGAAGAAGAAATCCTTCCAGCTCGCCGCCTTGTTTTTCAACACACCCAGCTCATGCAGTTTCTCGGCGTAGATGAAGGTGCGCTGCGGCGTGACGGTGAAGTCGATTTCCGGGTCGGCGACGATTTTCTCTACCAGTGGCAACGGCAGCTTCGATTGCTCGACGCGGATGTAGGTCTGCGCGGCAGCGGGCTTGTCGGCCTTGATGATCTTCTCGGCTTCGGCCAGCGCATCGTAGAACGCCTTGTAGGTCTTGGGGTTTTCGTCGTGAAATTTCTCGGTGGTGTAGAGCACGTTGAACGTCGCCTGGCCGCCCAGCACGTCATAGGAACTGAGCACCTTATGCACGTTGGGGTTCTCCAGTTCCTGGTACTGGAACGGCGGGCTGGAGAAGTGCGAGTTGATTTCCGAACCACCGGCAATCAGCGCGGAAGTCGCATCCGGGTGCGCGAGGCTGACCGAGATGTTGTCGAATTTCTTGTAGTTGTCGTTACCGAACAGCTTGGCGGTCTCGATCTGCAACGTGCGCGACTGGAAGCCCACGCCCGCAGCCGGAACAGCGATGCGGTCCTTGTCGGTGAAGTCCTTGAGGGTCTTGACGTTGGGGTTGTTGGTCAGCAGGTAGTTGGGCATCGAACCCAGCGAGGCAATCGCCTTGACGTTCTGCTTGCCCTTGGTGCGGTCCCAGACGGTCAGCATCGGCGGCACGCCTGCCGACACCACATCCAGTGCGCCAGCCAGCAACGCTTCGTTCATCGCGGTGGCACCGGAGATGCTGTTCCAGTCGACCTTGATGTCGAGGCCCTGCTCCTTGCCATATTTTTCGATCAGTTTCTGATCGCGCACCACGTCGAGGATCAGGTAGCCAATGCCGAATTGCTGAGCGATGCTGATCTTGCCTTCAGCCTGGGCACCGCCGCTGAGCAGCGCGCCAAACAAGCCAAGCGTCGCCGCCAACACACTCAGTGCCGGGCGTTGAAATGCAGTTTTCATGTGGTTCTCACCCTGATTATTCAAAAAAAGACGGCGTTTCAACGCTGCATGCCCCAACGCTTGACGGTCAGGCGCTCGATGTTGGCGAACAGCAGGTTCTCGACCAGCAGGCCGATGAGGATCACCGCTGCCAGGCCTGCGAAGACCTTGTCGGTATACAGCTCGTTACGGTTCTGGAAGATGTACCAGCCCAGACCGCCCTTGCCGGAGGACGCGCCAAACACCAGTTCGGCGGCGATCAGCGTGCGCCAGGCAAAGGCCCAGCCGATCTTCAGACCGGCCAGAATCGACGGCAGCGCAGCGGGGATCAGGATGTGCCAGACAAAGCGCAGGCCTTTGAGACCATAGTTGCGCCCGGCCATGCGCTGGGTTTCCGAGACACCCAGAAAGCCCGCGTAAGTATTGAGCGCCAGTGCCCACAGCACCGAATGCACCAGCACGAAGATCAGGCTGTTCTGACCCAGCCCGAACCACAGCAGCGCCAGCGGCAGCAGGGCAATGGCCGGTAACGGATTGAACATCGCAGTCAACGTGCTGAGCAGGTCGCGGCCCAGTTGGGTGGACACTGCCAGGGTGGTCAGGGCGAACGCCAGCACGATGCCGATCAGATAGCCCTGAATCAGTACGGTCAGGGAGATCCAGACCTTGCCCGGCAACTCACCGGAAATCAGCCCGTCATAAAAGGCGGCGGCTGTTTGCAGAAAGCTCGGCAACAGCAGGTCGTTGTTCTGCAGACGTGCGGCCAGTTCCCAGATCACCGCCAGGGCGATCATGATGACGCATTTGCGCACCCAGCCCAGTTGCCAGATGCGCTGTGCCAGGGGCAGGTCGCGGGTCAGGTCTTCCTGAGTGAAAGGCTCCAGCGTGATTTCATATTCTTCGCGAGCGGGAGGTGCGAGGCTCATGATTCGGGTTCTCGGTAGTCGTAAAAAGCGTATACAGAACGCTCTGGGAAGCGTTAATACGCACAGCATTCATTATTTAGCCTTTGATTCTGCTCGCAGGGCGTGGAGCGAGTTTGTTCGCGAATGGGCCGTTACATTCTCAGAAGATGCATTGTCTGAACTACCGTCTTCGCGAACGAGTTCGCTCCTACGGCCTTCGGCCAGAATCAAAAACCTGTACCAGTGCGGCCAGTCAATAAGCGATCCGGATGTCCTGAAAATTCAGATCCTGCTCCACCGGCCCGGTCTCGCCCTCATCGAACAACAACCGATGAATACGCTGCGCGGTTTGCTGGAAGCCAACGCCGCCGAGGCTTTTCAGGTCATACTGGTGGCTGTTGATTTCCGCCCGTACACGGCCAGGATGCGGGGAAAGCAGCAGGATGCGATTGCCAACCACCAGCGCTTCTTCGATGGAGTGCGTGACGAACAGCAGCGTGAAGCGCACTTCGTCCCACAGCTCCAGCAGTTCTTCCTGCATCTTGCGTCGGGTCAGTGCATCCAGCGCGGCAAAGGGTTCGTCCATCAGCAGGATTTTCGGCTGCATGGCCAGAGCCCGGGCAATCGCCACGCGGGCTTTCATGCCACCGGACAAGGTGTGCGGGTAGGCATCGGCAAACGCACTGAGGCCGACCTTTTCCAGGTAGTAACGCGCGCGCTCCAGCGCTTCGGGGCGCTTCAGCGTGCGTGATGCCAGCAGCGGAAACATGACGTTCTCGATCACGGTTTTCCACGGCGGCAGCTGGTCGAATTCCTGAAACACCACGATGCGGTCCGGGCCAGGCTCGGTGACCTGCTGCCCCGCCAGACGAATCTCGCCCTCACTGGGCTCGATGAAACCGGCCACCGCCTTGAGCAGGGTCGACTTGCCGCAACCGGATGGGCCGAGCAGCACGAAACGATCGGCCGGATCGACTTCGAAACTGACCTGATGCGTCGCCCGCACAACGCGTTCTGGCGTGCGGTATTCGAGGCTGACGCCGCGGACTTGCAACAAGGCTTCAGCAGTGGGCTGTGCAGCCGACTGCGCTTGGGTGCTGGCCGTGTGGCCTTGCGCGACAGCATTCATGAACGGCTCTCCTGGATCAAAATGGCGCGGTGCCTTGAATGGTCGTGCGATGCAGTTTGCGACGCAGATGCGCCGGGCAGCCGGCAGCCAGGTGGATCAGGGAACGGTTGTCCCAGAACACCATGTCGTTGGCCCGCCACTGGTGCCGATAAATGTGCTCGGGCTTCACGCTGTGAGCATAAATCTCGTTGAGAATCTGACGGCTCTCGTCTTCCGGCAGACCGAGGATGCGTGTAGTGAAACCCTCGCTGACAAACAGTGCCTTGCGCCCGTTTTCAGGGTGAGTGCGAACGATCGGATGGCTGACTTCAACTACCTGCGCCAGTTGCTCGGCGGTCAGGGTCGGACGCCAGTTGGCGGCGTTATGGCCCTCGGCGTAGCGTGCGGTGTAACTGTGCACCGCTGAACGCCCCTCGACGGCATCGCGCAGGTGTTGCGGCAACGTTTCCCATGCCAGGTGCATGTCTGCAAACAGCGTATCGCCGCCTTCACTCGGCAACTCCTGGGCGTAAAGCATCGAGCCCAGGCTCGGCAACTCTTTGTATGACAGGTCCGAATGCCAGTATTTACCGGCATCGCCCAGGCCCACAGGCTTATCGTTCTCGACAATGTTGGAGACGATCAGGATTTCCGGGTGGTTGGCCAACAGAAACTGCTTGAGCACATGGATCTGCAGCACCCCGAAGCGCCGGCTGAAATCGATCTGCTGTTGCGGCGTGATCTGCTGATCGCGAAACACCACCACATGATGGTCCAGATGTGCCTGATGCAAACGAGCGAAGTCGGCATCGTTCAACGGCCTGGACAGATCCAGCCCAACAATTTCCGCGCCCACCTTTTCGGTGAATGGACGCACTTCGAACGCTTGCGAAGCAGGTTGAGCGGACGATGAAGCGAGGGAGGCTGCTGGCATGAGAACTCCGACTCCAGGACTGTGTGACTGAAAGAAGAAACTCTATAGATATAAGAAAGAGAATTTAAATACCGTTAAAGAATATCGATAGTGCTGAAGTTTTCACTGCCTCGCTGTGTAACGTCAGCCAGCATAAATGTGTCACAGCAGATACATCCAAGTGTAAGACCGCCTTGCTAGGGTCGGCGCCTTATTCGACCTGAGTGAAGCGCCCGCTATGCGATCCAATAAACCGGTTGCCCATGTAATGGTGTCGTCATTGATACTGTCGCTGCTTGCCGTCTCGGTTCAGGCAGCGAGCCGTGCCAATGACAATCGTATAAACGGTGTGGACCTGCTCTCGGGGTTCAACACCCTGTGGACAACCGGCGCAAGCTGGGACACCGGTACGCCCACCGCCCTGGGTCAGAGCCTGCTTCGGCGCAACCTGCAGATCGTGGTCGACCGCGCCAACTCGCGCACGCTGGCGCAGGAAACCGCTGCCTACTTCGATGACCGCCGCGACCAGAGCTACAGCGCCATCAGCGGCCTGGGCTCGCTGAGCGATGCTTATAAAGCCGGCGCGGGCGCGTTCACAACGATCACGCAATTCGACGACAGCAACAAAACCGTCAGGTACGACGACAAGGGCAATGGCGCAGGCAGTTCGTCTTCGGCGCTGGGCAAGGTGGTCGATCTGGTCGGCGCGGTGCGCAACGATGCCTCCACGACTCCGGCCAAGTCCCACTATCTGTATCCACGGCCATGGCGGCAGAGCCTCGACGGACAGAGCCTGGCATTCGTTGTCGCGCCCTCCCTGCGCCCGGCCGAAAGCACCACGCCGGCCAGTGACTCGGGTTTCCCCAGCGGTCACACCAACGCCGCCTACCTGTCAGCCTACGCATTGGCCTACGCGATCCCCGAGCGGTTCAGCGAGTTGATGCTGCGTGCTTCGGAGATCGGCGACAACCGCATCGAAGCGGGCATGCACTCGCCCTTCGACGTGATGGGCGGGCGTATTACGGCGACCTATTTCGCCATCGACAACCTGTCCAATTCCGCCAACACGCAATTGCGCGCCGATGCTCGCGCACAGGCGCTGGCCTACTTCACCGCTCAGTGCGGCGGCAACGTCAACAATTGCATGACGGCCATCGACCCGGCCACCGACCGCACGTCCCAGCACGCGCAGGACAAGGCGCTGTACACCGCGCGCATGACCTACGGCTTCGACCCGGTCGGCCCGACCAACCTGGCCCCGGTCGTGCCGACCAACGCGGAAGTGCTGCTGGAAACACGCTTCCCGTACCTCGACGCCAGCCAGCGTCGCGAGATTCTGGCGACCACTCAACTGTCATCGGGCTATGCAGTGATCGATCAGTCAGGTGGCTACGGTCGCCTGAACCTGTATGCCGCAGGCGATGGCTACGGCGCGTTCAATTCCAACGTCACCGTCAACATGAACGCCAGCCTGGGCGGCTATAACGCCATCGACGCCTGGCGCAACGACATCAGCGGCAGCGGTGCGCTGATCAAGAACGGTACGGGCAACCTGATCCTGACCGGCAACAACACCTACTCGGGCGGCACGCTGATCAACGGCGGCACCCTGACCGGCCATGCCCAGGCCTTCGGCAGCGGCACGATCACCGACAACGCAACGCTGGTGCTCGATCAGTCCACCAACGACACCCTCGCCAACACCCTCACGGGCACCGGCGCGCTGATCAAGCGCGGCGTCGGTTCACTGAACCTGACCGGCAACAGCAGCCTGTCCGGCGCGACGACCGTGCAGGCCGGTCGCCTGGCAGTGAATGGTAGCCTCGGCAACTCCATCGTCAGCGTGCAGCAAGGCGCAACGCTGGGTGGCAACGGCACCGTCGGCGGCATCAACGTCGCTCAGGGCGGCGTGGTCGCGCCGGGTAATTCGGTCGGGCAACTGAACGTCAACGGTGACGTCAACCTGGCTCAGGGTTCGGTCTATCAGGTCGAGTCGGACGCCAGTGGCAAAGCCGACCGCATCGTCGCCAGCGGTCGTGCGACGATCAATAACAGCACGCTGTCACTGGTTGAAGGCGGTAACTGGCTGGCCGCCAGCCGTTACTCGATCCTCTCCGCAGCCGGTGGCGTCAGCGGTGCATTTGCCGCCGTGCAAACCAACTTCGCGTTCCTTACTCCGACGTTGAACTACACCGCGACCGATGTCGGCCTGACGCTGGATCGCAACGCACAAACCTTCGCCAGCCTGGCGACCACGCGCAACGCCAAGGCGGTCGCGCAGGGTCTGGACAGCGCGGGGGCAGGCAATCCGCTGTGGCGTCAGGTGGTACAGGACGACGCCTCGACGGCGCAGGCCACGTTCAGCGCGCTGTCCAACGAGCTGCATGCATCGACCCAATCTGCACTGATCGAAGACAGCCGGCTGGTGCGCAATGCCATGAATGCTCGCATGCAACAAGCGCAATCCGCACAGGCATTCGGCAGCACCACGCAAACCCTGGCCGGGGATGCCTCGCGCGGTGTGGTGTGGACCCAGGCCATCGGCGCGACCGGCCAGACCGACAGCAGCCGCGACGCCTCGGGCCTCGAAACCCGTACCAGCGGCCTGCTGTTCGGCGCCGACGTACCGCTCGACGACACCTGGCGTGTGGGTGCATTGGCAGGCTTCAGCAACAGCAGCTTCGACCTGCGCCACGCGTCCGGCTCGACCGACAGCGACAACTACCACTTGGGTGTCTACGGCGGCGCGAAATGGGGCCAATTGGGCCTGCGCCTCGGCGCGGTGCGCACCTGGCATGAGCTGACCGCCAAGCGCACGCTGGACCTGCCGGGCTCGTCCGAACACTTCAAGGAAGACTACAAGGCAGCGACCAATCAGGTCTTCGGCGAACTGGGCTACACCCTGGAAATGGGCAACGCACAGCTCGAACCCTTCGCCAACCTGGCGCATGTGCGCCTGGACACCGACGCGTTCGACGAGAACAGCAACGCCATCAGCCTGCAGAACAAATCCCAGGACAACCACATCACCTTCAGCACCGTGGGCCTGCGTGCAGCGACTCACTTGAGCGCTGGCAACGTCGTGATCAAACCCAACGCCACACTGGGCTGGCGTCGCGCCTACGGCGACGTCACCCCGGAAAGCCGCTCGGCCTTCAGCGGCGGCAGCACCTTCGAACTCTCCGGCGCCCCCATCGCCCGCAGCGCAGCCGTGCTCGGCGCAGGTGTCGACCTGGGGTTGAGCGATACCTTGAGCGTAGGCTTGAGCTACGATGGACAGGTGAGCAACGACGCATCGGATCAGTCGCTGAATGCCCGGGTGACATTGGCGTTTTAAGGCTGAAGCGGCGGCTCTCTGTAGGGGCGAAGAGCAGCCTGCCGAAGTTATCAGGGGGTCTGAGCGCTCTTGCGTTGACCCTCGATTCCATCCAACTCCAGCTCTCTCGTTTTCATTTCCCGGCCTCCCGATCAGCCTCAACAATCGAGGTCGGGAATGGGCTGCGTGCCTTTGCAAACCACCACAGGGCACCCGCTCCGATAACGCTCGTCAGCACGGCCAGCATCAGGATGACCTGGCGAATGCCCAGGGGCGCTGCGAGCAGGGCCACCAGCAAACCCGCCAGAGGCTGCGACAGGTTGTTGAGCAACGTGATCACGCCCACCGTCTTGCCGAAGTCCTGAGGCGGTATCACCCGCTGCCGGAGGGTGCGCATGTAGACGTTAAACATCTTGTCGAAACCGACGATCAACAGGAACCCCAACGCATAGCCAATCAGGTTCGGGCTCAGGGCGCTGATGAATGCCCCGGTCGCGATCATCGAAAAGCCGACGCCACCCAGCACGCGCATAGGCAGAGCCACGCGGGCCAGGAAGAACAGGATAACGATGGTCGTCACCGCGCCCGCCGCCTGCAGCCCGGCATAGCTGTCTTTGCCGGCGCTGTACTCACCGATCACCATGGCTGCCGATGTCGCCAGCGTGACACCGACGATCAGGTTGACGCCTACCGCCAGCGTGATGATCTTTTTCAATTCCGCGAGGCTGCGGATGTGCCCGAAGGCAATCCGCAATGGCTGCAGCCAGATGTCCTGATGCTGCTCGAACACCTCAAGCGTGATACGGCTGAGACGTTGCCACGCGAGCATGCTCAGGTCTGCCAGCAGGAACAGGCCGGCGGTCAACAGCACCACCCAGTGCCAGGCCCATACTTCAAGCATCAGTGCCGCGACCAGGGGCCCGAGAACCAGCCCTGACTGGTCGGCGATCTGGGAATAGGACAGCGTTCTGGTGTAGCTGTAGTGCTGAAAGATATACGGCATGAGCACTTCGCGCGCCATGATGCCTTGCGTGGTCAGCACCCCGCACAGTGCCGACAACACCACCAGCCATCCGATACCGCCAAAGATGGCGTAGAGCACCATCGCCAGCACGCACAGCGATGCCCGGTAGATCTGGCTGATATGCAGAATTTTGACTGGCGGGTATTTGTCGCAGAGGGCACCGCACAACGGAAACGCGAGAAACCTCGGTAACGATTCGACGAAAAACGCCAGCCCGGCCCATGAAGCGCTGTTGGTGGTCTGGAATACCACCAGCGGCACGATAAACAACAGGATCTGGTCCGCCAGTCTCGATAGAAAAAGCGAGATAAAAAAAGCGAGGTAATCCTTACGCATGGAGAACTCCTGTCAGTAAGCGGTGTGGCATAGCGGCCAGAAGAAACATTAGTAAGCGGATCCCGTACCGTCATTGAGGTTATGTCGCTCGTCCCCACGCAAAGGCGGATTGAAGACGCTGACCAGTATCAGGTCCTGCTCCTTGCCTCCGCGCAGAAAGTGCCGATCGTGCTGGTCAAGCACATACACATCCCCAGGCCGGATCGGAAATACGTTGCCTTGCATGTCCTCGACTTCGCCTTCACCTCCAATGCAATAGCACGCCTCAAGGTGATTGCGGTAATGCAAGAGCGACTCTGTGCCCGCGCGGACAATGGTGTGGCACAGCGTAAAGCCCATAGCATCACGTTCAGTGAGCAGACGGTGACTGGTTCCGGCGCCCCATTCGACGAAATAAGGGGTGTTCTCGACATCGGTTTTGTTGCGAACAAACATGTGAAACCTCTCTGAGGTGGCCGACGGGAAAAAACTCAATTCTTTTGAGCGTTGTCAGTGGCAGGCCGCAGAATCGCGTCGCCACAGGCCTGCATCGTTTCGTTCCAGGTCACGTCTCGGTGCGCGGCCATCGCCTGGATATCACGCCAGTGACGCTGAAGCGGGTTACTGGCAACCAAGGAAGACGCACCGAGCCTTTCCACTAACCGGTGCACGGCCTGTACGCATTGTTGCGCCAGATAGGCGCGGTCGCGCTTGAGCTGCAACAATTGCGCTGCGTCCAGAACCCGGTCACTGAGTCCCGCCTCGTGCAGCCGGGAGATCAACGAGTCATACAACAGCTCGACGCTGTAGAGCTGTGCGGCCGAGTGGGCAGCCTGTTCGGCGATCCGGGGATCACTTACCGCCGATGAACTGTTGAAGGCCGCTACAAACGCGGCAAGAGCACCCTCTGCACAGCCCAGTAGCGGGCCAATGATCGAGGTGGTCAGATAGGGCACGAGGGGCAACCTGTCGATGTAGTCGCACGCCAATGCAAGCGGGTCCTGCGCAAACACTTCATGCAGCGCGAAGACGCGGTCATGCGGCACCAACAACCGCCGGAGCAGCACGTCGTGAGAACCGGTTGCCGCCATACCGCAGCTGTCCCAATTGTGAAGCCTCTCCACTTCGTTGGCGGCGACCAGCACCAGAAAGCGCGGGGTGCAAGCGGCTTCAGGGTGGTCAGCGCAGGGGGCGTTGAGCATTAACCAGGTAGCATCCTCAATGCCCGAACTGAAGCGCCAGCGCCCGTCAACCCGAACACCTTCTGGTTCAAAGGACAGCAGGCTATCGGTACTGGTAGATGCTGAAGCGAACAACTGTCGTGGGCCATGGCTGTAAAGCTGGTCTACGCAGGCGGGGGGCAGTCGCCGGGCGATTGAGCCGTGACCACCCACCAACGCCAGCATCCAGCCTGTGGAGGCACACGCCCGAGCCGCAATCCGTGCGCTTTCTACCAGAGTGGGCCAGTGACCCGTACGTGTGACAGGCGCGCGTGGCGACACCAGATCCAGCCAGCCTTCGGTAAACAGTTCGTCGAATGTGCTACTGCTCAGCCGGCGATTTGTTTCGGCCACAGCAGCCCGCTCTCGCCACAAAGGCAGATACGCGACCGCCCGCTGACACATCAAGGACACTACGTTGCGCTGGAACGCTTGCTCGGCAGGCTCAAGCATCGCCAAACTCCACAACACCTTTTTGCGAAGGAGCTATGGCGCCAAGACGCGAACGTTCAAAGCAAAAATCCGCTGGCTGGACTGTCGGGCCCAGTAGATCCAGAAACTGTTCTAACTGTTGCGGGTCGTCCGAGGCAACGAACTCACAGAAGTTGCTGCTGCTCCATAGCAGGTGCACACATTTGAAGCGAGCGCAAAGAGCGCTCACCAGCGCTTCCAGCGTGACTTGACCGTTTTGCATGTATTCGAGCATCTGCTGGCGCTTCCAGCGTATCTCTTCTTCACTGAAGTAGCGGGTCTTGAACTGCTCATCCTTGATCCGCTCCCGCAAAAGGTATTCTTCCGGATCGGGGTGATCGAGCTTCTCCAGAAAAAATACCAGGCCGCCCGGCTTCAGAAACTGCTTGATGTGGGAAATCTGGCCAACGCGGTCACGGGTATAGAACTGGAATGCGGCCATCTCATAGATGAAGTCGAATCCCCCCCTGAAGCGATCGTATTCGGGGGTCGCCAACAGAGCGCCTGTTACCTTGAACACCGACTGCGCAAAGAACAACGACAACGCCGGGTCGGCATGCCGATTGAAGGTAATCTGATTGGCCGCGTTCGGAGAGGACGTAAAGCTTTGAATCAAGCCATGCGAATGACCCGCGAGTGCGCGGCCGTTACTTCCGTCAAAGGCGTCCACTTCAAACAGGCTGAAGGTTTGGCCTGTTTCCCTGCTATTTAGCTGAGCAAAACGGGCCAGCGCAACGCCGACTCTGGCCAGTTCCTCAAGGATGTAGGGCACGCTGGCCAGAAAGTGGGAAAATAATGGCCCGGCACCCGAGATGAGTCGATCGTGGTAATCAAGGACCTGCGGGTCCTGGATATCGCACCGTAGATGACTGTCCAGGGACTGCAAGGGCACTTGAGTGGCACCTGTTGCCAGACTGTGGAAGTGTCCTGCAAGTTTCAGCATCGCACTCTGTTGCAGGTCACGGTCGAGGGGCGTGTCGACATTTGGCTGGAGTAACGTCTTCATGGCATAGCTCCTTCTATCAGATCAGTCCTTTGGCGGAAAACTTGCCCGAATCGGTTTTTGGCAGAGCCTCAAGAAACACGCACTGAGTCGGGACCATGTGCCAATCCAGATGCGCCTTGCAATAGTCGATCAGCGTTTGTCCGCTGGTCTGACGGTGGTCGCTATCAAGCACGATGCACGCCTTGGGCACATGCCCGGCCGACTCGTCAGCGACCGGCACCACCAGCACCTCGGCAACCGCCGGGTGCGAAGCCAGACACTGCTCGATCTCCCGTGGGTTCACGTTCCAGATATTGCGCGCAAATACGTCGTCCTTGCGGGCAACATAGTAGAGATAGCCCTCTGCGTCCTGCTTGAACAGATCGCCCGTGCGGTACAGCCGCGAGTGACCGAAAGCATTGTGAACAAAGGCTCTGGCGTTCGCTTCAGGCATGTCCCAGTACTCAAGCATCAGGTAGTCGCTTGTCACCAGCAACTCGCCAACCTGCCCAGGCTGGTCGATCACCCGGTCATGCTCGTCCAGCAAGTACAGACTGACACCGGGCAGAGGTTTGCCTACAGACGTTGGCCGGCGATCAATTTCCTCGGGGGGCAGGTAGCTCACGCGCTTGCATTCAGTGAGTCCGTAGTTGGAGAAAATCTGCACCTGAGGCAGCGCCTGGCGAATGCGCTGAATGTGACGGCTATGAAGGGCCTGTCCGCTGCTGGAGATATAACGCAAGCCAGGTACCCGTGCCTGCCACTCGGGTCCGGCATTGGCCAGCAGGCAAAATACCGGAGGAAAGACATGCATTGCGGTCACCGCCTCGCGTTCGACGACCGCGAGTACTTCTTCTGCGCTACCTGCAGGCCGGCTCTCAATGACACTGGTAGCCCCTGCGTACAACGGCATCATTACGTTATAGACGCCGTAATCCGATGCCAGTGTTGAGTAGCTGAGGATTCGGTCATCGGCTTCGTTACCCAGGTAAGCAGTGACCCGACTGCTGGCCGCCAACATGATGCGGTGATTGACGAGTACGCCTTTCGGATTGAAGGTCGACCCCGAGGTATAAAATATCGATGTGGGGCGTTCAGGGTCATCGGTCAATAATGAGGCTACGGCGCTCACTTCATCGCGGTACCCCGAGACAGCCTCGGCAAGTTGAATAACACCAGGTATTGCTGTTGGAATCGGGACAGTGAGCAAAACAAGCTCGAGACCGGCCTCATTGATCAAGTCAGGCAAATCATCAGTGCAGTCGGTGATCAGCACCCGGGCACCGGAATGCTTGAGTTGATGAATCAGCTTGGTACGGCTGAGGGTGTGATGAGTCGCAGCGGTGATCACTCCGGCTTGCAGCATACCCAGATAGCTTGCGATCAGGTCAATGGAGATCGGCGCGTAGAGACCTACACGGTCGCCAGGGAGGATACCGAGCGTTGCAAGCAACGACGCGATGTCATCTACCCGCTGTTGCAATTCCCGATAAGAAGTCGCCTGCCCGTCTAGAATAATGGCCGGCTTGGTCGGATATCTACGGGCGTTATCTGCGATAACCTGATGAAACAACTGCATCGTTTAACTTCCTTTTAAGCGAAACATCCCTGGCATTACTTACGTTTTTTAGCACACACCGACACATAAGTACCTTGCCATGTATAAGGCTCTATTGGCAGGCTGACGGAGTCGGTAAGTGGCCAACTTTGATTATCAAAAAAGTGACTGAAATCAACAATATCGAAGCCACTAAGCCATCGATCAAAAAAGCCTTCGCTGTCCTGGATGGACAGCCCGGCTTCTTTATCCCAGATAAACGGCTCTCCCGTGGCTTGAAAGAAACGAGTCAAGTCGGACAACAAGTCCAGAACGATATACCCGCCGGGTTTCACTGCACCGATTATTTTCGGCATGACCTGTTGAAGCTCATCTTTAGTGAAAAAGTGGAGCACTTCAGAACACACCAGTACGTCGTAACCTTCAGGTGCGGGTGTGTAGTTCAGGATATTCGCTTGCTGAAAATTCATGTCCTTTAGCCATGGATTGAGCTGGCGGCTATGTACCGTGCTGTCAACCATGTCCACGCCGCTAAGGCTGTAGCCTTTAATCGCCAAAGCCGCGAGGTTGCGACCGTCTCCGCAGCCAAGCTCCAGCACATCACCAGGACCATCAGGCAAGTTTGATAAAAACCGTTTTAACTCCTCCCT
Source organism: Pseudomonas fragariae (ex Marin et al. 2024) (assembly GCF_059621105.1). Lineage (NCBI taxonomy): Bacteria > Pseudomonadati > Pseudomonadota > Gammaproteobacteria > Pseudomonadales > Pseudomonadaceae > Pseudomonas > Pseudomonas fragariae (ex Marin et al. 2024). The sequence continues at coordinate 348,418 of NZ_CM184369.1, read as the reverse complement.
TAACTCGCCAAACAAAGTACCACTACTGCACGCACTGTACTCGCTGTCGTACCACTTTTCCAGAACGGAACTGTCCACTACTCTCATAGTAACTCCCTGCCTATTTTAGAGGTCAATGTACAACACATTGTTTCGCGCTACCGGCGCGACCTGTAAATACCAGCAATGAGATTATGGACTTTGAAGCGCTGTAGCGAATAGAAGATGGCGATCGAGACAATAGGGCATCATTTAAAATCCATTTTATTATGAGTCGTTTCGCATCCATTTTTAACAGCCTAATAAACGGATTGCAGCGGGCAAAATATTTACACCCAACCCCATTTCCTGTCAAGAAAAATCAAGGTATTGGATCCGGTATTTTGTCAACGACGAATGACAGGATTCATCCATATGAGGGTCTTAGTTCAAAAGTACGAATAGAATAGCGGGCTTGCTCACATCGCTCGATTCATGCACTGAACCTGCTGCACTCAGTGACGCGGGTACTTCAATCGGCTTACTATCGAAGACACTGATACGCCCTCTCCTGTGAACGCGCGGAGAAATATTCATGTACTCGTCGCCAGGATCCTCGACCGCTCTGGTCGCCTTGCTGATAGCTCTGCTCACAGGCTGTAGCGGAGCACCAGGCACTAGCGCGAAAACTGTCGGCGATACCCAGCCAGGCGAAGGCGGTGTTCCCGCGTTTTACGCATGGACAGATAAAGTGCCGTCAACGCCCGGACGGATGCTGCGCGCCGAGCCACTGACGCCCATTCAGAGCCTTGATAATGCTAGCCAGAATGTCCGTATTTTGTATACCTCCACCGATGGGCTCAACAACCAGCCAGTCGTAGTCTCCGGCGCACTGTTTACTCCCAAGGGCACGCCGCCGAAGGGTGGATGGCCGTTGATGGCGTGGGCGCATGGCACGGTTGGTAGTGCGGATGTCTGCGCGCCTTCTTTTGCCGGGCGCAGTGGTCGCGACACGCGCTATCTGAATGAATGGCTCGGGCGCGGTTACGCGATTGTGGCCACTGACTATGAGGGACTGGGGACGCCGGGGCTGCATCCGTTCGGGCTGAGCAGCCCGCTGGCTTACGGCGTTCTGGACAGCATTCGTGCAGTTCAGAGGGCGGATTTCAATCTGTCTTCGCGGGTTGTTGTGTTTGGTCAGTCGCAGGGCGGTCGTGCGGCGTTTGCGACGGCTGTCTACAAGAAGACTTACGCACCGGAGCTGAATATTGTCGGCGTGGTCGCGACCGGGACGCCTTATCCGATGGCTCAATTGCATGAGAAACATACGGGATCGGATAACTTCCGCGATCAGGTCTCGCCGTCGCTGGCCTACAACCTGTTGCGATTGAGTACCGCCGCGCTGATCAACCCGTTGCTGCATCCCGCCGATTACCTGAGCGACCGCGCGAAGCCCGCGTTTGAAACCAGCCAGCGTGAATGCCTGCAAGCCATCGAGCGCAAGGTGGTCGCGGATGGACTGACGTTCAACAACAGTTTCAAACGTTCACCCGAGAAAGCACTGGATCAGGTCAATCGCCATTCGGACTACCCGACGGTAAAGTCGGACATTCCGGTATTTATCGGTACCGGGGGCAAGGATGTCATCTCACCTGTTCGCAGCCAGATCGCGCTGGTCAAGGACGCGTGCAGGGCAGGCGACCGCATCGAATGGCATTACTACCCGCAACTGGATCACTCCGGCGCAGTGAATGGCTCACTGCCGGACTCGACACGTTTTGTCGAGAAAGCATTTTCGGGGGAGCTTATGACGGGGAATTGTGGGGAGACGAAGAGCGTCGCACGATAGTTGAGGTTATCGTTCCTCACGCTCCAGCGTGGGAATGCCTTGGGTGACGCTCTGCGTCACAAATCTGTGCCGCGCCGCACATTCAGGATCGGACGCGGAGCGTCCAGAACGGCATGCGACGCGGAGCGTCGCACGATAGTTGAGATTATCGTTCCTCAGCGCAGCAACGAGAGTCAGTGATCAGAACGCAGGCAGTACCGCGCCGTCGTACTTCTTCTTGATGAAGTCTTTCACTTCCTGGCTGGTCAACGCTTTCGACAGTTTCTCGATGGCGTCGGTGTGGGCGTTGTCTTCGCGGGTCACGAGGTAGTTCACGTAAAGCGAATTCGAACCTTCGATGATCAAGGCATCTTTTGTCGGCTTTAGCGGAGGCTTGGCTTCCAGTGCGTAATTGGTGTTGATCAGGGCAAGGTCAACCTGACTCAGGGCGCGTGGGAGCAATGCCGATTCCAGCTCGCGGAATTTGAAGTTGTGCGGATTGCTTGCGATGTCTTTCACAGTGGACAAGGCATTGGTGTTGTCTTTGAGAGTGATCAGTTTATTTTTGTCCAGCAGGATCAGCGCACGCCCGGCGTTGCTGCCTTCGTTCGGAATGGCAATGGTTGCGCCTTCAGGCAGATCTTTCACGCTCTTGTACTTTTTCGAGTAGCCGCCGAACGGTTCGACGTGTACGCCAACGCCGGTTACCAGGTTGGTGCCTTTACCCTTGTTGAAGCCATCCAGGTAAGGCTTGGTCTGGAAGTAGTTGGCATCCAGACGCTTCTCGCTCAACTGGACGTTGGGTTGTACGTAGTCAGTGAAGACCTTGATTTCCAGATCCACACCTTCCTTGGCCAGCGTCGGCTGGATCAGTTTGAGGATTTCCGCATGCGGTACGGGCGTTGCGCCGACGACCAGCTTTTCACCTGCGTGGGCCAGGCCAATGGAGAACACAGCCGCCAGAGCGGTCAGCAAAAACGTCTTTTTCATGCAATGTCCTTAACGAAATCCGAGAGCGTCATCCAGAAAATGACACCTTATTATTCAATGATTTGCCACAGCTATCCGAACCCTGCGACATCATGCTGACATTACCGGTGTTTTATATTCCGATAAAATACTTTTTAATCGAGTGCTTATGCTTTTTTGCACCAGAAGCTACTGTACCTCATCAAGACCGCGCCGGGACGCGCTCAAGCAGGTAGCCGCGCCAGCTCCGAGGTGACTGTTTCAAGCAATTGCCTGAGCGCGGAAAGCTGCCTGCCATCACTACCGTTGAGCAGTAGCTGCGTCTGGCGCTCGATCAGCGTCAACGGATCGGCGATGTCCGGCAGATTGATATCGTGTGCGCGAATTTCATCACCGCTGCTGACCAGCAGGGCGAAGTGAATGACGTTCTCCAGTTCACGGGTATTGCCGGGCCAGCTGTGGGCCTCCAGCGTCCGCTGCGCCTCCTCGCTGATCAGTTGCACCGGCAGGTTCAGACGCTGGCTGTAGATCCCGACAAAATATTCGGCCAACGGCAGGATGTTGCCCGGCTGCTCGCGCAATGCAGGCAGATCGAGGCGGCCCTCGCTCAGGTAATGATAAAGACGCTCGTGGAATTTCCCGGCAGCCACGGCCTGCGCCAGATCGATACTGGTGGCGGCGACCAGACGCACATCGACCGGGCTCGGCTGCTGCGCGCCCACTCGCGTGACTTCGTGATTTTCAAGGGCCGCCAGCAGCTTGACCTGGATCGGCAACGGCAGGTCGCCGATCTCGTCCAGGTACAAGGTGCCGCCATTGGCCGAACCGAACCATCCCGCGCGGCTGCTGACCGTCCCACTGTGGGCTCCGGCGGCATAGCCGAACAATTCGGCATCGGCGTATGTAGGGCTGATGGCACCGCAGTTCACTGAAACGAACAAACCCGAGCGATCACTGCCGCGATGAATGTGCCGGGCCAGCAATTCCTTGCCGGTCCCGGACTCGCCACGGATCAGTACCGGAAGAGAACGGGGAGCCAGTTGCTCCATTTCTTCACGCAACCGGCGCGAGCGTGGATCGATGAACACCAGCGCCTTGGCGCGAATGCTCAGTGGGCTTTTTTCCGCATCGGGAAAGGTCAGCAGCGGCTGGCCGAAGTTTTCGTGAAGGCTCATGACACACTCCCGCCTGAGCCCTTGCGATGGCTCAAGCGTTTAAAAAGACGGGACCCGGTGAGTCCGATAAACAAGCTGCCCGGTCATGCGCGACGACGCGCGTGTTGCTCCAGACGGTTTTGCAGGCGGTACAGGTAAGCGAAGCCCTGCTCCCAGCGTTGATGGCCGGACTTGACGTTGATATGCCCGGCCTGACTCAGAAAGCCTAGCTCGGCGCCCCAATGACGCGCCATCTCCATGGCACGCTGGGAGCTGACCGCAGGGTCGTTGTCAGAGCTGACGATCTGCGTCGGAAACGGCAATAGATCAGTAGGGATCGGCGCGAAATTACGCAATGCAGGCGGGCAATTCGGACGCTCGACGTCGGCCGGTGCCACCAGCAGTGCGCCCTGCACCTGACGCAAGGTTTCCAGCGGCGCGAGTCGAGCCCAGTGCGCGACCGTGACGCAACCCAGGCTGTGCGCGATCAGGATCACTGGCGTGTCATGCACGGCAATCGTGCGTTGCAACTCACCCACCCAGTCTTCACGACGTGGCTTGAGCCAGTCGGCCTGCTCCACGCGCGTGCTGTTGGGCAGGCTGTTCTGCCAGTGGGTCTGCCAATGATCGTCAGGAGACCCTTGCCAGCCTGGCACGATCAGATACCGGATCGACTCGTTATGCATGGATTCGCCTCCTGCATGTATGCGTTCATGAGACGAGTATAGGGATGGAAGTTATATTCGCTAAGGAATAAGAAGCTATTTATTAATTCCCAAAACGAATATCGGCTGACAGACAAAAAAAGAGGCCACTCCCTGCCTTCGAGGAACGGCCTCTAATAAAAATCACTTTCAGGGCAAAGATTATCCGCACTTCGTTACAGGATTACGACGGCCTCAGGTTGCAGGCACAGTACGCGGACCCTGCTCGCCCGCAGTCAACGGCACTGTCTCGTCATGCTGCGGGACTTCACGGGCAACGTTCCACACCACAATCGCAGCGACGATGTCGAAAATCGCCAGCACCACGAACAGCGGGCTGTAGCCGATTTTGGTGACCAGCACGCCGAACACCATAGTGAATGCCGCCGCCCCGAAAAAGCCGAACATTCCGCCCATCCCGGTCGCCGTGGCCACCTCGTTTTTGCCGAATGAATCCGAGGTGATCGAATACAGCGCGCCCGACAGGGTCTGGTGAGCAAAACCACCGATGCACAACAAGGCAATGGCGGTGTAGGGACTGTCGACCAGCCCGATGCACGCTGGCCCGATCATGCAGGAGCAGCCGAACAGCATGACCATCTTGCGCGAGGTGAACAGCGACACCTTGCAGTACTTGTGGAACAACGGGCTCAGGTAGCCGCCCAGTACGCAGCCGATGTCAGCCGCCAGAAACGGCAGCCAGGCGAACATCGCGACTTCCTTGATGTTCATGTGACGCTCGGTCATCAGGTACAGCGGAATCCACGCATTGAAGGTCTGCCAGGCAGGCTCGGAGAGGATTCGCGCCGAGGCAATCGCGTAGAAATTACGGTTTTTGAACAGTCGCTTCCAGCTGCCTTTCTGGGCAGGTGCGTCCTTCAGACGCGCTTCCTGGCCGCTGAGGATGTAGTCACGTTCGGCATCGCCCAGACGCTTCTGATCGCGCGGGTGTTTGTACAGCAGCAGCCACAGGCCGCTCCACACAATGCCCAGACCGCCGACAATCAGAAACGCCAGCTCCCAGCCACTCTGCAGAATGGCCCAGACCACCAGCGGCGGCGCAAGCAATGCGCCGAACGACGAACCGATGTTGAACCAGCCGATGGCGACCGAGCGCTCCTTGGCCGGAAACCATTCAGTGGTCGCCTTGACGCCGGCCGGAAGCCCCGCGGCTTCGGTCAGGCCGAGCATGCCGCGGAAGATCGCCAGACTCTGCCAGCCGGTTGCGAAGGCGGCAGCAGCGCAGGCGGCAGACCAGGCGATGGCGAAAATCGCAAAGCCCATCTTGGTGCCGATCGCATCAATGATGTAGCCCGCCACAGGTTGCATGATGGCGTAGCACAGTTGCCAGGCGACCACGATGTGCGCGTACTGCTCGGTGGAAATGCTCAGCTCGCTCATGAGCGTCGGAGCTGCGACGGACAGTGTGTTGCGTGCCAGGTAGTTGACCACCAGGCCGGCCGTGACCAGCCCCACCATCCACCAACGAATGCCTTTTATCTTCATCTCTTCACCCTGTTTATTTTTAGATTGGCGATGAGCGTCCCGCGGCCAAGGCCGTGAGGCGGCTGGTTTTGTGTAACTTCAGATTACGTTTTCTTCAGAAGACTTTTAGGCGCTTTCTGCCGACGATCATGTGTAAAAACAGATTTTCCGTGCGAGAAGCATGCTTTTATGGCCTGAGAATTCAGACTGGTCATGAGGTTGTTACTCTTTGAATTATTTTTGTGGTTGTAATTTTTTTCGAGTCTTATGTTGTCGTACAACATAGTGAACTTATAGTCATTTGCCATTCCGGTGTCAAATGACAGAAACGCTATGACCTGCTTCAGCAATGGGTCAGGGAAGCATTGAGAGTGGGAGATACATTTTCGCGTCATACGACGACTGTGCAATCAGCGTCTGCACGCAGCTCGTTTGCGCCTATTGGGCATCACTCAGTGGTTACAGCACAGATATTTTCTGCATGACGGCAAGAAACGCGTCATGACACTTGCACAACTGTCACAAATGCTTTCATTCTTGAAGGCGGCGTCAGGCAAGGGAGTTGCCCGGTGAGACCTTATCGGCATGGGCCCGACGCTGAAGTCACCTCATGTCAGGAAGAGGCGTGCGCATGCCCGAGCCAAGCAGTCTCGCCAGCTGGACCCCCGCGCTGCGCAAGCAGCTTACTGCCCTGGGTATGGACAGCGATGCGTTGTGCCAGAGCGCGGGCATAGACCTGAATTTGCTCAGTGAACCCGGTGCGCAATTCTCGCCGGATGTCACCGCTGCGCTTTGGCAACGGGCAGTGCAAGCCAGCCTTGATCCGGCGCTGGGTTTGCGTGTTTCACGCTTTGTCAGCCCGACAGCGTTTCATGCGCTGGGCTACACGCTGGTCGCCAGCGGTTCGCTACGCGAAGTTTTCGAGCGCATCGTACGTTACCGCTCGATGGCCGAGGACTCTCTGGAGCTGGACTTCAGGACAGTCGGCGAGCGTTATGAATTTCGCTTCGGCACGCCGCCCTCCTGTCAGTCACCGGTGCATGAGCTGCTGGATGCATTTGCCGCCATTTACGTGCGCACCTGCCGCAATCGGCTCGGCCGGGGCTACGCGCCGCTTGCCGTGCACCTGCAGCGTCCGGCACCCGACGACCCGCGGCCCTGGCACGACCTGTTTCGCTCACCGGTCATGTTTGCGGCGCAGGAGAACTTGCTGGAGTTTGACGGTGATCAATTCGACAGCCACCTGGATGACGGCCCGGTACAGCTGAACGGCCAGGAATCCCAAGGGGATCCGTTACCGTCCCTGATCTGGGAGCAGCGCGTACGCTCGGCCATCGAAACCCTGCTGCCGGACGGCGAGCCCACCGCCCACAGCATCGCCGAAGCCCTGCACCTGAGCACGCGCAGCCTGCAGCGTCATCTGGCGGACGAGGGCTGCTGCTATGACCTGCTGCTCAACCAATGCCGCCAGAACCTGGCGCTGCTGCACATGAACGATCAACAAAGCTCGCTGAGCGAAATCGCCTACCTGCTGGGTTTTTCCGACACCGACTGCCTGAGCCGCGCCTTCAAACGCTGGACCGGGCTGACACCGGAACAGTACCGCAGCAGCGTGGTGCGTTGAGCGCTGATGGAGGACACACCATCGTGCCCATGCTCAGCGTCCACTCTTGATCAAGCGGCGCAGCGCACATCCATGACGCGGAGCGTCACGAAGGGCATTCCCACGCTGGAGCGTGAGGAACGATAGGTGTCCGGGGGATCGCGAGCGTAACGCGCCCTGAAGAACACCATCGTACCCATGCTCCGCGTGGGTATGCCGTTCTGGACGCTCTGCGTCCTCTCCTGATTATGTGACGCAGAGCGTCACGACAGGCATTCCCACGCTGGAGCGTGAGGAACGATAGGTGTCTGGGGGATCGCGGGCGTAACGCGCCCTGAAGAACACCATCGTACCCATGCTCCGCGTGGGTATGCCGTTCTGGACGCTCTGCGTCCTCTCCTGATTATGTGACGCAGAGCGTCACGACAGGCATTCCCACACTGGAGTGGTGTGACCCCCGAAGGTTGGACAATTATCCACCTACGCTGCCTTGGCGGCCTGCATTCTGTATTCCACAGGACTCAGGCCGTTAAGCTTCAGTTTTATGCGTGAGTGATTGTAATACTCAATGTACTCTTCGATACCCGCTTGAAGCTCATCCAGATCGTTAAATTTGTTCAGGTAGAAAAATTCGGATTTCAGCGTGCTAAAAAAGCTCTCAATAGCCGCGTTGTCGTAGCAGTTACCCTTGCGCGACATGCTGGCTGCGATCGAATTCTCATTGAGCAGTCGCTGGTAAATAGGCATCCGATATTGCCAGCCCTGGTCGGAATGCAAAATCGGCTTTTCATGCGGTCCAAGCCGCTTAAATGCTCCTTCAAGCATTTCGTCGACCATGGAGTACAGCGGGCGCCTGGCAATCGCATAGGAAATGATTTCGCCGCTGTACAGATCCATGATCGGCGACAGATAAAGTTTCTGGCCTCCTACTTTGAATTCGGTCACGTCGGTGGCCCATTTCTGGTTAAGGTATTGCGCTTTGAAATCACGCTTTAGCAGGTTAGGCGCGGCCTTGCCTGTTTCGCCTTTGTAGGAACGGTATTTCTTCACGCGTATCAGGCTCTTCAGGCCTAGCTGCCCCATTAGTTTCTGCACCGTCTTGTGGTTCACAAGATGGCCCGCCCTGCGCAAAGCTGCCGTGATGCGACGATAGCCATACCGGCCCTTGTGCTCGTAGAAAGTTGCCTGAATCAGGTCTTTCAGCCCGGCGTATTTGTCATCTACCAGCAGTACCTTTTGTTGATAGTAAAAAGTGCTGCGTGCCAGACCGGCAAACTTCAGCAGGCCGTCCAGAGAATGTAAAGGCCTCAGTTCCATCACGATTTGCGCTTTTTCTGCTGCGCTATTCGTTGCTTCTTCTGAACCAAGGCATCGAGCTTTTTTAGATAATCGACCTCCATCCGCAGTTGCTTCACCTCGGCAAGCAACTCGTCACGCGAGCGCGATTCATCGTTGATCGGAGCGGAGTTCACAGGGGGAAGGGGCGTCGTCATCTTTCTTGGGCGTCCAACTTTCTTAGGGGGCTTTGAGGATGCGTTAAGAGCACCTTCGTCAAAAAGGCGCTGCCATAGATTGATGATGCCGAACTGACGGATATCGAACAAGGCCGCTGTCTGGCGCAGTGATAATCGCTCATCATGCATGCGCTTCAAAACAGCTAGCTTGAATTCGTCACTGTAACGCTGCCGCCTTTTCTCTTTAAGAGCGGCTGGGCCGTGGATCTGATAAGCCGCGACCCACTGACGAAGGCAGGAAAAGTCCACATCGTGGCGACGCGCAACATCCCTCAAACCTGCCTTGCCGGCACAATACTCTTTCACGGCTGCGAGTTTTGCCTGCTCTGTATATTTACCCATGACGCCTCCAAAGGTTGCATCCAACCTTCGGGGGTCACACCAGAGCGTGAGGAACGATAGGTGTCCGGGGGATCGCGAGCGTAACGCGCCCTGAAGAACACCATCGTACCCATGCTCCGCGTGGGTATGCCGTTCTGGACGCTCTGCGTCCTCTACTGATTATGTTACGCAGAGCGTCACGACAGGCATTCCCACGCTGGAGCGTGAGGAACGATAGGTGTCGGAGGGATCGCGAGCGTAACGCGCCCTGAAGAACACCATCGTACCCATGCTCCGCGTGGGTATGCCGTTCTGGACGCTCTGCGTCCTCTACTGATTATGTTACGTAGAGCGTCACGCGACGCTGGAGCGTGAGGAACGATAGTGCTCTCAAGAACACCGTCGCGCCTGGGCTCCGCGTAGGTATGTTTTGGTTTCTAGCGTGCTTCGATCCGCGCCAGTTCAGGCAGATCCCCCGACAAACCCAGTGCCTCGCGGACGAACAGCGCCTTGGCTTCGGGCATGCGGTTGACCATTTTCAGGCCGGTGTTGCGCAACCAGCGCAAGGGCAGCGGGTCGGCCTGGAACAGGCGTTCGAAGCCTTCCATCGCGGCCATCAGTGCAAGGTTGTGCGGCATGCGGCGGCGCTCGTAGCGGCCCAGCACACGCAGGTCAGACCAGCGCTCGCCGCGCCTTGCGGCATGGGTCAGGACCTCCGCCAGCACTGCGGCGTCGAGAAAACCGAGGTTCACGCCCTGCCCGGCCAGCGGGTGAATGGTGTGGGCCGCATCACCAATCAGTGCCAATCCTCCGGCAACGTACCGCTTGGCGTGACGCTGACGCAGCGGCACACACAGGCGGCTATCGGCAGACAGCACCTGGCCCAGTCGTCCTTCGAATGCCTGCTCCAGTTCGCGGCAGAACAGGTCATCTTCCAGCACCATCAGGCGCTCGGCTTCGGCAGGTGTGACTGACCAGACGATGGAACACCAGTGCTCGCCCTCACGCTCCAGTGGCAGAAAGGCCAGCGGCCCGTCATCGGTGAAACGCTGCCAGGCGGTTTTCCTGTGGGGATCGGCAGTGCGCACACTGGTGACGATCGCGTGATGCAGGTAATCCCATTCACGCGTCGGCGTTTCAGTCAGGCGGCGCACGGCGGAATTGGCACCGTCGGCAGCCACCACCAGCGGTGCGCGCAGCTGACGGCCATCAGCCAGGGTCAGCAACCAGTCATCGCCGGAGTGACGCATCTGTTCAAGCCGCGCATTGGCCAGCAGGCCGATGTCGCTGGCATGCAGACGGTCGAGCAACGCGTCCTGCACCACACGATTCTCGATGATGTGACCGAGCACGTCGGCATGCACGCTGGAGGCCGAGAAGTGAATCTGCCCGGTGCCGCTGCCGTCCCAGACCTGCATATGCGCATACGGGCTGATGCGCCGGGCTGCGATGCCTTCCCACACGCCCAGCCGCTGGAGGATTCGCTGGCTGGCCGCCGACAAGGCGCTGACCCGCGGCTCGAAGCTCGACTGCTGATCAAACGGTTCGACGCTCAGCGGTCCACCGTCGACCACCAGCACATCAAGGCCGCTGTCCTGCAATGCCAAGGCAAGGGCACTGCCGACCATTCCGGCTCCGACAATCAGCACATCTGCGCGCGTTTCCATGGTCAAACCGTTCTCGCTTGCGGCCGAAGCCCTGTGTTTAAAGTGGGTGATTCACACATCGGATCGAGTCCCCAACCCCATTGCCTGGCGGGCAAACCAGCGCTTGGCGGCAGGCAGCAGGTCCAGGCCGAGCAACCCGACGTTACGCCCGGTGGCAACCGCCGACCGGGAGCTGCCGAACAGGCGCGTCACCTTGTCGGAGAAGCCCACGGTCAATTGCTGATCCTGGCGCTGGCGCTCACGGTAGAGCTGCAGCGTCGGCAGCGCACCGGGCGGCGCGGCGCTGTCCAGCAGCGTCTCGGCCAGTGCATCGGCGTCGCGCAAGGACAGATTGAACCCCTGCCCGGCGACCGGATGCAGACTGTGCGCCGCGTTGCCCAGGATCACCAGATGCGAGCGCACCTGCTCTTCGGCTTCGATCAGTGCCAAGGGGTAGACATGCCGGGCACCTACCTGACGCAGCGTGCCCAGGCGATAGCCAAACACGCCCTGCAGCTCTTCCAGAAAACTGCGGTCGTCCAGCTCGGCCAGACGCTGGGTATCGTTGCCCGGACGTGTCCAGACCAACGCACAGCGGTTATCCGGCAATGGCAGCAGCGCCATCGGCCCGTCTTCGGTAAAACGTTCGAACGCCTGCCCGCAGTGAGCTTCGCTCGGCGTGATATTGGCAATCAGCGCATGCTGGTCGTAAGGCCGTTGCCGCACCCCGATACCCAACTGTTCGCGCAGACTGGAACGGCCACCGTCGGCCAGCACGGCCAGGTCGCAGTCCAGTTCGCTGTCGTCACTGAGGCTCAGGCGATAACCATCGGCCAATGGCTGCATGTGTTTGACCTCGGCCGGCACACGCCAACTGACCACATCACGGTCCAGCCCGGCCCACAGAGCCTGACCGAGCCAGGCGTTTTCGACTACATAGCCAAGCGCCGGAACGCCCTCTTCGATCGCCGACAGGCGAGTGGCGCCGAAGCGACCCCGGTCCGACACCTGGATTTGCAGGATCGGCTCGGCGCGTCGGGAAATCTGCTGCCAGAGGCCAAGCCGTTCATAGATGCGTCGCGAGCCGAACGACAGTGCCGAAGAACGCGCATCGTAGCTGGGCTGCCAGGCTTCACCCGGCGCGAAGGGCTCGATGAGCACGATTTTCCAGCCGCGCGCCTTGGCACCGGCCTGCAGCGACAGCGCAAGGCTTGCACCGACCAATCCGCCGCCGACGATGGCGATATTGAAGCGGCTCATACGACCTGTTCCTGTGCAGCCGCCATCAGCGCCTCGATCTCGGCGACGGTCTTGGGCACGCCGCCGGACAGAATTTCACACCCCTGCCTGGTCACAACCACGTCATCCTCGATTCGCACACCAATACCTCGCCATTTCTTCGCGACGTCCAGGTTGTCGGGGGATATGTAAATCCCGGGTTCAACGGTCAGCGTCATGCCGACCTCCAGTACGCGCCACTCGCCGCCGACCTTGTATTCGCCGACGTCATGCACATCCATGCCCAGCCAGTGCCCGGCACGGTGCATGTAAAACATCTTGTAGGCCTCGCTTTCGATCAGCTCGCCGACATCGCCGCGCAGCAGGCCCAGCTCGACCAGCCCGGCGGTAATCACCTTGACCGTCGCCTCGTGTGCCTGGTTCCAGTGTTTGTCAGGCCCGATGGCCGCGAAGGCCGCCTGCTGGGACTTGAGCACCAGCTCGTAGATGGCTTTCTGTTCGGGGGAAAACCTGCCGTTCACCGGGAAGGTACGGGTGATGTCGCTGGCATAGCAGTCGATTTCGCAGCCCGCGTCGATCAACACCAGATCACCGTCCCTGAGCACCGCGTCGTTCTGCTGGTAATGCAGGATGCAACCGTTGCGACCCGAGGCGACGATCGAGCCATAGGCAGGCATCTTCGAACCGCCCTTGCGGAACTCGTAGTCCAGTTCGGCTTCCAGACTGAACTCATGCAACCCCGCGCGGCAGGCCTGCATCGCCCGCACATGGGCCCGCGCGGAAATATCCGCCGCGCAACGCATGACTTTGATTTCCGCGGCGGACTTGTACAGGCGCATGTCGTGCAACAGATGGTCCAGCGCCACGAACTCCTTGGGCGGCTGGGCACCGAGGTGCGCCTTGGAGCGAATCACGTTGATCCAGTCCATCAGGTGTCGGTCGAATTCAGGATTGCTGCCCATCGCCGAATACACCCGATCCCGGCCTTCGATCAGGCCGGGCAGGATTTCATCGATGTCATTGATGGGGAACGCGTCGTCCGCACCGTACTCGCGGATCGCGCCTTCCTGCCCCGCGCGAAGGCCTTCCCACAGCTCGCGCTCGGGGTTGCGCTCGCGGCAGAACAATACGTACTCACCGTATTCACGACCGGGGATCAGCACCACCACCGCTTCGGGCTCGGGAAAGCCGCTCAGGTACTGAAAGTCGCTGTCCTGCCGATAGACGTGCTCGACATCACGATTGCGAATGGCAACCGCAGCGGCGGGCAGGATGGCAATGCTGTCCGGCTCCATCTGAGCCATCAGAGCCTTGCGGCGGCGGGCGTACTCGGACTTCGGGATCTGAATCATGGGCAGCGGGCGTCCTGATGGAGTCCACCGGCTCGCGCTGCGGCAAGCGCTGGCCGGTGTCGCAGTGATCGGCTATCAGTGCAGGGAAGGCTTGGGTTGCGGCGCGGACGGCTCGTTGAATTCAGTGAACAGCAGCAGCGGCGCTACACGCATGTACTCCATGACTTCCATGTAGTCGGTTTCGCCGTCTTCGGACTCTTCCAGCGCGTCCTGAACCTGGGCAATCGCCGCCAGATCCTCCAGAACAGCCTTGGCCTCGGTGCCCAGCGGCTTGTCACCAATGTTCAGACCGAAGCCCATCAAAAATCCCTGACACCATTGGCCCAGCGCAGCAGCACGCTCGGTCAGCGGTTCATCGTCGCCCGGCAGCAACAGCACGACGGTCATGTCGTCGCCGGTGAGCTCGCCCTTGACCATCTCTTGCAGGCCGATGAGGGCCTGACGGATATTGGCTTGCGGCTCGGTTTCCAGCAGTTGCGACGCGTCGGCGAACCAGCCTTCGTAGTCGAAACCGGCAGCTGCGCAACTACGCCCCAGCAACAGGCCATGCAGCTCGGCAGGAGATACCTGGTGACCGCCACTGTTGAGCAGAGTGGCGAACGCTTTGTACGGAGAATTCTGAATGGGCATGGGTAGCTAGTCGCCAAACGGCGCAATGTCTAGAATGAAGGCCTTGTATCCTAGACTATCCGCGCGACAAGATCACCCGGACGGCGGTTCGAGCTTGAGCACAAGCATCGCTCCCCCTGCCATTCATCAGAAAGTATTCAGTGGAAAACAATGGAAGACACCGACCTGCAAGCGCTGATGAAACGTGTGGAGCTGCTCCTGAAGTATGCCGAGCAACTTAAAGGCCAAAACGCACTCTTATTAGCTCAGGAAAAGACCTGGCGCGAGGAACGTGCCCAACTGATTGAAAAAAACGAAATCGCCCGGCAGAAGGTCGAGTCAATGATTTCGCGCCTTAAAGCCCTGGAGCAAGACTCATGAGCAATGGCAACAGCGTTACCGTTCAGATCCTGGACAAGGAATATTCGATCATCTGCCCTCAGGAAGAGCGCACCAACCTGGTCAGCGCCGCCCGCTACCTGGATGGCAAGATGCGTGAGATCCGCAGCAGCGGCAAAGTCATCGGTGCGGATCGCATCGCCGTGATGGCTGCCCTGAACATCACTCACGACCTGCTGCACAAGGAACATCTGCCTGACGTACAGACCAGCGGTTCGACCCGCGAACAGGTCCGCGATCTGCTCGACAAGGTCGATCTGGTGCTGGCGACAGACACGCCCGGCACACCGGATTCAACTCGGGGCTGATTATTGCGGGGCATTTCTGTATACTCGCGCTGCTCCCTGGAGTGCTTGCCAGTCGGTCATGTCCCTGAGCCGATACGCACAACCACGGGGGTTGCACGTTGGGGTTGGTGTGCATGTCCGCTCGACGGAAAGCCTTAAAACCTCCTGCAATCTCCACCTTGAACTTTCGGGTTCAAGGGCTAAACCGACAGCGGTTCGTCGGGGAGTCCATATTCGGTCAGTTGCCAGCCCTGTTGTCTGGCAACGACGACCCCGCTCCGGCTTCAACCTCCTTTCCGGATCAGCCTGCATGACCTCCTGCTCATGATCAGCGCCCAATCACTCACACGTCCACAATTGCGCCGCCAGCTACGCAAGGCACGCAAAGCCTTGAGTCGCAGCCAGCAACGCGCAGCCGCACGGGATATTTACCGTCAACTGGCGCAGCACCCGCTGTTTCGGCGTGCCCGACATGTTTCGCTGTACCTGCCGATGGATGGCGAGATCGACCCGCGGCTGTTGCTGCGCGAAGCACAGCGCCGCGGCAAGGCAACCTATCTGCCGGTGCTCAATGCCTGGCCGCGCACCCGCATGGTTTTTCAGCGTGTGCGTCCCGGCGAGACATTCATCCCCAACCGTTTCCGCATCCCCGAGCCGCGCATCGACCGGGCAAGGCAACGCCCTGTCTGGGCGCTCGATCTGATCCTGATGCCGTTGGTAGGTTTCGATGACGAAGGCGGTCGACTGGGCATGGGCGGAGGTTTCTACGACCGCAGCCTGGCGTACCTGGCGCGCAGAAAGACCTGGCGCAAACCGCTGTTACTCGGGCTGGCTCATGAATGTCAGAAAGTGGATCGACTGGCGCAGGCCAGTTGGGATGTACCGCTGCACGGCACGCTATCGGATAAAGGCTGGTATGTGACGCAGACTCTCTGATCGTTCAGCCAACAAGGCCATCAACGATCAGAGTACAGGCAGGGCTCAATGCCTGCCGGGGACTTTTTGCTGCTGCTGTGTGATCTCGACGGGAGCGTCGTCCTTGGTGGACCACAAGCTCTGTGCATAACCGGTTGTCACGACACCCAAGCCAAACAGAATAACCAGAATCCAGAGTAAATCAGGCTTGCGTTTCATTGACTGCCCTCCTTAGGCAAATCAATACGATGTCAGCATCGGTTTTGTGTAGGCCGTGCAACAGCGTGGAACTTTGAAGGGCGGCATTTTGCGGTAACGTGAACCAGTACGCAAATAGTGGCGCGAACCGATTGTCGGTTTGTCATCAAACTGTTCGAAACACCGTAAACCTTTTGTCTGTGGAGTGAGCACAATGGCCTATTGGCTGATGAAGTCCGAGCCTGATGAATTCTCGATCAGCGACCTGCAACGACTGGGCAAAGCGCGCTGGGACGGAGTGCGCAACTATCAGGCGCGCAATTTTCTGAGAACCATGGCAGAGGGCGACAAGTTCTTTTTCTATCACTCCAGTTGCCCCGAACCGGGCATCGCCGGTATCGGCAAAGTCGCCAGGTCAGCTTATCCGGACCCCACCGCGCTGGACCCCCAGAGCCACTATCACGACGCCAAGGCCACGGAGGAAAAGAATCCGTGGAGTGCCATCGACGTCGAGTTCGTGGATATCTTCAAACACGTGCTGGGGCTGGGTTATCTCAAGCAACAAAGCCAGCTGGAGCAACTGCCTCTGGTACAAAAAGGCAGCCGGCTCTCGGTCATGCCGGTGACCGCCGAACAATGGGCGGCGATCCTGGCATTGCGCTGACGGCCGTTATTGAACGATGAAGTTATTGAACAGCAAGTCTTCGACAATCGGCTTGCCTTCTTCATCGTTCATGACGCGCTGAACCTGCTTGAGGGCTTCCTGACGAATGTTTTCCTTCGCTTCGGCGCTGCTCATGGAATCGACGGTCTGCTGAGTGAACAGCGACACCAGTTGATTGCGGATCAGTGCGTCATTGCGCTTCACGGCGGCCTCGGCGTCGGCACCGGTTACACGCAAGGCAATGTCAGCCTTGTAGACACGCAGCTTGGGGCCGCCATCGAGTGCGTAGTTACCCACGAACGGAGGCGTCAGCGAGACATACGCCGCTTTTGGCGGGCCGCCTTCTTCCTTGGCTTCCTCTTGCGCCATGACAGGCAATGACAAGGCCAGCAACATCAGAATCCACGCTTTCACAGTCCACTCCTTAATACGGTTTGCCACGTAGCTTACAGCTTATGTGTGATTATCAGGCAGGGCCATGCTTGTTGACCCGAGAACCCGCTTAACTGACTTTATCGGCCATTACCGGAAAAGGAATAGCCCGATGAAAGCCCTGTTATGCAAAGCCTTCGGTCCTGCCAGCACACTGGTACTCGAAGACGTCCCCGGCCCTGCGATCAAAAAGAACGAAATTCTGCTCGACGTGCACGCCGCCGGGGTCAACTTTCCCGACACCTTGATCATCGAGGGTAAATACCAGTTCAAACCACCCTTCCCGTTCTCACCGGGTGGTGAGGCCGCAGGCGTGATAGCCGCCGTCGGAGAAAACGTCAGCCACCTGAAACCCGGCGACCGCGTCATGGCGCTCACCGGCTGGGGCAGCTTTGCCGAGCAGGTCGCCGTTCCCCACTACAACGTGCTGCCGACTCCACTGGGCATGGACTTCACCACGGCGGCCGCATTCAGCATGACCTACGGCACCTCCATGCACGCCCTCACACAACGCGCCCGCCTGCAACCCGGCGAAACCCTGCTGGTACTCGGTGCATCCGGCGGCGTCGGCCTGGCCGCCGTGGAAATCGGCAAAGCCCTCGGCGCCCGCGTCATCGCCGCCGCCAGCAGCGCAGAAAAACTCGAAGTCGCCAGAAACGCAGGCGCCGACGAACTGATCAACTACAGCGAAACCAGCCTCAAGGACGAAGTCAAACGCCTCACCCATGGCAACGGCGCCGACGTGATCTACGACCCGGTCGGCGGCGACCTCTTCGACCTGGCCATCCGCAGCATCGCCTGGAACGGCCGCCTGCTGGTCGTCGGCTTCGCCAGCGGCCGCATCCCCGACCTGCCCGTCAACCTGACCCTGCTCAAGGGCGCTTCGGTGGTCGGCGTGTTCTGGGGCTCGTTTGCGCAGCGACAACCGCAAGACAACGCGGCGAACTTCAAGCAGTTGTTTGCGTGGTTTGAAGAAGGGAAATTGACGCCGCTGGTGTCGACGGTTTATCCGCTGGAAAGGGCTGGGGAGGCGATTGATTTGTTGGGGGGACGCAGGGCTGTGGGGAAGGTGGTGGTGTTGGTTGCGAAGAGTGCCTGATCCTACTCGTCAGCAGGGGAACGGGAACAGACCCTAGTAGATATGAGAGTAGGCAACTGCCTCTATTGGAGAGATTATGCAAGCGCACCATTTTCGGTGCTAAGAGAGGTGTGAAATGTCCCAGAGCTTATATATAGATATAATTAAAACAGCTATCTATGCTCCAATTGCAAACACACCTGGTCTAGATCCTAAAACCGCCTCCAGAATTATGACCGAAACAAGAACTGAAATAAGCAGTGAAACTAAATTCTCTGATCTAACCCGAAAGTACAAGAACATAAGTAAAATAGGCCTAGCCTACGCATCATTTGAAATCATGAGGCAGGACGACATTAAAATCCCTGAAAAACTTAAAGAGAACTATACTAAAGAATGGAACGACAACGACTATACTTACGCCTCCTTAAACCACATCAAACTTAATAGCACACTAGAAGACGAAATCGAAAAAACCAGCACCATTGGTGAGCTTGCCAAATTTCTAGAGTAACATGGAAAAATCAACGCAGTGGGTAAGATACATCTAAAGCCATCTTACTCACTTATATTTACTAACCTCAAAAATATCAGGACCTTTATATAGACATTAAACCCTTAATAGCTTCTACTGAAACTTCAATCAGAAATACCTAAGCTTTACCGACCAACTTACCGCGCATTGACGGATAGCCGGACTTTTCCCGAAATGAGCTAATTTTTTGAAAAACCCATGGGGAATTTATTTTTTTTCGCATCATCTTCCCTATCAAACGCGCGCAATTCACCAATGTCCATCAGTGTTTCCGTGCCGTCCACAGATTCGACAACGCGAACAGCGCGGTCAACTGAGCCATGTCTTTCATCACCCCACGGAAGCGCACTTTAAAACAACCTGATACAGAGCACCTGGCGCAAACGGCCGCCCCGAAATAAAAAACACTAAAACCATCGGCGAACTTGCCGACCTTCTAAAGTAAATTTTATAAACCAATGCAGCGAGTGATGATGAACATATTAGTTCATCTTCGCCCGCGTCATCGCCGCCGCTAGTGTGCTGTTCGCGAAATAATTTTCTGTGCATTTCGTCTACACTTCAAACGTTATCCCTGCCTTGGAGAGCTTGCCATGAGCGCTCTGGACATCACACTTAGCCCTGAAGAAAAGACCGAGCTGAAACGACGGGTGCGCTCTGCCACCATTCCTCAGCGAGAAGGCCGGCGAGCACGGATTATTCTACTGGCTGCCGAAGGCGAAACCCGAGACAGCATTGCGCGATTGACCGGTTTTTCCTGCCCGACGATCACCGACTGGTGCCAGCGTTTCCAAGCACATCAGCTTGATGGACTGATCGACAAACCGGGACGCGGACGCAAGTCGCCTTTGCCTGCCGAGACAGTTCGCCGTGTCCTGGAACAGATCACCCGTCCTCGCATCGGAGAACCACGCTGGAGCTGTCGGAGCATGGCAAAGGCGGCGGGTATTTCCTCGACTACCGTCCATAAACTGTGGGCTGCCAATGATTTAAAGCCCCACCTGACGCGCACATTCAAGTTGTCCAACGATCCGCAGTTTGAGGAGAAATTCTGGGATGTGATCGGGCTTTATCTGGCCCCACCGGACAAGGCTTTGGTGTTGTGCTGCAATGAGAAAAGTCAGGTTCAGGCATTGGAGCGAACACAGCCGGGTTTACCTTTGGGCATCGGTCATATCCAGACTAGATCGCACGATTACACCCGCCATGGCACGGTCACGTTATTCGCCGCACTGGATTACCTCCAAGGAAAATTGATCAGCAGCATCGAGCGTCAGCACCGGCATCAAGAGTGGTTGGATTTTCTCAAGAAGATCAATAAAGAAACGCCCAAACACCTCCAGCTTCACCTGATCGTCGATAACTATGCGACCCACAAGCATGCTGCTGTGAAAGCGTGGCTGGCGAAACATCCTCGCTTTCATATTCATTTCACGCCAACCTCCAGCTCTTGGATGAACATGGTTGAACGCTTCTTTCGAGACACCACGGTGTATCTTCGCGAAGGCAGTTTTGCCTCGGTTCGCGAGCTGGAGAGCTCCATTACAGCGTTCATGGCGTTACGTAATGCTCAGCCGACCCGATACGTTTGGAACGCAAAGGGAGAGGAGATTTTGAACAAAATTCAACGGGCGCGTGAAGCACTTGAAACCGCAGGTAAAAAGCAAATTATTTCGAAAACAGCACACTAGGCTAGTAAAACTTGATCGCCAACACGCAGAGCGCCTTGCCCAAGAAGCCGCACAACGCCAAGCCGAAGAAGAAGCGCGCGCGCGAGCCGAGGCGGAAGAGGCGGCTCGCCGACTCGCGGAAGAACAGGCTGCGCAGCAGCGAGCCATAGAGGCAGCGTTCCGGCTTGCACAGCGTCAGGTTGAAGAGGCCGAGCATGCGTTGGCCCTACGCAATGCCGAGGAAGCTCGCGCTACAGAGGCCGAATCCCTCCGAGTGATTGAGGTAACGTTCGGGCCTGAGACGTCGCGAGAAATCGATAATGCAATCAAGGTGCTGAGAGGCACTATCGAAATCGCGATCACCGACTTCTCGAATACGATCAGCGCTCACGGAGCGCTCGACATGAGTCAGCTTGAAGCGATTCAAAATATGAGCACTGTTCACTGATCATTTCGCTGGAGGTGCCGGGTCAAGTCAGCACTGCTTTGACACCGGCACCACACGATAGATCTGACATTCTCCGGCAAATAATCCACCTACCTGAAGGTCGGATCATTTGGTAACTGACGACGATATCCGGTTCAGACCTCCAGACTGAAACTCACTCAAAAGCAGGAGGATTACCTGAACTGTGGGAGCGAGCTTGCTCGCGAAGGCGTATTCACAGGGCAACAAACATTTTCGTTGCCATGCCCGCTCATGCTTTTCTGGAGACTTTACGTCCAATCTTGAATGTGGCTCATGGAGCGAATGGTGACGCGGAGCCTTAAGAAAGGCGCTCCCGCTGACGCGTGCGAAACGAGAGATATCCGTCGGCTGTACCGGCCCCTTCGTGAGCAAGCTCACTCCCACAAGTACGCGGCGCTCACGATGTCCGTAATCAATACCGCTCAACCCTTACAACGCCTTCCTCACATTCTCCGGCAAATAATCAACATACCTGCGCATCGGATTTTTTTGGCATTGAGCGACGATGCCCGGCGTCGCTTCCAGCAGCTCAAGAACCAGGGCCTGACGCTCGTCCGGTGTGAGAAACTGCTCTATGACCGGACTGCTCGACAGGTACAGTTCTGTCCGCATCAGCGCATCCGGCTTGACGTCCTTGCGCCATTTGCGTCCCTCGAACATTTCCGTATTCAGCTGCCAGCACAACACCTGCTTCAGCTCGACATTGGCTGCCAGCGGCGGGTTGGTATGTGGCCGCCCCGTGAAATTGAACGTGACCGTAACTGCTTCGCCCTCGGGATGAGAAGCAGACGGCTGCCAGGGTTCGAAGACCCACTGTTCGACAGCACTTCGGGTCAGGCTGATGAGCCTAGGATCGGGCGCGCCCAGCACTTCGAGGAAGCGCACGCCTCCATCGGCCTGAATGAAAACCCTGATACTGACACTGCGTTTTACGGAGGAACGAAGCATCGATGTCGGATAGCCCGGCTCAGGCATGTGCAAGGGCACAGGATAAGACGGCAACGCCTGTGCTCCCCCCGCCGAAAGCAACCCCGTAAGCATCATGCAACCCAGCACGCAGCTCATTCGCTGCCCTCCGCTTGCTCGGCCAGCCCGACGATCAACGCCTTGATCGGCGCTGGCAGATAATCGCCGTACAGACGATCGGGATTGCTTCGGCAATTGCTGACCATCATCGGTATCGCGGCGCCCAGTTGCTCAAGCAGGACCTGGCGTTGGGGCTCGCTACGCAGGTGGGCTACATGGCTGCCGAACAGCGCCTGCCCGGTGTACCAGAACACGTCGACCTTACTCAGTGGTTCCTTGGGATAGTCCTGGCGGGCGGATTTCACTTCGTGGTTCAGGTAGCCGCAGCGGATGTTTCCCAGGCCCACGGTCACTTCGGTGTTGAAGCGCCGATAGCCGTAGGAACCAAAAATGACGGGCACGGTGATCGTGGTCATGGGCGGCGCGCCGACTGTTCCGACCCAGGGTTTATAGCGCCATTGGCGGAGTGCTACCTCCACTGCTGCGGCGAGCTGCGGATGCCCGCTCTCGACGGCCCGGACTTCACGAACCTGCCCATCGGACTTGATCCACAACTGGGCGCGGACTTTGCCCGCATAGCGGGTCTTGACCAGCTCAGGTGGAAAAACCGGTGTCGGCGTGTATATCGGCACCAGAAATGGCTCTGCAGCGCCGACGTGAGGGGCCAGTGCTGCGGTAATCATGAACGCGGTCATTCTCATTGTTGTAGGGGCTCATCGTCGTGGTGCACCTCCAGGGCGCGGTGATGACGATGGTATGAACCTGCCGACACATCAGTCAGCACACGACTTCCGATACACCTGTAGGACCCATCCCAAATACTTGAAACACCTGTAAACATTTACGCAATGTTCGTAAAACAACAGCTGATTGCCTGCAATTCCTACAAAGAATCAGCCCGAAGGCACTGCTTTTTTCTGTAATGAAAATGTAATATTCGCATTCGCAAAAACAACAATAATCAGGAGCTTTTCCATGTTTGGGTTTTTCCGCCCTGCCAGGCATCAGGCACCCCTTCCCGAAGAAAAGGTCGACAGCACCTATCGCCGTCTGCGCTGGCAGATCTTCGCAGGCATCTTTATCGGCTATGCGGGTTACTACCTGCTACGCAAGAATTTCTCGCTGGCGATGCCGTATCTGATCGACGAAGGCTATACGCGTGGCCAGCTGGGCGTGGCGATGTCTGCCATTGCGATTGCCTACGGCTTGTCGAAATTCCTCATGGGCATCGTTTCGGATCGCTCCAACCCGCGTTACTTCCTGCCGTTCGGCCTGCTGGTCTCTGCCGGGATCATGTTCATCTTCGGCTTCGCGCCGTGGGCGACGTCCAGTGTCACGATCATGTTCGTGCTGCTGTTCATCAATGGCTGGGCACAGGGCATGGGCTGGCCGCCGAGCGGGCGGACAATGGTCCACTGGTGGTCGCAGAAAGAGCGCGGCGGTGTGGTGTCGGTGTGGAACGTGGCGCACAACGTCGGCGGCGGCCTGATCGGCCCGCTGTTCCTGCTTGGCATGGGCTGGACCAACGACTGGCATGCGGCGTTCTACGTGCCGGCGGCGGTTGCGTTGCTGGTCGCGGTGTTCGCCTTCGCGACCATGCGTGACACCCCGCAATCGGTCGGCCTGCCACCGATCGAGCACTACAAGAACGATTACCCGGAAGGCTACGATGCCAGCCACGAGGAAGAATTCAGCGCCCGGGAGATCTTCGTCAAGTACGTGCTGCGCAACAAGTTCCTGTGGTACATCGCCATGGCCAACGTGTTCGTTTACCTGCTGCGCTACGGCGTGCTGGACTGGGCACCGACCTATCTGAAAGAAGCCAAACACTTCACGGTCGACAAGACCTCCTGGGCTTACTTTCTGTACGAGTGGGCGGGCATTCCGGGCACGCTGCTGTGCGGCTGGATGTCGGACAAGATCTTCAAGGGCAATCGCGGCCTGACCGGCATGGTGTTCATGTTTCTGGTGACCATCGCCACGCTGGTGTACTGGCTGAACCCTGAAGGCAATCCGACCGTCGACATGATCGCGCTGGTGTCCATCGGTTTCCTGATCTACGGACCGGTGATGCTGATCGGCCTGCAGGCTCTGGAACTGGCACCGAAGAAGGCAGCAGGCACGGCCGCCGGCTTTACCGGGCTGTTCGGCTATCTGGGCGGGTCGGTCGCGGCCAGCGCAGCGATGGGCTACACGGTTGACCACTTCGGCTGGGATGGCGGCTTCGTGCTGTTGATCGGCGCGTGCATTCTGGCGATGGTGTTCCTTGCGCCGACGCTGCGGCACAAACAGGTCGCCAGCACATCTCGCGACACCAAAGGCTGATCAGGCAGTCTCTGACTTGCAGCGCTTGAGCCGCGCCTCCAGATTCAGGTCTGGCATGGCGTGGCTACGCAGGGCCTTGGCGGTCTGCTCGACGTACTCGCGGGTGGTTCCATAGCGCCCTCTGGCGCTGGCGAGCACCTGGCTCAGCACGCTGTCCGGCAAGTTGCCTGCGTAGCTGGGCAGATGCCGCTCCAGCACAAAGCCCAGGGCCTGTACCTTCCGGCCATCTTCAAGGCGGCAATTGAGCCAGTGCGGGCGATACGAGGGGTACGGCATCTCGCGCTCCCACAAGGCCAGCAGTGATTTTTCCAGGCATTCATCCGGCAGACGATACGCGAAGCCGGTGCATGAACCGCCACGGTCCAGACCGAATACCAGCCCCGGCACTTCCGGCGTGCCACGGTGTTCGTGCGACCAGAGGTAAAGTCCGCGGTGATAACCGTGCACTCGGGCGCGCTGGCTCTCCACGGCGGTGCACTCGGGACGCCAGATCAGTGAACCATAGGCGAACAGCCAGACCGGGCCGCCATTGTGACGACGCATGGTGGCGTTCATGGATGCGAGCAGTTGCTCGCGGGTAAGCTGTGGGCCCATATCGATAACGGGCGGATACGTCAGGCCAAGACCGTCATGCACTGCAGCGGCCAACTCGTTGATTGGATTCTCCATTTGCCTCCCTGACAGTCTGACTGCCAGTTTTTACCGAGCCCCGCCGACTCGCTCGTGGTTGAGCGGCATCAGGGTGTCGTGGTTCGGTTGTTGCCACAGGCCAAGGGCCTGCCTCTACTAAAAGTTGCCTGGCGACGAACAGGCATCGCCATCGGTTGTAATCAGTTAAAGCAATTTACACTCCACTCCTGCAGCCGTCAGTCCGGCATTACGGACGCGGTGCGTAGGCGAATACGTCTGCGCGCATCTGATGTGCATCCATTCCGGCGTCAACCAGGGCGTCCAGGGTTCCGTAGATCATCGCAGGCGAGCCGCTGGCGTAGACGTGAACGGCCGACAGGTCCTTGATATCCTCGCAAACCGCCTCGTGCAGCAGACCGCAACGCCCCTCCCAACCGCACAGGTCGCTGACGACCTTGTGCAGGAACAGGTTCGGCAGTTTCGCCCACTCATCCCAATGGCTGACCTGGTAGAAATCCTCGGGACGACGCACGCCCCAATACAGGTGCACAGGATGACTGAAGCCTGTGGAGCGACAGTGTTCCAACAAACTGTTCATTTGCGCCATGCCCGTACCGGCCGCGATCAGCACCAGCGGCCCGTCCGGCAGCTCGGCGAGGTGGGTGTCGCCAAAGGGCAGCTCGACCCGCGCCATGCGGTTGCGTTGCAGTTGTTCGATCAGGCTGCGCGCACTGTCTTCACGGGCCAGCACGTGCAGCTCCAGGTCGCGACCGCTGTGCGGCGCCGATGCGATGGAAAACGCCGACTTCTCGCCGTTCTCGCGCTCGATCATCAGGTACTGCCCGGCATGATAACGCGGCGGCTTGCCGGCCGGGGCGCGCAGGCCGACCCGCCAGACATCGCCACCCACCTCGACGCATTCGCTCAATTGGCAGGCAAAACTGCGCACCGGCAGTTCGCCCTTGGCCAACACGCAATCCCACAGCACTAAGCACTCTGTCAGCGGCTCGGCTACACAGGTATGAATTTCGCCGTGATCAAGCGTCTGCCCTGACTGCATCACCCGGCCTTCGACCAGCAGGGCTGAGCAGACATGGCAGTTGCCATTGCGACAGCTCTGCGGGCACTCGTAGCCCAGGCGTTGTGCCGCATCGAGTATCCGCTCGCCCGGCAGGGTTTCCAGCACCGCACCTGATGGCTGCAAGGTTACGCGCATCAGTCTATTCCCAACTGAGTCCAGATTTCGTCCACCCGGCGTGTGGTGGCTTCGTCCTTGACGATCGCCCTGCCCCACTCGCGGCTGGTCTCACCTGGCCATTTGTTCGTGGCATCCAACCCCATTTTCGAACCCAGGCCGGACACCGGCGAGGCGAAATCGAGGTAATCGATGGGCGTGTTGTCGATCATGACCGTGTCGCGCTTGGGGTCCATGCGCGTGGTGATGGCCCAGATCACGTCGTTCCAGTCCCGCGCATTGATATCGTCGTCGGTGACGATCACGAATTTGGTGTACATGAACTGGCGCAAGAACGACCAGACACCCAGCATCACGCGCTTGGCATGGCCGGGATACTGTTTCTTGATGGTCACCACCGCCATGCGGTACGAGCAACCCTCGGGCGGCAGGTAGAAATCGACGATTTCCGGAAACTGCTTTTGCAGAATCGGCACGAACACTTCGTTCAGCGCGACGCCCAGAATCGCCGGCTCATCAGGTGGACGACCGGTGTAGGTGCTGTGGTAGATCGGCTTGATACGGTGGGTGATACGCTCGACGGTCAGCACCGGAAAGCTGTCCACTTCGTTGTAATAACCGGTGTGATCGCCGTAAGGCCCTTCGTCGGCCATCTCGCCCGGATGAATCACACCCTCAAGCACGATCTCGGCGCTGGCCGGAACTTGCAGATTGCTGCCACGGCACTTGATCAGTTCGGTGCGCGAGCCACGCAGCAGCCCGGCAAAGGCATATTCGGACAGACTGTCCGGTACCGGCGTCACGGCACCGAGAATGGTCGCCGGGTCCGCGCCCAGTGCGACGGCCACCGGATAAGGCTCGCCGGGATGCTTGACGCACCAGTCGCGGAAGTCCAGCGCGCCGCCGCGATGGCTGAGCCAGCGCATGATGATCTTGTTGCGACCGATGACCTGCTGGCGATAGATGCCGAGGTTCTGGCGCTCCTTGTTCGGGCCTTTGGTGACCGTCAGGCCCCAGGTGATCAGCGGCGCGACATCGCCCGGCCAGCAGGTCTGTACAGGCAGCATGCCGAGGTCGACGTCATCGCCTTCGATGACGACCTCCTGGCATGGCGCATCCTTGACGACCTTCGGCGCCATGGCGATGACCTTGCGGAAGATCGGCAGCTTGGACCACGCGTCCTTCAAGCCCTTGGGTGGCTCAGGCTCTTTGAGGAACGCCAGCAGCTTGCCGATTTCACGCAGCTCACTGACCGCTTCGGCACCCATGCCCATGGCGACGCGCTCTGGCGTGCCGAACAGGTTGCCCAGCACCGGGATATCAAAACCGACCGGTTTTTCGAACAGCAGGGCCGGCCCCTTGGCACGCAAGGTACGGTCACAGATTTCAGTCATTTCCAGCACAGGCGAGATCGGCATCTGAATGCGTTTCAACTCTCCGCGCTGCTCAAGCTGCTGCACGAAATCCCTAAGATCTTTGAATTTCATTAACCCGGCCATTTATCCAATAGACGCACATCGTACCTGCTCCAGCCCGTCAAGGCAGCTAATCGGCGGCATGCAGGCAAAAAAAATGGTGCCCCGAAGGACACCATTTTTTGTTTCAGCCTGCCAGTTACTTGCGTTTCATGGACAGGAAGAACTCGTCGTTGGTCTTGGTCTGCTTGAGCTTGTCGATGAGAAACTCGATAGCCGCGACTTCGTCCATCGGGTGCAGCAGCTTGCGCAGGATCCACATGCGCTGCAGCTCGTCATCAGCGGTCAACAGCTCTTCACGGCGTGTGCCGGAGCGGTTGATGTTGATGGCCGGGAACACGCGCTTCTCTGCGATCTTGCGATCCAGAGGCAGTTCCATGTTGCCGGTACCCTTGAACTCTTCGTAGATCACTTCATCCATCTTCGAACCGGTTTCAACCAGTGCGGTGGCGATGATGGTCAACGAGCCGCCTTCTTCGATGTTACGCGCAGCACCGAAGAAACGCTTTGGCTTCTCGAGTGCGTGAGCGTCGACACCACCGGTCAATACCTTGCCGGAGCTCGGGATGACGGTGTTGTAGGCACGTGCCAGACGGGTGATGGAGTCGAGCAGGATGACGACGTCTTTCTTGTGCTCGACCAGGCGCTTGGCCTTCTCGATCACCATTTCGGCAACCTGTACGTGACGGGTTGGCGGCTCGTCGAACGTCGAGGCAACCACTTCGCCGCGCACGGTGCGCTGCATCTCGGTCACCTCTTCCGGGCGCTCGTCGATCAGCAGAACGATCAGATGCACTTCCGGGTTGTTACGCGTGATGTTCGACGCGATGTTCTGCAGCATGATGGTCTTGCCCGCCTTCGGCGGAGCAACGATCAGACCACGCTGGCCCTTACCGATCGGTGCGCACAGATCGATCACACGACCGGTCAGGTCTTCGGTGGAACCGTTACCGGCTTCCATCTTCATGCGAATCGTCGGGAACAACGGCGTCAGGTTTTCGAACAGAATCTTGTTCTTGGCGTTTTCCGGACGGTCGTAGTTGATCGTGTCGACCTTGAGCAGAGCGAAATAACGCTCGCCTTCCTTGGGTGGACGGATCTTGCCAACGATGGTATCGCCGGTACGCAGGTTGAAGCGGCGGATCTGGCTGGGGGAGACATAGATGTCATCCGGGCCGGCCAGGTAGGAAGCATCTGCAGAGCGCAGGAAACCGAAGCCGTCCTGGAGAATCTCCAGCACGCCATCACCGGATATTTCCTCGCCACTTTTGGCGTGCCGTTTGAGCAGGGAGAAAATGACGTCCTGCTTGCGCGAACGGGCCATATTCTCGATGCCAGCCTGTTCGGCCATTTCGAGCAATTCGGTAATCGGCTTTTGCTTGAGTTCAGTCAGGTTCATATGGGGAATGACGTAATCATGTATGGAGGGGGAAATTAAGCTTTTGGCTTAATGAGGCCGCGCCGCAGAAAAGGCGACAGGATCGCGTACTAAATCGAAAGGAGAGCGTCGGCGACGGCTAGCAGGGGGCAACGGAGAAGCCGTTGCGGGGCCGAATGTACCACCTGATTTTCCAGGCGTCTAGTACGACACCCGAAAAAAACCCCGCATTTTGCGGGGCTTTGAAACGTCTCAAACAGGTTTAGGAAGGTCGATACCGTTTCCTTCGAGAAACGCAGTCAGCTGCGACTTCGACAGCGCACCAACTTTGGTCGCTTCCACATTGCCGCCCTTGAACAGCATCAGCGTAGGAATACCACGAACACCATGCTTGGCAGGAGTGTCCGGGTTTTGATCGATGTTCAACTTCGCAACCGTCAGCCTGCCTTTGTAGGTGCTGGCGATTTCGTCCAGAACCGGGGCAATCATTTTGCAAGGGCCACACCATTCAGCCCAATAGTCAACAAGCACAGGACCCTGAGCCTCGAGTACTTCGGCGTCAAAGGTGCCGTCGGTGACGTGTTTGATAAGGTCGCTACTCATGGAAGTCTCCGAGGTCATAGGCTAAAAACGACGCTCATCATAGCGGTCCTTATGCTATTCAGGAAGCGAAGCTTCATTGAGTCTTGCTATCGTAGAACATGACTGAGGTTATGGCAGTAGCTCAGTTCGCGGGCGAAACGAAGACGATGCCGGTGCGCAGTGCCGCGCCACGAATATGGTCCTGCATGGCCTTTTGCGCAGGCCCTGACGCATGTCGGGCCAGCGCGCGAAGGATCTTGCGGTGCTCCTGCCAGGTTTCCATGACCCTGGCCGCCCGGATGAACGGCATCTTCTGGCTTTCCAGGAAGATGTCGGCCCCGGCAGTCACGATCCCGAGCATCGCCTGATTGCCGCTGGCGACCAGGATGTGCCGATGAAACTCGAAGTCCAGCCGCGCCGCAGCCTCGAAGTCACCGGCCCGCAATTCCAGGCGCATGGCTTCGACGTTGTCCTCCAGTACATCGCGCTCGTCGGCGGTCAGGGTCACGGCGGCCATGCCTGCAGCGAAGCCTTCCAGTGCATAGCGCAACTGAAAAGTGTCGGCCGGGGAAACCTGAGCTTCATAAGGCCAGGAAAAACCACCCGTGCGCTGTTCTGGTTCAGAAATCGACTGCACGAAGACGCCTTTGCCGGGCTGGACACTGACCACTCCGAGTGCGCTGAGCGACGACAAGGCTTCACGCAAGGACGCACGACTGACCCCCAGCAATACCGCCAGATCGCGTTGCGACGGCAGGCTTTCGCCGGGCTTGTACCCTTGCTCGGCGATCAATTTGCGAATGGCCCGGAGGGCTGATTCGGGTACTGCGAGTGAAGTGTGCGGCATCACTGTTCAGGCCAGTCAGTCCAGTAAAAATCCCTTTTATCCGCATCTCGAACATTCGGCAAGCGACGCCCATCACTGGGGCGGCAAGGCTTTAAAGCGCGCCAAAGCAGGGCGCGGCGCCGCTCAACTGGTCAGACCAGTAAGACCATAACCGCGCTGAAAACCTTGATTCATGGCAGGTGGCGAGCGGATGGCATGCGCTGTGCACTGGAGACAGGCCAACACCTTTCGTTTCGCCCGGAGACTTCATATGACCAAGCGTTACAGCGCCCTGCTTACTGCATTGTTTGCCAGTCTGATGCTGAGCCAGACACCCGCCCACGCCAATGGCCTGGACGACGTTGTAACGCGAGGCACCCTCAAGGTGGCCGTTCCGCAGGACTTCCCGCCATTCGGCTCGGTCGGCCCGGACATGAAACCGCGCGGTCTGGACATCGATACTGCACAGCTGCTGGCCGACAAGCTGAAGGTCAAGCTGGAGCTGACCCCGGTCAACAGCACCAACCGCATTCCGTTCCTGACCACCGGCAAGGTCGACCTGGTGATCTCCAGCCTGGGCAAGAACCCGGATCGCGAGAAAGTCATCGACTTCTCGCGCGCCTACGCACCGTTCTATCTGGCGGTATTCGGCCCACCTGATTCGCCGGTCAAGGACATCGCTGACCTGAAAGGCAAGACTATCAGCGTGACCCGTGGCGCGATCGAGGATATCGAGCTGTCGAACGTTGCTCCCGAGGGCGCGACCATCAAGCGCTTTGAAGACAACAACTCGACCATCGCGGCCTATCTCGCTGGCCAGACTGACCTGATCGCCAGCGGCAACGTGGTGATGGTCGCCATCAGTGAGCGCAATCCCAAGCGCATTCCGGCGATGAAAGTGAAACTCAAGGACTCGCCGGTGTACGTTGGCGTGAACAAAGGTCAGCCGGAACTGCTGGGCAAGGTCAACGAGATTCTGAACGCTGCCAAGGCTGACGGTACGCTGGAAAAAGCGTCGCAGAAATGGCTGAAGGACCCGCTACCCGCCGATCTCTGATCACTGCTTTTTTCGGTCACAGGATTCACCCATGGCTTATCACTTCGACTTCACACCGGTCCTGCAGAACCTCGACGTGCTGTTGCGTGGGGCTCTGTTCACGCTGGAACTGACCGCTATAGGCACCTTGCTCGGTGTCAGCCTTGGCATTGTCGGTGCCGTCGTGAGGGCCTGGAAGATCCAGCCCTTTGCGACGATCTTCGCCATCTATGTCGAGCTGATCCGCAATACACCGTTTCTGGTCCAGCTGTTCTTCATTTTCTTCGGTCTGCCGTCGCTGGGCGTGCAGATCACGGAATGGCAGGCAGCGGTGCTGGCGATGGTTATCAACCTGGGTGCCTACTCGACCGAAATCGTGCGGGCGGGTATCCAGGCGATTCCCAAGGGCCAGCTTGAAGCATCGGCTGCGCTGGCGATGAGTCGGTACGAAGCCTTTCGCCACGTGGTGCTGGTTCCAGCGCTGGGCAAGGTCTGGCCGGCACTGAGCAGCCAGATCATCATCGTCATGCTCGGCTCGGCAGTCTGCTCGCAGATTGCCACTGAAGAGCTGAGCTTCTTTGCCAACTTCATTCAGTCACGCAACTTCCGCTCGTTCGAAACCTACATCGTGACCACGCTGATCTACCTGGCCATGGCGCTGTTGATCCGGCAACTGCTGGCCTGGATCGGACGTCGCTACATCTCGAGGAACCGCTGATGGATTTCACCCTCTGGGACATCGTGCGCAATCTGCTGATCGGCCTGCAATGGACCGTGGCCTTGTCGCTGGTGGCCTTCATCGGCGGCGGGCTGATCGGCTTGCTGATCATGGGCATGCGCACCTCGGAAAAATCCGGCCCGCGCGTGACCGCGAAACTCTATATAGAACTGTTTCAGGGCACGCCGCTGTTGATGCAGCTGTTTCTGGTGTTCTTCGGTGTCGCCCTGATGGGCCTGAACATTTCGCCCTGGGCGGCGGCGGCACTGGCCTTGACGCTGTTTACCAGCGCTTACCTTGCGGAGATCTGGCGCGGCTGTGTGGAGTCGATCTCCAAGGGCCAGTGGGAAGCATCCGCGAGCCTGGCGCTGACTCCGTTCGAGCAGATGCGCTATGTGATTCTGCCGCAGGCGTTGCGCATCGCGGTCGCGCCGACGGTCGGCTTTTCCGTGCAAGTGGTCAAAGGCACAGCGGTGACGTCGATCATCGGCTTCACCGAACTGACCAAGACCGGCAGCATGCTGGCCAACGCTACGTTCGAACCTTTCATGGTCTATGGCTTCGTTGCTCTGGGCTACTTCATCCTGTGCTACCCCTTGTCGCTGTGCGCGCGCCATCTGGAAAGGAGACTGCATGCCTCTGCTTAGAATTTCCGCCCTGCATAAATACTATGGCGATCATCACGTGCTCAAAGGCATCGATCTATCGGTCGAAGAAGGCCAGGTCGTGGCGATCATCGGTCGCAGCGGCTCGGGCAAAAGCACCCTGTTGCGCACGCTCAACGGCCTGGAGTCGATCAACGATGGCGTGATCGAGGTCGATGGTGAATACCTGGACGCCGCACGCGCCGACCTGCGCACGCTGCGCCAGAAGGTCGGCATGGTGTTCCAGCAGTTCAACCTGTTCCCGCACCTGAGCGTGGGCGAGAACGTCATGCTGGCGCCGCAGGTCGTGCAGAAAGTACCGAAGGCCGAGGCCGCCAAACTGGCGAGGAAGATGCTCGAACGCGTCGGCCTGGGCGAGAAGTTCGACGCCTTTCCGGATCGCCTGTCCGGTGGTCAGCAGCAACGCGTGGCGATTGCCCGCGCGCTGGCGATGTCGCCCAAGGTACTGCTGTGCGACGAAATCACCTCGGCGCTGGACCCGGAACTGGTCAACGAAGTGCTCAGCGTGGTGCGCCAGCTGGCAGCCGATGGCATGACCCTGATCATGGTCACCCACGAAATGCGTTTCGCGCGTGAAGTGGGCGACAAGCTGGTGTTCATGCACCAGGGCAAGGTGCACGAAGTGGGCGACCCGAAAGAACTCTTCGCCAACCCGAAAACCCCGGAACTGGCGAACTTCATCGGCACAGTGGAGCACGCCTGACGCTGAACGCAGAGCGTCCGGAACAGCATGTCCACGCGAAGCGATCAGCGTTATACACAAACCCCGAAGAGCCTGGAAAAGGGCTGAAGCGGCAGTGTCTGGCTGGACAGAAATCTTTGTGGGAGTGAGCTTGCTCACGAAGGCGTTGGTCCAAACACCATGTCTCCGGGGGCTGCACCGGCCTCTTCGCGAGCAAGCTCGCTCCCACGAAGACTGTGTATTACGCTGAGCGCGGAGCATGTTGCGGGCACTTATCGTTCCTCACGCTCCGCGTGGAAATGCATTTCGTGACGCTCCGCGTCACAGCTACATGCTGTATCGGGCTGGACAGAAATCCTGGTGGGAGTGAGCTTGCTCACGAAGACTTTGGTCCAAACGCCATATTTCCGGGGGCTGCACCGGCCTCTTCGCGAGCAAGCTCGCTCCCACGAAGACTGTGTATTACGCTGAGCGCGGAGCATGTTGCGGGCACTTATCGTTCCTCACGCTCCGCGTGGAAATGCATTTCGTGACGCTCCGCGTCACAGCTACATGCTGTATCGGGCTGGACAGAAATCCTGGTGGGAGTGAGCTTGCTCACGAAGGCGTTGCTCCAAACACCATATCTCCGGGGGCTGCACCGGCCTCTTCGCGAGCAAGCTCGCTTGTGTCTTTGATCAAGGTAAAGTCTGGGGTGAGAGGGGTGGATGGCAAGCTGACAAATCGCGGTGCCTAGAGCACGTGTGGGAGCCAAGCTGCCATCCACTCTTCCCGCTTTGGCTCAAAGCTCGAACAGTTGACTGAGTCCGACCTCGAACAACAAGCGTGAGCCAGGCCAAAGCGCCTCTCACCCTTTATCCTAGAGGTTTTACTCATGTCCGCCTATGCCGGTATTGATGTTTCCAAGGCCACGCTGCAGGTTGCGCTGTTTCCCAAAGCGGATGAGCTGTGTGTACCTAATACTGAAGAAGGTCTCGCCAGCATTGCCGAGTACCTCAGCGCCCATCAGGTTGAGCGCGTTCTTGTTGAAGCCACCGGTGGTTACGAGAAACTGTCGGTAAAGCTTCTGGCTAATGCAGGGTTCAAGATCCAGCGTATTAACCCTGTTCGCTCACGTCAGTTCGCTCTGGCCATGGGCAAGCGTGCCAAGACCGATCCAATCGATGCGCAAATGCTGGCCATGTTCGCCTCCAGCCTGGAGGCGAAGGGCTTCGCAAAGCCTGACGAGGAGCGCGAAGTCCTGCTTGAGCTGGTGAACTTGCGCAACAACCTGCTTCAACAACGTGACGACAACCGGCGCCGTATCAAACAGGCCATATTGCCCAGCGTGGTGGACATTTACCTTGCGTTGGAAGCCAGCCTCAAAGTGCAGATCAAAGCGGTAGATCAGCTTGTCGATGCACAAGCGCGCAAGGTCGACTCAGAACTGCTGCAGCGGCTGCATGCCGTAAAGGGCGTAGGCCCAGTGACAATCGCCAGCCTGTTCTGCTACCTGCCAGAGCTGGGTGACCTGAGTCGTGGACAAATCGCAGCGTTAGCCGGTGTGGCACCGTATAACAACGACAGCGGTAGCAAGGTCGGCAAGCGGCAGATCTACGGTGGGCGGACGAAACTGCGCCGTGCGACCTACATGTGTGCGCTGGTGATGGTGCGCTATAACGCCGATTTCAAGGAGCGGTATGCGAGGCTGCGTGCCAAAGGCAAGTGCGCGAAAGTGGCCCTGGTGGCCTGCATGCGGGTGTTGCTGATACGCCTGAACGCCATGGTGCGCGACGGAACACCATGGCGTGATCATGCGGTTTGAATGGGGGCGGGCTTTGCCTGCCATCGCGGAATCTATCCGCGATGGCATTATAAAATGCCCATTCATCGGGGGATGATGAAAGACAGTTGGCTCCCACGAAGACTGTGTATTACGCTGAGCGCGGCGCATAGACAAGATGGCGTTCTTAGGGATACCTCTCGTTCCGCACGCTTTAGCGTGGCAATGCATTTTGGTAACGCTCTGCGTCACATGGCATTGATAGCCATACGCCACGCGCGCGAGTAATACCGGGTATTTACGGTGCCTGAACAGCTTCGCGTTGGCGGCAGGCATGGATCGTGGCACGATGGTCCGGTTATCGAACCGGATTTCCTGACCATGCCGCACTCAACACCCAAGAATTTTTCACTGATCGCCGCTATCGACCTGGGCTCCAACAGCTTTCATATGGTTGTGGCAAAAGCCAATCAGGGCGAGATTCGCATTCTTGAGCGCCTGGGCGAGAAGGTGCAGTTGGCCGCTGGCATCGACGAAGAGCGCCAGCTGACCGAAGAATCCATGCAGCGCGGTCTCGACTGCCTGAAACGTTTCGCCCAGTTGATCAACGGGCTGCCGCCCGGTGCGGTGCGCATCGTGGGCACCAATGCCCTGCGCGAGGCGCGTAACCGCAACGACTTCATTCACCGCGCCGAAGAAATTCTCGGCCACCCGGTGGAAGTGATTTCCGGTCGCGAGGAAGCGCGCCTCATTTACCTGGGCGTCTCCCACACGCTGGCCGACACCCCGGGCAAACGTCTGGTCGCCGACATCGGCGGCGGCAGTACCGAATTCATCATCGGCCAGCGCTTCGAGCCGCTGCTGCGGGAAAGCCTGCAGATGGGCTGCGTGAGTTTTACCCAGCGCTACTTCCGCGACGGCAAGGTGACACCGGCCCGTTACGCTCAGGCGTACACCGCTGCGCGCCTGGAAATCATGAGCATTGAACACGCGCTGCATCGCCTCAAGTGGGATGAAGCGATCGGCTCGTCAGGCACCATTCGTGCTATCGGTCTGGCGCTCAAGGCCAATGGTTACGGCGCTGGCGAGGTCAACGCCGAAGGGCTGGCCTGGCTCAAGCGCAAGCTGTTCAAGCTGGGTGACGTGGACAAGATCGACTTCGATGGCATCAAGCCCGACCGTCGCGCCATTTTTCCCGCAGGCCTGGCGATTCTGGAAGCCATCTTCGACGCCCTCGAACTCAAGCGCATGGATCACTGCGAAGGTGCCCTGCGTGAAGGCGTGCTGTACGACCTGATGGGCCGCCATCATCATGAAGACGTACGTGAACGCACACTCAGCTCGTTGATGGAGCGTTATCACGTCGATCTGGAACAGGCTGCACGCGTCGAAGCCAAGGCGCTGCATGCGCTGGAGCAGGTTGCCGAGAGCTGGGAATTGCAGCACGAGAGTTATGCCGAACTGCTGAGCTGGGCGGCCAAGGTGCACGAGATCGGCCTGGACATCGCCCACTATCACTACCACAAGCACGGCGCGTACCTGATCGAGCACTCCGACCTGGCCGGCTTCTCACGCGAAGACCAGCAAATGCTCGCACTGCTGGTGCGCGGTCATCGCCGTAATATTCCCAAGGACAAGTTCGCCGATTTCGGCGCTGAAGGCATCAAGCTGATTCGCCTGTGCGTGCTGTTGCGCTTTGCGATTCTGTTTCACCACATTCGCGGCACCCAGGAGATGCCGCGTGTGACGTTGCGTGCCGACGGCCCGAATCTGGACGCCGAATTCCCGAAAGGCTGGCTGGAAAACAATCAGCTGACTCAGGCCGACTTCGCGCTGGAAGCGGAGTGGCTGACCCGAGTCGGCATCGTCTTCAGCGTACGCTGAGGACCGGGTTGCTCAGGCGCTCCAAAAGGGTCGCCTGGGCGCTTCGCGGGTTCTGATTACCGGTCGGCGTGCTGCGCACGTAACGCCCGTCCGACTGCAACAGCCAGCTGTGGGTGTTGTCGGTCAGGTAGCTTTCCAGCTCCTTCTTCACACGCAGAATCAACTTCTTGCCTTCCACCGGGAAGCAGGTCTCGACGCGCTTGTCGAGGTTGCGCTCCATCCAGTCGGCACTCGACAGGAACATCTGCTCGTCGCCGCCGTTGAGGAAGTAGAACACCCGCGTGTGCTCCAGGAAGCGGCCGATGATCGAGCGCACATGGATATTGTGCGAAACCCCGGCGATGCCCGGACGCAGGCAGCACATGCCGCGCACCACCAGATCGATGCGCACACCGGACTGACTGGCCTTGTACAACGCCCGGATGATCTTCGGATCGGTCAGCGAGTTGAACTTGGCGATGATGTGTGCAGGTTTGCCATCGAGCGCAAATTGCGTCTCGCGGGCGATCATGTCGAGCATGCCTTTCTTGAGCGTGAACGGCGCGTGCAGCAGCTTCTTCATGCGCAGCGTCTTACCCATGCCGATCAACTGGCTGAACAGTTTACCGACGTCTTCGCACAAGGCGTCATCGGAGGTCAGCAAGCTGTAGTCGGTATACAGACGTGCGTTACCGGCGTGGTAGTTGCCGGTCCCGAGATGCGCATAACGCACGATCTCGCCCGCTTCGCGACGCAGGATCAGCATCATCTTGGCGTGGGTCTTGAAGCCGACCACGCCGTAGATCACCACCGCACCGGCGGCCTGCAGGCGGCTGGCCAGTTGCAGGTTGGACTCTTCGTCGAAACGCGCACGCAACTCGATCACCGCAGTGACTTCCTTGCCGTTACGCGCGGCATCGACCAGTGCATCGACGATTTCCGAGTTCGCTCCGCTGCGATACAGCGTCTGGCGTACCGCCAGCACGTGCGGGTCTTTTGCCGCCTGGCGCAGCAGGTCGACCACCGGCGTGAACGACTCGAAAGGGTGCAGCAACAGGATGTCCTGCTTGCTGACCACGCTGAAAACGTTTTCGCTGTTCTGCAGCAGCTTGGGAATGGCTGGCGTGAACGGCGGGTATTGCAATTCTGGGTGGCTATCCAGGCCGGTGATGCTGAACAGACGCGTCAGGTTGACCGGGCCATTCACCTGATACAGCTCGGACTCGTGCAGGTTGAACTGCTTGAGCAGGTAGTCCGACAGGTGTTTCGGGCAGGTGTCCGCCACTTCCAGACGTACCGCATCACCATAGCGACGCGAGAACAGCTCGCCACGCAGTGCGCGCGCCAGGTCTTCCACATCTTCGGAGTCCAGCGCCAGGTCGGCGTTGCGGGTCAGGCGGAACTGGTAGCAGCCCTTGACCTTCATGCCCTGAAACAGATCGTCAGCGTGGGCGTGGATCATCGACGACAGGAACACGAAGTTATCGCCAGGCCCGCAGACCTCTTCCGGCACCTTGATCACACGCGGCAGCAGACGCGGCGCGGGAATGATCGCAAGACCGGAGTCGCGCCCGAAGGCATCGATACCTTCAAGCTCGACGATGAAGTTCAGGCTCTTGTTGACCAGCAACGGGAACGGGTGCGTCGGGTCGAGACCGATCGGGGTGATGATCGGCGCGATCTCGTCGCGGAAGTAGCGTCGTACCCAGGCCTTGAGCTTGGCCGTCCAGTGACGGCGACGAATGAAGCGGACCTGATGTTTCTCCAGCTCCGGCAGCAGAATGTCGTTGAGGATCGCGTACTGACGATCCACATGACCGTGCACCAGCTCGCTGATCCTGGCCAGCGCCTGATGCGGCTGCAGACCGTCGGCGCCCGCCTGTTCACGGGCAAAGGTGATCTGCTTCTTCAGGCCTGCAACACGAATCTCGAAGAACTCATCGAGGTTGCTGGAGAAGATCAGCAGAAACTTCAGCCGCTCCAGCAACGGGTAGGACTCATCGAGCGCCTGTTCCAGAACCCGGATATTGAACTGCAGTTGCGACAGTTCACGGTGGATATACAGGCTGCTGTCGTCCAGGTTGGGCGCGACGATAGCGGGCACCAGAGCGGCGGGTGCCTCGATGGCCGGGATTACTTCGATGTCAGGTTCGACCACGGGCGTTGCCTCCGGGACATCGACTTGAACAGCGGCTTCGATGAGTGCTTCGGTATTCATGAATGTTCCTGTGAGGCTATTGCCCCTTCAACAGTTGAGCGGCGCGAACAGCAAAGTAGGTAAGGATGCCGTCGGCGCCGGCGCGTTTGAAGGCAGTGAGGGATTCGAGAATCACCCCTTCACTCAGCCAACCGTTCTGGATTGCGGCCATGTGCATCGCGTATTCACCGCTGACCTGATAAACAAAGGTCGGCACTTTGAACTCATCCTTGACCCTGTACAGAATGTCCAGATAAGGCATGCCTGGCTTGACCATGACCATGTCGGCGCCTTCGGCAAGGTCGGCCGCCACTTCGTGCAGGGCCTCGTTGCTGTTGGCCGGGTCCATCTGATAGGAGGCCTTGTTGGCCTTGCCCAGATTCAGGGAGGAACCCACCGCATCACGGAACGGGCCGTAGTAGGCACTGGCGTACTTGGCCGAATAGGCCATGATCCTGACATTGACATGCCCGGCCAGCTCCAGAGACTCGCGGATGGCCTGAATACGACCGTCCATCATGTCCGACGGAGCGATCACCTGAGCACCGGCATCGGCGTGCGACAGCGCCTGCTTCACCAGCGCGTCGACAGTGATGTCGTTCTGAACATAGCCCTCTTCGTCGAGGATGCCGTCCTGACCATGCGTGGTGAACGGGTCCAGCGCCACATCAGTGATGACGCCCAGCTCCGGGAAACGGTCACGCAGGGCGCGGGTCGCGCGCTGGGCGATGCCGTCCGGGTTCCAGGCTTCGGCGCCGTCGAGGGATTTCTTTTCCAGCGGTGTCACCGGGAACAGCGCCAGCGCAGGGATACCCAGCGCGACCCAGTGCTCGGCTTCCTTGAGCAACAGATCCACGCTCAAGCGCTCGACGCCAGGCATCGAGGCGATGGATTCACGACGGTTTTCACCATCGAGTACAAATACCGGAAGAATCAGATCGTCGACAGTGACAACGTTTTCACGCACCAGCCGACGGGAAAAGTCGTCGCGGCGATTACGGCGCAGACGAGTGAGAGGAAACAGGCGGTTAGCGGGGGTAAAGCTCACGGCGAGACTCCTGAGCCCGCTTACGCGGGCAAGCGCGACAGTTATAAGCCGCCATTATGACCAATGTGTGACAGTCATGGTTCGACCTGCGACTGCACGTCGCGGTCGCGGCCTTTGAAGGGATAGGACCATTGTGGTTGCAAGAATCTTTAACGTCGAGACACATATGGACACTTTCATGATTGCCTTGGGCGCGTTAGGCTGCGCGTTCATTTCGCCAGCATCCAGACAATGCTCCAGAATTTCTTGAACGAATTCGGCTACTTCGCCCTGTTCCTCGGCACCTTTTTTGAAGGCGAGACCATTCTGGTTCTTGCCGGATTTCTGGCGTTTCGCGGATACATGGACCTCAACATCGTCATCCTCGTAGCCTTTTTTGGCAGTTATGCGGGTGACCAGTTGTGGTATTTCATGGGGCGCAAGCATGGCCGCAAGCTCCTGGCGCGCAAACCTCGCTGGCAACTCATGGGCGACAAGGCGCTGCGGCTGGTCCGCAAGCACCCGGACATCTGGGTGTTGGGCTTCCGCTTCGTGTACGGCCTGCGAACGGTCATGCCTGTGGCCATCGGCCTGTCGGGCTATCCCCCCGGGCGTTATCTCCTGCTGAACGGTATCGGCGCGGCTGTCTGGGCCGCAGCGCTGGGTTCAGCTGCCTACCATTTCGGCGCGGTGCTCGAAGGCTTGCTGGGCAACGTCAAGAAATATGAACTCTGGGTGCTGGGCGCACTGATACTGCTGGGGCTGGCCCTGTGGATACGCCGACGCATCAAGAACGCCCGTATCGCCCGTGAAGAGCGTGAAGAAAGGAGCCGCTTCTGCGCATCGGCAGCGGCCTCCGACCTGGAGGAGCCGATCACCGTGCCCGTCGACCTGACGAAAAAATCCGACGAATAAACGCTCAGTCCCCCTCCCGAGCGCAGGCTGACAGGCCTCGCTCGGCGACAGCGCGACCACCGCCCTCCCCATGCACCTTTGCACAACCAGCAATGCCTGAACTGAACACTCGGCCCGTTAAGCGATCAACTGAACAGACAAATTAAAACAAGCCTCAGGTTGATCGAGCAAAAGGAGCCGAAATCGATGCAGAAAAAAGTGGCTGTAATCCTCTCCGGCTGTGGCGTCTACGACGGTGCCGAGATTCACGAAAGCGTCCTCACCCTGCTGCGTCTGGATCAGCGCGGTGCGCAGGTTCAGTGCTTTGCGCCCGACATCACTCAGCATCATGTGGTCAATCACCTGACCGGTGAGGAAATGCCCGAGTCGCGCAATGTGCTGGTCGAGTCTGCGCGCATTGCACGCGGCGAAGTGAAGGACATCCGCGAAGCAAATGCCGAAGACTTTGACGCCCTGATCATCCCGGGCGGTTTTGGCTCGGCAAAGAATCTTTCCGACCTTGCCCTGCAAGGCCCGGCCTGCCAGGTCGAAGCCGGACTGCTGGAGCTCGCCGAGGCGTTTGCCGAAGCCGGCAAACCGGTCGGGCTGATCTGCATCACCCCGGCACTCGCGGCCAAGATCTATGGCCCCGGCGTTACCTGCACCATCGGCAACGACCCTGAAACCGCTGCGGCCATCACCAAAATGGGCGGCAGCCATGCGGAATGCGCCGTCGATGATATCGTCGAGGACGAAGCCCGAAAACTGGTCAGCACACCTGCCTACATGGTCGCCAAGAGCATCAGCGAGGCGGCCTCGGGCATCAACAAGCTGGTTGACCGCGTGCTGGAACTGACCCACGAGGGCGATGCCTGATCGGCGCCCTGCCTGCCCAAGGCACCGCCCGTCAGGCGGGCGGTGTTTTGCAGGCCGGCCATGGTGATTCATCCAGGCTTTATACTGTACTGTATGCATGAACAGTATATGAGTAATGCCCGATGTCCAGCCCCTATCCGGTTCGTGGCCGAGGTACTGCCAGCAATCCGCATAACCGCTTCGCACCCAGTCAGTCGGTGGCCGAAGATGATGGCTGGTATCAGGAAGTGCCGCTCACGCAAGGCACCCAGGTCACCAGCGAAACAGCCAAAAGCATCATTACCCGCAACAGCTCGCCGGATATCCCCTTTGACAGGTCGATCAATCCCTACCGGGGCTGCGAGCACGGCTGCATCTATTGTTTCGCCAGACCCAGCCACGCCTACTGGGACATGTCGCCCGGCCTGGACTTCGAGACCAGGCTGATCGCCAAGACCAACGCCGCGGCGCTGCTCGAGCAACAGCTGTCCAAACCCGGCTACCGCTGC
This sequence comes from Pseudomonas fragariae (ex Marin et al. 2024), assembly GCF_059621105.1. Classification (NCBI taxonomy): domain Bacteria; kingdom Pseudomonadati; phylum Pseudomonadota; class Gammaproteobacteria; order Pseudomonadales; family Pseudomonadaceae; genus Pseudomonas; species Pseudomonas fragariae (ex Marin et al. 2024). The sequence goes on along the minus strand of NZ_CM184369.1, from coordinate 305,744 downwards.
GCGCCCATTACCCTCGGGGCCAACACCGACCCCTACCAGCCGATCGAGCGTGAGTACCGCATCACCCGGGCGACGCTTGAGGTGTTACTGCGCTATCGGCATCCGGTCAGCATCATTACCAAAGGCTCGCTGATCCTGCGCGATCTGGATCTGCTGGCAGAGATGGCCAGACTGCGGCTGGTGTCGGTGTTCATCAGCCTGACCACACTGGATGACGAGCTCAAATGCATCCTCGAACCCAGGGCCGCAGCGCCCAAGGCCCGCCTGCGGGCCATTCGGGTACTGCGTCAGGCGGGGGTCCCGGTCGGTGTGCTGTGTGCGCCAATGATCCCGATGATCAACGACAGCGAGCTGGAGGCACTGCTGAGCGAAGCGAAGGCTGCGGGCGCCCTGAGCGCCAGCTACGTGATGCTGCGCCTGCCGCTGGAAGTCGCGCCGCTGTTCGACGGGTGGCTGAAGACGCATTACCCGCAACGCGCCGAGCATGTCATGAGTCTGATTCGTCAAAGTCGCGGCGGAGCCGTGTACGACAGCACGTTTGGTTCTCGAATGCGTGGCGAAGGACCGTTTGCCGACCTGCTGGCTCAACGCTATGCCCTGGCGATCAAACGCCTCGGATTGAACAAACGGGGTGGATTTGCACTCGATTGCGATGCGTTTTGTCCGCCGGGAGGGCAAATGTCGCTGCTGTGACGAACTTGGTACTATCGTGCAAACCCGCGTCCCAGAGCCATCGCATTCAGTTTCGTTTAAGCTTCGGCGATTAGTCTGTTACTCGGAGTGTCATCAGCGATAGCGCTCAAGGGATTTGTTCGTGATGCCTTTTAGAGAGGGATCACATCCGGCTCTGGTCAAACAGGCATGAAGAATCCACATCAATTCGTCAGAGAGGGTGAAGACATGACAGACATCGGTAAACAGCATTCGGCTACGTCGTCCAGCACATCAAGCCATTCAGACAGCGCCGACGTAGCGTTGAAACATATCGTCGATGGCTTTGTACATTTCCGTAAAGAGGTCTTCCCCCAGCAGGAAGAACTGTTCAAGAAGCTGGCGACCGCCCAATCTCCACGGGCCATGTTCATCACCTGCGCCGACTCGCGCATCGTGCCCGAATTGATTACCCAAAGTTCGCCAGGCGACCTGTTCGTCACGCGTAACGTCGGCAACGTCGTACCGCCGTATGGCCAGATGAACGGCGGCGTGTCCACCGCTCTGGAATACGCAGTGGTTGCACTGGGCGTGCAGCACATCATCGTTTGCGGACACTCTGACTGCGGCGCCATGCGCGCAGTGCTCAACCCCGACAGCCTGGACAAGATGCCTACGGTAAAAGCCTGGTTGCGCCATGCCGAGGTTGCCCGCACGGTGGTCGAGCAGAACTGCAGCTGCAGCGGCGAACTGGAAACCATGCAGGTCCTGACTCAGGAAAACGTGATTTCCCAGTTGCAACACCTGCGCACCCACCCTTCGGTCGCAGCGAAAATGGCCAGCGGCCAATTGTTCATTCATGGCTGGGTCTACAGCATCGAAACCAGCGAGATCCTGGCTTATGACGCCGAGCTCGATCGTTTCATACCGCTCGACGGTACGGGACCGACGCCGATGGCTTCACCGAAAGCACGCTTTTCAGCCGACTGATCACCAGTCCGACTGACGGCAAGCCCTTCTTTATCAGCTGATGGCGGCTGCGCAGGATGCGCGTCGCCCGTCTTGCCTCGTCTGAAGAATCCCGGAGAAGCGTCATGGGTATTACAGCATTGAAAACCGCTTTACCACGGGAGCTGCTCGCTTCCGTGGTCGTGTTCCTGGTCGCCCTGCCGCTGTGCATGGGGATCGCCATTGCATCCGGCATGCCTCCGGCCAAGGGTCTGATCACCGGCATCGTGGGCGGGCTGATAGTCGGCTGGATAGCCGGTTCGCCGTTGCAGGTCAGCGGTCCCGCAGCCGGTCTGGCAGTACTGGTTTTTGAAGTGGTACGCGAGCACGGCATGGCCATGCTGGGTCCTATCCTGGTACTCGCCGGATTGCTTCAGCTGCTGGCGGGTCGATTCAAGCTTGGTTGCTGGTTCCGGGTCACGGCACCTGCGGTGGTCTATGGCATGCTCGCCGGTATCGGCGTGTTGATCGTACTGTCACAGGCACACGTGATGTTCGACAGCGGTCCCAAACCCTCCGGGCTGGACAATCTGATCGCCTTCCCGTCCACACTGATCCAGGCCTTCGGGCCAGGCACCGGCATGCAGGCCGGTATGCTCGGTCTGGGCACCATGCTGATCATGTGGGGCTGGGAAAAACTCCGTCCGCAGTCTTTGCGCTTCGTACCCGGCGCACTGCTGGGCGTGGGTATCGCAACCGGTATCAGTCTGTTCATGGCCTTGCAGGTCAAGCGTGTCGAAGTGCCTGACAACCTGGCCGACGCCATCGACTGGCTTCGCCCGGCTGACCTGATGAACCTGGCCGACCCTGCCATTCTGGTGGCCGCTATCGTCGTAGCGTTCATCGCCAGTGCCGAGACGCTGCTTTCTGCCTCGGCGGTCGACCGCATGCACAGTGGCCAGCGTTCGGACTTCGACAAGGAGCTCAGCGCTCAAGGTGTGGGCAATATGCTCTGCGGCGTGCTCGGTGCATTGCCGATGACCGGCGTTATCGTACGCAGTTCGGCCAACGTCCAGGCCGGTGCTACCACGCGCTTCTCGACGATCTTCCACGGCCTGTGGCTGCTGGCGTTCGTATTGCTGCTGTCGAGCGTGCTGCAAAGCATTCCGGTCGCGAGTCTGGCCGGCGTGCTGGTCTACACCGGTCTGAAGCTGGTCGACCTGAAGGCATTTCGTGGTCTGGGCCGCTATGGCCGGATGCCGATGTTCACGTATGCGGCGACTGCCGTGGCGATCATCTTCACCGACCTGCTGACCGGTGTACTGGTCGGTTTCGGCCTGACCCTGGTGAAGCTGGCGTTCAAGGCTTCGCGTCTGAAGATCAATGTGGTCGAACTGGCGGGCGAGAAGGAATTCGAGCTGCGTCTGGTCGGTGCCGCAACCTTCCTCAAGGTACCGGCGCTGACTCAGGCACTGGGCACTATCCCACAGGGCAGCACGGTGCATGTGCCGTTGGGCAATCTGTCCTACATCGACCACTCGTGTCTGGAACTGCTGGAAGAATGGGGTCGTTCCAATGCCGCTCATGGCACCCGGTTGCTTATCGAACCGCGGGGCTTGAAGCGTCGTCTTGAAGGGCGGATCTACACCACAACGGGGATCGGCTCGGGCGCAGCCTGATAGTCGCCACCCTGTTATCACAGCCCTGGAAACATGAGAGCCGGATGGGTCTTCGCGTAGCAGCGGAGCGATATCCGGCTCCTTCCATTGCCGGCGAAGACAGTGATTCGGGCCTCTGAATCAGACCGCGGAGCGCTCCAGCTCCAGGCCGACGCCCAATTGCCGTGACAGGCTTGGCCAGCGCTGCCAGGCCGCTCCTGTTTCAGGGCTGATCAGCTTCTCGCGGTAGGCCTCGACCGAGTCCAGCGCGAAACTCTCTTCATCAAGCAACTCGTCGACGGCATGGTGAACCGCTTCGTCCAGCTGGTTGGCAAACTGCTCGCCGATCAACTGGTGGGCAATCACGCTGGCAACCGTGGTATTTGACGGTATCAGCGGCTGACCGAAATGCTTGATGTACAGGTCATTCACTTCCTCGACCAACCGGTGGGCCAGATAAGCCTCGTCCAGCAGGCTTTCCAGGCCTTCATGCCCATCCATGATGGAAGGTGGGGCCGCGAAAAAATGCTCGGCGATTTTCAGCACCGGCTTTATCTGACCTTCGATCCCGGCTTCCAGCGCGACCTCATGAGCTGCGTCCAGCAGATCGGGTACCAGATCGATGTAGGCCGTGACGAAGCGCGCCAGAACATCTTTCGCATCGACTTCCGGCAGGTGGATGGCAGGATGGAGATGTGGGAGCTTTTGTGCCAACTGTTGCAGCAAGTGGCCGGTCCGGGCCTCATGTTGATGGGCTAGTTGTATCTGCTCGCGCAATGCGGCGGTGTTCATGGCTGCTGGGACTCCTGGAGGCGTCAGGCCCCGTGGTTGGTTGATGGAAAGTCATACGTTAGCTTGCTTAACTAAACGCCTAAGACGGTTTTGCTATATGTGACTCACATTTAGATACATTGGCTATATACCGCTGCCGTGCCCGGCCATGCGGGCGCGCTGCAGCTCGCGTTTTGAATAAGCAGGCTACTCTGAAGTCGCCCGCAGCTCTTTCGACACGCTGTCCGACATAAAAAAGTGAGCCACGCATGAGCCAGCCTCTTTTGTCCAAACGGCTCGTCCTGCGTTTGACGTGCTTAATAGTGATCATGCTGATAGGTGGATTGGCATGGCCGTCGCTCTATGGCGTGCTGACCGGACATGACAATGCCCTACCGGGTGAGGACGCTTCGCGCCAGGTCGAAGTGCAGTTCACCGCCAGCAACGTTGCCGGGATGACCTGGGCGTTTTATCCACAGGCCAGCCAGATGCAGGTCCATCCCGGCACGGTCAACGAGATGATCTTCATCGCGCAGAACCCGACCGACAGACCGATGAAAGCCCAGGCCGTCCCGGGTATTTCACCCGGAAAAGCGGCTGCGTGGTTTCACAAGACCGAATGTTTCTGCTTCACGCAACAGACATTGCAGCCGGGCGAGCGCATCGAGATGCCGGTACGCTTCATCATCGACCGGGACATGCCCGACGATGTAAAACACCTGACGCTGGCCTATACGCTGTTCGATGTCACCACGCCCTAGACCTAGGCTCGGCGCGCAATATAGGCCATCATCCCCGGCCGCACGCCGATCACTACTCGCACTGACACCATGACCCGTACTCAGAAAAGCGTTTTCATTGCTGCCGCCATCGTCGCCCTGATTCTGGGTGTGATTCTCAGTCAGGTGCTGCCCGGCCGCAGCTCACAGGATCAGGCGGCGCTCAACGACGCCGGTATTGTCCTGCTCCCCAAAAGCCGCCAATTGCCGGCCCTGAGCATGACCGACCAGAACGGCGCGGCCGTGCCCCTTGATGGCTTGAAAGACCAATGGACGCTGATGTTCTTCGGCTACACCTTCTGCCCGGACATCTGCCCCACGACCCTGGCGCAGATCAAGCAGATCAGGTCCGAGCTGCCCGAAGAGACAGTCAAGCGCATGCGGGTAGTGCTGGTCAGCGTCGACCCGAACCGCGACACACCGCAGCAGCTCAAGCAATACCTGGGCTACTTCGACCCGCAGTACATCGGCCTGACGGCACCTGTCGCTGATATCCAGACACTGGCCAATGCCGTGAGCATCCCGTTCATTCCGGCCGATACCGGTAAACCGAACTACTTCGTCGACCACAGCGGTAACCTGGCCCTGATCGGCCCGGACGGCACGCAGCGCGGCTTTATCCGCGCGCCGCTGAACAACAGGAAGCTGGTGAAGCAATTGCCGGGGTTGCTGGGAAGGGATTAGACCAGCTCAACCGCCGTGAGGCTTCCAGAGAATGGCATAAGGCAGCTCATTATCGATACTCGTAGGCGACCGAAAATAATAAACAGCCGATGAGCTTTCCAAACTCTTATGAACAAAGGCACCATCAGACATTACACGATAAGATGCGTATTCCATAAATTTCTGAGAGCCTTTGAAGTCTAAAGCTTCTCTTATCTGGCTGTAAGTACTGCCCGCACCAACCGGAAGCAATTCAGGCGGAGGCATACCTTCAGCGTTATCATCACCTTCAACATCTTTATAATAAGCTCTTCGAAATGCACGCTCACTGGCAGCCCAGTAAAAAGACAGCAAACAAAGTTTGCCATCTGTATCATCACTTGAGGCATCAACCAATAAATATTGCTCCTCTGAAACTTTATATGCATCGTCCTCCATCGGTAGAACGGATGCCTCCCGCACGTCGATAATTTCTCCGGCTTTCATCCTGCACAACGATACCCAATTTTGCATTCTCTTATGCCTCACACTTATTGCGGCCATTTTAATAGACGACCTTCAACCCTGCCAGCCTTAAGCGCTTTTTCTGCAGCTACTTTAGCTTGGCCCTCGGGCATGTTTCTGACAGAACTTATGATTTCTGCCTGCCACGCCTGTAACTTTGAAGGTGGTAAAGAAGCTGGATAGCTTCCGCCTGGAGCACGGTATTTTGCATCCCAAACAATCACTGAACGTGATGCTGGATCGTAGGTAATGTAATCTGCGCCTGGTAACGATGCTTTGCCTGGTGCTGATATAGGTATTTGTCCTGACTCAATCACTTGAGCCCAACCACGTGCCTCTCCGATTGCACCGTTCAATTCAGAATACGGACTGCGGCCGCTATTAACTTTTGCAAGGACTTCCGGTTCAGCTTGATTCATCGCATTGGCATTTGCTCCAGGGCGATCAGCTACCTGCTGCAGAGAGGATTCCGGTATATCAAACGGGCCTCGGCGCGGCTCCGGCTTTTGCAAATCATGACGTTTCTTGAGCGCGTCCTCGTGCTCCAGCATCCACTGGGCCAGTCGTTCTCCTTTGGGGCTGGCTCGCATTTCCTGTGCGAGGAGACCTGCGTTGCCTCGGCCACGTGTCAGGTATTCAACCACCGCCCCCAGCAACAGCATCACTACTTCCACGTGGCCTTTTGCAATGTCTTGAGTTGCGCTGTTCTGGGCGTACGGATCGTCACTCATGAACGGGTTATGTCCTCGCTCGCGAGGTCCTCGCCATGCTGTTTTAATGCCGCTCAAGTAATAGCCGATGATGCGCGGGAAGCCATCGACGACGTATTCGGCGATGGGCTTAAGACCCAGCACTCCCAAAATGAACGTACTGGCCTGTAATCCCAGCGCAGTACCAAGAGCACCACCGGGATAAGCACCTATCCCGAAGAAAGCCGAGCCAACGCCTGCGCCGATCAAGCCTCCCGTAAACGCACTGCCCACTACAATCATGGCCATTTGCGCAACGACGTCGACCAAGTCCTTGATAATGATGGAGATGTCGAGGTCAGAGAAACGCCTTACCAATACGCGACCAGCCTCCCACTCGGCAAGGACAAACGCCCTTCTGACGCAGTCAAAACGACGAATGATCAGTGATCGCGAAGGTGCAGGTTCGTTAAGATGATTCCGAAAATGGCCGCCGGGCTGATACCCCATGTCGTGGTCCAGCCTCTGTCGCAATTCACTCCACGAAGGCAGCATACGGAAAAAGAACATTCAGCGTCTCCCTGACAACTCTTGATACAGCTAATGCGCAAGCAACCTAACAGAAGAAGTGCAAAAAAATCCGAGGGCCACGTGAAATCCGCAAAACTCGGAAAATTCTTACATTAGCTTGGGTTAATCAAAGGCCTACCTGTGCCCGGGCCTACGCAAGGCGTGCGGTGCAGGGATGAAGGGCACCTTAATCACCGTCCCCGCCTTACGTGCTCATTGTCATACTTGGATCAGAAAAGGCACGAAAAACGGCTTATGCCTGGGGGCGTGGGAGATTCAGGAGATAACGACAGCTGCAACGGGCTGCGAAGCGACTATAAGACCTGCTTCGGATTTGCCTGTCTTCCATCTTGCGAGGTCACGGCATGCAACTCCGCCTGCTCGTGCGGCCCGAAGCAGGCGTAATGGCTGCAATGTGACGCGGAGCGTCCCGAAGGGCGCTACCACGCAGAGCGTAGGAGCGATAGAGCGTTCCAGAATGCAGCCCGACGCTCTGCGTCGCAAGGGACGCAGAGCGCTGGCGCGAGAACCGCAAGGTGCGATCAGATCAGAACGCCGGCAACACCGCGCCTTTGTACTTCTCGGCCAGGAAGGTTTTCACTTCCGGGCTCTGCAAGGCGGCTACCAGCTTCTTCATCGCGTCCGAGTCCTTGTTGTCCGGGCGGGCCACCAGAATGTTCGCGTAGGGCGAATCGGCACCTTCGAGGATCAGCGCGTCCTTGGTCGGGTCAAGCTTGGCGCTCAGGGCGTAGTTGGTGTTGATCAGCGCCAGATCGACCTGAGTCAGCACGCGGGGCAGCGTGGCCGCTTCCAGTTCACGGAATTTCAGGTTTTTCGGGTTATTCACCACATCCGAAGGCTTGGACAGGATGTTGCCCGGTTCCTTCAGAGTGATCAGGCCTGCCTTGGCCAGCAGCAGCAAGGCGCGGCCTTCGTTGGTGGCATCGTTGGGCAGGGCGACATTGGCATCATTGGGCAGCTCTGCCAGCGTCTTGAACTTCTCCGAGTAAGCGCCGAAAGGCTCGATGTGAACCTTGGCCACAGCCACCAGATCAGTGCCTTTGCCCTTGTTGAACTCATCCAGGTACGGCTGGTGCTGGAAGAAGTTCGCGTCCATACGGTTCTGCGACACCTGCACGTTAGGCTGGATGTAGTCATTGAACACCTTGATGTTCAGGTCCACGCCTTCTTTGGCCAGGGTCGGTTTGACGAACTCGAGGATCTCGGCGTGCGGCACGGCAGAGGCCGCGACGGTCAGGGTTTCGTTGGCCTGCGCGGACAAGGCGGTGACAGCGGCGAATATGGCCAATAGTTTTTTCATGCAACAACTCCTTTGGGCCCGCACAGGCGGGCCAATACCAACGGATTCGATCAACGATGTGTGAAATGCGCGACCAGTCTGTCGCCGATGGTCTGCAGAATCTGCACCAGCACCAGCAACAATACGACCGTCACGAACATCACATCGTTCTGGAATCGTTGATAACCATAACGGATCGCCAGGTCGCCCAGCCCGCCAGCGCCCACGGCACCGGCCATGGCCGTGAACGACACCAGCGCAATGGCGGTCACCGTGATCGCCGCCAGAATGCCCGGCCGCGCCTCGGGCAGCAGTGCCTTGACGATGATCTGCCGAGTCGTCGCGCCCATGGCCTGCGTGGCTTCGATGATGCCGCGATCCACTTCGCGCAGTGCGGTCTCTACCAGACGCGCAAAGAACGGCGTGGCGCCTGCGATCAGCGGCGGCAAGGTGCCGAGGATGCCCAGTGACGTACCGGTAATGATCTCGGTCAACGGCATCATCACGATCAGCAGGATGATGAACGGCAGCGCGCGCAGCATGTTGACGATCACCCCGACCGTCGCATACAGCTGCTTGTGCTCCAGCAGCTGACGCGGCGAGGTGAGAAACATCAGCACGCCCAGCGGCAGGCCGAGCAGGATGGTGAAGCCGAGCGATACACCGAGCATGATCAGCGTGTCGCCAGTGGCCACCCAGATCTCGTACCAGTCGACATTGGAAAACAGGTTCAGAAAAGCGTCCATCAGCGCAGCACCTCCATATGAACATCCGCGGCGGTGAAGCGCGCGAAGGCGGCGTCCATGTCGCCGCCGGTGACGGCCAGCGTCAACTGCCCGTAAGGGGTGTCCTTGATGCGGTCGATACGACCGGCAAGGATGCTGTAATCGACGCCGGTTTCCCGCGCTACCGTGCCGAGCAACGGCGCGTAGGTGGCCTCGCCCTGAAACGTCAGACGCACGATACGGCCTTGAACGTGAGCGAAGTCGTCACGCTGCTCGTTTTCGTCGATCTGCTCGTCTTCCTGCACAAAGCGCCTGGTCGTGGCGTGCTGCGGATGCAGAAACACATCAGCGACCTTGCCATGCTCGACAATCACCCCGGCGTCCATGACGGCCACCTGATCGCAGACGCGACGAATCACGTCCATTTCATGGGTAATGAGCACGATGGTCAGCTTCAGCTCGCGATTGATCTCGGCCAGCAGTTGCAGAACCGACGCAGTGGTCTGCGGGTCCAGCGCGCTGGTGGCTTCATCGCAGAGCAGGATTTTGGGCTTGGTAGCCAGTGCGCGGGCGATGCCGACGCGCTGCTTCTGGCCGCCCGACAGTTGTGCCGGGTACTTCTTGGCGTGATCGGACAACCCGACCCGTTCCAGCAATTCGGCCACGCGCTGGTCGATCTGCTTGCGCGGCATATCGCCTGCCAGGGTCAGCGGCATGGCGACGTTGTCGGCCACGGTTCTGGACGCCAGCAGATTGAAGTGCTGGAAGATCATCCCGACCTGTTGGCGGAAGCGGCGCAGGCCGTTGGCATCGAGCGCAGTGACGTCTTCGCCATCGACCACGATCTGTCCGCCACTGGGGGTTTCCAGGCGGTTGATCAGGCGCAGCAGGGTACTTTTGCCCGCGCCGGAGTGGCCGATGATGCCGAACACCTGGCCGCTGTCGACGCGCAGGCTGGTGGGGTGCAGGGCCGGTATTTCCTTGCCTGCCACCCGATAGGTTTTGTGGACGTTATGAAACTCGATCACGGAGCGAACCTTGTGGGGCGCGTTAAAAAATCAGCGCAGTGGCTAGAGCACCACCTGCTTCGTTACCTCGGCCGGATAAAGCCGGGCGCGCATTTTAGCCTGTCCGGCCCGCTGTGCTTAGCATTTATTTACCAGCTGTCCTGCGCAACGGGCATAACACGACCGTTGGTGATCGTATGCTGAAAATAAAAGGAACGGCTGTTTTTTGCTCCGGTCACTTCATGGATACCGTGATTTCCCGCTTACGCCAGGGAAGTCGTATTCAGCGAACCCAACTCAATGATTGGGGCGAGATAAGGAGTCTCTGATGGCTAGCAAGAACGCACCACCTGTAACCGAAACGCCCAAGAGCGAAATGGCAGGTACCGACACCCTGGACCGTGGCAACACCAACGAAAAGCTGGAAAGTCTCGAGCAGTTTCGCTCGGACGCGACCCAGCAGGCCCTGCGCACCAACCACGGCGTCAAGATTTCCGATAACCAGAACACCCTGAAAGTCGGCAGCCGCGGCCCATCGCTGCTCGAAGACTTCATCATGCGTGAAAAGATCACGCACTTTGACCATGAGCGTATTCCGGAGCGTATCGTCCACGCCCGCGGTACTGCAGCACATGGTTATTTCCAGACTTACGAAGACCATGGCGCCCTGAGTAAAGCGGGCTTCCTGCGTGATCCGGGCAAGAAGACCCCGGTGTTCGTGCGTTTCTCCACCGTTCAGGGCCCACGTGGCTCGGGCGACACCGTGCGTGACGTGCGTGGCTTTGCCGTCAAGCTCTACACCGACGAAGGCAACTTCGACCTGGTGGGCAACAACATGCCGGTGTTCTTCATTCAGGACGCGATCAAGTTTCCTGACTTCGTGCACGCGGTGAAACCCGAGCCGCACAACGAAATCCCGACTGGCGGCTCGGCTCACGACACCTTCTGGGACTTCGTGTCGCTGGTGCCGGAATCCGCGCACATGGTGCTGTGGACCATGTCCGACCGTGCGATCCCGAAAAGCCTGCGCACCATGCAGGGCTTTGGCATCCACACCTTCCGCTTTATCAACACCGAAGGTAAGTCGAGCTTCGTGAAGTTCCACTGGAAGCCCAAGTTCGGCGTGTGCTCGCTGGTCTGGGACGAAGCGCAAAAGCTGGCCGGCAAGGACACCGATTTCCACCGCCGCGACCTGTGGGAGTCCATCGAGATGGGCGACTACCCGGAATGGGAACTGGGTGTACAGATCGTTGCCGAGGAAGACGAGCACAAGTTCGACTTCGACCTGCTCGATCCGACCAAGATCATCCCGGAAGAACTGGTACCGGTTACCCCACTGGGCAAGATGGTCCTGAACCGTAACCCGGACAACTATTTTGCCGAGACCGAGCAGGTTGCCTTCTGCCCGGGCCACATCGTGCCGGGTATCGATTTCTCCAACGATCCGCTGCTGCAAGGTCGCCTGTTCTCCTACACCGACACGCAGATCAGCCGTCTGGGTGGGCCAAACTTCCACGAAATCCCGATCAACCGTCCGATTGCGCCGAACCACAACGGTCAGCGTGACGCACAGCATCGCACCACTATCGACAAGGGCCGCGCTTCCTACGAGCCGAACTCGATCGATGGCGGCTGGCCTAAAGAAACCCCTGCCGGCCCGGTAGATGGCGGCTTCGAGACCTACCCTGAGCGTGTTGAAGCGCATAAGGTGCGCGAGCGCAGCGAGTCGTTCGGCGATCATTTCTCGCAGGCGACCCTGTTCTTCCAGAGCATGAGCCACCACGAGAAAGAGCACATCATCGCGGCCTACAGCTTCGAGTTGGGCAAGGTCGAGCGCGAATACATTCGTGCCCGTCAGGTCAACGAGATTCTGGCCAACATCGATATGGATCTGGCCAAGCGTGTAGCCGCCAACCTCGGCTTGCCAGCACCGACTGCCGGTACCGTACCTGCGCGTCAGACTTCGGTAAAAGAGTCGCCGGCGCTGAGCCAGGTCAACCTGCTGTCTGGCGATATCGTCTCGCGCAAAGTTGCCATTCTCGTGGCTGACGGCGTCAACGGCAAAGTAGTCGAAGCCATGAAGGCTGCACTGACTGCCGAAGGCGCACACGCCAAGGTACTGGGCCCGACCTCCGCGCCGGTCAAGACAGCTGACGGCCAGAGCCTGCCAGTGGATGCATCGGCTGAAGGCCTGCCTTCGGTCGCGTTCGACGCAGTCTTCGTGCCGGGAGGCGAGGCTTCGATCGAAGCGCTGAAAGGCGACGGCGTGGCATTGCACTTCATCCTCGAAGCCTACAAGCACCTCAAGGCCATCTCCTTTGCCGGGGAAGCCAAAGAGCTGCTGAGTCTGCTACGCCTGGAAGAAGATGCGGGCCTGCTGGAGGTGTCCGATAGCACATCGTTCAAGCCGTTCTTCCACGCGATTGCTCAGCACCGTGTGTGGGATCGTGAAGTGAAAGCCAAGGCTGTTCCGGCTTGATCTGACGCTGCTTGCGTTTATCGCTCCCACGCTCCGGCGTGGGAGCGCCTTTCCGGACGCTCTCTCCCCCCGCTTATACTCCCGGACACTTGTCGTTCCTCACGCTCCGCGTGGGAATGCAGTTCTGGACGCTCTGCGTCCGCCTTCAAGGATCGACTCAGGACTTCGCTGGCGTGAGGATGATGTGAGCTTTTTCATTGCGCTCGATCTGTCGACGCAATTGCAGTTCGAAATCCGGATTGGCCTTGACCACCCGCTTGGTCAGCAACGTAGCCAGCCACGGATAGTCTTCGGTACGCGGCACCACCATCAGCACTTCACAGTTGAACGCTACGGTATCGGCTGCGATATCGTCGAGTTGACGACGCAATGCAGGCATATCGCCGATCTTGAGCTCAATCGTCGTGCTTTCTGCCGACGGGTCAATCAGTCTGGCAACCCTTCTGGCTTCGGCCGCTTTCAAATCCGCTTCGGCTTTTTCCAGCTCGGCCTTGCGCGCATGGGCAATGGCGCCGTTGACGCCACTGGTCAGCGCCGGTGCCTTGGGCATCAGGGCGCGTGCACGGCTCAGCGCAGAGGCCGCCGCGTTCATGTCGCCCTTCTGCAGGCTTATCTGACTGCGGCTCAGATAGGCTTCGGCCAGACGACGCTGAAAAGGCTCCAGACGGATGTCGGCAGGATTGGCAGCCTGCAACGCCGCCAATTGGTCCTCGGCCGTTGCCAGCTCATTGCCGGCGATGTTCTGCTCAAGCTGAGCGAATGCATCAGGCTGGGCCTCGGAGGCAGGCGTCTCGACAGTGGGCGCACTCTGGCAGGCACCCAGCAGGATGGAAAATGCGACAAGCAGCAGATAGCGTGGGGCGAACGGCTTCATTCCTGCGATTCTCTAGTTTGCGCAAAAAACGAGCAAGTCTACACCGCTCGCCTGGGTAGAACAAAGCTGAGCAAGAACAACGCCGCAGCCGATACCACTATAGACGGTCCGGCAGGGGTGTCCTTGAACCAGGACAATGATAGCCCGGCACACACGGCTATCACGCCCAACAGGCTCGCGCCCAGCGCCATTTGCTCCGGCGAACGGGCGTGACGCTGTGCCGCAGCTGCCGGGATGATCAACAGCGACGTAATCAGCAGAACACCGACGATTTTCATCGCAACCGCGATCACCACGGCGATCAGCAGCATCAAGGTCATGCGCAGTGTAGCAACCGGCAGGCCTTCGACCCGCGCCAGCTCTTCATGCACGGTCATTGCCAGCAGTGGGCGCCACAGCGCGACGATCAGCACCAGCACCAACGTGCTGCCGCCCAGAATCCAGCCCAGATCAGCCGGGCTGATGGCCAGCAGATCGCCGAACAGGTAGGCCATCAGGTCGATGCGCACTTCGTGCATGAAACTGAGCACCACCAGCCCCAGCGACAAAGTGCTTGGCGCGAGAATCCCCAGCAGCGTGTCCGACGCCAGCGGTTGGCGCTGTTGCAACGTGACCAGCAACACCGCCAGCAGCAGGCAGCCGACTGTCACCGCGATGGTCGGGCTGATATCCAGCAGGAAGCCCAGCGCGACGCCGAGCAGCGCCGCGTGGGAGAGTGTGTCGCCGAAATACGCCATGCGCCGCCAGACCACGAATGATCCCAACGGGCCTGCGACCACGGCCAGCGCAACGCCTGCGAGCAAGGCATACAGTAGAAAATCAGCCATGCTTGCAGCTGTCTCCGTGAACGTGAGTGTGAGAGGTCGCAGCGTCATTCACCACCGCGCCATGCAGATCGTGGGCGTGATCGTGATGGTGGTGATAGATCGCCAGGCTCTGTGCGTTCTTGCCGAACAGTTCGACGAACGCCGGGTCATGGCTGACCTGCTCGGGATGCCCGGAACAGCAGACATGGCGGTTCAGGCACACCACCTGATCGGTGGTGCTCATGACCAGATGCAGATCGTGGGAAACCATCAGCACGCCGCACCGGTGGCGGTCGCGCAGCCGGGTAATCAGGCTGTACAGCTCGGCCTGTCCCGCTACATCGACCCCCTGCACCGGTTCGTCGAGGACCAGCAACTCAGGCTTGCGCAACAACGCACGCGCCAGCAGAACACGCTGCATCTCGCCACCGGAAATGCCCTGAATCGGGCTGTCGATGACTTTCCCGGCGCCGACTTCTTCCAGCGCCGACGCTGCGGCCGTGCGATCCACACCAGGAACCAGACGCAGGAAACGCAGCACCGACAGCGGCAGCGTCTGGTCCACATGCAGCTTTTGCGGCATGTAGCCGACACGCAGTTTCGGCTTGCGCCAGACGGTCCCGGAGTCAGGCTTGAGCAGCCCCAGCACCGCACGCACCAGCGTGGTCTTGCCGGCACCGTTGGGGCCGATCAGGGTGACGATCTCGCCGGGTTTGACGCTCAACTGGATGTCATCCAGGACGTTTTGTCCGGAAAGCGTAACGGCAACCTTGTCCAGACGTATCAATGCATCCGACATCAGGCGGCCTTGCAGCCAGCGCATACGCCGACGATCTCGACCGTCTGGCCTTCGACCGCGAAGCCGACGCCTGCGGCGGCATCGACCACGGCATTGCTGATGGCCGGGTGCTGCAGCTCGATCGCCGCATGGCACAGGCGGCAGATCAGGAACTGGCCCTGATGCGCATGAGTGGGGTGGTTACAGCCCGTGAAGGCGTTGAGCGAGGCAATCCGGTGCACCAGACCGTTTTCCAGGAGGAAATCCAGCGCACGGTAAACCGTTGGCGGGGCCGCACGGCGACCGTCTTCATCACTCAGCACCGCAAGGATGTCGTAGGCACCCAGCGGCTTGTGGCTTTGCCAGACCAGTTCCAGCACACGACGGCGCAAGGTGGTCAGGCGCAGACCCTGTTTGGCGCATAGCGCATCGGCTTCGGCGAGGGCCGAATGCACGCAGTGAGAGTGGTCATGGGGGCGACTGGCCAGGGGAGTATTGGGCATGAGCAGCGACGATATTGGCTAGAGACGTTATTATGTTACCCGTTCCTGGCTGATATGAGTGATTCGAGTGCGCCGTCTTTTAAATCTTGCTGCTGTTTTCTGGGTCAGCCTGCTGATCATCGTCCCTGCTCAGGCCGAGGTCCGAGTGCTGACCAGTATCAAGCCTCTGCAGCTGATTGCGGCGGCTGTACAGGATGGCGTCGGTACACCGGAAGTGCTTCTGCCACCGGGCGCCTCACCGCATAACTACGCGCTGCGCCCGTCCGACGTACGGCGTGTACAGGAAGTCGAGTTGCTCTACTGGATCGGCCCGGACATGGAAACCTTCCTGCCGCGCGTCATTCAGGGCCGCAAACTGCCTGCGGTTGCCGTACAGACACTGCCGGGCATGCACTTGCGGCACTTTGGCGAAGACAACGCCTCGCATGATGACCACGAGCATGATCACGACAACGACGCAGACGAACATGACCACGACCACCGCCCCGGCAGTCTCGATTCGCACCTGTGGCTGTCGACCGTCAACGCGCGGGTGATCGCCGCAAAAATGGCCACTGACCTGAGCGCTGCCGACCCCGCCAACGCAGCCCGCTACGCCAGCAACGCCGAGGCGTTCAGCAAACGTCTGGATACGCTGGACGCCCGTATCAAGCAGCGTGTCAGCACAGTGGCAGGCAAGCCTTACTTCGTATTCCACGAAGCCTTCGATTATTTCGAAGAGGCCTATGGGCTCAAGCATGCCGGGGTATTCGCCATCGCCGCCGAGATCCAGCCCGGCGCCCAGCACGTCGCCGCCATGCGCGAACGCCTGAAAGCTGCAGGCAAGACCTGCGTATTCAGCGAACCACCCCTGCGCCCGCGCCTGGCCGAAACCCTGAGCGCCGGCCTGCCGGTCAAACTGGCCGAACTGGATGCACTGGGCGGCTACACCCCGGCCACCGCGCAGGGTTACGAGCAAGTACTGCAAAAGCTGGCTGATGATTTGGCAGGTTGCCTGAGCAGTCTCTGACTGCCACCGCCCACATAGCAGCACTGCTGTGTGACGCGGAGCGTCACGAACTGCATTCCCACGCTGGAGCGTGAGGAACGATAGTCGTCAGGGATAACACTATCGTGCCCATGCTCCGCGTGGGCATGCCGGTCTGGACGCTCCGCGTCCTCTTGCGACGCAGAGCGTCACCAACTGCATTCCCACGCGGAGCATGGGAAAGAGAGTCAACCGTCCGACTAGTTCAGACTCGCGAAGACAGGTCTGGTCTCAGAGCGCAAACGGCAACGCAATATGCGCTTCCTGGCGCTCGGCCAGGCGGCGCTCGAACTCCGCAGGATCATGAATCAGCACATCCTGACCGGCAAAGGTTTCGGCGGCGATCAAACGTGACAGCCAGAAACGCACACAAGCGATACGCAACATGGTCGCCCAGAGCTTCGACTCCGCAGCCGTGAACGGTCGCAAGCCTGCATAGGCCCCCAGCAAGGCGCGCGCGCGGACAGCATCGAGCTGACCGTTTTCGCGGGAACACCAGTCGTTGAGGGTAATCGCCAGGTCGTACAACATCGGACCCGAGCAGGCATTGTAGAAATCGATCAACCCGGTCAGGTGCGTCCCTTCGAACAGTACGTTGTCGCGGAACAGATCGGCATGCAGATTGGCGCGCGGCAGCGCCATGATCTGCGGTTTGCACGCCTCGATCTCCTGCAGGCTCTTTTCAAGCAGCGCTCGCTGCGTCTCGCCCAGGTGCGACAGAAAATTGCGCCCCTCGCTCAGCATCCAGTCCAGACCGCGATCAGTCTTGCGCTCGACGATCTGCCCGCGGGTCGCCAGATGCAGGTTGGCCAGCAACTCGCCAATCTGCACGCAGTGCTGGGTGTTCGGCTCGCTGATGTGCTTGCCCGGCAGACGCGGCTGCAAAAGCGCCGGTTTGTCTGCCAGCTCGCGCAGCGCCTGACCGTCGGTGGTGCGCAGCGCATAAGGCACCGGCAGATCGGCCTCATGCAGCACGTCGAGCAGTTCGATGAAGAACGGCATTTCCTGAACCGGACCGCGCTCGACCAAAGTCAGCACGAACTCGCCCTGCTCCAGACTGATGAAGTAATTGGTGTTTTCACTACCGGCAGCGATGCCCTGATAGTCAAGCAGACGGCCGAGCCCGTAAGGGGCGAGAAATGTTTCCAGCTCGGGCCGAGCCAGTGGGGTAAAAACGGACATATCAGGACTGCCAACGATTGAAGTGAATGTAGGGTGCTACCAGCTGAATATTTCCCACTGCGGGATCAGCATGTCCGGTTGGTCCGAACGAATGAAATTGGGGCTTGTACCATCGGCGCGCACCAGAAAATAGGGTTTGCCGTGTTTCGGGGTGATTTTAACCGCATACAGAAAGCCATTCTGGCGGTATTCCTGAATGGTTCTGTCACCGTCAGTGCGAATAGTAACGTCCGGCGCCGCTGAAGGTGGATCTTCTGCTGCAACAGCGAGCAAAGGGCAAAATGCCAACAGGCCGGTCAATATCAGTCGATTTACCTTGCACATGATAACCTTGTCCCTTTGTCGTCAATGGTCCGCGCATTCTAGCGCCGACCCCGCCGAAAAGGTTGATTCTGCTCATGACCCAAGCGCCACTCGTCCTGGTAGACGGTTCCTCCTACCTCTACCGCGCCTTCCACGCACTGCCACCACTGGCCACCTCCAAAGGATTGCCGACCGGTGCCGTCAAGGGCGTGCTCAACATGCTCAAAAGCCTGCGGCGCCAGTACCCGGACAGCCCGCTCGCCGTGGTGTTCGACGCCAAGGGCGGGACGTTCCGTGATGCGCTGTACAACGACTACAAAGCCAACCGGCCGAGCATGCCGGACGATCTGCGCGTGCAGGTCGATCTGCTGCATGCCTGCGTCAAAGGCATGGGCTACCCGTTTCTGTGCGTCGAAGGCGTCGAAGCCGATGACGTGATCGGCACGCTGGCACGCAGCAGCGCGGCGGCCGATCGTCCAGTGGTGATCTCCACCGGCGACAAGGACATGGCGCAACTGGTCGACGGCCACATTACCCTGGTCAACACCATGACCGGCAGCGTGCTGGATGTGGCGGGCGTGAAAGAGAAATTCGGCGTCGGTCCGGAGCACATCATCGATTACCTGGCGCTGATGGGCGACAAGGTCGACAACATTCCCGGCGTGCCCGGCGTTGGCGAGAAAACCGCGGTCGGTCTGCTGGTTGGCATCGGCGGTGGCATCAAGGAGCTTTACGAGAACCTCGACAAGGTCGCTTCCCTGCCGATCCGTGGCGCCAAGACCCTGGCCGCCAAACTCGAAGAACATCGTGAGATGGCCTTTTTGTCTTACGAACTGGCGACCATCAAGATCGACGTCCCGCTGGACATCGAGCTGGATCAATTGCATTGCGGCGAGCCTGACCGTGACACATTGATGGAGCTATACGCCGGGCTGGAATTCAAGAGCTGGATCGAAGACCTGCAACGCGACGCCAAGCGCGCCGGCCAGGAGCTGACCGTCGAAGAGCCGACCGCCGAAGCCAGGGAAGCCGCCTATGAAGTCATTCTTGAACAGGGCCAGTTCGATGCCTGGCTGAAGAAGCTGCAGGCCGCGCCGCTGTTTGCCTTCGTCACCCAGAGCAACGGCACTGATGCCCAGCGTGCGCAACTGGTCGGCCTGTCCTTCGCCATTCAGACCCACGAAGCCGCTTACATTCCGCTGACCCACTCCTACATGGGCGTGCCGCAGCAACTGGACCGCGACACGGTGCTCAAGGCGCTCAAGCCGCTGCTGGAAGACCCGGACAAAATCAAGGTCGGCCAGCACGCCAAGTTCGCCATCAACCTGCTTGCCAATTGCGCGATCGACGGCGATCAGGCTCAAGGCATCGACCTGCAGGGCGTCCGCTTCGACACCATTCTGGAATCCTACGTACTGGACTCCACCGCCACTCGTCACGACCGCGACAGCCTGGTGGCCAAGTACCTGACGCACACGCCGATCAATTTCCAGGAGATTGCCGGCAAAGGCGCCAAACAGCTGAGCTTTGACCAGATTGCCCTTGAACAGGCGGGCAATTACGCCGCCGAAGAAGCGGACCTGACCCTGCGCCTGCATGAAGTCTTCGACGCGCGGCTGGCCGCGATTCCGACCCTGCAGCCGGTATTGAACGATATCGAGATGCCGCTGGTGCCTGTCCTGGCGCGTATCGAGCGCCAGGGCGCGCTGGTCGATGCCAACCTGCTGGGCATCCAGAGCGTCGAACTGGGCGACAAGATGACCGCGCTGGAGCGCGAAGCCTTCGCCATTGCCGGCGAAGAGTTCAACCTCGGCTCGCCCAAGCAGCTGGGCGTGATTCTCTACGAAAAACTCGGCATGCCGATTCTCAGCAAGACCGCCACCGGCCAGGCATCGACTGCCGAAGCGGTGCTTGCCGAACTCGCGGAGCAGGATTTCCCGCTGCCCAAGGTGCTGATGCAATACCGCTCGATGAGCAAGCTCAAGAGCACCTACACCGACCGCCTGCCGGAGCAGATCAACCCGCGCACCGGACGTATTCACACCTCCTATCATCAGGCGGTGGCCGTTACCGGGCGCTTGTCCTCCAGCGATCCGAACCTGCAGAACATCCCGATTCGTACCGCTGAAGGCCGGCGCATCCGTCAGGCATTCGTGGCGCCGAAGGGCTACAAGCTGCTGGCCGCCGACTATTCGCAGATCGAACTGCGCATCATGGCGCATCTGGCCCAGGACGAAGGCTTGCTGCATGCATTCCGCAATGACCTGGACGTTCACCGCGCCACGGCGGCGGAAGTCTTCGGCGTCGAGCTGGAAAACGTCACCACTGACATGCGTCGCAGCGCCAAGGCGATCAACTTCGGCCTGATCTACGGCATGAGCGCGTTCGGCCTGGCCAAGCAGATTGGCGTGGACCGCAAGCAGTCACAGGCTTACGTCGACCGCTACTTCGCCCGCTACCCCGGCGTGCTGAACTACATGGAACGCACCCGCGCCCAGGCTGCCGAGCAAGGTTTCGTCGAGACCATCTTCGGTCGTCGCCTGTACCTGCCGGACATCAACGCCAAGAACCAGTCACTGCGCAAAGGCGCGGAACGCATGGCGATCAACGCGCCGATGCAGGGCACCGCTGCGGATATCATCAAGAAAGCCATGGTGGCGGTGAACGGCTGGCTGGACGAGTCCGGCCTGGATGCACGGGTAATCCTGCAGGTACACGATGAACTGGTGCTTGAAGTGCGCGAGGACCTGGTCGATCAGATCAGTGAACAGATCCGTCCGCACATGAGCGGCGCAGCAGAATTGGCCGTGCCGTTGCTGGTAGAAGTGGGGGTTGGCAACAATTGGGACGAGGCTCACTGAGCCTGAAATGGCGAACCTGTACGCAGGTTCGTCAAATATTGTAGGAAATGTGAACTTTTCTTCACTGCTGGAACTTAACCGTTTGGACAGGAGTCAGATGTGTCGATTGGTTGAAAAATCGATCGTGCTCCTAGTTGTGTTAAGTGTTGGCAGTTATCCAGATCCCACCCTAAGGTCTGGACCTTAAGCCCCGGAACTTCCCCCTCCCCATGCGAAGTCCGGGGTCTTTTTTGCCTGCGATTTACTCCGCAGGTGCCTTGTCTTCCAGTTCCATCCAGTCGGCCAGCACGGTGTAGGCCTCTTCCAGCCCCATGCGCTTGGGGGCCGAGAACAACTGGATGCTCACTGCATCGCCCCAGCCTTTGCGAATCTCGGCCTGAACCTTGAGCAGCGTGTTCTTGGCCGCGCCGTAGGTCAGCTTGTCGGCCTTGGTCAACAGAATGTGCATCGGCATGTTGCTGGCGATGGCCCAATCCAGCATCAACACATCGAAGTCAGTCATTGGATGACGGATATCCATCATCAGGATCAGCCCCTTCAGGCTTTCGCGGCTGCCCAGATAGGCTTCCAGGTGACGCTGCCAGTGCAGTTTGAGCGGGATGGGCACCTTGGCGTAGCCGTAACCGGGCAGGTCGACCAGACGCCGATCTTCGTCCAGACCGAAAAAGTTCAGCAACTGGGTACGCCCCGGCGTCTTCGATGTACGCGCCAGGCTGGCGTGGGTCAGGGTGTTCAGCGCGCTCGATTTGCCCGCGTTGGAGCGCCCGGCAAATGCGACCTCAAAACCTTCGTCGTCGGGGCATTGGTCGACCTTGGCGGCGCTGAGCATGAACGTGGCCTGTTGGCACAGACCGAGGATGGGGTTTTTGAGTTGCATGTGATTTCCGGTGAAGACCTGCCTGCAAGGGGTGCGGCAGGAGGTGTCGGTTTCGTTTGGATGCGTGCGCATATAATGACACACCTGTCCCCAGGCCCACACTCACACCGTATCAGCCCGCCCTGACGGACGTGCTGGAACATTCAGACATGACCTGCTTCACTGCTTATGCAAAAAGGCCGTCCTCGGTCGCCCATTTTTACAATCTCAGCGTTACACTAACGAACTCAGGCTTTCGCGTCCGGTCGAAACACCGTCGCTTGAAGGCGATTCAATCCTGCTCAGGAGTAAAGCATGCGTAATCTGATCATCAGCGCCGCTCTGGTTGCCGCCAGTCTGTTCGGTATGTCCGCCCAGGCCGCCACGCCCATCGAGGCCGGCAAGCAATACGTCGAGCTGGCAAGCGCTGTGCCTGTTGCCGAGCCAGGCAAGATCGAAGTCGTCGAGCTGTTCTGGTATGGCTGCCCGCATTGCTACGCATTCGAGCCAACCATCAATCCGTGGGTTGAAAAACTGCCGTCCGACGTGAAGTTCGTACGCATCCCTGCCATGTTCGGCGGCCCTTGGGACGCTCACGGCCAGCTGTTCATTACCCTGGACACCATGGGCGTCGAACACAAGGTTCACGCAGCCGTATTCGAAGCCATCCAGAAAGGCGGCAAGCGTCTGACCGACAAGAATGACATGGCTGATTTCGTCGCCACACAGGGCGTGAACAAGGAAGATTTCCTGAAGACGTTCGACTCTTTCGCAGTCAAGGGCAAGATCGCCCAGTACAAGGAACTGGCCAAGAAGTACGAAGTGACCGGCGTTCCGACCATGATCGTCAATGGCAAGTACCGCTTTGACCTGGGTACTGCCGGTGGTCCGGAAAAGACCCTGGAAGTTGCCGACCAGTTGATTGCCAAAGAGCGAGCGGCTGCCGCAGCCGCCAAGTAAGCGCACATCATGCGCCGCTGGGGCAAAGGCAGTACCCGTATCGTTGGCCTGCATGATCCGCAGGTCAACGAACATCATCTGCTGCAAAACGGCCTGCCGCAAGACGGCAGGCTGCGTTTGCTCAGTTTCAATATCCAGGTGGGTATCAGTACCCAGCGCTACCATCATTACCTGACGCGCAGCTGGCAGCACTTGCTGCCGCATGGCGGCAGGGCTGGCAACCTGCAGAAGATCGGCGACCTGATCAACGATTTCGATCTGGTGGCACTTCAGGAAGTCGACGGTGGCAGCATGCGCTCCGGCTTCGTCAATCAGGTCGAGCATCTCGCCCAGTTGGGTGGCTTTCCGTACTGGTATCAACAACTCAATCGCAATCTCGGGCGCCTGGCGCAGCACAGCAACGGTGTATTGAGCCGTCTGCGCCCGACCAAGATCGAGGATCACCCGCTGCCAGGCCCGGCCGGGCGCGGGGCGATTCTCGTGCGTTTCGGTGAAGGCGAGGATGCCCTGGTCGTGGTCATGATGCACCTGGCGCTGGGGACCCGAACCCGAACCCGGCAGCTGGCGTACATTCGCGAACTGATCGGCGGTTATCGCCATCAGGTGCTGATGGGCGACATGAACACCCACGCCAATGACCTGCTGGAACACTCGCCGCTAAGGGATCTGGGCCTTTTGGCGCCGCAGATAGAAGCGACCTTTCCGAGCTGGCGGCCACAACGCTGCCTCGATCACATTTTGCTCAGCCCGACCCTGACGCTCGAGCGCGTGCAGGTACTGGCGCAACCCATTTCCGATCACCTGCCTGTCGCTGTCGAGATTCGCCTGCCAGACTCATTGCGTGGGGACTCACTGCCTGTGCCCTCTGGTGGAAGCCTTGCATGAGCGACGACGCGGAGCGTTGGAAAGAGAAATACCTCAAAGGGATCGAGCAACAGGACACGCTCGAAAAGCGCTGGGATGCGCGGCTCGATTTGTTGCGACGCGGTCTGGTGCGCAGCAGTCTGGCGGCAGAAGGCTCTGACCGCGCCGTCGATGAATGCATGAAGGAAATGCGCGAAATCGTCCGCAAGGACGATATGGACGCGGGCCTGGCAGCCCTGATCCCGCGCCTCGAAAAAGCCGTACTGGACTCTGAACAACGCCGTGAAGTCAGGGCCGCGCAAATCAGCTCGGCGCTGACCGCACTGGTTGCACAGCTGCAGTCACTGCCGCTGCCACGCGACGTACGCAAGCCGCTCAAGCGCTTTGCCAAGGAGCTTGAAGAGCGAGCCTCCCAGGCCCGTGAGCTGCCCCTGCTGCTTGGCGAGTTAAGCAATTTGCAGGGCCAGGCCCTGACCCAGATTGAAAAACCCGAAGAAGGCCCCCGCCAGGGGCTGCTGCAACGCCTGTTCGGTTCGCGCGAGGGTCACGGCAACGACTCCCATCCCGAGGCTGCTCACCCCGAAGACGCCGCCTCCTCGGCGCCGGAATCGCATGAACCCGACGTCGCGCCTCAAGCAGCGAATACTTACGCCCCGCCAGACGCCTCTCATGTCGAAGCCGAGGCTGTTGATTCCACTGCCGCAGCCGCCGTTGCCGCAGACAGCACACTGCCCACGCCGGCCCCGGAAACCGCTGCACCTGCCGCAGTGACACCCGCCGTTGCGACGCCTGAAGAACCTGCGCCATCGACCACCGCTGCGGACATTGCTCCAGCACCAACAGAGGCCGTCGCCGAACCTGCACCGATCACTGTCGAACCCATCGATTTCGCGGATCTCCTGGCGCCTGTCCCATCAGTGCCCTACCAGCAGCGGCCCGCGCCAATCGACGTGCCAGTTGACGAACCCGACGCAGAGGCCGAGCAGCAGCGCGAGTCGGCAGAAGGCGAAGAAGGTTACGCGCTACCCTCCTCACCAGAGCCCAGCTATAGCTCGGTGGCGGCACACATTGAACAGACCCTGCTGGGCCTGCTGGACGACCTGACGCTCTCCGAGCACTTTCGCCCGCAGGTCGAGGACATGCAGTTACGCTTGAAACATGGGCTTAACTGGTACGAATTGCTGCCGATCCTCGACGATCTGGCAGTGTTGATGCTGGCGATCAACAACGGCGGCCAACAGGAGTTCGGCACTTACCTCAAGCAGCTCAATGAACGGCTCGAATCGTTTCAGAGCCATTTGCAGGCCGCCAGTGAAGATCACGCCGAGGATCAGTCCACCGCGCGCGACCTGAACGACCAGTTGCGCGAACAGGTGGGCGGCCTGCAAAGCAGTGTTCAGGACGCCTCCGATCTGCCCAGCCTCAAGCGGGTGCTCGACAATCGGCTTGAGGCCCTGCTCGGCACCATGGATCACTACCAGCTCAAGCGCGATGCCCGCGAGCGCGAAGTGGCCTCGCGCCTGCAAGGTCTGGCGGCCCGCGTCGCGAGCATGGAGCAGGAGGCCCTGGGTTTCAGGACTCACCTGGAGGAACAGCGTCAAAAGGCCCTGATCGACCCGCTTACCGGACTGCCCAATCGTGCCGCCTGGGGCGAGCGCCTTGAACGGGAGATGGCCCGCTGGCACGAAGAAAAAAACAGCCTGCTGGTGTGCATTCTGGACCTGGACCATTTCAAACGCATCAACGATGGCTACGGGCACCTGGCTGGCGACAAGGTATTGAAGATCGTCGCCAATGTCCTCAGCAAACGCCTGCGCGCCGATGACTTCATGGCACGGTTTGGCGGCGAAGAATTTGTCATGCTGCTGCCTGCGACACCTCCTGCCACCGGGCTGAAACTGCTCGATGAACTGCGCGCCGCCGTCGAGTCATGCCCTTTCCACTTCAAGGGCGAACGAGTCACCATCACTGTATCCATCGGCATGACGGCCTTTCGTCCGTCAGAGCGGAGCGACACCGCCATCAAACGTGCCGACCAGGCGCTTTACAAGGCCAAGGAGAACGGTCGCAACCGCATCGAACAGGGCTGACTGAAACATTTTGACCTGAACAAATGGCTGGTGCCCCATGCTATTTGTATACATTTTGTTATGATGTTTCATTTCCTGCCGACGCTGCCGACCTCATGAAGCTGTATTTATCCGCCTTTCTCATGCTCCTCCTCACTGCCTGTGCCAGCGGCCCAAGGCTGGACACCAGCCATCCTTCGGTAAATTTCGATGGCCGTGCTCAGTACGTGGTGATGCATTACACCTCGACGTCGCTGGAACACTCGCTGCAATTACTGACGCATGGCGAGGTCAGCGCCCACTACCTGATCGGTGACGACAGCAAAGCCACCATCTACAAGCTGGTCGATGAAAACGCGCGTGCCTGGCATGCCGGCGAAAGCGAGTGGGAAGGCCGCACCTGGCTCAACTCCAGCTCGATCGGCATCGAGATCGTCAATCCGGGTTTCAAGGAAACGCCGACAGGGCGCCTGTGGTATCCGTATACCGAAGCGCAGACCCAGTCGATCATTGTCCTGCTCAAGGACATCGTCAAACGTAACAGGATCGACCCCAAACACATCATCGGTCATAGCGACATCGCCCCATTGCGCAAGCAGGACCCGGGGCCATTGTTCCCGTGGAAACGCCTCGCTGCCGAAGGTCTGGGGAACTGGCCGGATGAACGCCAGGTTGCCCAGCGTCAGGCACTGCTGGCAACTAACCTGCCGAGCATCACCTGGTTCCAGCAGCAGTTGGCGCGCCTGGGCTACAGCACCCCGCAGACCGGTGAGCTGGATGTCGCGACACGTCAGGTACTGGCCGCCTTCCAGATGCACTATCGCCCGGCACGCTTCGACGGCGAGCCGGACGCACAGAGCGCGGCCATCCTGGAGGTGCTCAATCACTCGAATTGAAACGTGTGAAGGCTGATACTCAGTCAACCGATGAGGGCCTGGTGCTCAAGCCCTCAGAGCGGTAACGCCATATAGAACTGCGTGCCCTGCCCCGGCCGTGAATAAACGCCCATGCGTCCGCCGTGCAGCTGGACAATCTCCTTGCACAGCGCCAGCCCGAGCCCGGCACCGCCTTTCTTGCGGCCGACCTGGACGAAGGGCTCGAAGATCCGCCCCTGCTGCCCATAGGCAATGCCCTCGCCGTTGTCTTCGACACTGATGATCGCCCGCTCGCCGTGGCGCCTGGCCTGCAAGCGAATCAGGCCGTTCGGCGGCGTGTGCCGCAACGCGTTGTCCAGCAGATTGTCCAGTACCCGCTCCAGCTGAGACTGATCGGCATGCAGGCGCGGCATCGGCTCCTGCATATCCAGCATCAGCACAATATCCTGCTCCTGGGCCTGATCCTCGAAGCGCGCCTTGGCTTCCTGCAGCAACGTTTCGATGGAGCACGGCGCGAGTTTGAGCTTCTGCAGACCGTTCTGGTAACGCGAGAAATTCAGCAGGTCGTTGATGAGCTGCATCAGGCGCTGCATTTCTTCGGTGACCGTATTGAGCAGGTCGGCCTCGCGGGACTCGGGAGCGAAATGCAAACGCTCCTGAAGAAGGCCGAACGCCATGTGCATGCCCGTGACCGGGGTGCGCAACTCATGCGAGGCGCGCAGGACGAACTCGCTGCGTACCCGCTCGAAAGCACGCTGCTCGGTCACGTCGTGCAGCACCATCACCGCACCCAGGATGTGGCCCTTGGTGTGGCTGACCGGTGTCATGCTGTAGGTCAGCAGTCGCGACTCGCCGTCGATTTCGATGGCCAGGTCTTCCGGCGCGCGCTCCAGCGTTCCGCCCCGCAGCACCAGATGCAATTGCTCATCCAGCTCAGGACGGCCCAACGCCTCACCGAGACTGTGCCCGAGGCGACTCTCGTCCCATC
This sequence comes from Pseudomonas fragariae (ex Marin et al. 2024), assembly GCF_059621105.1. Classification (NCBI taxonomy): domain Bacteria; kingdom Pseudomonadati; phylum Pseudomonadota; class Gammaproteobacteria; order Pseudomonadales; family Pseudomonadaceae; genus Pseudomonas; species Pseudomonas fragariae (ex Marin et al. 2024). The sequence continues at coordinate 278,054 of NZ_CM184369.1, read as the reverse complement.
CGAGCTGACGCTGCGCAACAGGGTTGAGGTGCTCCAGGTGGCCTTGCCGATCGATCATCAGCAGGCCATCGTCAATACTGTCGAGGACCGCCTGCAGGCGCTGCTGGCCCGCCAGAAGCTCATCGACGTTGGTCGCCTGATGCTGACGCAGGGCTTCGGCCATGATGCCGAAGCGCCGGGTCAGCAGGTTCATTTCGGCAGCCGAGGAAATGGGCAGCGTGACCTCGTAATCACCCTCGCCAATGCGATCGGCGGCCTTGGCCAGCGCCTCGATCGGCGCACCGAAACGGCGGGCGATGCCGTGCGCGGTGACAAAGCCGATGCACAGCACCGCCAGCCCGACCAGGCCCAGCAAGCCGGCGATCCACAATGCTCGATCCCTGGAATTGATCTCGGCGTTGCTGATGTTCTCCAACGCCTTGCGATGCACATCCATCAGACCGTTACGCAGCGTGTCGAAACTTTCGCTCAATTGCGAGTTGCCGCGTATGCCTCGCGGATCATTGCCGTATTGCTGCCAGGTGGCGATGAATCGCTGATAATCGCCTCGGGTCTTTTCAAAACCGTTGCGCACATTTTGCTGGGTGTCCTGCGCCGATCCTTCCTCCAGCAGCTCTTCAAACTGCTTCTGCATTCTTTGCAGCTCAGGCTCATTGCGACTGGAACCGGTCATCAACACCAACTGATCGCCCATGTTCTGGCGCAGCTTCAAGCCCAGATCGAGGATGGCGAAGTTATGCTGAATCAGTGATTCCTGAGTCCGGGCCATCTGCATGACACTGACGAGCCCCAGCAGCAGCCCGAGCAAAGCGACCGTGATAAGCGCCGAAATACTCAGAAAGAGGCGGGTGCGCAACTTCATGGCCAGCTTCATTTGAGGTATTTCATAGGTTGTACTGTTTTCGTTTGCGGTAAAGCGTCGAAGCATCGATACCCAGCGTCTTGGCGGCCTGATCAAGGGTTTCACTGGTTGCCAGTACGGCCCCGATGTGTGCCTTTTCAAGCTCGTCCAGACTCAAGGCTGCCCCCACCCGCGGTGCGTTGTTGGTCGGTTGCTCAGCCATGCCCAGATGACTGACCTCTACGCGCTCCTGTGGACAGATGATGCTGGCACGCTCGATCACGTTGCGCAGCTCACGAATGTTGCCCGGCCAGCGGTAATTGAGCAGCGCCGCGCGGGCCTCCTCGCTGAAGCCGCGAGCCGGACGAGCGTACTCCTTGACGAAGCGCGCCAGAAAGCGATCCGCCAGGGTCAGAATGTCTTCGCTGCGCTCACGCAGGGCGGGCAGATTCAGGGTGATCACGTTCAGGCGGTACAGCAGATCCTCACGGAAACGTCCGCTGCGCACCATGTCCTCAAGGTTGAGGTTGGTGGCGGCCAGGATGCGCACGTCGGCACGTCGAGTCACCGGGTCGCCGACGCGCTCGTATTCCTTGTCCTGAATGAAGCGCAGCAGCTTGGGCTGCAGCGTCAGCGGGAAGTCACCGATTTCGTCGAGGAACAGGGTGCCGCCATCGGCCTGATTGACGCGACCCAGCGTGCTTTCGCTGGCACCGGTAAAGGCACCGCGGCTGTGGCCGAACAGCTCGCTTTCCATCAGTTCTGCGGTCAGCGACGGGCAGTTGATCGTGACGCAGGACTTCTTGGCCCGCTTGCTCCAGCCATGAATCGCCCTGGCCAGCTCGCCCTTACCGGTACCCGACTCACCCAGAATCAGGATGTTGGCATCGGTTACAGCAACCTGACGAGCCGTTTCCAGAATGGCCATCATCGAAGGGCTGTGGGAATCCAGACCATCCTTGGGCTTGCGAACCTCGCCTTCCAGTGCTTCAAGACGTGCAGACAGTTGCCTGACTTCAAGCTGCTTGGCCGTCGCAAGACGCAACTGGTCAGGACTGCACGGCTTGACCAGATAATCGGCTGCGCCAGCCTGAATGGCATCCACAGCCGTGTCCACCGCCGAATGGGCAGTCACGATCACCACACGCATCCACGGCGCCTGAATCCGCATCTGCGCCAGCACGTCCAGGCCGTTGTCTTCGCCCAGACGCAAATCGAGAAAGCACAGATCGAATACTTGACGCTGCATGAGCGTGTCGGCCTGGGCTGCGCTGTTGGCAGTGGCGACACTGTAGCCTTCGTCTTCCAGACAGTACCGGAAAGTGCGGAGGATGGCGGACTCGTCGTCCACAAGCAGAATACGGCCCTGATTCTCAGTGGCTGCTTCCATTTTTCCTACGCTCCTTAATGAATTGTCTCAGTTAGTCTCGGAATCATCGGGCAAGTTGCATGGTCAATTCTGATTGATTCTTCGGCATGCATGGTAGCTTTCTGATCAGCTAATGGCGAACAGCCTGATTAATCCGCGTTTATGCCGTTAAAACCGTCTATTCGGAGACGAAATCTCACCGCAAAAGGAACGCTTCTATGTTTTCACTGAAAAAGATTGCTCTGATCACGGCCGCCGCTGCGCTGCTGGGCAGCGGCCCGGTACTCGCCCAGCCTGACCTGCCTGCTCAGCTCACCGAGGCGCGTCAGGAAGGTTCGATCTGGACAGCTTTCGCGCTGAACAAGCATCTGAGCCCGTTCAAGATCGATGTGGGTGTCGAACAAGGCACTGCGACGCTCAAGGGCAAGGTTGAAAACGAGGTGGACCGCGAACTGGCCGAGCGCATCGCGCTGGATACCAAAGGCATCGAAAAGGTCGACAATCAGCTGGAGGTGGACCCTTCTGTCGCCAGCGAGCCTGGAACCCGAACCAACATGGCTCAGCGGTTCGAAGATGCGACGCTGGTCGCGACGGTGAAATCCAAGCTGCTGTGGAGCAGCGTGACCGAAGCGCTGAATATCGAAGTCGACAGCAAGGACGGCGTCATCACCCTCAAGGGCCGAGCGCAAAGCCCCGAAGCGAAGGAACTGGCCGGTAGCCTGGCCAGCAACACCGATGGCGTGGTCAGCGTCAACAACCTGATCAGCCTCAGCGCGGCCGATTCGATTGCCGCCAAGGCCCAGCCACAATCTCTGACCCCGACCGAGGAAATGAGCGATGCCTGGATCACCAGCAAGGTCAAGGCAAGCCTGATCTATAGCCGAACGCTGGATGGGCTGAACATCAAAGTGGACACCAAGGCCGGTGTTGTCAGCCTGAATGGCGTGGTCGCCAACTTCGCCGAGAAAGAACTGGCGGTGGAAATCGCGAAAAATATTCGTGGTGTCAAAGGCGTCAACGGCGACGCGCTGAAGGTCATGGCGCGCAGCGCAGGCTGAGGGTTCAGCGCCATCGCGCTGAGCGCTTCGTGCAGAACGCACGATTACAAAGGGGTAATCGTGCAGGTTGCTGGTAGGACGCTCTTGCGTTACTTATTAACTTATTGATTTTAAAGAGATTTATATCGTTCAAAAACTGGCATGCAGTCTGCAATAACCCATTCAACAAAGGTCGGTACACAACGACCCATCAGATTGAATGCCCACTCAGGCCAGGGGATTTTGCAGATGAACAGCCAGCGTATTGCACAATTGCGTATCTCTCCCCTGCATATCCAGCAAGGTCTTTTTCTGCTCCTTGCCTTGCTCGTCACTCTGATCGCCATTCAGCAGTTCCAGCGTTGGAATCAAGCCAGCGAGGCAGCTCAACCGAAACAGCAATTCATCCAGACCAGCAGCATCTCCTATCGCGGTGTTAGTGCACCAGCAGTCAAGGACATGTCCTCAAGCCTGCGCAATGTCGACGGCCTGGTTTCTGTAGATGAAGTCGCTCCACAGCAAAAATGGGTTTTCTGACCCGACCTTAAAAAAAAGCAGCACCCTTATTAAAACGGCATCAAAAGGAGTATCACCATGTTGAGTTGGGCAATCACGTTTCTGATCATCGCTATCGTCGCTGCAGTACTGGGCTTCGGTGGTATCGCGGGCACGGCTACCGGTATCGCCAAGATCCTGTTCGTCGTCTTCCTGGTGATGTTCGTTGTGTCGTTCTTCTTCGGTCGTCGCGGTCGAGGCTGATAATGCACACGTCATTTCGCACACTGGCCGCCGCCCTGTTGATGGGCGGTAGTGCCATGGTCATGGCAGCCAATGATGGACAGTCTCGGGTCAATGAGCTTCTGAGCTCCGCACCCGAGTACCGCACCACCTGGGCGAAGGTCGTCAAGAAGGAAGAGCGTTTGCCGGATTGGGTGATCAACCTGTCCGGTACTTCTGGGCAGCAGATGACAGCGGCCACTGAAGACGGTGACAACTATCTGGTTGGACCGCTTTGCGAAACGGCCGATACGTGCAAAAGCAAGCGCCTGATCGTGGCTTTCAGCCTCGACAAGGAAGATGCTTACGCCATGTTGGTTGAAGTGCCTGCCGGTCTTCCAGCAGACAAATCGCCAACACGTCACGCGACTTACCGTTACCTGGGTAAGCCTGACGAGGGTATGCAAAAGCTCTTGAATGAAGAGCTGCGCAAAGACCCGAACTGGTATTGATCCAGAAGAAAGGTGTCGGCTCCAGGAGTCGACACCTTTCGGCTTTGTGCGGCCTGAGGAAGGTACGCACATGACCAGGGGGCCGGGACGCGTTGATCATATGATCGGCGTGACCTAGGGGTACAGGGAGTACCTCCGCCAAGGGCCGGGTCAGGCAAGCCGCTGTGCAGGTCCACAAGAATGCGTCAACCTTTCGCACGCCTCCCGTGACCCTGTACGGCGCTTTATATTTACCCTCTCGCTTTGCCCTCTTCTTAAATTGCATCCCTCGGCAGCATCAGCCCCAGCGGCAGCCTTACGCGTGCTTCCAGTCCGCCTCCCGAACGATTTCTCAACTCGACGTTGCCGCCGTGCATGGCAGCGATACGCTTGACGATGGCCAGGCCGAGGCCGGTGCCCTTGCCACTGCGTGCGCGATCACCGCGAATGAACGGGTTGAAGATGGTGTCCAGCTCGGACGGATCGATGCCCGCCCCCCGGTCCAGCACGCTCAACACCACGTAGGGCGCGTTTCGGTCGCCGGATACGTAGGCGGCGACTTCGATACCGTTACCGGCATGGTGCTTGGCATTGCCAATCAGGTTGGTCAGCAGGCGCTTCATCGACACGCGGCGTAACGGGAAGGGCGGAATGGGCTCCAGGCACAGACGGATGCTGTCTTCATCGTCATTGAAAGGTGCAACCACATCGCGTACCAGATGCCCCAGATCGACCTCTTCGATCTCTTCGTCGCGCCCATCGCGGATGAAGGCCAGGAACTGATCGAGAATGGCGTCCATGTCCTCGATATCGCGCACCATGCCTTCGGAGAACTCATTGTCGTTCATCAGCTCCAGAGACAGGCGCAGGCGCGTCAGCGGCGTGCGCAAGTCGTGGGAAACACCGGCCAGCATCAACTCGCGTTCCTGCCCGGCCTGCTCGACGTCTTCGGCCATCTGATTGAAGGCCCGGTAGACTTCGGTCATCTCGCTCGGCGTGTCACTCACCGGCAGCCGTACGCTGCGCCCCTGCCCCAACTGGCGCGCCGCAAACACCAGACGCTTGAGCGGCTGATTCAACTGGCGTACGAAAATCCAGGCTGATGCCGTGGAGAGCAATCCGATGGCCAGGAACCAGCCCAGCACGTTCCAGATTTTCTGACCGCGCAACGGGTGCGGATACAGCGGCACTTTCAGCCAGCCGTCACCCAGGCTCGGCGCTCGCACCCACAGCGCGGGCGGCGCGTGTACGCGCAGACGCACTTCCGTATCGGCACCCAGCTCGGCCTGCATCTGTCGCTGATAGATCTCACTGTAAGGCCAGTGCTGCTCGCCTTCCGGCACGCCACCGCCCACTACCCGAATCAGGCCCGCCGCCTCGGCAATCGCCTCGCGATCGTTTTCACCGGCGGCCCAGTACGCGCGCAGGGTCAGAGCAACACCGTGGCTGTATTGCCTGTCGACCAGCACGTCTTCGTTCATCAGCAGATAAACCAGCGTCAGGGCCTTGGAAAACAGCACGACGATGAGCACCAGCCAGAGCGTGCGGGAGAAAAAGCTTTGCGGGAACCAGAGCGGAGTCTTCATAACTGCAGCCATACACTTTGCAGGGCGAGCGAGGCTCGCAGGTTTGCCGAACGCGGGCCGGACCCGATGGACGAACGCAAAAAACCAGTACGTCGATAAACCTGTAAAAGATTATCGACGTAACTGGCAGCAATGACGGATGTCTGTGCCGACAACCGGGTTATCAGCGACTTCCGGCACCGTCCGGAACGAATACATAGCCCACGCCCCAGACCGTCTGGATATAACGGGGCTTGGAAGGGTCCGGTTCGATCAGGCGACGCAGACGGGAGATCTGTACGTCGATGGATCGTTCCAGCGCATCCCACTCCCGGCCACGCGCCAGGTTCATCAGTTTGTCGCGGGTCAGCGGCTCGCGAGCGTGCATGACCAGCGCTTTCAGTACCGCGAACTCCCCGGTAGTGAGCATGTGCACTTCTTCACCGCGCTTGAGCTCGCGGGTTGCCAGAGACAGCACGTAGTCACCGAAACTGACAGACTCGTCTTCGCTGCCGGGTGCGCCGGGCACCGGTGCCGCCTGACGACGTAACACCGCCTTGACCCGCGCCATCAGCTCGTCCGGGTTGAACGGCTTGGCCAGATAATCATCAGCACCCAGTTCGAGCCCCTTGATGCGGCTCAGCTCATCGCCCTTGGCGGTCAGCATGATAATCGGCACCTGATTGTTCGCGGCACGCAGACGACGACAGGCTGAAAGGCCGTCTTCGCCGGGCAGCATCAGGTCCAGCACCACGAGGTTGAAAACCTCACGGGCCAGCAGCCGGTCCATTTGTTCCACATTTGCCACGGCGCGGGCACGATAGCCCTTGCTGGTGAAAAAACGTTCCAGGAGACTGCTCAGCCCCGGATCGTCATCGACAATAAGGATTTTTTCGCCTTCGGCATTTTGTGCGGTGCTGCTCATCGGATGCTCCTCTGATCTCGGGGCGCATTATGGCGTAGCTGCGGTGATGCGCACCTTGTGCATTGTTAGCAGATTTTACTGGAGGCGACACTTGTGCCTGCTTTTTCGCCGAAAAAACACCACATTTGTCGGCCGATCCCCTAATCCGGCTTCGCTGGGTATAATGCGCCGCCCTCGAAGTCAGGCAACGCCGGACTCATGGCGGTTCGCCAGCCCTGAAAATAAATGCTGGCGCACGATACCCAGGCAAGGCAATTCGTACATAGCCCAGTTTTTTGCTCACAACTCCAGGTGGTTTTATGGACAGCATCAACAGCCGCATCGCCGAAGAACTCGGCGTACGCCCACAACAGGTCGCAGCGGCCGTAGCACTACTGGATGAAGGCTCGACCGTGCCCTTCATTTCCCGCTACCGCAAGGAAGTGACCGGCAGTCTTGATGACACGCAACTGCGCCATCTGGAAGAGCGCCTGCGTTATCTGCGTGAACTGGACGAGCGGCGCGTCAGCATTCTTGCCAGCATCGAAGAGCAAGGCAAGCTGACCCCGGAACTGGCGCGCGACATCAAGCTGGCCGACACCAAGACCCGCCTCGAAGACTTGTACCTGCCTTATAAGCAGAAACGCCGTACCAAGGGCCAGATCGCTCTTGAAGCCGGGTTGGGCGAACTGGCCGACGGCCTGTTCAATGACCCGAGTCTGGCTCCTGAAGCAGAAGCAGCCCGCTTCGTCGACGCGGATAAAGGCGTGGCTGATATAAAGGCTGCGCTGGAAGGCGCCAAGTACATTCTGATGGAGCGCTTTGCCGAAGATGCCTCGCTGCTGGACAAGCTGCGCAGCTTCCTCAAGCAGGAAGCGGTGATCAGCGCACGCGTGGTGCCGGGCAAGGAAGAGGAAGGCGCCAAGTTCCGCGACTACTTCGAACACGACGAACCGCTCAAGAGCATGCCGTCGCACCGTGCGCTGGCGATTTTTCGCGGTCGCAACGAAGGCTTCCTGAGCTCGGCGCTGAAAGTCGGTGAAGAATTGCCGGGCGCCATGCACCCGTGCGAGCTGATGATCGGTGAGCGCTTCGGTATCCAGAACCAGAACCGTCCGGCAGACAAATGGCTGGCCGAAGTGGTGCGCTGGACCTGGAAGGTCAAGCTGTACAGCCACCTGGAAACCGATCTGCTGGGTGAGCTGCGTGAAGGCGCGGAAACCGAAGCGATCAATGTCTTCGCCCACAACCTGCACGACCTGCTGCTCGCCGCCCCGGCCGGTCAGCGCGCCACGCTGGGGCTCGACCCTGGTCTGCGTACCGGCTGCAAGGTCGCCGTGGTCGACGCAACCGGCAAGCTGCTCGACTACGCCACCGTCTATCCGCACGTTCCGAAAAACCAGTGGGACCAGACCATTGCCGTACTCGCCGCACTGTGCGCCAAGCATTCGGTCGACCTGATTGCCATCGGCAACGGCACCGCCAGCCGCGAAACCGACAAGCTGGCTGCCGACCTGATCAAAAAATACCCAGGCCTGAAAATGACCAAGGTCATGGTCTCCGAAGCAGGCGCTTCGGTGTACTCGGCGTCGGAACTGGCCGCCAAGGAATTCCCGGACCTCGACGTGTCGATCCGTGGCGCGGTGTCCATTGCCCGTCGCTTGCAGGACCCGCTCGCCGAACTGGTGAAAATCGATCCGAAATCCATCGGGGTCGGCCAGTACCAGCACGACGTTTCGCAACTCAAGCTGGCGCGCGGCCTGGACGCGGTGGTGGAAGACTGTGTGAACGCCGTGGGCGTGGACGTGAACACCGCCTCCGTGGCGCTGCTGGCACGCATTTCCGGCCTCAACACCACGCTGGCGCAGAACATCGTTGCGCATCGTGATGAAAACGGCGCCTTCAAGACCCGCGCCGCGCTGAAGAAAGTCAGCCGCCTGGGCGAAAAGACCTTTGAACAGGCCGCCGGCTTCCTGCGCGTCATGACCGGTGACAACCCGCTGGACGCTTCCGCCGTTCACCCGGAAGCCTACCCGCTGGTGCAGCGCATTGCGGCTGAAACCGATCGCGATATTCGCTCGCTGATCGGCGACGCCGCCTTCCTCAAGCGTCTGGACCCGAAGAAATTCACCGACGAGACCTTTGGTCTGCCGACCGTGACCGACATCCTTCAGGAACTCGAGAAACCGGGCCGCGATCCGCGTCCGGAGTTCAAGACGGCAGAGTTCCAGGACGGGGTCGAAGACCTCAAGGACCTGCAACTGGGGATGATCCTCGAGGGCGTGGTCACCAACGTCACCAACTTCGGTGCGTTCGTCGATATCGGCGTGCATCAGGACGGGCTGGTGCACATCTCGGCATTGTCCGAGAAATTCATCAAGGACCCGCGTGAAGCGGTCAAGGCCGGTGATGTGGTGAAAGTGAAGGTCATGGAAGTCGATATCCCACGCAAACGCGTCGGCCTGTCGATGCGCATGAGCGACACCCCCGGCGAGAAAATCGATGGCGCGCGCGGTGCCCGTCCAGGCTCATCGCCTCGCCAGAACAACGCTCCGCGCAAGGAAACCACTGCACCAGCGCCCGCCAACAATGCCATGGCATCGCTGTTCGCCAATGCCAAGCAACTGAAGAAGCGCTGATGGACATTCCTGAAGATCTGACCCACAGCGCTTACTTCAAGATGCTCGGCTGTGAGCTGCGGCGTCTGGACGAGGGCGTTGCCGAAGTTGCGTTGCCGCTGGAGGCGCACCTGCGCAATCGCGGCAACGTGATGCACGGCGGTGCAATCTTCAGCCTGGTCGATATCGCCATGGGCCTGGCCTGTTCCAGCGTTCACGGTTTCGACCAGCGCAGCGTGACCATCGAGTGCAAGATCAACTACGTGCGTGGCGTCTCCGAAGGCGAAGTCCTGTGCATCGCCAGGGTGCTGCACGCGGGTCGCCGCACGCTGGTGGTCGAGGCCGAAGTCGTTCAGGGCGACAAGCTCGTTGCCAAAGCCCAAGGCACATTTGCGGTCATCTAGACCCGAAAAGAGGCGATGAACACAATCACTGCAAACTGAACCTAGCCGTATCGACATCATTTGGGTTAATTTCGGCACCATTAGCGTGGTGCCGAGTCCATTTGGGTAGTACGACAAAGAGCAGTGATTGTGAACGGGCGTTACAGACCAACCAGGCGACTACGCCAGTTCCTTTCTTCACCCTTGTAGACCGTCAAGTCCACCCCCATATCGGGGCGACCGATGCGTGAAGGATTACACCTTGAGCGAATTTTTGAACCGCCGTCTTGCCTTGCTCGGCGAGCGCAACAACCTCTCTTTGCTGGAGCAATGCCTGCACGGTATAGAGCGTGAGTGTCTGCGCGTTACTGCAACGGCAGACCTGGCCTGCACGCCTCATCCACAAGCTCTGGGTGCCGCACTGACCAATGGCCAGGTCACGACCGATTATTCCGAATCGCTGCTGGAGTTCATCACGCCTGCGCTGAAGAACCCGGCTGAGACCATCGACAACCTGGACCGTATCCATCGCTTCGTTTACAGCAAGCTGGGCGACGAGCTGCTGTGGAGCCCGTCGATGCCCTGCCCGTTGCCCGACGAAGAGCACATCCCGATCGCGTATTACGGCACGTCGAACATCGGCAAGCTCAAGTACGTCTATCGCAAGGGTCTGGCGCTGCGTTATGGCAAGACCATGCAGTGCATTGCCGGCATTCACTACAACTTCTCGTTGCCGGAAGACGCCTGGGCGCTGCTCAAGCAGACCGAAGACTTTGCAGGCGATGCGCGCGACTACCAGTCGCATTCCTACATCGCGCTGATTCGTAACTTCCGCCGCTACAGCTGGCTGTTGATGTACCTGTTCGGTGCTTCACCGGCACTCGACGCGGGTTTCCTGCGCGGCCGCAAGCATCAGCTGGAGCAACACTTCGACGCCGATACCCTGTATCTGCCGTATGCCACCAGTCTGCGCATGAGCGACCTGGGCTATCAGAGTGACGCCCAGGCCGACCTGACCCCTTGCTACAACGATCTGGTCAGCTACACCGACAGCCTGCGCAAGGCCGTGGCCACGCCTTACAAGCCTTACGTCGAGGTAGGCACTCATGACCAGAACGGCGAGTGGGTGCAGCTCAACACCAACGTGCTGCAGATCGAGAACGAGTACTACTCCAATATTCGCCCCAAGCGTGTGACCTATAGCGGCGAACGCCCCATTCAGGCGCTGGTGGCCCGTGGTGTGCAGTACGTCGAAGTGCGCTGCCTGGACATCAACCCGTTCCTGCCGACCGGCATCAGCCTGGAGCAGTCGCGCTTCATCGATGCGTTCGTGCTGTATTGCGCCCTCGAGGAAAGCCAGCAACTGGCCAGCCACGAGTGCTCCAACGCAAGCTCGAACTTCCTGTCAGTGGTCAAGGAAGGGCGTCGCCCGGGCCTGAGCCTGATGCGTGACAACCGCCCTGTCGATCTCAAGACCTGGGCAACCGAGCTGATGGAGAAGATCACACCGATTGCCCGCTTGCTCGATCAGGCGCAGGGCACCGACGAGCACCTCAAGTCGATTGCCGTGCAACAGGCCAAGATCGACGATACCGCGCTCACACCGTCTGCTCAGGTGCTGGCCAGCATGGAAGCGCATAACGAGGGCTTTACCGCGTTCTCCCTGCGCCAGAGCCAGGTCCACGCCGAATACTTCCGCACTCACCCGCTGAGCGCTGAGAAACAGGCAGACTTCGAAGCCCAGGCCAAAACCTCGATTGAGGAACAGGCCGAGCTGGAAGCGACCGAGGAAGTGGTGGATTTCGACACGTTTGTCGGGTCGTATCAGGCGAGCATTCTGTCGATCAGTAACTGATCGTGCAATTACTGTGGGGAGATTGCTCACGAAGGTGCCGGTGCAGGCGCGACTATCGTGCGGCGCTCTGCGTCGCATGCCTTTCTGGGCGCTCCGCGTCCTCTTGACGACGCAGAGCGTCGAGAACTGCATTCCCACGCTGGAGCGTGAGGAACGATCATCTCAACTATCGTGCCCAATGCTCAGCGCTTCTGCCCGAAGGGCGTGGGTGAGCTTGCTCACGAAAGGGACGGTTCAAACGCCCCTTTCTGGGGGCTTGTTCCAGCCTCTTCGTGAGCAAGCTCACTCCCACAAAATATAGTCCGCCACCAGGCTTATATCGCCTTTTCGAAGATCTTCGAATTACGCTGGTAGTTGTACAGCGAGGCGCGGGCGCTTGGCAGGCGGTCGACGCTGCTGGGTTCGAAACCGCGTTCGCGGAACCAGTGTGCGGTGCGGGTGGTGAGGACGAACAGGGTCTTGATGCCCAAGGCACGAGCGCGGTTTTCAATGCGCTCCAGCAGTTCATCGCCACGGCCACCGTGCCGGTATTCCGGATTGACCGCCAGACACGCCAGCTCGCCCGACTCCGAATCGGCAATTGGATACAGGGCAGCGCAGGCGATGATCAGCCCTTCCCGCTCGACCACGCTGAACTGGGTGATCTCGCGTTCCAGCACTTCGCGGGAACGACGTACCAGAATGCCCTGCTCTTCCAGCGGCGTGATCAGGTCCATCAAACCGCCGACATCCTCGATCGCCGCTTCACGCACCAGCTCGAACTGCTCCTGCGCGACCAGCGTGCCGCCGCCGTCACGGGTAAACAGCTCGGTGAGCAGCGCGCCGTTCTCGGCATAACTGACGATATGGCTGCGCGCCACACCGCCACGGCAGGCCTCGGCCGCAGCGTCCAGCAATTCCGCCTGATAGTTGGCACCCAGACGCTGCAGGTGCGCGGGCACCTGTTGCGGACGCAGTTCGCGCACCAACCGGCCCTGCTCGTCCAGCAAGCCGGTTTCGGCGCCGAACAGCAGCAGTTTGTCAGCAGCCAGATCGATGGCCGCGCGGGTGGCGACGTCTTCACAGGCCAGGTTGAAAATCTCGCCGGTCGGCGAATAACCCAGTGGCGACAGCAGCACGATATGGCGCTCGTCCAGCAGGCGATTGATGCCCTTGCGGTCGACGCGGCGCACTTCGCCGGTGTGCTGATAATCGACCCCCTCAAGCACGCCGATAGGCCGTGCGGTGACGACATTGCCGCTGGTCACTCGCAAGCGCGAGCCCTGCATGGGCGAGGCGGCCATGTCCATCGACAGACGCGCCTCGATCGAAATACGCAACTGACCCACGGCATCGATCACGCATTCCAGCGTTTCGGTATCGGTGATCCGCAGGTCGCGGTGGTAACGCGGCGTAATCCCGCGCTGGGCCAGGCGGCTCTCGATCTGCGGACGGGAACCGTGAACCAGCACCAGACGCACGCCCAGGCTGTGCAGCAGCACCAGATCGTGGACGATATTGCCGAAATTGGGGTGCGCAACGCCGTCGCCGGGCAGCATGACGACGAAGGTGCAATCGCGGTGAGCATTGATGTACGGAGACGCGTGGCGAAGCCAGTTGACGTATTCGGGCATGACAACAAGAGCCTGTAGAAAAAATGGACGAAGAAAAGAAGCACGCACAACGGTGTGGTGGTTATCGTCGGAACAGGCTTGGCAGCACGCGCAGTCTCCTTTTACTCAAGATGCTTTGATTAACAAACACGGGGTATGCCTGACTCACTGGGGCGTCAGGCAGTAATGTTCGATCAGTTGACGTAACAGACGCACTGTAGGGTCAAGACGTGACATTTCGAGGTATTCCCCCGGCTGATGCGCACAGGCGATGTCGCCCGGGCCGAGCACCAGTGTCTCGCAGCCGAGGCGCTGAAGATAAGGCGCTTCGGTGCCGAATGCTACTGCGGCAGCGGTATGACCGGTCAGACGTTCAGCGACACGCACAAGTTCAGCGTCAGCGATCTGCTCGAACGGCGCACATTCGGGGAACAGCGGTGCGTAGTCGATCTGTACCTGGTGCAGCTCGGCCAGCGGCTGCAGCTTCTGCCGAATCGCCGAGCGCAGCATCTCCGGGTCCATGCCCGGCAGCGGACGCAGGTCGAACTCCAGCGAGCACTGGCCACAAATCCGGTTCGGGTTGTCGCCGCCATGAATACAGCCCAGGTTCAGCGTCGGCTGCGGCACCGTGAATTGCGGGTTGCGGTACTTCGCCTGCCACTGCGTGCGCAGGCCCTTGAGTTCGCTGATGGCGTCGTGCATGGCTTCGAGTGCGCTGTGCCCGAGGCTCGGGTCGGAGGAATGACCGCTGCGCCCGAGAATATCGATGCGCTCCATCATCACGCCCTTATGCAGGCGGATCGGCTTGAGCCCGGTCGGCTCGCCAATCACTGCCGCACGACCCAGCGGGCGTCCGGCGTCGGCCAGCGCGCGGGCACCGGCCATCGAGCTTTCCTCGTCGCAGGTGGCGAGGATCAGCAGCGGCTGCTTGAACGGCTGGTCAAGAAGGCCACGCACCGCTTCGATGACCAGCGCAAAGAAGCCCTTCATGTCACAACTGCCCAGCCCGACCCAGCGGCCATCCACCTCGGTCAGCTTCAAGGGGTCGGTTTTCCACAGTGCCTCGTCGAACGGCACGGTATCGCTGTGCCCCGCCAGTACCAGGCCGCCCGGGCCTGTACCGTAGGTCGCCAGCAGATTGAACTTGCCGGGGGAAACTTGCTGGATGTCGCAGGCAAACCCCAGATCGCCGAGCCATCCGGCCAGCAGATCGATGACGGGGCGGTTGCTCTGGTCCAGGGAAGGCTGAGTGCAGCTCACCGAGGGTACGGCGATCAGCGCGGCGAACTGGTCTTTCATGGACGGCAACGGCATGGACGCTTCCTGTAATCGAGACGGAACACGGCCCATCATAGGGCCATAACAACCCAGGAATAAACCGTTTCGGGCCATGTCCTGTACACTGACGGCCTCGGCAGCCGTTCAATCATGGGCTGCGCTCCCGTTTATCCGTATCAGCGTTTGGATTCCCCCGGCCATGCAAAAAGAAACAGAAATCAAACTCCGCGTCAGCCGCGAGACCCTCGCTGCACTGCGTGAACACCCGTTGCTCAAGAAGCGCAACAAGAGTGGCTGGGAGCGCCTGGAACTGTCGAACCAGTATTTCGATACCCCCGAAGGTGAGCTGGCGCAGGCCAAAGTCGCCCTGCGCATCCGCCGCGACGGCGATCAGATCATCCAGACCATGAAAACTCGCGGGCAAAGCGTGGCCGGCCTGTCCGAGCGCAATGAGTACAACTGGGACCTGAGCAAGGCCAAGCTGGACCTGAAGAAGCTCGAAGGCGATTGCTGGCCTGAGCAACTGGCCGATCTGGACAAGAAAACCATCAAACCGCTGTTCACCACCGATTTCGTGCGTGAGAAAGCCGAGATTGCCTGGGGCCGTGGCAAGGCCAAAGTGGTGATCGAAGCCGCACTGGACCTGGGCCAGGTGGTTGCGGGCAAGCAGAAGGAAGAAATCTGCGAGCTGGAACTCGAGCTGCGTGAAGGCGAGCCTGCCGCGCTGCTGGAACTCGCCGCCGAGCTGGCTGCAACGCTGCCGCTGATGCCGTGCGATATCAGCAAGGCCGAGCGCGGCTACCGTCTGCTCGATGCCAGCAGCTACTCGCTGAGCCTGCACGCGCCCGCCCTGAATGCTGAAACGCCGCTGGACGACGCTTATTCCGCGCTGGCCTGGCATCTGTTGGGCAGCAGCCAGCGTCTGGCCGAGCAATACCGTTTCAACGGCCACTGGCGCCTGCTGCAGGACTGGGTCGAGATGCTCGCCGAACTGCGTGCTCTGACCAGCAGCCTCGGTCAGGCCGCGCCACGCACTTCGACCGCACAACTGCGTACTGCGCTCGACGCCTTGCTGGAAGACTGGCGACCGCTGGTTCAGGCCGGGCAGGACGATGCCGATGTACGCGGTGCCGCCCACGAGCAATTCCTCGAAGAATTGCAGGACACGCGCTGGGGCGAGTTCTCGCTGAATACCTCACGCTGGTTGCTGGCCCGCAACTGGACCACCGAACGCAACACCCGCGGCAATCGTCAGGGCGCCGCGCTGTTGAGCAGCTGGCTGCCACGCCTGCTGGGCGAAGAAGCCACGTCCCTGCAACTGAGCCGTTATCAGCAGCAGCCGGAAGACCTGGCCGAGCAACTGCCGCGCATCGAGCGCATCCAGTCCTGGCTGCACTGGGCACGCGGCGCGCTGGACCTGCCGGAGCTGGACCGTCTGTACGGCGAACTGCGCAAGCTGGAAGAACTGGCGCACCTGGACATCAGCGACGAAGTCCTCGATGCCCGCGTGCAACAGGCAATCACCGTCTTCCAGAGCCGTGCCTGGAAAACCCTGCTGCGCTTGTAAGGCTGGATCAGAAGGCCGTAGAAGCCTGAAACGTTTTAGGGCCGCTTCGCAGCCCATCGCGGACAAGTCCGCTCCTACGCCCTCCGGGCAGAAGCACTGCTGCAGGCCAGATCATTCAGCGTCATACGCAAGTCCGCTTTTGATTCTGCCCGAAGGGCGTGGGAGCAGACCGGGCGACGCTGCGCTTGTACATGATCTCCCGTTTTTTGTAGGAGCGGACTTGTCCGCGAACTGCCGGGAACCGGCAGCAAAACCAGCCACCTCGGTGCACGAGGCACAACCGAGGCGGGCGCAACTCCGGGCACCAGCCCCGTCAGCGCAACAGCGGCAGGCTGGTCGTGGATTTGATCTCGGAGAGGGCCACTGTCGAGTTCACTTCCTGAATACCGGGTACCAGCGACAGTTTTTCGAAAAAGAACCGCTCGTACGCCTCGATATCCGGGGTCACGATGCGCAGCAGAAAATCCACCGATCCCATCAGCACATAGCACTCCAGCACCTCCGGGAAGCCACGAATCGCGTCGGTGAACTCGGTGAAGTTGGAGCGCCCGTGGGCGTTGAGTTTCACCTCGGCGAATATCTGCGTGTTCAGACCGATTTTCTTGCGGTCCAGCAACGCCACCTGACGGCGAATCACCCCTTCATCCTTGAGCCGCTGTATGCGGCGCCAGCAGGGTGATTGCGACAGACCGACCTGCTCGGCAATCTGCGCACTGGAAAGCGAAGCATCTTCCTGCAGCAGCGCCAGAATCCTGCGATCGTAACTGTCCAGCTCGATTTGCATAATTAATTTTCCGAAATAGCCTGCAGCGCATTAACAAGTCTTATAAAGACTAATCCACCCAATGATGGACCAGAAATTTCTTTTCACGCATGCAAAGATTTCCAGCATCCTTGTGGAGTATCAGCATGCCCAATCTCGAAGCCGTCACCCTCCCTTCGCAGCGTCCAGATAGCTGGTCGTCCAGCAATGCGCAGTGCTGCGCACGCTACCGTGTCTGCGCCGAAGCCGAGCCTGCCTTGCTCTGTCAGGTGTTGAACCTGTTTGCCATGCAGTACCTGATTCCCGACCAATTGAGTGCTGTGCAACAAGAGAGCCTGCTGCTCATCGACCTTCAGGTTTCCAGATTGAGCTGGCATCGAGCACAGGTGATTGGCGAAAAAATGCGCAACCTGATCGACGTCTGCTCAGTGGAAGTCGAGCAGGTCGACGCCCGGAACACCGCGCAATCCCGTGCCGCCCTGGCGACGGGCTGAATCAATTCGCCTGCTCCGGCAATTCCCGGTCGCATAGAACCCATAACGCTGTCACGCTTGGCGTCTACTCTTGTTCATCGTCCAATGACGAATTGCCTCAAGGAGCGCACATGGCAGCCCTGGCCCCCTCTTCACAGGATCGCTGGCTCGATCTGAATGATGTGTTGCGTGATCTGGTTGCCGAAGGCTATCTCGGCCAGGACGACGCGGAAACGGCACTCACCCAACGTCGCAGTGCGGTGAACATTCAGCTGCACCCCCTCGAGTTTCTCGCTTCGCTGCAGTTTGACGATCTCAAGCGGCCGGGCAAGAAGCTGGACGTGGAAACCCTGACCGCCTGGCTGGCCAAAGCCTGTGGCCAGCCTTACATGCGTATCGACCCGCTGAAGATCAACGTCGCGGCGGTTACGCCATTGATGTCCTACGCCTTTGCCCAGCGCCACAAGATTCTCGCCGTGGCGGTCGATCGCGAATCGGTGACCATCGCCAGCGCGCAGCCGTATGTGCGCTCATGGGAAGCCGACCTGGCGCATGTGCTCAAACTGCAGATCAAACGTGTGGTCGCCAACCCGGCAGACATCCAGCGCATGGCGATGGAGTTTTTCAGGCTGGCCAAGTCGGTCAGCGGCGCCAGCGCCTCCGAGCAAAAAATGAGCAACATGGGCAACTTCGAACAGTTGCTCAAGCTCGGTGCCAGCGATCAGGAGCCTGACGCCAACGACGCGCACATCGTCAATATCGTCGACTGGCTGTTCCAGTACGCCTTCCAGCAACGCGCCAGTGATATTCACATCGAGCCGCGCCGCGAGCAGGGCACCGTGCGCTTTCGCATCGACGGGGTGCTGCACAACGTTTACCAGTTTCCGGCGCAGGTGATCATGGCGATTGTCAGCCGCCTGAAAAGCCTGGGGCGGATGAACGTCGCCGAAAAACGCAAACCACAGGACGGGCGGGTCAAGACCACCACACCTGAGAATCGTGAAGTGGAGTTGCGCCTGTCGACCCTGCCGACCGCGTTCGGCGAAAAAATGGTCATGCGGATCTTCGACCCCGAGGTGTTGCTCAAGGACTTCGATCAACTGGGCCTTTCCAGTGACGACCTGCGGCGCTGGCAGGAAATGACCCGCCAGCCCAACGGCATTATTCTGGTCACCGGCCCGACCGGTTCGGGCAAAACCACCACGCTTTACACCACCCTCAAGAAGCTGGCGACCTCCGAGGTCAACCTGTGCACCATCGAAGATCCCATCGAGATGGTCGAACCGGCCTTCAACCAGATGCAGGTTCAACACAACATCGACCTGAGCTTTGCCGCCGGCGTGCGCGCGCTGATGCGCCAGGACCCGGATATCATCATGATCGGCGAGATTCGTGACCTGGAGACCGCTGAAATGGCGATTCAGGCGGCACTCACCGGCCACCTGGTGCTGTCGACGCTACACACCAACGATGCGCCCAGCGCCATCAGCCGGATGCTCGAACTGGGTGTACCGCATTACCTGCTCAAGGCGACCATCCTCGGCGTCATGGCCCAGCGTCTGGTGCGCACCCTGTGCCCACACTGCAAGGCGCCCATCAACCTCAACGAGACCGACTGGCAAACCCTGACGCGCCCCTGGCAGGCACCGGTGCCGCCTGGCGCGCATCAGGCGGTCGGCTGCGTGGAGTGTCGCGATACCGGCTATCGGGGCCGGGCAGGTGTCTACGAGATCATGGTCATGTCCGACAACATCAAGGCATTGATCTCGGCGGACCTGGACCTGACCGCCATGCGTCGTCAGGCCTTCAAGGAAGGAACGCGCAGCCTGCGTCTGTCCGGCGCGCAGAAAGTCTCGGCAGGCCTGACTACACTCGAGGAAGTGCTGCGAGTGACACCGCAGAGCGAACAACGCTGATCAGGGTTGAAAGCGTTGTTTCTGGAGGCTTGGCGGCATGCCGAGCCAGCTAAAGTGAACTATGCGGTACACCTTGATTGAACTAGTTCGTGGCTTTGGCTATCCAACCCCTCAGAACAACCACAGCTGGAGTAATTCATCATGCGTCTCAAGTTCGCTGTCGCCACCGTAGCCTTGCTTTCCATCCCAATGGGTTCAGCGATGGCTGACACCTTCTGGCGTAATGTGCTGTCTTCCGGTGCAACCACCGGCTCGACTTACCTGACCTTCAAGGATCACAAACTGATCGTCGCCGCCCAGGACGACGCAGGCAGCTTCGTCGCCAGCGACGGTGGCATCCGCGGTCCATTCCTGGAAGCAGCCATCGAGCAGGTGCGCAAAGACAATCCAGGCCTGAAAGCCACCGACATGGAACTGGCCAATGCGATCCTGGATAAGAATCTGGTCGCTGAAAACCAGTAAGTCTTGCCGGTTAGCTTCGCGCATAAAAAATGCCGCTCCATGAGCGGCATTTTTGTGAGCGGTAATCGGTTATTCGCCGATAGCGCTCTTGTACCCGGCTGCATCCAGCAGCTTGGCCAGATCACCGCTGGCGTCGCTTGGCTTGAGCTTGAAGATCCAGGCACCGTACGAATCACTGTTGAGCGACTCGGGGGCATCGCCCAACGCTGTGTTGACTTCGATCACCTCGCCCGCAACCGGCGAGTAGATATCCGAAGCGGCCTTGACCGACTCGACAACACCGGCGGTGTCACCGGCAGCGAACGCTGTGCCGATTTCCGGCAGTTCGACGAAGACCACATCGCCCAGTGCTTCCTGTGCATGGTCCGAGATGCCGACGGTCACGGTACCGTCTGACTCCAGACGTGCCCATTCATGACTTTCGGCGAAACGCAGCTCGGCGGGAATATTGCTCATTTAGTCATCCTCAACATCGGGTCAGCGGAAAACCCGCCATAGGTTAGATCAAGGTTTTGCCATGGCGCACGAACGCAGGCTGCACCACCCGCACCGGGTACCATTTGCCGCGGATTTCCACCTCGGCCCGGTCAGCGGTCGCCATCGGAACGCGAGCCAGTGCAATGGATTTGCTCAACGTAGGAGAGAAACTACCACTGGTGATCTCTCCTTCGCCAATTTCTGCAACACGTACCACCTGATGCGCCCGCAAGACACCGCGCTCTTCGAGCACCAATCCGACGAGCTTGAAGGCAGTTCCTTCAGCCCGTTCGCTCTCCAGCGCCTTGCGACCGATAAAATCACGGTCGGCAGGCTCCCAGGCGATGCTCCAGGCCATATTCGAGGCCAAGGGCGAGACATGCTCGCCGATGTCCTGGCCATACAGGTTCATACCGGCCTCAAGGCGCAGCGTGTCGCGAGCGCCCAGGCCGATCGGGGAAATACCCGCGCCAACCAATTCATTGAAAAAGCTTTGGGCCTCTTCGGCAGGCAGCATGATCTCCAGGCCGTCCTCACCGGTGTAGCCGGTACGCGCGATAAACCAGTCGCCATCATCGAGCCCTTCGAACGGCTTGAGCTGGTGAATCAGTTCGGCGCGTGCGCTTGAAACCAGCTCGGCAATACGGGCTCTGGCCTTGGGGCCTTGAATGGCGAGCATGGCCATTTCACTGCGCTCGACCAGTTGCACGTCGAAGTCACCCAGTTGCGCCTGCATCCAGGCAAGATCCTTGACGCCGGTCGCCGCGTTGACGACCAGCCGATAACCTTCAGGCGTGAGGTAGACGATCATGTCATCGATCACCCCGCCGCTCTCGTCCAGCATGGCGCTGTACAAGGCACGACCGGGGGTTTTGAGCTTGTCTACATCATTGGCCAGCAGACGACGCAGCCAGACTCGGGCCTGAGGGCCGAGCACATCGATCACGTTCATGTGAGAGACATCGAAGACCCCACAGTCGCGACGCACCTGATGGTGTTCCTCGACCTGCGATCCGTAATGCAACGGCATGTCCCAGCCACCAAAATCGACCATTTTCGCGCCAAGGGCGAGGTGCAGGTCGAACAGGGGGGTACGCTGTCCCATGGGTTTCTCCTTCCGGGCGTGGCGAAGGTGCGGGCAGACGAGATCGGCAAGCCCCCCATGAACCGGAGTTTGCAGCACGTAACAGCTGACCGAATTATCTGACAGACCGCACCAATTGCGGCGCATTGTAGCCGCAAGGTGAGGCCCCCGCACCTAACCAATCTGACGGGCAGAGCGACGAATCAGCCCAATGACGGGTAATAATCCTACAAGCACCAGCGACAAAGCTGGCAACGCAGCCCGCGCCCACTCGCCCTCGCTGGTCATTTCGAAGATGCGAACCGCCAGCGTATCCCAGCCAAACGGGCGCATAAGCAGGGTTGCCGGCATTTCCTTGAGCACATCGACGAACACCAGCAGCGCCGCGCTCAGCGCCCCTGGCACCAGCAACGGCAGATACACGTTGAGAAACAACTTTGGCCCGCTGACCCCCAGACTGCGCGCCGCTTCAGGCAATGACGGGCGGATCCGCGACAGGCTGTGCTCCAGCGGACCGAAGGCGACGGCGATGAAACGCACCAGATACGCCAGAAGCAAGGCCGAGAGGCTGCCCAGCAGCAAGGGCTTGCCTGCGCCGCCCAGCCAGCCGGACAGCGGAATGACCAGTTCGCGGTCCAGGTAACTGAACGCCAGCATGATTGAAACGGCCAGTACCGAGCCTGGCAATGCGTAGCCGAGGTTGGCGAGACTGACGCCGGAGCGGATCGCGGGCGTGGGCGCCATACGTCGGGCAAACGCCAGAATCAGCGCCACGCTGACAGTGATCAACGCCGCCATGCCACCCAGATAGAGTGTGTGCAGAATCAGACCGGTGTAGCGCTCATCCAGATCGAAGCGACCACGCTGCCAGACCCAGACGATCAATTGCAGCATCGGCACCACGAAGGCACAGAGAAACACCAGCCCACACCAGAAGCTCGCGGCCCATGCCTTGATGCCGCGTAACCGGTAAAGCGCAGCGCCACGCGGACGCTCGTTGGCCGGTCGACTTGCCCCCCGGGCGCGGCGTTCACCGTACAGCAGCACCAACACGGCCAACAGCAACAGGCTGGCCAGTTGCGCGGCGCTGGACAGGCTGAAGAAGCCGTACCAGGTCTTGTAGATGGCAGTGGTGAACGTGTCGAAGTTGAACACCGACACGGCACCAAAATCGGCCAGGGTCTCCATCAGCGCCAGCGCCACCCCCGCGCCGATGGCCGGACGCGCCATTGGCAGCGCCACGCGCCAGAACGCCTGCAGAGGCGTGTTACCCAGCACTCGCGCAGCTTCCATCAGGCCCTTGCCCTGCGCCAGAAACGCCGTGCGCGCCAACAGGTAGACGTAGGGATAGAAAACCAGCACCAGGACGATGATCACCCCACCGGTGGAGCGCACCCGGGGCAGGCGCAGACCGGAGCCGAACCATTCGCGCATCAGGGTCTGCACCGGGCCGGAAAAATCCAGCAGCCCGACGAACACGAACGCCAGTACATAGGCGGGGATCGCGAAAGGCAGCATCAGCGCCCAGTCCAGCCAGCGGCGGCCGGGGAATTCACACAGGCTGGTCAGCCACGCCAGGCTCACCCCCAGCAGGGTCACGCCCACGCCGACACCCAGCACCAGGATCAGCGTATTGCCCAGCAGACGCGCCATCTGGGTTTCGAGCAGGTGCGACCATATCTGCTGGTCAACCGTCTCCCACGACAGCAGCAGAACGCTCAGCGGCAGCACGACCAGTGCAGCGATGGCGAAAACCAGGGGGTACCAGCGGCGTTGGGCAGGATGGGCCACGGAGGTTCTCGAAATGAGGGGGTTCAAGAGGGTAAGCAGAGCGTGCGCACAGGTCTGCTTCTGATTCTGGCTGAAAGCCGTAGGAGCGGACTTGTCCGCGAAAAGGCCGGTACATTCTCAGAAAATGCATTATCTGAACTGACGGCTTCGCGGACAAGTCCGCTCCTACGCCCTGCGGGCAGAAGCCTGAAAGCCACGCTTTTCGGGCTATTAAAGATTTGTGTAATGAGCGCGAAGCGTATCAACGAGAGTCAGGCACTTGGGTATTAAATCAATTCCAGCCCGCGCGATCCATCATGCGTATCGCTTCTGCCTGACGCTTGCCTGCCACTTCGACCGGGAGGGTGTCGGCCTTGAACGGCCCCCAGCTGGCCACTTCTTCTGAAGGCGCCACGTTCGGGTTGGCCGGGAACTCCTGATTGACGCTGGAGAAAATCTTCTGCGCCTCGGGGCCGGTCATCCACTCGACCAGCGCCTTGGCGGCTTCAGGATGCGGGGCGTACTTGGTCAGACCGATACCCGACAGGTTGACGTGCACACCGCGATCAGCCTGGTTCGGCCAGAACAGCTTCACCGCCAGGTCCGGTTTTTCCTTGTGCAGGCGACCGTAGTAATAGGAATTGACGATACCCACGTCGCACTGCCCGGCATTGATCGCCTCAAGCACCGCGATGTCATCGGAGAACACGTCGGTGGACAGGTTGTTGACCCAGCCCTTGAGGATTTTCTCCGACGCTTCGGCACCGTGGGTTTCGATCAGCGTAGCGGTCAGCGACTGGTTGTAGACCTTCTTCGCGGTACGCAGGCACAGACGGCCTTCCCAGTTCTTGTCGGCCAGCGCCTCGTAGGTGCTCAGCTCGGCAGGCTTCACCCGGTCGGTGGAATAGGCGATGGTGCGCGCGCGAAGGCTCAGGCCGGTCCAGCCGTGGCTCGACGAGCGATACTGCGGTGGAATGTTGGCTTCGATCACCGGGGAGGTAAACGGCTGCAGGATACCCATCTGCTCGGCCTGCCAGAGGTTGCCCGCGTCGACCGTCAGCAACAGGTCGGCGGTGGCATTCTCGCCCTCGGCCTTGATGCGCTGCATCAACGGCGCTTCCTTGTCGGTGATGAATTTGATCTTCACCCCGGTACTGGCCGTGTACGCATCGAATACCGGCTTGATCAGTTCGTCGATCCGGGACGAATACACCACCACTTCATCGGCAGCCTGAGCGGTGCTGCCCAGTAAAGTCAGTGTCAGAGCAGCCAGAAGACGCTTGCTTGCCTGCATCGGGGTATCTCGCGTTCGCAAAGGAGGCGAAATGGTAGTGAATCCCATTTGCTATCTCAATCGAAGCGACAGCGGAGCCGTTACCGGATGTGTCCAGGCCCGATCATGACCGGTGATCAGCACACAGCCCTGGCTCTGGAAAAGTTCGCGACCCTGCGCAGCCTGTCCACATCGAACACCTCCAGGTGTCCCTCTCCCAGGCGCACGATCCTGCGCTCATGCAGGTCCTGGAGTACCTCCAGCAAGGCCGGCGAGGCAAGCGCAAGACGCTCCGCCGCCTGAATGTCATCCAGCGCAATCAGGCGGCGTGCGTGGCTCAACGGGCCATACCCCTCGCTGAGCATCAACAGCCGCCAGGCGACCCGCGCCCGCGGCGGCAGCTGACGCATTTTCTCGGGGCTCTGCAGTGGCAAGCCGACCTTCTGACTGAGCAGTGCGGCAAACCAGCGCCAGTACTCGGGGTGCCTGTCGAGCAGCCGGGCCAGGAATGGCTGGGGGATGTGCAGGAAGATGCTCTGCTCAAGCGAGCAGACTTCGAAACGGCGCGGCAGCCCGTCAAACAGCGAGACTTCGCCAAACCAGCACGGCGCGCTTGCAGGTTCCACGTTCGTCAGCAGCCGCTGCTCGTGGGCGGCGCCGATCCGCACGCTGCCCTCCAGCAGCACATAAACACCGCAGGGCAGATCGCCCTTCTCGAACAGCCGCCTGCCGGGCGTCTTGCGGCGCTGGTGGGAAGCGTCCAGCAGGCTATCCTGCAGATCGGCAGGCAGATGGGAAAACCAGTAATCGGATAGCAATCGTGACCGCCACGACACTCCATTTGTCATTTTTGCTCCCTTCTCTTTCAGCCATGCATGTTGTACAAGAAATCAGGCTCACGCCGGCCATCGTCTCAGGCAGGAATAATAATGAAAACCCTTGTCGATCATCTCAGCCAATACGCGGCTTATCACCGTGATTCACGCAATATCGTGACGCACTTCGTGGGTATTCCACTGATCGTGCTGGCCGTGGCGGTGCTTCTCTCGCGACCGGGCTGGACTGTCAGCGGGCTGTGGCTTTCACCTGCGGCGCTGCTGGCGCTGGGCTCGACGGTGTTTTACCTGCGACTCGATCGCGCCCTCGGCATGGTCATGGCGGTGTTACTGGCGCTGTGTATCTGGGCCGGGGCCAACCTTGCGCAGCAGGCAACCATGGTCTGGCTGAGTGCGGGCGTCGGGCTGTTTGTGATTGGCTGGATCATCCAGTTCGTCGGCCATTACTACGAGGGGCGCAAACCGGCCTTCATCGATGACCTGACCGGGCTGATCATCGGCCCGCTGTTTGTGGTCGCGGAGCTGGCGTTCCTGATGGGCCAGCGCAAAGCTCTGCAGCACGCCATCGAAGAGCGCGCGGGCCCGGTGGGGCGTGCGACCCGCAAGGCAACGACCTAGACGCCGGCAACCGATCCTCGCCAACGGCAACGATCAGTGCCCGCGTCTTAACCGGCAAGCCCGGTGCTGTTCTGCAACCCGGCCAGCAACAGCCGCTGATACAACTCTTCGCGCAAGCCCTGCGGCGCGTCGAGCTGCATGCGCTGCAAGTGCGCGAGGAAGGCTTCGGGGTCGGGAGCGTCGAGGGTCGCCTTGCCCAGCTCGAGGATTTCAGTGAGCTTGAGCTTGCTCTTCAGCCAGTTCAAGGCTCTCAGCAGGTCGCGCTCCTCGGCGGTAAAGTCGCAACCCAGCGGGTATTCGGTAAACAGTGACGGGTAGCGTGATGCGGTGTCCTTGAGGCGCTCGGGTGTGTTGTCAGTGAAGCGCGGATCGAGACGGAAGTCCTTGGGTAGCTTGCCAGCCTTTTGCGCCTGCTCGATCAGGCCCGATTGAAACCGCGAGTCGGTGATGTTCAGAATCCGCTCGATCACCGTCGCATCGGTCTGCCCACGCAGATCGGCGATGCCGTATTCGGTCACGACAATGTCGCGCAAGTGTCGGGGAATGGTGGTGTGGCCGTACTGCCAGACGATGTTGGAGCTGACCTCGCCGCCCGACTCACGCCAGCTGCGCAGCATCAGAATCGAACGGGCGCCTTCCAGTGCATGGGCCTGCGCCACGAAGTTGTACTGACCGCCCACGCCACTGAGCACCCGGCCGTCTTCCAGCTGATCAGCCACTGCCGCGCCCATCAGGGTGACGGTAAACGCGCTGTTGATGAAGCGCGCATCGCGGCGTTGCAGGCGCTTGAGTTCTTCCTGGCCGTAAAGCTCGTTGATGTAGCTGATGGCGGTCATGTTGAACTGTGCCAGCCGCTCGGCGGGCAGCTCGCGCAGCCGCGCGTAAAAACTGCGCGGGCCGAGGAAAAAGCCGCCATGCACGACAACGCCACCGGGATGGGCATCCTCATCCAGCGTGCCCATGTTGGCCAGCCGTTGCAGTTCTGCATCGGCATACACCTTGCGCCGCACGACGCCCGCGTCGGCGAGTACCAGCAGGCCGTTGACGAACATTTCGCTGCAACCGTAAAGGCCGCTGGCGAACGGCTGAACGCCACCTTCCCGATCTATCAGGGTCTGCCAGTTACTCATGTTCAACTCGGCCAGCAGGCCGCGCCAGGTTTCGTTATCGGCCTGGCGAGCCAGCAGCGCGCCAGTCAGTGCATCGCCCATCGAGCCGATGCCGATCTGTAACGTGCCGCCGTCACGCACCAGCGTGCTGGCGTGCAGGCCGATCAGGTGGTCCTGATAGCCCACCGGCATATTGGGAGTGGAAAACAGCGTACTGCGCTCGTCTTCGTCAATCAGCACATCGAAGGCGTCGACATCCAGTTCCGAATCGCCCGGCATGTAAGGCAGGTCGGCGTGCACCTGGCCGAGCATCAGAATGGTCTCCCCGGCGGCCCGGCGCTTGGCGATCATGGGCAACAGGTCGAGGGTCACGTCCGGGTTACAGCTCAGACTCAGCGTGCCTGGGCGCTGTTCGTCACGGGCCACCAGTTGCGCAACCAGATTCAGGCCGTTGGCATTGATGTCGCGGGCGGCATGGCTGTAATTGCTGCTGACGTAGTCTTGCTGGGCTGAGTGGCTGTTGAGCAAACTGCCCGGCTGCATGAAGAATTGCTGCACATGGATATTGGCAGGGAGTTTGTCGCGGCGCAGTGCAGCGAGGAAATCGAGCTCCGGATAGTCAGCGAAGACGCGCTCCAGAAACGGCTCCAGAAACCGCGCCTGCAAACCCTCCCCCGGCGTCGGCCGCCCGAGTGTCAGCGCGGTGTAGATCGTCAGCCGTCGTTCGGGCAACTCGCTGATGCGCTGGTACAACGCGTTGACGAACCGGTTGGGCTTGCCCAGCCCCAGCGGCATCCCCAGGTGGATATGCTCGGGTAGCTGCGCCAGAACGTGATCGACGGCATGCTCGATGGAACAGGAATACGGCATCCCAGCTCTCCTGAATTGTTATTGGGTGCAGGTTGGACAGGCGGCAACGTCAAAGTGCTGCATGCTCGTCACGCAGAGCATTATCGTTATACACAATCCCTGAAACACCCGGAACAAAAGGCTTCCTGGCTTCTGCCCAAAGGGCGTAGGAGCGAACTTGTTCGCGAAAAGGGTGTGTACTATCGCCAAAATGCATCGATCTAAACATCATCTTCGCGAGCAGGCGAAGCGTTGCCCGGCTCGCTCCCATAAAACGCATGCACAGCGCCGGGCGCTCAGGCACGGGAACGAGGGTGCACCTCACTTCAACCCGGACATGCTCTGGATGGCGCTCTTCAGTTCGTCGTTTGTGCAGTCGCCACAGGTGCCTTTCGGGGGCATGATGCCGAGGCCTTTGATGGTGCTGGCCAGCAGTCCATCGAGGCCGCCTTTTTGCTGGGCGCGCTGTTCCCAGGCCGCCGTGTCACCGATCTTCGGCGCGTTGAGCAGACCGACGCTGTGACAGGCAACACAATGCGCCGCGATGATGTCGTCAGGCGCTCGGGCGGGATCGGCGGCTTGCGCATTGAGCGCCCACAACGTCAGAACGCCTGCGCTGCTCAGAATCTTCCAGGTCAGTTTCACGCGTCACTCATCGCAAGGGGGCAGGTCAGAAATTGGCCGGGGTGGCCGCACTGATCAATCGTGCCGGGACGTCGAACGGGTTACGAAAGCGATGCGGCCGGGTGCTTTCGAAATAATAGCTGTCACCTGCTTCGAGCACGTAGGTATCCAGCCCGACCACCAGTTCCAGCCGACCCTCAACGAGGATGCCGGTCTCTTCGCCTTCGTGGACGAGCATCTCTTCGCCGGTATCGGCACCCGGGGGGTAGGTCTCGGTGAGAAAGGCGATGGCGCGGCCCTGATGCGACTTGCCGACCAGCTTCATGGTCACGGCGCCGTCCGATATATCAATCAGCTCACTGGCCTTGTACACCACTTGAGCCGCGTTTTCGGGCACGGACTCTTCCGAGAAAAATTCGACCATGGACATGGGGATGCCGCCGAGTACCTTGCGCAGCGAACTGATCGAAGGGCTGACGCTGTTTTTTTCGATCATGGAGATGGTGCTGTTGGTCACACCTGCGCGCTTGGCGAGTTCACGCTGGGACAAGCCTTTGAGCTTGCGAATCGATTGCAGTCGTTCACCCACGTCCAATGCGATATTCCCCCAGGTTTTGTCAGGTCTAGTCGATGTGAACGCCATCATGGCAACAGCGTTCGATATTTACAACACTTCGACAGACACCTGACCCACCGCGGCCTGGAGCACAGAGGGCTGAATCAGTCCTCGGAATAGATGCGCGGAACGCGACGCAGATTGCAGAAGATTTCGTAGGGAATGGTTTCTGCGCGCCGGGCCACTTCACTGGCGAGCACCTGCTTGCCCCACAGCTCGACGCGGCTGCCGAGCCCGGCCTGCGGCACCTCGGTGAGGTCCACGCAGAGCATGTCCATGGACACGCGTCCGAGCAGCCTGGATGGCTGGCCATCGATCTGCACGGGCGTGCCGGTCGGCGCGTGACGCGGATAGCCGTCGGCGTACCCCATCGCCACTACACCGATACGCAACGGCCGGTCACAGACAAATGTCGCGCCATAGCCCACGGGCTCACCAACGGGCAGTTCACGCACGCTGATGATCTTCGATTCCAGGGTCATCACCGGTTGCAGGCGATCCGCCAGCGGGTGCACCTGATCAAACGGCGTAGCACCGTAGAGCATGATGCCCGGGCGCGACCAGTCACTCGGAATCTGTGGCCAGCCCAGCACCGCCGGGGAGTTTTTCAGACTGGTTTCTGCTGCCAGCCCCTTGCGAAAGGTCTCGAATACGGCGAGCTGCTCATCACTGCAGCCGCTGTTCAGCTCATCGGCGCGGGAGAAGTGGCTCATCAGCACGATCCTGGCCACTTTGCCGGTTGCCAGCAGACGCTGATAACCCGCCTGGTACTCGTGAGGATGCAGGCCGACCCGGTGCATGCCGGTGTCGAGCTTGAGCCAGACGGTTATCGGCTTGCCCAGGCGCGCCTGCTCGATAGCTTCCAGTTGCCAGGTCGCGTGTACAACGGTCCACAGGTCATGCTCGACAATCAGCGCCAGCTCGTCGGCTTCGAAAAAGCCTTCGAGCAGCAGGACGGGCGCACGGATACCTGCCGCACGCAGCTCTAGCGCCTCTTCGATGCAAGCCACTGCAAAACCGTCGGCCTGCGCTTCCAGTGACTGCGCGACGCGCACCGCGCCGTGACCGTAGGCATCGGCCTTGAGGACGGCGAGCGCTTTGCCGCCGCTGCTTTCACGGGCCAATTGGTAGTTGTGACGCAGTGCCTGAAGATCGATAAAGGCGCGGGCTGGACGCATGATGACGTTTACTTGCCTGAAAGGATGGAAGGGGAAGATCAACCCGACGCAGGGACACGCCGGGCAAAAGGGAGTCAGGGCAGCGCGGCAACCACCGACAGTTCAACGAGGATTTCCGGCTCGCACAGCTTGGCCTCTACCGTTGCGCGTGCAGGCGCGAACCCCTTGGGCAGCCATTTGTCCCAGACGCTGTTCATGCCGGCGAAGTCGGCGTCGATGTCTTTCAGGTAAATGGTGACCGACAGGATACGCGTCTTGTCGGTGCCGGCCAGGTCGAGCAGGCGCTCGATGCTGTTCAGAACCTCTCGGGTCTGCTGCTCGACACCGGCGGTCATGTCATTGCCGACCTGGCCCGACAGATAGACGGTGCCATTGTGGACAACGACCTGACTCATGCGCTCATTGGTGAGCTGGCGCTGGATGGACATGCTGTGCATTCTCCTGGGTATTGCCGTAACGAGAGATATCAAGGCCTTCAGCACTGATACGAGGTGTCTTGCGGGCGATGAGGTCTGCCAGCAAACGACCGGAACCACACGCCATCGTCCAGCCCAGGGTGCCATGGCCGGTATTGAGGAACAGGTTACGGAACGGTGTCGCACCCACAATCGGTGTACCGTCGGGCGTGGTCGGACGCAACCCGGTCCAGAAATCGGCCTGGGTCAGGTCGCCGCCCTGAGGATAGAGGTCACCGACGATCATCTCCAGTGTTTCGCGTCGACGCGGATTGAGCGACAGGTCAAAACCGGCGATTTCCGCCATGCCGCCGACGCGGATCCGGTTGTCGAAACGAGTGATCGCGACTTTATAGGTTTCATCGAGAATGGTCGAAGTCGGTGCCATGTCCGGGTTGGTGATCGGCACGGTCAGCGAATAGCCCTTCAGCGGATAGACCGGTGCCTTGATGCCCAGCGGCTTGAGCAACTGCGGCGAGTAACTGCCCAGCGCCAGCACGTAACGATCGGCGGTCTCCAGCTTGCCGTCGATCCACACGCCATTGATGCGGTCGCCAGCGTGATCGAGGCGTTCGATGTTCTGCCCGTAGCGGAACTCGACACCCAGCGCCACGGCCATTTCCGCCAGGCGCGTGGTGAACAGCTGACAGTCACCGGTCTGGTCGTTGGGCAGGCGCAACGCGCCGCTGAGGATGCCGGTCACGCCGGCCAGCGCGGGCTCGACACGGGCAATGCCGTCGCGATCGAGCAGTTCATAGGGCACACCGGACTGCTCGAGCACAGCGATGTCTTTGGCAGCGTTATCCAGCTGGGCCTGGGTACGGAACAACTGCGTGGTGCCCAGGCTGCGTCCTTCGTAGGCAATGCCGGTGTCGAGGCGCAGTTCATCCAGGCAATCGCGGCTGTATTCGGACAGGCGTACCATGCGTTCTTTATTGACGGCATAGCGGCTGGCCGTGCAGTTGCGCAGCATTTGCGCCATCCACAGGTACTGATCGATATCTGCCGTTGCCTTGATCGCCAATGGCGCATGACGCTGCAGCAGCCATTTGAGGGCTTTGAGCGGAACACCCGGCGCAGCCCATGGCGACGCATAGCCCGGAGAAACCTGGCCGGCATTGGCAAAACTGGTTTCCATGGCAGCAGCAGGCTGACGGTCAACGACAGTCACCTGGAAACCGGCACGCGCCAGATAATAAGCACTGGTTGTACCGATGACGCCACTACCCAGGACCAGAACGCGCATGTCGATGACCTCATCGCGGATATCCGCTGACAATTCGAAGTTTTAAGCAAGAATGTGCGCAGTATATTGAGCAATGAGCAGTGCTTCTCACTGTATAAAGATTTATATTCAGTGTTTATTCGCGGCGATAAACGCTTTGCTAGAGGGGAAATGACCCGTGCGCACTCAACACCAGTCAAATCGTGAACTGGACAAGATAGATCGCAACATTCTGCGCATCCTGCAGGCCGACGGGCGCATCTCGTTCACCGAGCTTGGCGAGCGGGTCGGCCTGTCTACCACGCCCTGTACCGAACGGGTGCGCAGGCTGGAACGCGAAGGGATCATCATGGGCTACACCGCCCGACTGAACCCGCAAAGCCTCAAGGCCAGCCTGCTGGTATTCGTCGAGATCAGCCTGGACTACAAGTCTGGCGACACCTTCGAAGAATTCCGCCGTGCCGTGCTGAAGCTGCCCCATGTGCTGGAGTGCCATCTGGTGTCCGGCGACTTCGACTACCTGGTCAAGGCGCGGATTTCCGAAATGGCCTCCTACCGCAAACTGCTGGGCGATATCCTGCTCAAACTGCCGCATGTGCGTGAGTCCAAGAGCTACATCGTCATGGAGGAAGTCAAAGAGAGCCTGAATCTGCCGATTCCCGACTGATTGCCTGCTATACGAGTACCTGACGGGTCGAGGCCATATATTCGTGTATCTGCTTTTCGACCCGTGGATGAATCAGTTCGACCGGGCGACGGCCATTCGGGCAGGGCAGGCTTGCGGTGGTGCCGAACAGGCGGCAGATCAGCGGGCGCTCGTCATACACGGTGCAGCCTTGCGGCCCAAGGTGAACGCAATTGAGTTCATCCAGCGCAGCTTCCTGCTCGGCAGCCGTCTTGCGCGGCAGACGCGACATTTCTTCGGGCGAGGTGGTCACCGGCCCGCAGCAGTCGTGGCAGCCGGGCACACATTCGAACGAAGGAATCTGGCGACGCAGATCCGCTATTTTCTGACGGTTGCAGCTCATTGACTCGACCACTCATGCACAAGGCCGAGAGTTTGCCTCAGTTGGCAGGCTCATGACAGCGGCTTATCCTCCCGACACGCCATCCGCCACCAACAGGACACGCTCATGAACGCCCGCGTTCAGAACACGCCCCGTCAAGATCAGCACGTTGCCTCCTATTACGCCGCCAGCAGTCATGCACAAGCGGATCATCCTGCGCTGCAAGGTGAGGTGAAGGTCGATGTGTGCGTGGTCGGCGGTGGATTCTCCGGCCTCAATACCGCCATCGAACTGGCCGAGCGCGGGTTCAGCGTTGCGTTGCTCGAGGCGCGCAAGATCGGCTGGGGGGCCAGCGGGCGCAATGGCGGCCAGTTGATTCGCGGGGTCGGTCATGGTGTCGAACAGTTCGCCAATGTCATCGGCAGCGAAGGCGTGCGGCAGCTCAAACTGCTGGGCATCGAGGCCGTCGAGATCGTGCGTCAGCGCATCGAGCGGTACGCTATCGATTGCGACCTGAAGTGGGGTTATTGCGATCTGGCCAACAAGCCCCGCGACCTGCACAGCCTTGCTGAAGATGCAGAAGAGTTGCGCAGCCTGGGTTATCGCCATGCACTGCAGCTGCTGCAACCGGAAGAGATGCACAGCGTGGTGGGCTCATCGCGCTATGTCGGCGGCCTGATCGATATGGGCTCGGGGCATTTACATCCGTTGAACCTGGCCTTGGGCGAAGCGGCGGTAGCGCAGTCGCTCGGCGTTCAGTTGTTCGAGCATTCAGCGGTGACGAACATTGATTATGGCCCGCAGGTCAGGGTGCATACGGCTGCCGGTTCGGTGCAGGCGCAGACCCTGGTGCTGGGTTGCAACGCCTACCTCAATGACTTGAATCCGGAAATCAGCGGCAAGGTGTTGCCTGCCGGCAGCTACATCATCGCCACCGAGCCGTTGAGCGAAGCGCAGGCCCGTGAAGTGTTGCCGCAGGACATGGCGGTGTGTGATCAGCGGGTCACGGTGGATTACTACAGGCTGTCTGCCGACCGCCGCTTGCTGTTCGGCGGTGCCTGCCATTACTCGGGGCGTGCCCCTCAGGACATCGCCGCGTACATGCGGCCGAAGATGCTCGATGTGTTCCCGCAACTGGCCGCCGTGAAGATCGATTACCAGTGGGGCGGGATGATCGGCATCGGCGCCAATCGCCTGCCGCAGATAGGCAGGCTCAAGCAGCACCCCAACGTATTTTATGCGCAGGCCTACTCGGGCCACGGTCTGAATGCCACGCATCTCGCGGGCCGGCTGCTGGCCGAAGCCATCGCCGGGCAACACAGCGATGGTTTCGAGTTGTTCGCCAAAGTGCCGCACATGACCTTTCCCGGCGGCAAGCACTTGCGCTCGCCTCTGCTGGCATTGGGCATGCTCTGGCACCGTCTCAAAGAGCTGCGCTAGGCTCAGGGCCTCCAGAACGGCTTCATGGCCTCGACCCGCGCCTGGCGGAAATCCAGGCCAATGTCGCGCAACTGATCGTCGGTCAGTGTCAGCAAGCTGCGGCGCGACGCCCAGCGATGGCGATACAGTGCCCAGCGCCCCATGCCTGCCAACAGATCGGCCTTGTTCGAGCGAACGGTTCTGACCGTCGCTGGCCGATATTCATTCAGTTCCTGGCTGTGAAGCGCAAGGCGCACATCGCTGAACCCGTTCATGTCCTGTTCCCTCATCCTGGGTGGCTGTGGGTTCATGATGAAGCGAACGGCAAAACCAATACAGATTCAAAAGCCTCTTATATTTTCCATACAGATGATTCAAAAACGCCACTGAATGCTATATTTCCGGCCAATCTGTATTGCTTTACCGCATTCGAATTCCTGAGAGTACGCCATGACGCTCTACGTCAACCTCGCCGAACTGCTCGGCTCGCGCATCGAAAACGGCTTCTACCGCCCCGGCGACCGCCTGCCCTCGGTACGCGCGTTGAGCGTCGAGCATGGCGTCAGTCTTAGCACCGTGCAGCAAGCGTATCGGGTGCTGGAAGACCATGGCCTGGCCGCGCCGAAACCCAAATCCGGCTACTTCGTCTCGGTCAGCCGAAAAGCCCCTGCGCTGCCAGCGGTCGGCAGGCCTGTGCAGCGGCCTGTGGATATCTCTCAATGGGATCAGGTGCTGGACCTGATTCGCGTGGCGCCCCTTGAAGCCGTCACGCAACTGGGGCGCGGCATGCCGGATGTCACCAGCCCGACCCTGAAACCTTTGATGCGCGCGCTGAGTCAGTTGAGTCGCCATCAGGACATGCCGGGGCTGTATTACGACAACATCTACGGCGTGCGCAGGCTGCGCGAACAGATTGCCCGGCTGATGCTCGACTCGGGCTGCAGCCTGACCGCCAATGACCTGATCGTCACCAATGGCTGTCATGAAGCGCTATCAGCCAGTGTCCGGGCCATCTGCTCGCCGGGGGACATCGTGGCGGTGGACTCGCCAAGCTTCTTCGGCGCCATGCAGACGCTCAAGGGCGTGGGCATGAAAGCCATGGAAATCCCTACCGACCCGTTGACCGGCATCAGCCTCGAAGCGCTGGAACTGGCGCTGGAGCAATGGCCGATCAAGGTCATTCAGCTGACGC
Organism: Pseudomonas fragariae (ex Marin et al. 2024); assembly: GCF_059621105.1. NCBI lineage: Bacteria > Pseudomonadati > Pseudomonadota > Gammaproteobacteria > Pseudomonadales > Pseudomonadaceae > Pseudomonas > Pseudomonas fragariae (ex Marin et al. 2024). The sequence continues at coordinate 242,491 of NZ_CM184369.1, read as the reverse complement.
CCAACTGCAACAACCCGCTGGGTTATGTCATGCCCGAAGCGCGCAAGCGGGCGCTGCTGACCCTGGCACAGCGCTTCGACGTGGCGATCATCGAAGATGATGTGTATGGCGACCTGGCCTACAACTACCCTCGCCCGCGCACCATCAAATCCTTCGACGAAGACGGTCGCGTGCTGTTGTGCAGTTCGTTTTCCAAGACCCTGGCACCGGGGCTGCGAATCGGCTGGGTAGCGCCGGGCCGTTATCTGGAGCAGGTGCTGCACATGAAATACATCGGCACCGGCTCCACCGCCCCGCAGCCACAATTGGCCATCGCCGATTTCATCGAAGGCGGCCATTACGAGCCCCACGTGCGACGCATGCGTAGCCAATACCAGCGCAGTCGCGACCAGATGATCGACTGGGTGATGCGCTATTTCCCCGAGGGCACACGCGCCAGCCGGCCGCAAGGCGGTTTCATGCTGTGGGTGGAGCTGGCCGAAGGCTTCGACACCCTGCGCCTGAACCGCGCCTTGCTGGGCAAGGGTGTGCAGATTGCGGTGGGCAGTATCTTTTCGGCATCGGGCAAGTATCGCAACTGCATGCGCATGAACTTCGCGACCAAACCCAGCCGCGAAATCGAAAGCGCGGTGCGTATCGTCGGCGAGACAATTGCGCTACTGAATGCGCAAACTGACTGATGCGGGCAAATCTTTCCCGGTTTTGCGGGTCATATCGCCAAGTCGAGCCATGTCCAGACGCGGAAGATCAATTTGAATAACTCATGGGCCTTGCCCTTTTGCTTGCTGGTTGCGTTGTGCGTCAGCGGTTGCGCGCATCAACAGGTCGCCAGTGAGCCAAGCCAGGCCATGCCGTCTTCAGGTTCCGCGTTCGGCCGTTCGATCCAGGCCATGGCCGTGCCGCATGAAGGGCGTTCTGGCTTTCGCCTGCTGCCTGACAGCAGTGACGCGTTCAAGGCTCGCGCCGAACTGATCCGCAACGCCAAAAGCAGCCTTGATCTGCAGTATTACATCGTCCACGACGGCCTGAGTACGCGCGCCCTGATCGACGAACTGCTCAAGGCGGCTGACCGTGGCGTTCGTGTGCGCATCCTGCTGGACGACACCACCAGCGACGGTCTGGATCAGGCCATCGCCACCCTCGCCGCTCACCCGAACATCCAGATTCGCCTGTTCAATCCGCAAAACCTGGGGCGCGAGACCGGCATCACCCGCAGCCTCGGGCGCCTGATGAACCTGTCGCGCCAGCACCGGCGCATGCACAACAAGCTGTGGCTGGCCGACAGCAGTGTGGCCATCGTCGGCGGGCGCAACCTGGGCGATGAATACTTCGATGCCGAGCCGAACCTGAACTTCACCGATATCGATATGCTCAGCGTAGGACCGGTGGCCGAGCAGCTTGGCCACAGCTTCGACCAGTACTGGAACAGCACGCTCAGCAAGCCTATCGGTGAATTCATCTATTTCCTGCCCGACGGCGAGGATCTGGCCGAGGCCCGGCGCAAGCTGGACGATTCTCTGGAGCAGGCGCACCAGCAGCACAAGGCGCTGTATGAGCGACTGATGGCCTACAAGACCCAGCCGCGCATGAAAACCTGGCTCAACGAGCTGGTCTGGGCATACAACCAGGCGCTGTGGGACGCACCGACCAAGGTACTGGCGCAGGGCGAGCCTGACCCGCATCTGCTGCTGACCACGCAACTGGCGCCTGAACTGCTGAACACTCACAAGGAACTGATGCTGATCTCGGCCTACTTTGTACCGGGCCCGGAAGGCTTGCTGTACCTCACCGGCCGCGCCGATGCCGGCGTCAATGTCAGCCTGCTGACCAACTCCCTGGAAGCCACCGACGTGCCCGCCGTGCATGGCGGCTACGCACCGTACCGCAAGGCACTGCTGGAGCATGGCGTGAAGCTGTTCGAGCTGCGCCGACAGCCTGGCGATACCGAGACGATGCGCGGCAGCGGCCCGCATCTGTTCAAGAAAAGCCATTCCCTGGTCAGTTCCGAATCAAGCTTGCACAGCAAGGCGATGATCTTCGATCGGCAGAAGGTCTTTGTCGGCTCATTCAACTTCGACCCGCGCTCTGTGCTGTGGAATACCGAAGTCGGCGTGCTGGTCGACAGCCCGCAACTGGCTGAAGAATTGCGCGAACTGACCTTGCAGGGCATGGCCCCGTCGCTCACCTATGAAGCGCGGCTGGAGGACGGCAAAGTGGTGTGGGTGACCGAAGACAACGGCCAGATCCACACTCTGCATACCGAACCGGGCGACTGGTGGCGGCGTTTCAACGCGTGGATGAGCCGCGCCATCGGCCTGGAAAGAATGCTTTAAGCGGGCACAGCCTGGGCATCGCCGAACGCGCCACGTCGCCGGATCAGTATCAGCAGGCCCAAAGCACCGGCAGCCATCATCAACGGCAAGGCCTCGCCACTGACCCACTGGCTGCCCGCGCCGGCTATCAACGGGCCGAGCAGGCAGCCGATGCCCCACAGTTGCGCCACATGCGCGTTGGCGCGGACCAGCGAGTCATCGCGATAGCGTTCGCCGATCAGAATCAGCGACAGGGTAAACAGCCCGCCGGCACTGGCACCGAAGACGGTCCACAGTGGCCAGATCAGAACGGTATCGATCAGCAGCGGCACCAGCAGGCTCGACGCCAGTAGCAAGGCGGCACAGCCGGTGAACATCGCGCGACGTGAAATGCGGTCGGCGAGCATGCCGATCGGCAGTTGCAACAGCGCGTCACCGACCACCACCACGCTGACCATGATCAGGGCGATTTCCGGGGTGAAGCCGTGGCGTATGCAGTAAAGCGGCAACAGGGTGAGGATCAGCGCTTCGAACGCAGCGAACAGCGCGACCGCCCAGGCGATCGCAGGCATGCCGCGACAGAAACCGGACAGATCGGCAAACGTCACGTTGCAGGCTTCGGTCGACGGCGCGCCGGTGCGCCCCAGCAGCAGAAACGGTGAGCCGACCAGCAGCGCTACGCCGATCCAGAAACCATAATCGGCCTGGGTGCCGATCACGCCCAGTAGCAGCGGACCTGCCAGTTGACTCAATGCGTAGGTGCTGCCATACAGCGCCACCAGACGCCCGCGCAGGCGCTCGATGACCAGCTGATTGATCCAGCTTTCACCCAGCACGAAGACGATGGTCAGAATCACCCCTAGCGTCAGGCGCAAGACCAGCCAGATCCAGTAATACGGCAGCAGCGCCAGCGCGCCGACCGAAACCGCCCCGGCCCATAAGCACAGGCGCATCAGATTGGCAGTGCCGAAGCGCGCCGCCAGACGACTGGCCAGCGCCGCGCCGAGCAGCACACCCACCGCCGGCATCGCCGCCATGATGCCAATGGCAAACGAGCCATAGCCCCAGCCTGCCAGCCGCAATGAAACCAGCGGCATGCTGACGCCCATTGCCAGACCGACACCCAGCACGGACGCCAGCACAGCAAAATAAGTACCCCAACGCATTTCCACGCTCCTGCCCGGCGCCACGCTACGCGCTCATCGCCTTGTACAAATCCTGTGTGGCGCGATGATCAATCTTGAGATGACCATCATGCCAATGCTCCGCGTTGGCATGCATCCCGTGACGCTCCGCGTCACACATCAGTGCCGCTACGCACATCCAAGCCAGGACGCGGGCGTGGGGGCGATGATCTTGAGACCCCATCATGCCAATGCTCCGAGGGCAGAGCATGGGCGCGATAGGCAAATGACTACAGCTTGATCCAGGTCGACTTCAGCTCGGTGTATTTGTCGAACGCATGCAGCGACTTGTCACGACCGTTGCCCGACTGCTTGAAGCCGCCGAACGGTGCGGTCATGTCGCCGCCGTCGTACTGGTTGACCCATACGCTGCCTGCGCGCAAAGCCTTGGCGGTCAGGTGCGCCTTGGAGATGTTCGCGGTCCATACGGCAGCCGCCAGGCCATACTGCGTGTCGTTGGCGATCTGGATCGCCTCTTCGGCAGTATCGAACGTCAGCACCGAAAGCACCGGGCCGAAGATTTCTTCCTGAGCGATTCTCATCGCATTGTTCACACCATCGAAAATGGTCGGCTCGACATAGGTGCCGCCGGTCTCTTGCAGAATGCGCTTGCCGCCCGCAACCAGCTTGGCGCCATCGGTATGGCCCGCTTCGATATAAGACAACACGGTATTCATCTGCTGGGTATCAACCAGCGCGCCCACGGTGGTCGCAGGGTCCAGCGGGTTGCCGGGCTTCCAGGCGCTCAGCGCCTCGATGACCATCGGCAGGAAGCGATCCTTGATGGAGCGCTCGACCAGCAGGCGCGAACCGGCGGTACACACTTCGCCCTGGTTGAAGGCAATCGCGCTGGCGGCTGCGCTGGCGGCGGCCTGCAGATCAGGCGCGTCGGCAAAGACGATATTCGGGCTCTTGCCGCCGGCTTCCAGCCAGACACGCTTCATGTTCGATTCGCCCGCATAGATCATCAGTTGCTTGGCGATCTTGGTCGAGCCGGTGAACACCACAGTGTCCACATCCATATGCAGGGCAAGTGCCTTGCCGACGGTGTGGCCATAACCAGGCAGTACGCTGAGCACGCCCGCAGGAATACCAGCCTCAATGGCCAGTTGTGCGATACGAATGGCCGTCAGCGGAGATTTTTCCGAGGGCTTGAGGATGACCGAGTTGCCGGTGGACAGGGCAGGACCCAGCTTCCAGCAGGCCATCATCAGCGGAAAATTCCACGGTACGATAGCGGCGACGACACCCACCGGCTCGCGTGTTACCAGGCCCAGTTGGTCATGAGGCGTTGCCGCGACTTCGTCATACAGCTTGTCGATGGCCTCGCCGCTCCAGCTCAGGGCTCTGGCGGCACCAGGGATGTCGACACCGAACGAGTCGCCAATCGGCTTGCCCATGTCCAGCGTCTCAAGCAGCGCCAGCTCTTCGGCATTGTGTTTGAGCAGCTCGGCGAAGCGGATCATCGTTTCCTTGCGCTTGGCCGGAGCCAGTCGCGACCAGGCACCGGAGTTGAAGGCGCTGCGCGCGCTGCCGACGGCGCGTTGCGCGTCAGCGGCATCGCAACTGGCGACCTTGGCAAGCAACCGGCCATCGACCGGGCTGATGCAGTCAAACGTCTCGCCGGAGGAGGCTGCGGTGTATTCACCTTGAATGAAGGCACGGCCTTCGATCTTCAAATTCCGGGCGCGTTGCTCCCAGTCAGCACGAGTCAGGGTGGTCATTTGCATGTCCTCCTCTTGTTGAATGTGGGTGTGTCATGGTTGATTGAAGACACAATCTGAAATTTTTCAGGACGGCCGTTACCCTAAACCAGCGGCCCGACAAAACCAATATATTTGACATAAATAGCCGCTACGGTGCTTTTATGTTGATTTTATTAAACAGCTCCGTACGCGCGCCGAGGCACTAACGCACTGCACGCACGTCAAACCTTCAACGCATTCAGGACAAAGGGGCCCATCATGAGCATCGAAAGCATCGTCGACTTCAGTGAAGCCAGCACCGCCGCCGAGCACTATCGCCCTGCACCGGAAAAGGTCTTCAAGGGCGATCCGGCACAAACCCTCTACAACCACTACAACAGCCCCTGCGGACAGATGAGCGCGGGCGTCTGGAATGGCGAGCCCGGGCAGTGGCAGGTAAATTATTCGGAGCATGAGTATTGCGAGATTGTGCAGGGTGTTTCAGTCCTGCGCGACGAGCAGGGCCACGCGAAAACCCTGCGCGCAGGTGACCGCTTCGTGATCCCGGCAGGCTTCAAGGGTACTTGGGAGGTGCTGGAAACATGCCGCAAGATTTATGTGGTGTTTGAGGAGGCTGCAGATAAATAAATACCGCCCTGGCAGCGACGCCAGGAGCGCAGGCACAAAAAAACCCGCCAGAGCGGGTTTTTTTGCAGCCGACAGAATCAATTACTTGATTTTGCCTTCTTTGTAGATCACGTGCTTGCGTACAACCGGATCGAATTTTTTGATTTCGATTTTATCCGGGGTAGTACGTTTGTTCTTGTCGGTGGTGTAGAAATGGCCTGTACCAGCGCTCGACACCAAACGGATCAATTCACGCATGATTTTCTCCCTTAAATTTTGCCGTCGCGACGCAGTTCAGCGAGCACAACTTCAATGCCACGCTTGTCGATGATACGCATGCCTTTAGCAGATACGCGCAGACGAACAAAACGCTTCTCGCCTTCAACCCAGAAGCGGTGATGCTGCAGGTTTGGCAGGAAACGACGACGGGTTTTGTTGTTTGCGTGGGAAATGTTATTCCCAGTCACCGGACCCTTACCGGTAACTTGACATACTCTCGACATGCCTCAGCCCTCTAAAACCACATGCCCAACCCGGCATGGGTTGGCCGCTTAATCTCTCAGTCATTTGGCGCCAGGCGCCGCGTTTCTTTAAGGGTCTTACCGGCTACACCTACAGTGAAGGAACCGGGCCCCTAGAAAAGAGCGCTGCTTTATACCAGAAAGCCTTGGGCACAACAACAGGCAAAGCACTTTGACCCGAATGATCACGCCTCGCGCAGCGGTATGCTCAAGCACTGCGGGGGCACAGGCAAATCGACCGCTCGTCGCTCCATGACGATTGTTCTGCGCCAGTACATGGTCTAGGGTTAGTCCCTCACCAGACTGCGCCGGCAGATGGGGCCCTTTCTGAACAGGAAATAACGCCATGCGCCTAGCTGCACTCCCTTTTTTACTCGTTCCACTCCTGCTTCCCGTCGCTGCCCAGGCATCGAACCTTGTGGTCTGCACCGAAGCCAGCCCCGAGGGCTTCGACGTTGTACAGTACAACTCGCTGACCACCACCAACGCATCGGCCGACGTGCTGATGAACCGCCTTGTAGACTTCGATGCCAAGAGCGGCAAGCTGGTGCCGAGCCTGGCAGATAGCTGGACCGTGTCCAAAGACGGCCTGACGTACGACTTCAAGCTGCACCCCGGAGTGAAATTCCACACCACCGACTATTTCAAGCCGACTCGCGAGCTGAGCGCGGATGACGTGCTGTTCAGCTTCCAGCGCATGCTCGACCCGCAGAACCCGTGGCACAAGATCGCCCAGAGCGGCTTCCCGCATGCGCAGTCCATGCAGCTGCCCGCGTTGATCAAGAGCATCGAAGCGCCTGATGCACACACCGTGCGCTTCACGCTCAACCATGCGGACTCGACCTTCCTGGCCACGCTGAGCATGGGTTTCGCCTCCATCTATTCAGCCGAATATACTGCGCAGCTGTTGAAAGCGGGCACGCCGGAGAAACTCAACAGCCAGCCGATCGGCACCGGGCCGTTCGTGTTCAAGCGCTTCCAGAAAGATGCCGTGGTGCGCTATGAGGCGTTCGACGATTACTTCGCCGGCAAATCTGATATCGACACATTGGTGTACGCCATCACCCCGGACGCCAATGTGCGCCTGCAGAAAATCCGTCAGGACGAATGCCAGATAGCGCTCTCGCCCAAGCCCCTGGATATTCAGGCAGCCAGCAAGGACGACTCGCTCAAGGTCGAGAAAACTGAAGCGTTCATGACCGCGTTTGTCGCGATCAACAGCCAGCACCCGCCGTTCGACAAGCCGGAAGTTCGCCAGGCCATCAATCTGGCGTTCGACAGGGACAATTACCTGAAAGCCGTGTTCGAAGGCACCGCTGAAAAGGCCAACGGCCCTTACCCGCCCAACACCTGGAGTTACGCCAAGGACCTGCCCGGCTATCAGCACGATGTTGCCAAGGCCAAGGCGCTGCTGGCCAAGGCCGGTGTGAAAGAGGGTTTGAAGACCACCATCTGGACGCGACCTTCCGGGAGTCTGCTGAATCCGAATCCGAGCCTGGGTGCTCAATTGCTGCAGGCTGATTTGAAACAGGTCGGCATCGATGCCGAGATCAAGATCATTGAGTGGGGCGAGCTGATTCGCCGCGCCAAGGCTGGCGAGCATGATCTGCTGTTCATGGGCTGGGCGGGCGACAATGGCGACCCGGATAACTTCCTGACCCCGCAGTTCTCGTGTGCGGCCGTGCAATCGGGCACCAACTTCGCCCGCTATTGCGACAAGACACTGGACAAGCTGATCGCAGACGGTAAATCCGTCAGCGGCCAGGCCGAGCGCAGCAAGCTGTATCACCAGGCCCAGCAGCAGATTCAACAGCAGGCACTGTGGATCCCCCTCGCCCACCCGACAGCCGCTACGCTGGTGCGCAAGGACGTCACTGGCTATCAGGTCAGCCCGTTCGGCAGGCAGGATTTCTACAAGGTGCAGGTCAAGTAAGTCGCCAGACTGACCTCGGCCTCTCTGTGTGATGGCGTGCCAATGCCTGCTGCATTGGCACGCCCCGCCTGAAAACCGGACGCGGAGCGTGAGAACGATAATCCGAGTGCCACCCTATCGCTCTGCGTGGGCGCTACATCAACCCGCGCTCCACCATCGACAGTGGCTCGCCGTCCCCCACGATCACGTGGTCAAGCACATGAACATCCACCAGCAGCAGTGCTTCCTTGAGGCGCTTGGTCAGGTCGATGTCGGAACGGCTGGGCGTGGTGATACCGGAAGGATGGTTGTGGCAGAGGATCAGGCTGGCAGCGTTATGCGCCATCGCGCGTTTCACCACCTGGCGCGGGTGTACATAAGACGCATTGATCGTCCCGCGAAACAATATCTCGAAGGTCATGACCCGGTGCTTGTTATCGAGAAACAGGCAGCCGAAGACTTCGTGCGGCTCATGCCGCAGCAGGGCCTTGAGATAGCTGCGAACCTGGGTCGGGTTTTCCAGCGCTGATTCACGGCGCAGGGACTCAGCCATGTGCCGACGCGCCATTTCCATCACAGCCTGCAACTGAGCGAACTTGGCAGGCCCGAGCCCCAGTTGCGAGGTGAATGCCGACAGATCCGCATCCAGTAACGGTCTGAGCCCGTCAAATTGATTCAGCAGATGACGCGCAAGGTCTACAGCGCTTTTTCCGGCCACGCCGGTGCGTAAAAAGATAGCCAGCAACTCGGCGTCGGAAAGGCTCGCCGCCCCCAACTCCAACAAGCGTTCCCGGGGGCGTTCAGCCGCGGGCCAACTGCGAATACTCATAGCACCTCCATGTGATTGGGCACCGCTGTTCCGGTGCGGTCGCTGTGCTATCTTAGCCCATCTTTTTTGCACGACGATCTGGCCTGGGGAGGCGTCATGGCCGTCGTGTGTTCACTCGACCAAAAAGGCAGGTCTATGCAGCGGCTGTATCGAAAACGCATCGTTCTTGGCGTCGGCGGCGGCATCGCGGCCTACAAGAGCGCTGAACTGGTCCGCCGCCTGCGCGATCAGGGCGCTGAAGTGCGTGTGGTCATGACCAAGGGCGGAGCAGAGTTCATCACCCCGCTGACCATGCAGGCGCTCTCCGGGCACCCTGTGCACCTGGACCTTCTCGATCCGGCTGCCGAGGCCGCGATGGGCCATATCGAACTGGCCAAATGGGCCGACCTGATCCTCATCGCGCCGGCCACCGCCGACCTCATCGCGCGCCTGGCGCAAGGCATCGCCAACGACCTGCTGACCACCATCGTGCTGGCCACCGACGCGACTGTCGCCATCGCCCCGGCGATGAACCAGGCGATGTGGCGTGACGCCTCAGTGCAAGCCAATACCCGCCTGCTCGAAGAGCGCGATTTTCGTGTGTTCGGGCCGGCGTCCGGCAGTCAGGCGTGTGGCGATGTCGGCTTCGGGCGCATGCTGGAGGCCGACGACCTGGCCCAGTGCGCGGCCGACTGCTTCCAGCGCCTGACGCTGACCGGCAAGCATGTGCTGATCACCGCAGGCCCGACCCAGGAAAACATCGACCCGGTGCGCTACATCACCAACCACAGCTCCGGAAAAATGGGCTTTGCCCTGGCCGAAGCGGCGGTGGAAGCCGGCGCTCGCGTCACGCTGATCACCGGGCCGGTCAACCTGCCTACGCCTGATCGCGTCTCGCGCATCGACGTGGTCAGCGCCCGCGACATGCTGGCAGCGTGCGAGGCGGCCATCCCCTGCGACCTGTTCATCGCCTCGGCAGCCGTGGCCGACTACCGCCCGGAAGTCGTTGCCCCGCACAAATTGAAGAAAGATCCTTCGAACGGTGACGGCTTGCTGCTGCAGATGGTGCGCAATCCGGATATTCTGGCGACCATCGCAACCCGCCCGGATCGCCCCTTCAGTGTCGGCTTTGCCGCCGAGACCGAACACCTGCTCGACTACGCTGCCCGCAAGCTCAAGGACAAGAACCTCGACCTGATTGTCGCCAACGATGTCGCGAACCCGAGCATCGGCTTCAATAGTGAGGAAAACGCCTGCAGCGTGATTGACCGAGGGTTGCACGCAACGCTTTTCGCCCAGACCAGCAAGGCCAAGATCGCTCGCCAGCTGGTCACTTTTATCGCCGACCGCATGAATCAGGTTTAACTACGAATGCACGCTCTACAAGCCAAGATCCTCGACCCTCGCATTGGCAACGAATTTCCGCTGCCGGCCTACGCCACTACCGGCTCGGCTGGCCTGGACCTGCGCGCCATGCTCAAGGAAGACACGGTCCTCGAGCCCGGCCAGACCCTGCTGATCCCTACCGGCCTGTCGATTTACATTGGCGATCCGGGTCTTGCCGCGCTGATCCTGCCGCGCTCCGGCCTGGGCCACAAACACGGCATCGTGCTGGGCAATCTGGTAGGCCTGATCGACTCCGATTACCAGGGCGAACTGATGGTCTCCTGCTGGAACCGCGGCCACACGGCTTTCAACATCGCCGTCGGCGAGCGCATCGCCCAATTGGTCCTGGTGCCGGTCGTACAGGCGCACTTCGAGCTGGTTGAAGCGTTCGACGAAAGTCAGCGTGGCGCTGGCGGCTTCGGTCATTCCGGCAGTCATTGATCGCCATTCGGCACATAATCCGGGTTCGGAACAAGGCTCAGGGAGAGGTCGGTGAAAGGTAGTCAGCACAGCGCTTCACAGCACGCCATACCCACCGACAACTCGCCTCCGGCTGCGAGCCTCACAGGCCTCGCGCCCGGCCTGGTGCCTGCCGCCATCGGCCTGCTCATCGCTGCGGCGCTGGTCTGGATGGCTCTGGCCACCGGCCCGCAGCAACAGGACCAGCTGGTTCAGGCCTGGGGCGGCAGTCAGGCGGCAGCGGTGGGTCTGGCACTGCGCCAGATCAACGCGGACACCCAGTCAGCAGCATCCGGTGCGGCGCTTGTGCAGACATTGCAAAGCAATGATGCCGCTGCCCTGCTGGCCGCTCAGGATCGATTCACCCGTTGGGACGGCCTCGCAGGCGCTCGGCTTTACCCCAAGGGGCTGGCCGATGTGGATACGCAAGGCGCACTGCCCGTCAGTTTCGCCACCCTGGATATGCTCAACAAGGCCGCACAAGGTGAGGCCGTCGCCCCGGAGGCGCGCAAGGTCGGCGAGCGCTGGTTGATCTACAGCGCCGCGCCGGTGCGTGCCGCTGCCAGTCAGCCGGTGGTGGGTACGCTGCTGCTGGCCTTCGACCTGCAGCGCTTGCTCAATGCCTTGCCGGCGCTGCCTGCCGACGCCGGGCAAGTGGTGCTCAGCCAGCAATTCGGCAGCGGACCTGCTCAGGTGTTCCTGCAACGCGGTCAGGCCGAGGAAGGCAAAGCCCAGGCTTTCGATACCGGTTATCCTGGCTGGAAACTCGAGTTCACGCCCGGCCCCGGGCTGAAAACCTCACCGTCCGTGATGCTTCTGCTGCTGGCACTGATTATCGCTGCAGCGGGCGTGCTGCTTGGCTTGCACCGTAACGAACGGGCCCTGCAGAAGCGTATTTGCGCCGACGCACGGCAACTGGATCAGCTGCTCCAAGAACTCTCACGCGGAAAAGCCGTCAAACCCTTCGGTTTGAGCCTCCCGGCCCTTAGTGGTCTGGCTCAGGCCCTTGCTCGTGTCTCGCTTCGTAGTCAGCCTCAGGCAGCGCCTGTCCTGGCGGCGGGCGAGCAGCGCGATGCAGATATTGCCAAAGGCAGTGCTTCGTCCACCGTGGCTGCATCACGCACCGACTGGACCGATCCGCTGTTTCAAGATACCGATATCCTTGATATCGACCTTCTCGACGAAAACCAGGACTTCCTGAGATCGGAGCATAACCTCGCTATGAACAGCCCAGCATCCGTGGCACCCAACCTTCCCGAGACTATTTTCCGTGCCTACGACATCCGTGGCGTGGTCGGGGACACCCTCAACGCTGAAACGGCTTACTGGATCGGCCGCGCCATCGGCTCCGAAAGCCTGGCGCAGAACGAACCCAACGTCAGCGTTGGCCGCGACGGTCGCCTTTCCGGTCCTGAACTGGTACAGCAACTGATTCAAGGTCTGCACGACAGCGGCTGCCACGTCAGCGATGTAGGCCTGGTGCCAACGCCTGCGCTGTATTACGCAGCCAACGTGCTGGCCGGCAAGACCGGCGTCATGCTGACCGGCAGCCATAACCCGAAGGACTACAACGGCTTCAAGATCGTCATCGCCGGCGATACCCTCGCCAACGAGCAGATCCAGGCGCTGCACGAGCGCATCAAGACCAACAACCTGACGTCGCAGAAAGGCAGCATCACCCAGGTCGACATCCTTGAGCGCTACTTCCAGCAGATCAAGAATGACATCGTCATGGCGCGCAAACTGAAGGTCGTGGTCGACTGCGGTAACGGCGCGGCAGGCGTGATCGCTCCGCAGCTGATCGAAGCGCTGGGCTGTGAAGTGATTTCCCTGTTCGCGGAAGTGGATGGCAACTTCCCCAACCATCACCCGGATCCGGGCAAGCTGGAAAACCTGCAGGACCTGATTGCCAAGGTCAAGGAAACCGGTGCCGATCTGGGCCTGGCCTTCGACGGTGACGGCGACCGTGTCGGTGTCGTGACCAACGCAGGCAACGTGGTGTACCCGGACCGCCTGTTGATGCTGTTCGCGCTGGACGTGCTCAAGCGCAATCCGGGTGCCGACATCATTTTCGACGTCAAATGCACACGCCGCCTGACTCCGCTGATCAGCGAGCATGGCGGCCGTCCGGTGATGTGGAAAACCGGTCACTCGCTGATCAAGAAAGAAATGAAGAAAAGCGGTGCGCTGCTGGCAGGCGAAATGAGCGGCCACATCTTCTTCAAGGAACGCTGGTTCGGTTTCGACGACGGTATCTACAGCGCAGCACGCCTGCTGGAGATCCTCAGCCAGGAGTCGGCCAACGCCGAAGACCTGTTCGAGACCTTCCCGAACGATATTTCGACGCCTGAAATCAACATCAAGGTGACGGATGTCACCAAGTTCAGCATCATCAAGGCCCTTGAAACGGATGCGCAGTGGGGCGACGCCAAACTGACCACCATCGACGGTGTCCGTGTGGACTATCCGAAGGGCTGGGGTCTGGTTCGCGCTTCCAATACCACGCCGGTACTGGTGCTGCGCTTCGAAGCCGAGACCGAGGCCGAATTGCAGCGTATCAAGGACGTGTTCCACGCAGAACTGAAGAAAGTTGCGCCGGACCTCGACCTGCCATTTTGATTGTTTTTCCTTTTGACTGGAGCCCTGAATGACCCTCGAACGCGATGCCGCCTCTAATGTAGCCAAGGTCCTTTCCGAAGCGCTGCCTTACATTCGCCGCTTTGTCGGCAAGACGCTGGTTATCAAGTACGGCGGCAACGCCATGGAGAGCGAAGAGCTGAAAACCGGCTTTGCGCGCGACATCGTGTTGATGAAAGCGGTGGGCATCAACCCGGTAGTGGTTCACGGCGGCGGGCCGCAGATCGGCGATCTGCTCAAGCGCCTGTCCATCGAGAGCCACTTCATCGACGGCATGCGTGTGACTGATGCGCAAACCATGGATGTCGTGGAGATGGTACTGGGCGGCCAGGTCAACAAGGACATCGTCAACCTGATCAACCGTCATGGCGGCAGCGCGATCGGTCTGACCGGCAAGGACGCGGAGCTGATTCGTGCGAAGAAGCTCACCGTCACGCGCCAGACGCCGGAAATGACCAAGCCCGAAATCATCGACATCGGTCAGGTCGGTGAAGTGGTCGGGGTCAACACCGGGCTGCTCAACATGCTGGTCAAAGGCGATTTCATTCCGGTCATCGCGCCTATCGGCGTGGGCCCGGACGGCGAGTCGTACAACATCAACGCCGACCTGGTAGCAGGCAAGGTTGCCGAAGCCCTCAAGGCCGAGAAGCTGATTCTGCTGACCAACATCGCCGGCCTTATGAACAAGCAGGGCGAAGTCCTGACCGGCCTGACCACCGAGCAGGTCGACGGCCTGATCGCCGACGGCACCATCTACGGCGGCATGCTGCCGAAGATTCGTTGCGCGCTGGAAGCGGTTCAGGGCGGCGTCAACAGCTCGCACATCATCGACGGTCGAGTGCCCAACGCGGTCTTGCTGGAGATCTTCACCGACAGCGGTGTAGGTACCCAGATCACCAACCGCAAGCGGCATTGATTCAGGCGTAACACCCAAAGGCCCCGTGAGCTGACACTCACGGGGCCTTTTTTGTTGGCTGATGATTGAGAACAGCTCCGCGTGGGCATGCCGTTCTGGAAGCTCTGCGTCCTGTCCTGAATATGTGGCTCGGCGCAGATCTGTGACGCAGAGCGTCAAGACAGGCATTCCCACGCTGGAGCGTGAGGAACGATAGGTGTCCGGGAGATCGCGGAGCGTAACGGGCTCGGAAGAACATTATCGTACCCATGCTCCGCGTGGGTATGCACTTCTGGACGCTCTGCGTCCTGTCCTGAATGTGTGGCGCGGCGCAGATCTGTGACGCGAAGCGTCACGACAGGCATTCCCACGCTGGAGCGTGAGGAACGATAGGTGGCCGGGAGAGCGCGTGGAGAACACTATCGTGCCCATGCTCCGCGTGGGTATGCATTTCTGGACGCTCTGCGTCCTGTCCTGAATGTGTGGCGCGGCGCAGATTTGTGACGCGGAGCGTCACGACAGGCATCCCCACGCTGGAGCGTGAGGAACGATCGGTGTCTGGCGGCGGCCCCTTTCGCGAACAAGTTCGCTCCTACGGCCTTCGGCCAGAATCAAAAACAGACCCGGGCATGACGATAGTGTCCGACCAAACTTCGCGTGGGTATGCCGCTCTGGACGCTCTGCGTCCTGTCATTGAGTCAGCCGCTGGACGCGGGCGCGGTCCACGGCGAAGTCTGCTTCGGCCTTTACGCGTGCGGCCTGATACCCGGCGATATCGGCTTGCAGTTTCTGCTGCTGATCGCGCAAGTCGTTCAGTTGATCGACAAGCGCCTGCTGAACCGGACGTCCTGCACGCTCAAGGTCGGCGGCCTGGCCCTGCAGACTGCGCTGCTGCGCCGCCAGCCCCTGAATGTTGCCCAGGGCAACGCCAACCAGCGCGTCCAGCTCGGCCAGTTTGCGGGCCTTCATGCGATCCACTTCAGCGACGCTGCTGTACAGGCTCAGCAGTTGCGCATCGGCGGCGGCCTGGCGTTTGTCCGCTTCGGACTGGCGAATCTGCTCGGCCGTAGGCGCGGGCGGCACAACCTGAACCACCCGGCCACGACTGTTGAGCACTTCATAACCTTTGGCAACGTAGTCGGGCGGCACGCCTTGCGTGTCGATCACCGTCACCCCGCGGCTATCGACGTAGCGATAAAGCCGTGGCTCAGGTGCGTCGGCAGCCTGAGCGAGCATGGGCACAAGCATGACGACAGCCAGCAAGGCCCGCAAAGCGCTCAGCGTGCCTGAAACCGAAAACCGTGCCCTGCTGCCGACTGCCATAGGCTCGTCCTCAGATTCCGAATTGCGCGCGATAGGCTTCGACAGCAGGCAGATGCTGCTTGAGCTGCGGGTCGTCGGCCAGGAACTCGAGCACCTGATTCAGCGACACGATACTCACCACCGGAATCCCGAAGTCACGTTCGACTTCCTGAATCGCCGACAGCTCGCCATTGCCGCGCTCCTGACGATTGAGCGCGATCAGCACGCCCGCAGCTGTCGCATCCTGGTCCTTGATGATCTGCATGACCTCACGGATCGCGGTGCCCGCAGTGATCACGTCGTCGATAATCAGCACATTCCCCGCCAGCGGCGAGCCCACCAGACTGCCGCCCTCGCCGTGCGCCTTGGCTTCCTTGCGGTTGAAACACCACGGCAGATCACGGTCATGATGCTCGGCCAGCGCCACGGCAGTGGCCGATGCGAGCGGAATGCCCTTGTAGGCCGGACCGAACAGAACGTCGAAGGCAATACCGCTTTCAACCACGGCGGCTGCGTAGAAACGCCCCAGTTGTGCCAGTGCGGAACCGGTGTTGAACAGCCCCGCATTGAAGAAGTACGGGCTGGTGCGCCCGGACTTGAGAGTGAACTCACCGAAGCGCAGAACACCGCGATCGATGGCAAAACGAATGAAATCGCGTTGATACGCCTGCATGAAAAAAGCTCCGAATACCACGGATTTAGCTAATTAGGTAGAGCTCGGGTATCATACACGCACGTGATTTTTGGGGCCATTTATGCGGATCATCAGTGTGAACGTAAATGGCATTCAGGCTGCGGTCGAGCGTGGTTTGCTCAGCTGGCTGCAAGCTCAGAATGCCGACGTCATCTGCTTACAGGACACCCGCGCCTCCACCTTTGAACTGGACGATCCAGCCTTTCAGCTGGATGGTTACTTCCTCTATGCCTGCGAAGCCGAGGTTCCCGCTCAGGGTGGTGTGGCGCTGTATTCGCGGTTGCAGCCGAAGGCGGTAATCAGCGGCCTCGGCTTCGAGACAGCCGACCGCTACGGGCGCTACCTGCAAGCAGATTTCGACAAGGTCAGTATCGCTACCCTGCTCTTTCCGTCGGGGATGAATGGCGATGAAGACCTGAATCAGAAATTCAAGCTCATGGACGATTTCGGCAAGTACATGGACAAGCAGCGCCGCAAGCGTCGCGAATACATCTACTGCGGATCGCTCTATGTGGCGCAGCAGAAGCTCGATATCAAGAACTGGCGCGACAGCCAGCAGTCACCCGGCTTCCTCGCGCCCGAACGCGCCTGGATGGACGAAATCGTCGGCACCATGGGCTACGTCGATGCCCTGCGTGAAGTCAGCCGTGAAGGCGACCAGTACAGCTGGTGGCCGGATAACGAACAGGCAGAGATGCTGAACCTGGGCTGGCGCTTCGATTATCAGATCCTGACCCCTGGCCTGCGCCGCTTCGTGCGCAGCGCCCGTCTGCCACGCCAGCCGCGTTTCTCGCAGCACGCGCCGTTGATCGTGGATTACGACTGGACCCTGACTATCTGATAGCCAGGCAAGGCAGCGAACACGAAAAAGCCGACTTGAAGTCGGCTTTTTGCGTTGCCTGAAGTGATGCTACTTGATCAGGCGCAAGGTGAACGGATAGCGATAATCGACGCCGTCATTGGCTTTTATCCCGGCAATGATCGCCAGCACTGCGGCACCGATGCCCACCAGCGTCAGTAACGCAAAGCCGATGATCAGTAGCACCAGCAGCATGCTGACGGTGGCCGCGATGGCGACTGTGATCTGAAAATTCAGCGCTTCCTTGCCTTGCGCGTCGATAAACGGATCGGAGTCTTTCTTCAACTGCCAGATAATCAGCGGGCCCAGCAGATTGCCGAATGGAAACATCAGTCCGGCAAACGCCGACAAGTGACAGAACATCGCCCACTGGCGAGCGCTTTGCGGCGGTTTGCTGAACGGTTGCAAGCTGTCACTCATTATCGGACCCCCTTCTGGGTATCAGTCGGCCAACGCGGCGCGCTGCAATTCAAACAACTCGGTCATGCCCTTCTGCGCCAGCGCGAGCATCGCGTTCAGCTCTTCAGGCTGGAATGGCGCGCCTTCAGCAGTGCCCTGAACTTCAATGAAACCGCCTGCACTGGTCATGACCACGTTCAGGTCGGTCTCGGCAGCCGAGTCTTCGAGGTAGTCCAGGTCGAGCACCGGCTCGCCCTGATACATGCCGACCGAAACGGCCGCGATCATCTGCTTGAGCGGGTCGCCGCCTTTCAGGCCGCCACGCTTCTTGATCACCTTCAGCGCATCAGCCAGGGCCACCATCGCACCGGTAATAGAAGCCGTACGAGTGCCACCGTCAGCCTGAATGACATCGCAATCGACGTACAGGGTGACGTCGCCCAGCTTGGACATGTCCAGCGCAGCGCGCAGTGAACGACCGATCAGGCGCTGGATTTCGAGTGTACGGCCACCCTGCTTGCCACGGCTGGCTTCGCGCTGGTTACGCTCGCCGGTAGCACGTGGCAGCATGCCGTATTCGGCAGTCAGCCAACCCTGGCCCTGGCCTTTGAGAAAGCGTGGTACGCCGTTTTCGACGCTGACGGTGCAAATCACCTTGGTATCACCAAACTCGACCAGTACAGAACCCTCGGCGTGTTTGGTGTAGTTGCGGGTGATGCGGATCGAGCGGAGCTGATCGGCGGCGCGACCACTTGGACGTTTCATCTGGGATACCTGTACTGAGACGGAAAACTGCTGAGCATTATAGAGGCCACAGCTGCCGCTGGGCATCTCTAAAAGCCGTCAATGCCGATCCCGCGCAACCAGAAGGCCCTGGATCAAGGCTTTCGACGCGCAGATACGGGGTAAAACAACGCCTTGCGTCACCTGTCACACTGTCGGATTGGGAGCCTGCGCCGCACTGCGCTACAATCCTGCGCCTCTACAGCCAGCCGGCTTTCACGACGCCCATGACCGCCATTTCTGCGCGTTCATGAACCGAACCACGCTTTGAAAGCGAACCAAGAGGTATTTCCCATGGTGCACAGCATGACTGCCTTTGCCCGAGTAGAGCGGGCCGGTGCCCAGGGCACACTGAGCTGGGAACTGCGCTCGGTCAACCACCGCTATCTTGAGCCACACCTGCGCCTGCCGGAGTCGTTCCGCGATCTGGAAGGCGCGATTCGCGAAGCGCTGCGTCAGGGCCTGTCGCGCGGCAAGGTCGAGTGCACACTGCGCTTTGTCGAGGAAACCGCCGGCAAGCCGCTGCAGGTGGATCTTGAACGCGCAGGCCAATTGATCGCCGCAGCCGAGTCGGTTGCCGGCTTGATCAAACAGCCTGCTGCCTTGAACCCGCTCGAGGTGCTGGCCTGGCCGGGCGTGCTGGTCGCCGATGCCAACGATCCGCAGGTGTTGAACACCGAGGCCCTGAAACTGTTCAATGATGCGCTGACCGAATTGAAAAGCGGGCGCGGGCGCGAAGGCGCAGACCTGGCGCGGCTGCTCGACGAGCGTCTGTCCTCCATCGTCGAAGAAGTCGCCACCTTGCGCACGCTGGTGCCACAGATGCTCGCAACCCAGCGGCAGAAGGTGCTGGATCGCTTTGCCGACATGAAAGCCGAGCTCGACCCTCAGCGTCTGGAGCAGGAAATGGTTCTGCTGGCACAGAAAAGCGATGTCGCCGAAGAACTGGACCGCCTCAGCACCCACGTCACCGAAGTGCGTCGCGTACTCAAGGCTGGCGGCCAGGCAGGACGCCGTCTTGATTTCCTGATGCAAGAGCTTAACCGCGAAGCGAATACACTGGGCTCCAAGGCCTTTGACCCACGCAGCACGCAGGCTGCCGTCAACCTCAAAGTGTTGATCGAGCAGATGCGTGAGCAAGTGCAGAATATTGAGTAAGGCTAAACCTGACATGACCCATATCACTGGCACCCTGTACATCATTTCCGCTCCGTCCGGCGCGGGCAAGACCAGTCTGGTCAAGGCGCTGATGGACGCTCAGCAAGAGCCTCAGCACGGCGCTCAGGCAAAGATTCGCGTCTCTGTCTCGCACACCACGCGCGCCATGCGCCCCGGCGAAGTGGACGGTGTGAACTACAACTTCGTCGATCGTGCCACGTTCCTGAGCATGATCGAGCACGGCGACTTTCTCGAGCAGGCCGAGGTCTTCGGCAACCTGTATGGCACGTCGCAGAGCCACTTGCAGCAGACGCTGGACGAAGGCCACGACCTGATTCTGGAAATCGACTGGCAGGGTGCGCGCCAGGTTCGTGCGCAGATGCCGCAGGCCCGTTCCATCTTCATTTTGCCGCCGACCCAGCAGGCCTTGCGCCAGCGCCTGACCAATCGCGGCCAGGACAGTGACGAGATCATCGAAGCCCGCATGCGTGAAGCCGTCAGCGAAATGAGCCACTACAGCGAGTATGAGTACGTCGTGGTCAATGACGACTTTGCCGGCGCGCTGGAAGACCTCAAGGCGATTTTCCGCGCCAATCGCCTGACTCAACAGCACCAGCAAGAGCAATACAGCGAGCTTTTTCAGGAGTTGCTGGCCTGATCGAATCGTTTCCAGACATCAGGCAACAGGTTAAAAGCATGCCGTTGTTGGCATGCCGCTTGATGACTGGTGCTGTACGCTTGTAAACTACCGAGTCCGCTCGCCCATCCGGGCATCGCGCATCCGCATTTGCTACGAGGAATACCCATGGCCCGCGTAACCGTTGAAGACTGCCTAGAACACGTGGATAACCGCTTTGAGCTGGTCATGCTCTCTACCAAGCGTGCCCGTCAACTGGCAACCGGCGGCAAAGAACCAAAGCTGGCCTGGGAAAACGACAAGCCTACCGTCATGGCCCTGCGTGAAATCGCAGCTGGCGTGATGGATTACTCTGTAATCGCAGAAGCTGAAATCGTTGAAGATGAGCCATTGTTCGCAGCGTTCGAGGACGAGTCCAACGAGGCCGTCTAAGCCTATGCCAGGTCGACGTAGTACGGCGCAGGGTAAAAGCCATTGGCAAGGGGTAGCGCCTTGCCGAGCATAGACGCCCTCGCCGACAGACTGTCGGCCTACCTCGGCAAGGACCAGGTCAATCTGGTCCGCCGAGCGTATTTCTACGCCGAACAAGCCCACGATGGCCAACGCCGTCGCAGCGGTGAAGCCTACGTCACCCATCCTCTCGCGGTGGCGAATATTCTTGCCGACATGCACATGGACCATCAGAGCCTGATGGCCGCGATGCTGCATGACGTCATCGAAGACACCGGGATTGCCAAGGAAGCGCTCAGCGCCCAATTTGGCGAGACCGTCGCGGAACTGGTCGACGGGGTCAGCAAACTGACCCAGATGAATTTCGAGACCAAGGCCGAAGCCCAGGCGGAAAACTTCCAGAAAATGGCCATGGCAATGGCGCGCGACATTCGCGTCATCCTGGTCAAGCTCGCCGATCGCCTGCACAACATGCGCACGCTGGAAGTCCTGTCCGGCGAAAAGCGTCGGCGCATCGCCAAGGAAACCCTTGAAATCTATGCCCCCATCGCCAATCGGCTGGGCATGCACAGTGTGCGCATCGAATTCGAGGACCTGGGCTTCAAGGCGATGTACCCGATGCGCTCCTCGCGAATCAACCAGGCGGTCAAGCGCGCCAGGGGCAATCGCAAGGAACTGGTCAACAAGATCGAAGAGTCCCTGAGTCATTGCCTTGCCGTCGATGGCATCGAAGGCGACGTCAGTGGGCGGCAGAAGCATCTGTACGGCATCTACAAGAAGATGCGCGGCAAGCGTCGCGCCTTCAACGAGATCATGGATGTCTACGCGTTCCGCATCATCGTCGACAAGGTCGACACCTGCTATCGCGTGCTCGGCGCTGTACATAATCTGTACAAGCCGCTGCCCGGTCGCTTCAAGGATTACATCGCGATCCCCAAGGCCAACGGCTATCAGTCCCTGCATACCACCTTGTTCGGTATGCATGGCGTGCCGATCGAGATCCAGATTCGCACCCGCGAAATGGAAGAAATGGCCAACAACGGTATCGCGGCACACTGGCTGTACAAGTCCAGTGACGACGAGCAGCCCAAGGGCACTCACGCCCGGGCCCGACAGTGGGTCAAGGGCGTGCTGGAAATGCAGCAGCGCGCCGGCAACTCGCTGGAATTCATCGAAAGCGTCAAGATCGACCTGTTCCCGGACGAGGTTTACGTCTTCACGCCCAAAGGCCGGATCATGGAGCTGCCCAAAGGCTCCACAGCGGTGGATTTCGCCTACGCGGTACACACCGATGTCGGCAACAGCTGCATTGCCTGCCGGATCAACCGCCGGCTGGCGCCGCTTTCCGAACCGCTGCAAAGTGGCTCGACCGTCGAGATTGTCAGCGCGCCCGGCGCACGTCCGAATCCGGCCTGGCTGAACTTCGTCGTCACCGGCAAGGCGCGCACCCACATTCGTCACGCACTCAAGCTGCAACGCCGTTCCGAGTCGATCAATCTGGGCGAGCGCCTGCTGAACAAGGTCCTCAACGGCTTCGAATGCAGCCTCGACAAGATCGGTCAGGAGCGCATTCAACTGGTGCTCAACGAATACCGGGTCGAAGTGCTGGAAGACCTGCTCGAAGACATTGGCCTGGGTAATCGTATGGCCTATGTCGTTGCCCGCCGCCTGCTGGGCGAAGGCGATCAGTTGCCAAGCCCTGAAGGCCCGCTGGCGATTCGTGGCACCGAAGGTCTGGTGCTCAGCTACGCCAAGTGCTGCACGCCAATCCCGGGCGACCCGATTGTCGGCCACCTGTCTGCAGGCAAGGGCATGGTTGTGCACCTGGACAACTGCCGCAACATCAGCGAAATCCGCCACAACCCGGAAAAATGCATCCAGCTGTCCTGGGCCAAGGACGTGACGGGCGAATTCAACGTCGAACTGCGCGTCGAACTCGAGCATCAGCGCGGCCTGATCGCGCTGCTGGCCAGCAGCGTCAACGCGGCGGACGGCAATATCGAAAAAATCAGCATGGACGAACGCGATGGTCGCATCAGCGTGGTCCAACTGGTGGTCAGCGTGCACGATCGCGTGCACCTGGCTCGTGTGATCAAGAAACTGCGCGCCCTGACCGGTGTCACACGCATCACCCGGATGCGCGCGTAGGCCATCCCACTATCAGGAGTTCTCATGACCAAGACTGTCATCACCAGCGATAAAGCCCCTGCGGCCATTGGCCCTTACTCACAGGCCATCAAAGCTGGCAATACCGTCTACATGTCCGGACAGATCCCGTTGGACCCGAGCACCATGGAACTGGTCGAGGGCATCGAAGCCCAGATCACTCAGGTCTTCGAAAACCTCAAGTCGGTTGCCGAAGCAGCGGGCGGATCGTTCAAGGACATCGTCAAACTGAACATCTTTCTGACCGATCTGGGCCACTTCGCCAAGGTCAACGAGCTGATGAGCACCTACTTCACTCAGCCTTATCCGGCTCGTGCAGCCATCGGCGTTGCGGCCCTGCCGCGTGGCGCCCAGGTTGAAATGGACGCGATTCTCGTCATCGAATAAATCCCCGACGGAGCGTGCCTTGCGCTCCGTTCTCCCTGAAGGAAGGAATCCGTTATGCGCTCCGCGCTCGCCATCTCGCTGCTCGCCGTCATTCTGGGCGGCTGCGCCAGCCACGCCGACCGCAATCCGGACGGCACCTGGATCAACCAGACCGCCATCGACGCCGCCGTCAAGCAAGGCAACTTGCGTCAGGCGCTGCTCGCCAATGGCCCCAATCTGGAGTGGAAAATCAACTCCAAGGCCAATCAGGCCATTTACTCCAATGGCTTCGAGCTCGGCGAAGGCAAGATCGTCAGCGCTGCCGAAGGCAAGCTGCATGTCGATTTCTATGGCAACTTCTTCGAAGACCTGAGCGTCAAGGGTGACGAACTGGTCCAGGCGGCCAGCGAGTCAGGCCCTGAACAGCACTTCCAGAAACCCGAAGATCCGGCCCCGGACGGCGCTCAGCCAGGCAGCAGCTTCGAGAAAGCTCTGTATGGCGCCTACATGGGCGGTAAGTGGACAGTCGTAGAGGGTGATGGTCAGGGCAGCACCGTGCAATTCATGCCTGACGGCAGTGTGCAGGGTCTTCCGGAAAACGATCGTTACGCGCTGTGTCTGGCTGGCGATTGTGCCGCCATGAGCGGCGAATACGACAGCATGTGGCTGGAGAAAGCCGAGAAAGGCAACCCGTGGATTTTTGCCCGCAAAGGCAAGCAGCTGGAAATATTCCAGGCGGTGAACAATGCTGGTGCGGACCAGATGCCCGAGCTGCGTCCCGGCCCACGTCGCTGGTTGCTCGAACAGCAGTAAGCGATTCAGGCATCAGGAGCGCCCTTTACGGCGCTCCTGATCAATCACTGCTCTAGCCCAGTAAAGCCGCATAACCTGCCCTAAAGTCCGGGTACATCGGCGCCCATCCCAATGCTCGCGCCCTGGCATTACTGCAACGCTTGCTGCCCACGCGCTGCACGCTGACCTCCTCCGACCATTCGGTCACTCCCAGATACTCACGGATCCACGCCACCACATCGGCCAGCGCGGCCGGATCGTCATCGACGCCCAGGTAGCAACTCTCCAGCGCAACGCCGCGTTGATCCGCCAGCAGCAGGTGCTCCAGCAGACCGGCCGCATCGTCGGCATGAATACGATTGGCGTAGACCGGCGGATCGATCCTCACGCTGTGCCCTTGGCGGACGCGGTTCGACAGGTCACTGCGGCCCGGGCCGTAAATACCGGTCAGTCTCACCGCCGTGGCCGGCAGCCCGCTGTTCAGCGCGACCTGTTCGGCCTCCAGCATCACCGTGCCGGTGTAGTTGCCGGGCTCGGTGGCGGAGGTTTCATCCACCCATTCCCCATTCTGCTGACCGTAAACACCGCTGCTTGAAACGAAGATCAAGCGCTTTGGCCGCTGCCCGGTCTGCTCGAGCCAGCTCAACACATTACGCAGGCCCTCGACGTAAGCCATCCGGTAACCCGCTTCGTCACGTTGTGAGGGGGTCGCGCAATACACCACGTAATCCAATGCTGCAGCAGGCCATTGGGCAGGTTTTTGCGTCTCGAACAGATCGCCCGCCACACCGTGAACACCGGCAGGAAGCTCGGAAACAGTGCGCCGCAGCCCATGCACGGTCCAGCCGTGAGGCAGCAGGCGAGTAGCGAGTCGCGAACCAATGTCGCCACAGCCGGCGATCAGAAGCGAAGGAGCAGTCATTCGGTATCTCCAGAAAAGGCGGTGTCAGTATCGTTAAAAACGCTCATCGACAGGCAAGCATTCGGCCGAATATGTAAAAAAGATACTGTATTACTTTTGTTAACAAGAACGATTTGCAATAATGGCGGCCCATTCGTTCCGCGTAAGCGTCGACAGCACCGAGCGACGCACTGGAACCATCCCCTTTTTTCCTCTCAGGTCCGGCCAGCATGAAACGCATTCAATCAATCGCTTCGCCTACCCAGATGCCTCGCCTGCCTCGTGCATGGCGCAGTATCGCAGCCCTTGTCTTGAGCCTGATGTTCGTCCCCATGGCGCTCGCGGACCAATCGGCTCCGACCGCTGCCCCTGCGACTTCCACAGCACCTGCATCAGCTGCGGCAACGGCACCTGCCGCACCTGACGCAGCAGCCCCGGTGCAGGCCATGGAGCCCGCCACCGAAGACAACAGCCTGGGCATGGCGCATGACCTGTCGCCGTGGGGCATGTATCAGAATGCCGACGTCGTGGTCAAAGCGGTGATGATCGGTCTGGCCATCGCCTCGATCATGACGTGGACCATCTGGATCTCCAAGGGTTTCGAGCTGCTGGGTGCCAAGCGCCGGTTGCGCGGCGAAATCGTCAATCTGAAAAAAGCCCGCTCCCTGACTGAAGCGAGCGCCACCGCCAGCACGGAAGGCACCCTCGCCCACCTGCTGGTGCATGACGCCCTCGAAGAGATGCGCCTGTCCGCCAACAGCCGCGAGCGCGAAGGGATCAAGGAGCGTGTCAGCTTCCGTCTCGAGCGTCTGGTCGCCGCCTGTGGCCGCAACATGAGCATGGGCACCGGCGTGCTGGCGACCATCGGTTCGACCGCGCCATTCGTGGGTCTGTTCGGTACGGTCTGGGGCATCATGAACAGCTTCATCGGCATCGCCAAGACCCAGACCACCAACCTCGCCGTAGTCGCACCCGGCATCGCCGAAGCCCTTTTGGCCACCGCGCTGGGCCTGGTCGCGGCGATCCCTGCGGTAGTGATCTACAACGTCTTCGCCCGCTCCATCGCCGGTTACAAGGCTCAGGTCTCCGATGCCTCGGCACACGTCCTGCTGCTGGTCAGCCGCGATCTGGATCATCTGCCAGAGCCGTCCGAGCGCAATCAACAACAACCGCAAATGGTCAAGGTGGGCTAAAACGTGGGCCTGCATCTTAACGAAGGCGGCGACGATCTCGCCGAGAACCATGAAATCAACGTGACGCCGTTCATCGACGTCATGCTGGTGCTGCTGATCATCTTCATGGTGGCTGCACCGCTGGCGACCGTGGACATCAAGGTCGACCTGCCAGCGTCCACCGCCACACCGCAGCCCAGACCCGAGAAGCCGATCTTTCTCAGCGTGAAAACCGACAAGAGCCTGTACCTGGGCGAGGAGAAGGTTGCTCGCGAGCAGATCGGTCAGGTGCTGGACGCCCGCACCAAGGGCAAGAAAGACACCACGATCTTCTTCCAGGCCGACAAGGGCGTGGATTACGGTGATCTGATGGAAGTCATGAACACGCTTCGGGGTGCGGGTTACCTGAAGGTCGGTCTGGTAGGTCTTGAGACGGCTGGTAAGAAATGATCAGTACGCGCCAAAAACTGACGCGCTATAGCGGTAGTCTGTTGTTGGTGCTGGCCGTGCACGCCATCGCAATCATTGTTGCCGTTCGCTGGCCTGCCCCTCAGCCTGTCGAATTGCCACCGGCCGCCATGATGGTCGAACTTGCGCCAGTGCCCGAACCCGCTCCGCCGCCACCGCCCAAGGTCGTTCAGCCGCCCCCGCCGCCAGCCCCGGAGGAGCCGACACCGGTGCCGGAAGTCGTGCAGGCGCCGAAGCCGGAAATCGTCGTGCCCAAGAAGGTCGAGAAGCCCAAGCCCAAACCGCAGCCGCCAAAGCCGCAGAAGAAGCCTGAGCCGCCCAAGGAAAAGCCTGCCGACGAGAAGCCGGTCGATACACCGCCGACCACGGCGCAACCGGCAAAGCCGGTGGCTCCCAAGCCTGCTCCTGCACCTTCGCCACCCAGCAACGCATTGCCGAATTGGCAGGGCGATTTGCTCGGTCATCTGAGCAAGTACAAGAAGTACCCTGAGGATGCACGCCGTCGTGGCATGCAAGGTGTTGCTCGCTTGCGCTTCGTGGTGGACGCTGACGGCAACGTGCTTTCCTACTCGATTGCCAACAGTTCAGGCAGCCCGGCGCTGGATCGAGCGACCATGGAAATGATCCGTCGCGCTCAACCCTTGCCCAAGCCGCCGAAGGAAATCCTCAACAACGGCACCATTGAAATCCTCGCACCGTTCGTTTATTCGCTGGATAAACGCTGAATTGTACTTTTGTTACCCATAAGTACTTCTGATAACGTGCGTCTATCGATCGCACCCGCTATGCTGGGGTCGCAACTTCATGGACGCACGTTATGACTCTTACAGAATTGCGCTACATCGTTACGCTCGCCCAGGAGCAGCACTTTGGCCATGCAGCGGAACGCTGCCATGTCAGCCAGCCAACGCTGTCGGTGGGTGTCAAAAAACTCGAAGACGAACTCGGTGTGCTCATTTTCGAGCGCAGCAAAAGTGCTGTGCGCCTGACACCGGTCGGTGAAGGCATCGTGGCGCAGGCGCAGAAAGTGCTGGAGCAGGCCCAGGGTATTCGCGAGCTGGCCCAGGCCGGCAAGAACCAGCTGACCGCCCCGCTGAAAGTCGGCGCGATCTACACCGTTGGTCCTTACCTGTTTCCTCACCTGATCCCACAACTGCACCGGGTCGCCCCGCAGATGCCGTTGTACATCGAAGAAAACTTCACGCATGTGCTGCGCGACAAGCTGCGTAACGGTGAGCTGGATGCCGTCATCATTGCCTTGCCGTTCAACGAAGCCGACGTGCTGACCCTGCCGCTTTACGACGAACCGTTCTCTGTGCTGATGCCGGCCGACCATCCCTGGACTCAGAAAGAGACCATCGATGCCTCGGCGCTCAACGACAAGAGCCTGTTATTGCTGGGCGAAGGTCACTGCTTCCGTGATCAGGTCCTGGAAGCCTGCCCGACGCTGGGCAAAGGCAACGAAGGTGCCAAGCACACGACGGTAGAATCCAGCTCGCTGGAAACCATTCGGCACATGGTCGCCTCCGGGCTGGGCATTTCGATCCTGCCGCTGTCGGCAGTCGACAGCCACCATTACGCACCCGGCGTGATCGAAGTCCGCCCGCTGACGCCGCCCGTGCCTTTCCGCACGGTCGCCATCGCCTGGCGTGCAAGCTTCCCGAGACCCAAAGCCATCGAAATCCTCGCTGACTCTGCACGTCTGTGCTCGGTGGCACGTCCGAAAACAGTCGCTAGCTAGGCAGAACAGAAATGAGCGAGCTTTCCAGGGTCTCGGTCACGGCGCTCAAGGGTGTCGGCGAAGCGATGGCAGAAAAGCTGGCCAAGGTCGGCCTGGAAACCCTGCAGGACGTGTTGTTCCATCTGCCGCTGCGTTATCAGGACCGCACGCGCATCGTACCGATCGGTGCGCTGCGTCCCGGTCAGGATGCCGTTATCGAAGGCGTGGTCAGCGGTGCCGATGTGGTGATGGGCAAGCGTCGCAGCCTGCTGGTGCGGCTGGGCGACGGCACCGGGGTCGTCAGCCTGCGCTTCTACCATTTCAGCAACGCCCAGAAAGAAAGCATGAAGCGTGGCACGCACCTGCGTTGCTTCGGCGAAGCGCGCCCGGGTGCTTCCGGACTGGAGATCTATCACCCGGAATATCGGGCGATTACCGGTGATGAGCCCGCGCCCGTCGAACAGACCCTCACGCCGATCTACCCGACGACCGAAGGCCTGACCCAACAGCGTCTGCGCCAGCTGTGCCAGCAAAGCCTGGCGATGCTCGGCCCCAAAAGTCTGCCGGACTGGCTGCCTGAAGAGCTGGCCCGCGATTATCAGCTGGCCCCGCTGGATGATGCGATCCGTTACCTGCATCACCCGCCGGCCGATGCCGACGTGGAGGAGCTGGCCCTCGGGCATCATTGGGCGCAGCACCGACTGGCTTTCGAAGAACTGCTGACTCACCAGCTTTCCCAGCAACGCCTGCGTGAAAGCCTGCGGTCACAGCGCGCACCGGCATTGCCCGTTGCGAAAAAACTGCCGAAACAGTTTCTCGCCAACCTCGGCTTTGCCCCCACCGGCGCGCAGCAGCGTGTCGGCAAGGAAGTCGCCTATGACCTGAGTCAGCCTGAGCCGATGCTGCGGCTGATTCAGGGCGACGTAGGGTCGGGCAAGACCGTGGTTGCTGCGCTGGCTGCATTGCAGGCACTGGAAGCGGGTTATCAAGTGGCGCTGATGGCGCCCACCGAGATTCTCGCCGAGCAGCACTACATCAACTTCCAGCGCTGGCTTGAGCCCCTGGGCGTGGGTGTGGCGTGGCTGGCGGGCAAGCTCAAAGGCAAGGCGCGCGTCGCGTCTCTGGAGCAGATCGCCGGCGGCACACCCATGGTGGTCGGCACCCATGCGCTGTTTCAGGACGAAGTGCAGTTCAAGAACCTGGCACTGGTGATCATCGACGAGCAGCACCGGTTCGGCGTTCAGCAACGCCTGGCGCTGCGCAAAAAGGGCGTTGGCGGTCTGATGTGCCCGCATCAGTTGATCATGACCGCCACACCGATCCCGCGCACGCTGGCCATGAGTGCCTACGCCGACCTGGACACTTCGATCCTCGACGAACTGCCGCCGGGGCGGACGCCAGTCAATACCGTGCTGGTTGCCGACAGTCGCCGCCTGGAAGTCGTGGAGCGGGTGCGCGCCGCCTGCGCAGAAGGGCGCCAGGCCTACTGGGTGTGCACGCTGATCGAAGAATCCGAAGAGCTGACCTGCAAGGCCGCTGAAACCACCTACGAAGAGTTGAGCAGCGCGTTGGGTGACGTGCGCGTCGGGCTGATTCACGGGCGCATGAAGCCTGCAGAAAAGGCCGCGATCATGGCCGAGTTCAAGCAAGGTGCGCTGCAATTGCTGGTGGCAACGACGGTCATCGAAGTCGGTGTCGACGTGCCGAACTCCAGCCTGATGATCATCGAGAACCCCGAGCGCCTCGGCCTGGCGCAATTGCACCAGTTGCGCGGCCGCGTCGGGCGCGGCAGCGCGGTGAGTCATTGTGTGCTGCTCTACCATCCGCCGCTTTCACAGATCGGACGGCAGCGCCTGGGCATCATGCGCGAAACCAACGATGGTTTCGTCATCGCCGAAAAAGACCTTGAACTGCGTGGCCCCGGCGAAATGCTCGGCACCCGACAAACGGGCCTTCTGCAATTCAAGGTCGCCGACCTGATGCGCGACGCAGACCTGCTACCGGCCGTACGCGACGCGGCTCAGGCCCTGTTGGAGCGCTGGCCGCAACACGTCAGCCCACTGCTCGACAGGTGGCTGCGTCATGGCCAGCAGTATGGCCAGGTGTGATGCAGACTATGCTTTGCAAACCGCGTGCGACCCAAATCGAATAACGTGGTTATACTTCAGAAAATGTAGGAATTTGGACATAGCTCATGACAGAAGTCGCCCACGTCAATGATCCGCACCATGCGCCGTTGGTAATCCGGCAGTTGCTTGAAAAGTTGGCTATCAGCTACAACGAAGTCGTGGACGAAAAGAACCTCCCTCCAGCGCGCAAGGTGCAGGCCGTGCTGGTCGAGGATGCTGTCGGTGCGTTGCTTATCCTGTTTCCGCAAAGCCAGCTGCTCGACCTCTCCCGCATTACCGAGCTGACCGGTCGCCAACTGACCGCCGTGCCGCACGAGCGGCTGGCGCGCATGCTGACCAAGCACAACCTGCGCGTACTGCCAGGTCTCCCGGCGCTGACCAGCTCACCCTGCCTTTACGACGAGCGCCTGCTTCAGGAGCCAACACTGCTGGTGGGTTCGGGCGAGCCTGGTGTTCTGCTGGAAATCAGCAGCGAGGACTTCAAGGGCATGCTGAGCAAGGCCAGCGCCGCGCACTTTGGTCAGTCTGTGGCGGCGATCCGGCCGAACCTCGATCGTCCTGACGACGATCCTGCAGAAATCACTCAGGCCATGCATGCCTTCACGGCGCGCCGCATCCAGCAGCGTCTGGAAGCGACTCTGGAGATTCCGCCGCTGGCTGGCACTGCGCAGAAAATCATCAAACTGCGTGTCGACCCCGATGCAACCATCGATGACATCACCGGCGTCGTCGAAACCGATCCCGCACTGGCTGCTCAAGTCGTCAGCTGGGCCGCTTCGCCGTATTACGCGTCGACCGGCAAGATTCGTTCGGTCGAAGACGCAATCGTCCGTGTACTGGGCTTCGATCTGGTGATCAATCTGGCACTGGGGCTCGCACTGGGCAAAACCCTGAGCCTGCCCAAGGATCAGCCACAACAGACCACGCCGTACTGGCAACAGTCCATCTACACCGCTGCCGTCATCGAAGGCCTGACCCGTGCCATTCCGCGCGCCAGCCGGCCGGAGGGTGGCCTGAGCTACCTCGCCGGCTTGCTGCACAACTTCGGCTACCTGCTGCTGGCGCACGTGTTTCCACCGCACTTCACCCTGATTTGCCGCCAGCTGGAAGTGAACCCGCATTTGCACCACAGCTTCATCGAGCAGCACCTGCTGGGTATCAGCCGCGAGCAGATCGGGGCCTGGCTGATGCGCTACTGGGACATGCCGGATGAGCTCGCCATCGCATTGCGTTTCCAGCACGACCCTCACTACAAGGGTGAGCATCACGTCTATGCCAACCTGGTCTATCTGGCGGTGCGCCTGCTGCGTGCCAACGGTATCGGCTCCGGTCCCGAACAGGATATCCCGGACGAATTGTTCGAACGCCTGGGCCTGACGCGCGAAAAAGCCAACGAATCGGTGAAAAAAGTGCTCGAGGCCGAAGTGCTGCTGCGCGAACTGGCGTCGCAGTTCAGCAAGTAACCTGCGGATGTAACGTACGAATAGTGCCGAAGGCTCCGACCTTGGCACTCTCCCCTCGAACCTCAGAAAGGCTCGCCTTCAACCCCTGGCAGGTGCTCATCCAGGCGTAGCCACGGAAGCCGATTGCTAACGCAGCCCGCCGCAATGGCAGCCACCCGAGTGTATCTCGCTCATCCGTGCCTCTCCTGTTCATGCCCATAAACCCTGTGACAATAAAATTCCCGCAACTGCCGAATGAAAGCTCGGTGAAAGCTTGGCCAATTAGCATCAGTCCACTTCCGGCAAAAAGACCGGTTAGCCAGGAACGGATTCCGAGGTGTTTCAGGCCCAATTAACAACAATAATGGTGATTCCGATGCTTCCTGACTTCTCGTTCCACACTCTCCTTGCGCCCCCACTCCACGTACCGATCTGCTGAGCTGACTCGTTCATTTCACGTTCTGTAGCCGTATTACGTCTGGAGTATTCCCATGCTGACTTTCCTTGGCTTTGCCATGGTTATTGCGTTCATGTACCTGATCATGAGCAAGCGCCTGACTGCGCTGATCGCCCTGATCCTGGTTCCGATCATCTTCGCCCTGTTCGGTGGCTTCGCGTCGCAGATCGGCCCGATGATGCTGGCAGGTATCACCAAGCTGGCGCCGACCGGCGTGATGCTGATGTTCGCCATTCTGTACTTTGCGCTGATGATCGACTCCGGTCTGTTCGACCCGGCCGTGCGCAAGATCCTGAAAATGGTCAAGGGCGACCCGATGCGCATTTCGGTCGGCACCGCCGTACTGGCGCTGGTGGTGTCCCTCGACGGTGACGGCGCGACCACCTACATGATCTGCGTTGCCGCCATGCTGCCGCTGTACAGCCGCATCGGCATGAGCCCGCGCATCATGGCCGGCCTGATCATTCTGGCCGGCGGCGTGATGAACATGACGCCCTGGGGCGGCCCGACCGCTCGTGCGGCCAGTGCCCTGCATGTCGACGCCTCCGATATCTTCGTGCCGATGATCCCGGCCATGCTGGCAGGTGTGATCGCGATCCTGGCGATTGCCTATTTCTACGGCAAGCGCGAACGTGCCCGACTGGGTGAACTGCACCTGCAGGGCGATGAAGTCGACCACAGCGAAATCAGCGTCTCGCAATTCCCTGATGCGCGCCGTCCAAAGCTGATCTGGTTCAACGCTGCCCTGACCCTGACCCTGATGGTCGCCCTGATCATGGGCCTGCTGCCCCTGCCGGTCCTGTTCATGATCGCGTTCAGTATCGCGATGATCATCAACTACCCGAACCTGCAGGACCAGAAGGACCGCGTATCGGCCCACGCCGGTAGCGTGCTGGCGGTGGTCGGCCTGATCTTCGCTGCGGGCATCTTCACCGGCATCCTGTCCGGCACCGGCATGGTCGACGCGATGTCGAAAAGCCTGCTGGCCGTGATCCCTGACGCGCTGGGCCCGTACCTCGCGGTGATCACCGCGCTGGTGAGCATGCCGTTCACCTTCTTCATGTCCAACGATGCGTTCTACTACGGCGTACTGCCAGTGCTGTCCGAAGCAGCTGCCCACTACGGCATCAGCCCGGTGGAAATGGCCCGTGCGTCGATCGTCGGTCAGCCGGTCCACCTGCTCAGCCCGTTGGTGCCTTCGACCTACCTGCTGGTGGCACTGGCCGGTATCGAGTTCGGTGACCACCAGCGCTTCACCCTGAAATGGGCGATTCTGGTGTGCATGTGCATCCTGGTTGCCGCACTGCTGATGGGCATCTTCCCGTTCTATAGCAGCATGTAAGCTTCTTTGGCTGACCCAAGGCTCGCCGTCGACTTGATCGTTGACGGCGAGTTTTTGCGTTTGCGGCCATCAATTGGTTGAAGGCCGATACTGCAAGGCCTCGGCCAGATGGCTGCGGTTGATCGCGTCCACCTGCTCCAGATCCGCCAGGGTTCGCGCCACCTTCAGCAACCGATGCGCCGACCGTAACGACAGGGTCAGACGCTCGCACGCCGTCTCCAGCCAGCTTTCATCGACACTGGACAGCGCGCAATACTCGCGCAGCCCCGGCAGATCGAGAAACGCATTGGCACAGCCCTGACGACGTTGCTGACGGTCTCTCGCCTCAGCGACCACGGCTGCGGCACTGGCAGTGTTTTCACTGGTGGTCGGGTCAGGGTTGAGGGCGGTGGCTTCGCGGGCGACGGTCAGGTGCAGGTCGATCCGGTCCAGCAGCGGGCCGGACAACTTGTTGCGATAGCGCTGCACCTGCTCGGTGGAACAACGGCAGCGCCCGGTCGGCTCGCCAAGATAGCCACAGGGGCACGGGTTCATCGCCGCCACCAACTGGAACCGCGCCGGAAAGCGCACGCGATCCCGCGCCCGGGAAATCACGATATGCCCGGACTCCAGCGGCTCACGTAAAACCTCCAGCACGCGGCGATCAAACTCCGGCAGCTCGTCCAGGAATAAAACGCCGTGATGCGCCAACGTGATCTCGCCAGGTTGCGGACGACTGCCACCACCCACCAACGCAGGCCCCGACGCCGAGTGATGCGGCTGCCGAAACGGCCGCTGCGGCCAACTGGTCAGCGGCACCTGACTGGCAACCGACTGAATCGCCGCCACCTCCAACGCTTCGTGCTCATCCAGCGGCGGCAACAAACCCGGCAGGCGACTGGCAAGCAGCGTCTTACCGGTGCCGGGCGGCCCGCTGAACAGCAGGTTATGCGCCCCGGCGGCAGCAATCACCAAGGCACGCTTTGCGGCGGTCTGGCCCTGCACTTCGCTTAAATCCGGATACGGCTTGGGCTGATGCAGCAGACCACTGGATTGATACGGCGCAATCACCGTGCGCCCGTTGAAATGCGCGACCAGCTCCAGCAAGTGACTCACCGCAATCACCCGCAGCCCCGACGCCAGGCACGCTTCCTCGGCGTTCACCGCCGGAATGATCAGCGTCCGTTCCGCTGCACGCGCCGCCAGCGCAGCAGGCAGCACCCCCTGAATCGGTCGAATCGCCCCCGACAACGCCAACTCGCCCAGGCACTCAACATCCTGCAACGCAACCAGCGGCACCTGCCCGCTGGCGGCCAGCAACCCCAGCGCAATCGCCAGATCGAACCGCCCGCCATCCTTGGGCAAATCAGCCGGCGCAAGATTGAGCGTGATGCGCCGCGCCGGAAAATCCAGCCCGGAATTGAGAATGGCACTGCGCACCCGGTCCTTGCTCTCCTTGACCGCCCCCTCCGGCAACCCCACCAGCGTCAGGGCCGGCAGGCCGTTGGCCAGATGCGCTTCAACAGTAACCGCAGGGGCTTCCACCCCGACCTGGGCACGACTATGGACGATAGCCAGCGACATGGATCATTCCTTGATATGAGCGATGGGCGGGTATCGTGCTTTATTTGCGGGGTGGGGGTGAGGGGGGAATGGATACAGGGTGTGAGTGGGGTCGACAGGCACGACACTTAGTCGGCTAAAGGCTGCATGCAAAACATAGATGCGCAAATTTTTGCGCATCCGATGGCCGGGGCTTAACCAGCAAAGCCCTATATTCAAAGCGATGCGGCACACATTAACGAGTCAGCGCATGTGCGCAGATGTTTGCGCACTATTTCATGCTTTTTTTGCTCGATATCTTTGCTTTAAATCTCTATCTCTTTGTTTTATATCGATAAATAGACAGTCGGCACATATCTTGGAATGCACCTCTGTATACAGCGGGCGATATCGCCCGTTTCTGCGCAGAGATTCCATGCATGACCGACAAATCCGGCACCCATACTCAACGACGTGCTGCAACGTTCGCCAAGACACCCGCCACGGCCACCAGCCTGTGCCCTTTCCGCGGCCCTGACGTTGCCATCGTGCCAGTGCGCTACGCGCTGGACCGCTCCCGCTACGATACCGCGCCCGAGAAGCTGAAACCGCTACTCGAGGGCAGCCGCTGGGCGGTTATGCCGAAACTGAAAACACGCAGCTATACCCTTCGCCAGCTGTATGACGGTTATGTGTATGTCTACGACGAAACAGCCGAGACGTTGCATGAGTACGCGGTGTCAGCCGCCACAGGCAACCTGAGCCGTATTGTCTGGACCGATGCGCAGCTTGGCAGTGACCAGCGCAGTGGCGGCAGCGATGCCAAGCCTTTTCTGCTCTATCCGCGAAACAACCTGCTGCGCATCGCCTTTTCAGCGCAGCAGTGGTCCTGGCGAATCTGCGAACACCTGCGTTCGAACCCGGCAAGCCGCGATTCATGGATGAAAGCGCTGGATCTGAAACGCTACTGCATAACCATGGCCGAGCCGGATACCTTGCCGTTGAACTGTATCGCCGAAGCGGTGGCGGACATCGACAACGAGTATGTGGTCGATGATGACCGCTTTGCAGACTCGGCGATTCCTACATCCAAGGCCTCCAGCGAAGAAACCCAGCCGCTGTTTTCACCAATCGGCGCTGACGTTTTCTGGCAGGGTAGCGTTGAAGACAAGAACAGCTCCCTGCTCATCGCCCTTGATGACCCTCTGGCCATTTTCAACGATCTGGGCATGCAACTGGCCGCCGATCAGGCCGCTTACCGCAACTGGCAAGCCGAGCACGAACACAAGATCCAGATCGCCCAGACTGTCACCGCACTGTGTGGCGCTGAAGGCGAACCGGAACAATTGCCGGCATCAGTGCGCGGCAATGCGGCGCTTACCCACCAGTACCTGAGCGACGTCGAAGCCTATTTTGAACAATGCATGTTTGAACAAGAGCAGATCGGCAACAACACCGCTCCCGGTGGCGTGCTGTTGCTGCCGGATATTTTCAAGAGTCCGGAGATGCGCAGATCGCTTCAGGCGCGTTACGGCAGCGCTCCGACCGACCAGGCCCTGCAAGCCTGGAAAGATCGCCACAAATGGCGGCGCGAGGTAGATCTGAGCGGTGCGCGTCAGTACCTTCAGCAGCACCTGCCAACCGGCGACACACTGCTGCAGCAGGTGCGTGACACGCAAAGCGATTTCCGGCAATGGTCGACCCATCTGGGTACGGCACCCCTCAAGCTGTTTATCGACACCTCTCACCCTGAAAGCCTGCTGTACCTGCAAACGCTCATGCTCAATCTGCAGATCATTTACGCTCAGGACAACGCCGCCAGCGCCTGGCTCGCCGAGCAGGAAGCCAGCGACAACAGCCTGTTTGGCACCTTGCGCTACGGCTTCTCACCGGCGCTCAAGCACGCGCTGCACCAGGAGGCCAACGCGCTGCTGAACGGCCTCGGCGACATCACCAACCTGGCCACCCGCATCGGCGAACTCAACGGCACGCTCAATCACCAGGGTTTTGCCGACAAGCCGTGGATGAAGGCGCTGAAACAACCCGTTCAGGACACCTTCAAAGCCCTCGGCCAACTGGCCAGCAGCGCAGGCAAGGCGACGTTCGAAAGCATCCTGCTGGCCTGGGTGCCCATCGACAGCCGCATGGCGGTGGGCAAGCAGCAGAACATCGTTGCACTGATTCGCACGCTGTTGATTGGCCAGATTTTGCTCGATTCGAAGGCGCGTATCGCGATCGATCACAACATGCTCGCGAAGCTGAAAACCTGGATTAGTGAGTGGCAGGTGCTCAACAAACAGATCAGCGACACCCGTCGCAGCTGGCTCTACCCAACCGCTTACAACCCCCGCAAAAGCATCGCCAGCCACCTGCGCGCGCTCGAGGAAAAACTTCGCCTGCACGAACTGAGCATGCCGGCCCTGCTCGACTTTCAGAACAACCAATACGCCAGGCAGTTGCAGGACGAGATTCGCCTGCACTTCCAGTCCGGCAAAGCCATCACCAAAGAGTGGCTGACCAGCGCCAGGCGCTGGCTCGATGGACTGGGAGGCATTGCCGGCTCGATCACCTGGGGCGTGATCATGCTCAACTTCATCAACACCGCCTTCACTTATCGCGACCTTACTCGGGATGGAGACTTCAGTGCGAAGGACCTTGGCAAGGTGACGTATGGATTGGGATATAGCTTTAACTTGTTGATGGCGGTATTTGTTGAAGCGCCGTGGGCGGTTATCAGGGATGCGACGCCGGTGCTGATCGATGGCAAGAATGTGGGGATTCTGGATCGCTCTGCGGGTTATTGGAGGGCGAAGGGAAATCTCGTATGGGGTGATGCCATACGTGGGTTCAGGGTTTCGATGGTGGCGATGGGGGCGTTTGGGGTAGCGGCGGCTGTTCTGGAAGTATTGGATATTCAGGATGATCTCAGCCGAGTCAATACTTCCGAAGAGATCATAGCGATGCAGCTAAAATTTGCGTCAGTGCTCATGATGGGAGCAGGCAGTGCCATTCAACTTATTGCAGGAATCTTCCCCACCACACCCCTTACTGCCGTCGCGATGAGCCCATGGTTTAGTATAACTTTACTGCTCATAGGTACCGTGTACCTATTCGCGACGACGGCTCTGAATTACTTTAAGCAGGACAGTGTAGGTTGGTGGCTGCGAAGATGTTGCTGGTCCAGATCAATTGAGTACCGGTACTCAACAGACGCAGGAGGCCAGCACGCAGAAAAGCTTGACCTTCTTACAATACAATTAAGCCCTCAAGTTCATGTAAAAATCACCACACGTCTTGAGAGTCGTTATCTTGGTAAAGGGGATTATTACAGCACAGCAGTGCAAGACGGTGCTGGCGTGCAGCTTCTTTTTCCGAGCGCGGTACGCGCGCAATCCGTACATTTCAATATCATCAGCAGCAAGCGCCCATGGGGAGTACTTCCCGTGGAAAAAATAGACTCTCCGATAAATGAGTCATTTCTAAACCGAGGGCAGTTCAGGCAGGCTGGCCAGTTTGGAACACTTGGCAACAAAGCGGCCCGCAATGCTCACGAGGATTTCACATTTCCGCTTATGCCCCATGAAAGTGAAGACTTGATATGGGAAACCTGGATTCCTCTTGAGGCAGAAGCCACATACCTAGGGAAACTCTGAAAAAGACTTCCTAATTTGGCAAAATCTCCGGACACCAGTCGCCGAGCTTTTCGATGATGAAACAGATGACCTTCGCCGACGCCGAATACGCCGGCAAGCGCAAGCGGACCCGTAAGGAATTGTTCCTGATCGAGATGGATCAGGTGGTGCCCTGGAAAGGTTTGATTGCCCTGATTGAGCCCTATTATCCAAAAGGAGAAGGTGGCCGTCCCGCCTACCCACTGATGGCGATGCTGCGTGTTCATCTGATGCAGAACTGGTTCGGCTACAGCGATCCGGCGATGGAAGAAGCACTGTATGAGACGACCATCCTGCGTCAGTTTTCAAGCCTGAGCCTGGAGCGCATTCCAGACGAAACCACCATTCTCAACTTCCGTCGTCTGCTGGAAAAGCACGAGTTGGCGACTGGAATTCTCGGCGTAATTAATGGTTATCTGGGCGACCGTGGCTTGTCGTTGCGTCAAGGCACCATCGTCGATGCCACGCTGATTCACGCGCCCAGTTCGACCAAGAACAAAGATGGCAAACGCGACCCTGAGATGCATCAAACCAAGAAAGGTAACCAGTACTATTTCGGCGCCAAGGCTCACATCGGCGCCGACGACGAGTCAGGCCTGGTGCACAGCGTGGTAGTAACAGCGGCCAATGTGGCAGACGTCACGCAGGTTGCCAAACTGCTGCACGGCGAGGAAAACGTAGTCTGCGCCGACGCAGGTTACACCGGGGTCGAGAAGCGCGAAGAACATACTGGGCGCAAGGTCATTTGGCAGATTGCCGCCCGCCGTAGCACTTACAAAAAACACGGGAAACGCAATGTTTTGTACAAGGCGATCCGCAAAATCGAGAAGGCCAAGGCCCAGGTTCGCGCCAAGGTCGAGCATCCGTTTCGGGTAATCAAACGCCAGTTTGGCTATGAAAAAGTGCGCTTTCGGGGCTTGGCCAAGAACACCGCGCAGATGGTGACGTTGTTCGCCCTGTCAAACCTGTGGATGGCCCGCCGACATTTGTTGGCGAGCGCAGGAGAGGTGCGCGTGTAATGCAGGAAATGGTTACTGCAAAGGGCTTTGCAGCGGCCGAAAGAGCTGAAAAACGAAGAAAATTGAGCAAATTTCGACATGCATCGTTTTTTGAAAAGTGCTGAGGACTCGGTAGCCGGAAAACATCCGGCTACTTCAGACCTTCCCTAGAGCTGCAGATATGGTACCCCGATAGCCTTATTAAACCCGACCAACAAGACATCGGATACTTGTATCAACTTAAACTAAATCGCGAGGGCGATACCAAGGTCGACGGCCTGATCACTGCTGAACTCGAAGTAAAAGCGCTAAACCGCAGCACTGCCTTGACTCTCGAAGTAGCGGAATAAACTATGACAACCTCCCCAACACACCCGATCGCTACAAAAAAACTCAAAGGCATCACCTCGGAATCAGAAGCTTTTGGAATAACCAAACAATATCCAAACGGTAAGGAGATCCTGAGCTGGTCAATAAAAACCATTGCAAGACCGTCAAAAGAAATATTTTTTGCTGAAATGGCAATTATTTCAATCTATGCGGCGATGCTGAGCTTTGGCCTGTGGGCAGGATGGAGCTTTTATTCAAAAAATCCGGTGCAAGCGATTTATATTTTAGCGAGTGCAAGTGGCGGAGCCATTTATTTTATTGTCTTGGGTGTCCGCCAAAAAACCATCTACAACTACACCATCAAAACCAACCACGCCCTCGTTGAGTACCAC
The DNA here is from genome assembly GCF_059621105.1 of Pseudomonas fragariae (ex Marin et al. 2024). Lineage (NCBI taxonomy): Bacteria > Pseudomonadati > Pseudomonadota > Gammaproteobacteria > Pseudomonadales > Pseudomonadaceae > Pseudomonas > Pseudomonas fragariae (ex Marin et al. 2024). Next base: position 201,916 of record NZ_CM184369.1, on the reverse strand, counting down.
CTCCACTACCCCGACTTCGCCTCATCCCTTTTCAAGGGCATCGCCATAGCCGTCATCCTGATATTCGTTTTTGTAGCACTCTTCACCGGCTCGCTGCTGTTCCTGATCGGCCCCGTGGCCATGGCCTTTATCGCAGCGATCAAGCTGCTGAACTGGGAAAACCCCATCCACCACGAACAAAGCCTGCCATGGGCCGAGTACAACTTCGTCACGGTCGACCGAAAGCGCCTCATGATCATCACGCACCGCACCGACGTCACACTTGGCTTCGAGGCCCGCTTCCAGCACGAGGTCCTGTTCAACAAATACCTCGCGTTTCTCCGCGGCGCGCTGCCTCCAACGGCCGAGTTCACCGAAAGGGCCTGGAAGTGGTAGTCCTCATTACCGGTCTCAATAAGCACTCCCCGTAGGCCGCACCACAATCTCGCTCACATCCACCCCGTCCGGCTGCTCGATTGCATAAACAAGCGCACGTGCGATCGCATCCGGCTCCAGGGCAACCTTTCGAAACGCTTTCATCGCCTCGCGCGCGGTCTCGTCGGAAATCGAGTCGGCCAGTGCTGATTCGACCACGCCGGGGCAGACGACGGTGACGCGGATTTTGTCGGTTTCCTGCCGAAGGCCATCGGAGATGGCGCGAACAGCGAATTTGGTGGCGCAGTACACTGCGGCGGTCGGGGAAACGGCGAGGCCGCCGATGGACGAGATGTTGATGATCTGACCGTGCCCTTGCGCTTGCATGCTCGGCAGCACGGCGGCGATGCCGTGCAGTACGCCGCGCACGTTGACGTCGAGCATCTGGTTCCACTCTGCGATTTTCAGCGCGGCGAGCGGCGACAGGGGCATGACGCCGGCGTTGTTGATGATCACGTCAATCTTGCCGAACTCATGTGTGGCGAAGTCGGCAAAGGCTTGCATGTCGAGCGCTTCGGTCACGTCCAGCGCGCGGAAGCGTGCCGAGCCGCCCTGCGCTTCGATGCCTGCCGCCAGCGTCTGCAGACGCTCGATGCGCCGAGCGCCCAGCACCACGTATGCGCCCTTGGCGGCGATGAGTCGGGCGGCAGCTTCGCCAATGCCGCTGCTGGCGCCGGTGATCAGTACAACCTTGCCTTGAATGTTCGACATGACTGACTTTCCTCGTGAAGTCATCGGTGGCTCAGCTTCAGCGCTTGGCTCAAACTGATTGCGATGGCCATGCTACGAGTCGCTCATCACTGCGTGCATGCCGATACCTGCGCGGCACTTGCCTATTCCTGTCTGTGGGTCTGCCTTACGCTGAATCGCCGCGCAATGGCCGCTATGATGGCGTTCGATGCAAAGGATGGGCGTACAGCAACACTGACCTGGGACGGGGTTATTCATGGATACACAGAATGCTGCGAGTGCTCCGGGCACCGATGTTTGCCGGGCTGAAATCATCCGGTTGCTGATGCAGCGCTTTGCGGCACCCGGTGTTTATGAAACCGCTGTTGCGCCGCTGCACGTTATCCGCTGCGACGCCCCGTCAGAGTTGATTCATGCGCTGCATCGGCCAGCCCTTTGCGTGATCGCTCAAGGTCGCAAGGAGGTTGCGCTGGGCGATGAGCAGTATGTATACGATCCGCTCAACTACCTGATCGTCGCGGTGACGGTGCCGGTCGCCGGGCGCGTGCTTGAAGCGAGTGGCGAGGCGCCCTATCTGTGTATTCGTCTGGATTTCGAGCCTGCGCACATTGCCCAGCTCATTGCGGAGGCGCCATTGAACGGCGTTCCGGACGAGCCGCAGCGGGGCCTGTTTCTTGAGCCAATGGATCAGCCATTGCTTGAGACGGTGTTGCGGCTGGTGCGCCTGCTCGACACGCCCCGGGACATCGGCATGCTCGCGCCCCTTGCACTTCGGGAGCTCTACTACCGGCTGCTGCGCGGCAACAATGGGCGGCGACTCTACGAAATCGCGGTCGGGGATTCGCAGACGCATCGCGTTACGCGGGCGGTCGACTGGCTGAACAGTCATTACACCGAGCCGCTGCGCATCGACGAACTGGCACGTCTGGCCAACCTGGGTAATTCGACGCTGCACCACCGATTCAAGGCGCTGACCGCCATGAGCCCGTTGCAATATCAGAAAAAGCTGCGCCTGCAAGAAGCTCGACGGCTGATCATCAATGAAGGCCTGGACGCCTCCAGCGCCTGCTATCGCGTCGGCTATGAAAGCCCTTCGCAGTTCAGCAGGGAGTACAGCCGCCAGTTTGGCTGCCCGCCCTCGACAGATCTCAGCCGAGTGCGGCAGATCGGCTGACCTCCCCGTCCGACATCAGCGGCCGGGCGCAGCCAACCGCGCATATTGGTCCTGACTGATCCACCCGGTAAACGAGCGATCATCGGCATTGATGAACTCGACCTGAGCCGCGCCATCCTTGAATGCCAGAACCCCGACCACGTCATCCTTGACGATATAGGCGCCTCGGGTGGCCTTGGCATTCGGTGTTTTTTGCAGCCAGGCCTTGTCCGCCGTGACGGTCAGCAGACCGACCCACTGCCTGCTGGCGGTCCGGGTCAGGTCCAGGCCGGTGGCGATGTCCGGCGCCAACACGTTCATGCAGCCGGGGTGCTGCCGGCCTTGCTCGATCGTCAGCACCACGCCATCAGCCGAGGCCTTTAGTGTTCCCGGGTAGACGTCATCCAGCCAGGACGACACCGCTGCGCCCTTCCCGGCCTCGACCTTGCCTTGCAGATAGAACGCACAGCTGAATGTTTCGCCGCGCGTCTCCGAGTAATAACCCTCGACCTGATGATCAGGCGTCACGGCCAGCATCAACTGCTCGTACTTGCCGGAATGCAGTGCCGTGTCCTGAGCGAAAACCGACGTGCCGACACACAACCACAGGGTTGCGGCCAGGGAGCAGTGAATAAGGGGACGTTTGTCAGTCATGCTTCCATCCATAGAACGTTCGAATAGCCGGGAGGAGTGGCCAGCCCATGACTGGCGCGCCGAGACGTTAGCGTATTTCGGCGCGAAACTGTATCACTGAAATCCGGAGCGATTCATGGCTGCGACGCGAAGGCCAGTACACGTTTGAGCATCTCGCTTCGCGAGCAGGTCAGGTGCCTGCCCCGTTGTGCATGACAACGTTCAGCGCTGCAGCGCACTGAGTAAAACAAGGAAACCCTTATTCGGCTTTTTCAGTCCCTGCGGCCCCGCCAGCCTTCTCTTCCAGCTCGGCCATCTTGGCCTCCAGCGCTTCCAGGCGGGCGCGGGTGCGGGCGAGGACGGCCATCTGGCTGTCGAACTCTTCACGGCTGACCAGATCCAGTTTGCTGAAGCCGCTTTGCAGCAGGGCCTTGAACTGGGTTTCGAATTCGCTGCGCGGTACAGGCGTTTCGCCATTGAACAGGCGAGAGGCGTGGCCGCTGAGAGCGTCGAGAAAGGCTTTGGGCGCGAGCATGGTTATTTTCCTGAATCAGAGGGCGGCAGTGTAACACGCAGTGTCTATAGTCAATCCCGAGGGCGCAATGCACGCTTATGGAGCGCAGTGACGGGCACATGAGCACCATTGCTGTGCATTAGCTCCATGATAGACCCTGCAAGGTTGTGCAAAACCAGCCCAAGAGCCTGTATTCAATGAATATTCGCGAGATGGCAAGCTTTCTGCTTAGTGGCTTATGACCCATGCACTGATGCAGTCGCTGTGACGAATGCAGTGCGGCAGGCGGAGCGGGGAAGTGTTTCGTCAGAAGCGGTTTTCTGGAGTGGGTCTGGCCTGATCAGGCGGCCGACACGTTACAAAGCCAGACACTGCGCTTAGACTTGAGTCGGGTTTGTTTTCCTGGGGCAAGTCCACCAAATTCGGGAGAAAGTTTTCATGAAGCTAGTCACTGCCATCATCAAGCCGTTCAAACTGGATGACGTTCGCGAGTCGTTGTCTGAAATCGGCGTGCAGGGCATCACCGTCACTGAAGTCAAAGGCTTCGGGCGTCAGAAGGGTCACACTGAGCTTTATCGCGGTGCTGAATACGTCGTCGACTTCCTTCCCAAAGTGAAGATCGATGTCGCCATCGATGACAAGGATCTGGATCGTGTCATCGAAGCCATAACCAAGGCCGCCAACACTGGCAAGATCGGTGACGGCAAGATTTTCGTGGTCAATCTGGAACAGGCCATCCGCATCCGTACCGGCGAGACCGATACAGACGCTATTTAAGCCGCCAAACCCAACGCCCCAGGAGAAAACAATATGACTCTGCGTCAATTCGCAGGGCTCGGTGCCCTGTTGTCCCTCGCATTACCTGGTCTTGCCCTGGCGGCTGATCCAGTGGCCGAGCCGGTGCTGAACTCTGGCGACACTGCATGGATGCTGACCTCGACCGCTCTGGTCCTGTTCATGACCATCCCCGGTCTCGCGCTGTTCTACGGCGGCATGGTTCGTTCCAAGAACATTCTGTCGGTGATGATGCAGTGCTTCGCCATCACCGGTCTGATCAGCATCCTGTGGGTCGTCTACGGCTACAGCATCGCGTTTGACACAACCGGTATGGAAGCGGGCGTCGTCAACTTCAATTCCTTCTTTGGCGGTATGGGTAAAGCGTTCCTGGCAGGCATCACGCCGGCAAGCATTACCGGTCCTGCTGCGTTGTTCCCTGAGGCGGTGTTCGTCACCTTCCAGATGACCTTCGCGATCATCACCCCTGCCCTGATTGTCGGCGCCTTCGCAGAACGCATGAAGTTCTCCGCGATGCTGGTGTTCATGGGTATCTGGTTCACTCTGGTCTACGCGCCAATCGCCCACATGGTCTGGGGCGGCGTCGGTGGCCTGTTGTGGGACTGGGGCGTTCTGGACTTCGCTGGCGGTACCGTCGTACATATCAACGCCGGTGTAGCCGGTCTGGTAGCGTGCCTGGTACTGGGCAAGCGCAAAGGCTTCCCGACCACGCCGATGGCGCCGCACAACCTGGGTTACACCCTGATCGGCGCAGCGATGCTCTGGGTCGGCTGGTTCGGCTTCAACGCCGGTTCCGCCGCTGCAGCCAACGGTACTGCCGGTATGGCCATGCTGGTCACTCAAATCGCTACCGCGGCCGCCGCATTGGGCTGGATGTTTGCCGAGTGGCTGACTCACGGTAAGCCAAGTGCTCTGGGTATTGCCTCTGGTGTGGTTGCCGGCCTGGTTGCCGTTACCCCTGCGGCCGGTACCGTCGGCCCGATGGGCGCGCTGATCATCGGTCTGGCAGCAGGCGTGATCTGCTTCTTCTGCGCGACCAGCCTCAAGCGCAAGCTGGGCTACGACGACTCCCTGGATGCGTTCGGCGTTCACGGCATCGGCGGTATCGTCGGCGCCATCCTGACCGGTGTTTTCGCAGCACCTGCACTGGGCGGCTTCGGCACCGTGACCGACATCGGTGCTCAGGTCTGGATTCAGTTCAAGGGCGTCGCGTTCACCGTTGTCTACACCGCAATCGTGACCTTCATCATCCTCAAGGTGCTGGATGCGGTCATGGGGCTGCGCGTCACCGACGAGGAAGAGTCTGTCGGTCTGGACCTTGCGCAACACAACGAGCGTGGCTACAACTTGTAAGCTTTGGCCTGCGCAAAAAAGAATGCCCGGTCTCCGGGCATTTTTTTTGTCTGACGTTTGTGGATATACCGCCGCTTTTTGCTGTCATTGATCTTGCCCGTGTCAATGATCTCGGCACCGTGACACAGCGCAGGTAACGAGGTTGCCACCGTCTTCGTCAACTTGCAGGGAAGCCGGTTTATTGCGCGCTTTGCTTTTTTCTCAGTCGAGTTAGAATGCGCGCCGAAGGTGCGGAGAACGGTATGTGGCATCAATCCAGGATTGCCTTGCGGGCCAGGCCCCGTGGGTTCCATCTGGTGACTGACGAGATAGTCGCGGGGTTGCCCCCGTTGCGCGGTTGTCGTGTCGGGCTACTGCATGTATGGCTGCAACATACCTCGGCTTCGTTGACCGTCAACGAAAATGCCGATCCGGCGGTACGTCGCGACTTTGAGCGTTTTTTCAACCGTCTGGTGCCCCAGGGCGTGGACGGCTACGAACATGACGACGAAGGCCCTGATGACTTGCCAGCGCATTTCAAGGCCAGTCTGCTGGGCTGCCAGTTGCTGTTGCCGGTTACGGCAGGGCGGCTGGCGCTGGGCACCTGGCAAGGTATTTACCTGGGCGAACATCGAGACGCTGGTGGGTCTCGCAACGTCCTGGCCACCCTTCAGGGTGAGTGGACATAACCGCTGAGGTCAGCGGTTGTTGAATTTTTCCGGTTGCCTTAGCAATTCTGGGCGGTTGGGCTATAACTAATCAGCTTTCGCAAGTCATGAGGTACAACATGAGCGACGACGACGATATTAAGGACGATCTGGAAGACGACCTGGAAGGCGAAGAGGACGGTGAGGAGCTTGCAGCTGCTCCCGGCGACGACCCGGTCGAAGTAGACGATGACGTTCCGGCACCTGCCGCAAAAGGCAAGGCCAAGGCTGCAGTCTCGGTCGATGAACTGCCCAGCGTGGAAGCCAAGAACAAGGAGCGTGATGCTCTGGCACGTGCCATGGAAGAATTCCTGGCGCGTGGCGGCAAGGTGCAGGAAGTGGAGGCCAACGTGGTCGCCGATCCGCCCAAGAAGCCTGACAACAAATACGGTAGCCGCCCTATCTGAGGCTGCATGACTGTATGAGAAAAGCCCGCCGTCGCTGCGGGCTTTTCTATGCGCGCCTGTCAGTGCGCCTTCAGGCCCAGCGCGCCAGCACCTCGGGCAGTTGCGACAGGTTGTGGATCTCGGCATCGGGCAGTCGATCCGCATCCCAGGCCTTGCCTTGCGGGTTGTACCAGATGGCGCGCATGCCGGCCTGCTGGGCACCTGCGATATCGTCCTTGGGATGGTCACCGACATGCACCGCCGCGCCGGCATCGACCTTTGCGCGGCGCAACGCCTCCACGAACGGTGCCGGATCAGGCTTGCCGATGCCCAGGTCCTCGGCGCACAGCGCGAAGGCAAAGTAGTCCGCCAGCCCCAGACGACGCACATCGGCATTGCCATTGGTAATCACGCCGAGCGTGAAGGTCTTGGCGAGAATTTCCAGCATCGGTTGCACCTCAGGGAAAATCTGCACCTGATGACGGCCCTGCAGGAACACTTCAAAGCCCCGGTCCGCCAGGTCCTGCGCCTCGTCCGGGTCGTAGCCGGCATCTTCGAGCGCATGGAACAGCACGCGGCGGCGCAAGGCGCTGATGCGGTGCTTGAAGGACGGGTCTTCGGCTACCAGACGCGAGCGGATTTCCCACAGGTGCTCGACAGGAACCGCTCCCAGCCTGGGCGCGTGTTCGCCCAGCCAGTCACGCAGCGTGACTTCGGCACCGGCAATGGCCGGGGCGGTGTCCCAGAGCGTGTCGTCAAGATCAAACGTCACCAGCTTAATCATCTGCAGCTCCTTTACGTTTGGCTCGGGGATGGGCGCTGTCATAAACAGTAGCCAAATGCTGGAAGTCCAGGTGTGTATATATCTGCGTGGTCTTGATATCCGCATGACCAAGCAGCTCCTGCACGGCGCGCAGGTCCTGTGACGATTCGAGCAGATGACTGGCGAAGGAGTGCCGCAACATGTGCGGGTGCAGATTCTGCCCCAGCTCTCGCTCACCGGCTGCCTTGAGTCGCACCTGAATGGCGCGCGGGCCGAGGCGCTTGCCTTGCTGGCTGACAAATACCGCGTCGTCCTGCGGATTGGTCAGGGCGCGCAGCGGCAGCCAGACTTCCAGTGCCTGGCGCGCCTTGCTGCCCACAGGCAATACGCGGGTCTTGCTGCCCTTACCCAGCACCTGCACCAGTCCGTCACGCAGGTCCAGCTGGTCCAGATTCAGACCGGTCAGTTCGGAGAGGCGCAACCCTGACGAGTACAGCAGCTCCAGGATGGCTTGGTCGCGGTGCGCCAGGAAATCATCTTCAACGCCGCCGTCCAGCAATTGCGCGGCGCGGTCGGTGTCCAGGGTCTTGGGCAGACGCCGCTCGCCCTTGGGCGGTGACAGACCGTTTGCCGGGTCGTGCTGGCAGATGCCTTCGCGATTGAGGTACTTGTAGAAGCCGCGCACCGCCGACAGCATCCTCGCCAGGCTGCGTGAAGACTGGCCCTGCTGGTGCTGGCGGGCAGTGAAGCTGCGCAGGTGCTGGATATCCAGGTCACTCCAGCTCGACACCTGTGCCTTCTGGCAATACGCCAGGACCTTACCCAGGTCGCGTCGGTAGGCTTCCAGCGTGTGAGGCGACACCTGGCGCTCACTGCGCAGGTGCATGCAGTAGGCGTCCAGATGCTGATCCATGGCTAGCGAACCGAGCGTAATGAGTGGGCGAAGCGCGGCAGCAGGCGGCTCAGCACGTCGGCGATATAACTGAGGAACAGGGTGCCGACCGAGCTTTTGTAATGCTGCGGATCACGGCTGCCGATGGCCAGCACGCCATGCAGGCCCAGATGATTGAGGCTGGCGATGGCAGTCGAACCGACCTCCTTGCCCTGCTCTGCACCGAACAGAAACGCCAGTTCATGCTCACGCAGCGCGCCGCAGATGATCTTCTCGCCAATCAGGCCGCCGATGGCTTTCTGTGCGTCGGCACCGCTGACCCAGCGCCCCACGGGCATCGGGCTGTCGCTGAACAGGATCAGGCTGACAAAGGGCACCTGGAAGTCCTGACGCAGGCTGTCTTCGACGGCGATGACCAGCTCTTCCAGACTGGTCGCATCCATCAGCGCGAGGTTCAGGCGGCGGGTCTTTTCGAACAGGCGGTCGTTGTCCCGTGCGACGTCCATCAATTGCGACAGGCGATGGCGCATTTCGATATTGCGCTCGCGCAGCAGCTTGAGCTGACGCTCGACCAGCGAAACGGTGTCGCCACGCTGGTGCGGAATGCGCATCGACACCAGCAGCTCGTCGTGCTCGGCGAAGAAGTCCGGGTGCTCGAGCAGGAAGGCGATGACCGCCTCTGCTTCAAGGTCTGGCGCTGCGCTATCGACAGGCGATTCGCAGGGTGTGCCTGTTGAAGCGGGAGGTTGATCGGTCATGGTACTTACTCACTCAAAGACGGACTTGGCCTTCATAGACCCTGACTGCAGGGCCGGTCATCATGACAGAATGTCCCGGCCCAGCCCATTCGATGGACAGGCGCCCTCCGGGCAGGTCGATCAGCAACGGCGAGTCCATCCAGCCCTGGCTGATGGCCGCGACAGCCGCCGCGCAGGCACCGGTACCGCACGCCTGGGTTTCCCCGGCACCGCGTTCCCAGACACGCAACTGCGCACGCTGACGGTCCACGACGTGGAGAAAGCCGACGTTGACCCGGGCCGGAAAGCGCGGGTGATGCTCGATCTTCGGCCCCAGTTCATGCACCGGTGCGTTATTGATGTCATCGACCCGCAGCACAGCGTGCGGATTGCCCATGGACACAGCCGCCATGTCGACATGCTGACCGTCGACGTCAACGGTGTAACAGGTAGCCTGCTCCGCTGCTTCGAAGGGAATCTCTTCAGGGACAAACCTGGGCGGCCCCATATCGACGCTGATCTGCCCGTCGCTGCGGATATCCAGTTCGATGATGCCGCTCTTGGTCTCGACGCGTATCTGCTTCTTGGCCGTCAGACGCTTGTCGAGCACAAAGCGGGCAAAGCAGCGCGCGCCGTTGCCGCACTGTTCGACTTCGGAGCCGTCGGAATTGAAGATTCGATAGCGAAAGTCCACATCCGGGTTGTTCGGCGCCTCGACCAGCAAAAGCTGATCGAAACCGATACCGGTGTGGCGGTCGCCCCATTGTTTGGCGTGCTTGGGCAAGATATGCGCGTGCTGACTCACAAGGTCCAAGACCATGAAGTCGTTACCCAGCCCGTGCATCTTGGTAAAACGCAGCAGCATGGGGATTACTCCGGCAGCAGGCTTTCGCCAGCTAACAGCTCGGCCACGGTTTCGCGACGACGCACTTCAAAAGCCTGGGAACCGTCGACCAGTACCTCGGCGGCACGGCCACGGGTGTTGTAGTTCGAGCTCATGACGAAGCCATAGGCACCGGCTGAATGAACGGCCAGCAGATCGCCCTCGGCCAGCGCCAGCTCGCGACCCTTGGCGAGGAAATCGCCGGTCTCGCAGATCGGCCCGACGATATCGTACGCACGAGGTTCGCTGTCACGCGGACGCACCGCCGTGACATCCATCCAGGCCTGATACAGCGCAGGCCGGATCAGATCGTTCATCGCCGCATCGACGATGGCAAAATCCTTGTGCTCGGTATGCTTGAGGTATTCGACACGGGTCAGCAACGCGCCTGCGTTGGCGACGATGAAGCGTCCCGGCTCGAACAGCAGCCCCAGGTCGCGACCGGCCAGACGCTCGCGCACGGCCTTGATGTAGTCGGCCGCCAGCGGAGGCTCTTCGTCGCGATAACGCACGCCAAGACCGCCACCCAGATCGATGTGATGCAGATGAATGCCGCAATCGCCCAGACGATCGACCAGGGCCAGCAGGCGATCCAGCGCATCGATGAACGGTTCGAGCGTGGTCAGTTGCGAGCCGATATGGCAGTCGACCCCGATCACTTCCAGGTTCGGCAGTTGCGAGGCGCGAATGTACACGTCTTCCGCTGCTGCAATGGCGATACCGAACTTGTTTTCCTTGAGGCCGGTGGAGATGTAGGGGTGAGTGCCTGCATCCACATCCGGATTGACCCGCAGCGATATCGGCGCCCGAACGTTGAGTTCGGCAGCCACTTCCTGCAGGCGCTCCAGCTCGTCGGTCGATTCGACGTTGAAGCAATGCACGCCGACTTCAAGGGCGCGCCGCATGTCTTCGCGGGTCTTGCCGACACCGGAAAACACGATCTTTTCGGCTTTGCCACCCGCCGCTAGCACACGCTCCAGCTCGCCACGCGAGACGATGTCGAAACCGGCGCCAAGGCGCGCCAGGACATTGAGCACGCCCAGGTTGGAGTTGGCTTTTACGGCGAAGCAGACCATATGCGGCATGCCGCTCAGCGCGTCGGCGTAGGCACGGTATTGCGCTTCGATATAAGCGCGCGAGTAGACATAGGTCGGCGTGCCAAAGCGCTCGGCAATGGCAGACAATGCTACCCCTTCCGCGAACAGCTCACCGTCGCGGTAGTTGAAGGCGTCCATTGGAGTCCCTTAAAGGTGCTTGTGCGATTGCGATTTGGCTTGTTCGTCCGGGGTTTTGGTGTCATCCGGCAGATACAGCGGGCCTTTCTGGCCACAAGCTGTAACAAGACAAGCGACCGCGACAAGCGCAGCAAGCGAAGAGATCAGGCGCTTCATGGCGAAATCCTTTGTAAAAGCATTAATTGCGCCCGAGTATACCGACCACCCGGCACCTTGCCTATGCGAGCAGCGTCCCGTCTGGCGGGCCTTTGGCGCGAAAGCCGCAGCAGAGCTATGGTTGATCGGGATTAAAGTGCTCGTGCATCGTCAATGATGAGTAAGCTTTGCATTTGCCTGGCAGCGTCCGTATCTTGCCCCTCTGCGCTATTTGCAGACACTTATCGAGGTTCCCGCAATGAGTTTGACCGAAGCCCGTTTTCACGACCTCGTCGATGCGACGCAGCAGAATATCGAAGACGTATTCGATGACAGTGGTCTGGATGTGGACCTGGAAAACTCGGCCGGTGTACTGACGGTCAAGTTTGAAGGCGGCACGCAGCTTATCTTCAGCCGTCAGGAGCCCCTGCGTCAGCTCTGGCTGGCGGCCAGATCGGGTGGTTTTCACTTCGACTACGACGAAGAGAATCAGTGCTGGGCCTGCGATTCCAGTGATGAACTGCTGAGCGAGATGCTGGAGCGCTTTACCGTCGAGCAGGCCGGTGTCGAACTGGACTTCTCCGAGATCTGATCGTGAGCCAGTCCCCCGTTCGACCGCCCAAGCCGCTTTTCAGCAATGTCAGCCCGGCAGTAGCCTCGCCGTGTATCAGCCTGTGTCGGCTCGATGAGCAGAAGGTTTGCCTGGGGTGCTTCCGTCATGTCGAAGACATCCGCGAATGGCGCTCGGCCGATGACGACCGCCGTCGCCAGATTCGCCATGAGGCCGATCAGCGTCGAGCCCGCGCCGAGGTTGACCAGGCGGCAGGCTGAAACCGCGTCGGGTTGTGTATTTACTGCGCTGTGTTAGTGTCAGGCCTTGCCTCTGCAGACAAGAGGCTCGTCAAACCCCGCCAATTGGTGGGGTTTTGTTTTATTCATGGAGAATAAAGGAGTCTGCCCAGACCATGACCACAGCACCTTCGATCATCCTCACTCGGCTCGACGTACAGCGTCTTGAAAAGTTTATCGCCGACCAGAATGAAGACACACCTGGCATCCAGGCACTGCAGGCCGAACTGGACCGCGCCGACCAGGTGGTTGGCCACGATGAAGTGCCTGCGGGCGTTGTGACCATGAATTCGCGCGTGCATTGCCGCGAAGAAGTCAGCGGCAAGGACTATCACCTCAAGCTGGTTTATCCACAGGATGCGGGCGCAGACGGCACCGTCTCGGTCCTGGCACCAATGGGCTCGGCGCTGCTGGGCCTGCAAATCGGCCAACACATCGACTGGCCTGCACCGGGCGGCAAGACCCTGAAACTGACCTTGCTGGCGGTGGAGTATCAGCCGGAAGCGGCGGGCGAATACGAGTAATCGAAGACGCCGCATCCGCAGAGCGCTTCCGCATTCAAGAGCGGACGCAGAGCGTCCGGAACTGCATTCCCAAGCGGAGCGTGAGGAGCGATAGGCGCACCAGAGAACACCTATCGTGCCAATGCAGCAGGTCAGGCCTGATCCATCGCCTCGTTCAGCAGCTTTTCCAGTTCGGCCTTGTGGCGCAGGAAGAGGATGCTTTGCCCGTGCTTGCCGTCCAGCAGCCCGGACAGGTCCAGGTCGGTGATGTAACAGCGGTAGCGCTGAAGCTCCAGGCGTTTGCCGAGGATTTGCTGTGCGACGGCGGCGTACAGTCGATCGCCGTATTCCAGTTCGGAAAACTCGCTGTTGTCGCAGTACAGGGTGGCGTTCAGTTGCCCTGGCGAGGTTTCCTCGATGATTGCCTGTACGTCGTAAAACGCCTTGTCCGCTGCAGTCGGCGCCGGTCGATGCTCAACACGTCGGGCAGGCCCCGCGCCAGAGGGCAGCAGCTGATAGTAAAGGGTTTCCAGCGTAACCGGCGCGGACGGATCATCCAGCGGTAATGAGGCGCCCCGGCGATAAACCAGCGCGTGAAGAAAGCGCTGCAGCGGCACCAGCAGGCTCTGTTCATCGTGATACGGCAGACGCTGATGCCAGAGCGAATTGTGTTCATCGAGCACGTACAGGTCAGCGTCCGGCTCGTTGACCCGGTAGAACACCTGAATGCATTCCGGCTGACCAAGCGGCAGGATCAGGGCCAGATCGTGGTCATCGAGTGCCTGCGGGTCCAGGTGCAAGGGGCTGTACGACGACAGCTCTTCACCCAGGTACTTGAACAACCCCGGCAGACTGTTGATCACCACATGACCGATCTGCCCCGGCTTCATCTCCAGCACGTGATACTGCTGCTGCACCTGAATCAGGTAACGGTGATTGAGCCGCCTCTCCAGCAACAACCGCGCCGTGCCGATCAGCTCTTCAACACGCTGGGCAATGGCGGGCGCGCGGTTATGGCAGAAGCAGCGCACGTGAATCTGCGGCTGTTTACCGCGCTGCGGCAGGCTGCCGAGCAGTTCGCTCATGCAGTCGAGCAGGGCGTGCGGGCCGTCGTAGCGGCTGACCAGTGTTTCGTTCCAGGTATTGAGGGTGATCTGGTCCAGCGTCAGCACCAGATTTTCCCGGACACCCGCGTAGCTGAGCGAGTCGGTGCGCTCGGTGGTCATCAGAATATTGAGGTCGCGATGATGGCTGAGCGGATCGACGCCGACATTGATCAACAACAGTATCTCACTGGGCGTGCTGGGCATCAGCAACGCCTCATCGCTGACCTCGGGCAGTGGCAGCTGAATGCTCTGCTGCAAGGCGCCCATCAGGTTGAACAGCTCGAACTCGCTCAGGTCACTGGCGCCCGGGTGCAATGCCACACGGGTGGTGCTGTCGATCACGGTATTGCGATGGCACCAGGTCAGCAACTCAAGCAATTCACGGCTGCGTTTGAGCGGTGAGAAATTCGGCCACTCGTGAATGCCCAGATTGCCGTTGTACAAGGCCCACTGGTGCTTGCCGGGCTCGCGCTTGTCGGGGGAGTGGACCAGCGTCAGCGTATCTTCGGCAAGGTCAGGGGCGATGCCCGGGTTAATGAACTCGACCTTGCCCGCCTTGCGTTCAAAAGCCGCATACAGACGCCGACCCAGAATGATCAGGTCGCGAGTGTTGAGGGCGTCGGCAGTGCTTTGCGTTTTGGCGAAGCGGCTCTGAAAGCGATAGCTGTAATTCAGCTCGTTGACCAGTGCGCGGCGCTCGCCGGCCACCTGGCGGACTTTCCACTGGCTGCGGCTGTCGAGCAGCGCCAGTTGACGCTCATCCCAACCCCACTCCGTCGTCAGGCGTTCCAGCAGTTGGCGCTGCCAACCGACGTTGCGCTGGCGGGTCGACCCGGTGAGCTTCTTGTTGACCTTCAGGTACAGGCTGCGGCGCACCAGCTCCAGGCGCTCCGGCTCGTTGCGTGCCTGCAGATGCTCCTCGATGCGCCGGTACACGACCACATAGGGGTCAAGCTCATCCGGGTCCAGCTGATTGGCGAACACCGCTTGCTTGAAACGCAGGCTCAGGCACTGCACGCGGGGATGCTCGCTGGAATAGACCTCGATCAACAGCAGCTTGAGCACAGACTTGTAGGGCGACTCGATGCCTTTGAACAACTGCCATAATCCGGCACCGATAAACTCGGCCGGGGGAATGTGCGACATCGGGCCGAGGTCGAGCACCTCACTGGCGCGAATGAAGCGCTTGCTCAGCAGGGTGTGGGTGTAATCCTCATAGTTCTGCTCTTCATAGACCGGCACCAGCCACCACATCGGGGTGCGCCCGGCGAGCCAGATAGCGGTCCGATAGAACTCGTCGAGCAACAGGTAATGCTGGGTAGTCCCGCAATCGTCCGAGCTGAGCTGCGAATCGCGCTCGCCGCTCTTGAAACGCTGCGGGTCGATCAGAAAAAAATGTGCCTCTGCGCCCATCGTCGCCGCCCAGGCTTCAAGTGCCTGGCATTTCTTGCGCAGTTCGGCGATGGCCTCCGGCTCCAGCTCGCTGTCGTGGCAGACCCAGACATCCATATCGCTTTGTTCAGCCTGGGCCAGTGTACCGAGGCTGCCCATCAGAAACAGGCCATGAATCGGCTGGGGCGGGTTGCCGTGCCGGGCCTTGTAGGAAAAGGAGCGCGTCAGCCGCTGCGCCTCGACCAGGGCCAGTGTGTCCGGTTCGTAATGCGAGACACCGGCAGGCGTGCTGCCGGAAACATAACCGGGCAACAGCGGATGGTTGACGTGAAAGAACAGCGGCAGCAGGGTCAACACGCTCTGCTGGCGGGTCGACATACCTTCCAGCGCACGCGCGTACCGCCCGTCATTGAGCGACAGGAAACGGTTACGCAACTGGCTGAGAACCTTGCGGTCGATGCCCTCATCCAGGTCGGGGCGAATTTCAGGATTACGCGTCATCGCAACTCAAGGCATCTGGCCTGTGCAGGCGTGGAATTACCGAGAAAGATGGCGGAGAAGGTTTGCAGCCGAGAGAAGCGGATTCGGTCGGATGGTTATTCTGGCGCCAACGTCCTGTATCGACTGGCGCGCGGATAAGTGAAGGGCCTGCCACGCTTTTTTGTGCGCAGGCCCTGCGACATTCAGGCGGCTTGCCTGGAGACGTTGAGGATGGTCAGCAAGGATTGGGCATGCTGGGCGGCCTCGAGCCCGAGGCTGGTCAGGTAACCGCCATCGACCTGGGTCGTCAGTCCTTTATCGAAGAGTCTTTGTGCGGCTGCAACGGCCGTGGGCGCCGCTACATGGTGGACTTTGAGGCCTTCCTGGGTGTTTCCCAGATTGAACAGTGCAAGGATTTCCAGTTCGGCAACCAACTCAGGGGTATACGACATAGGTACTCCAGACTTTTTGTAGTAATACGACCTCGCCGGCTGGCGGGTGTGCTCTGGAATCGACGTGTCCGATCTGCGCTCGTCGGTTCTGGATGACCGTTAAAGCCGGTTTGGCGTGTGGCCCCGGAGGATCAAGCGGCAGCGGGGCATTTGCAGTGTAGTCAGCGTCTGAAGTGTTTGCAGCATATATCTTGCTGGCCTGCTCTGACCGCAGGATCACTTTTCCGGCGGCAGGTCGGGCAGGGCGCGCAGCGCTGCTTCATACCATTGCGTGTCGAACGGACGGTCCTGCTCCAGCAAGGCATCGATCTCGATGGCCAGCACATGGGCCATCATTTCAAGAATATCTTCACGCTCATAGTTCACCAGGGTCAGCATGTTGAACACCGCTCTGGCTGCGGGCGGGTTACCGGCTTCGATCTGGTTTTCGATAGCTTCGATCAGCGTCGAGGCAGCAAAGTCTTCTTCGTCATTATCGATGTCGTCGGTCATGGTCACTCCTCAGGTAAGGCAGGCAGTCTAACCGGCGACCTGAAAACAACAAACCCCGGAGGTCCGGGGCTTGTCAGCACATAGCGAAGATCAGTCCGCCGTCGGTTGCCCCATCGGCACGGGCTCTTTGCTGCGCCAGTGCGGCAGGGAGTTCCAGTAGCGCTCGCCCTTGGCATCGTCATACATGCCTTCCCAGCGCGAGATAACCAGCACTGCCAGCGCATTGCCGATCACGTTCAAAGCGGTACGCGCCATGTCCATAATGCGGTCGACACCGGCGATGAACGCCAGGCCTTCCAGTGGAATACCGGCGCTGCCCAGGGTCGCCAGCAGTACCACGAAGGAAACCCCCGGTACGCCCGCGATGCCTTTGGAGGTGACCATCAGGGTCAGCACCAGCATCAATTGCGCGCCAATCGACAGGTCGATGCCGTACAACTGAGCGATGAAGATGGCTGCGATGCTCTGATAGAGCGTCGAACCGTCAAGGTTGAACGAGTAGCCCGTGGGCACCACGAAACTGCAAATCGCCTTCGGTGCGCCATAGGCTTCCATCTTCTGGATCACCCGTGGCAGCACGGTTTCAGAGCTGGCCGTGGAGTAGGACAGAATCAGCTCGTCCTTGAAGATACGCATCAGCCTGATGACCGAAAAGCCGAATGCACGAGCGATCAGCCCCAGCACCACGAAGGCGAAGAAGGCGATGGCCACGTAAACCAGAATCACCAGCTTGGCGAGCGGCAACAGAGAGGCGAAGCCGAAGTTGGCGACAGTCACGGCAATCAGGGCAAACACACCAATCGGCGCGTAGTTCATGATCATGTGAGTGACCTTGAACATGGTCTCCGAGACGCCCTGAAACAGCTTCACCAGCGGTTCACGGACCTCGGCTTGCAGGCTGGAAAGCCCCAGGCCGAACAACACCGAAAAGAAGATGATCGGCAACATCTCGCCGCGCGCCATGGCGGCGAAGATGTTGGACGGGATCAGGTTGAGAATGGTCGCGATAAACGCATGATCGTGCTGAACTTCAGCCGTAGTCTGCTGATACTTGGAAATATCGACGGTGCCCAGTGTGCTCATGTCGATGCCGGTGCCCGGATGGAACACGTTGGCCAGCACCAGCCCCACCAGAATCGCGATAGTGGTCACGACTTCAAAATAGAGAATGGTCTTGAGACCGATACGTCCCAGCTTCTTGGCATCGCCCACGCCCGCGATGCCGACGATCAGCGAGGCGACAACGATGGGAATAACGATCATCTTGATCAGACGAATGAAGATATCGCCTGCGGGCTGCAGGATGTTGGTGATCCACCAGGCCTTTTCTGCGCTGAAATGATTGAGTAGCGCCCCCACAGCGATACCCAGTACCAGTCCGATCAGAATCTGCCAGGCCAGACTCAGCTTTGCCTTCTTCATATTATTACCCTTGTTCAAAGTGGCTTGGGCAAGTCCAAAACCCGTGCACCGAGCATGCTTTTTCACAGCAGTTTCGAGGCAGGAGCTCCCTTTGGAAATGTCCCGAGAAGGTCACCGCAGACGAGCATCCCAGCTCTGTAGCAGGCGAAAAAAGTCGCAACTATTCCCATGGCGCGCGTATACGTCTAATGCCGTAAACGACTACCTCATGCATGATCGGCATACAAATACGGGAGAAATGTGTTGATTTATGTCGCGCGGGAGGATGGCTATTCGGCGCGAAGCTGGCTATTACGTCGCCTTAAGCTGAACGGAGGGATGCGGGACTAATGCCGGGATACTGCAACGAGGACTCGACTGGCAGGCCTGTTTACCTGATGTACGGTAGCTGAATGCCCTGGACGGCGTCCGCAGACGCGACGCCAGCCAGAGCCATTGAAACGGGTATGAGTCCCGTCAGCCTTTTCCTTTGGTACGGGTCATGTGCGGGCCGCTGTTTTTCTCCAGGTACCCGATGATCATCCCGGCCACGTCCTTGCTGGTGGTCACTTCAATGCCTTCCAGGCCAGGCGAAGAGTTGACCTCCATCACCAAAGGACCGTGATTGGAACGCAGGATATCCACACCCGCCACGCTCAGTCCCATGACCTTGGCTGCCCGCAATGCAGTCATGCGTTCTTCAGGCGTGATCTTGATCAGGCTGGCGCTGCCACCGCGGTGCAGGTTGGAGCGGAACTCGCCCGGTTTGGCCTGACGCTTCATCGAGGCGATAACCTTGTCACCGACCACAAAGCAGCGAATGTCGGCACCGCCTGCTTCCTTGATGTATTCCTGAACCATGATGTCCTGCTTGAGGCCCATGAAGGCTTCGATCACCGATTCGGCCGCCGTGGCCGTTTCGCACAACACCACGCCGATCCCCTGAGTGCCTTCGAGCACCTTGATGACCAGCGGCGCGCCATTGACCATCTGGATCAGGTCGGGAATGTCGTCGGGCGAGTGAGCGAAACCGGTGACCGGCAAGCCGATCCCCCGGCGTGACAGGAGTTGCAGCGAACGCAGCTTGTCCCGCGAGCGGGCAATGGCGACCGATTCATTGAGCGGAAACACACCCATCATTTCAAACTGACGCAACACCGCACAGCCATAGAAAGTCACCGAAGCACCGATGCGCGGGATCACCGCATCGAAGCCCTCCAGAGGTTTGCCGCGGTAGTGGATCTGCGGCTTGTGGCTGGCGATGTTCATATAGGCGCGCAGGGTGTCGATCACCACCATCTCATGGCCACGCTCGATGCCAGCTTCGACCAGACGACGGGTGGAATACAGACGCGGATTACGCGAAAGCACAGCGATCTTCATGCAACACCTGAGGAAGTAGAGGCCGGGAACACCGGCTTGTCTTGTACGTAAGTTATGCCCGGATTGACCACCAGCTGGCCGTCAATCAGAGCCTTGGAACCCAGCAGCAGTCGATAGCGCATCGACTTGCGGCAGGCCAGTGTGAATTCCACCGGCCAGATACGATCACCCAGGGCCAGCGTGGTGCGAATGACATAACGCACCTGCGCCTGACCGTTGGAGCTTTTAATGGTTTTCATGGCAACCAGTTGCGCTTCGCAGCGACGATGCCGCAACTGAACCACCGTGCCCAGATGCGCGTTGAAGCGCACCCATTTCTGGCCATTGCGTTCAAAAGGTTCGATTTCCGTGGCGTGCAGGCTTGACGTGCTCGCACCGGTATCGATTTTTGCCCGCAGGCCTGCCACCCCCAGGTCGGGGAGCGCCACCCACTCGCGCAGGCCGATGACTGTCAGATGATCGAATGTCTTCAATGCGATTCCGTACTTCTCAAGACTTCTGCCAGGCCTCGGGGGCTACCTGAGCCAGGGCTTTGAATGCGGGTTTGGCGAACAGATAGCCTTGCATCAGGGATATGCCGCAATCTGCCAGAAAATCCCGCTCTTCAATATGTTCGATACCTTCTGCGATGACTTTAATCCCCAAGTCCGAACACATTGTGACAACCGCGCGAACAATCGCCTGACGCGCGCGATTGCGATGAACATCGCGTACCAGGTTCATGTCGAGTTTGATCAGGTCGGGTTGAAAATCGGCCAGCAGCGTCAGGCCTGAATACCCGGCGCCGAAGTCATCGATGGCGGTCATGAAGCCGAACTCCCGGTACTCGCGCAGGATATTGCTCAAATGGCCTTTGCTGCACACATGTTCGCTTTCGATGGTCTCGAAAATCAACCGCTCGATGGGAAAGTCATGCCGCTTGGCCGCTTCCAGCGTGCTGCGGATACACAGCTCGGGACGATACACGGCATTTGGCAGAAAGTTGATCGATAAACGCTCGGTCATGCCCAGTTTCGCAGCGCCGGCGATGGCCGTGGTCCGGCAGGTCTGATCGAAGCGATAGCGGTTCTGGTCGGTGACCTGACTCAGGACTGACATTGCGCCCTCGCCATTCGGGCCCCGGACCAGCGCTTCATGGGCAAAGATCGACTGGTCGTGCAGGTTGACGATGGGTTGGTAGGCATAATCAAACGAAAAGCCCAGTTCCGGACTGCCGGTGCAGCCCTCACACCCCTTTTTGGGGGCGGTCAACGAGGTTGGAAAGTCTGTCACATCGCACTCCATGTGAGGTCAGGGCCATAAAATGATGAATAGCGGATTTTGACAAGCAAGGATCGGTTACTTCATGTTCTTGATAGCGACAGATCGGCAACGGCAGGCCGTCACGTTTCCTGATTAGCCGGATAACGTTCAGACTGCCATACGGATGAGGAATTCAAATGGCACAAAAGATGGAAGAAGACGATAAGGTCCGCCTGGATAAATGGCTGTGGGCTGCGCGCTTTTTCAAAACCCGTGCGCTGGCCAAAGCGGCTATCGAAAGCGGCAAGGTGCACTGTCGCGGCGAGCGTTGCAAGCCCGGCAAGGAGCCGCGTATCGGTGACGAGTTCCAGATTCGCATGGGTTTCGACGACCGCACCGTAGTGGTCGAGGCGCTGTCCGTCGTTCGGCGTGGCGCACCGGAGGCACAGACGCTGTATCACGAGACACCCGAGAGCATCGCCATGCGCGAGAATGCCGCGGCTCAGCGCAAGGCCGGCAACCTGGGTGTGACCACTGACGGAAAGCCGACCAAGAAGCAACGCCGGGAGCTTTTCGGCTTCCGCGCCAGCCACAACAACGACTGAAACACAGCACCGGGCAGCTCCGGCTATCAGTCCGACGTGCCATCCAGCTTGGAAGCGCACCGCATAGCTCCTAAAATGCCGGTCAATCCGCATGGCCCACGGCGCTTTCGAGTGCCGGACGGCGCTTTTTCAGCCGCGTGCCATCCATTGTCATTACTTCAGATACCTTGCCTACCTATGCATGATTTCCCGAACATCGATTTCACCCAACGCTTCATCTTCGACGAAAGCGACGTTCGCGGAGAACTGGTCGCCCTGGAGCGCAGCTACGCCGAAGTGCTCGCCAAGCATCCCTACCCGGAGCCGGTCGCGCAGTTGCTTGGCGAACTGATGGCGGCTGCCGCGCTGCTCGTCGGCACCCTCAAATTCGACGGCCTGCTGATCCTGCAGGCACGCTCCAGCGGCGCAGTGCCGTTGCTGATGGTCGAGTGCTCCAGCGAGCGTGAACTGCGTGGCATTGCCCGTTATGACGAGGCACTGGTCACAGCAGGCGCAGGTCTGCAGGACCTGATGCCCGATGGCTCGCTGGCATTGACCATCGACCCGAACAAGGGCAAGCGCTATCAGGGCATCGTTGCCCTCGACGGCGTCGACCTGTCGGAAAGCCTCTCCAACTATTTCGTGATGTCCGAACAGCTGGGCACGCGTTTCTGGCTCAAGGCCGACGGTCATCGCGCCCGCGGTCTGTTGCTGCAACAGCTGCCCATCGCGCAGATCACCGATCCGGAAGAGCGCGACGCCAGCTGGGAGCACGTCATCACCCTGGCCAACACCCTCACGGCCGAGGAAATGCTCGGGCTGGACAACCAGACCATCCTGCATCGCCTGTATCACGAAGACCCGGTTCGCCTGTTCGACGAGCAGCCCATCTGCTTTCGCTGCAGTTGCTCGCGTGAGCGCTCGGCCAATGCGCTGGCCAGCCTTGGGCTGGAGGACGCGCAGCAACTGGTTATCGAGCACAACGGCACGATCGAGATCGACTGCCAGTTCTGCAACCAACGCTATCTGTTCGATGCCACTGACGTCGCGCAGCTGTTTGCTGGCGGCGGTGTCGATTCGCCATCTGACACGCGCCATTAATGATCGCGTAAAGGGCCTCAGAAAACGGTGTGGGCCCCTGTAATGCTGTTCTGACAGGAGGGTCCTACCATTTCCGGGCATTTCTGGCATAATCCGGCCCACTTTTACGCTGTAGTAGTGGTTGTTTTTTTACTACAAAACCGTTTGGAGCACTCGGCCACAGGCCGACGGGGAACCTCATGACGCAAACCAACAACGCTGTGTACACCGATCTGAGCACCGACGAACTGGTCAAGGAAGCCCTTGCCCGCAAAGAAGGCGTACTTTCCGATACTGGCGCACTGGTTGTGGAGACAGGCCATCGTACTGGCCGTTCGCCGGTCGATCGTTTCATCGTTGAAGAGCCGAGCACTCAGGACGCCATCGCCTGGGGCCCGATCAACCGCAAGTTCCCGGCCGAGAAATTCGACGCCCTGTGGAACCGTGTCGGCGCGTACCTCGCCGAGCGCGAGCGCTTCGTTTCTCACGTTCATGTAGGCTCCGATCCTGCGCACTACCTGCCAGTCAAGATG
This sequence comes from Pseudomonas fragariae (ex Marin et al. 2024), assembly GCF_059621105.1. Taxonomy (NCBI): domain Bacteria; kingdom Pseudomonadati; phylum Pseudomonadota; class Gammaproteobacteria; order Pseudomonadales; family Pseudomonadaceae; genus Pseudomonas; species Pseudomonas fragariae (ex Marin et al. 2024). The sequence goes on along the minus strand of NZ_CM184369.1, from coordinate 179,150 downwards.
ACCACCGAGACTGCGTGGCACAATCTGTTCGGCCGTTGCCTGTTCATCAACCCTGAACAGTACAACCCGGCTGGCAAGGACGAGTGGGAAATCCAGAACGCGCCATGGTTCGTCTGCGACCCTGAGCGTGACGGCACCAACTCCGACGGCACCGTGATCATCAACTTTGCAGCCCGCAAGGTGCTGATCGCCGGCATGCGTTATGCCGGCGAAATGAAGAAAGCCATGTTCTCGGTGCAGAACTTCCTGCTCCCGGCGTCCGACGTTCTGCCGATGCATTGCGCGGCCAACATGGGCGAAGAGGGCGATGTAACCCTGTTCTTCGGTCTGTCCGGCACCGGCAAGACCACCCTGTCCGCCGACGAAAGCCGTTACCTGATCGGTGACGACGAACACGGCTGGGGCGAAGGCGTGGTGTTCAACATCGAAGGCGGTTGCTATGCCAAGTGCATCGACCTGTCCGAGAAGAACGAGCCGGTCATCTGGAAAGCCATCCAGCACGGCGCCGTACTGGAAAACGTCGTACTCGACCCGGTCACCAAAAAAGCCGACTACGCCGACAGCAGCCTGACCCAGAACAGCCGTGCGGCCTACCCGCGCGAACTGATCGAAAAACGCGCACCGAAAAACCTCGGTGGCGAGCCGAACGCCGTTATCTTCCTGACCTGCGACCTGACCGGCGTACTGCCGCCTGTGTCGATCCTCAGCGAAGAACAGGCCGCCTACCACTTCCTGTCGGGTTACACCGCACTGGTCGGCTCGACTGAAATGGGTTCGGGTTCGGGCATCAAGTCCACCTTCTCCACCTGCTTCGGCGCACCGTTCTTCCCGCGTCCGGCGGGCGAATACGCAGAACTGCTGATCAAGCGCATCCGCGGCTTCAAATCCAAGGTCTACCTGGTCAACACCGGCTGGACCGGCGGTGGCTACGGCGTCGGCAAGCGCTTCAACATCCCGACCACCCGTGGCGTGATCGCAGCGATCCAGAGCGGCGCACTGATCGGTGCCGAAACCGAACACCTCGACACCATCAACCTCGACGTACCGAAGTCGGTACCCGGCGTCGATACCGGCCTGCTCAACCCACGCAACACCTGGGCTGACAAGGCTGCCTACGACGAAGCGGCAAAAGCACTGGCTGGCCTGTTCGTGGAGAACTTCAAGAAGTTCGACGTGAGCGACGCCATCAAGGCTGCGGGTCCGAAGTTGTAATTAAACATCTTCAGGGTCACACGCCCGTGTGACCCTCGAAAATGCTCAAGCAAACGCCTCGACTTGTCGGGGCGTTTGCTTGTCTGGAATACTGATTTCCACTGAGGACGATGGCCAGGAGGTGTGTTGTGGGCGTAAACGGGATTCAGATACGGCGTTTCGTGCCGAGCGACGAGTCAGGTGTATCGGCGATGATTCTGCCGATCCAGCGTGAAGAGTTCGGTATTCCCATCACCGCCGAAGACCAGCCTGACCTGAAAGCGATTCCGGACTTTTACCAGACCGGCACAGGGGATTTCTGGGTCGCTGTACAAGACGCTCAGGTCATCGGCAGCATCGGCCTCAGGGACATCGGCGCAGGGCAGGCAGCACTGCGCAAGATGTTTGTCGCCGCCCCGTTTCGCGGCAGGGAACTCTCCGTTGCAGCCAGACTGCTCGAGCGCCTGATCGAGGAATCAACTCGCAAGGGCGTTAGCGAAGTTTTCCTGGGCACGACCGACAAATTTCACGCTGCGCATCGCTTCTATGAAAAGCACGGCTTTCGGGAGATCACCAAAGAAGATCTGCCAGCGAGCTTTCCGTTGATCGCGGTGGACAGCAAGTTCTACGTGCTGGGTTTGAAAGAATAATGTAGCGGGCGAGAAGCATCACCAGTGTTTGGGTGCTTCTGCCGGTTTCGTTGTATTCATCCACATAGCGTTTTCCCATCGCTCCATTCCAGGCTCCATGCTGAATAGAGTCGTCGGGCGAAGCAGCACGTCGTTCTACTTCACGTCACCGCATAAAACTTGCGCACATACGCCGTGCTGGTCCACTTGCAGGGCGCGCCCTGTGCGACGAATACGGTATCGCCGGTATTCACGGTCAGGCTCGGGCCGTTTTCCAGGCTCAGCTCGACGCTGCCTTCGATCAGGTTCATCAGTTCATGGATCTTGTGCGGCCGCGAGATGCGTTCGTAGGGGGTGGAGTCCCATACGCCGATGCGCAGGGTGCTGGCGCTGTCTTCGAAGAGGTTGTTGCTGCGGCATTGCGGCAACGCGCTGATCATGATCGCCGGGTCTGGTGGTGAAGATGGCGTGAGCATGGCCAGGCGGTCGAGCGCGGTGATGCCGGGTTTGTCTGGCCCGCTGGCCTGGGTGGACGCGCAGAACGCCCAGAGGCTGTCCGGTTGCGCGTCGATACGTACTTGAGTGCCGCGACCGATCACTGCACTTTCACCGGTCTTGATCGTGAGGCTCTCGGTACCGGAGGTCAGGGTGACGGACCCGCGATGCATCACCAGCATTTCGGTGTAGGGGTAGGCTGCCACTGACAGCGACGTGCCGAAATGCACGAGGCCGGCCGCAATGCCCTGATCATCGATGAACGCTGTGCGACGCTCATTATCGAGCGAGTCATGCGCATCGATGGGGCCAGTGGTGAATTCGGTGTCTACCGGGCTGAGGTCAGCGCGGGCCAATAGCAAAACAGTGGGTTGGGGCATCGGGTCGGGCTCCTGAAGTTGAAGCGTTGATGATCGTTCCCACGCTCCAGACTCGGCGTTATACACAAATCCGCTTTTGCTTCTGGCCGGAGGCCGTAGGAGCGAACTTGTTCGCGAAAGGGCCGGTATGATCGCCTGTCTTCGCGAACAAGTTCGCTCCTACGCCCTGCGGGCAGAAGCCTGAAAAGCACGTATTCGGGGCTCTCCAAGACTTATGTATAACGATGAGCGCTCTGCGTGGTAATGCATTTCGTGACGCTCTGCGAGAGCATTGGCACGATGAGGTGCTTACGGGCGATCAGCCGATCGCCTGGGTAATCAGCGCAAACTGGCGCACGCCCTGGCTGGCTTGCAGGACTGCGCCCATGCTCATGCGGGTCACGCTGTCGACGCGCTTGAGGCCGGCTTCCTCCAGCCAGTCGGCCAGGCCGCTGTCGGTCGGGATGTCGATACGTACGAAGGCATAAGGCACGCGGGCCAGCAGTTGCTCGATCATGTGCCTGGCCTGGTCAACGCTCTGGGCGACCACAGGGCCGATGCACAGGCCGCGGCCGAACGGACGCAGCAGGGCAAAGGCCTGCAACTGGCCGTCGCGCTCGATGCCGACGGCGTGCTCAAGGTTGTTCAGCACATCGCCGAGCGTCACCGAGCGGTCCATGCCCGAACCGGCGTTGGCCAGTTCCAGCACGCGAGGGTGGTCAGCCTCGCTCAGCCCGCGGCAACGTTCCTGTGACTTCAATTCGGTGATGTCGGTCGGTTGCGCCTGCCCCTGACGCTGCTGGATCTCGCCAAAACTGACAAACCCCATCTTCGCGTAAAGCGGCGCACCCGCCAGCGTGGCGTTGAGGACCGCCGTGCGGGGCGCGACGCAGCCGACCGCCAGTTCCATCAGCTTGCGACCAATGCCCTTGCCCTGGTAATCGTCACTGACGATCACCAGACCGATGGTGGAAAACTCGCCCTGATGACAGGCGAAAGCACTACCGATCAACCGCCCGTTGTGTACCGCGACGAAGCCTTGGGCGACACGTTGCAGCATGGCCCAGTCTTCAAGTCGATGCGGCCACTTCAAGGCGATGGATAACTCATGAGCGTTGCCGACGTCGGCGGCGGTCATGGGGCGAAATTCAAAGTCGGGGCGTTGCTGAGCGAGCATGACGTGTCTCCGTCCAGAAGGATGCACAGGCAATAAAAGGATGCGTCAGGCGTGTTGTATCCCACCTGCTGCGGGCGGTGACAAGAGGGCTGCGCGCATTCGGCAGATTCCACAAAGCGCCGCTCGCCAGACCACAGTTACTGCTTAAATCGGCCGGGCCTCCGGCAGCAAATGCTTAGGGTTTTTACCCCGTGTTCAAGCTCTTTATATAGCTGCCGGCATTTGTCGCCAGCCAGGCACTGGCGCGGCGCAGTTTCTGCGGCGCAAACCCGCGTGTTTGAGCCCGAGCGCCCTGAAAAGGGTCATAAAAGCGCCGAAAACCGGGCTCTGCCCAAGGCTGGAGCGCCCCGCAAAGTCTGCTGAGCGCGCACCTCAAAACGGTGGTTTCTATCAAGCAGCCATCACTTTTAACGCCATCTGCTGATTTCACGGTGTTGTAATGAGGTTGTGCTGCAGCGTGCATCACCGCCCCTGAACATCAGGCCGGACTGCTCGTCATGCCATGACCTCAACGAACTTTCAGGACCGCACACAATGAGCTTTCTTCGACCAAAATTCATTACGTTCGACTGCTACGGCACGTTGACCAATTTCCACATGGGCACCATGACGCGCGAGCTGTTTGCCGACCGCGTTGCGGCTGAACAGATGGATCAGTTCGTCAAGGATTTTTCGGCGTATCGTCTGGATCAGGTCATGGGTGACTGGATGCCATACGACGAAATCCTCAAGGTTGCACTGGCGCGCACCTGCAAGCGCTGGAACGTTGAATACCGCGAAGAAGGCCAACTGTATTACGACGCCGTGCCGACCTGGGGCCCACACGCCGATGTGCCCGCCGGCCTGTCGAAAATCGCCGACAAGATCCCGCTGGTGATTTTCTCCAACGCCAGCGACAGTCAGATCATGTCCAACGTCGAAAAGCTCGGCGCGCCATTCCACAAGGTGTTCACCGCTGAACAGGCCCAAGCCTACAAACCGCGTCTGGCTGCTTTCGAATTCATGCTCGACAACCTGGGTTGCGGCCCGGAAGACATCTTGCATGTGTCTTCAAGCTTCCGTTACGACCTGTTCTCGGCGCATGACATGAAGATCAGGAACAAGGCATTCGTGGCGCGTGGCCATGAGCAGCCAGCCAACAGCAGCTTCGAATACCACCAGATTCCCGATATCGGCGGACTGGCCGGGCTGGTCGGCCTGTAAACCAGGCAACCCGCGTGACACCGGCATTTTTCAAGGTGCTCTTCGATGAGTGACAAGGGGAACGAGATGCGCAGTGAGTCTTACTGGCTCGATACGGCTCCAGGCTTTACCGGCGCACAGGACGGCGCAGTGGAGGGGCAGGCTGACGTGGTAGTGGTCGGTGGCGGTTTCACCGGCCTTGCGGCGGCGCGTGCATTGGCCTTGAAAGGTGCCAGCGTGGTGGTTCTGGAAGCGGGCCGGGTGATCGGCGAAGCGTCGGGCCGCAATGGCGGACAGTGCAATACCGGCGTGGCCCAGGACTATGCGTCGTTGAGCGCAACCCTGGGTGCCGATCAGGCACGCGAGTATTACAAGGCTTACGAAAGTGCGGTGCAAAGCGTCGTGAGCGTGATCGACGAGGAACACATCGCCTGCGACGTCAAGCGTAACGGCAAGCTCAAGCTGGCGGCCAAGCCAGGACATTACGAAGGACTGGCGCGCACCTGCGAGCTGATCCGCCGTGAAGTCGATGCTGACGTCGAGCTGCTGTCCGCTCAGGACCTGCGCGCTGAAATCGATTCGAACGAGTTTCACGGTGGCCTGCTGCAGCGCAACGGCATACAGATGCATGTCGGACGCTTCGGTGTGGGTCTCGCCGACGCAGCAGTGCGTCATGGCGCAAGGGTGTATCAGAACGCGACGGTAAAGGACTGGAAAGCCAACCGTGGCGGCTTTGTGGTCAACACCTCGAAAGGCTCGATCCAGGCCGGACAGCTGCTGTTGGCGACCGGTGCCTGCCAGCATGGCGGGCTGGGCTGGTATCGCCGGCGCATCGTGCCGGTCGGCAGCTTCGTCATCGTCACTGAAGTGTTGCCGCAGGCGCTGATCGACCAACTGTTCCCCCACCAGCGCGCTTACGTGACCAGCCGTTTGATCGGCAACTATTTCCGCCTCACGCCGGACAACCGCCTGCTGTTCGGCGGGCGCGCGCGCTTCGCCATGTCCAACAGCAGCTCCGACGCCAAGAGCGGCAAGGTGTTGCAGGCGGCCATGGTGCAGATGTTTCCGCAACTGGCACACGTCAAGGTCGACTACTGCTGGGGCGGGCTGGTGGACATGACCTCCGACCGTCTGCCACGTGCAGGCGAACACAACGGGGTCTTCTACTCGATGGGTTACAGCGGCCACGGTGTACAGATGTCGGTGCACATGGGGCGGATGATGGCCGAAGTCATGGAAGGCAAGGCACAGGCCAATCCCTGGAAGGACCTGAGCTGGCCAGCCATTCCCGGCCATTTCGGCAAGCCATGGTTTCTGCCGCTGGTAGGCGCGTATTACCGCTATCAGGACAGCCGCCACTGAGTGTTTGTCTGACCGTCGTCGTGTGTGCTTGAAGGACGCTCCGGCCAACCGTGAGCAATTCGGAATTTCCCCTTTTCGACAGGTAGAACTGATATGACTGACAAAAAAAACGACTCCACGTTGATCACAGGTGAAGACAGCCTGCGGGTTTTCGAAGGACTCAATCGCGGTCTGTCACGTCGCGATGCGCTACGCATGCTGGGCGTTGCAGGTGTGGTCGCGGCCGGCTCCACCAGCCTGTTCGGCGCGGCCGGTAAGGTGTTTGCCGATGACGCGGATGCCCCTGTCAAAGGCAAGCCGGGCGGCCGTATCCGGGTCGCCGGCATGTCCAATTCTACCGCCGATACGCTGGATCCGGCCAAGGGCGCGCTGTCTACCGATTACGTGCGTCACTTCATGTTCTACAACGGCCTGACCCGTTTCGACAGCCATCTGGTGCCGCACATGGAGCTGGCCGAGAAGATCGAAAGCGACAACGCCACGGTTTGGACAGTGACCCTGCGCCAGGGCGTGACCTTCCACAACGGCAAGGCGCTGACCGCTGGCGACGTGGTGTTCTCCCTGTCGCGCCACAAGGACCCGGCCACCGGCTCGAAAGTCCTGCCATTGATGGCGCAGTTTTCCGAGATCAAAGCCACCGGCCCGCTGGAAGTGCAGATCACCCTCAGCTCGCCAAACGCCGAGCTGCCGTCGATCCTCGCGGTTTCGCACCTGCTGATCGTGCCCGAAGGCACCACCGATTTCAGCAAAGGCATCGGTACCGGGCCGTTCACCGTCAAGGAATTCAACCCTGGCGTGCGCTCGGTCAGTGCGCGCAACCCCAACTACTGGAAACCGGGCCTGCCGTACCTGGACGAAATCGAATTCATCGCCATCGCCGACGAACCCTCGCGGGTCAACGCGCTGCTCTCCGGCGACGTACACATGATCAACGAGGTCAACCCGCGCTCCACCACGCGTATTGCCGCCAGCGCCAAACACCGCGTGGTCGATGCACCGTCCGGCAACTACACCGACCTGATCATTCGTCAGGACCAGATGCCCGGCAAGAGCCCGGAATTCACCGAGGCCATGAAGTACCTGCTGGACCGTGAACAGGTCAAATCGGCGGTGTTCCGTGGCTACGCCCGCGTCGGTAACGACCATCCAATCTCGCCAGGCTCGCGCTACTTCAACGCGGACCTGCCACAGCGCGCCTACGACCCGGAAAAAGCCAAATTCCTGCTCAAAAAAGCCGGCATGGAAAAGATCACCATGGCCGTGGCGGCATCGCCTGCTGCCACCGGCTCGGTGGACATCGCCGTGCTGCTGCAACAGTCCGCCAAACAGGCCGGTCTGACCCTCAACGTCAACCGTCTGCCAAGCGACGGCTACTGGTCCAACCACTGGATGAAGCACCCGCTGAGCTTCGGCAACATCAACCCGCGCCCGAACGCCGACGTGATCTTCTCGCAGTTCTTCCAGTCCACAGCGCCGTGGAATGAATCCGGCTGGAAAAACGACCAGTTCGACCAACTGCTGTTGCTGGCCCGTGGCGAAACCGACGATGCCAAGCGCGGCAAAATGTATGGCGACATGCAGGCTCTGGTCAGCCAGAACTGCGGCATCGGCATCCCTGTGTTCATCAGCAACATCGACGGTGTGGACAAGCGTATCCAGGGCTATTCCAGCAACCCGCTGGGCGGCTTCATGGGTTACATGTTCAGCGAGCAGGTGTGGCTGGACGCGTAAATGAAACGCTGAACCGAGCAGGAGGACGCAGATGAATAGCAACACACTCTGGTTGATCGTGCAGCGCTTCGGCGCAGCGATCGTGACGTTGTTGATCGTTTCCATCGTGGTCTTCGCCATAACGGCGGTGTTGCCTGGAGACGCCGCACAACAGGCCCTTGGGCAATTCGCGACGCCTGAACAGGTCGCGGCACTGCGTACCCAACTGGGCCTCGATCAGCCAGGTGTGGTGCGTTATCTGCATTGGTTGACCAACCTGCTCGGCGGCAACCTCGGCGAATCGGTCTCAAACGCGATGCCGGTCTCGGAGCTGATTGCCGGACGTTTCCCGAAAACCCTGATGCTGTCGGCCACCACCGCGCTGGTATCGGTGCCGGTCGCGCTGGCACTGGGGATTGGCGCAGCGATGTACCGCGGCAGTCGCCTGGATAGCGCGCTGAATTTCATCACCCTGTCACTGGTCGCCGTGCCCGAGTTTCTGGTGGCGACGCTGGCGGTGCTGATTTTCGCCGTCAATCTGGGTTGGTTGTCGGCGCTGTCCTATGGCGCCGATGTCAGCTCGCCGTGGCAGTTCATGCGTACTTACGCGTTGCCAGTGATGACCCTGTGCTGCGTGATCGTGGCGCAGATGGCGCGCATGACCCGCGCTGCGGTCATCGACCAGCTGGACAGCCCGTATGTGGAAATGGCGCGCCTCAAGGGCGTCAGCCCGGTGCGTATCGTATTGCGCCATGCCTTGCCGAACGCCATCGGGCCGATCGTCAACGCCGTGGCACTGAGCCTGTCGTACCTGCTCGGCGGCGTCGTCATCGTCGAGACCATCTTCAACTATCCCGGCATCGCCAGCCTGATGGTCGATGCCGTGACCAACCGTGACATGGCCCTGGTGCAGGGCTGCACGATGCTGTTCTGCTCCGCTTACCTTGGGTTGGTGCTGATGGCCGACCTGTGTGCAATTCTTTCCAATCCGAGGCTGAGAACCCAATGACTCAATTCATTGCGAAATCGACGCCCGCAGCGCCGCAACCGGTGCTTCGCAAAAAAGCGTCCCTCCCGACCTCATGGCTTGGCCTGCTGGGCGCTACGGTGTGCTTCATCTGGCTGATGGTCGCCCTGTTCGGCCCCTGGCTGGCACCGCATCCGGTGGGCGAAGTGGTCTCCGACAACATGTTCGAAAACATGAGCGCAGCCTATCCGTTCGGTACGGACTACCTGGGCCGCGACATGCTCAGCCGCGTGCTGGTCGGCGCGCGCTTCACCGTCGGCCTGGCATTGATTTCTGCCGTGCTGGCCAGCGGCATCGGCACCCTGTGCGCGCTGCTGTCGGTGGTCGCGCCAAAATGGCTGGACGAAATCATCAGCCGCCTGATGGACGCGTTCATCTCGATCCCCAGCAAAATGCTGGCGCTGATCATGGTCTCGGCGTTCGGCTCGTCCGAGGTGCTGCTGATCTGCACGGCGGTGCTCAGCTACACCCCAGGCGCGTTTCGCATCGCGCGCAGTCTGGCGGTGAACATCGAGGCGCTGGAGTACGTGCAGGTTGCACGCACACGCGGCGAGGGCCGTATCTACATTGCCTGCCGGGAAATCCTGCCAAACATGCTCAACCCGGTCATGACCGACCTGGGCCTGCGTTTCGGCTTCATCGTCCTGCTGCTCAGCGGCATGAGCTTTCTGGGGCTCGGTGTACAACCGCCTGACGCCGACCTTGGCTCGCTGGTCCGCGAGAACATCGGCGGGCTCAGCCAGGGCGCGCCGGCCATCGTGATCCCGGCCCTGGCCATCGGCACCCTGACCATCGGCGTCAACCTGCTCATCGACCGGCTGGCCTCGCGACGCGGTCGTCGTTCGGGAGGGCATTGAGATGAGCCAGTTGATTCGTGTGCAAGACCTGCGCGTGGTTGCCGATGGCGACCACGGCGAGCTGGAGATCGTCAAAGGCGTCAGCTTTGCGCTGGAAAAAGGTGAAGTGCTGGCACTGATCGGCGAGTCGGGCTCCGGCAAGACCACCATCGCGCTGGCCCTGCTCGGTTACGCCCGACGCGGTTGCAAGCTGGCCGGAGGGGTGGTTCAAGTGGGCGAGCACGACATGCTCAGCCTGCCCGAAAGCCAATTGCAGGGCCTGCGTGGCAACCGCGTGTCCTACATTGCGCAAAGCGCCGCAGCGGCCTTCAACCCGGCGAAAAAGCTGATCGATCAGGTGATCGAGGGCGCGCTGATTCATGGTCTCGGCAGCCGTGCGGAACTGGAAGCCAAGGCCGTCGAGCTGTTCCGCGACCTGGCCCTGCCCAATCCGGAAAGCATCGGCCGGCGTTACCCGCATCAGGTCTCGGGCGGCCAGTTGCAGCGTGTCATGGCGGCCATGGCGCTGATCAGTGATCCGTTGCTGGTGATCCTCGACGAGCCGACCACCGCACTGGACGTCACCACGCAGATCGACGTGCTGCGCGCGTTCAAGCGGGTGGTGCGCGACCGGGGTGCAACCGCGGTCTATGTCTCCCACGACCTTGCGGTGGTGGCGCAGATGGCCGATCAGATCGTGGTACTCAACGGCGGGCGGATCATCGAACAAAGCAGCACCGCCGCGCTGCTCAAGGGGCCAGTGGACGCCTACAGCCGCAGCCTGCTGGCGGCGGCGCGTCCGGATAAAGTGCTGAGCCCGGCCAGCGAGGTGGTCAAGGACAGCACGCTGCTGACCATCAAGGGCCTGACGGCTGGTTACGGCAAAAAGAACCTGCAGGGCATGCCGATGATTCGCGTGCTGGAAGACATCGACCTGACCATCCGCCGCGGTCAGGCCATTGGCGTGATCGGCGAGTCGGGTTCGGGCAAATCAACGCTGGCCCGTGTGGTCGCCGGTCTGCTGGACCCGGCGCATGGCAGCCTGACCTTCGACGGTGCCGACTTGTCCGGCACCCTGGCGGGTCGTACCGAAGAACAGTTCCGGCGCATCCAGATGGTGTTCCAGAACGCCGACACCGCACTCAACCCGATGCACAGTATCAGCGCAATTCTGGCGCGCCCGCTGAAGATGTATTTCGGCCTGAAGGGCAGGGCCCTGCGCGAGCGCATCGATGAACTGATGGACCTGGTGCGCCTGCCCCGCGAGCTGGCCGAGCGGCGTCCCAACGAACTCTCGGGCGGGCAGAAACAACGCGTCAACCTGGCTCGCGCGCTGGCGGCCAAGCCGGACCTGATTCTCTGTGATGAAGTGACCTCGGCACTGGATACCGTGGTGGGTGCCTGCATCCTTGAACTGCTCGGCGAACTGCGCCGCAAGCTGGGGGTTTCCTACCTGTTCATCAGCCACGACATCTCCACCGTTCGCGCGCTGTGCGACGACATCGTGGTGATGTACAGCGGCCACAAGGTCGAAGAGGGCAGCCGCGAAGCCTTCAGCCGAATGCCGTTCCACCCCTACACCGATCTACTGGTGCATTCGGTGCCGGAACTGCGTCAGGGCTGGCTGGAAACCTGCGGTGTAACCAGCGGCAACCTGCCGCCCATCAGCGCACCGGCCAACAATCCGGAGCTGTGCACCTTCCTCAATCGCTGCCCGGCCCGAATCGAAGGCCTGTGCAACAAGACCGCGCCGGGCCGCCGCGTGATCGCAGGTGGCAGCGAAATCCTTTGCCACCGCGACAGCGACGAGCTGCAGGCCGTGCAAGAAAATCTGAATCCTGAAATCGTCGGAGCTTACGCATGAATGGCCGTTTTGTGAGGCTGGGCGAGCGTGATCGCCCGGTCGTGAGCCTGATGGTCGATGGCGCGCCTATCGAGGCATTACAGGGCGATACGCTGATGGTGGCGTTGCTGACCCGCAAGGCGACATTACGCCAGTCCGAGTTCGACCCGGGACGCCGTGCAGGTTTCTGCCTGATGGGCGCCTGTCAGGATTGCTGGGTCTGGACCCGCAGTGGCGAGCGGCTGCGTGCCTGCTCCAACGAAGTCCGCGACGGACTCGACATCGTCACCACCCAACCGGAGGCGAAATGGCCACTTCTTCACGGTTAGACGTTCGCAACCCTGGCAGCCCCAGAGTGGTCATCATCGGCGCCGGCCCGGCAGGCACCCGCTGCGCCGAAACCTTGCTGGCTGCGGGCATCAAACCGATCCTGATCGACGAAAACCGGCGTGACGGCGGGCAGATCTATCGCCGTCAGCCAGAAGGCTTCAAACGCGATTATTCGGCGCTGTATGGCACTGAAGCGGCCAAAGCGCGTGACCTGCATGAAAGCTTCGATCGCCTGCGCACGCAGATCGATTACCGCCCCGACACCCTGGCCTGGAACCTGACCCACGGCGAGCTGTGCTGTGCCAGTCAAGGCGTGCACACCGTCGTCGAATACGACGCACTGATCCTGTGTGCCGGGGCCACCGACCGCCTGATGCCGATCAAGGGCTGGCAGCTGGCAGGCACCTACAGCCTGGGCGGCTCGCAGATTGCGCTCAAGTCGCAATCGGTCTCGATTGGCAGTCGCGTGGTGTTCATGGGCAGCGGTCCGCTGCTGTACCTGGTCGCCAGCCAGTACGTCAAAGCCGGCGCCGATGTCGCTGCAGTGCTCGATACCTCACCGTTCGGCAAACGCGTCAGCGGGATGCCCAAATTGCTGGCGCGCCCCGGTCTGCTGTTCAACGGCATGAAACTGCTGGGCCAACTGTACAGCGCCGGGGTGCCGGTGCACCTGGGCGTGCAGCCCGAGGAAATCATCGGCAGCGAACAGGACGGCGTGACCGGCGTGCGTGTGAAGCTGGCCAATGGCAACGCGCTGAACGTCGATTGCGATGCCTTGGCGCTGGGTTACCACCTGCGTCCGGAAACCCAGCTGGCTGATCTGGCCGGCTGCCAGTTACGCTTCGACGAAGCGTCCGGGCAATGGGTGCTGGCAGTCGATGAAGAAGGACGTACCTCGGTCAAAGGTTTTTACGCCGCAGGTGACGGCGCGAAGATTCGTGGCGCCGATGCCGCGGAACAGGCCGGGCGACTGGTGGCGATGGCGCTGCTGGAAGACCTCGGCCGACCTGTGGATAACTCGCGCCAGGCAGAGGTGCGCAAGAGCCTGGTGGCGATGGATCGCTTTCGGGTCGGGCTGGCCGAGGCGTTTCCGTGGCCTGCGGCCCAGGCGGCGGTCTTGCCCGATGACGCCATTGTCTGCCGCTGCGAGATGATCAGCGCCGGTGAACTGCGCGGCGTCGTACGAGAAAAGGGCGCCTGCGAAGTCAACCGCGCCAAGGCCTTCAGTCGCGTCGGCATGGGCCGCTGCCAGGGCCGTTACTGCTCGCAGGCCGGGGCCGAGGTGATCGCTGCCGAAGCCGGTGTGCCGGTCGAACAGGTTGGTCGTCAGCGCGGTCAGGCACCGGTCAAACCGTTGTCGATGCTGATCGACGAGGTGGCATCATGAAGCAGCCAAAAGTGGACGTACTGATTGTCGGCGGCGGCTTCATGGGCTCGGCATCAGTGTTCTTTCTGCGCCAGCGCGGCAAGTCAGTGACGCTGCTGGAGCGCGACGTGATCGGCCAGTACGCCAGCGGCGTGAACTTCGGCAACGTGCGCCGTCAGGGTCGGCATCTCGGTCAGCTGGAACTCGCCAACCGCTCCAGAGCCCTTTGGCAGCGGCTGCCGGAGCTGATCGGTGAAGACCTGGAGTTCCTGCCCAGCGGCCACATGCGCGTCTGCTATCGCGAGGACGAAATCGCCGAACTGGAAGCCTATGCAGCGGCCCCGGAAGCCCGTGAGCTGGACCTGAAAATCTATAGCGGGAAAGCGCTGCACGAGCGCTTTCCGTTTCTCGGGCCGGACGTGAAGGGCGGCTCTTACGCGCCACACGATGGCCACGCCAACCCGCGCCTGGCAGCACCTGCCTTTGCCCGCGCAGCGATTCGGGCCGGGGCGCGGATCGAAGAGCGTACCGAAGTGGCTCATGTTGAAAAGGTCGGTAACGAATTCGAAGTCACCACCACTGACGGGCGCATTTTCAGCGCCGATCAGTTGCTGATTACCGCTGGCGCCTGGGGACAGAAACTCTCCACGCAGTTTGGCGAATCCGTGCCGCTGGACACCCATGGTCCGCAGATGGCCGTCACCGAGCCGGTGCCGTATGCACTGCCGACAGTCATCGGCGTGTTCACCAAAATCCCTCACGAAGTGATCTACTTCCGGCAGATCGCCCGCGGCAACATCGTCATCGGCGGTGGTTTTCGCAGCAAGCCGGACATGATCAACCGCCGCGCCTACGTCGAACCGCGCAGCATCATCAACCAGGTGCAGCAGATGCGTCGCCTGTTGCCCGGCGTCGGCAACCTGAACATCATCCGCGTGTGGAGCGGCATCGAAGGCTACACGCCGGACTCGCTGCCGGTGATGGGCCGCAGCGGCAAGGTCGACGGCCTGTTCTATGCGTTCGGCTTCTGCGGTCACGGCTTCCAGCTCGGCCCGGGCGTGGGCGACGTGATGGCCGAACTGATCAGCACCGGCACCACCAGCACCTCGATCAGCCCGTTCGACATCCGCCGTTTTGACGTCAGCCTTGTGGACAACCTCACCGAACAGACGAGTAAAGCCTCATGAGCCCCCGCGCACTGGAAATCCTCAAGCGTCTGATCGCCTTCGACACCGTGTCGTCGGAGCCGAACATGGCGCTGATCGAATACGTCCGCGAACTGCTGGCCAGCAAAGGCATCGAGTCGCTGATCGTCAAGGACGAGACCGGCAAGAAGGCCAACCTGTTCGCCAGCACCGGCCCGCGTGAAGTGCCGGGCGTGCTGCTGTCCGGCCACACCGACGTGGTTCCTGCGGCCGGTCAGGCGTGGACCATGCCACCGTTTCAGGCAACCCTGCGTGACGGGCGCATCTACGGCCGTGGCACCTGCGACATGAAGGGCTTTATCGCCCTGGCTATCGACGCGATGCTCGATGCTGCGGACATGCCCCTGATGCGACCGCTGCAACTGGCGCTGTCCCACGACGAAGAGATCGGCTGCGTCGGCGTGCGGCGGCTGCTCGATGTCCTGCATCTGGCACCGGTACGTCCGTTCCTGTGCGTGGTTGGCGAGCCGACCCTGATGCAGTTCGCCGTCGGTCACAAGGGCAAGGCGTCCTATCGCACCTTCTGTCGAGGTCAGGAGGCGCATTCCTCGCTGGCCCCAAGAGCGGTCAACGCGATTCACCTGGCCAGCGACTTCATCGCCGAACTGCGCAAGAGCCAGAAGCAGATCGAACAGCAAGGCGCGCGTGACGAGGGTTACGACATCCCTTACAGCACCGTACACATCGGCCGTATCGATGGCGGCAAGGCGCTGAACATCGTGCCCAACCTGTGCACCCTGGAATTCGAATACCGCAACCTGCCGGGCGACAACCCCGATGCGTTGCTGGAGCAGTTGCGCGAGCGTGCCGAGGTGCTGGTACGTGAAGCGCGACAGCTGTCGGGTGTGGCAGACATCGAGATCGAGGTCATGAACGAATACCCGGCGCTGGAGACCCATCCAAGCGTTGAGGCGGTGCGCCTGCTGCACGCGTTTGCCGAGCCGGGCACACAGCACATCAAGGTCTCGTATGGCACCGAGGGCGGCCTGTTCGCCGGGCGCCTCAACGTGCCGGTCGTGGTTTGCGGTCCGGGTTCCATCGAGCAGGCACACAAGCCGGACGAGTTTATCGACGAGAGCCAGATGGACGCAGGCGAGCGCTTTTTGCAGAGCCTGCTGGGCTCGCTGAAGCAGTAGAGGCTGCCGTCCGCAGGCAAATTTCAGCATCGGACGCTGCCGTTATCGCGCTTTCAGCATCCTGGACTGTGGCGTCTGCCTAGACTGGCAATCATCCCGGAACAGGACTCGACCATGCTCAAGAATCAGTTGAAAGACCCCAGCCTGCTGGTAGACCGCGCCTACGTCGACGGGCAATGGATCAGCGCTGACGATGGTGCCACCCTGACCATCAGCAACCCGGCCACCGGCGAGGCGCTGGCGCAGGTGCCGGCCCTGCAGGGCGTCGAAACCCGGCGTGCCATCGAGGCGGCTGATCGCGCCTGGCCCGCGTGGCGTGCACGTCCCGCGGCCGAACGCGCGGCGCTGCTGGAGCGCTGGCATCAGGCGATGCTCGACAACGTCGAAGACCTGGCGCTGATCATGACCTTTGAGCAGGGCAAGCCGCTGAATGAGTCGCGCGGCGAGATCCGCTACGGTGCCAGCTTCGTCAAATGGTTCGCCGAGGAGGCACGCCGCTCATACGGTGAAACCATTCCCGCGCCCAGTGCAGACCGTCGTTTGATGACCCTCAAGCAACCAGTGGGCGTCTGTGCCGCGATCACACCGTGGAACTTCCCCAACGCCATGATCACCCGCAAGTGTGCGCCGGCCCTGGCTGCCGGGTGCCCGATCATCGTCAAACCATCGGACCTCACGCCCTTGTCAGCCCTGGCGCTGGCGTTGCTGGCCGAGCGCGTGGGTATTCCTGCCGGGGTGTTCAACGTCATCACCGGCATGCCCACCGGCATCGGTGAAGAGCTGACCGGCAATCCGGTGGTGCGCAAGATTTCCTTCACCGGTTCGACACCGGTCGGCCGTCTGCTGATGCGCCAGAGCGCCGAACACATCAAACGTCTGAGCCTGGAACTGGGTGGCAACGCGCCCTTCATCGTGTTTGACGACGCGGACCTGGAACAGGCGGTGACGGGCATCATGCTCAGCAAATTCCGCAACGCCGGGCAGACTTGCGTGTGCGCCAACCGGATTCTGGTGCAAAACGGCATTTACGACCGTTTCGCTGCACGGCTGGTGGAAGAAGTGAGCAAGCTCAAGGTCGGCAACGGACTGGAAGAGGGCGTGACCATCGGCCCGCTGATCAACCCGGCGGCGGTCAGCAAAGTCGCCCGGCATATCGACGATGCGCTGAGCCAGGGAGCGAAACTGCTGCACGGCGGTTCTCCTGACGGCACCAGCCAGTTCGTCCAGCCCACGGTATTGGGCGATACCCACGCAGGCATGCTGCTGGCCAACGAAGAAACCTTCGGCCCGGTCGCGCCACTGATGCGCTTCACAGATGAAGCCGAAGCGCTGGCACTGGCCAACGCCACGCCCTATGGCCTTGGCGCGTATTACTTCACCCAGGACCTGCGCCGCTCATGGCGTTTCGGCGAAGCGCTGGAGTTCGGCATGGTCGGCCTCAACACCGGCATCATCTCCATGGAAGTCGCCCCCTTCGGCGGCGTCAAGCAGTCCGGCCTAGGCCGCGAAGGCTCCAGCTACGGACTGGATGAATACCTGGAAGTGAAGGCGTTTCATGTGGGTGGGTTGTAGAGGCGGAGAAAACAGCGAGTCCCCTTCGCGAACAAGCGAAGCGTCGCCCGGTTCGCTCCTACGGCCTCCGGCCAGAATCAAAAGCAGACCGTATTCGCCTTGGCTTCTGCCCGAAGGGCGTAGGAGCGAACTTGTTCGCGAAGACTGGCGTTCACACAACCTGGCTTCCGGACATAAAACGCCCGTTTTCGAGGATCAAAGCGCGAAGCGCGCAACCATGCCGTTGAGGTCGATTGCCAGGCGTGGCAGTTGAGGCAGCTTTCGCGAACAAGCGAAGCGTCGCCCGGTTCGCTCCTACGGCCTGCGGCCAGAATCAAAAGCAGACCGTATTCGCCTTGGCTTCTGCCCGAAGGGCGTAGGAGCGAACTTGTTCGCGAAGACTGACGTTCACACAACCTGGCTTCCGGACATAAAACGCCCGTTTTCGAGGATCAAAGCGCGAAGCGCGCAACCATGCCGTTGAGGTCGATTGCCAGGCGTGGCAGTTGAGGCAGCTTTCGCGAACAAGCGAAGCGTCGCCCGGTTCGCTCCTACGGCCTGCGGCCAGAATCAAAAGCAGACCGTATTCGCCTTGGCTTCTGCCCGAAGGGCGTAGGAGCGAACTTGTTCGCGAAGACTGACGTTCACACAACCTGGCTTCCGGACATAAAACGCCCGTTTTCGAGGATCAAAGCACGAAGCGCGCAACCATGCCGTTGAGGTCGATTGCCAGGCGTGGCAGTTGAGGCAGCTTTCGCGAACAAGCGAAGCGTCGCCCGGTTCGCTCCTACGGCCTCCGGCCAGAATCAAAAGCAGACTTGTGTATGACGCGGGGTGCGAGCGTGGGGGCGATCGTCAGTTAATAACCCTGGCCGCGATCCACCTGTCCTTGCATCGCTTCACCACGCTCAAAACGGCGGATGTTATCGAGCAGGCCAGGAAAGGCGCTTTCCGGCTGGGTCATGGCCGCCACATGCGGGGTCAGCAGGATCTTCGGGTGTGTCCAGAACGGATGGTCGGCTGCTGCCGGTTCCTGCTGCAGCACATCCAGCACTGCAGCGCTGAGTTGACCGCTGTCCAGCGCTTCAATCAGCTCCGCTTCCACCAGATGCCCGCCACGGCCCATATTGATCAGCGCGGCGCCCTTGGGCAATTGTTCGAAAAGCCGACGATTGAGGATGCCTTCGGTCTGCCCGGTCAGCGGCAGCACACACAGCAAAATGTCGCACTGCCCCAGAAATGCGTCCAGTTGCTCTTCTCCGGCATAGCACTGCACAGCGTCGATTCGATGCTCGCTGCGCGCCCAGCCCGACAGCTCGAAACCGAACGGTTTGAGGCTCGACAGAATATGCTGCGCCTGCAAGCCCAGCCCCATCACGCCGACTCGCCGTTGGTTCGCCGGTATCAGCGGGTGGGCTTTCCAGACGCCTTCAACTTGCTGCTGCCGATAACGCAGCATTTCCCGGTGCAGGCTCAGCACGGCAAAGGTTGCGTACTCACACATCGCGTGACTGATGCCGGGGTCCAGCAGACGCACCACCGGCAGCGATTTTGGAATACGGCTCAGGTCCAACTGGTCCACACCCGCCGACAGGGCGAACAGCACTTTGAGGTTGGGCAGCAGTTCCTGCAGATCATCGGGCGCCAGCCAGGCGCCCAGATAGTGGATGTCGGCCGGGTCGCCGATGTCCGGCCATACCCGCCACTCGATGTCCGGCGCGTGCTCGGCAAACAGGACGCGCCAGCGTTCGGCACGTGCGGGATCGGCTTTGTAGAGCAGGGCGGGCATGGGCGTTTCCTGAGCATGAAAAGGGAACCCCATCATGCCGCAAATGCAAAGCATGATCTGTCGAAACGCCTGCTTCCTGGCCGCTCCAATGTCCGAAAAGCGCGGCTGTCCGGCAGATTGCATGGTGATGTGCGGGCATGAAGGAATCTGCCGTTTGCAAGGCGAAAAACAGTCGATATGGACATCTGAGGGGGCAAGTTCGGCGTAGATCATTTCGCTGAACGCTTAACCTGAACAGCATCGCAGCCACCCCGCCGGCTGCCTGGCCCACGACAGGTATAACCATGAACAGCAAAGTCGACGAAACCCCTCATCTGCTCCGCCAGCGCGATCAATTCGTGCCGCGCGGGATTGTCACGGCTCACCCGCTGGTCATCGACCGCGCGCAGGGTTCTGAACTGTGGGACGTCGATGGCAAACGCTATCTGGATTTCGTCGGCGGTATCGGCGTGTTGAACATCGGCCATAACCACCCGAACGTGGTCGCGGCGATTCAGGCGCAACTGACCAAAGTCACCCACGCCTGCTTTCAGGTGGCGTCCTATCAGCCCTATCTGGATCTGGCCAAACGCCTGAGCCATCTCATTGCGGGGCAGAGCGGCATCGATCACAAGGCGGTGCTTTTCACTTCCGGCGCCGAAGCGGTCGAAAACGCGGTGAAAATCGCCCGCGCCCACACCAATCGCCCGGCAATCATCTCGTTCCGTGGCGGCTTTCATGGCCGTACGCTGCTTGGCACCACGCTGACCGGCATGAGCCAGCCGTACAAACAGAATTTCGGCCCCATGGCGCCTGAGGTGTTCCACACCCCGTACCCGAACGAGTATCGCGGCGTGACCAGCGAAGTCGCGCTGGCGGCGCTGCATGAACTGCTGGCGACCCAGGTTGCCCCGGAGCGCGTGGCGGCGATCCTGATCGAGCCGATGCAGGGCGACGGCGGCTTCCTGACTGCGCCGGTCGAGTTCATGAAGGCCTTGCGTGCCCTCACCGAACAACACGGCATCGTGCTGATTGCCGATGAAATCCAGTCCGGTTTCGGGCGTACCGGCAAATGGTTCGGCTTCGAGCATTCGGGCATCCAGCCTGATCTGGTGACCGTGGCCAAGAGCCTCGCGGGCGGCATGCCGCTGTCGGGCGTGGTCGGGCGTGCCGAGATCATGGACGCACCGCTTCCGGGCGGCCTGGGCGGCACCTACGGCGGTAATGCGCTGTCCTGCGCCGCGGCACTGGCAGTGATCGACACCTATGAGCAGGAAAACCTGCTGGCACGTGGCGAACAGTTGGGCAACCAACTGCGCGCCGGTCTGCTCAAGCTCAAGGAACGTTACAGCTGCATCGGCGACGTGCGCGGCACCGGTTTCATGCTCGCGATGGAGATGGTCAAGAATGACGCGGCACGCAGTCCGGACGCTGATCTCAACCAGAAGGTGATCGATCAGGCGCGTCTTGGCGGCTTGCTGGTGATCAAGTGCGGCGTGTACCGCAACGTCCTGCGCTTCCTGGCTCCGTTGGTGACTACCGAGCAGCAGATCGATGAAGCGCTGGGCATTCTCGACGCGGCGTTGGCACGAGTATTGAAGTCCAGCTGAGCGCAAGCGTGGTCGCAGCTGTCGCGAGACGCTGCGATCACCCGCGCCGGGAATCATTGTTGAATGGAGACGTTGCCTGCCATGGGGCTTATTGATTACCGCGCACTGCTGATCGATTGTGATGAAGTGCTGGTGGACCGTGATTCGGGGGTCTGGTCGGCGTTGCAGCCATTGCTGGACAACAGCCTGAGCACGCCGGCGAAAGACCAGGTGCTGATCGAATTCAATGACGTGGTCCGCACCTTGTACCCACGCTTTGACGAACTGGGCTTCAGCGGCCTGCTGTGCTTCGCGCACCGCCAGCTGGCCGAACGCCTGGGCATCAAGGCCAGTTGGGAAGAGGGCATGACCTTCGCCCGCTCCGTGCCGAACTGGACGCTGTTCGAAGATGCGCCCGGTGCGATGCTCTACCTGCGCAAGTTCTATCGATTGCTGGTGTATGCCGACCGCGACATGCAGGATCGCGGCCTTCTGTGCGAGCGACTGGGGCTGGAGCCCGACAGCCTGCTGTCACTGACCACCCACCCGCTGGACGACACGGGCTGGCTTGCCGATATGGATCTGGAGCCGCGCGAAACCCTGTTTGTCTCCCGCCCCCCGGCCTCGGCGCTGGCGAGCGGTGGGTTGTGCCTGATCCGGCGTGGTCGGGAACAGCACAGCCAGCCCTGCACGGCGGATATCTGTATCAACAGCATGGCTGATCTGGTCGCTCAGCATCAGCTGTCTTTACGGCGCTGATTTTGCTAGAAGGTAGGCACCGTGAATGGCAATACATGAGGTAGGTAATGGAAGGCTTGGTCAAACTGGATCGGATTGATATCAATATTTTGGTAGAACTCCAGAAAGACGGGCGCATGACCAACGTCAGCCTGGCCGATGCCGTCGGACTTTCCGCGAGCCCTTGCCTGCAACGCGTCAAACGCCTGGAGTCGGCAGGTTACATTTCCAGCTACAAGGCGCACCTTAATCTGGCCAAGATCACCGAATCGGTCACCGTGTTCACGGAAATCTCCCTCAGCGACCACAAGCGCGAAGACTTCGCCAAATTCGAAGCCAATATCCGCCACGTCGACGAAGTGCTGGAATGCCACCTGATCAGCGGCGGCTACGATTACCTGGTGCGCTTCATGACCCGCAGCATTCAGCATTATCAGGAAGTGATCGAAGAGCTGTTGGACAAGAACATCGGCATCTCCAAGTACTTCAGCTACATCGTCATCAAATCCCCGGTCATGAAAGACGGCGTGCCGCTGCGCAAACTGTTGCGCCACTGAAGCTCTAGCCCGGAGAGGACGCAGAGCGTCCAGAACGGCATGCCCACGCGGAGCATGGGCACGATAGCGTTCGCCCGGACACCTCACGCGCCACCCGTTCCGCGATCTACCTGCCGGCTATCGTTCCTCACGCTCCAGCGTGGGAATGCCTTGCGTGACGCTCCGCGTCACAGATCTGCGCCGCACCGCATACGCAGCCCTGAGTGCCGGCAAAGAATAGGTATGTCTGAAATTCTGGCATAGCGCTACTATCCGGACGGCACTTTGGCCGGGCTTTTGCTCGTGCAGATTTGAAAACCGGCAGGAGCTCCTGTCGCCATGGATTTCAAAAGGATGTGTTCGATGCCCGTAGCCCCTCGTTTCCTGGACCATTACCGCAAGGCCGACCGGATCATGCTGGGTCTGATCTGGCTGTTGTTCATCTACGCGCTCGGGTTGGCGTTCTGGTTCGACACCTTCACCCAGGCCGTCGTCGTCGGTGGTGGCACCGCGGTGGTGCTGACCGGGCTGTATCGGGCCATCGGCGGCACCCGATTGATGCGTTGCTGTTTCGGTGTAGGCCTGATGGTCATGACCGCGCTGCACATCAATCAGACCCACGGGCAGGTCGAGATACATTTCGGCATCTTTGTCCTCCTCGCTGTGCTGACCTTCTACCGCGACTGGCTGCCGATTCTGGTCGCTGCCGTCACCATCGCCCTCCACCACATCGGTTTTCATGCCCTGCAGCATTCCGGCTTCCCGGTGTACGTCATGCACCACGGCTTCGGCTGGAGCATGGTGCTTGTGCATGCGGTGTATGTGGTGGTTGAAAGCGCGATTCTGGTGTACCTGGCGGTGCAGAATCAGGCCGAGGCGGTCGAGAATCAGGACATGCTCGATCGCATGCTGGCCACCACCAACCAGTTCTCTACCGATAGCCAGTCCAGCCAGCAGTCGGGCAAACATGTCTCTCTGGCGCAGCGTTTCGAGCAGTTCCTGGCGCAGATCACCGGTCTGGTCGATGGCGTAGTGCGTGACACTCGCGGGCTTGGCGAGCTGGGTCATGACCTCGCCAAGGCCAGCGGTACGCTGGAAACCGGTGCACAGCATCAGCTTAGTGAAATCGCGCGCATGACCGGCGCGATGCAGCGCATGGGCGATGCCATGAACGATATCTCCAGCCACGTCGCGCAAGCCGTGCAGCGGGCCGGTGACGCCAGTGATCAGGTCGCTCATGGGCGCGACAGTGTCGACCGTGCGCAGAGCGAAATCACCCAGCTTGCCGCGCGCATCACGACCACCGATGAAACCGTGCAGGCTCTGGCCAACCAGTCAGAACAGATCGGCAAGGTGCTGGACGTGATCGGCAGCATTGCCGAGCAGACCAACCTGCTGGCCCTCAACGCCGCAATCGAAGCCGCCCGCGCCGGTGAGCAGGGCCGAGGCTTTGCGGTGGTGGCCGATGAGGTACGCAACCTGGCGCAGCGCACAGCAGCCTCGACCAAGGAAATCCAGACCATCATCGAAGACCTGCAAAAAGGCAGCCGTCAGGCCGCTACGGCCATGAGCGACAGCCTGCAGGGTGTCGGGCGTTGTGTCGAGGACAGCCAGCGGGCTTCGCAATCCCTGCGCGCCGTCGGCGAAGGCATCGGCCATATCACCCAGCTCAACGGCCTGATTGCCACGACGACCGAACAGCAGTCCGCCGTCAGCCGGGAAATGGCCGATCAGTTGCGCTCGGTGCAGACCATCGCCGAACACACCGCCGCCAATATCGGTGTGCTGGCGACCAGCAGCCAGAGCCTGTCGCCACTGGCCATTCGCCTGGAAGCGCTGGGCAAGAGCTTTCACGCGTAGTTTTCGCGTTCAGGCAAACACCAGCCCCGACGAACGCAGCAGTTCCTGAGTGTAGGCCTGCTGCGGTGCGGCGAAGATCTCGCGGGACGGGCCCTGCTCGACCACCTTGCCGTCCTTGATCACGATCAGGTCATGGGCCAGGGCGTGAACCACCGCCAGGTCATGGCTGATGAACAGGTACGTCAGGCCATGCCGGATTTGCAGGTCGCGCAGCAGGGCGACGATCTGCTTTTGCACGGTCCGGTCGAGCGCCGAGGTCGGCTCGTCGAGCAGGATCAGGTCCGGTTCAAGGACCAGTGCCCGTGCGATGGAAACACGCTGGCGCTGACCGCCGGAAAACTCGTGCGGGTAACGATGCCGGGTGGCCGGGTCCAGGCCGACTTCCTGCAACACGCGGATCACCGTCTGTTCACGCTCTTTCGGCGTACCGATGTTGTGCGTCACCAGGCCCTCGGCAATGATCTGCTCCACGGTCATGCGCGGGCTGAGGCTGCCGAACGGGTCCTGAAACACCACCTGCAACTGGCGGCGCAACGGGCGCATCAGGTGCTGGCTGTGCAGGCTCAGCTCCTTGGTGCCGAAGCGGATGCTGCCTTCTGAATCGACCAGGCGCAAAATCGCCTGGCCCAGGGTCGATTTCCCCGAACCCGACTCGCCGACAATGCCCAGGGTCTTGCCCTTGAGCAGCTCGAAACTCACCCCGTCCACCGCTTTCACGTACTGCGGCTCACGCTTGAACCAGGCCTTGCCCAGCGGGAACCAGACCTTCAGGTCCTGCACCGACAGCAGCGTGTTGCTGTGCGTGGACGGCACCGGTTCACCATCCGGCTCGGCATTGATCAGCAGACGGCTGTACGGGTGTTGCGGGCTGTCGAACAGGGTCTGGCAATCGGCCTGCTCGACGATCTCGCCCTCACGCATCACGCAGACCCGCTGGGCGATGCGCCGCACCAGATTGAGGTCGTGGCTGATCAGCAGCAGCGACATGTTCAGCCGCTGCTGCAGGGACTTGAGCAACTCCAGAATCTTCACCTGCACGGTCACATCCAGCGCGGTGGTCGGCTCGTCGGCGATCAGCAGATCCGGCTCGTTGGCCAACGCCATGGCAATCATGATGCGCTGCCGTTGCCCGCCCGACAGTTGATGCGGATACGCCTTGAGACGTGACAGCGGATTACGAATGCCGACCAGTTCCAGCAGCTCCAGGGTGCGGCTCAGCGCGGCCTTGCCCTTGAGGCCCTTGTGGGTCACGAGGATTTCGCCGATCTGTTTTTCGACCGTGTGCAGCGGGTTCAGCGAACTCATGGGCTCCTGAAAAATCATCGCCACCCGGTTGCCGCGCAGGCTGCGCAACTGCTTGTCGCTGGCAGTCACCAAATCCAGCCCGTCGTAACGAATCGAGCCCTGGGTGCTGACGGTTTTCGCCGGCAACAGACGCAGAATCGAATGCGCCGTGACCGACTTGCCCGAGCCGGATTCGCCCACCAGCGCCAGGCACTCGCCACGGCGGATGTCGAGGCTGACGCCATGCACCACTTCGTGGCCGTTGAAGGCGACCCGCAGGTCGCGAATTTCAATCAGGTTGTCTTGCATGTCAGCTCCGAGGATCGAACGCGTCGCGGCAGGCTTCGCCGATGAACACCAGCAGAGAAAGAATCAGGGCCAGCACCACGAACGCCGTCAGCCCCAGCCAGGGCGCTTGCAGATTGCGCTTGGCCTCGCCGATCAGCTCGCCCAGCGACGCACTGCCCGCCGGCATGCCGAAGCCGAGAAAATCCAGCGCAGTGAGGGTGGCGATGGCGCCGGTGATGATGAACGGCAGATAGGTCAGGGTGCTGGTCATCGCGTTGGGCAGGATGTGCCGCCACATCAGCGCAGCATCGGTCAGGCCCAGTGCGCGGGCGGCCTTGACGTATTCCAGGTTGCGCCCGCGCAGGAACTCGGCACGTACCACGTCCACCAGCGACAGCCAGGAGAACAGCGCCATGATCCCCAGCAGCCACCAGAAACTGGGCGATACAAAGCCGGACAGAATGATCAGCAGGTACAGCACCGGCAGCCCCGACCAGATCTCCTGAATGCGCTGGCCGATCAGGTCGGTCATGCCGCCGTAGTAACCCTGAATCGCCCCGGCACACACGCCGATCACGGTGCTGATCGCGGTCAGCAGCAGCGCGAACAGAATGGAAATCCGCGCGCCGAACAGCACACGCGCCAGCACATCACGGGCCTGCTCGTCGGTGCCCAGCCAATTGATGTGGTCCGGCGGGCTAGGCGATGGCGCGTCCAGGTCGTAGTTGATGGTGTCGTAGCTGAACGGGATCGGCGCGAACAGCATCCAGCCGTTTTTCGCCGCGATCAGCTTGCGCACGTAGTCGCTGGCATAGTCCGGCTCGAAGGGTAGCTCGCCGCCGAAATCGGTTTCCATGTAGGTGTGCAACACCGGGTAATACAACTGCCCGTCGTAGCGGATCAGCAGCGGCTTGTCGTTGGCGATCAGTTCGCCGCACAGGCACACCAGCAGCAGGCCGATGAAGATCCACAGCGACCACCAACCGCGACGGTTGGCCTTGAACAGGTCGAAGCGGCGCCGGGTCTGGGGAGAGAACTCGAACATCAGGCGCTCCTCGCGGAAAAGTCGATGCGTGGGTCGACCAGCGTGTAACACAGGTCACCGATCAGCTTGATCAGCAGGCCGAACAGCGTGAACAGAAACAGCGTGCCGAACACAATCGGGTAGTCGCGCGACACCGCCGCTTCGTAACTCATACGCCCCAAACCATCGAGGCCGAAGATGGTTTCGATCAGCAACGAGCCGGCGAAAAACACTTCGATCAAGGCCTGTGGAATACCGGCGATGACCAGCAACATGGCGTTGCGAAACACATGGCCGTACAGCACGCGATGCTCGGTCAGGCCCTTGGCGCGCGCCGTGACCACGTACTGGCGGCTGATCTCGTTGAGAAAGCTGTTCTTGGTGAGGATGGTCAGCGTGGCGAACCCGCCGATCACCAGCGAACTGACCGGCAGCACCAAGTGCCACAGGTAGTCCTTCACCTTGCCCCAGGTGCTCAGGCTGTCGAAGTTGTCCGAGAACAGCCCCTGCGCCGGAAACCAGCTCAGGTAACTGCCCCCGGCGAACACCACGATCAGCAGGATGGCGAACAGAAACGCGGGCGTGGCGTAACCGATGATCACCAGCGTGCTGCTCCAGACATCGAACGCGCTGCCATGCCGCACCGCCTTGCGAATGCCCAGCGGGATGGAAATCAGGTACGTGATCAGCGTCGCCCAGAGCCCGAGGGACAGCGACACCGGAAGCTTTTGCGCGATCAGTTCGGTGACTGGCGCGCCGCGGAAGAAGCTGGTGCCGAAGTCCAGTTGCGCGTAGTTCTTGAGCATCAGCCATAGCCGCTCGTGCATCGGCTTGTCGAAACCGTAGTGTTGCTTGATCTGCTCGATCAGCGCCGGGTCCAGCCCGCGGGTGCTGCGGCTCGCAGTGCCGGAGGCAGCCACTTCGCCCCCGCCGCCGCCCACACCGTTGGGGCTGAAGCCCTGAATGCGCGCAATGGCCTGCTCGACCGGGCCGCCGGGGGCGGCCTGCACGATCAGGAAGTTGACGATCAGAATGGCCAGCAGCGTGGGAATGATCAGCAGCAGGCGTCGAATCACATAAGCCAGCATCTCAGTACTCCTTGGCGGCGGCAGGCTTGCCGGTCAGCGCAGTGGCCTGAGCGTTGGTCAGCGGCGTCGGGCTGATCTGCCACCAGGTTTCCAGGCCCACGTCATAGATCGGTGCCACGTCGGGCATGCCGAAACGGTTGGCGAACACCAGCGGCGTGCCCTTGGAGTAGTAGTTGGGGATCATGTAGTAACCCCATTGCAGGACCCGATCCAGCGCCCGCGCGTAGAGCACCATGTCGTTGCGCGTATTGGCGCTGACCAGCCCGTCAATCAGCGTGTCCACCGCGGGATTGCGCAGCACCATGGCGTTGGAGCTGCCCACTTCGGTGGCGCTTTGCGAGCCGTACAGGTTGTACAGCTCACGGCCGGGGGAGATGATCGGATTACCGTTTTTCGGCAGGCTGACCACGATCATGTCGTAGTCCCGCGCGTTGAGCCGGTTGATGTACTGAGCCGAATCGATGCGCAGGAAATCCAGGGTGATGCCGATCTGCGCCAGCGTGCGCTTGAAGGGCAGAATCAGCCGGTCGAAGCCGCCCTGACCATCGAGAAAACTGAACACCATCGGCTCGCCCGCAGCGTTGACCAGCTTGTTGTCCTTCGGGTGCCAGCCGGCCTCGGCCAGCAGCTTGAGGGCCTGCAACTGCTTGTCACGGATGTAACCGCTGCCGTCGGTTTTCGGTGGCTGGTAGACCTTGCTGAACACCTCGTCCGGCACCTGGCCGCGCAAGGGCTCGAGGATCTTCAGCTCGGCCGGGGTCGGCAGCTCGGTGGCGGCCATGTCGCTTTTCGGGAAGTAGCTTTGTTCGCGCACGTAGAAATTGCGCATGACCCGGCGATTGATCCAGTCGAAATCCCACAGCAAAGACAGCGCCTCGCGCACGCGGCGGTCCTTGAACATGGGCTTGTCCAGATTGAACACAAAGCCCTGCGCGGCGACCGGACGCTGCGTTGCGAGGATGCGCTTTTGCAGACGCCCGTCGTCAATTGCCGGGCCGCTGTAGCCGACCACGAAGCCGGAAGAGGAGAACTCGCGGTTGTAGTCGAACGTCCCGGCCTGCAGCAGCTGGCGAGCGATTTCGGTGTCGCCGTAGTAATTCACGGTGAGCGTGTCGAAGTTGTACAGGCCACGGCTGACCGGCAGGTCCTTGCCCCACCAGTCCTTGACCCGTTCGAAGGTGACGCTGCGTCCAGCGTCGACCCTGGCGACCCGGTACGGCCCGTTGCCCAGCGGCGGCTCGAAACCGCCGCCGTTGGCGAAGTCGCGGGTCCTCCACCAGTGTTCGGGGAGGATGTGCAGGCTGGCAATGTCCAGCGCCAGCATGCGGTTGAGGTTGTTCTTGAAGTCGAAGCGAATCTGCAGCGGGCCTTCGATGGTCACCTCTTTGACGTCGGCGAACATCGGTCGATAGCTGAAGCTGCCCTTGGTGGTCATCAGCTCGAAGGTGTAGCGCACGTCTTCGGCGGTGACGGGCTTGCCGTCCTCGAAACGCGCCTTGGGGTTGAGGAAAAAACGAATCCACAGACCGTCGGGGTCCATCTCCATCTTTTCCGCGATCAGGCCATACACCGTGTACGGCTCATCCAGCGAGCGATAGGCCAGTGGCGAGTACACCCAGCTGTCGACCTCGCGCACATTGATGCCCTGATCGACGTAGGGATTGAGGTAATTGAACTGGCCGATTTCTTCCGCCGACCGGGTCAGCGAACCACCCTTGGGGGCGTTCGGGTTGACGTAATCGAAGTGCTGGAAGCCGGCCGGGTATTTCGCCGCCTCGCCATAGACGGTCAAGGCGTGGGTCGGCGTCGCCAGCACTGTCTGCCAGCCACTGCACAGCGCAACACCCAGAAGCAGGCGCCGCAGAAAACGGTTAAGACGCGACATGGTGGGGCTTTCCTCGTACGCACTGAATGAAGGAACACTGCGAAAAAGCCCCCGGCCGGGGAAGGCGGATGAACCTGGGCCGGAGGGGGCGAGCTCGCAATCTGACGTGGCCCACGGAGCGTGTATGGGCCACGTCGTCACACTCAGAAGTGGTAAGTCGCGCGGGCGAACAGGGTGCGGCCCAGCGGGTCGGCGTAGCGAGGGTCGTAGCCGGACTGGAAGTTGTAGGCCTGGTTGGAGAACGGCGGGTTGCGGTCGAACATATTGCGCACACCGGCATCGATATCCAGCACCTTGTCGAAGGTACGACCCACCGACATGTCCCACAGTGCATACGACGCGACCCGCGCATTGGTGGTGCGGTCGTAGTCGTTGTAGCCGCTGGTGAAGCGGTTGGTGATGGAGGCGCGGGTATCGCCCAGTGCCCAGGTACCGGTCAGCACGTGTTTCCAGCGCGAAATCACCCCGTCGCCCTGGAAGTCGCCGACCTTGTCGGTGTATGGGCCGTCGATGATGTTCTGGAAGTCATACCGGGTAACGTAGGTGCCGGTCATGCCCAGACCGAACTGGCCGTAAGGCGTGTTCGGGAAGCGATAGTCGAGGGTTACGTCGACACCGCTGGTCTTGACGATGCCCAGGTTGGCGTTGCCGGTGACGATGTTGGCGATTGAACCATCGGCAGCGCGCACGTAGCGGTCGGCGTAGGTATTCGGGTCATCGAACACGGTCGACTCGGGGAACGACTGAATCTGGTTGGAGATATGAATCCACCAGAAATCCAGGCCCATCGACAGGTTGTTGACCGGCTGATAGACGAAGCCCAGGGTCATGTTGCGGGCTTTTTCCGGGGCCAGCTCGGTGTTGCCGCCACTGTTGTTGAGGAACTGCTGCGCGCAATCGCGACCCGCGTTACCGCCGGGTTGCACGGTGCCACCGGCACAGAGTACCGGGTCGTTGTAGTAGCCCTGGGTGTAGCTCAGGCTGCGCGGCGCATAGAGTTCATACAGCGACGGCGCACGGAAGCCTTCACTGTAGGCACCACGCACCACCAGTTGCTTGAACGGCTGGTAACGGAACGAATATTTCGGGTTGGTGGTGCTGCCGAAGTCGCTGTATTTATCGTGACGAACAGCAGCGGTCAGCTCCAGGCTGTCCAGTACAGGAACGTTCAGTTCGGCGTATTCGGCTTTGACACTGCGGTCGCCTTCTACGCTGCCGGCTGCGTCCAGACCCAGGCTGCTGATGTCGTTGACGAAGGGGTCGAAGTCCTGATGCATCTTCTCTTTGCGGTATTCGCCGCCGAGCGCCAGACCGGACGGGCCCGCGCCGAACCAGTCGCCGATTTCCCGGCTGATGCGCGCATCCAGCCCGGCCACACGCCCCACAGCGCTGGAGTACTGACCGTGGTATTCGCTGGCATCGATCAGCGCCTGCCCTTGTGCCGTTTGCGGGCCGAACGGGTTGAGGACGCCATTGGCAAGGCCGTTCAGCATCGCCGAGTCGCTGACAAAACCGCTGGTCACTGAGGACAGCACCTTGTTCTGGTTGTACGAAGCGCCGACGTTATAGTCCCAGCCGCCCACAAGCCCGTCGAAATTCAGCAGAAAGCGCTGGCTGGTGTTCTGGTCACTTGAGCCTCGTGCGCCCGCTGCCGTTTCGCGCCATGCGGTGCTGACCGGTTGCGTCGGGTCGAGGGTGAAATCGGTCGGTGCCGGGGTAATGCCGTTGCCGGGGTAGAAGGGCGATGAGGAGTCCAGCGACAGACCGGTCAACGGTGCCGGACCGATGCCGGTGTGGTTGTTGTTGCGGGCCCAGAAGTATTCGAGGCTGACGTTGTGATCGTCGGCCAGCTTGCCGGTGGCCTTGCCGAAGAATGAGGTTTTCTCGGTCTGCGGGATCAGGTCGATGTATTCGCGGGTGCTGAACCGGCAGATGCCGTTGCTGGCAATCAGGTTAGGACCGCTGCAGTTTCTGCCGAGCGGGTTAGCGGAATTGTCGCCCTGATAATAGTTGGCCGGGTAGGCCGTACCGGAAGTCTGATTGAGCCCGCGTCCCGGCTGGTAATCCCGGGTGAACGAGCGATCGTTGGCGTCCAGATTCTGCTGCTTGTTGTAGTTGACCACGCCCATGACGTTGAAGCGGTCTTCTTCCAGATCACCGAAGCCCCAGCTGGCACTCATGTCCTTGGTCGCACCGCCGCCACTGGCAGTCGGCGTCTCGCCGCCGAGGGTCAGGGTGCCGTCAGTCAGGGATTTTTTGGTGATGAAGTTGATCACGCCGCCAATGGCGTCGGTGCCGTACAGCGCCGAGGCACCATCACGCAGCACTTCCACGCGGTCGATGGCGGCGAACGGAATCATGTTCAGGTCGATGGCACTGCCGTTGGGTGTGCCTACACCGGAAATCGCGTTGTTGGCCAGACGACGACCATTGAGCAGCACCAGCGTCTTGTTCGCACCGATGCCGCGCATGTCGGCGAACGAGGCGCCGCCGGTGCTGGCGCCGATCGAGCCCGCACTGTTCTGGATCGACTGGCTGCCGGTGATGCGCTGGACCATTTCCTGGGTGGTGGTCACGCCCTGTTTCTTCAGGTCATCGGCGCGCAGGATGGTAATCGGCACGGCGGTTTCGGCATCGACCCGGCGGATCGCCGAACCGGTCACTTCGACGCGTTGCAGCTGGGTCGTGGCAGGCACAACCGCTGCACTGGTGGACACGGCCGAGCCGCTGGTGTCCGCATCGACGGCGTCTGCCGCCTGGGCACCGCTCATGCCCATGGCCAATGCGCAGAGCAGGGCACGTGGATGACGCCGGACCGCGAGGGCCAGTGGTTTGAGGGTGCAACCGGGAAGATTCATCAGCATGGTTAGTTCCGACTTGATCCAGACATTATTGAAATGGCCTTGTGAGCCCTCTGTTCCCGACGCGGTTGTGCCGAGCGGGAGTTCCACTTCTTCTTTTTCCAGCAAGCCGCTCCCCTCCAGGGGCTTTTCAGCCCACGGACAACCGCATTCACGGGGGTCGGGTCAGACGGCTTCGCGAGGCGAAGCCACCCGGTCAGTCGAGCGTCATTTCGCTGTCATGACGGATATCTTCGTAATGCCGGAACGTTCGATGGAGGCCATGGCCTTGGCCACCTGGCCATAATTCACGGCGGTGTCGGCCTGCAACTGGACGCGGATTTCCGGGTCCTTGGCTTTCTCGTCCTGCAGGCTTTTTTCCAGCAGTTCGGGGGCGATTTCCGATTTGGCGAGGTAGAACTTGCCGTCCTGATCGACGCTGACCACCACCGGGTTTTTCTTCTCGGCGGGGGCGACCGCGTCGGTCTTGGGCAGGTTGACCTTGATCGCGTTGGTCATCAGCGGCGTGGTGACGATGAACACCACCAGCAGCACGAGCATCACGTCGACCAGCGGCGTGACGTTCATTTCGCTGAGCACTTCATCGCTGTCCTGAGTGGAGAAAGACATTAGCTGGCCTCCCGAACGGCATGACCATTCTTGCTGGCGATGGGCTGGCGTGTGACGGCAAAGGCGCTGCGCTGGGCGAGGGCGTCGAAGTCGTGGGCGAAGTCATCCATGTCGGCCACGGCGAGCTTGAGGCGGCGCAGGAAGAAGTTGTAGATCAGCACTGCCGGCACGGCGACGGCGATACCCACACCGGTGGCGACCAGCGCGTGACCGATGGGGCCGGCGACCGCTTCGAGGCTGGCCGAGCCGGTCACGCCGATGCTTTGCAGCGCTTCCATGATCCCCCAGACCGTACCGAACAGGCCGATGAAGGGCGCGGTGCTGCCGATACTGGCGAGAATCGCCTGGCCACTTTCCAGCGCGCGACGCTCTTTCTGTATCTGCTGGCGCAGGTTGCGCTCCAGACGGTCCGAGCGGTTGATGGTGTGCGCCAATTGTTGCGTGGTACGCGGCGACTCATCGACCGACATGGCTTCGAAGCCGCTGTTGGCAATACGCGCCAGCGCGCCGGGGTATTGCGCGGAGTGCTCGGCCGCAGTGAGCAGGTCCGGTGCGCTCCAGAAGGCTTTGGTGAATTGCTTGTTCTGGGACTTCTGGCGGACGTACTGCGCCGACTTGATCAGCAACAGTGCCCAACTCAATACGGAAAACAGAATCAGTGCCCAGAGCACGGCGGGGACGATCATGGAAGAGAGCGATGCGTTCATGGTTTAAACCTCACCAGCTTTGATAATTGAATAGTCGGTTGTCATGCGCCGGATCATTCCGGCAACTTGAAGTCGATGGTCTGCGTCGCGAAGCCTTCTATCGGCGTGTCACCGCGTTTGGCCGGTATGAACTTCCAGTTGCGCACAGCCTCCACGGCCGCTTCGTCCAGTACCGGTTTGCCGCTGGATTTGGTCACCTCGACAGCCCCGGCGCGGCCATTGGGCAGCACCTTGATGCGCAGAATCACGCGACCTTCCCAACTGCGTCGCAAGGCCAGCCCCGGGTATTCCGGCGGTGGATTGCCCAGGCTGGCGAGCCCGGATACCGCAGCGCTTTCCTTGACCGGAGCCGGTGGCGCAGCAGGTGCCGGCGGCGCGGGCGCAGGTGTTGGCGGCGCGGGCGGGCTGGGTGCGGCGGCAGGCGTTGGCGCAGGCGGCGTAGGCTTTTTCACCGGTTCGACTTTCTTGACCGGCTTGGGCTTCTCGACCTTGGGTTTTTCCACCGGTTTGGGCGGCGGTTCGACCGCGTCCGGGTCCTCGACCGGTTGTTCCGGTTCGGGGGGAGGCGGTGGAGGCGGCGGCGGAGGTGGTGGCTCGGGCGGCGGCGGTTCCGGTGCGGGTGGTGTCGGACTGGTCAGTTCAATGGTCATTTCCGGAACTTGTGGCGCAACTTCCGGCACGTCTGGCTGGGCCGTTTGCATGTACCACCAGATCACACCATGAATAAGTACCGACGCAGCAATCAACACCATTACTTGCGGCTTGTTAAGGCCGCCCGGGCGTGACGTATTGGCGCTGAAAGGAATACCCTGCCACGCCGTCGAAGTGTCATCGGGCGAGGGAGAGGGGACCGCTTTCATTATGACCGCATCATTCATTAACGCTCCCTCGGGTAGTTAAAGGGCAATAAGATTCCGCTCGAACAATGGGTCACTGTTCGATTGATGAAGACCTGCACATTGTGGATGGGCAGGGCAACGCGGTGGGTGCGCACACGGCGAACTCAAACGGTCAAAAGACTTCTTTAATCAGGGCACTGGCATTGCAGATCCTTGCTTCTTATCGTCATGTACGGGGACGTACAGCGATGTTCCTGACTGCTTACATTGCAACCGCTGTGCCAGAACGCCCCGGCTGGAACCGTTGATGCAGAGCGGGTGTCGCATTCGTATAACTTTTTATCGATTCCCCGTTTCATTGACGTCAAACCTGCACACGTGCATAAAACTTCGAACAAAAAAACAGGCAAACAATGACCCTCTGCTTGAGCAGACGCGTTCGAAAATCATGACCTGCAAGTCACTTTCCTTGATGCACCAATACTGTGTCACGAGGATCACGTTGGTGCGTTAGTTGATCAGCGCTTCATCAATACAATGCTCCGTGTAGGTACGGCGGTTGTGTGGACAGTTATCGTTATTGAAATAAAAGCCATTCGCAGACAATGGCAAAATGAAACCACTTAAAAAAGTGTCGGCCACTCTTTATAGGTCGACCGTCTTTTAATTAAAAACAGCCCGCTATGTACTTCTTACGCGCACGGGCGCGCCAGGTCCTGATTCATCATCAGAACTTTCAAGGCACACGCAAAATGTCTTAAGTCCAGACGTGCAGGGCCGTCGAATAACAACGCGCAGATCGGGACAAGGGTGAAGCGACCGTGCAGGCATCGCTTGAGGCAGGTGCTGCCCAAGGTGTGGATTGCCAGCGTAACGGTGGTCTGACGCAAGACTGATAGGGCACAGCTAGATTCCTTTCCTGGCGGGCAGCGAGACTTGTGGTCTGCTCCCCTGCACTGTTTGTGGACGCTCTGACGTCCGTGAACTGCACTTTGGTGCGTGTAGGCACCCCATGAATGCAGCGTGCACCATTGGTTTATGGCACGACCGTTCCACTTGAAAGAACTGTGCCAATTTGTGTCTTTTTGTATCTGGAGGGGTACATTTTCATCTGGAGACGAGTTTTTGCGGCTGCAAGGCGCAGCCGCTGACCCCGGCGGGTATCAACTCGGCAGATTGGCGCGGGTGCGCCGGGAGAGAGCCGCCCTGGATTCGGGCGGCCTGTAGGTATCGTCAATTACCAGAACGCAGCAGGTGCGCTGAGCGCCTTGCTGAACACCTCGATGGCGCGCTCGACATCTGCCTGCGTGGTGTAGCGGCCGAGGCTGACGCGCACGCTGGCCAGGGCCTTGGCAGAGTCCATGCCCAGAGCAAGCAGCACATGCGAGGGTGCATTGCTGGCCGAGTTGCACGCGGACGTCGAGGACAACGCCAGGCTGTGGGACAACTGCGAGCTGGTGAAGCCACTGCGGGTGATGCACAGGTTCAGGGTGTGCGGGATGCGTTGTTGCGGACAGCCGTTGAGTTGCACATCCGGCAGACTCAACAGGCCTTCGCGCAGGTGACGACTCAGCTCTTCGATACGACGGTTTTCAGTTTCGGCCTGGCTGATCGCCAACGCAAAGGCCGTCCCCATGCCGACGATCTGATGGGTGGCCAATGTGCCCGAACGAAAGCCACCTTCATGTCCGCCGCCGTGAATCTGCGCTTTCAACAACGAGTGAGCACGCGGGCCCACGTACAGCGCGCCTATGCCCTTGGGGCCGTAGGCCTTGTGCGCCGAGAACGACATCAGGTCGACGGCCAGGCTCGCCAGATCGATCTTCACCTTGCCGACGCCCTGCGCAGCGTCCACATGAAACAGCGCACCGTGCTCGCGCACCAGGGCGCCAATGCTGGCGATATCGGTCAGCGTACCCAGTTCATTGTTCACCAGCATCAGCGACACCAGCAGCGTGTCTTCGCGCAAGGCAGCCTGTACCGCGTGAGGCTGGATCAGGCCTTGAGCGTCCGGTTTCAGCCAGGTGACGGGAAAGCCCTGACGCTCCAGCGTGCTGACGGTGTCGAGCACGGCCTTGTGTTCCAGGACGCTGGTGATGATGTGCCGGCGTGGCGCGCTGGCATCATGAGCGATGCCTTTGATCGCCAGGTTGTTGGACTCGGTAGCGCCGGAGGTCCAGACAATGGTGTCGACAGGCGCACCCACCGCATCGGCCACCTGCGCGCGTGCCTGTTCAACGGCCTGCCGCGCCACCTGCCCATAACCGTGCCCGCTGGATGCCGGATTACCGAAATGACCTTCGCGCCCCATGCAGGCAACCATGGCTTCGATGACCTGTTCGTCGACAGGTGTGGTGGCGGCGTAATCCAGATAGAGCGCAGAGGTGGTCATGGGCAATTCGCTTTGTAATCGAGTCAAAATCAAGGGCTGGCATTACCAGACCGACTGCTTGAAAGATTACTGATCCGCGCGCGAAAATTTTTTGATATTTACACGGACATGGGCAGCCAATGCGAAAAATTATTCGCTTAAACTTGGATTTTTACGATTAAAAATTCTAGGATGCTGCATCAGGCGCAGAATCGCAGCCAGACATCCGTTGTTCCGCACGCTACGCGTGCAAGGTACAAGGTGCTGCACAGTCGTGTGACGCAGAGCGTCACGAAAGGCATGCCAACGCGGAGCATTGGCACGATAGTCATGCTGAGTAAGGCGCGGAATCAGAGCCGGACACCTATCGTTCCTCACGCTCCGCGTGGGAATGCAGTTCTGGACGCTCCGCGTCCAATCCGGGGTGCGAGGTGCTGCACCGCTGGGTGACGCAGAGCGTCACGAAAGGCATGCCAACGCGGAGCATTGGCACGATAGTTACCGCAGTCAGACCTCCATCGTTCCGCACGATCAATGTAGAGCGACTAACGCAGGAAACCGCTAATGGACAAATTCGACCGGGCAATCCTTGACATCCTGCAAACCGACTGCACTCGTTCGGTGGCGGACATCGCCGAGCGTATCGGCCTGGGCAGTACCGCGTGCTGGCGGCGTATCCAGAAGCTGGAAGAAGCCGGCATCATCGACCGCCGGGTCGCGTTGCTCAATCCGCAACGGCTGAACGTGTCAGTCAGCGTCTTCGCCGCCATCCGCACCAACCAGCACAACGCCGCCTGGCTCGAACAGTTTCACGCTGCTGTCGGCGAGCTGCCTGAAGTGGTCGAGTGCTACCGCATGGCAGGTGACACCGACTACATGCTGCGCATCGTCGTAGCCGACATTGCAGGGTACGACGCGGTGTACAAGCAACTGATCAGCATCCCCGGCATCAGCGACGTGAGCTCCAGCTTCGCCATGGAACAGATCAAATTCACCACCGGTCTGCCCTTGCAATACGCATCGTTTGGCGGCTGAGCGCAGCCACGCTCATCGATTGAATCGAACCCTCGGCCCAATGCCACGTCCACATTATTTGGCAGACGAAAAAGGTGGCTGACATGACAACCGATCACATACTCACAGACAGCGTGCCCAAAGAAGACCCCGCCAGCCCGCAACTCGGCCAGTACGACCGCGAAGCAGACCCGGTCCTCGCCATGAACGCGAACAGACCCGGCGTCGGCCCGAAAAAAGGCGACGAGTTGAAGAAGCGTACGGAACACGACGAGACTTACGATGAAGGTGAGCCGGAAGTGGACGACGCCGACAGCGTCTCGGATGAGGGCGGCGGCACTCTGCCGGGCTGAGGAAGTACAACCGTCGCACTGAGGTGATGCAACAGCTCAAACGTGTTCCTGCAGGTACGTTGAGCTGCTCACTTGGATTGGAAACGATGAATCCGTAGATTCAAGGCCGAGAAGCGATCTCGTCCAGATGATTCAGCAGATCCAGCGGGTCCTCATACACCCTCAACGCGCCAGCACGCTCAAGCTCGCCGATGTCATAGCCGCCCGACAGCAGGCCAACGCCGGTTGCCTTGCAGCGACGCGCCGCCAGCATGTCCCAGATCGCATCACCGATCACCAGGCACTCGTCGATCGGTGCGTTTATCTTCTTTGCGGCTGCCAGGAACAGATCCGGATCGGGCTTGCCGTAGCTCACGTCATCGCGCGTAACGATGTTGATCGTGGCGATGTCCAGTTTCAGCGCCTTCAGGTTGATCGTCGCCGTATCGATCCCGCCACTGGTGGCGATGCACCACTTGAGGTTTTCCTTGTCGAGCGTCTCCAGCAACTCGACAGCGCCGGGCAATGCGATGATCTGCCCTTGCAGCCGCTCGTAAGCCTGAGCATGTTTCTCGCTGAGCCGTTCGGCTTGTGCTTCGCTGATGTTCACGCCGGTTTCACGCGACAGTGATTTCAACATCAGCCCGCCGCTCATGCCGATCTTGCGGTGAATACGCCACATCGCAAGCGGGATGTCTTCTGCATCCAGCGCTTCTTTCCAGGCGGCGACGTTTTGATAAACACTGTCGGTCAGCGTGCCGTCCAGGTCGAAAATGAAGGAGGTCTGGGGTCTCATAGGGTTACTCTTTTTGAATGCGGATTGACCATCTGGCGAGGTCCGGAGCGTTGTGGTCGACACCTGTTCGGCGGTATCGGGAATGCGGCCTCATCAATGAAGCGAGGCTGTACCGGGGCTTCAAATACGGCGTTGCCAGATGGCGTGAAAGGGTTGGTTTTTGAGGTCACACACTTTCGAGTGCATGGTGGGATGGCGGTTCGATCTTTCGGGCGGTGGGTGGCCTGGTAGCAGAAAAGACTGATGGTTTTGGAGAAACTTCAGCCGGGTGGCTCGTTATCACGCTACTCCCGAATCAAGCATTACTTTGCGCCTGATTGCCGAAACTATCGGAGAGCACAAGGCCTACCGACGTGACCCACAAGTTTTTCGGCACCGCTGCCGTGGTGGAGGAGGCCCAGGAAGCCCGGCAGTATGCTGGTCAGCGTCTTAAAGCGAGTTTCACCAATTAAGGAATGAGCGTGGTGCCCGGGGTCAGGTTGGGGTCTGGCCTGACTGCCTGGGTAAGTGTGAAAGCGTGCGCGTAGCCACACTGCGTTTTTACAATTTGTTTAATTACGTCACCGAACAGGCGACCTAAAATCGTGCGTTTGCCATGCAAGGGAAGCAAACGATGAGCATCCACCAGTTGCGTAAGGATGTAGAAGAACACTTTCAGCGATTTGAGCGTGCGCCTTTCAAAGAAGCTTGGCGTCGGCGTGATGCTCGTATCTGTCTGATCTGGATGATCGCATGGATATTGGCATTTTCAGGGGCCTTGATATTTTTTCCTGCGCCTACCCTGACTGACTACGTTCCCGCTTTGCTGCCGGTCCTGCTGATTTCCCTGATATGCACAGTGCATCTGAGAGAGGTGTACGCGCGTATCAGAGCAGAGCAGATGGGCGCCGCTTCGATTACGACGCCCTCCGAACGGTTAAAGCTGAAACAGGACTGGCTATGTACATGCTATAACTGCGGACCCGGCGAGCTTGTCGATAAAGCGAGGGAGCTTAGACATCTGTGGGAAGAGCGCCAGGAACTCAAGCGACTGGCGAGCAACGATACGATGGGGCCACGCATCGCTGCATTTTTCAGGCTACCTGACCCTGGCAGACTCATCACAATACTCTTCACCATCGCCGCGATCGTTACAACAATGGTGACCTTGGGCAGCAGCATCGATGCCATCTTCGATGCCTTGCAAGACTGGCGAACGTTAGGTGCCAATATCGTGATCGCCACTTTCCTGTGCACCGAAATCATATTGCTCTGGATCATGATCACCGGCATGGTCCGCGAGATCGGCCCTTCGGTACTCGAGCAGATCGGGCTGCTGCCCATGAGCAGCCGTCGAGTTTATCGGTATTTGCTTGCCGTTCATGATGCGAGTGAGCCTGTTACGCCGGTCCGCAGGAATATGCCTGGATTGTTGAGGTTGATTTCGGTGTGTTTTATGCCGGTTGGGGAAGTGTGGGCGAGACTGCGGACGCGTTTTTTGACAGGCTCCGCGGTAGGGGCTTGAGTGAGATTTTGAAATGACCATCGTGCCAATGCTCCGCGTTGGCATGCAGTTCGTGACGCTCTGCGTCACAAAGCTACAGTCCGGCAAGACAGCCCAAGGCCTACAGAATCGCGTGTAATCAGAATGATTACTGGTGAGTGTCCACATTCTCAGCCGGATAAAACTCGCCCTTGCTTCCCATCCTTTCCAGCCTGTCACGAACGAGCGCCTCGACGCTGGCTAATGCAGCCTTATCGTCGGGGTCGACCAGTTGCAGGCACAGGCGCCGGGCGTTCTGATCGTGGGTTCCCTCGCTGAGCATGTCGTGGGTAGGGACTTGTTTGCCACGCCACAGACATCGCTCGGTATGAGTACCGCCGAGCCATATTTCGTTGACTGATCTAAGGTCGGTGGAAGCCAGTTGGTCCACGGTGATCGTCTTGTCCATTGCGCTGTACCTTTTCAGTGAGTCGATACAGGTCAGACGAACAGCCGCCGCGGATCGTTCCCGGCGTCGGCTGTTCAACAGCGCCAACGGTGAAGAGTCGACGCCCTGAATCAATCGACAGGCAAGGCTTTACTTCTTCAGCCAACCCTCGACAACATCGGAACCATGCTCCGCCTTCCACTCCTTCAGAATCTTGTGATTCCCACCCTTGGTCTCGATTACTTCACCGGTTTTCGGATTCTTATAAACCTTGAGTTCGCGCGGTTTGCGTTTGCCCGCTGGTTTCTCGACGGTCTGCCCACGGGACGAAGTCTGTGGGTCCAGCAGATTGATGATGTGCTTCAGGCTGAAGCCATAGTGCTCAAGCAGCTTGCGCAGCTTGGTTTCGAACTCGATTTCCTTCTTGAGCCCCTGGTCGCCTTTCATCGTCTCCAGTGCCTGGAGTTGCTCGGCGAGATGCTTTTCCAGCTGACGGTATTCTGCGAGTTTGGACATGGTATTTTCCTTATAAACAGGTGTGCGTAGTTATTGAGAGAGATCGTGCCCGTTACAAGTTCAGCCTATTTTCCGTAGCGGCGCAGTGGCTTCCAATACGCTGTAGTAACACGATAAGCCAGATTCCCCGGGGCTTCCGGTTATTTTCAGAAAATGCGATTTTCCGGGCGCGCGTCAGTAGCGTTCGATCAGCGCGGTCACTGAGATCGCTCGAGCGATTTACCTCATCTCAGGAAGTAGTAGTAGGGATGTAGCGTAGGTATCCAGCGATGTCCGACCCGCTTCCAGCAGCTTTATCCGCAGGATGAATTCGCCCCTCGTTGACTGGAACCAGTTCAAAATCAAATGGACTGATTCCTTCAAGGCAGGCCACGTTAACTCCGTACTGAGCCGGGTTGGAGCGTCGTTGATGATGTGTATATATCCCGCATTGTGAGCAGAAATAATGCTTCGCTTGCAGGGTGTTGAACTGATAGAGCTTGAGCAGCGCCTCGCCGGAAGTGATCTCTATATCCTCCAGGGCTGCTGAAACCGCGATCGCACCGCGCATCCGGCAATAGGAGCAGTTGCAGCGCCGGACGGTCTTGAATCCGTCAGTAAGTCGAACTTGAAATCGTACAGCGCCGCAATGACATGTGCCTTGTAACGTTCCGTCAGAGGTGTCCATATAAAAGTGACTCCGTCTATGGGCTGCGCGGCAGCGAAAAGCCTGTGAAGATGTGGCCAGACGACCACATCTTCACACCGTCTTTATTTAGGATCTGGCCCAAAACGGTTAGGTCCTGGATGACCTTCCTGAATCAGAAACACGAGGTTGGCAATCGGTACCAGCAGCCACCAGCCACTGCGATCCGTGTCGTGCAACCTGCGAACACCCACCGCGTAGGGAGTCGTTGCCTGGAGTGCCCTGCACGATGAGTTCGACCGGGTTGCTGCTGGCCTGGCTAGTGGCCCTCGCGACTTGCAAGTCCGCAAGCGCCGTAGGATTGGTGGCGTCCTTGATGTCGACTGCCTGGGTCATGCCGTGCTCCTTACCTGCTGTTGATCCACTGAGAGTGTGGTATGACGCCAGTAATGCCGTCTCGTTGATAGCAGTGGGCCTTATCCGACGAAGGGGTTATAAGCGGCGGGGTTGATGCACATCGTTATGCGGCGGCTGTTTAGCCTTAGCGGCTCCAAGCGGAGGGCTATCTTGGGTCTAGAGCTGCCCGTCACCAAAGACAGCTTTCGACCCATTGCAGCTATTCGTGCGGGCAGTTTTCAGGTTTCGCTGTCATCCAATACCACTGGCGTCGCTGCCGAACCCGCCAACAGACCTCCATCAATGTTGAACTCGCTGCCGGTAATGTACGTAGCCTCATCGGTGGCCAATAACAGGGCCACAGCCGCCACTTCTTCAGGCATACCAAATCTTCTGAGTGGAGTGTCTCGAACAAGTGCAGCCATTCGCTCTTCACGACCTGCATCAGCACCCAACATGGGCTCCCATATAGGGGTGAGGATGGCGGCCGGATGGATCGAGTTGCATCGAACTTTCAATCCTTGCTCGGCGCAGTAAAGCGCCACCGTCTTGGTGTGATTGCGAACGGCGGCCTTGGACGACGCGTACGCAGCAGCGCCAGGGATACCGACCAGCCCGGAGCGTGAAGAAATATTGATAATGGAACCCGTTTCCGTATGGCGCATGGCTCGTATAGCGTACTTGCACCCGAGAAACACACCATCGAGATTGGTGTGATGTACGGCTTGCCAGTCCTCCAGACGCGCATGCTCTGGGTCGTGCTGGAC
Organism: Pseudomonas fragariae (ex Marin et al. 2024); assembly: GCF_059621105.1. Taxonomy (NCBI): domain Bacteria; kingdom Pseudomonadati; phylum Pseudomonadota; class Gammaproteobacteria; order Pseudomonadales; family Pseudomonadaceae; genus Pseudomonas; species Pseudomonas fragariae (ex Marin et al. 2024). The sequence goes on along the minus strand of NZ_CM184369.1, from coordinate 135,948 downwards.
AGCGCCCTGCTCAAACCCGGTAATGCCCGCGTTGTTGACCAGTACATCGAGGCGGCCGTGCGCTTTTACGACATGCGCTGTCACTCGCTGCCAATCTTCTTCGCAGCGCACATCAAGATGCAGATAACAGGCACGATCTCCCAATGCTCTTGCTGTCTCTCTTCCGAGCACGTCGTTTATATCAGTGACGTAAACAAAGCAGCCTTCCTGTAAAAACCGTCGCGCAATCGCGGCGCCGATCCCTTGAGCCGCACCTGTAATGATCGCGATCCTGGATGTCAGTTTATTGTCCATAAATGAAGCCTCCGTCGTAAGGCGTGTGCAACAGCTTTTAGAGAGAGTCTATGTCCTATGCAGTGCCATCGCCTTCAAACGCATCTGATTGGGTAGCCGGGTTGCGGGTAGCCCAGACTTTAATTTTTACACTCGGCGTACGTCTTGATCTTGGCGTATCGCCAGTGCGTACCGACCCCGTCAGGCCTCGTCGAGACTCGAAGCCATGTGCCTGACCACCTGGGTGTGGGGTCAAATGATAATCATCGGCGAGCGGTTGTAATGGGGCGAAAGCTAACACTGGCGAAGGATTGCTCTCGGTCCGAAGCGGACATCAAAGTAGCGCTATTTGAGGTTGGGACCGGCATGTTCTCGATATTAGAGACTTTCAGTATCTGCCGTTGAAGGTGAGGCTTCGCTGCTGATAATGCGTCCCAACTGTTCGGCCATTTCCAGAGCATGAACGGCACCTGAGTTTTCGCTATTCAGCAATAGCTTCGAAATATGCACTTCAGCCCCACAATAACCAAAGATGCCTTGGTCCATCTGCGTTTTCATAGCAGTGCCGTAGCCGTGGCGTTCGTAGGTCAACGGATCAGCGCCGCCTATGCCTATCAAATGTACTGACAACTTTCCGAGCTTCTTTGTAAGAGAGCCCTCTGGATCGAAATCAAAGGCCCAACCATTGGAGAACACTCGGTCAATCCAACCCTTGAGAAGTGCAGGCATGGACCACCAGTAAATTGGGTAAACCAGGATGAGGGTATCGGCACGTTCTATACGCGCTTGCTCTCGCTGAACATCAAGTGGGGGAGAGGCTTTGTGGCGATGTACCTGCAGGTCAGCCTCAGTGAAGCAAGGATTGAATGCTTCTTGCGCGAGGTTGGCGACCTCTACGACTGAGGCAGAATCACCTAGTACGATACCTTTGGCCACCCTCGCAGCGATAGAATGGGTGAGCGACTGTGACTCTGGATGAGCGGTGACGATGAGGACGTGCATTACGATTCCTTCCGTTGCCTTGAGGCGGGCGGTTGCCGACTATATACTTTTGGTAAGTAATGCTCGCAATCTACTAATGGTATATAGAGATGTCAACGTCTAACCGAAATCAGGCAGACCCCACCAGAAGGCAGCGGATGATCAGAGAGGATCGCCTCCGTCAGTTGCTCGATGTCGCGTGGAGATTGGTAGGGGAAAGGGGGTCCGATGCGCTCACCTTGGGTCGACTTGCCGAGCAAGCCGGGGTTACGAAGCCAGTTGTGTACGACCATTTTCCTACCAGAGCCGCACTGTTTGCGGCCTTGTACGAAGATTTTGATCAGCGCCAGACAGCCCGCATGGACATTGCGATAGCCGCCAGTGAAGCCACGCTCGACGGCGTAGCGAGCGTCGTAGCATCATCCTATGTTGACTGCGTATTGCTTCAAGGCCATGAAATAGCGGGTGTTATTGCTGTGCTATCCAGCACACCAGAGCTTGAGAAAATCAAACGCGAATATGAGGCTAAGTTCCTTATCAAGTGCCGAACGTGGTTTTCGCCATTCCTGAAAGCAGGGGAACTGGGTTTGTCGAGTCTGCACGCAATTGTAGGGTGTGCTGAATCACTATCGGCCGCCGCAGCGCGTGAAGAAATTTCTTCGGATGACGCCAAAAAGGAGCTGATGGCTGTGATTGTGGCAGTTGTTCAGAAAGCAGGGCGAGGAGGACTTGAAAAGTGACAGGCTGCTTCTGGCCGGAAGCAGCCCGCCAGACAGACCGACCCAGGCTTACAGCAATCTCATCCTCACCAGTGAAACAAGTCACCAGACAATAGGCTTGTCGTCCCAAGCCCAAAAGGTCCCGCTGTCGGTCGGGCCATGCGCGCCTACCACCTCAATGATGCGCTCCGCCGAGAAAGCCGGTTCGAACAGTTGGCCTTCGGGTACGTTCGCCTGAAATGGCTGAGACAGCTCCGTATCGGTCGTGCCAGGGTGGATTGCCAGGACAGTAGAGGCCGGGTTAAGGCGTTTCAATTCGATACTGGCCGTGTGCAGCAACTGGTTTAGCGCTGCTTTGCTGGCTCTGTAGCTGTACCAGCCACCCAAGCGGTTATCGCCAATAGAGCCAACCCGCGCGGAGAGCGCAGCGAAGGTAGAAGGTTGTTTGCGCAGTAGTGGGAGTAGGTGTTTGAGCAGCAGGATCGGTGCAAAGGTGTTGGTCGCGAAACTCGCTTGCAGGCTCGCAAGTGTCAGTTGTGCCAGACCCTTTTCTGCTTTTGCGCCGTCCTGATGAAGAATGCCTAGCGTACTGATGACCAGGTGCAGATGATCGCATCCATCAAGCGTCTCGCTCACGAGTGCTTCGAGGGATTGTTCATTGCGCGCGTCGCAGTCGACGCGTTTGATGCGTTGGCCATATCGCTCTGCAAGCGTTGCCAGTTCTGTGGAGGTGCTGGCTTTTCGCGCCACCGCCCATACCTGAGCCACATCATCGCGAGCAAGCAACGCCGCGCACAGTGCCAGGCCGATACCTCGGCTGGCTCCGCATATCAGCACGCTAGCGTCGCTGTTCAGTTCGGGTATCAAACTCATAAGGCACCTTGAGAAGCATGGCTGAAGTGATTTTTTGACTTCGCGGCAAGACATTATGTTCAGGTGGACCGTTGCTTACCAATAGGGCGTTCAACGAAAAGGGTTTTATGCTGCTGCGTCGGCCATAAGCCACTCTAGAAAATTCATAACTGTATCCCGAGATATATGCTCAATCTTTCACAGTATAAAAAAATCAACTGAGAGAGAAATAAGCAGTCCTGGGTATATAGGCGCTGCCACTTGGCCCGGAAAACAGGGACGACGACATGAACATGATCGCTGATTACGGATTGACAAGGGTCATGATACTGAGCCTTTACGTCACTACTTCGACCGTCACCGAATGACGCCTGTGATACCGTTACGCGCCATTGCGCACAACCGCAAACCTGGCGTGCTTCGGCTATTTGATCGGCCAAAGTATCGACAACGAAACATCATTGAACAGATGCCTGAGGGCATCGGCACTCACTACGAAAAACTGGCTGGAAGCTTTGCCGCCATGGCCACGCTGGCCTGCAGCCTACGCTGCATGCAGCAATACTTATCGTACAAAAGCCAGCAACGTCAAGGATGGAGAGCAGAATTTTTTTGAGAAAATTATTCACACTCTTTTTTATTTTGTGCAAAGATACAAACATTAACGGATTAATCAATCACCCCATGGACATTGCAAACAATGACTCTGCTTGACGCTATCCAACGCGAAAACACTGGCTTTGAGACAACCCTAATTAAGGGCATCGAACCGATCCGGCAGTTCGTTCTGGCTATATCAATTTATCACCTGTTCGATACAAAATTATTTTCCTTGCTGATTAAACACCCGGTTGCCTCGCTGGATGTGGCCTGTCATGAGCTCGGGATGGATAAAGAGAAACTACTTGGTTTATTCAGGTACCTGAAGAACGAAGGGATTCTTCTGGAAACAATAGACGGTTTCTCATTATCAAAAGAAGGGCACGCGCTGGCACCTTTCGAAGGCTGGTATGTGATGCTGGTCGGCGGCTATGCCACCACTTTTCTACAAATGGGCGAACGCCTTCAGGAGGGCGCTGGCTGGGCCACCCGCGACGCAACCAAGGTCGGCGTAGGTAGCTGTGGTATCAGCCACTTCGACGCGATCCCCTTGACCAGGTCTTTGATGGCCAAAGCTCCCGGTACATGCACAAAACTGCTGGACCTGGGTTGCGGAAACGGGCGATACCTCGCCGAATTCTGCAAGGCCCTTCCGCAGATACAGGCTTGGGGCGCCGAACCGGACCGCGGAGGCTTCGAGGAGGCTGTAGACCTGATCGAAAAAGAAGGTCTGTCGCATCGGGTTCACATCAGCCACAGCGGGGCAGTCGAATTCCTGGATTCGGACTTTAACTTCGAGCCCGATTTCATCGTGCTGGGTTTTGTGCTGCATGAGATCCTTGGCCAGGCCGGTCGACCGGCAGTGATCAACTTCCTGAAAAAGATTGTCCACCGTTTCCCCGCAATCAACCTGATCATTATCGAAGTCGACAACCAATTCGACAATGCCGGCGCAATGCGCCACGGCTTAGCGCTCGCTTATTACAACCCTTACTATCTGTTGCATTGCTTCACCAATCAATTGTTGGTGCAGGACGCTGATTGGCTGGATATTTTCGCCGAGGCTGGCTTGTCCCTGTTCACCCGCGAGACGACGTCTGACCAGGTTGACTCGACCGGTCTGGAAATCGGCTATCTGCTGCGGAGGGCATGACCTTGGCATACAACAAACGCCACCAAATCGTGCGACCCGATAGTTGCCTGAGTATGCTTCAGCAGCGCCTGAAATACGCTCGTTCGGAGCTGCGAGATTCGGCTTGCTACTTCGTGGAGAATGTTCCGGTGTGGCCAGGTGCAGCGTCACCGACTCCGTTTGCCGCCAGCAACGACATCTTTCAATACGCTGACTGCAATGGCGCCCCACCCTTGATCAATACCCTCTGCGACCGCGATAACGCGCTGTACGGGCTCGATTTGTCAGGCGAGAATTTCCTCGTCACCAATGGCGGAATGCACGGCTTGTCACTCGTGTTTCGGCAGATCAAGCGCCGTAGCGCCGAGGCTGGCTCAGCGGTGTGCCTGGCTCCGGTATTCGGCGCCGTCCCCGCCCTGCTGGAAGCCACCGGCTACGACCTGATCTACTACCGGATGAGGGCTGCCTTCCCTACCGTCGAAGAGGTCCTGGCTGTATGCCGCGCAGACACCAACCTGGTGTACCTCAACTTTCCACATAATCCATTGGGTGGGATTTACTCAGACGCCTTTATGGAGGAGCTGGTGCCGAGTCTGGCCGAGCGCGGCATCTCGCTGGTGCTGGATATGGTGTACGACTCCTTCATCTTCGACGACCAGAAGATACGCTCACCATTCGCCTGCACAAGCGATCTTTCGTCACTCTACACCGTTAATTCAGTGTCGAAGAACTATGGCTCGCCTGGTTTGCGGATCGGCTGGGTAACCTCCTCGCCGGACAATGTCGAGGCAATGGCGGGGATGCTGGAGATTGAATGTGTCGCCGTCTGCTCGCCTGCGCAAACCAAGGCCGCGTCCTTGATCTCGATGGGAAACGCGCCACTACACCAACAAGTGGTCAACAGCCGGGCCATTGTCCGGGAGTTCCTCGGCCGCCACCTGTCGAAGTATGCATCGCTGCCGCCAGCGGGCACCCAGGTGTTCGTCAACCTGCCAGTACACGACATCGAGGGTTTCGCCGATCAAATGCTGGGCGAGTACGGCTTGGTGCTGGCCACGGCGAGCAATTATTCAGGTGCCCAAGGTGCGCACATCCGTATCCCCACCGGCTACCCGGAATCGGTCACCCACAACGCCCTCGACCTGCTTCGCCAAGGCATCGAACGCTACGCCGATGCCTGAGTAAAAAAGCAAATACGGCCCGCATCCTGCGGGCCGAACCGTCGACGCATCGAAAACTTACTCAATGAATGTACATCTGTATCTTTCGTTTATCCTCACGAGCCTCATCGTTCTTGTCGTTCCAGGGCCAAGTTTTGCTTATGCAATCGCCGTCGGAATGCGCAGCTCCCGACAAGTGATCTTGCGCAACGCACTTGGCATGGCGCTCGGTGGGCTTACCATCACCATGGCGCTCGCGTTCGGAGTAGCCCAGCTCTTTGCAGCCTATCCGACCGCATTCGTTGCTCTGAAGTTTATCGGGTGTACATACCTTGTCGCGCTGGGGATTCGCACATTCCTTACCCGCCCCGAGCCCAAACACGCGTGCAAAATAGAAACGTCAGCAACACCGCTTTTACAAGGGTTCATAGTCGAAACCGCGAATCCAAAGGCTATCCTGTTTTACGTTTCGCTCGTTCCTCAGTTCGCTGATCCGGAGCTCGGTCACATGGAAGCCCAATTGCTGATTCTTGGGGCCACCTTCGTTGCTCTACAGGTCACATGGGACATCGCTTTGATGCTTGGAGTACATCGGCTCGGAGCAATTGCAGGAGGCCTCATGTCCACGAAGTCCCAGCGAATCATTAATCGAATAAGCGGGACCACGTTTATCGTACTGGGCCTGGCCTTGCTCACTCAGGAGCGACCCGTTAGCTGACCGGTAATGTGCTTCCTATAACACCCCGTAAGCGTGGCGTCAGTAACAGGGTCGGAGTCACGTTCGACTCTACGCGCTGTAAAGGAGCATTCCGATCAGGCTCGCACGCGAGTCTGTTTTTAACGCAGGCAGCCACTTATCGTAAGGAGCCTGGTGTGGTGCTTCTGAAACACCACACTGATGCATGCACGAATTCAGTGGAGCAACTATAGCCCTACCACCTCGCCAACAACCGCGCCAACCCAGCCGTCACCACGACAGCCAGCAAAACGGCAGCCGCGATAGACAGAAGCGCGCCCCATTGCAATATGGAGTACCGGAGGGTCAGGTAGAAACTCACCACACCGACGGCGCCAATGGCATTGCCGCGGATTATCGCTGCCAGTTCATAACGCCCGCCTTGAACATGGACGAACACTGCAAGCGGCCAGGCGATCACCGGGATGGGCGCCAGCAGTCCACTGACCACCGGCCCGAGCCAGGTGGCGCTTGCGGTAATCGCCAGCAGCAGAAGCGTGGCCGTCAGCATGCGCATCGGAATGACCCAGCGCGGCAGTGCCACGTATGACGCTACGTCCGGCGGTGTCTGTTTCGAGGTGGCAACGATGATCAATGCAACCATCAGCAGCGTAAAAATGATCGACAGCGCCAGTAAGCCCGACAGGTTCATCAGAAAGGCCGTCGCGCCATACACCGCCAGAGCCAGGACGCATCCCGTCAGCGCTGAAACGCGTCGAGTGATCAGGAAATAAAACAGGTAAGTCGCCTGAATCGCCGCCAGCCCGGCCAGCGCGCCGGGCACCGCCATCGAGGCAAATTGGGTGCCTTGCTCGAGGCTGAGAAACAGCATGACCAGCGCCGAGGTCATCGGCAGGCCGGAAAGCAGCCCTGCCACGCCGGTACCCCAACGCCTGGCCGCCAATGAAATAGCCAGCATGAGCGCGGGGGTGATGAGTAACTTGAGGTAGAAGGCCGTCATGCAGAAAACTTCACATCCGAAAGTGGGCTGAATGCTAAACCTTTTGGCGGTTGGTAACGATGCATGTCAGCGCTTACTCCATCACCCGACAGCCAGAAACAGAAAAGCCCGGCGAACCGGGCTTTTCTGAAAACGGGCAGTGCTTATTTAGCGGTTTTCAGCTTGATCACATCACCAGAAACGGTGGTGGTGTAGCCGTTCAGGACCCAGGCCCAGAACCACTTTTCCTGCACTTGGGTATTGATCAGCGCATCGCCACCCTTGGCCTGAATGGCGCTGTTCTGCGCACGAACAAAACGGTCGTTCTGACGAATCGGGATCAGACCGAACAGCATCAGGCCGGTGGCGCTTGCTTCACTGTGACCGACGACCGTGTATTGGCTGCTGTCATAGTGCGGAGTTTTCATAGGGGTGCCGGTGCAACCCGCCAGAACCAGGCCACATACTGCTGCGGCGACAACTTTACTCACTGACTTCACGATAAAACTCCATGGAAAACGCCCGGATCCAAATCTCGGGCGGCGGTACTTTACTCGCAGGGCGCGTGCTTTAGGTATTTTTTTGAAATCGCCTCACAGCGCGCTCATGACCGAGCATCCGCCAACTCCGAGAGTGGCTGTTTTCCAGTTGTAGCGGAGCGCTGCACCTCCGAGATGTTCGGTACGCCTGCAAAAGTATTAACGCAGCAGGCGGAAGGTCTCACGCACATGCTCGGTGAGCGTTGCCGGGTTTTCCATGGCTGCGAAGTGGCCGCCGTGCTCGGCTTCCGCGAAGAACCGCAGATCGTCGAAGCGCGCCTGCGCCCAGCGCCGTGACAAGCGCAGCAGCTCGCCCGGGAACATGCTCACGCCCGCAGGGACAGGCATCGCGGGGGCCGGGCCTTGCTTGTGCATTTCGCGCATCCCTTCCCAATAGAAACGGATCGAGCTGGGCCCGGCATTGGGCAGCCAGTACAGCATGATGTCGTCGATCAGCGCATCGAGCTCGATTACCCGCTCAGGCTCGCCGCCGCTGTCGGAGGCATCCTGAAACAGCGCATACACCCATGCCGCCAGGCCAACGGGCGAATCCGACAGGGCGAAGCCTACTGACTGCGGCCGGGTGCTGTGCACTTTCATGTAGCCGGAAAGCTCTCGGTCGTAGCGCTGCGCATCGGCCAACATGCGCTGCTCTTCAGGGGTGGCCTGGGCGATTTCCGCCTCGGTGGCTTGGTACATCACCATGTTCAGGTGAATGCCGATCAGGCCAGGCGGGCGCATGTGCCCAAGGGCGGTGGTCACGGCCGCGCCCCAATCCCCACCCTGAGCGGCCCAGCGCTGGCCATAGCCCAAACGGTCCATCAACTGTGCCCAGGCCGCCGCCGTTTTGCCCACGCCCCAGCCTGTAGAGCGCGGCTTATCACTGAAACCAAAGCCCGGTAGCGCCGGGATCACCAGATGGAACGCATCGCTGGCCTCGCCACCGTGGGCGACAGGGTCGGTGAGTGGCCCGATCATCTTCCTGAACTCAAGAATGGAGCCCGGCCAACCGTGGGTCATCAGCAAGGGCAAGGCGTCAGGGTGAGGTGAGCGGATGTGCAGAAAGTGAATACCAAGGCCGTCGATCTCGACCCGGCTGCTGTTCCACTGATTGAGCTGGGCTTCGGTGGCCCGCCAGTCATAGCCATTACGCCAGCGCTCGACCAGCGCGCGCAGACGCTCGAGCCGTGGCCCCTGGCTGTTGTCGGACACAGTCTCGGGGTCAAGCCAGCGGGTTTGCGCCAGACGCTGGGCAAGATCGTCGAGTTGCGAATGGGGGACTTGAAGGGGAAAAGGTTCGATAAGGTAGGTCACTGTTTGCTCCCTTGCACATGGGTACGGGCCAGCGTGTCACGCACGGACGCCCATTCACGTTGACCATAGCGGTCGTTATCCAGATTGAGCAGCTTGCCGCGCCCGCTCATCATGTCGCGCAGGTATTGCATGCCTTGCCAGGCCGGAAACGGCTTGTCGCTGGCAGGCGTGAGCGCACGCACCACGCCGATGAGGGTGGACAGCGTGCCGATATTGCCGGGGCGCAGGGTGCGGTAGCGCTGCCCGGTCAGCTCGGTGAGGAGGCTGGCGATCTGCGCGGGCGACAGGCTGTTACCGGCAATGCGCAGAAAGCGCGGCGTGTGGGGATCCAGCGCGGCATCGGCGGTGAAGGCGGCTACGTCGTCCTTGGCCGTGAAGTCCAGAGACTGTTGTGCATCACCGAAATGCAGCACCCGGCGTCCGGGCAGCACGATCGGCGCATCGCCTTCGAGCAGCTCCAGAAAGCCACCGTTGAGGATCGAGGTCACGCTGATGTCGGCCGCATCGAGCTGGGTGAGGAAGCGTCGGCGAAGGTCCAGGTTGCGGTTATCGCCAGGCCGGGTAAGGGTGTAGTCGAGCGAATAATCCGAGGGAATGAACCTGGGTATGCCAGCCGCCACCGCAGCCTCCAACAGCCTGCCCTGCTGCCCGATGATCACCTCTTCCAGGCCGTTGAGCGTAGACACCACACAACCCGATCCAGCAATGGCGCGGCGCAGGCCCTGAGCGTCATCCAGTGAAACAGGCGTGATCGTCGTGGTGCTGTTGCGCAGGCCGTTCAGCCTGGCCGGTTCAGTGCCCGGTCTAACCAGCGCTATCACATGGGCACTGCGCTCTGCCAAGGCGCGCACGACGCGTTGGCCCAAATCTCCCGTAGCGCCAGCAACCACAATGGGTAAAGCAGTCGCGTCATTCACAAAGCGCTTCCTTGGTCGTTATGAATAGGTAGAAACGGCGTTCACCTGCTTCCATTTAACTGAACGTTACCGTTTAGTTGACGAACAAACAAGCGGGCTGTAATTTGCCGGCCATGACAGCGATCAAGACCAAATCCAAAGGCGGCAGGCCCAGGCAAGACCAGGCGGGCGAGGCGGAGCGTCGATTGCTGGATGCCGCGCTGCAGCGCTTTCTGGCCTGTGGTTTCGAAGGCACCTCATGCGAAGACATCGCCCGCGCCGCCGGTGCCAGCAAAGCCACCCTCTATGCCCGCTACGCCAACAAAGAAGCGCTGTTCGAAGCCGTGGTACGACGCCACGTAGCCACCTTGCTGGTGCCCGCCGAAACAACTCCCGCGCTCCCCCTCGAAGGCCGTCTGCGGCACGTGGGCCACGGCATCCTCGAACATGCGCTGCAAGCCGATACCCTGGCCATGATGCGCCTGGTGATCGCCACCTCTAACCGCACCCCGCTGCTGGCGGCTGAGGTCAACCGCATCGGATGGGAAGGCGGTTTCATCAGAGTACGTTCGGCGATATTGGCAGGCCCGGACCAACCCACCGACCCTGACGCACTGGCCCGTCAATTCATTGATCTGGTGTTCGCTCCCCATCAGCTTAGAGCGCTGCTGGGGGAGGATCGGGGGGTGTTGATTCAGGGTATTCCGGAGCGGGTGGAGTGGGGGGTGAAGATGGTTGGGGGTGCTGGGTTGTTGGGGTGAGGGATAACAAAGGGCTAGGAGCAGTCATCGGGAGCGTATGGGGGGCTCTACTTATCATGTATCTTATATCCTTCCAAAGGAATCTCAGACGTGCAGTTATAAAGCGGAGCAGGACTAAACTCTACGCCTTCTAATTCCTGTGTGTTCCAGACTTTTGCTTTAGCAGCCAAATACAGCATACCCAAAGTTATAGGAATCTTGCCGCGCCTGTCCTTGCTTCGCCTGAAGGAAAAAAAATCATATCCCTCAGGTACGAAATACCTGTAGGGATCATAGTTATCTATATTTATGGAAAAACGCTCAAAGAACTCGGGCATCATCCCCTTCGATGCCCAGCTCACGGTTAATATCAGTGGCCAGGCTGAGAGTTTCAAATGCACCCTTGCTGAATTCAAACACTTCTTGAATACACTTGACTATGTCGTTCAGCAGCTCATAGTCCACGCTATCTTTATTCATTCAGAACACCTGATCCTCAGCGCATACAATGGCATTGTATGCGACAACGGTTTTATAGCCGATGAGTCCTAGATTTCGACTCCAGTGCGTTCAGGTAACAGCGCCTGGAGTTGCTCGACAAGATGCTTTCACGCTGACGGCATTCTGCGGAGTCGGGGGCGGTGTCTCCCTTGCAAATGGGTGCGCGTGTCACTGAAATAGATCGCGTCCACTGCATGTTCAGCCCCGTTTTTCCAGCGCACTAAAAACAAAAAAACCGCACAAGGCGGGCTTTGGGCACTTCAGTCCACTGTCCAAAACACATCTAGATTTCAACAGAGTGCCCAGGCATGAATCACGCAAATAAAACCAAGCCGCCGCAGAGTGCATATGCACTCTGCGGCGGCTCTTTCCTGCAAAGCCTGGGGCTCTGAATCAGCTTTGACCTTGCTTCGGATCCTCAGCGTGAGCCCAACGATAATCCAGACGCGGCGCGAACACTTTGATCCGACGCTTGATCTTGATCAGAATCGGGTCATGCACCGGCTCCGGATCTTTCAGGAATACGGTCAGCACAGCACTCAGTGCGTACAAACCGGAGAACGCCCAGACCACACCTTCAATGCCGTAACTTTCATTGAAGATCGCAACAACAGCCGGGCCAACCCACGTCGACGCGCCTGCACCCAGGCTCAACACCGACAAGGCGGCCGCTTTGTTGTTCGGTGCCAAAGCAGGGGCGAGCGCCGACAGCGGCACGAAGCACGCCAGGGTCAGGCCGTAGAAGGCGCCGAAGATCGAGGCGATCAGGAAGTCGTTCGGAAACGCCTGTGGCATGAAGAAGAACAGCGGCGTGCTGATCGTGCTGCCCACTGCGCCAAACCACAGGATCGTGTTGCGATAACCGATCTTGGTGCTGATGACGCTGGAGCCCAGGTTGCCGATGATGTTGAACACAAAGACGATGGTCAGCAGGCGCAGCCACTCTTCCAGGGTGAAGCCAACGGTTTGCATGAAGAACCCTGGCATGACCACCAGAAAGCCAAACATCGACGAGGTGTTGATGACGCGGACGATACCGGCCAACGACACTTTGGGACGGGTCCACATGATGGTGATGTTCTTGGCCATCGACACCAGCGGACGCTCGCCCTCCGGTGCCAGTCGGCGCATGCCATGAGCTTCGCGCATCCCGACCAGACCAATCACACCACCGATGACCACCAGGGCGAAGGACAGCCAGAAGGTCAGCAATGCACCAATCAGCGGAATAGCGATGCTCGCCACCAGAGAGCCCAGCATTGGCAGGCCCGCGGCGTAAGCCACCCAGAACCAGCCAACGGCCATGCCCATCTTGCGGGACGGCGTTGAAGCCGCGATCCAGACCAGGAAACCGTAGGCGAAGAGCGGATAACCGAAACCGCGCAAACCATAGGTCAGCAGAATCATGGAATAGCTCAATTCCTGCAGGCCGTAGACCAGGAAGAGCACTTCGAACACGCTCCAGATGATCAATCCCAGGAACATCACCCGTTTCGGGCCCCAGATATTGGAGAGCGCGCCGGCGAGCCACGATGAAATACCGACCGTGACGCCGTAGAGGGTAAAGATCATGGCGACTTCATCGCCGGGCATGCCGCGTTCACTGAGGAAGGGCGAGAGGTATCCGAGTTCTACGCCATCGCCGATCATGAAGATCAACAGGCCGACAAAACCCCAGAACATGGGATAGGGAATACCAACTTTGTCGCAGAATCTAACGAGTGGAGTGTTCGGAGTGGATTGATCGCTCAATTTTCCGGTCCTTTTTGTTGCACGACGTTTGGGCGCGCCGTAGGAATGGCCTCGATGAGGTTGAAAGGCAGACTGGATAGCACAGGCATCCGCTTCGGGCAGCGAGCAAGACTGGCTTGATTATTTGACGCGCGGGGTCAGACATTGGAGCAGCTATCGTCGACCCACTAATCTACGTTTTCCTAGATTTTCGAGCCCGAAGCCTACCTTTTATGCCAGATGAAACGATTCATCACAACCGCAAGCCATTTTTTGTGGTGCGACAATATGTCCGGTTGTATTGCCTGAGGGGTTCGGATTTAGGGAGATGAAGTGTTTCGAATTGTGTATGAAAATAAATACATCTTTTTCCTGGGGTTGTGAGAAAAGCGGTGAGCGGTGTGCCAGTGCTGCCGCATCTTCTAAACCGTTCAGGGCGTCGAACATACCGAGGCTTTTGCTGGCATCGGTTGGGGGGGGCGAGCATGCGTACCTCGAGGCCCGCTTTCAGTTCCATGTTCGCTTGGGCCATTTGCTGGGCCAACACTCTTCTCGCCGATGACTTGCGGAGCGCACATAACGATCTCGTGCAGCACCAAAAGCCAGAAACAACAAAGCCCGCATAAGGCGGGCGTTCGGGCATTTCGCAGAGCGTCCGAAATCCAGGACACATCCGAACCAAAAATATGGTGCACCAAGCGGGATTCGAACCCAGGCCCCCTGCCTTCGGAGTCCTAGGCTCTGTACGAAAAATACTGTCTCAAACACCGCATGGTACAAGCCAGTGGGACCATTGCCGCATAACTTTTTGCGAGTTTGTAGAAGCGCGTAACGATGCGACGGTTCTCCTTCAACCAGCCGAACATGCGCTCGATGATGCTGCGCTGCCGGTACTTGGGGCGATCAAAGAGTCTCGGTAATCCCGGTTTAGGCTTGCGCTTCATCGTGCGTAGCGGGATTACCGGCTGCATCCAGTAACTGTCGCAGTAGCGACCAACGCTTCGGCGTCATAGCCCTTATCAGCCAGCAACCAGCGACAGCGCTTGCGGGGGCGACCGCGCAAACTCGGGATGTAAGCGTTATCCAGCAGCGGTTGCGCATAGCTGATGTCGCTGGCTTGCCCACCTGACAGTAGAAAGTTTAGCGGTACGCCATTGGCGTCGCACAGCATATGGATCTTCGTCGTCAGGCCGCCCCGGCTTCGACCGAGGGCGTGGTGTTGCGGTTCTTCAGGCCCCCTCTTTTCCCAGCACCAGAAGAGGCCCGGGTTGCGCGTACCGCCGTGGAGTCAATCATCCAGGTCTCCAGATCAATTAACCATTGCTCATTCAGCTTGATGTGAAGCCGCTTGAGCATCTGGTCGAACGTCCCGCGATTGCGCCAGTCACGAAAGCGTTGATAAACCGTTGACCATGGGCCGAAGCGTTCGGGCATGTCGCGCCAGGCAGCACCCGAGCAGAGCCCCCAGAGCACGCCGTTGAGCATCAGCCGATCATCTGACCGTGGGCGTCCGTTACGGCGGGGTTCACTGAATATGTCTGCAACCAAATCCCAGGCTGCGTCGGGGAGTTCGTACCGTTTGGCCATCGTGGGCTCCTGCCGTTGATGGACGCGGACTTTACTGACTCCCGACGCTTACTGGGTTCAAATGAGTTTCAGATGATTTCGTACAGAGCCTAGGTACGTACACAGCTCTTAACGTGCAATCAGACCAAGCACACCCTAGGCTGGCAATCTGAGAGAGAATTCGGCTAATATTTTCTTTTTGATATGTTGAAAAGCAGGGAGCTACGATTATGTCTTTTGATGCTTTTATGAAAGTTGATGGTGTTGAAGGCGAGTCTCTTGACGATGGACACAAAGGTTGGATAGAGCTGCTTTCTTATCACTACGACGCAATGCAGTCGATCAGTCAGACTGCCAGTTCCAGTGGTGGGGCGACCGCTGGAGGCGTTTCCCTCGGGGATTTTCAGATCAGCAAATATATAGACAGAGCCACCCCGAAACTATTTGAGCTTTGCTGCAGGGGCTCACACATCAAAAATGTGACCATCCGAATCCATAGGGCGGGAACTGAAAAATTCAAGTATCTGGACATAGTGCTTGAAGAGGTGCTGATTGCATTAGTCAGTGGGCAAGGTGCAGAACAATCTGGCTTTCCCGTCGAAGTGGTGACCTTAAATTACGGTCGTATCAAATTTGAATACTCACAACAACGACGTGCTGATGGTGGGAGTGCGGGTATCGTTTCTGGTGGTTGGGACAGGACCGCTAACAAGCCATTTGCGTAAGGAAACGCATTATGTCTGATGATGGAAGCTTTCGCGTCATCCTCAATTTTGCCCAAATGTCGGCGGTACTCTCTCATGAGTCCCTTACGCCCGCGGAGATGATGTCTAACCGTATATTTGGCAGCCTTCGACTCGTCGGTGGCATTATTGAGCTCGCTGGTTCGGGGGTCTTATGTGCGCTACCTGAGCCAACGATGATTTCAAAAGTCGGTTGTGTGGCAATGGGCGTGCATGCATCTGACCAACTTTCAGCCGCGTCAACGCAGATTGTTACAGGAGAGCAAACCGATTCTTATGCATTTAAAGCAGGGATGACTGCGGCTGAGGCATTGGGGGCTTCTCGAGAAACGGGTCAGGTTATTGGTCTAGCTACTGAGTTCGTGGTTCCCCTGACTACTGCTTCTATGTATAACGCATTCCGAGTGTCCTCGGTACGCGCTGGGAGAATGACAGTTGTTGTTAGTGAAAAGCCAAAAAATGTGCCTAGAAAAGATCCGGGTGGTCATACACTAAAGGATCACTTTCAAAAAGATATTCCCGGATTACAGCAACGCCTGAAAAAGGTAAGATCGGCGACTGTAATGTCTACGTTTGAAAAAATGGATATTGCAGAGTGGGCGGTTAGCCAAACATTGAAAGCAAACCGCCTCAGAATTCTAATGTATTCCAAAACTCAATTTATTCGCAAGAGCAACCGACTAGTCTTAGATTTCGATGCTCAACAGGAGGTGGGTTGGGGCATATACCGTTCAGCGCCAAACACTCCCGTAACCATGACAAAATTGAGGGTAATTATAGAATTCGTTGAATTTAATCACATGCCCAGATACATCCTTACAGCCTTTCCAATTCCTTGAGGTTTTTTGCAATGCGCGGATATATGGAGTTGATAAGCTTTATGAAGGTGTTGAGTGATGGATTGCTCGATTATATGCCTGAAGATCAAAGAGCTGGACAGCTTACCGTCGAAGAGGTAATCGAGCAATGGATGTCAGAAAAATCTTATTACTCCAGCCTCTCGCTGAGAAAAGATATAGTCACTTATATAAGGCTCCAAGAGTCCGGCGATTTTTCAGTTGATGAGATACTGTCATGGTATGACCTTTGCTTCATTCCTGAAAGATTTGGTGTTGAAGAGCATGTTTTTTTTAGCGGAATACTCAAGTCAATAGACTCGCACATTGAAAAGAAAAAGAAATCTTTCTTTGTTAAATATTTTAGTTGGGTAGGATGCAAGTAATTATATATTAATCCATTAAAAATGGCGTCGATGGAGCAGACGCTGCACGTTGCAGATTATCGTCTTGGAAGCTATTTTTGAGTTCATCAGGCGTCAGCGCCTCCTAAAGGCCCGGATGCAGCAGCCAAGACGGCCACGAACAGGAAAATCCCTAGTGGGATGCTTCTGAAATACCACACTGATGCATGCACGACTTAGGCGGAGCAACTACAAGCCCTACCGCTTCGCCAACAACCGAGCTAACCCAGCCGTCACCACGACAGCCAGCAAAACGGCAGCCGCGATAGACAGAAGCACGCCCCATTGCAATATGGAGTACCTGAGGGTCAGGTAGAAACTCACCACCCCGACGGCGCCAATGGCATTGCCGCGGATTATCGCCGCCAGTTCATAACGCCCGCCTTGCACATGGACGAACACTGCAAGCGGCCAGGCGATCACCGGGATGGGCGCCAGCAGTCCACTGACCACCGGCCCGAGCCAGGTAGCGCTTGCGGTAATCGCCAGCAGCAGAAGCGTGGCCGTCAGCATGCGCATCGGAATGACCCAGCGCGGCAGTGCCACGTATGACGCTAGGTCCGGCGGTGCCTGTTTCGAGGTGGCAACGATGATCAATGCAACCATCAGCAGCGTGCAAATGATCGACAGCGCCAGTAAGCCCAACAGGTTCATCACAAAGGCCGTCGCGCCATACACCGCCAAGGCCAGGACGCATCCCGTCAGCGCCGAAACGTGCCGAGTGATCAGGAAATAAAACAGGTAAGTCGCCTGAATCGCCGCCAGCCCGGCCAGTGCGCCGGGCACCGCCATCGAGGCGAATTGGGCGCCTTGCTCGAGGCTGAGAAACAGCATGACCAGCGCCGAGGTCATCGGACTTGAGGTGGAAGGCTGTCATGCAGAAACTTCACATCTGGAGATGGGCTGAATGCTAAACCTTTTAGCTGCTGGCAACGATGCGTATCTGCTCTTACACCACCGCCCGGCAGCGCATCCGCCGATAACCGGAAACAGAAAAGCCCGGCGAACCGGGCTTTCTGAAACCGAACGGCGCTTACTTAGCGGTTTTCAGCTTGATCACGTCACCAGAAACGGTGGTGGTATAGCCGTTCAGGACCCAGGCCCAGAACCACTTCCCCTGCACTTGGGTATTGATCAGCACATCGCCGCCTTTGGTTTGGATGGAGCTGTTCTGCGCGCGAACAACACGGTTGTTCTGACGAATCGGGACCATACAGGGCTTACTATAGCAACACATCCTGCCCTGAGGCAGCTTAAACATTGCCTCTCAGACCGGTTTATCCCTCAAAAAAGGATGCTTTTTCGCATTCATATGGACAAGCTTAGGAGAACTGATACATATTCAGAACCATCGCTCGTAGCATTGCGCGGTTGAAATCTGAAAGGCGAACTCGACGTAACTATTACCCACATAGCCTGACAGACTGACAGTGGAGCATGGAATGCCAGATTTATCTCAAGACACGATTGATGATTTGAGTAAACGCTTAGGGATACTCTGAAGTAGGCATCAATTTTTGATGCTCTCATGGCCTGAGGTTCAAAAAACTCAGCCGATCAAATAATCAGACGTTTTCCGTTTTTAACTCGTCGAGTTTGTCTCGAACAGCACCTTTCCAAGGCGTTTTTCCGCATTACGGGCGCACCTCTCCCGTGGCCAGCAGCCGTTTTCGCGCCATCCAAAGGTTCGACAGGGCAAACAGTGTGGCCTGTTGCGCGATGTTTTTAGCCAGCCCGCGAAACCGCACTTTCGTGTAACAAAACTGGCGCTTGATCACGCGAAATGGATGTTCAACCTTCGCTCGGACCTGGGCTTTCGCGAACTCGATCTTGCGGTATACCCGTGTGATCAAACTGGTCTTGCCATGCTTTTTGTAACGACTTGGACGGGCCGCAATTGACCATATCATCTGGCGATCCTGATGCTCCGCACGCTTGTCCACGCCGGTGTAGCCCGCATCACCTATGACATAGGTTTCCTCGCCGTGCAGCAACTGATCGACTTGAGTCACGTCCGCCACATTCGCCGCAGTGCCCACCAGGCTATGGACTAAACCCGACTCGGCATCGACGCCTATATGCGCTTTCATGCCGAAGAAATACTGGTTTCCCTTCTTCGTCTGATGCATTTTGGGATCGCGTTTACCGTCCTTGTTCTTGGTAGAACTCGGCGCATGAATGATCGTCGCATCGACCACCGTACCTTGGCGCAGCATCAAACCACGATCACCCAGATAGCCGTTGATGACCTGCAAAATCCCGCCTGCCAGTTCGTGTTTTTCCAACAAGCGCCGGAAGTTGAGAATGGTGGTTTCATCAGGAATCCGATCCAGACTCAATCCCGCAAACTGGCGCAGGATCGTCGTTTCGTACAACGCTTCCTCCATCGCCGGATCGCTGTAGCCGAACCAGTTTTGCATCAGATGTATGCGCAGCACCGCCATTAAAGGATAGGCCGGACGGCCACCGTCGCCTTTGGGGTAATGAGGCTCGATCAGATTGATCAATCCCTTCCAGGGCACGACCTGATCCATCTCGATCAGGAAACGCTCTTTACGGGTTTGCTTGCGTTTGCCAGCGTACTCGGCGTCGGCGAAGGTCATCTGCTTCATCAGGCGTCTCGGCGGTTGAGATCAGGCATTCTGCCAAATTTGGAAGCGTTCTTCAGAGTTTCCTTAGCGATGTTATTGGAGGAGAAAAGTGGGTACCACAGCCCTCACTATCTTGCCGCCGGTGGTTCCGCAGCCGTGTATCGCGTTGAAACGCCGGAAGGCCAGCGAGCGTTCAAAGTCTTCGATCCTAGATTCATAAGCAATGAAGAAGGGTCAAAAGAAAGACACCGACTCACTCTACAGGAAAGATTGATAGGGCACCATTGTCAAAGCTTAGTCCAGACGTATAATATCGAACTGAAGCATGAGACTGCATTTGTTGAAATGGAGTTCATTGCTTGGCCTCAGCTAAAAAAAGTTCTCGCAGACATTCCTGATGACGCAGTATCGTCGCTCATCGCGCAATTAATAAACGCCGTGCGTTTTTTAGAATCACTAAATATAGTTCACCGGGATATAAAACCGGAAAATATTCATGTAGCTAAAGACTTTAAGCGTTTGAAGCTATTAGATTTAGGTGTTGTCAGAGAGTTTGATCCTGGCCCGGAAGCTGATGAAACAGATCATGGAGAATTACGGGTATTCCTTGCCACCGCCCAATACAGCCCTCCTGAGTACCTTTTCAGGTTAGACGCTCCCTCTGAAGAGCTTTGGAGAGCACTAAATTTCTATCAGGTAGGCGCAGTGCTACATGATTTGATTATGAAAGAACCAATTTTTCAGTCAGAAATGGCAACGGGAAATAGATGGTTGGTGGCAAAAGCAGTATTGTTAAAACAACCGACTTTTGTAGATGGTAATCCTGGGCGATTGGCAAAGCTCAAATCCTTAGCAACAAAGTGTCTAACTAAAGACATGCAGGCAAGACTGGAAGTGGTTAGCTGGAATGACTTTGAAGGTAAAGAAAAAAACCCGATGGTCACATTACGAAATCGGCTTAAGGTACGTCATACTAGCGTTGAGACTAGGCATTCAAGAGAGCTAGTTTTTCAGCGAGATAATTTCCGCGACAAGCTCACAGCAAAGATTCGTGAAAACTTGATCGCCATATGCCAAACGGACCTTCCATTTGAATTGTCGAATAGTGCTGAAGAGCACGTTCAAGTATTAGATTTAATGTTTGATACAGGTAAGTTACTCTCGATATTGGTCAGGCTTTACTTTTTATGGCAGGATGGGGTTTATAGCGCAAACGTTAATATTGAGCTATCTTCTTTTTTATTTGATAAGCGAGATGGCAAGATCCCTTCACCGTTGTCACGAAAATTAATCTGCTCTACAAGTTACAGCGCAGGATCTGAAGAGGCAGGTAACTTAGTTTGCGTCGAGATATCCGCTGTTACCTCTTTAGCTATAGATCTCATTGACGCTGCGGATGGCGACGAAAGCCAAACACATGGACTGGTAAACTTTGACATCCTGTCAGAAAATAAGGACATATAAGTAGTGAACACAAATTGGTGGAAACTAAAAAAACAAATGGGTCAGCCACAACGAGACTTTATTGAGCTCCCAGTTGGAGGTCGATATTTTTTATCTGGTCCACCGGGTTCTGGAAAGACAAACATGCTCCTTCTCAGGGCCGAAGTCACTATAGGTAGCGGAGAACGTAAAATACTTTTTATAACATACACACGAACTTTAGCTGACTTTATAAGAAGCGGCGCTGTTGCGCGAGGCTTAATCGAGTCTCATCAAATAAAAACATTTCACTCGTGGGCATATGATTATGTTCTCGAGCACTTGAATGAGAGGGTTCTGTCGAAAGAGTCCGATTTCGATGATGAGGCTCGAACTGAAACATTGAATCAGATACTTGAAGCAAGCAAAAAGCGTCCATCTGAGTATATGTATAGCGCTATTTTTGTGGATGAGGCGCAAGACCTTAAGGTTGAGGAGTTGAGCGCGCTACTAGAATTATCTGAAAACGTATGTATTTGCGGAGATGACAGACAAGGCATTTACCACAGAAATGGTATGAGCATTTCAGAAATAGGAAATCTCGACGCGTATGTTTTAGATAAGCACTTTCGAATGGGGCATGAAATAGCTAAGGCTGCGGACCGACTTATGCCACCCTCTAAAGGAACTCCGAAATTGGAGGACACCTGTAACTATGATCAGTCAGTGTTCGGAAAGTCGACGGCTGAGATGCACGAGTGTGCTTCAAGGGGGGCACAGTTCGATTTAATGCTTGAAAAAATAAAAATACAGCTCGATGCCTTTAAAGGTGATGTGATTGGGATATTCTGTCCTAGACAAGAAGATAGGGATGATCTGAGAAGTCGTTTTGATTCAACAGACATTGCCGAGTTAGTGTGCGTACACGGGGTCGACGATAATGCGTCCTTTGTTAGTGAATTCCCAATACATGTAATTACAGTGCATAGTGCAAAAGGTACAGAATTTAGGTGTGTGCATATATACGGCTCTGAGGCATTTGCGAATTTCCCACTCAATAGAACCAAGTTAAGCTACACTGGGATTACAAGGGCCAAAACCTCATTAAATATTTATAGAACAGGTAAAACGTCTTCGGGTCTGGAGCATGCGCTAACTAAAAAACAGCTATTTAGCCTTGATGATCTTTTAAAGGAAGACGAATAATGGCCAAGCTAGTATGGTATTCCTATTCAAAGGATCTACTTCCTGATTCGCTGCTGGCCGCTTCACCGTTTAATAGCCTGGGTGGGAATTTAGTAAAAGGCCCTACATCTGGAACTCATGAGGTCACAATAGGATATTTTGAGGAGGGTAGAGCTAAAGATCTAGCATTGCCCAGCATTATCGTCTTGCCGGATAAAGCCTCCGCTGAAATTTTTGCTTGGCTGAAAGCATATGCTCCTGATACGTCACCTCTTAGTCAATTTTCAAGAATTATAGCTAATAAAGAGTTCAAAAGTTACCATGTTGCCTTTCCACCTAAAATAGGAGCACTTAATCTTGTACAGCGTTGGCCATCTTTAATTCTCGGTGAAATATTCGCCCAAGGAGAAGTCGATACAAATATTGATTCGCTTCCACTATCGCGCTGTTTGGCTTCGTACTCTAACACTATGGCAAGAGCCTCCATAATTCATAATGATAAGATGCTCTATGAAACTTGTGTGGAACGACTAAAAGTAGCCGAAGCGGATAGAAGATTTGTTTCCAGAATACTTAAAATTGACGATCTTAAACCGATATGGGATAGTATTGATATACATTGGGACAGTGAAGGACCAATAACTAAAGTTATTGAAATTTTTGGTGGGAGTTTAGAAGTAGAAAAAGATCTGTTTGACCGCAGTGATAAGCGCAGTAGCTTACATAACTATCCCGAAT
This sequence comes from Pseudomonas fragariae (ex Marin et al. 2024), assembly GCF_059621105.1. Classification (NCBI taxonomy): domain Bacteria; kingdom Pseudomonadati; phylum Pseudomonadota; class Gammaproteobacteria; order Pseudomonadales; family Pseudomonadaceae; genus Pseudomonas; species Pseudomonas fragariae (ex Marin et al. 2024). The sequence goes on along the minus strand of NZ_CM184369.1, from coordinate 113,349 downwards.
TGCTTAGTGATTCAGTTGAAGCCCGAGTAGTAGCTTTTCGAGCACTGTTGCGTGATAAAATGGCTAGTCTTGATGTCCCCGAGCTAAGGGCTCATTTGTCAGCGACCTTTGCGACAGCTGCGTTTCTGGTTGGAAGAAGTACTTCCCATATATTTTTACTTAAGGGGATAGATAGAGTTATTCCATCAGTATATGTATGGTTTGGCCTAATTGCCGGAATGGTCGGTCCACGTTATTGGGATGTGGAATGGACTCGCGCCGCTAAAGGAGTAGAAAAGAACTTAAGAGCTAAGCTAGACTGGTCCGAGCCTAATCAGTCCGATTTGTCTTGGTCAGAGTATGAGTGGCTTACCGAAACTTACAGAAATGCAAGCCCGTTTATAGAGTTGCCAAAACAGCTGCCCAAAGTTCTTTCCGTGGAAGTGCTTCCAGGTGCAGCTTGTCAATTTAGACTAGTATTAGAAGCTAGCAGTATTGGCAAGAATGTGCAGGCTGAAACTGATGCACGAGAAAATAATATATTGAAAAATCTATTAGTTGAGTTGCAATCACTTACGGAAAAGACAAAAGCTCATCTATATGAGAATGAGCGATATCGGCACTATATAGATGATTACGATAAAGGCTATTTAAAACGAGGGCGCAACAAGACTAGTTATACAGGTGATTCAAAAAAATAATAGCCGAGGGGCCGCCTGTTCGCGGCCTCTTACCCACACAACATGCTTGAGCATTCATTGTCCCTGAATATTTTAAATTCAATTCTGACCAGCTAGTGCTAGTCCTCACCATTAAGCGTAAGGATTAAAGTTAGTAAGCTATTACGGGCTCTAGCTTACCGTCGGCGCTATGGGGAGGAATAAGAGATAAGGATGTATGATCTTCTGAGAACGTTTGAAATCTGTGCCACTTTAAAATGCATGAAAGAAAAGTATCCGCGCAAACCCCACCTAGCAAAAAATGAGGATGTGGCTTACCAGGGGCATCTCTGGCGAGCAGTTCCTCGGCAGAAAGGTTTCGTAATCTTCTACCGACGACGCATGCGCCAAACGCTCAAATGTAAGCGCCTCATGAACCCCACATTCCAAATCGACAATTGAAGCTTTATGCTGTGCTCCCAATTCTCTTCAGGAGCCAGCACCCCATGATGCGACCCGAAGCCAAAGTCGAAAAAGTGTACCTATAACTCAATCCGGTGGACTTTCGAAAATACATCGACGGACTTGCTGCGCGGGTCAAGCTGGATATCAACGTCGTCGTGTTCGACCCCGTGCTTTTTGTTTTTCTGAATCGTCCTAGTAACCGGGTGAAAATCTTGTACTGGGAGCGCAACGGCTTCTGCGGTTGGCTCAAGCGTCTGGAGTCCGAGCGTTTCAAAACGTCTCCCGATGAGACGGATGAGGCGATCGTGCTGACGGTGCAAGAGTTGAATGTATCCGAGACACGTCGGTAGAGGATTACGAAGCCTTGTCGCCGTGGAGCTGATCGCCAGAGATGCTCGGTAAACCAGCCCTCATTTTTTGCTAGGCGAGGTTCGTAGCGCGGATAATTTATAAGAAGGGTCTGATAGGAAATATTATATATCGTCGTTTGAGTTAGAAGTTTTTCTACTCGCCCTAGCGTCTTCCGTCCCTCGAGCAAACACATATCCTGCGATAGTACCAAGCAATGTACCCAAAATCTCCTTGCTTAACTTCTCACCAGTACCCAAAATAATTATTGTAATCAGCATAAATGCCATACCAACAACCTCTACAAGAGATCTATTTACTATTAAAGATTTCGCGACATCATCTGAAAAGACTTTTAACCCAAGAAACAGAAATAGCAATACACCTATCATTCCATAAACAGCATATACTAGTCTAATGTCTGTGCTTTCGCGGCGAGCCTCATCTTGTTTCTCTAGCTTTTTGAATTCTAGTATAAAGCTAGATAACGCCTTTCTCTTGTCGTTCAAGCTCTCTTTTTCCTGTGTGCGAATATTTTTCAAAGCTAGCTCGGCTGCAATTTTTCCATTAACAATTGCTTCGAAATACCCATCTTGAATAGATGAATAGATAGAGTCATAATCTTTTGAAATCAAGAGCTTTAACTCAGAAATGTTGGCATCTAGTTCATTTTCGTCGATGTCTTCCCGTTCGTCTATAAACATTCTGCCAGTTGGTGAACGTCCTTCAAATATTAGTCCTACTGGGCCGCTTTTTGATTTAAACGCTTCTGAATACTTTGCCATCACGTCACTAGCAGCAGTTCTAGCAGCCTTTAAGTAGCCAGAGTCCACCGCAGAATCTCTTTCAAAATAAAAATCTAACGTTGAGCGACTCCAGAAATTTCCTTTTACGTCCATCGCACCCTCTAGTGATTGGCTTAAAAACACTAAAGCTTGTCGATATTTCTCCTGATTGACTTCGTTCCCTTTAAAGCTTTCGACAATCGCCTTCCCTTTTTTCCAATTACTTTCCGATATGGTGCCTTTTGGGGTCTTCTGTAATTGAGCGTTTTGAATTTTTTCCAACAAATCATCAAGGATTTTTATGTTGCGCTCATAAGCTCTTATGTCGGCTTTGGCTTGTCGTAGGTCATCTTCAACTAATGGGGCAACAATGTTTTCGCCAACCTCGTCTGCTAATATGATTTGGCTAAACAGAAGGCATGTGAATATTAGCGATTTTTTGAAGTTCATAAAACCCTATGGAATGTGCCTCAGCTTCTTTAAAGCTGGAAATGAGAATACATTTATTTTTCAAAAAAATATTAGCTAGCAGCCAAAAAATTAGACCTAAATTACGTTGAGCAATTGCCATTTTGAGGTTTTTTGACTGCCATCCGAGCGGGAAGCTCCTGTTGACGAAGATATGTGGTGCACTCTGCAGAGCATGTTATCCCTTACCAATTTGGATCCCTTTTAATTAGCCAGATGCTAGCAGGCCTGAATGGCAGTTGTCTTGCCAAATCGGTTAGCCCTGAACTTAATAGGGAATCCAAACGACGACTTTTGGCCGAAAGCAGGCTGCTACTCGGGAGGAGCGGAGCTACAGATTTGGTGTCATGTTTTCACGAGGTTGTGTGCTAGGGCCTAGATTGTTCATTTTGTGCAAAAACAAAAAAGCCCGCACAAGGCGGGCTTCGGGCATTTCATAGACTGTCCACAACTCAAGACATATCCAGACTGCAAAATATGGTGCACCAGGCGGGATTCGAACCCACGACCCCTGCCTTCGGAGGGCAGTACTCTATCCAGCTGAGCTACTGGTGCGACGCGGGCGCCATGATACTCACATGGGTACGGGGCGTCCAGTTGCGGGCGGTGTGCGACACAAATCATCCGCCTTTCATCACCCCACACCCACCTCCACCCACAAAGGATCAGACCTGCGCTTCCGGCACGGCTGCGTGATGGTGCATGATGCTCCCCATACCACTCCGTCAGATCGTTCTCACCGAGGGCCTCTTATCAATCAGTTCAAAAGCATCGAGCGCAGCCCGTGCCGCGTTCTTATTACCGGGGCCAGTATCGCGGGGTGTGCCGCGGCCTGGTGGCTGACGCAGCGCGATTGCGATGTCACGGTTGTCGAGCAGGCGCCTGCCTTTCGCGATGGCGGGCAGAATGTGGATGTGCGGGGCGCGGCTCGGGAGGTCTTGCGCCTGATGGGGCTTGAGCAGGCGGTGAAGGAGCTCAACACCGGCGAGACGGGGCTTGCGTGGGTCGATGAGGATAACCACACGGCGGCGCGCATCGATCTGGCTGGTCTGGACGGGGACGGCCCGACGGCTGAACTTGAGGTGTTGCGCGGTGACCTTGCGCGTCTGCTGTATGAGGCGTCGTCTGCTGATGCGTTCTATCGCTTCGGTGATCGCATCGTCTCGGTCGAGCACGATGCGGAGGGCGTGTCGGTTACGTTCGAGGGCGGTGGCGAGGAGCGTTTTGATCTGTTGATCATTGCCGAGGGTGTCGGCTCGCGTACGCGGGAGCTGGTGTTCCCCGGCGAGAACCAGCCGCGCCGGATGGATTTGGCGTGCGCGTTCTTTACCGTGCCTCGTGCGCCGACCGATAGCCAGACCGCGCGCTGGTATAGCGCGGTGGGCGGTCGCAGTGCGGGTGTTCGTCCGGACAATCGCGGTACGACGCGTGCGTTCTTTAATGTGCAGGGCCGAAGCCACCTGACGGTCGGCAACAGCGTTGCCGAGCAGAAAGCGTTTCTTCGCGCGTCGTTTGCAGGCGCGGGCTGGGAGGTGCCTCGTCTGCTGGAAGGGATGGAGGCTGCGGAGGATTTCTGGTTCGATGACTTGCGTCAGGTGAAGATCGATCGCTGGTCGAATGGCCCGGTGGTCCTGCTGGGCGATGCGGCGTGGTGTGTCACGCCGCTGGGTGGAGTCGGCGCTTCGTTGTCGCTGATTGGCGCGTATGTGCTGGCGGGCGAACTCACCAAGACCGATACCATTGCCGAGGCGCTTGCCTCGTACGAATATGTCCTGCGCCCTGTGGTGAAAAAGTCGCAGAGCGTGCCGAAACTCGTGCCGCGTCTGGTCCATCCTCGCACTCAGACCGGGGTGAAGATCCTGCGCGCCGTGCAGCGGCTGGTGGCAACGCCCTTTATCAGCAAGCGTGCTGCCAGGTCGCTGACCCCGGCGGTGCAGTCGTTCACGCTTCCGGATTATCGATAGCGCTACAGGCGTGGGTTTATGCCTGCGCCACAGGGAGAATAAAAAATGGAATCGCTACAACAGTGGCTCAGCTTCGCGATGATTGCCTTGTTCGTTACGCTCACGCCGGGGCCTGCGGTGATCATGGCGCTGTCGAATTCAATCACCCACGGCCCGGCGCGGGCGATGGTCGGTTCGCTCGGCAACGCTCTGGGCTTGATCGTGGTTGCCACGGCGGTAACGGCCGGGCTGGGCGCGATCCTGGTAGCGTCCGCGAGTGCCTTTCTGGTGCTGAAAATCGCTGGCGCGGGGTATCTGGTTTATCTGGGGATCAAGCAGTGGCGTAGCGCGCGCAGTGCATTTGATGCGCTGGCCAACGTGCCCAAAGCGGTGTCCACAGGGGGCCTGTTTATCAAAGGCATCTCGGTGGCGCTGACCAACCCCAAGGCGATCCTGTTTTTCATCGCGTTTCTGCCGCAATTCATCCAGCCCGGCACCTTTCAGGTGGAGCAGACGGGCGTGTTGATCGTGACCTTCGCCGGCTGCTCTGTGGTTGCTCACGTCTTTTATGTGCTGCTGGCACAGACGCTCAAGCGCCATCTCAATTCGGCCCGCAGGCGCCAGAACGTCAATCGGGTGTTTGGCGCGTCGTTTATTGGTCTGGGGTTGAGCCTGTTCACGTTGAAGGGCAGGGCCGCCTGACTCCACCGCACAGGGAAGATGCCTCTGCGTCGCGGCTCGACGCTGATCAGAAAACCACACACCTTCCTGCGCCCGTTCTTTTTTTCGAACGGGCTATTGTCCTTTCCCCCCGCAATGCCTAGGATTCGTTTGAGATTTCAAACGCTCTTGTTCGGTCTTCCTGCTTTCATGCGTTGCGCAGCGCTGGAACCCGATGGAATGTTTTCCTGACGATGGCTTCCAAATGGGGTGCATCGATATCAATTGTTCGCGTCGCCTGTCGGGCGATGCTGTTTAGGAGGCCGACATGCAGCTCAAAGATTCCACACTGTTCCGCCAGCAAGCCTACATCAACGGCCAATGGCTGGACGCGGACGGTGGTCAGTCGATCAAGGTCAACAACCCTGCCAACAACGAGATCCTCGGCACGGTGCCAAAAATGGGCGCAGCCGAGACGCGTCGGGCGATTGAGGCGGCTGACAAGGCGCTGCCGGCCTGGCGTGCGCTGACCGCCAAAGAGCGTGGCAACAAGTTGCGCCGCTGGTTCGAGCTGATGATCGAGAACCAGGACGACCTGGGTCTGCTGATGACGCTGGAGCAGGGCAAGCCGCTGGCCGAAGCCAAGGGCGAGATCACCTACGCTGCGTCGTTCATCGAGTGGTTCGCCGAAGAAGCCAAGCGTGTGTATGGCGATGTGATCCCTGGTCACCAGCCTGACAAGCGCCTGATCGTGCTCAAGCAGCCGATTGGTGTGACGGCGGCGATCACCCCGTGGAACTTCCCGGCGGCGATGATCACGCGCAAGGCCGGCCCGGCACTGGCGGCGGGCTGCACCATGGTGCTCAAGCCTGCGTCGCAAACGCCATTCTCGGCACTGGCCCTGGCTGAACTGGCCGAGCGTGCGGGTATCCCGGCTGGCGTGTTCAGCGTGGTAACCGGCAGCGCAGGCGATATCGGTGCCGAGCTGACCGGTAACCCGATCGTGCGCAAACTGTCCTTCACCGGCTCGACCGACATTGGTCGCCAGCTGATGGCCGAGTGCGCCAAGGACATCAAGAAGGTTTCCCTGGAGCTGGGCGGTAACGCGCCTTTCATCGTGTTCGACGATGCCGACCTCGACAAGGCGGTCGAAGGCGCGATGATCTCCAAGTACCGCAACAACGGCCAGACCTGCGTGTGCGCCAACCGCATCTACGTGCAGGACGCGGTGTATGACGCGTTCGCCGAGAAGCTCAAGGCCGCAGTCGGCAAGCTGAAGATCGGTAACGGCCTGGAAGAAGGCGTCACCACCGGCCCGTTGATCGACGACAAGGCGGTGGCCAAGGTCAAGGAACACATCGCCGACGCCGTCAGCAAGGGCGCAACCGTGCTGACCGGTGGCAACAGCCTGGAAGGCTCGTTCTTCGAGCCGACCATTCTGGTCAACGTGTCTAAAGATGCCGCCGTGGCCCGGGAAGAAACCTTTGGTCCGCTGGCCCCGCTGTTCCGCTTCAAGGACGAGGCCGAAGTGATCGCGATGGCCAATGACACCGAGTTTGGTCTGGCGTCGTACTTCTACGCGCAGAACATGAGCCGCGTGTTCCGTGTCGCCGAAGCGCTGGAATATGGCATGGTGGGTATCAACACCGGGCTGATCTCCAACGAGCTGGCACCGTTCGGCGGTATCAAGTCGTCCGGCCTGGGCCGTGAAGGCTCCAAGTACGGCATCGAAGATTATCTGGAAATCAAATACCTCTGCCTGTCGGTCTGACCGACACTCGGGTATTGCAGCCGATGGCGCGCGAGAGCGACGTGTCATCGGCTTTTGTTGCACCGCAGTTTCCTGGTGGCCTGAAGGCTGCAGCAGTCGATCATCGTATGCTGCCGCAGTTGATCCGGTCCGCTTGATCCTTGACCCACGCCGACCGATGAGCGGCGAATGAGGAATACATGAGCAAGACTAACGAATCCCTGATGCAACGCCGTCATGCAGCCGTCCCGCGTGGCGTTGGTCAGATCCACCCGATCTTCGCTGCTTCGGCGAAGAACGCGACCGTTACCGACGTTGAAGGTCGTGAGTTCATCGACTTCGCCGGCGGTATTGCCGTGCTGAACACCGGTCACCTGCACCCGAAGATCATCGCCGCGGTGCAAGAGCAGCTGACCAAGCTGAGCCACACCTGCTTCCAGGTACTGGCCTACGAGCCTTACGTCGAGCTGTGCGAAAAAATCAACGCCAAGGTGCCAGGCGATTTCGACAAGAAAACCCTGCTGGTGACCACCGGTTCCGAAGCGGTGGAAAACGCCGTGAAGATCGCCCGTGCTGCGACCGGTCGTGCGGGCGTTATCGCCTTCACCGGCGCTTACCACGGCCGCACCATGATGACCCTGGGTCTGACCGGCAAAGTCGTGCCTTACTCGGCCGGCATGGGCCTGATGCCAGGCGGTATCTTCCGCGCGCTGTACCCGTGCGAACTGCATGGCGTGAGCGTGGATGATTCCATCGCCAGCATCGAGCGCATTTTCAAGAATGACGCCGAGCCCAAGGACATTGCTGCAATCATCATCGAACCGGTACAGGGCGAGGGTGGTTTCTATGTGGCGCCGAAGGCCTTCATGCTGCGTCTGCGCGAGCTGTGCGACAAGCACGGCATTCTGCTGATCGCTGACGAAGTGCAGACCGGCGCTGGCCGTACCGGCACGTTCTTCGCGATGGAGCAGATGGGCGTTGCGGCTGACCTGACTACTTTCGCCAAGTCCATCGCAGGCGGCTTCCCGCTGGCGGGCGTGTGCGGCAAGGCTGAATACATGGATGCCATCGCACCCGGCGGTCTGGGCGGCACGTATGCCGGTAGCCCGGTTGCCTGCGCTGCGGCACTGGCGGTGCTGGACATCTTCGAAGAAGAGCACCTGCTGGAACGCTGCAAGGCGGTTGGCGAGCAGTTGGTGACCTCGCTCAAGGCGATGCAGGCCAAGTACCCGGTTATCGGTGAAGTGCGTGCGCTGGGTGCGATGATCGCTGTCGAGCTGTTCGAAGGCGGTGACTCGCACAAGCCTAACGCCGCTGCTGTGGCTCAGGTGGTTGCCAAGGCGCGTGACAAGGGTCTGATTCTGCTGTCCTGCGGTACTTACGGCAACGTGTTGCGCGTGCTGGTGCCGTTGACCGCCGAAGACGAATTGCTGAACCGCGGCCTGGCCATTCTTGACGAATGCTTCGCTGAAATCGCGTAAAAAGTGTGAAGTCATGAATTGATTAATTTATGACCAAACAGACAAAAAAAGCCCGTTTCGACGGGTTTTTTTTGCTTTAGAGCAGGGTATTTCGCTGTTTTGGGTATATCCGGACGTTTGCATTGGCTAAGGTGGTCGCATTGACATCGGAGAGTCATGATGACCGCTGTAGTTTTGCCCGCCGTTCCTCGCGTACTGATAGCCGAGTCTGATCCGTGGGTTCGCGAGACGCTTAGCGACCTGGTGCTGGGCGTGCGTGCGGATATCGAGCTGGAGATGTGCTCCGATGGCAAACAGGCCGTCGAGTGGATGAAAAAACACCTGCCGGACCTGATCATCGCCGCCCGCGAGCTGCCGGGGATCGATGGCCTGAGCCTGCTGCGGGGCGTGCGCAATCTGCGTCGTCAGCCCGCCATCCCGTTCATTCTGATCAGCAATCGCAATGACAGCGCCAGCGTGCGCGAGGTCGTGCCGCTGGCGCCGACTGCCTACCTGACCAAACCACTGAATACCGAAGGGCTGCGCCAGCGTCTTGAAGGCCTGCTGCTGGAACGCAGCGCCCCGGTTGCGGGTGCGGTGCCCGCGCTGACGCCGGGTCTGACCCTGACCAAGTTTCTCGACAAACGCCGCGACATAGCCGATGGCGCGCCGCTGTTCGTCGATGTCGCCACGGCGGTGACGCTCAGCCAGACCGCCAGCGGCATCGACGCCGCCCTGCTGGAGCAGGAACTGCGCAACGATCCGCACATCACCGCAGTACTGATCGCAGCCGCCAACACGGCGGCGCAGCATCTGGGCAAGCCGATTCAGACCATGGGCGGGGCGCTGGCCATTCTCGGGCCAGTGCAGGGCGCCAATATCGCGTCCGGTCTGGGCAAAAAGCGTATGGCGGTGCTGACCAACGACGCGTTGCTGGCCAAGGCCCATGAGCTGTGGACCCTGTCGCAGCGCACGGCTGATTACGCGCGCATCCTGGGCGGCATGCTGGAGCTAGATGCGGAGCGCTGCTTTAGCGCCGGACTGTTGCAGTCGCTGGGCGATCTGGCGGTATTGGGTTGTCTGCAGGAGTGGCTGCTGGCTGGCGGCCAACTGGATGAGCAGGTGATCGGGCAGTCTCTGGAGCAATACTCCGCGGCCTTCGGTTCTGCTCTGCGCACCCGCTGGCGTTTGCCGCTGGAACTGCGTGAGCTGATCGCTGCGGTGTATCAGTACAATACCGGCATCTACACACGCGAAGTGCTGGCAATGAACCTGGCGGGGCAGATGGCGCGTCTGGGCGAGGAAGAAAGTGTCACCACGCTGATCAAGACCAAGTCGGCCAAGCTGTTGAAGCTCAGCGTCGGTGACTTGCAGCGCCTGCGCAAGAAGCTGACAGGGGTGACGGATCCGAGTTTGCTGAGGCCGCTGTCTAGCGAAACTGAGGTGGCTGCCGAGGCGGTCGACGACGAGCCTGATCTGCTCGACCTGGCACCTGAGGCACCTGCTGAAGCGCCTGCTGCACTTGAGGATCAGGCAGACGCTGTTCAGGGTCCGCCCGAGAAGTAAAAGCCCCACTGACGCCTTCGCGAGCAAGGTACCGCGTACTCCTGTAGGAGCGAACTTGTTCGCGAAGGCGGTATTCCTGACGCAGAAAATCCATCGACTGTAACGGCCTCTTCGCGGACAAGTCCGCTCCTACAAGGCACCGCGTACTCCCGTAGGAGCGAACTTGTTCGCGAAGGCGGTATTCCTGACGCAGAAAATCCATCGACTGTAACGGCCTCTTCGCGGACAAGTCCGCTCCTACAGGGCACCGCGTACTCCTGTAGGAGCGAACTTGTTCGCGAAGGCGGTATTCCTGACGCAGAAAATCCATCGACTTTACCGGCCTCTTCGCGGACAAGTCCGCTCCTACAGGGCACCGCGTACTCCCGTAGGAGCGAACTTGTTCGCGAAGGCGGTATTCCTGACGCAGAAAATCCATCGACTTTACCGGCCTCTTCGCGGACAAGTCCGCTCCTACAAGGCACCGCGTACTCCCGTAGGAGCGAACTTGTTCGCGAAGGCGGTATTCCTGACGCAGAAAATCCATCGACTTTACCGGCCTCTTCGCGGACAAGTCCGCTCCTACAGGGCACCGCGTACTCCCGTAGGAGCGAACTTGTTCGCGAAGGCTACATTCCTGACGCAGAAAATCCATCGACTGTACCGGCCTCTTCGCGGACAAGTCCGCTCCTACAGGGCACCGCGTACTCCCGTAGGAGCGAACTTGTTCGCGAAGGCTACATTCCTGACGCAGAAAATCCATCGACTTTACCGGCCTCTTCGCGGACAAGTCCGCTCCTACAGGGCACCGCGTACTCCCGTAGGAGCGAACTTGTTCGCGAAGGCTATATTCCAAACGCAGCCAATGCATTGGATGTACCGCCCTCTTCGCGGACAAGTCCGCTCCTACAGGGCACCGCGCACTCCCGTAGGTGAACTTGTTCGCGAAGGCGGTATTCCTGACGCAGAAAATCCATCGACTTTACCGGCCTCTTCGCGGACAAGTCCGCTCCTACAAGGCACCGCGTACTCCCGTAGGAGCGAACTTGTTCGCGAAGGCGGTATTCCTGACGCAGAAAATCCATCGACTGCACCGCCCTCTTCGCGGACAAGTCCGCTCCTACAGGGCACCGCGTACTCCCGTAGGAGCGAACTTGTTCGCGAAGGCGGTATTCCTGACGCAGAAAATCCATCGATTGTAACGGCCTCTTCGCGGACAAGTCCGCTCCTACAGGGCACCGCGTACTCCTGTAGGAGCGAACTTGTTCGCGAAGGCGGTATTCCTGACGCAGAAAATCCATCGACTGTAACGGCCTCTTCGCGGACAAGTCCGCTCCTACAGGGCACCGCGTACTCCCGTAGGAGCGAACTTGTTCGCGAAGGCTACATTCCTGACGCAGAAAATCCATCGACTGTACCGGCCTCTTCGCGGACAAGTCCGCTCCTACAGGGCACCGCAGACTCCCACAGGTGTATGTACTCCAACTGAAGGGGCAGCAGTACGCCTTGTTCGCGAAGGGGCCAATCGTGCTTTCTACATTCGGGAAAGCATTTCAGACCAGTACGATCTGATTCTTGCCCTGGCGTTTGGCCTGATACATCGCGGCGTCGGCGCGGCCGTAGAGGGTTTCGAGGCTTGGGTCGTCCGGGCCCAGATTGGTCAGGCCCTGGCTTGCAGTGATGCTGAAGGTGGTGCCAGCGGACTGGAAGTTCTGACGCTGGATCTCGCGTTGCAGGCGCTCGGCGATCTGCATGGCCATGTCCGGCGCACAGCCGGGGAATACCGCAGCGAACTCTTCGCCACCGATACGCCCGAACAGGTCACCCCGCCTCAATGCCGAACGACCGCTTTCGGCGATGCGTTGCAGCACGGTATCGCCTTCCTGATGGCCGTAGGTGTCGTTCACCAGCTTGAAGTCATCGATATCCAGCAGCAGAAACGCCAGCGGCGTGCCATTGAGGCGAGCCAGTTCGAACTCGCGCTGGGCGCATTCGAAAAAGTGCCGGCGGTTGCTGCTCTGGGTCAGCACATCGGTGGTCGCCAGGCGTTGCAGCTCATTCTCGAGCTGCTTCTTCTCGGTGATGTCTTCGGCGATGCCCACCACGATCAGACGCTGGCTGGCGTCGGCGCGATGGCTGACGAAGCATTTGTCGCTGAGCCAGCGCACTTCGCCGTCCGCACGAATGATCCGGTACTCGCGATCCTCGATCGAGCCTTTCTCGATGACCTCGTTGAGGCTGCGCTCGGCGTAGTTCAGGTCATCGGGGTAGATGCTGTCGCGCCACTCACTGTAGTCAGCCAGCAGCAGGCCCGCCGAACGACCGAAGATGCGCTCGTAGGCCGGGCTGACATAGATCATGTGCTGGGTTTCCCAGTCGAACGCCCACAAAACAGCGTTCACACTCACCAGCAACGAGCTGAACAATTGTTCACGCTCGCTCAGGCGTGCGACTTCTGCCTGAGCGTGCATCAGGGCTAACAGGGTTTCTGCGGCTGCGGGCATATCAGTGATCGGTGTGCCGGGTAGGGAGGTGGGAGGCTGCTTTTCCATAAGAACCATCTCAAGCGTTTACGGCCAGTGAGGCGCCCTGTCCCGATTGGCGGGAAAGTTGATGAGATAGAGGGGGAGGGGATAAGTTCCGGGACCGGCGCGCCAGGGGAAGGCGCGCCGATCAACGGTTCAAGCGTGCGCGGGGCGTAGCGAGTAGGTTTTCAGCTGGTCGGCAAACTCGCGCAACGAGTGAATACCACTGGCTTCGGCCTCGTGAATCCACTCTTTCATGGCCGAAAGCATGTCGTGACCGTTGCTGCTGGTCTTGACCCAGATCTGCTGCAAGGCAAGGCGTTTTTCGTAGATCACCCTCAGCGCATGGCTGTGTTCCAGCATGGTCTGGATACGCAGGTGATGCTTGTCATCGAGCAGGCTAGTCTCACGCGACAGCAGGCGCTTGGCGCGGCGGAACTGATGACGCACCGATTCGTCGGCCTTGGCCAGTTCCTGGGCAACCAGCGGCGCGATCACCAGCTTGCGGTACTGCGCCATGATCTGGAAACGGTTGTTGAGGATCGCCATCGCGGTGTCCATGTCCATGTGGCCCTTGCCTTCGACCCGATGGGCAATAGGCGCGACCCGCTGGACCTTGGCCAGACGCAGGAAGCTGAAGACCTTGATCCACGCCCAGCCCATGTCGAATTCCCAGGGTTTGACCGACAGCTTGGCCGAGTTGGGATAGGTGTGGTGATTGTTGTGCAGTTCTTCGCCGCCGATCACGATGCCCCACGGCACCAGATTGGTGGCCGCATCACGGCATTCGAAGTTGCGATAGCCGACCGCATGACCCAGACCGTTGACCACGCCGGCAGCCCAGAAGGGAATCCACATCATCTGCACGGCCCAGACCGTGATACCGAGGACACCGAACAGCGCCACATCGATCACCGCCATCAGGGCAATGCCCAGCAGCTTGTAGCGCGAATACAGATTGCGCTCGATCCAGTCTTCCGGGCAGTTCTTGCCGTAGATACGCAGGGTGTCCTGGTTCTGCGCTTCCTCGCGGTACAGCTCGGCGCCCTTGCGCAGCACGGTGGACAGACCCTTGACGACCGGGCTGTGCGGGTCATCGACAGTTTCGCATTTTGCGTGGTGTTTGCGGTGGATGGCTGTCCACTCGCGAGTATTCTGGGCAGTGGTCAGCCACAGCCAGAAGCGGAAGAAGTGTTTCAGACCCGCGTTGAGCTCAAGTGAGCGGTGGGCTGAATAGCGGTGCAGATAGACCGTGACGCCAATGATCGTTACATGGGTCATGACCAGCGTGACCGCTATTAACTGCCAGACGGAAAGGTCGAGCAAACCGTTGTACAACATAGGCTGTTTGGCCCTCGTAGAAAACCTGTGAAGAAAAAAGTCGCAACAGCATTATCACTGACATTGCTCAGAAAACCAGTCACCCTTGCACATAAGCGTCGCAGGATGTTTCTTGCTTTATAATCCAGACCTTTCTCAAGGCCCGCTTTTTTATGTCCGATTATTCCCGTAACGCGCTGCGAACCGCCGTTCTGTATGGGCTACTGTCGATTCTGTGGTTCGCGACAGGCAGCGCCCTGCTGTCTTTTTTCGTCAAGGATCCGGCTCGACTGGCCGTCGGACAACAGATGATCGGTTACGGCTGGGCGTTGCTCAGTACCGTCATGATCTTTATTGCACGTGACAGATTGAAGGCCATCGTCGGCGGCGAAGCGCAGTTCGAGCGTCAACAGCAGGACTATGACCGGCTGCTGCTGGCGGCGGTGGTGTTCGACAGCACGCGTGAGGGCGTACTGGTCAGTGATGCCGAAGGGCGCATTGTCCATGTAAATCGTGCGTTTGTGGACATCACCGGCTATCAGGCCGACGAGGTGCTGGGCTTCAACCCCAGCAAGTTCAAGTCTGGTCGTCATGGCCCCGAGTTTTATCGGCAGATGTACCACTCGCTGCAGAGTGCCGGGCAGTGGAGCGGCGAAATCTGGAACCGACGCAAAAGCGGCGAGATCTATCCGCAGTGGCAAACCATCCGCAGCATCAAGGGTGAGGACGGGCAGCCCAGGCATTTTGTCGCGGTGTTTTCCGACATCACGGCCATCAAGCGCTCCGAGCAGGAGTTGGCGCAACTGGCCCATTACGATGCGCTGACCGAGTTGCCCAATCGTCTGCTGCTGACCGACCGGATCAGCCAGGCGCTGACCTCGGCGCGCTCCAGCAGGCGCGGCTGTGCGCTGCTGGTGGTCGACCTGGACAACTTCAGAAACATCAACGACAGCCTTGGCCATAACATCGGCGACGAAGTGCTCAAGGCGGCTGCCGAACGTCTCAATACGCTGGCCGACAGCGGCATGACGGTCTCGCGGCTGGGCGGTGACGAATTCGCGCTGCTGGTCAAAAACTGTACACACATGGTGCATGCCGCAGCGCTCGCGCAGCAGGTGATCAATGCCTTCAAAGCGCCGTACCCCATTGCCGGGCATCAGTTGTTCGTCACTGCCAGTATCGGTATCAGCCTGTTTCCCGGTGATGCGCTGACTGCCGAGCAGTTGTTGCGCAATGCCGATTCGGCGCTGTTCAAGGCCAAGACCGATGGCCGCGAAGGGTTTGCGCTGTACACCGAAGAGCTGACCGCCCAAGCCCAGCAACGGGTGCAACTGGCCAGCGAGTTGCGTCAGGCGATCGAGCAGGACGAATTGCGGGTCTTCTACCAACCGGTTTACGACCTGGTGACCGGGCGTATCTGCGCGGTCGAAGCGCTGGTGCGCTGGCAGCACCCGACCCGTGGCATGGTGTCGCCCGGCGATTTCATCCCGATTGCCGAGCAGAACGGGCTCATCGCCGATATCGATGCCTGGGTATTGAATACCGCCTGTCGGCAGATGCAGGCCTGGCTGGCAGAAGGCGTCTCGATTGCGTCCGTCGCGGTCAATGTATCCAGCCGTCTGTTCAGTCGTGGCGATGTCGATCGGCAAGTGGCTGAGGTCTTGAACGAGACCGGCCTCGATCCGGCATTTCTTGAGCTGGAAGTCACTGAAAGTGCCGTCATGGAGGACCCTGAACAGGCCATCGAGCAATTGCATCGCCTGCGTGAACTGGGCCTGAGCCTGGCCATCGATGATTTCGGCACAGGCTACTCATCGCTGCTGCGGCTCAAGAGCATGCCGGTGCAAAAGCTCAAGATCGATCAGGGTTTCGTGGCCGGGCTGCCGGGCGATGTGGATGACATCGCGATTGTAAGGGCGGTCATCGCGCTGGCTTCGAGCCTGGGCATGCGTGTCCTGGCCGAGGGGATCGAGCACGCCAATCAGGCTTCATTTCTGTTAAGCAACGGTTGTGAGTTGGGCCAGGGCTACTGGTTTGCCCGGCCCATGGCGGCGCAATCGATTGATTGGACGCACGCGCCCGCGTTCAACTAGTTCAGCCCTCTCTGACAACGCTCGTCCGGGTGTGCAATGCACCCTGACAGACTCACGCCGCTCTAAAGTCTTTTTGGTTATATCTGCATTCTTAAATAGTCTTTTTAAGAATATCCGCACCTCACTATTATTGCCTCACCGCCATACGCCATCGCCCCCAGTCGCGAAGGCCGGCCTCTCACTTCTCAAGGAATAAGACAATGAGCGCATCTCTACGTAGTGTTGACGGTCAGGACGAAGCAGCCATTCTGCGTGAAATTCAGAGTGCGTTGCGTGACCTGCGTTTTGGTGCCGTCGAAATCACCGTGCACAACGCACAAGTGGTGCAGATCGAGCGCAAGGAAAAGTTTCGTTTGCAGAACCCTGCCAAGCAGAACTGAAGCGGCAATCACCCGACTGGTCAACCGGAGGGTTTCATCCTGACTCCTGATACCCCCTGAAAAAAAGCAGCGCGCCCGTGCGGATGCCGTTCTGACGCGCCAAGAAGAAATCAAAAAAGCCAACACACCGTATTTCCAGGAGCTTCAATCTATGTCCATTCGCCGTTTTGCGCTGGCGGCTCTCGCCAGTGCTGTTTTCGCAGGTTCGGCTGTCGCCAAGGATTACGAACTGCTCAACGTGTCCTACGATCCGACCCGCGAGCTGTATCAGGACTACAACGCAGAATTCGTCAATTTCTGGAAAAAATCCCACCCGGACGACAAGGTCGAGATCAAGCAATCTCACGGCGGCTCGGGCAAGCAGGCGCGTGGCGTGATCGACGGCCTGCGTGCCGACGTGGTGACCCTGGCACTGGCCGGTGACATCGACGAAATCGCCAGGCTCGGCAAGACCCTGCCGGAAAACTGGCAGACCCGCCTGCCGGACGCGAGCACGCCGTACACCTCGACCATCGTGTTTCTGGTGCGCAAGGGCAACCCGAAAGGCATCAAGGACTGGGGCGACCTGACCAAGGAAGGCGTCTCGGTGATCACCCCCAACCCGAAAACCTCGGGCGGTGCACGCTGGAACTTCCTGGCCGCCTGGGCCTACGGCCTGAAGGCGGGCGGCGGTGACGAAGCCAAGGCCAAGGAATACGTACAGACGCTGTTCAAGCACGTGCCGATCCTGGACACCGGCGCACGCGGTTCGACTATCACCTTCGTCAACAACGGTCAGGGTGACGTGCTGCTGGCGTGGGAAAACGAAGCGTTTCTGGCCTTGAAAGAAGACGGCGGCAAGGACAAGTTCGACATCGTCGTACCATCGCTGTCGATCCTTGCCGAACCTCCGGTCGCCGTGGTCGACAAGAACGCCGAGCGGAAAGGCAACAGCGAAATCGCGACTGAATACCTCAAGCACCTGTACAGCAAGGAAGGTCAGGAAATCGCCGCGAAAAACTTCTATCGTCCACGTGATGCCGAAGTGGCCGCCAAGTACGAGAAGCAATTCCCGAAACTCGATCTGGTGACTATCGACAAAGACTTTGGTGGCTGGAAAACTGCGCAGCCGAAGTTTTTCAATGACGGCGGCGTGTTCGATCAGATTTATCAGGCGCAATAAGCCGAATGAGGATGCCGCACCAGCGGCATCACAGGTTTGGCCAAACAGCCCGGATTAACCTCCGGGCTTCGTGCAAGTGAAACCAGGGACTTTTATGTCGCGTCGTATCTCCCCCGTCATACCCGGCTTCGGGCTGACGCTGGGCTACACCTTGGTGTACCTCAGTCTGATTGTGCTAATACCGCTGGCCGCCATGTTCGTACATGCTGCGCAGCTCACCTGGGATCAGTTCTGGACCATCATCACGGCACCTCGCGTGATCGCGGCACTCAAGCTGAGTTTTGGCACCGCCTTTTACGCAGCCCTCATCAACGGGGTGATCGGCACACTGCTGGCCTGGGTGCTGGTGCGCTACACCTTCCCCGGCCGCAAGATCATCGATGCGATGATCGATCTGCCATTCGCCCTGCCGACCGCCGTGGCCGGTATCGCCCTGACCGCGCTGTACGCGCCCAACGGCTGGGTCGGCCAGTTCGCGGCTGATCTGGGTTTCAAGATCGCCTACACCCCGTTGGGCATCACCCTGGCGCTGACCTTCGTCACCCTGCCGTTCGTGGTGCGCACCGTGCAGCCTGTGCTGGCCGACATCCCCCGCGAAGTCGAAGAGGCCGCCGCCTGCCTGGGCGCGCGTCCGTTACAGGTGTTTCGCCACATCCTCGTCCCGGCGTTGCTGCCTGCCTGGCTGACCGGCTTCGCACTGGCGTTTGCCCGTGGCGTGGGCGAGTACGGTTCGGTGATTTTCATCGCCGGCAACATGCCGATGAAAACCGAGATCCTGCCGCTGCTGATCATGGTCAAGCTCGACCAGTACGACTACACCGGCGCAACCGCTATCGGCGTGATGATGCTGGTGGTGTCCTTCATTCTGCTGCTGCTGATCAACCTGCTGCAGCGGCGCATTGAAACCCCATCCTGAGGAGGCGCAGAACATGTCTTATTCATCTGTCTCGGCCGCCGCCTCTGCCAACGCCGCCCGTCGTGGCAGCGCGGTATCGCGACGCATCCTGATCGGCCTGTGCTGGCTGGTATTCGTCCTGTTTCTGGGCCTGCCGCTGTTCATCGTGGTGTCCCAGGGCCTGAAAAACGGTCTGGGCGCGTTCTTTACCGCAATCCTCGAACCGGACGCGCTGTCGGCGCTGAAGCTGACGGTCATAGCGGTATTGATCTCGGTGCCGCTAAACCTGGTGTTCGGCGTCAGCGCCGCGTGGTGTGTGAGCAAATACTCGTTCCGCGGCAAGAGCATTCTGGTCACGCTGATCGACCTGCCGTTCTCGGTGTCGCCGGTCATCGCCGGTCTGGTCTACGTGCTGATGTTCGGTGCACAGGGGCTGTTCGGGCCGTGGCTGCAGGATCACGACATCCAGATCGTCTTTGCCCTGCCGGGCATCGTGCTGGCAACCATCTTCGTCACCGTGCCCTTCGTTGCCCGTGAACTGATCCCGCTGATGCAGGAGCAGGGCACTCAGGAAGAAGAAGCCGCACGGCTGCTGGGCGCCAATGGCTGGCAGATGTTCTGGCACGTCACGGTGCCGAACATCAAATGGGGCCTGATCTACGGCGTGGTGCTGTGTACGGCGCGGGCGATGGGTGAGTTTGGCGCGGTGTCGGTGGTGTCCGGGCACATTCGCGGCGTCACCAACACCCTGCCGCTGCACGTCGAAATCCTCTACAACGAATACAACCACGTTGCCGCCTTTGCCGTGGCGAGCCTGTTGCTGATCCTGGCGCTGTTCATCCTGCTGCTCAAGCAGTGGAGCGAATCGCGCATTAACCGTCTGCGCCACAACGCGGCGGAGGAATAATCATGTCGATCGAAGTCCGTAACGTCAGCAAGAACTTCAATGCCTTCAAGGCCCTGAACAACATCAGTCTGGACATCCAGAGTGGCGAGCTGGTGGCTTTGCTCGGCCCGTCAGGCTGCGGCAAGACCACCCTGCTGCGCATCATTGCCGGCCTGGAAACCCCGGATAACGGCAGCATCGTGTTCCATGGCGAAGATGTGTCCGGCCACGACGTGCGTGATCGCAACGTCGGGTTCGTGTTCCAGCATTACGCGCTGTTCCGCCACATGACGGTGTTCGACAACGTCGCGTTCGGCCTGCGCATGAAGCCCAAGCGCGAGCGCCCGAACGAAACGCGCATCGCCGAGAAGGTCCATGAGCTGCTGAACATGGTGCAGCTGGACTGGCTGGCCGACCGTTATCCGGAGCAACTGTCGGGTGGACAGCGCCAGCGCATTGCCCTGGCCCGCGCCCTGGCGGTCGAGCCCAAGGTGCTGCTGCTGGACGAGCCGTTCGGCGCACTGGACGCCAAGGTCCGCAAGGAGCTGCGTCGCTGGCTGGCGCGCCTGCACGAAGACATCAACCTGACCTCGGTGTTCGTGACTCACGATCAGGAAGAGGCCATGGAAGTGGCTGACCGCATCGTGGTGATGAACAAGGGCGTGATCGAACAGATCGGCTCGCCGGGCGAGGTCTACGAGAACCCGTCCAACGACTTCGTCTACCACTTCCTCGGCGACTCCAATCGCCTGAGCCTGGGCGAGGAGGGTCACCTGCTGTTCCGTCCGCATGAGGTGTCGCTGTCCCGCCAGGAAATCGAAGACCACCACGCCGCCGAAGTCCGCGACATCCGACCACTGGGTGCGACGACGCGGGTCACCTTGAAAGTGGAAGGGCAGGACGAACTGATCGAGGCCGAAGTGGTGAAAGACCACGACAGCCTGGTGGGCCTGGCGAAGGGCGAGACGCTGTTCTTCAAACCGAAGGTCTGGCAGAAGCTTTAAAGCCCAGCCTCCGGCTATCGTTCCCATGCTCCGCGTGGGAATGCCTTTCTGGACGCTCTGCGTCCTCGTGCTGTTATCGCACGGACAACGCCAGCATGAACGCCGCGACGATGCTGCACACGGCGAACAGCTGTTGCAGGCGTGGGCCGGCGAGGTAGCGGGCGACTTGTCTGCCGATGATCAGGCCGATGACTGCACCCAGCGCAAACGGCGCGCCAACTGCCCAATGCATCACACCACTCAATGAAGCGGTAATGACGCTGCCCATCGAGACCAGGGCGATCACCGCCAGTGACGTCGCCACGACACTTTTCATGTCCAGATCGCTGTAGCGGGTCAGCGCCGGAATAATCACGAACCCACCGCCCACTCCCAACAACCCGGACAGCAACCCGGAACCCACGCCGGTCAGCGTCAGTGCGCGCAGGCAGGGCATGGTCCAGCGCAGGCGGCCCTGCAACGGGTTGAGCACGCAGGGCAGTACTTCCGCACGCGGCGCCGGCTTTCCGTGGCGCAATTCGCGGCTGGCCCTGATGAACATACGTCCACAGGCGTACAGCAGCACGGCGGAAAAGACCAGCGCCAGCGGCGTATTGGGCAGTCGATGAGCGAGCCATAGGCCCAGAGGCGCCATCAGCACACCAATGGACGCGATGTAACCGGCCGCGCGATAGCGAACGATGCCCTGACGCAGCCCCAGTACCGCACCGATCCCCGCCGCCAGCCCCACGGCCAACAGACCGACCGGCGCGGCTTCGACAATCGACAGGCCAAGGCCGAAGACCAGCAGCGGCACGGCGAGGATGCCGCCGCCCGCGCCGGTCAGCGCCAGCACCATGCCGATGACGGTCCCCAGGCCAACGCCCAGCAACTGATGCTCATCCATGCCGGGTGTCAGCCTTTTGCGGTTTGGCCAGCCACTCACGGCCTTTGAGCATGCCATGCCAGTACAGCGCGGGCAGCACTCGCGCTTTCAGCCACCAGGCCAGTCGGGTCGGCTGGCGACCGTCCAGCAGCCAGCGCGGAAAGCTCGGCGCAACCTTGCCGCCATAGGTAAATTCGGCCAGCACGATGCGGCCTTTCTCGACCGTCAACGGGCACGAGCCGTAACCGTCATACACCGCGGACTCACTCCGACGACCCAGCGCGACCAATACGTTGTTGGCCACCACCGGCGCCTGCTTGCGTGCCGCTGCGGCGGTCTTGGCGTTGCTGGTATTGGTGACGTCGCCCAGGCCATGCACATTGGCGAACTGGCGGTGCTTCAGCGTGGCGGGGTCGACGTCCACCCAGCCCGCAGCATCGGCCAGCGGGCTGCTGCGGATGAAGTCAGGGGCAATCTGCGGCGGCACTACGTGCAACATTTCGAAGCTTTGCTCGACGGTCTCGCTGCTGCCATCGGCCTGCGTGCGGATGAAGGTCGCGCGCTTGCCAGGCCCGTCGACGGCGACCAGCCGATGGCTGAACTTGAGGTCGATGGCGTAGCGCTCGACGTACTTCATCAGCGCCGGCACATAGTCGGCGACACCGAACAGCACGCCACCGGCGTTGTAGAACTGCGTATTGATCTGCGCGAGACGGCCGCTTTTCAACCAGTGATCGCAGGACAGGTACATGGCCTTCTGCGGCGCACCGGCGCACTTGATCGGCATGGGCGGCTGGGTAAACAGCGCGCGCCCCTGTTGCAGGTTCTGCACCAGCTTCCAGGTGTAGGGCGCCAGGTCATAGCGATAGTTGGAGGTCACGCCATTGGCCCCGAGCGTGTCGACCAGCCCGTCGATAGCCGACCAGTCCAGCTTCAGGCCGGGGCAGACCACCAGTTGCTGATAGCCGAGCACGCGGCCGTCAGCCAGCGTCAGCGTGTTGTGCTGCGGCTCGAACGTCGCCACCGCAGCCTTGATCCACTGCACGCCTTCGGGAATCAGCGAGGCCATGCTGCGCGCCGTCGACTGCGGCGTGAAGATCCCCGCACCGACCATGGTCCAGCCGGGCTGGTAATAATGGGTATCGGCGGGGTCGACCAGGGTGATCTGCAGGGTGGCGTCGCGGGCGAGCAGGCTTGCGGCAGTGGCGATACCGGCAGCACCGGCACCGACGATCAGGATCTGACAGGTTGTTGTCGAAGCATTCATCACAGGGTTTCCCAAGGCGGGCAGCGGTCAAAGGGCATTGAGCGGGATCTTCAGGTAGACGACGCCGTTGTCTTCCGGCTCGGGAAAGTGGCCGCAGCGCATGTTGACCTGCACCGCAGGCAGCATCAGCACCGGCATGTCCAGCGTCGCGTCACGGGCTTCGCGCATGCCGACGAACGCGTCTTCATCCACCCCGTCGTGCACATGGATATTGCTGGCGCGCTGTTCGGCAACCGTGGTCATGTATTTCAGCTCACGGCCATTGGGCAGGTAGTCGTGGCACATGAACAGCAGGGTCTGCGGCGGCAGCGCCAGCAGCTTCTTGATCGAGCGATACAGCGTGCGCGCATCGGCACCCGGGAAGTCGCACCGAGCGGTGCCGTAATCGGGCATGAACAGCGTATCGCCGACAAACGCGACCGTGGCATCACCGACTTGCACCAGGTAACTCATGCACGCCGGCGTGTGCCCGGGCGTGTGCATGGCCTTGACCTCAAGCGTGCCGAGGGCGAACGAGGCGTTGTCTTCCAGCAGCACATCGAACTGACTGCCATTGCGGGCAAAGTCAGGCGGCGCGTTGAACAGCGTGCCGAAGGTTTCCTGCACCGCAGTGATATGGCTGCCGATGACAATTTGCCCACCGAGCCGCTGTTTCAGATACGGCGCTGCCGAGAGGTGATCGGCGTGCACATGGGTTTCGAAAATCCACTGCACCGAGGCGCCCAGGGCCTGCGCCCGTTCGATCATGCGGTCGGCAGACTCGGTTCTGGTGCGGCCGGACTTGGGGTCGTAATCGAGCACGCTGTCGATCAGCGCACATTGCTTGCTGTGCAGGTCCATCACCAGATAGCTGATGGTCCAGGTATGCGTGTCGAAGAGCGCTTCGACATGAAGCTTTTCACCGATAATCATGTGCAATTCCCGTGGCTGTAAATCGCCTCAAGGCCCGTTTGGCCAGGCCGGACGGTTGGCAGTCGTTGCCATGATGTCTCAATAACCATGCCAATCACGGCAAAGCCCCTTCAGGCTAATAAATACAAGGCGTTTTGCGGTTTTGCAAAACACCCTGATGGCCTGCCGCAGGTCGCTGACTGCCACATTCTGGCAGTCATTTGGCAGTCCGTGGCACAAGCTGGCAGGCGAATGGGTTAAGCTGCGCCCAGCCCACAGGAGCACCCATGAACCTCATCGCCACCGATTTTCCCGGCAGTCGCATGCAGTCGCTGGTGTCATACCTCGAACACGATCTGCGCCCGACCATCGTGCTCGATACCGACTACAACATCATTGCCGCCAACACCGCCTACCAGCGCCAGTTCGGCGTCGAAGGCACGCCGCATGTGGGCGAGAAGTGTTATCGGGTGTCGCATCAGTTTGCGGTGCCGTGCGATCAGGCCGGTGAGCACTGCCCGATGCGCAAGGCCCATGAAACACGGCTCCCGGAGCGTCTGCTGCACATTCATCACACGCCGCGCGGCCCCGAGCATGTGGATGTGGAGCTGCGGCCGATTCTCGACGATCAGGGTGAGGTCATCGCCTATGTCGAGCGGCTGAGCTCGGTGGCGGTGGCCTCCGTCCAGCCGCAGCAACATGGGCTGGTAGGGCGCTCGGCGGCGTTCAAGGAGGTGCTGAGCGCCCTGCAACGTGCAGCGCCCGCGCAGATTCCGGTGCTGCTGCAGGGCGAGTCGGGTACCGGCAAGGAATTGTTCGCGCGCGCACTGCACGCCAGCAGCGCCAGGTCCGCCGGACCGCTGGTGGTGGTCGATTGCACCGGGCTTACCGAAACCCTGCTGGAAAGCGAGCTGTTCGGCTATGAGAAGGGCGCATTCACTGGCGCATTGCAGCGCAAGACCGGTCTGGCCGAAGCCGCGCATGGCGGCACGTTGTTCCTTGATGAGATCGGCGAAGTGCCGCTGGCCATGCAGGTCAAGCTGTTGCGGCTGATCGAATCGGGCAGTTTTCGTCCGGTGGGCAGCCTGCGCACGGTGCACTCGGATTTTCGGCTGGTGGTGGCCACCCATAAACCGCTCAGGGAGATGGTCGCCGACGGCAGCTTTCGTCAGGATTTGTTCTACCGCATCAGCGCCTTTCCGATTCGCCTGCCGGCCCTGCGCGAACGCAGCGACGACCTGCCGCTGCTGATCGACAGTCTGCTGCAACGCATCGCGCCCGGCGCCGCTCCGCGTGTCGACGCCGAGGCCATGAAGCTGCTGAGTTTGTACAGTTACCCCGGCAACATTCGCGAGCTGCGCAACATACTCGAGCGAGCCCGTTTATTTACCGACGACGGCGTGATTCGCGTGCAGGATTTGCCCGCCGAAGTACGCGGGCAGGGCGAAGCGGTTGGCGTGACGTACCGCCAGCAGGACGACGGCCTGGAAAAACTCGCCCATGCGCTGCGAGTGTTCAACGGCTCGCGCAGCGAACTGGCCAGAGAACTGGGGCTGAGCGAACGCACCCTGTATCGACGTTTGCGTGCCTTGGGGATTCCGCGCTAAAGCACTCAGTCCTGCACGGACGCTATGACGCAGAGCGTCACGAACGGCATTCCCACGCTGGAGCGTGAGGAACGATCATCGCAACTATCGTGCGGCGCTCCGCGTCGCATGCCTTTCTGGACGCTCCGCGTCCTCTTGACGACGCAGAGCGTCGAGACCTGCATTCCCACGCTGGAGCGTAGGGAACGATCATCACAACTATCGTGCGACGCTCCGCGTCGCATGCCTTTCCGGACGCTCCGCGTCCTCTTGACGACGCAGAGCGTCGAGAACTGCATTCCCACGCGGGAGCGTGAGGAACGATCATCACAACTATCGTGCGGCGCTCCGCGTCGCATGCCTTTCTGGACGCTCCGCGTCCTCTTGACGACGCAGAGCGTCACGAACGGCATTCCCACGCTGGAGCGCGCGGGACGATCATCACAACTATCGTGCGGCGCTCCGCGTCGCATGCCTTTCTGGACGCTCCGCGTCCTCTTGCGACGCAGAGCGTCGAGAACTGCATTCCCAAGCTGGAGCGTGAGGAACGATCATCACAACTATCGTGCGGCGCTCCGCGTCGCATGCCTTTCTGGACGCTCCGCGTCCTCTTTTGCGACGCAGAGCGTCACGAACTGCATTCCCACGCTGGAGCATGCGGAACGATAGGTGTCCGGGAGAACGCCCTCGGGAGCCTTACTTGAACGTCACAACGCCACCGGCCAGGGATTCGACCCGCGCCAGGGATTCGACGCGATAGCCCTGGGCGTCCAGCTCAGCGCGGCCGCCCTGGAAGGATTTCTCGATCACGATGCCCAGTCCGGCCACCGTGGCGCCGGCCTGTTTGATGATCGAGATCAGTGCCTGCGAGGCTTTGCCGTTGGCCAGGAAGTCATCGATGATCAGCACGTTGTCGTCGCTGCTCAGGTGGCGCGGCGAGATTGCCACGGTGCTTTCCACCTGCTTGGTGAATGAGTACACACTCGCCGTCAGCAGGTTTTCGGTCAGGGTCAGGGACTGGTGCTTGCGGGCGAAGATCACCGGCACGCCCATGTTCAAGCCTGCCATGACTGCCGGCGCGATGCCGGAAGCTTCAATGGTCACGATCTTGGTCACGCCAGCGTCGGCAAACAGTCGGGCAAATTCATCGCCGATTTCCTTCATCAGCGCCGGATCGATCTGATGGTTGAGAAACGCATCGACCTTCAGCACCTGATCGGACAATACGATGCCTTCTTCGCGAATTTTCTTGTGCAGTGCTTCCACTTCAATTCCTTGGCTGCGCCATTGCGCAATAAATGATCAATAGGGTGTCGGCTAGCGTTTCAGCATGGCGCGAATGTCGGCAAGCGCAGTGTTGCCGCGCACCGCTTTGACTTCCGTCGGGGTGTCGTCATTGCCTTCCCAGGCCAGGTCGTCCGGGGGCAGCTCATCCAGAAAGCGGCTTGGCGCGCAGTCGATGATTTCACCGTACTGCTTGCGCTTGGCGGCGAAGGTGAAGGCCAGGGTCTGCCGTGCGCGGGTGATGCCCACGTAGGCCAGGCGGCGCTCTTCTTCGATGGTGTCGGCTTCGATGCTGGAGCGGTGCGGCAGGATTTCTTCTTCCATGCCCATGATGAACACGTAAGGGAATTCCAGGCCCTTGGAGGCGTGCAAGGTCATCATCTGCACACCCTCGGCACCGTCTTCCTCTTCCTGCTGACGTTCGAGCATGTCGCGCAGGACCAGCTTGCCGATGGCTTCCTCGATGGTCATGCCACCTTCTTCGTCCTTTTCCAGCGTGTTTTTCAACGCCTCGATCAGGAACCAGACGTTGCTCATCCGGTAATCGGCAGCCTTTTCGCTGGAGCTGTTCTGCCGCAGCCAGTTCTCGTAGTCGATGTCCATGACCATGCTGCGCAGCGCGGCGATGGGATCGTTCTGCGCGCACTGCTGGCGCACCCCGTCCATCCAGCGCTTGAAGCGCTGCAAACGGTCGGTGAATCGGCTGTCCAGGTGCTCGCCCAGACCGATCTCGTCGGTGGCGGCGTACATCGACACCTTGCGCTCGGTGGCGTAATTACCGAGCTTTTCCAGCGTGGTCGAGCCGATCTCGCGACGCGGAACGTTGATCACCCGCAGGAAGGCGTTGTCGTCGTCCGGGTTCACCAGCAGACGGAAATAAGCCATCAGGTCCTTCACTTCCTGGCGGCCGAAGAAACTGTTGCCGCCCGACAGTCGATACGGCACCTGATGGTGCTGCAATTTCAGCTCGATCAGCTTGGCCTGGTAGTTGCCGCGATAAAGGATGGCGAAATCGCTGTACGGGCGGTCAGTGCGCAGGTGCAGGGTGAGGATTTCCATGGCCACCCGCTCGGCCTCGGCGTCTTCGTTGCGGCAGCGGATCACGCGGATCTCGTCGCCGTGGCCCATCTCGGACCACAGTTGTTTTTCGAAGGCGTGCGGGTTGTTGGAGATCAGCACGTTGGCGCAACGCAGGATGCGGCTGGTCGAGCGGTAGTTCTGCTCCAGCATCACCACTTTCAACGACGGGTAGTCGTCCTTGAGCAGCATGAGGTTTTCCGGCCGCGCCCCACGCCAGGCGTAGATCGACTGGTCGTCGTCGCCCACCACGGTGAACTGATGGCGCGTGCCGATCAGCAGCTTCACCAGCAGGTACTGGCTGGCGTTGGTGTCCTGATATTCGTCGACCAGCAGGTAACGCACCTTGTTCTGCCACTTTTCCAGGATGTCGGCGTGTTCCTGGAACAGCTTGACCGGCAGCAGAATCAGATCGTCGAAGTCCACCGCGTTGTACGCCTTGAGCGTGCGCTGATAGTGGGTGTAGACGATGGCGGCGGTCTGTTCCTTGGGGTTGCGGGCGTTTTCCAGCGCCTCGGCGGGCAGGATCAGGTCGTTTTTCCATGAGCCGATCATGTTCTTGATTTCGTCGACACCGTCGTCGCCGGAATACTCTTTCTGCATGATGTCGGTCATCAGCGCCTTGACGTCGGTCTCGTCAAAGATCGAGAAGCCCGGTTTGTAGCCCAGCCGTGTGTGCTCCTTGCGGATGATGTTCAGGCCCAGGTTGTGGAAGGTCGAGACCGTCAGACCACGTCCTTC
This sequence comes from Pseudomonas fragariae (ex Marin et al. 2024), assembly GCF_059621105.1. NCBI lineage: Bacteria > Pseudomonadati > Pseudomonadota > Gammaproteobacteria > Pseudomonadales > Pseudomonadaceae > Pseudomonas > Pseudomonas fragariae (ex Marin et al. 2024). The sequence continues at coordinate 85,311 of NZ_CM184369.1, read as the reverse complement.
GCCGCCTCTGAGCAGCGTGCCGACCCGCTCTTTCATCTCGCGCGCGGCCTTGTTGGTGAAGGTCATGGCGACGATGTACTGGGCGCGAATACCGCAGTTCTGGATCAGGTGCGCGATCTTGCGGGTGATCACGCTGGTCTTGCCGGAACCGGCACCGGCGAGCACCAAAAGAGGGCCGCCGACGTAGTTCACGGCTTCCTGCTGCCGGGGATTGAGTCGGGACATGGCGGTATGAAGAGTCGTCTGTAAAAAAGGTCGGGCATTTTAACAGGCCCACGGTTTTGTGCAGTGCTCATCGTCGTCAGACAGTGACAGCTATCTAATTCTTCTGTTTTTGTTACATTTGCGCCGCGACGCGCGATACGTGTATTTGTCGCGCTCCTGCGAGAGTGCGGCCACCGGTTTTTCCTTTGCACTTAGGAAGTTAGATTGCCTACACCTGTCGAACCCTTGCGATTGCTGTTATTGGCGCACGAGCCCTTCTGGCAGGCGCTGCTGAGCGGCTGCCTCACTGCGCCGGGAAGCAACGTGATACTTCTGCATGGCGCGAACTGGGATGTTTTCAGCGCCCGCTACGCTAACGAGCGCAACACCGTGCTGCTGACCACCCCTGATCTGCAGCCCAGGACCGGGGCCTGTCTGTTGCCTACCGTGGTGCTGCTTGAGGCCGAACCGCTGGTCGGACCGACCGGCGTCAGTGACTGGCTGGTGCGCGACGCCTTGACCGGCGACACGCTTCGGCGCTGCCTGCGCTATGTCCACGAGCGCAGTCGTCTGGAAGACAGCCTGCGACGTCTGGTCGGCCAGGACCCGTTGACCGGCATCGCCAACCGCCAGGGGTTTCAGGCGCTGCTCTCGGCTCGCCTGAGCGAAGGCGGCAGCGTGGCGCTGGGGCATCTGGACCTGGACAATTTTCGCCGCGCCAACGATTCACTGGGGCATCAGGCCGGTGATCGACTGATCCTGCAAGTGGTGGCGCGCTTGAAAAACCAGCTCGATGCCGGTGATCAGATCGCCCGCCTGGGGGGCGACGAATTCGCCTTGTTGATCGACACCCGAACAGCCCCCGAACGCGCCCTGCAAATGGCCGAACGTATCACCGACGTGCTGGCCGAACCCTATTGGGTCGATGGCGAAAGCCTGTTGCTGGGTTGCAGCCTGGGCATCGCTCACTCCCAGGCCCAGCCCGAAGCCGACCCGCTGATGTGGCATGCACATATCGCCATGCGTCAGGCCAAGAGCATGCAGGGCTGCACCTATCACCTGTTCGACGAGCGCATCAATCGCAACGCCCGCAGCCTCGCCGATCTGGAAGGTGAACTGCGCCGTGCCTTGCGCCGCGATGAGCTGGAACTGCATTACCAGCCGCGCCTGTGCCTGGACAGCGGGCGTGTCGTCGGCCTGGAGGCACTGGTGCGCTGGCGCCATCAGGAACGCGGGCTGCTGCCGCCCAGCAAATTCGTGCCACTGGCCGAGCAAAGCGGCCTGATCGTGCCGCTCGGCTACTGGGTCATCTTCCGCGCCCTGCGTGACATGCAGGCCCTGCGCGAACAGGGCTTTGCCCCGCTGCACATGGCGATCAACCTGTCGTTCCGGCAGTTTCAGGACAGCCAGTTGCTGCCGACCTTGACTCGCCTGATCGCGGAGCACGATGTCGACGCGCGCTGGCTGGAGTTCGAACTGACCGAAACCGCGGTCATGCGGCGCAGCGATCAGGTCAGGCAGACCATGGACGCATTGCGCCAACTGGGCGTGCGCTTTTCGCTGGACGATTTCGGCACCGGCTATTCGTCGTTCATGCACCTCAACAGCCTGCCCATCGCGCTGCTCAAGATCGACATGACTTTTGTCGGGCAGATGGAGTTACGCGAAGAGAACCGCAAGCTGGTCAACGCCATGATCAATCTGGCGCACAACCTGAACCTGGAAGTGGTCGCCGAGGGCGTGGAAACCGCCGGGCAACTGGAGTTGCTGCGCAGTTTCGGCTGCAATCAGGTGCAAGGCTATCTGATCAGCCGGCCGCTGCCGGTGGAAGAACTGGTGACCTATCTGCGTTCGGAAGTGGCACACGCCGATACCTCCAGATCCGGGTGACGGTGCACTGGATCAGCCCGGCACCGCCAACCCGGCTGCGTCCTGACGCAACAGCCGCGCCGTCTTCCATTCAAACGCGTAGGTCAGCGCCACGGCCGAGCAGAACAGGCCCAGCGCCAGCCCCCACCACACGCCTGAAGCGCCAGCATCAGTAGAGAAGCCGAGCAACCACGCGGCAGGCGCAGCGATCAGCCAGTAGCAACCCAGGCCGATCAGGAAGGTGGTGCGCGCATCCTTGAGCCCACGAATGGCGCCCATGGCAATGGTCTGCGTGCCGTCGAAAAACTCGAACAGGGCGGCAATAGCCAGCAGCTTTGTAGCCAGTACCACGATCTCGGCGAACGCCGGGTCATTGATGTCCAGAAACAGGCCGATAACCAGGTGCGGTGCCAGCCAGAACAGCAGCCCGAACATGAGCATCACACAGCCGCCGAAACCGATACCCAGACGCCCGGCCATGCGCACCATCAACAGGTTGCCCGCGCCATAATGCTGGCCGATACGCATGGTGACCGCGTAGGACATCCCCACCGGAACCATGAACGCCATGGACACGGTCTGCAGGGCGATCTGGTGCGCCGCCATCTGCGTGCTGCCCATCGCGCCCATGCAGAACGCCGCAAAAGTGAACAGCCCGACTTCCACTGCATAGGTGCCACCAATCGGCAAACCGAGACGCCACAGCTCGCCCAGGTGGCTGCGTGACAGTTTCGAAAGCCCCTTTCTGATCGGGTATGCGGCGTAGGCCGGATGCAGCCTGATATGCAGCGCCAGTGCCAGGGCCATGCAGTTGGTGACGATCGCGGTGACCAGCCCGATGCCCATCAGCCCCAGGTTGGGCAGCCCCAGCCATTGATGGATCAACGCGTAATTGAGCACGAAGTTGGCTGCCGCACCGGCCAGGCTGATGGTCATCACCGGCCCCGCGCGACCCAGTGCGCTGGTGAAGCCGCGCAATGCCATGAAGCTGAGCAGGCCGGGCAGGGCGAAGGGCAGGGTGATCAGAAATTGAGCCGCCATGTGCACGTTGGCTTCGGCCTGACCGAACTGCAGCAGGATGGGTTCGAGGTTCCACAGCAACAGTGCAGCAACCAGCGCCATGCCCCAGGCCAGCCACAGACCGGCTTGGGTCAGACGGGTCGCGCCTTCGGTGTCGCCAGCGCCGTGACGGATCGAAACCAGCGTGCCGACTGCGGCCATCACGCCGACGCAAAAGAACGACACGAAGCTGTACGTGGCAGCGCCCAGACCACCGCCGGCCAAGGCTTCCGGGCCGATTTTGCCCATCATCACGGTGTCGGTGAAGACCATCAGCATGTGCGCCATCTGTGACGCGATCAGCGGCCCCGCCAGGCGCAGGATGATCCAGAGTTCTTTGAGGGCGGAATGCTGCATGGTGACGGTGCTCTACGGCAAAGGGACGATTGAGCGACGCATTCTGGGCAGTTGCCCGGCTAAACACAAAACGATAAATCCGATGCTCAGCATGACTAAAACTCATCTGAAGCAATTTGCAGTAAAGTGGCTGCTCATCGTCCGCAGGAAGCGCCCTCATGCCTCGCAGTCTCCCTCCTCTTTACGCACTAAGGGCTTTTGAAGCAGCTGCGCGGCATACCTCGTTTACCCGCGCGGCCGAGGAACTTTCGATCACCCAAAGTGCAGTAAGCCGGCATATTCGTACGCTGGAAGAGCACTTTGCCTGCCGCTTGTTTCAGCGCAACGGGCGTAACTTGCAGCTCACCGAATCGGCACGCGCGCTGTTGCCCGGCGTGCGCGACGGGTTCCTGGCACTGGAACGCGCTTGCAGCACCTTGCAGACCGAAGAAGGTATTCTGCGCATGAAAGCCCCGTCGACCCTGACCATGCGCTGGCTGCTCGCGCGGCTCAGCCGTTTTCGTCATCTGCAGGTGGGCAACGAGGTGCAACTGACCAGCGCGTGGATGGAAATCGATGCGGTGGACTTTACCCAGGAGCCTTTCGATTGCGCGATTCTACTCAGCCAGGGGCATTTCCCGTCGGACTGGGAAGCCACACTGCTGTTTCCCGAATTGCTGATTCCGGTCGGTGCGCCCACCTTGTTGCAGGACCCGCCATGGGACGTGGAACGGCTGGCAAAGGCTGAATTGCTGCATCCCACCCCTGATCGCCGTGACTGGCGCACCTGGCTGAACCGCATGGGTCTGGCCGATCAGGTGTCGCTCAAAGGCGGGCAGGTGTTCGACACCCTGGAGCTGGGAATGATTGCCGCAGCACGCGGCTACGGTGTGTCGATGGGCGACCTGCTGATGGTCGCCGAGGACGTGGCGCAGGCGCGTCTGAGCCTGCCGTGGCGCACGGCGGTGTTCAGTGGCGAAAACTATTATCTGGTCTGGCCGCGTACGAGGCCCGGCGCAGAGCGGTTGCGACGCCTCAGCGATTTTCTTCAGGCGGAGGTGGGTGCCATGAAGTTGCCGTTAGTTGAAGTACTCTATTAAAATTTAGTTTAATATTGAACTGCCATCATCTGTAAATGTCTCGCTCCGCTCTCAAGTAACGACCTTGATGGCCGAAGCATTGCTTGAAGATTGCTCGTTCAAATAGCGTAAAAACACCAACTAAATCTATCAGCTGAATGGTAAGCCACGGACCCGGCGACTCCAATCATTCGGCACGGAGTCTCTATGTCCAAGCCTCGTACCCGAATTGCTTCGCAACTTGGTATTGCTCTGGCCGTGATCCTGGCGGTGGTTATCAGTGGTAGTACCCTGTTCGCGTTGAGGTCTCTGGACGCGTCCAACCTGGTCATTCGTGAAGAGCACATGTCGAGTGAAGCCAGACTCCTCGCTGACCAGCTCAACACTTTCCACAGCACGCTGCGCGACAGCACTCAGCGCCTGAGTGGCCTGTTCGAAAAACGCTTCGCCGATGGCCTGAGCCTGCAAGCCGACAAGCCGGTCACCGTGGCGGGCACGTCCACGCCAGGCCTGTTCCTGCGTGATGCCGCGCTGAACAACGACTTCACCGAAGTCGATGAATTCCGCTCGATGACCGCCGGCGTCGCGACCATTTTCGTGCGCAGCGGCGACGACTTCATCCGGATCAGCACCTCCCTGAGCAAGCAGGATGGCACCCGCGCCATCGGCACCGTGCTGGACCGCAAGGGCGCAGCCTACGAGCGCCTGATCGCCGGGCAGAGCTATGTCGGCAAAGCGGTGCTGTTCGATCGCTATTACATGACCCAGTACAGCCCGGTCCGCGACAGCAGCGGCAAGATCATTGCGGCGCTGTTCGTAGGGTTCGATTACACCGATGCGCAGAAGACCCAGTTCGATAACCTCAAGAGCTTCCGCATCGGCTCTACCGGCTCGCTGGCGCTGCTCGACGACAAGGGCACCTGGCTGGTTCCACCGGCGGGCGTCAAATCCCTGGAAGGTGCCGCCAAGTCCGTTGCCGAGCTTGCCAGCAAACCAGGCAAGGCGCAGTTCTGGGATGACGGGGATGACAACTATTACAGCGTCGGCCAGCCGTTCGCCGGCGGCCCCTGGACCGTCATCGCCAGCATGCCGCGCAAGGAAATCAGCGAAGTGACCTGGCACGTCGGCACGCAACTGGCGATCGGCAGTCTGCTGGCCATGCTCATCGCCGTGATCAGCGCCATCTGGCTGCTGCGCAGCAAGCTGCGCCCATTGTCTGAACTGGTACGCCAGGCCGACGCACTGGGTGCGGGCGACCTGAGCGTACGCCTGAATGTGACCAGCAACGACGAGATCGGGCAGCTGTCCGGCAGCTTCAACAAGATGAGCGAAGCGCTGTCATCGATGGTGTCGCATATCCGTACCGCGGCGCAGGAAGTCAGTACGCGTGCCAATGCGTTGTCCGGCCTGTCGGGCGGTGCGTTCGAGGGCATGGAGCAGCAATCCGGCGAGATCACCAGCATGGCCGGTGCCGTCGAAGAGTTCAGCGCCACGTCGATGAACATCGCCGACAACATGGGCAATACCGAACGCCTGGCCCAGGAAAATGCCCAGCAGACACGCATCGGTCGTACTTCGATGGAAGAGGCGTCTTCGTCGCTGCAACAGATCGCCACTTCGCTGAGCAGCACCGCGAAAGTCATCGACACGCTGGGCCAGCGCTCGCAGGAAATCGGCAGCATTGTCGGGGTAATCACCTCGATTGCCGACCAGACCAACCTGCTCGCGCTCAACGCTGCCATCGAGGCCGCGCGCGCCGGCGAACAAGGTCGCGGCTTTGCCGTGGTGGCTGACGAAGTCCGCAGCCTGGCCTCGCGCACCCGTGAAGCCACCGATGAGATTTCCGGCATGATCGCCAGCATCCAGCAGGAAACCGGCAACGCCATCAGCACCATGCAGCAGGGCAATACGCTGATGCAGGAAGGCCTGTCGCTCAACGCCAAAGTGGCCTCCGCGCTGGCCCAGATCGACGAGCAAAGCCGCTCGGCCGGTCACCAGTTCGCCGCCATCACCACCGCCACCCAGGAACAAAGCAGCACCGCGACCATGCTCAGCAGCAACCTGCAAAGCATCGCCATGGCCAACAGCGAACAGCGCCAGGTCATGTCCAATCTGGCCATCACTGCCCAGGAGCTGAATGGCCTGGCGACAGAACTGCGTCACGAGGTTGACCGGTTCCGTTGATGGCTGCTGAAGGGCGCACGATTATCGCGCCGACGCTCTGCGTCGGAGAGCGATAGCGGCTCTCAAGAACACCATCGTACCCATGCTCCGCGTGGGTATGCCGTTCTGGACGCTCTGCGTCCGATCCTGAATGTGTGGCGTGACGCAGAGTTATGACGCGCAGCGTCACGAAGAGCAGTCCCACGCTGGAGTGTGAGGAACGATAGGCGCTCTCAAGGACACCATCGTACCCATGCTCCGCGTGGGTATGCCGCTCTGGACGCTCTGCGTCCGATTTTGAGCGTGTAGCGTGGCGCGAAGCGCTACAAAGCGCATCCCCATTTGGGAGCGTGAAGAACGAGACGCGAATGGGCACTGATTTATGACACTTTTATTTCAATGAAATCCACGCTGTGCGATGCTGGCGCCAAGGCCCATGGCCGACTAAAAGCTTAGTAGAGCGTTACACCCATCCCCGCTCGCTACACGCTGCATCTTTCAATTCATCGCCTGTATGGGCAAACCTCAGGGGGCTTTTCGCATGCTGACCCTGCTCGATTTGCTATCCGCCGTCGCCCTGCTGATCTGGGGCACGCATATCGTGCGCACTGGCATCCTTCGTGTTTACGGTACACAACTTCGTCGTGTGCTCAGCCAGAACATGTCCAAACGACCGCTCGCGTTCATCGCCGGCATTCTGGTGACGGCACTGGTGCAGAGCAGTAACGCCACCGCCATGCTGGTGACATCGTTTGTCGGCCAGGGGCTGATGACGCTGACGCCTGCGCTGGCGATCATGCTTGGCGCCGATGTCGGCACCGCCTTGATGTCTCGCGTGCTGACCTTCGATCTGTCATGGCTGTCACCGCTGCTGATTTTCCTTGGCGTGGTGTTCTTTCTGTCGCGCAAGCAGACCCGTGCCGGCCAACTGGGGCGGGTCGGTATTGGTCTGGGCCTGATCGTGCTGGCCTTGCAGTTGATCGTCGCGGCCGCTGCACCGATCACCCAGGCCGCGGGGGTCAAGGTGCTGTTCGCCTCGCTGACCGGCGACCTGCTGCTGGATGCGCTGGTGGGCGCCATGTTCGCGCTGATCTCCTATTCCAGCCTGGCAGCAGTGCTGCTGACGGCGACACTGGCGGGCACCGAGGTCATTGGCTTGCCGGTGGCGATCGGCCTGGTGATCGGGGCCAATATCGGCAGCGGCCTGCTGGCCTTCCTCAGTACCAGCATGCAGAACGTTGCCGGTCGGCAGGTGGCGCTGGGCAGTCTGTTGTACAAGCTGTTCGGCCTGTTGCTGATCTTTCCGGTGCTTGATCCGCTGGTTGCCTGGATCGACACGCTGGGCTTTAGTCCGCAGGAACTGGTGATCGGCTTCCACCTGCTCTACAACACGGTACGCTGCCTGATCATGCTGCCTACCGTGGCTCCGATGGCGCGGCTCTGTTCCTATCTGCTGCCGCAACAGAACGAAGTCGGCGGCCTGGCCAAACCGCGTCATCTGGACCTGACCGCCCTGTCGACGCCCAGCCTTGCGCTGGCCAACGCAGTGCGTGAAACCCTGCGTATGGGCGATCTGATCGAAAGCATGCTCGCCTCGATGCTGGCGGTGCTGCGCGGCACGCAAACCGCAGTGACCCAGGAAGTGCGCCGCCTCAACGACGACGTCGAAGCGTTGTACAGCGCGATCAAGCTGTACCTGGCGCAGATGCCGCGTGAAGACCTCGGCGAGCACGATAACCGGCGCTGGGCCGAGATCATCGAGCTGACCATCAACCTGGAGCTGGCCAGCGGCCTGATCGAACGCATGCTGCGCAAGATCCAGCAGCAGAAGACGGCGCATCGCCGGTCGTTCTCTGAAGTCGGTCTTGAAGAACTTGCCGATCTGCAGATCCAGTTACAGTCGAACCTGCGTCTGGGCCTCTCGGTGTTCCTCAGCGGCGATCACGAGAGCGCCCGTCAGTTATTGCGCGAAAAGCGTCAGTTCAGGGCCGAGGAGCGACGCCTGGCGCACGCCCACGTCAGCCGCCTGCGCAACAAGGTGGTCCAGAGTATCGAAACCAGTTCGCTGCACCTGGAACTGATTGCCGACATGAAGCGTCTGAACTCGCTGTTCTGCAGCAGCGCCTACGTGGTGCTGGAAACCGCTGACACAGGCGCCTTGTCGAGCGAGGTCGAGGCCGACAGATCACTCTGAACGTAAGGGCGCAGGTGAAGTCTGTTAAACATACCGGCCCGCCAGGAAAGCTGTTTTATGCGTTGCCTGCTGTTCGCTTGTCTGCTCCTCGGTTCACTCCCCTCATTCGCCCTTGACCGTCTTCAGGTCGAGGGCTACCTGCTGCCCAATGGTTTGCAAGTCATTCTCAAACCCGGTGACGACAAGGGTCATGTCGCCATCCGCCTGGTGGTGGGTATCGGCTTCGATGATTTCCCGTGCCAGGACAAGGAACTGCCGCATCTGCTGGAACACTTGCTGTTCAGCGGCGTGGATGACAGCGGTGAAGGGGGGCTGGAAGAGCGTATGCAGGCACTGGGCGGCGAGTGGAACGCCTTCACCAGCAACGCCGACACCACCTTCGTGATCGAAGCGCCTGCGCGAAACCAGCGCAAAGTGCTCGACCTGCTGCTGGAGATCATGACCAAAACCGAGCTGAGCCAGGCGCGGCTGGATGGCGTCAAACGCGTGGTCGAGCGCGAAGATGGCGGGCACTTTTCCCACTTGCAGCGCCTGCTTGACCGACGAGATTCCGGGCGCAGCGCCAGCAGCCAGCTGGCGGTGGAGCTGGGCCTGAAATGCGCCGAACGCCCCGAGGTGGACGGCATCAAGCTGGAGCACATCGAAGACGTCTTCGCCAACTGGTACGCCCCCAACAACATGACGCTGATTGTGGTGGGTGATCTGGACAAGCTGCTGCCAGCCTATCTGGAGCGCACCTACGGCAAGCTCGCCCCCACCGACCCGACCGACCACCCGCCACTGGCACAGGGCAACGGCTCGGCCGAACCGCGACGCGAGCTCGAGCGCGGCGGGCTGGGCGAGAGTGCCAAGCTGCACCTGATCTACCCCGAGCCGCAGCTCGACGACCAGCACGACGAAACCTGGGACCTGGTCAAAGCCTATCTGGACTGGACGCTCTACACTGAGCTGCGCCTGAAACACAGTTTGTCCTACGGGCCTTCTGCAGAGCGCGAAGTGTTTGGCGATGTCGGGTTTCTGAGCCTGAACGCCGATGTCGAGCGTGATGATGCCGATGAAGCCGAGCGCGACATTCGCGGCCTGGTCGAGCGCCTGCAAAAAGAAGGCATGCAGCCCGCTACGTTTGCGCGGCTGCAACAGCTCGCCATTGATCGGCAGTCATGGGCTACACAAGGCAATAGCGCGCTGGCGGACTACTATTGGAGCGCGCTCAACGATTATGAAAACGGGCGTTTCGAGGATCCCGCCAAGCGAATCAAGGCGGTGAAGCTGGAGACGGCCAATCAGGCGCTGCGCCAATTGCTAGCCCAGCCGGGTTACATGCGCATTGAAAAGCCGCTGTTCAGTTATGACGGCCTGTATTGGCTGATTGGTGGGGTACTGGGTTTCATCGCACTGCTGGCCCTGTGGCGCTGGCGTGCACGCAGCACATAGAATCCTGACGCCGAACTGCACCCAGGGTGCAGGCTCCGCGCTGCGTTTGTTACGCAGCGCGTTTTTTTGTATGAACAGAACCGAGTGACCCCTCCGATGCTTGACGTGAATCGCTATGTGACGCCCGTGCTCAACTTGATGCAGCGCTATCCGGGGCTCATTGCAGCGTTTGGTTTCGTTTCCGGTATCGCCAGTTTCATTCTGGTCGATCGCCAGGCGGGGCTGGCAACCTGGATCGCGGTGGTGATGCTGATCAGCTGGCTGTGGCTGATGGTCGAAAACACCATGGTCGGGTTACTTAACAAGGCGCTGGGCCGCGAGATTCCGCAGGGCTTGCTGCGCTACGGCACGCAGATGATTCATCAGGAAAGCCTGTTCTTCGTGCTGCCGTTCTTTTTCATCACCACCACCTGGAACAGTGGTCAGGCGGTGTTCACTGCGGTGCTCGGCGCCGCCGGGCTGATCTCGATCATCGACCCTCTCTACTACAAATGGCTGGCGCCCAGGCGCTGGCTGTTCATGACGCTGCACACACTGACGCTGTTCGCGGCACTGCTGACCGCACTGCCGATCATCCTGCACCTGACCACCGCCGAGAGTTACAAACTGGCCCTGGGCGTGGCGATGCTGCTGTCGGCGCCCAGCCTGATGGCGAATTTCCCGCTCAATACCTGGCGCAGCGCACTGGCCGTGATCAGCATCATCCTGGCCATCGGCGCGGCGGGCTGGTTGCTGCGCTCCTGGGTGCCGCCTGCGACGCTGTGGTTGACCGAAGTGGCGGTGAGCCCGGACTTCGATAACAAGAACCGTACGCCGGGCGACAGCATTTCGCTGATCAGCGCCAAGCAGCTGCGCAACGGCGGCCTGTATGCGTACACCGCCATCAATGCGCCGCGTGGCCTGGACGAGCGTATCTACCATGTGTGGTGGCATGAAGGCGAAGAGATGGACCGCATCGCGCTGGATATCCACGGCGGCCGCAAGGAAGGCTATCGCGCCTGGACGCGCAAGCAGAACTTCCCGGAGGACGTGACAGGACGCTGGCAGGTGAGGGTGCTGACCGAAGACGGCCAGATGATAGGCGTGCTGCGTTTTGTGGTCACTGACGATGATCAACCGGCAGTGAAGCGGCCTACCGGACGGATAATCAAGCTCAAGCCAGGCGGCGACTCGGCCGAAGAGGCTACACCTGAATCAGCCCCTGCAACTGAGCCGAAACAGGAGAAGCAGGAGGCTGCGCCTGCAGAGCCAGCCCCCGCTGAATCTGCGCCTCAGGTTCCGGCGCAGTAATGTTTCAGGAGGCGGTCGCGCCGAAGAACCAGTAGCAGACGAAGATCGCGGCCACGACGCCGGAAAACTCGGCCAGCAGCGCGCAGCCCACAGCATGGCGAGCGCGCTGAATGCCTACGGCGCCGAAGTACACGGCAAGTACGTAGAACGTGGTTTCGGTACTGCCCTGAATCGTGGCAGCGGCCAATGCAGCGAAGCTGTCCACGCCTTGGGTCTGCATGGTTTCGATCAACAGGGCACGGGCGGCGCTGCCCGAGAAGGGTTTGACCATGGCGGTCGGCAGCGCATCGACGAAGCGCGTGTCCAGCCCCAGCCACTGCACCAGATGCCGAATGCCTTCCAGACCGAAGTCCAGCGCGCCGGATGCGCGCAGCACGCCCACGGCGCAGAGCATGGCGACCAGATAAGGCAGCAGGCTCTTGGCCACGTCGAAACCTTCCTTCGCACCTTCGACGAAGGCCTCGTAGACCAGCACCTTGCGCAGCGTGCCGATGATCAGAAACATCATGATCAGGCCGAACAGCGTGAGGTTGCCCAGAATCGACGACAGACCCGCCAGCGCAGCCGCCGACAGTGTGCCGAGAAAGGCCATGAAGGTGCCCAGCAGCAGGGCGCCGGGGATGAGGTAGGCGAGCACCACCGGGTCCCACAGACGCAGACGTTGCATGAACGCGACCGACAGCAGACCGACGATGGTCGAGACACTGGTGGCCAGCAGGATCGGCAGGAATACCAAGGTCGGGTCAGGCGCACCCTGCTGGGCGCGGTACATGAAAATCGTTACCGGCAGCAGGGTCAGGGATGAGGCGTTGAGCACCAGAAACAGGATCTGCGCGTTACTGGCGGCGGTTTTGCTGGGGTTGAGTTCCTGTAGCGAGCGCATGGCCTTCAGGCCGATCGGCGTGGCGGCGTTGTCGAGCCCCAGGGCATTGGCGGCGAAGTTGAGGGTGATCAGCCCGAGCGCAGGGTGGCCGGGCGGCACCTCCGGCATCAGGCGCAGAAACAGCGGCCCGAGAACCTTGGCCAGCCAGTCGACGATGCCGGCCTTCTCGGCGATGCGCAAAAAGCCCAGCCATAGAGTCAGCGTGCCGAACAGCAGCACCATGACCTCGACCGACAGCTTGGCCATGGCAAAGATACTTTCGACCATCGCGGCAAAAATGCCGGCGTTGCCGCCCACCAGCCACTGCACCAGCGCGGAAATCGTCGCCACGACAAAAAAACCAAGCCACAGGCCATTGAGCATCGGATAAGTCCCCCACAAGAAGCGGGGATGATAGCGGCGGGGTGCGCTGGAGGGAAATCGGCAGGTGCTGAAAGAGTTGTAGGAATGATAGGTGCACGAGAACACGGTCGTTTTGTGACGCTCTGCGGCGCACATTCAGAATAGGACGCAGAGCGTCACGAAGCGCGTTCCCACGCGGAGCATGGGAACGATGAAAACCTTGAGATTTCTATCGTGCCAATGCTCCGCGTCATCAGGGGCTGTGCGGGGTATGTTCAGCGCCCGGCCAGCAGTTCCTGGCCGCGAACCACGGCGGCGCGGACCTGTTCGGGGGCGGTGCCGCCGATGTGGTTACGGGCATTCACCGAGCCTTCCAGGGTCAGCACGGCGAAGACGTCCTGCTCGATCTGGTTGCTGAACTGACGCAGCTCTTCCAGGCTCATCTCTGCCAGGTCCTTGCCGGTTTCCACGCCATACTTCACCGCGTGACCAACGATTTCGTGGCAGTCACGGAACGGCAGACCGCGGCGGACCAGATAGTCGGCCAGATCGGTGGCGGTCGAGAAGCCGCGCAGCGCCGCTTCACGCATCATTGCGTGCCTGGGCTTGATAGCAGGGATCATGTCGGCGAACGCACGCAACGAATCACGCAGGGTGTCGGCGGCGTCGAACAGCGGTTCCTTGTCTTCCTGATTGTCCTTGTTGTAAGCCAGCGGCTGGCCTTTCATCAGGGTCAGCAGGCCCATCAGGGCACCGAACACACGGCCGCTCTTGCCGCGAACCAGTTCAGGGACGTCAGGGTTTTTCTTTTGCGGCATGATCGAGCTGCCGGTGCAGAAGCGGTCCGGCAGGTCGATGAACTGGAACTGCGCACTGGTCCAGAGCACCAGCTCTTCCGAAAAGCGCGACAGGTGCATCATTGCGATGGATGCAGCCGAGCAGAATTCGATGGCGAAGTCGCGATCCGATACACCGTCCAGCGAATTGCCGCCCACCACCTCGAAGCCCAGCAGTGTGCAGGTCAGCTCGCGGTCGATCGGGTAGGTGGTGCCCGCCAGCGCCGCGCTGCCCAGCGGCATGCGGTTGAGACGCTTGCGGCAGTCGACCAGACGCTCGTAGTCGCGGCTGAGCATTTCGAACCAGGCCAGCATATGGTGACCGAATGTTACCGGCTGGGCCGTCTGCAGGTGGGTGAAACCGGGCATTATGGTTTCAGCTTCACGCTCGGCCTGGCCCAGCAGGCCTTGCTGCAGACGGGTGATTTCGCTGAGGATCAGATCGATTTCGTCGCGCAGCCACAGACGGATATCGGTGGCGACCTGATCGTTGCGGCTGCGACCGGTGTGCAGTTTCTTGCCGGTGATACCGATGCGGTCGGTCAGGCGTGCTTCAATGTTCATGTGCACGTCTTCCAGATCGACGCGCCAGTCGAACTGGCCAGCCTCGATCTCGGCCTGGATGGTGTTCAGGCCGTCAACGATGGTATCGCGCTCGGCGTCGGTCAGTACGCCCACCTTGGCCAGCATCGTGGCGTGGGCGATGGAGCCCATGATGTCGTGGCGATACAGGCGTTGATCGAAGGTGACGGAGGCGGTGAAACGCGCGACAAACGCGTCGACGGGTTCACTGAAGCGGCCGCCCCAGGACTGGTTGGTCTTGTCGGTGCTCATGGATTCGCTCGTTGCTGACTGAAAGTGACGTGCCCGATACCTGGCACAAGAACGAACGCGATGATAACAGGGTTGATGCATATTTATCCCCGGACAGCTTGCCGCTGACGAGGCCAGGGCAGAGACTGGAGTCATGCGAATCGAACCTGTGAAACACGACGCCCGGCCCGCGCCCGGCAAAGACTTTTTCCTCCCTGAACTGTGTCTGCCGCAGGCATTGCTGGTGCTCGTCGTGCTGGCGGAGCTGCTGGTGCTGGTTCTGGTGCTGGTGGAACCGATGCGCAGCGGCTTCGACTGGGTACGCCTGGCGTTGATGTCGCTGTTCGTGCAATGGATCGTGCTACTGTCCGCGGCGCTGCTGTGCGGGTTGCGGCCCTGGCTGGCGCGATTGACGCCGGGGCTGGCAGGCATGCTCAGTTGCCTTTTGGTGGTCGGCCTGACGCTGTTGTGCACAGCCGTTACCGATGTCTGTCAGCTTACCGGGCGGATTTCGGTCAGCGGCATGGTCGAGCGTTATCTGCGCTACTCGACGATTGCCCTGATCATGTCGGCCCTGATGCTGCGCTATTTCTATCTGCAGAGTCAGTGGCGCAAGCAGCAACAGGGCGAACTGCGCGCCAGAATCGAATCGCTGCAAGCGCGCATCCGCCCGCATTTCCTCTTCAACACACTCAACAGTATCGCCAGTCTGGTGGCCAGCAACCCGGTCAAGGCCGAGCAGGCGGTGCTCGATCTTTCGGACCTGTTTCGCGCCAGTCTGGCCAAGCCGGGCAGCCTGGTGACATGGGGTGAAGAGCTGGCATTGGCAAAACGATATTTATCGATTGAGCAATATCGTCTTGGCGAGCGTCTACAGTTGGACTGGAGGGTGAGCGCAATTCCCGAGGACTTGCCGATCCCCCAGCTAACCTTGCAGCCATTACTTGAAAACGCTTTGATTTATGGCATTGCTCCGCGGGTCGAAGGGGGCGTTGTAACAGTCGAAGCGAACTATGAAGGGGGAGAGTTCATATTGAGCGTCAGCAATCCCTATGAAGAAGTTGCCAATCGGCAGACTTCCAACGGTACTCAGCAAGCTCTGACGAATATAGGCGCACGAATTGCGGCACTTTTTGGCCCGCACGCCAGTCTGAGCGTGGAGCGCCGTGACGGTCGTCACTACACCTGTCTACGCTATCCTTGTGCGAGACTCACGCAGGAAGCCAGAGCTATATGAATGTCCTGATCGTTGATGACGAACCCCTGGCCCGCGAGCGATTGAGCCGCATGGTCAATGAAATCGAGGGTTATCGAGTACTGGAACCCAGCGCGTCCAATGGCGAAGAAGCCTTGGCGCTGATCGAGGCCCACAAACCGGACGTAGTGCTGCTCGATATCCGCATGCCGGGTCTCGATGGCCTCCAGGTCGCAGCGCGGCTGTGCGAGCGGGAAGCACCGCCTGCAGTGGTCTTTTGCACCGCCCATGATGAGTTCGCCCTGGAAGCTTTCCAGGTCAGTGCGGTGGGCTATCTGGTCAAGCCCGTGCGTTCCGAGCACCTTGTCGAAGCGTTGCGCAAAGCCGAGCGGCCGAACCGTGTGCAACTGGCGGCGTTGACCCGCCCGGCTGCCGAAAGCGGATCAGGGCCACGCAGCCATATCAGCGCGCGTACCCGCAAAGGCATCGAGCTGATTCCGCTGGATCAGGTGATCTACTTTATCGCCGATCACAAGTACGTGACCTTGCGCCACGAGGGCGGCGAAGTGCTGCTGGACGAACCGCTCAAGGCGCTGGAAGACGAGTTCGGCGACCGCTTCGTGCGCATTCACCGCAATGCGCTGGTGGCCCGCGAGCGAATAGAACGGTTGCAGCGCACCCCGCTGGGGCATTTCCAGCTGTTCCTCAGAGGCCTCAATGGCGATGCGTTGATCGTCAGCCGCCGCCACGTCGCCGGTGTCCGCAAAATGATGCAGCAGCTCTAGCGCTTCGCCGCTCTGGAGCCTCTGCGCGCGGGCCGATTCATGGAACGGGGGGCAATCCCGGATTCATGTGTTTTTCGGCTGGCCCGCGGGCAGCCTTCCTCATGCGCCCCTCAGGCACTGCCGATTGATTGATCGGCTTAGTGTCTGAAGCAATTCCCAATCGGCGCCGAAGCCGCCCTGACCGGGATTGAGCTGTTATTATCCGTCGCATTCACTCAGTACGGATTGTTCAATGTCCTCTCGCGAAATCCGCATCGCCACTCGCAAAAGCGCGCTGGCACTCTGGCAGGCAGAATACGTCAAGGCCCGCCTGGAACAGGCCCACCCCGGCCTGCTCGTGACGTTGGTGCCTATGGTCAGCCGTGGCGACAAACTGCTCGACTCCCCGCTGTCGAAAATCGGTGGCAAAGGGCTGTTCGTCAAGGAGCTGGAAACCGCGCTTCTGGAAAACAACGCCGACATCGCCGTGCATTCGATGAAAGACGTGCCGATGGATTTTCCACAAGGCCTGGGCCTGTTCTGCATCTGCGAGCGTGAAGACCCGCGCGATGCATTCGTCTCCAACACCTTTGCCAGCCTGGACCAGTTACCGGCGGGCAGCATTGTCGGCACCTCCAGCCTGCGCCGTCAGGCCCAATTGCTGGCGCGTCGACCCGACCTGCAGATCCGTTTCCTGCGCGGCAACGTCAATACCCGTCTGGCCAAGCTCGATGCCGGCGAATATGACGCCATCATCCTCGCCGCCGCCGGCCTGATCCGCCTGGGTTTCGAAGACCGCATCACCTCGGCAATCAGCGTCGATGACAGCCTGCCAGCCGGTGGCCAAGGCGCGGTGGGTATCGAATGCCGTAGCGTCGACGCCGAAATTCATGCGCTGCTTGCCCCTCTGCACCACGAAGACACCGCCGTGCGCGTGATTGCCGAGCGTTCGCTGAACAAGCACCTAAACGGTGGCTGTCAGGTGCCGATCGCCTGCTACGCCGTACTGGAAGGCGATGACGTCTGGTTGCGCGGCCTGGTGGGCGATCCGTCCGGCAGCGTGTTGCTGCACGCAGATGCCCGGGCACCCCAGACATCCGCCCAGGCACTGGGTGTGCAGGTGGCCGAAGCGCTGCTGGAGCAGGGCGCCGCCGAGATTCTGAAAGCGGTCTACGGCGAGGCCAATAACGAATGAGGGGCTGGCGTCTGCTGCTGACCCGCCCGGCCGAAGAGTCGGCAGCGCTGGCCAGGGTGCTGGCCGAGGCCGGTACCTTCAGCAGCAGCCTGCCCCTGCTTGAAACCGAGCCGTTGCCCTTGACGCCTGCACAGCGTTCGATCATTTTCGAGCTGCTCAATTATTGTGCAGTGATCGTGGTCAGCAAGCCGGCCGCGCGACTGGCCATCGAACTGATCGACGAAGTATGGCCGCAACCGCCCCTGCAACCCTGGTTCAGTGTGGGTTCAGCAACCGGGCAGATACTGGTCGATTACGGGCTCGATGCGAGCTGGCCGGAGCAGGGCGACGACAGCGAAGCCTTGCTTGAACTGCCGCGCCTCAAACAGGCGATTGCCGTACCGGGAAGCCGTGTGTTGATCATGCGCGGCGACGAGGGGCGCGAGCTGTTGGCCGAGCAACTGCGCGCGCTGGGGGTGGGCGTTGATTACCTGCCGCTGTATCGTCGCTACCTGCCGCAGCATGCGCCCGGCGCCCTGGCGCAACGTGTCGCGGTGGAACGCTTGAACGGGCTGGTGGTCAGCAGTGGGCAGGGTTTTGAACATTTGCTTGAGTTGGCGGGGGATTCATGGCCGGACCTGGCCGATCTGCCGCTGTTTGTACCGAGCCCCCGGGTTGCCAGCATTGCGCGGGCAGCCGGAGCACGGACCGTTATTGATTGTCGTGGCGCCAGCGCCGCGGCATTGCTGGCAGCGTTGCGGGAACAACCTCAGCCTGCCGTCAAGGCGTAATGATCGACACCTGTCGTTTACGCTATTACGCCAAAATGCAAAGGATGGGATACGTGAGCGAAACAGCCTTGCCTAAAGACGAAGAATCGGTGTTGAAAACGCCTGCATCCAAGCCTGAGCCAGTCCGCACCGAGCGCACCGGCAGCCGCAACAGTGGCCTGGTATTCCTGGCCTTGCTGCTGGCAATTGCCGGTATCGCCGTCGCCGGCTGGGGAGTCTGGCAACTGCGCATGTTGCAGGCCGGGCACCAGCAACAGCGCGGACAGGTCGAGGACATCGCCGAACAGACCCTGGTGCTGGCGCAGAATGACCAGCAACTGAGCGCACGTATCGCGCAATTCCCGCCAGCCAACCAACTGGAAGACAGCCGCCGTCTGGTCGCGCAACTGCAAGGCGATCAGCAGCGTCTCAGCCAGCGACTCGAAACCGTGCTGGGGGCGAGCCGCAAGGACTGGCGTCTGGCCGAGGCCGAACATCTGCTGCGCCTGGCCAGCCTGCGCCTTTCAGCGCTGCAGGACATCAACAGTGCGCAGGCGCTGGTTCAGGGTGCCGACGAAATTCTGCGTGAGCAGGATGATCCAGGCTCCTTCGCTGCCCGCGAGCAACTGGCCAAGAGCCTTGCCGCCCTGCGCAGCGTCGAGCAGCCGGACCGCACCGGGCTGTTTCTGCAACTGGCTGCCTTGCGTGAGCAGGCTGTACAGCTCAACAAGCTGGCTCCCGAATACGCAGACAAGGGCGAGTCGCTTATGGGGCTGACCGCTGACAAGACCGAAACCAGCCGCTGGTCGCAGTGGTGGGACGAGATCTCACATTACTTCCGCATCGATTTCAACGCCGACAAGGACATCCGCCCGGTACTCGCCGGCCAGAGCCTTTCGCAGGTGCGCCTGGCCCTGAGCCTGGCGCTGGAGCAGGCGCAGTGGGCAGCGCTTAACGGCGAGCCCGAGGTTTATTCCAAGGCCATCACCGAAGCGCAGAGCGTCCTGAAAGCCAACTTCGATCAGGACGACCCACAGGGCAAGGCGCTCGGCCAAGGGCTTGATGCCGTCGCCAGCCAGCCGGTATCGGTGAAGACACCGGATCTGGCACCAACCCTGAGCGCCGTGCAGGCCTACCTTGAACGCCGACACGCTGCCGGCCAGCCAGCCGAGGCGCAACAGGGGACCAGCCGATGAAGCGCTTCTATGTGCTGTTATTCATCGCGATCGCCGCTGCGGCGCTGATCGGGGTCGCCATCGCCGAGCATTCCGGCTATGTCCTGATCGCCTATCAGAACTTCCGCTATGAATCGAGTCTGTGGGCAACCCTGGCGTTGCTGGTCGTTGCGTTACTGGTGATCGCACTGCTGAGGCTGCTGATCACCCTGCTGACGACCTCAGGCCGCGTGGTCAACCCATGGTCGCGCCGCAACCGCCGTCGTCGCGTGCAAATAGCTATCGAGCAAGGCCAGATGGACCTTGCCGAGGGCCGCTGGTCCAGCGCCCAACGTCATCTGCAACGCGCCGCCGAAGCCGATACGCATCCGCTGCTCTACTACATCGGCGCTGCACGTGCTGCCAACGAGCAGGGCCGTTACGAAGACTGCGATGCCTTGCTGGAGCGTGCGCTCGAGCGTCAGCCACAAGCCGAGCTGGCGATTGCCCTGAATCACGCTCAACTGCAGCAGGACCGTGGCGACACCGAAGGTGCGCTGACCACACTGCTGGCCATGAAAGAGCGTCATCCGCACAACCCACAGGTGCTTCGTCAGTTGCAACGCCTGTATCAGCAACGTGGTGACTGGTCCGATGTGGTTCGCCTGATGCCGGAGCTGCGCAAGGACAAGGTCCTGCCAGCCAAGGAACTGGCCGAGCTGGAACGCCGCGCCTGGGGCGAAAACCTTAGCCTGGCGGCGTACCGCGAAGGCATCGAAGGCGCACCGACCGGTCTGCCTTCACTGGAAAGCGCCTGGCAGGGGCTGGGTTCTGCGCAACGTCAGGAGCCGCAACTGGTGCTGGCGTATGCCGATCAATTGCGCCGTCTGGGTGCCGAAGCCCAGGCCGAAGAGGTGCTTCGTAGCGCCCTCAAGCGCGAGTACAACAGCCATCTGGCGCGTCTGTATGGACTGGTTCGCGGCAGCGACCCGTTGAAGCAGCTGCAAACGGCGGAGGGCTGGCTCAAGCACCATCCAGCTGATCCAAGCCTGTTGCTGAGCCTGGGACGTATCTGTCTGCAAGGTCGACTGTGGGGCAAGGCGCGGGATTATCTGGAGAGCAGTCTGCGCCTGGAGCGCAATCCCGAAACCTGCGCCGAGCTGGCTCGCCTGCTCGGCCAACTGGGTGAGACGGATCGCAGCAATCAGCTGTTTCAGGAAGGTCTGGGCCTGCTCGACGAGCGCCTCCTGTCGCGCCCCTTGCCGGTGCTGACCAAGGCCTGAATCCGCCGGAGAGTCCTCGGTGAGGGCTCTCCGTGCTGCCTCACCAGCCCGTCAGGATCAATGCGTGAGAATCGTCCTACATCCATGTGTAAAAGAACCACGCAGCGGCGTGTTCTTTTTCCTCGGTAAACAGCGACGCATCCGTACGCCGCCACCTTGAATGCGCCGCACCCTTTCCTCTACCGTAATCGTCTCGTCCTTTGTTACGGATTTGCCATGTATCTGGCTCGCACACGCTTCCTGTTCTTCCTGGCATCGCTGGCCTGTGCATCAATCATTGGCGTCGCCTTTTACCTGCAGCAAGCCGCAGGTCTCGACCCTTGCACTCTGTGCATGGTGCAGCGAGCTGCATTCATCGCCTGTGGGGTGCTGGCGCTCTGTGCTGCCTGCCACGCGCCAGGCCCGACCGGCACGCGCCGCTACAGCCTGGGGCTTCTGCTGGTCGCCCTGGCAGGGCTTGCTGGCGCAGGCACACAGGTGTGGCTGCAAACCGCTTCGGCCGATCAATTGATACCGTTCATTACCAGACTGGAGCAAATATTGAGCCTGCTCTCTCTGGATATGTGCATCGACCGGCTGCGAAGCGACGCGCTGTTTTGCGCCGAAATCACCTGGACCCTGTTCGGTATCAGCCTGCCAGAGTGGAGTCTGCTGGCATTTACAGGCCTGGCGCTGCTGCCGCTGTATCCTCTTTTCAGCGAATTGAGCCACTGGCTGGCGACCAGAGATCGGGGCGGCTATTAAACGCTTGTATGAACTTTATCTCCTGCGTACCTTGATGGCCTTGTCGAGCGGGCATAATCTGGGCCGCACGCGTCACTGGAAATATGCTGTCCTGACGCATTTATCAGGTCAGGTCCCGGCCAACTACCAGGACCGGCCCAGGACTGCATGCCCCTGAAGGGAAGAGAGAAGACCATGCTGGAAAGTTGTCAGAATGCTCAGGAACGCTGGGGCGGGGTGAACAAGCTGATTGATCGCTGGCTTCAAAGCCGTCTCAAACTGGTCGAAGCCTACGATGCACTGGGCGACACGCCCGCAGCGCTGGCAGCCGACCGCGAAGGCTTGCAGAACTTTTGCGGCATTCTTGTGGATTACGTCTCCGCCGGGCACTTCGAGGTTTACGAACAACTGGGTGATGAAGCGCGAGCGTTCAACGACAAACGTGGGCTCGAACTGGCAGACACGATCTATCCGCGTCTGGACTTCATTACCAAGTTTGCGCTGACGTTCAATGATCGCTGTGACAAGGGAGACTGCTCGGATGCGACGGCGGTGGCCCGGGAGTTCAACCAGCTGGGGCAATTGCTGCACGAGCGTTTCGAGCTGGAAGACTGCCTGATTGAAGTCCTGCATAACTCGCACAAGGAAGAGATCGCCGCTCAGGTGTGACCTGGTTGATGCAAGTGCTACACGCCAAGGGTGCTTATTGCACCCTTTCGCATTTCTGAACGCCGGTTTCCGTCCGCTTACTGTGAAACCGCAACCAGCTCGATTTCAAATACCAGTGGTGTAAACGGATCGATCAGATCGCCAGCGCCCTCGGCACCATAGGCTTGATCCGAAGGGATCACCAGCCGCCACTTCGCGCCGGTCGGCATGTTCTGCAAGGCGCTGGTCCAGCCGCTGATCACACTGTCGAGCCGGAACCACTGGGGCTGGGTGCTTTGATCGAAGATGGTGCCGTCCGGCAAGCGACCGACATAACGCACTTCAACCCGGCCATCGGCACTGGGCTTGGGGCCGGTGCCAGGAGTCAGCTCGGTCATGAGAATCCCGTCAGCCAGCACCTTCACACCCGGCTTGGCCTTCTCGCTGTCCATGAACGTGCGCTCGGCCTTGAGAGCCGCCTCGGTCGGCGCATCCGTACCGGCAGTCTCGGCCTGGGCGATCGCGGCGTCATGCTCGCGCAGAATCTGGTCGATGCGGTCCTGCTTGAGCGCCAGCGGCTTGCCCTGATAGGCCTGCTTCAAGCCCTCTACCAGCGCCTTGAGGTCCAGGTCAGGGACTTCCTGATGCAACCGCTCGCCGAGGCTTGCACCCAGGCTGTAGGCGAGATCGTGGCCGTCGCTGGACGCAGGCGGCGCCTCGGCGGCCTGAGCCAGGGGTAGCAAGAGGAACAACGACGTTAACAGGTAGCGCGACATTAATGCTCTCCGGCCTGGGAAGGCAGCGATTATGCCAGCGCCAGCGCGAGTAGTGACGAGTCTTGTGATGTGAATTTCACAATGCCTTTGCATCGTGCCGAGCAATCATTTCTCTGAGTATGCAACAGCGCCCCATGGATGCTGTCAAGATGCCCTAGCGGCGATGCGCGCAGAAGCCTAGTATGAGCCGCAATTTCGTCACCCAGGAGGTAAGTCATGTCGGCCAAAAAGAAGCCAGTAAATACTCCGTTGCATTTGCTCCAACAATTATCGGGCAGCTTGCTTGAACATCTGGAAGACGCCTGCTCCCAAGCCTTGGCTGATGCCGAGAAACTGCTCGCCAAGCTTGAGAAACAGCGCGGCAAGGCGCAGGAAAAACTGCACAACTCCCGCATCAAGTTGCAGGATGCTGCCACCGCCGGAAAATCCAAGGCGCAGGCCAAGGCCAAAGGCGCCGTGTCCGAGCTGGAAGAGTTGCTGGACGCTCTCAAGGATCGTCAGACCGAAACCCGCACTTACATCCTGCACCTCAAGCGTGATGCCCAGGAAAGCCTGAAACTGGCCCAGGGTATTGGTCGCGTGAAAGAGGCGGTCGGCAAGATCCTGACTACTCGCGATGCCAAGCCTGTCGCACCGAAAGCGGTCGCCAAGACACCTGCTGCCAAAGCCCCGGCAAAAACCGCAGCGAAAGCGCCGGTTAAAACAGCCGCCGCCAAGCCAGTCGCCAAGGCCGCAGCCAAGCCTTCCGCAGCTGCCAAGCCAGCCGCAAAAACTGCTGTTGCCAAGGCCCCGGTAAAAGCCGCTGCCAAACCGGCCCCCCGGGCGACTGCAGCAGCCAAGCCTGTCGCAGCCAAGACAACGGCCGCCAAGCCTGCTGCAGCCAGGACAACGGCTGCTAAACCGGCCGCGGCCAAGCCTGCTGCCACCAAGGCGCCGGTTGCCAAGACCACCGCCAGCAGCGCTGCCAAACCAGCAGCAGCAAAAGCGGCGGCCGCCAAACCTGCGGCGAAAGCGCCTGTGAAAGCGCCCGTCAAGGCTCCGGCCAAAGCACCTGCCAAGGCACCTGTGAAAGCAGCAGCCAAGCCTGTCGCCAAACCTGCGGCCAAGCCTGCCGTGAAGCCAGCCGCCGCCAAACCGGCCACGCCAGCGCCTGCTGCAGCCAAGCCGACAACGCCTGCACCTGCCGCGCCCGCCGCCGCACCGGCAACACCTGCCAACGGCGCAACGCCAACCAGCGCTTCCTAAGTCTGGTCGACGGCAAGTCCAACCGCGATGCGCAGCACATGCAGCGCATCGCGGTTTTTTTCTGCGTCCCCTTCGGCAAGTTCGAGCAGCCACTCCTCTGCATTCCTCGCCTCACCCGCCGGCCAGTCCCCGGTCAGTGCCTCAAGCTTCATCATCAGACCGTGTTCGGCCTCCAGTTCCAGCGCCTTGACCTTCATTCGCAACGCACTGAGCTGTGCGTCTTCAAGCGCCGCATGGCGCCATTGGTTACGCAAATCCCGCAACGGACGCACCACATCGTCATGCCAGGGTGTCGCCAACTGCTTTATTTGCGCCACTCGCTGAGCATCGCACGCCACGTCGCGCGTGCCCAGCCACACCCCGCAAAGCACCATGCACACGTTGGCCCCGTTGGCTTGCAGCGTCAGGCAAGCCTGTTCCACACCCGGTCGGGCGTAGAAATCGAGGGTGAAACTCCAGAGCGCTGAAGGCATAGTGATCCACCTGTTCAGGACGAAGCTGGTAGACTCCGCCGCCATTATGATTCGACTTCAAAGCCTTACCTTACAGCGTGGTCCGCAACGTCTGCTAGAAGACGCCGAGCTGACTCTGCACGCCGGCCATAAAGCCGGTCTGATCGGTGCCAATGGCGCCGGTAAATCCAGCCTGTTTGCCCTGCTGCGTGGAGAGCTGACGCCGGACGCCGGCGACTGCCTGCTGCCCGCCGACTGGCGTATCGCGCACATGCGCCAGGAGGTCGACACGCTCGAACGCCTGGCCGTGGATTACGTGCTCGATGGCGACGAGCGCCTGCGCGAGGTACAGAGCTCGCTGGCCGAGGCCGAAGCCGCGCAGGACGGTGCCGCTCAGGCCCGTCTGCATTCGGAGCTCGACAGCGCCGACGGTTATACCGCCGACGCACGCGCTCGCAAGCTGCTGGCCGGGCTGGGCTTCACCAACGAACAGATGGAGCGTCAGGTCGGCAGTTTCTCCGGTGGCTGGCGTATGCGCCTGAACCTGGCGCAGGCATTGATGTGCCCCTCGGACCTGCTGCTGCTCGACGAACCGACCAACCACTTGGACCTCGACGCCATTCTGTGGCTTGAAGACTGGCTCAAGAGTTACCCCGGCACCTTGCTGCTGATTTCCCACGACCGGGATTTTCTGGACGCCGTGGTCGATCACATCGCCCATGTCGAGCAACGCAAGATCACTCTCTATCGCGGCGGCTACAGCGCGTTCGAGCGGGCCCGTGCCGAACGTCTGGCCCAGCAGCAACAGGCCTACGAGAAGCAGCAGGCGCAACGTGCGCACATGGAAAAGTACATCGCGCGCTTCAAGGCCCAGGCCACCAAGGCCCGTCAGGCACAAAGCCGGATCAAGGCGCTGGAACGCATGGAAGAGCTGTCGGCCGCGCACGTCGACTCTCCGTTCAACTTCGTCTTCCGTGAGTCCGACAAGATCTCCAGCCCCTTGCTGGACCTGTCCGATGCGCGCCTGGGTTACGGCGACAAGACCATCCTCGAGAAGGTCAAGCTGCAACTCACGCCCGGTGCACGCATCGGCCTGCTGGGTCCGAACGGCGCAGGCAAGTCGACGCTGATCAAAAACCTCGCCGGCGAGCTTGAGCCGCAAAGCGGTCGGCTGGTGCGTGGCGAAAACCTCACCGTGGGCTACTTCGCCCAGCATCAGCTCGACTCACTGGACGCCAAGGCGACGCCGTTGCTGCACCTGCAGCGCCTGGCACCGACCGAGCGTGAACAGACCTTGCGCGATTTCCTTGGCGGTTTCGACTTCCGTGGCGCGCGTCTGGATGAGCCGGTGCTGAATTTCTCCGGTGGCGAGAAAGCCCGTCTGGCGCTGGCGCTGATTGCCTGGGAAAAGCCCAACCTGTTGCTGCTCGATGAACCGACCAACCACCTTGACCTGGAGATGCGCCTGGCGCTGACCATGGCCTTGCAGGAGTTCGGTGGCGCGGTACTGGTGGTGTCTCACGATCGGCACTTGCTCAAGAGCACGACCGATGACTTCCTGCTGGTGGCCGACGGCCGCGTGCAGGCGTTCGACGGCGATCTGGATGACTACACGCGCTGGCTGGCCGATTACCGGCTGCGCAACGCTCCGGTCAGCAACACGCCCGTCAACGCCGACAAGACCGACAAGAAAGCCCAGCGCCAGCAGGCAGCGGCCTTGCGTCAGCAACTGGCGCCGCACAAGCGCGAAGCCGACAAGCTGGAGCGTGATCTCGGACTGGTGAATGAAAAACTCGCCAAGGTCGAAGAAGCGCTGGCTGACAGCACCAACTACGAGGCGGCCAACAAGGACAAGCTGCGCGATCTGCTGGCCGAACAGGCGAAGCTGAAAGTGCGCGAAGCCGAGCTGGAAGACGCCTGGATGCAAGCGCTGGAACTGTTGGAATCAATGCAGGCCGAACTGGAAGCATTGTCGTGAGTGAGGCAGGGAAGTGATGGACATGTTGGGCTTGCCGGTATCCGCGTACTGGCTTGAACCGCTGCTGGTGGGTGCGCAGATTCTGCTGATCCTGCTGGCCGGTTACGTACTGCAACGCATCGTGGGTGGTTTTCTGACCGGGCTGGGCGAGCGCTATCCGTTGCCGCCAGAATTGCTGGTGCCGGTTCGCGGCGGCCTGCGCTGGTTGATCATGGGCAGCGCCTTTGTCCTCGTCCTGGGTCGACTCGGGGTGTCGGCCACGGTGCTGTGGACTGCACTGTCCGGCTTCGTCGCCGTTGCGGCGGTGGCGTTCTTCGCCATGTGGAGCGTGCTGTCGAACCTGCTCTGCGCCATTCTGATCTTCACCATCGGCCCGTTCCGCATCGGTGACATGGTCGAGCTGGTCGATACGCTGGACAAGCCGGGCGTGAAGGGGCGGGTGGTCGCCATCAATCTGATGTTCACCACTCTGATCGAGACCCCGGAAGCCGGAGGCGCGCTGGTCCAGGTGCCCAACAGCCAGTTTTTCCAGAAGTCGGTGCGCCGCTGGCGTGGCAGCGATCTGTTTGCGCAGATGGTGGTCGCAAAGCAGCCGGACGAGCAGGATTAGAAATCGTTAGCTTTGCAAAGCAACCCGCATTAATTTACTGAGCATTCGACTTTGCTTGAGGTGCACGATGGCGCTTGAAACGTGGCTGGGCTTTTTTGCGGCCTGCTGGATTATCAGTCTGTCTCCCGGCGCGGGCGCCATCGCTTCGATGTCCTGCGGCCTGCAATACGGTTTCTGGCGTGGCTACTGGAATGCCCTGGGCTTGCAGATTGCGTTGGTGGCACAGATCGCGATTGTCGCGGCAGGTCTGGGTGCCGTGCTGGCGGCCTCCGATATGGCGTTCACGCTGATCAAATGGTTCGGCGTCGCGTATCTGGTCTATCTCGGCATCAAGCAATGGCGCGCCCTGCCAGCCGACCTGGCCGATGAATCTGCCGTGCGCCCTGTGGGCAAACCGATGACGCTGGTATTGCGTGGTTTTCTGGTGAATATCAGCAACCCCAAGGCGCTGATCTTCATTCTGGCGATCCTGCCACAGTTCATCGACCCGGCCGCTCCGCTGCTCATCCAGTACGCGATCATCGCGGCGACCATGGTGGTGGTCGATCTGATCGTGATGGCGGGCTACACCGGGCTGGCATCCAAGGTGTTGCGCCTGCTCAAGACGCCTCGCCAGCAACGTCGCATGAATCGCACCTTCGCCAGCCTGTTCGTGGGCGCGGCAGGTTTCCTCGCGACGTTGCATCGCGGTACGGCCTGAAACGTGTCGGTCTCGAGCCCTGAGCAGACATCCGTTTTGCTCAGGGCGACTGAAGGCTGAACGTAAGATTCTGTAACAAAAATAGACCTCGACTATTGAGTAGTGCCGTTGCGGCGTTAACAATGCAACGCTTCGCATTCCCGTCGAGATTCTGCAATGCCCGTCCATTCTCGTTTTCTTGCCTGGTTACTGTTGCCGCTCCTGGCGCTGGGCAGCTGCGTTGCGCTGGCCGACCCGGTCGAGGGTGCAGCCCAGGCGCTGCATCTGCTGGATTACCTGGGGGCCGATTACCCGGCGACCGTGGCAGACGGCAAGGTCGTGGACACCGTCAAGTACCAGCAACAGGTCGATAACCTGGCTGCGTTGCAGGGCCTGGTCGTTGCCTTGCCGCAGCGCGCCGAGCGGGATGCTCTGGAGCAGGCGGTCACCCAGCTGAAAAGCGCTGTGGCGGGTCGACAGGACCCTTCGCAGGTCACGCGTCAGGCGCGGCAGTTGAGTGCCAGGCTCGCGCTTGCCTACGAGGTCAGTCAGGCCCCGGCCATTACGCCGGACCCGGCCCGTGGCGCGCCTTTGTACGCCCAGCATTGTTCGGTGTGCCATGGTGACAGCGGTGCAGGGGACGGGCCGGCAGGTATCGGCCTGGAACCGCCGCCCTCGAACCTGCGGGATACCGCGCGGCTGGATCGCCTGAGTCTCTACGATCTCTACAACGCGACCGGGCTGGGTATTGCCGGCACCGATATGCCCGCGTTCGCCGACCAGCTGGATGATCGCCAGCGCTGGGATATAGCGACCTATATCGCCAGCTTCAGCGCGCAACCTGTCGCCCAGCCTGCCAAGACCTTCAACCTTGCCGACCTGGCTCGCCAGACACCGGCCGAAATCCAGGCAGCCGAAGGTCCGGACGCTACCGCCACCTTCCGGGCCCAGCGCGCGCAGCCACCACAGGTACAGCGCGGCCCGGCGCAACTGCTGGATTACACCAGTGTAACGCTGGACAAGAGCCTGGCAGCCTACAAGGCCGGTGATCGCGAGCAGGCCTATGATCTGTCGGTCGCGGCGTATCTGGAGGGTTTCGAGCTGGTCGAAAGCTCGCTGGATAACGTCGACGCCAATGTGCGCAAGGACACTGAAAAGAGCCTGATGGCTTACCGGCAGTCCTTGCAGGACAGCATGCCGCTACCTCAGGTTGCGCAGAAGCTGGAAGCAGCCAAAGGCAAGCTCAAGGAGTCGGCGGACCTGTTGGGCAGCGACGGCCTGAGCCTGTCACTGAGCTATATTTCGGGCCTGTTGATTCTGCTGCGTGAAGGACTGGAAGCGATTCTGGTACTGGCGGCGATTCTGGCGTTTCTGCGCAACACCGGCCAGCAGTCTGCCGTACGCAGCGTCAACATCGGCTGGGGTCTGGCGCTGCTGGCCGGGCTGGCCACCTGGGCGCTCGCGGCGTATGTCATCGACGTCAGCGGCGCACAGCGGGAATTGCTGGAAGGCGCCACCGCGTTGTTCGCCAGTGTGATGGTGCTCTGGCTCGGGGTGTGGATGCATGACCGTCGCCACGCCGCTGCGTGGCAGGACTACGTCAAAAGCAGCCTGGTCGGCGGCGGCGGTCGTTTCGGCTTCGCGGTGCTGGCGTTCTTCTCGGTCTACCGCGAGCTGTTCGAAGTCATCCTGTTCTACGAAACCCTGTGGCTGCAGGCAGGACCGGCCGGGCACGACGCCGTGCTGGCGGGCGGTGCCACGGCGCTGGTGCTGCTGGTGGGCCTGGCGTGGATCATCCTGCGCGGCTCGGCGAAGCTGCCGCTGTCGCTGTTCTTCGGCATCAACGCTGCGCTGCTCTGCGCACTGTCGGTGGTGTTTGCCGGTCACGGCGTCAAGGCGTTGCAAGAGGCGGGCATATTCGGCACACGGCCGGTGCCGTTCTTCGAGTTCGACTGGCTGGGCATTCACGCCGACCTGTACTCGCTCGGCGCACAGGCCATCGCCCTGATCGCCATTGCCGTGCTGTACGGCAGAAGTCGTCTGACCGAGAAGCGCAGGCTGCAGACGGCAGACTGAAACTTCACGCGTGCTCAAGGACAAGCGGCGCCCGCCGCTTGTCCTGACTGTATGTTTAAGTGCTATTAAAGCCCTCCTTTAGATAGTTCCCGCCCTGTATAAAAAACCACCTGTTACTTCTGCCAGTAGACGCCCTTTTTCTTCAAGCCTAGTGTAGCGAAACGCCAACTCGGCTATCGGGTACTGGCGCATTTACCTGAGAACGAGGTGGGTGATGGCCAAGTATGAGATTCGGTTGTGGGCTGAAGACATTGAGGAACATGACCATCCTGAAATAGCCATTGAATTTTATGAAAACGATGATTTGCAAGAGCATGCCTGGGTCAGGCTGCACCCTCATGGCAAGCACAAGATTCGCGGCGAACTGGGAAGGGACGAGGAAGTTCTGACCGACCTGGCATTGGCCTTCAGGAAGAAGGTGGCTGAGTTGGTGGATTGGTGACGCCTGGTAATAAAACCTGATTTACGCAGGTGCCGGAAAGGTATGCAGTACTGGCATCTCAATCAATAAAAGAGGATTGAGAACATGGCTAATTATGAAGTAAGACTTTCAAGCGCCGAACTTGAAGGCGACGCGACGCCTGAAGTACTCGTAGAGTTCTGGGACAGCGAAGCTGTCAATGAAAGAACAGGCCGCAAGGGAGACGTGGCGTTTACGGCGTTTGTAACGGCTTCCGGTAACGGCGACGGTTACGATACGGTCAAGAGCAAGGCCGACGTTGATGGGGTAGAGGGAATCGATGACAAGGATGACGCCATTTTGATCGAACTGGCCAAAGCATTCACCAAAATGAATCTTTCCATCAAGTAAACAGTGACACGACCGTCAGGAGTGAGGGGCACTTTCGATGCCCCTCGACATGCTGAGTCAGACGTTGATCACTCCAAATCAACCGGCTTCTTCAACTTCGGGTTCGGGAAGAACTGTACACCCTGAACCTTGGGATCCGCCGGTTTGACCACCACCTTGTTGACCCGTGTGCCCAACTCCTTCGGTATCGAAATACCCTGCTCGTTGAGCGTATCGCTGTAGCCGCAACTCACGCACTCGCGATGCGGCACGTCGTTTTCGTTCCACATCATCAGTTTGTCAGGCTCGCTGCACGCCGGGCACACCGCCCCGGCGATAAAGCGTTTCCTGGTAATGACTACCGGTGTATCGGTCATGCTGCCGCGTCCTCACTCAAGCCACTGTGACGCAACAATGCGTCAATCGACGGCTCGCGTCCGCGGAAGTCGACGAACAGCACCATCGGTGCCTGCGAACCGCCACGCGCCAGAATGGCTTCGCGGAAGGCGCGTCCGGTTTCAGCGTTGAGCACGCCATCTTCCTCGAACTTCGAGAACGCATCGGCGGACAGCACTTCAGCCCACTTGTAGCTGTAATAACCGGCGGCGTAACCACCTGCGAAGATGTGCGCGAAGCTGTTCGGGAAGCGGTTGTAGGCAGGCGGACGCATCACTGACACTTCGTCGCGAATGCCTTCCAGCACGTCCAGCACGCTGCGGCCGTCGCCATGCGTGGCATGCAGTTCGAAGTCGAACAGCGAGAACTCCAGCTGACGCACCATCATCAGGCCGGACTGGAAGTTCTTGGCAGCGAGCATCTTCTCCAGCAGATCCTGCGGCAACGGCTCGCCGGTTTCGTAATGACCGGAGATCAGCGCCAGGCCTTCGGGCTCCCAGCACCAGTTTTCCATGAACTGGCTCGGCAACTCGACCGCGTCCCAAGCCACGCCATTGATACCGGATACCCCGGCATGCTCGACGCGGGTCAGCAGGTGATGCAGGCCATGACCGAATTCGTGGAACAGCGTGGTGACTTCGTCGTGGGTGAGCAGCGCAGGCTTGCCTGCGACAGCGGGTGTGAAGTTGCACACCAGATTGGCCACCGGGCTTTGCAACGTGCCTTGCGCCGTACGGCGACGGTCACGCGCGCCGTCCATCCAGGCACCGCCACGCTTGTTGGCGCGGGCATACAGATCGAAGAAGAAACGCCCGACGTGCTGGCCGTTTTCCTTGATCTCGAACAGACGAACATCCGGGTGCCAGGTGTCGAAGCCTTTCTGCTCGGCAATCTCGATGCCGTACAGGCGTTGAACGATGGTGAACAGGCCGCCGAGCACCTTATCGACAGGGAAGTAGGCGCGCAGGATTTCCTGGGAAACGCTGTAGCGCTGCTCGCGCAGCTTCTCGCCGTAGAAACCGCTGTCCCAGCTTTGCAGATCCGGGCAGCCCTGTTCGGCGGCATAGGCCTTGAGCTGCTCCAGGTCCTGGGCAGCAAACGGCTTGCTGCGCTTGGCCAGGTCACGCAGGAAGCTCAGCACCTGATCGCTGGACTCGGCCATCTTGGTCGCCAGGCTCAGTTCAGCGTAGTTAGCATAACCGAGCAATTGCGCGAGTTCCTGACGCAGGTCGAGGATCTGCTCCATGACCGGCGTGTTGTCGTTCTTGCCGGCGTTCGGACCTTGATCCGACGCGCGGGTGGCGTACGCCGCATAGACTTCCTCGCGCAGTGCGCGGTCTTCGGCGTAGGTCATCACCGCGTAGTAGCTCGGAAATTCCAGCGTGATCAGATAGCCTTCCAGGTCCTTGGCCTTGGCTGCGGCGGCCATCTGCTGCTTGGCAGAGTCGGTCAGGCCGGCGAGGGCGGACTCATCGGCAACCAGCTTGGTCCAGGCCTGAGTGGCATCGAGCAATTGGTTGGAAAACTGGCTGCCCAGCTCCGACAGCTTGCTCTGCACTTCGGCATAGCGCTTCTGCTGCTCAGGCGGCAGATCGATACCGGACAGGCGGAAGTCACGCAGCGATTGCTCCAGAATGGTCTTCTGGCCAACGTCGAAACTGGCGGCCTCGGGGCCATTGGCCAAGGCTTCATAGGCCTGGAACAGCGCGCGGTTCTGGCCCATCTCGGTGGAGTAGGCGCTCAAGGCCGGCAGGCACGATTCATACGCTTCGCGCAGCTCGGCGCTGTTGCACACGGCATTGAGGTGGCTGACGGGGCTCCAGGCAGCGCCCAGGCGGTCGTTCAGCTCGTCCATGGTCAGCACCAGCCCGGCCCAGGTCGGTGTCGAACCCTGTTTGGCGAGGATGTCGGCAATCGCGGCACGGTTATCCGCCAGGATCTGTTCGATAGCAGGTTTGACATGCTCGGCACGAATCGCCGAAAAGGGTGGCAGGTCGTACGATTGCAGAAGAGGGTTGTTCGCGCTCACGGTTTTGCACCTTGCCTTGAAGAAACACTCAGCCATCTTAATTACAATCGACGCCGACCGCAGCAACCAAACCCGCTCTACACGCCTATCACTGCCAAAGAAGGAGCCTATCGTGGCCATTCGCAAGTTTCAGGAGCACACCCCAGCCCTCGGCGAACGGGCCTTTGTCGATCATTCAGCGGTGGTAATCGGCGACGTCGAAATCGGCGCCGACAGCTCCGTCTGGCCGCTGACCGTGGTGCGCGGCGACATGCACCGGATCCGCATCGGCGCCCGCACCAGCGTGCAGGACGGCAGTGTGCTGCACATCACCCACGCTGGCCCATTCAACCCGGACGGTTTTCCGCTGCTGATCGGCGATGAAGTGACCATCGGCCACAAGGCCATGCTGCACGGCTGCACAATCGGCAATCGCATCCTGGTCGGCATGGGCACCACCATCATGGACGGCGCGGTCGTTGAAGACGAAGTGATCATCGGCGCCGGCAGCCTGGTACCGCCGGGCAAAGTGCTGGAAAGCGGCTTTTTGTACGTCGGTCGCCCGGTCAAACAGGTGCGCGCCCTGACCGAAAAGGAAATCGCCTTCTTCCCGTACAGCGCGACTAATTACGTGAAGCTCAAGGATCAGCATCTGGCGGAAGGGTTTGATAAGGGTTGAGGCCCGCTATTAATACTGCGCTCTGCACTCAGTCGGCCTTCAATTCTGGCCGAAGGCCGTAGGAGCGAGCCGGGGCGACGCTTCGCTTGTTCGCGAAGACCGCGGTTCAAACGCCCTTTGTGTGGGCGCTGTACCGACCTCTTCGCGAGCAAGCTCGCTCCCACAGGAGCTTCAAGGCATCAACGCCTGCAGCGCCGCCTTGCGCGCCTCGGCAGGCATCCCGCCCAGCTTCTCCACCGCTCGATAAAAAGCCTGCCAGTCGCCATTCTCCTGCCTGAACAACGTCTCGAACGCTGGCACCCATTGATCGTAAAGACCAAAAGGCAGCAGTTTAGCGTTGTTCATCGGGCTGTTGATCCAGGCATCGAAACGCTTGTCGCCAGCCCACTGCTCATCCCGCAACGCGCGGTAGTCACGGCGCATCCGCTCGAATTCCTCAGCCTTGCGCGCGCGCATCACTTCGGCCGACAGCGGATGACGATAAAGCGCCTTGAGTCGCTCCCGGGTGTCGAGCACCAGCCGGGTAAACTGATCACGCCGTGCCGACTGCGAAACACTCTCCGGCGGCAATCCCCGCGCCGCACGCCATTGCCGCGTACCTTCCTGCTCGACGAAACTGGCGTAGGACTCATTGAACTCCGTGTCGTCCTTCACATAAAAGCGCTGATGCGCCAATTCATGAAAAATCAGCGTGGCCAGACGCTCGTCACCCCAGCCCATCATCGAACTGAGAATCGGATCATTGAACCAACCCAGCGTCGAATAGGCTTCCACGCCACTCAAATACACATCCTTGCCCGCCTGCCGCTGCAACGCCGCCTCGCCACGCGCCCCGCCAGGGCTGTAATAACCGCGATACGCGACACACCCGGCAATGGGAAAACAATGCGTGACCGGCTCCAGCGAGAACTCATCCGTCGCGAACACATTCCACACCACATAAGGGCGGCCCAGATCCGCATACAGGCGATAACTCTGGTTATCCGGCAGATGCAAATGCTCGCTGGCAAACGCCCGCGCCAACTGTGACCGGGCCAGATGCCTGCGCAAACCTGCATCCCGAGTCGGGTCAGCAATGATCTTCTCCACCGTCTCACGGGCCTGCAGCAACTGCCACTGACCCTGCGCCAACTGGCTGTAGTAGGAAACGCTGGAGCAGCCGGTCAGCAGCGTAGCGGCCGTCAGCGCTAGCAGGTGGCGAAGGCGTGGCAGGGCGAATGTGGCCATGAAGGGAAGGGCTTTGGTTATGTGGAGAAGGTGATGTTATGCCGGACGGATGTGGCAGGCTATGCTCAATTCACACAATCCGGAACCGCCCACATGCGCTTCACGACACTGCCGATTGCTCTTGTACTCGCCACCCTCGCCGGATGCGCCGGCCCCTTGCCTGCCGTCAATCCGGACATGGCGTGGGTCGACATGCGCACCATCACCGGCCAGTTGATCATGGGCGACAAGCTCGATGGCAGAAACACTTACGACGGGCGCTATTTTCAAGTCACGCCGGGCAGCCATGAGTTGCAGGTGCGTTATGACTATGAATACCGATCGGGCGGCATGGGGATGATCGGCGACGAGTACACCGAGATCACCTGTTACGTCAGTGTTCGTTACGACCACTTCGCTGCCGGGCAGCGTTATGTGCTGGAGGTACGCTCACTGGCGAACAGTGTCGACGCCTGGCTTTACGATGCAGAGCGCAAGGTGGTGGCCGAGGAGGAAGAAGAGGGCGGGGTGCACTGCATCTGATCAGCGGCCGTTGAGCTGATAGATGATTTTTTTCGTACCGTTGTCGCAGCTGCCGACGATCATGCTGGGATCGGTGGCTTCTTCGTTGCTCACGATTTCCAGCGTGTAGGACGTGACATTGTTGGCCTGGATCTTGGCCTCGATTTCAGCCTTGAGCTCTTCGCAGGATTTCGGTGCCGCCAGGGCGCTGGTTGCCAGCAGGGTGCAGGTCGCTGCCAGAATAAAACGTTTCATGCTCGACTCCTGATCATAATCAAACCATGCGTCAACCAACGCATGACCGATGAAGCAAGCCAGCTTTATACAGCAGATACAGGAGCGCACAAGGCGCCCCCGCAAGGCTGGCTGTGAATCAGCTCAGCAATGTAGCGTCCAGGGTGATCTTGGCGTTCAACACTTTCGAGACCGGGCAGCCTTCTTTGGCCTGCTTGGTCAGTTCGTCGAACTTCTCCTGGGTGGCGCCTGGCACTTTGGCCTTGAGGGTCAAATGCACAGCGCTGATCGCGAAACCGCCTTCTACCTGATCCAGCGACACTTCAGCCTGAGTATCGATGCTTTCAGCAGTCAGCCCTGCACCGCCCAGAATCATGGACAATGCCATCGAGAAACAGCCTGCATGGGCTGCGCCGATCAATTCTTCAGGGTTGGTGCCTTTGCCGCCTTCAAAACGTGCCTTGAAGCCGTAAGGTGCTTCGCGCAATACGCCGGTTTCCGTGGAGATGCTGCCGATACCGCTTTTCAGATCACCTTCCCAGTGGGCGGATGCTTTCTTGACGATGCTCATGGTGGCTCCTTTTGGAATGAATTTGGATCGTTGCTGTTACAGCATTCTGAGGATAGACGGCTCTGGAAAGTTCAACCGTCGGAAAGACCTACCGTTTCAGTAGGTTTTTCTACACTGCCCCATTGAAAAGCCGGACTTGCGCCCGCACTGCTGTTTCATCGTGGGCAGCTCCAGCAGCCGGCCCATCACAATTCGAGGAGCTACCCCGGCCTATGAAACGTCTGGCAGATGTAAAAATTTCCACCCTTGATCTGGTGCCGGTGCGCCACGACAAAGGGCCCGCCGAATCGCTGCGCAACTCGCTCAACCTCGCCCAGCATGTCGAAAAGCTGGGCTACAACCGCTTCTGGGTGGCCGAGCACCACAACATGGACGGCATCGCCAGTTCAGCGACCTCGGTGCTGCTCGCCTACCTGGCAGGCGGCACGTCGACCATTCGTGTCGGGGCTGGCGGGATCATGCTGCCCAACCATGCGCCGCTGGTGATCGCCGAGCAGTTCGGCACCCTGGCCAGCCTGTATCCCGACCGCATCGACCTGGGTCTGGGCCGCGCACCGGGCTCCGACCAGATGACTGCGCGTGCCTTGCGCCGCGAGCGCTCCGGCAGTGCCGATGACTTCCCGGATGATGTCACCGAGCTGATGGAATACCTGGGGCCGCGCACGCCTGATCAAAAAGTGATCGCCGTACCCGGTTCAAATACCAACGTGCCGATCTGGCTGCTGGGCTCGAGCCTGTTCAGCGCCCAGCTGGCAGGCATGCGCGGCTTGCCGTATGCCTTCGCCTCGCACTTTGCACCGCGTTACATGCACGAGGCGATTCGCGTGTATCGCAATCACTTCCAGCCATCGGAAGTGCTCGACAAGCCTTACGTGATGCTCGGCGTGCCCCTGTCGGCAGCCGACACGGACGAGCATGCCGAATACCTGGCGACGTCGGTCTATCAGCGCATTCTGGCGCTGATGCGTGGGCACAGCCTGATGCAGCGTCCGCCTGTCGAATCGATGGACGGCCTGTGGCTGCCGCACGAGCGTGAGGCTGTAGCAAGCTTCCTCGGGCTGGCGATGGTGGGTGGCCCGGAGAAGATCCGCGCCAAACTGGATGTGCTGCTCGAGCAGACCGACGCTGACGAGTTGCTCTTTACCTGCGACATGTACGAGCACCAAGACAGGTTGCGTTCCTACGAGATTCTGGCGCAGGTCGCGCACGGTTAAGCGACTTTCCGAATCGGAAAAAACCAGCCACAAACAGAATCGCCCCGGACTGGATGACAGTCCGGGGCGATTCTGTTCGTGAAACCTGCAAACGGGATTAACCGGGCCAACCGGCCTGAGCCTTGCCCGGTTGGCAATCAACCGCGCTGGTAAACGATTTCCTTGGTGCCGCCTTCGCAGGTGCCGACGACTTGCTTGTCGGCCGCGCTGCCTTTCTCGACCACTTCCAGCGTGTAGGACGTTACGCCCTTCGCCTGGAGTCTGGCGTCGAGTTCACTTTTCAACTCTTCACATGGCTTGCCTGCCGCGAGGGCAGTGCCTGCAATGCTCAGCAAGCCTACAGCCAACAAAAACTTCTTCATGGGTAATCCCTCTCGTCCGGCCAAATGAAGACGCCATCGGAACAGGCGCCCATTGAAAATCCCCACGCTCACACATCAACCGTGTGGCCATATCAGTGTGTGTAGCGCAGGTTATGGCAATCGGCCAGTCGAAAGGTTCAGATCACCCTTAGCTGTTGGTGATGCGGAAGCCCACTTTCAACGTTACCTGGAAGTGCGCGACTTTGCCGTTTTCGATATGGCCGCGGGTTTCGGTCACTTCAAACCATTCCATCAGGTCGAGGCTTTTGCTGGCTTCGGCCAGGGCATTGTTGATGGCGTCTTCGATGGTGGTCGTGGAAGAGCCGACGATTTCAACTTTCTTGTACGTGTGATGATCGGACATGGCAGTTCTCCTGAGGTCTGAAAAAGACGCGATATAGAGCGCGCTCCCTGCTTCTGTCAGGAGAACGCGCGCAAAAGTTCAGACCTTTGCAAAAATCCCATCGCACTTTCCAAAAAGCGCGGAGTCCGAAACAACACGCCCAATCATCATTGCAGGAGAAACACCATGGCTACTACGTCACTTCGCAAAGCCTCGTTGCAGAGTATGGAAGCTGAAATCGAGAGCCTCCTGAAGTCCCTCGAGGGCCTGAAAGCCGACGCTACCGACGAGTCGCGCAAGACACTGAAGAATCTGAAAGCCAACGCTGAAAGCGCGCTGAGCCATTCGCGCAGCCTGCTCAGCGATGTCTACGAAGACGTCAAAGAGAAAACCCGCGAGAACGCGCTGGCAACCCGTGACTACGCTCAGGAACACCCTTGGACCACCGCTGGCGTTGCGGTAGGTGCCATCGGCCTGATCGCTGCCTACATGCTGTTCAAGCGCGGTAACTGATCAGTTTCTGATCGGTTCCCCGGACCGCTTCAGCTCATTTTTCAACCACTGAGCAAGCTGCTGCGCCCGTCCATCGGCCGCACGTCTGGGTACCCAAAGCGCCAGCTGCGCCGGGGTTTCACTGAAGCCCCATGGCGCAGCCAGGCGACCGGCTTTCAGGTCATCGATGACCAGAGGTTCCGGCGCAATCGCGATGCCAAGGCCTGCCACGGCCGCCTCCAGCAAATAATACAAATGCTCGAACCCCTGTCCGTAACGCAATGACTGCGGGTCGATGCCGTTCTGCTGCGCCCAGCTTGGCCACGCCTGCGGACGCGATGTGGTTTGCAGCAGCGACTCTTCCAGCAACGCCTCGGCAGGTGCATCGCACAAACGCTCGAACCGCGCGAAGCGCGGGCTCAACACCGGGCCGATCCGCTCGCTTGCCAGTTCGAAGACCTGCATGTCTGCCGGCCATGGCGGCTCGGCGAATATCAGCAGGGCATCAAGACCTGGTCGACGCGGGTCAAGATCACCTTCGCCCGCCGACAAGTGCAGACGCAGGTCCGGCAGCTCGGCATTCAGGCGACTCAAGCGCGGGATGAACCAGCGCGCCAGCAGGCTGCCGGAGCACCCCAACACGAACGGCGCGTCTGCGCTGCCCTTGCTCAGCTCTGCACATACACCGCGCAACCGATCAAACGCGTCGCCGCTGACATCGCGTAGACGAATACCTGCATCTGTGAGTTTCAAGCCTCGTCCGTCCTTGCTGAACAGGCTCACACCCAGGTGTTCTTCAAGCACTTTCAATTGGCGACTGACAGCGCCATGTGTGACGTTCAGCTGTTCCGCCGCCTTACTGACACTGCCAAGCCGGGCAGTGCTTTCAAAGGCGCGCAATGCATTGAGGGGAGGAAGGTCGCGGCTCATGATCTGTGAGTTTTCCTGACAGGTTGCAGCGATCTTATCGGTTTTCATCCGGCCTTGCGCTGGTTAAAGTGAACCCATTGCCAATACGGCTCAACCTATTCGCCCAATACTGCAACTGGAGCACTTCATGACCCAGACCAATTTCCGCAGCGGCCCCGACGCCAACGGCCTGTTCGGCTCATTCGGCGGCCGCTACGTGGCTGAAACCCTGATGCCGCTGGTGCTCGACCTCAACCGCGAGTACGAAGCCGCCAAGGTAGACCCGGAATTCATCAAAGAAATGGCCTACTTTCAGCGCGATTACGTGGGCCGTCCGAACCCGCTGTACTTCGCCGAACGCCTGACCGAATTCTGCGGCGGCGCGAAGATCTACTTCAAGCGCGAAGAGCTCAATCACACCGGCGCGCACAAGATCAACAACTGCATCGGCCAGGTGCTGCTGGCCAAGCGCATGGGCAAAAAACGCCTGATCGCGGAAACCGGCGCCGGCATGCACGGCGTTGCCACTGCTACCGTTGCTGCACGTTTCGGTCTGCCTTGCGTAATCTACATGGGTGCTACCGACATCGAGCGTCAGCAGGCCAACGTGTTCCGCATGAGGCTGCTGGGCGCTGAAATCGTTCCGGTCACCTCCGGCACCGGCACCCTGAAAGATGCGATGAACGAAGCGCTGCGTGACTGGGTGACCAACGTCGACGACACTTTCTACCTGATCGGCACCGTGGCAGGCCCGCACCCTTACCCGGCGATGGTCCGTGACTTCCAGGCCATCATCGGCAAGGAAACCAAAGAGCAGATGCTGGAGAAGGAAGGTCGTCTGCCGGACAGCCTGGTTGCCTGTGTCGGTGGTGGTTCCAACGCCATGGGCCTGTTTCATCCGTTCCTGGATGACGCCAGCGTGGAAATCATCGGCGTCGAGGCGGGCGGTCATGGTGTCAGCACCGACAAGCACGCGGCCAGCCTGAACGGCGGCGTACCGGGCGTGCTGCACGGCAACCGTACCTACCTGCTGCAGGACGGCGACGGACAAATCACCGATGCGCACTCGATCTCTGCCGGCCTGGACTATCCCGGCATCGGCCCTGAACACGCATTCCTGCACGAAGTGAAGCGCGTCGAATACGTCAGCATCACCGATGACGAAGCGCTGGACGCTTTCCATCAGTGCTGCCTGCTCGAAGGCATCATCCCGGCGCTGGAAACCGCTCACGCCCTGGCCGAAGCCATGAAGCGCGCGACCAACCTGCGCGATGATCACCTGATGGTCGTGTGCCTGTCCGGGCGCGGCGACAAAGACATGCAAACCGTCATGAACCACATGGCCGCCGCCGAACACACTCAGGAGCAGCTGGTATGAGCCGTCTAGAACATCGTTTCGCCCAGCTTAAAACCGAAGGTCGTGCGGCGCTGGTCACCTTCATCACCGCCGGTGACCCTGGCTACGACACCTCGCTGAAAGTCCTGAAGGGCCTGCCTGCGGCGGGTGCTGACGTGATCGAGCTGGGCATGCCGTTCACCGATCCGATGGCCGACGGTGTGGCGATTCAGCTGGCGACTCTGCGTGCTCTGGACGCTGGCCAGACTCTGCAGAAAACCCTGCAGATGGTCAGCGAATTTCGTGTCGACGATCAGACCACACCGATTGTGCTGATGGGTTACTACAACCCGATCCACCGCTTTGGCGTCGAAGCCTTCGTGGCGCAGGCAAAGGAAGCAGGCGTTGACGGTCTGATCATCGTTGACCTGCCACCCGAGCACGACGCCGAGCTGGCGACGCCTGCACAGGCGTCCGGCATCGACTTCATCCGCCTGACCACACCGACCACTGACGATGCGCGTCTGCCGCGTGTGCTGGAGCGCAGCTCCGGGTTCGTCTACTACGTGTCGGTTGCCGGTGTGACCGGTGCAGGCTCGGCCACCACCGAGCACGTCACCGAAGCCATCGCTCGCTTGCGCCGCCACACCGATCTGCCGATCAGCGTCGGTTTCGGTATCCGCACCCCCGAGCAGGCCGCGGCGATTGCGCGTCTGGCTGACGGTGTGGTCGTGGGCTCGGCCTTCGTCGACAAGATCGCCAGCGCCGAGTCGCCGGAGCATGCCATCGACGGCGTGCTGACGCTGTGCGCGGCACTGGCCGAGGGCGTACGTAGCGCTCGTCGCTGAGGGTAAAGTTTCTGATACAGAGGAATCAAAGCCTGAGCAGCGGCTCTATGTAGCAAGACACAAGGGGTTCATGACCAACGTCATGAACCCCTTTTTGCTGCATCGCGTGAGGCCGAGGAAACACCATGAAACTGCCAAACCGTTTTATCACCGGACTGGGTATCTTGATGATCAGCGCCAGTCCGCTGCTGCAAGCTGCACCACCCGATCAACGCGGTGATGGCCCGGACGACAACCGTGGAGCCCAACAGCCGGGACCGCAGAACGACGGTGGGCATAACCAGCGTGGTAATGACCGTGGACCGGGCAATGACAATGGCAGGGGTCCGGACAAAGGCCCGGCCAGCCAACCAGGCAGACAGGCGCATCAGGACAACCGTGGCGGCAACCGCCCACCGCAGGATTTCGGCCCGGTACGCGAGACTTTCCAGCAACACCGCGACGTCATCGGTCGGGGCCAGCCATTGCCGCCGGGCGTACACATCGCCAAGGGCCGTCCGTTGCCCCCTGGTTACGGTAAACGTCTGGACAGCCGCTCGCTGCAATACCTGCCACAGTATGACGGCTACGAATGGCGCCGCCTGGGCACCGACGTGGTGCTGATCGCCGTGGGTTCGGGGATTGTGTATGCGATTCTGGATGGTGTATTGAATTGATGGTCTGCTGCCGTCCTTGAAAGCGCGGCGACGCGCAGACGTGTGACACGGAGCGTCACGCAAGGCATTCCTCATCGTTATACACAAGTCCGCTTTTGATTCTGGCCGAAGGCCGTGGGAGCGAACCGGGCGACGCTTCGCTTGTTCGCGAAAGGGCCAGTATAATCGCCGAAAATGCATCGTCTGAAATACCGTCTTCGCGAACAAGTTCGCTCCCACGCCCTTCGGGCAGAAGCCTGAAAGCGCTGCATTCCCGGTTCTGTGTATAAAAGTGAGCACTACAGCGTGGTAGCGCCGCTCCGGAGGGTCTGCATCCGTCCCTGAAGGCGCGGCTCAGCTCAACCCTGCTTCTGGTTAACCCGCGCCAGGAACGTCATCAGCGCACCCGATACGAACGCCGGATTTTCCAGATTGGCGATATGCCCGGCCTCAGGCACCAGCACATAAGGGCAGCCGATCAGGCTGGCCATCTCACGCGTCTCCTCGGGCGGGCGTGGAATGTCTGCATCGCCACACATCACCAGCGTGGTGTCGGCATTCAATTGCTCGATCAAACCGAGCCGGTCATCACGACCGAAAATCATCCTTCCCAGCGGTACGACGGACTGACGCAACTGCTCGGCATTCATGCCGGCAAGC
The DNA here is from genome assembly GCF_059621105.1 of Pseudomonas fragariae (ex Marin et al. 2024). Classification (NCBI taxonomy): domain Bacteria; kingdom Pseudomonadati; phylum Pseudomonadota; class Gammaproteobacteria; order Pseudomonadales; family Pseudomonadaceae; genus Pseudomonas; species Pseudomonas fragariae (ex Marin et al. 2024). Next base: position 42,077 of record NZ_CM184369.1, on the reverse strand, counting down.
GCCGCACGAAACGACCCGTACACAGGCGACTGCGGATCAATGCCGGGACGGAAGAAGATCGGTACGACGATATCCAGCAGCGGCTCAGGAAAGCTCCCGACTTCTTCCAGCTTGTCGAGCAACGAGAAATAGTAGGCTTTCTTGGCCTCGGTCTCTTTGCCCAGATAGGTGTCCATCAGCACCAGCCCGGTGATGCGCTCTGGCGCGAGCAGCGCAGCGATTGCGCCCCACATACCGCCGACCGACAGCCCGACGATGCTGCAACGCTCGATATTCAAATGATCCAGCAGCGCCAGCGCATGCCGCGCCAGGTCATCGAGATTGCGCGTGCCCTCAGGAAACCCGCTGGAATCGCCATGACCCCACAGATCCGGCACGATCACCCGATACTGGCTGGCCAGCGTATCAATCTGTGCACTCCACATCGCCTTGTCCCAGAGATAGCTGTGACCGAGCAATACCACCGGTCCGGTGCCTTGGTCGGAATAGTGAAGTGTCTTACCGTCGATGAGTAGATCCGGCATTTCTGATGATCCTCTATTCTGGTCTTTCAGCATTCGATTCAAGCCGCCCGTAGCAGGCGAATTATCATGTTGAAGCGTATGCATGACCATCTTGTGGAAGTTTGCGCTGTAACGGACCTAGCGGTCATTTTTCAGCGGAGCTATCTTACATCGATCTTTTCAACGATGGATGCGCTAGTAACCGCAGAAGGAAAATGGCCAGGAAGCTGGCTATCAGCCAGCCAGCGAGCTCAAATTCAGAGGCCTGACCGCGCCCATCCAGATGGCATGATCGGTATGGTCGCGCAGCTCATCGCCCGTCAGAGGATGCAGAAACACCACCAGCCCATCGCGATTCAGCGCGAGCCACAACGTAACGTCAGCCAACTGCTCATGCCCGAACGCCAACTGACAACTCCAGTCCGGATGCGGCCCAACCAGCTTTTGATGGACGCGCCCCATCTGCACGGCAAATTTCTCGGTCGCGGCTTCGCACAACGCTCGCGCCTGATTGAGGGTTTGGGCGTTGAAATAGATGTGAGCGTGGTAGCCGTGGATTTCTTGCATTGAGGTAGGGGCTCATTTTGCGGCTGAAGACCTTACTGGTGCAGGTGTGTGACCAGCCTTGCTCGTTTTTCTCGTGTGTAGATCGATCGTAGATCCTGCATGATGGTTGGTAAAGCGGCCTCACAAAAAAGCCGTCCAACCCATAACGCTGGAGTTGGATGACCTTCTAAACGCACAACGCTACATCGTATCAAAGAGTCTAAACTAACGCTCTCCGCCAACACAATAAATGTTGCACCGTAAATATCCTCAAGCTCAAACAAGACAAGCTTACCGATGAGAACTAGGTCCGGCTTCTGTAAGAAGCCAGCGTCTTTCAAGTCTTCTGGTTGAGGATTGCGCCCCGCATCAGAAAACCAAACGGCGCGCAATTTCTACTTCTTGATCGTTACTGGCATCGAAAAAATCTATCTTCACCCTTTACTCCTCTCGACGCGGTGTAAAAACTCTTAACCCATCTACAGCTAGCAGAGCAAGGCTTATACTTATCCATACAAGCCCATGCATCTTAAACCAAGTAAAGCTAATTCCAGATAACCATAGGAAATCCTGGCCTCAAAAGCTGCATAGCCTCCGGCCCTTGAAATCCATCCGGACTCATATCAACTCTAATTCTTGTTAAACCTTCGAAAACCAACTCAACTTCTTGCTCGTCTTCTGAGACGTTTACAAGTTTTTTCCCACGCAGGCTCTTCACTGTCGAGCCAACAATACGATATGAATTGTTGATATTTAATATGATGCCTTCAGCAAAAGATATTTGAAAGTAGTCATGCACTATACATGCACCTACAACATTAGACCCAACAAGACTGGTAAGTACGCTCATCGCACAACACTCCATTATTTGATTGGAAAATGACTTTTTGAATTTGGCAACGTCCGTCCTGTATAAGGGTCGACACCCTGACCTGACCTATTCTCATATTTAATGTATCCATTTTTATAGCCCGGGCTACTGCCTCTCGGAGGTGTCGGCTGCATAACGCGCATTACATTAACCTGTCCGTTATCGCCACCCCTACCATTAGTGAAAGCAGAACCTGTGACATTCCCTGCAGGATTCACACTAGCCGAAGGGCCCGTCGCATCCTTGGGCACAGGAAAGACAGTCCCGTTGGGTGATATCAAGAAGTCAGGGGCTGCGGATGATGTAGCGTTGTCGACATGCGGACGTATATCGGATGCCCTTTCCAGTCCTCGTGCTCCCTGAATGGCCAAACCTGCTGCTCCAGGTACCATGGGAATCGCAGCGAGTACCCCATCTGCAGCGATACCGACACCATCTAAGGCCGCTGCGCCATAATTCCCCTCTTTTACATTCTGATGAAAACTAGCCATACCAACCGCTAAGCTCATCGTCTCGATAATGAGGTCAGCATACATACCGCTAGGATCAGAGAACTTATATGGATTATTGTTAGCATAAGCATATCGATTAAAGCTATGCAGATTACCTTCCTGAAAGTCGACCGGATCAGCACCCATGAAGCGACCGAGCAGTGGATCGTAATACCGTGCCCCCATATAAGAAAGGCCGCTATTATCGTCAAATACTTTCCCATGAAAGCCAATCTTGTTGCTACTGCTTGGACTCGTTTGGGTTAATTTTTCTCCGTACGGCTTATAGCTCTCTTTCCAGAGTAGATTGCCAGTTTCATCGGTCGCAACCATAGGGCTGCCGGCTATATCATTATGAAAATAGGTAACGGTGTTTGCCAAAGCGGCATGAGTCAGCACGAGTGCCAGCATCGCGACACTGACTTTGCGAAATAGCTTTTTTATAATTTGCATGGTTCGGTTTCCTTGACACCCGATCATGGGCTTACCTGCTGTGCAATGCGCTGGCCACCCAAATAGAAATACTCGGTTAGCTTGTCTCCCTCGAGTTCCATCCGTAACCTTCCATCGGCATCTTGCATCTCGTATATTTTGTTGCCCGCAGAACTGACGGAACTGCGTTGATTCAAACCATCGTACTGATATTCAACTTTTTTGTCGGGACTCTCGCAGTTAACGCATACAAGATTGGGAACATTATTGTAAAGGTAAGCGTTGTCAGCACTACTGCTGACGTTGCCATAAGCATCGTAGTTTATACTATCAATGCGCTGTCCATCGACAGAAGTCAGGCGGTTTTGTATATCGTAGTTATAGTTCAGGCTTGAATCGCCAAACGTTTTTTGGGTCAAGTTTCCTACACCGTCGTAGGCGAGGGTTCCTACCCCCCAGAAACCATCGGCACTCACCAAACGATCAAGGCTGTCGTAAGCAAGGGTACGGTCCATGCTGTTGTCCACACCGTCCCTGATGGTCAACAAGTTACCCGCACCATCATAGTCGTAAATGCTTTTCAGGTAATCGACTCCAGCGGGTGAGGTAATGTTGAAAGAAGCTGGCCAGAGACGACTATTTTGTTCGTAACTGACCGCCGCACCGTTGGCATAGATGACCTGTTTAATCATACCGTTCGGCCAATAAGCAATATTGCTAACGTAGCCCGATACCATTGTGGGCCTGCCTAATACGTCTGGCGCATATTCAACTATGCGACCAGACGGATTATAAGTGAGGCTTTTCAGCCGATCATTTTCATCGTAGCCATAAGAAAGCTCAAACAGCTTACCTTCAATAGAAAGGCTTTCCGTTATGACGAACCCTGCAGGATTGTATGTAAAGCTTCGAATACCCGTACTGCTGTCCGCTATTAGCAGATTATTTTGTTTATCATAAGTATTTTTGATAGCGGGAGTGCCTTGCGCATAATCGATTGCAGTTTGTCGATTCTGCCCGTCGTATGTGTACGTTGTAATATCTGACTGCCCCACCTGCTTTGAAGTCATATTGCCTGCAATGTCTCGACCGTAGACGGTGTCTCCAGTTTCGGGATTGCTGACCGAGATCAAATAACCATTTGCGTTATAGCCGTAATGGCGTGTGGAATTGCCTTGTGTAACCGACGTCACTTGTTCGCGACCATTTCGAGTCAAGGTTATACTGGCTGTCGGATTCGACGGCTGAAATGACATCAGAGACAATTTTTCGGGGTCGCCATAGCCACGATAGTTATAAGTAGTGGAATTGCCTCGTTCGTCAGTTATGACTTTGTGGGCAAAACCGTAGGCAGTGCTCTGGTAGGTACCGTCCGCATGGGTGATCCGAATGACGCGACCCAGCGCATCATACTGATAACTGGTTCCCATACTTGAGTTAGGGTCTGAAGTAAACGTTACGCGGCCATAGGCATCGTACGCATAGGTGGTTGTTATATCACCTCTAACAATACTGGAGACACGACCAGACAGATCATATTGAGTTATCTCGGACAGATTGCCGCGCAGATTTGTCTTGCTGGTGGGTGTGTATATTATTTTTTGACCAGCGCCTTGCGGCGGAGTGATAGAGGTTACGCGATTCAACCTGTCGTATTCGTAGTGCGTTGTGTGGCCTTCACCGTTGGTCTCAGAGGTAACATTGCCAGCGTCGTCGACTGCACGCGAAATAGTAATACCCTCTGGCTGAACCTCAGTTTGCGGAGTACCGAGTTTATAATTCATGTAGCTGTAATGACGATCACCCGGGCGAATTTGCGTCGCTTGATTACCTTGCGCATCGTAGGTATACGCAGTCGCAACACCATCGCGATTGTAATTGATTAGCTTACCGTTCTCATCGTAGATACGATGTACAGAACTATCAGGTGACATCTGATCTATAGGGCGACCTATTATCCATTTATCAGTATTATTATACCAAGTCAGCGTGGTAGTTCGACCATCACTATTAGGACCTGTTTCAGTCAGTATTCCAGGATTGCCATAAGCATCGTAGTTAGAGTAGTGACTACTGTAGGTTGCGCCATCACGGAAAAAAGTTCGCTCTTGAAGGTCAGCTGCCCAGATTGTATCGTCCGTGACTACACCGAGTTCAAACACATATTCTCTTCCATGTGAAATAAACCGTTGCTGCCACTTGTATGTTTCATAACTCCCGTCCGGGCGGGTAATTTTAACCGGACTTCCTATACTCCACACGGTATTATTTATAGTGTTTCCATCTGTAGCAATACTGTATCCAGGGCCAATGAACTCATGGATGGTTGTGCCATCCGGCCCGGTGATAACTGTACTATCGTATTGTCCAATATTTCCACGATTATAGGCATAAGCCCAGTGATTTCCGGCTGCATCAATTTTGCGGCTTATACGCTCGAAACGCGACCAGACAAAGCGTCCACCAAGATGGCCTTCTAGATCCACATATGAGTATTCATATGTCGTTTTTCCACCGCTGGGCTGCTCAATCGATATAAGTTTGCGAGCGGCAGCTCTTTGATCATTCGCATAACTTTCATTGGAAACTACTATCTGAAACCATTCTCCAGGGTGATAGGCATACTTCCAGACTTCTCCAGTAGGTCCAGTTACCTGAGCCAGGGCCTGAGAGTTCAGATGGTCTTTCGCGGTATATCCATACTGAACCATGCGCTGATTATTATCGACCAGCGAAAGAAGGCGGCCTGTCGCAGGGTCGTAATTAAAATCAACAGCTCTGCCGTCACTGGACGTTATCCTAGATAAAAGCATATCGGATTTTTCGCAATTGGCGGCGTCTTCAAGGTTGGCTTGAAGACAGTGGTCAATATAAACACTCCCTGAAATTGGAACGCTTAAAGGGGGGCCAAATTGAGTATAGTCGTAAGCAATCCAGTTACCATTAAGGTCAGTTGCCTTTTTTGTCAGAAAAATAGATTCTGTAAAATCTGGATCTTCGTTAGGAAACGATGTAACTGAAGCACTAAATTTCATATCTACATCGGCACGCCCCATGTCATACCTAATTCCAGATGGTGACGTTAGCGTAAGCACCATTGAATCGCAACGTAAACGCCAATTTGATTTGGTTCTGTCTTCATAAGGTGCAACACGATAAAATTTTTCGCTACTACCATCCGGAAGTCTTAAATTAAATCGGGCACTGGGACGTTCCCCTTGATTGTGACACAACTGAAAAGTTGAGTTCATGTAATAGTTAGGTGTCCCGCTACGATCACGAAGATGATAATTGGTGGCATGATAAATCTTCGGCGCTGCCGCGATTGTCCAACCGGGTCCTAAAGCGGTCCATTCCGTACTTTGCCTATAAGGCGCAGCAAGCCCGGCGGTTAAACGCTGTAGGTCGTAGCTTCGATGAATATTGATATCCATGCCTGCCGTCCCAGGAATACTTAAATCAATATGACTGACTTTGAGATTCCCGGACCAAGGGTCAACGCTGTCAACCGCATTAGAAACCAGCCCACGATTTTTCTTCGGTGCTAAATCATACGGCGTAGACTCTAACTCTTCAGAATGTCCAAGCTGACTTCCCAATAGCGCGCCAAACAGCAAAACTTTCATAATATTGTTTTTCTTTTTTCCAAGCACGTTAAATCCATCCATTATCTTAAATAGTAAAAAGCAAAGCTCATAGCAGCCTTCTACAGCCTTATTGATTTGATATAGATTTTTGGGCCTATGATCACTCGCTGCATGCCATAAACTGGTCAGTATTGATACGGCATGGGCAAAGCGCTCTATTTAGGAGCACTTAAACTGATCTATAAGTTAAATCTCAAATACTCGCTTTATGCGCTTTTAAGCAAGATCCATGATGATTGAAACTATCAAATCGCGTCACACACGTCTATTTGAGAAAGCCATAACTTAAAGTCATTCCAGATGCAGCCGCCATCTAATACACAACCTAAGTAATACTATATGAGAACAAAAGTAAACCCGCTTACTTCCGTAAAACTTGTAAGAAATTTCCTATCTAACCACTAATTGCTTCGAACTTATATTTAATTCAACCTTGAACACCGCCTCCCTAAACCGCAATCGACGGCAATGGCCTACCCGCCAGCGAAACCCCGCTCAACGCCTGCTCGCTGGCCAGCCAGTCCACGAACTGCTGAACGATCTGCACGCGGCGTTTGCGCTGGGGCAGGACCACGTAATAGCCCTGACCGGAAATCGCCGCGCCGGCGATAGGGCGACAGAGCAGGCCCTGATCGAGGAGGTCGTCGACCAGGTGCTTCCAGCCGATGGCGATGCCTTGTCCGCCGATGGCCGCCTGGATCAGCAGGGTGTAGTTGTCGAAGCGCAGTTGACCGGGCGCGGGGGCCTGGGGGATGTCCAGCGCGCGGAATACACCCGCCCAGTCGAACCAGTTGTTGATGCTTTCGCCACGCAGGTGCAGGAGTGGAAAGTCGCGCAGCGCATCGGTGGGCAGCGGCGTCTGGCGCCCGGCGAGCAGTTGCGGGCTGCACACCGGGAAGACTTCTTCGCTGAACAGCCAGTGGCTTTCTCCCTGTTTGAAGCGCCCGTCACCGAACAGCACGGCAACGTCGATATCGGCGCGTAACATGCTGTGGGTACGCTCGCTGGTGACCAGGCTGACATCCACGTCCGGGTTGACCTTGTGGAAGCGGTGCAGACGCGGCATCAGCCAGTAGGCGGCGAAGGCGAAGTCGGTCGCCACTTGAAGCACTTCGTGCTGGTGGTGTTCGGTGATGGCTATCACTCCGCTGTCGATGGATTGCAGCCCGGCCTGCACATGGCTGAACAACACTTCACCGGCGTCGGTCAATTCGATACCACGGTAGATGCGGTCAAACAGACGGGTAGCGAGTTGCTCTTCGAGGCGCTTGATCTGCTGGCTGACAGCGGGCTGTGTCGTGCCCAGTTCGAGGGCTGCCGCGGTGAAGCTGCGTAAGCGCGCCGCGACCTCAAAGGCACGCAGCAGGTCGAGTGACACATCGCCGAAAGATTCAAACATTAGCTGGGCTTATCCTAGGCATTGCTGTGTATGGGCTTTACCCTGAAACTTATGGACTCCATCCTCATACCCGGCACTTTCGCATAACTTTTCACAATGGATATAGCGATTACATGAAGCGCAAAAATATTCTGTTCATCATGGCCGATCAAATGGCCGCGCCAATGTTGCCGTTTTACGCCCGGTCCCCGATTCTGATGCCGAACCTGAGCCGTCTCGCCGCCGACGGCGTAGTGTTCGATTCGGCGTACTGCAACAGCCCGCTATGCGCGCCGTCGCGCTTCACCCTGGTCAGCGGCCAGTTGCCAAGCAGGATCGGCGCGTACGACAACGCAGCCGACTTCCCGGCCGATATTCCGACCTATGCCCACTACCTGCGTGCGCTGGGCTACAAGACCGCCCTGTCGGGCAAGATGCACTTCTGCGGACCGGACCAGTTGCATGGCTACGAAGAACGCCTGACCAGTGACATTTACCCGGCCGACTACGGCTGGTCGGTCAACTGGGACGAGCCGGACGTGCGGCCAAGCTGGTATCACAACATGTCATCGGTGTTGCAGGCCGGTCCGTGCATTCGCACCAACCAGCTGGACTTCGATGAAGAGGTGCTGTTCAAGGCCCAGCAATACCTCTACGACCATGTGCGACAGGACGGTGATGCGCCGTTCTGCCTGACCGTTTCCATGACTCACCCTCATGATCCGTACACCATCCCTCTGCCGTTCTGGGACCTGTACGCCGACGACGAAATACCGATGCCCACGCCGCACGCCAATCAGGCCGCGCTGGACCCGCATTCACAACGGCTGCTCAAGGTCTATGACCTGTGGGACAAGCCCATGCCGACCAACAAGATTCGTGATGCTCGCCGCGCCTACTTCGGTGCGTGCAGCTACATCGACCTCAACGTCGGCAAGCTGATGCAGACGCTCGATGAAGTCGGGTTGGCGGAAGACACCATCGTGGTGTTCTCCGGCGATCACGGCGACATGCTGGGCGAAAAGGGCCTCTGGTACAAAATGCACTGGTTCGAAATGGCCGCGCGCGTGCCGCTGGTGGTGTACGCGCCGGGCCAGTTCAAACCGGGAAGGGTCAGTGCGTCGGTGTCGACTGCCGACTTGCTGCCGACCTTCGTCGAAATGGCCAAAGGCAAACTGGACGCCGGTTTGCCATTGGACGGACGCTCGCTGATGCCTCATTTGAAACGCAAGGGCGGGCACGATGAGGTGTTCGGTGAGTACATGGCCGAAGGTACCACCAGCCCGCTGATGATGATCCGCCGTGGCGCGTACAAATTCATCTATTCGGAACAGGACCCGTGCCTGCTGTTCGATGTGAAAAAGGACCCGAAAGAGCAGAAGGACCTGAGCCAGTCACCCGCCCATGAAAAGCTGTTCACTGACTTCCTGGCCGAAGCTCGGGCCAAGTGGGACATCCCGGCGATACACCAACAGGTGCTCGCCAGCCAGCGCAGAAGGCGCTTCGTCGCCAAATCGCTGGCAACCGGCAAGCTGAAGAGTTGGGATCACCAGCCACTGGTCGACGCCAGTCAGCAGTACATGCGCAACCACATTGATCTGGACGATCTGGAGCGCAAGGCACGTTATCCGCAACCTTGACCCTGCCCACACCAAAAAAACCAAAGGGGTACATCAATGAAGAAGTTATCCACAGCCGTTGCGGTCGCGGTCATGACCCTCGGCAGCCTTGCAGCACAGGCAGAGGACGCCAGTTGCAGCACCGTGAAGATGGCCGATCCCGGCTGGAGTGACATTGCGGCCACCAATGCCATTGCCAGCGTGGTACTCGAAGGTCTGGGCTACACGCCCAAGGTCGATACCCTGGCCGTGCCGATCGCCTATGGCGGTTTGAAAGACGGCAAGCTGGATGTGTTTCTGGGCAACTGGATGCCGGCGCAGCAGGGCTTTTACGACAAGTTCGTGGCCACCGGCGATGTGACGCAACTGGCGAAGAACCTGGAGGGCACCGAATTCACCCTGGCCGTGCCGGATTACGTCTGGGATGCCGGTGTGCATGACTTTGCCGACCTGAGCAAATTTGCTGACAAGTTCGACAAGAAGATCTATGGCATCGGTTCTGGCGCGCCTGCCAACCTGTCGTTGCAGGAGATCATCAAGAAGAACGAATTCGATCTGGGCAAATGGAAGCTGGTGGAATCCAGCGAGACCGCGATGCTGGCCGAGGTCAATCGCAACGTGAAGAAAAAGGCCTTTGTGGTGTTCCTCGGCTGGACGCCGCACCCGATGAACGTGCAGATCAAGGGCATGCACTACCTCAAGGGCGGCGAGAAATACTTTGGTGACACCGGCTCGGTCTTTACACTGACCCGCAAAGGTTATGCTCAAGCCTGCCCGAACGTCGGCAAGCTGCTGACCAATCTGAGCTTCACCCTGGACATGGAAAACAGCATCATGGCCGAGGTGGTCAACAAGAAGGTCAGCAACAGCGAGGCGGCAAAGGCCTGGATCAAGGCCAACCCGGCGGTGCTGGACAAGTGGCTTGAGGGCGTACAGACCGTTGATGGCAAGGACGGTCTGGCGGCGGTGAAGGCGAAGTTTTAGGCCTCGACACTAAGTAGTGACCCGGCGTCAGGAGTTTCCACTGCGCCGGTTTTTTCAGCAATTATTAGCGCTCCGAAGCGTCATTCTGGAATAGCAATAAGGAACCAACGAACGGGGACAAACCACTAGACTGCCGTGCGGCCTATCCGCTAACTCTGGAGAACAGTATGAAAAGGTCACTTATACCCCTCTCGCTGGCCCTGATTCTGAGCGCATCCTTTGCCTCTGCGGGTAGCTGGCCACCAGAAACCAGCGCCAAAGTGCCTGGAAACGCGCTGGAATATCCGACCAAGCTGGAGGCCGTCAATGTCTCTATGGAAGAGATGCTCAACGCAGGAGCAACGGTCGTTTCTTCGTACGTGGCAGACATTGGTCCGGTAGTGACCCTCAAGAACAAGAAACACTATGTTATCTGCATGCTCAGAGGTGCTGGAACCGGGTCAGATACAAACGTCGCCACCTCGAAATGCTACGCCATGAACTAGCGTTCGCTCGCGGCTCCGGGCAGAAACGGTCTGACGTCGTGATGCAGTGACCCATCCAACATGAGGGACCGATGCGCTGGCTCAATCGCCATAAATTTCTACCCTTTCTCGCCTGGCTGCCGCAGCAGAATCGCGCCAGCGTCGGGCGTGATGCGCTGGTGGGCCTGAGTGGCGCCATTCTGGCGCTGCCGCAATCCATCGCTTACGCACTGATCGCCGGGCTGCCGCCTGAGTACGGTCTGTACGCTGCGATTGTTCCAGTCCTCATTGCCTGTCTATGGGGTTCGTCCTGGCACCTGATCTGTGGGCCGACCGCGGCTATATCCATCGTGCTATACGCCAGCGTCAGCCCGCTCGCCGTCCCGGCCAGTCAGGACTACATCATGTTGATCCTGCTGCTGACCTTCATCGCCGGTGTGTTTCAGCTGTTGCTGGGGATGATGCGCTTCGGTGCGCTGGTCAATTTCGTTTCGCACTCGGTGGTGCTGGGTTTCACGCTGGGCGCTGCGGTGGTGATTGCGCTGGGGCAGATGCCCAATCTGCTGGGCATCGATCTGCCGAGTCAGACCACCGCCCTCAAAAGCCTGAGCGCCGTGCTTGAGCATTGGCGTGAAGTCGATCTGTCTTCGCTGATGCTCGGTCTGTTGACCCTGGCGCTGGGTATCGGACTCAAGCTTCTGGTGCCTCGCTGGCCGACGCTGTTGATCGCCCTGGTGTCGAGCAGCCTGCTGGTGTGGCTGTGGCCGGCGATGTTCGGCCATGTCCGTGTGGTCAGCGCCTTCGTCGGCCATCTGCCGCCCTTCAGCCCGTTGCCGCTGGACCTCGAACTGATCCTCAAGCTGCTGCCGACCGCCGTGGCGGTGGGTATGCTCGGGCTGGTCAACAGTCTGTCGATTGCCCGCTCGCTGTCGGCTCGTTCGCAGCAGATGCTCAATGCCAATCAGGAAGTGCGTGCCCAGGGGCTGTCGAACATGGTCGGCTCGCTGTTCTCCGGCTACCTGTCAGCCGGATCTTTTACCCGGGCGGCGTTGAGTTACGAGGCAGGTGCGCGCTCGCCGTTGGCGGGGGTGTTTTCTGCGTTGTGGGTGGCGTTGTTCGCAGTCGCCGGTGCCTCGTTGATATCGCACATTCCGATCCCGGCCATGGCCGCCTCAATCCTGCTGATCTGTTGGGGGCTGGTGGATCGCCGCGGCATTCGTGCGCTGTTCCGCGTCAGCCGCGCCGAGTTTTTCGTGATGGCGCTGACCTGTCTGGCCACCTTGCTGCTGGAGCTGCAAACCGCGATCTACGCCGGTGTACTTGCCTCGCTGTTTTTCTACCTCAAGCGCACCTCGCAACCGCGCGTCCAGCAATGGCGCGAGGGCGACGAAGAGGTCCTGCGGGTCGGCGGATCGATCTTCTTCGGCGCCAGCCACTACCTGCAAACCCGCCTGCAACGTACCGAAGGTGTGCGAGTGGTGATCGATGCGCAGCAGATCAACTTCATCGATTACTCAGGCGTGGAGATGCTTCATCAGGAGGCCCGACGTCTGGGCCGGCAGGGCAGAGTGCTGGTCCTGCGCAATGCCAGGCCGCAAGTGATCGAGGAACTGCACAAGCTGGAAGGCGCGGAGAAGTGCCCGATTCTGTTTGAGGATTGAGTTGTAACTCATCGTCGCGACGCTCTGCGTTCTACAAAGGTCCCGATAAGCCCGTAGATTTGGCTTCTGCCCGGAGGGCGTGGGAGCGAAGCGTCGCCCGGTTCGCTTCCACGGCCTTCGGCCAGAATCAAAAGCGGACTTGTGTATAACTCGGAGCATTGGCACGATAGTCCGCAGATAGCCGATCAACCCGCAGCCAGCAATCTGCGCAACTCCGCCAATACAGGCGCTGAATCCGGACGCACACCGCGCCACAGCAGGAAGGCTTCTGCGGCCTGCTCGACCAGCATGCCCAGACCATCCACCGCCTGCGCCGCGCCGTGCTCGGTGGCCCAACGGCAAAAAGCAGTGGGCTCGTTGCTGTACATCATGTCGTAGCAGAAGGTCACTCCCGGCTGGATCAGGCTGGGCGCAATCGGTGGCAGCTCTCCGGCCAGGCTGGCGGAGGTGGCGTTGATGATCACGTCCACCGACTCTTCAAGCCAGTCGAAGCTGCTGGCGAATACCGGCCCGAGGTCGGCGAACTCCTGCGCCAGCCGCTCGGCTTTCTCGACCGTACGATTGGCGATCACCAACGCAGCGGGCTGTTGTCCAAGCAACGGCTCCAGCGCGCCACGCACCGCACCGCCTGCGCCCAGCAACAGAATGCGCTGACCACGCAGGCTGCGCCCGCAATTGACCGTCAGATCGCGTACCAGCCCCGCACCGTCAGTGTTATCGCCCAGCAGAGTTCCGTCGTCGAGCTTGCTCAGGGTGTTGACCGCCCCGGCGCGCTGCGCACGTTGGGTCAGGCTGTCGGCCAGGCGCCAGGCTTGTTCCTTGAACGGCACGGTGACGTTGGCGCCACGCCCGGCCTGGAAAAACGCCTGGGCAAACGCGGTGAAATCGTCCAGCGGTGCCAGCGAGGTTTGGTAATCCAGCGTTTGCCCGGTTTGCTCGGCAAACAAGCGATGAATCAACGGCGACTTGCTGTGGCCGATGGGATTACCGAAGACGACGTACCGGTCCATCAGTTTTCCGCCAGCCAGTCGCGGTCGGTCAGGAAGTATTCGGTCAGACGCGCTTCTTCGCTGCCCGGCGCGGCCTTCCAGTCATAACCCCAGCGCACTCGCGGCGGCAGCGACATGAGGATCGATTCGGTACGCCCACCCGATTGCAGACCGAACAACGTGCCGCGGTCATACACCAGGTTGAACTCGACGTAGCGACCACGACGGAATTCCTGAAACTCACGCTGCTGCACGGTATAGGCCGCCGCCTTGCGCCGCCGCACGATCGGCAGATAGGCATTGATGAACGCATCACCGATGGCGCGGATGAAGGCGAAGCTGGTGTCGAAATCCCACTGGTTCACGTCATCGAAAAACAGACCACCGATGCCGCGCGGTTCATCGCGATGCTTGAGGTGGAAGTAACTGTCGCACCAGGCCTTGTAGCGCGGGTAGACATCGTCGCCGAAGGGCGCACAGGCGCGCTCGGCAACCCGGTGCCAGTGCACGCAGTCTTCCTCGACGCCGTAATAGGGCGTCAGGTCGAAACCGCCACCGAACCACCAGACGGCCTCTTCACCTTCTTTCTCGGCAATGAAGAAGCGCACGTTGGCGTGGGACGTCGGCACATGCGGGTTGTGCGGATGGATCACCAGCGAAACGCCCAGCGCCTCGAAACCACGCCCGGCCAGTTCAGGCCGATGAGCGCTGGCAGACGGCGGCAGATTGCTGCCGAAAACATGGGAAAAATTGACACCGCCTTTCTCGATGACCGTGCCATTCTCGATCACCCGCGTGCGACCACCGCCGCCCGCCGGACGCGTCCAGGCATCTTCCATGAAGTGTGCGCTGCCATCTTCCTGTTCAAGCGCAGTGCAGATACGGTCTTGCAGGTCGAGCAGGTAGGCTTTTACGGCCTCGGTACGGGTACTCATGAGGATCCCTTACGGCTGACGTCAAACGGCTGAGCCCCCGCAGCAAAAGAGGCGCAGGCAAATTGGCGCGTAGCATACCATCGGCGGCGCGGGCTGGCAGTTGACGAAGGTTCGGGGAAAGAGTCCGATGGGGGCTTTCGCAGCTTGTTTTAACCATCAAGGAGAGAGCACATGGCAAAGCGTATCCAGTTCAACACTGTCGGAGGACCCGAGGTTCTTGAATATGTCGATTTCGAGCCGCAGGCTCTGGGGCCGCAGGCGGTGGTGGTGCGTAACAAGGCCATTGGCCTGAATTTCATCGATACCTATTACCGCAGCGGGCTGTATCCGGCGCCGTCGCTGCCTTCCGGCCTCGGCGCCGAAGGGGCGGGGGTGGTCGAGGCGGTGGGGGCCGAGGTGACGCGCTTCAAGGTCGGTGATCGTGTCGCTTATGGCACCGGGCCGCTGGGGGCGTACAGCGAAGTGCACGTGCTGCCTGAAGCGAATCTGGTCAAGCTGGCGGACTCGATCAGTTTCGAGCAGGCCGCAGCCCTGATGCTCAAGGGCCTGACGGTGCAGTATCTGCTGCGTCAGACCTATCAGGTGAAGCCGGGCGAGATCATTCTGTTTCATGCCGCCGCAGGCGGGGTGGGCTCGCTGGCCTGTCAATGGGTCAAGGCCCTGGGCGGCAAACTGATCGGCACGGTCAGTTCGCCGGAGAAGGCCGCTCACGCCAAGGCGCTTGGAGCCTGGGAAACCATCGATTACAGCCACGAAGATGTCGCCAGCCGCGTGCTGGAACTGACCGACGGCAAGAAATGCCCGGTGGTCTACGACGGGGTGGGCCAGGACACCTGGCTGACGTCACTTGACTGTGTGGCACCACGCGGGCTGGTGGTGAGCTTCGGCAATGCCTCCGGGCCGGTCTCGGGTGTGAACCTCGGGATTCTGGCGCAAAAGGGTTCGGTGTATGTCACCCGTCCGACGCTGGGCTCTTACGCCAACACTGCGCAGAACCTGCAGGCCATGGCTGACGAGCTGTTCGACATGCTCGCCAGCGGCAAACTCAAGGTCGACGGCATTCAGCAGTACGCCCTGAAGGACGCCGCCAAGGCGCAGACCGAGCTGTCGGCCCGGCGCACCACTGGCTCGACCATTCTGATCCCTTGATCGTCTACCACTGAACCCGCGCTGTGTGCGCCAGCGTCAGCCGGCGCGCACGATCTGCGCGGTGGCGATGTCACGTATCACGCTGGGGTTTCGACGCCCGCCCAGGCTGCCGCCGAGAACCCCGTCGATCTGCCCGCGGAAATACTGCTCGACGCGCAATCTCGAACGCGCAGCCGGTCGACCCGCCGGGTTGGCCGAAGTGGAGATCAACGGCCCGACCAGCGCGCACAGTTCACGTACGGTCGGGTGATCGGTAACACGCAGCGCCACAGTTTCGTGAATGCCGGTGATCCACTCGGGCAGCAGGTTCTGATGCGGTACCAGCCAGGTGTTGGGCCCCGGCCAGGTGCTGGCCATGCGGTCAAGCCACAGCTCAGGGAAGTCTTCGAACAGGAAGTCGAACTGGCGAATGTTGTCGGCAATCAGGATCAGGCCTTTTTCCACCGGCCGTGACTTGATCGCCAGCAGACGATAGACCGCTTCTTCATCCCACGGATCGCACCCCAGCCCCCAGACTGCCTCGGTCGGGTAGGCAATCACCGCACCGGCTCGAATATCCTGAGCGGCTTGTTGCACTCGCCAACTGCTGACCATTTTTGTCTCTCCACTGAATCCTGGCGGCAGTTTAACCTCAGGGCGCTCTGGCGAACCATCGTCCTGCCTCACAGCTTATGCGTCCGTCCAGTTCCAGCTCGGTCAGGCCAGCCAATACCTTGGGCAATGGCCAGCCGCATGACACCGACAGCCCCTCGCTGGTGTGCGGTGCGGCGTGCAGCAGCGCCAATAAAGGATGATCGCAAGGTGCAGGCTTCGCTGGCGTGACAGGATCGCTGTCGGGCGCAACACGTTTCCAGTGCTGCAAGCCTTCAAGAATGTGCTCGACGGTCTCGACCAGTGTCGCGCCGTCACGTATCAACTGATGACAGCCCTTGGCGCCAGGGTGATGAATCGAGCCAGGTATCGCATACACCTCTCGTCCATGCTCGGCGGCCAGTCGCGCGGTAATCAACGAGCCGCTGGCGACACTGGCCTCGACCACCAGTATGCCCAGCGACAGGCCGCTGATGATTCGGTTACGTCGCGGGAAGTTGCTGGCCTGCGGTCCGGCGTCCAGCGGGAACTCGGAAATCACTGCGCCGCCCTGTGCCGCGATCTGCGCTGCGAGCGCGCGATGCTGCTGTGGATAAAGTTTTTCGAGCCCGGTGCCAAGCACGCCGATTGTAAGCCCCCCGACATCCAATGCGCCCTGATGCGCGGCGCCGTCGATACCCCGCGCCAGGCCACTGGTGATCACAAAACCGGCAGCCGCCAGGCTGCGCGCAAAAGCGCTGGCGGTGTCCAGCCCGGGTCGGGAGGCGCGACGACTGCCGACCATCCCCAGCTGCGGATGCTCAAGGATCGAAGGGTCGCCGGCAATGAAGATCAGCGGCGGTGGATCAGCGATCTGCGCCAGCAATGCGGGGTAGCCAGGGTCGTCCCACATCAGCAAATGCTGGGCCGGACGCTCCAGCCAGGCCAATGCGGCACTGGCGCCATCACGTACGGAGGGGTCACGACGCGCCTCGGCACAGGCACCAGGAATACCCAGCGCACGCCATGCGCTGGCCGGCGCACTGAGCGCCGACGATGCCGAACCGAAGGCTTCAATCAGTCTGGAAAAGCGTTTCGGCCCTATCTCGGGCAAGCGGTGCATGCGCAAACGCGCTTCCAGCTCTGCGGGCGAAGAGGGGGCATTTTCGAACAATGGCATGAGATCGTCCCTGATCCATCGTGCATCCCGAGGGATGCACAAACCTGTGGATAACTCTGTTGACAACAATTTGATAAGTGTCTGGTTCGTCGCACAAATCCGTGTCAGATCTGAAACATGCGTCTACGGGTTGCGAACCTTGTCCATGATGGCCAAAGATCGGTTGGCTTGCAGGACCAAGGCGTAACTAAGCTTGTCGTAGGTACGGAAAACCATCAGCAGGCCGGCCCGTTCGTCGGGGATTTTTACCTGTTCACCGGTGATCCGGTCGCGCACGGTCTCGCTGGTCTTGTAGATCGCCAGCACGTTGCCCTCGGTCAGCCCGTCGCGTTTGCCCTTATCGAGCGTGACTACGTCCAGCACGCTGACCTGGGTGACACCGCGTGGCACATCCAGAATCAAACCGTCTATCGGCGCCTGCGGAGCGCTGGGCAAAAACGTCGAGTTGATGGCCCGCTCTTCGCTGCTGAACAAGCGGTCGCCCAGACGCACTTCCTGTGTGGAGCGTTGCAGAATCAGGGTCGAGACGTCACCCTCGGTGGCAACCACCTCGGCGCTGCCGACGTCATCGGCATTGATCCCCAGCACTTCCTGGGTCTTGGGATCGACGTAGGTCTTGCCCTGACGGAAGATGCCATAGACGCTGTGCGCCGGGTCCAGCGCGCCCCGTGCATAGGCGCGATCACCGTTGCCACTGAGCACGCGCTCGGCATTGCCCGCAACGATGTAGGGGGCTTTTTCGAACTGCTCGGCGCTGTCGACAATCCGATTGTTGATCAGGAAAGCGTTGATCGCGCCCAGCGGAATGCTCGGAATGGCCTCGACCATCGGCGTACTGCGCACACGCGGTGACAATTTGATGGTGCCACGCGACTGGCCGCGATTGAGCGTTACGCGCGGCTGACCATCGACCCAGGTTAGCGCGAGGGTGTCACCGGGGTAGATCAGGTCGGGATCATGGACTTGCGGATTGGCCCGCCAGATCTCGCGCCATTTCCACGGTTCACGCAAGAACTTGCCGGAAATGTCCCAGAGTGTGTCCCCGGCGACAACGGTGTAGCTCTGTGGATAGCCTTCCCTGAGTTGCACTTGCGCCTGCGCAAGACCGCTGGCAGTCAGCAGCAGCAGGGCGAGTAGTGATTTCCTCATGCGGTGAATCCCTTTATCATGTTGCCTCACGCGAACCCTAGAGTCCTGTCCTGGGCTGCCTGCCTTGAACTCCCGGGCCCGGCACCCAACATTGACTTTACCTTAACAGTGCAGCTCTTACGTATATGGCCATTCTAAACATCCTCGAATTTCCCGATTCGCGCCTGCGCACCATCGCCAAACCTGTGGCGATGGTAGACGACGGCATTCGCCAGTTGGTCGACGACATGTTTGAAACCATGTACGAAGCGCCAGGTATTGGCCTGGCCGCGACTCAGGTCAACGTCCACAAGCGCGTGGTCGTCATGGACCTGAGCGAAGACCGTAGCGAACCGATGGTCTTCATCAATCCTGAAATCGAAAAACTGACCGATGAAATGGACCAGTATCAGGAGGGCTGCCTGTCGGTGCCGGGCTTCTACGAGAACGTCGACCGTCCGCAAAAGGTCCGCGTCAAGGCGCTGGACCGTGACGGCAAGCCTTATGAACTGGTTGCCGAGGGCCTGCTCGCCATCTGTATCCAGCATGAATGCGATCACCTGAACGGCAAGCTGTTTGTCGATTACCTGTCCAACCTCAAGCGTGACCGAATCAAGAAGAAGCTCGAAAAGCAGCACAAGCTCAACGCCTGATCCGTCGTTACCCCAAAAGGCCTGAACAGGCCTTTTTTTATAATGAGAACTCCATGACTGAGCCACTGCGCATCGTCTTCGCCGGCACCCCGGAATTTGCCGCCGAACACCTCAAGGCCCTGCTCGACAGCCCTCACCAGATCGTCGCCGTGTACACCCAGCCCGATCGCCCGGCCGGTCGTGGACAAAAGCTGATGCCCAGCCCGGTCAAGCAACTGGCGCTGCAACATGACGTACCGGTCATGCAACCGCCCACACTGCGCGATCCCGACGCGCAGGCCGAACTGGCAGCGCTGCAACCCGATTTGATGGTGGTCGTCGCCTACGGCCTGATCCTGCCGCAAGTGGTGCTGGATATTCCGCGCCTGGGCTGCATCAACAGCCATGCGTCGCTGCTGCCGCGCTGGCGCGGTGCGGCGCCGATTCAGCGCGCGGTGCAGGCCGGTGATGCCGAGAGCGGCGTGACCGTGATGCGCATGGAAGCAGGGCTGGACACCGGGCCGATGCTGCTCAAGGCCGTAACCCCGATTACCGCGCAGGACACGGGCGGCACGCTGCATGATCGCCTGGCCGAACTCGGTCCGCCTGCTGTGTTGCAGGCCATTGCCGGTCTGGCGGACGGTACGCTGGTCGGCGAGGTTCAGGATGACAGCCTGGCCAACTACGCCCATAAGCTGAACAAGGACGAAGCACGCCTGGACTGGACGCGTCCGGCCGATGAGCTTGAACGCCTGGTCCGCGCCTTCAACCCCTGGCCGATCTGTCACAGCACGCTGAACGAAGAAACCCTGAAAGTCTTGGCCGCCGATCTGGCCGAAGGGCAGGGCGCGCCGGGGACGATTCTTTGCGCCAGCAAGGATGGCCTGATCGTCGCCTGCGGGCAGAACGCGCTGCGCCTGACCCGTCTGCAATTGCCGGGCGGCAAGCCGCTGAACTTCACTGACCTGTTCAACAGCCGCCGCGAGAAATTTGCCATCGGCACGGTGCTGGGCCAATGAACCCGCGTCTGGCCGCCGCCAAGGCACTGGCTGCCGTACTCAGCGGCAAGGCCTCGCTGAACAGCTCGTTGCCGACTCAACTGGACAAGGTCGAGGTGCGTGATCGTGGCCTGACGCAGGACCTGGCATTCGGCACCGCGCGCTGGCAGCCACGCCTGTCGGCACTGGCGGCCAAGCTGCTGCAAAAGCCCTTCAAGGCCGCCGACGCCGACGTTGAAGCCTTGTTGCTGGTCGGCCTTTATCAGCTTTTCTACAGCCGCATTCCGGCCCATGCTGCGATTGGCGAAACGGTGGGCTGCGCCGACAAATTGAAAAAGCCGTGGGCCAAAGGCTTGCTCAACGCCGTGCTGCGCAATGCGCAACGTGATGGCGAGGCGCTGCTGATCGAGCTGGAACACGACCCGGTGGTGCGTACCGCCCACCCGCGCTGGCTGCAGAAAGCCCTGAAAGCCGCCTGGCCGGAACAGTGGGAAGCCATCTGCGCGGCCAACAATGCGCACCCGCCAATGATCTTGCGCGTCAACCGACGCCATCACCGTCGCGATCAATACCTCGAACTGCTCGACACTGCCGGCCTGCAAGCCAGTGCGTGCACGTTCAGTCAGGACGGCATCGTGCTCGCCGAGCCGTGCGATGTGCGCTCGCTGCCCGGTTTTGCCGAAGGCTGGATCAGCGTGCAGGATGAAGCCGCGCAGCTGGCCGCCGACCTGCTGGAGCTGGCCCCCGGGCAACGGGTACTCGATGCCTGCTGCGCGCCGGGCGGCAAGACCTGCCACTTGCTGGAAGTACAGCCGCAACTGGACGGCGTGGTGGCGGTGGATCTGGAAGCCAAGCGTCTGGTGCGCGTGCGTGAAAACCTCGATCGCCTGGGACTGGATGCCGAGCTGATTGCAGCCGACGCCCGCGAGACAGCGCAGTGGTGGGACGGCAAACCGTTCCAGCGCATCCTGCTCGACGCACCGTGCTCGGCGACCGGCGTGATTCGTCGGCATCCGGACATCAAACTGACTCGTCAGGCAGACGACATCGCCGCGCTGGCGGCCTTGCAGGGCGAGCTGCTCGATGCGTTGTGGCCTACCCTGCAGGTAGGCGGCATGCTGGTGTACGCGACCTGCTCGACACTGCCAACCGAAAACACCGACGTCATCGAGGCGTTTCTGGCGCGTACCTCCGGGGCCAGAGAGCTGGACATCGCCGGGCAGGCCGGACAGCCGCCCGCGGGTATCAAGCAAGCCCATGGTCGCCAGCTGCTGGCCCGGCAAGGCGGCCACGACGGTTTCTACTACGCCAAACTGATCAAGATCGCGTCGGCGCGGGAGTAAGCGCGTGAAAATCATCATTCTGGGTGCAGGGCAGGTAGGCGGTACGCTGGCCGAGCATCTGGCGGGCGAAGCCAACGACATCACCGTGGTCGACACTGACGGCGACCGGTTGCGCGATCTGGGCGACCGCCTGGACATCCGCACCGTGCAGGGCAAAGGCTCCTACCCGGCGGTGTTGCGTCAGGCCGGCGCGGACGACGCCGACATGCTGGTCGCGGTGACCAGCAGCGACGAAGCCAACATGATTGCCTGTCAGGTGGCCCATACGCTGTTCCATACGCCGACCAAGATCGCGCGCATCCGTGAAGCGGCGTACCTGACACGCGCAGGCCTGTTCGATAAAAACGCGATCCCGGTCGACGTACTGATCAGTCCGGAGCAGGTCGTCACCAACTACATCAAGCGTCTGATCGAGTACCCCGGTGCGCTGCAGGTGATCGATTTCGCCGAAGGCAAAGCGCAACTGGTCGCGGTCAAAGCCTATTACGGCGGTGCGCTGGTCGGTCAGCCGCTGCGTCAGCTACGAGCGCACATGCCGAATGTCGAAACGCGCATCGCGGCGATCTATCGCCGCGACCGGGCGATACTGCCGCATGGCGACACGGTCATCGAGGCCGACGACGAGGTGTTCTTCATTGCCGCCAAGGCTGATATTCGCGCCGTGATGGGCGAGCTGCGGCGCCTGGACGAGAACTACAAACGTATCGTCATCGCCGGTGGCGGCAACATCGGCGAGCGTCTGGCTGAGGCCATTGAAAGCCGCTATCAGGTGAAGATCATCGAAGTGAGCCCGGCGCGCTGCCGCTATCTGTCGGAACACCTGGACAGCACGGTGGTGCTGCAGGGCAGCTCATCGGACCGCGACCTGCTGCTGGAAGAAAACATCGGCAACACCGACCTGTTCCTGGCGCTGACCAACGACGATGAAGCCAACATCATGTCGTCGCTGCTGGCCAAGCGTCTGGGCGCACGCAAGGTGATGACGCTGATCAATAACCCGGCCTACGTCGATCTGGTGCAGGGCGGTGAAATCGACGTTGCGGTCAGCCCGCAACTGGCAACCATCGGCACGCTGCTGGCCCACGTGCGCCGCGGTGATATCGTCAGCGTGCATTCGCTGCGACGCGGTGCAGCCGAAGCCATCGAGATCGTCGCTCACGGCGACTCGAAATCCAGCAAGGTCGTCAGCCGTGCGATCAAGGACATCAACCTGCCGACCGGTACGGCAATCGGCGCAGTGATCCGCGACGAACAAGTGCTCATTGCCCATGACATCACCGTGATCGAATCCGGTGACCATGTGATCATGTTCCTTGTAGACAAGAAGTGCATCCGCGAGGTCGAGCGGCTGTTTCAGGTCGGCCTGAGCTTTTTCTGAACCGCTGCTGAACAGGGTGTGACCCTACTGAACCTCTTGCCGGCCGGCCCTGTCGGCAACGCTCGTCGACTCGGGCGAATTCTCTCTGAGCCCGTGTATCTCAGACACACGAGCTTCATGCCTTCACGGGCTTTATGAGAGAGAACACACCCCATGTCCGAATCGGAAAACTCCCAGGCCCCGCTTCAGGGATCACAGACCGACGGCACGCCGGCAGGTGGCTGGGCCGCGCTCAGTGCGGTCAACAAGCACCTGTTGCACCAGCATGTGCTGATCAAGGGCAACCGCACGCTGATGTCCATGAACAAGCCTGGCGGCTTCGACTGCCCCAGCTGCTCCTGGCCGGACCCGAAGAAGCCGCACACCTTTGAATACTGCGAGAACGGTGCCAAGGCCCTGGCCTGGGAATCGACCAAGAAACGCGTGACTCCAGAGTTCTTCGCCCGGCATACGGTCAGCGAACTGGCCACCTGGAGCGACCACGAGCTGGAAGCAGAAGGCCGTATTACCGAGCCGATGCGCTACGACGCCGCCACTGACAAATACCTGCCCGTCACCTGGGACGAGGCGTTCGCCGAGATCGGCGAAGAACTGCGCAACCTGAGCGACCCGTGGAAGCTGGAGCTGTACACCTCAGGGCGCACATCGAACGAAGCCGCCTTTCTGTATCAGCTGTTTGGCCGGATGTACGGCATGGCCAACTTCCCTGACTGCTCGAACATGTGCCATGAGACCACCACCGCGGCGCTGCCCGAGTCGATCGGGGTCGGCAAAGGCACCACGACGCTGGAGGATTTCGAGAGCGCCGACGCGATTTTCATCATCGGCCAGAACCCCGGGACCAACAGCCCGCGCATGATGTCCGAGCTGCACGCCGCCGCGCGCCGGGGCGCGAGCATCATCTCGTTCAACCCGCTGCGGGAGAGGGCGCTGGTACGTTTTGCGGCGCCGCAGGACCCGCGCGACATGCTCAGTCTGCATGGGGTGGAAATCAGCTCGCAGTACCATCAGGTCAGGATCGGCGGCGACATGATCGCCCTGCAAGGCGTTTGCAAGGCCGTGATCGAAGCCGACGATGTGGCGCAGCGTGAACACCTGCCACGCGTCCTCGATGTGACGTTCATTGAAGAACACACCCATGGCTTCGAGCAGTACGCCGATTACTGCCGACAGTTGCCCTGGGACATCATCGAGCGCCATTCGGGCCTGACGCGTCAGGCCATCGAAGAGGTGGCGGCGGTCTATAAGCGCTCGAAGGGGGTCATCTGCTGCTGGGGAATGGGCATCACTCAGCACAAGCGCGGCGGTGACGCCATGCAGCAGATCATCAACCTGCTGCTGTTGCGCGGCAACATCGGCAAGCTCGGTGCGGGTGCTTGCCCGGTACGTGGACACTCCAACGTACAGGGCGACAGGACGATGGGCATCTATGAAAAGGCCGGAGAACCGTTTCTGGCCAGCATGAGCAAGGTGTTCGGTTTCGAGGCGTCCAGAAAAAAAGGTCACGCCGTGGCCGAGACCTGCGAAGCCCTGTTGCGTGGCGAGGTGGAAGCGCTGATTTCCATGGGCGGTAATTTTTTCCGTGCCATTCCGGACACCGATGTGATCTGCCCGACCGTCAGCCGTCTGAAAATGACGGTGCTGGTCAACACCAAGCTCAACCGCAGCGCGACAGTCCATGGCCAGAAGGCCTTTCTGCTGCCGTGCGTGGCGCGTTCGGAACGCGACCTGCAGAACGGTGTGGCGCAAACCATTACGGTGGAGGACTCGATGTCGATGGTGCACGGCTCGACCGGCATGCTCGAGCCTGCGTCGAAACATCTGATTTCCGAAGTGGCGATCATTGCCGGTATCGCCAAAGCGACGCTTGCGCCCAATCCCAAGGTGGACTGGGACAGCTATGTGGGCGACTACTCAAGGATTCGCGACAAGATCGAAGAAGTGTTACCCGAGCAGTTTTATGACTTCAATCAGCGCATCCTCGAACCCGGAGGGTTCCGCTTGCCCAATGCCGCCAGTGAGCGCAAGTGGGACACCGAGTCGGGCAAGGCCAACTTCCTCTTTCCCGAAGGCATCTACGACGAAGACGACACGCCGCCGGGCGCCGAGCATCTGCAGTTGATGACGATCCGCAGCCATGACCAGTTCAACACCACGGTGTATTCCAACGATGACCGCTATCGGGACATCTTTGGCGACCGCATGGTGGTGATGCTCAACCCGCAGGACATCGAACGCCTGGGGCTAAAGGCCGGGGACTACATCGAGTTTCAGACGGCGCTCGACCCGACCACCGCGCGGCGTGCAGCGGGTTTCAAGGTCATCCCCTACGACGTGCCGCAGGGATGCTGCGCAGCGTACTACCCGGAGACCAACGGCCTGCTACCACTGGCCAATCGGGATAAACACGGCAACACCCCTGCGGCCAAATCCATCCCGGTGAACCTGGTGCGGATGAGTCCGGAAGGGACTCAGGTGGCGCTGGAGCGACGCGGATTGATTGCGGCCGCCAGTTGAGGGAAACACGATCGTGCCCATGCTCCGCGTCCTATCCTGAGAACTGCGGCGCGGCGCAGATTTGTGACGCAGAGCGTCACGCACGGCATTCCCACGCGGAGCGTGAGGAACGA
The DNA here is from genome assembly GCF_059621105.1 of Pseudomonas fragariae (ex Marin et al. 2024). NCBI lineage: Bacteria > Pseudomonadati > Pseudomonadota > Gammaproteobacteria > Pseudomonadales > Pseudomonadaceae > Pseudomonas > Pseudomonas fragariae (ex Marin et al. 2024). The sequence goes on along the minus strand of NZ_CM184369.1, from coordinate 16,549 downwards.
TAGGTGTCTGCAGGAACACGATCGTGCCCATGCTCCAGCGTGGGCATGCCGTTCTGGACGCTCCGCGTCCTATCCTTTCTAGTACCAGCGCGCCTCACCTGGCGGGCGTTTCTTGAAGCGCTTCATGGTCCACATGTATTGGCTCGGGTACGCCCGCACGTATTTCTCGACCACTTTGCTCATCGCCGCTGCCGAGGTTTCGGTGTCGGTGCTGTACATCGCTTCGGGCGCCGCTTCGAGTACCACTTTGTAACCCGAGCCGTCCGGCAGGCGCATGGCGTGCAGGAATACGCCGACTGCCTTGCCGCCTGCGAGCATGTTCGGCACGAACTTGCTGGTCAGGGCCATGGTGCCGCAGAAGGGCACGAAGATACCGGCTGATTCAGCCGGCTCCGGATCGGCCGGAATACCCACCGAGCCGCCTTTGCGCACTTCCTTGATGACACTGAGAATGCCTTCCTTGGTCGACGCCGCCACCCGGTTGCCCAACTGCACACGCTGCTTGCGCAACAGGTCGTCCACGGCTTTCAGCTTGGGTGGACGATAGAAAATGATCGGCTTGCACTGGCTGCAGTAGAAGTGATTGAGCACTTCCCAGTTGCCCAGGTGACTGGTGATACCCACCACGCCCTTACCGGACGCCAGCGCGTCCTTGAGCACATCGAGCCCTTCGACTTCACGCACCAGGTCGATCGATTTCTGTGCCGGCCAGATCCACGCACAGGCGCTTTCGGTCAAGGTCTTGCCGATGTCCATGAGGCTGCGGCCGACGAGCTTTTCCAGCTCGGGTTCGCTCAACTCGGGGAAGCACTTGGACAGATTGATCCGCGCCACTTCCCGCGAGCGGTTGGGCAGCTTCCACATCAGCCAGCCAATCGCGGTGCCTGTCCACTGCACCGCGCGCCATGGCAACAGCGCAAACAATCGCAACGCCCCGACCATTACGGCGCCTTTGAACTTATCCACAGATGACTCCCAGATTCTCGAGGCGGGTAGTGTAACCGTCAGCGGCTCAGGATCGCATACCGATCGCAATCGACAGTGTGGTCCATGACCATGCCGCTGGCCTGCATGTAGGCGTAACAGATGGTCGGCCCGACAAAGGTGAAACCGGCCTTTTTCAGTGCCTTGCTCATCGCTTCGGCCTCGGCGGTAATCGCCGGGACTTCGCTGCGATCCTTGAAGTGATTGATCTTCGGGGTACCACCGACAAACGACCAGAGCAGCGCGACCGGGTCTTCCAGTTCCAGCCAGGCCCGCGCATTGGTGCGCACCGCCTTGAGCTTGAGGCGGTTGCGGATGATGCTCGGATCAAGCATCAGCGCCTCTATTTCGGCATCGCTCAGCTGCGCCAGGCGCTCGACGTCAAAACCGTGCAGCACTTCGCGATAACGCGCGCGCCGCTTGAGAATCGTGATCCACGACAGCCCGGCCTGGAACCCTTCGAGCAAAAGCAACTCGAAGAGCTTCTGCGCATCGCGCAGCGGCACTCCCCACTCCTGATCGTGATATGCGATGTACAGGGGGTCTTCGTTGCACCAAAAGCAGCGTGTCATAGGGCTCCCAAGGAGTGGACGTGCGGCCGAATCGGGTATACTCCCGCTCTTTGAATCGCAGCCCAGCACAGGTGAAATTTGTGAGCCAGCCTACGCCAGCCGTGCGTACCTTCCAAGACTTGATCCTCGCCCTCCAGCAATACTGGGCAGAACAAGGTTGCGTGGTACTTCAGCCCTACGATATGGAAGTAGGCGCCGGCACGTTCCACACTGCCACGTTTCTGCGCGCCGTAGGCCCGGAAACCTGGAACGCCGCTTACGTACAGCCAAGCCGTCGCCCGACTGACGGCCGTTACGGCGAAAACCCGAACCGCCTGCAGCACTATTACCAGTTTCAGGTGATTCTCAAGCCGAACCCGGACAACTTCCAGGAACTGTACCTGGGCTCGCTCAAGCACATCGGTCTCGATCCGCTGGTGCACGACGTGCGCTTCGTCGAAGACAACTGGGAATCGCCGACGCTGGGCGCCTGGGGTCTGGGCTGGGAGATCTGGCTCAACGGCATGGAAGTCTCGCAGTTCACCTACTTCCAGCAGGTCGGTGGTCTGGAGTGCTACCCGGTTACCGGCGAAATCACCTACGGCCTCGAGCGTCTGGCGATGTACCAGCAGGGCGTGGACTCGGTCTACGATCTGGTCTGGGCTGACGGCCCGTTCGGCAAAGTGACCTACGGCGACGTGTTCCACCAGAACGAAGTGGAGCAGTCGACCTACAACTTCGAACACGCCAACGTCGACAAGCTGTTCGAGCTGTTCGACTTCTACGAAAGCGAAGCCGCACGCCTGATCGAGCTGGAGCTGCCATTGCCCGGCTACGAAATGGTCCTCAAGGCCTCGCACACCTTCAACCTGCTGGATGCCCGTCGCGCGATTTCCGTGACGGCGCGTCAGCAATACATTCTGCGCGTGCGCACGCTGGCCCGTTCGGTGGCTCAGGCCTATCTGCAGGCCCGGGCCCGTCTCGGCTTCCCGATGGCGCCGCCCGATCTACGCGATGAAGTGTTGGCCAAGCTGGAGGCAGCGCAATGAGTGCTCAAGATTTTCTGGTCGAACTGGGCACCGAAGAACTGCCACCCAAGACCCTCGTCTCGCTGGCCGATGCGTTTCTCGCCGGTATTGAAAAAGGCCTCGCAGGCGCAGGTCTGACCTACAGCGCCAAACAGGTCTACGCCGCACCGCGTCGTCTGGCCGTGCTGATTACCGCACTGGCCACGCAACAACCGGATCGCAGCGTCAACCTCGACGGCCCACCGCGTCAGGCCGCGTTCGATGCCGACGGCAACCCGACTCAGGCCGCCCTGGGCTTCGCCAAGAAGTGCGGCGTCGACCTGAGCGAAATCGATCAGAGCGGTCCGAAACTGCGTTACAGCCAGACCATCCTCGGCAAGCCGACGACGTCGCTGTTGCCGACCATCGTCGAAGACTCGCTGAACGACCTGCCGATTGCCAAGCGCATGCGCTGGGGTGCTCGCAAGGAAGAGTTCGTGCGGCCGACCCAGTGGCTGGTGATGCTGTTCGGTGATCAGGTGGTGGACTGCACGATCCTCGCCCAGAGCGCGGGTCGTCATTCGCGCGGTCATCGCTTCCATCATCCGCAAGACGTGCGCATTTCCTCGCCTGCCGGTTACCTCAGTGACCTGCGCGCCGCTCATGTACTGGCCGACTTCAACGAACGTCGCCAGATCATCAGCAAACGCGTCGACGAGCTGGCCACCCAGCAGGAAGGCACCGCCATCGTGCCGCCAAGCCTGCTGGACGAAGTGGCCGGTCTGGTCGAGTGGCCGGTTCCGCTGGTGTGCTCGTTCGAAGAGCGCTTCCTGGAAGTCCCTCAGGAAGCCTTGATTACCACCATGCAGGACAACCAGAAGTATTTCTGCCTGCTGGATGTCGACGGCAAGCTGCTGCCGCGCTTCATCACCGTGGCCAACATCGAGAGCAAGGACCCGGCACAGATCATCGCCGGTAACGAGAAGGTGGTTCGTCCACGCCTGACCGACGCCGAGTTCTTCTTCAAGCAGGACAAGAAGCAGAAGCTCGAAACCTTCAACGATCGCCTGAAGAACGTCGTGTTCCAGGCGCAGTTGGGCAGCGTGTTCGACAAGGCCGAGCGTGTGTCGAAACTGGCCGCTTACATCGCACCGCGCATCGGCGGCGACGCCCAGCGTGCTGCGCGGGCCGGTCTGCTCTCCAAGTGCGACCTGTCGAGCGAGATGGTCGGCGAGTTTCCGGAAATGCAGGGCATTGCCGGTTACTACTACGCCAAGGCCGACGGCGAGCCGGAAGATGTCGCGCTGGCGCTCAACGAGCAGTACATGCCACGTGGCGCGGGTGCCGAACTGCCGACCACACTGACCGGTGCTGCGGTGGCCATTGCCGACAAGCTCGATACGCTGGTCGGTATCTTCGGTATCGGCATGCTGCCTACCGGCAGCAAGGACCCGTATGCCCTGCGTCGTGCAGCACTGGGCATCCTGCGCATCCTGATCGAGAAGAAGCTAGACCTGAACCTGATCGAAACGGTGAAATTCGCCGTCGCGCAGTTCGGCGCGAAGATCAAGCCGGCCGGTCTGGCGGAACAGGTTCTCGACTTCATCTTCGATCGTCTGCGTGCGCGTTATGAAGACGAAGGCGTCGACGTGGCGGTGTACCTCTCGGTGCGTGCGCTGCAACCGGCTTCGGCGCTGGATTTCGATCAGCGCGTCCAGGCGGTTCAGGCCTTCCGCAAACTGCCACAGGCCGCTGCACTGGCCGCAGTGAACAAGCGTGTATCGAACCTCTTGAGCAAGGCCGAGGGCAGCATTGCCCAGACCGTCGAGCCCAAGTATTTCGATAACGCCAACGAGTTCTCGCTGTACTCGGCCATCCAGCAGGCCGATCACGCGATCCAGCCGATGGCTGCCGAGCGTCAGTACAGTGAATCGCTGGCGCGCCTGGCGATGCTGCGTGAGCCGGTCGATGCGTTCTTCGAAGCCGTGATGGTCAACGCGGAAGACGCCAACGTGCGTGCCAACCGCTATGCCCTGTTGTCGCGTTTGCGCGGCCTGTTCCTCGGCGTCGCCGACATCTCGCTGCTGGGCTGACAAGGAGTCGCTGTGAAACTGCTGATACTCGATCGGGATGGCGTGATCAATCATGACTCCGACACTTACATAAAGTCGGTGGCGGAATGGCTGCCCATTCCTGGCTCGATCGAAGCTATCGCAGCGCTGAGCAAGGCCGGCTGGACGGTGGCCGTCGCCACCAACCAGTCGGGCATTGCCCGAGGTTATTACGATCTGGCCACTCTGGATGCCATGCACGTGCGCTTGCGCAAGCTGGTGGCAGAGCAGGGCGGCGAGCTCGGTTTGATCGTCTATTGCCCGCATGGGCCAGACGATGGCTGTACCTGCCGCAAGCCCAAACCCGGCATGCTGCGGGCCATCGCCCGTCATTACGCAGCGGACCTCAAAGGTCTCTGGTTCGTGGGCGACAGCAAGGGTGACCTGCAGGCCGCATTGGCCGTCGATTCTCAGCCTGTGCTGGTAATGACCGGCAAAGGCCGCAAGACGATGGAAGGCGGAGTGCCGGCAGGCACATTGATTTTTGACGATCTGGCGGCAGTTGCCGCAGAACTTATCCACAACAGCACTCACTGAACAATCAGCTCTTCAGGTTCAGGACGCTCAAGGAGCGGGCACCTGCCCGTACGGTAAACGTAACTATGTCGATCATGCAGGCAATCAGGACCTTCTTCTTTTACCTGTTGCTGGGCACCAGCTCGCTGCTGTGGTGCACATTGAGTTTTTTCATTGCGCCTTTTCTGCCGTTCAAAGCCCGCTATCGCTTCATCAACGTCTACTGGTGCCGCTGCGCCATCTGGCTGACCAAGGTGTTTCTGAACATCAAGGTTGAAGTAACTGGCGCCGAGAACGTACCGAAAACCCCCTGCGTGATCATCTCCAACCATCAGAGCACCTGGGAGACCTTCTTTCTGTCGGCGTATTTCGAGCCGATGAGTCAGGTCCTCAAGCGTGAACTGCTGTACGTGCCGTTCTTTGGCTGGGCGATGGCAATGCTGCGCCCGATCGCCATCGACCGCGAAAACCCGAAAGCCGCACTCAGGGAGATTGCCAAGAAGGGCGACGAGCTGCTCAAGGATGGCGTCTGGGTATTGATCTTCCCGGAGGGCACACGCGTGCCTTACGGCCAGGTCGGCAAATTCTCACGCGGTGGAACTGCACTGGCAGTGAACGCCGACCTGCCCGTGCTGCCTGTCGCGCACAACGCAGGCAAGTACTGGCCTCGCGACGGCTGGGCAAAAAAGCCAGGCACCATTCAAGTGGTGATCGGCGAGCCGATGTATGCAGAAGGCACAGGCCCACGTGCCATTGCTGCGTTGAATGAGCGTGTGCAGGCCTGGAATGAAGACACACAACGCGCAATGGGTTCGCCTGTCGAGCCTGCAGCCACCCCCGAAAAAGTCCCGGCGTGATTTTGTGGATAACCTGTGTACGGTTTTTCTGAAATCGCTGAAAAAGGCTGTCTAACCTGTTAATTCGTATACATATTTTTTCAGGCTATAAAAACCGGAAAAACGTGCATAAGTTTTGATGATGTATCAGAAACCGACCTTTAAGAGGTCGGTTTTTTTATGCGCGGGGTTTGCGAAGTTTCAAGCCGATATTCCCTTGCAGGCGCTCCGAAGCGCTGGCGGAAGACTCTGCTGAAGTAAGCGACATCACTGAATCCCCAACGCCAAGCGATCTCGCTGATCTGTCGATTGGCGAGTAATGGCTCGCGCAGATCACTGGCGCAGCGTTGTAGCCGGGAGCCCAACAGGTAGCGCCCGAACGAGGTCTGTTCATCCTGAAACAGGCTGCTGACATAGCGCGTGCTGACTCCGAATCGGGCGCTGACATTGGCCAGAGACAGTTTTGTATCTGCCAGGTTGGCCTGAATATGGTCCTTGATGCGCAGCAGTAAGCCACTGCGTCTCGAACCTTGTGCCTGCCCTTTGACTCTTTCGGACAAAGCCATTGCCAACAAGTCCAGCCCTTGCTCGGTTATCCGCGCCTGCTGCGATTCGCCTACCCGGTTCTCGAGTGCAGCGAGACCGGTAAAAAAGTCGAAGACCAGTCCATTGAGCGGGTTATCGCGAGACATGGATAAAGCGGTCAGATACTCCAGATTGCACAGGCGCTGCTGCAGACTGTTGCGCGGGATTTGCACCACGGTCTGACTGAACGCACTGTCGAAGTGCAGTCGGTAAGGGCGACGAGTGTCGTAGATAGCAAAGTCGCCGACCTCCAATATCGCTTCGCGTCCCTCCTGAGAAACCTGCGCCCGGCCTTCAAGCGCCAGACTCACCAATACGAACTCGTCGTCACTGCGCGAAATACTCGAGGTATCTCGAACGACCGTCTGCTCGCAGGCCTGTACTTCAACCAAGCCAAGCCCTGCGACGCTATGCGAGCGCAAACGACCCTGGAAGTTTTGTCGATCCGGGAAGGCACATTCCAATGGCACGAAAGTACTGCACACCACTTCCTGCCAGAACTCTGCCCGTTCCCGCACGACAATGCTGTTGGTATCGAAATAGATGCTCATCGCGTTCAACCTGCACTTCGATGCGTCGAGCCAATCGCCATGCAAGTCTGAAACCATCCCTGTCAGCCTATCCCTTCCAGTCAAAAAGCCGTTCCTTTTCGTCCTAATACCGTCGTCAGGAAAGCTCATAGCCTGTGGCCATCCAACAGCCATTCGAGTTTTGACGATGAAAGACCCTCTGAAAGTCGCCTGTGTGCAAGCTGCGCCCGTGTTCCTGGATCTGGACGCCACCGTAGACAAGACCATAACCCTGATGGAGCAGGCGGCAGCCGCCGGAGCCGGTCTGATTGCATTCCCGGAAACGTGGATTCCGGGCTATCCGTGGTTCTTGTGGCTCGACGCACCGGCCTGGAACATGCCGTTGGTGCAGCGTTATCACCAGCAGTCTCTGGTGCTGGACAGTGTTCAGGCCCGACGTATCAGCGATGCGGCTCGCCATCTCGGTCTCTATGTGGTGCTCGGTTACAGCGAGCGCAACAACGCGTCGCTGTATATCGGTCAGTGGATCATCGACGATCACGGTGAAACGGTTGGCGTGCGTCGCAAGCTCAAGGCTACTCATGTGGAACGTACGATGTTTGGCGAAGGCGACGGGGCATCATTGCGTACCTTTGAAACCCCTGTCGGTGTTCTCGGTGCGCTTTGCTGCTGGGAGCACCTGCAACCGCTTTCCAAGTACGCCATGTACGCACAGAACGAACAGATTCACGTAGCGGCCTGGCCAAGCTTCAGCCTGTACCGCAACGCCACGAGCGCCCTGGGCCCCGAGGTCAATACTGCGGCTTCGCGGGTTTATGCCGCAGAAGGGCAATGCTTCGTCCTCGCACCCTGTGCAATCGTTTCCCCTGAAATGATCGAAATGCTTTGCGACAGTGATGCCAAACGCAGCCTGCTGCAGGCCGGTGGCGGGCACGCACGGATTTTCGGTCCGGACGGAAGTGATCTGGCGACCCCATTGGGCGAACATGAGGAAGGTCTGCTCTACGCAACACTTGATCCAGCCGCATTGACCTTGGCCAAAGTAGCAGCCGACCCGGCTGGACATTACTCACGTCCCGACGTCACTCGTCTGATGTTCAATCCCAATCCCACTCCATGTGTAGTCGATCTGCCAGGCCTGCCGATCAGCAGCGAGTCCATCGAGCTGCTTCGGCCTGACATCGCGCTGGAGGTGTGACATGCACTCAGCGATTCCTGAACATCTGCGCAAGCCACGTGAGCTGAACAGCAATCTGCCCGAGGGCTATCAACCACCTTTTCCTGCATGGTCCGCGCGTTTCGATCCGCTGGCAGGGCAGGTGGTGATGGCTTATTTCGGCGTCCAGTCCCTGCATCCGGTAGGTCTGCCAGAACTGGCAGCGATAACCGCTTGGTTTGATAGCGACTCAGGCCCGCGGTATTGGGACAGCGCATGTTGCGTGGACGCCGATGGTTTCCATACCTGCATAGCCATCGCTTACTGGCACGACGTGGACGCTTTCAATCGGTGGCGAAACAGCTCGGGGTTCTTGCGCTGGTGGCAGGATCCGGCTCGTGAAACAGGGCCGCTGGGATGGTTCCTAGAGGTCGTTTGCCCCAGCACGGAGCGTTTCGAAACATTGTTCTCCGCCCCGGATGTGCCCGAAGGTGTTACTCACCTGGCCACTCACATGAGTGAGCCTATTCAGGAACACGCGTACTGGGGCAGTTCCCGCGACCGTATCCCTTTTGCCCAGACTGATGCACTGGCAGGTAGCAGCAATCCTTCAAGTGCGGACGTGCTGCGTGCTGGCAGGGTGCGTATGTCCGGTCGCGACAACCTGTGCCTGATTCGCTCCGGGCAGGACTGGAGCAGCACCACCGGACAGGAACGTGATCTGTACCTGAACGACATACAGCCCGTGTTGCAGACCGGCATGACGTTTCTGCGCGACGAAGGCGCCACCGTCGGCTGCCTGAGCTGTCGCTTCATGCAAGCGCTGGACAACGAGAGCGGCGAGCCTTTGGAGAAGAGCTTCGGCCTCGCCTGGTTCGATGACCTGAGCAACCTGGAGCGTTGGGCAAAGACCCATCCCACTCATGTGGCGATCTTCGGCGGCTTCATGCAGTACGTACAGACCCTCAACTTCCAGGTCCAGTTACGCCTCTACCATGAGATCGCGGTGATCCCCCGTGAGGCCCAGTATTTCGAATACCTCAATTGCCACCCCGGCAGCGGCTTGCTGAGCCGCTGACACGCATTAATCCTTGAGGAAACAGATATGCAAAGACTCAATCTGGTTGCCCGTTCAGTGCTGGCCAGCTCTACCATGCTGTGTTGGTCGACCGTGACTCATGCCCTGGAAATCACCGCAGGCGATTATGAGCCGCTGCCTGTCGGCATGAACGCTTTGCTGGTTTATGCACAACACGCTGAAAGCTCGGACTTTTACAGCAACGGTCAAAAAGTCTCGGACGATTTTCGGCTCAAGACCGATGTCAGCCTGCTTCGCTATATCCACTCGTTTGCGCTGAGCAACAACGCGGTGATAGAGCCACAGTTCATCCTGCCTTATGGACATCTGAAGGCTGGTGGTGAGGCAAGCGCGCTTGGCCAGACCACCGGCGCCGGAGATCTGATTCTCGGCGCACCGGTAAAGTGGACCTTAGCCACTGCAAATAAGGATGTCTTTTCCGTGGCGCCTTACCTTTATTTGCCTACCGGCAGTTACGAAAACGACGACACACTCAACCTGGGTGAAAACCGCTGGCGTCTTTTGCTGCAAGCAGCCTACATCCATCACTTCAATGCCAGATGGGCTCTGGACACCGCTGCGGATGTCTCATGGTTCAGCGATAACGATGATTACGGTTCAGGCAGTGACACATTGGCACAGAAGACCCGCTACGAATATCAGGCTTACCTGAGCTACAACGTTTCGCCGCAAACCCGGTTTGCCGTTGGTGGAGGCCATATTGATGGCGGAGAAAACCGGGTGGGTGGCGTCAATCAAGACGATCAACTAAGCACTACCTACCTGCGTGTGAGTGCTACTCACATGCTGACCCCGTCGATTCAGGTCCAGGCCGTACTCGGCAGGGATGTAGAAGTGGAGGAGGGCTTCCAGGAAAAGTCCCGCTTGAATCTGCGACTGGCGAAACTGTTTTAGAGCACAAACAAAAACCCCGGCTTTCGCCGGGGTTGATGTTTGCTCATACGCTCATCAGAAGTCCAGGTTGGACACTGCCAGCGCATTGCTCTCGATGAAGTCACGACGTGGCTCGACCGCATCACCCATGAGGGTGTTGAAGATCTGGTCAGCGCCGATGGCGTCTTCGATGGTGACTTTCAGCATGCGGCGCACACTCGGGTCCATGGTGGTTTCCCACAGCTGGTCCGGGTTCATCTCACCCAGACCTTTGTAGCGCTGGATAGTGTGGCGCTTGGTGCTTTCGGCCATCAACCAGGCGAGGGCTTCCTTGAACTCGTTGACGGGCTTCTTGCGCTCGCCACGTTGTACGTAGGCACCTTCTTCCAGCAGCGTGCTGATCTGCGCGCCCAGAGCGGTAACGGTCTTGTAGTCGTTGCTGCCGAAGAAGTCGCGGTTGAAGGTGACGTAGTTCGACAGGCCGTGGGAGATCAGTTCGACCTCTGGCAGCCAGACGTTACGTTCACGGTCTTCACGCAGGCTGGCCTTGTAGACCAGACCTGACTTCTCGCCGGTGCGCAGACGCGCGTCGAACAGTGCCAGCCAGGCTTGCATGCCCTCGTGGTCAGACAGCTGCTCGAGGGTGATCGGCGGCAGGTAGACGAAGTGCTCGGTCAGTTCCTGTGGGTAAAGACGCGACAGGCGCTTGAGCGTCTTCATGACCATGCGGAAGTCGTTGACCAGCTTCTCCAGTGCGGTACCGGAGATACCCGGCGCCGATTCGCTGAGGTGCAGGCTGGCGTCTTCAAGGGCCGACTGAGTCATGTATTCTTCCATGGCCTCGTCGTCCTTGATGTACTGCTCCTGCTTGCCTTTCTTGACCTTGTACAGCGGCGGCTGAGCGATGTAGATGTAGCCACGCTCGATCAGCTCGGGCAACTGACGGAAGAAGAAGGTCAGCAGCAGGGTACGGATGTGCGAGCCGTCGACGTCAGCATCGGTCATGATGATGATGTTGTGATAACGCAACTTGTCGATGTTGTACTCTTCACGGCCAATACCGCAGCCCAGCGCAGTGATCAAGGTGCCCACTTCCTGCGAAGAGATCATCTTGTCGAAACGCGCTTTTTCAACGTTCAGGATCTTGCCCTTGAGCGGCAGGATGGCCTGGGTTCTACGATTACGCCCCTGCTTGGCTGATCCGCCAGCAGAGTCCCCTTCCACCAGGTACAGTTCGGAGAGAGCAGGGTCTTTCTCCTGGCAGTCCGCCAGTTTGCCCGGCAAGCCGGCGATATCCAGCGCGCCTTTACGACGAGTCATCTCACGCGCCTTGCGCGCAGCTTCACGGGCACGGGCAGCGTCGATCATCTTGCCGACAACCGCTTTGGCTTCGTTCGGGTTTTCCAACAGGAAGTCGGAGAAGTACTTGCCCATTTCCTGTTCGACAGCCGTTTTGACTTCGGACGAAACCAGCTTGTCCTTGGTCTGCGAACTGAACTTAGGATCAGGCACCTTGACCGAAATGATCGCAGTCAGACCTTCACGCGCGTCATCGCCGGTGGTCGCGACCTTGTGCTTCTTGGCCAGACCTTCCTGCTCGATGTAGTTGTTCAGGTTACGCGTCAGCGCAGAGCGGAAGCCCACCAGGTGAGTACCGCCATCACGCTGCGGAATGTTGTTGGTGAAGCACAGCAGGTTCTCGTTGAAGCTGTCGTTCCACTGCAGAGCAATCTCGACACCAATGCCATCATCACGCTGGATGTTGAAGTGGAACACTTCGTTGACCGGCGTTTTGTTGGTGTTCAGGTACTCGACGAATGCGCGCAGACCGCCTTCGTATTTGAACAATTCTTCCTTACCGCTGCGCTCATCCTTGAGGACAATGCCTACACCGGAGTTCAGGAAGGACAGCTCACGAATCCGCTTGGCCAGAATGTCCCAGCTGAAGTGGATGTTCTTGAAGGTTTCGGCGGAAGGCTTGAAGTGGATCTGAGTGCCTGTGCTGTCACTTTCACCGACGATCTTCATCGGTTCCTGTGGAACACCATGAACATAGGTCTGTTCCCAGATCTTGCCGCTACGACGAACCGTCAGTAACAGAAGCTCTGAAAGGGCGTTAACCACAGATACACCTACACCGTGCAAACCACCGGATACTTTGTAGGAGTTATCATCGAACTTACCGCCAGCGTGGAGCACGGTCATGATGACCTCGGCTGCCGACACGCCTTCTTCTTTATGCACGTCTACCGGAATACCGCGGCCGTTGTCGCGCACGGTGATAGATTCGTCTGGGTGGATGATGATGCTGATGTCGTCGCAATGGCCTGCCAATGCTTCGTCGATCGAGTTATCAACCACCTCGAACACCATGTGGTGCAGACCGCTGCCATCGTCTGTATCACCGATGTACATTCCGGGACGCTTGCGTACGGCATCAAGTCCTTTCAGCACTTTAATGCTGGACGAGTCGTACGTTTGGTTTTCGCTCATGCAATCACTCCCGATGGTCGTGGGTCTGGGTGATACGGCCTTGTTCCACGTGGAACAAAGCGACTGGCGTTTCCGTCTGCCAGCCTTCCCTCAAAAATTCTTGATCTACACAGGTGATAAACACCTGGCAGCGTAATTCTTCCAGCAAGCGGCAAAGCGCGCGTCGATGGTTGTCATCCAGTTCGGAGGGCAAATCATCTACCAGGTAAATACACTGGCCGCGACGGACCTGGCTGACCAGATGTCCCTGAGCAATACGCAGTGCGCAGACCACCAGCTTTTGCTGACCGCGAGACAGAATATCTGCCGCATTGTGCGCGCCTAATCTAAGGCGCAGGTCAGCTCGCTGTGGTCCGGCCTGGGTGTGGCCCATTTGCTGATCGCGGTGGAGGGAAGAGGCGAGCACTGTACTTAGCTCTTTTTCCTTGTCCCATCCTCGGTAGTAGCTCAGGGTCAAACCTTCAAGCTCAACAAGTTCGCTCAAAGTCTGTTCAAAGACTGGCTTCAATGCCTTGATATAAGCCCGGCGGAACTCATCGATCTCGTCACTTGCCGAGCACAGCTCACGGTCCCATGCCGCCTGTGAAGCGGCGTCAAGTGTACCATGCCGAAGCCACGAGTTTCGCTGCTTGAGGGCCTTCTGCAGGCGCTGCCACGTGGCCATAAAGCGAGGTTCCACGTGGAACACTCCCCAATCCAGAAACTGCCTGCGTATCTTCGGCGCACCTTCAAGCAATCGGAAGCTATCGGGGTTGATGAGCTGCAGCGGCAGAATTTCTGCAAGCTGCGCAGCGCTTCTGGCGTTCTGCCCATCGATACGAATCTGGAACTCGCCTTGGCGGTCGCGTGAAACACCCAGATTGCTGTGTCCACCTTGTGCAAGATCGACCTGACCGAAGACGGTGCAGGAAGGCTGCTCGTACTGAATGACGGGCAGCAGGCGACTGCTGCGGAACGAGCGAGCAATGCCCAGCAGATGGATAGCTTCCAGCACGCTGGTTTTGCCACTGCCGTTTGCGCCGTAGAGGATATTGATACGCGGGGAGGGGGAGAGGGTCACCGGGTGCAGATTGCGCACCCCGGTGACCGAGACGCGACTAAGAGACATCTAGGTTGCGCTGGACATGAAGTTACAGACGCATCGGCATGACAACGTAGGCGGAGTCGTCGTTATCGGACTCTTGCACCAGGGCGCTGCTATTGGAGTCAGACAGAATCAGGCGCACCTGTTCGGTGGTCATGACGCCCAGCACGTCGAGCAAGTAGCTCACGTTGAAACCAATCTCCAACGAGTCACCGTTGTACTCGACGCTGATTTCCTCTTCTGCTTCTTCCTGCTCAGGGTTGTTGGCCTGAATCTTCAATTGACCACTGGCCAGTTGCAGACGGATGCCGCGGTACTTCTCGTTGGACAGAATCGCCGTGCGGCTGAACGCCTCACGCAGTGCCTGACGATCACCGAGCACCAGCTTGTCACCACCTTTAGGCAGCACACGCTCGTAATCCGGGAACTTGCCATCGACCAGTTTGGAGGTGAAGGTGAATTCGCCAGTCGTCGCACGAATGTGATGCTGACCCAGAACGATACTGACCGTACCGTCCTGCTCGGTCAGCAGGCGCGCCATTTCAAGAATACCTTTACGTGGAACGATCACCTGATGGCGATCGGCATGTTCGATATCGGCAGACATCGAGCACATGGCCAGGCGGTGGCCGTCGGTGGCAACCGCACGCAAGATACCGGCACTCACTTCAAGCAGCATGCCGTTGAGGTAGTACCGAACGTCCTGCTGGGCCATCGCAAAGCTGGTGCGCTCGATCAAGCGGCGCAGTTTGCTCTGCACCAGAGTGAACGTCAGCGAACCCGGGCCTTCTTCAACGGTAGGGAAATCATTGGCAGGCAGAGTCGACAGGGTGAACCGGCTACGACCGGCCTTGACGATCAGTTTCGAATCATCGAGCTTGATGTCGATCAGCGCGTCATTGGACAGGCTTTTGCAAATGTCCATGAGCTTGCGCGCAGGAACCGTGATTTCTCCAGGTTCGGCGGGCTCTTCCAGCTGGACGCGGCCAACCAGTTCGACTTCCAGATCCGTACCGGTCAGCGACAGTTGCTGACCTTCGACGACCAGGAGCACATTGGAAAGAACCGGCAAGGTCTGGCGGCGTTCGACGACGCCGGCGACCAATTGCAGGGGTTTCAACAGGGCTTCGCGTTGAATGGTGAAATGCATGGTCTAGTCCCTTGCCTTGATGAGCTGCACTGGCGTTATCACGTAGTCAGAGTGCGCAGCAGGTTCTTGTAGTCCTCGCGGATATCCGCATCGGATTCCTTGAGCTCGTTGATCTTTCGGCATGCGTGCAAGACAGTCGTGTGGTCACGGCCACCAAACACGTCACCGATTTCCGGAAGACTGTGGTTGGTGAGTTCCTTGGAGAGCGCCATCGCGACCTGACGAGGCCGGGCGACAGAGCGGGAACGACGCTTGGACAGCAGATCGGAAATCTTGATCTTGTAGTACTCGGCGACAGTGCGCTGAATGTTATCCACACTGACCAGCTTGTCCTGCAACGCCAGCAAGTCCTTCAGCGACTCGCGAATCAGCTCGATGGTGATGTCGCGGCCCATGAAGTGCGAGTGAGCGATGACGCGCTTGAGCGCACCTTCCAGCTCGCGGACGTTGGAGCGAATTCGCTGGGCAATGAAGAACGCTGCGTCATGGGGCAGATCGACCTTGGCCTGATCTGCTTTTTTCATGAGGATCGCCACGCGGGTTTCCAGCTCCGGAGGCTCGACGGCAACCGTCAGGCCCCAGCCAAAACGCGATTTGAGTCGCTCTTCAAGACCTTCGATTTCCTTGGGATAGCGGTCGCTGGTCAGAATGACCTGCTGTCCGCCTTCCAGCAGCGCGTTGAACGTGTGGAAAAACTCTTCCTGCGAGCGTTCCTTGCGGGCAAAAAACTGAATGTCATCGATCAGCAGCGCGTCGACTGAACGGTAGAAGCGCTTGAACTCGTTGATTGCATTGAGCTGCAACGCCTTGACCATGTCTGCAACGAAGCGCTCCGAATGCAGGTACACGACCTTGGCGTTCGGGTTCTTCTTCAGCAGGTGGTTACCCACCGCATGCATCAAGTGAGTTTTACCAAGACCGACGCCGCCATAAAGGAACAGCGGGTTGTAGCCATGCTTGGGGTTGTCGGCAACCTGCCAGGCCGCAGCGCGTGCCAGCTGGTTGGACTTACCCTCGACGAAATTTTCGAACGTGAACGTACGGTTCAGGTAACTGGTGTGCTTGAGCGCACCTTCTACCTGGACGGTACGTTGTTCAGCGCGGGCGGGCGCTTGTTGCGAGCTGGCACCGGCCATCGGATCGAAGCTGTCACGCGACGGTTCGTCGTGTGTTGCAACGTTCTGAACCGGTGCAGGCGTCGCTACAGCAGCAGCTGGAGCGGCCGTGGCAGGAGCCGGGGCCGAGACGCTGCTGACCGAATTGGCAGACAGCGCCTGTGAGGCTGCAGCGGCCAAGGGTGCATTCGGGGCAGCACGCGGTGCTGAGCTGCGCTTGCTTCCTATTAATAAGGAAAGAGCAGGGACCATGCCTTGACCGTGTTCGCCGAGAAGCTCGAGCAGACGACCAAGGTACTTTTCGTTGACCCAGTCGAGAACAAAACGATTGGGTGCGTACACACGCAACTCGTCGCCTTCGGCTTCGACCTGTAGCGGACGGATCCAAGTGTTGAATTGCTGGGCAGGCAGCTCATCGCGCAAAAGCTCCACGCACTGCTGCCAAAGTTCCACTGACAC